>NZ_CP048835.1:0-5287500 GCF_005860785.2 Streptomyces sp. So13.3 | reverse complement strand
CGAGGTCCAGCTCTTGCGGGGGACTGGCGGGACCGTCTGCTGCGGGCATGGCCCGAGTATGGCACGTAACGGCTTGGCGCTAAAGCCCTTCTGTGTGTACTCTTTAGCTTCTAACTTTAACTTTGAAGTCTTCGAGACTCAACGACAACCGAGGTAGGTGAGTGTGACCACCGAGATGGGCGCGGCTCTGCGCCGGATCCAGCTGGGCAACGCGCTGAGCGCGTTCGGCAACGGCTTCACGGTCCCGTTCCTGTTCATTTACGTGGCACAGGTACGGGATCTTGGTGCGACGACGGCCGGGGTGGTGCTGGCCGCCTATGCCGTGGCCGCGCTCTGCGTGCTGCCGTTCACCGGCCGGGCCATCGACCAGCGAGGGCCGCTGCCCGTGGCCATGACCGGTGCGGTGCTCGCCGCCATCGGCGCGATGGGCTTCGGCCTCGCGTCGACCGCGGTGACCGTGGTCGCGGCGTCGGCCGTCATGGGCGCCGGGGTCGCGATCATCGCGCCGTCGCTCGCCACACTCATCGTGTGGTGCTCCACCACCAAGACCCGCTCGCGGGCCTTCGCGACGCAGTTCTTCCTCAACAACCTCGGTCTGGGCATCGGCGGCCTCATCGGCGGCCTGATGGTCGACACCTCGCGGCCCGGCAGCTTCACGCTGCTGTTCTCGATCGAGGCCGTGATGTTCCTGGTGCTCGGCGCGGTGGTCTGCACCGTGCGGCTGCCGAGGACGTCGCGCATCGAGTGCGCACCGACGGACAAGGCCCCGGGCGGCTGGCGGATGCTGGTCAGGGACCGGGCCATGGTGCAGCTGTGCGTGCTCGGCGGCGTGATGTTCTTCGCCTGCTACGGACAGTTCGAGTCGGGCCTGGCGGCCTTCGCGACCGAGGTCACCCGCATCCAGCCGGCGACGCTCGGAATCGCCCTCGCGGCGAACACGGCCGTCATCGTCGCTGCGCAGTTCCTGATCCTGAAGAAGATCGAGCGGCGGCGGCGCAGCCGGGTCATCGCGGCGGTCGGGCTGATCTGGACGGTCGCCTGGGTCGCGGCGGGTGTCTCGGGTCTGCTGCACGGGAGCCACGCGGTGGCGACGGTGACGCTGATCTCCACGTACGCGCTCTTCGGGCTCGGCGAGGCGATGCTGTCGCCGACCGTCGCTCCGCTCGTCGCCGATCTGGCGCCGGCGCGGATGATCGGGCAGTACAACTCGGCGTTCGCCCTCGTGAAGCAGCTCGCCCTCGCGGTCGGGCCGGCGGTGGGCGGGCTGATGGCCGGGGCCGGGATGTGGGGTGCCTACATCGGCATGCTGATCGCGTTCTCGCTCGGCATCACGTGGCTGGCGCTGCGGATGGGCCGCGGGCTCACTCCCGCCCAGGACAACCCGCACGCCGTCGTTCCGGCGCCGCGTGAGCCGCTGGCGGCCGACCGCCCGCTGGTGACCGGCCGGCCGGTCGAGGCCTCCGTCGGGGGCTGAGCGGCCGAGGAACGCCCCCTTCGCACACCGCGAAGACGGCGAAGACTGAGTAGGACGCTGCCCCGGCCGATCGGCCGGGGCAGCTGTCGTTCTCAGGCGCGTGGAAGGGCGAACTCGCACCAGACGGCCTTGCCGCCGCCGGGCGTCCGGCGGGAGCCCCAGCTGGAGGCGATCGTGGCGATGATCGAGATGCCGCGGCCGGCCTCGTCGGCCGGCTCCGCGCGGCGGCGGCGCGGCAGGTGGTCGTCGCCGTCGGTGACTTCGATGATGAGCCGGCGGTCGGTGCGCCGGAGCCGGAGCTTCATCGGCGGGGTGCCGTGCTGCAGCGAGTTGGCGACCAGCTCGCTGGCGGCGAGAACGCCGAGGTCGCGCAGTTCCGCGGGGAAGCGCCAGCTGGACAGGACGCCGGTGGCGAAGGCGCGGGCGCGGGGCGCCGCCTCGATGCCGCCGAGGAGTTCCAGCGAGGCGTTGCGGAAGAGCTCGGCGTCGGCGCCGGTGTGGTCCGGGTACTGCAGGACCAGGACGGCGACGTCGTCGTCGTGCTCGGAGGTCACGCCGAGCGCGCGCAGCAGCCGGTCGCAGATGACCTGTGGGGTGCCGGTGGCGCCGGCGAAGGCGCTCATCAGGGAGTCGATGCCGACGTCGATGTCCTCGCCGCGCCGCTCGACCAGGCCGTCGGTGTAGAGCACCGCCATGGAGCCGGGGCCGAGCGGGATGGATCCGGAGGTGTGCACCCAGCCGCCGGTGCCCAGCGGCGGGCCGGTCGGCTCGTCGGTGCGGTGCACCTGGCCCTCGGGGTCGCGGACGAGGATCGGCAGATGGCCGGCGGTGGCGTACGAGAGCCGCCCCTCGCTGGGGTCGTGGACCGCGTAGACGCAGGTGGCGATCTGGGTGGCGTCGATCTCGGAGGCGAGGCCGTCGAGCAGCTGGATGACCTCGTGCGGCGGGAGGTCGAGCCGCGCGTAGGCGCGGACCGCGGTGCGGAGCTGGCCCATCACGGCGGCGGCGCGGACGCCGCGGCCCATGACGTCGCCGATGACGAGCGCCGTGCGACCGGCGCCGAGGGTGATCACGTCGTACCAGTCGCCGCCGACCGCGGCGTCGGTGCCGCCGGGCTGGTACGTGGCGGCGACCCGCAGATCGTCGGGCTGCTCCAGCTCCTGCGGCAGCAGGCTGCGCTGGAGGGTGACGGCGGTGGCGTGCAGCCGGCGTTCACTCTCCCGGAGGCGCTCGGCGGCCTGTACCTGGTCCGTGACGTCGGCGGCGAAGACCAGGACGCCGCGCTTGGCCTCGGGGACGTCCTGGGTGCCGTGGGCGGCGCTGTGAGCGGTGGTGTGCGCGGCGCCGTGGGTGCCTGGCGCGCCGGGGGCGCCCGGTGTGCCGTCGTGGCCCGCGCCGGTGTGCACCGGCGTGCAGGTGAAGGTGAAGTAGCGGTCCCGGTCGGGGAGGGTGACCTTGCGCGCCTTGACGGTGCGCGGTTTGCCGCTGCGGTG
Source organism: Streptomyces sp. So13.3 (assembly GCF_005860785.2). NCBI lineage: Bacteria > Bacillati > Actinomycetota > Actinomycetes > Kitasatosporales > Streptomycetaceae > Streptomyces > Streptomyces sp. So13.3. The sequence continues at coordinate 5,284,533 of NZ_CP048835.1, read as the reverse complement.
CACCTGGTCCATGAGCGGGAGCAGCCCGAGCTCGTCGAGCTCGGGAAGTCCTTCGCGGGCGGGTTCACCCGTTCTGCGGGCGCCGAAGACCTCGGTGTACGCCTCGTTGACGTACGCGATGCGGTGCGCGGCGCCGTAGGTGATGGCGATCAGTGCCGGGACCTGGCTGAGGACGTCGTGGACGGAGAGCGCGTCGACGGCGCACGCCGGCGCTTCCGGGTGCTCGGCGCGGGCCGCGGGCACGGCTCCGCCGGCCGTCGGCGCGTTCGGGGCGGCGGGTGCGGCGTCGGGCGTACGCCCGGCCGCGGCCGTACGGCGCTGCGTGCCGGGGAGCCGGGCGCTCCAGCGGGTGAGGTTCACCGAGCTCCACCTCGCGGCGTTGTTCGGGGCAGCCCGGACCGCCTGGCTCCGCGCGGGGGTACGGGGGGTCGCTCCCCGGGAGAATTCAGCAAACGTCCGATTCCTCGTATTTGTCACGCTTTGCAGGTGCTGGCGCACACATGGTCACACGCCCAGTGTGGCCGACCCGCGGCCCGGGGGGAATCGCGTGGCTCAGGGCGCGTCCGGCTTGGGGAGCCCTCCCGCGGCCAGTTCGAACTCGGCGCGCGGGTGTTCCAGCGAGCCCAGCGAAACGATTTCCCTCTTGAAAAGACCGGACAGTGTCCACTCGGCGAGCACCCACGCCTTGCGGTTGAACGTGGGCACCCGGCTGAGGTGGTAGGTCCGGTGCATGAACCACGCGGGATAGCCCTTGAGCTTGCGTCCGTAGACGTGGGCGACGCCCTTGTGCAGGCCGAGAGAGGCGACGGATCCGACGTACTTGTGCCGGTACTCCTTCATCGGCTGTCCGCGCAGCGACGCGAGGATGTTCTCGGCCAGCACCTTGGTCTGGCGGACGGCGTGCTGGGCGTTGGGGGCGCACTCCTTGCCGGGCTCCTCCGCCGTCAGGTCCGGAATGGCCGCGGCGTCGCCGGCCGCCCAGGCGCCCTCGACGCCGTCGATCATGAGGGTGGCGGTGCCCTTGAGCCGGCCGCGCTCGTTCAGCGGCAGGTCGGTGGCGGCGAGGATCGGGTGCGGCTTGACGCCCGCGGTCCAGACGACGGTGCGGGTGGGCAGCCGCGTGCCGTCGGAGAGGACCGCGACCCGGTTCTCGCACGAGTCCAGCCGGGTGCCGAGCCGCAGGTCGATGTTGCGGGCGCGCAGCTCCCGGATGGCGTACTTGCCCATCTCCTCACCGACCTCGGGGAGGATCTTCTCGGTGGCCTCGACGAGCACCCACTTCATGTCCTCGGGGCGCAGGTTGTGGTAGTACCGCGTGGCGTAGCGGGCCATGTCCTCGAGCTCGGCGAGTGCCTCGACGCCCGCGTAGCCGCCGCCGACGAAGACGAAGGTGAGCGCGGCGTCCCGTACGTCGACATCGCGGGTCGAGGAGGCGATGTCGAGCTGCTCCAGGACGTGGTTGCGCAGGCCGATGGCTTCCTCGACGGTCTTGAAGCCGATGGCGAACTCGGCGAGGCCCGGGATGGGCAGCGTGCGGGAGACGGAGCCGGGGGCGAGGACGAGGTGGTCGTACGGGATCTCGATCCCGGAGGTGCCCTCCTCCTCGGTGGCCAGGGTCGCCACGGTCGCGACCCGCTTGGCGTGGTCGATGTGCGTCGCCTCGCCCACCACCAGTTGGCACTTGCTCAGCACCCGCCGCAGCGGCACCACGACGTGCCGGGGGGAGATCGACCCGGCGGCCGCCTCGGGGAGGAACGGCTGATAGGTCATATAGGGCTGCGGGTCGACGACGATCACTTCCGCTTCGCCGCGCTTCAGCTTCCGCTGCAGGCGCAGGGCGGTGTACATACCGACGTATCCCCCGCCGATCACGAGAATGCGCGGGCTGGTCCTGGCTCTTGACTGGGCTGCCGACTCCGTCATTGCTCCATGACGCAATGGATGAAGGACGTTTGTCCACAGGGCGTACCGCAGTGATTCACCGGATACCCGGATCCGGCAGGTCAGGGATGTGTCGTTGACCGGGCAAAGCCGGTGAAAGAAGAACAGTCGGACCCGCTACTCCGATCGGGGACGCGCCGGGCGGAACGGACCCCCTTCTTTCCTGACCTCGGCTCAACTATGTTCGTACTCCATCGGGGTACGTTCGTCGTGCGCCGATGATCATTACGGGTGGGGAGTCTCCGGGGGGAGACGTCATAACCGGGGGATACACATATGCACATTCAGGACTCTCAATGGACGGTAGCGGCAGGCGCGGAGGGTAACGGCGGCAGCAGCCGCGCGACCCCGCTGCGGGTGGACGCCCAGCGCAATCTGGAACATGTGCTGAGGGCCGCGCGTGAGGTGTTCGGGGAGCTGGGCTACGGGGCGCCGATGGAGGACGTGGCACGCCGTGCGCGCGTCGGCGTCGGCACCGTGTACCGGCGGTTCCCGAGCAAGGACGTACTGGTGCGGCGGATCGCCGAGGAGGAGACCTCCCGGCTGACCGAGCAGGCGAGGACCGCTCTCGGGCAGGAGAACGAGGCGTGGTCGGCGCTGGCGCGCTTCCTGCGGACCTCGGTGGCCTCGGGTGCCGGGCGGCTGCTGCCGCCGCAGGTGCTGCGGGTCAGGACCGGGGTGTCCGGGGTGCCGGCGGCGCCAGGCGGCTCCGGTGGATCCGGGTTCGCCGTCGAGGCGGCTGTTTCCGCACTGTCCGGGCTGCCCGCGCATTCCGGGCTGTCGGACGAGGCGGCGCGGGTTCCGCAGCAGCGGGCGCCGCTGAGCGTGGCGGTGGAGCCGGGCGAACCGTCGACAGGACTCGCGGATCCGGCGCCGGTGGCCGATCCGCCGGCCGACGGATCATCCGGCACTTCCCTCGGCACGTCGGCGGGCACGTCGGCCGGCTCGGCTCCGGTGCTCGACGCGGCCGTTCCCGACGGTGCCGGGGAAGCGGACGACACCGGGATTCCCGCGCTGCTGGAGGTCGTCGGCCAGCTCGTCGACCGGGCGCGGGCGGCGGGCGAACTGCGGGGTGATGTCTCGGTGGCAGACGTGCTGCTGGTGATAGCCACCGCGGCGCCCTCGCTGCCCGATCCGGCACAGCAGGCGGCGGCGTCGGCACGGCTGCTGGAGATCCTGCTGGACGGACTGCGCTCACGCCCGTCCTCCGCGGCCGCGGAGGGCCCTTCGGCCCCGTCCACGCTCAGTTGGAGCACGGCCCCGGCCGAGTAGACCGGGTGAAAAGGCGATCAATGGTGAAGGACCGGTGAGCGAAGGCTCCCCGGACGAGTGGTTCCCTGTCGCGGCATATCTCGGGATGCACATGGTGTGACACCCTGGCGCGGTGGACGAGGCAAACGGCGAGTCGAACGCTGCTGCAAGTGCGGAAGCGGGCGGCGGACTGCCATCGCGCCGGGTTCCCGAGCAGCGTGAACCGGAGTCCCACGTACCGCTGTCGGACGCCGATCTGGTCGCCCGGGTACGCGGTGGTGACGACAGCTCGTACGAGGAGCTGTACCGGCGGCACGCCGATTCGGTACGCCGCTATGCCCGCAGCTGCTGCCGGGACGCGCACACCGCCGAGGACCTGACCGGCGAGGTCTTCGCGCGCACGCTCCAGGCGGTGCGCGGCGGCAGCGGTCCGGACTCGGCGGTGCGCGCCTACCTGTTGACGACGGTCCGGCGCGTCGCCGCGTCCTGGGGCAACACCGCCCGGCGCGAGCAACTCGTCGAGGACTTCGCGGTGTTCGCGGTGTCGGCGGCGGGCTCGTCCACGAACGAGGACACGCTGGACCTGGGCGCGGACGTCCGCGCCATGCACGACGCCGAGCAGTCGCTGGCCATCCGGGCGTTCCGTACGCTGCCCGAGCGGTGGCAGACGGTGCTGTGGCACACCGCCGTCGAGGAGGAGTCGCCGAGCGAGATCGCCCCGCTGCTCGGCCTGACGGCCAACGCCACGGCAGTACTGGCGCACCGGGCCCGCGAGGGTCTGCGGCAGGCCTATCTGCAGGCGCACGTGAGCTCGATGCTGACCACCGGGGGCAGTTGCGCGCGCTACGCCGACCGGCTGGGCGCGCATGCGCGCGGCGGTCTGCGGATGCGTGCGGACCGGGAGTTGAGCAAGCACCTCAAGGAGTGCGAACGGTGCCGGGCGGCGGCGCTGGAGCTGGCCGATGTCAACTCGGCGCTCAAGGGCCTGCTGCCGGTCGCGGTCATCGGCTGGTTCGCCGCCGCGTACGCGGCGAAGGTGGCCGGCATCGTGGCGGGTGTCGGAGTGGCGAGTGCCGCCGGAGGTGCGGCAGCCGCCGCCACGGGTGCCGCGTCGGGTGGCGGGGCGGGAGCCGGCGCCGCCGGCGGAGGCGCCGCGGCCGAGGGTCTCGGCGCGCCCGTGAAGGCCGGGATCGTGGCGGCCGTGGTGGTCGCCGCCGCCGGTATCGCGTTCGCCGCGATGAACATCGGGCATGACGCGCCCGCGCCGAAGCCGCAGGCCAAGCCGGCGGTGGTGGCGCCCGTCACCACACCGCCGCCGACGCCGCCCCCGAAGCCGAAGCCGAGCCCCGAGCCGCCGAGGGTGGCACCGAAGCCGCCGGCGCCGAAGCCCGCCGTTCCCGTTGCTCAGCCGAAGCCGAAGCCGAAGCCGAAGCCGTCGCCCTCCCCCACGCCGTCACCCGCCCCGAAGCCCACGCCCGAGCCGACCCCCACACCCACTCCTTCGCCGCCCCCCGCTCCCACGGTCTTCCAGGTCAACCAGCTGGGGTGGAGCGGGATCGGTGACAACACGAAGCCGACGGTGCGGCTCGGGCGCAGCAGCTGGGTCTGGGACCGCTGGGGCCTGAACATCGCCGGCGAGGAGTACGAACACGGCATCACCGTGCGCTCCCCGTCGTCCGTGCTCATCGACCTCAACCGCAGCTGCACGACGTACGACGCACTGGCCGGTGCCGACGACATGACCATGGGGCTGGGCGCGGTCCGCTTCTCCGTCTACGGCGACAACGGGCGGCTGTGGCGGTCGCAGGTGGTGCGCGGGGGCGACGCGGCGGTGCCGGTGAGTGTCGGGATCGCCGGGCAGAAGACGATCCGGCTGGTCGTCGAGTCCGCCGAGCGCTACCAGTTCGTGAACGTGGCGGACTGGGCCCAGTCCAGGATCAGCTGCCAGTAGGGGACGTTCCTGATCGGCAGGGCATCGGCAGGGCAGGCGGCCTCAGTGGTCGTGGTCCTTCGCCGGGACCTCGCAGGCTCCATCGGCGCACACGCCGCCGTCCTGGTCCGTCACGACCGTTCCGGTCTCCTTCGCGACCTGTTCCAGGGCGCGGAGGAACGTGGACGTCTCCTGGCCGCCCTGGACCATCCACGTGCCCTCGAAGACGAAGGTCGGGACGGCCGTGATGCCGAGCTGCCGGGCCTCGTCGATCTCCCCGGCCACCTCGTCGACGAGGTCGTCGCCGGCGAGGAACGCGGCGACCGGCGCCCGGTCGAGGCCGACGGCCACGGCGGCGTCGGCGAGGCGCTCGCGGTCGCCGATGTCCAGACCCTCGCCGAAGTGGGCGTCCAGGAGCCGGCCCTTGAGGCGCGCCTGCGCGGCGTGGCCGTAGGTGTCGAGCACGAAACGCAGCAGGCGGTGGGCGAGCAGCGAGTTGTTCTCGACGACGGTGTCGAAGTCGAAGGTCAGGCCTTCGGCCGCGCCGAGCTGCGTGATCTTCTCGTCCATGGCGAGGGACTGGGGCCCGTACTTGGCGGCCAGCACCTCGCGGTGCGGCTGCGGCTTCTCGGGAGCGGCCGGGTCGAGCTGGAACGGCCGGTAGACCACTTCGACGGAAGCGGCCCCCGGGAAGGCGGCGAGGGCGCGCTCGAAGCGGGCCTTGCCGACGTGGCACCACGGGCAGGCGATGTCGCTGTAGATCTCGACCTTCACGGACACTCCCAAATTGCTTGAATGATCAATATTCAGCAACGGTGACCGGTGCGGAGCTATTCCCCGACGGTGGCGGAAGCGGGGGCCGTGGCGGAAGCGGGGGCCGGGGCGGGAGGCCGCCGCCGCCGCGAGGGGCGGCCGGGGCGGAGGCTGCCGCCGCCGCGAGGGGTGGCGGCCGGGGCGGAGGCCGCCGCCGCCGCGAGGGTGGCGGCCGTGGCTTCCAGGTCCAGTCCCTCGCCCTCCGCGTACGCGGCCTCGTACCCGGCGTCGCCCAGCACGGCACGCGCACCCGCCTCCGCCCCGCGGAAGCTCACCGTCTCCGGGACCGTACGCGGCAGCAGCGGCCCGCGCAGCGCCGACGACGCCCCGTGCAGCCGTGCGGCGGCCCCCGGCTCGCCCAGCTCGACGAGGAGCTCGGACCCGTACTCCAGCAGGCCCGCGATCATCGGCTCCGTGGAGCCCGTGTCGATGCCCAGCCGCACCGCGCCACTGACCTGGTTCAGCGCGTCCCGCGGATCGCCCTCCGCGGCCGCGATCCGGGCGAAGAGACCGGCGAGAACCACCGCGAAGACCGGTGGCGGAGTGCCCTGGCTCGCCTCGTCACGGGCCAGCACGCACAGCTCACGGGCCCGCTGCACATCGCCGCGGCGCAGCGACAGCCACGCGGACAGGGCGCGGACGTAGTTCCGCGCGTCCATCACCCCGAACTGCTCCGCCCCCTCCTCGGCCCGGCGGCAGAGCTTCTCGGCCTCCGCGTCATCACCCGAACGGATGGCCAGCTCGGCCATCCGCCCGACGAGGAACGGCCCCTCGGCGCGCGCGCCCAGCTCCTCGCCGAGCCGGAGCGCCGCCTCGAAGTCGGCGCGGGCCGCCGCGTACTCGCCCCACATGACCTCCATCTCGGCGCGCGCGCCGTGCACCTGCGCGAGCATCCAGCGGTCGCCGACGCGGCCGCTGAGGACCGTCAGCTCGTTCCAGTCGTCGGTGGCACGGGCCAGTCCGCCGGGCAGGTCGATGGTGACGTGCGTACGGAACATCAGGGCGGCCGCGAGCGCCCAGTCGTCCCCGTACTCACGGCAGTTGGCGACGACGGAGTCCGTGCACTCGCGGATCGCCAGACGTCCGCCGCCGACGTAGCTCGCGATCGGCCACAGCAGGCCAGGGAAGCGGGCCGAGGCCGCCCCCGCGTCCCCGTACACATCGGCGATCAGCGCGGCCGTCTCCTGCACCGGACGGGTGTTGAGGAACTCCTCCGAGGCGTGGTCCGTACTCACGAAGAACGTCAGCAGCCGGGCGTCCATCCGCGCCCAGAAGGACGGGTCGTCCCGCTCGCCCGGTTCGCTCATCTCGATGATCCGTCCCAGCCAGCCGGCGCCCTCCTCCCGGTAGTTGCGCAGCCACCAGAACCAGCCCATGTCGACGGCCAGGGGCAGCGCGTCCGCCTCGTCCTGCGCCGTGATCGCCCGTTGGAGTGCCGCGCGGATGTTGTCCAGCTCGGCCTCCAGCCGGCGTAGCCACACCAGTTGGCGGGTGGTGCGCAGCTCCGGGTCGGCGGTCCGCACGAACCGCCGGAAGTAGTGGGTGTGGCGGCGGGCGGCCGCCGCGAGCTCCTGCGGGCGCTCCTGGGCGCGTTCGGCCGCGTACTCGTGGATCGTCTCGAGGAAGCGGTAGCGGACGCCGTCCTCGGTCTGGATCGAGGTGCCGGTGCTGGTGCCGATCTCTGTGCCGTCGTCCTCGTTGTTCTTGTCCGGCTGTGCCGCGACCACCAGGGACTTGTCGACCAGCTGGCCGATCAGCTCGATGACGTCGTCTCCGCCGACCACCGCCTCGGCGGCGGCCAGCGTCCAGCCGCCCGCGAAGACGCTCAGGCTGCGCAGCGCCGAGTGCTCCTCCTCCGACAGCAGGTCCCAGCTCCAGTCGACGACCGCGCGCAGCGTCTGCTGACGCGGCAGGAGCGTACGGCTGCCGCTGGTGAGCAGGCGGAACCGGTTGTCCAGGCGGTCGGCGATCTGCCGCGGGGACAGCATGCGCAGCCGGGCCGCGGCCAGTTCGATCGCCAGCGGCAGACCGTCCAGCCGGCGGCAGATCTCGTCGACGGCCGCCACGTCCTGCTCCGGGTCGAACCCCGGGCGCACGGCCGCGGCGCGCTCGGCGAACAGCCGGTGCGCGGTCGTCGGCGACAGCGGCTCCACCGGGCGCACCGTCTCGCCCGGCACTCCCAGCGGCTCCCTGCTCGTCGCCAGCACCGTGACGCCGGGGCACGCGGCGAGCAGTTCGGCCGCCAACTCGGCCGCCGCGCCGATCACATGCTCGCAGTTGTCCAGCACGAGCAGCAGCCGGCGGTGCGCGCAGTGCTCCAGCAGGCGCACGGTCGGATCACCGGGGTCGGCGCCCGCGCCGCCGGCCGAACCCTTGATGCCCTCGCGGGCCACGCCGAAGATCGTCGTGTCCCGGCGGCCGAGAGCGCTCAGGACCGCCTGCGGCACCGCTTCGGGATGGTCGAGCGGGGCCAGTTCCGCGATCCAGACCCCGTCCGGGTAGTCCGAGCCGGTCAGCGCCGCACCCGCCTCTTCCGAGAGGCGGGTCTTACCGGAGCCGCCGGGTCCGGTGAGCGTCACCAGACGCGACTGCGCCACGTCGGCCCGGATTTCGAGGAGTTCGAGCTCGCGGCCGACGAAGCTCGTGAGTCTTGGGCGGAGGTTTCCCTGCGGGGCTTTGAGTGGTTGGGGTGGTGGTGCGGGGGTGGGGGTGCGGGTGGGGATGGTTTGTGCGGGTGGTTCGTCCGTTGCCAGGAGTTGGGCGTGCAGCGCGCGGAGTTCCGGGCCCGGGTCCGCGCCCAACTGGTCCGCGAGCGCCCTGCGGGCCTGTTCGTACGCCACGAGCGCGTCCGCGGAGCGGTGCGCGGCGCGCAGCGCCCTGATCAGCTGTACGTGGAACGGCTCGTCCAGCGGGTGGTCCGCGACCAGCTCCCGCAGCTGCGGCAGCGTCTCGGCGGCGCGTCCGCAGGCCAGGTCCGCGTCGATCCTGCGGTGCAGCGCCGTGAGGCGCAGCGCCTCGGGGCGGGCCGCCGCCGACCGCCGGTCCGGCAGATCCGCGAACGCCGGGCCGCGCCACAGGGCGAGTGCCTCGCGCAGTTTGCTCGCGGCGGTCTCCGGGTGGCCCGCGTCGAGGGCGGCGGCGCCTTCTGCGGCGAGCCGCTCGAAGACGTGGAGGTCGACGTCACCGGGTCCGGTGAGGAGGCGGTAGCCGCCGGGGCCGGAGGTCACGACGTCCTTGCCCAGGGCACGTCGCAGACGGGAGACGAGCGCTTGGAGCGCGCCGCTCGCGTCGTGCGGGAGGTCGGCGTCCGGGCCCCAGACCTCTGCGATGAGGGCATCGGCGGAGACGGGGCGGTCGGCGTGGAGGGCGAGGGCGGCGAGCAGGGCGCGGAGCCGGCTGCCGCCTAGGGGGACGGGGGCGCCGGAGGGGTCACGTGCTTCCGTGGTGCCGAGGATCAGGTACCGCACGGGGTCCATTCTGCCGGGTTGGTGTGCGGGCCGGTGGTGGGCTCCGGCGCCCGGGCCCTCCGGGAGCGTCTTGGGGAACGCCCGGGTGTGGGCGGGCGGGTGCCGACGCACGTGCATCCGTACCGGCATTGGGCGGGTGGGTGGGAAAAAGCCCGCCGCAGGCGCAACGGTGGCGCGGGCGCCGACGTACCCGCACCCCCGCCGGAGTCGGCGCGGCCCGCCGCAGGCGCAACGGTGGCGCGGGCGCCTACCTACCCGCACCCCCGCCGGTAGGCGAAACGGCGCCGTCGTGCCCGCGCGCCCCGTCGGGGGCTACCGGCCCCTCGGGCCGTCTTCGTCGTCGTGGGAGCCCAGGAGTTCGTCCGCCAGGGTGGGGAGGTCGTCGAGGGGGGTTTCCTCGGCCCAGTCGGAGCGGGGGCGGCGGGCCGGAGGGGCCTTGTCGGGGTTGATCGCGGGGAGTTCGCGGGTGCGCTCGTTGTCGGGGGTCGTCTCCGGGCGGAAGAAGCCCGGCGGGACGCGGTCGGCCGGGCTGCGGTCCGCAGGTTCCGGGCGGACCGGCGGCAGGACGGCCGTCTCATCCGCTGCCGGGACCTTCGGGAGGACGGATGTCTTGTCCGCGGCGGAGGCCGGGGCCTTGGGGACCTTCGGGAGGACGGTGGTCTCGTCCGCTGCCGGGGCCTTGGGGACCTTCGGGAGGACGGTGGTCTCGTCCGCTGCCGGGGTCTTCGGAACCTGCGGGAGGACGGTGGTCTCGTCCGCTGCCGGGGTCTTCGGAACCTGCGGGAGGACGGTGGTCTCGTCCGCTGCCAGGGTCTTCGGAACCTGCGGGAGGACGGTGGTCTCGTCCGCTGCCAGGGTCTTCGGAACCTGCGGGAGGACGGTGGTCTCGTCCGCTGCCAGGGTCTTCGGAACCTGCGGGAGGACGGTGGTCTCGTCCGCTGCCAGGGTCTTCGGAACCTGCGGGAGGACGGTGGTCTCGTCCGCTGCCAGGGTCTTCGGAACCTGCGGGAGGACGGTGGTCTCCGCTTCCGGAGCCTTGGGCGCCGGCTTCGGGGTCTCCACGGTCTGCGTGGTGTTGCTGGCGGCTGCCGCCGCTGCCGCCGCGGCCGCGGCTGCTGCCGCGCGGGCCTCTTCGGCGCGGCGCAGGGCGTCCTCGGCCTTGCGCTGCTTCTCCAGGCGGCGGGCCTCGGCCTCGGCGCGGAGCCGGGACTCCTCCTCGGCCTGGCGGCGCAGCCGGTCCTGTTCTGCGGCACGGGCGGCCGCCTCGGCGGCGAGCCGGAGCCGTTCCTCCTCGGCGAGGCGGGCGGCCTCCTCGGCGCGCAGGCGGGCCGCTTCGGCCTCCTGCTCAGCGGCTTCGCGGCGGGCGGCCTCCTCGGCCTCCCGCTGGCGCTCGGCCTCCTCTTCGCGGAGCCGGGCGAGCTGGGCCTGGCGTTCGGCTTCGAGGCGGGCTTCCTCGGCGAGCCGGGCCGCCTCTTCCTCGGCGCGGATGCGGGCGGCTTCCTCGGCCTGGCGGCGGGCTTCCTCGCGGGCGTCGATCTCCTGCTGGGAGAGCGGCAGTGCCTGGTCGAGGCGGTGCCGCACGACGGTGGTGACCGCTTCGGGCTCCTGGCCGGCGTCGATGACGAGGTAGCGGGAGGGGTCGGCGGCGGCGAGGGTCAGGAAGCCGGCGCGGACCCGCTGGTGGAACTCGGCGGGCTCGGACTCGAGTCGGTCCGGGGCCTCGGTGAAGCGCTCGCGGGCCGCTTCGGGCGAGACGTCGAGGAGGACCGTCAGGTTGGGGACCAGTCCGTCGGTGGCCCAGCGGGAGATGCGGGCGATCTCCGTCGGGGCCAGGTCGCGGCCGGCGCCCTGGTAGGCGACGGAGGAGTCGATGTAGCGGTCGGAGATCACGACGGCGCCGCGTTCCAGGGCGGGACGGACGACGGAGTCGACGTGTTCCGCGCGGTCGGCGGCGTACAGCAGCGCCTCCGCGCGGTGTGACAGACCGGCGGACGAGACGTCCAGCAGGATCGAGCGCAGCCGCTTGCCGACGGCGGTAGCGCCCGGTTCGCGGGTGACGACGACCTCGTGGCCCTTGGCGCGGATCCATTCGGAGAGCGCCTCGACCTGGGTGGACTTCCCGGCGCCGTCGCCGCCCTCTATGGCGATGAAGAAGCCGGTGGCGGAGGGCGCCGCGGCGGGCTCGCCGCCGCGCAGGGCCTCGCGCAGGTCGCGGCGGAGCGGTACGCCCTGGCGGTCGTCGGTCTTGCCGAGGACGAGGGCGGCGACCGGCAGCAGGAGCGCGCCGATCAGCATGAGCGTGAAGGCGGCGCCGCCGTGCTGGAAGGTGAAGTGGCCGTTGGCGAGGCGGTGCGGGCCGATGAGTCCGGCGAGCACCGGGGCACCGATGGCGGCCACGGCGACCGCGACGCGGACGACGGCGTGCAGGTGGTCGGTGGTGCGCGCGCGGCGCTGCTCCTCGGCCTCCTGCTCGATGAGGAGGTGGCCGGTGTTGGCGGTGACGCCGGCGGCCGTGCCGGCGAGAGCCGCCAGCAGCAGGACGGTGGTCTGGTCGGGGACCAGTCCGGTGAGCAGCAGCGCGAGGCCGGTGACGGCGATGGCGATGGCCAGCAGGCGGCGGCGCGAGAGGGTCGGCAGGGTGCGCGGTCCGACCCGGATGCCCGTGACGGTGCCCGCGGTCAGTGCCAGGACGAGGAGTCCGAAGCCGACCGGGCCGAAGCCGAGGTCGAGTGCGTGCAACACCGACAGGGCGACGGCGGCGGCGATCGAGCCGGCCACGCCCGCGGTGGCCAGGACGAGGAGCGGGAGGGCGCCCGTGCGGCCGCGCTCGGAGCCGTCGGGTCCCTTGGGGAGCCGGAGGCCTTCGAGCGGGGAGTGCGGGCGGACCGTCGTGGTGTCGGGCAGTTCGAGGAAGTACAGCACCGCGATGGACGCGGAGAACAGCCCGGCGGCGACGTAGGAGGAGAGCGCGACCTGGTGGAGGTCGAACCAGTTCACGCCGAGCGCGAGCAGGCTGTTCAGCAGGGTCACGACGACGAGCGCGGCCGCGGCGAGCGGCAGGGCGACGAACCCGGTGCGCAGGTCGAGGCGGTGGAGCGTCGCGAGGTGGTCGGGGGCGGGGCGTACGGCCGTGTCGCCGGGGGTCGGGACCGGGAGCAGCCCGGGGGCCGCGCCGTCCTTGGCGACCGTCCACAGGCGTTCGGCGATACCGGCCACGAAGGCGGTGACGAGCAGCCAGGTGACGGCGGAGGACGGCACCCAGGTGATCCACAGCGGGGCGACGATGAACAGCGCCAGCCGTGCGCCGTCCGCGCCGATCATGGTCCAGCGGCGGTCCAGGGCGCCGGCGGTCGCGGTGAGCGCCGACAGCGGGCCGAGCAGGACGGCGCCGAAGAGCAGGGTGGACACCAGCCGGACGCCGAGCACCGCGGCGACGGCGAAGGCCGCGCCCCGGTAGCCGCCGCCGAAGGACCCGGCGAGGACGGCTGCCTGCACGGTCAGCCAGATCAGCACCAGCATGCCGAGCCGGTCGGCGATGCCTCCGGTGAGCTGGGCGCTCCACAGCTTCCGCAGCGGCGGGATCTTCAGCAGGGCACCTACCGCCCGCTCGCGCGAGTCCGCCGCGAGGTCGCCGGCGAAAGCGTCGGTCACGTCCCTTGGCCGCTCGATTCGCGTCATTCGGACAGCCTATCCGGAGCACGGAAATCCATGACCCCCCGCCCGAACAAACGGGCGGGGGGTCATGGACGAGCCGGTGTTTCGGCGGGTTATTCGGTGGTCTGCGCCGCCGTGGTCTTCTTCGCGGTGGTCTTCTTGGCCGTCGTCTTCTTCGCCACGGTCTTCTTGGCGGCCGTGGTGGTCTTCTTCGCCGCCGCCTTCTTGGCGGGCGCCTTCTTCGCCGTGGCCTTCTTCTTCGCCGGACCCTTGGCACGCTTCTCGGCGAGCAGCTCGTAGCCGCGCTCCGGCGTGATGGTCTCGACGTCGTCGTCGGTCCGCAGCGTCGCGTTCGTCTCGCCGTCGGTGACGTACGGGCCGAAGCGGCCGTCCTTGACGACGACCGGGCGCTCGCTGACCGGGTCGGTGCCCAGTTCCTTGAGCGGCGGCTTGGCGGCGGCGCGGCCGCGCTGCTTGGGCTGCGCGTAGATCGCCAGTGCCTCGTCGAGGGTGATGTCGAAGAGCTGGTCCTCGGTCTCCAGGGAGCGCGAGTCGGTGCCCTTCTTCAGATACGGCCCGTAGCGGCCGTTCTGCGCGGTGATCTCGACGCCTTCGGCGTCCGTACCGACGACGCGCGGGAGCGACATCAGCTTGAGGGCGTCGGCGAGCGTCACCGTGTCGAGCTGCATGGACTTGAAGAGCGACGCGGTACGCGGCTTGATCGCGTTCTTGCCGGTCTTCGGGGTGTCCTCGGGCAGGACCTCGGTGACGTACGGGCCGTAGCGGCCGTCGCGGGCGATGATCGGGCGGCCGGTCGCGGGGTCGGTGCCCAGCTCGAAGTCGCCGCTCGGCTTGGCGAACAGCTCCTCGGCGTACGCGACGGACAGCTCGTCCGGCGGCAGCTCCTCGTGGACGTCGGCGCGCTGGTGGTTCTCCTCGCCCTTCTCGCCCCGCTCGATGTACGGGCCGTAGCGGCCGACCCGCAGCACGATGCCCTCACCGATGGGGAAGGACGAGATCTCACGGGCGTCGATGGCGCCGAGGTCCTCGACGAGCTCCTTGAGGCCGCCGAGGTGGTCGCCGTCACCGTTGCCGGCGTCGGCGGCCGAGGCCTTGGCCGCGGTGTCGTCGCCGCCGAAGTAGAAGTGCCGCAGCCACGGCACGGCCTGGGCCTCACCGCGGGCGATGCGGTCGAGGTCCTCCTCCATGGAGGCGGTGAAGTCGTAGTCGACGAGCCGGCCGAAGTGCTTCTCCAGCAGGTTGACCACGGCGAAGGAGAGGAAGGACGGCACGAGGGCCGTGCCCTTCTTGAAGACGTAGCCGCGGTCCAGGATCGTGCCGATGATCGACGCGTACGTCGACGGGCGGCCGATCTCGCGCTCTTCGAGCTCCTTGATCAGCGAGGCTTCGGTGTAGCGGGCCGGCGGCTTGGTGGCGTGGCCGTCGACGGTGAGCTCTTCCGCGGTGAGCCCGTCGCCCTCGCTGACCTGCGGCAGCCGCCGCTCACGGTCGTCGAGCTCGGCGTTCGGGTCGTCCGCGCCCTCGACGTAGGCCTTCATGAAGCCGTGGAACGTGATGATCTTGCCGGAGGCGGAGAACTCCGCCGCGCGGCCGTCGCTCGACGTGCCACCGATCTTCACGGTGACGGAGTTGCCGACCGCGTCCTTCATCTGGGACGCGACAGTACGCATCCAGATCAGCTCGTAGAGCCGGAACTGGTCGCCGGTCAGACCGGTCTCCGCGGGGGTGCGGAAGCGGTCGCCGGAGGGGCGGATCGCCTCGTGCGCCTCCTGCGCGTTCTTCACCTTGCCGGTGTAGACGCGCGGCTTCTCCGGGAGGTACTCGGCTCCGTAGAGCTGGGTGACCTGCGCGCGGGCGGCCTTGATCGCGGTCTCCGACAGCGTCGTGGAGTCCGTACGCATATAGGTGATGAAGCCGTTCTCGTACAGCTTCTGCGCTACCTGCATCGTCGCCTTGGCGCCGAAGCCCAGCTTGCGCGAGGACTCCTGCTGCAGCGTCGTCGTGCGGAAGGGGGCGTACGGCGAACGGCGGTACGGCTTGGACTCGACGCTGCGGACGGCGAAGGCGCTGTCCGCGAGCGAGGCGGCGAGCGCGCGGGCGTTCGCCTCGTCCAGGTGGAGGACGGTCGCGTTGTCCTTGAGTCGCCCGGTCGACGCGTCGAAGTCGCGGCCCTGGGCGATACGGCGGCCGTCGACGCTGGTCAGACGGGCCGAGACGGTCGACGGGTCGGAGGCGTCACCCGTGCGGCCGGTGGCGAAGGTACCGCTCAGGTCCCAGTACTCGGCGGTGCGGAACGCGATGCGCTCACGTTCCCGCTCGACGACGAGTCGGGTGGCGACGGACTGGACACGGCCGGCCGACAGGCGCGGCATGACCTTCTTCCACAGGACCGGCGAGACCTCGTAGCCGTAGAGGCGGTCGAGGATCCGGCGGGTCTCCTGGGCGTCGACGAGCGGCTGGTTCAGCTCGCGCGGGTTCGCGACCGCGGCCTGGATCGCTTCCTTGGTGATCTCGTGGAAGACCATCCGGCGGACCGGGACCTTGGGCTTGAGGACTTCCTGCAGGTGCCAGGCGATGGCCTCGCCCTCGCGGTCCTCATCGGTGGCGAGGAAGAGTTCGTCGGAGTCCTTGAGCAGGTCCTTGAGCTTCTTGACCTGCGCCTTCTTGTCGGCGTTGACGACGTAGATCGGCTCGAAGTCACTGTCTACGTTGACGCCGAGGCGAGCCCACGGCTGGCCCTTGAACTCCGCCGGCACTTCGGCGGCCCCGTTGGGGAGGTCGCGGATGTGCCCGACGCTGGCCTCGACCACGTAGCCCGGGCCGAGGTAGCTCTTGATCGTCTTCGCCTTGGCAGGCGACTCGACGATGACGAGTCGGCGGCCGCTCTTTGCGGTCTCGCGGGTCGGGGACAACTTCGCTCTTCTCTCCGGGTCGAAGGGGTTCGCTGCGGAGTGTGACCGTACATCCCGGTCCCATGTCAAACGCGAAAAGTCCGCAACGCCACTCGAACGGTAACCCGACAACCGTCATTCCTGCCGCACGGCCCGACGGCCCGGTCCGTTTCCAGGCAGCGTGACGTGCGCTTATACCTGTGCGAGACACCAGACGCCGGCGACCAGCGACGCCGCTCCGAAAAGAATGGTCAGGGCCGCCCCCACCGGGCCGCCGCCCTGGGTCACCGGTGCTCGACCCGCTGTGCGCGCCCCCGCCCAGACCAGAAGCGCCGCTCCGAAAAGCGCGAAGACCGTTCCGGCGAACAGTGCGGGTGTGCTCTCCATGCCCGTCCCCCTTCTTCCTGCGTCTTCGCGGCTTTTTTGCGGCTCGCGCCGGAGACTCGCACCTCCGTACGGCGTCCGGGCGAACCCCGGGTGAATGGCGGCCGACAACCGAGCGCTACATCACATCCAGCGTGGCTCGCTTCCGACTGCCGCGCTCGAAGATCCGCAGCAGGACGACGGCCAGCACGGTGTACCCGGCGGCCACCGCCAGCTCGGCCCCGATCCCGGGCAGCGCGGCCCGCCAGGTGCCCCCGGCGGCGAGCGCCCGGGCGGCCCCGGTCGCGTGGGTCAGCGGCAGCAGGTCGCCGGCCGTGCGCATCCAGCCGGGCAGCGTCCCGCGCGGCACGTTCGCGCCGGTGAGCAGGAGCAGGACGGCGCTCGCGACGTTCGACACGAGGAAGACGTCCCGGAACCGCAGCCCGAGCGCCCCCAGGGTGATCCCGAAGACCGAGCACGACAGGGCGGCCGCGCCGATCGCGGCAGCCAGCCCCGGCAGGGCGGCGGCCGGGATCCGCAGCCCGAGCAGCAGGGCGCCCGCCGCGAGGGTGAAGACGGTGACGAAGAGACCGTTGACGACGTAGGGCAGCGCGCGGCCGGTCCACAGGGCGGTCCTGCTGCGCGGCCTCGGTCTCGGTGGTGCGCGGGCGCAGCCATCCGGTGCGGGAACGGTAGGTGCGCCGCAGTTGGTGCGCGTCGATTGCCAGCATGCGGGCGACGCTACGAAGCGGGGGCGGGCGCCGGCGACTGATTCGGTGACCCCCGAATCGTCACCCCGGCCGACCCGGCGGGCCGGAGCCCGGCCGTCAGGAGACGGCTTTGAGCACGTTCTCCCCGCTGAGCAGTGCGAGCAGCGCCCGGCCGGTGTCCGTGAGCTGGTAGTAGACGCTGCGGCCGACCCGGTGGCGGCTGACGACGTCGGCCTCGGCGAGCACGGACAGGTGCTCCGAGACCGTCGAGGGCGCCAGCCCCAGCCGGTCGGCGAGGCCGGCCGTGGTGAGCGGCGCGGCCAGCTCCCGCAGCACGGTGGCCCGCCCGCGGCCGAGCAGCGCGCCGAGCCGGTCGTCGGTGCGCTCCTCGGGCTCGTCGCGCAGCGCGCCCGCGCCGCGGGCCTGGAACGAGACGGCCATGACGCCCGGGTCGTCGGTGGAGTACAGCCGGCAGCCCTCGGCGAAGACCAGCGGCACCAGCAGCAGACTGCGCTCCCCCGCCCGGTAGTCGGCCTCGATGTGCTTGGTCAGTTCCAGGACGGGCGGGTTCCAGCGGGCACGGGCCTCCAGGCCGGCGAAGAGCGCGTCGACGCCTTCGGTGGCGAACGTCCGGGCCCGGATGAGGACCTCGTCCTCGACCAGCCGGCGCATGACCGGCCAGTGCGGTTCGAGGACGGCGTACCAGTAGGCGGCGTAG
The DNA here is from genome assembly GCF_005860785.2 of Streptomyces sp. So13.3. NCBI lineage: Bacteria > Bacillati > Actinomycetota > Actinomycetes > Kitasatosporales > Streptomycetaceae > Streptomyces > Streptomyces sp. So13.3. The sequence goes on along the minus strand of NZ_CP048835.1, from coordinate 5,266,774 downwards.
GCGTCGGCGAGCTCGCCGCAGGCGCGCCGCGGATCGTCGAGGTACGGGCGGTACAGCTCGGGCAGCCCGTCGGGGAAGTGCTCGGCGATCTGCAGCTGCACCGTTTCACGCGTGGTGGCGCGCAGCACGTCCAGTTCCGCCTCGACCGAGCCGGTGCCGAGCGGCCGCGGCAGCATGAAGTCGGGGAAGCCGAGCGGGCCGTTCAACAGGGCGCGCAGCGGTCCCGTCCGGTCGTCGGACGCCAGGACGTGCCGGGCCCGGCCGACCCATTTGCGGTACGGCCAGGACGGTTCCCGGCCCGGCTTCGTCAGGTGCAGGCTGCAGAACGCGTCCCACAGCGGACTCATGGCGATGCGTGTGCGGCCGAGCGACGCCTCGTCGAGTTCAATGCGGATCACCCTCGCATTCTGCCCCGGGCGGGACGTGCACTCGGGCGAGCTGGAAAGATGTGCGGCGTCGACCGAAAACCGATGTGTCCGACGCCCGACGTTTCTCAGCAGGGGGAGCCACCCGCCATGTCCGACCAGAACCCGTACGGCCAGCCGCAGGACCCGCAGCAGCAGCCGGGCGCGGCATACGGCTACCCGCAGTACGGCCAGCCGCAGCAGCCCCCGCAGAACCCGTACGGCCAGCCGGCCGGCGGCCAGCCCGGCTACGGCTACCCGCAGCAGCCGGGCATGCAGCCCGGCTACGCGCAGCCCGGCGCGTACACCGGCGACCCGGCCGCCCCGTACGGCTACGACCCCTACGGCCGCCCGTACTCCGACAAGTCGAAGGTGACGGCGGGGCTGCTCTCGCTGTTCCTGGGCGGCTTCGGCGTGGGCCGGTTCTACACCGGTCACATCGGCATGGCGCTCGGCCAGCTCTTCACGCTCGGCGGCTGCGGCATCTGGTCGCTGATCGACGGCATCATCCTGCTGACGGGCAACAACAACACCGACTCGCAGGGTCGCGTCCTGCGTGGCTGAAACCCGACTGCGGCCGACCGCCGGCCGGGTGCGACGTCTCGTCTCGCACCCGGCCTCGGTCCCGCTCGCGCTCCTCGCGGGCGCCGGGTACCTCTGGACGACCAACCCGCACGAGCCGGGGCACCTGTTGCCGCGCTGCCCGTTCAACTGGGCGACCGGGCTGCTCTGTCCCGCGTGCGGTGCGACGCGCATGGTCTATGACCTGATGCACGGCGATTTGCCCGGCGCATTCCATGACAACGCGGCCCTGTTCGTGCTCGCGCCGGTGGGCCTGTTCCTCTACGGCCGGTGGCTGGCGGAGGGGCTGCGCGGCCGGACGTACCGGCCGGTGATCCCGGGCCGGTACCAGGCGGTCCTCATCGCCGGGGCGCTGGTCTGGGGTGTACTGCGCAACATCAACTAGCACATCTCTGATCACGTTTTCATGAAGTCCGGTCAAATGATGTGACTACCGACAGGCGTTGCTGCCAGGATCAGGCCACGCATCGGGGGGCGGGGCACCTACGCACGTCCCTTTGGTGTTTCGTCCCCAACGCAAGGAGCCATCCATGGCCACGCCCACGCCCGACGCCCCGTTCGGTTACGACCCGCAGGGTCGTCCGCTGTCGGACAAGTCCAAGATCACCGCGGGCCTGCTGCAGCTCTTCCTCGGCACCCTCGGCATCGGGCGCTTCTACACCGGCCACACGGGCATGGCCCTCGGCCAGCTGTTCACCCTCGGCGGCTGCGGCATCTGGTCGTTCATCGACGCCATCATCTTCTTCACCAGCAAGGACCGCACCGACTCCAACGGTCGTGTGCTGCAGGGCTAGTCCCTGGTCCCGCTGATCGCTCCGCCTCGGCCCGCTCCCCGTTACTCCGCTCGGGAGCGGGCCGAGGTGTGTCCGGCGCGCATCAGTGCCCACCGGGGTCCGGTCAGTTCTCCACCGGGTCCAGGAACGCCTGCTCGACGAGGAGCCGGATCGAGTCCGGCGTACGGTCGCGCAGTATCACCGGGTCCTCCCCCAGCAGCTGCGCGATGGCGTCGAGGATCCGGCCCGCCGGCAACGTCCCGTCGCACACGCCCGCGAAGCCCGCGCCTACCGTGTCGACCTTGGTGGCGCGCCGCATCCCGCGGTTGGCACGCAGCACCACGTGCTCGGGGTCCTCGGCGCCCGGCAGCCCCACCTGCTCCTGCACCACCTCGTCGGCGAGCCGGAAGCGCGCCTCCAGCAGCGCCGCGTCGTCGTGCGTGCGGAGGAAGTCCTGGCGGACGAACCAGTCCTTGATGTGCGCGCCCAGCGGCTGCTCCACCGGGTGCGGCCATTCCTCGGCGGTGATCGCCGGCCGGTCGGAGCCGGACTTGCGGAGGGTGATCCAGCCGAAGCCGATGCCCTTGACCTTGCGCTGCTCGAACTCGTCCAGCCAGGCGTCGTACCGGGCCGCGTACCGCTCGGGGTCGTCGCGGTGGTCGCCGCCGTCGCGCAGCCACAGCTCGGCGTACTGGGTGATGTCCTGGACCTCGCGCTGCACGATCCAGGCGTCGCAGCCGCGCGGCACCCAGCCGGCCAACCGCTCCCGCCAGTCCTCGCCCTCGGTGTGCTGCCAGTTGGCGAGGAGCTGGCAGTAGCCGCCGTCGTTGAGGTGCGCGGCGGACTGCTGGACGAGGGTGCGGCACAGGTCGTCGCCCCGCATCCCGCCGTCGCGGTACGTGAAGCGGCCCGCCGGGGAGATGACGAACGGCGGGTTGGACACGATCAGGTCGTAGCGGTCCTCACCGACCGGCTCGAAGAGGCTGCCCTGCCGCAGATCGGCCTCCGGCGCGCCGGAGAGCGCGAGGGTGAGGCGGGCGAAGTGCAGGGCGCGCGCGTTCACATCGGTCGCGGTGACGCGGGTGGCGTGCCGGGAGGCGTGCAGCGCCTGGACGCCGGAGCCGGTGCCGAGGTCGAGCGCGGAGCCCACCGCGTCGCGGACGGTGAGGCCCGCCAGCGTCGTGGAGGCCCCTCCGACGCCCAGCACCAGATCGGCCCGGTCGACGCCGGGCGCCGTACCGATGCCGCCGGCCCCACCGACGGCGCAGCCGAGGTCGGAGACGATCCACCAGTCCTCGCCGCCGTCCCCCGCGTACGGGCGGACGTCCACGGTGGCGCGCAGTTCGTCGCCGTCCCTGACCAGCCAGCCGTCGGCGAGGCACACGTCGACGGGCAGGGCGGCGCGCAGCCGCTCATGGGTCACCGGCCGCTGCAGCAGGAAGAGCCGCACCAGCGACTCCAGCGGGCTGCCGCCGCGCGTGGCGCGCAGCGCGGGCACGGTCTCGGCCCGGGACAGGGCCGCGTAGGCGGTGGCGCCGAGCAGATCGAGGCAGCCGTCGGCGGTGAAGGCGGCGGCCCGCAGGGCGTCACGCAGCTGTTCCGCGTGGTCCGGGGCGGGGAGGGGCGGGGCTTTGGAGAGGGGCGGGGTACTCACGCCCCCATTGTCGCGGAACGAGCGCGGCCCGGCGCCCCTCGGAGGGATGCCGGGCCGTGTCGGGTCCTCGGATCGGGCCCTCGGATCGGGTCAGGGACCCGCCGGGCGTGTCATGTCGACGGTCCGGTCATGCGGCCGGCCCTGTCTCATGCGGCCGGCCCCGTCATGCCGCCGGACCTGTCGTGCGGCCGGACCTGTCATGTCGCCGACGGTGAGGCTCCGGTCTTGCAGCCGGGCTGGTCGGCCATCGCCTTGCCGACCTCACCCTTGCGCAGGGTGTTGAGAGCCGTCTCCGCGGTCTTGTTGGCGGTGTCCGCCTCCGCCGAGGCGGCGGTGAGGCCGTCGGCGAACTTCCCCTGGTCCGACGTGTCGAGCCCGTCGACCTTGATCTTCACGGACGCGTAGGCGGCCGACGCCTTGTTGAGGTCGGCGACCGTGTCCTTGTGCTGGACCTCGCCGTTGTCGGTGGGCGGCGGTCCGGCCTTGCTCACGATGTCCGCGAGGGACTTGTACGCCTCGGAGATCTGCTGGAAGGCCGCGGAGTCCGCCGCCTTCACATCCGCCGGCTTGCCGTTCTTGTCGACCTTCGTGATGGCCGTGTTCGCGTCGTTGATCTTCTTGGTCTGTGCCGAGGCCTGGTCGCAGACGGTCTTCGCCCAGGCGTCCAGCTTGTCGTTCGAGTCGTCGCTGCTGCATCCCGTCAATGCCAGGAGCAGAGCGGCACCGGACAGCGCGCCCACGAGCTTCTTCTTCACCGGTTGTGTCCCTTCCATGGCTCTACGGCCCCGGAACTTACACGCCAAATGGGTGTCGACCACGAGTCCGAAGGAAGATTCATCCCCTATTGAAGCCATTTGCACCAAGGATCGTCCGGTGTCGGTACACTCGCGCACGGCGGCGGGCGGCACTCAAAAAGTGCCGCCCGCCGCCGTTCTGACGTGCCGTCGGTCCGGATCCGGGTCAGTGCGTCCCGGTCAGGAGCCGGTCAGGAGACCGACGCCGGATCGGCCGAACGTTCCGGCGTCGGCGCGTTGTTGTCGTCCCCCATCGCGATGCCACGCCGCTTGGAGTTGTAGACCGCGCCGACGATGATGGCGATCGAGACCACCGCCACCGTGATGCGGACCCCGAGGTTCGCGTCGTCGCCGTACGAGAACTTCACCACCGCCGGGGCGATCAGCAGCGCCACCAGGTTCATGACCTTGAGCAGCGGGTTGATCGCCGGTCCCGCGGTGTCCTTGAACGGGTCGCCGACCGTGTCACCGATGACGGTCGCGGCATGGGCCTCACTGCCCTTGCCGCCGTAATTCCCGTCCTCGACCAGCTTCTTGGCGTTGTCCCAGGCGCCACCGGAGTTGGCGAGGAACACCGCCATCAGGGTGCCGGTGCCGATCGCGCCCGCCAGATACGAGGCGAGCGAGCCGACGCCGAGGGAGAAGCCGACCGCGATGGGCGCGAGGACGGCGAGCAGACCGGGGGTGGTCAGCTCGCGCAGCGCGTCCTTGGTGCAGATGTCGACGACCTTGCCGTACTCCGGCAGCTCGGTGCCGTCCATGATCCCGGGGTGTTCGCGGAACTGCCGCCGCACCTCGTAGACCACCGAGCCCGCGGAGCGCGAGACGGCGTTGATGGCGAGGCCGGAGAACAGGAACACGACGGCCGCCCCGAGCAACAGCCCGAACAGGTTGTTCGGCTGCGAGATGTCGAGGCTGAGCCATCTCATGTCGGACACGGAGATGTGGGCGCCCGCGACCGCGGTGTCGATCGCCTCCTTGAACGCGCCGAAGAGCGCGGTCGCGGCGAGCACCGCCGTGGCGATGGCGATGCCCTTGGTGATCGCCTTGGTGGTGTTGCCGACCGCGTCCAGGTCGGTGAGCACCTGGGCGCCCTCGCCGTGCACGTCCCCGGACATCTCCGCGATGCCCTGGGCGTTGTCGGAGACCGGACCGAAGGTGTCCATGGCCACGATCACGCCGACGGTGGTGAGCAGGCCGGTGCCGGCCAGTGCGACGGCGAACAGCGCGAGCCACACGGAGGTGCCGCCGAGCAGGAACGCCCCGTAGACCGACAGCCCGATCAGCACCGCCGAGTAGACCGCCGACTCCAGGCCGATGGCGATGCCGGCGAGGACCACGGTGGCCGCGCCGGTCAGCGAGGACTTGCCGATGTCCTGGACGGGACGCCGGCTGGTCTCGGTGAAGTAGCCGGTGAGCTGCTGGATGAGCGCGGCGAGCACGATGCCGATGGCGACGGCGACGAGCGCGAGGACCCGCGGGTCGCCCGAGTGGCCGGCGATGTCGGCCGGGACGCCCTTCAGCTCCGCGTAGGTGGCCGGGAGGTAGAGGTAGACCGCCACCGCGACGAGCACCATCGAGATGACGGCGGAGATGAAGAAGCCGCGGTTGATGGCGGTCATCCCGCTGCGGTCGGAGCGGCGCGGCGCGACGGCGAAGATGCCGATCATCGCGGTGAGCACGCCGATCGCGGGGATGAGCAGCGGGAAGGCCAGCCCGGCGTCGCCGAACGTCACTTTGCCCAGGATGAGTGCGGCCACCAGGGTGACGGCGTAGGACTCGAAGAGGTCGGCGGCCATACCGGCGCAGTCACCGACGTTGTCGCCCACGTTGTCCGCGATGGTCGCGGCATTGCGCGGGTCGTCCTCGGGGATGCCCTTCTCGACCTTGCCGACCAGGTCGGCGCCCACGTCGGCGGCCTTGGTGAAGATGCCGCCGCCGACACGCATGAACATCGCGAGCAGGGCCGCGCCGAAGCCGAAGCCCTCCAGCACCTTGGGCGCGTCGGCCTTGTAAAGGAGCACGACGACCGAGGCGCCCAGCAGACCGAGGCCCACCGTGAACATGCCGACCACACCACCGGTGCGGAAAGCGATCTTCATCGCGCGGTGCGAGACATCGGTCAGATCCGCTTTCGGCTCGCCGGGCGCGGGCGTGGCCGCCCGTGCGGCGGCCGCCACGCGCACATTGGCGCGCACCGCCAGCCACATGCCGACATAGCCGGTGACCGCCGAGAACACGGCGCCCACGAGGAAGAACACCGAACGGCCGATTCGCTGCGAAGTGTTGTCCGAAGGCAACAGCATGAGCAGGAAGAACGCCACCACGGCGAAGATCCCCAGCGTACGGAACTGCCGTGCGAGGTAGGCGTTCGCGCCTTCCTGCACGGCAGCAGCGATGCGCTTCATGCTGTCGGTGCCCTCGTCCGCCGAGAGCACTTGACGTACCAGCACTCCGGCGAGCGCCAGTGCCGCCAGTGCGACGACCACGATGATCAGTACGAGATTCCGGTTGCCGTCGGTCAGTACCGGCCCGGCGGCCAGTGCCTGAGCGATGTCGTGCGTGTGAGGGGTAAGTGGCCCCGCCATTCGTCCTCCTTGACGTTTGGCGCATGGGCGCGCGGCTCCTGCGACTCCCACAGCCGCGACGCTCAGCGAGCTGAGCAAAGATGGACGGATTGTAGGGAGCGGGACTAGATCAAAACAGTGCGCGGGATCAGAATTCGCCTGTGTCGGGGAAGCCGGAATTCCCCTCGGGCGCGTAAACCACCGAATGCGGTGAAGAATCGGGCACGGGGGAAGGCGCGGGGAAGGCATGCGGAAGACGCCGCGAAGGCAGCACCAGGGCAGCATGCGGGCAGCGCGGAGGCAGGCGGGGCCGGCGCGCGGGCGGCGTCATGACGACGGCGCCGGGCAGCGCTAGGAGGGCCGCCGCGGGGGGCCGTTCCGCCCGTCGCGAATGAGCGATACGGGTGAGGCGTGTGCTGCCGGTGCTGCGGGTGAGTCGTCCGGTTCGGGAACGGCCGGAGCAGGTCCTAGGGGAGCACGACAGCGGACGCCGTCGGCCAGCTCATGCGGATGATTCCGCCGTGCTCGCCAACGGTGACCTCGACGTCGTCGACCAGACCGCTGATGACGGCCAGGCCCATCTCGCCCTCGTCGTCGGAGTCATCGGCGCCGGACGCGCGCGCCGACGGGACGGAGCCCGCCGGTGAACCCGGTGCCTCGTCGCCGACCTCGATGGAGAATTTCTTCTCCTCCTCGGTCAGCAACACCCGCACGGGCCGGTCCACGCCGTTGCTCAGGTGCAGGCCGACAGCTCGGCTGCACGCCTCGCCCACGGCAAGCCGCACCTCGTCAAGGACTGCCTCGTCCACCCCCGCCCGGCGCGCTACCGCAGCCGCTACGAGCCGTGCGGTGCGCACGTGCTCGGGCTGAGCGCTGAAGAGCAGTTCTACGGTGGGCATGGCCTCCCCCTCGCTCCTATGGGTGGGCATCACAGGGGTCCGGGCGACGAAACCGCCCGGTACCCCCGTCCTGCGACGATCGGGATGATCAGTCGTTCGCCGCGACAGCCTCGTCGACCGAGGTGTGGATCGGGAACACCTTGGTCAGGCCAGTAATCCGGAAAATCTTAAGAATGCGCTCCTGATTGCATACCAGGCGCAGCGAGCCTTCGTGAGCACGCACCCGCTTGAGACCGCCGACCAGTACACCCAGACCGGTGGAGTCGAGGAAATCGACTCCCTCCATGTCCACAACCAGGTGATAACTGCCGTCGTTCACCAGCTCTACCAGCTGCTCACGCAGCTTGGGCGCGGTGTACACATCAATCTCGCCGCCGACCTCGACGACCGTACGGTCGCCAACGGTTCGAGTCGACAGGGACAGGTCCACGGATCCTCCAGCACCTTGCATCGAGCGGCGTCGCCCCCGGGGACCTCCCCGCCGAAGGGGAGGGGACGGATCGGCAGCCGCGATGGCATTCAATCACTTCACAGCGGGCCAGCACGACGCCTTCCTGCGATTGTCCGTCACGCCGGTGACACACTGAGTGCCGATGGCTAAGGATCAACTTCCGCAGTCGGCGCACGGCCGGCCGTCCCCCCGCACCGTTCTCGAGCGGCTCGCCACGGGGGCAGGCCGAGCCGCACGCATCACCCATACGGAGCACTTGCCCCCGCGGGTCGGTCGCCATGCCGATTGGCCTGATCAGATCCGTCCGGAGGTGCTGGAGGCCATCCGGGCGGCCGGTATCGCCCGTCCCTGGGAGCACCAGGCGCTCACCGCAGGACACGCGATGCGCGGCCAGTCGGTGGTCGTCGCCACCGGAACCGCCTCCGGCAAGTCCCTCGCCTACCTCGCCCCGGTCCTCAGTGCCCTCCTGGACGGCTCCGAGGCTCCGAACGGCCGTGGGGCCACCGCGCTCTATCTGGCGCCCACCAAGGCCCTCGCAGCGGATCAGCGGCGGGCGGTCGCCGCGCTCGCAGAACCGCTCGGTTCGGCGATCCGTCCCGCGCTCTACGACGGCGATACTCCATTCGAGGAACGCGAGTGGGTCCGCCAGTACGCCACGTACGTCCTCACCAACCCCGACATGCTGCACCGCGGCATCCTTCCCGCCCACGCCCGCTGGGCCTCGTATCTGCGCCGGCTGCGGTACGTCGTCATCGACGAGTGCCACACCTACCGGGGTGTCTTCGGCTCCCACGTTGCCCAGGTGCTGCGGCGGCTGCGGCGGCTGTGCGCCCATTACGGCGCCGATCCGGTCTTCGTACTCGCCTCCGCCACCGCCGCCGATCCCGCGGCCGCTGCAGGCCGTCTCACCGGCGTCCAGGTCGTGGAGGTCACCGACGACGCCTCCCCCCGTGGCGAACTGGCCTTCGCCCTCTGGGAACCGCCGCTGACGGAGATGAGCGGCGAGCACGGCGCGCCCGTCCGCCGCACCGCCACCGCCGAGTGCGCCGACCTCCTCACCGACCTCGTCGTCCAGGGCACCCGCACCGTCGCCTTCGTCCGCTCCCGGCGGGCCGCCGAGCTGATCGCCCTGATCGCCCAGGAGAAACTGGCCGCCGTCGACGCCTCGCTGCCCTCCCGGGTCGCCGCCTACCGCGGCGGCTACCTCGCCGAGGAGCGCCGCGCCCTCGAACGCGATCTGCACTCGGGCCGGCTCCTCGGCCTGGCCTCCACCACCGCCCTGGAACTGGGCGTCGACGTCTCCGGGCTCGACGCCGTCCTGCTGGCCGGCTATCCCGGCACGCGTGCCTCGATGTGGCAGCAGGCGGGCCGCGCCGGGCGCGCCGGACAGGGCGCGCTCGCCATCCTCGTGGGCCGCGACGACCCGCTCGACACGTATCTCGTCCACCACCCCGAAGCGATCTTCCAACGCCCGGTGGAATCCACCGTCCTGGACCCCGACAACCCCTACGTCCTCGCCCCCCATCTGTGCGCCGCCGCGGCCGAGCTCCCGCTCACCGACGACGATCTGACGCTCTTCGGCCCCGAAACCGCGGCCCTGCTCCCCCAGCTGGAGCGCCGCGGTCTGCTGCGGCGCCGGGCCGGCGGCTACTTCTGGACCCGCCGGGAGCGCGCCGCCGACCTCACCGACATCCGGGGTGCCGGCGGAAAGGCCGTCCAGGTCGTAGAGTCCGCCACCGGACGGCTGCTCGGCACGGTCGACGACGCCTCCGCCCACACATCGGTCCACGACGGCGCGGTCCACCTCCACCAGGGCCGGACGTATCTGGTCGAGCACCTGGACCTCGAGGACGCCGTGGCCCTGGTCGGCGAGGCCGACCCCGACTACTCGACGATGGCCCGTGAGACCACCTCCGTCTCCGTTCTCTCCACCGACCTGGAGGAGTCCTGGGGCGCTGCCCGCGTCCACTTCGGATCGGTCGAGGTCACCCATCAGGTCGTCTCCTTCCTGCGCCGCCGGCTGATCACCGGTGAAGTGCTCGGCGAGACCAAACTCGACCTCCCGCCAAGCTCATTGCGCACCCGCGCCGTGTGGTGGACCGTCACCGACGACCAGTTGGACGCCGCGCGGATCCACCCCGAGGAGCTCCCCGGCGCCCTGCACGCCGCCGAACACGCCTCCATCGGTCTCCTCCCGCTCTTCGCCACCTGCGACCGCTGGGACATCGGCGGCGTCTCGATCCCGCTGCACGCCGACACCGGCCTGCCCACCGTCTTCGTCTACGACGGCCACCCGGGCGGCGCGGGCTTCGCCGAGCGCGCCTTCCACACCGCCCGCGGCTGGCTCACCGCCACCCGGGAGGCCATCGCCTCCTGCGAGTGCGAGTTCGGCTGCCCCTCCTGCGTCCAGTCCCCCAAGTGCGGCAGCGGCAACGAGCCCCTGGACAAACCGGCCGCCGTCCGCCTCCTGGACTGCCTGCTGGCCCGGGAGACGCTCCCGGAATCAGCTGCGGATCCAAAGGCCGATCCAGCTGTTGGCCCAGGTACGGATCCAGGTGCGGATCCAGGTGCGGATCCAGGCGGGGATCCAGGCGGGGATCCAGCAGCGGGCCCGGCTCCGGTCGGGGAGTGAGAGCCCGGGGAGGCGGGACCGGCACGGGAGCGGACCCGGGCCGGGCCGACGGCGGCGGTGACATCGGCGATCTCACCTGTCACCACACACCGCACGAGCCGGGCGCCCTGTGCCGCCGCCGTCCGCGCGGCCCGCGCGCAGGCGGCGACCGGGCCGTCCAGCGCGTGGTCCGCCGCGGCCAGGGCCGCCAGGTCCGCCGCGCCGCCCGCCCGATGGCGGGCGGCGACCGCCTGGCCCATGGCCAGGACCGCGCCGAACGCCAGACACAGCACGCCCATCAGCAGCGCGGCCCAGACCGTCGCCGAGCCCCGGTCCCCGCGCCACCCGCCGCTCATCGGACGGTGTCCTCGGCGAGCGCCGCCGCTTCCGCGTGCAGCGCGACCTCCAGCACCGGCGCCCGGGCGGTGACCCGCACCCTGACCAGCTCACCCTCCCGGGTCAGCGACACCGCGGCACCCCGCGGAGCGGCGGCGCGGGCCGCCGCCAGCGCGGCGGCCTCCGGCTCGGAACGGGCCGCGGCCCGCGCACCCGCCCGCGCCGCGTCCACGCACTGGATCTGAGCCGCCACGGCCATCAGCCCGCTCAGCAGCCCCGCGGTGAAGAGCACCATGACCGGTAGCGCGACCGCGGCCTCCGCCGTGACGAACCCCCGCTCGCCCCGCCACGCCCTCACTGACGGCCGCCGGATGGGCGGTTTCGGGGGCGGTTCCGAAGGCGACTCCGACGACCCTTCCGGAGGGCTCTCAGAAGGACACATCGAGTGCCCTCTCGATCAGACCGCTGAGCGCCGATTTCACCGCGCCGCTGGTCACGATCTTGTAGAGCACGGCGGCGAATCCACAGGCCGCCAGTGTGCCGACGGCGTACTCCGCCGTGGTCATTCCCGCATCCGCGGCCGACCGAAGCCGCCGGGCCGTCGCGCGAAGCATCCGGACCACCATGACGTTCCCCCTTGTATCGGTATGTGTTGAATGACGTTCGTATGCCGTGATCGAGCCGGCCCTGGCGCTAGCCGGAGCCGCCCGCGAGGATCCCCGCCGCCAGCCCCATCACCACCGGAACCACCCCGACGAGCAGGAAGGCCGGCAGAAAGCAGAGTCCGAGCGGAGCCGTGGCGAGCACTCCCGCGCGCCGGGCCCGGGCGAGTGCCGAACGGCCGCGTGCCGCGCGGTAGTCAGCGGCGAGGCGGGCCACTTCGTCGACCGGCGCCACTCCGCTGTGCGAGGCGCGGGCCAGGCAGCGGGCGAGCCCCTTGACCGCGGGCAGCCGGCCGAACCGTTCCCAGCACTGCTCGGGATCACCGCCCAGCCGGAGCTCGGCCGCCACCCGTATGAGCCCGTCGCCCAACGGCCCGCCCAGTGAGCGGCCGACCGCTTCGGCCGCCTCGCCCGGCCGGGCGCCCGCCGCGAGGCAGGCCGCCATCAGGTCGGCGCAGAGCGGCAGTTGACGCCCGGCACTCACGTCACGGTCATGGCTGCCGGCCGTCCGTGCCCGGCGCTGCCAGCGCCGTATCCCGTACGCGGCGAGCAGACCCGTCACACAGCCGGGGATCCCTCCCACGAACACGGCCGCGCCGAGCGCCACCGCTGCCACCGGACCCCAGGTCCGCAGCGCGGGCCCTCTGGTCCACCACGCGGTTCCAGGGTTTTTGGCGACCCGCACCCCGAACAGCAGGCGGAGCCTGCCGAGCGCGGCGCGTTCCCGCCGGGCCTCGATCACCGTCACCGCGACACACAGGACCGCGGCGCCGACCGAGACGGCTGTCCCCAGGCTGTGGACCCGGTCGCCGCTCACCAGGACTCCTCGGCGGACCGCACGATGCGTCCGGTCCAGGCGAGTCCCGCCCACTCCAGCAGGCCGCCCGCCAGCAGGCAGGCCAGCCCTGTCGGGGTGCCCAGCAGCGTCCCCACCGGATCCGCTCCCAGTCCCGCGCCCAGCACCACTCCGAACAGCGGGAGCAGGGCCAGCATCAGCGCGGTCGAGCGAGGACCGGCCAACTGGGCTCGCAGGTCGTCGCGTTGATCACGTTCGGCGCGCAGCGCGGCGGCGATCCGGTCGAGGCCCCCGGCCAGCCCCGCGCCGCCGTCGACGGCGACCTGCCAGCAGGCGGCGACGGCCGCCAGCCCCTCGGCGCCCTCCTGGCGCGCGGCGGCCCGCAAAACTTCCGGCACATCTCCGCCGAACCGGGCGGCGGCCAGCAGCAGCCGCGCGGCGTCCACCAGCTCGGGGGCGTCCGGCCAGCCGTCGTCCTCGATCGCGCCCGCCAGTGCCGTGTGCGGCGGGCTTCCCGCCCGCAGATCACCGGCGACCGTCCCGCAGAGGGTGCCCACCGCGGTCACCCGCATCTCCGCTGCCACCCGCCGTGCCCGCTCCCGCAGTTGGCGGCCGACCAGTGGCACAGCGGCGGCCCCGGCCAGCGCGGGCAGCACCGAATGCGCCAGCAGCGCGAGCAGCAGTCCGGCGGGCAGGCAGAGCAGTTCCCGTCCGAGCCGCCATCCCAGCCGCTCCCGCAGCGGTGCGAGCAGCGCCTGCCCGCAGGCAACCGGCCCACGCCACATGCCGGGCCCCCAAGCCCACACGGTGGCCGGCCGCTGACTGCCGACGAGCATCAGCCGGGCCCGGCGCAGCACGGCGTCCCTGCCGCACATCAGCCACCCGGCGGTCCCCGCGCAGAGCACCGCCGCCCACAGCGTCACCAGCGCCGGCCCGGGCCTCATGACGCGCCCCGCTCGCACAGGCCCGCCAGCCGGTCCCAGCCCGGCCCCCGCTCCCCGGCACCGTGAGCGCCGCGCATCACGGCCGGGACGGTGACGACCAGCCCGTCGGCGCGGCGTTCCAGTACATGGATCTCGGCGACCCGGCGCAGCCCCGAACGGTCCCTTGCCAGATGGACGACGACGGACAGCGCGGCCGCCAACTGGCTGTGCAGGGCGGCCCGGTCGAGTCCGGCGGTCGAGCCGAGCGCCTCCAGCCGGGCCGGCACGTCGCCGGCCGCGTTCGCGTGGATCGTGCCGCAACCGCCCTCGTGCCCGGTGTTGAGCGCGGCGAGCAGCTCGGTGACCTCCGGTCCGCGGACCTCGCCGACCACCAGCCGGTCCGGGCGCATCCGCAGGGCCTGGCGCACCAGGTCCCGGAGCTCCACCAGACCGGCACCCTCCTGATTCGCCGGCCGGGTCTCCAGACGTACGACATGCGGGTGGTCGGGTCGCAGTTCCGCGGAGTCCTCGGCGAGGACGATGCGCAGATCCGGTTCGACCAGGCCCAACAAGCAGCTGAGCAGTGTGGTCTTCCCGGTGCCGGTGCCGCCGCTGATCATGAAGGAGAGCCGGGCGTCGAGGACGGCCCGCAGCAGCCGGGCGGTCTCGGCGTCCATGGTGCCGGCGGCGATGAGCTCGTCCAGGGCGAAGGCACGGGCCCGCACCACCCGCAGCGACAGACACGGCGACCCGACGACGACGGGCGGCAGCACGGCATGCAGCCGGGTGCCGTCCGGCAGCCGGGCGTCGACCCACGGCCGCGCGTCGTCCAGCCGCCGCCCGGCGGTGGTCGCGAGCCGCTGGGCGAGCCTGCGCACCGCGGCGGCATCGGCGAAGCCGACGTCGCTGCGCTCCAGGCCGTGCCCGCGGTCGACCCACACCTCGTCCGGCCCGTTGACGAGAACATCGGTGACGTCCGGATCCGCGAGGAGGGGTTCCAGCGGCCCCGCGCCCACCATTTCGGAGCGGAGCGCGGTGACGACGCCGAGCACTTCGGTGTCGCCCAGCAGCCGCCCTTCGGCGCGCAGCGCGGCGGCGACCCTGCTGGGTGTCGGGTCCCCGCTGTACTCCGCGAGGCGGAGTCTGACGGCGTCCAGGAGCGCCGCCCTCGGTTCCGCGCGGTCGGCGCTCATACCGGCACGCTCCCGCCGCTGGGCAGGGCCTGGGACAGGAAGGCGGAGCAGAAGCGGGCCAGCGGCCCGCGTCCGCTCGCGCCGGGCGGCCGCCCGCCGTCCCGCGCATCCAGCAGGTCCGGTTCCGACGGCAGTTCACCGGCCAGCGGCAGACCGATGAGTTTGGCGATCTCCTCGTCCCCGAGCCCCGAAGCGAACGGCCCGCGGGCAACCACCCGCAGGTCCTTGAGGACCATGCTGACCGCCGAGGCGACCCGGGTGGCCGCGGCCACCGCCCGCAACTCGGCCGGGACGACGAGGAGTCCGACGTCGATCTGGGCCAGGGATTCCGCGACCGCGTCGTCGACCCGGCGGGGCAGGTCCACGACGACGACTCCGCCCCGGCGCCGCGCGGCACCCAGCACGGACCGCATGGCCTGCGGCGGGATGACCACCGAGTCGCTGCGGTCCCAGCTGAGGACGCTCAGCGCGTCCAGCCGCGGCAGCGACTCCTCCAGCGCACCGCTGTTGACGCGCCCCCGCGAGTCGGCGAGGTCGGGCCAGCGCAGTCCCCCGGCGCGCTCCGCGCCGAGCAGGATGTCGAGGCCGCCGCCGAGCGGGTCGCCGTCGATGAGCATCGCGCGGCGGCCGTCGCGGGCCGCGGTGACCGCGAGGGCGCAGGCCAGAGTGCTGGCCCCGGCGCCGCCGCGGCCGCCCACCACCCCGATGGTCAGGGCGGGTTCGGCGACTCCCTCGGCCACATCGGCGATCCGGTCCACCAGCCATGTCTCGGCATCCGGCAGGAAGAGCACATGATCGGCGCCGATGTCGACGGCTCTGCGCCACACGTCCTGGTCGTCCAGATCCCGGCCGACGAGCAGCACGCCCTTTCGCCGGACGGCGCCGCGGAGCCGGGTGGTGTCGTCGGAGCCGACGAGGACCAGCGGCGCGGATTCCCAGCTGCCCGCACGTGGCGGAGCCCCGAAAGCCACTTCGGGTTCGGCGCCGGCCGCCGCGCACAGCCGCAGCAAATCGTCGAGCAGCGCCTCGTCCTGAGTGACGATCAGCGGTCCGACCGGCTCGTCCGCTGCTGCCGGCCTCCGGTCGGGTGTGATGGATTCAGCCACGGCCCTGTCCCCCTCGTTCGTCCCGCGAGCACGGTGGTGCATCGCCTGCGAACAGAGTCCGGCCGTTCCGGAGTCTCAGATGATCTTGGTCGGTTCCGGTGGATAACTCAGCGGTTGTGGATAACTCCGCCACTCGAACGGGTGAGTTCGCCGCCAAGGCGCAACGATTACAGAACGTGACACGTCGTACCCGATACAGGCAGCGCAAGAGGAGGCGGAGCTACCGCATAAAAGGAAGGAGAGCTACCGGGACGTCGGTCCGAAAAGACATCCGGACATGCGACGACCCCCGCCGGGGGGGAGAGCGGGGGTCGTCCCCACAGTCCGACTCGGGGGGGAGGAGCCAGACCGGGTTAGCACGGTCGCGAACGATCCGTGACTTCCATGGTGTACCCGACAGCCTTCTCAGGCAAACCCACGCGCCTGAGCTTACGCCGAATGGTGGTTGCTTATGCTCGTGCTCGTGGAAAACCACCTGTCCCCGCGCACCGCAGCATTCTTCGACCTCGACAAGACCGTGATCGCCAAGTCGAGCACCCTCGCCTTCAGCAGATCCTTCTACCAGGGCGGCCTGATCAATCGACGGGCCGTGCTGCGCACCGCCTACGCCCAGTTCGTGTATCTCGTGGGCGGCGCCGACCACGACCAGATGGAGGGGATGCGCAAGTACCTCTCCGAGCTGTGCCGCGGCTGGAACGTGCAGCAGGTCAGGGAGATCGTGGCCGAGACCCTCCACGACCTCATCGACCCGATCATCTACGACGAGGCCGCATCCCTCATCGAGGAGCACCACGCCGCCGGCCGGGACGTGGTGATCGTGAGCGCCTCGGGAGCCGAGGTCGTCGAGCCCATCGGCCGGATGCTCGGCGCCGACCATGTGATCGCCACCCAGATGGTCGCCAAGGACGGCTGCTACACCGGCGAGATCGAGCACTACGTCTACGGCCCCGCCAAGGCCGAGGCCATCCTCGGGCTCGCCGAGACCGAGGGATACGACCTGGAACGGTCGTTCGCGTACAGCGATTCGGTGACGGACATCCCCATGCTGGAGGTCGTCGGCCACCCGTACGCGGTGAATCCGGACCGCGGGCTGCGCCGGGAGGCGACCGGCAAGGAGTGGCCGATCCTCACCTTCAACCGGCCGGTCCGGCTCAACCAGCGGATCCCGTCGCTGTCGATGCCGCCGCGCCCGGTGCTCGCCGCCGCAGCGGTCGGAGCGGCCGCCGCCACCGCCGGACTGGTCTGGTACGCGGCCCGCCGCCGCCGACCGTCACTTTTGTCCTGATTGAAGGCAAAAGTAAAGAAGTGCGCTCAGGGGTTCCGCTTCGGCCGTGGCGGCGGTAGAAAGGACTCAGAGGCCCGCGAGACCACGGACGTTCCGAGAGGAAGACCGCAGAGTATCTGGCCACACGGACCCAGCATGGAAGTCGGGCACCCACGCGCAGCCGACCCGCTAACCGGGCCAGCCGCACCAGGTGACGGGCAAAGTCCCGACCTGATCGGCAAAAATCGAGCACGCATGGTAACGCGACGGACATGTCAGCGGCGGCACCCCCTGGGTGCCGCCGCAACCCTTTCCGGCGCAACCCTTTCCGGGCTCCGGTCTCAGGCCGCGCCGCGCTGCAGCGCCTCGCACACCGCGACGCTCTCGCGCACCCCGAGTTCCAGCGCCTTCCCGCAGTGCCCGATCCACGCGGCCATGCCTTCCGGCGTCCCGGACGCGTAACCCTCCAGGGCCTTGAGGTAGTCGGCCCGCCCGAGTTCGGCGTGGCCCACCTCGGCCGGACAGATCGACTTGGGATCGAGTCCGCTGCCGACCAGCACGATGCGCTCCGCGGCCCGCGCGACCGGCCCGTTGAACGAGCCGAAGGGCCGCAGCGAGAGCAGTTCGCCGTGCACCACCGCGCCGACGACGAGCGCGGGCGCCTCGCTCCCCGCGCGCAGCAGTCCGACCAGCCCGTCGAGCCGGGCGGCCACCTCTCCCGACTCCGGGAGCGGGAGCTCCACGAGCGGCTCGTCGACCGGTTCACCGGCCAGCCGCGGCCGGCCGACCGTGTCGTCAGGAGCCGCGCCGCCCGCCGCCACCAGGTGCAGCCGCGCCAGCGCCTGCACCGGCGACTGGCGCCAGACGCTGAGCATCTGCCCGGCCTCGGCGGTCAGCCGCAGCGCCGCACCCACCGTGCGGGCCTCGGCGTCCGCGGAGAAGTCGCTGCGCCGCCGCATCTCCTCCAGCGGCCAGTCGGCGCCGGCCAGTGCGGCGGAACCGCGCGCTCCGCGCAGCGCCGCCTCGGACGTCACCTCTTCGGACCGGCGGCGCATCACCCGGTGCCCGTAGACCTTGTCCACGGACTGCCGCACAGAGTCCACCGCGTCGGACACGCCGGGCAGGGAACCGAGGATGGCGAGCGGATCAGCGTTCGTACCCATGAGTACGACCCTACGCACAGCGAACCGCACCAATGAACCCCGATCGAGTGGCCTTCCCCACTCCAGACCGTCACCGCCCGTAGATGTCCGACTACTCTTGGCGAACATGAAGATCGCTTTCGTTGGAAAGGGCGGCAGCGGCAAGACCACGCTGTCCTCCCTGTTCATCCGCCACCTCGCGGACGCCCGCGTGCCCGTCGTCGCCGTTGACGCGGACATCAACCAGCACCTCGGCCCGGCCCTCGGCCTGGACGAGGCGGAGGCCGCCGCGTTCCCCGCGATGGGCGCCCACCTGCCGGAGATCAAGGAGTACCTGCGGGGCACCAACCCGCGGATCGCCTCCGTCGAGACCATGATCAAGACGACTCCGCCGGGCAGCGGCTCACGCCTGCTGCGGGTGGTCGAGGAGAACCCGGTCTACGCCGCGTGCGCCCGCACCGTCCCCCTGGACGACGGCGCCCATGTGCAGCTGATGGCGACCGGCCCGTTCAACGAGTCCGACCTCGGCGTCGCCTGCTACCACTCCAAGGTCGGAGCGGTGGAACTGTGCCTGAACCATCTGACCGACGGGCGCGGCGAGTACGTCGTGGTGGACATGACGGCCGGCAGCGACTCGTTCGCCTCCGGGATGTTCACCCGGTTCGACATGACGTTCCTGGTCGCCGAGCCGACCCGCAAGGGCGTCGCCGTCTACCGCCAGTACAAGGAGTACGCCCGCGACTTCGGCGTAGCGCTGCGCGTCATCGGCAACAAGGTGCAGGGCCCCGACGACCTGGCGTTCCTGCGCGACGAGACGGGTGACGACCTGCTGGCCACCGTCGGCCACTCCGACTGGGTGCGCGCGATGGAGAAGGGCCGTCCGCCGAGCTTCGAGCTGCTGGAGGAGACCAACCGCCGCGCGCTGCGGACGATGCACGAGACGGCCGACGCCTCGTACGACGCGCGCGACTGGGACCGCTACACCCGCCAGATGGTGCACTTCCATCTGAAGAACGCGGAGAGCTGGGGCAACGCCAAGACGGGCGCCGACCTGGCATCCCAGGTCGACCCCGTCTTCGTCCTCGGCGAGGCCGGGGCGATGACCGCCGCCGGCGCGCTGTCGCCTAGCTGACCCTCGACCCGGGTCCGGCGGCGCCCGCCGAAGCCGCAGGCGCGCCAGGGGCCGCAGGTGCCGCGAGGAGGGCCGGCCAGCTCTCCTTCGGCGCCTGCCCGACGTCCAGCGTGCGCAGCTTCTGCAGCACGGCCGGGTCCTGCGCGTCCATCCAGTCCGCCATCTGCTTGAACGACACGCACCGCACGCCGTCCTTGTTGCACACCGACTTGATGGTGGACTCGACGGCCTTCATGTAGACGCCGCCGTTCCACGACTCGAAGTGGTTGCCGACGAACATCGGCGCCCGGTTGCCCGTGTAGGCGCGGTCGAAGGCGGCGGCCAGGCCGTTCTCCATCTGCCGGCCCCAGTAGTCGCGCATCGACGGGTCGCCCTTGGTGGTGCCGGACTGGTTGGCCAGGAAGTTGTAGTCCATGGACAGCGTCTCGAAGGCGCGGCCGGGGACCGGGATGTCCTGGAGCGGGAAGTCCCAGACGCCGTCGATCTGCGAGGGCCAGACCTGCCGCCCGCCGACCGAGCTGGCGTCGTAGCGGAAGCCCATCGCCTTGGCGGCCGGGATCAGGTTCCGCTGGCCCTCCAGACAGGGGGCGCGGCCGCCGACCAGCTCCTTGCTGTAGTCGAACGGCAGCGGGGCGAGCTGGGTGAGGCCGCTGTTCGTCTTCCAGTTCTTGACGAAGCCCTCGGCCTGCTCGATCTCGCTCTTCCACTCCTCGGACGACCAGGTGCCGACCCCGCCGTTCGGGCCGCAGAAGTGGCCGTTGAAGTGGGTGCCGATCTCGCTGCCGTCCTGCCACGCCAGCCGGATCTGCTGCAGCGTGTCGGTCATCTCCGGGCGGTCGGTGAAGCCGATGTCGGAGGCACCGCGCGAGTGCCGCGGCGGCGCGTAGACCTCCTTGCGGTCCCCGGGCAGCAGGTAGACGCCGCTGAGGAAGTACGTCATGGCCGCGTTGTTCTCCTTGCCGACCTCGCGGAAGTGCGAGAACAGCTTCTGGCTGTCCTCTCCCGCGCCGTCCCAGGAGAAGACGACGAACTGCGGGGGCTTCTCGCCCGGCGCGAGCCGCTCGAACTTGGGCTGGTTGGGCTGCGCCCCGGTCTCGGCGGTGGAGCCGTCGCCGATCAGCTTCATCACCCGCGCCGGTGGTTTCTGCACGGCCGCGGCAGGACCGTCGTGCTGCCGGCTGCTCTGCCCGGACCCTCCCGAACTGGAACCGCTGGAACCGCTCGAACAACCCACCGCGCCGAATGCCAACGCGGTTACAGCCGCCAGGGCCGTGGTCTTCCGCATGGAATGCATACGAACCTCGATCCAAAGGGGAGAGCAGGGATTCGAGAGCAAAAACTGACATGCTCCCGCGATTTGGCCGTCACGACCGGCCAAACCACTCCCCGATTCACCCGATAGGAGCAAATCTCCGCCCGAGTGGATCTACGGACTTCACCGAACCGTATATCCGCATTACTCTCCTTTTACCGACGCTTGAGAGTAGCCATACAGTTACGTACGGCTACCACGTCCCGCCGCCCTGAAGGAGACGGGAACCATGCAGACGCCTCACAGGTCCGATCTGTCCGCCTCGATCACTGTCTTTCTGATCGCCGTGCCGCTGTCGCTCGGTATCGCCCTCGCCACCGGTGCGCCCCTCCAGTCCGGCCTTGTCGCCGCAGCCGTCGGCGGTATCGTCGCCGGGCTGCTCGGCGGGGCCCCGTTGCAGGTCAGCGGGGCTGCCACCAGCCTCGTGGTCGTCACCGCCGAACTCGTACAGCGCTACGGATGGCGCACCACCTGCGCCATCACCGTGCTCGCCGGCCTCTCCCAGGTCGCCCTCGGCGCCCTGCGGGTGGCGCGGGCCGCGCTCGTCGTCAGCCCCGCCATCGTGCACGGCATGCTCGCCGGGATCGGCGTGTCCATCGCCGTCGGGCAATTGCACGTCATCCTCGGCGGCACCGCTCAGGGCTCCGCCCTGGCCAACCTCGGTGCGCTGCCACGCCAGTTGGCGGCCACCAGCCCGGCCACCCTGGGGATCGGCGCGCTCACCGCCGTCGTCCTCGTCGGCTGGCCCCGGCTGCCCGGAAAGAACGTCAGAAACAGAGCCGTGCGCGCGCTGCGGGCGGTCCCGGCGGCGCTGGCGGCGGTCGCCGCCGCCACGGCCGCTGGTCTCGCGCTGACCGTGCCGCGCGTCGATCTGCCGTCGTGGAACGCTCCGGTGCTGCCCCGGCTGCCGGAGGGCCCGGTGCTCGGCCTGCTCGCCGCGGTCGTCACCGTCACCCTCGTCGCGAGCATGGAATCGCTGCTGTCCGCGGTCGCGCTCGACAAGATGCAGTCCGCGTACCCGGACCGGCAGGCCAGACCCGCGCGGCTCGACCGTGAACTGCTCGGCCAGGGCGCGTCGAACGTGGTCTCCGGGCTGCTCGGCGGTCTGCCGGTGGCCGGCGGCGCGATGCGCGGCTCGGCGAACATCCGGGCCGGAGCCGTGACGCGCTGGTCCACCGTCCTGCACGGGGTGGGGGTGGTGCTGTGCGCGAGCCTGCTGGCCGGCGTGCTGGATCTGATCCCGCTCGCCGCCCTCGCCGTCCTGGTCCTGCTCGTCGGCGTGAAGATGGTCAGCTTCGCGCACATCAAAAACGTACGGCGGCACCAGGAGTTCCCGGTGTACGTCACCACCATCGGCGGCGTGCTGCTGCTCGGCGTACTGGAGGGCGTGGTGGCCGGGATCGCGGTAGCGGCGTTCACCGCGCTGCGCCGCCTCACCCGCACCCGTATCACGGTCTCCGAGGAGGCGGGCGGCTACCGGGTGCGGGCCCGCGGGCAGTTGACGTTCCTCGCGGTGCCCCGGCTCACCCGGGCCTTCGCCCAAGTGCCGGACGGAGCGCACGCCGTCGTGGAGCTGGACGGCTCGTTCATGGACCACGCGGCGTACGAAGCGCTGCAGTCGTGGTGCGACCGGCACCGTGCCCGCGGCGGCTGGGCCATGCTCGGCGACCGCAACGGAGGGACCGTCAGCGAACCGGCGAGCACGCACGCCTGCCGGCCCTGGACGCCGTGGCGCAACCACCACTGCACCCGGCCGAGCGCCGCCACCGTCACCGCACCGGCCGGCAACCAGCTGCTCGGGGGCGTCAGCAACTTCCAGCGCAACACCGCACCCCTGGTGCGCGACGAGCTGGCGCGGCTGGCGCGGGAGGGCCAGCGGCCCACCCAGCTCTTCCTCACCTGCGCCGATTCCCGGCTGGTGACCAGCATGATCACCTCCAGCGGTCCCGGCGACCTCTTCACCGTCCGCAATGTCGGGAATCTGATGCCGCCGCCCGGCTCGGACAACTCCTGCGACTCGGTGGCCGCGGCCGTCGAGTACGCGGTGGACGTACTGAAGGTCGGCAGCATCACGGTCTGCGGGCACTCCGGCTGCGGCGCCATGCAGGCGCTGCTCGGCAGCGACCACGCGCCCGGCGCGCAGACCCCGCTGGCCCGCTGGCTGCGACACGGCCGGCCGAGCCTGGAGCGGCTGGCGCGGGGCGGTCCCGGGATGACGGACCGGGCACCGGCCGACGATCTGGAGCGGCTGAGCCTGGCCAACGTGGTCCAACAGCTGGAGCACCTGCTGGACCACCCGTGCGTGGCCCGCCGCTACGCGGAGGGGAAGCTCGAGCTCCAGGGCATGTACTTCCATGTCGCCGAGGCCCAGGCGTACGTCCTGGACCACGCCACGGGGGCGTTCTCGGCGGTGCATCCGGAGGTGCTGGACGCGGTCTGACACCGGCCGGGGCCGGGCGGCGGAGCGACACGCCGCGCGGCCCCGAACGGGGCCGCTCACGCTACAGGTCTAAACCAATTATCCTGCGACTCTTGTCATCGCGCCCGCGGCCTGATGAGCTATGGCCGGGACATCTGGGACAGTCTGACAAGGAGTTGGCGTGAGCAGCAACGAGAGCCTGGCCAATCTGTTGAAGGAGGAGCGGCGTTTCGCTCCGCCGGCCGAGCTGGCCGCATCCGCCAACGTCACCGCGGATGCGTACGCACAGGCCGAGTCCGACCGCCCGGCCTTCTGGGCCGAGCAGGCGCGCCGGCTGAGCTGGGACACCGAGCCGACCGAGACGCTGGACTGGTCGAACCCGCCGTTCGCCAAGTGGTTCGCCGACGGCAAGCTCAACGTGGCGTACAACTGCGTCGACCGCCATGTCGAGGCGGGCAACGGCGACCGGGTCGCCATCCACTTCGAGGGCGAGCCCGGCGACAGCCGCTCGCTCACCTACGCCGAGCTCAAGGACGAGGTCAGCCGGGCCGCCAACGCGCTCACCGAGCTGGGCGTCGAGGCCGGCGACCGGGTCGCGGTCTACCTCCCGATGATCCCCGAGGCCGTGGTCGCGATGCTGGCCTGCGCCCGGATCGGCGCCGCCCACTCCGTGGTCTTCGGCGGCTTCTCGGCCGACGCCGTCGCGTCCCGCATCCAGGACGCCGACGCCAAGCTCGTCATCACCTCCGACGGCGGCTACCGGCGCGGCAAGCCGTCGGCGCTCAAGCCCGCCATCGACGAGGCGGTCGCCAAGTGTCCGCAGGTCGAGCATGTCCTGGTGGTCCGCCGTACCGGCCAGGAGACAGCGTTCACCGAGGGCCGTGACGTCTGGTGGCACGACATCGTCACGCGGCAGTCCGCCGAGCACACGCCGCAGGCGTTCGACGCCGAGCACCCGCTCTTCATCCTCTACACGAGCGGCACGACGGGGAAGCCGAAGGGCATCCTGCACACCTCGGGCGGCTACCTCACCCAGACCTCCTACACCCACCACGCCGTCTTCGACCTCAAGCCGGAGACCGATGTCTACTGGTGCACGGCCGACATCGGCTGGGTGACCGGCCACTCGTACATCGTCTACGGGCCGCTCTCCAACGGCGCCACCCAGGTGATCTACGAGGGCACCCCGGACACCCCGCACCAGGGCCGCTTCTGGGAGGTCGTCCAGAAGTACGGCGTGACGATCCTCTACACCGCGCCCACCGCGATCCGGACGTTCATGAAGTGGGGCGACGACATCCCCGCGAAGTTCGACCTGTCCTCGCTGCGGGTGCTGGGCAGCGTCGGCGAGCCGATCAACCCCGAGGCGTGGATGTGGTACCGCGAGCACATCGGCGGCAACCGCTGCCCGATCGTGGACACGTGGTGGCAGACCGAGACCGGCGCGATGATGATCAGCCCGCTGCCGGGCGCCACCACCACCAAGCCGGGCTCCGCGCAGCGCGCCCTGCCGGGCATCGCCGCCACCGTCGTGGACGACGAGGCGCGCGAGGTGCCGAACGGCTCCGGCGGGTACCTGGTGCTGACCGAGCCGTGGCCGTCGATGCTCCGCACCATCTGGGGCGACGACCAGCGCTACATCGACACCTACTGGTCGCGGTTCGAGGGCCGCTACTTCGCGGGTGACGGTGCCAAGAAGGACGAGGACGGCGACATCTGGCTGCTCGGCCGGGTGGACGACGTGATGCTGGTGTCGGGCCACAACATCTCGACCACCGAGGTCGAGTCGGCGCTCGTCTCGCACCCGAAGGTCGCCGAGTCGGCGGTCGTCGGCGCGACCGACGCGACCACCGGCCAGGCCATCGTCGCTTTCGTCATCCTGCGCGGCACCGCCTCGGACTCCGACACGCTCGTCGCCGAGCTGCGCGACCACGTCGGGAAGACGCTGGGCCCGATCGCGAAGCCCAAGCGCATCCTGATCGTCAGCGAGCTGCCGAAGACCCGTTCCGGCAAGATCATGCGCCGGCTGCTCCGCGACGTCGCCGAGAACCGCGAGCTCGGTGACGTCACCACGCTGACGGACTCCTCGGTGATGGATCTGATCCAGACCAACCTGCCGGGCGCGACCAGCGAGGACTGACCGCAGGGCCTGAGAGGGTCCGGACGGCCGACAAGGGGCTCCCGGCAGCAGGCCGGGAGCCCCTCATGTCCGTAATATGACGATCGCCGGACGGCACAGCGCGTGACCCGATAAGCTGGTCCCCGCGTCAGGAACGCGTCAGTACACAAGGTGCGCCGGGAAGTCTGGTCGGCAACGGAGTCAGCCATGTCCAGTGGATGACCGACCGACCGGAGGTCTTCGACCTGTGACCGAGCGACCCGCGACCGACCAGCCCGCGACCGCGCCCACCCGCCGTTCCGTCCTCCTCGGCCGGCTGTCCCTCCCCGAGCGGACCTTCGTCGCCGACGCACTGCGCGCCGAGACCGTGGGCGGCATCCTGTTGCTCATCGCCGCCGTCGCCGCGCTGATCTGGGCCAACACCCCGGCGCACCACACCTACGAGACGGTCAGGGAATTCCACTTCGGCCCGTCCTCCCTGGGGCTGGACCTGTCGGTGCAGCACTGGGCGGCCGACGGGCTGCTCGCCGTCTTCTTCTTCGTCGCCGGGATCGAGCTCAAGCGCGAGCTGGTCGCCGGTGAGCTGCGGACGCCGTCCGCCGCGGCGCTCCCGGTCATCGCCGCCGTCTGCGGCATGGCCGTACCCGCGCTCGTCTACGTGGTGGTCAACACCGTCGGCGGCGGCGCGCTCGACGGCTGGGCGGTCCCGACCGCCACCGACATCGCCTTCGCGCTGGCCGTGCTCGCGGTCATCGGCACCTCGCTGCCGTCCGCGCTGCGCGCCTTCCTGCTGACGCTCGCCGTCGTCGACGACCTCTTCGCGATCCTGATCATCGCGGTCTTCTTCACCTCGTCGATCAACTTCGTGGCCCTCGGCTGCGCTGTGCTCGGCCTGCTGGTCTTCTGGCTGTTGCTCCGCAAGGAAGTGCGCGGCTGGTACATCTACCTGCCGCTCGCCCTGGTCATCTGGGGGCTGATGTACAACAGCGGCGTGCACGCCACGATCGCGGGCGTCGCCATGGGCCTGATGCTGCGCTGTACCCGCCGGGAGGGCGAGGAGCACTCTCCGGGCGAGCACGTCGAGCACCTGGTGCGCCCCGTCTCCGCCGGCCTGGCGGTGCCGCTGTTCGCCCTCTTCTCGGCAGGTGTCGCCGTCTCCGGCAGCGCGCTCACCGATGTCTTCTCCCAGCCCGAGACGCTCGGCGTGGTGCTCGGCCTGGTGGCCGGCAAGACCCTGGGCGTGTTCGGCGGCACGTGGCTCGCGGCCCGGTTCACCCGGGCGGAGCTCAACCCGGAGCTCCGCTGGCCCGATGTGCTCGCCGTCGCCTCACTGGCCGGGATCGGTTTCACCGTGTCGCTGCTGATCGGCGAACTCGCCTTCGACGAGGACCCGGTGCTGGCCGACGAGGTGAAGGCGGCCGTCCTGATCGGGTCCCTGATCGCGGCCGTCATCGCGGGCATCCTGCTCAAGCTCCGCAACAACAAGTACCGGGCGATGTGCGAGGAGGAGGAGCGCGACGAGGACGGGGACGGCATCCCGGACATCTACGAGCAGGACAAGCCGGAGTACCACCTGCGGATGGCCGAGATCCTCGAACGGAAGGCCGTCGAGCACCGCAGGCTCGCCGAACTGGCCCGGGTCAGAGGCGCGGGTGACGGGGACTGAGGCATGATCTGTGGGTAACAGTCCCTACCACCTGGTAGCCGGGCATGACGGATACCGACGGAGGATGCGATGAGCGCAGTGGAGCAGGCCGAGGGCGCGAGCCGCAGTCTCGGACAGCTGTTCGCCTCCGCCACGGCGGAGATGTCCGCCCTGGTGCATGACGAGATCGCCCTCGCCAAAGCGGAACTGCGTGAGGACGTCAAGCGGGTCGGCCTCGGCAGCGGCGCGATCGTGGGCGCCGTCACCCTGGCGTTCTTCGCCCTGCCGATGTTCAGCATGGCGGCGGCCTACGGCATCCACGCCCTCGGGCTGGGTCTGGCCTGGTCGTTCCTGATCGTCGGCGGCGCGTACGTGCTGATCGCCCTGATCCTCGGGGTGTTCGCGCGGGCGAAGTTCAAGAAGGTGAAGAAGCCGGAGCGCAGCATCGCCTCGGCCAAGCAGACGGCAGCCGTACTCCAGAGCGTCAAGCCGCATCCGCGCCCCCTGGAGTCCAGGACCACCGACGACCTCAAGGTGTGACACGCTCAGCTTCATGACGGTCGCTGGTAATTCCTCGGTTGCACGGCTCGACGGACCCTGGACTCACCGGGATGTCGCCGCGAACGGCGCGCGCTTCCACATCGCCGAGGCCGGCGACGGCCCGCTGGTGCTGCTGCTGCACGGCTTCCCGCAGTTCTGGTGGAGCTGGCGGCACCAGCTGACGGCGCTCGCCGACGCGGGTTTCCGCGCGGTCGCGATGGACCTGCGCGGGGTCGGCGGCAGCGACCGTACGCCGCGCGGCTACGACCCCGCGAACCTGGCGCTGGACGTGACCGGGGTGATCCGCTCGCTCGGCGAGCCGGACGCCGCGCTGGTCGGCCATGACATCGGCGGCTACCTCGCCTGGACCGCGGCGGTGATGCGCCCGAAGCTGGTGCGCCGGCTGGCGGTGTGCTCGATGCCGCACCCCCGGCGCTGGCGCACGGCGATGCTCACCGACATGAAGCAGAGCGCGGCCGGCTCCTACATCTGGGGCTTCCAGCGGCCATGGCTGCCGGAGCGGCAGCTGATCGCGGACGACTCCGCGATGGTCGGACGGCTGATCCGGGACTGGTCAGGACCGCTGCTGCCGGACGAGGAGACGGTCGACGTCTACCGGCAGGCGATGCAGATTCCCTCGACGGCGCACTGCGCCGTCGAGCCGTATCGCTGGATGGTCCGCTCGATGGCCCGCCCCGACGGCATCCAGTTCAACCGGCGCATGAAGCGTCCGGTGCGGGTCCCGACCCTGCATCTGCACGGCTCGCTGGACTCCGCGATGCGCACCCGCAGCGCCGCGGGCAGCGGTGAGTACGTGGAGGCGCCGTACCGCTGGCGGCTCTTCGACGGGCTGGGGCACTTCCCGCACGAGGAGGACCCGGTCGCGTTCTCGACCGAGCTGATCAACTGGCTGAAGGACCCCGAGCCGGACCGCTAGTCACCCTGAAGAATCGGCCGCCGGACGGGACGTCAGACGGGTGGACAGTCCGGTACGACTGTCTGACGATCAGCCAAATGCCGGACGCATACGCCAATTGGCCGACCGCCGCACGATTACCGACCTTGGGGCGCGGGCACGTAGCTCGGTATGGGTTGGACGCACGACTACCGTGATGTATCACGCACCCGCCGCAATCTCGTCGCAGCTGTCAACCGCGCGACGCCTGTGGCCGTACTCCCCGAGGGGGAGCATCAGATCGGTATTCCCCGCATTCTCCGGCGGCGCGCCCGCTGGGTGGGCGCGCGCCTGCGGCACCCCCGTAGCGACTAGCGCCGGACAGGGCCTCAGGGACCCGGACAGGGCCTCAGGGGCCGTTCGGCCGATCCCGAACGGCCCGCAGGGACCTTGGAAGACCTTCTAGAGCGCGCAGCCCTGGCTGTCGACCTGGCGGTCCGCCGTGCGGCCCGCGGTGATGTCGTCGCGGATCTCGTCCGCGGTCAGTGCGTAGCCGGTGTCGGCGTCGTCGAGGGACTTGGCGAAGATGACGCCTGCCACCCTGCCGTCCGGGGTCAGCAGCGGGCCGCCGGAGTTGCCCTGGCGCACCTTCGTGAACAGCGAGTAGACGTCGCGGTGCACGGTGCCCCGGTGGTAGATGTCCGGGCCGTTCGCCTGGATGCGGCCGCGTACCCGGGCCGCACGGACGTCGAAGCCGCCGTTCTCCGGGAAGCCCGCCACGATCGCGTCGTCGCGGCTGTGCGCGTCGCCCGCGGTGAAGTTCAGCACGGGTGCGTTGAGGGACGGCACCTCCAGGACGGCGATGTCGCGCTGCCAGTCGTAGAGGACGACGCGGGCGTCGTAGAGCCGGCCCTCGCCGCCGATCTGCACGGTGGGCTCGCTGACCCCGCCGACGACGTGGGCGTTGGTCATCACCCGGTCCCTGGCGAAGACGAAGCCGGTGCCCTCCAGCACCTTGCCGCAGCTGGGCGCGGTCCCGACGACCTTCACGATGCTCCGACGGGCGTCGTTGACGACCGCGCTGCTCGCGAGCCTGGGATCGGGCGCGGGCACCGAGGTGATCGGTTCGCTGCCGAACGGGCTGAAGACCTGCGGGAGGCCGTTCTGCGCGAGCGTGGAGCTGAAGTCGGTGAACCAGTTGTCGGCCTGCTGCGGGATGACCCGGGAGACGCCGAGCAGGACCTTCGAGGAGCGCACCTCACGGCCTATGGTCGGCAGCGCCGTGGTGGCCAGCGCGGAGCCGATCAGCCAGGCGACGAGCAGCATCGCGGCGACGTTAACCAGCGCGCCGCCGCCCGCGTCCAGCGCGCGGGCCGGTGACCACGTGATCTGGGTGCGCAGCTTGTTGCCCAGATGGGTGGTGAACGCCTGGCCGACCGAGGCGCAGACGATCACCACGACCACGGCGATCACCACCGCCACGGACCCCGGCGAGGAGTCGTCGGTGACCTTGTCCCAGATCATGGGCAGCAGGTAGACCGCTGCCAGGCCGCCGCCCAGGAACCCGATCACCGACATGACGCCGACGACGAATCCCTGGCGGTAGCCGACGACCGCGAACCACGCGGCCGCGAGCAACAGCAACAAGTCCAGCACGTTCATCTAGGTTGACCTCGCGAGGACGGTCCAGCTCGACCGGGGCAACGGCCGGGGTTCCCGGGGCTGCCCCCCAGGAAGACACAGCACGAGCACACGGTCTCATGCCGTTCTATGAGAGCGGCACCGTCCTGCCCCGGTCCCAGGGCTGCTCCCAGCCCGCGAAGTGCAGAATCTTGTCGATCAGACCGGCTGTGAATCCCCACACCACCGCGCCCTCGACGAGGAACGCCGGGCCGCGGAAACCGCTGGGATGGGTCATCGTCGCCCGATTGGCGGGGTCGGCGAGGTCCGCGACGGGGACCCGGAAGACCCGGGCGGTCTCGGCCTGGTCCACCGCGCCGACCGGGCTGGGAGTGCGCCACCAGCCGAGCACGGGTGTGACGACGAACTCACTGACCGGGATGTAGAGCCGCGGCAGCACGCCGAAGATCTGCACGCCCGACGGGTCCAGGCCGGTCTCCTCCTCCGCCTCGCGCAGGGCCGCGCGCAGCGGGCCGTCGCCCTCGGGATCGCCGTCCTCGGGGTCGAGGGCGCCGCCGGGGAACGACGGCTGGCCCGCGTGCGACCGCAGCGACGTCGCGCGCTCCATCAGCAGCAGGTCGCGGCCGTGCTCGCCCTCACCGAAGAGGATCAGCACTGCGGACTGCCGGCCCCGGCCGGACTCGGGCGGCAGAAACCGGCTGAGCTGCTCGGGGAGCACATCGCCCGCCGCGCGGGCCACCGGCTGCAGCCACTGGGGCAGCCCCTGGGTCGATACGGCCGCCTCGCCGCCACGTGTCGTCGTCATTCGCTCCCCTGCGTCATGGCCGCGGTGGCCGCCGGGGCGCCCAGCGCCGGAGCCGGGTCGCCCGGATAGTCGGGCGGTGGCTGCAGGCGCTGGCCGGGGGCACCGCCCAGCTCGTACTTCAGAAGCTTCTTCGCCTTCTCCGGGTCGGTCTCGCCCTCACCGTACGACGGGCAGAGCGGGGCGATCGGGCAGGCGCCGCAAGCCGGCTTGCGGGAGTGGCAGGTACGGCGGCCGTGGAAGACCACCCGGTGCGAGAGCATCGTCCACTCGCTCTTCGGGAAGAGCGAGCCGACCTCCTGCTCGACCTTCTCCGGATCCTCGGAGGTGGTCCAGCCGAAGCGGCGGGACAACCGGCCGAAGTGGGTGTCGACGGTGATCCCGGGGACTCCGAACGCGTTCCCCAGGACGACGTTCGCCGTCTTGCGGCCCACTCCCGGCAGCGTGACCAGGTCCTCCAGCCGGCTCGGCACCTCGCCGTCGAACCGGTCGCGCAGCGCCGTCGACAGGCCCAGCAGCGACTTGGCCTTGGCGCGGAAGAAGCCGGTCGGCCGGATCAGCTCCTCGAGCCGCTCCGGTTCGGCCGCCGCCAGGTCCTCCGGTGTCGGGTAGGCGGCGAAGAGGGCGGGGGTCGTCTGGTTCACGCGCAGGTCGGTGGTCTGCGCGGACAGGACCGTCGCGACGAGGAGCTGGAACGGGTTCTCGAAGTCGAGTTCCGGATGGGCGTACGGGTAGAGCTCGGCGAGCTCACGGTTGATCCGCCGCGCCCGGCGGACCAGGGCGATGCGTGATTCCGGTTTTTTGGCGGGCTTGAGCGAAGCTTGTTCGCTCACAGCGGAATCAGGGGTCCGGGTCACCCGCTTGGCCGTCCCACCCTGCCGTTTCTTCTGCGAACTCGGCGTATCAGACACCCGGCCAGCCTAAGGCTCGGCACTGACATCTGCCCTTGACCACAAGGAACCGACCCCCAATCGGACCCCCGGGGCACGTGCACGGCGATACATAAGACAGACTTGTGATTGATCGCACTGTTTTGCCAGCGGGCATCACGGGGATCATCCGGCGATGTCGACAAGGAGAGAGCTCGTGGACGACGTTCTGCGGCGCGCGGCGCTTTTTGCGGCGCTCGACGATGAGCAGGCCGCTGAACTGCGCGCCTCGATGACCGAGGTCACGCTCGCGCGTGGCGACGCGCTGTTCCACGAGGGAGACCCCGGGGACCGGCTCTACGTCGTCACCGAGGGCAAGGTGAAGCTGCACCGCACCTCCCCCGACGGCCGCGAGAACATGCTCGCCGTCATCGGCCCCGGCGAGCTGATCGGCGAGCTGTCGCTCTTCGACCCCGGCCCCCGGACCGCCACGGCCACGGCACTGACGGAGCTCAAGCTCCTGGCCCTGGGCCACGGTGACCTGCAGCCCTGGCTGAACGCCCGGCCCGAGGTCGCGACCGCGCTGCTGCGCGCCGTCGCGCGACGGCTGCGGCGTACCAACGACGTCATGTCGGACCTGGTCTTCTCGGACGTGCCCGGCCGGGTGGCCAAAGCGCTCCTCGACCTGTCGCGCCGGTTCGGCGTGCAGTCCGAAGAGGGCATCCACGTGGTGCACGACCTCACGCAGGAGGAGCTGGCGCAGCTCGTCGGCGCCTCGCGCGAGACCGTCAACAAGGCGCTCGCCGACTTCGCCGGCCGTGGCTGGCTCCGTCTGGAGGCGCGCGCGGTGATCCTGCTCGACGTGGAGCGGCTCGCCAAGCGCAGCCGCTGACCGAACCACCTGCCGAAGGCCCCGCCCCTCACCGGGCGGGGCCTTCGGTGCGTCCAGAGGGCGCCTGGACCGCCTTCTGCGGGCCTGCGGCCCCCGGAGGCGTCCGTTCCGGCCGGTCAGCCTCCCGGGGTCACCAGACGGGCCTCGTAGGCGAAGACCGCCGCCTGGGTGCGGTCCCGGAGCCCGAGCTTCACCAGGACCCGGCTGACGTGGGTCTTGACGGTGGACTCGGCGACGACGAGGTGCGAGGCGATCTCGGCGTTCGACAGGCCCTGGGCGACCAGCACGAGGACCTCCGTCTCGCGGTCGGTCAGATCGCCGACCCGGTCCTGGGCCGGCGGCCTGGGCGTACCGAGCCGGGAGAACTCGGCGATCAGCCGCTTGGTGACGGCCGGGGCGAGCAGCGCCTCACCGGCGGCAACGATCCGTACGGCGTCGCCCAGCTGCCGCGCCGAGGCGTCCTTGAGCAGGAAGCCGCTGGCTCCGGCGCGGAGCGCCTGGTAGACGTACTCGTCCAGATCGAAGGTGGTCAGGACGAGGACCTTGGCGTCGGCGTCGGCCGCGACGATCTCGCGGGTCGCCTCCAGCCCGTTGACCTCGGGCATCCGGATGTCCATGAGGACGACGTCGGGACGGAGCGCGGCCACCTGGGCGATGGCCTCCCGGCCGTCCACCGCCTCCCCCACGACCTCGATGTCCTGCTGCGCGTTGAGCAGGACCGAGAAGCCCTCCCGGACCATCATCTGGTCGTCGACGATCAGCACCCGGATCGTCATACGGGGTCCCCGGTGGACTTGACCATGGGCCAGGGCTTCCGTTGCGGGTTCGGTTCGGGTTCCCGCTTCGCTCCGGGGTCCCCTTCCGGTTTCGGCTCCGGCTTCGGCTCGGCGGCCACCGGGATGAAGGCCGTCACCTCGTAGCCGCCTTCGGCGGTGGGTTCCGCCGTCATCTCGCCGCCCAGCATCGACACCCGCTCCCGCATGCCCAGCACCCCGTGACCGGCGCCGTGGGACGGCCTGACCTCCTCGGTGGCCGGGCCGTTGACCACGCGCAGGCCGAGGCCGCCGAGGACGTAGCCGATCTCGACGCGGGTGGCGGCGCCCGGAGCGTGCCGCAGCGCGTTGCTGAGCCCCTCCTGGACGATCCGGTACGCGGAGAGCTCCACGCCCTGCGGAAGCGTCCGGACGGCGCCGGTCACCACCTTGTCGACGTCCGCGCCCGTGTCCCTGACGTTGGCCAGCAGCGAGTCGAGGTTGGCGAGGGTGGGCTGCGGGGCCTCGGGGGCACCGCCGGCGAACGCCTCGGGGTTGTCGGCCCGCACGACGCCCAGGACGCGGCGCAGCTCGGTGAGGGCGGCCACCGCGTTCTCCCGGATGATCGCGAAGCTGCGGGTCAGTTCGGCCGGCGGGTCGTCGACGCGGTAGGGCGCGGCCTCGGCCTGGATCGCGATGACGGACATGTGGTGCGCGACGACATCGTGCAGTTCGCGGGCGATCGTCGTGCGCTCCTCCAGGACGGTGCGGCGCGAGCGCTCCACCTGGGTGACCGCGACCTGCTCGACGACCTTCGCCTGCGTCTCGCGCCAGCCCCTGATCAGCACCACGGTGAGCAGGACGAGGAACGACACGAACGCCATGGCGAAGGTGTCCGACTCCCGGCCGGGCGTCGTGAACGCGAACCCGGCGCCGAGAAGCACCGTCAGCAGCCACATCTCCGCCGCGACCCGGGGCCGGGTGCGGCCCGCGACGACGGCCATCACCACCAGGTGCGAGACGAATCCGGTGGCCGACCACGGCCACACCGAGAACTGGCCGGCCGCGGCGCCGCTGAGAAAGGCGGCCCCGAAGGACAGCCACCAGCCGCCGACCGGGCGGAACAGCACGGTGAAGAGCGGGATCCCGGTGAGGAGCGCGGCGGCCAGTGCCGCTCCGCCCCGCTCGCTCTCGAACTCGAAGCCCACCAGCATGAGGAAGCAGGCGAAGGCGGCCAGACAGGCGTGCGGCAGCAGGCGCGCGGAGTCGCGGAGCCGGTCGGGGAGACGGTGTACGACCGGGCCGTCGGTGGAGCGGGGCGGCAGCGGGCGGAAGGCGAAGGCGTCGGTGACCAGGTCGTCACGCAGCCCCTTCAGAGCGCTCCGGGCTATCCGGAGCTCGGTCCGCAAAGTGGTCTGGTCGGTGTCGGTCACGCTCACACACTAGGCAGCTCACGGCGGCGCGTCGTCCACACCGGAGCCGATCTCCCGGCATCCGTCTCAAGGACTACACGGCTCCGCCGGAAGGCGGCACGGACGGTCGCCGGCGCCGCCCGCTACCAGGCGAGTTGCGCTATCTCCTCGGCGACGACGGCGCAGGCGGCGGCAGCCGGGTCGATCAGCGGGAAGTGCCCGATGCCGTCCAGCACCGCCTCGGTGACCTCCTCGCCCGCCAGGGCCGCGGCTGCCGCGAAAGCCCTCGCGACCTGCGGCGGAACCTCATTGTCAGTGGTCCCCTGCACGATGGTTGTGGCGATACCGGTGGGCAGCAGCGCGGCGGGATCGGCGTGGGGCAGCCGCGCCGTGACGTGCTCGGGCCCGCCGAGGAACTGCACGACGGCGTCGGAGCACACCCCCAGCCGGATCGCGGACGCGAAGTCCGCGATCGGCGCGAGGGCGACGACACCGCGCAACGGGGGAGGCGAGGGGCGATGCCAGGGGGAATCGAGCGGAAGGGCGTTGCGGGCGGCGGCCCACAGCGCCAGGTGCCCGCCGGCGCTGTGCCCGGTGAGCACGACCCGCCGGGGGTCCACGGTGTCCGCGCCCAGCGCCCGCACCGCGAGCGCGGGCAGGGCGTCGACGGCGGCGGCGATGTCGTCGAGCGTGTCCGGCCAACGGCCCGCCGGCGGGGTCTCCTCGCGCGGGTAGGCGCTGCCGTCGCCGCCGGACGGCGGCTCCTCGCCGCCGCGGCGGTATTCCACCGACGCCACGGCGAAGCCGCGGCCGGCGAGGTACGCGGCGAACGGCGAGATGTGCCGGCGGTCGTAGCGTGCGCGCCAGGCACCGCCGTGCAGCACCACGACGAGCGGCGCGGGGACACCGGGCGCGGTACGCGGCCGGTAGAAGTCGGCGATCTGGTCGGGCAGTTCACCGTAGGCCGCGGTCACGTCCGGGGGGACGGCCGCGTGCGCGAAGGCCGATGCCTCCTCCGCCTCCGCACGCTTCGCGGCGGCGTCCGCCGGGCCGGGGCCGGCCGGGGCCGGCGCGCGGTGGGCGGCGTGCTCGGGCGTGGAGGCGGGCATCGGTTATCGGTTCCCTTCACCGGCGTCGTGGCCGGACGGCGCGCCGGCTTCGCCGCCAGCTTCCACGACCTCCGCGCCGGGCTTCGCACCGGCCTCCTCGTCGACCTCGCGGAGCACGTCGGCGAGCACCTGCGCGGCGCGTTCCGCGTCGGCGAACCGCGTGTAGAGCGGGGTGAAGCCGAAGCGCAGGACGTCGGGGCGCCGGTAGTCGCCCACGACACCGCGGGCGGTCAGCCGGCGCATGACCTCGCCGGCGTCGTCGCAGCGCAGCGCGACCTGGCTGCCACGGTGTTCGTGCGGGGCCGGCGTGATCGACGAGACCCGGCCGGCCGGCACGTACCGCTCGACGCAGTCGAGGAAGAAGTCGGTCAGCGCCAGGCTCTTGGCCCGTACGTCGGCGACGGCGACGCCGTCCCAGACGTCGAGCGCGGCGTCGAGGGCGAGCAGCGACAGGATGTCGGGCGTGCCGACGCGGCCGCGGACGGCGCCATCCGCGGGAAGGTAGTCGGAGCTCATGCCGAAGGGATCGGCGTGCGAGTTCCAGCCCGGCAGCGGCGAGTCGAAACGGGACTGCAGATCGCGGCGGACGTACAGGTACGCGGGCGCGCCGGGGCCGCCGTTGAGGTACTTGTACGAGCAGCCGACGGCGAGGTCCACCCCGTGCGCGTCGAGACCGACCGGCAGCGCGCCCGCGCTGTGGCACAGGTCCCAGACGACCAGGGCGCCCGCGGCGTGCGCGGCGGCCGTCGTACCGGGCAGGTCGTGCAGCCGCCCGGTGCGGTAGTCGACGTGGTTGACGAGCGCGACGGCGGTGCGGTCGCCCATGGCGTCCGCCATCGCCCCGGCCGCGACGGGCCGGACGGTACGGCCGGTCATCCGGGCCGCGGACTCGGCGAGGTAGCCGTCGGTCGGGAAGGTCGCTGCGTCCACGAGGATCTCGGTGCGGTCCTCCCCGGCCATCCGGACGGCCGCCACGACCGCCTTGAAGACGTTGACGCTGGTGGAGTCGCCGGCCACGACCTGGCCGGGGGCCGCGCCGATCAGCGCGCCGATACGGTCGCCGATCCGTTCGGGTGCGGTCCACCAGCCGCTCTCGTCCCAGGAGCGGATGCGCAGACTGCCCCATTCGCGCTCGATCACGTCCCGCAGCCGGGGCGCGACCGTGGTGGGGAGGGCGCCCAGGGAGTTGCCGTCCAGATAGACGGTCTCGTCGAGGGTGAACCGGTCGCGGATCTTCGCGAGCCCGTCGGCGGCGTCGAGCCGCCCGGCCTTCTCCCGCAGCGAGGCGTCAGACATGGCTGCGCGCCGTCCACAGCTCGGGGAAGACGTTCTTGGTGGCACGTTTCTCCAGCCACGCCACGCCCGCGGAGCCGCCGGTGCCCGTCTTGGAACCCATCGCGCGGCGGGTCGCCACCAGATGGTCGTTGCGCCAGCGCCAGACCAGCTCGGCGACCTCGGTCAGCGCCTCGCCCAGCCGCAGCAGATCGGCGTCACCGGCGGAGGCCGCGCCGGCCCCGGGAGTGGCCCCGGGAGTGGCCTCGGGAGTGGCCTCGGCGGCGGAGTAGATCCGCTGCCAGGCCCGCTCGACGGCCGGGTCGGGCTCGTAGCGCAGCGAGAGGTCGCGTTCGAGGAGTTCGGCGGGGATGTCGTGGCCGCGCCGCTGCAGCAGGCCGAGCACCTCGTCGTAGAGGCTCGGCTCGTGCAGGGCCTTCTCCAGCTCGGCGTGCACCCGCGGCGAGCCGCGGTGCGGGACGAGCATGGACGCCGACTTCTCGCCGAGCAGGAACTCCATCCGCCGGTACATCGCGGACTGGAATCCGGAGCCCTCGCCCAGCGCGCTGCGGTAGGCGTTGAACTGCCCGGGGGTGAGGTGCGCGAGCGGCTTCCAGGAGGCGTTGAGCGATTCGAGTTCGTAGGTGCTGCGCTTGAGCGCCGCCATCGCCGTCGGGATGTCGTCCTCGCGGAGCGCCTGCCCCGCGGTGTGCCACTCGTGGACGAGGACGGTGAACCACAGCTCCATGACCTGGGTGGTGACGAGGAAGACCATCTCGCCGGGGTCGTCGGAGAGGGTGTGCTGAAGGTGGGTGAGGACATCCGCCTGGACGTAGTCCTCGTAAGGGGTGGTGCCCTGGAAGTCGAGGTTCGGGGTCTCCGGACTCTCGGCCGGTGTTTCGGACATTTCCGTTCCCTTCAGGATCTCGGCCCGGGGTCGCCGGGCCACGCCGAGATCATCTGTCGAGTGCGGTGATTCGGCAAGGGCCTCAGGTCACGTGCGGGCCGCTGATGTAGCGCCCCTGGGAGTCGTACGGCCAGGCGTTCGGTTTACAGCCGTCGAGGCCCTTGATCTGCTGCATCATCGCGGGCGCGAGCTTGCCGGGGCCGGGGCAGCCCTCGTGGCCGTGGCCGAGGCTGTGCCCGACCTCATGGTTGATGATCAGGGCGCGGTAGTCGGAGATGGGACCGGTGAACGTCGGGGAGCCCAGGATCCACCGCCGGAGGTTCACCACCACACCGCCGGGGACCTCGCAGTTCAGCTCGTTGCCGGTGTCCAGGTGGATGGCGGCCAGGCAGAGCGCGTCGGCGGTGTCGGGCGTGGCTATCTTGATGACCAGGTCGGCGCTGCCGGACGACACCTGGCGGAAGCCGTGCTTGCCGTCATGGGCCCAGCTGCGGGGGTCGGCGAGGATCGCCGCCACCTCGTCCGCCGCCTGGTCGGCGGAGACCAGGATGCCGTCCTCGACCTGGACCCGGTACGTACGGATGAGGCCCTTGCCGACCGTTGAGCCGTCGCCCTTGCCCTTGCCCGCCTTGAAGGTGCCGGGGCCGGACTTCGGTACGGACGTCGACTTGCCGCCGCCCTTCGTCACGCTGGGCGACGTGGATGCCTTGGGGCTCTTGGCGGCAGCGCTCGGGGACACGTCCTTCGACGCGGTGGCGACCGGGGAGGACGCGGCGGGTGCCGCGGTCGGGGCCGACGCGTCCGCGACGTCGTCGGAACCACCGCTCCACCACGCGGCGACACCGCCGACCAGCAAGGCCAGCACGGTGAAGGTCAGCAGCAACCGCACACGCCGTTGGGCGCGCCGACGCCGGCGCGCGGCCTGGCTCCGGCTCCCCCGACGGCTGGGGCCTCGCTGTCGGTCGCCGCCGGCCACCGGTGCGTGATGGGTCAAAGCTCCCCCTGAAGGCGCCACCGGAGTGGCGGCCTCCCCGGCCGCCGACTGCTCCCACGGTGCTCACAGACAATGACGCTCACAATCACACATGGGTTCGGTCCAACGCCAAACCGCATGAATTTTTGTCAGCTTCTGCTGCAATTCGGGGGCAATCGGCGACCGGACGGGAGAAGGCGGCATCAGCCCAATACGTGGGTGACGTACGCGAGTTCCCTCACGCGTCGCACCACTGGTGCCGCCGGAGATCCCGTCGCCGGTTCCGTCAGCTGAGGGTGTCCGCCGCGGTCGGCGAGCTGTCGCGGAGGAAGGACGAGCAGCGCTCGTACTCCTCCTGCTCGCCGATCGCCTGCGCGGCGCGGGCGAGGGCGTGCAGCGCGCGCAGGAAGCCGCGGTTCGGCTCGTGCTCGAACGGCACCGGGCCGTGGCCCTTCCAGCCGGCCCGGCGCAGCGCGTCGAGGCCGCGGTGGTAGCCGGTGCGCGCGTAGGCGTACGACTCGACGACCCGGCCCCCTTCGAAGGCGTCGTCGGCGAGCTGGGCCCAGGCCAGAGAGGAGGCGGGGTACTTCGCGGCTACCTCGGAGGGCGCCGCCCCGGAGGCGAGCAGCTCGCGCGGCTCCGGGTCGTCGGGCAGATGGGTCGGGGGCGGACCCCCGAGAAGGTCTTTGTGAATGGCCATGCGTTCCAGTCTGCCCTGTCCCGGACAGCGCGCAGCCCCCCGGGCCGGAACGGCGGACCCGGGGGGCTG
The DNA here is from genome assembly GCF_005860785.2 of Streptomyces sp. So13.3. Lineage (NCBI taxonomy): Bacteria > Bacillati > Actinomycetota > Actinomycetes > Kitasatosporales > Streptomycetaceae > Streptomyces > Streptomyces sp. So13.3. The sequence goes on along the minus strand of NZ_CP048835.1, from coordinate 5,227,157 downwards.
CGTGCGGAGCGGTACTGCGCGGTCGTGCCACGGAGCGGCACTCCGCAGTGGCGCCGCGAATTACTTGATCTTGTTGCCCGCGGAGCGCAGGTTCTCGGCGGCGACGACGACGCGCGCGGCCATGCCGGCCTCGGCGGACTTGCCCCAGACGCGGGGGTCGTAGACCTTCTTGTTGCCGACCTCGCCGTCGACCTTCAGCACACCGTCGTAGTTACGGAACATGTGGTCCGCGACCGGGCGGGTGAAGGCGTACTGCAGGTCGGTGTCGATGTTCATCTTGACGACGCCGTTCTCCAGGGCCTCGTTGATCTCCTCGATCGTCGAGCCGGAACCGCCGTGGAAGACGAAGTCGAAGGCGTTGGCCTTGCCGTGCTTCTCGGCGACCGCGACCTGGAGCTCCTTGAGGATCTCCGGGCGCAGGACGACGTTGCCCGGCTTGTAGACGCCGTGCACGTTTCCGAAGGACGCGGCCAGCAGGTAGCGGCCCTTCTCGCCCAGGCCGAGGGCCTCGACGGTACGGAACGCGTCGTCCGGGGTGGTGTAGAGGGAGTCGTTGATCTCGTGCGAGACACCGTCCTCCTCGCCACCGGTCGGGGTGATCTCCACCTCGAGGATGATGTTGGCCCTGACGGCCTGGGCGAGCAGCTCCTGCGCGATGGCGAGGTTATCGTTGAGGTTCTCCGCCGAGCCGTCCCACATGTGGGACTGGAAGAGCGGCAGACGGCCCGCGGCGACACGGTCCTGCGAGATCTTCAGCAGCGGACGGACGTACGCGTCCAGCTTGTCCTTCGGGCAGTGGTCGGTGTGCAGCGCGACGGTGACCGGGTACTTCTCGGCCACGATGTGCGCGAACTCCGCCAGCGCCACCGCGCCGGTGACCATGTCCTTGCTGTACTGGCCGCCCAGGAACTCCGCGCCACCGGTGGAGATCTGGATGATGCCGTCGCTCTCCGCCTCGGCCAGGCCGCGCAGCGCGGCGTGCAGCGTCTGCGACGAGGTCACGTTGATGGCCGGGTAGGCGAACTTGCCTGCCTTCGCCCGGTCGAGCATCTCGTTGTAGACCTCGGGGGTTGCGATGGGCATTTGTCCGCTCCTCGTGATGTGCGGGTCCTGATACTGCGGTACGACGTCTTTGTCGGCACCATCCTCCCAGAGAGCCGCTGGAACACCACCTCGGTGCACACCTCGCATGCGAAGGCCCCCTGAACGTTCCACGTGGAACGTTCAGGGGGCCGGTGGATCCGCAGGTCAGAAGGCCCTTCCCGCCGCTGAGCAAGCGCAGGAACGAGACTCAGCCGTGACTCAGCCGAGGTCGAGGTCGGCCAGCGAGTAGGCGGCGAGATACGGCAGCCCGGCCGCCTCGATCGCCGGGGCGGCGCCGCGCTCCACGATGACGGCGACGGCCACGACCTCGCCGCCGGCCTCACGCACCGCTTCGACGGCGGTCAGCGGGGAGCCACCGGTGGTCGAGGTGTCCTCGACGACCAGGACGCGTCGGCCCTTGACCTCGGTGCCCTCGATCCGGCGCTGCATACCGTGCGCCTTGGTCGCCTTGCGGACGACGAAGGCGTCGAGCCGGCGGCCGCGGGCGGCGGCCGCGTGCAGCATCGAGCCGGCCACCGGGTCGGCGCCGAGCGTCAGCCCGCCGACGGCGTCGAAGTCGAGGTCCTTGGTCAGATCGAGCATCACCTGGCCGGTCAGCGGCGCCGCCTCGCCGTCCAGGGTGATCCGGCGGAGGTCGACGTAGAAGTCGGCCTCCAGCCCGGAGGAGAGGGTCACCTTGCCGTGGACCACGGCCTTGTCCTTGATCTGCTGCAGCAGGGCCTCGCGCACGTCACTCATAGCGTCGAGATTAGCCGCCGCGATCGGCTCGGGCGGAATCAGCCCAGCCGCTCCCAGGACCAGACCGTCGTGATCTCCAGCGGATCGATCGGGGTGACGAGGCGCGGCAGCGTGTTGAGGCCGTTCGGCGGCCCGGACTGCGGCTCGACGCACACGGCCTCGGGCTGCTCGTCGTAGACCACGACCCATTCGGCCGGGCTGGTCACCCGTACCCGCAGCTCGCCGGGCCAGGTCAGCGACACGTCCACTCCGTCCGGCATCCCGAAGCAGTCGTCCCACGGTCCGGGCTTCGGCTCGGTCCGCTTGCCCGTCGGCAGATGGTCGTCGCCGCGCTCCTCCTGCCACTCCGGGCTGAAGTCGATCTCGGCGTCGCGGCCGCCCTGTCCGAGGTTCCGCAGGAACCAGGGGTGCCAGCCGGCCTGCGCCGGGAAGGAGTCGGCGGACGCCTCCACCGCCAGGGTCATCCGCAGCTCGTTCTCGCCCAGCTCGAAGGTCTGCGTGACGCGGCCCGGATACGGCCACGGGTCGGCCAGGTCGAAGTAGTAGGAAGCCGCCGAGTCCGTTCCGGGCGGACCGTCGTGCCACGCGGTGTGCCGGCCCGTGCCGTGGATCGCGTGCGGAGCTGCGTCCACCGGCAGTTGGTGCACGATCCCGCCGTTGCGGAACCGGCCGTTCTCGGTCCTGCCGCACCACGGCACCATGATGAACGAGCCGTACCGGTCGCCCTGGCGCAGCAGTTCGGTCCCTCCGACCGTCAGCGAGGCGATCCGGCAGCCGTCCTGCGGCACCACGGTCAGTTCGGCGTCGCCCGCCGTCAGTTTCTTCCCAGTCGTCACCCTATGAGCGTAGGGCCTGACCCTCGATCATGTGTGCTCAGCACCCACCTACCGGCGGCGGCGCAGCACCCGGCCCACGACGACCGCGGAGGCCACCAGGACCGCGGCGGCGGGTGCGGCCCAGCGGAGGGTGGCGGTGGTGGAGGTGGTCGCCGCGGAGGGCGCGGGGGCGTAACGGCCGCGGGGCGGAGCGTGGTCGACCTCCTCCGCGCTGCGGCCGATCATCGTGCGGCGGGCGTGGGCCGCCTCGGCCGGGGGTTCGAGGTCGTCGAGCTCGGCCGCGGTCTCCGGGACCTCCACCTCGACCTCGTTCAGGTCCACCTCGACCAGCGCGATCTCCTCGGCCGGGTCCGGCTCCCCGCCCTCGTCGGCACCGTCGAGGCCGTCGACGACATCGGGTTCCTCGGGCAGTCCGGGGAGCCCGGCCGTCAGTTCCGCGGTGAAGCGGTCGAGCAGCCGGCGGGCCGCGGTCTCGCGGGCGGGGCCGTCGAACGTACCGAGCCGCCCGTCCGCGGTCGCGGTGCCGGTGAAGGACAGCATCGTGCCGGGAACGGCCTGGTCGGCCTCCTCGACGAGCACTCCGAGCGAGAACTTCACGGTGCCGGTGCCGCGCGCCTCCGCACCTTCGCCCTCGACGGAGAACCCGCCGTCGCGCTCGGTGACGCGGAGCGAGCCGCGGTAGGTGATCGTCGAACCGCCGGCCCGCACGCGCAGCCGGCCGGTGAGAACGTCCCCGCCGGGGTCGGGCTGCCAGCCGGGCAGGCTCGCGGCGACGCGGGCCGGGTCGGCGAGTGCCTGCCGAATGGTTTCCGCCAGGACCGGAACGAACACCTCATGCTCCATGCGGGGAGCCTACCGACCGTCGGCCGCCCAGGTCACCGGGTCGCACCGGCCGGACCGGACACAGGCCCGAGCCAGGCCTGCGAGCCGGACCGGAACCGGACCCGGAAGCGGACCCGGCAGCGGACCCGGCAGCAGGCGCGGAGCCGGGTCGCCACCCCACTCAGCCGCCCACCCGTGGCCGCATCAGTGTGGAAGGCGCGAGTCCGCTCTCGCGGGAGGCCCAGGCGGCCTCGCGCAGTGACCGCAGGGCCGCCGGGGTCAGTGAGCGCAGCGGTGGCGCGTCCGGGGCGAGCCGCAGCTCGGGCCGCTCGCGCGACGCCAGCACGAAGCCCCAGTCGGTGGGCCCGTCACCGGTCCTGCCGGACCAGCGGTCGGGTCCCGACGGTGGCCCGCAGTCCCGCCCGCCGGTGAGATACGGCACGGTGCGCAGCCCGGTGGCCCGCAGCGTCGCGTCGATCGTCCAGTAGGTGTGCCGGGCCGAGCTCGGCGAGCCGGCATGGACGGCGAGCCGTCCGTCCCGGGCCAGCGCGCGGCCCGCCAGGCCGTAGAACTCCTCGGAGTACAGCTTCGCGCTGCGCGAGATCCCGGGGTCGGGCAGATCGGCGAGGATCACGTCGTACGGCCCCGGGCGGCCGGCCCGGAGCCAGTCGAAGGCGTCGGCGGTGACGGTGCGGACCCGCGGATCGGCGTAGGCGTGCCGGTTGAGCGCGACGAGGTCGGCGTCCGTGCGGGCGAGCCGCACGAGCTCGCCGTCCAGGTCGACGACGGTCACCGACGTGACGTCCGGGTACCGGAGCACCTCGCGCAGGGCGAGGCCGTCGCCGCCGCCGAGGATGAGGACGCGGGAGTGCGGGCCGGCCATCGCCGGGTGCACCAGCGCCTCGTGGTACCGGAACTCGTCGGCTCCGCAGACCCGCAGCCGCCCGTCGAAGAAGAGCTGGACGGGGGCGCCGGAGCCTCCGGTCAGGACTATCTCCTGCACATCGGTCTGTTCGGCGACGCGCACATCGCCGCCGTACACCGCGCGCCGCGCGGCCTGTTCGAACGGGCCGGCCGTGAAGGCGGCGCCGCCGAGCACCGTCAGCACGCCGAGGTTGGCGACGAGCAGCCAGTTGCGGGCGCTCGGGGTCAGGTCGTTGCGGAACAGCCACAGCACCATCGCGGCGCCCGCGACCGCGTTCACCGCGCCGGTGACCAGCGCGCCGGTGAGCTGTCCGAACGCCGGCAGCAGCAGGAACGGGAAGGCGAGTCCGCCGGCGAGCGCGCCGACGTAGTCCGCGGCGAACAGATCGGCGACGGCGCCGCCGGCATCCTGCCGGCGGATCCGCTGGATCAGCGTCATGAGCAGCGGGATCTCGGCGCCGATCAGCACCCCGATGGCGAACGCGCAGCCGATCATCGCCGGCCGCGCCATCCCGAACCAGGCGAAGCACGCGTACAGCGCCATCACCGAGAGGCCGCCGACCAGCGCGAGCGCCGCCTCCACCCCCGCGAAGCCGACGGCCGCGACGCACCGTATCCGCTTGGCGAGCAGGGAGCCGACGCCCATGGCGAAGACCATCACCGACAGGATGACGGAGGCCTGGGTGACGGAGTCACCGACCAGGTAGGAGGCGAGCGCGACGAGTTCGAGCTCGTAGATCAGGCCGCAGGCGGCGCAGACGAAGACGGCGGCGAGGACCAGTGCACGGGCCGGCCCGACCGGTACGGGGAGCCGCACGGCGGACCGGCGGCTTGACTGGTCGATCATGAATGAACGCTATGTCAGGCTTGCGGTCGCATTTGTCACCCACAGGGGTGCATTTTGAGGGCACTTGACGTCACTTGAGGGCGCGATGAGTACCACCACGGCTCGCAAAAGTGCGCTCCGAGCGCCGGCACCGAAGCGCACTCCACCCGCGGCCCGCCCGCCGTACGGCTACGGAAGGGCACTGACGCGCGACCTCGTCGCCACCAACCGCCCTTCCTGGGGATAGGCGTGCCAGGTGCGCCAGCGGACGCTGCCCTCGCTGTGCTGGACGAGCATCGCGGTGAACGCGTGCGGATCCCCGGGAAACGTTCCCGCGAGACCGTGCGGATGATCCGCGACCAGTGCGAGCAGTTCCTGCGCCCGGCCCGCGAAGGAGCCGCGCGACAACGTCTCGACGCGTGCCGCGAATTCGTAGTCCCATATGCCGATCCGTTTGGCGACGCCAAAAGGGAGCGGAGTCTGACTTCCCGGGATGCAGGCGACGGTTTCCGAACAACCGCCGCCCTCGGATTCGATGAGTACCTGGTGGGAGGCGCCGAGCAGGCGCATCTGCACCTGCACGGGGGGCTGGTCCGCGCCGCTGAGCTGGAGGTCGAGCACGGCGAGCGCGGGGAGCGCTTCCCTGCCCAGGCACCAGGCCAGGTCTCCGGCACGGGTATCGGTGTAAGCGGTCTGGAGAGTGGTGAGCATGGGTCGGCTCCGCAAGCACGCAGTGGATGATGGGCCGACCCGCACCAGGTGGTGGATCTGGCGGGAACGTACGTCGGCTCGTGCCCACGTGGGGTCCGGTAGATACGGAATCATGAAACGCGGGGTGCCTTCAGCCTTTTTACCCATCTTCGCGCTCTTTACATCCCCAGGAGCGCGTATCGGTTCAGGTGTTCACCAAAACTGCGCCCGGCGGGTGACAGTTCCACCGGGCGCATATGCGAATGGGCATGGGCCACATGCAATTCCACGGATCAGCTGCTACCGCAGCCGCCGCCTCCTCCACAGGACGAACCCCCGCCACACGACGAACCGCCGCCACAGGAATGCCCGCCGCCGCAGGAGTGGTGACCGCCCCCGCCGTGGTGGCCGCCGCCCCCGGAGCCGCCCCCGTCCGAGCCGCCGAAGGCCCACCAGCTGCCGCCTCCCGCCGTGGCGCTCGCGCCGTCCGCGCCCGCCCGGCCCCGTCCGCGGCCCCGTCCCTTGCGCAGGTTCACCGATCGGCTCCGGCGCTGCAGTTGCATCGCTATGGCGATGATGACCACTACGGCGACCAGACCAATGAGGAATGCACGCATCTTCCCCGCCCCCCGTCTTCCTGAGCTGTGATGTTGTTCGTGCGACGGTGATGCCCCCGCCGAATCGGATCGAAAGCAGAGTTGAGGAAGTCCAGAGGTTCGAAAACTTCTCAGCGCGCCCGCACCAGCTGGTCGACGGCGGTGCGTACCGATTCCTCGCGCTTGCAGAAGGAAAATCGGACCAGCCAGGAAGGGGCGTCCTGCCCCTGGTAGAAGGCAGACGTCGGAATGGCGACGACGCCTGCCCGCTCCGGCAGTTCCCGGCAGAACGTGACGCCGTCCGTATAGCCCCAGGGCCGTACGTCCGCCTGCAGGAAGTACCCGGCCTCCGCGCGGTACGGGCGCAGCCCGGCCTGCTTGAGGCCGTCGCTCAGCAGATCACGGTTGGTGCGCAGGGTGCCGCGCAGTTCCGCCGCCCACTCCTCGACGGAACCGAGCATCCGGGCCAGCGCCTCCTGGTACGGGGTGCCGGAGGCGTAGGTGAGGAACTGCTTGACGGAGCCGGCGGCGGCGACGAGCGGCGCGGGTCCGCAGATCCAGCCGATCTTCCAGCCGGTGACGTTGAAGGTCTTGCCCGCCGAGGAGATGATCAGCGTCCGCTCCCGCATGCCGGGCAGCGCCGCGATCGTCCGGTGCGGGGTCTCGTCGTAGACCAGGTGCTCGTACACCTCGTCGGTCACCACGATGAGCGAGTGTTCCCGGCAGACGTCGGCGATCGCGTCCAGTTCCGCGGCCGTGAACACCTTCCCCATCGGGTTGTGCGGGGTGTTGAGCACCAGGACGCGGGTTCTGGGCGTCACGGCGGCGCGCAGCGCGTCGGCGTTCATCACGAAGCCGTCGCCGTCGGCCTCCAGCGGGACGCCGACCAGCGTGGCACCGCTGAGCCGGGCGGCGGCGGGATAGGCGTCGTAGCAGGGGTCGAAGGCCAGGACCTCGTCGCCGGGGTCGCAGAACGCGAGCAGCGCCGCCGCGATGGCCTCGGTGGCGCCGGTGGTGATCAGCACCTCGCCGTCCGGCCGGTAGTCGAGCCCGTAGCGCCGCAGCTGGTGTTCGGCGACGGCGGTGCGGAGCGCCGGGAAGCCGGTGGCGGGCGGGTACTGGTTGTTGCCCGCGAGCACGGCCTCGGCCACGTCCTTGAGCAGCGTCGCGGGGCTGGCCAGCTCCGGCACTCCCTGCCCCAGATTGACGGCCCCGGTCCTTCTGGCCAGCTCCGTCATCTCGGTGAAGATCGACGTTCCGACGCCCCGCACCCGCGCGGCCGGACTCCACTCACCCATGCGTTCCCCACTTCCCTGAGCCACGTCCCGAGCCACTTCCCTGGGCCCACCACAGGAGGCTCACGATATGCGGCGGGGGACGGTGTCAGGGGGAGACGGGGTGAGGGGAGACGGTGTGCGGTGGGGGCTACTCGACGCGGTCCGGCTGGAATCCGCCGTTGACGATGTCGTGCGCGACATCGCTGAGCAGCCGGCGCTGGGTGCGGGCATGGCGGCGCATCGCGCTGAAGGCCTCGTCCACGGTGGTCCCCCAGCGGGCGGCCAGTACGCCCTTGGCCTGTTCGATCGCTATCCGGCTGTGCAGCGCGGTGTGCAGCTGGGCGCTGAGGTCGGCGTGCCGGCGCAGCGTCTGCTGGTGCAGGATGCCGATCGTGGCGGCGTCGGCCAGTGCCTGCGCCAGCCGGACGTCGGCACTGCTCAGCGGGGTCGCGCCGGCGCGCAGCAGGAGCAGCGAGCCGATCACCTCGCGCCGCAGCCGCATGGGCAGAGCGCAGACCACGCCGTATCCGGCGCGGCGGGCCTGGCCGGCGAAGTCCGGCCACTGCGGCGTCGAACGGGCGACGTCGAACGGCCCGACCGGTGATCCGGTGCGGTAGCAGTCCAGCGCGGGGCCCTCGCGCTGGTTCAGCGCCAGCAGGTCGGAGAGCTCGGCGCGGTCGTCGGAGGCGGCGGCCGGGTGCAGATCGGCGCCGGGCAGCGCGAGCATGATCGCGGCGGCCGACACCTCCAGGAGCTCCAGGCACCGGGTGGACAGCTGATGGAGGAACTCGATGATGTCGAAGTCGTCGATCAGCGTGTCCGCCAACTCGACGAAGGTGTCGGCCAGCCGTTGTTCGCGATCCATGATCGCCTGCCTTTCTGCCGCCGAACGTGGTTCCGAAGCCGTGCCGTGCGCCGTCCCGTCCCGCTCCGTCGCGCCCCCACCTCATCCCGCTCCGCCGCGCCCCGCCCTGTCCCGCCCCGTCCCGCCGCCGCCTTCCCGCCCGGTCCTTCACGATGCGGGATCGCGCGGCAGCTGCAGGCGGTTGCCGATGATGTCCCGGGCGACATCGAGGATGGGGCGGTCCGACGCGTACGCGTGGGCGCGCAGCCGCACCAGGGCATCCGGCAGCGGCACGTCCAGCCGGACGCTGCTGATCCCGGCCGCCTGGTGCACCTCCGCCCGGTGCAGGTCCCCGAACCCGGTCAGGAACCCGCTCCCGAAGCCGCCGCCGGTGGTCCTGCCGGTCCCGCCCCCACTGCCGCCCGGGTGCCCCGTCCCGGCGGCGAGAGGGGCGGGGCCCGTATCGCGCGGCCCCAGCGCCAGCAGGTAGACGGCCATGGCGTCGGCGATGGTCAGCGCGTCCGCGACGGCCCGCTCGCCCAGCGGTCCCGGCCGCCGCCGGTGGCCGGTCATCCCGCCGCAGCAGATCGCACCGAGCCGTAGCGGGAAGGCGAAGACCGCGAGCACTCCGGAGTCGACCGCGGCGGGGACGAAGGCGGGCCAGCGCTCCCCGAACGCGCGCTCCAGATTGGACTCCAGGTTCAGCGACCCGTCACGGGCGGCCTCCACACTGGGGCCCTCGCCGAGCGTGAACTGCAGATCGTCCAGCCGCGCGCTCCGCTCGTCGCTGAACCACAGCAGTTCCGTGCCGTCCGAGGCCACCGAGATCGCGATCCCGTCGACCCCGAGCACCTCGGCGCAGAGCCTGGTCCAGTCACGCGGCGGTCCCTGACCACCACTCAGGACCAGGACCCGGATCAGTTCAGCGACTTGGGAATCCACCATCCGAGCTTCCCGCGACGAGCCGCTGCCCTGCTACCGCGCCCAACGATGTTTTCCCGGCGCCTGATTGCGACACCGTCCGAATCCAGAATGCCCCGGCCCCCCGCGCCGGGCAAGGGCGTCCGCCAAGTGGGTGGAATGCGACTCGGCGTGCGCCCGGGAGCACATTCCTCAGGACGATCACCGCATAGTCGTACCGTCATTCCCGCCGCTCCGAGCGGAGCCGGGCGGACCCGACGGCGCCCCGACCGGGCACGGAAGGAGCGGTACGGTGCACACGGCCGAGCCGGTCTCGTCCAGCCCCCGAACCACCGGGTCGCACCCCGCACCCGACGCGCAGCCCGGCCGCTCCCCGCCTGGCGCGGCTCCTGCGCCGGGCCGCCCCCCCCCCTGGTCCTCTTCGCCGCCACCCGGCTGGCCGGCGCCGTGCTGGTGACGGCGTGGGCGGTGCACGCCGGACTGCATCCGCGCAGTCTGTTCGGGCAGAGCTGGGACGCGCGCTGGTACGAGCGGATCGCCGAATGGGGCTACGGGACGTTCTTCCCGTCCGCCGTCACGCAGGGCATGAGCTTCAGCGATCTGGCGTTCTTCCCGCTCTACCCGGCGCTGATCAGGGCCGTCTCCGCCGTCCTGCCCATCGGCCCGGTCAACACCGCCCTGCTGATCTCCTGGGGCGCGGCCGCCCTGGCCGCCTGGGGGATCCACGCGATCGGCGAGCGGCTGTACGGCCGGCGGGCCGGGATCGCCCTGGTGCTGCTGTGGGGGCTGCTGCCGCACTCCGTCGTGCTGACGATGGCGTACACCGAGCCGCTGCTGACCGCCTGCGCCGCCTGGGCGCTCTACGCGCTGCTCACCCGGCGCTGGCTCGCCGCGGGGGTGCTGGCGCTGCTCGCCGGGCTGGCCCGCCCGAACGGCGTCGCGGTGGTGGCCGCCGTCGCCGTCACCGTCGCCGCCGATGCCTGGCGCCGCCGCCGGGAGGGGCTGCCGCAGGACCGGGCGGCCTGGGCGGCCGTGCTGATCGCGCCGCTGGGCTGGTGCGGGTACGTCGGCTGGGTGGGCCGGCAGACGGGCCGGCCGCTGGGGTACTTCGACGTGCAGCGCCGCTGGGGCTCGGAGTTCGATTTCGGCCGAAATTCCGTGGAGTACGTCCGGCATCTGATCCTCGACCGCGAGCAGCTCATGAGCTACATGGTCGTCGCGATCACCGCCGCCGCGCTGGTGCTGCTCGCGCTGGCGCTGCTGGAGCGGATCCCGCTGCCGCTGGCGGTCTACGCGGGGGTGCTGGTGCTCATCGCGCTGGGCGGCTCGCACTACTTCGGATCCAAGCCGCGCTTCCTGCTGCCGGCCTTCCCGCTGCTGGTCCCGGCCGCCCTGGCACTGGCGAAAGCCCGGCCGCGCACCGCCGCCGTAGCGGTGGCCGCATTGGCCGGGCTCTCGTTCTTCTACGGGACGTACCTGCTGACGGTCGTCTCCGCGCCGGTCTGATCCGGCGTTTCCGATCCGGCGTGGTTCAACCCAAGATCCACAATCCAAGATCCAAGATCCGGGCTGCGTCAGGCGTCGTCGCCGTTGGTGCCTTCGTCGCCCTTGGCGCCGCCGTCGGCGTCCACGTCCTTCTCGAGTCCGAGGGTCTCCACGACCCACTTGTCGAACTCGATCGAGGCGCGTACCCAGCTGACCGTGCTGGAGACGAAGTGCTCCAGGTTGACGCCCAGGCCGATCAGCATCTGCGCCTCGCCGATCAGACGGACGGAGCCGTCGTCGTGCGTGTGCGTGTAGACCTTCGGCCACAGGGTGCGGCGGTTCCAGTCGTCGATGACCTCGTGCAGCTGGGGCTTGTCATCGACGGTGTACGGCCGGTCGTAGAAGGTCCGGACCGCGAAGATCTGCTGGTCCTCCTCGCCGCGGAACATGAAGTACGCGCGGAATTCCTCCCACGGCGCCGCGAGGTCACCCTCGTCGTCGACGACGAACTTCAGCTCCATCTGTTCGAGCAGCTGCTTGACCAGGTCCTGGTCGGGGATGACCGCGCTGGCGGCGGGGCCGTTCTGCTCGGGGTCCGGCTGGCCCCCGAAATTAGGAATCGAGGACGGATCGATGCTCACCGTGAGTTCCCTTCGTACGGATTCCTTCCATCCTCCCCCATGCGCCGAGGGGTCTGGCAACCCCCGGCGGATCCACGCCGGGGGCAGCCTGCTCAGACCGTCTTGGACAGGGACGGGGCAGGGCCGACGATCAGGCCCTCACCCGCCCGGTCGACCCGTACGGTGTCACCGTCGACGACCTCGCCGGACAGGATCGCGCGGGCCAGCGGGTCACCGATCGCGGTCTGCACCAGGCGGCGCAGTGGCCGCGCGCCGTAGGCCGGGTCGTTGCCCTCGTCGGCGAGCCAGTCCAGGGCGGCGTCGGTGACGTCCAGGACCAGCCGGCGGTCCCGCAGCCGGTCGGCGAGCCGGTCCGTCTGCAGCCGGGCGATGTGCCGCAGCTCCTCCTTGTTCAGCGCGCTGAACACCACGATGTCGTCGAGCCGGTTCAGGAACTCCGGCTTGAAGGACATCCGCACCGTCTCCAGGACGCTCTGCTTCTTCTCCGCGTCCCCGAGCACCGGGTCCACCAGGTACTGGCTGCCCAGGTTCGACGTCAGGATCAGGATCGCGTTGCGGAAGTCGACCGTGCGGCCCTGGCCGTCGGTGAGCCGGCCGTCGTCGAGCACCTGCAGCAGCACGTCGAAGACGTCGTGGTGCGCCTTCTCGACCTCGTCGAGCAGCACCACGCTGTACGGGCGCCGCCGGACGGCCTCGGTGAGCTGGCCGCCCTCCTCGTAGCCGACGTACCCGGGCGGGGCGCCGACGAGCCGGGCGACGGAGTGCTTCTCGCCGTACTCGCTCATGTCGATGCGGACCATGGCGCGCTCGTCGTCGAAGAGGAAGTCCGCCAGCGCCTTGGCCAGCTCGGTCTTGCCGACGCCGGTGGGGCCGAGGAACAGGAACGATCCGGTCGGCCGGTCGGGGTCGGAGATGCCCGAGCGCGAACGGCGTACGGCGTCGGAGACGGAGCGGACGGCCTCGGTCTGGCCGATGAGCCGGCGGCCCAGCTCGTCCTCCATGCGCAGCAGCTTCTGGGTCTCGCCCTCCAGCAGCCGGCCGGCCGGGATGCCGGTCCAGGCGCCGACGACGTCCGCGATGTCGTCCGGCCCGACCTCGTCCTTGACCATGGTGTCCTTGGCGGCGGCCGCCTCGGCCTCGGTGGCCTCGGCCAGCTCGGCCTCCAGCCGCGGCTTCTCGCCGTAGAGCAGCTTGGACGCGGCCTCGAAGTCACCGTCGCGCTGGGCGCGCTCGATGTCCGTGTTCACCTCGTCCAGGCTCTCCTTGATGGCGCCGACGCGGTTCAGGCCCTCCTTCTCCTTCTCCCAGCGGGCGGTCAGGCCGCGCAGCTCCTCCTCCTTGTCGGCGAGGTCCTTGCGCAGCTTCTCCAGCCGCTGGACGGAGGCGGGGTCCGTCTCGTTCTTGAGCGCCATCTCCTCCATGCGCAGCCGGTCGACGGCGCGCTGCAGCTCGTCGATCGCGACGGGTGAGGAGTCGATCTCCATCCGGAGCCGGGAGGCGGCCTCGTCCACCAGGTCGATGGCCTTGTCCGGCAGGAACCGGGAGGTGATGTAGCGGTTCGACAGGGTCGCGGCGGCCACCAGCGCCGAGTCCGCGATCTGCACCTTGTGGTGCGCCTCGTACCGGCCCTTGAGCCCGCGCAGGATCGCGATGGTGTCCTCGACGGACGGCTCGGCCACCATCACCTGCTGGAAGCGGCGCTCCAGCGCCGGGTCCTTCTCGATGCGCTCGCGGTACTCGTCGAGCGTGGTGGCGCCGACCATCCGCAGCTCACCGCGGGCCAGCATCGGCTTGAGCATGTTGCCCGCGTCCATGGCGGAGTCGCCGCCGGCGCCCGCGCCGACGACCGTGTGCAGCTCGTCGATGAAGGTGATGACCCGGCCGTCGCTCTCCTTGATCTCGGAGAGCACCGCCTTGAGCCGCTCCTCGAACTCACCGCGGTACTTGGCGCCCGCGACCATCGCGCCGAGGTCCAGCGAGACCAGCCGCTTGTTGCGCAGCGACTCGGGCACGTCACCCTTGACGATGCGCTGCGCGAGGCCCTCGACGACGGCGGTCTTGCCGACGCCGGGCTCGCCGATCAGCACCGGGTTGTTCTTGGTGCGGCGGGACAGCACCTGGACGACCCGGCGGATCTCCTGGTCCCGGCCGATCACCGGGTCGAGCTTGCCCTCGCGGGCGGCGGCGGTGAAGTCCGTGCCGTACTTCTCGAGCGCCTTGTAGGTGCCCTCGGGATCCTGGCTCGTCACGCGCTGCCCTCCCCGGGCGGACTCGAAGGCGTCCAGCAGCTTCTTGGCCGTGGCCCCCCGCTGGACGAGCAGCTCGCCGGCCTGGCCGCCCTTGACGGCGATACCGATGAGCAGGTGCTCGGTCGAGATGTAGTCGTCCCCGAGGTCCTTCGCGCGCTGCGACGCGTCCGCGACGACGGCCAGCAGGTCACGGTTGGCCTGCGGGGGCGCGACCGTGGCGCCCTGGACGACGGGCAGCGCGGCGATCAGCCGCTCGGTGCCCGCGCGCAGCTCCGCGGCGTCGGCGCCGACCGCTGCCATCAGGTCCACGATGTTCTCGTTGTCGGCTCCGCCCAGCAGGGCGAGCAGCAGATGTGCGGGGGTGAGGTCCGGGTTCCCGGCGGACACCGCGTGTGCGTTGGCGGTGTTCAGCGCTTCCCGGCTCTTGTTGGTCAGCTCCGCTTCCACGGCCACCTGCAACCTCCTGTCGGATCACTCATTCAAGTTGAGTCTATGCCACTCAACCCTGGAACGGTAGCGTGCATTCCCATGGCCCGAGACCTACGCAACCCCGAATCCGCGTACCTGTCCTTCTGGCGCGAATATCACCTGTGCACCCTCACGACACCACGCCCCGACGGCAGCCCGCATGTCGTCGCGGTCGGCGTGACGTACGACCCCGAGGCCGGCCTCGCCCGCGTGATCACCAACAAGGCGAGCCGCAAGGTCGCGAACATCCTGGCCGCGGGACCCGACGGCGCCCGGGTGGCCGCCTGCCAGGTCGACAAGGGCCGCTGGGCCACCCTCGAGGGCGTCGCGACCGTCAGCACCGATCCGGAACGCATCGCCGACGCCGTCCGGCGCTACGGCGAGCGCTACGCGCGGACGCCCGCCTTCAACCCCGACCGCGTCGTCATCGAGATCGCGCTGACCCGCGCGATGGGCAGCGCCTGACCCCACCCGCCCCAGGGCCGTCCGCTCCGATCCCAGCAGCACCACCAGCACCTCCCGTCCCGCGTCGATCTCCCAAGGGCCTGGCGGCACTTGTACGTGACACGGCATCATGTCCCGTGCGGTGGAACGGCCGACAACGGGGAGAGTGCTGTGGCGCGTGTCTTGGGGATCGATCTCGGAACGACCTATTCCGCGATGGCGGTGGCCGACGCGTCGGGTGCGGCCACCATCGTCAGGAACCGTGAGGGGGAGAACATCACCCCGTCCGTGGTGATGTTCCAGGGCGACACGGTCGTCGTCGGATCCCAGGCCAAACGCTCCGCGATGACCGCGCCCGACCACGTCATCCAGTTCGCGAAGCGCTACATGGGCGAGCCGAACGCCATCTACACCTCCGAGTCCGGTGTCGCCTACCGGCCCGAGGAGATCTCCGCCCTCGTCCTGAAGCGGCTGCGCGAAGACGCCGAGATGATGCTCGGCGAAGCCGTCGACCAGGTCGTCATCACCGTCCCCGCCTACTTCGACGACGCCAGGCGGCGCGCCACCCAGGACGCCGGCCAGATCGCCGGCTTCGAGGTGCTGCGCATCGTCAACGAGCCCACCGCCGCCGCGCTCGCCTACGGGCTCGACCGCGTGGACGACGGCGAGGAGATCGGCACCGTCCTGGTCTACGACCTCGGCGGCGGCACCTTCGACGTGACGGTGATGCGCGTCGTGGACGGCGACTACGACGTGATCGCCACCGACGGCGACCGCAACCTGGGCGGCTTCGACTGGGACGGCGTCCTCATGGAGCACCTCAACGGGGCGTTCACCGCCGCCGGCGGGCGCGACCTCACCGACGACGGCGCGCTGCTCGCCGAGCTCCGCGACAAGGCCGAGATCGCCAAGCGCACCCTCTCCAACGCCCCGCAGGCCGTCGTCATGCTCTCCGCCGACGGCCGGCACGAGCAGATCCGCATCACGCGCGAGAAGTACGAGGAGCTCAGCGCCGACCTGCTGGACCGCACCCGCATCATCACCGAGGGCGTCCTCACGGACGCCTCGCTCACCTGGGCCGGTATCGACCGGGTGCTGCTCGTCGGCGGCTCGACGCGGATGCCGATGGTCGCGGACCTGGTGAAGCGGCTGTCCGGCAAGGACCCCGAGCGCGGTATCAACCAGGACGAGGTCGTCGCCCTCGGGGCGGCGCTGGTCGGCCTCGACGCCCAGGTGCGCGGCGAGCAGGCCAAGGAGAAGAAGAAGTACATCGGCAGTGGTGCCGTCGTGGAGACCTCGCCCGGCGACGGGCTCGCCCGGCTCACCAAGGGCAAGATCAAGTCCATCAAGGACGTCACCTCGCAGTCCCTCGGCATGGTGGCCACCCATGACCACGACCACTCGCTGCAGTACAACTCGATCATCGTGCCCCGCAACACCTCGGTCCCCACCCGCCGCAGCGACACCTTCCACACGCTGGCCAACCAGCAGACGAAGCTGCGCGTCGCCGTGACCGAGGGCGACGGCGAGGACCTGGACTACGTCAAGGTCGTCGGCGAGAGCACCCTGCAGATCCCGCCGTACCCGGTGGGCGCCCCGTTCGAGGTCTTCTACTCCTACGACGTCGACGGGATCATCCACGTCGAGGTCAAGGACGGCACCAGCGGCAAGTGGCTCGGCGAGTTCGAGGTCGAGCGGCTGGACAACCTCACCTCCCAGGAACTGGACGCGCTCAGCGACCGGGTCGCGCGGATCTCCGCGCTCTGAACTCCGCACACGCCTGATCCTTCGCGCCGCCCTCTGACCGGAGTCTCAACCCCATGACCAGCACCGGCGAATTCCGGGACTACTACGCCGAGTTCGAGCTCGACCCCGCCGACAGCGCCGAGGAGCTCGGCAAGAAGCTCGACGTCCAGCAGCGCGCCTGGGCGGGCAAGGCCAGCCGCGCGCCCAGCGCGGACAAGCGCCGCGAGGCCGAGGACCGGGTCGCCCAGATCACCGAGGCCCGCAAGGAACTCCTCGACCCGGCCCGCCGCACCGCGTACGACACCCGGCGCACCCAGCGGCTGCGCGCCCCGGAGCCGAAGGCGAAGCCGCAGCAGCGCTCCGGCGGCAAGTCCCTCCCCGGCCAGCAGGGCGGGGACGCCCCGCGGACCCGCGACTGGCTGGAGGCCGCCCGCACAGAGGTCCGGCGCGGCAACCCCACCGCCGCCCTCTACGAGGCCCAGCAGGCCGTCCACTTCGACGACACGAACGCCGACGCCTGGCAGCTGCTCGGGGCGCTGCACCTGGACGCCGGGGACACCGCCGCCGCCATCCAGGAGTTCCGCCGCTCCATCACCCTCGCGCCGCGCAACGCGTACAGCCACTTCCTCATGGGCAGAGCCGGCCGCGCGGTCAACGACCTCCCGACCGCGATCACCTGGCACCTGAAGGCCTGCGCGCTGGAGCAGGACAACACCGAATACCGCATCTACCTCGGTGACGCCCTGTACGCCGCCGGCCAGTACGACGAGGCCCTGCAGCACTACGAGCGCGCACTGACCGACCAGCCGGAGCACGCGGGGCTGCGCAACCAGATCAGCTCCATCTGGTCGCTCCGCGCCGAGGGCGCCAAGACCTACCACCCCTTCACCCAGCAGCGGCTGATCACCTCGGCCGAGGCCGCCCGCCGCATCGACGGCATCGTGGACCAGGCGCTCGCCGTCCAGCCCACCGACCAGGAACTCGTGCAGAAGCTCCACACCGACCAGGCCGCCGCGCGCTACGCGACGGGAAAGACCTGGCGCGGGCGCAAGAGCATGTTCGGCGTCGTGCTGATCTTCGTCATCATCGCCTACGCCCTGCCCGATGGCGGCGTCGCGAACTGGATCAGCAACGTGCTGCTGCTCGCGACGATCGTGCTCCTGGTACGCCTCGGCTGGAAGCCCCGCTGGTGGCACGCCCGCAAATCGCTGCCCCCGAACGCCGTACAGCCGGACTGGAGCCAATCGTGAGCATTCCGCCGCCGCACCCGGAGGCGCCCCCCGGCATCCCGGCGCCCGCCGCACCGCCCGCGCCCGCTTCCCCGGGCCCCGACGTGCTCAACGTCGTCGCCGACGCCGTCGACGGGCTGCGCGACGAAGTCGCCGCGCTCGGCGACCAGTTCCGCCGCCGGCTGCTCAACGACCGCGAGACCCGCCGCTCCGTCGAGGAGCTCCACCAGGAGCTCGACCACACCCGCAAGCTCGCCGAGGGCCGCACGGTCCAGCCGCTCCTGTACGACCTGGTGCTGCTGCTCGACCGCGTCGAGCGCGAGACCGACCCGTTCGCCGACTCCGTCCGCGCCGAGCTCTCCACGGTCCTGGAGAAGTACGGCATGACGCGGATGCCGATCGAAGCGGGCGTCTTCAACCCCGCCACCCAGGAGGCGGTGGGCACCGTACCGGCCCTCAGCCCCGACCTCGTGGGCCACGTGGCACGCATCGTGCGCCACGGCTACGCGATGGGACCCCGCCTGATCCGCGCCCAACAGGTGCTGGTCCACGCGGCCGAGTAGTGGTTCTGTTGCGCGTCAGCGCGCGAGGTGATCGAAGGCGCCGGCCTTCGCGGCGCGGAGTAGCGCGCGGAGGGCGGCGGGGGTGGTGGTTATGACGGCCAGGGGGTCGTCACTCTCCCGGAGGTGGACGAGGCCTGTGTCGCCGGCCGCCACCTCGACGCAGTCGCCGTTGCCGCCACCGCTGAACGAGGACTTCCGCCACGCGAGCTCGGACATCTGACCCCTTTTCACATGCTGTACATGACGTGCTGGATGAGACTCAACGAGTCGCGGGACTCGTGCGACTCCGGCTCGGACTCCGGATCCACCGCGTCGAGCGCCAGCACGGACAGCCTTTCGAACATCTTCGCGTATTCGTCGAGGTGCTGGCCATCCCGCAAGAATACGGAGTTCAGCGGGTGCTCCAGGTGGACGGTGTCCAGTCCCGAGGTCGCCCCGCCGAAGATCCCGAAGGAACGGCTGAAGGCCGAGTATGCACCCGCCTCGTACGGGAAGACCTGCACGAAGACGTTGGGCTGCCTCGCAACCTCGATCAGTCGCAGCAGCTGTCGGCGCATGGTTTTCGCGCCGCCGACGCGGGTGTGCAGCGCGGCCTCGTGGATGATCGCCCGGTAGGTGACCGTCGAGGGCGCCGCCAGAACGCTCTGGCGGGCCATGCGGAAGTCCACATACCGCTCCACGCGCTTCGCGTCGTGTTCCGACTCCGAGATCACCGCCCGTGCGTAGTCGGCGGTCTGCAGCAGGCCGGGCACGATGAGCGACTCGTGGATCCGGATTCCGGCCGACCGTGACTCCAGTTCGGCAAGGTCGGCGGCCACCGGGGCAACCACGTCGCGGAACTCGTCCCACCAGCCTTTGCCCCGTTCCTGCGCCATCTCCATCAAGCCGTCGAAGAGCGGTCCTTCCTCGCAGCCGTAGGCGCGCAGCAGCTTGTACAGACCGTTCCGCGGTACATCGACCCGGCCTGCCTCGATGTGGCTGATGCGCGTCCGCTCCACACCCAGCACAGCACTCGCCGCGTCGCCGGCCAGCCCGGCGTGGCTCCGCAACTTCCGAAGCTCGACTCCCAGTCGACGCTGACGCTCGCTCGGGGTACTCCTCGGCGGCATGTGAACCCTCCTCGTGACCGAGGGCAGTCTGCACGTCCGGCCACCCTCGTTCCACCGATCAACTCGCACACCACTCTTGCGGGTTGAATTTCGCGGACACACTTGTAACTCTACGGAAGCTGTCCCTACCTTCGTAGCGACCCGCCCATCGCGACGGAACCGGAAGTGCATCTGCCCCAACGGTAGTTGGGGCAGGCAGAGCCACCATCCTCGCGTGGGCCCCCGCCCCACGGAAGCGCGAACCCCCATGACGAATGGAACCGACTTCTCGCTCGTCTTCCCGCCCGACCCCGTATGGGTCCGCTCCGCCCGCGAGGGCGTCCGTACGCTGCTCACCGCTACCGGCGGCGGAGCCGAACTCTCCGATGTGGCGTTACTGCTGACGTCCGAGGTCGTCACGAACGCCGTGCTCGCCTGTCGGCGAGCCGGCACTCAGGCGCGCCTGACGCTCTTCGCCGAGTGCGCAACGCCCGGCGCGTTGCGGGTGCTGGTCACCGATGACGCGCCGGGGCTGCCGCAGCCGCACGCACGGCCCGGGGGCGAGGAGGAGCACGGGCGCGGGCTGCCGTTGCTCAGTGCGTGTGCGACGGCGTGGGGGGTGTGCCGGCACGGGCCGGGGCCCGGGAAGGGCGTCTGGTTCGAACTGAGTTGATCGTCAGGCTCATAACCCAAGCCGCCCCGGCCGCGTGGGCTTACCGTGTGCCGTATGGGGGAGCAGAAGCCAGAGGGGACCGGCGTCGTGGTCGTGGACGGCCGGAACCGGGTGTGGGTCGAGAAGGGCGCGGTGCACTGGCAGCGCGGCCGTAGGACCACCGTCGTTCCGGGAGCACGGGTACGAGAGGTCCGCCGCCACGAAAAGGGGTTGAGCCTGCTTCTGGCCGATGACGCGAAGGAGCCGACCCCCCTGACACTGCGGCACAGGAATCCAGAGGTACTGGCCGCCCTCGCCGCGGACATCGACGCCATCATCGAGGACAGCGCCGAACGGCAGCCGGAGGTCCGCGAGGACACCGCACCGTCCCAGCTGCGGCGGGCGGTCCACGCAGCCGGCGGGTGGATCACACACGTTGTGCGGCACGGTCCGCCGTGGCAGCGGTGCGCGCTGGCCTACGTCGTGCTCGGGGCACCGATCATGCTGCTGATACCGGTTGAGCCTCGCACTTCGGGACTTGAGGCATGGGCCATGTCGCTGCCCGGACTCGCACTTCTGGGCTTCTGGGCGGACCTGTCCGAGTTCCGCACCCACCTGATCGTTGGGTGGCGTGGCGTAACGGCCCGTGCGGAGTCCACCCGTAGTGACACCGCCGAGGACGACGCCCCCGACTACACGCATCGCTTTCGGACTCTCGACGGTGACGCACGCGAGCATCAATCGCACACCGCTGCCCGGAGAGGCGAGATCCGCTACGACCCCCGCGATCCCCGTCGCGTGGTCGTTCCGACCCGGATCAAATGGCTGTCGGAAATCGCGCTAGGGTTCTTCCTCGCCGGCGCCTGGGGCGTCCTGCTCGTCACACCACTCATCGTGTGGCTTCTCGCGCTCCCCAGCAGGCTGTAACCGCCGTCACCGCAGCCGTCTCCCGCTGCGGTGACCGCTCTGCTAGGGCGTGGCGTCGGCGCCCGTGTCCGCGGTGACCTTGGCCAGGAAGACGTCGAGGTTCCGGATCGTCCGGGCGATCTGCTCGTCCAGGGTGAGGGTCTCCTCGAACCGCTGGGCCGTCGCGACCTTCTTCTTGCCCCGCACATACAGCGAACAGGCCAGGTCGGCGCAGATGTACGTGCCGATCGTGTTGCCGTTCCGGCCCTCCGGGCCGGCCTTCGGGGCGACGAGGAGGTCGACGCCGCCGCTCGCGTGGTTGGTGACGCACAGCGAGCAGAGGCTGGTGCGCAGCATGTTGCGGCGGGCTCCGCCCGAGCTGCGCAGCGCGATTCCGGTGAGGCCGCCCTCGTGGGCTGCCACCAGGTAGCCGCGGTCCGGGGCTCCGGGGTCGCGCCAGCCGAGGAAGTCGAGATCTGCCCAGGGCAGGTCGGCGAAGTCCCGGGGCAGGTTGAGGCGGCGTGCTTCTCCCTTGGAACAGTTCACGAAGGAGGCACGGATCTGCTGTTCGACGAGCGGTTCCATAGTGCCTCGACGCTAACAGCCGGGTCCGGACATGTCGTCCGGATATTCGGGGGGGGCGGCCCGGTGGCACGGCCTGTGACACGACGAAGCCCGGCACCCCCGAGGGGATGCCGGGCTCGTACACAAGAGCGACTAATCGTTCCGCTTGGGACGCCAGACGACCAGCGCGGTCGTCTGCTTCTCCTGGTACGGGACCAGGTCGCGGCGGTAGGAGGCATGCACGGCGGCCTCACGCTGCTGGATGGCGGCCGACATGCCTTCGGCGGCCGCCGCGAGCTCGGCGATGCGCGCCTGGAGCGCGGTCACCTGGTTCTCCAGCTCGATGATGCGCTTGATGCCGGCGAGGTTGATGCCCTCGTCCTGCGACAGCCGCTGCACCTCGCGGAGCAGCTCGATGTCGCGGGCCGAGTAACGGCGGCCACGGCCGGCGGTGCGGTCCGGGGAGACCAGGCCGAGCCGGTCGTACTGGCGCAACGTCTGCGGGTGCAGCCCGGAAAGCTGGGCCGCCACCGAGATGACGTAGACCGGTGACTCCTCGGTCAGCTGATACGGGTTACGCATCCGACCGCCCCGCATGCCGTCCATGTCATGCTCCCTTCGCGGCCTTGAAGAGTTCCGCCCGCGGGTCGAACTCCGCTGTGGCCTCCCGGTAGGACTCCAGCGCGTCGAGCGCCTTGCCCTCGGTCTTCTCCGGTACCGCGACCTCCACGGTGACCAGCAGGTCACCACGGCTGCCGTCCTTGCGGAGCGCGCCCTTACCGCGGGCCCGCAGAGTACGCCCGTTGGGCGTGCCCGGGGGCAGCTTCAGGGTGACCGGCGGACCGCCGAGGGTCGGTACCTTGATCTCGCCGCCGAGTGTCGCCTCCGGGTAGGAGACCGGCACGGTGACGGTGAGGTTGTCGTCCTTGCGTCCGAACACGGGGTGCTTGGCGACATGGACGACGACGTACAGATCGCCGGCCGGGCCGCCGCGCTCGCCCGGTGCGCCCTTGCCGCGCAGCCGGATCCGCTGGTTGTCGGTGACACCCGCGGGAATCCTGACCTGCATGGTGCGGGAGCTGCGGGCGCGCCCGCTGCCCTTGCAGACGTCGCAGGGGTCCTGGGCGATGAGGCCGCGGCCCTTGCAGTCCACACACGGGTCGGTGAGCGAGAAGCCGCCACCGCCGCCGCGCGACACCTGGCCGGTGCCGACGCAGGTCGGGCAGACCCGGGGGGTGCCGTTCTTGTCGCCGGTGCCGGAGCAGACCTTGCAGGGGGCCTGGCTGGACATCCGGAGCGGGACCGTGGCCCCGTCCACCGCCTCGGTGAAGCTGAGCGTCACCTCGGACTCGATGTCCTGGCCGCGACGCGGCTGGACGCGGGTGCCGGTGCCGCCGGCGCCCCGGTTGAACAGACCGCCGAAGACATCGCCGAGACCGCCGCCGAACCCGCCGGCCTGGCCGGTCTGCGTGCCGCCGCCCTGGGCCCCTCCGAAGAGGTCGCCGAGGTCGAAGCCGAAACCGCCCTGGCCGCCGGCACCGCCGGGACCGCTGCGCAGTCCGCCGTTGCCGAACAGCGCGCGGCCGTCGTCGTACTCCTTGCGGCGCTTGGCGTCGGACAGGACGTCGTTGGCCTCGGAGATCTCCTTGAAGCGCTCCTCGGCCTTGGCGTCGCCCTTGTTGGCGTCCGGGTGGAACTCGCGGGCGAGCTTCCGGTACGCCTTCTTGATCTCCGCCTCGGTCGCGTCCTTCGGGACGCCGAGAACCTTGTAGAGGTCCTTCTCGTACAAGTCCCTGCTGATGCTCATCCTCGCCGTCCCTCCTTCCCGTGTGTCGCGTCAGCCCTCGTCCGGGCCACCGCTCTCCTCGTCAGCCTCGTCCTCACCCTTGCCCGCCGCGCCCGGCTGGGGCTCGGCGACGGCGACGCGGGCCGGGCGGATGGTCCGCTCACCGATCCGGTACCCGGGCTGCAGGATCTGCACGCAGGTGGTCTGCGTGACATCCGGCGAGTAGCTGTGCATGAGGGCCTCGTGCACCAGCGGGTCGAAGGGCTCGCCCTCCTTGCCGAACTGCTGCAGACCCAGCTTGGCCACCACGGTCTCCAGCGACTCGCCGACGGACTTGAAACCGCCGACCAGCTCGCCATGATCCCGCGCGCGGCCGATGTCGTCGAGTACCGGGAGCAGTTCGGTCAGCAGGTTCGCGACCGCGACCTCCTTGACCGCGATGCGGTCCCGGTCCACCCGGCGCCGGTAGTTCTGGTACTCGGCCTGGAGCCGCTGGAGGTCCGCGGTGCGCTCGGTGAGCGCGCTGCGGGACTGGTCCAGCTGGGCCTTCAGCGCTGTGATCTGATTCGCGTCCCCGGCCGGGGCCGCCGGCTCCGCCTCATCGGCGGAACCGGCGGCCTTCGCCGCTTCGTTGTCGGGCGTCGCGCTCTCGGACTCCGCGGCATCGGAGGGGACGTCGGGCTCCTTGTCGAAGCCCTTCGACTCCTCCGTCACGCGGCACCGTCCTTCGGCTTGTCCTCGTCCACGATCTCGGCGTCGACGACATCGTCGTCGGCCTGGGCCTGGCCGGCACCCGCGGCGTCCTCGGGACCGGCGGCGCCGGCACCTTCGGCCTGGGCGTTGGCGTAGAGCGCCGTGCCGAGCTTCTGGCTCGTGGCGGCGACCTTCTCGGTGGCCTCGCGGATCGCGGCGACGTCCTCGCCCTTGAGCTTCTCCTTGAGGTCCGCGACGGTCGTCTCGACCTCTTCCTTCACGTCCGCCGGGAGCTTGTCCGTGTTGTCGGCGATGAACTTCTCCGTCTGGTAGACGAGCTGTTCTGCCTGGTTACGGGTCTCGGCGGCCTCGCGGCGCTTGTGGTCCTCTTCGGCGTACTGCTCGGACTCGCGCATCATGCGGTCGATGTCGTCCTTCGGCAGCGCGGAGCCACCGGTGACGGTCATGCGCTGCTCCTTGCCGGTGCCGAGGTCCTTGGCGCCGACGTGCATGATGCCGTTCGCGTCGATGTCGAAGGTGACCTCGATCTGCGGCATCCCGCGCGGGGCCGGCGGCAGACCGGTCAGCTCGAACATCCCGAGCTTCTTGTTGTACGCCGCGATCTCGCGCTCGCCCTGGTAGACCTGGATCTGGACGGACGGCTGGTTGTCCTCGGCCGTCGTGAAGATCTCGGAGCGCTTGGTCGGGATCGTGGTGTTGCGCTCGATGAGCTTCGTCATGATCCCTCCCTTGGTCTCGATACCGAGGGACAGCGGGGTGACGTCGAGCAGCAGGACGTCCTTGACCTCGCCCTTCAGGACACCGGCCTGCAGTGCGGCGCCGATGGCGACGACCTCGTCCGGGTTCACGCCCTTGTTGGCGTCCTGACCGCCGGTCAGCTCCTTGACGAGCTCGGCGACGGCGGGCATACGGGTCGAGCCGCCGACCAGAACCACGTGGTCGATCTCGGACAGCTGGATGCCGGCGTCCTTGATGACGTTGTTGAACGGGTTCTTGCAGCGGTCCAGGAGGTCCGCGGTGAGCTGCTGGAACTGGGCGCGGGTGAGCTTCTCGTCCAGGTGCAGCGGGCCCTCGGCGGAGGCCGTGATGTAGGGCAGGTTGATCGAGGTCTCGGTGGACGAGGACAGCTCGATCTTCGCCTTCTCAGCGGCCTCACGGAGGCGCTGGAGGGCCATCTTGTCCTTGGACAGGTCCACGCCGTGACCGTTGGCGAACTGCTTCACCAGGTAGTCGACGACCCGCTGGTCCCAGTCGTCACCACCGAGGTGGTTGTCACCGTTGGTGGCCTTCACCTCGACGACGCCGTCGCCGATCTCCAGCAGCGAGACGTCGAAGGTGCCGCCACCGAGGTCGAAGACGAGGATGGTCTGGTCGTCCTTGTCGAGGCCGTAGGCCAGAGCGGCGGCCGTCGGCTCGTTGACGATGCGCAGGACGTTGAGGCCCGCGATCTCGCCGGCTTCCTTGGTCGCCTGGCGCTCGGAGTCGTTGAAGTACGCCGGGACGGTGATGACCGCGTCCTGGACCTTCTCGCCCAGGTAGGCCTCGGCGTCACGCTTCAGCTTCTGCAGGATGAAGGCGCTCATCTGCTGCGGGTTGAAGTCCTTGCCGTCGACGTTGATCTTCCAGTCGGTGCCCATGTGGCGCTTGACCGACCGGACGGTCCTGTCGACGTTCGTGACTGCCTGGCGCTTAGCGACCTCTCCGACGAGCACCTCGCCGTTCTTGGCGAAGGCGACGACGGACGGCGTGGTCCTGGCGCCTTCGGCGTTGGTGATGACGGTGGGCTCGCCGCCTTCGAGAACGCTGACGACGGAATTAGTCGTGCCCAGGTCGATGCCGACCGCACGTGCCATGGTAAATCCTCCAGCTGACCGACTTGAGTGGAACTGGCTCAAGGGTGCATCAGAGAGCGAAACCTGTCAACAGAGCTGAGTGGAGGCGACTCAACTCTTCGACTGTTCGATCGCTCACAGCTTCGGTTGCAGGGCTGTGACCTTTGGTTTCTTGCTGGTTTCGGCATCAGAACCGATCTTCACGCAGCGCCCGGAAGAGCGCACCCGCGGCCGGTCCGTGCGGCACCGTCACCGATCTGAGCCGGTGCCCGGGCCGCCCGCGGACCCCGTCCACGAGGGGGGAGAGCGGGTCGAGCGGGTACAGCTCGACGAGCGGATAGAGCTCGGGGATCGAGTCCAGTCCGGCGTCGGCGGTGACGGTCGCGGTCGCGAAGGTCCGCAACTGACCCCCGGTTCCCCTGCCGCCCTTGAGGTCGATCACCACGTGGTGATCGACCCGGATGCCGGTGAGCGCCTCGAAGGCGCGGATCGTGCACCCCGTACAGCCGGGGGTGCGCGCCATCAGGTCGCCGGGCAGGGTGACGGCGGCCGCCGTCCGCCGGGCGTCGGCGGACACATGGAGCAGGGTCACCGACGCCGACCGTTCGCCCATCACCAGGACGTTGCGCGCCTTGGGAACGAGCACCGGGGGACGTTCCTCCGGGTGCTCCGCGAGCACCCGGGCGGCGACCTCGTCGGTGCGGATGTTGCCGTTGAGCCTGCGGTAGGCCATCCAGCCGAGCGCCGCCGACACCCCCAGCAGCAGGGCCATCCCCAGGCCCAGGACCCGCAGCATCCTGCGGGTCCGCGGCGTCGTCACGGCACACTTCATGCCGTACTGCATTGCCGTATTGCTGAGCTTTCGTGCGCCTATAGTCGTATTTCCCACGAACGGATGCGGGCCCGTCGAACCGGACTCGTCGTTCGATCGGTCACACAGCGACACAGATCACCGGCTGGGCGGCTGTATGAGGCCGGGTATCCCGGGTAATCTCAGCGGGAGACCGGATAAGTTACCGCTTAGTAATCCCCGCTCGCGCAGGCCCGAGGAGCCCTCCATGCAACTCGCCGCGATCATTGTGTCGCTGGTCCTCACCGCGGTCGGCGTTGCGCTCATCAGCCGCGCCGTCGCGCAGATCTACCGGTTCATCAAGCTCGGCCAGCCCACCCCTGAGGGCTCCCGCACGGGCAACCCGGTGCAGCGCTCCAAGACCCTGGGCGTGGAGTTCGTCGGCCACACCCGTATGAACAAGTGGGGCGTCGTCGGCGTCGCGCACTGGTTCGTGGCCGTCGGCTTCCTGACCCTCGGGCTGACGATCCTCACCGCGTACGGCCAGCTCTTCAAGGCCGACTGGACGCTGCCGGTGCTGGGCGGCTTCCTGCCGTACGAGATGTACACCGAGTTCATCGCGCTCGCGACGACCGTCGGCATCCTGGTCCTGATGGCGATCCGGCTGCTGAACCTGCCCTCGCGGGCCGGCCGCAAGTCGCGCTTCGCCGGCTCGACGTCCTGGCAGGCGTACTTCGTCGAGTACGTCATCCTCGTCATCGGCCTCGCGATCCTGACGCTGCGCGGACTGGAGGGCGCGCTGCACGGCGTGGACCACTACGAGGCCGCGTACTTCGCCTCGTACCCGATCGTCGCGGCCTTCAAGGGGCTCAGCACCGGGGCGCTGCAGAACGCGGTCTACCTCACGGCGATGATCAAGCTCGGCGTGACGATGACCTGGGCGATCACCGTCGGCCTCAACACCGACATGAGCGTCGCCTGGCACCGCTTCCTGGCCTTCCCCAACATCTGGTTCAAGCGCGAGGAGTCCGGCGCGGTCGCGCTCGGCGCGCTGCAGCCGATGGCCTCGGGCGGCGTGCCGATCAACTTCGAGGACCCGGGCGAGGACGACCAGTTCGGCGTCTCCCAGATCGAGCACTTCTCCTGGAAGGGCCTGCTCGACTTCTCCACCTGCACCGAGTGCGGCCGCTGCCAGTCGCAGTGCCCCGCCTGGAACACCGGCAAGCCGCTCTCCCCCAAGCTCCTGATCATGTCGCTGCGCGACCACGCGCACGCCAAGGCGCCGTACCTGCTCGCGGGTGGCGGCAAGGACGCCGAGGGCAACGAGAAGGCCACGCCCGAGCAGCTGGCGAACGTACCCGCCGCCGCCCTGGCCGAGGCCGAGCGTCCGCTCATCGGCACCGCCGAGGAGAACGGCGTCATCGACCCGGACGTCCTGTGGTCCTGCACCACCTGCGGCGCCTGCGTCGAGCAGTGCCCGGTCGACATCGAGCACATCGACCACATCGTCGACATGCGGCGCTACCAGGTGATGATCGAGTCCGCGTTCCCGAGCGAGGCCGGGACGATGCTCAAGAACCTGGAGAAGAAGGGCAACCCCTGGGGCCTGGCGAAGAAGCAGCGCCTGGCCTGGGTCAAGGAGGTCGACTTCGAGGTCCCGGTCGTGGGCCAGGACATCGAGGACCTCTCGGAGACCGAGTACCTGTACTGGGTCGGCTGCGCGGGCTCCCTGGAGGACCGCGCGAAGAAGACCACCAAGGCCTTCGCCGAGCTCCTGCACATCGCCGGGGTCTCCTTCGCCATCATGGGCGGTGAGGAGAACTGCACGGGCGACTCCGCCCGCCGCCTGGGCAACGAGTTCCTCTTCCAGCAGCTCGGCCAGCAGAACGTCGAGATGCTGAACATGGCCTTCGGTGAGGACGCCGAAGAGGGCATCGTCGTCGAGAAGACCAAGAAGAAGATCGTCGCGACCTGCCCGCACTGCTTCAACACCATCGCGAACGAGTACCCGCAGCTCGGCGGCGAGTACGAGGTCATCCACCACACCCAGCTGCTGCAGCACCTGGTGGACGAGGGCAAGCTCGTCCCGGTCACCCCGGTCGAGGGCCTGATCACGTACCACGACCCCTGCTACCTGGGCCGGCACAACAAGGTCTACACACCGCCGCGCGACATCATCAAGGCGGTGCCCGGTCTCCGCAACGAGGAGATGCACCGGCACAAGGAGCGCGGCTTCTGCTGCGGC
Source organism: Streptomyces sp. So13.3 (assembly GCF_005860785.2). NCBI lineage: Bacteria > Bacillati > Actinomycetota > Actinomycetes > Kitasatosporales > Streptomycetaceae > Streptomyces > Streptomyces sp. So13.3. The sequence continues at coordinate 5,198,177 of NZ_CP048835.1, read as the reverse complement.
GCCGGCGGCGCGCGCATGTGGATGGAGGAGCGCATCGGCAAGCGCATCAACAACGAGCGCGTGGACGAGGCGCTGTCCCTCAACCCGGACATCGTCTCCACCGCCTGCCCGTTCTGCCTGGTGATGCTCTCCGACTCGATCAACGGCAAGAAGAACGACGGCAAGGCGAAGGAGAACCTGCAGGTCGTGGACGTCTCGCAGCTGCTGCTGCAGTCGGTCAAGACGCCTGTGGAGCCTGACGTCGAGGGCCCGGACGACGAGGGCTCGGTGGAGGAGCCCGCGGAGGCGGCCAGCAACTCCTGACGTGACACGCAGCGGGGACGGCATGCCTTGAGGGGCGTGCCGTCCCCGCTCTGTTTCCCGTTCCCGTGCCCTAGTGCTGAATTCCTCAAAGGCAGTAGACGTAGCGTCGGCGTAGGTGTCGGGTGGGTGGGGCGGGTCTGCCCCAGATCCAGGGTTTGGCGCGGGCGTTGAGTTGGGTTGTCGCGAGTTCGGTGGCGTGGGTGATTTCGTCGGGTCCGGCGAAGCTGTGGCCGGCGAGTGCGACTTTGCGGAAGATGCGCCACCAGCCTTCTTGGAGGTTGAGCCAGCAAGCGCTGACGGGTATGAAGACGTGGTGAATGCGGGGGTGGTCCTCGAGCCAGGTTCGGGTCGAGAGGCTGTTGTGCGAGGACAGGTTGTCGGTCACCACATAGATGTCGCCTGCAGGGTTGGCTTCCTCGATGCGTTGGAGGAACTGCTGGTAGAAGGCACTATTGCGAGACGGAGCGGTCATGGTGACCTGCTGTCCGTCGCGGATGCGGAGGCCGCCGTAGACCCAGGTTTTCTCCGGGCCGCGGCCGTAGTCGAGTTCTGCTTTGATGCGATGTCCATCCGGCGACCAGCCCGGCGCTTACGGGAAGGTGCGCGGGATTACCGGTCCGAGCTCGTCGACGCAGATGACCGTCGCGTCTTCGGGCGGGCAGGTGTAGAGGCCGACGACCCGCGTCCTTTTCCCTCGAAATCCCGGTCCTTTGAGCGGATCCAGGAACGGGTGCGGCGCCATCGGACGCCTTCGGCCACCAGGATTCTGCGGACTTGGGACCGGCCCACTTCGATGCCGCCGCGGCGGGCAGCCTCAGCCAGGGCGTCGAGTGTCCACTGCGGTGCCCCTGACTCGTCCTGCGCCGCCAGTTCGCCGTCCTCGTGCCTGGTCAGACGTCCCGGTGGCTCCTGTCTGACCAGCGCGATGATCCGGGACCTCTCGGCCTCGGTGATCCGGCGCGGCCCCCGCGACCGGCCGGTCCTCCAGCCCTTCCACCCCAGCTCATTGAAACGGTGCAGCCACCACCGCACCGTCTTCGCATGACACCCCAGCTCCACGGCGATCGCCGCCACCCGCAGACCGTCCCAGCTCAGAACAATGATCTGTGCTCTGAGCACCAGGTCAGCCGGTGCCTTCCGAGCCCTCGTCAGCCGGTCGATCATCAACGCCTCATCCGGACCCGAAGCAGGCCGAGCCCGCAGCAATGTCGGCACCATCCACCCCCAGCGCACTCCTCAACACACCGTGTATACCCATAAGTTGAGGAATTCAGCACTAGTACTGCAACCGCATGTGGTGTGACTGTTGGCGGTGTGGCTCGTTGGTCCGACTGTGTGACGAATCGTTGACGGTGGAGCAGGTCGAGTCGTGGTCCGAGGGCGTAGAAGAGTTGCATGCCCGGTTCGCAGGGCGTTTTGGCAGGTCGGAGCCGCGTGAGCGGGCTTTGGACTATCTGATGGGCTTGCTGGCTCCGTTGGAGAAGAAGAATGGGTGGACGCTGGCCGAGCAGGTCGGCCAGCTGCGCCCCGACGGTGTGCAGCGTCTGTTGAATCACTCCGAGTGGGACCAGGACGCGGTCCGTGATGACGTGCGGGACTTCGTCGTGGAGAGCATCGGGTCCCCGGACGGGGTGCTGATCGGTGACGACACCGGCTTCCTGAAGAAAGGCACCAGGTCAGCGGGCGTGCAGCGGCAATACTCCGGCACCGCGGGCCGCACCGAAAATTGCCAGATCGGGACGTTTTTGGCCTACGCCTCAGCCAGGGGGCGGGCGTTGATCGACCGGGAGCTTTATGTTCCGCAGTCCTGGACGGGCGACCGGGCACGGTGCCGGGCGGCCGGGATCGGCGACGAGGTGCCGTTCGCCACGAAGACCGAGCACCTCAAGTGGATGCTCCAACGTGCCATCGATGCGGCGGTGCCCTTCGCCTGGGTCACCGCGGACGAGGCATACGGGCAGGTCAAGGACTTCAGGATGTGGCTGGAGGAACGCAAGGTGGCGCATGTGCTGGCCACCAAGCTCAACGACACCGTGACCACGACCGACGGCTGGCAAGTGCGGGTCGATGATCTGGTGGCCGCGCTGCCCGCGCAGGGGTGGAAGCGGATCTCGGCCGGGGCCGGCGCCCACGGCCAGAGGATCTACCACTGGGCCCGCATCGCGATCCGGCCCGACTGGGCTGATGGGTTCGGACACTGGGTGCTGGCCCGCCGCAGTCCGACCGATCCGGCCAAGATCGCCTACTACATCTGTTACGGGCCCGCCGCGACCCGGTTGAAGGACCTGGTCATCACGGCCGGCGCGCGCTGGCAGGTGGAGGAATGCTTCCAGATCGCGAAGGGCGAATGCGGCCTGGACCACTACCAGGTACGGCTGTTCCGGGCCTGGTACCGGCACATCACCCTGGCGATGGCCGCGCTCGCCTACCTGACCGCCATCCGCGCCACAGAAACCACAAAAGGGGCAGCGCCGGCGACGAGCACGACCTCATACCTCTCAGCGTCCCCGAGATCCGCCGGATGATCGGGCACCTCGTCTTCACGCCCCGACACCTGGACAACGACCATCATCTGCACTGGTCACGCTTCCGACGCCGCAGCCAAGCCCGCGCCCGCAGATGCCACTACCAACGCCGAGGCCACCACCCCCACATGCGGTTGCAGTACTAGCTGATGCCGAGCGCCTTGAGCGCTGTGGCGAACGCGGTGGCGTCGTAGACGGCCTTCTCCGGCGTGACCTTCTTGCCGTTCACCAGGACCGTCGGGGTGCCCTGGGAGCCGGAGGCCTCGAAGGCCTTCTCGGACGTCGCCACCCAGTCCTTGTGGGTCTGGTCCTTGACCGCCTTCTGGAAGGCCGTGGTATTCAGGCCCTTCACGGTGTCGGCGATCTTCAGCAGGAAGGCGTCGGTGAAGCCGTCGGCGGGCTCCTCGGGCTGGTTCTCGAAGACCGCGGAGTGGAACTCGGGGAACTTCCCCGCGTCGACGGCCGCGCGCATCGCGTTGGCCGCCTTCTTCGAGCTGCTGCCGCCGAAGTTCGCGTCGAGGAAGGACGCGATCGTGTACTCGACCTTGACCTTGCCGTCCTTCACCAGCTTCGCGAGCGCCGAGCCGCCGCCCTGCTCGAAGTGCATGCAGTACGGGCAGCGCGGGTCCTCGTAGACCTTCACCGTGTTGGGCGCCTTCGGGTCGCCGACGACGATCGCCGTACCGTCCGCGGCCATCCGGGCGGGGAGTTGCGAGAGCGTGGCCGGGTCGACGGCGCCCTTGGCACCGCCGTCGTCGTTGGCGCCGGCCTGCGCCCCGGACTTCGCCCCGGACTTCGCGGATGCGGTGGAATCGGAGCCGGATCCCTTTGCCGACCCGGATCCCGACCCTGATGACCCGCAGCCGGCCGCCGTCATCGCGACCACCGCGGCGGCGACGGCCGCGATTCCCGCGGTTCTGACGTTACGGGCGGTACGTACGGCCATGGAACGGCTCCTTCTGATGTGACTGCTGCGTCCCGGAAGTCCCGAGATGTCCTACCGTCTAACGAAGCTAAGTTCCCACCAGCCCCACCAGCCCCGACATAAGTCACATGAATCAGGGCCAAAGGTCCCCCAAAGGCCCTGTCGTGACGTGTCACAGGTTGGCAGCAAAGCCCCCCGGAGAACCGGCCTCCTGGCCCGGCGCCCAGCGGGAACCGGTACGTTCGATGACGTGGCTGGATTCAGGAATCGACGCGGACGGGACCACGGCGGGCAGCAGGCGCCCCAGCACGGTGGGCCTCAGAACTACGGACAACCGCAGGGTTATCCGCAGGGCTACGGAGGCGGGCACGCCGGCGCCCCGTCGGGCGAGCCCGAATACTTCGGCGAGCCCGCTCCGGGCCAGGCGCCGGCACCGGCGTACAACGACAACCCGGGCCACACCCGCGCCTTCACCCTCCCCGGCTCCCCCGACCAGTTCGCGCCGTACGCCGGCCCGGACCAGGGCGGCCCCGGCAACGACAACATCGCCACGTACCGCGCGGGTCAGACCACCGCACCGCCCTCCGGGCCCCGGCTGCACTGGAAGCAGCTGATCAGCGGTATCGCGCTGCGCCCCGGCCACACCTTCTGGCAGATGCGGGACTACGCGGTCTGGGGCCCGGCCCTGACCGTCACGTTCCTCTACGGCCTGCTGGCGGTCTTCGGCTTCGACGCGGCCCGCGAGGACGTCCTCAACGCGACCGTGTCGTCCAGCGCCCCGTGGGTGATCAGCACCGCGGTCGCCGTCACGCTCAGCGGCCTGATGCTGGGCACCGTGACGCACGCGCTGGCCCGCCAGCTCGGCGGCGACGGCTCCTGGGCCCCCACCATCGGCCTGGCGATGCTCGTCACCTCGCTCACCGACGCGCCCCGCCTGCTCTTCGCGATGTTCCTCGGCAGCGCCAACGGACTCGTCCAGATCCTCGGCTGGGTCACCTGGCTGGCCTGCGCGGCCCTGCTCACCTCCATGGTGAGCAAGTCCCACGACCTGCCCTGGCCCAAGGCACTCGGCGCGGCCTCGATCCAACTGATCGCGCTGCTGGTCCTCTTCAAGCTCCCGGTGATCTAGCAGTAAGGGGCGGCTCCCCTGGGAGCCGCCCCTTACGTGCATCACATCGGCCAGGCCTCAGGCGTCCCGAACCTGCCCCGCCCGCTTCACCACGGGCTCGTCGACGGACCAGGGAAAGTTGATCCAGTCGTCGGTGCGCTTCCACACGTACTCGCACTTCACGAGCGACTGCGTCTTCTCGTAGATCACCGCGCTGCGGACCTCGGCGACATGCCCGACGCAGAAGTCGTGCACCAGCTTCAGCGTCTTGCCGGTGTCGGCGACGTCGTCGGCGATCAGCACGCGCTTGTTGCTGAAGTCGATGGCGTCGGGCACCGGGGCGAGCATCACCGGCATCTCCAGCGTGGTGCCCACACCGGTGTAGAACTCGACGTTCACCAGGTGGATGTTCTTGCAGTCCAGCGCGTAGGCCAGACCGCCCGCCACGAAGACCCCGCCGCGCGCGATCGACAGCACGACGTCGGGCTCGTAGCCGTCGTCCGCGATCGTCTGCGCCAGCTGGCGCACGGCATGCCCGAAGCCCTCGTACGTCAGGTTCTCCCGCACGGCCGCCATGTCAGACCTGCGTCCGGTGGAAGTTCATGAACGACCGCGAGGCCGTCGGCCCCCGCTGCCCCTGGTAGCGCGATCCGTACCGCTCCGAGCCGTACGGGTGCTCGGCCGGTGAGGTCAGCCGGAAGAGGCACAGCTGACCGATCTTCATCCCCGGCCACAGCTTGATCGGCAGCGTCGCCAGATTCGACAGCTCCAGCGTCACGTGCCCGGAGAACCCGGGGTCGATGAAGCCGGCCGTCGAGTGCGTGACCAGCCCCAGCCGGCCCAGCGAGCTCTTCCCCTCCAGCCGCGACGCGAGGTCGTCGGGGAGCGAGATGACCTCGTAGGTCGACGCGAGCACGAACTCACCCGGATGCAGGATGAACGGCTCGTCGCCCTCCGGCTCGACCAGCCGGGTCAGATCGCTCTGCTCCACCGCCGGGTCGATATGCGGGTACCGGTGGTTCTCGAACACGCGGAAGAGCCGGTCCAGCCGCACATCGATACTCGACGGCTGCACCATCGACTCGTCGAAGGGGTCGACCCGCACCCGTCCGCTGTCGATCTCGGCCCTGATGTCCTTGTCTGAGAGAAGCACGTCCCGAAGGTTACGCGGACGACGCGGCCCCGGCCCAATCCTGACCGGAGCCGCGCGGCATCACTTGCGCTACTTTCCGTTCTCCACCGGCACCGCATGCCGCAACCGCGCACAGCGCGGACACCTCAACAACCGCCCGGGACCCAGCCGGCCGACACCCAGATTCTGCATCGGGAACGACGCGGTGCTGAACACGTGCCCCTCGGCACAACGAACGACGGTGCGATCCATCGCTTCCCTTCCCCAACTTCCGTGGACGACAAAAGCCACATTAGGGGATGAGCCGGGCCATCTTCCACGCGCCGCTCCGACGCCCACGCTACGCCCCAACCCCCGCCCCCCGCAGCCACATCCCGACCCCCCACCCCGCCCCACGACAACACGAAGGCCCCGGACGAAAACACGCCCAGGGCCGACCATGCGGTACAGTGTGCGACGGTGCTACGCCCCAAACCGGCGTGCCGCGCGAGTGTAGTTTAATGGTAGAACATGAGCTTCCCAAGCTCAGAGCGCGGGTTCGATTCCCGTCACTCGCTCCACACAAAGCCCCAGGCCAACGGCCCGGGGCTTCTTTGTTGTCATCGGGCGCGGCTACGGAATCAGAACGCATAGCCCCGAGCCACCCAGTAACGCCAGTCTGCGACCCCTTGCCGCGTCAGGCCCTCGGCGTCCACGGGCTCCAGTTGGGAGAGCGGGATGCCGAGATCGTGGCCTTGCCATTGGACCCGCACGAAGATCTCACGCTCACACTCCTCCTCCGGCGCCATGCCCATCACCTCAACCTCCTCGTCGACACGCGTTGGCGAAATGATCCGCTTCGTCGTGCAGCGGGCAATGAAGGGGAAAGCAAGAGCCTCTTCCAGGTAGTAGTACCACCCCATGGCCTGCTCCTCAGGGCCATAGGCATCAACGATGACCTCATTCACGATGCGTTGCTCGCGTTCATCATCACGGGGCTGACCCGGCATTCACTGTCTCCGTCCTCTTCAGCTCGACACGCGATGACGTGACAGCATCCGGGTCTCCGGGCCTCGGGCAGAAGGGTTTCCCGCACGCTGCCGGTGTCACCGTGCGCGGGGGCAGGCCCAGCTCTGTGATCATCCGCATCAGATGGCGCATACTGCAGTATGCTTCCCCTATGTCTGCCACCACGCGCATCACGGTCACCCTGCCCACCGAGCAGGTGGCTGAACTCAGAAAGCTGACCGACAACGTCTCCGGCTACGTGGCCGAGGCAGTGGCTCGCCAGATCAGACATGAACTGCTCGGCCATGACCTGCGACGCCATCAAGAGGAACACGGCGCCTTCACAGACGAAGAGCTGGCCGAGGCTCGCGCCAAAATCCTCGGCTCAGACGCGTCCGCCAACCGCACGGACGCCGCGTGAGCACGCACTTCGAGACCGTTGTCCTGGACTCGGAAGGACTGTCAGCGTGGATCGCGCAGGATCGGAAGGTCCTCGCAATGCTGCAGGTGTTTCACGAGATGGGAGCCGACCTGGTCGTCGGCGCCAACACCATCGTGGAAGTCAGCCACTCCCGGGTGAACCTCCCACGTCTGAACTGGGCCCTGTCCCGGGTCAAGGTCGAGCCGGTCACCGAGCAGGCGGCCAAAGCGTCGGCAGAACTGCTCAAAGGAGCGGGATTGCACGGTCACAAGTACGCGATCGACGCCACCGTGGCGGAGGCTGCTCTGCGTCAGCCAAGTCCAGTAGCGGTGCTGACTTCCGACATCGACGACATGACGAAGTTCTGCGGCGGCAGTGTGCGACTCATCCGCCTCTGACACACCCACCGGCTCAGCCGAAGCGACTGCCGCGTATCCGGGGGCATGCCCTATCCGTGCCCCAACGGGCGGTACAACGGGGTCAGCGGCGGGCATAGATATCGACCCACAGCAGTGCTCAGAGGTGGCGTTTTTGCAGGTCAGTAGCCCTGTCGAGCTACCAAGATCCTTTGATTCCCAAGCTCAGAGCGCGGGTTCGATTCCCGTCACTCGCTCCATTCAAAGCCCCAGGCCGGCGGCCCGGGGCTTCTCTATTGTCTAGACCTCTTCACCCCACCTGATGTCGATCTTCCGGCACGAAAAGCGTTCTGGCGCCAGGTGTGGGTTGACCGCGTTGACCTGCAAGGTTCTCGGGGATCGGAGTTCGTGAACTCGCTGCTCGGCCTGTTGCTCACGAACGAGGTTCAGCCGACCCGGCAGGTCAGGTCCTTGCCCGGGAGCCTGCCCGTGGCCAGGTAGGCCATGGCACTCGTGTCCGCGCAGGGATTGCTGCCGTTGACGATGTGCCCCTCCCCGCCGGCGACGGTGACCATCCGGGAGCCGTGCAGTGCCCGGTGCATCGCCCGGCCTCCGGCCAGGGGCGTCAGGGGGTCCCACTCGCTCTGCACGATGAGCGCGGGGACCTTGTTGTTCACCGTCGTTCTGGGCTCGCTGCCCGGCTTCCAGAAGGCACACGGCTTGATGTTGGCGTCGAAATCGCCGGACAGCGGATACCGGGTCCTGTCGCGGATCGCGTCGTGGCGGTATTGCTGCGGATCGCTCGGCCATGACGCCCGGGTGTCGGCGCACAGCACGGCCCAGGCGCTCGCGTCATCGTTGTCCGGGGGAACGTCGCGAGTGGACACCGGAGGGACGGTGCCCGGTGCCTGCCCGGAGGTCCTGGGCTTCTTGCCGTCGGCCGTCTCCTTCAGTCCGGCGACCCAGGCGGCGGCCTGCTGGACGCGGGCGAACACGGCGCGCTGAGCGCGGATGCCGTCACCGGTCAACAGCGCCCCGCGATCCTCGATGGGGGTGCGGTCGGCCCTGTCGACGAGGTCCCAGAAGGTCTTGCGGACCTCGGCCGGTGTGCGGCCCAGGCCGTACGCCGTGTGCCGCCGGGCCGTCCACCGGGTCCACCGTGTGAACGCGGGCTCGGCCCTCTCGGCCATCGCGGTGAACATGCCGCGCCCGTAGCCCGCGGGGTCGGCCGCGCTGTCCAGCACGAACCGGTCGGTCCGCCGGGGGAACAACTGCGTGTAGACGGCGCCGAGATAGGTGCCGTAGGACATCCCCAGGTACGAGATCTTCTTCTCGCCCAGCGCGGCACGGATCGCGTCCATGTCGCGCGCGGTGTTGCGGGTGGTGAGGTGGCGCAGTGTGCCGCCCGCCGCAGCCTGGCACTTGGCGGCTACGGTACGGGCCCGCTCCACATCCCTCGCGAAGGTCCTGGCCTTGTACGGGCGTTCGGTGTCCCGGTCGTCGACGGTCAGCCCGCAGCTGACGGGAGAGCTGTGCCCGACACCCCTGGGGTCGAACCCGATGAGGTCGTACTGCCTCCTCACCTTCCGCGAGAGGCGCAGTGCCGGGTCCACGGGCATGCCCAGGCCGGGTCCGCCGGGTCCGCCGGGGTTGAGGAGCAGAACTCCGCGCCGCTCCTTCCCGCTGCCCGCCTTGATCCGGGATATCGCGATGTCGAGCGTCCTGCCGCCGGGATCGCTGTAATCCAGTGGCACTTGGAGAGTCGCGCACTGAAAGGAGGCGGGGCTGCCCGCATCGCACCACTGCCATCGGGGCTTGTGCTGCGCTGCGGTGGGCTCGGATGCGCTGAAGGCCGTTTCGGGAATCGACAGCGAAAGAAGAGCCGCCGCGGCACCGGAAGCCAGCACAGACGCTATTCGTGAGTTCCGCATCAGGATCAGTTCCCCGTGAGTTGCTGGCTGACGCACTGCTTGTACTGCTGGAAACTGCCGGGCTGGTAGCACTCCTGCGTCTCGTTCGCGTACCAGACCATGAAGAAAGCAACCAGGACGGCTACCACGATCGCGACGGCCGACGCCACCACGCCGGTGATGGCCTTGCCCCGGCCGCTCCGTGTCGGCCCGCTTCTCACCAGGGCGACGATGCCGAGGACCAGGCCGACAACACCGAGCAGGCCGCCGAAGATGAAGACCGAGGTGCCCAGGCCGGTGACGCCCAACACCATGGCGGCTCCGGCCGGCCGGTTCTTGGGGCCCTGAGGGTGGGGGCGGTATGGGACCGTCCCGCCGGTCCTGGCCGGTGCCGTGTCGTACGGCGACATCTGGGTCCCTTGTGTGTTCATCAGCCATCCTCCGGTCGAGTGCTCAGGGGGCCGATTCTGGTTTCGGGGGACGTGACCGCACATCGCGTAAAGGCGGGAGGATTTCCTCCCCCGATCGGGGGAGGGCCCGGGCCCTCCGGCCGGTCATACTGGTCGGATCATGATCTGGGGAATCCGGCCGCTGCTGCGCGGCTCCACGTATACGGGTATGTTCCTCGCCTATTGCGGTGCCCTGGCGAGCATTCCGCTGCTGCCTTTCGCCATGCTGCCGACCCTGGTGTGGCCGTCCGCTCCCTATGGCGTGAAAGCCGTTCTGACTCTCCTGGTCTGGGCGGCGCTGATCGGTACGATCGGTCTGGCCCGCACCACGCGGCGGGCGCTGATCGCGTTCGTCCGCAGGCTGCTGGGGGTGCCGTTGCCGGATCCTGCGGCATCGGGCGGCGACCGCTGGCGGACTCCGCTGTGGCTGCTGCTGCACGTGACGCTGGGGTGGACGGGGGCACTGGTCAGTGGGGTGCTGCTGATCATGGGGGTGAGCCTTCCGTTCGGCTGGCTCCGTGGTGAGGCGGAGCTGAGTCTGTTCGGCTGGTCACTGCGTGCGGAGGGCGGCCGGCAGAACTGGACGCGGGGGCTGTGCTGCCTGCTGCTGGCCGCGGTGGTGTGCGTGGTGGTGACAGGAGCCCTACGCCGGCTGGCGCCCAGGCTGCTGGGGCCCTCGGCGGCCGAGCGGCTCGCGCTGGCAGCCGAGCGGGAACAAGCGCTGGCCGAACGCAACCGGCTGGCTCACGAGTTGCACGACTCGATCGGTCACACACTGACGGCGACCACAATCCAGGCGGCGGTGGCGAGCCAGGTGCTCGCCACCGACCCGGCGACGGCGCGAGCCGCGCTGCGCAGCATCGAGGAGTCGTCCCGGGCCGCGCTGGAGGACCTGGACTACGTACTGGGTGTGCTGCGCGATCAGCGGGCGGAGACGGCACCGACCCGCACCCTGGCCAACCTGCCCGAGCTGGTCGACCGGCTGCGGCACGCGGGCGCGACGGTGGAGCCGGAACTGTCGGGCGACTGGGCGCAGGTGCAGGGGACGCTCTCCCGAGCGGCGTACCGGATCCTGCAGGAGGGCCTGACGAACGCGCTGCGGCACGGAGCGGGCGGTCCGATCGAGCTCCGCGTGGCGGCCACCCCGGACAGTCTTGAGCTGGGCGTGGTCAACAGGACCGGGCCGGGGACGGGCGCGGGCCCCTTCCCGACGTCCGGGCACGGCATGCCCGGTCTCGCCGAACGCGTGCGGCTGCTGCACGGCGAGATCGAGGCGGGCCCGCAGGGGACACGGCACTGGCGCCTGGTGGTCCGCCTGCCGATACCGGCATCGGCATGACCGGCCCCGACACGAGCACGGCCGCTGGTCCCGCCGACAACCCCATCACCCTCCTGATCGCGGACGACGACGAAGTGACCCGCATCGGTCTGCGCATGCTGCTCGCGGCGCAACCGGGAATCGCGGTGGTCGGAGAAGCCGCCGACGGCATCGACGCGGTCGAACAGGCACGGCGACTGCGTCCGGACGTGGTCCTGATGGACGTACGCATGCCGCGCTGCAACGGCATCGAGGCCACCCGGCAACTCCTCGCCGACCCGGCCACCGCACCGCCGAAGGTCGTGGTGATCACCACCTTCGAGAACGACGACTACGTCACCGCGGCACTCAGCGCGGGCGCCGCCGGGTTCGTGCTCAAGCGACTCCCGGTCCGCCAGATCGCGGAGACGGTACGGGTGGTGGCGTCGGGAGAAGCGATCCTCTTCCCCTCAGCACTGCGCCGCATGGTCACCGCCCGCCCCCTGGACTCCGCCGAGGCGCTACCGAAAGCGGCACTGACGGACCGGGAGGAAGAAGTGCTGCGGAGCATGGCCACGGGCCTGTCCAATCCGGAGATCGCGAGGGCGCTCACGGTGAGCCTGGAGACGGTGAAGACCCACGTGGGAAACGTGCTGACCAAGCTCGGCGCACAGAACAGGACACACGCGGTGGTCATCGCCTACGAGTCCGGCCTGGTAGTCCCCGGCCTCACCGACTGACAGCTCGCGGGCCACAGCTCCGCACTACCGATTTTCACTTCGCGACAGCTACGTGAGCGGAGGGGCCGACCCGGAGGCAGCTGCCAGAAGTCCGTCATCCGCTTCCACCAGAGTCGGCGCACACCATCTGACAGCGCGGCTGCCTCCAGCGGCACCACGGACCGGTAGCCGCACACGAAGGCCGCCACCCGAGCGAGGTCGAACACTCCATCCACGCCGAACTGCACCTGGGCGGTCCGAACGCCCTCTTCGGCGTACGGACGGACGCCGACGCGGTCCCAGTCGAGGACGGCGGCCAACTCCCCTTCCTTCCACAGCAGGTTCCGGTACTGGACATCACCGTGTGTCCACCCGTGCCGGCCCACAGGGACCGCGTCCTGAGGCCGACGATCGGCATGCTTGCCGATCAGCACCCGCCGCTGCTCCAGGGCGGCCGAGGCCGCCGCGCCGAACGCGCTGCCAGTGCCTTTGTTCTCTACCGCTGCGGACAGCCGCTCCGACTTCTCCACCGCCTGCTCCGGCGTCGTCACGTCGGCGGTCAGCATGTCGGGCACAGCAGGCCGTCACGACGACCAGCGTGGCAGGGCCGAACCATGCCACGAAGGAAAAGGCCCATTCCCGAGCGCCCTTGCTCCCACAACCTGGCTGTCCCGTCACACGGCGTGCACAGGCCACGGAGCAGATCCGACAGGCCGCCTCGGCCACCGCGTGCCCCAGCCGTGCCCTCCTGAGCGGAAAACCCCGGTCAACAACGGTGCAACCCGGACCGCCCCAGGAGCCATCCGAGCCCCCGTTTTCGCAGGTCAGACAACACATCAGCCCCGCAGCACTCGTTGATTCCCAAGCTCAGAGCGCGGGTTCGATTCCCGTCACTCGCTCCATTCAAAGCCCCAGGCCTCACGGCCCGGGGCTTCTTTGTTGTCCAGACCACTTTGGGCCTGTTGTGCCCTCCGCGTGCCTCAACTCCGGGAAACGAGCGAATCGGCTGCTGCGGAGCATCCCGCATGGCTGGCGTGAGGTCTCAGGACTGATCCCACGCCCTCCGGACTGTCAGCCACCCCGCGTAAAGTGCTTGTTGAGCATCCAGTGCAGACCGAGCGAGGCAGCGTGGCCGAGTTTTCGAAGCACCCCTTGGTGGTCGATGGCAAGATCACCTCTCTGCCCTTCCATGAACTGACTTCGTGGAGTCAGTTCGAGAAGCTTGTGTGCGAATTCGTCCAAGTGCACGAACGGTTGTCGCCCTGCCACCGATACGGATCGCCTGGTCAAGCGCAGGGCGGTATCGACATCGCAGGGCTGTCGGAGGGCGGCCAATGGTCCGCATTCCAGGTCAAACACGTAGCCCAGTTCACTGAGGCGGATACAAAGAAGGCCCTGGATCTCTTCCTCAGCGGACCGCGGCCCTATGCAGCAACACGGCTCGTCATCGTCACGTCATGCAAGACAACCCGGGCTCAGGTGCGTGATCTGGTTCATCATTACCAAGCCCAACATCCAGATCTGTTGCTCGAGTTCTGGGACGGCGAGCACTTGACATCCCATTTGCGTATCCAGCCACGGATCGTGGCCCGGTACTTCGGGGATCATGTAGCACGACGCTTCTGCGACGCGGATTCCCTGGAGGCGTTCTCCAGAGCTGGGCGCAGGGGCGAGGTTGGCTGTCTTGTGCGCGACGCTGACCCGATCGGTCTGGAGGTTCACGAGGCTATCTCGGTCGATGAGGTCACAGACCCTGATCAGCCTGCTCTGCCTACATACTTTCGAAGGTCGTTCGACGACGAACTCGACGCTCTCGTCAACATGGCTCTCGCCGGGAACAGTGGCATGAAAGTCCTTCTCGCGGATTCCTCCACGGGAAAGACTCGTGCTGCCTGGGAAGCGATTCAGCGCCTCGGCAAGGAGTGGCGGCTGTGGCATCCGGCCGACCAGGAGGACCTACTCGCCTCGCTGGGGGCGGTGAGACCGCGCACGGTCGTGTGGCTCAACGAGATCAATCGCTATCTGCTCTGCGACGGCTCGGACAGAAATGAACACGTGGCTGCTCGACTCACGGAGCTGCTGCGCGATCCCCACCGGGCCCCCGTCCTGGTGCTGGGGACAACCTGGCATGTCCACTGGGCCACCATGACCACCGCGCCGGCAGACGAGCGCGCGAAGACTCGAGCCCTGTTGTTCAGGTGCGCCCTCCCAGTTCCGGAGAGGTTCAGCAACGACGAGGTGGCCGCTCTCCTCGACATGGATCGGCCCACCGATCGGAGAATGCTGAAGGCTGCTCGCGAGGCCGAGGGCGGCCACGTCATCCAGTACCTGGCAGGTGGGCCAGCGCAATTGGAACGGTACGCGAACGGATCCCCGACCTCACAGGCAATCCTGCATGCCGCCATGGACGCCCGGCGGCTTGGTCACGGCATGGATCTGCCTCCCGGTTTCCTCCGGTCTGCGGCTACTAGCTACCTGACCACGCTCCAGCGGGATCTGGCGGAACATGACTGGTTTTCTCGCGCCCTGCAGTACTTGTCAACTCCGTGCCGGGGGGTTCGCGGGCCGCTGGCACCGGTCCGGGGCTTCTCCACGAACGGGGCAGAGAATCCCAGCAGCTACCGCCTAGCCGACTACGTCGAATTGCATGGTCGCCGGAACAGACAATTTCTCTGCCCTGAAAACGATTTCTGGGAGGCAGCGACAGAGCAAGCCGCCAGCGCGCGCGACAAAGTTGCCCTTTCCCGGGCTGCTCTTGAACGAGGCAGGGAGACCCACGCGGAAGCACTGGCGCTAGCGGCAGCGCAAGACGGGGACGGTGCCGCCCTGACCCATCTGGCTGGATGGATCCGCGAAAATCGCAAGGGCGAGGATCCACACGTCTACTACGAGTTGGCAGCCGAACTCGGAGACGTCACCGCGCAGATCGCACTCGCTTCCCGCGCGGAGGAAGAGGGCCAACTTGAGAAATCAGAGCACTGGTATCGCAAAGCTGTGGATCGGGACGGGCGCCGATGGGACGCCGTCGTAGGATTGGCCTCCGTCACATCTCAACTCGGGGATACCGCACGCGCTGTCGAATTGTACAACCAGGCACTTGACGGCGGATTTTTCGGCGCCCGGGCAGTTGAGTACCAGGCACGCTGGCTGGCCGATCAAGGCCAGCACGAACTTGCACTGATCCTGACAAAATATTCCTTCAACGCTGGAAACACTGAGGCATTTGCAGGCTTGGCCTGGACCTACATGTACAAAGATACTTCTCGAGCTATTCAAGTGTTCAGGTTCGCCATGGACGCAGGAGACATAAATGCACCGCGAGAACTCGCCTGGGTTTTGGAGAGAGAAGGAGACTGCGACGGAGCAGATCGTTTCTGTGAGATCGCCGTCCGCCTCGGTGAGACGAACACCCTTCGCGGCCTGGGAATGATCCGTCGCAGTAAAGGTAACTACCAGTCTGCTTCGGCTCTCTTCTGGAGAGCTTACAATCTGGGTCTGACGTACGTGCTGCTCGAGCTGGCTCGCCTACGAGAAGAAGAGGGCAACCTGAGACGAGCCGAGAAGCTCTACTGGCGTGCCATTGAGGAGGGACAGCCAAGCGCAGCCCACGACCTAGTACGGATCTTGGAGATCAGGGGAAAGGTGCGGCTGGCCGAGCAACTGGCAGCCGACTCGAAGGAACTCGTCGAACCCTTGGCGCGGGCTCGGGCAGCCCGAGGCGAATATGAATCTGCCGAACAGTTACTACTCAAAGCCATTGCGCAAGGACGCTCGAACCTGCTTCTGCCCTTGGCGCGAATCCGTGAACAGCGGGGCGACGTTGCAGGAGCCGAAATCATGTTGAGGCGTGCGCAAGACGCCGGAATTCCCGATGCCGCGCAGCGACTAGCGGAACTACAAGGCGACAAACAGGAGTAAAATCAGCAACCGCGTCTTCCAATATCTGTCAGCATGCGACAAGCTACCCATCCCCCATTCTGTGGTCGGCTGGGGGCCGTCGGCAATGGATTCCGAAACGGCGTATTCAGTCGGCTCGGTCGTCAACCTAGCATCCCGAGCCGGAGGGCGAGGGAGCAAGTCCACGCAGATTTCGACGACTCGCTGTGAAGCGCGCCCGCGTCCAAATCGACTTCCCTGAGTCCCAGCACCCCCACCTCGTCGATCGCCACTTCTTCGCCCAACTGGCCTCAACCCGGCAGCGTCTGCGGAAACTGCTCTGAGCCGCATCACCGCCTCGCAGGCGCACCTCACTGTCCTGACCTGCAATACGGATCTGCCCGAGTCGCGATGTCAGAGCCGTGGTGCAAGGTGACGGGTGGCGGCACCGTCTCGGTCCGCCTGGGCACATGAGGAACCCCGGAGAGAGTGGCATGCCGAAGATCCCAAGAGGGCGGCGCGTGGGCCAAACCGCAGTAAACGCCGTACGCACACTGCTCGAGGAACACGATCACATCGTTCAAGAAATATCCGGACGGAACGACTTCGGCGAGGACTTCTACGTCACCTTCACCGATGGCGGGGACGTCACCAGCGACACGGTTAAGGTCCAAGTCAAAGGTGGGGACAGCTGGCGCCGTGGGAACGGCTACGCGGTGCCCGTCAACCTACACGGCGACACCTGGGCGGACGGCAACATCCCCGTCTACTGTGTGGTGTACGACCCAAATACGAAGGAGCTGTACTGGGCGAACGCCACCCAACAGCTCCGCCGCTTCGGCCCTCACGATCCGCCCCGCTACATCGGCGTCAGCCCCAACGCGGTGCTTGACGACGCCACCATGGACTCCTTCGTCTCTCAGGCGCGGCGCTATGTCGGACGCTATCGAGGCCGCCAGGCCGTCCTCACCCACCTCGGGGAAATGTCCGGGACGGAATTCGACCCGTCAGATCACGTTCTGCACTTCGTCAACGGCGATGACGAGGACCTCATCTTCTGGAAGTCCCCGGGGGCTGCGGTGGCAACACTGCTGCTCAGTACCCAGGGCTGGAATACGGCTTGGGTCACCCTGGAGTCGCTGATGCGCTCCACACCTCCTCTCCTACAGGACGGCGATACCACCAAACCCACCGACCCCGATCTGTGGACCGCCGAGGAACTTGAGCTGAGCCAGTCCGAGATCATGTGGGTGGCCGCATGCTTCATGTCCACCCGGCAGGCTGATGAAGGCCCCGAGAGCGACCTCATCGAACCCGACGAGTGCGAGGGGTGCCCCAGCTGCACGGGTGAGGATTTCGTAGAGCACGGCAGGATCGAAGCAGACGTCATTCATGCCTACGTACTGGCATGCATGCTCAACCGCATCGAAGCCGAGCCGGACCTCGTGCAGCGCTCGATTCTGGCCATGCGCAAGGACATCACGTTGCAACCAGCCGTCATCGCCGAGCTTGGTTCCTTGGAAACCGAGCCACGCTTCGTCCGCCAGGTGAACAAGCTGAGCCGGGCAACAGTGCCCACGGAGGACGATATCGATCCAGGGGCATTCCGGCTTGCCGTCCTCTACCTGATCCACCGCATCTACGTCGGCGGACCCTCGCTACCCCTGGAGGAACAGGTCCGAATCGTTTGGCGCGTCCCGGAGCCGGGACGCGGACCTTCTGCATCCATGTCACAGGCCCGGTAGATACGAGGCCAGGCGCCCTCGTAGACGTGCCCCAAAGCAAAGGACATGTGTCCAGACCGTCGCGAGGGCAGAACTGCCTGGCTTCGATGCTGTTGGCCGCACCGCTGGGGCCGTGCCAGAACGTCCCAGTAGGGCCGGTAAAGGGCGGTCAAGACAGGTGCCGAAACAGCACTCAGTTCAAGCGCGCACCAGTCTGCTCCCGCAGGTCAGCGAACATACTGATGTCCAAGTGTCGAGTGATTCCCAAGCTCAGAGCGCGGGTTCGATTCCCGTCACTCGCTCCATTCAAAGCCCCAGGCCTCACGGCCCGGGGCTTCTTTGTTGTACGGACACGTTGTCAGCGGACACGTTGTTATTGGATGCCTTGTTATGCGGCCGCGTGCGATCGTGCCCGGTCCTGAATTCCCTGTCATTCCCGACTGCCGTTAACGGGCGGGGCAGGGCGGTGCAGCCGCCAGACCACTTCTATCCCGCTGCCGGCGGGAGCTGCGGGCGGTGTTGCCTGTTCGCGGCGGACTTCGGTGAAGCCCAACCGGCGCGGGATGGCGGCGCTCGAGGTGTTGGCCAGGTCGTGGGTGATCTCCAGGTATTCGACGTCCGGCAGGGTGAACATCTCGGTGACGATGGCGGTGGCCGCTCTGGTGGCGATGCCCTGGCCGGTGGCCGCAGGGTGCAGCCAGTACCCGATGCGTCGGCCCTGGGGTTCGGCTCCGCGGTAGGTCTGGCACATGCCGATGAGGGTGCCGTCCTGGGCGATGGCGTAGTTGTACACGTCACCGCTCGCCCACTTCGACTCGGACTTCGCGAGGAAGTCGCGGGTGCTCTCCTCGCTGTGCCGGGTGACCCACGCCTCCCAGGGGCGCAGGTGGTCCACGGACTCCTCGATCAACGTGAACGCCGCAGCGAAGTCGCGCTGTCCCCGCCAGCTTCGCAGGACGAAGTCTCCGCACTCGATGATCTGCCTCGGTCGCTCCATGACGGCCATGGTTGTTCGCAGAACGGCTCCCTGCAATGGGATGGGGACCGGGATCGGGGTCGGGAACGGGAGCGACCGCCCGGGGCAGGACCTTCCGCAGAGGCGCAGTACTATCCGGCGAGCCTCTGTGAATCAGCGTTCTGGTGGGTCCTGGGTAAGCGGTGGGGGATTTATGCGCGTTATGCGCTATCGGCGTCAAATTGTCGTATCCACGGCCGCGCTGCTGAGCAGCGGTGGTCTGTTCCCGCTGTCCGCGCTGGCGGATGAGCCGGTCGCCAATCTGTACGTGAGTCCCACGCATTGCAGCGACACCGGGGTGGGGACGCAGGCACTCCCGTTCTGCACCGTTCAGGCGGCGGCAGATGTCGTGAATCCCGGGCAGACCGTCACTATCGGCGTGGGTAGGTACACCGGCTCGGTCACCATCACCCGCTCGGGCACACCGACGGCGCCCATCACCTTCAAGAGCCCCGCCTTCACCAGTCACACCAGAACCACCAACCCCATTCTTTGGCGGCCTGACAACAGCACCGCGGCCGCGGTGACGGTGTCCGGAGCACACGACATCCGCATTGCCGGGATCATCGTCGAGCACGCACGCGGTGACGGCCTTGCCGTGGTGGGCTCCACCCGCATCGCCCTCGACACGAACGCTGTCGGGCAGGTGTGGGAGACCGCCCCCGAGACCCCGGACGGGATCTCCGTCGACCACACCTCGTCCGACGTGTCGATCACCAGGAACGAAACGCGGGGGAGCCTCGGACACGGCGTGTCCATCGCCTCCGGGGCAGAGCGCGTCACCGTCGCATCCAACCTGCTCAGCACCGACCAAGCCGGTGGGATAGGCGCGACCGATGTCTCCGGGCTCACGGTGACCGGTAACACCATCATCGCCGGCAGTTGCTCCCCCGGCCTGTCTATTACCGGGACGTCGTCCGGGACGGTGGAGAACAACGCGGTGAAGGCGATGGCACCGTCCGGAACACCGCCGTGCACAGCGGCCCCGCTGATCACGGTCGCGACCTCCTCGACGAACACCGTGAAGACGGCCTACAACGCGCTCGCCGCCGCGGCTCCCCGTTTCGACTACACCTGGGGCGGCACCGACTACACCAAGGCGGCGGACCTAGCGGCCGCCGTACCCGGCCAGGCCGGCCAGGACCTCGACGTACCCGCAACCGACATCTCCACCTCTGCGCAGCCGGAGGGGTCCCCGCTGATCGACTCGGGTGACTCCCACGCCCCGGGCGTGACCAGTACGGACTGCTCCGGGCACCCTCAGCCCGTCGACGACCCGAACACGGCGAACACGGGTACCGGGGCCGGGGCCATGGACCGGGGAGCCTTCGAGCGTCAGAGCACTCTGACCCTGGCTCCGTCGTACAGCCCCGCCTCGGCGGCCGGCACCGTACCGTTCACCCTCGCCGTCACCGCCGCCCCGACCGACAGCTGGGGCGAAACGGTCAGCACGGTCGTGGACTTCGGCGACGGCGGCGGCCCCGTGGCGGTCAGCGGCGGCGTGGCCTCGCACGTCTACCCCACCCCCGGCATCTACACGGCGCGCACGACGGCGACCAACACCGACGGCCTGGCCGTGACCAGAACGACGCAGGTGAAGGCAGCGACGGTTGACGCTCCGCAGGTGGTACTCACCGCTGCTCCGCTGATCTCCGCGCCCCCGCAGAATACGGTCACTCCCGGCATGGCCGCCTTCACCACCACCGCCGGAGCCGACACCTGGCAACTCCAGAGCGGGACGCTCACCTTCGGTGACGGCACGTCGGCCGAGCTGTCCACCTCTGCTCCCACGCACCACATCTACCCCCACGCAGGCACCTACACCGCGACGGTCACCGCCAACGACCTGCTCGGGCGGACGTCGACCGCCTCGGCCACGATCACTGTCGGCAACGAGATCCTTCCCCTGACCCCGAAGCGGATCTACGACAGTCGCTACGGGAGCAGGGTCCCGGCCCATGGGACCGTCCAGTTGTCGAGGGCCCAACTGCACGCCGACTCCACCGGTGTGCAAGCCGCCTGTCTCACGGTGACGGTCACCAACACGAAAGCCGGTGGCTTCCTCACCGTCTATCCGGACGGCACAGCCCGGCCGAGCGTCTCCCTGCTCAACTTCGGCCCCGGGCAGACCGTTCCGAACATCATGATGGCCGTCCCCGGCGAGGACGGCCTGGTCGACTTCTACAACGGCAGCAGCGCCCTGGTCGACCTGATCATCGACTCCTTCGGTGTTGAGGTCGGCGGCGACCCGGCCAGCCGGAGCTCCCAGATCGGCGTCACCTACTCCGCCGCCGGCCCCGCCCGGGTCCTGGACACCCGCGACGGCACCGGCGCGCCGAAAGCCCCTGTGGCACCGCACGGTGGGGTGGTCCTGACCGTCGCCGGGCGCAAGGGGGTGCCGTCGGACGCTTCGGCGGTACTGCTCAACGTGGCCACGACCGACACCAAGGCGGGGGGCTTTCTGACCGCCTACGGTCACGGTGACGACAACCCCGGGACCTCGAACTCCAACTGGACCCCGGGGCAGACCGTGTCCAACCTGGTCCTCGTCCCCGTCAAGGACGGCAAGGTCGTGCTCTACAACGGGAGCGGTGGAACCGTGAGTTTCGTCGCCGACGTGGTCGGTTACTACGACTACCCGGGCACCGCCTCGGTCGTCGTGCCGACCTCGCTGACCAGGGTCCTCGACACCCGCACCGGAACCGGTACCGGCGGCGGTGCCGCGAAGCTCGGTCCCCACCAGACCGTCCGACTGCAGATCGCCAATCGCAACGGGGTGCCGGCCACCGGTATGACGGCGGCGGAACTGAACATGACCGTCACGAACAACGTCGGCGGCGGCTTCATCACCGCCTATCCCGCCGGGACGGCTCGGCCCACCGCATCCAACATCAACTTCAGCGCCGGACAGACCGTGGCCAACGCCTCGGTCATGCCCACCGGCACGGACGGCGCGATCGAGTTCTACAACGGCAGCAGTTCCCCGGTCGATCTGGTCGTCGACCTCTCGGGCTACTACTACGGCTACACCCGGTAGCCGGAACCCGCCCGCCCTCGGGCCCGGCGCACCGCAGGAGCGGTGGCCGGGCCCGAGGGCTCGGTCCGTCCCCTGGTGGGGACTCCCTGGGAACGGTCAGCGGCGGCGTGGGGCCGTGGCGGTGGTCGCCACCAGGGCCTCGGTGACGAGGCGGACGCCGCGGGCGAGGCGGCTCAGCTGTTCCAGCTCGACGGCGTAGAGGCGGATCGTGTTCTCGATGACGGCCTCGACCATGCCCATGGTGGGCAGCTCGGCCCGGCTGGTGGTCATCGCCACCTGGACCGCGCGCATCTCGTACTGCAGCTGGAGCTGTGCGTGGCGGGCGAGGAGGGCCGGGTGGCGGGTGAGCGTGGAGTATCCGGCGTAGCGGGCCGGCAGCAGGTCACGCAGCCAGCGGGTGGCGGTGCGTTCCCAGTCGGGGTTCCCGGGGGATTTGACCTGGCAGGGCCAGTCCGGGCTGAGCGTGGTGAGGGTCGTCTGGGACATTCTCGTCGCTTCCGAAGAGTGCCGAACTCTGATCAAGAGGTTTGTTGGCTGCCTCGGCCCAGGGGTTGACCGAGGCTGCCGTGGGCGCTCCGCGGGATGCGAGCGCCCGGTGTGAACACCCCGGGCGCGCCACGAGGAGGGAGCGTCGGCCCGGGTGTTCCGTCGGGAGGGCGGGTCACGCTCTCCAATGGCGTCCGGTGGGCCCAGGCGCCGATTGCAGTAAACATATATACCGTCGAGTACGCAAGGGTATGAAAAAATTCATACATTCCGGGCAAGGCGGAGCCGGGCGGACGGTGAAAACGGTTTCCAGAGGGTTCTCAGAGGAAGAAACCGTGCTGATCGGCGACCTGCTCGTACCCCTCGAGCCGCGCCTGCGTCCGCTCCGGATCGGCGTCGGCCATGGCCTGCAGCAGGGCCGCGGACAGCATGCCCGGGGCCGCGTACGAGTCGAAGACCAGCCGCGAGCCGGTGCCGGCGGTCAGGACGACGTCCGCCTCGTCCACCAGCGGGCCCAGGGTGAGATCCGTGATCAGCGCGATGCGCAGTCCGGCGCTGCGGGCGGCCCGCAGCGCGGCCAGGGTCTCCTTGGCGTGCCGGGGCATGGCGAACGCCAGCACCCACGCCCCGCCGGCCGCCCGGGACTGCAGCAGCGCGTCGAAGGCGACGCTGCCGCCGCGGGTCACCACCCGCACATCGGGGTGGATCCGGCGGGCGGCATAGGCGAAGTACTCCACGAGCGGCGCCGAGATCCGCAGGCCGAGAACCGTCAGGGGCACGGAATGGGCCAGCTCACGGCCGATGTCCAGCACCTGGTCGGTGTCGGCGAGCAGCCGCCGCACGTTCTCCAGGTTCTCGATCTCCGCGTCGACCGCCGCCTGCAGCTCGTTGCGGCGGACCTGCTCCCGGCTCTCCGGCGACCCCGCGACCGCACTCAGCGCGATCGGCTGCAGCACGTCCCGCAGGGCGGGATAGCCGCTGAAGCCGAGGGAGGCGGCGAAACGGGTCACGGACGGCTGGCTGACGCCCACCCGCTCGGCGAGCTCCGTGATCGAGAGGAAGGCGGCCTCGGTGAGGTGGTCGATCAGGTACTGGGCGATACGGCGCTGCCCGGGGGACAGGCGATGGCCGTTGAACAGGGCGTGGACGCGGTCCGCGGGGGCACGCTCCAGCTCCAGGGGCTGCCCACCCGGGGTGATCGCAGCCGCCTGTGCCCGTGCCTGCTGCCCCGATGGCACCGGTGCGCCTCCTTATTCATGCCGCTCCTGCTCAACATAGCTCACGCCTTGTGGACGGCCGGGAAATCGCCCCAGGGCGGTGTTCCACTGTTCGGCGATGGCGTCCGAGCGGGCGAAGTGCGCGGTGGCCTCGTCGTCGCGGCCGAGGAGCCGCGCGAGTTCGCCGAGGGTGTACGCGACCGGCCGGATCGCCACGGTGGAGCCCGAGCTGGGCGGCGGTGCGTGGCGGTAGGGGAGCAGCGCCGCGTACAGCTCCTCGGCGCCCTCCTTCTCGCCGAGCGCGACCATGGTCATCGCACGGAAGGTCGCGAAGACCTTGAAGAAGTAGTCAGGGCGGATCGGCAGTGCCTGCGCCAGCACCTGCCGGGCCTCGGCCGGCTGCCCGGCGGCGGCCAGGGCCGCGGAGAGCAGATCGCAGGCGATCGGGCCGTAGGCGTCGAACGCCTGCCGGGCCGGCGGTACGAACTCGCCGAGCCGTCCCTGGCCCGCCCTGATCGTCGCGGTGGCGATCAGCAGATAGCCGGCGGCGTGCGGGGAGCCCTGGCGGCCCATTCGGGCGGCCGCTTCGGCGTAGAGCCGCTCGGCGTCCGCCACCCTGCCCTCGATGTGCGCGAACGTCGCGAGCATGCTCTCGCCGACCGCGGCGGGACCGGGCATCCGGTAGGCGCGGGCGAGCTCCAGGCACTCGGCGGTGAGCCGGTACACGCCGGTGACGTCGCCCTCGACGGCCAGGGCGGTCGACCGGATGAACAGCCCGTACCAGCGGTAGATCGGCAGGTCGTGCGCGCTGCCGAGGCGGTCGATCCGCTCCCCCAGCTCCGCCCGTTCACGCCATTCCAGCTCGGTGTCGAGCTCGCGGGCAAGCGTCGCGAGCGCCAGCGCCCGCAGCACGGGATCCCCCAGGCCTTCCGCGATCACGACGGCCTCCTCGGCCGCGGCCCGCGCCCGCGGGTCCTGACCGTCGGAGAGCTCGGCGGAGTACGCGTCCAACAGCCGGCAGCGCACGGCGGGCTCCAGATCCGGCAGCTCCAGCAGGCGGCCGAGTCCGGCGACGACGGGCTCGTCGACCATGCCGTACGGCCGGGTCTGCCAGGGCGTCGGCTCGGTCCAGGCGGTGAACGCGCGGATCAGCAGATCGTCCCGGGCCGCGGCGGTCGCGAGATCGATCGCCGTCTGCCGTGTCGCCCGCGCTTCCATGACGGCCCCGGCCCGTACCTGGGCCCGCAGCAGCCTCCCGAGCAGCTCGATCCGCTCGTCGTCCCGGTCTCCGGTACCGCCCGCGGGGACTCCGGTGCCGCCCGCGGGAACCCCGACACCGTCCGCGGGGACTCCGACACCGCCCGCGGGGGCGCGCAGGCGGTCGAAGCACTCCAGCGCCTGCGCGAGCAGAGCGGCGGCGACGTCGTGCGCGTAACGGCCCTCGGCGAGTGCGGCCGCTCGCACGCAGTAGTCCACGGCCTTGGCCGCGGTGGCCGAGGACGCAGCTCCGGCGTAGTGATGGGCCAGCGCGGAGACGTCGTACGGGGCGAGCCGCTCCAGGGCCGCCGCGATCCGGCCGTGCATACGGGTGGCGCGCAGCCGGCTCAGGTCGGCCAGCAGGGTGTCCCTGACCAGCGCGTGCACGAACCGGACGCGGCCCGGCGCGGGCTCGGTGAGCAGCCCCGCGACGAGCCCGGTCTCCAGCGCGCCCAGCACGCCGTCCTCGCCGGTGTCCGCGGCACCGACCAGTACCTCGACGTCCGCCTCGCGCCCCGCCACCGCGGCCAGCCGCAGCAGGGCCACGGCCGCGTCGGGAAGACGGCCGAGCCGGCGGCGCAGCACGTCGCGCACCCCTTCCGGCACATCGGACAGCGCCACCAGCGCGCCCTCGCTCCCCAGCAACAGGGCGCTCTCGCGGACGTAGAAGGGATTGCCTCCGGTGCGTTCGGCGAGCGCGGCCACCGTCCCGGCGTCCACCGGCGCCTCGCCCGCCGCACCGGTCACCGCTCCGATCACTTCCGCGACGGCCGACTCGGACAGTCCCCGCAGCGGCACGCGCAGCGGGGACCGCCGCGCCAGACCGGCGAGTCCGTCGGTGAGCGGGCCCCCGATCTCGTCCGGCCGGTACGCGGCCACGAACAGGACGGGGGTGCCCTGCGGCAGATCGACCAGGCCCGCCAGCATCGCGAGCGTCTCGGCGTCGGCCCAGTGCAGGTCGTCCAGCAGAACGGCCACCGGCCGCTCGCCCGCCGCCGCCTCCAGCCACTGCCGGACCGCCCGGTGCAGCCGGAACCGGCCGGCGGCCGCGTCCTCCTGAGGGACGGAGCCGGTGGCGGAGCCGGCGGAGTCCGTGGTCCCGTCGGACAACAGCGGCGCCAGCACGGCGGTCGACCCGGCCGGCGGCGGGAACTCCACGGCGACGGACCGCAGTGCCTCGACCCAGGCCCAGGCGGGCGGCGCGCCCTCGGCGTCGGTGGTGCGGCCCATCGCGACGAGCCAGCCGTCACGGCGCAGCCGGTGGCCGAACCGCTCCAGCAGCGCCGACTTGCCCAGCCCCGCCTCGCCGGTCACGAGCGCGACGCCCGGACCGGTGGCGCGCGCCCGGCCCGCGGCGGCCGCGAGGAGCTCCAGTTCGGCCTCACGGCCGACGAACAGGTCCGCTTCGGCGGGCTGTTGTACGGGAGCGGTCGTACGGAGCGGGCTCGTCGGACCCGTCGGGGCCGTCAGGCCTGTCGGACCCGGTATCGGACCCGGTATCGGACCCGTCGTCGGATCCGCCGGTGCGTCCGTCGCGGCCCGGAGGACCTCCGCGCGCTGGGCGAGGACCGCCTCTTCGAGTTCGGTCAGGGCGGGGCCTGGATCGAGGCCGACCTCGGCGGCGAGGACCGCGCGGGCCCGCCGGAGGGTGGCCAGGGCGTCGGCCTGCCGGCCCACCGCCCAGAGCGCCAGCGCGTGCAGGCGCCAGCCCTCCTCACGCAACGGCTCGTCGCGGGTGAGCAGTTCGGCCTCGGGAACGGTCCCGGAGACGTCGCCGGAGCGCAGCCCCACCGCGACGCGCAGTTCACGGGCGACCCTCCGGAGCTCCTCCAGGCGCGCGGTCTCGGCGCGGGCCCACGGTTCGTCGGCCGTCTCCGCGTACGCCGGGCCCTGCCACAGCGACAGCGCCTCCTCCAGCAGCCGGCCCGCGGCCTGCGGCCGGGTGGTGAGGAGTTCACGGGCGTCGTGCAGCAGCCGCTCGAAGCGCCAGGCGTCGACCGCGTCCTCCGGCAGCCGCAACGCATAGCCGGGCGGCGCGCTGACCAGCAGTTTCGCCGGGGTACGCGGAGCCCGGCCGGGCTCCAGGAGCCGGCGCAGGTTCGACACGTAGGCCTGCAGCGAGGTCACCGCCTGGGCGGGCGCCGCGTCCTGCCAGAGGTCCTCGACCATCCGGTCGACGGGGACGACCTGGCCGCGCGCCGCCACCAGCAGGGCGAGCACCGACCGCTGCCGACGGCCGCCGAGCGGAACGGGCTCCCCGTCCCGCTCGGCTCCGAAGGAACCGAGCACGCGTACGCACACCATGTCGCCGCACATCGTAAGCGGCCAAGGATCTTGTCGGGCCCGAATTTCCCAGCACCGGGCCACAGTTCCCGGGCGACAGTTCCCGGTCCGCATTCCAAGCCCTGATTCCAAGTCCGTTCCAAGTCCCTTCCAGGACCCGCCGACGAGGCTTCACACATGACGACGAAGAACGCAGCACCCCAGGCCGACGCCCGCCCCGACACCCACGAGATGGTGGTCATCCACCGCGGACTCCGCAGGGAGTCCCGGCTCCTCACGGAGCTGATCGCAGCCGTCGCCCCGGGCGACACCGCACGGGCCGGCGTGCTCGCCGCCCACTTCCGCGACTACCTGCTCGGGCTGACCAACCACCACCACGGCGAGGACGACCACCTCTGGCCGCCGCTCCTGGCCCGGGTCGACATCGAAGCCGATCTGGTGCTGCGGATGGAGGCCCAGCACGAAGGGATCGCCGCGACGCTGGCCCGGGCCGAAGCGGCGCTGCCCGGCTGGGAGGCCACGGCCGGCGAGGCGGAACGCGACGTGCTGGTGGCCGCGCTCACCGAGCACCGCGCCGTCCTCGTGGAGCACCTGGACGACGAGGAGCAGAATCTGCTCCCGCTCGCCGAACGGCACCTGTCCGTAAAGGAGTGGAACGCGCTCGGCGATCACTTCATGGCGACCACGCCCAAGCCCAAACTGCTGTTCTTCCTCGGCATGGTCCTCGAAGAGGCCGACAGGACCGAGCGCGCGAAGATCCTCGGCGAGCTGCCGCTCCCGGCCCGGCTGCTCTGGTACGTCGTCGGCAGCCCCGCGTACCACCGCAGGGTCCGCCGCATCCGCAACGGGACCCGCTGAATCCCCGCTGAGAACCCCGCACACCTCACCGCCCTCCGAGCCCTACCCCTTCACGCACAGGAGACCTGTCATGACCTGGAAGAACGTCACCACCGCCCTCGCCGTCATCGGCGGCGCGTTCATCATCTACGTCGGCCTCAGCTATCTGTTCGCCCCCCGGACGACCGCGTCCGGATTCGGTCTCCCGAGCTGGCCGCAGCAGGACGGCAAGGCCTTCCTCGCCGTCAAGGGCGTGCGTGACATCGCGACCGGACTGGTCATCTTCGCGCTTCTCCTGACCGGACACCGGAAGGCGCTGGGCTGGGCGATGCTGGCGATCACCTTCGTCCCCGCCGGGGACATGGTGATCGTGTTGAGCAACGACGGTTCCGCCGGCACCGCGTACGGGGTGCACGGCTTCACCGCCGCGGCGGTCGCGGTGACCGCCGGGCTGCTGCTTCGCGAGCGCCCCGCCCCGTCGAGCGCCCCCACGACCGCGGGGCCGGCCGCCCGGAAGGCTTCCCGGACGGCCGACCCCGCGCTGAACCGGTGAATTCCGCTCAGCACCCGCTCAGTTGGACGTCACCACGCGGACGGAGCCGGCGGTGCGACGACCGCCGGACGGTCGTCGCAGGTGATGGTGTTCGGCAGCTCCCAGGGCGCGAGCCAGGGACCGGTCGTACCGCCGCCGTCGTTGCCGCCGAGATCGGTCAGGGCGAACTCCGAGCCGGCGGGCGTGAAGTGGAACGAGCCGCAGTTGTTGACCCCGACCGCACCGACGTTGCGGGCGTCCACGTTCTCGAAGGACGAGGATCCCGCGGCCCGGCCGCTGACCACCGAGGTGCCCGTGCCGTCGACCCTGATGTCCTTGAAGTGGACGTTCGTGATCGAGTACAGGTCCTTCACCGGCCAGTCGGAGACCAGCATGATCGCGTTGTAGGTGTTGTCGAGGAAGTGGTCACCGGTCACCCGGATGTCCGCGTCGATGTTCTTCTCCAGCGCGAAGAACCAGATCGCCCCGAGCCCGATGTTCCAGTTCAGCTCGTACGTGCCGGCGCGGACCGTGGTGTTGTCGGTGATCCACAGATGTCCGGTGAACGCCTCCGAGCCGAAGCGGGAGCCGACCTGGATGGCGCTGCCCTCCCGGATCGGGTCCGCGATCAGGTTGTTCGAGACCGTGTTGTCGGTGCCACCGTAGATCGCGATGCCGTTGGCGAGCACCGGCGTCTGCACGGTGTTGTGGTCGAAGGTGTTGCCCGCGTTCCCGGTCTTCTCCGACCACATGGCGAGACCGTCGTCACCCGAGTTGCGGACGAAGTTGTTCGACACGAGCGAGTGCGTGACACCCGTGTGGAAGTTGAGGCCGTCGGCGATCTGGTCGGTGATGACGTTGTTCGTGATCCGCAGGTTGGTCATCGGCCCGTCGAACCACAGGCCCACCTTGGTGTGGTGGAGGTAGAGGCCGTCGATCGTCGAGTTGTTGAGTGCCCCGCCGATCCCGTTCACCTGGTCGGTGTCGACCCGGTCGCGCACATCGCCCTCGACGGCGAAACCGGACAGGTGGACGTTGTTGCTGCCGCCGGCCGCCGCGTCCTTGCCGTAGAAGCCGACACCGGTGTGCACCGACCCGTCAGGCAGTGGAGTGGCGAGGGTGACCTGGTGACCCTTGATGATCGTGTACCAGCTGCCGGCGCCCTCGATCGTCACGTTGTCGACGACGATGTGCCGGTTGACCTGGTACGTGCCCGGCGGGATGTAGACCTTGAGGTGCGTCCGCTGCGCGAAGGCGATCGCCCGGTCGATCGCGTCGGCCGAGTCGCGCCGGCCCGACGGGTCGGCGCCGAACGCCAGGACGTTCGCCGCGACGACGGCGACGTGCGGCGCGCCCACGAGCTGGGAGTCGAGCAGGTCGATGGTGGTGGCCGAGGCCTTGCTCCCGGCGGGAACGGTGAGCCGCACCTTGTCGCCCGCGCGGTACTTCCTGCCGAGCGTCAGGCGCTGCTCGTCGTAGAAGTGGTTGGGGCGGAACGGCGTCGCGAACTGCGGGGCGGGCGTCGTGGCGGCGGGCACGCAGGCGCACTCGGTGACCCAGTAATCGGGGTGCAGCAGCCCGGCGTTCGGGTCGTTCGAGAACGGATACTGGTTGTACAGCCAGGAGTACCGCGACGTCAGGGTCGCGGTGGTCCGGTTCTTTCCGTTCACGGTGACGTCGAGCGGTGCGGTGATTCCGCCGCCGCCCGGTGCGTCCGGAATGCTGTAGCGCACGGTGATCGCGTCGGCCGCGGCCGGCAGCGTGAACTCGACGTACTGACCCGGCGCCAGTGAGACCGCCCGGCGCCCGGACGCCTCCGCCGGCAGCGTGTACGCGGTGCGGCCCGGGCCGATGACCGTGCCGTTCGTCGCGGCGTTCTCCGCCTCCTGCTCGGCGAATCCCACGCTCGCGCCCCGGCCCGCGACGAGCGCCGGATCGAGCGCGGCGCGTGTCACCACCGGACCGGCACCGCCGACCGCGGCAGGTCCCGCCGACGCCGTCCCACCGGCCAGAACGCTGAGCCCGACGGCCGCCGCCGTCAGCGACGCGACAGCCATCGCGGCTCTTCGCCGCGGTCCGTCCGGCCATTTCGCCACAGCACCTGTGATGCTCCGTGACATCGCCTGCTCGTTTCTCTCGGGAGGACGAACGCCTGGGACCCGCACGGCGAAGCGGCCGCCATGAGGGTGAGGTGACAGTAGGACCCCACTCCCGGTTCCACAAGGTTCCTACCGAAGAATTCCGCCGACTTGCCTTCTAAATACGGCAGTCCATCAAAGTCTTGCGTCAACTTCCTTGATTCATTGCATCGGTGCCGTCCGGGCGGTGGCCCGTGGTGATGTGCAGGCCGTAGCGGTTCCACAGGAAGCGCTGGAGGAAGAGGGTGACGGTGCCGGCCAGGAGCATCCCGGCGAGGTTCACGCCGAGTTGCTGGAACGAGGCGGCGACCTCGTGCCAGTGGGCGAGGGCGACCGCCACGGCGATGTTGCCCGCCGCCGGGACGGTGGTGACCGAGATGAAGACGCCCACCAGGGCAGCGGACTTGCCCGCGGTCATCGACAGGATTCCCGCGACCCCGGCCAGCAACGCCACGATGAACGACCACTTGTCCGGATGGATGATGAAGTCGGTGGTCGGCCTGTTGTCCAGCATCGATGGAGTGATCCAGCCCAGCAGCCGGCTGATGACCGCGCAGGCCGTCGTGATCGCGATCGCCACGGCGAAGCCGATGACGAGCGTGCGCACGGCCGCGCCGATCAGCCGCAGATCGCCCCGCAGCACCCCGAAGCAGGCCGCCGCCACCGGACCGAACTCGGGGCCCAGCACCATCGCGCCGACGATCAGGATCGGCTGGTCCAGCAGCGCGCCGATCGCCGCGATCTGTGTCGCGAGCGCGAGAAAGGCCAGGAACGCCCAGGTGAGGCGGGTCTCGGCGGCGGTGCGCGCGGCCAGTTCCTCCCAGACGACGGCGTCGTCGGGCTCCCCCGGTGCCAGCTCCTCGGCCTTCTCGGCGGCGGTGGAGATCGACAGGTACAGCTCCTCGACGGTGATCCCGCCGCTGTCCTTCAACCCCAGCGCGCGCAACTGCGCGAGCACGCCGTTGGCCGCTTCCCTGGCCACGTCGAACTCGACGAAGTCGCCCGGCGGCGCGTACGCGGCGCCGGGCAGTCTGATCACGTTGACCACCGCGGGGCAGTCGGTGGCGATCCTCAGCACCTCGTCGGTGCGTTCCACTGGACTGATCACTCGCACATGCAGCACAGTGTCATTGTGCCCGTGCCCGGGTTCGTCCCCGGACTGGCGCCGCTGTCACGCGGAGGCGTACCGGTCCGCCAGCGTCCGGGCGGTCCCGGCCAGCCGGGAGCGCAGTTCCGGGGGGCCGAGGACTTCGATGTCCGTGCCGAGGGCGAGGAACGCGCCGTGGGCGTGGTCGAGGGACTCGATGGGGAGCGTCGCGCGGGTCCAGCCGTCCGGTTCCGGGGTTCCGGTGGCGGCCAGGGCGCGGGCGGCGGCTCCGGTGAGCCGGGACGCGGCGCCCGGCGCGAGCCGGACCAGAGCCTCGCCCTGGTGGAGCCGGGCGTGGAAGTCCACCTGGTAGCGCTGCCAGTAGCCGACCAGGCCGAAGTCCTCGGGTGGCTGGAACTCCTCGTCGAGCACGGTGAGTTCGAGGATCTGGTCGACGCGGTAGGTGTACGGTCCCGGCCCGGCGACGAGGTACCAGCGGCCCGCCTTGAGGACCAGCCCGTACGGCTCCAGGCGCCGGTCGACATCGGTCGGCGCCTTCCAGCGGCGGTAGCGGACGTCGAGCACCCGGCTGTGCCACACCGCGTCCGCGACCTTCGGCAGATGCGGGACGTCATCGTCCTCCGCGTACCAGCCGGGCGCGTCGAGATGGAATCTGGACTGCATGCGTTCGGCCTGGGCGCGCAGTTCGGGCGGGAGCGCCGCGCGCAGTTTGAGCTGGGCGTTCGCGAGGGCGGAGCCGAGTCCCAGCTCGGCGGCGGGGCCCGGGATGCCGGACAGGAAGAGCGCCTCCGCCTCGCCCGCGCTCAGTCCGGTCAGCCGGGTGCGGTAGCCGGCGAGGAGCTGGTAGCCGCCGGAGTGCCCGGCGTCGCCGTACAGCGGGACGCCCGCCGCGTGCAGCGCGTCGACGTCCCGGTAGACGGTCCGCACCGACACCTCCAGCTCCTGCGCGAGCTGGGCGGCGGTCATCCGGCCCCGGGTCTGGAGCAGCAGCAGAACGGAGAGCAGACGGCTGGACTTCACTGACACAAGATGTCAGTGAAGGGGCTCTACGGTCCAGCCATGGCTTTCACGGAGAAACTGCTGCGGGTGCTGCCACCGGTCGAGGTGGGGGGCCGTTCCATCAAGCGCTACCACGTCACCGCCGACCCGGCGGGGATCGAGCCCGAGGTCGAGAAGGCCGCGTACGCGATCCTCCCGGAGCTGCTGCCCGAGCCGGACGGTACGCCGCAGGCCACCTTCATCGTCCTCCACAGGGGAGGGGACGACGGAGCGTATCTCAACGCGTACAGCTGGGCCTGGGACAACGCCCTGCACTTCGCCGGGGCGGCGGGCGGCCAGCCGGTGCTGGGCTGTCCCGACCAGGACCCCACGCACTTCGTCCGGCTGGAGCCGACGCTGATCGGCTGCGTCTGGGAGCTGCCGCCGATCCTCCATGAACGGGACGCATGGGTACGCCACATGCTCGCGCCCGACCGCCCCGACCTTGCCGCCTATCTCGCCGACTCGCTCGCCGAGGGCACTACAGGAGACCGCTCATGAACGACTTCGACTTCCTCACCGGCAGCTGGGACGTCGCCAACCGGTGGCGCACCGACTTCCTCGACGAGACCAGCGAGTGGGAGGAGTTCCCGGCCGTCAGCCACGCGTCGGGGCACTTCGAGGGGGGCGCGAACTTCGACGAGATCGTCTTCCCGACCAAGGAGTTCGCCGGGCTGACCCTGCGGCTGTTCGACACCGAGCGCAAGGAGTGGTCGCTGTACTGGGCCAGCAGGCGCACCGGGACGCTGTTCCCACCGGTCACCGGAACCTTCACCGACGGCGTCGGCGAGTTCTACGGGGACGACACGCATGCGGGGCAGCAGATCAGGGCCCGCTTCATCTGGTCGGGGATCACGGAGGACTCCGCGCGCTGGGAGCAGGCGTTCTCGGTGGACGGGGAGCAGACCTGGGTGACCAACTGGATCATGGAGTTCACCCGCCGCTGACCACTCACCGCTGAGCACTCACCGGCAGCCCGCCGCTGACCACGCGCGGGTGAGGGGGCCGGGTCGCCGGAGGAGATGGGCCGGCGACCCGGAGTGGTGCGTGGCGGGCGTCAGCCGTTGTGGGCGCCGTTGCCGGAGAGCACCGGGATCTGGTTCAGGATGTGCGACGCGGCCTCGTCGCCCTTGCCCTGGGTGGAGTTCTCGGCGCACTGCTGGTTCTGCGGCGACGCCAGGACGTTGATGTCCTGGGCCGTGACCGGCACCAGGATGCCGACGAGCGAGCCGACGTTGGCCTTGACCGGGACGCCCGCGCAGAGCTTGTTGAGCGAGCCCTGCACGAGGCCGATCTGCGGGCTCTGCATGCCGTCGGTGTGGGTGTTGCCGTAGGACTGCTCCGCCCCGTTGCCGTTCACGGTGTTGAGACCCGACTCATCACCGATGGCCATCGCGGGCGCGGCCGAGGCGGCACCGACGGCGACGACGGAGGCCGCCAGGGCAGCGCCGGCCAGGAACTTCTTGATCATGATCAGTCCTTTGTCTGCGGGGGGATGCCCTACGTCGGGGCGAAGAGATCAACCGTTCAGAACGGGTTTGGTTCCGGAGCTTCATTCCATTGGCGGAAATTGCCCCGCACAGTGAAGTCAGCCGCCGAGGGGCAGGCCGCCGAGCAGCGACGTGGCCTTCGCGGCGCCGGCCAGCGCCGGCGTCAGGTTCTTGGCGGCGTCGGTCGTCTGGCCCAGGAGCGAGTCCGTGGAGGTGTCCGACCGCAGCTTGTCGGTGGTCTTGGAGACCGCGCCCACCACGGGTCCGAGGCTGGCGTCGCCCGCCTGCTGCACCGGCTGCGCCGCGAAGGCCTGGTCGAGGCCGCCGTTGATGCTGGTCGGCATCGGGGCCCCGTCGGCGGCGAACGCCGGCGCGGCGGCACCCACGGCCATCACGGAACCGGCGACGACCACAGCAACCTTGGAGAACTTCACTGTCAACCCTTTCAGTAGCGGCGCCCGGGTCGGCCACAGAGGTGGTGGCCGGGTGAGCGGCTGGTGGCTCACGACGCCGTAGTCCCCCTGGCTAACGACCCCGCCGCGCAACGGAAACCATGAGGAAAGATCCTTCTTGGCAATCACTCGAAAGTGAAGAACTCATGCAATTCTAGTATCAATTGAGTTCTCCGGATTCCGGCCAGGAGTACCGGAAACAGCCGAACGCATGTGAAACAAGCGAAATGACATATTCTCGTTCGCGTGAAGTCGCGGTTCGGCCGGGGGGACCACGGCGTCCGGCCCGTACTATCGAAGACGCACGAGGAGTCCGCAGATTCCTGCGCACGGCCTGCCCGCGGTGGGCCCCCAGCCGCCGGCGAATTCGCCGATTCGGGCACCTCGCGAATCTCTCCTGTCGCGGGACACCGGGGCAGGCCGTTTCCCCATCGCGTCAACAGATCAATTCGATCAGACCCGTGCGGCGCGCGTTCGGCGGTAGAGCATTGCTCCACTCAGCAGCAGCCCCGCACTGACCGCTCCGGCCGTACCGAGATCCCCGGAACCCGTCTGAGCGAGCTGCGCGCGCACCGGAACGACGGGCCGGGTCGCGGCCGCGTGCTTCGGCGGCGTGACCTGCTCGACCGGCGGCGGGGTGACGTGCGTCGGCGGCGGGGTGTGCCGGACCGGCGGCGGCATGGGGTGCGTCGGCGGCGGGGTCCACTCGTCCCCACCGCAGTCCGTACCCATGGCCGGGTTCAGCAGCGCCACGACGTTCACCGAGTCGCCGCACACGGTGACCGGGGCCTGGACCGGCACCCGGATGCTGTTGCCCGAGCCCACACCGGGCGAGCCCGACGTGGTGTTCCCTTCGTCGTGCCGCATGCCGTGGTGGCCGCTGTGCTCCTTGTGGTGCCGGCCGCCGTGCTGGGCGCTCCCGTGCGAGGGTGCCCCGGTGTGCTGCGCGGGTACCGCCGCGTGCCGCTCGTGCGCCGGGGCCGACTCGTTGCCGCAGCCGTTGCCCATCGACGGGTTCAACAGCGCCACGACGTCCACCGAGTTGCCGCACAGGTTCACCGGCGCGTCCACCGGGACCTGGACGCTGTCGCCGGACAGCACGCCCGGCGAGTTCGAGGTGGTCGCCTGCGCCTCCGTATCGGCGTGTGCGTAGCCGCCGGTCATGGCGAGCACTCCGCTCGCCGCGGCGACGGTGATCAGACTCCTGCTCAAGGCCTGTCGCATCGACTCTCTTCCCTGCCATGGGTGTTTCACGAAGCGCGCGGGAAGGTCTCCCGCACGCCGCAACCGAAGCGGCCCCGGAGCACAGGCGAGCGCTCCGGGGCCGCAACGGGTCGCCCTCACGGGCTGGGGACCAACGTCACTTGTTGGTGCAGGCGTTGCCGAACGCCGGGTTGAGCAGGGCGATGACGTTGACCGTGTTGCCGCACACGTTGACCGGGATGTGGATCGGGACCTGAAGGCTGTTGCCCGACAGCACACCCGGGGAGTGCGAGACCTCGGCCTGGGCGCCGGCGTCGGCGAATGCGGGGGCAGCGCCACCCATGACCATCAGCGTTCCTGCGGCGATTGCGGCAACCTTCGAGTATTTCACGTTGAGCTCCCTTTCCGTAGGGGCGTCGATCACAGTCACGACCGTCGTGCTGCCCGGGGGAATTTCTTGCCGCCCGTGACGCCGCTACCATCCGGGGTAACGACTGCCGATGGCTGGAGAAACCCTTCACGTGCCGCTGCCGTGATCATCCACCCGAATGCCGTAACTTCGGCTTCCGCAATTCACGAATTGCCGTGCTGAATACGATTCCAGGTACGAATTGCGGTCAACGCAGAACAGCCCTGGCCGCCGGTGGTGATCACCGGCGGCCAGGGCCTTCAGGCAATGCGGATCAGTGGTTGCCCGCGCCGTTGCCGGAGAGGACCGGGATCTGGTCCAGGATGTGCGACAGCGGCTCGTCGCCCTTGATCTGCGAGGAGTTCTCGGTGCACTGCTGGTTCTGCGGCGACGACAGGACGTTGATGTCCTGGACCGTGATCGGAACCAGGCCGACCAGCGAACCGACGTTGGCCTTCGCCGGGAGGGCGATGCACGGCTTGTTCAGGGAACCCTGGACGAGCGCGAACGAGGGGCTCATGTAGCCGCTGGTGTAAGTGTTGCCGTACGACTGCTCGGAACCGTTGCCGTTGGTGGTGCTGGCACCGCTGTCGTCGCCGATCGCCATCGCGGGCGCGGCCATCGCGGCGGTGGCGCCGACGACGGAGACAGCCA
The DNA here is from genome assembly GCF_005860785.2 of Streptomyces sp. So13.3. NCBI lineage: Bacteria > Bacillati > Actinomycetota > Actinomycetes > Kitasatosporales > Streptomycetaceae > Streptomyces > Streptomyces sp. So13.3. Next base: position 5,161,289 of record NZ_CP048835.1, on the reverse strand, counting down.
CCGCAGCCGTGGCGAGGAACTTCTTGATCACGATTATTCCTTCTTGTGCGAGATTGCCCCGGTACCGGGTCGGACTGATCAACTGTCCATCCCAGGTTTAGTTATGGCCCTTCACCCGAATGGTGACGACCCCGGCCCGGACAACGAGCCGTGCGGTCAGCGGTTCACGCAGACGTTGCCGAATACCGGGTTGAGCAGGCCGATCACGCTGACGGAGTTGCCGCACAGGTTGACGGGCACGTGCACCGGAACCTGGATCTGGTTGCCGGAACCGACACCGGGCGACTCCACAGCGGCACCCTGGGCACCGGAGTCCGCGAAAGCGATACCGGACGCACCGGCGACAGCGGCACCGGCGAAAGCGGTCAGAACGGTTGCCTTGGCGAAGCGTGACAAGGGAGCACCTTTTTCTACTGGAGAGCTGGAAAGCGGCGTTGGCCCGGATGGGCCAACGGAACTATCAACGCACCGGCACGCCCGGGGGTACCTCCCCCGGAAGGTGAAATCCCGCGCATGTGTACGGGTTGCCGAATAGCCGCATCGTTTCTTTCGCGACCCCGTTCGACAAACGCCGGTACGTCAACACACCGCGCTGATTGATCAGTTGGTCGTAAGAATGTGCTAGGAGCCGTGGTCAGCGCGTCCTGCGTGATTTTCAATCCGCGCTCTGTCACGGTGCATTCCTGTTCTGATGGTTGACTGTGGAGAGCAACCAGCATTCCGCCGGCATTTGCGAGCGGACGAACAGGAGTTCGCCGATCGACCTGCGGGCGCCGGTCGGTGAACCAGGTTCCGCCGTCGGCCGGCGGCGGCACTGAGCTCCGATTTCGCGCCGGCGCGCCGAACAAGGATTACCTGCCCGGCAGACCCCTCGTTGTTAGCGGGACAGACCACTGATGTGGCGGGACAGGGCAGGCAGCACACATCCGATTCTTCATGTCGCGGAGAGAGAGAGAACGGCGCGCGATGCCGCAACACCAGCAGGACCCGGGCCGGCTGACGGTGCTCCACCTCGTTCAGCCGGTCGACGGCGGGGTCGCCCGCGTCGTCACCGACCTGGTGCGGGCCCAGGTCGGTGACGGGGTCCGCGCGGTCGTGGCCTGCCCTCCCGGCGGCGTCCTGGCCGCCGACGCGGCCGAGGCGGGCGCCGAGGTCGTGCCCTGGGCGGCCGGCCGTTCCCCCGGCCCAGGCCTTCCCGGCGAGACCGCCCGCGCCCGCCGGGTGGTCCGCGAGGTGCGTCCCGACCTGCTGCACGCCCACAGCGCCAAGGCCGGACTGGCCGGACGGCTGGCGGTACGCGGCCGGGTCCCGACGGTGTTCCAGCCGCACGCCTGGTCCTTCGAAGCGGTCGGCGGGGCGACCGCGTACGCCGCTCTGCGCTGGGAGCGGTGGGCCGCGCGCTGGGCCACCCGGGTGCTCTGTGTCAGCGAGAGCGAACGGCTGACAGGGGAACGTGCCGGGATCGACGCCCGCTGGGCGGTCGTTCCCAACGGCGTCGACCTCGAGCGATTCACTCCCGACGGCGGGCCGCCGGACGCGGCCCGCGGACTGCGCGCCTCGATGCCCGCCCTCACCGACCTGGGTCCCGCCGACCGCCTCGTGGTCTGCGTGGGCCGGCTGTGTCCGCAGAAGGGCCAGGACCTGCTCCTGCGGGCCTGGCCCGAGGTCACCGCCCGGCTGCCCGACGCCCGGCTGGTCCTGGTGGGCGAAGGACCCGACCGCGACCGGCTGCTCCGGGACGCCCCCGAAGGGGTGCTGTTCGCCGGGGCCACCCGCGACGCCGTCCCCTGGTACCGGGCCGCCGACGTGGTCGTCCAGCCGTCCCGGTGGGAGGGGATGGCGCTGGCCCCGCTGGAGGCGATGGCCTGCGGCCGCCCCGTGGTGATGACCGACGTCGACGGCGCGCGGGAGAGCCTGCCACCCGGCCAGGAGCGCTTCTGCCTGGTGCCGCCGGAGGATCCCGACGCCCTCGCCCAGGCGCTGCTCGGCCTGCTGACCAACCCCGGCGTGTGCGCAACCGCGGCCCGCCGGGCCCTCAACCACGTGCGCACGACATACGACGTGCGGCGGACGACGGCATCGGTCGCGGACCTCTACCGCGACATGCTCGATCCGTCGCGACCCGAGTGCAGGGAACGCATCACGCGATGACGACGGAGAGCGCAAGCGCGCCCCACCCAGCCCGGCACGTGCGGCAGACCAAGGTCGCGCCCGCCACCACCGCCCCGATCTCGCCACCCCGGGGACCGTCCGACGCCGCCGTGCAGCGGCGCCCCCACGCACGGGTCGCCGTCCGCCACCGCGCGGTCGTCCCGCTCGTCGCCACCGACTGCCTGGCCGCCGCCGGCGTGCTGGCCGTCCGCCCGGGTTCCCCGGTGCTGCTGCTCGGACCGCTCCTGGTGTGCCTGACGCTCCTGCACACCTACGCCGGGCTGTACCGAACCGGCCTCGACCCGGCGGCACTCGACGAGTTGCCCGCGCTGCTCGGCTGCTCGGCCCTCGCCTGGTGCGCGTCCGCCACCACCCTCGCCGCCGTCCGCCCGGCGCACTCCCCCGGCTGGCCGGTGCTGCTCACCACGATCGCCGCGACCAGCCTGCTGGCCTGCGCCGCACGCGCGGTCGTCTACCGGTTCCAGCGCTGGTCGGCGCGGCGCCATCCGCGCTCGACGCTGCTCGTCGGGGCCGGTCCCGTCGTCCAGCAGGTGGCCGACGTGCTGTACGCGCACCCCGAGTACGGCATGCGGCCGGTCGGCGTGGTGCACCCGTACAACACGCCGGGCACGGACTCACCGCTGCCCGTGCTCGGCTCCGTCGGCGACATCCACCGGGCGATCATCCAGAACTCGGTGCGCTACGCCGTGTTCGCCGGCCCCCCGGCGGGCAATCCGGCGGCCGCGAACCTGGTCCGACTGCTCGCCGCCCGGGGCTGCTGTCTGTGGCAGGTCACGTCGGGGCCCGGCTCCAGGACCGCCGGCCGGCCGGCGGCCGGCCATCTGTGGGGCTTCGCCTGCGCCCGCCTCGACCCTTACCCGCGCCCCGGCGCCGGCCTGATCGCCAAGCGGGTGCTGGACGCCCTGCTCGCCTTCCTGGCGCTGCTGCCCGCGGCCCCGATCCTGGCACTCAGCGCGCTGGCCGTCCGGCTCTCCGACGGCCCCGGGGTGCTCTTCCGGCAGGAGCGCGTCGGCCTGGACGGCCGGCCGTTCGTCCTGCTGAAGTTCCGCACCCTGCGGCCGAGCGACGAGCGGGAGTCGGCCACCCGGTGGAACGTCTCCCACGACCGGCGGATGAGCGCCGTCGGCCACTTCCTGCGCCGTACCTCGCTGGACGAGCTGCCGCAGCTGTGGAACGTGCTGCGCGGTGACATGAGCCTGGTCGGCCCCCGGCCGGAACGGCCCTACTTCGTCCGCCAGTTCAGCCAGACGTACCCCGGATACCAGGAGCGGCACCGGATGCCCGTCGGCATCACGGGCCTCGCGCAGATCCACGGGCTGCGCGGCGACACCTCCATCGAGGACCGGGCCCGCTTCGACAACCACTACATCGAGAGCTGGTCGCTGTGGCAGGACATCCGCATCCTGCTGCGCACCGCGACGGCGCTCTTCCGGTTCGGGGGGAGCTGAGCGTGGCCGTCCTCCCGGACACCGCCCCCCGCCCCGTACGGCACGCGCCGGCCGCCCGTCCCCCGGCCCGCCACGCAGTCGACCGATGGGCCTGGCTGGGGCCGCTGCTGCCCGCGGTCGCGACCGTGCTGCTGCTCGCGGCCCCGGTCGGCGCCGGGGATGTGAGCGCCTCCGGGAAGATGACCCCCGCCGACGCGGCCTCGGGAGTGCTGGTCGCCTTCTGCGCCGTCCGGGCGCTGCGGGCGCGGACGCGTCCGCTGACCGCGGCGGCCGCCCTCGTCCTGGGCGCGCCCGTCGTCGCGATCGCGGTGGCCACCCTCGCCGCCGCCGATCCGGCCGCCGGTGTCGCCGGATTCGTGCGGTACCTACAGGTCTTCGTCCTCGTGCCGACCGCGCTGGTGCTGCTGCTGCGCACCACCCGCGACTTCCTGGTGGTGGCCGGCTCCGTCGTACTGCTCGCCCTGGTGCAGGGCGCGTTCGGGGTCTACCAGTACGCGACGGGAACCGGCGCCTCGTACGTCGGCGAGAACATCCGCGCCGTCGGCACGTTCGGGCCGTCGGACGTGATGGGCATGGCCACCGTGGTCGCCTACGGGCTGATGATCTCCGTCGGGCTGGCCCTCGCGCCGGCCGCGCCCGGCTCCCCCCGCCGGCTGCGGCCGGTCGCGCTGGGCTGCGCCGCGGCGCTCGTGGTCCCGCTGGTGCTGTCCTTCAGCCGCGGCACCTGGATCGCCACCGTGCTGGCGTGCTCGGTGATGACCGTGCTGGCCGGCTGGCGCCAGGCGGTACGGATCCTCGCGGTGACGGCCGCGGCGGGCGTGGTGCTGGTCGGCGGCGCCGGGGTGGGCTCCCAGCTGATCAGCGACCGGCTCGCCAGCATCACGCAGGTGACGGACGCGCCCGACTCGTCGGTCACCGACCGGTACAGCCTGTGGGCCGCCGCCACCGACATGTGGCGCGAGCGGCCGGCCACCGGCGTCGGCCTCAAGGGCTTCCCCGCCCACCGCGACGGGCACGCCGCGCTCGACCTGTCGTCCGGCAGCGACACCGACGGCGCGGGCCAGGGGTTCGCGCGCGAACCCCTGTTGTCCCCGCACAACATGTATCTGCTCATCCTCAGCGAGCAGGGGCTGATCGGGATCACCCTGATCGTCGGCAGCTGGGCGGCGCTGCTGGCCGTCGGGCTGAGCCGGCTGGCGGGAGCCCGGCGCGCGGGCCGCGGCACCGAGTGCGGGCTGATCGCGACCGGGCTGCTGCTCTGGCAGTGCGTCGACTTCCTGTACGCGGACATCGGCGGGCCCTCGACCGTGCTGACCGCCATGCTCTTCGGACTGGCCGCCGCCTGGGCACTGCGCCCGGAGGCCGTCCGATGACGGACACCACGGCGCCACCCGAACCTCCCGCGCAGCCACCGCGATCCGGCGTCCTCGAAGGCGTAGCCCCGGCTGTCGTCCCCGCTCCTTCCCCCGCGCCGGACGGCGGGGGAGCGGCGAGGGAACAGCCCCAACCGTCCGGCCTGGGACGGGTACTGGCGCGGGCCGCGGCCCTCACCGCCGCGCTCACCGCGCTCGGCTCGCTGCTGGGCCTGCTCCGCGACCAGACGATCGCCCACCTCTTCGGCGCGGGACCCGCCACCGACGCGTTCCTGGTCGCCTGGACCGTGCCGGAACTCTCCTCCACCGTCCTCATCGAGGACGCGATGGCCCTGCTGCTGATCCCGGCCTTCAGCCTCGCCCTGGCCCGGCGCCGCGGAGCGGGGCAAGGGCCGGACCCCGTACGGACGCTGCTGGCGGCCACGCTGCCCCGGCTGCTGCTCGCCCTGGGCGCGGCGATGGTGCTGCTCGAACTGGGCGCGCCCGTGCTCGTGGGGATCCTGGCGCCCGGTCTGAAGGACCCCGCCCTCGCGGTCGACTGCACCCGGCTCACCGCCGCCACCGTCCTGACGTTCGGCCTCACCGGCTACTTCAGCGCCGCGCTGCGCGCGCACCGCCGGTTCGTCCCGCCGGCGGCCATCTACGTCGTCTACAACGTCGGCATCATCGCCACCCTGCTGCTGCTCCACGCCCGCTGGGGAGTGCGCGCCGCCGCGGCCGGTGTCGCGGTCGGCGGCCTGCTGATGGTGCTCGTCCAACTCCCGTCGTTCCTGCGCCGGCTGCCGCCGCGCGGCCCGCGCCCGCGGCGCTCGGTGCGGGCCGCCGCACGGGCCGCCGGGGACGCGGGCGCCGCGCCCCTCGGGATCGCGCTGCTGGCTCCCGTCATCATCTTCAGCCTCTGCCGCCAGGCGCAGGTGCTGATCGAACGGTTCCTCGCCGCCTCGCTCCCCGCGGGCGCCATCTCGCATCTGAACTACGCGCAGAAGGTCGCCCAACTGCCGATGGTGCTCTCGTTGATGATCGTCACGGTCACCTTCCCGGTGGTCGCGCAGGCGCTGGCCGACGGTGAGCCGGACAAGGCGCGGCGCCGGGTGGAACGCGATCTCACGCTGGCCGGCATCGTGGTGCTGCTCGGCACCGCCTTCGTCATCGCCTGTGCGCCGCAGATCGTCCAACTGCTCTTCCAGCGCGGCGCCTTCGACGCGGCCGACACCGCCGCGACGGCGTCCGTCATGCGGGTCTACGCGCTGGGCCTGCTGGGCCAGAGCATGGTGGGAGCCCTGGTCCGGCCGTTCTTCTCGGCCGCCCGGCCCACCTGGTACCCGGCCGCCGCCATGGGTGCCGGACTGCTGATCACCATCACCGCGGGAGCCGTCACCGTCGGGTACTGGGGCATCTACGGCATCGCCGGCGCCAACGCCGCGGGCATCACGGCCACCGCCGTGCTGCTGCTGCGCGGCCTCGGCGCGCAGGTGATCGCCATCAGGGCCCGCACGGTCGCGGCGGGTCTCGGCCGGCTCGTGGTGGCCGCCGCGGCCGCCACTACGGCCGGCTGGGCGACCGCCCGCCTGCTGCCGGGACCACTCCTGTCCACCACCGTCTGCTGTCTCGTGGTACCGGCCATTTTCACCGCGGCCGCCGCCGCCGTACGGGTGCCGGAAGTCCCGCACCTGCTCGCCACCGTGAAACGGAAGCTGCCCCATGTCCGCTGAGATCTCCCCCGTCCACGTCCCTCCGCGCCGCTCCGCCGCCTCCGACACGCTGTCCGGACGAGGCCGCCGGACAGCGCCGTGGGTGCTGATGTACCACTCCGTCGGGGAGTGCGCCGACGATCCGTACCTGGTCACCGTCAGCCCCGACCGGCTGGAACGGCAGCTGCGGTGGCTGAACGGCCGCGGCCTGACCGGGGTGGGCGTGGCGGAGCTGCTGCGCGCCCGCGCGGACGGGCGCGGGAAGCGGCTCGTCGGGCTGACCTTCGACGACGGCTACGCCGACTTCGTGGAACACGCGGTACCGCTGCTGCGCCGGTACGAGCACTCCGCCACGGTCTTCGTCCTGCCCGGCAGGCTCGGCGGGAGCAACGACTGGGACGAACTGGGGCCGCGCAAACCACTGCTGACCGAGGACGGCATCCGCGCCGCGGCCGCCGCCGGTATGGAGGTCGGCTCCCACGGCCTCGTCCATCTGGACCTGACGGCCACCGCCGACGACGTGCTGGCCGCAGAGGTGCGCGGCAGCCGCGACCGGCTCCAGGAGATCACCGGGAAGGCCCCCGAGGGCTTCTGTTATCCGTACGGCAAGCTGGACGCCCGCGTCGTCAACGCCGTACGCGCGGCCGGCTACGCGTACGGCTGCGCCGTCGGAGCGGGGCCGCTGACCGGGACGCACGCGCTGCCCCGCGCCTATGTAGGGGAGCGGGACACCGCCGGGCACCTCCACCTCAAGCGGCTGCAACACCTGCTGCGCCGCCGCCCGCTGCCGTTCGAGGGCGGTTACGCCGCGCTGCCGTACGCCCGCACCGCCGGCCCTCGGGATTCCGCGGACGCCCCTGACGTGCCGGACGCCCCTGAAGTGCCGGACGCGCGTGTCGCCGAGGGCTCGCCGGTCCCCTCGGAACCCCGGGTCGAGCAGGACGGCCGATGAAGGTCCTGCACATCATCACCGGGCTCGGCATCGGCGGGGCCGAACAGCAGTTGCGGCTGCTGCTGCGGCATCTGCCGCTGTCCTGCGAGGTCATCACCCTCACCCACCCGGGTCCGGTCGCCGAGGGCATCCGCGCCGACGGCACACCCGTCACCCATCTGGGGATGACCGGGAACCGGGACCTCACCGCGCTGCCCCGGCTCACCCGGCTGATCCGCGCCGGGCGCTACGACCTCGTCCACACCCACCTCTACCGGGCCTGCGTCTACGGCCGGATCGCCGCCCGGCTGGCCGGGGTGCGCACCGTGGTCGCCACCGAGCACTCCCTGGGGACCACCACGATCGAGGGCCGCCCCCTCACCCGCGGCACCCGCGCCCTGTACCGGGGCACCGAGAAACTCGGCAGCGCGACCGTCGCGGTCTCGGACACCGTCGCCGAACGGCTGCGCGCCTGGGGCATCCCGGGGCCGCGGATCCATACGGTGCCCAACGGCATCGACGCCGGGGCGTTCCGCTTCGACGCCGCGGTCCGGGCGGCCACCAGGACCCGCCTCGGGCTCCCGCAGGACGCCTTCGTGGTGGGCGGCGTGGGGCGGCTGGTGGCCGGCAAGCGGTTCGACCTGCTGGTGCGCGCGGTCGCCGGCCGCCCCGGCGCCCAGCTGCTGCTGGCCGGCGCGGGACCCGAGCGCGACGCCCTGCTGAGGCTGGCCGCCGGGCTGGGCGCGGCCGACCGGATCCATCTGCTGGGCGAAACCGGCGGCGGGGACGGCCGCGACCCGGCGCCGGCCCTCCCCGCGCTGCTCGCCACCGTCGACCTCTTCGTCTCCGCCTCGCGCGAGGAGACCTTCGGGCTCGCCGTGCTGGAGGCCCTCGCGGCCGGGCTGCCCGTCCTGTACGTCACCTGCCCGGCCATCGACGACCTGCCCGCCGCGGACGCACCCGGCGCACGGCGTATCGGCGCCGGTGCCGACGCGCTCGCCGCCGCCCTGCGGCAGCACCAGGAGGCCGGACAACACCGCTTCCCGGTGCCGTCCGCCGTCGGCCACTACGACATCGCCGGCACCGCCGGCCGGCTGGCCGAGCTGTACGCGCTCGCCGCCGCCCGGCCCGCCCGGCCCTGACCAGAGCCCACAGAAAGAGCGATCCCATGGACGAGACCCCCACCCACGCCCCCGGCGCGCCGACCCGGCTGCGGGACGCGTCGCGGCGGCTGCCGCGCTGGTGGCCGCTGCCGCTGTGCATCGGCATCGGGCTGGCCGGCGGCCTGGGCTACGGCCTGGCCACCCCGCCGCAGTACTCCGCGACCAGCTACGTCATCGTCGTGCCGCAGCACTCCGACCCGGCCACCGCCCTCGGGTTCGCACAGGCCTACGGCCGCGTCATCACCGGTTCCACGGTGCTGGCCGACGCGCAGGAGGACGCGGGCGTACCTCTCGCGCGGCTGCGCGAGAACGTGCAGGTGGCCACCTCGCCCGACGCGCCGATGATCGCGATCACCGGCACCGGGTCCCGCGCCCGCGACGCCTCGGACATCGCGAACGCCGTGGCGAACTCCCTGACGGCCACCGGCAACCGGAACGCCGCCAACACCGGGGTGCGGTTGCTGATGTTCTCCCCGGCCGCCGTCCCCGCCGCGGCCGCGTCGCCCTCGACGGCGCTGTCCGGCGCCGTCGGCGCCAGCGCCGGCGGCCTGGTCGGCGCGCTGGTCCTACTGGTCCGGCCCGGCAACCGCGGCCGCCGGGCGGCCGCGCACGCCGCTGTTCCCGCCCCGGCCCACGGCAGCCGTCCGCCGGTCAAGGAAATGGCGTGATGACCGGGGGCGACACCGCAGCCGTCCGCTCGGTGACGATGTGCCGCGACCCGCTGCAGTTCGCCGCGCTGCGCGAGGAGTGGGGACGCCTGCACCGGCACTGCCGGACCGCCACCCCGTTCCAGAGCCACTCCTGGCTGCACTCCTGGTGGACGTCGTACGGGCGGCCCCGCCGGTTGCGGGTGCTGCTCGTCCGGCAGGACGGGGAGCTCATCGGCGCCGCCCCGCTGATGCTCACCCACCGGCCGCTGCCCGTCCTGGTGCCGCTGGGCGGCAGCATCACCGACTTCTCCGACGTGCTGCTCGACGACAACGCCACCGACGCCGCCGTCACCGCGATGGCCACCGGACTGCGCCGCGCGGCCCGCGGCGCGCTGATCGACCTGCGCGAGGTACGGCCGGGCGCCGCCGCCGAACGGCTCCACGAGTGCTGGCAGGGACCGAAGCGGCGGCTGGCGGACTCCGTCTGCATGGAGCTGCCCGGTGTCCCGCTGGCCGAGCTGATCACCCGGATGTCCACCTCCCGCGGCCAGCGCACCCGGGCCTACGTACGCAAACTCGACGCCCTGGGCATCGAGGAGCGCGTCGTCCCCGAGCACGAGGTGCCCACGGCCGTCGAGAACCTGCTGCGCCTCCACATCCTGCAGTGGGAGGGACGCGGGGTGACCCCGGAGCACGCCAGGCCGCGCTTCGCCGCGCACCTCAAGCGGGCCGGGCAGCACATGGTGGCCGGCGGCGACGCCGTCATCACCGAGTACCGGCTGGACGGCGAAGTGCTGGCGGCGGACCTCAAGATGCTCTCCCCGCAACTGGTCGGCGGCTATCTCTTCGGCGCCGACCCCCGGCTGCGCGCCACCAAGGCCGATCTCACCACCATGCTGATCAGGAACGGCGCCGGTCACGCCACCGCATCGGGCGGCGGCGGAGCGCTGAGCCTGCTGCGCGGCAACGAGGCGAACAAGCTGCCCTGGTGCCCCGACCTCGTGGCCAACCAGCGGCTGCTGATGACGTCGCCGCTGTTCGCGCCCGCCCTCCGGCTCCAGGTCGCACGGGCCGCACTCCGGGACCGGGCGGCCGCGGCGGTGCGCCGCTATCTGCCGGTGGTGCGCAGCTGGCGGTCGCGGCTGAACACCTGGCGGGCGAAGCGGGTCTGAGGCGCCCTTCCGCCGGCACCCGCCCCGGAAAAGACCACGACCTGCGGCGCGCGTCCATCCGCGTGCCGCAGGTCGTCGGGGTCCTGAACGCGTCAGCCGGGGAGGTCGTTGAGCGGCAGCGGCGGGAGCGGGACCGGGAGGGTCGGCAGCGCCGGGAGCTTCGGCAGGCCGGGCAGGTCCGGCGCCGGCAGCGCACCGCCGAGGACCGTGGCGACCAGGAAGTTGACCAGGCCGGTGACGGTCGCGAGCGCGCTGGTCAGGACACCCGCCACGTCACCCGACGTGGCCGCCTTCAGCAGGTTGTCGACGGCCGTCTGCAGACCGGCCAGCGCGTCACCCGCGACGTCGGCCGCACGCGGTGCGGAGCGGTCCGCAGCACTGACGCCGTGCATCGACACACCGGACAGCGCCGGAACTCCGGGCAGCGCGGGGGTGGCCGGCAGCGCGGGGACGGCCGGCACGGCCGGCACGGCGGGAACCGCAGGAACGGCCGGGGCGGCCGGAGCGGCGGGGACGGCGGGCGCTGCGGGCGCGGCCGGGACAGCCGGCGCCGCGGGGACCTTGGCCGCGGCGATCGCGGCCTTGACCGCGTCGGCGTGCTTCGTGGCGTCCTCCGCCGACAGCTTGTTGCCGGGGGCCGCGAGCACGGCCTTGACCAGGTCCGTCACCGGCGTCAGGACGGCGCCGACATTGCCGAGGGCTGTGACCTGGGCGAGTAGTGCGGCGGGATCAGGAGCCGCCGGGGCGGTGCGACCGGTGAAGGTACCGGTGGGAGCGACGTCGGGGGACGCGAATGCCGTTCCGGCAGTGCCGAATGCGAGTGCGCCGACGAGGGCGGTGGAGACGATCACGCCGGTCGTCCGGTGGGTGCGCATGAAGATGTTTTCCCTTCGCTGAACAGACGGGTGTACTCCACAACCGTCGAAAGCGAACGGCGGCCCCGCAACCTGTCAACTACCGGCACCCGGCGTGTCGCGCTCCCCCTCCGGCCGGGACCGGCCGTGAACAGCCCCTGGACACAGTGCATTCGGCGTCCGGGGCCGCCGCGAAGGGATTGTCGGCGGCCACGTGAGCCAACCGGGTGCCCCGGGAAAATCGGAAGCGCCGGAGAACGCGACGGTGGCCGCGTACGGAGTACGCGGCCACCGCCATGCGATGAGGTGTCAGCTGTCAGCCGTTGCCGACGCCGTTGCCCGAGAGCACCGGGATCTGGCTCAGGATGTGCGACAGCGGCTCGTCGCCCTTGATCTGCGAGGAGTTCTCCGTGCACTGCTGGTTCTGCGGCGACGACAGAACGTTGATGTCCTGGGCCGTGATCGGCACGAGGCCGACGAGCGAGCCGATGTTCGCCTTGAGCGGCAGGCCGACACACGGCTTGTTGAGCGTGCCCTGGACGAGGCCGACCTGGGGGCTCATCACACCGTCGGTGTGGGTGTTGCCGTAGCTCTGCTCCGCCCCGTTACCGTTCGTGGTGGAGGCTCCCTCGTCGTTACCGATGGCCAGCGCCTGCGGGGCAGCCATGGCGGAGAGACCGACGATGGAAACGGCAACTGCTGCACTGGCCATGAACTTCTTCAGCACGGTTCGCCCTTCTTGAAACTATGTTCCTGTCATTGAAGCGAACTGATCAACTGCCCATCTCCGGTTTGGTTCCGCGATTTCACTCCACTAGCCCAACCGATTTTCCATGCGTGCGCCCGGCGGCAGGCCGCCGGGCGCGTCGCGTTACGGTCAGCTCTTCTTGGGGGTCTGCCATTCGACGCGGAAGCACAGCTTTCCGGTGCCGAACTGGCGCTTGAATTCGTCTCCCATGTCGAGTGGCAGGCACACCTCGGCGGGCGCCGGGGGTGAACTGAGCGTCGGAGCGGGCTTGAAGGGCCCCACCGGAACCGCCGTGCACACGGGTCCGGCCACCTGGACGACCGGCCCCGGCGTCGCGGGCGACGTCGGCGACGCAGTCGGCGCAGGAGCGGGAGACGTCGGAACAGGAGACGTCGGAACCGGTGCGGGCGACAGGCTGGGGGCGGGGCTGAAGCCGGGATCCGGCGTCGGTGTGCAGGGCGCACCGATCGTCGGGAGGGTCACCGGCACCGGAACCATGACGGTCGGAGCAGGCGCGGGTGCCGTGGCGCCGGTGGCGGCCGGATCGGGACCCGGAGCCGGCAGGGGGGTGAGCGTCGCGGCGGGACTCGGCGCGGGCGCCGGGCTCAGCCCGGGCGCGGGCTCCGGCGCCACCACCGGATCGGCGGTCGGCGGGGCCGCCGGAGCGACCACCGGCGCCGTCGCGTCGGCCGGAACCGGTGCGGCGGACGGGGTCTCCGCCACGGCCGGATCCGGAGTCGCGGCCGGGGTGACGGTCGGGGTCACGGTCGCGGGCGGCGTCACCGTCGCGGGTGGCGTCGTGGCGTCACCCGGCGCGGGGCTCACCGGAACGGTCGGGGACTCCGCCGGGGTCGCGCCGTCCGTCGGCGACGGCGACGGCACGTCCGCGGGCGTGGACGTCAGCGGCACACTCGTTGTCCCGCCCGGCGTCGGCGTCCCGCTCGGCGTAGGCGTGGTCGACGGCGTGGGTGCAGGCGTTGTCGTCGGCGTCGGAACAGGGGTCGGTACCGGCGTCGGCGTCGGCTCGACGCGGGCGAAGTTCGTCGACCGGAAGACCTTCGACGACTTGGGGTTGTCCGTGCACTGCCACACGCCGTGCGGACAGTAGTCGGTGAGCGTCTGGTAGACCGGCCGGTGATCGTTGATCCACTGCAGCATCATCCGCATGTAGTCCGCGTTGTCGCCGTTGCGGAAGAGTCCCCACTCCGGATAGGAGATCGCCTTGTTGTGCGCGGCCGCGAAGTCCACCTGCGCCTGGAGACCGAACGGCTCCTCGACCTGGTCGTAGAAGGAGTCGCCCGGCGGCTGGTCGTAGGAGTCCATGCCGATGATGTCCACGGTGGAGTCACCCGGGTAGCACGACGTCCAGCCGATGGCGTCCTGGCCGCGGTTCGGCGTGAAGTCGAACCGGAACCGCTGGCCGGGAACGGCGCGCATCGCCGTCACGATGCGGTTCCAGTACGTCTTCCAGGACTCCGGATCCGGACCGCAGCGGTGGGTGTACGTGGTGCCGTTCATCTCCCAGCCCAGCACGACGACCGTGTCGGGCACACCCAGCGCGACCAGTCGCCGCGCCAGCTCCGTGAAGTGGCTGTCGAACCGGCCCGCCGCGCCGGAGCGCAGCAGCGACCGCACCTGGCTGTCGGAGATGTGCTGCTCGTTGCGCTCCTGCATCGGCACGTTGAGGACGAAGAGCCGGTCCGGCTCCGCCTTCCTCCACTGCGCCCACGGCTGCAGCAGCTCGGGCTCGCCCTCGATGTTGTCCCAGCTCTCGCCGGGGAGATAGGTGTGACCCACCGTGAGATGGGTACCGCCCAGCCACTGCTGCAGATCGGCGATCCGCTGCACACCGTCGGCACCGGAGGACGTGAACGCCCCCATCGGCGTGTATCCGGCGGTCGACGCGGGGCGCAGGGCCCCGGCCGGCCCGGGACCCGGCGGTCCGGCGGCCGGTGACGGCGGTGCCGGATCCGTGGCGTCCGCCGCGACGCGCATGTCGTCGACGGCGGTGTGGGTCATCCCGAGCATGAGCAGGCCGGCGGTGGCCGCTCCGACACATGCACCAGTCAGCCTCTGGCGTCGGTGGGCCATGTTTGCTCCTCCTGCGACGTTACCGACACGGAGCACTTTCTCCGGACGGTAATTCAGAAAGTATGAGCAGCCGGGCGAGCGGGCCTCTTCTGATAGTCCATTAGGAAACGTGCGCCGGTCAGAACCGCCGGTGAATCCGTCGGATCGTCAGATCGGGTGAATACCGGGTCCCTGGTTGACTTCCGCCGCCGTATATCGGATTTACGTTCGTCACGGGTCGGAGGCAAACGCCACCCGCACGAATGGAGTTCTGTACTCCGGCTGCCGGGATGAGCGAGCGCCTCACGCCGGGAGCAGGATGATGGTGCATAGCTGACGGACAGTCGGCGCCGCCCGTCCGGGCGAATGCGGCGCGATACCGCCGCTCCTCACAGGTCCGGCCCTGTCGGCCGATATCGAGGAGAGCTGAGCATGAGCGAAGCCAAGGAAAACGGCGGCGGGAAAGCGTCACCGTCCGCCCACACGCGCCGCCGGGTGCTCCGGGCGGCGTTCACCGCAGCCGTCGCCGTCACCGGCACGACGGCGGTACTGCACCCGATCATCACGGCCGGGGAGTCCGACGCGGGGAAGACCGGGTCCGGCCGGTCCGACGCCGGCAGCGACCGGGCGGGGTCCGCCCCGGCTGCGGCCGCCGGAGCCTTCGACGAGGTCTACCGGGGCCGCCGCATCCAGGGTGTGCCCACCGGCACGGCCGACGCCGCCACGACCGAGGGGTCCCCTGTCGTCATCCTCATCGACGGCCGGCAGCTCCATGTCATGCGGCGCGCGGACGGCACCTACCTGAGTGTGGCCAACCACTACCAGCCGTACGCCACCCCGCTCGACACGGCCCGCGGCGCGGTCGACGTGATCGGCGGAGCCAAGCTGTCGCTCGCCGGCGGCGCCTACCACCACTGACCGCAGAAGGGCCGACACGGTGTACACCCGCCAGAACCAGAAGAACATGACCAGCGCCCAGCGGGCGAAGTTCGTCCGCGCGGTCCTGAAACTCAAGAGCAAGGGCATCTACGACGACTTCGTCCGCATACACGGTCAGTACTACGTCTCCGACGGCGACACCGGGCTCCGGGTCGGCCACATGACGCCCTCGTTCTTCCCGTGGCACCGCCGGCTGATCCTGGAGTTCGAGCGCAAGCTGCAGTCCGTGGACTCCAGCGTCACCCTGCCCTACTGGGACTGGACGCGGGACAACGCGAAGACCTCCTCGATCTGGGCGTCCGACTTCCTGGGCGGTGACGGCCGGCGGTCCGACGGCCAGGTCATGACCGGCCCCTTCGCCTACGTCAACGGCAACTGGCCGATCACCGTCGCCGTCACGGACGAGAAGTATCTGACCCGGCAGTTCGGCCGCCCGGACCGTCCGATCGGGCTGCCCACCAAGGCGGACCTCGACAAGGCGATCGCGGAATCGGTCTACGACACCTCCCCGTGGAACTCCACCGCCACCACCAAGGGCTTCCGCAACAGGATCGAGGGGTGGACGGTCAGCGAGACGCAGGGCGGACTCCTCCACAACCGGGTCCACCAGTGGGTCGGCGGCCATATGACGGGCGCCACCTCGCCCAACGACCCGGTCTTCTGGCTGCACCACGCCTTCATCGACCTCATCTGGCTGCGCTGGCAGCGCAAGTACCCGAAGTCGGGCTATCTGCCGGCCCGGCCGCTGGCCGCCTCCGACCCGCAGCACGGCCGCGTCGTCAGTCTGAACGAGCCCATGCCGCCGTGGAACACGAAGCCGTCCGAGGTCATGAACCTGCAGAACATCTACCGGTACGAGGAGAACTGACCCGCACCCGGACCGGCGGGCGAACGCACGAGTGCGGCCCCCCGCGAAGGCATCGCGGGGGGCCGCACCAGTGGGATGGGGGTGTTCGCCCCGGGCCGCCGGACGGACAGGTGACGGGACGGTCGGTCTGCGTCCCGCCGGCCCGCTGTGCCGGGCCGGTCGTCGTCCGGTCCAGTGGCCCTACAACTGTTGAGAACCGGGACTACCAGCCGCCCGAGACGTTCTCGCAGTGGTTGCCGAACGCCGGGTTCAGGAGACCGATCACGTTGACGGAGTTACCGCAGACGTTGACGGGCACGTGAACGGGGATCTGGGCCTGGTTGCCGGACAGAACGCCGGGGGAACCGACCGCAGCACCCTGGGCACCGGCGTCGGCGGCAGCCATGCCGGCGCCCGCAGCCAGAACGGCACCGGCCGCGGCGGTGATGGCGGCTGCCTTGGCAATACGCGACATCGAAATCTCCTTGATGGTGAAACCCAAACCGCAGGACCTGCGGCATTGACGCCCTGCGCAACGCGTATGTATGCCGCATAGTCACGCAGGTTGAGCCGAACTGGTGAACGTCACCGCCGGTGAGGACGGCCCCGACACCAAAGGCTCCGAAGCTTGGACGCTCCGGAGCCTTCGCGCGGGGGTGATGCGCCCTGTCCAACGACCACGGGCCCCACCGGTCACGGCCGGGGGCGGTGCATCGCACCCCTTCCACGGACATACCGTCGTATCGCATGTGCGATCGACACGACCTCGTTCGGTGGGTTTAGCGGTCAGGACTCGCTCTCTCAGGTGACATGCGGGCCCGGTCGGGCGCGGCCCGCCGTTACAGTCCGTTGCCATGAGTCAGACCAGCACCGCTCCGGACATCACCCGGCAGAGCCAGATGGGCACCCTCGCGGTGATCCCCTGGGCCGGCGAGCACATCGAGGACGAACGGGACATCGCGTTCCTCCTGGCCTACTCCCTCGGCGATGTCGAGGGCGGCCCCGAGGCCGCGGAGGCGGCCATCACCGCGGCGATCGAGGAGGTCGGCCTGCCGATCGGCGGGACCATCCTGGACATCGCCCAGGTGCCCAAGGCCCCCGTGAAGCTCCTCGTCGAGGGCGGCCAGGCCGTCCTGACCATGCCGTACCTGCACGCTGCCTGCCCCGTTCCCGAGCAGTGGGTGGACGCGGCCCGCGACCGCGGCATGGTGTATTTCATGTTCGCCACCCGGCCGTGGCCGGAGGCGGCACCGGGGAAGCCGGTCAGCGAAGAGGTGCTCAAGTCCTTCGTGGGCGACGAGACCATGCTGGCCGGGTCCGCGCACTGCTTCGTCCCGATCGGCTCCCTCCAGGGCTGACCGCCCCGGCCGTCACAGCGCGAAGGTCCCCGCCGGACAGTGCCGGCGGGGACCTTCGTGCTGACGTTCCGACGTGTTACGCCTGGGTGAGCAGCCCGGTACGCAGCCGGGTGAGCGTCCGGGTCAGCAGCCGGGACACATGCATCTGGGAGACCCCGAGCTCGGCGCCGATCTCGGACTGCGTCATCTCCTGGCCGAAGCGCATCCGCAGGATCGCGCGGTCCCGCTCGCCGAGTTCCGCCATCAGCGGCTTGAGAGCCTGCAGGTTCTCCACCGCCTCCATGCCCGGGTCGTCCTCGCCGAGCCGGTCGACGAACGAACTGCCCGCGGCCTCCTCGTTGTTCTCCCCCGCGGGGAGGTCCAGGGAGCCGGCGGTGTAGCCGTTGCTGGCCACCAGCCCCTCGTTCACCTCGGCCGGGGTCAGGTCCAGGTATTCGGCCAGCTCCGCGGTGGTCGGGGAGCGGTCCATCCGCTGGGAGAGCGCGTCCTTGGCCTGCGCCAGCGCGATCCGGCGCTCCTGGAGGCTGCGCGGTACATGGACGGCCCAGCTGGTGTCCCGGAAGAAGCGCTTGATCTCGCCGGTGATGTACGGAATGGCGAACGTGGTGAACTCGACCTCGCGCGACAGGTCGAACCGGTCGATCGCCTTGATCAGGCCGATCGTCCCGACCTGGACGATGTCCTCCATGTCCTCCGACCGGTTGCGGAACCGGCCGGCGGCGAACCGGACCAGGGACAGGTTCAGCTCGATGAGGGTGTTCCGCGCGTACTGGTGGTCGCGCGTCCCCTCCTCCAGGCTCTGCAGGCGGTCGAAGAAGAGCTTCGACAGGGCCCGCGCATCCTTCGGCGCGACCTTGCCCGCCTCCTCGATCCACGGCAGTTCCGTCATCGACGAGGCACAGCCGCCCGTGGCCTGGACATCGACCACAGCTGTGTCGTCCGAGTTCACTAGCGCTGTCATGTTCCTCATCCTCCCAGGAGCAACCGGCAATGGCACCCGCCTACCCGGGTCCATCGGTCCCACACCCATGAATCCCGGAATCGCTGTTGCACGTCCGTGACACCGGTCACACACGTCACGGACGTTGAATCGCCACTCTTCTCCTATCAACGTCCCTGGGGGGAACCGCTCATGTCCGCTCGTACCCGTGGCAGCACCGCCGTCGCCGTCGCTCTCACCGCCACCCTCACCGCCGCCACCGCGGCACTGCTCACCGGCTGCGGCCCGACGTCGGGCGCGCGGGCGGTCACCACTCCGCCGGCCGCCACCAACACCCCGAGCAGTGGCAGTTCCGCCGCTCCGGCCGGCGGTGCGACCCCGTCGGCCGGCACCGCTCCGAGCGCCAGTGCCTCCACCACTCCGGCCGGCGGCTCCACCCCCACGGGCACGCCCACCACGGCGGGCAGCACGCGCGCGCCGGTCCTGAACGGCACGGCGAACAGCAAACTGACCATCAGCGACGGCACCCGGTACGTGGTCATGAACGGCACCAGGGTGGACTTCGGCACCGCCGTCAGGGACCTGGCCTGGTCGCCGGACGGCCGCAAGGCCGCGTTCATCGACGGCGCCGGCAACCTCGCCCTCGCCAACCCGAACGGCACCGGACGCGTCACCGTCGCCCGGAACCCGGGCGGGCAGAACTGGTCGCACCCGACGTGGCAGGTGACGGCGTACGACTCGATTCCGGAGCTGTCCGGGCGGAGCAACATCCTCTTCGCGGTCCGGAAGAGCGGCGTCTCCGAGCTGGACAGCGTCCCCTCCAGCGCCGTCAACGGGACGCCGAAGAAGCTCGGTCTGGGCTGGGAGGCCGGCGACGAGGTGAAGCCCGTCCCGCAGACCGGCAACGTCTGGCCGAGCGCGGGCGGCACCCACGGCAGCGCCGTGTACGCGAACTCCGGCACCGGCGAGGTCTTCATCCGTGACGACTACGTCCGCCAGCAGGGATCCGCGCTCACGCACGGCTCGCAGCCGGCGATGTCGCACTCCGAGCACGAGGAGGTCGTCTTCGTCCGCTCGGTCGGCGGTCACGACCACCTGTTCCTGGAGAACCCGACGGACGCCGGCCCGGTCTTCAAGGACCTGACGCCGTACGCCACCACGGACTACACCGAGCCCGCCTGGGCCCCGGACGGCAGCACCATCGCCGCCAGGACGCCGGCCGGCATCGTCACGCTCTCCACGAAGAGCTCCGCCGCGCCGAAGCTGGTGTCCACCTACACCGGGCTGCCGTCCTACCGCGGCTGATCCCCGGGTGCTCCGGGCCGGTCCCGGGCGGCGAGTTCGGCGCGCAGCTCTTCGAGGTGCGCGTCGGACGTGTCGTGCGGCAGGAACTCGACGATGTCGAGGAAGCGGAACAGCACCTGGGTGCCGGTGACGGCGAACTCGTAGTCGCCGAAGCCCACCACCGCGCCCGTCGCACCCCGTACCGCGCCCCGGACGACATGTCCGGTCAGCTCGTCCGGCCGCTGTGCCGACAACCCGCGGCGCGCGTTCGGACGGGCCAGGTAGGGGCAGACCATCGAGGCGTAGAGCATGCAGGCGCGGTGCCCCGGGCCCTCCAGGGTGGGGGCGAGATTGCGGTACGGGCGCCCGGCGGCCAGCGCGTCGGCGATCGCGGCGCTCTCCGCGGCACCCACCACACGCCACACCGGTCCTGGTGGCATCAGCGTGTCGCAGACCGAACACCGCCGCATGCGGGCGCAGTCGGCGCTGCGGCCGTAGTCCGTCAGCGCGAACTGCGGCTCGTCCCCGTCCCACGGGGTGATGGCCGGAACGGGATAGCCGCGGAGGTCACGCGGCCTGGCCCGGACGGTCGACGGCATCGGCACTGTCTCGAATCGCACGGGCCATGCCTACCAGGCACGCACCCTCGTCCGGCAGGCCGGGTGGGGCTGGGCTCGGAATATCAAGGTCCTGGGTTCTCCGTCGTGGAGATTCCCGCGCTCCGGAGAGGCGGTCTCGACACGACAAGTGGTGCGGTGGCTCAGGAGGGTCGGTTCGGACGTACGGGTGGAGACGGTCGAACGGTGTCGGTCCTGCGGTGGATCAGGCCGCGCAGGGGAGGCGGTCGAAGCGGTCGTCGTCCGCCGGGACCAGGGCGGGGGCGTCCGCGGCGGGCGTGAGGTGCGTGTCGCCGAGGCCCGCGGTGCGCGTCCGGGAGACGGGTGAGGCGCCGTGGGCCTCGGCACGGATGCGCTGCTTGATGGTGGGCGGCAGGGACCGTTCGCCGCGGGGCGCGCTCCCGGCGAAGGCCGCGAGGGGCGACAGCGGGACGGCCGGCGCGGTCCGCTCGGACGCCACGACCTCGCGACGGGCGGCACGGGCCGGGGCGGTGAGCCGCAGCGCGGTGAGGATCCCGGCGAGAACGCCGAGGAGGACGGTCCAGAACTGCGCGACCCTGGTGGTTGTGGCAGTTGCGGCGGTTGCGGTGCTTGCTGTGGTGGCCACGGCCCCTCGCTTTCGATCGGTTGGTCTGCGTATGTCCCTCATCATGTGGACGGGGCACGGCGATCTCGGGATCCGCGCCGCTTTTCGTATGAACACCACTCGGACGGGCCAACGGCCCCGCTCCGGGGCCCGCGCCCCGGGCTACCGTGGATCCGCGACGGACCGCCGTAGCGTGATGCCCGTCCGAGCAGATCCGCTCCGCCAGGAAAGAGCCCGCCATGTCGGACCGGCGTCCCCGGGCACTGCGCCCGCACAAGCGAGACCAGCGCAACCAGGCCGCGGACGCGGCCCCCGAGCGCTCCATGGAGCCCCGGCACCCGGCGGACGAGACGGCGGAGGCCGGTCCCGTGGAGAACAGCGTGATCGACGCGGCGCTCTACCGCGACGGCCACCGGATCGACACCCCTGCCACCCTCACCGAGGCCTACCGGAAGCTGCCCGACACCCCGGACGCCATGGCCTGGATCGGCCTCTACCGGCCGGCGGAGGACCAGCTGCTGGCCGCGGCGGCCGCGTTCGGACTGCACGAGCTGGCGGTCGAGGACGCCGTCGTCGCCCATCAGCGGCCGAAGCTGGAGCGCTACGGCGACACCCTCTTCGTCGTGCTGCGCGCCGCCCGCTACCTCGACGACGCCGAGGAGGTCGACTTCGGCGAGCTGCACCTCTTCGTCGGCCCGGACTTCGTCCTCACCGTCCGGCACAGCCAGTCGCCCGACCTGTCGACCGTGCGCGCCCGGCTGGAGGCCGATCCCGAGCTGCTGCGGCTGGGGCCCGAGGCGGTGCTCTACGCCGTGCTCGACTCCGTCGTCGACGGGTACGCGCCGGTCATCGCGGGCCTGCAGAACGACATCGACGAGATCGAGACCGAGGTCTTCGGCGGCGACCCGAAGGTCTCCCGCCGTATCTACGAGCTGTCCCGCGAGGTCGTCGAGTTCCAGCGCGCCACCCGCCCGCTGCTCAACATCCTCTCGGCGCTGACCGCCGGATTCGAGAAGTACGGCACCGACGAGGAGCTGCGGCGCTATCTGCGGGACGTCGACGACCACGCCACCACCGTCGTCGAGCGGGTGGACGGCTTCCGGCAGATGATCGCGGACATCCTCGCCGTCAACGCCACCCTGGTCACCCAGGCGCAGAACGAGGAGATGAAGCAGCTCGCCGAAGCCAGCAACGCCCAGAACGACGAGATCAAGAAGATCTCGTCCTGGGCGGCCATCCTCTTCGCCCCGACCCTGATCGGCACGGTCTACGGCATGAACTTCGAGACCATGCCCGAGCTGAAGTGGGTCTTCGGCTACCCGTTCGCCATCGGGCTGATGGGCGTGGTCTGCGTCGGGCTGTACATGGTCTTCAAGCGGCGCAACTGGCTGTGAGGGACGACGCCGCGCTTCATGCCCAGAGCGTCTGGGCGACGGCCACACCGGTGTAGACGGCGCCCAGCCCGGCGGTGATGCTCACCACCACGTTCGCGGCGGCGAAGAACCGGGCCCCGTCCTCGGCCAGCCGCAGCGTCTCGAAGGAGAACGTCGAGTACGTCGTCAGCGCCCCGCACAAGCCGGTGCCCAGCAGCAGCTGCACGGAGGACGAGGCGGCCCCGGCGGTCACCGCGCCGGCGACGATGCCGAGCACCAGGCAGCCGGCCACATTGACGGTGAACGTTCCCCAGGGAAAGGCCGTCTCGTGCCGGGCCTGGACGCAACGGTCGGTCAGATAGCGCAGCGGGGCGCCGACGGCGGCGCCGGCGATGACGAGCAGCCAGTTCACCGCGCCTCACCCCGGACCGCCAGGCGGCGGGTCAGCACGGCGGCGGTCCACACGGCCGCCAGGGCGGCGAGCGCCGTCCCCGCCAGATAGGCCAGACCGGTCCCGGCCTCGCCCTGCTCCAGCAGGTTTCGGATGTCCACGGCGTAGCTGGAGAAGGTGGTGAAGCCGCCCAGCACCCCGGTCCCGAAGAACGGCCGCACCAGCCGGTGCGCGGTCCACACCTCGCTGATCAGCACCATGAACACCCCGATCACGGCGCAGCCGACGGTGTTGACCAGCAGCGTCGTCCAGGGGAAGCCGCCGACGGGCGTGGGCCAGAGCAGCGCGGCGCCGTACCGGGCGCAGGCGCCAGCCGCACCGCCCAGCGAGATCACGCCGAGTACCGACACCTGGTGGCGCACCAGCTCGTCGCGCTGCGCCGGCACGCGCAGATCGACATCGGGGTCGATGGGCTCGTTCACCACTTCGCGACGGGACATCGCGCTCAACGATACCGGCCGGGCCCCGACGGCCTGCCGGTCAGCGGTTGAAGGTGTCGATGTTGCCGATCTTCCAGACACCGTCCTGGTGGACGGCGTCCACGGCGAACATGGCCGCCGCGTAGGTCGTCTCCTCCTTCGGCGCGGTACGGGTGTTCCGCTGGTCCGCGAAGATCAGCACCCGGGCCCGGTCGCCGTCGATCAGCTCCACCCCGCTGTCGGTGACCGTCGTCGTCAGGACGAGCTTCTGCACCGGCGCCTGCTTGCGCACCTGGGCGAGCATGTCCGCGTACTGCTGCACCGCCTTGCCGGTCAGCAGCTTCTTCGCCGCCTGGTCCGTCCGTGCGGTGTCGGCGTAGTTGTAGGAGAAGACCGAGTTCACCGCCTGCGTCACCATGCCCTTGACCTCGCTGGTGCGGGCGGTGTCGGTGAGGGCGGTGTTACGGGTGGCCGCGGTGTCGTGGAGCGTGGCCGCCTCCATAGCGGCCCAGCCGGCGAACCCGCCGAGCAGCACCGTCAGCAGGCCCAGGGCCGCCACGACCCGGTGGAGCACGCTGCCGCCGCGGCCCCGGCCGGGCTTCTTGACCGACGGTTTCTGCGCGGGCTTCCGATCCCGTTTCTGCTTCTGTTCCGGCTTCTGTCCGGGCTTGTCCTGCTCGGGCGCGGGCGGCGGTCCCGGGCGCGTCCGGTTCGCGGGCGGTGCGGCGGCCAGGCGGCGCTGCCGGTTGATGAGGTGGCGGGTCGTCGACATGTACGCGGGTCCTCTCGGGTCCTCTAACCGGCGGCGGACGGCTGCGAAGTGGGGGCGGTCTCCCCGACCGGCGCCTGGCCGAGGGCACTGAGCTTCCAGCCATCAGGCGTACGGGTCAGCTCGCCGAGCAGCCGGCTCTCCTTGGCCGACGGCTGGCTCTTGGGCGCGGTGACCGTGATCCGCAGCGCCACCATCACGCTCGCCTTTCCGGCCCGGACGTCCAGCTCGGTCACCGAGCCGGACAGCACCTTCGCCGTGGTCACCGTCTGCGCCTGCCGCACCTGCTTCTCGAACTCCGCCCTGCCCTGCACCAGTTGGGTGCGCAGGTCCCCGGTGGTCGAGTTCTGCCAGGTGTCGAGGCCCTGGGTCAGGTTCTTGTGGTCGAGGGTGTTCATGTTCTGCACGCCCTGTTGACCGGCGGCCAGCACCTGCTCACGGGTCTGCGCGTACCCGGCGGAGTCGTCGTGCGCCGCCCCGTACCAGGCCCAACCGCCCCAGCCGGCGGCGGCCGCCGCGAGGACGGCCAGCGCGACGGCTGCCACCAGCAGCGGGTTCCACGTCTTCGTACCTGCCATCTGCCTCTCCCCTACCGGGACGTGATGTCGGTGATCTGCCAGTGCCCGTCGTGGAACCGGGCGGTCACCGACAGCTGGGCCGCCGCGGTGGTGGCCTTCTTTCCCTTGCGCTCCGCCGTCTGGTCCAGGAAGACGAGGAGCTGCGCGCTGTCGCCGTCGAGCCGGGTGACCCCGGCCCGCACCACATGGGTGGTGAGTGTCAGCTTCTGCGCGGCCACCTGCTGCTTGACCTGCCCGAACAGCGCCTCGTACTGTCCGGCCGCCGTTCCGGCGAGCAGTTCCCTCGCCGCCAGCTCGGTGGCCTGGGTGTCCTCGGGCGTGTACGAGAAGACCTTGCCGAGGGTGTTGCTGACATCGCCGATGACCCGGCTGGTGGCTCCCGTGTCGGTGAGCGCCGTGTTGGACGTGGCCTCCGGGTCCGTCAGCTGGGAGGTCCGGATCAGCAGTCCGACACCCGTCAGCAGCAGTACGGCGAGCAGCCCGGCGACGATCGCGGCCGCCGGGGTGACGCGACGCCGCAGGCCCGGTGTGGGCGCGTCCTCGGGCTCCTCGACCGCATCCGCCCTCCCGACCGTCTCTTCCGCCTCGTCGGCGGGCTCGGTCCTGGTGTCTTCTGTGGTGCTCACGTTCGCCGCCCTCTCTCCGGATCAGCCCGCACCGACGGGTACCGCGTTGATCGCCGTGAGCCGCCAGCCCCCGGAGGTACGGGCGAGCCCGGCCTCGAAGCGCTTGCGGTCGGTGGTGGGCGCGCCGCCGCGTGGGGTCACCGCCACCTGCACCGTCGCGATGAGCCTGGCCGTGCCCGACCGGGTGTCGAGTTCGGTGACGGCGGCGTCGGTGACGGTGCAGCGGGCGCTGGTGCCGGCCTGTTGCAGCGAGGTGTCGCTCTTGGCGTTGGTGCGGGCCATCTCGTCGTGCAGCGGCCCTGTGGTGGCGTCGAGCCATTGCCGCAGACCGGCCTGGACGTGCTGGGCATCGGTGCCGTCGATGCTGTTGAGACGGACGATGTTCTGCCGCCCGTCGGCGAGGACGGCGTCGCGGGCCTTGGCGTAGGCGAGCGACTCGTCCGTCCGCGCCTGCCGGTACGACCAGCCGGCGAAGGCGCAGAACACCACGATCGCCGCCGCCACCGCCCAGGCGACGGCTCCTCTGACCGCCGCAGGAACCGTCGGCGGAGTGGGGAGGGTCATCCGTCGGCCGGTCATGGGCGCGGCTCCAGTCCGAGCAGTCCGCTCATGCCGGAGGGGCCGGCGGCCGGCAGGGACGGCAGGCCGAGGGCCGCGGGGAGGGTGCCGCCCGCGTCGGTGCCCAGCAGCAGCGCACCGGGCCGGGTCGCGGCCGGTACGCCGCCCTTCGGGGCGTTGGCGGAACCGCGGACGTTGATGCCGCTGCCCGGTGAAGCGGTGCAGCGCGCCCCGGTGTTGAGGGCCGGCGCGGTGCTGAGGTCGAGGCCGTTGCGGTACGTGGTCCCCCCGTATCCGGCGGTGCAGGGCAGCGGGGAGAAGAACGTCACCGACATCCCGAGGTTGGCGCCCTTGCCGTTGATGGCCGTGGCACCGGCCGCGGCCACCGCCGGGAGCCGGACCAGCAGCTCCTCGATGCCGTGCTGGCGGGTGACGGCCACGTCCGACGTGGTCAGCAGGTTCGCGAGCACCACGCTGAGGCTGGGGTCGAGGTCCCGCAGCAGCGCGCTGATCTGCGTCGCGGCTTCAGGCGCGGCCGTGATCAGCCGCCGCAGATCGGCGTCGGAGCCACTCAGCTGGGCGGCGAGGTCCTTGGCGCTGATGGCGAACGACCGGATCGCGTCGCCCTCCTGCGCCTGGGTGCCCAGCACGGTCGCCCCGTCGATCATGAGTTTGGTGGTGGTGGGCTCGGCCCGGTTCGCGGCCTGGATGAAGTCGGTGCTGTTGTCGACGAGGGACTGCAGGTTGTCCCCCTGGCCCTGGAACGCCTTGCCGAACTCGTCGACCACGGTCTTCAGCGATGTCAGCGGCACGGAGGAGGCGAGGGTGTCGACGCTGGTGAGCAGGTTCGTCACCGGCGCGGGGGTACGGGTGTCGGACACCGGGACGCGCGAGCCGTCCGCCAGATACGGCCCGCCGTCCGCCGTCGGGCGCAGGTCGATGTACTGCTCGCCGACCGCGGACAGATTGGCGACCACGGCCTGCAGCCGGGAGGGGATGGGCGGCGCCGAGTCGTTGATCCGCAGCTCGGCCTCCACACCGTCGTCGGTGAGCGTGATCGGTCCGACCCGGCCGACGGAGACTCCGCGGTAGGTGACGTTGGAGTGGGTGAACAGGCCGCCGGCCTCCGGAAGTTGGACCTTGACGACGTAGTAGCCGCGCATGCCGAAGTAGTGGCCGAGGTCGGCGTACCGGGCGCCGATGAAGCCGAGGACGAGGACGGCGATCACGAGGAAGGCGACGTTCTTCAGCCGGGTGCCGAGGGTGATCATGAGTGCCCCCCCGCCGAGGGCGACGGCACGGTCCTGACCGGTCCGACGGACGGCAGCGGGAAGAGCGACGACCTGGCGCCGTCCGTCCCGCCGACGTCGGCACCCGCGTCCGTACCGCCGGTATCGGTACCGGCGTCGGTGCCTGCGTCGGTGCCCGCATCCGTGCCCGCATCCGTTCCGGCGTCCGTTCCCGCATCCGTTCCGGCGTCCGTGCCCGCATCCGTTCCGGCGTCGGTCCCGGCGTCCGTACCCGCGTCCGTCCCCGCGTCCGTTCCCGCATCGGTCCCGGCGTCCGTACCCGCGTCCGTCCCCGCGTCCGTGCCTCCCACGTCCTCGCCCGGGTCGCTGGTCGGCGGCGGGTAGACATTGTCGGCGAAGTCGAGTTCCGGGACGATCTGCGTGCCCGGCGCGGCCGTCATGTCCAGGTAGACGTTGAGGTAGTCGCCCTTGACACCGCTGAGCACCTCGTCCGTGAACGGGTACGTGAGCAGCACCTGGAGCGAGTCCGGCAGCGCCTTCCCCGAGTCGGCGAGCCGCTGCAGGGTGGGCGCGAGCGCCTTGAGGTCGGCGACCATGTCGTCCTTGCTCCTGTTCACGGTGGTGACCGCGACATCGGACAGGGTGCCGAGCGAGCGGAGCATCGTCACGAGCGAACCGCGCTGCTCCTCCAGCACCTTCAGGCCGGGGCTGAGCCCGGTGAGCACCGTGCCGATCTGCCGATCGCGGGTGGCGAGGGTCGCGGAGAGGTGGTTGACGCCGTCGAGCGCCGCGGTGATGTCCTGCTTGTGGCCGTCCAGGTCCGTGACGAGGGCGTTGACGCGGGTCAGCATGGAACGCACCTGCGGTTCGTTGCCCTGCAGGGCCTTGTTGAGCTCCACGGTGATCGTCTTCAGCTGGTTGACGCCGCCGCCGTTCAGCAGCATCGACAGCGCGCCGAACACCTCCTCGACCTCCGGGTTGCGGTTGGTGTGGTCGAGCGGGATGCGGGCGCCGTCGCCGAGCCGGCCGGTGCCGGTCTCCCCGCCCGTCCGCCGGTCCGGGGCGGCGAGCTGGATGAACTTCTCGCCCAGCAGGCTGGACTGTTCGAGGTGGGCGTACGCGTTGGCCGGCAGCACGACCTTGCCGTTGACGCGCATCGTGACCTTCGCCGTCCAGCCGTTCGGCGCGAGGTCGATGGCGGTGACCCGGCCCACGGCCACGTCGTTGACCTTGACCGCCGACTGCGGGACGAGGCTCAGGACGTCGGCGAACTCGGCGGTGACGGTGTACGGATGGCTGCCCAGGTCGGCGCCGCCCGGCAGCGGCAGGCTGTCGATCCCGCCGAGCCCCGGCGCCGAGCAGCCGGCCAGGACGAGCGTGAGGGCCAGCGCGGCGGCGGCCCGGTCCGTACGTCTCACCGGGTCGCTCCCTGCGTGCCGTAGACGGTGCCGACGGTCGGCAGCGGGAAACTCAGCTCGTTGATGTCGGCCCGGCCGTCGATCGTCCGGTGCGCCGGGTCGTACGCGTTGAGGACGTTGTCGGCCGCGAGCGGCGCGGTGTCGAGCGCCTCCGCGATGGAGGCCCGCTGGTCGACGAGGGACTGGGTGAGCGGCGCGAGCTGGTCGACGACCGACTTGAGCCGGGTCCTGTTGTCGTGGATGAAGCCCTTCACCTCGCCCAGAGCGGTGGCGAGCTGTTTCAGCGCACCGGCGAGGTTCTCCTTGTCCTCGGCGAGGAAGCCGGTGACCTCGGAGAGCTGCTGCGCGGCCCGGTGGACGTTGCCGTCGTTGTTCTTCAGCATCGTCGTGAAGGACTGCAGATAGGTGATCGTGTCGAAGAAGGTGCCGCTGTTCAGCGAGAGCGTCTTGGTGACCTTGCCGAGCTGCTCGATGGTGTCGCCGAGCAGCTTGCCGTTGCCGCCGAGGTTCGCGGCGCCGGTGTCGAGCAGTGCGGAGAGCGAGCCCGTGGAGTTCGCGCCCTTGGGGCCGAGCGCGTCACTGATCCTGGTGATGCTCTCGTAGAGCTGGTCGACCTCCACCGGGCCGGCGGTGCGGCTCGACGGGATCGTCGCCCGGTCGCCGATCTGCGCGCCGCCGGTGTACGCGGGGCTCAGCTGGATGTAACGGTCGGAGACGATGCTGGGGGCCACGACGACGGCGCCCGCGTCGGCCGGCACCTTCACGCCCTTGTCCAGCGTGAGGTTCACCCGCACCTGGCGGCCTTCGGGGGTCACCGAGTCGATGCTGCCGACCTTCACGCCCAGGACCCGCAGATCGGAGCCGGGGTACACGCCGACGGCCTGGTCGAAGTAGGCGGTGATGCGCTTGCCGCCGCTGCCGCCGAACACGTACACGCCACCGGCGACCGCGACCAGGACGAGCAGCAGGACGGTGCCGAGCGCGATCCGGCGCCTTCTGGACAGGTGTGCCGTCATCAGCGACCGCCCTGGGACTTGGGTGGCATGCATCCGGTGGTGGGAGGCGTGCCGGCGGGCAGGTAGTTCCGCGGGACGAGCCCGCAGAGGTAGCTGTCGAACCAACGGCCGTTGCCGACCGTGTTGCCGACCAGCCGGTAGTAGGGCCCGATCGCGGCGAGGGCGGCGTCGAGGCTCTTCTGGTTCTTCAGCAGCACGGTGGTGACGCGGCTCAGCGCGCTGAGGGTGGGCTCCAGCTGCTTGTTGTTGTCCTCGACGAGGCCGGTCAGCTGGGTGCCGAGGTCCTGGGTGCCGGTCAGCAGCCCGTGGATGGCGTCCCGCCGCTTCTGCAACTCGCCCAGCAGCAGGTTCCCGTCCGTGATCAGCTTCTCGAACCTGCTCTGCTGTCCGGCCAGCGTCGCGGTGATCTGCTTGCTGCCCGCCAGCAGCTTGGCCAGCTGGCTGTCGCGGTCGGAGATCGTCTTCGACAGGGCGGAGAGCCCGGTGACGGCGGTGCGCACCTGGGGCGCGGTGTCCTTGAACGTGGCGGAGATGGTGTCGAAGCTCTTGGCGAGCTGCGCGGTGTCGATCTCCCCGAAGGTCTGCCCGAGCCCGTTGAACGCCTGCGTCACGTCGTAGGGGGAGGTGGTGCGGGTGGCCGGGATGCGCCGGCCGGGGTTCTGCGCGGCGGAGCCGAGCGGGTCCAGGGCCAGGTACTTCTCGCCGAGCAGCGTCTTGATGCCGATCGCGGCCCGGCTGGCGTCGCCGATCCAGGTGTCCTTGACCTTGAAGGTCACCTTCACCTTGCCGCCGTCGAGTCCCACGCCGGTGACCTTGCCGACCTTCACCCCGGCGACCCGCACCTCGTTGCCGGGGTCGAGCCCCGCCGCCTCGGTGAAGTCCGCCGTGTACGTGGTGCCGCCGCCGATGAACGGCAGCGCGTCGGCGTTGTAGACGACCACGCCCAGCAGGGCGAGGACGAGCAGCCCGACGATGCCGACGGTGACGGGGTTGCGCTCCGCCATCGGCTTCGGGCGCCGCCCCGCCGCCCGCCGGCGCAGCCGCGCCACCCGCCCGCTCATGACCTGCACCGCGCTTCGGTGATCGCGATACCGGTCGGCGCCTTGCTGCCGTCCGAAGTGGTCACGCCCGACACCTTGGCCTCGCAGAGGTAGAGGTTGAGCCAGGACCCGTACGACGCGAGGCGGGCGATCGTCCGCATCTTGACGGGCGTCTTCTGCAGGAAGTTCTCGATCTGCGGGGTGCTCGCGGCCAGGTTGGACGACAGCCGGCCGAGCTGGTGGATGTCCTCCTTCAACGGCGCCCGGCCGTCGTCCAGCAGCCCCGCCGTGCTGGTGGTGAGCTGGGAGATCGCGGTGATCGCGTCCCCGATCGGCTGCCGGTCGCCCGCGAAGCCGGTGACGAGGGTCTGGAGGGTGCCCACCAGCTCGTTGAAGCCCTGTTCACGGGTGTTGACGCTGGTCAGGACGGTGGTGAGGTTGTCGATCACCTCGCCGATGACCTTGTCCTTGGCGGCGAGGGTGGTGGTCAGCGAACCCACGTTCCTGATCAGGCTGTTGACGGTGCCGCCCTCGCCCTGGAGCACCTGGATGATCTCCCCGGCGAGCTGGTTGACGTCCTTGGGCGACAGCCCCTCGAAGAGCGGCTGGAACCCGTTGAACAACTGGGTGAGGTCGAGGGCGGGCGAGGTGCGGTCCAGCGGGATGGTGGAGCCGGGTGTGAAGGCCCGGTCCATCGGCCCGGTGCCCTGCTGCAGGTCGATGTAGCGCTGGCCGACCATGTTCAGGTACTTGATCGACGCGGTCACCGAGGCGGGCAGCGCCCGGCCCTTCTCGACCGAGAACGTCACCTGGGCGAGCCGCCGGTCCACCACCCGGATGTCCTCGACCTGGCCGACCTTCACCCCGGCGATCCGCACGCTGTCGCCGGTGATCAGCCCGGTGGTGTCGGTGAACCGCGCTTTGTAGCCGACGGTGTCCGCGATCCCGGTGTTGGCGATGCTGAAGGCCAGCACCGTGGTGGCCAGGGCCGTCACGAGGATGAAGACGATCGACTTGATGAGCGGGCCCGCGATGCTCCGGCGCCTCACTTGAGACTCACCTCCGCCCCGCGGAAGACCGGTCCGGCCAGCAGGCTGCTCCAGTCGGGAAGGGACTGCGGCGAGGCGTTCATCGCCGGTGCCAGCAGTTCGTTGACGAGTTCGTTCTCCTGCGGCGAGTTGGGCAGCCCCAGACCGCCGTTCCCGCTCCCCGCACCGGTGACGGTGAGGCCCGTCGTGGCTGTCGGGGGCGCCGTGGCCAACGGGCCCGTGAGCCCCGGCGCCACCGTGTCGTCCGTCCGGGTCGGCCGGCCGAGGTACGGCACCGGGTAGCAGTTGGGCCCGGTGCTCGCCGTGAACGACGGCTTGTCCTTGCCGGGCAGGTACTTGCCCCGGGAGGGCACGGTCCGCACGGTGACATGCAGTCCGGGCTCACTCGTGCCCTTGCCGAGCGCCTTGTCCATCGCCGGCACGAAGTTGGCCAGCGTGCGCAGGGTGCAGGGAAACGAGGGCGCGTACTCGCCGAGCAGCTGGAGCGTTCCCCTGCTGTCCGCCGACAGCCGGATGATGGTGTCCTGGTTCTGCCGCAGGAACGCTGTCAGGTCCTGGGAGGTGCTGGTCGTCGACCCGTACAGGGTGCTGAGGTTGGCGCGCTGCTCGGCGATGGTGCCGCTGGTCGTCGTGAAGTCGGTGAGCGCCTGCAGGATGTCGGGGGCGGCGTCGCCGTAGACGCGGCTGACCTTCACCAACTCCTGGATGTCCCGGTTGAGCGTCGGCAGGTTCGGGTTGAGCTTCGCCAGATAGGCGTCGAGGGTGACGAAGCTGTCGCCCAGCTTGGTACCGCGGCCCTGCAGGGCCTGCGAGACGGCACTGAGGGTGGCGGAGAGCTTCTCCGGCTGCACCGCGGTCAGCAGCGGCAGCACGTTGTCGAGCACCTGCTCCAGCTCGATGGCGTTGCTGGAGCGGTCCTGCGCGATGGTGCTGCCGGCCAGCAGCTTCGGGCCCGAGGTGGTCCGCGCCGGCGGTACGAGGGCCACGAACCGCTCCCCGAACAGCGTCGTCGGCAGCATCTGCACGGTGACGTCGGCCGGTATGCCCTTCAGCTTGTCCCGCTGGATGGCCAGCGTGACGCGGGCGCCGTCGCCGTCGGCGGTGATGCCGCGCACCTGGCCGACGACCACCCCGCGCAGCTTCACGTCCGCGTACAGGTGCATCGCGTTGCCGACGCTGCCGGTCCTGACGGTCACCGTCGCGTCGTCGGAGAACTCCTTGTCGTAGACCGCCACCGAGAGCCAGATGAGCAGCGCGGGGACCAGCAGGAAGACCACTCCCGCGAAGCGGCGTCGCACGGTGAGGGCGTTCATCCGGCCACCCGCACCGTCGTCGTGGTGCCCCAGATGGCCAGGCTCAGGAAGAAGTCGGTCACGCTGATCACCACGATCGCGTTCCGCACCGACCGGCCGACCGCCACCCCGACCCCGGCGGGGCCGCCCTCGGCGTGGAAGCCGTAGTAGCAGTGCGCGAGGATCACCGTCACGCTGAAGACGATCACCTTGAGGAACGACAGCAGGACGTCGTCGGGCGACAGGAACGTGTGGAAGTAGTGGTCGTAGGTGCCCGACGACTGGCCGCTCACGAAGACCGTGACCAGCCGTGAGGCGAGGTACGAGCTGACCAGGCCGATGCCGTAGAGCGGGATGATCGCGACGACGCCCGCGATGATCCGGGTCGTCACCAGGTACGGCATGCTGCGGATGCCCATCCCCTCCAGGGCGTCGACCTCCTCATTGATGCGCATCGCGCCGAGCTGCGCGGTGAAGCCGGCGCCCACGGTGGCCGAGAGGGCGAGGCCCGCCACCAGGGGTGCGATCTCCCGGGTGTTGAAGTACGCCGAGACGAAGCCGGTGAACGCGGCGGCGCCGACCTGGTTGAGCGCCGCGTGGCCCTGGAGTCCGACGACCGTGCCGGTGAAGAGCGTCATCGCGATCATCACGCCGACGGTGCCGCCGATGACCCCGAGCCCGCCGCTGCCGAACGCCACTTCGGCCAGCAGCCGCTGGATCTCCTTGAGGTAGCGGCGCAGGGTCTTGGGGATCCACAGCAGCGCGGTGATGTGGAAGATCAGATGGTCGCCGAGCCGGTCCAGCCAGCCGAACCAGCGGTCGGACCGGGCGCCGGGGCGGTACGCGGCCGGTCCGCTCCGGTCCGGCGGGACGGGGGCGTCCTGCGGCGCGTCCTTGTCGAGAAGGGCCATCGGTCAGGATCCCTTCGCGGGGACGATCTGCAGATAGATCCCCGTGAGCACCATGTTCACGAAGAACAGCAGCAGGAAGGTGATGACCACCGACTGGTTCACCGCGTCGCCGACGCCCTTCGGACCGCCGCGCGGATTGAGGCCCCGGTAGGCGGCGACGATGCCCGCGATGAAGCCGAAGATCAGCGCCTTCAGCTCGCTGATGTAGAGGTCGGGGAGCTGGGCGAGGGCCGAGAAGCTGGCGAGATACGCGCCCGGCGTGCCGTGCTGCATGATCACGTTGAAGAAGTAGCCGCCGAGCGTGCCGACGACCGAGACCAGTCCGTTGAGCAGCACCGCCACGAACATCGCGGCCAGCACCCGGGGGACGACGAGGCGCTGCACCGGCGAGACGCCCATGACCTCCATCGCGTCCAGTTCCTCGCGGATCTTGCGCGACCCGAGGTCCGCGCAGATCGCGGAACCGC
Source organism: Streptomyces sp. So13.3 (assembly GCF_005860785.2). NCBI lineage: Bacteria > Bacillati > Actinomycetota > Actinomycetes > Kitasatosporales > Streptomycetaceae > Streptomyces > Streptomyces sp. So13.3. The sequence continues at coordinate 5,127,229 of NZ_CP048835.1, read as the reverse complement.
CCGCGCCCGCGATCAGCAGGGCGACGATCAGCGGGCTCGCCTGCTGGATGATGGCCAGCACGCTGGCGCCGCCGGTGAACGACTGGGCGCCGAGCTGCTGGGTCAGCGATCCGACCTGGAGCGCGATCACCGCGCCGAACGGGATCGACACGAGGGCGGCGGGCAGGATCGTCACGCTCGCGATGAACCAGAACTGCTCGATCAGCTCCCGGACCTGGAACGGTCTGCGGAACATCGCGCCGACCGTCGTCACGGCGAGCGAGAAGAGCCGGCCGGTCTCGCGCAGCGCGCCCAGCCCCGGGACCGGCCGCCGCACGGGAGGCGCCGCCGGCTGCGGCGCGGGTGCGGGATCCAGGGGCGGATCCAGCGGGGGAGCCGTCATGACGGCCCTCCGCCCGCGCGGCCGGCGGGTGCGGCCTGCCCGGCGACGACGTGCCCGGTGCGGTCGAAGCTGGACTCGATCGCGTGCCGCGCGGCCGGCGGCAGCGTGTCCAGCAGACCGAGCACCCGCTCCCTGCGGCGCAGTACCGCCCGCCGGACCGGCAGCCCGGGGGTCGGCTCCAGCTGTGGCTCGATGGCGCGGGGCACCGAACTGCTCCCGGTGACGCCGTGCCGCTCCTCCAAAGCCATCGTGGCCTCGTCCTTCTCCTCCGACATCCCGATCGGACCGGCCCGGTGCCCGCCGAGGAACTGCGCCACCACCGGTTCCTGGCTGGTCAGCAGCACCTCGCGCGGGCCGAAGGCGACGAGCCGGCGGCGGAAGAGCATGCCCATGTTGTCCGGCACGGTGGAGGCGATGTCGATGTTGTGCGTGACGATCAGCATCGTCGCGTCGAGCTGCGCGTTCAGATCGATGAGCAGCTGCGAGATGTACGCGGTGCGGACCGGATCGAGCCCGGAGTCCGGCTCGTCGCAGAGAATGATCTGCGGATCGAGCACCAGCGCGCGGGCCAGTCCGGCGCGCTTGCGCATGCCGCCGGATATCTCGCCGGGTAACTTCCCCTCGGCGCCCAGGAGTCCGACCATGTCCATCCGCTCCATCACGACGCGGCGGATCTCGGATTCCTTCTTCTTGGTGTGTTCGCGGAGCGGAAAGGCGATGTTGTCGAAGAGGGACATCGACCCGAACAGCGCGCCGTCCTGGAACATCAGGCCGAAGAGCTTGCGCGCCTCGTACACATCGCGTTCCGGGCTGTTCACCATGTCGACGCCGTTGACCATGACCCGCCCGCGCTCGGGCTTGAGCAGCCCGATCACCGACTTCAGGAACACGGTCTTTCCGGTACCCGAGGGGCCCAGCATCACGCTGACCTCACCGGGCGGCAGAGTGAGCGTCACGTCCTGCCAGACGGTCTGACTGCCGAACGACTTGGTGAGGCCTTCGACGACCACTTCGATTCCCATTGCACCTCCCGGGATGGTTGGCCGGCGCCGTCCGCGGCGCCGGTGGCGGACTGGTCAGCGGTGCGGCAGCGGCGGGATCTGGATCTCGGTACCGGTCGAGGCGTCGCAGCCGAGTCCGGCCCAGGGCGCGCAGAGCCTGCCCTGGTTGAGGTTGAGCGAGTTCCCCGGCCCGGACACCGCCGCGGTGAAGAGCGCGTCGAGGTTCTCGCCGTGGGTCCCGCAGCCGGTGAAGGCGGGGATCGTCAGGTTCTCCTGGTGCAGCGGCCCGCCGTCGAGGATGGTGTAGTCCGGCTTGCCGTCACCGCCGCCGGGCATGTGCGCGTCCTGCAGCCCGACGAGCGCCAGCTGGATCGGCGCTCTGGTGCGGCAGTTGGGTCCCACATCGAGCGGTGTGCCGTTGATCCTGACGTCGTAGAGCCGGAGCCACTGATATCCGTGGATCGTGGTGATGACGTTCTGCTCGACGAAGTTGGTACCCGTCGTGACGATGGTCAGCAGCGGTTTCACCGGGTCGGGCGTGAGCGCCATCTTCGCCGTCGTGGGCACGAATCCGTAGGTCAGGAACGTGGAATCGGCGACCGGCAGCGTCATCGAACCGAGCGAGTCGAACTCGTAGTACTGCGGGGGATTCGGCTGTACCGCCATCCGCACGTTCATGTTGATGTAGGTCAGGGACGGGCCCTTGGCGCTGTGCGCGTCATTGATGACGGCGGCGCCGCTGAGCTTGTGGACGTTGGAGAATCCGGTCGCGTAGGCGCACGAGCCGAGATCGAACGTGGTCTCGGTGACCGTCGCGCCGGCATCCTGCTCGTCCTTCAGCGGAATGTGATCGAAGTCCAGCTTCCCCTTGGGCAGTACGTCGCAGTCGTACGTGCCGGAATGCACCGGCGGTTCGACCTTGATGGTGCTGTTGTGCGGCGCGCCCGGCTTGGGCGACGCACCCGGTGACGTACCCGCCGACGTACCCGGTGACGTACCGGGGGCGGAAGGCGTCGTGGGGGAGGACGGTGAGGCCGGTGCCGATGAAGAGGGTGAGGATGAAGGGGAGCCTGACGGGGTGGGGTCCGGAACGGGCACCGGCACCGCGCCCAGCAGCGTGTTCTGCCCGGCCTCCGGAGTGCACGCCACCTTCACGGGGGCGGCGGTGGCCGGTACGGGCGACGGCGTCGCGTCCGTCGCGGCGGCCTTGCCCGGTGTGAGCTCCAGGGCCAGCGCACCCGCGCCGAAGCTCACCTCGCCCGCCGCGGTGACGGTCACCGGCGGCACCTCGCCCTTGAACGTCAGCACCAGGTCGTCCTTGCCGGCCACCGCAACGGCGGGGGCCCGCAGTCCCGGCCAGGGGGCGTCGGCGGCCGAAGTGCCCTGGGTGACACGGGCGGTGAGACTTCCGGTGCCGGCCAGCGTTCCGGTGGTGTCCGGCACGAGCCCGTCGACGGCGGCGCGGGGCACCGTCACCGCCATGGTCGGATCACCGGGCTGGATCGGCCTGTTGACCGCCCCGGTGTCCGGGAAGAGCTGGGTCAGGACGACGTGCACCGGCTGATCGCCGCCGGGGAAGGCGCACCGGTAGGCCATCGTCAGCGGTCCGTCCCGTCCGGCCGCCGCGGAGCCGGATCCGGACAACAGCCCCGCCACGAGCGCCGCCGCCGCGAGGCCCGCCAGCCGCACCGTACGGCGTGGAACACCTGCACCCCTCATTGCGGCACTCCTCGGACTGGCTCGGCGCATACCTGCGGGGAATCACGAACTCGGTCGGGACGCAGGACACTACGTGCGGGTAATAACGAGGACAAGTGATCGAACACAGGAATGTTCCGCGATCTCGCGGCCATCGGATTTTTTGTCACTGAGTGATAAATGCGGAGCGGAGCTTTGTATTCCATTGAGTACCGGTGAGCAGCCGGGCGCCGCTGGGCGCGCGCTCCGCTGTGCGGACCCCGGCCCGTGGCTCCGGGCCGGGGTCCGCACAGCGGGTTGGCTCACGGGGAGGTGATCTGCAGGGTGGCGGGGCTCAGGACGTAGTTGGCGCTGTAGACGGCGCTGTCGCCGTTGTTGATCAGACCGAGGCAGATGCCCGAGACGTTGTACGCCTTCAGGTTCCCGCCGCTGACCGTCAGCACATGGGTGGAGTTGGTGTACTTGCCGGTGAGGGTGGCGGTGCTGCCGGCCGTCGGGCCGTTGAAGTCCGCGTTGCACAGACCGCTGATGTGGGCCTTGACGCCGGTGATGGTGCCGGTGGTGACGCCCGCGGAGTACGTCGCGGCGTTGAGCTTCCAGGGCAGGCCCTGGGCGGTGACGGTGAAGGAGATGCCGGCGGGACCCGAGCAACTGGTCCAGGTGACGGAGGAGATGCTCGCGATGGCGGTACCGGAGAGCCCGGTGCCGTTCGCGGCGCTGCCGGCGGCGTTGGACTTGGTGCACTTGAGCTGGGTGCCGGTGTTGGTGTCCGTCAGGATCGGGCTGGTCGCCACCGCTGTGAACGAGCCACCGCCGGTCACGGTCCAGGTGCCGGCCGCGGAGGCGGGAGAGGTGGAGAATCCGACGGCGGCGGCGAGGGCCGCACCGACGACGATGGTGCTCTTGGTCAGCTTGCGCACGGGCTGATCCTTTCAAGGAGTTGGCGTACCTGATTAACCGCGATCCACGCTGTTCAGGCGGGGATTGCGACTGCGGCTCAATACCTGGAACGCGGCACCGAATAAATTCGGCTGCCCTTGCGAATGGGCACGTTACGCATCGGTAACAGGGTGGCGCAATACTCCAGTCAGAGATTGGGAGAACGACCTTACTCCCGAGTATTTTCTTATCTCTGGAGCAATAGATTCCGGCTGAGAACTGTCCGGAAGTGAGCACGCACGCACCCCGGGGACCGGCCGCCGGTCACATGCCCCGTGCACGTTTACGGCCCCTGGGTGCTGCGCTCCGGCCGCCGTTGGTCTATGTTTCGACGAGCTACGACGTGTCGTACGTCACTCCCGGCATGTCCGATGCCCCACCCTGCGCCGCCTAGTTGAGGGGGGACGAGCGTGTCCGGAGCGAGACGGGCCGCGGGACCGGCCGAGCCGCTGCGACCGATCCCGCAGGAGCTCGCGGCGATCATGTGGCCCGAACTGCCCAGCCTCTTCCAGGAGATGTCCGCCGAGATCATCGGGGCGTTACCGGAGTACTCCCACATTCTGGACGGGCCCTACGGGCAGGCGATACGCATCGGGATCGAGCAGAACATCGCCACCTTCGTCGACCAGATCGCCGCCCCCTCCACGACCTCCACGCTCCGCGACGACATGTGCCGCAGGTTCGGCCGCTTCGAGGCGTACGAGGGCCGCAGCCTGGACAGCCTGCAGGCCGCGTACCGGATCGGCGCCCGGGTCGGGCTGCGCCGGGCGATGAAGGTCTCCGAGCGCTACAAGCTCCCGCCCTCCGTCATGATGACCTTCGCCGACTCGCTGTTCGCCTATGTCGGCGAGCTCGCGTCGCTCTCCCGCGAGGGCTATCTGGAAGCCATGGCCGAGCTGGGTGAGAAACCGGACAACCGCCGCCGCCGGGTGCTGCGGCTGATTCTGGCCACCCCGTCCGTCTCGCTCGCCGCGATCGCCGAACTCGCCGAGCACGCCGCGTGGCCGCTGCCGGACGAGGTGACGCTCGTCGCCCTGGGCCCGGAGTCCAAGCTGACGCGGGCGGCCCTGGACCGCGACATCCTCGTCGACCTGTCGGGACCCGAACCCCATCTGCTGGTCCCCGGCCCGCTCGACGACGTCCGGCGCGCGGCCCTCGACACCGCGCTGACCGGCAGCCGGGCGGCGGTCGGGCTGACCACCCCGCTCGGGGACGCGGCGGACTCGCTGCGCTGGGCGCGGCAGACCCTCGCACTGGCCGACGCCGGGATCATCGACGACCGGCCGGTGGTGCTGTGCGAGGACCACTTATTGCCGTTATGGCTCCTCGGAGACCCCGCCCTGATCAACCAGCTCAGCAAGAAGCACCTCGGCCCGCTCGTCGGCCTCACCCCCACCCAGCGCACCCGGCTCGTCGACACCCTGCGCACGTGGCTCACCACCCGCGGCACCGCCGCCCAGATGGCCGAACTCCTCGAAGTGCACCCGCAGACCGTGCGCTACCGCATGCGGATCCTCGACCGTGCCTTCGGCGACCAACTCTCCGATCCCGACGCCCGGTTCGCGACCGAGATCGTGCTCCGCGCCCTGTACCTCCAGGAGCGGGCGGGCCCGTCGGGACTGCCGGGCCTGCCGCCCGGCGTGCACGAACCCTTCTGACGCCGACGGCCTTCTGACGCCGACAGCCGGGAACCACCGCGCCGGGGTCAGGGTGCCGGGGAACCCGTCTCCCCCCGGTCCTCCGCCGGGAGCCACCGGAACTCGGCCCACACCGACTTGCCCTCCCCGCGCGGCTCCACGCCCCAGCGGGTGGCGAGGGAGTCGATGAGCAGCAGACCGCGGCCCGAGGTCGCGGCCTCGCCCGGGGTCCTGCGGCGCGGCCAGACGCTGGAACGGTCCTGGACGGCCAGCCGCACCCGGTGGGGCCCCTTGATCCGTACCGAGGGGACGATCTCCAGCGTCATCACGGCACCGCCCTCGGTGTGCAGCAGGACGTTGGTGAGGAGTTCGCCGGCCACCAGCTCGACATCGTCGACCAGTTCGCCCGCACCCCAGTCCAACAGCGCCTGGCGCAGCACCGCGCGGGCTTCGGCCAACCCCTCCGGGTCGGCCTGGTGGACGTACTGGTGGATGCGCGGGGCCTTGGCGGTGCCCGGGTCGGGCGCCCGGCGCAGCAGGAGCAGCGCCATGTCGTCCTCCGCGCCCGGCCGGGCCCACAGGCCGTCCGAGAGATGGTCGGCGAGCGCGGCCGCGCCGTGCGGTCCGTGCCGTACGGCGTCGGCGAGCTCGTCCATGCCCTCGCCGATGTCCTTGCCCGGCTGCTCGACGAGCCCGTCGGTGCACAGCAGCAGGGTCTCCCCCGGCACCAGGTCCAGCCGGGTCTCCGGGTACTCGTGGTCCTCGAAGTGGGTGGCCAGGCCGAGCGGCAGTCCGCCGCGGACGTTGGGCCAGCCGGTCCGCCCGTCGGTGTGCCGGATCAGCGGCCCGAGGTGGCCGGCCCGCACCACGCGTACGTCGCCGGTGGCCAGGTCGACCTGGGCGTAGGTGCAGGTGGCGAAGCGTTCGGTGTCGAGCTCGGCGAGGAACTGCGAGGCACGCGCGAGCACCGTGGAAGGGGCGTGGCCCTCGGCGGCGTAGGCGCGCAGCACGATCCGGAGCTGGCCCATCATGGCCGCGGCGTGGGTGTCGTGGCCCTCGACGTCGCCGACGACGACACCGATGCGGCCCTGCGGCAGCGGGATGACGTCGTACCAGTCGCCGCCGACCTCCCGGCCGCTCCAGGCCGCGTGGTAGCGCACGGCGATCTCCCCACCGGTGACCTCGGGGATCCGCCGCGGCAGCATCGAGGCCTGCAGCCCGGTGGCGAACTCGCGCTCCTGGTCGAAGAGCATGGCGCGCTGCAGCGACTGGGCGACGATGCCCGCGAGGGCGAGGCAGAGGTTGCGGTCCTCGGCGGTGAAGTGGGTGCGGTCCCGGTAGAACAGGCAGAGGCCGCCGATGGAGCGCGCCTGGGCCACCAGCGGCAGGTAGGCCGCCGCCTCGATCTCCATCTCCCCTGTGTAGGGCCGCAGCCGGGGGTAGCGGTCGGCGAGTTCCGACAGCGAGCTGACGAACCGCGGGCGCTGTTTCAGGATCGCAACGGACAGCGGGAGGTCGTCGTCGATCCGGGTGAGCCGCAGGTCGGACAGGACCTCCATCGACCGGCCGGTGAGCGCGATGATCTTGAGCATGCTGCCGTCGACCAGCCCCAGCGCGAGGCCGTCGGCCCCGAACCGCTCCAGCCCGCCGCTGCCGGTCAGCGCGGCGGTGACGTCGTCGACGGTGACGGCGCGCGACAGAGCCTGCGTGGTCCGTTCCACCATGGACGTCTGGCGTTTGCGGTCCTCCTCCAGGGTCCGCAGCAAGGTGGAGTGCGTGAGTTCGGCGGTGGCGTCACGGACGATGCCGATGACGCGCACGGCCTTGCCGTCCTCGTCGCGCAGGATGCGGCCCTGGGTGTGCGTCCAGCGCGGTGTGCCGTCCCGGAGGAACGCCTGGAAGTACATGCCGTACGACGACGCCCGCTCGTGCAGGGCCCGGTTGAGTACCGCGTCGAGCCGGGCGCCGTCCTCGGGCGTCACCCGGCTGTACAGGGAGTTGGGCCGGCCGTTGAACTCCTCCGGCCGCAGGTCGAAGACCTCCAGGGCGGCCGGGTCCAGCTCCAGGGTGCCGATCCTGAGGTCCCAGTCGAAGCTGCCCATGTGGTTCAGGGCGAGGCGTTCGGCCAGACCGGTACGGGGCGTGCCGGTGCCCGGGAGCTCGCCGCCGTCGGGCGGCCGGTCCTGTTCGGGCATATCCGTACTCCGGGGTGTCGCGTTTCCCGCCGGTCAACCCGACAGGATCTTCGCCTTCTCGGCGGCGAACTCCTCTTCCGTGAGGATTCCCTGGGTCTTCAGTCCCGCCAGCCGCTCCAGACGGCTGATGGTGTCGTCGCCGGGCGCCGCCGGCGCGGCGGGCTGCTGCTGCGCCGCCTGGGCCTGCGCGGCCTGCTCGGCCTCCTGCCCGGCGAACTTCTCCTGCTGGTGCTGCCGCACCCGGCCGCTGACGGCGGATGCGGTGCCGGCCACCACGGCGGTGCGCGCGACGGCACCCAGCAGCCCGGGCCCCCTGCGGTTCATGGCTCCTCTGCGAAACGGCATGTCAGGACGTCCTTTCCGAGTCGTCGGACCGGCGGGCGGACGGTCAGCGGGCCTCCGCGAGAGCCCGCTCCGCGATCTCCGCCGGGATCTGCTCGTGGGCCACGGTGATCCCGCCGGCACCGCGGACGGCATCGGTGAGCGGTACCGCCCACAGGTCCTCCCAGACGATGAGCGCCGCCGAGCTGCCCGGCGGCACGCTCCGGGCGAGCGCCTGGATGTCCGCGTCGTTGAAGAGCCCGGCGATGGTGCCCTCCACCGGGTCGTAGGCGACCAGGTCGTCGGGGTCGAGGTCCTGGAGCTCCACACACTCGATCGTCCCGTCCTCCTCCCGCCGGACGAAGGTGATGTCGAGGATCCGTACGGTGCGGGACGCGACGATGTCGGCGAGCGCGGGTGCGATGCGGCCGGTGAACCGGCTGCCGGGAAATGCGACGACAAGGTATTCGACGGGTCCGATTCCCACGGTCCGTCCTCTCCTGGGTGCGGTGTCCGAGTCCGCTACCGGAATCGGATCGCCAGCATAACTTTGGGAGTATTTGTCTGCATTCAGACTATGACATTCCGGTCCCCCAACGGCCCAACGTGACGGCTCCCGACAGGACAGCGGAGGCCGGGCCCCGCAGGCTGGGCGGAGAGCCGGTGACGACCGACGCCGTCCATGCCCCGGAAGGGACCTCGACATGACCGCAGCCGGTGGGCTCGCCCTCATCATCATCGGGGCGATCCTGAGATACGCGATCACCTGGCAGACCCGGTGGATCGACATCGGCGTCCTGGGCACCATCTGCATGCTCGGCGGAGCCGCGAGCCTTCTCATCGGCATGCTGCTGGCCTTCGGCCGCCGCCGGCGTACCGACCGCCGCTACGAATCCGAGCGCGTCTACGAGCAGCGGTACTACGAGGACCCCCCTCGCCCGTGACCGTGCTCGACCGGGTACTGCGCAGGGCCCCCTTCATCGGGCGGCTCGTCCACGAGTTCACCGCGGTGAACGTCCTGGACTGCGCCACCCGGCTGGCCGCCCAGGCCTTCCTGGGGGCCCTGCCCGCTCTCTTCGTGATCGCCGCGTTCGCGCCCCAGGGCGTCCGCGACCAGCTCGTCTCCTCGCTGCACTCCGTCCTCGGGCTGCACCACGACGCGCTGGACCAGGTCCGGCAGGTCTACGCGGCCGACGACACCACCGAGACCAACTCCATCGGCATCGTCGGCATCATCGTCACCCTCCTCTCGGCGACGGCCTGCAGCGGACCTGCGAACGGGCCTGGCGGATGCCCAGGGCCGGCGCCCGGCTGGTCGCGTGGCGGTGGGTGGTCTGGCTCGTCGACCTGCTGCTCCAGGGCCCGCTGCACGACGGCTTCGGCGTGGGCACGGCCCTCGGCGTCCCGCTGCAGCTCCTCTCCGGGACGCTCCTGTGGTGGTGGACCCAGCGTTTCCTGCTGGGCTCCCGGATCCCCTGGCTGCCGCTGCTGCCGGGGGCGATGCTGGTGTCGGCGGGCGTCCTGGGGGTCGTCGCGTGGTCGGCGATCTACATGCCGGGGGCCGTCGACCGCAGCCTGCGGCAGTTCGGCCCGTTCGGGTCGCTCTTCGTCCTGCTGTCCTGGCTGATCGTGCTCTTCACCGTCATCACGATCGGTATCTGCGTCGGCCATGTGATCGCGCAGGAGGAGCCGGTGGCCCGGCGGCTGGGTACCCCGGCCCCACCGGTAGCGCCGACCGTGGCCGGCTCCGCGGCGTGATCCGTTCCCGCCGCGGCTACTTCTTCTTCCCGAAGCTCCGCAGGAACAGCGCCTCGGACAGCGCCATGTTCGCGATCTCGGTCGGGTCGACGCTCTCGTTCGGCGCGTGGATGAGGCACAGCGGTTCCTCGACGCCCATCAGGATGATCTCGGCATCGGGGTAGGTGTCCGCGAAGACGTTGCACAGCGGGATCGAGCCGCCCTGCCCGAGGGTCGTCATGGGCTTGCCGTACGCCTCCTCCATGGCCGCGCCCAGCGCGGCGTAGGCCGGCCCCGTGGTGACGGCCTCGAAGGGGGCACCGGACGACTCCCGCTCGATCTCCACCCGCACCCCCCAGGGCGCGGCCTTCTCCAGGTGCGCGGCGAGCGCGTCCTGCGCCGTTCGCGGGTCGGTGCCCGGCGGCACCCGCAGATTGAGGCGGGCGGCGGCGGTGGCCTGGATCGCGGCGGAGGAGCCGACGACGGGCGGGCAGTCGATACCGAGGACGGTGAGGGCCGGGCGGGCCCACAGCATGTCGGAGACGGTGCCGTCACCGAGCAGCTCGGTGCCCTCCACCATGTGCGCGTCGGTGCGGAACTGCTCCGGGTCGTACCCCTCGCCGGTCCACGTCCTGGTGTTGTCCAGGCCGTCGACGGTGGTGTTGCCCCGGCTGTCGCGCAGCGACGCCAGCATGTGGATGAGCGCGGCGAGCGCGTCGGGGGCGGGACCGCCGAACATCCCGGAGTGCATCTCGGAGTCCAGCGCGGTGACGGTGACCACGACGTTCGCGAGCCCGCGCAGCGTGACGGTCGCGGCGGGGACGCCGACGGCCGCGTTGCCCGTGTCGCAGACCAGGATCGCGTCGGCGCGCAGCTCCTCGGCGTTCTTGGGGACGAAGTCCTCCAGGCCGCCGGTGCCCTGCTCCTCCGACCCCTCGGCGATGAACTTCAGGGTGACGGGGATGTCGTCGCCGAGCGCCCGCAGCGCCGTGAGGTGCATGGCGATGTTGCCCTTGCAGTCCGCGGTGCCTCGCCCGTACCAGCGCCCGTCGCGCTCGGTGAGCCGGAAGGGCGGGCTGGTCCAGGCGGCGTCGTCGAGCGGCGGCTGCACGTCGTAGTGGCAGTAGAGCAGCACGGTCGGCGCGCCGGGCGGGCCCGGCCGGTGGCCGAGCACGGCCTTGCTGCCGTCGATGGTGTCGGCCAGCCGCATGTCGGTGAAGCCCAGCTCGGTGAAGGCGTCCGCTACCCACTGCGCGGTGCGGTGGCACTCCTCCACCGGGTACTGGCGGGGGTCGGCCACCGAGGTCATGGCGACCAGCTCCGTCAGATCGGCCTTGGCGCGGGGCATCAGGCCGCTGATGCGCTGTTTGAGGTCGTCGGACATCACACGGCTCCTGGAGGGTGCGGGGTTGCGGCGGCGGTCACTTCTTGACGGTGTCGTCGTACTTGAGGCCGCCGTACGCCTTCTCGAACTCACCGAGCTTGTCCGGGCAGTAGACGGAGACGGCCAGCGAGGCCGCGCTGATCGCCTCGCTGTCGGCGATGACCGGGCGCGTACCGGGACCGCTCGCGCCGTTGACGAGGGCCGCCTTCGCCTGGGCCTTGACCAGGGCGTTGCCCGGGTCCCTGCACAGCGACGCGCCGTCGTCGCCCAGGGTCCGGACGATCAGGTCGTGGTCGGGCACCGGATAGCCGGCGTCGGCGAGCTGCTTGGAGAGCTGGTCGGCCTTGTCGTTGGCCTTGGCCGTCTCGCGCAGGGTCGTGTACTGGATGATCCCGATGACGGCGAACACCACCAGCAGCACGATCGAGCCGATGTAGATCCACCGGTGCTCGGACGCCATCAGGGTGCGCTTCATGTTCCCCGCGGTGCGCTTCATGCGTCGACTCCCGCCTCTGCCGGGTTCTCGTCCACGTGCTGGCGCCAACTGGGCTTGCGCAGTGTGTAGAACAGGTACGGCACCAGCAGCCCCAGCAGGAGGAGCCCGGACGTGACGATGCCCACGTAGGCGAGGACGCTGCCGCCGCCGAACTGCGAGGAGGGCACGAAGCCGATGACGAGCGCCGCGAGCGACGACAGCAGGCCGACGACGCACAGCACGTGCAGCGCGGGCGCCCGGTAGCCGCGTGGATGGTCCGGCTGGGTCTTCCGCAAGCGGATCGCCGCCGCGAACATCAGCAGATAGACGATCAGGTAGATCTGCGTGGTGATGACGGAGAAGATCCAGTACGCGCTGGACACGTTGGGGATGAACGCGTAGAGCAGCGCGATGACGGTGGTGATCAGGCCCTGCGCGACGAGGATGTTCTGCTGGACGCCGAACCTGTTGAGCTGCTGCAGGAACGGCGGCAGATAGCCCTCCTGCCGGGAGATCAGCAGCAGCCCCTTGGACGGTCCGGCGAGCCAGGTCAGCATGCCGCCGAGCGCCGCCGCGACGAGCATCACGCCGAACACCGGCGTGAGCCAGCCGACGTTGAAGTAGGAGAAGAAGGCGTCGAAGGCCTGGATGACCCCCGCTGTCAGGCTCAGGTCATGGGCCGGGACGACCCAGCTGACCGCCAGGGCCGGCAGGATGAAGATCAGCAGGACCAGGCCCATCGCGGTGAACATCGACTTCGGGAACTCCTTGTCCGGGTTCCGCAGCGAGGAGACGTGCACCGCGTTCATCTCCATGCCGGAGTACGACAGGAAGTTGTTGACGATCAGCACGAGGCTCGCCAGTCCGGTCCACTGCGGCAGGATGTGCGAGGCGTCCATCGGCGCGGCCGAGGGGTTGCCCTGGCCGAGGAAGACGAAGCCGAGGATCACCAGTACCGCACCCGGGATGAGGGTGCCGATGATCAGGCCGCCGCTCGCCAGGCCCGCCACGGCTTTCGTGCCGCGCGAGGAGACCCAGACACCGGTCCAGAACAGCACCACGATCACGATGGCCACATAGAGGCCGTCGCTCGCCAGCCGCGGATCGATGATGTACGCGAAGGTGCTCGCCACATAGGCCAGCAGGCTCGGGTAGTAGAAGATCGTCATCGCGAACTGGCACCACACCGCCAGGAAGCCCATCGGCTTCGACAGCCCCTCGCTCACCCAGCGGTACACACCGCCGTTCCAGCCCGACGCCAGCTCGGCCGAGACCAGCGCCGTCGGGATCAGGAAGACGATCGCGGGCACGACGTAGAGGAAGACCGCGGCGAGGCCGTAGACGGCCATGGACGGCGCCGCGCGCAGGCTCGCCACCGAACTGGTGGTCATGAACGCCAGCGTCAGCCACGACATGTACTGCTTGCCGGGCACCCGCGCCGCGCTGGTGGCCGGCGAAGCGGCTTTCGCCGCGTCTCTCCCGCCGGCCGGAACATCCATCGACGCCATGCTGATGACCCTCCGATCGCCCGCTGAGCTGTCCGGCACAGGATCACCCGGTTTGTCCGCTCCCGCACTCGGATGTCCGCCGACCGGATGAGGGGCGGGCCCTGTCGCGGGCCCGCCCCTCACGCACCGGCCGCTACTCCTGGGGCTCGTGCGCGTGCTGCCGTTCCGCCTCGGGGCTCTCGGTGTACTCGAAAGCGTCCAGGTTCTCCCGCACCTCGTTGGCGCGGTGCTTCGCCTGCGCGGCATCCACTTGCTCGGTATGCCTCATGCCCTTGGAGTGGGCGCTGCGGGCTGTGTGCTTGGACATGGCCATTTCCTCCTGAAAGGTGTCCAATTCGGACCATCTCAGGCAAACACCATTCCTCAGGACCCGCTACCGGGGCGAGCTGCGCTCAACCCCCCATGGCGCGCGCGAGGTTCGGCACCGGGTGGAAGGCCTCGGCCAGTCCGGTCAACCGCAGCAGCCGCAGCGTCGACGGGCGGTCGCAGACCGTTCTCAGCTCCCCGCCCCGGACCTGGACACGGCGGCGGGCACGGCAGAGCAGGGACAGGCCGTAGCAGTCGACGAATTCCAGCGGGCACAGATCGACGACGACCCGGAGCGGGGGCGGACCGCCGGAGACGAGATCCAGATGCGGAGCCACGAACCGCGCGGTGTCGATGTCCAGTTCACCGCGCAGCTCCACGACGGTGAACGCGTCGATCCGGTAGGTGCGCGCATACCGATTGGCCGGGGGGACCAGATTCGGCGGGCCGATCGGCGGATCACTGCGGGCATCATCCTGCACCGGTGTCCCCTCCCGCGGTCGACCGTGCGAGCGACCACCGGGGCCTGGGTGACCTACGGTCACCGTATCCGGCGGGAATTCGCACACGGGAGGCGGTAGCCCGGAACAGATACGTATCTTCACCCGTTGGAGTGAAGATCGATCTGACGACCGTGATGAGCCGGGCTACCGGACGTCGGAGTGCTGGTCAGAAAGCGATCGGAGCGCGGGTCAGAACGGGAACCGGCTGCGTCCGTGCTGGATGGAGATCCACTTCACGGTCGTGAACGCGTCCACGGTGGCATCGCCGTTGAGCCGCCCCACACCGGACGCCTTCTCACCGCCGAAGGGCACGATCGGCTCGTCCGCGATGGTGCCGTCGTTGACGTGCATCATGCCGGTGTCGATGCGCTGGGCGAAGCGCACACCACGCTCGATGTCCCGGGTGTGGACGGCGCCGCTGAGCCCGAACGGGGTGTCGTTGGCGATCCGGACCGCCTCCTCCTCACCATCGAAGGGCACCACCAGGACCACGGGGCCGAACAGCTCACGGCGCAGGATCGCGGCGTCCGCGGGGATGTCGCCGAGCACGGTCGGTGACACGACGGCGCCGTCGGCCTCACCGAGCAGCAGCGCCGTGGCGCCCGCCTCGACGGCCTGTGCGACCTCGGCCGTGATGCGCTCGGCCTGGAGGGTGTTGATCAGCGGGCCGATCTGGGTGGCCGGGTCGGCCGGGTCGCCGACGATCAGCGAGGCGGTCTTCGCGACGAACTTCCGGGTGAACTCCTGCTCCACCGAGCGGTCCACCAGCACCCGGTTGGCCGCCATGCACACCTGGCCCTGGTGGGCGAAGCGGCTGAAGACCGCGGCGTCGACCGCGTAGTCCAGGTCGGCGTCGTCCAGGACGACGAGCGCGCTGTTGCCGCCCATCTCCAGCACCGTCCGCTTGAAGTGCGAGGCGGCGACCGTGGCCACGTGCCGGCCCACGTGGTCGGAACCGGTGAAGGAGATGACCTTGGGCACCGGGTGCTCGATGAAGCTGTCGCCGATCTCGGCGATGTCCGTGATGACGACGTTGAAGAGACCGGCCGGCAGGCCCGCCTCCTCGAATATCTTCGCGATCAGCGTGCCGCCGACCACCGGGGTGTTCTGGTGCGGCTTGAGCACCACGGCGTTGCCGAGCGCCAGCGCCGGGGCTATGGACTTCAGACCGAGGAAGAGCGGGAAGTTGAACGGGCTGATCACCCCGACGACGCCGACCGGCTTCCGGTAGAGGCGGTTCTCCTTGCCGTCCACCGGGGACGCCAGGATCCGCCCCTCGGGGTGCAGCGCGAGCTGCATCGACTGCCGCAGCATGTCCTTGGTGAGGGCGAGCTCGAAGCCGGCCTTGAGGTACGTGCCGCCCAGCTCGGCGATGATCGCCTCGGTGATCTCCGCCTCGCGCTCCTCGATGACCTTCAGCGCGCGCTCGAAGACCAGCCGGCGGGCGTACGGGTTGGTCTCGGCCCAGGCGGTCTGAGCGCGTTCCGCAGCCCGGTACGCCTGGTCCACCTCGGCCTTCGTCGCCACCGTGATCGAGGCGAGTTTGTCCCCGTTGTAGGGATTGAAATCGACGATGTCCCAGGAGCCGGAGCCGGAGCGCCACTCACCGTCGATGTACTGAAGAGCCAACTCGGAGAAGTACGACACTTTATCCCTTTCGCGGTGGCCGATGCGGCACGCGTTAGTGATGCGGCGTCATATTACCTTCGTATCAAGCCTGTTGATGGATCTTGCGGAGTCGCTCGAGCGAACGCTCGGCGGAAAGACTGTCCACGCAGAGCCTTTCCATGGTCTTGTCGTAGAAGTCCACTTCCTCACGCTTGTCGATGTACAGCGCGCTGGTGAGCTGTTCCAGATAGACGAGGTCCGACAGGTCGGACTCCGGGAATCGCAGCAGGGTGAACGCACCGCCGCCCGCCGCATGGCCCCCGATTTCGAACGGCAGGACGTGGACCGTCACATTCGGCTGCTGCGCGACTTCCATCAGATGGCTCAACTGCCCGCGCATGACGTCCCGTCCGCCGAACGGCCGGTACAGCGCGCCCTCGTCCATGACGGCGACGAAGTGCGGTGCCCGCTCCGAGACCAGCAGCTTCTGCCGCTCCATCCGCAGGCCGACCCGGCGTTCGATCTCGGACGCGGCCGCGCCGGGGTGGCCGAGCTCGACGACCGCACGGGAGTAGTCCTCGGTCTGCAACAGGCCGTGGATGAACTGCACTTCGAAGGTCCGGATCAGTGAGGCGGACTCCTCGAGACCCACATACGTCTGGAACCAGGCCGGGAGGACGTCCCCGTACCCGTGCCACCAGCCGGCCACGTTCGCCTCGCGTACGAGCCCGAGGAGGGCCGCGCGGTCCTCGTCGTCGACCACGTTGTAGAGGGTCAGGAGGTCGGCAACATCCCGTTCCTTGAAGCTCACGCGTCCCAACTCCATGCGGCTGATCTTCGATTCGGACGCGCGGATCGAATAACCGGCGGCCTCACGGGTGATTCCTCCCGCTTCGCGAAGCCGCCGCAGCTGAGCTCCCAGCAGAATACGTCGCACGATGGACCCGCCTCCCGGCTGCCCTGTGGTCATTTACGTCACGCTCCGCCCCTAGGTCGTCAGCAGTCTGCCACGGTTGCGCTGCGTTGAGTACTCACCCGGTCACACAGCAACATCACGTGCATCATTCCTTGCATCTGCACGTGCATTCGCCCTTGCATACCGTGTGGGCGTTGGGGACCATGGGGTTCGTGCAGATACCCAGTGGGCGCGCATGAGGACTGAGGCCGCAACTGTGCTTGAGCCGTTATGGGATGGAGTGCTCGCCCCCGGGGGCCTGGCCGCGTCCAGCGGCGCCACGTGCGAGCTGCCGGGACGCTTCGAAGCCGTCCGCGACGCCCGGAGATTCACCCGGGCGACACTTCAGCGCTGGGATCTGGCACCACTCTTCGAGAGCATCGAGCTGGTCGCCTCGGAACTCGTCACCAACGCGCTGCGTTACGGCGTACCCCCCGGCACCGGCGGTGCCCCGGTCCATCTCAGTCTGGTGCGCTGGACCTCACGGGTGGTCTGCGCCGTACGCGACCCCAGCGCCATCGGTCCGGTGGCCAGGACGCCCGACTTCGTCGCGGAGTCCGGACGGGGGCTGCACCTGGTGGAGTCCTACAGCGAGACCTGGGGCTGGCATCCGCTCACCGGGGCGGGAAAAGTCGTCTGGGCCCTCTTCCATTCACCGATCGGAATGGCCGAAGACCCGTCGCTATAGGTTCATATACGGTCACATGAGGTGGTCGAACTCGCCATCCTTGACCCCGAGAATCAGTGATTCGATCTCGGCCCGCGTATATATCAACGCCGGTCCGTCCGGAAAGCGTGAATTGCGTACTGCCACCTCACCGCCGGGCAGCTGCGCCAGCTCAACGCACGTACCGTTCGCGTTGCTGTGCAAACTCTTCTGCCAGACGACTCCCTGGAGATCTGTCGAGGCCATGCCATTGTGTGTCCGGCTCATAAGACGCTCCCCAAATTCCCCGTAACTGCCCTACTGGGTAAGCCAGATGATAACCGGTTGCACCAGCACGTGCATGTGCACGTGCATGCGCACGTGCAGTCACCCACCGTGATCAACAACGGGGCGCCGGCCCCGCATGTTCCGGGCCGTCCCCCCGCGCGGTGCTCCCGGGCTGCGCCTGCCGCCTGCCCGCCCGATGCCGCCCCCAGAGGAAAACAAGAAGGGGTGCCCGGGGGGTCGGATACGATATTGACGGTCCGTAGATCAATCACTCACCCCGCGTAACGAATTGGGAGCAGCCTGCAATGGCTCGACACCTCATCACCAGCGCCCTGCCCTATATCAACGGGATCAAGCACCTGGGCAACATGGTGGGGTCGATGCTCCCGGCCGACGTCTACGCCCGCTACCTGCGCCAGACCGGGCACGACGTCCTCTACATCTGCGCCACCGACGAGCACGGCACCCCCGCCGAACTCGCCGCCAAGGAAGCCGGGCTGCCGGTCGACACCTTCTGCTCCGAGCAGCATCTGGCGCAGAAGGCGATCTACGACGGCTTCGCGCTGCGCTTCGACTACTTCGGCCGCAGCTCCTCCCCGGAGAACCGCGACCTGACCCAGCACTTCGCGCGCCGCCTCCAGGCCAACGGCTTCATCGAGGAACGCGCGATCCGCCAGGTCTACTCGCTCGCCGACGAGCGCTTCCTGCCCGACCGCTACATCGTCGGCACGTGCCCGCACTGCGGTTACGACAAGGCCCGCGGCGACCAGTGCGAGAACTGCACCCGGGTGCTGGACCCCACGGACCTGATCGACCCGCGCTCCGCGATCAGCGGCAGCAGCGCGCTGGAGGTCCGCGAGACCAAGCACCTGTTCCTCCTGCAGTCGAAGCTGGCCGGCGAGGTCGAGGCGTGGATCGACGAGGTGGGCGGCGAATGGCCCACCCTCGCCTCCTCCATCGCCCGCAAGTGGCTCACCGAGGGCCTCCAGGACCGCGCGATCACCCGCGACCTGGAGTGGGGCGTTCCGGTCCCGGCCGACACCTGGCCGGAGCTGGCCGCGGACGGCAAGGTCTTCTACGTCTGGTTCGACGCCCCGATCGAGTACATCGGTTCCACCAAGGAATGGGCGGACGCCGCTCCCGACGGGGAGACCCGGGACTGGAAGTCCTGGTGGTACGAGGCGGACGACGTCCGGTACACCGAGTTCATGGCCAAGGACAACGTCCCGTTCCACACGGTGATGTTCCCGGCCACCCAGCTGGGCACCCGCGAGCCGTGGAAGAAGGTCGACTACGTCAAGGCCTTCAACTGGCTGACGTACTACGGCGGGAAGTTCTCCACCAGCCAGCGCCGGGGCATCTTCACCGATGCCGCGCTGGACCTGCTGCCGGCCGACTACTGGCGCTACTTCCTGATCGCCAACGCCCCGGAGTCCGACGACACCTCGTTCACCTGGGAGGTCTTCTCCTCCTCCGTGAACAAGGACCTCGCCGACACCCTGGGCAACTTCGTCAACCGCGTCCTGTCCTTCTCCCGCAAGCGCTTCGGTGACGACGTGCCGGCGGGCAGCGCGGCCGGCGAGGCCGAGGCGAAGCTCGGTGAGCAGATCGCCGGACTGCTGGCCGAGTACGAGGGCCACCTGGACACCCTCCAGTTCCGCAAGGCCGCGGCCGCGCTGCGCGCCCTGTGGAGCGCGGGCAACTCCTACCTGGAGGAGAAGGCCCCCTGGATGGAGATCAAGACGGACCCGGACGGCGCGGCGCTCACCCTGCGCACCGCGATGAACCTCATCCACCTGTACGCGGTGGTCTCCGAGCCGTTCATCCCGTCCTCGTCCGCCGCGATGCGCAGCGCCTTCGCCCTTCCGGACGACAACCGGACCTGGGTCAGCCAGGACGAGGCCAAGTCCCTGTCCTTCCTGGCACCCGGCATCCCGTTCACCGTCCCGCCGGTGCTCTTCGCCAAGATCACCGATGAGGACCTCGACACCTACCGCGAGCGCTTCGGCGGCAACCCGGACACCGCCGAGTAGTACCGATGGTCATGAAGATCAGTGTCAGCCTGCCCGAGGCAGATGTGGCGTTCGTCGATGGGTATGCGTCGGCGACCGCCGCCGAATCGCGGTCCGCTGTGATACACGCAGCGATCGAGATGCTGCGCACGGCACGCCTCGAAGACGAATAGGCCGCCGCCTGGGACGAGTGGGACGGCTCGGAGGACGCCGGACTCTGGGAGGCGGCCACGGCCGACGGGGTGGTCCATGAGGCGCGGTGACATCTACCTCGTGGACCTGGATCCGGTCCGCGGCAGCGAGGCGATCAAGGCTCGGCCCGCTGTGATCGTCTCCAACGACGCCGCGAACCGGTCCGTGGAGACCCAGGGCCGCGGCGTGATCACGATGGTCCCGGTCACCTCCAACACCGACCGGGTCTACGCCTTCCAAGTCTTCCTGGATGCCGGGCGGTCCGGACTCGTCAAGGACGCCAAGGCCCAGTGCGAGCAGGTACGGACCGTGGCCGTGGAGCGGCTGGTACGACGTCTCGGAGCGGTGCCGTCCGTGACGTTGAAATCGCTGGACGACGCCCTCCGCCGTCAGCTGGCGCTGTAGTCCCGCCCGGCCGCCCGGTCGGGGAGTTCCCGGGAGCGGACGCGCGGTACCCGGCTCCTCCGCCCACGGCTGCGCCCACCCCCGTCGGCACGTGCAGCAGGTCTTCCGCGAGATGGGCGTCGCCGGTCAGCAGCCAGACGACGCGCAGCAGCCTCGGGCCGCGCGCCGCCACGAACTCCTCGAAGTCCGGGGGCGTCAGCATCGTCTGCTCGCCATCGTGTCCCTTCCACATCAGTGGAACGCGATGGCACTCCTTCCGGGTTGCCCCCGGTCCCGGACGGAACGCGTCCGGGACCGGGGGCCGCCGGTCAGACCTTCGGCTGCGGCTTGCGGAGCTGGATGTGCAGCTCGCGCAGCCGGCTCTCCTCGACCTCGCTCGGCGCGCCCATGAGCAGGTCCTGGGCGTGCTGGTTGAGCGGGAAGGCGATCGTCTCGCGGATGTTCGGCTCGTCCGCGAGCAGCATGACCATGCGGTCCACGCCCGGGGCGATGCCGCCGTGCGGCGGGGCGCCGAAGTGGAAGGCGCGGAGCATGCCGCCGAATTCCTTCTCCACGGTCGCCTGGTCGTAGCCGGCGATCTCGAACGCCTTGTACATGACCGCGGGCTCGTGGTTCCGGATCGCGCCGGACGACAGCTCGATGCCGTTGCAGACGATGTCGTACTGCCAGGCGAGGATGTCGAGCGGGTCCTTGGTCTCCAGCGCCTCCAGGCCGCCCTGCGGCATGGAGAACGGGTTGTGGGAGAACTCGATCGCGCCGGTGTCCTCGTTCTTCTCGAACATCGGGAAGTCGACGACCCAGCAGAACCGGAAGACGTTCTCCTCGAAGTGGCCGGCGCGCTTGGCGGCCTCGACGCGGACGGCCGCCATGATCTTGGAAACCTCGGCGAACTCGCCGGCGCCGAAGAAGATCGCGTGGCCGGGCTTGGCGTCGACGGCGGCCAGCAGCGCCTTGACGTCGTCCTCGGTCAGGAACTTGGCGATCGGGCCGGTGAGGGCGTTGTCCTCGCCGACGCGGACCCAGGCCAGGCCCTTGGCGCCCTGCTCGACCGCGTACTCGCCCATCTGGTCGAAGAACTTGCGCGGCTGGGCCGCGGTGTCCGGCACGGCCAGCGCGCGGACGTGCTTGTCGGCGAAGGCCTTGAAGCCGGAGCCGGCGAAGACGTCCGAGACGTCGACGAGTTCGAGCTTGGCGCGCAGGTCCGGCTTGTCGTTTCCGTACTTGAGCATCGACTCGCGCAGCGGGATGCGCGGGAACGGCGAGGTGACCTCACGGCCGCCGCCGTACTGGGTGAAGAGGTCGGTCATGACCTTCTCGATGACGCCGAAGACGTCCTCCTGCTCGACGAAGCTCATCTCGATGTCGAGCTGGTAGAACTCCCCGGGCGAGCGGTCGGCCCGGGAGTCCTCGTCGCGGAAGCACGGCGCGATCTGGAAGTAGCGGTCGAAGCCGGCGATCATCAGCAGCTGCTTGAACTGCTGCGGGGCCTGCGGGAGCGCGTAGAACTTGCCGGCGTGCACGCGCGAGGGCACCAGGAAGTCGCGGGCGCCCTCGGGGGAGGTCGCCGACAGGATCGGGGTGGCCAGCTCGTTGAAGCCGAGCGCGGTCATCTCCTTGCGGAGGAAGGAGATGACGTCCGAGCGCAGCATGATGTTCTTGTGCATGCGCTGCCGGCGCAGGTCCAGGAAGCGGTTGGTGAGCCGCGCCTCCTCGTTGGCGTTGTCCTCCGGGAAGACCGGGAAGGGCAGCGGGTCCGCGGCGCCGAGCACCTCGAAGGAGGTGACGTCGATCTCGATCCCGCCGGTCGGCAGGTCCGGGTTCACGTTCTCCGCGCTGCGCGCGAGCACCCGGCCGTCGACGCGGACGACGGATTCCTTGGACTGGCTGCTGAGCTGCTCGTACGCGGGCGAACCCGGCCGGACGACCAGCTGGACGAAGCCGTAGTGGTCCCGGAGGTCGACGAAGAGTACGCCGCCCAGATCGCGGCGATTGTGCAGCCACCCGGACAGGCGGACGTCGGTGTCGACGTCGGTGGCGCGCAGCTCGCCGCAGGTGTGGGACCGGTACCGATGCATCGTTCATCCAAGTCGTCGGATTTCGGTGAAGGAGCCCGGAAGGGGCCCGTCACAGCCTACCGGCGCCAGGACGTCCACCCCCATTCGTATGAGTCGGCCAAACCCTCATAAAATGTCCGAATGCGCACCGAGGACGTTCTGGCAGCCGTCGGCACGGGGCTGTGGCACTGGGACGAGACCGCCGGCACCGTGGCGATGAACGCGACGGCGGCGGCGCTGCTGGGGCTTCCCGCGGACCCGGTCACGTCCCGGTCGTCCGCCGTGCGCGCGTGCCTGCACGCCGAGGACTTCGTGGCGCTGAACGGCGGGCTCGCCCTCGCCCGCGCCGAGGGCACCGTGGTGGAGTCCCTGATGCGGGTGATCGGCGACGACGGCAGCATCCTGCGGACCGTACGCATCCGGATGCGGCCGACCGGCCGGCTCACGATGGCCGGGACGCTGCACGAAGCGCGCGCCGCGACCTCGGGCGGTGCGGTGCACTCCGGGGACTGGCGGCGGGCCCGGGAGGCCTTCCTGCTGGACGCCGGACGGGCGCTGGCGGAGGCGGACAGCACGGCCGAGGTGCTGCGGGTCGCCGCGACGCTGTCGATGCCGGGGTTCTCACCCGACGGACTGGCCGTCTTCGGCGTCCGGGGCGACCGGCTGGCGATCATCGGGCACCACGGCCACTCCGTCGGCACCGACGGCCCGTTCACGGACATGCCGATGGCCACCGACTACCCGGCCACGCTGGTGGTCCGCACCGGCCGGGCCGTCTATCTGCCGACCCCCGAGGCGTACGAACAGCGCTTCCCGGCGACCTGGCCGCTCGCCAAGCCCTTCGGCCGCTCCTCCTGGGCCTTTCTGCCGCTGGTGGTCGCGGGCAACACGATCGGCGCATGGATGGCGGCCTTCCGTGAACCGGTCGCCTTCACCCCCGACGAGCGCTCCGTCCTCACCACCGTCGCCCGGATGCTCGCCCAGGCGCTCTCCCGCGCCCACCTGCACGAATCCGAGCGGGAGCTCTCCGACGGCCTGCAGCGCACCATGCTCCCCACCCGGGGTCCCGGCATCGAGGGCATGACGGTCGCCGCCCGCTACGTGCCCACCGGCGGCGGGCTGCAGGTCGGCGGCGACTGGTACGACGCGATCGATCTGCCGTCCGGCCGCACCGCGCTGGTCATCGGCGATGTGCAGGGCCATGACGTACGCGCCGCAGGCCTCATGGGCCAGCTGCGGATCGCGCTGCGCGCCTACGCCGCCGAGGGCCACCACCCGGACGCGGTGCTGTCGCGCACCTCACGGTTCCTCGCCGGGCTCAGCGACCCCGACCACGGCGACGACGACCGGTTCGCGACCTGCCTGTACCTGGAGGCGGACCCGGCGACCGGCACCCTGGACGTGGTCAGGGCCGGGCACCCGGAGCCCGCCATCCGGATGGGCGACGGCACCACGATCATCCGCCGCACCGCGGGCGGCCTGCCGCTGGGCATCGCCCCCGACAGCGACTACCCCACGACCCGGCTGGTGCTGGAACCCGGCGAAGTACTGCTGATCTGCACCGACGGGCTGATCGAGACCGGCGGCCACGACCTGGACACCGGCTGGCAGCGGCTGCGCGCCGCCCTGGAGACCGCGCCGTCGGACGATCTGGAGGCGCTCGCCGACCATCTGGTGCGGGCGGTGCACGGGCCGGCGTCGCACCACACCACCGGCCCGCTCGCCGACCGCCGCGAGGACGACATCGCGCTGATGCTGCTGCGCCGCGACCTGGACGGGCCGAGCTGCGACGTTCCGGTGCGCCGGACGGTGCTGACCATCTCGCAGAGCGCGCCGCGGCAGATCCGCGAGGCCCGCCACGAGATCCGCGCGCTGCTGCACGACTGGACCGTCCCGGACCAGGTGGACGCGGCGGTGCTGCTGGTCTCGGAGCTGATCACCAATGTGCTGGTGCACACCGACGAGGACGCGGTGCTGACCGCGCGCCTGATGGGGGTGCCCGCCAAGCGCCGGCTGCGGATCGACGTGGGCGACCGCAGCGACGACATGCCGCATCGCCGCAGCCCCGGCGAGATGGCCTCGTCGGGGCGCGGTCTGCTGCTGATCGAGGAGCTGGCGGACGCCTGGGGTGTCGATCCCCGGGGCGACGGCAAGGCGATCTGGTTCGAGATCCACGAGGCCGCGGCGTCCGGCGGCCGCCGGCCGTAGTCGGCCGGCCGCCGTCACCGGTCCGGGGTCAGGCCCCCGCCGGGATCCGGCCGAGGCGGCCGGCCTGGAAGTCGTCGAAGGCCTGCGCCAGTTCGGCGTGGGTGTTCATCACGAACGGCCCGTACTGCATCATCGGCTCGCGGATCGGCTGTCCGCCGAGCAGCACGAACTCGAAGTTCGGGCTGCGCGACTCCTGCTTCTCATCCGCCTTGATCGTGAGCGAGTCGCCCTTGCCGAACACGACCGTCTGCCCGGTGCTGAACGGGCGGCCCGACGGGCCGGCGGTGCCACGCCCGGCGAGGGCGTAGGCGAGAGCGTTGAAGTCCGGCCGCCAGGGCAGCGTCACCTCGGCGCCCGGGTTCAGCGAGACGTGCATCATCGTGATCGGGGTGTGGGTCGCCCCGGGACCGGCGTGGCCGTCGAGGTCGCCCGCGATCAGCCGGATGAGCGCGCCGCCGTCGGCGGACGTCAGCAGCCGGACCTGGCCGCCGCCGATGTCCTGGTACTTGGGCGGCATCATCTTGTCGCTCTTCGGCAGGTTGACCCACAGCTGCAGCCCGTGGAAGAGCCCGCCGGTGACGACCAGCTCCTCCGGCGGCGCCTCGATGTGCAGCAGGCCGCTGCCCGCCGTCATCCACTGGGTGTCGCCGCCGTTGATCACGCCGCCGCCACCGTGCGAGTCCTGGTGCACGAAGGTGCCGTCGATCAGGTAGGTGACGGTTTCGAAGCCGCGGTGCGGGTGCCAGGGGGTGCCCTTCGCCTCGCCCGGCGCGTACTCCACCTCACCCATCTGGTCCATCATGATGAACGGGTCGAGGTTCTTGTAGTCGATGCCCGCGAACGCGCGGCGGACGGGGAAGCCCTCGCCCTCGAAACCGCTCGGCGCGGTGGACACGGCCAGCGCCGGACGCGGCACCGCACCGGCGGGCGCGGAGACGCGCGGCAGGGTCAACGGGTTCTCGACGGTCACGGCGGGCATGGCGGTCCTCCTCGTGTTCTGGATCCAACTTAGTTGAATACTGAACATTCGGCAAGGCGTGCGATATTCCCCCAGCTCAGCGGGTGGAATCAGCTCGCGTCAGCCATACATGCGGCGCATCGTGAATTCGACCATCTGTTCGACGGCCTTGGCGTCGAAGACCATCCGGTGCTGGCCGTCGATGTCGAGCACGAAGCCGTAGCCGGTCGGCAGCAGGTCGAGCACCTCGGCGCCGGTGATGACGAAGTACTTGGACTCCTTGCCCGCGTACCGCCGCAGCTCCTTGAGCGAGGTGAACATCGGGATCACCGGCTGCTGTGTGTCGTGCAGCGCGAGGAATCCGGGGTTCTCGCCGCGCGGGCAGTAGACCTTCGACGTCGAGAAGATCGCCTGGAAGTCCTCGGCGGAGAGCGAACCCGTGGTGAAGGCCCGTACGGCGTCCGCGAGCGAGGGTGGGGACGGCTCGGGGTACACCCCCGGCATCGGGGCAGCGCCGGGCGGTGGGCCGGGATGCGAGGTCTGGTCGTAGCCGTACACGTACCCAAGACTAGCGAGTGTCCCGTCACATCCGGGCGGGAAGGGGTTGCTTCTTATTACCGGCGGGTAGCATCATTCTGTATTACTGCTTGCTGTAGTACTGCCACGTAACTGATCGAGTGCGATACGGAGCCGTCGTCATGGGCCACTACAAGTCCAACCTCCGCGACATCGAGTTCAACCTCTTCGAGGTGCTCGGCCGCGACAAGCTCTACGGCACCGGCCCGTTCGCCGAGATGGACGTGGAGACCGCAAGGACCATCCTCAGCGAGGTCTCGCGCCTCGCGGAGAACGAGCTGGCCGCGTCCTTCACCGACGCCGACCGCAACCCGCCGGTCTTCGACCCGTCGGACAACACCGCGCCGGTGCCGGACACCTTCAAGAAGAGCTACCAGGCGTACATGGACTCCGAGTACTGGCGTCTGGGCATCCCCGAGGAGATCGGCGGCACCAAGACCCCCGCCTCCCTCATCTGGTCGTACGCGGAGCTGATTCTCGGCTCCAACCCGGCCATCTGGATGTACTCCTCCGGCCCGGCGTTCGCCGGCGTCGTCTTCGAGGAGGGCACCGAGGAGCAGGCCAAGGTCGCCAAGCTCATGGTGGACCGCCAGTGGGGCGCCACGATGGTGCTGACCGAGCCCGACGCGGGTTCCGACGTCGGCGCGGGCCGCACGAAGGCCGTCGAGCAGGAGGACGGCTCCTGGCACATCGAGGGCGTCAAGCGCTTCATCACCTCGGGCGAGCACGACATGTCCGAGAACATCATCCACCTGGTGCTGGCCCGCCCCGAGGGCGCCGGCCCCGGCACCAAGGGCCTGTCGCTCTTCATCGTGCCGAAGTACGACTTCGACTGGGAGACCGGCGAGCTGGGCGAGCGCAACGGCGCCTACGCCACGAACGTCGAGCACAAGATGGGCCTCAAGGCCTCCAACACCTGCGAGATGACCTTCGGCGACCAGCACCCCGCCAAGGGCTGGCTGCTCGGTGACAAGCACGACGGCATCCGCCAGATGTTCCGCATCATCGAGTTCGCCCGCATGATGGTCGGCACGAAGGCCATCGCGACCCTCTCCACCGGCTACCTGAACGCGCTGGAGTACGCCAAGGAGCGCGTGCAGGGCCCGGACCTCGCGCAGTTCATGGACAAGACCGCGCCGAAGGTCACCATCACGCACCACCCGGACGTGCGCCGCTCGCTCATGACGCAGAAGGCGTACGCCGAGGGCATGCGCGCCCTGGTGCTCTACACCGCCTCCGTCCAGGACCAGATCGCGGTCCAGGAGGCGGCGGGCGAGGACGCCAAGGCGCTCATCGGCCTCAATGACCTGCTGCTGCCGATCGTCAAGGGCTACGGCTCCGAGAAGTCCTACGAGCAGCTCGCCCAGTCCCTGCAGACCTTCGGTGGCTCCGGCTACCTGCAGGAGTACCCGATCGAGCAGTACATCCGGGACGCCAAGATCGACACCCTCTACGAGGGCACCACCGCGATCCAGGGCCAGGACTACTTCTTCCGCAAGATCGTCCGCGACCAGGGCCAGGCGCTGACCACCCTGTCCGAGGAGATCAAGAAGTTCCTCGCCGAGGCCGTCGGCGGCGAGGAGCTGGCCGCCGCCCGCGAGCAGCTCGCCACGTCCGCCGTGGACCTCGAGGCCATCGTCGGCACCATGCTGACCGACCTGGCCGGCACCGAGAAGGACGTCCGGTCCATCTACAAGGTCGGACTGAACTCCACCCGCCTGCTGCTCGCCTCCGGTGACGTCGTCATCGGCTACCTGCTGCTGCGCGGTGCCGCCGTGGCCGCCGAGAAGCTGCCGTCCGCCGGCGCGAAGGACACCGCCTTCTACACCGGCAAGATCGCGGCCGCGAAGTTCTTCGCCGCCAACATCCTGCCGAACGTCGGCGTCCAGCGGTCGCTGGCCGAGACCGTCACGCTCGACGTGATGGACCTGCCGGAAGAGGCGTTCTGACGCCAGGGACCCGCCCTGGGTCCCGTTCTGCCCGCACCCTGTGACAGGCCGCGCCGTCCGTTCCCGATTCCCCGGGCGGGCGGCGCGGCCTTTCGCGTTCTCCTCGCGTTCTCCGCCGTCGCGGACGACCGCCCGCCGCACAGCGAAGCCGGCCCGGGTCACCAAGCGCGGAGGCTTCGTGACCTGGGCCGGCGAATGGGCCTCAAGGGCCGTTCACACCGTGATCCGGCGTTACGGAGCGCACTCCGCGACGGCCGTGATGGTGTCGCCGAGAGCGCCGAAGGCGGTGACGTTCCACTGGTTGGTGTTGGTCGCGTCGCGGCTGTTGTCGAGGACCTGCAGCGTGACCAGGCCGCCGATGCGGTACCCGCCGCCCAGCAGCACCGTGCCCGCCGGGCAGGTCGCGGTCGCGGTGACCGAGCCCAGCAGGGTGTTCACCGGCGTGCCGACGACCTGGTGACTGGTGACCGGCCCGGCGGGGCCGGCCGGGCCCGGAGCACCCGGGGCACCAGCGGCACCCGGGGCGCCCGGAGCACCAGCGGCACCCGGAGCGCCATCGGCACCGGCCGGGCCCGGAGCGCCCGCGGCACCCGGCGCACCCGCGGTACCCGGAGCGCCGTCAGCGCCCGCGGCACCCGTGGCACCCGGAGCACCGGGGGCGCCAGGAGCACCCGCAGCGCCCGCAGCGCCGTCAGCACCGGGCGGGCCGGCGGGGCCGGGCTGACCGGGGTCACCCTGCGGTCCCTGCGGGCCGGGGGGTCCCTGCGGTCCGGGGGGACCCGTCTCAGGGCCGCCCTCGTGGTCGCAGCCGTAGCTGTTGTCGCACGCTGCGACAGCCCCCTTGGTCCCGGCGGAAGACAGACCGTGTCCGGTCGCCGCGCTGGCCGACCCGACGGACGCGGTGCCCGCGAAGAGGACGGTCACGATGCTCACTCCGCCGGCCAGACCCCACAGCCGTTGACGACGTGCGCGACTGGATATGGCGTGCCTCGATCGTTCGCTCATCAGCTCACCTTTGTGAGAGAAGGGAAGGGAGTCGCCCACGGGTTCCGGAGCGACCGAGGCCCATCCTTACCTTCCGTCATCGATACCGCACTTTGAGTAACCTACCGGAGTCAAAACCGATCGCTTCCGCCGGCGTCGCCGCGTTAGCGTCGCACCATGCCTGAACTGCGTACCGACCGCCTCCTGCTCCGCCGCTGGCGGGAATCCGACCTCGCGCCGTGGGCGGAGATGAACGCCGATCCCGAGGTCCGGGAGCACCTGGGCGAGTTGCTCACCCCCGAACAGAGCGCGGCCTCGGTGGCCCGCTTCGAGAAGGGGTTCGAGGAGCGGGGCTACGGCTGGTTCGCGGTCGAGGTGGCGGACACCGGCCGGTTCATCGGTTTCGCCGGGCTGGACCCGGTCGACGAGGGCTTCGCCTTCACCGGGGTGGAGATCGGCTGGCGGCTGTCCCGGCAGGCCTGGGGCCACGGCTACGCCACCGAAGCCGCCCTGGCCGTCCTGGACTTCGGCTTCAGGACCCTCGCCCTGCCGGAGATCCTCGCGGTGACCACCGCCACCAACGTGCGCTCCCAGGCGGTGATGCGCCGGATCGGCATGACCAGCGACCCGGCCGACGACTTCGACGATCCGGACTTCCCCGAAGGCCCGCTGCGCCGGAATGTACTGTTCCGGATCCATCCGTAGCGCCATGGTCCGGTCCGATTCGGCCGGATCCGGTCGGGACCGGGCCGGATCCGGACGTCCCGGTAGGTAGGGGCCCCTGAAAGTGCCCCGGGCACCCCGCCGACGGCATCCCGCGACGGCGGACTTCTATGCTGGCCCCATGAGCGTCCACCCTCACTTCACCCGTGCCCACACCGATGACCTGGTGGCCTTTGTGCAGGCCAGCCCGTCGCCCTACCACGCCGTGGCGAGCGCTGCGGAACGGCTGGAGAAGGCCGGGTTCCGGCAGGTCCAGGAGACCGAGTCCTGGGACGGTGCGAAGGGCGGCAAGTACGTGCTGCGCGGCGGCGCGATCATCGCCTGGTACGTCCCCGAGGGTGCACGTCCCGAGACACCGTTCCGGATCATGGGTGCGCACACCGACTCACCGAACCTGCGGGTGAAGCCGCGCCCGGACATGGGCTCGGCCGGCTGGCGGCAGATCGCCGTGGAGCTCTACGGCGGCCCGCTGCTGAACAGCTGGCTCGACCGGGACCTCGGGCTCTCCGGCCGGCTGACGCTGCGCGACGGCACCTCCCGGCTGGTCAACGTCGACCGGCCGCTGCTGCGCGTCCCCCAGCTCGCCATCCACCTGGACCGGGGCGTCAACGACAACGGCCTCACGCTGGACAAGCAGCGGCACATGCAGCCCGTCTGGGGCCTCGGCAAGGTGACCGACGGCGATCTGATCGACTTCCTCGCGGAGGAGGCCGGGGTGACCGGGTCCGAGGTCACCGGCTGGGACGTGATGGCGCACGACGTGCAGCCGCCCGCCTACCTGGGCCGCGACCGCGAGCTGCTGGCGTCGCCCCGGATGGACAACCTGCTGTCCGTGCACGCCGCGACGTCCGCTCTGGCGGCCGTCGCCGGCCAGGACCTCGCGTACATCCCCGTCCTCGCCGCCTTCGACCACGAGGAGAACGGCAGCGAGTCCGACACCGGCGCGCAGGGCCCCCTGCTCGGCAACGTCCTGGAGCGGTCCGTGCACGCGCGCGGCGGCGACTACGAGCACCGGCAGCGCGCGCTGGCCGGCACGGTCTGCGTCTCGTCCGACTCCGGTCACGCGGTGCACCCCAACTACGTCGAGCGCCACGACCCCACGCACCACCCGCGGGCCAACGGCGGTCCGATCCTCAAGACCAACGTCAACCAGCGGTACGCCACCGACGGTTCGGGGCGCGGCATCTTCACCGCCGCCTGCGAGCGGGTCGGGGTGCCGTTCCAGCACTTCGTGTCCAACAACTCGATGCCGTGCGGCACGACGATCGGTCCGATCACCGCGGCCCGGCACGGCATCACGACGGTCGACGTCGGTGTGGCGATCCTGTCGATGCACTCCGCCCGCGAGCTGAGCGGCGCGGACGACCCGCACCTGCTGGCGAGCGCGCTGAAGTCCTTCATCGAGAGCTGACGGCGGGTCCGGCGGTGCCCCGCCAACTCCGCTGCCGCGCATGGCCGTTCCGGTCGGGGGTAGACGCCCCCTCGGAACCAACCGGATCGGAACCGACCGGAACGGCCAACGCACGACGGAGGCGGACATCATGGGCATCGGCGGCTGCATCGCACTGATCGCGATCGGCGCGATCCTCACTTTCGCGACCGACTGGCACATGTCGGGCGTCAATGTCGACCTGGTGGGCCTGATCATGATGGCCGTCGGGGCGATCGGCGTCGCGGCCTACGTGAGCATCTTCAAGCGGCGCCGGCTGCAGACCGTACGGGGCGGCGTGGAGCCGATGGTCGAGGAGCGCCGCTACTACGAGTGACGACCGGCGGGGCCGTGCTCCGGCCCCGCCGACGCCACTCCCTCACTCGCCCGGCTCGTCCATCCCTGCCAGCACGAGCGCCAGCCGGCCCGCGCCGGCGGCGGCCAGCCGGACCGGGACGCCCCAGTCCTGCTGGTGCATATGGCAGGCCGGGTACTCTCCCCCAGTCTCCGACTGGGAGGTGCCCCCATCGGGGTCGTCGCACGAGGCGGCCATCGCCGACACATGCAGGACGCCCTCCGCGACCTCGGGATTCAGCACCAGGTCCCGGCCCAGGTCGGTGCCCTTCCCCTCGCCCTCCAGCAGGAGTTCCGGCGGGGTCGAGCTGACCAGCAGCCGCGTCGAGGGGCCGTAGCGCTCGTCGCGCTTCTGTCCGGCGGGCGCGGTGAAGACCACGTCGAGACGGAACGGCCCCGCGGCCACCTCCGTCGCCGGCCGCTGCGTGCGGTGCGCGGCCGACTCCACCCGCACCGCCTCCTCGGGCAGCCTCAGCCGGGTGAGCCGGTGCCGGGCCGACTCGACCACGATGACGTCCCCGCCCACCAACACCGCGTCGGACGGCTCCCGCAGATCGGTCGCGAGCGTCGTCACCTCGCCGGTCTCCGGGTCGAAGCGGCGCAGCGCGTTGTTGTACGTGTCGCTGATCGCGACCGATCCGTCGGGCAGTGCGGTGACGCCCAACGGGTGCTGCAGCAGCGCCTGTTCCGCGGCGCCGTCCCGGTGCCCGAAGTCGAACAGCCCGGTACCGACGGCGGTCCGCACCACGAAGCCGGCACCGTCGCTCTCGACCCAGCGCACGGCCGACGTCTCCGAGTCCGCGACCCACAAACGGTCCCCCGCGGCCGCCAGCCCCGAAGGCTGCGCGAACCACGCCTCGTCGGCGGGCCCGTCGACCAGCCCCTCGTTGGTCGTACCGGCCGCCACCTCGACGGTCCCGGTCGCCGGGTCGTACGCCCACAGCTGGTGCACACCCGCCATCGCGATCCACACCCGGCCGGCGAACCACGCGACGTCCCACGGCGACGACAGCGCCACCTCATGGGCCGGCCCCGCCGTCGGGAACCCCTGCCACCACTGGCCGCCGGTCCCGGCGAGCGTCGTCACGCCGCCGGTCGCCGGATCCAGCCGCCGCAGCGCGTGGTTCACGGTGTCCGCGACGACGACGGAACCGTCCGGCAGCAGCGCCAGCCCCTGCGGCTCACTGAACCGCGCCACCTCAGGACCGCCGTCCACCAGCCCGCGCTCCCCGTCGCCGAACCGCCGCACGACGGTCTCGCCGTCCGCGCCCAGTTCGACGAGCTGGTGCCGGGTCGTGTCCGAGACGAGAAAACCGCCGTCGGCGAGCGCCAGCGCCTTCCCCGGGAACCGCAGATGCGTCGCCACCGGCTCCGGCGCCACATAGGGCCCGTCGCCCCGCCGCAGCGTCCCCTTGGCGCCGTGCTCCGCCTCCAGCTCCGTGACCAGCGCCTCCAGCGCGTGCGCATGCCCCTCACCCGCGTGCTGTGCGACCACGTACCCCTCGGGGTCGACCACCACCAGCGTCGGCCACGCCCGTACCGCGTACTGCTTCCACGTCCCGAGCTCCGGATCGTCGAGCACCGGATGATGCACCTCGTACCGCTCCACCGCGTCCACGACCGCCTGGTGCTCCGCCTCGTGCACGAACTTCGGCGAGTGCACCCCGATGATCACGACGGTGTCCCGGTGCTTCTCCTCGAGCTCCCGCAGCTCATCGAGCACATGCAGGCAGTTCACACAGCAGAACGTCCAGAAGTCCAGAATGACGATGCGTCCTCGCAGGTCAGCGAGGGTCAGCTGGTGATCACCGGTGTTGAGCCAGCCGCCCTTGCCGATGAGTTCTGGGGCCCGGACGCGCGCACGTGCAGTCATACCCCCATCCAACAGCACGCCCGGGGTAGACATTCCTCCATGAAATACCTCGTGCGGGAGAAGCTGTTCGCGATCGGTGACGACTACTGGATCGAGGACGAACGCGGCGATCGGGCGTTCTACGTCGACGGGAAGGTCCTGCGGATCCGGGAGACGCTGGAGCTGCGGGACGCCCGGGGGGACGAGGTCGCGGTGATCCGGAAGAAGCTGGTGAGCCTGCGGGACACCATGACGGTGGAGCGCGGCGGGGACGTGCTGGTCACCATCCGGAAGAAGCGGCTGACGCTGCTGCGGGACGTGTTCCGGGCGGAGCTGGCCTCGGGGGAGGAGCTGGAGGTCCGCGGGGACATCGTCGACAAGGAGTTCGACATCGAGTACGAGGGGGAGCGGCTCGCGCGGATCTCCCGGAAGTGGTTCCGGATGCGGGACACGTACGCGATCGATGTGGAGCGCGAGGACGCGGACGCGGGGATGCTCATCGCCATCGCGGTGTGCGTGGACCGGATGGTCGACAAGGAGCACGGGGACGACTGAGCCGGCTGAGGGGGAGGGCCTGAGCCCTCCCCCGACCGGGCTACCGCGCGGCGGCCGCCAGCACCGCGTCGGCCATCGCCTGCTCGCCCCGGGCGTTGGGGTGGAACGGGATCGACCGGTTGGTCGGGATGAGGCCCTCGGTCCAGCGGGTGGCGTCGTCGCGGCAGATGTCACGGTCCGCGCTGGCCGGGTGGTTGTCGACGAAATCGGCGCCCCCGGCGTCGGCGACACGGGCCAGCATCGCGTTGAGGCTGTTCTCGAAATCGTTCAGGAAGGCCATGTCACCGCCGGTGAACAGCACGCGCGGGCGGCAGGTCCTGGCGTCGTCCGGGATGAGGTTGAGGTAGCCGACGAGCAGCACCCGGGCGCCCGGGGAGCGCTGATGGATCGTCCGGAGCGCGGCGGCGACCTTCGGCTCGGCCGCCCTGATCCGGTCGTCGAGCCCGCTGCCGTAGCTGTTGGCGCAGGGCTTGCCCGACGGGTCGAGCAGGCCCAGGGCGCTGCACTTGACGATGATCCCGGTGAACCCGACGTCGTTGCCGCCGATGGTGAGCGTCACCAGGCCGGTGTCCTTGGTGAGCGCGTCGAACTGGCCCTCGGAGGCGAGGGTGCCGGTGTCCGCTCCCGCGCAGGTGACGTCCGTGAGGACGGCCGACGTGAGGCGCGCGGCCACCAGGTGCGGGTAGTTGTGCGTGGAGCGCATACAGCTCGCGTCCGCCTCGTCCGGCACGCCGGGCGCGGAGGCGGCGGAGTCGCCGAGAGCGGCGTAGCGGACGGACGGCGGGGGAGCCGACGCCCCGGCGGCGGGTACGCCGATCAGGGCGGCCGCCGCGAGGGCGGTGAGGAGGGCGGCGGCTCGGGACAGGGTCTGGGACACGGAGAGCTTCCTGACGCTGGACAACACGATCACTACTGTGCGTGATCGTGTTGTCGCGCCGCGTGCGAGTCAAGCACCGCCCCGGCCGCCGCGCGGCGGCCCCGCCCCCACGACGAGCGCGCAGCGACCCCGCTCAGCCGAGGCGGCGGTCCCGCAGTACCGGGAAGTCGTGGCGGGTCTTCGTGACGAGGGCGGGGTCGAGGTCGACGGTGAGGATCTCCTCGCCGGTGCCGGCCTCGGCGACGATGTCGCCCCACGGGTCGACGACCATGCTGTGACCCGCGAGCTCGACACCCGCGTGAGTGCCCGCCGTCCCGCAGGCCAGAACGTAGGTCTGGGACTCGACCGCGCGGGCCCGCGCGAGCAGCCGCCAGTGCTCCCGCCGCTTCGCCGGCCAGCCGGCCGGGATGACCAGCATCTGGGCGCCGGCGTCGACGAGCAGCCGGAACTGCTCGGGGAAGCGCAGGTCGTAACAGGTCGCCAGGCCCAGCACGGTGTCCGGGAGCGCGACCGTGACGATCTCCTCGCCGGGCGCCATCAGCGCCGCCTCGCCCTGGTCGAAGCCGAACCGGTGGATCTTGCGGTAGGTGTGCCGCAGCTCCCCGTCGGGCCCGAAGACGAGCGAGGTGTTGTAGAGCGGCCCGTCAGGGTCGCGCTCGACGATGGAACCGGCGTGCAGCCAGACTCCCGCGTCCCGCGCCGCCGCTGACATCGCGTCGGCCGTCGGCCCGTCGAGCGGCTCCGCCTCCGCCGCGAAGGTGTCCGACGCGAAGGCCCCGACCGGCCACAGTTCCGGCAGTACGACCAGATCCGTCCCGCCCTGGGCGCGCACCAGCGCGGCCACCCGGTCCCGCCGGTCGGCGACCGTTTCGTTCAAGTCGACGTCGATCTGCAGCAAAGAAGCGCGCATACACCCACCGCCCATACGTTTGGTCGTCAAGTCGGGCCTACCATCGTCACTCG
This sequence comes from Streptomyces sp. So13.3, assembly GCF_005860785.2. NCBI lineage: Bacteria > Bacillati > Actinomycetota > Actinomycetes > Kitasatosporales > Streptomycetaceae > Streptomyces > Streptomyces sp. So13.3. The sequence continues at coordinate 5,091,555 of NZ_CP048835.1, read as the reverse complement.
AAAGCACTGCGTGGGTACCCGCGCGGAGCGTAACTTAGGCGCACACCACCACGACCGCGCATCGATCCGTCGAGGGGTCCCGTGACCGTCCACAGTAAGATCCAGCCGTACATCGACGCCTGGACCCACTCCATAGAATCCATCAACGAATTGGTCGCCCCCCTCGTCGAGGGTGAATGGAACCGGCCGACCGAGTGCCCGTACTGGTCGGTGCGCGACGTCGTGTCACACGTCATCGGCTACGAGTGCGAGATGCTCGGGGATCCGCGCCCGATCCACACCCTGCCGAGTGATCTGCGGCACATCACCAGCGAGTTCGCCCGCTACATCGAGGTGCCGGTGGACACCCGGCGCCATCACACGGCCCCGGAGATGACCTCCGAGCTCGAGTACACGATCATCCGGCGCTCCCGCCAGCTGCGGAACGAGTCGCGCGGGCCCGAGCAGAGCATGCGCGGTCCGATGGGCCAGGAGATGACCCTCGAACACCTGCTGTGGATGCGGACCTTCGACGTCTGGGTCCACGAGCAGGATCTGCGGCGCGCGCTGGCCACCCCGGGGAACCTGGCGTCGCCCGCGGCCGTGTACGCGCGGGACTTCCTGCTCCGCGGGCTGCCGAAGATGATCGCCAAGGACGCCGGGGCGCAGCCGGGTTCCGCGGTGGTCTTCGACATCCACGGCCCGCTGGAGTTCATGCGGACGGTCCGGATCGACCAGGAGGGGCGCGGCACGATCGACTCCGCGGTCTCCCTGGGCCCCGCCGTGACCTTCAGCACCGACTGGGAGACGTTCCTGCGGCTGGTCTGCGGGCGGGTGCGCCCGGCGGCCGTCGCGGACCGGGTGAAGGTGGAGGGCGACCAGGGGCTGGCGAACGCGATCCTGGCGCACATCGCCCTCACCCCGTAGAGCGTCCCGCTCCCACCCGCTACACCGGCACGTGCACGCTCTCGACGCGGCTGACCGCGATCCGGTCCTTCTCCAGCCGGGTCGCGCGGCCGCGCAGCCGCAGGATCTGGAAGGTGCCGATCGCCTGGAGCACGAAGACACTGCACCAGGCGATCCGGTAGTTGTCGCCCGTCGCGTCCAGCAGCACGCCGATCGCCAGCAGCGTGATCATCGAGGCGGTGAAGCCGCCGACGTTGACGATGCCGGAGGCGGTGCCGAAGCGCTCCGGCGGGTTGGCCGGGCGGGCGAAGTCGAAGCCGATCATCGACGCGGGGCCGCAGGCGCCCAGCGCGACACACAGGCAGATCAGCATCCACAGCGGGACGTGGCCGCCGGGCCAGGACAGCACGGCCGCCCAGGCGACGGTGCTGGCCCCGATCGCGGTCAGCGTGATCGGCATCCGCGCGCCGTGGTGACGGGCGATCAGCTGGCCGAAGAGCGTGCCGAAGACCATGTTGGCGAGCACCACGAGGGTGAGCATCGACCCCGCCGCCCCGCGTGACATGCCCTGGTCCTCCACCAGGTACGGCAGCCCCCACAGCAGCAGGAAGACCATCCCGGAGAACTGCGTCGTGAAGTGCACCCACATCCCGAGCCGAGTGCCGGGCTCGCGCCAGGCGGAGACGATCTGGTGGCGCACATAGCCGAAGCCCGCGTGCTCGGCGGGGGCCGGCTCGTAGCCGTCGGGGTGGTCCTTGAGGAACAGCAGCACCAGGACGAGGACGAACGCGCCGCCGATCGCGGTGCCGGTGAACGTGGCGGTCCAGCCCGCCGAGTGCAGGATCCGGGAGAGCGCGACCGTACTGATCAGATTGCCCGCGACGCCGAAGAGCGCGGCGGCCTGCGCGATCATCGGGCCCCGGCGGGCCGGGAACCAGCGGGAGCCGAGCCGCAGCACGCTGACGAACGTCATCGCGTCACCGCAGCCGAGCACCGCGCGGGCGGCGAGGGCCATTCCGTACGAGTGCGACAGCGCGAACGCGAGCTGGCCGGCGGTGAACAGCACGATGCCGATGGTCAGCACCTTCTTGGTGCCGAGCCGGTCGACCATCAGCCCGACGGGTATCTGCAGCCCCGCGTAGACCAGCACCTGGAGGATCGAGAAGGTGGAGAGCGCGGACGCCCCGATGTGGAAACGCTCCGCGGCGTCGATCCCGGCCACGCCGAGGCTGGTGCGGTGCACCACGGCGACCATGTAGACGAGCGTGCCGATGCCCCACACCGTGGCGGCACGCCGCCCGCCGGGCGGTTCGCCGTTCATGCTCATGCGTCCCCCCGGGCCATGACCTTCACCCACGAGACATGGCGGTGCACCAGGGCGGCGGCGCGGACGCCGTCACCGTCCCTGAGCGCCGCGAGGATCTCGCCGTGCTCCACCAGGTTCTTCGCGACGCGGCTGGGCTCGGCGTGCATCGTGGCCACACCCATCCGCAACTGCCGGTCGCGCAGCTGGTCGTAGAGGTGGGCGAGGATGCGGTTGCCCGCCGCCCGGACAATCTCGGCGTGGAAGCAGCGGTCGGCGACCGCGAACGCCGCGAGGTCACCCGCGTCGGCGTGCCCCTGCTGCTCGGCGAGCAGCTCCTCCAGCCGGGCCAGCAGCGCGGGCGGCGCGGCGGGCACCAGCCGGGCGACCGCGTGCTGCTCGACGAGCAGCCGGGTCTCCACGACATCGGCGATCTCCTGCAGGGAGACCGGCAGGACGAGCGCGCCCTTCTTCGGATAGAGCTTGATCAGCCCCTCCGCCTCCAGGCGGAGCAGCGCCTCGCGCACCGGCGTACGGGACACCCCGACGGCCTCGGCGAGATCACCTTCGGTGAGCAGCGTGCCGCCCTCGTAACTGCGGTCGAGGACGCCCTGTTTGATGTGGACATAGACCCGCTCGGCGGCGGGCGGCGGCTTGGCGGCGGGGGCCACCACGGGGGCGGGAAGCATGATGGACGCATCATAGATACATCACGTATCCACGAGAAACCCGCGTCCGCGATACGGACCGGCCGGCCCGTGCGGACCCGTCAGGGGTGCAGGCTGCTCACCACGTTGGCCGTCGCCGTGAGCCCGTTCTGGATGCTCGGGGCGACGCTCGAGCCCGCGAGGTAGAAGCCGAGGAAGACGCAGACCAGTGCGTGCGAGACCTTCAGTGATCCGCTGCGCAGGAAGACGACCGTCATGATCAGGAGCAGCAGGATCGCGGATACGGATACGGCCACGGTGTCCCTCCGGGCGGAAGCTGGGTTTCCCCCTAATATCGCCACAGATCCGGCTTTTCATGACGGATGGACACGGCAAAGAGGCCCGGACGTTTGTACGTCCGGGCCTCTTTCGCGTGATGCTCGGCTGCGCCGGTGAACTACGCCCAGGTCAGCAGGCGCTTCGGCTGCTCCAGGAGCGCCGCGACATCCGCGAGCACCTTCGAGCCCAGCTCGCCGTCGACCACCCGGTGGTCGAACGACAGGGCCAGCGTGGTGACCTTGCGGACCTTCACCTTGCCCTTGTGTACCCAGGGCATGTCCTTGACCGCGCCGAAGGCGAGGATCGCGGACTCCCCCGGGTTCAGGATCGGCGTTCCGGTGTCGACGCCGAAGACGCCGACGTTGGTGATGGTCACCGTGCCGCCCTGCATCTGCGCGGGAGAGGTCTTGCCCTCGCGTGCGGTCGCCACCAGCTCACCGAGCGCGGTGGCCAGTTCGGGCAGCGTCTTCGCGCCGGCGTCCTTGATGTTCGGCACGATCAGCCCGCGCGGGGTCGCCGCGGCGATGCCCAGGTTCACATAGTCCTTGCGGACGATCTCCTGGCCGGCCTCGTCCCAGGTCGCGTTCACCTCGGGGTTCCGCCGGATCGCCACCAGCAGCGCCTTCGCCACCAGCAGCAGCGGGCTGACCTTGCGGCCCTCGAACGCCGGGTCCAGCTTGAGCTCCTGGACCAGCTTCATCGTCCGCGTGATGTCGAAGGTCACGAACTCCGTGACGTGCGGCGCGGTGAAGGCGCTCGCGACCATCGCCTGCGCGGTGGCCTTGCGGACGCCCTTGATCGGCGTACGGATCTCCCGGGCACCCGGCTCCGCGACGACCGCGGGGCTCGCGGCGGCAGCGGCGGGCGCCGCCACCACGGCGGGCTCGGCCGGCGCGGGCGCGAGCGCCGCGTGCACGTCCTCACGGGTGATGGTCCCGTCCCGGCCGCTCGGGACGACGGAGCTCAGATCGATGCCGAGGTCCTTCGCGAGCTTGCGCACCGGGGGCTTGGCCAGCGGCCGGTCCCCGGCGGGAGCGGCGAGGCCGGTGGCCCCGGTCGCGCCGTGGCCGTTCAGCTCCGCCGCCGGCCGGCCCTTGGGCTGGGCCGGCACCGGGCCGGGCGTCCTGCGGGCCCGGCGGACGGTCGACGCCTCGGAGACGCCGTAGCCCACCAGCACCGCCTGCCGCTTCGCCGGCTCGGCGGGTGCGGCGGGTGCCGCTTCGGCCGGCACGGCCGCGGCCGGGGCCGCGGCGGCGGCCGGAGCCTCGTCCGGGGCGCCCGGGGTGGTGTCCACCGAGATGATGGCGGTGCCCACGTCGACCGTCTCCCCCTCGGGGAAACGGATCTCGTGCACGACGCCGTCGAACGGGATCGGCAGCTCGACAGCCGCCTTCGCCGTCTCGACCTCGCACACGACCTGCCCGTCGGTGACGGTGTCACCCGGCTTGACGTACCACTTGAGGATCTCGGCCTCGGTGAGTCCCTCGCCCACATCGGGCATCTTGAACTCGCGGAAGCGCTGCGCAATGTCGGTCACAGTCACGCTCTCCTCGCCTCTCAGTACGCCAGCGCGCGGTCGACGGCGTCGAGTACGCGGTCCAGGCCGGGCAGGTACTCCTCCTCGAGCCGGGCCGGCGGGTACGGGGCGTGGAAGCCGCCGACCCTCAGCACGGGAGCCTCGAGGTGGTAGAAGCACCGCTCGGTGATCCGGGCGGCGATCTCCGCGCCGGTCCCCAGGAAGACGGGAGCCTCGTGCACGATCACCAGCCGGCGGGTCTTCTCGACCGACGCCTGGATCGTGTCGAAGTCCATCGGCGACAAGGACCGCAGGTCCACCACTTCCAGGCTACGACCCTCCTTGGCGGCAGCCGCGGCGGCCTCCATGCAGACCTTCACCATGGGACCGTACGCCGCCAGGGTGAGATCCGTGCCGGTGCGGGTCACCCGGGCCTTGTGCAGCGGGCCCGGAATGGCCTCGGTGTCGACCTCGCCCTTGTCCCAGTAACGGCGCTTCGGCTCGAAGAAGATCACCGGGTCGTCGCAGTCGATGGACTGCCGCAGCATCCAGTAGGCGTCCTGCGGGTTGGACGGCGAGACCACCTTCAGGCCCGGGATGTGCGCGAAGAGCGTCTCCGGGGACTCGCTGTGGTGCTCGACCGCGCCGATGCCGCCCGCGTACGGGATGCGGATGACGACGGGCATCTTGACCTTGCCCAGCGCCCGCGCGTGCATCTTGGCGAGCTGCGTGACGATCTGGTCGTACGCGGGGAAGACGAAGCCGTCGAACTGGATCTCGACGACCGGCCGGTAGCCGCGCAGCGCCAGGCCGATCGCGGTACCGACGATGCCGGACTCGGCCAGCGGGGTGTCGATGACCCGCTCCTCGCCGAAGTCCTTCTGCAGGCCGTCGGTGATGCGGAAGACGCCGCCGAGCTTCCCGATGTCCTCGCCCATGAGCAGGACCTTGGGATCGGTGTCCAGCGACTGGCGCAGCGCCTCGTTGAGGGCCTTGGCCATGGTCAACGTGGTCATGGTCATGGTCAGTGCCCCTCAGTCTCGTCGGCGAACGACGCGAGGTACTCGGCGAACTGCGCGCGCTCCTCGTCGACGAGCGCGTGCCCGTCCGCGTAGACGTTCTCGAAGATCGCCATGGTGTCGGGGTTCGGCATGGTGCGCACACCGTCCCGCACCCGCTTGGCGAGCGCGTCGCTCTCCTTGTCGATCGAGGCGTAGTACGCCTCGTCGGCGAAGCCCTCGGCCTCCAGGTACGTCTTCAGCCGCAGGATCGGGTCCTTCAGCTCCCACTGCTCGCGCTCCTCGTCGGCGCGGTAGCGGGTGGGGTCGTCGGTCGTGGTGTGCGCGCCCATCCGGTAGGTGAACGCCTCCACGAGCATCGGCCCCTGGCCGGTGCGGGCCCGCTCCAGGGCGGCCTTGGTGACGGCCAGCACGGCCAGCACGTCATTGCCGTCGACCCGGACGCCCGGGAAGCCGAAACCGGCCGAGCGCTGGTAGATCGGCACCCGGCTCTGCTTCTCGGTCGGCTCGGAGATCGCCCACTGGTTGTTCTGGCAGAAGAACACCACGGGGGCGTTGTAGACGGCCGCGAAGGTGAAGGCCTCCGCGACATCGCCCTGGCTGGAGGCGCCGTCGCCGAAATAGGCGATGACGGCGGAGTCCGCGCCGTCCTTGGCGACACCCATCGCGTAACCGGTCGCGTGCAGCGTCTGCGAGCCGATGACGATCGTGTACAGGTGGAAATTGTTCTCGTTGGGGTCCCATCCACCGTGATTGACCCCGCGGAACATGCCCAGCAGGTTCAGCGGGTCCACATCGCGGGTCCAGGCCACACCGTGTTCACGGTAGGTCGGGAAGACGTAGTCGTCCGGACGGGTGGCCCGTCCCGATCCGATCTGTGCCGCCTCCTGGCCGAGGAGCGAGGCCCACAGGCCCAGCTCGCCCTGCCGCTGCAGTGTGATCGCCTCGGCATCGAAGCGGCGGGTCAGCACCATGTCGCGGTACAGGCCACGCAGCTCGTCCGGGGTCAGGTCGATGGAGTACTCGCTGTGCTCGACGCGCTTGCCCTCGGGGGTCAACAGCTGTACGAGCTCGGGCTCGCCCCCACGGCGCTTCGCGCCGCCGCGGGTAGTCCTCCGCGCGGCAGTGCTCTTCACGCTCACGTTCGCTCCTCCGTCTGTCCGGCCCCCGGGATCCGCCGGGAGGCCAGTTGCGGCTCACCTGGTGTCGACGCGGCGCACGGGGTATGTGCGGCATGGCCGAGCCAGGCGTGACAGTGCCCCGGCAAGTGGCCTGCAAGAAAGACGTTACCTACTACATCCGCAATCGCGCGAAGGCGTCCTACCTGCGGTTTTGCTTGGATTACCTAGTAAATAGGCGTTGTCGCAGGCCACCGGGACAGAGGAACGGTATCTCGCGGATCGAAATGGCGTAAGAGGTCTGGAGATCGAATCGTGTGCGATGCTCGATTCGTGATCGAAGACGGAAAAATCCGCGTTTTCCTCCTCGATGACCACGAAGTGGTCCGTCGGGGCGTCCATGAGCTGCTCTCCATAGAGACCGATATCCAGATCGTCGGTGAGGCCGGCACGGCCGCCGAGGCCCTCACCCGGATCCCCGCCACCCGCCCCGACGTCGCGGTCCTGGACGTCCGGCTGCCCGACGGCAGCGGCGTCGAGGTCTGCCGGGAGGTCCGGTCCGGCGATCCGCACATCACGTGCCTGATGCTGACCTCGTTCGCCGACGACGAGGCGCTGTTCGACGCGATCATGGCCGGCGCGGCGGGTTACGTCCTCAAGGCCATCCGGGGGACGGACCTGGTCAGCGCCGTCCGTGACGTCGCCGCCGGGAAGTCGCTGCTGGACCCCGTCGCGACCGCCCGGGTGCTGGAGCGGCTGCGGCACGGCGCGGACAAGGGCGACGACCGGCTCGCCGGCCTGACCGAGCAGGAGAAGAAGATCCTCGACCTGATCGGCGAGGGCCACACCAACCGGCAGATCGGCGAGAAGCTGCACCTCGCGGAGAAGACGGTCAAGAACTACGTCTCCTCGCTGCTCTCCAAGCTCGGCATGGAGCGCAGGACCCAGGCGGCCGCCTACGTCGCCAGGATGCACGCGGAGGAGAACCAGCAGCGCTGAGGCCGCCCGGGGCGCCCGGCCGGCGCTCCAGGACCCGCGCAGCCGCCCCCGCGGCGCCAGGGACCAAGGACCCTGCCGATCGGGGGCCGCCGCCCCTGTCCCGTCCCGCCCGCCGAACGCCACAGTGGAGAGATGTCCCCCCCAAGAACGACGCACGCTCGAGCTCGTGGCCGCCGTCCGCTACGGACGCCTGGCCCTCTCGCGCCACGCCATGCCGTACATCGCCGTCGCCCGGCACGTCGTGGTGGACGACCACGTGCTGATCCGCGTACACCGCGGCTGGGACATACACGGCGCCTGCGACGGCTCCGTCGTCGGCTACCAGGCCGACAACCTGAACACGGCCACGGACTCCATCTGGGCCGTGCACCTCACCGGCACCGCCCGCGTCATCCCGGCACCCGACAGCGCGGACGAGATCTTCGGACCGCTTCCCTCGTTCGTGGACGAGCAGGCCTTCGATCCGGTCCATCTGCGGATCGACCCGCAGTTCGTGGACGTCCAGTTCGTGAAGGGTGTCGCAGGGTGGCCGGAGCTGCACGCCGCGTGATCTACGATTTCCCGGGTGACGGGCACGGCGACGGAGCTGCTCGCTGAGCGCACGCTCGGCACACTGCTGCGCCGTTACGAGGGCGCCGGCACCCCACTGGCCTGCCATCCGGTCCCCCAGGGACTGCTGAACCGCGGCTACCGGCTGGCGACCACCCGCGGCCGGTTCTTCCTCAAGCACTACGTCGCGCCGGACACCGCGGACGCCGCCGTCATCGCCCGCCAGCACCGCGCGACCCTGCTCCTGGACGGCCTCGGGCTGCCCGTCGCCGCCCCGGTCGCCGACACCGAGGGCCGGACCGTCGCCGTCGTCGGCGGGCGCTGCTACGCGCTCTACCCGTGGGTCGAGGGCCGGCACCGGGAGGGCACCGAGCTGACCGCCGCCCAGTCCCGGCGCCTCGGCGCTCTCCTCGGCCATGTGCACGCCGGCCTGGCCCGCGTACAGCCCCCGCCGGAGGCGGACCGGGTCGCGCATCCCAGCGCCGACCCCGGGCGGACGTACGCGCTCATCGACGAGCTGCTGGACCTCGCCCACGCGCACGAGCCGCGCGAGACCTTCGACGAGCTGGCCGAGCACCGGCTGCTGGAGCGCCGCACCCTGCTGGAACGGCACGCCCATCGCCGCCCGCCCGCCCCGGACGGGCCCGCCACCGGCTGGGTGCACGGCGACTTCCACCCGCTGAACCTGCTCTACCGCGGGGACGAACCCGTCGCCATCGTCGACTGGGACCGGCTCGGCGTGCAGCCGCGCGCGGAGGAGGCGGTACGGGCCGCCGCGATCTTCTTCGTCCGGCCGGGTGACGGGAAGCTCGACCTGGCGAAGGTGCGGCCCTACGCGCGCGCCTACCGGCTCGCGGCCGGGACGGCCGCCCAGGAGATGGCCGCGGCGGTGCACCGGGTCTGGTGGGAGCGCCTGAACGACTTCTGGATGCTGCGCTGGCGCTACCAGGAGCGCGACCGGCGCTCCGACCCGCTCTTCCCGGCGTCCTCCGCGCTCGCGGTGTGGTGGACCCGCGAGTACGAGGCGGTCAGCGACGCGTTCACCGGCTGACCGGCCGCGGGGCCGGGGCCGGTGAACGCGGCCCGGTCAGCCGGTGCCGGGCTTGCCGTTGTTGTTGCCGCCGGGGGCGGTCGACGGGGTGCCCTGAGGCGTCGTCGGGTCCTTCGTCGGCGGGTCGGACGACGCCGAGGGGGACTCGGACGGGGACTCGGACGGAGACTCCGTCTGCGTCTCGGTCTGCGTCTCCGTGGGCGTCGGTGAGGTGGTGCGCGTCGGCCGGTGGGACGGCGTCGTCGTTGGCGGCTGCGTGATGCCCCCGTCGCCCTGGTTCGGATCCGTGGAGGTGTCCTGGCTCGGCGCGGAGCTCTGGTCCTGCGAGCTCTGTGAGCTCGGCGGCGCCACGTCCTGGCCCGGGTCCTTCTTGTTCCCCGCCTGCCCGACGGCGAAGTACACGCCCATCGAGACGGCCAGCACCGCGGCCAGCACGAAGAGCACCGGCTTGAGCCACTTGTTGCCCCGGCCGCCGCCACCGTGCTGCGGCTCGTGGTAGCCGCGCGTCTCGTCCGCTCCGCCACCGGACGCGCCCAGCATCACCGGCCGGCTGAACTCCGCCGTGGTGCTGTTGCCCTGCCGCCCGATCGTCGGGCCGGAGCCCATGCCGGTGCCCGCCGGCGGGGTGACCGGGGCCGAGTGCGGCACGACGCCGGTGTCCCAGACGTTGTTCCAGCCGCCCTGCTCCTGGAGCATGTGCAGCGCGTACTGCACGACGCCGCGCATCTCCTCGGCGCTCTGGAACCGGTCGTCCGGGTGCTTGGCGAGCGCGCGCAGCACCATACCGTCGAGCTCCGGCGGCACCCGGTCGCTGACCGTGGACGGCACCTGCGGTTCGTCCTGCACGTGCTGGTAGACCACGGACAGCGGCGTCTCACCGGTGAAGGGCGGCCGCAGCGCCAGCAGCTCGTAGAGCATGCAGCCGGTCGCGTACAGGTCGGAGCGGTAGTCGACCGCCTTGCCGAGCGCCTGCTCGGGGGAGAGGTACTGCGGGGTGCCCATGACCATGCCGGTCTGCGTCATGGTGCTGGCCGCGCCGTGCAGCGCGCGGGCGATGCCGAAGTCCATGACCTTGACGGCGCCGGCGTTGGTGATGATGACGTTGGCCGGCTTGATGTCACGGTGCACGATGCCGTGCTGGTGGCTGTAGGCGAGCGCCTCCAGCACACCGGAGATGATGATCAGCGCCTGGTCGATGGGCGGCGCCTCGGCGCCGGTCAGCAGGTCGCGGATGGTGTGCCCGTCGACCAGCTCCATGACGATGTAGGGGACCGTGCCGGTGGGGGTGCGGTCCTCGCCCGAGTCGTACACCGCGACCACGGCATGGTGGTTCAGCCCGGCGACCGACTGTGCCTCGCGGGTGAAGCGCGCCTTGGAGACCGGGTCCTCCGCCAGATCGGAGCGCAGCAGCTTGATCGCCACGATCCGGCCCAGCCGTACGTCCTCGGCCGCGAAGACCTCGGCCATTCCGCCGCGTCCCAGCCGGTAGGTCAGCCGGTAACGGCCGTCACCGACCATCCCTTGCGCGCCCCACAATTCGGGCGAATCGGACGCTCCGGTTCCTGCGGTCGTCTCATGGGGGTCGACCATCAGTCCTCGCCGTCGCTTGGTGCCTCGCCTTACAGGTTTTCTGGTCGGCCACGCTACCGTCTCCGGGGACGGTGCCGGGCCGCTCATGTATGGGCCCGATGCGCATCAGGTGACGAGATGGTCAACGAACTTGACGTGCCCGCGCGATAAGCCAGACTTGGCGGGCAAGCCGGCGGGCCGATGGGCCCTCTCTAGGGGGAAGCGGTACAGATGAGCAGCGGGGACGGCGCGCAGACCGATTACGCGGGTCGCTCGGTCGGAGGCGGTCGCTATGTGCTGCGCGATCTCCTCGGCGAGGGCGGCATGGCATCGGTGCACCTGGGACACGACACGGTGCTGGACCGCCCGGTCGCCGTCAAGACACTGCACACGAGCCTGGGGAACGAACAGTCCTTCCGTGAGCGGTTCCGCCGCGAGGCGCAAGCTGTGGCCAAACTGAACCACACCAACATCGTCTCGGTCTTCGACTCCGGCGAGGACACCCTCGACGGCGCGATGGTCCCGTACATCGTCATGGAGTACGTCGAGGGCAAGCCGCTCAACGTGGTGCTGGCCGAGGACATCGCGCAGTACGGCGCGATGCCGGCCGAGAAGGCACTGAAGATCACCGGCGATGTGCTGGCGGCCCTCGCGGTCAGTCACGAGATGGGCCTGGTGCACCGCGACATCAAGCCCGGCAACGTGATGGTGACCAAGCGTGGCGTGGTCAAGGTCATGGACTTCGGCATCGCCCGGGCCATGCAGTCCGGCGTGACGTCGATGACGCAGACCGGCATGGTCGTCGGCACCCCGCAGTACCTGTCGCCCGAGCAGGCGCTGGGCCGCGGCGTCGACGAGCGGTCCGACCTGTACTCCGTCGGCTGCATGCTCTTCGAGCTGACGACCGGCCGGATCCCCTTCGAGTCGGACTCGCCGCTGGGCATGGCGTACCAGCACGTGCAGGAGATCCCGCCCGCACCGTCCCAGTTCAACCGGGCGATCACCCCCGGCATCGACGCGCTGATCGCGCGGGCCCTGAAGAAGAACCCGGCGGAGCGCTTCCCGACCGCGGACGCGATGCACGACGAGCTGGAGCGGGTCGGCGCCTCGACGCAGGCCGGCGCCACCCCGCTGATCATCGGCGAGGGCCCGCACGCCCGCGGCCGCGGCGAGGGCGTCTCCGCGACGGTCTTCCCGCCCGCCCAGGGCGCGCTGCACACCCCGCCGCCGAACGTCCACAGCCCGTACCAGACGCCTTCGCCGCAGCACAGCGCCTACGGCCCGAGCACCCCGGCGCCCGCGACCCCGGCCGCTTACGGCTACCCGCAGCAGGTCCAGCAGCAGGCGCCGCAGTACCGGACGCCGGCTCCGACGGCCGGGTACCCGATGCAGCCCGGCACGGTCTCCGGCGGACCCGGTGGCGGGGGCAACGGCGGCGGCCGGTCGAGCCGGACCGTCCTGATCGGCGCCGCGGTGGCGGTGGTCGCCGTCTGCCTGATCGTCGGCCTGATCGTCAAGATGAAGGGGGGCGGCTCGGACGACACCGCCGGCAAGGGCAACGACACCGCCTCCCCGTCCACGTCCTCCAGCCAGTACGCGCCGGGTGCCTCCAGCGGCGGGACCTCGCCGTCGACCGCGAACCCCGGCGGAGTCGTCGAAGGCGACAAGACCCGGACGCTGGAGTCGTCGGCGTGCACCGGGGCCACCCAGGGCTTCACCAACACGGACCCGAACATGGTCCTGTTCCCGCAGTTCAACACCAAGTACCGGGACTCCGTCGAGGCCTGCCTGAAGGCCGCCGGCTGGAAGTACACGGTGAAGTACACGAACGAGCAGCAGTGGGGCAAGGGCGCCGTCGTCGACCAGACGCCCAAGGCGCTGGCCGACTACAACGTCACGTGGAAGAACGACGCCAGCAAGATCACCATCTGGGTCTCCACCGGCAAGGGCGCCAGCTGATCCGGCCGTAGCGGCAGTACGCGGAGGGCCCGGCACACATGATGTGTGCCGGGCCCTCCGCGGTTACCTGTCGGTGATTCCCGGGTTCCTAGAGGTACGGGTTCCCGGAGGCACGGGTTCCTCGAGGTTCGGGTTCCTAGAGGTACGGGCCGGAGCGGGCGCCCGGGTGGCCGCCCTCGTCCTCCTCGTGCCCGCCCACGCCCGGCGGGAGGGCACGGCGCATCTGCTCCAGCTGAGCCCTGGCTGCCATCTGCTGGGCGAACAGCGCCGTCTGGATGCCGTGGAAGAGGCCCTCCAGCCAGCCCACCAGCTGCGCCTGGGCGATGCGCAGCTCGGCCTCGGTCGGGATCGAGTCGTCGTTGAAAGGCAGCGAGAGCCGTTCCAGCTCCTCCACCAGCTCGGGCGCGAGACCGTCCTCCAGTTCCTTGACGGAACTGGCGTGGATCTCCTTGAGACGAACGCGGCTCGCCTCGTCGAGCGGCGCCTGCCGCACTTCTTCCAGAAGCTGCTTGATCATGCTGCCGATACGCATGACCTTCGCCGGCTGTTCCACCATGTCTGTCACCGGGACCTCGCGCGATTCCTCGCCGCCGCCAGGGGTGCCGCCGAGCGCCATTCCGTCCGGTCCCACGATCAGGACCTGCGGGCTCTCCTGCGACCGTTCGTTCATCGGCATCTCCATGCCGCCATTCTCTCGCACACTGCGTTCTCCTGAAGGTGTGCCCCCTGATGCGGCTGATCCACCACGTCAGAGGGCACACGTTCGGCTGGTCAGGCGGTGTTCCCCGCTACGACGCCTCGCGGCGGGACAGCGAGGTGCGGGACCGGGTGACCAGGGCCGCCAGCAGCGCCGCGCCCAGCGGGACGGCGACGATCAGGGCCGCCAGGGTCGACCAGGGAATGACGATCGGGACGTGCGGAACACCGCCCATGCCGCCCCAGCCCCGGTCCATCGCCTCCTGGTAGAACTTCAGCTGCTGACGTTCCTCGGCCTTGCGCAGCCCGATCGCGGGCAGGACGCCCGCGGCCGAGCCGAGGATCACGCCCATCACGGCCACCACCCCGCACTGGAAGCCGGACAGGGTCCGCCGCACCCGGGGATCGGCGCCGATCGCCGCCAGGGTCTTCAGGTCGGGCTCGGCGTCCGCCTGGGCCAGACCGGTGGCGATGCCCGCGGCGCCGATGGTGACCAGGCCGGCGAAGACGGTCAGCGCCAGCAGGATGACGTTGTTGTCGCTGACATAGCCCTCCTCGACATACAGGTTCGGATCGGCACCCAGCTTGGAGAGATCGTCCTCCAGCGCCTGCTGCTCCTTGCTGCTGGGCGCGTTCTCGTTCACGAAGTACGAACCGAAGGGAAGGGTCTGCAGTCCGGCGGCCTTGGCCGTGGCGGGCGTCATGATGGCGCGGACGCCGTAGGACTCCGTGCCGTCCTGGGCGACGTACGTGGGGAACGACTTCAGCGGTCCGGTGGCCTCCTGGCCTTCGGCGATCGGCTTCGAGGAGTCCTCGATGATCCGGAAGGTGAGCCGGTTCTTCTCGACGTAGTGCTTGTCGAAGAGCACCGTGTGGCCGGCCGCGAGCGCCTGCTCGGCGCCCGGGTCCTTGATGCCGAGCGCGTGGAGCAGCCCGGCGTCACCTATCAGCACCTCGGAATCCGTGCTGATGGCACTGCTGTGGTAGGTACGTTCGCAGCGCCAGTCCTTCGACAGCTTGCGGCGCTCGGCCACGCTGAACTTCTTGTCGGTGTCCGGCCCGTCCGTGGGGCAGGCGTTCGCCGGGGGCAGGACCATCTCCGCCCGGCCGCAGCCGGGGCTGCTGCTGTACATCGAGCAGGTCTTCTTGCCGACGACCACCCGTGAGACATCCGCGCGGGACGAGACCGGGAAGCGCTTCTCGACGGCCGCCCGGACCGCGTCCAGGTCACGGCCCTGCTCCCGTTCGATGCTGATCGACGCGACACCGTAGGGCGCCCGCGCCTCGTACCCGTTGCGACTCTCCAGGTCGCTGCTGGCGGTGTACGTCGCCACCGCGACCGTGCCCGCGACGGCCGCGAGGACGGCGGCGACGGCCGGGGCCGTACGACCCCGGTTGCGCACCGCGTCCCGCAGGGCGAGCCGCGGGGAGAGCGGCAGCCAGCCGCCGAGCCGTCCGAAGAGCCCGACCAGGGTTGGGGTCAGCGCGACGATGCCGAGTTCGGCGATGGCGGAGCCGCCGCCGACCGCGAGCACGTTGTCGGTCTTCATCGAGCCGAAGACCGCGATACCGACGCCGAGACAGACGGCGGCGAGGCCGAGCACCGGCAGCACCCGGTTGGCGTGCCGGACGCCGCGCCGACCGGTCAGCGCCGCCAGCACGCTCTGCCGGGACGCGACGACCGCCGGGACGATGGCGGCCAGCAGTCCGGTGAGAATCGCGAGCAGCCCGATGCCGAGGAGTTCGAGCGGATGCACCGAGATACCGCCGAAGCGCGCACCGGTGTACTGCTCCAGCGGCTCACGGAGGGCGAAGGTCAGCGCGAGACCGAGCACCGTGCCGACGACGGCGGCGACCACACCGATCACCAGGCCGCCGGACAGCACGATCGCGCGGATGTGGCGGCGGTCGCCGCCGTTGGCCCCGACCAGCCCGAGCTGGCGGCGCGAGCGGCGGGCGCCGACCGCGAAGGCCGGTCCTGCGAGCAGGCAGATCTCCAGCATCGCCAGGCCGACGATCGTCGCGCCCACGGCGAGCAGCGCGGCCTTCTCAGCGGTGCTGCCGCCGTAGTTCTGGTTCCAGTCCGGGTACTTGACGAACAGCGGCACCTCGGAATCGGCCGGCGGGTCGAGCGACACCGCGCGGGAGTGGGCGACAACGCTCTTGGCGTTGACCTCCTTCACCATGTTCCACGTGAAACCACCGTCCACGGCCACGAAGTACTTGGATGTGATGCCCGGCCCATCGCGTCCGGCCGCCTTGAGGGCCTTGGCCAGCGGCGCCAGGAAGGCGTCCGGCAGGGCGTTGATCTGCGCCGTCTTCAGCTCTCCTGGCAGGTCGTAGGCGCCGACGATCTTGTACTTGGTGGCCAGGTCGCGGGCGGAGACCGACGAGCCGACGTGGAGGCCGCTCGTCTTGAGGAACGCGTTGGTCGCCATGACCTCGTCCGGCGCGTCCGGGAAGTGACCGCGGTCCAGCTCCATGATCCCGGCGGCCATCGGGTCGGAGGCCTTCAGTTCACGGATGTCGACGTCCAGCAGGCCGTACTTCGTGTGGACCTTGCCCGTGCCGACGGAGTCCTTCAGCGTCTTCGCCCCGGCGGGGATGACGGCCGGGATGTTGACGCCGGGACCGTTGCCGCCCGGGATCATCTGCCCCGAGGCGTTGTCGTTGACCAGCGACTTGTTCCTGCCGTCCGGGGACTGGTAGATCGGCAGACCGTCGTACGCGGCGTCGGAGAGCACGGCGTCGGCTGCACCGAGGTCGCGGGTCAGCGACTGTTCTGCGGTCAACTGCGAGCTGCGGATGGTGATGTCAGCGGCGCTCACGCCCAGGATCGGCAACGCGATCATGGCCAGGACGAGGATGCTGCGTCCCTTGAAGCGCCAGGCGTCACGCCGCGCGATCCGCACCGCGGCACGCCAGGAATTGAGCCAGCCGTTCACTGAGCCACACCGCCGGTGAGCAGCGACTCGGCGTTCGAGCGCAGCGTCGTGTCGACGACGGAACCGTCCCGCAGGAAGACCACCCGGTCCGCCCAGGCCGCGAACCGCGGCTCATGGGTGACCAGGACGCCGGCCGCACCCGCGTCACAGCGGGCCCGCAGCAGCGCGAGTACCGACTCGCCGGTCTCGGAGTCCAGCGCACCCGTCGGCTCGTCGGCCAGCACCAGCCGGCGGTCGCCGACCAGCGCGCGGGCGATGGCCACCCGCTGCTGCTGACCGCCGGACATCTCGTCCGGGAAGCGGTCGGCGAGGTGGTCGAGGTCCATCTCCTGCAGCGAAGCCAGCGCCTCACGGCGGGCCTTGCGGGCGGAGGTGCCGTCGAGCTCACGGGGCAGGGCGACGTTCTCGACGGCGGTCAGCGCCGGTATGAGGTTGTAGTCCTGGAAGACGTAGCCGATGCTGCGGCGGCGCAGCGCGGCCATCTGCTTACGGTTCGCGGTGGTGAGATCGGTACCCTCGACGAGCACCCGGCCCGAGGTGGGGAGGTCGAGTCCGCCCGCGATGGTCAGCAGTGTGGACTTGCCGGAGCCGGACGGGCCCATGACGGCGACGAGTTCACCGGGGAAGACGGACAGGTCGATGCCGCGCAGCGCGTGCACTTCCGTGGTGCCGCTGCCATGAACTCGGGTCAGCTCCTGCAACTGCAGGACGGGCTGATGCTCTTGGGCAGACATGGGTTGATCCCCCTGTGATCAGGTCTGTGGTCAGGTCGGAACGGTTATCGCGACGTACGGGTCAGCGCCGGCCGGGCCTCGAACGCGCCAGGGCGGCACGCAGTCCCTTGTCGTGCGCGGCTTCCTGCTTCGGAGCCTGGTTCGGGTTCGGAGCCTGGTTCGGGTTCGGGTTCGGGGTCGGCTTCGCGTCGTTCACGCCGCCTTTGTCGGCGGCGACCGCGTCGGCCAGCCGTACGAGCCGGGTCTCCGCGTGGTCCAGCCAGCGGGCCTCGGCCTCCGCCTGGAAGATCAGCTGCTCGATGACGAGCAGCCACGCGACGTCGTCACGGTTCTGGTCCTGCTCCAGCGCGACGAGCGCCTGGGCCTTCAGCCGGGTGTAGTCCTGCAGGGCCTGGAGGGTGTGGTGCCGCTGCGCCTGGATGACGGCACGGATGTCTATGTCGGACGAGCCCACGGCCATCGCCAGCTTGATCGCCAGCTCGTTGCGGGGTGGATTCGCCCGGTCCACAGGTGTGGAGAACCAGGTGCGCAGTTCGCTGCGTCCCTCATCGGTGATGGCATACAGCGCGTGGCCGCCGTCGTCCTCCCCCGCCGGCACGACCAGGCCGTCGCGCTCCAGCCGTCCAAGGGTCGTGTAGACCTGGCCGACGTTCAGCGGCCAGGTGGAACCGGTACGGGACTCGAACTCGGTACGCAGCTGGAACCCGTAGCGGGGACCGCGATCGAGGAGGGCCAGGAGGCCATGACGGATCGACATACTGAGTATGTATACCGAGTATGGTCACAGAGAGCAAGGTCGGGCGGAGGAGGGTGAGCCGGGGACGGAGGCGCGAACGGAGGCGTGAACAGGGGCGCGAACAGGGGTCAGGTGGCCGCGAACCGGGACCGAGGCCGCTGACGGATCAGCTTCTGCGGAGGCGCAGACCCAGGAAGCCGAGGCCCAGTCCGACCAGGGCCATCCCCGCGCCGAGCGGCAGCACGCTCACCGCGCGGCCGACGGGACCCCCGGCATCGTCGCTGACGGTGGGAGCAACGCTCGGACCTGCCGGAGCGGGCGCCTTCGGCAGCGCCGGAACCGGGACGACGACCGCGGCGGACGGCTGCTGCATCGGGAGCTCGTACGCCTCGGCGCCATCAGAACCCTCCGGCTGAACCGAATCCGGAGCACCGTATTCCGCTGCGCTCAGGTCCTCGTCGGACGCGGCGTCCTCCGCGCTGTCCTGGGCCGACATCCCGTGCGCCCATCCCTTGTGCCACGAGCCCTTCTTCTTGCCGGCGTGCTTCGTCGGCGAGGGCTTCGCCGTGGGCGGTTTCGTCGTGGCCGGCTTGGGCGTGACGGGCTTCGGTGTACTGGGCTTCGGCGTCGCCGGTCCGGGTGTTGTCGGCTTCGGCGGCGCCGGGGGCTTGCCCGGTCGCGGCGGCTGCTCCGGTGTCACGGGAGGCGCGGGTATCCCGGGGAGGGGCGGCATGGGCGGCACGGGAGGCTTGGGCAGTGCCGGCAGCTTCGGTAGTTCGGGCAGCTTCGGCAGCTCCGGCATCCGGGGCGTTGCGGGCGGCGGCACCGCGAACACGACCCCTGCCGACGCCGTCGCGCGGCCCTGCGCCGCCCACCCGGGCGCCACCGGCAGGAGCAGAAGCGCTCCGGTCAGTACGGCCGCCGCCGCCACTCGCCCACCGGATGCCGAACGCAAGACGCCCGCCCCTCTCAGCCGCCGACTTCATATGTGGGACAAGCCTCACATAAAGTGCCAATTGCGGCATCTTGGGCGGGCGTCGAGGATTCTCACGACGATTACGGGGGCTACGCAGCCACGCGGCCACGCAGCCGGACCGTCAGGACCGTCAGGACCCCAGGACCGTCAGGGACCCCAGGACCGTCAGGCCAGGACGATCTCAGAGCGTCAGGACGACCTTGCCGATGTGCGCGCTGGCTTCCACCACTCGGTGGGCCTCGGCGGCGTCGGTGATCGGGATCGTACGGTCGACGACCGGCCGCACCGTACCGGCCTCCAGCAGCGGCCAGACGTGTTCGCGCACCGCCGCCACGATCGCGGCCTTCTCACCCAGCGGGCGGCCGCGCAGCGAGGTCGCCACGACCGCCACCCGCTTGACCAGCATCGTGGCGAGGTTCAGCTCGCCCTTGACGCCGCCCTGCAGACCGATGATGACGAGCCGGCCGTTGACCGCCAGCGCGTCGACGTTCCGCTCGAGGTACTTCGCGCCCATGATGTCGAGGATCACGTCCGCCCTGACCAGCTCCGTGAAGTCCTGCTCGCGGTAGTTGACCAGGATGTCCGCGCCCAGCTTCCGGCAGGCCTCCAGCTTCTCCGCGCTGCCGGCCGTCACCGCGACCTTGGCGCCGACCGCCTTCGCGAGCTGGATCGCCATGGTGCCGATACCGCTCGAACCGCCGTGGACCAGCAGCGTTTCGCCGGGGCGCAGGTGCCCGACCATGAACACGTTGGACCAGACCGTGCAGACGACCTCGGGCAGTGCGGCGGCCGACACCAGATCGACCCCCTTGGGCACCGGCAGCAGCTGACCGACCGGCACGACGACCTTCTGCGCGTAGCCGCCGCCCGTCACCAGCGCGCACACCTCGTCGCCGACCGCCCAGCCTGACACACCGGGGCCGAGCGCGGAGATCCGGCCGGAACACTCCAGGCCCGGGTAGGGGGACGAGCCGGGCGGCGGATCGTAGAAACCCTGGCGTTGCAGCAGATCGGCACGGTTGACGGCGCTGGCCACGACCTCGACCAGGACCTCACCCGCGGCGGGTTCGGGGTCCGCGACCTCGGCCCAGACGAGCGCCTCGGGTCCGCCGGCTTCGGGGATGGTGATCGCATACATGAGCGCGAGGCTACCCTCCGGACGGCAGATCGGGACCCGCTCGGTGAATGGCGATAAGGCGGTCGGCGAACTGCAGCGTGGCCGCTTCCGGATCGTCGAAGCCCAGCAGCCGGTGGCCGCGCTTGACGGAGACGACCAGATCGGACACGTCCCGCGGCGCCTTGCCCACCTCGGCCTTGGTGACCGGACGCTCGATGAGATCGAGACCGCTGCCGTACGTGATCAGGTCGTCCATCACCTGTCCGACGCTCGGGCTGAGCATCGACAGGCCCAGCAGCCGGCCGGCGGCACTGGAGCTCGTGATCACCGCGTTGGCACCCGACTGGCGCAGCAGCGGCGCGTTCTCCTCCTCGCGCACCGAAGCGACGATGTTCGCCCGCTTGTTGAGCTGCCGCGCGGTCAGGGTGACCAGCACGGCGGTGTCGTCGCGCTGCGCCGCGATCACGATCTCCTTGGCGCGCTCGGCCTCGGCGCGCAGCAGCACGTCATTGCGCGTCGCGTCGCCCACCACCCCGACGAAGCCCTCGGCGGTGGCCGCCTGGATCACCTTGGGGCTGGGGTCGACGATCACGATCTTCTCGACCGGGATCCCGCGGCCGAGCAGCGTCTGCGCGGCGGACCGGCCCTTGGTGCCGTATCCGACGATGACGATGTGGTCGCGCAAGGTGGACCTCCAGCGTTTGAGCCGCCATTGCTCGCGGGTGCGCTCGGTGAGCACTTCGAGGGTGGTGCCGACCAGGATGATCAGGAAGAGGACGCGCAGCGGCGTCACCAGGAAGACATTGCACAGCCGCGCGCTGACGCTGTACGGGACGATGTCGCCGTAGCCGGTCGTCGAGAGCGTGACCGTCGCGTAGTAGAGCGAGTCGAGGAACGAGACGGCGTCGTCGGAGTTGTCGTGGTACCCGCCGCGGTCCAGATAGACGATGAGGACCGTGGCGAGCAGCACGAGCAGCGCCATCGCCAGCCGGCGGGACACCTGGAGCAGCGGGCCGATGGCCTGCCGGGGGAACATCACCTTGTAGGCGAGGCTGCCCGGGCTGTCGTGGTCGGCGGGATGGCTGCCGCGGTGGCCGCTCCCGGCATGGTCATTGGGGTGGTCGTTGCTGTGGTCATTGCTGTGGTGGTCGTTGCTGTGGTGGTCGTCGGCGCCGCTGTCCGCCCGGCCCGCGGCAGCGTCGTGGCGCGGCAGTTTCAACGGACTTCACCTCGTCGCTCTCGTGGTTCTCGTGGTTCTCGGCTCCGGTGGCTCGCATCGGTCGCGTTGCCCTCCCGGCTTCGGAACCGGCATCAGCAACCGGCGGTCCCCCATGCCAGGTCGAGCACGGCCGTCTCCTGACCGGCCGCCGCGCCGCCGGGCGGAATGACCGCCAGCCCGTCGGCGGTGGCCAGGCCGCGCAGCATGGCGGGGCCGTGGAAGTGCAGCGGGACGACGGCCGATTCGTCGTCGAAGACCACCGGCACCAGGCGGGTGTCGGTCGGATGGCCGGGCACAGCCGCGGTGAGCTCCGCGGTGTACGGGGCCGGGACCGGACGGCCCGCGAGCGTGCGCAGCAGGGGAGCGACGAGGGTGATGACGCCGGAGACCGCGGCCAGCGGATTGCCCGGCAGCCCCACGAGGTGTCCGCCCCCGGGGAGTTCGGCCAGCAGCATGGGGTGGCCGGGGCGCACGGCGACCCCGTCGACGAGCAGTTTCGCGCCCAGCGTGTGCAGGACGGGGTGGACGTGGTCGACCGGACCGGCCGCCGTTCCGCCTGTGGTGATCAGCAGGTCGGCGGTGGTCTCGCCGATCGCGCTCATGAGGGCGTCGACCTCGTCGACGACGCGCCGGGTACCGGTCACCTCGGCGCCGAGCGCCTCCAGCCACGGCGCCAGCATCGGGCCGAGGGCGTCCCGGACGAATCCGGCGTGGGGGAGTCCGTGGTCGAGCAGTTCATCGCCGAGGACCAGCACCTCCACCCGGGGGCGGGTGATGACGCGCAGCTCGTCATACCCGGCGGCCGCCGCGAGACCGAGCACCGCAGGGGTGACGACGACGCCGGGGGAGAGCAGTTCCTCTCCCCCTCGGCACTCCTGGGCGCGCGGGCGTACGTCCTGGCCGGGGGTGGGCGCGCCATGGGTGGCGTGCAGCAGCCCGCCGTCGGTGCGCCTTTCGGTGCGGCCGTGCTCGTGCCGGATGATCGCGGTGGCACCGGGCGGGAGGGCCGCGCCGGTCGCGATCGCGATGGCGTGGCCGTCGAGCAGCGCCACTCCGGGCCGCTGGCCGGCGAGGAGCTGCCGGGTCTCCAGCATCCACGGGCCGGGGCCCGCTACGGCCCAGCCGTCCATTGCCGACGTGTCGAAGGACGGCAGATCCGTCAGCGCGGTGAGCGGGGCGGCGAGCGCGTGACCGAGCGCTCCGGCGAGCGGCCGGCTGACGGCGGGCAGCCGCCGGCCCGCGGCGCGCGCGGCCCTGCGGGCCTCGGGCCAGGTGAGGTCGTGCTGCCGGTGTCGGGACGGAGGCTCGGTTTCGTGTGCCGGTTCAGGTTCGCCTGCGGGTTCGGGTTCGTGTGCCGGTTCGGGTTCGGAGGCTTGCGCGCTGCCGGTGTCGAGCCCCGCGATGGCGAGCGGATCGAGGCTGGGTCCGGGATGGGGGTCCGGGTTGGGGGTGGCGCTTCGGCCCGTCCCGCCGTCGGCGCTGCCGCCCAGGCCGAGGGAGCCAGGCCCGGCCGGTCCACCGGTCGCGTACGCGTTGGCGGTCCGGCCCTCGTTGGCGAGCAGCAGTGCCTCGCCCATCGCGTTGAGGGCGGCCGCCTCCTGGTCCGCGGGCCCTGTCGTCCGGCCGGTCATCCGGCCGGCTTCCCTGCCTCGGAAGGCCCGGGATCGCTGTTCCCGGCGGCCTCGCCGGCCCTGGCGGCCTCCGCGGACCAGCGTTCGGCAAGTTCGGCCGCCTTGCGGGCAGCGTTGCGCACTTCCTCGGGGCCGCCGCCGGACTGGGCGGCGGCGTAGCCGACCAGAAAGGTGGTCAGCGGTGCGGCGGGGCGGGCGACACCATGCGCGGCATCACGGGCGAGGTCGAGGAGGACTTCGGTGTCGACCTCGAGCTCGATCCCCAGTTCGGCCTTGGCTGCGGCGATCCATTCATCCAACACAGGCCCATCGTCCCCGATGCGGGGCACATCGCCGCGCAGGCTCACCCCTGTTCCAGTCGCGCCCGTGCGGCGGCGACATCGTCCCAGGTGTCGCAGTCGAAGGAATCCGAGCCCGAGGGGTCCGGCAGCCGGTGCAGCCGCAGCTCCTCGGTGAGCAGGCGCAGCGGCAGCCCGGCGAGCGTGCCGTGCTCGGTGGCGATCAGCGCCAGCCCCCGGCGCAGCGCCTCCGTACGGTAGGCCGCGGCCAGCGGCTGGTCCCGGCCGGACGGATCGGTCAGCACGACGCCGTCCGCGTCCGCCTCCCGCCCCAGCGACTCCCGCAGGGCGTCCGCCGCCGTCCGCGTCAGGAACGGCATGTCGGCGGCGAACACCAGCACCGTGTCGGAACCGGCCCGCGCCAGACCGGCGGCGAGGGCGGGCAGCGGTCCGCCGCCCGGCGGATCCTCCCGGGCCCACAGCACCGGCCGCCGGGTGGGCCTGCGCGGACCGACGACCACCGTGTCGACGGCGCCCTCGCAGGCCTCCAGCACCCGGTCGAGCAGCGGCCGCCCCGCGACCTCCAGTCCCGGCTTGTCCGCCCCGCCCAGGCGCCTGGCGGCGCCGCCCGCCAGCACCACGGCGTCATGTGCACTCATACCGCGCAGTATGCCGTGAGGCCGGGTCCTGCGGTCCCGCACGGCGCTGCCCGGCCCGCCGGACCCTGGCGCTGCCGGGGCCCTGGCCCGCTCAGACCGCGGCGAGCAGCACGGCCGGCTGCTCCACGCAGTCGGCGACGAACCGCAGGAAGCCGCCCGCCGTACCGCCGTCGCACACCCGGTGGTCGAAGGTGAACGACAGCTGGACGACCTGCCGTACCGCCAGTTCCCCCTGGTGGACCCAGGGTTTGGCGGCTATGCGGCCGACTCCGAGCATCGCGGCCTCGGGATGGTTGATGATCGGCGTCGAACCGTCGACACCGAACACTCCGTAGTTGTTGAGGGTGAACGTGCCGCCGGTGAGATCCGCGGGCGTGAGCCGCCCGGTGCGGGCCGCCTCGGTGAGCCGGCCGATCTCCGCCGACAGGCCTGAGGTGGTGCGTGCCTGAGCGTCCTTGACGACCGGGACCATCAGCCCGCGTTCCGTCTGCGCGGCGAAGCCGATGTGCACGGCGGGCAGCCGCACGATCTCGTTCCGCTCGGTGTCGACGGTGGCGTTGAGTTCCGGGTACCGCGCCAGTGCCGCGGTGCAGATCCGCGCGAGCAGCGCGAGCACGGAGACCTTCGGCCCGCCACCCGCGTTCATGGCCGCCCTGGCCGCGAGCAGTTCGGTGGCATCGGCGTCGACCCAGCAGGTGGCGTCGGGTATCTCCCGGCGGCTGCGGCTGAGCTTCTCGGCCACCGCTCCCCGGATCCCGCGCAACGGCACCCGCTCCCCCACCACGTCGGCAGCCGGGCCGGCCGTAGCCGCCGGTGCTGTCGCGACCGGTGCCGCTGCCGTGCCGGCACCCGCCGCGGCGACCGCCCGTTCCACGTCCGCGCGCAGAATCAGCCCGTCCGGCCCCGAGCCGGTCAGCGACCGCAGGTCGAGCCGGTTCTCCCGCGCGATCCGCCGCACCAGCGGCGAGATGACCGCCACCGGACCGACCGGCACGGTCTCAACAACAGCTGCCGGTGCCGGTGCCGGAGCCGGAGCCGGAGCCGGAGCCAGGCTGGCAGCCGCGACCGGCCGGACCCGGCGGCGGCGTGCGCCCGGCGCGGTCGTGCCGTAGCCGACCAGGACGTTGCCGGATCCCTCACCTGCGCCGGCGTCACCGGACGCGGGAGCGCCGGAGGCGTCGGAGCTCACCGCGGTTCCGACCGCCACCGTGATCAGGGGACGGCCCACCGCCAGCGATTCGCCCTCCGCGCCGTACCGGGCCGTGACGACGCCGCCGTAGGGGCACGGGACCTCGACCACGGCCTTGGCCGTCTCGACCTCGACGACCGGCTGGTCGATGGCGACGACCTCGCCGACCTGCACCAGCCAGCGGACGATCTCCGCCTCGGTCAGCCCTTCTCCCAGGTCCGGGAGGGTGAACTCCTTCACGACGGCCATCAGCGCGCCTCCCACTGGAGCCGGCCGACCGCGTCCAGGATCCGGTCGACGCTGGGCAGATGGTGCCGCTCCAGCATCGGCGGCGGATACGGGATGTCGAAGCCGGCGACCCGCAGGACCGGTGCTTCGAGGTGGTGGAAGCAGCGCTCGGTGACCCGGGCCGCGATCTCCGCACCGGCGCCGCCGAATCCGGCGGACTCGTGCACGACGACGGCCCGGCCCGTCCTGCGCACCGCTGCGGCGACCGTCTCGTCGTCGAAGGGCACCAGGCTGCGCAGGTCGAGGACTTCGAGGTCCCAGCCCTCCTCCTTCGCGGCTTCCGCGGCTTCGAGGCAGACCGGCAGGGAGGGGCCGTAGGTGATGAGGGTGGCGCTGCGCCCCGGGCGCCGCACGACGGCGCGCCCTATGGGCTCCACCGCCGCCGGCTCGTCGGCGTTCCAGTCGTCCTTGGACCAGTAGAGCCGCTTCGGCTCCAGGAAGACCACCGGGTCGTCCGAGGCGATGGCGGCCCGCAGCAGCCCGTACGCGTCGCCGACCGTCGCCGGGGTGACCACGTGCAGGCCGGGTGTGTGCAGGTAGTACGCCTCCGAGGAGTCGCTGTGGTGCTCCACACCGCCGATGCCGCCGCCGTAGGGCACCCGGATCGTGATCGGCAGCGGCAGCGCGCCGCGCGTGCGGTTGCGCATCTTGGCCACGTGGCTGATCAGCTGCTCGAAGGAGGGGTAGGCGAAGGCGTCGAACTGCATCTCGACGACCGGCCGCAGCCCGTACATCGCCATGCCGACCGCCGCGCCGAGGATTCCCGCCTCGGCGAGCGGGGTGTCCGTACAGCGGGTCTCGCCGAACTCCTTGGTGAGGCCGTCCGTGATCCGGAAGACGCCGCCGAGAGCGCCGACGTCCTCACCGAGTACATGGACGGCCGGATCCTCGGCCATGGCGTCCCGCAGTGCCCGGTTGAGCGCCTGCGCCATGGTGGCGGGCTTGCGCGCGGTGGTGGGGGCGGGGGCGGTCGCGGTGCTCATGAACCGGCTCCGGCGTGCTCGGTGTGGTCGGTCTGCCCGCCGTCGTGTTCGGCATCGAGCTCGGCGCGCAGCATGGTCGCCTGCTCACGCAGTTGGGGGGTCTGTTCGGCGTAGACGTGGGCGAAGAGGTCCATCGGGTCCAGCAGCGGTTCGGCGTTCATCCGCTCGCGCAGGTCCGCGGCCATCTTCTCGGCGGCCTCCTCCGCGGCGTGCCGCGTGGTGTCGTCGAGCAGCCCGCGCCCGTTCAGCTCCCGCTCCAGCAGGGTGATCGGGTCGTGTTCGCGCCAGGCCTCGACCTCGGCGTCCTCCCGGTAGCGGGTGGCGTCGTCGGCGTTGGTGTGCGCCTCCATGCGGTACGTGACCGCCTCGACGAGGGTCGGTCCGCCGCCCGAACGGGCCCGCTCGACGGCTTCGGTGAGCACCTGGTGCACGGCGGGCGCGTCGTTCCCGTCCACGAGCCGGCCGGGCATGCCGTAGCCGACCGCCTTGTGGGCGAGCGAGGGGGCGGCGCTCTGCTTGTCGAGCGGTACGGAGATGGCGAAGCCGTTGTTCTGCACGAGGAAGACCACCGGCGCGTTCCAGACAGCCGCGAAGTTCAGCGCCTCGTGGAAATCGCCCTCGCTGGTGCCGCCGTCGCCGACCATGGCGAGCGCGACCACGTCGTCGCCCTGGAGGCGGGCGGCGTGCGCGAGGCCGACCGCGTGCGGCAGCTGGGTGGCCAGCGGGGTGCTGAGCGGTGCCACATGGTGTTCGCGCGGGTCGTAGCCCGTGTGCCAGTCGCCGCGCAGCAGGGTGAGCGCCTCGACCGGGTCCACACCGCGGGCGATCACGGCGAGCGTGTCGCGGTAGCTCGGGAAGAGCCAGTCCTGGGGGCGCAGCGCCATGGCGGCGGCGACCTCACAGGCCTCCTGACCGGTGCTGGAGGGGTAGACCGCCAGCCGGCCCTGCCGGGTCAGCGCGGTGGCCTGCCGGTTGTACCGACGGCCGCGCACGAGCTGGCCGTAGAGCTCGGTGAGCAGCGCCGGGTCGATCTTGGCGGCGTCGGGGGTGCCCAGCAGCCGGAACGGTTCCGTCTCGGGCAGCAGCGGCGTGGCGTCGATGGGGGGGCGCTGGGGTCCCCCATGCCTGTGGCCAGGGGCGGGTTTCTGGTCCATGACGGTCATCGCGAGCACCTCCTCGTAGGTTGGAGGACGGATCGCGTCCTCCCAACCGATTGTTCGGTTGTTGGAGGCATTTTGGCCACAGGTACGTTCAGCCTGTGGACAAACGGTTCTGCACAGCCTGGAATGGAGCCAGTCCGTCCATGGTAGGGAGGTCCGGGGGCATGCCGCGAGAACAGATGGCCGAGCCCGATCCGCAGAACCGTCCCCTCGATCCCATCGACCGGACGATTCTGCGACTGCTGCAGGAGGACGGACGTGCCTCGATCCGCTCTGTGGCCGAGCGCGTGCACGTTTCGCGGGCGAACGCCTACGCCCGGATCAACCGCCTCATCGAGGACGGCGTCATCCGCGGGTTCACCGCCCGGGTGGACCATGAACGCGCCGGGCAGGGCGCGTCGGCGTACATCACCCTCAAGATCGTTCAGAACTCCTGGCGGACGGTCCGGGAAACACTTCTCACTCTTCCGGGTGTAGCCCACATTGCCCTGGTAAGCGGAGATTTCGATGTGTTGATGCTGGTGCACACGGCGGACAACCGCAGCCTCCGCGAGCTCGTGCTGACCCGCATCCAGGCCATACCGGAGGTCCTCGGCAGCCGGACCCTCCTGGTCTTCGAGGAGACGGACCTCGTGGTCGACGACTGAGCCGGCCGGGGATCTCCCCGGCCGGCTCGTCCATCGGCGCGCTGCACACAGCCACTGCGCGTGGCCGCCGTGCGTCTCTCAGCCGCCGTACTTCTTCAGGAAAGCGGTGACCTTCGCCCAGTTCTCGGCGTCGTCCAGCATCGAGACGCCGTGGTGGATCCCGGTCACGATGTACAGCGAGTTCTCCTTGGCCTTCACCGAGGCCTTGCTGAGCGCCTTGGTGGAATCCGCGAACGCGGTGTCCCCGTCCGCCGCCATGTAGAAGACCGGCGCGGTCAGCCCCGGGACCGCGGCCGCCGCGTCCATCTGCCCGTACTGCTCGGGCGCGGAGAGCGAGACGACGGCGTCCGCCGGCGGCTGGACCTTCGCGGCGGCGGTCAGCACCGAGGTGCCGCCCTTGGAGGCGCCCATGAGCACCAGTTTCGTCGCCCCCTTGCCGCGCAGCAGCTGGGCACCCGCGACGACCTCGGGCACCTCGTCACCGTTGGAGTCGATCGCCAGCACCCGGTAGCCGCTCTTGACCAGTTCGAGCGCCTTGGGGACCCACTGGCAGACGTTTCCGTCCGACTGGTGTGCGAGCACGATCCCGGTGGTGCCCGTGCCCGCCAGATAGCCGTCCAGCGCGTTGCCGCCGGTGTCCTTGAAGGTGATCGAGCCGGCCTTGGCCTGGGCCTCGGTCAGACAGTCGAACGTCTTCACCGTGACCGTCGGGGACGGCTCCGCCGTCGCCTTGCCACCGCTGCCGCCGTCGTCGCCACAGGCCGTCAGGAACAGGGGAAGCGCGGTGGCCAGAGCCGTGGCGGCGATCGCGCGGAAGGTCCGGGTGCGTCCAGCTGAATACATGGCTGGACGGTGTCGGCGCCCCCGTTCGGAGGTCAATGGTCTGGACCTCACGGTTCGGCTACGTGCGCAGCCCCTCGAAGGCCAGGCGTACCGCGGCGTCCGCGACGTGTTCCCCGTCGATCGCACCCTTGGCGTCCGGCCGGTACCACTCCACGATGGAGTTGATCATGCCGAAGAGCAGTCGCGTCGCCAGCCGGATGTCCATGTCGGAGCGGAGATCACCCTCGCTCGCGGCGGCCTTCAGCAGGTCGGACACCCGCTGGTCGAACTCCCGGCGCCGCTCCATCGCCCAGCGTTCGGTGCTGGTGTTCCCGCGCACCCGCAGCAGCAGGGTGACGTAGGGCAGCTCCTCCATGAGCACCTCGGCGGTGCGC
The DNA here is from genome assembly GCF_005860785.2 of Streptomyces sp. So13.3. Taxonomy (NCBI): domain Bacteria; kingdom Bacillati; phylum Actinomycetota; class Actinomycetes; order Kitasatosporales; family Streptomycetaceae; genus Streptomyces; species Streptomyces sp. So13.3. The sequence goes on along the minus strand of NZ_CP048835.1, from coordinate 5,062,126 downwards.
CGGGTGACGTACTCCAGCCGCTCGATCGCCCGCCCCTGGCGTGCCCGCGGCTCCTCCAGAATGCCGAACAGGCCGTCCAGGGCCCGCCCGACGGCGCGGTGGAGCAGTTCCTCCTTGCCGCGCACATGGTGGTAGATCGAGGACTTGGAGATTCCGGCGGCGCGGGAGAGGTCCTCCATGGAGGTGCCGTCGTAGCCGCGCTCGTTGAACACCTCGACGGCGACGGCAAGCAGCGTGTCGGGGGTGTACGTGTCCCGTTTGACGCGGGGACTGGGGGGCTCGGCCATGGTCACGATTAGAACAGCTTCCCCTCGGCCGCCGTACGGCGGCGCAGCAGCGCCGACGGGGCGTAGCGACCACCGGGGCACGAATCGTGCAGCTCGGACAGGACTTCGCACACCCAGTGCGCGCCGAGGCGGTCGCCCCACTCCAGCGGACCGAGCGGATAGTTCACGCCGAGCCGCATCGCGGTGTCGATGTCGGCGGGCGAGGCGACCGCCTTGGCCACCGCGTCGGCGGCGAGGTCCACGAGCATCGCCACCGTCCGGGCGACGATCATGCCGGGGACGTCCTCGATCACGCTGACCTGCTTGCCCAGCGCCTGGAACAGCCCGACGGCCGCCAGGACCGCTTCGGGCCGTGCGGTGTCGCCGGGTGCCAGCGCGATCCGGGTGGCGGCCCGGTAGTCCAGCGCGAGGTCGAAGTGGATGACGCTGTCGCCGCGCTCGGTGGCGTAGGAGCCGTCGGCGAGGAAGAGCCAGTCGTCGTCACCCAGGAGGATCGCCCCGGGGCCGCCCTCCTCGTGGTCGACGTGGATACCCGCCTCCTCCATGAGGGCGACGAGTTCCGCCGCCGGCCCCAGGGCGCCGAGGACCGTCACCTGCTCGGGCGCGGGCGCGGGAGCCGCCGTCGCCGCGAGCGGCCGGTCCTCGTCCCCGTACCGGAACCAGCCGCGCCCCGACTTGCGGCCGAGCAGTCCGGATTCGACGAGGCGGCGCTGGGCGAGGGACGGCGTGAACTTGGGGTCGTGGAAGAACGACTCCCAGACGGACCGGGTGACGGCCTCGTTCACGTCCTGGCCGATCAGGTCGGTCAGCTCGAAGGGGCCCATCGCGAATCCGCCGCACTCGCGCAGGACCGCGTCGATGGTGGCGGGATCGGCGGCCCCCTCCTCGTGGAGGCGGAACGCCTCGGCGTAGAAGGGTCGGGCGATCCGGTTGACGATGAAGCCGGGAGTGTCGGTGCAGCGCACCGGCGACTTTCCCCAGGCGGCGGCGGTCGCGTACACGGTGGCCGCCGCGTCCTCGTCGGTGGTGGCGGCGGAGACCACCTCCACGAGGGGGAGGAGAGGCGCCGGGTTGAAGAAGTGCAGGCCGACGAAGCGTCCGGGACGGCGCAGAGCGCCGGCGACGGCGGTCACGGAGAGCGAGGAGGTGTTGGTGGCGAGCAGGCACGCGTCGTCGACGACGTCCTCCAGCTCGCTGAAGAGCCGCTGCTTGGCCGGCAGGTCCTCGATGATCGCCTCGATGACGAGAGCGGCGTCGGCGAGCTCGCCGAGGGTGGCGGCGGGAGCGAGCCGGGCCAGCGCGGCATCACGTTCGGCCGCGTCCATCCGGCCCTTTTCAGCCAGCCGGGCGATCCGTGCTGCCACCGCCGACGCACCGCGCTCGGCGCTGCCGGGAGCGGCGTCGTAGAGCCGCACGCGATGGCCCGCGACCAGTGCGACCTGGGCGATTCCCTGGCCCATCGTGCCGGCGCCGATGACAGCAACGGTGCGGGTTCGATCAAGCGCGATCATGATGCCGACTGCTCCTCGCCAAGTTGTCCACAGGTCCGGCCGCCCTCTTGAACCGACCGAACATTCGGTTAATCTAGCGGTGTTCCCATATCCAGCCCAGCTCGACGAGGAGTTGGTCCCCATGGCCGCCGATCTCACCGCTGTCCCGTTGATCGAACGGCATCGCGGCACTCTCGACAAGGCACTCGAAGCGATCAGGACCCGCGAGTTCTGGTCGCCGTACCCCGAACATCCGAAGGCTTACGGAGACGGAGCCGACGGCAAGGCCGCGTTCGACGCTCTCCTGGGGCAGCGCTTCGCGCTCGACCAGCCCGGCACCGACGACTGGACCGGACGCGAGACCTCGCCCTACGGGATCGAGCTCGGGGTCGACTACCCGCACCCGGACATCGAGGTGCTGCTGCCGGCGATGCGGGCGGGCATCCCCGCGTGGCGGGACGCGGGCCCCGAGCTGCGGGCGATGGTGTGCCTGGAGATCCTGGCGCGGATCAATGCCAGGACCAACGAATTCGCCCATGCGGTGATGCACACCTCGGGCCAGGCCTTCACGATGGCGTTCCAGGCCGGTGGGCCCCATGCGCAGGACCGCGGCCTGGAGGCCGTGACCTACGCGTACGCCGAGCAGGTCCGCACCCCGGATTCGGCGGAGTGGGTCAAACCGCAGGGCAAGCGGGACCCGCTGCGGCTGCAGAAGGCCTTCACGGCCGTCCCGCGCGGCGTCGCCCTGGTGGTCGGCTGCAACACCTTCCCGACGTGGAACGGCTACCCGGGCATCTTCGCCTCCCTGGCGACCGGTAACCCCGTGCTGGTCAAGCCGCACCCCCGTGCCGTTCTGCCGCTCGCGCTGACCGTCACGGTCGCCCGCGAGGTGCTGGCCGAGGCGGGCTTCGACCCGAACCTGGTCGCGCTGGCCGCCGAGCGGCCCGGTGAAGGGCTGGCCAAGACCCTCGCCGTGCGGCCCGAGATCCGCATCATCGACTACACCGGCTCCACCGCCTTCGGCGACTGGCTGGAGACCAACGCCCGCCAGGCGCAGGTCTACACCGAGAAGGCCGGCGTCAACACCGTCGTCATCGACTCGACGGACAACTACAAGGGGATGCTCAGCAACCTGGCCTTCTCGCTGTCCCTGTACAGCGGCCAGATGTGCACCACCCCGCAGAACCTGCTCATCCCCCGCGACGGCATCACCACCGACGCGGGCCACCGGAGCTACGACGAGGTGGTGGCCGATCTGGCCGCGTCCGTCGAAGGGCTGCTCGGTGACGACGCGCGGGCCAACGCCCTGCTGGGCGCGCTGGTCAACCCGGATGTGAAGACACGCCTGGAGGCGGCACCCTCGATCGGTGAGGTGGCACTCGCCTCCCGGGCGGTCACCCACCCGGACTTCCCGGACGCGACGGTCCGTACACCGGTGCTGGTGAAGCTGGACGGGGCCAAGCCCGACGACCAGGCCGCGTATCTGACGGAGTGCTTCGGACCGGTGTCGTTCGCCGTCGCGGTCGACTCCACGGCCGACGCGGTGGAGCTGCTGCGCCGTACGGTCCGGGAGAAGGGCGCCATGACGGTCGGCGGCTACACCACCTCGGCCGACGTCGAGCGGCTGCTGGAGGAGGCGTGCTGGGAGGAATGCGCCCAGCTCTCCCTGAACCTGACCGGCGGGGTGTACGTCAACCAGACGTCGGCCTTCTCCGACTTCCATGGTTCCGGCGGCAACCCGGCGGCCAACGCGGCGCTGTGTGACGGGGCATTCGTGGCCGGGCGCTTCCGGGTCATCGAGGTGCGCAGGCCCGCATAGCGCGAGCCTCTCCCCATCCGGCCCCGTCCCGAGTTGCCCTGTCACTCCGGACGGGGCTCCCCCGCCCGTTCAGCACCGGTTCCGGCCCAGCTCAGCGCCCTGGCGGGGCAGCCCTCCCGGAGCCGTACGCTGAGGCCATGACGGAAGCGGAAGACGAGGCCGGGCGCGCGGCGCGACAGTGGCGCGAGGCGGCCCCCGGTGCCGTTCTGCTCGACGGCTTCCACGCCCTCAAGCACGCACTGCGCTTCGGCGCCGAGGTACGGCTGGCACTGACCAGTGACCGGGCCGCCGCCCTGGCGCTCGCCGAGGAGCTCGCGGACGATGTGACCGACCGGCTCCGCGCGATCCTCGTCGAGGTTCCCGGCCAGGTGCTGCGCGAGCTGCTGCCGAGGATCCATCCGACCGGTGTGGCCGCGCTCGCCGTCAGGCCCAGCGCCGGCTCCAACCTCGCCGCGCTGAACGCGGCTCCCCGGCAGTCACCCGTCGTCGTCCTGGACAATCCGCGGAACCTCGGCAACATCGGGGCCGTGATCCGGCTGGCCGCCGGGTTCGGTGCGACCGGGGTGGTCACCACCGGGGACATCGACCCCTGGCACCCGAACGTCGTGCGCGCGAGCGCCGGCCTGCACTTCGCCACCGCCGTCGAACGGCTGGACCTCCCCGACCTGCCGGCCGGGCCGCTCTATGTCCTGGATCCGGAGGGGAAGGACATCCGGTCGACGGTGATCCCGGACGACGCGCTGCTCGCGTTCGGCTCGGAGCGGCACGGGATCTCGCCGGAGATGCGCGGGCGGGCGACCGAACTGATCGCGGTACCCATGCGCCCGCACGTCTCCAGCTTCAACCTGGCCACCACGGTGGCGATGGCGCTCTACCACTGGCTGCCCGCCCCGGGCACCGGCCGTATCCAGGGCTTGTCCCAGGACGTATCCAGGACGTATCCAGGGCCTGTCCGGCCCTAGACGCGGTAGCCGTCTCCCGCACCACCGGGTTCGCCATGAGCCAGCTGCGGCTCGGTGGCGGGCCGCCCGATCGTCGTACCCAACTCCCGTACCTGGTCCTGATCCTGGTCACGCGGGTCACCGGTGCGGGGGCCGGCCTGGCCGCGCAGACCGCTCGGCACCAGACCGGCGATCCGGCTGCCCGCCCAGCGCAGGAAGTTCGTCGGCAGGAAGACCGCGTCGGCGGCGATCATCGCGAGGGAGAAGAACGGCAGGCCGAGCACGATCGCGATCGAGGCGTGCTCGATGATCATCGCGACGAGCAGCACGTTCTTCACCCGGCGGTTGAAGAGCGTGAAGGGGAAGGCGACCTGCACGATCACCGTGCCGTAGGTGATCGCCATGACGATGAGACCGGCACCGGCGAGGGCGTGCGAGAGCTCGGGCCAGGGGGTGAAGTCGTCCAGGTGCAGCGGGTAGTACAGCGCGGTACCGTCTTGCCAGCGGGAGCCCTGGATCTTGTACCAGCCGGCCGTCGCGTAGATCAGGCAGACCTCGACGACGATCACGAGCATGCCGCCGTTGTGGACGATGTTGGCGAGGATGTCCAGCACCTTGCGGGGCTCGCCGGCCGCGTAGCGCCGCACCGCCCACCAGGCCGCCTGCGCCAGCCAGAAGCCCCAGAAGGCCGGCCCCCAGAACTGGCCGAGCTTCCCCAGCAGGGTGATGACGACGAGCGCGGCGCCGAGCAGCGACCACAGGACCACGCCGGTCAGGTCCGGGTCCGGCTTCTCGGCGCGTTCCGGGGTCAGGTCCCGCGTCCGGTCCTTCGTCCGCTCCAGCAGCCGGTCGGCCCGTCGCTTGTCGAGGGACCAGACCTGGCCGCAGCGGGTCAGCACGAGGTAGATCGCCATCAGGTGGATGACGTTGTCGCCGCCGTCGCCCATGAAGATGCTGCGGTTCTGCAGCGACAGCACCCCGACCATGAACAGCAGCGAGGCCGTACGGGTCCGCCAGCCGAGCAGCAGCAGCAGGCTCGCGATGATCGAGCCCGCGTAGACCACCTCGAACCAGAGCTGGCTGTCGGTCCACATCAGCACGCTGAACGCGCCGGTGCCGTTGTCGGCCATCAGCCGCTGGGCCATGCCCCAGGTCCACACGCCGTCGGGGCCGTACAGCTCCGCCCGGTGCGGCCACTCACGCAGCAGGAAGAGCAGCCAGGTCAGCGAGAAGCCGATCCGGACGACCGCGCTCTGGTACGGCCCCACAGCGGTATTGGTGATCCGGGCCAGACCACGGGTCAGCCCGGTGTCGAGCGTGCCGCCGAGCCCCGCGAAGGGGGAGGGCGGCAGATCCTTGCGAGCGCTCACGAGGCCTTCTCCTGTCCGGAGGTGGCCACCGACCACCAGAGCGTCTCCTGGTACTGCGTCTCGTTGTTGGGCTTCGCGTCGGTCCACGACGGCGGAGCGACCCACACGGTCGCGGAGCGGGCCTGCACGCGGACGACGTCACCGCCGTTCAGCTGGGGACCGAACCGGTTCTCCACGATCCGCTGCACGTACTCCTGGCTGAGCTGGCCGCGCACACCGGTGGGTGTGTTGTTGGCGCCGTGCGAGGAGGTGTAGAAGCTCCAGGCGCGGCGCAGCTCGTTCTGCCGGGTGTGGCTGGGGGCGACGGTGTGCCGGATGCCGGTCAGATCGACCGCGGTGAGGTCGACCCAGCCGGTCGTCTGCAGCCGGCCGCCGGGGCTGCGCACCTCGGCGCGCGCCTGCACGTGGATGTTCTGCTGCAGCGGGTCGGGCGCGAAGAGCTTCCAGTTCTGCTCGAACTCGGGGTAGATGTACGAGTCGACCGTGGACTGGTACTCCTTGCTGGCCGTGTTCGACGGCGCGACGTGCAGGAACACCATGGCGAGGTGGAAGACGACGCCGACCGCGACAGCCGCGACGGCGAGCGAGACCACGACCCAGGATCCGGTGGACAAGGACGGCAGCTGCCCCGTTTCGGCAGCCTCGTCGGAGGCCTCTTCCGCGTCCGTACCCGCGTCCGCTCCGGCCTCGCCGTCCGTCCGGGTCCCGGCCGCGTCTCCGGAGCTGTCGACGGCCCTGTCGCCGGCCCCGGCCGCCGCCACCGGACCGGCGCCCGCTCCCGGATCCGTGCCCGGTCCCGTCCCCGGTTCCGGCCTCTCAGGTGGCTCCATGGTCTCCCCGTTCCTCACCGCGCTCCGCTTCCGCACGGAACGCTACTCATGCCCTCGCGCCACCGGTGACCGTACTGGGTTATCCACAGCCGCCGGGATGGCCTTGACACCCTAAGGCGCTCGACCGACCATTGAACCGAACGATCGGTCGGTCGGTTGAGCCGGAGCGGGACAACGTAGGGGGCACACATGACCACGGCAGCCACGGTCGAGGAGGCGGCACCGCAGGCCGGTCTTCTCGCCGCTTTCGAGTCGGCACTCGCCGAAGACTCGCGGATCGAGCCGCGTGACTGGATGCCCGACGCGTACCGCGCCACGCTTATCCGCCAAATGGCGCAGCACGCCCATTCCGAGATCATCGGAATGCAGCCCGAGGCGAACTGGATAAGCCGCGCGCCCTCGCTGCGCCGCAAGGCGATCCTGATGGCCAAGGTGCAGGACGAGGCCGGGCACGGGCTGTATCTCTACAGCGCCGCGGAAACCCTCGGCGTCGGCCGTGACGAGCTGCTCGACAAACTGCACGCCGGCCGCCAGCGGTACTCGTCGATCTTCAACTACCCCACCTTGACCTGGGCCGATGTCGGAGCGGTCGGCTGGCTCGTGGACGGCGCCGCGATCACCAACCAGGTGCCGCTGTGCCGCTGCTCGTACGGGCCCTACGCACGGGCCATGGTGCGGATCTGCAAGGAGGAGTCCTTCCACCAGCGGCAGGGGTACGAGCTGCTGCTGGCGCTCAGCCGGGGCACCGAAGCGCAGCACGCCATGGCGCAGGACGCGGTGGACCGCTGGTGGTGGCCGTCGCTGATGATGTTCGGCCCGCCGGACACCGAGTCCGGGCACTCCGAGCAGTCCATGGCCTGGAAGATCAAGCGGCACTCCAACGATGAGCTGCGGCAGCGCTTCGTCGACATCTGCGTCCCGCAGGCCGAGGTGCTCGGGCTCACCCTCCCCGACCCCGACCTGCGGTGGAACGAGGAGCGCGGCGCCCATGACTTCGGGGACATCGACTGGACCGAGTTCCACGAGGTGCTGCGCGGCAACGGGCCGTGCAACGAACAGCGGATAACCCAGCGCCGCACCGCCCATGAGCAGGGCGCCTGGGTCAGGGAAGCGGCCACGGCATACGCGGCCAAGCAGGGAACCGAGCACGGAGAGGTGCGCTGATGACTGCCAACGACTGGCCGCTGTGGGAGGTCTTCGTCCGCAGCCGGCGCGGGCTCAGCCACAGCCACGCGGGCAGCCTCCACGCGCCCGACGCGGAGATGGCGCTGCGCAACGCACGAGACCTCTACACCCGGCGTGCCGAAGGCGTGTCGATCTGGGTGGTCCCGTCCACGCAGATCACCGCCTCGTCGCCGGACGAGAAGGACTCGTTCTTCGAGCCGGCGGGGGACAAGCCGTACCGGCACCCGACCTTCTACAAGATCCCGGAAGGGGTGCGGCACCTGTGAACCCGGTACTCGTCAGCACGGCGCTGCCTCTCGGTGACGACGCCCTGGTGCTCGCCCAGCGACTGGGGGAGTGGGCCGGACACGCACCGGTCCTCGAGGAGGACGTCGCGCTCGCCAACATCGCGCTGGACCTGCTGGGCCAGGCCCGGGTGCTGCTCTCCCTCGTCGGCGACGAGGACGAGCTGGCCTTCGGCCGGGAGGAACGCGCCTTCCGCAACGTCCAGCTCGTCGAGCAGCCGAACGGCGACTTCGCGCACACCATCGCCCGCCAGCTGTACTTCTCGACGTACCAGGAGCTGCTCTACACGGAGCTGGCCCAGGGCGACAGCGAGCTGGCGCCGCTGGCCGCGAAGGCGGTGAAGGAGGTCGCCTACCACCATGATCACGCCCGGCAGTGGACGCTGCGGCTCGGCGACGGCACGGCCGAGAGCCATGAGCGCATGCAGCGCGGGCTGGACGCCCTGTGGCGGTTCACCGGCGAACTGTTCCAGCCCGTGGAGGGGCTGGGCACCGACCTCGGCGCGCTGCGCGAGCCCTGGCTGGAGCGGGTATCGGCCGTCGTCCGGCAGGCCACGCTGACGATGCCGGAAGGACCGGACGTGACGTCCTGGTCGGCGGGCGCCGGCAGACAGGGCATCCACACCGAGTCGTTCGGCCGGATGCTCGCCGAGATGCAGCACCTGCACCGTGCCCACCCGGGTGCGACATGGTGACCGGCGGCGGCACAGTGACCGACGGCGCTCCGGGCGGCGCTCCGGCCGACGAGATAGCCGCGGGCACGCCGGACGGCGTGCTGGAGGCGGAGCTGCTGCGGCTCGCGGGCTCGGTCCCGGACCCGGAGCTGCCGGTGCTCTCCCTCGCCGAGCTGGGAGTGCTGCGCGGTCTGCAGCTGGTCGGCCCCGGCCGCGTCGAGGTGCAGCTGACGCCGACCTACACCGGCTGCCCGGCCATCGACACGATGGTCACCGACATCACCCAGGTCCTGCGCGAGCACGGTATGGCCGAGGTGTCCGTCCGTACGGTGCTGTCGCCTGCCTGGTCGACCGACGCGATCAGCGCCGAGGGGCGCCGCAAGCTCGCCGAGCACGGCATAGCGCCGCCGCGCCCGGTCGGCAGCGGCGGCCCGGTGCCGCTCGAGCTGTCGGTGCGCTGCCCGCACTGCGGCTCGGTGGACACCACCGTGCTGAGCCGGTTCTCCTCCACCGCGTGCAAGTCCCTGCGCCGTTGCGAGAGCTGCCGCGAACCGTTCGACCACTTCAAGGAGTTGTGAATGTTCCATCCGCTCCGGGTCACCGGGATCGAGCGGCTCACGGACGATTCGGTGACCGTGACCTTCGACGTGCCGGCCCCCCTGCGCGAGACGTACCGCTTCGCGGCAGGCCAGCACCTCGCGGTGCGCCGGTTCGTGGACGGCTCCGAGATCCGGCGGACGTACTCGGTCTGCGACCCGGCTCCCGGGCCCGGGGGGCCGGAGAGCCTGCGGGTCGGCGTGCGGCTGGTCGAGGACGGTGAGTTCTCGGTGTACGCCCACAAGGAGCTGGCGGTGGGCGACCTGGTGGACGTCATGCCGCCGATGGGCCGGTTCATCCTCGATCCGCGCCCCGGCTACTTCGCGGCCGTGGTCGGCGGCAGCGGCATCACGCCGGTGCTCTCCCACATCGCCACCGTGCTCGGGCGGGAGCCGTCGGCCCGCTTCTGTCTGGTGCGCAGCGACCGGACGGCCGCTTCGACGATGTTCCTGGAGGAGATCGCCGACCTCAAGGACCGCTATCCGGACCGGCTCCAGCTGGTGAACGTGCTGTCCCGCGAGGACCAGCAGGCCGGGCTGCCGTCCGGCCGGCTGGACCAGGAGCGGCTGACCGCCCTGCTGCCCGCGCTGCTGTCGGTGGAGACGGTGGACGGGTGGTACCTGTGCGGCCCCTTCGGGCTGGTGCGGGGAGCCGAGCAGGCGCTGCGCGGACTCGGGGTGGACCGGTCCCGGATCCACCAGGAGATCTTCCATGTGGACGACGGCCCGGTGACCGGCCCCGCCCGGACCCCGGCCGCGGTCGGCAGTGTGGTCGCCGCGACGCTCGACGGGCGCGGCGGGAGCTGGCCGTCCGAGGGCGGCGAGTCCGTCCTGGAGACGGTGCTGCGCAACCGCTCGGACGCCCCGTACGCCTGCAAGGGCGGGGTGTGCGGGACCTGCCGGGCCCGGCTGGTGTCGGGCGAGGTGCGGATGGACCGGAACTTCGCGCTGGAGCCCGACGAGACCGAGGCCGGCTATGTGCTGGCCTGTCAGTCGCATCCGCTCACCGACCGGGTGGAGCTGGACTTCGACGCGTAACGGTGGTCCCCCGCTATTCCCTCTCACTAGAACGTGTTCTAACCTGACGCACTGTCAGGGACCGTAGCGGTGGGAGGGGCTAGCAGTGGACTTCAGCTTCACCGAGGAGCAACTGGCGGCGGTCGAGGCGGCGCGGGCCGTGTTCTCGGGAGTCGCGCCGGACTCGGTCCCCAGCCCCGCGCTGACCCAGGGGGCCGTCGCCGAGGACTTCGACCGCGCCCTCTGGCGCAAGCTCGCGGACAGCGATCTGCTGAGCCTCGCCCTGGCCGGCACCTACGGCGGCGCCGGTCTCGACCCGATGGCGCTGTGCCTCGTGCTGCGTGAGGCCGGCAAGGTGCTCGCCCGGGTGCCGCTGCTGGAGACCTACGCCGCCGGGCTCGCCGTACAGACCTACGGCTCCGCGGCGCTGCGCGCCCGGCTGCTTCCGGCGGCGGGCAGCGGCGGGGTCGTCCTCACCGTCGCCGCCAACGGCCGCACCGGCCATGACGGGGCCGAGCTCTCCGTTCAGGCGCGGCAGCACCAGGACGACGGGACCGAGGAGCCGGGCCAGTGGCTGCTCGACGGGGTGCAGACGGCCGTCCCATGGGCGCAGCAGGCCGATCACATCCTGGTGCCGGCCCACACCACCGAGGGCCGGCCGGTCATCGCGGTGGTCCCCCGGCTCCACGAGGGCGTCACGCTCGCCGAGCAGGTCTCCACCAGCGGTGAGCGGTTCGCCGAGATCACGTTCGACGGGGTACGGATCCCGGCCGATGACGTCATCACCGCGGACGGCAGCTGGGAGTGGCTGCGCAATGTGCTCGCCACCGGCACCTGCGCCCTGGCTCTGGGCCTCGGCGAGGCGGTCCTCGGCATGACCAGCTCCTACGCCGGCAAGCGTGAGCAGTTCGGGTACCCCATCGCGACCTTCCAGGCGGTCGCGGTGCAGGCCGCCGACCGCTACATCGACCTGCGGGCGATGGAGGCCACCCTCTGGCAGGCCGCCTGGCGGCTGAGCATCGACACCCCCGGCGCGCTGCCCTTCACCGGCGATGTCGCGGTCGCGAAGATCTGGGCGTCGGAGGGCGTACGGCGGGTCGTGCAGACCGCGCAGCACCTGCACGGCGGCTTCGGCGCGGACACCGACTACGCGCTGCACCGCTACCACGCCTGGGCCAAGCAGCTGGAGCTGTCGCTCGGTCCCGCCGCCGCCCACGAGGAGGTCCTGGGCGACCTGATCGCCGCCCACCCGCTCGGCTGAGGCCTGGGGGCCTGCTACAGGACGAAGGCCGGGCCGCCGCCGTCCGACACCAGCGGCCGCCCGGCCGCTTCCCAGCCGAGCATCCCGCCGTCCACGTTCACCGCGTCGACGCCCTGGGCGATCAGGTACTGGGCGACCTGCGCCGACCGTCCGCCGACCCGGCAGACCACATGCACCGTGCCGCCGTCCGGCACCTCGGCGATCCGGCTCACGACCTCGCCCATGGGGATGTGGAGGGCGTGCTGCGCGTGCCCGGCCGCCCACTCGTCGTTCTCCCGGACGTCCAGCAGGATGCCATCGGCCGGAACACCGGCGGCGTCGACGGCGGGCAGCTGGGAGTTGAACATGGGAAGGGCCTCCTCGGCACAACGAGCTCAGCACGGGCTCGGCGCGGGCTCAGCTCGCGTTCAGCGGGCTCAGCGCGCACGACACACACAGCGGACCTGAGAAAACTACCTCAGCCCTCAGCGGGCCGGACCAGCTCGGCGAGCCGTGCCTCCCGCGCCCCGACCTGTTCCAGCAGCTGCTCGGCGATCTCGTTGAGCAGCCCGTCAGGATCGTCGGGGGACAGCTTCATCATCTGCCCGATCGCGCTGCCGTCCAGATCCGTGGCGATCACGGACAGCGCCTCCTTGCGTTCGGCCAGCCACTCCAGCCGGGCGTAGAGCACCTCCGCCTCGGTCGGCAGCTCCTCCTCGAGCACCGGCCCGGCCTCCCACTCCGCCCCCAGCTCGCGCAGCCGGTCCTCGTCGGCGTCCGCGTAGGCCTCGTTGACCCGTGCGATGAAGACGCTGCGCCGCTCCTTCTCCGCCTCGTCCTGCGCCAGGTCCGGGTGCGCCTTGCGGGCGAGCTCGCGGTAGAGCCGCTGCGCCTCCTTGCCCGGCCGCACCCGGCGCGGCGGATTGGGGTCCTCGACCGGCCGCACACCGTCCTGGCCGAGCATCCCCTCGAAGAGCTCCTCTATGCCCGGCATGGGCATGACGAGGGCGCGGGCCTCCCAGGCCCGCTCGATGTCCTCACGGTCGCCGCTGTTCGCCGCCACCGCCTCCGCGATCAGGGCGTCCAGCTCGTCCAGCCGGGCATACATCGGGCCGAGCCGCTGGTGATGCAGCCGGGAGAAGTTGTCCACCTCGACCCGGAAGGTCTCCACCGCGATCTCGAACTCGATGAGCGCCTGCTCAGCGGCGCGCACCGCCTTCGCCAACCGCTGGGAGGCCGCTTGATCCACCTGTTCCGCTTCCGGGTTCGTCACCCGCACAGCGTACGGATTCCGGCGGCCCCCCGTCCCGGGGCCCGGCACCGAAGCCATGCCCCGGAGCCGTACCGCCGGGCCCCACACCCCTTCCGCGCCCCCGAAAGATTCCGTTTCGCACCGGATCAAGACCGGCTCGGACCGGATCGGACCGCAACCGAGGCAGGTCCGAGCCAGGACCGAGCCAGGACCGACGCCCTAGATTCCGAGTTCCGCCGCGACCTTCCCCGTCCTGATCGCGCCGAGCAGCTCCGCGTGATCGGCCTCCGTGCGGTCCGCGTACGCCACCGCGAAGGACGTGATCGCCGTGTCCAGCTCCTCGTTCTTGCCGCAGTACCCGGCGATCAGCCGCGGATCCGCGCTGTGCGAGTGCGCCCGCGCGAGCAGCGCCCCGGTCATGCGCGCGTAGTCGTCGATCAGCCCCGCCTCCAGCGACGCCGGATCCACGCTCCCCTTCCGGTTCCGGAACTGGCGCACCTGGTAGGGCAGCCCGTCCACGGACGTCCACCCCAGCAGGATGTCGCTGACCACCTGCATCCGCTTCTGCCCGAGCACCACCCGCCGGCCCTCGTGCGCACCGTGCGAGCCGTGCGCATCGTGCGAGCCGCGCGCGGAGCTGGAGGCGGCATCCGCCTCCGCGGTGTCGAATCCGGCCTTCGCCACGTACGGCCGCAGCGCGGACGCCCGCGCCTCCTTCACCTGGAGCACCAGCGGCTCCCCGAGGTGGTCGAGCAGCAGCACCACGTACGACCTGGTCCCCACGCTGCCGGTCCCCACCACCCGGAACGCCACATCGTGCACCGCGTAGCGCGCGAGCAGCGGCAGCCGGTCCTCCGACACCGTCCGCAGATAGCCGTCCAGCGCTCCGGCGACCGCCGCGGCCTCCGCGTCCGGCACCCGCCGCAGCACGGGCAGCGCGTCGACGAAGCGCCGTCCGCCGTCTTCCAGCAGCTCGGTCGACCGCGCGACGAACTTCGCGCTGGTGTTCTTCCGCGCCTTGGCCGACACCTGTTCCAGCGTGCCCAGCAGATCGCGCGCGTCCGCGTGCGCGACCAGCTCCTCGTGCGCGATGGCGTTCCACGCGTCCAGCACCGGCAGCTTGGCCAGCAGCCGCATGGTGCGCCGGTACGCGCCGACCGCGTCGTACGCCGCCGACCGGCAGATGTCCTCGGACGCGCCCGCCTCCCGCCCGGCGAGCACCAGCGAGGCCGCGAGCCGCTTCACATCCCATTCCCACGGGCCGAGCAGCGTCTCGTCGAAATCGTTGATGTCCATGACCAGCCGGCCGCGGGCGTCGCCGTAGAGGCCGAAGTTCGCGGCGTGCGCGTCACCGCAGATCTGGGCGCCGACACCGGTCACCGGGGTGTCGACGAGATCGGCCGCCATCAGCCCCGCGGAACCGCGCAGGAAGGAGAACGGGCTCGCCGCCATCCGTCCGACGCGGAGCGGTATCAGCGCTTCGATCCGGCCGGAATTCGACGCCTCCAGCGCCCCCAGCGGGCCCGGCCGGTCACCGCCGGCCGGCAGCTGGTCGTGTGCCGACCGGGGCACCCGGCCCCGCAGCGCCTTGCCCGCGGTCCTCGCCGTGGCCTCGTGCGGCCAGCGCGCGAACCCCGTGGTCCGCGGCACCCTCAACTCGCTCATGCGCTCTCCCCGTCAGCGAGCGGACGCCCCGATGCCACTTACCCCACCACTGGGGGCAATCTGGCCATTTGGTCGACCCCGCCCGAAGTTTCGTGCTTGCCTTGAGCCAGGACCCTACTCAGCGCCGAACCGCAGGTGCACGACGTTGAACGAGATGACCCGGCTTTCCCAGTCCGCCGATACGGCCAAAAGCCCGTCCAAGGGTTCGGCCGCCGGCGCGGAAGCGAAGACGGAGATGGACGTGTCCGTCGACTCTGCCTCCGGAAACGGCAGCGGCAGCACAGCCGGCACCGCGGCCGGCAACGGCTCCGCCGCGGCGCCGCTGGCCACCACCGGGGTGGCCGCGCTCCTGCGGCTCGCCGTCATCTGCGTGGATCCCGACGGCCGCGTCTCCTACTGGAACCGCGGCTCCGAGGAGCTCTTCGGCCACCGCTGGGAAGGCGTTTTCGGCCATCGTGCCTCCGGGCTGCTGACCGCCTCCGGCGCTCCGCACGAGGACACCCTCGATCTGCTGGACGACCTCACCCACCCCGCCTGGGCCGGTTCGCTCGCCACCACCGACCGGGACGGCACCGTTCGCGACGTGCTGTGGTGGACGTACCGGATCATGGAACCCGCCGGCCGCAGCCTGCTGGCCATCGCCGCCAACGCCAAGCCACTGCGCGCTGGTTCGCTGCGGATCGCCCTCGGCGACCGCCTGCTGCCGTACGCCGCGGAGGAGCCGGCGCGCGAGGCCCGCGAGGGCATCTCGGTCTCCGCCCAGCTCGCGCCCGTCCCCGACCTGGCGCACGCCCGGCAGCTGACCAACCGGCTCGGCATCGTGCTGCCCCGGGTGAGCGCCGGCCGCCTCGAACGGATCATGCGGCAGGTCGTCCCGCTCGGCTACCCCGTCCTGCGGGTGGACGGCAGCACGGAACTCCCGGTCCTGCCCAGGGAGTACGAGGCCGATGGCGGAACGTTGCGCCCGGCCCGCACCAACCGCCGGGAGCTGCTCCCCGCACCCCGTTCGGGCTCCGGAACGTCCGTCGAGACGACAGTCGCACCGGCCGCCGGGAACTCGGCCGGCAACTCCGCCATGGGCCGGACCACCGGGGTACGCACCGGCGCCGACGGCCTGACCGCCCTCCCCGCCGTACCGGTCTTCGCGACGCCCGCTCCCGGCCATGTGCTGGACGAACAGCTCGCGTTACTCCGTGAGACCGGCACCAAGGTCGGCAGCACCCTCGATCTCGACACCACCGCACGCGAGCTGTGCGCCGTGACCGTCCCGCGCTTCGCGGACTTCGCGGCGATCCTCATCGTCGACCAGCTGTTCTCCGACACCGAGCTGCCGAAGGACGACCGGCCGTCCGACACCGTCCTGCTCCGCCGGGTCGCCGTCGCCCTGCACGGGCCGCCCGGCGCCTGGGACAGCGCCGTCCCGGAGGGCGAGTTGATCACCCTCTCCGCCGACGACATCACCCCCCGCCTGAGCGAGCCGCTGCTCGTCCCCGTCATCGAACCGGGGCTCGCCCAGGACCTCGCGCTCGACCTGGGCGTGCCGGCCCTCGGCCCGCTGCTGCCCGGCCGTTCCATGGTCGTGGTCCCGCTCACCGCGCGCGGTACGGTCCTCGGCCGGATGTGCTTCCTGCGCCAGCCGAACCGGCGCCCGTTCGACGCCAAGGACGCCGCGACCGCCGGCGAGATCGTCACCCGCGGCGCCGTCCACCTCGACAACGCCCGGCTGCACCGCTTCGAGTCCCGGGCCGCCGCGACGCTGCAGCGCAGCATGATGCCGACCCGGCCGCCCAAGATCCCCGGCGTGCGCATCGCGCACCACTACATGCCGGGCGACCGCCAGGCGCAGGTCGGCGGCGACTGGTTCGACGCGATCCAGCTCCCGGGCGGCCGTGTCGCGCTCATCGTCGGCGATGTGATGGGGCACGGCCTGATCAGCGCCGCCGTCATGGGCCAGTTCCGCACGTCCGTCATCACCATGGCCGCCCTCGACCTGCCGCCGGCGCAGCTGCTGCGGCACCTCGACAACCTCGCGCACCGGCTGGGCCCCGAACACCTCGCCACCTGCGTCTACGCGGTCTACGACCCGATCCACCGCAATCTGACCCTCGCCAACGCCGGTCACATCCCGCCCGTCCTGGCCCGCCACGACGGGGTCAGCGAGCTGCTGCAGATCCCCAAGGGAGCGCCGATCGGCGTCGGGGGCGTGCCGTTCGAGACGGTCGAGATCCCGGTGCCGGACGGCAGTTGGCTGGTGCTGTGCACGGACGGCCTGGTCGAGGTCCGCGGCCAGGGGATAGACGCGGGTCTTGCCGCCCTGTGTGCCAATGTCATCGAGCCGCAGCAGACCCCCGAGGACGTGTGCGCGCAGATCCTCAGCCGGCTGCACTCCGAGGACCGGCGGGACGATGTCGCCCTGCTCGTCGCCCGGTTCGAGGGCATCGCCTCCAAGGACGTCGCCCAGTGGACGCTGCGCATGGACGACGCGGAGGTCCGCACCGCGCGTGAGCTCACCCGGCAGCAGCTCGGCATCTGGGGTCTCGACCGGCTCATGGACGTCACGGAACTGCTGGTCAGCGAGCTGGTCACCAATGCGCTGCGGGTGGCGTCGCACGACGTCCAGCTGCGGCTGATGAACGTCGGCAAGCTGCTGGTCGAGGTCAGCGACGACGATCACAACCTGCCGCAGTTGCGGCGGGCCGACGCGGACGACGAGGAGGGGCGCGGCCTCGCGCTCGTCTCGCATCTGTCGCGGCGCTGGGGTACGAGCCGCAAGGCGGTCGGCAAGGTCGTCTGGTTCGAACTCCCGCTGCCGGGCTAGAACTTCGGCTTCGGGACGGGACTTCGACTCCCGGACCGGTGCGACCGCGCCGGGTCGTTCAGCAGATCTCGGGCTGCTGGGGCCGGGAGGGGCTGGCGTGCGCGCCCGCGCACGGCCCGGCCGGGTCGCCCGCTGCGTCGATGCCGCCCAGCAGATACGTCTCGGCCCACTGGCCCAGCTCGTGCAGGGCCGGGCCGAGACCGAGGCCGGCCTCGGTGAGCCGGTAGGTCACGCGCAGCGGCGGGCCTTCGTCGACCTCACGGACGACCAGTCCGGCGTCGACCAGCTCGCTCAACCGGTCCGACAGCATGCGCTCGCTGATCTTGGGGAGGGCTCTCCGCAGGTCGGCGTAGTACGCCGCCCGCTGGGTGAGGACGGCCACGATCAGCCCGGTCCACCGTTTTCCCAGCAGCTCGAAGACGCGCGTGAGCGCGATGTCGACGCCCGTACACACCTCGGCCCCGAGCTCTGCCTGCGCCTGCTGTCCCCGTTGCATGGGTACAGCGTACTGCCGTCCCACTTGCTACTGCAGAAAAGTAAGCTACTGTGATATCAATAGCTACATACGAAAGAACGCAGACGCCCACGGTGGCGCGACGTTCGCCCCGTCTTCCGAGAGTGGAGGCATTCCCATGCCCACCTTGCTGCACATCGACTCCTCCGCCTTCCACGAGGGCTCCGTCTCCCGCGAGGTCGCCGCGACCTTCCGCAAGGAATGGGAGGCGCAGCACCCGGACGGCACCGTGATCTACCGCGACCTCGCGGCCGATCCGCTCCCCCATCTCACCGCCGACGCCATCACGGCGTCCTTCGTCCCGGCGGCCGACCACACCCCCGAGCAGCGGGCCGCCCACGCTCTGCGGGAGACCCTCGCCGAGGAGCTGGAGCGGGCCGACGCGGTGCTGATCGGCACCCCGATGTACAACTTCACGATCCCCTCCAGCCTCAAGGCATGGCTGGACCAGGTGATCATCATCGGCCGCACCGGCGGCGAGGGGTCCACGGTGGCCGGCACCCCGGTCACGGTCGTGACCGCCCGCGGCGGTTCGTACGCCGCCGGCACCCCGCGGGAGAGCTTCGAGTTCGCCTCGAACTACCTGGAGAAGGTCCTCACCGGCATGCTCGGCCTCGAAGTCGACTTCATCGTCCCTGAGCTGACGCTCGCTCATGTGAAGCCGGAGATGGCCGACCTCCGGGACCTGGCCGACGCGTCGCGCACCCGCGCCCACGAGGAAGCGGTCTCCAAGGCCAAGGCACTCGCCGTCCGCCTGGCAGCCTGAGGCCCCTCGCCCTGCCGTCTGCGTTACGTGTCACCCGTTACGCGCCGCTGGCCCCGCCCGATTCCGGGCGGGGCCATTCGCGTCCCTCCAGCGCCTCGATGCTGCGGTTGAACCGGGTGAGTACGTCCTCGAACTGCCCGATCTCCCGCGGCGTCCAGTCCGCGAGCACCCAGCCCAGGCCTTCCAGATGGACCGCCCGGTCGGCTGTCAGCCGGTCCTTGCCGGCACTGGTGATCCGCAGCTTCCGCGCCATTCCGCCGTCCGGATCCGCGACGCGCTCCGCCAGCCCGGCCCGCAGCAGCGCCGCCGTCTGCCGGTTGACCGTCGAGGTGTCGAGGCCGAAGGCCTCCGCGAGCTGTCCGATGGACATCGCGCCGTCCGCTTCGATCCTGGTCAGCAGCAGATAGGCGGACTTCTCCAGCCGCCCGCCCGCCGGGTCCCGGCGGGCCATCACCTGGTGCCGGGCGACAAGCATCAACTCCCGTTCGAGTCGCTCCAGCACACTGCCTCCTATGTCACCGCGTCCTGCGCGCCGCGCGTACCCACGAGGGACGCAATGTGCACGATACACAGCCTGTGTATCGTGCACATCAACAACTTCACCCGGAGGCGGTACACGTGCCCCAGATATCCGATCCAGTGGCCCGCGACCGGGGCAGCTCCATCGTCGTGGTGCTCGCGTTCGCGGGCATCGTCGTGGCGGTCATGCAGACCCTCGTGGTCCCGCTGATCCCCGAACTCCCCAAGCTGCTGCACGCCTCCGCCTCCGACGCCTCATGGGTGATCACCGCCACCCTGCTGGCCGGCGCGGTCGCCACCCCCGTCATGGGCCGGCTCGGCGACATGTACGGCAAGCGGCGGATCCTGCTCTTCAGCCTCGGCCTGCTGATCATCGGCTCGCTGATCTGCGCCTTCACCACCTCGCTGCTCCCGATGGTGGTCGGCCGGGCCTTCCAGGGCGGCGCGATGGGCGTCATCCCGCTCGGCATCAGCATCATGCGTGACGAGCTGCCCAAGGAGCGGATGGGCTCCGCGATGGCCCTGATGAGCTCCTCGCTCGGCATCGGCGGGGCGCTCGGCATGCCGGGTGCCGCGGCGATCGCCCAGCACTTCGACTGGCACTCGCTGTTCCTGTGCTCGGCCGGGCTCGGGGCGGCGGCCGCCGCGCTCATCTTCTTCCTGGTCCCCGAGTCGACGGTGCGCACCCCCGCACGGTTCGACTTCCCCGGTGCGGTCGGGCTCTCGGCGGGGCTGGTCTGCCTGCTGCTGGCGGTGTCCAAGGGCGGCGACTGGGGCTGGGGCAGCGGCACCACCCTCGGACTGCTCGGCGCCGCCGTGCTGATCCTGCTCGGCTGGGGCACCTTCGAGCTGCGGACCACCGCGCCGCTGGTGGATCTGCGGACCACCGCCCGCCCCCAGGTGCTGCTCACCAACCTCGCGTCGGTCCTGGTCGGGTTCGCCCTCTTCGCGATGTCGATCGTGCTTCCGCAGCTCCTGCAGTTGCCCAAGGCGACCGGTTACGGTCTCGGCCAGTCGATGGTCGCGGCCGGGCTGTGCCTGGCGCCCGCCGGGCTGGTGATGATCGTGATCTCCCCGCTGTCGGCGCGGATCTCGGCCGCCCGCGGCCCGAAGACCTCGCTGATGCTGGGCGTGACGGTGGTCGCCGCCGGTTACGCCATGGGGCTGTTCCTGATGGACACCGTCTGGGAGGTCATCCTGGTATCGGCGGTGATCGGCACCGGCATCGCGCTCGCCTACGCCGCCATGCCCGCACTGATCATGGGCGCCGTGCCGCTGTCGGAGACCGCGGCCGCCAACGGCCTCAACACCCTGATGCGGTCGATCGGCACCTCGGTCTCCAGCGCGGTCGTCGGTGTGGTGCTCGCCCATATGACGCATCCGTTCGGCGGCATGCCGCTGCCCACGCTGAACGGTTTCCGCGTCGCGTTCGCGATCGCCTGCGGGGCCGGCCTCGCCGCCCTGCTGATCGCGGCCTTCATCCCGGCCCGCCACACCCGGCCGCAGCTCGCGGCTTCCGGCCCGGCCACGGTCAACGCGCCCGCCGACCAGCCCGCCTAGGAGTCCACCGGCGAACACCGCGGACACGGCGAACGCTGCAGACGGAGCAGACGCCGAAGACACGGCAGACACAGAAGGGCCGCGCGACAGTCGTCGCGCGGCCCTTCCGCAGGTGACGCCGAGGTCAGAGGTTGACGCCGAAGTCCTGCGCGATACCGCGCAGCCCCGAGGCGTAGCCCTGGCCGACGGCCCGGAACTTCCACTCCGCGCCGTTGCGGTACAGCTCGCCGAAGACCATCGCGGTCTCGGTGGAGGCGTCCTCGGTGAGGTCGTAACGAGCCAGTTCGTTGTTGTCCGCCTGGTTCACCACACGGATGAACGCGTTGCGGACCTGGCCGAAGCTCTGCTGACGGCTCTCGCCCTCATAGATCGAGACCGGGAACACGATCTTGTCGACCTCGGGCGGAACGGTCGCGAGGCTGACCTTGACGGCCTCGTCGTCGCCCTCGCCCTCACCCGTGAGGTTGTCGCCGGTGTGCTCGACAGAACCGTCCGGGCTCTTGAGGTTGTTGAAGAAGATGAAGTGCTTGTCCGAGACAACCTTGCCGGTCGTATCGACCAGCAGCGCACTCGCGTCCAGGTCGAAGTCGGTGCCGGTCGTCGTGCGCACGTCCCAGCCCAGGCCGACGGTGACCGCCGTCAGTCCGGGGGCCTCCTTCGTCAGCGAGACATTGCCGCCTTTGGAGAGGCTGACACCCATGATGGACTCCCTGCTCAATCCGGCGCGGGCCGCGCCGCTTGACGATTCCTTTGCCCAATAGCTCCAACGGACACCACCCTGCCCCGGTTCCCGCCGGCCTGCCACCCTTGCGCGGCCGGTCCGCACCGGCCGCTCCGCCACTCGGCCGATCGGTGCCGATCCAGCGGCTCCGCGTGCCGGCGCCGGGCACCCGGCACCGGCACGCGGTTCAGCGCGCGCGGCCCGCGACCTGGTCGGCGGCCCAGCGGGCCCATTCCTCCTGCATGGCGGTGAAGCGCAGCCCGTACTCCAGGGCCAGCCGGCCGTAGACGGACGGCTGGTCGTCGCCCCAGTCCACCGCCGCCTCCAGCTCCTTCAGCGAGGCCCGGTGATCGGCCGCGCGGGAGGCCTCGTTCCCGAGGTACGCGCACGCCTCCACCGGAGTGAGCACGCCCAGGAAGAAGACCCGCAGCAACGTTTCGCTGCGGCGCACCCGGTCGGGTTCCGTCTCGGTGAGCCAGTGCCGCAGCTCGGCGAGGCCTTCGTCGGTGAGGGCGTACTCCTTGCGGCCGCGCGGTCCTTCCGCGGCCACTTCCAGCAGGCCCGTATCGGCGAGACGCCCCAGCTCGCCGTAGACCTGGCTCTGGGTCGCGGGCCAGACATTGGCGAGGGAGGTCTCGAACAGTTTCATCAGGTCGTAGCCGCTGGCCGGACGTTCGACCAAGAGGCCCAGCAGTGCGTGGCGGAGGCTCATGTGGTCCATCCTACCTTCCACTCTTGACACGTCAATGCTGGACGTTCTACTTTTGACACGTCGGAAATGGAATACCGGAAACCCGGACACCAGACCGGACCACTGGAAGGCTTGTCATGAACTACCTGCGCGGCTTCATCCCCTGGATCGCCTTCGCCGCCGTCTCCTCGGCCGGCTGGCAGTGGGGAGCCCTCACCGGTCTTGTCCTCGGCATCTGGCTGCTGATCCAGGACCGCAAGGCGGGCATCGCCGCCGAGTCCCAGATCCTGGAGTTCAGCACGATCGCGTTCTTCGCGGTCCTCAGCGTGGTCGCCTTCTCCCGTCCGGACTCCGGCCTGGAGGACTACAGCGGGGCGCTCTCGCTCGGCTGGCTGGCCGTCACCGCCTGGGCCACCCTCGCCGTCCGCCGCCCCTTCACCACCGGCATCGCCAAGCGCCAGGCGCCGCCCGAGGTGTGGAACACCCCGGTCTTCCGCCGGATCAACGTGGTGATCACCGCCGCCTGGGCCGCCGCCTTCACCGTGACCGCCGCCGTACTGATCCCCATCTACGCCGCGGACCTGGGCAGCGGTGTCTCGATCCCGGTCCAGGTCGCCGGCTTCGTGGTCCCCGCGCTCTTCACCGCCCGTTACCCGGACCGCGTCCGGGCCCGCCTCTCCGAGCCCGGCACGCAGGAAGGCTGACCCCGCATGACCCAGCAGCCCGCCGTCGCCCCGCACCTGTCCGGCAACTTCGCCCCCGTCGCGGAGGAACTGACCGCCTACGACCTGCCGGTCACCGGATCGATCCCACCCGAGCTGACCGGCTGGTACTTGCGCAACGGCCCCAACCCGCAGGACGCCGCCTCCCCGCACTGGTTCTTCGGCGCCGGGATGGTGCACGGCGTCCGTCTGGAAGGCGGCCGCGCCACCTCGTACCGCAACCGCTGGGTCCGTACCTCGACCTTCACCCACGGCGCCCGGATCTATGACGACCAGGGCAATCTGGATCTCACGGCCGGCCCCGCCAACACCCACATCGTCCGGCACGCGGGCCGCACCCTCGCCCTGGTCGAGGCCTCGTTCCCGTACGAGATCGACTGCCGCCCGGGGCATGAGCTGGAGACCGTCGGACCGCACGACTTCGGCGGCCGGCTCGAGACCCCGATGACCGCCCACCCCAAGACCTGCCCGACCACCGGGGAGCTGCACTTCTTCGGTTACGGCGGGCTCACCGCGCCGTACCTCACGTACCACCGGGCCGACGCCTCCGGCGAGTTGGTCGTCAGCCGCCCCGTGGACGTCCCGGCGCACACGATGATGCACGACTTCCATCTCACCGCCTCCCACGTGGTGTTCATGGATCTGCCCGTGGTCTTCAACCTCCAGGAGGCCATGCGCCCCGGCGGCGGCATGCCGTACCAGTGGGACCCGGCCTACGGCGCCCGGCTCGGCGTGCTGCGCAGGGACGATCCGTACGGCGTCGTCCGCTGGTTCCCGATCGACCCCTGCTACGTCTTCCACGGGCTCAACGCGTACGACGAGGGCGACGGTGACCGGATCGTCCTGCACGTCACGCGCTATCCGCACCACTACGCGCCGGATCTGGTCCACCGGCCCGCCACCTTGTGGCGCTGGACGCTGGACCTCGTGACGGGCACCGTCGCCGAGGAGCAGATCGACGACCGGCCGTGCGAGTTCCCCCGGGTCGACGACCGGCTCGCCGGACAGCCGGCCCGGTTCGGCCATGTCACCACGGCCGAGGGTCTGGGACGCGGGCCGGTGGCCGGCGCCCTGGTCCGCTACGACCTGCGGACCGGCGGCGTCACCAGCCATGAGTTCGCGCCCGGCCGCACCCCCGGCGAAGCCGCCTTCGCCCCGGCGGACGACCTCGCGGGCGGCCCCGGCTGGCTGCTCACCTATGTGTACGACGCCGGCACCGGTACCAGTGACCTGGTGATTCTGGACGCCGAGCACCTCGCCGCCCCGCCGGTCGCGACCATCCACCTGCCCCAGCGGGTGCCCTACGGATTCCATGGCAACTGGCTTCCCGACCAGTGAGCGGCCCTCTGGAACCGGCCGATGGCGATACCGAACCTGTCTCATTTCCAAGATACGGAAACAATATTCCGAAATAGGCCGCAGAATCTGGGTATGCAGACACAGGCCGTGCCGGCGCGGGAAGCCACCCCGCCAGCTGTCCCGCCGCTCAGGAAAGCCGCCGCCGAACTGGTCGGCACCGCCGCCCTGGTGGCCGTCGTGGTCGGCTCCGGCATCCAGGCCACCCGCCTCAGCCACGACGTCGGGGTGCAGCTGCTGGCCAATGTGCTGGCCACCGCCCTGGGACTCTGGGTGCTGATCACCCTCCTCGCCCCGGTCTCCGGCGCGCATCTCAACCCCGTGGTCACCCTCGCCGACTGGTGGACCGCACGCGGCGGCCCGACCGCGTACGGCGCCCGGACCGTGGCCCTCTACGTCCTCGCGCAGACCACTGGCGCCATCGCCGGATCGGTGCTCGCGGACGCCATGTTCGACCGCCCGCTGATCAGCTGGTCCACCCACGACCTGTCGGCCGGGCATCTGCTGCTGGGCGAAGTCGTCGCCACCACCGGACTCGTCCTGCTCGTCACCGGCCTGGTCCGCAGCGGCCGTACGCAGCTGGCACCCGTCGCCGTCGCGACCTATATCGGCGCCGCCTGCTGGTTCACCTCCTCCAGCTCGTTCGCCAACCCCGCCGCCACCGTCGGCCGCTCCTTCAGCGACACATTCACCGGCATCGCCCCCGGATCACTGCCCGGCTTCATCGCCGCCCAGCTGACCGGAGCCGTCCTCGGACTGGCCCTGGCCACCGCGCTCTTCACCCCGAAGAAGCCCTGAGGGAGCCCCCGTGGCAGCCAGGACCGGGTCTTGATGAAGAACTGAATCACTGCTTCACTTCTACGCATGCCCTACCGCAGGACCCCCACCATCCAGGCGCGCCTCGACGCCCAGCGCGACGCCGTACTCCACGGAGCGGTCGAGCTGCTCGCCGAACGCGGATACGCCGCCTGCTCGGTGGCCGCGGTCGCCGAACGGGCGGGTATCGCGGCCGGCAGCGTGTACCGCTCGTTCCCCAGCAAGGCCGAGCTCGTCGCGGAGCTGTTCCGGGTGGTCTGCAGCCGGGAGGTCGAGGCCGTCCGGGCCGCCGCCAACCGGCCCGCCGACCTGCCCGACCGGGTCGCCGCGATCATCGAGACCTTCGCCGGACGGGCCCTGAAGTCACCGCGGCTGGCCTACGCCCTGCTCGCCGAGCCGGTCGACGCCGCCGTCGACGCCGAACGGCTCGTCTTCCGCCGCGCGTTCCGCGATGTGATCGCGGAACAGATCGCCGCCGGAGTCGCCTCCGGACGACTGCCGGCCCAGGACCCCCAGCTCACCGCCGCCGCCCTGGTGGGGGCCGTCGGAGAAGCCCTCGTCGGCCCGCTCGCCGACGGCGGCGCACCCGACGACCTGATCCCCGCCCTCGTCTCCTTCGCCCTACGCGCTCTGGGAGGACGCAATGCCGCAGACTCATGAGGTCACCAACCAAGCACCGCCCCTGACCGGCCACGATGTCGCCGCCGACGCCACCCTCATCGAGGGCCTGCACCGCCAGGGCGCCGGCTGGTCCGAGGACTCGCTGCACACCCTGGGAACGCTCGCCGGCACCGAACACGCCCAGGAACTGGGCCGGTTGGCCAACGAGAACGAACCGGTGCTGCGCACCCACGACCGGTACGGCAACCGCATCGACGAGGTCGAGTTCCACCCCGCGTGGCACGAACTGATGGACACCGCCGTCAGCCACGGCCTGCACGCGGCCCCCTGGCGCGACGACCGGCCCGGCGCCCATGTCGCCCGCGCCGCCAAGCTCTACGTCTGGGGCCAGGTCGAAGCCGGCCACATCTGCCCGGTCTCCATGACGTACGCCGTCGTCCCCGCCCTGCGCGCCAACCCCACGCTCGCCGCCGCGTACGAGCCGCTGCTCGCCGCCCGCGAGTACGACTTCGGGCTCCGCGCCCCGGCCGGCAAGCGCGGTCTCATCGCCGGTATGTCGATGACCGAGAAGCAGGGCGGCTCGGACGTCCGCAGCAACACCACCCGGGCCGTTCCGGCCGGTGGCGAGGCCGGCACGTACACGCTGACCGGCCACAAGTGGTTCACGTCCGCGCCCATGTCGGACCTGTTCCTGACCCTCGCGCAGGCCCCCGGCGGCCTCTCCTGCTTCCTGCTGCCGCGCGTCCTCCCCGACGGCACCCGCAACCGCATCCAGCTGCAGCGCCTCAAGGACAAGCTCGGCAACCGCTCCAACGCCTCCGCCGAGATCGAGTACGACGGCGCCCTCGGGTATCTCGTCGGCGAGGAGGGCCGCGGGGTCCGCACCATCATCGACATGGTCAACCTGACCCGTCTGGACTGCGTCCTGGGCACCGCCACCGCCATGCGTGCCGGGCTGATCCGGGCCGTCCACCACACCGCGCACCGCTCGGCGTTCGGTGCCCCGCTCATCGACCAGCCGCTGATGCGCAACGTCCTGTCGGACCTCGCCGTCGAGTCCGAGGCCGCCACCACCGTGGCGTTCCGGCTGGCCGGCGCCACCGACCGCGCGGCGCGCGGCGACGCCGCCGAGGAGTCCTTCCGCCGGCTGGCGCTCGCCGTCACCAAGTACTGGGTGTGCAAACGCGGCCCTGTGCACGCCGCGGAAGCCCTCGAATGCCTCGGCGGCAACGGCTACATCGAGGAATCGGGCATGCCCCGCCTCTACCGCGAGGCACCGCTGCTGTCGGTCTGGGAGGGCTCGGGCAACGTCTCCGCGCTCGACGCACTGCGCGCGATGGCCCGTCAGCCCGACTCCGTCGAGGCGTTCTTCGCCGAGATCGACCTGGCGGCGGGCGCCGACCGGCGGCTGGACGCGTCCGTGGCGGAGCTCAAGAAGGAGCTCGGCGACCTCACCGACCTCGAATTCCGCACCCGCCGCATCGTGGAGTCGATGGCGCTGGTCCTGCAGGGCTCGCTGCTCGTCCGGTACGGCAGCCCCGCGGCCGACGCCTTCTGCGCCTCCCGGCTCGGCGGCGACCACGGCCGCGCCTTCGGCACCCTCCCCGCCGGCACCGACACCGCACCCCTCATCGACCGCGCCCGCCACCTCCTGTGACCGCCCCCGACGACGCGCCGGAAGACCCCGCCGACGCCCCGGTCCAGGTCGAGCGCGACGGCCCCGTCACCACCGTCGTCCTGAACCGCCCCGGGGCGCGCAACGCCGTCGACGGCCCCACCGCCGCCGCCCTCGCCGCAGCCTTCCGGGACTTCGACGCCGACCCCGACGCCGCCGTCGCCGTCCTGTGGGGCCGGGGCGGCACGTTCTGCGCCGGCGCGGACCTCAAGGCCGTCGGCACCGCCCGCGGCAACCGGGTCGCCGAGGACGGCGACGGCCCGATGGGACCCACCCGGCTGCGGCTCTCCAAACCCGTCATCGCCGCGATCAGCGGCCACGCCGTCGCGGGCGGACTGGAACTCGCCCTGTGGTGCGATCTGCGGGTCGCCGAGGAGGACGCCGTCCTCGGCGTCTTCTGCCGCCGCTGGGGCGTTCCGCTGATCGACGGCGGCACCGTCCGGCTGCCCCGCCTCATCGGCGAGAGCCGGGCGACGGACCTGATCCTCACCGGCCGCCCGGTACCCGCCCCCGAGGCCCACGCCATCGGCCTCGTCAACCGCCTGGTACCCCCCGGCGAAGCCCTGCGGGCCGCCCGCGAACTCGCCGCCGACATCGCCCGCTACCCCGCCGCCTGCATGCGCGCCGACCGAGAGTCCACCCGCACCCAAGCCGGCCTCCCCGAACCCGAAGCCCTCCGCCAAGAACTCCACAACGCCTCCGCCGCCCTCGCCGGAATCACCGAAGGCGCCCACCGCTTCACCTCCGGCCTCGGCCGCCACGGCGACTTCGACACCATCTGACGACCCGCCGACGGTGATGTGCGGCACGAACAAGTGCCGCACATCACACCGACCCGCCGCACACCGGCCGGAGCACAGGACACCGAACCACCCGGACAACGAAAAACGGCCCCTCCGAGCGACTTTCGTCACTCCGGAGAGACCGTTCAACGGTTCTACTCTGTGCGCGAGGGGGGATTTGAACCCCCACGTCCCGAAGGACACTGGCACCTGAAGCCAGCGCGTCTGCCGTTCCGCCACTCGCGCAATAAGTGGCGCCGGTCGATGCTCCTTCACTCTCCGGACCGTGGTCCGGGCAGTGCGGGAGCGCCTTCCGACTCGAGAAGATTAGCACGGCGGCAGGGGTGGAATCACACCCGTTTCCGCCCGCCCACCGGGGCGGACACGGCCCGGGGCCGGAGCCCGTCCGGGTGTCGGGCTCCGAAGGCGTCCGCGCCGTGTACCCCGGCTCCCACCGGGCAGGGTTGTCCGGAGAGCACCGCGCTGTACGGCCGCGCCCCCGGTTGCGGGACACTGGACAGGAGCCGCATCTACCATCCGAGTGGACCGTGTGAGGGTTGACACTGCTCCGTCCCACGGGATCGGGGAACCAGCCGTTTTCCCGGCGCGTGGATACGATCAGTAAGCAGTATCGGAAGAGCCCGAGGAGGGAGGTGCCCCATGGGAGTAATGAAGCGCTTCGAGCAGCGTCTCGAGGGCTTTGTGAACGGCACCTTCGCCAAGGTGTTCAAGAGCGAGGTCCAACCGGTCGAGATCGCGGGCGCGCTCCAGCGTGAGTGCGACAACAACGCCACGATCTGGAACCGCGACCGCACTGTGGTGCCCAACGACTTCATCGTCGAGCTGAGCACGCCCGACTTCGAGCGACTCAGTCCGTACTCCGTGCAGCTCGGCGAGGAACTCGCCGGCATGGTGAAGGACTACGCCAAGCAGCAGCGCTACACCTTCATGGGCGGCATCAAGGTCCACCTGGAGAAGGCCGACGACCTCGACACCGGCCTGTACCGGGTGCGCAGCCGCACGCTCGCGTCCAGCGAGTCCCAGCAACCGCAGCCCCACCAGCAACAGCAGCCGCAGCCGATGCAGCGGCACGAGCCGCCGCGCACCGCGGCGCCGTATCGTCCCTCGGGACCGCCCCCGATGCCGGCGGGACCGCCTCCGGGCGGACGTGCCGGCGGACCGGCACCCGTGACGCGGCTGCCCGGCGCCGGATCGCCCTCGGGCGGTCCCGGCGGCGGCGCGGTGCGGCGCTGGATCGAGATCAACGGCAACCGGCACCAGATTTCCCGGCCGACGCTCGTTCTCGGCCGCAGCACCGAGGCTGATGTCAGGGTCGACGACCCCGGCGTCTCGCGCCGGCACTGCGAAATCAGGGTCGGATCGCCTTCCGTGGTCCAAGACCTCGGATCAACAAACGGCATTGTGGTGGACGGGCAGCACACCCAGCGCGCTACGCTCCGCGACGGCTCTCGCATCGTCGTCGGGAGCACCACCATCGTGTACCGGCAAGCCGAAGGGTGAAGCGGGGGCAATGTCAGAGCTGACCCTGACGGTCATGCGGTTGGGTTTCCTCGCCGTACTGTGGCTGTTCGTCATCGTCGCGGTACAGGTCATCAGAAGTGACCTGTTCGGGACCCGGGTGACCCAGCGCGCGGCACGGCGCGGGGCCGACCAGTCCCGCCCGCCGCAGCAGCGCCAACAACAGGCGCAGAACCAGCGGCAACAGCCGCAGAACAACCGACAGCGCCGTGGCGCCCCGACCAAGCTGGTCGTCGCCGAGGGCTCGCTGACGGGTACCACGGTCGCGTTGCAGGGCCAGACCATCACGCTCGGCCGGGCGCACGACTCAACAATCGTGCTCGACGACGACTACGCGTCCAGTCGGCATGCCAGGATCTACCCGGACCGGGACGGCCAGTGGATCGTCGAGGACCTCGGATCCACCAACGGCACTTATCTGGACCGGAATCGGCTGACCACGCCGACCCCGGTGCCGATCGGCGCGCCGATCCGCATCGGGAAGACCGTCATCGAGCTGCGGAAGTAGTCGCACAATGGGCGAGCGGAGCCAGCGAGCGAGAGGGTGGGCAGCGTGCGGATGTACCCGGAGCCGACGGGCGAGGTGCGCATGACTCTGAGCCTGCGTTTCGCCGCCGGTTCGCACAAGGGCATGATCCGGGAGGGCAACGAGGACTCCGGCTATGCCGGTCCGCGCCTGCTCGCGATCGCCGACGGCATGGGCGGCCAGGCGGCCGGTGAGGTCGCCTCGTCCGAGGTGATCTCCACCATCGTCACGCTCGACGACGACATTCCCGGTTCCGACATCCTGACGTCGCTCGGCACCGCCGTGCGGCGCGCCAACGACCAGCTGCGCGTCATGGTCGAGGAGGACCCACAGCTGGAGGGCATGGGCACCACGCTCACCGCTCTGCTGTGGACCGGGCAGCGGCTCGGTCTCGTCCACGTCGGCGACTCCCGCGCGTACCTGCTCCGCGACGGTCTGCTCACGCAGATCACGCAGGACCACACCTGGGTGCAGCGGCTCGTCGACGAGGGCCGGATCACCGAGGAGGAGGCCACCACCCACCCGCAGCGCTCCCTGCTGATGCGCGCGCTGGGCAGTGGCGAGCACGTGGAGCCGGACCTGTCGATCCGCGAGGTGCGGGTCGGCGACCGGTATCTGATCTGCTCCGACGGGCTCTCGGGTGTCGTCAGCCACCAGACGCTCGAGGACACCCTCGCGGGGTACCAGGCACCCAACGAGACCGTGCAGGAGCTGATCCAGCTCGCGCTGCGCGGTGGCGGCCCCGACAACATCACCTGCATCGTCGCCGACGTCCTGGACGTGGACGACAGCGACACGCTGGCCGGACAACTGAACGACACCCCGGTGGTCGTGGGCGCCGTCGCCGACAGCCAGCTGCCGCTCTCCGACCCGCGGCATCTGCAGACCCCGGCCGGCCGCGCCTCGGAGCTGGGCCGCACGCCCCCGCCGCAGCAGACGGGCCCCGCGGGCTCCTTCGGCCCGCCCGGCAGCGGCGATCCGACGATGGCCGGCGCGGCGCCGATGGGCTCCTTCGGCTCGTTCGACGACGCGGACCTCGACAAGCCGGTCAAGAAGCGCAAGTGGCTGAAGCGCTCGGTGATCCTGGTCGTCATCCTCGGCGTCATCGGCGGCGGCCTGTACGCCGGCTACCGCTGGACGCAGACCCAGTACTACGTCGGCGCCAAGGACCAGCACGTCGCCGTCTACCAGGGCATCGACCAGAAGCTGGCGTGGATCAGCCTGTCGAAGGTCCATCAGGACCGCCCCGAGATCGAACTCAAGTACCTGCCGGCCTACCAGCGCGACCAGGTCGAGGCCACGATCGCGCTGAGCAGCCTCGGCCAGGCCACCGACAAGGCCGACGAGCTGGCCAAGCAGGCCGACGTCTGCAAGAAGGTCGAAACGAGCAAGACCAACGCCGCGAAGGCCAAGGCCGCCGCGAAGGCGGCTCAGGACAAGCTGAACAAGCCGACCGGCACCGTCCCGACACCTGGCCCCACTGGCCCCACCCTCTCGCCCGACGAACAGAAGCTGGCCCCGCAGTGCGGCACCCAGCAGTAGTACGAGGAGGGGGCAGCTCTTCATGAGTGCCAGCAACACCAGCACCATCTCTTCCGTCGGCGCACCCAGCCGGCGCAACACCGAGCTCGCACTGCTCGTCTTCGCCGTTCTGATCCCGGTCTTCGCGTACGCCAACGTCGGCCTGGCCAAGGACGGCTCGCTGCCCGCCGGCCTGCTCGCCTACGGCCTCGGCCTCGGCCTGCTCGCGGGCATCGCGCACCTCATCGTGCGGAAGTTCGCGCCGTACGCGGACCCGCTGATGCTGCCGATCGCGACGCTGCTCAACGGCATGGGTCTGGTGTTCATCTGGCGGCTGGACCTGGAGCCCTCGCTGGGCAAGGCGATGGCGCCGACCCAGCTGATGTGGTCCACGCTCGGCGTCGCGCTCTTCGTCGCCGTGCTGGTCGTGCTCAAGGACCACCGGATCCTGCAGCGCTACACCTACATCTCCATGGTGGTGGCGCTGGTCCTGCTGATCATGCCGGTGTTCTTCCCCGGCATCAACGGCGCCAAGATCTGGGTCACCATCCCGGGTGTGGGTTCGCTGCAGCCCGGTGAGTTCGCGAAGATCATCATCACCGTCTTCTTCGCCGGCTACCTGATGGTCAAGCGGGACGCGCTGGCGCTCGCCAGCCGCCGCTTCATGGGCCTGTACCTGCCGCGCGGCCGCGACCTCGGCCCGATCCTGGTGCTGTGGGTGCTCAGCCTGCTGATCCTGGTCTTCGAGACCGACCTCGGCACCTCGCTGCTCTTCTTCGGCCTGTTCGTGATCATGCTGTACGTCGCCACCGAGCGCACCAGCTGGATCGTCTTCGGCCTGGTGCTGTCGGCCGCCGGCGCGGTCTTCGTCTCCACCTTCGAGCACCACGTCAAGGACCGCGTCGACAACTGGCTGAACCCGCTCGCGCTGGTCAACGGCGGGGTCACCGAGACCGCCCAGACGATGTACGCGTTCGGCTCCGGCGGCATGTTCGGCTCAGGACTGGGCCAGGGGTACTCCCGGCTCATCGGCGGTATCGCCCCGAAGAGCGACTACATCCTCGCCACCGTCGGCGAGGAGCTCGGCCTGGCCGGCCTGATGGGCGTCCTGCTGCTCTACGGGCTGCTCATCGAGCGCGGTGTCCGCACCGCCCTCGCGGCCCGCGACCCGTTCGGCAAGCTGCTCGCGATCGGCCTGTCGGGCGCCTTCGCGCTGCAGGTCTTCGTGGTCGCCGGCGGCGTCACCGGCCTCATCCCGCTGACCGGTATGACCATGCCGTTCCTCGCCCAGGGCGGTTCGTCCGTCATCGCGAACTGGGCCCTCGTGGCCATCCTGCTGCGCATCAGCGACACCGCGCGACGCCCGGCACCCAGCCCCGCCCCGTCAACCGATGCCGAACCGACCCAGGTGGTGCGCACCCAGTGAACAAGCCCCTGCGACGGGTCGCAGTCTTCTGCGGCCTGCTCGTCCTCGCCCTGCTGATCCGCGTCAACTATGTGCAGTTCGTCACGGGTGACGAACTGGCGAACGACAAGCACAACCGGCGCGTGAGCATCAACCAGTTCGCCCAGCCGCGCGGCGACATCGTCGTCGGCGACAAGTCGCTCACCGGCAGCGTCGAGACGCCCGGCAGCGACTTCAAGTACAAGGCGACCTTCAAGGACGGCCCCATGTGGGCCCCCGTCACCGGCTACGCCTCGCAGGCCTACCAGACGTCGTTCCTCGAAGGCGTCTACGACAAGTTCCTCACCGGCAACGACGACCGGCTCTTCTTCAACCGCACCATCGACATGCTGACCGGCAAGGAGAAGCAGGGCGGCAAGGTCATCACGACCCTGAACGCCAAGGCCCAGCTCGCCGCGTTCACCGGCCTCGGCAACAAGAAGGGCGCGGTCGCCGCGCTCGACCCCCGTACCGGCGCGATCCTGGCGCTGGCCAGCACGCCCTCGTACGACCCGTCGTCCATCGCCGGCACCTCCAAGAAGACCGACGAGAAGAACTGGCTGGCCCTGCAGAAGGCCAACAACCCCGACGACCCGATGCTCAACCGGGCGCTGCGCCAGGTCTACCCGCCCGGCTCGACGTTCAAGGTCGTCACCGCCGCCGCGGCGCTGGAGAACGGCCTCTACACCGACGTCGACGCCGAGACCAGGTCGCCACTGCCCTACAAGCTGCCGCAGAGCTCGCGGAACCTGGAGAACGAGGGCGACCTGCCGTGCAAGAACGCCTCGCTGCGGGTGGCCCTGAAGGTGTCCTGCAACACCGTCTTCGGCCGCATCGGTCAGGACCTCGGTAAGGACAAGATGCGCGAGGAGGCCGAGAAGTTCGGCTTCAACAAGGAGATCCTGACCCCGGTCCGCGCCGACGCCAGCGTCTACTCCAAGAACATGGACGAGCCGTCCAACGTGCTCTCCGCGATCGGCCAGTACAACACCGCGGCCACCCCGCTGCAGATGGCCATGGTCGCCGCCGCCATCGCCAACGACGGCAAGCTCATGCAGCCGTACATGGTGGACAAGCTGCAGGCGCCGAACCTGAACGTGATCGAGCAGACGAAGCCCGAGACGTACTCGCAGCCGGTGTCGGCCGCCAACGCCCAGAAGCTCCAGCAGATGATGGAGACCGTGGTCAAGGAGGGCACCGGCACGAACGCCCAGATCGACGGCGTCACCGTCGGCGGCAAGACCGGCACCGCGCAGAACGGTGTCGGCAACAGCAAGAACCCGTACGCCTGGTTCATCTCGTACGCCAAGACCGCCGACGGCTCCCCGGTCGCCGTCGCCGTCGTCGTTGAGGACTCCGACGCCTCCCGTGGCGACATCTCCGGTGGCGGCCTGGCCGCGCCGATCGCCAAGAAGGTCATGGAGGCCGTACTGAACAAGTGACGCGGGGAACGTGACGCACGTCACCCACCGGGCAGTTTCCACCCCATAACCACCCCATCGCCGCACGTGGCGATACCGGTCGGATATCGGGACCCGGTCACGTCCCGGATCCATCGAGCGTGCCGGGTACCGTATGCCCGAGCATCCACAGGGCACGGTTAGGGAAGGGCAAGAGCTATGGAAGAGCCGCGTCGCCTCGGCGGCCGGTACGAGCTGGGTTCGGTGCTCGGCCGCGGTGGTATGGCCGAGGTGTACCTCGCCCACGACACCCGGCTCGGCCGCTCCGTCGCTGTGAAGACGCTCCGGGTGGATCTCGCCCGCGACCCGTCCTTCCAGGCCCGGTTCCGCCGTGAGGCCCAGTCGGCCGCCTCCCTGAACCATCCGTCGATCGTCGCCGTGTACGACACCGGCGAGGACTACGTCGACGGTATCTCGATCCCTTACATCGTCATGGAGTACGTCGACGGCTCCACCCTCCGCGAACTGCTGCACTCCGGGCGCAAGCTGCTGCCCGAGCGCTCGCTGGAGATGACCGTCGGCATCCTGCAGGCCCTGGAGTACTCGCACCGCGCCGGCATCGTGCACCGTGACATCAAGCCCGCGAACGTGATGCTCACCCGCAACGGCCAGGTCAAGGTCATGGACTTCGGCATCGCCCGCGCCATGGGCGACTCCGGCATGACGATGACGCAGACCTCCGCCGTCATCGGCACCGCCCAGTACCTCTCTCCCGAGCAGGCCAAGGGCGAGCAGGTCGACGCCCGCTCCGACCTCTACTCGGCCGGCTGCCTGCTGTACGAGCTGCTGACCGTGCGCCCGCCGTTCGTCGGCGACTCCCCGGTGGCCGTGGCGTACCAGCACGTGCGCGAGGACCCGCAGCCCCCGTCGGTCTGGGATCCCGAGATCACCCCCGAGATGGACGCCATCGTCCTCAAGGCGCTGGCGAAGGACCCGGACTACCGGTACCAGTCCGCCGACGAGATGCGCGCGGACATCGAGTCGTACCTCGACGGCCAGCCCGTGGGGGCGACCGCCGCCATGGGATCCGTCGGCTACGGCGGGTACGGGGACGGCGCGGCGACCACGGCGCTGCCCTCGCAGAACCCCGCGACCTCCATGCTTCCCCCGGTCCGCGACGACGACGGGGGCTACGGCTACGACGACCGTCCCGACCGCCGCCGGCAGAAGAAGAACCACACCTCGACCGTGCTGCTGGTGCTGGCCGGCATCCTCGTCCTGGTCGGCGCGATCTTCCTGGGCCAGGCGCTGTTCAACAAGAAGGGCGCGCCGGATTCCCTGACGGCCCCGAACCTCGTCGGCAAGTCCTTCGCCGACGCCCAGAGCGCGGCCGCCAACCTCGACCCGGCCATCAAGGTCGTCAAGGGCGAGACCAAGTTCTGCGACGCCCAGCCGGCGAACTCGGTCTGCGACCAGCTGCCGAAGGCCAACGACCCGCTCGCGGCCGACAAGACGATCACGGTCTCCATCTCCAAGGGCGTCGCCCCGACCTCCGTCCCGGACGTCGTCAACGACAAGTTCGAGGACGCCAAGAAGACCCTTGAGGACAAGGGATTCCAGGTCAAGGAGGTGACCGAGACGTCCAACACCAAGGACGACGGCACGGTCACCAAGCAGGACCCCGCGGGCGGCACCCTCAAGCCGAAGGACACGGTCGTCACGCTGACCGTCGCCAAGAAGCCCGAGGAGATCACGGTCAAGGACGTCACGCAGATGCCCCTCGCCCAGGCGAAGCAGACGCTCATCGACCAGGGTCTGAAGGTGCGGACCCAGGACGAGGAGTCGGCCGACAAGCCGGTGGGCTCCATCATCCGGCAGGACCCGGCGGGCGGCAGCACGGCCCAACCGGACCAGACGGTCACCCTGTTCATCGCCAAGGCGCCGCAGCAGCAGAACCTCACCGTCCCCGGTGACCTGGTCGGCAAGACGCTGAAGGACGCCAAGAACCAGCTGGAGGGCATGGGCCTGAAGGTCCAGGTCCTCGGCCCCAAGAAGGACGACGCGGTCGTCGCCCAGTCCTTCCCGCAGGCGAACCAGCCCGTCCAGCAGGGCGGCACGGTCCAGCTCTTCACCACCGGTGGAACCGGCGGCGGGGACAACGGCGGCCTGTTCGGCAACTGACAGCGCCGGACCGGGCAGCAACCGGAGCACGAGCACAACGAGGGGGCCACGGACACCGCGTCCGTGGCCCCTTCGTGCTGCTGCTCCGTCTGTCAGCCCAGTTCGGCGGGCGGGGTGCGGTTCGCGTCGACCTTGTCGGTGCGGACCAGTTCGGCCCAGACCACGTAGCGGTACCGGGAGGTGTAGACGGGGGTGCAGGTGGTCAGGGTGATGTAGCGGCCCGGCTTCTTCCTGCCGGAGTCCGCCGGGATCTGGTCGATGACGCCGACGTTGTACTTCGAGGTCTCGTCGAGGACCGAGTAGACCTTGTAGACGTACCAGGTGTCCTTGTCCTCGAAGACGACCGGATCGCCGTTCCTGAGCTTGTCGATGTTGTGGAACTTGGCGCCGTGGCCGTCCCGGTGGGCGGCGAGGGTGAAGTTGCCCTGCTTGTCCCACGGCATGGCCGACTTGACGGGCTGGTCGTAGTAGCCGGCGACGCCCTCGTTGAGGATGTCGGTGTCGGTGCCCTTCTTGACCAGGACCTCGAAGTTCCTGCCCATCGCGGGGACATGGAGGAACCCGATGCCGTCCTTGGTGTCGAGGCCGCGGGGGCCGGGGGCGGCCCAGCCCTGCCGGACCTTGTCGCCGTCCCGCTTCGCGTGGCGATCGGCTATCACGTTCGTCCACCACAGCGAGTAGACGACGAACAGGGCGAGCACCAGCCCTGCGGTGATCAGCAGTTCACCGATCACACTGATGATGGCCGCGACCGGGCCCCGCCCGCCGCGATTGGTCGTCGTCACCGCTGTTCCGTTCTGTGGCAGTCCGTTGTCCGGCCGGGGCCGGTCAGTCGGGCAGCGCGGCAGGCTTGCCCTGACTGCGCGGCCGTTCCTCGACCATCTTGCCCCAGACGATCATCCGGTAGGTGCTGGTGAACTCCGGGGTGCAGGTGGTCAGGGTGATGTAGCGGCCCGGCTTGGTGAATCCGGAGCCCTGCGGGACCGGCTGGATCACCTTGACGTTCGAGGGGGAGGTGCTCGGCAGCACACTCGTCATCTCGTACGTGTAGTACGTGCTCTCGGTCTCGACCACGATCTTGTCGCCCGGCACCAGCTTGTTGATGTAACGGAACGGTTCTCCATGGGTGTTGCGGTGGGCCGCGAGCGCGAAGTTGCCCTGCTTGTCCCACGGCATCGCCGTCTTCAGCGCACCCGTGTAGTGGCCGATCATGCCCTTGTCCAGGACACTGTGCTTGGAGACGCCCTCGGCGATCGGGGCCTTCACATCCAGTTTGGGTATGTACATGATCGCGAAGCCCTGGCCGGGGGAGAAGGCGTCGGCCTTGCGGTCGTCGTTCTTCTTCGCGCTCTTGTCGTTGTTCCACTGGTTCTGCAGCGCGCTGGTCGCACCGCTGGCCTGCTGATGGGCGCGGATGTTGGTCCACCAGAGCTGGTACGTCACGAAGAGCAGCATCAGCACGCCGACCGAGATGAACACCTCGCCGATCACCCGGCTGAGGATCACCGCGGCGCTGTCCTTGGCCGCCCGCTCCGCCCGTCGGGCCTCCAGGCGGGTCATGGGGACCGCCGGAGCCGCCTGGGCGCTCTCGGAGGCCGTGGAGGCGGTGGAGGCCCCGGAAGCCGCCCGGCCCCTGGCGCGGTGCCCAGCGCCCTGCTTGGCCGCCTTACGGCGCTCGGCACGGCCGCCGGGCGCCGGAGCACCCGTCGTGGGAGTGCCCGTCGGCGTGGCCGCGGTTTCCTCCGCGGCGCCGGTCGCGCCGGGTGCTCCGGTCCCGGCCGGCTCGTCCGGCGTTCCGTCCGGGCGCACGGCCGGGAACTGCTCCGTCTCGCCGGGCACGCCCCTGCGCCGGACCCTGGGGGGCGCGGGCGCGGGGGTGGGCGCCGGTACCGGCGCGGGCGCCGGAGTGGATACGGCGGGCCCCGCGTCGTAACCGCTGGCGTACCCGCCCTCGTACGTCCTGCCGTATCCCTCGTCGTACGCGGCGGGCGCCTCGTCGTACGCGGGCGGCGGCGCGGGCGCCTGCTGCTCCGGCGATACGGACGTCTGCTGCGGCGCCTGCTGGGACGCCTGGTGGGACGCCTGGTGCGGCATCTCGTGCGGGCGGAACCAGGGGGAGCCGATGACCTCCTGGCCCGCGTCGGAGGCGTCGGCAGGTGCCGGTGGTGCGGGTGTTGACGGTGCTGCGGGTGTGGGAGGGGGTTCCGCCGCTTCGGCCGGCGCCCGAAGCGGCCCGCGGCCCGGAAGGGGGTCGCTGAGCGGGTCCGCGAGCTGTCCGACCGCCACCGCGAACTGCCCCGTGTCCTCGTAGGACGGGGGCTCGTCCGGGCGGAGCCCGGTCACGCCCCGGCCCTGCCGACCACGGGCGCCAGTCCCGTCGAACGGTCGGGGGCGCCTTCGTCTCCGCACGCCACCAGCCAGTTGGCGAGCATCAGATGGCCCCATTCGGTGAGCACCGACTCGGGGTGGAACTGGACGCCCTCGACAGCCGCGTCACGGTGCCGCAGCCCCATGATGATGCCGCTGTCGGTCCAGGCCGTGACCTCGAACTCCGGCGGCACGGTGTCCCGTTCGACCGCCAGTGAGTGGTAGCGCGTCGCGGTGAAGGGCGACGGCAGCCCGGCGAACACCCCGGTCCCGGTGTGCGTCACGGCCGAGGTCTTGCCGTGCAGCAGCTCGGGCGCCCGGTCGACCACGCCGCCGTAGGCGACGGCCATGGACTGCAGGCCCAGGCAGACGCCGAAGACCGGTACCCCGGTCTCCGCGCAGTGCCGGACCATGTCGATACAGACCCCGGCCTGCTCCGGCGCGCCGGGGCCGGGGGAGAGCAGCACCCCGTCGAAGCCGTCCTGCGCGTGCGCGAGCTCGACCTCGTCGTTGCGCAGCACCTCGCACTCGGCACCGAGCTGGTAGAGGTACTGGACCAGGTTGAAGACGAAGCTGTCGTAGTTGTCCACGACGAGGATGCGAGCGGTCATCGGACGGCGGCCATCCCGTTCGTCGCGTTCATACCGTTGTCCACGGTCACATCGTTGAACGGCAGCAGCGGTTCGGCCCACGGGAAGACGTACTGGAACAGGACGTACACGACAGCCAGGGCCAGCACGAGCGAGATCAGCGCTCTGAGCCACACGTTGCCCGGCAGATGCCGCCAGATCCAGCCGTACATGCGCTGCCTTCCTTCCCGGTTCCCCGGAACAGAGTAAGGGGAGATCGGCGGGACCGGTGGCCTACCCGGACAAACCCTTCGGCCGGCCCTGCTCGGCGGGGCTCACCGTCTCCAGGTGCGCCCAGGCGATGAGCCGGTGGCTGTGGCCCCACTCGGGGTCGCAGGTCGTCAGCGTCAGATAGCGGCCCGGCGCGGTCCAGCCGGACTCCCTCGGCACCGGGTCGATGACGCCGACGTCGGTGGGGACGGTACGGAAGGGGTCGCGGTCCAGGACGTACGTGTACCAGGACGTGCCGTCGAAGAGGTAGACGCGGTCGCCCTTGCGCAGCTTGGGGAAGTCCTTGAAGGGATCGCCGTAGGTGCGCCGGTGGCCGGCCACCGAGAAGTTGCCGGTCTCCCCGAGCCGCGCGGTGTCCGTGTAGTGCCCCAGCCCCTTCTTCAGCACGCCGGAGCCGGTGCCCTGCAGGACGGGCTTGTGCCAGCCGGAGCCGAGCCGGGGTATGTACATGACGGCGAACGACGTGCCGTTCCGGTACGGCGCCGGGGCCGCCGCAGGCGGGGCGGCGGACGGTGTGCCGCCCGTCGCGGTCGGGGCGGGGGTGGGTTCCGCGGGGGCCAGGGATCCGGTGGCCCAGGTGTTCTGCAGCCGGTCGAGCTCGCCGTTCATCGCGCTGTCCGCGCGCACGCCGGTCCAGAACAGGATGTAGACGACGAAGAGGACGATCAACGCACCCGCGGTGACGCACAGTTCGCTCAGCGTCCGCACCACCAGCCGGATCGCCATCGGCGCCCCCGCCCCCTCGCCCCGCCGCCGGTCGCGAATCCGGTCAGGAGACGGGCTTCGCGTAGTGGAGATCCACTGTGCCGGAGTAGCCGGGAAGAGTCACCCGGTTGTCCGCCCCCACTTTCCAGCCGAGCCCGTAGGCGTTGACGTACTGGAGGTAGTTCTGGATGGTCGCGTTCCGGTCGATGGCGGCGCGCAGCTTCTTCTGGTCACCCACAGCGGTGATTCTGTACGGCGGGGAGTAGACGCGGCCCTGGAGGATCAGGGTGTTGCCGACGCAGCGGACCGCGCTGGTGGAGATCAGCCGCTGGTCCATGACCCGGATGCCCACCGCTCCGCCCTCCCACAGCGCGTTGACCACGGCCTGCAGGTCCTGCTGGTGGATGACCAGGTCGTTGGGCTCCGGGTCGGGCACGCCGGGGACGAGCGCGGTGGCGTTCGGCGGGGCGTCGTTGAGGGTGACGTTCAGCGCCGGGCCGGTCAGCGCCTTCGTGCCGGCTTCCTCTTCGAGCGCATCGAGCTGCTTGCGGTTCGCGTCGGTGGCGCCGATGCCCTGGCGGGTGAGGGTGTCGACATCGTTCCGGACCGCGGTGAGCTGCTTCTCCAGCTCCTGGTTCCGGCTGCTCTGCTTGCGCACGTTGTCCGAGAGCTTGGGCAGCGGGTCGTCGCTGCGGATGTTGACGCCCTTGGCCGTGTCGAAGCTCATCCAGAAGATCAGTCCGGCGAGCGCGAAGACTCCCGCACTGAGCGTCCGCAGTACTACGGTGCGGGTGGAAGGACGAGCGGGAGAAGGACGGGAGGAGGGCGCGTCGCCGGAATCGGTCACCGTACCCTTGTCTCCTTCACACCCGAGGAAGCACTACGCTAACGGACGCCCGTCCGCGGTGGTGCCCCCACCCGCCCGGCCAGCCTCACATCCCCGACATCCCCGCGCGGTTACGCAGCGCATCGACAGGAGAGTCCCTCGTGCCGAAGTCACGGATCCGCAAGAAGGCCGACTTCACTCCGCCGCCGGAGAAGACGCAGTCGATAAAGCTCAAGTCCGGCTTCAACTGGGTCGCGCCCCTGATGCTGGCGCTCTTCGTCATCGGCCTGGCCTGGATCGTCCTCTTCTACGTCACGCAGGGCAGCCTGCCGGTCGACGCGCTGGGGAACTGGAACATCGTGGTGGGCTTCGGCTTCATCGCGGGCGGATTCGTGGTCTCCACGCAGTGGAAGTAGCCGGCTCCCGAGCTGGCCCGGACGGTTCTCCCCAGAGTTGTCCACACGGTTATCCACAGTGGGGAAAAGGTCGGAAGATCTGTGGATAACCTCTACGAGGTTGACGCCGGTGTGACCGGTGGCCGATGTGTCGGCCACCGGTCTTTCGTTGATCTTGCAGGGAAAACACGATGCGGTGACCGCACGCACACACGTTCCCCACAGGGTGCACAGGATCGGGTACTCGTTGTGGATAACGTCTGATCAACGCCAGTGGTAACGCCCTTCAGGCGGTGATCTGAGCCACGGCGATCCAGCTGGCCACGAGGGTGGCCGCCAGCACCGCCGCACAGGTCCCCCACTGCACCAGATCGCGCCGCTCGCGCGGTGCGTACGCCATCCCGATCGCGATCACCGTGCCGGCCGCGAGGCCGCCGAGGTGGCCCTGCCAGCTGACGTTCGACCAGGTGAAACTGAAGAACAGGTTCAGCCCGAGCAGGATCAGGATCGGCCGCATGTCCATCCGGCTGCGCCGCATGAAGACGGCGGTGGCCCCGAAGAGGCCGAAGATCGCCCCGGAGGCCCCCAGCGCGCCCGGGTACGGGGCGAGCAGCAGGACCAGAGCGCTGCCGCCGAGCCCCGAGATCAGATACAGCGCCAGATAGCGGGCCCGGCCGAGCGTGGCCTCCAG
The DNA here is from genome assembly GCF_005860785.2 of Streptomyces sp. So13.3. Lineage (NCBI taxonomy): Bacteria > Bacillati > Actinomycetota > Actinomycetes > Kitasatosporales > Streptomycetaceae > Streptomyces > Streptomyces sp. So13.3. The sequence goes on along the minus strand of NZ_CP048835.1, from coordinate 5,019,460 downwards.
CGGCGCACCGATCCACCACAGCGTCAGCATGTTGAAGCCGATGTGCCAGTACTCCTGGTGCGCGAAGACCGAGCTGATCAGGCGGTACCACTGGTCGGGGCCCTCGGACACGCCGATGCAGTACTGCCGCACCACGGGGTCGCAGTACGCGTACAGCGACAGGTCACCGGCGAGCCGGTCGCCGAGCGCCTGCACCAGCACGAAGACCGCCAGGTTCAGCCCGATGAGGATCTTCGTGACCAGGTGCGGGTCGGCGGCCACCGTGCCGCCCACGACCGTACGCGGCGCGGGTGTCGTCCGCCGGGCCTCGCCCAGGCACTCCGGGCACTGGAAGCCCACCGAGGCGCTGACCATGCACTCCGGGCAGATCGGCCGCTCGCAACGGGTGCAGCGGATGCCGGTCTCGCGATCGGGGTGCCGGTAGCAGCAGACCGCCTGGTCCATGAGGTCCTCTTCCTGGGGACGCGCGTCGCCCTGCCCCTCCATACGGACGGGCAGGGCGCAGTGTTCCCGAAGAGTACGGCGCGATCAGCCCTCGCGGGTCTCGATCACGACCGACTCGATCACGACGTCCTGCACCGGGCGGTCGGTGCGCGGGTTGGTCGGGGTGGCGATGATCGCGTCCACGACCTTCTGGCTGGCCACGTCGGCGACCTCGCCGAAGATGCTGTGCTTGCGGGTCAGCCACGTGGTCGGGGAGACCGTGATGAAGAACTGGGAGCCGTTGGTGCCCGGGCCGGCGTTGGCCATCGCCAGCAGGTAGGGCTTGTCGAACCCGAGGTCGGGGTGGAACTCGTCCGCGAACTCGTAGCCCGGACCGCCGGTGCCGTTGCCCAGCGGGTCGCCGCCCTGGATCATGAAGCCGGTGATCACACGGTGGAACACCGTGCCGTCGTACAGCTTCGCGTTGGTCGGCTTGCCGGTCTTCGGGTCGGTCCACTCACGCGTGCCCTCGGCGAGCTCGACGAAGTTCTTCACCGTCTTCGGTGCGTGGTTCGGCAGGAGCCGGACCTCGATGTCCCCGTGGTTGGTCTTCAGGGTCGCATAGAGCTGCTCGGCCACGATCTACCTTCCATAGTCTTCGCTGACAGGGACAAATCCTCGCACGGACGGGGAGTGGCCGTCGGCTTCCCCGGCTCTATCGCGTACCGGCGCGCATCGTGGCATCGTCTGTGGGAGCTCTCCGTGTGCCCCGCCTTGACCCATATGCCCGGTCGCACATGCCGGACCGGCCCTAAACAGGCATGATTTCAAATCGGGTGGATAGGCGAAAACCGTACGCCACCGAGGAGGAGGTTCCTGTGACCCGCATCGACAGCGTGCGCAACGCAGCCGGGCAGACCAAGGACAGCATGCAGCACGCCGCTGAGGTGGTCGCTCCATACGCCGTCACCGCCAAGGACAACGCCGCGCACTACGCGGACGAGGCGAAGATCTGGCTGACGCCCCGAGTGGCGACCGCCGCGCAGAAGGCACACGCCGCACTACCGCCCAAGGTCGCTTCGGCTGTGGACACCGCGGCCGTGAAGGCCGCGCTGACCGCACGCCAGGCCAATGAGTACGCGGCCCCCCGGGTCGGACACGCGGTGGAGGTCACCCGTGCCGCCGCGGGCCCCGCCCGTGACGAGGCCCTGGCACGTGGCGCGGCCGCCCTGGCCGCACTGCAGGGCAGGGTGTCCGTCGCCGAGATCGACAAGCTGGGCCGGCAGCACCGTCGTCGTGCCAAGGCGGGCAAGGCCTTCAAGCGCCTTGTGGTGCTCGGCATGATCAGCGGGGCCGGTTACGCCGCGTGGAAGTGGTGGAGCAAGCAGACCAACCCGGACTGGCTGGTCGAGCCCGCCCCGCCGACCGAGGTCGCGGACCGGGCCACGCTCAACGGCAGCGGCCCGACCCTCGTCGGCATGGACCGTACGGACAAGGCCGACCCGCTCGACAAGGTCGACGGCTCGCCCGTGGAGCCCCTCGACCCCGAGGTACAGGCGAAGCAGGCCGAGGCGGACCGGGTCGATCGCCCGGATCACGGCGACGAATCCTGACCTCGCACCGCCCCTGACCCACGGTCCGGCCCTGAGCTCGGTCCGACTCGGCAACCAGTGGCGCCGGGGTCCTGGACCTCCTATCGATACAGCGCGTACGCACCACATGCCGGAGGGCGGGGGACCAGTACGGTCTCCCGCCCTCCGGCATGCGCGGGGATACGGGTCAGCGTCCGACCAGTTCCCTGATGCCGTCGGTGCCGTCGGTGCCGTCGGTCCCGTCGGCCACGTCGGCCACGTCGTCGGCCGTCCCGCCGTCCTTCCCGCCGTCCTTCTCGTCGGTCGGTTCGTCGATCACCGCCGGGACGCCCCGCAGGGTGTGGAACGCGATCACCGCCGCGACGGCGATCAGGACGGCGCCCGCCAGGGTGGTGACGTGCATGCTGTGGGTGAAGGCCTGGCTCGCCGTCTCGGCGACCTGCCGCCCCATCGGGCCTGACAGCTGCGCGCCGGGCCCGACCGCCCCGCCGACCGATTCCCTGGCGGCCTGGGCCGCACCGGCCGGAACGCCCGCCGGCAGGTCGAGACCGTTGCGGTAGACGCCGGTCAGTACCGAGCCGAGGACCGCGATGCCCAGCGCCCCGCCGAGCTCCATCGCCGTCTCGGAGATCGCCGCCGCGGCGCCCGCCCGCTCCTTCGGCACGCTCGCCATCGCCGTGTCGAAGGTGACGGTGAACGTCAGCGTGATGCCCGCACCGTTGACGATCAGAGCGGGCAGCAGCAGCCAGTAGCTGGAGTCCGGGGTGACCAGGCCGAGACCGACCATGCTGACCGACATCAGGACCAGGCCCAGGGCCACCACCTTGGCCCGGCCGATCCTGGGCACCAGGGCGGAGGACAGCGGCGCGGCGAAGGCGGCCGACAGCGGGCCGGGGAGCAGCGCCAGGCCCGCCATCAGCGGGGACCAGCCGCGGACGACCTGGAAGTAGAGCGAGAAGGCCAGCGAGAGCGAGGCCGAGGCGAAGATCGCGACCAGGTTGGCGCTGATGGAGCCGGTGAAGGCCGGGTTGCGGAAGAGCCTGATGTCCAGCAGCGGTGAGGCGATGCGGGTCTGGCGCCGGACGAAGACGATCAGGCAGCCGACACCGATCGCGGCGGCCATCCACACCGACGGCTCGTGCACACCGTCACGGGTGGCCGTCTTGATGGCGAAGATGACACCCAGCAGACCGGCGATCGAGAGCGGGACGCTGATCCAGTCCAGCCGTCCCGGGTCGGGGTTACGGGACTCAGGGAGCACGATCGCACCGGCGATCACGACCGCCAGCAGGACCGGGACGTTGATCAGGAAGACCGAACCCCACCAGAAGTGGTCCAGCAGCGCGCCGCCGACGACCGGGCCGAGCGCGAAGCTGCCCGCCCCGACGCCGCCGGAGATGCCCACGGCCGTGGTGCGCTCGCGGGGGTCGGTGAACACGTTGCGGACGATCGACAACGTCGACGGCATGATCGTCGCGCCGGCCACACCCAGCAGCGCGCGGGCACCGATGAGCATCTCCGGGCTGGTGGCGTACGCGGTGAGGACCGAGGCCACCCCGAAGGCGCCGGCGCCCAGCAGCAGCAGCTTCTTGCGGCCTATCCGGTCACCGAGGTTGCCCATCACCACCAGCAGGCCGCCGAGGGCGAACCCGTAGATGTCCGCGATCCACAGGATCTCGGTGCCCGACGGCTTCAGGTCGGTGACGAGCGAGGGGATCGCGTAGTTGAGCACGCTGGTGTCGATACCGAGCAGCGCCGCCGCCACGCAGCAGATCGCCAGTACGGCCCAACGCCGGGGGTCCGAGGGGGTCGTGGAGGTCTGCGCACTCGGCGCCACCTGCTGATTCTTCGTCATGCCGGTGACTGTGTCAGAGCGTTCTGACCGGTCACTGACCGTTCGCTTACCGCGCAGCGTCGAAGTCCGTCAGCGCCACGACCGTCTGTTCACGGGAGAGCGCGACACCGCGGGCGTGCGCCGCGGCGAAGGCCGCTTCGCCGAGCGCGGCGCGGGCGGCGGCGCCGACCCGGGCGGTGTCCCGGTCGGGCGGCACCTCGGCGCCGCGCAGCGTCCGGGCGACGCCGAGCAGCAGCGCGGCCCGCTCCGGGCCGCCCTCCAGCAGCGCCAGGCCGGCCAGCGCCTCGGCGAAGCTCGCGGCGACCGGGCCGTTGCGGCTCACCAACTCGGCCTCGGGAACCTGGCGGTAGTAGCCGCGGGCCCGCTCCGGGTCCCCCTCGGCCTCGGCGATCCTGGCCAGCCCGATCAGGATCAGCGATCGGTTCATGTCGAGACCGGCCCACCCGGTACCGCTCTCGCCGAGGGCCAGCTCGCAGAGGGCGCGGGCCCCGGCCAGCTCACCACGCGCCCGGGCGACCTCGCCCAGGCCGAGGTGGGCCATCGCCATGCAGTCGGGCGCACCGGCCCGGCCGGACAGCTCGACCACCCGCTCGTAGTCGGCGCGGGCCGCCTCGGTGTCTCCGTCCCGCGCGCTGCGTTCGGCCCGTCGGCACAGCAGTTGCGCCATGTCCTCGATCGCGCCGAGCGGTTCGACATAGCCGAGCGCCTCGTCGGCCAGCGCCGCGGCCCGCTCGTTGTCGCCCTGCCAGTCGGCGAGCTGCGCCAGTACGTCGAGCGCGTTGGCCATCGCCCAGCGGTCGCCGAGCACCCGGAAGCCGGCCAGCCCGGCGCTGAACTCCCGCTCCGCGAGGGCGGTGTCGCCCCGCACCATCCAGTGCGCGTAGCCCTGGCCCAGATGCAGCAGCGCCACGGCCCAGGGGTCACGGCCCGGATCGTCCAGGGTGAGCGAGATCAGCTCGGCGGCGTCAGCGGTGGGCGCGCCCATGGCCATCGCCCAGATGACGGTGAGGCTGGGGAAGCGCTGCGGAATGTAGCCGAGGGAGGCCATGACCGCGTCGGCGGCCGCGGTATGCGCGCCCAGTTCCCGGTTGTCGGAGACGCCGTTGGCCGCCGCGAGCACGCACAGCACGTACTCCTCGTCGAGCCCCTCGGGCGCCTGCGGCCCGATGAGGTCCAGCAGCTCGCGGGCCGGGCCCGCGCCCTCCAGCCGCACGCCGCGCAGCAGCCAGTACGTGGACAGCGGGGCCAGCAGCCGCAACGCCGTCCCGGTGTCGCCGTCCTCCACCCGCCGGCGGAGCGCGGTGTGCAGGTTGTCCTGGTCGACGGAGAGCCGCCGCAGCCAGTCGAGCTGCTCCGCGCGCCGCAGACGGGGCTCCGCCTCGCCGACCAAAGCGAGGAAGTACCGGGCGTGGGCGCGGCGCAGGGCCGCCGTCTCACCGGCTTCCGCGAGCCGCTCGGCGCCATAGGCGCGGATCGTCTCCAGCATCCGGTAGCGGACGCCGTCGGCGCCCTCGGGACGATGGGCGACGACCAGGGACTTGTCGACGAGCGAGTCGATCAGATCGAGCACGTCGAACGCGTCGACCCCGGCCTCCCGCGTCCCGCCGCCGTCCGTACCGCCGCCGTCCGCCACGTCGTCGTCCGTCGTGCGGTCCGCGCAGACGGCCTCGGCCGCCTCCAGCGTCCAGCCACCGGCGAAGACCGAGACCCGGCGCAGGACGGCGCGTTCGGGCTCCGTGAGCAGGTCCCAGCTCCAGTCGACGACCCCGCGCAGCGTCTTCTGACGGGGCTGGGCGGTCCGGCTGCCGCGGGACAGCAGCCGGAACCGTTCGTCGGGCCGGATCCCGGGCCCGTACTCACTCTGCTCCGGCGCCGCGGAGACCACGCCGAGCCGGGAGGCGATCTCGGACGCGGACATCGAGCGCAGCCGGGCGGCGGCCAGTTCGATGGCCAGCGGCAGTCCGTCGAGCGCCGTGCACACCCGCAGGACGGCATCGAGATCGGCGGCCAGCTCGAAATCGGGCTGCACGGCGACGGCCCGCTCGGTGAACAGTCGCACCGCCGGGAACGCGAGCGCGCGGACATGGTCCGTGCCGGGCGGCGGCAGCCGCAGCGGGGGGATCGGGCAGAGCGTCTCGCCGGGGATCCCCAGCGGTTCGCGGGTGGTGGCCAGCACCCGCAGCTCTCCGCAGTCCCCGAGCAGCCGGCCGACGATCTTGGCGATCTCGCCGACGACATGTTCGCAGTTGTCCAGCACGAGCAGCAGCGGGCGGTCGGCCAGGGCCGCGGTGACCCGGTCGACCGGATCGGGCGCCGGACCGGCACCAGGCATCACCCCGGCCTCGCGCAGTCCGAGCGCGCCCTGGATCGCGTGCGGCACCTCGGCGGCATCGGCGAGGCCGGCGAGCTCGACGAAACAGGCCTCACCGCCGTACCGCCCGGCCGCCTCGATCGCGATCCGGGTCTTACCCGCACCACCCGGGCCGATGAGGGTGACGAGCCGGCCTTCGGACAGCTGGGCACCGATCCGGTCCAGCTCCTCGTCACGGCCGACGAAACTGGTGAGCTGCGTGGGCAGCACGAAGCGCGGTCGGGCCGGCTCGGAGACCGTCGGCGATGCGGAAGCCGTGGGCGTCGTGGGCGATGTTCCACGTGGAACATGCGCGTGCGCGGCGGGCGTCAGCTCCGGATCCCCGCGCAGCACCGCCAGGTGAACGGCGGCCAGCTCCGGTCCCGGGTCCGCCCCCAGCGTGTCGGCGAGCTCGCTGCGAGCCGCCTCGTACGCCTCCAGCGCCTCGCTCTGCCGCCCGCTGCCGTACAGCGCCCGCATCAGCTGGCCACGCAGCCGCTCACGCAACGGATGCGCGTCGACGAGCTCCCGCAGCCCGGCGACCAGCTCCCGGTGCCCGCCGAGCGCCAGTTCGGCCTCCATCCGGTCCTCGGCGGCCGAGATCCGCAGCTCCTCCAGCCGCGTCACCTGCACCTGCGCGAACGGGGCGCCGTCCACATCGGCCAGCGCGGGCCCGCGCCACAGCTCCAGCGCCTCCCGCAGCAGAACAGCGGCACGCGCGGGATCGCCCGCCGCCAGCGCCTCCCGGCCCTCCGCGCTGAGCCGCTGGAAACGGTGCGAGTCGACGTCGTCGGGGTCGATCGCGAGCCGGTAGCCCGCCGGATGGAACTCGATCTTCTGCGGCAGCACCTGGCGCAGCCGGGACACCTGCGACTGGAGGGCGTTCGCGACCCCGGCCGGCGGATCCTCCCCGTACAGGCCGTCGATCAGCCGTTCGGGCGTCACCACCCGGCCCGCGTCGAGCAACAGCAGCGCCAGCAGCGCCCGGCGCCGCGGCCCACCCAGCGCGACCGCGCTGCCGTCCGCGTTCCAGACCTGCGTCGCGCCAAGGATGCCGAACATCACGCCCCCGATTGTGCAGCACCGGCTGATGATCCGATACGCAAATCAGCGCGGGACCGCTGACGGTCCCGCGCTGATCAACACTGTGGAGCCTAGGAGATTCGAACTCCTGACATCTGCCTTGCAAAGGCAGCGCTCTACCAACTGAGCTAAGGCCCCTCTTCGCAGAACAGCGTACCTGTTCCGGGACGCGACCCCGACCCAGTATCCCGGTCCGTAGGATGCTTTGCAGGATTCACGGCCGCAAACAGGAGTGCGTATGGACCCCTCTCCGCACGACGCCGCCAGCCGCGCGCAGGAGCTGCAGCGCAATTGGTACGGCGAACCGCTGGGCGACCTCTTCCGCCGCCTCATCGGCGATCTCGGGCTGAACCAGGCGCGGCTGGCGGGCGTGCTGGGGCTCTCAGCACCGATGCTCTCGCAGCTGATGAGCGGTCAGCGCGCGAAGATCGGCAACCCGGCCGTCGTCCAGCGGCTGCAGGCACTCCAGGATCTCGCCGGGCATGTCGCGGACGGCAGCGTCACGTCCTCCGAGGCGACCTCGCGGATGGACGACATCCGGCAGTCGTCCGGCTCCTCCGTCCTCACCGGCACCACCCACAGCTCCTCCTCGGGCTCCGCCGCCGGCGCCGCCCGGCATGTCGTACGGGACATCCAGTCGCTGCTGCGGGCCGTCGCGTCCGCCGAGGAGATTGCGGAAGCGGCGAACACCCTCGCCTCCAGCCATCCACAACTGGCAGAGTTCCTCCATGTGTACGGCGCCGGGCGGACCGCGGAAGCGATCGCCCACTACGAGGCGCACCAGGGCTGACCGGAATAGCAGGGGGCGGGTCGCAGACCATGGGTGAGGTCTTCGCAGGCCGGTACGAGCTGGTCGACCCGATCGGACGCGGCGGCTCGGGCGCGGTCTGGCGCTCCTGGGACCACCGGCGGGGACGCTATGTGGCGGCGAAGGTGCTCCAGCAGAGCGACGCGCACGCCCTGCTGCGCTTCGTCCGCGAGCAGGCGATGCGGATCGACCATCCGCACGTCCTGGCACCCGCCAGTTGGGCCGCCGACGACGACAAGGTCCTGTTCACCATGGACCTGGTCCGGGGCGGATCGCTCTCGCACCTGATCGGCGACTACGGGCCGCTGCCCCCGCACTTCGTGTGCGCCCTGCTCGACCAGCTGCTCTCCGGGCTGACGGCCGTCCACGCCGAAGGCGTCGTGCACCGGGACATCAAGCCCGCCAACATCCTGCTGGAGGCCACCGGCACCGGACAGCCGCACCTGCGGCTGTCGGACTTCGGCATCGCCATGCGCAAGGGCGAGCCGCGGCTGACCGAGGTCAACTACGTCGTCGGCACCCCGGGATACTTCGCGCCCGAGCAGATGATGGGCGCGGAACCGGACTTCCCGGCCGATCTGTACGCGGTCGGCCTGGTCGCTCTCTACCTGCTCAGCGGGCAGAAGCCGGACGCCCAGGCGATCTACGAGCGCTACCTGAACGAGGGCGTCCCGCGCGCCCCGCAGGGTGTGCCCGAGCCGATGTGGCAGGTCATCGGCAATCTGCTGCAACCCGACCCGGACGCCCGCTTCCGCACCGCCACCGGCGCCCGCAAGGCGCTCTCCGCCGCGGTCGAACTCCTGTCGGTACCCGGCCTGGACGACGAGCCGGTCGAGGTCTTCGACCAGATCGGCCCGCTGCCCGAGGGCTTCGACGCCCAGGGCCCGCACCGGAAGCGGCGTCGGGCACGCCCCGAGGAAACCAGCAGCTTCCACCTCCCGGCCCCCCAGACCCCGCCGCCCCCCGTCCACAACCCGTACACGACGGCAGTAGCACCCCAGACCCAGCCCCACACAGACGGCCTGTCCCAGCCCCCAGCAGAGGCCCCCACAGGCGCACCCCAGCTATCGGAGCCCACCCGCCCGTACACAGCGGCAGCACACCCCACCCCGCCCGCCGCTTTGCACCCGGTTCCGCAGACACGCCGACCGGGACCACCGGCAAAGCTGGTGATCCCGATCCTCATCGTCGCCGCGCTCTGCTTCGCGGTCGGCATCTGGGCGCTGACAGCGGCCTGAGTTCAGCTACCAAGCAGGCGGCGGCCCGTACCCCGACTGCGGCGGCTGCGGCGACTGAGCCGCAGCCGCAACGCGCGGCCGCCGCCGCGCCGCCACCACCCACACCGCCAGACTCAGCAGAAGCACCGTGCCCGCCCCGAGCGCCGCGAACGCCACCAGCCGCATCGTGGAGGAGCTCGAACCGCCACCCGTCGCCGTCCCGTCGGCCTTCGCCAGGTCGTCCCCGCCGATGCCGAACCCGGCCTTGGCCGCGTCCCCGTCGTACCCCGGCGAAGGGGCCACCGCGCCCTTGACGTCCAGCCGCAGGGTGACGCCGATCGGCCCGTTCACGGCGTCCTTGACGCCCGGGTGCACGCTGACCGCGAAGTAGTACCAGCCGGCGAACCGGGTGGCCGAGACCTTGCTGCCGCTCTCGAACCGGTTGGCGTACGAGACCGGTACGGTCTGGCCGGTGATCGACGTCTGCTTGCCGGCGTAGGACTCCGTGTCGTCGTCGATGTGGCCGCGGGCGGGGTTGTACGCGTCGACCCGCACTCCGGCGCTCTGGAAGCCGTTCTCCTTGGCCGCGGGCGCGTTCGCGAAGTCGGCGAAGAGCACCGCGTGCTGGCCCCAGTCCACCGGCACCTTGTAGAAGCGGGTCTCGCCGGGCAGCACCTTGTCGTTCCAGATGCCGCTCTTGATGGCCGCCGCATTGTCGAAGCTCGTGCCGCCCTGCGCCGGCTTGGGGGTACCGGTCACCGGCGTCGGAGACGCCTCCGTGGCGCTGGAGGCGGGCGCGGGCTTGGCGTCGGCCTTGAGGGCCGGCTCCGACATGAAACGGATCTCGACGGGCCACTCGGCCGGGTCCGACGTCCCGGCGCTCTCCCGCTTGATCTCCAGGGTGTAGCGGTTGGCCTCCTGGCACCGCCCGTCCTTCTCGATGGTCCGCGCCGTGTAGCCGCCGACCGGCCGCGCAGCCCCGTCGTTGTCGAAGTGCGCGTCGAAACTGTCGCAGTCGGTGCCGTCGGCGCTCTGCAGCTTGAGGTCGATGCCGTCGCCGTAGGCGACCTTGGCGCCCGGCTTCGGAATGGCGAACGCCGACAGGTACGCCGAGGACTTCGCGTCCAGGTCCACGCCGTAGTACTTGGTGTCACCCACCTTGAGGGTGTCCTTGTAGGTGCCGCCCGGGGTGAGCGCCTGGGCCTCGGCCGTCGTGGCCGCGCCCTTCACCGCCGTGCCCTGCGGCTGCCACACGGGCACGGCGGCGTCCGCCAGTGCCGTGCCCTGCAGCCCGGCGAGCGTCACGCCGGCCACCGCCACCGCCACCCACAGTCCGCGTCCGCGCATTACGCTCCGCCCTTCTTCGTCCGGCGCACCAGCGCCACCCCGCCGACGGCCGCGAGCGCGACCGCCCCGCCCGCTGCTGCCGCGATCATGTCCTTGCCGGTCATGAATCCGGTCATGAATCCTCCCCCGTCCGAGCCGCCGCTGTCGCGGCCCGCGGCCGAATCGCCGCCCTTGTCGGAAGCTGCGGCATCGTCCTTGGCCTGGCCCTTGGCCAGCGCCGGTGCCTGGTACTGCGGCCCGGCCAGTTCGTCGCCCGTCACATTGACCCGCAGGACGACGCCGACCGCCGCGTTCCTCGCCAGCCGCGCGGCCTTCGGGCCGAGCGACACGGCGATGTAGTAGTCCCCGGCGCTGTGCACCGCGGCGGCCGAGCCGCCGACGACCCAGCGGTTGGTCCAGGTCACCGGCACCGTCCCGAGCCCCACGGACAGGGGTTTGCCGGTGTAGCTGCGGTGGTCGTCGCCGCCGGAGGCGTCGCGCACCGGCTGCCGGCCCGGCCCGTACGTCCCCGTCTCGACGTAGCTCCAGACGGAGGCCGCGGACGCGTCGTCCAGCACCGGTTCGTTGGCGAACTCGGCCGCATAGCTGAGCTGTTGTCCCCAGCCCAGCCGCACCTTGTAGAAGCGCGTCTGCGCGGGCAGCAGCTTGTCGCGCCAGACGCCCTTGGTGAGCGCGGCCGCGTCGTTGAAGCCGGTGCCGCCCGTGATGTCCTTCGGGGCGCCGGCGAGCGGCGCGGGCTTGTCGCCGTACTCGGTCTCGGCGGCCGCGGGCGTGGTCCCGGCCTTGAGCGGTGCCTCGCTCCCGTACCGGATCTCGATCGGCCACCGGCCCTGGTCGGAGCCAGGGGCGCTCGTCCGGTGCACCGAGAGCAGGTACTGACCGGCCTTGTCGCAGCTGCCGTCGCCCTTGGCGGTGGGCACCCGGCTCACCGCCGCCGTGACGATCATCGCGCCCTCGTCCTGCCCGAAGTGCGCGGATCCGGTGTCGCAGGTGAACGCGTACTGGCCGGCCGACGCCGCCTTCAGCTCGATGCCGTCGCCGTAGCCGACCTTCACGCCCGGTTGCGGAACCGCGGTCACCGCGAGGTCCGCGGTGGCGGTGGCGTCCAGGCCTGCCGCGTACCAGCGGGTCTCTCCCGGCCCGATGGTGTCCAGGTACTGCCCCGGCCCGATGGCGGCCGCCCACGCCGCCGTCGCGCCGCCCGTGATGCGGGTGCCGTCGAAGCGGTACGCGTCGGCGCTGAGCTGGGACGCGCGCACCAGCTGCCGGGCGAGCGCCGCGGCGTCGGGGGCGTCGTAGTAGGCGCCGTGTCCGGCCCGGGCGACGCACTCCAGCTCCTCGCGGGCGGCGCCCTTCACCTGGAAGCCGATGGTGTCGATCCGCAGACCGATCCCGTCCCCGGCCAACTGGGCCGCCACCTCGCAGGGCTTGGGCGCCCCGCAGTTGGACTCGCCGTCGGAGATCAGCAGGATCGTGCGCCGGCCGTCCTTGGGCAGGTCGCCCGCGGCCCGGGTCAGCGCCAGGGCGGTCGGGGTGTCCCCCTTGGGCTGGACGGCCGCCACGGCCCGCTTCATCGCGTCCCGGTCCAGCGGGACGACGGGCTCGGCGAGCTGGGTGTCGTCGCAGCCGTGCGGCTTTCCGGCGCCGTAGACCCGCAGCCCGGTCCTGTGACCGTCCGGCAGGGTGTCCACGACGGTGTTGACGGCCTTGCGGGCCGACTCGATCCGGGTGCCGCCCGAGCCGTCGGGCCCCGCCATCGATCCGGACGAGTCCAACACCATGATCAGGCTGTCGTCCGCGGCCGGTACGGCGGCCTGCGCGGCCGCCGGCCCGCCGAGCACCGCGAGGACGGAGATCAGCAGTCCGCCGCTCACCGCCCCGGCAGCCACGCGCCACTGTGGTCGTTGCATGCTGTGCTCCCCCTCGACCGGACCCGGCTTTGTTTGCTACCGCGAAGGTATTGATTTGCGTGAGCAAACTCAAGATGTTTCCCGTCACGGTCCCGCAACAGCGGGCGACCCCTCACGGAGCGGGCGGCCGGCACAGCAAGAGGCCCCGACCGCTGTGCGGTCGGGGCCTCGGAGCACTTCGGCGTCTCAGACGCTCGCGCCGGAACCTGCCGGTACGGAGTCGGTCGCTTCCGTCCACAGATCCTGCTCGGCGCGGTCCGCCTGGATCTGGCGGTACACGAGGAGCCCGCCGATGGCGGCCAGTGCCACCAGGAGAAACTTCTTCACCGCGCGACCTCGTCCTTCTTGGATTGGGAGAGCCCTGACGCGCCCGACTATACACACCGGCCGATACCGAACGGTGACCTGCACCCGCTCCAACTGCCGTACCGGACAGCAGCCGGACAGCCCGCCGGAGACAGCAAACGGCCCGTACGGATCAGGATCCGTACGGGCCGTTCAACGCGGTGGGCCTAACAGGACTTGAACCTGTGGCCTCTTCCTTATCAGGGAAGCGCTCTAACCGTCTGAGCTATAGGCCCGCGCTGCAACGAAAGATTAGCGCACCACAGGCCATGTCCCAAAATCGGAATCCGGCGCCCGGCTACTCGTCCTCGGCGAGGGTCAGCTCGACGCCCCCGACGAAGCCCGCGGACATGTTGTAGATGAAGGCACCGAGGGTGGCCAGCGCCGTCGCGAGGACCACATCGATCACCGCGATGACCGTGGTGATGACCAGGACGCGGGACAGCGACAGGAAGGACACCAGGTCGAAACCACCGCTGCCACTGCCACCGCCCTCCGCCGTCGTCGCGTCGCTGATCGTGCTGCCGACGGTGCTGAAGACGCCGATCGCGTCCAGCACCATCCACAGCACCGCCACGGCCACGATCGTGCAGATGCCCAGCGCGATGGAGAGCAGGAAACTGACCTTCATCACCGACCAGGGGTCGGCCCTGGCGACCCGCAGCCGCGCCTTGCGCGTCCGCGGGACGGTACGGGCGGCGGGACGCGGCCTGCGGACGCCCGCGGCGGCCGGCGCCCCCACGCCGGCCCCCTGAGCGGCCGGCGGCGCGTACGCCTGCGCGGGCTGGTGCGGAGGCTGCTCCGGCGCACCGGGCACCCCCGCGCCATACGTTTGAAGCGGGCCCGCATGGTGCGGCGGACGTGTGTCGGTCACGGTGGATCCCCCCTGATGCGGGCCGCTGTCCGTGGAGGAGCCAGGGGCACCGCCGGCACCGGCCTGGGCGGCCGCCTGCGGCCGGTCCGGGCCTGTCGTCCCACCAGCAGCGGCGCCCGTGGCTCCACTCACGGCCTACTCCTCGATTTCAGCGGCCACGGGCTGGTCGCCCTCGGCCTCTTCGGCGTCGACCTCATCGGCCTCTGCCCCAGCCTCGGCATTGCGGGCGATACCGACGACGGCATCCCGCTTGCCAAGGTTGATCAGTTGGACGCCCATGGTGTCACGGCCCGTCTCCCTGACCTCGTTGACCCGCGTACGAATCACTCCACCGCTGAGGCTGATGGCGAGGATCTCATCCGTCTCCTCGACCACCAGCGCCCCGACGAGGGAACCGCGGTCCTCGACGATCTTCGCCGCCTTGATACCGAGTCCGCCACGCCCCTGGACGCGGTATTCGTCCACCTTGGTGCGCTTGGCGTACCCGCCGTCCGTGGCGGTGAAGACGAACGTACCCGGCCGGACCACATTCATCGAGAGCAGTTCGTCGCCCTCTCGGAAACTCATGCCCTTCACGCCCGACGTGGCACGGCCCATCGGGCGCAGCGCGTCGTCCGTCGCGGTGAACCGGATGCACTGGGCCTTGCGGCTCACCAGCAGCAGATCGTCCTCCGCCGACACCAGCTCGGCACCGATCAGCTCGTCGTCCGAACCGTCCGCGGCCTCGCGCAGGTTGATGGCGATGACGCCGCCGGCCCGCGGGGAGTCGTAGTCCTTGAGCGCGGTCTTCTTGACCAGGCCCGCCTTGGTGGCGAGCACCAGGTACGGCACGGCCGCGTAGTCCCGGATCGCGAGGATCTGGGCGATCTTCTCGTCCGGCTGGAACGCCAGCAGGTTCGCGACGTGCTGGCCGCGGGCGTCCCGCCCGGCGTCCGGCAGCTCGTACGCCTTCGCCCGGTAGACGCGGCCCTTGTTGGTGAAGAACAGCAGCCAGTGGTGCGTGGTGGAGACGAAGAAGTGGTCGACGATGTCGTCCTGCTTCAGCTTCGCGCCGCGTACGCCCTTGCCGCCGCGCTTCTGCGACCGGTAGTCCTCGGTCTTGGTGCGCTTGACGTAACCGCCGTGCGTGATCGTGACGACGATGTCCTCTTCGGCGATCAGGTCCTCGATGGACATGTCACCGTCGAAGGGGATCAGCTTGCTGCGCCGGTCGTCGCCGAACTTGTCGACGATGACCGCCAGCTCCTCGCTGATGATCTGCCGCTGCCGCTCGGGCGAGGCCAGGATCGCGTTGTACTCGTTGATCTTGGCCTGCAGCTCGTCGTGCTCCGCGACGATCTTCTGCCGCTCCAGGGCCGCGAGGCGCCGCAGCTGCATCTCCAGGATCGCGTTGGCCTGGATCTCGTCGATCGACAGCAGGCCCATCAGGCCCTCACGGGCGATCTCGACCGTGTTGCTGCGCCGGATCAGCGCGATGACCTCGTCGATCGCGTCCAGCGCCTTGAGCAGACCGCGCAGGATGTGCGCCCGCTCCTCGGCCTTCCGCAGCCGGAAACGCGTACGGCGGACGATGACCTCGACCTGGTGCGTCACCCAGTGCCGGATGAACGCGTCGATCGACAGGGTGCGCGGCACGCCGTCGACCAGCGCCAGCATGTTCGCGCCGAAGTTGGTCTGCAGGTCGGTGTGCTTGTACAGGTTGTTCAGCACGACCTTGGCGACCGCGTCGCGCTTGAGCACCACGACCAGGCGCTGCCCGGTGCGCGAGCTCGTCTCGTCGCGGACGTCGGCGATGCCGGCGACCTTGCCGTCCTTCACCAGGTCGGCGATCTTCTGCGCGAGGTTGTCCGGGTTGACCTGGTACGGAAGCTCCGTGACCACCAGGCACTGGCGGCCCTGGATCTCCTCGACATTGACGATGGCGCGCATCGTGATCGAGCCGCGGCCCGTGCGGTACGCGTCCTCGATGCCGCTGCGGCCCACGACCAGCGCGCCGGTCGGGAAGTCCGGGCCCTTGATCCGCTCCAGGAGCGCGTCCAGCAGCTCCTCGTGCGAGGCCTCGGGGTTCTCCAGGTACCACTGCGCACCGGCCGCGACCTCGCGGAGGTTGTGCGGCGGGATGTTGGTGGCCATGCCGACCGCGATGCCCGCGGAGCCGTTGACCAGCAGGTTCGGGAAGCGCGCCGGGAGGACGGTCGGCTCCTGGTTACGGCCGTCGTAGTTGTCCTGGAAATTGACGGTGTCCTCGTCAATGTCGCGGACCATCTCCATCGACAGCGGCATCATCTTGCACTCGGTGTACCGCATGGCGGCGGCCGGGTCGTTGCCCGGGGAACCGAAGTTGCCGTTGGAGTCCACGAGCGGCATGCGCATCGACCAGTGCTGGGCGAGGCGGACCAGGGCGTCGTAGATCGAGGAGTCGCCGTGCGGGTGGTACGTACCCATGACGTCACCGACGACACGGGCGCACTTGTAGAAGCCCTTCTCGGGCCGGTAGCCGCCGTCGTACATCGCGTACAGCACCCGGCGGTGCACCGGCTTGAGGCCGTCACGGACGTCGGGCAGCGCACGCGACACGATGACGGACATCGCGTAGTCGAGGTAGCTGCGCTGCATCTCCGTTTCGAGGCCCACCGGCTCGATGCGCACGGTGGAGATCTCGGCATCGGCGGGCACGGCCGCCTCGTCGTCGGGCGTCACAGGGGGATTCTCGTCGGCCATTGCTGGTCAAAGTCCTTTCGGGCGGCGGCGGTGGGGCCGACTCAGATGTCGAGGAAGCGGACGTCCTTGGCGTTGCGCTGGATGAACGAGCGCCGCGCCTCGACGTCCTCACCCATCAGCACCGAGAACAGGTCGTCGGCCTGCGCGGCGTCGTCCAGGGTGACCTGGCCGAGCACACGGTGGTCGATGTCCATGGTGGTGATCCGCAGCTCCTCGGCGTTCATCTCGCCGAGGCCCTTGAAGCGCTGGATCGCGTCTTCCCGGACCCGCTTGCCCTGCTGGCGGCCGATCTCCATCATCGCGTCGCGCTCGCGGTCCGAGTACGCGTACCCGAAGTCGTCCCGGCTCCACTTGATCTTGTAGAGCGGCGGGCGCGACAGGTACACATGGCCGGCCTCGACCAGCGGGCGCATGAAGCGGAAGAGGAACGTCAGCAGCAGGGTGTTGATGTGCTGACCGTCGACGTCGGCGTCCGCCATCAGGATGATCTTGTGATAGCGGAGCTTCGAGATGTCGAAGTCCTCGTGCACACCGGTGCCGAACGCCGAGATCAGCGCCTGGACCTCGGTGTTCTGCAGGATCTTGTCGATCCGCGCCTTCTCGACGTTGAGGATCTTGCCGCGGATCGGGAGGATCGCCTGGTACTGCGGGTTACGGCCCGACTTCGCGGAACCACCGGCCGAGTCACCCTCGACGATGAAGATCTCGCACTTCGTCGGGTCGTTCGACTGGCAGTCGCTCAGCTTGCCCGGCAGCGACGCGCTCTCCAGCAGCCCCTTGCGACGGGTCAGGTCACGCGCCTTGCGGGCCGCGACCCGCGCGGTGGCCGCGTTGATCGACTTGCGGATGATGTCCGCGGCCTCGTTCGGGTTGCGGTCCAGCCAGTCCGTGAGGTGCTCGTGCACGGCCTTCTGCACGAAGGTCTTCGCCTCGGTGTTGCCCAGCTTGGTCTTCGTCTGGCCCTCGAACTGGGGTTCGCCCAGCTTGACCGAGATGATCGCCGTCAGACCCTCGCGGATGTCCTCGCCGGCGAGGTTGTCGTCCTTCTCGCGAAGGAACTTCTTCTCGCGCGCGTAGCGGTTGACCAGCCCGGTGAGCGCCGCACGGAAGCCCTCCTCGTGCGTACCGCCCTCATGGGTGTGGATCGTGTTCGCGAAGCTGTAGACACCCTCGGTGTACTGGGTGTTCCACTGCATCGCCACCTCGACGGAGAGCAGCCGCTCCTTGTCCTCCGCCTCGATGTCGATCACGGTCGGGTGGATCAGCTCGCCCTTGCGGGAGTTGAGGTGATTCACGAAGTCGACGATGCCGCCGGGGTAGTAGTACTTCACCGCACGCACCCGGGGCGCGTCCTCCGGCTCCTCGACCGTCTCGGCGCCGACGGTGGCCTTCGCCGACTCCCGCTCGTCGGTCAGCGTGATCGTCAGGCCCTTGTTGAGGAAGGCCATCTCCTGCAGCCGCCGGGACAGCGTCTCGAAGGAGTACTCGGTGGTCTCGAAGATGTCCGGGTCGGCCCAGAACGTCACCGTGGTGCCCGTGGTGGACGACGGCTCGTTCTTCGCCAGCGGAGCGGTCGGAACACCCAGCTTGTAGTCCTGCGTCCAGCGGAAGCCGTCGCGGTTGACCTCGACGGTGACCTTCGTCGACAGCGCGTTGACGACCGAGACGCCGACGCCGTGCAGACCGCCGGAGACGGCGTAGCCGCCGCCGCCGAACTTGCCGCCCGCGTGCAGCACGGTCATGACGACCTCGATGGCGGGCTTGCCCTCGGACGCGACGATGTCCACGGGGATACCGCGGCCGTTGTCGACGCAGCGCACGCCGCCGTCCGCCAGGATCGTCACGTCGATGGTGTCCGCGTGCCCGGCGAGGGCCTCGTCGACCGAGTTGTCGACCACCTCTTGGACGAGGTGGTGCAGGCCGCGCTCACCGGTGGAGCCGATGTACATGCCCGGACGCTTACGGACCGCGTCGAGGCCCTCGAGCACGGTGATCGCGCTGCCGTCGTAGACCGGACTGGAGTTCTCGTTGGGGTTGCCGGAATCGGCCACGAAGCGCCCTTTCTGGCACAGCACGAGCCGTCTCCCGCCGAGCGGGATCGGCTGCGTCGTTCGACATGTACCGCGACTGGGCGGCTTACGTATCAGTCTACCGGTAGCGCCGACATGAATGGGTGTTTGCCGGTACCTGAGTTCCCACGTGCCGTCCTGAACCGCACTCACCCGACTCCCTACACGTGGACCAGGGCCAGAAACGGCTCACGCAGGCGTCCAGGGCTTCCGGCTGTCAACCCTCGACTACGGTGAGCAGGGTCTCAGCGGACCCACGGCTCTCACCCGTATGTGTCGCCCGGGCCCTTGCTGCCCGGCGCGCGCAGCCGGCCGTAGGTACGCGGCGGCCCCATCGGGCCCAGCACCTTGATCAACTTCACCGTGCCATGGCCCAGATCGCTGTTCAGCCGCGCCACCAGCGTCGGAGCCAGCAGCCGCAGCTGCGTCGCCCACGCCGTCGAGTCGCACTGCACCGTCAGGACACACTCCTCCTCGTCGTACTTCGCCGGCTCGCAGTGCTGCGCGATGTCCTCACCGACGATCTGCGGCCAGCGGCCCATCACCCCGCCCACCGCGGCCGGCGCCTCCCAGCCGCGCTCGGTGATCAACCGGCTGATCGCGGCACCCAGCGGCAGCGGATCCCGGCCGTCGGCGCGCGCACCGCTGCGCAGGCCCCCGCGGCGCGCCTGCTTCTTCTGCTGCGTCGCCGCGCCCCGCGCCCGCGCCTGCTCCTTGGCGGCGCGCAGCGCGACCCGCGCCAGGTCGACGCCGGACAGCCCGTCGCCCGGGGTGTCCGCGTCCGGTGCTCCTGGTGCGGCCGGTTTTCCCGCGTCCCGGCCGTCCGCCGGCAGCTGCCCGCTCATGACACACGCTCCGCTGCGCCCTGCTCGACGGCGAATCGCGCCCCTACCAGCAGATCCGGCACATCGTCCTCCACAGCCGCGGTGACCAGTACCTGTTCGCCCGGCGCCACCAGCTCGGCCAGCCGCCGGCGGCGCTTGGCGTCGAGCTCGGCGAAGACGTCGTCCAGGATCAGCACCGGCTCCCTGCCGTCCGCGCTCAGCAGCTCGTACGACGCCAGCCGCAGCGCCAGCGCGTACGACCAGGACTCGCCGTGGCTCGCGTAGCCCTTCGCCGGCAGCCGGCCAAGGTTCAGCAGCAGATCGTCACGGTGCGGGCCGACGAGCGTCACCCCCCGCTCGATCTCCTGCTTGCGGGACTCGCCCAGTGCCTCCAGCAGCAGCCCGGACAACTCCTCCCGGCCGCTCGCTCCGGCGAGTCGTTCGCCGATCGAACTGCGGTACTCCAACGCGACAGGACCGCCCCCGGGAGCCAGCTGCTCGTACGCCTTGTCGGCCAGCGGCTGCAGCGCGGCCGTCAGGTCCAGGCGCTGCGCGAGCAGCTCCGCGCCGACGCCCGCCAGATGCTGGTCCCAGACGTCCAGCGTCGACAGGTCCCCGCCCTTGCCGCCGTGCCTGCGGGCCATCGCCGCGCTCTTCAGCAGCGTGTTGCGCTGTTTCAGCACCCGCTCGTAGTCCGAACGGGTACCCGCCAGCCGCGGGGTGCGGGTCGTGAGCAGTTCGTCGAGGAACCGGCGGCGCTCTCCGGGGTCGCCCTTCACCAGGGCGAGGTCCTCGGGCGCGAACAGCACGGACCGCAGAATGCCCAGCACATCGCGCGGCCGGACCTGGTTCGAACGGTTGATCCGGGCCCGGTTCGCCCGGCCCGGATTGATCTCCAGCTCGATGAGCTGCTGGCGGTCGCCCTGCACCACCTGGGCCCTGACCACCGCGCGCTCCGCCCCCGACCGCACCAGCGGCGCGTCGGAGGCCACCCGGTGGCTGCCCAGCGTGGCCAGGTACCCGACCGCCTCGACGAGGTTCGTCTTGCCCTGCCCGTTGGGGCCCACGAAAGCGGTGACGCCCGGGTCGAGCGGTACCTCGACCCGGGCGTAAGAACGGAAGTCGGCTAGCGACAGGTGCGCTACGTGCATGGCTGTGCGCCGGCCTCCCCGGTAATGACTACTACTTGTTCTCGACCGCGTGGCCGCCGAACTGGTTACGCAGCGCCGCGATCATCTTCATCTGCGGGGAGTCGTCCTGGCGGGACGCGAAACGGGCGAACAGCGATGCGGTGATCGCCGGCAGCGGCACCGCGTTGTCGATCGCGGCCTCCACCGTCCAGCGGCCCTCGCCCGAGTCCTGCGCGAAGCCGCGCAGTTTCTCCAGGTGCTCGTCGTCGTCCAGCGCGTTGACCGCCAGATCGAGCAGCCAGGAGCGGATGACGGTGCCCTCCTGCCAGGAGCGGAAGACCTCGCGGACGTCGGTGACGGAGTCCACGGCCTCCAGCAGCTCCCAGCCCTCGGCGTAGGCCTGCATCATCGCGTACTCGATGCCGTTGTGAACCATCTTCGCGAAGTGGCCGGCGCCGATCTTGCCCGCGTGGACCGAGCCGAACTCACCCTCGGGCTTGAGCGCGTCGAAGATCGGCTGCACCTTGGCGACGTCCTCGGCGGAGCCGCCGTACATCAGCGCGTAGCCGTTCTCCAGGCCCCAGACACCGCCGGAGACGCCGCAGTCGACGAAGCCGACGCCCTTGGCCTTCAGCTCCTCGCCGTGCTTCTCGTCGTCGGTCCAGCGGGAGTTCCCGCCGTCGACGACGATGTCGCCGGGGGAGAGCAGGCCGGCCAGCTCGTCGATGGTCGACTGGGTGGCCGCACCGGACGGGACCATCACCCACACGACCCGCGGACCCTTGAGGGTGTCCACAAGCTCCTTGAGGCTGTGGACATCGGCGACGTCCGGGTTCCGGTCGTAGCCGATGACGGTGTGGCCCGCGCGGCGGATGCGCTCGCGCATGTTGCCGCCCATCTTGCCGAGACCGATGAGACCGAGCTCCATCACAGATCCTTCGTTCGAAGCGTGCCTGACCTAGACCGAGCCTACGACGGCCCCGCGCGACCGGCTCAGCCGGAGAGGCGCACCGGCATGATCAGGTACTTGTACGCGTCGTCCGCCTCCGCGTCCACCGCCGGGCGGCCGCTGAGCAGCGCGGGCTTGGTGGAGGTGGTGAAGGAGAGCTGGGCGACCGGCGAGTCGATCGCGCTGAGCCCGTCCAGCAGGAACGTCGGGTTGAAGGCGATCGAGATGTCGTCGCCGTCGAGCTTGGAGTCGACCCGCTCCACAGCCTGTGCATCGTCGCTGGAGCCGGCTTCCAGGGTGAGGACGCCCTGCTCGAAGCTCAGCCGCACCGGGGTGTTCCGCTCGGCGACCAGCGCGACGCGCTTGACGGCCTCGACGAAGGGCGCGGTCTCGATGACGGCGACCGAGGCGAACTCGGTCGGGAAGAGCGTGCGGTATTTGGGCAGGTCGCCTTCGAGCAACCGGGTGGTGGTGCGGCGCCCGGCGCCCTCGAAGCCGATCAGGCCCTCACCGGCGCCGGAGCCCGCCAGCGCGATGGAGACGGTGTCTCCGCTGGTCAGGGACTTGGCGGTGTCCAGCAGGGTCTTGGCGGGCACCAGGGCGACCGCGGAGATGTCCGCCTGCTCGGGCTTCCACATGAACTCGCGGACCGCGAAGCGGTAGCGGTCGGTGGCGGCGAGGGTGACCGTGTCGCCCTCGATCTCGATCCGCACACCGGTCAGCACCGGGAGGGTGTCGTCACGGCCGGCGGCGATGGCCACCTGGGCGGCCGCGGCGGCGAAGACCTCACCGGGCACCGTGCCGGAGGCGACCGGCATCGCGGGCAGTGCCGGGTACTCCTCCACAGGCAGGGTGTGGAGTGTGAATCGCGAGCTGCCGCAGACCACGGTGACCCGGGAGCCCTCGGTGGAGATCTCCACAGGCCTGTTGGGAAGTGCCCGCGTGATGTCGGCGAGCAGGCGGCCGGAAACGAGGACCGTGCCGTCCTCCTCGACCTCCGCGTCGACCGCGACCCGGGCCGAGACCTCGTAGTCGAAGCCGGAGAGGCTGAGCCTGCCCTCCTCCGCCTTCAGCAGCAGTCCGGCGAGGACCGGTACCGGGGGACGGGCCGGAAGGCTGCGGGCTGCCCAAGCCACTGCCTCGGCGAGTACGTCGCGCTCCACCCGGATCTTCACCGGAACCGCCTCCTGCTTGTTGCTGGCTGTCGGTGAACAGTCTGACAGCCGCCGCCGACAGTCGGTGCGGGTTGAGGTCAAGCCGGGCAGGGCGGTGTCGGGCGGCTCCGGCCCGAGTTGTTCACAGCCCATGCTTCCAAGCAGGTTCCCAGTTATCTATACGTAGTCGTAGTAATAGGTGTTGTGGATACCGTGGATAAGTGGTTCCTGCGCAGGTCAGAGCACGTTTTTTATCCACCGCGCCTGTGGGCGGAGGCGGTGCATAACCACCCGCTTCTGTGGACAGCCAGAAGTTGTGCACACCGCATACACAGGGGACCCCCACTTCTCCCCAGCACTGTCCCCAGAAATACCCGGGTTCTCCCCAGCCCAATCCACCCCCTTGGTGTGACGCGGTTCACTCTCCCCGGGGACAGACGCCGTTTTGTTGCCGAACAGTGGACAAACGTGTGGAGAAGCTGTGTACAACCCCCTTCAGGCTGTGGGCGGCCGGTGGACAACCTCCGGACCGACCGGTAACCACAATCTCTGTCCACAGGCTGTGGACGAAGGTTTCCCACAAATCCACAACCCACTGACCTCGCCTGATGAGTATGCAGCGGGCCTGCCTGTGGAGGCAGTTGGGACAACTTCCCAGTCCCCAGGGTGTGGACGGCCGTTTCCGGCCCAACCTGTGGAGAAGCCCCGGTCAGGACCCGGGATTCGAACAAAAAGAAGCGCCCCGGGAGTTCGACTCCCGGGGCGCTGAACGTTTCCACCGTGCTTCAGCTGTCATTGAGGCCGTGATTGAGGCCGTTGTCCGAGCCCTGGACGGGCCCTGGACGCGCTCAGGATCAGCTCTTGATGCGGTTCGTCAGCTCGGTCACCTGGTTGTAGATGGACCGCCGTTCGGCCATCAGCGCCCGGATCTTGCGGTCCGCGTGCATCACCGTCGTGTGGTCGCGGCCGCCGAACAGCGCGCCGATCTTCGGCAGCGACAGGTCCGTCAGCTCACGGCACAGGTACATCGCGATCTGACGGGCGGTGACCAGCACCCGGCTGCGCGAGGATCCGCACAGGTCGTCCACGGCCAGACCGAAGTACGCCGCGGTCTCCGCCATGATCGCGGGCCCGGTGATGTCCGGCACCGAGTCCTCGCCGCCCGGGATCAGGTCCTTGAGGACGATCTCGGTGAGCTGCAGGTCCACCGGCTGCCGGTTCAGGCTCGCGAACGCGGTGACGCGGATCAGCGCGCCCTCCAGCTCGCGGATGTTCCGCGAGATACGCGAGGCGATGAACTCCAGCACCTCGGGCGGGGCGTTGAGCTGCTCCTGCACCGCTTTCTTGCGCAGGATCGCGATCCGGGTCTCCAGCTCGGGCGGCTGGACGTCCGTGATCAGGCCCCACTCGAAGCGGTTGCGCAGCCGGTCCTCGAGGGTGACCAGCTGCTTGGGCGGCCGGTCGGAGGAGAGCACGATCTGCTTGTTCGCGTTGTGCAGGGTGTTGAAGGTGTGGAAGAACTCCTCCTGCGTCGACTCCTTGCTCGCGAGGAACTGGATGTCGTCGACCAGCAGGATGTCCATCTCCCGGTACCGCTTGCGGAAGGTGTCGCCCTTCCCGTCGCGGATGGAGTTGATGAACTCGTTGGTGAACTCCTCCGAGCTCACGTACCGCACCCGGGTGCCGGGGTAGAGGCTCCGCGCGTAGTGCCCGATGGCGTGCAGCAGGTGGGTCTTGCCGAGCCCGGACTCCCCGTAGATGAAGAGCGGGTTGTAGGCCTTGGCCGGCGCCTCGGCGACCGCCACGGCCGCCGCGTGCGCGAACCGGTTCGACGAGCCGATGACGAAGGTGTCGAAGAGGTACTTCGGGTTCAGCCGGGCGGTCGGCTCGTTCGGGGCACTGCCCTGGCTGCTGCGGCCGGGGGGCGCCTGGTCGTGGCGGCCCTGCTGGTCGCGGTGTCCGTCCCGGGGTCCGGAGTCGTGGCGCCCCGAGTCGTGCCGGTCGCGCTCCGGCGGCTGCGACCGGTAGCCGGACTGCGGCGCCGGCGGATAGGACTCACGGTCGCGGTCCGCCGGGTAGCGGTCCCGGTCGCTCTGGTAGCTGTCGCGCTCCTGGAAGCCGCCGAGCCGCGGCTGCTGCCAGGGGTCGTCGGCGGCGGGCCGGGGCGGCCACTCGTCGGTGCCCGGGCGTCCTGGCGGGTGGTCGGGGTAGGCCCGGCGCATCCGGGGGCCGTCGTCGTGGGACGGGCGGTCGGACTGCGGCCGGTCGTAGGACTCGTCGTACTCCCGCCGGTGCTGGCCGTACGGAGCGGGCTCCTGGACCGGCTCCTGCGGGGCCGGCGCCGGACCGTCCTGGTCGCCGCCGGACGCGACGGCGATGGCGATGCCGACCGGGTGTCCGAACTCACGGCTGAGGACTTCGGTGATCAGTGGCAGCAGGCGCCCTTCGAGGACGCTCTTGGCGAACTCGTTCGGGGCGGACAGCACCGCGGTGCCCGCGACGAGGGCGAGCGGCTGGGTGCGCTTGAGCCACTCCGCGTCCTTCGGCTTGAGGTCCTCGCTCTCCACCAGGATCTTCTGGAGTACGCGGGGCCACACTGCGGCTAGATCGGCAGATACGTCAGCCACAGTGCACGCTCTCTCAGTCGCTGGTGGTGCCGAGGAATCCCACGAAGGTGTGGTTCTTGGGACGGACGGGAAGGATGTCGGGTCGGGTGTGCGGTAGATGCCCGAGTTCGGCCACGGTAGTCAGCGCAGGCCCAGTGGTTCAAGTCGTTGTCCACAGGCTGTGCACAAACGGAGCCCCAGGTGACCCCGGTTTGACCGGATGGGTCAACCGCACGTACCGTATCGAGGTCGAGTTGTCGATGGCTGCTGCCGCCTGCCTACCGATGGGCGAGGATCTACCGGGACCCCCTGGAAGATCGTCAAGCGGTGCACCTAAATGGTCCGCGAGTTTTTCGTGGGCGCACGGTGACAGCCAGGCGACGTCCCGCCTCATCCGATTTTCCCTGGAGCCCCCGAGTGAGCAAGCGCACCTTCCAGCCGAACAACCGCCGCCGCGCCAAGACCCACGGCTTCCGTCTGCGGATGCGCACGCGTGCAGGCCGCGCCATCCTGGCGACGCGCCGCGTCAAGGGCCGCGCCCGCCTGTCCGCCTGATCGCAACAGGTCACATGCCGTGCTGCCCACCGAGAATCGGCTGAGGCGGCGCCAGGACTTCGCGGCAGCGGTACGCCGAGGACGCCGAGCGGGTCGCCCGCTTCTGGTTGTCCATCTGCAGGCAGAGACCATGGACCCGCACGTATCGGGGGGGATCACTCCCCCGGCACGTGCGGGTTTCGTCGTGAGCAAAGCAGTCGGCGGAGCCGTGCAGCGCAACCTTGTGAAGCGCCGGCTGCGGCACCTGGTACGCGAGCGGCTGGCCCTGCTGCCCCCCGGTAGCCTGGTAGTCGTACGAGCGCTGCCCGGAGCGGGTGGTGCTGACCATGCACAGCTGGCCCGCGACCTGGACGCCGCCCTGCAGCGGCTGCTGGGAGGGGTTGCGCGATGAAGTACCCACTGCTGGCGCTGATCAAGGTGTACCAGTGGACCATCAGCCCCTTGCTGGGCCCGGTCTGCCGGTACTACCCCTCCTGCTCGCACTACGGGTACACGGCCATCGACGTGCATGGAGCGGTAAAGGGGTCGGCACTGACCGCCTGGCGCATCCTGCGGTGCAATCCGTGGTCGCCCGGTGGTGTCGATCATGTTCCGCCACGTAAACGCCCCCCGTGGCACGATCGGCTGCGCAACTTGTTGCGCAACAGCAAGGGCGGTCCCTCCGCCGTCGCTGAGACCAGCCCGGCCGCAGAGACCTCGCCCCATGCTCAAGGAGCCTGATTAGTGGACACGATCTCGAATCTGTTCAGTTTTATCACCACGCCGGTCTCCTGGATCATCGTCCAGTTCCACTCGGTGTACGGGAAGATCTTCGGCGCCGACAGTGGCTGGGCCTGGGGCCTGTCCATCGTGTCGCTCGTGGTCCTGATCCGGATCTGTCTGATCCCGCTGTTCGTGAAGCAGATCAAGTCGACCCGCAACATGCAGGCGCTCCAGCCGAAGATGAAGGCGATCCAGGAGCGCTACAAGAGCGACAAGCAGCGACAGTCCGAAGAGATGATGAAGCTGTACAAGGAGACGGGTACCAACCCGCTCTCCTCGTGCCTGCCGATCATCGCCCAGTCGCCGTTCTTCTTCGCCCTGTACCGCGTGCTGAGCAGCATCGCCAACGGCGACACGATCGGTGCGATCAACCAGCCGCTGCTGGACAGCGCCAAGAAGGCGCACATCTTCGGTGCTCCGCTGGCGGCCAAGTTCACCGAGAGTTCCGACAAGGTCGCGGCGCTGGGTGCCTCCATCACCGACGTCCGGGTCGTCACCGCGATCATGATCGTCATGATGTCGGCGTCGCAGTTCTACACGCAGCGCCAGCTGATGACGAAGAACGTCGACATGACGGTCAAGACGCCGTTCATGCAGCAGCAGAAGATGCTGATGTACGTCTTCCCCGTCATGTTCGCCGTGATGGGTATCAACTTCCCCGTGGGTGTCCTCGTCTACTGGCTGACCACCAACCTGTGGACCATGGGCCAGCAGATGTTCGTCATCCGCCGGAACCCGACGCCGGGCAGCCTGGCCTTCAAGCAGCGCCAGGACCGGCTGCGGGCCAAGGGCAAGCTGGTGGAGCCGCCCGAGGAGATCGCGGCCAAGGAGGCCGTCGAGGTCGCCCGCGCCAACCGCCAGCAGCCGAAGCGGCAGACCAAGGCGCGCCGTACGACGGCCGCCGGCGCCGCTCAGGGTTCCGCGTCCGGATCGTCGGCCTCGGCCGCTTCGGACAAGACCGGTGACAAGCCGAGCCTGACGAAGAAGGAGCCCGAGGACGCCAAGCCGTCCGGCGGCTCCACCGCGTCCGGCTCCCCCAGAACGTCCAAGGGCGGACAGCGCAAGGGTCAGCAGCGCCCCAAGCACCCGTCCAAGAAGTAGTGCAGAACCTGATGAGGAGCCCATCCGTGACGGAAGGCAACAGCACCACTGTGACCGACGGCGGCTCCGCCGATCGCCTGTCCCGCCTTGAGCAGGAAGGCGAGATCGCAGCCGACTACCTGGAGGGTCTGCTCGACATCGCGGACCTCGACGGGGACATCGACATGGATGTCGAGGGCGAGCGAGCTGCTGTCTCGATCGTCGGCGACTCCTCCAGCCGTGACCTGAACAAGCTGGTCGGGCGGGACGGCGAGGTGCTTGAGGCACTGCAGGAGCTGACGCGTCTCGCGGTGCACCGGGAGACCGGCGACCGCAGTCGGCTGATGCTGGACATCGGTGGCTTCCGGGCCCGTAAGCGGACCGAGCTGGCGCTGCTGGGCGCCAAGGCGGCGGACGAGGCGAAGGACACCGGGCAGCCGGTCAAGCTGGACCCGATGACGCCGTTCGAGCGCAAGGTCGTGCATGACGCGGTCGCCGCCGCGGGGCTGCGCAGCGAGTCCGAGGGCGAGGAGCCCGAGCGCCGGGTGGTCGTGCTTCCGGTCTGATCGGGCCGAGCACGGCCCGGTACGGCTCAGTCGGCCCCGTCTGCTCGCGGACGGGGCCGATCCTTGTAAGCCTGGAAGTCGCGGTGTGCGGCAACGGGATCGATGGAAAGGACAGTCCTCGTGACGGAGGCAGCGGCGGAGGCGGCGGCGGAACTTCCCGCACCGCCCGAGCAGGCGCAGGCAGTGTTCGGCGAGCGTTTCGCCGATGCGGTCCGCTATGCGGAGCTGCTGGCCGACGCGGGGGTGCGCCGGGGGCTGATCGGTCCTCGTGAGGTGCCCCGGCTGTGGGAGCGGCATCTGCTGAACTGTGCGGTGCTCTCCGAGGTGATCCCGCAGGACATGACGGTGTGCGATGTGGGCTCCGGGGCGGGACTGCCCGGGATTCCGCTGGCGCTGGCCCGCCCTGATCTGCAGATCACCCTGCTGGAGCCGCTGCTGCGGCGGACCACGTTCCTCGACGAGGTGGTCAAGCTACTGGCGCTGTCCAATGTGACCGTGGTTCGGGGGCGTGCCGAGGAGATGGTGGGCAAGCTCCCGGCGGTGGATGTGGTGACGGCCCGCGCGGTGGCCCCGCTGGAGCGGCTGGCCGGCTGGGGGCTTCCGCTGCTGCGTCCGCACGGCGAGATGGCCGTTCTGAAGGGGGACACGGCCGAGGAGGAGCTGAAGGCGGCGCGGGCCGCGCTCGGCCGGCTCGGTGCCGTGGAGAGCTCGGTGGTGCAGGTCGGCGAGGGCGTGGTGGATCCGCTGTCGACGGTGGTGCGGGTCGTGGTCGGGGAGAGCCCCGGCGGCGTGCGGGCGGCGACGCGCAGGGCGAAGGCGGCGCGAGCCAGCCGGGCGGCGAAGAACTCGGGCCGGCGCCGGTACTGAGGCGCGTTCTACTCCATACAAACGGCCAAAACGACATAATCCGGAGTGTCTCCGGGATAACGGGCACATCGCTGTGCATCGTGTTCCACGTGAAACGTCGCTCCCTGCTCCCAGGAGTCCTCAGCCGCGGTCGTGCCGCGGCTGAGGCGCGCGCCAAGAAGCCCTCAAAGTCGGCCCATGAGGTGGATTCATCCACAGGCAGTCGGGCCTCGCTGGTTCACGACCCCGAAAGCATGGCAGGCTCTGTGCATTGCGAGCCTGTAGTCGAGGAGAGTGAATCCTTGCGGTCCGACGCCAACATCGCGGGGCCGATGACCGATCCGGTCCCCGGTCCCCGTTCGGAATCATTCGGGGGTGATGTTTCACGTGAAACATTGCCCCCGATGGACGACACCCCCATCGGTCGCGCCGCCCAGTTGGCGGTCGAAGCGCTCGGTCGGGCCGGCGAGGGGCTCCCTCGGCCGGCTCAGACCCGAGTGATGGTGGTGGCCAATCAGAAGGGCGGGGTCGGGAAGACCACGACCACGGTCAACCTTGCCGCATCGCTCGCCCTGCACGGGGCGCGGGTGCTGGTGATCGACCTCGATCCCCAGGGCAACGCCTCCACGGCGCTGGGCATCGACCACCATGCCGATGTGCCGTCGATCTATGACGTCCTGGTGGAGAGCCGACCGCTCTCCGAGGTCGTACAGCCGGTCCTCGATGTCGAGGGGCTGTTCTGTGCGCCGGCCACGATCGACCTCGCCGGTGCCGAGATCGAGCTCGTGTCCCTGGTGGCACGGGAGAGCCGGCTGCAGCGGGCCATCGAGGCCTATGAGCAGCCGCTGGACTATGTCCTCATCGACTGCCCGCCGTCGCTCGGCCTGCTCACCGTCAACGCTCTGGTGGCCGGCGCCGAGGTGGTCATCCCGATCCAGTGCGAGTATTACGCGCTGGAAGGCCTGGGGCAGCTGCTGAAGAACGTGGATCTGGTCCGCGCTCATCTCAACCCCAAGCTGCATGTATCAACCATCCTGTTGACCATGTACGACGGCCGGACCCGGCTCGCCGCGCAGGTCGCGGATGAGGTGCGTACCCACTTCGGCAAGGAAGTGCTGCGCACGAGCATCCCGCGCTCGGTCCGGATCTCGGAGGCACCCAGCTACGGCCAGACCGTGCTGACCTACGACCCGGGCTCCAGCGGGGCACTGTCCTACCTCGAAGCGGCGCGTGAGATGGCGTTGCGCGGCGCCGAGGGCACCAATGAGCATGATCAGCACAGCATGTCGGAGGGGATCCAGTGAGTGATCGACGCAGAGGGCTCGGCCGTGGTCTAGGCGCGCTGATCCCGGCGGCACCGTCATCGGCGGGTACATCGCCGTCAGCGGTACCGCTGCTGACCGCGGACCGGAGCTTGCTGGCGGCCACCAAGGTCGCCGGTCTGAACTCCAGAGCCCAGGATGCTCCGCCGACGGTGGACATCCCGGTTTCACGTGAAACAGAGCCGGATCCGCCGGCAGCCGAAGCGCCCCCGGCGCCGAGCGCCTACTTCGCCGAGCTGCCGATCGACTCGATCACGCCGAACTCGCGTCAGCCCCGTGAGGTGTTCGACGAAGAGGCGCTGAACGAGCTCATCACCTCCATCAAGGAAGTGGGCCTGCTCCAGCCGGTCGTCGTGCGACAGGCGGGGCCGGAGCGCTATGAGCTCATCATGGGCGAGCGCCGGTGGCGGGCCTGCCGGGAGGCCGGTCTGGAGAACATCCCGGCCATCGTCCGGGCGACCGAGGACGAGAAGCTTCTCCTGGACGCGCTCCTGGAGAACCTGCACCGCGCCCAGCTGAACCCGCTGGAAGAGGCGGCGGCCTACGACCAGCTGCTGCGCGACTTCGCCTGCACGCATGAGCAGTTGGCCGACCGGATCGGGCGCTCACGCTCCCAGGTCTCCAACACGCTGCGCCTGCTGAAGCTCTCTGCACCCGTGCAGCGACGGGTCGCGGCCGGAGTGATCTCCTTCGGACACGCGCGCGCTCTGCTCTCCCTGGAGGACGGGGAGGATCAGGATCTGCTGGCGCACCGCATCGTGGCCGAGGGGCTGTCGGTGCGGGCGGTCGAAGAGATCGTCACCCTGATGAACGCCGAGCCGCAGAGCGCGAAGAAGGCGGTGGGCCCGAGGGCCGGACGGCGGGTCTCCCCGGCGCTGACCAATCTCGCCACCCGGCTGTCGGACCGGTTCGACACCCGGGTGAAGGTCGACCTGGGGCAGAAGCGCGGAAAGATCGTGGTGGAGTTCGCCTCGATAGAGGATCTGGAGCGGATCCTGGGGACGATGGCCCCCGGTGAAGGCAAGGTCCTGGAGAGCAGGCTCGACGAGGAGTCCGACGACGACGTCGAATGAGTCCGCCGTTCAGGGGAGCGGGTGGTGTTCCGGCCGGAACACCACCCGCTCTTTGCTTGTCCTCAGTGTCCTGGGACAGGGGGCGAGACTACGATGCGTAGGGGTAGGGAGCCTCTCTGGGGAGGGAAGCCCATGCGTGCGTCGAAGGTCGGACTGGAGCACGAGCGGCACATGGCCGCTCTCGTAGCAGCGGGACTGGGCTTGGGGGCGGTGGGGGGATTCGTGGGCAGTTTGGTTCGCGACAGAAATGAGGGCCTGGCCGTATGGGGCGTCGGCTCGTTCCGCTCACGTTGGACAACCTCTCGGATCTCCCCAAGCGCTGCAGATCGTGCGTCTTCTGGGAACTCGATCCGGTAAGCGGTGAGGCCGCCGTGCAGGCGGGCAAGCCGGAGCTGGAGAAGGAGGCCTGGATCTCCGCGGTCCTGCTGGAGTGGGGCTCGTGCGGCCGGGTGGTGTACGTCGACGACGTCCCGGCCGGCTTCGTCCTCTACGCGCCGCCGGCGTATGTCCCGCGCTCCATGGCCTTTCCCACCAGTCCGGTGTCACCGGACGCCGTGCAGCTGATGACCGCCAGGATCATGCCCGGGTACCAGGGGCAGGGCATCGGGCGGGTATTGGTGCAGACGGTCGCCAAGGACCTGGTACGCCGTGGAGTCAAAGCGGTCGAGGCGTTCGGCGACGCCAAGTGGGCCGAGCCGGGCTGTGTCCTGCCGGCCGACCACCTACTCGCGGTGGGCTTCAAGACGGTACGCGCCCATCCGCGTTATCCCCGGCTGCGGCTGGAGCTGCGATCGACGATCTCCTGGAAGGAAGACGTCGAGATGGCGATCGACCGGCTGCTGGGAGCCGTCCAGAAGGAGCCGGTCCTCAGGCCACTGTGAGGTGTGGACACCCCGGAACGCGAACAGGCCCGCTCCTTCGAGGAGCGGGCCTGTTTCACGTGGAACGGTCGAACGGTGGAACCGGACGACGTCGTCTCAGACGGCGTCGCCGATGAAGTCCGCCAGATCGCGCTTGATGGCGGCCTTCGGCTTGGCGCCGACGATGGTCTTCACGACCTCGCCGCCCTTGTAGACGTTGAGCGTCGGGATCGACATCACGCCGTACTTGGCAGCGGTGACCGGGTTCTCGTCGATGTTGAGCTTGACGATGGTGATGTCCTCGGCGTGCTCCTCGGCGATCGCCTCCAGGGAGGGGGCGATCTGCCGGCACGGGCCGCACCACTCGGCCCAGAAGTCGACCAGCACGGGCTTGTCGCTGGCGAGGACCTCCTCGGCGAAGGTCGCGTCGGTCACAATCTTGGTCTTGCCGGCCACGGCAGTCTCCTCAGGCTTGATACGTGTGGGGGAGAGGGTTGGTGAGGGTCAGGCGGTCTTCTCGGCGTCCGCGAGGGCGGCGAGGAAGCGTTCGGCGTCCAGCGCGGCCGAGCAGCCGGTGCCGGCCGCCGTGATCGCCTGACGGTAGGTGTGGTCCACGACGTCACCGGCGGCGAAGACACCGGAGATGTTGGTACGGGTGCTGGGCGCGTCGACCGTGAGGTATCCCTCGCCGTCCAGTTCCAGCACACCCTTGAACAGCTCGGTGCGCGGGTCGTGGCCGATGGCGATGAACAGCCCGGTGACGGGCAGCTCCGAGCTCTCACCGTTCTTGGTGCTGCGCAGCGTGAGGCCGGACAGCTTGTTCTCGCCGTGGATCTCAGCGACTTCGCTGTCCCACACGAACGAGATCTTCGGGTCGGCGAAGGCGCGCTCCTGCATGGCCTTCGAGGCACGCAGGCTGTCGCGGCGGTGGACGATCGTCACGGACTTGGCGAAGCGGGAGAGGAACGTCGCTTCCTCGATCGCCGTGTCGCCGCCGCCGATGACGGCGATGTCCTGGTCCTTGAAGAAGAAGCCGTCACAGGTGGCACACCAGGAGACCCCGCGGCCGGAGAGCTGGTCCTCGTTGGGGAGGTTCAGCTTGCGGTGCTGGGAGCCGGTGGTGACGATGACGGCCTTCGCCCGGTGGACGGTGCCCTCGGTGTCGGTGACGGTCTTGATGTCACCGCTGAGGTCCACCGCGACCACGTCGTCGGGGATGAGCTCGGCGCCGAAGCGCTCGGCCTGGGCGCGCATGTTGTCCATGAGGTCCGGGCCGAGGATGCCCTCGCGGAAGCCGGGGAAGTTCTCCACCTCGGTGGTGTTCATCAGCGCACCGCCTGCGGTGACCGATCCCTCGAAGACCAGCGGCTTCAGGGCGGCGCGCGCTGTGTACAGCGCGGCGGTGTAGCCCGCAGGCCCGGATCCGATGATGATCACGTTACGGACGTCGCTCACGGGTGTCTTCCTCGTCTCTACCGACTACTGCGGGGCCCTGGCGGGACTCTCGTCCTGCCTAACGGATCCTAAGGGTCCAGCATTCCCGCAGTGGTACGCCGTCAGCGCGCGTACGTGTCCTGGCGAAGTACCCGGCCCGGCTTGGTGGAGCAGCCGGCGTCCACGACATACAGATCGACATGGGCCGGGTCGCCGGGATGCGGAAGGACCACCAGATACGCGTCGGTGCCCTCGTACGGTTCGTGTGCGGAGGCGAGCGGCTGCTCGGAGCGGTGGATGCCGTTCTGCACACACGGCGGCAGGGGGACGGACTGGGTGCGCAGCGGCGTGGTGGCGGGGGTGTCGGAGCCGAGCGCCGGGGACTGCGGATCCTTGCCGCTGACGACGTGCGCCGGGAGACCCAGGAGCTCATGGACGCGCGCTTTCAGGGCGCTGCCGGCCTCGGCGACATTCGGCGATTCGCCGGGCTGCCGCGCGGTGGCGTGAACGCCCGCGTCCTTTCTGGCCGAATCGTTGGTCTTGTTCGACGTCAGGTCGACGGAGTGCAGCAGGACGCCGCCGAGACCCAGGACCGCGACCGTGGAGGCCGTGACGAGCAGTGTCCTGGCCCAGCGGCGCCGGGGGCGGGCGTGGCCGCGTCCGGGTCCCGTGGAGGCCGGAGAGTGGCCGGTGGGCCGATCGGCCGCCGCCGCTGTTCCACGTGGAACCGATGCGTCGGCTGTTTCACGTGGAACAGCCGGGGGCGCCGTCGAGTCGAGCAGTGCTTCGGCGGCGAGTGCGGCATCGATGCGGCCGGCGATGTCGGCGGGCATGCGCGGGGGGCCGGGGAGTGTGCCTAGCAGGTTGCGGATCTCGTCCAGCGAGGTGCGCACGTCGGAGCAGAGCGCGCAGCCGTCGAGATGGCCGCGTACGTCCGCGGAGCGGCCCGGCGGAAGGAGGCCTTCGGCCAGGTCCGAGATCTCCGAGACCTCGGGGTGTGCGTCCATCCCCGTCGTCGAAGTCACTGGTGGCCACCTCCGCCCTTTTCCGTTGCCGTCTCTGGGACGGATGTCCCCTCCGTCCGGTTCCTTCCCCGGCCTGGGTCCGCGTTACTCCCCTGGTCGGCGCGCAGATGAGTGAGGAGTGGAAGGAGCCGTGCCCGGCCGCGCGCGCATCTGCTCTTCACGGTGCCGGTCGGCACATCGAGTACGGCGGCGGCCTCGGCGACGGGGTAGCCCTGCATGTCCACCAGGACAAGGGCGGCGCGCTGATCGGGAGGCAGGGTGGCCAGGGCGGTGATCAGTTCGCGGTGGAGCTCGCCGCGCTCGGCGGGGGCGGCGGCGGATTCATGCGGTTCGAGGAGCGTCTCGAAGCGGTCCTCGTCGACGACGGGGGAAGTGCGCCGGGAGACGGTTTTGCGCGCCCGGTCCAGGCACGCGTTCACGGTTATCCGGTGCAGCCAGGTGGTCACCGCGGACTGGCCCCGGAAGGTGTGGGCGGCACGGAAGGCGGACACCAGAGCGTCCTGGACGGCGTCGGCGGCTTCCTCGCGGTCCCCCAGAGTGCGCAGAGCGACCGCCCAGAGGCGGTCGCGGTGGCGCCGGACGATCTCCCCGAAGGCGTCGGGGTCTCCCGCGACGTGCCGGGCGAGGAGATCAGCGTCGCTGGCCTCCTCCCCCGGCTTGCTGCCGTCGTCCACAAGCGCCTCCCCGTCCGCTGCTCAGCTGTTGCCGAGGACCTTTATTTCCGTGATGCCGCCACGGAAGCCACCACCGGACTCGGGCGGCAGGTCGGTGATGTGGATCAGGATGTAGCGCGTTTCCACCTGCTGGCCGGCGGTCACCTGAACGGTGCTCCCGGCCTTGGCCGCCGGGGCGAGCCGCTGCGGGAAGGCCGCCAGGGTGGTGGGCTGGGAAGCGTCCGGTGCCGCGGCCAGAACCTCCACGGTCTGGCCGGGTACCCACATCGTGAGGTCGATGCCGGTGACCTTACGCCGGCTGCCCAGGTCGACGATGATGCCACTGCCCTGGATGCGGTTGGGCAGGTTGCCGAAGTTCGACTGGCCCTTGTAGTTGCTGGTGATCCAGGAGGTGTCGGCCTTGCCGTCGACGGCGAACGCGACCTTGTCGGGCGCTATCGGGGCGGCCAGCGGCGAGAACTCACTGGCCGAGGAGATGGCCAGCGGTGTGCCGGGAGCGGCGCTGCTGGGGTCCTGGCCGGCCCGCTGGGAGTTGCCGGTGTCTTCCTTGCTCTGTTCCTCGCGGCCCATGAGGGTGTCCGCGAGCTGCCAGCTGCCCAATCCCAGCGCGGCGATCAGCAGCGCGGAAACGGCCCACTTGAGTACCTTGCCGGTGCGGCCGGGAAGGGCCGGCGGCGGAGCGGGGGACGCCGGTGCCGGCCGGGGCGTGGCGGGCGTCTGGCGGTAGGGGCCCTGCTGGTACGTGGTGCGCTGGTACGGCGAGATGTCCGGCTCAGGGGGCTTGATCCGGGGCAGGCCGGCGACCGCTCGAGCCAGCTCCTCCGGAGTGGTGCACGGCGATTCCTCGCGGGAGGCGGTGGCGCCCTCGTTGACGAGCGCGCGCATAGCGATCTCGGACAGCCCGCGGTGGACCCCCGCGCGCACCTGGTCGGGGGCGACGAGCCCGACGGCCTTGGGCAGGCCGGTGAGGCCGTACGCGTCCTCCTCGTAGGGCCAGCGCCGGGTGAGCGAGGCGTAGAGCAGCGCGCCGATCGCCTCGGTGTCCTCGCGCTGCGGGCGCTCGGACTTCAGGCCGCGCAGCGCGGCGGTGACGGCGAGGCCGCGGATGCGGTACTGCCCGGAACCGGTGCGCAGTACGGAGCCCGGGCTGAGCCGCAGATGCGCCAGTCCCTCGCGGTGGGCGGCGGCCATGGCCTGGGAGACCTGGCTGACCATCTGGTAGGCGTCGTGCGGCTCCAGCGGTCCGGCGGCCAGGCTGTCACTGAGCGCGGCGGCGTCGGGGAGCCATTCGTGGATGACGTAGACGAGGTCGTTCTCCTCGACCGCGTCGAGGACCTGGACGAAACGGGGATCACCCAGGAGTGCGGCCGAACGGGCGGCCGCGAGCACCTGACGGGCCCTGGAGTGGTCGGCGGGCAGGAGATGGATGCCCACGGCACGCCGTAGCTTCTCGTCGACCGCCCGCCAGCTGCTGAAGCCGTCGAGGCGGGTGACGCACTCCTCCAACTGGTAGCGGCGGGCCAGCTTGTGGCCGCTGTGGAGTTCCGGCGGCTTGCTCTTGCCCTTGTGCTGCTCCGCTGCCTCGTCCTGCGGTTCGTCCCGCGCGTCCTGGGGGTTGTCCTGATCCGTCGTCTCGTCGGGTGTGGCCCCGTCCTGCTGGACGGTGGGCGGCGGTTCGCCGCTCTCGTTGGCCACTCCGACGGCAGCCGTACTCCGATCCGCCACCGTCGTTCCTGCCTCCCCATCCGTTGCGCGATCCCACTTCAGAGCCAAGGCCAATTGTGCCCACAGTCCGGCTCTATGCACGACACACGGCGGGAGCCGATGGTTGCCCGCCGTGTTCTTTCGATCAGCGGCCGAGTCTGCCGCGCACCATTCCGACCATCGCGGTCATTTCCTCGATCCTCATACGCTTGGCGGCGATGTAGAAGACGCCGATCAGCAGTGCGCCGCCGACGATCAGGGAGACCAGCGAGCCGGAAGCCCCGCTGCCCAGGGTCCGGGTGATGCCGTAGACCGCGACCCCGGCGGCCAGGGCGGCGGGGACGCAGGCGCCGGTGAGGCGTGCGTACGTCCGGGTGATGCGCTTGCCGTCGAGGTCGCCGCCCAGCCGGGTGCGCAGCCGCCTGACGGCGACGCCGACGCCGACCGCGTAGGCCAGCCCGTAGGAGAAGGCCATACCGACCACGGCCCAGCGGGAGGGGAGCACGACGAAGCAGACCGCGGACGCGACGGCGTTCACCGCGGCGACGATCACCGTGTTGTAGAAGGGGGTGCGGGTGTCCTCGAAGGCGTAGAAGCCGCGCAGCACGACGTACTGCACGGAGAACGGGATCAGTCCGATCCCGAAGGCCATCAGGATGAATCCGATGTTGCGCGCGGAGTCCGTTCCGGTGCCGGCGTACAGCAGGCTGCACATCGGGACGCCGAGGGCGAGGAAGGCGAAGGCGGCCGGGACGATGGCCACGGCCGAGGTGCGCAGGCCGTAGGAGATGTCGTCGCGGACCGCAGGTGAGTCCCCGTCGTGGGCGGCGCGGGAGATCCGGGGCAGCACGGCGGCCATGACGGAGACCGTGATGATCGCCTGCGGCATCTGCCAGATCAGCAGTGCGTTGTTGTAGGCGGTGATGCCGGTGCCCTGGAAACCGAGCTTGTCGGCCTCGGACCCGGCCCAGGTGGCGAGCTGGGTGACGACGATGAGGCCGGCCTGGTTGGCGAGGACGAAGAAGAACGTCCACTTGGCCAGCTTCGCGGCGTGGCCGAGTCCGTGGCCGCGCCAGTCGAAGCGCAGCCGGAACTTGAAGCCCGCCTCGCGCAGATAGGGCAGCATCGCGATGGACTGCACGGCCAGGCCGAGCAGGGTGCCGATGCCGAGCAGCTGGATGCCCTCGGGGGAGATCGTGGTGGCGTCCATCTTGGTCGTGCCGTAGGAGCCGTAGACCCAGATGAACATGCCGAAGGTGAAGATGACGACGATGTTGTTGAGGACCGGGGTCCACATCATCGCGCCGAACTTGCCTCGGGCGTTGAGGATCTGCCCCATCACGACGTGCACACCCATGAAGAAGATCGTGGGCAGGCAGTAGCGGGCGAAGGTCACCGCGACGTCGAAGGTGGCCGGGTTGTCCGCGATCTTCGTGGACATCATGCGGACCAGCAGCGGGGCCGCGATCACGGTGAGCGTGACGATGCCGCCGAGAATGACCATGACGAGGGTCAGCAGCCGGTTCGCGAACGCGGTGCCGCCGTCCTCGTCGTCCTTCATCGCGCGGACCAGCAGCGGGACGAAGACGGAGTTGAGGCCGCCGCCGACGGTGAGGATGTAGATCATCGTGGGCAGGACCATCGCGACCGCGTAGGAGTCGCCGAGGGTGGCGACACCGATCGCCGCGGCGATGACCAGGGTGCGGACGAAGCCGGTGAGGCGGGAGACCAGGGTGCCGGCCGCCATCAGGGCGCTGGACTTCAGGATGCTGCCGCCACGGCCGGCGGAGCGCGGCGCGGGGACCGGGGCCGCCTGCTGCTCCGGCTCGGGCACAACAGGCTCCACGGGCGGCCCGACGGGCGCCGCGGTGGGCTGCTGGTCGCGGTACAGGTGCGCGAACGCGTCGTAGGGGGGCGGCTCCTCGGCCGCGTGGGTCACCAGGTCGTCCACCCCGACGTACTGCGTGGTGGCGTCGTCGCCGTACGGCATCTGGTACTGCTGTTGCTGCGGGGGCCACGGCTGCCCGTAGGGCGGGGGCGGCGGCGGAGGGTGCGCGGCGCGGTCGTAGAGCGCCTCGCCGACGGGGTCCTGCGCGGTCGGATCCTGCTGCTGGTACGGATCGTGGGCGTAGGTGTTCTGCAGATAGGGGTCCGGCGGGACCGGGTGGGAGCCCGGGGGTGGCGGCGGTACCTGTGCGCGCGGATCTCCGGCCGGAGTCTCCCGGTCGCGGTCACCGTCGTACGGCGCGTTCATCTGCCCCACCTTATTGATTGTCCGCTGTCGAGACCCGGCCTGGCTATCGGTCCACCTTCTCACCCGGCGGGGACGGGTCCGTGTTTTCCGGGGCGGTGTCCGGAGCCGGGTCACCCGGCTGCCCGGCTTCGGCGCCGACCGCACCGTCGCTCTCTTCCAAGCCGTCCGCACCGCCCGTACCGTCCGCACCATCGGCACCGTCAGTGCCGTCGTCGCCGTCACCGGCCGCGTCGCCGTCGTCGTCCCCGTCGGCATCGGTGCCACCCGCTCCGGCGGCCGCCTTGCGCTTGCGCTGGTTGTACATCTTCACGCCGGCCAGCGCGAGGAGCAGCAGGCCGCCGGCGATCACCAGCATCACGGTGTCGGTGATCGAGGTGACCTTGACGTTGAACGAGATCGGATCGCCGTACTTGACGCCGTCCTTGGTGTAGAGCTGGGCGGTCACCTGTGCCAGGCCGTTCGCGCCCGCCTTGGTGGGGAACTTCAGCGAGCGGGTGTGGCCGCCCTCGACGGTGACCGGCTGGGGGTCGCCGACGTCCAGCCGGATCTGCGCGCTGGAGGTGAGCCGCAGTTCCAGACCGGTGACGGCCTGCCCGAGTTCGTTCTTCACGGTGACCGGGATCGTGGCACTGCGCCCGGACAGCGTCAGGTTGGTCTTGTCCAGGATGTGCACCGAGCCCATGAGGTCGGTGAGGTAGGACCCGATGGAGTTACGGAACAGCGAGGCGCCGATGGGGTCGCCGCGCCAGGCGTTGGACATCGAGCGCAGGACCGCCGCGGTGAAGGGGACGGTGACCCGGTCCTTGCGGCTGAGGATCACCGTGAATCCGTTGAGCTGGCCCTGCGTCCGCTGGATGTCCTGGAACGCGCTGGTGCTGATCTCCTGCTTGCGCAGGTAGTCGGGGTACGCGGAGGTGCCGGGCACCTTGTGGTTGGCGGCCGGGTCCGCGGGCGCCTTGGTGGCCGCGTCGAAGCTGATGGTCTGCGCCCAGGGGCTGTGGCCGACCGCGGCGATGCCCTGGGCCATCTCCTGGGCCTGGGACGCGGTGGGCATGCGCTGCGGCGCGACGACGATGCTGCGCTGCTTGGTCGGCGCCTGCATGGTGATCATCAGGGTCTGGGAGAGGAACTCCTGGACCGCGAGGGTCGACGCCGAGGCGCTCGTCATGTCGCCCGTGAACGCCTTGGAGAGCACGGCGTCGCTGACCACCGCCGTGGTGCCGCCGCTGATCGGCCGGGCGGACGTCGGGGTGTAGGCGAGCGAGCCGGTCTCTCCGAAGCTGTCGCTGCGCGCGATCAGCTTGTCGGCGCCGCCGGCGGTGGCGATGTCCACGATCGACGGATCGACGGCGCCGTCGGCCGGCCAGGCCACATTGGAGGTCGGTTCCAGGCCGAGGATCGTGTCGACGGTCCTGACCCCCAGATCCGTGGCCGTCTTGAGGTGGCCGAGGGTCGCGGGGACGTCCTTGCCGTGATGGGCGATCGAGGCGATGTCGGTGTCACCGAAGGGCAGCGACACCACCTCATGGCCGGCGGTCGCGGACTTCAGGTCGTTGAGCCACTGCTTGGCGTTCTCGGTGCCCGTACCCGGCGTGGTGTGCGCGACGTCCCCGTCCGGACCCAGTACCCGGTAGCTGCGGGTCATGAAGTCGACGGTGGCGAGCAGGTCCGGATCGACGACCCAGGTGATCGGCAGGGTCTTGCCCAGCTCCACCAGCTCCTGCAGCCGGCCGCCGGGGGCGAGATCCGCCGCGAGGTCGTCGTCCAGGAAGATCGGGCTCTGCTGGTCGTCGGTGTCGCTGCGCACCGCCAGATGCGGCCGGTCGGCCAGCGGCCACAGGAAAGTGAACTGGGTCGGCTTGGCCTCACCCTTCGCATACCAGGGGAGAAACGTCCGCTGGATCCCCAGGACGTGGTTGTAGGCCTCGTCGGCGGTCTGGCCGTTGAGGGTGACTCCCAGCTGGTAGACGCCGTCAGCACCCAGCTCCAGGGCGCTCACGGGCACCTTCAGGGAGAAGGCGCTGCTCGCGCCGGACGGGATGTCCGCCAGCTTGGCCGTGTGCTCGGTGATCAGGCTGCCGTCGTCTCCGGTGCTCCCGGTGCGTGCGGCGGCGGAGCTGATCGCGCTGCGGCTGGTCAGCGGGCTGCTGGAGGAGACCCGCAGTCCGGCCTCGGCATGGGTGATCGTGGCCCGTCCGGTGTTGGTGACGGTGCCCTCGACGGTGATCGTGCCGTCCTTGGCCGGGGTGACCGGGTCCACGGATTCCAGGGACACCTGGGCGGTCCGTGATCCGGTACCGGCCGAGGCGGCGTAGGAGGCGGGTGCGGCGTGCACCTGCAGCAGGCCCGCGAAGAGCGACGCCCCGGCGATCAGCGCGGCCGCGCGGCGTAGCCGCCGCGGACGAGCCGTGGGTGTACCGGGTGACTGTGCCGCCTCGCCCACTCGTTTGCCCGTCCTGTCGTCAATCGGATGTGCGTCCTGGCATGTTAACGATCGGGCGAGAGGCAAAGTGCTGCGGACTGCTCCATGTGGACCGGGGACATAACGCGGAGGCCAGGAGGCTCGCGGCCACGTACCCTTTTACGTTGTGCCGAATGCCAACAATGACCCCCAGATCCAGCAGGCCCCTCACACGGTCGCGCCGGTCGCCGAAGACCTCGGCCGCCGCTTCCAGGAAGCCGGCTTCAAGCTCGCCCTCGTCGGCGGCTCGGTCCGTGACACCCTGCTCGGCAGGCTCGGCAACGACCTGGACTTTACGACCGACGCCCGCCCGGAACAGGTGCTGAAGATCATCCGGCCCTGGGCGGAGGCCGTGTGGGAGGTCGGTATCGCCTTCGGCACCGTCGGGTGCATGAAGGACGGCTTCCAGGTCGAAGTCACCACCTACCGGTCCGAGGCTTACGACCGGACCTCCCGCAAGCCCGAGGTCTCCTACGGCGACACCATCGAGGAGGATCTGGTCCGCCGCGATTTCACGGTCAACGCGATGGCCGTCGCGCTGCCGGGAAGCGTCTTCGTCGACCCGTACGGCGGCCTCGACGACCTGGCCGGACGGCTGCTGCGCACTCCCGGTACGCCGGAGGACTCCTTCTCCGACGACCCGCTGCGGATGATGCGCGCCGCGCGCTTCGCGGCCCAGCTGGACTTCGAGGTCGCTCCCGAGGTCGTCGCCGCGATGACGGCGATGGCGGACCGTATCGAGATCGTCTCGGCGGAGCGGGTCCGGGACGAACTGAACAAGCTCATCCTCTCGGACAACCCGCGCAAGGGTCTGCGGCTGCTGGTCGACACCGGGCTGGCGGAGCGGGTACTGCCGGAGCTCTCGGCGCTGCGCCTGGAGCGTGACGAGCACCACCGGCACAAGGACGTCTACGAGCACTCGCTGACCGTCCTGGAGCAGGCCATCGACCTGGAGACGGACGGCCCCGACCTGGTGCTGCGGCTGGCCGCGCTGCTGCACGACATCGGAAAGCCGCGGACCCGGCGCTTCGAGTCCGACGGCCGGGTCTCCTTCCACCACCACGAGGTGGTGGGCGCGAAGATGACCAAGTCCAGGATGGCCAAGCTCAAGTACCCCAACGACATGATCAAGGACGTCGCGAGGCTCGTCGAGCTGCATCTGCGGTTCCACGGGTACGGCACCGGGGAGTGGACGGACTCCGCCGTCCGGCGTTACGTGCGGGACGCGGGCCCGCTGCTGGGCCGGCTGCACAAGCTCACCCGGTCCGATTGCACGACACGGAACAAGCGCAAGGCGGCGGCGCTCTCCCGTACCTATGACGGGCTGGAGGAGCGGATCGGCGAGCTCCAGGAGCGGGAGGAGCTCGATTCGATCCGCCCGGACCTGGACGGCAACCAGATCATGCAGATCCTGGATGTCCCGCCCGGTCCGGTGATCGGCAAGGCCTACCAGTTCCTGCTGGAGCTGCGGCTGGAGAACGGCCCGATGGCCGAGGAGGACGCGATCGCCGCACTCAAGGAGTGGTGGGCGACGCAGGGCTGACCGCTCCGGCGGATGCGATGTTCCACGTGGAACATGGCACGGCCCGGACAGGCCCGGACGGCGCGAGGGGCGATGTTCCACGTGGAACATCGCCCCTGCGTGCGTCCGTGAACCGGGTGGGACCAGGTGGGACTACTTGTCCTTCAGGCAGAGCAGGAAGTCGCTGCCGCTACCGGACTCGGTGTACTGGTAGCGGAAGTCCGGTGCTGCCGCCGAGCACTTCTCTCCGGCCTCGGTGCTGCCGTACGTGCCACTAATCACCGCCAGCACCTTGTACTGCGCCTTGGCGTCCGTGCAGGAGACGACCTCCAGGTCCGGGTTGGTGTTGCTGGTGCTACCGCGGTGCATGCAGTCGCCGACGGCGGCCGTGCTGGCGCTCTTGTCGAGCGCGTTCACCCCGATGATCGCGGCGATCACGATGAGCGGGACCAGGATGCCGTAGGCACCCACCCGCCCGAAGATCGGCTTTCCGGGCTCGCGGGGCGGCCCCCAGCCACCGGTGGGCGCGGGGAGCTTGTTGAACTTGCCGCGTGCGCCCAGGTTGATGAGCAGGGTGACCGGCGTGATGACGAACGAGGCGATGCCCCACCAGCCCTGCCACAGGGTCTTGGTGGTCATGTCGCGGTGCGTGGCTATGCCGCAGGAGCGGCAGTAGTTGGCCTTCAGCTTGAGGAATCGCATGATGACCAGGAAGCCCTGGTGACCGCGGACCGTGGCGTGGACTGCGGGGTAGCCACCGCAGAAGGTGCACGCGCCGGGCTGGGCTCCCTGCTGGG
Organism: Streptomyces sp. So13.3; assembly: GCF_005860785.2. Lineage (NCBI taxonomy): Bacteria > Bacillati > Actinomycetota > Actinomycetes > Kitasatosporales > Streptomycetaceae > Streptomyces > Streptomyces sp. So13.3. Next base: position 4,975,268 of record NZ_CP048835.1, on the reverse strand, counting down.
GATACGGCTGCGTTCCCTGCTGCCCGAACGGGTTGCCGCCCTGCGGCGGTTGCGGCTGGCCGTACGGGTTCCCGCCCTGGGGCGGCTGCGGCTGCCCGTACGGGTTGCCGCCCTGCTGGTACTGCGGTGGCGGTGAAGTGGTCATGGGTGTCCCCCGAATGGGATGTATGAGCGACGTAAGAACGGGCGAACACTACTGGAGACCCCTGACACGGAGCATCGCCAGGGCCACCACCGCGTACAGCAGGGCCAGTAGGGCGATCAGCAGAGCGGACCGGCCGTCCGGCGGAAGCATCAGGGCGGCGACCGCCGCGGCGCCGACGAAGGCGACGTTGAAGGCCACGTCGTAGAGCGAGAAGACCCGTCCCCGGTACGCGTCGTCGACCGAGGACTGGACGACGGTGTCGGTGGCGATCTTGGCGCCCTGGGTGCAGATGCCCAGGGCGAAGGCGGCCACCAGCATGGGCGCGGGGTCGAACGGCAGGGCCAGCGGCGGGAGAAGCACGGCGGCGGACCCGGCGCAGACCGTGATCCAGCCGGCGGTGCCGAAGCGGGCGGTGGCCCAGGGCGTGACGACGGCGGCGGCGAAGAAGCCCGCACCCGAGACCCCCACCGCGAGTCCGAGCAGGGCCAGCCCACCGCTGCCGTCGTCGCCCGGCCGGTCCGACGCGGTGTTCCAGGCGTAGCGGCACAGCATCAGCAGGACGACGGTGAGTGCGCCGTAACAGAAGCGCAGGGCGGTCATGGCGGCCATGGCCCGCACCGCGGCCGGGCGGCTGCGCAGATGGCGCAGCCCCTCCGCGAGGCCGTGCACGGTGCCGGTCAGCGCTGTGCCGAGGCGTGGTTGGACGAGGTCCGGGTCGGGGCCGAGGAGGTCGCGGTCCAGGGCGAGGGCGGCCAGGCCCGCGCAGAGGTAGACGAACGCGGCGAGCAGCACCACGGTCGCGTCGGCTCCGGCGCCCTTGGCGAGGCCGAGGTGGACGAGGAAGGCGAGGCCGCCGCCGGCCGTCGCGGCCAGCGTTCCCGCTGTCGGCGACAGCGAGTTGGCCATCACGAGCCGCTCCCGGTCCACGACGCGCGGCAGCGCGGCCGACAGCCCGGCCAGGACGAAGCGGTTGACGGCGGTGACGGACAGCGCCGACAGATAGAACAGCCAGTCCGGGACATGCGCCAGGATCAGCGCGGCCGTGCCGCAGGACAGCACCGCGCGCAGCAGGTTGCAGTACAGCAGGACCTGGCGGCGCCGCCAGCGGTCCAGCAGCACCCCGGTGAACGGCCCCAGCAGCGAGTACGGCAGCAGGAGCACGGCCATCGCTGAGGCGATGGCGGCGGGGGACGCCTGCTTCTCGGGCGAGAACACGACGTACGTGGCGAGCGCGACCTGGAAGACGCCGTCGGACAGTTGGGACAGCAGGCGCACCGCGAGCAGCCGCCGGAAGTCGCGCAGCCGCAGCAGTACGCGGAGATCGCGCACAACAGCCATGGGCACAGCCTCACATGACGCGTCAGGCCCCGGGTGCACCACCCGGGGCCTGACGGTTACGCGTCGTGCGTGATCGGCGGTTCAGCGGCGATCAATGGCGATCGGCGGTTACGTGCCGATCGACCGGTGAGCCAGAGCCGGCTGGGCTCAGCGCTCGACCTCGCCCTTGATGAACTTCTCGACGTTGTCGCGGGCCTCGTCGTCGAAGTACTGCACCGGCGGGGACTTCATGAAGTACGAGGACGCCGAGAGGATCGGGCCACCGATGCCGCGGTCCAGGGCGATCTTCGCGGCACGCACCGCGTCGATGATGACGCCGGCCGAGTTCGGGGAGTCCCAGACCTCGAGCTTGTACTCCAGGCTCAGCGGGACGTCACCGAAGGCGCGGCCCTCGAGGCGGACGAACGCCCACTTGCGGTCGTCGAGCCACGCCACGTAGTCCGACGGGCCGATGTGCACGTTGTCGGCACCCAGGTCGCGGTCGATCTGCGAGGTGACGGCCTGCGTCTTCGAGATCTTCTTCGACTCGAGGCGGTCGCGCTCCAGCATGTTCTTGAAGTCCATGTTGCCGCCGACGTTCAGCTGCATGGTGCGCTCCAGCAGGACACCGCGGTCCTCGAAGAGCTTCGCCATCACACGGTGCGTGATCGTGGCGCCGACCTGCGACTTGATGTCGTCACCGACGATCGGCACACCGGCCTCGGTGAACTTGTCCGCCCACTCCTTGGTGCCGGCGATGAAGACCGGGAGGGCGTTGACGAACGCGACCTTGGCGTCGATGGCGCACTGCGCGTAGAACTTCGCAGCGACCTCGGAGCCGACGGGCAGGTAGCAGACGAGAACGTCGACCTGACGGTCCTTGAGGATCTTGACGATGTCGACCGGGGCCGCGTCCGACTCCTCGATGGTCTCGCGGTAGTACTTGCCGAGACCGTCGTGGGTGTGACCGCGCTCGACGGTGACACCGCTCTGCGGAACGTCGCAGATCTTGATCGTGTTGTTCTCGCTGGCGCCGATGGCGTCCGCGAGGTCGAGGCCGACCTTCTTCGCGTCGACATCGAAGGCGGCCACGAACTCGACGTCACGCACGTGGTAGTCACCGAACTGCACGTGCATGAGGCCAGGCACGCGGCCGTTCGGGTCGGCGTCCTTGTAGTACTCGACACCCTGCACCAGCGACGCGGCGCAGTTGCCCACGCCAACAATGGCTACGCGAACCGAACCCACGGTTGCTCCCTGTGTAATCGTCACGCGGTTCCCCGGTCTCCGGGTTGGCCGCCATGTTCTTGAGTGTTGCGGTCTTGTGTGTTGTCGTCCTGCTTGGCCGACGGGCGCGTGGTGCGCCCGTTGCGCTCGGTCTCGATCAGCTCGTTGAGCCAGCGGACCTCGCGCTCCACCGATTCCATGCCGTGCCGTTGCAGCTCGAGCGTGTAGTCGTCGAGCCGCTCACGGGTGCGCACCAACGAGGCGCGCATCTTGTCCAGGCGTTCCTCGAGGCGGCTGCGCCGCCCCTCGAGGACGCGCATCCGAACGTCCCGTGACGTCTGGCCGAAGAAGGCGAAACGAGCCGCGAAGTGCTCGTCCTCCCATGCGTCCGGCCCTGAGTGGGCGAGGAGCTCCTCGAAGTGCTCCTTGCCCGCCGTGGTCAGCCGGTAGACGATCTTCGCCCGGCGGCCGACGAGGGGAGCGGCCAGCGGATCCACGTCCGGAACCGTCTCCTCGATCAACCAGCCCTGGGCGACCAGCGTCTTCAGGCAGGGATAAAGGCTGCCGTAGCTGAACGCGCGGAACACACCGAGCGAGGTGTTGAGCCGCTTGCGCAGCTCGTAACCGTGCATCGGGGATTCGCGCAGCAGGCCGAGAACAGCGAATTCGAGGATCCCGGAGCGCTTGCTCACTGCCCCCGCCTCTCCGTCCTGGCCACCGCTGAACCCGGGTCCGCCCCGGTGTGTGGTGGTGCTTGTGCCGACTCGATGTATCGACTCGATACATCGCGACGATAGAACGGCTTGATCTATCTGGCAAGGCGGCCCGCGGTGACCGGTGTCACATCGGGAAACCTGTGAAGGCCCAGCCGCCCGTTATGTGACGAAGGTTGGTGTCACAGGGCTTTTGAGCCTGCGTACTCTGTTCGCCATGCAGAGCACCGGGAACCCTGTGACGCGCGTGAGCGTCTTGGTCCTGGGTGCAGTGCGGCCTGACACTGCCGCACTCAGGGGGACCCACGGATATTCATTGCCGCCTTCAGGCGATCCCGCCTGTTCTAGGAGTAGCTGTTCATGAGCGATCACCGTCGCAAGCCGCCGCAGTCGCCCGGCGGCGGCCGCGCAGCCGCCCGGCGCGGAGCGCAGCAGCAACCGCCGCCGTCGTCCGGTGGCCGGCGCGCCGCAAACCCGCCGTCCCAGGGACCGTCATCGGGCGGATCCGCCGGTGACGGGCCTTCCTATCCCGGCCGCGCGGCTGCTCGCCGTGCTTCGCAGGGCGGTCGCCGCCGTGCGGCGAACGCTGCCGAGGGCGCGGGTGTCGCGGAAGGCGCGGGCGGTTCCGGTGGCGGCGGGCGCCGCAGGACCGGCGGTGGTGGCAGCGGCAGCGGCAGCGGCAGTGGCAGTGGTCCCGGCCGTCCCCCGAAGAAGCGCTTCATCGACTATCCGCGCTGGGGCAAGACCGGCTGGCGCCACTGGATGCCGTCCTGGAAGCAGGTCACGTCGCTGACCATCGCGTTCCTCGGCACGCTGGTCGGTATCGCGGGCATCGCGTACGCGATGGTGAAGGTCCCGAACGTGAACCTGGCCGCCACCGCGCAGAACAACGTCTACTACTGGGACGACAACACCCCGATGATCGCGACCGGCGGGGAGATCAACCGCCAGATCGTGCCCATCGAGTCGATCCCGAAGGCGATGCAGAACGCGGTCATCTCCGCGGAGAACAAGAGCTTCGAGGGCGACAGCGGCGTCGACCCCATGGGTATCGCGCGAGCCCTGAAGAACATGGCCACCGGCGGTGAGGTGCAGGGTGGTTCGACGATCACCCAGCAGTACGTCAAGAACTCCCGGCTCGACCAGTCGCAGACGATCACTCGTAAGTTCAAGGAACTGTTCATCTCGATAAAGGTCGGCGCCAGTGTGAGGAAGCCGGACATCATGGCCGGCTACCTCAACACCTCCTACTACGGGCGGGGTGCCTACGGGATCCAGGCCGCGGCCCGGACGTACTTCGGGGTCGACTCCGACAAGCTCAACCCGAGCCAGTGCGCGTTCCTTGCCGCGCTGCTCAAGGGCCCGACGTACTTCGACCCGGCCGGTGCGGTGGACATCGACCAGCACGCCACCCCCGAGGCCAACAAGGCACGGTCCATGGACCGCTGGAAGTGGATCCTTGACGAGGAGGTCAAGGACGGCCGCCTGGAGCCCGCGGATCGCGCGAAGTACACGGCGTACCCGATGCCGGGCCCGGTGAAGAAGAACGCGCAGATGGCCGGGCAGATCGGCTATCTGGTGGGGCTGGCCAAGTCCTACGTCACCAGCAACACCAACGTCACGGCCGACATGCTGACCAAGGGCGGCTACCAGATCCACACCACCTTCAACAAGAAGAAGGTGGCGGAGCTGGAGGCGTCGATCAAGGCGGTCCGCGACAAGAACCTGAAGCCGGACACCCGTAAGGACACCTCGGGGAAGAACACCACCCTGGACAAGGACGGCGGGTTCGTCGACAAGTTCGTGCAGTTCGGTGGCGCCTCGATCAACCCCAAGGACGGCGCGATCATCGCCATCTACGGCGGTACCGACGCGACGCAGCACTTCACCAACAACGCCGACGAGACCGGCGCGCAGGTCGGGTCCACCTTCAAGCCGTTCGTCCTGGCGGCCGCGATGACGCACGGATCGCGTGACCCCAAGGGGGGGCCGGAGCAGGGTGACGACGAGCGCACCAAGGTCTCGCCGAAGAGCATCTTCAGCGGTAAGAACGACCTGAAGATCAACACCTACGACGGCAAGCCCTGGCACGACAACAAGGGCGACGAGTGGACCCAGCCGAACGACGACGGCGAGTCCGAGGCGAAGGTCACGCTGCGCGAGGCCATGGAAAAGTCGATGAACTCCCCCTACGTCCAGCTCGGTATGAACGTGGGCACCGACAAGGTGCATGACGCCGCGATCGCGGCGGGTCTGCGGCCCTCCTCGTCGAACGGTCTGAACGACTACAAGAACAGCGTCACGTACTCGATCGGCACCTCGTCGCCCAGCGCGATCCGGATGGCCGGGGCGTACGCGACGTTCGCCGCGAACGGCACGCAGAACGACCCGTACTCGGTCACCAGCGTGTCGGACAAGAGCGGACAGATCTACAAGCACGAGAAGAAGTCGAAGGTCGCCTTCGAGACGAACGTGGCCGACACCGTCACCAACGTGCTGCAGGGCGTGGTCCAAAAGGGCACCGGCGAGCCGGCGAAGCTCGACGACGGCCGCGAGGCCGCGGGCAAGACCGGTACCACCGACGACAACAAGTCGGCCTGGTTCATCGGCTACACGCCGGCGCTGTCGACCTCGATCGGTATGTGGCGACTGGACGACAAGGCCGAGGCCAGCAAGAAGACCTTCCTGTCGATGTACGGGACCGCCGGCAAGGCGAAGATGCACGGTAATTCGTTCCCGGCGCAGATCTGGCACGACTACATGACCGAGGCCCTCAAGGGCACCCCGAAGCAGACCTTCAACGAGCCGTCGAGCGATCCCGGCGAGGTGATGTACGCGCCGGGCACCAGCCCGACGCCCACGCCGTCGCAGACGACGCCCAGCCAGACCCCGTCGACGACCAAGCCTCCGACGACGCCCACGACGACGCCGCCCACGTCGCCGTCGAACACGCCGAGCGGTACGCCGCCGACGTCCTGCGGGCCGCTCGACTGGCCGCCGTGCAACCACACACCCGGTGGTGGCGGCAGCACCTCGCCGACGCCCTCGACCACCCCGCCCCGCAACAACGGCGGCGGTGGGAACAACAACGGTTTCTCCGACTGACGGATGAGCCGTCAGCAGTGCGGCCGGGGCCGCGGAGGGCCAATGCCCTCCGCGGCCTCCTGCCTTCCGGGGCCATGCGGCAGGATGTCCGGCATGACGAGCGTGCGCGAAGACGACCAGCTGGAGGCCCTCGTGCCGCCGACCGACGAGGATCCGCTGGCCGCATCCGCCAGCGAGGTCATCGGCGGGCCGCTGGGACGCCGGGCGGAGATCAGCACCCACCGCTGGTGGAACCCGCTGCGGGTCCTGGTGATCCTGGTCATCGGCATGTTCGCGCTCGGGATGGTGCAGAAGCTGCCCTGCTACAACAGCGGCTGGTTCCAGCCGGGTGACGCGCAGTACATCCACGCCTGCTACTCCGACATCCCGCACCTGTTCGGCGGCCGCGGTTTCTCCACGGGGATCGTGCCGTACTTCGACCGGATCCCGGACGAGGTCTCCACCGACTTCCACTATCTGGAGTACCCGGTCCTGACCGGCCTCTTCATGGAGGTCGCGTCCTGGTTCACCCCGGACGGCGGCTCGGAGCAGCACCGGGAGCAGATCTACTGGCTGGTCAACGCGGGCATGCTGATGGTCTGCGCGGTGGCCCTCGTGGTGTGCGTCGCGCGCACCCACCGGCGCCGGCCCTGGGACGCCCTGCTCGTCGCGCTCTCCCCCGCGCTGGCGCTGAGCGCCACCATCAACTGGGACCTGTTCGCGGTGGCGCTCACCGCGGGAGCCATGCTGATGTGGTCCCGCAGCCGCCCGCTGGCGGCCGGCGTCCTGCTCGGCCTGGCCACTGCCGCCAAGCTCTATCCGCTACTGCTGCTGGGGGCGCTGTTCGTGCTCTGCCTGCGGGCGGGCCGGCTGAGGGCCTTCTGGACGGCCGTGGCGGGTGCGGTGGGCGCGTGGCTGGTGGTGAACCTGCCGGTGATCCTGCTGGCGCGCGACGGCTGGGCGAAGTTCTACTCGTTCAGCCAGGAACGCCGGATCGACTACGGCTCCATCTGGCTCGTCATCAGCCAGCAGACCGGCAAGCCGCTCGACGGCGTCAACTCCTACGCCGTCGCCCTGATGCTGCTGCTCTGCGCGGCCATCGCGGGCCTCGCGCTCTACGCGCCCCGGCGTCCCCGCTTCGCGCAGCTCGCCTTCCTCGTCGTGGCCGCCATAGTGGTCGCCAACAAGGTCTACTCGCCCCAGTACGTGCTGTGGCTGCTGCCGCTGGCCGTGCTCGCCAGGCCGCGCTGGCGGGACTTCCTGGTGTGGCAGGGCTCCCAGGTCCTGTACTTCCTGGGCATCTGGATGCAGCTCGCCTATGTGACGGGCGGCAACAAGCACCACGGGCTGCCCCAGGACGGCTACCACCTGGCGATCGTCATCCACCTCCTCGGCACGCTGTACCTGTGCGGCGTGGTGGTGCGGGACATCCTGCTGCCGGAACGCGACGTGGTGCGCTGGGACGGCGAGGACGACCCGTCCGGCGGCGTGCTGGACGGCGCGCCGGACGTGTTCGTGCTCGGCAGGGCCCATGAACCGCGGCACGCGGCCCCCTTCACCGGGATGCCGGTGGAGTGGGGCGTGGAACGGCACGCACCGGCGGGACAGCGGCCCGTGGAGGGCGGCGGTGCCGCGACAGCGGCTGAGACCGGCTGAGAGGCGTCCTGCTGCGGCTCAGCGGTCCAGGACGCGGTCGAACTGGGTGGTGGTGTGCCGCAGGTGCGCCACCAGCTCGTCACCGACCGCCGGCGGGGCCACGTCGTTGGGCAGGAAGAGGATGGAGACCTGCATGTGCGGGGGCTCCGCGAACCACCGCTGCTTGCCCGCCCACACGAACGGCGACAGGTTGCGGTTGACGGTGGCCAGGCCGGCCCGCGCGACACCCTTGGCGCGGGGCATCAGGCCGTGCAGGGCCTTGGGCGCTTCGAGCCCGACCCCGTGGGAGGTCCCGCCCGCGACCACGATCAGGTGGCCGTCGTCGGAGGCCTTCTGCTGGCGGTACCCGTAGCGCTCGCCCTTGGCGATGCGCGTGACGTCCAGGACCGCACCGCGGTACTCGGTGGCCTCGTGGTCGCCGAGCCACATCCGGGTGCCGATCCGGGCACGGAACTTGGTCTGCGGGAACTGCTGCTGCAGCTGGCCGAGCTCATGCGCCTTGAGGTGGCTGACGAACATCGTGTGCAGCGGCAGCCGGGCGGCGCGCAGCCGCTCCATCCAGCCGAAGACCTCCTCCACCGCGTCGGAACCGTCGGTGCGGTCCAGCGGCAGATGGATGGCGAAGCCCTCCAGCCGTACGTCGTCGATGGCGGCGTGCAGCTTGACCAGGTCGTCCTCGGCGACGCCGTGGCGCTTCATGCTGCTCATGACCTCGATGACGACCCGCGCGCCCACCAGCCCGCGCACGCCCTCGACGGAGGACACCGACCGGATCGCACGGTCCGGCAGCGGTACCGGCTCCTCGCCGAGCCGGTACGGGGTGAGGACCAGGAGGTCGCCGCCGAACCAGTCCTTGATCCTGGCGGCTTCGTAGGTCGTACCGACCGCGAGCATGTCGCTGCCGAGCCGGGTCGCCTCGTCGGCGAGCCGCTCGTGTCCGAAGCCGTAGCCGTTGCCCTTGCAGACCGGGACTATGCCGGGGAACTGCTCGGCCACGGACTGCTGGTGCGCACGCCAGCGTGCGGTGTCGACATACAGGGTGAGCGCCATGGCCTGGTCAGGACCTTTCCTTCGTCTGCTCGCCGGTCAGCGGCGGGACATGTAGATGTCGAGTGCCTTGTGGAGCAGTTTGTTGAGGGGGAAATCCCACTCGCCCAAGTATTCGGCGGCCTGGCCGCCCGTGCCCACCTTGAACTGGATCAGGCCGAACAGGTGGTCCGTCTCGTCGAGGGAGTCACTGATGCCGCGCAGGTCGTACACGCTCGCCCCGAGGGCGTACGCGTCCCTGAGCATCCGCCACTGCATCGCGTTGGACGGCCGGACCTCCCGCTTGTGGTTCGCGGAGGCGCCGTAGGAGTACCAGACGTGCCCGCCGACGATCAGCATGGTGGCCGCGGCCACCGCCTCGCCCTCGTGCACGGCCAGGTACAGCCGCATCCGGTTGGGGTCCTCGTTGTTGAGCGAGGTCCACATCCGCTGGAAGTACGACAGCGGGCGGGGCCGGAAGTGGTCGCGCTCGGCCGTCACCTCGTACAGCTTCTGCCAGACCGGGAGGTCGTCGTAGCCGCCCTGCACGACCTCGACGCCGGCCTTCTCGGCCTTCTTGATGTTGCGGCGCCACAGCTGGTTGAAGCCCTTGAGGATGTCGTCCAGCGAACGGTTCTCCAGCGGCACCTGGTAGACGTAGCGCGGCTGCACATCACCGAAGCCTGCGCCGCCGTCCTCGTTCTGCTGCCAGCCCATCCGGCGCAGCCGGTCGGCCACCTCGAAGGCGCGGGGCTCGATGAACGTCGCCTCGACGTCCCGCAGCCGCTTCACGTCCGGGTCGGAGATGCCGGCCTTGATGGCGGGCGCGTCCCAGCGGCGGATGACGACGGGCGGGCCCATCTTCACCGTGAAGGCGCCCTGCTGCTTGAGGTGCGCCAGCATCGGCTGGAGCCACTCGTCCAGGTTCGGGGCGTACCAGTTGATGACCGGGCCCTCGGGCAGGTACGCGAGGTACCGCTTGAGCTTGGGGATCTGCCGGTACAGCACCAGGCCGGCGCCGACGATCTGGCCGGTTTTGTCGTCGAACCAGCCGAGGTTCTCGGAGCGCCATTCGTTCTTGACATCCGCCCATGCCGGAACCTGGCAGTGACTGGCCGAGGGCAGGCTCTGGATGAATGCCAGATGCTGCTCACGGCTGATGGTCCTCAGGGTCAAGCTCATGCGGGGCGCTCCCCATCGCTACGACTGCGGTCTTATCTGCGCCGAAGCCTACTGCGATCGGGGAACCGCCCCGCCAGCCCTGTGGACAAGTCTCCGGTCAGCCGCCGAAGAACCCTCCGTGTGCCATACCCAGGTAGAAGCCGACCGCGGCCGCGCCGAGCCCGATGATCAGCGCGAAGCGTTCGGCGGTGGTGACCGAGATGAATTGCCCGTATCCCCCGGTGATGATCCCGGCCAGGCCGGTCAGGGAACTGAGCAGATGCAGGCTGTCGAAGATCGACGTGACGATGGCGATGCCACCGAGGACCAGGCTGACCGCGACCAGCGTGTTCTCCAGGGGATGGGCCTGGCCGTCGGTGTTGAACCTGAGGCGATGGGTCCGAGCCGCTTGCTGTGCCATGGGAGACCTCCGTAACGGAGCCGTAGCGCATCGTAGCGCCGTTCCTACCCGATGTGTACAGATTGAGGGCATTAGCGGCCGGATTTCAACCGGAGGCGGTTGTCCGGGTAGTCTGTACGGTCTGCACCGGTGTCTGCGCTGGTCCACAACGATCCACCGTGATTGTCAGTGGTCGGCGCTACCGTTGCGACGCAATGCAAACCCTCCTGCCACGGAAATGCCGTGGCCGCTGAGTCCAAAGGAGGTGGGTTCCACAATGCGTCACTACGAGCTCATGCTCATTCTCGACCCCGATCTCGAGGAGCGCGCTGTCTCCCCGCTGATCGAGAACTTCCTCACTGTCGTCCGCAACGGCGGCGGCAGCGTGGAGAAGGTCGACACCTGGGGCCGTCGTCGCCTCTCGTACGAGATCAAGAAGAAGGCCGAGGGTATCTACTCGGTCGTCGACCTCAAGGCTTCGCCCGAGGTCGTCAAGGAGCTCGACCGTCAGCTCAACCTGAACGAGTCGGTTCTCCGGACCAAGGTCCTCCGCCCGGAACTGCACTGAGCCTGCGGGCTTAGAGCAGTACCGGTTCCGAGAAGCAGCCAGCACACCGCCGAGAGGTCACCACCATGGCAGGCGAGACCGTCATCACGGTCGTCGGCAATCTCGTCGACGACCCCGAGCTGCGCTTCACCCCGTCCGGTGCGGCGGTCGCGAAGTTCCGTGTCGCGTCCACACCCCGCATCTTCGACAAGCAGACCAACGAGTGGAAGGACGGCGATGGCCTCTTCCTCACGTGCTCGGTCTGGCGTCAGGCGGCGGAGAACGTAGCGGAGTCGCTGCAGCGAGGCATGCGCGTCATCGTGCAGGGCCGGCTGAAGCAGCGGTCCTACGAGGACCGCGAGGGCGTCAAGCGGACGGTCTACGAACTGGACGTCGAGGAAGTCGGCGCCAGCCTGAAGACCGCGACCGCCAAGGTCACCAAGACGACCGGCGGCGGCCGTAGCGGCCAGCAGGGCGGTTACAGCGGTGGCGGTGGCGCACAGGGCGGCCAGGGTGGCGGCAACTGGGGCGGAAGCTCCGGCGGCGGCCAGCAGGGCGGCGGCGGTGCTGCTACCGACGACCCCTGGGCGACCAGTGCTCCGGCCGGCGGTGCCCAGCAGGGCGGCGGCGGAAGCTGGGGAGGGAACTCCGGTTCCTCCTCCGGCGGCGGCTTCTCGGACGAGCCGCCCTTCTAAGGGCGTCACGACACCAACTTCTTGATCAAACAGGAGAGACATCATGGCGAAGCCGCCTCCGCGCAAGCCTAAGAAGAAGGTCTGCGCGTTCTGCAAGGACAAGACCGTTTACGTGGACTACAAGGACACGAACATGCTGCGGAAGTTCATTTCCGACCGTGGCAAGATCCGTGCCCGCCGCGTGACCGGCAACTGCACGCAGCACCAGCGTGACGTCGCCACGGCCGTGAAGAACAGCCGTGAGATGGCACTGCTGCCCTACACGTCGACCGCTCGCTAAGGAAGGGTGACCGAAACATGAAGATCATCCTCACCAACGAGGTCTCCGGCCTCGGCGCCGCAGGCGATGTCGTAGAGGTCAAGTCCGGCTACGCCCGCAACTACCTGGTCCCGCGCGGTTTCGCGATCGCCTGGACCAAGGGTGGCGAGAAGGACGTAGAGCAGATCCGTCGTGCGCGTCGGATCCGTGAGATTCACACCCTTGAGGACGCGAACGCCGTCAAGGCGAAGCTGCAGTCCGTCAAGGTGCAGCTGACCACCCGCGCGGGTGACAGCGGCCGACTGTTCGGTTCCATCACGCCGGCCGACATCGCTGCGGCGATCAAGGCCGCCGGTGGCCCGGACGTGGACAAGCGTCGTGTCGAGGTCGGTACGCCGATCAAGACCCTCGGCGCCCACAAGATCTCGGTGCGTCTGCACCCCGAGGTCGAGGTCAAGCTCGACCTTGAGGTCGTTGCTGCCTGATCTGCCGCGCTTCGGCGCAGCGCGAAGGACCGGTACCCCGCAGGGGGTGCCGGTCCTTCGTTCGTTCCGGGATGTTTCACGTGGAACATCCCATCGGCCGGCGGATGTTCCACGTGAAACATCGCACCCGAGTGCCCTCGTGGATGCCGCGCGTACTCAGGTAGGTACGGGGCCCGGAGTGAGTAGCGCAGCCCATACAGAGGACGGGGCCGCGCGGCCACCATGTGGGCATGGCAATGGGAAGCTTCGCGCGGCAGTGGCTGCTGAGAATCATCAGCTTCGGGCTCACCGCTCTGTACCGGCTCTACCGGGTGCACCCCTTCGTATGGCGGGTGATGGCCCGCAACTACCGCCCGTGGATGAGCGGTTTCGCCCGCCTCCACGCATGGATGACCTGCCAGTTCGCGGCGCTGGACGTACCGGCGTACGCCGCGCACCTGGAGAACGGCGGCTGGCGGTTCCGCTGGTTCCGGCTCGACTCCTACCCGGCCACCGACAAGGAGTCGTACGTCAAGGCGTACCCGGAGGAGATGCGCTGCTGGAAGGGGCGGGTGGAGATCGCCGGCAGCGTGGTCGACGAGTCCTCGGGCTCGTCCGGCACTCCGTACAACTGGGTGCGCAGCCGCCGCGAGTTGAACACCGTGCACCGCAATGTGGCCGGCTACACCAGCCTCGTCTTCCCCTCCAAGCGGCTCTTCGTGATCAACGCCTACTCGATGGGCGCCTGGGCCACCGGCACCAACACCGGCATCGCCATGGCCCGGATCGCCACCGTGAAGAACACCGGGCCCGATCTGGAGAAGATCGTCGACACGCTGCGGCACTTCGGGCCGCGCTACGACTACCTGGTCACCGCCTACCCGCCGTTCCTCAAGCATCTGCGGGACCGGCTGGCTGGTGAGTCCTGGTTCGAGGAGAAGGGCTACCGGCTCGCGGCGATGGTCGGCGGCGAAGGGATGACCGAGGCGCTGCGCGACTACGTCGGCGATGTGTTCGGCAAGGTCCGCTCCGGCTACGGCGCGTCCGACCTCACCATCGGGATGGGCGGCGAGACCACCTTCAGTGTCTGGCTGCGCCGGATGATGCGCGAGGACGCCACCGTCAGGGCGGCCTTCCTGGGCCCGGACGAGCAGCGGTTGCCGATGGTCTTCCAGTACAACCCCCTGGAGACCTATCTGGAGACCGCCGGCGACGACCGGACCGGCGAGGTGCTCTGCACCATCAACTCCACCGCCGTCATGGCTGCCAAGCTCCGCTACAACATCGGCGATGAGGGCACGTTGATGTCCTTCCCCCAGGTCTGGGACATCCTGCGGGAGCTCTTCGCGGACCGCCCGGTCCTGCTGCAGCGCGCGGAGGCCGCCGCCCTGCGCGAGAAGATGCGGCTGCCCCTGCTGTTCCTGTACGGGCGGGCCGACTCGACCGTCTCCTACATGGGCGCCAACATCTACCCGCAGGACGTCGAGTACGGCCTGTACGAGGGCAATCCGATGGCGGACCGGATCGAGAGCTTCTGTCTGGCGCTGGAGGAGGGCGACGACCTGGAGGCGCGGCCCGTCGTCCATGTGCAGCTGCGGGAGGGGACGGTGCTGGACGCCGACGGGACCGTGAAGCTCGCGGAGGTGTGCCGGGCGGGCGTGCTGCGGCATCTCGCCGCCTGCAGCCGGGACTTCGCCCAGTCGCTGACGGAGGACTCCTCGGCCGGCGAGGTGGCGGCGCGGGTGCACCCGTACGGCTCGGGGCCGTTCGCGGGTGGAACGGGGACCGCGGCCGGTGGCAGCAGTCGCGGCATCAAGAACAAGTACCTGCTCGGTGCGACCGCGAAGGGCGGTGCCTGAACCATGCGCAGTACCGACTTCTCCCTCACCCCGGCGCCAGGACAGGCCGGTGCCATGTTCGTCGGCGCCACCCGCTACTCGGGGCTGCGCGCGATCATCACGCTGGGCCCCGGCTATGTGCGGATGGTCCGCGAGATGAAGCGGATGAAGGGCTATGTCTGGCACAAGGTGTACTGGCGCTTCCCCTTCACCCTGGGCACGATCGCCTTCTTCGCCGACCGCGACGAACTGCTGAAGTTCGCCCGGGGCAAGGCCCATCACGAGCTCATGTGCTGGCTGACGGACGAAGGCAAGGGCCGCGCGACCGGCGGCTGGATCCGCATCTACACGGCGGACGCGGCCGGGTACACCAACGGCGTCTGGCGGGCCGAGGACGGTGCGCTGTCCCACGTCGACACCTTCGAGCCGCTGAGCACGGAGCTCTCCGCAGGGCGCGCACCGCGCCCCGTCAAGCATGTGCGGCACGAGAAACGGCGTGCGCAGCGCAGTGCGGAGCCGCGTGCGGCGGCGGGCGGCGCAGCGCCGGCGGCGCGCTGCCCGGAGCACCTGGACGGCAGGCCGTGACCATCACCGTCACCAAGGTCGGCGGACGGAGCGAGCTGCGGGAGTTCTGCGAACTCCCGCTGCGGCTCCACCCGCGCGACCGCTACGTGCCGACCCTGGAGCCCCAGATCCGCACGTGGTACCGGGAACGGACCGTCGAGCTCCATGTCGCGCGCGATACGGCCGGCACTCCCGTGGGCCGGATCTGTCTGCACCGCTACCCCGGGTTCGACAGCAGGATCGGCAAGCGCGCCCAGCTCTTCGGGCTCACCGAGTTCGCCGATCCGCAGGACGTCGGGGAGGACGTCGCCAAGGAGCTCTTCGATCTGACCGAGCGGGCCGGTGCGGGAACGGAGGTGGCGTTCGGGCCGGTCAGTCTGCTGCCCAACCAGTCGGGCGGTGTCATCACGTCGGGGTTCGGGGACCGCGGGTTCATCGACTCCGCCTGGAACCCGGCGTACTACCCGGCTGCCTACGAACAGCACGGCTTCACCCGGCGGTTCGGCGCCGACACCTGGGTCTGCGAGAACCTCGACGGTCCCGGCGCCGTCGACCCCGGCCAGGCGTTCCTGTTCGACGACAGCCGCATCGCCGCTGAGGGGCTGCGGATCCACCACGGCTCGCGGCGGAAGCTGGCGGAGCAACTGCCGCTGCTGCGCGGCATGCTCAACGCCTCCTTCGCCCAACTCGGCTACTACACCGAGATCTCCGCCGCCGAGCTGGCGGCCCAGACGGACGGGCTGGCCCATCTCCTCGACGAGCAGCTGCTGCTCTATCTGACGGCGGAGGGCGAGCCGGTCGCGTTCGTGCTCGCCGTCCCCGACATCTCGGAATTCGTCATGGCGACCCGTGGCCGGCTGGGGCTCCCGCAGCAACTGCGGCTGCTGGCCACCCGCGGCCGGTACCGCAGCGAAGCGGTACTGATCATCAAGGGGACGGTGCCGGGTCACCAGGGGAAGGGCTATCTGACGCTCCTCGCCCGGGAACTGCACCGCGATCTGCGCAGCGGCGGCTACCGGACGTTGCGCAGCACCTTCGTCGAGCACGGGAACGCCGCGTCGGCCGCGCAGTACCGGCGCGTCGGCGGCCGACCGCTGCACGGCTACACCTTCTACGAGAGGGCAATGCGGTGAGCAACCGGGACTCGGTCCACTGGACGGCGGTGCTGCGGGAGCGCGAGGAGCTGTGCCGCCGCGCGCCGAGCGCGCACAACACGCAGCCCTGGGTGCTGCGCTACGACAACGACGCCGTCGAAGTGGGCTGGGACCCGGCCCGGGAGCTGCCCGACGGCGACCCCGGCCGCCGCGATCTGTTCCTGTCCCTGGGCGCCTTCGTGGAGACCTGTCTGATCGTCGCGGCGGACGCCGGCCTCGCGATACGCGCCGAGATCACCGTCGACGAGGAACGGCGAACGGCCGCCCGGCTGTTGCCGGCGCCCGATCTGTACGCGACGCCTTTCAGCGCGCGGACCGTCGGGCTGCGCGGCTGCGCGAGGGGCGTCCACACCGGGGGACGGCTCACCGCGGCGGACCTCGGCGCCGCCAGGACCGGGCTGGAACGGACGAGCCTGGTGGAAGTGCCCGCGCGCGAACTCGCGGGCCTCGCGGTACGCGCCGACCGGTGGCTCTTCGGCAGTGCCCCGGTGGTGCGGGAACTGCGCACCTGGCTACGGCTGAACCGGAGCCATCCGCGGTACGCGGCCGACGGTCTGACGTACGAGGCGCTGGCCATGTCTCGCGTGGAGGCTGCGGGGCTGCGGGTGGTGCTCATACCGGGCGTCTACGGGGTGCTGCGGCGCCTCGGGCTGGCCCGGCTGCTGGCCGCTTCGCAGAGCGGGCTGCTGCGCTACGAGGGCAGCGTCCTGGTCCTCACCGCGCCGGCCGGACCCGCCGCGTCCGGCGCCGGTGCGGCGGCCGGGCCCCCGGCCGCCCTGGTCCAGGCCGGACAGGAGCTCGTGCGGGTCTGGTACGGCCTCGCGGAGCGGGGGATCGCCGTGCATCCGCTGAGCCAGATCCTCGACTGCCCGCGGACGGAACGGGAGCTGGCGCGGCACCTGGGAGGCCGTGAACGGCCGCTCGCCGTCTTCCGGGCGGGCCGGGCGGCCGGACCATCGGTACGGTCGGCACGGATCGGCGGAACGGGGAACCGGTCCCGGACCACCGCCGCGTCCCCCGCGGCAGGGAAGAGGACGGCTACGCCCGCACCGCACCGGTGACGATCCAGCGGCCGGACCGCGCCCGCAGCTGGAGCGCGACGAGCCGGGTCAGCATCATCAGCGTCATGGCCCACCACAGGGCGGTGAGGCCGCCTCCGAGGGCCGGGACGGCGAGCGCGACGGGGGCGAAGACGGCCAGCGTGGCGAGCATGGACCAGGCGAGATAGGGCCCGTCGCCGGCGCCCATCAGGACACCGTCGAGGATGAAGACGATGCCGGAGACCGGCTGGCTGACGGCGACCACCAGCAGGACCGGCATGAGGGCACTCCGCACGGACGGGTCGGAGGTGAAGAGCGTCGCGATCAGCGGGCGGCTCGCGACCACCAGCAGGCCCAGCAGCACGCCGGAGGCGATGCCCCACTGCACCATCCGGCGGCAGGCGGCCCGGGCGCCCGCAGGGTCGTCGGCGCCCAGATAGCGGCCGATGATGGCCTGCCCCGCGATGGCGATGGCATCGAGTGCGAAGGCCAGCAGCGACCAGAGGGTGAGCGTGATCTGGTGGGCGGCGATCTCGGTGTCGCCCAGGCCTGCGGCGACCGCGGTGGCGATCAGAAGGACCGCCCGCAGGCTCAGTGTGCGGATCAGCAGTGGAACGCCCGCCTGGGCGCAGGCCCGGATGCCGGCGGCGTCCGGGCGCAGCGACGCGCCGTGCCGGCGCGCTCCGCGGACGACGACGTACAGGTACACCACGGCCATGGCGTTCTGGGCGATGACCGTTCCCCAGGCCGAGCCGGCGATGCCCAGTCCCGCGCCGTAGACCAGGGCCGCGTTGAGCCCCGCGTTGGCCGTGAAGCCGCCGAGCGCCACGTAGAGCGGCGTCCTGGTGTCCTGGAGGCCGCGCAGCACGCCGGTGGCGGCGAGGACGGCGAGCATGGCGGGGATGCCGAACGCGCTGATCCGCAGGTAGGTGACGGCGAACGGTGCGGCGGTGTCGGACGCTCCGAAGAGGCCGACGAGTGCCGGAGCGGTGGGGACGACGAGCGCGATGACGGCAACGCCGAGCAGCAGGGCGAGCCAGATGCCGTCCATGCCCTGGCGGATCGCGCCCGGCAGGTCGCCCGCGCCGACCCGGCGGGCCACGGCGGCGGTGGTGGCGTAGGCGAGGAAGACGAAGATGTTGACGGCGGTGGTCAGCAGGGCGGCCGCGACGCCGAGCCCGGCGAGCTGCGGGGTGCCGAGGTGGCCCACGACCGCGCTGTCGACCATGACGAAGAGCGGCTCGGCGACGAGGGCGCCGAAGGCGGGCACGGCGAGTGCGATGATCTCCCGGTCGTGCCGCCGCCGGGTCTCCTTGGAGAGATGGCTGGGGCGGCTCTTCTGGGGAGGCTCGGCGACCGGGTTCACCCGCTCAGGATAATCATCCACAAGTAATACCTGCAAGGCCTGATCAGCTATTACGGGCGACTGCGTAGAGTGATCTCCTCCGCGTGGTTTGTCGCGATCTTGGCCCGAGGGCGAAAGTTTTTCTTCTGCACAGCCCGCGGATGATAAAACGCCAGGTCAGGGCAGTTCGGGTCGGCTGATTGTGTGTTTGTCCACAGCGGTTTCCCAAGGCCTGTGCACAGGTTGAGGCGGCTTCTCCACAGGTTGGATGCCTCCGTCCACAGGGCCTGTGGATAACCGTCTTGGCCAACGGTCTCCTGGGCCCTACCGTGAGCCCCCTGCCCGACGCGCCGTACGAGGAGCCGGGTGTCTCAATTGTCAGAGCCGTGGCGTAAGAAAGAGACGCACGGTATGGCGCCAGGTCGGACGGAGGAGGTGGCGGGGTGACCCAACCCGAACCCGCGGACGACCACTGGGGGGACGAACCGCCGTTCCCCCCCGACAGCGGTCCTGGTGACCGGCTGCCGGTCACCCACTTCCGTTCCGGACAGGGCGGCAAGCGCAACAAGAAGGACGACGGCGAGGACCGCAGCAACTGGTCCGAGGGCGGCGGCGGTTTCGAACGCGTACCGCCGCAGGACCTCGACGCCGAGCAGTCCGTCCTCGGCGGCATGCTGCTGTCCAAGGACGCCATCGCCGATGTCGTCGAGGTGCTCAAGGGCCAGGACTTCTACCGTCCGGCCCACGAGACCATCTACACCGCGATCCTCGACCTGTACGCCCGGGGTGAGCCGGCCGACCCCATCACCACCGCCGCCGAACTGGTCAAGCGCGGTGAGATCACCCGCGTCGGCGGCGCCCCGTACCTCCACACCCTGGTCAACGCGGTCCCCACCGCGGCCAACGCCGAGTACTACGCCGAGATCGTGCACGAGCGCGCCGTCCTGCGCCGCCTCGTCGAAGCCGGCACCCGCATCACCCAGATGGGATACGCGGCCGACGGCGACGTGGACGAGATCGTCAACTCCGCCCAGGCGGAGATCTACGCGGTCACCGAGCAGCGCACGTCCGAGGACTACCTCCCGCTCTCCGAGATCATGGAGGGCGCCCTCGACGAGATCGAGGCGATCGGGTCCCGCAGCGGCGGGATGTCCGGCGTTCCCACCGGGTTCACGGACCTCGACTCACTGACGAACGGCCTCCACCCGGGCCAGATGATCGTCATCGCGGCCCGCCCCGCCATGGGCAAGTCGACCCTGGCGCTGGACTTCGCCCGCGCCTGCTCGATCGGCAGCGGTATGCCCAGCGTCGTGTTCTCCCTCGAAATGGGCCGCAACGAGATCGCGATGCGCCTGCTGTCGGCGGAGGCACGGGTCGCGCTGCACCACATGCGGTCCGGCAGCATGACCGACGAGGACTGGACGCGGCTCGCCCGGCGGATGCCGGACGTGTCGGCGGCGCCCCTCTTCATCGACGATTCGCCGAACCTGTCGATGATGGAGATCCGCGCCAAGTGCCGGCGCCTCAAGCAGCGCAACGATCTGCGGCTGGTCGTCATCGACTATCTGCAGCTGATGCAGTCCGGTGGATCCCGGCGTCCCGAGAGCCGTCAGCAGGAGGTCTCGGACATGTCCCGAAACCTCAAGCTGCTGGCCAAGGAGCTGGAAGTCCCCGTCATCGCGCTCTCGCAGCTGAACCGTGGCCCCGAACAGCGCACGGACAAGAAGCCGATGGTCTCCGACCTCCGTGAGTCCGGCTCCATCGAGCAGGACGCCGACATGGTCATCCTGCTGCACCGCGAGGACGCCTACGAGAAGGAGTCCCCGCGCGCGGGCGAGGCCGACCTCATCGTCGCCAAGCACCGTAACGGCCCCACCGCGACGATCACCGTTGCTTTCCAGGGCCACTATTCACGCTTTGTGGACATGGCGCAGACCTGAGTCCTGAAAAGGGTATGAGCGGGCGATAAAACGGGTGTTCTTGAGGGCATCCGGATCTGTATTCTTACCGGGTACTATTTTGAGATTTGCCTGAGAGAAACTGGGGGGCCAGTGTCTCATCGTCGTCTTGCAACGACGGCTGCCGCACTTGCAGCCGGCGTTGCCCTTATACCGGGATTGGCTTATGCGGACAATTCACCGCATGCCGTTCCCCATAGCAGTGGACCGAGTGCCGCTGCCGCTCTGACCAGGGCAGCGTCCTCGAATTTCACCACCTTCTCCAGCCCCGCGGCGAAGCAGGTCCGGGAGCGCAGGCCGCTGGCCCGCGGAGTGCAGCCGCGGGACGAGGGCACTGGTAGGACGATTTACGCAGTATCGGCGATCTCCTGCGATGTCGATACCGGGACGGGCGCACAGGATGCCCCCTATTGCCTGATTCAGAACGCGGTGAATGCGGCGGTCCGGGGTGACACCGTCCAGATAACCGGCAGCACGGGGTATTTCTCCCAGGAGTCGGTGACGGTCAAGACCTCCGGAATCAGGATCGTCGGAATCGGCGGCCAGGCGTGGATCAACTCGTCAGGACAGCGGCCGGCCCTCGAACTGGACGGCGTCACCGATGTGACGGTCAGCAACATGATGCTGGAGTCGTACGGCACGCCCGCGGTTGTGATCAAGGGCTCGTCCAACATCAAGCTGGACGGCGACTATGTCGACCTCAACCCCAACACCCACGGGGTGGACGCTCTCACCATCGACGGCGCGTCCAGCAACGTGACCGTGAGCCGGACGTATGTCGACGCGGGCTTCTGGGGTGCCGGGCCCGCGGCCAGCGGGATTTCCGTGGCCTCCGGCGCGAGCGACATCACGCTCGCCGGCAACGTCCTGGCGGCGACCGGCATCACCGCCACCGGAGTGGCCGGCCTGGACGTCACCGGCAACACGATCCAGCGGGCGTGCGCGTCCGCCATCGACATCCAGGGCGCCTCGACCGGCGTTCACCTGGAGAACAACCTGCTGGAGGACACCAACCCGAACACGGACTACATGTTCGGCGGCTTCAAGTCGCAGTGCACGGCGGCCCAGCAGACCTGGGCGCCGGACATCACCGTCTCCGAAGGGTCGAGCGCCGGCACCACGGCCGACTACAACGCCTTCTACATCCACGGCGATGACGCGACCGCGCCCTACAGCTGGTCCGGAACGACGTACCCGACGCTCGCCGCCTTCCAGGCCGGCGCGGCCCAGGGCGCACACGACGTGATCGACACCAAGAAGGCGAACGGGGCCTATCTCAGGGCGAACAAGTCCGCCAACGTCGACATGCTCCTGGTGCCGGGTTCGGCCGCGATCAACTCCGCGGACCCGAACGCGCCCGGCCGGCTCGGCTCGGACTTCTACGGCGTGAGCCCGTACACCAGCCGGGGAGCCGTCCAGTACGTCAACCCCAACGCCCAACTCGCGGTGGCCCTGTCCGGGACGCACACGAGCGCGTACGCGATCTCGCTCAACGCGGACGTCACGACCGCGCTCGTGCCGATCACCGCCAAGGTCAGCTGGGGTGACGGGACCACGAGCAACCCGGACGTCTACGGTTCCGGGCGGGTGACCCTGCCGCACCGGTACGCGAAGCTGGGGACATACACGATCACCGTCACGGTCGCCGACAACGTCGGGAACACGGTGTCCAACACCGTCACGGCGAGGACGGCGGGTTCGGCCTACACGGCCTACGGGCCGACCCGGGTGCTCGACACCCGGACCGGTACCGGCGCGCCGAAGGCCAAGGCGAAGGCCCACGCGGTGACCAAGGTGCAGATCGGCGGCAACGGCGGCATTCCGGCCGGAGTGACCGCGGTGGTCCTGAACGTCACGGTCACCCGCGCCGACGGCTTCGGCTACATCACGGCGTACGGCGACGGTGACGCGCGGCCGAGCACCTCGAACGTCAACTTCACCGCGGGCCAGACCGTTCCGAACCTGGTGATCGTCCCGGTGGGCGCCAACGGCTACGTCGATCTGTACAACGGCGCCTCCGCCACCGTCGACCTGATCGCCGATGTCGCCGGGTACTTCACCCAGTCCGCGTCCAGCGGCTACACACCGGTGTCGCCCGCCCGTCTCGTCGACACCCGGAACGGCACCGGGGTGGCCAAGGGGCAGATCGGCGCCAACGGATCGTTCGCCGCCCAGATCGCCGGGAACAGCAAGGGCCACCTGCCGGCCTCCGGCGTCACCGCGGTCGCGCTCAACGTGACCGTGACCGGCTCCAAGGGCTCCGGCTTCCTCACCGTCTACCCGGACGGCGGGAAGACGCCGCTCGCGTCCAACATCAACTACGGCACGAACCAGACCATCGCCAACGCGGTGATCGTGCCGGTCGGTGCCGACGGCAAGATCCGGGTCTTCAACGGCAGCACCCGGTCCACCGACGTCCTCGTCGACGTCGTCGGCTACTACAGCGCCGCGAGCAAGAGCGCCTACCTGCCGGTCGATCCGGTCCGGGTGCTCGACACCCGCGCCTCGTACTGGCACAGCGGCCCGATGTACCCCGGGGGCTACATCTACACCCCCCTCGGCGCTGACGAGCCCGACATCACGGCGTTCGCGCTCAACACCACCGTGACGGACACCAAGGGGGCCGGTTTCCTGACGGTCTCCCCCGACCCGTACTCGGAGTACCAGTACGAGAGCGGCAGCGCGGGCTGGCCGACCCGGCCCGGCGTGTCCACGCTGAACTGGCTGCGCGGACAGACCGTTCCGAACCTGGTCCAGGCGAGCCCCGGCCCGTACGGCATCATCGACTTCTGGAATTCGGGCACCGGGAGCGTCAACCTCGTCATCGACGCCTTCGGGTACTACCAGAACGACTAGGACCCACCAGTAGGTGACCCAGGGCCGGGGCCCCGGGGCGGCGATCCACGCCGCTCCGGGGCCCCGGCCGTATCCCCTCGTGTCCGGTGCCGTCGGGTCAGGACTGGGCGATCGGTTCCTGGAGCTCGGTGACCCACTTGTCGTGGTCCTCCGGGCATTCGAGGTAGAGCTCGCGGGGATAGCCGGTGGAGCGGGCGCCGGTGGAGTCGATCCACCGGGCCAGGGTCTGGGCCGTCGACACGATGTCGTCCATGGAACCGTGGTGCACGACCGTGGCGGCGCTCCCGATCGCCGGCAGGTCCACGATCGTGAAGTCGTGGCCGGCCGCCGGGTCGGCGGTGACGGTCAGTCCGGCGTGGACGGTGATCGCACCGTCGCCTTCCGGGGCGTCCTCGTAGTAGGCGACCCCCGGTCCGGTGACGGCCACACCCGCGGCCTCCAGCCGGCGGCACAGCTCGTCGTAGAGCGGGCCGATGACCGGTCCGATGTGCTCGGGGCCGAACCCGATGGCGGTGCCGGTCAGCTCGGCCACCCGGACCGCTGGAATGCGCTTGACCACGACGTCGTCGGCAGCCATGCGTCCCTCACTTTCGATCGACCGGAGCCTCGCCTCGACATGCGTCAGCCGCGTGGCGGTGGCCGCCATCGCCTCCTCCAGCTCCGCCCGGCGCAGCCGCAGCATGCCGCGCAACTGCTCGGCGCTCACCTGCTCGTCCAGGATCGACCGGACCTGTTCGAGGCTGAAGCCGAGGTCCTTCAGAGCGATGACGCGATGGAGCCGGGACAGCTGGCCGGCTTCGTAGAAGCGGTAGCCGCTGGCGGGGTCGACGCGGGCGGGCCGCAGCAGCCCGATCGCGTCGTAGTGGTGCAGCATGCGGACCGATACCCGTCCGTGCTTGGCGAAGTCTCCGATGGTGAACATGACGTCTCCTAGTGCAGGCCCTCACACAGTGTCAGAGTCAAGCGCGACCGCCGGAAACCCTTGGAGCGACCGGCGCCGTTTCTGCGAGGCTGACCCGTATGTCCGAGACACCTGAAGTGCCGCCCGCCGCACCTGCGGCCGAGGAACTGCTGCCCACCACCCGTCGTGCCCTGCTGCACCGGCTCGCCCGAGGACAGGCCGAGGGCCGTACGCCGTCGATGGTGGGGGCGGTGGTGCGGGACGGGGCCACGGTCTGGACGAGTGGCCGCAGCATGATGGAGGGGCACGGCCCCGATGGGGACACCCAGTACCGGATCGGGTCGCTGACCAAGACCTTCGTGGCGGTGCTGGTGATGCGGCTGCGGGACGAGGGCCTGCTGGACCTGGCGGACCCGCTCGGTCTGCACCTGCCCGACACCGAGCCGGGCCGTGCGACGATCGCCCAACTCCTCGCGCACACCTCAGGACTGGCGGCCGAGACGCCCGGTCCGTGGTGGGAGCGCACCTCCGGCGATCTGCGCCCGGAGCTGGCCGACCTGCTCGGCGCGGAACCGATGAAGCATCCGGCCGGCCGCGTCCATCACTACTCCAACCCGGGGTTCGCCCTGCTGGGCGCGCTCGTGGAGAAGCTGCGGGGGAAGCCGTGGGGCGACGTGCTGCAGGCGGAGGTGCTGGAACCGCTGGGCATGACCCGGACGACGCTGCTGCCGCAGGCACCGCACGCGGGTGGCTGGGCGGTGCATCCGTGGGCCGATGTGATGCAGCCGGAACCGCTGCACGACACGGGGCTGATGGCGCCGGCCGGCCAGCTCTGGTCCACGGCGGACGATCTGTGCCGCTGGGCGGTGTTCCTGGCCGGGGGCGACGAGCGGGTGCTGAGCGCCGCGACCGTCGCCGAGATGCGTACCCCGGCGGCGGCGCCGGCCGGGGAGGACCAGGACGCCGGCTACGGGCTGGGCATGCAGCTGCTGCGCCGTGACGGCCGGCTGCTGGCGGGACACACCGGGTCCATGCCGGGCTTCCTGGCGACGCTGTGGGTGAGCGTCGAGGACGGCGTGGGAGCACTGGTGCTGACCAACGCCACCTCCGGGCCGCGGGTCGCCTCCATCGCGGCCGACCTGCTGGCGATCGTGGCGGACAACGAGCCGCGCTTCCCCGAGCCGTGGCGCCCGCGGTCGGCGGCGGATCCAGCGCTGCTGGCCCTCACCGGCCCCTGGTACTGGGGCACCACCCCGTTCGTGCTGCGGCTGCGCGCGGAGCGCGACGTGGAGCTGACGGCACTGGACGGGCGGGGCCGTGGTGCCCGGTTCAGGGCGGAGCCGGACGGTACCTGGACCGGTCTCGACGGCTACTACGCCGGCGAGACGCTGCGCGTGGTGCACGGCGACGACGGCGAGGTGCGCCATCTCGACCTGGGGTCCTTCGTGTTCGCCCGGGAGCCGTACGACGAGGCCGCCGGGGTGCCGGGAGGTGTGGACCCGGAGGGCTGGAGGTAGTGCTAGCACCCGTACCAAGAGACCTGAAGACCGCATGGGACCGGATGGTGGCGGACCTTAGGTTGGTTGCGGAGCGTCGGACGAGGGTTCCGGCGATCGGGGAGACTGTGATGACAGCCAAGCGTTCCGCCGTACTGATCGTGTCCGCGCTCGTCCTGGGGGCCGCGCTCACGGGCTGCGACGGGGTGAGCATCCACAGCAGCCCGGAGCACAAGGCCGTCGATGACGCGAAGGCCGCGGGCCCGGTCAGTGCCGTCGAGGTGGGCACCGGAAGCGGGGATGTCCGCATCCGGCCGGGCACGGGTGACGGGGTCACCATCCACCGGACGGTGCGCTATCACGGGGACGACAAGCCGACTCCCGGGCAGAAGGTCGAGAACGGCCGGCTGACGTTCACCAACGGCTGCGACGACTGTTCGATCGACTACGAGCTGACCGTGCCCGCCGGGGTGAGCGTGAAGGTGAGCACGGGCAGCGGGGAGGTGGAGGTGCAGGGGGTCGCGTCGGCGGACCTGACGACGCACTCGGGCGATATCGACGTCTCCGGGATCGCGGGGGCGCTGACCACCTCGGCGAGCTCCGGCGATCTGACCGCCACCGGACTCGGTGGAGCCGACGTCAGCGCGACCGCGTCGTCGGGCAACATCCGGCTCACGTTCGCCAAACCGCCGCAGAAGGTCCTGACGAAGGCGTCGTCGGGCGATGTCACCGTCCAGGTGCCCGGGGGACCGTACGCGATCGATGTCAGCACGGGTTCCGGCGACAGGACCGTGTCGGTGCCGACCGACCCGTCGGCCACCGCGCGCATCCAGGCGAAGACGGGCTCCGGCGATGTCACGGTCAGCCGAGTGGGGCCCTGAGCCGTCGCTGAGGGCGCTCCAGGGCCGATGACGTTCAGCACCCGCGGCACCTGATGATGTTCCACAGCCGCGATGTTCCACGTGGAACATCGCGGCCGCAGCCGTGGTGCGGTCCGGCGGGCGGCGGTGTCTGGGCGGCCAGGGCGGGGGCCGCCGGAGCGGCGGGTCCGCCGCACAAAACGAGTGGCCCGATCGGTCGATCCCGTCGCACGCTGGGAGTATCTCCGCGTAGGCGGGATCGGTACGAAGCAGGGAGACGCTCGCGTGGCACGGCTGCACATTTTCGACATGGACGGCACCTTGATGCACGGCTCCTCGGCGAGCCTGGAGCTGGCCAGGGAGCTGGACATGGTCGAGGAGATCCGGGAACTGGAAGGCGGCCTGATCCGGGGCACGCTGGACCCGCCGGGGTTCGCGGAACGGGTGTACGCCCTGTGGGCGACGCTGACGGAGGAGCGGCTGAAGGCCGCCTTCGAGGGTGCGCCGTGGCTGGACGGGATACGCGAGGTCTGGACGGAGATCGCCGATCGCGGTGACCACTGCGCGGTGATCTCCCTGTCGCCGGACTTCTTCGTGGGGCGGCTGCGCGAGTGGGGCGTGCACGAGGCGCGCTCGTCGGTCTTCCCGCCGGTGCCCTTCGCGCCCGAGGCGGTACTCGATCTGGCGGGGATCCTGGTGCCGGAGTCGAAGGTGGGCATCGCCGATGAACTCTGCGCGCAGTACGGGGTGACGCGGGCGGACTGTGTGGCCTACGGGGACTCGCTGTCGGACGCGGCGCTGTTCGGGGTGGTGCCGACGTCGGTGGCGGTGAATGGTGACCACTATGTACGGGATCTGGCCACTCATGCCTATTCGGGTCGCGACTTGCGTGAGGCCTTTGCCCTGGTGAATCAATTTGATCGCGAATGACCGAATGAGGCCACAACTGATACCCGGCTGACGTTGTCCAAACCGAATTCCGTGACTTTGTGGGAAGGGTCACGGGATTTGGCCAACGTGCTCCGGTGAATCGGCCAACGGGGGTTGTCGAACAGCGCGTTCCGGGTATGGTCGACTGCGTTCGAGCGCCTCGGGCCGCCGCAAGCCGACGGATCCTAACCTGAATGCAGCCCCGTTTCCTGTGCTTCCGGCTATTTGTCCGATGCGCCGCCCCAGCGTGACACGCTCGCACCTCACCACGCGTGACGCACGTCGGGAAATCGACCGGGGAAGTTCGAGGCGAAGTTCACGATGGACGCTCTGACCACCAACTCGGCCGAGACGGATCCGAACCGGGGCTGGTTCACTCCGCCCGAACGGGAAACCGACTCGCATCAACGCACGGCGGACGGCGGTGAATCCGAAATACCCAGCAGATCCCCGGCCGCCATAAGACCCGTCGGCAGGGCCGCAGCCCGCAAGCAGCGGGCCCAGCAACAGGCGGACCAGCAGGAGCAGGAGCAGGCACAGGAACGAGCGCAGGAGCAGGCGGACCACCGGGCGGATCAGCCGCCGGACCGGCAGACACCTCCGCCGGCGGCCGCGCCGATATCCGCCCCGGAACCCGCCCCGGCCCGCATCGCGGACCCCGCGCCCGCAGCGGCGCCGTCCCGCTCCACCTTTGAGGCCGCACCCGCGTCCGCGGCCTCGCCGGACGCGCTGCTGATCCGGCGGACCATGGCGGAGATCGGTCCGGTCGCCGACCGGACCACCGGCTACTTCTACGCCCTGCTGTTCATCCGGCACCCGGAACTGCGCGAGCTCTTCCCGGCGGCCATGGACGCCCAGCGCGACCGGATCCTGAAGGCCCTGCTCACCGCGGCCGAGCACATCGACAACACCGAGACCCTCGTCGAGTACCTGACCAACCTCGGCCGCGGCCACCGCAAGTACGGGACGCAGCCGGAGCACTACCCCGCCGTCGGCGAGGCCCTGATCGGGGCGCTCAGCCGGTACGCAGCGGCGGTCTGGGACCCGCTGACCGAGGCCGCCTGGGTACGCGCCTACACGGTGATCTCGCAGGTGATGATCGACGCGGCCGCCGCCGACGAGCGGCACGCGCCGCCGTGGTGGCAGGCCGAGATCGTCTCGCACGAGCCCCGCACCCAGGACATCGCCGTGGTGACCGTGCGGCCCGACCAGCCGTACCCGTTCCTGGCCGGCCAGTACACGTCGCTCGAAACCCCCTGGTGGCCGCGGGTGTGGCGGCACTACTCCTTCGCCTCGGCGCCCCGCTCGGACGGTCTGCTGTCCTTCCACGTCAAGGCGGTCCCGGCCGGCTGGGTCAGCAACGCGCTGGTGCACCGCGCGCGGCCGGGCGACGTCATCCGGCTCGGCCCGCCGGCCGGCTCCATGGTCGTCGACCACACCACGGACAGCGGACTGCTGTGCGTCGGGGGCGGTACCGGCATCGCGCCGATCAAGGCGCTGGTCGAGGACGTCGTCGAGCACGGCCGCAAGCGCTCGGTCGAGGTCTTCTACGGTGCGCGCCACGACCACGACCTGTACGACCTCGACACGATGCTCCGTATGCAGGAGGAGCACTCCTGGCTCTCCGTGCGACCGGTGGTCGCCGACACCCCGAGCAGCAGCCTGTCGGGTCCGCTGCCGGACATCGTGCGGCAGTACGGCCCCTGGGAGGCGTACGACGCCTACCTCTCGGGCCCGCCCGGGATGATCCGCAGCAGTATGGACGCGCTGGTCGGCGGGGGTATGCCCTCGCACCGCATACGGCACGACGCTCTGGAGGAACTGGTGGCGGCGGGTGACTAGCCCGGTGGAACGACCGGGCAGCGACGGCGAGCACCTGCTCCAGACGGAGCTGGGCACCGGTGTGCGCGCGGACCGGTTCTACGACGACCAGGTGCGGGACCGGCTCAATCCGCGGATGCGGGAGTTCGTCGCCCGGCAGGAGATGTTCTTCCTGTCCACGGCGGACCGGCGCGGGGAGTGCGACAGCACCTTCCGGGCCGGGCCGCCCGGTTTCGTGCGGATTCTGGACGACAGGACGCTCACGTATCCCGAGTACCGGGGCAACGGGGTCATGGCGTCGCTCGGCAACATCCGCGAGAACCCGCATGTCGGGATCCTGCTGATCGACTTCGCCCGGGACCGGATCGGGCTGCACATCAACGGCCGCGCGCTGCTGGTCCCGGACGAGCGGATGCGCGCCGAGCACCCGGACCTGCCGGAGGATCCGGTGCCCGGCCGCCGCCCGCAGATGTGGGTCGAGGTGGAGGTCGAGGAGGCCTACATCCACTGCTCGAAACACATTCCGCGGCTGGTCCCCGCGCCGCTGCAGAAAGGTTCCGGCACCGGCGGCGGGCGGTCGTGGGGGACCGACGACGCACGCCGCAAGGGCGGTGACCACTTCGGGGCGGCGGCGGAACGCAGGCCGGTACAGCCTGTGCCGGCGTCCGTGCCGGAGGCTCCTGTGCCCGTGCCCGTACCTGTGTCCGTACCCGAACCCGTACCCGTACCCGTGCCCGTGCCCGTGGCGCGGGTGGCGGCCGCGCCGCCCGGTCCTGCGGAGCGGCGGCGCGCCCGGCGCGGGCGGCGGCTCCGCGGCTGGTTCCTCCGGCAGGCGGGCTGACCCACCGAGGACTTCCGGGGCGCCGGTCCGCCGGCCGGATCAGCCCAGGTCGGGGCCGACCAGTCCCAGTACGCCTTCGATGTTCGCGTCGAGGTAGTGCCGCAGCGTCAGCGGCACCACCTCGACGGAGGCCAGCCCGACCCGGCTGAACGGCACACGGACGACGTCGTACGTCCCGCACGGATCGTCCACCTCGGGGCCGTGCCGGCGGGCCGGGTCCATCGAGGCGAGCCGGCACACGAAGAAGTACTGCACCTTCACGCCGTGGGCGCCGTTCTCCGCGATGTGCTCGACGGTGTCGACGAAGGCCGGGACGACGTCGGTGATCTTGGCTCCCAGCTCCTCGTCCACCTCACGGTGCAGGGCGTCGACGACCGAGGGGTCGTCGTCCTCCACGCCGCCGCCCGGAGTGATCCAGTACGGGGCGAGGCCGGGCTTGGTGCGCTTGATGAGGACCATGCAGTCGCCGTCGAGCAGGATCGCGCGGGCGGTGCGCTTGACCACCGGGCGGGTGGCAGGGGCTTCGGCCGGAGTTGCGTTCTCCAGGGGCATGGTTGAGATCTGCCGCGACACAAGGATCGACAAACGCACCGGGAGCAGTGAATCGGAGCATTCGATTCCCGTTGGCGCGTCACCGGCGCTCGCCGAGCGCCGTCGGCCACGTGCCGAGGCCGCTCGATCCGGCCTCGGCGGCCCTGGCAGCCTTGGCATGGCCGGTGGTCCGGCGGCCTACCAGCCCTGTGCGGCGGTCAGCAGCCGATCGTGCGCCCGCGCGAGGTGGGGCAGTGCGAGGGTGCCGACCCGGGTGGCCAGGAAGTAGGTCCGCAGCGGTGGCACGGGAGGCTCCAGCAGCAGCGTGATCTCACCGGCGGCGAGCGCGGCGGCGCACAGATAGCGGGGCAGGACGGCCAGCCCGGCGCCGTCGCGTACGCAGTCCAGGACGGCGCGCAGGTCGGGGACGACGACCGCGGGATCCCGGGTGGGCTTGGCGTCGAAGACGGCCGACCAGTACTGGGACAGCAACCGGCATTCCTCGTCGGAGGTGACGACGGGCAGGTCGTCGAGCAGCTGCGGGCCGTGGTCGCGCACTCCGTGCGGGCCGCCGGCCCGTTCCCGCCAGGCGGGCGCGGCGACCAGGGCGTACTCCTCGTCCCACAGGGGTACGGCCGCTATCAGCCGGTCGCGGGGTTGCACGCTGACGACGGCCAGGTCGTGGTGGCCGGCGGCGAGCCCGGCCAGCGCCTCGTCGTCGCCGCTGAGCGAGACCCGCAGGTGCAGCCCGTCGGTGACCAGCGGCGCCAGGGCGGGCAGGATGCGCAGCGCGGTGAACTCGGCCGGGCCCGCCAGATGCAGGCTGTGGGTGCCGGGGCCGTCGTCGTCGGGAGCCGCGGCGGTGATCTCCAGCAGCGCGTCGAGGTGCGGGGCGACCTTGTGCGCGAGCTCGTCGCCCACGGTGGTGGGGGCGACGCCGCGGGGCAGCCGCAGGAAGAGCGGGCGGCCGACCTGCCGCTCCAGCGTGCGTATCTGGCCGGTGACGGCGGGCTGGGACAGGCCCAGGAGCTGGGCGGCCCGGGTGAAGGAACCAGCCCGGTGCACGGTGACGAAGGTACGCAGGAGGGCCAGATCCACCATGGTCTCCTCACAGACAGAACCTGACGCATCGTCAAGTATAAATTTATCGATAGGTCGTACCAGGTACTGTGATTGGACACTGACGCAGAGTCAACTAGCCTTGTTCGAGCGCGTCTTCGCGCGTTGCGCCAGGGCGGTTCGAGCCACGAGGGGGGAGGCTCGAACCGCCCATTCTGCGTAGGGCTCCCTGCATATATGCGTAGGGGCCCTACTTTGCGGCGTCCAGGGCGCGGGTGACATCGGCGACGATGTCACCCGCGTCCTCCACGCCCACCGAGAAGCGGATGAAGCCGGGCGGAACCGCGTCGCCGCCCCAGCGGGCCCGGCGCTCGGCCGTGCACTGGACGCTGCCGAAGCTCGTCGCCTCGATGGTGATCCGGAGCGCGGAGAGGAAGCGCTCGGCGTGCTCCTTGTCGGGCAGCGTGAAGGAGACGACGCTGCCGAAACGGCGCATCTGGCGGGCGGCGAGTGCGTGCGCCGGGTCGGTGGACAGGCCGGGGTGGCGCAGCCCGGTCACCTCCGGGCGGTCGGCGAGCGCCGTGGCCAGCTCCAGGGCGTTGGCGGCCTGCCGGTCCACGCGCAGCGAGAGGGTGGCCAGCGAACGGTGTGCGAGCCAGGCCTCCATCGGGCCGGGGATCGCACCGACGGTTGCGCGCCACATCCGGGCCTGTTCGGCGAGCTCGGGATCGCGGGTGGTCACGTAGCCGAGCAGCAGGTCGCCGTGGCCGGTCAGGGCCTTGGTGCCGCTGGCGACCGAGAAGTCGGCGCCGAGGTCGAGCGGGCGCTGGCCGAGCGGGGTGGCCAGGCTGTTGTCGACGGCGACCAGGGCGCCCGCCGCGTGCGCGGCGTCGGCGAGCCGGCGGATGTCACAGACGTCCAGGACGGGGTTGGACGGGGTCTCCAGCCACAGCAGGCGCGCGCCGTCCAGCAGGGCCCGCTGCGCGTCGTCGCGGGTCGGTGCGAGGCGCACGGTGACTCCGTACGACTCCAGCCGCTGTTGGAGGGCCCGGGTCGTCTGGTAGCAGTCGGAGGGCAGGACGACGGTGTCGCCCGCGCGCATCTGCGACAGGAGCACGGCGGAGACCGCGGCCATCCCCGAGGCGAAGACGGTCGTCCTGGCGGTCGGGTCGGCGGGGGACTCCAGCTCGGAGATCGCGTCTTCGAGCAGGGTCCAGGTCGGGTTCTGCTCCCGGCCGTAGGTGTACGGGCCGGTCGCGTCGCCGGGCAGGTGGAAGTGTGAGACGAAGGTGGGGCCGGGGAGGGAGGGCTCGTACGGCTGGGCGGGCGGGCGTCCGGCGTGGACGCTGCGGGTACTTTCACCGCTGCCGCTCGGGCTGTCGTACTCGGCCATCGCTGCCTCCTGGGACCTGGGGGTCGCACCTGATGCGCGTGTGCGCGCGGGTTCAGTCAACCCGATCCCGGGTCGGTGCCCGGGCCCTCCGGGGCGGGGGTCCGAAATCGTATATTTACGTGCCTGGCGGCCCACAAATACACGGCAGCATTTCGGACCCCCACCCCTACGGTCCCGGTCACCTCCGGCGCTCGTAACGGCATCGGGCCGTCCTCCTCGGTGCTCAGTCCTCGTCCGGCAGGAGCATGTTGAGGGCCCAGGACACGATGCTGATGATCAGGCCGCCGATCAGCGCCGCCCAGAAGCCCTCGACGTGGAAGTCGAGGCTGAGCTTTCCGGCGAGCCAGGAGGTGAGCAGCAGCATCAGAGCGTTCACGACCAGCGTGATGAGGCCCAGGGTGAGGATGAACAGGGGGAAGGACAGGAGTTTGACGACCGGCTTGACCAGCCAGTTCACCAGTCCGAAGACCACGGCGACCAGGATGACGGTGAGGACCTTGTGCCAGGTGTCGTCACCGGTGAGGGTGATGTCCTTGACCAGCCAGATGGCCACACCGAGGGCCCCGGCGTTGGCGAGTGTCTTGACGACGAAATTCTTCATGGTGTGATCGTGGCAGAACTGATCGCCCGGGCAAGAGATGCGACGAGGGAGAGCTGCGATGAAGGTGTTCCGGCTGGACGATCTGGAGGCGGAGCGGGCCGCCAACAACGGGGCTTATCTCAGCTTTCTGCGCGAACGGAACATGTCGGCGGGGCTGTACGCGCTCCAGGCCGGGGAGCTCGATCCGCAGACCCCGCACCAGCAGGACGAGATCTATCTGGTGGTGAGCGGCCGGGCGGCGATCACCGTGGGGGAGGAGACGACCACGGTGGCCCGGGGCAGCGTCGTCTATGTGCCGGCCGGGGTGCCGCACCGCTTCCACCACGTGACGGAGGACCTGCGGGTCATGGTCGTCTTCTCGCCGCCGGAGGCCTGAACCCCGGCGACTGAGGGTCGGACCCTGGGGTTCCGTAGGGGAACGGTCAGGGAAGGATCGGGTCTCCGACCCCTCCGCCGGCCCCCTTGTCGGCTCTAGAGTCGAAGCACGGGGACAACGAAGGAATCTGGAGGGAAACAGTCATGGAAGAGCTGGTCAAGGGTCTGCCCTGGTGGATCAAGTGGGTTGCGATCCCGGTGATCGCTCTCGTCGTCTTCGGCGGCTTGATCATGAGCCTGGTCGGCTTCGTCATCGGGCTGCTGTTCAAGGTGCTGGTCTTCGCGGCGCTGGTCGGCGGGCTGATCTTCCTGGTGAAGAAGTTCACCTCGGGATCCTCGTCCTCGCATCGTGACTGGTAATCCCCCGGGGGGCCGGAACCCGTACATCCCGTCCGCAGGCGGCACCCGCCGCGCCGGGCGGGGGCGGCGCGGCGCGATGACGCGCCCCGCCCCCGCCCTCACACGTGCTTCGCGGATCAGACCTGGTCGTCGTCCTGCAGCGGTATCAGATGGCTGCGGGGCGTCGATCCGTTGGGGGACGCCGGCGGCGGCACGGTGCCGGCGCCGTTCTCCGTGCCCATCGACGCGAGCAGCTGGCGGGCCAGTCCGAGCCCGGTGCCGCCCATGGTGAGTGCCTTCGCGAACATGTCGGACATACCGTCCGCGCCGTTGAGCAGCACCATGTGCTCCACGTTGCCGAACGCCGAGGCGCCCGCCTTCACGATCTCCGGCCAGTTCTCGGCCAGCTGCTGAGCGACCACGGCCTCCTGGTTGGTGGCCAGTGCCTCCGCGCGCGCCTGGATCGACGCGGCCTCGGCCAGGCCCTTGGCCTTCGCCGCCTCGGCCTCCGCGAGCCCGCGGGCCTGCGTCGCCGCCGCCTCGGCCTCACCGGTCGCCCGGGTGGCCGCCGCCTGGGCCAGCCCGCTGACCTTCGTCATCTCGGCCTGCGCGGCCGCGGCTATCTTGACCCGGTTGGCTTCGGCGATGGCCGCCAGCTCGGTCTCCTTCGCCTTGGCCTGTGCCGCGGAGATGCGCACATCGCGTTCGGCCTCGGCCAGCGTCCGCTTCTCGTACGCCTTCGCGTCCGCCGGCTTTCTGACGTCGACCTGGAGCTGCTGCTCGCGCCGCTGCGCCTCCAGCTCCGCGACGCGGGTCTCCTGGACCACGACCTCCTGCTTGGCCGCGGCCTCCGACAGCGGTCCTGCCTGCCGTGACGTCGCGGCCGCCTTGTCCCGTTCGGCCTGGTAGCCGGCCTGCAGGATCTCGCTGTCCCGGGTCGCCTCAGACATCCGGGCGGCGGCCTTCTGCTCCGCCTCGGTGGCCAGCCGGTCCGCCTCGGCCTGGGCGATCCGCGCGTCCCGGTGGACGGCCGCGGCGTGCGGCGCGGCCAGGTTCTTGATGTACCCGGTAGGGTCCTCGATCTCGTGGATCTGCAGCGAGTCGATGATCAGGCCGAGCTTCTCCATCTCCGAGCCGGAGGCGGCCCGGGTCTGCCCAGTGAGCTTCTCGCGGTCACGGATCATGTCCTCGACCGTCAACCCGCCGACGATCGACCGAAGATGACCGGCGAAGACGTTGTGCACCCGGTCGCCCATGAACTTCTGCTGGTCCAGGAAACGGCGGGCGGCGTTGGCTATCGACACGAAGTCGTCGCCGACCTTGAAGATGACGACTCCGCGCACCTTCAGCGGAATGCCCTGCTGCGTCACACAGTCCACCAGCAGCTCGGTCTCGTTGAGATCGAGCGAGAGCTTGCGCACGGCCTGGACACCGGGGACCACGAACGTCCCGCGCCCCGTGACGATACGGAATCCCAGGCCCTCCTCGATGCCCTCGGTCCGGTGCCGGGAACCGGAGATGACAAGCGCCTCGTTCGGCTCCGCGACCCGCCACATCAGCTTGAACAGCCCGATCACGATGATGATTGCGGCGAGAACGAGTCCCGCCACGACGCCGATGATCATCGGCATACGCCCCCCTCACAGCGGCCCCCATGCGGGGCCTGACGAACGCGAGTGTGCTCCCGCGCAAGGCCGCGGTGAACACCCTGACGGAACCTTGGCGCAGTCTTGATACGAAGCCCGCTCGGCCGAAGCCGGAAGCTCACATCAGCTGCCGCCGGAAGCTCACCCGGCCGAGGTCTGAAGCCCGCTCAGCCGAAGGCCGCGGCCACGTAGACCGTCCGCGGAGCCTGGTATTCCACGACCACGATCTGCGTCCCGGTCTCTATCCGCTCGCCCGGTGTGACCGGATACGCCAGGAACGCCTCGGCGCCGCCCCGTACTTGGACGATCACCTCGCCGACCAGCCCCGGGCCGATCCGCCCCGTCACCCTGCCCTGCAGCCCGATCATCCCGGCCATCGTCCCCCCGTTCACCGCCGCCACCCGCCCCCGCGGGTGCGGCCTGCCGCTACTTCCCCCGGCGCCGGTGGCCGCCGCCGGTCCTCGCGGGGAGAGTGTCCCCCGCCTTCGGTCCGCCCGTCCTCGTATTGTGCCGGTCGGCACTGACAACGAGCGCCGCCAGCAGCGTTGTCAGGGGAACCGACGCGACCAGGCCGATGCTGCCGACCAGCGTCCGGACGATCTCCTCCGCCACCAGTTCGCTGCTGGCGACCCGCAGCACCCCGCTGCGCGCCACCGAGAACAGCAGCAGGAGCGGCAGCGCCGCACCCGCGTACGCCATCACCAGGGTGTTCACCACCGACGCGATGTGGTCCCGGCCGATCCGCATGCCGGAGCCGTAGAGCTTGCGCCAACTCGCGCCGGGGTCGGCGTCCTTGAGCTCCCACACCGCCGAGGTCTGGGTGACCGTCACATCGTCCAGGACGCCCAGCGAGCCGATGATGATGCCGGCCAGCAGCAGGCCCTTGATCTCGATGCCGGGGTAGAGGGTGTGGACCAGCCCGGTCTCGTCCGAGGTGTTGCCCGTCAGATGCGCCCAGGAGATGAAGACCGAGCCGAGGATCCCGATCAGGAAGAGCGAGCACAGCGTGCCGATCACCGCCACCGACGTGCGGGCGTTGAGCCCGTGGCACATGTAGAGCGCGATCAGCATGATCGCGCTGCCGCCGATCACCGCCACCAGCAGTGGATCGTGGCCGTGCAGGATCGCCGGGAGGATGAAGAGCGTCAGGATCGCGAAGCTGATGACCAGCGCGATCAGTGCCATCAGACCGCGCAGCCGGCCGACGGCGATCACCGCGAGCGCGAAGATCACGGCCAGCAGTGCGAGCGGGAAGCCGCGGTCGACATCCGTCACCGCGTACTGCAGCTCCTTCGGAGCGTCGGGTGCGTACGCCACCACCACGCCCTGGCCCGCCGTGTAGCGGCGGGTCTGGTCGGGATGCACGATCTCGGTGAACGTCCGGCCCTTGTCCTTGCCCGTGGTGACCTCGATGGTCGCCTTCTCGCAGCGTTCCGGCGCGGAGGCGGCGGCGCCGGGCGTGGACTGTGCCGGTGACTGTGTGTTCGCCTCGGCGCAGGCGACGTCGTCGATCCTGGTGACGCGCGCCTGCTGGGTCTGCTGGTCGAAACCGACCCCGGTGCGTGCGTGCGGGGGCGCCCCACCCGGCCACAGCACGATCAGCCCGGCGAGCACCGCCGCGGTGAAGGGCACCAGAACCACCGCGATGACCTTGCGGAGATGCTTGGAGACCGGCGGCACCGGACCGTGACCGTGGGTGTGCGAGTGCGCGTGGGGCGACGCCTGGGGAGTGTCCACGGACCGATCATCGCAAGACCCCCTGGTGTGCGTTCGTCCGCACCCGCTACCGTGGGGGCACCTTTGCAATCGCGGGAGCTCGGAGCACCGGGCTGAGAGGGCGCTGAAGAACTGCGCCGACCGCTGAACCTGTTACCGGGTAATGCCGGCGTAGGGAGTTGGGTCTCATGACCACGCAGGATGCACGCATGCCTGTCTCCGTTCAGCCCGTTTCGACGGATAAGCCCGTTTCGGCGGAGCCGTCCGTCGCTCCGGAGAAGCGCGAGCCCGGCTGGCACAAGGGCTACCTGACCGGCACCAGGCCGGACATCCAGGTCCCCGTGCGCCAGGTGCACCTCACCACCGGCCGTGACGTGACGCTGTACGACACGTCGGGGCCGTACACCGATCCGAACGTCACCACCGACGTCCGCCGCGGCCTGGCGCCGCTGCGGGAGAACTGGATCATCGGCCGCGGCGACACCGAGGAGTACTCGGGCCGCCCGGTCCGCCCCGAGGACGACGGGATCAAGCACACCTCCCCCCGCGGCGGTCTGCGGAACCTCGACGCGGTCTTCCCCGGCCGCCCCCGGATTCCCCGCAGGGGCCGGGACGGCCAGGCGGTGACGCAGCTCGCGTACGCCCGCCGCGGCGACATCACCCCGGAGATGGAGTACATCGCGATCCGCGAGAATGTCTCCCCCGAGGTGGTGCGCGAGGAGATCGCGGCCGGCCGGGCCGTCATGCCGATGAACGTGAACCATCCCGAGATCGAGCCGATGATCATCGGCAAGCGGTTCCTGGTGAAGGTCAACGCCAACATCGGCAACTCCGCGGTCACGTCCTCCATCGAGGAGGAGGTGGACAAGATGACCTGGGCCACCAAGTGGGGCGCCGACACGGTCATGGACCTGTCCACCGGCCGCAACATCCACACCACCCGTGAATGGGTGCTGCGCAACTCCCCCGTGCCGATCGGCACCGTCCCCCTCTACCAGGCACTGGAGAAGGTCGACGGCAAGGCCGAGGAGCTCACCTGGGAGGTCTACAAGGACACCGTCATTGAGCAGGCCGAGCAGGGCGTCGACTACATGACGGTCCACGCCGGCGTGCTGCTGCGGTACGTCCCGATGACCGCCCGCCGCAAGACCGGCATCGTCTCGCGCGGCGGCTCGATCATGGCGGCCTGGTGCCTCGCGCACCACAAGGAGTCGTTCCTCTACGAGAACTTCGAGGAGCTCTGCGACATCCTCGCCTCCTACGACGTCACGTACTCGCTCGGCGACGGCCTGCGCCCCGGCTCCATCGCGGACGCCAACGACGAGGCGCAGTTCGCGGAGCTGCGGACGCTGGGCGAGCTGAACACCATCGCCAAGCGGCACAACGTGCAGACCATGATCGAGGGCCCCGGGCACGTCCCGATGCACAAGATCAAGGAGAACATCGACCTCCAGCAGGAGATCTGCGAGGAGGCGCCGTTCTACACGCTCGGCCCGCTCACCACCGATGTCGCGCCCGCCTACGACCACATCACCTCGGGCATCGGCGCCGCGATGATCGCCTGGTGGGGCACCGCGATGCTCTGCTACGTCACGCCCAAGGAGCACCTGGGCCTGCCCAACCGCGACGACGTCAAGACCGGCGTCATCACGTACAAGATCGCGGCCCACGCGGCGGACCTGGCCAAGGGCCACCCGGGGGCGCAGGACTGGGACGACGCCCTGTCCGACGCCCGCTTCGAGTTCCGCTGGGAGGACCAGTTCAACCTCGCCATGGACCCGGACACCGCGCGTGACTTCCACGACGAGACGCTGCCGGCGGACGGCGCCAAGACCGCGCACTTCTGCTCCATGTGCGGTCCCAAGTTCTGCTCGATGAAGATCAGTCAGGACATCCGCAAGGAGCACGGCGGGGACCTGCTGCTGGACCCGGAGGCCGGGATGCGGCAGAAGTCCGAGGAGTTCGCGGCGAGCGGTAACCGGGTCTACCTGCCGCTGGCGGACTGACGACGGCCCGCTGACCACCGCACATGCGTGAGGTCCCGGTGGGAATCCCACCGGGACCTCTGCGGTGCACCGACGTCGGGTCGTGCGCGTCAATCGGGTCGATCGGGTACCGCCGGGTCAGATCAGGTCCATGGCGGCCACTTCGTCGGGACGGCCGTAGCTGACCGGTCCCTGGAAGCGCTTCCGCGCGGTGGCGAACCACCAGACGGTGGCGATGAGCAGCACCACACCCAGGGCGATCGGGGCGTAGTTGAACGAGGTCGTGGTGATCGGGGAGACCTGGGGCAGCATGAACAGCACGCTGCTGAGGACGATCCAGGTCACGGCGACCGATCCGACGACCTTGCCGTAGCGCCCGAGGTTCCAGGGGCCGGACTCGAACTCGTCGCCCAGGCGCAGCCGCAGGAAGATGGGCACGCCGTAGGCGAGGAACAGCCCGACGACATTGACGCTCACAATGGCGGTGAAGGCGGTGTGGGACCACCAGCCGGGCAGTACCAGAACGATGGAGCAGGCCGCCGCGAGCCATACCGCCTTGACGGGCGTACGGGTGCGCGGGGACACGGAATGCCACCAACGCGAACCGGGCATCGCACCGTCACGGGAGAACGCGAAGATCTGCCGGGTATTGCTGGTCATGTTGGCCAGACCGCAGAACAGCATGGCGCCGATGACGATCAGCAGCAGCAGCTTGGCGGTGCCCATGCCGAGCGCGTCGATGAGAATCTGCACGGGCGGTGCGGCGGAGCTCGCCTCGGCGGCGTAATCACGAATCGCGTACACCAGGGCGAGCATGAGAATCAGGCCGATGCCGGCGGAGTAGGCGATCGACCGCATGATGCCCTTGGGCGCGTTGACCGTTGCCTGCACGGTCTCTTCCGACATGTGGAAACTGCCGTCGAAGCCGGTGAAGGTCCAGCTCGTGACGAGCAGACCGAGCATCGCGCCGTAAATCCCGTTGGAGAAGCCGGTGTTGTTCTCGAAATGCGTGACGAAGGAAACCGACTGGTGGTGGTCGGGTATGACGGTCAGACAGACGACGATCACGACCATGCCGATGAACAGCCACCACACGGATATGCGGTTCAGCAGGGCGATCAGCTGCACCGTGTAGGTGTTGGCGAGCGCCTGCAGCAGCAGGATCACCGCCGTGATGCCCACGGTGCGCTGCGCCGTCACCTCGTAGTCGGTCCACTGCATCGCGATGAAGGCCTGGATGAACGTGGCGGCGGCGTAGCCGGTGGCGGCCGTCCCGCCCACCTGGCCGACGAAGTTCAGCCAGCCGGTGTACCAGGACCAGGCGCCGCGGTGCCGCTTGGCGAGCTTGCCCGCGGAGAAGTACAGCGCGCCGCTGGTCGGATAGGCGGAGGCGATCTCTCCCATCGAGGCGCCGACGAACAGCACCATGATGGACACGCCTATCCAGCCGAATATGAGAATCCGCGGACCGCCGGCCGCCATGCCGAAACCGAACGAGGAGAAGATACCGGCGATGATGTTGATGATGGTGAAAGAGATCGCGAAGTTGTCAAACGCGCGAAATCGCCGGGTAAGTTTCCGCGGATAGCCCATGGCATGCAGCGTCGCGTCGTCGTCGAGGGCGGCGACGGGCGCTGGAGGACGAAGGGTTTTCGAGTGTGAAAGAGATCTGTGCTCGGTCACAACCGCAGCCTTTCTGAGACATGGAGGACGGGAGGACTTCGTCGTGCGATGTGGAGCGGAATAGGGATCAGGCGGCACTCGGAATCGGCAGTCCGCACAGCTTTCTGGCCCTGGTCAGTTGTTCCTCGGGCGCTCCGAACGCACTCCAGGGCATACGGGACGCATAGGGTCCTGACGCCGTGAGCACTTCCCGCGCCTCGAATTCGAGCTTCGCCATGACCAGGGCATGCGCCAGATAGGCCAGGTCGAGCACCGGGGTGAACCGGTACTTGGCCGTCTCGGGAAACCAATGGGTGTAGATCCCCATCGTGGTCGCTTTCCACTGGGGCTGTTCCCAGGTGCGGTCCGCCAGCAGTGCGGAGGGGTCGTAGTCCTCGACCAGCGCCACCAGAGGCAGCAGCCGCAGCGGCGAGGAGGTCGGTGCCCGGTGGCTCAGGAACGAGGCGACGTCCCATCGCGCGCTCGCCGAGCCGCCGTTGCGGGTGAAGAAGAAGGCCAGGAACCGGTGGTGCGCCTCACGGTGCCAGGGGTCGAGCCGGAGGATGTGGGCGAAGAGGTACCAGGGACCGGTCGGCTCGGTCAGCAGTCCGCGCGGCGCGGGATCGCGGGGTCGCTGGAGCCGGGTGAGCGCCAGTTGGGTCACCCAGGGAGTCGGGTCGGTCGGCAGCATCTCCGAGGCCCGTTCGCACGCGCCCTGCGCTATGCGGACCAGCGCGCCCTCGCGGAGATCGCCGGCGTCGGCCATCCGTAACGCCCGGAGCATCGCCACCCGCGCCCACAGCAGCGCGGACTCGGCGCTGGGTTCCTCGGCCAGCCAGCGTTCGGCCAGGTCGGAATCCGCTGCCTCGGAGGCCAGTACGAGGGACCGGTGGGCCCGCACTTCGAAATCCCCGCGGGTCTCCTTCAGGATCTCGCTGGCGCTGAGGTACCGCCCGGCCTTCACATCCATGCACGCTCGGGCCAACTGACGATCATCGGCCGCCGGATGCCACACGTACTGCCCCTCGAACGAGCCAGCAGTCACTATCCCCCTCCAGATCCTGCAGACGACACCACCCGCACCCGCACATTCCGGTCATGCTGAATTCAGCCAGACCCTCTGAATTCAGCCAGGCACCTTCCGTAGATCCATC
Organism: Streptomyces sp. So13.3; assembly: GCF_005860785.2. Classification (NCBI taxonomy): domain Bacteria; kingdom Bacillati; phylum Actinomycetota; class Actinomycetes; order Kitasatosporales; family Streptomycetaceae; genus Streptomyces; species Streptomyces sp. So13.3. The sequence continues at coordinate 4,932,509 of NZ_CP048835.1, read as the reverse complement.
GGCAGCGGGTCACACCCTACTCATCATCAACTCGTATCGAAACCAGTCGTCCGGAGCAACTCGTTCCACGCCAATTGCCGTCTGCGGCAATGCAGTCGGGCCCGATCCGCGCGGTTCGACTCCGGCCGTCCGGGTTGTCGAGCAGTGTGCGCCGAAGTATGCACATGGCATATGCGCGGACAGGTGGGAACGTCCCGTCGGCACTCTCCGGATCGAATACCACGGGAGCGATGGCGCGCCGCTGACCTGCGGTTCTGCGGGAAGTCCCGTTGGGGGCGCGCCCATTCGAAACACTCTCGAAGGCGAAGTTGTCCACGGATTGGACTTTGTGGGCCGGCGGCGGCATTGCGTTAACGTTTCAACCAGTTGGGCGTGGAGCCGCAGCTTTCTCGCGCGGCTTCAGGTCCCTTCCGCTGTCCGCGTAGTCGGGGACGCCGCCCGGGCCCGGTGCCTGACGCGCTCGACACCGGGGTGAGACGGGCTACGCCGTACCGCCTCCGGCGCGCACCGTAGGTGCGTTCATGCGTCACATGGGGGCGGATGGCATCAAATTCGCACTATAGGTGCGGACTTCCGCATTCCGCCCATACTCACAACCGGGTGCGCTATCTCGAACCCTCGTCCGGGCCCGTGAAGTCGGGGCTCGAAAAGTCCGGACTGGAGAAATCGGGGCTGGAGAATCGATGGCCCGGTCCTGGGGATTCCTCGGGGCCGGGACTGGTGAAGTCCGGGCGGGAATAGCCGAGTCGGGGCATTCGTGAGGGCTGGCTGCCGTTGGAGCGCGGAGGCTCGAAGTCCGGATGCGGCGCCAGGGCGGCGTTCGTTCTGGCCTCGGCGAGGAAGGGCAGGACGCCGCGGTCGCGCAGGGCGCGCCGCCACGCCTCGCGGGCGGCGGCGACCTCGGGCGGCAGCGAGTCGGAGTCGTCGTCATGGATGGCGCTCGCGCTGTCGCGCAGGGCGGTGAGGAGCAGGCCGACCATCCCGACCAGGATCCCGCACCCGGTGACGCCCGCGAAGAGCCAGCCGGCGGTGCGCAGCGGTGCGGCGATGGCGGGTTCCGGCGTCATCGCGTGCAGGACGTAGCCGATCAGCAGGAAGATCAGCGCGGCGGTGCCCGCCAGGAGGGGTGTCAGCACGGCGACCACCGCGAACAGCCCGGCGCCGGAGCCCGCGGAGTCCGCTACGCCCATGGCGGCGTAGCTGAACGCCCGGTTGTCCGCGGCCGTCACGGGCTCCGTCCGGCGGATGACCGCGGACTCCTCGAGGGCCTCGCGGATCTGCTCGCGAACCTTCAGGTACTGCTGGTACTCCGGTGCGGCGCAGGCGGAGATGACCTCCGCGGCGCTCAGCGCCATGGTGCGCAGCTGTTCGCTATTGAGCACGCCTTCGTGCCCGCCGTGCTCGTCGTGCCCGGTGTCCGCGGAGTGCAGTGCGTCGTCGAGGACTCGTTCGAAGTCCGGGCGGTCTTCGTTGAGCAGGTGTGGAGCGCTGTTCATGTGCATCCCCCGATGCTCCGTCTCCGGACCTCCCCGCTGAATGTGGAGCCGGTCGGCCGGTGAAGCGGAGGAGAGCGTGCCTTACGGATATAGCGATGGTAGAGCGCGGGATGAGGGGGTGACAGAGTGCTTCCCGGAAATCTGCCGATCAGGAAAGGGGTGGGAGTTCGGCAACGAGCAGTCGGCCGTCCATGGTTACGCCACCGTCCATTGCCAATGCCAAGTTCTCGGCATATGCCATCGGGCCATTGACGACCGGGGTGCGTTCCTCCCCGTCCGCGGTGTATTCGCCGCCGACCTCGCCGAGCAGGTACGGGATGGGGCTGTGGCCGTGGACGACCTGGTGGCCGCCGTAGGTGTCGAGGAGTTCCCGGGCGGCCTGCGGGCCGTTGTCGCCGCGGAAGGCGAAGCGCTTGGTGAGCTTGCGGAACAGGTCCCAGCACTCGTCCGCGTCGCCGCGCTGGAGGATGCCGGTGACGGCGTCGTTCATCGCGTCGATGGTGGTGCCGTAGTCGAGGTACGCCGTGGTGTCGGAGTGCAGCAGCAGATGACCGTCGGTCAGGTGCGCCGCGTCGAGCCGGGACATCCACGTCAGATGGCGGTCCTCCAGCCGGTCCATGTCGGAGGGCTGGCCTCCGTTGAGCCGCCAGGCGGCGAGGAACGACGCGGTGCCACCGGTGGAGTTGACGGGGGTGTCGCCGAAGCGGTGGGCGCCGAGCAGCAGCAGCTCATGGTTGCCCATGATGGCCTTGGCGTAGCCGCCCGCGGCGGCCGCCTCGGCGGAGAGCTGCATGACGAGCTCGATGACGCCGATGCCGTCCGGACCGCGGTCGGTGAAGTCACCGAGGAACCACAGCCGGGCGGTGCCCGCCGACCAGTGGCCTTCGGCGTCGATGAGGCCCTGGGCGTGGAGCGCCGTACGCAGCTCGTCGATGTACCCGTGGACGTCGCCGACGACGTAGAGCGGACCGGGCTGGTCCGCGTCGACGGGAGCTATCACCGGGAGGTCGTGCGCGGTGGGGGTGTAGTCCTCCGGCACCAGACGGGTGTCGAGCTGGGTCGCCTCGTACCCGGCCGGGGGCGCGGCGGCCGGCACCTGGACCGGGGCCGCCGGCGCGGCGAAGGACGCGGGCGCACCTGCCGGCCCGTCCGCACCGATCGCGGCACCGGTACCGGGCGCACCGAGAACGCCTGGTGTGCCTGGCAAGACGGGAGCACCGGAAGCGTCGGCGAACCCGTACGACCCGTTGCCGGGCGCGGCTGCCTGACCGGTCTGCCGACCGCCTTCCGGTCCGGCCTCCGGACCCGCGTCCGGACCTGCCGGACGCCAGCTCACCATCGCCTTGAGCACGGGCCCGTGACCTGCCCCCTGTGTCATCGACCCCTCCACCATCGCGCCGCCATCCGCCCATCATAGGAATGACGCTGTCGTGGTGTGACATACCTGGGTGCCGGGTTTTCGGCCGGTGCCGACAAACACCCCCTAAATCGGCGTCCTGGGGCGGTCCGGCGGCCGATTCGGGTTCCTGCTCGGACTCCTGTGCCGACTCCTGAACAGGTTTCCGCACGGAGTCCGGTGCGAACTTCCGCGCGGGGTTCCGGTTCCGGATCCCCGCGCGGACTTCCCGGCGGCTCGTGCGCGGTGGTGCGGTTCGGGTTTCCCGGGCCAGGCGTCAGCCCCCGGCCGGACTGCGCGGGGGACTCACCGTGGTGCGGTGCGTACGGCGCTGGGACGAGGTGCGGACGATGAGGTCGGTCTGCATGATCTGCTGGACGGGATGGGTGGCACCCACCCCTTCGATCGCGTCGATGAGGAGCTGGACCACCGCGGTGCCGATCTTCCCCGGTTTGAGGGACAGCGTGGTGATCGGCGGTTCGGTGCTCGCGTAGACGCTGCTCTCGCTGCAGCAGACCAGCAGCAGATCGTCCGGCACCCGCAGCCCGTAGCGGCGGGCGGCGGCCAGCAGATCGGTGCCGTTGGGGTCGAAGAGACCGTAGACGGCGTCGGGCCGGTCGGGACGGGCGAGCAGCCGGTCGGCGGCGACGGCGCTCGCGCACGGGTCGTGGGCGGGGTAGGACTCGTAGACCGGCTCCTGGCCCACCCGCTCGCACCATTGCAGGTACGCGGTGGTGGAGAGCCGGGTGTAGGTGTCGGTGCTGGTACCGGTGAGCAGGCCGATCCGGCGGGCTCCGGCGGCGGCGAGGTGGTCGAGGATGCCGAGGACGGCTTCCTCGTGGTCGTTGTCGACCCAGGCGTGGACGGGGAGGCTGCCGGCGGGCCGGCCGTCGCTGACCACCGGTACGCCCTGGCGGACGAGTTCCATGACGACGGGATCGTGGTCGGAGGGGTCGATGACCACGGTGCCGTCGAGTGCGACGTTGCTCCACACGTCATGGCGTGAGGAGGCGGGGAGGATGACCAGGGCGTAGCCCCGGGCGAGGGCGGCCGAGGTCGCGGCTCTCGCCATTTCGGCGAAGTACGCGAACTCGGTAAAAGTGAACGGTTCTTCGCCGTAGGTGGTGACCGTCAGGCCGATTAAGCCCGATCGGCCGGTGCGCAGTGTGCGGGCTGCCGCGGACGGGCGGTAACCCAGCCGTTCGGCGACCTCCCGGACATGGCGGCGGGTGGCGTCGGGCAGTCGGCCCTTGCCGTTGAGTGCGTCGGAGACAGTCGTGATCGAGACACCGGCGGCAGCGGCGACATCTCTGATGCCTGCCCGCTCGAGCCGGCGTCCGATGGGCCGGCTCGCCTGGTGGTTCCCTGCTGCTGTCATGGCGACCCGATAGTAGGGCGGGGTTGGTCCGTCCGCTGGGGCCCCGAAAAGGCATTCAGACGGTACGTTTCTGCAAGATCAAGAGTGCCTTGTGGGGTGTAATGTGCAGCTCGCAAGCGCTTTCTTCGCGTGAGTACCGGCGTCGCGGGGACGATCTCCTGCCCATTGGTTCGTATTGCGGGGAGGTATCAACTCACTCCTACGAGGGATGCGCACCACCGCGTGCGCCACCGGCGCACGGTGTGGCGCACGGCACTTTCCCACTCCCTCACGCCCCCTCGTATGGTGTGGTCATGACCCCGAAGCTGCGCGCGGAACTGGACGGCATCCCCACCTACAAGCCCGGGCGACCCCCGGTCTCGGACGAGGGTGCTCCGGCCTACAAGTTGTCCTCCAACGAGAACCCCTTCCCGCCGCTGCCCGGCGTGCTGGAGGCGGCCACCGCCGCCGCGGGTTCGTTCAACCGTTATCCCGACGCCGCGTGCACCGAGCTGATCGCCGAGCTGGCGCACCGCTTCGGAGTGCCGCAGACGCACATCGCGACCGGCACCGGCTCGGTCGGCGTCGCGCAGCAGCTGCTGCAGTCGACCGCGGGGCCGGGTGACGAGGTCATCTACGCCTGGCGTTCCTTCGAGGCGTACCCGATCATCACGCGGATCAGCGGCGCGACGCCGGTGGAGGTACCGCTCACCGACGGCGAGGACCACGACCTGGACGCGATGGCGGACGCCATCACCGACCGGACCCGGCTGATCTTCATCTGCAACCCCAACAACCCCACGGGCACCGCGGTACGCCGTGCGGCGCTGGAACGCTTCCTCGACCGGGTGCCGTCCGATGTGCTCGTGGTCCTCGACGAGGCGTACCGCGAGTTCATCCGGGACGCCGACGTGCCGGACGGTGTCGAGATCTACCGCGACCGCCCGAACGTCGCGGTGCTGCGCACCTTCTCCAAGGCGTACGGCCTGGCCGGTCTGCGGGTAGGCTTCGCCATCGCGCACGAGCCGGTCGCGGCCGCGCTGCGCAAGACCGCGATGCCGTTCGGTGTGAGCCAGCTCGCGCAGGACGCGGCGGTCGCGTCGCTGCGCTCCGAGGAGGCCCTGCTGGAGCGGGTGGCCGGCCTGGTCACCGAGCGGGACCGGGTCGTCGGGGCACTGGCCGCGCAGGGCTGGGCGCTGGCGGAGACGCAGGCGAACTTCGTCTGGCTGCGGCTGGGGGAGCGCACCCTGGACTTCGCCGCGGCGTGCGAGCGGGCCGGGGTGGCGGTACGGCCGTTCCCGGGCGAGGGCGTGCGGATCACCATCGGCGAGACCGAGGCCAACGACCTGCTGCTGAGCACGGCGGACGCGTTCCGCAAGGAGCTGTAGCTCCCTTTACCACCTGCCGTTTTCGCCCCCTTCCACCCCCCGGTGGGAGGGGGCGAACTGCTGTGCGCGATACTTAGCTTGTGAATGCGTTCACTTTCACAAGCGGACGTGTTTGCCCCCTTTCCTATGGGTTCCACGCGAGGGTTGGGGGGAAAAGTTCGAGTTTGGACCGGTGCAGGTGAACCGGTACAGGTAAGGAGTCGTGACGTGCAGCTCTCGCTGGAAACCGTCGACGTCGCGCGATGGCAGTTCGGCATCACCACCGTCTACCACTTCCTCTTCGTCCCGCTGACGATCAGCCTCTCCGCGCTCACCGCGGTCCTGCAGACCGCATGGGTCCGCAGCAAGAACGAGAAGTACCTCAGGGCCACCAAGTTCTGGGGCAAGCTCTTCTTGATCAACATCGCCATGGGCGTGGCCACCGGGATCGTCCAGGAGTTCCAGTTCGGGATGAACTGGTCGGACTACTCCCGGTTCGTCGGGGACATCTTCGGAGCCCCGCTCGCCTTCGAGGCACTGATCGCGTTCTTCTTCGAGTCCACGTTCATCGGGCTGTGGATCTTCGGCTGGGACAAGCTGCCGCAGCGCATCCACCTCGCCTGCATCTGGATCGTCTCGATCGGCACGATCCTCTCCGCGTACTTCATCCTGGCCGCGAACTCCTGGATGCAGCACCCGGTCGGCTACACCTACAACAAGGTGACCGGCCGCGCCGAGCTCACCGACTTCTGGAAGGTCATCACCCAGGACACCACCCTGGTCGTGGTCTTCCACACCATCACCGCGGCCTTCCTCACCGGCGCCGCGTTCATGATCGGCATCTCCGCCTACCACCTGGCGCGCAAGAAGCACATCGCCGTGATGCGCACCTCACTGCGGCTCGGCCTGGCCGTCGCCGTCGTCGCGGGGCTGCTCACCGCGATCAGCGGTGACTCGCTCGGCAAGGTCATGTTCAAGCAGCAGCCGATGAAGATGGCCGCCGCCGAGGCGCTGTGGGACGGCGAGGGGCCGGCCCCGTTCTCGATCTTCGCCGTCGGCGATGTCGACAAGGGCCACAACAAGGTCGCCGTCGAGATCCCCGGGATACTGTCCTTCCTCGCCGACGGCAACTTCTCCTCGTACGTGCCCGGCATCAACGACATCAACAAGGCCGAGCAGCAGAAGTACGGCCCCGGTGACTACCGGCCGAACATCCCCACCGCCTACTGGGGCTTCCGCTGGATGATCGGCTTCGGGATGACATCCTTCGCGGTCGGCCTGGCGGGACTGTGGCTCACCCGCCGCAAGCTCTGGGTCGCCGAGGAGCACCGCACCGGCGAGGACGAGGCGCCGAAGCTGATGCTCACCAGGAACACACCGTTCGGCGACCGGTTCGCCGCCTGGTACTGGCGGATCGCGCTGTGGACGATGGTCTTCCCGCTGCTGGCCAACTCGTGGGGCTGGATCTTCACCGAGACCGGCCGCCAGCCCTGGGCCGTCTACGGGCTGCTCCGCACCTCCGACGCGGTCTCCCCCAATGTCTCCACCGGCGAGGTGTTCGGCTCGCTGATCGCCTTCACCCTGCTCTACGCGGTGCTCGCGGTCGTCGAGATCAAGCTGCTGCTGAAGTACGCCAAGGCCGGACCGCCCGAGCTGACCGATTCCGACCGGAATCCGCCCACGAAGATCGGCGGCGACTCCACCGACGCCGACCGGCCCATGGCCTTCTCGTACTGAGAGGAAGGAGCGCGACATGCACCTGCACGACGTCTGGTTCGTACTCATCGCCGTCCTGTGGACCGGCTACTTCTTCCTGGAGGGCTTCGACTTCGGGATCGGGATCCTCACCAAGCTGCTGGCCCGCGACCGCCCCGAGCGCCGCGTACTGATCAACACCATCGGCCCGGTCTGGGACGGGAACGAGGTGTGGCTGCTCACCGCGGGCGGCGCGACGTTCGCCGCGTTCCCCGAGTGGTACGCCACGCTCTTCTCCGGCTTCTATCTGCCGCTGCTGATCATCCTGCTCTGTCTGATCGTCCGCGTCGTCGCCTTCGAGTACCGCTCCAAGCGGTCGGAGGACCGCTGGCAGACCAGCTGGGAACAGGTGATCTTCTGGTCCTCGCTGCTGCCGTCCGTGCTGTGGGGCGTCGCGTTCGCCAACATGGTGCGCGGTGTGAAGATCGACGCGAACAGGGAGTACGTCGGCACCTTCTGGGATCTGCTGAACGTCTACTCGATCCTCGGCGGGCTCGTCACCCTCACGCTCTTCACCTTCCACGGCGCGGTGTTCGCCGCGCTCAAGACGGTCGGCGACATCCGGACCCGGGCTCGCAGGCTCGCCTTCCGGCTGGGCATCACGGCCGCGGTGCTCGCGGTGCTCTTCCTGGGCTGGACCCAGAAGGACAGCGGTGACGGCACGACGCTCGGCGCGCTGATCGTCGCGGTGGTGGCGCTGGTCGCGGCGGTCCGGATGATCTGGATCGGCCGTGAGGGATGGTCGTTCGTCTTCTCCGGCATCACGATCGCGGCGTCGGTGGCGATGCTCTTCCTGGCGCTCTTCCCGAACGTCATGCCGTCCTCGCTGAACGCCGCGTGGAACCTCACCGTCACCAACGCCTCGGCGACGCCGTACACGCTGAGGATCATGACGTGGTGCGCCGCGGTCGCGACGCCGGTCGTGCTGATCTACCAGGGGTGGACGTACTGGGTGTTCCGCAAGCGGATCGGCACCCAGCACATCGCCGAAGTCCACTAGCCACGGTCAGACAGGGTCCGGGGCCCGTTGCGGCCGGCCGAGCTCTTCGCCGAAGGGAATGTTCCACGTGAAACCAGTCGATCCGCGTCTGCTCCGGTACGCCCGCGCCAGCCGCGTCTTCCTCGTGGCGTCCGTGGCCCTCGGCCTGGCCGGGGCGGGGCTGGTCGTCGCCCAGGCGATGCTCATCGCCGAGATCGTGGTCGGCGGATTCCAGCACGGTCTCGACGCCGGCGAGCTGCGCACTCCGCTGCTGCTGCTCGCCGCCGTCGCGGCCGGCCGCGGGATCGTCGCCTGGCTGACCGAGCTGTGCGCGCACCGCGCCAGCGCGGCCGTCAAGTCGGAACTGCGCGGCCGGCTGCTGGAACGGGCCACCGCCCTGGGCCCGTCCTGGCTCTCCACCCAGCGCACCGGCGAACTCACCACGCTCGCCACCCGCGGGGTCGACGCGCTCGACGACTACTTCGCCCGCTATGTGCCGCAGCTCGGACTGGCCGTGGTCGTACCGGTCGTGGTGCTGGCCCGGATCGTCACCTCGGACTGGGTCTCGGCGCTCACCATCGCGCTGACCCTCCCCCTCATCCCGCTGTTCATGGCGCTGATCGGCTGGGCCACCCAGGACCGGATGAACCGTCAGTGGCGGCTGCTCGCACGGCTGTCCGGGCACTTCCTGGACGTCGTCGGCGGCCTTCCCACCCTGAAGGTCTTCGGCCGGGCCAAGGCGCAGGCCGAGTCCATCCGCACCATCACCGACGAGTACCGGCGCGCGACCATGCGGACGCTGCGGATCGCGTTCCTGTCGTCGTTCGCCCTGGAACTCCTCGCGACGATCTCCGTGGCGCTGGTCGCCGTGGGCATCGGCATGCGGCTGGTCCACGGGGATCTGGACCTCTACACCGGGCTCGTCGTCCTGGTGCTCGCGCCCGAGGCGTATCTGCCGCTGCGGCAGGTGGGCGCGCAGTACCACGCGGCCGCCGAGGGGCTGGCCGCCGCGGACGAGGTCTTCGCCGTCCTGGAGACGGCTCCGGCCACCGCCGGGACGCTGCCCGCCCCCGATCTGCGGCACGCGGTCATCACCGTGGACGGTCTGACGGTGCACCACGAAGGCCGCGAGCGGCCCTCGCTCTCCGAGGTCTCCTTCACTGTCTCCCCCGGTGAGACGGTCGCCGTCGTCGGTCCCAGCGGTGTCGGCAAGACCACGCTGCTGGCCGCGCTGCTCGGCTTCGCGCAGCCGTCCGGCGGCCGGATCCTGGTCGACGGCACCGATCTGGCGTCTCTCGACCCCAGGAGCTGGCACCGGCAGATCGCCTGGGTCCCGCAGCGGCCGCATCTCTTCGCCGGGACCGTCGCCGAGAACGTCCGCCTGGCCCGGCCGGATGCCACCGACGAGCAGGTGCGGGCCGCCCTCCGTGACGCGGGCGCCCTCGACTTCGCCGGCCTGGACACTCCGCTCGGTGAGGGCGGCTCCGGAATCTCCGCAGGGCAGCGCCAACGGCTCGCCCTCGCCCGCGCCTTCCTGGCCGACCGTCCGCTGCTGCTGCTCGACGAGCCGACCGCCAACCTCGACGGTGACACCGAGGCGGCCGTGGTGGCCGCCGTCCGCCAGCTGGCGGTGGGCCGCACTGTCCTGCTCGTCGTCCACCGGCCGGCCCTGCTCGCGGTGGCCGACCGCACGATCCGGCTGCGGCCCGCGGCGGTCGAGGTGACCGCCGTCAGAGACCGGAGTCCCCTGGCAGCCCGTCAGGGACCGCTGTCGGCCGGCACGTCGACCACGTCGCCCGTCCTGCCCGTGGACGCGTCGCCCGCCGCCGATGGGGGACGTCCGCTGCGGCGGGTGCGCCGGATGGCGGGGCCGTTGCGCGGACGCTTCGCGCTGGCGCTGCTGTTGGGGGCGCTGGCGCTCGGGTCCGCGGTGGGTCTGATGGCGACGTCCGGATGGCTGATCAGCCGGGCGTCGCAGCAGCCGCCGGTGCTGTATCTGATGGTCGCGGTCACGGCGACGCGGACGTTCGGGATCGGGCGGGCGGTGTTCCGCTACGCGGAGCGGCTGGTGTCGCACGACGCGGTCTTCCGTTCGCTCGCGGATCTGCGGGTGGCCGTCTACCGGCGGATCGAACGGCTCGCGCCGGCGGGCCTGCGGGAGACGCGGCGGGGCGATCTGCTCTCCCGGCTGGTCGCGGACGTCGACGGACTGCAGGACTACTTCCTGCGCTGGCTGCTGCCCGCCGGTGCTGCGGCGGGTGTCTGTGTCGCGTCGGCGGCGTTCACCGGCTGGCTGCTGCCCGAGGCGGGCGTGGCGCTGGCGGCCGGTCTGCTGATCGCGGGCGCGGGTGTCCCGGCGCTGTCCGCCGTCCTGTCGCGGCGGGCCGAGCGGCGGCTCGCGCCGGCGAAGGGCGAGCTGTCGACGCAGGTCGTGGACCTCCTGACCGGTACCGCCGAGCTGACCGTGGCGGGCGCGCTGCCGGGCCGGCGGGAGCGCGCCGCGCGCTCCGACCGCATCCTCACCCGGATCGCCGCCCGGTCCGCCGCGACGACCGCGCTGGGCGCCGGACTGGCCGCACTGGTGTGCGGTCTGACGGTGGTGGCCTGTGCTTACGCCGGGATCCAGGCGGTACGGGACGGCCGGCTCGACGGGGTCGCCCTGGCGGTCGTGGTGCTCACCCCGCTCGCCGCGTTCGAAGCGGTCACGGGGATGCCGCTCGCGGCGCAGTACCGGCAGCGCAGCCGGGCGGCGGCGCTGCGGGTGCACGAGGTGCTGGACGCGCCGGATCCGGTCCGGGAGCCGGAGCGGCCGGCCGAGCCGCCGGCGCTGCCGTTCCCGCTGGTCGTCCGGGATCTGACGGCCCGCTACCCGGGCCAGGACCGGCCCGCGCTGGCCGGGCTGGACCTCGAACTGACGCAGGGCCGCAGGATCGCGGTGGTCGGCCCGTCGGGTGCGGGCAAGACGACCCTGGCGCAGGTGCTGCTGCGCTTCCTCGACGCGGAGAGCGGTTCGTACGCTCTCGCCGGTACCGAAGCGGCCGCGCTGGACGGCGACGAGGTACGCCGGCTGGTCGGTCTGTGCGCGCAGGACGCGCATGTCTTCGACAGCTCGGTCCGCGAGAACCTGCGGCTGGCGCGCCCGGCCGCCGATGACGACGCGCTGCGCGCGGCCCTTGCCGCGGCCCGGCTGGACGCGGACCTGGACACGCTCGTCGGCGAGCACGGGGCCCGGCTGTCCGGCGGGCAACGCCAGCGCCTCGCGCTGGCCCGCGCGCTGCTCGCCGACTTCCCCGTCCTGGTGCTCGACGAGCCGGCCGAGCACCTGGACCTGCCGACCGCGGACGCGCTCACCGCGGATCTGCTCGACGCCACCCGGGGCCGTACGACCGTGCTGATCACGCACCGGCTGGCGGGCCTGGCCGGGGACGCCGTCGACGAGATCGTCGTCCTCGACCGGGGCCGCGTCGTGCAGCGCGGTACGTACGCGGAGCTGGCCGCCGTCGAAGGACCGTTCCGCCGCACCCTCGAACGGGAGCGCGCCGCGGACCTGGCGGCGGACGCGGCCGGAACGACGGACGCGGTGGGCCTGGTAACGGTCTGACCGGCGGGGACAAAGCGGACCAAATACGCTGAGGGACATGGCAGACGACAGTGCGCCGACCACTCTCAGCTTCCAGGGCATGGCCTCCCAGATCACCGTGCGCCTGCCCGAGCTGCTGGAGGCCGTCGTCTCCGTCGGTACCGGCCTCGAGCTGCACACGACGCTGCGCAGGATCGTCGAGACGGCCGCCGAACTGGCCTCCGCCCGCTACGCGGCGCTCGGTGTGCTCAACGCCGACGGCACCGGCCTCGCCGACTTCGTCACCCACGGCATCGCCGAGGAGGACGCCGACCGCATCGGCGCCCTCCCGGACGGCCGTACGGGGTTGCTCGGCGAGCTCATCCGCCATCCGGTGCCGTTGCGGCTGGCCGACCTGACGAAGGACCCGCGGTCGTCGGGGGCCCCGCCGGACCACCCCCCGATGCACGCCTTTCTCGGGGTGCCGATCCGCGTCCACACCGAGGTCTTCGGAAACCTGTACCTGACCGAGAAGCGCGGTGGCGGTGAGTTCACCGAGGAGGATCTGCATGTGGTGCGGATCCTGGCCACCGAGGCGGGGATCGCGCTCGGCAACGCGCGGCTGTACGAGGCGACCCGTCAGCGCGAGCGCTGGATCAACGGCTCGGCCGCCCTCACCACCGCACTGCTGACGGGCGACGCGGCCGAGGACGCGCTGGACGTCGTCGCCGAGCAGGCCCGCAAGCTGGCCGAGGCCGCCGCCGGGCTGGTGCTGCTGCCGACCGCGGAGGGCGGTCTGGAGGTCGTCGCGGTCTCCGCGGACGAACCGGCCGGGATGCTCGGCACCGTCATCGAGGCGGCGAGCCCGGTCGCCGAACTGCTGCTGAACGGGGAGCCGGTCTTCGTCGACGACTCCTCCATGGACGTGCGGATGACCACGCATCTGGCGCCCCGGTTCGGGCCCAGCATGATGCTTCCGCTCAAGAGCAACGGCCGGGTGATCGGCACGCTCGCGCTGCCGCGCGAACGCGGCGGCAAGCTTTTCACCGAGGTGGAGCGCACGCTGGCCACCCAGTTCGCCGCGCAGGCCGCGCTGGCGCTGCTGCTGGCCGACGTTCAGCGCGACCGGGAGCGGCTGGCGGTCTACGAGGACCGCGACCGGATCGCCCGTGACCTGCACGACCTCGTCATCCAGCGGCTGTTCGCGACCGGTCTGATGCTGCAGGGCGCCCAGCGCCGCTCGGTGGTCCCGCAGGTGCGGGACGGGATCGGCAAGGCCGTCGACGAACTGGACGCCACTATCCAGGAGGTGCGCACCGCGATCTTCGCGCTCCAGCAGGCCCCCGCCGACGCGCCGGCCGGCCTGCGGACGCGGGTGCTGCGGGAGATCGGCACGGCGGCCGTACCGCTGGGCTTCCAGCCGTCCGTGCGGTTCGTCGGGGCGGTGGACGCGCTGGTCGGTGAGCTGACCGTGAAGAACCTGATCGCCGCACTGCGGGAGGTGCTGTCGAACGCCTTCCGGCACGCGGGCGCGAGCCGGATCGACGTGGTGATCGACGCGACGGTCACCCTTCCGGGCGACGCCGGGGGCGGCGGTGACGGCGACGCGGACGGGGACGGTGTGACCGGAGTGCGGCTGACGGTCACCGACGACGGGGTGGGCATCCCGGAGGACGGCCGCCGCAGCGGACTGAGCAATCTGGCGCGCCGGGCGGAGGCCCTCGGCGGGTCGAGCCGTTTCGGGCCGGGGCCGGACGGCGTGGGGACGACGGTCGTCTGGGAGGCGCCGCTGTAACGGCGGCTGTCCCGTGAGTTCCGTGCCGTCGGGTCCGTCCTGCCGGTTCAGTTGCTGCGGGCCGCCAGGATCCGCTCGATGATCCGGGCGACGCCGTCGTCCTCGTTGGCGGTGGTGCGGTGTGTGGTGGCGGCCAGGACCGCGGGGTGCGCGTTCGCGACCGCGTACGAGGTGCCCGCCCAGCTGAGCATCGCCAGGTCGTTCGGCATGTCGCCGAACGCGACGACCTCATCGGCCGACACACCGCGCTCCGCGCAGCACCGGGCGAGGGTGGTGGCCTTGCTGACCCCCGGGCCGCTGATCTCCAGCAGCGCGGACGCGCTGGAGCGGGTGATCTCGCCGTGCTCCCCGGCGGCGCTCAGCGCCATGGCGAGGAACGCGTCCGGGTCGGCGTCCGGGTGCTTGGCCAGCAGTTTCAGTACCGGTGCGCCGTTGTCGGCGAGCAGTTCCTCGGCGGGCGCGATCACCGCGTCGGGCATCGGGGCGTACGGCGGGTACGCGGGCTCGTACGAGAAGCCGTTCGTCCGTTCCACGGCGAAGGTCGTGCCGGGGACGGCCGCGCGCAGCGCGTCCACGACCGTGAGAGCGTCCTTCGTGTCGAGCGGGTACGCGGCGAGCAGCGTGCTGCGGTGCAGGTCGTAGACGGCGGCGCCGTTCGCGCAGATCGCCATCCCGTGCCGGGCGGTGTGCTCGGCGACGACGTTCATCCAGCGGGCCGGCCGCCCGGTGACGAAGAAGACCTCGATACCGGCCGCTTCGGCGTCCGCGAGCGCGGCGATCGTCCGGGCCGAGACCGTCTTGTCGTCACGCAGCAGCGTGCCGTCGAGGTCGGTGGCGATCAGCCGGGGCGTGCGGGCCGACGGGCGGGCGTCCGGGGACTGGGGATGCTCGGGGGCTGAGGTCACACCCCCCATCCTCCCGTATACGGCCACGACACCCGTACACAGGTACGGGCGCGCCGCGCCCGCGGACGGCCGCGGCAGGCCCCCCATGGCACGAGCGGCTCGTGCGGTCCGGTCAGCGGCCGACCTGGCGGGCCAGCCACGGTGAGAAGTTCGTGCCGGGGACCAGCTCCCGATAGGTCTCGTCGCCGGGAAGCGACACGATCAGCCAGCGCTGCAGAAACCGGGTCTTCACCCGCACCAGGCCGCGGTACACCGAGTCCAGGAACGCGGGGACGCTGTCACGCGGCACATCGTGGAACTCCACCCCGTCGACGATGATCTTTGCGTCGCCCTCGGAGTACAGCTCGATCTCCACCGCGGGTGATCCACCGAGTTCGACGTAGGCCTCGTGCGGCAGCGAACCGTCCGGATCGGCGACGGAGAACGCGCCCGCCCCGCTGCGGCGTGCGGACCGGTCGGCGCCGATGTCGTCGGTGACCCTGATCTCCAGGTTCTCCCGCCGCGCGATCTCGCGTACGGCGGTGACGGCGGCCTGGGTGGTGGGCAGCTGCTGGTGGCTCATGGAAATGATCATCCCTGGCCGTTCGGGCCGCCGGTCTGCGGGCCGTCCGTCCGCGGGCCGTCCTCGGAGGGGAGGCCGGCCAGGGTGTCCATGGTGCGGGCCCGCACTTCCCGTTCGGCGGCGGCGGCGATGAAGGCCGGGACGTTGCGGCGGCCGACCAGCTCGCGGACGGCGCCCACCGTGTCCGTCGGCAGCGAGACCGGGACGTGGGCCGGCTCCGCCGGGGGCGGCACGTCCGCCGCGAGATCGCCGAGGTGCCGTCTGACCTGCTCGGTGGCCATCATGCGCATCGCGCGGGCCAGTTCCGCGTCGATGGTCTGCTGGGCGAGCGGCCGCAGCCGCCGGACGAGGGACGCCGCCTCCGCGGCCTCCGCGTCGGTGGGCGGATGGTCCAGATAGCGCTGGAAGACATGCTCGGTGGTGAACTGCAGAAACCGCTCCGAGATGTACTCGACCTGGATCCGCAGCTCCCGCAGATGACCGGTGATCGCGGTCAGCGGGACGCCCGCCGCGTAGAGCTCGGCGGCGACCGCCAGTTCCTGGGGACTGGGGACGAGGAACTCGTCCTCGCTGCCGGGGACCGTCTCCAGCACCCCCAGGTCCAGGGCGTCGATGATCGCGGCCTGGTCGGGGACCCCGCCGAACGCCTCGGTCAGCTCGGCGCGGGTGATCCGCGCCGGAGTCTCGTCGGACCAGGGCCGGTCCACCTCGTTGACCAGGCCGAGGACCCCGCCGAGCCCGGTGCCCGCGTCCCACGCCTCCAGCAACTCCTTGATGCTGGCCAGCGTGTAGCCGCGCTCCAGGAGGTCGGCGATCTGCCGCAGCCGGGCCAGGTGCGTGTCGTCGTACACATTGGCCCGGCCCCGGCGTTCAGGTTTCGGCAGCAGCCCGCGGTCCTGGTAGCCCCGGATCGTCCGGACCGTGGCGCCGCTGAAGTGGGCCAGGTCCTCGATCCGGTAGGCGCGATGCTCGGCGGAGACGGTCAAACGGTCCTCCCTGGACTCACGAGGCGGCCGCGCGGCCTATCGCGCCCGCCGCGATCCGTGCCGCCGGGGAACTCGCCAGGTACTCGACAGCCCTGCGCAGAGACCCCTCCTGTGACGGATGGTACGACCGCCGGAGGTATCTGGGCATGGCCATGTTCAGCGCGGCCCAGGAGGGCAGCAGCCCCTTGGCGGCCGCCGCGCGGTGGTCGCGGAAGCGGTACCTGCCGTGCGGCAGCTGCGGATCGTGCCGCATCAGGTAGCGGGCCCCGGTCACCCAGAGATAGGCGAGCGCCGGCCAGGCGATGACCATGCCCTCCGCGCGGCGCAGATAGCGGGGCAGCCCCTCCCCGGCGACGTGCTGGTACATGTCGAAGGCGACGGCCCGGTGCTCGACCTCCTCGGCGCCGTGCCAGCGCAGCAGATCCAGCATCACCTCGTCGGTGCCGGCATCGTCCAGCGCTTCGGCGGCCAGGATCCAGTCCCCGAGCACCGCCGTGAAGTGCTCGATCGCGGCGATGAGCGAGAGCCGGAACTTCAGCCACTCGGCCCTCGGTATCGGTGAGCCGAACGGCGGCTTCTCCCCTAGGAGGACGTCGAACATCCACTCCACATGCCGGGTGTAGCGGTCGGTGTCGAGGTTCTGCTCGGCCAGATGCTCCAGGACGTAGGCGTGCTGCACGCTGTGGGTGGCCTCCTGGCCCATGAACCCCTTGACGTCCTTGAGCAGTTCCTCGTCCGTGACCAGGGGCAGGGCTTCCTTGAAGACCTTGACGAACCACCTCTCCCCGGCGGGGAGCAGCAGGTGCAGCACATTGATGACATGGGTCGCGGTCGGCTCGTCCGGGATCCAGTGCAGCGGCGTCCGCTTCCAGTCGAACGAGACCCGGCGCGGTTTGATCGCGTAGCTCATGGTGTCGTGACCTCCTTACAGGGCCTACCGGGGCTTAACGGGGGCTTACCGAGGTGTGCGGCGACTCGCCGGGGCTTACAGCGGCGGGTCGAGACGGGCCAGGCCGCGCAGCGCCCTGGGGGACAGTCGGCCCAGCAGCCGGGCGCCGCGCGCCTCAGGGGTGACGGGGACGACGGCGGAGTTGCGCATCACCGCGCGCACGATCGCCTCGGCGACCTTCTCCGGCGGGTAGTTGCGCAGCCCGTACAGCCGGGACGACCTGGCGCGGCGCCGCTCCTGCTCCGCGTCGGTGACCCCGGCGAAGCGGGTGGTCGAGGTGATGTTGGTGTTGACGATGCCGGGGCAGATGGCGCTCACCCCGATGTCGTGCGGGGCCAGTTCGGCGCGCAGGCATTCGCTGAGCATCAGCACGGCCGCTTTGGAGGTGCTGTACGCGGGCAGCGCGCGCGACGGCTGGAAGGCGGCGGCCGAGGCGGTGTTGACGATATGGCCGCCCTGGCCGCGGTCGACCATCTGCCGGGCGAAGAGCCGGCAGCCGTGGATGACACCCCACAGGTTCACGGCCAGCACCCGCTTCCAGTCCTCGGTGGTGGTGTCGAGGAAGGAACCGGCCAGACCGATACCGGCGTTGTTGACGACGACGTCGGGCACGCCGTACTCGGTGGCGGTCTTCTCCGCGAGCTTCTCCATGGCCTGCTCGTCGGAGACGTCCACGGTCTCGGCCCAGGCGCTCGGCGCGCCGATCAGCCGGGCCAGTTCCGCGGTGCGGGCCGCGGACTCCGCGTCCCGGTCCACCGCGATGATCCGTGCCCCCGCCTCGGCGAAGGCGAAGGCGGTGGCTCGTCCGATGCCGCTGCCGGCGCCGGTCACCAGCACCAGCTGGCCTGCGAACCGCTCACCGGCCGGGCCGGGCTTCTCCGGGGTCTTCCGGGCCGGACGGCCCTCTTCGTTGGACGTCACGAACTCACCGATCCACTGGGCGATCTGATCCGGGCGGGTACGCGGCACCCAGTGCTTGGTCGGAATGGTGCGGCGCCGCAGGTCGGGGACCCACTGCTCCAGCTCGTCGTAGAGCTTCTCCGACAGGAACGGGTCACCGGTCGGGGTGATCAGCTGCACCGGCACATGGGCGTAGGCGTCCGCGCGCGGCGCGCGCAGCCGGTCCCTGACGTTGTCCCGGTAGAGCCACGCGCCGTGCGCGGCGTCCTCGGGCAGCGAGGCCGTCGGGTAGTCCGCCGAGGAGATCTTCTCGGCGCGGGCGAGCAGCTTGGGCCACTGCCTGCCGAGCACTCCGCGCCAGGCCAGCTCCGGCAGCACGGGGGTGTGCAGGGCGTACACGTACCAGGACTTGGCGCCCTGGCCGAGGAGCTGGGCGAGCCGGCGCGGGGTGGGCCGTGCGACGCGCTGCTTGATCCAGTGGCCGAAGTGGTCGAGGGAGGGGCCGGAGATGGAGGTGAAGGTGGCGATCCGGCCCTCGGTCCGCCCCACCGTGGCGAACTCCCAGCCCTGGACCGAGCCCCAGTCGTGGCCGACGAGGTGGACCGGCCGTTCCGGGCTGACGGCGTCCGCGACGGCCAGGAAGTCGTCGGTCAGCTTCTCCAGCCGGAAGCCGCCGCGCAGCGGTTCCGGCGCCGTCGAGCGGCCGTGGCCGCGCACGTCGTAGAGCACCACATGGAAGCGGTCCGCGAGCCGGTCGGCGACCTGGGACCAGACCTCCTTGCTGTCGGGGTAGCCGTGCAGCAGCACCACGGTGGGCAGCGACGCGTCCCCGTACTCGGCGACGCACAGCTCCACCCCGTCCCCCGCCACCCGGCGTTCGCGCGCCGCCCCCGGCCCGCTGCCGTTCCCGGTCCCGTCTCCCGCGCCGTCCCGGCTCATACGGCCAGCCCCGCTTCCTTCCACCGCTTCACATGCGGCAGTTCGTCGTCCAGCCAGTACGCGTCCGTCGCGGTGACCACGAGGATCTCCTCGAACTTCGCCCCGGTCCCGCGGAATCCGAGATGGGGCTCGACCGCCCACAGTCCGGGCTGCGGCGGGTGGTCGGACATCCGGTACGGGCTCCACAGCGGGGACCAGCCGTCCCGGTGGCCGTGCAGCGCGTCCTTCGCCAGCCCCTTGAGGCTCTGGATGCCGAAGCCGGCGATCTGCGGGGACCAGCGCCGCTCCCGCACGCGGTCGACCTTGTGCGCTATGACGCCGAACGGATAGGCGCGGTGGCGGTTGGCGTACCCCTGCTTCGCCATCAGCTGGTCCACGTCCTCGTAGATCGCCCGCAGCGAGCGGCGCTCGCGCACCTCACGCAGGATCAGCTCACGGTGCTCGCGCAGATCAGCCAGCAGCCGGTCATGGACCGGGTTGAGGCCGAGGCAGCCGGAGTACCCGATGTCGGCGGTGTACCCCTTGTAGATCGGGGCGGTGTCCAGGATGAAGGGCATCCCCGGCTCCAGCCGGCGCTGCGTGGGGAAGAACTGCAGCGGCATCTTGAAGCCGGTGAAGGCCGTCCGGTCCCCGAACCAGGCGAACGGCAGATGGAACCAGTCCCGCACGCCCCGCTCGCGCAGCCACTCCCGCATCATGCGGGCGGCCTCCCGCTCGGTCACGCCCGGTTTCAGCTGCGCCGCGACCGCCTCGGCGCACGCGTACGCCAGCCGCTGCACCTCCCGGAACCCGTCCAGCCCGTCCGGATTCCCGCCCCGCCCGTCCGAACCGTCCAGTACGTCCGACCCGTCCGATGGATGACTCATCACTACCGCCCACCCCTCAGTACGGCACCCAGCACGGCATGCGCCAACCCTGACATCGATGAATGTGACATCACTTCATGGCAGGGTCAAGAGTGCCCGCACCGCCTGTGGAAAACTCCGGGCCACCGCTGTCCCGGACCGCCATGACCCTGACATCCGTCCCGCGCTCGGAGGACATCCCCTACGGGAGGTCAGCCCGCAGGACTACCCCGATGGGGCCCCGGAGGGGGACGCTCCGATGTGGTCCGCGCCACTACCGTCGACAACGTGACTGTGATCGTGACCGAAAGCCTGAGCAAGCGGTACCCAAGGGTGACCGCCCTGGACCGGCTCTCCGTGGACATCACCCCCGGCGTGACCGGGCTGGTTGGTGCCAACGGGGCCGGCAAGTCGACCCTGATCAAGATTCTGCTGGGTCTGTCCCCGGCCACCGAGGGCCGTGCCGCCGTGCTCGGACTCGATGTGGCCACCGAAGGCGCGGCCATCCGCAGTCTCGTCGGGTACATGCCCGAACACGACTGCCTGCCGCCCGATGTGTCGGCGACCGAGTTCGTCGTCCACATGGCGCGGATGTCCGGGCTGCCGCCCGCCGCGGCCCGCGAGCGCACCGCCGACACCCTGCGCCACGTCGGGCTGTACGAGGAGCGGTACCGCGCCATGGGCGGCTACTCCACGGGCATGAAGCAGCGCGTCAAGCTGGCGCAGGCACTCGTGCACGATCCGAAGCTGGTCCTCCTCGACGAGCCGACCAACGGCCTGGACCCGGCGGGCCGCGACGAGATGCTCGGACTGATCCGCCGGGTCCACAGCGACTTCGGCATCTCCGTCCTGGTCACCTCGCACCTTCTCGGCGAGCTGGAACGCATCAGCGACCACGTCGTCGTCATCGACGGCGGAAAGCTGCTGCGCTCCTCCTCCACCAGCGACTTCACGCAGGCCACCGCCTCGCTCGCGGTCGAGGTCACCGACACCGACCGGCACCCGCACGGCACCGACGCGCTGCGCGTGGCGCTGACCGCACTCGGGGTCTCGGTGCAGGGCGAAGGCCCTGGATCCGGCGGCGCGAACATCGGGCACATCCTGCTGGTCGAGATGGACGGCGAGGCCACCTACGACCTCATCCGGGACGCGGTCGCCGAACTCGGCCTGGGCCTGGTCCGGATGGAACAGCGACGGCACCGGATCGCGGAAGTCTTCAGCACGGACGACGCGACGGACGACGCGACGGACGACGACTCCGACGTCCTCGAGACCGCAGGCGCCACCGGCAGCCGACCGAAGAAGGGAGGCAGCCGAGATGCAGCCTGACACCGTTCCCGCACCCGTACCCGCCCCCGCATCGCCGGAGGCCCAGCGCAGCGCCGATGTCATCCACAACATCGGCTACCGGCACTACGACGGCCCGCGCCTCGGCCGCGGCTACGCCCGCGTCTCGCTCTTCTCGCAGAGCCTGCGCGGCGCCTACGGCCTCGGCCGGTCGGCGAAGTCCAAGGTGCTGCCGATGCTGCTGTTCGCCGCGATGTGCGCTCCGGCGCTGATCATCGTCGCGGTCGCCATCGGCACGAAGATGACCAAGCTGCCCATGCAGTACATGCAGTACACGATCTTCCTGCAGATGGTCATCGCGCTCTTCGTCGCGGCCCAGGCCCCGCAGTCCGTCTCCCGCGACCTGCGGTTCAAGACGACACCGCTGTACTTCTCGCGCCCCATCGAGCGCATCGACTACGTCGCCGCCAAGTTCGCGGCGATGACGGCCGCGCTGTTCATCCTCACCGCGGTGCCGCTGGTCATCCTCTACGTCGGCGGGCTGCTGGCGAAGTTCGGCTTCGCCTCCCAGACAGCCGGATTCGGGAAGGGAATCGTGGCCGCTCTCCTGCTCTCCCTGCTGCTGGCGGGCATCGGCATGGTCATCGCCGCCATCACGCCGCGCCGCGGCTTCGGCGTCGCCGCGATCATCGCGGTCATCGCCATCTCGTACGGCGCGGTCAGCGCGGTCCAGGGCGTCGCCTACAGCCAGGGCAACTTCGACGCGGAGGGCTGGTTCGGCCTCTTCTCCCCGATCAGCCTGCTGGACGGCGCACAGTCCTGGTGGCTCGGCGCCACCGTCTCGAACCCGGGCAACTACGGCCCGCCCAATGCCTTCGCGGGCATCGTCTACCTGCTCGTGCTCCTCGCCGTGATCGCCGGCTGCTTCGGCCTGCTGATGCGCCGCTACCGGAAGGTCGGACTCTCGTGACGACGATCACCATCGACAACGTCTCGCGCTGGTTCGGCAACGTGGTGGCGGTCAACGACGTCACCATGTCGATCGGCCCCGGCGTGACGGGCCTGCTCGGCCCGAACGGCGCGGGAAAGTCCACGCTCATCAACATGATGGCCGGCTTCCTCGCCCCGTCCACCGGCTCCGTCACCCTCGACGGCACGCGGATCTGGCGGAACGAGGAGGTGTACCACCACATCGGGATCGTGCCCGAGCGGGAGGGGATGTACGACTTCCTCACCGGCGCGGAGTTCGTCCTCGCCAACGCCGAGCTGCACGGACTGCCGGACCCCGGCGCCGCCGCCCACCGGGCGCTGGCGACCGTCGAGATGGCGTACGCGCAGGACCGCAAGATCGACACGTACTCCAAGGGCATGCGGCAGCGCGTGAAGATGGCCTCGGCTCTCGTCCACGACCCGTCGGTGCTCCTGCTCGACGAGCCCTTCAACGGCATGGACCCGCGCCAGCGGCTCCATCTCATGGACCTGCTCCGGCAGATGGGCGCCGACGGCCGCACCGTGCTGTTCTCCTCGCACATCCTGGAGGAGGTCGAGCAGCTCGCGAGCCACATCGAGGTCGTGGTGGCCGGCCGGCATGCCGCCTCCGGTGACTTCCGCAAGATCCGCCGCCTGATGACGGACCGCCCGCACCGCTACCTCGTACGGTCCAGCGACGACCGGCAGCTGGCCGCCGCGCTCATCGCGGACGCGTCGACGGCCGCGATCGAACTCGACTGGTCCGAGAAGGCGCTGCGCATCCAGGCGATCGACTTCTCCGGCTTCACGGAACTGCTGCCGCGCGTCGCCCGCGAACACGGCATCCGGCTGTACACGGTCTCGCCGTCCGACGAGTCCCTGGAGAGCGTCTTCTCCTACCTGGTCACGGCGTAAGCGGCCCAACGGCCTTAAGGAGCCCACAGCGATGTACAACCCCACCGTGGCCCGGCTCACCTTCCGGGCGCTGCTCGGCAGGCGCCGCGCACTCATCCTCTTCGCGCTGCCCGCGCTGCTGATCGTCATCTCCGTCGCCGTGCGCGCCCTGGCCGGTGTGGACGACAACGTCACCAGCGACCTGCTGGGCGGCTTCGCGCTCGCGACGATGGTGCCGCTGATCGGCGTCATCGCCGGTACCGGCGCCATCGCGCCGGAGATCGACGACGGCTCGATCGTCTATCTGCTGGCCAAGCCGCTGAAGCGGCCGTCGATCATCCTGACGAAACTGACCGTCGCGATCGGCGTCGCCATGGCGTTCTCGGCCATCCCGACCTTCATCGCCGGTTACATCCTGAACGGCAACAGCCAGCAGCTCGCGGTCGCCTACGGCATCGCCGCGGCCGTCGCGTCGATCGCCTACGCCGCGGTCTTCCTGCTGCTGGGCGTCGTCACCCGGCACGCCGTGGTGGCGGGGCTCGTCTACGCGCTGGTCTGGGAATCCCTCATCGGCAACCTCGTCCCGGGCGCCCGCACCCTCAGCGTCCAGCAGTGGTCGCTGGCACTGGCGCAGAAGATCGGGGGCGGCGACATCGTGCAGTCCGACGTCGGGCTCCCGGTCGCGATCGTCCTGCTCGTCGCGGTGACCGTCGCCGCCACCTGGTTCGCCGCGCAGCGGCTGCGCTCGCTGACCCTGGCGGGCGAGGAGTAGCCGGGCATCGACGGACGGGAGGGGCGGGGGCCGGGGGTCAGACCTTGCGGTCCCTGCCCGCGCCCAGTCCCGCGGCGAGCTGCGCGCCGCACAGCAGCAGCATCAGCACGATCGGGGCGGTCCAGCCGCCGCTGCTCTGGTAGAGCGCGCCGGCCGCCAGCGGTCCGGCGGCGGCGAGCAGATAGCCGACGCCCTGGGCCATGCCCGACAGCCGTGCGGCGGTGAACGCGTCCCGGCTGCGGAGCACGATCATCGTCAGCGCCAGCCCGACGGCGCCGCCCTGGCCGACGCCGAGCAGGGCGGCCCACGCCCAGGCGCCGCCGACCGGGTCCACCAGGAGCCCGACGTATCCGGCGGCGGTCAGACTCACGGCGACGGCCACCAGCGGACCCTGGTTGCGCATCCGGCCCGCGAGCAGCGGGAAGACGAACGCGCCCACCACCTGGATCAGGTTGCTGACGGCGAAGACGACCCCCGCGGTGCCCTTGCTCATTCCGTGGTCGGTGAGGATCGTCGGCATCCACGCGATGACGACGTAGACGAGCAGCGACTGCAGGCCCATGAAGCAGGTGACCTGCCAGGCCAGCGGCACCCGCCGGAGCCCGGCGTCCCGGACCGGAACCGGGCTGTTCGTCCGGGGAGCGGCGGCCGCGGCGAAACGGGTCCTGCGGGACAGCACCACCTGCGGGAACCAGACCGCCGCGGCGACGGCCGCCGGGAGGGCCCAGAACGCCAGGGCGGCCTGCCAGCTGCCGCCGAACGACTTCTCCAGGGGGACGGACACCCCGGCGGCCGTCGACGCGCCGATGACCATCGCGCAGGTGTAGAGCGAGGTCATGCTCGCGGCCCGGTGCGGGAAGTCGCGCTTGATCAGGCCGGGCATCAGCACGTTCAGCAGGGCTATCGCCGTTCCCAGCAGGATGCTGCCGGCGAACAGTGCCACGACCGAGGACAGCGACCGCACCACGATCCCGGCAGCCAGCGCCGCCAGCGCGGCGAACAGCACCTGTTCGGTGCCGAACCGCTGCGACAGCCGGGGCGCGACCATCGAGCCGAGCCCCAGGAAGAGCACCGGCACCGACGTGACCAGGCTGCTCACCGTCGAGGAGAGCCCGTAGTGCGCGCTGACGTCGCCGACCAGCGGCGCCATGCTGGCCAGCGCGCCCCGCATGTTGAGCGAGGCCAGCACGATGCCGGCCAGCAGCAGTACGGGGTGGGAGAGCAGCCGGGGCGACCCGGACGGGTGGCCGGGCTCCGCGTCGACGAGCGGGACGGTGGCGGTCGGACGTGCCAAGGCGGGCCCCTTTCCAAGGGTGGTGGCGAGGTGATTCAGCTGGTCGGGTGGTCCGGTGCCGCGGCGAGGAGGGCTTCGACCGCACGCAGCGGCTCCCGCAGCAGCGCCCGCGCGGCGCTGTCGGCGGCCTGCGGGTCCCCTGCCTCGATGGCGTCGACCAGCGCGGTGTGCGCCGCCAGGTCGATCGGCGGCATGTCGCTGTCGCCGACCGCGGCGAGGAGTGTCTCGCGGACCGAGGAGCTGAAGTAGCGGTAGACCTCGGTCAGCGCGGCATTGTGCGCGGCCTCCACGACGTACTGGTGGAAGCGGACGTCGTCGTCGGCCTGCGCCCCACCGGTCAGTTCCGCGCCGTGGTCGTGCACGCTGCCGAGCGCGGAGCGCATCCGCTCCAGGTCCTCCGGCGTCCGCCGGGCGGCGGCCAGCCGGGCGCCTTCCGCCTCCATCGCGATCCGCAGCTCCAGCACGTCGCGGATACCGGCCCTGCGCATGCCCAGGAGCACGGCGGCGGGGTCGGCCCGGGAGATCACGTAGGTGCCCTGGCCCTGCCGTGACTCCAGCTGGCCGGCGTGCGCGAGCACCCGGACCGCCTCGCGGACCGTGTTGCGGCCCACGCCGAGCAGGTCGGCGAGCTCGTGCTCGGTCGGAATGCGCATCCCGACCTGCCAGGTACCGGCGGCGAGCTGCTCGCGGAGCTGCTCGACGACGGTGTCGACCAGGGATCTGCGGTCGGCTGCGTGGAGTGTCATCCGGTCATCCTACAACTGCATCCGTGACTCATTCGAGTGAGGTTGTTGAAAGTTAAATGGAATGGAGTTATGGTGAATGAAGTTGAACGTTGAACTACTCGTAAGGAGCACATCATGGGACTCTTCAACCGCACCAAGACCACCACGGGCAGCACCGCGGGCGTCGCCGTGGCGACCGGCCCCGCCGCCGGCGACCTCTCGCACCTCACCGGCGAGTACACCGTCGACCCGACCCACAGCGAGATCGGCTTCTCCGTCCGGCACGCGATGGTCACCACCGTCCGCGGCCAGTTCGCCGAGTACGAGGGCGCGCTGCACCTCGACGGCAGCAACCCGCACCTGTCCACCGCCGAGCTGGTCATCAAGGTCGCCAGCATCGACACCAACCAGGCCCAGCGCGACGAGCACCTGCGCACCGGTGACTTCTTCGACGCCCCGGCCTTCCCGGAGATCACCTTCCGCTCCACCGACGCCGAGCGCCTCGGCGAGGACTCGTACCGCATGACGGGCGACCTCACCATCAAGGGCACCACCCGCCCGGTCACGCTCGACCTCGCCTACAACGGCTCCGCCAAGGACCTGTACGGCAACGAGCGCGTCGGCTTCGAGGGCACCGCGAAGATCGACCGCACCGACTGGGGCCTGAACTACAACGCCGCCCTGGAGACCGGTGGCGTCCTCATCGGCGAGCAGGTCAAGCTGCGCTTCGACATCTCCGCCATCAAGGGCGCCTGACACCCCCTGCCGGGTGTGCGCGATCAAGAACGTCCGAAACGCGATTGGCCGGGTCAGCCGGCCCTGACAGATGATGTGGGGGATGGCCGCAGAGCAGGACACCCCGATCCCCGTCGAGCGCCGCCGCATCACCCTCCAGGGTGTGGGGCGCTTTGGCGCTTCCTGGGTGCGTTCCTCCCCCGGGACCCACATCTGGCTGCTGATCCTGACGATCACGACCTGTGTGGTCGCCGTCGTGTCACCCCACGTGCGGGCGTACCTGCTGCACCACGTCAGCACCAACCTCATCGAACTGCGGCAGCACCCGGTCCGGGTGCTGCTCGCCAGTGCCCTGTGGGTGGCGACCCCGTCCGGCTTCGCCATCTACTTCGTCTTCTACGAGCTGATCCACGCGCCCGCCGAACGCTGGATGGGCACCTGGCGCTGGCTCGTCGTCGTCGCCACCGCGCACATCGGGGCCACGCTCGTCAGCCAGAAGGCCGTACTGTTCGGCATCCATTACGACCGGCTGCCGCGTTCCCTCGCCCACACCGTCGACGTCGGGGTCAGCTACGGGATGGCCGGTGTCGTCGGCGTGCTGACGTACCTGGTGCCGCGTCCCTGGCGGTGGGGCTATCTGCTGGGGATCCTGACGTTCTTCACCGTGCCCGTCCTCACCAGCCGCACCTTCACCGACCTCGGGCATCTCACGGCCGTTCTCATCGGCCTGGCCTGCTACGGGCTGACGCCGACCGCGCGGAAGCCGGACGGCCCGCACCGGCCGGAGCCCCGTAACGGCCGTCGGCCGGTCAGCGACCGCCGGCCGGCGGAAGCGCCCGGCACAGCGCTTCCAGAGCGCCGCTGAACGCATGGTCGGACGGCGTGCCGTAGCCGACGACCAGCCCGTCCTGCACATCCATCGCGCTGTCGGGATGCCGGTATCCGGCCAGGCCGTCCAGGACGAGACCGTGCCGCGCCGCGGCACGGACCGCGGCGCTCTCGGTGCCGGGCGGAAGTTCCAGCACGGCGTGCAGCCCGGCCGCGACGCCGGAGACGCCGATGTGCGGGGCGCGCTCGGCCAGCGCGGCGACGAGCTGGTCGCGCCGCAGGCGGTAGTGCTGCCGCATCCGGCGAACATGGCGGTCGTACGCGCCGGAGGCGATGAAATCCGCGAGGGTCAGCTGGTCCAGGGCGCCGGCCGTGGCCTCCCGCTCGCCCTTGGCCGCCACCACCTGTTCCACGAGCGGTCCCGGAAGCACCATCCAGCCCAGCCGCACCGCCGGTGACAGGCTCTTGCTGACCGATCCGAGGTAGACGACGCGTTCGGGTTCGAGGCCCTGCACCGCGCCGACCGGCTGCCGGTCGTAACGGAATTCCCCGTCGTAGTCGTCCTCCAGGACGATGCCGCCCGTCGTCCTGGCCCAGTCGACGACGGCCGCCCGCCGATCCGGGCCGAGCGGACCGCCGGTCGGGAACTGATGGGCGGGGGTGAGCAGCACGGACTTCGCGCCGCTCGCCGCCAGATCCCTGGTCCGTGCGCCCTCCGCGTCGACGGCCAGCGGCACCGTACGCATCCGGGCCGCCGCCAGGATGCCGCGGTGGAAGGCCAGCCCGTACGCCTCGACGGCCATCGGGCCGCGCAGCACCTGGACCAGCAGCCGCAGACCATGGGCGAAGCCCGAGCAGACGACGACCCTGGCGGGGTCGGTACGCACCCCGCGGGCGCGGGCGAGGTACTCGGCCAGCGCCTCGCGCAGCTCGGGGCGGCCGTGCGGGTCACCGGGACCGAACGCCTCGGTGGGCGCGGCGGTCAGCGCGCGGCGGGCGGAGGTGAGCCAGGCGGCGCGGGGGAAGCTGCCGGCGTCGGGCTGGCCCTGCAGCAGGTTGTACGCGGGCCGCGCGGTGCGCGGGGAGGGTGCGGCGACGGCGGGGGCCGGGTTCGGCTTCGGTGGCGCGGTGCGCGGCGCGACGCGGGTGCCGGAGCCCTGGCGGGCGGTGAGCCACCCCTCGGCGACGAGTTCGGCGTACGCCTCCGCCACGGTGTTGCGGGCGATGCCGAGGTCGGCGGAGAGCGAGCGGTAGGGCGGCAGCCGGGTGCCGGGGGTGAGCCGGCCGGTGCGGATCGCCTCGCGTAGCGCCCGCATCAGCGAGGCGCGCCGGCCGCCGGGGCCGGTCAGCTCCAGATGGAGATCGCTGCCGATGGACCCGTCGGGACCCGGCCCCGCACCGTCAGCCGCACGCGCATCCCCACCCGCCGGATTGACCCTGCGAACCGTCATGGGAACGCACGCTACTCCCGGTCGCCCTAGGAGGTGATGGCGAAGAGCCGTTCCAGGACGACCGCGATGCCGTCCTCGTCGTTCGAGGTGGTGACCTCGTCCGCGACGGCCTTCAGTTCGTCGTGCGCGTTGGCCATCGCGACGCCGTGCGCGGCCCACGCGAACATCGGCAGATCGTTCGGCATGTCGCCGAAGGCGATGGTGTCGGCGGCCGTCAGGCCCAGCCGGCGGGCGGCGATGGAGAGGCCGGTGGCCTTGCTGAGGCCGAGCGGCAGCAGTTCGACGATGCCCTCGCCGGCCATCGTCACCCCGACCAGATCGCCCGCGACCTCGCGTGCGACCCGGGCCAGACCGTCGTCACCCAGGCCCGGGTGCTGGAGGTAGAGCTTGTTGAGCGGGGCGCTCCACAGCTCGCTGTCGTCCTGCATGTGGATGACCGGCAGCTCGGGGTTGTGCTGGTACCCCGCGCCGATCAGGACCTCGCCGTCCAGGCCGTCCCGGCTCGCGGCCAGGAAGAGCGGGCCGATCTCGGCCTCGATCTTGGCCAGCGCGAGTCCGGCGAGCTGGCGGTCCAGCGTCACGGACGTCAGCAGCCGGTGTTCACCCGCGTGGTAGACCTGCGCGCCCTGCCCGCACACCGCCAGGCCCTCGTAGCCCAGGTCGTCCAGGATGTGCCGGGCCCAGGGCACGGAACGGCCGGTGACGACGATGTGCGCGGCGCCCGCCGCGGTGGCCGCGGCGAGCGCCGTCCGCGACCGTTCCGAGACGGTGTGGTCGCTGCGCAGCAGCGTGCCGTCCAGGTCGGTGGCGATCAGCCGGTACGGGAGGGGCGCGGAGGAGCTCACTTGCTGACCGGCTCCAGGAACTCACGGCCGCCCAGGTACGGGCGCAGGATCTCCGGGACCCGGACCGAGCCGTCGGCCTGCTGGTGGTTCTCCAGGATCGCCACGATGGTGCGCGGTACGGCGCACAGCGTGCCGTTGAGCGTGGCGAGCGGGCGGGTGCCGTTCTCGTCACGCAGCCGGATCGACAGCCTGCGGGACTGGAACTCGGTGGTGTTCGACGTCGAGGTCAGCTCGCGGTACTTGCCCTGGGTCGGGATCCACGCCTCGCAGTCGAACTTGCGCGACGCCGAGGAGCCCAGGTCGCCCGAGGCCAGCTCGATCACCTGGAACGGCAGTTCCAGGGCGGTGAGCCACTGCTTCTCCCACTCCAGGAGCCGCTGGTGCTCGGCCTCGGCGTCCTCCGGCGTGGTGTAGACGAACATCTCGACCTTGTCGAACTGGTGCACCCGGATGATGCCGCGGGTGTCCTTGCCGTACGACCCGGCCTCGCGGCGGTAGCAGGGCGAGAAGCCCGCGTACCGCAGCGGCAGCTTGGCCGCGTCGATGATCTCGTCCATGTGGTACGCGGCGAGCGGGACCTCGGAGGTGCCGACCAGGTACAGGTCGTCCTTCTCCAGGTAGTACACGTCGTCGTCGACCTGGCCGAGGTAGCCGGTGCCGGCCATGGCCGCGGGCTTGACGAGGGTCGGGGTCAGGATCGGGACGAAGCCGGCCGCGGTGGCCTGCGCGATCGCCGCGTTGACCAGGGCCAGCTCCAGCAGCGCGCCGACGCCCGTCAGGTAGTAGAAGCGCGAGCCGGAGACCTTGGCGCCGCGGTCCACGTCGATGGCGCCGAGGATCTCGCCCAGTTCCAGGTGGTCCTTGGGCTCGAAGCCCTCGGCGGCGAAGTCGCGCGGCGCACCGAGCTGCTCGAGGACGACGAAGTCCTCCTCGCCGCCGATCGGCGCGTCCGGGTGCACGAGGTTGCCGAGCTTGAGCAGCAGGCTCTGGGCCTCCTGCGCGGCCTCGTTCTGCTCCGCGTCCGCGGCCTTGACCGCGGCCGAGAGCACGCCGGTCTTCTTCAGGAGTTCGGCCTTCTCGTCCCCCTGGGCCTTGGGGATGAGCTTGCCGAGCTGGCGCTGCTCGGCGCGCAGTTCGTCGAAGCGATGACTGGACGACCTGCGCCGCTCGTCGGCGGAGAGGAGGGCGTCGACGAGCGCGACGTCCTCTCCACGGGCGCGCTGGGAGGCGCGCACACGGTCGGGGTCCTCACGAAGCAGGCGAAGGTCAATCACGGCTACAGGCTACCGGGGCGGCGGGGTCCGACGCGACAAGTTAAGGGCTTTTGGTGGCGTTATGTCCGTTTCTGGGAAAAGGGGAGCGAAATGCAATAACGGACAAAAGGGTGCCGTCAACCGAATTCACCGCATCCCTCCATCGGGGCACCGCCCTTGTGGAGAACGGGAGTTGGGAGGGGGTGCGGACCCGAGTTATCCACAGGTGGATGGGGATTCTTTTCCTTTGTCCACAGGTTGTGTGTGCGAACTGTGGAAGACGGAGTTGATCGTTCCGGACGCCCGGTGCTCGGCGAAGGATTCCCGGTCCAAACCCTCTTAACACTCACTTTCGAGTGAGAAGTGTTCCCCCTATAGAGTTGATCAGAGGAATTGGGCTGACGAAGGGTGACCTGGGCCACTGTGGACGGGCTCGGTGCCTGTGTACCGATTTGTCGACTAGGTCAGATTGGTCTGTCGACTTATCCCCAGTTATCCCCAGGCTGGACCTCGGGCCTGTGGATAACTCAGTGGACAACTACGGGGACACCGGCGGGCCGCCTTGGAGGGCAGCTCAGCCCCGCCCGTCCAGCGCCCGGCCCAGCCAGTCGGCGGCGTCGGTGAACTCGCTGTCGGTCGTGCCGGGGCGTACCTGGGGACGGACCTCGTCGGCCCGCGGGTACGAGCCCAGGAACCGGACCTGCGGGCAGATCCGCTTGAGCCCCATCAGCGCCTCGCTGACCCGCCGGTCGGTGATGTGCCCCTCGCAGTCCACCGAGAAGCAGTACCGGCCGATGCCCTCGCCGGTCGGCCGGGACTCGATGCGCACCAGGTTCACACCGCGCACCGCGTACTCCTGCAGGAGCTCCAGCAGCGCGCCCGGGTGGTCGTCGCCCAGCCAGAAGACGGCCGAGGTCTTGTCCGCGCCGGTCGGCGCCGCCGGGCGGGCCGGGCGGCCGACCAGGACGAAGCGCGTCGCCGCGTTCTTCGCGTCATGGATCTCGGTGACGAGCGGTTCGAGACCGTACGTGGACGCCGCGAACTCGCCCGCGAACGCGCCGTCGAACCGGCCCTCCTGCACCAGCCGCGCCCCGTCCGCGTTCGACGCCGACGACTCCCACAGCGCGTCCGGCAGCTGGGCCCGCAGCCACTTGCGCACCTGCGGCTGGGCGACCGGGTGGCCGGTCACCGTCTTCACGTCCTTGAGCTTCGTGCCCGGCCGCACCAGCAGCGCGAACGCGATCGGCAGCAGGACCTCGCGGTAGATCATCAGCGGCACGCCGGTCGCCAGCTCGTCCAGGGTGGCGGTCACGCCGCCCTCCACCGAGTTCTCGATGGGCACCAGCGCCCCGCCGGCCTCGCCGTTGCGCACGGCGTCCAGCACGGCCGGCACCGACACCATCGGGACCAGCTCCCGGGTCGCCGCCTCGGGCAGCGTTCTGAGCGCGGCCTCGGTGAAAGTGCCTTCAGGACCCAGATAGGTGTAGCGGCTAGCCGACATACCGTCACCCTAATGCGCCGGACGGGTTCACGACTCCAGCAGCCGCTGCCCCACGTACTCACCGGGGCCCGGCGCGCCGGGGACCGCGAACAGGGCGCTCGACTCATGGCGCAGAAAGCGGGACAGCCCGTCCCCGCGGTCCAGTTTCCGCTGTACGGGGACGAATCCCCGCTGCGGATCGGCCTGCCAGCAGACGAAGAGCAGACCGGCGTCCGGGGTCCCGTCGGAGCCGATGCCGTCGTGGTACGAGAACGGCCGGCGGAGCATCGCCGCTCCGCCGTTCGAGGCAGGCGCCGCGACCCGGATGTGCGCGTCGCCCGCGATGGCCGGCGCCCCCTGGGCGTCCCGCTTGTCCAGGTCCACCGGGGTCGTCCCGGTACCGCCGGACAGCGGTGAGCCGTCCGACTTGCGGCGGCCGATCACCTTCTCCTGCCGCTCCACGGACAGATGGTCCCAGGAGTCGAGCAGCATCCGGATCCTGCGCACCACCGCGTACGAGCCGCCCGCCATCCACTGCGGTGAGCGGGCCGTGCCGCCGGCCGGAACGAAGATCCGGCGGTCGAAGTCCGGGTCGGTGGGCTTGGGGTTGTTGGTGCCGTCCACCTGGCCCATGAGATTGCGGGACGTCATCGGCCGCGGGGTCGCGCCGGGTGTGCGGTTGAAGCCGTTCATCTGCCAGCGCACCCGGGCGGTGTCCCCCGCGGCCTTCTGCAGCACGCGCAGGGCGTGGAAGGCGACGAGCGCGTCGTCGGAACCGATCTGCACCCACAGGTCGCCGTTGCTGCGGGCCGGGTCCAGCGCGTCCGCGGAGAACGGCGGGAGCGGCGCGAGGGCCTGCGGCGCCCGGTCCTCCAGACCGGTCTTCGGGAACAGCGAACCGCCGAACCCGAAGGTGACGGTCAGCGAGTTCGGGCCCGCGTCGTAGGCGATCTGGTCGTCGCCGGTCTCCAGTCGGCCGCCGATCAGCTGCTCGGCCGTCGCCGACCAGCGCCTGAGCAGCGCCGCGACGTTCTTGCGGGTCTGCCCCGCGGTGAGATCGAAGGCCACCAGATGGCCCCGGGCCTGCTGCGGGGTGGTGATGCCGGCCTGGTGCGCGCCGTCCCGGAAAGGGACGCCGGTCGCGCCGACCGAGGCCGGCGTCGCCGGCTCGTCCCGCAGGGCGGCGGCGCCGAAGGCCCCGCCCGCGCCGCCGACGACCAGACCCGCCGCGCCCGCGGCTCCTGCGGTGCCGAGCAGCCGTCGCCGGGTGAGGTGCCGCCCGGCGGGGAGCTCGTCGGCGGCGCGCTCGTCCGTGGTCCGGTGTTCGGTCGTCCGCTGCTCGGTCATGACGTGATCTCTACGTTCTTGGTCTCGGTCACCTGGTCGATCTCGGAGGTCCGCACGGTGACGGACACCTCCCACGTTCCGGCCATCGGCAGCTGCACCGAGGCCGCGGTCCAGTGGCCGACGTCGAGGTGCTGCAGCGGTACGGGCAGCGGGCCGATGTTCTTGGCCTTGAGGGTGAATTCGAGCTTCACCTCGGGCACGTCGACCGGCACCGGATCCGCGCCGGAGATCAGGACGTGCACCTCGTTCTGGCCGACCCGGCCCGGATCGATGGTGATCAGGGCCTGGCCCTTCCCCTTGGGGCCGCCCGTGTCGTACGGGATGCGCACGCTGAGCGGCAGCCCGGAGGAGGAGGTGGCGGGGGCGGGCGCCGAGCCGGTCTTCGCCTGCGCCGCGCGGCCCGGCTGGGTGCCGGTGAGCAGCGTCGTCACGGCGAGGACGACCACCGCGACCACGACCTCGGCCAGCACGGACTTGCGCAGCCCGCTGCGTTCGAGGTCGGCCTCGCGGGTGCGCTTGGCCTGGGTCCTGTCCCGCGCGGTGCGCTGGAGCCGCAGTTGCGCCTGGCGGGCGGGGTCGGTGGACGAGCCGGCCACGACGCGTTCCGGCCGCTTGACGGCCGCCGCGGCGGTGACGGGGACGGCGGGCGCGCCGAGCCGCGCGGTCCAGCGGCGCGACAGCCAGGCCAGCTCGACGAGCAGGACGACCAGGCCGATCTTGACGAGCAGCAGCTGCCCGTAGGAGGTGGAGACAAAGGCGTCCCACGAGCCGAGCTGCCGCCAGGACTGGTAGATGCCGGTCGCGACCAGCGTCGTGACCGCCGCGAAGCCGATGCGGGAGAACCGCTGGACGGCTTCGCGTTCGATGCCGAGCCCCGCCACCAGGGAGGTCAGCAGGGCGGTCAGGCCGCCCAGCCACACCGCCATCGACAGCAGGTGCACGACGTCGACCGGCATGGCCAGGGCGGACTGGATGCCGACGGAGGCGTGTTCCGCCATCGCCCAGGTCGCGGCGATACCCGTCGCGATGACGCCGCCGCCGATGCCCAGCCCCCAGGCGAGGTCGGCGCGCTCGGCCCGCTCGCTCTCGTTGGCGGGCGTTCCGCGTTTGGCGTACGAGCCGAACAGGACCGCCAGGAAGACGGCGGCGGCGGCGAGCAGCAGCAGTCGGGACAGCAGGGCGGCGCCCGGCCGGGTGTTGAGGACGTCGCGCATCACGCCGAGGTCGAACGCGTCACCGAGCCCGCTGCCGTTCACATATGGCCCGCGCAGCATCAGCAGCGCGATGGTGGACGCGACGAGCGCGACCCAGCCGCCGACCGCGATCCGCTGCATGGGGCGCAGCAGCGCGCCGCGCGGCCAGCACACGGCGAGGAAGACGGAGGAGCCGACGAGCAGCGCGTACCCGGCGTAGGCGATGTAGCGCCCGATGCCGTAGAGGACGCCCGCGGCGCCGCCGCCGACGGCCTGGTCCTGGTCGGCGAGGACGACGGTGGTCTTGGAGGGGGCGCCGACGGAGAACGTGAAGGCGCCCGCGACCGGGTGGCTGTCCTCCGAGACGGCCTTCCAGGCGACGGTGTAGGTCCCGTCGCCGAGTCCGGCGCGCAGCGCGACCACGGCGGTGGAGCTGTTGCCGTTGGCGTGCTGTGGCGTGCCGCTGTCCACCCGGCCGCCGGCCGGGTCGAGGACCCGCAGCGAGTCGGCGGACAGCAGCACGCCTTCGGAGAAGGTGAGCAGCACCTGCTGCGGCGCCGTCTTGACGACGGAGTCCTCCCCGGGGTTGGTGTTCACCAGCGCGGCATGCGCCGAAGCCGGGGCGGCGGCCCCGAGCACGACGGCGAGCAGGGCGCCCAGTACGACCAGCGCACGCCTGATGGTCATCGTTGCTCCCCTCAGTCCTTCGGCCGGTAGCCGGTCGGCTCGACCGGCACGGTGACGCCGATCGGGCCCGCCTCGGCGAAGTGCAGTTCCATGGACACCTTGTCGCCGGCCACCGGCTTGTGCGTGAGTTCCCTCAGCATCAGATGATTTCCGCCGCTGCTGAGCGTAAGCCGCCCGCCCGCCGGGACGGTCAGGGAGTTCACCTTGCGCATCCGGTTGTCGGTGGTGGTGTGCAGGGTGATGTCGGCGGCCAGGTCGCTGCTGACCGAGGTGAGTTCCGCGTCGGTGTCGCCGGTGTTGGTGACCGTGAAATACCCGGCGGCCATGTCGGCCATCACCGGCTGCGGTATGTACGCCCCGCTCACCGCGAGCTTCGGCCCCTTCGTCCCGGCGTGTGCCGAGGCGTCGGACGCCGAGGAACAGCCGGCGAGCGCGAGGCAGCCGCCGAGGGCGACGGTGGCGATCAGGGCATGGGCGGGCCTGGGGCGCCTCACGGTGCCTCGCTCCTGATGAGCTTCGGCAGGTCGGCGGCGAACTCGTCCGAGGTGGTGCCCGACATGTAGAGCACATGTCCCTTGTCGTCCTTCGGCCAGAAGGCCAGGACCTCGGCGCCGTGGGTGACGGTGATGCTGCCGTCCTTCTCCGTCACCGGCTTCTCGATGCCGACGCCGACGGATTTCGCGGCCTTCTGGATCGTGCCGAAGTCACCGGTCAGGCCGATGAAGTCCTTGTCCTGGGCGGCCAGCCACGAGCCGAGGCGCTGCGGGGTGTCGCGTGCGGGGTCGGTGCTGACGAACACGACCCGCAGTTTCTCCTGGTCGGGCTTGGACATCCGCGACTTGGCGATGGCGAGGTCGCTCATCGTCGTCGGGCACACGTCCGGGCAGTGGGTGTAGCCGAAGAAGAGCAGAACGGGCCGGCCCGCCGTCTCCTTGACCAGGTCGTACGGCTTGCCGTGGGTGTCGGTGAGGGTCAGTTGCGGCTTGTTGAAGGGGGCGTCGAGGAGGGTGCCCGGCTTGGACGCCGCTCCGGAGACGACCGCGAGCGGTTCCTTGGAGTCGCCGCTGGAGGCCCCGCATCCGGCGAGGGCCGCGACGGCCGCCAGGGCCACGCCGATCTTGATCGTTGTACGCATGAAGTTTCCCGGGGAGTGCGATGGCGGGGCCGGGCGGCCGTACGGGCCGGCGGCGTACCGATGCGACGGCGTACCGGGACTCGCGGGGTCCCGGCACCACGTACGGAGCATCGGACGTGCCGACGACGTGCCTTACGGCCGCCCGGCCGGTGCGTCAGGCGGAGGTGCGGCGGCGTCCGGCCAGGACACCGAACGCGACGCCGATGACGCCGATGACGATTCCGGTGATGCCCAGGATCCGCGCGGTCGAGTCACTGCTGTCGGAGTCGGCGGCCGCGGCGGTCGTGGTGTCCTTCGCCTTGGCGTCGGCGGCGGGGGCCGCGGCACCGTGGGCGTCCGTCGCCGCCGCGGTCAGCTTCAGCGCGGGCGCCGGGTTGGCCGGCTCGGCCGCGCCGGCCTTCTCCTCCTCGATCCAGCGGACGACCTCGTTGTTCGAGTACGTCTGGAGGGCCTTGAAGACCAGCTGGTCCGTGTCGTCGGGCAGCGGCCCGAACGAGACGGGGAACTGCTGGAACTGGCCGGGCTCGATCGTGCCGCCGCTCCAGGTGATCTTCGTGACGGCCTCGGTCACCGTCTTGCCGTGCATGGTCATGGGCTTGGCGAGCTTGGTCTTGGTGACCTCCACCTTCCAGCCGGGCACGGCCTGGGTGGAGACGGACGCGATCGGGTGGTCCGCCGGCAGGTTCACTTCGACCTTGATCGTCGAGGCGTTGTCCCGCTCGTTCGGGACCTTGAACGCGACGGTGCTGTAGCCGCCCTTGGGGGCGCTGCTGGGCGTGACGGAGACATGGGCGAAGGCCGGAACGACGGCCATCAGCAGCGCGGAACCGGTGAGCGCGCCGACGGTGGTCAGGCGGCGCATGCGGGAACTGTTCATGAGAGGACTCCACGGTGAGTGGTGAGGGAAGGGCCGGCGCGTATGCGGAACGCGCGAGACCGCCGTCCCCGTGGACCGGTGGGAACCGGACCGGTGGAGACCGCTCGCGTCAGACCGCCAGGGCGTAGGCCGGTGGCCCGCGCCGCGGCAGGCTGTGGCGCAGCCGTACGCTGCGCGCCGATCCCCGCCCGGTGGCGAACCGGCGGGGCCGGAGCGCGGCGAGCCGGTCGTCGGCCGCTCCGGCTACCAGGACGCGCACCAGCGCGACGAGTACGCCGCGCAGCACGTCGGCCGACAGGCTCACCAGCCGCCACAGGGCGGCCTCGCCGCGCCGCAGCAGCCATCCGACGGCCAGCGCGGCGAACAGGTGCGCGAGCAGCATCGGCAGCGAGTACGCCATCGCCGCGTGCATTCCGGTGATCCCGGTGTCACCCGTTCGAGTGACGGGGCTCATGGACATCGCCGACGCCGGGTCGATGCCGGCGTCGCGGACGATCCGTTCCGCGCTCTGCTGCGTGAGGGCCGCCGACGAGGTGTGGCTGCCGCACAGCAGCCGGCCGGCCAGCGCCAGGACACCGGCGGAGCCGTCCCGGCCCGTCGCGGGGTCCGTGCAGGCCTGTCCGGCGCCGAACACGGCGTGCAGCGCGAGCTGCCCCAGAGTGAGCGTCGTGGCGATCCCCCGGAGCGACCGTTCCCGCCCGGCCAGCGGCGCGGCCACGGCGAAGACCACGAGGGACCCCACCACCAGCGCGCCGGCCGGCACCCCGTGACGGGACGCCAGTCCGTGCCCGGCCGCGGACAGCACGACACAGACCGCGGTGAACACCGCGGCCCGCAGCAGTCGCAGCCCGGCGCCCGCGCGCACGGGGGAAACGGAGGATGGGGATGCCATGACGGGCGTCATCCTCTCACCGCCGGGAACCGGCGCATACGGGGGGTGTCCGGCTTGCGGGGGTGCGGGCGAGTCGCCCTTTTACACCTGTACGCCGGGGTCCCACATCCGCCGAATGAGCGGCATCACGTCAAGAGGACGCTTACGGGGCGCAATTCGTGGCTATAGGTATCCGTAAGTCGAGCCGCGGCCTGGAGGCTGGAGCATGAGCATCTGGTGGTCTCTCCACTTGCGGCGCGAGGCCGCGAGCGTTCCGCTCGCCCGACGACTGCTGCTGGGGACGATGCAGACCGCCGGTGTGGACCCGGAGATCTGTTACGACCTGTCGGTGGCACTGTCCGAGGCCTGTGCGAACGCGGTGGAACACGCGGGCGAGGGTGACTACAGCGTGACGGCGCGCATCGACGGCGACCGCTGCCGTATCGAGGTCGCCGACTCCGGCCCGGGCTTCGCGCCCGACCGGCCACGTCACCAACTCGCCCGGCCGCTGGCCCTGAAGGGCCGGCATGCCGAGGACGGACGGGGACTGTTCCTCATCGAGGCGCTGGTGGACCACGTCCACTTCCACAACCGGCCGGGCCACGGCGCCGTGGTGACGATCGACAAGGTCCTCAAGTGGCGGGACGACTCGCTGCTCAAGGCGTCCTGAGCTGAGGGAGATCCTCCGGCGCTAAGGGGCGGCGGGGTCTTCCTCGGCCTGCTCTCCGGCCTCCTCATCGGCCTGCACGAGGAACGCCATCACCGTGGCGCCGAGCAGGACCGAACCGGGGGTGTGCGGGGCGCGGGCGGCCTCGTGCAGGTCGGCGAGGAGCTCCGCCATGCGCGTGCGGAAGGTGTCCCAGGCCTCGGGCGCGACCCACAGTTCCGCGTCGGAGGTCACACCGTCCTGCCCGGGTGCCCGGCGGGCGGCCCGGTCGCGCAGGTTGTGCGCGAGCGCCTCGGCGAGCAGCGGGGCGCCGTCCTGCCGGTTGGACAGCGGGGTGCCGTGCACGGTGCGGTAGCGCCGTTCCCTGCCGCCCCGGTGGGAGCGGACCTCGGTGAGCTCGACGAGTCCTGCGGCGTCCAGCCGGCGCAGATGCTGGCTGGCCAGCGCGTGCGAGATGCCCAGCTCCCGGGAGAGCTCCGCCGCGGAGAGCGGGGCGGCCCACATCAGCGACAGCATGCGCAGCCGTACCGGATGGGCCAGGGCGCGCAGCGCGGGGTCGGTTGTCGTCACGGCGGCCAGTAAACCGCCCCGGGTGCCGTATCGCGGCGCCCGAGGCGGTTCACACAGGTCACGCATGCCGAGCTCTGCGTGTCAGCCCTTGAGGCCGGCCATCCACGCCTCGACCTCGTCGGAGCGGCGCGGCAGCCCTTCCGACAGGTTCCGGTTGCCGTCGGCGGTCACGAGGATGTCGTCCTCGATGCGGACGCCGATGCCGCGGTACTCGGCCGGCACCGACAGGTCGTCCGCCTGGAAGTACAGACCGGGCTCGACGGTCAGCACCATGCCGGGCTCCAGCACGCAGTCCACGTACGTCTCGGTCCGCGCGTGCGCGCAGTCGTGGACGTCCAGGCCGAGCATGTGGCCGGTGCCGTGCAGGGTCCAGCGGCGCTGCAGGGCGAGCTCCAGGACCCGCTCGACCGGGCCCTCGACGAGGCCCCACTCGACGAGCTTCTCGGCGAGCACGCGCTGCGAGGCGTCGTGGAAGTCGCGGTAGGCGGCGCCGGGCTTGACCGCCGCGATGCCCGCCGACTGCGACGCGTAGACCGCGTCGTAGATCTTGCGCTGGATGTCGCTGAACCGGCCGTTGATCGGCAGGGTCCGGGTGACATCGGCGGTGTAGAGGCTGTGGGTCTCCACACCGGCGTCCAGGAGCAGCAGCTCGCCGGAGCGGACCGGGCCGTCGTTGCGCACCCAGTGCAGGGTGGTGGCGTGCGGTCCTGCCGCGCAGATCGAGCCGTAGCCGATGTCGTTGCCCTCGACGCGGGCCCGGAGGAAGAACGTCCCCTCGATGTAGCGCTCGGAGGTCGCCTCGGCCTTGTCCAGCACCTTGACGACGTCCTCGAAGCCGCGGGCGGTGGAGTCGACCGCCGCCTGCAGCTCGCCGATCTCCCACTCGTCCTTGACCAGCCGGAGCTCGGAGAGGAACTCCTTCAGCTCGGCGTCGCGCTCGGCGGTGACCTTGTCGGTCAGCGCGCCCTCGACGCCCGCGTCGTAGCCGCGCACCACCCGTACGGGTCCGGTCGCCACGGCCAGCTTCGCGACGACCTCGCGGACGTCCGAGCACGGCAGGCCGAGCAGCTGGGCGCCCTCGGCGAGGCTGTTGCGGCGGCCGGTCCACAGCTCGCCCTGGCCGTCGAGCCAGAACTCGCCGTTCTCGCGGCTGGAGCGGGGGAGCAGGTACGCGGTCGCGTCGTGCCCCTGGCCGCCCTTGGCGGGCTCCAGGACCAGGACGGCGTCCTGCGTCTGGTCACCGGTGAGGTGGACGTACTCACTGGACGCGCGGAAGGGGTATTCCGTGTCGTTGGAGCGCGTCTTGAGGTTGCCCGCCGGGATGACCAGCCGCTCGCCCGGGAAACGGGCGGACAGCGCGGCCCGGCGGCGGGCGGCGTGGGGCGCCTGGGCGATCGGCCGCAGGTCGTGCAGTTCGGTGTCGGCCCACTCGGACTTCATCAGCTCGGCGAGCTCGTCGGAGACCTCGGGGTAGAGACCGTTCTTACGCTGCTTGATCGGCTGCTCTTCGGCCGCTTCGACCTCTTCGGACACGTCCTGCCTCCTCGCAATAGACCGATCCATCGTATGTGCGTACGGAAGGCCGGTTACAGAGGGCTTAGGTCACGAAGTGCGGCAAAGCGGACCTGGCGGGTTCTGGCGGGTCCAGGGGGGTCCAGCGGGTTCGGGGGGATGGGGGGCTCAGTCGAAGCGGACGACGAGCAGGACGACGTCCTCCGCGCTGTCGAGGGTGTCGAGCCCGTCCGGCAGCACGGTGCGCAGCACGTGGTCGGCGAGCAGGTCCGGGTCGTCGCGGGTGGCGCGCGGCGCGCTCTGGGCGGCGGCGTGCAGCCGGGCGAGCGCGCGGTCCATCGGTTCGCCGGTGCGGTGCAGCAGGCCGTCGGTGTAGAGCAGCAGCGTTTCTCCGGGCTCCGGCCGGACCTCGACGCTGGGAGCCTCCCAGCAGCTCAGCATGCCCAGCGGGGCCGACAGCGAGGTCTCGACGTACTCGATCCGGTGGTCGCCGATGATCAGCGGCGGGCAGTGTCCCGCGCCGGCCAGGACGAGCTTGTGCTGATCGGGTTCCGCGTACGCGAACAGCGCGGTCGCCGAACGGGCGGGCTCGGTGAGCCGCAGCAGCAGCTCCAGGTCGGACAGGACGGCGACCGGGTCCTCGCCCTCCATGACGGCGTAGGCCCGCAGCGACGCCCGCAGCCGGCCCATCGCGGCGACCGCGCTGGGACCGGAGCCGGTGACGCCGCCGACCGCGAGGCCGAGCGCGCCTTCGGGGAGTGGCAGCGCGTCGTACCAGTCGCCGCCGCCCCGCGGCCCGGTGTCGTGGCGTACGGCCATCCGTACGCCGGCGACCCGCGGCAGCCGGGCGGGCAGCAGCTCCTCGGCGAGGGTGGCGAGGGTGCCGCGGGCGCGGCTCAGTTCCAGCTGGCGGGCGATGTGTTCGGCGGCGTACCGGCCGTAGAGACCGACGAGATGGCGCTGGCGTTCGACCGGCGC
Organism: Streptomyces sp. So13.3; assembly: GCF_005860785.2. Lineage (NCBI taxonomy): Bacteria > Bacillati > Actinomycetota > Actinomycetes > Kitasatosporales > Streptomycetaceae > Streptomyces > Streptomyces sp. So13.3. The sequence goes on along the minus strand of NZ_CP048835.1, from coordinate 4,890,349 downwards.
GGCGGGTTCGTCGTACAGCCAGACGGCCGCGCCGAGGTGGCCGGTCCGCTCGGTGGTGAGCCGCAGCGCGTAGCTGGCGTCGAAGCCGAGGTGCGCGGCGACCTCGCGGTGCCGCGGGTCGAGGCCGGGCTCGTGGGGCAGATCGGGGTGGATGATCTCGTCGCGGCCCGCGGGACGGTCGCTCTCCGTGGCGCCGGACGCGTTCGCGGCAGCGGTCGTGGGTGTCGTCACGGGCGTTGTCGTGGGCGCCGAGGTGTCCGCGGGCGCGGTCCCGTCCGGGCCGTCCCCGGTGCCGGTGGGGCCGCCGGGGATGGCCGCGCCGGCGGTGCTGCCGGTGCTGTCGGTGCTCTCGTCGGTGCCGTCGAGCAGGATCCCGTAGGAGGCGGCGCCGTGCGGCACGGTCTCGATGGTGCCCAGGTCGGCGTGGCCGAGGCCGAGGCCGACGGTGGTGTCGGGACCCAGCCGGTCGGCGGGTTCCAGCACGAGCAGACCGCGGCGCGCACCGACCAACGCGGCGCCGGCCCGCAGCACTTCCCGCAGCGCTTCGTCGAGGCCGGTGGTGCGCGCGAGGCGTTCGGTGAGCTCATGGAGTGTGGTGAGATCGGAGATCCAACAGGCCAGCCGGTCCTGGACGGCGGCGAGCCGATCCACGGGGCGGCATTCGGCCGCAGGGGCGGAAGTGTGTGGCGCGGCGGGAATGGGTGGCTTGGTTCCGGCCACTTTTGGCACCCGGGTGGTGCTCATGGCCGACGGCTTCCCGTGAGATCACGGCCTGCGCGACGAACAGTGCTATTTGTCGGCGATTCAGGATTTTTGCCGACTCGCGTGCGGGGCTTGATGAAGCAGGTCAATTGCGTCAATAGCATCGCAAACCCCCATATCGTGCTGCGCCGCTACCAGGTTTCCACTTGTACACGCCTGATCGTGGGCATGTCCAGGATTGTGCTGGTAGAAGGAGTGGTGTCGTACTCCGAAAGCTTGGCCGAAAATGACCACACCCGAAGACAATTGACGGTCGACTGATGCCGTCCAACAGCGCGTCATATTCACGGTGGTGGGTAGGAACCCGGTGTCTGGCTCCAGCGTCCTACTAGTAGATGACGGCCGGCCTACCCCCGAGTGGCGGGGTGTTCCCACCCCCAGCGGAACCGCACAGCGCGGCATACAGAGCAGACAGAACAGCAAGCGCCATGCGTGCGCCACCCCTCGCCACGTTCCACGCTCGGCTAGCAGCGTGATGCGCTGCCTTGTAAGCGGTGTGCTCGAGATTACGTTGTGTCATGGGCAGATCCTCTGAGCGTTAACGGAAAGGAACTTTGCGCTATGCGCGAGATCCTCGGAAGGCGACGCAAGCTCTCGTTCCGGTGGAGAGGCCAGTCCGCGCTGCTCAGCGCGGTTCTCACCTACACGGAACAGTGGAAATGGCCGGTGGTGCCCGGTGTCGGGCACGACCGCCGCGGTTCCTGGCGGGCGGCGGGGGCGCAGCCATGCGCCTGCCCACGCCCGGACTGCCCCGTCCCCGGCGTGCACCCGCACGATCCCGGACTCATGGCGGCCACCCGCGACCCGCGCATGGTGCGCTGGTGGTGGACGGCCCGCCCCGACGCGCCCGTGGTGCTCGCGACGGGCGACCGCGTCTCGGCGGTCAGCCTGCCGGCCGTGGCCGGTGCGCGGGCCCTGGACACCCTCGACCGGCTGGGCGTCCGGCTCGGCCCGGTGGTGGCCACCCCGACGCGCTTCGTTCTGCTCGTCGCCCCGTACTCCCTGGAGGAGTTGGGCGAGTTGCTCGATTCCCACGAATGGGTGCCCAGCTCATTGCGCTATCACGGGGAGGGCGGCTACGTGGCGCTGCCGCCGTCGAGCAGCAGCGGGGGACAACTGCGGTGGATCCGGCCGCCGGTGGTCGACGACGGCGCCACGTCGCCGTGGCTGCCGAGCGTGGCGCTCATCGTGGACACCCTCGTCCGCGCGGGCCGGACGGCACCGGACGGAACGCACCTCACGTACTGAACGCACCTCACGTACTGACGGGACACGCCTCCACGTGATGAGGGGGCCGGGGAGAGGCGCTCGTCGGCCCGGTCCGGCGGGCTCTCGGCGGCGTCACTCGTTCGGGTAGCAGCAGGGGGCCGTTGCCCGGTATACGGGGCAATGGCCCTCTTTTCTGCGTGATGGGCCCGATATGTTCGGCGCACCGCACCAGCCGCAATCCTTGACAGGTGGAACCCGATGGAGCGCGCTCCGAATCTGCGCATGATCGCCCTCACCAGTGTGATCGCGCTGGCGGTGGTGCTGCCGTTGGCCGCCGCCACGGCGGGTCCCTCCGGCCCCGCGGGTCCGCCGGCCCGCGCCGCACGGAGCGACAGGCCGCAGTCCGTGCCAGGGGTGGCGGACGGTACCGGCGCGGGGACCGTCGACGGCCTGCTCCCGGGGCTCGGGCCGGCCTCCGGCGGTTCTTCGGCCGCAGGTAACGCTCCAGGGCCGTCCGGGGGCTCGGCTGCGGGTCCGGGCGCCGGCTCCGGCGCGCTGCGGCCGGTCGCGGCCTGCGGGCCCCAACTCACCTCGCCCGAGGGCGTCCAGGCGCAGACCTGCACCATCGCCGTAGGCGGCGACACCTGGGCCCGTACGTACTACCGGAACGGGACCGGCGGCCCGCTCGGCGGAGTGCTGACCCTGATGCGCCCCGACGGCCGGACGGTACGGGTGGAGTGCTCCGTCGGGGCGGGGAACGGTCCCGGTTCGTGCGAGACGCCGCGCGAGCGGACGGTGAAAGCGGTTTCGCCGGATGACGGCACGGCGGAGATCTACAGCGCTGTTGCGGAGTTCGCTTCGGCGGGAAGTGAGCGAATGCTGCTACGGGCCGGTAGCAATCGGTAGCAATAGCTGAACAGAAAATCAGCCAATGTAGATCAACTTCCGGACATCGCCTGGTGAGGGGCGGATCCGGGCATGGCAAAACCCGGTCGCTGGCGACGGGGGATGCACCAGCGACCGGGCTGTTTAAACGGTAACAAGAATTCTTCCGTACGCAAATTCGCGAGAAGGAGCCGGAAGCCGTAATTGCCGGTGGGCAGGCGGAGTTGTGACCGGAGTCACTCGTTCCGCGGCGGCCCGCCGCAGTGCGGGCCGCCTCCGTTCCGCCCGGCTCAGCTGAGCGTGATCTGCCGGTTCATGAAGCCGCTGCGGGCGCGGCGCTCGTCCCCGGTCAGCGGCGCGGTCGCACCGAGCGCCTCCAGGAGCCGCTCGCCGAACGCGGCGGCCGGCTTCTCGACCTCGTCCGCGCCCATGCCCACCGGCAGGTCCCACACCGGCACGACCAGCCCGTGCGCACGGAACGAGCCGACCAGGCGGGTGTTGTCGCCGAGCGAGGACGCCCCGGCGGCGTGCAGCCGCGCCATGGCGTCGAGGAGCTGCTCCTCCGGGTGCGACATCACCCAGCGCAGGTGGTTCTTGTCCGGCGTCTCGCACCAGTACGCGGCGTCCACACCGGACAGCCGGACGGTCGGGATCGCCGCGGCGTTGGCGCGTTCCAGCGAGGCCGCGATGTCGCCGGAGGCGTCACCGGCGTTCTCCAGCCAGAACTCGAAGCCGGTGTGCACCACGGGCTCGAACGGCGCGTCCAGGTCCAGCAGGTCCTGCATGCGCGGGCCGTCGCCGTCGGTGCGCGCGCCCTCGACGGGCGAGCCCGGCTCGGCGGTCAGCGCGCGCTGCAGGATGTCGGCGAGACCGCGGCTGAGGTCGCCGGAGGCCGTGTCGTTCTGCAGGCCCAGCAGGACCTTGCCGCTGTCGCGGCGCAGCCCCGGCCACGCCATCGGCAGCACGGTCGCCAGCGTCAGCGACGGCACGTCGGCGGGCAGCCCGCCCTTGAGCGTCAGCTCGACGGTGGCGGCCGGCACCAGCTCGCGGAGCGCCACCCAGTCGCATTCGCCGGGCAGCCCCTCGAAGGGCCGCAGGACCAGCTCGGTCACCGCGTGCGAGGCCTCGCGGCCGTGGCACGCCTTGTACCGGCGGCCGGAGTTGCAGGGGCACGGCTCCCGCGCGCCGACTACTGGGATCTCCCCGTCGACGATCTGCGGGGCATTCGTCTTCGTCGGGCGCTTCTTGGCCATGGCTCGATCTCTCCCGGTACGGCTACGTTTCGGCCGTGAGCCTAGCGCTCGCCGGGCCCCCAGCCGGAAACGCGCGGGGGAAACCTTCGACGGATCCGGGAAAGAGCGGCGAACAATCGCCGTCAGAACGCTGCCTCGCGGCCTTGTCCGGGACGGGCTCCGCCCCGGGACCGCTACGGAAGATCGTCGAACGGGTCCGCGAAATCGATGGGGATGTCCAGCCGCGGCACCAGGTCGTCGCGCCGCGCGTGGCGGCTTCTGACCGGCAGCAGGGCCCATACGGTGACCTCGCCGGGCCCGTCCCGCACGCCCCAGCGCAGCGACAGGTTGCTGACGATGCCCAGTCCGCGGCCGCCCCGTGCGGTGAGCGACGGGCTGGCCGGCAGCGGGCGGGTCGGGCCGCCGCCGTCGGTCACTTCCACGCTGAGCAGGCCGTCGTCACCGATCCGCCACGCGGCGCGGATGCCGCAGGGGTCGGCCGCGTCGTCCGCCTCGCCGGGTCGTTCGTCCGGGCCGTCGCAGAGGGGACGCGCGTGCCGGTAGGAGTTGCTCAGCAACTCCGACAGGATCAGCACCGCGTCGTCCACCACCGGCTCCGGCACCTCGTGCGCACACAGCTCACTACGGAGCCTGCGCCGTGCCTCCGCCACGCCCATCGGACCATGCGACAGGGCCATGGTCGAGGACGTCGGCACCTCTTGGGCCACCACCAACGCCACCCCCGAGACCTCCTTCACCCCACGCCACGGGATGAATGCCCCCTTGGACTGGACCGGAAACAAGCCAACTGCGATCTATTGGGGCACTCACATCGGTCGAACACGGTCCGAACGCGCCGGTGCACTCCCCGTAATACCGTTATTTACCGCCCCAATTGGGACAGCACCAGCTTCGGCCGATTGGTGATGATCGCATCGACCCCGAGCCGCACACACAGGTCGACGTCCGCCGGCTCGTTCACCGTCCACACATGGACCCGGTGCCCGGCCCGGTGCAGCCGTGCGACGTACCCCGGATTCGCCCGCAGGATCCGCATGCTCGGACCGGCGATGCGCACCCCGGCGGGCAGCCTGCCGTCGCGGTGCCGCGGCGAGACGTACTGCATCAGATAGACGGTCGGCAGCGCCGGCGCCGCCGTGTGCACGCGGCGCAGCGAACGGGACGAGAAGCTCATGACGCGCACCGCGGAGCGCTCCCCCGGCGGCGGCGCGTCGAGGCCGAAGCGGCGCAGCAGTTCCAGCAGCCGCTCCTCGACCTGGCCGGCCCAGCGGGTGGGGTGCTTGGTCTCGATCGCCAGCTCGACCCGCCGTTCGGTGTCCGCCACCAGTTCCAGCAGCCGCTCCAGGGTCAGCACGCTGCTGCGCTCGTCGTCGGTGGTGTCCGGGGCCTCACCGTCGGTGTGCTGCCCCTTCCACGAACCGAAGTCGAGCGTGGCGAGGTCGGCCAGCTCCATCGACGAGACGGCGCCGCGGCCGTTGGACGTACGGTTCACGCGCCAGTCGTGGACACAGACCAGTTCGCCGTCGGCCGTCAGCCGGATGTCGCATTCCAGGGCGTCGGCACCGTCCTCGATGGCCCTGCGGTAGGCCGCGAGCGTATGTTCGGGTACGTCCTCGGACGCCCCTCGGTGGGCGACGACCTGGATCGGGTTCCCGTCCGGGAACGCATCCCGGACCGCATGCGCAGAAGTCACCGGGCTATGGTGCCATCGCTGCGCGTCGCGGTGGAAAGCAGACCGCCCGCGCCTGGGCACCGCCACACCCCCGGCTCCATACGCGGGCCATAATCCCCGACTCCATACGCGGGCCATACACAGCTACCGCTTACGGCGGTCCGACACCCAGTGGGAAATGCTGTGTCCAGTCCGACACCCGCGCTCTGACCATAGGAGAACCGCTGTGAGCACCGAGAACGAGGCCGGCCAGGTCCCGGCTGCGCCCGAGTCCGGCGCGGAGTCGGTCGCGCCGGAGCGCGGCGAGCTCTCGAAGGCGCCCCTCCCGGCCGAACCCGCCGCTCCCGCCGCCCCGCCCGCGCCTCCGGCCGAGCCGCCGACCGCCGTCCTGCCGGTGGTGCCCGTAACCCCGGCCGAGGTCCCCGCGCCCGCCGCGCCGGTGGCCGACGACCTGCCCGCACCGGTGCCGGCCTCCGTGTCGCACGGGGATCCCACGCCGCCCGCGGCGTACAGCGAGCCCGACACGTCGTACCGCGAGCCCGTCCCGTCCTACGGGGAGACCGCCGCGCCCGCGTCGTACCGCGAGGTCGCCGCGTCCTACACCGAGGCCGCCGCGTCCTACAGCGAGCCCGCCGCGGACCCGTACGCCACGCCTGCCGCGGACCCGTACGCCACGCCCGCCGCCGTGCTGACCGCGGCGCCCGGCCAGTCGCAGCCCGACCCGTCGCAGGCGCACGCCCAGCAGCCGTACCCGGGCGCCCCGCAGACGGCGCAGTTCCCGCAGTACGCCGGTGCCGTCCCGCAGCCCGGCCAGCCGGGCGGTCCCGGCGGCCCGGTGTGGGGCACTCACGTCCCCGTACCGCCGCCCGGTGAGCGCAAGCCGCGCGGCATGGGTTCGATGGTCGCCGCCGTGCTGGTGGCCGCGCTGGTCGCCGGTGGTGTCGGCGGTGGCGTCGGCTACTGGGCCGCACGGCACGAGGACAACTCCAACTCCACCACCGTCAGCTCGTCCTCGGACCCGAAGGTCCTGGACCGCGCGCCGAACTCCGTGGCCGGCATCGCCGCGAAGGCGCTGCCGAGCGTCGTGACGATCGAGGCGTCGGGCGGCAGCGAGAGCGGCACCGGCACCGGCTTCGTCTTCGACAAGCAGGGCCACATCCTCACCAACAACCACGTGGTGGCCCCGGCCGCCGACGGCGGCAAGCTGACCGCGACGTTCTCCAACGGCAAGAAGTACGACGCCGAGGTCGTGGGCCGAGCCCAGGGCTACGACGTCGCCGTCATCAAGCTGAAGAACGCCGGCGACGCCAAGCTCGACCCGATCCCGCTCGGCGACTCCGACAGCACCAAGGTCGGCGACGCCACCATCGCCATCGGTGCCCCCTTCGGCCTCTCCGGCACCGTCACCACCGGCATCGTCAGCGCCATGCACCGTCCGGTCGCGTCCAGCGACGGCCAGGGCGCCAGTGCCTCGTACATGAGCGCCATCCAGACCGACGCCTCGATCAACCCCGGCAACTCCGGCGGCCCGCTGCTGAACGCCAACGGCGCGGTGATAGGCATCAACTCGGCCATCCAGTCCGCCGGTGGCAGCGGCGACGGCCAGACGCAGGCCGGCAGCGTCGGCCTCGGCTTCGCCATCCCGATCAACCAGGCCAAGCGCGTCGCCACCAACCTCATCGCGACCGGCCAGCCCGTCTACCCGGTGATCGGCGTCTCCCTCGACACCCAGTACCGCGGCGAGGGCGCCAAGGTCACCGAGAACGGCAACAGCGGCAACCCGGCGATCGTCCCCGGCGGCCCCGGTGACAAGGCGGGCCTGAAGGCCGGCGACATCATCACCAAGTTCGACGACACCGTCATCGACAGCGGCCAGACCCTGATCGGCGCCATCTGGCAGCGCCAGCCCGGCGACAAGGTCACCATCACCTACACCCGCGGCGGCAAGACCTCCACCGCCACCCTCACCCTCGGCAAGCGCGACGGGGACGAGAAGAACTGACCCTGGCGGTCAGGAACGACAGGAGGTGAGGTGCCGGGCGACCCGGCACCTCACCTCCTGTCGTTTCCCGTGCGCTCAGGCGAGTCCCCCCGCGATGGCGCGGCGCACGGCGTCGGCCCGGTCGCGGATGCCCGCCTTGGCGAACAGGTTGTTGATGTGGGTCTTGACGGTGGCCTCGCTGATGAACAGATTCTCGGCGATGGCCCGGTTCGGCAGGCCCTGGCCGATGAGGGTGAGCACCTCGCGCTCGCGGCGGGTGAGGTCCGCCGGCAGCGGCTGCTCCGGCGCGGGCGGCTGGGTGCGAACGGAGGCGAGGAGCCGGTTCTGGACCTCGCGGTCGAGCACGGACTGGCCGGCGGCCGCCGCCCGGATGGCCCGGACGATGTCCTGGCGACCGGCGTTCTTGGTCAGATAGCCGCGGGCTCCGGCGCTCAGCGCGGCCAGGATCGAGTCGTCGTCGGCGAAGGTGGTCAGCACGACGACGGCCACCTCGGGGTGGTCCTCGGTCAGCCGGCGGGTCGTCTCGATGCCGTCCATGCGCGGCATGCGCAGATCCATCAGCACCACGTCGACCGGCCCGGCGGCGACCGCGGTCAGCACCTCGGTGCCGTCCGCCGCAGCAGCGACGACGTCGATGTCCTCGGCCAGCGCGAGGACCGCGGCCAGCGGTTCCCGGACGGCGGCCTGGTCGTCGGCGACGACCACCCTCAACGGCTGGTGTTCCTCGGTCCGTTCACTCATACGGGATCACTGCCTCCACCTGCCAGCCGCCCTGGTCCGGTCCCTCGGTGACCGGCCCCGCGGTGATGGTGCCACCCAACAGGGCGACGCGTTCGCGCATTCCGATCAGTCCCATGCCGCTGCCGGCGCTCACGGGCGCCGTACGGGTGGCGGGCCGGTTCCGGATCCGCAGCTCCGTCGAGACGGCGAACGCCAGCTCCACCGCGACCTCCCCGCCGGGCGCGTGCCGGGCCGCGTTGGTCAGCGACTCCTGGGCGATTCGCAGCAGGTTCTGGCCCACCTGGGCCGGCACCTCCCGCTCGGTCCCGGTGACGGTGAGGGCGTCGTGGTGCCCGGACGATGCGAGCATCGCGGTCAGGCTCTCCAGCAGCGGCAACGCGTCCTCGCGCAGGGCATGCACGGTCCACTGCGCCTGTTTCAGGCTCTCCTTGACGAGGCTGTGCGCCTTGTCGTTGGCCTCCCGGACCTTCGCCAGGTCACCGGTGTCGAGCAGCGCGTCGGCCAGCTCCAGCTGCATGTTGATCCCGGCCAGCGAGTGCGCCAGGACGTCGTGCACGTCGCGGGCGATGCGGCTGCGCTCGGTCAGCACGGCGGTCCTGGCCTCGGCCCGGGCAGCACGCTCGGCGGACTCCGCCGCCTCGAGCACCGCCTGGAGCGCCCGCTGCCGGCCGCGGCGGACGATACCGGGCAGGACCGGGATGCCGGTGGCCAGGCCGACGGTCCAGGGCAGGACGTGGTAGCCCGGACCGAGGCGGAAGTAGAGGGCGCCGGCGCACAACAGGCTGCACAGCAGCGCGAGAACGAGGGCCGGCCGGGCCTCGAGGCGGTAGCCGATGTGGCCGGCCAGGAAGAAGGCGAAGAGGTAACCCGATCCGCTGCTGCTGACGCCGATCAGCGCGGCCGCCGCGATGATGCCGAACGTCAGCCAGTACAGGGCGAAGCGCGGCGGCACGTCGGTCTCGGGCAGCGTCCGGGCCAGCAGCACCGCGCAGTTGATCACGAAGAGGACGGCGACCGCCAGGCCGCGCCCGCTGAAACCCATGGGCCGGATCGTCACGACTCCGGCGACGATGACCCCGACGGCCACCAGCCAGAGCCCCCAGGGGTCCCGCGCGGGAAACGGCCGGCGGGCCGGCGCCTGGTGGGGCGCCGACCCGGGGCCGGGGGCGTTGTCGGGTATGGGCACGGCGTGACGATAGCCCACGGTCAGGCGGCGCGTTCGAGGGTGGACCTGCCGCGGTTCATGGTCCGGGCCGGCTTCAGGTGGGCCGTGATCCGGCTCCGTATGAAGATCGTGGCGAGGCGGGTGACCACCTCGGTCAGTGCCATCAGGACGAACGCCGCGACCCAGGCCTGGTCGCTGGTGATGTGGTGGGTGATGCTGAACCGGGCCACGTCGTCGGATCCGCCGTGACTGACCCACAGCTGGAAGCCCATCCGGGCTCCCATGCCGAGCACCCACAGAGCCGCCGAGACCAGACCGGCCTTGATCAGGAGGTGCCCGCCCACAGAACGGATCCGGGTGTAGACCCCGCCGGCGATGCCGAGGACGGCGCCCGCGCCCACGAGGGCGCCGATCAGCACCAGGTCGTTGCCCGCGGTGGGGATCGAGTCGAGGTACGTGTAGGCCACGAAGCTCACGATCCCCAGCGGAATCAGGAAGGACCGGAGGTCCAGGCGGCCTTCCCGCAGCTGCCGGAAGACGACGAGGACGAGGGCGATGTCGGTGATCCACTCGGTTGTTGTCATGCCCCAAGCCTGCTGCCGCACGGCTTTTCGCACCTGGACCCATGGGTGGAACCACGGGTGGAGATTCACCGGACGGGCCCGTCGGCGGGTGCTCCGACCGCCCTTTCGGGGAGCGAGCGGGCCAGGTGCCGGCCACCGGCCCTCCCGGAGCGCGTCAGACGCTAGGCTGTAGCCGCTCCACCGCAGGTGGGCGGGGCACGGGAGGATTGCCCGAGCGGCCTAAGGGAACGGTCTTGAAAACCGTCGTGGCAGCGATGTCACCGTGAGTTCGAATCTCACATCCTCCGCAGTACGAAGGGGCGTCCGCAGGTGCGGGCGCCCCTTCGTCGTCTCTCGGGAGCAACTCTCAGAGCCGGTGCACCTGGTAGGAGCGGTGGCGGCCCGGGACGCGGGAGAGGACGCCCTTGCTCTCCATGATCTGCAGATGGTGGGCGACCGTCGCGGGGCTGCGCAGGCCGACGGCCGCGCCGATCTCCCGGACGGTCGGCGGATAGCCGTAGAGGTCCGTCCACTCGACGATGACCTTCGCGATCTGCTCCTGGCGATCGGTCAGGTACCGGGGCCCGTCCGCGCTCATGGCCGCGCCCTCTCGTTCGTCACGCTACTCGTGGGGTCCGGTGCCGTGGCCCGGGTGGTCATCTCTCGGCGGACTCCGTGGAGCGGCGAGCCGGCGCAGGGCCGTGCGAGCTGCGGGCGCGAGCCCGAACGCGTCATGGCTCGGCAATTCAAGCACGTGTTCGAATTATGGCGCAGCCTGGCGGGCGGCGGAGGCGATGGTGGCGGCGGCTTCCTGGCGGGGGAGACCGGTCCTGGTGGCGGCGTCGATGAGGGCGGGGGCGAGGGAGTCGCCGTGGCCGGATTCGTAGGCGCGGCAGGCGGCCCAGTAGAGGCGCGTGTTGCGCTGGCCGCGCGGGGAGTCGCGGACGAACTGGACGAGGGCGAGCGCGTGGCGGGGGGCGGTGCGGCGGGGTAAGGGCGGTGGGGGCGGGGTGAGGAGGCGGAGCAGCCGGGCGGGGGACCGGGGCCGCCGGGAGGCCGGGGAGCGCGGCGCCAGCAGATAGCGGTAAGCGTTGGTGATCGAGCCGGGGCCGACGAGGTAGCCGCCGTGGCCCCGGACGTCGATGCCGGGCCCCGGCGCGGTGCCGGGCCTGCCGACGGAGTTGGGGACGGCGGTCCCGGCGGGGCCGGTGAACCACAGGTGGCGGCCGCCGCTGGGGGTGAGGACGGTGACGGTGTCCGGGACGGCGAAGCCGTGCTCTTGCGCCAGGGCGCCGAGGGCTGCGACGCCGTCCAGGCCGTGCTTGACGTCCAGGTCGAGGCCGATGAGGTGGTGCGGGGCGCGTCCGCAGGCGATGCCGTAGCCGGTGGCCCAGGGGCGGCGGCGAACAGCGCGCGGACGGCGGCGGGTTCGGTCGTGGCGTCGTGCACCCCGTGGCCGATCCGGCCGCATTCGCCCAGGCAGCGAACGGGCGGGGAGGTGGGCGGGGAGCCGGGTGAGGAGCCGGGTGAGGAAGCGGGCGGTGGGCTGGGCGGGGATTCGCCGCGGTGCGGGGAGCGCACGGCGGGGAGCTTGGTGCGGGACAGCGGGATGACCGCCAGGTGCCGGGAAGCGGCGGCCAGGGCGTTGGCGAGCGCGGCGGCGTGCAGGACGGAAGGGGCCATGGATCCAGTTTCGTACTCACGTTCGAAAAAAGGGAGAGGGCGCAGGTGGGAGATTGCCCGGCGCGGGCGGGCGGCGCGAAGGTTGGCCGAAAATCTGCCTGAACGTTTCCGCGCTTGCGGGGGTGGTGGCGGAGGTGGAGAAAAGACGATGAAGGGTATTTCGATGGCACTTTGAATGTTTGTCGACAGATCGTCACGCTTGCGAGCTAAATAGCCCGTCCGGTCTGGTTCGCCGGGGATTGTGTGGGCAACTCTGATTCCGGCGACGTCGTACCAGTCAGTCGGCGGAGCGGTCGGCCAACCGTCCCGCACACCCCCGTTCTCGGTTCCCTGGAGGAACAACATGGCAAGCATCCGTACCTTCCGCGTCCTCGCTGCGGTGGCGGCACTTCCCCTCGCCGCGGTGCTCTTCGCGGGATCGGCAGCTGCTGACAACGGCGCCTTCGCCGGCGACCACTCGAACGCGACCATCGTGAGCAACTCCGGTGGGAACGTGGGTGGTTCGAACCACGGGAATGTGACCACCACCCAGCAGGGCGCGAGCGGATCGGGCGCTTCGAACCAGAACAACACCGCGAGCGTGAACGGTTCCGGGTTCACCGCGATCGAGCAGAGCAACGTGAACGTGCACTTCACCCCGCTGTGGTGGTGACGGGCCCGTACGACCGGGATCAGTGACACGACCGCGCGGCGGCACGCTCAGTGCCGTCGCGCGGTCGCGTTCTCCCGGGAGGATGGCTCGGTGGCTGCTCCTCCGGCCTGTCGGCGGGCGCGAACGTTCATCCACAGCCTGTGGACAACTTCTCATGCCTTGACAGGGGTGGGGCGGGGCGGAGAATCTGACGGTCAGTCAGAAAATCTGCGAACCCGTGGAGGCCGTCGCCGTGCACCTCGCCCCCACCCCGCGCCAGCACCGGCTACGGGCCGAGCTGCGCGAGTACTTCGGCCGTCTGATACCCGAGGAGACCCGCGAAGCCCTCCGGGCCGAGCCGCCCGGCGGCCCGCTCGCCCGAGGTCTCCTCCGCCGGATCGCCGCCGACGGCCTGCTGGGCCTCGGCTGGCCCACCGAGTACGGCGGACAGGGCCGCGGCCCCGACGAGCAGTTCGTGTTCTTCGACGAGTCCTACCGGGCCGGTGCTCCCGTGTCGATGGTCACGCTCAACACCGTCGGCCCGACCCTGATGAAGTTCGGGACGCCCGCGCAGAAGGAGTACTTCCTCCCGCGGATCCTCTCCGGCGACTGCGTCTTCGCGATCGGTTACACCGAACCGGACGCCGGCACCGACCTCGCCTCCCTCCGCACCCGCGCCGTCAGAACCGGACCCGACAAGGCCGACAGCGACGGTCCCGGCGGAGCCGGTGAGTGGCTGATCGACGGCAGCAAGACCTTCACCAGCAACGCCCAGGGCGCCGACTGGATCTGGCTCGCCTGCCGCACCGACCCCGAGGCCCCCAAGCACAAGGGCATCTCGATCATCCTCGTCCCGACCGACGCCCCCGGCTTCTCCTGGACCCCGATCCACACCGTCGGCGGCCAGACCACCAGCGCCACCTACTACGACGCGATCCGCGTCCCGTACGGGAACCTCGTCGGCGAGGAGAACGCCGGCTGGTCGCTGATCACCAACCAGCTCAACCACGAGCGGGTCGCGCTGGCGGCCATCGGCATGCAGGCCGAGGACTTCTACGACGCGGCCCTCGCGAGCGCCCGTACGCCCGACGAGGACGGCACCCGCCGGATCGACACCCCTTGGGTCGCGTCCCGGCTGGCCGAGGCCCACGCCCGGCTCTCCGCGACCCGGCTGCTCAACTGGCGCCTGGTCCAGGACGTCGGCGCCGGCACCCTCACCCCGGGCGACGCGTCGGGCGTGAAGTTCGCCGGTACCGAGAGCGCGATCGAGGTCTACCGCGCGCTCCAGGAAGCGGTCGGGGAGACCGCTCTCGTCAGAGGCGGGGAGAACGGCGAACTGGAACGGATGAACCGGGCCGCGCAGATCAACACCTTCGGCGGCGGCGTCAGCGAGGTCCAGCGGGAGATCGTCGCGACGATGCGGCTCGGGATGAAGAGGAGCAAGCGGTGACGGACGAGGCAGTGGCCGGGGATCTGTACGAGCGGCTCAAGGTCTACGTGGGGCGGACCGCCGCGGCCGGCGGCGAGGGCAAGGACCCGGTCAACGAGCCGATGATCCGCCACTGGTGCGAGGCGATGGGCCACCCCGTCCCCGCCGACGGATCCGCGCCCGCCACCATGCTCCAGGTGTGGACCATGGGCGGGCTCTCCGGCCACACCGCGGGCACCGCGCGCTCCAGCGCCTACGACGATGTCTTCGCGCTCCTCGACGAGGCCGGCTGCACCTCGGTCGTCGCGACCGACTGCGAGCAGGAGTACCTCCGGCCGCTGCGTCCCGGCGACCGGATCACGTTCGACGCCGTCATCGAGTCCATCTCGCCGCGCAAGACCACGAAGCTCGGCACCGGCCACTTCGTCACGACGCGGATGGACGTCCAGGCGAACGGCGAGCTGTCCGGCACCCACCGCTTCCGCATCCTCAAGTACGCGCCCGCAACCACCGCGAAGACCTCCAACACCGCAACCACCGCGAAGACCTCCAACACCGCAACCACCGCGAAGACCGCCAAGCCCGCCGCGCGGCGCCCCCGACCGGTGATCAACCGCGACAACGCCGCTTACTGGGAGGGCCTGGAGCGGCACGAGCTGCTCATCCAGCGCTGCTCCGGCTGCGGCACGCTGCGGCTGCCGTGGCTGCCGGGCTGCAACGCGTGCGGCTCACCGGACTGGGACACCGTCCGGGCCGCGGGCGAGGGCACCGTCTTCAGCTATGTCGTCATGCACCATCCGCCGTTCCCCGCCTTCGACCCGCCGTACGCCGTCGCCCTCGTCGAGCTGGCGGAGGGTGTGCGGATCCTCGGCAACGTCACGGGAATTCCGTACGACAAGGTGCGCGCGGGTCTGCCCGTGACGCTCGAATTCCTGACGGTCGACGGCGAGTTCACGCTGCCCGTCTTCCGGTCGGTGGAGGACTGACATGGACTTCGCACCCACCGAGGAGCAGCAGGCGGCCCGCGATCTGGCGGCCGGGATTCTCGACCGCAGCGCCGAGCCGTGGAAGGCGCTGTGCGAGGCCGGGCTGGTGGCCGCCGTCGAGGAGATCGGGCTGCTGGGCCTGGTGCTGCTGCTGGAGGAGGCGGGCCGCAGGACCGCCGGGATCCCGCTCGCCGCGACCTGCGCCTACGGTCTGCTGCCGGTCGCCGCGTACGGTACGGACGAGCAGCGCGCCCGGCTGCTGCCCGGTCTGCGCGACGGCTCGTACATCGCCACGGGCGCCTTCCCGCACCGGTCCGCGCGGGCCGTCGCGAGCGGTGACGGCTGGCGCCTGACCGGCACCTTCCCCGTCGTGCCGTGGCTGCGCGAGGCCACGCACGTCCTCGTCCCCGCCGCGACGGGTACCGGGACGCGGCTGTTCTGGCTGCCGGTCCCGGCCGGCGCGGAGCCCGTCGACACCACCGCCCCCTGGGCGGCCGCCCGGCTCGTACTGGACGGCACGCCCGCCGAGCCGCTCGGTGACGCGTCCGCCTACGGGGAGGTCCTCGCACGGGCCCGTACCGCCTTCGCGGGGCTGCAGGCCGGGGTCTGCGCCGGGTCGCTGGCGCGGGCCGTCGCGTACACCTCCGTACGCGAGCAGTTCGGGCGTCCGCTCTCCACGAACCAGGGCGTGCTGCTGCGCGCCGCCGACGCGCACATGGACACCGAGGCGATCCGCGTCACCGCCTACGAGGCGGCCTGGCGCCTCGATAACCACTTGCCCGCTGCCTCCCACGCCCTGACCGCCGCCTGGTGGGCGTCCGAGGGCGGCAAACGCGTCGTCCACGCCGGTCAGCATCTGCACGGCGGAATCGGCGCGGACCTCGAACACCCCGTCCACCGGCACTTCCTGTGGGGACGGCAGCTGGACGCGTATCTGGGCGGCGGCGCGGAAGTGCTCGCCGAACTCGGTGTGCTGCTGGGCGCACCCGACACCGAGGAGGCCGTATGACGCAGTCCCCGGTCCGGACGCCGGCCGGCTCCGTGCGGGCGGGTGACGGACTGCCGCCGCTGCGCGTCCCGGTGACCCGCACGCTGATCGTCGCGGGTGCCATCGCCTCGCGGGACTTCCAGGACGTGCACCACGACGTGGAGCTCGCCCGGGAGAAGGGCTCGCCGGACATCTTCATGAACATCCTCACCACGAACGGCCTGGTCGGCCGCTACATCACCGAATGGGCCGGGCCCGGGGCGGTGCTGCGGGCGGTGCGGATCCGGCTGGGCGCGCCCAACTATCCGGGTGACGAGATGGTGTTGACCGGCAAGGTGACGTCCGTCGAAGCCGACACGTCAGGAGAGAACGTCGAGATCGCCGTCCTCGGCGTCAACAAGCTCGGCCATCACGTCACCGGAACAGCCACCGTCATGCTCCCGACCCCGGTCCCGAGCCCCACCCCGGAGGCAGCCGTATGAGCGTCCGCAACCGCGACAGCCTCGGCGGCCGTGCCGCGATCGCCGGGATCGGGGCGACGGAGTTCTCCAAGGACTCGGGCCGCAGCGAGCTGAAGCTCGCCGTGGAGGCCGTACAGGCGGCGCTGGACGATGCCGGGCTGACGCCCGCCGACGTCGACGGCATGGTCACGTTCACCATGGACACCAGCCCGGAGATCACGGTCGCCCAGGCGGCCGGCATCGGTGAGCTGTCGTTCTTCTCGCGGATCCACTACGGCGGCGGGGCGGCCTGCGCGACCGTGCAGCAGGCGGCCATGGCGGTGGCGACCGGGGTGGCCGACGTGGTCGTCTGCTACCGCGCGTTCAACGAGCGGTCGGGCCGGCGGTTCGGATCGGGGGTGCAGCAGCGGGACCCCTCCGCCGAAGGGGTGGCGCTCGGCGCCAATCTGCCGTCCGGTCTCCTCACCCCCGCGTCGTGGGTCGCGATGGCGGCGCAGCGGTATCTGCACGCCTTCCGGCTCGATCCGTCGGCTTTCGGCCCGGTCGCGGTCGCCGACCGCCGCCATGCCGCGAACAACCCCGCCGCGTACTTCCACGGCAAGCCGATCACCCTCGCCGACCATGCCGCCTCGCGCTGGATCGTCGAGCCGCTGCGGCTGCTGGACTGCTGCCAGGAGACGGACGGCGGCCAGGCGATCGTCGTGACGTCGCCGGAGCGGGCCCGCGATCTGCGGCACGCGCCCGCGGTGATCGCCGCCGCCGCGCAGGGCGCCGGCCGCGCGCAGGAGCAGATGACGAGCTTCTACCGCGACGATCTGACCGGGCTGCCGGAGATGGGGGTGGTCGCCCGCCAGCTGTGGCGGACCTCCGGGCTGACGCCGGCCGACATCGACACGGCGGTGCTCTACGACCACTTCACCCCGTTCGTGCTGATGCAGCTGGAGGAGTTCGGCTTCTGCGGACCGGGGGAGGCGGCGGACTTCGCCGCCGGCGGTGGTCTGGAGATCGACGGCCGGCTGCCGGTGAACACCCACGGCGGTCAGCTCGGCGAGGCGTATCTGCACGGGATGAACGGCATCGCCGAGGGCGTCCGCCAGTTGCGCGGGAGCAGCGTCAACCAGGTGGCGGGCGCTTCGAACGTGCTGGTCACCGCCGGAACAGGCGTTCCGACGTCGGGGCTGGTGCTCTCGGCAGACGGCTGAACGGGTGGTGGGGCGGGCGTGTCTGCCCGGGGTCGCCCCGACGGGCGCGTTGACTCGCGCCATGCGTGGAACCAAGCAGATTACCCGATATGTCCTTTCGGTCCTGACGGCGGTGGCGACGCTGGCCTGCCTGGTCAGCGGCGGCGTCGCGGCGGCCGATCCCTCCGCCGAATCGCTGCAGGGGGCCCGGTTCTTCCAGGGCACCGGCTTCGAGACCTGCGAGACCCCGACCGCCGACACGTTGCAGGCCTGGCACGGCACCTCCCCGTACGGCGCCGTCGGCGTCTACTTCGGCGGCCGGGCCCGCGCCTGCGCGCAGCAGCCGAACCTCACCCCCTCCTGGGTGCGGACCGTGAACACCGGGGGCTGGAGCATCCTGCCGATCTATGTGGGCTCGCAGTCGCCCTGCACGACGAGCAGCACGAAGAAGGCGTACACGATCGACACGGCCAATCCGGGCGGGAGCGGTGCGACCGAGGCCAGGGATGCCGTCCAGCGCGCCCAGGACCTCGGCTTCGTCGAGAACAGCGCCCTGTACCTGGACATGGAGTCGTACGACATCCGCACCGCGTCCTGCACGGCGCCGACGCTCGCCTTCGTCCAGGCCTGGGACAAGGAGGTGCGCCGGCTCGGCTACATCCCGGGCTTCTACAGCAGCGCGGACTCCGGCATCATGCACATGGAGCAGGCCCGCGCCGCCGGCGCCGCCGACCTGCCGAGCGTCCTCTGGTACGCCCGCTGGAACGTCACGCCCACCCTGGAGTCCGAGCCGGTACTCCCCCGCGACGCCTGGACGCCGCACAGCCGCATCCACCAGTACACGGGGAACGTCACCGAGCAGTACGGGGGCCGGACGATCAACATCGACCGCGACCTCATCGACGCCCCGGTCGCCGTGATCGGTTAGCGCGGCCGCGTTCCTCCGGAAGCCCGGACCCCGCCCCCGACCCCGCCCCTGACCCCACCTCCTGACCCCACCCACAGGCCTGTCTTCCTCAGGGGTGGGTCCGCCTACGGGAGGTGGGGACAGCCCCCGTCCTACGACTTCAGGGTGATCCCGCTTCGGCACCTCCGGCGGATCCGCCGGGCGGGCGGCGCTCATAGCGTTGAGTGCATGACCACGCCTGTGTGCACCAGCACCAGCACGATGCAGTTCTCCAGCTACGTACGGGCCAAGGGCCCGACGCTGCTGCGGACCGCGCGCTCGCTCACCGCGAACCCGTGCGACGCAGAGGACCTGCTGCAGACCGCGCTGACCAAGACGTACCTGGCATGGGACCGCATCGACGACCACCGCGCGCTGGACGGCTACGTCCGCCGCACGCTGGTCAACACGCGCACCTCGCAGTGGCGCAAGCGCCGCATCGACGAATTCGCGACCGAGGACGTCCCCGAGCCGCTGTCCACCGCCCCCGACCACACCGAGCAGCAGGCCCAGCGCGACGCGCTGCTGCGTGCCATCTCCCGGCTTCCCGCCCGGCAGCGGGCCATGGTGGTACTCCGCTACTACGAGGACATGAGCGAGATACAGACGGCCGAAGCCCTCGGTGTCTCGGTCGGCACGGTCAAGAGCGCGGTCTCCCGGGCCCTCGGGAAATTGCGCGATGACCCTGAATTGCGCGCCAGGTAGTGACATACCGACTGGTATGGAAGCAGAATCACCGGGACCTTACCCGCACGTAACCCGTGGAGGCTTCCGGTGCTGAGCACGATGCAGGACGTACCGCTGACCGTCACCCGCATCCTGGTCCATGGTGCTCTGGTGCACGGCCGGTCCCAGGTGACCACCTGGACCGGGGACGCCGAGCCGCACCGCCGCTCCTTCCGCGAGATCGGGGTCCGGGCGATCCAGCTCGCGAACGCCCTCCGCGACGAGCTGGGGGTGGCCCGGGACGAGCGGGTCGCGACCCTCATGTGGAACAACGCCGAGCACGTCGAGGCCTACCTCGCGATCCCGTCCATGGGTTCGGTGCTGCACACCCTGAACCTGCGGCTGCCCACCGAGCAGCTGACGTTCATCGTCAACCACGCCGCCGACCGCGTCATCCTCGTCAACGGCTCGCTGCTGCCGCTCCTGGCGCCGCTGCTGCCCGCCCTGGAGTCCGTCGAGCACATCGTGGTCGTCGGCCCCGGGGACCGCTCGCTCCTGGACGGCTGTCGCCCCGCCGTGCACGACTACGAGGAACTGCTGGCCGGCCGCCCGACCACGTACGACTGGCCGGAGCTGGACGAGCGGGACGCCGCCGCCATGTGTTACACCTCGGGCACCACCGGCGACCCCAAGGGCGTCCTCTTCTCCCACCGCTCGATCTACCTGCACTCGATGCAGGTCAACATGACCGAGTCGATGGGTCTCACGGACCGCGACACGACCCTCGTCGTCGTCCCGATGTTCCACGTCAACGCCTGGGGACTGCCGCACGCCACCTTCATGACCGGCATCAACATGCTCATGCCGGACCGCTTCCTGCAGCCCGCCCCGCTCGCCGAGATGATCGAGAGCGAGCGCCCCAGCCACGCCGCGGCCGTCCCGACCATCTGGCAGGGCCTGCTCGCCGAGCTCGCGGCCAAGCCGCGCGACATCTCCTCCATGGCGACCGTCACCATCGGCGGCTCCGCCTGCCCGCCCTCCCTCATGAAGGCGTACGAGGAGCACGGCGTGCGGCTGTGCCACGCCTGGGGCATGACGGAGACCTCCCCGCTCGGCACCATGGCCCACCCGCCGGCCGGCCTCACCGCCGAGCAGGAGTGGCCGTACCGCATCAGCCAGGGCCGCTTCCCCGCCTCCGTCGAGGCCCGGCTGGTCGGCCCGGCGGGCGAGATCATGCCCTGGGACGGCGAGTCCGCGGGCGAGCTGGAGGTACGCGGCCCCTGGATCGCCAACTCCTACTTCGGCGGCGCCGGAGCCGAGCCGCTGCGCCCCGAGGACAAGTTCAGCCCGGACGGCTGGCTGCGCACCGGCGACGTCGGCGTCATCACGCAGGACGGCTACCTCACCCTCACCGACCGGGCCAAGGACGTCATCAAGTCCGGCGGCGAATGGATCTCCTCCGTCGACCTGGAGAACCAGCTCATGGCCCATCCGGACGTCGCCGAGGCCGCGGTCGTCGCCGTGCCCGACGAGCGCTGGGGCGAGCGGCCGCTGGCCACCGTCGTGCTGAAGGAGGGCGCCACCGTCTCGTACGAGGAGCTGCGGGAGTTCCTCGCCGGACGCATCGCGCGCTGGCAGCTGCCGGAGCGCTGGGCGATCATCCCGGCCGTGCCGAAGACCTCGGTCGGCAAGTTCGACAAGAAGGTGATCCGCGAGCAGTACCGGCTGGAGCAGATCGACGTGACGTACGTCGCCGGGGCGGCGAAGGACTGATCGCCGCGGCGGGTCGGGTCCTAGGCCGCCGGCCAGGACCCGATCTTGCCGAGCAGGTCCACGATGCGTGACTGCACGTCCGTACTCGTCGACCGCTCCGCGAGGAACAGCACCGTCTCGCCGGAGGCCAGCCGCGGCAGTTCCGCCGGGTCGATGTCCGCGGACGTGTAGACGACCATCGGGGTGCGGTTCAACTGGCCGTTGCTGCGCAGCCAGTCGATGATCCCCTGCCGGCGGTGGCGCACCAGCATCAGATCCATTACCACCAGGTTCGGCCTGATCTGCGCGGCCGTCGTCATCGCCTCGACCTCGGAGGAGGCGTGCGCGACCTGCATGCCGCGCCGCTCCAGCGTCGCGGTGAACGCCTGGGCGATGTCCTGGTGGCTCTCGATCAGCAGCACCCGCGGCGGATGCTGCTCGCTGTCGCGCGGCGCGAGCGCCTTGAGCAGGACGGCCGGGTCGGCGCCGTAGGCGGCCTCGCGTGTGGCCTGTCCGAGCCCGGCGGTCACCAGGACCGGCACCTCGGCCTCCGCGGCCGCCTGGCGGAGCGACTGCAGCGCCGTCCGGGTGATCGGACCGGTCAGCGGGTCGACGAAGAGCGCGGCGGGCGGCTCGGCGACCTGCGCGTCCACCTCGGCGCGGGACCGGACGATGACCGGGCGGTAGCCGCGGTCGGTCAGCGCCTGGCGCGTCGAGACATCCGGCTCCGGCCAGACCAGCAGCCTGCGCGGCTCGGCCAGCAGCTGGCCGGGCTCGCCCGCCAGTTCCTCGATGACCTCGACGGCGCCGTTCGGACCGTCCAGCGGCTCGGGGCCCTCGTCGCCCTCGGCGGGTGCCCCTATGGCGAACGCCCGGCCCGGAACGACCGTACGGAGCAGTGCCGTCTGGTGGTCGGTGTCCTGGTGCTCGACGCCCTGGCCGTCGCTCCGGTCGTCGGTGGCGGGCGGCCGGGCGATCGGGAGCTGGCCGCTGTCGGGATCCGCCTGCGGGTGCGGGCGGGCCTCCACGTCATGGCCGTCGTCCTGCTGCGGTCCGTTGAGCTTGCGCCGGCGGCCGGACCCGGAGGGGTTCTGCTGGGGGAACGGCTCGGGCTGCGGCTGAGGTTGCGGCTGGGCCTGCGTCGGGACCGGCTGGACGAAGGCGACGCCCTGGCCGAGCGTGCGCACGCTGATGGCCCGGCCGTGGCTCTGGCCCTGCTGCTGGCCCTGGTGCTGGTTCTGGCCCTGGTTCTGGGCGTAGGGCTGGGGCACGCCGCCCGAGGGCGGCATCGGGGTGCGCTGGCCCTGTCCCGGGATCACCTGGGACGGACTCTGGTTCTGGTTCTGGTTCTGGTTCTGGTGCTGTCCCTGGGCCGGGCCCTGGGGCTGCGCGCCCGGTTCGGCCGCGGGCGCCACCGGCCGGCCGGCGTCCGGCCACTGCGGACTCACCGGCTGCGGCGCGCCGTTCTGATCCTGCGGCCCGCCCTGGTGCGGAACCGGCGGGACCGGGGGCACCGGCCGGCCGGGCGCACGCTCCTCCGCCGGCATCGGGGCCGGCACATCGTGGGAGTGCTGTGCGGGCAGGGCGATGGGGCCACTGCCGTTCCCGTTGCCGTTCCCGTCCGACTCCCCCGGCTGGGGTGCGATCCGGCGGGCGCGACGGCCTGCCCCGGGCTCCTGCCCGGCGAGGGAGGCGCCGTTGCCGTCGCTCCCCTGCTGCGGTTCGTGCGGTCCCTGCGGCACGGCCTGCTCGCCGGCCGCCGGAAGGGCGTGCTGGACGGGTGCCGCGGGAAGTTCGGGTGCGGGCTGCTGGCCGTCGGACAGCGTCCGGCGGGCCCGGCGACCGCCGGGCTGCTGGCTCTGCTGCACCGGGTGGTTCTGCTGGTCCGGCTGCTCGGCCGGCGCCAGGTCGGCCGCCGCGCCGCCCGCGGTGTCCCCCGCGCTCGCCTCGTCCGGCAGCGGGCGGCGCAGCGCGCGCCGGCGACCGGTCGGGGTCTCGTGCTCGCCCGGCTGCGCCTGGCCGTGTCCCTCGTTCCGGCCGCGGCCGTCCTGCTGCTCGTCCGGTCCCGCGGTGGGGATCGCCCACGGCGCGACCACGGTGCCGCCGTCGTCCCCGGCCCGGCGCGGCCGCGCCGCACGTTCGGTGCCGGCGACTCCGGGCTCGCCGCTTCCGGCCCAGCCCGTCGCGGGCGTGCCACCGGCGGGCGTTCCGGCCGCGGGAGCGCCCTGGCCTCCCTGGCCGTTCGTACCGTCGGTGCCCGGGGGAGGTGTCGCCGCGCCGCGCGCCGGAGCCTTGGCGCCCGTGCCGTTGCCGGCCGCGCCGCCCGTACCCCGGGCGGGCTTCGCGGGCATCGGCATGACGGTCGTCTCGGACTCGCGAGCCCCGTCCTTCGCCGCGGCGGCCGCCGCACGGCCCGCGGCCGCGATGGCGGCCGAGCCCAGCGGCACCTCGAGGACGTACGCGCTGCCCTGGCCCGGCACTTCGTGCGTCTGCAGGACGCCGCCGTGCCGTTCGACGATGCCGCGGGCGATCGGCAGGTGCACCGCGTTGCCGCCGGCGTGCGGGCCCCGCACGTCGATCCTTATGACGTCGCCGCGCTGGGCCGCCGCCACCACGATCGTCGAGTCGCCGCCGCCGGTGATGACGGTGGCGTTGCCCGCCGCGTCCACACCCGCGACGTCCGCGATCAGGTGCGCGAGCGCCTGGGACATCCGCTCGCCGTCGATCGCCGCCTCGATCGGCGGCGCGTGCACGGCGTACTGCGCGCGCCCCGGGCCGATCAGCTCGATGGCGCCCTCGACGGCCGCCGCGACGACCTTGTCGAGCCCGACGGGCTCGCGCCGCAGCCGGTCCTCGCCGCGGTCGAGGCGCTGGAAGGCCAGCACGTTGTCGATCAGGGTGGTGATGCGGGCGTAGCCGGCCACCAGGTGGTGCAGGATCTGGTTCGCCTCGGGCCACAACTGCCCGGCGGGGTCGGCGGCCAGGCCGGACAGCTCACCGCGCAGCTCGGCCAGCGGGCCGCGCAGCGCCTCGTCCAGCACGGCCTGCAGCTGCTCGCCGCGGGCGACGGCGGCGTCGAACGCGGTCCGGTCGGTGAACGTCATGACCGCGCCGACCAGCTGCTCGCCGTCCCGTACGGGAGCGGTCGTCAGGTCGACGGGCACCGCGCGGCCGTCCTTGCGCCACAGCACCTGGCCGCGGACCCGGTGCTTGCGGCCGGACCGCAGCGTGTCGGCGAGCGGGGTCTCCTCGTACGGCAGCGGTGTGCCGTCGGCGCGCGTGTGGTGCGCGAGCGGGTGCAGTTCCTGGCCGCCGAGGTCGGTCGCCCGGTAGCCGAGGATCTGCGCGGCGGACGGATTGACGAGGACGACCTTGCCCTCGGTGTCGACGCCGACGACGCCCTCGGCCGCGGCGCGCAGGATCATCTCCGTCTGGCGCTGCTGGCGGGCGAGTTCCGCCTCGGTGTCCATCGTGCCGCTGAGGTCCCGCACGACCAGCATCAGCAGCTCGTCACCGGTGTAGCTCTGCGGCTCGTCGTACGGGGTGCGGCCGTCCTCGAGGTTGGCGCTGGTCACCTCGACGGGGAACTCCGAGCCGTCGGTGCGCCGCGCGACCATCCGGGTCGGCTTGGTGCGGCCGTTGTCGTCGCCGGTGTCCTGCGCGCTGCGCATCGATCCGGGGATCCGCTTGGAGTCGAACGCGGGCAGCAGGTCGAACAGGCCCCGCCCGACCAACGCCGTCCCCGGTGACTCGAAGGTCTCGATCGCTATGGCATTGGCGTTGACGACCGTGCCGTTGCCGTTGACCAGCAAGAGTGCGTCGGGGAGGGCGTCGAGTATTGAGGCGAGGCGAGCAGCGCCTCTGGATGGCCTGCTGCTCACGAGACGCGTCCTCCCTGTTACCGCACTTACCGCACTTCCTGCGGTGGCCCCGCGCAACCCGCGCGATCGGCTCTCACCGGCGGCCCATCTTGCCGCTGACGCCATGGCATGTCACTAGAGCGAGTGTACGTGCAGCGGTTGGCCGAGCGGCCGCGGATGCCCATGTACCCCTGTGGGATTCGGTGTTCGAGCGTGTGCGGTGCGAGATCGTCCCTGGTGTGGCGTGCGTCACGCACCCCCGGTGGCGGCGGGCAGAACCGGTGCCATCCGGTTCCACCGGGCGACCTCGCAGCCGTTGGCCCGGCTGTACTTCTCCGTGACGGCCGCTCCGTGCCAGGTCCCTGTGACCTGCGCGGTCTGCGATCCGCCGTAGATCATCGAGCACATCTGCCCGGCCGGAACGGGACCCACGGGACCGCCCAGCCGCTCCAGCTGATCGCAGGAGTCCGTCACGGACCTGGCCGGCCCGATCGGAGCGGGCAGCGTGGAAGGGGCGGGAAGAGGAGCGGGGAGCGTGGAAGGGGCGAGGGGCTCCGGTGCGGCCACCGGTCCGCCGGAGGTCGCGGGCCCGGCCGGCGTGTCCTGGTCGGGTCCGCAGTCCAGCCTGGTCGTGGTGACCTTCCCCGTTCCGTCGTCGACGGTGATGGTCAGCTGGTTGTTCTCCGGGGGAGACGGGGGCGCGAGGAGTGCGGAAGCGGCGGGCGCGAAGGGCGTCGCGCCGGCGTCGGTCGCCAGGAGCAGCGGCAGCCCGGCGGCGAGCACGACACCGAGGACGGCGGCGAGCGGCAGCCGCGCTCCCGGTAGGCGGCGGGCCGCGGGACGGGGCACGAGGTGGGGCACGGGGCGGGAGAGGGGACGGTCGAGGGGGCCGGGGCCGTTGAGTCGCATGCCCCAGTCCCTACCGTCCCGCGCGCCGCTTTCCCCGCAACCCACCCGAACGTGGGCGAGCCACCGCTGGAGGGCGCGCATCCTCTTTGCCCTGCACGCCGACGGGCTTGTACCCTGGTCTGCGATTGGTGACAGCCTGCCGGGCTGTGCCATCATCTGCACACGCCCTCGCTCGCGCGGGTGTGTCTGGAGGCTTCGCCTAGTCTGGTCTATGGCGCCGCACTGCTAATGCGGTTTGGGACTTCAATCCCATCCGGGGTTCAAATCCCCGAGCCTCCGCTCGTTTCCGGAGCCCCGGTCGTCCCAGGACGACCGGGGCTCCGTTGCGTGTCCCGGGCTCCTGAAGTCCCTCGCCGGTACCTCGTCAGAAGCTGTTTTCGCAGCTCAGGTGGGGTGCGGGCAATGGATTTCACCTGAAGCCGCAGGTCATGTAATGTTGTTCCCGCAACGCCAACCGGTGAGAAAACGCCGGAAAGCACAAGCACTCGTAGCTCAACGGATAGAGCATCTGACTACGGATCAGAAGGTTGCAGGTTCGAATCCTGCCGAGTGCACTCAGGTCAGGGCCCCCGAGGAGATCGTCTGAGGGGGTCCTGGTTTGCTTTTCGGAGCAATCCGGAAAAACCGCGTCGAGCGGGACTGGTAGTTGAGGGTCCCGCGGATGGCGTAGTGTTCGGTTCAACGGCGCGGGGTGGAGCAGCTCGGTAGCTCGCTGGGCTCATAACCCAGAGGTCGCAGGTTCAAATCCTGTCCCCGCTACTACGACCAGAGGCCCGACACGAAAGTGTCGGGCCTCTGGTGTTTCCCGTCCTGTGTTCCGTCCCATGGGTCTGTCGTGGGCAGGCGCTAGTGTCGGCCGGATGGTGGCGATGACTGCGCGGGGGCTGAAGGCGGCGTGTCTGGCGATGCCGGGCGCCGAGGAGGAGTTCCCGTTTCCGCGGAACCCGGATCTGTCGGTGTTCAAGGTGGCCGGGAAGATCTTCGCGTTGAGCGTGCTGGAGGCCCAACCGCTCAAAGTGAGCCTCAAATGCGATCCGGAGATCGCCGAACAGCTGCGGGCGGAGTACCCGGCGGTCATTCCCGGCTACCACCTCAACAAGCGGCACTGGAACACCGTGACGGTCGACGGGTCGCTGCCGGTCCGGATGGTGCGGGAGATGATCGAGGACTCCTACGACCTGGTGGTGGCGTCGCTGCCGCGCGCCGTCCGGCTCACCTACGACTCGCGCTGAACCGGTACCGTCCCGACCACCGTCCCACCCACCAGAACGCCCACCGGCCCGGCTACCAGCCCGCCTCGACGTAGAGCGTCAGTTGGCGGACCTCGCCCGCGCCGCACAGCCGCAGTACGCGGGCATGGGTGGCCGGGCAGTGGACGGCGAGCCTGGCGGTGGGGGGCAGGCCCGCGGCGAGCCGGATGAGGGTGGTGGCGCAGTGGGCGTCGATGAACGACAGCGCCGTCAGGTCGACGAGGCGCGGCGGCGGGCCCGGCCCGCCCAGCGACCGGCGCAGCTCCGTGTCGAACTGCTCCCGGGTGGCGAGGTCGGCGTTTCCCGCGAGGTGCAGGATGGTGCCGGTCCTGGTGATGTGCAGGGCGTCGAGGGACTGCAGGACCTCGGTGGGGTGGGAGGCGCCGACCCGGCACATCAGCTCGGGCGGGAACAGTCGGCGGTCGTACTCGCAGATCGCGGTGAAGCCGATGTCGGCGAAGAGCGGGGTGAGCCCCGTCTCGTAGTCGATGAGCTCCTCGTGGTCGACGCCGGGCTCCAGTGCCCAGGCCATGTCGCCGACGGCGCGCAGCCCGCTGAAGCCCATGACGTTCGCGTTCTCGGTGAAGTCGAGCCAGGTCGCGGCACGGCTCTCGGCGTCGAATCCGCGCTCCGGGTCGTAGCCGGGGGTCTCGTTGATGACGAGCAGCCGCTCGTCGCGCAGGGCCTGGGCGGCGGGGACGCCGTGGTCGGCGAGGCGGGCGGCCGCCTTCCCCGGGGTGGTGCCGGGGTCGACGAAGAGGATCACCCGCTCACCGCGGAGCAGGCCGGCCTCGGTGAAGGCGGCCCGGACCGCCCAGCGGGCCCGGTGGCTGTCGAAGCCCAGACAGGCGTGATCTCCGGAGGCCATGCGGTCGACGGAGACGGTGTAAGGGACGGCGCCACTGTCCATGCGGCGAACGTACCTCCGTTTGTCGCGGGGTGGAGGTGCGGCGATCGGTTTCGTACGAAGACGACATGATGCGTTTGCGTGGGTGCTGACAACTGCCGTTATTTGTCGCAAATATGACGATTGATCACATAGTGGACAAACAAGGGCAGTTGATCAACTCGGCAACCCCACAGCATCAGTTGATCAACACCGCTGAACACTCCGTCAGTTGTGGAGCGCGGTGCGCCGAACGCCGTCCGGGTCAGGCCAACACCTCGGCCAGGCGCCGCCATTCGGCACACGGCAGCACGGATCGGTCCTGGCCGGTGACGATTTGCAGGGCCACATGGTCAGCACCGGCCGCGTGGAAGGACTCGATCCGCCGCCGGATGCGGTCCTCGTCGCCCCAGGCGAAGACGGTGTCGATCAGCCGGTCGCTGCCGCCACCGGTGAAGTCCGGCTCCTCGAAGCCGAGTCGGAGGAAACTGTTGGTGTAGTTCGGCATCGCCAGATAGACGGCGAGATACCCGCGGGCGATCTCGCGGGCGACGGCCGGGTCCGTCTCCAGCACGACCTTCAACTCGGGTGCCAGCAAGGGGCCGTAGCCCAGCAGCGAGCGGGCCTGTTCGGTGTGTTCCGGCGTGACGAGATACGGGTGCGCGCCGCCCGCCCGGTCGCGGGACAGCTCCAGCATCTTCGGGCCCAGCGCGGCCAGCACGCGCCGCCCGGCCGGCACCGGCGCGGGCGCGGCGTCCAGCGCGTCCAGATAGGCCACCATCGCCGAGTACGGGCGCCGGTAGCGGTCGGCGATCTGTGCGTGGCTCACCCCGAGGCCGAGCAGGAAACGGTCCGGGTGGGCGGCCTCCACCGCCGCCGTGCTCGCGGCGACCGCGGCCGCCTCGTGCTCCCAGATGCTGAGGATCCCGGTGGCGACCGCGATCCGCGGTGTCGCGTCGAGCACCCGCGCCGCGTGCTCGACGGAGCTGCTGCCGCCCAGCCAGATCGCGCCGAAGCCCAGTTCGTCCAGCTCGGCCGCCGCCTCGGCGATCTCGCCGCGCAGCGCCGGATCGTCCGAGCGCAGCCCGGCGTTCCAGATGCCGTAGCGGCCGACGGACTCCCTGGCGGCCGTGCCGCCGCCGCTGTCGTTGCTCCCCATGTTCCCGGCTCCCTGGTTCTCGGTGCGTGCAGGTGGCAACCCGGTGATCGACTCCCGTATTCCGGCCCCCGGCGGACCCCCGCCCAACCCTCACAGGCCCCACGGGCCGTTTCTCAGGAGATTCACAGGTAGCCGAAAGAATGCTCTCAGGGCCCCCTCCCAGGCTGGTCCCATGCCTTCCTTCCCCGCTGCGGCCTCCGCCGACCTGTCCCGTCCCGACGGGTCCCCGGTGCGTGTCCTCGTCGTCGACGACGAGGCCGCTCTCTCCGACCTGCTGTCCATGGCCCTGCGCTACGAGGGCTGGGAGGTCCGTACCGCGGCCGACGGCGCCGGCGCGCTGCGCGCCGCCCGTGACGCCCGGCCCGACGCCGTCGTCCTCGACGTGATGCTGCCCGACATGGACGGCCTGGAGGTGCTCGCCCGGCTGCGCCGTGACGCCCCTGATGTGCCGGTGCTCTTCCTCACCGCCAAGGACGCCGTCGAGGACCGGATCGCCGGACTGACGGCGGGCGGCGACGACTACGTGACGAAGCCGTTCAGCCTGGAGGAGGTCGTCGCCCGGCTGCGCGGGCTGATGCGCCGCTCGGGCGCCGCCGCGGCACGGAGCGAATCCATGCTGGTCGTCGGTGATCTCGTACTGAACGAGGACAGCCACGAGGTGTACCGCGGCGACGACTCGATCCACCTCACCGCCACCGAGTTCGAGCTGCTGCGCTTCCTGATGCGCAACCCGCGCCGGGTGCTCAGCAAGGCGCAGATCCTCGACCGGGTCTGGTCCTACGACTTCGGCGGCCAGGCCAACGTGGTGGAGCTCTACATCTCCTACCTGCGGCGGAAGATCGACGCGGGACGTGCCCCGATGATCCACACCCGGCGGGGGGCGGGGTATCTGATCAAGCCGGGCGAGACGGCGTGAAGGCCCCGCGCCGGCGGCGCTGGTCGCTGCCCAGCCGCCCGTGGTCGCTCCGGCGCCGGCTCGTCGTGTCGTCCGTCGCGCTGGTCGCCGTCGTGTGCGCGGTGATCGGCACGGTCACCGCGATCGCCCTGCACACCTATCTGTACGGGCAGCTCGACACCCAGCTCGCCGCCGTCGCGCACCGCGCCGAGGGCCCGCCGCCCGGTTCGAATCCGTTGCCGCACCTGCGGTCCGGCAACGAGCTGGGGTTCGTCATCGGCGGCGGCCAGCCGCTCGGCACGATCGGCGCCAAGGTCAGCGACGGGAAGATCACCGACAGCGCGCTCAGCGCTCAGACGGAGAACAGCGAGGCCGGGCCGCAGGTGACGCCCGAGACCCTCGACGCCGCGCAGACCGCGGCGCTGGGCAGCCTGCCGCTGGACGGCGCCGCGCACAGCATCGACGTCCCCGGCCTGGGTACCTACCGCATGCAGTCGGTCACGACGCAGAACGGCACGTACCTCGTCGGCATCCGGGCCTCCGGCGCGCAGGACACCCTCAACACCCTCGTCTGGGTGGAGGTGTGCGTGACCGCCGCCGGTCTCGCGGCGGCCGGGCTCGCCGGCACCGCCCTGATCCGTATCTCCCTCCAGCCGCTGCGCCGGGTCGCCGCGACCGCCTCCCGGGTGTCGGAACTGACGCTGCACCGGGGCGAGGTGGCGCTCCACGAGCGGGTGCCGGAGGCGGACACCGATCCGCGCACCGAGGTGGGGCAGGTCGGCGCGTCCCTCAACCGGCTGCTCGGGCACGTCGGTTCCGCGCTGCACTCCCGGCAGGAGAGCGAGATGCGGGTCCGCCGCTTCGTCGCCGACGCCAGCCATGAACTGCGGACGCCGCTCGCCTCGATCCGCGGCTACGCGGAGCTGACCCGGCGTGGCCGGGAGGACGTCGGCCCCGACACCCGGCACGCGCTGGGCCGTATCGAGTCCGAGGCCGGACGGATGACGTCGCTGGTCGAGGATCTGCTGATGCTCGCCCGGCTGGACGCGGGGCGGCCGCTGAGCCTCGCCGGGACGGATCTGTCACCGCTCGTCGTGGACGCGGTCAGCGACGCGCGGGCGGCCGGGCCCGACCACGTGTGGCGGCTGGACCTGCCCGACGAGCCGGCCACCGTGCACGGAGACGCCGACCGGCTGCAGCAGGTGCTGGCGAACCTGCTGGGCAACGCCCGCACCCACACCCCGCCGGGCACGACCGTGACCGCGCGCGTCACCGGTGACCGGCACCACGGGGTGCTGCTCCAGGTGGTGGACGACGGTCCGGGCATCCCGCCCGACCTCACGCCGTACATCTTCGAACGGTTCGCACGCGGCGACGCGTCACGCGCCCGGGGTGCCGGATCGGGCTCCACGGGCCTCGGGCTGGCGATCGTGTACGCGGTCGTCGCGGCGCACGGCGGCCGCGTGTGGGTCGAGAGCGCCCCCGGCCGCACCGCGTTCACCGTCCAACTCCCGTCACCTGTACGCCAGATGACGGCACACGACGTGCGGACGGACGAACTGCCGGACGCGCGGCCGGACTCACAGCCGGGACTCAGGTTCACCACAAGGTCGTGACAGCGCGGCGGTGGAGCGTCGGGGTATGCGAACTCACCTCGGCACTCTGCCGTCCCGGCAGCACCTGCCGGTCGCACACAGCGACCCGGTGCTCGACGTCGTGATCCCCGTCCACAACGAGGAGAACGACCTGGAGCCCTGTGTCAGGCGGTTGCACGCGCACCTGGCAAACACCTTCCCCTACCCCTTCCGGATCACCATCGCGGACAACGCGAGCACCGACCTCACGGAGGCCGTCGCGAAGAGCCTCGCGACGGAGATCCCCGAGGTCGAGTCCTTCCGGCTCGACCGGAAGGGGCGCGGGCGGGCCCTGCGGGCCGTCTGGACGGAGTCCGAGGCGCCGGTGCTCGCCTACATGGATGTCGATCTGTCGACGGACCTGAACGCGCTGCTGCCGCTGGTCGCCCCGCTGATCTCCGGCCACTCCGACCTGGCGATCGGCTCCCGGCTGGCCCGCAGCTCCCGCGTCGTGCGCGGCGCCAAGCGCGAGTTCATCTCCCGCACCTACAACCTGATCCTGCGCGGCTCGCTCGCCGCCCGCTTCTCCGACGCGCAGTGCGGCTTCAAGGCGATCCGCAAGGACGTCGCCGAGCGGCTGCTGCCGATGGTCGAGGACACCGGCTGGTTCTTCGACACCGAGATGCTGGTGCTCGCGGAGCGCGCCGGACTGCGGATCCACGAGGTGCCGGTCGACTGGGTCGACGACCCCGACAGCACCGTGGACATCGTCCGCACGGCCGCCGACGACCTCAAAGGGGTCTGGCGCGTGGGCCGGGCGCTCGCCACCGGGGCGCTCGCGCTCGACCGGCTGCGCCGGCCGTTCGGCGACGATCCGCGCGACCGCGAACTGGGCGGTGTGCCACCGGGCCTCGCCCGCCAGCTGGTCGGCTTCTGCGTCGTCGGGGCGCTGAGCACCCTGGTCTATCTGGTGCTGTACTCGGGCTTCCGGCTCGGGCTCGGCTCACAGCCCGCCAACGCGGCGGCGCTGCTGGTCTCCGCGATCGGCAACACCGCCGCCAACCGCCGGCTCACCTTCGGCGTCCGCGGCCGGGAGCAGGCCGTCCGCCATCAGGCGCAGGGCCTGGTCGTCTTCGCGATCGGCCTCGCCCTGACCAGCGGCTCGCTGGCCGCCCTGCAGACGGCGAACACCCGTCCTTCGCACGGCACGGAGCTCGCCGTCCTCATCGCCGCCAACCTCGCGGCGACGGTGCTGCGCTTCCTGCTCTTCCGCGCCTGGGTCTTCCCGTCCGGAGCGGCCCCGTCCGACGCCACCCCCACCCCCACCCCCACTCCCACCTACGACTACGACTCCGATCCGAGGAGCGCACGATGACCGTGCCGTACAGCACCCCGGCCGGTCCGCCGCCGGAGCCCGCCGACCTGCCCGGTCCGGTGACCCGGACCCCGGTGCCCGAGCACGCCCCGCCGCCCGGCGGGCACCGGGCGGCCGCACCGTCCGCCCTGTCCTCCCCGTCCGGCCCCCGCGGCTTCGCGGCGCGCGTCTGGCGGGGACGGGCCGAGGACGCCCGCTGGGTGCGTCCCGCGTTCCTGGCGCTGCTGGCGGTGACCGCCGCGCTGTACCTGTGGGACCTGAGCGCGTCCGGATACGCCAACTCCTTCTACTCCGCTGCCGTCCAGGCGGGCAGCGAGAGCTGGAAGGCGCTCTTCTTCGGCTCGTCCGACGCGGCGAACTCGATCACCGTCGACAAGCCCCCGGCCTCGCTCTGGCCGATGGAGATCGCCGTCCGGATCTTCGGCCTCAACTCGTGGTCGATCCTGGTCCCCGAGGCGCTGATGGGCGTCGCGACGGTGGGCGTGCTCTACGCCGCCGTCCGCCGCCGCTTCGGCCCGGCCGCCGGACTGATCGCGGGCGCCGTCCTGGCGGTCACCCCGGTCGCCGCGCTGATGTTCCGCTTCAACAACCCGGACGCGATGCTCGCGCTCCTGATGACGGCCGCTGCCTACTGCGTGCTGCGCGCCCTCGAAGGCGCCCGGACGAAGTGGCTGGTCTGGGCCGGTGTCGCTTTCGGTCTCGCCTTCCTGACCAAGACGCTGCAGGCCTTCCTCATCCTTCCGCCGCTCGCGGTCGTCTACGCGGTCGTCGCGCCGACGGCCTTCCGCAGGCGCGTCGGCCAACTGGCCCTGGCAGGGCTCGCCCTGCTGGTCTCCGGCGGCTGGTGGGTGGCGATCGTCGAGCTGTGGCCCGCGTCGTCCCGCCCGTACATCGGCGGTTCGCAGGACAACAGCTTCCTGTCGCTGACCTTCGGCTACAACGGCTTCGGCCGGATCACCGGCAACGAGACGGGCAGCGTCGGCGGCGGGGGAGCGGGCGGCGGCCAGGGCGGTGGCCAGTGGGGAGCCACCGGCATCACCCGGCTCTTCGACGGTGACATGGGCGGTCAGATCGCCTGGCTGCTGCCGGCCGCGTTCGTCCTGATCGCCGCGGGGCTGTGGCTGACCCGGCGGGCGCCGCGCACCGACGCCCGGCGCGCCGCGTTCCTCGTCTGGGGCGGCTCGCTGCTGATGACCTTCGGGGTCTTCAGCTTCATGTCGGGCATCTTCCACCAGTACTACAACATCGCCCTGGCGCCCGACATCGCCGCCCTCGTCGGCATGGGCGCGACGCTGCTCTGGGAGAAGCGCACGCACCTCGCGGCGGCGGCCACGCTCGCCGCGACGTCGGCGGGCACCGGGTACTGGGCGTACGTCCTGCTGGGCCGGGCGACCGACTGGCACCCGTGGCTGCGCTGGACGGTACTGGCGGGCGGGCTGCTGGCGGCGGCCGGACTGCTGCTCGCCGTACGGCTCGGCCGGCGGTTCGCGGCCGCCGTGGCGGGTCTCGGTATCGCGGCGGCGCTCGCGGCACCGTTCGCGTACACCCTGAACACCGTCGACACCGGTCACAGCGGCTCGATCGTGACGGCGGGCCCCGCCGTCCAGGGCGGCAGGGGCGGTCCCGGCGGGATGCGCGGCGGCGCTCCCGGCGGCATGCCGGGGCAGGCGGGCCAGAACGGCCAGGCCCTGCCCGGCGGCGGCGGGCAGCCGCCGACGGTTCCGGGCGGCGGCCAGAACGGCCGGCCCGGCCAGCAGGGTCAGCAGGGTCAGCCCGGCCAGGGCGCGCAGGGCTTCCCACGCGGCGGTACGGCCGGTGGCGGTACCGGCGACGGCGGCACGGCCGGTGGTCGCGGTGGCGGCGGGATGGGCGGGCTGCTCGGCGGCGCCACCGTCAGCTCCGCGATGAAGACGCTCATGGAGCAGAACGCCTCGGACTACACCTGGGTCGCGGCGGCCATCGGTTCGCAGAACTCCGCCAGCTACCAACTGGCCACCGGCGACCCGGTCATGGCGATCGGCGGCTTCAACGGCAGCGACCCGTCACCGACGCTCGCGCAGTTCAAGCAGTACGTGGCCGAGGGGAAGATCCACTACTTCATCTCCTCCTCCGGCGGAATGGGCGGTGGCATGGGCGGCCAGGGCACGTCCTCGGCGATCACCACCTGGGTCACCTCCGCGTTCACCGCGAAGACGGTCGGCAGCACGACGGTCTACGACCTGACGAGCCCCGCGAAGAGCTGACGCAGGGCGTTCGGGAGAGCGATCGAGAGGACGCCCGAGAGGACGATCGAGAGGGGTAGGGCGGTATCCGCAGGCATCGTGACCTGCGGGTACCGCCCTTTCCGTGAAATCTCTTGTACACCGTACAGGGACAGCTGTACGGCGTACAACGTATTGCCCCGTACACCGTATAAGGAGTCCGCTTGCCAGCCACGGCAACCACCGCCATCCCGCGAGCGGCCAAGGAACGCCACCCCCAGCGCTGGCTGATCCTCGGCGTCATCTGTCTCGCCCAGCTCACCGTGCTGCTCGACAACACGGTCCTGAACGTCGCGATCCCGTCCCTCGGCACCGAGTTGGGCGCGACCACCTCCGACATCCAGTGGATGATCAACGCCTATGCGCTCGTCCAGTCCGGCCTGCTGCTCACCGCGGGCAGCGCCGCCGACCGCTACGGCCGCAAGCGGATGCTGCTCGTCGGTCTGGCGCTCTTCGGCGCCGGCTCGTGCAGCGCCGCCTTCGCGCACTCCGCCGGGCAGCTCATCGCGGCCCGCGCGGGCATGGGCATCGGCGGCGCGCTGCTGATGACCACCACCCTGGCCGTCGTCGTCCAGATCTTCGACGACGAGGAACGGCCCAAGGCGATCGGCCTGTGGGGCGCGATCAGTTCGCTCGGCTTCGTCGCGGGACCCCTCATCGGCGGGGTCATCCTCGATCACTTCTGGTGGGGTGCGATCTTCCTGGTCAACATCCCCGTCGCACTGCTCGGCGGCGCCGCCGTGGCACGGCTCGTCCCCGAGTCGAAGAACCCGTCGGGCGACCGCCCCGACCTCCTCGGCGCGCTGCTCTCCATGGTGGGGATGACCGGCATCGTCTACGCGATCATCTCCGGTCCCGGGCACGGCTGGACCTCGGCCGACGTCCTGCTCCCGGCCGTCGCCGGCTGCGCCGGGCTCGCCGCGTTCGTCCGCTGGGAGCTGCACACCCCGCACCCCATGCTCGACATGACCTTCTTCCGCGACCGCCGCTTCGTGGGCGCCGTCGCGGGCGGCATCCTCGTCTCGTTCGGCATGGCGGGGTCGCTCTTCCTGCTCACCCAGCAGCTGCAGTTCGTGCTCGGGTACACGCCGTTGGAGGCGGGGCTGCGCACCGCGCCGCTCGCGCTGAGCATCGTCGTACTGAACCTCGCGGGCATCGGCGCCCGGCTGCTGGCGAAGGCCGGCACCCCGGTCGCCATCCTCGCCGGGATGTCGATGCTCGCCGCCGGCCTGGCCGCCGTGGCGCTGCTCGGCGGCCACGGCTATCCGGGGATGTGCGCGGGTCTGGTCCTGATGGGCGCCGGTATCGCCTTCGCGATGCCCGCCATGGCCAACGCGATCATGAGTGCCATCCCGGTGGAGCGGGCCGGTATCGGCGCGGGCGTCAACGGAACGCTCACCGAGTTCGGCAACGGGCTCGGCGTCGCCGTCCTCGGTGCCGTCCTGGCCTCCTCCTTCGCGGCGGGCTCGCTGCCGGCCGCCCTGATCGGCGCCGCCGCCGTACTGCTCGGCGGTCTCCTCGCGGCACTCCTGCTGCGCAGGGCCGAGCGTTCGGAAGCGGCATAGCATCGGGGGCGGGCAGCCCTCAGGCCCGACGACCCGGAACACCCGAAGGGAACCGCCCGCCATGGCCGAGGACAGCCGCGCGACCACGCCCGGTGCCAGCGTGTGGCTGCACGAACGTCCGGCGGCCAAGCGCCGCAGCGAGCAGCCGGCCGGACTGGACCGCGACAGGATCGTCGCGACCGCCGTCCGGCTGCTCGACACGGACGGTCTCGCCAAGTTCTCGATGCGCAAGCTCGCCGCCGAGCTGGGCGTGACCGCGATGTCCGTCTACTGGTACGTCGACAGCAAGGACGACCTGCTGGAGCGCGTCCTGGACGCGGTCCACGGCGAGATCGCGCTGCCGGCCGAGGAGCCGGACGCCGACTGGCGCGACGAGGTACGCCAACTCGCCGTCGGCTACCGCGCGATGCTGGTGCGCCATTCCTGGACGGCGCACCTGATCGGCGAATACCTCAACATCGGTCCGTTCGCGATGGACTTCGCGAACCTCTCGATGCGCGCCCTGGCCCGTTCCGGCCTGGCGGCCGAGCAGATGACCGGCGCGCTCGGCTGCGTCTTCCAGTTCGTCTACGGCTACGGCACCGTCGAGGGCCCGTGGGGCGGACGGTTCCGGGCCAGCGGCCAGGACGAGGACGACTTCTACGCCGACTGGGCCGGCACCGTCGCGGACCGTCCCGGCTTCGAGGAGTCGCTCGATCTGCTCAAACACCGCACCGTGTCCGTCGCCGAGCAGCGCGAGCGGGATTTCACCTTCGGGCTGGAGTGCGTGATCGCCGGTATCGAGACGATGCGCGACCGGCACCTGCGGACCTGAAGACCTGAGGCCTCCGGGGACCGGCGTGCGCACCGGCCCGGCAGGGAGCCGCGCCGCTAGTGTTTTGGCATGGCTCCCAAAACGATTGCCACCAACACCAAGGCGTCCCTCGACGAGCTGCTGGAGTTCGTCCGCCCACGCCACCGCGCGATCCTGCTCACCACCCGCGCGGACGGCCGGCCCCAGGGCTCGCCGCTGACCTGCGGTGTCGACGACTCCGGGCGGATCGTCGTGTCCACCTACCCGGAACGCGCCAAGACGAGGAACGCCCGGCGGGATCCGCGCGCCAGCGTCATCGTCCTCTCCGACGACTGGAGCGGGCCCTGGGTGCAGATCGACGGCTCTGCCGAGGTCATCGATCCGCCGGACTCCGTCGAGCCGCTCGTCGAGTACTTCCGCAACATCTCGGGTGAACACCCGGACTGGGACGAGTACCGGGCCGCGATGATCAAGCAGGGCAAGTCGCTGATCCGCATCACCCCGGAGCGCTGGGGCCCGATCGCGACCGGCGGATTCCCGGCCCGCCTCGCGTAACGCCCCCGGCACCCTGGCTCTCGCGCTACGACCCGGGCAGTTCGGTGCCGCGCACCGCCTGGATGGCGAGTTCGACCTTGAGTGTGGTGCCGATGGCGGCGATCCCGGCCTGGACGACCTGGTTGTAGTTCATCGCGAAGTCGGCGCGGCGCAGCTCGGTCGTGGCGCGGAAGGCGGTGCGCACCCCGCCCCACGGGTCGGGGCCGGTGCCGAGGTACGCGAGGTCGAGATCGACGGGCCGCGTGACGCCGTGCAGGGTCAGTTCGCCCTGCACGGTCCAGCGCTCCTCGCCGGCCGGCTCCAGGCCGCCCGTGCTGCGGTAGGTGATCTTGGGGTGGACCTCGGCGTCGAGGAAGTCGGAGGAGCGCAGATGCCCGTCCCGCAGGGCGTTGCCGGTGTCGATCGACGCGGCCTCGATGACGGCGTCGACGGATGACGCGGCGGTCCGCCCGTCGATCTCGATCCGCCCGCCGAACACGGTGAACCGGCCCTGCACGCTGGAGATCCCGAGGTGCTGGGCGGTCGCGGTGACGGAGGAGTGCGCCGGGTCGATGGTCCAGGTGCCGGGCGGCGGCAGTTCCACGCCGCCCGCGCGGTTGAGCGTCACGGTGCCCGCGTCGGCGGACCCCGACGCGGTGACGATCGCGGTCGAGGCGGCCGGCAGATACCCGATCGCCGTCACGATGGCGGTGTAGGAGCCGGCGGGCAGCGGTCCGGTACGGACGACGCCGTCGGAATCGGCCTCCTGCCGGTCGACCTGACTGCCCGTCATGTCGGTGACGGTCAGCACCGCGTGCGAGACGGCCCAGCCGTCCCTGGTGCGTACGCGGGCCCGCAGGCCGTGGCTGCTCATCGAGGTTCGCCTCCCGTGACGTGCCGGTGTCCCGTGGGCCCGGCCGTGGTGCTCTGGTGCGGTGGTGCAGTGGTGCCGCGCTGCTGTCGATCGCCGGGCGGGCCCGTTCGACGGAGCCCGCCCGGCGAGGGGATCCGGTGCGACGGCCTCGGCCGTCCCCTGCTCCGGCCGTCGCTCGGATCCCGATCCCTCCGGACCGGCCCGCACCTCTCCGCAAGGCACGCGGGCCGATCGTCCGGAAGCCTGTCCCCCGAAGTCCGAAGTCCGAAGTCCGACGGTCCGGAGTCCGGGGGCTGGGGGCTGTTCCCGTTACCCCTCGGGGTGGTTGAGCTCGACGTCGAACTCCTCGGCCCCGCGCCCCTGCACGCTCAACGCGGTGGCCAGCGGCGGGTAACCGCTCGCGACGAGCGAGTACTCGCCCGCGTCGAGGTCCGTGAACGCGTACGCGCCGTCCGCACCCGTGGTCGTGGTACCGGCCACGTTCCCGGCCGCGTCGACCAGGACGACCTTGGCGTCCGGCAGCGGCCGCCGGTCGGCGCCCGCCCGTACGACGCCGCGCACCTGCGCGCCGGGCTGGAGCACGACCTCGACGCGGGTGGCGCCGGTGCCGCCGACCTCGACGGGCAGCGCGGCCGGCCGGAAGCCGGGGGCGTTCACGGCGACGGTGAAGTCGCCCGCGGGCAGTTCGGCGAAGGCGAACCCGCCGCCGTCACCGGTCTTCCCGGTGCCCAGCACCTCGCCGCGCACATCGGTCACGACGACCATCGCCTCGACGACCGGCAGGCTGTCGACCGCGCCCAGCACGGTCCCGGTGAGCCCGCCGGCGCCGCTGAGCACCACGTCGAACGGCAGGGGCGCGTCGCCGACCAGCACGGTCGACGCCTGCGGCTGGTGGCCGTCGGCCGCCGCGATCAGGACGTACGAGCCGGCGCCGGGCGCTTCGAGAAGGTAGCGGCCGTCGGAGCCGGTGACGGACCTGCCCAGCTGCTGTCCCTGGAGCGAGATCAGCGTGACCTTGGCGTGGTTGATGGCCGTACCGTCGGTGATCCTGACGATGCCGTGCACGGGCGTGCCGTCGTCGCCGGACGACACCGGCCGGTCGTCCAGTATCGCCACCGGTGTCATGGCGGCCACCTCCTTGGCGAAGGAGGTCGCGGGCAGGGTCACCTCGGCACCACGGGCACTTCCACCGGCGGCGGCAGCCGCTTCCGCTCCCGCGACCTGCTGCAGACCGCTGTTGGTCTTGAGCGCCACCTCCTTGACGAAGATCACCAGCAGCAGCGCGATGAGTGCGAACGGTGCCGCGTACAGGAAGACATCGCCGATGCCACGCCCGTACGCGCTCTCCACGACGCCCTTGACCGGGGCCGGGAGCTTGGCGACGTCCGGGATGCCGCCGCCGTCGCCGCCCTTGATGCCGAGGGCCGCCAGGCCGTCGGACACCAGGCTCGTGACGCGGCTGCCGAGGACGGCGCCGAGCG
This sequence comes from Streptomyces sp. So13.3, assembly GCF_005860785.2. Classification (NCBI taxonomy): domain Bacteria; kingdom Bacillati; phylum Actinomycetota; class Actinomycetes; order Kitasatosporales; family Streptomycetaceae; genus Streptomyces; species Streptomyces sp. So13.3. The sequence continues at coordinate 4,849,958 of NZ_CP048835.1, read as the reverse complement.
CCGAGACGCCGACCGCGCCACCGAGCGAGCGGAAGAACGTGACGAGCGAGCTGGCCGCGCCGAGGTCCTCCGGCTTGACCTGGTTCTGCACGGCGAGCACGAGGTTCTGCATCATCATGCCGATGCCGAGACCCAGCAGCGCCATGTAGATCGCGACCTGCCAGTACGGGGTGTCGTAGCGCAGCAGGCCCAGCGTCGCGGCGCCCGCGGTGAGGAGGACTCCGCCGCCGACCAGGAATCCCTTCCAGCGGCCGGTCCTGGTGATGATCTGGCCCGAGACGGTCGAGGAGATGAACAGGCCCGCGATGAGCGGGATGGTCATCACGCCGGACATGGTCGGGGTCTTGCCGCGCGCGAGCTGGAAGTACTGGCTCAGGAAGACGGTGCCGGCGAACATCGCGACGCCGACGAAGAGGCTCGCGAGCGAGGTGAGGGTGATCGTCTTGTTGCGGAACAGCCGCAGCGGAATGATCGGCTCGGACGCCTTGGACTCGACGAACAGGAAGACCAGGCCGAGCAGGAAGGCGCCGGGCACCATCACATAGGTCTGCCAGGACATCCACGGGTAGTTGGTGCCGCCGAGCGAGACCCAGATCATCAGCAGGCTGACGGCCGCGGAGATGAAGAACGCGCCGGACCAGTCGATCTTGACCTTCCGCTTGACCACCGGCAGGTGCAGCGTCTTCTGCAGCACGATGAGCGCGATGATCGCGAACGGTACACCGACGTAGAAGCACCAGCGCCAGCCGAGCCAGTCGGTGTCGACGATGACGCCGCCGACCAGCGGGCCGCCGACGGTCGCGACGGCGAAGACCGCGCCGAGGTAGCCGCTGTAACGGCCGCGCTCCCGCGGGGAGATCATCGCCGCCATGATCACCTGGGTGAGGGCCGACAGACCGCCGGCGCCGACGCCCTGGAGCACCCGGCAGGCGATCAGCATGCCGGGGTTGGTGGAGAACCCGGCGATGATCGAGCCGAGTACGTAGATGACCAGGGCTATCTGGATCAGCAGCTTCTTGCTGACCAGGTCGGACATCTTGCCCCAGAGCGGGGTGGTGGCGGTGACCGCGAGCAGGGCGGCGGTGACCACCCAGGTGTACGCGCTCTGCCCGCCGCCGATGTCCGCGAGGATGGTGGGCAGGGCGTTGGAGACGATCGTGGACGACAGGATCGCCACGAACAGGCCGAGCAGCAGCCCGGACAGCGCCTCCATGATCTGCCGGTGCGACATGGGGGCCGCGGGCCCACCGTGGGCTTCCGCCTCCCGCACACCGGTCGGTGTGGTTGTAGCCATCTTCATCCTCGTCAATTCGCGTGTGTACGGGGTGTGTGGGCCGTGCCGGTGCCGGCCGTGGTGGCCGGGTGCGCTGCGTGGGCCGTCCGGGCGTGCGGGGCGTGGGCCTTGGGCCGGCAGTCGCCGAAACTCAGGCGCAGCCGGTCCAGCAGGCCGGACAGCAGGTCGACGTCGTCGTCTGACCAGTCGCTCAGATGGGCCGCCAGCACCTCGGCGGCACGGTCCGAAGAGGCGGCCAGCACCTTTTCGCCGTGCGGGTTCAGGCGCAGCAGCCGGGATCGTTTGTCGAGGGCGTCGGGAGTGCGGTCGATCCAGCCGCGCTCGGCGAGATAGGCGACATGTCTACTGGTGACCGATATATCGATATCGAGATATTCGGCGAGCCGGCTCATCCGCATCTCGCCGTACCGGCCGAGCACGGTGAGCACCGCGACGGTCGAGGGCGGGGTCTCGGGCGGCAGTGCCCGGCCCACTTCCCTGCCGACGCCCATGACGACGCGCAACTGGCGGGCGAGCTCCGCGCAGTGCTCCTTCGTCGCCACAGCCCCGCCGATCGTCTCATCGTCCAATTGGTTGCCTTGAGCAACTGTAGGGGTGGTTGGTTGCTACAGGCAAATGAATCTGCGCCCTAGGCGGTCAAGAATCCCCAAAGGAATCGCCCGCCTCCAGTAAAGCGAGACGGGCGATCCCCCCGATGGGATAAGCGAGTGCTACGTCATATCCGCAGGTCAGGCGGACGCGGCCGTCAGCCGGTCCAGCTCCTCGGCCGTCAGCTTCAGATCCGCCACCGCCAGCAGCGCTGGCAGCTGCTCCACGGTGCGCGCGCTCGCGATCGGCGCCGCGACGGTCGGCTGCGCCGCCAGCCAGGCCAGCGCCACGGTCGCGACCTCGGCGTCATGCGCCTGCGCGACCTCGTCCAGCGCCACCAGCACCCGCTGTCCGCGGCCGGTCGCCAGGTACTTCCCCGCGCCGCCCGCCCGCGGGCTGTCCACCACGGTGCCGGTCCGGTACTTGCCGGTCAGGAAGCCGGAGGCCAGCGCGTAATAGGGGACCGACGACAGGCCGTGCGAGGCGACCACCTCGGCCATCGCCCCCTCGTAGTCCGTGCGCTCCACCAGGTTGTAGAGCTGCTGCAGGGCGACGTACGAGGCCAGCCCCTCCCGCTCGGAGAAGGCCAGCGACTCCGCCAGCCGCTCCGCGGAGATGTTGGACGCGGCGATCTGCCGCACCTTGCCCTCGCGCACCAGCTCGTCCAGGGCGCCGAGGATCTCCTCGACGGGGATCTGCGGGTCGTCGAAGTGCGTGTAGTAGAGGTCGATGTGGTCCGTGCCGAGCCGGCGCAGCGACGCCTCGGCGGCGGCCCGGATGTTGTCGGCCCGCAGTCCCTTGAAGTCCGGGTGGCTGCTGACCTTGGTGGCGACCACGATCGCGTCCCGGTTGCCGCGGGAGGCCAGCCACTTCCCGATGAGGGTCTCCGACTCACCGCCCGAGTTGCCCGGGACCCACGCCGAGTAGCCGTCGGCGGTGTCGACGAAGTTGCCGCCGGCCGCCGCGTACGCGTCCAGTACGGCGAAGCTCTGCGCCTCGTCGGCCGTCCAGCCGAACACGTTGCCGCCCAGGGCGAGCGGGAAGACGTCCAGATCAGATGTTCCGATGCGTGCCATGGGCACCTACAACCGGCCGGGAGCCGGCGGTATTCCTGCGGGGAGGTGACAGGGGGAGGTTCCGGCGGACGTGACGGGGACGTGGCGTCGGTCTCCCAGGCGCACCCGGGGGTGCCCGGGATTCCGCTTGTTCGCTAGGGTCGGGCAGCATGTCGAACCCTGAGAACAACTACGACCCCGCCGGCGACACCCAGATGTTCCGCGCCTTCGTCGAGGAGCCGCAGCAACTCCAGCAGCAGCAGGCCCAGACCGGGTCCGGCAAGCGCACGGGCCTGATCATCGGCATCGTCGTCGCCGTCCTGGTGATCGCCGGAGTCGTCGCGCTCGCGATGCGCTGACGGCACCGCCCGACGGCACGGGACCGGACCGCGTCGCTCACGTAAGGGTGACGTCCCGGGTCTCGATGTGCATGCCCAGCGGAACCCGCCAGGCATCCACGCAGATCTCCCAGGTCTGCACCTTGGAGGCGCCGCCCGCCAGGGGCACCGGCACCGGCTTCGTGGTCTCGATCGTCGCCCAGTCGATGCCGAGGCCGCCGATGATGTGGGTGCCGAAGGTGACGCTGCCTGAAGTCGCCGCTCTGCCGCCGGAATTGGTGAAGGTGACCGTCACCTTCTCGCACCACCGGTCCGCGGCCGGAGCGCGCTTCGGCGTGCTCACGGTCAGCCGCGCGGGCGATGCCGGCGGCGTCGTGCCCGGTGGTGGCGTGTGCGGTGGGGTCGTGCCGGGTGGTGCGGGTGCCGTCGAGCCGCCGCCTCCCGGCTGCGACGTCCCCGGTGAACCGTTCCCCGGCGTGCCGGAGCCCCCGGGCGTGGTTCCAGGGGTCGTCCCCTGGCCCCCCGTCGAACCGGGAGCCGATCCGGGAGCGCTGGGGCCTGATCCGGATCCTGGGGTCGAGCCCGGTGCGGACGGTGTGCCACTGCCGGGTCCCGGCGGTGCCGGGCCGTCCAGCGGCACCATCACGACCGGACCGACCGGCGGTACGTCCCCCGTCGCGTCGCCCTGCGAGGGACCGACCCCGCCGACCGCCACGTACCCGTCGTCGCCCGCCGCTCCGCAGCCGGCCGTCGTCATCGCCAGCAGCAGGGCCACGCCAACCGCCGGGACGGCGAGTGCCGCGCCCCGGCGGCCAGACATCCGTGCTATCGCGACCATCGCGCCAGTCTACTGACGGAACGTCAGCGAACCAGCGGGCCGGTCTATTCCGCTGTCAGGCCGTCCCGGAGCTGGGCGAGCGTGCGGGTGAGCAGCCGGGAGACGTGCATCTGGGAGATGCCGACCTCCTCGCCGATCTGCGACTGCGTCATGTTCGCGAAGAACCGCAGCATGATGATCTGGCGCTCACGCGGCGGGAGTTGGGCGAGCAGCGGCTTGAGCGACTCGCGGTACTCCACGCCCTCCAGCGCGGTGTCCTCGTAGCCGAGGCGGTCCGCGAGGGTGCCCTCACCGCTGTCGTCCTCCGGCGGCGGCGAGTCGAGCGAGCTGGCGGTGTAGGCGTTGCCGACCGCGAGGCCGTCGACGACGTCCTCCTCGGACACGCCCAGGCAGACCGCCAGTTCGGCCACCGTCGGCGACCGGTCCAGCTTCTGCGCGAGTTCGTCGCTCGCCTTGGTGAGCGCCAGCCGCAGTTCCTGCAGCCGCCGCGGCACCCGCACTGACCACGACGTATCGCGGAAGAACCGCTTCACCTCGCCGACAATGGTGGGCATCGCGAACGTCGGGAACTCCACGCCGCGGTTGCAGTCGAAGCGGTCGATTGCCTTGATCAGGCCGATCGTGCCCACTTGGACGATGTCTTCCATCGGCTCGTTGCGGCTGCGGAAGCGGGCTGCCGCATACCGAACAAGTGGCAGGTTCAGCTCGATGAGCGTGTCACGCACATAGGTTCGTTCCGGGCTGTCCTGTTCCAGTTCCGCAAGGCGCAGGAACAGCGAACGGGACAGTGTGCGGGTGTCGATGGCTTCGCCGGTGCGTGCATCGATTGGTGCGCTGGTACGGCGCACCTGAGGACTGCCCACCTGAACGGACATGCCACCCCCTTGAGGTCGCGGACGGGTGTCGCGAGCGACGGTTTGTTCCTCCACCTGAATACCGGAGGCCGGGTCGCGACAAACGCGGTTCCTGCAGAATGTCACATGTCGGCAACACGCTGTAGCGCCAAGTCGACATATTTCTGCAGGACCGTTCCTCCCCAAGAGTTACGCTTCGAGCTGGTTTGCGGACCTCAGCCGGGCGAAGCTGCGGGACAGCAGCCGGGACACGTGCATCTGCGAGACGCCCAGCTCGGCACTGATCTGGGACTGCGTCAGATTGCCGAAGTACCGCAGCATGAGGATCCGCCGCTCCCGTTCGGGCAGCTGTACGAGCAGATGCCGGACGAGGTCGCGGTGCTCGACCCCGACCAGCGCCGGATCCTCGTACCCGAGCCGGTCCAGCAGCCCCGGAGCGCCGTCGCCCTCCTGTGCGGCCTCCAGTGAGGTGGCGTGGTACGCCCGCCCCGCCTCCAGGCAGGCCAGCACCTCCTCCTCGGCCAGCTTGAGCCGCTCGGCGATCTCTCCGGTCGTCGGCGACCGGCCGTGCAGCACCGTCAGGTCCTCGATCGCCCCGCTCACCTGGACCCACAGCTCATGGAGCCGGCGGGGTACGTGAACGGTCCGCACGTTGTCCCTGAAGTAACGTTTGATCTCCCCCACCACGGTGGGCATGGCGAAGGTCGGGAACTGCACCCCGCGCTCCGGGTCGAACCGGTCGATCGCGTTGATCAGCCCGATGGTGCCGACCTGGACGACGTCCTCCATGGGCTCGTTCCGGCTGCGGAAGCGGGCTGCCGCGTAGCGGACGAGGGGTAGATTGACCTCGATCAGCGCGGCGCGTACGCGTGCGTGTTCGGGTGTTCCGGGTTCGAGCCCGGAGATCTCCTCGAACAGCACGGTCGTCAGCGCACGCGCTTCCAGGGCATTGGTATTGGGCGTACTCGTCCTACTGCGGGCGAAAGTTGTTGACGCCGTTCGGGCCGACACGGACACACCACCCCTCATCGGTCCACTCATCCGGCAAAAGCGGTCATAGCATCACAATTCATGTGCACTGTACGCAAGCACCTAATAACGCCGTGTTGGGCGGTGAGTTGACCTTGGCGGGACACGACAAAGCCCCCCGCCCGGTGGGCGGGGGGCTGAGCGACAGGCCGTGTGACCGGCCGTGGGACGGGCCGGGACGGGTGCGGCGGCTACCGGGCGGACCGGCGGCCAGGCACCGTCAGAAGGGGTAGTCGGCGATCACCCAGGTCGCGAATTCACGCCACTGGCCCGCCGCCGCCTGGTGTGCGGGGTGCTCCAGATAGGTCTTCAGATCGGCGGCGTCCGCGACCGAGGAGTTGATCGCGAAGTCGTAAGCGATCGGCCGGTCGGTGATGTTCCAGCCGCACTCCCACGAGGTCAGCTCGGGGATCAGCCCGCCGAGCTCCTCGAACGCCTTCGCTCCGGCGGCGACCCGGGACTCGTCACGGCCGACACCGTCATTGAGCTTGAACAGGACCAGATGGCGGATCACGCGGGACTCCTCACCGGCAGCGCGCCGATCAGTTGACCAGCTCGTGCATGAACTCTCCGATGCCTCTTGCGGCGTTCGAAATGCCCTCGAACCCTACCTGCACAAGATCGGCGGCGCGCGCTGGCTGCGTGATGATCGTGTAGAGCACGAAGACCACGAGTACGTACATGGTGACTTTTTTCGCCTGCGCCATGCCCCTTGCCCTCCCCGGCAGCAGTGGCAGCCCCCACCGGCTGTCCCCAGCGTGCGATTGGTGGAGTCTATCCATCGAACGGCCTATTCAGCGGCCCCGCCAGCGGTTCAACCGGCGCTTTAGCACGAAGGTCCCCTTCCTCCTGCCCACATCCGGCGGCCCGCCCGGACGCGCCGTCAGAAGCCGGGAACGACGAAAGCCCCGGCTCGCACGAGCCGGGGCTTTCGTCTTTACTACTGGGTACTGCTCGGTACTGCTCAAGAGCGGTAGCGGTGGGATTTGAACCCACGGTGAAGTTGCCCCCACACACGCTTTCGAGGTCAGCACCCGTGTCCGGGGAGCCCGCGGGGAGCCGTCCAGGACCGTTCGCGCGGGTCCACACACAGCCTGTGACCTGGGCGGACCGGTCTGCCGTACGGCCGTGAACGGAGCCGGACCGAGCCGAACGAGACGGAAACTGAGACGGAGCGCGGTCCCTGAGTCTGGCCAGCCGAAGGCCGGGGAGGACGAGCAGCAGTCAGGACTGAGGCGGTGCTCCCCCTCCCCGACCGCTGATATGCGCCTGCAGGGTGGCGCTGGCGGAGAGCTCATCAGGAAGCTGGGTGGTGTCCGTGGGCCAGGCCGCCAGAATCTGCTCAAGGGTGAGGCCGACACTCGTGGAGAAGTTGGCCCCCTCAAGTTGGGACCCATCCAGTTGGGTCCCTGCTAAGACCGCTTCGCGCAGGTCTGCGTTCTTTAGATCAGTTCTGTGTAGAAGGGCATCACACAGATTGGAGCGATACAGCGTCGCTTCGTCGAGATGCACAACGTATCCGCTCACCTCCCGGAGGTCGGCGTTGATCAAGAGCGCGCCGCTGAGGTGGGTCTCACTCATCCGGGCTCGTCGCAGGTCCGCCCCGTTGAGGAGTGCGCCCTCGAGGTGGGCTCCAATCAAGAGGGCTTCCCGCAGATCGGCGCCCTCAAGGAAGGCCGCACGTAGGCTAGCGCCGGCGAGACCTGCGCCTACCAATGAGGCTCTCGTTAGATATGCATTGTCCAAGATCGCTGAGGTTAGCTCCGCTTGGTCCAATCGCGCATCAGTCAGATGGACCCCTGACATGCGCGCGCCACCAAGCTCTGCTTCCTCAAGGTTGGACCCGGACAGATCGGCCGATTCCAGGCGAGACCCTTGCAATCGGGCCCTGTGCAAATGGGCTCCACGCAAGTCCGCACCCCGTAAATCCGTCCGCCTGAGGTCGACTCGGAAGGGCTCCTCCTGCACGGGTCTGCGGCCGAGAACGGTCAAGGCCGCTTGAACATGCTCTGCCGGTCGCAGATCTGCGTCATCAGCAGGCGCTGCTGCATCTAGCCCTGGCGCAGGAGCATGCTCGCGGATGAACGCTGCCAGCACCTCCACGACGGTGGCGTGATCCTTCGGGGAGTCGCGCATCACCCGTTCCAATGCGTAGATCCCGCCCAGCCTCTTCGTGAGTTCCGGTGCTGCGATCAGGCCGATGGCGGTGGCGTAGCGGTCCGTCATCTGACCTTCACGAGTGAGGTCCGCCTGCTCACGATCTTTTTCGCGTACGTGTTCGAACAGCTCTCGCGTGTGTCGGAAGTTCCGATCCGTATAGAACAGACCGAAGCCAGCCACAACGCCGGCCCCCACCGCGACGACCGCCGTCCTGAACCCCGTCACTACTGCTCCAGCGCCAGGCGTCAAGCTCGGTCCGAGGTGGGCGCCATCTGCCCACCACGGTCCCTTCCAGAGCAGTAACACGAACACCACGATGCCGAGCGTCGCCGCAACCCACCCAAATACGCGTCGTCTCATGCCCCGGGTCTACCGCAGAGGGGCTCCGCCCGCGCCGCTTCCAGAAGTGTGTAGCAAGACTGTCGATCGGCCTCAACTTAGGCGCCCGTAGAATGAATGGCGATTGGTGGGACTTTCTGTTTCGACTGTTCAAGGTTTATAGATGAATCACAATGGACCAATTCGGCCAGTATTAGGCAAGGAGCCCGGCGGAATTGTGGTACTAGAGCCGTACAGACTCGAATAGCAGGAATTTATTTGCACAATATCCTCGGTTCCATTTCCCCAAATCAGGCGAATTTCCCGATCCATTGCAAAATTTGTTCGAAATCCAGTTGGCCTCAAAGTTAGCACCGCAGAGGATTTTCCGGGGAGCATGAACGGAATCGGAGGTTGAGAAGCTTCCCATGATTCGTATCGAAAATTCTCGCGATCACTGTGTGTTCGAGTGCCGACTACGTAGACCTGTTCCACCATTCCTCCAGCGCCACCGCGATTTTGGATCCTTATCACAATCATCCGGCGATTTCGCCTTTTGTCAGGGAATGCAACTTCCCAACTTGCTTCGACTTTCGGGCGGAATGACGAATTTATCAATTGTCGGTATCCGATGTAGGCAGCCCCTAGACCCACGGCCCACGTGGCCGAGGATCCGACTATCCAAGTACCGACAGCCAGCGTTACATCCTCTGCAGGCATTCTAGCCGCCGTTTCTCCTCGGAGCCGTTAGTGATGCTTCGGGCAGTGGCATCGGAAGACGGGTTTTCTTTCGTCGACCAATGGCTGGCACACGCAAAGTTTGCAGCAACCGCCACAGTCGCCAGTTTTTCCAGGATCGCAGGGAGAATCGTTGCAAAGCATTGAGGATTCGAAGACTATGTCGGAAATGCTGGTCATTCGTTCCTGCTCCCACAGGTCTCCAATAATTCGCAGTCGCCCCGGGTGGCCGCCAATGGATGAGAATAGCTGGATGTCCCCACCCTTGTTGCGGTGATCGTCGGGGAGGAAAAACGCGGATTCTTTGCCCTCCGCTACGGCAGTCCAACGAATTGCATCTGCCTCGCTGACGTCCATAATGTTCTGATGGCTCGTTGTCTCTGCCCAGCGTTTACGCCATATAGATATATCGACCGAGGGAACTCGTGATCCGATTTTCATTGAACGAAGCAACCGGGATTGTGGGTGCTTTGGGGGTATTATCTCCGCCGTCATGAGTGACTGCACAAGACTGGAAGTGGTTGCATTGGGAGTCGAGAGAGAAGCCCCTAGTTCTGAATTCTCCGCCAGTATATGGACGAGAATATTCATAATCGCTCCAGGTCTGCCGCGACTTTCGTATATGCCCACGCATTCCGGTTCTGGCCTGTAGGCACCAGGTTCCTCCTCATGGCTGGCGTTCGCCACCGGAGGCGCTACGCGCGCTGGGGCGCCTACCTACCCTCCCAAGAGCAACGCCGCTGGAATGCCCGGGGCACACTGGCTCGCTTGATGGGGCAGGCTGACGACGGACCGGCCGGCACCACCAGCCAGTGGCTGACACATGGTGTGTCTACGGCGCTTCGCAGGTTGGGCTGCAGGCTTGGTGCAGTATGCAGACTGAAAGAAGGAATTCTGGTGGCGCCGACGTATCACCACTGCCTTAGGGTTCATGATCTTCCTATTTCTGGCTCCGAACACGCCAAAATGAGAACCCGAGCAATTCGGTGATGCGCTTCACGATGGCAGGAATCCGGGTTTCGCGCGGCCGAGGTCGTTCAAGTGCGTGAGGTAATCCTGGGCTGCGGGTTCTGCGCTGTAGCGCTTGTTCACTACTGCGGCTAGTTCGCGGCTGACCATGATGAGCGACGGCACAGATTGCCGGTCACCGCTCAGGGCTCGCTCGCCGAACGAGATGGCTTGGTCTAGGTCGCCTTCGCGGGCCGCGGCAACGCCGAGGGTGATGCGGGCTTCGGCGTTGCGCATGGGGGAGCGCTCGGTGTCGTCGAAGTCGGTGCCTACCCGGATGACCTCTTCCGCGAGGTTGCGCGCCATGCGGTCCTCGCCCAGGAGTCGGTAGCAATCCATCGCGTAGAAGTCGAACTTCGCGGGATCCACGACGAAGTGGTGATCGAGGTTGTCCGGGTGGGGCATTGATTCGAGGAGGCGCCGGCCTCGGTCTAGGGCTACCTCGGTCTGGCGTCGGTCACCGATGCGGGCCCATGCCTTCGCTTCCTGTGCAGCGAGCTGTACGGAGACGCTGTGGTGAGGCGCCAGGCTGGTTCCGGTTTGTGAGGCTGCGATGACGCCGCGGTAGTCGCCGGTCGTCAGGGAGAACCAGGCGCGCATTTCATGGGCCCAGCCCTGGATCTCGGCATTCTCGGCTTCGCTGGCGAGGGAGAGCGCAGCGCGGCGGGTTGATTCCGCGGCTTGCCGCTGGCCGCTGTCGTACTCGACACAGCCGACGAGAAGGGCGAGCCATCCGGAGAGGGTGAGAACCTCGCGGTGCTGAGCGAGCGTCAGGCGCTGTTCCTGGAGCTGCCCGACGCGTCGGAGCCAGGCGCGGCCTTCGATGATGAGCTGTTCGCTCGGGAGATACGGGTACTCGGAGCACAGTCGGTCGGCGGTGATTCGGAGCGCTTCGATCGTGGCGTTGTCGACGTCGGAGGCTTGCAGCCGACTGACGATCTCCAAGGTTTCCATCCCGCTGGCAGCGGCGATCTCCGCACTAGCGTTGCGGCGCCCCTTCATGGGGAAGAGCGCGTGAGTGACGGTCCCGAAGGTGGCGGCGATGATCGGCTGGTAGAACGTGCCCGGCATTCCGTCGCCGGCCTCCCAGCGCTTCCACTGACGCAGCATGTTCGCGTCCTCGGGGAGCTCCTTTGGAGAGTGGGCGCGCATCGCGCGGATCGTGTCGAGCTGGGACCAGTCGCGCGCGTCCCTCTCGGCGACCATGCGCCGTGCCCATGCGGGTCGATCGTCGCTCATTACGCCCTCCTCAGGGTGCCTGCTCCGATCTCACTACGGGGTGCCCGGTGACAGTCAAGGTGACAACCCGGTGACGCGCTCCCTATCCATGTAGTCCCCCGCTCGACCGGCTCCTATCACTGTGGGTTCAGGCTTCGGCCACTCATTGTGGGGCCAGATCAAGCATCGCCGGAGTCGATCCGCTCTTCCAGCTGGGCGACTCGGGTGTTCAGCTCGCGGACTTCGGAGCGGAGGGCACTGATGAGTTCGAGCACATCCTCGCGACCGGCGGTAGCCTCGCCGGCCTCGCTGTCCGGGTCGACGACGAAGTGTCCGCGGTTAGGGACGGAGAAGATCCGCCGTTCCTCCCGAAGGGTTGCGAGTCCCTTCTTGACGGTCTCTTCGGCGACGTCGAACCGCTCGGCAAGATCTTTGATCGAAGGCATCTTCTTGCCCGGGACGTACTTCCCCGCGTCGAGTTCCTTGCGCAACTCGTCCGCCACCTGCACCGACCGCAGCCTCGGTCCGTCCTTCGCAATCGTCATGGATCGAGCGTATCCGTCAGGCCGTGCTAGTCCACGTTGCTCATCCCCTTGCCACACCAGCATGGACTAGTGCACGCTAGTTGATGTGGGGGCGGCTTCGCCCTCACGAGCACCGATCTCTTCCCCGAAGTGGCGGTCTCCCGGCCAAGGACAGCCCCGCCTCTTCGTACCGGACCGACCGAGAGATGAGGACCGATGCGAACCTTCGTCGCTGGTCAGGAAGCCTTATCGGCTTCCGAGTTCACCGAGCTGGCACTCGGCATCGAGATTGAGTTGTTCACCGGCGTTCCCGGTGAGTCCCCCGAAGAGCGGCGCCCTCGCCTGGCAGTGGCGCTTGAGGTCATCAAAGACCTCAGCGAACACGCCCCTGAGGACGCTGCATTCGCAAAGGCGCTGATGCGGCGCCGCACCGTGCAGTGGAGGGCAGCTTGATGCCTGTTCTCCGCAGCCCGCAGACGCTCGTAGGTAGGCGTTCCGCCCACCTCGCACCCCGGAGCCTTGGCGGCGAGGACTTTGCGCTCGACCTGGCGCTCGACCCGGGGTTGGTCGGTGCGCTGTGTGCTCGTATCGAGCCTGAGCTGTTCTTCCCTGAGCCTGGCGACTCCAAGACCGCGAACCTGGCGAGGGAGATTTGCGCCCACTGCCCCGTGGTTGCTGCCTGCCTGGTCGATGCCCTGAGGGTTGAAGGAGGCGCCGGCCACAGCAACCGGTTCGGAATTCGCGGCGGCAAGACGCCCAACCAGCGGTTCCGGATCTACAAGTACTTCCGGAAGCCCACTGTTCCGGCTCAACCGGTGCCGGTCGCGATGACGATCGTTCCGGAGCACGGACCGGGGGAGTGCAGCGCAGACACCGCCCGCCGTGGCCTTCGGGCCCATGGCAGTTCCAAGGCGGTGGCAGCGTGATGGCGCCGGCGCCGGTCGCAGCGCCTCCGCTCAGCAAGTCTGAGACGGCCCTGCTGAGCCTGGTCACCGTGGCAGCGGTCATCGTCGGAGCCTTCGGGCTGGCAACCTCGTTCGAGGCGGTGACCGCGGCAGGATCCCGCTGGGGATTCACCGCACCGTGGATGCTGCCGATCGGCATCGATGTGGCGATCCCGGTGTTCACCGCCGTGAATCTGCTCCTGATCCGAATGGACATGCCGCTCGGGTGGGTGCGCTTCGTGCCCTGGGCGCTGACCGGCGTGACATGCCTGCTCAACGTTGCCGCAGGACGCTCGGTGTGGGCGAAGCTCGCGCACGGCACCATGCCCCTGCTCTGGGTGGTGCTGTCCGAGGTTGCCGCCCACGTCTACGCCACCCGAATCGGTGCGGTCACCGGGCGCCGGATTGAAAAGATCCGCCGCTCCCGCTGGCTCCTGGCTCCGCTGTCCACGTTCGCACTGTGGCGCCGCATGACCTTGTGGGAGATCACCGGCTACGCCGATGCTCTCGCCCGCGAGCGGGATCGCCAGTTGATCCGTGCCGACCTGCGCGAGGAACACGGCCGCGCTTGGCGGCGCAAGACCCCGCGCCGTACGCGCGTGCTGCTCAAGATCGGCGAGTTGTCGCCCGCACGCGAGCTCGAAGGGGAGCTCTCACCCGACCCGGGATCCGTCCGCAAACCGCTCGCGGAACATCCCGCGCGCCAGGTCGCGGACGGAGCAAACGCACAGGTCGCGCCCAACAACCCCCCGCCGGTAAAGGAGCCTGTGAAGGCTCGCCGTAAGCAGGTCCCGGCAGCACGGACGGCCGCTGCCCACACCGCCCGCGCCACCGATCCGGAGGAGCAGGCAGCGGCGCGGGCGTGGGTCGCACGGCGGTTGAGCGAGGGCCATGAAGTGTCATGGCGCGAGCTCGCGGCAGAGTGCGGGCGCGGCGAGACGTGGTGCCGCGCGCGGATTCGCGAGACGAAGAACGCGCTCACCATCGGGTCCTCGATCTCGGCCGAGTCTGACCACGTGGGACTGCACTTGGTTCCTGTGGGCGGTGATCAGTGATGGCCACACCGTCGAAGTTCTTCGACCCGACCGGTGCCCAGTACGGCATGCCCACCTACCCGTGGCGCTTTGCGCCGGACGGCCTGGCCACGCGCCGGCAGCTCCGGGCTCAGGGTCTACGGCCTGGAGGGCACCCGGTCGTAGCTCAGGTCATGTGCCGCACCCGGCGGGCCGGCGTCATCCGGGTTGCCTACCTCTACGAGATCAGGCACGCCAAGAAGGTCCGGCCGATGACGGTTGCGAAATGGGCCTCCCACGCCGCGGCGATGAAGGCTCGCCGGACCTGCCCGCAATGCCAGATCGAGGCCGGATACGTCATACCGACCTCGCTCGGCAGCTGCATCCCCTGTGCCTACCCGAGCGAATACGCAGCCTGACCAACGGCGGGGCCCGGTCTCAACCGACCAAAGCGATCCCGGGTCCCGCCACCCCTCCTGAACTGGAAGGAAGTTCAGTGAATCACGAAGAAGAGAACGAACTCTTCAACCGACTGGAGAAGGACCTCGCGGCCGACTCCGGAGGCGAAGTCCTGTCTCTGGAGAAGGCTCGCGCCAGCCGTGCAGATCGGGCGGACGCGGTCGCGACTGAAACGGGCCCCTCTGTAGTCATGGTCGATGGGCCCGCGCCGGTCGGTCCGTCCGGACTGGGTCGGTGGATGGGTGCCAAGCGACGGCAGGTACTGCCGGACTGGCTCCAGTCGACCGCCGAGTTCAAGGCCGTCGCCACGTGGGCAGCGGGATACGTCGGCCACATCACCGCCTATCACGCGGTCCGCTCCCCGATCTACGCCGGAACCCTCGCACTGCGCGCCCCGGCTGGGGCAGCCAAGACGATCGGCGGGACGCTGCGTTGGGTCGCGGACGCGGAAGGAGCTCCGGTCCGCGCCGATGCAGTGGCCCGCGAGGACGCGGGCGACTATCTCAAGCTGTCGCGGCAGCGGGACGCGCGGGTCAAGCTCCGCACCCTGATCACGGTCCTGTCCACGGTGGTCGGGTTAGGCGCCGCGCTGGCGCTGTGGATCCTCGCTCCCACCTGGCTGTTGGTCATCGCCTCGATGGTGGTCACCGCGGCCTTGGGCTGGGCCGGCGCACCGGCCGACTCACCCGTCATCTCCCGAGCCGTGGAGGTTCCCAAGATGCAGCGCTTGACCTCGGACATCGTGCTGCGGGCGCTGGCGTCGATCAGCATCGCTCAGATCAACCAGGCTGTTGCCAAGGGCGGCCCCGGCTTCGTGTTCACGTCCCCGATCACCCGCGACGGCCCCGGTTGGCGAGCTGAGGGCGACCTCCCGTACGGCGTGACCGTCTCGGACGTCATGGACCGGCGCGACCGCCTGGCCTCCGGACTGCGCCGCCCGCTGGGCTGCGTCTGGCCCGAAGCCGTCCCCGACGAACACACCGGCCGACTGGTCCTGTGGGTGGGCGACCAGGACATGTCCAAGGCCAAGCAGCCTACGTGGCCGCTGGCCAAGTCCGGGACTGTGGACCTGTTCAAGCCCGTGGCGTTCGGCACTGACCAGCGCGGACGCTGGGTGGAACTGACGCTCATGTACATCGCCGCGGTCATCGGTGCGATCCCGCGTATGGGCAAGACGTTCCTGCTGCGCCTGCTCCTGCTCATCGCCGCACTCGATCCCCGCGCCGAGCTGCACACCTACGACCTGAAAGGCACAGGTGACCTCGATCCGGTCGGGGAGAAGGTCTCCCACCGGCACCGCGCCGGCGACGACGACGCGGACATCGAATACGCGATCGCCGACCTGCGAGCGCTGCGGGAGGAGCTGCGGCGCCGCGCCAAGATGATCCGCTCCCTGCCTCGCGATATCTGCCCGGAGTCGAAGGTGACCAGCGAACTCGCCTCGAAGAAGTCGCTGGGGCTGCACCCGATCGTGATCGGGGTCGACGAGTGCCAGGTGTGGTTCGAGCACCCCAAGTACGGGGCGGAGTTCGAAGAGATCTGCACGGACCTGGTCAAGCGCGGCCCCGCCACCGGCATCGTGCTGCTCCTGGCCACGCAGCGCCCGGACAAGGATGCGCTCCCGACCGGGATCAGCGCGAACGCTTCCGCCCGGTTCTGCCTCAAGGTCATGGGTCAGATCGAGAACGACATGGTTCTCGGGACCGGGTCCTACAAGCGCGGCGTGCGGGCGACGATGTTCGCGTGGGCTGACAAGGGCATTCACTACTTCGTGGGTGAAGGTGCGGACGCCCGCATCGTGCGGTCCGTGTACGCCGACGCCCCCACCGTCGAAGTCATCGCGCTGCGCGCCCGCAAGGCTCGCGAGCGGGCCGGCACGCTGTCTGGCCACGCGCTCGGCGAGGAACCGGAAGTCACCACCGGTCCGGCGTTCGATCTGCTCGCCGACATCCTCGCCGTGGTCCCTGCCGAGGAGCCCAAGGCGTGGTCCGAGACGGTCCTGTCCCGCCTTGCCGAGCTGCGACCGGCGGTCTACGGCGGCTGGGAGCCCGACCAACTCACCGGCGTCCTCAAGCCGCTTGGAGTGGCCACGGGCCAGGTGTGGGGCAAGACCGAGGACGGCAAGGGCGCCAACCGGCGCGGCGTCACCCGCTCCGACATCACCGCTGCTGTCACGAAGCGTGACGGAAAGCCGGGCGCGGACTAGGCGAGATCCGCTGCTAGACCTAGCGGCCACCCCCGCTAGGTCTAGCAGCACCGCTAGCGACCCAAAGATGCCCTGATCAGGGTGCTAGTACCTAGCACCCTCCCGTTCGCACACCCTGAAACCGCCAGGGAGGCCCGTCATGACCCTTGCCCTCGCTGCTAGCGCCCTGATCCTGCTATTCACCCTCGGTTACGTCGCTCTGTGTGCCGCGAACCCGTTCGCGGCCTGCCGCAAGTGCCGCGGCTTCGGCTTCCTGGTCAAGACCACCCGCCGCGGCAAGGCCAAGCGCGGGCGGGACTGCCGCCGCTGCAAAGGCCACGGCGCCCGCATACGCATCGGCCGCCACCTGTGGAACCTGTGGCGCCGCACGTACAGCGCCGGCACCCGCTGACCGCCGCCCATCTGCCACTCAGATCGGAGCCCCGCCGTGACGCTGTCCATCTCCGCTGTCCTGCTCTTCGGAGTCGCCGCCGTCTTCGCCCTCAAGGTCAAGTCCACATCGTTCGGCGCTGCCCTTGTGCTGTTCCTCTTCGGGTTCTTCGCCGCCAGTACCGGCGCCTCAGGCCCGATCAACGACGCCTTCACCTCGTTCGCTCACTTCATCGCCAGCCTGCGCGCCTGAACCGAACGGAGACCCGCCATGTACGAGCGCATCATCGACGCACAGTCCGGGCAACGGCACTGGCTCGCCGTTGCCCTGCCCAAAGCGGCCCCTGCCATTGGCACGTCAACGGTGCTGATCCTTGCCCGTATCTGGAACGCCAACGGCGCCGAACACAGCGTCGGTAACGGGTGGCTCATGGGCATTCTCGCCACCGCGGCCGCCCTCGCTGGCGGGAGCGTCGCGACCGGCCGCAACGCTGACAGCGTCCTCGCCGGAACGGCGTTCGCCGCTGCCGGAACGCTCGCCTTC
The DNA here is from genome assembly GCF_005860785.2 of Streptomyces sp. So13.3. Classification (NCBI taxonomy): domain Bacteria; kingdom Bacillati; phylum Actinomycetota; class Actinomycetes; order Kitasatosporales; family Streptomycetaceae; genus Streptomyces; species Streptomyces sp. So13.3. The sequence continues at coordinate 4,832,461 of NZ_CP048835.1, read as the reverse complement.
GCGGGAGTCGCCGCCTACGCCGATGACCTGCCGTTACCCCTGCTCCTGTGGGGCATCGCGACCGTTCTCGCCTACGCCCTGGCAGCGCGTTACTGGCGCACCGACCGCCGGGAAACCGTCGCCTACCAGCGCCGCACCATCGAGCGCCACGAGAACCACCAGCACACCGAGACCGTCGAGATCATCCGCGCCCGGGCACGGGTCGAGACAGCCCGCGAAGGCGGCGCCTACGCCACCGCGCTTGCAGCCGCCCTCACCGCTCGCGCCGCCCTGCCGGGCTTCGACCCTGCCGCGCTGAGCCGAGCGGGGCTGCCCGACCTGCCCCTCAACCACACCGCCATCGAAGGGACCCGGAAGTGATCACCGATCCGCAGACAGGCGAAGGCTTCGACGCCCCTACTCCCGCTGTTGCCTACGCCAACGCGCCGAGCATCACGAGCGAGATCAGCGCCGTACTCGCCATGGTCAGCAAGCGATCCGCCGAACGTCGAACGGGGCTGTCTGCCGCCCCGGTCGATGACCGCGAGTTCTGGCTTCGCAAGGCCGCGCTCTTGGACCGCATCGCCCTGGAAGACCACAGGGCCGACACGATCACCGCCGCCGTGGAGGCAACAGCGCCGCTCGTTGCGCTCGACCGCGAGCACCCCGGGTTGGTCGTCGGCCCGCATCATCCCGACTCCATCGAGTGGGACCCCAGCCACCGCCCCTACGTCCGGCAGGAATACGCCGCCTGGCGCCAGCACGACTAGCGGTGCCCGGAGCGGCGGTCTCCCGGCCAAGGACAGCCCGCCGCTCCGGTCTCCCAACCGACCGAAACCAGATAGGAGACCCTCAGAATGCCCTATCTCGCCCCCAGCCGTCCCGGTGCCAGCGAGCTGCTCACCGCGGCTCTCGATGCTGCGCGACGAGGCTGGCACGTCTTTCCTCTCGTTCCGGGAGACAAGCCCCCGGTGATCTTCGAATGGGAGGAGCGGGCGACCATCGACCGCGATCGGATCCAACGGTGCTGGCAGCACGGCCGCTACAACATCGGCCTTGCCACGGGCCCTTCCCGCCTGGTGGTTGTCGATCTCGACACTCCCAAGACGCCCGATGACCTCCCTCCGCCGGCCTGGTCCTTGCCCGGCATCGTCGACGGCATGGACGTGCTCGCGACGCTGAGCGAGCGGCACGGCCAGCCCTATCCGGGCGACACGTTCACCGTCAGGACCGGTCGCGGCGGAATGCATCTGTACTTCGCTGCGGCGGCAGGCATCGAGCTGCGCAACAGCGGCGGCAAGTTGGGATGGAAGGTCGATACCCGCGCCGTGGGCGGATACGTCGTCGCGGCAGGCAGCACCGTCAACGGCCGTTCCTACGAGATCATCAACGACGTCCGGCCGGCCGTCTTACCGGATTGGCTCGCGTATGCCCTGACCGTGCGTCCCTCGCCACCGCTACGGGCGCACACCGGCCCGATCACCGGCAGCGGCGCCGTGGGCCTGGTGAAGACAGTGCTGGAGTCGGGAGAGGGCGAGCGGAACAACCGGCTGTACTGGGCAGCCTGCCGCGCGTACGAAACCGGTGGCGAGGCCGCGGGCGGGCTCGCTGCCGCCCTTCTGGACGCTGCCGTGAGTATCGGGCTGCCGGAACGCGAAGCCCGCGCGACCGTGGCGTCTGCCGCGCGCAAGGTTCGAGGCGGGCGATGAACAGCACGGAGCAAGCCAAAGAGATCCTGTCCGCCAACGGCATCAATCTCGAAGCAAAGGAAGGAAAAGGCCCGTCCCAGGCATCGCAGCTGGTCACCCTCGCCCGGGAACGCTTTGAAGTCTTCATGTCCGAGGACGGTCGCCCGTACGCCGTTGCCGAAGGTGGCCCGAACATCGCCCTGCCACTGCGAGGCAGGGCCGGCCTCCGGTCGCAGCTCGCCCGGATCTACACCGAGGTATCCGGCGGCAACGTCCCCTCGCAATCCGCTCTCGCCGACGCGATGACCGTGCTCGAAGGCATCGCGGCGATCGCCGACCCCTGCACCCCGCAATTGCGTACCGCGCGTCACGAGGACCTCATCGTCATTGACCTCGCGACGCCTGACGGACGCTGCGTGCTGGTCAGCCCGGACGGATGGCTACGCTGCCCGCGCTCGCCCGTCCTGTTCCGCCGTTCCGGTGCCATGAAGGCGTTGCCGACGCCGGTCCGCGACGGAGACGGGCTCGCCAAATTGCGGGCGCTCATGAACACCAACGATGAAGGGTTTCACCTCCTCACCGCCTGGCTCGTGGCTTCATTCATCCCGGATCTGCCGCACCCGATCCTCACCTTTCGGGGCGAGCAAGGCACCGGAAAGTCCAAAGGCGCGGCCATGGTCATCGGCATCGTGGACCCGTCCGGCGCACCCAAGCGGACCGCACCCCGGGACGTGAAGTCGTGGGCAACGCAGGCGTTCAACTCGTGGGCGCTGTGCATCGACAATGTCTCGTACATCCCGGACTGGTTCTCCGACGCGCTGTGCCGAGCGGTGACCGGGGACGGCATCGTCGACCGGGCTCTCTACACCGACGATGACGTCGTGGTCCTGGAATTCCGCCGTGTACTGGCGATGACCACGATCGATGCCGGAGCCCTGGCAGGCGACCTCGCCGAACGGCTCCTCACCATCGAGCTGCACACCATTCCCGACCGGGCCCGCCGCGAAGAGGCCGAGCTTGACCGCGCCTATCGCGATGCCCATGCGGGCATCCTGGCGTCGCTGTTCGACCTCCTGGCCAACGTGCTCAGGGTCCTGCCGGACGTGGTGCTGACCCACCGGCCGCGTATGGCGGACTTCGCCCGCGTGCTGGCTGCCGTCGACCACGTGACCGGCTGGGACACCCAAGGCAGCTACAAGGCCACGGCTGCCGATGCCGTCGCCGACGTTCTCGAAGGCGAGCCCTTCGCACAGGCTCTCGTCGACCTGGTGCGAGCAGCCGGACCTACCGGCATTCAGATGACGGCCGCCGAAATCCTCGGCAAGGTCGCCACCCCGGAAAAGCTGCCCCGCAAATGGCCCAAGGATCCGACCCGCGCCGGCGGCCAACTCAAGCGGCTCGCCCCCGCACTGCGAGCCATCGGCATCGAGGTCGACGACAGCCAGCGCAGCGCGGACAAGCGCCGAAGCCGCCTGTTCTGCCTGACCTCAGTAGAGAGCGACCGTACTCCAGCGTCCGCACAGCGCCCTCCCTGGTCCACTCCGGACGCTGCGGACACTGGAACGGACACTGACCGCCTGCCAGCGTCCGGCGCCCGAACGGTCTCCGACCTGCCCGAACTCGCCGCGCCGGACACTACGGACGCTGCGGACACTGCGCTGCACCCGCTCTCTGCCGCGCCTGCCGTCAGGAGGCTGCTGTGAGGGAAATCCCGGATCAGGTAGCGATCGCCATCGACCCAACGATCGCCTTGTTGACCGTCGAAGAGGCCGCACGACGCCTCGGTATCGGACGCACGTTCTGTTACGGCCTTATCGGCTCGGGAGAGCTGGAGTCCGTTCCCGTCGGGCGCTTACGCAAGGTCCCGGCTGAGGCCGTTCTCGAATACGTCGCCCGCCTTCGTCGGGCGAACCGCACCGCCGCCCATCAATCTGTCGTGTGAGGAGCCAGCCATGGGAACCCGCAGGCCCAACGGGGCTTCGAGCATCTACAAGGGCAAGGACGGCAAATGGCACGGACGGGTGACCGTCGGAGTCAAGGACGATGGGTCGCCCGACCGGCGGCACGTTGAGCGGAAGACGGAAGCCGCGGTCATCAATGCCGTACGTGATCTGGAGAAACAGCGCGAGGCCGGAGCCGTACGGAAGGCTGGCAAGCCTTGGACGGTGAAGGCGTGGCTCGTGCACTGGCTGGAGAACATCACCGCGCCGCCTGTAGTGCGAGAGAGCACGTACTCCAGCTATCGAGCCGCCGTGAACGTCCACCTGATCCCCGGCATCGGCGGGCATCGTCTCGACAAGCTGGAGCCGGAACATCTGGAACGGCTGTACACGAAGATGCAGCGCAACGGCAGCAAGCCCGCGACGGCTCATCAGGCGCACCGAACCATCCGGCTGGCGCTCAACGAAGCGATGCGGCGAGGTCACATCGTGCGCAACGTGGCCTCGTTGGCAAAGGCTCCGCGCATCACAGAGGAAGAAGTCGATCCCTACTCCGTTAGGGAGGTTCAGCGGCTGCTGGAAGAGGCTGCCAAGAGCCGGAACAGCACCCGATGGGCTATTGCTCTCGCTCTCGGGCTTCGCCAAGGCGAATGCCTCGGGATCCAGTGGCGTGACGTGGACTTCGAAAGGGGAGCGATCCGTGTCCGCCGGAACCGGCTCCGTCCGAAGTACGCCCACGGATGCGACGAACCGTGCGGCAGGAAGCACCCGGGTTACTGCCCGCAGCGGTCCCGTTCGAACAAGGACACGGACGACACCAAGTCGAAGGCAGGGAGGCGCGTGATCGGGCTGCCCGAGGAACTGGCCGAGCTGTTGAAGCTTCATAGCGAAGCGCAGGGCCGGGAGAGCGCCGCGGCCGGCGAGCGATGGGTCCCGGGGGATTGGGTCTTCGCGTCGGAGACCGGCGCTCCGCTGAACCCCCGGACGGACTACGACGAATGGAAGCGGCTGTTGACCGGTGCCGGTGTCCGGGACGGGCGCCTGCACGATGCCCGACACACAGCGTCCACAGTGCTGCTCATCCTTGGCGTCCCTGAGCGGACCGTGATGGCCATCATGGGTTGGTCCTCAACCGCGATGGCCGCGCGGTATCAGCACGTGACCGACTCGATCCGCCAAGACGTCGCCAAGCGCGTCGGAGGGCTCCTCTGGGAGCGAGCGGCCAAGGCACCGGAGAGCGTGCCAGAGGAGCCCGTAGAGCGCTCCCGAGAGGCCAAACGAGACGGAAACTGAGACGGGAACGCAGAATGGACCACCTACGGAAATCCGTAGGTGGTCCATTCATACTGCTCAAGAGCGGTAGCGGTGGGATTTGAACCCACGGTGAAGTTGCCCCCACACACGCTTTCGAGGTCTGTGATCGGGTGTACAGCGCAGGTCAGAGGTGGTCCGGCCTGGCCCTGGATGTGGCGGACGTACGTCCGTGAACCGTCGCGAACGTCAGTGAATGAGACCAAGACTGAGACCACGATGTCCTGGGCTGGCTTCGGCCGGGGCACTCCATGGCCCCCCGGGTGATCGCTAAGAGTACCCAAGGCGAGCGTCTAGGACTATGTCGCGGACGGGCTTGCCTGTCACCGCTGACAGATCGATCTCGTCCACCACGTCGGCCGCCGCGTCGTAGGCGCGGCGACAGAGCGCACGTCCGTCTCCACCTTCCAGACCCCACAGCAGGGACCCGCGAAACGTCCGCTGCATGAGTTTGGAGAGGTGGGGACCTTCAAGTTGGACGTGCACAAGTCCATCAGACGTGGACGCATCGGCTTCTTGCGGGAAGTGTGCGAAGCCGTAGGAGTCAGAACACCGTTCTCGCAGCTCACCCCAGGTTGCGGGAGAGCACACAAGTTCGACCCGAGCGACCCCCGCAGCCTTCACCATGCGCTGCCGATGCTTGCTGAGTTCCCTGACGCCTAACAAGCGTTCTCCCTCCATGGCCCCGGCACCCCGTGTGGGGGGTTACCACTTCCTGCCCACACGGCCTCGCCGAGATGCGTCCTCTCCTTCGGTTTCGAGTCTGGCCGGAGGCGAGAAGCAGTAGAAGAGGGGAGGGAACCGATGCCAGCAGGCTGTCCACCGTCAGCGCACGATGTCCCGTCTCGGAAGGCTGAGGAACCGGAACCCACGATGCTCTAGCGAACACAGGGCGTGCAGGCCACGATGGAGGTGACCGGGCAGGTTCCGCCGGCAGCGGCCTCTCGGAGGAGGCAGAGTGCGAAATCCGGACGCGATACGCCACGAATGCGCCGACTGCGGTGCAACGACGAAGGTCAACACCCGCACCGGCCGTCTCTACTCCCACCACGTACCGGGGGGAAGCACTGCCTGCTCAGCCTCTGGAGATGTCGTGACACCCCCGCAAGGTGGTGAGCCGCCCCTGCTCCCACCGCTGAGAGCTGTTCGGAAGCCCCCCGTTCCCAAATCTTCACGATACGTCGCCGACGAACCGTCGAGCAGCGTTCGGGCGGTGGCCGGAGGACTGCCTAGCCTCGGTAAACGGCGCTGACTTCGGTGTCCAGTCCTGGTGAGAGTGGTTGGCCTTCGGTGAGACAGAACACGACCATCGGATGGGCCCTGGTAACAAGCATTTCGAAAATTCGAACTAGAATCGAACTATGGGGATCGTCGGACACCACCCGCAGGCGCTGGAGAGTGGGCCACTGGCGGCCGTCCGGCTTCCGGACGGGCAGACCGTCCAGGCGATCGTTCTGCGGCGAATCAAGGATCGCGACGGGTCATGGTGGTACCAGCTGACCGTCTCTTTGTGGGCCCGGGTCGAGACCCGCAACGGATCCGGCGACCGCCTGTCGGGAGAGCCTGCCCCCACTGAGTTCCTGGCCCCGGCGCACGCCGTTTCCCCCATCGACGGCCACGAATACTCCTCCGTCGCCACCTGGCGACACCCCGCCACGCTCCGTCGGGACCACAGAAACCCCCTTCGGCGCCCCCGCCCTGATGGCCGCGAACTGCCCTGGGACGACGATTACTCCCCTGATGCCGACTTCGGTGTATGAGGCTCCGTCTGGAGCCGCGCCTTCATGAGCAGGGGAAGGTGCCTCCGACGCCGCGTGCCCCATGCCGGCGCGTAGGTCCTGCACAAGACCCAACGCGCCTACGCATACGGGGCTTTCGGAGACGAGAGGCTCCCCCACCTAGATATGCGGACACGGTGGGTAGTAGGTTACGTTCCCTCTGTAATGGAGGGGGGATCATGGGAGTTGCCGACAGTTGGCAGCAGGAACAAGTCAGCTTGGCTTACGTTGCGGCCTTGGCCACAAGGGGTGGCTACACCCTTGGCAAGTGGGAGGTCGACAAAGACGGTGTGGATTTATCTGTCAAGCGCGCCGACGGCTTGGCGTTCGAGCTACAAATGAAATGCACTTACAGTCCTAAAATGTCATCCCACGGAACTTCTTACTCCTACGACTTGGACATACCCACTTACGATAAATTGCGTGCGCACACCAGAACTGCGGTGGGATTTCTCGGGCTTGTCATCGTACCTCGCGATATCGAGGAATGGATGATTCATGATGAGCGCGAATTGACGATGCGATGCTCTGGTTATTGGGCAAAAATCCAAGATGCTCCGCCCGTTGAGAACACAAGCTCGAAAGCGATTCATCTACCAACGACCCAAAGAATAGACCTGCCCGGGTTCGAGGAGATGTTCTCTCATGCGTGGGTCAGATTGATGCATGGAGCACAGGCGGTGATCACGGCATGACGAGCTTGCGAGTCGGGTTCGACGATATGACGAGTTATTTAACACGCGCTGCCTGGCAGCCGGTCATGAAGGGGCCGCTTGCCGAGATCTGGGAAGCCAGCTCGGGTAATCTTCGTCGCATCATGGTGCCCAAGGTACCGTCTGCGCCCGACTATCAAAGCATGTTGAGTAGCCTTACCAACGAACTCGCAAATATGGAAGGGCGAAGCTCTGCCCAAGTCCGTGATGATATGGCGCGGCAATTCTTGGATATCACAAATCTGCGTGCTGCCAGTGTCGATCTAATCGGCGATACGATTCCGCTCCATGCCGGGATTGCTCTGTTTGAGTCAGCCAAGCGCCTAGTTACTGCCTCGGCCGCTTCGACGTTGATGCGACAAGGAAACTTTGGGCGCAGTATGCCAAAGAGAGCCCTAAATCACGCTAAGCATGTTCGTCTAGGTCATACGATTCAGGGATCGTACATTGTTCCGATCATTAATGAAGTGCGTATGCCGGATGTCTACGCGGCCGACGAAGGTTCGGGCAGTCAGCCCAAGCTCGATCTCAAGGTTGAGGAAGCGCGGTTTGACCGTCGTGTGACCACAACGATGGCGCATGCACTAGAAGTTCTAGAAGAGATTGCAGTTACGCGGGATCGTACTCCGAGCGCGGCCGATGTGCATGATGCCGTAGCAGAAGGAGTGTCGCGTGAACTTTGCGATGCCGTGTTCAGGGTTTTGGCAACAGGTCAAGTGGACAGCTACGATATTAATTTCCAATGGGCACCTGCTGTGAGTCCCCCTCGGCTACTTGCCGACAGTGTGGAATTTCCTAAAGGAGCCGTTTACGTAGTCGAGGGAATTGCTAGTACCCTTAAGGATTTCGAGCATGTAGAAGAACAAGTTGTGTTTGGAATAATTACAAATTGTGCCGCCCCATTGCGCGAAGGCAACGGACGCGTGACAGTGCAGGCAGCTATAAACGGTAGAGCTAGAACGGTAAAATTTGACCTCGACTGGCGTAGCTTTGGGATGGCATCCCGATATATGGCCGAGAGGCGCCCCGTGTTCGTAAGAGGCGTTTTGCACATGTCTAGTGGGCGACAAGCCACTATGGACGTTCGCGCATTCGGGCCGGATCCATCAACAATGACTTTGGATGACGCGCTCGAAGGACCAGATGCCGACCTTGGACTACGCGAGTTGCCGTCTCCACGCCGGGGGTCTATTGACCCTTAGGAATTAAGCAGTTCCAGAAGGCAAACTGTTCCATATCGTCATACTCGGAAAGGAATGACAGTCAAATGGCCGTCGCACCCTCTGTGGCCGCAACTTGCAACAGATGCGGGACAAAGCTCGGCCGGGGCAATTCCGACTCCATGTGCAGCCCTTGCCGTCGCGCTGTAGGTGTAGCTGCCTCAACCCCCACCCGGCCAGAAATGGAGTCCGCGGACAATCGCCATTGGCTTGCCACCGAAACCGAGCGGAGCGCACCTCCGGACGGGTCGAACCTCACCGATGTTCTAAAAGCATATCGGGCGCTACACAAGATCAAGCAACAGGACCTCGCCGACCTACTCGGGTATGACCAGTCATACGTTTCGTTACTTGAGCGAGGCAAGCGCACCATCCGCGACATGGACGAACTCCGCCGGCTCGCGCAAGTGCTAGGTCTGCCTGAGGATGAACTCGGGCTGCTTCCTACCGCCGATACGGCAGTCGCCCTGCCCGCAGAAACAGTCCGTCAGGCCGGTCCCAATCCCCACGACGCGCTAGACGAACAGCGGCGATGGCGAATGACGCGCCGAGAGTTGAACCGGCATCGGAGCGAGCTCACGAATGCAGCCGCGCGACTGTACTCCGCGGACCGCGCGGGCGATAGCCCCGTCATCACTAAGACGTCGTGGATGTGGTCGGAGCCGATCGACTTCGCTGAGATTGACCTCGCTTGGCTCCCCAAGACCGAAGCGCCGAAAGTTCTAGGCAATGAGCCGCAGTCCGAAGGCGTGCGTCCGTTGTCACCACGTGGCGCCCGGTTCGACCGGTACTCGCAGGCAATCCGGATGATTGACCGGCCATCCCTCTTCGAGAACCGACCGAGCTTCCGGCTGCTGGACGTCTCCACGATTGACGGTAGGCCCAAACTATCTTTCGGATACACGACATATTTCGACATGGCCGACATCTGCGAGGGAGTCGCACACGAGCTGGCGAGCGCGTGGCTGGCGACGGGGAGCGATTCGGCGTGGATCACTGATCCTACCTGGGACGCACTCCCCTTCCGCTCTCTCGTTGGAGACCCGTTTGATCTAAATCGACGGGCCCTGTTGCCATCCATCGATACCCTAACGATCCGGCTCGGCTCAGACGGTGCCTCATTTCCGCTGCACCACCGCTCCGCTAGCAACGTTGCGGTCGCTGGCGGCACGTATCACATCATGCCTGCCGGAGTCTTCCAGCCTTCTTCCATCATGCCGTGGGACCAGTCGAACGACTTCAACCTTTGGCGCAATGTCCTGCGGGAGTACGCGGAGGAGTTCCTCGGAGACCCCGAAGCGGACGGCAGCAGTGGTGAGCCAATCGACTACGACGGAGCAGAGCCTTTTCGAACGCTCAACCAGGCTCGGCGGGAAGGGAAAGTTCGGCCATACTGCTTTGGGATCGGATTGGACCCGCTCACTCTCGCGGGAGAAATCCTAAGTGTGGTGGTCATTGATGCTGACGTGTACGACTCCGTCTTCGCCGGCATGGTGTCCCGGAACTCTGAGGGCACTGTGGTTGCCGGCCGGGCTGGAGAGGACACTGCCGGGGTTGAGTTCACCCGCGCAAACATCAGGCGTCTCCTGGACAATGAACCCCTGGCATCCGCTGCTGCCGCCTGCCTCGACCTGGCGTGGCAACATCGCGGGATCATTCTTGGGTGAAAGGGATCTAAGTGCGCGTTCTAGTGACCGGCGCCTACGGCTTCGTAGGCAACGCAGTCGTACGGCGACTCTCCGAGGCGGGGCACGAAGTATGGGCCCTGACCCATCGACCAGCGGATGCTCCCTTGCCCGAGCTGCCGGTTGCCCGCGTCTTCCATGGCGACGTTCGGTCTCCTGAGTCGCTACGCGGTGCGCTGGACGGGGTCCAAGGAGTCTGTCATCTGGCAGCACTTACGCGAGTGCGTGAGTCCTTCGAACACCCGCAGGAGTACCACGATGTCAACGCTGGGGGCACCGCTACTCTGCTGGACGTTCTTGCGCAACAGGCTGAAGGTGGAGACGCGCCAACGGTTGTGTTGGGCTCGACGGCAGCCGTCTACGGAGCACCCGAACAGCAACCCATTGGCGAGGATGCTGTACCTGCTCCGACCAACCCATACGGCTTGTCCAAGCTTGCTGCTGATGAGACGCTCCAGAAGCGGGCGCTGTCTGGCCACTTGAAGGCTGTGATCCTGAGGTGCTTCAACATCTCTGGCGCCGTTCACGGGTTCGGAGACGTCGACGATACGCGGATCATTCCCAAGGCCCTTGCCGTTGCCGCCGGCCGGTATCCGCATCTAGAGATGAATGGAGATGGCAGCGCGGTCCGGGACTTCGTGCACGTCGATGACCTTGCACGCGCGTATGTGCTAGCGCTTGGCCCTCGTTCCACGGCTCCATGCAGTGTCTACAACGTAGGTGCCACCGCAGCGAGCATGAGCGAGATCGTGTCCACAGTAGAGCGAGTTACCGGGCGCAACGTTCCTGTAGTTCATCGCCCACCGCAGCCCGAGCCGCCTCAACTGGTGGCTGATACCTCGAAGATCACACGTGAGCTGGGTTGGAAGCCCGAGCGTTCGGGGCTTGAGCAACTTGTCACGGACGGTTGGTCGGCCCTGACCGGCGAACGTCACTGAGTCTCTGACAATCGGCTCTTGACGCTGCTCGGGAGCGCTGCGACAGCCTCCCGCCAGCGCTCAAGGGCCGATTCGCCTTCTCCAGCGTCGATGTTCTTGCCCTCAAGCGTGCTTCGAAAGGCCCGTTCCATGGCTTGACCAGCCTGGAAGACTGGCATCGCCCAGTCGGCCACACCACGTGAGTGGTCGGCGAGACGAGGCGGAAACTGCGCGAAGACGCCCTTGCCCTGGTGGCCGACAACGTAGCCCTCGGCGCGTAGGAGCGATACAGCGTTCTTCACGACGGTGGTGGACGTAGCCGTGCTGTTGACCAATTCCTGAGTCGACGGCAGCGCAGCGCCATCTTCCAGCTTCCCGCTGCGGATGCGTTCCCGCAGGTCATCGGCGAGCTGGAGGTACGCCGGCTGCCCTCGGAACTCGGTCATGAAGTTGGTCCTCCAGTCAGGGGTTCGTGCTTCCTAGACCAGTGTCCTACGTCCGGACAGCTTTCGACGTGGCGAAGCACTTGCCAACTTAGGACACTAGGTGCACGATGTTGTCCAAGGGCGGCGAGCAAGAGACAGACCGCCGTATGACAAGCCGTCATTGGATTGCTGAGCGCGGCTGCAACAGGCTTATACCGCCGGAACAACCCGGCAGGGATTGGCTAAAGCACAGGAATCCGAGGGCCTTCTTTGGGCTGCTCGGAAATGCACGAAAAGGGGCCCGGGATAGATCGGGTCGAGGGCACCGGACAGTCGCATGCCGCAGGGTGTGCGATCCCTTGGCAGTCCGGATGGCAGACCGAAAGGTCTACGTCTCTCTGCCTCAAACGGGGCCTGAGCGAGCTGTTCCTTGAACCGGCAGCCGCGTCCCCGAAAGAGAGACAGTACGTGCACTGGTCACCCGGGCCGCAGCGCATTTCGGCTGCGGCCTGCTGGTGAAGACCTCTGTTCCCTCGATCTGGAGGACGTTGTGTTTCCACGACATACGCAGGTGCCGGCGCGGTGACCACCGCGCCGGCGCCGACCGCTTGACCGAACAACCCGCCGCGCTGGCGGTCCCGGGCCTCGTGTCCGGCGCCTCCGATCGGCTGAACAGCCTTTCCGCAGCGCTACGGCGTTGCGGCCGGTTGCCTCCCCCGTCCGTCCGGCGCTTAGCGCTGTACGGGCGGGGTGGCAGGGAGCCGGTTCGGCTTCATCCCGGGGCGGCCGCCTCTCGCCAAAGATCGCGGCCTCCCGGTTCTCCGTCCCTTCGTCTACTGGAGTTCCGTCATGCGTTCGTACATTGGTAATCAGCAGGTAGTAGGCAGTGAAGAGTTCGACGAGCTGGCGCTCGGGATCGACCGGGCCCTGTTCCTCGGTGTGCAGGGCGAGAGCAACGAGGAGCGGGCGGCGCGTGAGGCTGCGGCCCGCGACATCCTCGCCGACCTCATCGCCCAGGGCGAGGCCGGCGACGAGATCGCCGGGTGGGACGCGCTGTACGCCGAGGCGCTCACCCACACCGTGCATTTCCTGAACTCCTCTCGCACCCACACCGCCCAGGTATCCCGGGCGGTGGAAGCGGCATGAGCCAAGCCATGGCCGCTTTGGCTGCTGCCCTGCCGCTCGCGGCCGGATGGTCCGTCCATGGGCTGCGGCTGCACCACCGGATCGAAGCCACCCGCCGGGACCCGCTGACGGGCCTGCTCAACCGCGACGCGTTCACCGCCCGGGCCGGCCGGGCCCTGACCGATGGCCGCAGCGCGGTCTACGTCCTGGACCTGGACCGGTTCAAGGAGATCAACGACACCCACGGCCACGCCGCGGGGGACGCGGTCCTGCGCACGGTGGGACAGCGCCTCACCCTCTGGGGGCAGATCAACGGCCCCATCATCGGCCGCTTAGGCGGCGATGAGTTCGCGGCCATCACCGTTATCCACAGCCGCGCTGAGCTGCTGTGGATGCTCGGTGAACTCCTCCGCTCCCTGCGTGAGCCGATCGAGTTCGAAGGCCACCGGCTGACCGTGGGCGCCTCCATCGGCGCCGTGGCCATCGACACCCGCACCGAGACCGCCGACCTGTCGGCGCTGCTGCGCCGGGCCGATGAGGCGATGTACGCCGCGAAGCAGTCCGGTGGTGGCTGGCACATCGCCGATGACACCGCCCCGGCCGCCACGGTCAACGGCCGCCGCGCCGGCCGCCGAGGAACCCACCTGACCCGCACAGGAGGTGCCAAGTGACCGCCGACGACTACGACGATTTCGACTACGACTACGCCTACTCCGGGACGACCGAGGACGACGACTGGACCGCGGACAACGGCGAGTGCGACCGGTGCACGATGGCGCCGGGCGAGGTCATCGGGTGGTTCGGGATCTGCTGCGCCTGCTCCATCGGGCAGGGCGCCACCGAGGATGAGTGCATGTGCGGCCCTGAGGACATCGAGGGGGCCGGCCATGACGACCGTTCCTGAGCCGCTCCGGTTGCCGTCGCTGTCCCGCTTCGAACGGGCCCTGCTCATGGGGGCCATCGTGTTGGGGGTCGGGGTCGGGGGGACCGGCTTCGCCGTGTCGTTCGGCACCGTGACCGCCGCCGCGGTGCGGTGGGGTTTCACCCCTCCGCAGATGCTCCCGATCGGCATCGACACGGCGATTCCGGTGTTCTCCATCGTGAATCTGCTGTTGATCCGCATGGACATGCCGTTGGCGTGGGTGCGGTTCGTGCCGTGGTTCCTGACCGGGGTGACGTGCTGGCTCAACATCGCCGCCGGGAACTCCCTGTCGGCGAAGATCGCGCACGGCACCATGCCCCTGCTGTGGGTGGCACTGTCCGAGGTCGCCGCGCACGTCTACGCGGCACGGATCGGTGCGGTCACCGGCCGCCGGATGGAGAAGATCCGCCGCTCGCGTTGGCTGCTGGCCTTCCCTTCCACGTTCGCGCTGTGGCGCCGGATGACGTTGTGGGAGATCACCTCCTACGCCGTCGCCCTCGATCTGGAGCGGGACCGGTTGTTGGCCCGGGCCGATCTGCGCGAAGCACACGGGCTGTTGTGGCGGTACAAGACTTCCCGCCGATCGAGGGTCCTGCTGAAGTTCGGCGAACTCACCCCCGCCCCAACCACCCCCGACGCAAACCAGGAGGAATATGAGGTAACAATCGGAAATCGGTCGATGTCTGACCTGCCGGTATCGATCCCGGACGCTGACACGCCGCCGCCGGTTTATCCGGCGCTCGAAGCAGCCGACCCGCACCCGACCGCCGACCCGATCGCACCCGTCACGGTGCAGCCGACTATGGCCGCGGCGCAGTCCAAGCGTCGGGCGACCGGTCGAGTCCCCGCAGCGGCCCGCAACCCCCGACCGACCCGCACCGCCGATCAGCTCCTGACCGAGGCCCGGGAGGCCACGGCCCATTGGTCGGATGCTGAGTTGACCGCCGAGGCGATCCGCAAAGAGCTGCGGACTGCGCCGGCCAAGGCCCGGGTGGTGCGCGATGCGCTCAAGGCTGAGCGGGTCCTCGTTGACGCGCCCTGATGCGCTTCTATGACCCGGACGGGGGCCGGTTCGGCATCCCCACCTACCCGTTTCGTCTCGCCCCTGACGGCCTGGCTACCCGCCGCCAACTGCGCGCGACCGGGCTACGGCCCGGCGGGCAGGGCATCGCAGCACAGGTGATGTGGGCATCGCGCCGCTACGGCCGCGGCATCCGCGTTGCGTACCTGTACCGCATCGACCGGGCCCTACCGGTCCGGCCGATGACGCCGGCCAAGTGGGCGGCGCTCGCCGCGGCGAACACCGCCCGGCGCATCTGCCCGCACTGCCGCACGGATGCCGGATACGTCATCCCCACGTCGCTCGGTGCCTGCGTGGCCTGCGCTTATCCCGAGGAACAGCGCGCCGCCTAACCCCCGCCTCGAAGGAGCATCACCATGCGTCCCGTCACGTTCAATTCCCTGGTCCGCTACACGGGCAGCAACCGCACGGGGCACTGGTGTCCCGAGCGGATGACGGTCGATACCGCCCGCCAGTGCATTCGCCGGGGTCGGCGCGGTGCCGCAACCGTCCTCGTCTACGAGACGACCGACCGGGACGGAAACAGCGTCCACCTCGCGTACGTCCACTTCGGCCCGGGCCGCTGGTCCAACGCCGAGTTCGTGACCGACATCTACGAAATCCCGTCCGTCGCGCTCACCGACATCTGAGCTGCGCTGGCACTGCTTCGCCGAGCCGGGGTCCGGCCGTCAACCGACCGAAGCGCGGCCGGACCCCTTCCACTCCCATCCTGAGGAGCTCACCCACCGTGTCTGAGACCCACGACTTTGACCACCCGGCAGGGGAGCCGGACGGCACCGACACCCTGACCGATTCGGCGTCGGTGCTGCCGTTCCCGCTGAAGAAGAAGCCCAGCCCCGCCCCGGACCTGTCCATCCCGGAGGAGATCAAGCCCGGGGAGTGGCAGGCCGACCTTCCCGACGAGACCCCCGACGATGAAGGGGAAGTCTCGGAGGGTGACCCGGTTGACCCGCCGAAGGCCGTGTATCCGCCGTCGATCGCCGAGTGGATGCAGGCCCACGACAAAGCGCGGCAGCCGGTCTTCCCGGACTGGGTGAAGCTGCCTGACCAGCGCGCGGCGGTGCGCCGGTGGGCGGTACGGCACTACTCGACCATGGCCGGATATCACGCGTGGCGCCTGCCGTGCATCTACACACCCAAGCTCCTCGCCTACGCCCCCCGCGGTGCGTGGCGGTGGTCAACAGCCGCCGGTCACTGGGTGTTCGACGCCGAAGGCAAGGCACTGCGCCTTGCGGCGGTCGAAGCAGAGGACGCGGGCGACTACCTGAAGTTGTCCCGGCAGCGTGATGCGCGGGTTCGCCTGCGCGGCATCCTCGCCAGTCTCGCGGGAGTCGTCGGCTTGACCGGGGCGCTCGTGCTCTGGGTGATGGCGCCCGCATGGCTGCTGGCGTTGGCGGTCGCCACGATGACGACCACTTTGGGAGTGTCGGGTGCGCCGGCGGACCGGCCGCTGATTGACCGGGCGAAGGTCACGTTCCGCAAGCGGAAGCTGTCGTCCGACATCATCACCCGCGCGTTCACCGCGGCAGGGCTGACCGTCAAGGATCAGGGGATCGCGTTCCCGCGGCCGATCGGCCGGGACGGGGACGGGTGGCGCGTCATCGTGGACCTGCCCTACGGCAAGTCCTTCAACGACGCGTTGGGCAAGCGCAAGGCGCTCGCGTCCGGGATCGACATCGCCACCACACAGCTCTTTCTGGACCCGGACGTGTCGTCGGAGCGGCGGGTGTCGATGTGGATCGCCGACCGTGACCCGCTCGCGGTCCCGGCCGGGCGCTCCCCCCTGATGGGGGCAACCCGGGTGGACTTCTGGAAGCCGTTCCCGTGGGGTGTCGATGAGCGCGGTAACCCGGTCATGGCGACCGTGTTGTGGCTGTCGCTGCTGGTCGGTGCGGTTCCGCGGCAGGGCAAGACGTTCTCCGCACGCACCATCGCCCTGGCCGCGGCGCTGGATCCGTTTGTGCGGCTGATCGTGTTCGACGGCAAAGCGTCCCCGGACTGGCGCAAGTTCTCTTTGGTCGCGCACCGGATCGGCTTCGGGATCGTGCCGCGCAACGGCCTGGACCCGGTCGAGCTGCTGGTCAGAGCGCTGGAGGAGCTGAAGGGGGATGTGGAGGACCGCTACCACCGGTTGTCGGAGCTGCCGTTGCACATCTGCCCGGAGGGCAAGCTCACCCCGGAGATCTCCCGGGACAAGAAGCTGAACATGCCGCTGACGCTGGTGGTGGTCGATGAGGTGCAGGAGTACTTGCAGCACCCCGTCTACGGCAACGTCATCTTGGATCTGCTGGTCTACCTCGCCCGTGTCGCCCCGGCGGTGGGGGTGTCGGTGATGCTTTCCACGCAGAAGCCGGATGACACCGCGTGCCCGTCCAAGCTGCGTGACCAGCACCAGGCCCGTTTCTGCCTGCGGGTCGGTTCCTACCAGGTCTCCGAAGTGGTGCTGGGTGCCGGTTCCTACGGCGAGGGCCTGGACGCGTCCCGGCTGCTCAAGTCCCACAAGGGTGTGGGCCTGCTCAAGGGCATGTCCGATGACGCCGGGATCGTGCGCACCTACCTCGCGGACGGCCGCGACGCCGAGTCGATCCTGACCCGCGCCGCAGCCCTGCGCGAAGCCGAAGGCACCCTGACCGGCGACGCCGCAGGTGAGGAGCGGGCCACCCGGCGGGCGGACGCCATCTTGGACGAGGTGGCGGCCGTGCTGGGTCGCTCGGAGGCCAAGGTGTGGTCCGAAGTGGTGGTGGACCGCCTCGCTGAGCTGAACCCCGACGCGTACGGGGACTGGAAGGCGCTCAAGGGCCGCGCCAAGGCTGACCAACTGGCGACCGCGCTGAAGCCGTTCGGCATCACCACCGGCCAAGTGTGGGGCCAGACCGAGGCCGGTAAGGACGCCAACCGGCGCGGGATCGAGCGTCAGCACATCATCGACGCGATTACTCAGCGCAACAAGGAACGGGCCGAGAAGTAGCCCGAAGGGTTGCTAGGTCTAGCAAGCCCCCTCGCTAGACCTAGCAACCTCGCTAGCAACCCATTCGCCATCTGAGCAGGGACCTAGCACCTAGCGACTGACCTGCGCAAACCCCGAAAACCGGCCCTGGAGCCCCTTCATGACCCTCCCACTGCTTGCTAGCACCTTCCTCGCCATCGTCACACTGTGTTATATCGCCGTGTGTGCCGCACAGCCCTTCGGTCGCTGCCACAAGTGCGACGGGTTGGGCTTCCAACTCACGCACAAGCGCAACGGCAAGCCCAAGCGCGGCAAGCACTGCCGGCGCTGCGACGGCCACGGCATCCGCATACGCCGCGGACGCCACCTGTGGAACCTGTGGCGCCGCACCTACGAACGCGGCACCCGACCCACCCCGACCGCCACCCCCCGAACGGAGTCCCGCCCGTGGCTGTGACCGTCTCCCTCGTCCTGCTGTTCGGAGCCTTCCTTGCCCTGCTGCTCAAGTTCGGCTCTCTCAAGGCCGGCGCCTGCTTCGTCGCCGTGATGTTCGGGTTCCTGCTCGCCTCCACCGGCGCATCCGGACCCATCAACCACGGCATCGCCTCCACGGCCCAGACCATCGGCCACATGCGCCCCTGACCACCGGAACGGAGCACCACGCCGTGAATGAACAGACCACCGCCCGGCACTGGCTCACCGACGCGTTGCCGAAAGCGGCGCCGGCCATCGCCACGTCCACCGTGCTGATCCTGGCCCGCATCTGGAACGCCAACGGCGCCGAACACAGCACCGGCGACGCGTGGCTGATGGGAATCCTCGCCACCGGCGCGGCCATCGCCGGCGGGTACTCGGCTTCCGGGTATAACGGCGACGGCACCGCGACCGCCATGGCGTTCACCGCCGCCGGAACCCTGGCGTTCGCCGGAGTCGCCGCCTACGCGGACGGCCTGCCGCTCCCCCTGCTGCTCTGGACGATCGCCACCGTCCTGGCCTACACGCTGGCAGTCCGGTACTGGCGCACCGACCGCCGCGAAACCCTCGCCTACGACCGCCGCACCACCGAGCGCCACGAGGACCACCGGCACGTGGAAACGGTGGAAGTCATCCGCGCGCGGGCGCAGGTCGAAAGCGCGCAGGCCGGGGGCGCTTACGCCACCGCGCTGGCCGCAGCGCTCACCGTCCGCGCCGCGCTGCCGGGCTTCGACCCCGCCGCACTCGACCGCGCCGGGCTGCCCGAACTGACCGCCGCCGACTACGACCCCGACAGGAAGTGGTGACCCGCATGTTGTCGCCTGAGGAGTACGCCGATGCCCCGCCGATCATCCGCGAGATCAACACCGTCCTGCACCTCGTAGCGGCACTGCGGATCTCCTACACCCCCGAACGGGAGCGGGAGTTGCAGCTCCGCAAAGCCGCGCTGCTGGACCGTATCGCCCTCGCCACCCCCGGCGACACCGACGCCGCCGATGTGGCCGCCGACGCCGCGCAAGCGCTCTTCGACCTGGACAACGGGGAAGTCAAGACCTCCGGCGACCATCCGCAAGACGAAGTGCTGCGGACGCTGTACGGGCAAATGAACGACTGGATTCGGGGTGGCGGACCACGCCGCTACGTCCGGCAGCAGTACGCCGCCTACTCCGACGGCCCGCCCGTCACCTGAATGTGCCCGGGGCGGTCGCCTCTCGCCAAAGGATCGCGACCGCCCCGGTTTCTCCGTCCCTTCGAAGAAACAGGAGAACCCCCGGCATGAGCCCTCCCACCGCCTTGCGGCTGGGTTCGTTGTGTACCGGTTACGGCGGTCTGGACATGGCCGTCCGATCCGTGTTCGGCGGTGACCTCGCGTGGGTCGCCGACAACGACCCGGGCGCCGCGAAGATCCTCGCCCACCATCACCCGAGCGTCCCGAACCTGGGCGACATCACGTCCGTCCGCTGGACGGACGTGGAACCCGTCGACATCGTGCTGGGCGGGTATCCGTGCCAGCCGTTCAGTACCGCCGGCCGCAGGAAGGGAACAGCCGATGCCCGCCACATCTGGCCCCACATCGCAGGCGCCCTTGGCGTTCTACGACCCCAGCTCGCGGTCTTTGAAAACGTCGCAGGGCACCTTTCTCTCGGATTCGATGCCGTCCTCGGTGACCTTGCCGCGCTCGGGTTCGATGCGCGGTGGTGCACTGTTCGCGCGTCCGATGTCGGCGCCGCCCACCAGCGCAACCGGCTATTCGTCCTCGCCTGGCCTGCCGACACCGGCCGCCCGGGACTGGCGCGGTGGCGGGCAGAGCGGACAGCTTCCCACCGCGGTATCCCTGCTCCCGACGCCCTCGACGTCGGAGGCGACCGGAGCAGGGCACGCGGCACAGGGCGGGATGAACCTGCGACACGTCGTCTCGCTGCTTCCCACCCCACGGGCGTCGGCCAACGAGAACCGGCAGACCAAACGCAGCCCCTCGCAGGAAGCCGGGACGCACGGCCTGAGCCTGGCAGCGGAAGTGTGCTCGCTACTGCCGACACCCGCGGCAGCCGACGCGGACCGGACCAGCACCACCTACGGGCGGGGCAATCCGACCCTGAAGGGGGCGCTGCTGCCGACGCCACGCGCGTCGGACGGGGACAAGGGCGGCCCGAACCAGCGGGGTTCCAAGGGGGATCTGACGCTCCCGTCGGCGGCGCACCGGATTGGGGCGCCTACGGCCCAGCCATCACTCGCTGGGAACACCTCAGCCGGCGCCCCGCTCCCGCTCCAACCAACGCTCTGGGACGCCTGAACCCCGTATTCGTCGAATGGCTCATGGGCCTGCCCGCCGGCCACGTCACCGACGTGCCCGCACTGTCGCGCACCGCGCAGCTCAAAGCGCTGGGCAACGGGGTGGTACCGCAACAGGCCGCCCACGCCCTGTGCTCCTTGCTCCAACCCGCCCATGGTGACGCTCTGTTCGACGTCGCCTGAACACACGCCCGGGGCGGTCGCCTCTCGCCAAAGATCGCGACCGCCCCGGTTTCTCCGTCCCTTCGAAGAAACAGGAGAACCCCCAGCATGACCCATCACCCCCCGAATCGATTCCTGACGGCAGCACTTCAGGCCGCTGAACGGGGTTGGCTCGTCTTTCCCCTGCGCGTCGGCGACAAGCCCCCCGCCCTGCATGGCGAGACTTCCTGTACCGGGTCCGGCCCGTGTGCGGCCGGGCACCGCAAGTGGGAACAGCAGGCCACCACCGACCCCGGCCGCCTTCGGGCCGCGTGGGCGGTCCGGCCGTTCAACATCGGGATCGCGACCGGGCCGGCCGGGCTGGTCGTGGTCGATCTCGACATGCCCAAGCCGAAAGACCCGAAGGGCACGCCGTGCGGCGTGACGACCTTTGCAGTGCTCTGCGAGCGCGCCGGGCAGGCCGTGCCCGCCACCTACAGGGTGCGGACTGCGAGCGGTGGCCAGCACCTGTACTTCACCACCCCGGACGGAGTGCGGCTGCACAACACCCGCGACCACTTGGGCAAGAAGATCGACACCCGGGCGTGGGGCGGGTACGTCGTCGCCGCCGGCAGCTCTACCCGGGCCGGCGCGTACACCGTCCTGGACGACCTGCCGGTAGCGCCACTGCCCCCATGGCTTCAGGAAGCGCTCACACCGGCACCGCCCGCCCGGCACGCTCCCACGGTCCGGGTAGCGCGCGACGCCTCGTCCTACGCCGCGGTGGGCCTGCGCAACGAGGAAGCCGCGGTGCGGGCCGCCGTGGTGGGTGAGCGCAACGACAAGCTCACCCGCGCCGCCCGTGCGATGGGCCGGTTCGTCGCCTCCGGGGATCTCGACCGGGCCGAGGTAGAGCAGGCTCTTAATTGCGCCGGATTGGCGGCCGGGCTGTCGGAACGCGAGTGCAGGGCCACGATCACTCAAGCCCTGAACTGGTCCATCGCCCGCAACCCGGGACGGCCCGCATGACGGCCACCGGCGCGGAAACCCCAGCAATTAAGAGCCGACAACTGAGCCTCACCGGAGGCCAGGACGCGCCCCCGGCCAAGCCCACCGCCGGCCGGGCGGTGGTTGCCCGAAAGTCGCCGGCCGCAGGCCGTCCTTTCAAGCCTGTCTGCCCTGACCCGACCACCCCCGCCGGGCCCGCGTGGGTGGTCGGGTGGATCCACATCGTGGCCCCCAAGCCCTGGACGGCCCCGGTATCCGCGCACGCGTGGTGCGCGTGCGGCTTCGAGCGCCGCGCCCGCGACCGGCGAAGCGTCTTGCGCCTGGTGGAACAGCACGTCGCGCACCGCACCCAATGCCCGCTCCGCAACCCCGCTGAAGGGAGGCGTGCCGCGTGAGCACCCCGAACGAATCCCTGCCGGACCTGTGGGACGCGCCCCTGTCGGACCCGGATGAGCCAGCGCCGCAGGTCTGGGACAACCCCGTCCCCCTGACCGGTCACCGGCAGCTTCGTGCCTTCCCCGCCCATGCCCTGCCGGGCTGGTTGCGGGAGTTCACCGAAGCCGTCGCGGAAGAGACCCAAACCCCCATCGACCTCGCCGGATGCATCGCCCTGGCAGTACTGGCCACCGCCGCCGGCGGCCGGGCGGTGGTCAACGTGCGGGGAAACTGGCGAGAGCCCACGAACCTGTTCGTGGTCGTCGCGCTCCCGCCCGCCAACCGCAAATCCGCTGTGTTCGATCTGCTCTCCAACCCGCTGTACGACGCCGAGAAGCAGCTCAAAGCCATGACACAGCCGCTGATCGTCGAAGCGGAGTTGACCGCCCAACTCGCAAAAGAAGCCGCCAAGGAAGCGGCCGGGGCCGCGAGCCATTCCAGCGAAGCCAAAGCGGACGGCGCCAAGCGTGATGAGTTGATGGCCACCGCGGTGGCCATGGCACAGACCGCCGAAACCCTCACCGTTCCGGTGGTGCCGCAGTTGCTCGCCGACGACGCGACCGCCGAAACCGTCATCTCCCTCATGGCACAGCAGGAAGGGCGGATCTCCGTCATGTCCGCCGAGGGCGAGATCTTCGACATCATCGCGGGCCGCTACACCAGCGGCTCCCCGAACATGGGGCCATTCCTCAAAGGCCACGCCGGGGACCGACTACGGGTCGACCGCCAGACCCGCCGCGAGTACATCGACCACCCCGCCCTGACCATGGGCCTGTGCGTCCAACCGCAAGTCCTGGACGACATCGGCCGCATCAAGGGCGGACGGGGCCGCGGCCTGCTGGGACGGTTCCTGTACTCGCTGCCCGAATCCCTGGTCGGTCAGCGAATCTCGAAACCCGAACCCATCCCGCCGGAGGTTCGGGAGCTCTACACGCGGCGCGTCATCGCCCTCACGCTGTCCCTGGCGGAGTGGACGGATCCGGCGCTACTGCAACTCACCCCCGACGCGGACACCGCCCTACTGGCCTTCCAGGACCTTGTAGAGCCCAAATTGGCGGCACGCGGTGGGGCGTTCGGGCACATCAGCGACTGGGCGGGAAAACTCGTGGGAGCCGTCGCCCGCATCGCTGGACTGTTGCACCTGGCAGAACACCCGGACAACGCCCACACCATGCCCGTCACCGAAGCGACGATGAACGCCGCGATCGAACTGGGGCAGTACTTCGCTACCCACGCCCTTGCGGTATTCGACCGCATGGGAGCCGATCCCACCGTGGATCGCGCGCGGACCGTCCTGGACGTACTGAAGACGGCCGAGGTCGGCGAGATCAGCAAACGAGAGCTGCTGATGAAGCTCTCCCGCTCGGAGTTCAAGACCGTCGCCGACCTCGAACCCGTCCTCGGTCTGCTGGAAGACCACGGCTGGGTGCGAGCCCTGCCAGCCGCCCGGACCGGCGGACGCGGCCGGCCGCCCTCACCGCGGTACCTCGTGCACCCCCGCGTGCACGACCCCGACGCCACCTGACCGGGCGGACCCCGCCACAGAAACCACGCAATACACAGAAACACCGCCCCAACGCCCTGACCAGCACCAACACGCCCTCCGGAGAGCTGCCCGGGGCTTCCACAGAAACCCCTGGAAGTCCCACAGAAATACCCGCTTCTATTTCTGTGGGACTTCCGACCCTTTCTGTGGAAGCCCCCGAACCGGCCCCACAACCCACGAAATCGCAGGTCAGGCGCACGCCCCCTGATTTCTGAGTATTGCGTGGTTTCTGTGGCGACCCGCCGCCCCTCCGGTCACCCACCACCGCGCCGCTCACCGCATCAGGGAGCCAACCGTGACCACCGACCCTGACACCGAATACGACCCGACCCTGGTCCTGCTCACCGTGGAAGAGGCCGCACGCCGCCTCAGCATCGGCCGGACCTACTGCTACCGCCTCATTCGTCTGGGAGCGCTGGAGTCCATCCCCGTGGGCCGCCTGCGCCGTGTGCCCGCCGATGCCGTCCCGGCCTGCCTCGCACACCTGCGCAGCGCCCACCGCGCCGCCTGACCAATCCAGGCCGGTGGCCAGCCCGATCGGGCTGGCCACCGCCTCTCCCATTTTCTGCTGCACCTCTCAGGAGACCTCTGTGTCAGAGAACGAGAAACGCACCCGCAAGCCCAACGGCGAGTCCACTATCTACTTCGGCAAAGACGGCCGTTGGCACGGCCGAGTGACCGTGGGTGTGAAGGACGACGGCACACCCGACCGCCGGCACGTCTCCCGCAAGACCAAGGCCGAGATTCATAAGGCGGTGCGGGAGTTGGAGAAGAAGCGGGAATCCGGCGTCATGCCCAAACCCGGTAAGCCCTGGACGGTCAAGCTGTGGCTTGCCCATTGGGTCGAGAACATCGCCAAACCGGTGATCAGCGTGAACACCTACGCCGGATACGAGGTCGCGGTACGCGTCCACCTCACGCCCGGTCTTGGGGCACACCGGCTCGACAAGTTGGAGCCGGAACACATTGAGCGTTTCTACGCCCGAATGAAGGCCCAAGGCAGCAGGGCTGCGACCGTTCACCAATCGCACCGAACCTTGCGGGCCGCGCTGAACGAAGCGGTCCGCCGCCGGCACCTCGCGGTGAATCCCGCGAGGCTGGCCAAGGCACCCAAGCCGGACGGGGATGAGGAAGAGGTCGAGCCCTACTCCCTCGAAGAGGTCGCGCGCCTGATGGACGCCGCCGCGGACCGGCGGCACCCCGTGCGCTGGTTCCTGGCGCTCGCTATCGGGCTGCGGCAGGGAGAAGCGCTTGGCCTCAAGTGGATCGACCTGGATCTCGACAACGGCGTTCTGCGGGTCCGGCGCAGTCGGCTGCGACCGAAGTACGCGCACGGCTGCGAGAAGCCGTGTGGGAGGAAGCCCGGGTACTGCAAACAGCGGAAGCCGATCCGGCCGGCCACGAAGGAAACGAAGTCCCGGGCAGGGAAGCGGCCGATCGGGTTGCCCCCGCAACTCCTCCCGATGCTCAAGCTCCACCGTGAGCAACAGGAGAGGAGCAAGGAGAACGCCCGGCAGCTTTGGGAGGAAGGCGGGTGGGTGTTCACGGACGACGTGGGCCGCCCCGTGAATCCGCGCTACGACTGGGACGAGTGGAAGCGGCTGTTGAAGGCTGCGAAGGTGCGGGACGGCCGTCTGCATGACGCTCGTCACACGGCCGCCACGGTGCTGCTGCTCTTGGGCATCCCGGACACCGCCGTTGACGGGATCATGGGATGGGAGCCGGGCGGAGCGATGCGCCGCCGGTACCAGCACATGACGGCCCCGGTCTTGAAGAACATCGCCGACAAGCTCGGACACGCGCTCTGGCCGACCGTGAATCTCGCGCCGGAAGAGATCGCCGCCCGGGTGAAGGAAGCGCTCGATAGCGCGCCCGGGGAGGCGCCGGACGATGGAGACGACAACGGGGGAGGGGAGCCCGTAGGGGCCAACTGAGACCAGAACTGAGACCAGGGACGAACGAAAGCCCGGACTCGTACGAGTCCGGGCTTTCGTTCTTACTGCTCAAGAGCGGTAGCGGTGGGATTTGAACCCACGGTGAAGTTGCCCCCACACACGCTTTCGAGGCGTGCTCCTTAGGCCGCTCGGACACGCTACCGAGAGAGAGCTTAGCCCACGTGGGGCCGTGCTCCGAAATCGCCCGAGCGGAAGAACCGGGTGAGGAGGGCGGAGCACTCTTCGGCGAGCACTCCCTGGATGACTTCGGGGCGGTGATTGAGCCGGCGGTCGCGGACGACGTCCCACAGGGAGCCCACGGCGCCGCCCTTCTCGTCCAGTGCCCCGTACACGACCCGGTCGAGCCGGGAGAGGACGATCGCGCCCGCGCACATGGTGCAGGGCTCCAGCGTGACGACGAGCGTGCAGCCGGTCAGCCGCCACTCTCCGACCGCCTGAGCGGCGTCGCGGATCGCGAGCACCTCGGCGTGGGCGGTCGGGTCACCGGTCGCCTCGCGTTCGTTGCGGCCCCTGCCGATGACCACGCCGTCCGGGCCGAGTACGACCGCGCCCACCGGCACATCGCCGGTGCGCGGGGCGAGCCCGGCCTCTTCCAGGGCATGGCGCATCGGCCCGGTCCACGGGTCGCGCAGCGGATCGCGGGGAGGACCGGGCGGGGGTGGTGCGGTGCTCAGCGGACCGCCTCCAGAACGTCGGCACAGCCGATCGCCTCGGCGATCTCACCGAGCGCCTCTCCGGTGAGCGCGCCGTCACCGCTGAGGTCCAGCAGCTCCTTGTCGCTCATACCGAGATCGGACAGCAGGCCGGCCTCGCCGAGCGGGCCGGCCGGCACATGGTCCTCGGTGGGGCCGGGGACCACGTCCTCGTCGGCATCGTCGTCGTCGCCGTCCTCGGTACCGTCGAGGTCGACCAGGACGTCGAGGGGGTCCTCGGGGTCCCGGCCGAGCAGTTCGTCGGTGAGCAGGATCTCTCCGTACGAACTACGGGCTGCCGCGGCGGCATCGGACACATAGATCCTGGGGTCCTCTTCACCATCGACGCGGATGACACCGAACCAGGCGTCCTCCTGCTCGATGAAGACCAGAACCGTTTCCTCCTCGGCGATGGCCGCACGGGCCAGGTCGCTCAGGTCGCCGAGGGTTTCCACATCGTCGAGATCAGGTTCGCTCGCTTGCCAACCGTTCTCGTTGCGCGCGAGCAGTGCGGCGAAGTACACCGTGACTCTCCCACAGGTCTCAGGCCGTCCGGACCGGGCGGGGAGCACCCCACCCACTCGGCATCGTGGCAGAAAGCTGGGCTTTGCGAAGGGTCTTCCGCACTCCGACGTGCCAGGTCTTCATCACGTCGGGCTGCGGAACACCCTCAGGAGGCGGCTTCCGGCCCGCCCCCGCACCGTTTCCGGACGTTCCGGAGGTCCGGCCGGTCACCAGCGGAACGTCCGCATTCGCATGGCCTGCCGCATGCGTGCCGCGCGCGCCCTGCGCGGTTGTACGCGCTCGCGCAGCTCCTTGGCCTCGTTCAGCTCGCGCAGGAACATCACCCGGCGTCTGCGGCGCTCCGCGTCGCGTTCTTCCTGGGTCTTGCGTTTGGTCTGCTTGTTCCGCGCTTTCGGCTGACCGGGCTCTTCCGGCTTGTCACCGTTCTCGCTCCGCTCCGGCATGTGGCACCACCCGTGGGGGGTCGGGGCACCCGGGGGCGCTCCGGGCGTATGTGCACAGTTTCCCTCTACCGTGCGGTTTGATGCGTGTTCGGCGGAGAGTCGGCAGAGCATCGGTGGAGAGAGCGAGCGGCGGCGGGGACCCCTGGGACTCGGTTAATGTCGGGTGCATGCGGATCCACGTAGTCGACCACCCGTTGGTCGCGCACAAGCTCACCACCCTGCGCGACGAGCGCACCGACTCGCCGACCTTCCGTCGGCTGGCCGATGAACTCGTCACCCTGCTCGCCTACGAGGCGACCCGCGACGTGCGTACCGAGCAGGTCGACATCCGGACCCCGGTCGCCCCGACCACCGGCGTACGGCTCTCCTACCCGCGTCCGCTCGTCGTCCCGATCCTGCGGGCCGGCCTGGGCATGCTGGACGGCATGGTCCGGCTGCTGCCGACCGCCGAGGTCGGTTTCCTCGGCATGATCCGTGACGAGGAGACCCTGGAGGCGAAGACCTACGCCACCCGGATGCCGCAGGACCTCTCCGGCCGCCAGGTGTACGTCCTCGACCCGATGCTGGCCACCGGCGGCACGCTGGTCGCCGCCATCAACCTGCTCATCGAGCGCGGCGCGGACGACGTCACCGCGATCGTGCTGCTCGCGGCGCCCGAGGGCATCGAGGTCATGGAGCGGGAGCTGGCGGGCAAGCCGGTCACCGTCGTCACCGCCTCGGTCGACGAGGGGCTCAACGAGAACAGCTACATCGTCCCCGGCCTGGGCGACGCGGGGGACCGGCTCTACGGCACCGCCGGATAGCCGACCGGCTCTACGGCACCGCCGGATAGCCGCCGCAGGGCCGCGACACGAACTGGACGTCGGATGCGAGAAGCCCCGGACCTGGTGGTCCGGGGCTTCTCGGCGTTCTCGGGGTTCTCGGTCTTCCGGGCGGCTGTCGTGCCCTTGCGGCCTTTAGCAGCTGGGCGAGGGCGCCGGGGTCGGGTTGGCCGCGACGGCCAGGGCCTTCGCGGCGTCCTTCGGGTCGGCCAGCTTCGTGTAGGGCGTCCCGATCAGCAGGTCCACGCCCGGGCCCGCCCGCTTCGGGTCGATCTTCACCGTGGAGCCCGCGACCTGCGTGCCGACGACCTTCGCCGCCTGCGCACCGGCGGGGCCGGCCACGATCAGCGCCGGCACCGTGACCTTCTTGTCGTACTCGACCGGCGCGTTGCTGAACTTGATGACGCGGAAGCCGCGCTTGGCCAGCTCATCGGCCGTGGTCTTGGCCAGCCCGCCCTTCGCCGTCGCGTTGAAGACCGTGACCCCGATCGAGGCCGGCGGGGGCAGCGGGGCGGGCTTGCCGGTCGGCTTCGGCGTGGCGGCGGCCGTCGGCTTGCAGCTCGCCGGGGCCGCGTGGGCCTGGGCGGGGCCCTTGTCCTTGCCGCCGGTGAAGACGTCGATGAGTTGTAGCGTGCCCCAGCCGATCAGGCCGAGTACCACCACCGAGGCGACGATGGCCAGGGCGGTACGGCCGCGCCTTCGCGGCCGGCCCATTCTCGGGTACTGGTTTCCGGTGATCCGGTACTTCCCGCCCATGCCGGAAGGGGTGAGCATGCTCATGGGCGCAGCGTAGTGCGCTCATCGCCGGAGCGTACTAAATGATCAATGAATGGCGGACAGCCGAACCCGAAAGGGCGAACACCCGCCTCCGAACAGCCGCCCCCACAGGGCGGGTCCGCAGGCGGGTCCGTACGGCCGCCTCGGTCAGTCCATCTCCAGGACGCGGGCATGCAGAACCTGGCGCTGCTGGAGCGCCGCCCGGACCGCCCGGTGCAGACCGTCCTCGAGATACAGGTCACCGTGCCACTTCACGACATGCGCGAAGAGGTCGCCGTAGAACGTCGAGTCCTCGGCGAGCAGGGTTTCCAGGTCGAGCTGGCCCTTGGTGGTGACCAGCTGGTCGAGGCGTACCGGACGTGGAGCGACATCCGCCCACTCTCGCGTGCTGACCCGGCCGTGGTCGGGGTACGGCCGCCCGTTTCCGATGCGCTTGAAGATCACACGGAAAGCCTACCGGGCGAGCCCGTGCGGGCGCAGCAGTGGCGGAGGAGTGCAAAGGTGGTATTTACGTCGATAGCCGGACCTAGCGGGAGCCTGCCATGACCGATCCGCAAGCCCAGGCGGCACTTCCGGCCGATCCGCCCGCGGATTCGCCTGTCGGCGCGTCCCCCGCGCAGTCCGCCGATGCGCCGTCCGGTATGTCTCCCGATGCGCCATCCGTCCCGTCCGCTGGGGCGTCCGCCGTCCGTTCCACCGACCGGCCCGGCCCCGCGGCGGATCTGCCGGGCCCCGCCGCGACGATCCTGGCCGGCTACACCTTCACCGGGCCGGCGCTCGACCTGGGCGCGCTGCTGTGGGACGGCACCTGCCACGCCGACGCCCAGATCCGCATCCCGCTCGGCATGCTCAACCGGCACGGCCTCGTCGCGGGCGCCACCGGCACCGGCAAGACCAAGACGCTGCAGCTGATCGCCGAACAGCTGTCGGCCAACGGGGTGCCGGTGTTCCTCGCCGACGTCAAGGGCGATGTCTCCGGGATCTCCGCCCCCGGTCAGCCGAACGACAAGGTCGCGCAGCGCACCGCCGAGGTCGGCCAGAGCTGGGCGGCGTCCGGCTTCCCCGCCGAGTTCTACGCGCTCGGCGGCATCGGCGCCGGTATCCCGCTGCGGGCGACGGTCACCGGCTTCGGCCCGATCCTGATGTCGAAGGTGCTCGGGCTGAACCAGACGCAGGAGCAGTCGCTCGGCCTGATCTTCCACTACGCCGACACCAAGGGCCTGGAGCTGATCGACCTCAAGGACCTGCGGGCCGTCATCGCCTTCCTCACCTCCGACGTCGGTAAGGGCGAGCTCAAGAACATCGGCGGCATCTCGTCCGCCACCGCCGGCGTCCTCATGCGGACCCTGACGGCGTTCGAGGCGCAGGGCGCCGAGCCGTTCTTCGGCGAGCCCGAGTTCGACACCAGCGAACTGCTGCGGACCGCGCCGGACGGGCGCGGGATGGTGTCGGTACTGGAACTGCCCGCCGTCCAGGACCAGCCGCAGCTCTTCTCCACCTTCCTGATGTGGCTGCTCGCGGACCTCTTCCAGGACCTCCCGGAGGTCGGCGACATCGACCGGCCCAAGCTGGTCTTCTTCTTCGACGAGGCCCATCTGCTCTTCAACGGCGCGTCGAAGGCGTTCCTCGACGCCATCACCCGGACGGTGCGGCTGATCCGCTCCAAGGGCGTCGGCATCTTCTTCGTCACCCAGACCCCGAAGGACGTGCCCTCCGACGTCCTCGCCCAGCTCGGCAACCGCGTCCAGCACGCCCTGCGCGCCTTCACCCCCGAGGACGCCAAGGCCCTGAAGGCGACCGTCTCGACGTTCCCCAACTCCGCCTACGACCTGGGCGAGCTGCTGACCGCGCTGGGCACCGGCGAGGCCGTCGTCACCGTCCTCAGCGAGAAGGGCGCGCCGACCCCGGTCGCCGCCACCCGGCTGCGGGCCCCGCAGTCCCTGATGGGACCCATCGAAGCGGCCACGATGGACACGGCCGTCAAGTCGTCGCCGCTCTACGCCCGCTACGCGCAGGCCGTCGACCGCGAATCGGCCTACGAGAAGCTGAACGCGGCCGCCGACGCCGCCATGGCCCCGGCGGCCGGCCGGCAAGCCGCCGAGGCGCCCGCGAAGACCGCTGGAAAGGCGGGCGGGAAAGCCGCGGGGAAAGCGGCCGAGGGGGAGAAGAGCGTCGTGGAGCAGGTCGTCGGCAGCGGCGTCTTCACATCACTGACGCGCTCGCTGGGCACCCAGATCGGCCGCGAGATCAGCCGCTCGCTCTTCGGCACGCGCAAGCGCTGACATCATCGGGGCTCCGGTCGGACGGGTGCCGGCGCCCCAGCCGGCGCCCCAGTCGGGGCCCCAGGAGTCCGCTGCATCCCGCCCTTCCTGGCTCCCCGGAAGAACTTTGGCTCCCCGGAAAAACTTTTCGGCGTTCACTGTCAACCGGACGCGGGGGCCCAGGCGTATGCCTGGTGAGTCCGCGGAGAATCTGGAGTGAGTGTTGACCGTCGAGGAGTTCGAGGAGTTCTACGCGCATGCGGTGGGACGCCTCACGGGTCAGCTCTATGTGATGCTCGGCGACCTGCACGAGGCGCAGGACGTCGTACAGGAGGCCTTCGTCCGCGGCTGGAGCCGGCGGCGGCAGCTGGACCGCAACGGGGCTCCGGAGGCCTGGATCCGTACGGTCGCCTGGCGGCTCGCGGTGAGCCGGTGGCGCGGCCGCCGGCGCTCCGACGACGCCTGGCAGCGGCACGGCGGCACGCCGTCCGTCGAGGGACCAGGTCCCGAGCCGGTGGCCCTGGTGTCGGCGCTGCGCGAACTGTCGCCGCGGCAGCGGCGCTCGGTGGTCCTGCACTACGTCTGCGATCTGTCCGTGGACCAGATCGCGGCCGAGACCGGAGTCTCCAGCGGCACCGTCAAGACGCATCTGCACCGGGGCCGGGCGGCGCTCGCCGACCGCCTGACGGATCCGGCCGATCCGGGCGGCCGGGGCGGTTCCGGCGGTTCCGGTGATCCGGGCGGTCCTGGCGATCCGAACGCTTCGCATCGTTCGCACGATTCGCACGCCGAGGAGGCTCCCGGTGCCTGAGCTCCACGACCCCCACGACCCCCGTGACCGGCACGACCCGCACGGTCCGAATGCGCCGGAGGACGCGCTGACGAGCGCGCTCAAGAACGCCGCCGCTGCCGGGCAGACCGCGGCGGCCCCCGTCCCCGTCGCCGTGATCATGGCGCGCGGCGACCGGGTCCGGCGCCGCCGGACGGCCGCGTACGCGCTCGCCGCCTGCCTGATGGTCGGCGGTACGGGCATCGCGGCGGCAGCCGTCCTGCCGTTCGGCGGCGGAACGGTCGCTCCCGCGACATCGCCCTCCGTTTCGTACCCGGACGGTGCATCACCGACCCCGCCACAACCGCTGCCGACGCAGTCGAGGTCCGGGCAGCCCAGCGACTCGCCGACCGCGACCGGGACGACACACGGCACGGACTCCCACGGCATGGCGACCTACGGGCCGGGCGGGCCGCCCGCCGGTACGGCCACCTCGGTCCCGCCGCCGGGCAGCACGACGCAGTCGACGCTGCGGACCACCTCGCCGCCCGGCTGATCTCCGCCCGGCTGATCTCCGCCACCTCCCGCACCACCTCCTGAACGAACCGGTCGCGCCGCCGGGCGATCCCGCATGCCCAAAAACGCCCGCCCCCGCCCTCCCACCTCACCGTCCGGAGCCGAACATGTCCGTCGTACCAGCCCCGCGGACGCGGGAGGCCGAGGCCGAAGCGGGGCCGCACCAGCTGCTGCCCTCCCCCAGGCGGGGCCAGAGCGGCCGCCCACGTGAGCACCGTCCACCGGCACTGGCACCGGCGCGTTCGGCCGTACACCGGCTGCTCGCCTCGGTCAGCGCCAATGACCGGAAGGTGCTCGCGCTCTATCTGCTCACCCGGGCCGGGATCTGGATCACCGCCTACTGCACCGGCTGGCTGTTCACCGGGGACGGCCGGGCAAAGGATGCACCACCGCTGCTCTCGCGGTGGGAGCAGTGGGACTGGTCGTACTTCGTCCGCATCGCCCAGTACGGCTACTTCGGCAGCCCCGACGGGTCCGCCTCCGCCCCTCCCGACAACCGCGAGGCGTTCTTCCCCGGCCTTCCCCTGCTGCTCCGCGCCGTGCACACCGTCGTGCCCAGCTGGACGGTGGCGGGCCTGCTGATCTCGCTCGTCGCCGGGGCTGTCGCGGTCCTGGCCCTCGCCCGAATAGCCCGCCTCCACCTCGCCGCGAAGAACACGGAAACCGGCGAAGGCGACCCGGGGGAGCACGCGGTGTTCTTCCTCCTGCTGTCGCCCTGCGCGGTGTTCCTGGCCGTCGGCTACACCGAAGCCCTCTTCCTGGCCCTCGCCCTGCCCGCCTGGCTGGCCGCGAAGAAGGGCCGCTGGCCGCTGGCGGCGGTCCTGGCCTGCTGCGCCACCACCGTCCGGATCAGCGGACTGTTCCTCGCGGCCGCCCTGGCCGTCGAATTCCTGACCGCCACCGGCCTCCGCGACCGCCTGCGCGCACTCCCCTGGCTGGCCCTTCCCGCGTTGCCCGCCTTCGCCTACACCTGGTACCTGCACGCTAGGACCGGCGACTGGATGGCCTGGAAGCACGCCCAGGAACGCGGCTGGTTCCGGCAGTTCCACACCCCGAGGGAGGCCTGGCAGAACACCTGGGACTCGGCCTTCTCCCACGCCCAGACCACCGGCTACGCCTTCATGTTCCGGGCCGAACTCGTCGCCATGGTGGTCGGCCTGCTCCTCCTCGCCCGCCTCCTGCAACGCCGCCGGTGGCCGGAGGCCGCCTACATCGCCCTCACCCTCTGGGCACTCGGCACCTCGTACTGGTACATGTCCATCCCCCGCGCCACCCTCCTGTGGTGGCCCCTGTGGACCGGTCTCGCCCGCTGGGCCCTCCACCACCCCTGGATCCGTACCGCCTACGTCTGCCTGTCCGCCCCGCTGATGACCGTCCTCGCGGTGGCCTTCACCTCCGGCCGCTGGGCCGGCTGACGAACACCTGCCGACTCGCCGGAACCCCTTCGTCGGTGCCGACCACCAAGAGGTGAGCCATCGTCAACTTCACTGAGCCGTACCTGTAGCAACGGCCGCAGCCGTTGCTCATAGAGGGCCCCGACCGGATTCCCGGTCGGGGCTTTCATCTGTTCGGCCTCAGGATCATCCAGATGGGGACGATCCGTGCCGATGTCCTCTACGATCGCGAATCCGAACGCCCGAGGGCGTCGCGGTGCACTGACGGAGTCCGCCGGGCATATTTGTCCCCGAGTCCGGCCGGCCCGGGGTAGGAGGCAGTTTTGGTGCGAGACACCCCCCTGCTGGCCGTGCGCGGAATCTCCAAACGGTTCGGCGCCGTACAAGCTCTGAGCGGGGTCGACCTCGAGATCGGCGAGGGCGAGGCGATCGGTCTGGTCGGCGCCAACGGGGCGGGTAAGTCCACCCTGGTCAAGGTCATCGCAGGGGTGTCCCCGCCGGACAGCGGGGTGATCGAGTGGAAGGGCCGGCCGGTCGACCTCCGGACGCCGCTCGACGCGCAGAAGCTGGGCATCGTCGCCGTCCACCAGGACCTGTCGCTCTGCGACAACCTCGACACCGTCGCCAATCTCTTCCTCGGCCGCGAAGTCCGCCGGTTCGGCAGGCTCGACGAGGTCGAGATGGAGAAGCGCTCCCGTGCGCTGCTCAACGTGCTGTCCGTCCGGATCCCGAGCCTGCGCGTCCCGGTCGCCTCGCTCTCCGCCGCGCAGCGGCAGGGCGTCGCCATTGCGCGGGCGCTGCTCGGGGAGCCGGAACTCGTCATCCTGGACGAGCCCACCGCCGCGCTGGGCCCCCAACAGGCCGCCGTGGTCCTCGCACTGGTCCAGCGGTTGCGGGACCAGCGGCTCGGGGTGCTCCTGGTCAGCCATGAGATGGAGGAGGTCCGTGCGGTCACGGACCGGGTGGCGGTGCTGCGCGTCGGCCGCAACACCGGGTTCTTCGACACGAAGTACACGACCCAGGAGCAGATCGACTCGGCCGTCACCGGCAACCAGGCGATGGCCGTCACCCTCCAGCAGAGCCTGCTGCCGCACGGACTGCCCGAGCAGGACGCTCTCGACGTCGCCACCCGCTATCTGCCCGCGCGGGCGGGAGTCGGCGGCGACTGGTTCGACGTCATCCCGCTGCCGGGCGCCCGCGTCGCGTTGGTCGTCGGGGACATCGTCGGGCACGGCATGCACGCCGCCGCCACCATGGGCCGGCTGCGGACGGCGGTGCACAACTTCTCGATGCTGGACCTGCCGCCCGACGATCTGCTGGCGCACCTCGACGACCTCGTGAGCCGGATGGACAAGGACGACGTGGCCCCGGGCACCGGCACCCCCGCCGCCGGCGCGACCTGTCTGTACGCGATCTACGACCCGGTCTCGCGGCGCTGCGAGCTGGCCCGCGCCGGCCATCTCCCGCCCGCGCTCGTCCATCCCGACGGATCGGTGGAGTACCTCGACGTGCCGGCCGGCCCGCCGCTGGGCCTGGGCGGCCTGCCCTTCGAAGCGGTGGAACACGAACTGCCCGAGGGCAGCAAGCTGGTCCTCTACACGGACGGCCTGGTCGAGGACCGCAGCCGGGACATCGACGTCGGGCTCGACCTCCTCCGCACCGCCCTGGCGGGCGCCGACCGCGACCCGGAGCAGACCTGCGACGCGGTGCTCGACGCCCTGCTCCCCGCAGAACCGAAGGACGACGTCGCCCTCCTCGTCGCCCGGGCCCGCGCGCTGCCGGAGGACCGGATCGCCCGCTGGTCCGTACCGTCGGAACCCTCCGCCGTCTCCGCCGTACGGGCCGCCGCCGAGCGGCAGTTGGAGCAGTGGGGACTGGACGAACTGGCCTTCACCACGGAGCTGATCCTCAGTGAGCTGATCACCAACGCCATCCGCCACGCCGCAGGCCCGATCACCGTCCGCCTGCTGCTGGACCGCAGCCTGATCTGCGAGGTCACCGACACCAGCAGCACCTCCCCCCACCTCCGCTACGCGGCCACCACGGACGAAGGCGGCCGCGGCTTGTTCCTCGTCGCCCAACTGGGCGAACACTGGGGCACCCGCTACACCAGCGCCGGAAAGATCATCTGGTCCGAACAGCGCATCCCCACGAAGCACGTGGCACCGAACCCTGACGCATGAGGAGCGCGTCGCCGGCGTCGGCGATACACGGCCGACTGCCCGCCTCAGGGCCCTGTGACGGGCGATATCTTCCGCCCCGACCGCCTCGGTCGGGGCCAGGATTCGGTAACGCTCGGTGACGGAAGATGGCCCCGCCACTCCTGGTTCGCCTTGACACCCCTGGAGGGCGGGCGTACAGAGAAGAGATGCGCCAGGGTGTGCCGGCGGACCCGCGAGGGACGCAAGTGACCGGCAGTACCGAGGCGACGCGCACCGGGATCGGTCCCGATGGTGTCCGCCGTTTTCGGCGCGGGCCCGACCCACCACAGGCCCCGCAGACCGCACCGACCGCACCGACATCACAGGCCACTGTGGGCGGCGCTGCCCCTGCCCTCCCGCCTGTGGAGACCGAGGAGCGGGACGAGCTGCTCGCCGCTGCCGTGCGCAAGGTGCTCAGGGACACCGACGCCTACTGCGGCATGGTGTACCTGCGCTCCCGTGACCGGCGCTCGCTCGTGCTGAGCACCGTCGCCGGCGTCCCCGTGTCGGCGCTGGGGTCGTTCCGCCGGATCTCCGTGCGCAGCCCGCTGCCCGCCCCGATGGCCTATCGCACCGGCCGCAGTGTGTGCCTGTCGGGGACGGAGGAGACGCTGCGGCGCTTCCCGCAGCTGCTGGTGGGCCTGCCGTACTCGTTCGCCTCCGTCTGCGCGCCGATCGTCGCAGGTCAGGAGAGCTTCGGGGTGCTGTGCGGGCTGTGGACGCCCTCGTCCGTCGGGCTGCCGCCTGGCGCCCGCCGGCACCTGCGGTCCGCGGCCAACCGGCTGGGGGCCCTGCTGGCGGAACTGACCGCCCGGGGGGACCGGGTGGAGGGCGGGGGCGACACGGCGGTGATCGAGCTGCCCACCGCGTCGGGTACGGCGATCCGGCTGGGGTTGTTCGACTGGGACCTCACCACCGGCACCGTCGCCGCCGACGACGAGCTGTGCGCGATCTTCGACTGGGCCTCCGACCAGTTCGACGGCCGGGCCGAGACCCTGGCCGCCCGGATCCACCCGGAGGACCTGCCGGGATTCTGTTCCGCCGCCCGCAGCGCGCTGCTGGACGGCCGGGTGCTCGCCACGCGACTGCGGGTGACGGCCGGGCCGAACCGGTCGCGGACCATCGAGGTACGGGGCAGGACCTCCGGGACAGCTGCTGGTCAGGACGCTGATCATCTGGTCGGCACCGTCCTCGACACCGGGACCGGCGTCGCCGCCGCCGAGGCCGTCGAGCGGTTGCGGCAGGGCATCCTCTCGCTCGACCCGGACGGCCGGATCACCTACGCGAACCTCGGCGCCGAGCTGCTGCTGGGGGCCCATCGCGAGGAAATGCTCGGGCGGCAGCTGTGGGACTGCCTCAGCTGGCTCTCCGACCCCGCGTACGAGGACAGCCACCGAGCCGCGATGATCTCCCGCCAGTCCACCGCGTATCTCGCCTGCCGCCCGCCCGACCGGTGGCTGGCCTTCGCCTTCTACCCCGACGCGCACGGGGTCACCGGCACCGTCGTCCCGGCGAGCGGGCCCCCCGAGCACGACGGTCCGGCGCCGCAGCCGACCGAGGACGCGGAGACCCCGGCCTCGGCGTTCGGGCCGTCGACCCCCGCACGGCGCGCCGGCGTCGGGGCCATCTACCGCCTGCTGGAACTGGCCAGCACGCTGACCCAGGCCGTCACGGTCCGTGAGGTGTGCACGGCCGTCGCGGAGCAGATACTGCCGGCCTTCGGCGGCCAGGAACTGGCGATCTACGTCGTCGCGGGGAACCGGCTGAACCTCGCCCACCAGGAGGGTTACCCCGAGGCGTTCCTGGACCGTTTCGAGGGCACGCCGATGGGGGCCCGGCTGCCCGGGGTGGAGACGCTGAGCACCGGTGCGCCGATCTTCTTCGCGTCCGTCGACGAGCTGTCCGGCGCCTACCCCGGGATACCGCTGGACGAGATGTGCGCCTGGGCCTTCCTCCCGCTGATCGCCTCCGGGCACCCCGTCGGCAGCTGCATCCTGGGTTTCGACGAGCCCCACCCGTTCACGTCCGAGGAACGCGGCGTGCTGACCGCGCTCGGCGGTCTGATCGCCCAGGCGCTGGAGCGCGCCCGGCTGTACGACACCGAGTTCGCCCTCGCCCGCGGCCTCCAGAACGCGTTGCTGCCGCACCGACTGCCCGAGGTGCCCGGTGTCGCCATCGCCGCCCGCTATCTGCCGGGGACACAGAGCATGGAGATCGGCGGGGACTGGTACGACGCGATCGTCACCGCGCAGGGACTCTGCCTGGTCATCGGCGACGTCGAGGGTCACAGCGTGGCCGCCGCCGCCACCATGGGCCAACTCCGCAGCGCGGTGCGGGCCTTCGCCACCAGTGGCTGCGAGCCGAACGAAGTGCTGGTCCGCACCAACCGGCTGCTGTCCGAGCTCGACCCAGGCCTGCTCGCCAGCTGCTGTCTGATCCAGCTGGACAGGACCGCGAGCCGGGCCCGTATCGCGCGCGCCGGCCACCTCCCCCCGCTGCTGCGGCACGCCGACGGCCACACCGACGTGCTGGAGTTCGCGGGCGGCGCCCTGCTCGGCGTCGATCCGCTGGC
Organism: Streptomyces sp. So13.3; assembly: GCF_005860785.2. Classification (NCBI taxonomy): domain Bacteria; kingdom Bacillati; phylum Actinomycetota; class Actinomycetes; order Kitasatosporales; family Streptomycetaceae; genus Streptomyces; species Streptomyces sp. So13.3. The sequence continues at coordinate 4,793,848 of NZ_CP048835.1, read as the reverse complement.
GGAGTACCCGATCAGTGAACTGGTGCCGCCGCCGGGCTCGGTGCTCGCCCTGTACACCGACGGGCTGGTCGAGGAGCCGGGGATCCCGATCGACGAGGGCATCGACCGGCTGCGGGTCTCGCTCGCGCACGCCGACGAGAGCTCGCTGGAGGACCTCGCCGACCGGCTGCTGGCCGACGCCCGCCTGTCGACGCACCGCGCGGACGACGTGGCGCTGCTGCTCACCGCGTTCGACGCCTAGGGGCTGTCCGACCGACCACGAACAGCCGTACCAGTAAGAACACCGCGCTGGTAATAGCACCGCGCAAGCGGGTGAACAGCTCGCTGGAACGTTCGACGACCGACCTCCGCACGGTATGCCTCCCGGTGCTGCTCAACTGATCAACCGTCAGAACTGGCTGGTGCGCCGGCCCTGCACTGGAGGGTTCATGAGATCGATTCCGCGAGGCCGGCGTACCTGGGCCGGCATCGTCACCACGGTGATGGCCACGGTCGCGACGCTCGGTGCGGCGGGTCCGGTACCCGGGCACCACGACGACCTCGGCCCGGAGATCAGGGCGATCATGGAGAAGCCCGCCTATGAGCACGCCCAGTGGGGCCTGCTCGAGGTCGAGGGCTCGACCGGACGCGTCGTCCACTCGCAGTACCCGGACCAGTTCTTCATCCCCGGTTCGACGGGCAAGCTGGTCAGCGTGTCGAGTGCCTGGCACGCGCTGGGCGGCGAGCACCGGTTCACCACTCCCGTGCAGGCCCTCGGCCGCCGGGCCGGCAGCGTCCTGAACGGGTCGCTGGCGCTGGTCGCGCAGGGCGACCTCACCATGGGCGGCCGGACGAAGCCGGACGGCTCCGTCGCCTACACCCCGATCGACCACACGTACGCGAACGATGTTCCGGGCGCCACGCTCACGCCCGAGAACCCGCTCGCGGGGCTGGACATGATCGCCCATCAGGTCCGCCGGTCGGGCCTCACCAAGATCCAGGGCGACGTCGCCATCGACTCCCGGATCTTCAGCACCGCCTCCGCCCCGCAGCTGGACCCGCTCCCGACCCCGCTCATCATCAACGACAACGTCATCGACCTGCTGACCACCGCGACGACCCCCGGCCGCCCCGCGCAGCTCAGCTGGCGGCCCCAGGTCGCGCCCTACCAGGTGACGTCGACCGTGAAGACGGTCGCGGCGGGCGGCACGACGAACATCGTGGTCAACGCCTCGCCGGACGGCACCCGCATCAGCCTGTCGGGAACGATCGCGGCCGGCGCGAAGCCGGAGCTGCGGATCTCCCCCGTCCAGGGCCCGGCGGCGTTCGGGCGCACGGCACTGATCGAGGCGCTCGCCCGGGCCGGCGTCACGGTCACCGCCCGGCCGACCGGACCGAACCCGTCCGGCCTGCTGCCGCGTTCCTACGACGGTACGCAGCGCGTCGCCGCGTACGTCTCGCCGATCTTCGCCGAGTACACGAAGCTGATCTTCAAGGTCAGCCACAACCTCGGGGCGAACCTCACGATCTGCCTGATGGCCGTCTCGACGGGCAGCCACGCGTGCGCGGACGGCTTCCCCGTGATCAACAGCTTCCTGCGCCAGGCCGGCATCGACCCGACCCAGGTACAGATGCTCGACGGCCGCGGCGGCAACCCCAATGACCGGGTCACCCCGCGCGTGGAGGACGAGATCCTGCACTACTGGCAGGGGACCGAGGAGGCGAAGCGCTTCCGTGAGGCGCTGCCGATCCTCGGGGTGGACGGCTCACTGACCTCCGTCTGCGAGGGCTCTCCCACCTGCCCGGGCAAGGGCAAGGTATGGGGCAAGCCCGGCACCTTCGCCGGCTACGACGCCGTCAACCAGCGGGCCACCGTCGGCGCATGGACCCTCGGCGGCTACCTCTCCGCGGGCCACGGACAGCTGAACACCTTCTACATCGCCATGACCGGCGGCTCCGCCCCGGACATCAACGGAGTCCTCGACATCGGCAACGACGTGGCCCGGATCGCGGGCCTCCTGCAGCAGCAGGCGGAGGCCAGGAGCCGCTCCTGACGGATTCGCCGGTTGACGCATCGACGGATCGACGAGGGCCCGGACCGCGTTGTGCGGTGCGGGCCTTCGTCGATGAAGGTGCGAGATCCTGAGCTTCGTGCCGGCTCCCACCACCCTCAGGAAAGGGATCTCAACGATCGTGCGCCCCATACCCACCTGCGTGTTGAGCAGCAGCGCTCCGCCCTTCGCCGACGGCGGGCACGACCCGGACCGGTTCGTGGAGATCGGTTCGTTCACCAAGGTCCTGACCGGAACCGTGCTCGCGCGCATGACCGCCGCGGGACTGCTCGACCTGGACGATCCCGTGGAGCGCCGGCTCGACCGGGTGCCGGCGGGCACCGGAATCACCCTGCGGCACCTGGCCGAGCACACCTCGGGTCTGCCCCGGCTGCCGCCCGGCCTGTCGCGCAGAGACCCTTACGCGCCCTTCGACGAGGATGCGCTGTCGGCACTCCTGAGCCGTCTCGACTCGCTCACCGTCAGGCCCGCCGGGCAGACGGAGGAGTACTCCAACTTCGGCTACGCCGTCCTCGGTGCGGCGCTGGTCGCCGCCGCCGGCCGGCCCTACGAAGAGCTCGTGGGGGAGCACGTGCTCGACCCGCTCGGCGTGGACGAGGTGACGGCCCGGCCGCCCGCCGACCGGCGGCTGTGCGCCACCGGGTGGTTCGGGAGGGAACGCGCGCCGTGGACGATGACCGGAGCGATCCTGCCCGCGGGAGGACTGTGGGCCACCCCCCGCGCCACGGCCGACCTGCTCACCGGCCTGCTCCTGGACCGGACGTTGGGCCCGCCCGCACTGTCCTGGCAGTCGGCCGGCCCGCTGAAGTGGCACAACGGCGCCACCCGCGACGCCTCCGTCTTCGCCGGAGCGTTCCCTGAGACGGGCCGCTGGGTGGTGGTCCACCGACTCGGCGGAAGTTCCGAGGGCACCGATGAAGCCGCGGTGGAGCACCTCAGGAGGGCCGAAGCCGCCACCTGAGGTTTGCTCGTTCACCCCGGTCCGGCCGGTCAGGACAGGAAGCGCTCGATGGCCTCGCGGGCGCGGGCGTTCGAGGCCGCGGCGTCGGCCAGCGCCTGGGCCAGGGCGTCGATCCACTCGTCCAGGCCCACCTGGCGCCGCGAAAGCACGATGCCGCGCACCTCCTTGCAGACCTCCCCGACCACGACGCCCTTGATCGCCGCGAACTCCTCGGCCGACAACGCCAAGTCCCAGGCCTCGCCGACCCGGCTCCGCACCATCCGCGCGCGAGCGCCCCCGGCCGGGCCGACGTCTTCTCGGTCTCTCATCGGCTCCTGTGCCATCGACCTCTCGGCGCACCGCGCGCATCGCGTCGCGTCGTCGTTCCGGCGGCAGGGCATGACATCGGCGGAATCAGTGAAACGGTCTTCAAGAGATCTTGACCGACCGATGGCTACGCGAGTCTCCGTACCGGTCCTCCGGCCCCCGACGTCACCCGGGTGCCGCGCGTGCCCTGCTCGTACGGAGGGCCGGGCTGGCCGACGCTGGACGGGAGAATGCCGTCGAGCCGGGAGAAGCCATGAAACGTCAGATCAACTGATGCGCCGCTGCCGCGCTGGCCGTCATGCTCGGTTGGGCCGGACTGACCGGCTGCTCGTCGGACAGCCCTGCCAGCGCCCCGGCGTCCTCGGCAGCCTCCGCGGTCAGGTCGGGGGCGTCGTCCGCCGCCTCCGCCGCCAGCAGCGCGGCGGCATCCGCGGCCGCCTCCGCCCAAGCGGCCGCGTCGTCCGCGCTGGACAACGTCAAGGCGGCCTGGACGCGAAGGCAGACGTCACTCTCGGCCCCCTGACGACCGGATCCGACGGCCGGACGGACGTCCCGGTGAAGGTCACCAACCACGACGCAAAGTCCAGGCGCTACACCGTCCTGGTCAATTTCAAGAACCAGTCAGGCACCGTGGTCGACGTGAGTGCCCTCAACGTTCCCGAGGTCGCCGCAGGCGCCACCGCCGACGCCACCGCCCGGAGCAACCGGACCCTGACCGGTACGGTCACCGCCGAAGTCCTCAGCGCCTTGCGGTACTGACGCCACACACAACAGCCGACGCCGAAGCCGGCGAGTCCGATTGCGCCGAAACCACGGCCCGTCAGCTCGTCATCTCGTCCTCGTCAAAGCCGAGGTCGTCCTCGATGCCCAACTCGACGGCCGCCTCCCACTTCAGCACCTTGAGGTGGTCGCCGATGGCGACGGCACGCAGGATCTCCTCGGCGCGCCGGCCACCGATCGCACCGAGCGCCTGGAGGGTCTTGAGAGAGAGGGCGTACGGAGGAGTCTCGGTCGGCAGGCGAGCCGTCAGCAGGGCATGCAGGGCGGGTACGGCATTCGGGTCCGCGTCGTCGCTGGCGACCTCGCCGAGGATCTCGACGAGGTCCTCGTAGTTGGCCGGCGCCGTTCCGTCGGCGATCACGGGGATGATGACGGCGGCGAGTCCCTCGGGTGGGTGTCCACCGCCAGGTTGCTGAATTTCTCGAACAACCGCCAGTCCCCAGTGCGGCCGGTGTGCTCCGCCTGGTGCGACGGCCCAACCGGTCGTAAGTGTTGCTGATCGCGCTGCCGTTCAGGGTCTCGGTGAGGATCCGGCCCGCGGCGTCTCGGAGGTATGTCAGTTCCGCGTCCGGGTTGCTCGCGCGCAGCAGGCGGTTCGCGGCATCGTAGGCGAAGGACGCGGTCGCCGCGTCGGTACGGCTCTCGACCACCCGGCCCAGGGCGTCCCTGGTGTAACGCACGCTCTGGCCCGCGCCGTTGACCCGTTCGACCAACTGCCCCGCCGCGTCGTAGCGGTACTCGACCGCACGTCCGTTGAAGTCGACCTCACGGATCAGTCGGCCGGCCGCGTCGTACGTGTACGACCACGTCGCTCCCGCCGGATTCGAGACGGCGACGAGCCGCGTCGCCCGGTCGTACGTGTAGTGAACCGTGCCGTCGGGATCGGTGCGCGAAGCCGGCAGGCCGAAGCCGGCGGTGACGGTGCTCGTGACCGTACCCGCCGGATCGCGGTATTCCGCGGGATTGCCGTCCGCGTCGTAGGTCCAGGTCTCCCGGGCACCGTCGGACGCCACCGACCACGCCGGCAGGCCCTCCACTGTCCAGCCCAGGCGGGTGAGGCCGCCCATCGGGTCGCGCGTTCCGACGACCCGGCCGAACGCGTCCCGGTCGTAGCGCTCGGTGCTCCCGGTCGGATCGGTGAGCGCGACGGCCAGACCGGCTTCGTTCGGCTCGATGCGCGTAACGCCGCCTATGGGGTATCTCGCCCATGGCGAGATGTGCTGTACGCGGACGTATGCGCGGTCTACGCGGGCATGACGCCGTGGATCCGGGAGAGGGTGAAGACTCGCTCGTCGTCCCTCAGGTGGCACCAGGCGTCGAGAAAGGGCGGGTCGAGAGCGAGGCGGCTGAGGGTGCGTACGGTGCGGCTTCCTGAGGCGGCGACGTATTCGACCGTGATGGCCGTACCGGCGTCGAGGGCATGGGCGAGCTGGCGGACATCGCTGTACGACAGCTGCTTCGCATACCCGGAGACGATTTCTTCGGTGTCCGTGCCGTAGGGCACTCCGCTGCCGAATGGGTCGGGGGCCGGGGCGGTCGGTGGGGCGGTGAGCAGCTGGGCGGCCACGGCGTTCAGGTCGACAGGTGCCGGGGCCTTCGCCGCGCGATTGGCCGCGCTCCGGAGGGCCGCCCTACCACCTGTTCTGCGGGGGGCCGGGATGGGAGTGGCGGCCCGCTGAGGCCGGGCTTTCTCGATGCGTACGGTTCCCTCGGCCGTCTCGGCGACGGGGGCGTAGCCCTCGGCACGGAGGGCGGTGAGGGTCGCTTCGACCGGGCTGCGGCTGAGCAGCACCGTCGGGGCGAGCTGCCGCAGGCCGAGCCTGGAGAGCTTGCGGTGGGCGGCGAGTTCGGCCAGGAGCGCGGGCTCCTCGCCGTGGATGACGCAGACGGCGGGGGCGACGCGCACGCGGCCGTGGCTGCGTGCGGTGTCGGCGATGAGGTAGGACAAGGGCTGTGGCAGGGGCCCGGCGGCGATGGCGGCCAGGTCGGCCGCGATGTCGTCGGGGATACGGCCGGCGTCCAGGGCTCGGCGGACGCTGCCGGCGCTGAACCGCCACACTGATGCCGTGCCGCTGGCCTCCCGCTCGGCGACGGAGTCCAGGAGCGAGGCAAGCCGCGCGGACGGTGTGCCGGTGACGACGGCGGTGAGGTCGGCGCCGATCCGGGCCACTGCGGTGGCCGCGGGCAGCAAACGCCGGCACTCGGCGCTCAGCCCCTCCGTGTCGTCCGTCCGCAGGTGGATGCCGAGGACGGACACGACGCCGCGAGCGAGTACGCCGAGGAGCTCGGCCTCACGGATCACGGCGGCGAACGGCGTTCCGTCCTGGGGCGACGAGTCGGCGAGCGGGCGTTGCCAGGCGATCAGGGGTCCCAAATCCGCCGTGACCCTCGCGCCCTGCCCTGCCGGGAGCTGTGCGGCTGCGGCCAACAGCCCGTGGCGGGCCTGCACGCAGCCGTTGCAGGGCGGTGCTCCGGCGAGAGCGGGAAGCGCCTTGTTGTCCTCGTCGCGCGCCTGGGTGGGGGTGAGCGGCAGGTTCCGCCACGCCTGAAGCAGTACGGCGAACTGCTCCGGGGGTTCCTGTTCCGCCCAGGCGTCGTACGCCTCGGTGGGAGCCACGCGATCGCCGTTCCGGTCCAGGAGCCCGGCAGCGTACGCAGTTTCGAGAGTAAGGCGCACGACGGCGTCGTCGGCCTGGGCGGCCTTGCCGATCCGGGCCAGTTCACGCGCACCGATCCCGCCGGACTTCAGCCGGGCCGGCGCAGTCGCCGAGCAGACCGACAGGACCGAGACAGCACGGGAAGTGAACGCCGCAGCCGCGGCCGACGCCTCGCGGTCCACCTCCTGCGGGGTGACAGGCGTCAGCGGCGCGTAGGGCGGAACGGGTTCGAACGGGGCGTGCCGGCCGGGCCCCCTCAGCGCGAGCGCCACCTCGGCGGGCATACGGGCCGGACCGTAGCGGTGACGGTCCTGGATCAGGAGCCCCCGGTCCGATGCCCATCGCTCGCCCGGTTCAAGCCCTGGATCGGGAGTGCCGAACACGACGAATTGCGAGGGCTGCCCCGGCCCGGCCGCCGCCTGGCGTTCGAGCAGCTTCCGCGCCGCCGCGGGGGCCTTCGCGACCACCGAGACAATCCGTTCCGGGTCGCTGTGGTGCTCCATTAGCGCGGCCAGTCGCTGCGGCCTGGTGCCCGGTGGCTTGACGCCCAGTGCCGCCAGCATGCCGCGCAGCTCCTGGGACGTCGTGCCCGCCAGCAGTTCCTTCAGCGGAGCATCAAGCCCCAGGGGTGCGTCCCATGCCTGCCGCAGCGGTCCGGCCATGCGGAGCTGCCCCGCGCCGTCCGGCCAGACCAGAGCATGATCGGCCAACACCTCCAGCACGTCGTCCAGCTGGCGAGCGGCTTCGTCGTCCGCCGCTCCCAGCAGCTCCGCCAGAGCATCGCGCGATGCGGGCACCCCCAGCGCTGCCAGCGCCTCGGCCACCTGGAAGTGCGGCAGCGCGAGTCGCGGCAGAGCCAGTGCCACCGATCCCGGGCGCTGCAGCCGGTCCGCCAACTCCCCCACCGAGCGCGGCTCCGGAGGGGAAACGGCGTCCTGCCGCGTCCCGAGCACGCGAACCAGATGAGAGCCGTCGAGGCTGCCCAGCCATGTCGCCAGCGTTGATCGGGACTTCATGCGGGGACACCTCGCCAGACCAGGGAAATTCGTGACGGGGCCGAAGCCCCCGGGACCGGTTCAAGGATGGCGTATCACCGGGATCCTCGGTGCCGCATGAGGGCAGGTTCACCGCTGACGGGCGTTGGCGGCTTGTCGGCCACCTCCAAATTGCGCCGCGAGCGAGCCGACCGTTCACCGAAATGTCCCGATTGGGAGCTGGTAAGAGCAACCAGGAGTGCAACCGGTGCACGCCAAGAAGCCGAGCCGCGGTCGCGGCTCGGCTTCTCGTTTTGCCTGTTCAGGCAAGTGCGGAGGATACGAGATTCGAACTCGTGAGGGGTTGCCCCCAACACGCTTTCCAAGCGTGCGCCCTAGGCCACTAGGCGAATCCTCCGCGACGAACACTACAAGACGCGGAGGGGTGCTCGCGAACTCGTAAGTGGGTGATCCGATCGGGTACGCTGTGCGCAGCCCCTCACGTGGCGCTATCTCGCTGAACTCCCCCAGGGCCGGAAGGCAGCAAGGGTAGGTGGGCTCTGGCGGGTGCGTGGGGGGTCTTTGCGTTCCCGGGGGCGGTCGGGGGAGGTCCGGGGGACGTCGGATGTCGGTGGGCCCCGATATCGTCGTAGGCGTGTCCCTCGCTCTGTACCGCCGCTATCGTCCCGAGTCCTTCGCCGAGGTCATCGGGCAGGAGCACGTAACCGACCCGTTGCAGCAGGCGCTGCGCAACAACCGGGTCAATCACGCGTACCTGTTCAGTGGGCCCCGAGGCTGCGGGAAGACGACGAGCGCGCGCATCCTGGCGCGGTGTCTGAACTGTGTTCAGGGGCCGACGCCGACGCCGTGCGGGGAGTGCCAGTCGTGTCAGGACCTGGCGCGGAACGGGCCGGGGTCCATCGATGTGATCGAGATCGACGCGGCGTCGCACGGTGGTGTGGACGATGCGCGTGATCTTCGGGAGAAGGCGTTCTTCGGGCCGGCGGGCAGCCGGTACAAGATCTACATCATCGACGAGGCGCACATGGTCACCCCGCAGGGCTTCAACGCCCTGCTGAAGGTGGTCGAGGAGCCCCCGGAGCATCTCAAGTTCATCTTCGCGACCACCGAGCCCGAGAAGGTCATCGGCACGATCCGGTCGCGTACCCACCACTACCCCTTCCGCCTGGTGCCGCCGGGCACGCTGCGCGACTACCTCGCGGAGGTCTGCGCCCGGGAGGACATCCCGGTCGAGGACGGCGTGTATCCGCTGGTGGTGCGGTCCGGCGCGGGTTCGGTGCGGGACTCGATGTCGGTGATGGACCAACTGCTGGCGGGCGCCGGTGCCGACGGTGTGACGTACGCCATGGCGACGGCGCTGCTCGGTTATACGGACGCGGCGCTGCTCGACGAGGTGGTGGACGCGTTCGCCTCGGGTGACGGGGCGGCGGTCTTCGAGATGGTCGACCGCGTCATCGAGGGCGGGCACGATCCGCGGCGCTTCGTGGCGGACCTGCTGGAGCGGCTGCGCGACCTCGTGATCATCGCGGCGGTTCCGGACGCGGTGGACAAGGGGCTGATCGACGCCCCGAGCGATGTCATCGAGCGGATGCGGGCCCAGACGTCCGTCTTCGGCGCCGCCGAGCTGAGCCGTGCGGCGGACCTGGTCAACACCGGTCTGACCGAGATGCGCGGCGCCACGTCGCCGCGGCTCCAGCTGGAGCTGATCTGCGCCCGGGTGCTGCTGCCCGCGGCGTACGACGACGAGCGCTCCGTACAGGCCCGGCTGGACAAGCTGGAGCGGCGGGGCTTCGCCCCCGGTGCCCCGCAGGTCCCGGACTTCGCCTATCAGCCCGCGCACGCCGACCACAGCCCCGGCGGCCCAGGAGGTCCTGGCGGCCCCGGCGGCCCCGGCGGCGCGGCCTCGGTCCGTGCGGCCGTGGGCGGCGGACGCCCGGCTCCGGCCGCGCAGCAGGCCCCCCCGCCCCGACCCGCGCACCCGCCCCCCTGAGCAGCACGAACCCGCTGCCGGCCCCCTCCCGCCGCGGTTCCGGCTCCCTCGGACGGCGGCGCCCGGCAGCGCCCCGGCGCCTGGCCGACCACGACCGGTCCGGATACTGCCGGTGCTCCAGTGGCCACCCAGCGGCCGCTTCGGCGGCCCCTGCCGCCGCACCGCCCGAGGCCGCTCGTCCCGGCGCCTGGCCGACGGCCGCCCAGGCCGCACCCGCCGCCCGGCGGCCCCCGCCCTGGCCGCCCAGACACCGCCGCCCGCTTACCCCGCCGCCCCGGCGGCGTCCGGGTTCGCCGGGGACTCGACGCGCGTACGGCAGATGTGGCCGGACATTCTGGAGGCGGTGAAGAACCGCCGCAGGCTGACGTGGATGCTCCTGCTGAACAACGCGCAGGTGGCGGGCTTCGACGGGCAGACGCTGCAGCTCGGATTCGACAACCCCGGAGCGCGCAACAGCTTCGCCAACAGCGGCAGCGAAGAGGTGCTCAAGCAGGCGATCAGCGACGCCCTCGGGGTGGAGTGGCGGATCGAGGCCATCGTGGACCCGTCGGGCGGCGGGGGAACGGCCGGCGGCGGCTCCGGAGGTCCCGGCGGCTCCGGTGGCCCGGGTGGCGGTTTCGGCGGCGGAGGCAGCGGTGGAAGCGGCGGCGGGTCCCGTCCGTCCGGCCCGGCCGCCCCGGCCGCACCGTCCGCCTCATACGCCCCATCGGCATCCTCCGCCCCGTCCGCACAGTCCGCACACTCCGCCTCGTCCGGGCCCTCCGCCCCGCAGGGCGGGCCCGCCCAGGCGGCCCATGCCGCGCCTCAGACGGCCGCCGGACGGCCCGGGGGCGCGCCGCCGCCACTGATGTCGGACGAGACGCCGCCGCCCCTGGAGGACGACATTCCGGAGGACGACGACGTGGATCTGGTCGAGTCCCCGCTGTCCGGATACGAGCTTTTCGTGCGCGAAATGGGTGCCACGGTGATCGAGGAGATCCCGAACGACTGATGTCGCCCGATGTTCCGCGTCACGTCGTCCGATCCTCCGTACGGCGTAGGGCGCAGGGCCGTCCGAGCACGTAGGCTCGCCCTACCGCGCAACGTTGTCGTGAGGCAGGAGTGAACCCGTGATCCCCGGTGGTCAGCCCAATATGCAGCAGCTGCTCCAGCAGGCCCAGAAGATGCAGCAGGACCTTGCCGCTGCCCAGCAGGAGCTGGCCGAGGCCGAGGTCGAGGGTTCTGCGGGCGGCGGTCTCGTGACAGCCACGGTGACCGGTGCCGGTGAGCTCCGGGGGCTGGTCATCGACCCCAAGGCGGTCGATCCTGAGGACACGGAGACGCTGGCCGATCTGGTCGTCGCCGCCGTGCACAACGCGAACGCGACCGCGCAGGAGCTTCAGCAGCAGAAGCTCGGTCCGCTCGCCCAGGGGCTGGGCGGCATGCCCGGCCTGCCGTTCTAGCGTAAAGAAGGCGCCCCGTGTACGAAGGCGTGGTTCAGGACCTCATCGACGAACTGGGCAGGCTGCCCGGCGTGGGTCCCAAGAGCGCGCAGCGGATCGCCTTCCACATCCTGCAGGCGGATCCGGCCGATGTGCGGCGCCTCGCGCACGTACTGGCCGAGGTCAAGGCCAAAGTGCGGTTCTGCAACATCTGCGGGAACGTCGCGCAGGACGACCAGTGCAGGGTCTGCCGTGACCCGCGCCGCGATCTCGCGGTGATCTGCGTGGTCGAGGAGCCCAAGGATGTCGTCGCGGTCGAGCGCACCCGTGAGTTCCGCGGCAGGTACCACGTACTGGGCGGCGCGATCAGCCCCATCGAGGGCGTCGGTCCGGACGATCTACGGATCCGGGAGCTGCTGACGCGGCTCGCGGACGGCACCGTCACCGAGCTGATTCTGGCGACGGATCCCAACCTTGAAGGTGAAGCGACCGCTACGTACCTGGCCCGCATGGTGAAACCCATGGGGCTGAAGGTGACGCGACTGGCCAGTGGTCTGCCCGTGGGGGGAGACCTGGAGTATGCCGACGAGGTCACGCTGGGTCGTGCCTTCGAAGGGAGACGACTGCTCGATGTCTGACACCGCGGTAACCACACAGGACTCGAAGGGCGCACCGGGCTCTCCGGAACGCGACCTCGGCGATCCGAACGTCCAGGAGCCCGACGACTTCGCCGTCCAGATCTGCGATCAGATCGAGAGTTTCATCCTCTCGGTCCGCGAGGTCGCCAAGGGCGACGATCCGGACAGCGCTGTCCCGTACCTGCTGCTGGAGGTCTCCCAGCTGCTGCTGGCCGGCGGCCGGCTCGGCGCGCACGAGGACATCGTTCCGGACGAGCGCTACGAGCCGGACATCGGCCCCGAGCCGGACGCGGACGAGCTGCGCCAGCACCTCGCGGCGCTGCTGGAGCCGATCGACGTCTACTCGGAGGTCTTCGACCCGTACGTACCGCGCAGTACGCCCGTCGCCTGCCGGATTTCGGACGATATGGCCGACGTGGTGACCGATCTCACGCACGGCCTCGCGCACTTCCGCGCCGGCCGCGTGAGCGAGGCGCTGTGGTGGTGGCAGTTCTCGTACCTGTCGAACTGGGGACCGACGGCCAGCGCCTCGCTGCGCGCGCTGCAGTCCCTGGTCGCTCACGTCCGGCTGGACAGCCCGCTGGACGAGCTGGACGGCCTGGACACGGACGATTCGGCGGACGACGAGGAGCGGCTGGCCGAGGAGGCCGGCAAGGTCATGGCGGCCGAGCTCGGCACCCCGCTGGGCGTCCGCGCCCAGCCCGCCGCCGGCTGATCCCGGGCCCGTCACCCGTCGAACCCTGGCCCACCACCGGCTGAACCGGTCAACCCGTCACTCGCTGACACGCCGTAGCCGCGCACCCGCTACCCCCACCGTCGGATATCCGGACGATCTTCCTCCGGTCACGCATCCAGCGCCTGATCTGGGGTTATTCCGTTCCGTCCTGGGCAGGTGGCCCACCGAGTGGGCCACCTGTCTCAATATCCGGTATCGCGGAGGCCGCCCCGGCCCGCTCGTTAGACTGAGCCGACCGCAGTACCAGACCTTCCCGAGGAGCGCACGTGGGCCTTGTCGTGCAGAAGTACGGAGGCTCCTCCGTCGCCGATGCTGAAGGCATCAAGCGCGTCGCCCGGCGAATCGTGGACACCAAGAAGAACGGCCATCAGGTCGTTGTCGTGGTGTCGGCGATGGGCGATACGACGGACGAGCTGATCGATCTCGCCGAGCAGGTGTCGCCGATTCCCGCCGGCCGGGAGTTCGACATGCTGCTGACCGCCGGAGAGCGGATCTCCATGGCGCTGCTGGCGATGGCGATCAAGAACCTCGGTCATGAGGCGCAGTCGTTCACCGGCAGCCAGGCCGGGGTCATCACCGACTCCGTCCACAACAAGGCACGGATCATCGACGTGACGCCGGGCCGTATCCGGACCGCGCTCGACGAGGGCAACATCGCGATCGTGGCCGGTTTCCAGGGCGTGTCCCAGGACAAGAAGGACATCACCACGCTGGGCCGCGGCGGTTCCGACACGACCGCGGTGGCGCTGGCCGCCGCGCTCGCCGCCGAGGTGTGCGAGATCTACACGGACGTCGACGGGGTCTTCACCGCCGACCCGCGGGTCGTCAAGCGCGCCCAGAAGATGGACTGGATCTCCTTCGAGGACATGCTGGAACTGGCCAGCTCCGGTTCGAAGGTGCTGCTGCACCGCTGTGTCGAGTACGCCCGTCGTTACAACATTCCGATCCACGTCCGCTCGTCCTTCTCCGGCCTGCCGGGGACCTGGGTGAGCAACGAAGCACCGCTAGGAGGCAAGCCGATGGAGCAGGCGATCATCTCCGGGGTTTCGCACGACACGTCCGAGGCCAAGATCACGGTCGTCGGGGTGCCGGACAAGCCGGGCGAGGCGGCGACGATCTTCCGTGCCATCGCGGACGCCGAGGTCAACATCGACATGGTCGTCCAGAACGTGTCGGCGGCGGCCACCGGCCTCACCGACATCTCCTTCACCCTCCCCAAGACCGAGGGCCGCAAGGCGATGGACGCGCTCACCAGGTCGCAGGACCGCATCGGGTACGACTCGCTGCGCTACGACGACCAGATCGGCAAGATCTCGCTGGTCGGCGCGGGGATGAAGACCAACCCGGGCGTCACGGCGACCTTCTTCGAGGCGCTGTCGAACGCCGGCGTCAACATCGAGCTGATCTCGACGTCGGAGATCCGCATCTCGGTGGTCACCCGGGCCGACGACGTGAAGCCGGCCGTCCAGGCGGTGCACTCCGCGTTCGGCCTCGACAGTGAAAGTGATGAAGCTGTCGTCTACGGCGGTACGGGCCGATGAACCGTAAGCCGACCCTGGCCGTCGTCGGTGCGACGGGCGCGGTCGGCACGGTGATGCTGGAGCTGCTCTCCACCCGGCAGGACGTGTGGGGCGAGATCCGGCTGGTCGCGTCCGCGCGGTCGGCCGGCCGCCGCCTCGTGGTGCGCGGTGTGGAGACCGAGGTCGTCGTGCTCAGCGAGGAGGCGTTCGAGGGCGTCGACGTCGCGATGTTCGACGTCCCGGACGAGGTGTCCGCGCAGTGGGCGTCGGTCGCCGCCGCCAAGGGCGCGGTCGTCGTGGACAACTCCGGAGCCTTCCGGATGGACCCCGATGTCCCGCTGGTGGTGCCGGAGGTGAACGCGCACGCGGTGCGGATGCGCCCGCGCGGCATCATCGCCAACCCCAACTGCACGACGCTGTCGATGATCGTGGCGATCGGCGCGCTGCACGCCGAGTTCGGGCTCAGCGAGCTGATCATCTCCTCGTACCAGGCGGCTTCCGGCGCGGGCCAGTCCGGCGTGGACACCCTCCGCGACCAGCTGTCCAAGGTCGCCGGCACCCACCTTGGTACCCAGCCGGGCGATGTACGGCGCACGGTCGGCGACTTCGGTCCCTTCCCGGCGCCGCTCGCGCTCAACGTGGTGCCGTGGGCCGGCTCGCTGCGGGAGGACGGCTGGTCCTCGGAGGAGCTCAAGGTCCGGGACGAGTCACGGAAGATCCTGGGCCTGCCGGAGCTGCGGGTCACCGCGACCTGCGTACGGGTGCCGGTCATCACGACGCACTCGCTGTCGGTGCACGCGCGGTTCGAGAACGAGGTGACCGTGGAGAAGGCGCACGAGATCCTGCGGAGCGCTCCCGGGGTCGTCGTGACCGACAATCCCGCCGAGGGCGAGTTCCCGACCCCTGCCGATGTGGTGGGCACCGACCCGACCTGGGTCGGCCGGGTACGCCGCTCCATGGACGATCCGAACGCGCTCGAACTCTTCGTGTGCGGGGACAACCTGCGCAAGGGCGCCGCCCTGAACACTGCACAAATTGCCGAAGTCGTGGCGGCCGAGTTCGTCGCTTCGCACGCATGATGTGATCCACTCCTTGGTCTGGACCACTTGAAGTGGGTCGCGCACCAATGGACAATTCGCTCCCTGACCGCTGCAACCGGCAGTAGACGGGGAGCGTCTTTGTGTCAGCGCACTGCCCTAATGTGCTGCGTGCCGGGGGGTATTGGGCAGGCACAGTTCGTGCCTGGGCAAATGGGCGCATTGGGGAAGAAGTTGGTACGCATGGGGATATTCGGCGCCACATCAAAGGCGACGCCTTGCGCGTACAACCCTGACGGGGGGACGCGTGTCCAACAGTCGTGGCAGAGGCACTGGGTATCGAGACGGCACTTGGGCGGGGCGGCGCTCCGACACGCGTGCCGCGCCCGCGTACGCCCGGCCGTACGTCCGGCAGGGCACGCACTCCCGGCGGGATGCCCGTGATAGCGCCCTGGCCGATCGTGCGCGTGCCGTCCGAGCTGGGTGCTGACGCCACGATGGCCGTCGGCACCACGGTCGACCACCTGACCGAGACCTACAGTGCCCACTACCGGTCGCTGCTCGGCCTCGCCGCGCTGCTGCTGGACGACACGGCCTCCTGCGAGGACGTCGTCCAGGAGGCCTTCATCCGCGTCCACTCCGCGCGCAGCCGCGTCCGTGACCCCGAGAAGACCCTCGCCTACCTGCGGCAGACGGTGGTCAATCTCTCCCGGTCGGCGCTCCGGCGGCGCATCCTGGGCCTCAAGCTCCTCTCCAAGCCCATGCCCGACATGGCGAGTGCGGAAGAGGGCGCCTACGAGATCCTGGAGCGCGACCAGCTCAAGACCGCCATGCGGTCCCTCCAGCGCCGTCAGCGCGAAGTCCTCGTGCTGCGCTACTTTGCCGACATGACCGAGGCACAGGTCGCCGAAACGCTCGGAATTTCCCTGGGCTCGGTGAAGGCATACGGTTCCCGTGGCCTCGCGGCGCTTCGCATCGCGATGGAGGCGACCGTATGACCACCCCCTACGACTCACGTGGCATGGATCCAGAGAACCGCGAATTTCCCGAAGAACTGAACGACGAGCGCAACGCAGCGCCCACCGGAACCGGCCCTCAGGGGGCGGGATCAAGCCCCTTGGGAGCGAGAACCAGCCCTGCTGAAGGCGGGATGACCTTGCCCGGGGCCGGGACAACTGCGCCTGGGGCCGGGACGACTCCGCCTGGGGCCGGGGCGACTCCGCCTGGGGCCGGGGCGACTCCGCCTGGGGCCGGGGCGACTCCGCCCGGGTCCGGAGCGACTCCGCCTGGTGCAGGGGCGAGCTTCGACGAGCTGGCGCTGCGCCGGCTGATGCAGGACGCGGTGAAGGGCCTCAAGCCCGCACCCGACGCGCTCGACCACCTGCGGCACGCCGTACCGGCCCGCCGGACGCGCCGCCGCCAGGCCGTGGCGCCGCCGCCGCGTTCCTGCTGGCGTGTACCGCCGTGCCGGCCCTGCTGCATGTCGCGAACACCGCGGACCAGCAGGACACCACCGCGGCCGGCGCCTCCAGCCCCAACGAGCCGCGGCAGGACACCGGTGGCACGGGGGAGAGCAGCCAGGACGACTCGGGCGGTCCGGCCGACACCGGGACCAGCGCCGGCAGCGAGCCCGCCCCGTCGGTGACACCGTCGCCGACCCCCACACCCACGAACGAGCACGGTGCCACGGTCGCCCCGACGCCCACCGGCTCGGCCGGCCGCACCGCCCCGGCCTGCGACCGCTCCCAGCTCGGCAGCGGCGCGAGCAAGACCGGTGCCCCGGACGCCAAGGGCAACGTGTACGGCTGGTTCCGGGTCGCGAACGTCTCCGCGCAGGGCTGCACGGTCAAGGGCGGCGGCGCCGTCACCGTGATCGCCCAGGGCAGCGCCGACGCGTCGAAGATCCAGGTGCTGGACCACACGCCGGGCGATCCGGCCACCGGACTGCCGGATGTGGCGGCCGCCCCGCTGCTCCTCCAGCCGGGCGACACGTACGAGGTCCGGTTCGCCTGGGTGCCGGACGCGGCAGGTCCCAACGGCTGCCCGGCGCCGCCCACTCCGACGCCCACCCCGACCACCGGCGGCAGCACCAGCAGCGGCAACAACGGCACCAGTGCCTCGAACAACACCCCGGCAGCGGCCGATGTACCGCCGACGCCCGGCCCGGCGAGCGTCGAGGTCAGCCACACCCCGGAGGCGGGGGCGCCGGCCGTGGCCGACACGACGATCCCCGACGCGTGCGCCGGGACGATCTACAAGACGACGGCCCTCACACCTCAGTAGGCGAGGCGTGGCGCGGGAGGGCCGCGGAGTGCCGGGCCGCGGGCCCGGTGGCGTCGGCCGGCCCCGCTCCCCGTACCGTTGAGGCGTGTACCGGTTTCTGCTGACCCCGCGCTGGCTGGGAGTCCACCTCTTCGTCGTGCTCGCCGTGCCGTTCTGCGTCTTCATGGGCAGTTGGCAGCTGAGCCGCTTCGAGGACCGGATGAACAGCCACCACGTGGCCGAGCAGGCCCCGAAGGCCGCCGCGTCCGCCGCCCCGGTCCCGCTGGCCACCGTCCTCCCGGACACCAAGGCGCAGGTCACCCAGGACACCACCGGCCGCACGGTCACCGCGACCGGCCGCTACGACACCGGCCACCAGCTCCTGGTCCCCGGCCGTGACCTCGGCGACCGCACCGGCTACTACGTGCTCACCCCGCTGCGTACGGCGGGCGGCGCGGCGCTGCCCGTCGTCCGCGGCTGGCTGCCCGGCGAGGCCTCGTCCGCGACGCCCGCCGCCATCCCGGCGGCGCCCGCGGGCGACATCACCGTCTCCGGCGCCCTGCAGCCCCCCGAGAACACCGGCACCCAGGGCGTCCAGTCCGCCGGCGGACTGCCGCAGGGCCAGCTCGGGATGATCAGTGCCGCGTCGCTCGTCAACGTGCTGCCGTACGAGGTCTACAGCGGTTGGATCACGGTCACCGACGCCACCGCCCCGCTCGAGCCGGTGCCCCCGGCGGCCCCCAGCAACACCGGGCTCGACCTCAAGGCCTTCCAGAACCTGGGCTACACCGGCGAGTGGTTCGTCTTCGCCGGCTTCGTGGTCTTCATGTGGTTCCGGCTGGTCCGCCGCGAGGCGGAACTCCGCGAGGACACCGCGCTGGGCCTCATCCCGGACCAGGACCCGGCCGCTGAGAACCCTGAGAATGCTGAGAACGCGGCGGCGCCGGGCAAGCTGGAAGAAGCCCTGCCCGGCGACTGAGGACCCACCCGGTCAGAGCGCGTGCTTCATCGCGAAGGCCAGCTCCAGGCGGACCTGCTTGATCCGCTCCTCGACGACGAGCGAACCGTGCCCCGCGTCGTACCGGTACACCTCGTGCACCTTCCCCAGCGACACCAGCCGCTCGACATAGTTGTCGATCTGCCGGATCGGGCACCGCGGGTCGTTCATGCCCGCCGAGAGGTACACCGGCGCGGTCACCCGCTCGACGTACGTGATCGGCGACGAGGCCTCGTACCGCTCAGGAACCTCGGCGGGCGAGCCGCCGAAGAGCGTGCGGTCCAGGGACTTCAGCGCCTCCATCTCGTCGGTGTACGAGGCGACGTAGTCGGCCACCGGGACCGCCGCGAGCCCCGCCGTCCAGGCGGTGGGCTGGGTGCCGAGCCCCAGCAGCGTCAGATAGCCGCCCCACGAGCCGCCGGAGAGCACCAGCTTCGCCGGATCGGCCAGCCCCGAGCCGACGGCCCACTCGCGGACCGCCGCGACGTCCTCCAGCTCGATCAGCCCGACGCGGTGCTTGAGCGCGTCCGTCCACTCGCGCCCGTAGCCGGTGGAGCCGCGGTAGTTGAGCCGTACGACGGCGAAGCCGTGGTCGACCCAGGCCGCGGGCCCGGCCGCGAAGGCGTCGGAGTCGTGCCAGGCGGGGCCGCCGTGCACCTCGAAGACCGTCGGGAAGGGCCCGTCGCCCTCGGGCTTCTGGACGAGGGCGTGCACCGGCCCGCCGGGGCCGTCCACCCACACGTCCTCGACCGGCACGGAGTCCGGGGCCTTCAGCCCCGGCGCCTCCAGCACGATCCCGCCCGTCGTGGACCGCACGACCGGCGGCAGCTGCGCCGACGACCACAGGTACTCCACGGACCCGTCGGGGCGCGCGGTGGCGTTGCTCACCGTTCCCTGCGGGGTCTCCAGCCGGAGCAGCGCACCGGCGGCCAGGTCGTAGCGGAACATCTCGCTGCGCGCCTGGTACGAGTGCACGACGAGCAGCGCCGAACCGTCCGGATACCACTCGGCGGAGACATCGCCCGGCAGGTCGATCGCCAGCGCGGTCTCCTCGCCGGTCCTCACGTCCCACACCATCGGCAGCCAGCGCCCGGCGCGCTGGTGCCTGACGAGCAGCCGGGTGTCCCCGGCCACGGGAGCGAAGCCCAGGCAGTCGAGACCGAGTTCCTCGGTGCCGCCGCGGGAGTCGTCCAGCTCGGCGACGGTCGAGCCGTCGAGCCGCACCACGCGCAGCGCGCCGTGCATCGCGTCGCCGTGCTCGGTGTGCTCGATGACGAGCAGCGTGCCGTCCTCCGACAGGTCGCCGACGCCGGCCGACTCCGCGTGCCGGTAGATCTCGACCGGTGCGGCGCCCGGCCGCACGACGTGGACGGACGTGCCCTCGTCGTCCGTCGACCGGCCGATCACGACGGTGCCGTCCGCGCCGAGCGCCAGCCCGGCCGGGTACGAGGCGTCGAGTCCCGGCGTGGCCGGCTCGTCCTCGCCGCCGCCGAACGGCTGGCGCATCCACACCCCGAACTCGTCCCCGTCGGTGTCCGAGAACCACCACACCCACTCGCCGTCGCGGGACAGCGTGCCCTCCGTCGTCCCGTTCGGCCGGTCCGTGGCCTGGCGGCGTTCGCCGGTGGTCCGGTCCCAGGCGTACAGCTCGTACGTGCCGGTGGCGTTCGACACGAAGAGGCAGCGCTGCGGCGCGTCCTCCGCCCACTCGGGCAGCCCCACCCGAGGCGCCCGGAACCGCTTTTCCCATTCCGGCATGGCAGCCGTGACATCACTCATGCCTCCATCAAACCCGATGGCCGGCCGCCTTCACCCCGACTATCGTCACTCCCCATGTACACGAGGACCCCGGCGGACCGGCGGGAGACCGATCGCGCCAGGTGGGACGTTGGGGTCTCCCCAGCCGGAGGTAGGGGAAGCGTTCCGATCCACACGGCGAGCGAGTCCTACGATCCGGACACCTTCCGGGCCGGCCAGGACGTGATCCGCCCCTTCGAGGCGGCGGAGGTGGGATCGGTCACCGGGAAGTCGCTGCTGCACCTGCAGTGCCGCCTCGGCCTCGACACCCTCTCCTGGGCGCTCCGCGGCGCCTCCCGGGTCGTCGGCCTGGACTTCTCCGAGCCCGCCGTCGACGCCGCCCGCGAGCTGGCCGCCGACCTGGGGCTCCCGCCCGACCGGGCGTCCTTCGTCGCCGCCGACGTGTACGACGCGGCCGAGGCCGTCCCCGACTCCTCCTACGACATCGTCTACACCGGCACCGGCGCCCTGTGCCGGCTCCCCGACATCGTCCGCTGGGCCGAGACCGCCGCGTCCCTCGTCGCGCCGGGCGGCTTCCTGTACCTCGCCGAGTTCCACCCGCTGACGGACGCCCTCGACGACGAATCGGGCTCCCGGATCGCCCACGACTACTTCACTCGCGACGCCTGGGTCGACGAAGCCCCGGGCACCTACGCGGACTTCGACGCCCCGACGGTGAACAACCGCACGGTGGAGTGGGCGCACACCCTCGGCGACGTCGTCACCGCGATCGCCGCCACCGGGCTCCGGCTGGAGTTCCTGCACGAGCATGACGCGACGCTCTTCCAGCGCTTCGGGACGCTCGAACGCGACGGGCAGGGATCCTCCGGGAGGGGCGACGGCTTCTACCGGCATCCGCCGGGCACCCCGCGCGTGCCACTGATGTACTCGCTGCGGGCTTCCCGCGCGCCGGACCTGCCCCAGCCCTAGCCCGGCGGGATCCGGAGGACGGCCGTCCCGCCGTCCGGATCGATCCGCGACCGGGGGCGGTGCCCCGTCCCCCTCCTCGTCGCGCAGCGCCGGCGACGTCCTGCGCTGCTTGAGCTCCTCCTGCTTGCCCGCCGACAGTGTCGCGTGCAACAGCTCGAACCCCGTCGACGCCACCTGGCCCTGCCGTCCGGCCCCCCGCCACGGCAGCATCCCGGCCCGCCCGGCCCGCCCGGCCCGCAGCATCGCCTGATCGACGAACGCGGCGACCGTCAGCGGACCACCAGACCCGGCAGCGTCATATCGACGAACGCGGCGACCCCCAGCGGACCACCAGACCCGGCAGCGTCATGAGGAAGATGAAGGCCATGCCCCCGAGCACCCCTCACCGGAGCCCGGGGGGCGAGAGCCCGTCAGGCGCGATCCGCGGTGAGGGCGTACGACGGCAGCGGCTCGTTGCCCTTGCTCTTCGCGAGGGAGCCGAGCACATCGAGCTGGCTGGTGAGGAACTCCCGCGCCAGCGGCGACAGATCCGCGAACCGCTCGTCGGAGCCGGCCATCCGCCGCGCGGCGTCCACCTCCCAGTCGGCGTCCTGCAGACCCGTCGTGTCCACGTCCTGCTCGGACGCCACCCGCCACCCGGCCTCCGCGAGAATCCGCAGCAGCGCCTCGTGCGAGAACGGCGTCCGCACGTTCCCCTCGCCCCGCGCCCCGACCGCCTCGACATGGCCCTGCACGAGCACGGCGAGCAGATGCGGCAGCTGCTCCACACCCCGCGGACGCAGATCCCACTCCGAGAAACACAGCCGCCGCGCCCACGGCCGGACGCGCGTCAGCGTCCTGAGCAGCTGGTCGAGGGAAGCGAAGTACCAGGAGCAGTGCGACAGCACGACGTGGTCGAACGCGTCGTCCGGGAACGAGACCGCCTCGTCGAGGACATCGACGCCGAACCGGATGTCGATCCGCGACCCGAGCGGCCCGGCCGCCAGGAACGCCGCCGACTCGCCCAGCGTGACCGGACTGCCGTACGAAGGCTCCGCGATGTCCACCCCGACCACCCGCCCGCCGGGCCCGACCGCGTCCGCGAGCACCGCGGTCATGTCCCCCTGCCCGCACCCGACTTCCAGCACCGAGGCCCCGGCGGGAATCCCCCAGCCGTCCACCAGCCCCACCCGGAACCGCGTCTGATCCCGCAGCACCCCAAGATGTCCCACCGCGGCCGCCATGGCTCCCGCGATCGTCTCGACCCTGCCCACAAGAATCTCCCTGCACCGATCCCGCTGCCCCCGCCGCAGCGACTGTAGGTGAGAGATCACCGAAGAGCCCGGCCTTTTCCGCCCCCGGAAACGAGTCAGGGCCCTGATCATCAATGATGATCAGGGCCCTGAACTGCAATGTCACCAGTCGGGGTGGCGGGATTTGAACCCACGGCCTCTTCGTCCCGAACGAAGCGCGCTACCAAGCTGCGCCACACCCCGGTGCAACGAGATTTACTTTAGCGGACGGGAAGCCGGAGACGAAATCCGGTTTTCCTGGGTGGGGAGGCGGGGGCGGGTGCGGTCGAGGGTGATGAGGAGGAGGGCGAGGGCGGAGAAGGCGAGGGCGAGGACGGCGGCGTTGCGGAGGACGGCGGGGTAGCCGTGCAGGTCGACGTCGAGGAAGGGGTAGGGGTAGCGGTTCGGGGGGTCGATCAGGGGGCCGCGGAGGAGGGCGAAGGCGGCGTACGCGAGGGGGAGGGCGAGCCACTGGTAGGCGTAGCGCCACTGGAAGCGGGCCGGGGTGGTGAGGAGGAGCCAGTCGAGGGTGACTGTGACGGGTGTCACGGTGTGCAGCAGCTGGTTGGAGAGGATCAGGTCGCCGGTGCGCTGGGCGAGGTTCTCCGCCTCGGAGAAGCCGCTGGACTCGTTGGCCAGCACGAGGTGGTAGACGAGACCGGTGATCACGATGCAGAGCAGGACCGCGCCGGTGATGCGCGGGGACAGCGGCGGGCGGCCGGTCCAGGCGCGGTGCGCCGACCAGGCGAAGGTGATCGCGATGGCGGCGTTCGTCAGGATGGTGAAGAAGGTGAAGACGCGCAGCGGGTCGGTGTGCACGCACTCGATGGTGATGCCGGTGACGGCGGCCGCGGCGATGAGGGCGCGGCAGAGTGCGACGTAAGGACGACGGAGCGCCGGCTCGGACATCGCCTCACCGTACGGGGCGGCCCGCCTTCCGGGCGGTCAGCGTGAGGAGTGTCGCCTCCGGAGGGCAGGCGAAGCGGATCGGGGTGTAGCGGTTGGCGCCGCAGCCCGCGGAGACGTGGAGGTAGGAGCGCTCGCCGGCCGCGGTGTGGGCGGACAGGCCCTTCACGCGCTTGGTGTCCAGGTCGCAGTTGGTGACGAGGGCGCCGTAGAAGGGGATGCAGAGCTGGCCGCCGTGGGTGTGGCCGGCGAGGATCAGCGGGTAGCGGTCGGCCGCGAAGGCGTCCAGGACCCGCAGGTACGGGGCATGGACGATGGCGAGGCTGAGGTCCGCGGCCGGGTCGGGGCCGCCGGCGACGGCCGCGTAGCGGTCGCGCTTGATGTGCGGGTCGTCGAGGCCGGTGAGGGCGATCTCGATGCCGTCGTCGAGCTTGAGGTGGCCGCGGGTGTTGCTGAGGCCGATCCAGCCGGCGGCGTCGAACGCGTCGCGCAGATCGCCCCACGGGTTGCGGACCACATTGGTGACCGGGTCCGTCTTGCCGTTGAGCCCGTGCTGGCTGCGGGACTTCTCGATGAGGTAGCGGGCCGGGTTGCGGAACCGGGGCCCGTAGTAGTCGTTCGAGCCGAAGACGTAGGCGCCGGGGAAATCCATCAGCGGGCCGAGCGCGTCCAGGACCTCGGGGACGCCCTCCGGGTCGGAGAGGTTGTCACCGGTGTTGACGACGAGATCCGGGCGCAGCCCCGCCAGGGACTGCAGCCAGCGGCGCTTCCTGTTCTGGCCGGAAACCATGTGGATGTCGGAGACCTGCAGGATCCGGATCGGCCGCATCCCGGCGGGCAGCACCGGGACCTCGACGCGGCGCAGCCGGAAGGCCTGCGGTTCGATTGCCGTGGCATAGGCCACGCACGCCGCGCCGACTACCGTTACGCCGAGGGGAACTCCGTATCGCGCTCGCATGTGTCCATCGTCGCAGATGAGATGAGCGCCGCCAGAGCGTGCGGCGCTCCGCTGCCGCCCCGGAAGCCGGGAAAGGCGTTGATATCGACGATGAGCGGGGTCCCGGACCGGTCGGCGATCACGTCCACGCCGTAGACGTCGAGGGCGAAGACCTTGCCCGCCTGCAGCGCCAGATCGTGGGCCCCGGGGGGCGGCGGAGGCGGCGGGGGCTGGCCCCCGGGCTCAGCTGCCGCGCTGTCCGCGCTGTCCGCGCTGTCCGCGCTGTCCGCGCCGTCCGCGCTGTCCGGGCCGTCCGGGCCGTCCGGGCTGTCCAGGGCTCCCAGGGGGGACGGGCGCAGGCCGGTGAAGACCTGGCCGGCGATCACCCACAGCTTGTGGTCCCAGCCGTCGCCCGGCGTGAAGTCCTGGACGACGACCAGCTCGTCCGGCCACCTGCGGGCGAGGTCCCGCAGCCCGGCGGTGTCGTCGACCCTGGCGACGACATCGCCGCGCCGGTTGGCCCGGCTCTTGACGATGAACGGATAGCCCGACGGCGGCGGAGCGGTGAGCCGTGACAGCGGAGCGACGGTCCGGGTCACGGGGAACGGGAGGCCCGCGGCCAGCGCGGTCTCCGCCATCCGGACCCGGTCCTGGCACAGCTCGGTCGACGCGGCCGAGTTGACGACACGCGCACCGCGCCGCTCCAGGGCCCGGGCGAGCCGGATCGCTTGCGGCGTATGGGACTTGAGGAGGTAGACGTCGGCGAGCGCGCCTGGTGCGGGTTCCGTGGCGTGGGCCGGGTCGGTGAACTCGACGTGGGTGTGGTGACGGTCCGCCAGCAGGGTGGCGGTGGCGGCCAGTAGCGGGTGGTCCGGCTTGTCCGTCAGGAAACAGACGCGCTGTCCGGCGGAATCAGCGGTGTTCATGTGCCGGCCTGTGCGGGGACGAAGGCCGCGGCCTGGGGAGTGAGTCCGGCGTGCCCGCCCGCTCCGCCCGTCCTGGCCAGGTCGAGCACGGCCCGCGCCACCCGGGCGACGGCGTCGGGAACCTTGCGGAAGCTCGGGAAGTCGTTGATGTCGACGACGACCGGGCCGTCCGGCCCGAGCAGCACGTCGATCCCGTACAGGTCCAGGCCGAAGACGGCACCGATCTCGGCCGCCAGCCCCGCCACCTCGCGGGGGAGCGGCACGAGCCGTTCGTCCACGGCGAGTTCCGGGCGCAGCGGCGAGGCCCGTACGGTCGCGAACGCCTCACCGCCGACGCAGTACACCTTCAGGTCCGTCCCGGAGTTGGGCACGTACGGCTGGGCTATGAGCAGACCACCGTCCTCAGGACCGGGGCCCGGGCCGGGACCGGAGGCCGCTTCGCCGCTGTCGCCGGACCCCGTGAGCTGGTCCGGCGTGTGCACCAGCCGCACCCCGCGCCCCGAGCTGCCCGCCGCGGGCTTCACGACCAGCGGGAAGTGCTCCTCGGGGACCTCCGCGAACAGTTCGGCCCTGGCGGCCGCGTACGTCACCGGCATCGGCAGACCGTGCTGCTGCGCGACGAGCGCGGTGAGTGCCTTGTCGCGGACCGCCCGGATCGCGCGGGCGTCGTTGACCGTGGTCAGGCCGAGTGCCGCCGCGCCTTCGAGGAGGGTCAGGCCGGGGCCGCCGGAGACGGTCTTGAGCACCCAGGCATCGTGCGCGCCCGACTGCACCGCGGCGGAGAGCCCGGACAGTTCGGAGAACTCGGACAGCCGGATGAGAGAACCGCCGGGGCGGATGACGTCCACCTGGTGTCCCCAGGCGCCCAGTTGCCTGACCACGTCGAGAGGCATGCCGTCGTGACGGTAGTGCTCCTCGACGAGGAAACAGAGCCTCATCTGGTCCCCTTGCCCCCCGGACGTCCGCCGATCCGTCCGGCAGAGCTGTGACCGAACAGGATGCCATGGGGCGCTTGGTGTTCCGGCGCGCGGGACCGGTCCGGGACACCTCCGGGACCTGGACGGGACCTGGGCGGGACGCGGATGGGAGGCGGATGGGAGGCGGACGGGACGCGGACGGGACGCGGACGGGACCCGGACAGGACGCGGACGGGACCCGACGGGACGTCGACAGGACCCGACGGAACGCCGACGGGACCCTGGACGCAGGCGTTAATGGGCGGCAGCACCGCCCTGCGGGTGCGAGACTCGACGGCATGACCACCACGCTCAAACAGCGACTGCACGACGACCTCATCGCGGCCATGAAGGGCCGCGACGAACTTCGCTCCGCCACGCTCCGCCTCACGCTGACCGCGATCACCAAGAAGGAGGTCGCGGGCACGACCGCCCGTGAACTCTCCGACGACGAGGTGCTCAAGGTGATCGCCGGTGAGGCGAAGAAGCGCCGCGAGGCGGCCGAAGCCTTCGCCCTGGGCAACCGTCCCGCCTCGGCCGAGCGCGAGCTGGCCGAGGGGGAGGTGCTCGACGCGTACCTGCCGAAGCAGCTGTCGGACGAGGAGCTGGTCGGGATCGTCACCGCCGCCGTGGCCGAGGCGAAGGCGGCCGGCGCCGAGGGCCCGCGCGCCATGGGCGCGATCATGAAGATCGTGAACCCGAAGGTCGCCGGTCTCGCCGAGGGCGGCCGCGTCGCGGCCGAGGTGAAGAAGCAGCTCGCGGGCTGATCCACCCGGTATCGCACGATCGCACGCGTGAGGGGCGCCACCCGAAGATTCCGGGTGGCGCCCCTCAGCCGTTCCAGCCGTTCCGATCGCAGTCGTTCCGGGCCCCCGCCGTCAGCGGTTGCCGCCCGTCCCGCCGCCCGAGTGCCCGTTCCCGCCGCCGATGATGCCCGGCGGGATGGTGAACGAGGGGAAGGGGTTCGGACTGGCCGGCGGCTTGCCGGTGCCGGCGGTCGTGGCGCCGGTGGTGTGGCCGGGCTTGCCCGGGTTGCCGGGGTTGGGCGGGTTGCCGGGGTTGGGCGGGGGAGTACCGGTCGGCTTCTCCGGAATGTTGAGCGGCACCTCGTTGAACGACTCGACCGGCTTGCCCTCCAGGGCCCCGCTGACAGAGTCCTTCCAGATGGGTGCCGGGCCGTCCGCGCCGTACACCTTGTCGTAGGTCTGGCCGCCGAAGGTGATGTTGTACATCTTCACCGCGTGCCGCGGGTCGCCGATCCAGACGGCGGCCGCCATGTTGGGCGTGTAACCGACGAACCAGGCGGCGTACCGGTCGTTGGTGGTACCGGTCTTACCCGCGGTGGCACGGTCCTCAAGGCCCGCCTTGGCGCCCGTACCGTCGTCGACCACGCCCTTGAGCATGGTGTTGATGGTGTCGGCCGTCGTCTCCGACATGGCCTGCGAGCAGTTCGCCTTCGGCACGGGGACCGGCTTGCCCGTGGTGTCCGTCGCCGACTCGATCGCCAGGGGCACGCAGTACGTGCCACGAGCGGCGAAGGCGGCGTACGCGGCGGCCATGTTGAGCGGTGAGGCCTCGTTGGACCCGAGGGTGAAGGAGGCGCCCAGCTTCCAGTTCGTGCCACCGGCGGCCTTGGTCATACCCAGGTTGTTCATCATCTTCGTCACGTTGCAGAGGCCGACCTCGGCCTCGAGGGAGACGAAGTAGGTGTTGATGGACTTCTGGAGCGCCTCGGGCATCGCGTACGGCCCCTTCTCCTTCTCGTCCTCGTTGTGGACCGGCGAGTGGTCGGTGTAGTTGTTGTTGGCGCAGTCGGTGACGTCCGGGAAGGGCATCTCGTACGGCGCCGGATACTGCTGCGCCGGCAGGTAGCCGTTCTCCAGGGCGGCTGCCGCGGTGAAGGGCTTCATGGTGGAGCCCGGCTGGTACCCGGCCCCGCCGCCCATGTTCCGGTCGACCGAGAGGTTGATCTGCGTCTCGTTCTTGCCGAAGCCGTACGGCCGGGACTGTGCCATGGCCCGGATCTTGCCCGTACCCGGTTCGACGAGGGTGACGGCGGCGGCGATCGGGTCGTCCTTGTAGACGTGCTTGGCGATGCCGTTCTGAGTCGACGCCTGCGCCTGCGGGTCCAGCGTCGTCTTGATCGTCAGGCCGCCCTGGCGCCAGCGCTTCGCGCGGGCTTCCTTCGTCTTGCCGAAGGCCGCGTTCTGCAGGAACGTGTTGCGGACGTAGTCGCAGAAGAAGCCGGCGCCGTTCACGGCGGTGATGCAGCCGTTCTTCGGCTTGCTGATCTTGAGGCCGAGCGGCAGCTTCTTCGTGGCGTCGGCCTGGGCCTGGGTGATGTCCTTCAGGTCGGCCATCCGCTGCAGTACGAGATTGCGGCGCTTGATCGATTCCTGCTCGTCGTTGACCGGGTCGAAGCGGCTGGGCGACTGGACGATGCCGGCCAGCATCGCGGCCTCGCCGACGGTCAGGTCCTTGGCGTGCTTGCTGAAGTACCGCTTGGCCGCTGCCTCGACGCCGTAGGCCTGCTCGCCGAAGAACGTGATGTTGAGGTAGTTCTCCAGGATCTGCTGCTTGCCGAGTTCCTTCTCGACCTGGATCGCGTACTTCATTTCCTTGATCTTGCGGCCGACGGTCTGCTGGACCGCCTGCGCGACCTTGTCCGGGTCGTCGCCGGCCTGCTCGATGAAGACGTTCTTCACGTACTGCTGGGTGAGGGTGGAGGCGCCCTCGGAGACGCCGCCGTCCTGCGCGTTCTTGTTGAGCGCGCGCAGGATGCCCTTGAGGTCGATCGCCCCGTGCTCGAAGTAGCGGGCGTCCTCGATCGCGACGATGGCCTTCAGTATGTTCGGGCTCATCTGCTGGATCGGGATGACGGTGCGGTCGCGCGAGTAGACGGTCGCGATCAGTCCGCCGTTGGCGTCGAGGATCTTCGAGGCCTGGCTGAGCGGAGGGCGCTTCAGCTCACCGGGCAGGTCCTGGAACCCTGAGGCGGTGCCCTTCGCCGACAGGCCGAGGGCGCCGGCGGCCGGCAGGGCGATTCCTGCCAGTACCACTCCGGACAGGACACTGACACCGAGGAACTTGGCGGCCTGCTGGGCCGTCGAGAGACCCCCGCCCGATCGCTTGTGAGGCATGGAGGCAGCCTACGTTGCGATTCCCCGGACGTGCGCCCATCTGTTCGCCTACTCTGTAACGGACAGGCGCGGTCGCTGAGCGTGCGCCTGTCCTCCATCGTCACTCTTGTGGGTGATGAGAACTGCCCGAATTCCTGTCATATGCCGGGCGACTTGGGCGATATGCCAGGCGCAGTGACCGCTCTGCCCCATAAGTCCGAAATGGGTGCCGCTCACTCCGTTGGGTGATCTGCCGCACACCCATAGTCCATTCGGGCCATCGAAGATTGGGCCTGAAAGGGCTGTTGCGTCACGCCTACCTTCCGTAACGTCCTCAACTGGCAACGGTGAATATGCCGGTTGCCGCCGTGGGGGAGCCTCGATTCGGGAGAGGACGGCGCCAGCATGAGCAGCTGGGTAACCGACTGGAGCACGCAGGCAGCGTGCAAGACGACTGATCCGGACGAGCTTTTCGTCCAGGGAGCGGCCCAGAACAGGGCCAAGGCGGTATGCACCGGATGCCCGGTGCGGACGGAGTGCCTGGCGGACGCACTCGACAACCGGGTCGAGTTCGGCGTGTGGGGCGGGATGACGGAACGCGAGCGCAGGGCACTGCTGCGACGCCGTCCAACGGTGACCTCGTGGCGCAGGCTGCTCGAGACCGCCCGTACCGAGTACGAGCGGAGCACCGGCATCCTGCCGCTGGACGAAGAGGACGACTACGCCGCCGCGGGGTGATCCCCGGCAAGCCGTTCGCCGATCGAGCGCAAGCCGTCCAGATCGTGCACGTCGCCCGGTAGGGCCGCTACGTCGACCATCGGCACCTCAGGGTGCACGGAGACGAAACGGTCCCTGGTGCGGCGTTCGCGCGCGACCACGCGCATGCGCTCGGCGTGCAGCCGCAGCAGCCCGGCGGCAAGCCTCTGCTCGGGCGGAATCGTCATGTCGTCGGCCGCTTCGGCCGGGGTCTTCGGGTCCGTCCCGTCGTCGGTCCCGTCGGCAACGGAGTCAGCCTTCCCGGCCTCACGATCCACAATGCCGCCGTCCACAAGATTTTCCCGCGGCTCCTCGAGCGCCTGAGCGGCGGCCAGCGCCCGCTCCGCCGTGAGCTGCGGCGCTCCGCTGCCGTGCACCCGGTTCAGCACCAGGCCGGCCAGCGGCATGCGCTCGGCGGCCAGCCGCTCGACGAAGTACGCGGCCTCGCGCAGCGCGTCCCGCTCAGGCGCGGCCACGACGAGGAACGCCGTCCCGGGGGCCTGCAACAGCTTGTACGTGGCGTCCGCGCGCTTGCGGAAGCCGCCGAACATGGTGTCCATGGCGGCGATGAAGGTCTGCACGTCACCCAGCAGATGTGCGCCCATCACCTTGCTCAGGACGCCCGTCATCATCGACATGCCGACATTGAGGAACTTCATCCCGGCCCGGCCGCCGACCTTCGCGGGCGCCATCAGCAGCTTGATGAACTTCCCGTCCAGGAACGAGCCGAGGCGCTGCGGGGCGTCCAGGAAGTCCAGCGCGGACCGGCTCGGCGGGGTGTCGACGATGATCAGGTTCCAGGCGTCCAGCGCGCGCAGCTGGCCCAGCTTCTCCATCGCCATGTACTCCTGCGTGCCCGCGAAGCCGGCCGACAGGGACTGGTAGAAGGGGTTGTCGAGGATCGCGCGGGCCCGCTCGGGGTCCGCGTGCTGGAGCACGACCTCGTCGAAGGTCCGCTTCATGTCGAGCATCATCGCGTGCAGCGTGCCGCCCGCGGACTCGTCGATGTCGGTGACCGGGCGCGGTGTGTTGTCCAGCTCGCTGAGGCCCATCGACTGCGCGAGCCGGCGGGCCGGGTCGATGGTCAGGACGACGCACTTGCGGCCGCGTTCCGCGGCACGCACTCCCAGCGCGGCGGCGGTCGTGGTCTTGCCGACGCCGCCGGAGCCGCAGCAGACGATGATGCGGGTCTTGGGATCGTCGAGGAGCGGGTCGATCGCCAGCACCGGACTCTCCAGATCCCCCGGATTCTCCAGGCTCATGTCAGTTCCCCCCGCCGACGTGCCCATGTCGGTTCTCCCCGCCGGCTCCTACCCATGTCAGCTCTCCCCGCCCGTCATTCCCTGCTTGCGCAGGCTGTCGGCCAGCCGGTAGAGGCCGCCGAGGTCGACGCCCTCGCCGCGCAGTTCCAGTTCGTACGTCGGCAGGCCGAGGGTGGCGATCTCGGCGCGCTCGCGGCGCTCCAGCAGGACGCGCTGGGCGTGCTCGTGGGCCTGCGCGAGCAGCGGGTCGACGAGCCGCTCCGCCTGCCCGCCCTTGCGGGCACCGCCCAGGCCGGCCTGGGACAGTGCCTTGGCGACGGCGGTGCGCCGGCCGTTGGCGGCCGATTCGAGGTCCGCGTCGTCCAGCAGCACCGGGCGCAGCATGTTGACCACGACGGCTCCCACGGGCAGCCCGGCCGCCCGCAGTTCCGCGACGCCGTCCACGGTCTCCTGGACCGGCATCTCCTCCAGCAGCGTCACCAGGTGCACCGCGGTCTCGGTGGACTTCAGCACCCGCATCACGGCCTGCGCCTGGTTGTATATCGGCCCGATCCTGGCCAGTCCCGCGACCTCGTCGTTGACGTTGAGGAAGCGGGTGATGCGGCCGGTCGGCGGGGCGTCCATCACGACCGCGTCGTACGCCCGCCAGCCCGCGTTGTCCTTGCGGCGCACGGCCTCGCACGCCTTGCCGGTCAGCAGGACGTCCCGCAGACCGGGGGCGACGGTCGTCGCGAAGTCGATCGCGCCGAGCTTCTTGAGGGCGCGGCCCGCCCGGCCGAGCTTGTAGAACATGTCCAGGTAGTCCAGCAGCGCGAGCTCGGGGTCGATGGCGAGCGCGCGCACCTCGCCGCCGCCGGGCGCGACGGCGATCTTCCGCTCCTCGTAGGGCAGCGCCCCGGTCTCGAAGACCTGGGCGATGCCCTGCCGTCCCTCGACCTCGATCAGCAGCGTGCGGCGGCCTTCGGCGGCGAGGGCGAGCGCCAGAGCGGCGGCGACCGTGGTCTTCCCGGTGCCGCCCTTGCCCGTGACGATATGGAGCCTGGTGGGGGTGGACTGTTGAGGGCTCACCCTTCGAGCCTAACCACTCGGCCTTCGGCCCAAGCAGCCCACTGCCCAGGTGTGGCCTCTATCTCCCGGCGGGACCTCGCCGGGCAGCGCTGGCGGGTGCTGGCCGGGGCGGGTGGGAGCAGGCGTTACAGTCGGCTCCATGGCTAAGTGGGAATACGCGACCGTGCCGCTTCTTGTGCACGCGACGAAGCAGATTCTGGACACGTGGGGCGAGGACGGCTGGGAGCTGGTCCAGGTCGTACCCAATGGGAACAACGCGGAACAGCTGGTGGCCTACTTCAAGCGGGAGAAGCAGGCGTGAGCGCGGTCGAGGACAGGATCGCCTCGCTCGGGATGACGCTGCCCGCCGTCGTGCCGCCGCTGGCCGCGTACCAGCCGGCCGTGCAGTCGGGTGTGTACGTGTACACGTCCGGCCAGCTGCCGATGGTGGACGGCAAGTTGACGGTGACCGGCAAGGTCGGCGCCGAGGTGACGCCCGAGGAGGCCAAGGACCTGGCCCGTACGTGCGCGCTGAACGCGCTCGCGGCGGTCAAGTCGGTCGTCGGTGACCTGGACCGCATCAAGCGGGTCGTGAAGGTCGTCGGTTTCGTCGCCTCGGCGACGGACTTCACCGGGCAGCCGGCCGTGATCAACGGTGCGAGCGAGCTCCTCGGCGAGGTGCTCGGCGAGAAGGGCGTGCACGCGCGCAGCGCCGTCGGCGTGGCCGTGCTGCCGCTGGACGCTCCGGTCGAGGTCGAGATCCAGGTCGAGCTGGTCTGACGCCGGGTCGCGCTGGTCCGAGCGCTCCGCAGGCCGGGCCGGGTGCCCGGCCGCGGAGACTCACCCTCGAACATCAGGGCGGCAGGACGTACGATCCCGCCCATGACCACGAGCAGCGGCGGCACGAGTGACGGACAGTGGTTCCCGGCCTCCTGGCCGGACCGGATCCGGGCGCTGGCGAACGGGGATCTGACCCCCGTGACCCCGCGCAGGGCCGCGACCGTACTGCTCCTGCGGGACAGCCCGGACGGTACGAGCGACGGCCCGGCCGTCCACATGCTGCGCAGACGCGCCTCCATGGCCTTCGCCGGGGGCGCGTACGCGTATCCGGGCGGTGGGGTCGACCCGCGGGACGAGAAGCCGGTCCGGTGGGCCGGCCCGTCGCTCGCGCAGTGGTCGGCCGCCCTCGGGGTGGACCCGGTGTCGGCGCAGGCGGTGGTCTGCGCGGCGGTGCGGGAGACGTTCGAGGAGTCGGGCGTCCTGCTGGCGGGTCCCGACGGTGACAGCGTCGTGGCGGACACCACCGGCGAGAGCTGGGAGGCCGACCGCGAGGCACTGGTCAGCCGGGAGCTGTCGTTCGCCGACTTCCTGGCCCGGCGCGAGCTGGTGCTGCGCTCCGATCTGCTCGGCCCGTGGGCGCGCTGGATCACCCCGGAGTTCGAGGAGCGCCGTTACGACACCTGGTTCTTCGTCGCGATGATGCCGGCCGGGCAGCGCACCCTGGACGTCTCGGGCGAGGCCGACCACACGGTGTGGCTGCGCCCGGCCGAGGCCGTGGAGGGCTACCGGCGCGGCGAGATGGTGATGATGCCGCCGACCATCGCGACGCTGCGCGCGCTGCTCCCGTACGACTCGGTGAAGGCGGCCCTGGCGGGCGCGGCCAGCCGGGATCTGACGCCGGTGCTGGCGCGGGCGGTGCTCGAAGAGGGGCAGATCGTGCTGAGCTGGCCGGGGCACGAGGAATTCACCAAGCACATTCCGCAAGGATCCGAGCAAGGAACCGGGCAAGGATCCGAGCAAGGACCCAACTCGTCGCAAGGAGCTGCTGAATGACGTCGGCGATCCTGCCCGGCAGGCCGCAGCCGACGGTCGGCGGCCCCGCGACGGCACGTGCCGTCTGCGTCCTGGCCCCGAACCCGTCGCCGATGACCCTGGACGGCACCAACACCTGGCTGCTCTCCGAGCCGGGTTCCGATCTCGCGGTCGTCATCGACCCGGGCCCGCTCGACGACGCGCATCTGCGCAACGTCGTCGCGACCGCCGAGGCGGCCGGCAAGCGCGTCGCGCTGACGCTCCTCACCCACGGCCACCCGGACCACGCGGAGGGCGCCGCGCGCTTCGCCGAGCTGACGGGGACGAAGGTCCGGGCGCTCGACCCGGCGCTGCGGCTGGGCGACGAGGGGCTGGCGGCGGGCGACGTCATCACCACCGGCGGTCTGGAGCTGCGCGTCGTCGGCACGCCCGGGCACACCGCGGATTCGCTCTCCTTCCATCTGCCGGCCGACAGCGCCGTCCTGACCGGTGACACGGTGCTGGGGCGCGGCACGACGATCGTGGTGCACCCGGACGGCCGGCTCGGCGACTACCTCGACTCCTTGCGCCGTCTGCAGGCGATGACGATGGCCGGCGTCGACACGGTGCTGCCCGGCCACGGCCCGGTGCTGAAGGACGCGCGCGGCGCCGTCGAGTACTACCTCGCGCACCGCGCGAGCCGGCTGGCGCAGGTGGAGACCGCCGTGGAGGCGGGCTGTCTGACGCCCGCCCAGGTGGTCGCGCACGTCTACTACGACGTCGACCGGTCGCTGTGGCCGGCGGCGGAGCTGTCGGTGCGGGCGCAGCTGGACTATCTGCGCGAGCACGGGTTGATCGAGGACCGGCGGACCTACTGATGACGGATCGACCGATGAGCGGCCAGGAGACGTCCGGCCCGGCGGTGAAGGAGTTCGACCCGTGGTCCGCCGCGTTCGTCGCGGACCCGTATCCGGCGTACGAGGCGCTGCGCGCGGCGGGCCGCGCGCACTGGTTCGAGCCCACCCGGCAGTGGCTGATCCCGCACTACGACGATGTGAGCGCGCTGCTGCGCGACCGCCGGCTGGGGCGTACGTATCTGCACCGGTTCACCCACGAGGAGTTCGGCCGCGAGGCGCCGCCGGCCGGGCACGAGCCGTTCCACGTCCTCAACGACAACGGCCTGCTGGACCTGGAGGCCCCCGACCACACCCGGATCCGCCGGCTGGTCGCGAAGGCGTTCACCCCGCGCACCGTCGAGCGGCTCGCGCCGACCGTGCAACGGCTCGCCGACGAGCTGGTCGACGGTCTGCAGGCGGACGGCGGCGGTGACCTGCTGGCCCGGGTCGCCGAACCGCTGCCCGTCGCGGTCATCGCGGAGACGCTCGGCATCCCGCCCGGCGACCGGCAGCCGCTGCGGCCCTGGTCGGCGGACATCTGCGGGATGTACGAGCTGAACCCGGACGAGGAGACCGCCCGGCGGGCGGTGCGGGCGAGCGAGGAGTTCTCGGAGTATCTGCGCGGGCTGATCGCCGAGCGCCGCCGTACACCGGGCGAGGACCTGATCAGCGCCCTGATCGCCGCCTACGAGGACGGGGACACGCTCAGCGAGCAGGAGATGGTCTCCACATGCGTGCTGCTGCTCAACGCCGGCCACGAGGCGACGGTGAACACCACAGCGAACGGCTGGTTCACCCTGTTCCGCCATCCTGATCAGCTCGAACTGCTCCGCGCGGAATCCGGGCTGCTCCGCGACGCCATCGAGGAACTGCTGCGGTACGACACCCCGCTGCAGATGTTCGAGCGCTGGGTCCTGGACGACATCCAGGTCGGCGACACGGTGATCCCGCGGGGTTCCGAGGTCGCGCTGCTCTTCGGGTCCGCCAACCGCGACCCGTCGCGCTTCCCCGACCCCGGCCGGCTGGACCTGCGCCGCCCGGCCGCCGACAACCGGCATCTCACCTTCGGTGCCGGTATCCACTACTGCCTGGGCGCGCCGCTGGCCCGCATCGAGCTGGCCGCGTCCTTCGGCACGCTGCTGAGCCGCGCGCCGGGTCTGCGGCTCGCCGCCGAACCGCGCTGGAAGCCCGGCTACGTCATCCGGGGCCTGGAAGAACTGCTCGTCAGCTGGTGACGCGAGCTGGTGACGCGCCCGGCCCCCGACGTGATCTGCGTCTCTTCCTCAGGCGCGGGGCACCGTGAGCCGCCAGGCGCCCGGCTGGACCGTCCAGGTGCGGGTCCTGACCGGTCCGGCGAGGGCGGAATCCGCGCGGTAGCGGAAGTCCCGGCCCGAGACGGTGACGGTCGCGGCCTCCACGCACAGCGGTTCCGGGCTGTCGGGAAGGCTCACCCGGACCTCGATGAGCCCCGGGTTCACCGTCCGGAACGACACCTCGTGCACGGGGTGGTCCAGGTCCACCAGCACCACCCCGTCCGCCTCGATCCGCAGCCGCTGGCGCGGCGCGTGCCCGTGCCCCGGCCCGTGCGCGTTCGAGGGCGCCGGCATCGTCAGCGTCCGGACCAGCGACCGGGCGGTGCGCCCACCCGTCACCCGCCACCACCCTTTCAACGAATCGCTTCGCTCCCCATCCCTATTCGGCGACCACCAGTGCGACGAGGATCCCGCGCCGTTGGAGGGGATCTGTAGCGTGCCCAGCACGATGCCGCCGCTGTCGTCGACCAGCAGGTCCAGCTCGCGGTCCATGCCGTCGAGCACCGCCCGCGCCGCGGGCAGCACCTGGCCCGGCACGCCCAGCGCCCGGGCGAGCGAGGAGCGCGGCCCGATCGGCACCAGCGCCAGCGGGGCCTCGCCGAGTGCCCGCTCATGGTGCAGTGCCCGCACCGCCCGCAGCAGGGTCCGGTCGTCGCCCAGCACCACCGGACGGCGCCGGCCGCGATGGGCCAGCACCCGGGCCACCTCTTCGGCCGAATCCGGAAGAGCGATTTTTACGGAGGACGCGCCCGCACACAGGACATCCTTCGCGATGCGGACGGATTCGCCGTCGACGGCACGTGCCGCGGGGTCGATGACCACGAGCAATTGACGCCCGTCAGGTGGCTGAGCCGACACCTTGGTCCTTCCTCAGGTAAAATCTCGGTGCAAGAGCCCCTTGCGCCGTTGCGTCAGGGGCTTGGTCTATTCCGGGGCACCGGTTCGACGGCTCTCTGCACGTTGGACATGCCCCGCCCGGAAGGGGTGTACGCCTGTGCCCGCACTTGTGCTGCTCGGTGCTCAGTGGGGTGACGAAGGCAAGGGGAAGGCCACTGACCTGCTCGGTGGCTCCGTGGATTATGTCGTGCGTTACCAGGGCGGCAACAATGCCGGCCACACGGTCGTCGTCGGCGACCAGAAGTACGCACTGCATCTCCTCCCCTCCGGAATCCTGTCGCCGGGGTGTACCCCGGTCATTGGTAACGGTGTCGTCGTGGACCCGGCGGTCCTGCTCTCCGAGCTGAGCGGACTGAACGACCGCGGCGTCGATACGTCCAAGCTTCTGATCAGCGGGAACGCCCATCTGATCACTCCGTATCACCAGACCATCGACAAGGTGACGGAGCGGTTCCTCGGCAGCCGCAAGATCGGTACGACCGGGCGCGGTATCGGCCCGGCCTACGCCGACAAGATCAACCGCGTCGGGATCCGCGTTCAGGACCTCTTCGACGAGTCGATCCTGCACCAGAAGGTGGAGGCCGCACTCCACGAGAAGAACCAGCTCCTGGTCAAGCTCTTCAACCGGCGTGCGATCAGCGTCGACCAGGTCGTCGAGGAATACCTCGGTTACGCGGAGCAGATCAAGGACTTCGTCGCCGACACCGGTCTGATTCTGAACAAGGCGCTGGACGAGGGCAAGGTCGTGCTGATGGAGGGCGGCCAGGGCACGCTGCTCGACGTCGACCACGGCACCTATCCCTTCGTCACCT
The DNA here is from genome assembly GCF_005860785.2 of Streptomyces sp. So13.3. Taxonomy (NCBI): domain Bacteria; kingdom Bacillati; phylum Actinomycetota; class Actinomycetes; order Kitasatosporales; family Streptomycetaceae; genus Streptomyces; species Streptomyces sp. So13.3. Next base: position 4,755,881 of record NZ_CP048835.1, on the reverse strand, counting down.
CGTCGAACCCGACCGCCGGCGGTGCCTGCACGGGCTCCGGCATCGGCCCGACGAAGATCAGCCGTGTGATCGGCATCCTCAAGGCCTATACGACGCGAGTCGGCGCCGGTCCGTTCCCGACCGAGCTGTTCGACGAGGACGGCGAGAAGCTGCGGGTCATCGGCCACGAGCGCGGGGTCACCACCGGCCGCGACCGTCGCTGCGGCTGGTTCGACGCGGTCATCGCGCGGTACGCGACCCGCGTCAACGGCCTGACGGACTTCTTCCTCACCAAGCTCGACATCCTCACCGGCTGGGAGCAGATCCCGGTCTGCGTGGCCTACGAGATCGACGGCAAGCGCGTCGAGGAGCTGCCCTACAACCAGAGCGACTTCCACCACGCGAAGCCGATCTACGAGATGCTCCCCGGCTGGTCCGAGGACATCACGAAGGCGCAGACCTTCGACGACCTGCCGAAGAACGCGCAGGCGTACGTCAAGGCGCTCGAAGAGATGTCGGGCGCGCCGATCTCCGCGATCGGCGTGGGCCCCGGCCGTACCGAGACGATCGAGATCAACTCGTTCCTCTGACGGACGGCGGCCGGTCAGGCCGACGGCATCGACGCGGCGCGCCCCGGTGGCAGGACCACCGGGGCGCGCCGCGTTCTGCCGTCCGCGGACCAGCTGTCCGTCGTTCCGCGCCGTCAGTCGATCTTCGTGTAGGTGAGCGGGGCCTTGCCCGGCTCACGGGAGTCGCGCAGCAGATGGGAGTCGTCGATCGCCGTGAGCGTCGAGGACAGCCCCGGGTTGCAGGAGGTGGCGGGCACCGCGCTGGTCAGGAGCGAAGGGCTCAGCGCCAGCGGCGGACCGGCCGACGTCATGTGCATCGTCCACTCGCACTGATAGGTGCTTCCGGTGCCGGCCAGCGTGACGGTGCCGTTCCGCCGGATCGTCAGCGTGCGGGTGTTGGTGCCGTTGCTGTCGAACCCCGCCTGCCAGGTGCCGACGAGCCGGTCGGGTACCTCACCGGGCGGGGTGGAGGCGGTCTCCGACGTGGACGGCGAGTTCTGCGGCGTACCGGAGCCGGACGGGGTTCCCGTCCCGGGACCGCCGCCGAGGCCCTGGTTGCCCGTGCTGTCGCCCTTGCCCTTGCCGAGGTCGAGTGCGACGACGGCCGCACCGGCGCCCGCGAGCACCGCGACCGCCACCGCGACGGCGATCAGCACACCCTGCCGCCGCCGGCGCGGCGGCGGATCCGCGTACTCCGGCGGGTGTCCGTATCCGGGGTGCGGGTAGCCGTAGCCGCCGGGCGCGTACGGGACGGGGCCGGTGGGGGCCGGCCGACCGCGGTCGGCCGGGCGGGCAGCGACGGCGCGGAGGCGGGGGCCGGGGTCGGGAGGGGAGCGGAGCCGGATTCCGGCTCGGGTGCGGGCCGCGCGGCCGGGGGCGTCGGGGTGGCACCTCCGTCGTGCGGGTTCTCGGCCTCCAGCAGCCGCACGGCGTGCCGGCCGAGCTGCGCGACGATCGCGCTGGGCAGCCAGGTCCTGCCGTCCTCCGGCGGGTGGGCGGCGATCCGCTCCAGCACCGCGTCCAGGTCCGGCCGCTGGTCGGCCACCTTGACCAGACACTCCGCGACCAGCTCGCGCAACGCGCCGGGCAGCTCGTCCAGGTCCGGCGGCTCCTGCGCGATCCGGAACATCTGGGCGTGCACCCCGCTGCTCGCGGCGCCGAACGGCTGTTTCCCGGTCGCCGCGTACGCCAGCACCGAGCCCAGGCAGAAGACGTCGCAGGCCGGGGTGACCCGGTCGCCGCGCACCTGCTCCGGCGACATGAAGCCCGGCGAGCCGACCAGTGCGCCGGTGCTCGTCACCCCGCCGGTGACGGTCTCCAGGGCGCGGGCGATGCCGAAGTCGATGACCCGTGGGCCATCGATCGTGATCATGACATTCGAGGGCTTCAGATCGCGGTGGACGAGCCCGGCGGCGTGGATGTCCTTGAGCGCGTGGGCCAGCCCGGCCGCCAACACCCACACCGAGCGCTCCGGCAGCGGGCCGTACTCCTTGGCGATGACGTGCTGCAGCGTCGGCCCGGCGATGTAGCCGGTGGCGACCCAGGGGATCTCGGTCTCGGTGTCGGCGTCGAGGACCGGCGCCGTCCATGCGCCGCCGACCCGGCGGGCCGCCTGGACCTCCTGCCGGAAGCGGGCCCTGAACTCGTCCTGGGCGGCCAGTTCGGCCCGCACCAGCTTCACCGCGACGGTCCGGCCGCGTTCCGAACGGGCCAGGAAGACCCGCCCCATACCGCCGGTGCCGAGCCGGCCCAGCAGCCGGTACGCGCCGATCCACTGCGGATCGCCGGCCCTGAGTTCTTCCATGCCCCCCGTGCCTCCTCCCGGCCTTCCGGCCGACCCGTAGCCGAAGAATAGTCTGACCGTTCGAGCGGGCCCCCGGGGCGGGTGGCCCGGGCCTGAAAGGCGCCCGCACCGGGTCCACGTAAGGTCCCGCGCCGGATTCCCGGGACCCCGTTCCGGGAGCTCCGTGGGACCGGATCCCATGACAGCCTGTCGGGGAACGTGGCGTGTGCCATACAAGGTGACCGTGTCCCTGACCGGCGGGGATCCTTAGCCTGGAGCGCATGACCCCTCCTTTCGCCGTCGCCGATCCCGAGACCGGAGCCGCCGTCAAGGCCGCCGACCGGGCGCACGTCTTCCACTCGTGGTCCGCGCAGGCGGTCATCGATCCGCTGGCCGTGGCCGGGGCCGAGGGCTCGTACTTCTGGGACTACGACGGCAACCGCTATCTGGACTTCTCGTCCCAGCTGGTGAACACCAACATCGGGCACCAGCACCCGAAGGTCGTCGCCGCGATCCAGGAGCAGGCCGCCAAGCTCTGCACCATCGCGCCGGGCTTCGCCGTCGACGTCCGGTCCGAGGCGGCCCGGCTGATCGCCGAGGTCACCCCCGGCGATCTGAACCAGGTCTTCTTCACCAACGGCGGCGCCGAGGCGGTCGAGAACGCCGTCCGCATGGCCCGGCTGCACACCGGCCGGCACAAGGTGTTCAGCGCCTACCGCTCGTACCACGGCGCCACCTCCACCGCGATCAACCTCACCGGCGACCCGCGCCGCTGGCCGTCGGACACCGCCTCGGCGGGCGTCGTGCACTTCTGGGGCCCGTACCTGTACCGCTCGCAGTTCCACGCGACGAGCGAGGAGCAGGAGTGCGAGCGCGCGCTGGAGCACCTGGAGCAGCTCGTCGCGTTCGAGGGCCCGCAGTCCGTCGCCGCGATCATCCTGGAGTCGGTGGTCGGCACCGCGGGCATCCTGGTGCCGCCGGCCGGCTACCTCGCCGGCGTGCGGGAGATCTGCGACCGGTACGGGATCGTCTTCATCCTCGACGAGGTCATGTCCGGCTTCGGCCGCACCGGCGCGTGGTTCGCCGCCGACCACTGGGGCGTCGTCCCGGACCTGCTGACCTTCGCCAAGGGCGTCAACTCCGGCTACGTGCCGCTCGGCGGCGTCGCCATCTCCCCGGAGATCGCCGCGACCTTCGCCACCCGCGCCTACCCGGGCGGTCTCACCTACTCCGGCCACCCGCTGGCCTGCGCCTCCGCCGTCGCGACCATCAACGCGATGCGCGAGGAGCGGATCGTGGAGAACGCCGCCGACATCGGTGAACGGGTCATCGGCCCGGCGCTGCGCGACATCGCCGCCCGGCACGCCTCGGTCGGCGAGGTGCGCGGCCTCGGTGTCTTCTGGGCCCTCGACCTCGTCAAGGACAAGGCGACGCACGAGCCGCTCGTGCCGTACAACGCGGCCGGCGCCGACAACGCGCCGATGGCCGAGTTCGCGGCGGCGTGCAAGAAGGGCGGTCTGTGGCCCTTCGTCAACATGAACCGCACGCATGTCGTCCCGCCGTGCACGGTGACCGAGGCCGAGGCCAAGGAGGGCCTGGCGGCACTGGACGAGGCGCTCGCGGTGACCGACCGGTACGCCGTCAACGGATAGCGCTTGCCCCCGGCGACCGCCCGGCAACGGCCCGCCGACCCCCGGTAGCGGCCTCCGCCGGCCGTCAACACCGCGTGGCTCATCGCGAAATGCACATAACCCCCACACGCTTCCCTCCCCGGACGTGCGGTTGATTTCCGAACCTTCGCCTATCGTGTGCGGAGTAATCGGAGTGAAACGTACGTTCGGGCGAGGAGGCGGCAGTGCTTGCGGACACCACACCGGTGAAGCGCAACAGCCTGCGGCAGCAGATCGCCGACGCACTCCGCGACGAGGTGCTCACCGGCCGGCTCCCGGCCGGGCGGGACTTCACCGTCAAGGAGATCGCGGAGCTGTACGGCGTCTCCGCCACGCCCGTCCGTGAGGCGCTGGTCGACCTGGCCGCGCAGGGCCTGCTCGACGTCGAGCAGCACCGCGGCTTCCAGGTCCGGCGGTTCGGCCCCGACGACTTCGTCTCCATGGTCGAGGCCCGCAACCTGGTGACCGAGGGGATCTTCCGGCGCATCGAGGGCGACCAACTGCGGGAAGTGCCGGCCGATGTCCTCGCGTCGGTGCGCCGCCGTGGCGAGGCCGCGGCGCGGGCCGCGCGGTCCGGCATGCTCGACGTACTCATCGGCTGTGACATCCGCTTCTGGCGCGAAGTCGCGGCATTGTCGGGCAATCCACACATTTGCGAATTCCTCGACCGGATCCGCACCCAGACCTGGATGTACTCGATCCCGTATCTGCGCGCCCATCCGATGCTCGCGGGCGTCTGCTGGTCGGACCACGTCGAACTCGTCGACGCCGTCCGGGACCGCGATCTGGCCGCGGCACGCCGTATCGTCGCCGACTACAACGAGCACGCCCTCGCCCTCATGGCGAAGCTGGCCCCCCGATAACGAGGGCGGGCGACCGCGCGAACGACCCTTCAGGACAGCCGGAAGGGTTCCACCTCCTGACGCCGACCGTGCCTCGCACTACGCTGGCCCGACGATCGCATAGACGACTTGGAGCGCCTGTGGCCTGCGACTTGTGGCTGGTTCCCCTCGTGGATGTGCTCTGCCACAGCCCCGAAAACCCTTTCTCCGAGGAACTGGCCCGCTACGACAAGGCCTTGAACGACGCGGGCCTGCCGCCGGTGCCCGTCCACACCTATATGCCGGGGCTGTCCGGCGACGTCGGCCCGGTCGCCGGCTTCGACTACGACGCCCTGCATTTCCTGCGCCGGGCCTTCCTGTTGAACCTGCAGGGCCTGGAGGTCACCCCCGTCGACGCGCTCGGCGGCGACTACGAGCAACTGCTGGAGATGTTCGAGGCGACCGCCCAGCAGTCGCACCTCGTCTGGCACTACGACCACGCCGGCGCGTACGTGCCGCTGGACTTCCCGCACCCGGTCGTCAACGACGAACTGCTCGAAGGCGGCGGCCCGCTGGGTTCGAGCCACGGACTGCTGCGCGATCTCGCGTCCGTCGCGGCGGCGATCGGCATCGACGCGGCCAACCCGCCGCAGGCCCCGGCCCCGCCGGACCGGCCCACCGGACTGGAGGAGCCGGCCGCCCCGCCGTCGTACGATCCCAGCCCGTTCGCCCGCGAACGGCATGTCTGGCTCGGCCTGCACGCGGCGGCGACCCGCTCGCTGGCGCAGGGCTCGATGGTGGTCTTCAGCTGAGGCGGCCTCCGGTCGAGGCGACGTTCGAGGCGGCCCTCAGCTGACGGAGGGGCCGCCGGCCGCTCAGCGGGCCGGCCCCTCCGGGGGCCGCTGGCGCGGCATGTTCGGACGGCCGCCGGGTGCCATCGGGAAGCGGCCGGCGGGGACCCCCTCGGTGCGCGCGGCCCACGGCACGGTGGCCTGCGCGCGCAGCGGCGCGGTCCGCGTCCCGAACTCCGTCATCCAGTCCGCCGTCTCCATCCTGACCAGGTCCGAGACGTCCTCGCAGAACCGGCGCAGCACCGCCAGACAGCGTTCGGCCGCCTCGGCCGCCGTGCCCTCGGTGGGGCCCAGCACCTCGCGGACGCTCTCCGACGCCCAGTCGAAGCGCAGCGCCTCCAGCCGCCGCTGCACCGCCTGCGCGGTGGCGACGTCCCGCATCCAGCCGGACGTCAGCCCGAAGCAGCGGTCGATGCCGACACAGGCCGCGGCGAGGAGCAGTGCCACATAACCCCAGCGCGCGGCGCCGGCCGCGGCCCCGGTCAGCTCGATCAGCGGCAGCCCCACGCCCACGGTGCCGAAGAACGCGGCGGCCAGCCGCAGCCCGCGCGCCCCGTGCCGCTTCCAGACCCGGTCGGCGAGGTACCAGTCGGTGGTGTTGAGCGCCCCGGACTCGGCCCAGCGGTAGAGCTCCTCCAGGCGTTCGGCGGGCTCGCCCCAGTCGCCGAGCGGAAAAGGCAGCGCCCGCAGGTCCTCCTGGCTATGCAGAGCCCGTTGAACGGGCTCCTCCCGGGGAGCCTCCTCGGGATACATGTCCGGCTGGCTCACTGCGCGCTCCCTCGCATTCCGGCGCTCGTCTTCCGACACGACGAAGCTCCCTTCTTACCGCCGAACGGCTGACCATGGGGGAAGGATTTTTGGATTTCATCCCTTAAAGGCCGCGTGGTCAGGTATGGGCCGAACATCCGTCCCACTCGAAAGAGTGAGCCGCCGCGCGCGGCACGGGGCTCCGCACGGGGCCACTACCCTTGGGCACGTGAAGGTCCTTGTCATCGGCGGCGGCGCCCGCGAACACGCCCTGTGCCGCTCACTGTCCCTCGACCCCGATGTCACCTCGCTGCACTGCGCCCCCGGCAACGCCGGGATCGCGGAGGTCGCCGAGCTGCACCCGGTCGTCGCCCTCGACGGCGCCGCCGTCGCCGACCTCGCCGTCTCGATCGGCGCGGACTTCGTGATCGTCGGTCCGGAGGCCCCGCTGGTGGCGGGCGTCGCCGACGCGGTCCGGGCCCGCGGTGTCGACTGCTTCGGCCCGTCCGCGGAAGCCGCGCAGCTGGAAGGCTCCAAGGCGTTCGCCAAGGAGATCATGGCCGGCGCGGGGGTGCCCACCGCCCGCTCCTACGTCTGCACCACCGCCGAGCAGATCGACGTGGCGCTGGACGCCTTCGGCGCCCCGTACGTCGTCAAGGACGACGGACTGGCCGCGGGCAAGGGCGTCGTCGTCACCGATGACCTCGCCACCGCCCGCGCGCACGCGCTGGCCTGCGACCGCGTCGTCATCGAGGAGTTCCTCGACGGCCCCGAGGTCTCGCTGTTCGCCGTCACCGACGGTGTGACGGTCGTCCCGCTGCAGCCCGCCCAGGACTTCAAGCGCGCGCTGGACGCCGACGAGGGCCCCAACACCGGCGGTATGGGCGCGTACTCGCCGCTCCCGTGGGCCGACCCCAAGCTGGTCGACGAGGTCGAGCGGACCGTTCTGCAGCCCACCGTGGACGAGCTGCGCCGCCGCGGCACCCCGTTCGCCGGGCTGCTCTACGCGGGTCTGGCGATGACCTCGCGCGGGGTGCGCGTGATCGAGTTCAACGCGCGCTTCGGCGACCCCGAGACCCAGGTCGTCCTCGCCCGTCTCAAGACCCCGCTGGCCGGTCTGCTGCGGGCCGCCGCGACGGGCCGCCTCTCCGAGGTGGAGCCGCTGCGCTGGAGCGAGGGCGCGGCCGTGACCGTCGTCATCGCCTCGTACAACTATCCGGACACCCCGCGCACCGGCGACCCGATCACCGGTCTGGCGGACGTCGTGGAGCAGGACGAGCACGCGTACGTGCTGCACGCAGGCACCAGGATCGACGACGAGGGCCGCGTGGTGAGCGCGGGCGGCCGGGTGCTGTCCGTCACCGCCACCGGCGCTGACCTGGCCAAGGCCCGGGAACGGGCGTACCGCGCGGTCGCCCGGGTGCGGCTCGACGGCTCGCACCACCGGACCGACATCGCGGCCAAGGCGGCGGGAACCGGCCAGTCCTGAATCAGCCCTTGGGGTGGCTCACGACCTGCCCCGCGGTACGGAGCGGGCTCGCGGCGCCCTGCGACTTCGCTTGCGGCGTTGTCGTCGGTCGCCGATGGCCCCCAGCTACCGCTGGGAGGTGCCCCACCGCATGGACTCCCTCCTCCGCCTTGCAATCGAAGCCACAGGGCGCCGCTGCCTGATCCACTCCATACCGCGGGGCAGGTCGTTACCCAAAGCCACCCCAAGGAGTGATGGCTTCCCCATCCGGCTGACGTGGCAGCGGTCCCCAACTACTGTGCCCCGGAAGCGCACTGCCGGACGGCGTGGTGCTGTGCGGCAAGTAGCCGTACAGACATTGCGATGTCCGTGGGCGGTGCGACAGTGGGATAAGCCGCCGACGGCGGTCCTGACAGTGAGACGGGGGTGAGCCGCCCGATGGCTGGAGAAACAGGTGAGGGAGTCGCACGCTCCCGTGCGCTGGCGGTGCTGCGGATCCGCAGCACCGCGCTCGCCGTGGCGCTGCTGCCCGCCGCCGCCGCCGTCGTCCTGCTCGTGGGCGGCGCCACCGGGCGGATCGGCGACAGCTGGGACGCGCTGCGGTGGTCGGTGGTCGGCGGAGCGCTGGTGGTGCTGGTGCTCGCGGGCGCCGTCGCCGCCGTCGTCGTCCGGGCCCGCCCCGCGGTCAGCCCGACGGTCCCGGTCGCCGAATCGTCGGCCCCCGACCTGTACCGGATGGTCCATGACCTCGCGGTCCGCCTCCAGGTCCCCACGCCCTCCTCGATAGAGCTCACCCCGGACTGCGACAGCTGGCTGGAGGACCGCCGCCCGGACGGAGCGGGCGCGGGCCGCTGGGGCCGCCGCCGGGAGCCGGCCGCGCCGGTGCTGGTGATCGGCTCGCCCTTCATGTGGTGGATGCGGGTCGCCGAGCTGCGTGCCCTGCTCGCCCCCGTCGTGGCCGGCACCGGACCGTCCGCCGACCCGGACATAGCCGCGGCCCGGCGCTTCATCCGGGGTCTGGACGCCGCAGCCGGCGTCGCCTCGGCGCGTTCACGCGGTCTCGTGTGGCCCGCGTACGCCTTCCTCGGCTGGGTCGCGCGGCTGCTGCTGCGCGGCTGCCGGGCGCATGCCGCCGAGATGGAGCGCGGAGTGGCCGCGTCCGCCTCGGAGCGCGCCCAGGCGGTGGACTACGGGCTGCGGATCGTCGCCCAGGAGCAGGTCGGCCTCGCCTACGCGGGCTGGGACCGGCTGCTGACGAGGGTCGCGCTGCCCGCCTGGCGGATGGGCCGCTGGCCGTCCCGGCTCGACGCCGGAGTGGTGGCCGCGCTCACCGATCTGTCCCGCCGCGACCGGCTGGCCGAGGGCTTCGAGTCACGGCTGGGCGAGCGCCCCGCCTGCGATCTGCTCGAAGAGCCCGGCACCGTCGACGAGGCGGCCTCCCTGCTGGCGGCCCGGCTCTTCCACGGCGGCCCCGAGGGCCACGGCCCGGACTGGTCGCCGGTCGACTGGGACTCGTACCCCGAGGAGGTCGTGGACCGCATATGGCGTTCCGAGGCCGCCCTGCTGATCAGGGTGCTGGACGAGCCGGGCAGCGCCGTACCGCGCCCCGAGCGCGACCGGCCCGCGGTCATCACCGTGCAGACCGCCGAGCACACCGCGGAGAGCCGCGCCGGTGCCGGGCTGCTGATGGGCGCCCAGGCCGCCCGCCAGGCGGCCGTGGCCGGCTCCGTGGACTTTCCCGACGAGCCCGGCCGGGCCACCATCGCCCGGGTGATCGACCGGCTCTCCCGGGGCGGCAGCGAGGAGCTGGCGGCCCGGATCACCGGCCATGTCGCCCGCGAGGAAGCGGCCCGCGACGCCAACCGGACCCCCGCCACCGGCACCTCCCTCGCCCCGGTCTACCAACTGCTCCCGCCCCGCACCGGCCGCGAGCTGCTCACCGAACACGTCACCGCGATGGTCTGCTGCGCCGCCGTCGACACCGCGGGCGCCACGGCCGGTCTCGACTGGCTGGACGGGCCCGCCCTGCTCGTCAACGGCTCCCGCCGGGCGGACCTCGCGTGGCCGGTGCTGCGCCTCGTGGAGAACGGTGACGCGGCTCCGCTGCGCTCCTGGCTCACCGCGGTCGGCGTCCGGCTGGAGAAGCCCGTCCGCCTCGTCTGACACAGGGGCCACGCCGCACCCGCCGGATGACAGTTTCTGCCCCACTCGGAGCGAAACTGTTCCGATTATTCGCCACGAACAGTAACCAGGGGAGTGCGTTATGTGATGTGCTGGGTTCGGACGCGTGGGACTCGACCCGGGGGCGTGGCGAAGAAGGGGGGCACACGTGGGGACGGAGCAGATCCGGCGCTGGCAGTCGGGAGCGCTCGCGCATGGGGTGACCGACCCGTTCGGACAGGGCCCGTTACCGTGGCTGCGCGGCGCCGAGCAGTATCTGGACGACGAGGGGAACGTGGTCCCCTGGTACGTCGACCTCTCCGTGAGCCGTGGCGAGGCACCGGCCCGCCCGCAGGTACCGGGCCCGCGCACCGCCGATGACGTGCGCTGCCAGGTCAAGGGCTTCGCCTCGGCCGGCGCGGTCGCCCCGGGCGCGGCCATCGACTTCCGGGTGACCGTGGACCCGCCCCAGCAGTTCACCGTCGACATCTACCGCATCGGCCACTACGGCGGTGACGGCGCGTGCCACATGACGGCCAGCCCGCGGCTCTCCGGCATCGTCCAGTCGGCCCCGCTCGCCGCCGGCCGCACCGTCTCCTGCCATCACTGGTGGCAGTCCTGGCGGCTGCAGGTGCCGGGGTACTGGAAGACCGGCGCCTATGTGGCGGTGCTCACCACCGCCGACGGGTACCGCAGCCATATCCCGTTCACCGTCCGTGACGCACGCCCGCCGACCCCGCGCCGGTACCCGACCCAGGAGCCGCCGCACGCCCCCGCGCTCGACGCGGACCTGCTGCTGGTGATGCCCGACGTCACCTGGCAGGCGTACAACCTGTACCCGGAGGACGGCAGGACCGGCGCCAGCCTCTATCACGCGTGGGACGCCGAAGGCCGGCTGCTCGGCGAGGAGGAGGCGCCCGCCACGGTCTCCTTCGACCGTCCCTACGCGGGCGCGGGGCTGCCGCTGCACGTCGGCCACGCCTACGACTTCATCCGCTGGGCGGAGCGGTACGGCTACGACCTGGCCTACGCGGACGCCCGCGATCTGCACGCCGGCCGCGTCGACCCCTCCCGGTACCGCGGCCTGGTCTTCCCCGGGCACGACGAGTACTGGTCGGTCCCGATGCGCCGCGCCGCCGAGGCCGCCAGGGACGGCGGCACCTCGCTGGTGTTCCTCTCCGCCAACTCCATGTACTGGCAGGTCGAACTGGGCCCCTCGCCGGCCGGTGAGCCCGACCGGCTGCTGACCTGCCGCAAGCGCCGCGGCGACGCCCGCGGCCGCAGCGCCCTGTGGCGGGACCTGGGCGAGCCGGAACAGCTGCTGCTGGGCGTGCAGTACGCCGGCCGCGTCCCCGAACCCGCCCCGCTCGTCGTCCGCAACGCCGACCACTGGCTGTGGGAGGCCACCGGCGCGGCCGAGGGGGACGAGATCGAGGGCCTGGTCGCGGGTGAGGCGGACCGCTACTTCCCGCGCACCGCGCTGCCCGAGTCCACCGACCGGATCCTGCTCGCGCACTCGCCGTACGAGGACGCCGACGGCCGCCGCCGCCATCAGGAGACGTCGCTGTACCGGGCACCGAGCGGCGCCTATGTCTTCGCCTCCGGCACCTTCGCCTGGTCCCCGGCGCTGGACCGTCCGCACTATGTGGACCCCCGGATCCAGCGCGCCACGGCCAACCTCCTGGACCGGATCTGCAAGCACGATTAGGTTCCGATGGGTTCCGACCTGCCCGCTCGGCCGGACCCTGTCGGGTTGCACCCTCCCTCGTGCGGGAGAATCGGGAGCTGAGCCGCCGAGTGGGGAGGACCCATGTCCGGATTCGTTGAGAAACCCGTACCCGTCCAGGTGCCGGGACTGGTGCACCTGCACACCGGTAAGGTCCGCGACCTGTACCGGAACGCGGCCGGTGAACTGGTGATGGTGGCCAGCGACCGTACGTCCGTGTACGACTGGGTGGTGCCCACCGAGGTCCCCGACAAGGGCCGGATCCTCACCCAGCTGTCGCTGTGGTGGTTCGACCAGCTCGCCGACCTGGTCCCCAACCACGTCATCTCCACCGACGTCCCGGCCGGCGCCCCCGCCGACTGGGCCGGCCGCACCATGGTCTGCAAGTCGCTGCGGATGATCCCGGTCGAGTGCGTGGCCCGCGGCTACCTCACCGGCTCCGGCCTCGTCGAGTACGACGCGCACCGCACCGTCTGCGGCCTCGCGCTCCCCGAGGGCCTCGTCGACGGCTCGGAGCTGCCCGCGCCGATCTTCACGCCCGCCACCAAGGCCGAGGTCGGTGAGCACGACGAGAACGTCTCCTACGAGGAGGCGGCCCGTCAGGTCGGCGCCGAGACCGCGGCCCTGCTGCGCCAGACGACCCTCGCGGTCTACAGCCGGGCCCGCGATGTCGCCCGGGACCGCGGCATCATCCTGGCGGACACCAAGTTCGAGTTCGGCTTCGACGGTGACGAGCTCGTCATCGGCGACGAGGTGCTCACTCCGGACTCCTCGCGCTTCTGGCCGGCCGACCAGTGGAAGCCCGGCCGGACCCAGCCGTCCTTCGACAAGCAGTTCATCCGCAACTGGCTGACGTCCCCCGCCTCCGGCTGGGACAAGAACAGCGAACTGCCCCCGCCGCCGCTGCCGCCCGAGATCATCGAGCAGTCCCGCGCCAAGTACATCGAGGCCTACGAGCGCCTCACCGGCACGACCTGGTCCTAGCGGCCGGCTGCCCCAAGTGCCCGGCCGCGCACCCCGCGGCCGGGCACCCGGGCAGCCGTGTACGACGAAGGCCGCGTACGACGAAGGCCCCGATGGAGAAATCCACCGGGGCCTTCGTTCTGCTGAGCGGACGACCAGGTTCGAACTGGCGACCTCAACCTTGGCAAGGTTGCGCTCTACCAACTGAGCTACGTCCGCATCGCGCGTGCTGTGTGCTTTGCGCGAGAGCCACTATACCCAACCGCGCTCCCGGGCGATGCGCGCGGCCTCATGACGGTTCTCCGCGGACAGTTTCGTGGCGGCCGAGGAGAGGTAGTTGCGCACCGTTCCCTGGGACAGCGCGGCCCGCCGGGCGATCTCCGCGATCGGCGCGCCGTCGGCCGCCAGATCGAGGACCTCGGCCTCGCGGACGGTCAGCGGGGAGTCCCCGGCGCTGATCGCGTCGGCCGCCAACTCCGGGTCCACGTAACGGCCCCCGGCGTGCACGGTGCGGATGATCTCGGCCAGCCGCTGCGCCGAGACGGTCTTGGGAACGAAGCCCCTGACGCCCGCCGTCAGGGCCCGCTTCAGGTGTCCTGGACGACCGTGACCGGTCACGATCATGGTCCGGCAGCCGGGCAGCTCGGCCCGCAGGGATGTGGCGACCGCCACACCGTCGGCGCCCGGCATCTCCAGATCCAGGACCGCGACATCCGGCCGGTGCGCCCGTGCCATCGCGAGTGCCTCGGGCCCGGAGGCGGCCTCGGCGACGACGAGGATGTCGTCCTCGTAGGACAGCAGCGCGGCGAGCGCGCCGCGGATGAGGTGCTCGTCGTCGGCGAGCAGAACGCGGACGCGCGCCTCGCCGGCCTCACCGGTCCCGATCGGATGCGTCATGCGGCTCCTTCCGTGCTCTGCGAACCTACGGAGGTGGTACCGGGGGCACTGGAAGCGGCTTCCCGGCGTTGCAGCGGCACGCACGCCGTCAGCCGGAACACCCCGCCCGTGTCCGGCTCCGCGGTCAGCGTGCCGCCCAGCGCGCCGACGCGCTCGCGCAGCCCGGTCAGCCCGGTCCCCGGCGTCGTCGGAGCGGCCACGGCGGGGACGGTCACCGCTCCGTCGTTCTCCATGGTCAGTACGGCCGAGCCGGCCGGCTCGACCAGCAGCCGGATGACGCAGCTGCGCGCGTCCCCGTGCCGCAGCACGTTGGTGGTGCCCTCTCGGACCACCCAGGCGATCACGGACTGGACGGCGGGCGACAGCGTCGCCCCGTCGTCGCCCTCGGCCCGGCAGTCGACGCCCGCGGCCCGCAGCACCGACAGCGCGCCCGCCAGCTCCACCTGAAGGTCCACCGACCGGTAGCCGCGGACGACCTCGCGCACGTCGCGCTGCGACTCCCGCGCGATGCGCTGCACCTCCACCATCTGGTCGATGGCCTCGGGCCGCCCCCGCTGGGCGAGTTGGACGGCGAGTTCGCTCTTGAGCGCGATCACCGAGAGATTGCGTCCCATCACATCGTGCAGATCCCGTCCGAACCGCAGCCGCTCCTCCGCGACCGCCAGCCGCGACTGCGCCTCCCGTGCCCGGTCCAGCTCCCACACGACGACCAGGATCCAGGCGGAGCCGCGGTAGGTGAACGCCATGGCGGCGCCCCCCGCCGCCACCGCGACGGCGTAGCCGGTGGTCTCACCCGTCGGCAGTCCCGCCGCCGCCGAGCACACCGCCACCAGTGCGGCCGTACCCATCACGAGCAGCACGATCCGGCGCGGTCGGCGGATGTTCAGCACCGCGGGGCCGATCGCGAAGGCGGTGAAGCCGGAGACGATCTGGACCGCCTCGCCCCCGGGGAGCAGGGTGCCGCGCGCCCGCAGGACCACGACGACCAGCACCGCGAGGGCCGTCGTGGCGCCGGCGGCGGCGAGCAGCCGGGTCGGCCGCTCGCGCCGGCCCAGCGCCCAGTCCAGCACCCGGGACACCAGCACCGCGCACAGCACGGCCTGCCCCAGCAGCGCCCACAGGACGACGCGCGCACCGATCGGACTGTCGGAGCGCTGGACCGCGCCGAGGACCAGGAACACCTCGATCAACGCGAAGGAGTACAGCGACCACCGCGTGTAGAGCTCGAAGCGGGCCGGATCGCTGCGCCGCTCCCACCATCCCGTCAGCTTCGGCACGGTCGTCCCCCTGGGCCTGGTCAGCGACGCGGTTCCCAGCGGAACCACCGGCGTACAGCAAACACCGCGAGCGCGGTCCAGGCCACCGCGAGCCCCAGCGTGCGCAGGATTTCGCCCGCCCCGGCGCCGCCCAGCCAGCCGAACCGTACGAGGTCGGTGACGGGCGTTACGGGCAGCAGCCGGCACAGATCGTGGGCCCAGCCGGGCAGCAGTTCCACCGGTACGAAGAGCCCGGATCCGATGAGCGACACCATGAACAGCGGCAGGGTGGTCAACTGCGCCACCTCCACACTCCGGGTGAAGACGGTCGAGACGGCCGCCAGCGCGGCCAGCAGCAGCACCCCCAGCAACACGCCCGCGACGAGTAGTTCCGGCCGCCGGGGAGCCGGCAGGTCCAGCAGCAGCGCACCGGTGGCGATCAGCGCCGTGCACTGCGCGAGCGCCACGGCGGCCGCCGGGAGGGCCGTCCCGGCCAGGATCTCCAGATCCGACGGTTCCCCGGTCCGCAGCCGCTTGAGCACCAGCTCCTCGCGCCGCGCCACATAGGCGGTCACCAGGTTGTAGTAGACGACGAGGAGCAGGATGACGCCGATGCCGCCGCTCATCGTCTGGGCGTTGCGGGTCAGTCCGGCTTCCCTGAGGTCGTGGGTCGGGACCACGGAACGCGTCGCCCAGACCATGCCGACCGGTAGCAGCAGCGCGGTGTACATCGCCGTCCGGTTGCGCCACAGCAAGGTGAGCTCGGCCCGGCCGAGCGCCACCAGCCGCGTACGGCTCCGGGTCCGTGGGCCCGTCGCCGGCACCGTGCCCGTTCCCTTCAGCGTTCCCGTACGCGTCGTGCTCATCGTGCGTCCCCCTTCGCGATGTCCATGAACGCCTCTTCCAGCGATGCGTGCCGCGCGTCGAGTCCGAGGAGCTGTACGTCCCTGTCGCGCGCCCACGTCAGCAGTTCCAGCAGGTCCTCCTGCAGCCGTTCGGTCCGCACCTCGATCCGGCGCCCGTCGGCGGCCGACGGGACGGACAGCGGCAGCCGGTCCGGCGTCACGCCCTCCGGCAGAGTGAAGTGGATCCGGGCCGGCCGGGCCGCCGTCACCTCGGCGGGGGTGCCGGTCGCGACGATCTGTCCGCCGCGCATGATCGCCAGCCGGTCGGCGAGGCCCTCGGCCTCCTCCAGGTAGTGCGTGGTGAGCAGGACGGTCGTGCCCCGGTCCCGCAGCTCGCGCACCAGTTGCTGGGTCTCATGGCGGCCCTCCGCGTCGAGCCCGGTGGTCGGCTCGTCCAGGAAGAGCACTTCGGGACGGCCGAGCAGCGCCATCGACAGGTCCAGGCGCCGCCGTTCACCGCCCGACAGCTGTTTGACGCGCACCTTGTGGCGGGTGCCGAGGCCCACCATCTCCAGCGCCTCGCCGACCGGCCGGGCCCCGGTCGTGCAGCCGGCCCACATACGGGCGGTTTCGGCCACCGTCAGGTCGGAAGGAAACCCGCCCTCCTGGAGCATTACGCCCATCCGCGGCCGCACCAGCGCCCGCTCCCGGTAGGGATCGTGCCCCAGCACCCTGACCTGCCCGCCGCTCGGCCTGGCCAGCCCCTCCAGCACCTCGACGGTGGAGGTCTTGCCCGCCCCGTTGGTCCCCAGCAGCGCGAAGAGCTCGCCGCGCGCCACCGTGAACGTCACTCCGCGTACCGCCTCGAATTGACCGTCATATCGGCGGCGCAATCCGGCGACATCGATCACCTTCTCGTGCGTGTCCCCGCTGTACGTGTCCATATATCCAGCGTTCCGCCGGCCGGGACGTGCGGGCAGTGCGCGGTGTCATCGGCATTGATGACGAATGTCATGAAGCGCCCGTGTCGCCGACGCGAAGAAGGCTGAAACAATGAAGTCCCCGGTCGGAGATCCGACCGGGGACTTCATTGAACTGAGCGGACGACCAGGTTCGAACTGGCGACCTCAACCTTGGCAAGGTTGCGCTCTACCAACTGAGCTACGTCCGCACCGCGCTGTTGCGCAAGACTACTCTACCCGATCCATTGGACCGGTCAGAACAGTCAGAGCGGGTGACAGGGATCGCACACTGCGCCTCCCCCCTGGAAGGGGGGCGCTCTACTACTGAGCTACACCCGCGTGACTATCGACGACCTGGTCTTTCGACCCTGCCCTCGGCGTGCTCCAAACAGTAGCGGAACACAGGGGGTGCCTGTCCAGTCGGTAGGGCGCAAGATCACGGACGGACGCCCTCCGGCTCAACTCGCTTCGTTGAACGCCTCGTAGACCTTCTTCGGGATGCGGCCGCGCGGCGGCACGTCGAAGCCGTTGGACCGGGCCCACGCGCGCACCGCGGCCGGGTCGGGCGCGACGGCCGTGCGCTTGTAGACCTTTCCCGAGCGGGCGTGCTTCCGGCCGGCGCCGACATACGGCGACAGGGCGCTCCGCAGCTTGTCGGCATTGACCGCCGACAGGTCGATCTCGAAGGACTTTCCGTCGATCCCGAAAACGATCGTCTCCGCTGCCTCGCCGCCGTCGAGATCGTCGGAGAGGCTGACCACTACGCGCTGCGCCATGGGTGTCGGTCCTTTCGTGCGGAATCGGCTTCTGCCGGCCTCCTGGCTACCACTGATCAACGACTGATCTGCGGCTGAGCTGGGTCGATGCGATGAAGCCGACAAGTCGGGGACAATAAGTTTTCATTTGTACGATGCCATGCATTACGTCGGGAAGCCGGAGGATTATTCCTCCGCGTGTCCCGTCGCAATCGGGACCCTACGTTTCTTGAAACGCATCCCCTAGAGAATCGCACGGCCGATACTTAAACGTGATGAGCGTCAACCGGCGGAGAACAGGATATCTACCCGCGTAGATTTTTGCGACGGGTACGCTGAAGTCACTTCACGCACCACCACAACACCGGGAGTGCCAGTGGCACGCGTCGTAGTCGACGTCATGCTCAAGCCGGAGATCCTCGACCCCCAGGGCCAGGCGGTGCACCGTGCACTGCCGCGTCTCGGGTTCGAAGGGATCGCGGACGTCCGCCAGGGAAAGCGCTTTGAACTCGAGGTCGAGGGGCCGGTCGACGACGCCGCCCTCGCCCGCATCCGGGAGATGGCCGAAACCTTCCTTGCCAACACCGTCATCGAGGACTTCTCCGTGAAGGTGGAGTCGTGACCGCACGCGTCGGCGTCGTCACCTTCCCCGGAACGCTCGACGACCGCGACACCCAGCGCGCGATCCGCGTCGCCGGTGCCGAGCCGGTGCCGCTGTGGCACCGCGACAAGGACCTCCACCAGGTCGACGCGGTCGTCCTGCCCGGCGGTTTCTCCTACGGCGACTACCTGCGGGCCGGCGCGATCTCGCGCTTCTCCCCCGTCATGGAGTCGGTCATCGCGGGCGCCAGGGACGGTCTTCCGGTCCTCGGCATCTGCAACGGCTTCCAGGTGCTGACCGAATCGCACCTGCTGCCCGGCGCGATGCTCCGCAACAACCACCTGCACTTCATCTGCCGCGACCAGAAGCTGCGGGTGGAGAACGCGGACACCGCCTGGACCGCCGATTACTCGGCCGGCCAGGAGATCTCCATCCCGCTGAAGAACATCGACGGCCGCTATGTGGCCGACGAGCGGACGCTGGACGAACTGGAAGCCGAGGGCCGCGTGGTCTTCCGCTACCTCGACGTCAATCCCAACGGCTCGCTGCGCGACATCGCCGGCATCTCCAACGCCGCGGGAAACGTCGTCGGCCTCATGCCGCACCCCGAGCACGCCGTCGAGCCGCTGATCGGCACCGGTCGCACCGACGGTCTGGGATTCTTCACCTCGATCCTGAAGAAGCTGGTCACCGCATGACCCTCGATACCGTCACGAACGCCGAAAAGACCCCCGAGGCCGACCAGCCCTGGGCCGAACTCGGCCTCAAGCCCGACGAGTACGCGCGCATCCGCGAGATCCTCGGCCGCCGCCCGACCGGCGCCGAACTCGCGATGTACTCCGTCATGTGGTCCGAGCACTGCTCGTACAAGAGCAGCAAGGTCCACCTGAAGCAGTTCGGCGAGAAGGCCCCCGAGAACGACGCCATGCTCGTCGGCATCGGCGAGAACGCCGGCGTCGTCGACGTCGGCCAGGGCTACGCGGTCACCTTCAAGGTCGAGTCGCACAACCACCCCTCGTACATCGAGCCCCACCAGGGCGCGGCCACCGGCATCGGCGGCATCGTCCGCGACATCCTCGCGATGGGTGCCCGGCCGGTCGCGGTCATGGACCCGCTGCGCTTCGGTGCCGCGGACCACCCCGACACCAAGCGCGTACTGCCCGGCGTCGTGTCCGGCATCGGCAGCTACGGCAACTGTCTGGGCCTGCCGAACATCGGTGGCGAGGTCGTCTTCGACGCCTGCTACCAGGGCAACCCGCTCGTCAACGCGCTCTGCGTCGGCGTCATGAAGCACGAGGACATCCACCTCGCCAAGGCGTCCGGCGCCGGCAACAAGGTCATCCTCTACGGCGCCCGCACCGGCGGCGACGGCATCGGCGGCGTCTCGGTCCTCGCCTCGGAGACCTTCGACGACGCCAAGCCCAGCAAGCGCCCCGCCGTCCAGGTCGGCGACCCGTTCCAGGAGAAGCTCCTCATCGAGTGCACCCTGGAGATCTTCAAGGCCGACCTCGTCGACGGCATCCAGGACCTCGGCGGCGCGGGCCTGTCCTGCGCCACCTCCGAGCTGGCCTCGGCCGGCTCCGGCGGCATGCGCGTCGAACTCGACACCGTCCACCTGCGCGACTCCTCCCTCTCGCCCGAGGAAATCCTCATGAGTGAGTCCCAGGAGCGCATGTGCGCGATCGTCGAGCCCGGCAAGGTCGCGCGCTTCCTCGAGATCTGCGAGAAGTGGGACGTCATCGCCACCGTCATCGGTGAGGTCACCGACGGCGAGCGGCTGGAGATCTTCTGGCACGGCGAGCAGATCGTCGACGTCCCGCCGCGCACCGTCGCCCACGAGGGCCCGGTCTACGACCGCCCGTACGCCCGTCCGTCCTGGCAGGACGCCCTCCAGGCCGACGACGCGAACAAGCTCGCCCGCCCGGCGGGCGGTGACGAACTGCGCCGCCAGGTGCTGGCCCTCGTCTCGTCGCCGAACCAGGCGTCGAAGTCCTGGATCACGGACCAGTACGACCGGTTCGTGCAGGGCAACACGGTGCTGTCGCACCCCGAGGACTCGGGCATGGTCCGCATCGACGAGGACACCAACCTCGGCGTCGCCATCGCCACCGACGGCAACGGCCGCTTCACCAAGCTCGACCCGTACACCGGCGCGCAGCTCGCGCTGGCGGAGGCGTACCGCAACGTCGCCGCCACCGGCGCCAAGCCGCTCGCCATCTCGGACTGCCTCAACTTCGGTTCCCCCGAGGACCCGGACGTCATGTGGCAGTTCGCCGAGGCCACCCGCGGTCTGGCCGACGGCTGTCTGATCCTGGGCACCCCGGTCACCGGCGGCAACGTCTCGCTCTACAACCAGACCGGTGACGTCGCCATCCACCCGACCCCCGTGGTCGCGGTGCTCGGCGTCATCGACGACGTCAACCGCCGTACGCCGATGGCGTTCGCGGAAGAGGGCCAGCTCCTCTACCTCCTCGGTGACACCAAGGAAGAACTGGGCGGTTCCGCCTGGTCCGAGGTCGTCCACAGCCACCTCGGCGGCCTGCCGCCCGCGGTGGACCTGGAGCGCGAGCGGCTGCTCGGCGAGATCCTCATCGCCGGCTCCCGCGACGGCATGATCGACGCAGCGCACGACCTCTCGGACGGTGGCCTCATCCAGGCCGTCACCGAGTCGTGCCTGCGCGGCGGCAAGGGCGCCCGGATCGTCGTCCCGGACGACCTCGACCCGTTCGTCTTCCTCTTCAGCGAGTCGGCCGGCCGCGCGGTCGTCGCCGTCCCGCGCAGCGAGGAGCTCCGCTTCAACGACATGTGCGGCGCGCGAGGCCTCCCGGCCGCGCGCATCGGTGTCGTGGACGGCGAGACGATCGAGATCCAGGACCAGTTCACGATCCCGCTGAGTGAGCTGAAGCAGGCGCACGAGGCGACGATCCCGGCTCTGCTGGCCTGAGACCGCCTCTCGGCTCGGCCCCGGCTCCTCTTCCGAGGAGCCGGGGCCGAGCCGTTCGCATGCCTGCCGGCGCCTGCCAGGGCCTGTCAGGATGGCCGGGATGACGACGATTCTCGCGTTCCATGCCCATCCGGACGACGAGGTGCTGCTCACCGGCGGCACGCTGGCGCGGCTGGCCGCGGAGGGTCACCGGGTGGTCGTGGCCGTCGCCTGCGACGGGATCATGGGCGAGGCGACCCGCCCGGACGGCACCCTGCGCCTGGACGAACTGCGGGCGAGCGCCGCGCTGCTGGGCGTCGCCCGCGTGGTGCACCTCGGATACGCCGACAGCGGCCACGGCCCCCTGCTGTTCCCGGACCCACCGGACCGCGTGCGCTTCGCCCGCGCGGACGTGGACGAGGCCGCGTCGAAGCTCGCGGAGCTGTTGAGTGAGGAGCGGGCCGACGTCCTGCTCAGCTACGACGCCCAGGGCGGCTACGGCCACCGCGACCACGTCCGGGTCCACGAAGTGGGCGCGCGGGCGGCCCGGTTGACGGGCACCCGCGTCCTGGAGGCGACGCTGCCGCGCGAGCCCATCGACCGGGTGTTCCGTGCGCTGCGCCTCCTCCGGGTGCCGGTCCGCTACGACCCGGAGGTGATGCGCACGTCCTTCACCCCGCGAGCGGCGATCACCCACAGCATCAACGTCCGCCCCTACGCCCAGCAAAAGCGCGCCGCCCTCGCCGCCCACCGATCCCAAGCGGGAGAGGGCAAAGGCCGCTCGTCGGCACTGTTCCGCCTACTGATCCGCCTCCCGGCACCGATCTTCGGACTGGTGTTGGGGAGAGAGTGGTTCGTCGAGGCGGGGGCGCCGCCGGGGCCGGGGAGGAGCGGGGACCTGTTGGGGGCCGGTAGGGGCTGAGGTCAGAGCGATACCGAGTGCTTTTCCACGGCGGCAACCAGGGCGGGCGGTGCCCCACCGATGACGTGTTCTTCGTTCGGGTCGTACTCCCAGCACCAATTCATCCGGCCACTGCCGCGCGTGCCTCTTCGGTCAAGGCGACGATTTCGTCCATGGCCGCACGCCAGGCTGGATCTTCTCTGGGGAGAGTCTGAGCCGCTCGCTCCGCCTTGCGCCGCCGCTCGGAGAGGTCCGGGCGACGCTCGATTTCGACTTCGCCTGACCAGATCAGCAGCCACATCCGAATAGGGCCGAGCGCGTCGTGCTGGGCAGCCATGGAGAACGCTTCGTTCTTCTGGCGCTCCATCTCCTCCAGCCGGTGCGGTGCGATCCGGGCGAGGGCGACCCGTAGAGCGTCAGGGGTTCGCTCGGGCCTGGGGATCAGCTCTCCGCCAGGGTGCTCGGGCTGCGTACTCATGGTCGTCTCCTCGGGTCGCACGAGCCACGGTACGCCAGCCAGAATCGTCGGAGCGGGAGGAACCGTCGCCTCCGTGAGGAGCCTCGGACTCCAAGGTTGTACCGGTCACGCTCAGCTCGCCGCACGATTTTCGGCGACGTTACCCCGAAGGAAAAGCACTCCAGAGCCTGAACCCGGGCCACGAACGACTGGTTGAGACCCGGACGGCGCGGCTCGGTCTGTGCGTGGGGAGAGAACGAAGGGGTGGGGAAGGGCGTGCCTGCTGGCGACGGCAGTGCGTATTGCTCCGGCGGTTCTTCGTGGCACGGCGGGTGGGTGGCTGAGGTCAGATACGGAGTGCTCCTCTGCGGCGCTGCGCACCTTGACCGGGCGGAGGGGGAAGCCCGGCGCTGCGCGCCTGCCAGCGAGGCGGTCCGCTGCGCTCCCCTTGGCGGGTGGTGGGCCGGTCGCGGCCGGAGGTGCCCTGGGGGTGGGGCGTTTGAGGGGCCTTCGCAGGGGGCCGGGTTCGCTTCGCGCCCCGGGCATGGCGCATGGGGGCGTGGTGGATTCAGGCGCGCCGCAGTTGGCGGGCTCTCGGACGGTGCCGGGCTCGCTTCGCGCCCCGGGCGGGGTGGTGGGCCGTGCGGTGCGCCTCCGGTTGACGTTCTGATCCGCTCTTCTCCCGGCGAAGTGGGGTGGCTGTGACACATGGTGTTCCGTGGGACCTGTGAGGTGGTTTTTGAGTTGATGTGGATCACTAAGGGCGGTCAAAACTCAACATGCCGGGGCTGCGGCCACACAGTTCGTTCCCTTTGAGAGCGGCCGGAGTTCGAGAGGCGGGGTGCGCCCCAACCCGCCGGGCCGTGCTGCCTCGTCGGCCGCAGCTCCCCTCCACCCCGCCCGGAGCGCAGCGGACCGGAATCCCTCCGCCTCGCCGGGCCGCGCAACGGACCGCTTCCCTGGCAGGCGCGCAGCGCCGGGGCCTCCCCTCCGCCCGGTCAAGGTGCGCAGCGCCGCAGAAGAGCACTTCGCACTGCTCTGACCTCAGCCACCGCCCGCCCGTTCCGGTTACGCGGCAGCGGACCCCGCCGCGATGTCCGCCCACACGAGCTTCCCCGCGAGCCCGAAGGGCTCCTCCCCGAGCAGGTGGCACCCCCACGCCGCCGCGAGCCCGGTGACCAGCCACATGCCGCGCCCGTGTTCGGCCTCGTCCGTGACGGTCAGGAACTCCGGCTTCGCGGGACTGGTGTCCCACACCCCGAGCCGCAGGTTTCTCTCCCGCCAGTGCAGTCGCAGACTGACCGGCCCGCTGGAGTGCTCCAGCGCGTTCGCGACGAGTTCGGCCGCGACGAGCTGCGCCACTTCGATCATCGGCGCCAGCCCGTACGCGTTGAGCACCGCTCTGAGCGTGCAGCGCGCGATGCCGGCGCCGCGCAGGTCGTGCGGGATCTGGAGCGAGTAGTCCCACTCGTCGTCGGCGCCCGCGCCCTCACCGGGCGGGGTTCGAGGGGGTTCGTCCTTCGCGTTCATGCGGCTCTCCGAACGGTTCTGGGAAACGCCCCCATGCGGTGGCCTGTCGCCCTTCCCGTGCCGGGGCATGGGGTAGCGATGCGCTGCCGTCCTACTGCGAGCGTGCGCCCTGTGATGGCGACATCACAGACGGTAGGGGAATTGGGTTCAGCATTGCAACTCAATCGTCGAAGGTGATGGACCGGGTCACCGGCCGGGTGCAGACTGTGAGCGAACTTCTTCGAAGGAGCCCCATTGGGACTGCGCACCAGCATCACTGAGCGGCAGCGTCGGCTGGGTGCTGAACTACGCAAGCTCCGTGAGAGGTCCGGCATGGTCACGAAAGAGGCTGGCGAGGTGATTGGGATGGGGTCGGCCCACCTCAGCCACATCGAGGCCGGCCGGACCTCCATCGTCACTTCGCGGCTCCGCGCGCTGTGCGAGGCGTACGGATGCACGGATGAGCCCTACGTCGAGGCGCTCGTCGACATGGCGGAGGATTCCGGCAAGGGCTGGTGGACCGAGCACCGCAAGTTGGTATCGCCGATCGCCCTGGACCTGGCGGAGCTTGAGGCGGGAGCTAAGCGAGCCTGTAGCTACGAGACGCTGTTCATCCCCGGTCTCTTGCAGACCGAGGGGTACATGCGGGCCATTCTCGGCAGTGCACAACGACCGGACATCGAACCGGCGGTGCGGTTTCGGCTGGAGCGGCAGCACCTACTCATCGGCGATGACGCGCTTCCACTGCATGCCGTGGTCCATGAGGCGGCGCTGAGGATTGCCGTCGGTGGCCCAGATGTCATGCGCGAGCAGCTGATGCGGCTGATCGAGGCCGCACGTCTGCCGAATGTGACGCTGCAGATCCTCCCGTTCGACGTCGGGGCGGTCAGAAGCTTCAGCACCTCCTTCTCGCTCTTGCACGGCCAAGCGCCCGGACTGGAAACGGTTGTGGCCGATACCCCGGCTGAACGCACCGTTTTCCTCGGGGGAGACACAGTCGTCGAGAGCTACGCCGACACGTTCGTACGGTTGGCTGCTGCGGCCCTGGCTCCAATCGACCCCGGCGCAGTGCCGGAAAGCCACTTGGTGAAAGACTCGCTGGGTCTGATCCAGCACGTCGCCTACGCACTTTAGGAGCGGCGAACATGTCTCAGCTTCAGTGGCAGAAGTCCTCGTTCAGCGATTCCGGCGGCGAGAACTGCGTAGAGCTGGCGGCCGCCGTCAACGGAACCGTCCTCCTCCGGGAAAGCGAAGCGC
Source organism: Streptomyces sp. So13.3 (assembly GCF_005860785.2). Classification (NCBI taxonomy): domain Bacteria; kingdom Bacillati; phylum Actinomycetota; class Actinomycetes; order Kitasatosporales; family Streptomycetaceae; genus Streptomyces; species Streptomyces sp. So13.3. The sequence goes on along the minus strand of NZ_CP048835.1, from coordinate 4,730,781 downwards.
CCGGCGTCGTCCTCTCCACCACCCCCGCCCGCTTCGCGGCCTTCCTCGAAACCCTCAAGGGCGGCGGATCCGCCCCCGCCGCCCCGTAACCCCGCGGGAGCGTGGTTGGGTGGCGGCGGACGGATTCCGTACGTACGCACGAGGGGCTGGGCCATGTTCGAGTACAAGGTTGTTTCGTTCCGCGAATCGCTGATCGGTGACGCGCTGGACGGCGACAAGTTGGAGAAGACGCTCAACAAGCACGCCGGTGACGGCTGGGCGCTGAAGTCGATCACCGCGGCCGACGTCAAGGGCCGCATCGGCCCCGGCGCCGTCGAGGGTCTGCTGCTGACCTTCGAGCGCCCCCGCCAGGGCTGAGTCCGGGGCCGGGCCCCGGGCGGTGAAAGCCTGGGGACAACCCGGGGGGAGCCCCATAGGCTCGGAGGCATGACGTCAGCCGGTCGCCGTGCCCGTAGTTATGACCCCGCCAGGACGCGGGCCGCGCTCGTCGCACAGGTGGGGGCGGTGCGGGCGGCGGTGCGATCGCTCACGGACGAGCAGCTGACCAGGCCCTCCGGGCTGCCCGGGTGGGATGTGCGGCTGCTGGTGGCGCACATCGTGCGGCAGATCGACGCCGTCGGGTCGCTGCTCGGTGAGCCCGTGCCGGATCCGGTGCCTCCGGTCACCGGGTTGTCGGTGTGGGCGGTGTCCACCGCCGCCATCGCGGACCGGCTGGACGCTTCGACGCGGGAGACCGCCGCCGGCATCACCGACGTCAAGCACGCGCTCGACGCGGCCGCCGAGCGGATCGAGCCGTTCCTGGACGAGGCGGTCCGGGCGGACCGGATCGTTCCGCATGTGTTCGGGGCGATGCGGGCGCTGGACATGACCGTCACCCGGCTCGTGGAGCTGGTGGTGCACGGCGACGATCTGGCGCGCGCCACCGGTGTGGAGGTGGTGCACGACCGGCAGGCCGTCGCGGCCGTCACCCGGCTGCTGGCCGACGCGCTGGCGGTCAAGGCGCCCGGGAACTCCGTCGAGGTCCGCATTCCACCGTATGCGGCCGTTCAGTGCGTGGAGGGGCCCCGGCACACCCGGGGCACGCCGCCGAACGTCGTCGAGACCGATCCCCTGACGTGGATCCGGCTCGCCACCGGCCGGACCGACTGGAAGACCGCGCTCCACGCCGCCGCCGTCTCGGCGAGCGGGGAGCGGGCCGATCTCGGTCCCTATCTCCCGGTCCTCGGCTGAGCCACCCCACCGGTCTCCCGGTCCTCGGCTGAGCCACCCCACCGGTCTCCCGGTCCTCGGCTGAGCCACCCCGCCGGTCTCCCGGTCATCGGCTGAGCCGCCACCGGCGCTCGGCTGAGCGGGTCCGCAGGACCCCCGTCCCCACCACCCCGTAGTGGGGTGCTCACACGGTGTCCGCTCAGGGCCCGTAAAGCACGTGATCCTCGCCTCACCTGCGGTGAGACACCCGTGGTCACACCCGTGATCGCGGGGTTCGCGGTCCGTCGCCCGTTCGGACGCGGGTCGAATCTGCCTTAGACTCGCTGTGTGCCTCGTGGTGATGGACGACTCAACCACGACCTGCTCCCCGGCGAGAAGGGCCCCCAGGACGCTTGCGGCGTCTTTGGTGTCTGGGCCCCCGGCGAAGAGGTCTCCAAGCTCACCTATTTCGGTCTGTACGCCCTGCAGCACCGCGGACAGGAGTCCGCGGGCATCGCTGTGAGTAATGGCTCCCAGATCCTGGTCTTCAAGGACATGGGGCTTGTTTCCCAGGTCTTCGACGAGACCTCCCTCGGCTCTCTGACCGGCCATATCGCCGTCGGTCACGCCCGCTACTCGACCACCGGTGCCTCGGTGTGGGAGAACGCCCAGCCCACCTTCCGTGCCACCGCCAACGGGTCGATCGCGCTCGGTCACAACGGCAACCTGGTCAACACGGCGGAGCTCGCCGAGATGGTCGCCGACCTGCCCCAGGGCAATGGCCGGGCCACGCGGGTGGCCGCCACCAACGACACCGACCTGGTGACAGCGCTGCTGGCCGGACAGGTCGACGAGGACGGCAAGCCGCTCTCCGTCGAACTCGCCGCCGGCAAGGTGCTGCCTCTGGTCAAGGGTGCTTTCAGCCTTGTCTTCATGGACGAGCACACGCTGTACGCGGCGCGTGACCCGCAGGGCATCCGCCCGCTGGTGCTCGGCCGGCTGGAGCGCGGCTGGGTCGTCGCCTCGGAGTCCGCCGCCCTCGACATCTGCGGTGCCAGCTTCGTCCGGGAGATCGAGCCCGGCGAACTGATCGCGATCGACGAGAACGGTCTGCGGACCACCCGGTTCGCGGAGGCCAAGCCCAAGGGCTGCATCTTCGAGTACGTGTACCTGGCGCGCCCTGACACCGACATCGCGGGCCGGAACGTCTATCTGTCCCGGGTGGAGATGGGCCGCAAGCTCGCCGCCGAGGCCCCCGTCGAAGCCGATCTGGTGATACCGACTCCGGAGTCCGGCACGCCGGCCGCCGTCGGCTACGCCGAGGCGAGCGGGATCCCGTACGGCACCGGCCTGGTCAAGAACTCGTACGTCGGCCGGACCTTCATCCAGCCGTCGCAGACCATCCGGCAGCTGGGTATCCGGCTCAAGCTGAACCCGCTCAAGGACGTCATCCGCGGCAAGCGCCTGATCGTCGTGGACGACTCGATCGTCCGCGGCAACACCCAGCGCGCGCTGGTGCGGATGCTCCGTGAGGCGGGGGCCGCCGAGGTCCACATCCGGATCTCGTCGCCGCCGGTCAAGTGGCCGTGCTTCTTCGGCATCGACTTCGCGACCCGCGCCGAACTGATCGCCAACGGCATGTCCGTCGAGGAGATCGGCAAGTCGCTGGGCGCGGACTCGCTCGCGTACATCTCGCTGGACGCGATGGTCGAGGCGACGACGATCGCCAAGCCGAACCTGTGCCGCGCCTGCTTCGACGGTGTCTACCCGATGGATCTGCCCGACCCGGAGCTGCTCGGCAAGCAGCTCCTGGAGAGCGAGCTGGCCGGTGGCACCGACGCCGCCGACGCGCTGCGCCGTCCGTAGTCGGGCAAACTCGGACTACTGCCGTGACGCTCCACCCCGGGAGCCGGCGCCCGTGAAACCGGCTCCCCTGATCGCCGCCCCGGCGATCGCACCGCATCTACTCGACGACGTGAAAGTTCCCAGCCATGCCTGAGAATACCGGCGCCAGCTACGCCTCCGCCGGCGTGGACATCGAAGCGGGCGACCGCGCTGTGGGCCTGATGAAGCAGTGGGTCAAGAAGGCCACCCGGCCCGAGGTCGTGGGCGGCCTCGGCGGGTTCGCCGGACTCTTCGACGCCTCCGCGCTCAAGCGCTACGAGCGGCCGCTGCTCGCCTCCGCCACGGACGGCGTCGGCACGAAGGTCGACATCGCCCGCCGGATGGGCGTCTACGACACGATCGGCCACGACCTGGTCGGCATGGTCGTGGACGACCTGGTCGTGTGCGGCGCCGAGCCGCTCTTCATGACCGACTACATCTGCGTCGGCAAGGTCTACCCGGAGCGGGTCGCGGCGATCGTCAAGGGCATCGCCGAGGGCTGTGTCCTGGCCGGCTGCGCGCTGGTCGGCGGCGAGACCGCCGAGCACCCGGGCCTGCTGGGCCCGGACGACTTCGACGTCGCGGGCGCCGGTACCGGTGTGGTCGAGGCCGACGAGGTGCTGGGCGCGGATCGTATCCGTTCGGGTGACGCGGTGATCGCGATCGAGTCGTCGGGACTTCACTCCAACGGGTACTCGCTGGTGCGCCACGTCTTCTTCGACCGGGCCGGCTGGGAGCTGGACCGGGACGTTCCGGAGTTCGGCCGGACCCTCGGCGAGGAGCTGCTGGAGCCGACCAAGATCTACTCGCTGGACTGCCTGGCGCTCACCCGGCTCGCCCCGGTGCACGCGTTCTCGCACATCACCGGCGGCGGTCTGGCCAACAACCTGGGCCGCGTGATCCCGGACCACCTGCACGCCACCGTCGACCGTTCGACCTGGCGGCCGGACCCGGTCTTCACCACCGTCGGTGAGCTGGGCGGGGTGGAGCGGCTGGAGCTGGAGAAGACGCTGAACATGGGCGTCGGCATGATCGCCGTCGTGCCGCAGGACTCGGTGGATGTGGCGCTCGCCACTCTCGCCGACCGCGGTGTGGAGGCATGGGTGAGTGGCGAGGTCGTCGAACGCGGTGACCACGCCGAGGCCGTGACCCTGACCGGCGACTACGCGAAGTAGCCAGGTCCGGGCGCCTGGGGTCTGTCCAGCGGACAGGCCCTAGGCACCATGGGCCATGACGAAACCCGGTCCGGGGCGGGCCCCGGACCGGGTCTGTAGAAGTGCAGCGTCAAGAGTGACGACGTTGCGGCGAGGGCTCGGAGTCCTCGTCGTCGTCATCATCGTTGTAACGACTCGCGTACTGTGCGTACGGATCGTCGTCGTCGTTCTCGTCGTCATCGTCCACAACAGGCTCCGGCGGAAGTACCGGAAGTGGTGACGATGCGCCCAGCTCGTCGGCCAGACGTGTCAGATCTGTACCGCCGCTGTTGTACTTCAGCTGGCGGGCGACCTTCGTCTGCTTGGCCTTGGCCCGGCCGCGCCCCATGGCTCGACCCCCTCAACGGCGGGGCTCGATGGCCCCGAGTCTTGACACGCGTTCATGAATCGGAGCGGTCTCTCCGGGGAGGGACCGGTCCGTAGGCCCTCAACGGTACCTGCTTCCGGAGCCGCACGGTACGTCGCCCGCACGACGCGCGTCGGAGCGGGAGCCGAAGTGGGCCCTGTACTGGCTGGTCAGCCGTGATTTTACCCGGTTCTAGCGCGAACTTGCTATCGCGTCGTGCGTTCGGTCACCCACCGCGTCAGCGGGTGGACCACCGGGCCGTTCCGGGGGAGATCACCGGGCGGTCGCCTGCCCCCGGACAGGCGACCGCCCGCCGCACACCAGGTGAGCGGCGGGTGACCGGCGGGTAAGTGGCTGAAATCAGCCTGCCTCGGGACGCAGCCAGTCGGCGGCCGGGGTCCGGTCCGCGATGCGCTGCTCGGCGAGCCGGTCCGCGGCGGCGGCCGGCGGAATGCCGTCGGTCCGCGCGCGGTCGAAAATGGCGGCGGTGGTGTCGAAAATCTTCGTCGCCTTGGCCTTGGCCCGGTCGAAGTCGAAGCCGTGCAGCTCATCCGCGACCTGGATCACGCCACCGGCGTTCACCACGTAGTCGGGCGCGTAGAGGATCCCGCGGTCGGCGAGGTCCTTCTCGACGCCCGGGTGGGCGAGCTGGTTGTTGGCCGCGCCGCACACGATGGTGGCGGTGAGGGCCGGCACGGTCTCGTCGTTCAGCGCGCCGCCGAGCGCGCAGGGCGCGTAGACGTCGAGCGGGGTCCGGATCAGGACATCGGCGTCGGAGACGGCGCTGATCTGCGGGTGGCGGGCGCGGATCCGGTCGACGGCGTCGGCGCGGACGTCGGTGATCACGACCTCGGCACCGTCCTCGATCAGGTGCTCCACCAGGTGGTGGCCGACCTTGCCGACGCCGGCGATGCCGACCCGGCGGCCGCGCAGCGTGGGCTCGCCCCACTGGCTGCGGGCGGCGGCCCGCATGCCCTGGAAGACACCGAAGGCGGTCAGCACGGAGGAGTCGCCGGCGCCGCCGTTCTCGGGGGAGCGGCCGGTCGTCCAGCGGTTCTCGCGGGCGACGACGTCCATGTCGGCCACGTAGGTGCCGACATCGCAGGCGGTGACGTAACGGCCGCCGAGCGAGGCCACGAAACGGCCGTAGGCGAGCAGGAGTTCTTCGCTCTTGATCGCTTCCGGATCACCGATGATCACGGCCTTGCCGCCACCGTGGTCGAGGCCGGCCAGAGCGTTCTTGTACGACATGCCGCGGGAGAGGTTGAGGGCGTCGAGCGCGGCCTCTTCGTCGGTCGCGTAGTCGTAGAAGCGGGTACCGCCGAGGGCCGGGCCCAGAGCGGTGGAGTGGAGCGCGATGACGGCCTTGAGGCCGCTGGCACGGTCCTGGCAGAAGACGACTTGCTCGTGTCCGCCCTGTTCCGACCGGAACAGTTTGGAGACGACGCTGGAAGTCTGAAGAACGTCGGTCACGGTGGTGACTCCTGCAGTCCAGAGGTTGCCCTCCGTGCGGGTGGGGAGGGCCGGTTGGCGCAAGCGTATTGCCCGCAGGCGGCCCGTACGGCCGTAGGGCCCGGCCGGGTGATCGCCAACGGCCTCCGCTGCGCACGGTACGTCCTCCCGAGCACCGCTCCGGGCCGCGCCGTAGCGGGCCGCGGCCGCCGGAAGGCACTCTGAGGGAACGCGGAAAGAGCGCGGAAAAAAGTGGACGAGGGCGTTCCGGAGCTGTGCGGAACGACACTCCGGAGGACCCCTCGGCCGGCGCCGGCCCCCCGGACGGGCACAGTGCTGTGGATCACCCCCACCGCGGGCCGGAGCGTGGGACGATTCGGGTGAGAGCCGGTCACGAGGGAGCGGGTGTGGGCTTGTCGTCGGTGCTGGTCCCGTACGCGGCGTATCTGCGGGTCTACGAGCCGCTGGCGGCGTTCCCCGAGCCCGAACGCACCCACTGGTACCGGTATGCGGCCGCGGGCGAGGTGCGGACCGCACAGGACGAGCTGCGGCAGTCGCTGGCCGACCTGCTGCCGGTCCCGCCGGTGGCCGTCCCGGTGCACGAGAGCCGCGACGCCTTCGTGGCCGTCGTCAACGGCGTGACGCACATCTGCCCCTGGCGTACCCGGCTGCGCGGCTGGCTGGCGCTGGACGCCCTCTCCGAGCAGCTTCCGGAGATCGTGCTGGACGCCGTGCTGCCCGCCGTGGTGCGCGCGCAGGCCGAGGCGGACCACGAGGCATGGCGGGAGCGCAACCCGGACGCCCGGCCGTGGATCCGCTCAGCGACCTGGCACGTACCGGTCCGCTGGTTCGCCCTGTTCGGCGATGACGAGCGGGAGTACGAGCCGGCCGGGCTCGGCGAGTCCAAGGAGCCGCTGATGCGGTACCGGACGCCGATGGTGCAGGCCCGCCGCCGGGTGGCGCGCGGGCTGCGGGTGCTCAAGGACGCGCTGGAGGAAGGCCCGCTGATCGACGGCCTGATCGACGTGGGCCGCTGGCTCGAGGAGTTCCACCCGCGTTCCATGGTCGAGCTGGACTACGGCGGCCTGGTGCACGCGATCCCCGAGGCGGATCTCGCGGAGGACCGGTCGGCCGCCGATGTGGCCGAGGGTCTGGCCGCGCTCAAGGACGGGTCGGGAGCGGCCGCCTCCGAGGCGTACGAGCGGCTCACCGAGCGCTGGCGGACCATCCGCGAACTGCAGTTCGCGAGCTGACGCCGGCGGCTGCCGACGCGCCGCCGGAGGGCCGGGGACGTTGGTCCCGATCCGGGCCATTGGCTCAAGCGTGACGGAGAGCACGTAACTGGACTCTTGCGGACATCCCTACCGGTCGTGCCAATATGGGACAACGAGTCCTGGAAGAGCTTATTCCGTCCAGCAATGGGCGGGTTGTCCGGTATTGCATATCTTGAGGGTGGGGATGGGGCTGGTGATCCAGCTGTGACTGATCGTCACCCTGGAGTGACTGTCCGTTATGGCATGGTCCATCGGCTTCCGTAGAGCTTGAACCCCTGAGAGGGCAATTCCATCGGTTTGGCCGACGAGGCTGGACGGATGGTGTAGTTGTAGTGCCGAGGACAAGCCGTTCGTCCTATTACCGACTCGGCCCGCGTCCGCCATTTCGGGCAACACGGGTCAAGGTGCAGAATTTAGAGGAAGAACCGCGCTGGTTCGGTTCTCTCGAGGAGGCCGCTCATGACCGCTCGCACCCCTGATGCCGAGCCGCTGCTGACCCCCGCTGAGGTCGCCACGATGTTCCGCGTGGACCCGAAGACGGTCACACGGTGGGCCAAGGCTGGGAAGCTCACGTCCATCCGCACGCTCGGCGGGCACCGCCGCTACCGCGAGGCGGAGGTCCGCGCACTTCTGGCGGGCATTCCGCAGCAGCGCAGCGAGGCCTGACTAGCCCTTACATGCCCTTTAGGGCCGTCTTATGGGGCCCCCACCCCATAAGTCACCTGCTCCACCAGCTCCACGGGCTCCCTGCCCCCATCGGGGACGCCACAAGGACACAGAAGGTCGCATCGGACTCCGCCGGGTCCGATGCGATCTTTTTTGTGCTCCCAGGGGCCCTTGAGGGGCGCCACGAGGCCACTGAGGGGGCGTTGCGGGACGTTGCGGGGCTTTCGCGGGCAGTTGCGCCGGGCGGCGCGGCCGGCCGTACGCGCGCCTCTGTGGGGTCCGCTGCGGAGTCTTGTGGGCATCTTGCGCGGACCTGTCGGTGCCGACCGATGCGCATCGCGGGCAGATCGGGCACAGGTGCAATTGCACATATTAAATTGACACCCCCCAGAAGGGGGTCGAGTTCCCCACGTCTTGGAAATCTTTGGGTGACGCCCGTCACACGCACGGGTCTTGTGGCTGCTCAGATCCTTGCGGTAATGGGGAATCGGGCTTCAGAAGCGCAAGCCGCAACAGGCGGTGGCAGGTGACGCAGTGTCGGGTGAGGTGCCTGGTCCCTGAAGCGGCCGCCAGGTGGGCGCGCAGGAGCGCCCTCGTCTCGTGCCTGGGAGTCGGCGTCATACCGAAGGCGTACCGGCGGCCGCCAGGACCCGTCAAGACGGCGCACAGCCCCGGCCGCAGGGCGGGGCACGGGGAGCGGCGCGGGCCGCCGGCAACGCGAAAGGCCCGGATCCACAAGGGATCCGGGCCTTTCGATGATGCGGTCCTGACGGGATTTGAACCCGCGGCCTCCACCTTGACAGGGTGGCGAGCACTCCAAACTGCTCCACAGGACCAGGCTTTGCCGCGCTGAACCTTCCTGCGCTGCGAGAGAGACTGTACAGCAGGTCAGGGGGTGGGGTCGAACCCGTTCGGCGGCACGGCCGCGGACCGGCCAACGGCCCCTCGCGGACCGTCCCCCGGGACCGGCCCGCGCCGGCCCCCGCACCCGGAGCCGTCAGCCCCAGGCCTCGTCCAGCACCTTGAAGATCCGCTTGTCGGAGACCGGCTGCGAGGTGCCCAGCGCGTGCGCGAAGTAGCTCACCCGTAGCTCCTCGATCAGCCAGCGAATGTCCCGAACCTTGTCCGGAACCGGGCGCCCGGCCGGCCGGGACGCCAGCAGCTCCGCGTACTCGCGCTGGATCTCCAGCACCTTCTCCATGCGCATGGTGTCCCGCTGGACGTTCGTGGGCATCTGCTGGAGCCGGCGGTCGACCGCCACCAGGTACCGCATGAGGTCCGGGAGCCGCCGCAGCCCGGTGGCCGTGACGAAGCCGGCCGGCACGAGGGCCGCCAGCTGCTCCCTGACGTCCGTGAGGTTGGCGACCAGTACCAGGCTCGTGGTGCCCTTCAGACGGCGCTCACAGGCCTGCCAGGCGGCCAGCACCTGCTGGACCCGGGCCACCGTCTTCACGGTCACGTCGACCAGGTCGGTGCGCACCTTGTCGAAGAGCTTGCGGAACGATTCCTCGTCCCAGGCCGGCCCGCCGTGGTCGGCGATCAGCTTGTCGGCGGCGGCGGTCACACAGTCGTCGAAGAGCGCCTGGATGCTGCCGTGCGGATTGCGCGAGAGCGCCAGCTTGGCCTCGTTGTTCAGCTGGCCCTGCGCGAACTTCGACGGGTTCGAGGGGATGTTGAGCAGGATCAGCCGGCGGGTGCCGCGCCACATCGCCGCGCTCTGCTCGGCCTCGGTGTCGAAGAGCCGCACGGCGACGCTCGCGCCCTCGTCGACCAGCGCGGGGAACGCCTTCACCGGCTGGCCGCCGCGCCGGGTCTCGAAGGTGCGCGGCAGGCTCCCGATGGTCCACTGCGTCAGGCCGGTGCGCTGCTCGATGCCGATGGCGTCGGCGGCCTTGGAGATCACCTCACGCGTCTTCGGCTTCAGCCGCAGCGTGAGCGCCTCCAGGTCCTTGTCCTCGGCGAGCTTGCGGCCGCGCTCGTCGGTCACCCGGAAGGTGATCTTGAGGTGGTCGGGGACCTTGCCGAGGTCGAAGTCCTCGACGTCCATCCGGACGCCGACCATCCGCTGCAGCTCGCGGGCGAGGGTGTCGGGCAGCGGCTCCTGGACGGGCACCACCCGGTCCAGGAACGCCTTCGCGTAGTTCGGCGCGGGGACGTAGTGCCGGCGGATCGGCTTGGGGAGCGACCGGATCAGTTCGGTGACGACCTCTTCGCGCAGGCCCGGGATCTGCCAGTCGAAGCCGTCGGGGACGACCTGGTTGAGCACCTGGAGCGGGATGTGGACGGTCACGCCGTCCGCGTCCGCGCCCGGCTCGAACTGGTACGTCACCTTGAACTTGAGCCGGCCCTGGCGCCAGGAGTCCGGGTAGTCGTCCTTGGTGACGGTCTGGGCCGCCTCGTTGATCAGCATCGACTGCTCGAAATTGAGCAGTTCGGGTTCGTCCCGACGCTTCTGCTTCCACCAGGAGTCGAAGTGGGCGCCGGATACGACGTCTTGTGGCAGCTTCTGATCGTAGAAGTCGAAGAGCGTCTCGTCGTCGACCATGATGTCCCGGCGGCGGGCCCGGTGTTCGAGCTCCTCGACCTCACCGAGCAGCTTGCGGTTGTCGTGGAAGAACTGGTGATGGGTGCGCCAGTCGCCCTCGACCAGCGCGTTACGGATGAACAGATCCCGCGAGACCTCTGCGTCGATCCGTCCGTAATTCACCTTGCGCTGCGCGACGATCGGCACGCCGTACAGCGTCACCCGCTCGAACGCCATCACCGCGGCTTGATCTTTTTCCCAGTGGGGCTCGCTGTAGGTGCGCTTCACCAGGTGCTGCGCGAGCGGCTCGACCCACTCCGGCTCGATCTTCGCGTTGACCCGCGCCCACAGCCGCGAGGTCTCCACCAGCTCGGCCGACATGATCCAGCGCGGCGGCTTCTTGAACAGCGCCGAACCGGGGAAGATCGCGAACTTGGCGCTGCGGGCGCCCAGATACTCGTTCTTGTCGGTGTCCTTCAGCCCGAGGTGCGACAGCAGCCCGGCGAGGAGCGAGGTGTGCAGCCGCTGCGAGTCGGGAGCGGCGTCGCTCTCCTTCTCCTCCAGATGGATGCCCATGGTCTTGGCGACCGAGCGCAGCTGGCTGTAGATGTCCTGCCACTCGCGGATCCGCAGATAGTTCAGGAACTCCGACCGGCACATCCGGCGGAAGGCCGAGGACGACAGCTCCTTCTGCTGCTCGCGCACATAGCGCCACAGGTTCAGATACGCCAGGAAGTCGCTGGTCTCGTCGGCGAACCGGCGGTGCTTCTCGTCCGACTGCTGCTTCTTCTCCGCGGGCCGCTCACGCGGGTCCTGGATCGACAGCGCTGCCGCGATCACCATGACCTCACGGACACAGCCGTTGCGGTCGGCCTCCAGCACCATCCTGGCGAGCCGCGGGTCGACCGGCAGCTGGGCCAGCTTGCGGCCCAGCGGCGTCAGCCGCTTCTGGTGGTCCTTCTCCTTCGGGTCGAGCGCGCCGAGCTCCTCCAGGAGCTGGACGCCGTCCTTGATGTGACGGCTGTCCGGCGGGTCGATGAAGGGGAACTTGGCGATGTCGCCCAGCCCGGCCGCCGTCATCTGGAGGATGACGGACGCAAGGTTGGTGCGCAGGATCTCCGCGTCGGTGAACTCCGGGCGGGACTCGAAGTCCTCCTCGGAGTACAGCCGTACGCAGATGCCGTCCGAGGTACGCCCGCAACGGCCCTTGCGCTGGTTGGCGCTGGCCTGCGAGATCGCCTCGATCGGCAGCCGCTGGACCTTGGTGCGGTGGCTGTAGCGGGAGATACGGGCATTGCCCGGGTCGATCACGTACCGGATGCCGGGCACGGTCAGGGACGTCTCGGCGACGTTCGTGGCCAGCACGATGCGGCGGCCGGCGTGCTTCTGGAACACCCGGTGCTGCTCGGCCGAGGAGAGCCGCGCGTACAGCGGCAGCACCTCGGTGGAGCGCAGGTTCAGCTTGTTGAGGGCGTCCGCGGTGTCGCGGATCTCCCGTTCGCCGGAGAGGAAGACCAGGATGTCGCCCGGGCCCTCGCGCTGGAGCTCCTCCGCCGCGTCGCAGATCGCGGTGACCTGGTCGCGGTCGTCGTCATCGCCCTCTTCGGCGAGCAGCGGCCGGTAGCGGACCTCCACCGGGAACGTCCGCCCGCTCACCTCGACGACCGGGGCGTCCCCGAAGTGCCGGGAGAAGCGCGCCGGGTCGATGGTGGCCGAGGTGATGATCACCTTGAGGTCGGGGCGGCGGGGGAGCAGTTGGGCGAGGTAGCCCAGGATGAAGTCGATGTTGAGGCTGCGCTCGTGCGCCTCGTCGATGATGATCGTGTCGTACTGCAGCAGCTCGCGGTCGGTCTGGATCTCCGCGAGCATGATGCCGTCGGTCATCAGCTTGACCAGGGTGCGGTCGCCGACCTGGTCGGTGAAGCGGACCTTCCAGCCGACGGCCTCGCCGAGCGGGGTGTCCAGCTCCTCCGCGATCCGGTCCGCGACGGTACGGGCGGCGATCCGGCGGGGCTGCGTATGGCCGATCAGGCCCCGCACCCCGCGCCCCAGTTCCAGACAGATCTTGGGGATCTGGGTGGTCTTGCCCGAGCCGGTCTCACCCGCGACGATCACGACCTGGTGATCGCGGACGGCCGCCAGGATCTCGTCCTTCTTCTGGCTGACCGGCAGCTGCTCGGGGTAGCTGATCTTCGGCACGGCGGCGCGCCGGCGTTCCACACGCGCCTCGCCCTGCTCGATCTGGCCGGCGATCTCCGCCAGCACCGCCGCGCGGGCTTCGGTCTTGCGGATCCGGCGGGCGCCTTCAAGACGGCGGCCGAGCCGCACTTCGTCGCGGAGCGACAGTGCGGAGAGACGGGATCCCAGGTCGGCGAGGGTGGCGGGGCCGGGCTGGTCGGCGGCACTGGAGGCGGAAGCAGGCTGCGTAGACATACGGCCCCCAGGATCTCACCCGGCCGGAAGAGTCCGCGAATCATTTCGCCGCGGTGCCAGCGGGGCTCGACCCGTACCGGACCGGGAGCGGCGCGCGGCCGGGGCGGGAGATCCGCCAAAAGTCGTTGAATCCGGGCCTGAATGGCGGGGGATCGACGGGGGTGCGGGGCGGGGCTCCGGTGCGGGGGAGTGTGACGCATCGGACACCGGCGAAGAGCTGGGCGGGGGAGTTCCGAGCGGAGGAGTTCTGCTGGGGAAGTTCTGCTGGGGAACGACGAAGGCCCCGTCCGGAGACGGGGCCTTCGTCGTGCGGTGGCTGGGGCCGGGGTCGAACCGGCGACCTACCGCTTTTCAGGCGGTCGCTCGTACCAACTGAGCTACCCAGCCGCAGCGGTCCTGACGGGATTTGAACCCGCGGCCTCCACCTTGACAGGGTGGCGAGCACTCCAAACTGCTCCACAGGACCTAGCTATGTGTAAGACGAGTCTCACACACGGTAAAGCGTACCCCCAACGGGATTCGAACCCGTGCTACCGCCTTGAAAGGGCGGCGTCCTGGGCCACTAGACGATGAGGGCTAATTGGCCCGCCTTGGGCGCTTGTCGGCGCCGTCGGGGACGAGAGAAGCATATGGGATGCCGCCGGGTATCGCCAAAACGGTTTACCGGCCGGTCGCGGGGTGGGGTGAGGGGTGGGGTGAAGGGCCAGGTGAAGGGTGGGCCGAGGGGGCGCCCGGAAGTGAGCCGTACGCCGGGGGAAAGTGCCGCCCATGACCGACAATGGGCGGGTGCTGGAGATGACGCGTGAGGAGTTCGAGGAACTGGTCGGCGAAGCGCTCGACCGGATTCCGGCCGAGCTGACACGGCTGATGGACAACGTCGCCGTATTCGTCGAGGACGAGCCCGACCCCAAGGACCCCGATCTGCTCGGCCTCTATGAGGGGACACCCCTGACCGAGCGCGGTGAGTGGTACGCCGGGGTCCTGCCGGACCGGATCACGATCTACCGGGGGCCGACGCTGCGGATGTGCGACAACCGCGCGGACGTGGTCGCGGAGACCGAGGTGACGGTCGTTCACGAGATCGCCCACCACTTCGGCATCGACGACGAGCGGCTGCACGCGCTCGGCTACGGGTGAGGTGACGGGCGGGCCGCACGCGCTCGGCCATGGGGTGACGTGACGGGCCGGGCGTGTCCTGGGGGGTGGCACGGGCGTTGGGCACCAGAGACCCTGCCCGCCGCGTCCTGACTCCCCGAGGTGCATGCACGTGCCCCCTTCCTCCTCCCGCGCCGCCGCGCGGACCGCCGGAGCCCTACTCGCCGCCACCGCCGTCCTGCTGACGGCCGGCTGTATGAGCACCGGGGACTCGCGGGACGATCCGCGGCCGCAGGGGGTCTCACCGTCGGCGCGGGTCGGCGCGGGGCCCGATGGAACGCTGCCGGACGGCACCAGGGTGGTGCCGGGCGGGCACAAGGCCAAGCCGAACGGGTCGCCGTCCGCGTCCGCCTCCGCCGGCGGGGTGCCGCCGGTGGGCGGTGCCCCCGCCGCCGTGAAGCCGGCACCGTCCCCGGGAGCGGGCAAGCCGTCCGCCGGGCCGGGCGGTGCCACCCCCACCACGCCGGCGTCCAGCCCCACGCCTTCCGCCACGGTTTCGGCGACCACCGAGCCTCCGGCTCCGCCCGCGTCGACGCCCGCCTCGCCGTCGGAGTCACCCGTCGAATCGGCCCCAGCGGCGTAACCGGCCCATCCAGCGCATCCAGCGCATCCGGTGTAACCGGTGTAACCGGCATCACTCGCCGGCCCCGGTGAATCCGCCGTATCCGGTGTAAAGTAGGTGGCCTAGCAGCGTGCTCCCGGCCCGATTGGTCAATCGGGCCGGAGATGCGTATGCTGGTAGATCGTTTGATCCTAATGCCCGGCGCCGAATCCGAAGAGCGCCGCGTGGCGCGTTCCTTTTCTCCAGGCTGCTGACCGCATTGAGGCGGTTGTATGCGAACCCCGGAGCTGGCGCGTGCCGAGTCTCCGAGAGGTTCAGCTTTAGCATGCCCATTAACACCGCCGACCGTACCGCCATGCCCATGGACGACTCCGTGGCTGACGACACCACGATCGACACCACGGCCGAGATCACCGCCGTCGAGTCCACCGAGACCGACGCCGTCGAGGCCGACACCACCACCGACTTCACCGTCACCGAGGACGACGCGGCCGCCGAGGCCGTAGTCGCCGGTGACGACGCTTCCGCCGAAGAGGTTTCCGCCGAGGCCGAAGAGGCCGAGGAAGAGGAATACACCGGCGTCACCTTCGGAGAGCTGGGTCTCGCCGAGGGCATCGTCCGCAAGCTCGCGCAGAACGGCGTCACCAAGCCGTTCCCGATCCAGGCCGCGACCATCCCGGACGCCCTGGCCGGCAAGGACATCCTCGGCCGTGGCCGTACCGGCTCCGGCAAGACGCTCTCCTTCGGCCTGCCGCTGCTGTCGCTGCTCGCCGGTGGCCACACCGAGAAGAAGCGCCCGCGCGGCATCATCCTGACGCCGACCCGTGAGCTCGCCATGCAGGTCGCCGACGCGCTGCAGCCGTACGGCGACGTTCTCGGCCTCAAGATGAAGGTCGTCTGCGGCGGTACCTCGATGTCCAACCAGATCTACGCGCTGGAGCGCGGTGTCGACATCCTCGTCGCCACCCCGGGCCGGCTGCGCGACCTGATGAACCGTGGCGCCGCTTCGCTCGACAAGATCCAGATCGCGGTCCTCGACGAGGCCGACCAGATGGCCGACATGGGCTTCCTGCCCGAGGTCACCGAGATCCTCGACCAGGTTCCGGTCGGCGGCCAGCGTCTGCTGTTCTCCGCCACCCTGGAGAACGAGATCGACTCGCTGGTCAAGCGCTACCTGAAGGACCCGGTCACGCACGAGGTCGACGCGGCGCAGGGCGCGGTCACCACCATGACCCACCACGTGCTCGTCGTGAAGCCGAAGGACAAGGCGCCGGTCACGGCCGCCATCGCAGCCCGCAAGGGCCGCACGATCATCTTCGTCCGTACCCAGATGGGTGCCGACCGCGTCGCCGAGCAGCTCCTCGAGTCGGGCGTCAAGGCCGACGCGCTGCACGGCGGTATGACGCAGGGCGCGCGTACCCGCGTGCTGGAGGACTTCAAGGGCGGTCTCGTCAACGTCCTCGTCGCGACCGACGTGGCCGCGCGCGGTATCCACGTGGACGGCGTCGGCCTGGTGCTGAACGTCGACCCGGCCGCCGACCACAAGGACTACCTGCACCGCTCGGGCCGTACCGCCCGTGCCGGTGAGTCCGGCACGGTCGTGTCGCTGGCGCTTCCGCACCAGCGCAAGACCATCTTCCGTCTGATGGAGGACGCGGGCGTCGACGCCTCGCGCCACATCATCGGCGGCTCGGGCGTCTTCGACGAGGAGGTCGCCACGATCACCGGCGCCCGCTCGATGACCGACGTCCAGGCCGACTCCGTACAGAACGCCGCGGCGCAGGCCGAGCGTGAGGTCGCCGAGATGACCCGCGAGCTGGAGAAGCTGCAGCGCCGGGCCACCGAGCTGCGCGAGGAGGCCGACCGCCTCACCATGCGCTCGGCCCGCGAGCGTGGCGAGGACCCGGAAGAGGCCGTCGCCGCCAAGGCCCTGGAGATCGCCGAGGCCGCGGCTGCCGAGGCAGTCCGGATCGCGGCCATTCCGGTCCAGCCCGAGCCGCAGCGCCGTGACGACCGGGGCAACTACGGCCGTCGTGACGACCGTCAGGGCTCCGGTGGCTACCAGGGCCGCGACCGCCGTGACGAGCGCCCCTCCGGTGGCCGTTCGTTCGAGCGTCGTGACGACCGTCCGTCCGGTGGTTTCCGCTCCGGCGGCGACCGCCCGACCGGTGGCCGTTCGTTCGAGCGTCGTGACGACCGTCCGTCCTCCGGTGGTTTCCGCTCCGGCGGCGACCGTCCCACCGGCGGCCGTTCCTTCGAGCGCCGCGACGAGCGCCCGTCCTCCGGTGGCTACCAGGGCCGCGACCGCCGTGACGAGCGCCCCTCCGGTGGCCGTTCGTTCGAGCGTCGTGACGACCGTCCGTCCGGTGGTTTCCGCTCCGGCGGCGACCGCCCGACCGGCGACCGTCCCACCGGCGACCGTCCCACCGGCGGCCGTTCCTTCGAGCGCCGCGACGACCGTCCGTCCACCGGTGGCGGCTTCCGCTCCGGCGGCGCCGACCGTCCGGCCTTCAACCGTGACCGCCGCGAAGAGCGTCCGGCCACCGGCGGCGGCTTCCGCACCGGCGACCGCCCCGTGAACCGCGACCGCCGCGACGAGCGTCCGGCCGGCCGCACCTTCGAGCGCCGTGACAGCCGCCCGGGTCAGACCGGCACCGGCTCGATCGACCGCAAGCCGCGCTGGAAGGCCAACTGACCAGGCCTGAACCTGCCTGACCGAACGGGCCCGCCCGATGCCATTGGCATCGGGCGGGCCCGTTTTTCGCGCATGGTGTGCCCCCAGCAAGGGAATTGCTGGGGGCATGACAACTGTGCAGAAGGATCAGCAGGACCAGCCGGATCCCCCCGAGGGATCCGATGAGGAGCGCCTCGCCCAGCTCGGCTACACGCAGGTGCTGGCGCGGCGGATGTCGGCGTTCTCGAACTTCGCGGTGTCGTTCACGATCATCTCGGTGCTGTCCGGGTGTCTGACGCTGTACATGTTCGGCATGAACACCGGTGGCCCCGCGGTCATCATGTGGGGCTGGGTGGGCGTCGGGCTGATGACGCTCGTGGTCGGGCTGGCCATGGCGGAGGTCTGTTCGGCGTATCCGACCTCGGCCGGGCTGTACTACTGGGCACGGGCGTTGGCGCCCGAGCGCAGTGCCGCCGCCTGGGCGTGGTTCACCGGTTGGTTCAATGTGCTGGGGCAGGTCGCGGTGACCGCGGGCATCGACTTCGGGGCGGCGAGCTTCCTCAACGCCTATCTGACGCTGCAGTTCGACTGGCCGGCCACCCCCGGGCACACGATGCTCCTGTTCGCCGGGATCCTCGTCCTGCACGGCGTCCTCAACACCTTCGGGGTGCGGATAGTCGCCCTGCTGAACGACATCAGCGTGTGGTGGCACGTGATCGGCGTGGTCGTCATCGTCGGGGCGCTCGCGATCGTCCCCGACAGCCACCAGTCGGCGTCCTTCGTCTTCACCGAGTTCGTCAACAACACGGGCTGGAACAGCAGCCTCTACGTGGTGCTGATCGGCCTGCTGATGGCGCAGTACACCTTCACCGGCTACGACGCCTCCGCCCATATGACCGAGGAGACCCATGACGCGTCCGTCGCCGGACCGCGCGGCATCGTCCGGTCCATCTGGACGTCCTGGGTCGCCGGCTTCGTACTGCTGCTCGGCTTCACCTTCTCCATCCACAGCTACAGCGGCGCCCTGGACAGCGACACGGGCGTCCCGCCCGCGCAGATCCTCATCGACGGGCTCGGCGCGGCCGGCGGCAAGGCCCTGCTGCTCGTCGTGATCGTCGCGCAGCTCTTCTGCGGTATGGCGTCCGTCACGGCCAACAGCCGCATGATCTACGCGTTCTCGCGTGACGGCGCCCTGCCGTACTCCCGGGTCTGGCACCGCATCAACGAGCGCACCCGGACGCCCACCAACGCCGTCTGGCTCGCCGCCTTCGGCGCGATGCTGCTCGGCCTGCCGTATCTGATCAACCCCACCGCCTACGCGGCCGTGACGTCGATCGCCGTGATCGGTCTCTACATCGCCTACGTCATCCCGACGTTCCTGCGGTTGCGCAAGGGCGACGCCTTCGAGCGCGGGCCGTGGCACCTGGGGCGCTGGAGCCGGCCGATCGGGATCTTCGCGCTGGGGTGGGTCGCGCTGATCACCGTGCTGTTCATGCTGCCGCAGGTGAGTCCCGTCACGGCGAAGAGCTTCAACTACGCACCGGTGGCGGTCCTCGTCGTCCTCGGTTTCGCCGCCGCCTGGTGGCTGGTCTCCGCCCGTCACTGGTTCCTCAAACCGGCCACCACGGGGGACACGGCCGGGCCCGGCACGGGTGGCGGTCCCGGGGCCGACACGCCGACCGGCTGATCCGGGGCGCGGTCCGGGCGCAGATCATCCGCAGCCGATAAGACTCGGACCTGCGCCCCTCGCCGGGCTATGCTGCGGGTTGCGGGCCATTAGCTCAATTGGCAGAGCAGTGGACTTTTAATCCATTGGTTGTCGGTTCGAGTCCGACATGGCCCACTGTGAGAGCCGCAGGTCGTCCCCGGATGACCTGCGGTTTCTCTGTGTCGGGGTGGCTGGATCCGGTCCTGCGGGCGCCGGCGGCCCGGCCGTGCGGGGCCGCACCTCCGCCGCCGGCCCTTCCTGCGGCTGACCGGCAGCGATGCGGCGCGGACCCCGGTCCGCGCCCGGCTATGCTGGGAGGAACAACGGGCCGTTAGCTCAATGGTTAGAGCAGTGGACTTTTAATCCATTGGTTGTGGGTTCGAGTCCCACATGGCCTACCCGCAGGCGTACCGGTCTCGCCACCGGCGTCCTGCGAGAGCGCCCCGGTCGGGTTTCCCGACCGGGGCGCGCCTCTGTCCCCGTCCGGTAGGGGCTCCGACGGGGGTCCGGTGGGGCCTCGGGTGGGGCCTTTGCCCACTTCGGTAGGGTCTTGTGGCGTGACCTACATAGTGGTGTTGTTCGCGCTCGTCGGCGCCGGCATGTTGTTTTCCGCGATCGAGCGGAAGGTCGACCGGGTCGAGCGGAGGATCCGGCTCATGGAGCGCCGTCAGGAGTTGATCCTGCGTCACCTCGGTATCGAGGAGGTGGACGCCCCCGACCTGCGGGAGATCAACGAGCTGGTGCGGCAGGGGAAGAAGATCCAGGCGATCAAGGCCTACCGCGAGCTCACGGGCGCCGGGCTGAAGGAAGCCAAGGAAGCGGTCGAGCGGCTGCCCGGGAACGTCTGACCTGCGGGGGAGCGCCCCCGCTGCGTCCTGCGGTGGAGATTGTCAGGGATGCCGCTAGGGGGCGGGGTAGGGATAACCCCCAGGTGCAATGGGGCATGAGCCGGATGGGTGGGGGTCCCCCGGTGCGGCAAAGTCAGTGACACCCGCCACTGACAAGGAGTTCGACATGGCCGCCACCTCGGTACCAGCCCCGGTCACCACCGGACCGTTGGCGGCCTTCGTGCGCTTCGTCGTCTGCGGCGGGGGAGTTGGGCTGCTGTCCAGCGGGGCGCTGCTGCTGGTCTCCGGTCATGCGCCGATCGCGCTGGCGAACGCGGTGGTGACCGTCGTGTCCACCCTGCTCGCCACCGAGCTGCACGGCCGCTTCACCTTCCGGGCGGGACACGCGCGGCCGGCCGACCACCTGAAGTCCGGCCTCACCGCCACCATTTGCTACCTGTTCACCACCGGCGCCCTGCTCGCCCTGCACGCGGTCCACCCGAACCCCGGGCCGCTGCTGGAGCAGAGCGTCTATCTGTCGGCGTCCGGCCTGGCGGGCATCGGCCGCTTCGTGGTCCTGAAGGTCATGGTCTTCGCGACCGGCTCCAAGGCCGCGGCCGGCACCCGCCCGGTCGGCAGGAAGGTCCTGCTGACCCGCCGGGCGGTCACCGTCGCCGCGTAGTCGCCTCAGGCCCGGCGGCGCCGGGCCGGGAGGGTCGTCACGGCGAGGACCAGGGCCACCGCGATCAGCCCGGCGCCGACCGTGAAGGCGAGGTGGTAGCCACCGGTCAGCGCCGCGGGGGCGGACCGTCCGGCGCTCAGCAGGTGGGCGGTCCGGGAGGTGGCGAGGGTGTTGAGGAGCGCGAGGCCGAGCGCACCGCCGATCTGCTGGGTGGTGTTGAACAGGCCGGAGGCGACACCGGCGTCCCGTTCGGTGGCACCGGACATGCCGAGCCCGGTCAGGGCCGGGATGGCCAGCCCGAAGCCGGCGAGCGACAGCATCACGGGCAGCAGGTCGACGAGGTAACTTCCGTGCACGGGGACCCGGCTGAGCAGCAGGAGACCCGCGAGCAGCAGCGCCAGACCGGACACGACCATCGTGCGTTCGCCGAACCGGCCGGTCAGCCGGGCCGAGAAGCCGAGCGAGACGATCCCGATCACGACGGCGGACGGGAGCATGGCCAGCCCGCTCTTCGCGGCACCGTAGCCGAGCACGTGCTGCATGTAGAGGACGACGAGCACCTGGAAGCCGAACAGCGCGGCGATCATCAGGACCTGGATCGCGTTGGCCCCGGACACCTGGCGGGAGCGGAACACCCGCAGCGGCAGCAGCGGGGCGGCGGCCTTCGCCTGGCGGAGGACGAACCCGGCGAGCAGCGCGGCGGCCAGGGCGCCGAGACCGAGGGTGCGGGCCGAGGCCCAGCCGTTCTCACCGGCCTGGACGATCGTGTAGACACCGAGCATCAGACCGGCGGTGACGAGGGCGGCGCCCGTCGCGTCGGCCCCGGAGCGCAGGCCGAGGCCGCGGTCGGCGACGAGGGTGCGGGCGGCCAGCACACCGGCGGCGACGCCGATCGGCAGATTGATGAAGAAGATCCAGTGCCAGCTCGCGGACTGGGTGAGAACGCCGCCCAGCACCAGGCCGATCGAGGCCCCGGCGGCACCGACGAAGCTGAACGCGCCGATCGCCTTGGCCCGTTCGCGCGGCTCGGGGAAGAGCGTCACGATCATCCCGAGGCTCACCGCGGACGCCATCGCGCCGCCGACACCCTGGACGAACCGGCCGGCGATCAGCAGCTCGGGCGAGCCGGCCACCCCGCACAGCAGCGAGGCGGCGGTGAAGAGGGTGATGCCCGCCAGGAACATCCGCTTGCGCCCGATCAGGTCGCCGAACCGTCCGGCCAGGAGCAGCAGACCGCCGAACGCGATCAGGTAGGCGTTGACGACCCAGGCGAGGTCCGGCTGCGAGAAGCCGAGGTCGCTCTGGATGGCGGGCAGCGCCACGGTCACGATGCTGCCGTCCAGGATGACCATCAGCATCCCCGCGCAGAGGATCGCGAGGGCCAGCCAGCGGGACCGGTCGTGGGGCGGGGTCCGCGGATCCGGATGCTGCTGGGTCGGGCGCTGGGTCCGGGTCCCGGTCCGGGTCTGCGGTGTGGATCTCGTCAGCGGCATGAGGGCGTCTCCCTGCTCGGGTTGGTCGAGGCATGCGCGGCGTTCGCGGGCGTTCGAAGCCGACAAGAGAGACGCTAGCAGATAGTTTTGTAATAGACGATATCTTTCGGAACTAGATCCGGGCCTCCCGGGCCCGCCGGACCGGACGTGGTGATTCCACGGGGGTGGCCAGCCGGCCCTCGGTCAGCCGCTGCAGGGCGGCGGCGAACACCTGCCGCTCGCCCTCCGGAAGCGTGCCGAGCACCTCGCTGTGGATGCGATCGATGATCGCCAGGCCGTCGGTGATGTGCTGGACGCCGGCTTCGGTGACCGAGATGATCCGCGCCCGGCGGTCCGTGCTCGAAGGGCGGCGCTCCGCGAGCCCGGCCTTCTCCAGCTCGTCCATCGTCACGACCATCGTGGTCTTGT
Source organism: Streptomyces sp. So13.3 (assembly GCF_005860785.2). Classification (NCBI taxonomy): domain Bacteria; kingdom Bacillati; phylum Actinomycetota; class Actinomycetes; order Kitasatosporales; family Streptomycetaceae; genus Streptomyces; species Streptomyces sp. So13.3. The sequence continues at coordinate 4,708,291 of NZ_CP048835.1, read as the reverse complement.
CGAGGTCCGCGAGCTCCGCCACCTGCGCCTGGGTCAGCTCACCCGGCAGCGCGTGGGCCAGTACGCAGTGCAGCCGCGGCGAGCTGTCGATCTCGGCGAGCGCCGCCGTCAGTTCGGTGGTGAGCACATGCGCGATGTGCTTCAGCTGGAACGTGAGGTCCGGGACGCTGCGGACCGGCGGGGTGGGCCGGTGCGCGTCCGGAGTCGCTGTGGGTGCCATGACGCGAGGGTAACAAAACTCGTCCTGTACGGGATCGTCCCGTAGGGGACGACGTGGCGCCGGTGGGGTTTCGAGGGCCCCGGGCCAACAGGGCCCCGGGCCAACAGGGCCCCGGGCCAACAGGGCCCCGAGCCAACAGGGCCCCGGGCTAGCAGGGCTGCCGCCACGCGTCGAGGTTCAGGTGCTTGAGCATCGAGCTGAGGCGGAGCCGCCGGGCGGTCGGACAGAACTCCGTCGTCGCCAGGGAGTACTCGGTGTGGAACACCGCCTTGCCCGCCGTGATGAACGGGGTCAGCTCGTCGCACTCGTCGTTCTGCGCGCACTCCTCGTTGACGGCGAAGTCGAAGTCGCCGACCAGCTCCGGGATCTGCTCCAGGTCGTTCTTGAGGCCGACCGACATACCGCGCTCATGGGCGAGCCCGGCGAGCATGCGGTTGTACGCGAGCTGGTCGGCGGCGGTCAGCGGGAAGCCGGTCCGGTTGGTGTAGGCGTCCATGAGATCGGGCTCGACCCCGTCGAAGCCCTTGGTGCGGCACATGTCGAAACGTTGCGCCATCAAGGGGCGCAGCAGGTCGAGGCGGCGGATGTCCAGCCACCGCTCGCCGCTCCAGCCGTTGCCGAGGCCGAGGAGGGCGGTGGGGAACGCCACCCGGTCGGGGCGGAAGTTCTCCCAGGCGCCCGCGTTGACGTAGCAGATCACCTTGCGGCCGGCGGCGTGCAGCCGGGCGACGGTGGCGGCGTCGTTCTCGAAACCGTCGATGTCGTAGACGGGTACGTCGACGCTGGTGTCGACCTTGCCGCTGAGCTGCCACTGCCAGGCGGTGCCGGGAGGCGGCCGCCAGCGGTCGGACGGCGGGGCGGGGATGGGTGAGGGGATGGAGGAGGGGATGGGGGAGGGGCGGTGGTGGTCCGGGCCGGGATCCGGGCCCGGATCGGGATCGGAACCGCAGGCGGCGAGCAGCAGAACGAGGAGCGGGAGAAGAAGCGAAGGGAGGAACGAGGGGAGGAACGCCGACGGCCGGGAGCCGGTGCCAGACCTGCGGATCAACGGTTCTCCTCCTGCTGGTGCCGATGCCGCCCCCGGAGCCCGGCGACATCGGTGAGGTCCGGGGGCGTGAGGTCCGAGGACATGACGTCCGGGGACGTGAGGTCCGGAGACACACCCTGCCAGGGGTTGGCGCCGCTTCCCGGGACCGCGCAGTGCACGGCCGCGCCGCGCAGCCGGGCGGTACGGGAGGCGAGGCCGCAGAGCCTGGCCGGGACGTCGTACACGAGATGGCAGAAGCGGTCCGCCGGATAGGTACTCGTCCAGGCCGGTACGGCCGCCGCCGCGCGGTACGTCGCCCAGCTGCCCTCGAACGTCACCAGCAGATCGGCGAACTCGGCGTACCCGGGCGCGGGGTGCACGCCCGGGTTGAGGACGACCGTCCGGGAACCGCCGGCCCGCGCGGTCCGCGCGGTCCGCGCGAGCCAGCGGTAGTAACTCAACAGCCCGGCGTCGGGCGCGGCCTGGTCGAAGAAGACGCCGTCCGTGCCGTACCACTTGCGGTGGTGGCGCAGGTCGGCGACGACCGCGTGGGTGGGGCGGCGGCCGTACGCGGTGTCCACGTATCCGAGGACGCGCACGCCCGCCGCCCGCAACTCCTCGGCCACCGCCACGAAGGCGGGGTCCCGGACCGTGCCCGGCCCGTCGGCGACGTTGAGCACGACGCCGTAGAGCAGGTCGGCGGCCCCCACCAGCGTCCGCCAGGCGCCGGGGTCGACGGCCGGGTGGACGTAGAGCGGGACGAGGAGCTTTCCGTCGCTCATGGCGCGGCCGTGACGCCGGCCGTGACACCGGACGGTGCCCTGGGCGGAACGGCTACCGGTGCGCCCTCGTTCCACAGGTCCGCGAGCGACTGCGCGAGGCTGAACTGGGGCCGCCAGCCCAGGGCCGCGGCCGCCGCGGAGATGTCCGCGCGCTGCCAGGACACCGCAGCCGAACGGTGCGACCCGGCCCCGCTCTCCTCGACCCGGCCCCGGAAACCGGACGCGGCGACCAGCCCGTCCGCGATGGCGCGCACCGGGGTGGCGCCGCCGCCCGCGATGTTCAGGATCCGCGGCAGCGGCCCCGGGGCCATGGCCGCGAGGACGGCGGCCCGCGCCACGTCCCGTACGTCGACGTAGTCGCGGTACGCGGAGAGATCACCGACGCGGATCACGCCCTCCGCACCCTCCGGGAGCACCCGGCGCAGTTCGGCGACGAACCGGCCCGGCAGGCTCGCCCCCGGCGATCCCGGGCCGATCGGGTTGAAGACCCGCAACACCGTGGCGTCCAGGGCGGATTGGGCGACGATGAGCGTGCCGGCCAGTTTCGTGGCCCCGTACGCCCCCGGCGGCCGGGTCGGTGCGGACTCGTCGATGGACCGGCCGGGGGCCGTGGCCCCGTACTCCCCGGCAGAACCGAGGTGGACGAGACGGGCGGTGGGCGCGGCCCGCCGCAGCGCCTCGCAGAGGACGGCGGGTCCACGGGTGTTCACCTCCGCGAGCCGCAGCGGGCTGTTGCCCACCGAGCCCACGCAGTTGACGACGGCGTGTGGACCCAGCGCCCGCAGCGCCTCGGTGAGCGCGTCGACGGAGATGGTGGTGAGGTCGATCGGCAGGCCGTCCACCAGGGCAGGTGGGGAATCGGACGGGAGGGCGGGCGGGGAGACCGGGGTGGACCGGCCGGCGCCGAGCACCCGCACACCCGGGAGGGCGCGCAGCTGCCCGGCGACGTGGGCGCCGAGGAATCCGGTGGAACCCAGACAGAGAATGCGTCGCATGGCGTCGGGTCACGCCCCCTTGAGCAGCAGTCCGCGGTGGGTGGTGAACTCGGCGTTGGCCCGGTCGTAGTCGTCGGGACGTCCGATGTCGAGCCAGTAGCCGTCGAACTCGTAGGCGCTCGGCGGGGTCTTCGCGTTGAGCAGGTCGAGCACCACCTCGTCGAAGCCGAGCGGCAGCCCGGGTGTGTAGTCCAGGAGCGTGGAACGGGACAGGCCGTACACGCCCATCGAGACCCGGTAGTCGATGCTCGGCTTCTCGGTGAAGGCCACGACGTTGCCCGAGTCCGTGGTCAGCACCCCGAAGTCGATCTTCACCTTCCGGGCGTAGGTGGCGATGGTGAGCGGGCTGTCGGCGGTCTCGTGGTGCCGCAGCACGTCCCCGAAGTCCAGGTCGGTGAGGATGTCGCCGTTCATCACGAGGAACTTCTCGGGCAGCCGGTCGAGCATGGTGAGCAGCGGCCCCATCGTGCCGAGCGGGCTGTCCTCGGTGGAGTAGCCGACGCGCATCCCCCACTGCGAACCGTTGCCGACGTAGGCGCGGATGATGTGGCCCAGGTGGCCGATGGCGATGGTGCAGGTGGTGAAGCCGGCGTTCGCCAGCTGCCGCATCACGATCTCCAGGATCGCGTGCTGGTCGCCGATCGGGACGAGCGGTTTCGGCAGGGCGGTCGTGTAGGGCAGCAGCCGGACGCCCTTGCCTCCGGCCAGAATGACTGCGTGCATGTGGTTGGTCCCCCCTCTGGCCTGGCGGCCAGACGTCGCGTCCGGTTCCGGGGTTCGATCCGGGACCGGGAGATCCGGAAGAGTCGGTTCCGGGAAATCCGGAGTCAGATGTTGTAGAGCTCGGTCTTGTAGCGGGCGAGGTTCGCCGGGTCGCGGAAGAACGCGATGGTGTCTTCCAGCCCCTGCTCCAGGCTGTGATCGGCCGCCCAGCCGGTCGCGTCACGCAGCCGCGCGGCGTCGCAGACCAGCCGCATCACCTCGGAGCCGGCGGGCCGGATCCGCTGCTCGTCCTCGATGACGTCCAGATCGGTCTCCATGAGCTTGCCGATCAGCTGCACCAGGTCACCGACGGAGATCTCGCCTCCCGTCCCCGCGTTGAACGTCCGCCCGACCACGCTCCCGGCGGGCGCGGTCCCCACCGCGAGGAACGCCCGCGCGGTGTCCCGTACGTAGGTGAAGTCGCGCGTCGGCCGCAGGTCTCCGAGCGTGATGGTCCGCTCCCCAGCGGCCACCTGCCCGATCACCGTCGGGATCACCGCACGCATGGACTGCCGCGGCCCGAAGGTGTTGAACGGCCGCAGCGTCACCACCGGTGTACCGAAGCTCGCGAAGTAGCTGTCCGCGAGCCGGTCGCCGCCCGCCTTCGAAGCGGCGTACGGGGACTGGGTGTTGATCGGGTGGTCCTCGGAGATCGGTACGGTCTGCGCGGTGCCGTACGTCTCGCTGGTGGAGGTGTGCACCAGCCGCGGGATCTCCAGCTGGCGGACGGCCTCCAGCACGTTCAGCGTGCCGGTGACGTTGGTGTCCACGTAGGAGTGCGGTGCCTGGTACGAGTACGGGATCGCGATCAGCGCGGCCAGGTGGTAGACGGCCTCGGCGCCGTCCATCAGCCCCCGGACGGAGCCGGGGTCGCGGACGTCGCCCAGGACCACGTCCACCTGGCTCATCGTCTCGGCGTCCAGCGTCTCCAGCCAGCCGAAGGACGAGAACGAGTTGTACTGGGCCATCGCGCGCACCCGGTGGCCCGAGGCGACGAGCGCCTCCACCAGGTGTGAGCCGATGAAGCCTTCGGCGCCGGTGACGGCTACCAATGTCATGTCGAATGCTCCGGTTTCTCGAAAGGGGTTGGGGACGTGGGACAGGTTCGGTTCGGGGCACCTCATCGGTGCGATGTGGCGCGGCCCAGCAGGGAGCAGGCGACGGCGATCAGTACGGCCGCCGCGCTCGCGCAGGCGACCAGCTGCACGACCGGATGGTCACCGAACTCCCAGCACAGGAAGGCGATTTCGACCACGGCGGCCGCCATGCAGACCAGCGCGGCCGGCCACGCGGCGCCGAACGCCTGGAGCAGCAGCGAGAGCCACAGCACCGCGCCGAGCGTCAGCAGCGCGCACAGCCGCAGCGCGCCGGGTGCCGGTGCCCCCGGCCACAGCGCGGTGAGGGCCGCCGCGAGCGCCGCGAGGACGATCAGGTACCCCGCCAGGCACCCGAGCAGGACGGAGGCCGACCGGGTCCTGAAGCCTCCGGCGTCGACGCTGCGCCGCAGCGCGGCGACCCCGCGGCCGCGGAAGCGGTACAGCAGCCATTCGGCCGCGCCCATGCTCAGCGTCAGCGCGACCGTCGAGACACCGGCGCTCAGGGCCAGCACCAGGACCAGCACCGCGCTGGCCAGCCCGTACAGCCCGTACGGCAAGGACGCGACGAGCGGCGGGGGCGCGGGCGCGCCCAGCTCGGGCGGGGTGCGCAGCCCGCGTACGACCTGCCGGCCGGCGACCAGCAGCGCCGCCACGGGGGTCGCGATGACCAGACAGGCCCGCACCGTGGGGGGCAGGTCCCACGCCAGGAGCAGCGCGGCACCCACCGTTGTCGGGGCGAGGGCGAGCAGCAGATCCCGTTCCCGGCCCAGCACCAGCAGTGCCGTCGCCGCTGCCAGGTAGCTGGACTGCCCCACCGCGAAGGCGGCTTCACTGCCCCGCGACGCGAAGGCGACCGCGAACGCCGACGCGAGCAGCGCCCCCGCCGGCGCGCCGCGGAGCAGACAGCGGGCGGTCGCCCGCCGCCCGTCCGAGCCGAGCCGCAGATAGGCGCGGTGCGCCAGGGCCTGGTTCCAGGCCCAGCCGGCGAGCGCGGCGGCGGACAGCGCCACCGTCCCGGCCGGCAGCCCGAACGCGTCCGGCGGACCGGAGAGCAGCGTCCCGCCCAGGACGTACGCCAGCCCCGGCAGGCCGAAGACGATGCCCCGCAGCAGACACCGCCAGGGGTTGATCCCCCAGGGATCGGGGCCCGGCTCCGGTGCCGGGTAGCAGCGCTTGCCCGCGCCCCGGGCGTGCAACTCCTCGGCCAGCTCGAAGAGATCGGACCGCCCGTACCGGTGCACGATGAGCTCGTGCGTCAGCCCGTCGGACTCCAGGACGGCGGCGATCTCGTCCGCGTGCACCGCGGCCGCGCAGACCTCGTCGAGGCGCTCGGCGAGTTCCTCCAGCGGGTCCTCGGCCCAGGAGGGCCGGCGGCGCTGCCGCTGCCGCGGCACCGTCGGCAGCGCACCCCCGTCGTGCGGCACGAGCCGCAGCGGGCCGCTCACTGGGCGACCTCCGTGACGGTGGTGTCGTCGACGACGGCCGGGCCGTGGTGGCCGTACTGGTCGCGGGACTGCCACTCCACCCCGACGGGGGTGAGGACGAGCCACGGCTTCCGGGCGGACAGTTCGCTGTAGATGCCGCGGAAGGTCTCGATCGTCCGACGCAGCGTGAACTGGTCGATCACCCGGAGCCGCGCGTCCCATCCCATGGACGCCCGGGTCGCCGGGTCGCGCAGCAGCGCGAGCGCGGCCTTCGCCATCGCGGCGGGATCGCGGGGCGGGACCACCAGACCCGCTTCGCCGACCGCCTCCCGCACACCCCCGACATCCGTGGAGACGGTGGCGCGTGCGCAGGACATGGCTTCGATGAGGGTGAACGGGAAGCCCTCGCTGATGCTGGAGAGCATCACGACGTTCCCGGCCGCGTACGCGTCGCGGATGTCCTCGACGCGCCCCTCGAACGTCACCGCGTCGCCGACACCCAACTCGGCCGCCAGCGCGACGCATTGGTCGCGGTATCCCTCGCCGCCCCTCGGCGTTCCGCCGAAGAGCCGGAGCAGCGCCTGCGGGAGTTCGGCCCGTACGAGGGCGAAGGCGCGGATCAGGGTCTCCAGGTCCTTGATCGGGTCGACGCGCCCGGCCCAGCTGAGGGTGGGCACCGCGGGTTCCGGCCCGGCCATCGGGAAGGCGCCGGGGTCGACGCCGTTGTACACGGTGCGGATCCGGTCGGGCGCGGTCCCGCCGCGTTCCTCCCAGCGCCGGTTGTAGCGGCTGCCGGGGGTGACGAGCGCGGCGCGGCGGTACGACTCCTCGGCGAGCAGCCGGTAGAAGCCGAGCATGACGGCCTTGACGGGCCAGCCGTACGGGCCGGTCCGGTAGCCGAGATACCGCTCGCGCAGATAGACGCCGTGCTCGGTGAGCAGGAACGGTGTGCCGTGTTCGTGGTGCGCCAGCAGCCCGGGAAGGGTCGCCAGGCCGCCGCTGACGGCGTGCGTGATGCTTCCCGGCACGGGTTCGGCGGAGAGCGGACGCAGCGCGTGTTCCAGCAGGTCAGTGGCGGTGAGCGCGTCGTGCAGGGTGGGCCGGGCCGCCGCGGCGGCGACATGCGGCCGGTTCCAGACGTCGGTGAGGACGCGCAGGGCGTCCTCGGAGCGGAGCGCCGCGGAGAGCGATCCCGCGCGTGCCAGCGCCGCCAGCGCGTACAGCTGGGGAGCGAACTCCGCTTCCGCCGCCGGGTCGAGCAGGGCCAACAGGAAGCGTTCGTAGCCGGCGCGGAACAGCTGCGCCTGGCGGCCGCGGGGTGCGCGGCCGGTCGGCGGCTTGCCCCACAGCGGTATCTCGGTGAAGTCCCGTACGTTGCCCGGAAGATCCCAGGCGAGGGACTCCCGCCCCGTGCCGGTCACGGCTATCAGACGGAAGTCGAAGTCCGGTATTCCCCGGACGAGTTGGTCGCACCACACGCTCACTCCGCCGTGGCTGTGCGGATATGTGCCCTCGGTCAGCAAGGTCACCTGGGTCTGCATGGCGAATCGGTCCCCCCACGGGTCCGTCGGTGAATGCGCCGCGTACGGTCCTTCGCGGCACTGGAGGGCGCTGGAGCGCCGGCTGTGTGCCGGCGGCTCCAGCGCCTTTCCACGTGATCGTTCGGTCGTGCTCGGTCCTGCTCGGTGGTGCTGCGCGTGGTGCCTGTGCTGCTCAGCTGTGGTGCGAAGCCGTCGCCGAGCAGGCGCCGAGCCGGCGCTAGCGCCGTGCTGCCCTGGTGTTCTTGCGGTGCTGCTTCTGCTTGCCGGTGTCACCGGGGCCGTACGGAACCGGGTCGGTCGCACCCGTCGGCACGGGCAGTGCCTGTGCCGGGGCCTTCGCCTTGGCGACCTGGGCACTCTGCGCGGCCTTGGCCGGCGTCGCGGTGACGACGGCGGGTGTGACGGCGGCGGTGAGTTTGAGCGTCACCGAGCTCTGCAGCGATCCAGGGGCCACCCAGCCGGACAGCTGTCCGGCGTAGGCGCCGCCGAAGGCCGTGGTGCCGATGAGCTGTGCCTGGCGGGTGCCGACGGGCATGCTCGCGGTCGACTGAAGGCCGCTCGGCCCGGTGACGGTGACGGTGTCACCGATCCGGTAGGCGGTGACCTTGTTGGCCTTGACGGCCGTGTCCCAGGCGGCGCGCCTGGCCAGCTCGGCGGAGATGTCGGCCATCCGCAGGTTCACGATGGGCGTGCTGGCGGCGTACAGGTTCTTGTAGTCGCCGAGGATCTTCTCCATGACCGGATAGGCGATCCGGTCCTCGGCGAAGTTCGACTGGTGCACGTAGTGCGGCCGCGGGTTGTTGGACAGCACGTGCCCGAGGTCCGTCCGCGCCTCCAGCGGAACGATGTACGAGGCGTAGCCGGTCGCCGTGTCCAGCGGCGTGTCCAGGCAGGTGGACGTCGCGGAGCCCTCGCAGATGCCGCTGCCGCCGTCGGCCGCCCTGGTGTAGATCCAGTTGTACTCGTCGACCTCTTCGCTCGCCTTGCCCGCGTTGTAGAAGACGTTCATCGGGAAGCGCGGCACCGTCAGTGCCGGTCCGACCTTGCGCTGCTGCGGGTCGCGCGAGTTGTCGCTGCCCAGCACCGTCACCCCGGTCGCGCTCAGCGACGTGGCGAGGTTCGGGTTGTCGAGCGGCTGCTGCGGCAGGATCTTCAGGCCGGAGTGCTCACCGGTGAGCAGCTCCTGCTTGTTGACGGTGAGGCCGTGCTGCGTGGCCCAGGTCGTGTTGTCCTTGATCTGCGCGGTGATGTCCGCCTTGGAGGTCCACACCACCGCGCCGGTGGCGGTCGTCGAGCACTTCCACGGCACCACGGAGACGTCCTGGACGCAGCCGAGGTACGGGTGGGTGTAGGTGTGGTTGACCCAGCGGTAGGCGTTCTTGTCGGCGATGAGCTGCGTCGCGAGCGGGTCCGTCCCGCCGTGCTCCGCCTTGTAGCCCTCGCTGCCGCCGCCGTTGTACATCAGGTCCGGCGTGAAGCCGTTCGCCGCCGACCACTGCTTGAGGTACGTGGCGTCCGCGGGCGTCATCCGGATGGGGTCCGGGTCCGACTGGTCGGTGCCGACCGCGCAGTCCACGTCGCCCGGGGTGCAGTTGAGCGTGGGGTTCCAGCGGTCGTCGCCGAGGAGTACGTCGTCCATGTGCAGGGCGAAGTAGTTCCGGTCGGCGCCGAGGTGGATGCCCTGGGTCATCCACTCGACCATGCCGCGGGCGAGCAGCCGGAACTGCTGCTGGTACTGGTTGTAGACGAACGTCACGACCAGTTCGCGCCGGCCTTCGTGGCTGTACTCCCCGACGAGCGAACCGCGGGCGGTGCTTCCCTGGATCGGCGCGTCCACGTAACTGGTGAACGTGGCTCCGGCGGCCTGGGTCGCGAGCGGCGTGGCGAGGAAGGCGTAACTCTCGCCGACGGTGGGTGAGTTGTCCTCGAAGGGAACGTTCCCCTGGAGGTAGCCGAACGGCCCGGCGGTGGCGGTCACCGCGGCGGTGACGCCGTCCAGCGAGCCGATGTAGCCGGGGTCCTGCGCGTAGTTCAGCCCGACCTCGGGCCGGGCGTAGGTGTACGCGTCGACCTGCGGGATGCCGAAGGCCGTCTCGTACGCGGCCAGTGCCGCCATCTCGGCGGATCCGGCGCCGAACGGGTTGTCGTTCGGCAGGACGACGGCCTGGAACTTGGCGCGCGGCCGTCCGCTGACCGTGTCGCTCAGATAGGCCGCGGTGATCTGCGGCCGTGCGGCGCTGTTCAGGTCGAGCGTGGTGTACGGCGTGCCCGCGCTGTCGAGTTCGGCGGTGATGGCCTGGGTGGCCGGCCCGCCGTCGTCGACGACGAGCACCCGCAGATCGATCCTGGGTGTGACGGCCGCGGCGGTCGCATCCGCGGAACTCGGGCCGGCTGCGGGCCAAGTGAGGGTGAGCATCGCCGCGGCAGTACACGCGGTGGCAAGGCGGGTCGTTCGACCCATGGATTCCTCCCCCGGGAGGGCACGCCAAGGCAGCCCTCTCAGGCGCCCCCGGCCCTCCCTATTCCAATGAACTGGGTTGCAGTGGGATAGGTGCGACCGTCAGATCTCCCCGTCTTGAGGTCGCCCGTGTCACATCGTGGAGCAAAGGGCAGGGTTTGTGGAGGGGAATCGTGAAGGCGGTGAAAAAGGCACAGCATTGTTCATTTCCGAAAGCGGGTTCTTGGCTCTCGGGGCAGCTGGTGGGGCGGGAGCGAACCGGATGGGGGATGGGTTTCCGCTGGTTGACGTACGTGTGAGCGAATAGTAATCAGCGGAAATGTTAAAGCAATATCCCGAGGTCGGGGGTATCGGGATGCATAAATGTGCGCGCCGGGAGGCGGCGGGAATTCAGGGATAAGTTACTGTCCAGGATTTGTCTCCGCTGTGTTCTGATTTCGTAACAGCGGGGGGCGGCGGAGTTCTGGACGGAGTTTAGGGCGCGGCGCCGAATCGCGATTGCGGGTGCGGGGTGCGGGGTGCGGGGTGCGGGGTTCGGGTACGGGTTCGCTGCGCTGCGCTTCGGGGCGTCAGACTCCGTTGACGAGCCGGATGTACCGCACCCAGTCCCAGTTGGGCCCGGGGTCGGTGTGGTCGGTGCCCGGGACCTGGACGTGGCCGATGATGTGGTTGCGGTCCTTGGGGATGCCGTACTTGTCGCAGATCGCGGCGGTGAGCGCGGCGGAGGAGTGGTACATCGCGGCCGTGAAGTACGCCGGCTGGTCCACCCACCCCTCGTGCTCGATGCCGATGCTGCGCGTGTTGTAGTCCCAGTTGCCCGCGTGCCAGGCGATGTCGTGCTCGCGCACGCACTGCCCGATCGATCCGTCCGACGACTTGACGACGTAATGCGCGCTCGCCGCGTGCGCCGGGTCCTGGAAGACCCGGATGGTGTCGGCGTAGGTCTCCTGCGTGACGTGGATGACCACCAGGTTGACCGGGTAGCTCGTGATCCGGTTCGACGCCGTGTAGTTGCTCGTGCTCGCGGGGGACCAGACGGCCGACGGGTAATCGACGGTCGCGGCGTCGGCATGCTTCGAGCCGACGAGGCCTGCTGCCGCCACGGCGCCGAGGGCGAGGCCGCCGCGCAGCAGGGCGCGCCGGGAGGTCGCGGGGCTGCCGGGCGTGCCGGCGCTGCCGGGCGTGCTGGAGGTGCCGGGCCTGCGGTCCATGGAGGCTCCCTGGGACGTCATGGTGAGGTCGGGTGCATGACCATCGGGTGGGGCGTGACCATCGGGTGGGGCGTGACCATCGTGGGCCCCGCGCGCGAACGCTGCCAAGGGGCAGGGGAATTGGCAGTGGTCCAGACCGGTGAAGAGTACGCCGACGTGCCCTTCCGAGGCCGTTCCGCCATCGTTCCCGGCACGTCCTGGACCACTGCTTTCCGCTGTTACACGGAGGTGACGCTTCCCGCATGATCCAGGGATCGGTCGCGTGTGACGATCTCCCTACCGCAAGCCGCAGGGACCGAGCAGGAACGCTGAACGGAACGCCGCGCGGGGCGCAGAATCCAGCTCCACCATCCACGTTCACGTTCCCTGGGGGGATCACCATGTCTGCTCGCACCTTGTCGCGCCGTCCACGCCTCGCCGCCGCCGCTGCTGTCGCCGTGGCCGCCGTCTGCGGTACCGCGCTCATGCCGGCCGCCGCGTACGCCGACGCCCCGGCCACCAAGCCGCTGCACATCGAGTTCGGCACCCCTTCGCCGGCCGGCCCGCTCGCCCGGGGAGGGGCGACCGAGTCCTACACGGTCAGTGCGACGAACAACAACGACAAGGCTGTCGAGTTCAACGCGAACGTCTTCGGCATCCCCAGCGGCGCGAGCCCGCTCGACGGCTCCGAGGTGAAGCTCGCGGTCGTGCCGGTCTCGGCGCCGGCCACGGACATCGAGGTGGGGCGCCAGGACATGGCGATGGTGGTGCACCTCCACCCGCACGGCACGAAGTCCGCCCCCTTCTCGATCCCGGCCAACACCACCTACACCTGGAAGATCACTGTCGGGCTCAATGCCGACTTCCCCGCCAACGACGGAAATCTCACCCTGACCTTCGACACCGGCAACTACGAGGACAATCCCTCGCACTCGATCCCGTCGATCTCCTTCCAGGCCAGCCCCTCGATCAGGATCGGCACGATCAAGGATCACTTCGGCGGCGCCACCAAGGTGTCGGCCGCGAAGTCGGCGGTGTTCTCGCTCGATGTCGTCAACGAGGCGGGCGGTCACTTCAGCAAGCCTCTGCGCACCCAGCTCACCGCGTTCGGCGCCGGCGGCGACCCGGCGCTGGACCTGTTCGTGTGGCTCGAAGGCCGCTGGGTCGAGGTCGCGGCTCCGGACCACGTCAACACGTGGCTGCTGCCCGACATCCCCACCGGCTTCGCCGAGGGGACGTACCACTACAAGCTCATGTTCACGCTGCCCGCGGGCAAAGCCCCCAAGACGGCCAAGGTCCTCGAGCTGAACGCCCAGACCGGGCTGAGCAGCGGCAACACCAGCATCATCGCCGAGACCGACGAGAAGATCACCGTTCTCCCCACGGCCCCGGTCACCACTCCGACCGGCACCCCGTCGGCCACCCCGACCCCGTCGCCGTCCTCGACCACGAACAGCCCCGCCCCGTCGGCCCCGGCCGCCACGGACGCGCCCGTCGTCAACACCAAGGCCTCCCTCGCGCACACCGGTGCCAACGGCAGCAACGGCACCCTCGTCGCCGGCGCGGGCGCCCTGGTCGCCCTGGGCGCGGCCATGGCCTTCATCGGCCTCCGCCGTCGGCGCCAGCAGGGCTGACGCTCCGGTGTGACGCCCCCGTATGACGAGACCCCGGCCGGAATCCTCCGGCCGGGGTCTCGTCGTTCATCACGTTCCGTAGTGGGTCCACCCCACTCCGCATAACAACTGACACACGCTCACATCACCGTCGTATCACTCCGATCACCCCTCTTCGTCCGATAGCATCCCGTCCGCCCGATTAGTCGCCACTGCCAACTCCTCCTTTCGGCTTGGAAAAGACCCCCGGCTCAATTACCGTTCGATAACGCAGCGCGGTCGTCACTGCCGCCGTTGAGGCGGCACCGTGCGCTTGCCGAATCCCGTCCGCGGGAACCGGGGACCCACTCATTGGGGTGAATCGGGCTGCACTTTGGCCCGTAGGAGACCTTCCTGCTCCGAACCCGTCAGCTAACCCGGTAGGCGAGAAGGAAGGAAAGGAGAGCGCCACCCGTGGCGTCGAACCAGTCTGCCTACGCCCCATCACCCGAGGCTCCGGAAGCCGGGGAATGGGACGAATGGAACCCCACCGCGGAGTCCGTCGCCCCGGATAGGGGCAACAAGCACCGGCTCCCCAAGCCGCGTTCCATAGCCCGTGGTTCGACCGTATTGAGCGTCGCGGCCGTGGCCGCGATGGGCGCGGGCGGAATGGCGGCGGCCGCCGACAAGTCGCCGGTGCCGATCTCGCTCCCGGACCTTTCCGGGCTGCCGGACGCGCCGGACCTTCCGAAGCTCTCCGAGATGCCGGGGATCAGCACCCTCGTGGGCGCGGACGACGCCCCGGTGGCCACGGCATCCACCGCCGCGCCCGGAGCGGCCACGACCTCATGGGCGACGGACGCCGGCGAGGCGCTCCGCACCCGCATCCTCGAACACGTCGCCCAGCAGCGCGACGCGGCGGACCAGGTGGTGCGCGACGCGGCCGCCGGACAGGCGGCGGCAACGGCCGCCAAGGAGGCCGCCGCGCAGAAGGTGCGGGACACGGCCGCCGCGGCGAAGGCGGAGGTCGCCGCCAAGAAGAAGGCCGCGGAGGTCGCCGCCGCGAAGGCCGAGGCTGCCCGCCTCGCCGCACTCGCGGCCTCGTACACCAAGCCGGTCGCCTCGTACTCGCTCACCGCGAGCTTCGGGGAGTCCAGCTCCCTCTGGGCCAACACCCACACCGGCCAGGACTTCGCGGCGCCCACCGGTACGCCGGTGTCCGCGATCCACAGCGGCACCATCACCTCGGCCGCCTGGGCGGGCTCGTACGGCTACCGCATCATCCTGACCCTCGATGACGGCACCGAGATCTGGTACTGCCACCTCTCCTCCATGGTGCAGACCTCGGGCAAGGTCACCACGGGCGAGACCATCGGCCGGGTCGGCGCCACCGGCAACGTCACCGGGCCGCACCTCCACATCGAGGTCCGCCCGGGAGCGGGCGACCCGATCGACCCGATGCCGTGGCTGCGCGCCCGCGGCATCGACGTCTGACCGAAGGCGCAGGCAGCGCGGACTGGCCCAACCGCCCAACGGTCCAGCCGCCCAACAGTCCAACCGCAAACCCTGACGGCCGTGGTGACCCCCCGCTCCAGGGCCGTCGGCATGTCCGACCGTCCGACCGTCCGACGAACTCTCGGGCCTATGACAGGTCGACGATGTCCTCCGCGTAGAGCGTCTCCAGGGGCCGCGGACCGATGTACTGCTGGCAGTTGCACGGCCAGGCCTCGTACGAGACGGGCTTCTTCTCGGCATCCCACGCGGTCGGCGTCTGGACCACTTCGTGGCACTTGCCCTGCTTGTCGTGCTTGGCCAGATGGTGCGTGCAGCCGCAGATCGCCTCCGGCGGCCGGTTCGCCGCCTGCAGCGCGCGCTGCTTCTCGCCCTCCGCGGAGATCAGCTCGACCTTCCGCTCATGCCGGGTGCGCATGGCGTGCCGGAACCGATTGCCCCACCAGCCACCGCCCGACAGGACGACCCACGCAATGGCCCACACGTACCAGCCCACGACCGACCGCCCCCATCCTCCGCTTGCACGCTCGCACCTCGTGTGGCGTGAGGTTGCATCGTAGTTGTCATCCCTGGCGCCGCCGTAGGGGGCCGTGGAGCAAAAAGGTCCGTGACGGACCGGGAAACTCCGCGAAGTTGTCACCATTGCGCTGCAGGCGGAGCGCTGGCCGCAGGAGAAACGTGGGCTCGGGGTACGCCGCCCGCATGCCGAATCCCAGCTCCTGCGACGCAGCCGCCCTCCGCGCCCTCGCCCGCCGTCAGCGAAACCTCGCCACCCTGTGCCAACTGGCTACGGTGGGCGTATCCGGGACCACCGCGTCCAAGCGCAGCCGCGCCGACGGCCCGTGGCAGCGGATCCTTCCACACGTCCACCTTCTCCAGACCGGAGCAGCCGACCCGCACCAGCGACTGCTGGCCGCGGTTCTGTATGCGTCGGCGCGGGGTGACGAGAACCGCCGCCCGCCAACGGCCCTGCTCACCGGCCGCGCGGCCCTCGCCCTCCACGGGATCCCCGCCGCTGTGCCGGAGACGGCGGGGCGGCACGCCGCCGTCTCCGTCCTGGTCGAGAACACCCGCCGGATCGCGGGCGCCTCGTACGTACGGATCGTCCGCACCCGGCGCTGGCCGGGTGGTACGTACCTTGACGGCATCCCCTCTGTACGCGCTCCGCGTGCCGCCGCTGACGCTGCCGCGTACTGGACCGGCACGGCCACCGGGCTGCGCGCCGTACTGGCTTCGGTCGTCCAGGCCGACTGGCAGCGGACCGTAGAGCGGCGGCTGCGGTCCGCTGACCGACCGGTTCGCCCGCGACTCGCCACCGGCGGGTTGAGCCCGGGTCAAGCCATCGCCGCGGACAGCGCGGCCCGTACCCGCGCCCGTCCGTCCCGCGCGACGGACGGCGCCGGGCCCTCCAGCGTACGTTTCCGCTCCTGCCGCGTACACGACGAGCACCCGTTCGCGCCGACCGCCAACGGCCGTCCGCACTCATCGCACTCGCGACGCCCAGGCCCGGGCTCGGCCGCCCTCACATCCGGCAGTAGCTTCCGGACCAGCCGCGCCGCCAGGAAGGCGGCGGGCGCGAACACCTGCTTCGGCAGCCCTGTCGTCAGCATCTGCGCCAGTGCCCGATCCGGCACGCCCCGCGCCCGCCACTGCGCGAACAACGGCAGCAAGGGCCCCGCCTCCGCCACTCCGACCGTCAGCCTCGGCTCGATCCGCGCGATACGCCGAAGCAGCGCACCGTCCGCGTCCGCGACCTCCGCCGGGGCTGCCTGGCCCGCCGGGGTCTCCGGGGTCTCCGGGGAGGGAGGTACTTCATCCCCCGTACTTTCCCCCGTAGGGGTATTTCCCGGATCCCCGGAGTCCGGCTTCCTGGCTGCCGGAACGACCTGCGGCTTCTGCCGGTTCTCCGGGTTCTCGTGGATGGACGTCCGCGTCGTGACGCGCCCCGTCTCCGGGTCCTGTACGCGCTCGACGACGTAATACCCGCACGTCTTCAGCTCGTCGAGCGCGTTGGCGACCTGCTGTCGGCCTGTCTTGCACAGCGTGGCCAGCTTGCGTACATCGATCCGCTCGCCGTCGAAGCGGGAGAGCAGGTACCCGAGGACGCCCCGCGCGGCGAACGACAGCCGGTTGTCCTGAAGCGCCGCATTGTCGATGACCGTGTAAGCGCGACGGTGCGCGCTACGATGAATGTGCATGGGGAGGGCTTTCTCCTGGTGCCGGACCCCGGGGCGTTGGCGCGCCGCCGGGGTCACATGTTTGTTTATGTGATGTGACGCACTGTAGCGCCAACTCCCAGCATTCAAACTCCCGTTCACCCCTACGGGTGATCGATGCGGCCCGCCGCCTCGGCCACGCGCCGCCGCCGCACCCAGAACGCCAGCGGCGCGGTGGCGACCGCCGCGAGAGCTCCCGGCCCCTTGAACGTGGCCGGCACCGGCAGCGTCGCCCAACGGTTCATCGGCCAGGCGACCACGAACGCCCGCCCCACCACATTCTTGACCGGAACAAAACCGTCACCAGCGCGCTGCTGCTGGTGGTACCGCGAGTCCTGCGAACCGTTGCGGTGGTCCCCCATGACCCACAACATCCCCTGCGGCACCTTCACCGTTCCCACCGGATCGTCCCCGCACGGCGTCGCCCCGGGGAAGATGTACGGCTCGTCCAACGCCACCCCGTTCACCTTCACCGGGCCGCCGGCGTTGCACTCCACGGTGTCGCCTCCCACCGCGATCACCCGCTTGATCAGATCCTTCTCATCGGCCGACGGCATCAGCCCGATGAAGCTCAACACCCGCTGCGTCTGCCGCTCCACGGCATTCTGATGCTTCACCGGCTGGTCCTTCAGCCAGTCCCCCGGGTCGTGGAACACCACGACCTCTCCCCGCTCGGGCTCGGCCCCGAACCACGGCGTCAGCTTGTCGACGAGCACCCGGTCACCAATCTGCAGGGTGTCTTCCATCGACCCCGAGGGAATCGAGAACGCCTGAACGAAGAACGTCTTGATCCCCAGCGCCAGCACCAGCGCCACCCCAACCAACAGAGGCCACTCCACCCAGGCAGGCCGCTTCCGCCGCACGCTCCGCACTCGCGCCCCCGCCACGCCTGTCCTGGCCACCATCGAGCCCCGTCCTCCCGCAGTGCCCACCCGTCGCCTGCCTAACGAAGGGGAGTTCCCCTACGGGCTGTTCACCCCCTACACCACGATGCCCTCGCGCACCGACCGTATGAACTCCGTCCAGGCACCGGCGGAGAAGCGAAGCACGGGCCCGCCGGGATCCTTGGAGTCCCTTACGGCGGCGCCGCCGTCATCCAGGAAGGCGGCCTCGACGCATTCTGTACCGCTGCCACCGCTGTAAGAGGACTTGAACCAGGTCGTGCCGGCCAAGCCGTGGACCTGAGAGGCCATCAAAGCTCCTTGCGAATCCGCTTGAGCTCCGCAGCCGTGGCTGAGATGTCCAGCGCCTGGGCGCGGAGGTAGTCAATCGCCAACCTATACCGCTCCAACTCCGCTGGCTTCTCCTGGAAGAGGGCACCGGTCAGGACGTCGATGTAGACGACATCGAGCGTTGGATCCGCCCCGCGGATCAGGGCGAAGCTGCCAAGCGCGGCAGCATGGGCCCCGGAGGAGAAGGGCAGGAGCTGCAAGGTGATGTGCGGAGATCCGGCGCAAAGAACAAGCCGGTCCAGTTGCTCCCTCATGACCTCGGGGCTCCCGACGACCCGCCTCACTACGGCCTCATCGAGCACGGCCCAGATGTGCGGCGGAGCCGGCCTGGCCAAAATCTCCTGACGCTTCATGCGGATGTCCACCATGCGCTCGACGGACTCTGGGGACTCCCTCATCTCGGAAGCGTGGTGCACGGCAGTGGCGTAGCGGCGGGTCTGGAGAAGCCCGGGTACGTAAACCCCGGCGTAGTGATCCTCCCCGAGCGCCTCTTCTTCCAGTGTCAGGAGGAGGTTCATGCCTTCGGGAACGGCATCCGAGATCGAGTGCCACCAGCCCTGCAGCTTGGCATCCTTGGCGAGGCTGACCATGGCCTTCCGCTCAGCATCGGAGGCTCCGTACTCGCGGCATAGCGCGTCAACGACAAGCCATTTGACCGGTCCTTCCTTGGTCTCGTAGCGGCTCACCGTTGCTTTGGACACCCCGACGAGCCTCCCAGCCTCCTCCAAGGTCAGGCCCTTGCGGTTCCGCATGCTGAGGAGAGTCGCCCCGAGTTGGCGCCGCCGCGTGGTCGGCCCGGTGTTCATTCCTGCTGCCCGCCTTCCTGGTGCTGATGTGCAGCTCATCATGGCCTGGTGTAGTCAATTCGTGGGGTTTCTCCATGAGAAGTTTCACAGTGCGCCCATGGGCGCCATACTCAGCGTGACGTGCCACGGGCCACAACCGCACGTGCCCGTCGACTCAACTCGCCGAACAGCAGCGGAGGGGCGGCTCTCATGTACCAATTCCGTGACCCCCGGGGTGTGGCTCCCCGGCAACGATGCGTGGTTCCGTTTGAGGCTGAGCCCAGAGAGGTCGCGGGCTTGCGCCTGGTCATGCAGAACCAGCTGCGTCTGTGGGGAACCTCGGAGCTCACTGAGCAGGCGGAAGTCGTCGTCACTGAACTTGCCACTAACGTCATCAAACACGTTGGCGAAGGCAGCCCGGCCGCCCTATGCCTGGAGACTCGCGATGGGGTGCTCCAGATCGAGATGCACGACACGAGCGCGGAACTCCCCGCCTGCCGGCTAGCAGGCCCGGATGACGAAGGGGGCCGCGGTCTCGCCCTGATCGCGGCCCTCACGGACAGTTGGTTCGCGAGGGCCACCGCAGGCGGCAAGGTCGTGCACTGCCAACTGGCGCTTTCCGAGGCAGGTTCTGCACGTCAGCTCAGGCGCAGCATTTCGGACATTTCCTCCTGTGCTGACGGCGAGGAGGCCAGGCCAGCGCTCGCGGATACCGCATCGGCCGCGAAGGAAGCGGTATCCGTCCTCATTGCCAACCTCCTCTGGTGGCTGGCGCCCTTCGGTGCTGACACCGACGACATCCTCGACCGTGCCAGGTCACACTTCGAGGCTGAGAGAGCGTGAACGAAAAACCGCCGTGACCCAGGTACCGGGCCGTCAGCCGACTGCTGCCCGAAGCAGAGCGCCGGCATCGGCTGCCAAGCCCGTCTCATGGAGCGCCGACGCGAAGCGCAGCACCTCATCTAGTGATCTATCTCGGCCGTAGATCGAGACCAGGGCATCTGCGAGTGCGTGCTGCTCGCGGTCATGCAGGAGTGCGAGCGCTGCCGCGCTTTCTGTGGGTGTGAGCACCCCGGGGGCGTCTCTCAGAAGTTCCGCTACTTCCGTAGCCTCTCCCCGGGTTTGGAGCCTGATGACCAGGGCGGCCAGCTGCTGTGCCGCAACGGCCTCCAACGCACTCCGCTGCCGGTCCCCCTGTTGCCGGGGGACCGGCAGCGGTGCGGGTCGCGAGAGGGACGCGCTCGCGATGCTCGCCTGCAAGCCGGCCTGCAGGTCGCGCAGCTGCTTGTCTTTGGTGTCGATCGTGCGACGTAGCGTGGCGCAGGTGGGGCAGCGAGAACGTTCTGCCTCGTGGTGGAGTTTGCGCAGATTTTCCAGGGAGATCGCGACGCGATCGGCCCCGGCGTCCTCGCTCGCCCTGTTATGGAGCAGGTCAATGAAGGTCTGTGGCGGTCGGCGCCGACCATTGAGGTACCGCGAGATGGTGCTCTCGTCCGCAGGGAGGCCGACAGCCACCTCCTTGAGCGTCGTGGGCCGCGCGAGCTGCTGGTAGAGGGTGACGAGCGCTTCCGCTAGTGCCCGCCGCCCCGGCGGAAGGCTGCTGTCGATCCTTCTGCCCACTTGTCCCCGTGGCGGCATGCCCTGATCTCCTCCAAGTTCCGGTCACTCAGGCCAATTGTGCGCGCAGAGGGTCTTGCCAACGCCGGCGCAAGATGATTTTTCTGCCATCTTCCGGTGCGGACCGGGCCACTATTACGAAGAGACAGCCGCTGAGCTGCATGGGGCCGGTGGGACACGCGCTGAATCTGACGAAGTGTGAGGGACGCGCAATGGAGGCATCGAATCTGCCGTCGTGGCAGGACCAGAAGGCCGGGGGCAAGGCACGGGCTGCTCTCTGGCTGGCTACGGAGGTGGGGGAGGGGCATGTCTTCACCAAGGCCCAGCTGCGCAAGGCCTTTCCGGACGTTGCGCAGATTGACCGGCGGGTACGAGAACTCCGGGACTACGGCTGGCGGATTGATACCAGCAGGGATGACCCCGCGCTGAAGCAGATGGAACAGCGGTATGTCAGCGAGGGCGCAAAGGTATGGCTTCCCGGCCAGGCGAAGGTCGCCAAGAGTAAGGGCAGCCTTACATCCGCTCAGCGGCACAAGGTCTGGCAGGCCGACAACTATCTCTGCCGGACCTGCGGCATCGGCGTGGGCGAATCCTACGGTGATGATATTGAACTGTCCAAGCTGAATGTTGCCCGCCGGAAGGTACTGCAGCCCGACGGGACGGTTGAGGTGCAGTTCGTCACCGAGTGCAAGCGGTGCGGGGCTGGCAGCGGTGACCGGAACGTCGACCTCGGTGCGCTGCTCGGCAGGGTAGAGGCGCTCGCACCGATAGAGCGGAAGATTCTGGCGAGCTGGATCGAAGCCGATCTCCGGACGACGAGTGCGTTGGAGAAACTGTGGGGGATCTTCCGCACGCTTCCTGAGGAGTCCCGGGCCTCCGTAGCCCGGGCCGTGACCGGTATGGATGTATAGGAGAGGAATGACATGGAGATGTTGAGGGAGTTTCCGCCGCCACCGCGCGCAGCTGAGTTCAGCGAGCTGATCAGCAAGAGGCTGGAAGAGGTGAAGACATCGGGCGGCACGCGGGAGACGGTGACGGTTGACTGGAGTGAACAGCGGGTGACCGTAGAGGTGATCGACCTTCCCCTTGAGGGCCTCTACTTCAATCCCGGCACACATCGAGTCCGTGCGCAGCGCAGCCACGACCCCGTGCGTGAGGCGGCCCTCGACAGGGATTCGTGGAGTGTTGAGAGCCAGAGATACCTGAAGTATCTGCTGCAGGCTGAGCCGGCGAACCCAGACCGCAGAGATCCAGATTTCGACAAACTCAAGGAGAGCCTGGCCCAGTTCGGGCAGAACGACCCGGGGCTGGTCACCCACTACGGCGTGCTCGTCAACGGCAACACACGAGCCGCCGCGCTGCGGGAGATCGGCGCTCAGTCGATGCGGGTGGGAGTGCTGCCGGAGTCCTTCACCTGGGCAGACATCAACGCGGTCGAGCTGTCGCTGCAGCTAAGGAAGGACCATCGGAGGGACTACTCCTACATCAACCGGCTGTTGGCCATGGAGGAGCAGGCATCGCTGGGCAGGACGCCTGAGGCTATCGCCAAGGATTTCAGGATTCGCACATCCACGTATCACCAGGAACGATGGATTCTCGGCACGATCCGGGATCTGATCGACCGCAGCAAGAGCGGGGGGTCCGTTGCGCTGCGGCTGGTCGATTTCGAAGACGACCAGGAGAAATTCAAGGAATTGCATCGCCTGTACGTGAAAATTGCGGCGACTGACCGTGACCAGGCAGAGGTACTCAAGGAGATGCGGCTGTCCGCGATTCTCCTGGGGTTCGCAAAGACAGACGTCCGGCACATTGATGAGAGTTTCCTGGCGAAAAACTACCTGGAAGGGACGCTGCCGGCGAGTCTGAAGGCCGGCGGCGCCGGCACAGACCTAGAGGCTGTAGCTGTGCCGGGACTCGGCGCGTCGATGCCGGGTCCGTCCTCTGCTGTTGCGGCCGCCCGTGCGCTCAGTGATCAGATCCTGCGAGCCAAGGCCGCTGTGGGTAGTAAAGAGCCAGACCTGCTCGACGGCGGGCAGCACCCCGCGCAGGAGCTCCTCAGTGACGCACGAACGTCGTTCGACAGGGCGATCGACGATGCCGGCCGGGACGCACGCGTGCGCAAGCGCCAGCAACTGGCCCCGGCGCGGCTCGCAGACGCTTGCGCAGACATCGATCAGTGCCTGGTCGATCTCGTCCAGGCACGCTCGACGAGAAGCCTGGACGAGGAGGCTTTCGACGAGGCACTGCTGAAGCTGCGGCAAAGCCTGCGGAAGCTCGCCCAGCAGGCCGGACGCGGTATGCCGCATCCGGGCGATGGTGTGTCCTGGTTGCTGACTACCGTGGAAGGCTCTTGATGACGGCGATCGCTGCCGAAACCTCTCTGCACCTCGATTTCGATGAGACGCGTACCAAGGTCGTTCTCACGACCGTCGAGAAACACCGGGAGGATCTTGTCCGCCTGGCTGCCCGCTTCCGCACGGGCGGCCAGCTTGCCCCGCTGGCGGTATCGGTAGAACTTGACGATCTGCTTGCCAGTCTGGACGCGATAGGAACCTGGCCGCACCACGTTGGCGTGGAATGGGCAACGGAACTCAGGGAGCTGGTCCTCGGGGTTCTACAGGACGCCGAGGTGGTCAGGAAGCGGCTTGACGCTCCCGATCAGCCAGGAGAGATCACCCCTGACGAGGTCCTCGGTCTGCTGGGGGAACGCTGGGAGGCAGACCTTGGCGGATTCCAACGACGCGATATCGCGAAACTGTTGTCTCTGCAGCATGGAGCCAACTTCAGCGTCCCTGGTGCCGGTAAAACACGTGCGGCACTCGCGGTGTACGCCGCAGAGAAAGTTCAGGGGAAAGTCGGCAGGCTACTGGTTGTCTGTCCCAAATCGGCTTACGAATCATGGCAGTTTGAAACCGCCGTGTGCTTCAGCTATCCGCTGCGCACGGGCTTCCTCGACCGGCGGCTGGATCCGTGGGCGGAGGTTCTGATTGTCAACTATGAGCGACTGGACCGTTCGCTCGCCGTGCTCGCGGGCTGGCTGAAGGCGGGCCCCTCAATGATCATCCTGGACGAGGCGCACCGGATGAAGCTCGGGGCGCGAGGGACCTACGGGGCCGCCTGCATGGCGCTCGGTCCTCTTGCCCGGCGGAGGCTGATCCTCACGGGGACACCAGCCCCCAACGGAACCAAGGACCTGGAGAACCTGCTGGGCTTCGTATGGCCAGGTCAGGGCCAGAGATCCGTCGTGCAGGCAGTGGCCGGCGGGGACCTGGCACATGCCAGTACTGTTCTGCGCCCGCTGTTCACCCGGACGACGAAACAAGAGCTGGGTCTGCCGCCGATGTATTTGCGTATGCGCTATGTCGAAATGCCCGATCTGCACCGGGAGATCTACGATTCACTGGTCGGCGGCCTGAGTAACGGAGCCGCGCGCGACGATCTGAGTTCACTGGGCAAGAGCGCGCTGCGATTGCTGATGGCAGCGACGAGCCCGGCTCTGCTGCTGGCGGGGGCCGACCGCTACGAGCCTCTGGCCTACCAGCTGCCGCCGCTTGAGGTTCCCGAGTCTGGCTCGCTGTATGCGCTGATGCAGAAACTTCCCGACTACGAACTGTCGCCGAAGTACAAGGAAACCGCGGTAATCGTCGCCGCTAATGCGGAAAAGGGACGCAAGACTCTCGTCTGGACTACATTTGTCCGCAGTCTGACCACGCTTGCCAGCTTGCTGGACAAGTATCAGCCCGCAGTTGTGTACGGCGGAACCCCTGACCGGGACGAACAGCTCAGACGCTTCCGCGAGGATCCGAACTGCATGGTGCTGATTTCCAACCCGGCGACGCTGGGTGAGGGCATCAGCCTCCACCAGGTATGCCATGACGCCGTGTACGTGGACCGGGACTTCATGGCGGGCCGCTTCCTGCAGAGCCTCGATCGCATCCACCGCCTCGGGCTCGATCCCGGCACAGACACCAGGGTCACCGTGCTCGCTGTCCGCGGCACAATCGATGAAGTGGTGCAGGTCCGGCTGGACAAGAAGGTCGATTTCATGGGCAAGATCCTTGACGACCCCGCTGTACAGCAGCTCGCCGATCTTCAGGAGGAACCTGCCGTGGCGGCTGGCCTGGACTCCACTGACATCGCGGCACTGCTTCGTCACCTACAGAACTAGGTTCCTCACGGGCGGACACTGGCTCCGGCACCCCGGCCTGGCCAGCGTCTGGCACGGCTGCGAGACTCCTGAGGCAAGAGACAGCAACGCACTGCTCTCTCTGGGACACTTGAGCAAAATGTCTCGCGTCAAACCAAGAGGAGTGCCGATGGGTGCCAGCAGCCGAGATGGCCGGCAGCTGACTTCGGTCGAGATCTGCGCAGGGGCAGGAGGCCAGGCCGTTGGGCTGCACAAGGCCGGTTACAGGCATCTGGCGCTCGTCGAGTACGACACTCATGCGGTCGCGACGCTGCGCGAGAATGTGAAGAATTGGCCTGAATGGGGCAGAGCCAAAGCAGACAGACTTGTTCCTGCTGATGTCAGAGAGTTCCGGAATTCCGATACATTTACCGAACTGGCACTGCCTCCCGGGGAACTCGACTTGCTTGCTGGTGGCGTTCCGTGCCCGCCTTTCTCGCTGGCGGGACGGCAGCTTGGCGAAAATGATGAGCGCGATCTATTTCCTGAAATGCTCAAGCTTGTTGATGCGCTGCGCCCGAAGTCCGTGCTTATCGAGAATGTCAGAGGAATTCTTGCGCCACGGGAAACATTTGCTTCTTATCGCAAGAAGATTCTTGATGAACTATGGCATCTCGGCTATGACGTAGCCGAGGAAGGCCCAGGCCTTTCCAGGACATGGCGAATTCTCGAGGCCCGAGATTATGGTGTTCCACAATTGCGGCCGAGGGCTATCCTGGTAGCTATTCGCAGGGACGTTCTGGGCGGCAGGAAATTCGTGTGGCCGACACGGAAAAAGGGTGCGATCGTCAGCGTCGCTGATGCGTTGCGTGAAACGATGTGGCAGAGATGCGAACCGCACGGCGACAGGGGCAGGAAAGTCTTCCTCGACTGGCTGAACCAGGCGGAAGCTGCCAAGCGGAGCGACAGTGGCGGTGTGGCTCCGACGCTAGTGGGTGGATCAAGAAAACACGGCGGAGCTGACCTGGGGCCGACGCGGGCCAAGAAGGCCTGGGGTCTGCTCGGCGTGGATGGTATGGGGATTGCCAATGACCCCGATCGGTGCGACAAGGACCGTGACCTATTCCGGCCGCGCGGACCAATGCTGACTGTTGAGCAGGCGGCAATTATTCAGGGTTTTCCTGCATCCTGGAATTTCCAAGGCGGTAAAACCGCGCAGTACCGACAGGTAGGGAACGCCTTTCCTCCGCCCGTCGCCGAGGCTATCGGTCGGGCAATTGCCTCAATCTTGATCCCAGAGCGGAGCTCTGATCTGCTCAAGGGCCTCGTGATGGAGGATGCAGGGCTCGGTGCTGGAGATTCGGGATTCATCCAGTCGCAGATTCCAGAGTCAGCCTTTGCCGAGGTCAATTCGTCGCGCAATGACCGTCGCGATAATCTTGTCGGCGCAGACCGCTGAGGATTCGTGCTCCCAGAAGCGGAGCACGGTCCATTTGGCGTCGGCGAGCTGCCGGTCCGTGTCGCGGTCGCGAGCTATGTTGCCTGCCACTTTGCCGGACCAGTACCCGGAATTTGTCCTCGGTGGTACGTAATGTTCAGGACATCCGTGCCAGTAGCAGCCGTCGACAAAGACGGCTACGCGTGCGGGACGAAAGACCAAGTCCGCGGTCCTGCGGAGGTTGGTCAATGGCCTTGCGTCTACGCGGTAGCGGAGTCCATGTGCGTGCACCAGGCGCCGAATGGCTCTCTCAGGTTTTGTGTCGCGGCTCCGGATCGCCTGCATGTTCCGACGTCGCGCCTCCGAGGAAGCCCATGAGCCCTCGGGAGGAGTCCAGTTCTGGGACATGGCACCTTGTCTTCTGCCTGGTTTGCTGGTAGTTCGGCCGGAGAGAACGTTACTGGGAGGGTAGGGAGACAGTTCCGATCCGTCAATCGGCGTGGTCCGCGACAATGGGATCTCTTGGGCCAGCGGATCCTTCGGTACGGCGGAGACAGAACACTCTCCCTCTAGGGCCGGTTGGCACGCAATACGGTCTTTGTGCCAAAGCCGCGCTGGCCCGTGTGGTGCAGGCCGACTCATTTTCCGCCGCTGTCCGTCCGCCTTCTTGCGGCGTTGTCGATCATTCCTTGGGGGCGTGCTCGGGGGAGCCGTGCCAAAAGCAACCGTCGAGGAAGACAGCGACCCCTGGCTCTGCTGAAGACGATGTCGACGGTTCGGCACGGCATCCCCGGAACTGGAGCGTTCACGCAGTACCGATGCCCGGAAGCGTGCAGGAGACGGCGTACCAGTTCGGGGGCGGTGTCACGCCGCCCTTGCCTGCTCATAAGGGCCGAGACGCCTGGGGAGGAAGGAGTGGCGGGCACCAGGGCATTGTGCCGGAGCGGCAAGCATGTCGGGGTCGGGTGCCAGAAGTGGGTTGATCAAGCGGGGCTCGGGTACGGGCGCAGTTCGCTGGTGTCGATGAGCCAGGGGCCGAGGGTGACCGGCTCGCCGAAGGCGTAGTCGTGTCGGGCTCGGTAGCGGGGGCCTTCGGGGCTGGGGCCGGGGTCGGAGAAGACGGCGATGGTGCCCTTGCGGGGGTCTACGAGCAGGTAGAGCTCGATGCCCATGGCCGAATAGTCCGCGACTTTCTCGACGTAATCGTTGGAGTGGTTCGAGGGTGAGAAAACTTCGGTGACCAGGGCGACGTCGCGGGGATGGAAGGGATCCATCGTGTCTTCGGCGAAGGTGGCGAGCGGGACGACGATCACGTCCGGGCGTCGCAGTTTGCCGAGGGAAGCATCCTCGACCTCGCCGCCGGTGTGCGCGACGAGGGCGGCATCGAGTTGCTGGTCGAGCTGCTGGCGGATCCGCAGCGCGATGAATTCGTGGGGCCTGGACCGGGAAACCGCGATGACGATCTGGTCGCCGCTGATCTCAAAGCCGCGCACTGTGTCGGGAGTGTGCTTGGCGAGGTCCTCGGCGACGGCACGGATCCGGGTGTAATCCATGCCTTCATTCTCCTACGCGGTGCCCGGCCTGCCGCAGTGTTCGCTGTACGGGGCGGGGGCGCCGCACCAGCAAGGAGTGTTGCGGGGTGGGGGCCAGGGGGTGGCGTGGCCGCGGGCGGCCAGGGAGGTGGCGTAGGCCGCGGGGAGGGACGGGGTGGCCGGCGGGAGGGTCTGGGTGCGGGCGTAGGCCTCGTACGTGGGGAGGGTGGCGGTGACGACGCCGAGGAACGGGGCGCCCGTCGCCGAGAGCGCGTGGAGGGCCTGTTCGACGCTGCGCAGGTGCTCGGGGTAGCTGCCGTAGTCGGCGGCGAAGACGGGGTACCGGGTGAGCAGCGCGATGAGTTCGGCCTCGGGCCAGTACAGGACCGCCAGCGGGTAGGGGCGGGACAGGGCGGCCCGGTGGTCGGCGAGTTCGGTGCGGAGGCGTTCGATCTCGCGGCGGACCTCGGCGGGGTCGTCGGAGCCCAGGGACCAGAGGCGTTTGGGGTCGTGCAGCTCGTCGAGGGGGACCGGGGCGCTGTGGACGTAGTCGGCGAGGTGGTCGCGGTCGTCGTGGGACTCGCCGAGGAGCCGGCGGACGCGGTGCCGGGTGATGAGGATCCTGCGGGCCTCGTAGGTGACCTCGTCGGGGGTGAGGAAGTGGTCGGTGGCGTCCTCGAACCAGGCGGCGGCGGCCGGCAGGTCGTCGTGGACCTCGAAGGTCTCGCCGATGATCTGCCACGGCGGCAGGCTCGCCGGGGCCTGCGCGCGGACGGTGACGGCGAGCTCGCGGGCCTGCTGCTCGGCGCCGGTGTCCCACAGGGCGGCGGCCTTGAGCGCCTGGACGAGCGCGGGGTCCGAGACGGGGTCCGAGGCGGGGTCGAGAAGTGCGTCGTAGAGGGGCAGGGCCTCGGCCGGGCGCTCGGCGAGGATCCACTGCGCGGCGGCGGCGAGAAGCAGCTCCTCGCGGTCGTCGGGTTGCTCGGGGACTTTCCGCAGGAGCCGCTCGGCTTCGGCGGCATATTCGCGCTGCTCGGACATGGTTGGACGCTACTGCGATGTGCCGTCGCAGGCCAGGGTGCGGGTGGGGCGCGGGCCGGGCGCAGGGAAGCGTCGGGTGGGTCAGATGTTCTGACCGCCGTACGGGGGCGGTTGCTGGCCGTAGGGCTGGGGGCGGAGGGGCTGCGGCCCGGGGGACGAGGGTCCGAAGGGCTGGGGCCCGGGTTGCTGCGGGCCGTAGGGCTGCTGTCCGTAGTGCTGGCCGTACTGGCGTTGCGGATACGGCCCGTACGGCGGTTGCTGCCGCTGGCCCCACGCCGGCGGCACCGCCGGGCGGGTCGCCCAGGCGGCGTGGGTGAGGGCGGGCTGGGCGACGTCCTTGCGCTGCCAGAGGTGGTGGAGGAGCTCCTGCTCGCGGGCCACGAAGTGCGGCCCGGCGGTGCCGCGGGCGGCGGCGGCGCGGAGGAAGGCGAGATGGGTCGCGAAGGCGATGTACTCGCGGACGGTGCGGGCCGCCGCGTCGCCGTGCGCGCGGCGGGCGGCGGCACGGGCCACGCTGCGGGCCTTCATCGAGGCGAGCGCGACGGGTTCCGGCGGGGTCAGCCAGCCGGCCATCGCGTAGACCGGCAGCTGGGCGCGGATCAGCCCCAGCTCCTTCGACCTCGACCAGATGGCGAGCCACACCACGAGCGCGAACACCGGGATCATGATCGCGCCGTACATCGCCAGGAAGCCGAGCGGGGCGAGGGACGCCGAGCTGTTCCAGACGCCGTGCAGGAGCATCGCGAGCAGCCAGCCGCCGATCGGGGCGAGCCAGCGCCAGGGGCGGCCGGGCCGGGTCATGGCGGCGATGGCGAAGCCGGTGCCGGTCATCGCGGTGAAGAGCGGATGCGCGAACGGCGTCATCACGACCCGGACGAAGAAGGTCGCCGCGGTGGAGGACTGCAGGCCGGAGGAGCCGTAGGCCTGGTCCTCACCGAAGGCCGAGCCCAGGTACAGGATGTTCTCGGTGAAGGCGAAGCCGGTCGCGGTGAGGCCGGCCACCACGATGCCGTCGACGATGCTCTCGAAATGCCGGCGCCGGAAGAGGAACAGCAGCAGGATCGCGGCGCCCTTGGCCGTCTCCTCGACGAGCGGGGCGACGAAGGTCGCGCCCCAGGTGTCGGTCTGGGACGGGCTCGCGGTGAAGGTCGTCGCGAGGAGCTCGGTGGCGTACTCGTTCGCCAGTATCGCCACCAGGGTCGCGGCGCACGCGCCCCAGGCGAAGGCGAAGACCAGGTTCTTCCACGGACTCGGCTCGACCCGGTCGAGCCAGATGAACGCCCAGATCAGCACCGGCACCGGCAGGATCGACAGGGCGAGGCCGACGAAGAACCCCTCCGTCCCTATCTGCTGCCGCACCAGCGCGAGGATGATCACGCCGCACAGCGCGAGCAGGGTGAAGAGGGCTCCGGCGCGTACCGCCTTGCTCTCCCAGAAGGCGCGGCGCGGCTTGTAGTGCCACTGTTCCGGAGCGGTCGGGACGGTGGTGAACTCGGGCGCCTTCTGAGCGTGCTCTGGGTACTCGGGGACCGGGTGGTTCG
Source organism: Streptomyces sp. So13.3 (assembly GCF_005860785.2). Taxonomy (NCBI): domain Bacteria; kingdom Bacillati; phylum Actinomycetota; class Actinomycetes; order Kitasatosporales; family Streptomycetaceae; genus Streptomyces; species Streptomyces sp. So13.3. Next base: position 4,678,163 of record NZ_CP048835.1, on the reverse strand, counting down.
AGGAGTCGGGCGAATGCGAGTACGAGGACACCAGTCGACAGTACGGGGGGATGGAGGGTGTGCGCGATGCCCTTCCCCATACGTCTTCGGCTGCGGCCGGAATCGACCGTTCCGGATTCCGCTTAGGCCGGGGGCGCCTCCCAGCGGCAGCAGGGGGCAAGGCTTAGCGGCGAGTGAACAGCAGGTCGTGGACGATGTGGTCCTTGGCCAGTCCCTGGCGCTCGAACTTGGTCATGGGACGGAAATCGGGGCGCGGGGCGTAGCCGTCGCCGTACTGGTTGGTGAAGTCCGGGCTGCCGGAAAGCACCTCCAGCATCTGTTCCGCATACGGCTCCCAGTCGGTCGCGCAGTGCAGCGTCGCGCCGGGGCGGAGGAGCGGCGCCACCAGGGCCAGGAACTCGGGCTGGATCATCCGGCGCTTGTGGTGCTTGGCCTTGGGCCACGGGTCCGGGAAGTAGATCCGCAGACCCGAGAGGGACTCGGGCGGGAGCATGTCGCGGAGCAGCACGATCGCGTCGCCGTTGGCGACCCGGACGTTCGTCAGGCCGTACTGGTCGGCCAGATTGAGCAGATTACCCTGGCCGGGGGTGTGCACGTCGACGGCCAGAATGCCGGTGGCCGGGTCGTCGGCGGCCATCCGCGCGGTGGCGTCACCCATCCCGAAACCGATCTCCAGGACGATGGGCAGGCCCGGGTCCCCGAAGAGCTTGGCCAGGTCGAGGGGGGAGCCGTCGAGCTCCACGCCCCACTCCGCCCAGTGCCGCTCCAGCGCGCCGGCCTGCGCGTCGGTCACCCGGCCGCGGCGGGCGTGGAACGTCCGGATGCGGTGCTCCTCACGCGAGCCCGCCGGGTCCGGAGCCGGACCGTCGGGGAACTTCGCGGGCCGGGCGGCGGGGCGGCCGGCGGAACGCTCGGAGGCCGGTGCTGCGGCCGGGGCCGGGGCCGCGGGCTCAGCGGCCGTTGCCGGTATGGCCACGACGACGGGCTCGGCGTGCGCGGCAGGAACCAGGGACTCGGCCGCGGGGGTGCTGGGGGGCGTGGGTGAACTAGACACGATGGGCCCAATTCTACGGGCGGGTGGAAGCACCCCCGCCCGGCCGGCGGCGGGGCCGGTCGTCAGCCCCCGGCCCGGCCCCTCCGCCCGCGAGCCCGGACCCGGCTACGCCGTCTGCAGGGTGGCCAGTGCCGACAGGGCCCGGCGGGCCACTTCGCGCCCGATCGGGAGGGACGCCGTCGCGGCCGGCGAGGGCGCGTTGAGGACGTGGACGAAGGGGCCGGAGCCGCCGAACAGGAAGTCGTCGACGAGGGTGCCGTCACGGAGCACCGCCTGGGCGCGGACGCCGGCGGGCGCCGCTATCAGGTCGGACGGGCGGAGCGCGGGCAGCAGGCGCTGCGCGGCGGCGGTGAAGGCGCGTTTGGACAGCGAGCGGTGGATCTCGCCGATCTCGTACCGCCAGTGGCGGCGGGCGATCCGCCACGTGCCGGGGTAGCCGGCGACCTCCGCCATGTCCCGGGCGCGGAACGTGCGGCGGTGGTAGCCCTCGCGGGCCATCGCCGGGACCGCGTTGGGGCCGAGGTGCACCCCGCCGTGCACGTCCCGGGTGAGGTGGACGCCGAGGAAGGGGAAGGCCGGGTCGGGGACCGGGTAGACCAGGCCGCGGACCAGGTCGGTACGGGACGGCTTCAGCTCGTAGTACTCGCCGCGGAAGGGGACGATGCGCATCCCGGGCTCGTCGCCCGCGAGGCGGGCCACGCGGTCGCAGTGCAGGCCCGCGCAGTTCACGAGGGTCTTCGTACGGATCTCGCCGGTGGTGGACTCGACGACGATCCCGGCGCCGTCCGGCCCGGAGCCGCGGGTGCGGGTGATCGAGCGGACCTCGGCGCCGTACTGGATCCTGGCGCCCGCGTCGATGGCGAGCCGGGCCATGGTCGCGGCCACCGCGCCGTAGTCGCAGATGCCGGTGGAGCCGACGTGGATGGCGGCCAGGCCGGCCGCCTGCGGTTCGTACTCCTGGATCTGGGCGGGGCCCAGCTCGCGCACCGAGATGCCGTGCTCCCGGCCGCGCTGGACCAGAGCATGCAGCCGGGGCAGCTCGTCCCGCTCCGTCGCGACGATGAGCTTGCCGGTGATCTCGTGCGCGATGTCGTGCTCCGCGCAGAACTTCGCCATCTCGGCGGAGCCCTGGAGGGCGTAGCGCGCCTTGAGCGACCCCGGGGGGTAGTAGATCCCGCTGTGGATCACTCCGCTGTTGCGGCCGGTCTGGTGCCGGGCCGGGCCGGGCTCCTTCTCCAGGACCGTCACCCGCGTGCCCGGTGCCGCACGGGTCAGCGCGTAGGCCGTGGACAGGCCGACGATGCCCGCCCCGATGACGACGACATCGTTCACATCATCGGCGTACGGTCCCATGCCACCTCCCCGGCTCCGCGCTTCTGACCGGACGGCCAGTCGCCCCCATCATGGGCCCCCATCATGAGTCCCCTTCATGAAGCCCCCGCCATGACGCCATGAAGTCCTCGACCTGAAGACATCCCCATCATGAACTGGCCCACTGACAATCGTCGCAAACCCTTGCGGGGCAAGGTGTGCGACCCGTGGACGCAGTCCGTGGACCGCACAGGCGGTCCACGGGCGGCTCACGGGTTCGTGAGTTCCCGAACTCACGACGTCTACTGCTACAGCTACAGCTACAGCTACAGCTACAGCTACGGCTACAGCTACGACCAGGGCGACAACATCGGTTACGGCTTCGGTTGTGCCTAGGGCGGCATCACGCCGGCGCCGCCAGCAGCGGCCTGGCCCGTTCCCGCAGCTCGACGACCCGCGGTTCGTTGCCGTACGGCTCCAGCCGGTGCAGCAGATCACGGACGTACTCCGTGGTGCGCGCGGACGAGATGCGGCCGGCGACCTCGACCGCCTTGGTCCCCGCGGCGCAGGCGGCGTCCAGGTTCCCCGACTCGAGTTCGGCGACGGCGGACACGACGAGGCGCAGTCCGTGCGAGCGGACGTACTCCTCCGTGGGCCGGGCCAGCGCCTGTTCGGTGAACCGCTGCACCTGGCGGGGTACCCGCAGGTCGCGGTAGCACTCGGCGGCGTCGGCGGCGAGCCGGTCGTAGGAGTAGAAGCCGAGCCAGGCGGGATCGGCGTCGCCGTCCCGGGAGCGCTCCAGCCAGGACTCGGCCGCCGCGAGGGACGTGGCGCACGCGGCGGCTTCGCCGGCCTTGGCGTGGGCGCGGGCCTCGACGAGCTGGAAGAAGCTCATCGTGCGGGCGGTGGCCAGACCGCGGTTGCGTTCCAGGGCGGCCTGCGCGAGGTCGACGCCCTCGTCGGCGAAGTTCCGGTACGTGGCCTGCAGGGACATCGACGCCAGGACGTAGCCGCCCAGGGGGACGTCGGCCGCCGCGCGGGCCAGCCGCAGGGCCTGGATGTAGTAGCGCTGCGCGGCCTCCTGCTGGCCGGTGTCGAAGGCCATCCAGCCGGCGAGCCGGGTGAGTTCCGCGGTGGCACCGAAGAGCGAGCGGCCGACCTCGTCGCTGTACGAGCCGAGCAGCAGCGGTGCCGCCTCGACCCGCAGGCATTCGGGGACCATGCCGGAGCGCCAGTCGCCGCCGCCGTACTTCGAGTCCCAGCGGCGGGCGTCGTCCGCGGCCTCGCGCAGCTTCGCCACGTCCGAGTGCCCGACGTGGGCGGTGCCGGGCGCGGCGGCGTCGCGCGCGACCAGGGCGTCGGCGGGGGTGATCAGCCAGCGCGAGGCGGGGGTCACGTACGCGCTGACGGCGAAGGAGCCCGCCAGGCTCTGCCAGATGCCGGCACCGCCGGGGCCGCGGCGGCCGGCCAGGTCGAGCCGCCACAGGTCGGTGGCGGACTTCACCGCCTCGCCGACGTCGCGCGGGAAGGCGAGCCCGACCTCGGGCGCCGGATCGGCGTCCGCGAGCCCGATCTCGTGCAGCGGGACGGGACGGCCGAGCTTGCTGCCTATGGCCGCGGCGATGAGGTGCGGTGCGGCGCCCTGCGGCACCATGCCCTTGCTGACCCAGCGGGCCACCGAGGTCTTGTCGTAGCGGAGGGTCAGGCCCCGTTGCGCGCCCAGGTCGTTGACCCGGCGGGCGAGGCCCGCGTTACTGATGGCGGCCAGGGCGAGAAGGGTGCCGAGCTTTTCGTTCGGCCCGCGATGTTCCTTGTTCACTGCGGTTCACCTCGCGATGCCGCTGGGGGCAGGCCGGACGGCCTGGTTGTCTCTCGGGGGGTCGGTGCAGACGGGAGCCCGGGTGAGAACCCGGTTCGGTACTCGGTCCGGTCCCGGGTTCGGTACTCGGTCCGGTCCCCGGTTGGGTACTCGTTTCGGTCCCCGGTTCGGCACCCAGATAGGGGACCGAGGGGGGATGCGGGCGAGAACTCGGGCGAGAACGGGGGGCGGCGGAAGCTGCCTCCCGGGAGAGCACAGCATGGCCACTCCTCGTCGGACGCACCGGCCGTACCGGGCGCACCGGGCGCGACGGCCGTTCCCGGCGAGCCGGTCGGGCCGGACGGGCGGGTCGCTCTGATCGGGCCGGATGAGCCTGGGGCATCGGATGAGCCGGAAATGCCAGGTGCACCGGATGAGCCGGGTGGGCGAAGTGCACCGGGTGGGCCGGGCGAGCCGGAAGGGCCCGGTGGTCCTGAGGCATCGGGTAAGCCGGGGGTATCGGCGGGGCCGGGGACGCCGGCCGGGCCGGGGATGCCGGTGGGGCCGGGAACAGCAGCCGGGCCGGGAGTGTCGGACGCGCCGGGGATGCCGGACGCGCCGGTCCGTCCGGACACACGAGGGCCGCGCACGTGGACCACGCTCTTGCCACCCCCTCGACACAAAGAACGGCCGCCCCAGCCCCCTTGTAGAGGCTGTGATGTCTGTGGAGCCCGATTCGGCCAATGTCGAGGACAAACCGGGCCCCGAGATGCCGGGGCGTTCGCTACTCGGGTACACCCAGCGTAGTTCGCCGCATCCCGACCGTTAAGAGGCCTGTCCCGGATGGCGAGATTGCAGCCCCCAAAAAGTGCCCGTGCTCCCGGTATATGTGGCTGTGCGCCCGCCCGTGCGCTCTTTGCCGTCCTGATCAGGAGCGCTTCCATGGACGGGTGGGTCGGCCCGTGGCCTCGACAAGCGGCAATGGCAAGAGACGGCGGGCCAGGGGGCTCCGCCGCCACAATCCCCGCGGGCGGCGGACCGGTCCGGGAGGCGTGCGGACGCCTCCCGGACTGTTGTTTTTATGCGGCGTATGTCCCGTATATGAGCCCGTTCGACCACGCATCCGGCGACCGGCATATCAACTCCGGCATGTGCCAGCCACTTTGGCGTGAAACCGACGTTTGGCTTCACGCGGACGACCCGGCGCTCCTCCCTGCGCCCATGCGCCTCCTTGTGCGCCGTGCCATGGCAGCATGTTCCTCAGGCGGAGCGGCAGTTCGCATGCCGCACAGCCAGTGGTCCACAGCCTGTGGAGGCGGCGATGCGGTGGTTGGTGGGGTGGAGCAGTGCCGCCGCGGGGTCACTCCCGGGCACTAAGGCCCGTACGGTCCTCCCGGTTGGCGCGCAACTTCTGTGGGGCGACCCGGATCCGCTGTGGGCGGTCGGTGACTGGCGTGCTGACGAAGTCCGCGTGATCCACGCCGACCCGGCCGGCGCCTCCTACCAGGGCGGCAGCAGCTATTCCGGTTCGGGATCCAGCTCGGGTTCCGGGTCCGGGTCCGGTTCCGGCGCGGCCTACGGGAGCGGGTACGGCAGCGGCTCCGGAAGCTACGGGGACGGGAACAACGGGTACGGGAACAACGGCTACAGCGGCAACAGCAGCCGCGGAGCCTCCAGTTACCAGAGCGCCAACGGCTACGGCGACAGCAACGGCAGTACCTACGGCGGCGGTCACGGCAGCGGCTACGGCAGCAGCCACCCCGCCATCGCCCGGATCGCCATCCTCGGCCGCTGCCACGCGAGCGACGCCCAGCTGCGCGTCGGCCTCTTCGCCGCCCGCGGGGGCGCCCTGCGCCACCTCACCGCATGGCCCGGCAGCTACACCGCCGTACTCCAACTCGGGCGCCGCATCACGATCCTGGGCGATCTCGCCGGCGCCCGGCCGGTCTTCCACACCCGCTGGGCGGGCGGTACGGCCTTCGCGACGGCCGCTCTCCCGCTCGCGGACCTCACCGAGGCGGGGCTGGACGTCACCCACCTCGCCGCCACCCTCGCCTGCCCGGACTCGCCCGAGGCACTCGGCGACGGGACGCCGTACATCGGCGTCCGGCGGGTGCCGCCGGGCCACGCCCTCATCCTGCGCGACGGCGTCCCCGAGATCAGCGGCTACGAGGCGACCGCGTCGCTCGCCGTCGGCAACCAGACCTCCGCCTCCGACACCGAGGCGGCGATCACCGGGGTCCGCGACGCCCTCGTCGACGCCGTACGGGCCCGGCTCGCCCAGCCGCGCTTCATCCCCGAGGCCGGCGAGGCACCGTCCCCCGGCATCGGCGCGGACCTGTCCGGAGGCAGCGCCTCCGCCACTCTCGCGCTGCTCGCCGCCGGACTGCCCGGCATGCCCGGCACCCCGCTCGGCCACGGGTCCTCGGCCGGGCAGCGGCTGCTGGCCGTCACCTTCAACGATCTGGCGGGCGGCGGACTGCAGTCCCGCGACGCCGAACTCGAACGGGCCAGGGCCATGGCCGCCGACCCCCGGCTGCACCACGTAGTGGTGCCGGGCGGCACCGAGGCGCTCCCGTACGCCGACCTCGGCTCGGGCCCGCTCACCGACGAGCCAGGACCGTCCCTCATCACCGCGGAACGGCACCGCCGCCGGCTCGCCGCGGGCGGCGCCGACCACCTCGTGGGGCACGGCGCCCGCCAGGTCCTCGACGCGCACCCGGCACGCCTCGCCGACCTGCTCCTGGACCGGCACCGCCGGCACATGCTGCGTCCGGTGGCCGCGCTCGCCACGGCGGACGGCCCGACCGGCCGCTCCGTCCTCGTCCCCTTCACCGTCTACCGCGCCGCCCGGCGGCTGGCCCGTACGCCTTACCAGCAGGGCGTGCAGGACGCCGCGGCCCGGCTGTTGCGGCGCGACTTCGGCTACGGCTCCGGCTCGTCCGCGGCCTCCGGCAACGGCTTCGGTCCCGGCTCGAGCTCCGGTGACACAGGTCCTGGCGCCGCGCTCAACGCTTCCCTCGCCGCGCTGGCCTGGGTGCGGCCGGGCCCGGCCGCCCGCTGGCTCACCGGCGAGGCCCTCGCCGAAGTATCGGTTCGCCTCCAGGAGGCGGCCGCCCGGCCCGGACCGGTGGAACGTCCGGGCGACCGGCGCGCGCGGGCCGCGCTGGCCCGGCACGCCGCCGACCACCGCGTCTTCGAGCAGGCCGTCGAGGTGCGCAGCCAGCGGCTGCACGCCCCGTTCCTCGACAACCAGGTCGTCCGCGCCTGCCGGGCGCTGCCCGAGGCGCTGCGCGTGCAGCCCGGGGCGCGGGTCTCGGTGCTGCGGGCGGTCCTGGCCGGCTCCGGGATCCGGGAGCTGCCGCCGGGCTGGGGCGCCAACTCCCATGTCTCGACCGCCGCCGCGTTCCGCACCGGGCTGCGGTCCTCCGTCGACGACCTCATCGAGCTGTTCGACACACCGCTGCTCGCCGACGCCGGGCTCGTCGAGGCCCGCGTCGTCCGCCAGGCCCTGCGGGCCGCCGCCGACGGGGAGGCGCTCCCGCTGGACGGGCTCGGCGAGCTCGTCGCGACGGAGGTCTGGCTCCGCCGGCTGCTGGCCCGCCGCGGATCCTGCTGGACCGGGGCGGACGCTCCGGAGCAGCGCGCTGTGGCGGGCGGGGTGCGCCGGCTCACGATGTGAGCGGTAGGGCGGTCAGGGGTCGGCCGATGGGAGGCGATCCGTTGTCAGTGCGATGCCCGACAATGGTGTGCAGGTCCGATGGCATGCGATGGCAACGGGCGATGGAGCGAACGGCGACCGCAGAGGACTCGTAATGGCGGTGTGGGACGACCTGGTCGGCCAGGACGCGGTGACGGCGCAGCTGTCCGCGGCCGCGCGGGATGCCGATGCCCTGGTGACGGCCACGTCGGCGGGCGCGAAGGGCGCGGCGCTGCCGACCGCGTCCAAGATGACGCACGCCTGGCTGTTCACCGGCCCGCCCGGCTCCGGCCGCTCCACCGCGGCCCGCGCCTTCGCGGCGGCCCTGCAGTGCACGAGCCCGGACCGGGCGCTGGGCGGGGTACCGGGCTGCGGGTTCTGCGACGGCTGCCACACGACGCTGATCGGGACGCACGCGGACGTCGAGATCGTCCGGACGGATCTGCTGTCGATCGGCGTGAAGGACACCCGTGACCTGGTGCGGCGGGCCGCCATGTCGCCGGCGGGCGGCCGGTGGCAGGTGATCGTCCTGGAGGACGCCGACCGCCTCACCGAAGGTGCGGGGAACGTGCTGCTGAAGGCGGTCGAGGAGCCCGCGCCCCGGACCGTCTGGCTGCTGTGCGCGCCCTCGGTCGAGGACGCGCTGCCGACCATCCGCTCCCGGTGCCGGCTGCTGAGCCTGCGGACCCCGTCCGTGGAAGCGGTCGCCGACGTCCTGGTGCGGCGGGACGGGATCGACCCCGAGCTGGCCGCGACGGTCGCCAGGGCGACGCAGGGCCACATCGGCCGGGCCCGCCGGCTCGCCACCGACGAGCAGGCGCGGGCGCGGCGGGCGACCGTGCTGCGGGTACCGCTGCGGGTGGACGACGTGGGCGGGTGTCTGAAGGCCGCGCAGGAACTGGTGGACGCGGCCTCGGACGACGCCAAGCAGGTCGCCGTGGACGTGGACGGCAAGGAGACCGAGGAGCTGCGGGCCGCGCTCGGGGCGTCGGCGGGCGCCGGCAGCCGGATGCCGCGCGGCACGGCGGGCGCCATGAAGGACCTGGCTGACCGCCAGAAGCGCCGATCGACCCGTACCCAGCGGGACACGCTCGACCTGGCCCTCATCGACCTGGCCGGCTTCTACCGGGACGTGCTCGCGGTGCAGGTCGGCTCGAAGGTCGGCATCGCGAACGTCGAGGCGCGCGACGCGATCGAGCGCATCGCGGCGTCCTCCCGTCCGGAGAACTCGCTGCGCCGGATCGAGTCGATCCTGGCCTGCAGGCAGGCACTGGAACGGAACGTCGCGCCGCTGCTGGCGGTGGAGGCGATGACGCTGTCGCTGCGGGCGGGCTGACGGGGGCGGGCCGACGGGGCTTTCGCCCTCCTCGGCCCGCTGTCGTCACCTCGGCGTCTTTGGTGCCTTTGGGTGATCAACGGCAGGGACCCGTAACGCCGACCGCCCACCCGGCGTGCCGCGTTGCAGGCTGCTGACAGTGCCGCCGGAGCCCACCCGGGGGCCGTAGTCGTCCCTGAGGTGGTCCGTACCGTGGCTGATGCCGTCCTGTTCACTCTGCTCTTCCTCACCACTGCCGCCGCCGTGGCACTCGTGCGCTCCGCGCTGCGCTACTGGTGGTCGGAACGGTCCGGCCGCGTCTACGAGTTGGCGCAGGACCGCACTGGTACGGCGCTGCGCGCCGCCGCCGCGGGCGTGGCCGTCCTGGCGGTGGTCGCTGTCGCCGTGCCGCTGCTGTCACCGGGAGGCGGCGGGGGCACGGTGACGGCCGCCGCCCGTACGGCGGTGGACCTCCGGGTGCCCGCGCCTCCCCGGCCGCCCGCCCGCGCGGCCGCACCGCCCGCGTCCGGGTCCGGGTCCGCGGCGCCCCGTACGATCTCCCGCCCGGCGGGCGGCGTCCTGCAGGAGCTCGCCGACGGCACACGCGTCTGGACGCCACAGCAGTACGCGTACCCCCGCGCCGCGAAGGTCTCCTTCCCCGTGGTGGTCGCGGAGGTCGGCGCCGGGGACCAGGAGCTCTACGCGGGCTTCGCCGCCCAGGTCCAGCGGCGCCTGGCGGACCCGTTCCTGCTCGTGATCCCGCGCACCTGCGGCGGCGCGGGACCCGATCTCGACGCGGTCGCCCGGCACTACCGCACCCTGACGACCCGGTCGGCGCGCGCGATCCTGGGCGTCGGCGACCGTGCGGCGTGCGCGGTCCGCGAGGCGTTCGCCCACCCCGACCGCTACCGCGCGGTCGCCGGGATCTCCGGCCGGTACGAGGGCGTCGCCGTCCCGCCCCCCGTCCCCGGCGGTAAGCGCCCCGCGCTCCTCATCGCCTCCGGCTCCGGCGAGAAGCGCCTCCCGCGACTCGGCCCTCAGGTTCCGCACGGCGCTGCGCCCCCGCGCCGACGAGGTACGCGTCATCGACGGCGTGAGCGGCCGCCGCGAACTCTTCGCCCGCGTCGCCGGCTACCTGACGGAAAAGGTCGACGGCCCGAAGCACCCGTAGCGGGAGCGCACCACCCGGCGCAGGCACCCCGCGAGACCCCTGGCCCCGGACACCCGCCCCCGGACACCCGCCGGGACACTCACCCGGACCCAGCCGCTCACCCGGACCCAGCCACTCGATCAACCCTCAAACGGCCCACAAAAAGCCTACAAATAGCCCATGAGCGGGCGGCGGAGCCCGCCTCCACCCCAGCAGGACGGATACGCTCCCCCTCACCCGACGGGAGGACCCGAGCCGCCGATGTACTCCAAGAGCCCGCTCCGTATCCCCGCCAGCGCCCTCGCGGTGGCAGGCCTGCTCCTCTCCGGATGCAGCAGCGGGGGCCCGGGCCACAGCGCCGCCGCCTCCACCACCGCCAGCTCGCTCGGCCCGCTCCCGTCGGCCGGCGACGCGAGCCTGGCGCCGTACTACACGCAGAAGCTGAACTGGCACTCGTGCGGCGTCCCCGGCTTCGAGTGCGCCACGATGAAGGCCCCGCTGGACTACGCGCACCCCGTCGCGGCCGACGATCTGAAGCTCGCCGTCGCCCGCAAGAAGGCGGCGGGCCCCGGCGCGCGCCTCGGCTCGCTCCTGGTCAACCCCGGCGGTCCCGGCGGCTCGGCCATCGACTACCTGCAGTACGCGGCGCTCGGCTACCCCGCACCGGTCACCGCCCGCTACGACATGGCCGCCATCGACCCGCGCGGCGTCGCCCGCAGCGAGCCCGTCGAGTGCCTCACCGACGCGCAGATGGACGCCTTCACCGCCGTCGACACGACCCCCGACGACGCCGCCGAGACCGGCAAGCTCGTCACCGCCGACACGGGGTTCGCGGCCGGCTGCGCGAAGCGCTCCGCCAAGCTCCTCGGCCATGTCTCCACGGTCGAATCGGCCCGTGACATGGACGTCCTGCGGGCCCTGCTCGGCGACGACAAGCTCACCTACGTCGGCAAGTCCTACGGCACCTTCCTCGGTGCCACCTACGCCGGACTGTTCCCGCAGCGCGTCGGCCGGCTGGTCCTCGACGGCGCGATGGACCCCTCGGTCTCCGCCCTCGACAGCAGCCGCACCCAGGCCGGCGGCTTCGAGACCGCCTTCACCGCCTTCGCGAACGACTGCATCAAGCACACCGACTGCGCCCTGGGCACGAAGAGTGCCGACGACGCCGGGCACCGCCTCGACGAACTCTTCCGCTCCCTCGACGCCAAGCCCCTCCCCACCGGCCAGGCCCGCCAGCTCACCGAGGCGCTCGGCACCACCGGCGTGATCTCCGCCATGTACGACGAGGGTTCCTGGCCGACGCTCCGCGCCGCCCTGGCCAAGGCCCAGCAGGGCGACGGCGCCGGCCTCCTCAAGCTCTCCGACGAGTACTACGAGCGCGACAGCAGCGGCAAGTACTCGAACCTCATGTTCGCCAACGCCGCCGTCAACTGCCTCGACCTCCCCCCGGCGCTCTCCTCCCCGGCCGACGTCGAGCGCGCCCTCCCGTCCTTCCGCTCCACCTCCCCGCACTTCGGCACGGGCCTGGCCTGGGCCAGCCTGATCTGCGGCTACTGGACGGTCCCGGCCACCGGCAAGCCCCAGCGCATCGAAGCGAAGGGCGCGGCCCCGATCCTCGTCGTCGGCACCATCCGCGACCCCGCCACCCCGTACTCCTGGGCCGAGTCCCTCGCCTCCCAGCTCTCCTCCGGCCACCTCCTCACCTACAACGGCGACGGCCACACCGCCTACGGCCGCGGTTCCGACTGCATCGACACCGCCGTGAACCTCTACCTCCTCGAAGGCACCACCCCGCCCAAGAACAAAAAGTGCGACTGACCCGCTGACCTGCATTTCCGCCCGATCCACCCCTGCACGGAGCACCCCCAACAACCCTGTAGACTTGGCGCCGCTGCTCCCGCCACACTGGCCGAGCGCAGCATGCCGCCTTAGCTCAGTTGGCCAGAGCAACGCACTCGTAATGCGTAGGTCTCGGGTTCGAATCCCGAAGGCGGCCCCACGTAAGGAAGTCCCGGTCAGCTTGCTGACCGGGACTTCTTCGTTCTGCGGCGGGGCGGTGTCGGGCGTCGGGGCTCAGGTCAGGGTTGCGTAGACGATGAGGTTGTCGACGGGGTGGCCCTGGGGGTCTATCGAGCCGTCGCAGGTGATCAGGCGGAGGGTGGGGGTCGGGGTGGGGGCGTAGACCTGTTGGGTGGGGAAGGTCTTCTTGTTCACCGTCTGGGTGGTGGTGACGGTGAAGTGGACGGTCTTTCCGTCGGCGCCGCGGACGGCGATGTCGGCGCCCTTCTTGATCTTCGCGAGATCGTGGAAGACGGCCTTGCCGTACCGGGTGCTGTTGTGGCCGATGACGACGGAGGAGCCGCGCTGGCCGGGTACCGCGCTGTTCGTGTACCAGCCGGCGGTCATGCCCTGGTCCGGCGGAGGGACTTGAACCGTCTGGTCGGCGTTGAGGCCGAGCCGTAGGAGGGAGCTGTCCACGCCGATGGAGGGGATCACCACGCGAGTGGGGTCACCGGGTGTGCTGGGCGCCGTCGCGGGGGGCTGGGTCGATGCGCCGGGGCCGGGTGCGTCCGGGGCGGTGGCGGAGGGGGAGCCCGACGAGCAGGCGGCCAGGGTGGTGAGGGTCAGCGCGATGAGCGGGGCTCGCAGGGCGCGCGCCGGGTTCGGGATGCGGGCCATGGGTGTCCTTATAAGGGGGTGGTGCGCCGCCCGGTCGGGCGGCGCACCACGTGGATCGGAGGATCAGCCGTCGTGGCGGGCTGCCCGGCGGCGCACGATGACGAAACCGGCACCCGCGAGTGCGGCGGCCGCGGCGGCCGAGCCGGCGATGGTGGCGTTGCTCGTGCCCGTGCTCCCGGTTTACCAAGCTGCGTTTATGGCGACGCCCGCGCGGCATCGGGCGGCGGTCGGCTGGGCGGCGCCGGTGCGGGTACGCCGGGGGCGCTCACGGACGGGTGGGGCGGGGCGTCCGGTGGCCGCGCCGGGGGTGGCGGGAGGGGCGGGGTGGGCTTGGCGCTCGCGTCCGCGGCGAACGCTCCGGTGGCCGGGAGCAGCACCGTGCCGGCGATGACTGCGGTGACGGCGGCGGTGCGCAGGGTGCGGAGGTAGGACATGGTGGTGCCTTCCGTTGACGGGGGTCGATCGGTGTCGGAGCGGCCGCCGCGTCCGGCGCTCGCCGCGTCCGGCGGCTGCCGCGCGGCGGCCGGCATGATCGACAGGCTGGCAGGCACCTGTGAAGAAGTTGTCAGAGCGCTGTGGTCGGGGGATCAGGGCCCCGGACGGCTCCGCCCGGCGTGCGGAAGACGGCGCGGGCGCTCAGGCTGGATGTATGGCGATCAATCGGATGACTGAGCACGGAATCGACATCGACACGCGGACGCTCGCGGTGGGCGTGGCCGTTACCGGGGTCGCGGCGGTGCTGGGGCTGGCCGGGACGGTCATGATCGGTGTCACGCTGCTGAACGCAGGACGCGGATACGTCCGTCACATGGAGGTACTGCCGTCCGAGCTGGCGGCCCGCGCCTTCCGGCAGGCGAAGGTGGCCTCGCAGGCCGCCACCCACGCCGGGGCCGACGCCTGGCGGTCTGCGGACGGCTCCTCCTCCTGACCGGGTGAGCCCTCGATCGTGGCGCGCCTCTTTCCTGGCGCGCTGCTCGCCAAGTGCTGCCCTCCGACGTGCTGCCCTCCGGCGTGCTGCTCTCTGACGTGGTGCCCTCCGGCGTGGTGCTCTCTGACGTGCTGCTCTCTAACGTGCTGCTCTCTAACGTGCTGTGCCGGTGCGGTCGATCGGGGTGATGACCTTCCGTTCGACCGGGGAGGACAGCACGATCGATGTCGTGGTGCGGCCGAGGGCCGAGATCTGTTCGAGCATCTCCTCGAGGTGCGAGGTGTCGGCCACGGCGACCTTGAGGATCCAGCAGTCCTCGCCGACGACGTGGTGCACCTCCAGGACCTCGGGGCGTGCCATCAGTTCCAGCGTCCTGGGGTGACGCAGCGTGTAGCCGCCGTGCGGGGAGACCCGGACGAAGGCGAGCATGGCGTAGCCGAGCCGGTCCGGTGCGACCACGGCGGAGTAGCCGGTGATGATGCCGTTGCTCTCCAGCCGGCGGATCCGTTCCGCCACGGCGGCCGGGCTGAGGCTCACCCGGCGGCCCAGTTCACTGAGAGTGATGCGGCCCTCGGTCTGGACGAGTTCGAGCAGCCGCGTGTCGACGCTGTCGAGGGCCACCGATGAATCGTGGGCGAGGCCCCGCACATGGCGTGGTTCTTTCGGCAGCGCCGCTGAATCTCCCATGATCTCCCCTTCAGATGCCGGGTCGAGACGGTAACACTTGAGCCCAGTGGCGGGGGTGTCCTGCCTGGTGGGAAAGGTTCTGAGGGAATGAGCGACTCCACGGGGGGCGTCCTGCGCGACGTCTGTGTCATCGGTGGCAGCCGGTATTTCGGCAAGCGGCTGATGCTGCGGCTGCGCGACGAGGGGGTCAACGTCACGGTCATCAACCGCGGCTCGTCACCGGCGCCGCCCGGCGTCACGCATCTCGTCGCGGACCGTGACGACGAGGCGGCGCTCGAAGCCGCGCTGGGTGACCGGCACTTCGATGTCGTCATCGACCAGGTCTGCTACACACCGCGACAGGCGGCCATCGCCAAGCGCGTCTTCCGCGACCGCACCACGCGCTACGTCATGACGTCCACGATGGAGGTCTATGACCCGGCGACCATTGACGGCTCGCCCCATCCCCATCGTCCGGTCGGCGAGGGCGCGGTGGATCCAGGAACGTGGCCGGTCGACCTCGAACTCCCCTGGGGGGAGGAGGCGTTCAGGGAGCAGCTCGGCGACGCCCGGCACTACGCCGAGGGCAAGCGGCAGGCGGAGGCGGTGTTCAGCCAGGATCCGGCGTTCGCGTTCGTCTCCGTGCGCAGCGCGCATGTGCTGGGCGGCGGCGCGGAGGAGTTCACCGGGCGGCTGGACCACTACGTGGACCGGGTCCGTACGGGACGGCCGGTCGTCGTTCACGCCGAGGAGCACCCCTCCACGTTCATCCATGACCGCGAGATCGCCGAGTTCCTGTTCTGGGCGGCCGGCGCCGACTTCACCGGGCCGGTCAACGCCAACTCGCACGGTGAGCTGAGCGCCACGGAGCTGAGCGAGCTGGTCGCGGCACAACTCGGTTCGGAACGGCCGACGTTCACGCGTACAGGATCCCGGGCGGGCGACGAGGTGTCGCCGTTCTCGTTCGACCGCTACTACGCGATGGACAACTCGCGGGCCACCGAGCTGGGTTTCCCGTTCTCGACCACTTCGGAGTGGCTGCCCGGCGCCATCGCCGAGACGGGAGTCCAGGAATGACAGAAATGACAGGGATGACAGGGATGACAGGGATGAGCGGCAGCAACGCGCGCCGGATCCGTGACGTCACCGTAGGTCCGGTCGGCCTCGGGGCCATGCCGCTGTCCATCGAGCGGCGGCCGGACGAGGCCAGAGCCTTCGCCACGGTCCACGCGGCGCTCGACGCGGGAGTGACGCTCATCGACACGGCCGACTCCTACCACTGGCACGCGGACGAGCGGGGGCACAACGAGGAGCTGATCGCCCGCGCCATCGCCGCCTACGGCGGTGACACGTCGGACGTCCTCGTCGCGACCAAGGGGGGCCGCGGGCGGCCCGGCGACGGTTCGTGGACCGTCAACGGCACCCCGGAGCATCTGAAGCGGGCCTGCGAGGAGTCGCTGAGGCGGCTCGGCGGCGAGGCGATCGGGCTGTACCAGCTCCACAAGCCGGACCCCCGGGTCCCGTTCGCCGAATCCGTCGGCGCGCTGCGGGAGTTGCTCGATGCGGGCACGATCAGGATGGTGGGCGTCTCCAACGTGGACGCCGGTCAGATCCGGCAGGCCGACGAGATCCTCGGCGGGCGGCTGGCCTCGGTGCAGAACGAGTACTCGCCCGCAGTCCGCGACAGTGCGGCCGAGCTGCGGCTGTGCGACGAGCTCGGGATCGCCTTCCTGCCCTGGAGCCCGCTCGGCGGCATCTCCCGGAGCTCGCTCGACGCCCCGCCGACGGCCGGCTCCAGGACACCCGCCCCGCCCTTCGCCGCCTTCCACGAGGTCGCACGGGATCACGGGGTCAGCCCGCAGCGGATCACTCTCGCGTGGCTGCTGGCGAAGTCCCCGGTCGTCGTCCCCATCCCGGGCGCCAGCAGGCCCGGGACGATCCGTGACTCGGCGGCGGCCGGCGACGTGACGCTCACCGCCGATGAGTTCGTACGGCTCGACGCGGTCCGGTGATCCGCGCACCCCGCCAGACGCCCCGCCTCGCACCCGGGCGCCCCTTGACATGAACTTAGGTTCACGTCTGAGACTGCTCCGTGGACGGAACAGCAGGTGGCGGACGCGGGGAGTGATGGGTGTGCGAGCAGTACAGGTGACGCGGTTCGGTGGTCCCGAGGTGCTGGTGACGGCGCAGCTGCCGGATCCGGTCGCCGGTCCCGGTGAGGTGGTCGTGGGGGTGGAGGCCGCCGACGTGATCCTCTTCGAGGCGCGGATCCGCGAGGGCCTGGCCCAGGACTTCATGCCGGTGCGGCCGCCGTACGTGCCGGGAGGCGCGGTGGCCGGGCGAGTGCTCTCCGTCGGCGAGGGCGTCGAGCCCGGCTGGATCGGCCGGTCCGTCGCCGTCCATGTCGGTGACCGCGGGGGGTACGCCGAGCGGGCCCTGGCGCCCGCCGCCGCGCTGATCCCCGTACCCGACGGGCTCGGCCCGCGTGAGGCCGCCGCGCTGCTCCACGACGGCACCACCGCGCTGGGCCTGGCGGACGCCGCCCGCACGCAGCCGGGGGAGTGGGTCCTGGTCACCGGGGCCGGCGGCGGGCTGGGCATCCTCATGGTGCAGCTGGCCCTGGCGGCGGGGGAACGGGTCGTGGCGGCCGCTCGCGGCCAGCAGAAGCTGGACCTGCTGCGCGAACTGGGTGCCCACGCCGTCGTCGACTACTCGCTGCCGGGCTGGGAGGAGCGGGTGCGCGGGGCGACCGGCGGTGCGGGTCCCGACATGGTGTACGACGGCGTCGGCGGGGAGCTCGGGCTGGCCGCGTTCGAACTGACCGCCCGCGGCGGCCAGTTCTCCGCGCACGGCGCGGCCGCCGGCGGCTTCGCGCCCGTCGACCCGGAGGAGGCGCGCCGGCGCGAGGTGACCGTACGCGGTATCGAGCAGGTGCAGTTCGCGCCCGACGTCGCCCGTCGGCTGCTGAAGCGTGCGCTGTCGGAGGCCGTGGCGGGACGGATCAGGCCCGTCATCGGGCAGACGTTCCCGCTGGAGCGTGCCGCCGACGCGCACCGGGCGATGGAGGCCCGCGACGTCGTCGGGAAGACCCTGCTGCTGCCGTGACGACGGTCCGGTGCTGCCGTGACGACGGTCCGGCAGCCGGACTCTCCCCGACGCACGGGTCCCTGCCGCTACGCCAGTCCCTCGGCCCCCTCTGCCCCCTCTGTCCGCTCCGCCACCCCCGGCTCCGCTAATCCGCGAGGCTGCGGCTCCACGATTCCAGCACCGTCAACACATGGTCGTGCCGGCGATGGACCTCACCGTTCTTCGACCAGCCCCACTCCCGGTACGCGGCCAGCGCCGGCACGTTCGGCGTCTCCACCAGCACGGATGCCACGGCCGCGTCGCTGCGCGACAGCAGCATGTCCTGCAGCCGGCCCGCGACCCCGAGACGGCGGTGGGAGGGGAGCACCAGCAGCTCGACGACAGCGAAGACCTGGCCGGACGCGGTGTGCTCCTCCAGGTCCTGCGGGACCCCACCGACGAATCCCTGCCACCACTCGCCGCCGCGATCGGGAGGAAAGCCGTATGCGAAGCCCACGAGCGCAGGGTCGCCGGCGATCGTCATATCGAATCCGGGGTGCTGCACATGCTCCGCGAAGCGCCGCAGAAAGCTCTGCCGGCTGTGGAACTCCTCGCCTTGGGCGCCGGGGTAGGACTCGACGTAGAGGTCCGCGAAGGCCTCCCTTTGCGCCTCGGCCTGCCACCGGCTCAGACGCCGTAGAAACACCTCTGTCATGCATTCCTCCTGCGATCACACCCATCGTGACAGCTCGGCGGGCACCGTGTCAGCGGGCGGTCAGTGACCGGTCAGCGGAAGTCAGCGCGCTGTCAGTGGCGTACGGGAGTCTTGGAGACATGAAGACCACGGGGAGCATCGAGCGGAGCACCGACCACCCAACCGGCAGGACCGGGCCGATCGCGGCCTTCGTGCGGTTCGTCGTGTGCGGCGGGGGCGTGGGGCTGCTGTCCAGCGCCGTCATGCTGCTGCTGTCGGGCCCGCTGCCCCTGGTGGTCGCCAACGCGCTGGTGACCGTCGCCTCCACCCTGCTGGCCACCGAGCTGCACGGCCGCTTCACCTTCCGGGCCGGTCGGGCCCAGCTGAGCGACCACATCAAGTCCGGTGCCACCGCGGCGATCTGCTACCTGTTCACCACCGCCGCGCTGCTCGTGCTGCACGCGGTGCACCCGAACCCGGGTCCGCTGCTGGAGCAGAGCGTGTATCTGTCGGCCTCCGGCCTCGCCGGTGTCGGCCGCTTCGTCGCCCTGCGGGTCATCGTCTTCGCCAAGGGCGGCGCCAAGGCGGCCCACGCACCAACGGCCATCGCGGCTGCCACCCCGGTCACCGCGCCGGTCAGCACTCCGGCCACCACCCCGATCGCCGCTCCGTCCGTCGCCCCGTCCGTCGCTCCGGCCCCGGCCCTCGCCCCGGCGCTCGCCCCGCCCTCGCCCCCGCCCTCGCCTCGGCGCTCGGCCAGGGATCGGTGGCGGTCGCCGCGTAGCGGGCCGTCGGGAACCTTGCGGAAATCCTCCCGGGCCGTGAAACATTCAGGCACCTCTGGCGCGTCAATGAGGTGTACACGGCGAATGGGGGGTGGATGCGGCAGACGCAGGAGGACGGCTATCTGGACTTCGCCGCGAACCGCGCGGGGCACCTCTTCCGTTCGGCATGCCTCCTGACCAGCGGTGACACTCATCTCGCCGAGGATCTCGTCCAGGAGACCCTCGGCCGGATGTTTGTGGTCTGGGGGCGGGCCTCCAAGATCGACAACCCGGCCGGATACGCGCAGACCGTCCTGGTGCGGGTCTTCCTCTCGCACCAGCGGCGCCGCAGCAATCGCGAACGCCCGACCCCCGACCTGCCGGACGTGCCGGGTGAGGCGGGCGTCGACACGACGCTGCGGTTGACGCTCCTCGACGCGCTCGGCCGGCTGGCGCCCAAGGACCGGGCGGTGCTGGTGCTGCGGTACTGGGAGGACCGCAGCATCGAGGAGACCGCCGACGCGATGCGCGCTTCGTCCAGCTCCGTGCGGACGCGTTCCGTCAGGGCGTTGGCGAAGCTGCGGGAACTGCTCGGCGGCTCCCTTGCCGAATTCGCCGCGAACTGACGCCACCCACTTCCCACTTCCACCGATCCCCATGCCTACGCCCCCACGCCTACGCCCCCACGCCGCTCGCCCCACGCCCCCCACGCCATACGCCATACGCCATACGAAACGGTGGTTCCCCATGCCCTTCGACCCCTTCGCGCCCTCGGACCCCTTCGAGGATGATCTCGGCCAAGCCATACGGGGTACCGCCGGCACCTTCTTCACCGACAACAGGGCGCTGGTGGACGGTGGTGCGGCCCGCGGCCGGGTGATGCGGCTGCGCCGCAGGGCCGCGGTCGCGGGCGGTGCGGCGACGCTCACGCTGGTCGCCGTCGGGGGGCTGATGGCGGGCGGGATGTCGGGTTCGGCCGGACACCACGTCGCGGAGGACCCGGCCGCGCAGGGCGGACCGCGCTCGGTCGCTGTCGCGTCGGGCGAGCGGGTCACCGCGCAGCACATGATCAACCTGCTCAAGTCGGCGCTGCCACCGGGCGTGACCACCGGTGAGCAGGGACGCGGTACCGGAGCCGAAGGGACCGGCGACCCGATCGGCGCCCCGTACGCGGAAGTCGTCTACGACGACGGACACGGCCCCGGTCTGGTCAGCGTCAGCCTGAACCACGCACCTTCGGGGCAGGGCGTGGGCCCCGGTGCCGGTACCCGGTGCCCGGACCGCGTGTACGTGCCGTTCGACTCGTGCGACCGGTCCGTGCTCGCCGACGGCTCCGTACTCGTCCTGCTCAAGGGGTACGAGTACCCGGACCACCGGGTGAACACCAAGAACTGGCGGGCCACCCTGACCACCCGTGACGGCCAGGTCGTCGACGCCATGGAGTGGAACTCCCCGGCGGAGAAGGGCGCCCCGGACACCCGGCCCGACCCGCCGCTGACCGCCGCGCAGCTGACCGCGGTGGTGAACATGACGATCTGGAAGCCGGTGTTCGACGCCCTCGGCCCGTCCAGGGCCCCGGCCGGCCAGGCCACCCGGTCCCCGGCCGACCCGCCCACCCTCGCCGAGGCGAGCTCCTCGGTGCCGGGCCCCGCGATCAGCGCCGTTCTCAAGGGGCTGATCCCGGCCGGTATGAAGCGCAGTGACGCGGACGACTCGGAGGGCTTCGCCCATGTGACCGTGGACGACGGACACGGCAGGACCCTGATCGAGGTGAACGTGGAGCACTGGCCGGTCAAGGACCCCGACACCCTGGCGTTCTTCTCGGGCGGCGAGAAGCTCGCCGACGGCACCCGGGTGCTGGTCTCCCAGGGGTCGGCGGAGAAGGGCGGTGCCGGGACCGTGCGGTGGGTCGCCCAGATCCTGCGCCCCAACGGCCGGCGGATCGTCGTCGCCGAGCTGAACGCGGGCGGCTATCACCAGCCCGCCACCCGGACCGCGCCGGTGTTCACCATCGACCGTCTCAAGTCGATGGCGCTGAGCCCCGATTGGAAGAAGCTGGACTGAGCCCGGGTGGCGTGCCTGGATGGTGTGCCCCGGCGCTGTCGTCCGCTACTCCCGCCCTCCCACCAGCCCGACCGCCCGCCCCCGCAGGGCCAGGCGGGCCGGGATCACCGCGGCGGGCACGGCGAGCAGGGCGCAGACGGCCACCGCGGCGCCGGTGGCCGTCCAGGGGATGACGACCGGGGACGACGGTACGGACAGCGCGGCCAGTGCGGCTTTGACGCCCAGCAGGTTCAGGGCGGCGACGCCGGCGCCCAGGGTCGTGCCCACCGCGACGATGAGCAGGGCCTCGGCGGCCACCATGCGCAGCACCTGGCCCAGGGTGGCCCCGGCGAGGCGCAGTACGGCGAGGTCGCGGACGCGGTCGGCGGTCGCCATCACCAGGGTGTTGGCCAGCGCGATGCACGAGTAGAGCAGGGCGATACCGAGCACCAGCAGAGTGCCGATCCGGGTCTGCCTGCTGGTGGCCGGGTAACTCACCGCGAGCCACTGCTCCTTGCTCAGCACGTGCCCGCCGCCGGGCGCCACGGCGGCCCGGAGCGCGGCTGCCGCGCCGGCCGCCCGGCCCGCGTCCGTCCCCGCCCGGAGCCGGACGTCGATCCGGTCGGGGGACGCGCCCGGCGCGTTGAGCGGGGTGACGTAGGCGCCGTTGCCGCCCGTGCCGGTGCGCAGCACGGCGGCGATACGGAGTGACGTCCGCCGGCCGTCGCCGAGCCAGACGTCCACCTGGCTGCCGACGGTGTGCTGGGGCCACTCCTCGTTGACGACGATGCTCCGGTCGTCGAGATCGGTGACCTTTCCTGCGGTCACCGGGAGGTTCGTCACGGCGGCGAGGGCGGCCGGGTCGACGGCACGGGCCTCGTCCTTGACCAGCGCCACTCCGTCCTCCAGCCGGCACACGGTGGTCGGCGCGATGGCGGCCGCGTCGAGTCCGGGCAGTGCGCGGACCCGTGCGACGGTCGCCGCGTCGAGGCCGCCGGCATCCGACGTCACGACGAAGTCGGCCGCCGACTGCGCGCGCGTCTCCGCCGCCTTGGCGGCGTTGACGGTCGCGGTGACCCCGAGCAGGGACCCGGCCAGGGCGACGGTGATCAGTACGGGCGCGGCGACGGCCGCCGTACGCCGCACCCCGGCCAGCACGTTCTCCCGTACGAGCCGGCCGGCGATGCCCGGCAGCCGAGCGGGCAGCCAGGCCAGCGCCTTCGTCAGCGGCCCCACCACGACGGGTGCGAGCAGCGCGAACGCCGTGATCAGCAGCATCGGTTGGGTGGTGTACGTCTTGCGGTGCAGCGCGTCGGACGGATCGGTGAGCACCTGCCGGACGAGCAGGCCGAGGCCGAGCAGCAGCAGTCCGCCGCCGGCCACCCAGCGCCCGGCCGTCATGGTGCGGCGGTCGACCGAGGCCTCGCGCAGCGCCTCCATCGGACCCACGCGCCCGGCCCGGCGGCTCGCCGCCCAGGCGCCCGCGAGCGCGACGCCGAGCCCCGTCCCGAAGGCCGTCCAGTACGGCCACGCGTCGCCGCCGATCGCGAACCAGGACGGTGCGATGTCGGCGTCCACCAGCCACGCCGCCAGCCTTGGCGCCCCGAACCGTCCCAGGACGCAGCCGGCCGCCGAGGC
This sequence comes from Streptomyces sp. So13.3, assembly GCF_005860785.2. NCBI lineage: Bacteria > Bacillati > Actinomycetota > Actinomycetes > Kitasatosporales > Streptomycetaceae > Streptomyces > Streptomyces sp. So13.3. The sequence continues at coordinate 4,655,357 of NZ_CP048835.1, read as the reverse complement.
CACCGCGCCCACCACCGCGGCCTCGACGATCACCAGCCGCCGGAGCTGCCGCGGCGCGGCACCGGCCGCCCGCAGCAGGGCGAACTCCCGCCGCCGCTGCGCCACGGCGAAGGCGAACGTCGACGCGACGACGAACACCGACACGAACCCGGTGACCCCGCCGGCCGTTCCCAGCAGGGCGTTCACCGTCGTCAGCGCCTCGCTGTCGCGGTCCGGGTCGGGATCGGCCCGGCGCCGGTCGTCACCGGTGAGGACGTCCAGGTCCCCGGGCGCGGAGGCCCGTACGGCGGCCGGGTCCGCGTACACCACGACCGTGTCGATCCGGGGCGCCAGCCGCGCCGCCTCCGCGTCCGTGAAGAACACCGCGTGCTCGAAACCCGCGTGCTCGAAACCCGGGTCCTCGAAACCCGGGTCCTCGAAACCCGAGTCCGGAGCCGTTCCGACGACAGTTCTGACGACGGTGCCGACGACCGTCCGGGCCGCGCTGACACCGTCCGGGGTGTGCAGCGTGACTCGGGCGCCCGGTGCGGCCCAGCCGCCCGTCGTCACGATCTCGCCGGGGGTCGCGGGCGCGCGGCCGGCGGTGAGCCGGTAGGGGGTGAAGGCCGCCGCCGACCAGGCGTGGCCGACCGTGCCGGCCGGGGTGCCGTCCGCACGCACCGGGAACGTACGGTCCTGGACGGTGCGCCCGAGCCGGGCCAGCGCGGCGGCGGTGGCCGCCGGGACCGGCCGGGGGCGGTCGAGCCGCTTCTCGCGCACCCCGTGCGCGGTGGTGACCCGCAGCGTGTCCGTGCCGCGCACGACCACCGGGGCCGCCGCGAACCGTTCGGGCGCCCGGTGCGGGGCATTGAGGGTGGCGGCCAGCGCCAGGCCCATCGTGGCGATCAGGCCGACGCCCAGCGCGAGGGCGACGAAGCTGCCGGCGAAGGTGGCCCAGCGGGCGCGGAGGGTGCGCAGCGCGATGTTCAGCATGCGCTCCAGCCAATCGGCGGCGGGCCGCCCGCACAGCACGGCAGGACGGAGTCCTCGGGTATGCCTGGCCCTACCTCCGAGGCCGCTGGGCCTCCGTCCGGTCCGCGCCGGCTGGCAGAATCCAGCGCGTGGAACGAGAACTGCGCATCGTGCTCGCCGAGGACAGCGTCCTGCTCCGCGAAGGGCTGGTAGGCCTGCTCGCGCGTTTCGGGCACCAGGTCGTCGCGGCGGTCGGGGACGCCGAGGCGCTGATGGCGGCGGTCGCCGAGCACGACCCGGACATCGTCGTCACCGATGTGCGCATGCCGCCCGGCCTGCAGGACGAGGGGCTGCGCGCCGCCGTCGCGCTGCGCGCACAGCGCCCGTCGCTGCCGGTGCTCGTCCTGAGCCAGTACGTGCAGCACAGCTACGCCGCCGAGCTGCTCGACTCGGGCGACGGGTCCGGCGTCGGCTATCTGCTCAAGGACCGGGTGGGCCAGGTCGAGGAGTTCCTCGACGCGTTGCGCCGGGTCGCGGACGGCGGCACCGTCGTCGACCCGGAGGTCGTCCGCCAGCTGCTGCGCCGCCGGCGCGATCCGCTGGAGCGGCTGTCCGCGCGGGAACGCGAGGTGCTGGGGCTGATCGCGGAGGGCCGGTCGAACGCGTCGATCGCCCGTGAGCTGGTGGTCTCCGAGGCGGCCGTCGGCAAACACATCGGCAGCATCCTCAGCAAGCTGGACCTGCCGCCCGCCGAGGAGACCCACCGCCGGGTCCTGGCGGTCCTGGCCTTCCTACGGGCCTGACCAGGGCCTTGCTCAGGGCCTGAGCAGGGCCCTGAGCAAGGCCCGACCAGGACGTGAGCCGGGCCTGGCCAAGGCCTGACGAGCCGCTGGGCCACCCCCGGACCGGCCGCCGGCGTCATCGGAGGTATGCCCAGCCTTTGCCGATGCTTTGAGCACTGAGGGGCTGATTGGACGCACGTCCGGGTGACAATGCGACAGTCGACGCATATCCCCGGGCACCCCTGGCCCATCTCTACGCGAAGCGAGGATCCCCGTGTTGCGAAACGGGCTGGAGCCGTGGCACCTGATCGTGGTGGCGCTGGTTCTGATCATGCTGTTCGGTTCCAAGAAGCTGCCCGACGCCGCCCGCGGTCTCGGCAAGTCCATGCGCATCCTGAAGTCCGAGGCGCGTGCGCTGAAGGCCGACGACGCCGCCGCGACCGCGACCGCCGCCACGGCCACCCCCGCGGACGCCAAGCCGGCCCCCGCACCCGAGGCGCACACCCACACCTCGTAGCGGGTCCGCCCTTCCGGATTCCGGCAGTCTTGATAGGTTCCTGACGCCCGGAAGCCGGGCGTCGGAAGTTCGCGGTAGTGGCGGGGGACGCGCAGTGGCAGCACGGGGTATACCGCCCGAGTACGTGGACGGGTACGAGGAGCTCCTCGCCGACATATCCCGCAGCGGCCGCGCGCTGCGCCGCGACGAGCGTGAGGCCCGCCGTGAGCTGGGGGAGCGGGCCGCCGACGCCGGTTACGGCCTGCGGGAGCTGGTCGACGCCTATCTGGGTGCCACCCGCCGGTCCTGGTCGGCGCTGCCCGGCGTCGCCGAGGCCCGCAGCGCGGCCGATCTGCGCCACGTCGGCGAATCCGTCCTCGCGGCGGTGGAGGCCGGGGTGGCGGCACTCGCCGAAGGGCATGAGCGGTCGCACCGGCTCGCGGTCCGCAAGGAGGAAGCCGCCCGCCGGGAGTTCGTCGACGATCTGCTGTACGGGCGCAGCGACCCGGGGCGGCTGGCCGAGCGCGCCGAGCGCTTCGGGCTCCGGCTGGCCGGCCGCCATGTGGTGGCCGTCGCCACCGGGACCGAGGCGTACGACGACGGCCATCCCCTCGTCCACCGCGTGGAACGGGACCTGACCGGACGGTTCGGCGACCACGATGTGCTGCTCGCCACCAAGGGCGGCCGGTTCGTGTGCATCGCGCCCGCCTCGGAACAGGCCGTCCTGGACGCCTTCGTCAAGCTCGCCGGCGAGGTGCGGGTGGCGCTGGGCCGCCCCCACGGAGGTCCCGGCGGGGTGGTCCGGAGTTACGAGGAGGCGCTCAGCGCCCTCGACCTCGGGGACCGCCTCGGCCTCGACGCCCGCGTCCTGAACTCGGCGGACCTGCTCGTCTTCCCCGTCCTCATGCGTGACCGCGCGGCGATGGCCGACCTCGTACGGGCCGTGCTCGGCCCGCTGGAGGAGGCCCGCGGCGGCGCTCTGCCGCTGCTGCAGACCCTGGGGGCGTACGCGGCCGCCGGCTATGTGGGCGCCGAGGCGGCCCGCCGTCTCGATCTCAGCGTCCGGGCGCTCAGCTACCGCATCGAACGCATCGCGGCCCTCACCGGGTTCGACCCCGACGACGCCCTCCAGCGCTACACCCTGGAGACGGCAGCGCTGGGCGCCCGTCTGCTGGACTGGCCGCAACGACCGCTGTAGGACGGGCTGTTGATCGGTTCGTCGAAGCCGGAGAGGCCGGCGAGGCCGGCGAGGCGGCAGGGCCCCAGGGGCGTTAGTAGGACGTCAGAGACGCGTCAAGACTGCCGGGATCGGGCAATGTGGCCGCGCGGCACCCGGTGCCACCATCTCCCGTGACGGACGGTTGGGAATCGGGGGGTCAGTGCCATGGGGGAGTTCGTGAGAACTGCGCTGGCGTTCCCGACCGTCCTGTTCAGCTTCGCGCTCCTGGTCGTCATCGGCTTCTGGCTGCTGGCACTGATGGGCGGCGTCTCCGCCCACGGCCACGCGGGACCTGCCGGACACGGTCAGGGCCATGGGGGACACGGTCACGGTCATGGGGGACACGGGAACGACGGTGGCCATCACGATGGCCACGACCCCGGCGGCGAGGGCCTGTTGGCGGCTGCCGGGCTCGACGGGGTGCCGGTCACGGTCGTCCTCTCGCTGCTGACCACCGTCGCCTGGTTCGTGAGCCTGGCAGGCAGCGCGCTGCTGGACGGCACCGGCGCGCACGGGCCCGTCCGCGTCCTGCTCGGCATCGCGGTCCTCGCCGTGGCCCTGGCGGGCGCGTGGTCCGCGACCTGGGTACTGGTGCGGCCGCTGCGCCGGCTCTTCCCCGAGGTGCGGCCGCCTTCGCGGGAGGACTTCGTCGGCAGCCTGTGTGTCATCCGCACCGGGCGGGTCGGTACGGACTTCGGCCAGGCCGAAGTCACCGCGCCGGACGGCTCGTCCGCGGTCGTCCAGGTCCGGCAGACCGGTGAGGACACCTTCGCCTCCGGGAGCACCGCACTTCTCTACGAGTACGAGCCGGCGGGCGAGTTCTTCTGGGTCGCACCCTTCGACCCGGTCACATAGCCCGGTCACATAGCCCGGTCACATAGCCCGTGCCGCCACCCCGATCCCTCACCTGACACGTGTCCGACGACACGTGACACCCCGTCATGTCCCGCACCGCCCACCGCCCCATCCACCACCGAACACTCTCCGCACTCTTCGACTGAGGATCCGCCATGGATGCCACCGCCATAGGGATCGGCGTACTGATCGCCGTCCTCCTGCTCATCGCGCTCGGCGTGGTGTTCACCGTCAGCCGGCTCTTCCGCAAGGTGGAGCAGGGCCAGGCGCTGATCATCTCCAGGACCAAGCACGTGGACGTCACCTTCACCGGCGCCGTGGTGCTCCCGATCCTCCACAACGCCGAGCAGATGGACATCTCGGTGAAGACGATCGAGATCAAGCGCACCGGCCGCGAGGGCCTGATCTGCCAGGACAACATCCGCGCCGACATCCACCTGACGTTCTTCGTCCGCGTGAACAAGACCACCGAGGACGTCATCAAGGTCGCCCAGGCGATCGGTACGGCTCGGGCGAGCCACCAGGAGACGCTGCAGGCGCTGTTCGCCGCGAAGTTCTCCGAGGCGCTCAAGACCGTCGGCAAGCAGCTGGACTTCGTCGACCTCTACACCCAGCGCGACCACTTCCGCGACCAGATCATCCAGGTCATCGGCACCGACCTGAACGGCTACCACCTCGAGGACGCCGCGATCGACTTCCTCGAACAGACCCCGATGACCCAGCTGGACGCCGCCAACATCCTCGACGCGCAGGGCATCCGGAAGATCACCGAGCTGACCGCCATCGAGCACGTGCGCACCAACGAGTTCCAGCGCACCGAGCAGAAGGAGATCACCCGGCAGAACGTCGAGGCCCGCGAGACCATCCTGGAGCTGGAACGGCGGCAGGCCGAGGCCGAGATCAAGCAGCGCCGGGAGGTCGAGACACTCCGTGCCAAGGAGGAGTCGTCCACGATGCGCGTCCAGGAGGAGGAACGGCTCGGCTCGCAGGGCGCGTTCATCCGGACCGAGGAGCTGCTCGGCATCCAGCGGGAGAACCAGGGCCGCGAGATCGCCGTGGCGCAGAAGAACCGTGAACGGGTCATCGCCGTCGAGAACGAGCGGATCGAGAAGGACCGGCTGCTGGAGGTCATCGCCCGCGAGCGCGAGACGGAGCTGTCCCGGATCTCCAAGGACAAGGAGGTCGAGGCGGAACGCCGCGAGGTCGCCGATGTGATCCGCGAGCGCATCGCCGTCGACCGCACCGTCGCCGAGCAGGAGGAGAGCATCAAGGCGCTGCGGCTGGTGCAGGAGGCGGAACGGGAGCGGCAGGCGCTCATCGTGCGGGCCGAGGGCCAGGCGCAGGAGAAGCTCGTCAAGGACATCAAGGCGGCGGAGGCGGCCGAGCAGTCCGCGACCCACCGGGCGCGTGAGGCGCTGACCATGGCCGAGTCCCGCAAGCAGGCGTCCGAGCTCGACGCCCAGGCCAAGATCCGGCTCGCCGAGGGCATGCGGGCCGAGGCGGCCGCCGCCGGGCTCGCCGAGGTCGAGGTGCGGGAGCGCAGCGCCGAGGCGATCGAGAAGGTCGGACTGGCGGAGGCGGCCGTCGCGCGGGAGAAGAACACCGTCGAGGCCGAGGGCATCGGCCGCCGGCTGAAGGAGGAGGCCGCGGGGCTCACCGACAAGGCCGCCGCCATGGCCGCGCTCGACGACGCCTCACGCGGCCACGAGGAGTACCGGCTGCGGCTGGCGGCGGAGAAGGACATCCGGCTCGCGAGCCTGGACATGCAGCGCCAGGTGGCGGAGGCGCAGGCCACGGTGCTCGCCACCGGCCTGGAGTCGGCGACCATCAGCATCGTCGGCGGCGAGAGCGTCTTCTTCGACCGGGTGGTCGGCGCGATGTCGCTGGGCAAGAGCGTCGACGCGTTCGTGGACAGCTCCGACGCCGTCAAGGCGCTGGCCGGGCCGTGGCTGGACGGATCGTCGCGCTTCACCGAGGACGCCACCCGGGTGCTCGGCTCCCTCGGGAGCGGCGGCGTCCAGAACCTGACGGTGTCCGCGCTCCTGATGCGGCTCATCGCGTCCGGCGGCCCGCAGTCCGGCGGACTCCAGCAGCTGCTCGACCAGGCCAACTCGCTGGGCCTGGGCCAGCTCCCGCTGGACGCGCTCGGCAGTGCGGCCCCTGCCGCCGGCCCCGCCGCCGCCCCTCCCGCGGTCAACGGTGCCAAGCCGGCCGCCGCGCGCAACTGAGCAGCACCACCCGCACGCACCCCTTGGCGCACGCGTCAGTGAACACATCGGTGAACGAGGCTGGAAGTGTCTGAGACCCGGATCGATGCCGGTACCTACGAGGTCCTGCGGGACCGGCTGGCCGCGTCCGCCAGAACGCTGGCGGTGCGCGCGGAGGCGCTGAACGCGCGCCGCCAGGAGGTGTTCGGGTCGGCCGAACTGCGGCTCGCCGGCACCGACCGGATCAGCACCGGGCACGCCTGTGTGCCGTGCGACATCGCGCCCGTCGGCGAACGGCTGCTGTTCGGCGCCAACCCGGCGCCGGGCGGCCGGACGGACGGGCAGCCGGCGGTCGGCGAGGTGCTGAGCGTGCAGGGGGAGCCCGTCCCGGGGCTGCTCGACGACCCGCGCTTCGTCCGGGACTTCGACGAGCTGTACCGCTACTACCGGCAGACGCGGCTGACCCGGCTGCGCCCGCTGGACGGCAGGTTGCTGGCAGTCTTCCGGACCGGTCCCGCCGTCGACGACGTCCGCGTGCTGCGCTGGCGGCTGTCGGTGGACGGCTCCGCGACGTACGTCGACGCGCGCGGCGAGCGCGACCATGTGGTGCCGCCCACGCACGACTTCACCTGGACCGAAGCGACCCGCGAGGACCACGTCCCGGGCGCCCCCGCCACGACGGGCGTCCCTGGCACTGCCGGCGTTCCGGGTACTCCCGGCGTCCAGGCCCGTGAGCCGCACATCGCGCTGCCCGGCGGTGTCTCGGTCTCGGTGGCCGGCGGGACGCTCACCGTCAACGACCACACCGAGCCGGTGGACGAGCCGCTGCAGTCGCTGGCCGACGCGGAGGTGGCGTACGCGGTCGTCGGGCCGCTGCTCGTGCTGCGGGTCCGCCCGTACAAGGAGACGGCGTGGCGCCACCTGGTCGTCCACACCCGGACCGGGGACGTGGCGCGGCTGGACGCGATCGGGCAGGCGTGCCGCCGGCTGCCCGAGGAGCAGGGGATCATCTTCCCCGGCGGCTACTGCCTGGCCACCGGCGCGATGCGCACCTTCGACGATGCCGGTGACGTCGGCGACCTGGAGCCGGAGAGCGGCTTCGCCTTCGAGCGGCTGGTGCGCTCGGCGAACGGCGAGGACCTGCTCTACGTGTTCCACGCCGCCGCCACGGGACGCCGGCTGCTGCTCCCGTACAACATGATCAGCATGGCCGTGGCGACGCCGATCCGGACGCACGGCTACGCGCTGTTCGAGGACGGCACGCTCGTCACGATGCGGGCGGCCGGCGACGAGCCGACCCGGGTGCACCCGCTGCACCGCTGGCAGACCCCGTACCTCTCCGACAGCTACGCCGCCGCGCAGCCGGTCGGCACCGGACCGCTGGAGCGGATCGGCAACCCGGACCTGGTGCGCGGCATCTCCGACTGCCTCTCGGTGGCCGCCACCGTCGCCGACACCGCACCGGCCGCCGCCGTCTTCGCGGCGCTGGCCGCCCTGTGCGCGCGGGTCCTGGACCGCTACCACTGGCTCGGCGAAGCGGAGTCGGGGGATCTGCGCGGGCCGCTGCAGGAGGTGCGGAGCACTGCCGAGCAGGTGCTGGCCGAGTACGAGCAGGTGCAGTCGCTGACCGCGCGGGCGGCAGAGGCCGTGGAGGAGGCGGCGGCCCGGATCGCGTCGGTGGTGCGGCGGGCGCGCGGCGAGGCCCCGAAGTCGGCCGCCGACTGGGTGGACCAGCTGTCGGAACTGCGCGCCGGGCAGGGCAGGCTGGAGACGCTGCGCGAGCTGCGCTACGCCGACCGGGACCGTATCGGCGAGCTGGCGGCCGGCCTGGACGCCGACCTCACCGCCGCCGCGCACCGCGCCGTCGCGCACCTCTCCCGCGAGGACGCCTTCGCCGACTACCGGGAACGCGTCGAGCGCGCGGGCGCCGAGGCGGAGGTCATCGCGGTCGTCGCGGACGCGGTACCGGTCGCGGAACGGCTCGCCGAGCAGGCCGCCGCGCTGGAGACCGTCACCGGGATCGTCGGCACCCTGGAGATCGCCGACGCCACCGTCAGGACCGGCATCCTGGCGCGGATCGCGGACGTCCTCGGCGGTGTGAACCGGGCCCGCGCGCTCCTCGACGCCCGCCGCAGGGAACTCCTCACCAGTGAGGGCCGCGCCGAGTTCGCCGCGGAACTCGCCCTGCTCGCGCAGTCCGTCAGCAGCGCCCGCGCCGCCGCCGAAACGCCGGAGGCGTGCGACGAACAGCTCGGGCGGCTCCTCGTCCAGCTGGAGAACCTCGAAGCGCGGTTCGCCGAATGGGACGAGTACCTCGCCGAGCTGGGCACCCGGCGCGAGGAGATCCACGAGACCTTCTCCGCGCGCCGGCAGACCCTCACGGACGAACGGGCCCGGCGCACCGAGCGGCTGGCGGGGTCCGCCGCCCGCATCCTCGACGGCGTACGGCGCCGCGCGGCGGGCCTGGCGACCCTCGACGAGATCAACACCTACTTCGCGTCCGACCCCATGGCCGCCAAGGTCCGCAAGGTCGCGGACGAGCTGCGGGCCCTCGGCGACCCGGCGCGCGGCACCGAGCTCGACGGCCATCTCGCCGCCGCCCGCCAGGACGCGGGCCGCGCGCTGCGCGACCGCCTGGACCTGTACGACACGGGCGGCGCGGCCATCCGCCTCGGCCGGCACCGGTTCGCGGTCAACACCCAGCCCCTGGACCTCGCGCTGGTCCCGCACGAGGGCGGGCTCGCGTTCACCGTCACCGGCACCGACTACCGCGCGCCGGTGCGGGACGCTGCCTTCGCCGCCACCCGCCGCTTCTGGGACCGCCCGCTGGTCTCCGAGTCCCCCGACGTCTACCGCGCGGAGTACCTCGCGGCGACGCTGCTGCCGGAGGTCCCGCCGGGCGCGGACGACGGGGAACTGGCGGCCCTCGTCCGGGCCGCCGCCTCGTCCCGCCTGGACGAGGGCTATGAGCGCGGCGTCCACGACCACGACACCGTCACCCTGCTGCGCGCGCTGCTGGACCTGCACTCGACGGCCGGCCTGCTCCGCTACCCCTCCGCCGTCCGCGCCGCCGCGCAGCTCTTCTGGACGTACGGCCCGGACGCCGCTGCCCGCACGGCGTGGACCACCCGCGCCACGTCCCTGAGCCGGGCCCGCGGCCTGTTCGGACCCACTCCGGCTCTCGCCGATCTGGCGGAGGAACTGGCCGCCTGCGCGGGGGAGTTCCTGGCGGGGGCGGGTCTCGCCGATGTACCCCGGCCTCGCGACGGGCTCGGTCTCCTGGGCGAGTACCTCGTCGAGGAACTCGCCACGCCCCGGCAGGGGTTCATCGGCGGTGCGCCGGCACGGGTGCTGCGCGAGCGGTTCGCCGGGGCACTCGGCGGGCCGCAGGCCGTCCCGTACAAGGAGTTCACGGACGATCTGCAGGCGCTCGGCGGTGACTTGGCGGCCCGCTACCGTCTCGCGGAGGCCTGGCTGGGGAGCTTCGGCGGGGGCGAGGACCGGGCGGAGGCGGTGACCGCGCTGGTGTGCGGGGAGGAGCTGACGCGCTACGAGTCGGAGGCCGTCCTGTCGGCCACCGTCGACGGGCTGCTGGGCGCGCACCCGCGGATCGACGGCCGGTCCATGACCGTCCGGCTGGACGAAGTGCTCACCAGGACCGGGCGGTTCAGGACCGAGGAGGTACCGGCGTACCGCGCGTACCAGCACGACCGCGCCGCCCTCGTGGCGGCCGAGCGGGCGCGGCTGCGGCTGGAGGACTTCCGGCCGCGCGCGCTCAACGGGTTCGTGCGCAACGGACTGCTGGACGAGGTCCATCTGCCGCTGATCGGCGACAACCTCGCGAAGCAGCTCGGCACGGCGGGGACGACGGGCGCGGCGGGCGCCGGTGATGGGGAGAAGGCGGACCGGATGGGTCTGCTGATGCTCATGTCGCCGCCCGGCTACGGCAAGACGACGCTGATGGAGTACGTGGCGAGCCGCCTCGGCCTGGTGCTGGTGCGGGTCGACGGGCCCGCGCTCGGCAGTGCCGTCACGTCCCTCGACCCGGAGCGGGCACCGGACGCGACCGCCCGCCGCGAGGTCGAGAAGATCAACTTCGCGCTGGAGCTCGGAACCAACACGCTCCTGTACCTGGACGACATCCAGCACACGTCCCCGGAACTGCTGCAGAAGTTCATCCCGCTGTGCGACGCGCAGCGCCGGGTCGAGGGCGTACGGGACGGCCGGGCCCACAGCTACGACCTGCGCGGCAAGCGCTTCGCGGTGTGCATGGCGGGCAACCCGTACACGGAGTCGGGACGGGTCTTCCGCGTTCCCGACATGCTCGCCAACCGGGCCGACGTCTGGAACCTCGGCGACGCCGTGACCGGCCGCGAGGCGCTGTTCGCGCTCAGCTATCTGGAGAACGCCCTCACCTCGAACGAGGTGCTCGCCCCGCTGTCCACCCGGGACCGCGCGGACCTCGAACTGCTCGTCCGGCTCGCCGAGGGCGACCCGACCGCGCGCGCCGACCGCCTCGTCCACCCTTACGAACAGGGCGAGTTGGACCGAATCCTGGCCGTGCTGCGGCATCTGCTGCGGGTGCGCGGCACCGTCCTGGCGGTGAACGCGCAGTATATCGTCTCCGCCGGGCAGGCGGACGCGACGCGCACCGAACCGCCGTTCCTGCTGCAGGGCTCGTACCGCAACATGAACAAGCTGAGCGAGCGGATCGTGCCGGCCATGAACGAGGCCGAGGTGGAGGCCGTGATCGACGACCACTACCGCGCGGAGGCGCAGACGCTGGCGGGGGGCGCGGAGGCGGCGCTGTTGAAGCTCGCCGCACTCCGCGGCCGGCAGACCGCGGAGCAGGCGGCGCGCTGGGCCGAGGTGAAGGGTGCGACCGTGGTCTCTGCCGGCTCCGGCGCGGCCGCTATGCGGCTCTGAGCAGCGGCTTCAGCTTCGTGCCGCGCAGCCGCTCGACGGCCGGCGCGGCGCGGTGGGCGTGCAGTACGAGCGGCCGGGCGACCAGGGCGCCGACGATCACCCCGATGAGCACGTCGTGCGGGTAGTGCACCCCGATCCAGACCCGGGACGCGGCCATGAACAGCGCGGCGGGCACCGCGAGGTAGCCGAGACCGCGGTCGATGACGAGCAGGGCGACGGCGGCCGCCGCGGCGATGGCGGCGTGGTTGCTGGGGAAGGACCAGTCACCGGGCGCCGGGCAGGCCTCGATGGTGACGGCGCGCAGCGTCTGGCACGGCCGCTGTTCGTCGAAGACCATCTTGAGCACGTCGTTCACGGCGTAGGCGACGACGACGGCGACCGGCACGGACAGCGCCGTCGCCATCCGGGCCGCGTCGCCCTGCCGGGCGCGCCACCAGGCGACGAGCATGAGGACGGCGAACACCGCGAGCCCGTAGTCGCTCCACGCCTGGATCAGGGTGTCGACGGGTCGCGGTACGCGCTGGGCGAGAGCGGTGATCCAGGAGTAGAGACCCGCGTCGATGCCGGAGTTCACAGGCCCTCCGGTGCGTCGGCGGCGGGCCCCACCCCGGACCCTGTTCCGGACGCCCCTGTTCCGGTGCCGCCGCCCGCCCCGGCGCCGGCCCCGGCCGCCTTGACGCGGCTCCGTGAGCGGTACAGCTCCAGTGCGAGCGGGGTGAGCGAGACGATGACGATGAGCGCGACCATCGGCAGCAGGTACTTGTCCACGTGCGGCACCGAGGAGCCGAGCGCGTAGCCGCCGAGCACGAGGCCCACCGACCAGACGAGACCGCCGATGATCTGCCAGAGGGCGAAGGTGCGCGCGGGCACGTTCAGCACGCCGGCCATCGGGTTGAGCACGGTCCTGACGACCGGGACGAAGCGCGCGAGCACCACGGCCTTGGCGTGCCCGTACCGCTCCAGCAGCTCGGCGGCGCGGCCGACGCCGTCGTGCAGATGGGGATTGCGGATCCGGGCGAGCAGCGGCGGTCCGCCCCGCCGGCCGATCCAGTAGCCGGTCTGCGCACCGGCCAGCGCCCCCGCGGCGGCGGCGAGGAGGACCTGCCAGAGTGAGAGATGCACCACGTCCGACGCGCCGGGCACACACAGCAGACCGGCCGTGAACAGCAACGAGTCGCCGGGCAGGAAGAAGCCGATCAGCAGGCCGGTCTCCGCGAACAGCACGACGGCGATGCCGATCGCGCCGAACGTCGCCAGCAGGTCGTGGGCGTCCAGGACGTTGACCGCCAGCGGTGCTGCCTGGGGAACGGCGTCCAGCAGGGGTGTGGCGAGGGGCAGGGGCATTGGCGGAGGGCCCTCCCATAATGGGCTGCGGGGGCGAGCTGCGCCGCACCCGTCCGACTACAGTCGCGTAGACGGTCTACAGCACTGTAGACGAATCAGGTGGAAGGGGCGTTCCATGCCAGAGACACATCCGGCGCGTCGCCCGCCGGGCGAGCTGGAGGCGAGCGTCCTGGCGGCGCTGTGGGCCGCCGAAGGACCGCTCACCCCCGCCGACGTCCAGCGCGATCTCGGGAGTGCGCTCGCCCGCACCACGGTCACCACCATCCTCGCGCGGCTGCACGACAAGGGCGCCGTCGCCAGGAGCCGGTCCGGGCGCGGCTACGCGTACACCCCCACCCAGGACTCGCCGGGCCTCGCCGCCCGCCGGATGCGCACCGAGCTCGACAAGGAGGAGGACCGGGAGACCGTACTGGCCCGCTTCGTGTCGCAGCTGAGCCCCGACGACGAGCAGCTGCTGCGCGCCCTCCTGGACGACGCGGAGTCGGGTACGGACGCGGAGTCGGGTGCGGGGGAGGAGTCGGGTGTGGACGCGGCATCGGGTACGGGGGAGGGGGGCGGTTCCCGGTGAACCCCGATCTCGTGCCACCGCTGCTGATGCCGCTGCTCGCGGTCCCCGTCGCCCGCCGGCTCGCGGCGTCCCTCGCACCGCGCTCCGCCGCCTGGCTGCTGGCCTGCACGGCCGCCGTCCTGGCCGCGAGCAGCACCCTGGCCCTGGTCCTGCTGGCCGCCCAGGGCGCGCTGCTGCTGCCTCCGGTCGCCGCCCTGGGCCATCTCACGCTGCCGCTGCTCACCGCCGGTACCGACGGGCTCGGCGGCTTCGCCGGACTCGGCAGCGCCGGCCTGACCGTTCCCGCCGCGTGTGTCGCGGCGGTGCTGCTCGCCGTCTGCGCGGGGGCCGTGACCCTCGCCGGCCACCGCTTCCGCGCCGAGATGGCCCGGGCCCGCGCCGCCACCGGCACCTGTGTGGCCTCCGGCGAGCTCGCCGTCCTCCAGGACAGCGACCCCGACGCGTACGCCCTGCCGGGGCGCCCCGGCAGGATCGTCGTCACCACCGGCATGCTGCGCGCCCTTCGGCCCGGCGAGCGCGAGGCGCTGCTCGCCCACGAGCGGGCGCACCTGGCCGGCCACCACCACCGCTTCATCGTCGTCGCCGCGCTCGCCGCCACCTGCCATCCGCTGCTGCGCGGGCTGCGGGCGCCGCTCTCGTACGCGCTGGAGCGCTGGGCCGACGAGTCCGCCGCGTCCGCCGTCGGCGACCGCCGGCTCGCGGCCCGCGCGGTCGGCCGCGCCGCCCTGGCGGCCCGCACGACCGGCTCGGCCCGCCCCAGCGCCGCGCTCGCCGCCACCACGGGCCCCGTCCCACGCCGCGTCGCGGCGCTCCTGCACGTCACACCGCCGGCCGGACTGCGGCAGGCCCGTGGCCGGCGCTTCGTGGCCGCCCTCCTCGCCGGCTGTCTCCTGCTGTCCGCGGCGGCGGCCGTCGAGGCCGCCACCGACCTCCACGAGAGCGTGGAGATCGCCCAGGGCGAGTAGCTCCCGGTTCTCCCGCTCCCGGTTCTCCCGCTCCCGGCTCTCCCGCAGAATGGGAGACCGGGTGGGAGAGCTGAAGGGCGAGGCGGCGGACGTGGCGGAGAACGACGTGGCAGACGTGATCGAGCGGGCGTACCTCCGCGCGCTCAACGCGGCGGACGCCGACGCCGAGGACGCCGTCGACCTCAGCGCCTCGGCCCTGGCCGCCGCCGGCTCCGGTCCCGCCGCCTCGGGAGCCGCTTCCGCCGCGAACGACGCGCTGCTCGCGCTCACCGACCGGCTCGTACGGTCCTGCTGGACCCGCGGCTGGCAGCCCGCCGACGTGGTGCGTATCGCGCGCCGCAGGCTCACGGACGGGCACGCCCGCCTCGCCGCCGACCTGATCACCGCCGAGGCCCGCACGGCCCCCGCGGCGGCCGCGTCCAAGGACCCGCGCTGGGCCGCCCAGCTCGCCGAGCTGGCGGCGGCCGGCCCGTGGAACGGCGACGGCACGCTCCTCGCCGCCCACGGCCGCCGCGAACGGCTCGACGGCTTCTCCGCCGCCGTCTCCGTCATGGAACTGCTGCGGCTGCTCGGACGGCTGCCCCGCATCACGCCGGTGGCGGCGCCCACGGCGGCCTGCGCAGCCGCCCACCGCCACGCGGCCCCGCTGCTCGGCCGGATCCGCGCCCTGCTCGCCAAGGCCGAATCCACCGACTTCCCGGAGGAGGCCGAGGCCCTCAGCTCGAAGGCCCAGCAACTGATGGCCCGGCACAGCATCGACGAGGCCCTCATCGCCTCGGACGCGGGCGCGGGCGGCTCCGACGGTCCGGGAGCCTGCCGTATCGGCATCGACCAGCCCTACGAGGGCGCCAAGGCGCTGCTCCTCGACGCCGTGGCGGCGGCCAACCGCTGCCAGGCGGTGTGGGCGGGCGACGTCGGCTTCTCGACGGTCGTCGGTTTCGAGCCCGACCTGGAGGCCGTCGAGCTGCTCTACACCTCGCTGCTCGTCCAAGCGGACGCCGCCATGCTGCGCACCGCGAAGGGTGCGGGGAACGGCTCGGGGAACGGCTCGGGGAAGGGCCGCAACGGCAAGGCCCGGCACGGTGGTTCGCGCTCCAAGGACTTCCGGCAGTCCTTCCTCATCGCCTACGCCGGCCGTATCCGCGAACGCCTCGCCGACGCCACCGAGCAGGCCACCCACGCCCCCGACCTCCCGGCGGAACGCCTGCTGCCGGCTCTCGCCGCGCGGGATGTCGCGGTCCGCGACACCACCACCCGCATGTTCCCCACCACCACCTCGCACCGGCTCAAGGGCCGCGACCACGAAGGCTGGACGCACGGCACCGAGGCGGCCGACCGCGCCGTACTCGGCGGCCGCCAGTAGCGCTTTCCGAGCCCGTTCGGTCCGTCGGTCCGTCAGCCCGTCAGCCCGTCAGGTGCCGTGCCTGCGTCACCGCCTGGGAGAGGTCCCGGACGGCCGGGTCCTCGGTGCTGCTCGCCAGGGTGGTGGCGTGCTCGGCGAGGACCGGCAGCTCCGGGGCGCCGGGGAGGCGGTCGGCGTCGCCGCGGTTGCGCAGCCAGTCGGCGAAGTAGGCCGCCAGGGCGTCGACCTGCAGCCGCTTCGGGGCGGCGGTCCAGAGCGGGGACGTGAGCGCGGCGGCCTCGATCGTGCCGGACTGCTCGTGCGGAGCCCGGGTGGACGGGTCGAGCCACCGGACGGTGGCGGTGGCGACGTGGCCCGAGGCACCGGGCTTGAGGTGGACCGAGTACAGGGCCGTGACGGTGTGCCCGGGGCCGACCTCGCCGCCGTCCACCGCGTCGTTGCGGAAGTCCCCGTTGGCGACGGTCCGGTCGTCGAAGCCGATCAGCCGGTACTCGCTGACGGTCTGCGGGTCGAAGGCGACCTGCGCCTTGGCGTCGCGGGCCCTGAGGTCCACATTGGCGGGCAGTTGCTCGGTGAAGAGCCTGCGGGCCGCTTCGGGCTCCGAGACGTAACTCGTGTGCCCGTCGCCCTTGTCGGCGAGCTGTTCCATCAGCTTGTCGCCGTACTGGCTGCCCACGCCCACCCCGAACAGCGTGATGCCGTGGTCGTGCCGGGCCGTCCCGATCCGGTCGAGGATCGCGGCGGCGGTGGTGTCACCGGAGTTGGCGAGGCCGTCGGAGAGCAGCACGACGCGGTTGGTGACGCCGGGCCGTGCGGCCTTGACCGCCTCGTTGTAGCCCGCCTGCACGCCTGCGGCGAGGTTGGTCTCGTCGCGCGGCTCCAGGCCGTCGACGACCGAGTGGATCCGGCCGCGGCTCTCGACCCTGCCCAGCCGGGTCATCGGCAGTTCCACCCGCGCCTCGCCGCTGAAGGTGACGATGGCGAGGGAGTCCTCCGGGCGCAGCGAGTCGATGGAGCTGCCGAGCGCCTGCTTCACGAGGTCGAGCCTGCCGGGCTCGGCCATCGAGCCGGAGACGTCCACGACGAACGTCATGGCGGCGGGCGGCCGGCTCCCGCTCTGCGCGGAGCGGGTCGCCAGGCCGACGCGCAGCAGCGACCAACTGCCCTCGCTGTCGGTGCCCTTGACGTCGTTCGGGGTGTCGTTCTTGGTGTAGATGCCCTCGCCGTCCGTGCGGGCGCCGTCGGTGGTGACGGTGAATCCGTCGCCCTCGGGCTGCGGGTAGTCCTGCCGGAAGCTGTTGACGAACTCCTCCTGGCGCACGGTCTCGGGGGCCGGCAGCCGGCCGCCGGCCAGGGTGCGTCGGGCGTAGCCGTACGAGGCGGTGTCGACGTCCAGCGCGAAGGTGGACAGATAGCTGGGCACCGCCTGGCTGTGCTTCTGCGCTTCGCCGGAGCTGTCCTTGGCCGCTCCGTCCGGGGCCGCCGACGCGGCCGGTCCGCCGTTCAGGTTCGGCGGTGCGGGCGCCGGTCGTACGGGGGCTCGGTCGGCGCTGCCGTTCCGCGACGCGTCGGGGGTTCCGCTGCTGCACCCGGCGAGCAGCAGCCCGCCGGCGACCGCCGCCGCCACGGCGACCCGGCGCGCGTTCCCGGCCCGCTTCCCCGCCCGCTTGCCGTCCTGCGTTACGGAACGCGTCCCGTCCTGCGTTCCGGAGCGCGTCCCGTACCCCTTGCCGTACCGCTGCTCGTACCGCTTCATGCGATTCCCCCACGGACTCGTCGGCCTTTGCCCCTGTGACGAACGCCGGCCCGTGACGGAGGCATCGGAGGAATTGCGGAAGCGTCTCGATGGGGCAACGGCCGGTCGGTATGCCCCGGGTCGTCCGGGAGTGGGCCCGGTACTCCGCCCGCGGACCCCGTTTCCCGCCCGGCGGATCCGGCCGGACGAGTCTCCGCCCACTAGTAGACACGGCGTCAACAAGCTGCCATCGTGACCGCCATGTCGCAGCGATGGGTCACGGCCTCGGACGGCGTCCGGCTGGCCGTCTACGAACACGGCGAACCGGCCGCACCGACGGTCGTGTGCGTGCACGGCTTCCCCGACGACCACGGTGTCTGGGACGGCGTCGTGCGGCGCCTCGCGGACCGCTTCCACGTGGTGACGTACGACGTGCGCGGCTCCGGGGCCTCCGGCGTACCGCGCAGGAACCAGGACTACCGGCTCCCGCAGCTCGCCGCCGACCTCACCGCCGTCGCCGACGCCGTCAGCCCGGACGCGCCCGTGCACGTCCTGGCGCACGACTGGGGCTCCGTGCAGAGCTGGCACACGGTGACCGTGCCGGCGACCGCCCACCGCTTCGCGTCGCTGACCTCGATCTCCGGCCCGGACCTGGACCACACCGGCCGCTGGTTCCGGGCGCAGCTACGCCCGAGCCCGCGCAAGCTCCGGCACTTCACCCGGCAGTCGCTCGCCTCCGGCTACGTGGGCTTCTTCCATCTGCCCGGCATCGCGGAACTCGCCTGCCGCGCGGGACTCCTCGACGCGGTGACCAAGGCCGCGCAGCGGCTGGAGACGGGTGAGCCGCCGGCCGGCTACGGCCCGGGACTGGCCGCCCGCAACCGTGCGGGACTCAAGCTCTACCGGGCCAATGTGCTGCCCCGCACCCTCCGGCCCCGGACCCGCCACGCCGCGCTGCCCGCGCAGGTCCTCGCGCCCCGGCGGGACATGTTCGTGCTCGTGCCGTGGCAGACCGAGATCACCGACTGGGCGCCGGACACCGAGATCCACATCGTGGACGGCGGGCACTGGCTGCCCGCGTTCCGCCCCGATCTGGTCGCGGAGTTCACGGCACGGCTCATCGACCGGATCGACCGGACGCCGGGCGTGACGACGCCCGAGCGGACCGCCGCAAGGACGACCGCCGCACGGAAGGCAGGGCAGGAATGACCGCGACCGAACCGGACAACCTGGTTCTCACCCCCCGCGATGTCCAGTGGGACTGGACGGGCCTGCCGATGCACTACATCGACGGCGACCCGTTCACCACGCACTTCGCGAACGTGCTGAACATCCTGCTGCCCGAGGGCGAGGACTGGTTCATCACGGTCTTCCAGCAGGCCGTCCCGATGATCAAGGACGACCGGCTGCGCGAGGACGTCATCGGGTTCATCGGCCAGGAGGCGACGCACTCCGCCTCGCACCAGACCGTCCTCACGCACTTCAGGAAGGTCGGCTTCGACACCTCGCCCTACACCGACCAACTGCGCTGGTTCTTCAGCAAGATGCTCGGCGACCGGGAGCTGACCGGGAAGAAGGCGCAGGGCTGGATCATCGACCGGATCGCGATCATCGCGGCGATCGAGCACGTCACCGCGTACCTCGGTGACTGGATCCTCAACGCCGAAGCGATCGACCGCACCGACCACAACCCCGAGATCCTCGACCTGTACCGCTGGCACGGCGCGGAGGAGGTCGAACACCGCGCGGTCGCCTACGACCTGTTCACGCACCTCGACGGCCGCTACCGCAACCGCGTCCGCGCCCATGTCGTCGCCTTCCCCGTCCTCGTCTACTGGTGGGTCCGGGGCCTGCGCTACCTGATGGCCGCCGACCCCGAGCGCATCGCGGGCCGCGACAAGCCGCGCTTCCGCGACTGGTTCCGGGCCTCGCGCAAGGGCGTGCTGCCGAGCCCGAAGAGCCTGGTGCGGCTGTACTTCGGCTATCTGCGCCCCGGCTACCACCCCTCGCAGTACGGCTCGACGACCCAGGCCGTCGCCTACCTCGCCGCCTCGCCCGCCGCGCGCGCCGCCCACCGCTGACCTGTTCCACTCGTCGAAGGACCGAACGTGAGCACCGAGACAGAGACCGGGACAGAGACCAGGACCGGGTCACGGACCAGGACCGGAGCCGGGACCGGGGACGACCTGCGGACGCCGCCACCACGCAGCGCCACCGACCCGCGCCCGGACCCGATCCTCGCCCTGCTGGCGCGCGTCACACCCTTCCTGCTGTGGCAGAGCGCCCGCCGCAAGCGCCGCGAGCCACGCCCGGTCGACCGCTCGCTGCGGCTCGTCGTCACCGAGGTGCGGCAGGAGGCCGAGGACGTCGTCAGCCTGCGCTTCACAGCAGCTGACGGCAGCCCGCTGCCGGGCTGGCACCCGGGTTCGCATCTGGACCTCGACCTGCCGTCGGGGCGCCGCCGCCAGTACTCCCTCTGCGGCGACCCCGCCGACCGGACCACGTACCGGATCGCCGTACGGCGCCTCGCGCACGGCGACGGCGGCTCCCGCGAGATCCACGAGACGCTGACCCCCGGCACCGAACTGCGCGCCCACGGCCCGCGCAACGCCTTCGCCTACGCACCGGGCGGCGCCTGCCTGTTCATCGCGGGCGGCATCGGCATCACCCCGATCCTCCCCATGGTCCGCGCCGCCGCCGCGGCGGGCGCCGACTGGCGGCTCGTCTACACCGGCCGCAGCCGCGCGACCCTGCCGTTCCTCGACGAGATCGACGCCATCGGCGCGATGGCCGGTGCCTCCGGCCGGGTCACCGTCCGCACCGACGACACGGACGGCATCCCCACCCCCGAACAACTGCTGTCCGGAGCGGGCCGCGGCACCTCCGTCTACTTCTGCGGACCCCCGCCCCTCATCACCGCCGTGCGCGACGCGTTCCCCACGACCGGCGCCGGCGGCCTCCACTTCGAGCGCTTCGCGGCGGCCCCGGTCGTCGACGGCACCCCCTTCGAACTCCAACTCGGCCCCGACGGCCCGGTCCTCCCCGTCCCCGCCGACCGCTCCGCCCTCTCCGTCCTCGCCGAACAGCGCCCCGAAACCGGCTACTCCTGCCGCCAGGGCTTCTGCGGCACCTGCCGCCTCCCGGTCCTGGCGGGCGAAGTGGCCCACGCGGGCAGCCCGACGGCCCGCCGCACGGACACGAACATGCTGATCTGCGTCTCCAGGGCAGCGTCCGAGGGCGGCAGGATCACGCTCGACGTGTAGGCCTCGGTGCGGCCGGGGCCGGGATGCGGATGTGCAGCAAGGTGGGGCCGCCCGGTGGGCTGGTGACGTCGAGGGTGCCGGCCACGACGGAGACACGGTCGGCGAGGCCGGTGAGACCCGTGCCGCCCTGCTTCGCGGGGTCTGCCGGAGGCCCGGCCGGCCGGCCGGCGCCGCCGCGTCCGTTGTCGTGGATCCGTACGTCGAGGTGGGTGCCGTCGTGGCCGCCGGTCACGGTGGCGCGGGTGGCGCCGCTGTGTTTGGCGACGTTGGCCAGGGCCTCGCAGACCGCGAAGTAGGCGGCGGTCTCGACGGCGTCGGGCAGTCGGCCCGGGAGGTCGAAGGAGACGTCGACGGGCACCGGGGAGCGGTCGGCGGCGTCGGCGACGGCGTCGGGCAGGCCGCGGTCGGTGAGGATCTGCGGGTGGATGCCGTTGATGAGTTCGCGCAGTTCGGTGAGGACCTGGCCGGCTTCCCGGTGCGCGACCGCCAGTTGCCCGGCGAGCCGGCTGCCGGGCGGCGCGTCGAGACGGGCCAGGCCGAGCGTCATGGAGAGCGCCACGAGACGCTGCTGCGCACCGTCGTGCAGATCGCGTTCGATGCGGCGCCGTTCGGCCTCGAAGGCGTCGACGAGCCGGACCCGCGAGTCGGTGAGCTCGGTGATCCGCCGCTGTGAGCTGTCGTCGCCGGGCACCAGCAGGAAACGGGCGAGCTCGGCCCGTACCCCGGCGAACGCCGTCAGCGGATAGGAGAAGGCGACCAGCAGCACGGCCCCGAGGAGCGCGAGCGCCCAGGCGTTGCCGTACGAGTCGATGTGCAGCGTCTTGAGCACGTGCACCTCGCCCTCGGTGGCCAGTAGTGCGGGCGTGGCCATCAGCGCACCGGGAACGGCGAGGGCGAACCCGAGGACGAGCAGATCGCACCAGCACAGGACGAACGCGGTGAGCACCGTGTAGCCCAGCTCCCACCACGTGGCGCGCTCCCGGAACCGCAGCCGCGCCCAGGCCGTGAGGCCGGTGCGGTCCGGGGTCCGGTGCGGGCTGGGCGCGGGCCGGGGGTCGATCCAGCGCATCCTGCGGCGTTCCAGCGCACCGAACGGCAGGCCCGCCAGGGCGAGTGCGGCCAGCAGTGGCAGCCCGACGAGGACGAGCGCGAGCGATCCGCCGACGGCCGTGCCCAGGACCAGGACGGCACACGTGACGGCGCCCGCGAGTCCGCCGGTGAGGAGATACGCCGCGGACCGCCACGGCCGGCCGGACAGGACGAACGCGGGGTCGGCCATCGCCTGCCAGGCGCTCGGGAGCGGGCGCGGGCGCGGAAGTGGAGTTGCGTTCTGCGTGTTCAGGGGCTGCACCCGGCCACGGTAGGCGCCGGGGCGGGACGGGCGCGGTAGTGCCAGCCCTACTCCTGCCCTACTTCTGCTCTACTCCTGCTCTACTCCTCCGCGACCGCCGCCTCGGGAGGTCCCGGCGGCTCAGGTGGCTCCGCCCGCCGCTCGTCCCGCAGTTCGGACAGCACGCCGAAGGCGGCCGCCGCCACCGGTACGGCCATCAGGGTGCCGAGCAGTCCGCCCGCCGCCGCGCCCGCCGTGACGGCGAGCATCACGGCGGCCGGGTGCAGCCGGACCGTACGGCTCTGGACCACGGGTTGCAGCACCGCGCCCTCGATCGTCTGCACGGCGAGGATCACCCCGAGCGTCCACAGCGCGGTCCCCAGCCCCTGGTCGGCGAAAGCGACGAGCACCGCGACCGTTCCGGACAGGAAGGCACCCACGTAGGGCACGTACGCGCCGACGAAGACCAGCACGGCGAGCCCCGGAGCGCCGGGTACGCGCAGGGCGGCGAGCCCGATCAGGATGAACGCCGCATCGATCGCGGCGATGATCGTCGTACCCCGCATGTAGCCGGACATCGCGGCGAACGCGCGCCGCCCGACCCATAGCAGTCGTTCCGCCACAGGGCCCGGCAGCGCCGTGCGGACCGCGCCCGGCAACCGGTCGCCGTCACGCAGCAGGAAGAACAGCATCGCGAGCATCAGCACGAGCCCCATGAGGAGTTGCGCCGCCACACCCAGCCCGCTGACGAAGCCCTTGGCCACCGCACCGCCCAGCTGCGCGCCGAGGCTGTTGAGTCCCTGCGCGGCGCTGTTCATCGTGTCGCCGGCCGAGCCGAGATCGTCGGCGAGCCGCTGACCCGCCTCTTCGAGGGAGGCGGAGAGCTGGGCGGCGTTGGTCACCAGGGTGTGGACCATCACCCACCCGGCGAAGACGACGACCGCGATCAGGACCACACAGGTCAGCGCCGCCGCCGCGGCCCGGGGCAGCCCGCGCGCCACGAGCTGCCGGGCGAACGGCCCGAGCAGCGCGGCGCCCAGCAGCGCGAGGAGTACGGGGACGACGGCCGCGCGCAGTTCGACGCACACCCACAGCCCGAGCGCGACGACGGCGGCGCCCAGCAGGATCGCCGCGCACCACCGCGCCATGCGCAGGACCGGAGCCGGGAGCGCCTCGCGCTGGTCGTCCATACGGAGATCTTCACGCGATTCATCCGTACGTCGCATGTTGTGGCGCACCTGGCCCAACCGCGCCGACTCACCCCCCTGAGGACCGGCCCACCACCGGTCCGGTCAGTGGTAGCTGACGGCCAGTACGGCCATGTCGTCCGTACCGCGGCCGCCGGACCACTCCTCGACGTCGCACACCAGCGCGTCGATCACCTCCTGCGGACCTTGGAACGGCCCGCGGCCGGCCAGTCGTACGACGGGGTCGTAGAACACCCCGGCCTTGTCGCGGGCCTCCGTCACCCCGTCGGTGACCAGCAGCAGGGTGCCGCCGGGCGGCAGCGGGTGGGCGTCCGGCGCCGAGCGGGAGCCGTTGAGCCCGCCCATGCCGAGCGGCAGATCCGGCTCGGCGGCGTCCAGGGCCGACACCGTGCCGCCGACCAGCAGATACGGAGCGGGGTGGCCGCGGTTGAGCAGCCGAAGCGTGCGGCAGTCCGCGGAGAACTCGGCGAGCAGCGCCGTCGTGAAGCCCTCCGTCTGGTCCTCACCCGCCCGGCGGACCCCTTCGCGGATCAGCGAGTGCTCCAGCCGTTCCGCCAACTCCGGCAGGTCGGCCGCCCACTCGGCGGCCTCCCGGAAGGCGCCGAGCAGCACCGACACCGCCCCGACCGCGCCCAGCCCCTTGCCGCGCACATCGCCGATCAGCAGCCGGGTGCCGAACGGGGTGTCCTCGACGGCGTAGACATCGCCGCCGATCCGCGCCTCGCTCTGCGCGGCGCGGTAGCGGACCGCGATGTCCAGCGGGCCCATCCGCTCGGGCGGGGTGGGCAGGATGGCGCGCTGGGCGGCCTCCGCCACCGTCCGCACGGTGGCCAGGCTCCGGCCGTAGCGGTCGATCAGCCGGTTCACGCCGAGGCCGATGAGACCCGCGAGGAACACGTTGGCGATCTCGGCGGCGCCCAGGACGTGGCCGAAGGACCCGTGCCACACCGTCAGCCCGACCATCGCCCCGAGGGAGACGGCGGAGAGCAGCAGAGTGGAGCCGAACGAGAGCGTCGCCCCGGCCGCCACGCAGGCCACGGCGAGCAGCGGTCCGCCGTGGTAGTCGACGGGGGTGAGGAGGTCGAAGCAGACGCCGATCAGGACGACGGCCAGCGGGACGAAGCGGACGGGGACGGGCCAGCGGCCGGAAAGGCGGTCCACGCGCTTCCTCCGTCATCACTCACACGTCTTCGCTTGCACGCCGTCGCTCGCAGACCATGGCTCCAGCGCATCCACCGGAACACGGTCGAGTACATGATCTTATGTCCGCTTTTGCGGGAATGCGGAGTGGCGGCCCTTCGGGCACCGTGGACGGAAGGACGGAACGTACACGCCGCCCCCCACCGCCCCTCACTACGCCGGGAGAACGCCATGACCGACCGTACGTACCGCGTGACCGAGATCGTGGGCACCTCGCACGAAGGCATCGACGCCGCGATCCGCAACGGGATCCACCGGGCGTCGCAGACGCTCCGCGCTCTCGACTGGTTCGAGATCACCCAGGTGCGCGGCCACATCGTGGACGGCGAGATCGAGCACTACCAGGTGGGGCTGAAGGTCGGATTCCGGCTGGAGGACTCCGAATAGCGCAAGCGGCGAGGAGACACCGAAGAGCGCCGGGCAGCAGGGAAGGGCGCGGGCGGGCGCGGGAGGACGACAGGGCCGTGACCGCCACCGGGAGACCGTCCCGGGATCCGGCGACGGCCACGGAGACAACAGTTTGTCTGCCTTGACCACGGAAAGTAACCATCCTCGGTGACGCGCCTTCGCGGTACCGGCCGAACGGCGGAGAGCGGACGGCCCGCGGCGTGTCCAGCGGGCGCGGGCGGCGGTCGTGGCGCGATGATCCTCCGATGCCAGGAACCGCGTCCGTCCGCGGGTCGGCCGTCAGGTCGCTCGCCGTCCTGCTCTGCGCCGGACTGCTGACGGCGCTGCCGGTCCTGCCGCTCCTGCCTGATCCCGCGCACGGTTCCCTCGGTGGGCGGCAGGCCCGCGCCGACGACCGGCTCGGGGACGTGTCCGCCGAGGTGGACACCATGTACCGGCAGGCCGCCGACGCCACCACCGCGTACGACAAGGCCCGGCGGGCCGCGGACAAGCAGCGGGCCACGGCCGTCCGGCTGCGGCGGTCGGTGACGCTCGGTCAGCGGAAGATGGACGGGCTGCACGAGAGCATCGGCCTGCTGGCCCGGCTGCAGTACCGCTCGGGAGGGCTGCCGGCCGTCGCCGCGCTGATGCTGTCCGATTCCCCCGAGGAGCTGCTCGACCGGATGGGGCGGCTCCGCAAGAGCGACGAGGCCGTGACGGCGCTGCTCAGCACCGTGGCGACGACGACCGCCCATCTGCGACGGGACAGGACCGCGGCCGACCGGGCGCTCGGGGAGCTGGACGAGCAGACCGCGCGCGAGGCCGGGCTCCAGAAGGAGATCACGGCCAAGCTGGCACGGGCCCGCGAACTGCTGCGGCGGCTGGAGGCCGCCAGATCCGCCCGGTTGGCCTCCCCGCAGGAGTGCGCGCACGCGATCCCCGAGGAGATGCCGTCGCCCGGCACCGCCATCCGGGTGCGCGCCCCCTGGATCGCGCCCGTCGACCACTACACCCTGTCCGCCGGCTTCGACGCGCCCGGCGACCACTGGGCGAACCGCCACACCGGCCAGGACTTCGCCGTGCCGGAGGGCACTCCGGTGCGCGCGGTGGGGGCCGGAACGGTCGTCCGGACGACGTGCGGCGACGGGTTCGGCAACCAGATCGTCCTGCGGCACGGCAACGGGTACTTCTCGCAGTACGCGCATCTGTCGCTGATGCAGGTCAAGGTCGGTGAGCGGGTGCTGACGGGCCGGCAGATCGCGCTGTCGGGCAGCACCGGCAACTCCACCGGTCCGCATCTGCACTTCGAGGTGCGGGTGACGCCCGAGCTGGGGTCAGGGGTGGATCCCGTGCCGTGGCTGCGCGAGCACGGCGTGCGCCTCCAGTCCGTGGCAGCCCCGTCCACGGCCCCCGCCGTCACCCAGCTACCCACGGCCCCGGCCATCACCCTCGCGCCGCCGGCCCCCGCCGTGACCAGCCCGTCAACGCCCCCGGTCGCCGCGGTCCCTCCGGTCTCCACAATCCCCACGACTCCAGCCCACTGAAGCGCACTGACGGGCGCGGCTACCGCAGCCACCGCCCCCGCCCACTGAAGCCGGCTGAAGCCCACTGACGGGCGCGGCTACCGCAGCCACCGCGCTACGACGTGACCACCCGGGCCACCAGCACCGCCACGTCGTCCTCCATGGCCCTGTCGACGAGCCGCTCCAGCACCTGGTCGAGGAGCTCTTCCAGGCTGCCCTCCGGGGTCAGCCGCAGTGCCGCGAGCCGGGCCAGGGAAACGTCGATGTCCTCGCCCCGGCGCTCGACGAGGCCGTCGGTGTAGAGCAGCAGGACCGAGCCGGGGCTGCAGCGGCCCCTGGCCAGCGTGTAGCCGCCGAACCCGGTGCCCAGCGGCGGGCCGGCGGGGACGCGGATCAGGTCGGCGCTGCCGTCCGGGCCGAGGACGGCGGGCGGCAGATGGCCGGCGCTGGAGTACCAGGTGAAGCCGCGCGGCGGATCCACCAGGACGAGCATGCAGGTGGCGGGGCGGCCCGACTCGGTCGAGGCGATGAGGGCGTCGAGCCGCTCCAGGATGCGGTTCGGGGGCTCGTCGTCGGCGGCGACGACCCGCAGCATCGCGCGGTAGTGGCTCATGTCGACGGCCGCCTCCACGCCGTGCCCCATGACGTCGCCCATCGCCAGCAGCGTTCTGCCGCCCGGCAGCTGGACCGCGTCGAACCAGTCGCCGCCGACCAGCGCGCTGCTGCCGGCCGGCAGATAGCGGGACGCCACCTCGAGGTTCGGGTGCGGGCTGCTGGGCTCCGCCAGCAGGGCGCTCTGCAGCCCGAGCGCGATGTCGTGCTCCCGGGTGAAGCGGCGCGCGTTGTCGAGGCTGATGGCCGCCCGGCGGGCCAGGTCCTGGGCGACGACGACGTCCTCGGCGGTGAAGCCCGGGGAGTCCCCGGCCCGCACCAGGGTCACGGTGCCGATCGGCTGGCCGCGCGCGGCGAGGGGGACGACGAGCGCGGAGTGGATGCCCGCCGCCCGGTACGCGGCGACGCGTTCGGTGTTGGGGGCCGCCCGGACGAGATCCTCGTCGGACAGCAGGTTCTGCATCAGCGGCTTGCCCGTCTCCAGGCAGCGCGGAATGGCGGAGCCGGCCTGGTAGTCCACGTACTCCCCCGGCACGCCGAACACCTGCACGCGCTCCCGCAGCCTCGGCACGGACGACAGCGCGGTCCTGCGCATCCGCAGCGACCCGGGCGCCGGGCGGCCGCTGCCTTCCCCCTGCGTGACCGGCAGCACCTCGACGGAGGCGACGTCGGCGAGCAGCGGCACCAGGAAGTCCGCGAGCTCCCCGCAGGTGGCGTCCATTTCGAGCGTCGTGCCGATGCGGGTGGCGGCGGCGTCCAGAAGGGTGAGCCGTTCGCGGGCCTGCTCCAGATCGCGCTGCTGCTGCCGCGAGGCGGTCACCTCCAGCACGATCCCGACGATGCCGATCACCACGCCCTCCGCCACCAGCCGGTGGTAGGCGCCGTGCCAGTACCGCCGCTCCAGCCCGGACGGTGCCTGGGTGTGCCCGCTGGACGTCACCTCGCGCGGCAGCCCGTCGGCGAGTACGGCGCGCAGCACGTCCTCGCGGCTGTCGATGCCGGGCAGGACCTCGGCGATGGTCCGGCCGAGGTGCGCCTCGGCGGGCACGCCGTTGATCCGGGCCAGCGCCGGGTTGACGTACACGTAGCGCATACCGGGGTCGAGGATGCCCACGCCGGCCGAGGTGCCCTCCAGGATTCCGCGCAGGATGACGTTCGAGTCCGCGTCGGCGTCAGGGTGCACGCGTCCGCCTCCCTCGCCGTCAGTCCGTCACCGCAGGCAGGACGGCCCAGCCACCATCCATCGTGGGCCGACGGGCCGGAATGCGCATCCGTTGGCGGCCCGGAGCGGGCCGCACCCCCCGGACGGCCCATCTCCGGTGGCGGGACCTTTCCGGGCAGCTGATCCTTTTGTCTTTAAGGCGGGAGTTTCATGATCAATGCTCCCGTCGCGCTCGTCGTCGCGATCTCGGGAGCCCGTTGTGAGCCAGGATTCACCCACCGCGTCCACACCGCCACCCACACCGCAGGGGGGTGCCTGGGGCGGCAGCCGCCCACCGGCCGACTCCTCCGCCAACGGGTTGGCCGCCGGGGGCACCGTCTTCGCCGGCATCATGCTGTTCGTCTCCGGTGTGCTGGCGATCCTCCAGGGCATCGTCGCCATCGCCAAGGACGACGTGTACCTCACCACCCCGGCCTACGCCTTCCGCTTCAATCTGACGTCCTGGGGCTGGATCCACCTCATCATCGGCGTCATCGCGGTCGTCGTCGGCTACGGCGTGCTCACGGGCTCCGCGTGGGGGCGGGTCACCGGTATCGCCCTGGCCTCGCTGAGCATCTTCGCGAACTTCATGTTCCTGCCCTACCAGCCCGTCTGGGCGATCACGCTCATCGCGATCGACGTCTTCGTCATCTGGGCCCTCGCTAGCTACCGCCCCACCGACGACGCGGAGGCGCTGCTGTGAACCCGACCCTCGACCAACTCCGCCGCTGCTCGGTCGCCTTCGACATCGGGGCCGCCAGGACCCGCGTCTACCTGAGGAACACCGGTCTGGTCGTCGACGAACCCAGCGTGGTCGCCGTCGACATCAGGACCGGCGCGCTGATCGCGGTCGGCGCCCGCGCCGAGCAGATGGCCGGGCGCACCCCGGAGCACATCCGCGTGGTGCGGCCGGTGTCGAACGGCACCATCGTCGACATCGCCATGGCCCAGCGGATGCTGAAGCACCTCCTCGGCGACAAGCTGCGCAAGTCCTGGCGCCGCGCGCCGATGGTGCGCGCCGCCGTCTGCATGCCGAACGGCAGCGACCCGCTCGCGCAGCGCGCAGCGACCGAGACGCTCTTCGGGCTCGGCGCCCGCAGGGTCGAACTCGTCGACACGCTGATCTCCGCGGCGGTCGGCTGCGGAATGCCCGTCGAACACCCCGAGGCCACCATGATCGTGGTGTGCGGGGCCGGCACTACACAGATCGCGGTCCTGTCGCTCGGCTCGATCGTCGCGGCGGAGACCGTGCCGGTGGGCGGCGACGCCATCGACCACGCGGTCGTGCAGCACCTGCGCAGCCAGCACGAGCTGATGCTCCCGAGCCAGTCCGTGCGCCCGCTGCACCACGTGCTCGGCACCACCGGCCCGACCCTCGACAGCACCGAGGTCTACGGCCGCGACGTCGTCAGCGGCCTCGCCCGCACCGTCCTGGTCGAGACCGACGGCGTCCGGCACGCGATGCGCACCCCGCTCACCGCGGTCCTCGACGCCATCGGCACCGTCCTGCGCCGCTGCCCCCCCGACCTGGTCGCCGACCTCGCCGACCGCGGCATCATGCTCGCCGGCGGCAGCGCCCTGATGCCCGGCCTCGACGCCATGCTCCGCCACGCCACCGGCATCCCGGTCACCATCGCCGAACGCCCGGACGTCTGCGCGGTCCAGGGCCTCGGCGCCATGATCGAGGGCCGCGTCCGCCCGATGGCCCTGGCACCGCTGAGCGCGTGAGCGCGTAGTCGTTCGCGAGTGAGCGCCGGCCGGCTGCCTGCACCACGTCCGGGGTGGGCAGCCGGCCGACAGCCGCAGCCGGATCAGGGGACCGGAGTCTCAGCGTTCACGCGGAAGTGGAGCGGGATGCCGGCGCCCCATTTTCGGTCGCTCCCCCCACACTTGGTAGCAGCCCTGCAGATACGCGGTAGCGACCGCATCGGTCATGAACACCAGAACCCGGCACACGCCATCGGCGTCGGGCAGCGCGCAGACGTCGCGCATGACCCGGTCGGCGATCACGTATCGGTGGCGCGTGGCAGACCACATCGTGATGTAGCGATCCCTGGCCGGAGGCGGGGACAGTGCGCTAACGCCCGGCTGTGTGGCCCACATGGTTAGCGGCCCCCGTTCCGCTCGGAGCCCGTCGACGTACGGTGTTCCTCCGTCGCCGTCACACGTCGCGTCTCATCATCGGTCGCCGGACGCAGACGGTTCGTGTTCACGGTTGCTTCGTAGTGCTCGAAGCGCACGCGCAGAAGTCCGCCGTCCAGATCTCTGACCACCACACCGGGTCCCAGATCCCCGGCCTCATCGGTCACGTACTCGCCCTCGCAGAAGTTCGCCGCTGCCATGGACACCACGCTAGGAACAGCGGCTCATCGCCCTCTACGTCCTTGCAGCGACTTGCATCTCAGTTCACTTGAGAGCGTCGATCGCCGCAGTGATGAGCGATCTTGCGGCAGCCCCATGCACAGCGATCGCAGCCAACTCGCTGAATCCGTCGACGTATTGGGAGACCTCTCCTGGCTCGGTGACGGTCACGGCGGCCGACAACAACTCGATGTGCACCCGCCGGTCGTCGAACACCGAGAACGTCTCCAGCGGCCAGATGTCACGCCTGGCCGTGAAGGGAATCACGCCCAGGGAGACAGCTGGCAGCGCCATCACCGCTATGAGATGACCGAGTTGACCTGCCATCACCTCCGGGTCGCCGACCCGATATCGCAGCACCGACTCTTCGACCAGAACGGCGAACCGGTGGTCGCCCTCTCGGATGACATGAGACCGTGCCATCCGCGCCGCTACGGCATCAGCCACGTCGTTCGGAGTCCCGCGAAACGCGACGATGGATGACAGCAGCGCGGTCGCGTACTCCGGAGTTTGGAACAATCCCGGCACGACGTTCGAACAGTAGACACGGAAATGCTGCGTTTCCTCGTACAGCGGGATGCTCGCCGCATGGGCCCGACTCAGTCCGGTACGTTGAACTCGCCGCCATTGCACGTACATCGAGTCGGCCGTACGATTCGCGGCAATAAGGTCGGCCGACTGATTTTCGGCGTCGCAGACCCGACACCAGGCACGAATGTCTGCATCCGATGGTGGCGTCCTGGAATTCTCAATCCGCGACGACTTCGACTCGCTCCAGCCGGCGCGTACTGCCAGTTCCCGCCCCGTGATTCCGGCATCCAGCCGGATCTCGCGCAGGCGGGCGGCGAGGGCTTCACGGGCGGCTCGGACACTGGAGGAGGGAGATGGTGACATGATCCGGTATCTGCCTGAAAATTTCTCTAGACGGCGAACTCTTCGTGCGGAACGGCCCGCTTCCAGATTTCCTCAAATGCGGATGCGTTCAGGCCCACCACGCTCACATCATCAACCAGCTCGTCTTCCACTACGGCACCATCGCCGGAGAAGTGATGAACTCGCAGGAGTTTCCCATCGAATGCCCAGAAATCGTTTCCTGGCAGAAGTAGATCCGTAGTCATCCGACGCGGAATCCAACGCACCTGTTCGCCTGCCGCAACGTTGGCAGTCGTTACGTAGTGCTCCCAGCGGATGTACTCGGAAACAGGTTCCGAAACGATCCGGGCCCGGCGGATCTCAACACCTCGCGCCACCGCATCGGAGATGGTCGCGTGGAAAGGCTGCCACCAGGATGCGCGATCCTCCCAGTTGGTCCGGTGCCCCGCCCGCCACGCCGCAAAGCGCTCATTGTCGCCGTAGGCGTCGCGCATCTCCAGATGAACGGCCGACCGCTCACAGGCGGCCAGCAGATCAGCGAAGGGCGGAACGTTCTGCGTCATCGCATGCCCTTCTCAGCAACGGCACCATGCGCGCCGGAATCCGAATCACCGCTTCGTAGTCGGGCAGCGAACCGGTCTCCTGGCACTTCGCCTCGGTCGCGTCGTCGGCCTTCCAGCCCTGCAGTACCAAGTCGCCCCCCTCCGCATCCACCCACACGGTGGGGCAGTGGTCGGTGTCGGTCTCAGGGTCCATGCCGATGAACTGAAGATCCATGTCGGACTCCCGCGCATGATGGGTTGCTTCAGGTTGCACCACCATCACCTCCAACGCTGACACTCGTCAAGAAAGCCTCGCTGCAACGCTCTTGGGACGGAGCAGCCACGCAGGAGTTCCTCGGACAGCCGATGCCGGAGCCACGGGATCCGCGTGGATAGCCGGGAGGGACTCCTATGCTCGCGGACATGAGCCAACCGAGGTCCATGCATGGATTCGTTGTCCCTGCCGAGCGCAGCGTTCACTGGGTGCTGAGCCTCGTGGATCCGCCCGTTGCCGGTGATCTCGTGACGGACTACGCGGGGACTGCACGTGACGCGCTCGACGAGGCGCTGGCGACGCACTTGGCGGGCGTCGAGGATGCCGAGGAGCGGAGGGAGCTCGTCGAACAGAGCGGACGCGCTGTCAGTGAGTGGCTGGCGCAGGCCTTCAGCACCGACAACCCGGCTTCCTAAGCCGAGTCCGGAATCACGGTAACGGTCCACTGAAGGTCCGCTGAACTCAGCGGGCGCGCCCCATCGCCGGGCAGGTTGAACCACAACCCGGCCGGCGAACGGCGCCCCCCGCCCTCAGTGGTGGAACGCCGTTGCCTCCGCTGCCGGGCGGTCCAGGGGGCCGTCCTGTTGGCGGAGTTCGGGGAGGAGGCGGGAGAGTTCCTCGACGAGGAGGTCGGCGAGGTCCTCGGAGAAGCCGTTGCGGCAGACCACGCGCAGGACGGCGAGGTCCTCGCGGTCCGCCGGGTAGGTGTAGGCGGGGACGAGCCAGCCACTTTCGCGGAGGCGGCGGGAGACGTCGAAGACGTCGTAGTTCTTGATCTCACCGGTGGTGGTGAAGGCGAAGACCGGCAGCTGGTCGCCCTTGGTGATCAGCTTGAAGTCGCCGAGCGCCTCGATGCGGGAGGCCAGGGACATCGCCACGTCGCGGCTGCTCTGCTGTACGGCGCGGTAGCCGTCGCGGCCCAGGCGCAGGAACGTGTAGTACTGCGCCACGACCTGCGCGCCCGGCCGGGAGAAGTTGAGGGCGAAGGTCGGCATGTCGCCGCCGAGGTAGTTGACGCGGAAGACCAGCTCTTCGGGGAGGGCGTCGTGGTCGCGCCAGAGCGCCCAGCCGACGCCGGGGTAGACCAGCCCGTACTTGTGGCCCGAGGTGTTGATCGAGGCGACGCGGGGGAGCCGGAAGTCCCAGATGAGGTCCTCGTCGAGGAAGGGGGCGACCATCGCGCCCGACGCGCCGTCCACGTGGACGGGTACGTCCAGGCCGGTACGTTCCTGGAGCGCGTCGAGGGCCGCGCAGATCTCCGCGACCGGTTCGTACGATCCGTCGAAGGTGGATCCGAGCACGGCGACTACGCCGATCGTGTTCTCGTCGCACAGCGCCACGGCCGACTCGGCGTCCAGGTGCAGCCGGTCGCCCTGGACGGGCACCAGGCGCGCCTCGACCTCCCAGAACGCGCAGAACTTCTCCCAGCACACCTGCACGTTGGCGCCCATGACGAGGTTTGGCCTGGCCGTCGCCGGATAGCGGTCCGCGTTGCGGTTCGCCCAGCGCCGCTTGAGGGCCATGCCGGCGAGCATGCACGCCTCGGAGGAGCCGGTCGTCGAGCAGCCGATGACCTGTTCAGGGTCCGGCGCGTTCCAGAGGTCGGCGAGCATCGCCACGCAGCGGCGCTCCAGCTCGGCGGTGCGCGGGTACTCGTCCTTGTCGATCATGTTCTTGTCGCGGCACTCGACCATCAGCACATCGGCCTGCGGCTCCATCCACGTGGTGACGAACGTCGCCAGGTTGAGCCGTGAGTTCCCGTCGAGCATCAACTCGTCATGGACCAGCTGGTACGCGGTGTGCGGCGACATCGGCCCGTCCGGCAGCCGGTGCTTGGGCGGCGCGGTGCGCATGCTGCCGACAGGGTCGGCGTCGCCGTAGAAGAACGGGTTGACCGCGAGCGGACGGGAGTCCCCGGCTCCCTTGTGCAGCGCCATCAGACGGTGGCCGGGCAGCGGACGACGGCGGCGTTCACGGGAGTGCTCATGATGGTGCCTCCTCAACGGGTTCCCATCGGGACGATACGGCGCCCGTGGCCGTCCCGCCCGTCAGGAAGAGGTCACCCACGCCCCTCCCGCGCGGTCAGACCGTGCCGGCCAGCGACAGCTTCGCCGCGAAGCCCAGGAAGAGTGCCCCCGCGCCCGCCGACAGCCCCGCCGTCAGCCGCCGGCGCCGCCGGAAGGCCGCCGCCAGGTAGGTGCCGCTGAAGATGAGCACCGTCAGATAGGTGAAGCTGAACAGCTGGGCCCAGGCGCCGAGCGCGAGGAACGACAGCGCCGGGTGCGCGTACCCCGGGTCGACGAACTGCACGAAGAACGCGACGAAGAACAGGATCGCCTTCGGGTTGAACAGACTGACCACCAGCGCCCGGCGGAACGGCCGCTCCGCCTTCTCCTGCTTCGCCGGCGCGCCGTCCCCGCCCGGGGCCGCAGCGCTCCGTTCGGTCCGCCCGCGCCACAGCGCCACGGCCCCGCGCAGCATGCCCGCCGCGAGCCAGGTCAGATAGCCCGCACCGGCGAACTTGACCACGGTGAACGCCAGCGGGCTGGCCTGCAGCAGCGACGCCACCCCGCCCGCCGACAGCGTCATCAGCACGGTGTCGCCGCACAGCACCCCGGCCGCCGCCCGGTAGCCGGTGCGCGGCCCGAGCCGGGCCGCCACCGACACCACGTACAGCGAGTTCGGCCCCGGCAGCAGGATGATCAGGGCCAGCCCCGCCAGGTACGTAGAAAGATCAGTTATCCCGAGCATGCGAACAAGTGTGCCACTTGCACCTCACGCGACGTGAGGCGTCACGGTGGACCCCGGAAGCGCGGCAGGGCAGCGGCAGAGGGAAGGAGCGGGGAAGCGATGGGCTACTCCGTGGGAGAGGTCGCGGGCTACGCCGGCATCACCGTGCGGACCCTGCACCACTACGACGAGATCGGGCTGCTCTCCCCGGGCGGCCGCAGCCACGCGGGCCACCGGCGGTACGACGACGCCGACCTCGACCGGCTGCAGCAGATTCTCTTCTACCGGGAGCTCGGCTTCCCCCTGGACGAGGTCGCCACCCTGCTGGACGACCCGGCCGCCGACCCCTCGGCGCACCTGCGCCGCCAGCACCGGCTGCTGACCGACCGGATCACCCGGCTCCGCGAGATGGCGGCCGCCGTGGAACGAGCCATGGAGGCGAAGAAGATGGGCATCAACCTCACACCCGAGGAGAAGTTCGAGGTCTTCGGGGACCACGACCCCGACCGGTACGCCGAGGAGGCCGAACGCCGCTGGGGCGGGACCGACGCGTACGCCGAGTCGCAGCGCCGGGCCGCCTCGTACACCAAGGAGGACTGGCTGCGGATCAGGAACGAGGCCGACGATCTCAACCGGCGGTTCGTCGCGCTGATGGACTCCGGCGCGGAGCCGGACTCCGTCCCGGCGATGGACCTCGCCGAGGAGCACCGCGAACAGATCCGGCGCTTCCACTACGACTGCAGCTACGAGATCCACGTCGGTCTCGCCGAGATGTACATCGCGGACCCGCGCTTCACCGCCACCTACGACGCCGTCCGCCCCGGCCTGGCCGGGTACCTCCGCGAGGCGATCCTGGCGAACGCCGTCCGCAACGTCTGACGGCAACGTCCGACGGCGTTCGGCCGTAGGAGCAGCGGCTGCACCCGCTGCCGTAAGCGCAGCGGCTACAGCCCGCTGCCGCAAGACCAGCGGCTACACCGGCACCAGCACCACCGCGGTGCCGTACGCGCACACCTCCGTGCCCACGTCGGCCGCCTCGGTCACGTCGAAGCGCATGGTGAGCACGGCGTTCGCCCCGCGGGCCTGGGCCTGCTCGACGAGCCGCTCCATCGCCTGGTTGCGGGTCTGCACCAGGGTCTTCGTCAGACCCTTCAGCTCGCCGCCGATCATCGACTTGAGCCCGGCGCCGATCTGGCTCCCGATGTGCCGGGAGCGCACGGTCAGCCCGAACACCTCGCCGATCACCTTCTCGACCCGGTAGCCGGGCGCTTCGTTCGTGGTCACCACCAGGACGTCGGAGTGCTCTGACTGGCCGCCGCCGAAATCATCGATACCCATGAGGGAACGGTCACCCCTGCGGGCGCCCGCCGCACCCCGGACTACTCCAGTCGCGACGCCGCACTGCTCCAGTCGCGACGCCGGACCACTCCGGTCGCGCCCCGCACTACTCCAGTCGCGGCTGTTCCGCGGGCGCCGGGCAGATCCGGCGGCCGGTGTTGTCGAAGACGTAGAGGTGCGCCAGGTCCACCAGCAGCGGCACCCGGTCCCCGGGCCGGACCCGGATGTCGGGTCCGGTGCGGACCACCAGGTCGCCGGTCGGCTGCTCCGCGCGGTCGGCCGGCGGCGGGTCCAGCACCTTGACCGCGCCCGCGCTGTCCGGTTCCTGGAGCAGCCCCGGGAACCGCCCGGCGGCCTTGCGCGCCAGCTTCCCCAGCCCGCCGGGGCCGGCGGCCGCCCGCCGGGCCGCGGAACGGGTGCGCTGGGCGGGCAGCCGGGGCGCCTCCAGCTCCGGCACGACCGCCGGCTTCGCGCCGGTGTTCAGATGCACCAGGCACTCGTGCCCCTGGTACTCCACTTGCTCGACGATGCCGCTGAGCACCACCTCGCCCGCGTGCGCGCTGCTCGGGGCCGCGATCCGGACCGCCTCGGAGCGCAGCCCGACGATGATGTCGCGGCCCTGCTGGATGCGGAGCATCTGGTGGTCCAGGCTCAGCGGCTCCGGCAGTCCCAGCCGCTGCCGCCCGAAGTCGATCCACATGCCGCCGCCCAGCGGCGCCAGCACCGTGGCCTGCAGCAGATTGATCCGCGGGGTCCCGATGAACGCGGCGACGAACACGTTCACGGGCAGGTGGTACGTGTCGCGCGGGCTGCCGACCTGCTGCAGCACCCCGCCGCGCATGACCGCGACGCGGTCGCCGAGCGACATGGCCTCCGCCTGATCGTGCGTCACATACACGGTGGTGACGCCCATGCCGCGGGTCAGCCGGGCGATCTCGGCGCGTAGATGCGAGCGCAGCTTGGCGTCCAGGTTCGACAGCGGCTCGTCCATCAGGAACACCGACGGATGCCGGGAGATGGCGCGGCCCATCGCGACCCGCTGCCGCTCGCCGCCGGACAGCTGCCCGGGGTAGCGGTCCAGGATCTCCTCGATGCCCAGGATCCGCGCGGTCTCCTCGACCCGCGGGTTCTGGTCCTCGCCCGGCATCTCGAAGCGCAGCGGGAACCCGATGTTCTGCCGGCTGGTCATGCTCGGGTACAGCGCGAAGTTCTGGAAGACCATCGCCATCCGGCGGTCGCCGGGCGCGAGGTTGTTGGCGTACTCGCCGTCGAGCATCAGCTCCCCGGAGCTGATGTCCTCCAGCCCGGCGATCATGCGCAGCACGGTGGACTTGCCACAGCCGGAGGGACCGAGCAGCACCAGGAACTCGCCGGGGGGGATCTCCAGGGAGAACCGGTCGACCGCCGGGGCGGGCTGCTTGGGGTAGGTCTTCGAAAGATCGTGCAGGGAGATGGCGCGCGTCATAACAGGATCCGCCAGAAGGTTCAGATGCTGCGACAGGAGACTTGCCAGTGGTGCACGCGTGGCGTTGCGGAGAACGTAATGCACCGCCCCTGCGTTGGGGAACGTTTCGGCCAAGACGGTTGGCGCGATCTCTACGACGCCGATCTTTCACCGACCCGTCACGGAGTCCGCACGGACGGGGGCCGGCTGTCACGCACAGATGGCGCCCGGCCGTCACGCACAGGGGGCGCAACGATTCGGTTGGTACTTTTAAACGGTGACCAACATTGCCCTGGGCCCCAGCTGGATCGATCCCGACCACCTGATCAACTCGTTCGGCCTGTGGGGCGTGCTGTTGATCGTCTTCGCAGAGTCGGGCCTGCTGATCGGATTCTTCCTGCCCGGGGACTCGCTCCTCTTCACGACCGGACTCCTGGTCGCGGGCGGCACCCTCAAGACCCCGCTGTGGCTGGTGACGGTGCTGATCATCGTCGCCGCCATCGTCGGTGACCAGGTCGGCTTCCTCTTCGGCCGCAAGGTCGGACCCTCGCTCTTCCGGCGGCCGGACTCCCGGCTCTTCAAGCAGGAGAACATCGAGAAGGCGCACGCCTTCTTCGAGAAGCACGGTCCGAAGTCGATCGTGCTGGCCCGCTTCGTGCCGATCGTCCGCACGTTCACGCCGATCATCGCCGGCGTCAGCCGCATGAACTACCGGACCTTCGTCACCTACAACATCATCGGCGGAACGCTCTGGGGCGGCGGCGTCACCCTCCTCGGCTACTGGCTCGGCCAGATCGAGTTCGTCCACAAGAACATCGAGCTCATCCTGGTCGCGATCGTGCTGGTCTCGGTCGTGCCGATCGCCATCGAGTTCCTCCGGGCCCGCGCGAAGTCGAAGAAGGAGGGCCCCCGGCCCCCCGCCGACCTGCCTCCGCCGCCCGTCGGCACCGCCGGCCGGGGCGGCCGTCACCGGGCCAAGTAGCGGAGGGCCGGCGTCCGCCGCCGGTGCGGTGATCGGGGCGGGAATCGCGGTGGGTGCCGTGCGCCCTGCACACTGATCACCGGAGGTGGTCGGTCAACGTGTCGGACGAAGAGAAGCCGGACTCGGACGAATCGCGGTCGGAGTTCACCCCGCCCGTGGGCGTACCGCTGCCGCCTGCCCCGGAATCCGACAGTTCGACGACCTCGGAGTTCGCCGCGCCGACCGGCGTGGAGCTGCCGGCCGGCCCCGAGGCGGAGGGCTCCGCCTTCACCGCGCCCGTCTCCTCAGCCGCCTACGGCGCCGGTCACGGCGGAGCCGGGAACGCGTTCACACCCCCCGACGGGATCCCCGTCATACGGCTCACCAAGGGCGTCGTCCCCTGGCAGGACCGGATGCGCGAGCTGGTCCGGATGCCCGTCACCGAGCGTCCGGTGCCGGAGCTGCCCGCGGACAAGCCGGAGTCCGGGCCGCCGGTGCCCCGTGTGCTCGACCTCACCCTGCGCATCGGCGAGCTGCTGCTCGCGGGCGGTGAGGGCGCCGAGGACGTCGAGGCGGCGATGTTCGGCGTCGCGCACGCCTACGGCCTGGCCCGCGTGGAACCCACGGTCACGTTCACGCTGCTGGGCATCTCGTACCAGCCGTCCCTCGTCGAGCCGCCGGTCAGCGCGAGCCGCACGGTGCGCCGCCGGGGCACCGACTACACGCGGCTGGCGGCCGTCTTCCAGCTTGTGGACGACATCACCGCGCACGAGGCGACGCTGGAGGACTCCTACGGCCGGCTCGCCACCATCCGCCGTAACCGGCACCCGTACAGCGGCTGGGTGCTGACCGGCGCCGCCGGGCTGCTGGCCGGCTCGGCGAGCATCCTGGTCGGCGGTGGTCCGCTGATCTTCTTCGCGGCGGCGCTCGCCGCGATGCTCGGCGACCGGCTGGCCTGGCTCTGCGCCGGACGCGGGCTGCCGGAGTTCTACCAGTTCGCCGCCGCCGCGATGCCGGCCGCCGCGATGGGCATCGTCGTCAACCTCTACGCCGACCACCTGCCGGGCGCCACCGACCTCCAGGCGTCCGCGGTGATCACCGGTGGACTGTTCACGCTGCTGCCCGGGCGGGCCCTGGTGGCCGGTGTCCAGGACGGCCTGACGGGGTTCTACATCACCGCGTCCGCACGCCTGCTGGAGGTCATGTACCTCGTCGTCGGCATCGTCTTCGGCGTGACGATCGTGCTGTACGCGGGGGTGCGGCTGGGCGCCGACCTCAACCCGGAACAGGCGCTGCGCGCCTACGACCATCCCTGGGTGCAGCTGCTGTCCGCGATGTCCCTCACCCTCGCCTTCGCGGTGCTGCTGCAGTGCGAGCGCAGTGTGCTGCTGCTCGCCATGCTCAACGGCGGGGTCGCCTGGACGGTCTACGGGGTGCTCCACCAGCAGCTCGGTGCCAACCCCGTCGTCGCCACCGCGGCCGCCGCCGGCCTGGTGGGCCTCTTCGGCCAGCTGATGGCCCGCTACCGGTACGCGTCGGTCCTGCCGTACGTCACGGCCGCGATCGGCCCGCTGCTGCCCGGCTCCGCGACGTACTTCGGGCTGCTCGCCTTCACCCAGAACCACACGTCGGAGGGGTTCGCCTCCCTGACGAAGGCCGCGGCGCTCGCCCTCGCCGTCGCCATCGGTGTGAACCTCGGCGGGGAGATCGCCCGCATGTTCCTCAAGACCCCGGGCTCGGCCGACCCGGCCCGGCGGCGCGCGGCCAAGCGCACCCGAGGCTTCTGAGCGGCGGTGGAACGCGCGAACGCCGGGCGTGCCCGTGAAGGGCCCGCCCGGCGTCCGGTCGTTCTGGGTGTCAGTGGCTGTGGAAGGTCTGACCCGAGTCCTTCAGGCGCTTGTACGACGCCTCGATCTCGGCCTCGGCCTCGATACGGCCGACCCAGTTGGCGCCCTCGACGGACTTGCCGGGCTCCAGGTCCTTGTAGACCTCGAAGAAGTGCTGGATCTCCAGGCGGTCGAACTCCGATACGTGATGGATGTCACGCAGGTGCTCCACGCGCGGGTCGGACGCCGGCACGCACAGCAGCTTGTCGTCGCCGCCCGCCTCGTCGGTCATACGGAACATACCGACGGCGCGGCACTTGATGAGGCAGCCGGGGAACGTCGGCTCATCGAGGATGACCAGCGCGTCCAGCGGGTCGCCGTCCTCGCCGAGGGTGTTCTCGACAAAGCCGTAGTCGGCCGGGTAACTGGTCGAGGTGAAGAGCCGGCGGTCCAAGCGGATACGACCGGTCTCGTGGTCCACCTCGTACTTGTTCCGGGAACCCTTCGGGATCTCGATCGTGACGTCGAACTCCAAGGCCCTACTCCTCCATGATCAGCACATACTTCTGGTGGTTAAGTGTCTCCCACGCAGGTGTGTGGTCGCGAAAGGGGCTGGTCGGGGGTGCCGGACGCCAGAACATGGCAGGTAGTGGCGGGGTCGGCCGCAGTCGGACTGACCGTTTCCTTCGCGGCGGTGGCCGTGGCCGGACCGTGGGAGTCGGGCCAGCGTACGGCGGAACGGGCGGCCGCCGCCTCCCGGGGTCACCACCCGGACAGCCGCAGCGCCCCTGGGTCGCGCCGGCGGCCGCCCGCCGAGGCCGCGGCCCCGCCCGCCGCCAAGGTGCTCACCGCGCCCGCCGCCGACCCGGGAACGCTCCCCACCCAGCAGGCGCTCGCGGCCAGGCTCGCACCGCTGCTGCGCGACCCGGCCCTCGGCACACTGCGCACCGGCGCCGTCATCGACGCGGCCACCGGCAAGCTGCTGTACGGCTCCGGCGCCGCGACCCCGTCCGTGCCGGCCTCGACGATAAAGATCGCGACGGCCGCCGCCGCGCTGTCCGTACTCGGCCCGGACCACCGGATATCCACGACCGTGCTGGCGACCGGGCCGCACAGCACCGTGCTCGTGGGCGGCGGCGACCCCACCCTCACCGCCGCCGCGCTGCGCACCCTGGCCGACGACACCGCGCGCGCCCTCACCGCGCGCGGCACCACCGCCACCTCGCTCGGCTACGACCTCTCGCTCTACTCGGGCCCCGTCCAGCATCCGATCGGCCGCAACAACGAGAACATCGCGCCGGTCACCTCGCTGATGCTCAACGAGGGGCGCCTCGACACGAGCGACCACGGCCCCGCCGACCGCTCCACCGACCCGGCCGCCGACACCGCCACCGCCTTCGCGAAGCTGCTCCGGGCGCGCGGCATCAAGGTGACGGGCACCCCCGCCAGGACGCCCGCCGCCGCGTCCGGCACACAGCTCGCCAAGGCCGCCTCCGTACCGCTGTCCTCGCTCGTCGAACGGATGCTGACCAACAGCGACAACGACATCGCGGAGGCCCTCGCCCGGCAGACCGCGATCGCCGCGCACCTGCCCGCGAGCTTCAGCGGCGCGCAGCAGGCGGTCGCCGCGGCCCTGGGGCGGCTCGGCCTGCCGTTGGCCGGGGCGAAGTTCACCGACGGCAGCGGCCTCAACCGCGCCGACGCGCTGTCCGCCGAACAGCTCGCGCGGCTCCTCGCGCTGGCCGCGTCACCCCGGCACCCCCAACTGCGGCCGATCCTCACCGGCCTGCCGGTCGCCGGCTTCTCGGGCACCCTCTCCGACCGGTTCCGCGGCGGCCCCGCCTCCGGCGCCGGCCTGATCCGCGCCAAGACCGGCACCCTCACCGGCGTCAACGCCATCACCGGCACGGTGGTCGCAG
The DNA here is from genome assembly GCF_005860785.2 of Streptomyces sp. So13.3. NCBI lineage: Bacteria > Bacillati > Actinomycetota > Actinomycetes > Kitasatosporales > Streptomycetaceae > Streptomyces > Streptomyces sp. So13.3. The sequence continues at coordinate 4,612,954 of NZ_CP048835.1, read as the reverse complement.
CCGACGGCCGGCTGCTCACCTTCGCGTTCCTCACCCAGGGCACCACGTCCGCGACAGCGGCCCAATCCGCCCTCGACCGGCTGGCGTCCGCCCTCGCCGCCTGCGGCTGCTGAGCCCCGCCCCAGCCCCTTCTCAGCCCCCGTCCCGGCCGCGCCCCCGGACCCCGGGCGTTATCCGACCCCCAAAGCGGGGGCGGCAACGTACCGTGAAGGCATGACGAGCATCGGTGGTGCCGAGATGGTCGACTGGAATCTCGCAGTGGCGACCGCACAGCGGTTGATGCGGCCGGGACCTGAGGTCAGCGGGGACGAGGCGCGGGCGATCGTGGCCGAGTTGCGCAAGCACGCGCGCTCCTCGGAGGAGCACGTGCGCCGGTTCACCCGCATGTACGGGGACGCCGAGGCGCAGACGAACGGCACGCCCGTGCTGATCGTGGACCGGGTCGGCTGGGTGAAGGCGAACGTCGCCGGTTTCCGGGAGATCCTCAAGCCGCTGCTGGGCAAGATGCAGGACCGCCGCCCCGGCGGCATCGGCGGGATGGCGCTGGGCACGGTCGGCGGCAAGGTCACCGGCGTCGAGGTCGGGATGCTGCTGTCGTTCCTGGCGTCCCGGGTGCTCGGCCAGTACGAGACGTTCGCCCCGGCCACCCGCGAGCTGCCGGCCGGCCCCGTCGTCCCCGGCCCGGGAGAGCCCCGCGCGGGCCGGCTGCTGCTCGTCGCTCCGAACATCGTCCACGTCGAGCGGGAACTCGACGTGGATCCGCACGACTTCCGGCTGTGGGTGTGCCTGCACGAGGAGACGCACCGCACGCAGTTCACCGCCGTGCCGTGGCTGCGCGACCACATCGAGGGCGAGATCCAGTCATTCCTCGGCGAGACCGAGATGGACGCCTCCACCGTCATCGACCGCTTCCGGGAGGCCGCCCAGTCCTTCGCCGCCGGCGGCGGCGCGAAGGAGGAGGACGAGGCCGACGAGGGCCGCAGCCTCGTCGATCTCGTCCAGACCCCCGCCCAGCGGGAGATCCTCGCGCGGCTGACCGCCGTCATGTCGCTGCTCGAGGGCCACGCGGACTACGTGATGGACGGCGTCGGCCCCGATGTCGTGGCGTCCGTCGCGGAGATCCGGGAGAAGTTCCAGCAGCGCCGCGCCAGCGGCGCGGGCCGGATGGACCAGGTGCTGCGCAAGGTGCTGGGGCTGGACGCGAAGCTGCGTCAGTACAAGGACGGCGAGCGTTTCGTGCGCGCCGTCGTGGACGAAGTGGGCATGGACGGCTTCAACCGCGTCTGGACGTCGCCGAACACGCTCCCGACGAAGTCGGAGATCGCCAAACCGGCGGAATGGGTCGCAAGGGTGCACCGCCGTAGCGATTCGTGACCACCCAACGCCTCCCGGTTCACCCGTCCGAGGGACCGTAAGCGCAGGGTAAGGCGTGCGATGCTCGGGTACTGCCCCAGCTTCTGTCACCATCTAGCTACTTTGCGTTATCACCCTCACAGCCTCCATAGGAGGGAACCGGACATGGGTCCCCACCCCACGGTCGCCGCGATACGCCTGGCGGTCCGCCGCGTACTTCACGACGTCCTCATCGCCACCCCCGCCCCCAACCCCCTCGTCCTCGCCGCCTGCAGCGGCGGCGCCGACTCCATGGCGCTCGCCGCGGCCCTCGCGTTCGAGGCCCCCAAGCTCGGCGTGCGCGCCGGGGCCGTCACCGTCGACCACGGGCTGCAGCCCGGCTCGACCGGCCGGGCCCTCGAAGTCGCCGCGCGCCTGCGCGGCCTCGGGCTCGACCCCGTGGACGCCGTCGGTGTCACCGTCGGCCGCCAGGGCGGACCCGAAGCCGCCGCCCGTGACGCCCGCTACGGCGCGCTGGACGCCACCGCCGACGCCCGCGGCGCCGCCGCCGTCCTGCTCGGCCACACCCGGGACGACCAGGCGGAAACGGTGCTGCTCGGCCTCGCCCGCGGCTCCGGCACCCGCTCGCTGTCCGGGATGGCCGCCGTATCGGGCGCCGGCGGCCGCTACCGCCGCCCGTTCCTGCTGCTCGACCGCGACACCGTCCGCAAGGGCTGCCTGGCCCAGGGCATCGACGTGTGGGAGGACCCGCACAACCACGACCCGGCGTACACCCGCTCCCGGGTCCGCCACGAGGCGCTGCCGGTGCTGGAGAAGTCCCTCGGCAAGGGCGTCATCGAGGCACTGGCCCGCACCGCCCAGCTCTCCCGTGACGACGCGGACGCCCTGGACCAGTGGGCGGCCACCGCAGAACGTGATGTTGCCGACGGCGACGGCACCCTGGACGCGGACCGGCTGTACGTCCTGCCGACCGCCGTCCGCCGCCGGATCCTGCGCCGCGCGGTCATCGCGGCCGGTTCCCCGCCCGGATTCCTGTTCGCCCGCCATATCGAGGAGGTCGACCGGCTGGTCACCGACTGGCGCGGGCAGAAAGGTCTCAACCTGCCGGGCGGCGTCGAGGCCCGTCGGCGCAATGGCAGACTGTTCTTCTCACCGTCGTAGACCTTGAGGAACCAAAACAGGTGAACGAGAACGACATGGGCACCGATCTCGAAAAGGTGCTCATCACCAAGGAAGAGATCGACGCCAAGCTGATCGAGCTTGCCGCGAAGATCGACAAGGACTACGCCGGGAAGGACCTGCTGATCGTCGGCGTGCTCAAGGGCGCGGTGATGGTCATGGCGGACCTGGCACGCGCGCTGTCCACCAACGTGACGATGGACTGGATGGCGGTGTCCTCCTACGGCGCCGGCACGAAGTCCTCGGGCGTCGTCCGCATCCTCAAGGACCTCGACACCGACATCGCCGGCCGCGACGTGCTGATCGTCGAGGACATCATCGACTCCGGTCTGACGCTGTCCTGGCTGATCAGCAACCTCGGCTCGCGCGGCCCGGCCTCCCTGGAGGTCTGCACGCTGCTGCGCAAGCCGGAGGCGGCCAAGGTCGAGATCGATGTGAAGTACACCGGCTTCGACATTCCCAATGAATTCGTCGTCGGTTACGGACTCGATTTCAACGAGAAGTACCGCAATCTCCCATTTGTCGGAACACTCGCCCCGCACGTATACGGCGGCTGACGCCCGATTCGTCCGAAGATGTCCCCGTTCGGCGCAGCCCGTGCCGACAACGGGGAACCCCGCACCGTTTCCCGCCGTTGGAGCAGGGGAAGCCGGGATTGTTAACGGTTGGCGGCCGCCTCGGTGGACAATGCTGAGGTACCGTCCGAAGGTCGGGTCATACACCGGATGTGCGCGCGGCCATCGAGCCGCGCTGCCTCACTGTGGCAGGAGGGACGGGGCGTCCGCGCCCCGCATGGATGGACGTCAAGCGCTATTTCCGTGGGCCAGTCATGTGGATCGTGCTGGCTGTCATCGCCGTGGTCGTCCTCATGCAGGTCGTCGGCTCCTCCGGCGGCTACAAGACGGTGGACACCGGCCAGGTCGTGCAAGCGATCCACAGCAAGGACAACATTCTCAAGTCGGCGGAGATCACCACCGGCGACGAGCAGATGATCAAGGTCGAGCTCGTCGACGGTGCCAAGGTCGGCGGTAAGGACCTGGGCACCAAGCTCAAGGCGAGCTACGTCAGCGCCGACCAGAGCACCGCCATCGCGGCTGATCTCCAGAAGAAGGTCGACGGCACGGCGGACGCGGGCGGCACGCTGCCCGACGGTTACACCGTCTCGCCGTCCAAGCAGAACGCGTTCGTCAGCATTCTGCTGTCACTGCTGCCGTTCGTGCTGATCGTGGTGGTCTTCCTCTTCCTGATGAACCAGATGCAGGGCGGCGGATCCCGCGTCATGCAGTTCGGGAAGTCCAAGGCCAAGCTGATCACCAAGGACACCCCCAAGACCACGTTCGCGGATGTGGCCGGGGCGGACGAGGCGGTCGAGGAACTCCACGAGATCAAGGAGTTCCTGCAGGAGCCGGCGAAGTTCCAGGCCGTCGGCGCCAAGATCCCCAAGGGCGTGCTGCTCTACGGGCCGCCCGGTACCGGTAAGACCCTGCTGGCCCGTGCTGTCGCGGGTGAGGCGGGCGTGCCGTTCTACTCGATCTCGGGCTCCGACTTCGTCGAGATGTTCGTGGGTGTCGGCGCCTCGCGTGTCCGTGACCTGTTCGAGCAGGCCAAGGCGAACGCTCCGGCGATCGTCTTCGTCGACGAGATCGACGCCGTCGGCCGGCACCGCGGTGCCGGTATGGGCGGCGGTCACGACGAGCGCGAGCAGACGCTCAACCAGCTGCTCGTCGAGATGGACGGCTTCGACGTGAAGGGCGGCGTCATCCTGATCGCCGCCACGAACCGGCCGGACATCCTGGACCCGGCGCTGCTGCGCCCGGGCCGCTTCGACCGGCAGATCGCCGTGGACCGCCCCGACCTCATGGGCCGGCTGGAGATCCTCAACGTCCACGCCAAGGGCAAGCCGGTCGCTCCGAACGTCGACCTCCGGGCCGTCGCTCGCCGCACCCCCGGTTTCACCGGCGCGGACCTGGCGAACGTGCTCAACGAGGCCGCGCTCCTGACGGCCCGCGGGGATCGCAAGCTGCTCGACAACGAGACCCTCGACGAGGCGATCGACCGGGTCGTGGCCGGACCGCAGAAGCGGACCCGGATCATGTCCGAGAAGGAGAAGAAGATCACCGCGTACCACGAGGGCGGACACGCCCTGGTCGCGGCGGCTTCTCCGAACAGCGACCCGGTGCACAAGATCACGATCCTCTCCCGCGGCCGGGCCCTCGGTTACACGATGGTCCTGCCGGACGAGGACAAGTACTCGACGACGCGCAACGAGATGCTCGACCAGCTCGCCTACATGATGGGCGGCCGGGCGGCGGAGGAACTGGTCTTCCACGACCCGACCACCGGCGCCTCGAACGACATCGAGAAGGCGACCGCGACGGCGCGCGCGATGGTCACCCAGTACGGGATGACCGAGCGGCTCGGCGCGATCAAGTTCGGCTCGGACAACGCGGAGCCGTTCCTGGGCCGTGACATGGGTCACCAGCGCGACTACTCGGAAGAGGTCGCCGGGCTGGTCGACGAAGAGGTCAAGAAGCTCATCGAGACCGCGCACAACGAGGCGTGGGAGATCCTGGTCGAGAACCGCGACGTTCTCGACAACCTCGTTCTGGCGCTCCTGGAGAGGGAGACGCTGAACAAGGAGGAGATCGCCGAGATCTTCAAGGCCATCGTCAGGCGCCCGCCGCGTCCGGCGTGGACCGGGTCCTCGCGGCGTACGCCGTCGACCCGCCCGCCGGTGCTCTCGCCGAAGGAGCTGGCGCTCACCAACGGCAGCCAGTCCGCCAACGGCAGCAGCACCGCCACCCCGGCCATCGAGAAGGCCACCGAGACGGTGGAGCTTCCCGAGGACTCGGGCAGCGGTACCGACAGCTGACCACCGGAAACCGGTCGGCGTCAGCCGGCCGGCGAAGGTGATCCCGGAATGCAGGCCGCGTCCCCAAGGTTTTAGCCTTGGGGGCGCGGCCTTCCGCTTTTGCCCGCACATCAGGTTCTGCAGGTCCGCACGAGGAACGAGGCACAGATGACCGACCCGGTGACGCTGGATGGCGAGGGGGCCATCGGTGAGTTCGACGAGAAGCGCGCCGAGGCCGCTGTGCGCGAGCTCCTCATCGCGGTCGGCGAGGACCCGGACCGGGAGGGCCTGCGGGAGACACCGAGCCGGGTGGCCCGCGCCTACAAGGAGATATTCGCCGGCCTCTGGCAGGAGCCGGAGGACGTCCTGACCACGACGTTCGACCTCGGGCACGACGAGATGGTGCTGGTGAAGGACATCGAGGTGATGTCCAGCTGCGAGCACCACCTGGTGCCGTTCGTCGGGGTCGCGCACGTCGGCTACATCCCGGCCGCCAGCGGGAAGATCACCGGGCTGTCGAAGCTCGCCCGGCTGGTCGATGTGTTCGCCCGCCGCCCGCAGGTCCAGGAGCGGCTCACCACCCAGATCGCCGACTCGCTGATGCGCATCCTGGAGCCGCGCGGCGTGATCGTCGTCATCGAGTGCGAGCACATGTGCATGACGATGCGCGGGGTGCGCAAGCAGGGTGCGAAGACCATCACCTCGGCGGTGCGCGGCCAGCTGCGGGACTCGGCGACCCGCTCCGAGGCGATGAGCCTGATCATCGGCCGCTGAGACCGGCTGCCGCGCTGGGCACGACGAAACCGGCCGGCCCCCTGATGACAGGGGGCCGGCCGGTTTCCGTGGTGACCAGTGGTCACGGAGCGATCAGGCGACGATCTTGACCACCCGCTCCGGCTCCGAGCTGTTGGCGTAGCCGGGCGCGCTGTGCGCGGCCCGCTTGGCCCGGCCCGGCAGGAACCGCTGGAGCGCGTCCGGCAGCGGCAGCGACAGAGTGACGAAGCCCTCCGCCTGCATGGCGGCGAAGCCGATCCGGGGGAGGTCCCGGGAGTTGCGGAACACCAGGAACCGCGGCACCCACTCCGGCTGGAACTTCGCGTTGAACTTGTACAGCGACTCGATCTGGAACCAGCGCGACAGGAAGACCAGCAGTCCCCGCCAGCCGCGCAGCACCGGACCCGCCCCGATCCGCTCACCGCGGGCGAGCGCCGAGCGGAACATCGCGAAGTTGAGCGAGACGTTCTCGACGCCCAGCTCCGGTGCGTGCTGCAGCGCCTCGACGATCAGCAGCTCGTTGAGCCCCGGGTCGGCGCTGCGGTCGCGCCGCATGAGCTCCAGCGACATGCCGTCCTTGCCCCAGGGGACGAAGTGCAGCACGGCCCGCAGGTCGCCCAGCGGCGACTCCACGCCGTCCTCCCGCTCCTTGTGGGCGGTGACGACCACGCAGTCGCCGTCCTCGACATCGCCGAACCGGCCGAGCGCCATGGAGAAGCCGCGCTCGGTGTCCGTGCCGCGCCAGGCGTCGGCGGCCAGCCGGACCTGCTCGCGCTCGGCGTCCGACAGCTCGCGGACCCGGCGCACCTTGCAGACGTAGCCGGACCGTTCGATGCGCTTCACCATCTGCCGGACGTTGCGCATCGCGCGGCCCTGCATGGTGAAGGCGCTGGTGCGCACGATCGCCTCGTCGCCCAGCTCCAGCGCGTCCAGGCCCGTCTCGCGGGTCCAGACCTCGCCGCCGGTCTCGCTGCAGCCCATGACCGCCGGGATCCAGGCGTGCGCCCGGGCCAGTTCCATGAAGCGCTCGATGGCGCCCGGCCAGGCCTCGACGTCCCCGATGGGGTCGCCGCTGGCGAGCATCACCCCGGACACCACCCGGTAGCAGACGGCGGCCTTGCCGCTCGGTGAGAACACCACGCTCTTGTCGCGGCGCAGTGCGAAGTGGCCGAGGGAGTCGCGGGCGCCGTGCTTGGCCAGCAGCTCGCGCAGCTGGTCCTCGTCGGCACCGCTGAGCTCGGCGACCGGCCGTGCCGGACGCAGGATCAGATACGCGGTGGTGCCGGCGATCAGGAAGCCGAGCCCGCCGAGCGAGTAGGCCACGACGTCCGAGGCCCGGTCACTCGTATAGCTCACCGGGCCCTCGAAACCGAAAAGCCCGTACAGCACGTGCTGCAGTCGCTCGATCAGGCTGGGATCGCCCATCTCGACGCGGGGGTGGGCGCTGACGATCAGCAGCCCCAGCGCGAGCGCGACGACGCTGAGCAGCACGAAGTTGGCCGCGGCCCGCCAGCGGGTGCGCGGGTCCGACAGCGCGTTGAACTGCGCCCGGTGGACGATCAGGAGCGCGAGCAGTCCCAGCGAGACGATCGCGCCGACGCCCGAGTGCCGGTACACCAACTGGGTCGCGGCACCGGTCGGCAGCAGCAGCACCGCTGCCCACCAGGCGCGCACCTTCCCGCGTTTGAGGCCATGAGCCAGCATCAGCAGCAGGATGCCGGTGACGACCGACCCGGCCGCCGCGAGCGAACTCATGGTGCCGGGGAAGACCATCGCCATGTGGTGCATCCGGCCGTTGCGGAAACCGGGGAACACGCCGGAGACGACGTCGAGCAGCCCCACTACGGCCCCGGCGGTACCGACGACCGAGGGGACGGAGGAGGAGCGGAGGAACCGCGGACGCCGCGTGCCGGCGTTTGCGCGATCAGTAGACACGGGCACCTGCCCAGGGAACCCGGAAGCCGAGTTCTCCATCTACCTGTACAGACATGGGTCACCAAGCCCCAACATTGCGGGATATGTTCCGCAAACAGCTCTCGTAATGAACAATTTGCGCCCTCTAGGACGCGAAGGAAGGCCCTTAGGTTCCGTCAGAAGGAGCCGGAACCGGGCCGCAGACAGGAAAGTACGTCACTCGACATGGGTCTCACCAGTAAGAAGGTTCTACTGCTGGCGGTCATAGCCGCGGTAGTGCTGTTCGTGGCCACCGTATGGCTCTGGCCGCGGCTGTCCAAGCGGAGTCTCCCGGTGGTGCTGGGGCGGGTCGGGATGATGCTCTTCACCCAGTTGTCGATGATCGCGGCGCTCGGGCTGGCCGCCAACTACTCGTTCGGCTTCTACGCCTCCTGGGCCGACCTGTTCGGACAGGAGTCCGAGCCGGGCGTCGTCGTCAACCACTCGGGAGCCGCGAACCAACTGCAGGTGGTCGGCCACAAGTACGTCAACGTGCCCGGGGGTTCGGTTCCGAAGGTCGGCGGCCAGATCCAGAAGGTGGTGTTCCAGGGCGGGGCGTCCGACATCACCACCCCGGCGTATGTCTATCTGCCCCCCGAGTACTTCCAGGACGCCAAGCGCAGGTTCCCGGCGTCCGTGATCCTCACCGGCTACCCGGGCACCGCCGAGGCGCTCTTCAAGAAGATGAAGTACCCGTCGATCGCCCACCAGCAGGTGCTGGACGGCAAGGCCAAGCCGACCATACTGATCATGATGCGGCCGACGGTGGCCCCGCCGCGGGACACCGAGTGCATGGACATCCCCGGCGGCCCCCAGACGGAGACCTTCTTCACCAAGGACCTGCGCGCCGCCGTGTCCGGTCACTTCCGGGTCGGCACCAACGCCCGGAACTGGGGAATCATGGGCGACTCCACCGGCGGCTACTGCGCCCTGAAGCTCACGATGCGGCACCCCGAGGCGTACTCGACCGCGGTCGGCCTGTCCGCCGACTACAAGGCGCCGCGCGACCGCACGACCGGCGACCTGTTCGGCGGCGACAGGAAGCTCGAACTCCAGAACAACCTGGCGTGGCGGCTGAAGAACCTGCCGCACCCGCCGGTGAACCTCCTGGTGACCAGCAGCAAGAAGGGCGAGCCGAACTACAAGGAGACGCTGAAGCTGATCGGCGCCGCGAAGGCGCCGACGCACATGTCGTCGATCATCCTGGAGAGCGGCGGCCACAACTTCAACACCTGGGGCCGGGAGATCCCGCCCGCCCTGGAGTGGTTGAGCGGCCGGCTCAGCGACCAGTAGTCGACCGGCCAGCGCCTACGCTTGGCGTATGAATACGCTGCGGGGCTTCGTGGACGGCCTTCCTGAGTGGGACCGCTGCGCGGTCATGGGCGTGGTGAACGTCACGCCGGACTCCTTCTCCGACGGCGGCCAGTGGTTCGACCCGGAGCTGGCCGTCAAGCACGGCATGGACCTCGTGGCGTCCGGCGCGGACATCGTGGACGTCGGCGGGGAGTCCACCCGGCCCGGAGCGGCGCGGGTCTCGGAGGCCGAGGAGCTGCGCCGGGTGATCCCGGTGGTGCGGGAGCTGGCCGCCGCCGGAGTGCTGGTCAGCGTGGACACGATGCGGGCGGCCGTCGCCGGGCAGGCGGTCGCGGCCGGTGCGCGGCTGGTCAACGACGTGAGCGGCGGCGGCGCCGACCCCGCGATGATCCCGGTGGTCGCCGACGCGGGGGTGCCGTTCGTCGTCATGCACTGGCGCGGGCAGAGCATCGACATGAACAACCGGGCGGTCTACGGCGACGTGGTCGACGAGGTCGTCGCCGAGCTGCGCGAGGGCTGCGAGCGGGCGGTCGCCGGCGGTATCGACCCGGGCCGGATCATCCTCGACCCGGGCCTGGGCTTCGCGAAGAACGCCGAGCACGACCTGGCGCTGATGGCGCACCTCGGCAAGCTGCGTGAACTGGGCCGCCCGCTGCTGGTGGCCGCGTCCCGTAAGCGGTTCCTGGGGCGGGTGCTGGCCGGATCGGCCGGGGATCCGCCGCCGGCCAGGGAACGCGACGCGGCGACCGCCGCGGTCTCGGCGATCGCCGCCCGCGAGGGCGCCTGGGCGGTGCGGGTGCACGAGGTGCACGCGAGCGCGGACGCGGTCCGGGTGTCGCGGGCCATCGAAGGCGCGGCCGGCACGGCGGGTGCCGCGTGACGCCTCGTACGGCGGAGGCCGCGAAGGTCGAGGAGGCGAACCAGGCGTTCTACGACGCGGTCGAGACCTCGGACCTGGACGCGCTGGAGGAGATCGTGCTGACCGGGCCGCTGGCCGAGACGGTCTCCGTGGTGCACCCGGGATGGCCGGTGCTGCGCGGGCGCGGCGAGGTGATGCGCTCCTACGCGCTGATCATGGCGAGCACCGAGTACATCCAGTTCTTCCTGACCGATGTCGAGGTCGCGGTCGACGGCGACACGGCCCTGGTCACCTGTACCGAGAACATCCTGACCGGGGGACCGGCCGAGGAGGACGGCTCGGCGGGCACTCTGGTCGGCGCCCTCGTGGTCGCCACCAATGTGTTCCGGCGCACACCGGAGGGCTGGCGGCTGTGGGTGCACCACGGGTCCCCGGTGCTCGCCGACGGTGACGACGACGATGAGGACACCGCCGGCCCCGGCGCCTGAACCTCACCGTCCGACCACCCCGCGTTCACCCACCCGGCCCGGGATCCGGCCGTGTTGGCGACCTTGTCACCCGTTCGCGCCAAGAATCCGCCGGCGGACGGGTAGCCGACCGGCTGGTGGGTAAAGGGCTGGAGTCCGCCCGCTCTGACCTGCGCCGGACCGGCCCCGGACAACCCGTCGGCACGTGCTGTCGGTAGTCGCGGGTAGATTCGATTCCGGGCGGGCCCGTACACATGGCGGGACCCTGTCCGTCCGTCCGAACCATCAGCAGGAGTGATCTCGTGGATCGTGTCACGCTGCGCGGCCTCAAGGCCCGCGGTAACCACGGCGTGTTTCCCAGGGAGCGCGAGGAGGGCCAGACCTTCGTCGTGGACCTGGTGCTCGGCCTGGACACGGCTCCTGCCGCGGCCGGGGACGACCTGACCAAGACCGTCCACTACGGCGTGGTGGCCGAAGAGGTCGTGGATGTCGTCAAGGGCGAGCCGGTCGACCTGATCGAGACCCTCGCCCAGCGCATCGCCGACCAGTGCCTCAAGCACGAGGCGGTCCAGGAGGTCGAGGTCACCGTGCACAAGCCGGACGCCCCGATCACCGTTCCGTTCGACGACGTGACCATCACCATCACCCGGAGGCGCCCGTGAGTTCCGACCCCACCGTGCAGCCTGTCCACCCGTCCGTGGTGGCGCAGGTCGACGCCGCCGACACGACGCTGCACAACCCCCAGCGGGCCGTGATCGCGCTGGGCAGCAACCTGGGCAACCGGCTGGAGACCCTGCAGGGCGCCATCGACGCCCTGGAGGACACCCCGGGTGTGCGCGTCAAGGCGATCTCGCCGGTCTACGAGACCGAGCCGTGGGGCGTCGAGCCCGGCAGCCAGGCCAACTACTTCAACGCGGTGGTGCTGGTGAAGACCACCCTGCCGCCGTCCTCCCTGCTGGAACGCGGCCAGGCGATCGAGGAGGCGTTCCTGCGGGTGCGCAGCGAGCGCTGGGGCCCGCGCACCATCGACGTCGACATCGTTGCCTATCAGGGCATCGTCTCGGAGGATCCCGACCTGACGCTGCCGCACCCGCGAGCGCACCAGCGGGCCTTCGTTCTCGCGCCCTGGCACGATGTGGACCCGTCGGCGGAGCTCCCCGGCCACGGCGAGGTGGCAGAGTTGCTCGCAGCGGTCGGCAACGCAGGCGTGGAGGCCCGCGGTGACGTGGAACTCAGGCTGCCCGAATAAGCGTTAAGCGGTCGGGCACGGCGGGTGCCACCGGCACCGACCGCACCACCAGCAGGACCAGCAGGACCACAACCAGCAGATGAACCATGTGAGGGGCGAACACTCGGTGAAGGCGCTGCGCATCAGAACGCTGCTGGGGCTGTTCGCGGTGGCGGGGGTGCTGTCCTGGGCCGGCGCCAAGCTGTGGGACTCGCTCGGCACCCTGCCGAGCGTCCCGCTGGCCGCGCCCATCGTGCTCGCGCTGATCGCGGTGGTGCTCACCGCGACCGCCCTGTCGCTGCGGACCCGGCTGCGCGCCCAGCGCGACCGCGTCCCCGGCGCCAAGGGCGTCGACCCGCTGCTGGCGGCGCGCGCGGTGGTCTTCGGCCAGGCGAGTGCGCTGGTCGCCTCGCTGGTCGCCGGGATGTACGGCGGCGCCGGCGCCTTCCTGCTGATGTACCAGTTCGACGTCCCGCCGCGCCGGGACCAGGCGGTCTACGCGGGCTTCGCGGTGCTGGCGGGCCTCGCGGTGGTCGCCGCCGCGATCTTCCTGGAGCGGGTCTGCAAGCTCCCCGAGGACCCCGAGGACACCGTGCCCGGCATCTGAGACGCGAGCTCAAATGTTGACCGTCTTGAGGATGGCGTGATTCAGTCTTCGATGTGAGTGGTATCGGACGGCGACTTCACCGGCGAGTGCACCTGGACCTCGTCCGGTACGCGGGCTGCGTGTGTCCGGGTTCACGCTGAACCCCGCCTCCCCGCTCACCTCCGCGTCGTAGCCTGCCGCCGCCGTCCGTTCCCCGGTCGGTGCGGCGCCGTGCCGGCGCCTCCCTCCAGGGTGGTCCCGTTGTCCGCACCAGCGTTTGTTTCCGCATCCCCTTCCGCGGCCGTCGTCGCGTCTCCCGTCACGGCCGTGCTGACCGAACCGGCCTCCGCTCCCGCTGCCGCGCGGCCCGCCGCCGCGCCGACCGCGGCCGAGCTGCTCGACTTCGTCCGCTCCATCGCCTCCGACCCGGAGAAGGTCGCCCAGCTCGCGCTGGACCCGCTGGACCGCACCTGGATCCGGCTGGAGGGGCCCGGCGGCGCCGAAGCGTGGCTGCTGGGCTGGCCGCCCGGCACCGAGACCGGCTGGCACGACCACGGTGGCTCGTACGGCGCCTTCGTGACCGCGGGCGGCGAGCTGACCGAGGAGTCGCTGGCGGTGCCGCTGCCGTCCGAGGGCTGGCGCTCGCTCGAACTGGCGGAGGGCCTGGACCGGACCCGCGCCCTGCCGGCCGGCACGGGCCGCGCCTTCGGCCGCAACCATGTGCACCAGGTCGTCAACCGCTCCGCCGAGCGGCACGCCATCTCGGTGCACGCCTACTACCCGCCCCTGCCGCTGATCCGCCGCTACCTCCGCGACGACCGCACCCTGCGGCTCGACGTCGTGGAACACCCGGAGACCTGGTGACCGAGCCCGCTGCCCGTACCGCCCGCAGCATCGACGACCATCTGGAGCGCGTCAGGACCCGGCTGGAGCGCCTCGACGCACCGGCCGCCGCCGAGGCCGCCGCGAACGGCGCGGTCCTCGTCGACATCCGCTACGCGGCGCTGCGCGACCGGGACGGGCTCATCCCCGGCGCGCTCGTCGTGGAGCGCAACGAACTGGAATGGCGGCTCGACCCGCTCGGTGACCACAAGCTGCCGGAAGCGACCGGGCACGATCTGACGGTCGTGGTGATCTGCAACGAGGGCTACGCCTCCAGCCTCGCCGCGGCCTCGCTGCAGGACCTCGGTCTGCACCGGGCCACCGACCTGGACGGCGGATTCCAGGCATGGCGCGCGGCCGGACTGCCGGTGATCCCGCCGGAAGGGTCCTGGAGCCCGTCCGGCGGGACCATGAACGCTTCTAGCCGGCCCGCTCGATCGACTCGATCGTGACGTCGGCGCGGTCCGCGCCGTTCGCGTCCGCGTCGATCGAGCGGCGCAGCGCCTCGTGCAGCCGTGCCGGGGTCAGTACGCCGAGGAAGTGATCGCCGTCGACGACGGCGATCCACCCGGCGTCGTACTGCAGCATGGCGCTGAACGCCTGCTTGAGCGTCGCGCCGATCGGCACCCACGCCTCCATGCGGCGGGCGTGGTCACGGACCGTGGAGCCCTTGCCGAGCAGCGACTCGACGGTGATCCAGCCGTGCAGCGCGCCGCCCTCGCCCAGGACGACCGCCCAGCGGGAGCCCTCCTTGCGCATCCGCGCGGCGGCCGTCTCCACCGGGTCGTCGAGCCGTACGGTCGGCGGCTGCTCCAGGTCGGCGGGCTGGATCTCCGTCACCGACAGCCGCTTGAGCCCCCGGTCGGCGCCGACGAAGTCGGCGACGTACGGGGTGGCGGGCGCGCCCAGCACGGTGGCGGGCGTGTCGTACTGCTCGATACGGCCCTCGCCGTAGACCGCGATGCGGTCGCCGAGCCGGACCGCCTCCTCGATGTCGTGCGTCACGAAGAGCACGGTCTTGCGGACGGTGGCCTGCAGTTTCAGGAACTCCGACTGGAGCCGCTCGCGCACCACGGGGTCGACGGCGCCGAACGGCTCGTCCATCAGCAGCACCGGCGGGTCGGCGGCCAGTGCGCGCGCCACCCCGACGCGCTGCCGCTGACCGCCGGAGAGCTGGTCGGGGTAGCGGTCGCCGTAGACGGACGGGTCCAGACCGACGAGGTCGAGGAGTTCGGCGGCGCGGTCCCTGGCCCGGCCGCGCTTCCAGCCGAGCAGCGCGGGCACGGTCGCGGTGTTCTCCAGCACGCTCTTGTGCGGGAACAGGCCGACCTGCTGGATGACGTAGCCGATCCGGCGGCGCAGCTTCACGGGGTCGATGGAGGCTATGTCCTCGCCGTCCACCAGGATCCGGCCCGAGGTCGGTTCGATGAGCCGGTTGACCATCTTCATGGTCGTCGTCTTGCCGCAGCCGGACGGCCCCACCAGCGTGACCAGTTCCCCTTCCGCGACCTCGAACGACAGGTCGTCGACGGCGGTCGTGCCGTCCGGGTACCGCTTGGTGACGTTCTCGAATCGGATCATCGGTGCCTGGAATCCTCACTGCCGGGTTCTCACGACCGTACTCTTCCCGAGTTCCGGCCCGGAATTGTGGCGGGAGTATTGCA
Organism: Streptomyces sp. So13.3; assembly: GCF_005860785.2. Classification (NCBI taxonomy): domain Bacteria; kingdom Bacillati; phylum Actinomycetota; class Actinomycetes; order Kitasatosporales; family Streptomycetaceae; genus Streptomyces; species Streptomyces sp. So13.3. The sequence continues at coordinate 4,597,844 of NZ_CP048835.1, read as the reverse complement.
GCTGCATGGCGGGCCGGCCTGATTGTCGTACCTGCCGGATAGGGTCGGGCCACGTGACGACCGCAGTGCTGATGTCGGACGAATGTACGGCCCGGAGCGGGGGAGGTGAGGGGCATGGCGAAGCGGAACTGTCTGGTATCCAACGACTGGATCTGCGGTGAATACCTGCGTACGCGCAGTCATGAGCTGACCGATGCCACCGTCCAGCACCTGTGGATCACCGCGGTGTCGGTGGCCATCGGGCTGCTCATCGCGTTCCCGGTGGCCTTGGTCGCGCGGCGCTGGCGGCCCCTCGCGGGCCCCGTGCTCGGGCTGGCCACCGTTCTGTACACCGTGCCCTCGCTGGCCATGTTCTCGCTGCTGCTGCCGGTCTTCGGGATCTCCCCGGCGGTCGTCATCACCGGCCTGGTGCTCTACTCCCTGACGATTCTGGTGCGCAACATCATGGCCGGCCTGGAATCCGTTCCGGAGGACGTCAGAGAGGCCGCCCGCGGGATGGGGTACGGGCCGCTGCGGCTGCTGTTCGCCGTGGAACTGCCGCTGTCGCTGCCCGCGCTGATGGCCGGCCTGCGGATCGCCACGGTCTCGACGGTGGCGCTGACCACGGTCGGCGCGATCATCAACTACGGCGGCCTCGGCAACCTCATCTACACCGGGATCGACACCATCTTCAAGGCGCAGGTGCTCACCGCCTCGGTGATCTGCGTGGCCATCGCCATCGCGGCCGACGTCCTGCTGCTGGGTGTGCAGTGGCTGCTCACCCCGTGGGCGCGGAGCAGGAAGGCGGCCTGATGAACGCGGTATCCGGCGCGTGGGACTGGCTGAACGACAGCGCCAACTGGAACGGTACGGACGGTGTGTGGCACCGGCTGGGCGAGCATGTCTACTTCACCGTCGTCTGCCTGGCGCTGGCCTGTCTGATCGCCCTGCCGATCGCCATCGTCCTCGGCCACCTCGGCAAGGGCGGGGCGCTCGCGGTGAACATCTCCAACGTGGGCCGCGCGGTGCCCACGTTCGCGATCCTCGTCCTGCTGATGTTCGCGATGGGCTCGGGCACCGACTGGCCGACCATCATCGCGCTGGTGCTGTTCGCCGTGCCGCCGCTGATGACCAACGCCTACGTCGGTATGCGCGAGGCTGACCGCGATGTCGTCGAGGCCGCCCGCGGCATGGGGATGACGGGCAGTCAGCTGATGTTCCGCATCGAGCTGCCGCTGGCCTTTCCGCTGATCTGGACGGGTGTGCGGTCCGCCGCCGTCCAGGTGGTGGCCACCGCGACCATCGCCGCCATGGCGGGCGGCGGCGGCCTCGGCCGGATCATCACGGCCGGCTTCAACCGGCAGATCACCGCGCAGGTGGTGGCGGGAGCGGTCCTGGTGGCAGGACTGGCCCTGCTGATCGAGGGAATCTTCATGGCGCTGCAGTGGTTGCTCGACCCGATGCGGCGCCGTCGCCGCCCCCGGTCCGGCAGCGCCGTCCCCGCCTCGAGCCCCGCGACCCCCGCGACACCCTGACCGTCATGCCTTTCCTTGCACTGTGGATGGAGAACCGATGAACCCGACGCTGCGCGTCACGATGGTGGCCGCTGCCGCCGCACTGCTCCTCACCGGCGTCACCGGCTGCGGCGGCGACAGCCTGGAGAAGTCCGGCTCCGACGCCGCCTCCCCGTCGTCCGGGGAGAAGAAGGGCGCGCTGGTGATCGGCTCCGCCGGATTCACCGAGAGCACGGTGCTCGCCGAGCTCTACGCGCAGGTCCTCAAGAACGCCGGTTACCCGACCTCGGTACAGACGCTGAAGAACCGCGAGCTTTATGAACCGGCCCTGGAAAAGGGGCAGATCGACATCGTTCCCGAGTACGCGGCGACACTCGCCGAATACTTCAACACCAAGGCGAACGGCCCCAAGGCCGCCCCGGTGGCCTCCGCCGATGTGGTGGCCACGGTGAAGGCGCTCACCACCTTCGCCGAGCCCAAGGGCCTGAAGGTCCTCGACGCCGGTCCCGCCATCGACCAGAACGCCTTCGCCGTCAACAAGGACTTCGCCGCCGAGCACAAGCTGAAGACCCTCAGCGACCTCGGTGCCGCCAAGGTCCCGGTCAAGCTGGCCGCCGGCGACGAATGCCCGGACCGGCCCTTCTGCTCGCCGGGCCTGAAGAGCAAGTACGGCATCAACATCACCGGTATCGACCCCAAGGGCGTCGGCACCGTGCAGTCCAAGCAGGCCGTCAAGGACGGCACCGACCAGCTGGTGCTGACCACGACCACGGACGCCACGCTCGACCAGTTCAACCTGGTGCTCCTGGAGGACGACAAGAAGCTGCAGAACGCGGACAACCTGCTTCCCGTGGTGAATGCCAAGGACGCCGGCTCCGCCGATATCGCTACCGTCCTCGGAAAGCTCACCAAGGCACTCACCACCGCCGATCTCACCGACCTCAACCAGAAGGTCGACGCGGAGCGCCAGAAGCCGGCTGATGTCGCGGCCGCGTATCTGAAGTCGAAGGGTCTGGTCACCGGCTGACGCCTCCGGCCAAAGGGCTGACGGCTCCTGCCGAAGGCCCGGCGCCGCCGGCCGGCCCGGTGTCGGCCGGCCCGCGGCGCCAAGATCCATAACCGGGTTCTGGCGGGGTACGGAGGGCATTGCGGAAACACATGGTGTCTATCCGGATGCCCTCCGTATTCATCGCGCCATCCATTGCCGGGGAGACGGCGATAAATCGGACCCCAGGCCCCACGCGTCCCCGTCGCACGCTAGTTTCGAGCCATGCCACGAGGACGCCACCGCCATTCACCCCCGCTGCACCGGCTGCTGCCCCCGCTGACGCTGGCCGGGTCCGCGGTGGCCTGCGTCGCCGCCGCCTGGATCAGTTCCGATCCGATGGTGCTGCGCGCGGTCGTCGCGGCAGCCGCGGCTGCCGCCTGCGGCGGTGCGGTCATGGCACGCACGTGGGACCGGGCCGCCGGCCGCCGGGTCGCCGACCTCACCACCGCCCGCGCCCGTGACGAATGGCACGCCGACGAGCGGATAGCCGAGCTCGAAACGGACCTCGACGAGTCCCGCGAGCTGCGCGTGCGCCTCGACACCAAGCTCAGCGCCAAGCGCGCCGAGCTGGGCCGGCTGCGCACCGAACACGCCGATCTGCTCCGCCGCTACGCCACCGCCGAGAGCGAGCGGGCCCGCGCCCTCGAAGGCCGCCGCCAGCTCGCGCTGGAAGCCGCCAAGGCGCCGCTGGCCATCGCCTCCTCGCCCGTCGGCCCGGCCGCGTTCAAGAAGGCGGACGAGGCACTCCTCAACCTCGGCCGCAACGCCGCCCGCCAGCAGGCGCTGCGCACCGTGGAGGAGGCCAGGCGCCGTGACGCCGCGGCCGCCGAAAGCGCCGGCAACGGTGACGACGAACCCCAGGGACGGCACGCGGCGGCCGAGGCCGCCGAGCCGGCCGCGACGCACACCCGCCCGGAGTCCAAGGGCCCCAGGACCGCGGCCAGCCTGCCGATCCGCGAGCACCGCCTCGTACCGGCCGTGGCCGCCGCCGTACTGCCCTACGCGCAGCCGCACCGCGCCGGCGGGTCCGCCAGCCGGGCGCTCGGCGGCTTCGACTTCTTCGGCACGCAGAAGCCCGGCGCCGCGCAGGAGGACCTCGCGGACGTCGTCGGCGAGGAGGCGTACGCGGAGCACGAGGCGCAGCTCGCGGCCGAGGTCATCGATCTCACCGAGCACGACGAGACCGAGCAGATCGACGTCAGCGGCCTGCGCGCGCACTCGTCCTGACGGCCGGTCCTGTCGCCGGCCCCGCGCCGGCCACGTGCCGACCTACTTGTCGACGTCCCCGACGACGAAGAACATCGAGCCCAGGATCGCCACCATGTCCGCGATCAGGGTGCCGGGCAGCAGCACCGTCAGCGCCTGGATGTTGTTGTACGACGCCGAGCGCAGCTTGAGCCGGTACGGGGTCTTCTCGCCCTTGGAGACCAGGTAGTAGCCGTTCAGCCCCAGCGGGTTCTCGGTCCACGCGTATGTGTGGCCCTCCGGCGCCTTCAGCACCTTCGGCAGCCGCTGGTTGATGGGGCCCTGCGGCAGTTCGCCGAGCCGGTCCAGGCAGGCGTCCGCCAGGTCCAGCGCGTTGTGGGTCTGCGCGAGCAGCACCTCGAAGCGGGCCAGGCAGTCGCCCTCGGTGCGGGTGACGACCTTCAGGGTGTCCTGCAGCTCCGCGTACGCCAGGTACGGCTCGTCGCGGCGCAGGTCGAAGTCCACGCCCGACGCCCGGGCGATCGGCCCGCTGACGCCGAAGCCGTGCACCGCCTCGGCGGACAGCGTGCCCACACCGCGGGTACGGCCGCGGAAGATCTCGTTGCCGAGCACCAGGTCGTCGAAGCGGCCCATCCGGGACCTGACCTGCGCGACGGCGTGCCGGGCGCGGCCGAGCCAGCCGTTCGGCAGGTCCTCCTTGAGGCCGCCGACCCGGTTGAACATGTAGTGCATGCGGCCGCCGGAGATCTCCTCCATGACGTTCTGCAGTTCCTCGCGTTCCCGGAACGCGTAGAACACCGCGGTGATGCCGCCCAGTTCCAGGGGGTACGAGCCGAGGAACATCAGGTGGTTGAGCACCCGGTTCAGCTCGGCGAGGAGGGTACGGGTCCACACCGCGCGCTCCGGGACCTCCATGCCCAGCATCCGCTCGACGGCCATGACGACGCCCAGTTCGTTGGAGAACGCCGACAGCCAGTCGTGACGGTTGGCCAGCATGATGATCTGGCGGTAGTCCCGGGCCTCGAACAGCTTCTCCGCGCCGCGGTGCATGTACCCGACGACGGGTTCCGCTGTGATGATCCGCTCGCCGTCCAGCACGATCCGCAACCGCAGCACTCCGTGCGTGGAGGGGTGCTGCGGGCCGATGTTCAGCACCATGTCGGTGCCCTCGGCCTGGCCGCCGATGCCGATCGTGGTCTCCGTCATGGACGGCATTCTGTCAGCCCGCCCTCCAACCCCGCTTGCGGGCGGCCGGTTGCGTCAGTCCCCGGCCGGCCCCGTCGCCGGCCCGGTCTCCGGTCCCGTCGGCAGCAGGCCGTGGCAGGCGTCGCCGACGGGGGTGGCGAGCCAGCGGAAGGCGCCGAGGCCGCCGGGGTCGATGAGTTCGGCGGCCTCGCCCGCGGCGGCGAGGCCGCGCAGATAGCCGCGGGGGTCCGTGGTGGCCAGGGCGAGCGGCGGACGGGCCCCGGAGACGCCGAGGGCCCGCAGGGCGGCGCGCTGTGTGACGAGGGGCACCCCGCCGCCGACGGCGTCCAGCGCGACGTGCGAGGTGAGGTCGCAGGAGCCGTCCGGCACCGGCGGCACCTCGCGGCCGTCGCGGAAGCCGGTGAGGGTGCCGTACGGGGGCCGCGCGGCCCGTTCGTGGGCGTAGTCGACGGCGACGGCGAGCCCGGCGTCCAGCGAACCGGCGGCCGCCGCCCAGGCGGCGTCGCGGGGCAGCCCGATCTCGGCGCGGGCGCCGGGCGTCCCGGCGATCGGCCACCAGCGGCGCAGCCACTCCGCGTCCTGGGTGCTCAGCGGCCCGCCGGGGTGCTCCCTGCCGTCGGCGGGGCGGACCAGGACGTAGCGGGGCTCGCCCGCCTCGTCGGTCTCGGTGATGTCGACGGGAATGTTGTCGAGCCATTCGTTGGCGAACAGCAGCCCCCGCACACCCCGCGGCGGGGCGGCGGTCCAGCGGATGCGGCCGTCGAGCCCGGCGGGGGGCGCGGACCGCTCGACGGCGTACGGGGCGACCCGTGCCGCCACCTCGGCCGGCAGGGCGGCCAGGACCCCGGTCAGCAGCTCGGCGGACCCGGCGCCGACGTCGACGAGCGCCAGCCCGTCCGGCCGGCCCAGCGCCTCGTCCACCCGCAGCAGCAGTGCGGCGACGGCCCGTGCGAAGAGCGGGGAGGCGTGTACGGAGGTGCGGAAGTGCGCGGCGGGCCGTTCCCGCACGAAGAAGCCCCCGGGCCCGTACAGGGCGCGTTCTGTGGCGTTCCGCCAGCCGGGCCATGCGGAGCCGTCCTCGTCGATCACGGGACCACCGTAGGACGTGCGTCCCGTCACAGGGGAACCGGAAGTACCAGGTGATGCGTCGAAGGCCAGAGCGGGCAGTCGTCCGACCCGGGTAGGGTTCCGTGGGTCAAACATGTCCGCCCGCGACGCCGCGGAGGCGAGAGCGCAGGCCTTGTGACCGCGCCGCGGACTAATCGATCATGAGCCATGGGTGCACCGCGCTGCGATGGGCATGTGCCATTAGGGAGTGAACAGCGGATGACGGCCGGCAACAACGGCGCCTCTGAGAACGACGACCCGTTCGCGTACCTCTACCGCTCCGAAGGCGGCGAGGGCGAGAGTTCCGGGGCGGCCCCAGAGGGCGCGACGGTGGCACAGCCGGGCGTGCCACGCACGTCGTACAACCAGGTCCAGCGGGTCGGCGAGCGCCGCCCGCCGCAGCAGGGCGGTTACGGCTACCCGCCGCAGCAGCCCCAGCCGCAGCCGGGCCACGACCAGGGCTACGCGCCGCAGCAGCCCCAGCAGGCACAGCCGCCCCAGTACACCCAGCAGCAGACGCAGTACGCCCCGCACGGCGGCGGCAGCGGCGGCGGGTCGCAGGGACCGAACCGCAAGGGGCTGCTCATCGGCGCCATCGCGGTGGTCGTGGCGGTCGCCATCGGCATCGGCTTCGCGATGACGCAGGGCGGCGGCAAGAAGGACAACGCGGAGGACAAGCCGTCCACCCCGCCGTCCTCCAGCGCCCCCGTCACGCCGAGCCAGTCCGCCAGTGCCCCCGAGAAGTTCTCGTCCAAGGTCGTGGACGCCGCCACGCTGGTCCTGTCCGGCGGCGCCGCGCGGACCAACGCGATGCCGGGCGCCAAGGCCGCGGGCGGTACGTCCGTGGGCGGTCTGAACGCCGTCGGCGCGAGTGCCGCGTACACCTTCGACGTGCCGAAGGACGGTACGTACACGCTGTTCATCAGCTTCGGCAACGTCGGTGAGGACGCCGGTCTCACGCTCAATGAGAACGGCAAGCTCCGCACCAACCCGGTGAACATGCACAACTACATGAAGACCGCCGACTGGACGAAGGCGTGGGCCACCACCTACGTGTGGGTGGATCTGAAGAAGGGTTCCAACACCCTTGCCCTCACCTGCGCGCCGGGCAACAAGTGCGGCGTCAACCTCGACCAGGTGTGGATGAAGGAAGGCCAGGTCAAGAAGTAGCGCGCGGAACGGCCGTCACTTCGACGCGCCCGAGCAGCTCTTCGTAGACCGTCCGGTCGAACTCGCCCGCCGCGGGCGCCAGTACGGTCGCGGCGGACAGGGCGATGGCGCGGGCCAGCCGGCCCGGCCAGTCCAGTCCCTCGACGAGGCCGGAGAGCAGTCCCGCGACGGCCGAGTCGCCGGCGCCCGTCGGGTTGCCCGACAGCCGGTCCGGCGGCACCGCCCGCCACGTGGCGTCCTCCGTCACCGCCAGGATGCCCTCGGCGCCCAGTGAGGCCGCCACGGCCCGCGCACCGCGCCTGCGGGCCTCCTCCGCGGCGTGGGCGGGCTCCGTGGAGCCGGTGAGCCGGGTCAGCTCGTCGAGGTTGGGCTTGATGAGGTCCGGGCGCGCGGCGAGGCCGCGGCGCAGCGGCTCGCCGCTGGTGTCCAGCAGGACGGGGACGCCCGCGGTGCGGGCCTCGCGGATCAGCTCCGCGTACGAGCCCACCGGCAGGCCGGGCGGCAGGCTGCCGCACAGGGCGACGGCGGAGGCCCCGGCCAGCAGCTCCCGGTAGCCGGTGAGGAGCGCGGCCCACTCGGCCGCGCTGACGGTGGGACCGGCCTCGTTGAACATCGTGGTGTCGCCGGTCGCGTCGTCGACCACGCCGATGGTGCGGCGGGTGGTGCCCTTGATCGGCACGAGCGCGTCCCGCACGGTGCCGAGCCCGGCCAACCGCTCGCGCAGCACCTCCCCGGTCGGCCCGCCCGCGAAGCCCGTCACGACGGCCTCGTGGCCGAGCGCGGCGAGCACCCGGGCCACGTTGAGACCCTTGCCGCCGGGCCGTTCAACGGGCTCGGAGACCCGGTGGGTGGTGTGCGGGAGCAGACGCGGAACGCGGTACGTGATGTCCAGTGCGGCGTTCGGCGTGACGGTGATGATCACGCGTCGATGATGGCAAAGGAACGGCGGCCCGCCCAGGGGGTGGCGAACCGCCGTCACGAAGGGGTCCCGGCGGCCTCAGGAGGGCCGCACGATCCATTCGCCCTTGCGCATCACGCCGACCAGGTCGTACGAGGCGTCGAGCACCACCAGGTCCGCGTCCTTGCCGGCCTCCAGCGAGCCGATCCGGTCGTACTGGCCCAACAGCCGCGCCGGGTTGGCCGAGATCGCCCGCACGGTGTCGGCCAGCGACAGCCGGTCGACGGTGACGGCGCGCTTGAACGCGGTGTCCAGGGTGAGGGTCGAGCCGGCGATGGAGCCGTTCTCGACGAGCCGGGCCACCCCGTCCTTGACCTCGACGGCCATCGGGCCGAGGTCGTAGTGCCCGTCCCCGAACCCGGCCGCGTCCATCGCGTCGGTGATGAACGCGACCCGGTCCGCGCCCGCGCTGCCGAAGGCGAGCTCCAGCACGGCGGGGTGCAGATGCGTGCCGTCGTTGATCAGCTCGACGGTGACCCGCTCGTCCTCCAGCAGCGCCGCGATCGGGCCGGGGGCACGGTGGTTGAGCGTGGGCATGGCGTTGAACAGGTGCGTGGCGACGGTCGCGCCCGCCTCGATGGCCTCGATCGTCTGCTCGTACGTCGCGTCGGTGTGGCCGATGGCGGCGATCACGCCGTGCTCGACGAGCAGCCGCACCGAGTCCAGGCCACCGGGCAGTTCGGTGGCGAGGGTGACCATCTTGGCGGTGCCGCGGGCGGCGTCGATGAGCTTGCGGACCTCGGCCGGATCGGGGTCGCGCAGCAGCGACTCCATGTGCGCGCCCTTGCGGCACGGCGAGATGAACGGGCCCTCGAAGTGGATGCCGGCCAGATCGCCCTGCTCGACGAGCTCGGACAGCAGCGCCGCGCGCTGCGCCAGGACGTCCATCTCGCCGGTGACGGTCGACGCGACGACGGTGGTCGTGCCGTGCTCGCGGTGGGTGCGGACGCCGGTGAGGATCTCCTCCGGAGTCCCCGAGGTGAAGGACGCCCCGCCGCCGCCGTGGTTGTGGATGTCGACGAAACCGGGAACGACCGTGCAGCCGCTGAGGTCGACCGTACCGGCCTCGGCGGACTCGTCGGCCACGATCCGGCCGCCGTCGACGGTCACCCGGCCGTTCTCCACCACGCCGGACGGCAGCACCACACGGGCACCGGTCAGTACCGTGCGCTGCGTTGTCGTTACGGGGGCCATCAGGCGGTTACCTCCACGGAGAGAAGATCCCAGGCGAGCAGACCCGCGCCCAGGCATCCGGCGGTGTCCCCGAGGGCGGCGGGGACGATGAGCGGGAGCTTCTGGAACGTGATGCGCTCCTCGACCGCCGCGCGCAGCGGGCCGAAGAGTGTGTCCCCAGCTTCGGCCAGACCGCCGCCGATGATGAGGACCCGGGGGTCCAGAAGAGTGAGGCCGGTGACCAGGCCGTCGGCGAGCGCGTCGATCGCCTCGCGCCAGACGGCCAGCGCGCGCGGGTCGCCGGATTCGACCGCCTTGGCGCAGTCGGCGGCGTCGGCGTCCGGGTCGTCGCTGGCCGCCGCCCAGGCGCGGGAGACGGCGGAGGCGGAGGCCAGCGTCTCCAGGCAGCCGCGCTGCCCGCAGCCGCACAGGGGTCCGCCGGGCCGGACGACGATGTGACCGATCTCGCCCGCGTAGCCGTGCGCGCCCGCCTCGATGCGGCCGTCGATGCCGATGGCGCCCGCGATGCCGGTGCCCAGCGGGAGGAAGAAGAACCGGTCGGCGCCGTTGCCCGCCCCGATGCGGCCCTCGGCGAGACCGCCGGTGCGCACATCGTGCCCGAGGGCGACGGGGATGCCGCCGAGCCGTTCGGAGACCAGCGCGCGCAGCGGTACGTCGCGCCAGCCGAGGTTGGCGGCGTAGACGGCGATGCCGGCCGTGTCGTCCACGATCCCGGGCACGGCGACGCCGGCCGCGGCGGCGGGTTCGCCGTACTCGCGGATGCCGTGGTCCCGCAGGTCGGCGGCGAAGCCGAGGATGGTGGCGACCACGGCCTCGGGGCCGCGGTCCCGTCCGGTCGGACGGCGCGCCTCATGCAGAAGCGTGCCGTCCTCCCCGACCAGGGCGGCCTTCATTCCGGTACCGCCCACATCGAGCGCGATGACGTGTCTCACGCAGGACAGTGTCCCCTCTCCTCAGGGAAAGGTCTAGTCCACTTACGCCATGAAGATCACCCTTCGGGCGCAGGCGAATCGCCTGGTCTGCGGGCTTCCATCCCTTCTGTCCCCGCTGTTGGGCAAGGGTGTTGCCGAAGCGAGACAGCCGTGGTGTAGACCTTGGGTGGGCAGCGCGGGCAGACTCGGGCACTTGACGCCCCCGGAAACGCGCGGGGGCGGGCGCATGAAGCGGATGAAGGCGGTAGGACAACGGTGCACCGGCGACGACTCCTGGGCACGGCGGCAGCGGGTATCGCAGCGGCGCTGGCTCTGACGACACTCAGTGGATGCGGTGGCAGCAGCGCACTCGGCGGTGATGTCACCCTGCACATGGTCGCGGCCGACTACGGCACCGACGCGGCCACCAGCTCCAAGAAGTACTGGGACGAGCTCGGCCGCGCCTTCGAGGCCAAGAACCCCGGCATCAAGGTGGACATCCAGGTCATCGACTGGGACCACGTCGACACCAAGGTCGCCGAGATGGTCAAGGCCGGCAAGGCGCCGGACATAGCCCAGATCGGCTCCTACGCCGCCTACGCGTCCAAGAGCCAGCTGTACAGCGCCGACGAGCTGTTCCCGATCAGCACCCAGGCCGACTTCATCCCCTCCCTCGCCGCGGCGGGCGAGCAGAACCGCACCCAGTACGGCATCCCCTTCGTCTCCAGCTCCCGGATGTTCTTCTACAACCAGACGCTGTTCGACGACGCGGGCATCAAGAGCGCCCCCAAGACCTGGGCCGACATCGAGGCCGACGCGAAGAAGCTCAAGGAGCACGGCGTCAAGATGCCGTACGGGCTGCCGCTCGGCCCCGAGGAGGCGCAGGCCGAATCGCTGATCTGGATGCTCGGCAAGCAGGGCTCGTACACCGACACCGTCGGCAGCTACACCCTCGACTCGCAGCCGAACGTCGAAGCGATGGAGTGGCTCAAGGAGAAGCTCGTCCAGCCCGGCCTGACCGGCAGCAGCGACCCGGCCAAGACCAACCGCCGCACCGTCTTCGACGCCTTCCTGGCAGGCAAGGCCGGCATGGTCAACGGCCACCCGACGCTGCTCAAGCAGGCCCTCGCCAAGGGCATCAAGGTAAAGGCCGTGCAGATCCCCGGCGAGGGCGGCCAGATGGCGGAGACCCTCGGCGTCGCCGACTGGATGATGGCCTTCAAGCAGAACGGCCACCGCGGCGAGATCGGCAAGTTCCTGCAGTTCTCCTACAGCCCCGAGAACTCGATCAAGTTCCTCGACGAGTACGGGCTGCTGCCGGTGACCAACTCGGCGATGCAGGCGATGCGCAAGGACCCGAAGGACAAGGACCTCATCGAGTTCATCGACCTGCTGCCGTCCGCCCAGTTCTACCCGGTCGACAAGACCTCGTGGGGACCGGTCAGCGACCAGATGAAGAAGGTCCTCGGCAGCGCCGTGCACGCCGACCCCAAGACGGTTCTGAGCGACCTGCAGCGGTTCGCCGAGAACCAGGACGCCGCGGAGAAGGTCAAATAGTCACGGGTCGGGTGGCCACGGGTCACGTTGTGGCCGGACAAGTGGCCGCCGGTCATGTGGAGGAGACGCGGGTGGAGAGCGAGAGCGAGAGCCTGACCGGCCAGGACCGGGCCGTCCTCGACCTCGCCGCCCGCACCTGGGCGGGGCCCGGGGCGAAGGAACGCGCCATCAGGGAGCAGCTGGGCATGTCGGCCACCCGCTACTACCAGCTCCTCAACGCCCTCCTCGACGATCCCCGGGCACTCGCCCACGACCCGGTGACCGTCAACCGGCTGCGCCGCGCCCGGGACACCCGCCGCGATTCGCGCTGAACGCGCGCATGCTCCCGTGTGCCCGCCCGGCGCCCGCCACCACCCTTCCAACGAAGTGCTTCGCACGCCCCCTCCTCTGCCCCTCCTCCCCTCGGTAGGGTCGGGGTCATGAGCAGTCACCTGCTGACCTCGTCCACGTCCGACGGCAAGGAAGGGCTCGCGGCGTTCCTCGCGAACCCCGAACGTGCCGTGGTCGCCCTCGATTTCGACGGCACCCTGGCGCCGATCGTGCCCGACCCCGAGAGCGCCCGCGCCCACCCGGGCGCGGTGCCCGCACTCGCCCGGCTCGCCCCCCACCTCGGGGCGGTCGCGGTGATCACCGGCCGCCCGGCGGGCGTCGCGGTCCGGTACGGCGGCTTCGCCGGCGTCCCGGGACTGGAGCGGCTCGTCGTCCTCGGGCACTACGGCGCGGAGCGCTGGGACGCGGTCAGCGGCGAGGTGAAGTCCGCGGGCGACCACTCCGGCGTCGACGCGGTACGGGCCGAGCTGCCCGGCTTCCTCGACCGGATCGGCGCCTGGCGCGGCACCTGGATAGAGGACAAGGGACGCGCGGTCGCCGTCCACACCCGCCGCACCGAGAACCCGGAAGCCGCGTTCGAAGCCCTCCGCGACCCCCTCGGCGAACTCGCCGCCCGCCACGGCCTCATCGTCGAGCCCGGCCGCCTCGTCCTGGAACTGCGGCCCCCCGGCATGGACAAGGGCGTCGCCCTCGCCTCCTACCTCCGCGAGGCCGACGCCGGCTCGGTGCTCTACGCCGGCGACGACCTCGGCGACCTCGCCGCCTTCGGCGCCGTCGAACGCCTCCGCGGCGAAGGCCTCCCCGGCGTCCTCGTCTGCAGCGGCACCGCCTCCGGCGAGGTCCCCCCAGAACTCGTGGCCCGCTCCGACCTCGTCGTGGACGGCCCGAAGGGCGTGGTGGATCTCCTCAACGCCCTGGCGGACGCGCTCGAAGCACACTGACCGCCTCCGGCGGGGGCGCGGGCGGTGCCGAGGGTTTCTGCGGCGCGCCCGCATCGCTCCCCGCACGGGAGGCCGGGGTCGGTCGCGTGACGTTCCGGGGCTGTGCCGGCGGCGCCTGATCTGCGAAGATCTGTCAGCTGCACGATGCCGCAGCCGCCGGGGGGCGGCCCATGCGCCGTGGGAGCGTCCATCGCGACTTTTCTGGGGGTCAATGCCGTGCGCAAAGCACGCATAACGGGGCTTGCTGTATCGGCCCTGCTCATCGGTACCGGCCTGCCGGCACTCGGCGTCATGGCGCAGGCCGCGCAGGCCGACGCGGGCAATCTGTACGTCGACAACGGCTCCGCCACCTGCTCGGACGCCAGTGCCGACGCGGGGAGCCAGGCCGTACCGTTCTGCACCATCTCGGCGGCGGCGAAGATCGTCGAGCCGGGTCAGACGGTGCGGATCGCCAAGGGCAACTACCGGGAGTCGGTGGAAGTCACCCGGTCCGGTACACCCGAGGCGCCGATCACCTTCACCGGGCCGGGGTACGAGAAGACCGTCGTGCCCGGCGCCGTGGTGATCGGCATCCAGCAGGACCTGCTGCATGCCGTCAGCTTCAAGGGCGTCCATGACGTCACGTTCGAGCACTTCACGCCCAAGAGCGGGCATGAGGCCGTGCTCGTCACGGATTCCGGCCGGATCACGGTGAACGACGCGTGGATCCAGAGCTCGGGCTGGAAGAGCGTGACCGGCGGAGTCACCTATCCCGCTGTCCGGGTGACCGGGCAGAGCAGCGATGTGACGGTGAGCCGGAGCCGGGTCACTATGACGCCGGGCGACGCCATCAGCGTCGATCCGGGAGTGGTGCGCGCTGTCGTTTCGACCAACCAGATGGTCACCAACATCGGTCGCGCGGTGGCCGTGACCGATGCGCCGGGCACGGTGGTCACCAGCAACACGATCGGCGCGAACTGCGGTGCCGGCGTGGAGCTGGCAGGAAATTCTTCCGGGGCGACGGTCGAGAACAATGTTCTCCTGAAGCTCTCGGGCCGCTCCCCGCAGGGATGTTCCTCCAGCCAGTATCTGACCCTTGCGGTGTCGGCCGCTTCAACCAGTGGTACGACAGCGGACTACAACGTCGTGACGAGCGACGCGCCGAACGCGTACCGCTGGGCGGACCAGACGTATGGCGGTATTCCCGCATTCCAGCAGGCTTCCGGACAAGGGGCGCACGACGTTGCTGTTCCCCGCGCGTTCATGACGCCCCAAGAGGGTTCGCCCATGATCGACTCAGCCGACGCGAACGCGCCGGGCCAGCTGGACACCGACCTGCACGGCTCTCCCCGTGTCGACGACCCGCTCGTCGCCGACACCGGGACCGGCGCGGGTCACCACGACCGGGGCGCGTTCGAGTTCCAGGACCCGATGGCGCTGACCTACAACGTCACACCGAAGGCGGGCCAGGCTCCGCTGGATGTGACCGTGACCGGCGCGGCGACCGCGACCTGGGTGCCCATCACGCAGTACTCCGTGGACTTCGGCGACGGCAGCGCCCAGGTGACCTCGGCGACGCTTCCCGTCGGCCACACCTACCCGGCGCCCGGCACCTACAAGGTCGCTGTGACCGCGACCAACGCTCTCGGCCACACCGCGACGGTGCTCCAGAGCCACGTCGTCGCGCCGCCCGCACCGGTCGCCGCCCACCTGGCCGTCCGTAGCGGCACCGACGGCATGCCGCTGCGCGTCACCGCCGATCCGTCCGCGACCGTCAGCCCCTGGCCGGTCGCGAGTTACCGCTACGACTTCGGCGACGGCACCCCGGTCACCGACGACCCCGTCCACACCTACGCGGCGGTCGGCACCTACGTCGTCACGCTGACGGTGAAGGACGACCACGACCGGACGGCCGCCTCTCTTCAGCAGGTCACGGCGGGCAGTGCGTTCGTGCCCGTGCCGTCCGCGCGGCTGCTGGACACCCGGAGCGGGAACGGTGCTCCGGCCGGCAGCGTCGGTCCTCGCGGTGTGGTGCAGGTGCCGGTGACCGGGCGGGCGGGTGTGCCCGCGAACGGGCATGTGACGGCGGTGCTGCTGAACATCACCGCCACCGAGCCGACCACCGGCGGTTTCGTTACCGCCTACTCAGGTGGCACCTCCCGGCCCACGGCGTCGAGCCTGAACTTCACCGCCGGACAGACGGTGGCGAACGCCGTGCTCGTCCCGGTCGGCCCCGACGGCAAGGTCGCGCTCTACAACGGAGCGGGCGGCCGGGTCCAGTTGCTGGCGGACGTCGTGGGGTATTACGCCGACGTGGTCGGGAACCCCGCCTCAGGGGGCTTCCACAGCCTTCCGTCCGCCGGTCCGGTCCGGCTGCTGGACACCCGGAACGGAACCGGCGCGCCCAAGGGCAAGCTCGGCCCGGGCGGCACCGTTCGGCTCAAGGTCAGGGGCGCCGCAGGCGTACCGGCCGGGGCGAACGCGGTCACCCTCAACCTGACCGCGACCGAGTCCGTGGGCGGCGGCTTCGTGAGCGCGGCGCCCACCAGCATCCCGCCAACCACTTCCAGCCTCAACTTCTCCACGGGCCAGATCGTGTCCAACCAGGTCACGGTGCCGATCGCGGCGGACGGCACCGTGCTGCTGTACAACCAGAGCGGCGGCGTGCACCTCATCGCCGACCTGCAGGGTGCTTTCGTCGATCCCGCGCAGGGCGGTGACCCGTTCATGCCGACGACCCCCAGCCGGCTCGTCGACACCCGTGACGGGACCGGCGGGTACAAGGGCAATCTGGGCGCGGGCAGCACGATGCGGATCAGAGTGCCCGGTGCGGGCGGGAGCGCCGGTACGGGACACGCGGTTCTGGTGAACGTCACGGCGGCCAACACGCTGGCCGGTGGCTTCCTCACCGCCTACGCGGACGGCGCTTCGCAACCGGGAACGTCGATCCTGAACTTCCCGGCGGGCAGCACTGTTCCCGGCCTGGCTCTCGTACCGCTGTCCCCCGAGGGGTACTTCGACATCTCCATCCCGGTGGGATTCGCCGACATCGTCGTCGACCTGCAGGGCTACGTGGCCTGATCACCACCTGATCACCTGAACCGGCAAGCCGAGGGCCCGGTGCCCGCATCCTCCTGGATGCGGGCACCGGGCCCTCGTTCGATACGTCAGGCCAGCGCGTTCAGCTGGGCCAGGAACCAGGCGGCCGGGGGGAGGGCCGTGGCCGCTGCTGCCAGGCGCTTGGTGCGTTCGGTGCGTTCGTCCTTGTCGAGGGTCAGGGCCTCGTGCAGGGCACGGGCCGTGGAGCGCAGGTCGTACGGGTTCACGACCAGGGAGTCGTCGCCGAGTTCCTCGTAGGCGCCGGCCTCGCGGGACAGGACGAGGACCACCCCGTCGTCCGAGACGACCGGGATCTCCTTCGCCACGAGGTTCATTCCGTCGCGGATCGGGTTGACCAGGGCCACGTCGGCGAGACGGTACGCGGCCAGCGACCGCGCGAAGTCGTCCTTGACGTGGAGGAGCAGCGGCTGCCAGTCGGCGGTGCCGAAGTCCGCGTTGATCTCGTCGGCCACCCGCTGCACTTCGGCGGTGTACTCGCGGTAGACCGCGAGATCGTGGCGTGACGGGTACGCGAAGGCGATGTGCACGACGCGCTCGTGCCACTCCGGGTGCTCGGTGAGCAGCTGCCGGTACGCGAGGAAGCCGCGCACGATGTTCTTGGAGAGCTCGGTGCGGTCGACGCGGACGATCGTGCGGCGGCCGGGGCCGATCTCGGAGCGGAGTGCGGCCAGCCGTTCCTCGACGTCGTCCTGGTGCGAGCGCTCCCGCAGGAAGTCGGCGTCGGCGCCGAGGCCGTGCACGCCGATCCGTGTGGTGCGGCCCTCGTGGGTGACGGTCAGCTCCCCGGCGGCGTCGTGGCCGACGTCCGCGCCGAGCACGTCCGCGCAGCACGCGGCGAAGGCCTCGGCCCACCGCCGGGTGAGGAACGCGGCGCGGTCGGCGCCGAGGATCCCGGTGAGGAGCTGGGCGCCGATGTCGTCGGGCAGCAGGCGGTAGTAGTCCGGCGGCGCCCACGGGGTGTGCGAGAAGTGCCCGATGCGCAGGTCGGGCCGGCGCTCGCGCAGCATCGCGGGGGCCAGTGACAGGTGGTAGTCCTGCACGAGGACGGTGGCGCCTTCCGCGGCCTCCTCGGCGAGCGCGTCCGCGAAGGCGGCGTTGTACGTCTCGTAGGAGGCCCAGTCCTGCCGGAAGTCCTCGTCGAAGAGGGGTTCCAGGTGGGTCTGGAAGAGCAGGTGGTGGACGAACCACAGCACGGAGTTGGCGATGGAGTTGTAGGCGGCGGCGAAAACGTCCGGCTCGATGCCGAGCATGCGCGTCTGCGCGTCGCCCTCGCCGCGGCGGACCGCTTCGCGGTCGCCCTCGCTCATGGCGGCGCACACCCAGACGGCGCCGGCGTCGGGGCCGATGGCGCTGAGGCCGGACACCAGTCCGCCGCCGCCGCGCTGGGCGGTCAGCGTGCCGTTCTCTCCGAGGGTGTAGGAGACGGGCCCGCGGTTGGAGGCGACGAGGATCGGGGCTGCGCGGTGAGCGACCATGCCGCCAGCCTAGCCAGGTGTCCTGCGACGCAAACGTGGTGGCGGCTTCGCCGCGGGGGTGGTTGCGGGGGCCGGGTCCTCCGGGGTGGGGCTTCGAAATCGACTATTTACGAGCCTGGCGGCTCACAAATAGCTCGGCAGCATTTCGAAACCCCACCCCTCCGGCCCCGTCCCCCTCACGTCCCCGGGCTCCGTGAGGGGGTGGTGGAGAGGGCTTGGGTTGTCAGCCTGTGCGGCGTGCCCCGCGGAGGGCTGTGTATTCGGGGATGGTGATCATCGGGGGGCGTTCCTCGGCTGCTACCTGGTGGGTGCGGGGGGCGAAGCCGCCGTTCGGGGCCCGGTCGAACTGGGTGAGGACGGGGCGGACGAGCTGGCCGCGGGCGAGGCGGACCTGGGCGGTGCGGTAGATCGTGGCGGCCATGCGGCCGAGGGCCTGGCCGTCCTGGTGGCGGTGGTGGCGGACGCCGACGTCCACCTGGGCCAGCGCGTCGAGGCCGACGGTGTTCAGGGCGTCGATGAGCATGCCGAGCTCGACGCCGTAGCCGACCGGGAAGGGCAGCCGTTCCAGGAGGGAGCGGCGGGCCGCGTACTCGCCGCCGAGGGGCTGGACGAAGCCCGCGAGGAGGGGCCAGTGGAGGTTGAGCAGGGGGCGGGCGACGAGTTCGGTGACGCGGCCGCCGCCGGCCGGCACGATCGTGTCGCCGGTCTCCAGCGGGCGGTCGTACATGGCCTTGACCAGCTGGACGCCGGGCTCGGTCAGCAGGGGGCCGATGATGCCGGAGACGAAGCCGGCGTCGAAGTCGCGCAGGTCGGCGTCGATGAAGCAGACGATCTCGCCGCTCGTCACCAGCAGCGAACGCCACAGCACCTCGCCCTTGCCGGGCACCGCGGGCAGGTCGGGGAGTATCTCGTCGCGGTGCACGACCCGGGCTCCGGCGCGCGCCGAGACCTCCGCCGTACGGTCCGTGGAGCCTGAATCGATCACGATCAGCTCGTCCACCAGGGGCACGGGACCGCTCATGAGCTCGTCGCGGATGGTGCGGACGATCGCACCGACCGTGGCCTCCTCGTCGAGGGCGGGCAGCACCACGCTCACCGTGCCCCGGTCGCCCGCGGAACGCTTGGCCGCGAGCAGCCGCTCGAGGGGCCGGTCGGCGGCGGACCAGGACCGTCGATCGAGCCAGCGCTCCACCTCTTGCAGCACGTGCTTGACTCCCTGATGTGACGGTTGGGCATGGAATCCACCCCGTGACGGGACCCTGTGTGGCCCGTCTCGCGGTTCGGACGACTATCTCAAGTGTCCGGCTCGTCGGTTACAGTCTTGAACAACGCGAGTGACCGCCGCATGCCGGGGGTCACCACGGAAAACAAATGCCCGGGTGAGAGCCCGGTGCCACAGCGCTCATCCAGAGGGACTGAGGGAACGGCCCGCAGAAGTCCCGGCAACCCTCCCGCCACATCTCGTCGTCGACGACGCGAGGCCAGGTGGGGAAGGTGCCAATTCCGTCTCGTGGCGATCGTCGCCGCGGGGAAGATGAGGAGAAAGGGCCTCGCCGTCATGGCTGTGCAGACCATCGACAACACCACTGAAGCCACCCCGGACACCGGACCCGCGTTCGGACCCGCCGTCGCGCTCTCCTGCCGCGAGTGCGGAGAACGCGTTCCGCTCGGACCGGTCTTCGCGTGCCAGGAGTGTTTCGGGCCGCTCGAAGTGGCCTACGACCTCCCCACCGGTGACCCGGAAGCCCTGCGCAAGCAGATCGAGTCCGGCCCGGCGAACATCTGGCGCTACGCGCCGCTGCTGCCCGTTCCGGCGGACGTGGTCGACAAGCCCAATCTGAACCCGGGCTGGACCAAGCTCGTCAAGGCCGACAACCTGGCCCGTGAGCTGGGTGTCACCGGCGGCCTGTACGTCAAGGACGACTCCGGCAACCCGACGCACTCCTTCAAGGACCGCGTCGTCGCCATCGCCCTGGAGGCCGCCCGCACCTTCGGCCTCAAGACGCTCTCCTGCTCCTCCACGGGCAACCTGGCGGGCGCCGTCGGCGCCGCCGCCGCCCGCGCCGGGTTCCGCTCCTGTGTGTTCATCCCGCACGACCTGGAGGCCGGCAAGGTCGTCATGGCCGCGGTGTACGGCGGCGAGCTGGTCGGCATCGAAGGCAACTACGACGATGTGAACCGGTTCTGCTCCGAACTGATCGGCGACCCGATCGGCGAGGACTGGGGCTTCGTCAACGTCAACCTGCGTCCGTACTACGGCGAGGGCTCCAAGACCCTGGCGTACGAGATCTGCGAGCAGCTCGGCTGGCGGCTGCCGGACCAGATCGTCATCCCGATCGCGTCCGGATCGCAGCTCACGAAGATCGACAAGGGGCTGCAGGAGCTGATCAAGCTCGGGCTGGTCGAGGAGAAGCCCTACAAGATCTACGGTGCGCAGGCCGAGGGCTGCTCCCCGGTCTCCGCGGCCTTCAAGGCCGGCCACGACGTGGTGCGCCCGGTGAAGCCGGACACCATCGCCAAGTCGCTGGCGATCGGCAACCCGGCCGACGGCCCGTACGTGCTCGACATCGCCCGCCGCACCGGCGGAGCGGTCGAGGACGTCACCGACGAGCAGTGTGTGGCCGCGATCAAGCTGCTGGCCCGGACCGAGGGGATCTTCGCCGAGACCGCGGGCGGGGTGACGGTCGGTGTGCTGAAGAAGCTCATCGAGACCGGTCAGCTCGACCCGGCCCTGGAGACCGTCGTCCTCAACACCGGTGACGGACTGAAGACCCTCGACGCGGTCGCTCCGACCACCGGCCCGACCGCCGTCATCCGCCCGACCCTTGCCGCGTTCCGAGAGGCTGGCCTCGCATGAGTGCTTCTGTTCGTATTCCGACCATTCTCCGCACCTATACCGGCGGCCAGTCGGAAGTCCCGGCCGAGGGTTCGACGCTCTCCGAGATCCTTGAGTCGCTGGAGAAGAACCACACGGGTATTTCGGCGCGCGTTCTCGACGACACGGGCAAGCTGCGGCGCTTTGTGAACGTCTATGTGAATGACGACGACGTGCGCTTTTCCGAAGGTCTGCAGACCTCGGTTCCGGACGGCGCGAATGTCTCGATCATTCCGGCGGTAGCCGGAGGCTGACCTCCGTCCCTACCCAGTCCCGCGTGAACTCATGCCCGCCTCATGCCCCGTCCGCCCTGTGGTGGGCGGGGCATCTGGGTGTGGGGCGGTAGTTGAATCGAGGTACAGTTGCGGTGGACTCCCGCCCGGCCCCGCACGCGGTTCGACGATTTATCGCCAAATTCGCGAGATGATTGTCGTGTAGGCGAGGTATGTCCGGTCCGAGTTGCCCCGGATCCTTATTGTTCCTCCCCGTATTTCCGATCAGTCGTGCCTGGAATTCTCGTCGGATTGACCTGTTGCAGAGGGCATCCGTACGGATACATTCGGCCGCGGTCGACGCGTTCCGGCGCACGCCCCCGACCTTGGCGGGGGTGAGGTCTGACCCGGGTCCGCGAAGTGCGGATTCGCGATAGGGCCAGCAATAGGGGAGTTAGGGATGGCTCAGGGCACCGTCAAGTGGTTCAACGCGGAGAAGGGCTACGGCTTCATCGCGGTCGACGGTGGTGCGGATGTTTTCGTCCACTACAGCGCGATCCAGATGGACGGCTACCGCACCCTCGAGGAAGGCCAGCGGGTCGAGTTCGAGATCTCGCAAGGTCAGAAGGGGCCGCAGGCGGACATGGTCCGCCTGGCCGGCTGAAGCTCCGGAGCGTCGCCGACGGCGCTACGCACTCACGCCGAAGGGTCCGTGTCCCGACAGGGGCGCGGGCCCTTCGTGCGTCCCGGTCCCGGCGGTCGTGGAGGCACCCCTGGCCGAAGCTCGGGGAGCCGCGCGGCGCCCCTCCGGGACCCCGAGTTGTCCACAGTCGCTTGCACTCGACTAGGGCGAGTGCTAATCATTGGCGTTAGCACTCTGACAGTGAGAGTGACAGAAGGACCGGGTCGGCGAGGCCCGATCGAGCGCCGGGAAGAGCCCGGTGATCGGCAGGCCGTCCGTCGCGGGCGCCACGCGGTCCACTGAAATCCACCCCTGTCCGGGAGGACCACTTCTATGGCCAAGATCATCGCGTTCAACGAGGAAGCTCGGCGCGGCCTCGAGCGCGGGATGAACCAGCTCGCCGACGCCGTCAAGGTCACCCTCGGCCCGAAGGGCCGCAACGTCGTCCTCGAGAAGAAGTGGGGCGCCCCCACGATCACCAACGATGGTGTTTCCATCGCCAAGGAGATCGAGCTCGAGGACCCGTACGAGAAGATCGGCGCCGAGCTGGTCAAGGAAGTCGCGAAGAAGACCGACGACGTCGCCGGTGACGGCACGACGACCGCGACCGTTCTCGCCCAGGCCCTCGTCAAGGAAGGCCTCCGCAACGTAGCCGCGGGCGCCAACCCGATGGCCCTCAAGCGCGGCATCGAGAAGGCCGTCGAGGCCGTCTCCGCCCAGCTGCTCGAGCAGGCCAAGGACGTGGAGACCAAGGAGCAGATCGCTTCTACGGCCTCCATCTCCGCCGCCGACACCCAGATCGGCGAGCTCATCGCCGAGGCGATGGACAAGGTCGGCAAGGAAGGCGTCATCACTGTCGAGGAGTCGCAGACCTTCGGGCTCGAGCTTGAGCTCACCGAGGGCATGCGCTTCGACAAGGGCTTCATCTCCGCCTACTTCGCGACCGATCTGGAGCGTATGGAGTCGTCCCTCGACGACCCGTACATCCTGATCGTCAACTCGAAGATCGGGTCCGTGAAGGACCTGCTCCCGCTCCTCGAGAAGGTCATGCAGTCCGGCAAGCCGCTGCTGATCATCGCCGAGGACGTCGAGGGCGAGGCGCTCTCCACCCTCGTCGTCAACAAGATCCGTGGCACCTTCAAGTCCGTCGCCGTCAAGGCTCCGGGCTTCGGTGACCGCCGCAAGGCCATGCTCGGCGACATCGCCATCCTCACCGGTGGCACCGTCATCTCCGAGGAGGTCGGCCTCAAGCTGGAGAACGCCGGTCTCGACCTGCTCGGCCGTGCCCGCAAGGTCGTCATCACCAAGGACGAGACCACGATCGTGGACGGATCCGGCGAGGCCGACCAGGTTGCCGGTCGCGTCAACCAGATCCGTGCCGAGATCGAGAACTCGGACTCGGACTACGACCGTGAGAAGCTCCAGGAGCGCCTGGCGAAGCTCGCGGGCGGCGTGGCCGTCATCAAGGCCGGCGCCGCGACGGAGGTTGAGCTCAAGGAGCGCAAGCACCGTATCGAGGACGCCGTTCGCAACGCGAAGGCCGCCGTCGAAGAGGGCATCGTCGCCGGTGGTGGCGTCGCTCTCATCCAGGCCGCCGTCGCGTTCGAGAAGCTCGAGCTCGAAGGTGACGAGGCGACCGGCGCCGCGATCGTGAAGCTGGCCCTCGAGGCCCCGCTGAAGCAGATCGCCGTCAACGGTGGCCTCGAAGGTGGCGTCGTTGTGGAGAAGGTCCGCAACCTGCCCATCGGTCACGGCCTGAACGCCGCGACCGGCGAGTACGTCGACATGATCGCCGAAGGCATCATCGACCCCGCCAAGGTCACGCGCTCCGCGCTGCAGAACGCGGCCTCCATCGCCGCGCTCTTCCTCACCACGGAAGCCGTCATCGCCGACAAGCCCGAGAAGGCCGGAGCCGGCGCCGGCGCCGGTGGCGGCATGCCCGGTGGCGACATGGACTTCTGACCTTCTGGTCAGAACTCCGGTCAGCGGTACCCGTAGTAAGACCGAGGGCGGCATCCCCAGCTGGGGATGCCGCCCTCGGGCGTTGTGTGCCCGGACAGGCCCTACACGTCGGATCCGGTGGGCGTCAGGCGCCGGAACCAGTCGGTGTCAGGCGCCGGCCGACTCCAGGGCGGCGCGCAGATGGCCGTTGCTCTTCGCCAGCAGCCGGGCCGCCGTGGCCGCGTCCACATCGGCCAGGATCGCCAGGATGGCGTGCTTGACCTCGCCGTCCGCCGCGGCCAGCGCCGCCTCGATCGCGGCGTCCGGTGCCCCCGTCGCCAGGGCGACGATCCGGCGCGACCGCGCCCGCAGCTTCTCGTTCGACGCCCGGACGTCGACCATCAGGTTCCCGTACGTCTTGCCGAGCCGGATCATCGTGATCGTCGAGAGCATGTTCAGCACGAGCTTCTGCGCCGTGCCGGACTTCAGCCGGGTCGAGCCGGTGAGCAGCTCGGGGCCGACCACGACCTCGATACCGTGCTCGGCGGCCGCCGCGAGCGCCGAGTGCGCGTTGCAGGACAGCCCGACGGTGAGCGCCCCCAGCGAGCGGGCGTGCTCGACGGCGCCGATCGCGTACGGGGTGCGGCCGGACGCCGAGACGCCCACGACGGTGTCGTCCGGGCCCAGCGCCAGCGCGTCCAGATCGGCGGCGGCCAGCGCCCTGCTGTCCTCGGCGCCCTCCACCGCGGTGACCATCGCGGCCGGCCCGCCCGCGATCAGGCCGACGACCTGCCCCGGCTCGGTGTTGAACGTCGGCGGGCACTCGCTCGCGTCGAGCACCCCGAGCCGGCCGGCGGTGCCCGCCCCGGCGTAGAGCAGCCGCCCGCCGCGCGCCATCCGCTCGGCGATGTCGTCGATGGCCGCGGCGATGGCCGGCAGTTGTGCGGCGACCGCGGCCGGGACGGTGGCGTCCTCGGCGTTCATCGTCCGGGCGATCTCCAGGGTGGAGAGCCGGTCGATCTCGGAGAGCTCGGGCCGGAACGCCTCGGTGGTGAGGGTCTCCAGCTCCCGGCGCAGCTCGGTGTAGTCGGAGTCGGTGGAGGGGGACATGCGGCTCGTACGTCCTTACGTGAAGCGGTGAGCCATGGCGCCACGTCATCGCGCCACAGCATGATGCTGCGTCCTGTGTGCGGATAGCGGTCGGGGGATCGGGGGCTGGTGCTGGACGGGGGCTCCGGTCAGGAGCGGGAGGCGCGCGGACTGTGCCGGTGGGCCAGCGCCTCGTACGAGGCGGACAGTGCGGGTGCGGCGGTCTCGTAGGTGCGTTGCATGACGCCTATGAACAGGAAGTCCACCACGAGGAGCTGACTGGTCCTGCTCGACATCGCGGCCGGCCGCAGCTCGCTCTCCCGCGAGGTGGACGTGGTCAGCACATGATCGGCGTACTGGGTGACCGCGCCGTCCGGGCGGCCGGTGATCGCCACCGTCGTCGCACCCCGGTCGAAGGCCACCCGCAGCGGCTCGATGACGTCATGGGTGTTCCCCGAGTGCGTGATCGCGATCGCCACATCGCCCTGCCGCAGCTGGACCGCGTTGGTGATGGCCAGGTGCGTGTCACCGTGCGCGTGCGCGATCAGCCCGATCCGCAGCAGCTTCTGGACCAGGTCCTGGCCCACCAGGCTGGACGCGCCGATGCCGAACACCTCGATACGGCGCGCCGCGGCGAGGGCCCCGACGGCCGCCTCCAGCTGCGCCACGTCGAGCTGAGCGGCGGTGTCGGCGAGCGTCTGCTGCTCCTCGCGCGCCAGCTTCGCCACCACCTCGGTCAGCGGATCGTCCACGGCGATGTCCGCGGTCACGGCGGGCGGTACGCCCGCCGCCTGCTGCGCGGCGAGCGCGGCCAGCGCCAGCCGCAGATCCCGGTAGCCGGGATAGCCGAGCAGCCGCGCGGTGCGGACGACGGTGGCCTCGCTGGTGCCGGTGCGCTGCGCGAGCGCGGTCACGGTGAGGTGCGCGCAGCCGGCGGGGTCGTTGGCCACGGCCTCGGCGACCCGCTGCATCGAGCGGGTCATCGACGGCCCGACCGTACGGACCGTGGCCGCCAGCGTCCCGGGGTCGGGGCTCCTGTCGGGCACTCTGGACGTGGCGGGGGCGGCGGACGCGTCACGCGACGGCCGTGCGCGCTGGGGGAAAGTTTCCTTCACGCTGTACGTCACATCTTGAAAGATATTTTCAGGCGGTGGGGCCGTCAAGGGGACAGGAGGCAGAATGGACGGATGGATCGTGATCTGGAAGAGGCCCTGCACGGCGCGCGGGCGCTCATCCTCGCCGACCTCGCCGCCCGGGACGTAGCCGGACCGGACGTCGTCTCCCTGGTCGAGAACGCCGTCGCGCAGCGCCGCTGGTGGGTCGAGCAGTGGCCCGCGGGCATCGAGTTCGTCGCCGGGCTGGTCGCCCAGGACGTCCAGGACGCGCTGCTGGCGCGCTTCGGACGCTGGCCGCTGTGCCCGCTGTGCGAGGAGCCGCACGGGCTCGCCGTCGAACCGGAGCTCGGGCCCGACCCGCACTGGGTCTGCGAGACCGCCGGGGCGGTCGTCGCCCCGGTCGGCGGGCTGAGCTGACGATGACACCCTCCCGAACCGGGGCCCGGTCCCGGACGTGGACTCTGCCCCAGGGGACGGCGGTTTCATGACGCTCTACATCGACCCGCCGACCTGGCCGGGGCACGGCCGCATGTGGTCGCACCTGGTCAGCGACGTCTCCTACGAGGAGCTGCACGCGTTCGCCGCGCGGCTCGGCTGCCCGCCGAAGGCGTTCGAACGGGACCACTACGACGTTCCGGCCGCTCGCTACGCCTCGGCCGTCGAGCTGGGCGCGGTGGAGGTCGGCAGCAAGGAGATCGTGCGGCGGCTCATCGGCGCGGGGCTGCGCCGCCGCAAGGCCCCGCCGGCGGGTGACGCGTCGGCCGCGTCGGCCTGATGAGTGCGTCGAGGTCAGCCTGAGTGGGTCGAGGACGGCCTGAGTGGGTTCCTGAGTGGGTTGCGGTCAGCCTGAGTGCGTCGAGCCGGTGACGTCGGCGGGCGTCGAGCCGGTGACCTCGGCGGGCGCCGGGACCGCGGGCACCGGGTGGCTCGCGATGACGCGGCTCGCGCCGTGCCGGCGCAGCGAGACGAGTACGAGGCCGATGGCGACCGCGGCCATGGCGGCGCCCGCCCAGGCGGTGGCCGCGAAGCCGAAGCCGCCGCTGATGACGAGGCCGCCGAGCCAGGGCCCACCGGTGTTGCCCAGGTTGAAGGCGGACGTGGTGGTGGCGCCGGCGAGGGTGGGGGCGGCGCCCGCCACGTTGAAGATGCGGGCGTTGAGCGCGGGCGCGGTGAAGAACGCCGAGAGGCCCAGCAGGAACGACAGCACGATCACGGCGATCTGGTTCTGCGCGGTGAGCGCCATCGCGCCCAGGAAGACCGTGGACGCGGAGATGCCGCCGATCATCACACCGAACAGGTGGGCGTCCGCGAAACGGCCGCCGATCGCGGTGCCGATCAGCGCGCCGACCCCGAAGAGGCCCAGGATCGCGGGCACCGAGCCCTCGGGCAGCCCGGCGACGTCCGTGAGCAGCGGTGCGAGATAGCTGAAGGCGCAGAACACACCGCCCGCGGAGAGCGCCGTGATGGCGACGGCCAGCCAGACGTTGCCGTCGCGGTAGATGCGCAGCTCCTCGCGGAGCCGGGGGCGGACGTCCGGGATCGGTATGCGGGGGATCAGCGCGATCACGCCGACGAGCGCCACCGCCGACATCAGGGCCACCGCCCAGAACGCGGAACGCCAGCCGAACTGGTCGCCGAGGAAGGCACCGGCGGGGACGCCCAGCACGTTCGCGATGCTCAGTCCGCCGATCATCACGGCCATCGCCCGGGCCCGCGCGTTCATCGGGACCATGGAGATCGCGACGGCCGCGCCGACCGCCCAGAAGCCCGCGCAGGCGAGCGCGCTGATCACCCGGGAGGCGAACAGCAGCGCGTAGTTCGGCGCCACGGCGCCCGCGACCTGCCCCAGGCCGAAGAGCGTGATCAGCGCGATCAGGGTGGTGCGGCGCGGCAGCCGCAGCGTGGCCACGGCGAGCAGCGGAGCCCCGACGACCATGCCGATCGCGAACGCCGAGATCAGCAGTCCGGCCTGCGGGATGCTGACGCCGAGATCGTCGGCGATCGGCGGCAGCAGGCCGGAGAGCATGAATTCCGAGGTGCCGAGCGCGAAGACACTGAGCCCGAGGACGTAGACGGCTACGGGCATGCGGGAGCGGCTGGCGTCGGCGGAGGGCATAACAGTTACCAGCGCCTCGGGTGACCTGCGTATTCCCGCGTATTCCCGGACAGGCTCGGCCCGGTCAGGTGGCCCGGTCAGGTGGCAGGGTCGGTCGCGGGACCGGTTGCGAGGAGCAGTTCCAGCTCGGTGCCGAGGTTGCGGCGGGCGATGTGCTCCCAGCGCTCGTGGCCGACCGGGGTGCGGAAGAGCCGGGGCAGATCCAGCAGTTGGCGCAGGACGGCGGCGCGGCCGGACCGGAAGGCGTCGTCGGGCACGAAGCCGTACTCCTGGCGGACGGCGGCGGCGTAGGCGGCGTACGCGGCAGGCTCACCGGCCAGGACCGCGAGATCCGCGTCACACAGGACCTCGCCGTTCCGGTCGTCGGGTGCCGGGTCGTGGCTGGTCGTGAGCAGCACCAGCCGGACCACCTCGGCGATGCGCGCGGCGTCGACCCCGGCCTCGGCCAGCGCCCGCTCGGCCAGCCGGGCGCTGCGCTCCTCGTTCTCGGAGCGGTCCGGGCGGTACACGGCGTCGTGGAACCAGGCCGCGAGCAGTACGGCGTCCGGGTCGTCGGCGTAAGCGGCCAGCTCGGCGATGTGGTCGAGTACGGCGACCAGGTGATCCGTGGTGTGATACCACCGCTGCTCCTCGCTCCACCGGCCGAGCAGGTCCTCGCCGTAGGCGGCATCGGGTGCGGGGGTGGGGGCAGCGGTGGGGGCGGAGCCGGGAGTGTCCGAAATCGGGGCGACCCGGGTGCGGCGCAGCAGGTCACACCATTGGGTGAGCAATGCGGCATGCTGCGGGTGCTTCGTCGCGGGGGTGACAGCCATGGTGGCTATTGTGCGCCTGAGGGCTCGCGCGGGGGTGACGATTGTGGCACTCTTGGTCATATGTCTAGACCAATTTTCGAGGTGATCGCCCTCGGCGTCGATGACGCCGTAGCGGCCCAGACCGGCGGCGCCGACCGCCTCGAGCTGGTCACCGACATGGCCGCGGACGGCCTCACCCCGTCCCGCGAGACCTTCGCCGCCATCCGTGCCGCCGTGCACATCCCGCTGCGCGTCATGCTGCGGCTCTCCGACGGCTTCGGCGCCGGCGACATCGACGCGCTCTGCGCGGCGGCCGAGGGGCTGCGCCGCGAGGGTGCGGACGAGTTCGTCCTCGGCTTCCTCGACGGGCGCGGCGGGGCCGACCTCGAGGCGGTCTACGCGATCGCCGACGTCATCGACGGGTGCCGGTGGACGTTCCACCGCGCCATCGACCGCGCGGCGGACCGCGACGCGGTGCGATTGCAGCTGGCGGGGCTGCCGGGGCTGGACACGTATCTGACGGCCGGGTCACCCAAGGGCGTCGACGACGGCCTCGCGGTGCTGGTCGCCGAGGCGGCCCGGACGGCGGCGGAGCCGGAGCCGGAGCCGGGGTACGAGCCGCGGATTCTGGTGGGGGGCGGGTTGAACCGGGAGCATCTGCCGGCGTTGCGGGCGGCGGGGATCGACGCGTTCCACGTCGGCGGGGCGGTTCGCCCTGCGGGCTGGGCTTCCCCTGTGGACGTGGGTGCGATGAGGGAGTGGCGGGCGTTGCTGGATGCGCCGGTGCCGGTGGGTTAGGCGGGGTTGGTTTTTTGGTTCCGGTGCCCGGGTCCTGCGGGGCGGCGGTTCGAAATCGACTATTTAGGGCCTGGCGGCCCACAAATAGCCCGGCAGCATTTCGAACCCCCACCCCTCCGGCCCCGGGCACCTCGCGTTCCAGCCCGAGCCCCCGCTCGACCCTGTGCCACCCGCTCAGGTAGGGATGCCCCGGCTGCAGGCGCAACGGTCCGCGGGTAGCCGCGTGTCGGTGACGTGCATTTGTGACGGCAGTGGGGGGCACCCCCGGCCGAAGGTTGGGGGAGGGCGGGGACAGCTCGCCGCAGGCGGAACGGTGCGGTGGGGGCGATGTAACCGCACCCGCGCCGGAGGCGGCGCGGCTCGCCGCAGGCGCAACGGTGCGGTGGGGGCCGGGCTTCAGGCCCCGCCGCCCAGCCGGAGGCTGAACGTTGAGCCGTGGCCTCGGCCGGCGGAGGCGACTGTCGCGGTGCCGCCGTGGGATTCGGCCAGTTGGCGGACGATGGCCAGGCCCAGGCCGCTGCCTCCCGTTTGGCGGTTGCGGGATTTCTCGGCGCGCCAGAAGCGGTCGAAGACGTGGGGGAGGTCGTCGGGGGCGATGCCGGTGCCGGTGTCGGTGATGTCGATCACGATGCGGTCGTCGTCGGTGTAGCCCCGCAGGGAGACGCTGCCGCCCGGCGGGGTGTGGCGGATGGCGTTCGAGACGAGGTTGCCGACCGCCTGGCGGAGGCGTACCGGGTCGGCCTGGAGGCCG
The DNA here is from genome assembly GCF_005860785.2 of Streptomyces sp. So13.3. NCBI lineage: Bacteria > Bacillati > Actinomycetota > Actinomycetes > Kitasatosporales > Streptomycetaceae > Streptomyces > Streptomyces sp. So13.3. The sequence goes on along the minus strand of NZ_CP048835.1, from coordinate 4,567,779 downwards.
AGGTCGCCGGGGGTGACGGTGAGGGCGACGCCGGCCGAGGCGGCGCGGGCGCGGTGGGCCGCGGCGACCTGTTCCAGGATGTCGCCGAGGCGCACCGCTTCGGGGTGGACGCGGAGCGTCCCGGCGTCGGCGGCGGCCAGGTCCTGGAGGTCGTCGATGATGTGCTGGAGCTGGAGCGCCTCTTCGAGGAGCGAGGAGTTGAGGGCGTCGTCGGGTTCCGCGATGCCGTCCTCCACCGCTTCGAGCCAGCCGCGGATGTTGCTGACCGGGGTGCGCAGTTCATGGGCGACGTCGCTGACCATGGCCTTGCGCTGTTCGGCGAGGCGCTGGCGTTCCTGGGACATGTCGTTGAAGGCGGCGGAGAGCCGGCCGATCTCGTCGCCGGTGGCGACGGTGACGCGCGCCGAGTCGTCGCCGTCCCGCATGCGCTGGGCGGCGTCGGTGAGGGCGCGCAGCGGGCGGATGAGGCGGGCGGCGAGCAGGAGGGTGACGGCGGCGGCGAGGGCGAGGACGAGGGCCGCGACGCCGGCGACGCGCAGGGTGTTGGAGCGGGAGAGGGCGAAGCCGGGGGTGGTGGCGCCGCTCGGGTCCGTGACGAAGAGGTACGCGGCGGGGGCGACGAATTCGCGGAGCTGGTCGCGGCGCGCGGTGTCGACGCAGTCGGCGGTCTTGCGTTCGGTGATGCCGCCGCCCTTGGGGTCGCGGACGGCGGGGGCCGGAACGGCCCGGGGCGTCCGGACGGCGCTGGGCGTCGGGACGGGGGTGGGCCCCTGGGCAGCTGCGGCGCCCGTCCGGCCCCAGGTGAGGTCGGGGTTGAGTTCGAGGAGTGGCAGGTTCTCGGTGGTGAGGCACTTCTTGAGACGGGAGTTGAGGTCGGCGAGGGCGGAGCTCTCGGTGGCGGTGGGGGCGGCGAGCCTGCTGCCGTTGCAGGACTCGTCCAGCACGTCGGAGGGGTCGCCGCCGACGACCTTGATGTGCGGGCGGCCGCTGGGGCCGTCGGCGATCTCGCCGGCGATCATGTAGTCGGCGAGGCAGGAGACGCTGCGCCGGGCGAGGTCGTGCAGCTGCTTGCGTTCCGCGGGGAGCAGCCGGAACGGGCCGACGGCGCGCGGGTCGATGTCGCCCGCGGTGGCGCCGGGGACCATGGTGGCGTCGACGTGCAGCGGGTCGAGGGCCGCCGACTGGGTCTGCGGGAGCGGGGAGCCGGCCGGTGCGGAGTCGGCGACCGGCCGCCGGTCCTGGGTGGTGACGGCGATACGGCGCTGGGTGGTGGCGGCCAGCTGGCGGACGGTGGGCGCGATGCCGTCCCAGTTGGCGTGGGTGGCCGCGTACTCGGCGAGCTTGCCGTAGATCAGGGCGTCGTTGGCCAGATAGCGGCTCTGCTCCTGCTGGATGGAACCGGAGGTCGTCTGGACGGCCAGCCAGGTGGTGGCGGCGACCGAACAGGTCGCGACCAGGACGAAGGAGAACAGCAGCCGGCCGAGCAGGCTCCTGCGGAACGGGACCTTGCCGCGGGCCGGCCGGGGTTCACGGGCCATCGTGCCCGCCGTCCGTCAGCTTGTAGCCGACGCCGAAGACCGTCACCAGATAGCGCGGCCGGCGGGGGTCCGGTTCTATCTTCTTGCGGAGGTTCATGACGTGCACGTCCACCGTCCTGGTGGTGATGTACCGGTCGAACCCGTGGACGTGGTCCAGGAGTTGGGCCCGGCTGAAGACCCGGCCCGGCAGCGCGGCCAGGGCCGCGAGGATGTGGAACTCGCCGGGGGTGCAGTCGGCGGGTCTGCCGTCGACGGTCACCTCGTGCCGCGCCGGGTCCACGGTGAGCCCGCCGACGCGCAGTACGGCGTCGGAGGTGGCATCCGGCTTGCGGGCGCCGCTGCGCCGCAGCAGGGTGCGGATCCGGGCCATCAGCTCGCGGGGGCTGTACGGCTTGGTCATGTAGTCGTCGGCGCCCAGGTCGAGGCCGAGCAGCAGATCGTCCTCGGTGGAGCGGGCGGTGAGCATCAGGATCGGCAGGTCGGACTCGGCCCGCAGGACGCGGGCCACGTCCAGCCCGTCGACCCTCGGCATCTGGATGTCGAGCACGAGCAGGTCCGGCTCCCGGCGGCGCGCCTCCTCGATGGCGGCGCGCCCGTCGTGGACGACGGTGACCGTGTGGCCCTCCCGCAGCAGATAGCGGCGGACCAGCTCGGCCTGTTTCTCGTCGTCCTCGGCCACCAGCACGTGTGCGCACATGAGGGCGAGCGTAAGCGCATCGAGCGGCCCGAACACGATCGCGACCGCGACCTGACAACTTCTTCATATCTGCTGGTCAGGGTGGAGGCCGGCCGGATGCCTAGTTCGTCCCCCAGCTACCGCTGGGAGGTGCCCCCAGCGGCCAGCTCCTCCGGCAGCGGCTTCGCGTGGAGCACCGCGAGGCCGGAGACGGCCCGGGTGAGGGCGACGTAGAGGCGGCGCAGCCCGGTGCGCTCGTCCGGCTCGCCCGAGACGATGGCGGCGGGCTCGTCGAGCACCACGTAGTCGTACTCCAGGCCCTTCGCGAGCGTCGCCGGGACCAGGGTGAGCCGGGCCTGCGCCGAGGTCTCCTCGCCGGGGGCGAGGTACGGCAGGCCGGCCGACTCCAGGGCGGCGGCGAGCGCCGCGATGCGCTCGTCGGCGGCGATGAGGCCGATGGAGCCCTCGTACGCGAGGGCGTCGTGGCAGGCCGCGAGAACGGCCGCGTCCAGCTCCTCCGCGCCCGTCCGGCGGATCACGAGGTCGCCGGGCGACTCACGGACCGAGGTGGCCGGGGCCAGCCCGGGGGCGATCGTGGGCAGCAGCAGGGACGCGTAGGCGATCACGCCGCGCGGCACACGGAAGCCGCGGGTCAGCTCCTCGACCGGGGCGCCCGGCTTGCCCAGGTGCGTGAGGGCTTCCTCCCAGCTGGCGGTCGCCCACGGCGTGGTGCCCTGCGCGATGTCGCCGAGCACCGTCGCGGAACCGGTGGAGCAGCGCCGTCCGACCGCCCGGTACTGCATGGGGGACAGGTCCTGGGCTTCATCGAGCACCACGTGGCCGAGCGAGTGGGTGCGCTGTACGAGGTCGAGCGTCTCGTCGATCAGCACCGTGTCGGCCGGGGACCACTTCGCCGAGGCGAGGCTGCGGGGCGGCTTCTCCCACAGCAGCGTCGCCTGCTCCTCCGGCGTCAGGATCCCGTCGGCGCACTCCGCGAGGAACTCGGCGTCGGACAGCAGCCGCAGCACCGTCTTCGCCGGGTCGGCCTTCGGCCAGACCTCCTTCACCGCGGCCTTGACAGCAGGATTGCGGGCCACCGCGTCCTGGACGCGGTCGTCCGGCGCCTCCCCGGACTCCTCCATGCGGACGAGGATGTTGTGCGCGATCCGCTGCGGCAGTGCCTCGTGGGCGGCGCCGTACCGGATGTCACGCTCCATCAGCTCCCGCACCAGCTCTTCGAGTTCGTACGCGGGGACCCGCCAGCGCCGCGAACCGCGCACCACGACGATCGGCTCCTTCGGCATCCGGATGCCGCTGCGCACCGCGCGCCGCAGCACCTCCGCCATCCGGGCGTCGCCCTTGATCCGGGCGCGCTCCGCCGGGTCCGTGCCGCGCACCGTGACGTGCGCGACCAGGTCGTCGACCGTCGCCTGCTTGACCTGCAGCTCGCCCAGGGCCGGCAGCACCTGCTCGATGTACTGCAGGAAGGACTTGTTGGGCCCGATGACGAGGGTGCCGGTGCGGGCGAGCCGCTCGCGGTGCGCGTACAGCAGATACGCGACACGGTGCAGGCCCACGGCGGTCTTCCCGGTGCCGGGGGCGCCCTGCACACAGACGGTGCCGCCGATGCCGGCGCGGACGATCTCGTCCTGCTCCGGCTGGATGGTGGCGACGATGTCCCGCATCGGGCCGACGCGCGGTCGTTCGATCTCGGTCTGCAGCAGCTTGCTGGAGGTGCTGGCCTCGGCGGGGTCGGTGAGGTGCTCGTCCTCGTACGCGGTCAGTTCGCCGCCGGTGTAGCCGAACCGCCGGCGCAGCCGGACGTCCATCGGCTCGACGCGCGAGGCCCGGTAGAAGGGCTGCGAGACCGGCGCCCGCCAGTCGATGACCATCGGGTCGCCGTGGGCGTCGTGCACATGGCGGCGGCCGATGTAGAACTGCTCGCCCTCGGCGCCCTCAGCCCGCCCGTCTCCCGCCACCACCCTTCCATCGGAGCGCTTCGCGCTGCCCCTCCCCATTTCGACGCCGGGGGCGTGCAGGTAGTCCAGCCGGCCGAAGAACAGCGGGGTGTGCGAGAGGTCGGCGAGGGCCTTGATCCGGTTGTCGATCTCGGCGGCGAGGATCTTGGCGTTGACCCAGTTGCCGGTGACATCGGAGATGTCCAGCGCTTCCACGTCGGCGCGCATCGCGGTCAGCGCGGAACGGGATTCGGCGAGGTGGGTCTGTTCGGCCCGGAGCGGGTTCGCGTCCTGGGCGTGGTCGGGGTCGTGCAGGGGCACGGCATTGCCTCCGGCTTGTGCGTACGCAGGGAAGAAGAGAGAAGCCGACCGGTTTCCGTCCGGCCGGCGGCGCTCCCATCGGGAGGCGGCAAGACGGTGGATCTTACGCTCCCGCCCGCCGCACCGCGAATGCTTTTCCCGCAACCGGAGCGGCACCCCGGGGGCCCTCAGGGTTCACCCCGGGGGCGCCCTAGGGGACGGACGTCAACCCAGAGGCGTACGTGACACGGGAGACTTCAGACTTCCGCCCGATGTACTGCAAACGGCGGATTTCCTACCGTAGGGACATGACCACAGAAACCTTCACCCCAGGCCCCTCCGCCGCCGGCAGCACCGCCCTCGGCACCCACCACGAGCACCCCCGCCACCTGCTGGGAAGCACCCTGCGAGCCGTCCGCGTCTTCGCGCAGACCGCCGTCGAGGTCGTCCTCCTGGGCAGCGAGGGCAAGCACCGCTGACCCAGGACGGAGCACGGCCCCCACCCGGCGGTCCACTAACGTCGCGGCGGTGACCGCTCTCAGCGAGGTGCACCCGGCGCCACCCTCCGTACGCGCCCTGTCCCGCCGCCTGCTGCTCGTCCTGGCAGCCCTGCTGGCCCTCGCGCTGGCCCTCGCCGGATACGCGCTCTTCTTCTCGACGTATCCGGTCCCGATGGCGGACATGCTCGTCTACCGCGCCGAAGGCGCCGCCGTCGCCTCCGGCCAGGACCTCTACGGCTTCCGCGTCACCCGGTGGAACCTCCCGGCCACCTACCCGCCCTTCGCGGCGCTGCTCTTCGTGCCCACCACCTGGCTGCCACTCGGCGCTCTGCGCGGCGGCTTCGTCCTCGGCAACCTCGGGCTGCTCGCCGCCCTGACCCACCTTTCGCTGCGCTGCACGAGCCGCCCCGGCGGCGCCCGCCACCCGGCCGCGCTGATCGCGCTGCCCGCCGGCGCCCTGTGCCTGGAACCCGTCTTCCAGACGTTCGTCTACGGCCAGATCAATCTGGCGCTCGCCGTCCTCGTCCTGTGGGACCTGTCCCGGCCCGACGGCGCCCGCGGCAAGGGCTTCGCGGTCGGGATCGCCGCAGGCATCAAGCTCACCCCGGCGATCTTCGCCGTCTACCTCGCCCTGACCGGGCGCACCCGCGAGGCCACCACCGCGGCCTGCGCCTTCGCCGGCACCGTCCTGCTCGGCATCGCCGTGCTGCCCGGCGCCTCCGTCGACTTCTGGACCACGCGCCTCTACGAGACCGACCGCGTCGGCAAGGCCTGGATCATCGACAACCAGTCCCTCCAGGGCCTGCTCGCCCGGCTCCTGCACACCGAGCACCCCGGCCTCGTCTGGGTGGCCGCCGCCGCGCTCACCGCCGCCGCGGGCCTCGCCGTCGCCACGTGCGCCGCCCGCCGCGGCCTCGAAGCGTGGGGCGTGCTCTGCGCGGCCGTCACCGCACTCCTGGTCTCCCCGATCAGCTGGTCGCACCACTGGGTCTGGTGCGTCCCGCTCCTCGCCCTGCTGGCAGCCCACACCCGCGGCCTCCCCTGGCGCCGCGCCGCGGTCCTCGCGACCGCCGCCGCCTTCGCCTGCCGCAGTATGTGGCTCACTCCCCACCAAGGCGACCTCGACCTCCACCTCCCCTGGTGGCAACAACCCCTGGCATCCCCGTACCCGCTCCTGGGCCTGGCCTTCCTGGCCGGCACGGCGTTATGCCTGCGGCGGGCCAATGGGCGACCCAGCGCGGCCACCCCCGGGCTGTGACGTGAGGGGGCCGGGGCCGCAGGCGTGGTGGTTCGAAATGCTGCCGAGCTATTGGTGGGCCGCCAGGCCCTGAACAGTCGATTTCGAACCGCCGCCCCGGAGGACCCGGCCCCCGGAACCGCGAACCGGCGGCCCGCTACGTCAGCAGCTCGTCCGCGTCCATGATCCGGTAGGCATATCCCTGCTCCGCCAGGAACCGCTGCCGGTGTGCCGCGAAGTCCTGGTCGATCGTGTCCCGCGCCACCACCGAGTAGAAGCGCGCCTCGTGACCGTCCGCCTTCGGGCGGAGCACGCGGCCGAGCCGCTGTGCCTCCTCCTGGCGGGAGCCGAACGTGCCGGAGACCTGGATCGCGACCGTCGCCTCCGGCAGGTCGATCGAGAAGTTCGCGACCTTGGAGACCACGAGCACACTGATCTCCCCCTGCCGAAAGGCCTCGAAAAGCTTCTCGCGCTGGGCGTTCGACGTCTCGCCCTTGATCACCGGAGCGTCCAGGTGCTCCCCCAGCTCGTCCAGCTGGTCGATGTACTGCCCGATCACCAGCGTCTGCTCGCCCGCGTGCTTCGCGACCAGCGCCTCCGTGACCCGCCGCTTCGACGCGGTCGTCGCGCAGTAGCGGTACTTCTCCTCCGGCTCGGCCGTCGCGTAGGCGAGCCGCTCCGTGTCGGTCAGGTTGACGCGGACCTCGACGCAGTCGGCCGGCGCGATGTAGCCCTGCGCCTCGATCTCCTTCCAGGGCGCGTCGAAGCGCTTCGGGCCGATGAGGGAGAAGACGTCGGACTCGCGGCCGTCCTCGCGGACGAGGGTGGCCGTCAGGCCCAGCCGGCGCCGCGCCTGCAGGTCGGCGGTGAACTTGAAGACGGGCGCGGGCAGCAGGTGCACCTCGTCGTAGACGATCAGGCCCCAGTCGCGCGAGTCGAAGAGCTCCAGGTGCGCGTAGACGCCCTTCCGTTTGGTCGTCAGCACCTGGTACGTGGCGATGGTGACCGGGCGGATCTCCTTGCGGGTGCCGCTGTACTCGCCGATCTCCTCCTCGGTGAGCGAGGTCCGCTTGATCAGCTCGTGCTTCCACTGCCTCGCTGAGACGGTGTTGGTGACGAGGATCAACGTCGTCGCCTTGGCCGTCGCCATGGCACCGGCTCCGACCAGCGTCTTGCCCGCCCCACAGGGCAGCACCACGACACCGGAGCCGCCGTGCCAGAAGCCCTCGACGGCCTGCTGCTGGTACGGGCGCAGCGCCCAGCCGTCCTCCTTGAGCTCGATCGGGTGCGCCTCGCCGTCGACGTAGCCCGCGAGGTCCTCGGCGGGCCAGCCCAGCTTCAGCAGCGTCTGCTTGATCTGGCCGCGCTCCGACGGGTGCACGACGACGGTGTCCGGGTCGAGCCGGGCGCCGACCAGCGGCTGGACCTTCTTCGAGCGGAGGATCTCCTCCAGCACCGGCCGGTCGGTGCTGGTCAGGACCAGCCCGTGGACGGGGTGCTTGCTGAGGGTGAGGCGGCCGTAACGGTCCATCGTCTCGGCGACGTCGACGAGCAGCGCGTGCGGGACGGGGTAACGGGAGAACGCGACGAGCGCGTCCACGACCTGCTCCGCGTCGTGCCCGGCGGCGCGCGCGTTCCACAGGCCGAGCGGGGTCAGCCGGTAGGTGTGGATGTGCTCGGGGGCACGCTCCAGCTCCGCGAACGGGGCGATGGCGCGACGGCACGCGTCCGCGCGCTCGTGGTCGACCTCGAGGAGCAGCGTCTTGTCGCTCTGGACGATGAGAGGCCCGTTGTTCAAGTGCCACACCCTTCGGTTCGTGATGGAGGCAAGCCTCCAGTGTCGCGCATCCCGGTCATCGGCAGTGGCGCCCGCTGCGTACGACGGCGGGCAGGGGGTAGACGCCCCCTCGACCTGAATGGGGGGAACGCATGACCCGCACGGATCTGTTCCAGCCGGCCCGCGATCGTCTGAAGGCGAAACGCACGTCCAAGCCGCGGTCGAAGGCGGCGGGGGCCCGGTGGAAGCCCACGTCGTGGAAGCCCGTGGGGAAGAACACACGGAAGCCGGCCGCGAAGCGGGTGCCGAAGCCGCGGACGAAGCCGGTGTCCCGGCCCGCCCGCGACCCCCGCGACCACCCGGGCGAGCCCCGGTCGTTCGCCGCCGGGCTGACGCGCGCGCTGGTGATGGTGCTGGCCTTCGTCTTCATGGTCGGTTTCGCCGTGGTGCTGGCGAAGCTGACGCTGCAGCCGTCGCCGGCGTCGGTCAAGCTCATCCACACGAATCTGCGGCCGGGCGACTCCATCCGCCAGTACATCGACCAGCCGGCGTTCCGCGACACGGTGAAGCAGATCGGCGGCAACCTGGTACTCGGCGTGCCGTTCGGGATCCTGCTGCCGGTGCTGTTCCCGAAGACCCGGGGTCTGCTGCGGGTGGTGCTGGTGACCGCGCTGGTGATGGTGCTGGTCGAGGCCGCGCAGGGCGCGATCGTCGAGGGCCGGGCCTTCGACGTCGACGACGTCATCCTCAACACCACGGGTGCGCTGGTCGGTTATCTGCTGCTCGGCCGGCGGCTGGGCCGGGCCCTGCATCCGCGACGCCACCACTGGTGGCAGCGGCGGGACCCGTCCGACGGCGAGGGTCGTGCCCGCCGCCCGCGCAAGCGCGAGGCCGCCTGACGCGGCATTTTCGGTGTCAGGCCGGGTCGTCGGCCAGTTCCGATACGCCGGTGATGCGGTGCAGGGCGAACGTGCGGACCTCGTCGGCGGTGTGGTCGTAGGCGGTGACGAAGCCGCCCTCGACACGCACCGGGCCGATGACGCGCTGGCTGGCGGCGCCGTCCGCGTTCACGTAACCGATCCAGAGCGAGTCGCCGGTCAGTACGGCGGCCTGCATCGTGGCGAGGGTCTCCGCCGCGGCGGTACGGGGCAGCCCGCCGCGGGCCGCGGGCGCGGGGACGCTCTCGCGGTGCACGGCCGTGGAGGCCCGGTCGCCGGCCCTGATCGCCTTCACCGCGGCGCCGAGCAGTGTGCCGTCCGGGACCGGCGGTCCGTCGGTGACGGGGGTGGGCGCGGCCCGCCGCGGGGTGCGGACGGCGTCGGCGCGGGTGATGACGACATCGCCGTCGGCGGATTCCGCGGCCGGCGCGAAGCCCATCGCGCGCAGCCGCTCCAGCAGCGTCTCCGGCGCGCTCTGGGCGGCGAGCACGGTCGGCGCGAGGCGGCGCAGGCCGAGGCCGGAGGCCCTGCGGTCCGCGAGCAGCTCGCTGAGCAGCGCGTCGTCGTCGCACCGCAGGTACGCGGAGGCCGCGCCGACACGCAGTCGGCCGTGCCGGCGGGCCACGTCGTCGATCAGATAGCTGAGCGGCTGCGGTACGGACGTCCGTGAGTGCTCGGCGAGGAACGCGTGCAGGTCGGCGGCCGTACGCCCCGCGTCGAGCGCCCGGCGCACGGACTCCGGCGTGAACCGGTACACCGTCGCCCCGCCCTTGGACTCGATGTCGGCCAGCACGCCGATCATCTCCGCGAGCGGTGCCTCCAGCGGGCCGGGCGCCACCGCGGTGAGGTCCGCCTGCAGCAGCACGTGGTTGAGGGGCTCGGGGAGGAGCGGCGCGAGGCGGCTCGCGGCGGCAGCGGCCGCCGCCGCGGCTTCGGCGGGGGTGATGGCCGCGTTCGTGGCCGCGTTCACGTCCACGTTGACGTTCGTGTTCGCGTTCGCGGAGGTGCGGCGGCGCGGCACCGTCCGGGTCGGCTCGACCAGGGCGCGGGCGTGTCCGGCCAGGGCGCCACGGCCGGTCAGGCCGAGGAGCTCGGCCTCGGTGACGGTCCAGCGCAGCAGTTCCGCGCGGAGCGCGTCCGTCCCCGCGCCGCCGCGCAGCGGCCGGTCCCAGCGCAGCCGGTCGAGCAGTTCCGCGGGGGCGGCGGAGGCTCCCTCGGGGAGCGCGGCGAGCAGTTCCAGAACGCGCCGCCTGACCTCCGGCGCGAGGGAGCGGTCCAGCTCGGGGCCGAGCGCGGACAGCGCGCGGCCCTTGGAGTCCCGGCTGCCGACCAGGCCCGCGACGCGGGTGGCGGACAGCCAGGCCACGGCGAGCACCGTCCAGCGGTCCTGCGCGGGCAGCCGGAGCCAGTCGTCCGAGGCGGGCGTCGGCGCGTACGCCTCGTCCAGCTCGCCGTCCGAGGCCAGCAGGCCCGCCGCGTACGTCAGTTCCAGCCAGAACGCGGCCATCGTCTCGGACACGTCCAGCGTCGTCGCCACCCGCTTCAGGTCGCGGACGCTGACACCGCCGGCCCGCATCACGGGCGGGCCGCCGGTCTCCCACGCCTTGAGCAGTTCCTCGACGGTGCGGACGGCGTTGAACGCCTGGCCGGCGGCGGTGCCGTCCACAGCCTGTGGAGAATGTTCGACGGGCGTGACGGCCGGCGGCGCCGGCTCGACGGTGCGGTGCGCGCGGCCCGCCCGCAGGTGCAGGGCCGCTTCGCGGGGGAGCACGACGTTGTGCTGCCCGGCGGGCAGCAGCAGGCCCCGGGCCAGCAGCCACTGCACGGGCGTGGTCGCGGTCGCGGCCCGCACCGGCGCGATGGCGTCGCCGACCTCGCCGTACGGCGGGCCCCACGCCAGCTTGCCGAGCGCGCCGGTGGCGCCGTCCGGCGCCGTCGCCAGCAGCTTCTTCATCCGCTTGCGATCGCTGAACAGATCGGCCAGGGCCGCCACCGCGCTCATCGGGTCGTGGGTCGCGGGCAGCCCCGCGTCGGCGAGGATCTCCTGCAGCCGGGCCGGCGACATGCCGGACGTCGCTTCCGCGACGGACGGGCCCAGGCCGGTGGGCGACGGTACGGACGCCGACGGCGCGAGCAGGTCGCGGGCGGTGCGCACCAGCCGCAGCCGGTCCTCGCCGCCCCACACCAGCCCCTGCGCGCGCAGGCTCTCCACGGCGTGCGGGAGGGCCGCGTCGGTCGCCTTGTCGGCGGCGTCGCCCGTCATCAGGGCGCGGAGCACGGAGTAGGCGCCGCCGTCGGGCATGACGGCGAGGGCTTCTGCGGTCTGCAGCGTGAAGCGGTCGAGACGCTCCAGGGCGCGGACGACGGAGGCGCGGGTGGCCGCGCGTGTCGCGAGCTGCGTGAGGTCGTTCGGAACCGGACTGAGCAGGTCCGGGCGGGCGCGGAGGAGCGTGGCCAGCGCTTCGTCGCCGCGGGCCCGCAGATCTTCTGCCAGCGTGCGGGGTGCGCTGCCGGTCACGGTCGGCTGCCGGGCTGGCCGGGCTGCTCGGTGGTCATCCGTCCCACATTACCGGTCCCCCCGGGTGGGTGGTTGTGGTGCCGGGGGCCGGGTCCTCCGGGGGAGGGGTCCGAAATCGTATGTTTACGGTCCCCCAACCTTCGGCCGGGGGTGCCCCCAGCGGCTCACACATACACGGCAGCGTTTCGGACCCCTCCCCCTGTGGCCCCGTCCCCCTCACGTCACAACAGGTCCGTCCGGCCCGGCGCCCGAAGTCCGCCGCAGGCGCAACGGCGCGGCAGGGGCCGACGTCCCTGCGGGAGCGCGGGTGGTGTCTGTGGCGTGCATTCGTGACGGCGGTGGTGGGGGCACCCCCGGCCGAAGGTTGGGGGAGGGCGGGGGAAAGCCCGCCGCAGGCGTGACGGTGCCGCTGGCGCTGACGTACCCGCACCCCCGCCCCGCGTGCCTGTCCCTCGCCGTGGGGCGGACGCTCACCCCGCGGCCGGCAGGCGAAATCTGCAGGCCGGGTCGTTGGAAGGGAGCCGGCCGCAGGTCAGATGTGGCGGCTTCGCCAGAGGACGTAGAGCGCTGAACCGACCGCCGCCACCCTGACCACCACCGGAAGCCCGTCCTGCAGTGCCTGGCCCATCGTGCCCTGGGGCACGGGCTCGCCCCATTTGCCCGCGGTCCGGCCCCACAGCCAGACGAGGAGGCCGGCCGCCGCCATGCCGGGGATGCCGAAGACCGCGAACTTCGCCTGGTTGCGCGACAGGCGGCGGGAGAAGTAGGCGACGAGCCAGCCCAGACCCAGCGGAATCCACGAGCCCAGCACCGCACCGGCCACGAGCAGGGCGCCGGCCAGCAGCAGCATCGGGTTGGCGCGCCCCAGCGGTTCCCGTACTTCCCGGATGCGGCGCCGGCGCAGCAGCCGACGGCGTGGCGCGGCCTCCTCGACGCCCTCTTCCAGCACTTCCTCTTCGAGCGCCTCGGCTTCCTCCTCCTCTTCGTCCTCCTCGTCGAGGTCGAAGTCGAAGTGCGCCCCGCCCGTCATGCCGGGCAGCCCCGTCAGCTCGTCCCCCGGGCGCCCGGCCGGGGCTCCGACGCTCCACCAGTCGTGCTCGCCCGGTGCGTCGTCCCGCTGCTGGGGGACCTTCCGGAAGGACGCGGGCTGCTCCGACGGTGTCTGCGGCCGGCCGGCCGCGGCCTCCACCACTTCGTCCGGCGAACCCAGCCGCCCCAGGATCCGCCGCACGGCCGCCGGACTGTCCCCGGCCCCGGGTCCCGAGGTGCTGACCCGCTCCCGGTCGATGTCGCGGCGCAACTGCGCCACGAGCCGCATCCGTTGGGCAGCGGGCAGCGTCGTCTGTGCCAGGTCACCGACCCGGCTCAAGTAGTCGAACACGAGCTGGTCGCTCTCGACACCCATCCGCCTCACCGCCCAAACCGCTGGCTCCACCGCTCCGTTGAAGGTACCGCGACGGCTCCCGCCGGCGGGAGACCGACGCCTCCGGCGGGGGCGCGGGTACGACGGCCCGCGCGGGCTGCTCGCGCCGCGCGCCGTGTGTGCCCGGGGCGCGGATCGGTGTGTGGTACATCGATCTGCTGGGGGTTCGCTCGGTGTGCAGGTGGTGCGGGGTGAGAATGGCGGTATGACTACCGCTTCGCATGTTCCCGGGACCCCCACGATCACGGTCGGCTTCGACCTCGACATGACCCTCATCGACTCCCGGCCCGGCATCAAGGCTGCCTTCGACCGGCTGTCCGCGGAGACCGGAGTCTTCATCGACTCGGAGCTGGTCGTCACCCGGCTCGGGCCGCCGCTCGACCAGGAGCTCGCCCACTGGTTCCCGGCCGACGCCATCGCGGAGACCGCCGACCGCTTCCGCGCGCTCTACCCGGACTACGCCATCGCACCGACGCCCGCGCTGCCCGGAGCCCGTGCCTCCGTCGACGCGGTGCGCGCGGCGGGCGGCCGGGCGGTCGTCGTCACGGCCAAGTACGAGCCCAACGCCAGGCTGCACCTGGACCACCTGGGCATCGAGGCCGAGGTGCGCGGCTGGCTGTGGGCCGAGGCCAAGGCGGAGGCGCTGCTCGAATACGGCGCCTCGATCTATGTGGGCGACCACACGGGCGATGTGCGCGGCGCCCGTGTCGCGGGCGCGCTCTCCGTCGGCGTCGCCACCGGGCCGTGCGACGCCGCGGAGCTTCGGGCGGCGGGCGCGGACGTGGTGCTGGACAGCCTGACCGAATTCCCCGCCTGGTTCGCCGGCTACGCGCCGGCGGCCGCCTGACCCTCCCTGGCCTCCTGGACCCGGCGCTTCTGCGCGAGGGCGGAGCGCAGCAGCCCGCCGAGCGCGAGCGCCAGACCGGCGCCCATCAGCATCGACACGAAGTACGCGGGCGTCGGCAGCGGGTCGGTGCCGAGGAGCAGCGGAACCATGGTGGCCAGCGTGCTCACGGCGCCCACGAAGAAGACGATCGCGCCGACGCGCACCAGGACGTCGCCCGCCCCGCGGGTTTCGGACGTTGCGGGGGTCGTCCCCCGGGAGTGAGGTGTGTTGGTCACCCGACCAGGGTAGATCGGGTCCAGAGAGATGGGGGACCACGGCGTCTTGTCACGGGCCATCGGGCCAATAGGCTGGTAGCACGAGCAGGTCCGGTCAGGACGGGCCTGCCGCACTGCTATCCAGGGCCCTTTCGGGGGCTTTACGAGCGATGAGGACGAGGTCGGACGTGCCTACCGGCAAGGTCAAGTGGTTCAACAGCGAGAAGGGCTTCGGCTTCCTCTCCCGCGATGACGGCGGCGACGTCTTCGTGCACTCGTCGGTGCTGCCCGACGGGGTGGCCGCGCTCAAGCCCGGTCAGCGTGTGGAGTTCGGAGTGGTGAACGGCCAGCGCGGCGAACAGGCGCTCTCCGTCACGCTCCTCGAACCCGCACCGTCCGTCGCGGCCGCGCAGCGCCGCAAGCCGGACGAACTGCTGCCGATCGTCCAGGACCTCACCACGCTCCTGGAGGAGGTGGCGCGCTCGCTGCAGCGGGGCCGGTACCCGGAGAAGACCCACGGCCACAAGATCGCGGGCGTGCTGCGCGCGGTGGCCGACCAGTTGGACGTCTAGGGCGTGTTGCGAAAGGAGCGCCGTTCGCCCGGAGGGCGTGGTCCACGGCGTCCGGTGCGTGCGCTCGCAAGGCGGAGGGTCGTCCTCGTACCGGACGTACTTGGACGAGCCCGACAATGCAGCGAGGGCGCTTGCCGGGCGTCGTGGGCCAGGCGGGACTTTCGCAACACGCCCTATGGGTCGCGGGGGATTCGCGGCGTCAGAACGTCAGCGCGTCGGGGCCGAGGGGCGGTACCAGTCCCTCGGCCGCCGCGCGGGTGAGCAGGCCGCGGACCGCCGCGTAGCCGTCCTCACCGAGGTCGGCCGTGAACTCGTTCACATAGAGCCCGATGTGCTGGTCGGCGACCGCCGGGTCCATCTCCTGCGAGTGGGCCAGCACGTAGTCGCGCGAGGCCGCCGGGTCGTCCCACGCCATCCGCACCGACGTCCGGATCGCGTCCGCCAGCGCGTTCAGCTGCTCGGCACCCAGCGACCGCTTGGCGATGATCGCGCCGAGCGGGATCGGCAGGCCGGTGGTGTCCTCCCAGTGCTCGCCCATGTCGGCGAGCTTGTGCAGCCCGTACTGCTGGTACGTGAAACGCGCCTCGTGGATGACCAGGCCCGCGTCGACCCGGCCGTCCCGCACCGCGGGCATGATCTCGTGGAACGGCATGACCACGACCTTGCCGATACCCTCCGGCACTTCGGCCGCCGCCCACAGCCGGAACAGCAGATACGCCGTCGAGCGCTCGCTCGGCACCGCGACGGTCTTCCCGGCCAGGCTCATGGGGTCGCGGGTCAGCACCAGCGGGCCGCAGCCGCGGCCCAGGGCGCCGCCGCACGGCAGCAGCGCGTACTCGTCCAGCACCCACGGCAGGACGGCGTACGACACCTTCAGCACGTCGTACTCGCACTCCGCGCCCTGCTCGGCCAGGGTGTTGGTGATGTCGATGTCCGCGAACGTCACGTCCAGGGCGGGCGCGTCCGGCACCAGGCCGTGCGCCCACGCGTGGAACACGAAGGTGTCGTTCGGGCAGGGCGAATACGCGATCTTCATGTCAGGTCCCCAGGTCCTCACCGTCGAGCGCCGCCGGGAGTTTCCCGAAAGCCCCGGTCAGCGCGGCGAGCGCCGCCCCGATCCGCCAGGCCGCGCGGTCGCGCGGGCCCACCGGATTCGACACCGTACGGATCTCCAGCACGGGTACGCGGTGCGCCGCCGCGGCCTCCGCGACGCCGAACCCCTCCATCGCCTCGACGACGGCACCGGGATGGCGGTCCGCCAGCTCGGCGGCCCGCTCGGCGCTTCCGGTCACCGTGGACACCGTCAGGACCGGTCCGTGGACCGCGCCCAGCGCCCGGGCCACGGCCGCGCTCAGCGCGGCGGGCGGCCGGTGCTCGTTCACTCCGAAGCCCAGTTCCGCGACGGGCAGGAAACCGTCGGGCGTCTGCGCGCCCAGGTCCGCAGCCACGATGGTCTCCGCGACGGCCACCGACCCCAGGGGAGCGGCGGGCTGGAAGCCGCCGCCGATCCCGGCGGAGACCACCAGGTCGTACGGGGAGTCCGCCGAGGCCAGCGCGGTGGCCGTGCCGGCCGCCGCGGCGGCCGGGCCGACTCCTGCGGCGATCACGTCGCAGTGCACCGCGGGGTGCGCGGCCGCGCACAGTCCCGCGGTCACGGCATCCCGTTCCGCCGCCACCGCGGTCACCACCAGCAGACGCATCTCCGCGGACCCGCTATGCGGCCTTCTCCAGCTTGAACTGCCAGACACCGAAGACGTTGTCGGCAGTGGCGTCGGAACTGCCGACGATGTTCAGCGTGGCGTTCTTGAGCGGCATCGAGCTGCCGGTCTGCGGGTCGCTGACCGTGAAGATCCCGGCGGACTCGGTGAGCGTCCAGTACGTCTCGTCCTTCAGGACGTCCGTCTTCTGGTTCACGCCCGAGGCGATCAGCCAGCCCTTCTCACCGATGGACGGGTCGACGCCGACCCGGATCTTCTCACCCGGCTTGACCTTGATCGTGTGCTTGGGGGCGGCGCTCAGGCACGCGATGAAGATCGCGCTCGGCAGCTTCTTGCCCTTGGCGTAGCACTTGTCAGTGGCCTCGGTGGTCACGGTCTTGGTGCCCACGGTCACGGTCGCCAGCGGGGTCGGCTTCTCACAAGCGGTGAGGAGGACCAGCCCGAGGGACACGGCACCGAGGGCGGCGGCAGCGCGGCGAATGCTCATGGAGGTGAGGCTACCGGGCGGTCGGCTTCCCGCCGCGCGGGGGTACGGCGTGGCGTCGCGCCGCGGGAGGTCGCGCGGCGGGAGGTCGCGCGGCGGGAGGTGGCACGGGAGGTCGTGCGGCGGGCCGTCCGGCCGTCGGTGCGTCACGCCACGCGCGGGCGGGCCGTTCCGCGGCGGGCCGCGCCCATCAGGCCGCGGACCGACAGGACGAAGCCCACCAGCACCAGGCCGGCCGCCACCGCCATCCCCAGCGAACCGATCAGCGGCAGCAGTATCCCGAGCCCGCCGCCGACGACCCATGACAGTTGCAGGGCGGTCTCCGAACGGGCGAACGCCGACGTCCTGACCTCTTCGGGGACGTCGCGCTGGATGAGCGCGTCCAGCGACAGCTTGCTCAGCGCCTGGGCGATACCGGCCACCGCCGCGACCGCCGCGACCGTCACCGTGCCGTACATCAGCGCGGCGACCGTCGTCGCCGCGAGCGCGCCGATCAACGCCATCGCGATGATGATCTCCGGGCCGCGGGACTTCAGCCACGCCCCGAGCGCGGTCCCCAGCGCGTTGCCCGCGCCCGCCGCGACCGCCACCATGCCCAGCGAGAACGCCGGCGTCAGTCCGCTGAACGGGTGCTCGCGCAGCAGGAAGGCCAGGAACATCGTCAGGAAGCCGGACAGCGCGCGCAGCCCGGAATTGGCCTGCAGCGCGTGCAGCACGGACGATCCGACGCCCAGCAGCCCCGGCTTGCGTCCTGGCCCGCGCAGCCCGTCGCCCGGCAGGCCGGCGCCGGGCGTGTCGATGCCGTCGCCGGCACCGCCCGTGTCGGCGGCCCGCAGCTCGGCGAACCGCGCCTTCGCCTCGCCCTTCGCCGAGTCCACCTTGTGCGGCAGCGACATCGACAGCAGCGCCCCGCCCGCGAACACCACGAACGCCCCGTACAGCGGCCACTGCGGCCCGATCATGTGCAGCCCGGCGCCGATCGGCGCCGCGATCGCCGTGGCCAGCAGCCCGGCCAGCGTGACCCGCGAATTCGCCTTCACCAGCGTCGTCTGTCCTGGCAGGAGTCTCGGTACGACGGCGCTGCGCACCACGCCGTACGCCTTCGACGCCACGAGCACGCCCAGCGCCGCCGGGTACAGGCCGAGGCCCGCCGTCGTCACCACCGACGCCATCGTCCAGGCGAGCACCGCCCGCGCCAGCATCGCCATCGCCATGGCGGCCCGGCGGCCGTGCGTCATCCGGTCCAGCAGCGGGCCGATCACCGGCGCGAGCAACGCGAATGGCGCCATCGTGACCAGAAGATAGAGCGCCACCCGGCCGCGCGCCTCGCCGGTCGGTACCGAAAAGAACACAGTGCTGGCGAGAGCGATCGTGATCAACATGTCGCCAGCAGAATTCACCGCGTGCAGTTCGATCAGTTTCGCGAGTCCGGACTCGCCCGCCCCGTGGGCGTGCGTGGACCGCCGAATGCGGCGGCGCACGGCCCCACCGGACCGCCGCGCCGCGCTCACCAGGGCGCGTCCTGCCCTGCGGAGGGGCCCCGGGCCGGACGTCACTACGCTTGCCACGAAGGCCATCCTGCCCCAAATGAGCTGCCTGTCACCCCCTCCTTTGCGCACGCGGTGCGCACGGGTAGCGTGCGATCGCGCAGAATGGGTGCCAACAGGTGCGCCCGAGGTCGTTCGGGTAGGGAAAGAAGCGTCGACGCGGTCCGCAGGTCCGCTCCGTTTTGGCCCCCGCCCGCTTCCGGCGGCGCACACGTGAGACGGCGTAACGGAGAGAATCGATTCTTGTGAGTGCTGCGATGCGAAGCCGTACCCCAGACCGCCTGTGCGCCGAGGCGGTCGATGTCGCGCTGGCTGTGACCGAGGAGGCCGCCGGGCCGCAATCGGTCGGCGAGCATCTTGGCGTCGTCGCCGAGGGCGACCGCGTCGTCACTCACTATTTCGCCTGCAAGGAACCCGCGTACCGCGGGTGGCGCTGGGCCACGACGCTCACGCGGGCCTCGCGCGCCAAGAACATCACCATCGACGAGACCGTGCTGCTGCCCGGCGACGACTCGATCCTGGCCCCCGAGTGGGTGCCGTGGAGCGAGCGGCTCCGGCCGGGTGACATGGGGCCCGGCGACCTGCTGCCGACCGAGTCCGACGATCTCCGTCTCGAACCCGGATGGAGCGGCGAGGACGCGCCGCTGCCGAACTCCGTGGTGTCGGAGGAGCTCGCCGACGTCGTCGAGGCCGAGGACGCCGAGCTGTCCGGCCCTGCGGCCGCGCTTCCCGCGATCGGCAGCATCGGCGCGATCGCCGGGGAAATCGGGATGGGCCGCCGGCGTGTCCTCTCGCGGTTCGGCCTGCACGCCGCGGCCGACCGCTGGGAGGAAGAGTTCGGCCCCAAGACGCCGATGGCCCAGGCGGCCCCGGCCAACTGCCTCAGCTGCGGCTTCTTCGTCCCGATCGCGGGCTCGCTGCGGCAGGCGTTCGGCATCTGCGCGAACGAGTTCTCGCCGGCGGACGGGCGTGTCGTGTCGCTCGGGTACGGGTGCGGGGGGCACTCGGAGGCGGCGGTGATGCCGAAGCCGCCGGTGCCGGCGCCGATGACTCTTGACGAGATCAATGAGGTGGATCCGCTGGTGCTGCATCCGGATCGGCACGGGTCGGTGGAGGAGTCGACGCCGGCGGAGGAGCTGGGTCACTCCTAGGCCGTTGAGGGCTCCGGTGCCGGGGCCCTCCGGGCCGGGGCTTCGAAATCGACTATTGACGATCCCCCAACCTCCGGCCGGGGTGCCCCCAGCGGCCCACAAATAGCTCGGCAGCATTTCGAGCAACCCCTCCCCTAGCCTCCGGCCGGAGGCGCCCCCAGGCGGCCCCGGTCCCTTCGCGTTACAGCCGGCCTGCGGGAGCGCGGCTGTTGTTTGTGACGTGCATTCGTGACGGCAAAGGTTGGGGGAGGGCGGGGATAGTCCGCCGCAGGCGCAACGGCGCTGCGGGCGTCCGCGTACCGGTACCCGCGACGGGCCTGCGGGCACCCGCCCGTCTGGACCTGGCCAGCAGGCAAGGGGCGGGGGTGGGGGCAAGCCCGCCGCAGGCGTGACGGCGCTGCGGGCGTCCGAGTACCGGCACTCCCCGCCGCCGCAGGCGCGATGGCCCGCGGGCCATCGCCCGTCTGGGTCCCGCCGGCAGGCAAACAGGGCGGGTGGGTGGGAAACAGCCTGCCGCAGGCGTGACGGTGCTGCGGGGACCCGCGTACCGGCACTTCCCGCCGCCGTAGGCGCAATGGGCCTGCGGGGTACCCGCCCGTCTGACCCGGCCGGTAGGCGAACAGGGCGGGTGGGTGGGAAACAGCCCGCCGCAGGCGTGACGGCGTCGCGGGGGGGCCGCGTACGTGCACCCCCCGCCGGAGGCGGTGCGGCCCGCCGCAGGCGTGGCGGTGTCGCGGGACCCGCGTCCCGCACCGCCCCGTCGGCAGGGGCTGACCTACCCGCCAGGTCCGCCGGAGGCGCATGAAGCGATACCTTCCCCAGGCAGGGGATTACGCGAGGCGAGGGAGACACCGACGTGAGCGGCGCAGCGGCGGTACGGGAATCCGGCGGGGCAGCGGCGGCGGATGGTTTCGGGACGGGGCGGCTGCGCCGCGGGGTGCTGGACGCGTGGGCGGCGTCGGCGGCGCGGTTCAGGGAGGACGCCAACGCCGAGGAGGACCTGGCGCTCGGCGGCTACCGGGACCGGCTCGTCGTCGAGCTGGCGCAGAACGCGGCGGACGCCGCGGTGCGGGCCGGGGTGCGGGGCAGCCTGCGGCTGACGCTGCACGCGGCGGAGGGCGACAGCCCCGCCGTGCTGGCGGCGGCGAACACCGGGGCGCCGCTGGACGCCGCGGGGGTGGAGTCGTTGTCGACGCTGCGGGCGTCGGCGAAGCGGGAGGACGCGGAGACCACCGTCGGCCGGTTCGGCGTGGGGTTCGCGTCGGTGCTGGCGGTGAGTGACGAGCCGGCGGTGGTCGGGCGCTCCGGGGGTGTGCGGTGGTCGCTGGCGGAGGCCAGGGCGCTGGCGGCGGAGACGCCGGGGCTCGCGGACGAGCTGCGGCGCCGGGACGGGCATGTGCCGCTGCTGCGGCTGCCGTTCCCGGCCGAGGGCTCCGCGCCGGACGGGTACGACACGGTCGTGCTGCTGCCGCTGCGGGACGGTGCCGCGGAGGATCTGGCGGAGCGGCTGCTGGCGGGGATCGACGACGCGCTGCTGCTGACGCTGCCGGGGCTGTCCGAGGTCGTGGTCGACACGCCGGACGGCGTAAGGACTTTGACGCAGCGTCAGGACGACGGAACGGTCCTCGTGGAGGACAGCGCGGCGGGTGCCGCGACCCGGTGGCGGGTGGCGTCGGCGGCGGGTCCGCTGGAGGCGGGGCTGCTGGCGGACCGGCCGGTGGAGGAGCGGTTGCGGCCGGTGTGGTCGGTGACCTGGGCGGTGCCGGTGGACGGGGACGGTTCGCCGGGCCGGCCGCGTACGGCGGGCGTGGTGCACGCCCCGACGCCGACGGACGAGCCGCTGGGCCTGCCGGCGCTGCTGATCGCGTCGTTCCCGATGGATCCGAGCCGGCGGCACGCCGCGCCGGGTCCGCTGACGGACTTCCTGGTCGCGCGGGCGGCCGAGACGTATGTGGAGCTGCTGCGCGACTGGCAGCCGGTCGGGGCCGGCATCGTGGACCTGGTGCCGGGGCCGCTCGGCAAGGGGGAGCTGGACGCGGAGCTGCGCCGGCAGGTGCTGGCCGGTTTGCCCCGTACGGCGTTCCTGCCGCGGGCGGTGGCGGTGCCGATGAGCGGCGACGCGCCCGAGGTGGCGGAGGGCCGGTGGGACGGCGGGGTCGGCGGTCCGGTGGTCGAGGGCGAGGCGCTGCGGCCGGTGGACGCCGAGGTCGTGGAGGGTGCGCAGGCGGAGGCCGTCAGTGTGCTCGCCGAGGTGTTCCCGACGCTGCTGCCGGCGAGTCTTGAGCGCCGCCCGGAGCTGCGTGCGCTGGGTGTGGCGCGGTTGTCGCTGGCCGACGCGATCGACCGGCTGGCGGGCGCCGAGCGCCCGGCGGTCTGGTGGCGCCGGCTGTACGACGCGCTGGCCGGGACGGATCCGGACCGGCTGACGGGCCTGCCGGTGCCGTTGGCGGACGGCCGGACGGTCGTCGGTCCGCGCCAGGTGCTGCTGCCGCTGCCCGACGGCGGGGTGGACCTCGCGCCGCTGGCCCGGCTGGGGCTGAAGGTGGCCGACCCCGAGGCGGTGCATCCGCTGCTGGAGAAGCTGGGCGCGCTGTTCGCGACGCCGAACGCCGTGCTGACGACCCCGCAGGTGCGGGCGGCCGTCGCCGGTTCGCTGGATTCGGGGGAGATCTGGGACGAGGACGGCCTGGACGCCGACGAGCTGGCGGAGGTCGTGCTCGGGCTGGTGAAGGCGGCGGGTCTCGTGCCGGGCGACGAGCCGTGGCTGGGGGCGCTGGCGCTGCCCGACGACGAGGGCGAACTGGCCCCGGCGGGCGAGCTGGTGCTGCCGGGCAGCGCGCTGGAGCAGGTGCTGCGGGAGGGCGAACTCGCCCCCGTGGACCAGGAGCTGGCCGACCGCTGGGGCGAGCAACCGCTGACGGCCGTGGGCGTGCTGGCGACGTTCGCGCTGGTGCGGGCGGCTGACGTGGTGCTGGATCCGGACGAGCTGGAGCCGCGCGAGAGCGACTGGGCAGAGCCGGACGACGTCGGCCTGCTGGACGCCGTCGACGTGTGGTGCGAGGACGTGCTGGACCGGCTGCCGGAGACGGATGTCCCGCCGGTCGCCACGGAGATCGTCGCGGTCCGGGATTTGGATCTGGTCGACGACGACGCGTGGCCGCAGGCGCTGGCCATGCTGTCCCGGCCGCCGCTGCGCGACGCGATCACCGCGCCCGTACGGGTGCTGCTACCGGACGGTACGACCGAGTCGGTGCGTGCGTACTCGGCGTGGTGGCTGCGCGACCACCCCGTGCTGGACGGCCGCCGGCCGGTCGGTCTGCGGGCCGCCGGGGGCGATCCGCTGCTGGCGGGGCTGTACGACGAGGCCGATGTCGATGTGGACGAGCAGGTGCTGCGCGCGCTGGGCGTCCGGACGACGGTGTCGGCGCTGCTGGACGAGCCGGGCGGCGGCGCCGAGCTGCTGGCGCGGCTGGCCGACCCGGACCGGCCGGTGACCTCCGCGCAGCTGCTGCGGCTGTACGCGGCGCTGGCCGCGCTCGACCCTCAGCAGGTGACGCTGCCGGACGAGCTGCGGGCCGTCGTCGACGGCGAGGTGTGCGTCGTGGACGCGGGTGACGCGCTGGTCGCGGACGCCCCGGACCTGCTGCCGCTGGCCGCCGGGCAGCCGCTGCTGCCGGTACCGCCGTACCGGGCGGGGGATCTGGCGGAGCTGTTCCAGGTCCGCCGGCTGAGCGAGGCGTACGACGCGCCGGTGGTCTCCGAAGGGGAGACCCACGAGGTCCCGGCGGCCGTGCACGAGCTGCTGCCGACGGCTCCCCGGTCGTACGTCGAGCACGAGGAGCTCGTGGTGGCGGGCGGCACGGAGCTGGACTGGCGTTACGTCGACGGCGTCCTGCACGCCGCGACCGTCGAGGGTGTCGCGGCCGGGCTGGCGTGGGCCGCGGGGCAGTGGCAGCGCCGCTTCGAGCTCGCGGCGCTGCTGGAGGACTCGTCCCGCACGGAGGAACTGGCCCGCGCCCGCTGGTTCGACTAGGGAGTGACTCCGAACCAGGCCGTCAGTGGCCTGAGCTGAGTCTGGCCGCCTGGGCCCGCCCCACTTCGGTGGCGCGGCCCAGGAAGTCGGCGATGACGTCGAGCTCGCGGTCGCTGTACCCGTCGAGGATCTCGGTGAAGGCCTCGCCGGGCTCGTCCCAGGCTTCCCCGACCCTGGTGAGCGCCTCCGGCGCGAGGGCGACGAGCGCGCGCCTGCGGTCGCCGGGGTCGGCGGTCCTGACGACCAGGCCGGCCTTCTCCAGACGGTCGACGAGCCGGGTCGCGGAGCCGGCCGTGAGGCCGGTCAGTTTGGCGATCCGCCCGGTGCTCAGCGGCTCCGGCTCCATGCCGAGCAGACCCAGGCACTGAAGGTCGGTGGGGTGCAGGCCGAGGTGGTCGGCCATGGCCTGGTTGAAGACCGTCCAGGCGGCGTAGTGGCGCTGGCTCTCGTCGGCGATCCGGGCGAGCAATTCTTTTCGGCTTGACATCGGGTCCTTCTTGCTCCAGATTTATGTGCGTGACGCAACATCTGCGCGGCGCAATCTGATCGCCGCGGTTGCATCCTACGCGGCTCAGGCCGCGCCCTTCTCTCCGAAAGACCAGCTCTCATGTCCACACTCACGCTTTCCCCTGCCACGGCCGCCGAGGCCGTCTCGCCGAACCGGCGGTGGGCCGTCCTCGCCGTCATCCTCATCGCCGACGTCCTGGACCTCCTGGACGCGACGATCACCAACATCGCCGCACCCACCATCAGCAAGGACCTGAACGGGGGCGCCGCCCTCATCCAGTGGCTCGGCGCCGCCTACGCCCTCGCGCTCGGTGTGCTCCTCGTCGTCGGCGGACGCCTCGGCGACAAATTCGGCCGCCGCCGCGTCTTCCTCGTCGGCCTCACCGGCTTCACCGTCGCCTCCATCGCCTGCGGACTGTCCTTCAGTCCCGCCTCGATCATCGTCGCCCGCCTCGTCCAGGGTGCCTTCGGCGCCCTTCTGATCCCGCAGGGCTTCGGCATCCTCGGTGCCGTCTTCCCGCGTGACCAGATCGGCAAGGCGTTCAGCGCCTTCGGTCCGACCCTCGGCATCTCCGCCGTCGGCGGCCCGATCCTCGCCGGCTTCCTCATCGACGCCGACCTGTTCGGCGCCGGCTGGCGCTCCATGTTCCTCATCAACATCCTGCTCGGCGGCTTCGCGATCGTCGCCGCCGTCAAGCTCCTGCCGAAGGACACCGGCGACTCCACCACCGCCGTCGACGGCATCGGCTCCGGCCTGCTCGCCGGCACCATGCTCGGGCTGCTCTACGGCCTGATCGAGGGCTCCTCCAACGGCTGGAACCTCGTCCCGTTCGCCTCGCTCGCCGCCGGCCTCGTCTTCTTCGGCCTGTTCTGCCACCGCCAGCGCACCGCCGCCAGCCCGCTCATCCAGCCGTCGCTGCTCAAGAACCGCGGCTTCACCTCCGGCCTCATCCTCGGCATCGTGTTCTTCGCCGCCAACGCCGGACTGCTGTTCGTCCTCTCGCTCTTCCTGCAGAACGGTCTGGGCTACTCCCCGATGCGCGCCGCGCTCGGCCTCGCCCCCGTCGCCGCCGGCATCGTCGTCGCCTCCATCGCCTGCTACCAGCTCGTCGGCAAGCTCGGACGCAACCTCGTCCTCATCGGCCTGCTGATCACCCTGATCGGCACCGGCTGGCTGCTCGCCCTCGTCCACGCCTACGGCACCGACCTCGGCACCTGGTCGCTGCTCACCCCGATCCTGATCATCGGTCTCGGCATGGGCACCTGCTTCGGCACCATCTACGACGTCACCATCGGTGACATCGACCCCAAGGAAGCCGGCAGCGCCAGCGGCTCCCTCAGCGCCGTCCAGCAGCTCGCCAACGCCATCGGCGCCGCCGTCGTCACCACGGTCTACTTCAAGACCCTCGCCTCCGACGACGAGGCCCACGCCATGACCTACAGCCTGATCGTCGTCGCCTGCGTCGCGCTCCTCAGCACCGGCCTCGTGTGGCTCATGCCGCGCAACGCCCAGCCCGACGACGACCACTGATCCCGCACCACCGGCCGGCCCTTCACGTTCGACGCCGTCACCCCGAGGCCTGGAAGGCGGAGATGGCGGAGTACGTGCCCGCCGCCTACGCCGACGGCCTGCTCGACTACTGGCGCTCCACCGACGGCAAGCCCGTCGACCTCACCACCGCCGTCGAGGAGCTGACCGGTCACCCGGCGCGCAGCTTCGCGGTGTGGGCCGAGGAGAACGCCGCCGAGTTCGTGAAGTAACCGCCGCATCCCGGGTGTTCCCGGTGTCCGCGGTATCCCGGCGGGTCGTCAGTCGCTGTCGTGGACGCGGAGCGTTCGCCAGACCAGTTCCAGAACGAGCCCGGCCGCGAGAGCGACCCCCACCGCCACCCACGGACCCTCCGTACCCACCAGCTTGAGCGCGAAGAACTTCTGCAGCCAGGGCGTGACCAGCACGATCAGGAAGCCCGCGCCCATCGCCAGCACCAGGCAGACCCGCCACAGCGTGTAGGGGCGGGCGACGATGGCCAGCACCCACATGGAGATCAGGAACAGGGTGAGGGTCGCGTTGCTGGTCTCGGCGTCCAGCGCCCCGTCACCGGTGTAGTGGTGGCGGGCCAGCAGGTACTCGCCGAACGTCGCCACCCCGCAGATGACGCCCGCGGGCGCCGAGTACCGCATCACCCGTCGTACGAAGTGCGGCTTGGCCCGCTCCTTGTTGGGAGCGAGCGCCAGGAAGAACGCCGGGACACCGATGGTCAGGGTGGACAGCAGCGTCAGATGGCGGGGCAGGAACGGATACGGCACCTGCCAGAAGACCACCAGCAGCGCCAGCAGCACCGAATAGACGGTCTTGGTGAGGAACAGCGTCGCCACCCGCGTGATGTTCCCGATGACGCGGCGGCCCTCCGCGACCACCGAGGGCAGCGTCGCGAAGCTGTTGTTGAGCAGCACGATCTGCGCGACGGCCCGGGTCGCCTCGGATCCCGAGCCCATGGAGACGCCGATGTCGGCGTCCTTGAGGGCGAGCACGTCATTGACGCCGTCGCCGGTCATCGCGACGTTGTGGCCCCGGGACTGGAGCGCGGCGACCATGTCGCGCTTCTGCTGCGGGGTGACCCGGCCGAAGACCGCGCCGTTCTCCAGCACGTCCGCCATCGCGTCCCGGTCGGTGGGCAGTTGGCGGGCGTCGACCGGGTGCTCCGCGCCGGGCAGCCCGAGCTTGCCGGCGACCGCGCCGACCGAGATCGCGTTGTCGCCGGAGATGACCTTGGCGTGGACGCCCTGTTCCTCGAAGTACCGCAGGGTGTCGGCGGCGTCGGGGCGCAGCCGCTGTTCCAGGATGACCAGCGCCTGCGGGACGACGTCCGTGGCGACGCCCGGATCGTCGAGCCGGCGGTCGGTGCGCGCGAGCAGCAGCACCCGCAGGCCCTGGTTGTTGAGTTCGTCGATGTCGGCGAGGGCGGTGTGGCCGGTGGGCAGCAGGATGTCGGGCGCGCCGAGCAGCCAGGTGCTGCTGTCGCCGTCGGGCTCGTTGAAGGCGGCGCCGCTGTACTTGCGCGCGGAGGAAAAGGGCAGCGCCTCGGTGCACCGCCAGCCGTCGCTTCCGGCCCCGTCCTTCACCGTCACCGGGTAGGCGGCGACGATCGCCTGAAGGCTGGCGTTGGGCCGCGGGTCGGAGCCGCCGAGCGCGCCGAGCACCTGCTGGACGTACGGCTCCGTGGCGCCGTCGAGCATCCGCAGCCCGGTGACGTCCATCCCGCCCTCGGTGAGGGTGCCGGTCTTGTCGAGGCAGACGACGTCGACCCGCGCCAGGCCCTCGATGGCGGGGAGTTCCTGCACCAGGCACTGCTTGCGGCCGAGCCGGATGACGCCGATCGCGAAGGCGACGGAGGTCAGCAGCACCAGTCCCTCGGGGACCATGGGCACGATGCCGGCGACCGTACGGCGCACCGCCTCGCGCCAGTTGTGGTCCTGGAGCACGAGCTGGCTGATGATCAGGCCGATCGCGGTCGGCACCATCATCCACGTCACGTACTTGAGGATCTCGCTGATGCCGTTGCGCAGTTCGGAGTTGACGAGGGTGAAGCGGGACGCCTCCTCGGCGAGCTGCGCGGCGTAGGCCCCCCGGCCGACCTTGGTGGCGGTGAACGCGCCGCCGCCGGCGACGACGAAGCTGCCGGACATGACGGGGTCGCCCGGTTTCTTCAGCACCGGGTCGGCCTCACCGGTGAGCAGCGATTCGTCGATCTCCAGCCCCTCGGCCTCGACGACCTCGCCATCGACGACGGCCTTGTCGCCCGGGCCCAGCTCGATGAGGTCGCCCAGCACGATCGCGGAGGTGTGGATCTCGACGGCCGTGCCGTCGCGGCGCACGGTGGGCTTGGCCTCGCCGATGACGGCGAGGCTGTCGAGGGTCTTCTTGGCGCGCATCTCCTGGATGATGCCGATCGCCGTGTTGGCGACGATGACGAAGCCGAAGAGGCCGTCCTGGATCGGTCCGACGACGAGGATGACGAGGAAGAGCACGCCGATGATGGCGTTGAACCGGGTGAAGACGTTGGCCTTGACGATCTCGGTGGTGGAGCGCGACGACCGCACCGGAACGTCGTTCACCTCGCCCCGGGCCACCCGCTCGGCGACCTCACTGCTGGTCAGTCCGGCGTTGCGGGCAACGACCTGGATGTCCGTGCGATCCGTCATGGCACCGACGCTACGTGCGGTTCGCCCGGTTCACCCGCCGGACGGAGCGGTCCGGGTGACCGTTCGGACGGGTATGGGGTGATGTTCTACGGGGTGACGTTCCGGCCGTCCTGCCGGGCTTCGCGCTGTGCGGCTTCCCGCTGCAGGGCCGCGTTGCGCCTCCGGACGTACCAGAGGCCGAAGAGGCCGAGCAGGCTGCCGGCGAGGCAGGTCCAGATCCACCAGGCGTGGCCGTGGTCGGCGTACCAGCCGTAGAAGGGGAGCTGCCCGATGAAGAGCACGAACCAGACGACCGTGCCGACGAGGACGGTCGCGATGTCGTTCGCTTCCAGCGGCTCGGGTGTCTCGTGCGTGGCTTTCCACTTGCTCATGCGGTCAGGGTACGTGGTGCCGGCAGGTGCCCCATGGTGGGGTGCGGCCGGTCGCCGCAAGGGTCTACGCGCGGAGATAGCGCTCGATCACTCGTTTGTTCATACTGAAGCGGTCCCCCGGTGACTGGTTTCAGTCGTACGAACGCACAAATAGAGGACCTACATGTCCCCCTCGGCCACCGCCTCGGTCGACGCCCAGAACCCGTCACCCGCACCGCCCAAGAACGGCCTCGACCGCTTCTTCCGGATCTCCGAGCGGGGATCGTCGGTCTCCCGCGAGGTCCGGGGCGGGCTCGCCACCTTCTTCGCGATGGCCTACATCATCGTGCTGAACCCGATCATCCTCAGTTCCGGCGTGGACAAGTACGGCCACCACCTGGACGGTGGCCAGCTGGTCACCGCCACCGTGCTGACCGCCGCCTTCACCACCCTCCTGATGGGCGTCATCGGCAATGTGCCGATCGCGCTCGCGGCCGGCCTCGGTGTGAACACCGTCGTCGCCCTGCAGCTCGCACCCAGGATGAGCTGGCCCGACGCGATGGGCATGGTCGTCCTGGCCGGTTTCGCGATCATGCTGCTGGTCGCCACCGGGCTGCGCGAGCGGGTGATGAGCGCGGTACCGCTGGGGCTGCGCAAGGGCATCGCGATCGGCATCGGCCTGTTCATCATGCTGATCGGCCTCGTCGACTCGGGCTTCGTCACCCGAATCCCGGACGCCGCGCACACCACCGTCCCGCTGCAGCTGGGCTCGGACGGCCACCTCAACGGCTGGCCGGTGCTGGTCTTCATCCTGGGCGTGCTGCTCACGCTGGCCCTGATCATCCGCAGGGTGCCGGGCGCGATCCTGATCAGCATCGTCGCGATGACGGTGCTGGCCCTGATCATCGACGCGGTCGCGGACATCCCCGGCATGGCCTGGGGGCTGACCGTCCCCGAGTGGCCCGGCAACCCGGTGGCCGGCCCGGACTTCGGACTCATCGGCAACGTCAGCCTCTTCGGCGGCTTCGGCGAGGTCGGGATACTGACCGGGGTGCTGTTCGTCTTCACCGTGCTGCTGTCCTGCTTCTTCGACGCGATGGGCACGATCCTCGGCGTCAGCGACGAGGCGCACCTGCTGGACGAGAAGGGCGACCTGCCCGGCATGAACAAGGTGCTGATGGTCGACGGCATCGCCACCGCCCTCGGCGGCGCCACCTCCAGCTCCGCCAACACCTGCTTCGTGGAGTCCACGGCCGGTGTCGGCGAGGGTGCCAGGACCGGCCTCGCCAGCATCGTCACCGGGCTGATGTTCGTGCTCGCGCTGTTCTTCACCCCGCTCGCCACGATGGTCCCGGCCCAGGCCGCCACTCCCGCGCTGATCGCGGTCGGCTTCCTGATCCTGGCGAACAGCGTCCGGGACATCGACTGGGACGACTTCACGATCGCCGTCCCGGCGTTCCTGACGATGGTGATGATGCCGTTCACGTACTCCATCACCAACGGCATCGGCATCGGCTTCGTCAGCTTCTGCCTGCTGCGGCTGGCCGCGGGGCGCGGCCGTGAGGTGCCGGTGGCCCTGTACGTGGTCGCGGCGGTCTTCGGCTTCTACTACCTGATGCCGGCCCTCGGCCTGACCTGAGGCCCGGCCTGGGCCCGGCCTGACCGCCCCGGTGTTGTCGGGGTGGTGTCGGGATGGTGTCGGGGTGCCACTCACCCCGGCGGAGCGGCGTAGAACCGCTCCGTCTCGTCGACGGCGGTCTTGAACCGCTCGTCGAAGTCGTCGCGAACGAGCGTCCGGACCACGTAGTCCTGGACGCTCGTTCCGCATTTGGCGGCGTGGTCACGGAGCCGATCCAGCAGGTCGGCGTCTATACGCAGGCTGAGCACTCTCGATGCCATATGCCAAAGGTCCCCGCCGGGGGTGGTTCCAGGTGTCGTTTTCGGGCGCTAACTCACTCATATGGGTGAGGTTTACTTAGCCTAGGTAATGAGCTACGCTAATGAATGTGACCGAACTGTCCGAGGACGACCGCGCCGCAGTGAACTCTCTGCGCTCCGCAGTGATGCGACTGTCGCGGCGACTGCGCCACCAGCGGGTGGACGAGTCGCTCAGCCCGACCGAGATGTCCGTGCTGGGTACCCTCGCCCGCTGCGGCTCCGCCACACCCGGGGAGCTGGCCCGCAAGGAGCACGTCCAGCCGCCCTCCATGACGCGCATCGTCGCGATGCTGGAGGCCAAGGACCTCGTCCGCCGGGACCCGCACCCCGACGACCGCCGCCAGGTGGTCGTCAGCCAGACGGAGCAGGCCGAGGCGATGCTCGAGGAGAGCCGCCGCAAGCGCAACGTGTGGCTGGCGCAGCTCACGGAGGGGCTGAGCGACGACGAGCGCGCCGTGCTGCGTGCCGCCGCGCCGGTCCTGGAGAAGCTCGCGCAGCTGTAGTGACACCCGAGACGTTCCGAGAAGCAGTGACACCCGAGATGTAGTGATACCCGACCGGCGGACGGCGGGTGCAGAAGAACGTGGAACAACCAGAAGTGAAGCGCAACGCCACACAGGGGAGGCGAACCTAGATTGAGTTCGGCAGCCGGCTCAGACACCGCACCCGGACAAGAACCCGATACGACCACGAAGTGCGGCATGTTCAGCTCGCTCAAGGTTCGTAACTACCGGCTCTTCGCGACCGGCGCCGTGGTGTCCAACACCGGCACCTGGATGTCGCGGATCGCCCAGGACTGGCTGGTGCTCAGCATCACCGGTTCTTCTTTCGCGGTGGGTATCACCACCGCGCTGCAGTTCCTGCCGATGCTGCTCTTCGGCCTGTTCGGCGGTGTCATCGCCGACCGTTACCCCAAGCGGCAGATCCTGCTGTGCACCCAGGCCGCGCTCGGCGGGCTCGGGCTGCTGCTCGCCGCACTGACGCTCAGCGGGCACGTCCAGGTCTGGCACGTGTACGTCATCGCCTTCGCCCTCGGCATGGTGACCGTCGTCGACAACCCGGCCCGGCAGACCTTCGTGGTCGAGATGGTCGGCCCCGGCGAGATCCGCAACGCGGTCTCGCTGAACTCCGCGAACTTCCAGGCCGCCCGGCTGATCGGCCCCGCCGTCGCCGGTGTCCTGATCACCGCGGTCGGCAGCGGCTGGGCATTCCTGCTCAACGGGCTGTCGTTCCTCGCCCCGCTCGCCGGCCTGCTGATGATGCGCACCGCTGAGCTGCACAAGGTCGAGCGGGTGCCGCGCGGCAAGGGCCAGCTGCGGGAGGGCCTGCACTACGTCGCCGGGCGCCCGGAGCTGATCTGGCCGATCGTGCTGGTCGGGTTCATCGGGACCTTCGGCTTCAACTTCCCGATCATCCTCACCGGCTTCGTCAACCACGTCTACCACTCCGGTGCGAGCACCTACGGGCTGCTGAACACCATCATCGCGCTGGGCTCGCTCGGCGGCGCGCTGCTCGCGGCCCGCCGCGGACGGACCCGGCTGCGGCTGCTGGTGGCCGCCGCGTTCGCCTTCGGGGCGCTGGAGGTGGTGGCCGCGGTGGCGCCGTCCTTCTGGATGTTCGCGCTCCTGCTGCTGCCGATCGGCGTCTTCGGGATGACGTTCAACACCTCGGCCAACGCCTCGGTGCAGCTCGCCTCCGACCCCGCCATGCGGGGCCGCGTCATGAGCCTGTACATGATGGTCTTCGTCGGTGGCACCCCCATAGGCGGCCCGGTCGTCGGCTGGGTGACGGACACCTACGGGGCCCGCGTCGGGTTCCTGTCCGGCGGCCTCGTCGCGGCGCTCGCGGCGGTCGGTGTCGGCCTGGTGCTGGCCCGGGTCGGCGGGCTGCGGCTCAAGGTGGACCTGCACCGGGGAAAAGACCACCGGCTGATCGAGTTCGTGCCCCGTGAGGGCGCGGCCGCCCCACTGGTGACGGCCGCGTGAGGCCGTCGGCATGAGACTGTTCGCCGCGGTCCTGCCGCCCTCCGGGGTGGCGGACGAACTCGATCTGGCCGTCTCCCCGCTCCACCGGCTCCCCGGAGCCGGCCGGCTGCGCTGGACCGAACGCGCCGGATGGCACTTCACGCTCGCCTTCCTCGGCGAGGTCGCCGACGGGACGCTCCCCGCGCTGCGGGACGGCCTCGCCGCCGTCGCGCGGCGGTACGCGCCCTGCGAACTGCAGCTGTCCGGCGGCGGCCGGTTCGGCGAGCGGGCGCTGTGGGCGGGCGCCGCGGGCGACACCGGCCGGCTCGCGGAACTGGCGGACTCCGTCCAGAGCGCCGCCCGGCAGGCCGGCGTCGATCCGGCGCAGGAGCACGCGTACACCCCGCACCTCACGCTGGCCCGCAGCCGCGGCGGCGTGGCCCTCGGCCCGTACGCCGCCGCGCTCGACGGTTTCCTGGGTACGCCGTGGTCCGCGGACACCCTCGCGCTGGTGCGCAGCCACCCGGCGCCGGACGCCCACTACGAGACGGTGGCGACCTGGCCGCTGGGCCGGTGACCCCGGCCGGTTAACCTCGACACGTGGACCCCAAGACCCGAACCCGTGTAGTGACCGCCGCCCTCGTCCTGATGCTCGTCGTGGTGGTCGCGGGCGCACTGCTGCGCTGAGAGGCCGTCGCGCCCGCCCGCGGCCACCGGCCCCGCCCGCCGGGCCCCGGTTCTCACCGGGACCCGGCCTGGCCGGGTCCTACCAGGCGAAGGCTTCCGGGGACGGCCCCGGGCCGGGGAAGACCTCGTCCAGTGCGGACAGGAACTCCTCCGACAGCTTCAGCTCGACCGCGTTGAGCGCCGAGTCCAGCTGCGCCTGCGTCCGCGGGCCGACGATCGGCCCGGTCACCCCGGGCCGGGTCAGCAGCCACGCCAGACCGACATCACCGGGCGCCAGGTCGTGCTTGTCGCACAGGTCCTCGTACGCCTGGATCTGGTCGCGCTGCGCCGCGCTCTTGAGCGCGTCCGCGCTGCGGCCGGACGTCGAGCGCGCGCCGCCGCCCTCGCGCTCCTTGCGGAGCGCCCCGCCGAGCAGCCCGCCGTGCAGCGGCGACCACGGGATGACCCCGAGGCCGTACGCCTGCGCCGCCGGGATGACCTCCATCTCGGCACGCCGCTCGGCCAGGTTGTACAGGCACTGTTCGCTGGTCAGGCCCAGCGAACCGCGACGGGCGGCCGCCTCGTTGGCCTGCGCGATGTTCCAGCCGGCGAAGTTCGACGAACCGGCGTACAGGATCTTGCCCTGCTGCACGAGGACGTCGACGGCCTGCCAGATCTCGTCCCAGGGCGTGTTCCGGTCGATGTGGTGGAACTGGTAGAGGTCGATGTAGTCCGTACCGAGCCGCTTCAGGCTCGCGTCGGCGGCACGGCGGATGTTGAGGGCGGAGAGCCGGTCGGCGTTCGGCCAGGCGTCACCCTCGGCGGCCATGTTGCCGTAGACCTTCGTCGCGAGAACGGTCTTCTCGCGGCGCCCGCCTCCCTTGGCGAACCAGGACCCGACGATCTCCTCGGTGCGGCCCTTGTTCTCGCCCCACCCGTACACATTGGCGGTGTCGAAGAAGTTGACGCCCGCGCCGAGCGCGGAGTCCATGATCGCGTGACTGTCGTTCTCATCGGTCTGGGGACCGAAGTTCATGGTGCCGAGCACCAGGCGGCTGACTTTGAGACCCGTGCGTCCGAGCTGCGTGTACTCCATGACCCCTAAGCCAAGCTCTTCGAGTGCGCTCGAAGCAAGGGGGTGGCCGCCCGCTGGGACGGGCGTGTCAGGGGGCGCCGCGCCTATCGGCCCGCATACGGTCCGCCGACCCCCCAGGCCTGGTGCATCGCGTCGGCGAACGCGGCCGCGAGGCGGTGTTCGCCGGAGGGACCGGGGTGCGTGCCGTCGTAGGTGTCGGTGAACAGCTCGTAGCCGTCCGGCCGGGACGCGAGCAGCAGGGGAGAGGCGCCGGTGTCCAGATCGGCGACGGCCTTGGCCATCCGGACGTTGAGGTCCCGGCACTGCTCGGCGAAGGGGAGATCGTGGTCGGCCCGGATGTTGGGTATCACCGGCAGCAGCACCATGCGGATCCGCGGATTGGCGGACCGTGCCTCGCCGACGAAGCTCCGCAGGTTCTCCGCGGTCTGCTCGGCGGTCGTGTAGAAGCCGAGATCGATCAGACCGAGCGAGATCAGCAGGAGATCGGGACGGTGCGCGCGCACCGCGTCCCCGATCAGCGGCGCCATGTGCAGCCAGCCCTCACCCCAGCCGGCCAGATGCCGCCGGGCGTCCGCCGGGAAGGCCGGGTCGGCGTACGCGTGCGAGACGGGCTCGCCGCGCTCCTTGTCGTGCAGCGCGGTGCGCGGGCCGACCACCGTGAACGGCTCGCCGAGCGAGCACAGGTGCTGCCACATGCGGTAACGCCAGGTGAAGTCGCCCGCGCTGCCGATGGTCATGGAATCGCCGACGAACATATAACGCACGCTGAGATCATCGCGGATACCCGGCCCCGGCCGCGATGCCCGGCGGCGTGAAGCCCGACACATGACGGGATGGCAGGCTGGGGGCATGCCGCGCTCCCGCATCGCCCTCGCCGCCTCAGTCGCCGCCGCGGCGTTCGCCGTTCTCGGACCGGTGCCGGGGGCCGTCGCCGACGGCGGGCCCGCCGTCGCGTTCACCATCAGCGACCCCCGGATCACCGAGTCCAGCGGACTGGCCGCCAGCCACCTCCACAAGGGCGTGTACTGGACCCACAACGACAGCGACGACGGCCCGTACGTCTACGCGGTGGACTCCGCGACCGGCAGGACCGTCGCCAGGGTCACGATGCGCGGCATCGACCCCCGTGACGTGGAGGCGATCTCCATCGGCCCGGACGGCGACATCTACGTCGGCGACATCGGCGACAACCTCGGCGGGACCTGGCCGCATGTGTGGATCTACCGGTTCGCCGAGCCCAAGCAGCTGGGGAACACGACGGTGGACGTCATCCGCTACACGGTCCAGTACGAGGGCGGCCCGCGGAACGCGGAGGCGCTGATGGTGCACCCCAAGACCGGCCGGGTCTACATCGCCAGCAAGAACGAGGACGGCGGCGCCCTGTACGCGGGCCCGAAGAAGCTCAGCCCGAAGGGGGTGAACGTCTTCCGGAAGATCGCCGAGGTGCCCTGGGTGACCGACGGTTCGTTCTCGCCCGACGGCACCCGGCTGGTGCTGCGCGGCTACTTCTGGGCGACCGCCTGGCGGTGGTCCGGCGACGCCCCGACGAAGATCGGCAGCCTCGATGTGCCGATGCAGCGGCAGGGCGAGTCGGTGGCCTTCACCCCGGACGGCCGAGCGCTGATGTACGGCAGCGAGGGGAAGAACAGCGAGGTCTGGCGGGCGCCGCTCAACGGCGAGGACCTGCCGGACTCCGTGGCCCCGGACGCCACCGGATCCGCCGGCACGGGCCGGCCGGGCGGCAAGGGACCGGCCGCGGACGCCGCCAAGGACGGCTCGTCCGGCCACAGTGTGACCGTCGTCGGTTTCGCGGTGCTCGCCGCGATCTTCGTCGCGGCCACCGGCCTGCGCCGGATCCTTCGCCGCCGTCCCGACTGACGAGGGGCCCGGCCGTCACCGGCCGGACCCCTCGTCAGTCGTGCGTCGCGGGTGCGGTTACAGCTTGTCGATGACGTAGTCGATGCAGACCGTCAGCGCCTCGACGTCGGCCGGGTCGACCGCCGGGAACATCGCGACCCGCAGCTGGTTGCGGCCCAGCTTGCGGTACGGCTCGGTGTCCACGATGCCGTTGGCGCGCAGCGCCTTCGAGATCTGGGTGGCGTCGATCGCGTCGTCGAAGTCGATGGTGCCGATGACCTGCGAGCGCTGCTCCGGGTCGGCCACGAACGGCGTCGCGTACGACGACTTCTCGGCCCAGCCGTACAGCCGCGACGAGGAGTCCGCGGTGCGGGCGACCGCCCAGTCCAGGCCGCCCTGGCCGTTGATCCAGTCGAGCTGGTTGGCGAGCAGGAAGAGCGTGGACAGCGCCGGGGTGTTGTACGTCTGGTTCTTCGTCGAGTTGTCGATCGCGGTCGGCAGGTCGAAGAACGCGGGGATGTGCCGGCCGGACGCGGCGATCTCGGCGGCGCGTTCCAGCGCGGCCGGGGAGAACGCGGCCAGCCACAGGCCGCCGTCCGCCGCGAAGGACTTCTGCGGGGCGAAGTAGTAGACGTCCGTCTCGGTGATGTCGACCGGCAGGCCGCCCGCACCGGAGGTGGCGTCCACCAGGACGAGTGAACCGGCGTCGGCGCCCTGTACGCGCTTGATGGGTGCGGCGACACCCGTCGAGGTCTCGTTGTGCGTGAACGCGTACACGTCCACACCGGCCTCGGCGACCGGCACCGGGTGGGTACCCGGGTCGGACTTGACGACCGACGGGTCGTCCAGCCACGGCGCGAGCTTGGCCGCGGTCGCGAACTTGGAGGAGAACTCGCCGAACGACAAATGCTGGGACTTCTGCCGGATCAGACCATGGGTGGCGATGTCCCAGAACGCGGTGGACCCGCCGTTGCCGAGCACTACCTCATAGCCCTCGGGCAGGGAGAACAGCTGCCGGACACCTTCACGGACCTGGCCCACCAGGTTCTTCACCGGAGCCTGCCGGTGAGAGGTGCCGAGCAGGGACGTGCCGGTCGCGGCCAGCGCTTCGACCGCCTCCGTCCGTACCTTGGAGGGGCCCGCGCCGAAACGGCCGTCGGCGGGCTTGATGTCAGCGGGAATCTGGATATCAGCCACGGGCGAAGCGTAATCCGTCCTGAACCCGGTCCCGCTACTGGTCCACCCGGTGAGACAAGGTTGGCGTATGGATCTTGAGCAGGCGATGCGGGCGGCGGTACGCGGCACGGTCGCGTTCGACGCGGGGGCGCGGGCGCTGGTGACGATGGACGCGTCGAACTACCGGAGGGTCCCGCTGGGCGTGGTGGCGCCCCGCGACGCGGACGACGTGGCGGCGGCGCTGGCGGTGTGCCGCGAGTACGGCGTGCCGGTGGTGCCGCGCGGCGGGGGCACCTCGATCGCCGGGCAGGCGACGGGGGTCGGAGTGGTGCTGGACTTCACCCGCCACATGCGGGCGATCGAGCACATCGACCCCGAGGCGCGCACCGCGGTCGTGCAGCCGGGTGTGGTCCTCGACGATCTGCGGGCGGCGGCCGCCGGCCACGGGCTGACCTTCGGCCCGGATCCGTCCACCCACAGCCGCTGCACCCTCGGCGGCATGATCGGCAACAACGCGTGCGGCTCGCATTCGGTCGCCTGGGGGACGACCGCCGACAACGTGCACGAGCTGGAGGTGCTGACCTACGGCGGGGAGCGGGCCACCCTCGGCCGCGGCCTGCCGGGGCCGCTGCACGACCGGACCGCCGCCTTCGCCGACGAGCGGCTGTCCGTGCTCCGCACCGGCTTCCCCGACCTGCCGCGCCGGATCTCCGGCTACGCCCTGGACCGGCTGCTCCCCGAGCACGGCCGGGATCTGGCGCGTGCCTTCACCGGCAGCGAGGGCACCCTGGGCGTGCTGACCCGCGCCACCGTACGGCTGGTGGAGCCGCCGGCCGCCCGCGCGCTGGCCGTGCTCGGGTACGAGGACGAGAGCGCCGCCGCCGAAGCCGCGCACCTGCTGCTGCCCCACCACCCGCTGACCGTCGAGGGCATGGCGGCCGACCTGGTGGGCGCCGCCGCCCGGGAGTCGCTGCCGCGCGGCGCCGCCTGGCTGTTCGTGGAGATGGGCGGCGGCACCGCGGCCGAGGCGCGGGCCCGCGCCTCGGAGCTGTGCCGCCACGCCGCCGCCGACGGCGCCAGGGACCACACCGTCGTCTCGGAGCCGGCCGACCAGCGCGCCCTGTGGCGGATCCGCGAGGACGCCTCGGGGACCGCGACCCGGATGCCCGACGGCACCGAGGCATGGCCCGGCTGGGAGGACTGCGCGGTGCCACCGGACCGGCTCGGCGCGTATCTGCGGGAGTTCAGGACGCTGCTGGGCGAGCACGGCTTGCGCGGCTCCCCGTACGGACACTTCGGCGACGGCTGCGTGCATGTCCGTATCGACTTCGACCTGCTGACGCCGGCGGGCATCGCCCGCTTCCGGCGCTTCTCCGAGGCGACCGCCGACCTGGTCGTCGCCCACGGTGGCTCGCTGTCGGGCGAGCATGGCGACGGCCAGGCGCGGGCGGAACTCCTGCCGAAGATGTACGGCCCCGAACTCGTGGCTCTCTTTGGAGTTTTCAAGGATCTCTGGGACCCGGCGGGCGGAATGAATCCCGGGATGCTCGTCCGCCCCGCTCCTATGGATAGCAACCTCCGCTTCGGCGTGCTGCCGTCCCGTGCGTCGCATCCCGTCGATGTCGAGTTCACCTATCCGGGTGACGGCGGCGATTTCACGGCGGCCGTCCGGCGCTGCGTCGGCGTCGGCAAATGCCGTACGTCCGCGACCACCTCGTCCGGCGGGGACAGCGTGATGTGCCCGTCGTACCGGGTGACGGGGGAGGAGCGGCACTCCACGCGCGGCCGCGCCCGGCTGCTGCACGAGATGCTCGCCGGCGAGATCATCGAGGACGGCTGGCGGTCGGAGGAGGTCCGCGACGCGCTCGACCTGTGCCTTTCCTGCAAGGGCTGCCGCAGCGACTGCCCGGTCGAGGTGGACATGGCGACGTACAAGGCCGAGTTCCTGCACCACCACTACGCAGGACGGCTGCGCCCCCGCTCGCACTACTCGATGGGATGGCTCCCGGTCTGGCTGCGAGCCGCCGCACCGTATGCGCGCGTCCTGAACGCCCTGGCCCGGGGGCCGCTGGCGGGGGTGGCCAAGCGCGCCGGCGGCATCGCGCCGCAACGCCACATCCCCGCGCTGGCCCACGAGCCCTTCCGCACTTGGTGGAACCACCGCGCCCTCCGCCGGCAGGCCGGCCGCCCGGCCGGGGCGGGCAAGACCGCGACGGACGTCGCTGGAACGACCGCGCCCGGCACGACCGCGCCCGGCACGACCGTCGTGCTGTGGCCCGACACCTTCACGAACTATCTGTCGCCGCAGGTCGGACAGGCCGCGGTGAAGGTGCTGGAGGCAGCCGGCCTGCGGGTCGTCCTGCCGCCGAAGGCCGTCTGCTGCGGTCTGACGTGGGTGTCCACCGGGCAGCTGGACCGGGCCCGTACGGTCATGCGCCGCACGGTCGACGCCCTCGCACCCGCGCTGGACGCCGGGCTGCCGATCGTCGTCCTCGAACCCAGCTGTGGGGCGGCGCTCCGCGCCGACCTGCCGGAACTGCTCGGCTCCGGCGATCCCCGCGCGGCCCGGCTGGCCGCCTCCGTCCGGACCTTCGCGCAGGTGCTGGAGGAGCTGGCCCCCGACTGGGTACCGCCCCGCCTCGACCGTGCGGTCGTCGGACAGACGCACTGCCACCAGCACGCCGTGCTCGGCGACGCCGCAGAACGGCGGCTGCGCGAGCGCGCCGGCCTCACCGGCACGCCCTCCGGCGGCTGCTGCGGTCTGGCCGGCAACTTCGGTTTCGAGCAGGGCCACTACGACGTGTCGGTGGCCTGCGCCGAGGAGCAACTGCTCCCGGCGGTCCGGGAGGCACCCGCGGGGGCCGCCGTTCTGGCGGACGGGTTCTCCTGCCGCACGCAGCTCGCGGAGCTGGCCGACACCCCGGGCCGGCACCTGGCCGAACTCCTGGCGGAGGCGCTGCCGGACGCCTGAACCAAGGGCAGGGGGGCCGGACGCCTGAATCCAGGGCGTCAGGACGGCAGGGCCCGCCGACGACTGTGGCCTGCTCCCACCCCGTACGAGGGTGGGAGCAGGCCACAGCATCAACGATTCAGCAGCACCTGACGTGGACTCAGTGCCCGATGCCCGCGAAGCCGTCGACCTCGCGCGGGTCGCGCGGGCCGGGGCCCATGTAGCGGGCGGAGGGGCGGACGAGCCGGCCGGTGCGCTTCTGCTCCAGGATGTGGGCCGACCAGCCCGCCGTCCGGGCACAGGTGAACATCGACGTGAACATGTGCGCCGGAACCTCGGCGAAGTCCAGGACGATCGCCGCCCAGAACTCCACGTTGGTGGCGAGCACCCGGTCGGGGCGCCGCGCGTGCAGCTCCGCGAGCGCCGCCTTCTCCAGCGCCTCCGCGACCTCGAAGCGGGGGGCGCCCAGCTCCTTCGCCGTACGCCGCAGCACGCGCGCACGCGGGTCCTCGGCGCGGTACACGCGGTGGCCGAAGCCCATCAGGCGCTCGCCCTTGTCCAGGGCGCGCTTGACGTAGGCGCTCGCGTCACCGGTCCGCTCGATCTCCTCGATCATGCCGAGGACGCGGGAGGGGGCGCCGCCGTGCAGCGGGCCCGACATGGCGCCGACGGCGCCGGACAGGGCCGCGGCCACGTCGGCACCCGTGGAGGCGATGACGCGGGCGGTGAACGTGGAGGCGTTCATGCCGTGCTCCGCGGCGGACGTCCAGTACGCGTCGACGGCGGCCACGTGCTTCGGGTCGGGCTCACCGCGCCAGCGGATCATGAAGCGCTCGACGATCGTCTGCGCCTTGTCGATCTCCTTCTGCGGCACCATGGCGAGGCCCTGGCCGCGCGCCGACTGGGCGACGTAGGAGAGCGCCATGACGGCGGCGCGCGCGAGGTCGTCACGGGCCTCGTCGACGTCGATGTCCAGCAGCGGTTTCAGACCCCACACGGGGGCGAGCATGGCGAGCGCCGACTGGACGTCGACACGGATGTCGCCGGAGTGCACCGGGATCGGGAACGGCTCGGCAGGCGGCAGGCCCGGATTGAACTTGCCGTCGACCAGCAGGCCCCACACGTTTCCGAATGAGACATGGCTGACGAGATCTTCGATGTCGACGCCTCGGTAACGGAGAGAGCCGCCTTCCTTGTCAGGTTCGGCGATCTCCGTCTCGAACGCGACTACTCCTTCGAGTCCGGGTACGAAGTCGGACATCAGGCGGCTCCTCGTGATGTGGTCGACAGGTGCTTGGCCGGCCGACTGCTTGGACGGCCGTTCCGGTAATGCCCCGCTCGGGTGATGGTCACCCTGCTCCATCGGAGACCCGAGGCCGGAGTCAGAAACGGTATCTCTTGATGTCAAGAGGCCACAGCTGCCCGACCCGCAATTCTGTCGGTTCTGGCACATGACGGGAAGCGTGAGGTGCGGCACACTCTTCGGCCCGGCCGGCCGGTTTCCGGCCCTTTTCCGGCCCGGAAACCCCCTACCGACCACCGCGCCGACCCCACAGGGTCCCCGGCAGGACGGCCCGCGTGGCGCACCGCCGGGACGTACGGGTCCCAGGGGATGCAAGATGTCCGGGTGCAGCATCATGTCGATCCCGCCGTCATGCGCGAGCAGTACCGCGCCCAGGGTCTCACCGAGGCCGAGCTGGCCGCGGACCCGTACTCGCAGTTCACCCGCTGGTTCGCGGACACCGTGACCGCCGGCCTCACCGAGCCGAACGCGATGATCGTCTCGACCGCCGACGCCGAGGGCCGCCCCAGCTCACGGACCGTGCTCCTCAAGGGCTTCGACCCGCGCGGCTTCGTCTTCTACACGAACTACGGCTCCCGCAAGGGCCGCGATCTGGTGGAGAACCCGCAGATCTCGCTGCTCTTCCCCTGGCATCCGATCGCCCGCCAGGTCATCGTCTCCGGCACCGTCGAACGCGTCTCGACGGACGAGACCGCCCGGTACTTCCGCAGCCGCCCGCACGGTTCGCGGCTGGGCGCGTGGGCCAGTGCGCAGTCCTCGGTCGTGGAGTCCCGGGAGGAGCTGGAACGGCGCTACGCGGAGCTGGAGGCGCGCTACCCGAAGGGCAGCGACGTCCCGGTGCCGACGTACTGGGGAGGCATCCGGGTGCGCGCCCGGAGCGTGGAATTCTGGCAGGGGCGCGAAAACCGGCTGCACGACCGACTGCGCTACGAGCGCGCCGACGGGGAGAACAGCGAAACGGGCTCCTGGAACGTCGTACGGCTGGCGCCGTAGAACCCGGCGGCCACGCGGCCTTTCGACAACGCACACGCGGCCTTTCGACAACGCAAACGACCCGCGGGCTGCTCCCTGGAGTTTCCTCCAGGCACCGGCCGGACAAGTCCGACGAGCCCGCGGGTCGGGTGACTGCGTGGGATTGGCCCGCCCCTCGACCCCGTGCACGGAGTCTGCGCGACGAGCTTGGTGCGCGGGACTAGCCCGCAGTCACCTCACGTGTCCGACTGCACATCATGCTGCGAACCACCTCCCTTCATGTGTGACCGCAACATTAGGAACCGGCCCCGGGACGCACAACCGATTTATCGAAATGCCGTGTGGGCTGAGTCACACCGGGGTTGAATGATTCGACGTGCAGCCATTCGATGCGAAGCCGCTCAGTGATGGCGACGAGCAGCTACTCGCCGCTCTGCTCGACGGTATGGAGGCGGGCCTGTGCGCCTTCGACCGCGACGGTGTCATCACCCACTGGAATTCCGAAGCCGTACGGATCCTCGGCTGGTCGGCGGACGATGCCGTCGGCCGCCGCGGCTTCTCGGGCTGGGCCGCCCGTAGCGCCGACGCGCACGACGTGCAGACGAGGCTGCTCGGCGCCATGGACGCGCCCGGCCGCCAGGTGCACGAGTTCGCGCTGCTGACCAAGGACGGCCACCGGGTGCTCGTCCGCACCCAGTCCGCGGCCGTGCAGGGTCAGGACGGCCGCCCCGCCGGGGTCTACTGCGCCTTCTCCGAGGTGCACGCCCAGATCGACCTGGAACGCTCCATCGCGCTCAGCGAGGCGCTCTTCGACGACGCCTCGTGGGGTGTCGTCCTGATCGACGCGGACCTGCGGCCCGCCGTCGTGAACGCGCACGCCGCCCGCCTGCTGCGCACCGGCCGGGACACCCTGCTCGGCCGGCCGCTCGGCGATCTGCTGGAGCAGGGCCTGGAGGAGCTGGAGACGGCGCTGCAGCACGTGCTCGCGGAGGGCAGCCCGCCGGTCCCGTCCGAGCTGTGGCTGAGCCTGCGCGGCGACGAGGGCGCCAAACGGCACTGCTGGCGCAGCGGGTTCGTGCGCCTCGGGTCGCCGCTCGGCGAGGAACCGGTGCCGCTGGGCGTCGGGTGGCTGTTCCTGGACGTGACGGAGGCCAAACTCGCGGAGCAAGAAGGATCGTTGCTGCGCTTCCGGCACAACCAGCTGCACCGGGCCGGGCGTACGGCGTCCGAGTGCGAGGACCCGGTGGAGGCCGCGACCACCTATCTGGACTTCGCGCTGGCCGGGTTCGCCGACCACGCGTTGGTCGACCTCGCCGGGGACGACGGCCGGCTGGTGCGCGCCGCCTCTACCCCGGAGGGGTCCTCGGGGCCGTGTCTGCCCGTCCCGGTCGGCACGATCCCGGTGGCGTACGGGGCGGCGCACCCCGTGCTGCAGGCCGTGGAGCGGATCGGCACCGTACGCGCCAGCTTCGGCGCCCTCGCCGCGGCCGAGCCCGCCTCGCGGGCCAGGATCGACGAGTGGGCGGCGGCCCGCCGTTGGCCCGAGGGGACGGTCCACGGCCTCTCCACGGTCCTGCGGAGCCGCGGACGCACTCTGGGCGCCGTCACGTTCCTGCGGGGCGCGGGGCGCCGTCTCTTCGACCGTTCCGACGCGGCGTACGCGGAGGACGTGGCGGTGCGGGTGGCCGCGGCGCTGGACCTGGCGCAGCAACTGGGCTGAGGGCCGGGCCGAGAGCTGGGCCGAGAGCTGTGCCGGGGCGGCGCCGCCCCGGACGGCCGAACGGCCCGGCGGCCTGCCGCCTCAGCGGCGGATCGGTGGCGGAGGAAGATCCGCGCTCAGTGGCGGAAGAAGATCCGTGAGCCGTACTCCTCGAAGATGCGGCCGTTCCAGTCATGGCCGCCGTCCACGTTCCCCGAGCGCAGCAGCGGCGGCGTGATGCCGCGGGCGGCGAGCTCCGCGACCGCGGTGGCGACGACGGCCTGCATGAGTGCGCTGGTCACCACGGTCGAGGCGGGGGCGAAGGGGGCCGGGACGTCGTCACGGACGATCTCCGCGTCGCCGACGGCGATCTTCGAGTCGAGCACGATGTCGCAGTGGTCCTTGAGGAACGTGCCGGACGCGTGCCGGGGCTTGGTCTCCTTGGCGTAGGCCACGGAGGTGACGCCGATGACCGTCAGGCCGAG
Source organism: Streptomyces sp. So13.3 (assembly GCF_005860785.2). Classification (NCBI taxonomy): domain Bacteria; kingdom Bacillati; phylum Actinomycetota; class Actinomycetes; order Kitasatosporales; family Streptomycetaceae; genus Streptomyces; species Streptomyces sp. So13.3. The sequence continues at coordinate 4,523,142 of NZ_CP048835.1, read as the reverse complement.
GGCGCGGGCGTTCTGCGCCATTTCGACCGGCAGGGCGTTGCGTCCGGACAGCGAGATGACGACGAGGACGTCGCCGGGCTTGGCCGGACTGGTGTCGAGCACGGCGCCCGCGAGGCCGTCGACCCGTTCCAGGGCGCTGCCCAGGGTCGCGGGCATGACGTCGATACCGACGACGCCGGGCACCGCGAGCAGGTTGACCAGGGCGAGGCCGCCCGCGCGGTAGACGACGTCCTGGGCGGCGAGCGAGGAGTGCCCGGCGCCGAAGGCGAAGATCCGGTTGCCGTTGGCGATGGCGTCGGCGATGGCCTTGCCCGCCGCTGTGATACCTGCGGACTCCTCGTCCCGTACCCTCCGGAGAAGGGCGATGGCCGCATCGAAGTATTCGCCGGCCAGATCGTCGCGGGGCTCACTCATGCGGATCACCGTGCGGCCACGCTGCCGTCGCTGTCAAGAATCCCGCGCCGGGGCCGGTTGTCGGTGGGATGCGTCAGAATTGGTGCAGGGCCACGCACTAGCTATTGAGGGGCGCGCATGTCCGGACTCATCGACACGACGGAGATGTATCTCCGCACCATCCTGGAGCTGGAAGAGGAGGGTGTGGTCCCCATGCGCGCCCGAATCGCCGAGCGGCTCGATCAGAGCGGCCCGACGGTCAGCCAAACGGTGGCGCGCATGGAACGTGACGGCCTGGTGCATGTCGCCGGTGACCGTCACCTGGAACTGACCGACGAAGGCCGGCGGACGGCGACGCGCGTGATGCGCAAGCACCGGATCGCCGAATGCCTGCTCGTCGACGTGATCGGCCTGGAGTGGGAGCAGGTGCACGCCGAGGCCTGCCGCTGGGAGCACGTCATGAGCGAGGCGGTGGAGCGCAAGGTGCTGGAGCTGTTGCGGCACCCGACCGAGTCGCCGTACGGGAACCCGATCCCGGGTCTCGAGGAACTGGGCGAGAAGGCCGAGGCGGATCCCTTCCTGGAGGAGGGCATGGTCAGCCTGGCGGAACTGTCGCCGGGCCCGGCCGGCGCCAGCGTCGTGGTGAAGCGGATCGGCGAGCCGATCCAGACCGATGCCCAGCTGATGTACACGCTGCGGCGGGCCGGTGTGCAGCCGGGCGCGGTGGTGAGCGTGACGACCTCCGCGGGCGGGGTCCTCGTGGGCAGTGGCGGCGAGGCCGCCGAGCTGGGTGCCGAGGTCGCGTCGCACGTCTTCGTGGCCAAGCGGTAGGACCCGCGGTTTGTCCTGGTGGGAGGGGGCGGGGGCCCCGGCGCCTGATGGCGCCGGGGCCCTCCTCCCCTTGTCCCTCCCCTGGTGGTGCTCCCCTCGGAGGACCCGGAACCCCGAGCTTCCCGAGTACTCCGCGCGACCGCTTCCCCTTCGTGTCGCGCCCCGCAGGAGATCTCCCCTCGGCTGCGGCGGTCAATCCTTGAGTGATGTCACTCGAAAGAGCGATGTTGTGCGCGTGGCCCGTCTTATCGAATAGAAGTTCGATAACGTAGGCGCCGGAAGACCCGATCAGTTCGTCAGGGGGTGCGGCACATGATCCGACGTATCGAGGTGACCGGAGCGGGCTCCGTCCGGCTCGCCGCCTGGGATTATGCCGCCGAGTCCAAGGAGGACGGCTCCGACGACCGACCCGGGGTCCTGCTGCTGCACGGACTCATGGGCCGGGCCTCGCACTGGGCCGGCACCGCCCGCCGGCTCGCCCCCCGCTACCGCGCCATCGCCCTGGACCAGCGCGGCCACGGGCGCAGCGACAAGCCCGAGGGCCCGTACAGCCGGGAGGCGTACCTCGCCGACGCCGAGGCGGCCGTGGAGCAGCTCGGCCTCGCTCCCGTCACCCTCGTCGGGCACTCCATGGGCGGTCTCACCGCCTGGCAGCTGGCCGCCCGCCGCCCGGACCTGGTGCGGGCCGTCGTCGTCTGCGACATGCGCGCCACCGCCCTCGGGGAGGCCAGCCAGCGCGAGTGGGAGTCCTGGTTCGCCTCCTGGCCACTGCCCTTCGCCAGCCTCGCCGACGTCCGCAGGTGGTTCGGTGAGGACGACCCCTGGGCCGATCCTCCGCGCCCCACCAGGGGCGATTTCTACACCGAGATCATGGAGGAGCGTGGTGACGGCTGGCGGCCCGTCTTCGCCCGCCGCCACATGCTCCGCTCCCGGGCCCCCTGGATCCTGGACGCCCACTGGGAGGAGCTCACCCAGGTCCGCTGCCCCGCCCTCGTCGTCCGCGGTCTGGAGGGCGAACTGGGGCGTGCCGAGGCCCAGGAGATGGTCCGCGTCCTGCCCCGCGGCAGCTACGCCGAGATCCCGGACGCCGGCCACCTCGTCCACTGGGAACAGCCCACCGCCTGGTACGAGACGGTGGAGCGCTTCCTCGAGGAGTCCGCGATACCGCGACAGCGCACCGAAACGAGCTGACAGCAGGTGGTGGGCGTTATGCGCCCTCGGCTGCCTGCTCCTCCGGCGGTGTGAAGCTCACGGTGCGCAGGATCGCGACCGTCATGTCGCTGATCTCGCCCCAGTAGTCCACAGCTGCCGTGTCGAGCGTGAAGACGGCGGTGAACGGACCGGTGGGGAACGGCACATAGACCTGGATCTGGCCGGTGAGCAGCGAGGCGTCCTCGCCGGTCGCGGTCATCTCGCCGCCGATGGTGATCTCCCGCATGGAGACGGCGGAGACGGCGGGACCGCACGGCAGGTCCAGCCAGCGCGCGTCGTTGAGCGGGTCGCGGGTCATGATCTCGCGCAGTCCCAACGCGGCGACCTCGACCGACGGATGGTCGGACTCGACGGCGGAGACGGTGAACGAGCAGTGCGCGATGCCGCCGTCGTCGATGCCGAACAGGCCCATCGCCGAGAAGGCCAGGCCGCCTTCGGTCATCAGCTCGGCGAGTCCCGCGTAGAAGAGCGCCGCCGGCGTCCACAGATCGTCGTCGCCGTTGGGGAACAGCTCCCGTACGAAGTCGGCCGCGCCCGCGGCGCGTTCCTCCGGGGTGGCGGCGATCGGGAGGGGGTGGAAGCCGTCGGGGACGACGAACCACATGGGAGGTATGTCCGGTCCGCCGAGGGTGGCCGGGATGGAGGGGGTGAGATCGGAAATGGTCATGGAGTCGTGTCGCTCACAGGTCGCCGGGTCGGGGTGCCGCGGGCGCGCCCGCGTGGTCCATCAGGATCGTGTGGGTTTCGAACAGGCCCTTGCCGAGCTTCGCCGGGACGCGTGCCTCGACCCGGACGATGCCGCTCGGGAGCACGGTGAAGGCCGGGGCCTCGGCGTTCGGCGGGAGTTCGGCCACGAAACGGGCGACGCGCTCGCGCTGGCCGCCGGTCAGCTGGTCGTCGGTCAGGGTGCGGACCGTGCCGTTCAGGTGCTGGACGACCTTGGCGGCGTTGTCGGCCGAGCCGGCGGACATCCGGACCCAGGATCCGTCCGCGAAGGTGATCAGCAGGTCGGCCTTGGTCTCGGCGTACTCCCGGCGTTCCGCCCGCGCGATGCTTTCGCGCGGCGCCTCCCAGAGCACGTCCGCCGGGGCTGTGACGGACGTGATGCCGAGAACGACCAGCCGGCGGTCGGTCACCACCGCGTCGGTGCGGTAGCCCTTGGCCTGCCGGGACGGGTCGAGCTGCCACGGCAGCGTACGGGCCACGGTGCCGGGCGCCGCCCACATGACGGGGAAGTCCTCGACCTCGTTCTCGGGGTCATGCGGGTCGCCGCGCAGGGCGACGTCGCCGAAGGGCGAGCCCGGCGCGCCGCCCGCGTTGGAGATGAGGTTGAGCAGCAGCGGAATGCCCAGCCAGGCGGCGCGGCCGGCGCGCCGCGTCGTCTGCTCGCTCTTCGTCCGTGCGGTGAACTCCGGTCCCGGCGGCCAGCCGGCGGCCACCAGGTCCGGCTGGATGTCGTGGCGGCCGGTGTCCCGGTACCACCGCGAGCCGGAGACGGGCGGGGCCATCCCGGTCGCGAAGCGCAGTGTGGTGCGGAACAGCGAGGCCTCGCCCGCGTCCGGATACCAGTCCATCGTCTCGCCGTCCTCAGTGCTCGGTGCCCGCCGACCAGGGTGGGGTGGATCGGCGAGCGGTGGATCAGGGTGCGGTGGTTCCGTGGGCGCCGGCCCGGTGGGCGGTGCCTCAGTGGGCGGTGGCCGCCTGGTTGAACCGGTCGCCCGGGTGCAGCGCCTCACCGATGTGCTGCGGGACCGACCATAGCTTCGGTGCGATCTTGATCCCGGCGTCGATACCGCGGCCGAGGCCGGACATCGGGTTGATCGCCCACTTGCCCTTGCTGATGAGATCCAGGCCGCGGGTGCCGAGCCACTGGCCCTTGGCGTAGTTCTGCTCGGCGACCAGGCCGAGCCGGCCCATCATGCCCTCGGCCTTGATCAGTCCGCCGCTCTTGAGGCCCCACAGGCCGATCGTCTTGCCCTTGACGGTGAAGCTGACGGCGCCGGCCACCCGGTCGCCGACACCGACGATGTTGCGGCCGATGGTCGTCACCCCGCGGAAGCCTTCGCCGAGTTCGGCCGCGCGGCCGGCCGCCACGGCGCCGTCGGCGACCTTGACGCCCTTGGAGAACGCCCCGAGGCCGGGGACCGCGCCGAGCGCGTCCAGCCCGATGGACATCCAGCTGACGTCCGCGCCGGCCGCCTTGGCGACGAGGTGCGCCACCAGGGCGAGGGCGCTGGTGGCCACCGCCGCGCCCGCGAAGATCGCGCCGAGCGGCTCGAACGGGGCCGTGATGATGGCGAGCATGCCGAGGATGCCGCTGAGGTCGCCGAGCAGGTCACCGATCAGCTTGATCATGTCGGCGTGGTCCTGGACCCACTTGACCGTGTCGTTCCAGGCGCCCTCGACGCCGCTGACCATGCGGTGGAAGAGGCCCGGCTTGTCGGGCGCCATGTCGCCGGCCTTGTCGAGGTCGTGACTGACGGACTGCGCGGCCCGGGTGAAGCGGTTGTGAAGCTCCTCGGCCCGGTGCCGGACGCCCTGCAGGGCGGTGTCGGCGTCGGTGACGTCCTTGTGCTTCTTCTTGTTCTCGTCGGCGGCCGTGGGGCTGGGGGAGGCGCCGGGCTGGGGGTGCGGGGTCTCGGTGCCGCTCGGGAGCCCGGTGGGGTTGGAGCCCAGCGCCCGCTTGGCGTCGTCGAGGGTGTCCTGCTTGGTCGCGGCCTCGCGCTCCAGCGCGGCTGCCTCGTCCTGGAAGCCGTGCAGTTGCTCGGCCCAGCCGCCGATCGCGGTGGCGGCGCGGCCGAAGGAGTCGTGCGCCTTCTTGATCAACGGGGTGACGTCATGGGATATGTGCTGGCTGAAGGCCTTGGCCGCCTCGCCCTTCCAGTAACCGCACTCGATCTGCTGCAACTCGCTGACGGTCGTCGTCAACTCGGTCGTCAGATCGCCCAGTTGCCGGGACAGCGCCCGGGTCTGCTCGACGTCGCCGGGCGTCGGATCGAACCCGAGGTGGGGGAAACTGCGGGTCACGAGCACGTGCCTTCCGGCTTGAGGGAGTTGGCGAGCTGGAGATCGGCGTCGTCGAAGGTCTTGCCGATCTGGTCGATCATCTGGACCGCGGTGTCGGCGTGCTCGCCGATCTGCTTGACGCCGTACTTCCACTCGTCCGCGAAGTCGTGCACGTCGTCGATGAGCTTGGGCGCCCCGACACCCTCACCGTTGGCGTTGCCCATGGTCCGGCTGACGTTCTCCATGCGCTGCGCGATGGTGGAGAACGTTCTGCGCAGGTCCCCCATCACGGTTCCGTTGATCTGCAGATCACCCATGGTTCATCCCGTTGCATTCGTTGAGCGTTGGTCGGTCCGGACCTCTCGGACGGTCACATCCGTGGTCCTGAAGAACGTGCCGGACGGGAGGTCCTCATCGATTGTTCCGTCCGGGCCGCTCCGGCTGATCTTCCAAATGATGGAGATCTTGCGTGGATACGGTGTCCCGTTCGTCATGCGCCGTTGGGCGACGTCACACGGCTGGGACGTCACTGGTGCGGCTGATGGTTCCCCACCCTACGCACGGGCCCAAAGGTGACGGGCCTACAGGTGAAGGGACCGCATCCGGGGTGCGAAACCCGGCGCAATAGGCTGCCCCGTCGGGGCGACCCGACCATACGTATGCGTACACAGGAGACGGGGGTGGCTGTTGATGCAGCCATTGGAGCCGGAAGACCCGCAGAACCTAGGGGCGTACCGCCTGTTGGGACGGCTCGGCGCCGGTGGCATGGGGCGGGTCTATCTCGCCCGGTCGCCGGGCGGCCGGACCGTCGCCGTGAAGGTGGTCCGTCCCGAACTGGCCGAGGACGCGCAGTTCCGGGCGCGGTTCCGGCACGAGGTCGAGATCGCGCGGGCGGTCTCCGGGGCCTATACGGCGCCTGTCGTCGACGCCGACACCGAGGGCCGGCTGCCGTGGCTGGCGACCGCGTACGTACTCGGCCCGCCGCTCGACGAGGTGATCGAGCAGCACGGCCCGCTGCCCGAGGCGTCCGTGCGCGCGCTGGGTGCCGGGCTGGCCGAGGCGCTCGTGGTGATCCACGGCGCGGGACTCGTGCACCGGGATCTGAAGCCGTCCAACGTGCTGCTGGCCGCGGACGGGCCACGGGTGATCGACTTCGGTATCGCGCGGGCCGTCGACGGCGACCGGATGACCAGCACGGGCGTGGTCGTCGGCTCGCCCGGGTTCATACCGCCCGAGCAGGCGGTCGGCGAGGTGGCCGGGCCGGCGGGCGATGTCTTCTCGCTGGGCGTGGTGCTGGCGTACGCGGCCACCGGCCAGCAGCCGTTCGGGATCGGGACGGCGGCGTCGCTGCTCTACCAGGTGGTGCACGGCACCCCCAATCTGACCGAAGTGCCCGCTTCGCTACGGCCGTTGGTGCTGGCCTGTCTGCAGAAGGACCCGGCGCAGCGGCCGACGCCGCAGCAGATCAGCGAGGCGCTGGCTCCGGAAGGGGCCGCCTCCGTACTGCACAACTGGCTGCCGGGCCCGGTCTCCTCGACCATCGCCCAGCACGCCTCGCGGATCCTCGACCTGGACACCCCCGCCCACGGGACGGGCGCGGCCACCGTGCCGCAGCCCCCGATGCCCGGCGAGGCGCCCACGCCCCGGACCCCGACCACCCTCGACCGGACAGCGCTGGAACCCGCCGCCGCTTCCGGCGCGCGCTCCCGGCGTGGGTTCCTCGCGCTCGGCGCCGGCATCGCGGTCGCGGCCGCGGGCGGCGGGGCCGTGTGGGCGTACAGCGGGAAGGGCGGTAAGGACCCGGTGGTCGATCCGACCGGCCTGGTGACGAACAGCAAGGGGCCCACGCCGGATCCGGTGTTCACCACCCCGGCGAACGGCATGAGCCCGAAGGCGCTGTGGCGCAAGCAGGCCCTATCGCTGAGCCTGCAATACGGCGTCCCGGCCATGGCGTACGGCAATCTGATGATCATCTGTGGCAACCCGCTGATCGCGCACGACATCAGCACTGGTGAGCTGAAGTGGTCCACCCCGGAGGTCGCGGACCTTTCGCGTGAACTGGTGATCGGCCACGATCTGCTGTTCTTCAGAAGCCCTGAGGCAAACGGTGACTTCGTCGGCATCAGCCCGGTGACCGGCAAGGAGGTCTGGCGCAGCAACCTGGGCGGACGGCTCACCGACCCGAAGCCGATCGCCGCCGACGACAAGCACGTGTATCTCATCGCCACCATCCAGGATCCCAACGCCACCGAGACCAGCAAGACCCGGACGGTGGTAGCCGCCGTCGACATCGGCACCCGCAAGATGCTGTGGCAGCAGGAACGTGACCCGGGCGCCGGTGACTGGGACGTCTCGGCGACGACCGACGGCAGCTATCTCGTCTACGCCGACAACAACTACAACGTGACGGTTCGCGAGGTGGCGCACGGCAACCAGGTGTGGACGAAGAAGGTGGGCGAGGACGCCGCCTATCGGCCGGTCCTGCACGGTGACAAGGTCGTCATCGGCGGCAAGTCCATGCGCGGCTACGACCTGAAGAGCGGCGCCGAGCGCTGGTCGGTACCCGCACAGCACAAGAACGGCTTCAGCTCCCCGCTCTCCTCCGCCGACGGTGTGGTGTATGGCGCCGTGGTGCTCAAGGGCGTCTGGGCGGTCGACGCGAAGAGCGGGAACGTGCTTTGGCAGCGCGAACTCACCGACGGGACCGGGCCGTTGCAGTTCGTACGGGCCGGGGACTCCGTCTACGGGGTGTCGTACTTTCAGGAGGGAGGAATTTTCGCCTTCGACGCCAAGAGCGGTGCCCCGCGCTGGATCTACCGGAACAGCGCCAACGACGGCCTCTCCGAGGACAAGGGTGGCGCCGGCGTCTGGACCCTCACCGCCGCGGGCAAGCGCCTGCTGGTGGTCCACGGGGACCTGCTCTACGCGCTTCCCGCCGTCTGACGGGCTTGTCCCTGGGCGCATGGGCTCGTCCCACCACAGGCGTGATTCGCCTGTGGTGGGACGGCCTGGCCTCGAGGCCGTCAGGCGAGCGGCACCGTCACCGTGCGCGGTTCGCCGTCGCCCAGGTGCAGGAGGGCGCGGCCGGGGGTGACCTGGCCGCCGGCGCTGCTGCGGGCGAGGCGGACGCCGATCAGCTCGCCGCTCATCGTCTGCTGCGGTGACAGCAGCGCGCCGCGGCGGGCCTTCTTCGCGTCGACCTGCCAACCGGAGAAGCCGGAGCAGATGTCCTCCTCGCTGCCGGCCAGCACGAGCGCCCGGCGCAGGTCCGTGCCGCGCGCGATGATGTCGCGCAGGACGTCCTTGGCGTCGATGTCGCGCAGCAGCTCGGCATCGTCGAGGAGGACGACTGCCGGGCTCTCGCCCGCCGCTTCCAGCGCCTTGGTCAGATCCTCGGCGGACAGATCGCTCTCGGTGAAGACGCCCAGCACCCCTTCGGTGCCCGCGAGGTCGCGCAGCGGCGACGGCCGCGGTGCGACGACGATGATGCGGGCGCCCTGCTTGAGGTAGCTGCGGGCGAGCGACAACAGGACGGTGCTGCGGCCGGACTTGCCGGGGCCGCCGATGACGAACGCCGGCAGGCCGTCGGACAGGTCGGGGCCGTAGCCCATGATCTCATCGCCGCCGACGCCGACCAGTCCCCACAGGGGGGAGCGGGCGGCATCGGTGTCGCGCATCTCCCACGCGTCGGCGAACGACAGCCGCGACGGCAGCACGTCGACCTTGAACGGCCGCCGCGAGCGCGGCACATCGGCGTCCCGCTCCAGGACAGCCGCCCCGATGGCGGTGATCGCGGCGGCCTGGCCCTGCCCCGACGCGTCCGGGACGAGCAGCGCGACCTGCGTCTCGATGCCGGACTCGGCGCGGTAGGCGCGGCCGGGGGCTATCTCGTCCGGGACCTTGCGGGGGTTGACGCTGATGAGGGAGAAGTCGGAGCGGTCCGAGAGCCGGAACGCCATCTTGTCCTCGGTGAGGGTGGCGATCCGGCCCGCCATCAGCGTCCGGTCGCCGGTGATGATCACGTGGATGCCGACGCTCGCGCCCTCGCGGAGCATCGTGAACAGGTCGTCGGTCAGCGCCCCGTGGTCGAGTTCACCGAGCGAGGGCAGCCAGCCCTCCCAGCGGTCGAGCAGGACGACGATGTGCGCGAGCTGGTCCTCCTCGGGGACGCCGCCGCGCTGCTCGCCGATGTCCGCGTAGCCGTCGGCGGCCAGCACCTCCTGGCGGCGGGTCATCTCGGCCTTGAGGCGGCCGATCAGCCGGATCGCGCGCTCGGTCTGCGCACGGCCGACGACCGCGCCGCAGTGCGGCAGCCGGGACAGCGCGTTGAGCGCGCCGTTCCCGCAGTCGATGCCGTAGATGTGCACGTCCCGGACGCTGTGCGTACGGGCCAGCGAGCCGGCGATGGTGCGCAGCAGCTGGGAGCGTCCGGAGCGCGGGGCACCGGCGACCAGCAGATGGCCGAAGGTGCTGAAGTCCACGGCGACCGGGCGCCTGGCCTGCAGCGCCGGGAGGTCCTCGATGCCGTACGGCGCGGGCGGAAGCGCGCCCGTCGTGACGGGTACCGGCAGGTCGTCGAGGAGGAGGGTGTCGGGGAGCGCGGGCAGCCACGGGCTGTGCTGGGGCGGGATGCCGAGCCGTTCGTTGGCTTCGCAGACCGCCTCGACCAGCACCTTCAGGTCGGTGATCTCGTCCTCCTCGCCCTTGGCGCCGGCGGGGCGCCGCGGTACGGGTCGGCCGAGCTGCGACCACTCGACCAGGCCCACCCAGGGGGACGCGACCGTCGGATCCACGGCGCCGGGGCGCCGGCCGCCGACGCGTCCGGACTGGAACGGCACGAGCGAGGTCGCGCCGAGCCGGACGTAGGCCCGGCCAGGTGTGGACTTGGAGATGGTGCCGGCGTCGGGGGCGTCGATGACGTCGGACGATTCGCTGGCGTCGGTGACGCGCAGCGCGATGCGGAGGTTGGTGTTGGCGCGGATCTCGGGGGAGACGACGCCGGAGGGGCGCTGGGTGGCGAGGATGAGGTGAATGCCGAGCGAACGGCCTCGCTGGGCGATGTTGACCAGACCGGTGACGAAGTCGGGCAGCTCACGGACCATCGAGGCGAACTCGTCGATGACGATGAGGAGCCGCGGCATCGGCTTGAGGCCGGGCTGCCGCTTCATCAGGTCCGTGTAGTCCTCGATGTCCTTGGCCCCGGCCTCGGCCAGGATGTGCTCGCGGCGCTTGAGTTCGGCGCCGAGCGACTCCAGGGCGCGCTCCACGAGGTGCGCGTCGAGGTCGGTCACCATGCCGACGGTGTGCGGGAGTTGCACACAGTCCTTGAACGCCGAGCCGCCCTTGTAGTCGATGAGGACGAACGTCATCGCTTCCGGGGTGTTCGCGACGGCGAGCGACGCGACGATGGTCTGCAGCAGCTCCGACTTGCCGGAACCGGTCGTGCCGGCGATGAGCCCGTGCGGCCCGTCCTTGCGGATGTCGATCGCGAACGGCCCGTCGTAGGACTCCCCGACCACCGCCTGGGTCGAGATGGGGCTGAGCCGCCAGCGCGCGGCGATCGCGTCACCGGTCGGCGGCTCCAGCTCCAGTACGTCCAGCAGGCGGCTGGAGCCGGGGATCGCCGAGTCCTCCGCGTCACCGCTGATGTCGCGGATGGGGGAGAGGCAGCGGGCGAGCCGCGCGCACCAGGCGGGCGACACCAGGTCGGGGCGGACCTTGCGGAGCCGGGCGGCTCCGCTCTGGTCCACGCGCAGCCGGAACGAGCCGGCGGCCGGCTCCACGGCGGTGGCCGTGGACGCCTGGCTGCCTTCGTACCAGGCGTTGAGCGACGGGAAGCCGCCCTGCTGGGCCGCCGGTTGCCCGACGGGCGCCTGTCCCTGGGCCGGGATCCGGTTCTGGTTCGGGGCCTGGTTGGGGGACGGGTTCTGGGCGGGCGTCTCGAACTCCGCGATCACCACCGCCTGGCATTCGCCCGGCAGGAAGCGCTCCTCCGAGTCCAGGCACAGCGCGTACATGCCGACTGCCGGACCCTCCCGCAGCAGCGCCACGACGCCCGGCAGCGACCGCAGGCGCCGCGAGCCGTCGAAGACCACCACGATGTCCGGGTCCTTGAAGAACGCGGCATGGTTGGAGGCGCTGCCCGCCTTCTGCTTGGCCTTCTGGCGGCCGTCGAGTATCGACGTCAGCTCGGCGATCCGGGCCGCCACCGTTTCGGCGTCCGTGCCGAGCAGCGCGCTCGCGTCCTGCCCGTCGGTCGGCCGCGAATGCGGCAGCCAGCGCACCCAGTCCCAGCTCTCCTGTCCCGACGCGTCGGTCAGTACATAGAACTGCACGTCCATCGGGCTGTGCAGGGCCGCGGCCTGTGCCACCGCCCACCGGCCCATCGCCCGCACGCTGTCGCCGGGCGCGGCGAAACCGACCACGCCGAGCCGGCGCAGCTCCACCGCGACCGGTGCGTCATCGATCTCCCAGGCGACCTGCCTGCGGTGTTCGTCCTGTTCGGGGTCGTCCAGCACGACCTCCGACGGGAGCTTCGCGGTGCCGACGCGCAGCAACAGGTGGTCGGTGTCGCTGCGGCGGCGTTCCCAGAGCCGGGTGCGCGGCCCGGTCGCGGTGTTGAGCACCGTCGCCGGGTCGGGGGACGCGGCGGCCCGGTCCTGCCGCTCGGCCTGGAGGGCTTCCTGCGCGTCCGTCTCGATGCGCTCCTTGTGGGCGCGGTACTCCGTGACGGTCTTCGTGTGCGACTTGCGGCCGTTCTTCTTGTCCATGAAGTAGTTGCCGATCATCACCATCGGACTGACGACCGCCATGAGCAGGTACATCATCCGGTGCATCATGAACGCCATCGTCACGGACATGACCAGCGGCATCAGCGCCATCAGCCACGGCAGCGGCCGGGCGTTGATGTCCCCGGGGGGCGACGGCAGCCGGAAGAGCGTGGTGCGCTCGGGCGGCAGCATGCGCGGCGGCCGGTTGTAGTCGAGGGTGCTGCCGTCGTCGCCCGGGTGCAGGGCGGCGTTCGGCGGGATGTAGGGGCCCAGTTCCAGCAGCGAGTTGCCGAGCGCGATCTGCTCGCCGAGCGGCCAGTCGCGGGTGGCGCCGTCGATCGTGACCTGGCACGTGCCGCCCATCCCGACGGAGAGCACGGCCGCGCGCTCCGCCAGTTCCGAGTCCTCGATCCGGATCCGGACCGATGTGCCGCGCCCGATCTCCACCCGGCCGATGCCCAGCCGGTGCACCGCCCCCGCGTCCGGCCCGCCCGCCACCCGCAGTTCGACCACGCCGGCCGGCTCGCCCGGCAGACAGCCCGCCGGGTCGTAGAGGCTCACGACCGCGCCCTCGCGCAGCGGGGACTCCGCCACGGTCCGCGCCGGATCCACGGCGTACCCGTCGACGTACAACGCGGGCGATCCCGGCTGCCGGGCCGTTCCGCCGCTGATCGAGATGATCGCCGCGCCGTCCCCGCCGACCTGTCGGTCCAGCTCCCGCGCGATGTCGGCCACGGTCGACGCCGCGTCGGCGTCCAGCACGACATCCGCCCGGTTGCCGCCGAGCGGATCCACCACGGTCAGTGTCAGTCGCACGATCGTCCTCCGGGGGGTCCGACTAGGTCATACGGACGATATCCGCCCCACGAGTCCCAGGAACAGCCGCGCCGGGGATGCGAGGGCGCTGCGCCGCTGGTACGGCGGTCGGACGGCCGGTTCGCAGAAAGTTATCCACAGGCGGAATCGGGGGAGGAAAGGGACGAGTCATCATCGGTACATGACCACGAACCGAGTCTCTCCGCGTACCCGTCCCCGTACGGCCCGCACCGCTCGCAGCTCTCCCCGCGATGGCCACGCCCTCGCCCACCTCCGCCAGGACGGCGTCGCGACCGTCCGCCAACTGCGAGCCCTCGGTGTGGGAAGCGGAGTCCTCGCCCACCGCTGCCGCCCCGGCGGCCCCTGGCAGCGGCTGCTTCCGCGCACCTATCTCTTCCACAACGGCCCCCCGACCGCACGACAACGGACCAGAGCGGCGCTCCTGTACGCGGGCGACGGCGCGATGCTCACGGGGCCCGAGGCGTTACGGCTCTTCGGGCTGCGCTACGTACCGCCCCTGCCGGGAACGCATGTGCTCGTCCCCTGCAACCGGTACCCCGGCAGCCGGGACTTCGTCACCGTCCTGCGCTCCCGCCACGTACCGAGACCCCGCAACGTCGCCGGCTTCCCCACCGCGCCGCTGCCGCGGGCGCTGGTGGACACCACCCGGCTCGGAGCCGACCTCCAGCAGGTCCGGGCGGCCTGCGCCGAGGCCGTCCAGCGCGGCCGCTGCTCCGTCGAAGCGCTCACCGAGGAGATCCTCGGCACCTCGGCCCGCGGCATCGCCCCGATCCGCGCCGTCATACAGGAGCTGCTCGCCGGAGTCCGCTCCGTCTCCGAGGCCCAGGCCCGCGAAGTGCTGCGCACCGGCGGCCTGCCGGAACCGCTCTGGAACGCCACCCTGCTCCTCGCCGACGGCACGTTCCTCGCCACCCCCGACGGCTACTGGCCGGACACCGGCGTGGTCCTGGAGATCGACTCCCGCGAGTACCACCTCAGCCCGGCGGACTGGCACCGCACCATGAACCGCCGCAACCACCTGGCATCCCACGGCCTCCACCCCCTGGCCTTCACCCCGGCCCAACTCCGCCACACCCCGACCGACGTGATCCGCCACGTCGCCCAGGCACTGACCACGTACGCGGGCTGTGCGCCGACGCATATCCGGGCGGTGCCGATCGGTTAGGCGCGGGCGTCATGTGTGCCGGGCGCGCGGCCCGCCTACGGCTGGCACTGGGCCGCCCCTCTCTGGGACAGGACCTTGATGGTTTGCCAGATGCCCTGCTTGTTCTTCTTGAGCAGGGTGTTGTAGACGACGTACGAGTTCTTCGTGACCGGTGTCACGTCGGCCTTTCCGGTCGCCCGGTCCTTGTTGAAGCCCTTGCTCTCGTCGCCGCAATACACCAGCGACGCATTGCCGTCCGACCGGAAGGTGACCTTGCGGTCGTAGTACCGGACGGTCCCCGTGATGCTGAGGCCGTGGTCCGCGAAACGCTTGATCCACTCACTCTCGGCGGCGGCGGCTTCGCCCTCGTAGTAGAAACCGACAGCCGGAGCACTGGGCTTGCCGGCCACGATCGCCGCGTCCACCCCCCTGATCGCCTCCGCGTTGTCGGCCAGGACCGCGTCCTTCTTGGGATCGCCGGTCCTGGCTCCTTCGAAGACGTCCTTGACGTCGCTCGGAAGCGTGATCACTGGGCGTTGGACCGCGGAGGGGGTCGGCGAGACGCTCGCCGATGCCGTGGTCCGGGCGGCGGTACTGGGGGCGGCCGTGGCCTTGTCGGAGGCCTTGGTGTCGCCGCCGCAGGCGGTCAGAGTCAGAACCAGAGCCGTGGCCAGGGTGAGGGCGGTGGTCATGGGCAGTGTGGTGCGGGTAACGATCGGATCCCCCGAAAGACGCGTGGACAGGAGGTTGTTGTTGGTGCTCGGCAGTTCGGCGGTCAAGCCGTCCTTCGCGGGTCATGGCCGACGACGAGAGGCGTCGGCCATGACCGGCTGGACTACGAGGTCGGCTTGACGACGGCCTCGATCTCCTGGACGGCGACGGCCTGTTCGGACGTCGAGTAGCCGTCGTTCATGCGCTCGCCCACACCGGGCTGAGGCGTGGCGGTCGGGGTCCAGGTGACGTTCCAGGTGATCTGGGCCTTGAAGGTGTATGGAGCGCCGCCGGTGGTTGCCTTGCGGTACGTGATGTTGCAGGCCGCACTCGAGCTGTCGACCTGGTACGTGGCGCCGGACGGAGTGAAGCTGTAGTTGCACGACTGCGGGTCGGCGTTGGACGTGCCCGCGTCGATGTGCAGCGCTGAGGGGACGGCGACCACGGTGGCGGCGAGGTTCAGCGCCTTCAACTGGGCGGTGGCCCATACGGGATTAATAGGGTGGTCGAACTTCACGTACGTGGCGAGGTTGACCTTCTGATTCCCTGCGGCCGGACTCAGCGTCACCTGGCGGGAGGACAATTTGGTCGCGCCGTAGGCGACGTCGGAGAGCATCTTGGCGGTGATGACAGGTCCGGGCGGGGGAGGCGTGCCGGGGCCCGTCCACTGCCAGGAAGTCGTCGAACTGCACGGAGCTGCCGAACCGGGCGGGAGGTTCTCGTTCCGCACGAGGACCAACCACGAACCCTTGTCGCCCTTGTGGTAGTGGATGGCCTCCATTTTCGACCGTATTTGGTAGTAGTAGTCATAGACTGTTCCCGAATGGTCGGCTCCGGCCTTGTAGTACTTGGCCAACAGCAGCGCATCGAATTCCTCGGGCGTGAACGGCTCGTACCAGCAAGGGGGAGGCGTCCAGGTGGCGTCCGAGGAAGTGATCGGCTTGGAGCCGGTTTCCTCCGGGCTGGTGGTGGTCTCGACCCGGGACGCGATTTCACCGTCCTTGTTCAGCACAGTGGTCGAGCTCTGCGGAGGCTTCGGATGAATCGTGCGCCCGGCGTAGGCCGGACCCGTGGCGGCGCTCAGGGCGGCGACTGCGACCGCTGACGCCAGCGCACCCCGACCGAGGCGACGGATCAAGAGCTTTGGCATTCCTTCGCGCCTTCCTTCACGTCGTAGCTGAACACCTGCCAGTCGCCCGTGGTGCCCTTGGCGAGGACCAACGACCAGAGGGAGTAGTCCTGCGGGGACGGCGCGTTCTTCTTGACCTTGCCCGTCTTCCGGTCCTTGTCGTACCCGTTGCGCTGGTCCTCGCAGTAAGTGGCTGTGGCGGAGCTGGCGTTGGTGACGCTCGCCGTCGGCTTGTAGTAGCGGTACGAGCCGGTGATGACGTTTCCGTCCTTGCCGTACTTGATGATCGTGTCAGCGAACTCCGCGCCATGGAGCCCCGTGAAGTACCGCTTGAAGTTCGGGGTCTCCTTGTCGCTGGCCATCGCCTCCGCCTCAAGGATCGCGGTGATCGCGTACGAGGTGTCCCGCAGCACCGCCTTCTTCGTGGCGTCCGTGCTCTCGAAGCCGTCGATCTTGACCTTGACGTCGGCCGGCAGCTTGAAGGTCGGTGCGCCCGGCTCCGGCGCGGAGGCGCTCGGGGTGGTTGGGGCCGTTGTTGGGGCGGTGGTCGGGACGCCGGAGATTTTGTCGGAGGGTTTGGCGTCGCTGCCGCAGGCGGTCAGGGCCAGGGCCAGGGCCGTGGCCGTGGCGAGAGCGGCGGCGATGGGCGGCGTGCTGCGGGTCACGATGGGGTCCCCCGTGTGATGCGCGGACAGAGCGTTGAGGCTCGACGCTACCGGTGATGTCCGAGCGGTTATAGGGACCCTGCCCGTTCTGTGACCGGGTCCGCACGGCGGGGTCACATTCCTGGGCGGAAGTTGTCCATCATTGAATGATCACGGACAGTTCCGTTGCGCTTCCGTGAGTCTCCCGTCACACGATGCGCCTTGAGGGTGTTTATGCGGCGCTGATAGCGTGCGGTGACTTGACACCGGCCTGCGGGCTGTCGCCATCCGGAGCGCGACGACCTCTCCCCACGCAGCCAGGAGTCCAAGCACGCCAGCTCGACGGGGGCATTGACGTGAAGATCAGGGAACGTTCCGCTGCAGGTGGCAGTGGTGGTAGGCCGTCTGTGCCCGGGCCGATGATGGGTGGGCCGACGGGTGAGCGGCTGCCGGTCGCGCCGCGGGAACGGAAGCCCGCGCTGGCCGCGCTCGCCGTACTGCTCATCCTCGTTGGGGCGCTGGGTGCGACGGTGCTGGTCATGCGTGCCGGGGACCGGATTTCGGCGATCGAGATCACGGAAGCCGTGCCGGCGGGAGAGGTCATTCCGGCTTCGGCGATCCGCGAAGTAATGGTCGCCGATGGTTCGGATATTAAGTACGTACCGTGGAGCGATAAGGGCTTGCTGGCCAAGTACTGGGCCGCTACCGACCTCGTCAAGGGGTCCGTTCTTGTCGGGGCGATGCTCAGCAGTGAGGACAATCAGCTCAAGGCGGGCAAAGCGATCATCGGACTCTCCCTCAAGGGCGGGCAGTTCCCCGAGGGACTGAAGGTCGGCGACACGGTCGCCGTCTACCGCGTGGGCAACGACGCGGCGAAGTCCACTGCCGGCAACTCCGGCAACTCCGGCAATTCCGGCGGCGGGAACACGCTGCTCAGCAACAACGCCAAGGTCAAGTCCGCACCGACGAGCGGAGGCGACGCGCTCGGCAGTAGCGGCACCGCGTACTCGATCGTCGTCGACCAGAGCGACGCCGGCCCGCTGACGCTGGCCGCGTCCGCCGGTGAGGTCTCGCTGGTGCTCGTTCCCGCCAGCAAGGGCTGAGGCCCGCCATGGCACTTATCGCGATCGCGGCGGACAAGGGGTCGCCCGGTGTGACGACGACGGCTGTCGCCCTCGCCGCCGTCTGGCCGCGCCGTGCGCTGCTCGTCGAGGCGGACCCGTCCGGCGGTGACCTTGTCTACCGCAGCCAGGCCGCGCACGGCGGTGTGCTCGACCCGAACACCGGCATGCTGTCGCTGGCCGCGACGGCCCGCCGCGGGCTGGCCGCCGAACAGCTGTGGGACCACGCGCAGCCGCTCGCCGGGGGCCTCGATGTGGTCGTCGGGCTCGGCGGTTCCGAGCAGGCGGCCGGGCTGGTCGGGCTGTGGCCGACGCTGGGCCGGGCGTTCGCGACGCTCGCCGAGTCGCCGAACGGCGCGGCCGACGTGCTCGCCGACTGCGGCCGGATCGGCGCCGATTCGCCCTCGCTGGAACTGTTCTCGCATGCCGCGCTCGTCCTGCTGGTGTCCCGGACGGAGCCCGAGCAGCTCGCCAGGGTGCGGGACCGCGCCGCGGCGCTCTCCGCCAAGCTGCACGGTTCGCAGCGCGGCGCGGCCGCGCTCGGGTTCCCGCCGATCGGCGTGCTGCTGGTCGCCGAACCGGGACAGAGCGCCCGTATCGTCAGCCAGGTCAACGACATGCTCGTGGCCTCGCAGATCGCCGCCCGCGTCGTCGGCACCCTCGCGCACGACCCCGCGGGCGCCGAGCAGCTGGCTGGCCGCCGCCGTGGCCGTCTCGACAAGTCGTTGCTGATCCGTTCGGCCCGGCAGATCACCGCCGACGTGCCGCACCGGTACGGGGTTCTCCGATGAGCGGGGTTCTTCGATGAGCGCCATGGACCACCAGCTCGTCAAGCGGTTCCGGCAGGACGCGGGCGACCGCATATCCGAGCAGCGCCGCCTCGACCAGGTGTCGGGCGTGCCCGCGATGTCCCCCGAGGACGAGCGGCAGTTCGCCCGCGCCGTCATCGCGCAGATCCTGGAGGACTACGCGCGCGCCGAGATCAACCTCGGCCGCACGCCGCCCAACGCGGAGGCCGAGGAGGCGTACGCGGCGGCCGTGCACGCCGCGCTGTTCGGCGTCGGACGGCTGCAGCCGCTGCTCGACGACCCCGAGGTCGAGAACATCGACATCAACGGCTGCGACCAGGTGTTCGTCGGGTACTCGGACGGCCGGGAACTGCGCGCCGACCCCGTCGCCGAGTCCGACGAGGAGCTCATCGAGCTCATCCAGGTGCTCGGCGCGTACTCGGGCCTGTCGTCGCGCCCCTTCGACTCGGCGAACCCACAGCTCGACCTGCGGCTCCCGGACGGCTCGCGTCTGTCCGCCGTCATGGACGTCACGCGCCGCCCCGCGCTCTCCATCCGCCGGGCGCGGCTCGGCAAGGTCTTCCTCTCCGACCTGGTCGGCAACAACACGCTCACCCCTGAACTGCACTCGTTCCTCAGCGCCGCCGTGCTCGCCCGCAAGAACATCATGATCGCGGGCGCCACCAACGCCGGGAAGACGACGCTGCTGCGCGCGCTCGCCAACGTCATCGGGCCGACCGAGCGTCTGATCACCGTCGAGCGGGCGCTGGAGCTCGGGCTCGACCAGTTCCCCGAACTGCACCCGAACGTCGTGGCGTTCGAGGAGCGGCTGCCCAACTCCGAGGGCCAGGGCATGATCTCGATGGCCGAGCTGGTGCGGCGGTCGCTGCGTATGAACCCCTCACGCGTCATCGTCGGTGAGGTCCTCGGCGACGAGATCGTCACCATGCTCAACGCGATGTCGCAGGGCAACGACGGCTCGCTCTCCACGATCCACGCCAACAGCTCCGCCGAGGTCTTCAACCGCATCTCGACGTACGCCCTCCAGGCGAAGGAGCGGCTGCCCGTCGAGGCGTCCCAGATGCTCGTCGCGGGCGCCATCGACTTCGTCGTCTTCGTGCAGCGGCGCAACGACTTCGAACGCGGCGGCACCCTGCGCCGTGTCGTCACATCCATCCGGGAGGTCAACGGCATCGACGGCCGCGTCCTGTCCAGCGAGGTCTTCGCGGAGGGCCAGGACGGGCGGGCCTACCCGCACGCGCCCTTGTCCTGCCTGGACGAACTCCTCGCCAACGGCTACCAGCCCTCGGGGGTGTGGCGATGATGACCGGTGTGTTCTCCCTGCCCGTGCTGTACGGACTGCTGGCCGGCACGGCCGTCGGCGGCGGTATCGCGCTGTTCGTCGTCGCGCTGCGCGGCTGGGCGCCCAAGCCGGGCGCCGCGAACGACAACGGGAAGCGTGCCGCCGAACTCGTCCGCTTCCTGTCCACCCGCGGCTCGCTGGCGATCGGCGGCGGACTCGTCGTCCTGGCGCTGACCCGGTGGATGGTGATGGGCGCCGCCACCGGCATCCTCGTCTTCACCTGGGACCGCCTCTTCGGCGGCGCCGCCGAGGAGCGCGCCGCGATGAAGCGCGTCGAGGCGCTCGCCGCCTGGACCGAATCGCTGCGTGACACCATCGCCGGCGCCGTCGGCCTGGAGCAGGCCATCCCCGCCTCGGCGCGGGCCGCCGCCCCGGCGCTGCGCACCCACCTGGAGGCGCTCGTCGACCGGCTGCGGTCGCGTACGCCCCTCCCGGACGCGCTGCAGCACCTCGCCGACGAGATCAACGACGCCTCCGCCGACATCATCATCGCGGCGCTCATCCTCAACTCCCGGCTCCGCGGCCCCGGTCTGCGCGAGGTCCTCGGTGCCCTCGCCAAGTCGGCCCGCGAGGAGGTCGACATGCGGCAGCGCGTCATGGCGCAGCGCGCGAGCACCCGGCGCAGTGTGCAGATCGTCATCGTGGTGTCGGTGACCTTTGTGCTGGGGCTGGCGATCTTCAACCGGAGCTTCGTCGAGCCGTACGGGACGGCCGTCGGCCAGCTGGTGCTGGGCGTCGTGTGCGCGTTGTTCGCTGCCGGGTTCTGGTGGCTGCGCAATCTGTCGAAGATCGAGACGCCGGAGCGGTTCCTGACGCACGCACCCGAGCGACAGGAGATGGGCGCCCGATGAACAGCATCTTCCTGACCGTGACCGTCGGCGCCATCGCCGGACTCGGCATCTTCGCCCTTGTCCGGGCGCTGATGCCGAACCGCCGTGGTGCGGTCGCGACCGTCGCGCAGATCGACGCGCTGCGCGCGGCGGGGCCGTCGAGCGGTCCCGCTCCGCGCGCCACCGACCTCAAGGGGCGGCTCGGCCAGCGCGTTTCGGCCTTCTACCTGCAGCAGGGCTGGGAACAGCGCTCGCTGCGGGCGGACCTCGCCGTCCTCGACCGCAGCTGGGACAGCTTCCTCGCCACGAAGGTGATGCTGTCCGCGGTCGGCGTGTTCTTCGGCCCGTTCCTGTTCGCGATCGCCTGGCAGCTCGGCGTCGGCAGCAACCCCGTCATCCCGCTCTGGATGGCGCTGCTCTTCGGCGGGCTCTTCTTCTTCCTGCCGGACGTGGAAGTACGGCGCGACGCCGTCGACAAGCGCCGCGACCTGCGGCGCGTCATCGGTGCGTACCTCGACCTGGTCTCCATGAACCTCGCGGGAGGCCGCGGTCTGCCCGAGGCGCTCATGGCCGCCGCCGAGATCGGCGACGGCTGGGCGCTGCTGCGCATCCGCAACGCCCTCGCGGACGCGCGGATCACCGGCACGAGCCAGTGGGTCGCCCTGGGGCGGCTCGGCGACGAGCTGGGGGTCGAGGAGCTGAAGGACCTGTCGGTGACGCTGGGGCTGGTCGCCGACGACGGTGCGAAGGTGCGCGAGTCGCTCGCCTCGCGTGCGGAGACGATGCGGCACCGGGAGCTTGCCGAGATCGAGGGCGGGGCAGGCGAGAAGTCGCAGTCCATGCTCGTGGCCCAGCTGTTGCTCTGTGCGGGCTTCCTGGTCTTTCTGATCTTTCCGGCGGCGATGCGGGTCTTCAAGGTCTGAATCGCCGAATCGTCGAACCATCCGGACCCTGTGAATCGTCTGATGTCGAAGAGTCTGATCCACGTAGTCACCGAGTCGAGAGGACTTGAACCATGAACCGTTTGCCCATCAGTCACCCCGCGATCGATTTCCTCGTCACGTTCATTCAGGGGCGGGTGCGTCACGCCCGCTCGGAGGAGACCTCACGCGGCGCGTCCGCCGTCGAGTGGGTCATCATCTCGGCCGTGGTCGTGACCATCGTCGGTGTGGTCGCCGCACTGATCAACAACGCGCTCAAGGGCAAGGCCACCGACGTCGGCAACTGCATCTCGGGCACCACCGACACGGGTACCTGCAAGTAAGCGGAGTGATGAGCAGCCGATCAGGGTCTTTCGTACGCCGCAGGCTCGATGCCGCCCGCGGCGACAGCGGTGTGGGCAGTCGCACCGGCTCCGGTGGCGACCGCGGCATGACCGCGATCGAGTTCGTCTTCCTGACCCCGGTGCTCTTCTTCATGATCTTCGCGACCGTGCAGTTCGGGCTCTTCTACTTCGCCGACCATGTCGCGCAGGCCGCCGCCCAGGCGGGCGCCCGCAAGGCGCGGGCCGAGGCGGACGGGAACCCCGGCGGCTGGGAGGCGAAGGCCAGATCGACGGCGTTGAGCTATATCGCGCAGCTCGGACCGAATCTGCTGGAAGGCCCGACGGTGACGTCCTCCGGACCCGCCAACAACACCGTGGGGATCCGGGTGACGGCCACCGTGCCGACGGTCTTCCCGGGGATGACGTTCACGGTGAACGAGCAGTCGCAGGGGCCGATCGAGCGCTTCGTACCGGACATCGGGGGCTGAGGCCGGTCATGCGCAGTTGGCTGCGGAACAGGGCCCGTCGGGCCGGCCGCTCCGGCGATCAGGGGATCTCCACCATCGAGGTGGTGATCCTCGCGCCGGTCATGATCCTGTTCATTCTCGTCCTGGTCGCCTTCGGACAGCTGGTCGACGGCCGGGGCGCGGTGGACAGCGCCGCGCGCGACGCCGCCCGCGCCGGCTCGCTGCAGCGCGACGGCACGACGGCGATGAGCCAGGCCCAGGCGGCGGCCGAGGCGGATCTGGCGGACACCTGCCTCGACCACCCCACCGTGACGAAGACCAGTAAGGGCTTCGAGGCCGGCGGGCTCTTCTCCGTCGATGTGACGTGCACCGTGCGCGGCTTCGGGGTTCTGGGACTCAACATCAAGAACACCATCACCGCCACGAGCGCCTCGCCGCTCGACCCGTACCGGAGGGCAGCACCGTGACGTGGCTGACGGCGCGACGGCCCGCGGCCCGCGACGATCGCGGCTCCGGCACCGCGGCGGTGCTCATGTTCGCCCTGGTGTTCATGACGCTCGCCGCCTTCGTCGTCGACGGCGGACTGTCCATCCACAAACGCGAGCGCGCCGCGGACATCGCCGAGCAGGCGGCCCGTTACGCGGCCCAGGACATCGACGTGGAGGCGCTGCGGAACGCGCCCGCGGGCACTCCGCCGCGGATCAACACCGCGAACTGCGACGCCCGGGTCAAGGACTTCGCCGCACGGTCGGGGCTCAGCATCGAGGACGCCGCCGCCTCCGGCTGCGACCTGGCCAGGACCACCGACCAGCATGTAGAGGTGAGGATTCAGCTCACCTACAGTCCCACTCTGACGGGTTTCTTCTACAGCAAGGACTTCACGGTCCACGGGACGGCGGCGGCCGAGATCGCCACCGGCTGATTCGTCGCCGTCCATCCACCGCACCACCGAAGGCAGAAGGCAGAGGAACGAGCCCATGGCACGCACGACCGCCAGTCGGCGACCGGCCCAACCCGCGCAACCGGGCCGGCCGCAGCCGCCACGCCGCCGCCGTACGTTCGGTGACGTCGTCCGGGCGCTCCTGGCGTTTCTCGCGCTCGCCGTCCTGGTGGTGGGCGTGCCGGTCGCGCTGCTGAAGATCGTCGGCTCGCCGCTGCCGCACTCCTACTCGATGGAGGTGCTGCGGGAGCCGATCACGACGGAGACGTTCATCAACGTGCTGGCCGTCGTGGTCTGGCTGGCGTGGGCGCAGTTCGCGGCGTGCGTGATCGTGGAGACGAAGGCCGCGATCTCCGGGATCGGGATGCCGTCGCGGGTGCCCGCGTCGGGGCCGAGCCAGTTGCTGGCGCGCCAGTTGATCGCGGCGCTGCTGTTGATCGGCGCGAGCGCCGCCAGCCTCACGCCGGGGCTCGCGCAGCTCGGCAACCTGCACGACCAGCCGCACCGCGGCGGCCCGGCCGTGACCGCCCAGCAGACGCCGGGGCAGGTGCAGCAGCACCAGCAGCGCGCGGCCGGTGGTACGCAGCAGCAGGGCGGCGGGCCCGCCTCCACGACGGTGACGCCGGGTGCGGCCGCCGCCGCGGAGGCCGCCAAGGAAGCGACGAAGTTCTACCGGATCCAGCCGCCCGAGGGCCGGCACCACGATTCGCTGTGGGAGATAGCCGAACGCCACCTCGGCGACGGCCGCCGCTACAACGAGATCTACCAGCTCAACAAGGACCGGGCGCAGCCCGACGGTTCGAAGCTGTCCAAGGCGAGCCTGATCCGGCCCGGCTGGATCATGGAGATGCCGGCCGACGCGCGCGGCGGCGACCTCGTGGAGATGCCCGTCGCGGCGCCGAAGCCCGCTCCCGACGTGCAGCACTACGCGGAGCGCGGCGGGGTCAAGGACACGGCGGCCGAAGGGGCTCACGCGGCGCACACCGCACCTGTCCGGACACCCGCCCAAACGCCGGTTCAGACCCCGGCCCAGACGCCCACGCAGAAGCCCGCCCAGCAGCCCGCCCACGCCGAAGAGGCCCCGGTCGGGCCGGCCGTCGCCGCACCGTCCGTATCCCAGGGCTCCGGGCACGGATTCGGGCTGCCCGAGGCGCTCATCGGCGCCCCGCTGCTGGCGGCCGGGCTGCTCGCCGCGCTGGGGCGGCGCCGCCGTACCGCGCTGTGGCAGTCGGTCACCGCCGGCGCGGTCCGCACGCCCCGCACCCCCAACGGGCCCGAGGCCGACGCCGCCGACGCGCTGCGGATCGGCGCGGACGCCGATACCGTCGCGTTCCTCGACCGCGCGCTGCGCGCCCTATCGGCACGGCTCGCCTCGGACGGCGGCAAGCTGCCCACGGTCTACGCGGCATGGCTCACCGACGAGGCGCTGCACCTCCAGCTGGCCTGGCCCGAGGGCCAGCCGCCCGCGCCGTGGCAGCTCGGCCAGGACCAGACGTTCTGGCGGCTGGACCGGGCGGACCTGCCCGCCGACGCGGACGTCTCCGCCAGCGCCCCGTACCCGGGCCTGGCCGCCCTCGGCACCCTCGACGGCGCCCGGCTGATGCTCAACCTCGAAGCGGTGCCCGGCATCGTGTCGCTGACCGGAGCCCGCGCCGACCGTGAGGCGGTTCTCGCCTCCGTCGCCGCCGAACTCGCCACCAACGGCTGGTCGGACCGGATGACGGTGACGCTTGTGGGCTTCGCCGAGGACCTCACGGCCCTCGCGCCGGCCAGGATCCGGCACCTCGCGGACGTCCCCGAGGTCATCGAGACGATGGCCGCCGAGACCGCGCAGCGCTCCGCCGCGCTGCGGACCGCAGGACAGGACAACGTACTGACCGGCCGGACCGGCAGCGCCCAGCACACCCAGCGCTCCCCGCACCTCGTCCTGATCGCCACCGAGCCCACCGAGGAGGAGGCCGACCGGCTCGCCGAACTCGCCGCCGACTCCGGCCGGCTGGGCATCGGCTACCTCGTCGCGTCGGCCCGGGACGACCTGCCGGGCGCCGCCTGGGCGCTCGAGGTCACCTCGGCGGGCCGGCTGCTCGCCCCGCTCCTCGGTCTGGACCTGGAGGCACAGCTGCTCCCGGCCGCCCAGTACGAGGCGATCCTCGGGCTGTTCGCGGCGGCCGACCCGGACCGCGAACCGTCCGCCTCCGTGCCGCCGTTCATGGTCGACCTCACCGACCAGGGCCGGCCCGGGGTGTACGCCCGCCTCCTCGGCCCGTTCGAACTCATCGGCCTCGAAACCCCGGAGGCCGGGCGCAGCCTGCTCCTCCACGAGGCGCTGGCGCTGCTCCTGCTGCACCGTGAGGGCGTCCACCCGCGGGTGCTGGCCTCCGCGCTCTGGCCGCGCGGCGTCACCGACGACGTGCGCGACGCGCTCATCGACCGGCTGCGCGACTGGCTCGGCACCGACGCCGACGGCTCGTCGCGGATGTCGTACGACGCCACCGGCCGCCTCGTGCTGTCCAGCACGGTCGTCTCCGACTGGGACGTCCTGCAGACCCTGCACCACGCGGCCTCCGAGGGCCCGGGCGCCGACGATCCGCAGACCCGCCGCCGGCTGCTGGCCGACGCCCTCGCGCTGGCCCGCGGCTCCCTCCTGGAGGACCGCGCCCCGGGCCGCTACGGCTGGCTCGCCCACGAGATCGTCGACGCCCAGCACCCGGTCCTCGTCGCGGAGGTCGCCCTCGCCCTGGCGGGCCTGCACCTCGACGCGGGCAAGCCGAAGGCCGCCGTCGCCGCCGTGCAGACCGCCCTGGCGGTCACCGGCTCCGACGAGCGCCTCTGGCTCGCCCTCCTGCACGCGACCCACGCCACCGGCGACCCGGCCCGCCTCGAAGCCGCCGCCGAATCCCTCCTGGCCCGCAACCACACCCTCAACGGCGCGGCCCGCGGCCTGCCGCCCCGCGTCGAAGCCCTGCTGGACGAACTCCTTCCGTCCTGGCGCGGCAGCATCGGCAGTATCGCCAACTGAACGATCGCCAACTGAGCAATCGCGGATCGGCCAACCGGCGCCCGGGCGTTCGCGCCCGGGCGTTCGCTGTGCTCAGCCCTTCGCCACCGCCGTCAAAATCTCCGGGAGGCGGTTGAGGAGGCGGGGGGCCGTGAAGCGGAGGGATGCCGCGGCCAGGGTCACGGCGTAGAGGGCGCCGATCGGCAGCAGGATCCAGAGGTAGGCGTGGTGGTCGGCGACGTGGAGGTAGATCGTCAGGCCGACGAGCGGGAGACAGCAGGCCGCGCCGGTGAGACCGCCGCCGAAGAGGCTGATCGCGGCGAGGCCGCCCTGGCCGGGGGCCGAGCTGCCGAACGGGTTGTCCTGGGGGAGGGCGTACGGGAAGCGGACGCTGGCGAAGGCGCCGGCGGCGATGAGGGCGCCCAGGAGGGCGAGGGACAGCCCCAGGGTCTCCGGGACGGCGTCCGGCCGGCCGAGGAGCAGGGCCGCTCCGATGGTGACGATCGTGACGTACGGGACGGCGACGGTCGACAGGGCCAGTGCGCGGGCGCGCAGTTCCGCGTGGGCGTCGGCGCGGGTGGAGATGGTGGAGGCGACCGTCCAGAAGGCGGAGCCGTCGACACCGAACTGGTTGTACATCTGCATGCCGAGGAGCCCGGCGGCCCAGCACGCCGAGTAGATGCTGCCGTGCTGGACGGCGGCCACGATCGGCAGCAGCAGTCCGACGGCCAGCGCCGTCGCCCAGGCCGCCTTGGAGCGCGGATCGCGCCAGGCGTAGCGGAACTGGCGTTCCATCACGGTGCCGGTGCGGCCGCCGGGCAGCAGCGCGGCGAGCCGGCCGCCGCCGGTGCCCGCCTCCTTCTCCGCGGCCTGGAGGGTGGAGGCGTCGGGGGTGACCATCAGCCGGTACAGGCTGTGGTGCCACCAGCGGATCACCAGGGCCAGGACGGCCGCGACGTAGAGGAGTTCGAGGACGGCGAGACCGTAGGAGCCCCCGGTCGCCGCGCGGACCGCGTCGATCGCGGGGGCGGGTGGCAGCCAGCGGAGCACGGAGGCGAGGGACTTGACGCGGTCCAGGCCGTCGGACGAGGCGAGCGAGCTGGCGCCGAGGTTGACGAGCTGCGCGCCGACCGCCACGAACAGGCCGCTGAGCAGCGCGAGGTCGCGCCCCTTGCGGCTGGTGAGCAGACGGGTGTTGGCGGCGGCGACGGCGCGCGACAGCGCCACGCACAGCAGCAGTACCAGCGCGACGGCGACGATCGCGACGACGATGGAGACCGCGTTGCCCGCCAGCGCGGACACCGCGCCCGCCGTCACGATGACCGTGAAGACCGGTCCCACGCCCAGCAGCGACGAGATCAGCAGGGCGGAGATCAGCGGCCGCGGGCGCAGCGGCAGCATGGCGAGGCGGGTGGGGTCGAGGGTGTCGTCGCCGCCGAAGAGGAACAGCGGCATGACGGCCCAGCCGATGATGAGGACGACGGCCAGCCCGACGGCGGCCGCCGGCCCGTACTCGCTGTGGCGCAGCGCGATCATCCCGACGCCCATGGCGAGCCCGTACAGCATCGCGAAGACGACGCCGACGATCCAGCCGATGGTGCGGCCGGTGGACTGCCGCAGTCCGTTGCGGATGATGGCGAGTTTGAGACGGATGAAGACCGGCGTGACCGACGGGTGCGTGGCCGGGGTGCTCATCGTGCGCCGCCCAGCCAGTCGAGGTCCTGGCCGCCGCGTTCGGTGGCGCCGACGAGCGACAGGAACGCGTCCTGGAGGGAGGACGCCTCCCCCCGTACGTCGGCGAGCGGGCCCTGGGCGACGATCCGGCCGGCGGCCATCACCGCGACCCAGTCGCAGAGGCTCTCCACGAGCTCCATGACGTGCGAGGAGAACACGACGGTGGCGCCCGAGCGGGTGTAGCGCTCCAGGACACCGCGGATGACCTGCGCGGACACCGGGTCGACGCCCTCGAAGGGCTCGTCCAGGAAGAGCACTTCGGGGTTGTGGAGCAGCGCCGCGGCCAGTCCGATCTTCTTCCGCATACCGGTCGAGTAGTCGACGACCAGCTTGTTCTGCGCGGCGGAGAGGTCGAGGACGTCGAGCAGCTGCGCGGCGCGCTTGTCGACCTCGGCGCCGGGCAGACCGCGCAACCGGCCGGTGTAGGCAAGCAGTTCGCGGCCCGACAGACGTTCGAAGAGCCGCAGCCCCTCGGGGAGCACGCCGATCCGGGACTTCACGGCGACGGGGTCGGTCCAGACGTCGTGGCCGGTGATCAGGACGGTGCCGTCGTCGGGGCGGAGCAGGCCGGTGACCATGGAGAGCGTGGTGGTCTTGCCGGCGCCGTTCGGGCCGACCAGGCCGATGAACCGTCCGGCCGGGAGTTCGAGGTCGATCCCGGCCACGGCCACCTGCTCGCCGAAGGACTTCCACAGGTTGTGGACGCTGACCGCGTAGCCCTGGTCCGCTGCGCCTTGATCCGGTGCGCCCTCGTCGGGTGCACCCGCCTCGAATGTCTTCGGCACGTTGCGCCGTCCTTCCCCGTGGAGACCGCTGATCCACGGGGAAGCCTAGAGCAGGCCCTGTCAGGCCCCGGCGGGTGCTATCGGGCCCGGCTCGCCGCCGCCTCGCGGCCGCACGCGTACGCCAGCGGGCTCAGCAGTTCCTCGACGTCGGGGAGCCAGCGGTTGAGGGCGGTGGGCTGGCGCGCCCACTGCACGGAGCCGCCGGTGCCGGTGCGGGTGGGCGGGGACGCGATGAAGTCGCCCTCGCCGCGGACTAGGAGGTCCAGGGAGGCGGGCGGCCAGCCCAGCTTGCGCAGCAGGTCGGGGACCTTGACCGACGCGCCGGGCAGCACCAGGAAGATCAGCCGCCGGTTGGGGGTGCAGAGCACCGGGCCCAGCGGCAGGTCCATCCGTTCCATGCGGGCGAGGGCGAGGCAGCCGGCCACCTCGGGGACGTCGATCGCGTCGAAGGTGCGTCCGGTCGGCAGCAGGATCGACGCCCGCGGCTGCTTGGACCACATCCGGCGCACCGCGACGGCGCTGCCGCTGGCCTGGGTCGCCCAGTCGGGGCGGGTCGGGTGCGCGCCCGGCGCCGGGCAGGCGGGGGAGTCGCACGAGCAGCGTGACCCGCCGCCGTCGTCCTCCAGCCAGGAGCCGGGCAGCACGTCCCAGTGCCGCTCCTCCGCGTATCGGACCGCTGTGTCGAGCAGTTGGTCGGTGAGCTGCTGCGGGGGGGCTCCGATGGTGTCTTCCACGCGCTGCACAACTACCTCGGTCACCAAGGGTTACGGGGTGGAGCCGCGGCTCATCGCGGGCGCACGGGTGCACGGCCGGGGGCGCGTGCGGGAACGCGGCCCAGGATGCGGGTAGTCCCTGGTGGGTGCGGTGACGTACGCCCTGGAAGAAATGCCGTGAAAACGGTGAATTCACGTCATGTGTGCTGGGCATTGATCTCTTATCGAAGATCGCCAGGGTCACCAGGGGGAGCGGGACGACGGGCACAGGCCCGTGATCCCGCGATGAAGGAGGGGCACTACATGGCCGCACGACCACTGGTGGCGCGGCAGCCGAACGAACGGCTGCAGGCGCTCATCCAGGAAGCCGGCTGCTCCAACGCCGGCCTGGCCCGCCGGGTCAACATGTGCGGGGCCGAGCACGGCCTCGACCTGCGGTACGACAAGACGTCCGTCGCCCGCTGGCTGAGAGGCCAGCAGCCGCGCGGCCGGGCGCCGGCCATCATCTCCGAGGCGCTGGGCCGCAAGCTGGGGCGCGCCGTCTCCATCGACGAGATCGGCATGGCCAACGGCAAGAACCTCGCCACCGGCATCGGGCTGCACTTCGCGCCCACCGTTCTCGGTGCGATCGAGCAGGTCTGCGAGCTGTGGCGCAGCGACGTCGGGCGCCGGGACTTCCTCACCGGGTCGACGGTGGCCGCCTCGGCCCTCGTCGAGCCCAGCCGTGACTGGCTGATCACCCGTACCGACGGCGCCGTCGCCCGGGCCGGCGGGTCGCGGGTCGGCAAGGCGGACGTGGAGGCGGTGCAGGCCACGACGAAGGCGCTCGTCGACCTGGACCACCGCTTCGGCAGCGGCCATGTGCGGCCGGTCGTCGTGCACTACCTCAACAGCGTCGTGTCGGGGCTGCTGGCGGGCTCCTACCGCGAGGCGACCGGCCGTCAGCTCTTCGGCGCGGTGGCGCGGTTGACCGAACTCGCCGGCTACATGGCCGTCGACACCGGGCAGCCGGGGCTCGCGCAGCGCTACTACATCCAGGCGCTGCGGCTCGCGCAGGCGGCGGGCGACCGCGGCTACGGCGGCTACGTGCTGGCCGCCGGGATGAGCCATCTCGCCGAGACGCTCGGCAATCCGCGCGAGATCGCGCAGCTCGCGCGGGCCGCGCAGGAGGGCGCGCGCGGGCAGGTCACCCCCACCGCGCAGGCGATGTTCTACGCGGCGGAGGCCCGCGGGCACGCGCTGCTCGGCGACGCCCGGACGTTCGCGTCGGTCGCCGGACAGGCCGTCGACGCGCTGGAACATTCCAACCCGGACGACGACCCCGACTGGATCTCCCACTTCGACCAGGCCTATCTGGCCGATGAGTTGGCGCACGGCCACCGCGACCTCGGCCAGG
This sequence comes from Streptomyces sp. So13.3, assembly GCF_005860785.2. Taxonomy (NCBI): domain Bacteria; kingdom Bacillati; phylum Actinomycetota; class Actinomycetes; order Kitasatosporales; family Streptomycetaceae; genus Streptomyces; species Streptomyces sp. So13.3. Next base: position 4,492,066 of record NZ_CP048835.1, on the reverse strand, counting down.
CGGCCCCGGCCGCCCGGCGCGCCGAGGAGTCCCTCGCGGGCCACCCCCCGACGCGGGTGCGCCGCCGCGCGATCGGGCTGCTGCTCCTCGCCGACGCCCAGGTGCAGCAGCGCGAGATCGAGCAGGCCTGCCACACGGGCACCGAGGCGGTGGCCCTGCTGACCGGGCTGCGCTCCCATCGCGGTGCCGAATATCTGGACGACTTCCGCCGCCGCCTGGAACCGTACGGAGCGGAGCCCGCGGTACGGGAGTTCGGCGCCCATCTGCAGGAGCAGGAGGCCGCCGCATAGCGCCCGGCGGTCCTCCCGGGGTGCGCGCCGCCCCGGCGCACGCGGTACCGGCGGAATCGCCACCCGCCGGAATCGTTACCGGAACGACATCGCCGTGCACGACCGCCCAAGAGACGGCCGATACCTCGCCATTCGGTCCTTCCCCGTCGTCAACGCGGCCCTGTCCGGCCCTCGCCCGATCGGGTGCGTGGTGGGTTCTCAGGCTGACCCGGTAGCGTGAGCCGTCGAGTCCGATGACGGGTCCGACGACGGGTAAAGGCGGGAGTTCCGGCGATGCACAGCGGACACGGCGACGAGACGCCGGACGATCAGTACCGGCAGAACCCGGGAACGCCCGAGCCCCGAAGGGGTGTGGTGCTGCCACCGGAGCAGCCGCCGCAGCATTACGACGACCATGTGCGGCCCGCCGGCGGCCAGCCGTGGGACCAGGCGCCGGGCGCCGCGCAGCCGCTGCCGCCCGAGGCCGGCGCGGGGGCGGACGCGACGATGATGTTCCCGCCGTATCCGCAGGCCACCCCGCCTGCTCCCGCGATGCCGCCGATGCCGCCCGCGATGCCCCCGGCGCCGCAGGCGGCCGCCGCACCGGTGCCGGAGGCGGACGCCACCCAGTTCCTGCCCCCGTATCCGCGTTCGTCGCCGCCCCCGGAGCCGTTCACCCCGGACCCGTTCAAGGCCGAGCCGTTCGCTCCCGAGCCGTTCACGCCCGAGCACTTCGGGGCGGGGACCGGTCCCGCCGGGTACCCCGCCGAGAGCGAGGCGGAGGCCACCCGGCACCTGTCGCTCTCGATCTTCGACGAGCCGTCGTACGACCAGCCGCAGGGGCCCTCGTACGACCAGTCGTACGACGAGCCGCAGTCCGCCCCCTCGGGCGACTACGACCACCTGTACCGGCAGGACGGCCCCCGGCAGCAGCCGAGGCCGGAGCCGGCCCGTCAGCAGCCCTACCGGGGCCAGGCAGCGCCGCCGGCTCCGGCGCCCGCTCAGGCCTATGCGGATCCGTACGACGGAGCGAACGGTGCGAACCACGCAAATGGTGCGAACGGTGGCGGCGGTGGCGGATCGCGCCGCCGGCTCTCCCCGGCCGCGGTGATCGGCATCGTGGTCGTCGGCTGCGCCCTGGCCGGGCTGGCCGCGGGCGCCGCGCTCAGCGCGGGCGGCGACGACAGCAAGGACGCGGCCAAGGCGAGCAAGCCACCATCCTCGTCGACCGGAGCGTCCGCGCAGCCGGGCGGAGCCGCCGACGACGCCGTCACGAAGCAGGCGAAGTCCCTGGACACACTCCTCAAGGACAGCGGCAGCAGCCGGTCCTCCGTGGTCAGCGCGGTGGAGTCGATCAAGTCCTGCAAGAACCTGCCCCAGGCGGCGACCGACCTGCGCGCGGCGGCCGGCCAGCGCGGCACGCTCGTCACCCGCCTCGCGGCCCTGCAGGTGGGCCAGCTGCCGCAGCACGCGGAGCTGACCGAGGCGCTGAACAAGGCGTGGGCGGCGTCGGCCGCGGCCGACAACGCGTACGCGTCCTGGGCGGACCAGGCGGCCAGCGACGGCAAGACCTGCAAGGGCGGCCACGCGAAGGGCACCCCCGTCAAGTCGGTGGGCGACCGCGAGAGCGGCAGCGCTACGGCGCAGAAGAAGCGGGCCGTCCGGCTCTGGAACGCGATCGCGAAGCAGCACAACCTGACCGAGCGGGAGTACTCCCAGCTCTGAGCCGAGCGGGCGCCCGGGGTCCGGGCGCCCGCTGCTAGTCGTTCTGGCTCACCTGGCGGCCGAGCGTCGCCGCCATGTCGACGAATCCGGTGCGGGCGGCGACCAGCCGGCCGTCCTTGACGACCTGGTAGACGACCTTCGCGTTCACCATCCGCGGGTGGCCCGGCACCGGGAGCATGTTCTCGTTGCGCCAGCCGAGGTCCGGGGTGAGGCCGCCGGTCGAGATGGCGTTCGCCTTGTCCAGCGCGCGCTTGAGGGTCATGGGGTTGACCTCCTCCTCGCCCATCGCCCGGACGACCTCGGTGAAGACCGAGTACGCGATCCAGGTGGTCTGGACGCCGGGGTCGGCGACGTCGATCCGGTTGTCACCGAAGGCGTACTTCTTCACGACCTCCTTCATCGCGTCCCACTTGGGATCCGAGGTCGGCGGGTACCAGCCGGTGGCGAACGCGTTCTCCAGCGGGCTGTTCCTCCCGCCGGTGCTGTCGATCAGCGACTGCTGGATGCTGCCGATCACCGAGGAGAGCCGCACGTCGGGCAGCTCGTTGCCGAGCCGCCGGAGCGAGTCGATGAAGGTGTCCGTGCGGTCGCCGAGCACGGCCGAGACACAGGTGCCGGAGTGGGCGTTGCCGACCGCCCGCTGGGCGACGCCGGTGTACTCGGTGGAGTCGTCGGCCGTCGGCAGGTCGTTGGCGGCGGGCCGGCCGCCGGCCTTGAGACCGGCGTCGAGGAACAGCGGGAACTGGTCGCCGACGATGGTGTCCGGCCGCACCAGGCTGACCTTGGAGCAGGAGGCCGCCAGTTGCTTCCCGCTGCCCGTCAGCAGGGCCGGCAGGCCGCCGTTGACGGGATAGGACATGGGGCTCTGGAACTCCTCCTGGGTTATCCCGTAGCCCCCGATGTACGGGATCCCGGCCGACTCCAGGATGGAGGTGAAGCTGTTGGCGTGCTCGCTGTACGAGCCGATGACGGCGACCGCGCCCTCTTCCTGGGCCCGCTGCGCGCACTTCGCGGCCTCGACCGTGTCGTTGTGGTCGTTGCAGGTGAGGACCTTGAGGTCGCGGCCGTTCAGCCCGCCCGAGGCGTTGACGTGCGCCGCGAACGCCTGCGCCATGGCGGGCATTCCTGGCATGTTGGTCGATTTCGTACCGTCCGGCGCCCAGGTCATGACGACCACGGGTCCCGGGGAGCCCCCCGCGCTCCCCGGGATCGCACCGCAGCCGCTGATCAGCGCCGCGCAGGTCGTCGATACAGCCAACAGGACAGCCTTGCGCGAACGCCGCTCAGTCATGAACATGGACGTTTCCGTCCCGCCCTCAACGTGCGGGTGACCGTGGGCGAACGCAGCGTCACGTTCAGGTGAATTGCAGGTGCGGATTCGAGGGAACGTACGATCGGTCACCGTGCAGACTTCGGAGAAGACTTCCCGCCGCGGTACCCGCTCCTCCACGATGGGGGGCATGCCGCTCAATGACATGCCTTGGTGGCGCTGGCGCAGCAATGTGCGCTCGGCGCTGCACATGATCAGCGACCCGGTGTTCCAGCAGGAGTGCTGGCTCGCCGGGGTGCCCGGTTTCGGCGACGTCACCGACGCCGTCTACCGCCTCGTCGAGGACACCTGGCTCGACAACTGGTCCGCCGAGAAATACGTCGGGACGATCTTCCGCGACTCGCAGGAGGCCGCGCTCGTCGACGTCGCGGTGCTCCGGGTGCTGAAGATCCTGCACCAGGTGGGCGCGGACGCGCCGGTCAGCACCTACCTGGAGCACCACGCCTGGCCGGAGGCGGTCCGCGCCGCCCGTGAGGCGCACGTCAAGCTCGCGACGGCCGACGGGGACGACGTGGACGCGCCGCCGCGCTCGCTCGACGTCCTGGCGATCTACACGCGTACCGCCTGACGGACGGCGGCGCCGTGCGAGCGGCCGCGTGTGCGAGGCTGACGTGGTGAACGAACCGCAATATGTGCTGACGCTGTCCTGTCCCGACAAGCAGGGCATCGTGCATGCCGTGTCGAGCTACCTCTTCATGACCGGCTGCAACATCGTGGACAGCCAGCAGTTCGGGGACCAGGACACCGGGCTGTTCTTCATGCGGGTGCACTTCACGGCGGAGCCGCCGGTGGACCAGGACAAACTGCGCGCGAGCTTCGCGGCGATCGGCAGCGCCTTCCAGATGGACTGGCAGCTGCACGCGGCGGACGAGAAGATGCGGGTCGTCCTCATGGTCAGCAAGTTCGGGCACTGCCTGAACGATCTGCTGTTCCGCACCCGGATCGGCGCGCTGCCCGTCGAGATCGCGGCCGTGGTCTCCAACCACACGGACTTCGAGGAGCTCGCCGGCTCCTACGGCATCCCGTTCCACCACATCCCGGTGACCGCCGACACCAAGGACCAGGCGGAGGCGCGGCTGCTGGAACTGGTCGAGGCGGAGCGCGTGGACCTGGTGGTGCTGGCCCGCTACATGCAGGTCATCTCCGACGACCTGTGCAAGCGGCTGCCCGGCCGGATCATCAACATCCACCACTCGTTCCTGCCGAGCTTCAAGGGCGCCAAGCCCTACCACCAGGCGCACGCGCGCGGGGTGAAGCTGATCGGCGCGACCGCGCACTACGTGACGGCGGCCCTCGACGAGGGCCCGATCATCGAGCAGGAGGTCGAGCGGGTGGGGCACGAGGTCACCCCCGAGCAGCTCGTGGCGATCGGCCGTGACGTCGAGTGCCAGGCGCTGGCGCGCGCCGTGAAGTGGCACAGCGAGCACCGCGTCCTGATCAACGGGCACCGCACGGTCGTCTTCGCCTGACGTGCGGTGCCGCGGGCCGTACCGGTCCGGTCCGGTCAGGCGCCGGCGCCCAGCTCCTTGTAGCGGGCCTGGCAGACGTCGAAGTCCGGCAGCCGGCCGCCGTCCCGCATCTCCGCGAAGCTGGGGGCGGCCGCGTCCCGGGCGGACAGCTGGGGCGCGCCGGTCTGCCAGTCGATGCCGAGCTCGGGGTCGAGCGGGTGCACACCGTGCTCCTTGTCGGGACGGAAGACGTCCGAGACGAGGTACGAGAGCGTGGCGTCGTCGCTGAGGGCGCAGAAGCCGTGGCCCATGCCCTCCGCGATGTAGAGGGCCTTGCGGTCCACGTCGTCCAGCCGGACGCCCTCCCACTGGCCGAAGGTCGGCGAGCCGACCCGCAGGTCGACCACCACGTCGAGCACCGCGCCGCGTACGCACGTCACGTACTTGGACTGGCCCATCGGGACGTCGGCGAAGTGGATGCCGCGCACGACGTCCTTCGACGACACCGACATGTTGGCCTGCGCGAGCCGCATCGGATGCCCGACCTCGGCCTCCAGCCGGTCGAAGCGGTACCACTCCAGGAACAGGCCGCGCGGGTCGCCGTGCTGCTGGGGGGTGATCTCCCAGGCGCCGTGGAAGGACAGCGGTCGGATGTTCATCGCGGGAGGTCCTCTTCGAGGGCGAGCGTGTTGACGAGGTATTCGCCGTAGCCGCTCTTCAGCAGCGGTTCGGCCAGTTTGCGCAGCTGCTCGGAGTCGATGAACCCCATCCGCCAGGCGGTCTCCTCGACGCAGCCGAGCTTCAGCCCCTGCCGCTCCTCGATGACCCGGACGTACTCCGAGGCCTGGACGAGGGAGTCGAAGGTGCCGGTGTCCAGCCAGGCGGTGCCGCGGTCCAGTACGGAGACCCGGAGCTTGCCCTGCTGCAGGTAGGTCGCGTTGACCTCGGTGATCTCCAGTTCGCCGCGCGCGCTGGGCTTCAGGCTGTTGGTGATGTCCACGACCTGGCTGTCGTAGAAGTAGAGGCCCGGGACGGCGAAGCGCGACTTCGGCCGCTCCGGCTTCTCCTCGATCGACAGCGCGTTGCCGTGCTCGTCGAACTCGACGACGCCGTATGCGGTGGGGTCCTTCACCTGGTAGGCGAAGATCACGCCGCCGTCGGGGGAGCTGTGGTCCTGCAATTGCCGCCCGAGGCCCGCGCCGTGGAAGATGTTGTCACCGAGAATGAGCGCCACCGGCTCACCGCCGATGAAGTCCGCACCGATCTGGAAAGCCTGGGCGATTCCACCGGGATTCGGCTGCGAGCGGTATTCGATATTGATACCGAATTGCGAGCCGTCGCCGAGGAGCCGGCGGAACTGCTCCTGGTCCTGCTCGGTGGTGATGAGCAGTATGTCGCGAATTCCCGCCATCATGAGCGTCGACAGCGGGTAATAGACCATCGGCTTGTCGTAGACCGGCATCAGCTGTTTGGAGACCGCTTTGGTGATCGGCCACAGCCGGGACCCGGTCCCGCCGGCGAGGAGGATACCACGCATGTTGTTTCTACTTTCTCCGGCGGCAGGCGGCCGAAGACTGCTCGGCTTCGCCCCTGCACTCGGGGAACGGCTAGAGTTACGGCGAAGCAAACCATCTTACGCCGCCCCCCAGTAGGGGCCTGACTGGACTCTGGCACTCATGAACATTCTTGTTACCGGTGGCGCCGGATTCATCGGCTCGCAGTTCGTCCGCGCAGTCCTGTCAGGGGAGATGCCGGGGCTCGAGACCGCCTCCGTCACCGTACTGGACAAACTCACCTACGCCGGCAACCCGGAGAACCTCGCTCCGGTCGCCCACCTGCCCGGCTACCGGTTCGCGCACGGCGACATCTGCGACGCGGACTTCGTCGCCTCCGTCCTGCCCGGCCATGACGCGGTGGTGCACTTCGCCGCGGAGTCGCACGTCGACCGGTCGATCACCGGCGCGGCCGCGTTCGTCACCACGAACGTGCTCGGCACCCAGACCCTGCTGGACGCCGCCCACAAGCTGGGCATCGGCCGCTTCGTGCACGTGTCCACGGACGAGGTGTACGGCTCGATCAGTGAAGGTTCGTGGACCGAGGACTGGCCGCTCGCGCCCAACTCCCCGTACGCCGCGGCGAAGGCGGGCTCCGACCTGATCGCGCTCGCCTACCACCGCACGCACGGGATGGACGTGGTGGTCACCCGCTGCTCCAACAACTACGGGCACCATCACTTCCCCGAGAAGATGATCCCGCTGTTCGTGACGAACCTGCTGGACGGCAAGAAGGTCCCGCTCTACGGCGACGGCGGCAACATCCGTGACTGGCTGCACGTCTCCGACCACTGCCGGGGCATCGCGCTCGCGCTGCAGGGCGGCAAGGCCGGTGAGGTCTATCACATCGGCGGCGGCACCGAGTTGACGAACAAGGAGCTCGCCGGCCGGCTGCTGGAAGCCTGCGGCGCCGGCTGGGACATGGTCGAGTACGTCGAGGACCGCAAGGGCCACGACCTGCGCTACTCCCTGGACATCAGCAAGTCCCGCGCCGAGCTGGGCTACGAGCCGCAGATCGGCTTCGACCAGGGCCTCGCCGACACCGTCGCCTGGTACCGCGACAACCGGGCCTGGTGGGAGCCGCTGAAGGCCAAGGCGGCGCTTTCATGAGCGATGCCGTGACGAACGACGACCCGGCCGCCGGCAGCACCCGCTGGCTGGTGACCGGCGCCGGCGGCATGCTCGGCCAGGAGGTCGTGGCGGCGCTTGCCGCCGACCCGGCCGCCGCCGTCACCGCCGCCACCCGGGCCGACCTGGATCTGACCGACCCCGCGGCGCTGCTCGCGGCGGTCCGCGGTCACCGGATCGTGGTCAACGCGGCAGCCTGGACGGACGTCGACGGCGCGGAGGCCGACGAGGCCGCCGCCACCGTCGTCAACGGCGACGGGGTGCGCCATCTGGCCGCGGCCTGCGCCGCCGCGGGCGCGCTGCTCATCCATGTCTCCACCGACTACGTCTTCCCCGGCGACGCCAAGGAGCCGTACCGCGAGGACGACCCGACCGGGCCGGTCAACGCGTACGGCCGCGGCAAGCTCGCCGGTGAGCTCGCGGTCGCCGAGCTGCTGCCCGACAGCGGCTACACCGTCCGCACCGCCTGGCTGTACGGCGCGCACGGCCGCAACTTCGTCGCGACCATGCTGAAGCTGGCGGCCACCCACGAGACGCTCGACGTCGTCGACGACCAGCTCGGCCAGCCCACCTGGGCCCGCGCGCTGGCCGTCCGGCTCACCGAGCTGGGCCGCGCCGCGCTCGCGGGCGACGCCCCGGCCGGCGCGTACCACGGCACGGCTTCCGGCCAGGCCACCTGGTACGAGCTGGCCCGCGCCGCGTTCGAGCTGTCGGGGCTGGACCCCGACCGGATCCGCCCCACCACGGCCGACAAGTTCGTCCGGCCGGCCCAGCGCCCGGCCTACAGCGTGCTGGGCCACGACCGCTGGTCCGCCGCCGGGCTCCCGGCGATGGCCGACTGGCGGGACGAGCTCAAGGCGGCGGTCGCGGCAGGAACGTTCGCACCGCGGCCGTAGCCGCACCACCGGTCACGCCCACCGGGTACGACGCACGAAAGCCCGGCCGCCACTGCGGTCGGGCTTTTCGTGTTCGGTGCACCCGCGCGGACCCTTCGGAGGGCCCGCGGCGGGTCAGTGCGCGTAGGAGAAGCCGGCGGGCGGCCTGGCGTACGTGTTGTAGTTGTCGACCGCCGGGTGCTTCGCGCCGGCGGGGCCCGCCTGGAACGCCGTCAGGATGTTCTCGCTGACCTTGCGGGCGAACTTCACCGAGCTCTGCGGCACACGGTAGGAGCACCGGTCGTTGTTGACCGTGCAGGTCCAGCCGAGGGTGCCGCTGGAGAACACGCCCGCCCCGGAAGGCGTCGTGTAGTAGGTGGAGTTGGAGAAGCTGTGCTTCTTGCCCAGCGTGACGGGTGAGTCGGAGAGGGCCTGTATCGGGCGCGGCACCTCGGGCCCGGTGAACAGCTTGTCGTACTCGACGGCGACCAGACCGGGGTACTTCGACCCGTTCTTCGCGCCGGTGCCGGCGTAGACCCAGCTGTCCGCGTCCGTGACGACGTACGGCGCGGTCACGCCGAGCCATTCGTACTGGACGCCGAGCAGTTCACTCTCGGGACGCGGGTTCGGCGGCAGCCGCCACTGCTGCGTCGCCTCGTTCGGGTCGGTGAGCACCATCGGGTCCTCGGACGGGTCCTTGTAGCACGTCACGAAGCGCTGGTCGCCGAGGGCCGAGGCCTCGAAGCGGACGTGGCGGTAGACGTTGTTGGCACCGAAGAACGCCATGTTGATGCCGGTGTCGCGGGCCTTGGTCGCGGTGTCCCGCATCCCCGAGGACCAGTACTCGTCATGGCTGGGGAATATCAGCGAGCGCGCGCCCTTGAACAGTTCGGGCATGTTGTCGAGCTCCGACGAGGTGACGTAGGCCATCCGCAGGCCCAGCTTCTCGGCGGTGACCAGCATGGGCAGCTCGTGCCACAGGAACTGGCCGCTGCCACCGCGGTCGTAGGGCCGGTCGAAGCTCACCTTGCGGGAGCGCTCCGCGTAGGAACGCGGGCCGGGAGGGCCCGCGTAGATGTTGTGCCCGCCCCACGAGTTGTAGGCCTGCCAGGTGGCGGTCGCGTTGACGAACACCGTCTTGCCCGCGGTGGAGGTCGAGCGGACGGTGATCGGGACGTTCCGCTCGTTGCCCTTCCTGGACGTGAGCTTCAGCAGGTAGTCGCCCTCGGGCCAGCCCTTGGTGCCGATGCTCATGGACGGCTTCCACGGGGCGGTCGCCATGAATATGCCCGGCACGACCTTGGCCGGCGGCTGTATCTGACCGCGTACCGACTTCGAGGACCAGACCAGCCGGCCCTGCTTGCCGCCGTAGTAGCCCATCCGGAAGGCCTGGACTTCGAAGCTGCTGGCCGTGGTCGACACATACAGGTCGAACGGCTGACCGGACGTCACGCTGACGTGATTGGTGTATCCCTCGATCGCGTTCTGCGGACCGGGGTTCCGCACCTCCCAGGCACGGGTGCCGGGCAGGGCGTTCTCCTTGGACACGGAGAAGTCGCCGGTCGACTGCCGTGGCGGCGGGGCGACTTCGGCGACCTTGTGCGGGGCGGTACCGGTAGCCGACTCGGGCACGGACGCGGCGACGGCATCGCGGGTGTGGTCCAGGACGTAGGGAACGGCCGGGACGGCTATCGCGATGAGGGCGCCGAGGGCGCACATAAGAAGGATGATACGGCGCACATTCATGGTCCAGCGACCGTACATGCGTCCGGCAACCGACTTTGTCGATGCTGTCTGATCGTCGGGTCGCTGTGACAAGACTGTGAACTTCGCCGGGCCTTTGCCGGCTGTTCACCACCTGAATGTGGTCTGTGTCACCCGGGTTTGACGGTTCCGAGGGCCTCGGCGTCCCCGACCAGTGCCCGGGTCTTCGCGTCGAACGGCTGGTCGAAATGGCGCAGTCCGGAGCGCAGCCCGAACAGCAGAGCGACGGCGGCGGCGCCGGCGGCGATCGCGTAGGAGAGTTCGACCTGCAGCGCCGTGCCGCCGGGCAGCAGGGGTGCGGTCCCCAGGGCGAGGGCCCCGATCGTCCAGGCGACGCACAGTATGCGGTGGCCGCCGGTGGCCAGGGTGCCGCTGCTGAGCACGATCGCCGCGAGGTGGGCGACCGCGCCGAGACCCAACAGACCGAAGTCCAGGGAGCTGAGGGCCGGCGGTGCGTGGAAGGCCGTCTCGTTCAGGGCCGGGCCGATCACCGCGCAGACGACCGCCCAGCCGGCGCCGAGCGCCGACACCATCAGCAGGTTGCCGCGCAGCGTGCGCAGGAAGCCGGCCTTGTCGCCGGCGGTGTGCCGGCCGGTGAGCTCCACCAGCAGGGACGCCTGCATCGAGCTGACCAGGAACTGCGGCACGCGCACCAGGATCAGCGCCGAGACCAGGGCGGTGACCAGTGGGGTGTTGTCCGGGTCGAGGAGCTTGGCGGTGACGACCGGAGCATTGGCCACGGCCTGCATCAGCGTGGTGGAGACGACCAGGACGCCGAAGCCGTTGTGGATCTCGCCCACGCCGGCGGCCGGTCCCGGCCGGGACGCCCGGCGCATCGCGGGCAGGCACAGGAGCACGGCGGGCAGCGGGGCCAGCGCCATCGCCAGGCCGAACGCGAGGAAGGAGCCGTGTACGGCCAGCAGCGTGATCGCGGCGCCCACCCGCAGCACCGCGTCGGCGGTCAGCTGGACGGCGTACCAGCGGAAGTTCCCGTACCCGGCGAGGATGCCGCGCGCGGTGTGCTGGGCGGCCCAGCCCACGAAGGCCGCGCCCAGGACCGCGACCATCGCCCGGTCGCCGTTGAAGAGGAGGTCCGCCAGCGGACCGGAGGCCGCGGCGAGCGCCGCCAGGACCACGGCCAGCATCGCCGTCGCGGTGAGTATCCCGCGCCGGATGGCGGGCCCGGCGCCCAGTCCCGCGGCGGTCCGCGCGGCCACCACCCGGGTCAGTTCCTGCTCGACGGGGAAGAACAGCCCGATGCCCGCGAAGGCGATCACCGACCACAGGACGGAGATCTGGGCCATGTCGTCATGGCCGAGCGTCCGGCCGGCCAGGGCCAGGAAGATGTACGAGGCGCCGGCGTTCGCCGCCACCCCGGCCCCGACGAGAAGGGTTCCGGAAGGGAGCGTGCGCAGGAGTGCTGTGGGCGACTTCATGTGGCGGCAAGAATACCCCGGGGGATATGACAGGTAGTCGCCGGACCGGCTCCCCCAGCGGCCCGGAGACCCTGGGGCGTGGGCGTCCACCCGGCTTTCGGCTCTTGTGGCCAAGGGGTACCATGAGCGCCGTGTCCGGCAGCGTGTGTGACGTCGCCACCCAGTCGCGGGTTGGCGGGACGTCTTCTTCGCCCTCTGCCCGGTAGCCGGTCATTCCCTGGACGTCAGCCGACGCCGGTATGACGCGGCAGCCTCGTACTCCGACCGGAAAGACGGCTGAATCGTGCAATTGTCCGTACTTACCTCGGTGACCGGCTTGGCGGTGCTCGGATGCATCGTCGAGCTGTTGCGTCGCCAGCAACTGCGCGAGAAGTATGCGGCCCTGTGGCTGCTCATCGGCCTGATCATCGCTCCGCTCGGTTTCTTCCCGACCTGGCTCGACTCGATCGCCAACAAGCTCGGCGTCGCCTCCGGCGTGAGCCTGGTGCTCTTCGCCGGCTTCGTCCTTGTGCTGCTCGTCACACTGCACCTGAGCTGGGAGTCCAGCCGTCTCGAAGCCGAGACGCGCACCCTGGCCGAGGAAGTGGCCCTGATCCGGGCGCACTTGGCGCAGACCGCCGACCCGATGCCGGCCAACGCGGTGAAACCCGTCATCGACGGCGACACGGGCACCGACAGCACCACTGCCACCACCACTACGGATGATCGCGAGGCCCGGGCATGATCGATGGCCGACGGGTACTGGTGATCGTGCCGGCGTGGAACGAGGACGCCGGGCTGGCGACGACCCTGGGTGAGATCAACAAGGAACTGCCCGACGCGGACATCCTCGTCGTGGACGACGGTTCCACCGACCGCACGGCCAAGGTCGCCGCGGCGGAGGGCGCGATCGTCGCCCGCCTGCCGTACAACCTCGGCGTCGGCGGTGCCATGCGGCTGGGCTACCGCTACGCGCTGGAGTACAACTACGACGTCGCGATCCAGATCGACGCCGACGGCCAGCACGACCCGAGCTATGTGCCGGCCCTGCTGCGCGAGCTCGACAACGCCGACCTGGTCGTCGGCGCCCGCTTCGGCGGCGAGGGCGACTACCAGGCCCGCGGCCCGCGCCGCTGGGCGATGCGGCTGCTGTCCGGCGTCATGTCCAAGCTGGCCGGCACCCGGCTGACCGACGCCACCTCCGGCTTCCGCGCCTGCAACCGCGACCTGATCGAGTTCTTCGCCGGCTGGTACCCGGTGGAGTACCTCGGCGACACGGTGGAGAGCACCGTCGGCGCGATCCGCTGCGGCTACACCGTCCGGCAGGTCCCGGTCGCGATGCGGCCGCGCACCACCGGCAAGCCGAGCCACTCGCCGCTGCGCGCGATGGTCTACCTGGCCCGCGCGGGCCTGGTCCTGCTGCTCGCGCTGATCCGGCGGGTGCCGTCCCAGGCCCCGCACACGATGGTCTCGGCATGACGGACCAGGATCCGTCCGGCGGCGGCTCCGCCGGACTCCGCTTCCACATCCTGATGCCGTACTACGGCGATGTCGCCGTCATGCAGGACGCCGTCCGCAGCGTGCTCGCCCAGGACGGGGACGACTGGCGGCTCACCGTGGTCGACGACGGCAAGGAGGCGGGCGTACCGGAGTGGTTCGCCGCCCTCGCCGACGACCGCGTCCGCTATCTCCGCAACGAGCACAACCTCGGGGTGACCGGGAACTTCAACCGGTGCGTGGAGCTGTCGGAGGGCGAGCACACCGTCCTCATGGGCTGCGACGACCTGCTGCTGCCCAACTATCTGCGCACCGTCCGCGCCGCCCTGGACCATGAGCCGAAGGCGACCATGGTGCAGCCCGGCGTCGATGTCATCGACGGCGAGGGCCGGCCGTCCAGGACCCTGGCGGACACCACCAAGGACCGGCTCTACGCGCCGAAGGGCGCGCGCCCCCTCACGCTCAGCGGCGAGGACCTGGCCGTGAGCCTGCTGCGCGGCAACTGGCTCTACTTCCCCTCCATCTGCTGGCGGACCGAAGCGATGCGCAAGTTCCGCTTCCGGGCCGACCTCGGGGTGATCCAGGATCTGGCGCTCGTCGTCGACCTGCTGCTCGACGGGGCCTCCATGGTCGTCACGGACACCGTGGCCTTCCAGTACCGCAGGCATGCCGTCAGCGAGTCGTCCGCGAAGGCCCTCTCGGGGGACCGCTTCGACGAGGCGCGGCGGTTCTTCCTGGAGACGTCCGACCGGCTGACGGCCCACGGCTGGAACCGTGCCGCGAAGGCCTCGCGCCGGTACTGGTCCTCACGGCTGCACGCGGTCACCCTGCTGCCGGCCACGGCCCGCCGCGGACCGAAGGGAAGTACCCGCGCGATGCTCCGGCACGCGTTCGGGCCCATCGGTGGTGGCCGCGCCGGCAGTGCCTGACCAACGCCTGGCAGGTGGGGCCGGGGACCGGGTCCCCGGCCCGATGGCGACGCGGGGGCGGACAGGCTGTCCGATATCCTCGACCCCGATCTAGATCGACGCGAGTGCGGCAGCCGTTGGCCACCAACCGCCAGGGGGGTGGCCGACAAGTTACGGGAGCATTGATGACGACGTTGAACTGGCGGCCGCGGAATCTGATCCGGAGGGACCCGGGCGATCAAGCCGCGGCCCCCGGCGGGCGCCGGTGGGTGGGACTGCTCGCCGAGGCGGGTGTGGCCATGACCGCCGCCGCGCTGCTGCTGCTGTACAGCGCGACCATCCACGTCAACCCGATGAAGCGCCCGGGACAGGTCAGCGGCCTCGCCGCCATGCTGCTCCCGTTCATGGTCATCGCCATCGCGATCGTCGTCGCCGTGCTGCTGGTGCAGCGCTTCGGCCGGCCGGTCCACTACACCTGGGCGGTACGGCTGGCCTGTGCGGCGACCGCCGGCCTGTTCACCGGGCTGATCGCGGGCGGCGTCGCGGTGGCGCTGCACGGCACCCCGTGGCCCATCAACGGTGTGATCTCGGACTCCTCGGTCATCCAGAAGTACGCCCACTCGGTGGCCACCGGGCACGGCATCCCGGACGATTCCGGGTACCCGCCGCTGTACATCTACCTGCTCGCCGCCTGGGCCAAGCTCTTCTACAACGGCAACACCGGCTACGCGCTCAAGACGCTCTCGCTGGTCACCGTCGCGCTCATCGGCCCGCTGGCCTATCTGATGTGGCGGACCATACTGCGCCCGGTGTGGGCGTTGATCATCGGTGTCGTCCCCACCCTCCCGCTGATCGACCCGTACAAGCCCTACGGCAACCTGTCGCTCTTCATCTTCATCCCGGCGCTGGCGCTGCTGCTGAGCGCACTGCGGCGCAGTCCGGTCACCGAACCGAGGCGCCTGATCGCGGTGGGAGCCGGGCTCGGGCTGCTGATCGGCCTGGACTTCCTGCTCTATTCAGGATGGTTCGTCTGGTCGGCGGCCGGCATGGTCGTGCTCACGCTCGCGTACTTCCCCTGGAAGGCCGGCCCGAAGCGGGCGCTGATCCTGCTCGGCTCGACCGCGTTCGTCTTCCTGGCCGTGGCCGGCTGGACCCTCTCCAAGCTCCTGCTGATGTCGACGGACAACGTCGACCGGTACATGTACGTCGACACCGACACCGACCCCGGCTACTTCTCCATCTGGCTCTGGGTGCAGAACGGCAAGCCGGACCAGTGGCCGCCGCTGGGAGAGCTGGGCGGCGTCGGGCTCTTCGCCATCCTGCTCGCGATCGGCCTCGGCGTCTCGCTCATCCTGGGCGCCAGGCGGTCCGTGGTCATCGTCGCCGCCACCTGCATGGCCAGCGCCTGGGTGATGCGCCTGTGGTACGCCTCGCACATGTACCGGGACAACGCCGTACAGCTGTGGCCGCGCACGTCGTGGCAGATCATGTACTGCCTGCTCGTGCTGTGCGGATTCTCCATCTATCTCGGGGTGCAGCGACTCAAGCGGATCAAGCTCCCCAAGCTGACACCGGCTGCTTCGTCCGCTCCCGCGGGCACGGCCGGCGGCGCCAGGAGCGGTCTCCGGGCCCGTCTGCCGCTGCACGCCGGGGTGCTCGCCTGTCTGCTGCTGCTGTTCGGGATGTCGGGTTCCGCCATCGCCAACAAGTACATGCCGGGGCCCGGGCTGTACCCCGCGTACCGGTCGATGCTGGCGCACATCACGCCGAAGCTGGACGGCAAGTGCCCGGCCTACACCAACCCGAAGGCGTGCGTTCCGCGGAAGCACCCCTGGCTGGACCACTTGAAGAAGTAGCAGGAGCGGGGAGCTGCCGCCGCGTCACAGCCTCGACAGTGACGCGGCGGCGAAGAGCACATCGCGGATGACGTCGCGGTCCCCGTCCTGGCCCACCGCTATCCGCTCGGGCTCCAGATGACCCGCGGCCAGCTGGCAGAACTCGACGCTGTCGAGCGCGACATGGGCCACCGCCTCCTCGGCGGTGGCCGGCGCTCCGGGCGAGTCCAGGGCGATGTACCAGTTCCCCCCGCCCTGGCCCTCGACCTCCAGATGCACCGACCTGCCGGGCGAGCCCGCGGCGGTGAGCCGGGCCGGGGAGGCCGTGAGTCCGGCCCGGCGGCGCCCCGCGATGGCGGTGGGCAGCATCCGGGCCGCCAGGTCGATCATGCGGTTGAGGTTGCGCGGCGCCGGAGGGTCGTACGGGTAGTCGACGGCCTCGGCGATGTCCCAGGCGTGTATCCAGCACTCGAAGGCCCGGTCGAGGAACGCGTCCCGCAGCGGCAGCGTGAACGCGCCGTATCCGACGTCCAGTCCGGCGGTCCCGTGCCCGGCGAAGGACACCGTGCGCACCAGCGTCTGGCTCTGCTCGCGCCACCGGGCACGCAACGGGGCGCCCGGCACGTTCCGCGCCGTGGCCCAGTAACTCTCGGTGCGCTGCGCCGGATCGAACGGCAGCTCGTCGATGGGCAGCCCGAGCGCGGACGAGACCAGGCCGTCCACCGCGCAGAGATGGCCGATGACCTGCGCGACGGAGACCTCACGGGCCACCCGCTTGTCCTCGTACCAGCGCAGCTCGACGGGCGCGTCCCAGTAGCCGTCGCCGAGATCGCGCAGCAGCGCGTCCAGCCGGGCGGACTCCGCGTCGTACGGACCCGCCCATTCGGGCACCGGAATGCGCGCCGGGCGGCGGTCGAGACAACCCGACAACACCCGGGACCGCAGCAGCGGATCAAGGTCGAGCGTCTCCTCCTGGTGCAGCAGGCCGACGGCGTCGCGCAGCCGCAGCGCCTCGTCCGCGCAGGACGCGCAGTCCGTGAGGTGCACCTCGACCGCGAGCGACTCCTCGCGTGAGCAGGCGGCCAGCGCCCAGGCCCCGAGCAGGGACTTGAGGGTGCTGTGGTCGTACGGGGGGAGCCGTCCGCGGTCCGGCCCGGGGCCCGTCGTCCCGGCGGTCACCGCTGCCACCCGTCGAGACCCGCGGGCGCGGCGGGTGCCATCGCGGTGGACAGCAGCTGCAGGCCCAGGCGCAGCCGGCGCCGGGCCTCGTCCTCGGTGACGCCCAGGTCGGCGGCGGTCTGCCGGTAGTCGCGCCGCCGGAAGTAGGCCAGTTCGAGGGCGTCGCGCAACGGGGCCGGCATGGAGGTGACGATGAAGTCGGCGCGGGCGGCGGTATTGGCCTCGCGGACCTTCGCCTCGACCTCGTCCTGGCTGCTCCGGCCGCGGTTCTCCGCATGGCGCAGTCGCTGCACGGCCCGGCGCTGGGTGAGCGCGGCGATCCAGGAGCGCAGCGAGCCGCGCCTCGGGTCGTAGGCGTCGGGGTTCTCCCAGAGGAAGCCGAAGACCTCGCGGGTGATGTGGTTCGCGGCCTCGTCGTCGTCCAGCACGCGGTGGGCGAGGCTGTGCACCAGCGACGCGTACCGGTCGTACAGCTCGCCGAGCGCGGCTTCCTCCCCGCGGGCCAGACGCTGCTGCATCTTGCGGTCCCAGCGGGGTGGTGCCGGTGTCGCCATGCGAACCTCTCCCCTCGCCGCCGGCGTTCCGCCGGCCGCGTCGTCCTGCCGGACCTACCCGGCCTCATCAGTTCGAATGTAACCGCCACCTACGACGGCGTACGCCCCTTTGCGCCATCCTGCCGCCGTATCGGACCGCTTCTGGCGATGTGTTATGCGGGTGTGACCGCGGTACTGCTCGGCTGTGCGGGATTCCGGGCATAGGGTTCACATGATGACGCTGTCGCAATTCCCCGAGGAGCGGCCTTCCGGGCCTCCGCGGACCGCCAGGGTGGCCGGGCTGCTCCCAGCGACGTCGCGAGGTGAGTCTCAGTGGAAGTAACGCAGGTCGAGCAGGACGGCTGGGCCGTGGTGATCGTCACGGGCGAGATGGACCTCCTGACCTCCCCCACCGTTCGCCAGCACGTGCACGAGGCGGTCGCCGACGGGCGGCGCAGCGTGGTCCTCGATCTCGCGGAGGTGCGCTTCTGCGACTCCAGCGGAGTGGGTGTGCTGATCGCCGCGCGCCGACTGATGCGTTCGTGCGCGGGCCGGCTCCGTATCGTGCTGCCGGACCAGGGCGCCGCCGACGACGGGTCCCATGTGAACCGGGTGCTCGCCGCCCTCGGCGTCCGCCGCCTCTTCGACGTCTATCCGGACCTCGCTTCCGCGACCGACGACTCGGCCCGGCCGATATCCGCCTAGGGCGCGTGCCAGACGCCGTGGGCCAGGCGGGACTTTCGCAACACGCCCTGGTCCGCACCGGATGTCGCGGGCGGTCTCAGTACGCCGGTGGTCTGGTGGGCTTCGCCGGAGCCGGGCCCAGTGTGGTGGTGCCGATCGCGGCACGGTGGCCGAGGCCGGTGCGATAGGCGTCCAGGGCGGCCTCGACCCGTCCGGTACTGCGCAGCAGATCGCCCAGCAGCCGGCAGAGGTCGGCGAGATCGCCGGCGGCGCCGGCGCGTTCCAGCAGGGACAGGGCGTTGACGTAGTGCTCCTCGGCGGCGTCGAGTTCGCCGTCCTCCTGCGCGATCAGACCGAGCAGCCGGTGGGCGCCGGCCGCGTGGATGGCGCCGCGCTCGGGACCGATGCGGTCGAGCAGCCGGGCGAGCAGTTCGCCCGCCTCGGTGTGACTGCCGCGCCGGCGCAGCACGTCGGCGAGTTCCACCTCCACCTGATCGGTGAAGAGCACGGACTGCTGTGCCGCCAGCATGTCGCGGGCGAGCCGCAGTTCACGTTCCGCGTGCTCCAGATTGCCGTCCTGGGCGTGTACATACCCGCGCATCCAATGACATTTAGCCAGGTCGGAGCGGAATCCCAGGCGCTGGTACAGCTCCTGTGCCTTGGCGAGCGAGGCGTCGGCCTCGGTGATCCGGCCCTCGGCGATGAGGGTGCGGGCCACACTGCGGTGCATTCCGGCGACCAGTGCGGGATCGGTGGCGCTGGGGGCGAGTGCGAGGGCGAGCTCGGCGGCCTGGGCGGCGCGGGCGTGGGCGCCCATGTCCATGTACGGGGCGATGACGGCGGTGTGGAGGAGCAGCAGCGCGTCCGGGTCCTGGGTTCCGGCGGCGTGCAGTCCGTCGATCGCGCTCTCCAGCAGGTAGCAGGCGTAGCGCAGTTCACCCGCGAGCAGATGGGAGACCGCCCGGCCGCGGATCGCGGCGGCCCGGCGCGGCAGCGGCTCACCGGCCAGCAGCTTCTCCACGGCCTCGAAGTGCTCGCGGGCGACGGTGAGTTCCCCGCTCTCGAGGGCGCAGTCGCCCAGCCCGAGCAGGGCCGAGACCTGCTCGTCCGCGAGCTCGTGGTCCCCGGCGGTGGCGAGCGCCGCGCGGAACCGGTCCGCCGCGCCGGCCGCGTCGCCCGCGGCCAGCGCGATCCTGGCCTCGCCCAGCCGGCGCGCCGCGTGCACCTGCGCCTGCGCGCGGCCCGGCCGGCGGTCCCGCGGACCGCTCTGCGCCGCAACCGCACTGTCCGTAGCGTCCGCCACGTCCGCCTCCCAAGACCTGGTCGCGCCACGCGGCCGGACGTCCTGCGCGCGTCAACTCGGCGACGCGTCCCGGAAGTTACGTGGTCAGCAGACGCAGACTAGCGGCTGTTGCGGCATGCCCGGCCGCGGCTGTCACGGCCCGCTAATCCTTACGGTGCCGGTGGCCCCATTGGTCCCGGTCGTCCCGGTGTTCCCGCTGGTTTCTGCTGGGTCCCGCGTCTCCTGAGGGGCGCGGCCTAGGAGGAGCGGGTGCCGCCGAAGCGCTCCCGCAGCTTGAACTTCAGCACCTTGCGCAGCACGTCGTTGCGCGGCAGGGCGTCCACGATCTCCAGTTGTTCCGGCAGCTTGTGGGCGGACAGCCCGTGCTCCCGTAGATATCCGGTGATGTCCGCGAGAGTGATCGGCGGCGCTCCGGCGGGCTGTTCCACGACGGCGCAGACCCGTTCACCGCGCTCGGGGTCGGGCAGTCCGACGACGGCCGCGTCGGCGACGGCGGGGTGCTCGTAGAGCAGGTCCTCGATCTCCTGGGCGGAGATGTTCTCGCCCTTGCGGATGATGATGTCCTTGAGCCGGCCGG
Organism: Streptomyces sp. So13.3; assembly: GCF_005860785.2. Taxonomy (NCBI): domain Bacteria; kingdom Bacillati; phylum Actinomycetota; class Actinomycetes; order Kitasatosporales; family Streptomycetaceae; genus Streptomyces; species Streptomyces sp. So13.3. Next base: position 4,472,043 of record NZ_CP048835.1, on the reverse strand, counting down.
TGAGGACGAGATAGCCGTCCGGGGTGAGCCGGCCGAGGTCGCCGGTGATGAGGAAGCCGTCCGGGTCGAAGACCTCGGCGGTCTGGGCGGCGTGCAGATAACCCTGGCAGACGGCCTCGCCGCGCAGCCTGACCTCACCGTCGGTGCCGGCGGGCAGCGGCTTGCCGTCGGAGTCCGTGATGCGGATCTCCATGGCCGCCGGGGGGCGCCCCTCGGTGGTCGCGAGGTGGTCGGGGGTGTCGTCGGGGGCGCCCATGGTGATCATGGGGACCTCGGTCATGCCGTAGCCGTGGGTGAGTTGGCAGCCCATCTCGCGCGTGACCTCGTAGTACAGCTCGGGCGGCATGGGCGCGCCGCCGCCCGCGAGCAGCCGCAGGCCGGGAATGAGCTTGGCGGTGGGGTCCTTGCGCTGCTCGGCCAGGAACATCGAGTAGAAGACGGTGCTGCCGCCGGCGACCGTGACGCCGTGCTCCCGGTAGGCGTCGAGCGAGGCGGGCAGCGCGAAGTGCTCGAGGAGCAGCGCGGGAAAGCCGTAGAGCAGCAGCATCACGGTGTAGTCGGGTCCGGCGACATGGGCGTAGGGGAAGGCCATGGAGCCGACGTCGTCGGGGGTGAGGCGCAGCGCGTGGGCGAGGCAGCCGCCGGCGGCGATGAGGCTGCGGTCGGTGTGCAGCACGCCCTTGGGGTCGGAGGTGGTGCCGGAGGTCCAGTAGATCCAGCGGACCGAGGTGCCGTCGGCGGGCGGTTCCGGCAGCACGGCCGGATCGCCGTCGGGGAGCCGGTCGTAGGTGGTGAGCAGGAGCGGCGGCCGGGACAGCCGCGGCGCGAGGCGGTCGGCCATCGCCGCGTAGTCGTAGCCGCGCCACTCGCCGGGTATCGCGAAGAACTCCGCCCCGGCCTCGCGCAGCGCGTAGCCGACCTCGCGGTCCCGGTAGAAGGGGATGAGCGGGGTCTGCATGGCGCCGAGCCGGGCGAGGGCGAAGGTCAGCAGCACCGTCTCGATCCGGGTGGGCAGCTGCCAGGCGAACCGGCTGCCGGGCCGGACGCCGAGGTCGTGGAGGCCGGCGGCGACGCGTTCGGCCCGGTGGCACAGCTGGCCGAAGGTGATCCGGCGGCCGTCGGTGTCGAGGAGGACGGGGGCGTCGGGGGTGAGCTCGGCGCGGCGGGCGGCGAGCGCCCAGAGGGTTGACGATGCACCGAGGGCCGCTGCGACGGCGGTCGGGGTCTCCTGCGCCGCGACCGTGCCGGTCCCTTGCGCCGGGGCCGTGCCCGTCCCCTGTGCCGGGGCCGATCCGGTCTGCGTCGGGGCCGTGCCGCTCTCCCGCGTCGGGTCCATGCCGGTCTCCTCCGTACCGTCACCACACCTGACGTAGCGTCAGATCCTGGCGGCAGCGTATGCGGCGCGGCCCCGCCGGTCCAGGGGTGTGACGCCGATGGACGCGACGTGCGTGCGTGCGTACTCTAAATCTGACGATCCATCAGATCTGCAGGGAGAGGCCGATGGAACTGCCCAGGATCATCAGCGTCGACGACCATGTCATCGAACCCGCGCACCTCTTCGAGAAGTGGCTGCCGGCCAAGTACCGCGACCGCGGTCCGAAGCCGCTGACCGCAGGTATCGGTGAGCTGGCGTACGTCGCCGGGAAGTACCAGATCACGATGGACCCGGACGGACCGCCCACCGACTGGTGGATCTACGAGGACCTCAAGTTCCCGTACAAGCGGAACATCGCCGCCGTCGGCTTCGACCGCGACGACATGACCCTGGAGGGCATCACCCGCGCCGAGATGCGCCGCGGCTGCTGGGACCCGAAGGAACGCCTGGCGGACATGGACCTCAACCATGTCGAGGCGTCACTCTGCTTCCCGACCTTCCCGCGGTTCTGCGGGCAGACGTTCTCCGAGGCGCACGACAAGGAGGTCGCGCTCGCCTGCGTGCGCGCCTACAACGACTGGATGGTCGACGAGTGGTGCGGTGACAGCGGCGGCCGGCTCATCCCGCTGTGCATCATCCCGCTCTGGGACATCGACCTGGCCGTGGCCGAGATCCGCCGCAACGCCGCCCGCGGCGTCAAGGCCGTCACGTTCAGCGAGATCCCGACGCACCTGGGCCTGCCGAGCATCCACTCCGGCTACTGGGACCCCTTCTTCGCGGTGTGCCAGGAGACCGGCACGGTCGTGAACATGCACATCGGCTCGTCCTCGCAGATGCCCGCCGCCTCCCCGGACGCGCCGCCCGCCGTCCAGGCCGCGCTCAGCTTCAACAACGCGATGGCCTCGATGATGGACTTCCTCTTCAGCGGGGTCCTCGTCAAGTTCCCGACGCTCAAACTCGCCTACAGCGAGGGCCAGATGGGCTGGATCCCGTACGCCCTGGAGCGCGCCGACACCGTCTGGGAGGAGCACCGGGCCTGGGGCGGGGTGCGCGACATCATCCCCGAGCCGCCGTCGACGTACTACTACCGGCAGATCTTCTGCTGCTTCTTCCGCGACAAGCACGGGGTCGCGTCGCTGGACGTCGTCGGCCGCGACAACGCGACCTTCGAGACGGACTACCCGCATGTGGACTCGACCTTCCCGCACACCAAGGCGGTCGCCGAGGACCATATGAAGGGGCTCGACGACGAGACCGTCTACAAGCTCATGCGCGGCAACGCGATCCGGATGCTCGATCTCGACTTCGACCGCGGTCTCGACCTCTCGTCCTTCGCACGGCAGAGCCCCGCGCCCGCGCCCGCGCCCGCGGCCGGCGGATCCGGTAGGTGAGGCGAGCGTGGATCTGACGTACACCGCGGAGCAGGAGGAGTTCCGGGCCGGACTGCGGTCCTGGCTCGGCGACGTACTGCCCAAGCTGCCGCCCCGGCCGGACCCGCGCGACTGGCCGGGGCGGCGTGCGTACGACGCCGGCTGGCAGCGGATGCTGTACGACGCGGGCTACGCGGGCCTGCACTGGCCGGTCGACGCCGGCGGGCGGGGCGCGACGCCGGTGCAGCACCTGATCTTCCTGGAGGAGACGGAGAAGGCGGGCGCGCCCTATGTGGGCGCCAACTTCGTCGGGCTGCTGCACGCCGGGCCCACCATCGCCGCCGAAGGCACCGACGAGCAGCGGCGGCGCTGGCTGCCGCCGGTGCTGCGCGGCGACGAGGTGTGGTGCCAGGGGTTCAGCGAACCCGGCGCCGGCTCCGACCTGGCCTCGCTGCGGACCCGCGCGGTGCGCGACGGCGACGCGTACGTGGTGACCGGCTCGAAGATCTGGACCTCGCACGCGGAGGTCGCGGACTGGTGCGAACTGCTGGTCCGCACCGATCCGCAGGCGCCCAAGCACCGCGGCATCTCCTGGCTCGCGATGCCGATGGACGCCCCGGGCGTCACGGTACGGCCGCTGCGCACCCTCGCGGGGTCGACGGAGTTCGCCGAGATGTTCCTCGACGAGGTGCGGGTGCCGGTCGAGAACCGGGTGGGGGAGGAGAACGACGGCTGGCGCGTCACCATGGTCACCCTCTCCTTCGAACGCGGCACCGCCTTCGTCGGCGAGGTCGTCGCCTGCCGCCGCGTCCTGGGCGAGGTCGCGCGCGCCGCCAAGGCCAACGGCAGCTGGGACGATCCGGCGCTGCGGCGCGGGCTGGGCCGGCTCGCGGCCGAGTTCTCCGTCCTGTGGCGGCTCACCCAGTGGAACGTCAGCGAGGCGGAGCGCTCGCTGCGGGCGGGCGGCACGGGCGTGCCCGGGACCGGCGGGTCGGTCTTCAAGCTGCGCTACTCGCACGCCCGGCAGGAGCTCTACGACACGGCCGCCGAGGTTCTGGGGCCGCTCGCGCAGGACACCGGGCATCCGTGGACGGCGGAGCGGCTGTCGTCGCTCTCGTACACGATCGCCGCCGGCACATCGCAGATCCAGAAGAACATCGTGGCCGAGCGCATCCTCGGCCTCCCGAAGGGCTGAGGGCCGAGGGCCGAGGAGCGGGGGCCGACCGTGGATTTCCAACCGACAGAAGATCAAGAGGCATTGCGGACGGGTGTGCGGGAGCTGCTCGCCGGGCGGTTCCCTCGCGAGGCGCTGCGCGCGGCGGTCGACGCGGGCGACGCCCTGGAGACCGGCTCAGGCGGTGCCTCCGTGGTGGGAGGCCCGCCGGTGGTCGACCGGGTGCTGTGGCGTGAGCTGGGGGAGGCCGGGTTCTTCGCCCTCAGGCTGCCGGAGGCGGACGGCGGGGTGGGCCTCGGGCTGCCCGAGGCCGTGCTCGTCTTCGAGGAGGCCGGCCGCGTCCTGCTGCCGGGGCCGCTGGTCGGTACGCATCTGGCGGCGACCCATCTGACCGGGCCGGTGGCGGCGGGCGCGGCGGCGGGGGAGCTGCTGGTGGCCCTGGCGCTGCCGCCCGCCCCGGTCGGCCACCTGGGCGCCGCGGACGCCGTCCTGGTGCTGGGGGAGCCCGGGTCCCAGGAGCTCGGGGCCGGAGAGCCCGGGTCCCAGGAGTTCGGGTCCGGGGAGCTCGGCGGGACGGGCGTCGGGCTTTTCGCCGCGGACGGATATCCGGCGGCGGAGATCCGTTCCGTCGACCCCCTCACCCCCCTTCACCTGCCCGGCAGCGTTCTGCCCCCGGCCCGCGCACTCGACGGTGGCGCGGGCGTCGAAGCTGCTTCCGCAGGCGCCGACCCGGTCCTCGCGGGCGCCGACCCGGTCCTGCTGCGGCGGGAAGCCGCGCTGCTGACCGCGGCCCTGCAGGTCGGCAGCGCCGGAAGGACCCTCGCGATGGCCGTGCAACACGCCCGGCAACGTGAGCAGTTCGGGCGGCCGATCGGGGCGTTCCAGGCGGTGAAGCACCTGTGTGCGGACATGCTCGTACGGCTGGAGATGGCCCGCACGGCCGTCTACGCGGCGGCGGTGTCCGGCGACGGCTTCGAGACGGCCGCGGCGCGGCTGCTCGCCGACGACGCGGCCTCCCGCAACGCACGTGACTGCCTGCAGGTCTTCGGAGGGATGGGCTTCACCTGGGAGGCCGACGTACACCTCCACATCAAGCGGTCCTGGGTGCTCGCCGCCGGGCGGGGGGACGCGGAGCGCCACGAGGAAGAGCTGGCCGGGGAACTGCTCCAGTGAAGGCCGCGTGAATGATCAGTGACGCTGCGTTGATATCGGGTTGTGTCCTACGCGTTACTCGTGACGGACCGGAGTCGGCGTCCGGCTCGGGTACGCTCCATCGGGTGCGAGAGGTACAGAGGCGCCGAGTGGTCGCCGCCCGGCGGAGCCGGGCGGGCGCCGCGCCTGGGACGCCTGGATGTTCGAATCCTCCCCACACGCCCCCAAATGTGCTTCGCACAGTATGCGGTACGCGTACTCCTTTGCGCTGGAATATGCCCGAAGCGCTTGTTGGGGTGACTGTAGGTCAATCATGCTGTGCTACATGGACGTCACGTAGGGTGACTCCGCTGTGGCGCGAGGCGATGTGTCCGCCGGTTCGGATGGTGTGAGCGGTGCAGGTGCTTCAGGTTCAGCTCGAGGTCGGCGCGGATCCCGCGGAAGTGGGCCGGGCCAGGCGATGGGCGCGCTCACGGCTTCTGGGCTCCGGCATAGGGGCCGACGAACCGCTCGCCGAGACGCTGATTCTGCTGATCTCCGAGCTCGTGACGAACGCGGTCGTGCACACCGGCTGTCCGGCGGTGCTGCGGATGCTCTTCCCGGACACCTCGGATGCCTCGGGCACCTCTGACTCGACGGTCCGGGTCGAGGTGGCGGACACCAGCGCCCGCCCGCCCACCCCGCGGCACGCGCACCGGGACGAGACCGGGGGCCGCGGCCTGGAGCTGGTGGACGGGCTGGCCGACCGGTGGGGCTGGCAGCCCGAAGGAGCCGGCAAGCGGATCTGGTGCGAGGTGGACCGCGCCGAGCGGATCGCCTGTCTGGAGGCCGTGGACCAGCGGCCCGGTGAGCGCCAGAGCGCTGGACACCGGGCCGCCGACCGGCCCCTGGCCCTCACGGACCGGACCCCCCTCGCCGACCGGACCCTGACCGACCGGACCATCGGCGACCGGACCCTCGCCGACCGGACCCTCGCCGAGCAGCGGATCAGCCTGAAGCGCCTAGAGCACTGCGACCGGTGCGACCGGACTGCCTGCCCCGCCCACGAAGGGCTCGGGCGTGGCATCCAGGAAGAACTCGTACCGCCCCGCCTCGGTGCAGGCCTCTGACAACTCCTCCAGGTTCCAGTTCTGGCCCTGCAGCATCCCCATTTCCACGAGATCGAGTCCGTGCACCGGCAGCCAGAGGTTCTCGATCTCCGGCGGGAAGATCTCGAAGGTGAGCGTGTCGTTGGCGACCGCCGCCACATCACGCGCGTGGAACCACTCGGGCGTCCTGATGGACAACCCGGGGGACGGGAAGGCGTAGCCGTGCTTGTCGCCGCCCAGGTAGGAGCGCATCTGACCGGTGCGGACCAGCACGATGTCCCCGGCGCGCACCGTGGTCCCCGCCAGCTCCTCGGCCGCCTCCAGGTCCTCGGGGGTGACCGCGTGGTCGCCGGGCAGCCGGTCCAGCTTCCGGGCCGCGGCCACGTCGAGCAGCACGCCGCGTGAGACCAGGGTCGTCACCTTCTCGATGCCGCTGAAGGCGGCGCCGCCGTGCGCGGTGACGGAGTCGGCGGGACGGCCGTTGTAGATCTTTCCGGAGTGCGAGACATGGGTCAGGCCGTCCCAGTGGGTGGCCGCCTGCAGGCCCATGGTGACGGCGTCGTCGCTGGTGGCGATGGTTCCCGGGCCGAACATCTCCAGGTTGAGCGCGACCATGGTGCGCAGCGGGTTGACCCGGCCGGGGATCATGCCGGTCTGCACCCCGTCCTGCTGCAGCGGCAGGGCCAGCGGGACGCGCCGGCCACTGCGTACGGTCCCGGCCGCGATGCGCACCACTTCGTCGGTGATCAGGTTCAGCGTGCCGATCTCGTCGCCCTCGCCCCACCGCCCCCAGTTGTTGATCCGTTTGGCGATGTCGTGGAACTCGGCGGGAAGCGTCACAGCGGCCTCCTGGTCGTAGGGCTTGTGCTGGGGTGTGTACTCACTCCTAGAATCTAACGGTCCGTCAGAAACCATGAGAAGGGGCGGGACGTGGGCAACTTCCTGACCGGAAAAGTCGTCGCTGTTACGGGTGCCGGGCGTGGCATCGGGCGCGCGGTCGCGCTCGCCTGTGCCGCCGAGGGGGCCAAGGTCGTGGTCAACGACTACGGGGTCTCGATCGACGGCGCGAGCGAACCGGCGAGCGAGATCGCGGAGTCGGTCGTCAAGGAGATCCAGGCGGCGGGCGGTGAAGCCGTCGCCGTCGCCGACGACGTGTCGACGATGGCGGGCGGCGCGCGCATCGTCACCACGGCCGTCGAGACGTACGGGCGCATCGACGGCGTCGTGTGCGTGGCTGGCATCCTGCGCGAACGGATGCTCTTCAACATGGCCGAGGAGGAGTGGGACCCGGTCATCGCCACCCACCTGAAAGGCACCTTCACCGTCTTCCGGGCCGCGTCCGCGGTCATGCGCAAGCAGGGAGCCGGCACCCTGATCGGCTTCACCAGCGGAAACCACCAGGGCAGCGTCTCGCAGCCGAACTACTCGGCGGCGAAGGGCGGCATCATCTCGCTGGTGCGCAGCGCCGCACTCGGCCTCAACAAGTACGGGGTGACGGCGAACTGCGTCGCCCCGGTCGCCCGCACCCGCATGTCCGCCAACGTGCCCATGGAGCTCAAGGAGATCGGCGAACCGGAGGACGTGGCCGCCATGGTCGTCTTCCTGCTCTCCGAGCGCGCCTCCGCCATCACCGGGCAGGTCTACACCGTCGCCGGACCGAAGATCGCCGTCTGGGCGCAGCCGCGGGAACTGCGGTCGGCCTGGGGCGACGGGCCCTGGACGCCGGAACGCATCGCGGACGTCCTGCCCGGAACCATCGGCGTCGACCCGATGCCGATGCTCGAACAACTGGAGGCGATGCGCGCGGCAGCGGCCGCCGCCGAGCGGCCCAACGCCTAGGCCGTGTCTGACGACCGTCCGGCTCTTCATGATCGGCCCGATGACGGAGGATCCGTGGACTTTACGTTCGGCCCGGAGGCCGAATCCTTCCGCGCCCAGGCGCGGGCCTGGCTCGCCGAACACCGTGACGGGTGGCCGGCGGGCGGGCGCGGCTGGGAGCGCACCCTCGGTGCGGCCGGCTGGATAGGGCTCGGCTGGACCGGGGACTACGGCAACCGCCGGGCGACCCTCGCCCAGCAGGTCGTCTGGGGTGAGGAGTACGCGAGATCCGGCGCCCCCGGCCGGTCCGGCCACATCGGCGAGAACCTGCTCGCACCCACCCTCCTCGCCCACGGCACCCCCGCGCAGCGGGACCGCTTCCTTCCTTCGATAGCCCGCGGCGAGGAACTGTGGTGCCAGGGCTACAGCGAACCGGACGCCGGATCCGACCTGGCCGGGATCCGCACCGCGGCGGTCCGGGACGACGGCGGCGGCTACCGGATCACCGGCCAGAAGATCTGGACGTCGCTCGCCCAGGACGCCGACTGGTGCTTCGTCCTGGCCCGCACCGAACCCGGCTCCCGCCGGCACCACGGCCTCAGCTTCCTGCTGGTGCCGATGGACCAGCCCGGCCGGATCGAGGTCCGGCCGATCCGCCAGATGTCGGGCGACGCCGAGTTCAACGAGGTCTTCTTCGACGCGGCACACGCGTCCGCCGACCACCTCGTCGGAACGGAGGGCGGCGGCTGGACCGTCGCCATGTCCCTGCTCGGCTACGAGCGCGGGGTGTCCACCCTCGTCCAGCAGATCGGCTTCGAGCAGGAACTGCGCGAGATCACCGACCTCGCCCGGACCACCGGCGCCGACACAGAACCCGTCCTGCGGGCCCGGATCGTCTGCCAGTGGGCCGAGCTCAGAACGATGCGCTGGAACGCCCTGCGCACCCTGGGCACCGACTCGCCCGGCGCCCCCAGCGTCGCCAAGCTGCTCTGGGGCGGCTGGCACCAGCGGCTCGGCGAACTGGCCATGGCGGTCCGGGGCCCGGCGGCCGCCACCGGCCCCACCGCCTGGACCCCGTCCCGGCCCTACGAACTCGACACGCTGCAGCGGATGTTCCTCTTCAGCCGTGCCGACACGATCTACGGCGGCTCGGACGAGATCCAGCGCAACATCATCGCCGAGCGGGTGCTCGGCCTCCCGAAGGAGCCGCGGCCATGAGCCGACCTGTACCCCCGACCTACGCGCACTGGATCAACGGTCAGTGGCACGAACCCGCCCAGGGCCACTACGCGATCATCAATCCGGCCACCGAGGAAACCGTCGGGCACGCCCCCGAAGCGACCGCCGACGACGTCGACGCGGCCGTCCGGGCGGCCCGCGCCGCCTTCGACGGCTGGTCGCGCACCGACCCACGCGAACGTGCCGCCGTCCTCGACCGGATAGCCGACGCGATCTCCGCCCGCGCCGCCGAACTCGTCCCCCTCCTCCAGGCCGAGACCGGCGCCACCGCGCGCGTCGCCTCCGCCCTGCAACTCCCGCCGGCCGCCGACCGATTCCGCCGCTACGCCCGCGGCGCGGTCGAGCCCGATGTCATCCCGCTCGCTCCACAACCCGTCAAAGCTTCTCCTCTCGCACCCGGTGGACTGATCGGCGCCGCCGCCGTACGCCGCCCGGTCGGCGTCGTCGGCTGCGTCACCTCGTACAACTTCCCGCTCGCCAACCTCGCGGGAAAGGTCGCCCCCGCCCTGGCGATGGGCAACACGGTGGTGGCCAAGCCCGCCCCGCAGGACCCGCTGACCTGCCTGCTGCTCGGTGAGATCTTCAAGGAGGCGGGCCTGCCCGACGGCGTGTTCAACGTGGTCGCCGGATCGGGTGCGGCGGCGGGCGAGGCACTCGTCGCGCACCCGGGCGTCGACATGATCAGCTTCACCGGGTCGACGGCGGTCGGGAAGGCGATCGCTTCAGCGTCCGGCCGGACGCTGAAGCGCACGCTGATGGAACTCGGCGGCAAGGGTGCGGCGATCGTCCTGCCGGAATCGGGTGGAGCGGTCCTCAAGACGGCGGTCGGGGCGGTCGCCTCCACCTGGGCCTTCCACAGCGGTCAGATCTGCACGGCGCCCACCCGCGTACTGGTCCACCGCGACCAGTACGAGCAGGTGATCACTGCCCTTGCACAGTACGCCGGAGCGCTGACCACCGGGGACCCTGTGGATAACTCGACCGTCGTCGGCCCGCTCATCAGCGCCGCCCAGCGTGATCGCGTCGAGGCGTACATCGCGGGCGCCCGCGCCCAGGGCGCCCGCGTCGTCACCGGCGGCGAACGCCCCGACCTCAAGCCCGGCTTCTACGTCGCCCCCACCCTCATCGCCGACGTCACCCCCGACATGACCGTCGCCCAGGAGGAACTCTTCGGCCCGGTCGTCGTCGCCCTCGCCTACGACACCGAGGACGAGGCCGTCGAGATCGCCAACGGCACCCCGTACGGGCTCTACGACTACGTCTTCTCCGACGACGCGGGCCGCGCCTGGGCGCTCGCCGCCCGTCTGCGCAGCGGCAACGTCGGCATCAACACGGTTCAGCGCCACCCCGAGACGCCGTTCGGCGGCTTCAAGGAGAGCGGGGTCGGCCGGGACGGCGGCTCGTTCGGACTGCACGCGTACAGCGAACTCCAATCGGTCGTCTGGCCTTCCTGAAACCGAAGGCCCTTGAGGGAACAGGACAGTTCATGAGAGGCGTCATTTTCGACGGCACACAGCCCCAGGTGGTCGACGACCTGGAGGTCCGCGGCCCCGGCCCCGGCGAGGTGCTGGTCGCCATCCAGGCCGCGGGCCTGTGCCACAGCGATCTGTCCGTCATCGACGGCACGATCCCGTTCCCCGTCCCCGTGGTCCTCGGCCACGAGGGCGCCGGCATCGTCGAGGCGGTCGGCCCCGGGGTCACCCATGTCGAACCCGGCGACCACGTGTCGCTGTCGACCCTCGCCAACTGCGGCACGTGCGCGCAGTGCGACCGCGGCCGCCCGACCATGTGCCGCAAGGCGATCGGCTACCCGGGCAGGCCCTTCTCCCGGCAGGGCAAGGACCTGTTCAACTTCGCCTCGAACTCGGCCTTCGCGGAGAAGACCGTGGTCAAGGCGGTCCAGGCGGTCAAGATCCCGAAGGAGATCCCCTTCACGTCCGCCGCCCTGATCGGCTGCGGCGTCCTGACGGGCGTCGGCGCCGCGCTCAACCGCGCCAAGGTCGACCGCGGCGACACGGTCGTCGTCATCGGCACCGGCGGAATCGGCCTCAACGTCCTCCAGGGGTGCCGGATAGCGGGCGCCACCCGGATCGTCGCCGTGGACGCCAACCCCGCCAAGGGGGACGTGGCACGGCAGTTCGGCGCCACCGACTTCATCGACGCGTCCGCCGTGGACGACACCGTCGCGGCCGTCCGCGAGCTGCTGCCGACCGGCGCCGACCACACCTTCGAGTGCGTCGGCAACGTCAAACTCATCCGCCAGGCCATCGACCTGCTCGACCGGCACGGCCAGGCCGTCCTGCTGGGCGTTCCGCCGGCCGACGCCGAAGCGAGCTTCCTGGTGTCGTCCATGTACCTGGACAAGTCCATCCTGGGCTGCCGCTACGGTTCGTCCCGCCCACAGCGCGACATCGCGCTCTACGCCGAGCTCTACCGCCAGGGCAGGCTGCTGCTCGACGAACTGGTCACCGAGACCTACCCCGTCGAGGACTTCGCGAAGGCCGCCGACGACGCCCACCACGGCCGGGTGGCACGGGGGGTGCTCACCTTCTGACGGTCCGAACGGGCGGGAGCCCAGGAGTCACCCACCTTCCGGCAGCCCGGCGACGTCGTTGCCGATCCGGGCGTCGGAGGTGGGGTCGGTCGGAGGTGGGATCGGTCGGTTCAGGCGGTGGGTGCGGCGGCGGGTGTGGCCGTGGCGTTGTTGTTTGCGTTTGCGTTTGCGTTGGCGTTGAAGGTGCGGCGGTAGGCGGACGGTGAGACGCCCAGCGCCGCGTGCAGGTGCTGCCGCATGGAGGTCGCCGTACCGAATCCGGCCCGGTGCGCGACCTGGTCGACGCTCAGATCGCTGGACTCCAGCAGATGGCGGGCGCGTTCGACGCGCTGCTGCACGAGCCACTGCCCGGGACTGATCCCCACCTCCTCACGGAACCGCCGGGTGAAGGTCCGTACGCTCATCGACTCGCGCTCGGCGAGTTCGCGCAGCGTGAGCGGCCGGTCGAGCCTGCCCAGCGCCCAGGCGCGGGCGGCCGTGGTGCTGGCCAGCTGCGGTTCGGGGAGCGGCCGCTGGATGTACTGCGCCTGGCCGCCGTCGCGGTGCGGGGGGACGACGGTGCGGCGGGCGACGGCGTTCGCGATGGCCGTTCCGTGGTCGCGGCGGACGATGTGCAGGCAGAGATCGATTCCGGAGGCGACGCCGGCCGAGGTGAGGATGTCGCCGTCGTCGATGTAGAGCACGTCGGGATCGACCTTGACCTGCGGAAAGAGCCGCTGGAAGTGGTCGGCGCTGTCCCAGTGGGTGGTGGCGGGCCGACCGTCCAGCAGCCCCGCGGCGGCCAGCAGATAGCTGCCCGTGCAGATCGACACGACGCGGGTGCCGGGCCTGATGCGCGCGAAGGCGGCGGCCAGCGGGCCGCTCAGCCGGCCCGAGACGTAGATGTCGTCGAGCTCGTGCGTGGCGGGGACGACGACGGTGTCGGCCGCTTCCAGGACCTCGGGCCCGTTCTCGACGAGGATCGGGAAGTCCGCGTCGGTCTGGACGAGCCCCGGCACGGCCGAGCAGGTCACGACCTCGTAGAGGTTGCGACCCTCCTGGGTGCGGGCGCCGCCGAAGATCCGGGCGGGGATCCCCAGCTCGAAGGGGATCACACCGGGCATGACCAGGACCGCCACCCGGTGCCGGTCCTGATGCCGGAACGCCGTCTCTCGCGTTCCGGTGCGCGTTCCGGTGCGCGTTCCGGTGTGCTGCTTCCCGGCCTGGTCCGGAGTCGTCATGGCCCGATTCTTTCACATCATGGCCATCCGGCCACTCGTTCAGTGTTGAAGCAGGCCCGAAGCTGATCGTGTGACGCAGACACCTCAAGCCCCGACGCAGAATCCGCAGGACGTCCCGGTCTCCGAGGCACAGGACGTTCCGGTCCCCGAGGCGCCGGACGCCGGGATATCGGCCGGCGCGGTGCCCGTTCCCGGCCGGCGGTCGAGGGTTCACCGTGCCTGGTTCGTAGCGGCCGTCACCTTCGTGACGATCATCGGCGCGGCCGCGTTCGCCTCCCTGCCCGGTCTGCTGATCGAGCCCTTGCACGCGGAATTCGGCTGGTCACGCGGCATGATCGGCTTCGCCGTCTCCATCAACCTCGTGCTGTACGGGATCACCGCACCGTTCGCCGCCGCCCTCATGGATCGATTCGGCATCCGCCGTGTCGTCGCCGCCGCGCTCACCACCATCGCGCTCGGCGCCGGCCTCACCATCTTCATGACGCAGACCTGGCAGCTGATCCTGTGCTGGGGCATCCTCGTCGGCACCGGCAGCGGGTGCATGGCGCTCGCCTTCGCCGCCACCGTCGCCAACCGGTGGTTCGTCACCCGCCGTGGACTGGTGACCGGCATCCTGACGGCGGCCGGCGCGGCCGGACAGCTGGTCTTCCTGCCGCTGCTGTCCTGGATCGTCGAGCAGCACGGCTGGCGGCCCGCCGCCGCGACCGTCGCCCTCTCGGCGCTCGCCGTCGTCCCGTTCGTCTGGCTGCTGCTGCGCGACCACCCCGCGGACGTCGGCCTGTCGGCCTACGGGGCGCCGGAGTTCACCGCCAAGCCGGCCCCGGTGCGCGGAGCCGCCCGGCGGGCGCTCAAGGCACTGTCCGTCGCCGCCCGTACGGGCCCCTTCTGGCTGCTCGCCGGATCCTTCGCGATCTGCGGAGCCTCCACGAACGGCCTGATCAGAACCCACTTCGTACCGGCCGCCCACGACCACGGCATGCCGGTCACGGCCGCCGCGTCACTGCTCGCCGTCATCGGCGTCTTCGACATCGCCGGAACCATCGCCTCCGGCTGGTTCACCGACCGCTTCGAGCCGCGCCGGCTGCTCGCCGTCTACTACGGGATGCGCGGACTGTCGTTGATGTTCCTGCCCCAGCTGATGGCGAACACGGTGCACCCGCCGATGATCGTCTTCATCGTCTTCTACGGCCTCGACTGGGTCGCCACCGTCCCGCCGACCATCGCCCTCTGCCGTGAGTACTACGGCGACGACAGCGCCATCGTCTTCGGCTGGGTCCTGGCCGCACACCAGATAGGTGCCGCCGTCGTGGCCTTCCTGGGCGGTGTCGCGCGGGACGCCTTCGGCTCGTACGACCTCGTCTGGTACAGCTCGGGCGCGCTGTGCGCGGTCGCCGCGCTGATGGTCCTGGTCATCCGGCGGGGGCGCTCGACGGGAATCCCGGCCATAGCGGCGGCGTGAGTGGGTGCGTGCGACGACGTGAACCGAGCGTCCTGGCTCGACCCGCTGTGTTGACTACAGGGTGACGTCAACTACTGGGCGAACCGGCCGAAACGTCCACGGTAGAAGAGCAGTGGCCCGGCCTCGGGCGTGGTCCCGTCCGCGTCATCGGGCTCCGCGCAGCCGAGTTCGTTGACCCGGCCGACGACGATCAAGTGGTCGCCACCGGTGTGCACCGCGTGGATCGTGCAGTCGATCCACGCGGGTATGCCCGCCAGCCGCGGCGACCCGGTGACGGGCGCCGGCGTCCAGTCGACCCCCGCGAACTTGTCCGCCCCGCTCACGGCGAAGCCACGGCACAGGGTGCCCTGTTCGTCGCTGAGGATGTTGACGCAGAAGACACCGGCGCGCGCGATCTTCGGCCAGGTCGTGGACGTACGCGCCACCATGAACGCGACCAGTGGCGGATCGAGCGACAGCGACGCGAACGACTGGCACGCGAACCCCGTCGGGCCCTCCGCCCCGGGAGCGGTGACGATCGTCACCCCGGACGCGAACGTACCCAGCACCTTCCGGAACACCGCCGGATCGACCGGCGCCCGTTCGTCCGGCCCCACGGCCCGCAAGTCCGGGCGCGGCAGCGGTTCCACGGGCCCCGCCGTCGTGGCGGCCCCTACCGACCTGAGGTACCGGACGGCGGTGGCCGCCATCCCTGCGTGTCCCATCACATCGACCATTGAACCTGACGGTGCGTCAGATGGGAAGAGGGATCCGGCGGCGGATCGTGCCCCCTCTTCTCGAACTCCTCGCGATCAGCGGCGCGGTCCTGCACGTGCTGCCGGTCCTCGCGCTCTCCGCGTGGGCGGCCGGACGTCAGGGGCGTACGTGGTGGCTCTGGTGCATACCGATCGCCGCGGGGACCGCCCCGCCGTCATCGCCCCCCGAACTCCGGGGACCTGCGCTCCACGAAGCTCCGGACGCCTTCCTGGGCGTCGTCCGTCGTCATGTTGATCTCCTGGGCGGCCGCCTCCGCGGCGAAGGCCGTCGAACGGTCGGCGTCCAGTGAGGCGTTGACCAGTTGCTTCGTCAGGGCCAGGGAACGGGTCGGGCCGGCGGCGAGGCGTTCGGCCCATTCGCGGGCGGTCTTCTCCAGGTCCTCGGCGGGGACGACGCGGTTGACGAGACCGAGGCGTTCCGCGGCGGCGGCCGGGAGGTCGTCGCCGAAGAACATGAGCTCCTTCGCGCGCTGCGGGCCGATGAGCCGCGGCAGCAGATACGCCCCGCCTCCGTCGGGCACGAGGCCGCGGCGGACGAAGACCTCGATGAACTTCGCGCGGTCGGAGGCGAGGACGAGGTCGCAGGCGAAGGCGAGGTGCGCGCCGATGCCGGCCGCGGTGCCGTTGACCGCCGCGATCACCGGCTTCTCGCAGTCCAGGACGGCGGAGACGAGGCGCTGCGCGCCGCGCCGGATCGTCCGGGCGACATCGCCCGCGACGCGCTCGCCGGGCGCGGCCGCGCCGCCGCTGAGGTCGGCTCCCGCGCAGAACGCGCGGCCGGTGGCGGTGATGACGACCGCCCGGACGGCGGGGTCGGCGGATGCCGCGTCGAGCAGCGCGATGATGCGTTCGCGCTGGTCCCAGGTGACCGCGTTCATCGCTTCTGGGCGGTTGAGAGTGATCCATGAGACGCCGTTGTCAGTGGCGTGAAGTACCAATGAATCAACCGGATCGATCGGACTGATCGGGTCGACGGAATCTTCACGGGGGGTGGGCGTCATGGGGGAGTGGCTCCTATTTGTGCGTAGGGCTGAGGGCGGATCGGACCGCTTACCGGCAGACAGGACACCGGCAGACAGGACACCGGCAGACGGCTCACCGGCAGACCGCTCACCGGCAGACCGCGAGTGCGTCGAGCGCCACCGCACCCTGGCCGCGCGGCAGCACCATCAGCGGGTTGATGTCGAGTTCGGAGAGATCGCCGCCGAGTTCCATCGCCATCCGCTGTACGCGCATGACGACGTCGACGAGCGCGTCGACGTCGGCCGGGGGCGCCCCCCTGACCCCTTCGAGCAGTCGGTGGCCGCGCAGTTCGCCGAGCATGTCGCGGGCCATGTCCTCGCCGAACGGCGGTACGCGGACGGCGGCGTCGGCGAGGATCTCGACGAGGACCCCGCCGAGGCCGACGGTGACGGTCGGGCCGAAGAGGGGGTCGTGGGTGACGCCGACGACCATCTCGACGCCGCGTTCGACCATCTGGCAGACGAGGATGCCGTCGAGTTCCACGCCCTCGTAGCGGGCGATGTCGGTCAGGTCGCGATAGGCGTCGCGGACCTGGCTCGCGGAGGTCAGACCGATCTTGACCAGGCCGAGTTCGGTCTTGTGGCCGAGCTGCGCGCCGGACGCCTTCATGACGACGGGGTAGCCCACCAGGCCCGCGGCCCGGACGGATCCGGCCGCGCTGGTGACCAGCTGCTCGCGCGGCACCCGGATCCCGTACGCGCGCAGCATCTGCTTCGCCGCGTGCTCGCTGAGCTGGTGGCCCGCGCGCATCAGGGCCTGCGCCTTGCGGGCCGAGGAGGAGCGGGTGCGCGGGGCGTCGTCGAAGGGGGAGCGGTAGGCGGCGGCGAAGTGGTGGTGGTCGAGATAGGACTTGACGGCGCTGATGCAGTTGCCGAAGGTGCGGAAGGTCGCGAGCCGGGACGAGCCGAGGAGCGTGGTGCGGTAGGCGTCCTCGGTGCCCAGCGGCGAGCCCCACACCACGCACACCAGCTTGTCCGTGCTCTCCGCCGCGTCGGCCAGGTCCTGCGCGAGCTTGTCGCTCATGGGTGGGAACGGACCGGTGATCGGACAGATGAGGACGCCGACGGACGGGTCGGCGAGGATCGCGTCGATGATCTTCCGGCCGCGCCAGTCGCCCACCGGGTGACCGCCGTTGTCGATGGGGTTCGCGACGTTGAGGTAGTCGGGGATCCACTGGTGGAGTTCGGTCTGCTTCTCGTCGGACAGGCGCGGGATGTCGAGTCCGGCGGCGGTGGCGAGGTCGGAGAAGTGGGCTCCGGTGCCGCCGGATATGGAATAGACGACGACGCCGTCCGCGGTGGGCGGCTTGGCCCGGGCGAGCAGGGTCGCCGTGTCCTGGAGCTGGTCGAGTCCGTCGACGCGGATGACGCCGAACTGCTTGAAGGCCGCGTCGACGACGGCGTCGGAGCCGGTCAGCTTGCCGGTGTGGGAGGCGGCCATGCGGGCGCCGGTCTCGGTGCGGCCGACCTTCACCATCACCACCGGCACCTTGTTGCGGGCCGCGCGGTCGGCGGCGAGGGTGAACGAGCGGCCGTCCCTGAGCCCTTCCACATACGCGGCGATGGCCCCGACCTCGGGCTGCTCGGCGAAGTACGAGATGAAGTCGGCGGTTTCGAGGTCCGCCTCGTTGCCGGTGGGTGCCCAGTGGCTGATGCGGATGCCCAGTTCCTGCAGCGTGTAGAGGGGCCGGCCCTGGTGGCCCGACTGGGTGATCAGCGCGATGGCCGGCCCGGTCAGGTCCTCGCGGAACTTCTCGAAGGCGTTGAGGTTGGTGTTCGGGCCGAGCAGCCGCATGCCGGAGGCGGCGACGACCTCGGCGAGCCGGGTCTGCGCGGCGGCGCCCTCCTCACCGGTCTCGGCGAATCCGGAGGCGAAGGCGACGGCGAACCGGACCTTGGCCTCGCCCAACTGCTCGATGACGGGAAGGGGGTCACCGACGAGGAGCACCGCGAGGTCCACGGTCTCCGGCAGATCCGTCACCGAGGCATAGCAGGGCAGGTCGAAGACGGTCTCGCGGCCGGGGTTGACCGGGAAGAGCCGGGCCCCGACCCGCTGCGACCAGGCGATGAGCTGTCTGGTGATGCCGGTGTTCGGCCGTCCTTCCGTGTCGGACGCGCCGACCACCGCCACGGTCTCCGGCCGGAAGAACCGGTCGAGGTCCGGGACGGTGTTGTGCAGCGGACGGCCACCGACGTCGGTGTCGGACGCGCCGCGTGCGGCGGGCCCGGGGCCGGGGCTGCGGGTGCTGTATGTCGATCCAAGCATCGGTCTCGCCCGCTCCTGCTCGAAGGTATACAGAACTGACGCATAGTCAGATTACTGAACTGACGACGTGTCAGGAACAGTGCGGGCATGTGAAAGATGTGAAGGAGGCCAACTGGGCCGCTATTCAGGGGGTTTTGGGCGCGCGAACGGACACCGGCGGACCCGGTCGGTGGCTTCTTTGGCCGGAAACGGCCAGAGCGGGGTCCGGGGCGGACGGGGGAGGAAGGGGTACGTACAAGAACGGATCGGACAGCGGTCGGTCACGGCCGCCGGGAGGTTCGGGCGGCCGCGCGGGCGATACGCCGGGCGTCGATGGCGAGTTCGCGGAACATGCCGCTGATGGGGTTGGTGAAGCCGGTGAAGTAGAGGCCGGGAGCGCCCGGCGGGGTGTGCGGGCCGTGCACGACGGGGCGGCCGTCGCTGTCGAGGACGCCCAGGTGGCCGACGAGGGGTTCGAGGCCGCGCCGGTATCCCGTGGCGGCGATGACGACCTCCGGACCGATGCTCGAACCGTCGGCCAGCACGACCTTGTCGCCGTCGAAGCTCTCCACGGCGGCGACGGGTTCCACCCGCCGTGCCTGGATCGCGTCGATCAGGCCGACGTCCTGTACCGGGATGGCTCCGTCGTCGCGCACGCGGGAGTAGAGGCCGGTGGTGGGGCGGGCGAGTCCGTAGGCGGACAGGTCGGGGACGCTGAGCCGCTCCACGTACGGGGCGACCCGGTCGACGACCGCGGTCGGCAGCCGGCGGCAGAGGATGCCGGTGGCCTGGGCGGGCCAGCCGGCCGTGGTGCGGCGCAGGATGTGCGGCGGCGTCCGGACGGCGATCCGCACGCGGGCGGCGCCTGCTTCGATGAGGTCGACGGCGATCTCGGCGCCGGTGTTGCCGACACCGACGACGAGCACGTCGCGGCCCGCGTAGGGCTGGGCGTTGCGGTAGTGGGCGGCGTGCAGCAGCTCGCCGGAGAAGCTGTCGCGGCCGGGCCAGTCCGGGAGGTGGGGCACGTGGTTGGTGCCGGTGGCGACCACGACGACGGAGGCGGTGAGCAGCCGTCCGCCGGTGGCGGGCAGCTGCCACGTGCCACCGCCCGTTCCGCTGCCCTTGCCGCCGCGCCCGCCGGCTCCTCCAGGGCTGCCCGCGGCGATGTGGGCGCCGTCGACGCGGTCGATCCGGGACACCTCGATGCCGGTGGCGACGTCGATCCGGTGGTGCGCGGTGTAGCGCTCCAGGTAGCGGATGACGTCGTCGCGGCCGACCCAGCGTCCGTACGCGCGCGGGATGGCGAAGCCGGGCAGGCCGGACAGTCGTCGCGTGGTGTGCAGATGCAGCCGGTCGTAGTGGCCGCGCCAGGACGCGGCGACCGCGTCCGACCGCTCCAGTACGAGCGTCCGGACGCCACGCCAAGCTCAGCGCCGCCGCCGCGGCGGCGAGGCCGCCGGGTCCCGCGCCGATGACGATCGCGTCGGGGGAGGCGGTGGCCGCGGCGGGCGCGGGGGAGGCCGGCGGGACGGAGGAGGTGGGGTGGTCGACCATGAGGTGCTCCCGGGGCCTGGCGGAGTGGCTGTCGGAGGGACGTACCGGAAGGTGACAGGTGGCGCGGGAGTGAGAGTAGTCCCGGAAGCGATCAATCCGAGAGCGTTTGGCGCCGGACTCTTGCGCGGATCAGTCTCCATCCGATGAACTGACGTACCGTCAGATTTCGAGAGGGAGGCCCACGATGCAGACGATCTGGCTCACCGGAGCCGAATGGCTCGCCGTGCTGCGCATAGGCCTCGGTCTGTGGTGGCTGGAGAGCTGGCGGCACAAGGACAAGAAGGGCTGGTTCGAGCGCGGCACCGGCATCGCCTGGGCCAAGAGCGTCGCGGACAAACACCGCTGGAGCTTTGTGCAGGGCGGCTTCACCACCGTCGTCGCGCCACGGCCCAAGCTGATGGCGTACATCGTCGTGTACGCCGAGCTGGCGCTCGGGCTGGGTCTGACGGTCGGCCTGCTGACACCGGTGGCGCTCGTCGGCGGGCTGCTCCTCAACCTGCTCTATCTCGTCCTGATGATCCACGACTGGGCCGAGCAGGGCCAGAACGCCATGATGGCGCTGATATCGCTCGTCGCGCTCTTCGCGATGAGCTGGCAGGCCTGGTCGCTCGACAACCTGTGGGGGCTGTTCCTGTGACGGCGCAGCGCTTCGACCTTCCCGACATCGACGCCTTCACCCGCCCGTACTGGGAGGCCGCCGCCGACGGCCGGCTGTTGATCCGGCGCTGCGCCGCCTGCGGGACCGCGCACCACTATCCGCGCGAGTTCTGCCCGTCCTGCTGGAGCGAGGACGTCGCCTGGGAGCAGGCGAGCGGCCGCGCCACGCTCTACACCTGGTCGGTCGTCCACCTCAACGACCTGCCGCCCTTCGGCACCCGGGTGCCGTACGTCGCCGCCGTCGTCGATCTCGCCGAGGGCCCGCGGATGATGACGGAGGTCGTCGACTGCGAAGCGTCCGCCCTGCGGATCGGCATGGACCTGCACGTACGCTTCCGCACCGAAGAAGCCAACCCGGAGGCACGGGCTAGTTCCCACGCTCCGGCCGTCGCCGTCTTCGCACCCGCCGCACCCGATACATCTCCTGCCTCCGGTACCCCGCTGCCTGCTCAGTGAGTTGAGTGTTCCAGGGGTGGCAGGACCGTGCGTGGGTCGCCGCCGGCGAACCATATGCCGATCACGAACGCGGCGGTGGCCTCCAGGTAGCCGGCACGGTCCAGGCCGCCCGCGTCCAGGGGGACCGCGCGCAGGTCGGTCACGAGGGTGCGCACCAGGGCGAGGGCGTGCGCGTCGTCCCCGCACAGGGGGACGGCCAGGCCTTCCGTGGGTGCGGCCCACACCCCGGCAGCGCACAGGTTGAACACCTTGACCACGTGTGCGCCGGGTGCCGCGGCCGCGATCCGGCGGGCCGCGGACGGGCCGCCGTCGGTGGTGAGCACGAGGCCGTCGGGCCCCGGAACGATCGGGTTCGAGCAGCGATCACCGCTCGTCCCGCGAGCGGGTCGGCGAGCGATGTGATCACGTCGCTCGTCGCGGCGTGCGGAAGCGCGGCGAGCACCGTCTCACCGTGCTCGGCGGCGTCCGCGAGCGTGCCTGCGCGGGCGCCGAGCCGGGCCGCGAGGCCGGCCGCCCTGCCCGCGTCGCGCGCCCCGACCACGATGTCGTGTCCGGCCGGAACACGGGACGGCCCTGGCCGACCAGCCGGCGGGCGCCGGGCAGGTCCCTCAGCCGCCCGCCGTCCGGTAGAGCGTGAAGAGGGCGTCCTCGAAGAGCGGGCTGTACGAGACGCTGTCGTCCGGGCCGCCGCCGTCCAGGCCGCCCACCAGGCCGATGACCTTGCCGGTCTTCGTCTTCGGGTCGAAGTCCAGCAGCCAGGGGCTGCCGGACGTGCCGTCGTAGTAGCCGCCGCAGTCCATCTGCAGCTGGCGCAGGCCGGACAGCCGGGAGGTGGCCGTCGTGCAGCTGATCGCCCGGCCCGTCGGGTCGAAGGCCTCGCCGGGGTAGCCGATCACGGTGACCTTGTTGGTCCAGCCGGGTGTCCGGGCCAGGACGTTGGCGCCGGTGATGTCCTCGATGCTCCGGCCCTGGTCGTTCTTCTTCACCCGCGCGAAGGCGAAGTCGTAGTCGGATCCGGTGTCGTAGTCCGCCCACCGCGGGTCGGTGAAGACTTGGTCGACGGCCCAGGTCCCGTACGGCTGGGTCTTCGAGCCCTTGACGTAGTCGGGGACGAAGACGACGTCCGTGCCCGCCTCGCAGTGCGCGGCGGTCAGCAGGAGGCTGCGGGACGGGCTGTGGACGACGCTCGCCGAGCAGAAGTGGGCCTCGGCCGACTCGTCGACGGAGAAGAGCACGCCGACGGTCGGGATACCGCTGATGTGCCGGGCGGCCCCGGCCGGGGCGATGGTGGTGCTGACGTTCGCGTTGGGGAGGGGCAGCTCCTCCGGCCCGAACGGAGCGGTCTGCGGCATGGCGTTCGCCATCCGCTCCGGGGTCCAGAACTGGGCCGCGGCCTGGTTCGTCCAGCCCTCCCGGGCGCTCGGCTGCGGGCTGGCCCACGGCGTCCACAGCGCGGCGGCGGTCAGCACGAGCGTGCAGGCCAGGGGTAGGGCGAAGCGCTTGACCACGCGATACCCCTCTCCGGGCCGCCGGTAGATCCACTGACCGGGCCAGCGTACTCACGCCCGCCGCGAAGAGGCCTTTCGTGATCTTCGATCTTCATGATTCTTCCGACCGGCGAGGCAATCCGACCGACGCTACAACCTGACCGACGGGACAAATGCTCCCGGTCCGGCCACTCCGTCCGGCCCGGCCACCGCACGCCCTAGCCGCGTTCGAGGATCACCGTTCCCGAGGAGCAGAACCAGCCGCCGGTCCCGGAGGCGACGGCCAGCCGTGGCAGCCGTCCGCCGGACTTGCGCACCTGCCGGTCGCCCGCCTCGCCGCGCAGCTGCCGGACGGCCTCGATGAGCAGGAACAGACCGCGCATCCCGGGGTGGCAGGCGGACAGGCCGCCACCGTCGGTGTTGACGGGCAGATCGCCGTCGATCGTGAGCCGGCCCTTCTCGACGAAGGCGCCGCCCTCGCCCTTGGCGCAGAAACCGAGGTCCTCCAGCGTCACGAGCGTCATGTACGTGAAGGCGTCGTAGATCTCGGCGAGGTCGATGTCGGCGGGGGTCACCCCGGCCCGCTCGAAGGCGAGCCGGCCCGAGACCGCCGCAGGGGAGACCGTGAAGTCCTCCCATTCGGACATCGTGGTGTGCGAGACCGAGGTGCCCGAGCCGAGGATCCAGACGGGGGTCTTCGCCGTGTCCGCCACGTACTCCTCGGCGGCCAGCAGCACCGCGCCGCCGCCGTCGGAGCGGATGCAGCAGTGCAGCTTGGTGAACGGGTCGGCGATCATCGGCCCGGACAGCACCTCGTCGACGGTGATCGGGGTGCGGTACATCGCGTCGGGGTTGCGGGCGGCGTTGGCGCGGGCCTGCACGGCGACCTCGGCGAGCTGCTCCGGCGTCGTGCCGTACTGGTGCATGTGGCGGCGCGCGGCCATCGCGTACTTGGAGATCAGGGTGTGGCCGTACGGGACCTCGAACTGCAGCGGGCCGCGGGCGCCGAAGGAGAGGTTCGCGGTGCGCCGCTTCGCCTTGATGTCGGCGCGCGCGGTGGAGCCGTAGACGAGCAGGACGGCGTTGGCGTGGCCGGCGGCTATCGCCTCGGCGGCGTGCGCGGCCATGACCTCCCAGGTGGAGCCGCCGACGGCGGTGGAATCCACCCAGGTGGGGCGCAGGCCGAGGTATTCGGCGACCTCGACGGGCGCGAGGATCCCGAGACCGGCCGAGGCGAGGCCGTCGACGACCGACCGGTCGAGCCCGGAGTCGGCCAGCGCCCGGCGGGCGGCCTGGGCGTGGAGGGCGTACGGGGTGGCCTCGTCGACCCGTCCGCAGTCGGACAGCGCCACGCCGACGATGG
This sequence comes from Streptomyces sp. So13.3, assembly GCF_005860785.2. NCBI lineage: Bacteria > Bacillati > Actinomycetota > Actinomycetes > Kitasatosporales > Streptomycetaceae > Streptomyces > Streptomyces sp. So13.3. The sequence goes on along the minus strand of NZ_CP048835.1, from coordinate 4,448,055 downwards.
CGACCTTGCGAGCAGCAGCAGCCATGAATCTGACGGTACATCAGATTCGGAAGCCCGGAACAGGGGATGCGGCGAGGGGGCGGCGAGAGGGGGCGATAGGGAGGGGTGGTGCCTCAGCGCCTCTTGCGCAGCTGGGCGGCCGCCGAGGACATCTGCGTCAGGGCGACGAGCGCGAGCAGGATGTACAGCACCCGCTGGAAGCCCGAGATGTCGCTCATCCAGAACTGTGCGCTGATCCACAGGACCAGCAGCGCGGCCCAGATCGCGATGTAGACCTTGAGCTGTGTCGTCGACGTGTCCGGCCCTGGGGAGAGGAAGCGCAGCGTGGTGCTGCGCGGGCGCTGCGGCTTCGGGCGCGGGGTCTTGCCGTCCTGGCTGGAGTTCTGGCTCATGCCGGACATCATGCCCGGTCGGGAATGGGTGCTCCCCGGCCCTGTGCATCTGGACTGCCGCTCCCTAAGATGACGGACCGTCAGATTAGCCTGTGAGGAGCCCGCCGATGGATGCCGCGTTCACCGAGGAGCAGGACGAGATCCGGCGCACCCTGCGAGAGGTACTGCAGAAACGCTGCGGGCCGGACGAGGTCAAGGCCGCGGTCGGTACCACCGCGGGATACGACGAGCCCCTGTGGCGCCAGCTCGCCGAACAGCTCGGCCTGCCGGGACTCGGGCTGCCGACGGAGTACGGCGGCGCCGGTTGCGGGCCGACCGAACTGGTGCTGGCCTGCGAGGAGGCGGGCCGCACGCTGCTGCCGTCGCCCCTGTTCAGCACCGCGGTGCTGGCCGCTCCGCTCATCGCCGACCTCGGCACCGAGCAGCAGCGCGCCGACCTGCTGCCCAGGATCGCCGCCGGCGCCGTCACGGTGGCGCTCGCGCTGCCGGGCGGCCTCGGCACGGCCCTGGGCCTGACCGGCCCGAACGACGGCAGCTGGGCGGGCGGCGGCCGCGCCGGCGGCATCCAGGCCCGCCAGGATCCGGACGGGGCCGGCTGGCGGCTCTACGGGCAGGCCGACCAGGTACTGGGCGGGCACAGCGCAGGCCTGCTGCTCGTCGCCGCCCACGCGGGCGGCTACGCGGCCGCCCGCACCCGGCTCTTCCTCGTCGACGGCGACGCGGCCGGCGTCGTACGCACCCGCCTCACCGCGCTCGACGAGACCCGCCCCGAGGCCCGCATCGAGCTGCGCGACGTCGCCGCCGTGCCGCTCGGCGGCGACGAAGCGGCCGACCCGGGGCCCGCGCTCGCCCGGGCAGGTGAACTCGCCGCCGCCGCGCTCGCCGCGGAGGCGGTCGGCGCCGCGGACCAGGCGCTCGCCTCAACCGTGGAGTACGTGCAGGTCAGAGAGCAGTTCGGACGTCCCGTCGGCTCCTTCCAGGCGGTCAAGCACCGGCTCGCCGACCTCTACGTCCAGGTCCAGGCGGCGCGCTCCGCCGCCTACTACGCCGCCTGGGCGGCCGCCGCCTCCGAGGGCGACCTGCCGGTCGCCGGGCCGCTCGCGCTCGCACAAGCCCTGGAGGCCCTGCGGTCCGTCGCGGGTGAGGCGATCCAGCTGCACGGCGGCGTCGGCTTCACCTGGGAGCACCACGCGCACCTGTACTTCAAGCGCGCCGCGTCCGACGAGCTGCTCTTCGGCCCGGTACACCTGCTGCGCGCCCGCGCCGCGGACCGGGCGGGGCTCTTCGGGCCGGCGGTTCCCGTGGTTCCCGTGGTTGCGACGGCTCCGGCCGCTCCGATCGTGGAACCCGCCGCTGAGTCGACGGCCGCCGGGAGCGCGGCATGAAGAAGACGCTGATGGAACGTTCGAAGCCACTCGTCCAGAAGGTGTCGTCCACCCGCGGCTTCGCGAAGGTCGCGCCGTACGTCGTCCCGGCCATGGACAAGGTGGTGCACCGGCTGACGAAGGGAAAGGTGCTGCTCAGCGCCCAGATGCTACCCGGCGTCGTCCTGACGGCGACCGGCGCGAAGAGCGGGCAGCCGCGCCGTACGCCGTTGGCGTGCATGCCCGAGGACGGCGGCACGTTCGTCCTCATCGGCAGCAACTTCGGGCGGACCGACCACCCGGCGTGGACCGGCAATCTGATCAGGCATCCGGATGCGGAGATCAACTGGAAGGGGAAGGACCTGCTCGTCGTCGCCCGGCTCCTCGAAGGGGCCGAGCGCGAGGCGGCCTGGGCGGCGGTCCTGAAGTTCTGGCCGCCCTACGCGTCCTACGCGGCACGCGTGGACCGGCAGATCCGGCTCTTCCGTCTCGTACCGCGCGGTGAGGAACCGGCGGCGGACTGACCACCGACGACGTATCGAGCCATGGCATCCGCACGTACGAAAACGCGGGCGCCGTACCGGCTACCTCCCCCGAGGACCGGACGGCGCCCGCGTTGGGCGTGACGTGGCAGGACGGATGGACACATGAACAGGAGCGCGCCAAGGGCCGCTTGGGGCCTGATGAGTTACTTGACGGGCTTCTTTCCGGTGACGCCGAGATGCACCAGCAGTGCGAGGTTCGGCTTCAACTCGGCCTGTTTCACGCCCCAGCTGGTGAACCCCTTCTGGTGCGACGCGACGGCGGCCAGCATGGCGACCAGTGAGCCGGCCATGGCGGCCGGGCTGACCTCCTTGTCGACCTTGCCCTTGCTCTGCAGATCCTTGATGGAATCCGTGAGCGAGTTGGTGACGGCGTTGAGGATCTTCATGCGGATCTTGTAGAACCGCTTGTCCCCTTCTGCCGCTCCGAGGTCGACGACGCGCAGAATCGCGTCGTTCTTCCGCCAGAAGGAGAGGAAGCCGTCGACCAGTTCCTCCGCCGCCAGGGCGCCGGACTTGCCGATCCAGGAGCGTCCGGCGACCAGGTCGGTGAGGCTCGCTCCTTCCTTGGCCATTTCCTCGGCGAGTTCGAGGACCGCGCCCTCGACGTCGGGGAAGTACTGGTAGAACGTTGCGGGGGAGGTGCCCGCCATCCGGGCCACGTCAATGACCTTGACGTCCCGGTACGGCGAGGTGCTGAGCATCTCGCCGAGGCAGTCGAGCAGCTTCTGCCGCGTCGCCTGACCTCGACGACCGGCAACACGGCCGTCGACGGTGCGAACTTGTCCTGTCATGCCGTCAGTTTACCGGCGGGTGATCAGCGCGCGATTCGGCCTCGTGCAAATGGGTTCGACCGGATTCCGGGTGCGGTCCCGACTGCGTCGAATGCGGTCCCGACGGCGTCGGATGCGATGCGGGGGACGTTGGTCCGGCAGGCTTTCCGGTCGGCCCCGGCGCTGCCGCGCCTGATCGTCCCCGGTCCGCCTCCGGTCTGTCCCCGGTCCGCCATTCGAGCGAATCATCTTATCAACAGCCTGTGGATAACTTCTGTGGGCAGTGCTCTGCGGGGCCCAGGAAGGGCGCATATGTTCGAATAGTGGCCGAAGTGCCGTATTCGTCGTCCTTGGCGTGACGAACAGGGCCCGCGACACGCCGTCCCGACTTCTTTGATGAGTCGGTTCGCGGCCGGCCGCACTCCGGTCCGCCGTGGATGACGCGACAGCCCGCCCCACGGAGCCCCGGCCCGGGTTTTGCCTGGTTCGGGCCTGGTTCCGGCCCGGTTCGGGCCCGGTTCCGGGTCGCTTCCGGCTCCGGTCAGCCCTCTGTTCACAGCGGTCAGGACCGGGGGTCCGTACCGACAGAATCGACAGATGTCGTGTCGTTACGCCCCCGGGTTCGCAACTGGACCCTCCGCCAGGAAGAATCAGCTTCCATATGGGGAACACCCCACGGGGAGGGACGGGCACCGGTGGAGCAGCTGACGCAGCACGACCCGCGACGGATCGGCCCTTTCGAGGTGCTGGCCCGGCTCGGTGCCGGCGGCATGGGGCTGGTCTATCTCGCCAGGTCGGCCTCCGGCCGCCGGGTCGCGATCAAGACGGTGCGCGCCGAGCTCGCCGAGGACCAGCTGTTCCGGGTCCGCTTCAGCCGTGAGGTCGAGGCGGCCCGCGCGGTCAGCGGCTTCTACACGGCCGCCGTCGTGGACGCGGACGCGCGCGCGGCCGTGCCATGGCTGGCCACCGCGTACGTCCCCGCCCCCTCCCTCGAAGAGATCATCAACGAGGCCGGGCCGATGCCCGCCCAGGCCGTCCGCTGGCTCGCCGCCGGCGTCGCCGAGGCGCTGCAGTCCATCCACGGCGCGGGGCTCGTGCACCGTGACATGAAGCCGTCCAACGTCCTGGTCGTCGAGGACGGGCCCCGGGTGATCGACTTCGGTATCGCCAGCGGGGTGTCCAACACCCGGCTGACCATGACGAACGTCGCCGTCGGCACCCCCGCCTACATGTCGCCCGAGCAGGCCCGCGACTCGCGCAGCGTGCGCGGCGCCAGCGACGTGTTCTCGCTCGGCTCGACGCTGGTGTTCGCCGCGACGGGGCACGCCCCCTTCCACGGCGCGAACCCCGTCGAGACGGTCTTCATGCTGCTCCGCGAGGGCCCGGACCTGGCGGGTCTGCCGAGCGAGCTGCGGCCCCTCATCGAGTCCTGCATGCGGATGGAAGCCGACCAGCGGCCCACGCCCGCGGAGCTCCAGGCCCAGCTCGCCCCGCATCTGTTCTCCACCGGCAGCGACGACACGGGTACGGCGTCCGCGTGGCTGCCGCCCGGGGCGGTCGCGCTGATAGAGCAGCGCCGCAGCGGGCGGCCGGCCGTCGCCGTCAACGCCGGCACCGCACCGCCGCCACGGCCTCCCGTGCCGCCGCGCACCCCGGACCCCGAACCGGTCGGGCACGGCCGGCACGGTGTGGACGGCCGACAGGGCCCCGGCGGCGCCGGTGGGCTGAACGGTCCCGGCGGTTTCAACGGTCCCGGCGGGCTGAACAACGGCCCCGGTGGTCTGAACGCGGGCGGTCCGAACCCTGGTGGTCGGAACGCCGGTGGTCTGAACGCGCCGGTCGGCGGGCGAGGTGGTGCCGTGTCCGAGCCGCACACCCACGGGCCCGTCCGGCTGGCCGGTTCCGCTCCGATAGGGCCGGGCCTGCGCGTCGCGGACGCCGACCACGGTGCGCGACCGCCGGAGGGCGCCCCCGGCACGGACTGGGTGCGGCGCGGTGGCTCCCACCGGGCCAACGGGCCCGGCGCGCTCCCCGTGCAGCAGCTCCAGCCGCCGGCCCCGCCGGGGGAGTGGCGGCCCTGGCGCTTCCGTATGTCCAACGACGTGTGGGGCACGCCCGTCGTCTCCGACGGGCGCCTGTACGTCACCTCCTTCGAGGTGCACGCGCTCGACATCGCCAGCGGGCGGCGGCAGTTCAAGACCCGCGACGTCGCCTGGACGATGGCCGTCGCCGACGGCCGCATCCACGCCTCCGACGGACCGAGCCTCTACGCCCTCGACACGGCCGACGGCGGCGACCTCTGGCGCACCGGCGTCGAGGGCTGGATCTACTCGCTGCGCGCCGAACACGGCACGGTCGTCACCGGCACGCGGGGCGGCGGCGTCCAGGCCTGGGACGCCGACCGCGGACTGCTGCGCTGGGAGCGCGGCGGCGCGCAGACCGAGTTCGAGTCCCCCGAGTCGGGGCCCTCGATCGCCGCCGGCACCGTCTACTTCCAGGGCGGCGGCCGCTTCTACGCCATCGACGCCGGGTCCGGCGCCGAGCGCTGGTCCTACCCGGTCGGGGCGTCCGGCGTCCCCGGCGCGACCGGCAGCGTCCCGACGCGGCCGGTCGTGGCCGACGGCATCGTCTACGTCACCGCGGGCACGCGTGTCCTCGCCCTCGACGCCAGGTCCGGGGCGGAGCGCTGGCGCTTCGACGCCCCCGCCGTCATGTTCGGGCCGCCGGCCCACGTTCCGGGCGCCGGCGCGGCGGGCGGCGGCATCTACATCGCCGACCACCTCGGCACGGTCTACGCCCTCGACCCGCACACCGGCCGCGACCGCTGGCGCGTCGCCACGGAGCCCCGGCAGTCCCTCGAACCGGTGCTCGTCGCCGGCGGCGACGTGCTCCTGGGCGCGGGCAGCGCGCTCTACACGCTCGACGCCGTCACCGGCAATCCGAAGTGGCGCTTCGCCGCCCAGGGCGAGATCGTCGGATCGCCGGTCGTGGCGGACGGACGCGTCCACTTCGGCTCGAAGGACCACTGCCTGTACACGGTGGACGCCGGGGGCGGCCAGCTGCGCTGGAAGCTCGAAACGGGCGGCGAGATCACGGGGTCGCCGGTGGCGGCGGACGGGGTCGTGTACGCGTGCAGCAAGGACCGCTGCGTCTACGCACTGGACGCGGTGAAGGGAACGGGCGCTGCTGCGAGGCGGCCTTAGCGGTTGCGGGTTTGTTCGTGGTTCCGGTGCCCGGGTCCTGCGGGGCGGCGGTTCGAAATCGACTATTTACGGGCCTGGCGGCCCACAAATAGCTCGGCAGCATTTCGAACCCCCACCCCTCCGGCCCCGGGCACCTCGCGTTCCAACCCCTGCCGTCCTAGTCCGGACGTTCCGGTGTCGGTCGGTGCTCCGGTGGGATCCAGGTTGCTGTCCGGGTGTCCTCGAGTGGGGGTTCGGCCGGTTCGGGTGGGGTCTCGGGCGGGGTCGGCCAGGTGGGGGGAGTTTCCACGGGCTCGACGGGGGCGACGGTGTCGATGGGGTGGGGCGGTGGGGTGCCGTAGTGCGGGTGGTGGCGGCCGGACATGGTGGCGGCGCCGATCAGGAGCAGGATGCCGCCGCCGAGGGCGTTCGCCACGCCGATGCCGAGGCCGTTGCCGCCCGCGGTGAGGGAGCCGGCGGCCAGTCCCTGGCGGACCATCCACAGGATGGTGAAGCCGAGGACCAGGACACCGGAGAAGGCGACGAGGAGCCGGGAGCGCAGCAGGATCCCCAGGAGGGTGATCAGGGTGGCGAAGAGCAGGGGGAGGAACAGGGAGCCCATGACGGCGGCCCGGTCGGTGGTGATCCCGTCGAAGAGGTCTTCGATGCGGATCTCGGAGCCGTGACGGCCGTCGTACCAGGCACGGAAGGGGCTCCAGACGGCGGCCGCCGCTCCGATGAGGGCGATGAGGGACCCGAAGACGTTGCGGATCATCGTGCGTCGTCCAATCTCGGCGCCCCCGTGTGGCCCACGCTATGCCGGTCGGCGTGAGCTCGCCACGCGGGGCAGACGCTGCCGCATGGACATCGGGAAGCCGCGCGCTTGGTGGTCGCACCGTCAGGGTCTTGACGGGTCGGTGGCTGCGGACGACGCGGCCGGGACGTTGGGGCGTACCGGGTGGGCGCGGTCCGTGGGCGGGTCCGGGCCGTATCTGGGGCTCCACGCGCGGGCCGGGACCGCAGGTCGAGCCCGGCCTGCTGTGGACGGAGGGGACGGCGGCGGAGTACGCGCGGTTCACCGTGCCGAAGGACCCCTCGTACGCGCTGGTCGCGGGCATCGACGGGATCCATCTGCTGCACCGCGACTTCGGGCGGCTGGTCGATCCGGCGGACGCGCGGCGCCCGGACCTCACCGGGCCGAAGGCGCTGGGCGCCCTGTCGGACTCGCCCGCGCACATGATCGTGGACCGGGGGCGGCTGGTCGGGCTGTGGGAGTTCGACACGGAGGCGCAGGAGCTCGTCCGGCAGCCGTGGGTGCCGCGGGACGCGGAACTGCGGGCCGCCGTCGCGTCGGCGGAGGCATTCGTCCGTGACCAGTTGGGCGACGCCCGCAGCTTCAGCCTGGACTCGCCGAAGAGCCGGGCGCCGCGGATCGCGGCGCTCCGGGCGGGGCGATGAGGCTGCTAGCCTGACGCGCTCCTGCCAACCACTGGGGATGGTCAGCCTTGCAGCTCCGTCAACTGCGCCTTGTCGCGGTACTCGCCGTCGTCGTTCTTTCGCTCACCGGTTTCAGCGGGAGCAAGAGCAAGAGCAAGAGCAAGAGCCACAGCAAGGGGGGCGGTTGCAGCAGTAGTCACAGCAGCAGCAGTTCCTCGAGCTCGAACTCCGGCTCCGGTTCCAGTTCCGGCTCGGGCTCGAGTTCCGGTTCCACTTCTGATTCGACGTACAGCCCGCGACCGCAGTCCACCAGCACCTACCGCCGGAGCACCAGCTCGCCGACGTCCTCCGGTTCGGCCAGTCCGACGGGGCTGCCGGCCGCGATCGACCAGGTGTCCGTCGTGCAGTGCCACGGCTCCGGTTCCAGCGCCGCGCGGCCCACGTCGCAGCTGCGGATCGACAACAGCCGGGGCACCAAGTCGTACTACTTCTCCGCCGTGGTGCGCCTGAAGAACGCGCAGGGCGTGCAGATCGGCAGCTCCACCCTGGCCCGCACCCTGGTGAAGGCCCGCTCGACGAAGACGGTCGACGCCATCGGGACGCTCGACTCGGGCGTCGCGAGCGGGGAGTGGACCGACTGCGTCATCGCGAGCGCCAACCGCAGCTGAGCTCATGGGTGGGTGACCGTCAGCGCACCCGGAACTCTCCGCTGCGCGACGTGAACAGTCCCGCCTGACGTTCCGGCGGCAGGTTCCCGAGCGCGATGAGGTGCGGGGCCTGCGCCAGTGCGTGCGCGCGGGCCGCCTCGCGGGCGGACCAGACGGCGCGGACCGTGCCCTGGACCGCTTCCGTCGGGTAGGAGGCGATGACGGCGGCGGCGCGCAGGGCCGCGTCGAGCAGCTCGTCCGCCGGGACGACCTCCGACACGAGACCGGTCTCGTGGGCCCGTCGCGCGCCGACCCGCTCCGCCGTGCCCATCAGCGACATCCGCATGACCTCGCCGTACGGCATGCGCTGCGCCATGAGGACGGACTCGTAGGCGCTGACCATGCCGTACGTCGTGTGCGGGTCGAAGAAGGTGGCGTGCTCGGCGGCGATGACGAACTCGGCCTCGCCCAGGAGATAGAAGGCGCCGCCGCAGGCCATGCCGTTGACGGCCGCGACGACCGGCTTCCACAGGTCGTTGGACTTGGGGCCGAGGCGCAGCAGCGGATCGTCGATGGAATACGGGGACGGCGGCTGCGGGACGTCGACGGAGCGGTCGATCCCGGTGCAGAACGCCTTGTCGCCGGCGCCGGTGAGGACGATCGCGCGGACGTCGTCGGTCATCCGGAACTCCCGCCACAAGGCGGTGAGTTCGGTGACGGTGTCGAGGTCGATCGCGTTGAGGCGCCGCGGGCGGTCCAGGGTGACGACGGCGACGCCGTCCTTCGACGTACAGGTGACGCTCATGGCCGCTCCAGCAGCCAGCGCGGCACGGTGACTCCGTCCGCCATCGCGTGGAAGGCGACCTTCACCCCGGCGCCGATGCGGAGCCTCGACGGATCGACGGAGTCGAGCGGGGCGTCGGCCGACGTGACGAGGTTGCCGACCAGACGGATCCGCGGGGCGTCCAGCAGCTCCACGACGATCGCGTTGTACGGCGCCTGTTCCGCGTAGGCGGGCAGCAGCGGCGGGTGCGGGAAGACGTACGACCAGATGCGGCCGCGGCCGCTCATCCGCCGCCACTCGCTGTCGAAGGACTGGCAGTGCGGGCAGCAGGGGCGCGGCGGGAAGCGCAGGACGCCGCAGGCGGCGCACGCCTGGACGCGCAGCTCGCCACGGCGGGCGTACTCCCAGAAGGGCGCGCCGTCGTCGTCGGGCACGGGCAGCAGCAGGCCGTCGCCGGTCGTGGCGGTGGCGGACTCGACGGTCCTGGCGGGCTCGGTGGGCAGGGCGGTCATGGCGGTCAGCTCCTCAGCTTCGCAGCAGCAGCGCGGATGTCGGTACGCCCTCGCCCGCCGTGACCAGGCAGGTCGCGGCGTCGGGGACCTGGGCGGTGGAGTCGCCGCGCAGTTGCTTGACGCCCTCGTTGATGAGGTTGAAGCCGTGGACGTACGCCTCGCTGAGCCCGCCGCCGCCGGTGTTGATGGGGAGCCGGCCACCGATCTCCAGGGCGCCGCCCTCGGTGAACGCGGCGCCCTCGCCGCGGCCGCAGAAGCCGTAGCCCTCCAGGGAGAGCGGGATGAGCGGGGTGAACGCGTCGTAGATCTGGGCGACATCGACGTCCTCAGGGGTGAGGTCGGAGTTCTTCCACAGATGGCGCGCGGTGGCCCAGGACGGGCCGGTCAGCGGGTCGTCGTTCCAGTAGTTGACCATGCCGTGGTGCTGGGCGGGCAGGCCCTGGGCGGCGGAGTGCACGTAGACGGGCTTGCGGCGGCAGTCGCGGGCGCGCTCGGCGCTGACGACGACGCAGGCCAGCGCCCCGTCGGTCTCCAGGCAGTTGTCGAAGAGGCAGAGCGGTTCACTGATCCAGCGGGACGTCATGTACATCTCGCGGGTCAGCGGGCGCTCATACATCATCGCGGCCGGGTTCTGGTTGGCGCGGTTACGGCAGGCGAGGGCGACGTTGAACAGGTGATCGCGGGTCGCGCCGAACTCGTGCATGTAGCGGCGGGCGAGCATCCCGATCTCGTCGGCGGGACGCAGCAGCCCGAAGGGCCGGGTCCACTGGCCGGGGGTGGGGAGCTGGACCGCGGTGTTGGTCCAGGGGCGCTTGCCGCTGCCGCGTTTGCGGGACCGCCAGGCCACGCCCACGGTCGCCTGCCCGGTGGCGACGGCCGCCGCGAGGTGCGCCACCGTCGCGCAGGAGCCGCCACCGCCGTACCCGACCTTGGAGAAGAAGGTGACGTCCCCGGCGCCGATGGACTTCGCCACCTCGACCTCGTCGGTCTCCTCCATCGTGTAGGAGGCGAAGCCGTCGACCTCGGCGGGTGCTATCCCGGCGTCGTCGAGTGCCGCGATGATCGCGCGGCAGGCCAGGGCGCGTTCGGACTCCACAAGGTTCTTGGCGAACGGGGTCTGGCCTATTCCCACGATCGCTGTCGCGTCCTTCAGGGCAGCGCTCACGGACACCTCCCGGCATGGTCATCACTGCTGACAGCCAGTCAGGGTACCGCTAATCTGACGGGTAGTCAGGTAGTGGTGGGTCAGAGGTATCCGGGTATTCCGGTAGCGGTGGTCAGGCAGTCGGTAAGCCCGTTGAGGGGAGCATCATGCGCGGTGACCTGGACTGGGGCAGCATCCCGGGGCTGGTACGAGCGGCGGTACGACAGTACGGCGACCGCGAGGCGGTCGTCGACGGCCGGACCCGCATCAGCTACGCGGAGCTGGGTGAGCGCGTCGAGCGGGCCGCCGCCGCCACGATCGCGGCGGGCGTCGAAGCCGGCGACCGTGTCGCCATCTGGGCGCCCAACACGCTCGACTGGATCGTCGCGGCGCTCGGCGCCGTGTCCGCGGGCGGCGTCCTCGTCCCCCTCAACACCCGCTTCAAGGGCGCCGAGGCGGCCTACGTCCTGGAACGGACCCGCGCCAGACTGCTCTTCGTCACCGGCACCTTCCTCGGCACGTCCTACGTGGCCTCGCTGCGCCGCGCCGACGCCGAACTGCCGCACCTGCAAGAGGTCGTCGTCCTCTCCGACACCGCCCCCGAGGGCTACCGCACCTGGCGGGACTTCCTGGCGGGCGGCGGGACGGTCTCCCGCGAGGCGGTGCGCCGCCGGGCGGACTCGCTGCGCCCGGACGACCCCTCGGACATCACGTTCACCTCCGGGACCACGGGCCACCCCAAGGGCGCCGTCATCAGCCACGCCCAGACGCTGCGCGTCTACAGCGTCTGGAGCGAACTGGCCGGCCTCACCGAGGGCGACCGCTACCTGATCATCAACCCGTTCTTCCACACCTTCGGCTACAAGGCGGGCATCATCGCCTGCCTCATGCGCGGCGCCACGATGGTGCCGCAGCCCGTCTTCAACGTCGACACCGCGCTCGCCAACATCGCCGCGGAACGCATCAGCGTCCTCCCCGGCCCGCCCACCCTCCACCAGTCGATCCTCGACCACCCGGCCCGCGCCAAACACGACCTGAGCGCGTTGCGCCTCGTCGTCACCGGCGCCGCCGTCGTCCCGCTCGAACTCGTGGAACGGCTGCGCTCCGAGCTGAAGATCGCCACCGTCCTGACGGCGTACGGCCTCACCGAGGCCGGCGGCACGGTCACGATGTGCCGCCAGGGCGACCCCGCCGAAGTCATCGCCTCCACATCGGGGCGCGCCATCCCCGACACCGAGGTACGCGTCCTGTCCGCAGGGCCCGGCGAACCCGGCGAGGTCCTGGTCCGCGGCTACAACGTCATGCGCGGCTATTTCGAGGACCCCGACGAGACGGAACGCGCGATCGACGCCGACGGCTGGCTCCACACCGGCGACGTCGGCGTCATGGACGCCGACGGCAACCTGCGCATCACCGACCGCATCAAGGACATGTTCATCGTCGGCGGATTCAACGCCTACCCCGCCGAGATAGAACAGGCCCTGCGCCACCACCCCGACGTCACGGACGCCGCCGTCATCGGCATCCCCGACCCCCGCCTCGGCGAGGTGGGCAAGGCCTACGTCATCCGCCGCCGCGACTCCACCCTCTCCGCGGACGACCTCATCGCCTGGTCCCGCCGCGAAATGGCCAACTACAAGGTCCCGAGGGAAGTGAACTTCCTGACGGAACTGCCGCGGAACGCGAGCGGCAAAGTGATGAAGGCGGAGCTGCGGGGGGCGGCGCGGACGCCGCCCGCGTAGCCGGGCAAAAGTGCGAAGCGGACGTCGACCGCTCCCCTCGCGGCGGTAGAGCCGGTCCCGCACAGGAAGAGAGACCGGCCACGGCGCCCCCTCCACGCCATGGTCGGTCTCTCGCGTTCCCCCTGTGCGGTCCCGATCGTTCCGCTGAGTCCCCCCGGACTCCGGATTCGTGCCGGGTCCCCCCGGACCCGTTCACCAGTGGGCTCCCCCGAGCCCCGTGCACTCCTGAGTTCCCCCGAACCCCTGAGCTTCCCCCGTGCGGTCCCCCCGGACCATGGGCTCCCCCGAGCCCGTTCGCTCCTGAGCTCCCCCGAGCTCCTGAGCGTTCCCCCGTCGTTCCCCCGTGCTTCCCCGTGCTTTGTGGTTCCCCCCGGTCACCCCTGGCGCTCCCCCGAGCGGGCGGGGCCCGATTCGCCGGCCCGGCCTGTTACTTGGCGGGCTCGGAGTCGTTGTGCCAGTTGTCGGGCTTGGTCTCGGGGCCACCGTCGGCGAGGAGGACGTCGGGGATGGGCTCCGTCGTGCTGTCGTTGTGCCAGTTGTCCGGCTTGACCGTGCCGCCGTCGTTCTTTGGCTTCGGGATCTCGGTGGTCATATGGACTCCCCAGGTTTTGTCGGTCCTGTGTTGCACCCACCCGGTGGCGACCCCCGTGCGCCACCGGGTGGGTAGCTCGTGCAATGAATGGAATCCTGGCATCCCGAGATAATCAACAGATAAACGAGCACGTTGATTGAGGTGACCTGCGATTATATGGCAACGGCGGGGGACGACCGGTCGTCGATGAGCCGTCGGACCTCGTCCGCCTCGGGGGATCCGAGCGCCGTGAAGATGCCGAGGGCGTCGTGCCAGCAGGCGCGGGCGCGGATGGTCTGGCCGAAGCCGGCGAGGGCTCGCCCCAGGACAGTGAGGGCGTTCGCGGTGCGCCATTCGCCGCCGACCTCGCGGAGGATGACGAGGGCCTGCTCGGCGTGGGACGCGGACTGGCGCCACTGGCCGCCCGCCAGGTGGACCTTGGAGAGCCGGAAGAGCGTCATGCCCTCCCAGAACCGCTGCCGCGCTTCGTGGAAGATGCCCAGGGCCTCGGTCAGGCAGACGGTCGCCTCGTCGAGCCGGTCGGTCGTGGTGAGGGCGATGCCCATGGCGTACAGGCCGTTGCCGAGCCGGAAGCCGGCGCCCAGTCCGCGGTAGATCGCCACGACCTGCTCGGTGGCGGACACCGCGGCGTCGGTGTCGCCCAGCTCCAGCTGGGCCCGGGAGAGGTTGCTGAGCGCGGCGGCCTCGCCGTGCCGGTTGCCGTCCTCGCGGAACGCTTCCAGCGCATTGCTGTGGTACTCGGCGCACTCGTCGAAGCGGTGGCCCTGCAGGGCGATCCCGCCGCGCAGGTTGAGGGCGTAGCTGCGGGTCAGCGGGTCCTCGGCGGCCATGCCCAGGATGAAGGAGCGCTGCGCCTCCATGTCCGCGGCCACGAACTGTCCGGACAGCCGGTGGAGTTGGCCGAGGAGGACGCGGGCCCGGCCCTCGACCAGATGCTCGGCGCAGTCGCCCGCCGTCGTCACCAGCGCCTGCACACCCTGCTCGTACTGCCGCGCGTAGACGCCCGACTCCATCAGATCCTGGGCCGCCCACAGCAGGTCGACCGCGCGCCGCATCGGGCCCTCGCAGCCGCCGCCGGCGGCCTGCTGCACGGCGGCGAGCAGGCCCTGGGCCTCGGAGAAGAGCCATTCCAGGGCCTCTTCGCGGGTGCCGAAGGCCAGGCCGGTCCGTTCGGTCGGGGCGAGGTGGTCGAGGACGCGGTCGCCGGGGTTCTCCAGCTCGTACGCGCACGCGGCGGAGGAGAGGTAGAAGTCGAGCAGACGGGACAGCGCCCGGCAGCGGGCCTCGTCGGTCTCGTCGCGGTCGGCGCACTCGCGGGCGTACAGCCGCAGCAGGTCGTGGAAGCGGTAGCGGGCCGGGGCGGCGGACTCGATGAGGCTGATGTCGACGAGGGCTTCGAGCAGTTCCTCGGTCGAGTACGGGTCCATGTCCAGGACGGCGGCGGCCGCGTCCAGCGAGATGTCCGGGCCGTCGGGCAGCGACAGCAGGCGGAACGCGCGGGCCTGGAGCGGTTCGAGCTGGCCGTAGCCGAGTTCGAAGGTGGCCTTGACGGCCAGGTCACCGGCGCGCAGTTCGTCGAGGCGGCGGCGCTGGTCGGCGAGCTTGCGGGCCAGGACGGCGACGGTCCAGGTGCGGCGCGCGGCCAGCCGGGAGGCGGCGATACGGATGGCGAGCGGCAGGAAACCGCAGGCGGCGACGACGTCGAGCGCGGACTGGCGCTCGCTGGTGACGCGCTCCTCGCCGACGATCCGGGTGAAGAGCTGCAGCGCCTCCTCGGGGCTCATCACGTCCAGGTCGACGAGATGCGCGCCCGCGAGGTCGACCATCCGGACCCGGCTGGTGATCAGCGCGGCGCAGCCGGGCGTGCCGGGCAGCAGCGGCCGGACCTGGGCGGCGTCATGGGCGTTGTCGAGCAGCGCCAGCACCCGGCGGCCGTCCAGGGTGGAGCGGTAGAGCGCGGCGCGGTCCGCGAGCGAGTCGGGGATCGCGCTGTCGGACAGGCCCAGCGCCCGCAGGAACGAGCCGAGGACGGCTTCGGGTTCCGCGGGCCTGGCGTCGGTGCCCTGCAGATCGACGTAGAGCTGCCCGTCGGGGAAGGCCTCGCGGGCGGCGTGGGCGACATGGACGGCGAGGGTGGTCTTGCCGACGCCGCCGATGCCGGCCAGCGCGGAGACGGCCATGACGCCCTTGTCGGCCTCGGTGAGCTGGGCGCCGAGTTCCCGGACGAAGGCGGCGCGGCCGGTGAAGTCGGCGACGGTCGCGGGAAGCTGGGCCGGCCGGACCACCTCGGCGGTGTGCGCGCCGGGCCCGGCGGGGGCGGCCAGGCCCGGATCGGCCTCCAGGATCCGCTGGTGGAGTTCGCTGAGCTCGGCGCAGGGGTCGACGCCCAGCTCGTCGGCGAGCAGCCGGCGGGTGTCGGCGTACACACCGAGCGCCTCGGCCTGCCGGCCGCTGCGGTAGAGCGCGAGCATCAGCAGGCAGCGCAGCCGTTCGCGCAGCGGCTGCTCGGCGGAGAGCGCGGTCAGTTCGGAGACGGCCTCGGCGTGCGCGGCCAGCTCCAGGTCCAACTCCAGGCGGGTCTCGGTGACGGTGAGCCGCCACTCCTCCAGCCGGTTGCGCTGGGCCTCCGCGTACGGGCCGGGCAGTCCGGCCAGCGGTTCGCCGTTCCACATGCCCAGCGCCGTCGCGAGCAACTCGCGGGCCCGGACCGGGTCGCCCGCGCCCCGGGCCTTCTCGGCCTCGGCGGCGAGCCGCTCCGCCGCGGCGAAGTCCAGCCCGTCGGGCGCCACATGCAGGGCGTAGCCGCCGGATTCGGTGACGAGCGCGTCGGCGCCGAGCGCCTTGCGCAGCCGGAACGCGTACGAGCGCAGCGCGGCCAGCGCGGTGGTGGGTGCCGTCTCGCCCCACAGGGCGTCGAGGAGTTCGGATGCGGTCGCGGTCCGGCCGCCGCGCAGCAGCAACGCGGCCAGGAGCGCCCGCTGCTGCGGCGACCCGGTGACGATCGGCTGGTCGTCGCGCCATGCCCGTACCGGACCGAGAACTGCGAACCGCAGTCCCCGGTCGGGCCCTGTCGCGCTGTCCATGCTGCCCCCTGAGGCGTGCCGGCCGATGCGGTGTCAATCGGCACGACGCGCGTATATCTATCGTTCATCGCGTACCGGAACAGTGTCCGCATGACGGGTGGGGCCGATCGCTCAGCCCCCCGTCCCGTGCCAGTTTGCCGTGTCGGAGGGCCGGGGTCACCCCGTGCTGGGGCCCGACCCGGCGTTACGGGGAAAGTTGTGCTGAATTTGAGGTTCCGTCTGTGTCTGCCCGCGGATTGTGCTGTGTGAATTTCGGTGGTGCCGGTGTGTTTCCTGGTGCGAGGGAGGTGAGAGGTCAGTCATGTGTTCACAATGCGTACCGGTGGCGGTGACAAGAGGTGGGTCCGGATCCGGTTCCGGGACCGGATCCGGTTCGGGAAGCGGTTCAGGACCGGGTTCAGGGTCAGGGTCGGGTTCCGGCCATGGTCCGGGGTCCGGATCTCGCCCCCGGAGCGGAGCCAGGGGCCTGGCGGCCGTCGACCGGCTGCCCGGACCGTGGTTGCGGCGACGGGCGGCGTGGGCACCGCAGTCGGTGCCGGTGCTGCCGTTCCCCGACGGCGCCACGGCGGGCACCGCCGGGTGCAGCTACCGGGAGTTGGACCGCCGGGCGCGGGCGGTGGCCGCGCGGCTGGGGCAGTTGCTGCCGCCCGGCAGCCGGGTGCTGCTCGCCTACCCCGAAGGGGCCGATCTCGCGGGGGCGTTCTTCGGCTGCCTCTACGCGGGGATGACGGCGGTACCGCTCGTGCTGCCCGCGCCGGGCGTGACATCGGCGGTGGCCCGCTGCGTCGAGCGCTGCGCGCCGGCCGCGGTACTGACGGGTGGCGACGGCTGGACCGCGCTGGCGGTGGACCGGTCCCGTACGCAGGTGGTGGAGGCGGACGGCACCCTCGTCGGCGGTGAGCCGGTGTGGAGCCTGGCCGAGAGCTGGCGCCCGGTGGGCGTCCTGCGCACCGCGCCGGGCTACCAGCGCTACCTGGACGACGGGCCGGCGGGCGGCCGGCTGGAGCCGGCGATGGGGCACGGGGACCTGGCGGACGTGGTGGCGGAACTGGCGCAGGCGGTGCGGCTGGGGACGGAGGAGGAGAACGTGGGGTGGATCGCGGCGGTGCACGGGGTGGAGGACGCGGTGTGGCGGATTCTGCTTCCTACGCATGTGGCGTTGTAGCGCGCGGGGGTGGGCCGTGAACAGAAGGCCGTTCACTTAGCTGACGGATCGTCAGATCGGCGCTACCGTGGTCGTCATGGAGACCTTCCCGAAGATCATCTCGGTGGACGACCACACGGTTGAGCCCCCCAACGTCTGGCGGGACCGGCTCCCGTCCAAGTACCACGACATCGGCCCGCGCGTCGTCCGCGCCCCCCTGAAGGAAATGACCTTCATGGGGGGCAAGTTCGCCCCCGTCATGGGGCAGCCGGGCGATGACGGGCCGATCGGCGACTGGTGGATCTACGAGGATCTGCACCGGCCGCTGACCCGCCTCGACACCGCCGTCGGTTACTCCCGCGACGAGATCAAGCTCGAGGTGATCACCTACGAGCAGATGCGTCCGGGGTCCTTCAGCGTGCCCGAGCGGCTGGTCGACATGGACGTCAACCACGTCCAGTCCGCGCTCTGCTTCCCGACCTTCCCGCGGTTCTGCGGCCAGACGTTCACCGAGGCCAAGGACCGGGAGCTCGGGCTGCTCGGGGTGCGGGCGTACAACGACTGGATGGTGGAGGAGTGGTGCGGCCCTGAGGCGCACGGGCGCCTCATACCGCTCACCCTCGTCCCGCTCTGGGACGCGGAGCTGGCGGCGGCCGAGGTGCGCAGGAATGCGGCGCGCGGTGTGCGGGCCGTCTGTTTCTCGGAGATCCCGCCGCACCTGGGGCTGCCCTCCATCCACACCGACGCGTGGGATCCGTTCCTGCGGGCCTGCGACGAGACCGGCACCGTCATCGCGATGCACATCGGCTCGTCCAGCAAAATGCCCTCCACCTCGGCGGACGCGCCGCCCGCGGTGGGTTCGACGATCACCTTCGCCAACTGCTGCTTCTCGATGGTCGACTGGCTGATGTCGGGCAAGTTCGAGCGGTTCCCGAACCTCAGGATCATGTACGCGGAGGGCCAGATCGGCTGGATCCCGTACATCCTGGAGCGCGCGAACGTGGTCTGGGAGGAGAACCGGGCCTGGGGCGGCGTGGCCGACAAGGTGTTCCGGCCGCCGTCCGAGCTGTTCGCCGAGCACGTCTACGGGTGCTTCTTCGACGACGCCTTCGGTCTGAAGAACCTCGACGCCATCGGCGTGCCCAACGTGCTGTACGAGACGGACTACCCGCACTCCGACTCCACGTGGCCCAAGTCGAAGGAGGTCGGCGAGGCGCAGATGGGGCATCTGGCCCCGGACGTCGTCGACCGCATCGTCCGCGGCAACGCGATCGACCTCCTCGGCCTCACCCCGGACGGCCTCTGGGCGGGCTGATCCGTCTCTCGCGGTGCCGTGCTCCCCGGGGGGCGGGGAGCACAGCACCGCGAGAGCGGGGGGTCAGCCGATGAGGTCCCCGCCGTAGGCCCGCTTGTCCTTCAGGCCGAAGTCGGCGGGCCCGAAGCGCACGGTGCCGGTGGCGCGCAGGCCCTCGGCGGTGCCGGGGAGGATCCAGGCGGATCCCATGTTCCTGTCGTCCTCCGGGCCGCAGACGGTGAGGTCGGCCTTGCCGTCGTTGTTGAGGTCGCTGAGGGTCAGCCGCTCCCCGAAACGGTCCCGCTCGACACTGTCGCCGGGGATGCCGGGGGTCTCCTGGGTGAAGTACTGGCCGCCGGCCGTGGTGAGGCCCTTCGCCGAGCCGCGCAGGAGTATGACCCTCCCGGCGTTGATGGTCGTCCCGAAGGGCTCCGCCCCGTCGCCGATGGCGAGGTCGGCGAAGCCGTCGCCGTTGACGTCGCCGAGGGCGACGCTGTCGGCGAACGGGCCGCGGGGAGGGGGGCCGGGGAGGCCGGGGGTGTCCTTGCTGATGACCTGGTCGGGGCGGCCGTCGCCGGGGCCGTCCTTGCTGCCGTAGGTGACGGTGACGAAGCCGGCGCGGCTCTCCTGTCCGTCGAACTGGTGGCTGGAGGAGTCGCCGATGGCGAGGTCGCCGTAGCCGTCAAGGTCGATGTCCCCGATCGCGGTGACATGCCCCGCGGCGACGTCCTTGCCCTCCACGTCGGCCAGGCCCTGCCGGGAACCCTGGAAGAAGGTGTTCCCCGGGGGCTTGTCGTTGTCGGTGTACCAACGGGTTCCGACGATCAGGTCGCTGATGTGGTCGCCGGTGAGGTCGCCCGCCGTGAGGTGCGTCTCCAGCGGGCCCAGCCCGCCGGCGTTCGCGAATACGGACGAGAATGCGAGGTCGTAGGTGCCGGAGCGGGGCCCCTTGCGGGTGAAGCCGCCCGCGAGGACCGAGATACGGGGGTTCTTCTTGGTGCCGATGAAGGCGGCGAGTTCGGCCTTCCCGTCGCCGTTGAAGTCGCCGACCGCCAGGGCGCCGGCTCCGCCCGAGGAGTCGGACGGCTGGCCGGGCAGGTCGAACGCCGTGCCGCCGGACAGGCCGTCGGCGCCGCCCCACACGACGACATCGCTGAAGACCAGGTCGGTGTAACCGTCGTTGTCGAGGTCGCCGTAGGTCATGACGCCGTCGAGATGTCCGTCGGGAATGCCGTCGGTGTCCTGGTCGATGACGGTTCTGCGGGCGGCGTCCAGCCCGTCCTTTCCGCCGTAGGTCACCACGATCGCGCCGGGTTTCGTCTCCAGTTCGACGCGGAGACCGTTCACACGGACGGCCAGGTCGTTGTACCCGTCGCCGTTGAAGTCGGCACGCGGGCCCCCGGCCGCCTTGGCGGCTGGAGGGGTGTGCACGGGGGTGGGCGCGTCGGTGCCGGAGCAGCCCGCGATGCCGGCCAGCAGCACGGCTGCGGCGATGGGTGATATCCGGTGCCGCATGTGGTGCTCCTGTTGTCTGGTGTGAGTACTGGTCCTTCTGGTCATGGTGTTACGTGTCCGACTGCCGAAAGGTGCGGACGGTTGTACGACGCGGGCGCCGGGCGCCCGTACGACGCGGGCGGCGGCCTGTCGTACGACGTGGGCAACGGGTCGTTGTGTGACACCGGCGACGGCAGGCCGGCCCAGAAAACCCCGCGTACCCCTTTACTGACACACCGTCAGATACGACGATGGGCCGCGAAGCCCGGGCCGCAGGCCCGCCCCGTCGACCAAGGGAGAGCCGCGCCGTGCGTTACGGGATGCAACTGCCCGTCCAGTCGCTGAGCACGATGTACGCCGAGCCGTGGGAACGACAGGCCGGCCCCGCCGACCTCGTCGAGATCGCCCGGGCCGCCGACCGGTCCGGGTTCGACTACATCGCCTCGTGCGACCACGTCGCGATCCCGCGACGCCTGGCCGACGCGATGAGCACCACCTGGTACGACCCGGTGGCGACCCTCGCCTACCTCGCCGCCGTCACGACGAACGTCCGGCTGCTCAGCCATGTCGCCGTCGTCGGCCTGCGCCACCCCCTGGTCACCGCCAAGGCGTACGCGACGCTCGACCACCTCTCCGGAGGCCGGCTGATCCTCGGGGTCGGGGCGGGTCATGTGGCGGAGGAGTTCGACGCGGTCGGCGCCGACTTCGCGCGGCGCGGCCCCGTGCTGGACGAGACGATCGACGCGCTGCGGGCGGCGTTCGCCGAGGAGTTCCCCGAGCACCACGGGGAGTTCTTCGACTTCAGCGGCCTCGGGCAGCGCCCCCGCCCCGCCCGGCCGGGCGGGCCGCCGATCTGGGTCGGCGGGTCGTCGCCCGCCGCCGTGCGCCGGGCCGCCGTCCGGGGCGACGGGTGGCTGCCGCAGGGCGACCCGCGCGACAAGTTGCCCCAGCAGATCGCCCGGATCCGGGAACTGCGCGAGCAGGCGGGCGTCACCACGCCGATCGAGATCGGCACCATCGCCGAGCCGCTGTACGTCGGGGCGCCGGCATGGGAGGTCGGGCGGCGCACGCTGCACGGCAAGCCGGACGCGCTCGCGGCGAGCCTGCGGGAGTACCGGGCGATGGGGGTCGGGCAGATCCAGGTCCGGTTCCGCAGCCGTAGCAGGGCCGAGCTGATCGAGCAGATGGAGGCGTTCGCCTCCGATGTCGCGCCGCACCTCGACGAGTAGGTCGCGCCGCACCTCGACGAGTAGGTCGCGCCGCACCTCGACGAGTAGGTCGCTCCGCACCTCAACGAGTAAGGGGACACACATGGGCAAGCTGGACGGGCGCGTGGTGCTGATCACCGGCGCGTCGCGCGGGCAGGGCGAGCAGGAGGCGCGGCTGTTCGCCGCCGAGGGGGCGAACGTCGTCCTCGCGGATGTGCTCGACGAGCAGGGCGAGGCGCTGGCCAAGGAGATAGGGGACAGCGCCCGCTACGTCCATCTGGACGTGAGCCGCGAGGAGGACTGGGCGGCGGCCGTCGCCGCGACGACGGAGGCCTTCGGCCGGCTCGACGGCCTGGTCAACAACGCGGGCATCCTGCGCTTCAACGAGCTGGCGAGCACCCCGCTGGAGGAGTACCAGCTGGTGGTGCAGGTCAACCAGGTCGGCGCGTTCCTCGGGATGCGGGCGGCGATCCCCGCCATCGAGGCGGCCGGCGGCGGCACGATCGTCAACACCGCCTCGTACACCGCGCTGACCGGTATGGCGCTGCTGACGTCGTACGCCGCCACGAAGGCCGCGATCGTCGGGATGACGCGGGTGGCCGCGATGGAGGGCGCGCCCAAGGGGATCCGGGTGAACGCGATGTGCCCCGGCGCCATCGACACCCCCATGTCCAACCCCTCCCAGCTCGATCCGGAGGCGGACCCGGCGGAGTCCACGGCCGCGCTGGACGAGTTCTACAAGAAGCTCGTACCGCTGGGCCGGATCGGTCAGCCGGCCGAGGTGGCGAAGCTCGCACTGTTCCTGACCAGCGATGACTCGTCGTACATCACGGGGCAGCCGTTCGTGATCGACGGTGGCTGGCTCGCCGGGGTCTCGGTCTTCTAGTCGCTAAATCTGACACATCATCAGCTATTGACGCTCCGCCGAGGCGGTGCCAGAGTCGTTCGTATCTGACGGAGTGTCAGAAAACTTTAGGACGGTGAACCTCCTTGGAATTCGGGCTCTTTGTACAGGGATATGTGCCTGTCGCGCGCTCCGCGGTCGACCCCCAGGCGGAGCACAAGGTGCTGCTGGAGGAGACCGAGTACGTCATCCAGGCGGACAAGTCCGGCTTCAAGTACGCCTGGGCCTCCGAGCACCACTTCCTGGAGGAGTACTCGCACCTGTCGGCGAACGAGGTCTTCCTCGGCTACCTCGCCCACGCCACCGAGCGCATCCACCTCGGATCCGGCATCTTCAACCCGCTCGCCCCCGTCAACCACCCGGTGAAGGTCGCCGAGAAGGTCGCGATGCTCGACCACCTCTCCGAGGGCCGGTTCGAGTTCGGCTCGGGACGCGGCGCGGGCAGCCACGAGATCCTGGGGTTCATGCCGGGCATCACCGACATGAACCACACCAAGGAGATCTGGGAAGAGACCATCGCCGAGTTCCCCAAGATGTGGCTCCAGGACGAGTACGTCGGGTTCCAGGGGAAGCACTGGTCACTGCCGCCGCGCAAGATCTTCCCCAAGCCGTACGGGAAGTCGCACCCGGCCATGTGGTACGCCGCCGGATCGCCCTCCTCGTACGCGATGGCCGCCAAGAAGGGCCTCGGCGTACTCGGCTTCAGCGTCCAGAAGGTCTCCGACATGGAGTGGGTGCTGGAGCAGTACAAGAACGGCATCCAGGAGGCCGAGCCGATCGGCGACTTCGTCAACGACAACGTCATGGTGACGTCCACCGCCATCTGCGCGGAGACGCACGCCAAGGCCGTCGAGATCGCCGCCAAGGGCGGCCTCAACCGGCTGCAGTCGCTGGTCTTCCGCTACCACGACACCTTCCCCCGGCCCGAGGGCATCCCCGAGTGGCCGGAACTGCTCCCCGAGTACAGCGAGGAGATCATCGAACTCCTCATCGCCGAGGAGCTGATGATCTGCGGCGACCCGGACGAGGTCACCGCGCAGTGCAAGCGCTGGGAGCAGGCCGGCGCCGACCAGCTCTCCTTCGGGCTGCCGATCGGGATCTCGTACGAGGACACGATGAACACGATCAAGCTCATCGGTGAGCACGTCATCCCGAAGATCGACACGGACCCGGTGCACCGCACCACCCGGTTCCGCCAGGCGGCGGGCCAGTAGAAGCGGGGGCGGCGTCTTCCCGGACCGCCGCCCCGCGCCTCCGGCCGGGACAGGGCGTCATACGGCAGCGGTCTGCCGACCTGTCCGGACCGGAGGCGCAACCACGCCCGCACGACTTCACAACCCGGAGAGGTGAGATCGACCATGCTTGACCACCTGATCAAGGGCGCCACCGTGGTGGACGGCACGGGAGCCCCCGCGTACACCGCCGATGTCGGTCTGCGCGGCGGCAAGATCGCCACCATCGCCGAACCCGGCACCGTCACGGAGCCCGCCAGGACCGAAGAGGACGCCACCGGCCTCGTCCTGACCCCCGGCTTCGTCGACCCCCACACCCACTACGACGCCCAGCTGTTCTGGGACCCCTTCGCCACCCCGTCCATGAACCACGGCGTCACCACCATCGCGGGCGGCAACTGCGGCTTCACCCTGGCCCCGCTCAACCCCGCCCGCCCCGAGGACGCCGACTACACGCGCCGCATGATGTCCAAGGTCGAGGGCATGTCCCTCAAGGCCCTGGAGGAGGGCGTCGACTGGACCTGGTCCTCCTTCGGCGAGTACCTCGACGCCCTCGAAGGCCGGATCGCCGTCAACGCCGGCTTCATGGTCGGCCACTGCGCGCTCCGCCGGCACGTCATGGGCCCGGACGCCGTCGGCGGACAGCCGACCGGGAAGCAGCTGGAGCAGATGCTCCAGCTCTTCCACGAATCCATGGCCGCCGGCGGCTGGGGACTGTCCACCACCCAGTCCTCCACCCACTCCGACGGCGACGGCCGACCCGTCGCCTCCCGGCACGCCGGCCGCGACGAACTCATCGCCCTGTCCCGCGCCGTCGGCGAACACGAGGGCACCCAGATCGAGGCGATCGTCGCCGGCTGCCTCGACCAGTTCGCGGACGAGGAGATCGACCTCTTCGTCGACATGAGCGCCGCCGCCGGACGCCCCCTCAACTGGAACGTCCTCACCATCGACGCCGCCGTCCCGGCCCGCGTCCCCCGCCAGCTCGCCGCCTCAGAACGCGCCCGCAAGGCCGGCGGCCGCATCGTCGCCCTCACCATGCCGATCCTCACGCCCATGAACATGTCCCTCGGCACGTTCTGCGCCCTCAACCTCATCCCCGGCTGGGGCGAGATCCTCAACCTCCCCATCCCCGAACGCATCGCGAAACTCCGCGACCCCGCCGTCCGCGCCGAAATGCTCCGCAGCGCCAACAGCCCCGAAGCCGGCGTCTTCCGCCGCCTCGCCAACTTCGGCCGCTACGTCATCGGCGACACCTACTCCGAGGCCAACACCGGCGTCAGCGGCCGCGTCGTCAAGGACATCGCCGCCGAACGCGGCCAGGAGGCGTTCGAGACCATCGTCGAGATCTGCGCCAACGACGACATGCGGACCGTCCTGTGGCCGATGCCCACCGACAACGACCCGGACAGCTGGGCGCTCCGCGCCCGCACCTGGGAACACGAGGACGTCATGCTCGGCGGCTCCGACGCGGGCGCCCACCTCGACCGCATGTGCGGCGCCCCCTACACCACCCGCTTCCTCGGCGACTGCCTCCGGGGCCGCCGCCTGGTCCCCCTGGAACAGGCCGTCCGCATGCTCACCGACGACCCCGCCCAGCTCTTCGGCCTCCGCGGCCGAGGCCGGGTGACCGAGGGCTACTACGCCGACCTCGTCCTCTTCGACCCCACCCGCATCGACGCCGGCATCGCCACCCTCGTCCACGACCTCCCGGGCAATAGCCCCCGACTCGACTCGCGCGCGATCGGCATCGTCTCCGTACGGGTCAACGGCGTCGAGACGATCAGAGACGACGAAATCACCGGCGCCGTCCCCGGAACGGTGTTGCGGTCGGGCCGCGACACGGCATCCGTCCACACGGTGTAACGGGCACTGACGGGGTGCGGTACGTCGGCGCCCGCCCCACCGTTGCGCCTGCGGCGGGTTCCCCACCCACCCGCCCTTTGCCGGTACGGATGCATGTGCGTCGGCACCTGGCCCGCCGTTGCGCCTGCGGCGGGCTTTCCCCACCCACCCGCCCGATACCGGCATAGATGCACGAGCGTCGGCACCCGCCCGCAGACTCGACGCGGGCGCAAGGGATCCGGAGGCGGTGGCGCACCCGCCCCCGCACCCGCGGACGTGAAGGGGCGGGGGACGGACCCGATGCACGTGTATCGGCACCCACATCAGTGCGCCGGTTGTGACGTGAGGGGGACGGGGCCGCAGGGGGAGGGGTCCGAAATGCTGCCGTGTATTTGTGGGCCGCCAGGCCCGTAAATATACGATTTCGGACCCCTCCCCCGGAGGGCCCGGCCCCCGACCCCTACCGAACGTCCAGCCACATCGGATTCGTCAGCGCAGCAACCGCCCCCGGAAGCCCACTCACCCCACCGTCAGTAACCGGATGCCGCACCTCCGCCCGGACGTACGCCGCCAGCGACGCCGTCGTCCGCCACTCAACGGAACCCGCCCCGGAGGGAGCAAGCTGCGTGGCGAACATCTGGCCCTCGTCCGTCATCAACCGCACCTGCGCCCCGAACACCCCGCCCCCAACCGGCACCCCCGGCACCCCCGACACCTCCAGCCGCACCGTCACGACGTCCTCCGCCCCCACCACCAGCCGCTCCCCGATCCCCGCATGCTCCCCATGCGGCCCGGTGGCCGTGAAAGCGAGCTGGACGTCGGACGACTCCGCGAGCCAGCTGCGCCCCGCGCGGATTCCCGCGAGCAGAGCCGCACGGTCAAGGCCGTCCGCGAGGACGACCGTCTGGGGGAGGCCCACGACCTGCGGCTCGCGGTGGGCGTCCGAGTTGCCCATGGCGGGGATCCAGTGACCGTCGCCGCGGGTGGACGCCGTGAGGAGGTTGTCCCAGGTGTTGAGGGAGAGCTCGTCGTCGGGGCCCCAGGGGCCGTTCCAGACCTCGATGGCGTCCGCCTGGTCGTAGCCGAACTTCCACTGGCTGGCGGGGAAGATCCCGTACGGATGGGCCGGCACCACCAGGCCGCCCGCCCCGCGGATCTTGCGCGCGAACCGCGCGTACGCGTCGTCGCGGGCGCGGTAGCGCCAGTCGAACCAGACGCCGGGGTCCGTGCCGATGGCCAGGTAGTGGCCGTTGCGGGTGGTGATCTCCTCGCCGGTGAGGACGAGCAGGTCGTCGCCGGCGAGCGGCCCGTAGACGGAGTGCGCGGACGTGGTGTTGTGCTCGCTGGTGTTGATGAAGTCGAGTCCGGCGGCGCGCGCGGCGGCGGTGACCTCGGCCGGGGTGCGCTGCCCGTCGGAGTGGACGGTGTGCAGATGGCAGTCGCCGCGGTACCAGGCGCGGCCGCGCCCCTTGGCGTGCTGCGGCGGGTAGGTGGGCGCCGGGGTGGTGCCCCGCGGGCCGTAGCGCAGGGTGATGGTGACGGAGTAGTCCAGCCCCTGTGGGGCGACGGTGTACGGCCCGAGGACGACGTTCCAGGTGCCGGGAGAGACCGGTCCCGCGAGATACCCCGGCGTGGCCTGCTCGGCGCTGATCGTGAATGCGGTGCGGGCGCCGCCGGACCAGCCGCGGAAGCCCTTGCCGCCGAGCGCGGTGCCGTGCTGGTCGAAGATGCCGATGTCGCAGGCGTTGCCGACGGTTCCGACGGGCACGGCCGGCCGGTCGTAGGTGTACGAGACGGCGATCTCACGGACGCCGTGCGGCACGTTCACGGGCAGGTAGACGAAGTCCGCCACACCCGTGGGCAGATGCCCGGTGACGGTACGGGTCTCCTCGGCCGCGGGGGCGCTGTCCTGCGCACCCGCGCCCGCGGGCTCGGCTCCAGCGAAGCTCACAGGAGCCAGCGTAAACACTCCGGTGGCTCCCGCGAGCGCTGTGAACTTGAGAACTTCGCGTCGTTCCATCCGTCGTGCCTCCTGGGCGAGAGGGGTGGGAGGTTCCGCAGCGAACTGTTCTACTCCGGAGCGTCGGAGGCCGGAACGGCGAGCGGCCGGCGGATGACCGGATCGCATGCAAACGCACACGTAGCTGAACGAAGTTCGACTCCACCCTCAACCGGAGGTTGCCCGTGCGGATCAACACCACGATCTTCCTGACCGACGAGACCATCGGCCCCGTGCGCCTCGCCGAGGAACTGGAGCAGCGCGGGTTCGCCGGGCTGTTCCTGCCGGAGCACACGCACATTCCGGTGGCCAGGACCACGCCGGCGCAGATGGGGGAGCCGCTGCCGCGCGAGTACGGGCGGACGCTCGACCCGTTCACCGCGCTCGCGGCCGCCGCGGCGGTCACCCGGCGGATCGCGCTGGGGACCGCCATCACGCTGGTCGCGCAGCACGATCCGATCGTGCTGGCGAAGCAGATCGCGACGCTCGACCACCTCTCGGGCGGGCGGTTCACGCTCGGGGTGGGTTTCGGCTGGAACGTGGAGGAGGCGGCGGACCACGGAGTGGAGTGGGCGCGCCGGCGCGATCTCGTACGGGACCGGATGCGGGTGATGCGGGCGCTGTGGGCGCCCGAGCCGACGGCGTACGCGGGGGAGTTCGCGTCGGTGGCGGCGAGCCAGGCCCATCCGAAGCCGGTGGGTCCGCTGCGGACGCTGGTCGGCGGGGCCGCCGGGCCGAAACTGTTCGGACACATCGCGGACTACGCGGACGGCTGGATGCCGATCGGGGGCGGCGGCCTCGCCGACGCGCTGCCGCGGCTGCGGGAAGTATGGGACGGGGCGGGCCGCGGACCGGGCGGGCCGCAGATCGTTCCGTCGGCGGTGCGCCCGACCGAGGGAAAGCTCGCGCACTTCGGTGAGCTGGGCATCGAGGAGTGCGTGGTCCAGCTGCCACCGGCCGGCGAGGACGAGGTGCTGCGCGTGCTGGACGACTACGCGCGGTTCCTGTGACCCGCGCCGTACGACCACGCGCGGTCCCTGCGACCCACACCGCCCCCCGGGTGGCCAACGCCATAGCAAATGCCATGACCCCGCGTGCCGGGCAGCGACCTATGCTCGGGAGATGACCATGAGCCTGTCCCGCCCCGAGGAGCCGACCCCCACTACCAACGGCATGCGGCGCGCGCTGAAGCGTGCCCGCGACGGAGTCGCGCTGGACACCGCCGAGGCGGCGGTGCTGCTGCAGGCACGTGGTGACGACCTGGTGGACCTGTCCGCGACCGCGGCCCGGGTGCGTGACGCGGGCCTGGAGACGGCCGGCCGTCCCGGGGTGATCACGTACTCGCGGAAGGTCTTCATCCCGCTGACCCGGCTGTGCCGTGACAAGTGCCATTACTGCACCTTCGTGACGGTGCCCGGCAAGCTGCGCCGCGAGGGGCACGGGATGTACCTGTCTCCCGACGAGGTCCTCGACATCGCGCGCAAGGGCGCGGAAATGGGCTGCAAGGAGGCCCTGTTCACGCTCGGGGACCGTCCGGAGGAGCGCTGGCCCGAGGCGCGGGAGTGGCTGGACGCGCACGGGTACGACGACACGCTCGCGTATGTGCGCGCGATGGCGATCCGGGTGCTGGAGGAGACTGGACTGCTGCCGCACCTGAACCCCGGCGTTCTGTCGTGGCAGGACCTGCAGCGTCTCAAGCCGGTCGCGCCGTCGATGGGCATGATGCTGGAGACGACGGCGACCCGGCTCTGGTCCGAGCCCGGCGGCCCGCACTACGGCTCGCCCGACAAGGACCCGGCCGTACGGCTGCGGGTCCTCGAGGACGCCGGCCGCTCCAACGTCCCGTTCACCACCGGCATTCTGATCGGGATCGGGGAGACATACGCGGAGCGCGCCGAATCACTGTTCGCGATACGGAAGATCGCCCGCCAGTACCACGGCATCCAGGAAGTGATCATCCAGAACTTCCGCGCCAAGCCGGACACGGCGATGCGCGGCATGCCGGACGCGGAGCTGGAGGAGCTGGCGGCGGCGATCGCGGTCGCCCGGCTGCTCCTCGGCCCGGCGGCCCGCGTCCAGGCGCCGCCGAACCTGGTGGACGGGGAGTACGCGCGATTCATCGACGCGGGGATCGACGACTGGGGCGGGGTGTCCCCGCTGACCCCCGACCACGTCAACCCCGAGCGCCCGTGGCCGAACATCGACGAGCTGGCCGAGAGGACCGCCGCCGCCGGGTTCACGCTGCGCGAGCGGCTCACGATCTACCCCGAGTTCATCCAGCGCGGCGAGCCGTGGCTCGACCCGCGGCTGCTGCCGCACGTCCGGGCCCTCGCGGACCCCGAAACGGCGCTGGCGGACGAGGACGCGAAGCCCGTCGGGCTGCTCTGGCAGGAGCCGGACGAGGCGTTCACGGCCACCGGCCGCACCGACCTGCACGCGACGATCGACACCACCGGGCGCACCGGCGACCGCAGGGACGACTTCGACGACGTGTACGGCGACTGGGAGTCGCTGCGCGAGCAGGCGGCGCCCGGCATGGTGCCGGACCGCGTCGACGGGGACGTACGGTCCGCGCTCGCGACGGCCGCGGACGATCCGACGAAGCTCACCGACGAGCAGGCGCTCGCGCTGCTGCACGCGGACGGCCCGGCGCTGGACGCGCTGTGCCGGATCGCGGACGACGTGCGGCGCGACACGGTCGGCGACGAGGTCACGTACATCGTCACCAGGAACATCAACTTCACCAACGTCTGCTACACCGGCTGCCGGTTCTGCGCCTTCGCGCAGCGCCGCACCGACGCGGACGCGTACACGCTGTCCCTGTCGCAGGTCGCCGACCGCGCCGAGCAGGCGTGGGAGGTCGGCGCGACCGAGGTGTGCATGCAGGGCGGTATCCACCCGGACCTGCCGGGCACCGCGTACTTCGACATCGCGCGGGCGGTGAAGGAGCGCGTGCCGGGCATGCACGTGCACGCCTTCTCGCCGATGGAGGTCGCCAACGGGGCGACGCGTACGGGCATGTCGATCCGCGACTGGCTGGCGGCGGCCCAGGAGGCCGGGCTCGACTCGATCCCCGGCACGGCCGCCGAGATCCTGGACGACGAGGTGCGCTGGGTCCTCACCAAGGGCAAGCTGCCGACGGCGACGTGGGTGGAGGTCGTGAAGGCCGCGCACTCGCTGGGCCTGCGCTCGTCCTCCACGATGATGTACGGGCATGTGGACCAGCCGCACCACTGGCTGGGCCATCTGCGGCTGCTCGCCGAGATCCAGCAGGAGACCGGCGGCTTCACGGAGTTCGTGACGCTGCCCTTCATCCACACCAACGCGCCCGTCTACCTGGCCGGTATCGCCCGCCCCGGCCCGACGCTGCGGGACAACCGGGCGGTCACGGCGATGGCCCGGCTGCTGCTGCACACCCATATCCCCAACATCCAGACGAGTTGGGTCAAGCTGGGCGCGGAGGGCGCGGCGGAGATGCTGCGCTCCGGGGCGAACGACCTGGGCGGCACGTTGATGGAGGAGACCATCTCCCGGATGGCCGGCTCCAGTTACGGCTCCTACCGGTCGATCCAGGACCTGGTCGCCATCGCGGAATCGGCCGGCCGGCCGGCCCGTCAGCGCACCACCCTGTACGGCGAGGTCTCCGCGGAGCGCCAGGCGGCGGGCCTCGCCTCCGACGGCCATCTGCCGGAGTTGCTGCCGGTGCTCGACGCGTAGGGGACGGCGGTGGAGGGGACGGCGGTGGAGGGGACGGACGGCATCCGTGATGGGGGCGGACGGCGTACGGACAGGGGGCGTGCGACGGGCCGTGGGGGCGTGCGACGAGCCCTGGCCGGTGCACCCCCTGTGCCGTCGGGGACACGGGACGTGAGCGGCAATGTCGACTATCGTGCTGCGACTGACAGCTGCTGACCGAAGGGGCTCGCTTTGACGGCGGTTTGGGGACGGGCGCAGCAGCAGGATTTCCGCAGCCGCGTACGCGGCTGCCTGCTCGGCGGGGCGATCGGCGACGCGCTGGGCGCGGGCATCGAGTTCGACTCGCTGAAGGCGATCCGGGCGGAGCACGGCCCGGACGGCGTCACGGACTTCGTGCCGGCGTTCGGCCGCCGGGGCACGGTCACCGACGACACCCAGATGACCCTTTTCACCACGGAAGGCTTGATACGGGCCCAGGTGCGGCGCGACAGCGGCGCCTGGCATCCGCCCACCGACGTGCACCGCGCCTATCTGCGCTGGGCGGCCACCCAGAGCGACTGGGGGCCCGACGAGCGCCGCAAGGACACCGGCTGGCTGGCGCGCGAGGAGTGGCTGTACGCGCGCCGCGCGCCCGGCCGGGCGTGCCTGAACGGGCTCGGAGACGACCGGATGGGCACCGTCGAGCATCCGAAGAACCCCGACTCCAAGGGCTGTGGCACGGTGATGCGCTCGGCGCCGTTCGGGCTGCTGGTCGGCTGGGAGCCGGGGCTGGTGTTCCAGCTCGCGGTCGAGTGCGCGGCGCAGACCCACGGCCACCCCACCGGGCAGCTGGCCGCGGGTGCGTTCGCCGTCATCGTGCACGGGCTGGCGCGCGGCGACGCGCTCGACGGCGCCGTGCAGCACGCGCTGGCGCTGCTCGGCTCGCGCCCCGACCACCAGGAGACCACGGACGCCCTGCAGCGGGCGCTGGGCGCCGTCCGGCAGGGGATGCCGTCACCGGAGCGCGTGGAGTCGCTGGGGGAGGGCTGGACGGCGGAGGAGGCGCTGGCGATCGGCGTGTACTGCGCGCTCGTCGCCGAGGACGTCCGGCACGGCCTGCTGCTGGCGGTGAACCACGGCGGGGACAGCGACTCGACCGGTTCGGTCTGCGGCAACCTGCTGGGCGCGCAGCACGGCGAGACGGCGCTGCCGCCGTCGTGGATAGCGGAGCTGGAGGGGCGCGGCACGATCCTGCAGCTCGCCGACGACTTCGCGATGGAGATGACACAGGCCCCGGCGCTGCACGGCCCGGCCGGGTCGTCACCGTCCTGGCTGGAGCGCTACCCGAACGCGTAAGGACCGGTCCCCTGGAGGACCGGCCCTTACGTTTCGTAGCCGCCGCCTCAGTCGTTGGCGGGGACCGCCGCCGTGTCCTGCGGCTTGGCCGGCTCCGGGACGGCCGCGGCCGCGGCGGAACCGCTGTCGCCGCCACCGTCCGTGTTGATCTTCTCCAGCAGCGCGTCCCGCTCCGGGGTGTCCTCCGGCTTGATGAAGCCGATGACGATGTACAGGACGAGCGAGACGGCGAGCGGTACCGAGATCTGGTACTCCAGGTTCACCCCGCCGTCGATCGCGTCATTGACCGGGTAGTTGAGCAGGTAGAACGCCAGGAGACCCATCGCCCAGCTGGTGAGCGCGGCGGTCGGCCCGGACTTACGGAACGGTCGCAGCAGGCCGAGCATGAAGGGGATGGCGATCGGCCCCATCAGTCCCGCCACCCACTTGATGACGATGGTGATGATGTCCTTGAAGGTGGGCGAGTTGACCTGGGTGGCGATCGCCATGGACAGGCCGAGGAAGGCGAGCGTGGTGAGCCGCGCGGCGATCAGTCCGGCGCGCTGGGTCCAGGCCCGTGCCGTCTTGGAGAACGCCGGGGCGATGTCGCGCGTGACGACGGCCGCGATGGCGTTGGCGTCGGAGGAGCACATGGCCATGGTGTGCGAGAAGAAGCCGACGACGACCAGTCCCAGCAGTCCGTGCGGCAGCAGTTGCTCGACCATCAGGCCGTACGAGTCCGACCCGTCGGGCTTCTTGGCGGTCACCAGCAGCGGGGAGACCCACATCGGGAAGAAGAGCACCAGCGGCCAGATGAACCACAGGGCGGCGGAGAGCCGGGCCGAGCGGACGGCCTCCTTGGCGTTGGCGGTGGCCATGTAGCGCTGGGCCTGGTTCCACATGCCGCCGTTGTACTCGAAGGTCTTGATGAACAGATACGCCAGCAGGAAGATCAGCGTGTACGGCCCCGCGGTGCCGCTGGTGTGCCCCTGCAGCTTCGGGTCGTCCCAGACGTTCCAGATCCCGCTGATGCCGCCGATCTTGCTGAGGGCGGCCACCAGCATGGCGAGACCGGCCAGCAGCTGGATGACGAACTGCCCCAGTTCGGTGAGCGCGTCGGCCCACAGACCGCCGACGGTGCAGTAGACGGCGGTGATCGCGCCGGTGATGACGATGCCCTGGGTGATCGTGACGCCGGTGAACACCGACAGCAGGGTCGCGATGGCCGCCCACTTGGCGCCCACGTCGACGATCTTCAGCAGCACACCGGACCAGGCGAGCGCCTGCTGGGTGGTGAGGTTGTACCGGTTCTTGAGGTATTCGAGCGGCGAGGCGACATGCAGCCGGGAGCGCAGCCGGCTGATCCGGGGCGCGAACAGGTTGGCGCCGATGGCGATCCCGATCGCGATCGGGAAGGACCAGGTGACGTAGGACGTCACCCCGTACTTGTAGGCGATGCCCGCGTATCCGGTGAACATCACCGCGCTGTAACCGGACATGTGGTGCGAGATGCCCGCCAGCCACCAGGGCATCTTGCCGCCGGCGGTGAAGTAGTCGCCGACATCGTCGATGCGCTTGTGCGACCAGACTCCGATCGCGATCATCACGCCGAAGTAGGCGATGAGTACGGCCCAGTCGAGATTGTTCATGTCCCCTCCAGGGGGTCCGCCTTGTGAACGTGAAACGCACTTCGCTGTGACGTTCGCTGCGGCGGGTGCCCCCGTGCGGGAGTGGGGACTTCCGGGATTGAACCCCCTGTCAGGGCGGTCGGTCAAGGGTCTCCGCGTTCAAGAGTCTGAACAGAAATCAGAAAGCCGAACGATTTTACTCGTTCTTGACCTTCCTTGGCATTGTCGTGACCGTGACCGCGAACACACGATGAGCGGGCACTTCGCTGGACGTCCTGCGGGGCATGACGAAGTACCGCGCGGGAACGGGATCCCGCGCGGTAGAGAGAGGAGGGGGCCGGTCGCGCCGATTGCCGCTGCGTGTCCGCCGCGTCCTGGAGGGACGCCGGGCCGCGTTGCCGCCGAGTGCTACCGCATCAGCTCGCCGGCGTTCACCAGCAGCGACTGCCCGGTGATCGCACGAGCCCGGTCGGAGGCCAGGAAGACCGCGGCCTCCGCCACGTCCCCGTCCGTCGCCAGCTCCGGGAGCGCCATCCGCTCGGTGAGCCGGCCCAGCACCTCGTCCTCGGACACGCCTTCGGTGTGTGCCGAGAACTGGACGAACGCCTGCACCGGCGGGCCCCACATCCAGCCGGGCAGCACCGTGTTCACCCGGATCCGGTACGGGCCCAGCTCGCGCGCCACCGAGTACATGGCCGACGTCAGAGCGCCCTTGGACGCCGCGTACGCCGCCTGCCGCACCTGCGAGGGCGCCGCCACCGCGGACTGCGTCCCGATGATCACCACCGAACCGCCGTGCGCCTTCAGTGCCGGCAGGCACGCCTTGGTGAGCCGCAGGGTGCCGAGCAGATTGACGTCCAGGACCCGCTGCCACGAGGCGAAGTCCGCGTCCTCCAGACCGCCGAAGTAGCCGTCCATGGCGGCGACATGCACAACCGCGTCGATCCCGCCGAACCGCTCGACCGCCAGCGCCGCGAGCGCCTCGCACTGGTCGCCTTCGGCGATGTCGGTGGAGAGCCACGCCACCTTCGACCCTTCGGGGTCGATCTCCTCCGCCACTTTCGCGAGCTGCGCCTCGGTCCGCGCCCCGAGCACCACGTTCGCGCCGTCGCGCGCGGCGGTGACGGCCACGCGCTGCCCGAGCCCGGCGCCGACCCCGGATACGACCACGGTCTTTCCTGACAGCAACATGCGTGCCTCCGGCGCGGTTCCAGTTCTGACCCGAGCAGTTCTGACGGATCGTCAGGTTAGGGCCATGTCGACCAGAACGCCACCCTCGCGCCGGGCGGGTGCCGGTGCCGGGGTCCTCCGGGGCGGGGCTTCGACATCGACTGTTTACTGTCCCCCAACCTTCGGCCGGGGGCGCCCCCAGCGGCCCACAAATAGCTCGGCAGCATTTCGAGTAACCCCTCCCCTCAACCTCCGGCCGGGGGCGCCCCCAGCCGGCCCCGGTCACCTCACGTTCGGACGGGTCGGCGCACCGTAGGTGCCGACGTTTCGGTCAGGGAATTGGCGAGGCGCCGCAGGCCCTCCGTGATCTCGGTGGGGGTGTGCGTCGTGAAGGACATGCGCAGGGTGGCCGGGTCGCCGGGGCCGGCGTAGAAGGGGGCACCGGGGACGTACGCGACATCGTGCGCGACGGCGACCGGCAGCAGGGCGGTGGCGTCGAAGCCGTCCGGCAGCCGGACCCACAGGAACATCCCGCCGTCGGGCCGGTTCCAGGCGCTGCCCGCCGGGAGCGCGGCCGGCAGGCCGGCCAGCAGGGCGTCGCGCCGCAGGCGGTACGCGCCGCGCACGCGGTGGAGATGGGCGTCGAGGTCGCGGTCGGCGAGATAGCGCGCCGCCGCGGCCTGGTCGACGGTGGACGAGTGCAGGTCCGCGGCCTGCTTGGCGATGACGCAGGCACGCCGCAGCGCCTCCGGCGCCCGCAGCCAGCCGAGCCGCATGCCCGGCGCCATGATCTTGGAGAACGAGCCCAGCAGGACGGTGCGGTCGGCGGCCGCCTCCAGGGAGGCGATCCACGGCACGGGCTCCCCGTCGAACCGCAGCTCGCCGTACGGGTCGTCCTCGACGATCCACAGCCCGTGCCGTGCGGCGACCTCGGCGACCGCCTGCCGGCGGGCGAGCGGGAGCGTACGCCCGGTGGGGTTCTGGAAGTTCGGGATCAGGTAGAGCAGTTTCGGCCGCTCGCGGACGACGAGTTCCTCCAGTGCGGCGGGATCGATCCCGTCCTCGTCGGACGGCACCGGCAGCACCCGCGCCCCCGTGAAGCCGAAGCACTGCAGCGCGGCCAGATAGGTGGGGTCCTCGACGAGGACGGTGTCGCCCGGCTCCAGCAGCGCGGTGGCGAGGAGCGCCAGGCCCTGCTGGGAGCCGGCGGTGACGAGCAGGTCGTCCGCGTCGGTCGGGAGCCCGCGCGCCCCGAGCCGGGCGGCGACGGCGCCGCGCAGCGCCGGGTCGCCCTCGGTGGTGGAGTACTGGAGCACGCGCTGGGGCGCCTCGGCGAGCACTTGGTCGTAGGCGGCGCGGATCCCCTCGGCGTCGAAGAGCTCGGGGGCCGGCAGTCCGCCCGCGAAGGAGATCACTTCGGGGCGCGCGGTGAGCGCGAGGATCTCGCGTACCGGCGACGCGCCGACCGAAGCGGCGCGGGCGGCCAGGGCGGGGACGTCGGCTCGGTTCGCTCGATGCATTCGCGTCATGCGCGCAGCCTACGAATAATCGGTGGCGTGTCCACCTATTTGACCAACATACGAAACAGGAGCACGGTTCGCGACGGCGTGCCGCTCGGCAGGCAAGCCCGCGCGGCCGGATCCGTCGCGCGGTCGCGACCGACCCCTCCCCATCTGACGTATCGTCAGCTACACCTGTAGGCATGACAGATGAGACGCGCAGCGAGGTGTACGCGGAGCTGGCCTCCGTCGGGCCGTACGGGGTGCGGGTCGGGCACGCCCTGATCACCATGGTGGAACCCCTGCCGGGCCATGAGTACGCCTACAACAGGTGGTACGAGGACGATCACTTCATCGCGGGCGCGATGGCCATGCCCTGGATGTACGCCGGGCGCCGCTGGGTCGCCACCCGCGATCTGCAGCTGCTCCGCTACCCGGAGAAGTCCGCCGTCGCCCAGCCCGTCACCGCGGGCTGCTACATCTCCACCTACTGGGTCACCGCCGGCCGCTACGACGACCACATGAAGTGGACCGTCGGCATCAACAAGCGCCTCAACCGGGACGGCCGGGTCTACCAGGACCGCACCCATGTCTTCACGGCCTTCCAGGACCACTCCGCCACCGTCTACCGCGACGGCGCCGCCGGCCCCCGGGACTTCCACGCGCTCGACCACCCTTACGCCGGGCTGGTCGTGGAGGTCATCGACGCCGAATCGGCCGAGCAGCGCGAGGAACTGCTGGAGTGGCTGCGCTCCCGGCACCTGCCCAAGCGCCTCGCGGGCTCACCGGCCGCGATGGTGACGATCTTCAAGCCGACGCCGCTGCCCGGCGACAGGATGACGTACGTGAAGCAGGTCGAGGGGGTCGACACCCGTCTGACGCTGCTCTGGTTCCTGCAACAGGATCCCCGCGAGGCGTGGGACGCCCATTTCACCGGCCTGGACGACGAGGTCGCCGCCTCCGGCCTGGGCCGCGTCGAGCTGGTAGCGCCCTTCGTCCCCACCGTCCCCGGCACGGACACCTACGTGGACCGGCTCCGCTAGCGGAGCCGGGTGCGGGCCTCTCACGGCCCGCAGTGGGCCCTCTCGGCCAGGACGGCGGGCCGGACGAGAGGGCTCTTCGGCACTGCTGATCGGTTCTGCTGCTCCCACCGGGTCAGTCGAGGTCGTACGAACCCCGGCCGACGTCGGTGACGAAGGCTGCCCAGGACTCCGGCGAGAAGTCGAGGGTCGGACCGTAGGGATCCTTGGAGTCACGGACGGCGACAGCGCTGAGGGTGGGTGAGGCCACCTCCACGCATGCGCCGTTCCCCTGAGAACGCGAGGACTTGGTCCACGCCTTGGTGTTGCCCAGCTGAATTGCCATGATCGCTCCGAGCTTTTCTGGTTGTGCAGCTCTGACGCGACTGAAGCTACTCGCCAACATCACCCACCGCAGGGTCTATTCACTCGACCGGATGGCATATTCCATGTGACTCTTCCGTATTGAGCCGACGGGGGTGTACTCTCCCGCCTTTCCCAGTCCAGGGTGGGTCGGAGAGCTGTGTTGACGGTTCGCCGACCCTCAACTCGCCTCAGCGCGCGTATTCCTTCGCGGCGTCCGCGATGAACTGACGGCTCGCTTCGGCACTCAGTGCCTGTGCACGGAGATGCTCGTACATCACGCTGTATCCGTGGACATCGACCGGCTTCTCCAGATACAGGTCGGAGGTCACGCCTTCGATGTACACCACACTGGAATCGGTCGCGTCCGGGAATTCGAGAATCGCGAAGTTTCCCGACATGCCGGGGTGTGCGCCGGCTTCGTACGGGAGTACCTGAACGGTGACGTGCGCCTGTGAGCCCATCTGCACGAGGTACTCGAGCTGTTCGCGCATGACGTCCTTGCTGCCGACCACCCGGCGCAGCGCGGATTCGTCCATGACGACCCAGAACCGCAGCGGAGAGGCCGGGTCGGTGATCCGCTCCTGGCGCCGCAGCCGGATGTCGATGCGCTTGTCGACCTGCTCGGGGGTGGCCTCGGGCAGCGTGCCCTCGATGACCGCCTCGGCGTAGTTGCGGGTCTGCAGAAGGCCCGGAACTACGAGCGAGTCGTACACCCGGAGTGATTCCGCTTCGGTCTCCAGGCCGATGTAGACGCTGTACGGCACATCGCCGAACGCGTGCCACCAGCCCTGCTGACGGGATTCCTTCGCCATGTGCATGAGGGAATCGACGATTCTCTGGTCCTCGACGCCGTACACGCCGCACAGGTCGCGGACATCGCGCTGGCTGATGCTGCGGCGGCCGTTCTCCAGCCTGCTGATCTTGGACTGCGAGACCAGCAGCCGGGCCGCCACCTCCTCCGCGGTCATCCCCTTGGTCTCGCGGAGTTTGCGCAACTCCGATCCAAGTCGGCGTCGCCTGACGGTGGGATTAACGTTGGCCGCCACGGGTGGTGCACCTCCGGCTCCGGACTACTTCTCGTACTTCTTCTCTGCCGCACTTGTGACGCTTTTCCTACCGCGTGCGTACTGCTGGTCAGCAGCCTGCCACTACCGGTCATCACCGCGCTGGCGATTGGTCGTACGAACTGCGCAAACGCAACGCGCGGGGTGGGGGACCGGCGTTGACCGGTGCCCCACCCCGCGCGTCGTAGCGGCTCCCTGGATTTCCCCGGGCCCGAGGGCCGGGGGAGGGTCGCTGAGGACGGCGGGCCTTCGGTGTCCGGTCCCTGCCGCCGGACACCGTGCCCTTGCCTGCCGTCCCTGCTGTCTGCGTGCTGCTCATCTGCCGGGTACCGCGAACTGCGAACTTCGCCCCGCGCACTGCTCCGGGGCGCCGCTATCGCGCTCCGGCCCGGGCCATGCTGTTGTGCCCGGCCGACCCCACCGCCGCGGGCCGTCCCTGCACGGGAGCCCGCTTCGGCTGTGCCGCGGCGCCGTTCTGCACGTCCATGACGGCGTGCGCGACGAGACCGCCCATCGGGTCGTATCTGATCAGGTCCCGCAGGCGCGATCGCGATGACCGGCCCTCGTTCCCCGGATACAGGTGCTTGCCGAGGCCCACCGCGTGGGCGAGGGCAGCGAGAGCCGCGGTCCGCGGGTCCGGCGGGACGCCGGTGCGGATCGCGTTGTCGAGCCGGGCTCTGATGTCCCGGCTGACCTCGCTGTCGCTCGCCTGGTAGCGAGTCGTCGGCAGCACCCCGCACATCTGTCCCGCTACGGCATGCACCATGCCGCACCGCTCCAGATGCGCGAGATACGTCTGGCGCAGCCCCAGGCGGGGCCCGCCGATCCAGTGGACAGCGCGAACCGGACTGCCACGACGGCGCAGCAGCTCGAGCGCGGAGTCCAGTGTCGGATCTCCTGTCGGCCGTGGGTGTACCACGGCGATACGATCCCCATCAGGGGCTATCCGTCCAGCCAGGGCCAGCTCGACGAGCTGTGCCCCGGCGAGGCCGAGGTCGAGCGACTGCGGCTGCGCTGTGGTCCCGGTCGTCGGGTCCAGAGCGAGCAGCAACAGCTCTTCCGGAATCGTTCTGCGGCTCTTGCCCATCCATGCCTCCCCGCGTGGATGAATGACAGGGTGACGCCTCTCACATTCATCTGTCGAGAGCGCCTGGAGTGTTCGGGATGGAACCGACTGGTATGTCGTTCTCGTCTAGGGGGTGAGCGGTGGTGTCGCAGACGGGCCGCGAATGGTTCCGGCGGGTCTGTTAGGGGCTTCCAGGCCGGGAACTGGAAACTGGTGGAGTGAGATGGGGCGTCGTGCGTCGTGCACGGGACCGCCCCTCGCGATGTGTGGAGGAGGTCTGCGTGGCGGGCGAGTCCCCCGGCAGGGAGCAGCAGCAGGAGTCGTCGGGGGTGGCGGCCGACAAGAAGGCGCTTGATCCGAGGCTGACGGTGTTCCGTGGGCCGAATGTGGTGCCTGAAGCCGTGCGCGAGGAGCACGGCGGCCTGTCCGACGACCCGGGCTCCGGCACGGACCCCCGTCCTGAAGATCACCCGGTGTCCTCCGGAACCCCCGGCGGGGCCGGTGGCGAGGACGCGGACAGCGGCCGCGGGAGCCTGCCGCGCCAGTCGGGCGCGTCTGCATCCGGCACTGGTCCGGATACGCCGGACGACGTACCCGGTCCGGACGACGCCATCGCGGAACCTACGGTCCCCGAGGACGCGCACGACGGGACGGATGACGCAGCGCCTGCCGATGCGCCCGTCTCTCCGGCCGTGGACGCTCCCGAGAATTCGCTTGCGGAACCGGAGCCGGCGGCCGACGAGCCCGAGGACGCAAGGCCGGTGGGTGCTGAGGACGCGTCCGAAGCGTCCGACGCACCCCGAGCGCCTGCCACGCCCGAGGACGAGCCCCGGGACGAGCCGGCGTCCGAGCCCGAGGACGAGCCCCGGGATGCTTCCGCGGAGGCGCCGGCGGAAGAACCGGTGGAAGAACCGGCGCAGGAGCCGGTGGCCGGGCCGGTCCACGCGCCCGCCGCCGAGCCTGCCGACCGCAAGCCGGAGTGGAAAGCCGCCAGGAGCGCCCCGGCGGGCGTGCCGGCCGCCCCGCGCACGGAATCCCCCGCGGAGCCCCGCGGGTCTCACAGGAGCAGTCAGCGTCGCCGTACGCCCTCGCATGGCCGGAGGTGGAGCGTCCGGTGCGCCCGGCCGCCCCTGCAGCCGCCGTCCCGGCAGCCCCGTCCGCCCCCGCTGCCCCATCGACCCCTTCGGCCCCGGCAGCCGGCGCCGGGGCCGTCAGCCAGGCTCCCGACGCGCAGCCCGACGCGCAGCCCGAGGCGCCCGCAGGGCACCGGCAGATGCCGTTGCCGCCGGCGCCCGCGCAGCCGCTGAAGCTGCTGGCGGAGCTGACGAACACTCCGCCGCCGCCCCAGACGAAGCTGCGGACGGTGGTCAGGCGGTTCAAGATCTGGACGCCGCTGGTGGTGCTGCTGCTGATCGCCGTCGCGGTCGCGCAGTCGCTCCGTCCGCTGCCGGCCCCGGCGCTGACGCTGACCTCGGCGTCCTCGTACACCTTCCAGGGTGGTCCGCTGTCGCTGCCGTGGCCCGTGATGGGCCAGTCGGTCGTCGAGGTCGAAGGCGTCGGGAACATGGGTGTGCGCGGCGCGCAGACCCCGGTGCCGATCGCGAGCGTCACGAAGGTGATGACCGCGTACCTGATCCTCCGCGACCACCCGCTCAAGGGGAAGGAGACCGGCCCGAAGATCAAGATCGACCAGACCGCCGCGGACGAGGCGGCGTCGGTCGACGAGTCCAGGGTGCTGGTCAAGCTCGGCCAGGAGTTCACCGAGCGGCAGATGCTGGAGCTGCTGCTGATTCCGTCCGGCAACAACATCGCCCGCGCGCTGGCCCGCTGGGACTCCGGCACGCAGGAAGCTTTCGTCGTCAAGATGCAGAAGGCCGCCACCGACCTCGGCATGAAGAACACCACGTACACCGGGGCGAGCGGGTTCGAGGAGACGACGAAGAGCACGGCGGTCGACCAGCTGATGCTGGCGCGGACGGTCATGAAGAACGAGGTCTTCCGCTCCGTGGTGGCCATGGAGAACGCCGACATCCCCGGCGTGTCCAGGATCTACAACAACAACGGGCTGCTGACGGACACCCCGGGCGTCATCGGCATCAAGACCGGCTCCAGCACCCCGGCGGCCGGCGCCCTGATGTGGGCGGCGCAGAAGACCATCGACGGCAAGCCGCGGCTGATCCTCGGTGTGGTGCTGCAGCAGCGCAAGGGCTCGACGCCCAACGACATGCTGAAGTACGCCCTGTCCACCAGCGACACGCTGGTCAGGGGCGCGCGCGCCGCGCTCGCCTCGGCCGTGGTGGTGAAGAAGGGCGACGTCGTCGGCTATGTGGACGACGGTCTCGGCGGGAAGACCCCGGTGGT
This sequence comes from Streptomyces sp. So13.3, assembly GCF_005860785.2. Classification (NCBI taxonomy): domain Bacteria; kingdom Bacillati; phylum Actinomycetota; class Actinomycetes; order Kitasatosporales; family Streptomycetaceae; genus Streptomyces; species Streptomyces sp. So13.3. The sequence goes on along the minus strand of NZ_CP048835.1, from coordinate 4,405,558 downwards.
CGCCACCAAGGATCTGACGGCGATCGGCTGGTCGGGCCTGAAGTCCGATCTGAAGCTGGCGGCCGGCACGTCCGGCGTTCCGCACTCGGCGAAGGCCGGGACCGAGGTCGGCACGCTGAGCCTCGGCAGCGGTACGGGCGAGACCAAGGTGCCGGTGGCACTGCAGTCGGACCTCAAGGAGCCGTCCTTCGGGGACAAGCTCATCCGTCTCGGCTGATCAGCCGGACGGCACGGGAGAAGACGGCGGCCGGGTCCAGGTGACCCGGCCGCCCTCGTGTCAGCGGGTAGCAGGCGAAGCCGAGCAGCACGGCGGTGAAGTGGCCGACGTCGGTGAACGTGCGGCCGTGGACCAGGGCGAGACCGTAGAAGCCCAGGACGCAGAAGCCGTAGAAGAACCGCCAGCGGAGGACGAGGAAGTACGTCAGGACGGCCTCGACGACCGCCAGGCCGTAGCTCACGCCCACGTCCAGGGTGTCGACCGAGGTCTCGGGCGCCCGGCCGTGGTGGATCGCCCAGAGCAGCACGCCCTCGCTGATGTACGTCGCCACGACATGGCCGATGAGGACGACGGTCAGCCAGCGCAGGGTGCCGAGCCAGCGCTCGGCGGTGGCGTGGAAGACGGTGTAGAGGAACGCGTAGAACAGCCAGCCGCCGCCGCTGATCCACAGCGCGCTCCGGATCAGCGCCCTGACCGGTTCCTCCGACAGGTTGTGCAGGTTCGTCGACCGCTCGCCGAGCAGCTCGTCCAGCTGGGAGGGCGAGACATGGCGCATGACGACGGTCGTCACGAACAGGATGGCCAGCCAGATGTAGGTGCCGGGGGCGCTCCGGATGTAGGACCGTACGGCGCGCAGGAGCGACGTGAGGCGCGACCGCCAGGAAGTGTCCACGCTCGGATTGTGCTCGGAATGTGTCCGATAAGTGGCTTCTGATGACTCCCGGCGCGCCCCGGACGGCAGCAAGGCACCGGGCCACGCATGGCCCCCGCGGTCCGCTCAGGCCGACAGTTTCCGCTCCAGCGGCGTACGGAACCGCGGGGTGACCCGAACATCCCCCAGCCAGTCGCCGAGCCGAGCCGCCTCGGCCTCGATCGCCGCCACCGCCTCCTTGCCGGGCCCCTTGCCCGAGCTCTTCCCCGCGCCCTTTCCCGACCCCTTTCCGGGGCCGGGCAGCAGCCGCCACACGATCTCCCCGTCCGGGCGCTGCGCCCATCCGCCGACGACCTGCCCGTCCCACCACACCGTCGGTCCGACGTTCCCGGTCTTGTCGAAGAGCGCGGGCCGGTGTTCGTCCGGCAGGAACCAGCCCCGCTGCTGCCAGCCCATCGGCGTCGGGTCGAGACCCGGCAGCAGGGCGGCCCACGGCGCGGCGGCCGGCGCGGGTTCCACATCGCCGGGGAGTACGTAGCCGGTGCCCTCGTCCAGCGCGACCTGCTGGGCGCCGACCGCGGCCAGTGCCTTGCGCACGTCCGTCAGCGTCCAGCCCGTCCACCACTTGAGGTCGGCCTCGGTGCCGGGGCCGTACGCCGCCAGCCAGTCACGGGCCAGCGCGGCCTTCGCCTCGGCGGCGGGCGGTTCGGAGAGCGGCTCGGCCACCGCCCACCGGAACTGACTGCTCGTCCACGACCCCACCGGTCTGCGCCGGGTGATCCTGCCCTCCGCCGCGAGCACCCGGATGATGCGGCTCGCCACGTTCTGCCGGGTCTCGTACGGTTTTCCGGCCGCGATGACCACCTGCTCGCGCAGCCGCGGTTCGTACCCGCCCAGCTGCGCGGCGGTCGACTCGCCGTGCACCGCCAGCGCGGCGACCACGGCCTCCTCGACCTCCGACAGCCAGGCGCCGTCCCAGCCGCCGCCCTCCGCGAGGTGCTTGAGCAACCCGGCCCGTTCCTTCACGGCGATCGCGCGGGCCGCCGCCGCGTACACCACCGGTGCGGAGTCCAGAGTGACGACGAACATCGTCCGCCGCATCGCCAGCAGCCGCACCAGCGAACCGTCCTCGTACAGCGCCCGTTCCACATCCGTGAAGCCGGGCTCGGTGAGCCGGGCCGCCGTGGAGAGATAGACCGTCGCCGCGTCCGTCGCGTGCAGCGCCACCAGCGACCGGGTGACCTGCTCCGCGGACTTCGCGCGCAGCCCCGGCGCCAGGAGATGCCGCACCCCCAGCCGCGCCCGCCGCTCGTCCCCGCCGATCCGCCGCACCGCCCCGTCGCCCGTCATGTCCCCATGCTCACACGCACCTCTGACAGCGGCCCCGAGCGGCACGTGGCGCACATCACAGCGATCGGGACCGAAGTCACGTAATCCCCGGCCCGATTTCCCTGTCTTGGAGAGGAGTGGACACTACCCAGCGGGAGAGGGACACCTCATGCTGACCGTCATCGACCAGACCCTCCGGGCCCGGCTCTGCGCGTCCCCGGCCGGGGACCGCGTCATCGCCGCGACTCTGATCTACCAGTGCGACGACCCGCTGGCCGCGCGGATGTCGTTCCCGGCATCGGCGACGCTCGACGGCCTGGACGTCACCTGGACGTTCGCCCGCGATCTGCTGGCGGCCGGGCTCCGGATGCCGTCGGGCGAGGGCGACGTGCACGTCTGGCCGTGCGGGAAGCGGCGGACGATGATCGAACTCTCCTCGCCGGAGGGCATCGCCCTGCTCCAGCTCGACACCGAGGACGTCCAGGACTTCCTCACCCGCTCGTACACGGCCGTCCCGCCCGGCGACGAGCTCCGCCACATCGACCTGGAAGCCGACCTGGCGGCGCTCCTCGCGGACGAGTAGGCGCGCTGGATCAGGCCCTGAAGTCAGGCCCTGAAGTCAGGCCCTGAAGTCAGGCCTTGAAGTCAGGCCTTGAAGCTGCGCAGGCGCAGGCTGTTGCCGACGACGAAGACGGACGAGAAGGCCATGGCGGCGCCCGCGATCATCGGGTTGAGCAGCCCGGCCGCGGCGAGCGGCAGGGCGGCCACGTTGTAGCCGAAGGCCCAGAAGAGATTCACCTTGATCGTGCCGAGGGTCCGGCGCGACAGCCGGATGGCGTCGGCCGCGACCCGCAGGTCGCCCCGTACGAGGGTCAGATCGCCCGCCTCGATGGCGGCGTCGGTCCCGGTGCCCATCGCCAGGCCCAGATCGGCCTGGGCGAGCGCGGCGGCGTCGTTCACGCCGTCGCCGACCATCGCGACGGAACGGCCTTCGGCCTGCAGCCGCTTGATGACGGCCAGTTTGTCCTCGGGCATGACCTCGGCGATGACATCGTCGGCGGCGATCCCGACCTCCTCGGCCACCGCCCGCGCCACCGCCTCGTTGTCGCCGGTCAGCAGCATCGGGGTGAGGCCGAGGGCGCGCAGCCGCGTCACGGCCTCCGCGCTCGTCGGCTTGACGGCGTCGGCGACGACGAGGATCCCGCGGGCCGCCCCGTCCCAGCCGACGGCCACCGCCGTACGGCCCTTGGCCTCGGCCGCGGCCTTCGCGGCCACCAGGTCCGCGGGCAGGAACGCGGTCCACTCGGTCAGCAGCTTCTCGCGGCCGACCAGCACCGCGTGTCCTTCGACGACGCCCTGCACCCCGAGCCCCGGGACGTTGGCGAAGTCCTCGGGCACCGGCAGCGGGCCGCCCGTGCGCTCCTCGGCGGCCGTCGCGACGGCCCGGGCGATGGGGTGCTCGGAGGCGTGCTCCAGGGCGCCGGCCAGCCGCAGCACGGTCTTCTCGTCCTCGCCCTCGGCGACGTGCACCTCGGTGAGCGTCATGACGCCGGTGGTCACCGTGCCGGTCTTGTCGAGGACGATGGTGTCCACCGCGCGGGTGGACTCCAGGACCTCCGGGCCCTTGATGAGGATGCCGAGCTGGGCGCCGCGTCCGGTACCGACCATGAGGGCGGTGGGCGTCGCCAGTCCCAGCGCGCACGGGCAGGCGATGATCAGTACGGCGACGGCGGCGGTGAAGGCCGCGGAGGCGCCCTCGCCCACGCCGAGCCAGTAGCCGAGGGTCGCGACGGCGAGCGCGATCACGACGGGCACGAAGACCGCCGAGATCCGGTCGGCCAGCCGCTGCACGGCGGCCTTGCCGTTCTGCGCGTCCTCGACGAGCCGTGCCATCCGGGCGAGTTGGGTGTCGGCGCCGACCCGGGTGGCTTCGACCACGATCCGGCCGCCCGCGTTCACCGTGGCGCCGGTGACACCGTCGCCGGGGGCGACCTCCACCGGTACGGACTCGCCCGTCAGCATGGAGGCGTCGACGGCGGAGTTGCCCTCGCGGACGGTGCCGTCGGTGGCGATCTTCTCGCCGGGGCGGACGACGAACCGATCACCGACCGTCAGCTCGCCGGTGGGGACGCGCACTTCGCGTCCGTCCCGCAGTACGGCGACGTCCTTGGCCCCCAGCTGCAGCAGCGCCGTGAGCGCCGCTCCGGCCTTCCGCTTGGAGCGGGCCTCGAAGTACCGGCCGGCCAGGATGAACGCGGTCACCCCGGCGGCGGCCTCCAGGTAGATGTTGCCGCTGCCGTCACCGCGGGAGATCGTGAACTCGAAGGGGTGCTTCATCCCGGTCATGCCGGCCGTGCCGAAGAAGAGCGCCCACAGCGACCAGCCGAACGCGGCGAGCGTGCCCACCGAGATCAGCGTGTCCATGGTCGCGGCACCGTGCCGCAGATTCGTCCAGGCGGCCCGGTGGAACGGCCAGGCCGCGTACACGACGACGGGCGCGGTGAGCGTGAGCGAGAGCCACTGCCAGTTGTCGAACTGCAGCGCCGGCACCATCGCCATCGCGATCACCGGCACGGCCAGCACGACCGCGGTGAGCAGCCGCTGCCGCAAAGACGTGAGCTCGTCGGGCGCGGACTGCTCGGGACCGGATCCGGCGGAAGCGGGAGGGGCGGGCAGCACGGCGCTGTAGCCGGTCGCCTCGACGGTGGCGATGAGGTCGTCCACGGCGACGCCGCCGTCAAAGCTGACCTTGGCCTTCTCGGTCGCGTAGTTGACGGTCGCGGTGACGCCGTCCATCCGGTTGAGCTTCTTCTCGATGCGTGCCGCGCAGGAGGCGCAGGTCATGCCACCGATCTCCAGCTCCACCTGTCGGCCGGCAGCCGCCGTGGTCATCGCCACTTCACTCCACTCCTTCGATCAGGGCCGGTCCTTCGAACAGGGCCGACATGCCCTACATGCCCTGGTGCGAGGCCGGGCGCGGTTCCGGGGCGGCCGGTCCGCCGCCGTCCCCCCGCACCGCGCGGCCGAGGCCGAACGCGGCGCCGAGGACGACCAGCAGGATCAGCAGATAGCCGCCCAGCCTGACCGGTGCGGTCACGCCCGGCCGACCAGTTCGTAGCCCGCCTCGTCGACGGCGGCACGGATCGTCTCGTCGTCCAGCGGCTGCTCGGACGCGAGGGTGACCAGCCCGGTGGCGACGTCGACCTTGACGACGGTCACGCCGGAGACGGTCGCGAGCTCCTTGGTCACCGCGGACTCGCAGTGGCCGCAGGTCATGCCCGAGACGGAGTACACGACGGTGCCCGCGGCCTGCGACTCGTCGGTCGCGCCGTCGGTGTGGCAGGTTCCCTCGGGGGAGCAGCAGGACATGGCGTTCTCCTCATGCGTCTCGTGCGGTGACGGCTGTCGCCGTCCACTGGTGACCACCATATACCCCCCCAGGGTATTAAGCGAAGCCGGACCCGCTGTGGCCCCCGCGCGTCGTTAGGCCCGCCGCTCACCGGGTAGGCGCCGCAGCGACGGATTCGGCCACGTTCGGCCACCGTTCGACAACCGGAGGTGACTCGGATGCTGTTCCTGGGATTGGTGCTGCTCGCCGCGACCGGAACACTCACGGGACTATTGATCGCGGGCAACCTGGGCGGCGGGCCCGACTACACGGTCGCCCTGCTGGGCCATGACCTCATCACGATGAACTCGCTCTCCATCTTCTGCGCCGGCCTCGCCCTGGCCCTGGTCGGCTGCCTGAGCCTGCTGATGGCGGGCGAAGGCGCCGCGCTGCGCCGCCGCAAGGCGGTAAAGCTCAAGGAGGCGCGCAACGACGCGGCCGTGGCGGCCGCCGAGCGCGACGCCCTCGCCGCCCGGGTCGAGCAGCAGCGCACCGACAACGCCCACCCGGCGCGGACCTCCGCCCCGGAGATGCCGCTGCAGCAGCCGCGCAAGCACCGCGCGCCGCACGCGCTCGGCAGCTGACCGCGGGTCGTCGCCACCCAGGTCCCTCATCTCCCCTCCTCTTCTCCGCTCCCCGCGAGTGGGAGAGGGGGATCGGGGAAGGGGAGGAGAGGGCTACGGATTCTGCCGATTCTGCGGGGAGTGGTGCGCGATGGACTGGTGGATCTGGATCGTCGTCGTGGTGGCGGTCCTGCTGGTACTGGCCGGATCGGCGGCGGGCGTGCAGGCACGGCGCCGCAGCGGTGGGGTGATCGCGGTACGCCGCGGCGCCATCGGCCGGCGGGCCGGGAAGGGACGCGTGAAATGACCGCGCCGACGCACGAGCCCGGGCCCGCTTCCTCTTCCGCGATGATGCTCGCCTCGGAGATCACCAAGCGGCCGGTCGTGACACTGGCCGGTGCGGCTGTCGCGCAGGTCAAGGACCTCGTCTTCGACGGCACGGCCGGCCGGATCGCCGGCTTCACCCTGAGCGGCCGCGGCCTGCTCTCCGGACCGCTGCGGCACAGCCTGCCGTGGTCGGGGGTGCACGGGCTCGGCCACGACGCCGTGATGATCAAGGACGAGAGCGTCTTCGAGAGCAGGGCCGACGTCCTGGAACGCGGCTCCGCCGGCCGCGGCGACGTACTCGGCTCGCGGGTGCTGACCGACGGTGGCACCGACCTGGGCAGGATCTCCGACGTCGTCGTCGAGGTCGTCGAGGGCACCACGGCCCACGTCGTGGGCTACGAGATCGCCTCCTCGGACGCCCTCGACCGGCAGGGGCGCAAGGTGTTCATCCCGCTCTCCGAGACCACCGCGGTCTCCGGTGAGGCACTGGTCATCCCGGCGGCCGCGGCCGAGTTCGTCGCCGACGACCTTCCCGGGTTCGCGGCGGCGGTCCAGGCGTACCGCGCCCGCCGCAGGACGGAGGTCTGATGCTCTTCTCGGAAACGGCCGGCCGCCAGGTGGTCAGCGCCACCGAGGCCCGCACGGTCGGCATCGTCGACGGTTTCGTCGTCGACCCGGCGACGGCCTCCGTCGTGGCCCTGCGGCTCAAGAAGACCGACGGCTCCGGCGACACCCTCGTCTGGGAGCACATCCACGCCATCGGACCCGACGCCGTCATCGTCCGCTCCGGCGCCACCCTCGGCACCCCCTCGGGCGAACTGGCCCCTCTCGCCGACAAGCACCGTTCCCTGCCGGGCAAACGCGTCCTCGACGAACGCGGCGAGGCCCTCGGCACCGTCTCCGACGTCGACTTCGACGCCGACACCGGCGCGCTCCTCACCATCCGCACCACGACCGGCGACCACCCCGGCAAACGCGTCCTGGGCCTCGGCCCCTACGCCCTGATCCTCCGCGAACCCTGACCACCCCGCCCGCGACGCACCCCGCCCGCGACGCACCCCCGCCCGCCGCGACGCACCCCCCCCCGCGACGCACCGCGGCCCGGCCCCCGCCGAAGCGGGGACCGGGCCGCGGTGGTGTGCTCCCGGGGATCAGGGGGCGTAGTAGCCGTTGAGGTCGGCGATGAGCTCGACGCTGCCCGCACTCGCGTTGTAGAAGCTGTTCATGCCCGCTTCGTTGTTCGCGACGACCACCTGATTCGCGATGGTCTGCCCGGCCGTCCAGTTCAGGTTGGAGACGGTCGGACGGGCGGAGTCCCGCGGGTAGACCGTCATGAAGCCGATCTGGGTGCCCTGTGTCACCGTGACGTTCAAGGACACTGCCTCAGCGTTCGAGTAAGCGACGTCCCGGACGCCCTGGGTCTGATGGCCGCCGACCGGCGCGGCCGGTATCCATTCACCGACACCGTCCGCGAACCACGGTGCCCGGGTGTCGATCACCCGGTGCGGTGCTACGGCGTGGAACTTGTCGCCGCCGGACGCGGTGAAGTAGCCGGTCACGTCCGCGAGCACCTGTACACCGTCGCTGTGGTTGTAGAACGACACCTTGCCGTCCTTGACCGGAACGGTCACCAGGTTCGGGATCGTCTGCCCCTTCGACCAGTTGAGGCTCGAAGCGGTCGGACGGTCGGTGCCGTGCGGGTACACCGTCAGGAAGCCACCGCTCTTGGGCTCGGTCGCGGTGACGTTCAAGGTCACTGCGGTCAGGCCACTGGCCGGGATGCCCTTGACGCCGGCCACCTGCAGGTCAACCGTGGCACCGGATCCCAGCGGGCCCTTGGGGGCGCCCACCGCGGACCGGGTGTCGAGGAGTCGGGACGGCGTGGTCGGCGTGAAGCCGCTTCCGGTGGTGCTGAAGTAGCCGAGCAGGTCGGCGAGCACGTGCACGGTTCCCGCGCTGCCGTTGTAGAACGACACCTTGCCGTCCTTCACCTGCACGGTCACCAGGTTCGGAATCGTCTGGCCCGGGGTCCAGTTCAGGTTCGACGCCGTCGGCCGGTCATCACCGTGCGGGTACACGGTGAGGAAGCCGCCCGCGACCGGCTCGGTGACCGTCACGTTCATGGTCACCGCCGTGACGCCGTCCGCCGGCACACCGTGCTGGCCGGCGACCGGCAGTTCGACGGTGCCGCCCGCCGGGACGGTACCCCCGGTGGTGCCGGTGCCGTCACGGGTGTCGAGGACCCGGACCGGGCCGATCGGTGTGTAGCGCGTACCGAAGTTGTCCTGTTCCATCGCCCCGCGATCCCGGTGGCCGGAGCCGGTGCCGGTGTCGGCGACCCACGGGTCGTCGACGGCGCGGGTCCCGACACGGTCCGTGGTGGGCATACCCGGCGCGTTCTCGTCCGCCGAGTCGATGAGCGGGGAAGGCGTTCCGCCGGAGTCGCCCACCCAGGTCTCCAGCGTGACGTCGCCGATGAGGTCGTGGTCGCCCTGGCCCGTGGCGGCGGTGAAAGCGGACACGTTGTCGTACGTCGTGTCGGCCCAACTGTAGGCGGGACCGTCGTCCTTCGAGTCGAAGGCGTTGTAGGCGACCTTCGTACCGCTCGTCGCCGCGGTGTCCACGCGCAGACCGGCGACCGTGCCGCCCCCCGCACAGGGCTGTTCGCCCGTGTCGGAATGCGTGATCACGTTGTTCTCGACGACCGCGCCGGTGGATGCACCGGCCAGCCCGATCGCGTCCTGGCACCCGGCGGAGATGGTGTTGGCGACGATCACGGTGCCGGGTGCGGCGTCGGCCACAATGCCGGTGAGGTGGGTGCTGAAGATCAGATTGCCGGCGATGACCGTGCCCTGGACCCCGGGGTCCATCTTGGCGAATCCGTCCCTGGTTATTTCGTTGTTCCGGAGGATCCGCACCGATGATGCGGCCCCCGCGATCCGGACAGTGGGCCAGCTGGCTACGTCACCCGCCGCCAGGCCGCCCGCGAGCTGGTTGCGGGAGATCGTGATGTCGGAGCCGCCATTGACCAGTACCGCCTCCTGCTTGGCGGACAACGTCATCTCAAGAATCCGGATGTGCTCCGCACCGGAGAGCAGGAACGCATGGGCCTTCGAGCTGCCCAGGCCGCCGCCCACGGTGGTGGGGTTGTCGCGGTACTGGCCGGGCCCGCCCATTCCTGTGAAGGTGATCGGGGCCTCGGCCGTGCCCGAGCGGGTGACGGTGACCTGCTCCGGGTAGTCGCCCTCGGCGACATGCACCGTCTCGCCGGGCAGCACCTTCGCGGCGGCGGCCGAGATGGTGCAGTACGGCTGCGCCGGCGTGCCCTGACCGGCGTTGGAGCAGTGCGCACCGGCTGCGTTGTTGACGTACAGATTCACGACGGCCGCCGCCGCGCCCCCGGTACCGAGGGCGGGCAGCGCGACCGCGCCGAGCAGGAGAGCGCCGGTCAGGGCGCCTACGCGTGTCTTGATGGGGTCTCCAGGAGCTGAAAGGTATGGCATGGCTCAGACCGCCTGGTAGCCGAATTGGTCGACCACGAGGTGGATCGGCTTCGTGCTGCCGTTGTAGAAGGCGACCTTGCCGCCCTTGCCCACCTTCACCACGACCGCGTTGGGGATGGTCTCCCCGGCGTTCCAGTTCAGGTTGGACGCGAGCGGACGGGCCTGGCCCGACGGGTACACCGTCAGGAAGCCGCCGGCGCCGGGCTGGGTGACGGTGACGTTGAGCGTCAGGCCCGTGACCCAGGGCAGGCAGTTGGTAATTTCGAGGGTGCCGCCGGCGGGGATGGCGGACGCCGGGCGCGTCTTGTCCGTGCAGCCGTCGGTGGTCGGCTCCCGGGTGTCCATGAGCCGCTCGGTGAAGTAGCTCCGGTAGGTGTTGTGCCCGGTGGCGTCGAAGTAGCCGGCCACGTCGGCGATGACCTGGGTGGTGTTGCCGCCGCCCGCGACGTAGAGCGCGACCTTGCCGTCCACGACCGGGACCGTCACCAGGTTGGCGATGGTCTTCCCGGCCGGCCAGTTGATGTTCGACGCCGTCGGGCGGGCCTGGCCGTGCGGATACACCGTGAGGAACCCCTGACCGGTGGAGCCGGTCACCGTGACGTTCAGGGTCACGGCCGTCACGCCACTGGCCGGTACGCCCTTGGCGCCCGTCACCTGCAGGTTCACCGTGCCGCCGGCCTTGACGGCGCCCTTGGGGGCGCCGGTGCCGTCGCGGGTGTCCAGGGCGCGTGCCGGGCTGGTCTCATGGAAGACGCTGCCCTTGGCGCTGTAGTAGCCCTCCACGTCGGCGATCACGTGGGCGCCCATGCCGGCGCCGAAGTACTCGAACGTGACCTTGCCGTCCTCGCTGACCGGCACGGTGACCAGGTTCGCGATGGTCTCGCCCGCGGTCCAGTTGAGGACCGACGACAAGGACCCCGTCCCGGCCGCGAACACTTTCAGATAGCCCGCGCCGGTCGAACCGGTCACGGTGACGTTCAGGGTCACCGCGGTGACCCCGGCCGCCGGGACGCCGGCCTTGCCGCCCAGCTGAACGTCCATCCACGAGTTCAGCAGCCCCTTGGGAGCGCCGGTGCCGTCACGGGTGTCCAGGACACGGGTCGGCCCGGCAGGCGTGTACACGCTGCCGAGGTTCCCCATCTCCTCCGCACCGCGGTCCCGGTAGCCCGACCCCGTACCCGTGTTGGGCGTGATCGGGTCGTCGAGCGCGGCTGTCCTGTAGACGTCGGTGGTGAGCATCCCCGGGGCGTTCTCGTCGGCCGAGTCGACCGTCGGGAGCGGCTTGGCGTGCCGGTCGCCCTCGTTGGGGACGGTCGGGTCGGCGAAGACGTCCCGTGCTCCCTGTCCGGTGGCGGTGGTGAACGCCGCACGGTTGGCGTACTTGGTACCCGACCAGTTGTAGGCCTGCTCGCCGTTGGACGTGTTGATGACGTTGTAGTCGGTCTTGGTACCGGGCACGGATGCGGCCTCGACCATGACCCGGGTGGTCGCGGCGCAGCCGTCCGAGGTTCCCGAATAGTTGTCCGTCGTGACGACGTTGTTCTCGATCGTCGCGTTCGGCGACGTACCGGCCAGCACGATGCCGTCCTGGCAGTGGCTGTAGACCGAGTTGCCCACGATGACCGTGTTCGGCGCGTCCGTGACCGAAATGCCCCTGACGTTCGCGTTGAGGCTGTTCCCGGTCACCACGGTGCGCCGGGCACCGGCCTCGACAGCGACGCCGGCGCCGGAGTTGGCCCAGAGGTTGAACTTCCCGAGCGTGACGTCCTCGGACGCTCCGGTCACGCGCAGCGCGACCGACTGGGCCCCGGCCACCGTGCCGTTGATGACGGAGACGTCCTTGGAGCCCTCGACGTGCACGCCTTCGTCGACGGCGTCGAAGTTGAGGTCCTTGATCCTGATGTGCTCGGCGTTGGTGACGGACAGCGCCCGCGCCGTCCCCCCGGTCGCTTCGTAGCTGCCGATGATCGCGGCGTCCTGTATCGATCCCCACTCGGAGACATCGCCGGTGAAGGTGATCGGGGCCGCGGCCGTACCGGACTTCGTGATGCTGACCTGCTCGGGGTACGTCCCCGTCGCGATGTGCACCGTCTGGCCCGGCAGCGAGGCGTCGGCCGCGGCCTGGACGGTGCAGAACGGCTGGTCCTGCAGTCCGGTGCCGGCGTTCGAGCAGTGGGCCGCGGCCGCGTTGTCCACGTAGATGTTGGCCGGGACGGCTGCGGCGCCCGGTGCTCCGGCGGCCGGCAGTGCGATGGCTCCGAGAAGTACGGCAGCGCTGAGCATGCCTGTTCGCGTCTTGATGATGCCCCCCATGGGCGAAGAGATGAAGTGCCGAAAGCGGCCCCACCGCCCGGAGGCGGTGGGGCCGCATCAGCGCGGCAGGACCTAGAGGGCCTGGTAGCCGAAGACGTCGATCACCAGGTGCACCGCACCCTTGCTGCCGTTGTAGAACGAGACCTTGCCGTTGGCCCCGACCGGGACGACGACCTGGTTCGGAATCGTCTGGCCCGGGGTCCAGTTGATGTTCGACGCAAGCGGACGCTGCGCGCCGGCCGGGTAGGCCGTCAGGAAGCCGCCGGCCGCGGGCTGCGTGACGGTGACGTTCAGTACGACGGAGGTGGCGGGAACGGGCAGCGCCGACAGGGTCAGGGTGGCGCCGGGGGCGACGGTCCCCGCCTTGCGGATCAGCTCGCCTTCCTCGTACTGGTCGGAGCGGGTGTCCATGATCCGCCAGGGGCCGACGGGCCGGTAGGTGTTGTACCCCTTGGCGCTGTAGTAGCCGGCCACATCGGCGATCACGTCGACGCTTCCGGTGGGACCGCCGGCGTAGAACGAGACCTTGCCGTCGATCACCGGGACCGTGACGAGGTTGGCGATGGTCGTGCCCGGGGTCCAGTTGACGTTCGACGCGGTCGGACGCTCCTGGCCGTGCGGGTAGACGGTCAGGAAACCGCCGCCGACCGGGTTCGTCACGGTGACGTTCAGGGTGACCGCGGTGACGCCCTGCGCGGGTACGCCCTTGACGCCGGCCACCTGGAGGTCGACGGCGCCGCCCTGCGCGACCGGGGCCTTGACGCCGCCGGTGCCGGTGCCGTCACGGGTGTCGAGCACCCGGGACGGGCCTGCCGAGGTGAAGACGCTGCCCTTGGCGCTGTAGTAGCCGGCCAGGTCGGCGATCACATCGACGGCGCCCGCGGTGCCGCCGGCGTAGAAGGAGACCTTGCCGTCGACCACGGGGACCGTGACGAGGTTGGCGATGGTCGTCCCCGGCGTCCAGTTGAGGTTGGACGCGGTCGGGCGCTGCGCGCCGTGCGGGAACACCGTCAGGAATCCGCCGCTGGAGGGCTTGGCCACGGTGACGTTGAGCGTCACCGCCTGGACGCCGGTGGCCGGAAGGCCCGCGACACCGGCGAGCTGCAGGTCGACCGAGGAACCGGTGTGGACCGGCGCCTTGACGCCGCCGGTGCCGACGCCCTCGCGGGTGTCGAGCACGCGGGTCGGGCCGGCCGGGGTGTAGACGCCGCCGAAGTTCTGGAACTCCATCGCGCCGCGGTCGTGGAATCCGCTTCCGGTACCGGTGTTCGGCACGACCGGGTCGTCCAGCGTCGGCCAGCCCCAGGCGTCCAGGTCGATGACGCCGGGCGCGTTCTCGTCCGCCGAGTCCACCCAGGGGGCGATCTGCGGGGACTTGCCGTCGTACGGCATGGTGGGATCGGCGACGAAGTCGTGGGTGCCCTGGCCGGTCGCGGTCGTGAAGGCGGCCCGGTCCTTGTACGTCGTGCCGGCCCAGTCGTAGGCCGGGCCGCCGCTGGTCGGGCTGATGACGTTGTAGTCGACCTTCGCGGTCGGCGCTGCCGCCGCCGAGATGGTCAGCCCGGTGTCCGAGTCACCTGCCTTGCAGGGCTTGGTCGGGTAGTCGGCGGTGTCGCCCGTGTCGATCACGTTGTTCTCGACAACCGCGTCGGTCGAGGCGCCGGCGAGGGTGATCCCGTCGTTGCAGTGCGACTGCACCGTGTTGCCGACGACGACGGTGCCGGGCGAGCCCAGCGCCACGATCCGGGTGTCGACCTGATTGGTGCTGACGACCGTGCCGGTCGCGCCCTCGTCGACCAGGACGCCGGGGCCGTCGCTGCCACCGAGCTGGGATCCCGCGATGGTCACCTTGCTGGAGCCGGTGCTGACGCGCACCGCGGCGGTGCCCTCATAGCCGCCCCACGTGTTCGCCCGGGTCACCGAGACGTCGGTCGCGTGGTCGAAGAGGATCGGCTCGAGGGTGCCGGTGATGGACAGGTTCTGGACCCGGATGTGCTGAGCCCCCGCGACCAGCAGCCCGTTCTCGGGTGTCGGAGCGTCAGGGTTGCCGATGGACACCCGGTCGTCGGAGTCGTCCCGGTCGACCGTCGTGTGCACGAAGGTGATCGGCGCGTCCGCGGTGCCGGACCTGGTGAGCTTCAGCTTCTGCGGATAGTCACCCCGCGAGATGTGCACCGTCTGGCCCGGCAGCGAGACGTCCGCCGCGGCCTGGACGGTGCAGAAGGGTGCGGCCTGCGTGCCGGTGCCGCCGTTCGTGCAGTGGGCGCCGGCGGCGTTGTTGACATAGAGATCGGTGGTCGCCGCGTTCGCGCTGACCTGCCCTACGGCAGGGATCGCGAGCGCGGCGAGGAGTGCGGCGCCGGTCACGGCGCCGATACGAGTCTTGATAGTGCCCCCCCAAGGGCGTGAACGGGATGTCCCGTCGGCCGACTCGGCGGGAGTCCCCACCCTCGGCAGTCAGCCGAGCCGGATCATTTCACACGATTCACACAGGCACCATTGGTATCCCGACCACTTCGCCGCCCACGCGAAAGGCCCTCCCGTCAGTGCTGACGGGAGGGCCTCGCGGATGGTGTGCCCCAGGCAGGATTCGAACCTGCGACACCAGCTTTAGGAGAGCTGTGCTCTATCCCCTGAGCTACTGGGGCGGGGTGAGGACAGGTTAGCGGATTCGGGGCGCCCGGCGCTGGCGGGTCCCGGCGGCCGCGGTGTCGGACGGCCGCGATGTCGGGCGGCCGCGATGTCGGGCGGCCGGGTTACTCGGGGGTGGGGTCGGCCGCCGGGTCCGGGGTGGCCGCGTCCAGGGTGGTGGTCAGGTGGTGGAGGCGGGTGCGCAGGTCGGTCAGGTCGGTGAGGGTGAGGCCGGTGGCCGTCGCGATCTGTTCCGGGACCCGCTGGGCGCGCTCGCGCAGGGCGTCGCCCGCGGTGGTGAGGCGGACGGTGACCGAGCGCTCGTCGAGGGCGCTGCGCTCGCGCTGGACCAGGCCTGCGGCCTCCAGGCGCTTCAGGAGCGGGGAGAGGGTGCCGGAGTCGAGGCGCAGATGCTCGCCGATCTTCTTGACGGGCAGCTCGCCGTGTTCCCACAGGACCAGCATCACCAGGTACTGGGGGTAGGTCAGGGCGAGGTCGCGCAGCGCCGTCCGGTAGAGGCTGCCGAACGCTCTGGACGCCGCGTGCAGCGCGAAGCAGATCTGGTTGTCCAGTCGCAGGTATTCGGCGGGTGCCGTTTCGGTCGTCCTCATGTAACCAGCGTACCCTTTAGTTGTGCACAATTGAGTTGTGTGCTCTAGTAGTGCTGAGCGCGGCCCGGGGCAACCGGGCCGTGAAGTGTGGAGAGGGATGGTTCCGATGAGTGCGCTGTACACCGCTGTGGCCACGGCCAATGGACGCGACGGCCGGGCCGTGAGCTCGGACGGTCAGCTGGACCTGCAGCTGGCCATGCCGCCGGCCCTGGGCGGGAACGGCAAGGGCACCAACCCCGAGCAGCTCTTCGCGGCCGGCTACGCGGCGTGCTTCTCCAGCGCGCTCGGGCTAGTGGGGCGTGAGGCGAAGGTCGACACCAAGGACGTTTCGGTGACCGCCGAGGTAGGCATAGGCGCCGATGCCGCGAACGGCGGCTTCGAGCTCGCCGTCACGCTGCGCGTGGAGCTGCCCGCGGAGCTGGAGGGCGAGATCGGCCGCAAGCTGGTCGAGCAGGCGCACGGTGTGTGCCCGTACTCGAAGGCGACCCGCGGGAACATCACCGTCGAGATCGTCGTGGAGTAGGTGGCGTAGTCAGCCGGTTGCATGACCGAGCGGTTCCCACGGACCCGCTCCTGGCTTTCCGACAGGCGCCGATCCGCCTTGGCTCACCGCAGCCAGGGCAGGTCGGCGCCTTCCGGTTGCAGGCCCTCGGCGATGATGCGGGAGATCTCGCCCAGCTGCTGGACCTGCTCGGGGGTGAGCCGGTCGAAGATCGCCGAGCGGACGGCCGTGACGTGTCCTGGCGCGGTCCGCACCAGCACCGCGTACCCTTCGTCGGTGAGCACGGCCATCTGACCTCGACGGTCGGAGGGGCAGTCCTCGCGGGCGATCCAGCCGTTCTTCTCCAGCCGGGTGACGGCGTGCGAGAGCCGGGAGCGGGTGATCTTCGTCTGCTGCGCCAGTTCGGTCATCCGCATCCGGCGGGTGGGGGCGTCGGAGAGCGTGGTCAGCAGCGCGTAGTACATGTGCGGCATGCCGGCGTCGCGCTGCAGCTGCCGGTCGAGGTGGTCCTCCAGGAGCGTCGTGGCGTGCACATACGCGCGCCAGGAGGCCTGCTCTTCTTCCGTCAGCCATTTCATGCTGTCCATCCTATGTCCACTTCTTGAAGATTCAATGAAAGTGCGGGAAAGCGCTCCGGACGGCTCGCGACCGGCCGTTCGCCGCCTGGTCGCGGACGTTGATCCGGAATGTGTCGCAGGTCACACAGGGGACCCGAAATATCCGGGGACCATCTCCCCGTTTAGTCTGGTGTCAGAGCGAAGCGGGGACTGATTCCCCGCTTCACCTTCCCCTTTCGCCAGAAGGAGTGTCCGGTGGTCGGCAGCGCCGTGAAATCGCGATCCCCCCGGTTGCGGGCAGATGCCTCGCGCAACCGGGAGCGGATCGTCGCCGCCGCGCGCGAAGCCTTCGTCGAGCACGGGGCCGAGGTCCCGCTGGACGAGGTCGCGCGCCGCGCCGGAGTCGGCAACGCCACGCTCTACCGGCACTTCGCGGACCGGGCCGAACTCGTCCGGGAGGTGGTCCTGTCGGTGATGGCGCGGATCACCGAGCGGACCGAGGCCGCGGTCGCACAGGAGCCCGACGCCTTCGAGGCCCTGCGGCGCTTCGTCTTCGAATCGGCGGAGGACCGGGTCGGCGCGCTGTGCCCGATGCTCTCCGAGGCCTTCGACGGGAACGATCCGGCGATCTTCGCGGCTCGTGACCGGCTGAATCGCTCGATCGAGGACATAATGGACAGAGCGCGAACCTCTGGCCAACTCCGCACCGACATCGCCGTCGGTGACCTGATGGTTGCGATCACGCAGCTCACGCGACCGCTGCCCGGTAAGGCGTGCATGGACATGGACCGGTTCGTGCACCGTCACCTGCAGATCTTCCTCGATGGGCTGCGCGCCCCGGCGTGGTCGGCGCTACCGGGCGCCGCCGTGACGTTGGAGGACCTGCAGCAGCAGCGCTGACGAATTCCCACAAACGTCCCCATTTCCTGCCCCTCCGCACCCTTAGTGAGTACAGCTATGCCTGCTATGCCCGACAAGACACTGCAGCCGGATCCCCGGCGCTGGAAAGCACTCATATTCATCGCGATCGCTCAGCTGATGGTCGTGCTCGACGCGACCATCGTGAACATCGCCCTTCCCTCCGCCCAGACGGACCTCGGCATCTCCGACGCCAACAAGCAGTGGGTCATCACGGCCTACAGCCTCGCGTTCGGTGGACTGCTGCTCTTCGGTGGCCGTATCTCCGACCTGTTCGGCCGTAAGAACGCCTTCATCGTCGGTCTGCTCGGCTTCGCCGCCGCCTCCGCGATCGGTGGCGCGGCCGTCAACACCGGCATGCTGCTCGGCGCCCGCGCCCTGCAGGGTGCGTTCGGCGCACTGCTCGCGCCGGCCGCCCTGTCGCTGCTCGCGGTGCTGTTCACCGATGCCAAGGAACGTGCCAAGGCGTTCGGTGTCTACGGTGCCATCGCCGGTGCCGGTGCCGCTGTGGGTCTGATCCTCGGCGGTGTCCTCACCGAGTTCCTGAACTGGCGCTGGACGCTCTTCGTCAACATCGCCTTCGCGGTCGTCGCCGCCATCGGCGCCTACCTGGTGGTGCACGAGCCGGCCGGTTCGCGTAACCCGAACCGCCTCGACATCCCCGGCGTGATCCTTTCCACCCTGGGTCTGGTCTCCCTGGTCTACGGCTTCACCGTCGCGGCCGAGGACGGCTGGAGCTCCACCAAGACGATCGCCCTGCTGATCGCGTCCGTCGTGCTGCTCGCGGCGTTCGTGTTCTACGAGAGCCGCGCGAAGGCGCCACTGCTCCCGCTGCGCGTCATCTCCGACCGCAACCGTGGCGGCGTCTACCTGTCGCTCGGTATCGCGATCATCGGCATGTTCGGTCTGTTCCTGTTCCTGACGTTCTACCTGCAGAACATCCTGGGCTACTCGGCGATGAAGTCCGGGTTCGCGTTCCTGCCCATGGTCGCGGGCATGATCGTCGGTTCCACGCAGGTCGGCACCCGGCTCATGCTCCGTGTGCCGCCACGCATGCTGATGGCACCGGGCTTCCTGGTCGCCTCCGTCGGCATGCTGATCCTCACCCAGATCTCGACCACCCCGAACTACGCGGGCATCGTTCTGCCGGGCCTGGTCCTGATGGGTCTCGGCATGGGTTCGGCCTTCATGCCGGCCATGAGCCTGGCGACGCACGGCGTCCAGCCGCGCGACTCCGGAATCGCTTCCGCGATGGTCAACACCTCGCAGCAGGTCGGTGGCTCCATCGGCACCGCGCTGCTGAACACCATCGCCGCCAGCGCCACCACCACGTGGGCCGCGTCCAACCTGGCCTCCGCCGGGAAGCTCGGCAAGGTGGGCTTCGCGAACGAGGCGGCCGTGCACGGCTTCTCCACGGCGATCTGGTGGGCCTTCGGCGCACTGGTGCTCGCGGCCCTCATCGCGGCGACGTTCATCAACACGGGCGTCCCCGGCAGCGAGGTCTCGGGCCAGAGCCTGGAGGACGAGATGGCCGAGGGCCTGCCGATCCCGGTCATCGTTCACTGATCAGGATCCACACCCGTGGTCAGCAGTAGTCAGTAGTACGCAGTAAGTCAGTACGCGGAACCAGGAAGGGCCCCGTCTCCGGACAACCGGAGGCGGGGCCCTTCCTGTGTCGGCTGTCGAACGGTCGCCGTCAAAGGGGCGCCGTCAAGGGTTCTCCGACGGTCAGACGCCCGCGGGGAAGGCGTAGGCCGACGGCACCTCCGTGCCGGGCTTGCCGTAGACGATGGCGATCTCCGCGTGCGCGGTGAGCTTGACGGCGGCCGGATCGCCGCTCTGCTCCTTGCCGTTGACGTAGACGTGCAGCTCCTTGCCGCCGCCGGTCCTCAGAGGGCCGAGCCGGTCCTTGGTGAGCGGCACGTTCCACTCGGTCATGAACTGGCCGAGGGTGAAGTCGGCCTGCACCGGCGACTCGATGTGGACGATGCCGGTCGTGTCGTGGGTGTGCAGTGGGCTGATCTTCTGCTGCTCCAGGTCGATGCCGATGTCGGCGGGCACCACCAGGGACCTGCCGTTGACCAGTACGTCCACGTGGCTGTGGATGTGCAGCACCTGGCCCTCGGCGCCCAGCATCGGCAGTCCGGCCACCTTGGCGCGGGCGGAGGCGTCCGCGGGCGCGGGCCAGGGCGCGCCGCCGGTGACGGGAACGGGAGCGGCGGCGGTGGCGGAGGCCGGGGTGGAGGCGGGAGAAGTGGGCTTCGTGCCGCCGCCGTCCCCGGAACCGCAGGCGGCGAGGGTGACGGTGCCGGCCAGGACGGCCGATCCGATCAGGAGGCGGCGTACGAGCATGGTGGGTGGCTTCCGTTCAGCTGATCGGGCGCGAGAGCTGGGCGCCGTCGAGCGTAAACGAAAGGCGGGGGCGCCCGGAGTGGACTCCGGAGAACCCCCGCCATGCCCGCGCATGGGGTCCTGGGGTCGTGGGGTCCGTTACAGGGCGGGCTCGATCAGCTCGGTCGCCCGGACGGCTGCCACGAGAGCGACCGTACTGCCGGTGGCGGCGGCCACGTCGAGTGCGGTGTCGGCGAACTTCACCGTGTGCTCGTCGCCGTGCCGGACCGCCCGCGCGAAGAGTTCCTCGGAGGCCTCGGCCACGGATCCGGCCGGGGGCTCGGGCAGTCCGGCGGCGGGAGTGGGCGCGGTGGGCGAGTAGAGCGCGGTCACGGCCGCGCCGGCCGCCCAGGCCGCGCCCAGGCTCGGCACCCACAGTTCGGACGGCAGCGCGGGGAGGGTGCGCAGCACGGCGTTGGGCGCTGTCGCGGCGTGCACCAGCATGACCGGGTTCTGGTGGCCGTAGGCGGCGTAGCGGTACGTGGCCGCCCTGACCAGCTCGGCGAGCAGGTCCCGGGCCTCGTCCGGGGTGGCGGGCGCGCGGAGCGAGGCGCTGGCCGCCGTCCAGCCAGGGGTGTCGGCGAGCAGGGCGATGCCGTCCCGGTACCCCGACCCCTGGCCGGCTATCGGCGGGACGCCGTCCAGGGCCTCGGCCGGGGCGGCCGTGCCGGACAGCGGCGCGAGGCCGGGTGTCGGGAGGCTGCGGGCCGCCCAATAACCGAGCCCGTGGGCGAGTTCGGCGAGCCGGGGGCCGTCGGCCGCGACCGCTTGCCCGTTGCTGCCTGACCCGCCTGACCCGCCTGACCCGCCTGCCCCGCCTGGCCTGCCTGCCGCGCCTGACCTGTCCGCCTCATCGGCGAGCAGGGTGCGGACGGCGTGACCGACGCGGATCACCGGATGGGTGGCGCCGGCGGCGATCCCGGGAAGCAGCCGCGGCCACCACTGCGCCAGCACGTCGCGCCACGGGCGTTCGCTCGTCTCGCGGACGAAGTACTCCGTCCAGTCGGCGGTCCTGCGCGGATCGCCGAGCGCCTCCTGCCAGCCGCCGGCGGTGATCGGCTCGGTGGGGCGCGGCGGATCCTCCAGTTTGGTGCGGTAGTAGTCCAGCCAGCGGTGGACCTCGGCGGCGTGGCCGCCCCGGACCAGGGCCTCGACGGCCATCGGGCCGTGGTTCGTCAGCCAGCCGTTGAATTCCGGGCCGGTGGAGTGCAGTCGCTGGAGGGCCTCGTCGAGGACGCCGGTCGTGTCGGTCGTACGCCTGGGTTCCATGGGGCCGACGGTAGGCCGGGGTGCCATTGGGGCGTAACGGGCTGGGGACCTAGGTCCCGGGGACCAGGGTCATTCAGGGCTTCTTCGCCTGTTTGGGCAACCAATATGCGGTACGGGCCGTCTTGTGGGTAGGAGAGCAGCCACGGGCGGCGAAGCCCGGGCGCGGGACCCGACAGCGGACAGTGACGGCGGACGGTGCCAGTGGATGCCGACACCGGATGCCGGTCACGGGCCACGGATGTGAGCGGCGTCTCACGGGCACAGCGGCCGTGGAAGTCCGCCAAGGCCCCGGATCGCCCCGCGACCGGCCCTGACCTGGGCTTCCCGGCCACCCACAGCGCTGCGCCTCGCTGTGTGGCGGCACAGGATACTGCAAGATCGCGAAAATCAGTGATCGACAGGGGAATTGTGTCCGGATTCCAGTCGTTATCCAGATCAGAGCGGGCAGCCGAAGGGCAGCATCAAGAGTCCCGCTCCAACCGACACCCGACCGAACCTTCGCAAGGGAGCACGCATGGCAACCCGTGCCGTCGCCCGTCGTTCCGCAGGCGGGAGCAGCAGCGTCCGCGCCGTTGGCGGGGAAGCCGCAGACCGCGACCTCGTCGGTATGTACCTCGACGAGATCGCTCGTACGCCGCTGCTCGACGCTGCGCAGGAAGTCGAACTGTCCCGGGAGATCGAGGCCGGCGTCTACGCCGAGCGCATACTCTCCGGTGACTCCCAGCTCGTCGAAGGTGCCGGGGCTGGTGCCGATCGCGAGGAGCTGGAGGCGCTGGTCGCCATCGGCGACCGCGCCAAGGACGTCTTCATCCGCTCCAATCTGCGCCTCGTCGTAGCGGTCGCCCGCCGCTACCCGCGCAGCGGTCTTCCGCTGCTCGACCTCATCCAGGAGGGGAACGCGGGCCTGGTGCGCGCCGTCGAGAAGTTCGACTACGCCAAGGGCTTCAAGTTCTCCACGTACGCGACCTGGTGGATCCGCCAGGCCATCACGCGCTCCATCGCCGACCAGTCCCGCACCATCCGGCTCCCCGTCCACCTGGTGGAGGAGCTGGGCCGGATCCGGCGTGTGCAGCGGGAGTTCAACCGTGAGCACGGGCGCGACCCGGAGCACGAGGAGATCGCCGCCGAGCTGGACTCGACGCCGTCCCGCGTGCATGACGTGCTCGACTGGGCCCGTGACCCGGTCAGCCTGAACATGTCCGTGGACGCGGACGGCGAGACCGAGTTCGGGGATCTCGTGGAGGACGGCGCCGCCGCCTCTCCCGAGCAGTCCGTCCTCGTCATGCTGCGCCGAGAGGAGCTCGAAGAGCTCATCGGCCGACTCGACGAACGCACGGCTTCGATCATCCGGTCCCGGTACGGTATCGAGGACGGCCGCGAGCGGACGCTGACCGAGGTCGGCAAGCAGCACGGCCTGACGCGTGAGCGCATCCGGCAGATCGAGAAGCACGCCCTGGCAGACCTCAAGCGCATGGCCCGCGACACGGGCCTGGAGTACGAGGCCGCCTGACCCGCGGCGGGGTCCGTCCCCGCCGCCCCTGAACCCGAACCTCGGCGCAACCCCCCCCCGCGCCGGGGTTCGGCCATGTCCGGACCCGGTCCGGGATCCATCGCCCCCTTCCTGGCCATGACGTCCCGCCTATGTCCGAATGAATCCGCCGCATGCCTGTTTGTTTTTACTTTCGGTCGAACCGTGCGTACGGTGACGGCATAGCAACACACTCGGGCATGAGGCGGAGGCAAAACCACATGTACGCCCCGGAGCGGCAGCAAGAGATCCTGCGGCGGGCCCGCGATCTCGGAAGCGTCGACGTCCCCTCGCTGGCCGAGGAGTTCGACGTCACGCCGGAGACGATCCGCCGCGATCTCAAGGCACTCGACCGGGCCGGACTGATCCAGCGCGTGCACGGCGGGGCCATACCGGCCGGGCGCCTCGACTTCGAGCCCGACCTCGCCGAGCGCGAGGCGACGGCGGCCGACGAGAAGGACCGGATCGCGCGCGCCGCGCTGGCCGAACTGCCCGCCGAGGGCAGCGTCGTCATGGACGCGGGCAGCACCGCGGCCCGGCTCGCCGCCGTCCTCCCGCTCGACTCACGGCTCACCGTCGTGACGCACGCCCTGCCGATCGCCGCGCGCCTGTCGGAGTACCCGGACCTCACCCTGCACCTCGTCGGCGGCCGGCTCCGGCACCGCACCCGCGCCGCGGTGGACGCGTGGGCGCTGCGCGCCTACAGCGAGATCCACGCCGACGTGCTGTTCCTCGCCGCGAACGGCTTCTCCGCCGAGGGCGGGCTCACCACCCCCGACCTCGCCGAAGCCGCCGTGAAGCGGGCGATGATCGCCGCCGCGCGGCGCGTCGTGCTGCTCGCCGACTCCTCGAAGTACGGACAGCGGAACTTCGCACGCTTCGGAGACCTCTCCCATGTCGACCTGCTCATCACCGACCAGGGACTCAGCCCCGAAGCAGCCCGCGCGATCGAGAGCGCGGGCACGGAAGTAGTACGCGCATGATCGTCACCGTCACGCCGAATCCGAGCCTGGACCGTACGTACGAGATCCCCGCGCTCGAGCGCGGGGCCGTGCTGCGGGCCACCGCCGACCGGGTCGACCCCGGCGGCAAGGGCGTCAACGTCTCGCGCGCGGTGGCCGCCGCCGGGCGGCGCACGGTCGCCGTGCTGCCGATCGGCGGTCCCGAAGGTGCGCTGCTCGGCCGGCTGTTGGGGGAGCAGGGCATCGAGGTCGCGGGAGTCGGCATCGCCGGCTCGACCCGGGTCAACGTCTCGGTCGCCGAGCCGGACGGGACCCTGACCAAGCTCAACGCGGCCGGACCCACGCTCACCGCCGCCGAGTCGGAGGCACTGCTCGACGCGGTCGGCACCCGGTCCGCCGACGCCCGCTGGATCGCCTGCTGCGGCAGCCTCCCGCGCGGGCTGCCGCCCGAGTGGTACGCCGAACTCGTCGCCCGCGCGCACCGGGCCGGCGCCCGCGTCGCCCTCGACACCTCGGGTCCCTCGCTGCTCGCCGCGCTCGCGATGCGCCCCGATGTCGTCAAGCCCAACGCGGAGGAACTGGCCGCGGCCGTCGGCCGGCCGCTCACGACGGTCGGCGACGTGGTGAAGGCGGCGGGAGAACTGCGCGCCCTGGGCGCGCGGGCGGTGCTGGCCAGCCTCGGCGCGGACGGCCAGCTGCTCGTCGACGACTCCGGTACGTACTTCGGGCAGGCGCGGGTCGCGGTGGTCCGCAGCAACGTCGGGGCCGGGGACGCCTCGTTGGCGGGGTTCCTCGGCGCGGGCGGCGACGGGGAGGCGGCCCTCGCCTCGGCCGTCGCCCATGGGGCGGCCGCCGTGCAGCTGCCGGGCAGCGTCATGCCGGCGCCGGCGGATCTCGACCCGTCGGCGGTCACCGTGACCGCGGACGTTCCCCTCTCCCGGCTGCTGCGGGAACCGGCATGAGGGGCGCCGGCATTACGGACGCCTTCATAACGGGCGTCCGTATGACGGGCGCCGGGCAGCCGACCTGCCCGGTGGCCGCAGCACCCCGTTCCACCCACAGTCCGTTCCGCCCGCCGGGCGGGGACGCGAGCAATGGAGCCGCGCGATGAGTGCCATGATCACCGCGGAGCTGGTCGATCTCGACCTGGCCGCCGACAGCAAGGAAGCGGCGGCACGTTCGCTCGCCGAGCGGATGGTGGCCGCCGGACGCGTCACCGATCTGGAGGGGTTCCTCGCGGATGTGGCCGCGCGCGAGGCCCAGATGCCGACCGGTCTCGACGGCGGCATCGGGATCCCGCACTGCCGCAGCGCGCATGTCGCCGAGCCGACCCTCGCGTTCGGCCGCAGCGCCACCCGTATCGACTTCGGCGCCCCGGACGGCCCGGCCGACCTCGTCTTCCTCATCGCGGCACCGGCCGGTGCCGACACCGACCACCTGACGATCCTGTCGGCCCTCGCCCGCCGCCTCATGGACCCGGAGTTCACCGCGGCCCTGCGCACGGCCGAAGACCCGGCGACGGCCGCGGCCCTGATCGCGGGCGGGCCGGTAGCGGAGCCCGCGACCGCGGAGCCGGAGGTCATACCGCCGGCCACCCCGGCCACCCAGGCCGTCACCGCATCGGAAGCCGCACCGGAAACCGCAGCCGAAGGCGTTCCGCAGGAGCGGCCGTTCCGCGTCGTGGCGGTGACGTCGTGCCCGACGGACATCGCGCACACGTACATGGCGGCGGAGTCCCTGGAGAACGCCGCCCGGGACGCCGGTGTGCAGATCACCGTGGAGACCCAAGGCTCGGCCGGCTTCAAGAAGTTGCCGAAGGCGGCGATCGAGGCCGCGGACGCGGTGATCCTCGCCCATGACGTGGAGGTCCGCGACAAGGAGCGCTTCGCGGGGAAGCCGACGGTGGACGTCGGGGTGAAGGCGGGTATCAGCCGCGCACCGGAGCTCATCGCCGAGGCGCGCGGCAGGGCGGAACGCGGCGAGGTGACGGCCGCGGCACACCCGGCGGGCGCCGACGGCAGCGATGCGCCGTTCGGAACGGCCGGCGAACCCGACGAGTCCGCCGAAGGCTTCGGCACGCGGCTGCGCAAGTGGCTGATGACCGGCGTCAGTTACATGGTGCCGTTCGTCGCCGCCGGCGGGCTGCTGATCGCGCTCGCCTTCGCGATCGGCGGCTACGAGATCAACGCCGCGCCCTCCGTCACCGATCACTTCCTCTGGAACGAGGGCGCGAGCTGGGCGGCGCTGCTCTTCCAGATCGGCGACACCGCGTTCACGTTCCTCGTCCCGATCCTGGCCGGATACATCGCGTTCGGGATGGTGGACCGGCCGGGGCTGGTCCCCGGCATCGTCGGCGGTGCCATCGCGCTGACGATCAACGCGGGTTTCCTGGGCGGCCTGGTGGCCGGTCTGCTCGCGGGCACCGTCGTCATGGCGATCCAGCGGATCGCGATCCCACCGGTGCTGCGCGGCATCATGCCGGTCGTGGTGATCCCACTGATCTCCTCGGCGGTGGTGGGCTTCCTGATGTTCCTGGTGGTCGGCAAGCCGATCGCCTGGCTCCAGAAGCAGCTCACCGACTGGCTGAACGGCCTGACGGGCTCGAACGCGATCATCCTCGGCGTCGTCCTCGGCCTGATGATGTGCTTCGACATGGGTGGTCCGCTGAACAAGGTCGCGTACGCCTTCGCCGTGGGAGGTCTGGCCGACCCGAACGACGGCAGCCTCAAGGTCATGGCGTGCGTGATGGCGGCGGGCATGGTGCCGCCGCTGGGCCTGGCGCTGGCGACGACCGTCCGGGGGCGGCTCTTCACCCGTACGGAACGCGAGAACGGCAAGGCGGCCTGGGTGCTCGGCGCTTCGTTCATCACCGAGGGCGCGATCCCGTTCGCCGCGGCCGACCCGCTACGGGTCATCCCGTCGGCGATGGTCGGCGGCGCGGTCACCGGCGCCCTGTCGATGGCCTTCGGCTGCACGCTGCGCGCCCCGCACGGCGGCATCTTCGTGGTGCCGCTGATCGGCAACCCGTGGCTGTACCTGGTCGCCGTCGCGGCGGGCACGGTCGTCACCGCGGCCCTCGTCGTCCTGCTGAAGGGGCTGCGCAGGCCCGCCGCGCCCGAGGCGGCGCCGCCGGTGCCGGACGACGCCAGGACACCGGTCGCGGCCTGACCGCCCGCGGGCGGTCAGGAATGAGACCCTCGCGGCATGAGTGACGGCGGGCAGAACGGCGAGGACAGCGGTGAGCGGGACGGCGGCGCCGGCCCCGTGGAGCAGGGCGAGGTGGAGCACAGCGAGGTGGAGCACGGTGAGCCGCACCACGCGGGCGGGCTCGCGAGCCGGCTGAACTGGCTGCGGGCGGGGGTGCTGGGCGCCAACGACGGAGTCGTGTCGACGGCCGGGCTGGTCGTCGGCGTGGCCGGGGCCACCGACTCCCGTTCGGCGATCCTGACCGCCGGGCTGGCCGGACTGCTGGCCGGATCCCTGTCGATGGCGGCGGGGGAGTACGTCTCGGTCAGCACCCAGCGCGACTCCGAGCAGGCCGCCCTGGCCATGGAGCGCGAGGAGCTGGCCACCGAGCCGAAGGCGGAACTCGCCGAGCTCACCGGTCTGCTGGAGGACCGCGGGCTGACCCGGGAACTCGCCCGCGAGGTCGCGGAGCAGCTCACCGAACGCGACGCCCTCGGCGCGCACGCCCGGGTCGAGCTCGGCATCAACCCCGACGAACTGACCAACCCGTGGCACGCGGCGGCCGCGAGCTTCGCCGCGTTCACCGCGGGGGCGCTCCTGCCCCTGCTGGCGATCGTGCTGCTGCCTCCGCCGCTGCGGCTGTCCGTCACGGTGGTGGCGGTGCTGATCGCGCTCGCGCTGTGCGGGTGGGAGAGCGCGCGGCTGGGCAGCGCGCCGGCCCGCCCCGCCGTCCTGCGGAACATGGCGGGCGGGGCGACGGCGATGGCCGTCACGTACGCGGCCGGATCACTGCTCGGTGCCACGGGTCTCTGACGCGATTCTCCCATGCGATGAGACCCGTGGCGGGGCCATCAGGCTTCGGCCGGAGCTGCCGGAGCTGCCGGAGCTGCCGGACCGACGGAGCCGGCCGGAGCCGCCGGGGCGTCGGCCGGAGCCGCCGCGGCCTCCGCCGCTTCCGCGGCCACCCGCCGGGCCTCGCCCTTCCTGCCGGTGCGGATCGTGTAGAAGACCAGCCCAGCGGTGAACACGAACGGCAGCACGCCGGAGACGCCCACCATCGTGTCGGTGGAGAGCACGTACGTCAGGGCGATGCGGATGCCGGACTCCACGAGGAAGGTGACGCCCCACACCACCGTCAGCATGCGCTGGGTGGCGCGGAAGCCCGCGTACTTGTCCCACAGGCCGTTCCAGGCCGTGACGCCCGCGTCGGTGCCGTCGGTCGCGAACTTGCGGCCGAAGTAGAAGATCAGCGGCCGCTTCGCGAACAGGCTGAGCAGGAAGGCCAGTCCGAGCAGTCCGGTCAGCGCCGAGTCCTTGATGAACACCATCTTGGTGCTGTTGTAGGCCAGCGCGCTGACCGCGCTCAGCAGCAGCGTTCCGAGGATCATGATGCTGAACTCGTCCAGGCGGCGGTGGATCGCGAAGTACACCACCATCTCCACCACCGGCCAGCCGGAGATGATCAGCAGTGCGGGAACCTGCGCGACACCGTGGTCCGTCAGCATCCCGTAGGTGACCCACGGCAGGATGATGCTGAACAGCACCGTCGGGCCCCAGCTCAGCAGCATCGCTCTGCCGCGGCCCGGCCCGCCCGCCGTATCCGTCTTGATCATTTCCGGCTCCCCCTTGACGTGACACCGCGGCGCCGTGGCGCCCCGCCGCCGTAACGCCGTATTGCCTGGTCAGGCTGGTCGTCGGGGCAGATCGTACGGTCGTGGGAATGCGGTGGGAAGGACTTTGCCCATCCTTGATCAGACCTGTGGGGAGACACTGCGACGCGCCAGCGTGACCCCGACCGCGACGGTCAGCGCCGACACCACCCCGGCCAGTAGCACCGCCGATTCCCCGGCGAACGTGCAGGCCAGGACCAGCAACGAGGCGACCGGCAGGACGAGTTGCTGGGCGAGGCCGCTCTTGTAGTGCCGGGAGTGCAGCAGCCAGACGGTGAAGAACAGGACGGCGGTCGGCACGGTCACCGCGGCGGAGGCGGCCCGTACCGAGATCTCCGCCTTCCCGACGCTCTGCTCCACGGCCACTTCGAGGCCGGCGCCGATCGCCGCGGCGGAGACGAACACGATGTAGTGGCCGTAACCCCAGGGGATCGCCTCGCGGTTGGAGACCAGGTGCTCCTCGATGGGCACGGCGAAGTAGATCCACCAGGCCGCGAAGACGATCAGCAGCCCGCCGCCCGCGATCGGCAGCAGCTCGGCCACCGCCTCGTGCTCGTCGAGCGCGGACTGCACGGCGACGGTCGCCGCCGCGATCGACTCGCCGAGCACGATGATGGTGAACAGGCCGTACCGCTCGGCGATGTGCTGCGGGTGCCAGGGCGTCTGGTGGCGGCGCTCGGCGAACAGCGGCACCGACAGCTCGACGACGATCAGGCCGAGGAACGCCCACACCTTCGCACCGTCGGGCAGGAAGAGCAGCCCGATCCACCCGAACTGGCAGACGGTGACGCCGAACGCGTACCGCAGCGCGCAGCTGCGCGCGTCACCGGTCTCACCGCGCGCGGCCCGCAGCCACTGCGAGGCCAGCGCCAGCCGCATCACCGAGTAGCCGATCACCGAGATCGTCCAGTCGTTGTCGTCGAAGGCGCGCGGCACGCCGGCGGCGAAGATGAGGACGCCGGTGATCTGCACCAGCGTGGTGATCCGGTACAGCACGTCGTCCGTGTCGTAGGCGGAAGCGAACCAGGAGAAGTTCATCCAGGCCCACCAGATGCCGAAGAACACCAGCAGATAGCCGACGACCCCGTTGCCGGGATGGCCCGCGGCCAGCGCGTGCACCAGCCGGGCGCCCGCCTGGGCGACGGCGACCACGAAGCAGAGGTCGAAAAAGAGCTCGAGCGGGGTCGAGGCCCGGTGCGCCTCGTCACGGCTGCGGGCGGTCATACGGCGGAACGCGGCGCCGGCGGGGTTGCTCATGGAGGCCACCTTGCGGCAGAACCCGCGCGAGGAACACCATGGCACGCTGCCGTATCCGGGTCTTTCGGCCCTGGCGGCCGGTCCGCCCCACACGGACCCTGGAAGGACCATGGTCACTGCCAAGCCCGACATCGCCGACCGCGCCGACCTCGGCACGCTGCTGCGCCGCTTCTACGAGGCGGCGCTCGCCGACCGGCTGATCGGCCCGTACTTCACCGAGATCGCGGGCCTCGACCTCGAGGACCACCTCCCCAGGATCACCGACTTCTGGGAACGCGCCCTGCTCCGGACGGCCGACTACAGCGGCAACGCCTTCGCCCCGCACGCCGCCCTGCACGACACCCGGCCGATGACCGCCGAGCACTTCGGCCGCTGGGTCCAGCTGTGGCGCGCCTCCGTCGACGGGCTGTACGCGGGCCCCAACGCGGACCACGCCAAGGCGCAGGGCGAACGGATAGCCCTGTCGATGCTGCGCCGGCTGTCGGGGACCGACGCCTCCACCGAGGGATCCGGCCCCGGCTTCGTGCCGCTCGCCTCCGTGCGGCTCCGCACGGAGGCCTGACGGCGCCGGTCCCCGGCCCGCTGAGCGTCAGACGGCCTGCGCGGCGTGCTCGCTGACGGGCGTGACGGTGCTGGGCGCGACGGTGCTGGGCGCGACGGTGCTGAGTTCGCCCGTCGTGAGGAAGTGCTCGATCCGCGCGGTGAACGGGGCGATGTCGATGCCCTGCGCGGCCAGCCACTCGTCCGAGTAGTACTTCTCCAGGTACCGCTCGCCGGGGTCGCACAACAGCCCCACCACGCTGCCCTGTTCGCCGGCCGCCCGCATGTCGGAGATGATCCGGAAGGCGGCCCACAGGCCGGTGCCGGTGGAGGCGCCGGCCTTGCGTCCCAGCAGCCGTTCCAGCACGCGGATACAGGCGACGGACGCGGCGTCCGGCACCCGCATCATGCGGTCGATCGCCCCGGGGACGAAGCTCGGCTCCACCCGCTGGCGGCCGATGCCCTCGATGCGGGAGCCGCGGTCGGTGACGACGTCCGGGTCGTCCGACTGCCAGCTGGGGAAGAACGCGGAGTTCTCCGGGTCGGCGACACAGACCCCGGTGTCCTGCTGGGTGTAGTGGACGAAGCGGGCGATGGTGGCGGACGTTCCGCCGGTGCCGGCGGTCGCGACGATCCAGGCCGGTACGGGGTGCCGCTCCAGCGCCAGCTGCCGGAAGATCGAGTCGGCGATGTTGTTGTTGCCGCGCCAGTCGGTGGCGCGCTCGGCGTACGTGAACTGGTCCATGTAGTGGCCGCCCGATTCGGCCGCGAGCCGCACCGCCACCTCATAGACCTCGCAGGGGTCGTCGACGAGATGACATCGGCCGCCGTGGAACTCGATCAGGTCGATCTTGGAGCGCACGGTGCTCTTCGCCATCACGGCGATGAACGGCACCCCGATCAGCTTCGCGAAGTACGCCTCGGAGACCGCCGTCGAGCCGCTGGACGCCTCGATGACCGGCTTCCCGGGGCGGATCCAGCCGTTGCACAGCCCGTACAGGAACAGCGAGCGGGCCAGCCGGTGCTTGAGCGAGCCGGTCGGGTGCGTCGACTCGTCCTTCAGATACAGGTCGATGCCCCACTCGGCCGGCAGCGGCACCGACAGCAGATGGGTGTCGGCGGACCGGTTGGCGTCGGCCTGCACCTTGCCGACGGCGTCCTTGAGCCAGTTCCGGTACACCGGGTCACGCCGGTCGATGTCGAGTTCCATGGCCCCAGGTATAGCTGGCGGGGTGTCCCAAACCGGCGCTTGGGGTTTCTCCCCGCTGACGCTTGGGGGCCGTTGGGCCGCCGCGGCCGGTGACCTTCGCGGAACGATCAGGTGGCCAACGCGCCCTACCACCCCGGCAGCGACCGGCCACGGCTGAACCGGCCGGTGCGCGAGCGCTCCCCCCGGATCCGCCCGACCAGCGGCTACGGCGACCCCCGGGTGCGCCACACCGGCCCCGGTCCCGGCGCCGGCACCGACCAGGACCCGGAGCGCTCCGCCAAGCTCTCCGCCCGGCCGGCGCCGGCGATCACGGTCGTCATCGGCCAGCTGTGAGCGCTGTCCATCGCCGTCAATGAGTGGATGCGGGGCGACACGTCCATCGCCTGGTGGTGCGCCGGCTTCCTCGGGGTGTCCTTCCTGGTGGTGCCCGGTATCTGGCTGCTCGGCCCGAAGGACCGATGACGTAGGACCGCGCGGGGCGGCCCGGTGCGCGCGAGGACGCGGAGCCGCCCGGCAGGCCCGCGGCCGTACCCTGGAGGCATGAGCACCGCTCCCGCACCCGAGTCCGACCCCCGGCCCGAAGCACGGCCCGGGAAGCCGCGGCGCGACCCCGCCGCCGCGCTGGTCTTCGACGACCCGCTCAGCCGGCAGTCGTCCGACGACACGGACGGGGGCTGGGGCGAGCGCCCGTCGGGCGGCGGGAACGACGACCTCGCCCGCTTCCTCGACGAGAAGCCCCCGCACCACATCTGATCCAGGTGGCTCAGCTGCGCTGGGACACCATGACGTCGCGGATCTCGCGCAGCAGCGCCACCTCGGCGGCCTCCGCCTCCGCGTGCACCACGGCCTCCTGCCGGGCCCGCGCCGCCTTCTTCGCCAGGTAGCGGGACATCGGCAGCACCATCAGGAAATAGACCACCGCGGCAGTGATCACGAACGTGAGGACCGCGCTGAGCACCGAGCCCCACAGGATCGGAATACCGCTCACCGCGTCGCCCGCGTCGTTCACCACGCACGGGCCCTTGAGGCACGACCGGTAGTGCTCCAGATCCTTGGTGCCGAACGCACCGACCAGGGGATTGATGACGCCCTTGACCACGGAGCTCACGACGCTGGTGAACGCGGCACCGATGACGACGGCGACGGCCAGGTCGATCACGTTCCCGCGCATCAGGAATTCCTTGAAGCCGCCCAGGACCCCGGTCTTCTCGTCGCTCATTGAATTCTCTCTTTCCCCGCACACAGGTGACGGCACAGCAAGGCCCGCAACCTATGGCATTCCGGGAGTGAGGTGTCCAATCCGTACACACGAAAGAGTGAGTCAACACAGCGTCACCGCCAGGGGAGTTGACGCTGCCGCGCCGATGATCGCAGCAGCCGTCCGGCGCGGCACCGCCAGCACGATCAGCGCGCCCTCACCGATGCGTCCGGCCGCCTCGCCGCCGTCCGCCGGCACGGACACCACCGGCGCCGCAACGGCCACCACCCGGTCGGCGGCCAGCACGTCCACCCGGTCGCCGGGCCGTAACAGCCGCACCGCCGCCGCGTCCGCGATCCGCACCGGCGCCCGCACCGTGTCCGGGGCGTCGCGCACGTCCTGAGCTGCTGTCGCATCGCGACCGGATGCTATGGCCCGCGCGCCCCGGGCGTCCTGTGCGGCAGTCGCCGCCGGGGGTACGTGTGGTTCACCGCGTGGTGCCTGGGAGTCCGCGCGCGGGGCGGAGGCCGCCAGCGCGGCGGCGGCCATCGCCAGCCCCGCGGCCACGGCCCGGCGCCTGCGGTGCACCGGCCTCCACAGCCGGATCCGCCCGCGCCCGCCACCGGCCCGGATCGGCTGGAAGGACGGCACGACGCAGCGCGGGAGCGCGTAGGAATCCGGGGGAGTGGGAGCAGGAGAAGGGGATGCGGCGGGAGAGGGAGAGGGATTGGGAAATGCGGGCACGGCGACCACCGCCTCTTAGGGATCTCTGCGACTGGGATCCCTACGATCCCGCACCCGGCTGACGGCCCTCTCGGGCCTGTGGATTACTCACCAGTTGTGGAAAACTCCGTCACCCGCGCGGGTGAAAATCCCGAACCCGCAGATCCGCGAACCCGCGCACCCACAGCTCCACAGCCCTACGGCAGCGTGATCCCCGGGTCCTGGCCGCCCCACGGGTCCACGCACAGGCAGTTCCGCTCCGCGATCGGCGGCAGCCCGCCGACCACGTCGAACAGCACGGTCCGCATCCGGCCGACGTTCGCCGCGAAGACCTCCAGGACCTCCTCGTGGGAGACCCCCTCGCCCGTCTCGGCGCCCGCGTCCAGGTCCGTCACCAGCGTCAGGGACGTGTAGCAGAGCCCGAGTTCCCGCGCGAGGATCGCCTCGGGGTGCCCGGTCATGCCGACCACCGACCAGCCCTGCGCCGCATGCCACCGGGACTCCGCCCGGGTCGAGAACCGGGGCCCCTCGACGACGACCAGCGTCCCGCCGTCGACCGCGTCCCAGCCGCCCGCCCGCGCGGTGTCCACCGCGACCTGGCGGCCCACCGGGCAGTACGGGTCGGCCAGCGAGACATGCACGACGTTCGGCTGCCTGCCGTCCGGCAGCACCTCACCGTCGAAGTACGTCTGGACGCGGGACTTCGTGCGGTCCACGAGCTGGTCGGGCACCAGCAGGGTGCCGGGGCCGAACTCCGCGCGCAGTCCGCCCACCGCGCACGGGCCGAGCACCTGGCGCGCGCCGACCGAGCGCAGCGCCCACAGGTTGGCCCGGTAGTTGATCTTGTGCGGCGGCAAGTGGTGCTTGCGGCCGTGCCGCGGCAGGAATGCCACCCGCCGGCCGGCCACTTCGCCGAGGAAGAGCGAGTCGCTCGGCGGACCGTGGGGGGTCTCGACCGTGATCTCGGTCACATCCTCGAGGAACGAGTAGAAACCGGACCCGCCAATGACGCCGATATCGGCTCGCGCACCGCTCATCTCCACCATGCGGATCACCCTAACGGCGGCCGGATACGACGAGGACCCCGCCGACTGGATCGGCGGGGTCCGTCATCGACGCGTAAGCCTTGCGACTCGCTCGCGGGCTCACACGTGCACAGCGATCAGGCTGCGGAAGACCCGCTGGAAGAGCTGCTCGAACCGGATGAGGAGCTGCCGGACGATGCCGAGGACGGCGCGGACGTCGTCGAAGGCTTCGCATCCGAGCTGCTCTTGGCCGCGGGGGTGCTCGCCGAGGACGAGCCACGGCTGTCGGTCCGGTAGAAACCGGAACCCTTGAACACGACCCCGACCGCCGAGAAGATCTTGCGCAGGCGTCCGCTGCAGGTCGGGCAAACGGTCAGAGCGTCATCGCTGAACTTCTGCACCGCCTCGAGGCCCTCGCCGCACTCGGTGCACTGGTACTGGTACGTCGGCACTTGATCCTCCTGGCACTCTCACTCGATGAGTGCTAACGACATTCAATAGTGCAGCATTCCGCCGCGTCAGTCCACCGTGACCGGCACGCGGTGACTCATCCCACGTGTCGAACCCTGGACGATCCGTCCCTCGGAGCGTGGTTTGAGCCGCTTGCGCAGCGCCACGAGGGTGGCCAGAGCCAGCGCCGTACCGGCCAGCGGCACCACGAAGGCGGCGCTCGCGCTGACCCGGTCGGCCAGCTGGCCGGCGGCCGTGACCGCGATGGCCTGGCCGAGCGCGACCGAGCCGGTCAGCCAGGTGAAGGCCTCGGTGCGGGAGGTGGCCGGCACCAGGGATTCGACCAGGGTGTAGCCGGTGATCAGGGCGGGGGCGATGCACAGCCCGATGAGCAGGCCGAGCGCGCCGAGCAGCGGCACCGAGTGCACGGCCCACAGCGCGGAGCAGGCCAGTGCGAGCGCCGCGTACGCGATCAGCAGCCGGCCCTGCGGGCTGCGGCGCCAGGCGATGGCCCCGCAGACGACTCCGGCCAGCATGTTGCCCGCCGCGAAGGTGCCGTACAGCAGCCCCGCGATGCCCTGGCGGCCGATCTCCTCGGTGAAGGACGTCAGGCCGACCTGCATGCCGCCGAAGACCGCGCCGATGCCGAGGAAGGCCACGGCCAGCGCCCTGACGCCCGGGATGGTCAGCGCCGAGGTGTGCTTCGCGCGGACGCCGTCGACGGTCCTGTTGGGCGCCGGTGCGGTGCTGCGCTGGGCGGCGAAGAACAGGCCGCCGACCAGGGTGAGGGTGGCCTCGGCGATCAGGCCGGCCGCCGGGTGCACTCCCGTGCACAGCGCGGTGGCCAGCACTGGGCCGATGACGAAGGTGAACTCGTCCGTCACGGACTCGAAGGCCGCGGCGGTCGACATCAGGGGCGAACCGTCCAGCTTGGCCGCCCAGCGGGCCCGGACCATCGGTCCGATCTGCGGCACCGAGGCGCCGGCCGGCACGGCGGCCGCGAACAGCGCCCACAGGGGGGCGTGCGACAGGGCCAGCACGGTCAGCAGGATGACGGAGGCCGTGTGCACGAGGACGCCCGGCAACAGGACGGCGCTCTGTCCGAAACGGTCGGCGAGCTTGCCGTTCTGCGGGGCGAAGATCGCCATGGAGACACCGGTCACCGCGGCGACGGCGCCCGCCGTGCCGTAGGAGCCGGTGGTGTTCTGGACGAGCAGCACGATGCCGATGGTGAGCATCGCGAAGGGCTGCCGGGCCGCGAACCCGGGCAGCAGGAACGTCCAGGCGCGGGGTGTGCGCAGAAGTTGTCCGTAACCGGGCCGCTTGGTGGCGGGGCTGTCCGGCTGGTTCACCGTGGATGCCACGGCTTGGTCCTTTGTGCTGTCTGGTAGCGGCATCCGTCACGGATGGCGCCGAGAGCTGTCCGCTCGCGCAAGACACGGGACGACTGTGGTCGTCCCGTCGCGCCAGCTCTGCGTCAGACAGAGGTCTGTGTACTCAACACGTACGTGGTCAAGACGTACCGGCCCAGCTTAGCGGCACTCAGTGCCATTCGCCCCGAGTGCCACCCATTTCCCCCTGAGACCTCGCT
Source organism: Streptomyces sp. So13.3 (assembly GCF_005860785.2). NCBI lineage: Bacteria > Bacillati > Actinomycetota > Actinomycetes > Kitasatosporales > Streptomycetaceae > Streptomyces > Streptomyces sp. So13.3. Next base: position 4,369,047 of record NZ_CP048835.1, on the reverse strand, counting down.
CACCCCAGCTCGCTCACCCCTCGCCCAGCCAGTTCGCGAGCTTGCCGCCCTTCCCGATCGCGCGCAGCCGCCGCTCCGCCGCGTCCCGCACCGGATCGGTGGCGACGACCAGCAGCTCGTCGCCGCGCCGCAGCACCGTGTTCGGCAGCGGTACGAAGCTGGCCCCGTCCCGTACGACGAGCGTGACGGCCGCCCCGGCAGGCAGCCGCAGCTCGTTGACCTCCACGCCGTGCATCCGGGACTCCTCCGGGATGGACACCGAGAGGAGGTGGCCGCGCAGCCGTTCCAGCGGCGCCGACTCGATGCCCAGGTCGGCCGCCCCGTCGCGGACGCCGAGGCGCAGCCGCCGGGCGAGCCACGGCAGCGTCGGGCCCTGCACCAGCGTGTAGACGATCACCAGAATGAAGACGATGTTGAATATCCGGCGGCTGTTGGGCACGCCCGCGACCATCGGGATGGTGGCCAGCACGATGGGCACGGCGCCGCGCAGCCCGGCCCAGGACATCAGCGCCTGCTCGCGCCAGGGGATGCTGAACGGCGCCAGGCTCGCGGTCACCGACAGCGGTCTGGCCACCGCGGTCAGGATCAGGCCGATGACCAGTGCGGGCAGGATGTCGTCGCCGAGTTCGTGCGGGGTGACGAGCAGTCCGAGCAGGACGAAGAGGCCGATCTGCGCGATCCAGCCGAGCCCTTCGGCGAAGCCCCGGGTGGCCGGCCGGTGCGGCAGTTTCGCGTTGCCCAGTATCAGGGAGGCGATGTAGACGGCGAGGAATCCGGAGCCGTGCGCCGTCGCGCCGGCGGCGTAGGCGAAGACCGCGATGGCCATCACCGCGATCGGGTAGAGGCCGGAGGCGGGCAGGGCGATGTGCCGCAACGCGTAGGCGCCGAGCCAGCCGACCGTCAGTCCGATCGCGGCGCCGATCGCCAGCTCCATGGCGATCTCCGCGACGAGCACGTACCAGTGGTCGACGGGTCCCGCGGTGGAGAAGGCGACCACGAGGATGACGACCGGGGCGTCGTTGAAGCCGGATTCCGCTTCCAGAACTCCGGTGATTCGTTTCGGCAGCGGCACGTTGCGCAGGACCGAGAACACCGCCGCCGCGTCCGTGGACGACACCACCGCTCCGATGATGAGCGCCTGCCGCCAGTCCAGCCCCACCAGATAGTGGGCCGCACCCGCCGTGATGAAGACGCTCAGCATGAGGCCGAACGTCGAGAGCACGGCGGCGGCGGGCACCACCGGTTTGATCTCCTGCCACTTCGTGCCGAGTCCACCTTCGGCAAGAATCACCACAAGTGCCGCATATCCCAGGACCTGGGTCAGCTGGACGTCGTCGAAGGTGAAGCCGAACGGGCCGTCCTGGCCGATCGCGACGCCGATGCCGAGGTAGATGAGCAGAGTGGGCAGGCCGCTGCGGGACGCCAGTCGCACGGCGACCACCGCGATGAGCAGCACGAGGGCGCCGATCAACAGGAGTTCATTGAGACGGTGGACAGTCAGGGCGCGGTCCTTCCTCGAAGGCCAGGGAGAAGTTCATTGCCTTGCCTAACATTTTACCGGTACTTGAACTTCCGCGGTCAACGATGACTCCGCGTAGGGGTGCCCCGATCGCTGCGCCTATGGTTGCTCCAGCACCAATCCAGCACCAAGAGCACCCGGTCCACCCTGCCCCTCGAAGGACAGAGATGCCCGCCAAGAAGAAGTCCCGCCGCCTTCGCCTCTTTGTGATCGCGTTCGTGGTCCTGCTGGTGGGGGGCATCGGATACGGGTCGTACTGGAGCGTCAGCACCGTGCGGGCCTCGTTCCCCGAGACCACCGGTTCGCTGAAACTCAAGGGCCTGACCGCGCCGGTCGACGTGGAGCGTGACGGCAACGGCATCCCGCAGATCTACGCGGACACCTCCGAGGACCTGTTCCGGGCCCAGGGCTTCGTCCAGGCGCAGGACCGGTTCTACGAGATGGACGTCCGACGCCACCTCACCGCGGGCCGGCTGTCGGAGATGTTCGGCTCCGGACAGGTGGAGACCGACGCGTTCCTCCGCACGCTCGGCTGGCGCGGCATCGCGCAGAAGGAGTACGACACCAAGCTCGACGCGACGACCAAGAAGTACCTGCAGGCCTATTCGGACGGCGTCAACGCGTATCTGAAGGATCACAGCGGTGCGAGCCTGTCCGTCGAGTACGCGGCCCTGTCGTTCTCCAACGACTACAAGCCCGAGCAGTGGACCCCGGTCGACTCCGTCGCCTGGCTCAAGGCCATGGCCTGGGACCTGCGCGGCAACATGCAGGAGGAGATCGACCGGGCGCTCATGACGAGCCGGCTCGACAGCAGCCAGATCGAGTCGCTCTACCCCGGCTACCCGTACCAGCGGCACCAGCCGATCGTCGACGGCGGCAAGCTCGACCCGATCACCAAGAAGTACACACCGGCCGGTGCCGGGGGTACCCCGATCGCCGCCGGCGCCCTGAACAGCCAGCTCTCCGGGCTCTCCGAGATCATCGACCAGATGCCCAACCTGCTCGGCCCGTCCGGCAACGGCATCGGCTCCAACTCCTGGGTCGTCTCCGGCAAGTACACGACCACCGGCAAGCCGATGCTGGCCAACGACCCGCACCTGGCACCGCAGATGCCGTCCCTCTGGTACCAGATGGGGCTGCACTGCCGCAGCGTCGGCACGGCCTGTCCGTTCGACGTGGCCGGCTACACGTTCTCCGGAATGCCCGGTGTCGTCATCGGCCACAACCAGAACATCGCCTGGGGGATGACCAACCTCGGCGCCGACGTGACCGACCTGTACCTGGAGAAGGTCACCGCGGACAGCTACCTCTACGACGGCAAGCAGAAGCCGTTCACGACCCGCAAGGAGACCATCAAGGTCGCCGGCGGCGCCGACCGCGACATCGTCGTGCGCACCACCAACAACGGCCCGATCATCTCCGACCGCTCCGACGAACTGCTCAAGGTCGGCGAGAGCGCGCCCGTCCAGGACGCCGCCCCGGACCGCAGCGGCGGTTACGCGGTCGCCCTGCGGTGGACCGCACTCGACCCCGGCAAGAGCATGGACGCGGTCTTCGAGATCGACAAGGCGCAGGACTTCACCCAGTTCCGGGCCGCGGCGGCCGACTTCGAGGTCCCGTCACAGAACCTGATCTACGCCGACAAGCAGGGCCACATCGGCTACCAGGCCCCGGGCAGGATCCCGGTGCGCGCCAACGGCGACGGCCGCTACCCCGCGCCCGGCTGGGACTCGCGCTACCGCTGGGACACGTACATCCCGTTCAAGTCCATGCCCTGGGAGGAGGACCCGGCGCGCGGCTACATCGTCACCGCCAACCAGGCCGTGATCGACGAGGACAAGTACGGCCCGATGCTGACCAAGGACTGGGGCTACGGCGCCCGCAGCCAGCGCATCAACGACCTCATCGCGTCCAAGATCAAGGACGGCGGCAAGGTCTCCATGGACGACATGCAGTCCATGCAGTCCGACAGCAGCAGCGAGATCGCGAAGCTGCTGGTGCCCTATCTGCTCAAGGTCGACGTCAAGGACTCCTACGTCCGCGACGCCCAGCAGCTGCTGGAGGGCTGGGACTTCAACCAGGACGCCGACTCCGCGGCCGCCGCCTACTTCAACGCGGTCTGGCGCAACACCCTCAAGCTCGCCTTCGGCAACAAGCTGCCCAAGGAGCTGCGCCCCGAGGACCAGTGCCTGCGCGTCCCGGCCGTCGACCGGTCGGGCCCGGTCGACGACCTCAACGGCAAGAGCGAGACCGTCAACGAGTGCGGTGAGCGCGAAGCCGACCAGGCGCAGCCGGACGGCGGCGACCGCTGGTTCGAGGTGGTCCGCAAGATCCTTCCGGACGAGAAGAACGCCTGGTGGACGATGTCGCCGACCGCGTTCTTCGACAAGACCTCGGCGCCGTCCGCGCACACCACGCGGGACCAGCTGCTCCGGCAGGCGATGCAGGACGCGCGGTACGAGCTGACCGCCAAGCTCGGCAAGGACATCGACACCTGGAGCTGGGGCCGGCTGCACAAGCTGGAACTCAAGAACCAGACGCTGGGCACCGGCGGCCCCGCCGTGGTGAAGTGGCTGCTCAACCGCGGCCCGTGGCAGCTCGGCGGCGGCGAGGCGGCCGTCAACGCGACGGGCTGGAACGCGGCCGGTGGCTACGACGTCGTCTGGGTGCCGTCGATGCGCATGATCGTCAACCTCGACGACTTCGACAAGTCCCGCTGGATCAACCTCACCGGCGCCTCGGGGCACGCGTACAACGCGCACTACTCCGACCAGACGGCGCTGTGGGCCAAGGGCGAGCTCCTGCCGTGGGTCTTCTCCAGACCCACGGTGGACGGCGCGACGGACGACAAGATGGCGCTCACGCCGTAACCCCCTTTCAGGGGGTGAAGCGGTGGATCCCCTCGGGGGTGACCGCGAAGTGCACGGGGTGGTCGTGCGGTTCCCTCGGGACCCGGGCGACCACCTCGTTCGCGTAGAGCAGCACCATGAGGGCCGGCCGCCCGCCCGCCCGCTCCAGCCGCGCCAGCACGCGGTCGTACGAGCCCCCGCCGCGGCCCAGCCGCAGCCCGCGCCCGTCCACCGCGAGCCCCGGCAGCAGCACCACCCGGGCCCGCGTCACCGCGTCGGGTCCCAGGCGCGCGCCGGTCGGCTCGAACAGCCCCCGGTCCGTGCGCTCCAGCGCCTGCGGTCCCTCGTACTCCGCCCAGTCCAGGTCGTTATCGGCCATCAGTACGGGAAGCAGCACACGGGTGCCGGCGGCACGCAGCGCGTCGATCAGGTCGCGGGTGCCGGGTTCCGTGCCCATCGACACATAGGCGGCGACGGTGCCCGCCGCCCGGACCTCGGGCAGGTCAGCCACCCGGTCGGCCAGCGAGCGGGCCGCCGCCGCGCGCTCCTGCGGCGTCCGTCCGCGCCGGACGCCCAGCAACTCGGCGCGCAGCGCCCCCTTGGTGCCGTGGTTGTCGCTCATACCCCGCACTACCGCCGCCTATCAGCCGTTATCAACCGGAACTTCATCTTCACCTCACGCGCAGCGGTTATGGTGCACGGCATGACTCAAGCACGTACTCGGATCACCAAGGCCGTCATCCCGGCGGCGGGTCTCGGTACCCGGTTCCTGCCGGCCACCAAGGCCACGCCCAAGGAGATGCTGCCGGTCGTCGACAAGCCGGCGATCCAGTACGTGGTGGAGGAGGCGCGGGCGGCGAACCTCAGTGACGTGCTGATGATCACCGGGCGGAACAAGCGCGCGCTCGAGGACCACTTCGACCGGAACTACGAGCTGGAAGAGGCGCTGACCCGCAAGGGCGACGAGTCGCGGCTGGCGCGGGTGCGGGAGTCCAGCGACCTGGCCACGATGCACTACGTGCGACAGGGGGACCCGAAGGGTCTGGGGCACGCGGTGCTGTGCGCGGAGCCGCATGTGGGGGACCAGCCCTTCGCGGTGCTGCTGGGTGACGACCTGATCGACCCGCGGGACCCGCTGCTGTCACGCATGATCGACATCCAGGAGCGGTTCGGCGGCAGCGTCATCGCGCTGATGGAGGTCGACCCGGCGCAGATCCACCTGTACGGCTGCGCGGCGATCGTGCCCACCGCCGAGGACGACGTGGTGCGGGTGACGGACCTGGTCGAGAAGCCCGCGACGAACGAGGCACCGTCCTCGTACGCGATCATCGGCCGGTACGTGCTGGACCCGGCGGTGTTCGACGCGATCAAGAAGACGCCGCCCGGCCGCGGCGGGGAGATCCAGCTCACCGACGCGCTGCGGGAGATGTCCCACCGCGACGACGACGGCGGCCCGGTCCACGGCGTGGTCTTCACCGGGCGCCGCTACGACACCGGCGACCGCGCCGACTATCTGCGTGCCATTGTCAGACTCGCGTGCGAACGTGAAGACCTGGGCCCGGACTTCCGGACCTGGCTCCGCTCGTACGTGACTGAGGAGATGCAAGATTGAGCACCGTGGCTGACCGAATCTGGTCTGTCTCCGAGCACCTCGACAACATCCTCGGGCAGTTGTCCCCGCTGGAATCGATCGAGCTGCAACTCCTCGACGCCCAGGGCTGCGTCCTCGTCGAGGACGTCACCGTCCCCGTCGCGCTGCCGCCCTTCGACAACAGCGCGATGGACGGCTACGCGGTCCGCACCGCGGACACGGACGGGGCCACCGACGCGCACCCGGCGGTCCTGACCGTCATCGGGGATGTCGCGGCGGGCAGCGACCATCTGCCCACCGTCGGCCCCGGCCAGGCCGCCCGCATCATGACCGGCGCCCCGCTGCCGCCCGGCGCGGAGGCCGTCGTCCCCGTGGAGTGGACCGACGCCGGCACCGGCGGCGGACCGGCCACCACCATGCGGTCGCACAGCTCCGACCCGGCCGGCGCCAGCGGCGAGGTCCGGGTCCACCGTCCCGTCGAGGCGCGCCAGTACGTCAGGGCCCGCGGCAGCGACGTCGCCGCGGGGGAGCTGGCGCTGGCCGCCGGCACGATCCTCGGCCCGCCGCAGATCGGGCTGCTCGCCGCCATCGGCCGCGGCAGCGTCCGGGTGCGCCCGCGCCCCCGGGTCGTGGTGATGTCGACCGGCAGCGAGCTCGTACAGCCCGGCGAGGAGCTCAGCCCCGGCCGGATCCATGACTCCAACAGCTTCGCGCTGACCGCCGCCGCGCGGGACGCGGGCGCCATCGCGTACCGGGTGGGCGCCGTCGCCGATGACGTCGAGACACTGCGTGCCACCATCGAGGACCAGCTCATCCGGGCCGACATCATCGTCACCAGCGGTGGGGTGAGCGTCGGCGCGTACGACGTCGTCAAGGAGGCGCTCGCCTCGATCGAGGACGACGAGAGCCGTGTCGACTTCCGCAAGCTCGCCATGCAGCCCGGCAAGCCCCAGGGCTTCGGCCGGATCGGCCCCGACCGCATCCCGCTGCTGGCCCTGCCCGGCAACCCGGTCAGCGCGTATGTCTCCTTCGAGCTCTTCGTACGCCCCGCGATCCGCACGCTGATGGGCGCCGGCGCCGTGCACCGCGAGGTCGTGCGCGCGCTCTGCGACACGGCGATCGAGTCGTCGCCCGAGGGCAAGCGCCAGTTCCTCCGCGGCAAGTACGCGAACGGCACGGTGACCCCCGTCGGCGGCTCCGCGTCCCACCTGGTCAGATCGCTCGCGCACGCCAACGCGCTGATCGTCGTCCCGGAGGACACCACCTCCGTGGAGAAGGGCGCGGAGGTCGACGTGATCCGGCTGGACTAGGGCGTGGTGAAAAAGGTCCCGTGCGGTATCGACCGGGCCCTCCCGTTGAAGGCCCTGCGGCCCTTTTGATCCGCCCTCCCGGTACGGTGGCTGCCCAGAGGACCGGACCGGGAGAACGATGAGCAGCGCGCAAGAGCACCTCACCCACATCGACGAGGCCGGTGCGGCCCGGATGGTGGACGTCTCCGGCAAGGACGTCACCGCCCGCACGGCCCGCGCCACCGGCCGGGTACTCGTCGCCCCGCGCGTGATCGAGCTGCTGCGCGGTGAGGGCGTTCCCAAGGGCGACGCCCTCGCCACCGCGCGCATCGCGGGCATCATGGGCGCCAAGCGGACGCCGGACCTGATCCCGCTCTGCCATCCGCTCGCGCTGTCCGGGGTGACGCTCGACCTCGCCGTCACCGACGAGGCCGTGGAGATCGCCGCGACCGTGCGGACCACCGACCGCACCGGGGTCGAGATGGAGGCGCTCACCGCCGTCACCGTCGCGGCCCTGACCGTCATCGACATGGTCAAGGCCGTGGACAAGGCCGCCGTCATCACCGACGTGCGGGTCGAGACGAAGACCGGCGGCAAGTCCGGCGACTGGCAGCGGCCATGAGGGCGCTGGCGGTCACCGCGTCGAACCGCGCCGCCGCGGGTGTCTACGAGGACCGCGGCGGACCGCTGATCGTCGCTGCGCTGCGGGCTCTCGGCTTCGAGACCGACGGCCCGCGGGTGGTCCCGGACGGGGAGCCCGTCGGGCAGGCCCTGCGCGACGCAGTGGTGGCCTCCTACGACGTCGTCGTGACCACCGGTGGGACCGGGATCTCGCCCACCGACCGCACTCCGGAGGTCACCCGCGAGGTGCTGGACTACGAGATCCCCGGCATCGCCGAGGCGATCCGTGCCGCCGGGCGGGAGAAGGTGCCCACCGCGGTGCTGTCCCGTGGCGTCGCGGGCGTCGCCGGCGGCACCCTGGTGGTGAACCTTCCGGGCTCGACCGGTGGCGTCAAGGACGGCCTGGACGTGCTCGCCCCGCTCCTCGTCCACGCCGTCGACCAGATCCGCGGCGGCGACCACCCGCAATCCGGGCCCACCGGCCAGAAAAGAGGGGCGAGCTGAACGCGTCCTGGCCGGCCGAGCTGGTGGACGGTGACATCACCCTCCGCCCGATCCGGATGCGCGACCAGCGCTCCTGGCGCGAGGTCAACCGCCGCAACCGCGACTGGCTGCGGCCGTGGGAGGCCACCGTGCCGCCCGCGCCGCCCGGCCATGTCATCCAGCGCCCCACGTACCGTCAGATGGTGCGCCATCTGCGGTCGGAGGCGAACGCGGGCCGCATGCTGCCCTTCGTCATCGAGTACCAGGGGCGGCTGGCCGGTCAGTTGACCGTCGCCGGCGTCACCTGGGGCTCGATGTGCTCCGCCCATGTCGGCTACTGGGTCGACCGGTCGGTCGCCGGACGCGGCGTCATGCCGACCTCCGTCGCGCTCGCCGTCGACCACTGTTTCCGCCATGTCGGGCTGCACCGGGTCGAGGTGTGCATCCGGCCGGAGAACACCCCCAGTCGACGGGTGGTGGAAAAACTCGGATTTCGCGAAGAGGGTCCGCGCCCGCGCTATCTCCACATCGACGGTGCGTGGCGTGACCACTTGGTGTTCGCGTTGACGGCGGAGGAAGTGCCGGAGGGGCTGCTCAACCGATGGCGGCAGGCCAGGCCGGGAACGCCGCAGAAATAAAATAAATGTTCGAAAATGAACCCAATCACAAAAAAATCTCGGCATATCAGCCAGATCGTGCGACACACCGTGCGGAATTGCGTATGGCGTGTCTCCGTGGCACCTACCGTGTAATCCGTGAGCAGTAGTGGCCTCATCTACGCAGTCATCGTCGGGGCCTGGGCTGCCTACTTGGTGCCGATGTGGCTCCGTAGGCAGGATGAGCTCAACGAAGCGCGTCCGACGGAACGCTTCAGCACCGCCATCCGGCTGCTGTCCGGAAGGGCGGGGATGGAGCGTCGCGTCGCGAAAGCGCGCGATGAGAGCGATCAGCCCGCCGATGCACCGGACTCCGTCGACGACGTGGTGGACGTCCGGGGCCTCGCCGTGCCCGCGACCGAGATCAAACCCGCCCCGGCGGCCGTTCCGGCCCAGCAGTCCGCCCCGGCGCACCACCCCGTCCCCGCGCATCAGAAGGCGCAGCGTCCCGGCCCGGTGCACAACCCCCGGGCCAAGGTCCTCGCGCGCCGTCGCCGCACCACCACGCTCCTCTTCCTGGCCTTCACCGTCGGCGCGATCGTCGCCGCCGTGGGCGGCCTCGCGTTCCTGTGGGCGCCGGCGGCGCCCGCCGCGCTGCTGACCCTCTACATCGGCCATCTGCGCCGCCAGGAGCGCCGCCGCTTCGAGGTCAAGATCGACCAGCGCCGGGCCGCCGACGCCGCCGTGCGGCTGCGCGACCGCCCGCGCCCCCAGGCGGCCGACGAGCCGGACCTCGACGACGAGCCCGAGCCCGCCACCTCGCCGCGCACCGCGGACCGGCGGGCCCTGGTCGAGCAGACCGATCACGCGGAGTGGGTGGACCAGCAGCAGCGCGAGCAGCACGCGGCCCCCGACGACGGCTGGGACCCCGTACCGGTGCCGCTGCCCACGTACGTCACGGCGCCGGTCGCGCCCCGCACCCCGGGCGGCATCGACTTCACCGCGCCGGGCAACTGGAGCTCGGCCCGCTCCGGCACCACGCCGGGCCACCCGCAGGCCACGCCGGCCCCGGCCGCGGCCCCCGAGCCGGAGCCGCAGCGCGAGCTCCCGCGCCCCACCACCGGCCGCCGCTCCCGCGACCGTTCCCGCACCCCCTTGTTCGACCAGTACGCCGACCCGGACCGGCCGCGCGCCGCCAACGAGTGAGCGATCGGTGACCAGCGAGGATCTCGTTAACAACCACCCCCGAGAGGGTGCTATCGTTTTCCTCGTTGCAAGGGCCTGTGGCGCAGTCTGGTAGCGCACCTCGTTCGCATCGAGGGGGTCTGGGGTTCAAATCCCCACAGGTCCACCGCAGCTCAAAGCCCCTGGCGGGGAAACCCGCCAGGGGCTTTTTGGTGTTCGGGGTGATTCCGGGGTCCTGCGGGGCGGCTGGGCGGGTCCGTGGGGCGCGTTCGTGGGGCGGGTGGGGGTCAGCCGGAGTCGCGGGCCGCTACGACGACACGGGTCAACTGGTGGGTCTCCGGGGCCGTTTCCGGCTCGCGGATGGCGCGGTCGACCAGGCCCACGATGCGGGCGGTGGGGATGGTGTCGAAGTGCACGCTGGTGAGGCGCGGGCGCAGCAGGCGGGCCAGGAGGAGGTCGTCGGCGCCGACGATCGCGAGGTCGCCGGGGATGGCCAGGCCGGCGTCCTGGAAGGCGCGCATCACGAGCATCGCGTACTCGTCGTTGTACGCGAAGAGGGAGTCGAGGCCGAGCCGGGGCCAGCGGGCGGCGAGTTCGGCCGCCGATTCCTCGGTGCAGTCCAGCGTGAGCGGCTCGACGTGGGTGCCGGTCTCGAGGGTGGCGGCCGCCCGGACGCCGGCGAGGCGGGGAACGCTGAAGAGGTCGAGGCCCGACTCGGTCGGCATGATGACGCCGATCCGGCGGCGGCCGCGCTCCAGCAGATGGGTGCCGGCGCGGGCGCCGAGCATCTCCTGGTCGAGGAGCAGGGCGTGCGCGCCCGCCACCGGCTGCATGCCGAGGGTGAGCACGGCGCGGGTGCCCGAGCGCTTGAGCAGCTCGACGGCGGACGGGGTCAGGCCGGTGCCCGGCAGGGCGAGGACGGCGGCCGGGCGCAGTTCCGCCCAGGCGCGCGCGGCCTGCTCGCCGGCGCCCGCGACGGGGCCGTGCCAGACGCTGGTGTAGCCGAGCTGGTGCAGAGCGCCCTGCAGTTCCATCAGGAAGTCGCCGAAGAGCGCGCCGATCCTGGGGATCGGGGTGGCCGGGGTGGTCAGCAGGACGAGGCCGGAGTGCCCGGCCCGCAGGGTGCGGGCTGCGGCGTGCGGCACATAGCCGAGCTCTTCCGCGGCGGCGCGCACCCGGTCCTGGGTCCGCGTGCTGACGCGGCCCGCGGCCTGGGCGTTCAGGACGTACGAGACGGTGGCGCGGGACACACCGGCGAGGCGCGCGACATCGGTGCTGGTCGGCGTGGCCGGGGGGCTCGTGGGCTCGGGTGACTGTGTCATTCCGCTCGGCATCTTTTCAGAGATCCGGTCTGGCCGAGAGTTCGGGGTGGATGCTACACATATAGTTACACGTGTCATGCGACAGGTGTCACCGCCCCGCGCCCGAAGATGGGACCGAACCCTCCGTCGGAGCCCCCGGCAGTCCGGCAGCACCCCAACAGCAGGAGAGGCATCAACACCATGAAGCTCAACACCCGCGAGTGGGGCACCGGCGACCGGATCGCGCTCCTGGTCCACGGCATCATGTCCGACCACCGCACCTGGCGCCGGGTCGGTCCCGCGCTCGCGGACCGGGGCTACCGCGTCATCGCCGTGGACCTGCGCGGTCACGGTGAGAGCCCGCGCGGCGAGTACAGCCCCGAGCTGTTCGCCGAGGACCTCGTCGAGACGCTGCCGGGCGGCGCGGAGCTGGCGGTCGGGCACTCGCTGGGCGGGCTGGCGCTGTCGCTCGCCGCCGAGCGCCTCGCGCCGGCGCGGGCCGTCTACTCCGACCCGGCCTGGGCCTCGGCGGACCCCGCTCAGCAGGTCGACCCGGCGATCTTCGTCCACTTCGCCCGGGCCACACGGGAGCAGATCGCCGGCCTGAACCCGCGCTGGGAGGAGGCGGACATCGAGGTGGAACTCGCCACCCTGGCGCTGTGGGACACCGACTCCGCCGCCTTCCTGGGCGGCCGGCCGCTGACCGGCTATCTGCCGCAGAAGCCCGCCGTCCCGTCGCTCGTGCAGCTCGCCGAGAACAGCTTCCTGATCGGCCCGGACGACGCGGGGCTGCTCAGCGAGCGCGGCTTCGGGATCCGTACGGTCGTGGGCGCCGGCCACACCATCCACCGCGACGACTTCGACGGGTTCTTCCGTTCGCTGGACGGCTGGATCTGAGCCGTCCGAAGTCCCTCCGGTCTTGGCGCGGCGGGCGGCAAACCGGGCGTAAGGGGCGGTCCGCCGGCCGTAAAGCCGGACAACGTGACCCACACCACCCATCGAAACGTTTCCGTTTCGATGGGTGGTGTTCTACTCTCTAGGAGTCAGCTGTACGAAACCGTTTCGTTTGGATGGAGGCCGAGGATGTCGACGGATGCCCCGGCACGCCGCACCAGGCTCACGCCCGAACGCGAGCAGGAGCTCTACGCCGCGGTGGTCGAGATGCTGCGGGAGGTGGGCTACGAGGCGCTCACCATGGACGCGATCGCCTCGCGCACCCGCTCCAGCAAGGCCACGCTCTACCGCCAGTGGAAGGGCAAGCCCGAACTGGTGGCGACCGCGCTGCGGCACACCAAGCCGGTGCGGATCGAGGACATCGACACCGGATCGGTGCGGGGCGACCTGCGCGAACTGGTGCGGTGCCATGACGCGACGGGCGACTCGAAGCGGGACAACGAACTGATGCGGGCGCTCGGACAGGCCGCACATCAGAATCCGGACCTCTTCCAGGCGTTGCGGCAACTGCTCATCGAACCGGAAATGGCCGCCTTCGACGGCATGTTGCAACGTGCCGTGGAACGTGGCGAACTGGCGGCCGACGTACCCGCCAGGCATTTCGTACCGCACATGCTGATCGGCGCCGCGATGGGGCGGCCGCTGATCGAGGGAGTCGAACCCGACCCCGAATTCGCCTTCCGATACATCGACGCGGTGGTACTCCCCGCCCTGCGTCTGACCTGATCCGACCGGTGGGATCAATCGCCTGATCCCACCGCCCGATCCACCGGAACAAGACCCCACCGGCACAAGATCACACCGGAACAAGGCCCCACCTGACACGCCGCTCTCGTCGTCGGGCAGGCACCGTACGCCCTTTTTTCCTCGACCTGACGGGAGCGCCGCGACTCGTGGCTACTTTCCTTTACAAACTCGGCCGGTTCGCCTTCAGGCGACGCTGGTATGTGGCCCTCACATGGGTGGCTCTGCTGGTACTCGCCGGAGTCGGCGCCGCCTCGGCCTCCACTTCCACGTCGAGCAGTTTCTCGATACCCGGCACGGAGGCCCAGAAGGCTTTCGACCTGATGGAGCAGCGCTTCCCGGACGCCAGCGCCAACGGTGCCTCCGCGCGGGTGGTGTTCACGGCCCCCGGTGGGCAGAAGGTGGACGTCGGCGCGCCGAAGGCCGCCGTCGAGAACGTCGTCAAGGAGCTGAAGACCGGCAAGCAGGTCAGCTCCGTCGCCGACCCCTTCGAGTCGAAGGCCGTCAGCAAGGACGGCAGCACCGCCTACGCGTCCGTGAAGTACAAGCTCACCTCGATGGAGCTGACCGACGCGGACCGCGAGGCGCTCAAGGACGCCGCGCAGCACGGCCGTGACGCCGGGCTCACCGTCGAGATCGGCGGTGACGCGCTGCAGGCGATGCCCGAGACCGGCGCCACCGAGATCATCGGTATCGGTATCTCCGCGGTCGTTCTGCTGGTCACCTTCGGGTCGCTGGTCGCCGCGGGACTGCCGCTGCTGACCGCGCTCATCGGCGTGGGCATCGGTGTCTCGTCGATCACCGCGCTCGCCAACGTCCTGGACCTGGGCAGCTCCACGTCCACCCTCGCGATGATGATCGGCCTCGCGGTCGGTATCGACTACGCGCTCTTCATCGTCTCGCGCTTCCGGCACGAACTCACCGAGGGCCGGGAACCGGAGGACGCTGCCGGTCGGGCCGTGGGCACCGCCGGATCCGCGGTGGTCTTCGCGGGCCTCACGGTGCTGATCGCCCTCGCGGGCCTCGCCGTCGTCAACATCCCGATGCTCACCAAGATGGGCCTCGCGGCGGCCGGCACGGTCGCCATCGCGGTCCTCATCGCTCTCACCCTGATCCCGGCGCTGCTCGGCTTCGCCAAGCACCGGGTGCTCGGCCGCAAGGTGCGCAAGGGCCTCAAGGGGATCAAGGACGACGCCTCCGACGGCGTCACGGGTGGGGCCGGTTCCGCCGCGAAGAAGCCCAACATGGGCACCCGCTGGGCCAGGTTCGTCCTGCGCCGCCCGATCTGGGTGCTGGTGGTGGGTGTGCTCGGCCTGGGCGCGATCGCCATCCCGGCGGCCAGCCTGGAGCTCGGCCTGCCGGACGACGGGTCGCAGCCCGTCAGCACCACGCAGCGCAAGGCGTACGACCTGCTGTCGGACGGCTTCGGCCCCGGCTTCAACGGCCCGCTGATGATCGCCGTGGACGCCGCGCACAGCGACGACCCGAAGGCCGCTCTCGACAAGATCTCCCGGACCATCTCCGGGATGGGAGACGTCGAGAAGGTCACCGAGCCCGCGTTCAACAAGGCCGGCGACACCGCGATGCTGACGGTCGTCCCGAAGTCCAAGCCCAGTGGCCTGGAGACCGAGGACCTGGTCCACACCATCCGCGGCCAGGCGGCCGGGCTGAAGTCCGAGACGGGCGCCGTGACGCTGGTCACCGGCACGACGGCCATGAACATCGATGTGTCGCAGAAGCTCAACGACGCGCTGCTGCCGTACCTGGCGCTCGTCGTCGGCCTGGCGTTCCTGCTGCTGATGGTGGTCTTCCGCTCGGTGCTGGTACCGCTGAAGGCGGCCCTCGGCTTCCTGCTCTCGGTGGTCGCGGCCCTCGGCGCCGTCGTCGCGGTCTTCCAGTGGGGCTGGCTCGCGAGCCTGCTCGGGGTCGAGCAGACCGGGCCGATCATGAGCATGATGCCGATCTTCATGATCGGTGTGGTGTTCGGTCTCGCGATGGACTACGAGGTCTTCCTCGTCACCCGGATGCGTGAGGCGTACGTGCACGGCGAGAAGCCGGGACAGGCGATCGTCACCGGCTTCACGCACGGCGCCCGGGTGGTCGCCGCGGCCGCGGTCATCATGATCAGCGTCTTCGCGGGCTTCATCGGCTCGTCGGAATCGATGATCAAGATGATGGGCTTCGGTCTCGCCATCGCCGTCGCGTTCGACGCGTTCGTGGTACGTATGGCCGTCGTCCCGGCGGTCCTCGCCCTGCTCGGCAAGGCCGCCTGGTGGCTGCCGCGCTGGCTCGACCGGGCCCTGCCCAACGTCGATGTCGAGGGCGAGCAGCTCCAGAAGAACCTGGCGGCGCAGGCCGCCGGTTCCGCGCCCGAGCGGGCACCGGAGCCGAGCCGCGTCTGACGCGGCACACCAGCTGGGGCCGCCGGTTGGCGGAGAGCTCGACGGCGGCCCCATGACGCGCCCGCCCCGTGGGGACGGGGGGATGGCGCGCAGGACAGGGCCCGGCGAATCGCCGGGCCCTGTGTCGTACCCGCGGAGCCCCGTGTCCCCCGGGCACTGTGCCGCCGGCTACGTGCCGCGCGGCTGTCTCCTGGCCCGCACCAGGAGGCCGACCTGGCCGATCCAGCGGCGGAACGACCCGGGGAACGACCCGCCCGTACCGGTGGTGTTGCGCTGCTCGTGCCGGTGCTGGAGCTCCCGCTCATAGCTGTCGGTGAGGATCCTCGACATCCGGACATTCCCCCTCGTCATCGTGTTCCGGGCCTGTACCGCCCTTGCCACGGCGGGCCACTTGAACGATTCTTGGGGGGAATTGGCCTGCGGGGCAGGGCCATTCGCGGGAGATTGGCATGGCAGACATGGGGACCGTCCAGAGTGCGGGCACACCGCAGGCGTCGGCGCCGGGCTCGCCCACGAACGCGCCTTCCGGCATACCGCTGGGCAGCAGGCAGTTGGCCGCGCTGCTCCCCGATCTGACGGGTCCCGCGGCCGGGGACCGGCCCGTGTACCGGGGCCTGGCGCAGGCGATCCGCGCCCTCGTCCTGGACGGACGCATCTCGCTGCGCGTCAAACTGCCCGCGGAACGCGAGCTCGCGACGACCCTCGGGCTGAGCCGCGCCACCGTGACCGCCGCCTACGACCTGCTGCGCGAGAGCGGCTACGCCCAGAGCCGGCGCGGGTCCGGGACCTGGACGGTGCTTCCGGAAGGCCACCGGCACACCGGACTCGACCGGCTCTCCCGGCCGGAGAGCGCGATCGACCTCTCCAACGCCGTCGGCGGACTGCCCTCGGACGTGCTGACCGACGCGCTCGCCGAGATCGCGCCGCTCCTGGCGCAGCACGCGAACACCCCCGGATACCACCCCTACGGCCTGCCGGAGCTGCGCGCCGCCGTCGCCGACCGGTACACCCGCCGCGGACTGAGGACGCGGCCGGACCAGATCCTCATCACCTCCGGCGCCCTCCAGGCGCTGGGGCTGGCCGTCGGGATGCTCTGCGGTCCCGGCGACCGGGTGCTGGTGGAGAACCCCACCTACACCAACGCCCTCGACTCCATCCGCCGCGCGCGGCTGCGTACCGTGCCCGTCGCCGTCTCGGACGACGGCTGGGACATGGAGATCATCGAGGCGACCCTGCGCCAGGCGGTGCCGCGCCTCGCCTACATGATCCCGGACTTCCACAACCCGACCGGCAATCTCATGCCGCCCGCACAGCGGGCCGAACTGATCCGCGCCACCCAGCGGTCGTCGACGTGGCTCGTCGCCGACGAGACCATCACCGACCTCGCGATCGACGTGCCGCCGCCCGCGCCGTTCGCCTCCCACGCGGCACGCGGCGGCGCCGATCACGTCATCACCATCGGCTCGATGAGCAAGAGCCACTGGGGCGGGCTGCGGATCGGCTGGCTGCGTGCCACGCCGCGTCTCGTGACGGAACTCGCCGGCCTCCGGGTGTCGATGGACATGGCGGGTTCGGTGATCGACCAGCTCGTCGCGCTGCCGCTGCTGCGCCGCATGGACGAACTCGTCGCGGCCCGCGTCGCCGAGGCGCGCGACCGGCGTGCCGCGCTGGTCGCCGCACTCGTCCGCGACATCCCCGAGTGGAGCTGGCGGCTCCCGCCGGGCGGCCTGTCCCTGTGGGTGGACCTCGGCGAGCCGGTCGCCACGGCGCTGGCGGAACGGGCCGCCGGGTACGGGGTGCGGATCGAGGGCGGATCACGCTTCGGCGCGGAGCCGGGGACGTTCGAGCACCGGCTGCGGCTGCCGTTCACGCTGCCGGGCGGCACGCTGGACGAGGCCGTCCAGCGGGTCGCGCTGGCGATGGACGACGCGGCGGGCCGGCCGCTGGCGTCGGCGGTGAGCCGCCCGCACTGGATGGCCTGACCGGCCCCGCCGCCCGAGTCGGCGGGCGTCCGGGGTCAGAACAGCGCCGTCGGCTCGTGGGTGCCGTTCTCGAAGGCGAGGAGGTAGCGCTTGCGGTCGAGGCCGCCCCCGTAGCCGGTCAGGGAGCCGTCGGCGCCGACGACGCGGTGGCAGGGGACGATGATGCCGATCGGGTTCTTGCCGTTGGCGAGCCCGACCGCGCGGGAGGCGCCGGCGTTGCCGAGGAGGTCGGCGAGCTGCCCGTAGGAGCGGGTCTCGCCGTACGGGATGTCCCGCAGGGCGGACCAGACGCGCTGCTGGAACGGAGTGCCCAGCAGCGTCAAGGGGACGTCGAAGTCGGTCAGCTCCCCGGCGAAGTAGGCGGTGAGCTGCTCCTCGACGGCGCCGAAGGCGGAGTCGTCGCGGTCGCCGAAGGTCTCCTCGGCGGGGAGGTGCCGCTGCTGCGTCATGTACAGGCCGCAGAGGGTTCCGTCGAGGGCGACGAGGGTCAGCGGGCCGCAGGGGGAATCGGTCACGGTGTGGGTGCGGGTGGACATCACGCGGCTCCGTTCACGGGGAAGGTGTTGATGGCGTGGTCGCCGGTCGCCCACAGGTACTGGACGGCGTAGGCGCGCCACGGCGCCCAGGCGGCGGCATGGCGGGTGAGGGCGGCGGGGGTGGTGGGCAGTCCCAACTCCTTCGCGGCGAAGCGGATTCCGAGGTCGCTCGCCAGGAACGCGTCCGGGTCGCCGAGCGCGCGCATCGCGATCGACTCGACGGTCCACGGGCCGAACCCCGGCAGCGCGGAGAGCTGCGCGCGGGCGCGCTGCCAGTCGCTGCCGACGTCGAGGTCGAGTTCGCCACCGGCCAGGGCGGTGACCAGTGTGGTGAGGGTGGTGCGGCGGGTCCGCGGCATGGCGAGCGCCGCCGGGTCGAGGGCGGCCAGTGCCGCCGGGTCGGGGAACAGATGGGTCAGCCCCCCCGCCGGGTCCTCGACGGGCTCGCCGTACGCCGTCACCAGCCGTCCGGCGTGCGTCCGCGCGGCGGCCGTCGAGATCTGCTGGCCGAGCACCGCGCGCACCGCGAACTCCGGCCCGTCCGCGACCCTCGGCACCCGGCGGCCCGGTGCCTTGGCGACCAGCGGTGCCAGCACCGGGTCCTTGCCCAGCTGCGCGTCGACCGCGACCGGGTCCGCGTCGAGGTCCAGCGTCCACCGGCAGCGGCTGATGGCGTGCGCCAGATCGCGCAGGTCCGTCAGGCGCAGCCGGCACGCGATGTGATCGGGCTGCGGGCGCAGGCTGACGATGCCGGGGCCGTGCGGCAGCCGCAGGGTGCGGCGGTACGCGCCGTCGCGCCACTCCTCGACGCCAGGCACCGCCGTCGCCGCCAGATGTCCGAAGAGGTTGTCCGGGCACAGCGGGGCCCGGAAGGGCAGCCGCAGCGACAGTTCGCCGGGTGTGGCGGCCGGGCGGCCCTTGGCGACGCGGGCGCGCAGTTCGGTGGGGGAGAGGGCGAAGACCTCGCGAACGGTGTCGTTGAAGGTGCGGATGCTGGAGAAGCCCGCCGCGAAGGCGGATTCCCCCATCGGCAGCGTCGTCGTCTCTATCAGCAGCCGGGCGGTCTGCGCGCGCTGTGCCCGCGCCAACGCCAGTGGCCCCGCGCCGAGTTCGGCGAGCAGCTGCCGCTCCACCTGCCGGGTGCTGTAGCCGAGCCGGGCGGCGAGCCCCGGGACGCCGTCCCGGTCGACGACGCCGTCCGCGATCAGCCGCATGGCCCGGGCCACGAGGTCCGCCCGCTCGTTCCACTGCGGCGAACCCGGGCTCGCGTCCGGCCGGCAGCGCTTGCAGGCCCGGAAGCCGGCCTGTTGCGCGGCCGCCGCGCTCGGGTAGAAGCTCATGTTCCTGACCTTGGGCGGCACCACGGGGCAGCTGGGCCGGCAGTAGATCCTGGTCGTCAGCACCGCGGTGAAGAACCATCCGTCGAACCGGGCGTCCTTCGACTGCACGGCTCGTACGCAGCGCTCGAAGTCGGTGTGCATGGCTCAAGCATCGCCCCGGGTCACGGCGCCGGTCTAGCGAGAATCCGACATGTAGCTCGCGGGTATCCCGGCCCCCGCACCGCGACGTGGATGTCGACGTCGATGTCGCAGAACTGCCGGACGATGTCACAGGGCGGTGATGGACTGTCCCCCATGACTACGTCGAACCTCCGTGACAAGGCCCAGCTCCTCCACTCCCTGCACACCGCCGACCGGCCGCTCGCCCTCGCCAACGCCTGGGACGTCGCCAGCGCGCGGATCATCGAGGAGGCGGGGGCGGCCGCCGTCGCCACCACCAGCTGCGGCGTCGCCTGGAGCCTCGGCTACGCCGACGGCGACCGGCTGCCCCGCGAGCTGGCGCTCGCGCTCATCGGCCGGGTCGCGGCAGGGGTCGGCGTGCCGGTGTCCGCCGATATCGAGAGCGGTTTCGCGGACGACGCGGCCGGTGTCGCTGAGACCGTGCGCGGGGTGCTCGCCGCCGGGGCGGCCGGCATCAACATCGAGGACGCGCTCGTGAACGGGCCCGAGCCGCTGCGCACCCTCGCGGAGCAGGTGGAACGGATCGCCGCCGCCCGCAAGGCCGCGGACGAGGCGGGCGTCCCGCTCTTCATCAACGCGCGCACCGATGTCTACCTCGGTGCCGTCGGCGCGCCGGAGTCGCGGCTCGGGGTGGCGCTCGACCGTGCCGCCGCCTTCATCGAGGCGGGCGCGGACGGGATCTTCGTCCCCGGGGTGACCGATCTCGCGGTCGTCGCCGAACTGGCGAAGGGCATCGCCGCCCCGCTCAACATCCTCACAGGACCGGGCGGCCCGTCCGTCGCCGAACTCGGCGGCGCCGGAGCGGCGCGCGTCAGCATCGGCGGCCGGATGGCCGAGGCCGCGTACGGCGTGGTGCGGCAGGAGGCACGTGAGTTCCTGACGGACGGCACCTGCACCCCGGTGGTGGAGGGGCCCGGATACGGCGAGATGCAGGCGTTGTTCACGTCCTGAATCCTGGCCGGACAGGCCCTCGGGCCCGTACGGAACGGCCCGTACGGAACGGCCCGTGCGGAACGGCCCGTGCGGAACAGCCCGTCAGCCGGTCGCCGTTCCGCACGGGCCGGTGCGGTCGCAGTACGGCGCGTGGCCCGTGGCGCCGCAGCCGCACAGGACGGCGCGGGTCTCGGTCCTGGCCTCGCCGTCCGTATGGATGACGAGGTCGCCGCGGATGGTGATGCCGCCGGAGGAGGAGCGGCTGATCTCGGTCGGGTGGGTCGGCTCCTCGGGGTGCCCGCCGTCGAGCCGGTACTGCAGCGCGCCCGAGGGGCAGCGCCGGATGACCTGCGCGACGAGATCGGCGGGAGCGCGGTCGGGCCGGATCCACGGGCGCTTGGCGGTGTCGAAGACCTCGGGGAGGCCGCGCACGCACTCACCGGAGTGCAGACAGCGGCCGGCCTCGAAGGTGACCGTGATGCCGTCCCCCGGATAGGCCTTCGCCCCCTCGGGAATCGGCACTTCGGCGCTTCCCGTCATGAGGTGTAGCCCTCCACGGTGATTTCCGACCGGACGGTGGCCTGGCCCGGGTCCTCGCCGGCCTCGCCCTTGGCGCGGCGCTGGCGCAGCAGGTCCCAGCACTGGTCGAGCTCGCGTTCCAGGGCGCCGAGCCTGGCCTGTTCGGTGGCCACGTCGATACTGCCGTCGGTCAGCTGCTCACGCAGGGCCTTCTCGTCCGCGACCATGGCCTTGATCCTGGAGAGGATCGCCTGTTCTGCCTTGGTGTCGTCGGGCTGGTCCATGGGGTGCCTCCTCAATGCGGCGATGCGGTGATCGGGCGGTGCGGTCATCAGGCGGTGCGGTGCTGCCGTGCCTGCGGCTCTTTCTCCACCTTCGCAGTTCACAGCGCGGTGCGCTCGAGATGCGCCTCCTCCTCGTCCAGGAGGCGGCGTGCGATGCCGTCGACGGCCCGGTCGAGGCGCGCCCGGTCGGCCGGATCCGCGACGTCCCAGTCGTCCAGGCGCTCGTCGAGCCAGCGGCGCCACGCTCCGGCGAGGAGGTCGATCTGCGCCCGGCCGGAGTCGGTGATGGCGAGCTGCTCGCCGTCGAAATCGGCGTAGCCGGCCTGGGCGATCCTGGAGAAGGCCGGTTCGAGGACCTCTCCGGGCATCCGGTGGGCCTTGGCGACGGTGCTGAGCCGGGCTCCGCCCTGGAGTTTGCCGCGCCAGTGGATCTGCCCGAGGGCCCAGGCCTGACCGGGGGTGAGGTGGCTGCCCGAGTCGGCGAGGATCCGCAGCGAGACCGGCTCCTCGGCCTTGGCCCGGCGCATCACGCGGGCGATGGAGCGCTCCAGCTGCCGGTCGGCGTCCGCGGAGTTGGGGGCGGCGAAGGCGTCACCCATGTCGGAGGCGCCGGCCCTGGCGCTGTCGCGCAGCGGCACCTCCTTGAGGAACCAGGCGACGACGAAGCCGACGAGGGCGACCGGTACGACCCACTGGAAGACGTAGTTCACGGTGTCGGCGTAGGCGTCGACGATATGGGTGATGCGGTCGGCGGGCAGCGCGTGCAGGGCGGCCGGGCTCTGTACGGCGGCGGGGCTGATGCCGGGCGACTGGGCGAAGGCCTTTTCGAGGTTGGGCCCGAGCTGGTTGCTGTAGAGCGTGCCGAAGATGGCGGTGCCGAAGGCGCTGCCCAGGGTCCGGAAGAACGTGACGCCCGAGGTCGCGGAGCCCAGCTCGTGGTAGGGCACGGTGTTCTGCACGGCGATGGTGAGCACCTGCATGGCCAGCCCGATACCGAGGCCGAGCACGAGCATGTAGAGGGATTCCAGCCAGACGCCGGTGGACGGGCCCATGGTGGACATCAGGTACAGGCCGATGGCCATGACGCCGGTGCCGACGATCGGGAAGATCCGGTACCGGCCGGTGCGGCTGACGACGATGCCGGAGAGCATCGAGGTGCCGAGCAGCCCGACGACCATGGGGAGCGTGCGGACGCCCGACATCGTCGCGGAGACCCCGTCCACGTACTGCAGATACGTCGGCAGGTAGGTCAGAGCGCCCAGCATCGCGAAGCCGACGATGAAGCTCAGCACCGAGCAGATCGTGAAGACGGGGCTGCGGAACAGATGCATGGGGAGCATCGGTTCCTTGGCGTGCAGTTCCACGAAGACGAACGCGGTGAGCGCCACGACGGAGCCGACGAAGAGGCCGATGATGGTCGCCGAGCCCCACGCGTACTCGTTGCCGCCCCACTCCAGGGCCAGCACGAGACCGGAGGCGCCGAGCGCCACCAGCACGATGCCCAGGTAGTCGATGGTGGGGCGGGTGGCGGCCTTGACCGAGGGGATCGTCCGCGCGGCCATCACGAGCATGACGACGGCGACGGGCACGTTGACGTAGAAGCACCAGCGCCAGGAGGCGTGGTCGGTGAAGAGCCCGCCGAGCGTCGGGCCGACCACGGTGGTGACGCCGAAGACCGCACCGAGCGCGCCCTGGTACTTGCCGCGTTCGCGCAGCGGGATGACGTCGGCGATCAGGGCCATCGCGGTCACCATCAGACCGCCGCCGCCGATGCCCTGGATCGCGCGGGCGAGGATCAGCATGCCCATGCCGTTGGCGGCGCCCGCGAGGACGGATCCGCCGACGAAGACGACCGCGCTGAGCTGGAAGACGATCTTTCGGCCGAACAGGTCACCGAACTTGCCGACGAGGACGGTGGAGACGGTTTCGGCGAGGAGGTACGCGGTCACCACCCAGGCCATGTGACCGGCGCCGCCGAGGTCCGCGACGATGGTCGGCAGGGCGGTGGAGACGATGGTCTGGTCGAGTGCCGCCAGCAGCATGCCGAGGACGATCGTCACGAAGACGACGTTGGTCTGGCGGCGGCTGAGCGAGGACGGGCCCGTGGGCGGTCCCGTCGCGGGTCCGGCCTCGGCGAGCGTGGTCATCGGGCCGGTACCTCCTGCGCAGGGGGCGGGTCCCCCTCAGGATTGGACGCGGTGCCGGGTTCCGCCACCGCTGGTACGGCCGCCGGGTCCGCTCTTCGGTCGGAGCGGGGCGGCCGAAAGTGCGGCTCATGGAGCGGGGGTGGCCGGCGGGTCCTCCGGCGGGGTCGGGCCGGGTGCGGCCCCGGGCGCCGCGTGGTCCTGCAGCCAGCTCTCCAGCTCGGTCCTGACGCGCCGGTCCATGGCCAGCGACAGCTCCGCGTCGACCACGTTCTTGGCCAGCGGATGCAGCCGTTCCAGCGCCTCGGCGAGCCGGGTCACCTCGCCCGGGGGCAGGTGGTCGACGGCGGCGGCGTCCACCACGTGCTTGCGGATGAGCACCGTGAACAGATCGGCGAGCGCGTCCACATGGACGCGTACGGCGCGGCCCGTCTCCAGCACGGCGGCCAGCGGGACGCCCTCGCGGACCAGGGCGGCCGACGCGTCGAGCAGCCGGCGGCTGGTGTGGACGACGTTCTCGCCGTCGACGGCGATGTAGCCGATGTCGAGGGCCGTCGTCAGGTTCTCCGGGGTGACGTCCTCGCCGAAGTAGTCGGCGAGGGCCTCGGGGGTGAGCCTGACCGGGGTCTCCTCCGACCAGGGCGTGATCAACGCGCCTTCCAGGCCCAGGAGTTCGGCGACGCCGTCGAGGGTCCGGCCGTTCTCCCACGCGCCGATCAGCTCGGCGATGCCGCCGAGGGTGTGGCCCCGCTCCAGGAGGGCGGCGATCGTGTGCAGCCGGGCGAGATGGGCTTCGTTGTACCAGGCGATACGGCCCTCGCGGCGCGGTGGCGGGATGAGCTTGCGCTCGCGGTAGAAGCGAACGGTGCGCACGGGGATACCGGCCGCCTCGGCCAGTGCCTCCATCCGGTATTCCTGCCCCGGCTTCCGCTCCTCGGGCTGCTCCCTGGTCTCCTGCACGTCCTCGGCCACCTCGTCAGCCTATGCGCTCCTCGGAGCGCGCCGGGGCCGGTGCGCGGGTGCCGGGCGGGTGCGCACACCCCGCCCGTGGTCCGTTTCGTCTTGGGTGGGCCTGACCCCTACCGCCGGTAACCGCAGTGGTCTACCGTACGGATCGTGCCAGTGATTGCTGGCGTGATTGAGGCAGGGAGGCGGCGCCATGGCTGAGCACGTGCGGGTGGCGGTGATCGGATCAGGGTTCGGCGGGCTCGGCGCGGCCGTCCGGCTGCGGCGGGAGGGCATCACGGACTTCGTGATCCTCGAACGCGCCGGCTCGGTCGGCGGGACCTGGCGGGACAACAGCTACCCGGGATGCGCCTGCGACGTTCCCTCCCACCTGTACTCGTTCTCCTTCGCGCCGAACGCGGACTGGCCCCGTACGTTCTCCGGACAGCCGCACATCCGCGCCTATCTGGAGCGGGTCACCGACACCTTCGGCCTGCGGCCGCATCTGCGGTTCGACTCCGAGGTGCTCCAGGCGAGCTGGGACGACGAGGCCAAGCACTGGCACATACGGACCACGCAGGGCGACCTGACGGCCGATGTCGTCGTCTCCGCCACCGGCCCGCTGTCCGACCCCAAGCTGCCGGACATCCCGGGCCTCGACACGTTCCCCGGCGCGGTCTTCCACTCCTCGCGCTGGGACCACGACTTCGACATCAAGGACAAGCGCATCGCGATGGTCGGCACCGGCGCCTCCGCGATCCAGATCGTGCCGTCCATCCAGCCGCAGGTGAAGTCGCTGACCGTGCTGCAGCGCACCCCGCCGTGGGTGATGCCGCGGATGGACCGCGGCATCAACAAGGCCGAGCGGTGGCTGCACGGTACGGTGCCGGGCACCGCGAAGGCGCGGCGCGGACTGCTCTGGCTGATCAGGGAGTTCCAGGTCGGCGCGTTCGTCAAGCGCCCGCAGCTGATGAAGGCGACCGAGCAGATCGCGAAGAACCACATGCGCCGCGCGATCAAGGACCCGGTGATGCGGGCGAAGCTGACGCCGGACTACACCATCGGCTGCAAGCGGATCCTGCTCTCCAACGACTACTATCCGGCGCTCGCCCAGCCCAACACCGAGGTGGTCACCTCGGCGCTCAAGGAGGTGCGCGGCTCGACGATCGTCACGTCGGACGGCACCGAGCGCGAGGTCGACGCGATCGTCTTCGGCACCGGCTTCCATGTGACGGACATGCCGATCGGCGACCGGATCACCGGCGTCGGCGGCCGATCGCTGGCCGAGCACTGGAAGGACGGGATGGCGGCGCTGCGCGGCACCACGATCGACGGCTTCCCGAACCTGCTGCTGATCATCGGCCCCAACACCGGCCTCGGGAACAGCTCGATGATCCTGATGATCGAGTCGTCCATCAACTACGTCGCCGATTACCTGCGCACCCTGGAACGGACCGGGGCGGCCGCGCTGGACGCCAAGCCGACGGCGGTCAGGGCGTGGAACGCCGAGATGCAGCGGCGCACCGCGCGGACGGTGTGGAACACCGGCGGCTGCAAGAGCTGGTACCTGGACGCCGAGGGCCGCAACACGACGGCCTGGCCCGGCACGACGGCCGAATTCCGGCGGGCCACCCGCGAACTGAAGCTTGCAGAGTACGACCTGGTGCCGGCGCCCGTGCGCACGGCGGAGCCGGTGGAGCCCGTGGAGGTGCCCGCGTCATGAGCAGGATCACCGCAAAGAGCGCAGCGGCGGCGGACAGCCCGTTCACCCTCCCCGCTCCCCGCCGGGAGGTCGCCGTGAACTCGGCGGACGGCACCCGGATCCACGTCGAGGAGTACGGGCCCGCCGACCGGCCGACCGTCGTCCTGATCCACGGCTGGACCTGTTCCACGATCTTCTGGGCGCCGCTGATCCGGGACCTCGCGGCCGACTTCCGGGTGGTCGCCTACGACCAGCGCGGACACGGCCGCAGCGGCACACCGCACCGCACCGGCTACAGCACACGGGTACTGGCCGACGATCTGTCGGCGGTGCTGCAGGCCGTCGTTCCCGAGGGGGAACGGGCGGTGCTGGTCGGCCACTCCATGGGCGGGATGACGCTGATGGCCGCCTCCGGCCGCGCCGCCGTCCGCTCCCGCACGGCCGCCACCCTGCTGGCCAGCACCGGCAGCGGACGGCTGCTCGCCGAGACCCAGGTGCTGCCGCAGCGGATCCGCTCCCAGAAGGTCCGGGACCGCTTCCACCGGCTGCTGCTCGGCTCGCGCGCCCCGCTCGGGCCGGTCAGCGGGATGTCGCGCGCTGCGCTCAAGTACGGCGTGATGGCGGCGGGTTCGACCCCGGAACAGGTCGCCGCGACCGCCCGTATCGTGCATGCCTGCGGGACCCGGCCGCGCTCCGCGTGGGGACGGGTGCTGGCGGGACTCGACCTGGACGCGGCGCTCCGCGGGATCACCGCGCCGACCGCTGTCCTGGTCGGCACGGCTGACAAGCTGACCCCGCCGGTGCACGCGCGCGGCATGGCCGCCGCGCTGCCCCACTGCGTCGGGCTGACCGAACTCGAAGGCCTCGGCCACATGACACCCATCGAAGGCACGGCCGCGGTCGCGGGCGTCGTCCGCGGTCTGGTCAGGGACCACCTGCCGGTCCAGGAGAACCTTTCCGTGAAGGAGCAGACGGTATGAGCCAGTCGTTGAACGGACAGGTCGTGGTGGTCACGGGCGCCGCCCGCGGGGTGGGCGAGATGCTCGCGCGCAAGCTCGCCCGCCGCGGTGCCAAGCTGGCGCTGGTCGGCCTGGAGCCGGACCAGCTCAAGCTGGTGGCGGAGGGCCTCGGCGGCGGCGCGGCGCACTGGGTCGCCGATGTCACCGACCTCGAGGCGATGCGGCGGGCCGCCGCCGAGATCCTGGAGCACTTCGGGCGGATCGACGTCGTGGTCGCCAACGCGGGTGTGGCGACCGGTGGTCCGTTCCTGGACTCCGACCCCGTCGCGTTCGAACGGGTCATCAACGTCAACCTGCTGGGCAGTGTCACCACCGCCCGCGCCTTCCTGCCCGCGCTCCTCACCTCGCGCGGCTATCTGCTGCAGATCGCGTCGCTGGCGGCGATCACCCCGGCCCCGATGATGACCGCGTACTGCGCGAGCAAGGCGGGCGTCGAGTCGTTCGCGCACAGCCTGCGCGCCGAGGTCGGCCACAAGGGCGTCAAGGTCGGCGTCGGGTATCTGAGCTGGACCGACACCGACATGGTGCGCGGCGCCGACGAGGACGAGCTCATGCGCCACATGCGCGCCAAGCTGCCCTGGCCGGCGAACCGTACGTATCCGCTGGAGCCGGCCGTCGAGCGGATCGTGGCCGGGATCGAGCGGCGCTCGCCGCATGTGTACGCGCAGTGGTGGCTGCGTGGCATGCAGTCGGTGCGCGGCTATCTGCCGTCGGTCATCGGCGGTGCGCTCGGGCAGCGGGAGATGCGCAGGGCCGAGCCGCGGTTCGCCGCCACGGCGGGCACCCGGCGGGGGCTCGTCGGACGGGGCGGAGAGGCGGACGAGGCAGCGCAGTCATCACGCTCCGTAGGGTGACAAAAGGGTAGCTGACCTGGGTATTTCCTCCCGACATGCGAGGCATGTCCACCCGTGTCAGTCTGGTCGAGGCCCCATCCCCACAAACTCCAGGAGGAGTGATCATGGGCGCTTTCGACCAGTTCAAGGACAAGGCCGGCAACCTCTCGAACCAGGCCAAGGAGGCCATGGGCGAGCAGCAGGACAAGTCCGCCGAGATGGAGGACGAGACCCGCGACAAGGCTGCCGACATGCGCGAAATGGGCCAGGACAAGGCCCGGGACGCGGCCGAGGACGCCCAGGACAACTGGAGTTAGTCCGCCTGCGCGGCGCGAACGGTGAAGGGGCGCACCCGTCGAGGGTGCGCCCCTTCATGCTGTGCCGACTCCTTCTGACCGCTGCCGCAGCGGCGTCCGGATCAGCGCGGTGGCAGCGGCGGGCGGCGGCGGTCCGGGCGCTCGGAGAGGTCCGGCGGGGTGACGGCGGGGTGTTCGGCCAGCAGCGCGAGGGCCGTGTCGACGGCCACGTCCAGTTGGGCGTGCCGCCCCTCCGCCCAGTCCAACGGGGTGCGCAGGGACTCGACATCGGGGTCGACGCCGTAGTTCTCGACGCCCCACCCGTACGCGTCGAACCAGCCCGCGTTCATCGGCACCGTGATCACCGTGCCGTCCCCCAGCTTGTGCCGGCCGGTCATCCCGACCACGCCGCCCCACGTCCGCAGCCCCACCACCGGGCCGAGGCCCAGCAGTTTGAACGCGGCGGTGATCATGTCGCCGTCGGATGAGGTCGCTTCGTCGGCGAGCGCGACGACCGGACCGCGCGGCGCTTGGCTCGCGTACGAGACGGGCTGCGCGTTGCGGGTCAGGTCCCAGCCGAGGATGGTGCGCGTGAGCTTCTCGACGACGAGTTCGCTGATGTGCCCGCCCGCGTTGCCCCGTACGTCCACGATGAGCGCCTCGTAGGCGACCTCCATCCGCAGATCGCGGTTGAACTGCGCCCAGCCGGAGCCGCCCATGTCGGGGATGTGCAGATAGCCGCACCGGCCGCCGCTCAGATTCCGTACGACGGCCCGCCGTTTGGCGACCCAGTCCTGGTAGCGCAGCGGCCGTTCGTCGATCAGCGGGACGACGGCGACCCGGCGCGGATGCCCCTCGCCGGGCGGGGTGAACGTCAGCTCCACGGTCGTGCCGCCCGCGCCCGCGAGCAGCGGATACGGTCCCGCGCACGGGTCGACGGGGCGCCCGTCGATATGGGTGAGCACCGCGCCCTCGCGGATTCCGGTGCCGGCCAGCGGGGAGCGGGCCTTGGAGTCCGAGGACTCACCGGGCAGGATCCGCACCACCGTCCACGTACCGTCCTTGTTGTGCTGGAAGTTGGCGCCGAGCAGCCCGATCGGCCGCTGGTAGTGCGCCGGGCCCTCGTTGCGGCGGGCGGGGCTGACGTACGCGTGCGAGGTGCCCAGTTCGCCGAGGACCTCGCGCAGCAGATCGGCGAACTCGTCGGGGGTGGCGACCCGTTCGACCAGCGGACGGTACTGGTCCAGGATCGCGGGCCAGTCGATGCCGCACATGTCGGGGGCCCAGAAGTAGTCCCGGATGAGCCGGCCGGCCTCGGCGTAGGACTGCTGCCATTCCGAGGGCGGGTCGACCTCGTGCAGGATCCGCCGCATGTCGACGTAGACCGTCGAGTCGTCGTCGCCGCGCTCGGTGGCCGGCAGGACGGCCAGATCGCCCTCGTCGAAGACCGCCAGCCGCTTGCCGTCCCCGCTGACCGCGTACCAGTCCATGTGGTGGACCAGCTCGGTCCGCTTGGACTTGCCCAGGTTGAAGTACTCCAGGGTCGGACGCGCGGACGGGTCCGTCGGGTTGGTGAACGTCTCGCCGAGCGCGCCGGAGATCGGCCAGCGCAGCCACACCAGGCCGTCGTGCACCGGCTCCAGCGCCGAGTACTTGGACGCCGGGACCGGGAACGGCGTGACACGGCTCGCCAGCCCCTCCGTCTCGACCACCACCGGACCGTCCCCGCCGCTCTCCGCCGGGTCCAGGCCGCCGCCGATCGGCCGGCCGTCGACGGGCAGCGCGAACGGTGACGGCGTCGCGGAGTTCAGCGGTACGAGGTAGGGGCGGCAGCCGAGCGGGAACGACAGATCGCCGGTGTGCACGTCGTAGACCGGGTCGAAGCCGCGCCACGACAGGAACGCCAGATAGCGGCCGTCGAGGGTGAAGACCGGCTGCTCGTCCTCGAAGCGGCCGTTCGTCACGTCGATGATCGTGCGGTCCGCGAGTCTGGCGATCTTCACCGAGCGCAGCGACCGGCCGATCCCGGGGTGCGACCAGGTCAGCCAGGCCGAGTCGGGGGAGAACGCGAGGTCGCGCACGGGGCCGTTCGTGGACCTGATCAGCTCGGCCACGGTCCCGGACGAGCTGCTCGCGTGGTCGGGGTCGGTCGCGAAGCCGTCTCCGTCTCCGTCGTCCTCGTCGCCGTTTCCGCCCGCATCGCCCCCTTCGCCGGTGGCGACGAGCAGCAGCCGCCCGTCGTTCGCGGCGACGGCGAGGGTGCGGCCGTCCGGGGACGAGACCAGCTCCAGTACGCGGCCCAGCTCGCCGACGCCGAGCCGGGGCCCGGTGCCGGTCACGGCGGCGCGGCCGGCGGTGCCGGTGGAGACCGCGGGGGTGTCCAGGGGAGTGGCGGTCTCCCCGGCCTCGTCGTCCTCGTCCAGGGCGTCGCCGTCGTCGTCCTCGTCGAGGCCCTCCAGCGCCGCGCGGACCGCCGGACGGCTGGCCCGGCCCGGCAGATGGGCGATCTCGATGCCGTCCTCGCCCTCCGCGTCCGTGACGAAGGCGATCCGGCCGGTGTCCCCGAGCATCTCGGGCAGCCGGACGCGCGCGCCCGGCTCGTCGGCGATGGTGCGGGCCGGGCCGTCGCGGTGGGTCAGCCAGTACAGGCTGCCGCGGACGCAGACCGCGCTGGCGCGACCGGTCCGGTCGCAGGCCAGGCCGTCCAGGTTGGACGCGGCCGGCACCTGGTAGGGCCGCCGGCCGGCGCGCGGGCCGCCCAGCCGGACGTCCAGTTTGCGGGGCCGGGCGCCGGGGGAGAGGTCGTCGACGATCCACAGCTCGCCCGCGCACTGGTAGACGACCCGCTCCCCGTCGGTCGAGGCGCTGCGGGCGTAGAAGTCCGCGTGGTCGGTATGGCGGCGCAGGTCCGTACCGTCCGGAGCGCACGAGTAGAGATTGCCGACGCCTTCGTGGTCGGAGAGGAAGCAAATACGGTCGCCCACGAACATCGGCGAGTTCAGATGCCCGTCGATCGTCGGCACCAGCCGCTCGCCGTGCAGCCACAGCCGCCCCGTCGCCCCGCCCCGGTACCGCTTCCAGGCGTGCGGCTCGTGCGGCGGGGTGCCGCTCAGCAGCAGGGTGTGGCGCTCCCCGGCGACGTCGCTCACCGCGATGTCCGAGACCGGGCCCCACGGCAGCCGGCCGCCGGGACCGCCGTCGGTCGGCACGCTGTGGGCCCAGGAGAAGTACGAGAACGGCTGGCCGTGCGAGGAGACCGCGAGGACCTGCCCGTCGGGCGTCCAGGAGCACACCCGGGTGTCGAAGCTGCCCCAGTACGTCAGCCGGCGGGCCGGGCCGCCGTCCACCGGGGCGAGGTGGATCTCCGGGTCCAGACTGCGCCACGAGGTGAAGGCGATGGCGGAGCCGTCCGGCGAGAAGCGTGGCGAGCCGACCCTCGTGCGGT
Source organism: Streptomyces sp. So13.3 (assembly GCF_005860785.2). Classification (NCBI taxonomy): domain Bacteria; kingdom Bacillati; phylum Actinomycetota; class Actinomycetes; order Kitasatosporales; family Streptomycetaceae; genus Streptomyces; species Streptomyces sp. So13.3. The sequence goes on along the minus strand of NZ_CP048835.1, from coordinate 4,337,355 downwards.
CGGCCGTGACCCGCCAGGCCCGGCCGGGAACGCCACCCGGCCGCCCCAGCGGTGCGACCCAGACATCGTCCTCGGCGACGAAGCACAGCAGTTCGCCATGAATATGCGGATACCGGAGATACGCGCCATCGCTCACCTACCCCATGGTTCTGGGCATGGGGGGCGCGGGCAACTCGTACGCGCTCCCGATGCACCAGAAGCGCTCTTGCACATCGATTGCAGGTAGCCACTATCATCGAACGGTTGACCAGGCAGTACTCGAGGGGACCCCCATGCACGTACCCGACGGATTCATCGACACCCCGGTGTCGGCGGCGACCGGTGTCGTGGCCGTCGCGGCCGTCGCGATCAGCCTGCGGGGCGCCCGCCGCGAGCTGGACGAGCGCACCGCGCCGCTCGCCGGCCTGGTGGCCGCCTTCATCTTCGCCGTGCAGATGCTGAACTTCCCGGTGGCCGCCGGCACCAGCGGCCATCTGCTGGGCGGCGCGCTCGCGGCGATACTCGTCGGCCCCTTCACGGGGGTCCTGTGCGTGTCCGTGGTCCTGCTGATGCAGGGCGTCCTGTTCGCGGACGGCGGGCTCACCGCGCTCGGCACCAACATCACCGACATGGCGATCGTGACGACCGTCGTCGCCTACGCGATCTTCCGCGGACTGGTGAAGGTGCTGCCGCGCAGCCGGGCCTCCATCACCGTCGCCTCGTTCGCCGCCGCGGTCGTCTCGGTGCCGGCCGCCGCCGTCGCGTTCACCACGATCTACTGGCTCGGCGGCACCACCGACGTGCCGATCGGCAAGGTCGCCACCGCGATGGTCGGCGTCCATGTGCTGATCGGCATCGGCGAGGCCGCGATCACCGCCGCCACCGTCGGCGCGGTCGTCGCCGTCCGCCCCGACCTGGTCTACGGGGCCCGGGGGCTGAGCAAGCCGCTGGAGCTGCGCACCACGCCGACCGGCGCCCCGCTGGTGCCGGGCGAGGCCCGTCCGGCGGCCGTGACCGTGGCCACCCCGGCGCCCGCGGCCGTCGTGACCTCCCCGGCCCCCGCCGGCCGCTCCAACCGGCCGGTCTGGATCGCGGGCCTGATCGCGGCACTCGCCCTCGCGGGCGGCGTCAGCTACTACGCCTCCGCCAGCCCCGACGGCCTGGAGAAGGTCGCCCACGACAAGGGCATCGACGAGAAGGCCAAGCCGCACGCGAACGACGACTCCCCGCTCGCGGGCTACAGCGTCAAGGACGTCGGCGACGCCCGGCTGTCGGGCGGCCTCGCCGGGGTCATCGGCGTCGGCGCGACCCTGACCGTCGGCTCCGGCGTCTTCATCGTCGTACGGCGCCGCCGCAGGCACACCGTCCACCCGATCCAGGGCCAGGGGGCCTGACGATGGGCGCGGGACACGCGCACCGGCTCTACCGGCACGGGCACTCGCCCGTGCACGGGATGCCCCCGCACTGCAAGATCGCGGCCGTCTTCGGCTTCGTCCTCGTCGTGGTCTCCACCCCGCGCGAGGCGATGTGGGCCTTCGGCCTGTACGCGGTGCTGCTCGTGGCCGTCGCGTTCCGTGCCCGCGTCCCGATCGCGTTCCTGCTCCGCAGGCTCGTCATCGAGGTGCCGTTCGTGGCCTTCGCCGTCCTGCTGCCGTTCGTCGCGACCGGCCCGCAGGTCCACGTCCTCGGGATGTCGCTGAGCGAGAACGGCCTGTGGGGCGCCTGGAACGTACTGGCCAAGGGCACCCTCGGCGTCGCCGCGTCCGTGCTGCTCGCCGCCACCACCGAGCTGCGCGAGCTGCTGCTCGGCCTCCAGCGGCTGCGGATGCCGCCGCTCCTCGTCCAGATCGCTTCCTTCATGATCCGCTACGGCGATGTCATCACCGACGAGATGCGGCGGATGCGGATCGCCCGGGAGTCGCGCGGCTTCCAGGCCCGCGGCGTCCGGCACTGGCCGGTCCTCGCGAAGTCCGCGGGCGCGCTGTTCATCCGCTCCTACGAACGCGGTGAACGCGTCCACCTGGCGATGGTCAGCCGCGGCTACACCGGCACGATGCCCGTCATCGACGACGTCACCGCCACCCGCGCCCAGTGGTCGCACGCCGCCGTACTCCCCGTACTGGCCCTGGCCGTCTGCCTGACAGGATGGACGCTGAGATGACCACCGAACCGACCCGTGACCCGGCCGCGGGCCCGATGCCGCCCTCGCTGGACGTCCGCGGCCTCGCCTTCGCCTATCCCGACGGTCACCAGGCCCTCTTCGGCGTCGACCTGAGCGTCGCCCGCGGTGAGCGGGTGGCGCTGCTCGGGCCCAACGGCGCGGGCAAGACCACCCTGGTCCTACACCTCAACGGGATCCTCACCGGCGGCGCCGGCACGGTCACCGTCGGCGGGCTGCCCGTCGGCAAGAAGCACCTCGCCGAGATCCGCCGCCGGGTCGGCATCGTCTTCCAGGACCCCGACGACCAGCTCTTCATGCCGACCGTCCGCGAGGACGTCGCCTTCGGGCCCGCCGCCGGGGGGCTGCGCGGCCCGGAGCTGGAAGCGCGCGTCATGACCGCCCTCGACCAGGTCGGGATGGCCGACTTCGCGGCCCGCCCGCCGCACCACCTGTCCTTCGGACAGCGCCGCCGGGTCGCCGTGGCCACGGTGCTCGCGATGCGGCCGGAGATCCTGGTCCTGGACGAGCCCTCGTCCAATCTCGACCCCGCGTCCCGCCGCGAGCTGGCCGACATCCTCCGCTCGCTGGACGTCACCGTCCTGATGGTCACCCACGACCTTCCGTACGCCCTGGAGCTCTGCCCCCGCGCGGTCGTCCTCAGCGACGGCGTCATCACCGCCGACGGCCGTACCCAGGAACTCCTCTGCGACGAGGACCTGATGCGGGCGCACCGGCTCGAACTCCCCTTCGGCTTCAACCCCCGCTCGGTGACGGCCCCTACCGCGAGGTAACGTGCCCCCAACCGTCGAACCCGGAGGGCACCGCCATGGCAATGGACGCGGACGTCATCGTCGTAGGAGCAGGGCTCTCCGGGCTGGTGGCGACAGCGGAGCTGGCCGCCGCCGGCCGCAAGGTGATCCTGGTGGACCAGGAACCCGAGGCGTCGCTCGGCGGCCAGGCGTTCTGGTCGTTCGGCGGGCTGTTCCTGGTCGACTCGCCGGAGCAGCGCCGGATGCGCATCAAGGACAGCCCGGAGCTGGCCCTCCAGGACTGGATGGGCACGGCGGGCTTCGACCGCCCGGAGGACCACTGGCCGCGCAAGTGGGCCGAGGCGTACGTGGACTTCGCCGCGGGTGAGAAGCGCGCCTGGCTGCACGAGCGCGGCGTGCGGTTCTTCCCGGTGGTGGGCTGGGCCGAACGCGGCGGCTTCCTGGCGACCGGCCCCGGCAACTCGGTGCCGCGCTTCCACATCACCTGGGGCACCGGCCCCGGCATCATCGAGCCGTTCGTCCGCCAGGTGCGCGAAGCGGTCGCGCGGGGCCGCGTCGAACTGCGGTTCCGGCACCGGGTGACCGGGCTGAACACGACCGACGGCACGGTGGACGGTGTGACCGGCGAGATCCTGGTCGCCGACGGCGCCCAGCGCGGTGAGGCCAGTTCGCGCGAGGTGCTCGAGGCGTTCACCCTGACGGCGCAGGCCGTCATCGTCACCTCCGGAGGCATCGGCGGCAACCACGACCTCGTCCGGAAGAGCTGGCCCGCCCGGCTCGGCACGCCCCCCGAGAAGCTGCTGTCCGGCGTCCCGGCGCACGTGGACGGCCTGATGCTCGGCACGGCCGGTGCCGCAGGCGCCAACCTGATCAACGGCGACCGGATGTGGCACTACACCGAGGGCATCGAGAACTGGGACCCGATCTGGGCGCGGCACGGCATCCGGATCCTGCCGGGCCCGTCGTCGCTGTGGCTGAACGCGCGCGGCGAGCGGCTGCCGGTGCCGCTGTTCCCCGGGTTCGACACTTTGGGGACGCTGGAGCACATCATGACGACGGGCTACGACTACACGTGGTTCGTCCTCACCCAGAAGATCATCGAGAAGGAGTTCGCGCTCTCGGGATCCGAGCAGAACCCGGACCTGACGGGCAAGAGCGTGCGCGAGGTCCTCAAGCGCGCGCTGCCGGGCGCGACCGGACCCGTCGAGGCCTTCAAGAAGCACGGTCCCGACTTCGTGGTCGAGAACGATCTGCCGGCGCTGGTCCGCGGGATGAACGCGATCACCAAGGACGCGCTGATCGACGAGACCGCGCTGCGCCGCGAGATCGAGGCGCGGGACCGGGAGATCGCCAACACGTTCACCAAGGACCTCCAGGTCATGGCGCTGCGCGGAGCGCGCAACTACCTCGGCGACAAGCTGATCCGCACGGCGTCGCCGCACCGGATCCTGGACCCGAAGGCGGGCCCGCTGATCGCCGTCCGGCTGAACATCCTGACGCGCAAGTCGCTCGGCGGACTGGAGACCGACCTCGACGGACGGGTGCTGCGGGCGGGCGGGGAACCGTTCGGCGGGCTGTACGCGGCGGGCGAGGCGGCCGGGTTCGGCGGCGGGGGCATGCACGGCTACCGCTCGCTGGAGGGGACGTTCCTCGGCGGCTGCATCTTCTCCGGGCGCACGGCGGGCCGGGCGGCGGCAGCGGCGACCGCGTAGCGGCGGGCCGGGGTTCCGGCTGACGGCGGTTCTGTTCGAAGCGTTGACAGGACTTGGTCAACGCTCAACTATGGGAGCGCTCCCACGTTAAGAGCGTGTAACCGCAACAGGCATCAACGCACCACCTCCCTCGACGACTTGAAAGCTCACCCCCACTCCGGAGGTAGTCCGCACATGAGAGCCGCAGCGCAACAGCCACGCCAGCTACCACCGCCACGACACCGCCGTACGGCCGTGCTGGCCGCAGGTCTCCTCATCGCCACCGCGGGCGGGACCGCGGCCGCGTTCACCGCCACCAACGCCTCGGCCGCCACGGACGCGGCGGCCGGATGCACGGTCGCGTATACGGTGCAGAACCAGTGGGACACCGGCTTCACCACCCAGGTGACCCTCACCAACACCGGTCCCGCGGTCACTTCTTGGACGCTGGGCTGGTCGTTCGCCGGCAACCAGAAGGTCACCCAGGGCTGGAACGCGGACATCGCGCAGAGCGCCGCCGCCGTCACCGCCAAGAACCTCTCCTACAACGGGACCCTGGCGACCGGCGGCTCCACGAACTTCGGCTTCAACGGCTCCTACAGCGGCACGAACGCGAGCCCCACCGCCTTCACGCTCAACGGCGTCGCCTGCAACGGCGGCACGCCGACCACGCCCCCCACGACGCCACCGACCACTCCGCCCACCACGCCTCCGACCACGCCTCCGACGACCCCGCCGCCCGGCACCCGGGTCGACAACCCGTACGCCGGCGCCAAGGGCTACGTCAACCCCGAGTGGTCCGCGAAGGCCGCGGCCGAGGCCGGCGGCAGCCGTATCGCCAACACGTCGACCGCCGTATGGCTCGACCGGATCGCCGCGATCAACGGCGTGAACGGCGGCATGGGCCTGCGCGCCCACCTGAACAAGGCGGTCACCCAGGCCGCGGGACAGCCGCTCACCATCGAGCTGGTCATCTACGACCTGCCGGGCCGTGACTGCGCGGCGCTCGCCTCCAACGGTGAACTCGGCGCGACCGAGCTCGCCCGCTACAAGGCCGAGTACATCGACCCGATCGCCGCGATCATCGCCGACCCGGCCTACGCCGCGCTGCGCATCGTCACGATCGTCGAGCCGGACTCGCTGCCCAACCTGGTCACCAACGCGGGTGGCACCGCCGGCTCGACCGAGGCGTGCGCGACGATGAAGGCCAACGGCAACTACGAGGCCGGCGTCGGCTACGCGCTGCACAGGCTCGGCGCGTACTCGAACGTCTACAACTACATCGACGCCGGGCACCACGGCTGGCTGGGCTGGGACACCAACCTGGGCCCGGCCGCCCAGGAGTTCCTGAAGGCCGCGACAACGGGCGGCGCCACCGTCAACGACGTGGCGGGCTTCATCGTCAACACCGCCAACTACGGCGCGACGACCGAGCCGTTCTTCAAGATCACCGACAGCGTGAACGGCACCTCCGTGCGCCAGTCGAAGTGGGTGGACTGGAACCAGTACGTCGACGAGCAGAGCTACGCCCAGGCGCTGCGCAGCCTCCTGGTGACGACCGGCTTCAACTCCGGTCTCGGCATGCTGATCGACACCTCCCGCAACGGCTGGGGCGGCGCGGCCCGGCCCACCGGACCGGGTGCGACGACCTCCGTGGACACATACGTCAACGGCGGCCGACTCGACCGCCGTATCCACCTCGGCAACTGGTGCAACCAGTCCGGTGCCGGTATCGGCGCACGGCCGACCGCGGCTCCCGCAGCCGGGATCGACGCCTATGTGTGGGTGAAGCCGCCGGGTGAGTCCGACGGTGCCAGCTCGGCGATCCCGAACGACGAGGGCAAGGGATTCGACCGGATGTGTGACCCGACCTACACCGGCAACGGTCGCAACGGCAACAGCATGAGCGGTGCGCTGCCGGACTCGCCGCTGGCGGGCAAGTGGTTCTCCGCCCAGTTCCAGGAGCTCATGAAGAACGCCTACCCGGCGCTGTAACCGCTCCAGGACCGGGCCTGCTCCCGGTCCCCGCCATCGGGTCCTGCGTTCGGTCCCGGCCGCGCCCCGCTCGGATTCCGCGAGCGGGGCGCGGCTCATGCCCGCTCCCAACAAGTTCCCGGAAGGTCCTGGAAGGTCCCGGAAGGTATCGGGGAAGGCCGGGGTTGGGATGTGGGGGTGCGCCGTGCACCATGGGGGTGCGGATTCATGTCGGGCGCGGAGCGGGAGCGACAACGGTGGTGGACGTCCATGGGACGGTGACGGACGGCTTCGAGCCGGTCCGCGAGGCGTTCGCACGCAACTTCGAGCTGCGCGGTGACCGCGGCGCGGCCTTCGCCCTGTACCGCGACGGCCGCAAGGTCGTCGACCTGTGGGCGGGCACGGCAGGCCCCGACGGTGACGAGCCCTGGCAGGAGGACACCGCGCAGATCGTCCGGTCCGCCACCAAGGGCCCGGCGGCGGCCTGCCTGCTCCTCCTCCACCAGCGCGGCCAACTCGACCTGGACGCGCCCGTCGGTACGTACTGGCCGGCCTTCAAGGCCGCGGGCAAGGACCGGGTGACCGTACGGGACGTCCTCGCGCACCGGGCAGGCGTTCCCGCACTCGATGTGCCCCTCACCCCGGAACAGGCCCTCGACGGGGTGTCCGGCCCCCGCGCCGTCGCCGCGCAGGCCCCGCTCTTCGCGCCGGGCACCACCCACGGCTACCACGCCCAGACCTACAGCTGGCTGCTCGGCGAGATCGTCCAGCGGGCGTCCGGGCGCAGCCTCGGCCGGTACATCGCCGAGGAGATCACCCGGCCGCTCGGCCTGGACCTGTGGGTGGGCCTGCCGCCCGGCGAGACCCACCGCGTCGGGCGGATCGCCGACGTCCCGCCGCCGCCCGCGCCCGCCGCGAGCGGGCTGCGCGCCCGCCCCAAGCAGTCGGTCCACGACGCCTACGCGAACCCGGACTCGCTCACCCGCCGGGCCTTCGCCGCGATCACCCCGCTCCCGGACGAGAACGACCCGGCCTACCGGGCCGGCGAACTGGCGGCCTCCAACGGCATCGCCACCGCCCGCTCACTGGCCCGCTTCTACGCGGCCCTGATAGGCAACGTGGACGGGTACCGGGAGAGCGACGCCGAGAGCAGGATGCTCTTCGCCCCGGCCACCGTCACCGGCGCCCGCACCGTCGAGTCCGACGGGCCGGACCAGGTGCTCGTCGTCAACACCCGGTTCGGCCTCGGCTACATGCTGCACGGCCCGACCTCCCCGTTCCTCGGCCCCGCCTCGTTCGGCCACCCCGGCCGCGGCGGCCCGCTGGCCTTCGCGGACCCGGACGCCGGTATCGGCTTCGGCTACATCACCAACGGCATGCAGAAGAACGTCACGTCCGACCCCCGCGCCCAGGCCCTGCTGCGGGCGGTACGGGAGTGCCTGGCGGCGCTGCGCTAGGGCGCGTGTCAGGCGTCGTGGGCCAGGCGGGACTTTCGCAACCCGCCCTAGTGGGGGCCGCCGGTCGCACGTGGCTTACGAGGCCTTGAGGACGGCCGCGACGATGGGTCCGGCGGAGTCGCCGCCGTGGCCGCCGTTCTGCACGATGGCGCTCGCGGCGACATCGTCGCGATAGGCGAGGAACCAGCCGTTGGGCTGCCCCTCCCCGTCCTCGGCGGAACCGGTCTTCGCGCCCACGTTGCCGCCGACGCCGCTCATCGCGGTGGCGGCGGTGCCGCTCTGCGCGGTCTGCTGCATCATCCGCTGCAGCGAGCGCTTGACGCCCGGGGAGAGCGGAGTGGTGCTGATCGAGGGCCGGCCGGCGATGAGGTCGGCGGCCACGATCCGCGGCTGGTGGAAGCTGCCGTTCTTGGCGGTGGCCGCGACGGACGCCATGTCCAGCGGGCTCGCGGTGATCTTGCCCTGGCCGATCATCTCCGACGTCAGCTCGTCGCCCGTGCCGCCGGGGACGCTGCTGTTGACGGACTTGACGCCGATCTCCCAGTTCTGGTTGAGACCGAAGACGTCGTGCGCGGTGCTCTGGAGGGTGGTGCCGGGGACCCGGTGGGCCTGCGAGATGAAGGCGGTGTTGCAGGAGTTGGCGAAGTCCCAGGCGAAGTCGGCCTGCTCATTGCCCTCCTTCTCCACGTTCTTGTACATCTTGCCATTGTCGATGTTGTCGTGCGCCTTGCACGGCACCTTGGAGCTGGGTGTGAGCCCGGCCTTCAGCAGCGCCGTCGCCGTCACGACCTTGAAGGTCGATCCGGGTGCGGCATTCGGGCCGAAGGCCAGGTTGGTGCCGGTCGCCGGGTTGTTGGCGACGGCGAGGATCCCGCCGGTGTTCACGTCCAGCGCGGTCACGGCCGACCCCGACCGCTTCAGGACGGCCTTCTCGGCGGCCGCCTGGATGTCCGCGTCCAGCGTGGTCGGGAACTTGCTGCCGGTGCCCTTGGTGATGACGTGCAGCGTCTCGGTCACGGCGCCGTCCGCGCCGTCGATCCAGGTCTCGACACCGGGGGTGCCGCCGGTCGCCTTGGACGCGTAGGTGGTCCGCAGCTGGGTGAAGGACCGTCCCAGGGACGGGTACTTGGCCGGATCGAGGACCTTGTCGTGCCGGTCGGTGAAGTCCAGCGTCGGCTGCTTGGCGGTACCGGTCTCCAGGCTCGCGCCCTCCGCGAGCTTCGGGTGCACGACGGCGGCCTTCCACTGCACGACGGGCTTGCCGCTCGTGCCACGGATGACGGTGAGGGCGGAGTCGTACGCCCACGGCGAGGTCTTGCCCTGGAACGACAGGGTGGCGGCCACGTTGAACGGCACCTTGGCGCCGACGGGAGTACCCGGGGTGAGCTTGACGGCCGAGACGTGCGCCTTGTCCTTGTACCCGCTCAGCGCGGTGGTGGCGGTCCGCACGGAGTCCGTGAGGCCCGCGGCCTTCGCGGTGTCCCCGGAGGCCCAGGCAGCCAGGAAGTCGGCCGCGGTCCCGGTGATCTCCTTGGCGTCCGGCGGCTGCGTGCTCTTCGCCGAACCGGCGTTGCCCGTCGACGACGTGCTGTCGCTGTTGAGCGCGTCCAGCACGTTGTAGACCCCGTACCCGGCGACCCCGAGCATCCCGGCGACCACTCCACCGAGTATGCCGAGCTTGGCACCCCGCTGCATTTCCCGTCCCCCCTCGCGAACTGAACGCGTTCAAAGAAAGCGCTCTTCACCGCACTTTACGTGACCGCAGTGACGCAGGGGGTCTCATTCCGGGCACGCGTCGATATCAGGTGCGGACCGAGCGCCCAGGACCAGCCACTCCGATCAACCCGCCCCGAGGGGGCCTCCGGCGTCAGATCCAGGAGTCGAACCACATCCGGGCACGCCAGGCGTCCATCGAGATCGGCATCCCCGTGTAGATGGGGAAGAAGTAAATAAAGTTCCAGACAATCAGCAGGACGAGTGTGCCCGCGCCGACCGCGCCCCACATCCGGCGGCGTTCGTCGGAGCCCGGGGGGCCGAGGATCGCGCCGATCATCATCGCGACGGCGAGGCAGAGGTAGGGGACGAAGGCGACCGCGTAGAAGAGGAAGATCGTGCGGTCCTGGTACATCATCCAGGGCAGCCAGCCGGCGAACGCGGCGCACAGGATCGCGCCCGCCCGCCAGTCGCGGCGGAAGCCCCAGCGGTAGAGCAGGTACAGCAGCGCGAAGCAGGCCGACCACCACAGCAGGGGGGTGCCGATGGCGAGGATCTCGCGGGCGCAGCCCTTGGCCGCGGTGCAGCCGGCCTCGCCGTTCTTCGGCGACTCGTAGAAGTAGGAGACGGGCCGGCCCAGGACCATCCAGCTCCACGGGTTCGACTGGTACATGTGCGGCGTGGAGAGGCCGATGTTGAACTGGTAGACCTGGAACTCGTAGTGCCACAGGCTGCGCAGCGCGTCCGGCATCCACGTCATGTCGAACTGGTGCAGGTCGATCCGGCCGATCAGCGGCAGTTTGATGTGGTCGGGGGACAGGCCCTTGCGGTGTGCCGCCCAGTCCCGGCCGTAGCCGCCCTTGGTCACGAACCAGCCGGTCCAGGAGACCAGGTACGTGCCGATGGCGACGACCACGACGGACAGGAACGCCCAGCCGGTGTCCTTGCGCAGCACCGCCACGTACGGGCGCCTGGCGCCGGCGACCCGGCGCGAGCCGGCGTCCCACAGGATGGTCATCAGCCCGAACGCCGCCAGGAAGTACAGACCGTTCCACTTGCTCGCGCACGCCAGGCCCAGGAACAGCCCGGCCGCGAGCCGCCACGGCCGCCAGCCCATGCTGCCGCGGTCCCCGACCCGGCGGTCCGGGCGCGCCACACCGTCCTCGCCGACCGGCAGCGCCGCCGCCAGCCGGGCCCGCGACCAGTCGCGGTCCACGACCAGACAGCCGAACGCGGCCAGCGCGAAGAACATGATGACCAGGTCGAGCAGGGCCGTACGGCTCATCACGTAGTGCAGACCGTCCACCGACAGCAGGAGGCCGGCCAGGCAGCCCAGCGCGGTGGAACGGAACAGCCGGCGGCCGATCCGGCACACCATCAGCACCGACAGGGTGCCGAGCAGCGCGACCATGAACCGCCAGCCGAACGGGTTCAGGCCGAACAGCTGCTCACCGACCGCGATGACCCACTTGCCGACCGGCGGGTGCACCACATAGCCCGGATCGCGCGACAGCGGGATGATCTGGGGATCGGCCAGGATCTGCGCATTGGAGATCTTGCCGTCGGTCCAGGTGCCCTCGTAGCCGAACTTGAGCAGCGACCACGCGTCCTTCGCGTAGTACGTCTCGTCGAATATCACCGCGTGCGGGGTGCCCAGGTGCCAGAAGCGGATGAGGCCCGCCATCAGCGCCACGAGCAGCGGACCGCCCCATCCGGTCAGCCGCGCCACCCTCGACGCCGCCGCCTGGCCCAGGCCCAGCGAACCCCAGAGCCGGGTCCCGGGCTCCGGGAACGGCACCACGAGGCGGTCGCGGACGTCCACGTGCGGCCGGTCCGTATAGCCGAAGCGGCGCAGCCGTCGCTGCCATGCGCTGGGCTGCGGCTCCGGGTGGAGGAGGCCCTCGTCCCGCTCGGCCTGAGTCGCGGTGTCACTGGTCACCGGGCCATCGTAGGGATGTCGCATGCCGGTTCGGGTCCCGGGCATGCGGATTCCACCCTCGAACCCACCCTCCGATGACAGGAAGCCGCCCTTTTCCCCTTTCCTGTGCGTTTCCTGTCAGCGGTTCAGCCCCTGGGGGCACCTCCCAAGGGTGGCTGGGGGAGTTCGAGGCGACCGTTCGGCCCGGCCGGCGTTTGGCGGCCACGGTCAGGGCTGCCTGCGTCCCACCCCGTTTTTTCAGCCCGGCCGGCGTTCGAGGCCACTCCACCCCCACCCCCAGGCCGCCCGCCGATTGAGGGCAAAGGGCGGGCGGGTGGGAAGCTGGACCCGTGACTAGCTCAGCGGCAGGCGTAGGCGTACTGGTTCTGGCGGGGACCCCCATCGGCGACATCCAGGACGCGCCACCGCGCCTCGCCGCCGAACTGCTCGCGGCGGAAGTGATCGCCGCGGAGGACACCCGGCGGCTGCGCCGGCTGACGCAGGGCCTCGGCGTGCACACGACCGGCCGGGTCGTCTCGTACTTCGAGGGCAACGAGAGCGCCCGCACCCCCGAGCTGGTCGAGGCGCTGGAGAACGGCGCCCGCGTCCTGCTCGTCACCGACGCGGGCATGCCGTCGGTCTCCGACCCCGGCTACCGGCTGGTGGCGGCGGCCGTGGAGAAGGGCATCAGGGTCACGGCGGTGCCGGGCCCGTCGGCGGTGCTGACGGCGCTGGCGCTCTCCGGGCTGCCCGTCGACCGGTTCTGCTTCGAGGGCTTCCTGCCGCGCAAGGCGGGGGAGCGGCTGGCGCGGTTGCGCGAGGTGGCCGACGACCGTCGCACCCTGGTGTATTTCGAGGCGCCGCACCGGATCGACGACACACTGGCGGCGATGGCGGAGGCGTTCGGTCCCGACCGGCGCGCGGCGGTGTGCCGTGAGCTGACGAAGACGTACGAGGAGATCAAGCGCGGCCCGCTGAAGGAACTGGCCGCCTGGGCGGCGGAGGGCGTGCGCGGCGAGATCACCGTCGTCGTGGAGGGCGCCCCGGAGCGGGGGCCGTCGGACCTCGGCCCGGCCGAACTGGTGCGGCGGGTGATGGTGCGCGAGGAGGCCGGGGAGCGCCGCAAGGAGGCGATCGTGGCCGTGGCGGCGGAGCTCGGCCTGCCGAAGCGCGATGTCTTCGACGCGGTGGTGGCGGCGAAGAACGCGGCCAAGGCGGCGGAGAAGGGGCCTGGAGCGCCTGCGGGGGCCTGAGAACCGGACCCCCGCGCGCCTCCCCGTCCTACTGACCCATGACGTACTTGACCGTCGGACCGGCCGTCCAGCCGCCGTCCACGGCGAGCTCGGCGCCCGTCACGTACGAGGCGGAGTCCGAGAGCAGGAAGATCACGGCGCCCGCGATCTCGTCTGCCTCGCCGACCCGGCCCATCGGGGTGTTCGGGAAGTTGCCCTCGCCCCGCTGGATGCCGACGGACGCCGTCATGGCCGTGTACGTCATACCGGGGTGGACGGAGTTGACGCGGATGCGGGAGGTGCCCAGCTCCACCGCGCCGATCTTGGTGAGGCCGCGCACGCCCCACTTGGACGCGCCGTAACCCGCGGTGAGGGCGATGCCCATGAGCCCGGCGGCGGACGAGATGTTGACGATCGAGCCCGCGCCGCGCTCCTTCATGGCGGGGATCACGGTCTTCATACCGATGAAGACGCCGGTGAGGTTGATGTCGAGGACGTTGCGGAAGTATTCGACGGAGGCGTCCTCGATGAACTTCCCCTCGGCTATCCCGGCGTTGTTGACGAGGCCGTCGACGCCGCCGAACTCGGTGACCGCGAAGTCCGCGACCGCCGCCCAGCCCTCCTCCGACGTGACGTCGTGGTGCAGGAAGCGGGCCCGGTCGCCGAGCGCGGCGGCGGTGGCCCTGCCGTCCTCCTCCAGGACGTCGGTCAGGACGACGTTGGCGCCTGCCGCGACCGCCTGACGGGCGGTCTCGGCCCCCAGGCCGCGGGCCGCGCCGGTGATGATGACGGTCTTGCCGGTCAGGTCGTTCATTTTCAAGCTCCCTGTGGAGTCGGGGTCGTCGTTGGAGGAGTGGCGTCGGTCTCGGGGTCGGTCCGGGGTGCGGACGCGGTCTCGGGGACGGGCGCGGGCGCGGTCTCGGGGACGGTCTCGGGCGCGGGCGCGCGCAGCATGGCGGTGGTCATGCCGACGAGGTCGGCGAGGAACAGCGGCTCGTCGGTGAGGGTCCGCGTGCCGTCGAGGTACTGGCGGGCCCGGTCGCCCAGGGCCGCGCCGATCAGGGTGAGCGCGAGGTCGAGGCGTTCCAGGCGTACGGGTTCCGGCAGCCCGTCGAGGCGGTCCTCGATGAGGCAGATGAGCCGCCAGTAGCCGGTGCCGGCCAGCGTCGGATGCGGGGTGCGGGTGCGTACCCCGCTCTCGTGGCTGAGCTGTGCGGAGATCAGCAGGCAGTGCCGTCCGCCGTCGGTGGCGAGCTCGGTCGCCTCGGCGTCGACGAGCGCGGCGACCAGCGCACGCAGGTCCGGCCCGGGGGCCTCCCGCGGGTCCGGCCCCGGGGCCGCGTCCGCGAGCAACTCGGCGAGCCGTGGTGCGAGCGCCGCTTCCGTCCGGTCCTGGCGGCCGGCCATGACGGCGTCGAGCAGGCCCTGCCGCGATCCGAAGTGGTACTGCACGGCGGAGGGGTTGGACTGGCCCGCGAGACGGGTGATGTCGCGGGTCAGCGCGCCGTCGACGCCCTTGAGGGCGAAGAGTTCCCCGGCCGCGCGGAGCAGTTTGCGGCGGGTCTCGGGTCCGGATGTTCTCGCCATGGGAACATGCTAATGCACAGCATTATTAAGTGTCGTGACGTACGTCACGTGCCTAAACTCGGACGAGGGCAAAGCAAAGTAGCGCACTACCCACTTACGGCCCAAAACTGCCCCAAGAGTCGTATACCCCTGCTGCGGTATCGGCCGGAAAGGCGTTCGCTGGTAGTGGGAAGACCCGCTCCGGACGCCTCGTCCGGAGGGCAACAGGAGCTGCCATGAGCGAGATCGTCGGATCCGACACCACCGTCTCCGAGGCGTACGCCTTCGCGTGCCTCAATTGCGGCCACGGCTGGGAGCAGTCGTACGACATCGAGCACCATGTCGACGCGAAGGGTCAGCCCTTCGTCACCTACACGACCGCCGGCGAGAAGGTGCCGTCCCCGCTCACCCGCCCGACCTGCCTGAACTGCGGAGGGCACAAGGTGCGGATCATGCGGTCGGGTCAGGTCTCCGATGTGATGTCGCTGTGGAACACCCCCACGGGCGAGCGTGCCGTGCACCGCACGCACCACTGGTCCCTCCTGCACCGGCTGCACCGCAAGCACGGAGAAGCCGACACGGCCTGACGGCGGTCTGACGCCGGGCCCGTCTGAATCCCCGGCCGGCCTGACCCCGGGCCGTAAGCGCCGACCCCCTGTCCGCCCGGCCTCCCGTCCCGCCCGCTCCCCGGGTCTCCATAGGATCGGGGCATGTCCCCGAAGAACGAGAAGTCCGCGGCCCCGCCGGTGCCCGAGCCGCTGCGGGTCCCGGTCGCCGACTCGCACACCCACCTCGACATGCAGGAAGGAACGGTCGAGGAATCGCTGGCCAAGGCCGCCTCCGTCGGGGTCACCACCCTCATCCAGGTCGGCTGCGACCTGAAGGGCTCGCAATGGGCGGCCGACACCGCCGCCCAGCACCCGAACGTGTGGGCCACCGTCGCCCTGCACCCCAACGAAGCGCCCCGGATCGTCCACGGCGATCCGGACGGCTGGTCCCGCCAGGGCGCCCGCACCCCCGGCGGCGACAAGGCCCTGCGGGACGCCCTCGACCGGATCGCCGCGCTCGCCGCGCTTCCCCAGGTCCGCGGCGTCGGCGAGACCGGCCTCGACTACTTCCGCACCGGCCCCGAAGGCGTCGAGGCCCAGCAGTACTCCTTCCGCCGGCACATCGACATCGCGAAGGGCGTCGGCAAGGCGCTCGTCATCCACGACCGCGAGGCGCACGCCGACGTGCTGCGCATCCTCGACGAGGAGGGCGCGCCCGACACCGTCGTCTTCCACTGCTACTCGGGCGACGCCGCCATGGCCCGGATCTGCGCCGACAAGGGCTACTACATGTCCTTCGCCGGCAACGTCACCTACAAGTCCGCCCAGGACCTGCGGGACGCCGTCGCCGTGGCCCCGCGCGACCTCCTGCTGGTCGAGACGGACGCGCCCTTCCTCACTCCGGTGCCGTACCGCGGTCGGCCTAACGCGCCGTACCTCATTCCGGTCACTCTGCGGGCGATGGCCGCGGCCAGGCAGCTCCCCGAGGACGAGCTGGCGTCCGCCATCGGGGCGAACACGGCGCGGGCCTTCGGCTACTGACGGCCGCCGCCATCCCCGTCGGCCCCGCAGGCCTCCCCGTCGCCCCCCCGTCGGCCCTCCGGCCGACACCCGTCCCGAAACGCGTGATCACGACACAGCGTGCCCGGATGGTTTTGGAGAGTGACGAAACGTGGGCTAGGGTCCCGGTCCGGATCGGGGACCGTCGGACCTGTGGAGTCGTCGTGAGCAATGCGCAGGGCACCCACCGAGCAGCACGCGGTGCGGCGACCCCCGTGCCGGGGGTCGTACCGGAGGCCGCGGGCACCCGGCTGCCGCACCAGTCCGACTGGGACGCCGTACCGAACTCGTCGTGGGCCGACGAGGCGGCGGCGACCGGCTGCCTTCCGCTGATCCCGGAGCAGGAACCGGCGCCCGCGGCAGCGCCGGTCGGCGCCAGGACCGCCGCGCGCCGCGCCGCCAGGAACGGCAGACGGCCGGAACCGGCGTCCGCGGCCTCTCCCGCGGGAGGTTCCCGGCGCGATTCCCGCCCCGACTTCCGGCCCGACTCCCTGCGCAAGCTGCTGCCGCAGGCGCTCGTCGTCGCGTTCCTGGCGGGCGGGACCGTCGCGTTCCTCGCCGGTGACAAGGACGTGCAGCTCACCGTCGACGGCGAACCGCGCACCCTCCACACCTTCGCCGACGATGTCGGGGAGGTGCTGGCGCAGCAAGGCGTGACCGTGGGCGAGCACGACCTCGTCGCGCCCGGCCCGCAGGCCGAGCTGCACGACGGCGACCAGGTCGAAGTCCGTTTCGGCCGTCCCGTCACGCTCACCCTCGACGGCCACCGCCGCCTGCTGTGGACCACGGCGGACACCGTCGACGAGGCCCTGCGGGAGCTCGGCGTCCGCGCCGAGGGCGCGCATCTGTCCGCGTCGCGCGGCTCGTCCATCGGACGGCACGGCCTCGACCTGGACGTACGCACCGAGCGGACCGTCACGCTGCTCGCCGACGGCCGTGAGCGGACGGTACGCACCAACGCCGCCACCGTCCGCGAGGTCGTCGCCCAGTCCGGGATCACCCTGCAGAACCAGGACACGACCTCCGTCGACCCCGAGAGCTTCCCCCGCGAGGGCCAGACCATCTCGGTGCTGCGCATCTCCGGCACCGAGGAGGTGCGCGAGGAGCCGGTGCGGTTCCGCACGGAGAAGCACAAGGACGCCAAGCTGT
The DNA here is from genome assembly GCF_005860785.2 of Streptomyces sp. So13.3. Taxonomy (NCBI): domain Bacteria; kingdom Bacillati; phylum Actinomycetota; class Actinomycetes; order Kitasatosporales; family Streptomycetaceae; genus Streptomyces; species Streptomyces sp. So13.3. Next base: position 4,320,138 of record NZ_CP048835.1, on the reverse strand, counting down.
TCCACGGCACCGAGGCCGTCGACACTCCGGGCAAGGCGGGTGTCCGCCGCGTCACGTACGCCTTCCGGACGATCAACGGGGTGAAGCAGCGGCCCAGGATCATCCGCTCCGAGATCGTCAGGGAGCCCGTCACCCAGGTCGTCCGGATCGGCACCAAACCGCTGCCGACCTCGGTCGCCGGGGCCGACGGCCTGAACTGGCAGGGCCTCGCGCACTGCGAGGCCGGCGGCCGCCCGCACGCGGTCGACCCGTCCGGCACCTACGGCGGCCTCTACCAGTTCGACACCCGGACCTGGCACAGCCTCGGCGGCAGCGGCCGCCCCCAGGACGCCCCCGCGGGCGAACAGACCTTCCGCGCCAAACGGCTCTACATCCAGCGCGGCTCCAGCCCGTGGCCGGTCTGCGGGCGCAAGCTCGGCGGCTGAGCGGTGGCCCGGCCGCTGGTCCGCGCGGCCGGGGCACGGCTCGAGGGCGGCTGCCGGGCCCGTACGCTGAGTACGTGAGCACCACTGAGCCCGACGCACTCCTCGGTCCCGCCGACATCCGCGAACTGGCCGCCGCGCTGGGCGTACGCCCCACCAAGCAGCGGGGCCAGAACTTCGTCATCGACGCGAACACGGTGCGGCGCATCGTGCGGACGGCCGGCGTCCTGCCGGACGACACCGTCCTCGAGGTCGGACCCGGCCTCGGATCGCTGACGCTGGCGTTGCTGGAAGCGGCCGACCGCGTCACGGCGATCGAGATCGACGACGTGCTCGCGGGCGCGCTCACCCCCACCATCGTGGCACGGATGCCTTCCCGGGCCGACCGGTTCGCGCTGGTGCACAACGACGCGATGCAGGTCACGGAGTTGCCGGGGCCGCCGCCGACCGCGCTGGTCGCGAATCTGCCGTACAACGTGGCGGTGCCGGTGCTGCTGCACATGCTCGCGACGTTCCCGACGATCGAACGCACCCTCGTCATGGTCCAGGCCGAGGTCGCGGACCGGCTGGCCGCCAAGCCCGGCAACAAGGTCTACGGCGTGCCCTCGGTGAAGGCGAACTGGTACGCGGACGTGAAGCGCGCCGGATCCATCGGCCGCAACGTCTTCTGGCCCGCGCCGAACGTCGACTCCGGTCTGGTCGCGCTGGTGCGCCACGAGCCGCCGCCGACCACGGCCACCCGGCGCGAGGTCTTCGCCGTCGTCGACGCGGCCTTCGCCCAGCGCCGCAAGACCCTGCGGGCCGCGCTCGCCGGCTGGGCCGGCTCGGCTCCCGCCGCCGAGGCCGCGCTCGTCGCGGCGGGCATCTCGCCGCAGGCGCGCGGTGAGGCACTGACGGTCGAGGAGTTCGCGGCCATCGCCGAGCACAAGCCGGTCGCGGCCGTCGTGGCGGAGGACAAGCCGGCCGCGGACGTCGTGGTGGAGGACGAGCAGTGAGCGTGCCCGCCGCCGCGTCCGCCTCCGTCACCGTCCGGATCCCCGCCAAGGTCAACGCGCAGCTGGCCGTCGGCGGTCTGCGGCCCGACGGTTTCCACGACCTGGCGAACGTGTTCCTCGCCGTGGGCCTGTACGACGAGGTCACCGTCACCCCCGCCGACAGCCTGCGGATCACGGCGTCCGGCCCGGACGCCGCGGAGATCCCCCTGGACGGCACGAACCTGGCCGCCCGGGCCGCCGTCGCGCTCGCCGCGCGGCACGGCATCGAGCCCGCCGTCCACATCCACATCGCCAAGGACATCCCCGTCGCGGGCGGCATGGCGGGCGGCAGCGCGGACGGGGCGGGCGCACTGCTCGCCTGCGACGCCCTGTGGGGACTGCACACCCCGCAGGCCGAACTCCTGGACATCTGCGCCGAGCTGGGCAGCGACGTGCCGTTCAACCTGATCGGCGGCGCCGCGCTCGGACGCGGCCGGGGCGAGATCCTCACCCCGCTCGACGTGCGGGGACCGTTCCACTGGGTCTTCGCCGTCGCGGACGGCGGTCTGTCGACTCCGGCCGTCTACCGCGAGTGCGACCGGCTGCGCGAAGCGTCCGGCACCGGCGCCACCACGGCCGACATCGCGGACCCCGAACCGGCCCCGGCCCTGCTCGAAGCCCTCGCCTCCGGCGACCCCGCCGCACTGGCCGCCGCCCTGGGCAACGACCTCCAGCCCGCCGCCCTCTCCCTGCGCCCCGCCCTCGCCGACACCCTCCGCGCGGGCACCGGGGCCGGCGCCCTGGCCGCCCTGGTCTCCGGCTCGGGCCCGACGTGCGCCTTCCTGGCCGCCACCCCCGAAGAAGCCGAGAAGATCGCCGAGGCCGTCCTGGCCTCCGGCACCTGCCGTACGACCCGGGTCACGACGTCCCCGGCCCCGGGGGCGACGATCCTGCCCGCCTGACGCTGCCGGGTGTGGAACAGCCGGTGCTGGAGGGGGCATGTAACGCTTTCGGGCGGCCGAGCCAAGTAGAGATGTAAGGCATTGCTCGTCCGTTCAAGGAGTCGTCCGTGAAAGCGGAGCATTCAGCAGCGCCACCCGTGCGTGATCCGGTCGGGTTCGCCGTGTTCTACCAGCAGCAGTTCGACACTGTGCTCGGTTTTGTCACCCGGCGCACCGACAGCCCGCACCTGGCCGCGGACCTGACCGCCGACATCTTCCTGACGGCGCTCGAACAAGCGCACACCTACGACGCCCGCCGCGGCGCACCGGTCGCCTGGCTCTACGGCATCTCCCGCAACGTCCTGGCTGCCCACTTCCGGGGCAGTGCCCGCGAGCGGCAGGCCACCGCCCAGCTCGCCGGCCGGCGGCTGCTGGACGACGAGGACGTCAGCGCGATCGAGGGCCGTATCGACGCCGCCCGCGACGCCCGGCAGCTGGCCGCGCGGCACGCCGCCCTGTCCGAGCCGCTGCGCGCGGTGCTGGACCTGGTGGCCCTGGACGGACTGACCACCCGCGAGGCCGCACAGGCCCTGGGCATCAGCTCGGCCGCCGCCCGGGTGCGCCTGCACCGCGCCCGCATGGCCCTGCAGCGCGTCGACACCAAGACCACCTCATCCCTGCACGCTGTCTCGGAGGCCCACTCATGACCACCCCCGTGCACTTCCAGCAGCAGCTCGCCGAGGAGCTCACCGCCCGCGCCGCGGCCCTGCCGCCCGTGGCAGCGGTGCCGGTGCGGCCGCGCCACACCCGGCGGATCGCGGTCACCGCGCTGGGACTGGCCGCAGCCGCCACCGCAGTGATGCTGATCCCGCACTCGGCCGGTACCACCGACACCCCGCAAGCCGGAACGGGCCAGAGCACCGCCCAGGTCCCGGGCGGTGCGCCGGTCCTGAGCAACGCCGCCTACACGGTGGTTCCGCGCAAGGACGGGACCGTCAGCATCCAGGTGACGGGCGCTGAGGTGTCCGGGCTCCAGGCGGCGCTGCGCAGCCTGGGTGTGCCGGCCGTGGTCCTGCGGGCCTCGGAGTCCTGCCACGCCAAGGTCCGCACCGACAACGCCAACCTCGAGACGGTCTCCTCGCAGGATCCGAAGAACGGACGCGTGATGGTGATCCGGCCCAGCGCCATCCCGCACGGGGACTCCCTGGTGCTGGTGCAGCCCTCCCTCAAGGGTGTCCTGCACCCGGACAAGATGTACTCCATGGAGGTCATGCTGTCCCCGGGCGAGCCCAGCTGCTTCCCCGCCTCCCAGAGCAGCATCGGCGTGGGCTAGAGACTGTCCCGCCCCGTCCGGACCCGGTCGTACCGGGTCCGGAGGGGGCGCGCACCGAACAAGGGGCCGCGCCCGCATCCCCCGCACCTGAGAAGCCGCAGAGGATCACAGCCATCACAGCCACCATGCGAACAGGATCCGATCCGGGCCATGGCGCGGCGCCCGGACACCTCCGGCGTCCCGCGGTCCGCACCATCGGCCAGGACGCGCGGGGCACGACCGTCGTCGAGTTCCACGGCGAGATCGACATCGCAACCACCGGCGAGAGCGACCAGCACCTGGACGCGGCAACCGCCCGCAGCGCTCCGTCGGTGCTTGTCGACCTGCGCGGGGTGACCTTCATCGACAGTGCCGGGCTCGGCCCCATCTGCCGGGCCTGGCGCCGAGCCGTGGACCGCGGCGGCGACCTCACCCTGCTCTGCACCGACACCAGGATGCTCACCATCCTGCGGCTGACGGGCGTGACCCCCGCCATCGCCGTCACCCGCTCCTCCCCTGGGATGGCCAACCGGCCAGGGTGCGAAGCGAGCTGATGGAGCCTCAGCCGTAAAGCTCCATCACCAGTGCCCACACCGTGAACTGCGCTGCCATCGCGATCACCCACAGGACCGGTCGCCACGGGCGGCGGGACATCGCGCCGTAGCTGCCCACGGCTGCTGCCGCCAGGGCGACAACCATCGGCCCGAGGGACAGAACGTCCCTGCCCCAGCCGTTGCAGAGGGCGTGGTCGCCCGGATCGCATTCGTTCCCGGCGGACAGGCCCATCAGCGACACGGCGGTCAGCCCGACGAGGGAGCACAGACAGACGACCGCCACACCCAGTACCCGGACACCCTGCTCGACGATCTCTCTGTGCGTCACGTGCGGCACGGTAGCGGTTCGCCCTGACGTCACGCCACGAGTTCGAACGGGTGTCAGGTCTCACCCGGATCGTCGGGGCGCCGCCGCAGCGCGATGAACACCCGCCACCGGTGCAGGAAGGATTCCAGCGCGGCGGCACTGCCCGTCCGTTCCGCCTCCTGCCGCGCGGCGCTCAGTTCGCGGTCGAACCGATCCGCCGCGGCGAGATCCAGCCCGCTGACGGTCACCCGCAGGGCCGCCTCGACGAGCGGATCGCCGGGTTCCGCCATCAGGCGGCCAACTCGAACCACAGCAACTTCCCGCACACCCCGAACACTTCCTCGCCGAGCGCGTACCCGCCCCACCGGTCCGCGCACTCCCGCACGAGCAGCAGCCCCCGCCCCCGCTCGGCGCACTCGGGCGGCCCGGGCGGGTGCAGTGCGCCGCGAAACGGCGGCGGAATCGTCGGGTTGGTGTCCCACACACCCACCCGTACGTGCGTGGTGCGCGGATTGCTCAGCCGGATCCACGACGGCCCGTCGGAGTACAGCAGCGAGTTGGTCACCAACTCGCTCGCCAGTAGCTCGGCCACGTCGGTGACCTGCGGGATCCCGTACGTCAGCAGCACGGCTCGCACCGTCGCCCGCGCGATGCGGACGGCTCTGCCGTCGTGCGGGAGTTGGAGGGTGTACGTCCAGAAGTCGTCGGGGTGCGGCGTGTTCGCCGCTACGTTGTTGTCGTTGTGCATGGGGGACCGCCTCCGGTCGGGTGGCCCGGTGGCGGTGTCGCCCCTGGCGGGGCGGTGCTCTTCCGGCGCCATCGAGTGGCATGCGTCACACTGTAGGACGTTAACTGTGAAGTATTCGGCGATTCACTTGAATATATTCAGGATGCGCTCGTGTGGGTGACCCGCCGCACTGTGCACGGATCGAGGAGGGCGCAGCGATGCCACCCAGCAGTACTCCGACGTTGCGACAGCAGCGTCTCGGCGCTGAGCTGCGCAAACTGCGTGAGCGCGCGGGGTTGTCCGCGACGGCCGCCGCAGCCCTGTTCGGCGTCAACCAGTCGCGCATCAGCAACATCGAGTCGGGCCGGCACCCAGTGAGTGCCGACCGGGTTCACGCGATGGCCCGTGGCTACAACTGTTTCGGTGAGGACCTGATCGAGGCGCTTGTTGCGATGACCGGGAAGCGCCCGCGCGGCTGGTGGGAGGAGTACCGGGAGACCTTCCCCGTCGGGTTGCTCGATCTGGCGGAGATGGAGCACCACTCAACAGCGATCCGGGTCGCCGTGGCGATCCACATGCCGGGTCTGCTCCAGACCGTTGATCACGCCCGCGCGACGATTTGCCAGAGTGTCCCCGCGCTTCGGCCGCATGAGGTGGAGCACCGGGTCTCGTTCCGGATCAAGCGGCAGGCGATCCTGTTCCGCGACGAACCGGTCTCGTACTCCGTGGTCATCCACGAGGCGGCGCTGCGGATGGGGCTGGGCGGGCCCGACACGGTACGAGCGCAGCTCGCTCACCTCATCGAGATGAGCGAGCACGACCACATCTCCCTCGTGGTGATCCCGTTCGGTAGTGCGTCCTTCACACCATCCGGCCAGCCGATCACCTACGCCTACGGTTCCGTGCCGCAGCTGGACACCGTGGAACTCGACACCGATCACAGCTGCGAGTTTCTCGACGCGGAGGCGCTTCTACAGTGGTACCGGTCCGTTCTGGACCGGATGGAGGGGTCCGCGCTCAAGCCCGACAGGTCGCGCGACTTGATTCGCCGCATCGCACAGGAGAGCTGAGGAGCGCGCATGCCCACGATGGACTGGCAGAAGTCCTCGTACAGCAATCAGGGGGCGAACTGCCTCTACATAGCCCGCACCTCCGACGGAACGATCCGCCTCCGTGAGAGCGACGACCCCGACGTGATCCTCCGCACCACCCCCGCCGCGCTCCGCGCGTTCCTCCAGGCCCTGAAGGCCGGGGCGGACCGGTCCTAGGACGAGGCCAGTGTCGCGTTGATGATCCAGACCACCAGGAGCAGGACCAAACCCAACGTGGCGGCCACCGCCGTGCCGTTGCGGCGGAGGGTGCCGAACAGGCCGGCCGTCACGATCAGTGGGGCGGCGATCTGGGGGAGCAGGACGATGAGGTTCTGGCGGGCGGGGTCGCAGATGCCCTCGTGGGAGTCCGGGAAGCACGAGTCGCTCGCCATGACGAAGATGGGCGCGAGCAGGTAGGTGAACAGGCCGGCGACGACGAGCAGCACTGCGAGCAGCCCGCGGACCAGTGGGAGCGGGGTTCGGGCGGCCGGTGTGCTCACGGGGATGGTCATGCCGATGACGCTAGGGCGCAACCGGGCGGGCGGCATGAGCGGGGCTACTCACCCCGGGGTGAGTAGCCCCGCCTGCGGCATTCCTGGGGTGCAGTCAGCGGACGGTGGGGACCGGCGTTCCCGGCGTGCGTAGCCAGACCTGCTGGCCGCCGGTCTTCGTCACGGTGAGGCCGAATTCGTCGCGCTCCGGCCGGCCGTTCTCCAACCACCAGGAGTAGGCGGTCCCGACCTCGTCCCAGAGGCGGCGTGGGCCGTACTGATCCACCTCGAACGACGTTTCGCCGGGTACGTAGTCGATGGAGGCCCAAGATCGCCGGTCGTCGGGTCTCGTCATCGAGATACACGGTGGGAGAGCCGCCGGACTTGCTCTCCGGGTCCTTGCCGAGCAGGTGTAACGCCATGGTGTCCTCCGCTGGCGAGCCGGATGGGATCGCTGCCAACGAGCTTGCACCGCGCCCACCGGCGCGCGACAGCAACTTGCGCGAACTTGCTCGATCAACTTCGCGCGGCGGCAGTTTCGCGCGGCGGCGGCGAGCGGCGGACCGCTCCTGCCTGCGAGTGGCACACCGGGTGACCGAAAAGGCACGCTGTGTGGTGCTACCGGCAATGGATGCGGGCGGAGGGGGTGGTCGGTGGTGGCGACTACCCTGGGAGATCGATCGTTCCGCACCAGCATGGAGTAAAAGTGGCCGTCAACCTCGTCAACGTCGAGGCCGTAGGAAAGGTCTACGGCACCCGGGCGCTGCTCGACGGTGTTTCCCTCGGCGTTTCGGAGGGCGACCGTATCGGGGTCGTCGGCCGTAATGGTGACGGGAAGACGACCCTGATCCGGATGCTCGCGCAGCTGGAGGAGCCGGACACCGGGCGGGTCACGCATGTGGGCGGGCTGCGGCTCGGGGTGCTGACGCAGCACGACAGCCTGGACCCGAAGGCGACCGTCCGGCACGAGGTGGTCGGGGACAAGGCGGACCACGAGTGGCTCGGGGACGCGAAGATCCGCGATGTGCTGACCGGGCTGTTCGGCGGGCTGGACCTGCCGGGGTTCCCGCAGGGGCTGGACACGGTGATCGGGCCGCTGTCCGGTGGTGAGCGGCGCCGGATCGCGCTGGCGAAGCTGCTGATCGACGAGCAGGACCTGGTCGTGCTCGACGAGCCGACCAACCATCTCGACGTCGAGGGCATCGCCTGGCTGGCCGGCCACCTGCAGACCCGGCGCTCCGCGCTGGTCTGCGTCACTCACGACCGGTGGTTCCTGGACCAGGTCTGCACCCGGATGTGGGACGTGCAGCGCGGTGACGTGCACGAGTACGAGGGCGGCTACAGCGACTACGTCTTCGCGCGGGCCGAGCGCGACCGGCGGGCGGCCACCGAAGAAGGCAAGCGGCAGAACCTCATGCGCAAGGAGCTGGCGTGGCTGCGCCGCGGCGCCCCGGCGCGGACCAGCAAGCCGCGCTACCGCATCGAGGCCGCGAACGAGCTGATCGCGGACGTGCCGCCGCCGCGCGACAGTGCCGAGCTGATGAAGTTCGCCAACTCCCGGCTCGGCAAGACCGTCTTCGAGCTGGAGGACGTGACGATCCAGGGCGGCGACAAGGTGCTGCTCAAGCACCTGACGTGGCAGCTGGGTCCGGGCGACCGGATCGGCCTGGTCGGGGTGAACGGCGCGGGCAAGACGTCGCTGCTGCGGGCGCTGGCGCAGGCCGCGTACTCGCACGGCGACGACCAGCCGCCGGCCGGGAAGATCGTCGTCGGCAAGACGGTGAAGCTCGCGTACCTGTCGCAGGAGGTCAGCGAGGTCGACCCGACGTGGCGGGTGCTGCAGGCCGTGGAGAGCGTGCGGCAGCGCGTGGACCTCGGCAAGGGCAAGGAGATGACGGCGGGCCAGCTGTGCGAGCAGTTCGGCTTCTCGAAGGAGAAGCAGTGGACGCCGGTCGGTGACCTGTCGGGTGGTGAGCGGCGCCGGCTGCAGATCCTGCGGCTGCTGATGGACGAGCCGAACGTGCTGTTCCTCGACGAGCCCACCAACGATCTCGACATCGAGACGCTGACGCAGCTGGAGGACGTGCTCGACGGATGGCCCGGTTCGATGGTGGTCATCAGCCACGACCGGTTCTTCCTGGAGCGCACGACCGACAACGTCTGGGCGCTGCTCGGCGACTCGACGCTGCGGATGCTGCCGCGCGGGGTCGACGAGTACCTGGAGCGCCGCCGCCGTATCGCGGCGGACTCGGCGCCCGCGCCGGTCGTGTCGAAGGGCAAGGCGGCGGGAGCCGCCGGGTCCCGGGACGAGCGGGCGGCGAAGAAGGAGCTGCAGAAGGTCGAGCGCCGGCTCGACCGCATCGGCCAGGAAGAGGCCAAGGTGCACACGCAGATCGCGGACAACTCGACGGACTTCGACCTCGTCGCCAAGTTGGACACCCAACTGCGCGCGCTGCGCGACGAGCGCGACGAGCTGGAAATGCGCTGGCTGGAGCTGGCGGACGACGAGTAGGGCGGCCGGAGCTGTCGACGCCGGGGCGTGCGCGCCCCGGCGTGTGGGGCTTGTAGCGGGCGCGTAACGGTCGTGGACCGGCAGGTGGGGCGGCAGGGACGCAGTGATAGAAAGAGAACTCCCGCTTACCTGACCCTTACTGGTATTGCCTGAATGAGGACCTGCTGATGACGCAGCCGCCCCCGCCGCCCGGCAACCCGCCCAACTTCGGGAAGCCCGAGGGCGCTGTGCCGCCTCCGCCTCCCCCGCAGGGTCCGCCGCCGCAGGCGCCGCAGTACGGCTACCCGCAGCAGGGGCCGCCGCCCGCGCAGCAGTCGTACGGGTATCCGCCGGCCCCGCCCGCGGGCCAGGTGCCGGACAACCCGTACGCGCAGCCGGTCCCGCCGGGGCAGAACCCGTACGCGCAGCCGGCGCCGCAGCAGCCCGAACAGCCGCAGCCGCAGTACGGCTACCCGTCGCAGGGGCAGCCGCCCGGCCAGCCTCCGCAGACCGTCTACACGCAGCCCGGTGGCTACACCCAGCCCGGCGGGTACCCGCCGCAGGGTGGCGGTCAGGGCGGCGGCAACAGCAAGATCGTCATGATCGTCGCCGCGGTGGTCGCCGCGGTGCTGGTCATCGGTGGTGGCGTGTACTTCCTGACCAAGGGCGACGACGGCGACAAGAAGCCGATCGCGGACAAGACCTCGGCCGGTGCCAACGGCGGCGCCAGCGGCGGCAACGACGGCAAGCCGACGGGCGTCATCAACGCCAAGGTGGGCTGGAGCAAGACCGCCACGCGGCCGCCCGTGGACGAGATCACCGCCCGGGTGCCCAACACCTGGTTCAGTGGCGACACCGTCGTCAAGACGCTGCCGGACTCCGTGAAGGGGTACGCGCTCAGCGGCGGCGCGGAGAAGTGGTCGATCCCGATCACCGGCAAGTCCTGCCCGGCGTCGGACGACGTCTCCGACAACCGGGTCGCGATCCAGTTCGGCGCCAACTGCGAAATGCTGATGGCCGTCGACATCTCCAAGGGCACGAAGCTCTGGGAGGTGCCGCTGTCCATCGCGCCGGGTTCGAGCAGCTCCACGTTCCTCTACTCGACGGTCGCGGTCAGCGGCGATGTCGCGGCGATCTCCTGGCTGCACGGCTACGCCGGGTACAAGCTCAGCACCCATGCGCAGATCTGGGCGCCCAACCCGGCGTCCAGCTGCCAGGACAAGAGCTACGCGGGCGGCAAGCAGCTCGTCGTCTCGGTCGAGTGCGGCAAGGACGTCTTCGTCCGGGGCATCGACACCACGACCTACAAGACCAGCTGGTCCTGGCAGGTCTCGGCGGGCACCGAGCTCTCCAGCATCGTGTCCACCGACCCGGTGGTCATCGGTATCGGCGCCACCAACAGCCTGATGTCCGACCTCATGTACCTGGAGGGCGGCAAGCTCGTCGGCCACACCTCACTGGGCAACGGCGGCTACCAGGGCAACTACGGGATCCACTGCCGGATCGCCGGTGAGGGCCCCTGCTTCAACTTCGCCATTCAGGGCACGACGCTCTACACCCCGACGAAGTCGCACAAGGCGGACGGTGGCGCCTACGGCCAGACCAACGAGATCGCGGCCGTGGACCTGAAGACCGGCAAGCCCCTGTGGACCGTCAAGCCGGCCGTCTCCGGCGAGTCGACCGTGGTCGGCATCGAGAACGGCAAGGTCATCGCGTACCAGGAGTCGGGGTACGACAAGCCCGGCGGGCTCTACGCGATGGACCCGACGACGCAGAAGAACACGCCGTACATGGTGTTCAGCGCCGACACGAAGAAGACCGAGAACGAGTTCCTGGACACGTACCGCTACACGTGGCTGCACAACGGGCACTTCTTCCTCACCGGCGTCACCGTCTCCGCCCGGGACTCGCTGTCGGCGCTGGTGATCGCGGACTTCAGCTGAGCCACCGGCCGGGGTAAAACCCCAGTACCGCACTGACGGGCCCATAACGAGACACCTGTCCCGTTGTGGGCCCGTCCTGTGCACGATGAGACGCCCGGGTGTGAACCGGCCATCAATGACGGGTATTTCGGAATTGAGGGGTGCTTCTTACCGGTAAGGGGCGCGCCGCGTCGAACAAACGTGTAGCTTCCGGGGCTAGGGCCTGTCCGGCCGATCATGGGCGGTCCAGACGTCGTCTGGTGCGGTGCCTCGCAAGGCGCCGGAGCACCCGCATACCGGTTGTATATGGGTGTTTCGGCAACGCCGCGAGGGGCCGTGCCAGGCGGCGGAGGGGCCGTTCGTGATCGGCCGGACAGGCCCTGGACCCGGGCCCGCCGTGGGTCAACCGCCGGGACAACGGGCGGGCCGTGCGCTACGTACAAGTGGGGGCAGGACGTGGAGCCGCCGGGACCGGTCCCGATCGGTCCTCAGGGGGATAGGGGAACGCGACATGGGCGTACGTCTTGTCGTCATCGACGACCACCGGCTGCTGGCGGAGGCGCTCGCCTCGGCACTGAAACTGCGCGGGCACCGGGTGCTCGCCGCAGCCTCGCCGGCGGCGGGGGCGGCGGATCTCGTACTGAGCAGGTCGCCGGAGGTGTGTCTGATCGGCACGTCGTCCCCGGCCGATCCGGGGGTGTTCGAGACCGTCTCGCGGGTCAAGCGCGAGCGGCCGGCGGTGGCCGTGGTCGTTCTCGGGCCGGTGCCGAGCCCGCGCGGTATCGCGGCGGCGTTCGCGGCCGGTGCCTCGGGCTATGTGCGGCAGGACGAGCGCATCGAGGGCGTCGAGCGGGCCATGGTGAAGGCCAGGGCCGGTGAGGTCGCGGTCTCTCCGCAGCTGCTGCAGAGCGCGTTCGCGGAGCTGTTGAATCCGGTGGAGGAGCCCGACGACGAGGGCAGCCGGCTGCTGCAGATGCTCACACCGCGCGAGATAGAGGTCCTGATGAGGGTCGCCGAGGGTGAGGACACCCGGCTGATCGCCGCCGGGATGAGCATCGCCCCCAGCACCGCGCGCACCCATGTGCAGCGGGTGCTCATGAAACTCGGCGTCGGCTCCCGGCTGGAGGCCGCCGCGCTCGCGGCCCGTACCGGGCTGCTGGACCGGGTCGCGGCCGGGAGCTTCCCCTCCGGAGGCTGACCGGGCCGCCGTAGCCCGGGGCCCGAGCCCCCTGCCCGCGGTCCGATGCTCCACCCGCCGATGCTCCACCCGTCGACGCTCCACAGGCCGATGCTCCACGCACCGCTGCCCCCGCGCCCTGTGTGGGGGCAGCGGCATGTCGTCGTGCCCTCACTCACCGATCTGGCCAGGTCCTGGCTGGTGCATTGACGTCACTGTTGTTTTGTGGTTCATTGTGCGCGGTTATGTTGAGTAGGTTTGATGAGGGGTCTCCGGAGTGAAGAAGACGACGACCCGCCTGGCGGACGGCCGTGAGCTGCTCTACTACGACTCCCGTGACGACGTGGTGCGCGACGCCGTGGACCGGCGCCTGCTGGACGCCGTCGCCACCTCGGCCGAGCTGCGCCGCGATCCGCTGCTGGGCGACACCGTCGCCGTCGCCTCCCACCGGCAGGGCCGCATCTACCACCCGCCGGCCGACGAGTGCCCGCTGTGCCCGTCGCGCGACGGCCGGCTCAGCGAGATCCCGGCCGCCGACTACGACGTCGCCGTCTTCGAGAACCGCTTCCCCTCCCTCGCGGGCGACGCCGGCCGCTGCGAGGTCGTCTGCTTCACCTCCGACCACGACGCCTCGTTCGCCGACCTCACCCCCGAGCAGGCCGGACTGGTGCTCGACGCCTGGACCGACCGCACCGCCGAGCTGTCCCAACTCCCCGGCGTCGAACAGGTCTTCTGCTTCGAGAACCGCGGCAAGGAGATCGGCGTCACCCTCGGCCACCCGCACGGACAGATCTACGCGTACCCGTTCATCACCCCGCGCACCGAGCTGATGCTGCGCTCGCTGGCCGAGCACCGGGAACGCACCGGCGGCAACCTCTTCGACGACGTACTCGCGGATGAGCGTGCCGACGGCCGCCGTGTCGTGCTGGAGGGCGAGCACTGGACGGCGTTCGTCCCGTACGCGGCGCACTGGCCCTACGAGGTGCACCTCTACCCGAACCGCCGGGTGCCGGACCTGCTGCAGCTCGACGAGGACGCCCGCACAGAGTTCCCACATGTCTATCTGGAACTCTTGAAGCGCTTCGACCGGATCTTCGGGGAGGGCGAACCGCGCACGCCGTACATCGCGGGCTGGCACCAGGCACCCTTCGGGGCGGCCGACCGGTGTGACTTCGCGTTGCACCTTGAGCTTTTCACCGTCCGCCGCACTTCCGGCAAGCTGAAGTTTCTCGCGGGTTCCGAATCCGGCATGAGTGTGTTCATCAACGACGTGCCCCCGGAAACCGCGGCACAGCGACTGCGAGAGGTAGCGAGCCAGTGAGCACCCCCCTGAAGGTCCTGGTGACCGGCGGCGCCGGTTACATCGGCAGCGTCGTCACCGCACACCTGCTGGAAGCCGGCCACCGGGTCACCGTCCTGGACGACCTGTCGACGGGCTTCCGGGAGGGCGTGCCGGCGGGCGCGGACTTCGTCGAGGGGCGGATCCAGGACGCGGGCAAGGTGCTCGACTCCTCCTACGACGCCGTGCTGCACTTCGCCGCCTCCTCGCAGGTCGGCGAGTCGGTCGCTGACCCCGGCAAGTACTGGCGCAACAACGTGGCGGGCACCATGGAGCTGCTCGCCGCGATGCGCGAGTGCGGGGTCCGCCGGCTGGTCTTCTCCTCCACGGCCGCGACCTACGGGGAGCCGGCGTCCGTCCCGATCACCGAGGACGACGCGACCGCGCCGACCAATCCGTACGGCGCCACCAAGCTCGCCGTCGATCACATGATCACCGGCGAGACCGCCGCGCACGGGCTGTCCGCCGTCTCGCTGCGGTACTTCAACGTGGCCGGGGCGTACCGCTCGCTCTCCGGCGAGATGATCGGCGAGCGGCACGACCCCGAGTCGCACCTCATCCCGCTGGTCCTCCAGGTCGCGCAGGGCCGCCGCGAGGCGATCTCCGTCTACGGCGACGACTATCCGACGCCCGACGGGACCTGCGTCCGCGACTACATCCACGTGGCCGACCTCGCGCAGGCGCATCTGCTGGCGCTGGCCGCCGGCGCCGAGGGCGAGCACCTGATCTGCAACCTGGGCAACGGCGAGGGCTTCTCCGTCCGCCAGGTCGTCGAGACCGTCCGGCAGGTCACCGGTCACCCGGTCCCCGAGGTCACCGTCCCGCGCCGCGGCGGCGATCCGGCCGTACTCGTCGCCTCCGCCGACCGGGCCCGCCGGGTCCTCGGCTGGCGTCCGTCCCGGCCGGATCTCGCCGAAATCGTCCGGGACGCCTGGGCGTTCGCCCAGCGCGGGGAGAACCAGGAGACCGCCAAGTGACCGTGTTCGAGAAGGTGTTCGGCACCGCTCCGGAGGGCGTGTGGGCCGCCCCCGGCCGGGTGAACCTGATCGGTGAGCACACCGACTACAACGACGGCTTCGTGATGCCGTTCGCGCTGCCGCACACCACCGTGGCCACCGTCGCCCGCCGCGATGACGGCCTGCTGCGGCTGCACTCCGCCGACATGCCCGGCGGCATCGTCGAACTGCGGCTCGACGAGCTGACACCCGGCAGGGACGACGGCTGGGCCTCGTATCCGGCGGGTGTGGTGTGGGCGCTGCGCGAGGCGGGCCACCGGCTCACCGGCGCCGACATCCACTACGAGAGCACGGTCCCCACCGGCGCCGGCCTGTCCTCGTCGGCCGCGCTGGAGGTCGTCACCGCTCTCGCCCTCGACGACCTGCACGAACTCGGCCTGGAACGGCCCGCGATGGCCCTGCTGTGCCAGCGCGCCGAGAACGTCTACGTCGGAGCGCCCACCGGCATCATGGACCAGACGGCGTCCGCCTGCTGCACCGCGGGCCACGCCCTGTTCGTGGACACCCGCGACGGCTCGCAGCGCCAGGTGCCGTTCGACCTCGCCGCGGAGGGGATGCGGCTGCTCGTCGTGGACACCCGCGTCAAGCACGCGCACAGCGACGGCTCGTACGCCGAGCGCCGTGCCGGGTGCGAGGCCGGCGCCGCCGCCCTCGGGGTCCCCGCGCTGCGCGACATCCCCTACGACGGCCTGGCCGCGGCCCTCGACCGGCTGCGCGCGGGCGGTCAGGACGACACGATCCTCGGTCTCGTCCGCCACATCGTCACCGAGAACCACCGGGTCGAGCAGGTCATCGAGCTGCTGGACGCCGGCCGTACCCGGGACATCGGGGCGGTTCTGACGGCGGGCCACGTCTCGCTGCGCGACGACTTCCGTATCTCCTGCGCCGAGTTGGACCTCGTCGTGGACAGCGCGAACGCCTCCGGTGCGCTGGGCGCGCGGATGACGGGCGGCGGATTCGGCGGCTCGGCCATCGTCTTCGCGGAGAGCGACGCCGCGGAGAAGATCACCGAGGCGGTCGTCTCGGCGTTCGCCGCCGCCGGCTACCGGGAGCCGCGGGTCTTCACGGCGGTCCCGTCGGCGGGCGCCCGCCGCCGGTAGCCCGCCACGTGTCGTCCGGCCGGCCGGGCCACCGGCCGGCTGTCCGGGCGTTCCGGCGTCCCAAACCCCGGCCGGCCGGAAAGAGCGGGGGACCCGAAGCACCAACGTTCCCGCGCGCCCCGCGTGTTGGCCGAATGCATCCGCTGCTACCGGCCGACTTCTGCCAATCGGGCGCTATTGGCGTCCCCGGCCCCTACGCTTCTGACACAGCGCCGGTGGGGGCCGGCGCCATCAGGGGGCGAGACGCAAGGATTCGGCACCCGGAACGGGTACCGCAGGCGGGGCACGACGGCGGTCGTGCGGTACTGCGGTGGAAGATCCTGTTTCCGGGCGCCGGATCCCATGCGATCGCAACCCCAACCGTGGGGGAGAGCAACATGCCGGGAGTGGGGCCCGTGGGACGCATTCGTGTTCTCGTCGTCGACGACCACCGGATCTTCGCCGAATCACTGGCGGCCGCACTCGCGGCGGAGCCGGACGTCGATGTGTCGGCAGCCGGCAGCGGCCCTGCCGCGCAGCGCTGTCTGGAGCGCGCGGTGGCCGACAACCGAAGGTACGACGTGCTGTTGGTGGACGCCGACCTCGGTGCGGTGTTCCGCCCGCCGGGAGGCGCGGTGGGCGCGGCAACGCTGACCGCGGTGCCGCGGATCGTGCCGGAGCCCCGTCAGGCGGACCACCCGGGCGGCCCGGCCGCCCCCGCGATCCCGGACCATCTGATCGACGGGATCGGCCTGGTGGAACGGGTCCGCGCCGAGCATCCCTCGACGCGCACCGTGGTGCTGGCCGAGCGGGACGACGCCCGGCGCGCGGCCCGCGCGCTGCAGGCGGGGGCCTCCGGCTGGGTCGCCAAGGACTGTTCCCTGTCACGGCTGCTGGCCGTGATGCGCGGGGTGCTGCGCGACGAGACGCATCTGCCGCCCGCGCTGCTCACGGGCGTGCTGCGGGAGCTGACCGCGGCTCGCCGGCACCGCACCGAGAGCGAACGGCTGGTGGAGTCGCTGACGCCGCGCGAGCAGGAGGTGCTGCGCTGCATGGTGGCGGGGCTCGGCCGCAAGGCGGTCGCCGAGCGGCTGTTCCTGTCCCCGCACACCGTCCGCACCCATATGCAGAACGTGCTGGGGAAGCTGGGCGTGCACTCGACGCTGGCGGCGGTCGCGCTGGCGCGCCGGGCCGGCGTCGGACCGGTGGAACTGGTCCCGTCAGCCGGGGATGTTGTCGAACGGAGCGGTCAGCTGTCGTAGCAGCGCCGCGAGGTCGCCGCGCTGGCGGTCCGTCAGTTCACCGAGGATGGACCGCTCCTGGGCGAGCAGCCCGGCCAGCGCCTGGTCGGCGCGCTCGCGCCCCTCGGGGGTGAGCCGGACGAGCACCCCGCGCCGGTCCGAGGGGTCCGGCAGCCGTTCCACCAGGCCCTTCTTGGCGAGTCTGTCGATCCGGTTGGTCATCGTGCCGGAGGTGACCAGCGTCTGCGTGAGCAGCTGCCCGGGGGAGAGCTGGTACGGGTCGCCGGTGCGGCGCAGCGACGTGAGCACGTCGAACTCCCACGGCTCCAGGCTGTGCTCGGAGAAGGCGAGCCGCCGGGCCCGGTCCAGGTGCCGGGCCAGCCTGCTGACGCGGCTGAGCACCTCGAGTGGTTCCACGTCGAGGTCGGGGCGCTCTCGGCGCCATGCAGCGACCAGCCGGTCGACCTCGTCCTCCATGACGATCAGTGTAGTGGTTCTGTCGATATGAAGTCTCTTGACGTCAAGATAAAAATTGAGGCACCGTAGAGGACGTCAGCAGATCCACCGGATCCGTCAGGGAGGCAGAAACGTGCCGGCAGCAGCACCCGCCTGGGACCCCCAGCAGTACCTGCACCACACCGACCACCGCACCCGCCCCTTCCACGAACTGCTCGCCCGGGTGCCCGCCCTCCCGGGGCAGGCGCCGCGCATCGCGGACATCGGCTGTGGTCCCGGCAATGTCACCACGCTGCTGAGCGGCCGCTGGCCGGCCGCCCGCGTCACCGGCTTCGACAACTCGCCCGAGATGCTGGACGCGGCCCGCGCCTACGCCGGCCCGACCCCCGGCGGCGGACAGCTGGACTTCCGGCCCGCCGACGCCGCGCACTGGGCTCCCGACGAGACCTACGACCTGATCATCGCCAACGCCGCCCTGCAGTGGGTCGAGGGCCATGCGGAGCGCTTCCCCGACTGGCTCGACCACCTGGCCCCCGGCGGCACCCTCGCGTTCCAGGTCCCCGGCAACTACGACGCTCCCAGCCATGTGCTGCTCGCCGAGCTGTGCGCGTCCCCGAGGTGGCAGGCCCGGCTGGGCGGCCGCGCCGACCGCCGCGTGCTCACCCTCGAACCCGAGGAGTACTTCCAGCGCCTGAGCTGCCTGGGCTGCGAGACCGACGTCTGGGAGACCACGTACCTGCACCATCTGCAGGGCCCCGACCCGGTGCTCGAATGGACCAAGGGCACCGCGCTGCGCCCCGTGCTGACCGCGCTCGGGAACGACGCCGCCGCCCGCGAGGAGTTCCTCGCCGAGTACGGCGAGCTGCTGCGCACGGCGTATCCGGCCGGTCCGCACGGCACCGTCTTCCCGTTCCGGCGGATCTTCGTCGTCGCGCGCAAGGCAGGGGTGGCCGCGTGATCAGCGCTCTCGACCACGTACAGCTCGCGGCACCGCCCGGCGGCGAGGACGCGCTGCGCGCCTTCTACGGGGACGTCCTCGGCATGACCGAACTCCCCAAGCCGCCGGTGCTCGCCGCCCGGGGCGGCTGCTGGTTCGGCTCCGGCGCGGCCCAGATCCACATCGGGGTCGAGGAGGGCTTCCGCCCGGCCAGGAAGGCGCATCCGGGCATCAGGGTCGACGGCATCACCGCGTACGCCCGGCGGCTGGAGGAGCGCGGCGCGACCGTCGTGTGGGACGACAACCTCCCGGGGCACCGGCGCTTCTACTCCGACGACCCGTTCGGCAACCGCCTGGAGTTCCTGGAGCCCGACCCCTCCTGAGCGGCGCGCTGCGCAGGCGCCCGCTACAGCAGGGCGAAGGCGGCGACCATCAGGGCCGCGCCCGCCAGGCCGGCCGTCCAGGCGCTGCGGGGCATCCGCAGGCCCCCCGCGAGCACCAGGGCGGCCAGCAGGAGGGCGCCGCCGAGCGGGACCCAGGCGTACAGCACGCCGGCCCAGCCGGTGCGTACGACGTCGTCGGTGCCGGGTTCCACGGCGACCTTGAGCTTCTCGCCGGTGCGGTGGGTGACGGACCGGGTGATGGTGACCCGGGGCCGCGCCGTGGCGGCCCCGGCGGGGGCGAAGGGGCCGGTGCAGGTCTTGTCGCCGCAGGCCGCCACCGTCATGGTGCCGCGCTCGCGGCCCTTGGAGAGCATCACGTGCTGGGCCGTCCCCCAGGACACCCACACACCCGAGGCGAGCAGCAGGGCGACCGCCGCCGACAGGATCACGGCCTTGCCGACGAGCAGCACGCCCCAGGCACTCTCCGCCATCCGGCGGGACCGGCTCCGTTTGACCATGCGGGCGATCTTTGGCCATGACACGCCATGGAGTCAACCGCCGCGGCCGACGGCGGCCGGAGTCAGCTGTTGTACGTACTCTGGGCCCGCTCCAGGCCGTCCGAGATCAATGCCTCGACCGCGTCGGCGGAGCGGTCGACGAACCAGTCCAGCTCCTTGCGCTCGGCCGAGGAGAAGTCCTTGAGCACGAAGGCCGCCACATCCATCCGGCCCGGCGGCCGTCCGATGCCGCAGCGCACCCGCAGATAGTCGGGACCCAGCGACTTGGTGATCGACTTCAGGCCGTTGTGGCCGTTGTCGCCACCGCCCAGTTTCAGCCGCAGTGTCGGGTAGTCGATGTCCAGTTCGTCATGGACGGCGATGATCTGCGCGGTGGGCACCTTGTAGAAGTCGCGCAGTGCCGTGACGGGCCCGCCGGAGAGGTTCATGAACGTCATCGGCTTCGCCAGCACGACCCGCTGTCCGCCGATCCGGCCCTCGACCACCTGGGCGCGGCTCTTGTGGGTCTTGAACCTGCTGCGGATCCGCTCCGCGAGCAGATCGGCCACCATGAAGCCGATGTTGTGCCGGTTGCCGGCGTACTCGGGGCCGGGGTTGCCGAGCCCGGCCACCAGCCAGGGCCCCTCGGGGGCGGGTGAACTGCTCATGCTCATGCCGTCCATTCAAGTCCACTGACGTCGCAACCCGAACCGCCGCCCCGCTCCGGTGGGAGCGGGACGGCGGTACGGGACAGCGGAGGCCAGGAGGATCAGGCCTCGGTGGTCTCGCCGGCCGGGGTGGCGGACTCGTCCGCCGGCTCCTCGGCCTGCGGGGCGACGATCTGGATGACGACGGTGTCGCCGTCGATCGTCAGCACGGTGCCTTCCGGCAGCGTGATGTCCTTCGCGAGGATGGCGGCGCCGGCCTCCAGGCCCTCGATGGAGACGGAGACGGAGGTCGGGATGTGGGTGGCCTCGGCCTCGACCGGGAGGGCGTTGAGGACGTGCTCCAGCAGGCCGCCGCCCGGGGCGAGCTCGCCCTCGGTGTGCACGGCCACCTCGACGTTGACCTTCTCGCCGCGCTTCACGGTGAGCAGGTCGACGTGCTTGAGGAAGCCCTTGATGGCGTCACGCTGGACGGCCTTGGGGAGCACGAAGGTGGTCTCACCCTCGACCTCGAGGCTGATCAGGACGTTCTTGGTGCGGAGCGCGAGCAGCAGCGCGTGACCCGGAAGGTTCACGTGCACCGGGGTGGCGCCGTGGCCGTAGACGACACCGGGGACCAGGTTGGCGCGGCGCGCACGACGGGCGGCACCCTTGCCGAATTCGGTGCGGACCTCGGCGCTGAGCTTGACCTCGGATGCGGACATGAGAATCACTCCTCGTAAAGAGACGACTGGCTGGGACACATGTCGCCCGGCCCACGACGGGGGCCGATCCACTTACGAGGAGCGCGCCGATAACGGAGACGAAAAAGCCTCCCTCGCCGAGCAAACTCCAGGAGTCTACCCGGCGGGGAGGCCTTGACGAAATCGATCAACGTCCGGTCAGGACCGGACGCGGTCGATCAGTGGTTCAGTGCGAGGCGCCGTCGAAGAGGCTGGTGACCGAGCCGTCCTCGAAGACCTCGCGGATCGCGGAGGCGAGCGTCGGGGCGATCGACAGCACCGTGATCTTGTCCAGCTCCAGCTCGCCCGGGGTCGGCAGCGAGTTGGTGAAGATGAACTCGCTCACCTGCGAGTTCTTCAGCCGGTCGGCGGCCGGGCCGGAGAGCACACCGTGCGTCGACGCCACGATGACGTCCTCGGCGCCGTTCGCGAACAGGGCGTCCGCGGCAGCGCAGATGGTGCCACCGGTGTCGATCATGTCGTCGACGAGCACGCAGATGCGGCCCTTGACGTCACCGACGACCTCGTGGACCGTCACCTGGTTCGCGATGTTGGGGTCGCGGCGCTTGTGGACGATCGCCAGCGGGGCGCCGAGCCGGTCGCACCAGTTGTCGGCCACGCGGACGCGGCCGGCGTCCGGGGAGACGATGGTGAGCTTGGAGCGGTCAACCTTGGCACCCACGTAGTCCGCCAGCAGCGGCAGGGCGATGAGGTGGTCCACCGGGCCGTCGAAGAAGCCCTGGATCTGCGAGGCGTGCAGGTCCACGGCGAGCAGCCGGTCGGCACCCGCGGTCTTGAACAGGTCGGCCATCAGCCGGGCCGAGATCGGCTCGCGGCCGCGGTGCTTCTTGTCCTGGCGGGCGTAGCCGTAGAACGGCAGGATCACGGTGATGCGCTTGGCGGAGGCCCGCTTCAGCGCATCGATCATGATCAGCTGTTCCATGATCCACTTGTTGATCGGAGCGGTGTGGCTCTGGATCACGAACGCGTCGCTGCCGCGCGCGGACTCCTCGAAGCGGACGTAGATCTCGCCGTTGGCGAAGTCGAACGCCTTGGTCGGGACGAGGTCGACACCGAGCTGGTGGGCCACCTCCTCCGCGAGTTCCGGATGAGCGCGTCCGGAGAAGAGCATCAGCTTCTTCTCACCGGTCGTCTTGAGCCCGGTCACACCGTCTCCTTGGTTGTACGGGTCTACGGGGGTTTCGGGGGCAACCCCCGTGAAGACTCAGTTAAGACTCAGTTCGCGGGTTCGTCCTGTGGACGTCAACCTGCGGCATTCTGTGCATCTCTTACGGTACGCCCCGCCGGGGCGGGTCGTGACCCGGCGGGAGTGCCGTTACTCACCCTGACCGGCTCGTTCGGCGGCCTCCGCGGCGGCGCTTCCGGGGCGCTTGCGGGCGACCCAGCCCTCGATGTTCCGTTGCTGGCCACGGGCTACGGCCAGCGAACCGGCCGGTACGTCCTTGGTGATCACGGAGCCCGCGGCGGTGTAGGCGCCGTCCCCGACTGTGACCGGCGCCACGAACATGTTGTCGGAGCCGGTCTTGCAGTAGCTGCCGATCGTGGTGTGGTGCTTGACCTCGCCGTCGTAGTTCACGAAGACGCTCGCGGCGCCGATGTTCGTGTACTCGCCGATCGTCGCGTCGCCCACGTACGACAGGTGCGGCACCTTGGTGCCCTCGCCGATCGTCGCGTTCTTCATCTCGACGTACGTGCCGGCCTTCGCCTTCGCGCCGAGCCGGGTGCCGGGGCGCAGGAAGGCGAACGGGCCGACGGTGGCGTGCTCGCCGATCTCGGCGCTCTGCGCGACCGTGTTGCTCACCTGGGCGCCCGCGCCCACGGTGGTGTCGGTCAGCGTGCAGTTCGGGCCGACCTCGGCGCCCGTGGCCAGGCTGGTGGCCCCGTACAGCTGGGTGTTGGGCAGCACCAAGGTGTCGGGCGCGAACTCGACGGCCACGTCGACCCAGGTCGAGGCCGGGTCGACGATGGTGGCGCCGGCCAGCATCGCCTCGTTGAGCAGCCGGTCGTTGAGCGTGCGGCGGGCCTCGGCGAGCTGCACCCGGTTGTTGATCCCGGCGATCTCGCGGTGGTCCGCGGCGACCGCGGCGCCCACCCGGTGGCCGGCCTCGCGCAGGATGCCGAGGGTGTCCGTGAGGTACTCCTCGCCCTGCGCGTTGTCCGTCGTGACCTTGCCGAGCGCGTCGGCGAGCAGCTGCGCGTCGAAGGCGAAGACCCCGGAGTTGATCTCGGCGATGGCCAGTTGGGCCTCGTTGGCGTCCTTGGTCTCGACGATCCCGGACACCGAGCCGTCGGCGGCCCGCACGATCCGGCCGTAGCCGGCCGGGTCCGGCACCGCGGCGGACAGCACGGTGACGGCGTTGCCGTCGCCCTCGTGCGTCGCGACCAGGGAGCGCAGCGTTCCGGCGGTCAGCAGCGGGGTGTCGCCGCAGGTGATCACGACCGTGCCGGCGAGGACGACGCCCTGGCCCGACAGCGCCTCCAGCGCCATCCGGACCGCGTGCCCGGTGCCGAGCTGCTGGTCCTGCACGGCGGTGCGGGCGGCGGGGTCGATCTCGGCGAGGTGGGCGCCCACCTGCTCGCGGGCGTGGCCGACGACCACGACGAGGTGTTCCGGGTCGAGCGCGCGCGAGGCGGCCACGACATGGCCGACCAGGGTGCGCCCGCAGATGGCGTGCAGGACCTTGGGGAGGGCCGACTTCATGCGGGTGCCCTCACCCGCGGCGAGGACGACGACAGCAGCCGGGCGGTTGGGGCTCACGGAAGGGGCTCCTCGGCTTTGGGTGACGGACACCCGCAGGATACCGGGGGGTATGGGCGGGGAAACACGGGCGGGTCCCGGCCGTGAAGACCGGGACCCGCTACCACAAGCTCCGCCGCCAGGACTCGAACCCGGACAAAGGGCACCAAAAGCCCCGGTGCTGCCAATTACACCACGGCGGACCGACACGCCTGAGCGCGCCTGCGCGTCCCTACTATGCCGCAAGCGACCACGTGAACGCGACGAGGTTCCGGGGTACACGAGCTACAGGGCGTCAGCCCTCCGGGCCTATTGCCTGTTGACGCGACGCTGACATACTTACGTCGCCGTAGGTTACGGTTCCGTAGTAAATCCCCCCATACACCCCCGGTGAGGGACCCTCATGACCGCACAGGCCGACGTGATCACCGAGCCCCGAGACCCCGGGCCCGGCCAATTCGTAACCCTCGCCACCCTTGGTGGCGACAACAAGGGGATGACCGAGCGCATCACCCTCGGCGCCTTCATCGGTGTCCCCTTCGTGGCGCTCGTCGCCGCGATCCCGCTGGCCTGGGGCTGGGGGATGAGCTGGCTGGACCTCGGTCTGATGGTCGGCATGTACTACATCGGCTGCCACGGCATCACCATCGGATTCCACCGGTACTTCACGCACGGCGCCTTCAAGGCCAAGCGCCCGCTGCGGATCGCGCTCGCGGTCGCCGGTTCGCTGGCCGTCGAGGGCCCGGTCGTGCGCTGGGTCGCGGACCACCGCAAGCACCACAAGTACTCCGACGCGGACGGCGACCCGCACTCGCCGTGGCGCTACGGCGAGACCGTGCCGGCCCTCATGAAGGGCCTGTGGTGGGCCCACATCGGCTGGATGTTCGACACCGAGCGGACCCCGCAGGAGAAGTACGCGCCGGACCTGATGAAGGACCCGGCGATCAGGATGATCTCCCGGCAGTTCCTGCTCTTCACCCTCGTCTCGCTCGCGATCCCGCCGCTCGTCGGCGGACTGCTGACGATGACCTGGACCGGCGCGTTCACCGCGTTCTTCTGGGGATCGCTCATCCGGGTGGGCCTGCTCCACCACGTCACCTGGTCGATCAACTCGATCTGCCACGCCGTCGGCGACCGCCCGTTCAAGTCCCGTGACCGGTCCGGCAACGTGTGGTGGCTGGCCGTGCTGTCCTGCGGCGAGTCCTGGCACAACCTGCACCACGCCGAGCCCACCTCGGCCCGGCACGGCGTGCTGCGCGGCCAGCTCGACTCCAGCGCCCGCATCATCCGCTGGTGCGAACAGCTCGGCTGGGCGAGTGACGTCCGGTGGCCCAGCAAGGAGCGGATCGCCGCCCGGCGTAAGGAGAGCGTCAGTGAAGCGGCATGATTGACGCGTGAGCGACGGCAGCAGTACGAGCGGCGAGGGCCCGGACGGAACGACGGGTACGAACGCTCGGCGCGTGCGCCGGGTACGGATGACGGGCAAGGAGCGCCGCGAGCAACTGCTCGACATCGGCCGCACGCTCTTCGCCGAACGCGGCTTCGAAGGCACCTCGGTCGAGGAGATCGCCCATAAGGCCGGGGTGTCCAAACCGGTGGTCTACGAGCACTTCGGCGGCAAGGAAGGGCTCTACGCCGTCGTGGTCGACCGCGAGATGCGCCGGCTCCTGGACATGGTCACCAGTGCTCTCACCGGCGGCCATCCGAGGGAACTTCTGGAACAGGCGGCGTTCGCGCTGCTCGACTACATCGAGCAGTACACCGACGGGTTCCGGATCCTCGTCCGGGACTCGCCGGTCGCGCAGTCCACCGGCACCTTCGCGTCCCTGATCAGCGATATCGCCACCCAGGTCGAGGACATCCTCGGCATGGAGTTCAAGAACCGCGGCTTCGAACCCAAGCTCGCGCCGATGTACGCCCAGGCGCTCGTCGGGATGGTGGCCCTGACCGGCCAGTGGTGGCTCGACGCGCCGCAGCGGCCCGAGAAGGCCGAGGTCGCCGCCCACCTGGTGAACCTGTCCTGGAACGGGCTGTCGGGCATCGAGCCCAAGCCGCGCCTGATCGGGCACCGCAAGAGCTGAGCAGGCGAAAGCCCCCGGACGTCGCGTCCGGGGGCTTTCACCTGTCCTGTGCCGTGCCCGGTGCCGGGTCAGCCGGTGTTGCGCAGACCCGCCGCCACACCGTTGACGGTCAGCAGCAGGGCACGTGACAGCAGCGGGTCCGCCTCCTCGCCCCGGGCGGCCGCCTCGCGCTGGCGCGAGAGCAGGGCGACCTGGAGGTACGAGATCGGGTCGAGGTACTGGTCGCGGATGTGGAACGTCTGCGCCAGCGCCGGGTCGCCGGCCAGCAGCTCCTTCTCACCGGTGATCCGCAGCACTTCCTGGACGGTGAGCGCGTGCTCGGCCTCGATGGTGTCGAAGACGTGCTTCAGCTCGTCGGGCACCAGGGTGTCCACGTAGTGCCGGGCGATCCGCAGATCCGTCTTGGCCAGCGTCATCTCGACGTTGGACAGGAAGTTGCGGAAGAAGTGCCAGTTGGCGTGCGCCTCGTCGATGACGGAGCCGAGGCCGGCGTCCCGCGCGGCCTTGAGCCCGGAGCCGACGCCGAACCAGCCCGGGACGATCTGCCGGGACTGCGTCCAGCCGAACACCCACGGGATGGCCCGCAGCCCGTCCAGGCCCGCGCCGGAGTCCGGACGGCGGGAGGGACGGGAGCCCAGGTGCAGCTCGGCGAGCTGGTCCACCGGGGTGGAGGCGAAGAAGTACGACGGCAGGTCCGGGTCCTCGACGAGGCGCCGGTACGCGTTGTGCGCCGCGTCCGAGATGGTGTCCATCGCCGCGTCCCAGCGGGCCAGCGCCTCGTCGGACTGGCGCGGCGAGGTGTGCAGCGCGGAGGCCTGCAGCGTCGCCGCGACGGTCAGTTCGAGGTTCTCGCGGGCCAGCGACGGGATCAGGTACTTGTCGGAGATGACCTCGCCCTGCTCGGTCACCTTGATCTCGCCCTCCAGCGTGCCCCACGGCTGCGCGAGGATCGCGGTGTGCGAGGGGCCGCCGCCACGGCCGACGGTGCCGCCGCGGCCGTGGAAGAGCCGCAGCCGTACGCCGTAGCGGTGCGCGACATCGCGCAGCCGGCGCTGGGCGCGGTGGATCTCCCACTGCGAGGTGGTGATACCGCCGAACTTGGAGGAGTCGGAGTACCCGAGCATGACCTCCTGCACATCGCCGCGCAGCGAGACCAGCCGGCGGTACGACGGGTCGGCGAGCATCTCGTCGAGGATCCGGTCCGCCTCCTTCAGCTCGTCCGTCGTCTCCAGCAGCGGGACGATGCCGATCTGGGCGACGCCGCCGTGCAGGTCGATCAGACCGGCCTCACGGGCCAGCACCGCCGCGGCGAAGACATCGTCCGCGCCCTGGCACATCGAGATGATGTACGACTCGACGACCTCGGGGCCGAAGCGCCCGAACGCCTCGCGGATGGTGTGGAAGACACCGAGGGTCTTCGCGCCGGCCGCGTCCAGCGGGGCCGGGGTCCCGGCCAGCGGACGGCGGGAGCGCAGCTCCTTCGCGAGCAGCTTGCGCCGGTAGTCGCGCGGCATGTCCGCGTACCGCCAGGACTCCTCGCCGAGCCGGTCGAAGAGCTGGCCGAGCGCGTGGTGATGGGCGTCCGCGTGCTCGCGGACGTCCATCGTGGCGAGCTGCAGCCCGAAGGCGGCGAGCGTGCGGATGGTGCGTTCCATCCGGCCGTCCGCCATCAGCTCACCGCGGTTGGCACGCAGCGAGGTCTGGATGAGCGCGAGGTCCTGCAGCAGCTCCGCGCTGCCCAGGTAGTCGCGGCCCGCGACGTGCGCGCTGCCGGCGGCGAGCCGCTCGCGGGTGTTGACGAGCTTCTGCCGGACGCACGTGGCCTTGAGGCGGTACGGCTCCTCAGCGTTCAGCCGCTTGTAGCGCGGGCTGATCTCCGGAAGCGCCGCCAGGTCGGCGTCGAGCGAGGTGAGCAGCTCCGGGGTCGCGCCGCAGTTGCGGATCGAGTTGGAGAGCGCGCCGCGCAGGAAGTCGACCAGTTCCAGGGCGTCGGTGATGCCGTGCTCGTGCTGCAGGATCAGGACGTCCCAGGTGACCTCGGGGGTCACGTTCGGGTTGCCGTCGCGGTCGCCGCCGATCCAGGTGCCGAAGGTCAGCGGGCGGGTCTCGGGCGGCAGCGGCACACCGACCCGCTCCAGCTCGGCCGACAGGTCCTCGAGGACGTCACCGACGGCCCCGGCGTGCAGCTCGTCGAGGTAGTAGATCGCGTTGCGCGCCTCGTCGGCGGGCTCCGGGCGCACCACGCGCAGCTCGTCGGTCTGCCACAGCAGGTCGATGTTCTCGGCCAGCCGCAGGTCGGCGCGGCGGCGGTCGCCGGTCCCGTCCTGGTGCGCGTCGAGCAGCTCGGCGATGCGGCGCAGCTTGTTCAGCACGCTGCGGCGGGCCGCCTCGGTCGGGTGCGCGGTGAACACCGGCCGCACATTGAGGTGCTTGACGGTCTCGCGGACGTGGTCCGGGTCGGCGTCCTTCATCAGGTCCGCCGTCTGGCTGAGCAGACCGCCCTCGGAGGCGCGGCGGGCGCGCAGCTCACGGCCGCGGTGCACCTGCTCGGTGACGTTCGCCAGGTTGAAATAGGTGGAGAAGGCCCGCACCAGCTTCGCGGCGGTCTGCAGGTCCGTCTTCCCGAGGAGGGCGGCGGCGGCCTCGCCGTCGGAGCGGGTCAGGGCCCGCACCTTCTCGACGAGGTCGAGTAGCTCCTGGCCCTCCTGGCGGACGAGCGTTCCGCCGAGGAGTTCGCCCAGCCGGCGGATGTCGGCGCGCAGGGCTGGGCTGTCCGTTGCGTTGTCGGCGCTGCTCACAGGTGCGGCTCCTAGTGCAGGGGGATGGGCGACGGCTGATCTCCCCGCCGGTGGATGGGCGGAGTGGGGCGGACCGCGCTGTCCGACCCGACCAGGATAGGTCGGGTCACCGCCGGGCACGGCCCCCGCCCATCTGGCGGACACCCCTATGCGCCGACGGCCGCCCCCCTGGCCGCCCCAGGACACCGGACCCCTGCCCGCGCGGTACACGGCCTAGGCTGGACCGTATGAGTACGACGGGGGCGCACGTACCGGATGACAGGGGTGGGGGCCGGGCCCGGCCCGGCCCGTGGTGGTGGCCGAGGCGGCGCAGCCTCGTGCTCGACGCGACGCTGGCCGCTGTGTCGGCGCTCGAATGCTTTGTCGAAGGGGCGTCCTTCGCGGAGAAGGCCGGGATCGAGCCCGGCATCGGCGCCGTCTTCGGGCTGCTCGTCGGCGCGTCGCTGCTGCTGCGCCGCCGCTGGCCGATCGCGATCGTCCTGATCGCCATCGCGGTGACCCCCGCGCAGCTCGGGTTCCTGCTCGGCATCGTCGGCCTCTACACGCTGGCGGCCTCCGAGGTCCCGCGCCGCATCACCGCCACCCTGGCCGGGATGAGCGGGGTCGGCACGATGATCGTCGCGTTCATCCAGATGCGCGACAGCCTGCGGCAGGACAGCAACACCCCGATGCCGGTCATCGTGATCACCTCGGTCCTGATGGCCCTCGGGCTGACCGCGCCGCCGGTGCTGCTCGGGCTGTACGTCCGGGCCCGGCGCCGGCTGGTGGAGAGCCTGCGGGAGCGTGCCGACGGTCTGGAGCGGGAACTGACGCTGCTCGCCGAGAAGGCGACCGAGCGGGCGGAACGGGCCCGTTCCGACGAGCGGACCCGGATCGCCCGGGAGATGCACGACGTGGTCGCGCACCGGGTGAGCCTGATGGTGGTGCACGCGGCGGCGCTCAAGGCCGTCGCCCTGAAGGACCCGGAGAAGGCGTCCGCGAGCGCGGAGCTGCTGGGGGACATGGGGCGGCAGGCGCTCAACGAGCTGCGCCAGATGCTCGGCGTCCTGCGGACGGCGCAGGTGGTGAACGGCGCGGGCACCGGGAGCACCCTGGCCTTCACGGAGCTGGGCAGCGGCAACGCTTCCGGGGCGGCGCTGACCGCCGGGCCTTCCGACGGGGCGGGCAGCGGGCCGCAGGCCGGCGCCCGGCAGCCGGACGGCCCGTGCCTCGCCGAACTGGAGGCGCTCGTCGAGGAGTCCCGCGCGGTGGGGATGCGCGTCGAGCTGACCGTCGAGGGCGAGGTCCGGGCGTGCGAGGACCAGGTCGAGCGGACCGCGTACCGCGTCGTCCAGGAGGCCCTCACCAACGTTCACAAGCACGCCCCGGGCGCCGGTACCGAGGTGCGGCTCGCCTACCGGGAGGCCGAGGTCGCCGTCCGCGTCGAGAACGGCCCGTCCGACGGCTCACCTGCCGCGGCACTGCCCAGCGGCGGCCACGGCCTCGTCGGGATGAAGGAGCGCGTCACCGCGCTCGGCGGCGGCTTCGTCGCGGGGCACACCGAGGCCGGCGGCTTCCGGGTCTCCGCCATGATCCCGGCGCTGCCCGTCGTCGCGGTGCCCACCGGACCGCCGGCCGCCGGCTGAGCGGACGGCCGGGCGGGCGTGCCGGGCAGCCGTCAGGCGGTGGTCAGCCGGTTCGGCCGGCCGCCGCTGACCAGGGTGGTCAGGGCGCTGTCGATGTCGGCGCCGAGATACCAGTCCCCGGTGTGGTCGATGGCGTAGACATGGCCGTTCGCGTCGATCGCGAGCAGCGAGCCCGAGCCCATCTCCTCGCCGAGCGGGGACACCTCGGTCTCCAGCGCACGGCCGAGGTCGGCGAGGGTCCTGGCGAGATGGAGTCCGCGCAGCGGGTTGACCAGGACCGGCGTCGGGGCGATCTGCCGGCCGGGGCCGGTGGTGGCGGGTATGGCGAGGCCGCCGAACTCCGCCCAGGCCTCCACGGCCGCCGGGGAGACGGCGTGCGTGTGCCCGGCGGGGGAGGAGTGCGCCCGCAGTGCGTCCGCCCACACCTCGGCCTGCTTGATGTCCCAGCGGCCGGGCTGCCAGCCGGCCGACCGCAGGGCGGCGTCCACACCGACCGGGAACCGGGTGCTCGGGGAGCTCGGCATACCGGCGGCGTGGTTCACACCGTTCACGCTGTTCGGGTCCCGCAGGGCGTTCGGGTCGCTCACGCCGCCTCCGCCGACGGGTCGACCGGCCGCACGCCGAAATGCGCCAGCAGCGGCCCGCAGGAGCGGCAGGGCGGCGCGTACGAGCCGTGCTCGGGGTCACCGTCCTCACGTATACGGCGGGCGGTGAGCCGCGCGCCACGCAATGCCTTACGGGCCTCACTCTGCGTGAGCGGCTTGCGGGCCGCGCGCTTGCTGCGCGAGGCGTCCACGGCGGAGAGGAACCGGGAGAGCAGCACGGGCTCCGGACAGCGTCCGGTGAAGCGCTCGCGCTGGGCGACCGGCAGGGTGTCGAGGAAGTCCTGGACGATCGGATGCAGCGCCGGTGCCTGCTCGGCCTTGCTCCCGGTGCAGGTCAGCACCTCGTCGCGGATGGACAGCGCGGCGGCGACGGCCGGCAGGATGCCGTCCCGCCGGTGCCGCAGAACGGGTGGCCCCGCGGTGTCGGCGCCCATGGCACTCCAGGTGAGCCGCGGATCCGCGGCGTCCGTTGTCTGCATGGTGGTGCGTCCTCCTGTCCGCCCGCCGGAGCGGGCGATCCCCCGTTTACAAGACTCAGAGTGCCAAAGGTGTCAGGAGGTGGGGAAGTCGGGTGCGGTGTGCGGAACATCCTGTGTGTCCCATGTCACCGTGGTGTGACGGATCGTCGGCGGAGTGGAAACGGCTTGGACGGGGCAGCAGATGGGCCGGAAGGATGGGCCGCAGCTCGCATTCGCGGGCGGAACGTTCCGTCCACGAGGGAGAGTTGCCGGCATGCGCGCTCGGTCCCGCACCACCACTCGCACCAATGTCCGTATCCGCCAAGCCGTCACGGCCGCCGCCGTGCTGCCCGTTCTGGCACTGGCCGCCGCCTGTTCCGGCGATGACGGCGGGAGCGGCGACGGGAAGGGCAAGGACGGCGCGACGACGGCTCCCGCGACGTCCGCGGCCGGGTCCTCGACGGGGGCCGCCAAGGCGCCGCTGACCGCAGCGCAGTTGAGGTCGGCGCTGGTCAAGGGCACCGAGGTGCCCGGCTACAAGATCGAGGCGTCGAAGAACGAGGCGATGAGCCCCGACGACGTGATGACGACGGACAAGCCCGAGTGCCAGCCGCTCGCCGATCCGCCCAGCACCCGGCCGAAGTACGCGCGCAAGGCGTTCGTCGGCGCCTCGGTCGGCAAGATCGACCCGGCCAATCTGCCGGCCGGCGTCGAGCTGACCCAGATGCTGCTCGCCAGCCACGCCCCCGGTGAGGCCGGGAAGATGGTCGCCGACATCCGGCAGGCGCTGGACAAGTGCACCGCGTTCACGGCCACCGACGGCACCGGCAAGAAGATCCCGTTCGCGATCCGGAAGGGCCCCGCGGTCACCGTGGGCGACGAGGCCGTCTCGTACGTCATGGCGGACACCGGCGACAAGGAGGGCGGCACGGCACTGGTCACCGTCGTGCGCACCGGCGACGCCAGCGTCACGTATCTGTCGGTGAAGGGGACCGGCCAGGCGGGCGACCCGCCCCTCGTCGTCGCCCGCAAGCAGGACACGAACCTGAAGGCCGCGGAGGCCGCCGGCTGAGCCGGACGGGGGCGGAAGCCGACCTTGCCACACCCCATAGGCTGTGTTCATCAGCCAGACGCAGCAGGGGGCAACCGCCATGACGACAGGTCGGCCAGGGCTGGGGGCACCTCCCAGCCCCCGGACCGGGGGACGGACCGTGCCACCGAACGCGGCCTACGCCGGTCAGGTCGTGCACTTCCCGGACCCGGTGCGCGCCGCCCGGCACCCCCAGGGTGTCTGGGTCGACGACGACGGCTACCCGGATTTCTCGGCGTTCGCGAGAGCGGCGGCGGAGATCGCGGAACCGCCCGAGGGCTTCGGCGTGGACGAGCTCCGGCTGACCGATTGCGTGTCGGCCAACGCCGCGATGCACGCCGCGGGACACGAGTTGTGGGGCAGCCTGCCGCCCGTCGCGACCCCGCACGGCTGGACCTGGCACCACGTCGCGGGCACCCGGCGGCTGGAGCTGATCCCCGTCGAGGTCAAGGCCCTGCTGCGGCACCACGGCGGCCTCGCCGTCTCGACCGCCGACCACTCCAAGCGCGGCACCCGCCCGCTCCAGGAGACCCGCCCCGTGCACTTCGGGCTGCCCAAGGCGACGCCCCACCAGAGCGGTGTGGCGGTCACCGAGCAGCAGGTCCTGGACGTCGAGGAGGAGCTGGGCTACCGGCTCCCCGGCGCCTACCGCACCTTCCTGAAGGCGGCCGGCGGCTGCGCCCCGGCCGGGGTCGCGCTCGACCCGGACCTGGGACTGCTGCTGGACCAGCCGTTCTTCACGGTGCGTGACGAGGCCGCCGTCAACGACCTCGTGTACGTCAACAAATGTCTGCGCGACCACTTCACCAAGGACTACCTGGCCATCGGCTACGTCCAGGGCGGAGTGCTCGCGGTGAAGGTCAAGGGCGACAGCACCGGCTCGGTCTGGTTCTGCGCCTACGACGACGCGCGGGACGGCGACCACTGGTCGTCCCCGCAGGAGCGGGTCGCGGAGCTGCTGCTGCCGTGCGGTGACTCGCTCGACGCGTTCCTGCTGCGGCTGGCGGGAAATCCGCCGGAGTTGGAGACAGTGGCGAACCTGATGGTGGACGGTGGCTTCGCCAGTGCCGTCCCGGTGGAGGGGTGAAGCAGGGAATGGTCACTTTCGCGCAGGCGCAGGAGCGCGCCGAGCGGTGGATCAACGGTGACGTCCCGGCGTACCAGGCCCGCGAGGTGCGGGTGCGGGAGTTCGACCTGGGCTTCGTCGCCTGGTCCGAGCCCCGCGAGGACGGTCCGTCGAGCGATGACGGACAGGTGCGGCTGGTCATCGCGCGGGACAGCGGAGAGGCCACGCTGTGGCCGGGTCTGCCGGTCGGCGAGGTCATCCGCCGCTACGAGGAGGAGTACGGCGCGGTGCCGAACGACACCCCGCCGACGCCGCCCCAACGGCTCGATCTGGAGGCGACGTCCTTCCTGATCAGTCCACCGCAGTGGCTGCAGGACGCGGCGGACAAGATGGGCATCCCGGACCGCCGCCCCGGCGCGGCTCCGGCCGCGGCCCCCGACGCACCGGTCGTGCCGGCCCCCGCGCCGGTGCCGTCCCAGGCGTCCGTCGAGATCGACTCCGGGGCCTGGTCCGGCCGCACCACCAGTGCCCCGGACGACTCCGTCTCCGTCCCCATCCCCGCCACGGTCTTCGCCCCGCCGATCTCCGACTCCGACGAGGCGCACACCCCGCCGCCGATGGCCGGCGCCGAGGCCAAGACCGAACTGATGCCGCAGGGCAGCTCGCTGCCCGCGACGATCATCGCCCCGCCGGAGGGCGCCGGCTTCCCGATCGCGCCCGCGACGCCCGGCGCCGGCGGTCCCGGCCGGCCGCCGGGCCCCGGTTACGCCCGTCCCGGCCTGCCGCCGCCGTCAGGTCCCGGCGTGGCGCTGCCGCCGCCCGCGGGTCTCGCGACCCCGGGCGGACCCGGTGGCCCCGGCACTTCGGGGAGCGCAGCAGCGGACATCGCCGACGCGGAGACCGCGAAGGCGGTGCGCGGCAGCGTGCCGTCCGCGGGTCCCGGACGGCGCAGCCCGGACGCCCCGCCGCCGCCCAGCGGGCCCCACGCGCCCGGAGCCCCGGGTGCTCCCGGCGCTCCGGCCGGCGGGGGATACCTGCCGACGCAGCTGGTGCCGGCGCGCGGTCGGAACGACCCCGGTCCGGCCGCTCCCGGTGCCCCCGGCACCCCGGGCAGCCCGCCGTCGTCCGGCGGTGTGAACTACGCGGCGACGATGCTCGCGGGTCCTGGCGTCGGTGGTCCGGGTGCTCCCGGTGGTCCTGGTGGTCCGCCGCCTCCTCCCGGTGTGATCGGTGGTTCGGGCCCGGGTGGTCCGCCGCCCCCGCCCGGTGTCATCGGTGGTGGCCGTGGCGCTCCGCCCGCCCAGGGCTCCTCCGGCGGTGTGAACTACGCGGCGACGATGCTCGCGGGTCCCGGTGTCGGTGGTCCGGGTGCTCCCGGTGGTCCTGGTGGTCCGCCGCCTCCTCCCGGTGTGATCGGTGGTTCGGGCCCGGGTGGTCCGCCGCCCCGCCCGGTGTCCCCGGCGGTGGCCGCGGCGCCCGCCGACCCCGCCGGGCCCCGGCGGGCCCGGTGCCGGTGCCCCGTACGCAGCGACGATGCTGGCCGGCCCGAACCCCGGTGGCCCTGGTGGTCCAGGCGGTCCCGGCATGCCGCCACCGCCGCCGCCCGGAGCCGCGGCCCCGCCGCCCCCCGGCGGTTACGGATACCCGCAGCCGCCGGCCGGTGTGCCGACGGTCGGCCCCGGCTACATGGCCGTCCTGAGCTACCGCGCGCACGACGGTTCGCAGCAGCAGCTGATCCGCCGCTCGGCGCCGGGCACTCCGCACCCGGAGTGGCAGATCCTGCACGAGCTGCGCGCGCTCAACGTGCCGCCGCAGCAGGTGCTGGAGCTGCACACGGAGCTGGAGGCGTGCGATCTGCCGGGCGGCTACTGCGCCCGGATGATCCGCGAGACCTGGCCCCAGGTGCGGATCAGCCACACGGCCCCGTACGGCCGCGAGCACGCCTCGCGCCAGCAGGGTGTCCAGCATCTGCTGACGCACCAGGGCGAGTTGCACCAGGTCGCGTCGGCGCCGGCGCGGCCGCAGCCGCAGCGGGTGCCGATGCCGGACCCGAACCAGGTCCAGCGGGTACCGCCGATCCCGCTCGAGGGGATCGGCCACGAGCTGGCGCAGGCGTTCGGGCCGCAGGGCCTGTTCCGGTTCGACCAGCGTGCGGTCTCCCGCCAGGGGGTGCCGGACATCGTCGCGCAGACCCTGATGTGGGCCGGGCTGCCGGTGGACTTCGGGCCGTTCTTCTGGGCGCAGGCCCAGCCGGGCCGCCCGGTGCCGACGCTCGCCGAACTGGCGCAGGAGCGCGGGGTGCAGCCGGCCTCGGACGCGGGCTCGTACCTGGTCATGGGCAATGACTTCGGGCGCCAGCTGTGTGTGCAGTACGGCACCGCGCACATCGTCGCGGTGCCGCTCGAAGCGGGCCCGGGCGGGCAGCCGGTGCCGCCGCAGTTCGTGAACTCCAGCCTGCCGGAGTTCGCCCGCTGCCTCGCCCTGCTCGGGCGGATGTGGCGGCTGCGGATCGGGCTCACGCCCGACCAGGCCGGCCGCTGGACGGTCGACTTCCAGGCGCAGCTCGCGGCGCAGGACCCGGCCGCGATCGCCTCGCCGGACAACTGGTGGGCCGTACTGATCGAGCAGATGTGGGACGGCCTGCTCTGACGCTCCCCGCTGTGTCCTGATCCCCGGGCGGCCCCGGTCCGGATTATCCGGACCCGGGCCGCCGCGCTATGTACGGGCGATGGGTTGGGTAGGGGTAGGTCGGAGTGTCGCGGTATACACAATTCAGACATATCGGCAAAAATGGATTACAGAGTACGGTTCGGAAGGACGGCGAGGGGCAGCGCATGAGCAGCACGGCAACACCTCACGGCTTCGACACCGTTCGCGGGCGCGGCTACCGGGTGGAACAGGTCGAACGCTTCCTCGAGGAACTGTCCGAGGACCGCGACGCGGCCTGGGAGCGGGCCGCCCGGCTCACTGTTCTCGCGAACGAGATGGACACCGAGGCCAAGGCGCTGCGGGAATCCGTCGACGCGCTCGGCCCGGCGAGTTACGAGACGCTGAGCGCGAGCGCGCAGGAACTGCTGCGCCTCGTGCAGGAAGAGGCCGCGGCGGTCAGGGAGCGCGCCGAGAACGAGATCCAGTACGCCCACGACGCCGCGGAGACCGCCCGCCGCGCCCTCCAGGACGAGGCCAGGGCCGCCGCCGCCGAGCGGCGCGCGGTTGCGGAGGACCAGGCAGGACGGGTGCTCGACGTGGCACGCGGCCGCGCCGGCGAGATCCTCACGGAAGCGCAGACCGAGGCCGGCCTGGTACGCGGCGAGGCCGAGCAGGCCCTGGAGGCCACCCGGCAGGACACCACGCGCACCCTCACCGATCTCGACAAGGAACAGCGCGAGCGGCTGGACGCCTTCGAGCACGAGATGGCCGAGCGCGAGGCCGGCGTCGACAGCCGGATCGGCGAGCTGACCGGCTACGCGGAGCGCCGCTTCGAGGACGCCAGGACGGCGCGCGCCGAGGCCGAGGAGTTCGCGCGGCACGGGCAGGAGGACGCCGAAGCCCGGGCGGCCGCCCTGCTCGCGGAGGCCCGCATGCGGGAGGAGCGCATCCGGCGCGAGAGCGAGCGGGAACTGCGCGAGCACGAGGAGCGCCGCGAGGAGATCCGCGCCCACCTCGCCCACGTCCGCAGCAGCCTCGCGGCCCTCACCGGCCGCCCGCTGCCCGACGACGATCCCTCGGTCCCGGAACCTGGCCCGGCCCCGGAGTAGCGGAACGGGCGGCCGTCGGTCCCCGTCCGTCGGTCCCCGTCCGTCAGTCCCCGTCCGTCAGGACGGGGAAGCGGCGCGGGGCGACGAACAGCAGCACCAGCACGGCCGCCCCGGCCGCCGCCGCGGCGCCCACGTAGACGTGGTCGACCGCGGCCGCCACCGCCCGGCGCACCGGCTCGGCCGCCCCGCCCGGCGGCGTCAGCGAAGCCGGCGCCGCGCCCAGCCGGGCCACCAGCGTGTGGTTGGCGACGGCGCCGAAGACCGCCGCGCCCACGCTCTGCCCGACCTGGCGGCAGAAGAGCACCGACGAGGTCGTCGTCGCCCGCTCCGCCCACCCGACAGTGGACTGCACACCGACGATCAGCGGCAGTTGGAAGAGCCCCAGCGCGCCGCCGAGCAGCAGCATCAGCAACGCGGGCTGCCAGGCCGGCCCGCCGTAGGGCAGCAGCGGGAACGCGGCGAGGATCGCGGTGGCGCAGCTCATGCCGATGACGGCGCTGTTGCGGAAGCCGATCCGCAGATAGACGCGGCTGCTCAGGGCCGCCGACAGCGGCCAGCTCAGCGTCATGACGGACAGCACGAACCCGGCGGCGACCGGCCCGAGCCCCAGGACCGTCTGGGCGTAGGTCGGCAGGAAGACCGTCGGCGCGATCATGAGCAGCCCGAGCGCGCCGAGCGCCAGGTTCACGGAGACGATGACCCGCCGCCGCCACACCCAGCCCGGGATGATCGGCTCGGCGGCGCGCCGTTCGATCACCACCGTGCCGGCGGTGCAGACGGCGCTGGCGGCGAACAGGGTGAGGGACTGCCAGGACAGCCAGGACCACGCGATGCCGCCCTGGACGAGGGCGAGGAGCAGCAGCCCGCCGGCGAGGAAGAGTGCGACCGCGCCGGGCCAGTCGATGCGGTGGCGGGTGCGGGTGATGTTCTCGTGCAGGTGGCGGAGGATGAGGACGAGGGCGGCCGCGCCGACCGGCAGGTTGATCAGGAAGATCCAGCGCCAGTCGCCGTATCCGGCGAGGAAGCCGCCGGCCAGCGGTCCCGCGATGGCGGAGACCGCCCACACGGTGGAGAGCGCCGCCTGTATGCGGCCGCGTTCCTTCAGCCCGTACAGATCGGCGGCCACGGTCTGCACAGTGCCCTGGATCGCGCCGCCGCCCAGCCCCTGGACGATCCGGAAGGCGATCAGGCTCGCCATGTTCCAGGCGCCCGCGCACAGCAGCGAGCCGAGCAGGAAGAGCGCGATGCCGGCCAGCAGCACCGGTTTGCGGCCGAAGGTGTCGGCGAGCTTGCCGTACACCGGCAGCGTCACCGTCACGGCCAGCAGATAGCCGGAGAAGAGCCAGGAGAACACCGAGAGGCCGCCGAGGTCGCCGACGATCTGCGGGACGGCCGTCGAGATGATCGTGGAGTCCATCGCGGCGAGCGCCATGGCGAGCATCAGCGCGGCCACGATCCGGCCGCGCCGGGG
Organism: Streptomyces sp. So13.3; assembly: GCF_005860785.2. Lineage (NCBI taxonomy): Bacteria > Bacillati > Actinomycetota > Actinomycetes > Kitasatosporales > Streptomycetaceae > Streptomyces > Streptomyces sp. So13.3. The sequence goes on along the minus strand of NZ_CP048835.1, from coordinate 4,281,684 downwards.
TGGGCGCGCGGGCTCCGCCGCGGCCGATGACCGGGCCGTACGTTCCACAGGACCGCTCACGGCGGCTCCCTCCCCTGGCGTGCACAGCAGTGTGTGTACACCGCACCATTCCATGCGGGACCGGGGTCGCGACAGCCGGTATCGGCGGCATCGTCGCAGGTGGAACAAGGTTCTTGCACCTCACGTGGCGTGAGGGCAGATCATCGACCCCGAGGTCGCGGACGGTTGGATGTCGGCGACCCTTAGGGGAAAGTACTCACTTCCGCCTACTCGATGTTCGTACTGGCGGAGGACGTTCGGGAGGCCTGGTGCTCCTTAGGGTCATCAGTGGGACGTGGTGGGGCTAACCCCACCAGCAAGACGGAGACCTGCCCCATCGCCGCGACCCCAGGCTTACCAGCACTCTGATAACGCGCGACAGGGTCCACCAGGTTCCGCAGGAGCCCGACGAAACACACGAGATTTCAGGAGATAGCAGTGACAACGGCTGTAACGATTCCCAAGTCCGGGGGCAGCGGAGAGCGTTCGGCTGTTGCCGCCCGTGCACGTCAGGTCACCAAGTCGTACGGCACCACCGAGGACACGCGCGTGGTCGCGCTGGACGCGGTGGACGTGGACATCGCCCGTAGCGGTTTCACCGCCATCATGGGCCCGTCCGGTTCCGGCAAGTCGACCCTGATGCACTGCCTGGCGGGCCTGGACTCGGTCACCAGCGGACAGATCTGGGTCGGTGACACGGAGATCACCAAGCTGAAGGACAAGAAGCTCACCCAGCTCCGCCGGGACCAGATCGGCTTCATCTTCCAGGCGTTCAACCTGCTCCCGACGCTCAACGCGCTGGAGAACATCACGCTGCCGATGGACATCGCGGGCCGCAAGCCCGACCGCGAGTGGCTGGACCGCGTCATCGAGACCGTCGGCCTGGCCGGGCGTCTCAAGCACCGCCCGAACCAGCTCTCCGGTGGCCAGCAGCAGCGTGTCGCGGTCGCCCGCGCCCTCGCCGCCCGCCCCGAGATCATCTTCGGTGACGAGCCGACCGGAAACCTGGACTCGCGCGCCGGCGCCGAGGTGTTGGGCTTCCTGCGCCGCTCGGTCGACGAGCTCGGCCAGACCATCGTCATCGTGACCCACGACCCGGTCGCCGCCTCCTACGCGGACCGCGTCATCTACCTGGCCGACGGCCGCATCGTCGACGACATGGCGAACCCGACGGCCGACTCCGTTCTCGAGCGCATGAAGTCCTTCGACGCCCGTGGGAGGGTGTCGTGACCGTCTTCAAGACATCGATGCGCAACTTTGTCGCGCACAAGGGCCGGATGGTGCTCAGCGCCGTCGCCGTGCTCCTTTCGGTGGCGTTCGTCTGCGGCACCCTCGTCTTCACCGACACCATGACCGCGACCTTCGACAAGCTCTTCGCCTCCACGGCGTCGGACGTCTCGGTCAGCGCCAAGAAGGTCGACGACGCCCAGGAGACCGGCAAGCCGGAGACCGTTCCGGCCTCGCTGCTGGCGAAGCTGCAGCAGACCGCCGGGGTGCAGCAGGTCGAGACGCAGGTGGTCAGCGACAAGATCACCGTCGTCAACAGCAAGAACGAGAACGTCGGCTCCAAGACCGGTGCGCCCACCATCGCCATCAACTGGGACGAGCGCGACAGCAAGAAGTCGGTGGAGCTCACCTCCGGCCACGCGCCGCGCGGTCCGACCGAATCGCTGATCGACGCCGACACCGCCGCCAAGAAGGACCTGAAGATCGGCGACTCGCTCCGGGTCATCGCCACCCCCGGTGACTTCAGCACCCGGATCGTCGGCATCGCGACCTTCAAGACCACCAACCCCGGTGCCGCGCTCATCTACCTCGACACCCCGACCGCGCAGAGCAAGCTGCTCGGCACCACGGACGCGTACACGAACTTCGGCCTGACCGCCAAGAGCGGCGTCAGCGACGCGCAGCTGAAGAAGGACGTCACGGCCGCGGTCGGCACCGACTACAAGATCCAGACGGCCGCCGAGGCCAACGCCGAGGCCAAGGACGACATCGGTTCGTTCCTGAACCCGATGAAGTACGTCATGCTCGGCTTCGCCTTCATCTCGGTGATCGTCGGCATCTTCCTCATCATCAACACCTTCTCGATGCTGGTCGCCCAGCGGACCCGCGAGATCGGCCTGATGCGGGCCATCGGCTCCAGCCGCAAGCAGATCAACCGGTCCGTGCTCTTCGAGGCGCTGATGCTCGGCGTCCTCGGCTCGGTGCTCGGCATCGGCGGCGGCATCGGACTCGCCATCCTGCTGATGAAGCTCATGGGCAAGCTCGGCATGCACCTGGACACCTCCGAGCTGACCATCAAGGCCACCACCCCGGTGATCGGCCTCGCGATCGGTGTCATCGTCACGGTGGTGGCCGCCATGCTGCCCGCCCGGCGGGCAGGCAAGATCTCGCCGATGGCCGCCATGCGGGACGCCGGAACTCCGGCGGACGGCAAGGCCGGCAAGGTCCGCGCCACCATCGGTGTGCTGGTGGCCCTGGCCGGCGGCGCCGCCCTGGTCGCGGCGGGCAAGGCGGACAAGGCGTCCCAGGGCTCCTCGTTCCTCGGCTTCGGCGTGCTCCTCACGCTGATCGGCTTCGTGATCGTCGGCCCGCTGCTGGCCGGAGTGCTCGTCCGCGCCCTCAGCACCGTCTCGCTGCGGTTCTTCGGACCGGTCGGCCGCCTCGCGGAGCGCAACGCGCTGCGCAACCCGCGGCGTACCGGCGCCACCGCCTCGGCGCTGATGATCGGCCTCGCGCTGGTCGCCGGACTGTCCGTGGTCGGCACCTCGATGGTGGCCTCGGCCACCGACCAGCTCGACAAGTCGGTCGGCGCGGACTTCATCCTGCAGACCGACAACCAGCAGCCGCTGAGCCCCTCGCTGGCCAAGGCCATCCACTCGGCCGGTCACCTGGAGCACGTCACCGACTACACGGGCACCAACGCCAAGCTGACCACCCCGGACGGCAAGGTCTCCACCAAGCAGCTGACGGCCGCCAGCCCCACCTACGCGCGGGACCTGCGCGTCGAGGCAGTCCAGGGCAAGCTGTCCGACGCCTACGGCGACAACTCGATGTCGGTCAACGAAGGCTTCGCCACGGATCACGGCATCAAGATCGGCAGCGAGCTGACCGTCGCCTTCGTCGGCGGCGAGACCGCGAAGCTGAAGGTCGCCGCGATCACGTCGGACGACACCACGTTCGACAAGGGCGCGATGTACACGAACATCGCCACGGCGAAGCGGTTCCTGCCGGCCGACAAGTTCCCGCCCAACCAGATCATGTTCGCCAAGGCCGTCGACGGCCAGGCGAAGGAGGCGGCCGCGTCCCTCAAGGAAGCGGTCAAGGACTACCCGCAGCTCACCGTCCGGGACCAGACCGACTACAAGGACCTCATCAAGAGCCAGGTCAACCAGCTGCTCTACATGATCTACGGGCTGCTCGGCCTCGCGATCGTCGTCGCCATCCTCGGCGTCGTGAACACGCTGGCCCTGTCGGTCGTCGAGCGGACCCGTGAGATCGGCCTGATGCGGGCGATCGGAATGTCGCGACGCCAGCTGCGGCGGATGGTCCGGCTGGAGTCCGTGGTCATCGCCCTCTTCGGCGCCCTGGTCGGCCTCGGCCTGGGCATGGGCTGGGGCATCTCGGCGCAGCGGCTGATGGCCACCGTGGGCTTCGGAGTCCTGGAGATCCCGTGGGGGACGATCATCATCGTCTTCTTCGGATCGGCCCTCGTCGGCCTGGTGGCCGCGCTGGTCCCCGCCTTCCGGGCGGGCCGGATGAACGTGCTCAACGCCATCGCCTCCGACTAGGCAGTCTCCCCACTGCCTACCAGGCGGCCCCGGAACGCAACCCCCCGCGTTCCGGGGCCGCCGTTTGTCGCCGCTCGGTGCGTCACATGTGATCGAGCGGCAGCGACTGTCGGTGGGGCGTCGTACGCTGGAAGAACCCCGGCCCGTTTGACGTGTCGGGCGTTCGCGTTGTCCAGCCCTGGGACGGAAACCCCTTCATGAGTCTGAACGGTCTGCTCGACGTCGTCGTGAACGATCCGGCCCTCGCCGAAGCGGTCAAGGCCGGTACCGACGGCAATCGCCCGTACGTCGACCTGGTGGGGCCGGCCGCCGCCCGGCCGCTCGTGCTGGCGGCCCTCGCCGCCCGCACCGGCCGTACGGTCCTGGCCGTGACGGCCACCGGCCGGGAGAGCGAGGACCTGGTCGCGGCGCTGCGCTCGCTGCTGCCGCCGGACTCCGTCGTGGAGTACCCGGCGTGGGAGACGCTGCCGCACGAGCGGCTGTCGCCGCGCTCCGACACGGTCGGCCGCCGGCTCGCCGTGCTGCGCAGGCTCGCACACCCGCGGGCGGACGACCCGACGGCCGGGCCCGTGAAGATCGTCGTCGCGCCGATCCGTTCCGTGTTGCAGCCGCAGGTCAAGGGGCTGGGCGAGCTGGAGCCGGTGTCCCTGCGCAGCGGGCAGAGCGCGGATCTCGGCGAGGTCGTGGACGGCCTGGCGGCCGCCGCGTACGCCCGGGTGGAGCTGGTCGAGAAGCGTGGCGAGTTCGCGGTGCGCGGCGGGATCCTCGATGTCTTCCCGCCGACCGAGGAACACCCGCTGCGGGTGGAGTTCTGGGGCGACGACGTCGAGGAGATCCGGTACTTCAAGGTCGCCGACCAGCGCTCGCTGGAGATCGCCGAGCACGGCCTGTGGGCACCGCCGTGCCGGGAGCTGCTGCTCACCGACGAGGTGCGGGCGCGCGCGGCCGAGCTGGCGATCCGGCACCCCGAGCTGAACGAACTGCTCGACAAGATCGCCGAGGGAATCGCCGTCGAGGGCATGGAATCGCTGGCTCCGGTCCTGGTGGACGATATGGAGCTGCTGCTGGACGTGCTGCCGTCCGGGAGCATGACGGTCGTCTGCGACCCGGAGCGGGTCAGGACACGCGCCTCCGACCTGGTCGCCACGTCGCAGGAGTTCCTTGAGGCGTCCTGGGCGGCCTCCGCCGGTGGCGGGGTGGCGCCGGTGGACCTGGGCGCGGCCTCGCTGTGGTCGATCGCCGATGTGCGTGACCACGCCCGGCAGCTGGGCACGCCCTGGTGGTCGATCAGCCAGTTCGCCGCGGATGCCGAGCTGGACGAGGACACCCTGCAGCTGGGCATGCGCGCGCCCGAGCTGTACCGGGGGGACACCGCCCGCGCGCTCGCCGACACCAAGGGCTGGCTGGCCGACGGCTGGCGCACGGTCTATGTCACCGAGGGCCACGGCCCGGCCGCCCGCATCGTGGAGGTGCTGGGCGGCGAGGGCATCGCGGCCCGTCTGGACATGGACCTGGCCGATCTGGAGCCGTCCGTCGTCCATGTCTCGACCGGTTCGATCGAGCACGGCTTCATCGACGCGGGGCTCAAGCTGGCCGTGCTGACGGAGTCCGACCTCACCGGGCAGAAGTCCTCCACCAAGGACATGGGGCGGATGCCGTCGCGGCGCCGCAAGACCATCGACCCGCTGACCCTGCAGCCCGGCGACTACATCGTGCACGAGCAGCACGGCGTGGGCCGCTACGTCGAGATGGTGCAGCGCACCGTCCAGGGCGCCACCCGCGAGTACCTGCTCGTCGAGTACGCGCCGGCGAAGAAGGGACAGCCCGGCGACCGGCTCTTCGTGCCGACCGACCAGCTGGAGCAGATCACCAAGTACGTCGGCGGCGAGGCCCCGACGCTGCACCGGCTCGGCGGCGCCGACTGGACGAAGACCAAGGCGCGCGCCAAGAAGGCGGTCAAGGAGATCGCCGCCGACCTCATCAAGCTCTACTCGGCGCGGATGGCGGCCCCCGGCTACACCTTCGGGCCCGACACCCCGTGGCAGCGCGAGCTGGAGGACGCCTTCCCGTACGTGGAGACGCCCGACCAGCTGACCACCATCGCCGAGGTCAAGGAGGACATGGAGAAGTCGGTCCCGATGGACCGGCTGATCTGCGGCGACGTCGGCTACGGCAAGACCGAGATCGCGGTCCGCGCCGCCTTCAAGGCGGTCCAGGACAGCAAGCAGGTCGCGGTGCTGGTCCCGACCACGCTGCTGGTGCAGCAGCACTTCACGACCTTCTCCGAGCGCTACGCCCAGTTCCCCGTGACGGTGAAGGCGCTGTCGCGCTTCCAGTCCGACAGCGAGGCCAAGGCCGTCCTGGAGGGGCTGCGCGACGGCACGGTCGACGTCGTCATCGGCACCCACCGGCTGTTCTCGTCCGAGACGAAGTTCAAGGACCTGGGCCTGGTCATCGTCGACGAGGAGCAGCGGTTCGGCGTCGAGCACAAGGAGCAGCTGAAGAAGCTGCGGGCCAACGTGGACGTGCTGACGATGTCCGCCACCCCCATTCCCCGCACGCTGGAGATGGCGGTCACCGGCATCCGCGAGATGTCGACGATCACCACCCCGCCGGAGGAGCGGCACCCGGTGCTGACCTTCGTCGGACCGTACGAGGAGAAGCAGATCGGCGCCGCGGTCCGGCGTGAACTGCTGCGCGAGGGCCAGGTCTTCTACATCCACAACCGGGTCGAGTCGATCGACCGGGCGGCGGCGCGGCTGCGCGAGATCGTGCCGGAGGCGCGGATCGCCACCGCGCACGGGCAGATGGGCGAGAGCGCGCTGGAGCAGGTCGTCGTCGACTTCTGGGAGAAACGCTTCGACGTGCTGGTCTCCACGACGATCGTGGAGTCCGGCATCGACATCTCCAACGCGAACACCCTCATCGTGGAGCGCGGCGACAACTTCGGTCTCTCGCAGCTGCACCAGCTGCGCGGCCGCGTCGGCCGGTCACGCGAGCGCGGCTACGCCTACTTCCTGTACCCGCCGGAGAAGCCGCTCACCGAGACCGCGCACGAGCGGCTGGCGACCATCGCGCAGCACACCGAGATGGGCGCGGGCATGTACGTGGCGATGAAGGACCTGGAGATCCGCGGGGCGGGCAACCTGCTCGGCGGCGAGCAGTCCGGGCACATCGCGGGCGTCGGCTTCGACCTCTACATCCGGATGGTCGGCGAGGCGGTCGCGGACTACCGCTCGGCCCTGGAGGACGGCGGCGAGCCCGACGAGACACTGCTCGACGTCAAGATCGAACTGCCGGTGGACGCGCATGTCCCGCACGACTACGCACCGGGGGAGCGGCTGCGCCTGCAGGCGTACCGCGCCATCGCCGCCGCCAACAGCCACGAGGACATCACCGCGGTCCGCGAGGAGCTGACCGACCGGTACGGCAAGCTGCCGGAGCCGGTGGAGAACCTGCTGCTGGTGGCCGGGCTGCGGCTGCTCGCCCGCAAGGTCGGGGTCAGCGACATCACCCTGGCGGGCAGCAACGTCCGGTTCGGCCCGGTCGAGCTGCGCGAGTCGCAGGAACTGCGGCTCAACCGGCTCTACCCGCGCACGGTCCTGAAGAACGCGGCCCGTCAGGTCCTCGTACCGCGCCCGACCACCGCCAAGATCGGCGGCACACCGGTCATCGGACGGGAACTCCTGCTCTGGACGTCGGAGTTCCTGACCACGATTCTCGACAACTGAGACCCGACCGACGGGTTTCCGAGGGGTAACCGATACACAACCGGCGCCGCCGCGCCGTGAGTCACGTGGCGTTCAGATCGCCGTCATGTGGCCCTTGCGCGGCGGCCGCGCGGGGGTCGTGTACCGCGGGCAGCATTTCCGTGTATCCCACGGAAAGTGAATCCATGCGCCTGTCCGTTGTCGTTCCCTGTTACAACGAGGAATCCGGTGTAGAGCTTTTCGACGCGAAGATCCGGGAGACCCTGGACCTCCTCCCCGTCGAGTACGAGCTCTGCTATGTGGACGACGGCAGCTCGGACGCGACGCTGGAACGCCTGCGGGGCCTGGCCGAGCAGCATGTGGGCAGCACCCGGTACGTCTCGTTCAGCCGGAACTTCGGCAAGGAGGCCGGCATGCTCGCGGGGCTCCGCGAGGCCACCGGCGACGCCGTCGTGCTGATGGACGCCGATCTGCAGCATCCGCCGGAGCTGATCGTGCGGATGCTGGAGCTGTTCAGCCGCGGCCACGACCAGGTGATAGCGCGCCGCACCAGGGAGGGCGACAAGTTCGTCCGCAGCACCGTGAGCCGGCTGTACTACCGGATGGTCAACAAGTGGGTCGACGTCGAACTGACCGACGGGGTCGGTGACTTCCGGCTGCTCTCCCGCCGCGCGGTCGACGCGCTGCTGTCGATGCCGGAGTACAACCGCTTCTCCAAGGGGCTGTTCTCCTGGATCGGCTTCGACACCGTCACCTTCGACTACCGCAACGCCGCCCGCGCCGCGGGGGAGACCAAGTGGCGGTTCGGGGCGCTGCTCAACTACGGGATCGACGGGCTGATCTCCTTCAACAACCGCCCGCTGCGGATGGGGATCCACCTCGGCCTCGCGCTGGCGGGCCTGGCCGGGCTGTACGCCGCCTGGGTCACGGTCGCCGCGGTGGTCGGCGGGGTGACCGCGCCCGGTTATGTGACACTGATCGTCGCCATCGTCGGGCTCGGCGGGCTGCAGATGATGATGCTGGGGCTGATGGGCGAGTACATCGGCCGTATCTACTACGAGTCCAAGCGGCGGCCGCACTTCCTCGTGAAGGAGACCAACGTGCCGCCCGCCACCTTCGGCGGCCCGGACAGCGCCCCCGCCAGCGGTGCGGCGCTGCTGGCGGAGCGCCCGGCGCCCGCGTCGGAGGGCCGGCGCTGATGCCCGTACGTCTCCTCCAGGTGGTGCGCTTCGGCCTGGTGGGTGTGGTGAACACCGGCACCTTCTACGGCTGCTACCTGCTCCTGCACCGCTGGATGCCCTACTACCCGGCGTATGTCGTGGCGTTCGTGCTGAGCATGATCGGCTCGTTCTTCCTCAACACGTACTTCACCTACCGGACCCGGCCGACCTGGCGGAAGTTCCTGTTCTTCCCGCTGACCAACCTGACGAACTTCACCGTCACCTCGGTCGGCATGTACGTCCTGGTGGAGTGGTGCGGGGTGGGGGAGAAGCCCGCCCCGCTGATCGCGGCGGCCGCCGCGATCCCCGTGACGTTCCTGCTCTCCCGGCGGATCCTGCTGACCCGCGAGCAGCCGGCCCCCGCCCAGGAGCCCGCCCTCACCCCGGCTACGCGCGACGCAGGATGACGTAGCCCTCGCTGTTGGCGATCTGGGTGTAGGCCGCCGACGGATGGAGCTGGTGGGCGTACTCGACCGGGTCGGGGACCCAGCCGTCCCCGTTGTCGATCGCGATGTAGTCGGGGACGACGTTCTTGGCCCCGCCGACCCAGTAGACGGTGCAGCGGTTGACGAGCCTGCTGATCGGCCCGACGTTGGCCTCGACGCTCGCACCGTCCGGGATCTGCCGCAGCAGCTTCTCGACGGCCTTGACGTGTTCCCCGGGCTGGTACGTGGCGGTGTGCGTGAGATCCGCCAGCGGGAGGGTGGTGCTCAGCGCCAGGGCCGCGGCCGCCACGGCGGCCGGCACCTGCGAGGCGTAGGAGCGCAGCCAGCCCCGCGGGCTGTTGCGCGACTCGTTGACGGCGTCGACGAGGGCGAGGAGGACGACGGGCATCAGCACGGCGCTGTAGTGCCAGTCCAGGCCCCAGTAGTGGTCGTCGTGGGAGATGAAGCGCCAGCCGATGGTGGGCAGCGCGGCGATCAGCAGCGGGGAGCGCAGCGCGAGCAGCCCGCTGGTCGGCAGCAGGATCCACAACAGGGTGCGCAGCGCGGTGTCCGGCGCAATGGTGCCGGCGACGGGCGCGCCGCTGCCGCCGAGCTTGTTCCAGTAGTCGTAGCCGCCGCTGTTGTTGAAGGCGGGGATGAGGACGCCGAAGGCGATGGCGGCGAAGGCGATACCGAAACCGATGAGCCAGATCGCGTACGACGCGGTCCGCGGATCCTCGCGCCGGGTCCGCAGCAGCACGACGACACCGATGGCGGCGACGGTCGCGCCCATGTCCTCCTTGACGAGGATCAGCGGCAGCGCCCACCACATGGCGGTCTTCCACCGCTTGCGCAGCACGGCCTCCAGGGAGAAGGCGAGCATCGGCATGGCGAAGGCGATCTCGTGGAAGTCGAACTCGATCGCCCGCTGCACCCCCCACGACAGGCCGTAGGCGACACCGACGGCCAGCCCCCGGCCGCGGCCGAGGAAGTGCGCAGCGACCCGGGTGACCGGGACGACGGAGAGCGCGAAGAGGACGGCCTGCACCACGAGGAGGGTGACCGGGGTGGGAAAGACCCGGTAGAAGGGGGCGACGAGGGCCGTGATGGGGCTGAAGTGATCGCCGAGGATATTGGTCCCGGGGCCCTTGAGATCGGCGACCGGCGCCTGGAAGTGCGCATAGGACTTGATTGCCTGCTCGAAGATCCCGAGGTCCCAGGACATCGTCGCCATCCGCCGGAACCGGCACACCGACAGGGTGGCGTACGCGACGAAGAGCGCGCCGGCCAGCCAGTACGGGTCGAGCCGGGGGCGGAAGAGCCGCTGCAAGCGGCTGCCGGGAGAGGAGCTGTTCCCGTGCTGGGCGGGGATGGCCGCGGTAGCCATGTCCATGCTGCGTTCCTTTCGCACGGGAAGACGCGCGGCACCCTCGGCCGGTGCACGCCCGCCACGAAAAGATACGTGAGTGGCGCGGGTATGTGGTTCGGCCGGCCGTTCTCCGGTCACCGCAACCACCCGTATCGCAGTCTGCGTCGCTCTTGGTGACAGCGGCCGGACCGTCGGCCGGACGGTGGCGGGGGTGCACGGTGTTCGTGCGGGGTGTGGTCCGGTCCGAATTGTTGTGGCATCGCCAGACCGCTCGTCCGCCCCTGCCGATACGCTCGCTCTTCCAGCCGAGACTTTTGTTCAGGAGCAGCCATGAACGGCCCAGGCATCGTGCCGCCCCAGCCGAGTGACGGCACACGTTCCGGGCTGCGAGTCCTGTTCGTGCTGCTCGCGGTGCTGTCGTGCGGAATGCTCGCCTGGACACCGCTGCTGCGCGTCGCCCTGCTGCGCCGGCGCAACGCCGTGGACTGGGTGCTCTGCGGCGCCAGCTTCGTCCTGACCGTCGTACTGGTGGCGCTCCTCGGCAACGGCGGCGACAGCGGCGAGAGCGGCAACAGGAACAGCCCGCGGGACAACGCGGTGGTCTCCATCCTGGTGATCCAGGCCATCGCGGTGGCGGTGTACTACCTGGTCTCCGACATCCGGCACTTCCGGGAGGTGGACGCGCAGAACGCGTCCAGGGCGTACGGGCAGCAGCAGTTCCCCTACGCCGCCCCGCAGCCGCCGCGCCAGCAGGTGCACCAGACGCAGCTGCCGACCCCGCGCGCCGACTACAACCCGTACCGGGACACCCCCACCTCCACCCCGGCTCCCACCGCTCCGGTGGCCCCGGACCCGGCCGCGACGCCGACCCCGGGACCGGCCGGCACGCCCGCGCCGCGCATCGACCAGGTCCGCGCCGAGCTGGACGAGCTGAGTGACTACCTCCGCAAGGAAGAAGGCCGGTGAACGGCCGGCTCGTCGCGGGGCGGTACGAGCTGGCCACCGTTCTCGGCCAGGGCGGCATGGGCCAGGTCTGGACGGCGTACGACCGCCGACTGGACCGCCGGGTCGCGGTGAAGCTGCTGCGCCCCGACAAGGTCGCTGGCGGCGAGAACGTCGCCGAGCTGCGCCAGCGGTTCGACCGCGAGTGCCGGGTCACCGCCCAGGTCGACCACCCCGGCCTGGTCACCGTCCATGACGCGGGCACCGACGGCGACGAGCTGTACCTCGTCATGCAGCACGTCGAGGGCCAGGACCTGGCGGACCACCTCGCCGAGCACGACCCCTACCCGTGGCCCTGGGCGGTGGCGGTCGCCGCCCAGTTGTGCGCGGCGCTCTCCGCCGTCCACGCGGTGCCGATCGTGCACCGCGACCTGAAGCCGAGCAATGTGATGGTGCGCCCCGACGGCACCGTCGTCGTGCTCGACCTCGGCGTCGCGTCCGTCATGGACACCGACACCACCCGCCTCACCCACACCGGCACCCCGATCGGCAGCCCCGCGTACATGGCGCCGGAACAGGCGATGGGCGGCGCCGTCGGACCGCGCACCGACCTGTACGCGCTCGGGGTGGTCCTGCACGAACTACTCAGCGGCAACGTCCCGTTCCACGGCTCCACCGCGCTCGGCGTCCTGCACCGCCATCTCTACGAGGCCCCGGTCGCGCTGCGCCAGCTGCGGCCCGAGGTGCCCGCGCCGCTGGAGTCCCTCGTCCTGCGGCTGCTCGCCAAGGACCCGCAGCACCGGCCCGCCGACGCCCAGCGCGTCTACGGTGAACTCGCGTCAATGCTCCCGTCCGCCGGGACCGCGCACGCGCAGCGCCCGCCCGGGCCGATGGACCCCACCCGCCCGTTCCTGCGCCCGCACGCCCCCTGGCCGGACCGGCCCGGTACCGGCCAGGAAGGTGTCCAGGTGCCGGCCATGCCGTCGACGCCGCCTTCCACCACGCCGACGCCGCCGGCGGGGCCGGACATCGCCGCCGCGGTCGACGAGGTCAGACGGCTGCTCGACGCGGGCCGCATCACGCAGGCCGTCGACATCCTCGGGGGCGTGCTGCCCGCCGCCGCCGCGAAGCACGGCGAGCACTCACCGATCGTGCGCATGCTGCGCAAGCAGTACGCCGCCACGCTCATGGAGGACGGCCAGTTCCGCCGCGCGTTCCCCGAACTGCGGCGGCTGGCGGACGAGTTCGCCACCCAGAGCGGTCCGGCCGACCGGCAGGTCCTGCAGTTCCGCTACGAGGCGGCGCAGTGCCTCGAACAGCTCGGCGAGGCCGGCGCCGCCCTCGGCGAATACCGCACCCTGCTGCCGTACTTCGAGCGGTACGCGGCCACCGACCCGGTCGTCCCGCTGGAGATCCGCCGCCGGATCGGCAACCTCCTGCTCTCCGTCGGCGACCGCGCCACCGCCCGGGAGGTGCTCGCACGGCTCCTCTACGACGCCGACCGCGTGCACGGACCGCACCATCCGTTCTGCGTCGAGTTGCGCCGCACCCTGGCATGGCTGGGCCAAGTTCGGGCATGAGGCGAGCAGATGGGTGGTCCGACCGGGCCGCTCCGGACGCCGGGCTGTCAACGCCATAAGGTGCGAGCATGGTCAAACGCGGGGCACGGGCACCACACATACTCCTCTGCGGGCTGGCGGTCGCCGGACTGCTCGGCGCGGCGGGCTGCAAGGCCGACACCGCGGGCGGTGCCGGGAACGGCAACGGCAACGGACCGGGGAAGTCGGCTCCCGGCGGCAGCGCGCTGGCCGCCGTCGACTCCCTGACCGTCAAGGGGCGGGCGCCGAAGACCGGTTACACGCGGGAGAAGTTCGGCAAGTCCTGGGTCGACACCGACCACAACGGCTGCGGGACGCGCGACGACATACTGAAGCGCGACCTCACCGCGGAAACGTTCCGCGCGGAGAAGGGCGGCGACTGCGTCGTCACCTCGGGGAAGCTGGACGACCCGTACACCGGGCAGCAGCTCACCTACACCCGGGGCAAGAGCACGATCGACATCGACCACGCGGTCGCGCTCTCCGACGCCTGGCAGAAGGGCGCCGGGCAGTGGACGACCGACAAGCGGGTGCAGTTCGCCAACGACCCGATGAACCTCATCGCCGCCGACGCGTCCGCCAACCGCTCCAAGGGCGACGGCGACACCGCGACATGGCTGCCGCCGAACAAGGGCTACCGGTGCGCGTACGTGGCGCGGCAGGTCGCGGTGAAGAAGAAGTACGGGGTGTGGGTCACCGCCGCCGAGAAGGACGCGATGCGCAAGCAGCTGAACACCTGCCCGAACGAGAAGCTGCCCACCAGCTGAGCCGTTCGGGTTCGGCCGGACACGGCCCAGTTCGGCGGAGTGCTGGATATCGAAGCGGTCCGCTCCATATCCTCGATCTTCGCAAGGTCGAAGCACCGCCGCTCGATCCCATGCCGGGAGGCACCATGGTCCGCCGACGCACCGCCGTCTCGCTCGCCGCCGCCGCACTCGTGGCGATGACCCCTGTGATCAGCGCGTGCGGCACCCCGCACGCGGGGGCCGCCGCAGTGGTGGAGAACGAGACGATCTCCGTCTCGGACCTCCAGTCGAAGGTCAACGCGGTCCGCACCGCGCAGGAGAAGTCGCCCCAGGCGGCGGCCCTCATCGAGGGCAGCAGCGACCTGACCAGCCAGACGCTCGGCACGATGGTGGTGACCCGGCTGCTGGACCGCGTCGCCAAGGACGCGGGGGTCACGGTCACCCGCTCCGACGTCGGGCAGATGCGGACGGCACTGGAGGCCCAGTCCGGCGGGCCGGACGCGCTGGCGCCCGCGCTGCTGGAGAAGTACAACGTCGCGCCCTCCGACATCGACGCCTTCTGCCGGCTGCAGGTCGAGGCGGGCAAGATCATCTCCAGTCTCGGCGTCGAGCCCGGCAGCGACGGCGGAAGCGCGGCCCTGAACCAGCTGCTCGCCAAGACCGGCAAGGACATGAAGATCGACGTGAACCCCCGCTACGGCACCTGGGACGTCCAGAACGCCCGCCTGGGCGCCACCCACGAACCGTGGCTCGTCCCCGTGGCGACCGCCCCCGTCCAGGGCGCCTGACCCCGACCGGGCGGCCGGCCCACCCCGGCCGCCCGGGGCCGGACCCCGGGGGTCCGCTCCCGGGACGGGGCGGAGCAGGGGCGCGGGGCGGGGTAGGTTCGAGCGGTGGATGACTTGATGACCCCCGCGCCAGGCCGCCTCGTACTGCTCACCACCAGCCACCGTGTGGCACCCGGTCTGCTGTCGTGGCCCGCGTGGGAACTGCTGCGCGGTGCCGACCAGGTCATCTGCGCCGACCCCGGGCATCCGCAGCTTCCGTATCTGCGGGAGGCGGGCGTACGCGTCGTGCACGCGGCGCCGACCGGGCGGGAACTGGTGGACGCCACCGCCGGTGAGCGGACCGTCGTCTATCTGCCGGCCGCTGACAACGACCCCGCGGTCACCGACGAACTGGCCCGCCTCGGCGGGTCGGGGCGGGTCGCGATGCCGGACCTGGAACTGCTGCCCGGCTCGTACGACCTGCCGGGCGCGCGGCTGCTCGATCTCGTGCAGGTCATGGACCGGATCCGCGCGGAGTGCCCGTGGACCCGTGAGCAGACCCACACGGACCTCGCCAAGTACGGCATCGAGGAGATGTACGAACTGGTCGAGGCGATCGAGGAGGGCGACCGGGAGTCGCTGCGCGAGGAGCTCGGGGACGTACTGCTGCAGGTCGTCTTCCACTCCCGGATCGCCGAGGAGGACGCGGAGGAGCCGTTCTCGGTCGACGACGTCGCCGGCACGATCGTCGACAAGCTGATCCACCGGCACCCGCACATCTTCGGGGACGAGGTCGCCGAGACCCCCGAGGCCGTCCAGGCGAACTGGGTCCGGCTCAAGGCCGTGGAGAAGCAGCGCGACTCGGTGACGGACGGGGTGCCCGTCGGGCAGCCGGCGCTCGCGCTGGCCGCGCAGCTCAGCGGCCGGGCGCGCAGGGCCGGGCTGCCGGTGCCGGACGCCGCCGGCGTCGAGGTGCCGTCGGACCAGACGGCGCTCGGCGACCTGCTGCTGGCACTGGCCTCCGCGGCCACCGCCGCCGGGCTCGACCCGGAATCCGCGCTGCGGGCCGCCGCCCGCCGCTACCGCGACACCCTGCGCGCAGCCGAATAGACCGACGGAGCAGGCAGGGGATGTCCGGCGCGGAATCCGGGGCGACCGGGCTCCGGGCCGCAACGTAGCGTTCTGCCATGCAGATTGATGTGCCGCACGAGTGGCCCGCCGGTGAGGCGCAGGCGCTGGAGATCCAGGACCGGCTGCGGGCGCGGGCGGACCATCGCGGGCCAGGCCCGCGCGAGCCGCGCTTCGTCGCCGGGCTGGACGTCGCGTACGCGGGCGACGGGAACGGCACGGGCGACCGGGTGGCCGCGGCCGTCGTCGTACTGGACGCGCGGACGCTCGCGCCGGTGGAGCAGGCGACAGCCGTCGCCGAGACCTCGTTCCCTTATGTCCCGGGGCTGTTCGCGTTCCGCGAGCTGCCCGCCCTGGTCGAGGCGCTGCGCAAGCTGAGCACCGTCCCGGATCTGCTGGTCTGCGACGGTCACGGGCTGGCGCACCCCCGGCGGTTCGGCCTCGCCTGCCACCTCGGGGTGATCACCGGCATTCCGACCGCCGGGGTCGCGAAGACACCGTTCACCGGACGCCACGACCCGGCCGCGCTGGGCCCGGAACGCGGGGCGTTCGTACCGCTCGTCGACGACGGGGAGACCGTGGGCCGCGTGCTGCGCACCCAGCGGGGCGTCAAACCGGTCTATGTGTCGACAGGGCACCGCATCGACCTGGACACCGCGTGCCGGCACGTCCTCGCGCTGGCGCCGGAGTACCGGCTGCCGCAGACGACCCGGCTCGCCGATCGGCTCTGCCGGGACGCGCTAGCGTCAGGGGGTGCCTGACGAGACTGCCGCAACCCCCGCGCCCACCCCCGCCGCCCCTCCCGCCCCCACCCTCTTCACCTGGGAGTTCGCCGCCGATCCGTACCCGGCGTACGCCTGGCTGCGCGAGCACTCGCCGGTGCACAGGACCACGCTCCCCAGCGGCGTGGACGCCTGGCTGGTGACGCGGTACGCGGACGCGCGGCAGGCGCTGGCGGACGCGCGGCTCAGCAAGAACCGGGGTCATCACAGCGAGGGCGCCAACGCCAAGAACAAGGTGGGCATCCCCGGCGAGCGCGGCGCGGATCTGATGACGCACCTGCTGAACATCGATCCGCCGGACCACACCCGGCTGCGGCGGCTCGTCTCCAAGGCGTTCACCCCGCGCCGGATCGCGGAGTTCGCACCGCGGGTGCAGGAGCTGACCGACCGGCTCATCGACGGTCTGCAGGTGGACGAGGCGGGCGCGGTGAAGTCGGAGGCGGACCTCATCCACGAGTTCGCGTTCCCGCTCCCCATCTACACGATCTGCGATCTGCTGGGCGTCCCGCCCGAGGACCAGGACGACTTCCGGGACTGGGCGGGCATGATGATCCGCCACGGCGGCGGCCCGCGCGGCGGCGTCGCCCGGTCGGTGAAGAAGATGCGGGCGTATCTGCTGGAGCTGATCCACCGCAAGCGCGCGGACCCCGGCGACGATCTGATCTCCGGGCTCATCAAGGCGAGCGACCACGGTGAGCACCTGTCGGAGAACGAGGCCGCCGCGATGGCCTTCATCCTGCTCTTCGCCGGTTTCGAGACCACCGTCAACCTCATCGGCAACGGCGTCTACACGCTGCTGCGCCATCCCGAGCAACGCGCCCAGCTCCAGGCGTCCATCGCCCGTGGTGAGACGGACCTCCTGGAGACCGCGGTGGAGGAACTGCTGCGGTACGACGGGCCGGTCGAGCTGGCGACGTGGCGGTTCGCGACGCAGTCGCTGACGATCGGCGGGCAGCGGATCGGGGAGGGCGAGCCGGTGCTGGTGGTGCTGGCGGCGGCCGACCGCGACCCCGACCGGTTCGACGGACCCGACACGTTGGACCTGGCGCGCCGCGACAACCAGCACGTCGGCTACGGGCACGGCATCCACTACTGCCTGGGCGCCCCGCTGGCCCGCCTGGAGGCGCAGTCCGCGCTCGCGACGCTGCTGACCCGGCTCCCGGACCTGCGGCTGGCGGCCGAGCCGGACGATCTGCGGTGGCGCGGCGGCCTCATCATGCGCGGGCTGCGGACGCTGCCGGTGGGTTTCACCCCCGAAACCGGAATCCTCGAATCGACGTCCTGAGTCCAGCCTTTCACACCGTTAATCCCTGACGGGACGTCAAAAATGTCCCGTACAAGAGGTAAGGGCTGAAATCGACCGTGACCTCAACGTGATGCCCGCTACACCGACTTGTGATGCGATGGTCAACACCGCTACGTTCTGCGGTCATCGCAGGCTTCTCGAAGATGACGCAGGACCGTAGTCGATGTTTTTTGGAGAAGGGTGACCGCATGCTGAAGTCCGGGAACGGCAGACACCGCCGACCGCGCCAGGCCCCGACCGCCATCGTGGTGGTCGCGGCGACCGGAGCGGGGATCGCACTCCCGTTGCTCGGTGCAGGCGCCGCGCAGGCGGCCGATGCCACGGTCTGGGACAAGGTGGCGGTATGTGAGAGCGGCGGCATGTGGAGTGCCAACCCCGGCAACGGCTTCTACGGTGGTCTGTCCATCACCGAGGACACCTGGGAGCAGTACGGCGGCACGGTCTACGCCGAGCGCCCCGACCTGGCGAGCCGCTCGCAGCAGATAGCCGTGGCCGAGACGCTGCTCAAGGAACTCGGGCCGGACGCCTGGCCCGGTTGCTCGGGACCCGCGGGACTCGTGACCGGCGGAGCGCCGCCGAAGATCGACCCGGGCTCGATCCTGCCCCCGCTGGTCACCACGAAGCCGACGGCGCCCACCACGACGCCGACGACACCCGCGGCGCCCACGACGCCGACGACTCCTCCGGCGTCCACCACGCCGACGACTCCGTCGACGCCGACCGGCACTCCGACGACCGACCCGACGGCCGATCCTTCGGACGGCACCACGCCGGCCACCACGCCGACCGCCCCGAGCCCCTCCTCGGACCTGGCGGACACCACGCCGGGAGCCGCGGGCAAGAGCCCGGGCAAGCACGCGAAGCCCGGATCGCCGGACTCCTCCGACGGGCAGAGCACCGACCGCGCCTCGCGCGACGCCGACCGGTCCGCGGGTACCGCCGACGGTCTGAACGGTGATCAGAACACCGGTCAGGGCGACGTGGCGGCCAACGGCGACTACGTCGTCGTGCCGGGCGACAACCTCTGCGACATCGCCGCCGACCATCATCTGCAGGGTGGATGGAAGGCGCTTTATGGGGCAAATGACCAGATTGTTGGGGACAATCCCGACCTGATTCTCCCTGGGCAGCACCTGGACTTGAGCTTCTGAGACCGCTCAACACGATCCCGGCACCCCGGACCTTGTGACAAGGGTCTCCGTGGCGGCTGTGACGGCTCGCTCGCACTGCGCCGCTTTTCTCCCTTCCGACCTGCGGTTCTGTGGGTCCGCTCAGCCGGATGGGGGAGTTGCTGTACGACCCCGGGATGTTTGTCCTCGCCGGGATCGTGTGTTTAACGTCGTACTGCTCGCCACAGCGGGCCCCGCCGGTCAGGATCGCCGAGTCCTGCCGCCGACCGACGGGAACAGTCGACGCGAAAGCGCCGTAGGCAGGAGCGGGGGACCCAAGGTCTTCCGCCGGCCCGGCCCCGAACTCGTGGGGGACGGACCGGCTTGGGGTGAAGCAGCACGGCGAGAGCCGCGCAGCCGGGCAACTCACGCCCGAACCCGACAGCTGACCTCGTAGGCGTCGGTGAGGATGAACAACCATGGCTAAGCACCGTCGCCCGTCCAAGTTCACCCGAATTGCCGCGATTGCCGGTGTCACCACCGCCGCGATCGCCGTTCCGCTGCTGGGTGCCACCGGCGCCTCCGCCGCTTCGGTCGCCACCTGGGACGCTGTCGCCCAGTGCGAGTCCGGCGGCAACTGGTCGATCAACACCGGTAACGGCTACTACGGCGGCCTGCAGTTCTCGCAGTCCAGCTGGGAAGCCGCCGGCGGCACCGCGTACGCCGCCCGTGCCGACCTCGCCACCAAGGACCAGCAGATCGCGGTAGCCGAGAAGCTGCTCGCCCTGCAGGGCCCGGGTGCCTGGGCCTGCGCCGGCGCCGGCAACCTGACCGCCGGTGGCCCGGCCGCCGACGTGAACACCGGTTCCTCGACGAAGAGCACCCCGTCGAAGAGCACCACCTCGCGCGACACCTCGGACACCGCCAGCCGCGGCAAGTCCGAGAACCGCGCCCCGGTCAAGAAGACCAAGCCCGCCGCCAAGCCGGCCGAGACCAAGAAGGCCGCCCCGGTCCAGCAGGGCAACGGCGAGTACAAGGTCGTCACCGGCGACAGCCTTTCCGGGATCGCCCAGGCGCACCACGTCGCCGGCGGCTGGGAGAAGCTGTTCGAGCTGAACAAGAGCATCGTCAGCGACGCCGACCTGATCTACCCGGGCCAGCAGCTGCACCTCAGCTGAGACCGATAGCCCTACCCCAAGACTCCCCGGCCAGGCACGCACTCCCCCCGAGCGTGCCGGGCCGGGGTTTTGGCGTCGGCCACCACGGCGTAAGGCGCCGTTGGTCACCTGTTGTCAGCCTTTGGGCCCTTTTTCGTCTCATGAGTCGGCCGATCGACTGGTCTACCCTCCCCGGGCGGTTAGGCTCGTGCCGCAAGAGCAGAGAGACACGCATCAGCTGTACACAGCCTGAAGGAGACACTCGTGCCGTCCATCGACGTCGTCGTAGCCCGGGAAATCCTCGACTCACGAGGCAACCCCACCGTCGAGGTCGAGGTCGGCCTCGACGACGGCAGCACCGGCCGTGCGGCCGTGCCGTCCGGTGCCTCGACCGGAGCCTTCGAGGCCCTGGAGCTTCGCGACGGTGACAAGAGCCGCTACATGGGCAAGGGCGTCGAGAAGGCCGTTCTCGCCGTCATCGAGCAGATCGGCCCGGAGCTGGTCGGCTACGACGCCACCGAGCAGCGGCTGATCGACCAGGCGATGTTCGACCTGGACGCCACCCCGGACAAGTCCTCGCTCGGCGCCAACGCCATCCTCGGCGTCTCGCTCGCCGTCGCGCACGCCGCCTCCGAGGCGTCCGACCTGCCGCTCTTCCGCTACCTCGGCGGCCCGAACGCGCACGTGCTGCCGGTCCCGATGATGAACATCCTGAACGGCGGGTCGCACGCCGACTCGAACGTGGACATCCAGGAGTTCATGATCGCGCCGATCGGTGCCGAGTCCTTCTCCGAGGCCCTGCGCTGGGGCGCCGAGGTCTACCACACGCTGAAGGGCGTGCTGAAGGAGCGCGGGCTGTCCACCGGCCTGGGCGACGAGGGCGGCTTCGCGCCGAACCTCGACTCCAACCGCGAGGCGCTCGACCTCATCGTCGAGGCCATCAAGAAGGCCGGCTACCAGCCGGGCCAGGACATCGCGCTCGCGCTCGACGTCGCCGCCTCCGAGTTCCACAACGAGGACGGTTCGTACGACTTCGAGGGCAAGAAGATCTCCGCCGGCGAGCTCTCGGACTACTACGCCGAGCTGGTCGCCGCGTACCCGCTGGTCTCCATCGAGGACCCGCTGAACGAGGAGGACTGGGAGGGCTGGAAGGCTCTCACCGCCAAGCTCGGCGACAAGGTCCAGATCGTCGGCGACGACCTCTTCGTCACCAACCCGGAGCGCCTGCAGCGCGGTATCGACGAGGGCTCGGCCAACGCGCTGCTCGTCAAGGTCAACCAGATCGGGTCGCTCACCGAGACCCTCGACGCGGTCGAGCTGGCCCAGCGCAACGGCTTCAAGTGCATGATGTCGCACCGCTCCGGTGAGACCGAGGACGTCACCATCGCCGACCTCGCCGTCGCCACCAACTGCGGTCAGATCAAGACCGGCGCCCCGGCCCGCTCCGAGCGCGTCGCCAAGTACAACCAGCTCCTGCGCATCGAGGAGATCCTGGACGACGCGGCGGTCTACGCCGGCCGTTCCGCGTTCCCCCGCTTCAAGGGCTGACCCGGCCGGTCCGACGGCTGATCGGCGGCACCGCCCGCACGTCTGACCTACGTCCCCGCGCCCGGTCCCGTACCGTGGCCGGGGACGTAGGTACGTGCGGACGAGGGGAGACGGCGTGGGGGCGGATCGGTTCTCCACCGCGGCGCGGCTGAAGGCGATCGGCCAGGAGGCGCAGGCCCGCGTCTACCGCGCGGCGACCAGGCGCCCCGCCCCCCGGCGCAGCAAGCTCACCGGGCGGGCCGCGCTGCTGGCGCTCGTGCTCTGTGCGCTGATCGTCGCTCTCGCCTATCCGATGCGGCAGTACATCGCCCAGCGCTCGGACATCGCCGACCAGCGCAAGGAGGCCCAGCAGGCCAAGCAGCGCGTCGAGCAGCTGCGCGAGGAGAAGGCCCGCTGGCAGGACAACGAGTACGTGAAGACCCAGGCCCGCAAGCGGCTGCACTTCATGCTGCCCGGTGAGACCGGCTATACGGTGGTGAGCCCGACCCCGAGCGGCGCCCCCGACAGCGACCCCGCCGGCCGCCGGTCCTCGGACGAGGCCGCCGCGCACCGCCCCTGGTACGACAATTTCTGGGACAGCGTCGACCACGCCGACGCCGCCGGGACCCCCCGGCGGTAGCCGGGCACCGCCCGCCGCTGACCTTCCACGATCGAGAACGGCTCATGACAGATCACCCCGCGCCCACCCCCCGCACCACGCCGACCGAGGCCGACATCGCCGCGTTCAAGGAGCAGCTGGGCCGCCCGCCGCGCGGCCTGCGGGCCATCGCCCACCGCTGCCCGTGCGGACAGCCGGACGTGGTCGAGACCCAGCCGCGGCTGGAGGACGGTACGCCGTTCCCGACGCTGTACTACCTGACGTGCCCGCGCGCCGCGTCCGCCATCGGGACCCTGGAGGCCGACGGCGTCATGAAGGAGATGACGGCCCGGCTCGCCGAGGACCCGGAGCTGGCCGCCGCGTACCGGGCCGCGCACGACGACTACATCACCCGCCGGGACGCCATCGAGGTGCTGGAGGGCTTCCCGAGCGCGGGCGGCATGCCCGACCGGGTGAAGTGCCTGCACGTCCTGGTCGGTCACTCGCTCGCCGCCGGCCCCGGGGTCAACCCGCTGGGCGACGAGGCCATCGCGATGCTGCCCGACTGGTGGCGCAAGGGCCCCTGTGTCAGCGGCGGCTGCGCCACCGCGACCACCGACGAGGTGCAGAAGTGACACGCGTTGCGGCCATCGACTGCGGTACCAACTCCATCCGGCTGCTCGTCGCCGACGCCGACCCGGTCACGGGTGAGATCGAGGACCTCGACCGGCGGATGACGATCGTCCGGCTCGGGCAGGGCGTGGACCGCACCGGACGGCTGGCGCCCGAGGCGCTGGAGCGGACCTTCGCGGCCTGCCGTGAGTACGCCGCCGTCATCAAGGAACTCGGGGCGGAGCGGCTGCGCTTCGTGGCGACGTCCGCCTCGCGCGACGCCGAGAACCGCGCGGACTTCGTCCGCGGTGTGGTGGACATCCTGGGCGTCGAGCCCGAGGTGATCAGCGGTGACCAGGAGGCCGAGTTCTCCTTCACCGGCGCCACCAAGGAGCTGACGGGTCACGACGGCCACGCGAAGCCCTACCTCGTGGTCGACATCGGCGGCGGCTCGACCGAGTTCGTGGTCGGCGACGACAGCGTGCTCGCGGCCCGCTCGGTCGACATCGGCTGTGTGCGGATGACCGAACGGCACCTGACCGCCGACGACGGCACGATCATCGACCCGCCGACGCTCGGCCGGATCACCGCCATCAAGGCCGACATCAACGCCGCGCTCGACGAGGCGGCCGCCTCCGTCCCGCTGGAGCAGGCCCGCACCCTCGTCGGACTGGCCGGCTCCGTCACCACGGTCGCGGCCGTCGCGCTGGGTCTGACGGAGTACGACTCGTCCGCGATCCACCATTCACGGATCTCCCTGGAGCAGGTCAGGGAGATCACCGGACAGCTCCTCGCGGCCACCCACGCGGAGCGCGCGGCCATCCCCGTGATGCACCCGGGACGGGTCGACGTGATCGGCGCGGGAGCGCTCGTGCTGCTCCAGATCATGGAGCGGATCGGGGCCCAGGAGGTCGTCGTGAGCGAGCACGACATCCTCGACGGCATCGCCTGGAGCATCGCGTAGCACGAAGTTTGTGAAACTCTTCACATGAAGTTCCGGTCCTACGGCCCAGTTTTCCAAGGCCGGGGGGCCCGGGACCCCTCGGAACCCTTGTGGCGCGGTGTTTCCGCGGTGTTACAGCCCCTTGGACACATGCCCAAAGGGCGCCGATCTTCGCTGATCAGATGGTGCGCTCAACGGCCCGTCCGGGTCTCAGGTTCCCTCTAGGGGCTGTGGGCCTGGTCACGCGGCCGGGCAGTGTAGCAGAGGGTGTCCAGGACCTTGTGAAGGGGCTCACGAGCACCCCCCCATCAGGTGCTGGATACTCGAACCATGAGCACTTCGGAGCGTCCACGGATCCTCGTAGTAGGCGGCGGATACGTCGGCCTGTACGCGGCGCGCCGCATCATGAAGAAGATGCGGTACGGCGAGGCGACGGTCACTGTCGTTGACCCGCGCTCGTACATGACGTACCAGCCCTTCCTTCCCGAAGCTGCCGCCGGCAGCATCTCCCCGCGCCATGTCGTCGTCCCGCTCCGACGCGTGCTGCCCGGTGCGGAGGTGCTCACCGGCCGCGTGATGAACATCGATCAGGACCGCAAGGTCGCGTCGATCCAGCCGCTCGTGGGTGAGACCTACGAGCTGCCCTTCGACTACCTGATCATCGCGCTCGGCGCGGTCTCCCGTACCTTCCCGATCCCCGGCCTGGCCGAGAACGGCATCGGTATGAAGGGCGTCGAGGAGGCCATCGGCCTGCGCAACCACGTCCTCGAGCAGCTCGACAAGGCCGACTCCACGACGGACGAGGACGTCCGCCGCAAGGCGCTGACCTTCGTCTTCGTCGGCGGTGGCTTCGCCGGCGCGGAGACCATAGGCGAGGTCGAGGACATGGCCCGCGACGCCGCCAAGTACTACCCGAACGTCAAGCGCGAGGACATGCGCTTCATCCTCGTCGACGCCGCCGACAAGATCCTCCCCGAGGTCGGCCCGCAGCTCGGCGAGTGGGGCCTTGAGCACCTGCGCGAGCGCGGTATCGAGGTCTACCTCAGCACGTCGATGAAGTCCTGTGTCGACAAGCACGTGGTGCTCGCCAACGGTCTGGAGGTCGACGCCTCCACGATCGTGTGGACCGCGGGCGTCAAGCCGAACCCGGCGCTCGCCCGCTTCGGTCTCCCGCTCGGCCCGCGCGGCCACGTGGACACCTCGGAGAAGCTCCAGGTGCAGGGCACCGACTACATCTGGGCCGCGGGCGACAACGCCCAGGTCCCGGACATCGCCGCCCGCAAGGCCGGCGTCGAGAACGCCTGGTGCCCGCCGAACGCCCAGCACGCGCTGCGCCAGGCCAAGGTCCTCGGCGACAACGTGGTCTCGGGGATGCGCGGCTTCCCGCAGCAGACCTACGCCCACGCCAACAAGGGCGCGGTCGCCGGTCTCGGTCTGCACAAGGGCGTGGCGATGATCGTGGTCGGCAAGACCAAGATCAAGCTCAAGGGCCGGCTGGCCTGGTACATGCACCGTGGCTACCACGGCATGGCCGTCCCGACCTGGAACCGCAAGATCCGGGTCTTCGCCGACTGGACGCTCGCGATGTTCCTCAAGCGCGAGGTCGTCTCGCTCGGCGCCATGGAGAACCCCCGCGAGGAGTTCTACGAGGCGGCCCGTCCGGCCCCGGCCCCCGCGAAGGCGGCCGTCCCGGCGAACGCGGCCACCGCCGAGGCAGCCGAGAAGGCCAAGGCTTCCTGACGACGAGTCACACCGGTCCGGCAGGTCCGGTCGCACGAACGTAAGGCCGAAGGGGCGTCCGCCATCCGTGGTGCGGGCGCCCCTTCGGCGTACCCCCCGGGGACGCCCGGGTGGTTGGGCCGGAAAATCACTCGCGTCGACGGCCGTCCGTCGTACGCTCGTACGCATGGCAGATGCGGCCCGTCGCATGCGCGACCTTGCTGAAAAAGCCCTACGAGAACCGTTCCCGCTGCGCATCCGCGCCTGGGACGGAAGCGAGGCCGGACCCCCGGACGCCCCCATGCTCGTCATGCGGCGGCGCCGGGCGCTGCGCCGGCTGCTGTGGAAGCCCGGTGAGCTGGGACTGGCCCGCGCCTGGGTCGCCGGCGACCTGGACATCGAAGGCGATCTGTACGAGGCGCTGGACCTGATCGCCGGCATCGTCTGGGACACCGACGAGGACGGCGCACCGCACCCCGGCGGTTTCCGCCGCGCGGTGGACCTGTTGCGCAACCCGCACACCTATCGGTTGGCCCGCGAGGCCCTCGTGCTCGCCGGGCCGGGGCTGCCACCGTCGCCGCCGCCCGAGGAGGCCCGCCGCCGGTTCGGCCCGCTGCACAGCCCGGGCCGCGACAAGCAGGCCATCAGTCACCACTACGACGTCGGCAACGACTTCTACGAGCGTGTCCTCGGCCCGTCGATGGTCTACTCCTGCGCCTACTGGGAGCACCCCGAGACCACCCTCGAAGAGGCCCAGTACGCCAAACTCGACCTGGTCTGCCGCAAGTTGGCGCTCCGGCCCGACCAGACGCTGCTGGACGTCGGCTGCGGCTGGGGCTCGATGGTGCTGCATGCCGCCGAGCACTACGGGGTGCGCGCCGTCGGCATCACGCTCTCCACCGAGCAGGCCGCGTACGCCCGCAAGCGCGTCGCGGAGGCCGGGCTCACCGATCGCATCGACATCCGTGTCCAGGACTACCGGGCGGTCGCGGACGGCCCGTACGACGCGATCTCGTCGATCGGCATGGCGGAGCACGTCGGCCGCGACCTGTACCGCGAGTACGCCGCCCACCTCTACGGCCTGCTGCGGCCGGGCGGCCGGCTGCTCAACCACCAGATCGCCCGCCGCCCCTGGGCGGACGAGGAGGCGTACCACGTCGACGAGTTCATCGACCGGTACGTCTTCCCGGACGGCGAGCTCGCGCCGGTCGGCTCGACCGTCTCCCGGCTGGAGGAGGCCGGATTCGAGGTGCGGGACGTCGAGGCGCTGCGGGAGCACTACGCGCTGACGCTGCGGGCCTGGGTGCGCAATCTGGAGGACCACTGGCAGGAGGCGGTGCGGCTCACCGGTGCCGGACGGGCGCGGGTGTGGCGGCTGTACATGGCCGCCAGCGCGCTGTCCTTCGAGCAGAACCGTATCGGCGTCAACCAGGTCCTGGCCGTCAGGACCAGGCCCTCCGGGGCGGCGGGCATGCCGCCGGCCCGGCCGTGGCCCTAGGTCGTGTCGTCAAATTCCCTCCCCCCAGCTACCGCTGGGAGGTGCCCCCACCGCATGGACTCCCTCCTCCGCCTTGCGATCGCACGCACCAAGCCCCGCCGGCCCCGCCCTCCGGGCGGACGACGCTCATTGGACGACATTCCCAGCAGCCAGCCGAAGGCCTGAACAGCGCCGTGGGCTCTCCCGGACGGATCCGGGAGAGCCCACGGCGGCGATGCACGGAGCCCGCTACTCCGCCTTGATGGCGCTGAGCATGTTGAGCCGGGCCGCGCGCCGGGCCGGCCACAGCGCGGCCAGCACCCCGACCACGGCGGCGCCGCCGAGGAAGATCGCGATCCGGTCCCACGGCAGGACCATCGTGTAGGTGTCCATGCCGCCGGCGATCAGCCGGCCCGCGGCCCAGCCGAGGAAGACCCCGAGCCCGATCCCGAGCACCGCGCCGAACAGCGAGATCAGCAGCGACTCGAACCGGACCATCCGCTTGACGTCCCGGCGGTCGAGGCCGATCGCCCGCAGCATGCCGATCTCGTGGGAGCGTTCGAAGACCGACATGGCCAGGGTGTTGATGACACCGAGGACCGCGACGATCACGGCCATCGCGAGCAGCCCGTAGAGCATGTTCAGCATCATGCTGATCATGCCGCCGGCCTCGTTGGAGATATCGGCCTTGTCCTGCACCTTGATCGCCGGGTTGTCGCCCAGCGCCTTCTCGATGGCGTCCTTGGTGGCGGCGCTCGCGCCGTCGGCGGTCTTCACCATGACCTGCGTGTCGGAGATCTTCGACAGGTGCGGGTCGAGGGTCGCGGTGTCGACGAGGACGCCGTTGAGGATGTTGTTGCCCTGGTAGATGCCGCCGACCGTCAGCGTGCCCCTGGCCTTGTCGTCATAGACGGTCGGCAGGGCGTCGCCGACCTTCCAGCCGCCGTCCTTCGCGGTCTTGTCGTCCACGACGACGGTCGTGCCGCCGAGCCCGCCGATCGAGCCGCTGGTGAAGTCGAGGTTGACGAGCTGTGCGATGGAGCGGGTGTTGACGCCGGTCACCGGGTGGTCGCCGCCGCCGAGCTCGATCCAGGCCTCCCGCATCGGGCTGGACGCGGTCACGTCGCCGAGCCCGCTCAGCGTCTTCGCCACCTCGGGGGAGAGGCCGTTGACGCGGTTGACCATGCTGATCGTGTAGTCGGCCTTGATGGAGTCCGCGGCGATCCTGTCGATGCCCTTCTGGACCGAGGTCGCGATCACCGTGAGACCGGTGATCAGCGTCAGGCCGATCATCAGCGCCGACGCGGTGGCGGCGGTACGCCGCGGGTTGCGCACCGAGTTCTGCCGGGCGAGCTTGCCGGTGACGCCGAACGGGCGCAGCAGCGGTCCCGCCGCGGCGATGACCGGACGCGACAGCAGCGGCGTCAGCACGAACACCCCGATCAGCAGCAGCCCGCCGCCGGCGCCCAGCGGCAGCTTGCCGCTGTCCATGCCCATGCCCACGCCGGCCAGCACCAGGGCGATGCCCGCACCGGTCAGCAGTGCGCCGAGGGTGTTGCGCAGCACCAGGCTCCTGGTGGTGGCCGGGGCGTGCACGCTGCTCATCGCGGCGACCGGCGCGATCCTGGACGCCCGGCGGGCGGGCAGCCAGGCGGCGAGCATGGTGACGGCGACACCGACGACCAGCGACGCCATGATCGTGCCGGGAGCGACGACCAGCGGTCCGTCCGGCATCGTCGCGCCGGTCGTGCCGAGCAGTGACCGCATGCCGACCGCGATCCCTATGCCCGTCACGAGGCCGACGACGGCGGCGGTCAGGCCGACCACGAACGCCTCGATCAGCACCGAGCGCGTCACCTGGCGGCGGCTCGCGCCGACCGCCCGCATCAGCGCCAGCTCCTTGGTGCGCTGGGCGACCAGCATGGTGAAGGTGTTGGCGATGATGAAGATGCCGACGAACAGCGCGATACCGGCGAAGACCAGCAGCCCGGTGTTCAGACCGCTCATCGCCTGGGAGATCTGCGCGGCCTCCTCGTCCGCCAGCTTCTGTCCGGTGACGATCTCGGTGCCCTCGGGCAGTGCCTTCTCGGCCTCGGCCTTGAGCACG
Source organism: Streptomyces sp. So13.3 (assembly GCF_005860785.2). Taxonomy (NCBI): domain Bacteria; kingdom Bacillati; phylum Actinomycetota; class Actinomycetes; order Kitasatosporales; family Streptomycetaceae; genus Streptomyces; species Streptomyces sp. So13.3. The sequence goes on along the minus strand of NZ_CP048835.1, from coordinate 4,252,609 downwards.
GCCTGGCTGGTGCCGGGCGCCGCCCGGACGTCGATCTCGTCGTACTGGCCGGGCTTGGCGAAGAGCTTCTGCGCGGTGGCGGTGTCGAAGAGGACGAGGCTGCCGCCCGCCGCGACGTTGCCGTCGTCGGTGTCGAAGACGCCGGTGACGGTCTGGTGCATGACCGGCCCGTTGACGGACATCCGTACGGTGTCGCCGACCTGGAGGTCCGCGCGGTCGGCGGTCTTGCTGTCGACCGCGACCTCTTCCGGCTTCTGCGGGGCGCGGCCGTCCGTCAGCGCGTAACGGGAGTCGGTGCCGTCCTTGCCGGCCGAGTAGTTCCCGCCCCGCGTGGACCAGCCGTTGCCGATCAGCTTGCCGTCCTTGTCGGCGACGGCGGTGAACCCGGAGACGCTGCCGGTGGCCGAGGCCGCGCCGGGCAGTGCCCGCACGGTGTCCAGCTGACGCTGGGTCAGCTGCGGCCGCTCGTCCTGGCCGGCCGTGCCCGTGGACCGGGCCGCGAAGCCGGGCTTCACGGCGATGGAGACGTTCTCGTAGCTCTTGGCGGAGCTCTTCTTGAAGGCGTCGCCGATGGTGTCGGTGAAGACCAGGGTGCCGGAGACGAAGGCGACGCCGAGCATGACGGCGAGCACGGTCATCAGCAGCCTGGCCTTGTGCGCGAGGACGTTGCGCAAGGCGGTGCGGAACATGGGGATCAGTCCTGGTTCGTTCGGTCGGGCGGCGGTGCGGCGGGCGTGCGTGAGGGGCACGACGGCAGCGCGGAGGCACGGCGGAGCGGCACCACGGCAGGGCTGCGGCGCGGGCGGCCACTGAGGGGCTGGGGGAACCGGAGGCCGGAGTCGGGGGCGTGTTGGGGTGCGGAGGGGGCGGCGGGGTGCGCCCGGCTCAGCTGGTGCGGCCCTTGGCGTCGAAACGCTTCATGCGCTCCAGGACGCCGTCCGAGGTCGGGTCGTGCAGTTCGTCGACGACGCGGCCGTCGGCGAGGAAGATCACCCGGTCCGCGTAGGACGCGGCGACCGGGTCGTGCGTGACCATCACGATCGTCTGGCCCAGCTCACGCACCGAGTTCCGCAGGAAGCCGAGGATCTCGGCGCCGGAGCGCGAGTCCAGGTTGCCGGTCGGCTCGTCGGCGAAGATGATCTCCGGCTTGCTCGCCAGGGCGCGGGCGACCGCCACACGCTGCTGCTGGCCGCCGGACAGCTGGTTCGGCCGGTGCGACAGCCGGTCGGCCAGCCCCACCGTGGCGATCACCTGGGCGAGCCACTGCTGGTCGGCCTTGCGACCGGCGATGTCCATCGGAAGGGTGATGTTCTCGGCGGCGGTGAGCGTCGGCAGCAGGTTGAACGCCTGGAAGATGAAGCCGATCTTGTCCCGGCGCAACTGGGTGAGCTGCTTGTCCTTGAGCGACGCCAGTTCCGTCTCACCGATCCGCGCCGACCCGGCGGAGACCGAGTCGAGCCCCGCCATGCAGTGCATCAGCGTGGACTTGCCGGAGCCCGACGGACCCATGATCGCCGTGTACTCCGCGCGCCGGAACTCGACCGAGACACCGTCCAGAGCGACGACCCGGGTCTCTCCCTCGCCGTAGACCTTGCTGAGGTCCGTGGCACGGGCCGCCACCATCGAGGTGCGGGAAGTGGTTCCGGTGGGGGTCACGGGGCGGCTCCTGAAGTGGGGTGAACGACGACTACTCCATCGTGACGGCCGGATCCGCTCCGGGGATCAGCCCAGACTGCTGTTCCGAGGGCAGTCCTGGGAGGGACCCGGGGGGTCCGCTGTACTACTTGCGGATGACACCGGGCCCTGAGGCCCGGTGTCATCCGCCGTCAGCGTGGTCCCGGTGACGGCGCGGCGGGACTCCGGGTGGTGTCCGGGAGGCTGTCGGGCGTGATCGATTTCGCGTCATATGCGAATGACGTGTGTGCGCCATGTGAAGGCCCGGGGGCTCGCGATCCACCCCCTCAAGGCCCACTTGAGGCTGCGTCAGGTACCCCTAAAATCAGACAACATGACGCGGATCGTGCCCTGTTCGGCCCAGTAACCCCGATACGCTCGTCCTGCGTCGAGACCCCGCCCCCGCCCGGATGGTGGAACGCAGACACGGCGAGCTTAAACCTCGCTGGCCTCATGGCCGTGCCGGTTCGAGTCCGGCTCCGGGCACCTCAAAAACTCCCGTGGGGCGCCCGTCAGAAGATCCTCCTCCGGCGGTACTCCGTCTCTTTTGCTAACCCATTACCCTTGAGGCAACGCCGTAACGCGCGGCCATGGAGGAGTGAGATGAGGAGCAGCAACCCGGTCTTCTCGCGGCGAGGCTTCAGCCGCGGGGACGGATACGCGGGCTTCGGCACGCAGCAGCAGGGCGCGGCCCCGCAGGGGTCGGGAAATCCGTACGCGCAGCAGGGAAACCCGAACGCGCCGCAGGGTGGTAACCCGTACGCGCAGGGCGGCAATCCTTACGCCACGGCGGACCAGCAGCAACTCACCCCCGAGCAGCTCCAGCAGATGTACCAGGCCCCGCCGGCCGGACCCGCGCAGACCGGGCGCATGACGATGGACGACGTCGTCATGCGCACGGGTATGACGCTGGGCACCGTGATCGTCGGTGCGATCGTCGCCTGGTCCGTGCTGCCGGTGAGTACCACCAGCTACGGCCTGGCGTTCGGCGCGGCGATCGTGGCGTTCGTGCTCGCCATGGTCCAGGCGTTCAAGCGGACGCCGGTCCCCGCGCTGATCATCGGCTACGCGATCTTCGAGGGCGTCTTCCTCGGCGTGATCAGCAAGATGTACAACCAGTACTGGTCCGGGGCTCCGGTCCAGGCGGTGCTGGGCACCATGGCGGTCTTCGTCGGCATGCTCATCGCCTACAAGACCCGGCTGATCCGCGTCACCGCGCGGTACCAGCGCATCGGCATGGCGGTCGCCATCGGCTTCGTGCTGCTGATGCTGGTGAACCTGCTGTTCGTCGCGTTCGGCGCCGCTCCCGAGGGCGGTCTGCGCAGCAGCGGCCCGCTGGGCATCATCGTCGGCATCATCGGCATCGGCCTGGGCGCGTTCTTCCTGTCGCTCGACTTCAAGCAGATCGAGGACGGCGTCCGCTACGGCGCACCGCAGAACGAGTCGTGGCTGGCCGCGTTCGGCCTGACGCTCTCGCTGGTGTGGATCTACCTGGAGATGCTGCGGCTGATCTCGATCCTCAGGGATTGATCCGGCGGTAGGACTCCGTACGAGCACCTCGTACCTGACGGGCCCCCAGGAGGCAGTGCCTCCTGGGGGCCCGTCGTCGTACGCCCGGGGCTACCGGAGATTGCGGGCTGCCCGCCTCAAGTCGTATTCGTGGACGATCGCCTTGGCATGTCCGTAGGACAGGTCGTGTTCGCTGCGGAGCCAGCTGACTTTCTCGTCGAAGCGGAGGAAGGCTGGGCCGTCATCGACTGCGCGGAGCCAGTCGCGTACCTCTCGGCCGGTGCAATGGGGGATGCGGGAGAGCAGGTTCCGGTGGGTTTCCTCGGAGAAGATCTGGGACATCGGCGCCTCCGGTATACGGTGTCCGGTCATCTCACCGTGCCTGACTGTTGGGGCGTTGGCAACCATCCATGGCAGGCGGATGTGAGTGCGTGGCCGGAACACACGCCCCCGGTACGCTCGCCGACATGCTCGACTGCACTCCTTTGCGCTCCGCCGTTGACCGATTGGCGAGCCGATTTCGCGCCCTGCCCCAGAGCCGGCTGCGCGGCGGGGCCGCCGAAACCGGCCTTGAGCTGGCACGATGGCTGGCCGCGGAAGCACAGCGGCTTGAATTCCCCGGCCGGGAACCGGCCTTGATCCCGGACGACGGTGCCTTCACCGTGGGCGACCAGATCGCGGTGGCCGGGAACGACCTGGCACTGGCGCTCGAACAGCGCCCGGAGCGCGGCGAGGTGCTCGAAGCGGCCCTCGTCCGTATCGACGGGGCCGCTCGGCGTTCGGGGGTCTGACGGATCCGACAGGTCTGACGGGTCGGAGGGGTCGGACGGGGCGGGTGCGCTCAGAGGGAGGCGACGACCCGGTCGGCCAGGATGAAGATGCTCTCGTCGCCGTAGGTGAACGTCAGGGCGTACGCGCCGCCCACGGCGGAGCCGCCGAGGAGGACGGGGACCTCACCGCGCTCCAGGGCCTCGGAGAGCTGGAGGGCGGTCTCACGGTGGCCCGGGGTCATGCAGAGCGTGGTGCCGTCCGCGAAGACGTACACGTCCAGCGTGCCGAGCGGGCCCGGGCGGACGTCGGAGAGCGGTATGCGGCCCTCGGCGAGGTCGGTGAGGCGCTCGGCGGTCTGGTCCGGGTTGGCGACGACGGAGGGGCTGGGGGCGCTGTGCAGATCCGGGAAGTCCGGGTAGTCGGCGTGGTCCTGCGCCGCCGAGGGGTGCGGGAAGAAGCCCGGCGCCGGGAGGGCGAGCTCGGACTCCAGCCCGGCCAGATCGGACTGCCGGGGCAGGAACGGCAGCACCGTCGGGATCTCGTACTCGGCGTAGTCGGTGCCCGCGGCGGGCATGCCGCCACGGAAGAACGAGGTGTCCGCGGACTCGCGGGCTTCCTGCTCGGCCCAGAAGGCCCGCGCCTCGGCGAGCTCACGCTCCCGCTCGTCGGCGAGCGCGTCCGCGACGGCGGCGCGTATCTCGTCGGCGGGAACCGGCCGGGCAGCCGGTACGGCGGCGGTGCCGGCGAGCGCGAGATCCCCGCGCAGGGCGGCGAGCTCACGGCGCAGGCCGCGGGCGGACAGCAGGGCGGCGGAACCTAGGGCCACGGCGATGACCGCGACCACCAGCAGGATGGAGAACAGGGCGCTCACAGACGTACTCCCGACTGACGTGATCCCGAGCGATGCCCACTGGAGAGTGGACGAAACATCCCCCACACATCACTGTGCCTGTAAACCTCTCCCCTTCGCAGTGCGGAACGTCACGAAATGGACGGGTCTGAGGTCCTGGGCCATCCGGGTGATGCCGCCCTGACCTGCGAAAACGAGCCGCCCCCGGGCTCGTATAACAACCCGGGGGCGGTTCGATTGCGACTTAGATCACACGCCGTGACGGCGAAAGAGTTACGAGTGGATCAGCTCAGGCGCTCGATGACCATCGCCATGCCCTGGCCGCCGCCGACGCACATCGTCTCCAGGCCGAACTGCTTGTCGTGGAACTGCAGCGAGTTGATCAGCGTGCCGGTGATGCGGGCGCCGGTCATGCCGAACGGGTGGCCCACGGCGATCGCGCCGCCGTTGATGTTCAGCCGGTCAAGGTCCACGCCGAGGTCGCGGTAGGACGGGATGACCTGCGCGGCGAACGCCTCGTTGATCTCGACCAGGTCGATGTCGCCGATGCCCAGGCCGGCCCGCTTGAGCGCCTGCTTCGACGCCTCGACCGGGCCGTAGCCCATGATCTCGGGGGAGAGGCCGGAGACACCGGTGGAGACGACGCGGGCGAGCGGGGTGATGCCCAGCTCGCGGGCCTTCACGTCGGACATGACCACGAGGGCCGCGGCGCCGTCGTTGAGCGGGCAGCAGTTGCCCGCGGTGACCGTGCCGTCGGGGCGGAAGACCGGCTTGAGGCCCTGGACGCCCTCCAGCGTGACGCCCGCGCGCGGGCCGTCGTCCTGGGAGACGACCGTGCCGTCCGGCAGCGTGACCGGGGTGATCTCGCGCTCCCAGAAGCCGTTCTTGATGGCGGCCTCGGCGAGGTTCTGGGACCGTACGCCGAACTCGTCCTGGTCGGCGCGGGTGACACCCTTGATCGCGGCGAGGTTCTCGGCGGTCTGGCCCATCGAGATGTACGCGTCCGGGATCAGCCCGTCCTCGCGCGGGTCGTGCCACTCGCCGCCGCCCTTCTCGGCGCGGCCCAGCGTGCGCAGCTCGGCGTCGGCGAAGAGCGGGTTCTTGGTGTCCGGCAGGCCGTCGGAGCTGCCTTTGATGCTGCGCGAGACCATCTCGACACCGGCCGAGACGAAGATGTCGCCCTCGCCGGCCTTGATGGCGTGCATCGCCATCCGGGTCGTCTGGAGCGACGACGAACAGTAACGGGTGACCGTGCAGCCCGGCAGGTGGTCCATGCCCATCTGCACGGCCACGATGCGGCCGAGGTTGTAGCCCTGCTCGCCGCCGGGCAGACCGCAGCCGAGCATCAGGTCGTCGATCTGCCGCGGGTCCAGCTCCGGGACCTTCGCGAGCGCGGCCTGGATGATCGTGGCGGTCAGGTCGTCCGGGCGCAGATCCTTGAGGGATCCCTTGAAGGCGCGTCCGATGGGGGATCGGGCGGCTGAGACGATCACGGCTTCGGGCATCGCGACACACACTCCTCGTCGAGGCGGCAGGACTCTCTGGGAAGTTACCTGCACGTATCGCGAGGAGTCACGGGCTGTGGGCTGTGACACGGGACTCTTTCTGAGCGCGCGCTTAGCCCAGCCCCCTCCGTACTCGCTCCGGCCGGTGCGTGGGCGCCGGCCGGAGCGGCTCCGTCAGCTCCGTCAGGCCGACGACGGCTGGCTGGACGCCGGTTCGGCCGTGTGCGGCAGCCGCTGGCGGCGGCGGTGCTTGAGCAGCGCCCAGCGGCCGCGGGGCCCGGCCACGGTGTGCATCGCCGCGACGACCTCGGTGCCGCCCTCGGACGCGGCCTCCACGGCGGCCTGCGCCACCGGCAGGAAGCTCTCGCCGCGCTGCGCGTCCGGATGCTCGTCCGCCTCGGGCCACACGCCCAGGGAGGCACACAGCGTCGGGAGCATCGCCATGGCCGCCGTCGCGTACCCCTCCGCGGAGGGGTGGTAGTTGTCCGGGCCGAACATCTCCCGGGGATGGGCCTCGAACTCCGGTCCGAGCAGATCGCCCAGCGAGACCGAACGGCCGCCGAGCCCGACCACCCCTATGGTCTGCGCGGCGGCCAGCTGGCGGCTCATCCGGCGCGCCAGCCAGCGCAGCGGCTGGTACACCGGCTCCACGGAGCCCAGGTCGGGACAGGTACCGACGATCACCTCGCTGCCCGCCTCGCGCAGCCGGCGGACCGCGTCCGACAGCAGCCGGACGGACTTGGCGGGCGGCATCCGGTGCGTCACGTCGTTCGCGCCGATCATGATCACGCAGACGTCCGGGGGCGGTGCGCCCACGTCGAGCAGCAGCGCGACCTGGCGCGCCAGGTCGCTGGACTGCGCCCCGGGATTCGCCACGTTGACCAGGGTGACGGGCCGCTCCGCGACCGCCGCGAGCCCGGAGGCGAGCAGCGCGCCCGGGGTCTCGCGCGCCCGGTGCACGCCCTGCCCCGCCGCCGTCGAGTCGCCGAGGAAGCCGAGCCGGAGCGGAACTTCACCCGTACGGTGCGAAAAAGCCGACCCGTATCTTCCGTCGGCGCGCGGCGGTACGTCGTCGGAGCCGCCGACCGTCCGTTTGGCCAGGCTCACCTCGGCCAGCAGTACCCCCACGGCCGCCCCGCCGAGCAGACTGATCCCGCCGCCGCCGTATGCGGCCGCGGTCGCGATCCGCCGTGCCACCCTCGCCCTCGACATCGAGCCCGCTCACCTCCCGTGCTTTTGTGCGTACAACACCTTGTTGCCCCGTGACACGCCCACTGCAACGTGCCGTAGTGGTGATCGATCGACATTAGGGGGGAGGAGGGGAGAAGCGATCGAGGCACGGACGAGCTGAGAGTCGGCGCGTTAGGCCATAGGCTTGCCGCACATTCACGGAGAACCCGGAGACAATGGTGCAGTTCCACGACTCGATGATCAGCCTCGTCGGCAACACCCCGCTGGTGCGGCTCAACAACGTGACCGAGGGCATCCAGGCGACCGTCCTGGCCAAGGTCGAGTACTTCAACCCCGGAGGCTCGGTCAAGGACCGCATCGCGGTCCGGATGATCGAGGCCGCGGAGCAGAGCGGTGAGCTGAAGCCCGGCGGCACGATCGTCGAGCCGACCTCCGGCAACACCGGTGTCGGCCTCGCGATCGTCGCCCAGCAGAAGGGCTACCACTGCATCTTCGTCTGCCCGGACAAGGTGTCGCTCGACAAGATCAACGTACTGCGGGCGTACGGCGCGGAGGTCGTGGTCTGTCCGACCGCCGTCGACCCCGACCACCCGGAGTCGTACTACAACGTCTCCGACCGGCTGGTGCGCGAGACCCCCAACGCGTGGAAGCCGGACCAGTACAGCAACCCGAACAACCCGCTGTCGCACTACCACTCCACCGGCCCCGAGCTGTGGGAGCAGACGGAGGGGCGGATCACGCACTTCGTCGCGGGCGTCGGCACCGGCGGCACCATCTCCGGCACCGGCCGCTACCTCAAGGACGCCAGCGAGGGCCGCGTCCAGGTCATCGGCGCCGACCCCGAGGGTTCGGTGTACTCCGGCGGCTCCGGGCGTCCGTACCTGGTCGAGGGCGTCGGTGAGGACTTCTGGCCGACCGCCTACGACCGTGAGGTCGCGGACGGCATCGTCGCCGTGTCCGACAAGGACTCCTTCCAGATGACCCGCCGCCTCGCCAAGGAGGAGGGGCTGCTCGTCGGCGGCTCCTGCGGCATGGCGGTCGTCGCGGCGCTGCGCGTCGCGGAGAAGCTCGGCCCGGACGACGTCGTCGTCGTCCTGCTGCCGGACTCCGGCCGCGGCTACATGTCGAAGATCTTCAGCGACGAGTGGATGGCCTCGCACGGCTTCCTCGACGAGGGCACCGGCCAGGCCAGCGTCGCCGACGTGCTGGAGCACAAGGGCGGCGGCATCCCGCAGCTCCTGCACATGCACCCGGAGGAGACCGTCGGCGAGGCGATCGACGTGCTCCGCGAGTACGGCGTCTCCCAGATGCCGATCGTGAAGCCGGGCGCCGGTCACCCGGACGTGATGGCGGCCGAGGTCATCGGCTCCGTCATGGAACGCGACCTCCTGGACGCGCTGTTCGCCAAGCGCGCCACGCTGGGCGACCCGCTGGAGAAGCACATGAGCGGCCCGCTGCCGCAGGTCGGCTCCGGCGAGCCGGTCTCCGACCTGATGAAGGTCCTGGGCACCAAGTCCGACGCGGCGATCGTCCTCGTCGAGGGTAAGCCGACCGGCGTCGTGAGCCGCCAGGACCTGCTCGCCTTCCTGGCCAAGTAACCGACGGAGCCCCGGCGCCCGTCCGGCCCGGCATGATGCGGCCCCCCTGCCCGGACCGGGCAGGGGGGCCGTTCCGGCTGTTCATCCAGGGATTCGAAAGTGCTACACCGGCGTCACGCGGCCGCAGCACGCGCTTAACACGGGTCGGGCACATTGGTGTTCGCCGGGAAGAGAAGCCCGGCGACACAGGATGTGGCACCCAGGAACTCCGGAGCGGCTCCCGGACCTCTGAGGTGACCCTCCCTGGACGTGATGTCTGGTCCTGACCCGGCCCACGTCCGATGCGGGGACCGCCGTCGTCCCGCCCCCCGGGTGACCGGGGGTGCGGCGGTCCCCGCTCCCATTTCTTCCGCGGGTTCCCGGGTTCCCTGCGCCGTCCGCCCGGCTTCCCGTTTGCGCGTCTGCCCTGCCGCCCGGCTTTCCGGCGCGGGCCGGCGATTACTCCCAGTCGCCGTCGGACTTCCGGCGGCGCTCGCCGCGTTCGCCCGTGAAGATGTGGCCGAGGGACTGGGCGACGTTCACGCCCACGATGCCGGCCCAGGTGATGAACAGTCCGGCGGTCCCCGCGTTGACCACACCGATCGCGGAGAGCGGGATCGCGGCGATCATCGTGAAGCCGGCGAAGCCGTAACGGGCGAAGCGCGCGTTGGGCTCCGGCGTGCCGGGGCTGCGGCCGGCCCGGGCGAAGGAGGTCTGCTGCTCGGCCAGTTGGCGGCGGACCCGCTGCTCGACATGGCTGTCGAGGCGCTGGTCCACTTTCTCCATGAACGAGTCGACCAGTTCCGACTCGTACTCCGCACCGAGGTCCTTGCGGGCCTGAAGGGTGGCGGCGAGTTCTTTTTTGAGTTCCGGGTCGCGGGCGTCCATGACGCCACCGTACGGAGCCCGGCGGCGTCAGGCACTGGGGGAAACCCCCGATTCTTTTCGGGGGTGCCCCCTCCCAGCGGGCGATGCGTAGAGTCGCGGTGCTACTGCGCTGCGAGCGCCGTCGAGCCCGGTCCAGCCCGGACGAGCCCGGTCGAGCCCGCCGGGCTCGGCTCTCGGCTCTCGGATAGAGACATTCAGAGGAGCACACCCGTGCCGCTGTCACCCGTCCCCTCCTTGCTGACGGCCCTCACCGCGTCCGACGGCGCGGACCGGCCCGATGCCGTGACCGTCGCGGGGCGGTCCTGCTCGTACGAGGAGCTGCTCGGCGCGGCGGGCGCGGTCGCGGCGCGGGTGACGGGGGCGCCGGCGTTCGCGGTGCGGGCGACGGCGTCGCTGGAGACGGTGGCCGCCGTGGTGGGCGGGCTGCTGGCCGGAGTGCCCGTGGTCCCGGTGCCGCCGGACTCCGGGCCGTCCGAACAGAACCACATCCTGGGGGATTCGGGCGCGGCGCTGCTCCCCGTCGACTTCGACGAGCGCGCTGGCTGGAGCGGCCCGGAGCCGGGGCCGAAGGAAGCCGCGCTCATCCTCTACACCTCGGGAACGACGGGCTCGCCGAAGGGCGTCGTGGTCTCGCGCGGCGCGATCGCCACCGACCTCGACGCGCTCGCCGGGGCCTGGGAGTGGACCGCCGGGGACACCCTGGTGCACGGCCTGCCGCTGTTCCATGTGCACGGCCTGGTGCTGGGCGTGCTCGGCGCGCTGCGCACCGGCAGCCGGCTGGTGCACACCGGACGGCCGACACCGCAGGCCTACGCGGCGGCCGGCGGCAGCCTCTACTTCGGCGTGCCGACGGTCTGGTCGCGGGTGGTGCGCGACCCCGCCGCCGCGCGGGCGCTGACCGGCGCCCGGCTGCTCGTCTCGGGCAGCGCCCCGCTCCCCGCGCCCGTCTTCCGGGACCTGGAGACGCTCACCGGGCAGCGTCCCGTGGAGCGGTACGGGATGACGGAGACGCTGATCACGATCAGCACGCGGGCGGCCGGTGAACGCCGCCCCGGCTCGGTCGGGCTGCCGCTGCCGGGAGTGGAGACCCGGCTGGTGGACGAGGACGGCGGGCCCGTCCCGTACGACGGGTCCACGGTCGGCGAGCTGCAGATCCGTTCCGGCACGCTCTTCGACGGCTACCTCGGCCGTACGGAGGCCACCGCCGCCTCGTACACCGCCGACGGCTGGTTCCGCACCGGTGACATGGCGATGGCGGAGCCGGACGGCATGCACCGGATCGTCGGCCGCGCCTCGACCGACCTCATCAAGTCCGGCGGCTACCGCATCGGCGCGGGCGAGGTGGAGAACGCGCTGCTCGACCACCCCGCGGTCCGGGAGGCGGCGGTGGTGGGCGCACCGCACGAGGACCTGGGCCAGGAGATCGTCGCCTTCGTCGTCGCGGACGGGGTGACCGAGGCCGAACTGATGGACTTCGTCGCCGGGCATCTGTCGGTGCACAAGCGGCCGCGCAAGGTCCGGTTCCTGGACGAGCTGCCGCGGAACGCGATGGGCAAGCCGCAGAAGGGGCGGCTGCCTCCGGTGTAGGCGCCATGCGTGGCCGCGCAGGCGGCCGGTTCCGGTGCGTCCGGTGGACACTCCTTGCCAATGCTGCATGGATTCATGCAGAGTCAACGACGACTGAATAGGCCAGGAGGACGTTGATGGGTACGACGGAGGACGGGGGCGACGCCGAGGAGGCGGGCGCCGGCGTCGGTGCGGGCCTGGGCGCGGTTCCGGGTGCGGGCCTGGGAGCAGGTGCCGGTGAGGGTGCGGCCGAGGGCGCTTCGGCGCGGCTGCTGAAGCTGTTCGAGTCGCACCGGCTGACCCCGACGCAGCGCCGGATCGCCCACTGCCTGGTGCGCCGGTCGGCCGACGCGCCGTTCCTGTCCAGCGTCGAGGTCGCCGAGCTCGCCGGCGTCAGCCAGCCGTCCGTCACCCGCTTCGCCGTCGCGCTCGGCTTCGACGGCTACCCGGCGCTCCGCCGCCACCTGCGCGAGGTCGCGCCGGTACGGCCCGGCCCCGAGGCCGCCCCGTACAACGAGTACCAGCAGGCCGTGCACGCCGAGATCGAGAACCTCCGGCACCTCGCCGCCCTCCTCGCCGACCCCGCGCCCGTCGCCCGCGCCGGCGCGGTGCTCGCCGCGTCCCGGCCGCTGCCCGTCCTCGGCCTGCGCGCGGCGGGCGCGCAGGCGCGCGGCTTCGCGTACTTCGCCGCGAAGGTCCACCCCGACGTCCGGCTGCTCGACGAGGGCGGCACGATGTTCGCCGACCGCGTCGACGGCGCGGTACGGGCGGGCGCGAGCGCGCTGCTCTGCTTCGCGCTGCCACGGCATCCCCGCGAGGTCGTCGAGGCCCTGACGTACGCGCGCCACGCCGGTCTGACGGTCGTCACGGTCGCCGACAGCGCCTTCGCCCCGGTCGCCGCCTGCTCCGACCTGCTGCTGCCTGCCGCGGTGGGTACCGGGCTCGCCTTCGACACGGCGTGCGCCCCGATGCTGCTCGGACGCGTCCTGCTGGAGTCGATGTGCGACCACCTGCCGGACGCCCAGGCGAGCCTGGAGGAGTTCGACGCGCGGGCGGCGGCGCGGGGGCTGTTCACCGACTGAACCGGGACCGAACCGTCCCGTTGTTCCTCCGACCGCATTCCTCATGAAATTCTGAGGATCGCTGACTACCCTCCCGTGCAACTGGACACGGTGCATCGGAGGAGGACGGTCGTGGCACGCGGGGCTTACACGCTGGCTCGGGTGGGGGTGCTGGTGCGGGCCGCTGCGCGCTGGCTGTTTTGGCTGGGTGCGCTGGCCGCCGTGGGAGGCGTGTTCGTCCCCGGCCTGACCGGCCGCCGGATCGGGATACTCGGCGGCGCCGCCCTCTTCATCGTCGCGGCGGTCCTCGCTTTCGCGGTACGGCGCGGGCGCTACGTCGCGCTGGGCGCGGACGCCACGCGCGCCGGCAAGTCCGTCTTCCTGCAGGACCGCCGGGTGACGGCGCGGATCTGGGTCCGCGGCCACCGGTGGTGGCTGCTCGCGGCGTTCGCTCTTGCCGCGGCGTCCACGCTGGTCGCTTCTTCCGCGGGGGGAATGCTGCTGGCGGGGGCCGGGGCGGGACTCTGGGTGAAGTCGCTGTGGTTCGAGCGGCTGGAGCGGTCGCGGGACGTGCGGTATTGGGTGCGGCCGGAGTCGTCGGCGGCGGCGTACGAGACGACGGGGTTCTTGGCGGGGCGGTAGTTCACGGGCCGGGTCGGGGGCCGGGTCCTGCGGTGCGGGGCTTCGGAATCGACTGTTTACGGTCCCCCAGCCTTCGGCCGGGGGTGCCCCCAGAGGCTCACACATAGCTCGGCAGCATTTCGCAACCCCACCCCTCCGGCCCCGACCCCCCCAACCCCACCCGACCCTCCGAGCGTGGCCCCGTGCGGGTTCGGCGCCAGCTCGGGCCCCTGCCCTGCGGACCCCGTCCCACCCTTCTACGCGCCGTAGTGCGCCGGGCAGTGGCAGCCTGAGCCCCCGCCCCCGCGGCCCCCGAACACCTGACGGCCGATCGCGGCAGCGTCTCGGTCCCCGCCCCGCGGGCCCCGTCGCCCACCTTCCCGTGGGATCGGGTCCCGCCGGTGGGCGGGAAGGGCGGGTGGGGAAAAGCCCGCCGCAGGCGCAACAGTGCCGCCGGCGCTGGTGTACCCGTACCCCTGCCGGAGGCGCGTGGCGGAACAGCGCCGGGGGTGCCCCGTGGGCTCAGGGCCTGCTGAGGCCGGTCAGGGCCTCGCTCTCGTTCGAGCCGCTCTCCGTGAGGAGGCTCTCCACGGTCTGGGCCGCGCGCACCCGCGCGAACGTCACTGAGCCGTCCGCGGACGCGTGGTAGCCGTGGATGGCCGGGCGGGGGAGGGAGTTGTAGGCGAAGTGGTTGGAGAAGTAGTAGGCGCCGGTGTCGAGGAGGGCGACGAGGTCGCCTGCTTCGAGGAGGGGGAGGGGGCGGGCCTGGGCGAGGAGGTCGCCGGCGAAGCAGCAGGGGCCGGCCACGTCCTGGACGACGGGGTCGCCGCCCTTGGGGCGGCCCTTGGCGTCGAGGGCCTCGACGCGCAGCGGCCACGCGTCGGGGACGAAGACCGTACGGGTGGCGAGCTGTGCGCCCGCGTGGGTGATCGCGATGGGCCGGCCGCCGGCCGACTTGGCGTATTCGACGCGGGCCAGCACCGTGCCGGCCTTGGCGAGCAGTGAGCGCCCGAACTCGGTGACGATCGTGTAGCGGCCGTCGAAGAGGCCGGGGACGGTGGTGCGCAGCAGCCGCGCGTAGTCGTGGAAGGTGGGCGTGACCTCGTCGGAGGTGAAGTTGACGGGGAGGCCGCCGCCGATGTCGAGGGTGGTGATCTGCCGGCGGCCGGCGGCCGTGTTGATGCGCTCGGCCAGGTCGTGGGCGGCCCGGACGCCCGCCGCCATGAGGTCGAGCGGTACGCCCTGGGAGCCGGTGTGGGTGTGCAGCCGGTTGAGCCAGGGGCGGTCGGCGTAGGCGCGCAGGATCCACTCCTCGGTGCCGGTGTCGCGCAGCGCGACGCCGAACTTCGAGGTGGCGGTCGCGGTGCTCATGGCGCCGATGCTGCCGCCGCCGATCTGCGGATTGACCCGCAGGCCGATGGGGGACGTGGTGGGGGCCGCGGTGACCAGCGTGTCGAGGCGGCCGAGTTCCTGCGGGTTGTCGGCGTTGACGGCGATGCCGAGGGCGAGTGCTTCGCGGAGTTCGGCGACGGTCTTGGCGGGGGAGTCCAGGACGATGCGGTCGGCCGGGAGGCCCGCGGCGCGGGCGATGGCGAGTTCGCCGGGGCTGGCGACCTCGGCGCCGAGGCCGAGGCCGTTGAGCAGCCGCAGGACCGGGACGAGCGCGGCGGCCTTGACGGCGAAGGTGTGGGTGACGGTCACGCCCGGGGTGGCGAAGGCCTCCTGGAGGGCGGCCGCGGCTTCGTGGATACCGGTGACGTCGAGGAGCCCGATGACCGGGTTGTCCGGAGTGAGTAGATTCTGATCCACTGCCGCGCGCAGCGCGTGGCCCCGTCGTGCTGTCGCGTTCGGCGTCATGCCGGCCATCCCATCACCCGGTATGGGGCAATGCCACCCCACCCTGTTGACTAGATGTATTCAGCAGGACAGGATGTGAATGGATAGATCCATCGATGTACAGAGGGAGGCCGGGCCGATGTCGGGACCGAGGATCGTGCGGGCGCCGCGCGGTACGGAACTGAGCACTCAGGGTTGGCAGCAGGAAGCCGCGCTGCGGATGCTCCAGAACAACCTCGACCCGGAGGTCGCCGAGCACCCCGAGAAGCTGGTCGTCTACGGAGGCACCGGGAAGGCCGCGCGCGACTGGCGGTCGTTCGACGCCATGATCCGCACCCTGCAGACGCTGAAGCAGGACGAGACGATGCTCGTCCAGTCCGGCCGTCCCGTCGGCGTGATGCAGACGCACGAGTGGGCGCCGCGGGTGCTCATCGCCAACTCCAACCTGGTCGGCGACTGGGCCAACTGGGAGGAGTTCCGCCGCCTGGAGGCGCTGGGCCTGACCATGTACGGCCAGATGACGGCCGGCTCGTGGATCTACATCGGTACCCAGGGCATCCTGCAGGGCACCTACGAGACGTTCGCCGCGGTCGCCGCCAAGAAGTTCGGCGGCACGCTGGCCGGGACCATCACGCTGACCGCCGGGCTCGGCGGCATGGGCGGCGCGCAGCCGCTGGCCGTCACCATGAACGGTGGCGTCGTGATCTGTATCGACGTGGACCCGCGCGCGATCTCGCGCCGTATCGAGCACCGCTACCTGGACGTCAGGGCCGACTCCCTGGCGCACGCGATGCAGCTCGCCACCGAGGCCCGCGACAAGCGCGAGCCGCTGTCGATCGGGCTGCTGGGCAACGCCGCCGAGCTGCTGCCGCAGATGCTCGCCGAGGGCGCGCCCATCGACATCGTCACCGACCAGACCTCCGCGCACGACCCGCTGGCCTATCTGCCGGTCGGCATCGCGTTCGACGAGATGGCCACGTACGCGGCCGAGAAGCCCGCCGACTTCACGCTGCGGGC
The DNA here is from genome assembly GCF_005860785.2 of Streptomyces sp. So13.3. Lineage (NCBI taxonomy): Bacteria > Bacillati > Actinomycetota > Actinomycetes > Kitasatosporales > Streptomycetaceae > Streptomyces > Streptomyces sp. So13.3. The sequence goes on along the minus strand of NZ_CP048835.1, from coordinate 4,236,543 downwards.
CCGTGAGTCGATGGCCCGGCACGTCGAGGCGATGGTCGGCTTCATGGACGCCGGCGCCGAGGTCTTCGACTACGGCAACTCGATCCGCGGTGAGGCACAGCTCGCCGGGTACGACCGGGCGTTCGACTTCCCCGGGTTCGTGCCCGCCTACATCCGGCCGCTGTTCTGCGAGGGCAAGGGCCCGTTCCGCTGGGCGGCACTGTCCGGCGAGGCGTCCGACATCCACAAGACGGACAAGGCGATCCTCGAGCTGTTCCCCGAGAACGAGTCGCTGCACCGCTGGATCAAGCTGGCGCAGGACAAGGTCCACTTCCAGGGCCTGCCCGCCCGGATCTGCTGGCTCGGCTACGGCGAGCGCGACAAGGCGGGCGAGCGCTTCAACGACATGGTCGCCAGCGGTGAGCTGGCCGCGCCTGTCGTCATCGGCCGCGACCACCTGGACTGCGGCTCGGTGGCCTCGCCGTACCGCGAGACCGAGGCGATGCTCGACGGCTCCGACGCCATCGCCGACTGGCCGCTCCTCAACGCCATGGTCAACGTCGCCTCCGGCGCCTCCTGGGTCTCCATCCACCACGGTGGCGGCGTCGGCATGGGCCGTTCCCTGCACGCGGGACAGGTCACGGTCGCGGACGGCACCGAGCTCGCGGGCGAGAAGATCCGCCGGGTGCTGACGAACGACCCGGGCATGGGCGTCATCCGGCACGTCGACGCGGGCTACGACCGCGCCGACGAGATCGCCGACGAGCGCGGTGTGCGGATCCCGATGCGCGAGGGCGACTCCGAGTGAGTTTCCACAGCATGTGGACGGAGCTGCTGCCGATCGGCCGCAGCTCCGTCTCCGGGGGATACCGCCGCTACGCCTGGAGCGGCGCCGACCTGGACTGCCGGGCGTGGTTCCGGGCGCAGGCGGAAGGCCGCGGCCTGACGTACGAGGTCGACCGCAACGGCAACCAGTGGGCCTGGCTGGGCGACCCGGCCGCCGGTGACGCCGTCGTCACCGGCTCGCACCTGGACTCCGTACCGGACGGCGGCGCCTTCGACGGGCCGCTGGGCGTCGTCTCGTCCTTCGCGGCGCTCGACGAACTGCGCGAGCGCGGTGCGGCGTTCGGCAAGCCGCTGGCCATCGTCAACTTCGGTGACGAGGAGGGCGCCCGGTTCGGGCTCGCCTGCGTCGGATCGCGGCTGGCCGCCGGGCAGCTCACCAAGGACAAGGCGTACGCACTGCGCGACGCGGACGGCGTCAGCCTGCCGCAGGCCATGGAGCAGGCCGGTTACGACCCGGCCGGCATCGGCCCGGACCCGGAGCGGCTCGCCCGCATCGGCGCGTTCGTGGAACTCCACGTCGAGCAGGGCCGGGCGCTGGACCTGAGCGGTGACGCCGTCGGCATCGCGTCCGCGATCTGGCCGCACGGCCGCTGGCGGTTCGACTTCCACGGCGAGGCCAACCACGCGGGCACCACCCGCCTGGAGGACCGCCGCGACCCGATGCTCAACTACGCCGACACGGTGCTGGCCGCCCGCCGGGAGGCCCAGGCCGCCGGGGCGCTGGCCACCTTCGGCAAGGTGAGCGTCGAGCCCAACGGCGTCAACGCCATCGCCTCGCTGGTGCGCGGTTGGCTCGACTCCCGGGCCGCCGACCAGGAGACGCTGGACCGGGTGGTGGCCGGGATCGAGGCCGCCGCGGCCGAGCGGGGGGCCCGCGACGGCATCGACGTCCGCGTCACCCGTGAGTCGTTCACCTCGGTCGTCGAGTTCGAGCACGCGCTGCGCGACGAGGTCGCGAAGCTGCTCGGCGGCGTCGTCCCGGTGCTGCCGACCGGCGCGGGACACGACGCCGGGATCCTGTCGGCGAGTGCCCCGACCGCCATGCTGTTCGTACGCAACCCCACCGGCGTCTCGCACTCACCCGCCGAGACCGCCGCCGAGGACGACTGCCTCGCCGGGGTGACCGCGCTCGCCGACGTACTGGAAGGTCTCGCGTGCAGCTGACGTACTGGACGGAACACGCCTGGCTCAACGGGGTCGTCGAGCCGGGCGTGGCGATCGACACGGCCGGTGGCCGCATCACCGGCGTCAGGACCGGGGTCGACACGCCACCTCCCGGTGCCGTCGCGCTGCGCGGATTCACCCTGCCGGGACTGGCCAACGCGCACTCGCACGCCTTCCACCGGGCGCTGCGCGGCACCGTCCAGGTCGGGTCCGGCACCTTCTGGACCTGGCGCGAGATCATGTACTCGATCGCGGCGGAGCTCGACCCCGACACCTACTACGCGCTCGCGCGGGCGGTGTACGCGGAGATGGCGCTGGCCGGCATCACCTGCGTCGGTGAGTTCCACTATCTGCACCACGGTCCCGGCGGCACACCGTACGACGACCCCAACGCCATGGGCGAGGCCCTGATCGCCGCCGCGGGCGAGGCGGGCATCCGGATCACGCTGCTGGACACCGCTTACTTCTCGTCCGGATTCGGCGCGCCCCCCGACCGGCACCAGGTGCGGTTCGCCGACGCGGGCCCCGACGCCTGGGCGGAGCGCGCCGACGCCCTCAAGGACCGCGACCACGTCCGGATCGGCGCGGCGATCCACTCGGTGCGCGCCGTGCCGCCGGCCGGGATCGCCAGGGCGGCGGAGTGGGCGGCGGCGCGGCAGGCCCCGCTGCACGTCCATCTGTCGGAGCAGCCGGCCGAGAACGAGGCCTGTCTGAAGGCCCACGGCCGCACACCGACACGGCTGCTCGCGGACCACGGGGCGCTGGGCCCCCGGACCTCCGCCGTGCACGCCACGCACCTCACCGGTGCGGACATCCGGCTGCTCGGCGACAGCGGCACGGTCGTCTGCATGTGCCCCACCACCGAACGCGACCTCGCCGACGGCATCGGCCCGGCGCGCGAGGTCCAGCTCGCCGGCAGCCCGCTGTCGCTCGGCAGCGACAGTCACGCCGTCATCGACCTGCTCGAAGAAGCCCGCGCCATGGAACTCGACGAGCGGCTGCGCACCCGCACCCGCGGGCACTGGACCGCGGCCCAACTGCTGCGGGCCGCCACCGCGGACGGCCATGCCTCGCTCGGCTGGGCGGACGCCGGTCAGCTGGAGACGGGCGCGCTCGCCGACTTCACCACCGTCGCCCTGGACTCGGTCCGCACCGCCGGCACGCTGCCGCGCCTCGCCGCGGAGACGGCCGTTTACGCCGCGACGGCCACGGACGTACGGCACACCGTGGTGGGCGGGCGGCACATCGTCCGGGACGGTGTCCACCAGCTGGTGCCGGACGTGCCGGCCGCGATGGGCGCGGCCGTCGCCCGTCTGCGCCGTTCCTGATTTCTCCCCCAGCTACCGCTGGGAGGTGCCCCCAGACCCACGGAGATCGCGCGATGCCCACGACCCTCATCACCAACATCGGCAGCCTGGTCACCAACGACCCGTCCCTCGGCACCGGGCCGCTCGGGCTGGTCGCGGACGCGGCGGTGGTCATGGCCGACGGCCTGATCGCCTGGGTCGGCCCGGCGGAGCGGGCGCCCGGCGCCGACGAGGTGTACGACGCGGGGGGCCGGGCGGCGCTGCCCGGATTCGTCGACTCGCACTCGCATCTGGTGTTCGGCGGTGACCGCACCCAGGAGTTCAACGCCCGGATGTCCGGCACGCCGTACACCGCCGGCGGCATCAGGACCACGGTCGCCGCGACCCGCGCCGCCAGTGACGCCGAGCTGGACGCCAACGTGGCCCGCTATGTGGCCGAGGCGCGGCGGCAGGGCACCACGACCATCGAGACGAAGTCCGGCTACGGGCTGACCCCGGAGGACGAGGCCCGCAGTCTGCGCATCGCCGCCGCGCACACCCCGGAGACCACCTACCTGGGCGCGCACATCGTCGCGCCGGAGTACGCGGACGACCCGGCCGGCTACGTCGACCTGGTCACCGGGCCGATGCTGGAGGCCTGCGCGCCGCACGCCCGCTGGGTGGACGTGTTCTGCGAGAAGGGGGCGTTCGACGGCGACCAGGCGCGGGCGGTCCTCACCGCGGGCGCCCGGGCCGGACTGATCCCGCGGGTGCACGCGAACCAGCTGACCTACGGGCCCGGCGTGCAGCTGGCGGTCGAGCTGGGGGCGGCGTCCGCCGACCACTGCACGCATCTGACGGACGCGGACGTCGACGCGCTCGCGTCCAGCGGTGGTGTGACCGTCGCGACGCTGCTGCCCGGCGCCGAGTTCTCCACCCGCGCCACCTACCCCGACGCCCGCCGGCTGATCGACGCGGGCGCGGTGGTGGCGCTGTCCACGGACTGCAATCCGGGGTCGAGCTTCACCAGCTCGATGCCGTTCTGCATCGCCGTCGCCGTACGGGACATGCGGATGACGCCCGACGAGGCGGTCGCGGCCGCGACGCTCGGTGGCGCGCGGGCGCTGCGCAGGGACGACGTCGGAAGGATCACGGCGGGGGCGCGAGCTGATCTGATGCTGCTCGACGCCCCCAGCCATGTACATCTGGCCTACCGGCCCGGTGTGCCGCTGGTCAGCCGGGTGTGGCAGGGCGGGGTCCGCGCCGCCTGACCCGTGGCCGGGCGGCGCTCACCGTCACTCCTCGACGAGCAGCCCGCGCCGCAGGCGCGCCAGTGTCCGGGAGAGCAGGCGCGAGACGTGCATCTGTGAGATGCCGAGCTCCTCGCCGATCTCCGACTGGGTGAGGTTGCCGGTGAAGCGCAGCGAGAGGATCTTGCGGTCACGCGCCGGGAGCTCGGCGATCAGCGGCTTCAGGGACTCGATGTACTCGATGCCTTCGAGGTCGTGGTCCTCGTAGCCGATGCGGTCGGTCAGCGCGCCCTCGGAGTCGTCCTCGTCGGGCTGGGCGTCGAGCGAGCTCGCGGTGTACGCGTTGCTCGCGGCCATGCCCTCGATGACCTCTTCCGCGGTGATCCGCAGCCGGGCGGCCAGCTCGGCCACGTTCGGCGAGCGGTCCAGCTGCTGGGCCAGCTCGTCGCCGGCCTTGGCCAGGTCGAGCCGTAGCTCCTGCAGCCGGCGGGGGACCCGTACCGACCAGCTGGTGTCACGGAAGAAGCGCTTGATCTCGCCGATGATCGTCGGCATCGCGAAGGTGGGGAACTCCACACCGCGGCTGAGCTCGAAGCGGTCGATCGCCTTGATCAGGCCGATCATGCCGACCTGGATGATGTCCTCCATCGGCTCGCTGCGGGTGCGGAACCGGGAAGCCGCGAACTTCACCAGGGCGAGATTGAGTTCCACGAGCGTGTTGCGCACGTAGGAGTATGCGTACGTGCCCTCGTCCAGCGTCTCGAGGCGCAGGAACAGTGTCTTGGACAGGGCGCGTGCGTCGACCGGACCCACCGTCTCGAACGGGGGTATCTCGGGGAGGCCCTCCAGCCCCTCCGGCTCTTCCAGGTCTTCCTGCTCAGAGCCAACGGACGGGCTGGTCGTCGTCGCGGTGATCGCGTCAGGCCGGGGTGTCATGCTCTCCTCCCTCGGTTACGGCATCAGGCTGCCGGTGCCATGCCGCTAATACGGTGTGCTGCGCCTCCGAGGCGGCCGGGTTTCGATAGGTGTTGTTCAAGCCCTACCCCGTTTCACGCTGGTGGCGCAACTTCCGGCCGACTGTCCTCACGGGCGATTAGCGGGCCGCGGAGGGGGCAGGCGGGAGGCATCCGAGGGGCGTCCACCGGCAGCTGAGGGGTAGCTTCCACGTGATTCGGGATGCGCGTAGGGTTCGGAGTGCGCATGACCCAAGATTCCAGAGGAGCGCACATGGACCGCGGGATGGTCGGTACGGCCGGCCGGGACCGGTTGCACGTGGACGTGCGACAGCACGGCACGTACGCCGTTGTCACGCCTGCGGGCGAGCTCGACCACCACACGGCGGAGCTGCTCAGCGAGCCGCTCGAAGCGTGTGTCGCCGCGGGCTGCACCAAGCTCGTGGTGGACTGCTCCCAGCTGGATTTCTGTGATTCCACCGGATTGAACGTCCTGCTGGGCGCCCGGCTGAAGGCGGAGGCGGCCGGTGGGAAGGTCCATCTGGCGGGTATGCTGCCGGTGGTCGCTCGTGTGTTCGAGATCACGGGTGCCGAAGCCGTGTTCACCGTCCACGCAACCCTGGACGAGGCATTGCAGGAGTGACGGAAGCATCGCCGGTGGCGATCTCCCACTCCACCCTGTTTGGTAGAGCTCCCGAGGTGTCCCCGGGAATTCGTCGGGCAGGAGACTCCTGAAACTGTCGGACATCGGTGAGGTGAGGCGCTGATGAGCACCACTCGGCCCCACGCGGCGGACGACCGCGGTTCGGACCCGGGCGACATTGTCGTGCCCGAGGCCGGATCCGCGCGGGTTCTGCGGCTCCTGGGTGAGAGTGCCATCGTCCCGCGCGCCCGCGACTTCACTCGCGAGGCGCTGCAGGCCTGGGGCTGGCTGCCCGCCTCCTCCCCGGAGCGCCGGGCCGCGGCCGAGGATGTGCTCCTCGTCGTCTCGGAACTGGTCACCAACGCGTGTCTGCACGCGGACGGCCCCGATGAGCTGCGGCTGATCCACAGTCCCAAGGTGCTGCGACTCGAGGTCGCCGACAGCGGGGCCGGTGAGCCGGTGCCGCGCGTTCCGCACCGGGCGGGCCGGCCCGGCGGGCACGGCATGTTCATCGTGCAGCGGCTCTGCACGGACTGGGGCGTCGCCCGGCATGCCGGGCAGCCGGGCAAAACGGTCTGGGCCGAACTCGCAGCTCCCGCCTGATTTCCCCCTCTGCACCTCCCTTCCCTCTCCAAGATCACGGGCGTACTGTCGGCCGCCGAATCTGATGTGCCGTCAGTAACTTGTGGCGGAAGGGAGAAGAGCCGATGAAACACGTCATGAACAGCGTCCTCAGCAGAGCGGCCGCCCGCGGTGGAGTGCTGGCCCTCGCGACGGCGACCGCGGCGGGTGCGGCGCTGTTGGTCGCCCCGGCCGCACACGCCGAAACCGTGGACGTCGCCTACAGCTGTCAGTCGCCGATCGGGAAGAAGGACGCGGTGTCGCCCATCGACATCACGAGCGTCCCGTCCGGCTCCGGCTACAAACTCACGATGAGCTTCAAGAAGGGTGTCTCCTCCAGCCCGATCGAACTCGGCAAGGGGGCGATGAACCCGAGCGCGACGATCAAGGTCGGCGGTGCGGACCCCGGTTCGGTGTCGGTGGTCGGCGCCGCGAACGACGCGGCGATCCCCGCCAACACCCCCATCAAGATCAATGACCTGACGGGCACCTACACGCCCAAGAAGTCGGGCAAGGTCACCTTCACGGCCGGCGTGCTCACCATCAAGGCCCTCGGCACGGTCACGACCTGCAACGCCACCAACAGCCCCAAGCCCTCGCTGTCGCTGGACGTCAAGGCGGCGGGTGGTGGCGGCGACAGCGGTGCCACGGCCCCGCCGGACACCACGCTGCCGCAGACCGGTCCTGCCGACAGCGCCGTGGCACTGGGCACCTTCGGCGGCACGGTACTGCTCGCCGGGGTCGCCGGCGTGCTCTGGCTCACCCGCCGGGCTGCCGGCACCCGCTGATCCGGGCCCGTGGCACCGACTCGGGCGTCGGTGCCGCGGCCCGGCATGTCCGCTGTCGCAACTGCCCTGACCAGTAAGGACGTTGTATCTGACGGGCAGTCAAATCTGGTCGTCCGGCTCCATTGACTTCTTTCGGCCGTCCCGTCTCAATGTCCAGCGTCGGCGCAGAGGAAAAGGGACGCTGCGCCCGGACCGTGATCAAGGGGACAAGATGATCGCTCACGCGCGAAGATCCGTCATGCGCGGACGGAGACTGGCCGCCGTGCTCGGGGCCGCCGCACTCATGGTGGGGGGCGGCGCGGTGCTCGCGGCGCCCGCCCAGGCGGCGACGGCCGTGGACTTCCAGACGCACTGCATTCCGCCCGCCGTGGCCGGGCTGCCGCCCATCGACGGCGTGTCCAACGCGACCGTGTCGGTCGCGCCCGCGAACCCGAAGGTCGGTGACACGGTCACCGTCACCTACACCCTCACCAAGGCGGCCGCGAGCAACCCGACCGACATCGCGCTGCCCGCCGATGTCGTCACGCCCCGCGCCAGCGTCGTGCTCGGCGGTGTCCAGACCGGCGCCGTCGCCGTGACCGGCCCCAAGAGCAACCCGCCGATCCCGGGCAAGGGCTCCTTCCCGCCGCTGGTCATGACCGGCACCTTCGTGGTCACCGCTCCCGGCGCCATCACCCTGTCGCCCGGTGACTACACCATCCACACCAGCTACATCCTGGAGCTGGACACCGTCTGCACGGTCACCAACGGCCCCGCGCCGGTCTCCGAGACCGTCACCGCGAGCCCGGCGACCACCCCCAACCCGCGCACCCTGGCGCTGGGCTCGTCCCAGGGCGACCCGGGCACCGCGGTCGCCGTCACCGGCGGCCACTTCACCGCGGGCGCGACCGTCACGGTCCTGGCCATCGCCGGGTCCAACCCGACCGCGGACATGGCCTCCGCGACCGCCGACGCGCAGGGCGGCTTCACCGCCTCGCTCGTCGTCAACGACCTCGCGACCACCGGCATCGTGGCCTTCGAGGGCGCGAGCTACGACCCGGCGACCGCCGCGGGCCCGGTCGCGTACAAGGTCAACGACAACACGCCGATCCCGCCGGGGAGCCAGAAGCTGAACGCCTCGGTCACCGCCGGGACGCTCTCCATGACCCAGGCCGGCGACACCGTGGAGATGACCCCGGTGAACTTCGGCGACGGCGGCGCTTCGACCGGCGCACTGCAGACGGTCACCGTCAAGGACTTCCGCGGCGGCGCCGCGGGCTGGTCCCTGACCGGTGCGGTCACCGACTTCAAGGGCCCGGGAGGCGCCGTCATCGGTGCCGACAAGCTCAGCTGGACCCCGTCCTGCACCGCGAAGGCGGGCAGCCTCAGTGTCTGCGCGGCGGGTTCGCCCGGCGCCGTGGGCACGGCCGGCGCCACGCTGGCCACCACGTCCAACGGCACCGTGACCGGTGGTGAGTTCACCGCCGACGCGGGCCTGTCGCTGAACGTCCCGGCCTACTCCGGCCCAGGAACCTATTCCGGAGTCTTGACCCTGACCCTGACCTGACGCACAGTCAGTTAACTCGGACCGAGGGAGATGCCAGACATGTCGAGGGCCAAGGCGTGCGCAGTGCTGCTGACGGTCGCCGCGTTGCTCGGCATCGGTCTCGGTCCCGCGGCAGGACCGGCCGGCGCCGCGGACAACGGGCGCTGGTCGGTCTTCCCCGCCCCGGCGGGCGGGGCCAAGGACAAGACGAGTACCAGCCAGGAACGACAGTTCTTCACCCTGGAGGCGGGACCGGGGACCACCGTCAAGGACAAGGTCTCGGTCTCCAACCTCTCCGACGCGCCGATGCAGTTCAGGATCTACGGCGCCGACGCGTACAACACCCCGCGCGACGGCGGCTTCGCCGTGCGCGGCCCCGAGGAGACCAACAAGGACATCGGCACCTGGGTGAAGCTCGCCCAGGGCAGCCTCACCGTCCCGCCCAGGACCCGCGCCGACATCCCGTTCACCCTCACCATCCCCGACACCGCCACCCCCGGCGACCACCCCGGCGCGATCGTCGCCCTCAACACCGAGACCGACAAGAGCAAGGGGAGCGTCGCGGTCGGCGTCCGGCGGGCCGTCGGCGCCCGGATCTACCTCCGGGTGAGCGGCCCCAGCCTCCCCGCGCTCTCCGTGGAGAACGTCCGGGTCGACCACGGCCAGCCCTGGCTGCCCGGCACCGGCAGGAGCAACGCCACCATCCACTACACCCTGGTCAACCGGGGCAACGTCTCGCTGCTGCCGCGCCTGCGGGTCAAGGCCACCGGGCTGTTCGGCAACACCCTGCTGGACCGGCGGGCCAAGGGGCTGCCGCTGGAACTCCTGCCGGGACAGCAGGTCGAACTGGCCGAGAAGTGGGCCGGGTCGCCGCAGTTCGACCGGGTGAGCGTGAAACTCACCGTCACCACCGACCGGGGCGAACTCAACGAGACGGCCGGCGTCTCGTTCTTCGCCGTCCCCTGGCTCGCCGCCGGGGTACTGCTCGCCGGACTGGCGCTGCTGGCCGCCTGGTTCGTCGTCAGGCGCCGCAGGAACCGTCCGCCGCGGCCGGTGGAGGAGGACCCCGATCCCGATGCGGGGACGGCAGGGACAGCGGTCGGCGTGACGAGCGTGGGAAGCAGGGGCGGACAGGCGTGAGCACGATGCACAGGGAACTACTCCGGGCGACGGCGGCCGCCGTGCTCGCCGCGGCGCTGCTCGTGCTGTCCGCACTCACCGCGCAGCCGTCGGACGCGGCGGCCCCATTGGCGGTCCGCAACCCGGCGGCGGTCCAGGCGCCCGCCGCCGACGAGAAACCCGCGGTGGCGCTCTCGCCGCAGCAGGCCAAGCCCGGTACGGAGATCACCGTCACCGGCCGGGGCTGGAAGCCGACCACGCTGCTCACCCTCCTGGTCTGCGGGCAGAACGCGATCGGCGGCACCAACTCCTGCTCCAACGAGTCCGGCCGCGCGGTCACCACCGACGCCAAGGGCGGCTTCACCCAGAAGCTGCCAGCCGCCGCACCGCCCAAGCCCTGCCCCTGCGTCGTGCACGTCGCGACGGTGATGGGCGACTCCGTCACCGTCGACGCGCCGTTCGTCGTCACCGGGCATCCGGTCGCCGAGCTGCCGCAGACGTCCGGTGCCGGGCGGCTCGCGGTGCTCACCGCCAGGCTGCAGGGCGGCGGCGGACTGCTCACCTGGTTCGGCTCCCCGCCGCAGCGCCAACTGGTCTTCACCGTCGGCAATCTCGGCTCGGGACCGGTGAAGAACCCGGTGTTCCAGGTCGGGGTCTCGCACGGTGTCTTCGCCCCGCAGTGGGAGGAGCAGCAGTGGAGCGGCAGCGTGGCGCCGGGGATGAAACAGCAGATCAAGCTGCCCGTCGAGCTGACCTCGGGGGCGCACGGCGACTACCGGGTACAGCTCAAGTACGGCGACAAGGTGCTCGTCACCGAGCCGTGGGACGTCGGCCGGCCCTGGGGCGTCACGCTCTTCTGGATCCTGCTCTGCGTCGTCGTGCCGGCCGCGGTCTTCCGGATCGGGATGGCCGTCGTGGACAAGGCACGGCCGCGGCTGCCCGGCACGATCTACGCCTCCGGCCGCCGCCGTAAGGCCCCTTGGCGGCCCGCCGCGCTGCTCCACCTGCCGCCGCCCCGCCGTTCCGCGCCGTCCCAGCCGGCCAAGCCGGCGCCCAACGGCGTGCGCCCGCCGGGCTCCCAGGCCCCGGACGACACGGGCACGCTGCCCTGGTTCAGCCAGGGCACCCTGCCGGCGCCGCCCCCGGCCGACGGGCGGCAGCCCCCACCGACTTCCGCACCGAGTACCGAACGTCCATCTTCGAAGGGAAGCACGTGACGAATCGACTATCGCGACCGCGGAGGAGCAGGGCCGCCACCGCGGTCGGTGTCGCGCTCATGCTCGGCGGCGGCTCGGTGCTGCTGATCGCGGCACCCGCGCAGGCCGCCGAGTCCTCTTTCGCGACCAAGTGCATACCGCCGAAGATCGCCAACCTGCCCGACATCAACGGGACGACCAAGGCGGACATCACCGCGCCGGCGACCGCCAAGGTCGGCGACACGATCGACGTGACGTGGAAGACGGTGCAGGCCGCGTCGCAGAACCCGGGTGTCGCGGATCTGCCCGCCAACTCGGTGCTGCCCACCGGCAAGGTCACGATCGGCGGCGCGCAGACCGGGTCGCTGGACGTCGCAGGGACCCGGACCAATCCGGCGATCCCGAAGAACAGCCCCATGGTGCTGTCCGACATGAAGGGCAAGCTGAAGCTGACCGCCGCCGGTGACGTCACGCTCTCGCCCGGCGCGTACAACATCAACGCGAACTACATCATGTCGACCGACACCGCCTGCGCGCCGACCGGCACCGTTCCGGTCGCGGTCACGATCAAGGTGACGGGCGGCGGCACGACGACGTCCGGCGGTACGACGTCGGGCGGCACGACATCCGGTGGCACGACCACTTCGGGCACCACGGGTAGCACGACCACGTCCGGCGGCACCACTGGAGGCACCACCTCGGGCGGCACCACTGGAGGCACCACCACCGGTGGTACGACCGCCGGCGGTACGACGTCCGGTGGTCCGCCGGAAGGCGGTGGTGAGCCCAACGGCACCGTGCACAAGGGCACACCGGTCTCCGTGACCTTCGACTGCGGGTCGTTCGGCAAGCCGACCGGCCAGGTGGCCATCGACGCCACCAAGAGCAGCGCGGGTTACAACCTCTCCGTGCGGTTCATCGGTTCGGTCATGAAGACCCCCGCGCCGCTCCCCAAGGGCTTCATCACCGCGACCATGGCCGTCAAGGTGGCGGGCGCGGACAGCGGCACGGTCCAGGTCAAGGCGCCGCCCAACACCAAGGCGTTCGCCCAGAACGACCCGGTCACCCTCGATCCCCTCACCGGCGTCTACTCGCCGGGCAGGACCGGGCAGGTCACGCTGCACCCGGGCGCCCTGGCCGTCCAGCTCGCGCAGGGCGGCACTCCCGTCGCGACCTGCACGCCGACGAAGGCCGTCGACGCCTCGCTGACCCTCGACATCAAGGAGAAGGGCAGCGGCACCGGCGGTACCAACGGCAGCGCCGCCAACAGCGCGACCACCACCAGCGGCGGTCTCGCCCAGACCGGCGCCGACAACAACGGCTCGCTGCGCGCCCTCGGACTCGTCGCGGGCACCGTCCTGCTCCTCGGCGGCGCCGTCTTCACGTTCACCCCGTGGCGCAGGCTGCGCCACTGACCGCACCACCTGACCCCATGACGAAGCCCCGGCGACCGTACGGTCACCGGGGCTTCGTCACGCGTGCACGGGAAGGGACGTCAGCGGACGTCACCCATCAACGCGACGACCTTCTTGCGGTACATCCACACGGCGAAGCCGGCGAGGATGGCGAGGGCCGCTTCGAGGCCCACCATGCCGGTGCCGTTCAGATCCACACCCGCGATGGACAGCAGGCTGGTGGTGCAGTCGCCCGCGGTGACCGCGAGGAACCAGACACCCATCATCTGGCTGCCGTACTTGGCGGGGGCCATCTTCGTGGTGACCGAGAGGCCGACCGGCGAGAGACAGAGCTCACCGATGGTCTGGATCATGTAGATCGTGACGAGCCACATCGGGCTGACCTTCGTACCGTCCGAGGCCAGGCCCATCGGGACGACGAAGACGACGAACGAGGCCCCGATCAGGAACAGGCCCATGGCGAACTTCACCGTGGTGCTCGGTTCGCGGTTCTTCTTCGACAGCCAGATCCAGCCCCAGGCGATGACCGGGGCCAGCGCCATCACGAACAGCGGGTTCACGGACTGGAACCACGAGGACGGGAAGTCGATCCCGAACATCGAGCCCTGCGTCTTCGTCTCGCCGAAGATCGACATCGTCGATCCGCCCTGGTCGTAGATCATCCAGAACACGGCGGCGGCGACGAAGAACCAGATGTAGCCGCTCATCTTGGACTGCTCGGCGGCCGACAGCTCCTTGTCCTTCTTTATCCGGACCAGGACGCCGACCGGGATGACCAGGCCGATCACCGTGATCGGCACCAGCGCCCAGTTGAGCGTGTAGTGCCCGGTGAGAACGACCACACCGTAGAAGACCGAGGCGGCGATCAGCCACAGCAGGCCCTTGCGCAGGGTGGTGTTGCGCTCCTCGACCGACAGCGGCTTCGGGACGACGCTGCTGCGCTCGCTCAGGTGGCGGGTGCCGAGCAGGAACTGGACCAGGCCGAGGGCCATACCGACGGCGGCGAGGGCGAAGCCCAGGTGCCAGCTGTAGTTCTGGCCGACGGTGCCGATGATGAGCGGGGCGGCGAAGGCACCGATGTTGATGCCCATGTAGAAGACGGTGAAGCCGCCGTCACGACGCGGGTCGTTCGGCCCGTCGTAGAGGTGGCCGACCATCGTCGAGATGTTCGCCTTGAGCAGGCCGGAACCGAGCGCGACCAGTGCCAGGCCGACGAAGAACATCGCCTGGCCGGGGACGGCGAGCGTCAGGTGGCCGGCCATGATGATGCCCGCCGCGATGGCGACCGTCTTGCGCGGCCCCCAGACCCGGTCGCCGAACCAGCCGCCGGGCATGGCGAGCAGGTACACCATCGCCATGTAGATGGAGTAGATGGCCACGGCCGTGGCCGCCGTCATCGCGAGGCCGCCGCCCTGGGAGCCCTTCTCGGCGCCGGGGCCGCCGGCGATCAGATAGAGCGGGAGGAGGGCCTTCATGCCGTAGAAGCTGAACCGCTCCCACATCTCGGTCATGAAGAGAGTGGCCAGGCCGCGGGGGTGGCCGAAGAAGGTCTTGCCGCCCGGAGCAGGGGTCCCCTGCGGGGCGGCGTCCTTCGTCAGGCTGGACGCCATGGTCGATCCTTGTTCGCTCGGGACGCGCGACGGAACAGACCGCGCGCCCGGTGGGGGTGGCCGGCACCGACGCGCTATGGGGGCGCGCCGGGATCCACGCCCGCCGCGCGGTGCGCGCTGCGGACCCGGCCGTCAGGTCAATCACTCACTGCTGGTTTGTACCAGCCCCGTCACAGAAGAGGCCTTCGGCGCAGGTTGTGCGCGGAAGGACCCTGGGTGCTGCTACGGGCGATTCATTACTTTATGGCAGCCCAACACGTGGTATAGGGCGTCTTGAGACCTACCTCACAGGGCTCTTGGCACCGCTACCTCGGCCCCTGCCCACGCGGACTACCATCAAGCCCATGACCCGCGTACTTCTTGCCGAGGACGACGCATCCATCTCGGAACCGCTCGCGCGCGCCCTGCGCCGCGAGGGCTACGAGGTCGAAGTGCGTGAGGACGGGCCCACCGCGCTCGAAGCCGCCCTGTTGGGCGCCGTCGATCTGGTGGTGCTCGACCTGGGGCTGCCCGGTATGGACGGCCTCGACGTATGCCGCAGGATCCGTACCGAGGGACACACCTTCCCGGTGCTGGTGCTCACCGCCCGTGCCGACGAGGTCGACACGGTGGTCGGCCTGGACGCCGGTGCCGACGACTACGTCACCAAGCCGTTCCGGCTCGCCGAACTGCTGGCGCGGGTCCGGGCGCTGCTGCGCCGCGGCACCACCGACGCGCCGCAGCCCTCCACCCACGGAGTGCGGATCGACGTCGAGTCGCACCGCGCCTGGATGGGCGACGACGAGCTGCAGCTCACCGCGAAGGAGTTCGACCTCCTGCGGGTCCTGGTGCGCGACGCGGGCCGGGTCGTCACCCGCGAGCAGCTGATGCGCGAGGTGTGGGACACCACATGGTGGTCGTCGACCAAGACGCTCGACATGCACATCTCCTGGCTGCGCAAGAAGCTCGGCGACGACGCGACCGCGCCCCGGTACATCTCCACCGTGCGCGGTGTGGGGTTCCGGTTCGAGAAGAACTAGCCGAAGGCTGACACCCTTCACCCATGCGCCGCCGACTGATCTCCTCCACGCTCGCTGTCGTCCTCGTCGTCATCGCGGTCTTCGGGCTCTCGCTCGTCATCGTCGAGACCCGCACGATCGAGAGCAGCGCGCAGGAGAGCGTCGACTCCGAGGCGGTCCGGCTGGCGGGCAGCGTCGACAGCCGCCGGGCCAGCGGGGAGAAGGTCGACACCGGCTCGCTGGCGCAGCAGGTGGCCGCCGACCGGTTCGCGGTGGTCCGGATCCCGGGCAGCGCGCCCATCGAGATCGGGACCCGGCCCTCGGGCCGGGTGATCACCTCGACCCAGACCGGCGACGACGGCGCGAGCGTGGTCGTCGAGGAGTCCCGTTCCAAGATCAGCCAGGAGATCGGCAGGACCCTGCTGGTCATCCTGGCCGTGGCGCTGCTCGCGGTGCTGGCGGCCGTGATCCTCGCGGTGCGGCAGGCCCGCCGGCTCGGCAGCCCGCTGACCGACCTCGCCGAGACCGCCGAGCGGCTCGGCTCCGGCGACCCGCGGCCGCGGCACCGCCGCTACGGGGTGCCGGAGCTGGACCGGATCGCCGACGTCCTGGACGCGAGCGCGGAGCGGATCGGCCGGATGCTGACCGCCGAGCGGCGGCTCGCCGCCGACGCCTCGCACCAGCTGCGGACGCCCCTGACGGCGCTCTCGATGCGGCTGGAGGAGATCGTGGCCACCGCGGACGACGAGGACGCCGTCAAGGAGGAGGCGACGATCGCGCTGGGCCAGGTCGAGCGGCTCACCGATGTGGTGCAGCGGCTGCTGACCAACGCCCGCGACCCGCGGTCCGGCTCGGCGGTCGACTTCGACCTCGACGACGTGATCAAGCAGCAGATGGAGGAGTGGCGCCCGGCCTCGCAGAGCGAGGGGCGCACCATCATCCGCTCCGGCACCCAGGGCCTGCGGGCCGTCGGCACCCCCGGGGCGGTCTCCCAGGTGCTGGCCACCCTGATCGAGAACTCGCTCATGCACGGCGCCGGCACGGTCGGCCTGCACACCCGGGTGACCGGCAACCAGGCCGTCGTGGAGGTCACGGACGACGGGCCGGGCGTACCGCCGGACCTGGGCGCCCGGGTCTTCGAGCGGACGGTCAGCGGCCGCAACTCCACCGGACTGGGGCTGGCCGTGGCCCGTGACCTGGCCGAGGCGGACGGCGGGCGGCTGGAGCTGCTCCAGCAGCGGCCGCCGGTCTTCGCGCTCTTCCTGGCCCAGGAGGATCCGTCGGGGCAGCCGCGGAAGCCCCGAGGGGACGCCGGCTCGTCACCCGCGTAGGCCGGGGGACCTACTGCGTGGTGCGGCTGTGCGGCGCGGAATCGGTGTCCGCCTCCGCCGAGGCGAGGATCGACTCCGCCTGCTCCGCCACCTCGCGGGCCGGCAGCGCCTTGAAGACCCAGGTCCGGTAGGACCAGAAGCGGAAGAGGGTGGCCACGCCGATGCCGGCGAACTTGAAGATGTTGCTCTGCAGCGAGCTGTCCCAGCCGAACCCGTACGTCGCCACGTAGAGCACGCCGTTCTCGATGACCAGGCCGACGGCGCTGAAGCCCAGGAAGAGGCCCAGCTCCTTCGAGCGGCTGCTCCGGTCGCGGTCACGGTAGGTGAAGTACCGGAAGCCGATGTAGTTGAAGAGAATCGATACGGCGGTGGCGATGATGCCCGCCCGTACCGTCTGCAGACCAGTGGTGTGCCGGACCAGGTTGAAGACCCCGAGGTTCACCAGGACGCCCGCGCCACCGACCGCACCGAACTTGGCGACCTCGCGGTACAGGGACCCCAAACGGGACTGCACGGTCTGGCGTCCGCTCATGATGATCCGCTCGGCCCTGTCTGTCGGTGTGACCCGCCCGGGGCCCGTGGTCTGGTCTCGTGGTCCAGTCGTACTGGCTCTTCATGCTAACCGCACGGGCCGAGGGCCTGCCCGTGGGTGGCGTCATTCGGGGGTCCGCCCGCCCGATATCCTGGGGAACGTGACATTCCCGGTAGTCGGCATGATCGGCGGCGGCCAGCTCGCCCGTATGACCCACGAAGCGGGCATCCCGCTCGGTATCAGGTTCAAACTCCTCAGCGACACCCCGCAGGACTCGGCGGCGCAGGTGGTGAGCGATGTCGTCATCGGCGACTACCGCGATCTGGAGACCCTCCGCGCCTTCGCGCAGGGCTGCGACGTGATCACGTTCGATCACGAACACGTCCCCACCGAGCATCTGCGCGTCCTGGAGGCGGACGGCATCGCCGTCCGCCCGGGACCCGACGCCCTGCAGCACGCCCACGACAAGGGCGTGATGCGGGCGAAGCTCAGCGAGATCGGGGTGCCGTGCCCGCGGCACCGGATCGTCACGGACCCGGCGGACGTCGCGCGGTTCGCCGCGGAGGGTGACGGCTTCCCGGTCGTCCTCAAGACCGTGGTCGGCGGGTACGACGGCAAGGGCGTGTGGGTCGTGCGTGACGAGGACGGGGCCGCGGACCCGTTCCTGGCCGGCGTCCCGGTGCTCGCGGAGGAGAAGGTCGACTTCGTACGGGAACTGGCGGCCAACGTCGTGCGCTCGCCGCACGGCCAGGCCGTCTCGTACCCGGTCGTGGAATCCGTGCAGGTCAACGGGGTGTGCGACACCGTCATCGCCCCGGCGCCCGACCTCAGCGCCGAGCTGTCCGCGCAGGCCCAGCAGCTCGCGCTGACCATTGCCGCCGAGCTGGGCGTCGTCGGACACCTCGCGGTCGAGCTGTTCGAGACCCGGGACGGCCGGATCCTGGTCAACGAACTGGCGATGCGCCCGCACAACAGCGGCCACTGGACCCAGGACGGCGCGATGACCTCCCAGTTCGCCAACCATGTGCGCGCGGTCCTGGACCTGCCGCTCGGCGACCCGCGCCCGCGCGCGAAGTGGACGGTCATGGCCAACGTCCTCGGCGGCGACTTCCCCGATATGTACTCCGCGTACCTGCACTGCATGGCCCGTGACCCGCAGCTCAAGATCCACATGTACGGCAAGGACGTGAAGCCGGGCCGCAAGGTCGGCCACGTCAACACCTACGGCGACGACCTGGCGGATGTGCGCGAGCGCGCCCGGCACGCGGCCGACTACCTGCGAGGAACGATCACCGAATGACCGCCCACCCGTCGCCCGGCCCCCACTCCTATGGGAGCGCTGACGCGCGCACCTCTCCTGTCATCGGCATCGTCATGGGCTCCGACTCCGACTGGCCCGTCATGGAAGCCGCCGCCCAGGCGCTGGACGAGTTCGAGATCCCGTACGAGGTCGACGTCGTCTCGGCACACCGGATGCCGCGCGAGATGATCGCGTACGGCGAGCAGGCCGACGGCCGCGGCCTCAAGGCGATCATCGCGGGCGCGGGCGGCGCCGCGCACCTCCCGGGCATGCTCGCCTCCGTCACCCCGCTGCCGGTCATCGGCGTGCCCGTACCGCTGAAGTACCTCGACGGCATGGACTCGCTGCTGTCCATCGTCCAGATGCCGGCCGGCGTCCCGGTCGCCACGGTGTCCGTCGCGGGCGCGCGTAACGCGGGCCTCCTCGCCGTCCGCATCCTCGCCGCCCACGACCCCGAACTCCTCGGCAGGATGCGGCACTTCCAGGAAGAGCTGAACGAACAGGCCACCGACAAGGGCAAGCGGCTGCGCGCCAAGGTCCAGGGTGCGGCAGGCTTCGGGTTCGGCAAGTAACCAAGGAGACCCGATGGACCTGATCGCCCGCGCCACGGAACTGCTCGCCGCCCACCCCGTCGTGGACGGGCACAACGACCTCCCGTGGGCGCTGCGCGAGCAGGTCCGCTACGACCTCGACCGGCTCGACATCGGCACCGACCAGAGCGCCTCGCTGCACACCGACATCCCCCGTCTGCGCGCCGGCGGCGTCGGCGCGCAGTTCTGGTCGGTCTACGTGCGCAGCGACCTGGCCGGCGACGACGCGGTCTCCGCGACCCTCGAACAGATCGACGTGGTGCGCCGGATGACCGAGCGCTACACCGACGACCTGCGGCTCGCGCTCACCGCCGACGACATGGAGACGGCGCGCGCCGAGGGCCGGATCGCCTCCCTCATGGGCGCCGAGGGCGGCCACAGCATCAACTGCTCGCTCGCCACCCTGCGCGCCCTGCACCAGCTCGGCGTCCGCTACATGACGCTCACCCACAACGACAATCTCCCGTGGGCGGACTCGGCGACCGACGAGCGTCGCGCGGGCGGCCTCACCGCCTTCGGTGAGGAGGTCGTCCGGGAGATGAACCGCTGCGGCATGCTCGTCGACCTGTCCCACGTCTCCGCCGACACCATGCGGGACGCACTGCGCGTCAGCGAAGCGCCGGTGATCTTCTCGCACTCGTCCGCGCGCGCCGTCTGCGACCACGTGCGCAACATCCCGGACGACGTCCTGGCCCTGCTGCCCGCCAACGGTGGCGTCGCCATGGCCACCTTCGTCCCGAAGTTCATCCTCACGGACGCGGTCGCCTGGACCCAGGCCGCCGACGAGAACATGCGGGCCAACGGTCTGCACCACCTCGACACCACGCCCGCGGGCATGGCCGTCCAGCGCGCCTACGAGGCGGCGAACCCGCGCCCCGTCGCCACACCGTCCACGGTCGCGGACCACCTCGACCACATGCGCGAGGTGGCCGGCGTCGACCACCTCGGCCTCGGCGGCGACTTCGACGGCACGGCCTTCACCCCGTCGGGCCTGGACGACGTCGCCGGCTACCCGAACCTCATCGCCGAACTCCTGGGCAGGGGCTGGTCGGACGAGGACCTGGCGAAGCTGACGTGGCGGAACGCGGTGCGGGTGTTGCGGGACGCGGAAGCGGTTGCCGTCGTGGCGCAGGCGAAGAGGGGTCCGTCGCTGGCGACGCTTGCTGAGCTGGACGGCTAGCGCCGGGTTGCAGGTTTGCACCGGCGTGCGGTGGGTCGGGGGCCGGGCCCTCCGGGGTGGGTTTCGAAATCGACTATTTACGGGCCTGGCGGCCCACAAATAGCTCGGCAGCATTTCGAAACCCATCCCTGCGGCCCCGGCCCCCTCACGTGCGCTGCCGTCTGCGGGGAGCGGGTGATGGCGCCCCTCACATCAGCCGGTCCCACACTCTTCCTGCTCCCTCCGTGAGCAGGTGGTGGGGATCGTCAGCAGACGCAGAGGCAGAAGGGGTGGCCGGCGGGGTCGGAGAAGACGCGCCAGTTGCGCTTGCCGTCGTGGTCGTCCTCGAGGAGCTTTGCGCCGAGGGCGAGTACGGCTTCCTGTGCCGCGTCCATGTTCTCCACGGCCACGTCGATGTGGAACTGCTGCGGCCGCTGAGGGTCGGGCCACTGCGGCTCCACCAGGTGCGGGGCGCGCTGGAACGAGAGTTTGACGCCGTCGGTGGCGCGCAGCACCACCCAGTCGTCGTCGGCCTCCTCCACATCACCGCCCAGCACGGCTGCGTAGAAGGCGGCGAGTGCCTTGGGGTCGGGACAGTCCAGCACCACGGAACCCAGCTTGCCGATCATGGAGTACACCTCTCTCGATGTCGTTACCGCTATGAGCGTTCAACCGGTAACCGTTACTTCATGATGGCCCAGTGGAGGTAACGTGGCAAGGGTGGAGCAGCCCGGAGAACGCGCCCCCGCTCCTGGACTCCTCCTTCTGGTCCAGGATCTGGCGAACACCGTCGACCTGGAGTCGGCCGAGGACCAACTGCGCGTTCCCGCCGACCTCGACGCCTGGGCGCGGCACCACGATCTGCCCGACCTGAGCTTCGGCCCGGCCGACCTCGATGACGTGCTCGCACTCCGCGAAGCGCTGCGTGATGCCTGCCAGGCCCACACGGGAACACGGCTACCGGATCCCGCGGCAGCGGAACTGGAACGACTACTGCGCGCCGCGCCGCTGCTGCTCGCGATCGACGCGGAGGGCGGGGCCGGCGTACGCCCCGCCGACGGTCTCACCGGCGCCGCCGCCCTCACCGCCCACATCGCGGCGGGCATAGCCACCGCCGTCGCCGACGGCACCTGGCCACGCCTCAAGGCATGCGCATCCCACAGCTGCCGCTGGGTCTACTACGACCGGAGTCCGGCAGGCCGCAGCCGCTGGTGCACGATGGCCATCTGCGGCAGCCGAGCCAAAATGCGCGCCTATCGGAGTCGTACAACTACCTAGCCCCCGCTTGAGCGCCCGGCTGCCGTCCGGGTCGATGCCGACCCGGTAGCCGTGCAGACCGCTGGTCCTGGTGCGGTCGCGCTCGTACACCGCCACGCTGCGGGGTCCGAGTCCCCCACAAGCGGCAGATCGCCTCTCTGCCTTGCGCTGGGGGCGTCCTCAACTCGCAGGTGGCAGGCGACGCCCGGGGAACCCACCCGCAACCTGCGGTCGGGGGTCCGCCAACCCGAGCCGCTCACGGTTTGGACGTGAGGGGGACGGGTCCGCAGGGGTGGGGTTTCGAAATGCTGCCGAGCTATTTGTGGGCGGCCACGCCCGTAAATAGTCGATTTCGAAGCCCCGCCCCGGAGGGCCCGGTCCCCGCACCCACCACGAAGCGGCCAGGCGCGGCAGGAAGCCGCCGGCAGGCAAGTGGCAACGGCTAGGCGGACGGCCGGCCCATCGCCCGGAACTTCCAGCCCGCCGCACGCCACGCCGCAGGCGACAGCGCGTTGCGGCCGTCGATGATGTGCCGCGTCGCCGCCACCTCGCCCAGCGCCGCCGGGTCGAGTTCCTGGAACTCGCGCCATTCGGTGAGGTGCAGAACGACGTCCGCGCCGCGCACCGCGTCGAGCGCCGTCGCCGCGTAGCCGAGGGTGGGGAAGAGCAGCCGGGCGTTGTCCATGCCCTTGGGGTCGTAGACGGTGACCTGGCCGCCCTGGAGGTGGATCTGGCCCGCCACGTTGAGCGCAGGCGAGTCCCGTACGTCGTCGGAGTCCGGCTTGAAGGCCGCGCCCAGTACCGCGATCCGCTTCCCGAGGAAGCTGTCGCCGCCGACCGCCTCGCGGGCGAGCTCGACCATGTGGCCGCGCCGCCGCATGTTGATCGAGTCGACCTCGCGCAGGAACGTCAGGGCCTGGTCGGCGCCGAGTTCACCGGCGCGGGCCATGAACGCGCGGATGTCCTTGGGGAGGCAGCCGCCGCCGAAGCCGATGCCGGCCCGCAGGAACTTGTGGCCGATCCGGTCGTCGTGGCCGATGGCCTCGGCGAGCTTCACGACGTCGCCGTCGCCCGCCTCGCAGACCTCGGCCATGGCGTTGATGAAGGAGATCTTCGTTGCGAGGAACGCGTTGGCGGCCGTCTTGACCAGTTCGGCGGTGGGGTAGTCGGCGACGACGAACGGGGTGCCTTCCGCCACGGGCGTCGCGTAGACCTCGCGCAGGAGCTTCTCGGCGTGCGCGCTCGCGACGCCCACGACGACGCGGTCGGGGTGCAGGGTGTCCTGGACGGCGAAGCCCTCGCGCAGGAACTCGGGGTTCCAGGCCACCTCGGCGTCGGCGCCGGCCGGGGCCAGTTCGGCGAGCCGGGCGGCGAGCCGGGCGGCGCTGCCCACCGGCACGGTGGACTTGCCGACGACGAGGGCGGGCCGCCGCAGATGCGGGGCGAGCAGCTCGAAGGCGCTGTCCACGTAGGACATGTCGCAGGCGTACTCGCCGTGCTTCTGCGGGGTGTTGACGCAGACGAAGTGGACATCGCCGAACTCGGCGATCTCTTCCCACGAAGTGGTGAAGCTCAACCGGCCGGTGGATCCCGCGATGCCGGCCACGTGCCGGGCGAGCAGGTCCTCGAGGCCCGGCTCGTACATCGGGACCTTGCCGGCCGACAGCAGCTCGATCTTGCGGGGGTCGATGTCCAGGCCCAGTACCTCGAAGCCGAGCTCGGCCATGGCGGCAGCGTGGGTGGCGCCGAGGTAACCGGTGCCGATGACGGTGAGCTTCAGAGGCATGCGAAGAGCATAGTCGCGTCCTGGTGTGCGAAATCCAGGGTGAGGCCATGGCCAGAGTCCACACGGGAAGGACAGAATGCGTAGACAGTGCGAGGGGGTGGTGGCCGTGGATCGAGCCGGCCAGGGGGATGCGGTACCGAGACCCGGAGTGGGTCTCTCCAAGGCAGCGGGACCCGAAGCGGGTCAGCGGGACGAGGGGGCGGCCGAGCGGGCCGATCAGGCGGATGGGCTGGCGGAGCCGGGCGGTCCGGCCGAGCCCGAGGGGGACGGACCCGAGGAGACCGGGGGCCTGGTCCCCGGCGTGGCGGAGGACCCGCAGGAGACAGCGGTCCGCAGGGCCCGGCGGCGGCGCAGGACCCGTCGGGTGCTGCTCAGCGCCGTGGTGCTGCTGTGCACCGGAGCGCTGCTGATCGTCGGCACGGGCTGGTACGCGTACGAGCACTACACCGGCCGCGTCGACCGGATCCCGAACGCGTTCCCGACGAATGTGCCGGCCGCGGCGATACCCGCGCCCAGCAAGGGAGGACAAACGTTTCTCCTGGTGGGTATAGACGCGCGCTCGGACCTGCCGACCACCGGCAAGGGCGCGAAGGCGCCGGAGTGGCAGCCGGGTGCGCAGCGCAGCGACACGATGATGCTGGTGCACCTGCCGGAGGACGGGAAGCACGCGTATGTGGTCTCGCTGCCCCGTGACTCCTGGGTGGCGGTCCCGGGTCACGGCAGCGCCAAGCTGAACGCGGCCTTCTCCTGGGGCGGCCCGCCGCTGCTGATCGACACGGTGCAGCGGCTCTCCAAGGTGAAGATCGACCATCTCGCGGTCGTCGACTGGAGCGGCTTCCGGAAGCTGACCGACGCCGTCGGCGGGGTGGACATCACCGTCGACAAGACCGTCTCGCGGCGCAACGGCGCCGGGATGTGGGACGCGGGCACCCACCACATGGACGGCGACGAGGCACTCGACTACGTACGGGAGCGGTACGGGCTGCCGCGCGGCGACCTGGACCGCACCCACCGGCAGCAGAACTTCCTGCGCGCGGTGCTGAACAAGGTGCTGTCGGGGGACACCCTCAGCAACCCGCTCAAGGCGAAGCGGATGCTGGACGAGGTGACGAACTCGGTGAGCGTCGACGATTCGCTCTCGAACGGCGAGTTGCGTGACCTGATCTGGGGCATGAAGGACGTCAGGTCCTCGGACATGGCGTTCATGAACGCGCCCGTCGCAGGCTTCGACATGATCAAGGGCCAGTCGGTGGTCCTGCTCGACGGCAACGGCACGTCGGCCCTGTGGGAGGCGATGCGGAACGACACGATGGCGGACTACGTCGCGTCGAACACCCTCGACAGGCTGGGCAACAAGGTGTCGTGAAGCTCACGTGGGCCGGACGGGCCGATCGGCTCGATCCGGCCTACGATCGTAGGGTTACTTAACGGTAGTTAGCACTCGGGGAGTGAGACAGCCTTGGCCGGTTCTTCCGATTTCGACCTCTACCGGACGTCCGAGGAGCACGACATGCTCCGCGACTCGGTCCGTTCGCTCGCCGAGGCGAAGATCGCACCTTTCGCGACCGAGGTCGACGAGGAGGGCCGCTTCCCGCAGGAGGCCCTCGACGCGCTCATCGCGGCCGACCTGCACGCCGTGCACGTCCCGGAGGAGTACGGCGGCGCGGGCGCGGACGCCCTGGCCACCGTGATCGTGATCGAGGAGGTGGCCCGCGTCTGCGCGTCGTCCTCCCTCATCCCGGCCGTGAACAAGCTCGGCTCGCTCCCGGTGATCCTGTCCGGCTCCGAGGAGCTCAAGGCGAAGTACCTCGGCCCGCTGGCCAAGGGCGACGCGATGTTCTCGTACGCCCTGTCCGAGCCCGAGGCGGGCTCGGACGCGGCCGGCATGAAGACCCGCGCGGTGCGTGACGGCGACTTCTACGTCCTCAACGGCGTGAAGCGCTGGATCACCAACGCGGGCGTCAGCGAGTACTACACGGTGATGGCCGTCACCGACCCCGAGAAGCGCTCCAAGGGCATCAGCGCCTTCGTCGTCGAGAAGTCCGACGAGGGCGTCTCCTTCGGCGCCCCGGAGAAGAAGCTCGGTATCAAGGGCTCGCCGACCCGCGAGGTCTACCTCGACAACGTGCGCATCCCCGCCGACCGCATGATCGGCGCCGAGGGCACCGGATTCGCCACCGCGATGAAGACCCTCGACCACACCCGCGTCACCATCGCCGCCCAGGCGATCGGTATCGCGCAGGGCGCCCTGGACTACGCCAAGGGGTACGTCCACGAGCGCAAGCAGTTCGGCAAGGCCATCGCCGAGTTCCAGGGTGTGCAGTTCATGCTCGCCGACATGGCCATGAAGCTGGAGGCCGCCCGCCAGCTGACGTACGCGGCCGCCGCCAAGTCCGAGCGCACCTCCGGTGGTGCCAAGGACGAGGACCTGACGTTCTTCGGTGCCGCCGCCAAGTGCTACGCCTCGGATGTCGCGATGGAGGTCACCATCGACGCCATCCAGCTGCTCGGCGGCTACGGCTACACGCGCGACTACCCGGTCGAGCGCATGATGCGCGACGCCAAGATCACCCAGATCTACGAGGGCACGAACCAGGTCCAGCGCATCGTGATGGCGCGCAACCTGCCGAAGTAACCCCGTACGGAACACAAAAGCCGGAGGCACTCAGCTGAGTGCCTCCGGCTTTTTGCGTGATCATCCCTGAACGATCATTCAGGGATGATCATTCAGGCGGGAACGGCAGCGGCTTTTCTGCCGGGGGTCCACAGGCGTTTCAGCCGGCGCTCGGCGGGCTTCTCCACACATTCATGGAGAAATGCCGCAGCGGTGACGGAACTCACAAGCATGATGGCGACCACGAGGGCGTCGTGCCGCACTCCCGGACTCGCTCCCGAGCCGTAGTGGCTGAAAGCCCGGAGCACGATCGCATGACACATGTAGAAGGCGAACGACCATTCCCCGAGTTTCACGAGGGCTTTGCGGCGCAGCAGGGAGGCACCGCTCCGTACGTCGCGCAATGCCACCGTCGTTATGGTCAGGGCGAAGATCGGCATGAACAGCGCGTCGAACATTCCGGGTGCCGGCACGACGTGGGAAACCCAGTGCGGATGCCTGGTCCACGCCCAGCAGAGGGCGATCATTCCGGCCAGCAGGGCGATGGAGACCCGGGCGCCTACCGGCGGCCGCCAGCCGCGCCGGGCGGCCACCGCGGCGCAGATCCCGAGGACGAACATCGGGGTCAGCGCGAGCGGCGAGGCGAAGATCAGACGCTCGGTCGCGGCCGGGTAGTGGTGCCACACGGGCCACAGCCGGGTGCCGGCCGTGGCCGCCGTCATGAGGACCGCGATCAGGCCCAGGCACCAGGAGGCACACCGGTCGAGCAGCTTGTACAGCAGGGGGAACGCCAGGTAGAAGAAGGCTTCCACCGAGAGCGTCCAGGTGACGATGTTGACGGTGAAGAAGTGGTCGGTGGTCCACGCCTGGGTGAAGCTCAGGGTGTACAGCAGGCCGGTGAACGAGAAGGGCGTGCCGTACCACTGCTTCTCCAGGAGGCCCGCCACGACCGCGGTCACCGCCAGCAGCGGCCAGATGCGCGCGAACCGCCGCCAGTAGAACTGGCGCGCGGTCCCGCCGGGCTTCGCCGACCACGCCATGACGAATCCGGAGAGTACGAAGAAGAAAGGCACTCCTTCGTATCCGATTTGCATGAGCGAGGTCAGCGAGGGTATTTCGTTGAAATAGCCCTTGGTGTGGAAAGAGAAGACACCGGCGGCCGCGAACCAGCGAAGCGCTGTTACCGAGTCCACTCTTATGGGAGTGACGGTACGGTCGGCGGGCTGTTTTCCCGTCGGCGCCGCGGAGGCGTCGTTCCCGGACCTCGGTCTGTCCAGTACGGGAACTATGACGGGAACATCCGTCTTCATGCCTCACCCCTATAGAGCCGCCGGTTCGAACGGCTGAGCATATAGGAATGCTGTGAGGGCTCTGTGGGCCACCTAGGTGATGAAGCGACCAAATCGGGCGGAATGTCTGCTATTGCTTTCCGGAGACCGTGACCGTCTCGTCGTTCTTCAGCTGAGCGAACAGCTGCTTCGACTTCGCCGAGTCCCACTTCACCGCGACACCGTCGTTGCGCGTCGGCAGATTCGCGGTGGAGATCGGAACGGTCATCGACTTGCCGTCGCCGCCGGTCACGCCCTTCATCGCCCAGAACATCGAGGTGATGTTCCACAGGCTCATGTCCTTGTCGACGATGAGGGTGTCGAGGCCGGAGCTGATCACCGGGTAGAGCGTGAACGGGTCCAGCACGGTGGCCGGCGAAGCCGCCTGGTGGGCGAGCGACGACAGGAACTTCTGCTGGTTGCGCATCCGGCCCAGGTCCTGGTCGGCCTCCTGGTGCCGCTGCCGGACGAAGGCGAGACCCTGCTTGCCGTCCAGCGTCTGGCAGCCGGCCGGGAAGTCCGCGCCCGACGCCTTGTCCTTGAGCGGCTTGTCGAGGCACATGTCGACCCCGCCGAGCGCGTCCACCAGGTTCACGAAGCCGGAGAAGCCGATCTCGGCGTAGTGGTCGATGTGCAGACCGGTGTTGAACTCGACGGTCCGGGTGAGCAGCTCGGGGCCGCCGTCCGCGTAGGCCCGGTTCAGCTTGTGGGTGGCCGCGGGGTAGCGCTTGTGGGACTGCTGGCCGGTGAAGGCCGGGATGGTGACGTACGAGTCACGCGGCAGGCTGAGCATCGTGTTCCCGTTGTCACCGACGTGCAGCACCATCATCGAGTCGGTGCGCTTGCCCTCGGCGGCGCCGGTGTGCAGATCCTGCTCCTGCTCCTTGGAGAGCCCCTCGCGGCTGTCGGAGCCGACGATGAGGTAGTTCGTGCCCTTGCCGCCGGTCGGCCGGTCCTCGACCTTGCTGAGGTCCACCTCGCGGCGCACCTTGCCGTCGGCCCAGAAGTAGGTGCTCACGGACACCACCAGCAGTGCCACGACCAGACCCAGCAACGTGAACTTCACGATGCGGCCCCGGCTGCCGGGCCGGCGGCCGGAACCCCGGCCGCGTCCGCCGCCGGTGCTGGGCGGCCCGTAGCCGTCGCCGCCGGATCCGCCGCCGTACGAAGGCTGCGGGGGAACCCCGCCCACGGCGCCCGCGCCCGCCCGGGAAGCGGCCGCGCCACGGCGCGGCGACAGCTCGGGGGGCAGTGGCGGCTCGGTGCGCCGGCGCTGCTCTGCTTCGTTGGTCCATCCGCTCATAGCCAAAGTGTGCCCGCTGGAGGCCGCACTCCGGCAATCACAGGCGGTTCTGTGGCAGACCCGATGCATTTCCCCCGGGTTGTCACAGGGCGGTCATCGCGAAGTCCCGGCCAGGGGTCTCCCGGCCACCGCCGTGCCGCTCGGGACGGCCGTGCAGCCGCTCCCACAGCGCCACCAGGGCCCGGTGCACCCGGGGGGAGTCGATGCCCTCGACCGCCCGTCCGGCGTCGCCGGCCAGCCCCCGCGCCCGGTCCGCGGCCCCCTGGTCGAGCGCGGCCACGGCCCGCAGGACGAGGGTGCCGGCCCGGTCGCGGGCCCGGCCCTCGGGCAGCGCGGCGAGGGTCCGCCGGAGCCAGTGGTCGGCGGCGGCGGGGCGGCCCAGCGCCAGCTCGCAGGCCGCGGCCTCCGCGCAGTAGTCGGCACGGTGGTCGGCGCTGCTCCGGGCGTCCGGGGTCAGGATGGCGCCCGCCGCGGCGAGCAGCCGCTGGCACACGTCGGCCTGTCCCAGTACGGCGTGGGCCCGGGCCTGCCGGGCCATGAGCAGCGCCGAGGAGTGACGTACGGAGCCGGCGGGCTCTTCGGTGACTGTGGCGGTGGTCACGGCCGGGGCGGCGGCGCGGCCGTCGCCCGCCGCTTCCCTGGCGAGGCCCGCACGGGCGGCCCGCGCCACGGCCAGCGCCTCCTGCGGGCGCCCGGCGCTCAGGCACTGCAGGCTCATGGCGGCGAGGACCCGTGCTCCGAGCGGCCGGTCGGCTGCCGCGTGCGCGGCCGAGAGCGCGGCGCTGAAGTACCGCTCGGCCGCGGCCTCGTGACCGGTGTCGAAACAGGCGCGGCCGGCGAGGCACGCCAGCTCGCCCGCGAGCGCGAACAGCCGCCGCGCCGGGAGCTCCGCGGCGGCCGGTCCCGGCCGTGCGGCGGGCCCCTTGGCCAGCAGATCGGTGACGAGGCGCAGCTCGGCGTCGGCCACCGCGCGGACCGGCCCGCCGCCGAGCGCGGCCTCCATCCGGCGCAGCGCCGGGACCCGCTCCTCCAGCGCGGCGAGCGCGGCGAGCAGCGCGGGCGGAACGGGGGCGGCGGGAGCGTCGGGCACGGCGGCCGGACCCGTGCGCTGCGACGGCACGGAGGCCGGCACCGGGACGGAGGCCGGCACCGGAGCGGGGACCAGAACCGGGGCGGGTCCTGATACGGGGACGAGCAACGGCGCGGGCGCGGCCACGGTCGCCGCTGCCGGCACGGTTGCGGGCCGGGGCCACGACAGGGGCGCGAGCGCGAGCCACCGCTGGGCCGCCGCCGCGGCGCTGCCCGCGCCCGCGACCACGAACCCGCGCCGGTCGTGCAGCGCGGTGCCGGCCGTCGCGTCGAGCGCGGCCACGCAGTCCTGCGGCGTCCAGGCGACGCGCGCCGCAGGACGGTCGCCCACTGGCAGCCAGGCCGGCCACGGGGAGGAGGACAACAGGGTGTGCGGAACGCCGAGTTCGCTGGCGAGGGCCTGCTGGGTCTCCAGGTCGGGGACGACGCCGCGGTGCTCCCAGCGCCACGCCTTCTCCCGGCGCGCGGACATGTTGCCGACCCGGCGGGCCACGATGTCGACCACGTCCTGGTACGTCCAGCCGCGCTCCGCGCGTATACAGCTCAACGGGTGGCCCAAGGGCTGCTCCCCGTCGGTCACCGCGCGGTTCCCCGGCATGCGGTCCCCCTCCCCGTCCTCGGCTTTCGGATGCCGCACTGTAGCGCCGTCAAATGACCGGCTGTGAAAGTTCGTTGGCGCGGTGAGGCTACAGCGAAGCTACACGGGCGTTCCGACCGCGCCGCGAGGCCCTGATCCGGGCCTGGAGGCCCGGCTTCCGGGGGGCCTGGAGTGCCAGCGGTCGATGGCACCAAATGCCGTTCGCTGAACGGTTATTGACAATGGGGCCGCCGGAACGGTCAGCTTCTGCCATCCCCTTGGAGGCAACCATGACCTGCCCCGTCGACCACAGTCGCATCGCCCTCGACCCGCTCGTACGTGATCTTGTCGGGGAGGGTGCCCGGCTACGGCAGGCCGGGCCCGTGGTCGCGATCGAGGTGCCGGGCGGAGTCGAGTGCTGGGCCGTCACGCGCCACGCCGAAGCCCGCCGACTGCTCACCGACGCGCGCCTGGTGAAGGACATCAACCGCTGGGGTGCCTGGACCCGTGGGGAGATCCCCACGACGTGGCCGCTGATCGGTCTGGTCGCCCCCGGCACGAGCATGGTCACCGCCGACGGCGACGACCACAAGCGGCAGCGGCTGCTCACCGCCCAGGCGCTCACCCCGCGCCGGATGGAGCGGCTGCGACCGCGGATCGAGGAGATCACCCGCACGATCCTCGACGAGTTCGAGGCGGCCGGCGCGGGCGGCGCCGTCGTCGACTTCAAGGCCGTGTTCGCGTTCAAGCTGCCGATGCGCGTCATCAGCGAGCTGATGGGCGTCGAGGCCACCGAGCACACCCGGCTGCGCGAGCTGTACGACACCTTCTTCAGCAGCGTCACCCCCGCCGACGAGGTGCGGGCGGCGATGGCCGAGCTGTTCGCGTTCTTCGCGAGCGTCGTGGCGGAGAAGAAGCGGCGGCCGGGCGACGACCTCACCAGCGCACTGCTCGCCGCCACCGAGGGCGGCGACCGGCTGTCCGACGAGGAGCTGGTCGGCACCCTCCTGGTCATGATCGCCGCAGGCCACGAGACCACCATCAACCTGATGGTCAGCGCCGTCCGCGGGCTGCTCACCCACCCCGACCAGCTGGCGCTCGTGCGCTCGGGAACCGTCCCCTGGACGGCGGTCGTCGAGGAGACGCTGCGCTGGTCGCCGCCGACCACCAACTTCCTGTTCCGCTACGCCACCGAGGACATCCCGGTCGGCGGAGTGGTCATCAAGGAGGGCGACGCGGTGATGATCTCCTACGGCGCGATCGGCCGGGACGAGGTGCAGCACGGGCCGACCGCCGAGGAGTTCGACATCACCCGCGACGCCGCCCGGCACCTCTCGTTCGGCTACGGCCCGCACGTCTGCCCCGGCGCCCCCCTCGGCAGGCTGGAGGCCCTGGTCGCGCTGCCCGCGCTCTTCGACCGTTTCCCCGGCCTCGCACTGGCCGTGCCCGAGGACCAGCTCGCCAACAACCCGTCGATCCTGGTCAACAGTCTGCGCGAGCTCCCGGTGCGGCTCCCGGGGTAGCGCGGGGGAGGGGTGTGCCCGGGAGGAGCGCGTCCGGGGCCCGGCTTATGGTGGACGCATGACCACCGATCTCGCCGGCAGTACCCCGGAAGCCGGGCTTCCGGGCAAGCCGACCGCGGCAGCCCGCACGACGCTGTCGCACATCATGACGGCGCACGACACCAATCTGCTCGGCACCGTCCATGGTGGCGTGATCATGAAACTCGTCGACGACGCGGCGGGCGCCGTCGCCGGCCGGCACTCGGGCGGCCCGGCGGTCACCGCGTCGATGGACGAGATGGTCTTCCTGGAGCCGGTCCGGGTGGGTGACCTCGTCCATGTGCGCGCCCAGTGCAACTGGACCGGGCGCTCCTCCATGGAGATCGGTGTGCGCGTCATGGCCGAGCGGTGGAACGAGTCCACCCCCGCGACCCAGGTCGGCAGCGCCTACCTCGTGTTCGCCGCGGTCGACGAGAACGGCAGGACCCGGCCGGTCCCGCCGGTGATCCCGGAGACCGAGACGGACAAGCGGCGGTACCAGGAGGCGCAGATCCGCCGGATGCACCGGCTCGCCCGCCGCGAGGCCATCAAGGAGCTCCGCGAGAAGCGCGCCGCCGAAGGATTCGACGACTAGGGCGCGTGCCAGGCGTCGTGGGCCAGGCGGGACTTTCGCAACACGCCCTAAAGGCCTCCCATGGCCCGGCGGCTCAGGCGCACACCACCTGGTCGCCGGTCACCGCACCCGCCGCGCCGCCCGTGGCCGGTGCCGGATCCTGCGCCCGGATCGCCGTGACGCCCTTGTACCCGGCGCCGATGGTCACCTTCATCAGCGGTCCCTGCCCGACGGCCGGCACCAGCTCCGCGCCCGGCAGCGCGGCCGCCAGGGACCTCGCCGAACGGTCCCAGCGGGGGTCGAAGCGGATGACGGTGCGCGGCACGTTGTGCACGGTCGCGTTGCCGGGGGAGCCCGTGGTGGCGAAGCCGGTGGCGCGCAGCGCCTTGTCCGCCCGGTCGCCGAGGCCGGTGACGGCCGTCCCGTTGTCGACGTGGACCCGGATCGAGTGCGGATCGACGTCCACCTGGACCTTCGACGATTGCCGGCGCTTGGCGTCGGCCGGGAGGCGGACGGCCAGCGGCTGGTCCGCGCGGATCGCCGCCCAGAGCTTGCCGGCCTTGGCGTCGTCCCACTTCACCGTCGAGCCGATGCCCTTGACCTGGTAGCCCACGTTGCCGATCGGCACCGAGGTGAACTCCGAGGAGCCCGGGGTGAACCCGCGCAGGCCCTGGGCCAGCGAGATCAGGTCCTTCGGCTTGAGGTCCTGGTCGGCGCGGACCGACCCGAGCACCGTCGAGGCGATCCGGCTGAGCTTGACCGGGTCGGTGAGCAGTCCGCCGCTGGTGATCCGGTGGATGATCTGGGCGAGGAAGCGCTGCTGGCGCTGCATCCGGCCCAGGTCGGAGGCGCCGTCGAGGTGGCGGGAGCGGACGTACTGCAGGGCCGCGCCGCCGTTCAGCTGGGAGGTGCCGACCGGCAGGTCGAGGCCGGTGTACGAGTCCTTCAGCGGGCGGACCGTGCAGACCTGGACACCGCCGAGGACGTCCACCGTCTTCATGAAGCTGATGAAGTCGATCTCCAGGTAGTGGTCGATGTGCACCCCCGTCATCTTCTCGACGGTGGCGACGGTGAGCCGGGGGCCGCCGTCCGCGTAGGCCGCGTTGATCTTCGCGGCGTGGCTGACGTGTTTGGCGCCGCTCACCGCGTCGTCGTGCGGCGGCAGCATGACGTAGCTGTCGCGCGGGATGCTGACGACGCTCACCCGGGAGCGGTCCTCCGACAGATGCACCAGCATGATCGTGTCGGTGCAGTGGCAGGGCGCTCCGCCGAGGTGGTAGCGCTCCTTGTCGGCCGGTTTCAGCCCGTCCCGCCCGTCGGTGCCGACCAGCAGGAAGTTGATGCCCTTGGTGCTGCCGGGGCGGTCCCGCATCCCGCCGAACGCGTCCACCCGGTCGATGCTGTCGCCCACTCCGCTGACCACGGCGTGGCCGACGCCGCTGGTCGTGATGATCGCCAGAGCCAGCCCGCCGGCGATCCGGGTGCTCCAGCGCACCGGCCGTCTGCCGGACCGTCCGCCGGGCTGTCTGCCGGACCGCGGGGCCTGCCGCGGTCCCGGCCGCCGGGCGGAATTGACCGGTGGACGGGGCCTGCGGGGCGGGGTGGCGGGCGGGCGAGCGGGTGGAACCGTCATCGGGGCGCACCTCCGCGGGAGACAGGGGACCCGGTCAGGCTAGACAAAACGGACAGTATTCAAAGCCCCCCACACGCTGGGGTCCCCCATTCGCGGTAACGTTTCCCGCGATGAACGCTGCCAACGACCCCGCCGCCCCCGCTGTCTCCGTGATCATGCCGGTGCTCAACGAGGAACGTCACCTGCGCGACTCCGTCCGGCACACCCTGGAGCAGGACTACCCAGGTGAGCTCGAGGTCGTCATCGCGCTCGGTCCCTCCGGGGACCGTACGGACGAGATCGCCGCCGAGCTGGTCGCGGAGGACCCGCGGGTCCACACCGTGCCCAACCCCACCGGCCGCACCCCGGCCGCGCTGAACGCCGCGATCAAGGCGTCCCGGCACCCGGTCGTGGTCCGTGTCGACGGGCACGGGATGCTCTCGCCGGACTACATCGCCACCGCCGTGCGGCTGCTGGCCGAGACCGGCGCGGCCAACGTCGGCGGCATCATGCACGCCGAGGGCGAGAACGCCTGGGAGGACGCGGTGGCCGCCGCCATGACGTCCAAGGTCGGCGTCGGCAACGCGGCCTTCCACACCGGTGGTGTCGCGGCCCCGGCCGACACCGTCTACCTCGGTGTCTTCCGCCGTGAGGTGCTGGAGCAGCAGGGCGGCTACAACGAGGAGTTCATCCGCGCCCAGGACTGGGAGCTGAACTACCGGATCCGTGAGGCCGGCCACCTCATCTGGTTCTCGCCCGAGCTGCGCGTCTCCTACCGGCCCCGGCCGAACGTGCGCGAGCTGGCGAAGCAGTACAAGAACTACGGCCGCTGGCGTCATGTCGTCGCCCGCTACCACCGCGGCTCGGTCAACGTGCGCTACCTCGCGCCCCCGGCGGCCGTGCTCGGCATCGCGGCGGGCATCGTGGTGGGCGCGGCCGTCACCCCGTGGGGTTTCGTGGTCCCGGCCGGGTACCTCGCCGCCATCGGGCTCGGCTCGGTCCCGGCGGGCAAGGGCCTGTCGTTCGGGGCCCGGGTGCGGATCCCGGTCGCGCTCGCGACCATGCACATGTGCTGGGGCTGGGGCTTCCTCACCAGCCCGCGTTCCCTGGCGAACAAGGTCATCGCCAGCCGGCGTCCCAGTGTGACGACGGCCGGCGTCTGAACCCACCGCGCCGGCCCGGACCGCTGTCGGTCCGGGCCGGCGCCATGTCCGGGTGCCGGCTACCAGACGTAGTGGGCGCCCGGGTACGTGTTCACCTTCATGCACGCCGAGGTGTCGGCGCCGTTGAGCGCGGACGAGGTGGACGGCGCCTTGTCCGGCGCTCCGGAGCCCGAACCGCCCGCCGTCTTCGGGTACGTGGTGCCCGTACGCCAGTCGGAGCCGACGACCACCGTCACCTTGGTCACGCTCTTGGAGCTCCGTACCGCGCTGTCCGGCAGCCCCAGTGCCTTGGCCACCGCCTGGGCGTCGCCCTTCAGGGCGGCGCTCGGGTAGCTGAGCGTGGTGTCGGTCTGCGGCTGCGGAGTGGTGTCGGAGGCGGCCCGGGTGAAGCCGAGGGTGCTGAGCCGGCCCACGATGGTCTTGGCGCGACCGCTCACCGCCGCCTGGGACGCGGTGGCGGTGCCGTTCCGCACGGTGACGTCGATCTCGCCCTTGGGCGCCGCCGGGTCGGCGGGCGACGCGGTCACGGTGGCGGCCGCCCCGGGCGTCGGCGCCTTGGCCTTGCCGTCGACCGGGTTGTCCGCGCGCACCAGTGCGAAGAGCTTGTCGGCGTCACCCGGCTTCGGGATGACGTGCGCCTTGTTCTTCGGGTCCCAGTCCCACGGCATCGTGGTCATGGTGATCCGGTCGGCGGGCACCTTCTTCAGCTCGTTGCCCAGGTCGTACAGCTTCTTGACGGTGCCGAGGCCGGTGTCGACGGTGACCGACTTGGTCGCCGCCTCGGCGAGGCCGGTGAGCTGACCGGGGTCGGTGAGCTTCGCGCCCTTCTTGAGCTCGCGGATCATCGAGTTCATGTACATGTGCTGCGCGTGCGTACGGCCGAGGTCGGTGCCGTCCTCGAAGCCGTGCCGGGTGCGCAGCCACTGCAGGGCCTGCTCGTCCTTGATGGTCGTGGTGCCGGCCTTGAGCTTCAGCCCGGACTGCTTGTCGTAGATGTTCTTGTCGACGCAGACCGGGACCCCGCCGATGGCGTCGGCCATCTTCACCACTCCGGCGAAGTCGACCATCATGAAGTGGTCGATGGAGATGCCGGTCATCTCCTCCCACGTGGCGACCGTGCAGCCCGGACCGCCGTGCGTGAGGCTGGCGTTGATGATGTCCTCGGACTTCTTGTAGACCGTGCCGTCGTGCGGGTCGGTGCACTTGGGGATGGCCACCCGGGTGTCGCGCGGGATGCTGATGACCGTCATGTTGCTGCGGTCGGCCGACAGGTGCAGCAGCATCTGGACGTCGGCACGGGGCTTCTCGCCCCGGGTGTCCGCGGCGCCGCCGAGCTTGACGTTCTCGTCGGAGTTCCGGCTGTCGGAGCCCATCAGCAGGATGTTGAGCGGCGTCTGGCCCTCGGCGTTGGCCTGCGGCTTGGAGAGCTTCGCGTCGCTGAGGTTGAGCTCGTCCTTCTTGATGTTCGCGTTGAGGTGCTCGTAGTACGCCCAGCCCGCGCCGGCCGTGCCGAGGACCGCCACGGCGGTGCCGATCCCGATCCAGCGCAGGGCCCGGCGCCGGCGGCTCCGCGGCGCCTTGCGGGACCGGGAGCCACCCCGGCGGTGGCCGCTGCCCGCTGCCTGCCGAGACGTTTCTGCGGACGGCGAGCCAGGAGTCCGCGACGGTGCGTCCGCGTACGGATCCGCGCCGGCCCCGCCGGCGTCGGACCCGTACAGACTGTCGTCCCAGCCCAGTTCGGAGGGGCTGTTCTGCGCGGGAACGCCGTTCCGCGTCGCCGTGCCTCTGGTTCGCCGGTGCTCCACGTCCTCTACTTCCACTGGTAGGGCTTGTAGACGTCCATGCAGCCCTTGTCGGTGCCGTTCAGCGCGTCCGCGTTGGTCGGGACGGAGCCGGCGCCCGGAGCCGTCTTGCCGTAGTCGGTGCCCGAGGTCCAGTCCGCACCGATGATCACGGTGACGGCCGTCACATCGGCCGAGGCCTTCACCGCGGCGGCCGGGATCTTCAGGGCGGTGGCGACGGCCAGGGCGTCTGCCCTGCCCTGCTCACCGGCGCTCGTCGGGTAGTTGACGACCGTACCCTTGCTGGGCTTCGCGGACTGACTGGCCTTCGCCTTCGTGAAGCCGCCCGTGACCAGCGCCTTGGAGACGTTGGACGCGCGGTTCTCGACGGCCGAGCCGTTCTTGTCGCCCGCGGTGCCGTTCACGACGCTGACCGCGATGGTGGCCGGGGCCGCGGCGGCGGGGCCCGACTTGGTCGGAGCCGGCTTCGGGGTGTTCGCGGCGGTGCCGTTGGCGTCCATGGCGACGTCGTTGCGCAGCAGCGTCCAGATCTTCGCCGCGTCCGCCTTGGCCGGGATGTAGTGGGCGTCGGGGTTCAGCGGGTCGGCGAGGTGCGGCATCGTCAGCATCGTCATCCGGTTCGCCGGCACGCTCTTGAGCTCCATACCGAGGTCGTAGAGCTTCTTCGGCGTGCCGATCTCCTTCGAGACCCGGAACGCCTCCATCGCCTTCGTCGCCAGGTTGTTGAGGCGCGCCGGGTTGGTGAACAGGCTCTGGCTCTGCAGATTGCGCATCATCGAGTTGAGGTACATGTGCTGCGCCTTGGCGCGGCCCGCGTCGTCACCGAAGGCGTGCCGGGTGCGCAGCCACTGCAGCGCCTGCTGGCCCTTGACCGGCCAGGTGCCGGCCTTCATCTTCAGACCGGAGCCGCCCTTCTGGGCCGGGGTCGGATGGTCCCAGATGTTCTGCTTGACGCAGACCTCGACATCGCCGACGGCGTCGGCCATCTTCACCACACCGGCGAAGTCGACGGTCATCCAGTGGTCGATGTAGACGCCGGTCAGGTTCTGGATCGCCGCGCGCGTGCAGCCCGCGCCACCGCGGCCCAGCGACTCGTTGATGATGTCGTTCTCGGTCGCCTTGAACACCTTGCCGGTGGCGGTGTCCGTGCACTCGGGGATGGGCATCCGGGTGTCGCGGGGAATGCTGACCACCGACATGTTGCTGCGGTCGGCGGATATGTGGAGCAGCATGATGACGTCGGCGCGGGGCGGTTCGCCCGCCGTGTCGCGCGCGCCGCCCAGATCCTTGTTGGCCTCGGAGTCGCGGGCGTCGGAGCCGAGCACCAGGACGTTCAGCGGTGTGTCGCCGTCGGCGTTCGCCTTGGACGGCGCCACATCGCTCTTGCCGTTGTTCAGGTCACCGGTGCGGATCTTCCCGGCGAGGTATTCGTAGTACGCGTATCCCGCGCCGGCGCCGGCGAGGATGAGCAGCGAGAGCGTGCCCGCCACCCAGCGGAATATCCGGCTCTTCCGGCTGCGCGGCTGCCGCCGGCCCCCGGCGCGGCGGTGGCCGCCGCCCCCGCCGGTACCGCCGTTCCGCTGCCCGGGTACCGAGGCCGTGCCGGCGCCGACCAGCGACGGGTCGGTGACGGCGCCCGTGACGGTGCCCGCG
Source organism: Streptomyces sp. So13.3 (assembly GCF_005860785.2). NCBI lineage: Bacteria > Bacillati > Actinomycetota > Actinomycetes > Kitasatosporales > Streptomycetaceae > Streptomyces > Streptomyces sp. So13.3. Next base: position 4,197,939 of record NZ_CP048835.1, on the reverse strand, counting down.
CCGGGGCTCGGATGGGAGCCCGTACGCGAGGCGGTGCCGTCACCGGATCCGTCCCAGCCCTGGCCCCCGCCCTGGTCCCGGTCCTGGTCCTGGTCCTGGTCCTGGTACAAGCTCTCGTCCCAACCGGGATCTCCCGGTCCCTGGGCGTCTCGCGCCCCACCGCCCCGTACACCGCTGTCCCGCATGGCCCCCCCTGGATACGTCATTTCGCGCAGACGCTCTTGTCGTCCGCCACGACCTTCTGAATTCCCTCCGGCGCCGAAGTCGGCGCGGCTATCGGTGTTCCCGCGCCCTTGAAGTCCTTGCCAAGGGTGAGCGTCATGTTGGCCTTGGCCGCCGCGTCGACCGTCCCCGGCTGCAGCGCGGACGCCGGCAGCCCCATCATCGCGGCCAGGGCGCGCGCCTGGTCGGCCTGGTTCGGCGCGTAGACGAGCGTGGTCGTCGCAGCCGTTCCGGCCGGGGCGTTGCCGCCGTTGGTGGAGCGGTTGACGGCCTTGTTGTTCTGCAGCCAGTTGATGGTGTCCTGTGCGGCCCCGGTCACGCCACTGCCGTTGAACACCTTGACGCGAACCTGTGACGCGGGGGCCTTGGAGCCGGACAGTTTGTCCGGGGCCTTGGAGGCGTCCGGGGTGCCCGGCTTCTTGGCCACCGCGGTCAGCGAGATGTCGCTCTTCACCATCGAGAAGACCTGCTGGGCCTTGGTCGGGTCGAGGATGACCGTCTTGTGGACCTTGCCGTCCGCCGGGTTGTCGATGACCGGGACGGTGGCGAAGGTGATGTTCTTGGTGTCGACCGCGCTGAGGTCCTTCGCGAGGTCGGACAGTTTCGAGATGCTGCCGATGGCACTGTCGACGGTGAGCGCCTTGGTGGCCGCGTTCGCCAGCTTCCACAGCTTGCTGGGGCTGGTGAGGGTGTCACCGGACTTCATCTGACGGATCATCGAGCCCAGGAACTGCTGCTGGAGCTTGATGCGGTCCAGGTCGCCGCCGAAGCCGACCGCGTGCCGGGTCCGGACGAACGCGAGCGCGTCGTCGCCCGACACCTTGTGGTGGCCCTTGCCGAGGTCGAGGTGGGACTTGGGGTCCTTGATCGGCTTGGCCAGGCAGATGTCGACGCCGCCGACCGCGGTCGACAGGTCCTTGACCGCGGTGAAGTTGGCCATCATGAAGTGGTCGACGCTCACCCCGGTCAGCGCCTTCACGGCGCGCATGGTGCACCCCGGGTCGCGGCCCTCCTGGCCGAGACTGGTGTTGAACCGGACCTTCTGCTCCCCGGCGACGACCTTCGTCGAGCCGTCCTTCTGCTTCGTCGGGCAGTCCGGAATGTCCGTGATCAGGTCGCGCGGAATGCTCAACGCGGTCGCGTTGGTGCGGTCCTTGGAGACATGGAACAGGATCGTGGTGTCGGCATGGCCGACGCTGCCCGCGTCGCCGTACTCCTTGCCGAGCCCCTCACGGCTGTCGGTGCCGATCACGAGGATGTTCACCGGACCGTCGGCGGTGACGTTCTTGTTGCCCGCGTCGCCGACGTCGACGGTGGTGATGTTGTTGTTGAAGTGCTGGTAGACCAGATAGCCGCCGATGGAGCCGGCGACCAGCACGAAGCCGACCGTGGCCGCGGTCCAGACGAGGGCCTTCTTCTTGCGGGACTTCCGGGGCTTGCCCTTGCGACGGCTCGCCCGGTTCGGTGCGTCCGAGGGGTTCGACGGGGTGCTGCGGGTGCCCTGCTGCTCGCGGCGCTCACGCCTGCCGCCCTGTGCGGACACGCTCGGTGACGGAGGCTGTTCGGGGTCTATCCGCAGCACGTAGCTGCCCGTCTCCGGATCAAGGACCCACTGGTCTGCCGGGTCGATGTTCCTGTGGCCTTGCGTGTCCACGGTTGCTCGGGTCCTCCGTCGGTGCCACGCGGCGCCTGCCCCCTGGGCGCTCGATCTTCTGGTCTTCCGTGTGAATGCGGGCCGGTTGACCATCCTCCGGGTCCGGCCGGATCGCTCACACTAGCCCCACACTTCAGCGTCTAGTCACGTGCGTGACAAATTCCACTCCCCTACAACTGGACAAACCATCCAATCCAACCGGCCTGTTGGTCATACCTTTTATTGCGCTTTACCACAGATGTCTTGGTCGGCCGTCGTGCCCGGAAACGTCGGTTCGCCCCCACTCGGCACCGGAGTCGGTTTCGTACCCCGCGACTTGCCGTCCTCCCCGCTGCCGGTGGCCGTGGGTTCGGCGACCGCCGTGGGTCCGGCGGTCGCGGGTGCGGTGGTCGCCGGCGCCGTCGGCTTCGGCGTCCCGTCCGTCGTCCCCGAGACCCCGACCGGCTTGTCCGCGCGGAGCGTGGCGAAGAGCTGATCCGCCTCGGGCTGGATGAGTTCGTCCCGGTCGTTGTTGTTGATGTACGGCTGGCGCGGCGCCGTCAGGAAGCGCACCGCACTGGTCGGGGTGTTCTCCAGGCTGCGGACGAGGTCGTACAGCTCGCCCAGCGAATCCAGGCCCGGGTCCGCGGTCAGCGACGACGTCGCCGCCGAGAGCAGCGGGTACAGCTTGGTCGGGTTGAGCAGCACACCGTCGCTGCGGATCTTGTTCACCAGCGAGGCCAGGAAGTCCTGCTGGCGGTTCATCCGCTGGGTGTCGCTGCCGTCGCCGATGCTGTACCTGGCGCGCACATAGCCCAGCGCCTGCTCGCCGTAGAGCGTCTGCTTCCCGGCCGGGAGGTTCAGATGCGCCTCCGGGTCGCGGATCGCCTTCGGCACGCACACCTCCACTCCGTCCACCGCGTCGACCATCTTCTTGAAGCCGCTGAAGTCCACGATCAGGTGGTGGTCGATGCGGATACCCGTCATCCGCTCGACGGTACGGATCGTGCAGGCCGCCCCACCGAATTGGAACGCCCAGTTGAACTGGACGTACTTCTCCTGGGTCATGGTTCCGTTCGCCTGTGTGCAACTGGGCACATGGGCCATCAGATCGCGCGGGATGCTGACCGCGGTGGCGCTGCTGCGGTCGGCGGACAGGTGCAGCAGGATCGTGGTGTCCGAGCGCTGGGTGCCGCTGTCCTTGCCGTACTCGGTGTTGCCGTTGCCGCGGTTGTCCGACCCGATGAGCAGGATGTTCTCGGCCGAGGTCGGACCGGGGGTGGGCCGTTCCGCCTGGATGCGCTCCAGCTCGTTGGCGGTCCTGAAGTCGGTCTTGATGTTGCCGTCGAGCTGCTGGTACAGGTACCAGGCGGTCCCGGTGCCCGCGAGCAGCAGGAGGACGGTGGAGAGGCCGAGCACACGCAGCCAGCGACGCCCCTTGCGCGCCGCGGGTGCGGCGGGCGGGGTGTCAGCGCCCTCGGCGCCGTCCCCGGCAGGCGACACGTCCTCCGGTTCCGGCGGCGGGGCGGGCGTGCCTCCTTGCGTGGTCACGTCTGCGCCCATCCCTCGGTGAGTCACTCGGTGCCGGACCCCTCGGGCGGAAAGGCCCGACCGGCACCCGTTCAGACAGCCGATTCCCGTTCATGGTTGCGTGACTTCGCTCTTCCCTTGGTCGGTGATCAACCCAGCATCCCCCAGGACGGCGCGGCGGGCCCGGGGGAGGGGGTCGCTATTGGGCCGTGTGGGTGACGCGCTCGCTCTTCTCCCGTTGTGCCAGCTGGTCGGCGGGCAGCCGGTCGAGGTGCCGGCACAGGACGACCGAGCCGTCCGCGGCCAGCGGTGCCAGCAGGCCGGCGGCCAGCCCGTCCCAGTCGTCGAAGGACCGGCCGGAGAGCAGCCGGGAGCCCTGGCCGAGGCCCAGCCCGGCGGCGCTCTCGCGGGCCCGTCCGACCACCTCGGCGGCTGTCAGTACCGAGCCGTCCGGGAGCTGGAGCGCGGGTGCGTCCGGGCCGACCGGGGCGTAGGGCGCGAAGCGGTCGCCCTGGCTGGGCACCTCGACCGCGTAGTCGGCGAAGCCGGCCGGCGGCTGCAGGAAGCGGCCGCCGAGCGGGCGCAGCGCGAGCGCGACCCGCTCGCCGTCGCAGGCCAGGGCGGCATCGAGCGTCTCAGGTCCGCTGACCACCAGGTCGGCGGCGGCCGGATCGCCGCCGGGGACGACGACCACTCCGGTGGAGAAACAGGCGAGCAGCCAGACCGCGGTCTGCCAGTGCGCGGGCAGCAGCAGCGCGAGCCGGTCACCGGGCTGCGCGCCGAGGTCGTCCTGGATCAGGTTGGCGGTCTTCGCCACCCAATTGCCGAACGTGGCCACGGAGAGTTCGACGCGTTCGCCGGTGGCGTCGTCGTAGAAGGTCACCAGCGGGCGGGCGGGCTCCGTCCGGAGGGCGTAATCCAGCAGGCCGGCGGGGGTGTTGGCGGTAGCGGTCACCCGGCTCAGGCTACCCGCCGCCGGGCCGGCGGCCCTCGCCCGGACGGGCGAGGGCGGAGGGTCGTTCCGGCGGACTGTCCGTCAGATCTCGACTGGACATATATGAGGCTTATGTAACGATCTGTCCTATGCGTGCATTCCTAGCCACCACCATCGGCGTCGCGTGCACGGCCGCGCTGGCGCTTCCGTTCGCCGTTCCCACGGGCGCCGCCGCACACAGTGGGCGTTCCGCGCGGCCGGCCCACCCGACGGCCTCCCAACTCCCGGGCAGCACCCGCAACCTTCCGCTGGTGCCGCTCTCCGCCCCCACCGTCACCCATGGAACCGACCGTGCGCCCGGCGCCCCCGCCGAGCAGGGTCTGTCCGCCCGTCAGGTCGCCCCGTTCTCCCTGCTCGGCGTCACGTGGGACAACCCGGCGGCCGATCTCGACGCCGCCGTCCAGGTCCGCACCCGGGCGGCCGGCACCGGCACCTGGTCGGGCTGGCGGGACGTCCAGGCGCACAACGACGACGCCCCCGATCAGGACGGCCGGACCGGCCGCGGCGCCACCGCCCCGCTGTGGGTCGGCGCCTCGGACGGTGTCCAGGTCCGCGTGCGGCCGGCCGCCGGTGGTGACCGCGGCGCCGGTTCCGCCGCCAAGGTGGTGCCACTGCCCGGCGGACTGCGCCTGGAGATGGTCGACCCGGGCGACGACGGCCCGGTCACCCCTGCCACTCCGGCGGTCCCGGCCACCCCGGCCACCGCGCCGAGCGCCCCCGTCACCGATCCGAGCGCACCGGCCACCACTCCGGCCACCACTCCGGCCACCACTCCGGCCACCACTCCGGCCACCACTCCGGCCACCACTCCCGCCACCACTCCCGCCACCACCCCGGTCCTGGACGACCGCGGTGTGGAGTCGGCCCCCGGCGCCGCTCCGGTCACCGAGCTCCCCGCGCTCACCAAGGAGGAGACCGCGGCCACGGCGGCCGGCGCGCCCTACGTCGGCGCACGTCCCCGGATCGTCACCCGGGCCGGCTGGGGCGCCGACGAGAAGCTGCGTGAAGCGGGCTTCGTCTACACCAACACGGTGAAGGTGGTCTTCGTCCACCACACCGCCACCGGCAACGACTACACCTGCTCGGGGGCGCCCGCCCTCATCCGCAGCATCTACCGCTACCACGTGGAGAGCAGCGGCTGGCGGGACATCGGCTACAACTTCCTCGTCGACAAGTGCGGAAACATCTACGAGGGCCGCGCGGGCGGCGTCGCCAAGCCGGTCATGGGCGCTCACACCATGGGCTTCAACACCGACAGCGCGGGCGTCGCGGTGCTCGGCACGTTCACCTCCAGCTCGGCCCCCGCCGCGGCCGTGAAGGCGGTGTCCCAGCTCGCCGCCTGGAAGCTCGGTCTGCACGGAGGCAACCCGACCGGCACCACGCACCTCACGTCCGGTGGCGCCAACCTGTACGCGAAGGGCACCAGCGTCAAGCTCAACGTCATCTCCGGGCACCGCGACGGCTTCGCCACCGAGTGCCCGGGCACCAAGCTCTACGGCCAACTCGGCAGCGCCCGTAAGACGGCAGCCGATCTGCAGGGCCGCTGACCCCCCGTCCGCCCCTCCCTTCCGCGGCCCCGGCGACCACTGTGTCCCGGGGCCGCGGAACTCGTGCGCCCCGGGGTCGTGGAGCGCGGGGTTCCGCGTGCCCGGCGGTGCGAGTGGTCAGCTCATCCCTTCATCTGCCTAAGATTGCCGCCCACCGGCCCGCCCACCAGGAAGCAGAGACGAACCCAGGTGACTGAAGCGATCCTCTTGGTCGGCGGCAAGGGCACGAGACTGCGCCCGCTGACGGTGCACACGCCCAAGCCCATGGTCCCGGCGGCCGGTGTGCCGTTCCTGACCCACCAGCTCGCCCGCGCCCGCGCGGCCGGCGTCGAGCACATCGTGCTCGCCACGTCCTACCTCGCCGAGGTCTTCGAACCGCACTTCGGCGACGGCTCCGCGCTCGGCCTGCACCTGGAGTACGTCACCGAGGACGAACCGCTCGGCACCGGCGGTGCCATCCGCAACGTCGCGTCCCGGCTCCGGTCCGCCCCCGGCGAGCCGGTCCTCATCTTCAACGGCGACATCCTCACCGGGCTCGACATCCGCGCCCTCGTCGAGAACCACCGCACCACCGGCGCCGACGTCTCGCTGCACCTGACCAAGGTCGCGGACCCGCGCGCTTTCGGCCTCGTCCCCACCGACCCCTCCGGGCGCGTCACGGCCTTCCTCGAGAAGCCGCAGACCCCCGAGGAGATCGTCACGGACCAGATCAACGCGGGCGCGTACGTGTTCAACCGCTCGGTGATCGACAGCATCCCGGCCGGCCGGCCGGTCTCGGTCGAACGGGAGACGTTCCCCGGCCTGCTGGCGGCCGGCGCGCATCTGCAGGGCATGGTCGACTCCACGTACTGGCTCGACCTCGGCACCCCGCAGGCGTTCGTCCGCGGCTCCGCCGACCTCGTCCTCGGCCGCGCACCGTCGCCGGCCGTCCCCGGCCGCCGGGGCGAGCGGCTCGTCCTGGAGGGCGCGGTCGTCGGTGAGGGCACCAAGCTCACCGGCGGCACCTCCATCGGCGCCGGAGCCCGGATCGGTTGCGACGCCCGCATCGACGGCAGCCTCGTCCTGGACGGCGCGGTCGTCGAGGACGGCGCGGTCATCCGCGACTCCCTCATCGGCACCGGCGCCACCATCGGTGCCCGCACCGTGCTGGACGGCGCGGTCATCGGCGACGGCGCCACCGTCGGCGCGGACAACGAACTGCTGCACGGCGTCCGCGTCTGGTGCTCCGCCCGGATCCCGGCGGCCTCGCTCCGCTTCTCGTCCGACCAGTAGCGGCGGACGGGCCTGTCCGAGGGGGCGGCTACGCTCGGTCGGGTGCGTACGAGTATCCGCAGCTGGACCCCCGAGGGCCGGCCCGACCTCCGCCTGACGCTGGACCCGCTGGGCCGCGGCCCGGGCGATCCGGCGTTCCGGATGACGCCCGACGGCGCCGTCTGGCGGGCGGCCCGCACCCCGCAGGGCCCCGGCACCCTGCGGATCACCGCGGCCGACGGCACCGTAAAGGCGCAGGCCTGGGGCGATGGCGCGGACTGGCTCCTGGAGGCGCTGCCCGCGCTGCTCGGCGCAGGCGACGACCCGACGCCGTTCACCCCGCGCCACCGCGTCGTGCACGAGGCGCACCGGCGGAACCCGGGCCTGCGGCTGACCCGGACCGGCCTCGTCCTCGAATCGCTGATCCCCGCGATCCTGGAACAGAAGGTCACGTCCGACGAGGCGTACCGCGCCTGGCGGCTGCTCCTGCGCCGGCACGGCGAACCGGCCCCCGGCCCGGCCACCGGCGGCCCCGACGGCGGCATGTACGTCATGCCCGCCCCGCGCCAGTGGTCCCTCATCCCGTCCTGGGAATGGCACCGCGCCGGGGTCGACAACAAGCGGTCCTCGACGATCCTGCGCGCGGTCCGGGTGGCCGCCCGGATGGAGGAGGCCGCCGCGATGGACCTGGCGGCGGCCACCGCCCGGCTGACGGTGATCCCGGGCATCGGCCCCTGGACCGCCGCCGAGACGCTGCAGCGCAGCAACGGGGACCCGGACGCACTGACGGTCGGCGACCTGCACCTGCCGAACATCATCGGCTTCGCCCTGACGGGAGCGCACCGCACCGACGACGCCGCGATGTGTGCCCTGCTGGCCCCGTACGAGGGCCAGCGGCACAGGGCGGCGCGGCTGATCCTGCTCAGCGGCCGGGTGCCACCGCGGCGTGCGCCGCGCTATGCCCCGAAGGACATCAGCCGGATCTGAGCGGGCCGCGCCGTCGGTGGGTCGGGGGCCGGGTCCTCCGGGGTGGGGCTTCGAAATCGACTATTTAGGGCCTGGCGGCCCACAAATAGCTCGGCAGCATTTCGAAACCCCACCCCTGCGGACCCGGCCCCCTTCGCTCCACCCACCCCGTGCGGGTGGGCTTCTTGCTGGGGTCCGGCCACCGTGTGGTCAGCGGACCGAGATGAACGCCTCCGCGGTCCGCTCCGGCCGCGCCTTCGGCGCAGCCGACGCGTGGCCGACGGCTACCGCGCCCATCGGGTCCCAGTCGGCCGGCAGTCCGAGGACGTCCCGGACGACATCGCGGCAGAACATCGTCGAGGAGACCCACGCGGAGCCGAGCTGCTCGCCCGCCAGGGCGACCAGCAGGTTCTGGACGGCGGCGCCGACCGCGACGACGAACATCTCGCGTTCCGCGCCCGCCCGCCGCGCGTCCGGGTACGCGTGGGCGCCGTCGGCGACGAGGCACGGCACGATCAGATAGGGCGCGCGCCGCAGTACGTCACCGCGTCGCAGCCGGCGGGTGATGTTCTCCTCGGGGAAGCCGTCGGCCCGGAGGTCCGCCTCCCAGGCGTCCCGCATGGCGTCGAGCAGTCGTGTCCTGGACTCCTCGGACTCCAGGAGGACGAACCGCCAGGGCGTCGTGTGGTGCGGGGCGGGTGCGGTGACGGCCAGGGCGACGGCGCGGCGGACCGCGGAGCCGTCCACCGGCTCCGCGGTGAAGTCCCGGACCGTGCGGCGGGCCGCGACGGCCTCGCGGATGGCCTCCGACGTGCCGAGCCGGAACATGTCCGCGCCGGCGTCCCGTACGAGGGCGCGGGCGCCCGGGCCGTCGTCCGCCGTCACCAGGTGGCCGAGGCCGCGGACGACAGCGACCGGCAGTCCGGCCGCCTTGCCCTTGACGAGGTCCCCGGCGGCGGCGAGTTCGTCCCCGGTGGCGGTCACCGTCATGCTCAGCGCGTTGCCGTGCGAGTCGGTGCCGCCGCGCAGGTCCTCCAGGACGCGCAGCCCGGCGGCGCCGATGGCGACGTCGGTGAGCCCCTCGCGCCACGGCCGTCCGAAGGTGTCGGTGACCACGACCGCGACCTCGACGCCGAGCGCCGCGCGCAGCCCCTCCCGGATCCCGCGGGCGGACGCGTCCGGGTCCTCGGGGAGCAGCAGTACGGTCCCGGGCGCGGTGTTGGAGGCGTCGACGCCGGCCGCGGCCATGACGAAGCCGTGCCGGGTCTCGACGATCCGGGTGGGCCCGCGCCGCGCGACCAGCCGCACCATCTCGGCGTCGATCGCGGCCTCGCGGTCGTCGGCGCGGATGATCCGGCCCTCGGCCTTGCTGACGATCTTCGACGTCACCAGCAGTACGTCGCCGTCGGCGAGCGCCGGATCCGCGGCGGCTATCAGCTTGGCGAGGTCGTCGCCGGGCTGCACCTCGGGAATCCCGGAGACGGCCAGCACCTGGAAGGACTGAGCCGTCACGTGCGGACCTCCTCCGCCAGCGCCAGCGCTTCGCGCGCCATGGCGGTGGTGGCCTCGAGGTCGGTCATCATCAGCGGCACGGCCCGGCAGCGGATGCCCGCCGACTCGATCCCCTCGACCGCCGCCGCGTCCACGGTGTCGACGAGCCAGCCGTCGAGCAGCCCGGACCCGTAGTGGGCGGCGACCGCGGCGGCGGTCGTCTCGACCCCGACGGCCTCCAGGACCTTGTCCGCCATACCGCGCACCGGGGCGTCACCGACGATGGGCGACAGCCCGACGACCGGGACGCCCGCCTCGGCGATGGCCTCGCGGATGCCCGGCACGGCCAGGATGGTGCCGACGCTGACGACGGGGTTGGACGGTGGGAAGACGATCACGTCCGCTTCCGCGATGGCCTCCAGGACACCGGGGGCCGGCTTCGCCTGTTCCGCGCCGACCGGCACCACGGCGTGCGCCTCGACGGAGGCGTGCAGCCGCACCCAGTACTCCTGGAAGTGCACGGCCTTGCGCTCGCCGTCGACATCCACGAGGACATGGGTCTCGACGCGGTCGTCCGACATCGGGATGAGCCGGACGCCCGGCTGCCAGCGCTCGCACAGCGCCTCGGTGACGGCGCTGAGCGGGTATCCCGCTCCGATCATCTGGGTCCGCACGATGTGGGTCGCGAAGTCGCGGTCGCCGAGCCCGAACCACTCCGGTCCCACGCCGTACGCCGCGAGTTCGGCCTTGACGGTGAAGGTCTCGTCGGACCGGCCCCAGCCCTGTTCCTCGTGGATGCCGCCGCCGAGGGTGTACATCACGGTGTCGAGGTCGGGACAGACCTTGAGTCCGAACAGGTGGATGTCGTCACCGGTGTTGCCGATGACGGTGATCTCCGCATCCGGTGCCGCTGCTTTGAGGCCGCGCAGGAAACGGGCCCCCCCGATGCCGCCGGCCAATACCACGATTCGCATGGGGGACAGTCTGTCAGCCCGGTCCGTCAGCCCCGCACGGACTCCTGCGCCGGCTCCTGCGCGGAGGGCGCGGTGCAGGCGGCGTAGGGGGTCATCTCGGTGAGGCCGGGGAAGTAGACGTGCAGGCTGACGGCCGGTTCCAGGGAGTCGTTGACGACCTCGTGGAGGTAGCCGGGCGCGAAGGTGCGCTGGCCGCCCGGCACCAGGGTGCGCCGGACCTCGCCCGAGCCGGCGGACAGCGCGCGCTCGGTCAGCTCGCCCTGCAGGACGGTGAGCACACCGGAGGAGCGGCCGTGGTCGTGCAGCCCGCTGCTCTGCCCGGGTACCCAGCTGAGCAGCCACACCTCGTAGCCGGGGCCGGTCTGCAGCCGGGCGTACCAGCGCGTGGTGGCGTCGTAGCGGACCAGCGGCGCCCACCGGGCGCGGTCGGCCGCGATGGAACGGGCCAGGCCGGCGAACTCGGCGACGGTGCTGGGGTGCTGGGGCACCGGGGGAAGCAGGTGGGGGAGGGCGAGCGGGTCGCCGGCGATCGAGACATCGCTGTACATGTGCGGAGGTTCCTTGCCGGAAGCTGCGGAGGGCGGCGGACGCGACACCGAGCGATCAGAAGCGAGCGCTCAGTGGTCCAGGAATCAGGACTCAGCGGCAACAACAGGAACGGCGACAGCGGACCGGCACAGCGCGGTGGGACTCGCGACGGCGAGTCCGGAAGGGCGCATGGGTCACTGCTGGCATGGGTATAGGAGACCGGTCTCTGGGACGGCTTGTCAACCTCTTGTCCGTTATGTCGGAAATCTTTCACCTGAACCGGTCGAGCGGGGTGGTGAAAGGTTTGTGCGGAGAGATGTGCGGATAGGTGGCGCAGCAACCGCACATGGGAGCGTCGTCCTTCTCGGCGCCGCCGCGACCCCGTGGCCGGATTGTGATCCACAACGCTTCATTCCGCGAGGCGGAACGTGGCCAGGCGCTGCGACGTCTGACGAGGTGCGGCCAGTGGATCACGGTGGATCAACTGGAGCAGGGTTGACAGATGCTGGCGTTTGGGATGATTTCCACACTTTCTGCCAACCCTTGGTTCAGCGGAGTGAATAACGGACCCAATAGCAGATCTCGGCTTGACTGGCCCGTATCGGCACACTTGTAATTTCACTCGTGTCGTTCAGCCGCTACTGGTAACGGCAACATCACGGGGAAGCAAAGACAGACGAGGGGCGCGCATGACCGAGCAGTTCCAGCTTCTGCTGGCCGAGGAGGCTGACGAGGAACTCGGGTGGCAGGAGCGCGCGCTGTGTGCGCAGACCGATCCCGAATCGTTCTTCCCCGAAAAGGGCGGATCCACTCGCGAGGCGAAAAAGGTCTGTCTCGCCTGCGAAGTCCGCTCCGACTGCCTCGACTACGCACTCGCCAACGACGAACGCTTCGGAATCTGGGGCGGACTGTCGGAACGCGAACGACGACGTCTCAAGAAGGGCGTGGTCTGAGACCCGCCCACCGCACAGGGTTCGCACGGCCCGCCTCCCGGTCTCATCCGCCGGGAGGCGGGCCGTTGTTGTGTCCGGTTGCGGTGTCCCGCAGCGGTGTACCGGCAGTTATCCACAGGCGCCGGGAAGGGCCGGGGGCGTGAGCCGTTAGTGTGGGGGCCCGTCCGAGGCGCGCCGTCGACCCCAGTGGTCACAGCGTCCACCGCAGTCCAGCGAACCGGGGCCCGAACCGGATGTCCGTGAACAGCCAAGCGTCGGCCTTTTTCCCGGCCGCCCCAGAGTTGCCGCGCCATGTCGTCACCGCCGTGCTCGTCGCGCACGACGGTGCCCGGTGGCTGCCCAACGCGCTCTCGGGCCTCCTTGCCCAGGACCGTCCGGTCCAGGACGTCATCGCGGCCGACACCGGCAGCGCCGACGAATCCGCCCAGCTCCTCGCCGGCTCCCTCGGTGCCCAGCGGGTGCTCCACCTCGCCCGCCGCACCAGCTTCGGCGCGGCCGTGGACGAGGCGGCCCGCGCCGCCGGCCGGCTCACCGCCGAGCAGCTGCCCTATCTCCAGCGCGCCAGCGGATGGGACCCCGTCAGCCGCAGCTGGAACGACGACGCGTACGACGAGCCCGACCACCCGCACGGCGAGCCGGTCGAATGGCTCTGGCTGCTGCACGACGACTGCGAGCCGGAACCCGGCGCGCTGGCCGCCCTGCTGCGCACCGCCGACTCCTCGCCCTCCGCGGCGGTCATCGGCCCCAAGCTGCTCAGCTGGTACGACGCCCGGCAGCTGCTGGAGGTCGGGGTCAGCATCGCCCGCAGCGGCCGCCGCTGGACCGGGCTGGAACGCCGCGAGCAGGACCAGGGACAGCACGACCAGATCCGTCAGGTCCTGTCCGTGTCCAGCGCCGGCATGCTGGTCCGCCGGGACGTGTGGGACGAGCTCGGCGGCTTCGACCGCCATGTGCCGCTCATGCGTGACGACGTCGACTTCTGCTGGCGCGCCCAGGCCGCCGGCCACACCGTCCTGGTCGCCCCGGACGCCGTGATGCGGCATGCCGAGGCAGCCTCCCGCGAACGCCGCCCGGTGGACTGCGCCGGCCGCTCCGCCGTCAACCCGCACCGTGTCGACAAGGCCGGCGCCGTCTACACGCTGCTGGCCAACACCCGCGGTCCGCTGCTGCCCTACGTGATGCTGCGGATCGTCCTCGGCACCCTGCTGCGCACGCTCGCCTACCTCGTCGGCAAGGTGCCGGTACAGGCCGTCGACGAGATCGTCGGGCTGCTGCGCGTACTGGTGCGCCCCGGCCGGGTGCTCGGCGCGCGCCGCCGCCGCGGCCAGGGCGCCGTCCCGCCGTCCGAACTGCGGCCGCTCTTCCCACCGCCGGGCGCGACCGTGCGGGCCACCGTCGACCAGGTCGTCAGCAACTTCTCCGGACGCACCGAGGCCGCGGCCGCGGCCGCCGGCCGGCACGGCGGCGGCATCGAGTCCGGGCCCGGCGACGAGGACGGCGAGTACATCGAGGTCGAGCAGTTCGCCCGGCTCAAGCGCATCGCCCGCAAACCGGGACCGATGCTCTTCGCCGTACTGCTGCTCGTCTCGCTGGCCGCCTGCCGCTCGCTGCTCGGCTCCGGCTCGCTGCTCGGCGGCGCACTGCTGCCCGCCGCCCCCGGCGCCTCCGACCTCTGGGCCTCGTACAGCGGTGCCTGGCACGCCCTGGGCACCGGCGGCACCCAGCCCGCCCCGCCCTACCTCGCGGTCCTGGCGCTCTTCTCGACCATCCTGTTCGGCAGCACCGGGCTCACCCTGACGGTGCTGCTGGTCGCCTCCGTCCCGCTGGCCGGCGTCACCGCGTACTTCGCGTCCCGGCCGCTGGTCGAGTCCCGCCTGCTGCGCGCCTGGGCCAGCGTCGCCTACGCGTTCCTGCCCGCCGCCACCGGAGCGCTGGCCGGCGGCCGGATCGGCACCGCGGTCCTCGCGATCCTGCTGCCGCTGATGGCCCGCACCGCGATCGCCACCGCCGGACTGCAGCTGACCCACGGCGCCATCGAGCGCGGCGCCCGGCCCAGCTGGCGCGCCACCTGGGCACTCGCCCTGATGCTCACCTTCACGACCGCGTTCACCCCGCTCGTCTGGCCGGTCGCCCTGGTGCTGTGCGCGGGAGTGCTCGCGCTGCGCGTGGTGAGCGGCCAACAGCGGCTGCTCGTTCCGCACCTGCTGCGCTTCGCGGCGCTGATCGTCACCCCGGTCGTCCTCCTCGCGCCCTGGTCGCTGTCGCTGCTCACGCACCCCGGACGCTTCCTGCATGAGGCCGGCCTGCCCTACGGCATCAAGGCCGCCTCCGCCGTCGACCTGCTGATGATCAGCCCCGGCGGGCCGAACGGCTCCGGCGGACTGCTGCTCATCGGCCTCGTCCTGGCCGCGCTCGCCGCCCTGATGCGCTCCGAACGCCGGCTGGCGGTCCTCACCGCCTGGGCGGTCGCGCTGACCGGACTGCTCTTCGCCATCCTGGAGAACGGCGAGGCGTGGGCCGGCCCCGCCACCCTCGTCTACGGCCTCGCGCTGCTGTCGGCCGCCGCGATCGGCGCCGAGGGCGCCAAGGACCGCATCGCCGCCAAGGGCTTCGGCTGGCGGCAGCCCGTCGCAGCGCTGATCGCCCTGGCCGCCGCCGCGGCTCCGCTGCTGGCCGCCTTCACCTGGGTCTCGGACGGCGCCAACGGACCGCTCAAGCGCCATGACCCGGTGCAGGTCCCCGCGTTCGTCGCGGAGGAGAGCAGCAGCAGCGACCAGGCCCGCACCCTGGTGCTCGACGGCAAGCCGACGGGCGTCTCGTACGTCCTGGTCCGTGGCGCCGGCGCGCGGCTGGGCGACGCGGAGCTCGCCGCCGAGGCGGGCCACGACAGCCGCCTGGACGACACTGTCGCCAACCTCGTGGCAGGCTCCGGCGCCGACCAGGCGACCCGCCTCACCGGCTACGCCGTCCGCTACGTCCTCGTACAGCCCGGCGCCCCGCGCGAGATGGGCCGAGTGCTCGACAGCACCCCGGGCCTGACGCGCGTCAGCCAGGCCGACGGCAGCGCCCTGTGGCGCGTCGACACCGCCGTGTCCCGGATGGCCATCGTCAGCAAGGACGCACCGCCGGTGCCCGTCCCGGCCTGGCGGGTCGAGGCGCACGCCAAGATCCCGGCCGGCGGCGCGGGACGCGTCCTGCGCCTCGCCGACGCGGCCTCCGCCGGCTGGCAGGCGACCCTCGACGGCCGGCCGCTCAAGGCCACCAAGGTCGACGAGTGGGCGCAGGGCTTCGAACTGCCCACGGACGGCGGCCGGCTCGACGTCACGTACCAGGACCCGGTCACCCACACCGGCTGGCTGTGGGCGCAGGGCTTCCTCCTGCTCGTGGTGGTCGTCCTGGCGCTGCCCGGCCGCCGCCGGCAGATCGACGACGACCTGCCGGAGCAGGAAGCGGTCGCCGCGGACATGTCCGCCTCCGGGATCCCGGCGCAGGCGTCCGGCGAGGGCCGGCGCGCCCGCCGCCTTCAGGCCGCCGCGGACGCCGAGGCCGCCGCCGTGGCGGGCCCCGACGACGGGAGCGACCCGGACGGGACGGCCCCGGCCGAATCCCCGGCTGCGGCGATCCCGGACCAGTACGACCCGTACGCGGCGCCCGAACCGGTCGACCCGGGCGGCGACCCGTACGCCGCCGTCCCGCAACAGGATCCGTACGGCCGGCAGTGGGACGGCTACCAGTACGCCGCCCCCGCGGACCCCGGCGGCTACGACCAGAACAGCGGCTACGACCAGCAGAACAACGGCTACGGCCAGCAGCAGAACCAGAACGGCGGCTACGACCAGAACAACGGCGGCTACGCCGATCCGTACACCTACGGCCAGCAGCCGCCGCCGGCCTACGACCCGTACCGGCAGGACGACGACGGCAACGGGTACTACACCGACGGCGACCAGCACCGCGACGGGGGCAGCCGGCAGCCCTGAGCACCGTGACCCGGCGGCACCGAAGCACCCGTCCGCCGGGTCCCCCACACCAGGTACGTCACGCACGTCACGCCGGCCGTGACCAGGCCGACCGGCCGGCCCCGGGCAACACCGCGAGGTGAAAGTCAGTGAACCGCAGCATCATCTCCCTGGCGGGAGCGACCGCAGCACTCGCCGCCCTCACCGGCGCGGCCGTGCTCACCGGAGCCGGCGACCCGGCCGCCGCGCCCGTGGGCTCCGCCGCCCGGCAGCCCGTGCAGCGGTCGGCGCTGGTCTGCCCGGCGCCGTCGGCCTCCGAGCTGGCGTCCACCACGTACACCTCGTTCACGCCCAAGGGCGCCCAGACGGGCAAGCAGGGCACCGCCCGGCTGCTGCCCGCCACCGGAGACGCGAGCGCCAAGGCCAAGCCGCTCGCTCCGCTCACGGAGCCGGGTGTGCCCGTCACGGCCAAGGTGGAGAAGGCCGACAGCCCGGCGCTGATCGGCACCGCCGAAGGCGGTCTGGCGCCCGGCTGGAGCGTTCAGCAGACCACCGTGGTCGGCGCGGGTCCCGGCCGTGCCGTGCTCGGCACGTCCTGCGTGGCCCCGGACAGCGAGTTCTGGTTCCCGGCGGCGAGCACCGCCGCCGACCGCCAGGACTTCCTGCACCTGGTGAACCCCGACGCCCTGGACGCCGTCGTCGACGTCGAACTGTTCGGCAAGGACGGCGCGCTGAAGGCCACGACCGGCGACGGGGTCTCCGTCCCGTCGCAGGGCAGCACGTCGATCCTGCTCTCCACCCTCATCACGGAGAAGGTCCCGGACCTGACCGTGCATGTCACCGTCCGCAGCGGCCGGGTCGGCGCGGCCGTCCAGGCCGTGGACGGCAAGGCCGGCGCGGACTGGCTGCCCGCCGCCGCGGATCCGGCCCCGAGCCTGGTCTTCCCCGGCATCCCCGCCGACGCCACGTCCGTACAGCTCGTCGCGTACGCCACCGGCCAGGACGACGCGGACCTGAAAGTGCGGCTCGCCGCCCCGACCGGCTCGATCACCCCGGCCGGACACGAGACGCTGCACGTCAAGAGCGGTATGACGACCACGATCGAGCTCGGGGACGTCACCAAGGGCGAGGCCGGATCCCTGCTGCTGACCGCGAGCGACGCGCACGCGGCCGCGCCGATCGTCGCCGCCCTGCGCGTCACCCGCGGCACCGGTGCCAAGCAGGAGACGGCCTTCCTGCCGGCCACCCCGAAGATCGACGAACGGGCCACCGTCGCCGACAACCGGATCAAGGCGTCGACGCTGTCCCTGGTCGCACCGGACAAGGAGGCCGTCGTGAAGGTCACCACCTCGGCGGCCACCGACGGCGGAGCACCGGTCAGCAAGAACGTCACCATCAAGGCCGGCACCACCCTGGCGATCGAGCCGCCCGCGCCCTCGTCGGGCAAGGGCGCCTTCGCGGTGACCGTCGAGCCGGTCTCCGGCGGACCGGTCTACGCCTCGCGCATGCTGTCGCTGCCGCTCAACGGCATCCCGATGTTCACCATCCAGCCGATGCCGGACGACCGGGGCACGGTCGTGGTCCCGAAGGTCCAGCCGGACCTGACGATCCTCGACGACTGACGATCCCCGGATGCTCGTCGAACGCTGACGCTCAGGGGCTGTCCGGCCGGGCACGTGCCCGGCCGGGCCTATTCCTGCCCGTACTTGGGGTCCACGTTCTCCGGGGAGAGTCCCAGCAGCTCGGCCACCTGCTCGACGACGACCTCGTGCACGAGCATCGCCCGCTCGTCGTGGCTCTTGGCCCGGATCTCCACCGGGCGGCGGTAGACCACGATGCGGTTCGGTGCGTCCTTGCGGCCGCTGATCAGCCGGCCGAGCGGCACACTGCCGTCGGCGGAGTCGTCCGGCGTCGCCGGCTTCCCCTCGTCGGAGACGAGCGGCACCTCCTGCACGGCGAACTCGACGTCGGCCAGCTGCGGCCAGCGCCTCTCCAGCCGGTCGGCGGCGTCCCGTACGAGATCGTCGAAGGCGTCGGCGCGCGTGAGCGCGAGCGGCACCTGCGGGGGCGCGATGGGTCCGCGCATGCCGCGGCCATGGCGGTCGCGACGACGCGGACGGGGGTCTGGAGAGGGAGGTACGGGGCTGTCCATCGCCTTTGAGCCTAGTCCTCCCGGGGCCCCGGTACACCGCGGACGCCAGGTGGCGCGCCATCCGCCGCGGCTCTCACGGGGCGCCGCATGACACGCGGTCCGGGAGTGTCCACCGTGGCGAGGCGGTGCCGAGCCGGGGCCGGGCGGGGAGTGGAGGCGGAGCTGCATCCGGGCCGCGCCTGGGCCGAGCGAGGGCCGGGCCAGGGCCGGATCGCCGGGAGGAAACCTTCCCGCAGGCCTCTCCCCGCAGGTCAGCCCGTGATCACGGTTATCAGGCGTTCCCGGCGAACCGGGACGACACGACAGGGTGAGGTCATGGAGAGTCGTCGCGGCCCGCTCAAGAGTGCGGTAGCGTCCAACGTCGTGAGCCCTGTACGTCGCTGTTCGCGGACCGCTTGCGGCCGACCCGCCGTCGCGACGCTGACGTACGTCTATGCGGACTCGACCGCCGTACTCGGCCCGCTCGCGACCTACGCCGAGCCGCACTGCTACGACCTCTGCCACGAGCACTCCGAGCGCCTCACCGCCCCGCGCGGCTGGGAGGTCGTCCGGCTCGCCGTGGACAGCGGTCCCGTCCTCCCCAGCGGTGACGATCTCGAAGCGCTCGCCAACGCGGTGCGCGAGGCGGCCCGCCCGCCGGAGCGCCCCGCGAACGGCTCCCGGGGCCGGGAGGCGGACCCCAGGGAGGTCGCCCGCAGGGGTCATCTGAGGGTGCTGCGCTCCCCGGAGCCCTGACCGGACCGATCACCCCGCCGGGGTAGGTTGAGCGGGAGTTTTCCGCGCGTCGCCGTCCGGCGCTGTTCAACAGGGGTGTGCTGTGTCCGACTTGTCGCAGATCATCAAGGCCTACGACATTCGCGGCGTGGTCCCGGACCAGTGGGACGAACCGCTCGCCGAGCTCTTCGGCGCCGCCTTCGTCACCGTCACCGCGGCCGACGCGATCGTCGTCGGCCATGACATGCGCCCCTCCTCGCCCGGACTGTCCCGCGCCTTCGCGCGCGGCGCCGCCGCCCGTGGCGCGTCCGTCACCGAGATCGGCCTGTGCTCGACGGACGAGCTGTACTTCGCCAGCGGCCAACTGGACCTGCCCGGCGCGATGTTCACCGCCAGCCACAACCCCGCGCAGTACAACGGCATCAAGATGTGCCACAAGGGCGCGGCCCCCGTGGGCCAGAACACCGGCCTGGCCGACATCCGCGTGCTGGCCGAGCGGTGGAGCGAGCAGGGAGCGCCGGAGCCCGCCGCCACCACGGGAGTGATCACCCAGCGGGACGTGCTCGCCGACTACGCCGGCTATCTGCGGGGCCTGGTCGACCTCGGTGCGATCCGCCGGCTGAAGGTCGTTGTCGACGCGGGCAACGGGATGGGCGGCCACACCGTTCCCACCGTCTTCGCCGGGCTGCCGCTGGAACTCGTGCCGCTCTACTTCGAGCTCGACGGCACGTTCCCCAACCACGAGGCGAACCCGCTCGACCCGAAGAACCTGGTCGACCTGCAGGCGAAGGTCCTGGAGACCGGCGCCGACCTGGGGCTCGCCTTCGACGGTGACGCCGACCGCTGCTTCGCGGTCGACGAGCGCGGCGAGCCGGTGTCGCCCTCGGCGATCACCGCCCTGGTCGCGGCCCGTGAGCTGGCCAAGCACCCCGGCGGCACGATCATCCACAACCTGATCACGTCCTGGTCCGTGCCCGAGGTCGTCGCGGAGCACGGCGGCAAGGCGGTGCGCACCCGCGTCGGCCACTCCTTCATCAAGCAGGAGATGGCCCGCACCGGTGCGATCTTCGGCGGCGAGCACTCCGCGCACTACTACTTCCGCGAGTTCTGGAACGCCGACACCGGCATGCTCGCCGCCCTGCACGTGCTGGCCGCGCTCGGCGCCCAGGACGGGACGCTCTCCGAGCTGGTCGCCGAGTACGACCGCTACCCCGCCTCCGGCGAGATCAACAGCACCGTCGCCGACCAGGCCGGCCGGGTGGCCGCGATCCGCGCCACGTACGAGAGCCGGCCGGGCGTCACCCTCGACGAACTCGACGGCCTCACGGTCACCACGGCCGACTGGTGGTTCAACGTCCGCGCCTCCAACACCGAGCCGCTGCTCCGCCTCAACGTCGAGGCGCGCGACGCGGCCACCGTCGACCGCGTCCGCGACGAAGCCCTCGCCGTCATCCGGGCCTGACGCGGCCCCACACGGCACCGCCCCGGCGTTAGGCTGATCACGCGGTACGCCGCCACCGCGGCACCGGAACGCCGCTGTCGAAACCACCGTCCGAACCACGCCGTCCGAAGGACTCGCCACCATGTCGCTCGTCGAAGCCAGCCTCCTGGAGATCCTCGCCTGCCCGGCGTGCCACGCCCCGCTCCGGGAGGACATCGAAGCGAACGAGCTCGTGTGCACCTCCGACAGCTGCGGCCTCGCCTACCCGGTACGCGACGAGATCCCCGTCCTGCTCATCGACGAGGCCCGCCGCCCCGCCTGAAGGGCCTGACGGCCGACACGGCCTGACCGGGCCCCCGGGACGGGGACCCGTGACCTCCCGGGCAGGACGTGCCCGGGGTGACGGACCAGGACCCGGAGGTCCCGATGCTCGACGAGTCGCTGCTTGACGACCCCGACGCCCTCGCCCGCGCCGACACCCGCGGGCTGCTGCTCGGCGCCGCGGCCGCCGGCGCCCGCGTGCGGACCGCCGCGCGGCTCACGCAGGAGGCGGGCGTCCAGGACCTGCGCCCCGACGGCCGGCCGCGCACCGTGCTGGTCGCCGGCTCCGGCCCGGAAGCCGTGGCCGTGGCCGATGTGCTCGGCGCGCTCGGTGCCGGCAGCTGCCCCGTCATACCGCTGCGGTCGGCCGGACCGACCCCGTACGAACCGCAGTGGACGCTCCCCGGCTGGACCGGCCCGCTCGACCTGGTGCTGCTCACCACCGCGAGCGGCCGGGAGGCCGGCCTCGTCGGCCTCGTCGAGCAGGCCTACCGGCGCGGCTGCACCGTCGCCGCCGTGGCGCCCGCAAGGTCGCCCCTCGCCGAGGCGCTGGAGCAGGCGCGCGGCATGACGATCCCGTTCGCCGGGCCCGCGTCGCCGCTTCCCACCGGACCGTCCGGTGTCCCCGCAGAGGACCCCGGCGCGCTGTGGGCGCTGCTCACCCCGCTGCTCACGCTCGCCGACCGCATCGGGCTGTTCACCGCCCCGCCGACCGCCGTGCAGGCCGTGGCCGACCGGCTCGACGAGGTCGCTGCCCGCTGCGGACCGGCCATCGCGACGTACACCAACCCCGCCAAGACGCTGGCCACCGAACTGGCCGACGCCCTGCCGCTGCTGTGGAGCACCGGACCGAACGCCGCCCCGGCCGCCCGCCGGTTCGCCGCCGTCCTCGCCACCAGGACCGGCCGCCCGGCGCTCGCCGCCGAACTGCCCGAGGCGCTCGCGGCCCACGGCGCGCTGCTCGCCGGAACCCTCTCGCCCGGGGCGGACCCCGACGACTTCTTCCGCGACCGCGTCGAGGACCACCAGGCCCTGCGGCTGCGCGTCGTCCTGCTGCGGGAGGCCGCCGGACAGCAGGCCGCGTCCGCGCCCGCCGCCCGTGAGCTGGCCTACGCCCACGACACCCCGCTGAGCGAGATCGCCGCGGGCGACGGCGGGGTCCTGGAGACCACCGCCGAGCTGCTCGCCCTGACAGATTTCGCCTCGGTTTACCTCGCCGTCGCCTCTGCCGAGAGATCATGACGCCATGGACCGTCTGACCAACACCGTGCGTCCCTACGCCTGGGGCTCCACCACCGCCATCCCCGAACTGCTCGGCACCGCCCCCACCGGCGAGCCGCAGGCCGAACTGTGGATGGGCGCGCATCCGGGAGCACCTTCCCGGATCGACCGGGGCGCGGGACCGGTCCCGCTGAACGAGGCGATCGACGCCGATCCGCTCGCCGAGCTCGGCGAGCCGGCCGTGTTGCGCTTCGGCCCCCGGCTGCCGTTCCTGTTCAAGATCCTCGCGGCCGGCGCACCCCTGTCGCTCCAGGTCCATCCCGACCTGGCCCAGGCGCGGGCGGGCTTCGCGGACGAGGAGGCGCGCGGCATCCCCGTCGACGCCCCGCACCGCAACTACAAGGACGCGAACCACAAGCCCGAGGCCATCGTCGCGCTCACCCCCTTCGACGGGCTGTGCGGTTTCCGGCACCCCGCCGAGGCCGCCGAACTCCTCGAAGCCCTCGGCGTGGACTCGCTCAAGCCGTACGCGGACATCCTGCGCGCCCGGCCCGAGACCGACGCGCTGCGCGAGGTCCTCGCCGCCGTACTGACCGCCGACCGCGACGCGATGGCCGAAACGGTGGACGAGGCCGCCCAGGCCGCAGCCCGGCTCGCCGAACAGGACGGCCCGCACGCGGCCGACTTCGCCGCCTACGCCACCACGGCCCACAGCTTCCCCGGCGACCCGGGCGTCATCGCGGCCATGCTCCTCAACCACGTGACGCTGCAGCCCGGCGAAGCCCTCTACCTCGGCGCCGGCGTCCCGCACGCCTACCTCGACGGCCTCGGTGTCGAGATCATGGCCAACTCCGACAACGTGCTGCGCTGCGGTCTGACCCCCAAGCACGTGGACGTGCCGGAGCTGCTCCGCGTCGTCCGCTTCGAGGCCACCGACCCGGGCGTCCTGCGCCCCGAGGTCTCCTCGAACGGCGAAGAGGTCTACGAGACGCCCATCGACGAGTTCCGGCTCTCGCGCTACGTCCTAGCCCCCGGCGGCGAGGCCCGCACCCCCGACGCCCGCACCCCGCAGATCCTGCTCTGCACCGACGGGGCGGCGCTGCTGCGCTCCCCGCACGGCGAGCTGACGCTGGAGCGCGGCGAGTCCGCCTTCGTCCCGGCGGGCGAACGGGTGGAACTGACGTGCCCGGGCAGCATCGCCGGCGGCATCGGCGGCATCGGGGGCACCGGCGGAAGCGGCGCCGGAAGCACGGCCGGGAGCACGACCGGAAGCACCACCGGAGGGACCGTCTTCCGCGCCACAGTGGTGGCCTGACGCGCCGTCCGCAGGGCAGCCTGCAAGAATGACCGGCCAGTGGCCGGGGGCCGGACCGAAGGACCGAAGGGACGAACCAACACCTATGAGCGCGTCAGGCGGAACCAAGGCGATCGTCGCCGCATTGAGCGCCAACCTCGCCATCGCCGTGGCGAAGTTCGTGGCATTCGCGTTCAGCGGATCGTCGTCCATGCTCGCCGAAGGCGTGCACTCCCTCGCCGACTCGGGCAACCAGGCGCTGCTCCTCGTCGGGGGCAAGAAGGCCAAGCGCGAGGCGAGCGAGGAGCACCCGTTCGGCTACGGCCGCGAGCGCTACATCTACGCCTTCCTGGTGTCGATCGTGCTGTTCAGCGTCGGTGGCATGTTCGCGCTCTACGAGGGCTACGAGAAGATCAAGCATCCGCACGAGATCGAGCACTGGTACTGGCCGATCGGCGTCCTGGTCTTCGCGATCATCGCGGAGAGCTTCTCCTTCCGCACCGCGATCATCGAGTCCAACCAGACCCGCGGCGCGCTCTCCTGGACCGACTTCATCCGCCGCGCCAAGGCCCCGGAACTGCCCGTCGTCCTGCTGGAGGACTTCGGCGCGCTCGTCGGGCTCGTCCTCGCCCTGTGCGGTGTCGGCATCGCGCTGGCCACCGGTGACGGCGTCTGGGACGGCATCGGCACCCTCTGCATCGGCATCCTGCTCATCGTGATCGCCCTCGTACTCGCCGCCGAGACCAAGTCGCTGCTCCTCGGCGAGGGTGCGGGCGCCGAATCGGTAGCCATGATCCGCGAGGCCATCGTCGACGGGAACACCGTCACCGGCGTCATCCACATGCGCACCCTCCACCTCGGCCCGGAGGAACTGCTGGTCGCCGCGAAGATCGCCGTCCAGCACGACGACACCGCCGCCGAGGTCGCCCGCGCGATCGACGCCGCCGAGGTCCGGATCCGCGAGGCCGTGCCGATCGCCCGCGTCATCTACCTCGAACCCGACATCTACAGCGAGGCCGCCGCGGCGGCCGGTCCCGACCCGACCCAGACACCGGGCGGCGACCCGCACCCCCACTGAGGGCGCGAAGAACGGAGGAGGGGCCCCGCACCGACCGGTGCGGGGCCCCTCCTATGTGCTGACGGTGCCGCTGTCAGGACTACTCGATCTCGGCCAGCACCTGGAGAATGGCGTCCCGGTCCTGGGCCTTCTGCAGCCGGTCCCGGAAGCCGCTGTCCATCAGCTTGCGCGACAGCTGCGCCAGGATCCGCAGATGCTCGTCACCGGCCGCCGCCTCCGGCACGGAGATCATGAAGACCAGCTTGGCCTTCGTCCCGTCCAGCGAACCCCAGTCGATGCCGTCGGCCGACCGCGCGAAGCCCACCAGCGGGGACGTCACCGCATCCGTCTTGGCGTGCGGGATGGCGATCTCCTCGCCGAGGCCGGTCGTACCCTGCGCCTCCCGCGCCAGCGCCACGGCCACCAGGGCGTCGACATCCGCGACCTTCCCGGTGGTCGCCAGCATCTCCGCCATCTCCCGGATCGCGGACTCCTTGTCGGAGGCGTCGAGCTGCTCCTTGACGGTCTGCCCGGTGAGATAGCCGGAGAGGACTTCCGTGACCTCGGGGGTGGGTGCCTGGCGCTCGGGTGCCGCGGCAACGACTGTCGGGGCACCGACTGCCGGGGCACCGACGGCGCCGATGCCGGCCGGCGCCGGTTCGAGCGCCTGCTGCGGCAGCAGGGACTTCGCCGCGCCGCCGGCCCGCCGCTCCTTGATGTCGATCAGCGCGTTGGTCGTGAACGCCGTGACCACGGTGCCGATCGCGATGGCCAGGAAGAACACCGGCACCCCGCCGATCGCTCCGAGGACCGCCACGATGGGACCGCCGTGCGGCACCGAGTCCTTCACCGACGCCATGCCCGCGATGGCACCGGCCACCGCGCCACCGAGCATGTTCGCGGGGATGACCTGCGCGGGCCGTGCCGCGGCGAACGGGATCGCGCCCTCCGAGATACCGAAGCAGCCCATGAACAGGGCCGCCATCCCGGTCTCGCGCTCCTGCTCGGAGTAGAGCTTGCGACGCAGCAGGGTCGCCAGACCCTGGCCCAGCGGCATGACGGGAATCGCGGCCGCGCACATGCCCATGACCGTCAGATTGCCCGAACCGATCAGGCCGGCGCCGAAGAGGAACGCGGTCTTGTTGACCGGACCGCCCATGTCGAAGGCGATCATCAGGCCGAGGATCGCGCCGAGCAGGATGGCGCTCGATCCGGTCATTCCGCTCAGGAAGTTGGTGAGGTGCTCGAAGACCCACGAGATCGGCTTCCCGATGACGTAGATGAAGAACAGCCCGAGCGAGGTCGTCGCGACGATGGGGATCACGATGATCGGCATGATGGGCTGGACGAACTTCGGGACCTGGACCTTCTTGATCCACAGCACCAGGTAGCCGGCCAGGAAGCCGGTGACGATGGCACCGATGAAGCCCGCACCGGCCTTGGAGTCGTACAGCGCTCCGGTGTTGGCGATCCAGCCGCCGATCATGCCCGGGACGAGCGCGGGCCGGTCACCGATCGCGTAGGCGATGTACCCGGACAGGATCGGGACCATCAACGTGAAGCCGATGACGCCGATGTCGTTGACGTGCTTCCAGAAGGTGCCGTCCGGGATGACCAGGCCGCCCTCGGGGTTGGTGTGCCCGCCCAGCGCCAGCGAGATGGCGATCAGCAGCCCGCCGACCACCACGAACGGGATCATGTACGAGACGCCGTTCATCAGCGCCTTGTAGCCGACGCTGCGCTGCTTGCCCCCGCCGCCGCCCCCGCTTCCACCACTGGCGCCGCCGAGCGAGTCGCCGCCGCGGCCGCCCCCGCCGTGCACCGGGGCGCTGCGGACCTGCTCGATCAGCCGCTCCGGGTGGCTGATGCCCTCGGAGACCCCGACGGAGAGCACCCTCTTGCCGGCGAACCGGCTGAGATCGACGTCCTTGTCGGCCGCGATGATGATCCCGTCGGCAGCCATGACATCGTTGTCAGACAAGACGTTCTCAGCGCCGATGGACCCTTGCGTCTCCACTTTCATGTCGATGCCGAGCGCCTCGGCGGCCTGGGCCAGCTTCTCCGCGGCCATGTACGTGTGAGCGATGCCGGTGGGGCATGCGGTCACCGCGAGCAGCTTCAGCCGCTGTGTCGTGGTCCCCGCTGCATCGCGGGGGTCGGCCGGACTGGTCACGTGATCGTCTCCTTGAGCCATTCGGGCGCAAACGGGCGCGAGTCCGCAAGAGTGTTGCTGCCCTGATCGAATCGTGCAACATTCCGGAACCGGGGCGGACGTGACATTGGTCCCTTATGTCCCCGCCGGTCGGCCTGTCCTTCCCGCGCTCTTCTTGCCCCGGCCCACTGGCCGAAACCGGTACGAGGTGGGGAGCGCGGGGCCGTCCGGTGTAGGTTCGTCTGTAGCCAGACGTCGCTGCTGATGGCGGTCGGGCGGCACCGCGGAAGTGGTTGCCGTCCGAGGGAGAGAGGGCCTCCGACGGAATGCGCTGCTGCAAGGGGACGGGTGTGTCCGCTCGAGGGCGCTGTCTCGTCAGCCTGCGGCTGCGTCAATTCCCCGTCCACCTCGAAGCATTCAGCGAGGAGCAGCCCGTATGACCACCACCGCAACTGACTTCAAGGTCGCCGACATCTCCCAGGCCGCTTACGGCCGCAAGGAGATCACGCTGGCCGAGCACGAGATGCCCGGCCTGATGTCGATCCGTGCCGAGTACGCCGAGGCGCAGCCGCTGGCCGGCGCCCGCATCACCGGCTCGCTGCACATGACGATCCAGACCGCCGTCCTCATCGAGACGCTGGTCGCGCTGGGTGCCGAGGTCCGCTGGGCGTCGTGCAACATCTTCTCCACCCAGGACCACGCGGCCGCCGCCATCGCGGTCGGCCCGAACGGCACCCCCGAGAACCCGCAGGGTGTGCCGGTCTTCGCCTGGAAGGGCGAGAGCCTGGAGGAGTACTGGTGGTGCACGGAGCAGGCGCTGACCTGGCCGAACACCCCCACCGGCGGCCCGAACATGATCCTGGACGACGGCGGCGACGCCACGCTCCTGGTGCACAAGGGTGTCGAGTTCGAGAAGGCCGGCGCGGCTCCGGACCCGTCCACCGCGGACAGCGAGGAGTACGGCTACATCCTCCGCGTGCTGAACCGCACCCTCTCCGAGAGCCCCCAGAAGTGGACCCAGCTGGCGTCGGAGATCCGCGGCGTCACGGAGGAGACCACCACCGGTGTTCACCGCCTGTACGAGATGATGCAGGAAGGCTCGCTGCTCTTCCCGGCCATCAACGTCAATGACGCGGTCACCAAGTCGAAGTTCGACAACAAGTACGGCTGCCGCCACTCCCTGATCGACGGCATCAACCGCGCCACCGACGTCCTCATCGGCGGCAAGGTCGCCGTCGTCCTCGGCTACGGCGACGTCGGCAAGGGCTGTGCGGAGTCGCTGCGCGGCCAGGGCGCCCGGGTCGTCATCACCGAGATCGACCCGATCTGCGCCCTGCAGGCGGCGATGGACGGCTACCAGGTCGCCACCCTCGACGACGTCGTCGAGACCGCCGACATCTTCATCACCACGACCGGCAACAAGGACATCATCATGGCCGCCGACATGGCCAAGATGAAGCACCAGGCCATCGTGGGCAACATCGGCCACTTCGACAACGAGATCGACATGGCCGGCCTGGCCAAGATCCCGGGCATCGTCCGGGATGAGGTCAAGCCGCAGGTCCACACCTGGAAGTTCACCGACGGCAAGGTCCTGATCGTGCTGTCCGAGGGCCGTCTGCTGAACCTCGGCAACGCCACCGGTCACCCCTCGTTCGTGATGTCCAACTCCTTCGCGGACCAGACCCTGGCCCAGATCGAGCTGTTCACCAAGCAGAGCGAGTACCCCACCGGCGTCTACGTGCTCCCCAAGCACCTGGACGAGAAGGTCGCCCGTCTGCACCTGGACGCCCTCGGCGTCCGGCTGACCACGCTCCGCCCGGAGCAGGCCGCCTACATCGGCGTCCCGGTCGAGGGCCCGTACAAGGCGGACCACTACCGCTACTGATCCACTGATCCACCC
This sequence comes from Streptomyces sp. So13.3, assembly GCF_005860785.2. NCBI lineage: Bacteria > Bacillati > Actinomycetota > Actinomycetes > Kitasatosporales > Streptomycetaceae > Streptomyces > Streptomyces sp. So13.3. The sequence goes on along the minus strand of NZ_CP048835.1, from coordinate 4,169,636 downwards.
GGTACGGGATCACCGCGGCTGATCGCGGCGATCCATGTCCACTGCGGTTGATCCACAGCTGTGGATCCACTGCGGTTGATCCACAGTGGTTGATCGACACCTGTAGATCCACTGAGCGTCACGAGCGTCGCCCCCGCCGTTTTCCGCGGCGGGGGCGACGCCGTTTAAGGTCCCCACCATGCCCCGAGGCCGATACTCGTTCCACGACACGCATGACCACACCCCCCTGGGTGCCGAACACTTCCACTGCGCCACCGGCCCCTCCGGCTGGCGCTACGTCTCCCAGCTCACCGCCCCCTCGGGTGATCACTCCGGCTCCGTCGACCTCACCATCGACGATCTCGGCCGCCCCATCCGCCTCGAAATGAACGCGTCCAGCTGGCAGGTCCGCGGCGCGGCCATCGACGGCGTCACCTGGGTCCGTACCGACCCCGCGGGCGAGCAGGCACAGGAGGGCAACGTCCCCGCCCATGCCTTCACCGGGGCCTCGCCCGCGTTTCTGATCGCCACCGCACGACTGCTGCGCCTCGAACCGGGCACCCCGGCCACCCGCGTACGCCTCGTCTCCTTCGCACCCCCCGTGCTCGCACCCCGCACCCTCGACCAGTCGTGGGCCCTGATCGACAGGACAACACACGACACCGACAGCGGCCCGCTGCCTGTGGACGAGTACCAGGTGACCGAGCTCGACACCGGCGAGCAGCGGCAGATCCACATCGCGGGCGACGTCGTCCTCTCCGCCCCGGGGATCGAACTCGAAGAGCTCGAATCACCACCGTCGGCGTTCGCCTGACACCGCCGCCCATCCCCAGGGGTGCGCGCGGCCCGGTCCTGCCCGGTCCTGCCCAGGTCCGGCCTACGCCGGGGGAGCGAACCCGGTACGCGGCGGCTCCGGTGCGGCGGGCTTCGACAGCATCGCCGGCGCGGGCTGGACGGGTTGGACCGGCCGAAAAGCCTGGACCGGCTGAACCGGTGGCATGACCGGTGACGGCATGACGGGCGACGGCATGACGGGTGGCTGTGCGCCCCCGAAGGGACCGGCCGGAGGCCCGCCCGCGCCGAACATCCGCCGGGCGTCCCGCGACTGCCGTTCCGCCACCACCGCGGCCAGGAACGCCGCCGGCGGAGTCCCCTGGGGCATCCGCGCGCCCGTGCACGCGGCGACATCCGTCGCCAGCCGCTCCGCCATCGACCAGCCGACCTGCGGATCAAGCTGCCACATCCGTGAGAGGTACTGCCGTACAGCCAGCCACAGCCCCTCCGGCACACCCGAGAGGTCCACCCCGGCGAGCTGCGCCGCGAGCCACGGCGGTGCGGGCGGCATCAGCTGCGAGTGCTGCACCGGGACGCGCTCGCGGACGACCAGGGTCCCGCCGAAGACGTCCCCCAGCCGCCGCCCGCGCACCGACACCAGGGACGCGATGCACGCGATGACGCCCAGCGACAGCTGGATCTCGACGACACCCACGGCCCCGCGCACCAGCGCGTGCCGGAAGCGGATCGGACCGCCGTCGTCCCGCACCACCCGCAGCCCGCAGGCCAGCTTGCCCAGCGACCGCCCACGGGTGAGGGTCTCGACGGCTATCGGTATGCCGACCAGGATGAGCAGCATCGCGCCGATCGACACCGCGGCCACCGCCGCGTCGTCGAGCGACGAGGTCGCGGCGGCGAGCAGGAACATGAGCCCGACGAAGCCCGTCCAGTAGACGACGAGGTCGATCGTCGTCGCGAGCGCCCGGCTCGGCAGCTTGGCCGGGTCCATCCCCAGCGCCACCGCCTCGCCCGTCACCAGTCCACTCACGCGCGAACCCCTCCTCCACCCCGTCCGAACCCTTGCCCGAACAGTCTGCCCGGTCTGCCAAGCTTGGGCTTCCCACTGTCCGGCCCTCTTCCGCCAGGAGCAGCAGCCCATGGACCTCGATGTCTTCGCCGCCGCCCACCGGCATGAGTGGGACCGGCTCGAAGAGCTGTTGGGACGCGGTCGCCGGCTCACCGGCGACGAGGCCGACGAACTGGTCGGCCTCTACCAGCGCACGGCGACCCATCTGTCCCTCGTCCAGTCCAGCGCCCCGGACCCGGCGCTGATCGGCCGGCTGACCACCCTGGTGGCCCGTGCGCGCAGCGCGGTCGCGGGCGCCCGCACGGCGAGCTGGCGCGATGTCGCCCGCTTCTTCACCAGCGCCTTCCCGGCAGCCGTCTACCGGTCACGGCACTGGTGGGTGCCGACGGCGCTGCTGTCGACAGCGGTCGCGGCGGCCGTCGGCTGGTGGATCGCCTCCCACCCGGAGGTGCAGTCGGCCATCGGCGCCCCGGAAGCCCTGCGCTCGATGACCCGGCCCGGCGGTCAGTACGAGACGTACTACTCCAGCCATCCCGCGGCGTCCTTCGCCGCCCAGGTCTGGACGAACAACGCCCAGGCCGCGGCGATGTGCCTGGTCTTCGGGGTGTTCCTCGGGCTGCCGGTCCTCTGGGTGCTGTGGCAGAACGTGCTCAACCTCGGCATCGGGATCGGCCTCATGGGTTCCGCGGGCCGTCTCGACACCTTCCTGGGGCTGATCCTCCCGCACGGCCTCCTGGAGCTCACCGCCGTGTTCATCGCCGCCGGCACCGGACTGCGGCTGGGGTGGACGGTGATCGACCCGGGTCCCCGCTCGCGCAGAACGGCGCTGGCCGAAGAGGGGCGTGCTGCCATCGGCATGGCCATCGGACTGGCCGTCGTCCTTTTCGTCTCCGGCGCCATCGAAGGCTTCGTCACCCCGTCCGGCCTTCCGACCTGGGCCCGCATCACCATCGGCATCGTCGCTGAACTGCTGTTCCTGGCCTACATCTACGGCGTCGGCCGGCGTGCGGCCCTCGGCGGTGAGACCGGCGACGTGGAGGCCGCGGACCGCAGCGCCACCCTCCCGACGGCCGCCTGAGCACCCCGGTCACCCGGATGTGCACTCGGCGTCCCTGACCTGTTAGTCTCCTCTTCGCCCCAGAAACCCGTTGACACGGGTGACCAGGGTAGGTAGATTCGAACGGTTGTCACGAACTAGACATGTTCGAGGCGGCTCGATAGAGTCTCCTTGCTTCTTCGTTCCTCGCGACGAAGACATCGCACATCCAATCCGAGTGAATTCTCCGAATGGATCCGCGTGTCCTCGAAACGAGAGCGGAAAATCCGATGGAAAGCTTCTGCTAAAGTCGGGTGCAGCGGGAAAGCCGAAAGGCAGAAACGCTAAAGCAACACAATGCAGGATCTGCAGTACTCCCGCTGACTGGGAATCGGGCGTGAAAGCGTCTGATAGAGTCGGAAACACGAAGGGAAGCCCGGAGGGCGCCGGTGACGGCACCAAAGGAAGCGTCCGTTCCTTGAGAACTCAACAGCGTGCCAAAAGTCAACGCCAGACTTAAAACACCCCGGGCGGAACCCATTCGGGTTTCGTTTGGTGGTTCCTTTGAAAAAGTCCTTCTACCCTCCGGTCCTTCGGGACGGGAACTGGTGGGAGGCAATCACACAGCGAGGACGCTGTGCACCACGGGCCTTATTCCGGCCGGTGGTGCCGCTCTTGCGTGGAGACATTCACGGAGAGTTTGATCCTGGCTCAGGACGAACGCTGGCGGCGTGCTTAACACATGCAAGTCGAACGATGAAGCCCTTCGGGGTGGATTAGTGGCGAACGGGTGAGTAACACGTGGGCAATCTGCCCTTCACTCTGGGACAAGCCCTGGAAACGGGGTCTAATACCGGATAACACTCTCCTCCTCCTGGGGGTGGGTTAAAAGCTCCGGCGGTGAAGGATGAGCCCGCGGCCTATCAGCTTGTTGGTGGGGTAATGGCCTACCAAGGCGACGACGGGTAGCCGGCCTGAGAGGGCGACCGGCCACACTGGGACTGAGACACGGCCCAGACTCCTACGGGAGGCAGCAGTGGGGAATATTGCACAATGGGCGAAAGCCTGATGCAGCGACGCCGCGTGAGGGATGACGGCCTTCGGGTTGTAAACCTCTTTCAGCAGGGAAGAAGCGCAAGTGACGGTACCTGCAGAAGAAGCACCGGCTAACTACGTGCCAGCAGCCGCGGTAATACGTAGGGTGCGAGCGTTGTCCGGAATTATTGGGCGTAAAGAGCTCGTAGGCGGTCTGTCACGTCGGATGTGAAAGCCCGGGGCTTAACCCCGGGTCTGCATTCGATACGGGCAGACTAGAGTGTGGTAGGGGAGATCGGAATTCCTGGTGTAGCGGTGAAATGCGCAGATATCAGGAGGAACACCGGTGGCGAAGGCGGATCTCTGGGCCATTACTGACGCTGAGGAGCGAAAGCGTGGGGAGCGAACAGGATTAGATACCCTGGTAGTCCACGCCGTAAACGTTGGGAACTAGGTGTTGGCGACATTCCACGTCGTCGGTGCCGCAGCTAACGCATTAAGTTCCCCGCCTGGGGAGTACGGCCGCAAGGCTAAAACTCAAAGGAATTGACGGGGGCCCGCACAAGCAGCGGAGCATGTGGCTTAATTCGACGCAACGCGAAGAACCTTACCAAGGCTTGACATACACCGGAAAGCCGTAGAGATACGGCCCCCCTTGTGGTCGGTGTACAGGTGGTGCATGGCTGTCGTCAGCTCGTGTCGTGAGATGTTGGGTTAAGTCCCGCAACGAGCGCAACCCCTGTTCTGTGTTGCCAGCATGCCCTTCGGGGTGATGGGGACTCACAGGAGACCGCCGGGGTCAACTCGGAGGAAGGTGGGGACGACGTCAAGTCATCATGCCCCTTATGTCTTGGGCTGCACACGTGCTACAATGGTCGGTACAATGAGCTGCGATACCGCAAGGTGGAGCGAATCTCAAAAAGCCGGCCTCAGTTCGGATTGGGGTCTGCAACTCGACCCCATGAAGTCGGAGTTGCTAGTAATCGCAGATCAGCATTGCTGCGGTGAATACGTTCCCGGGCCTTGTACACACCGCCCGTCACGTCACGAAAGTCGGTAACACCCGAAGCCGATGGCCCAACCCGCAAGGGAGGGAGTCGTCGAAGGTGGGACTGGCGATTGGGACGAAGTCGTAACAAGGTAGCCGTACCGGAAGGTGCGGCTGGATCACCTCCTTTCTAAGGAGCATTCTGGCTGCGAAAGCGGTCCAGGGCCATTACGCCGGCATCTGTTCGGCGGTGGTTGCTCATGGGTGGAACGTTGACTATTCGGCACGGTTTGTTTGTTCTGTCAGTACTGCTTCGGCGTGGAAATCAGAACGAGTTGACCGTACCGGGCACGCTGTTGGGTCCTGAGGGAACGAAAGTCCCCTCTCGACGCCGGCCTCATGAACCTTCGAGTTGATCGAAGCGGAGTGGGGGAGGGTTCGTTGCTTGAGAACTACATAGTGGACGCGAGCATCTGTAAGGCAAGTTTTTAAGGGCGCACGGTGGATGCCTTGGCACCAGGAACCGATGAAGGACGCGAGAGGCCGCGATAGGCCCCGGGGAGCTGTCAACTGAGCTGTGATCCGGGGGTGTCCGAATGGGGAAACCCGGCAGTCGTCATGGGCTGTCACCCATACCTGAACACATAGGGTATGTGGAGGGAACGCGGGGAAGTGAAACATCTCAGTACCCGCAGGAAGAGAAAACAACCGTGATTCCGGGAGTAGTGGCGAGCGAAACCGGATGAGGCCAAACCGTATGCGTGTGATACCCGGCAGGGGTTGCGTATGCGGGGTTGTGGGATCGCACTTCAGCAGTCTGCCGACTGTTGGGCGAGTCAGAAACCGTATGGATAGGCGAAGGACATGCGAAAGGTCCGGCGTAGAGGGTAAGACCCCCGTAGCTGAAATCTGTACGGCTTGCTTGTGCGACACCCAAGTAGCACGGGGCCCGAGAAATCCCGTGTGAATCTGGCGGGACCACCCGCTAAGCCTAAATATTCCCTGGTGACCGATAGCGGATAGTACCGTGAGGGAATGGTGAAAAGTACCGCGGGAGCGGAGTGAAATAGTACCTGAAACCGTGTGCCTACAAGCCGTGGGAGCGTCGCTGTGCATGCTTGCATGCACAGTCGTGACTGCGTGCCTTTTGAAGAATGAGCCTGCGAGTTTGCGGTGTGTGGCGAGGTTAACCCGTGTGGGGTAGCCGTAGCGAAAGCGAGTCCGAATAGGGCGAATGAGTCGCGCGCCCAAGACCCGAAGCGGAGTGATCTAGCCATGGGCAGGTTGAAGCGGAGGTAAGACTTCGTGGAGGACCGAACCCACCAGGGTTGAAAACCTGGGGGATGACCTGTGGTTAGGGGTGAAAGGCCAATCAAACTCCGTGATAGCTGGTTCTCCCCGAAATGCATTTAGGTGCAGCGTCGCGTGTTTCTTGCCGGAGGTAGAGCACTGGATAGGCGATGGGCCCTACCGGGTTACTGACCTTAGCCAAACTCCGAATGCCGGTAAGTGAGAGCGCGGCAGTGAGACTGTGGGGGATAAGCTCCATGGTCGAGAGGGAAACAGCCCAGAGCATCGACTAAGGCCCCTAAGCGTACGCTAAGTGGGAAAGGATGTGGAGTCGCAGAGACAACCAGGAGGTTGGCTTAGAAGCAGCCATCCTTGAAAGAGTGCGTAATAGCTCACTGGTCAAGTGATTCCGCGCCGACAATGTAGCGGGGCTCAAGCGTACCGCCGAAGTCGTGTCATTCCCGTGTGAAGCCCTAACGGGTGCGGGGATGGGTAGGGGAGCGTCGTGTGCCGGGTGAAGCGGCGGCGGAAGCCAGTCGTGGACGGTACACGAGTGAGAATGCAGGCATGAGTAGCGATACACACGTGGGAAACGTGTGCGCCGATTGACTAAGGGTTCCTGGGTCAAGCTGATCTGCCCAGGGTAAGTCGGGACCTAAGGCGAGGCCGACAGGCGTAGTCGATGGACAACCGGTTGATATTCCGGTACCCGCTTTGAAACGCCCAGTATCGAACCCTCTGATGCTAAGGCCGTGAAGCCGTCCTGGAGCCTTCGGGCAAAGGGGAGTGGTGGAGCCGCCGGTCCAAGGTGGTAGTAGGTAAGCGATGGGGTGACGCAGGAAGGTAGTCCAGCCCGGGCGGTGGTTGTCCCGGGGTAAGGGTGTAGGGCGTTGCGTAGGCAAATCCGCGCGACATATAGTCTGAGACCTGATGCCGAGCCGATTGTGGTGAAGTGGATGATCCTATGCTGTCGAGAAAAGCCTCTAGCGAGTTTCATGGCGGCCCGTACCCTAAACCGACTCAGGTGGTCAGGTAGAGAATACCGAGGCGTTCGGGTGAACTATGGTTAAGGAACTCGGCAAAATGCCCCCGTAACTTCGGGAGAAGGGGGGCCACAACTGGTGAGGGGACTTGCTCCCTGAGCTGGGGGTGGCCGCAGAGACCAGCGAGAAGCGACTGTTTACTAAAAACACAGGTCCGTGCGAAGCCGTAAGGCGATGTATACGGACTGACGCCTGCCCGGTGCTGGAACGTTAAGGGGACCGGTTAGTCACATTTCGGTGTGGCGAAGCTGAGAACTTAAGCGCCAGTAAACGGCGGTGGTAACTATAACCATCCTAAGGTAGCGAAATTCCTTGTCGGGTAAGTTCCGACCTGCACGAATGGCGTAACGACTTCTCGACTGTCTCAACCATAGGCCCGGTGAAATTGCACTACGAGTAAAGATGCTCGTTTCGCGCAGCAGGACGGAAAGACCCCGGGACCTTTACTATAGCTTGATATTGGTGTTCGGTTCGGCTTGTGTAGGATAGGTGGGAGACTTTGAAGCGGCAGCGCCAGCTGTTGTGGAGTCGTCGTTGAAATACCACTCTGGTCGTGCTGGATGTCTAACCTCGGTCCGTGATCCGGATCAGGGACAGTGTCTGGTGGGTAGTTTAACTGGGGCGGTTGCCTCCTAAAGAGTAACGGAGGCGCCCAAAGGTTCCCTCAGCCTGGTTGGCAATCAGGTGTTGAGTGTAAGTGCACAAGGGAGCTTGACTGTGAGACTGACGGGTCGAGCAGGGACGAAAGTCGGGACTAGTGATCCGGCGGTGGCTTGTGGAAGCGCCGTCGCTCAACGGATAAAAGGTACCCCGGGGATAACAGGCTGATCTTCCCCAAGAGTCCATATCGACGGGATGGTTTGGCACCTCGATGTCGGCTCGTCGCATCCTGGGGCTGGAGTCGGTCCCAAGGGTTGGGCTGTTCGCCCATTAAAGCGGTACGCGAGCTGGGTTTAGAACGTCGTGAGACAGTTCGGTCCCTATCCGCTGCGCGCGTAGGAATATTGAGAAGGGCTGTCCCTAGTACGAGAGGACCGGGACGGACGAACCTCTGGTGTGCCAGTTGTCCTGCCAAGGGCATGGCTGGTTGGCTACGTTCGGAAAGGATAACCGCTGAAAGCATCTAAGCGGGAAGCCTGCTTCGAGATGAGTATTCCCACCCCCTTTGAGGGGTTAAGGCTCCCAGTAGACGACTGGGTTGATAGGCCAGATGTGGAAGCCCGGTAACGGGTGGAGCTGACTGGTACTAATAGGCCGAGGGCTTGTCTAACTATTTTTGCTTCGCGTCCACTGTGTAGTTCTGAAGTAACGAACCGTGATAATACCCGGTTGGTTAACTTCATAGTGTTTCGGTGGTCATAGCGTTAGGGAAACGCCCGGTTACATTCCGAACCCGGAAGCTAAGCCTTTCAGCGCCGATGGTACTGCAGGGGGGACCCTGTGGGAGAGTAGGACGCCGCCGAACAATTTTTGAGAAGAAGCCCCCAGGCTATTGCCTGGGGGCTTCTTTGCGTTCTCGGTGCCGATCCAACGGTGTTGCCGGCAGCAGTATCGAGCCGGGCCCCGGATTCGATCCGGCCGCCTCTGATGACGATCCCCTGTCTCACGCGATCAACACACCACGACGCCTTCTCGAACCGATCGTAGTGTCCCGTACACCCTCAGCCGGCGATGGTGAACCCGTACTCCCCGGCGAACCTCAGCGGTCCCAGCACTAGAGGCGGCCGGCGGCCTTCAGGGCCAGGTACGCGTCCGCCAGAGCGGGGGCGATGTCCGTGGGTGGGGCGTCGACGACGGTAATGCCGTGGCGGGAGAGGCGCTGGCCGGTGCGGCGGCGTTCGGCTCGCGCTTGTTCGGCTGCTGCTGCCGCGTAGACGGCGTCCAGTGTGCCGCGGCCCCGGGCCATTTCCTCGATGCGGGGGTCGGCCACGGACGCGATGAGGACTTCGTGCCGGTGGGTGAGCTGGGGGAGGACGGGAAGCAGGCCCTCCTCCATGGGGGCCGCGTCGAGGCCCGTGAGCAGGACGACGAGGGATCGGCGCGGGGCGCGCTGCAGGATCGCGGCGACCAGGCCCCTGGCGTCGGACTCGACCAGTTCGGGTTCGATCGGCGCCATCGCGTTGACGAGCGCCGGAAGCATGTCGGTGGTGCTGCGGCCCTGGACGGAGGCGCGGATGCGGCGGTCGTAGGCGAGGAGGTCCACGCGGTCGCCGGCCCGGCCGGCGAGGACGGCGAGCAGCAGCGCGGCATCCATGGCGGCGTCGAGCCGGGGAGCGTCGCCGACCCGGCCCGCCGAGGTCCGGCTGGTGTCGAGCACGATGAGGATGTGCCGGTCGCGTTCCGGCCGCCAGGTGCGTACGGCGACGGTCGTGCGGCGGGCACTCGCGCGCCAGTCGATCGAGCGGGTGTCGTCGCCGGGGATGTACTCGCGCAGCGAGTCGAACTCGGTGCCCTGACCGCGGGTCAGAAGTGAGGTGCGGCCGTCGAGTTCGCGGAGCCGTGCCAGCCGGGAGGGCAGGTGCTTGCGGCTGGTGAAGGGCGGCAGTACGCGGACGGTCCACGGGATGCTGTGCGAGCCCTGGCGGGCGGCGAGGCCGAGCGGACCGTGCGAGCGCACGATGACACGTTCGGCTTGGCGGTCGCCGCGGCGGGTCGGGTGCAGCACGGTCGTGACGCGGCGGCGCTCGCCCGGTGGGACCACCAACCGGTGCCGGGACGCGGCCACTTCGGTGCCCGGGTGCCAGCTGCTGGGCGGCCAGGAGTCGCGCAGCAGGGCGCGCAGCGGCCGGCGGCCGGGGTTGGTGACGGTCAGCGTGACGTTCGCGGTTTCACCGAGTCGAACGGATGTATCACCGATTCGAGTGAAATGGAGCTTTCGTACTGGCGCGGCGAGCGCGAGGTCGCACAGAATTCCGAGCAGAAGAACGCCTTCGACAGCGAGGATGCCGCTCCAGCCGGGGAGCAGCACACCGACGGCGAGGGCGCCGAGTGCGGCGAGAAGGGCGGTGCGTCCGGTGAGTGCCATGGGCTGTTCCTGCCGGCCTAGCGGGGCACGGGGACGTGGGCGAGGATCGCGGTGATGACCGAGTCGGCCGTCACGCCCTCCATCTCGGCCTCGGGCCGGAGTTGCACCCGGTGGCGGAGGGTGGGCAGGGCGAGGGCCTTGACGTCGTCGGGAGTGACGTAGTCCCGGCCGGTGAGCCAGGCCCAGGCGCGCGAGGTCGCCAGCAGGGCGGTCGCACCACGCGGTGACACTCCGAGGGTGAAGGAGGGGGATTCTCGGGTGGCCCGGCAGAGGTCGACGATGTAGCCGGTGATCTCGGGGGAGACGGACGTCTTGGCGACGGCGGCGCGGGCGGCTTCGAGGTCGTCGGGGCCCGCGACGGGACGCAGTCCGGCGCCCGCGAGGTCCCGGGGGTTGAAGCCTTCCGCGTGCCGTGTGAGGACGTCTATCTCGGTGGCGCGCGAAGGCAGCGGAAGGATCAGCTTCAGCAGGAATCGGTCGAGTTGGGCTTCGGGGAGGGGATAGGTGCCCTCGTACTCGACCGGGTTCTGGGTGGCTGCGACCAGGAACGGGTCGGGGAGGAGGCGCGGAGTGCCGTCGACCGATACCTGGCGTTCCTCCATCGCTTCGAGGAGGGAGGCCTGGGTCTTGGGCGGGGTGCGGTTGATTTCGTCGGCGATCAGGAGGTTGGTGAAGACCGGGCCGGGCTGGAAGGAGAACTCGGCGGTGCGGGCGTCGTAGACGAGGGAACCGGTGACGTCGCCGGGCATGAGGTCGGGCGTGAACTGGACGCGCTTGGTCTCCAGTTGGAGCGAGGCTGCCAGGGCGCGGACCAGGAGGGTCTTGGCGACTCCGGGGACGCCTTCCAGGAGGACATGGCCGCGGCACAGCAGTGCGACCACCAGGCCGGTCACTGCTGCGTCCTGGCCGACGACGGCCTTGGCGATTTCGGTGCGCAGGGCCTCGAGTGAGGTGCGGGCACTGTCGGCTGTCGGGGCGCTCACGGAGTTGCGTACCTCTCTGTGGAAGTGATCCGGCGCTCGAGGTCGTCGAGGTCGTCGGCCAGACGCAGCAGGGCCGCGTCGTCGGATGGGGGCGGGCCGTAGAGCAGCGCGCCCGGGTCGGGATCCGGGCCGCCGGTGCCGGGGCTGCCGAGGAGGGCGGCGACGGCTGCGACAAGGGCCTCCGGGGCGGGGGCCGGGGAGATGCCGACGATCGGTGCGAGCCGGTCGCGGGTCGCCTGGCGCAGTGCTTCGGCGGCCCTGGCCCGGGCGTTGGCCCGGCGGTAGAGGCGGGCGCGGCCTTCGGTGGTTTCGGAGGCGTGCACGGCCACGGGGAGTCGTTCGGCGATGACGGGGCCGAGCCGCCGGGCTCTCCAGAGGGCGGTGATGACGGCGGCGATCAGCAGCTGGAGGAGACCCCAGCTCCAGCCGTCGGGGATGAGGTCGAAGAAGCTTTTGCGCTCGCCGTCGAGTGCGGAGGTGTCGCTGAGGGAGGGGAGGTACCAGACCAGTTTCGGGTGGGCGCCGAGGAGTTGGAGGGCGAGGGAGGCGTTGCCCTGCTCGTCGAGGCGGTTGTTGGTGAGGAGGCCGGCGGAGCCGAGGACGACGGTGTCGCCGGTTCCGGCGGCAGGCAGCCGGATCAGGGTCGGGTTGCCGCCGCTGAGGTAGCAGCTGTCGGCGCCGGGGACGGAGGTCGCGTACTCGACGCCGCCGAGCTCGACGTCGCCCGCGCGGATGGCGCTGAGCAGCGAGCACTGCGGGGCGAGGGTCCGGGTGGCGGTGGGCGCGAGGGCCTGGACGCCGGGGGCGAGCGCTTCGGCCGCGGAGGGGCCGGGGGAGACGAGAACGGTACGGCCGCCGGACTGTTCGGCGGCGCTGTGGAGGAGGGACTGCTGATGTGGGGTGAGCAGGTCGGGGACGGCCACGAGCAGGGTGGTGTCCGTACCGAGCGCGGCGGTGGCTTCGTTGGTGGTGGTCACGACGGTGGTGGTGACGCCCTGGGCCGCGAGGAGTTGGGCGACGGCGCGGCTGCCCGCGGGGTCGGCGGAGCGGGGGTCCAGTGCTCCATGGCTTTCGCCGGAGCGCAGCGCGGCATAGCCGATGCCGAAGATGAGGACGGCGAGCGCGGCTGCCAGGAGGGCGCGCGAGCGGGTCCACAGCTGGCGGGCGGTGGGGGAGACCGACGTGTCGCCCGTGTTGTCGGCGGGATCGGCGGCAGAGGTGGCCGGCGGGGCGGGTGCCGCGGAGAGGGGAGTGGTCATGGGCGGGCGTCCCCGGCGCCGGCGAACTGGGGTTTGGCGCGTTGCAGCCGGCTGTCGAGGTCGCGCAGGACCGTGTACGTCTGCTCGGTGCCGGTGCGGCCGCCGTAGGTGAGGTCGTCGAAGAGCCGGGCGGCGTCGCCCAGTTCGGTGGCGTGGCCGGGCAGCGCGCGGCCGGCGTCCGCGGCGGCTTCGTCGGCGGTACGGCCGGGACGCGGGTCCAGGACGGTCCGTTCCTCCAGGGCGCGGACGAGGGCGCGCATCCGTTCCTGGGACGCCTCGGTCCATCTGCGGGCGGCGGCGTGCTGCTCGGCGGCCGTGCGGTGTTCCGCGGCGGTGCGGGTGCGGTCGCCGAACAGGCCGGGCCCGCCGGTGGAGACCTGGCGCACCTTGCCGAGCCGCCAGCGCAGGGCGACCAGCAGCAGGACGACGGTGAGGACGATGGCCAGCAGCCCCACCCCGCCGCCAGGGGTGGCGCCGGAGGCCACGGTCAGGAGGTCACCGACCTTCTCCCAGAGCCAGTCCAGGGCGCGCTGGAACAGGCTCGGGTCGTGCTGGTGGTAGATCCCCTTGGACAGCTCGTGCTCGGCCGCTTCGCGGGCGGCGTCGCGCGGGGTGGTGACCGGTGCGTCCCCCGACACCTGGGGTCAGCTCTCGGGAGTGGTGCGGTCCGGGGTCCGGGTGTCGCCGTAGCCCGGGAGGCCTGCGGCGCGGGCCAGTTCGATGTCGAGGGCCTCGCGGCGGATGCGCTGGTCCATGTAGAGCAGGGCGGTGACGCCCGCGCTGATGGGGAGGGTGATGGCAGTGCCGATGACGCCGCCGATGGCGGTGACGATGAGGAAGGTCCAGCCGAGGTTCGCGTTCTCGGACATGAAGGAGGTCATGCCGTCTCCGCTGACGGCCCCGGCGATGAGGGTGAACGGAGTCTGGATGATCATGGAGACGATGGTGACCAGGACCCAGGCGAGCAGCTGGACGCCGAGGATCCGCCACCAGGCGCCGCGGACCAGTTTCATGGAGCGCTTCATGGACGTGATGACGCCCTGCTTCTCCAGCATGAGGGTGGGAGAGGCGAGGCTCCAGCGGACTGACAGCCAGATCGCGACGACGGAGGCGGCGAGGCCGCCGATCACGGCGAGGGCGATACCGCCGCCGGTGCCGCCCAGGGCGATGATCACGATGCCCGGCACGGTGCCCGCCGCGATGATCAGCAGGGCGATCAGGGGGAGCAGCAGGGTCAGTCCGAGCAGGCGCAGCAGCTGGGGACGGGAGTCCCGCCAGGCCTCGCCGGTGGTGACCGGTCGTCCCAGTACCGCGCGGCTGATGACCATGGTGAGCATCGCGGTTGCGAAGATCATGGCGAGCAGGCTGATCAGGGCCGCGATGCCGGAACCGGCGAGGGCGCCGCCGGCCGAGCGCAGGATCTCGCCGGACGTCGCGTTCGGGTCCTTCTGGACCTGGTTGAAGTCCGAGTTCTCGTTCAGGAACAGGCCCTGGAGGACGACGAGTACGGCCTGGGTGACCAGGGCGACGGCCAGGGAGATGCCCAGCACGACCCGCCAGTGGGCGCGCATGGTGGAGACCGCGCCGTCGAGGATCTCACCGACGCCCAGCGGGCGGAGCGGGATCACCCCGGGCTTGGCCGCCGGGGGCCGGCCCCACGGTGCCGACTGCCAGCCGCCCGGGGCACCGCCCCAGCCGGGGCCGGGCTGCGGGGGCGGCGGAGGCGGGCTGCCCCAGCCGCCGCCGGCCGGCGCGGACCACTGGTCCGGCGGGGGCTGCTGCTTGGACCAGTTCGGAGCCGCGTCCTGCGGAGCGGGGGGTGGGGGCGGCGCCTGGGGACTGTCGCCGCGCTCCGGCTCGTCGGAGTCGGAGGATCCGGGCGATGCCCAGCCCGGAGTGTCGTTCATTGCTGCTGCCCCTTCGCCTGCGTTCAGTGTGCTGGCCATCGTGCCATGGGCTGCCGCCGGTGGGGCCCGGCAGGGCAGACTGGGCGGATGGGTGATCAGTTCTTGATACCGGCGGCCGATGTGATTCCCGCGCTCCGTTGGGAGGAGCCGCCGGAAGGACCGGTGCTGGTGCTCCTCGACCAGACCCGGCTGCCGGCCGAGGAGGTGGAGCTGGTCTGCACCGATGTGCAGGCGCTGGTGCGGGCGATCCGCGATCTCGCGGTGCGGGGTGCGCCGCTGCTGGGGATCGCCGGGGCCTACGGAGTGGCCCTCGCCGCGGCGCGTGGCTATGACGTGGACGAGGCGGCGGACCTGCTCGCGGGTGCCCGGCCGACCGCCGTCAATCTGGCGTACGGGGTGCGCCGGGCGGTGGACGTGTACCGGGCGGCGCTGCCCGGCGGCCTGGACGCGGCAGCGGCGGCGGTGCTCGCCGAGGCCCGTGCGGTGCACGCCGAGGACGCGGCGGCCAGTGCGTCCATGGCCCGCCGCGGTGCCGAACTGCTGGCGGAGCTGGCGCCGGGCGGTGGCTATCGGATCCTGACGCACTGCAACACCGGGGCGCTGGTCTCCGGCGGCGAGGGCACGGCGCTCGCCGTCGTGCTGGCGGTGCACCGGTCCGGTGAGCTGCGCCGGCTGTGGGTCGACGAGACCCGTCCGCTGCTCCAGGGCGCCCGGCTGACGGCGTACGAGGCGGCCCGCACCGGCATGCCGTACACCGTGCTCACCGACAACGCGGCCGGTTCGCTCTTCACCGCGGGCGAGGTCGACGCGGTGCTGATCGGCGCGGACCGCATCGCCGCCGACGGTTCGACGGCGAACAAGATCGGCAGCTATCCGCTGGCGGTGCTCGCCCGCTACCACAACGTCCCGTTCATCGTGGTGGCACCGTGCACGACCGTGGACCTGGCGACTCCGGACGGGGCCGCGATCGAGGTGGAGCAGCGTCCGGGCCATGAGGTGACGGATCTGGGGTCTCCGCTCGGTGCCCAGGCGTACAACCCCGCGTTCGATGTCACGCCGCCGGAGCTGATCACGGCCATCGTCACGGAGCGCGGTGTGGTTTCACCCGTCACGGCGGACGCACTCAGGGTGATGTGCGGTCCCGGGGCGGAGTGACGGCCGGATCCGTGGGCCGCTTGCGCTGCGTAACCTGTCCCTGGGCTCTGGCGCACGGTTGCACGGTCAGTGGCGAGATCCTGCACTGGCGTCTGTGCGCAGTACCGGAGTGACCTATACGCCATTTTTCAACGGGGCGCGATACCGCAGGCCGACCGCTGACCTGCGCAGACACGCCCGCGGACGAGGTGACTATTAACACGCTGGTCGATCAAACGGTTACGACAATGGGATGATGATGCAATGAAGGGTCGAGTCCTGGTCGTCGATGACGACACCGCACTGTCCGAGATGCTCGGCATCGTGCTGCGTGGTGAAGGTTTTGAGCCGTCGTTCGTAGCAGACGGTGACAAGGCTCTTGCCGCTTTCCGGGAGACCAAGCCTGATCTGGTTCTCCTCGACCTCATGCTCCCGGGTCGGGACGGCATCGATGTATGCCGGCTGATCCGTGCGGAGTCCGGGGTACCTATCGTCATGCTCACCGCGAAGAGCGACACCGTCGACATCGTGGTGGGCCTGGAGTCCGGCGCCGACGACTACGTCGTCAAGCCGTTCAAGCCGAAGGAGCTGGTCGCACGCGTCCGGGCCCGGTTGCGGCGGGCGGAGGAGCCGACACCCGAGCAGCTCGCGATCGGTGACCTCGTCATCGATGTGGCCGGGCACTCCGTCAAGCGGGAGGGCCAGCCGATCGCGCTGACCCCGCTGGAGTTCGACCTGCTGGTCGCGCTCGCCCGCAAGCCCTGGCAGGTGTTCACCCGCGAGGTGCTGCTGGAGCAGGTGTGGGGATACCGGCACGCGGCCGACACCCGGCTGGTCAATGTGCACGTCCAGCGGCTGCGCTCCAAGGTCGAGCAGGACCCCGAGCGTCCCGAGATCGTGGTGACCGTCCGCGGCGTCGGCTACAAGGCCGGTCCGGGCTGACATGTCGGCGTCGTACGAGCGTGAGCGCTTGGAGAGCCGGCATGCGGACCCGCTGAGCGGTCTGCTGCCGGTGCTGCGCTCGTGCGTGCGCTGGGCACGCCGTCCGTTGCTGCCCGCTGTCCGGCTGTGGCGGCGCAATATCCAGCTGCGCGTGGTGGCGGTGACGCTGCTGATGTCGCTGGGTGTCGTGCTGCTGCTGGGTGTGGTCGTCATCGGGCAGGTGAAGAACGGTCTGCTCGACGCGAAGGAACAGGCGTCGCGGGGCCAGGCGAGCGGTGGTTTCTCCGTGGCGCAGGCGCAGGCCGACAAGGAGAAGGAGCGGGACGCCGTTCCGGTCGCGGGGGGTGCGACCACCCGCGGAATGATCGACTCCGGCACCTGGCTGACCAACCTGGTCGGCCAGCTCGCCAGTGGCGGCAAGGGCGTCTACTCGGTCGTCGCGCTCAGCCCCGGGACCGGTGACGGCGCCGATGCCCGCGGCCCGCGCACCTCGGGCCTGCTGCTGCCGGACGACAGTATTCCGCAGGACCTGCGGGACAGCGTCGAGACGCGTTCCGGGTCGCACGAGACCTACGCGACGATCAAGCGGGAGAACGATTCCAAGCCGCAGAACGCCCTGGTCATCGGCAAGCGGCTCAGCGATGTGAACGGCAAGCCGTACCAGCTCTACTACGTCTTCCCGTTCGATCAGGAAGAGACCACCCTCGGTCTGGTCAAGCGCACCCTGGCGACCGCGGGGATCTTCGTCGTGGTGCTGCTCGGGGCCATCGCCTGGCTGGTCACCCGCCAGGTCGTGACCCCGGTCAGGATGGCCGCCGGGATCTCCGAGCGGCTCGCCGCCGGCCGGCTCCAGGAGCGGATGAAGGTCTCGGGCGAGGACGACATCGCGCGGCTCGGCGAGTCCTTCAACAAGATGGCGCAGACCCTGCAGATCAAGATCCAGCAGCTGGAGGAGTTGTCCCGGCTGCAGCGCCGCTTCGTCTCGGACGTCTCGCACGAGCTGCGCACCCCGCTCACCACCGTCCGGATGGCCGCGGACGTCATCCATGACGCCCGTGAGGACTTCGACCCGGTCACCGCGCGCTCCGCGGAACTGCTCGGCAGCCAGCTCGACCGGTTCGAGGGGCTGCTGTCCGACCTGCTGGAGATCAGCCGGTTCGACGCGGGCGCCGCGGACCTGTCCGCCGAACCGATCGACCTGCGCGACGTGGTGCGGCGCGTGGTGGACGCCGCCGAGCCGCTGTCCGAACGCAAGGGCAGCCGGGTGATCATCAGGGGCGACGAGCAGCCGGTGATAGCGGAGGCCGACCCGCGCCGGGTCGAGCGCGTCCTGCGCAACCTCGTGGTCAACGCCGTGGAGCACGGTGAGGGCCGCGATGTGGTGGTCCGGCTGGCGACGGCCGACGGGGCGGTCGCGGTCGCGGTGCGGGACTACGGCGTGGGACTCAAGCCCGGTGAGGCGACCCGGGTGTTCAACCGGTTCTGGCGCGCCGATCCGGCGCGGGCCCGTACCACCGGCGGAACGGGCCTCGGCCTGTCGATCGCGGTGGAGGACGCCCGGCTGCACGGCGGGTGGCTGCAGGCATGGGGCGAGCCCGGCGGCGGCTCGCAGTTCCGCATGACGCTGCCGCGTACCGCGGGCGAGAGCCTGCGCGGCTCACCGATCGCGCTGGAGCCCGAGGACTCCCGGCGCAATCGCGGCCTGAACGCTTCCGGCGCGCCGCCGCGGCCGGACGCGCCGCCGATGCCACGCACCTCCCCGCTGTCGCCCGCGCTGCCGCCGATGCCGTCGGCACCGGCGCGGCCGCCGTCCGCGAACCCCGCGGCGCTGCCCGGGAACGGGTCGCGGGTGGTGGGGCACGAGCCGGGTGTCCCGGGAGACTCTGCACGGGAGGACGAACGCTGATGCGGGCGATGGGGGAGCGGCGGACCGGGTGGGGCGGTCGGCAGGACCGGCTGTGGCTGCCGGTGGTCTGCGCGGTGCTGCTCGCGGGATGCGCGTCGATGCCGGGCAGCGGCGAGGTGCACAAGGTCGCGGGGGAGCAGAGCGCCGATTCGGACCAGCAGGTGCAGGTGCTCGGGATCAAGCCGCAGCCCGGCGAGTACCCCGACCAGATCGTGCGCGGGTTCCTGGAGGCGACCACCAGTGACGAGGCCGAGTACGCGACGGCCAAGGAGTACCTGACGACGTCGATGGCCCAGCACTGGGACCCGTTCGCGAAGATCACGGTCCTGTCGGGCGGCCCGTCGCCGGTCGAGGAGCAGGCCGGGACCGCGCGCAAGGAGGGCCTCCACACGTTCGGGCTGAGCGGTACGCAGGTCGCGGCGGTGGACGAGAAGCACGCCTACACCTCGGGTGACGGCACGACGTTCCACACCTCCTTCCAGCTGGTGAAGGAGAAGAACGAGTGGCGGATCGACTCGGTCGACAACGGGCTGGTGCTCACCGAGTCGGACTTCCAGCGGATCTACCACTCCGTCAACATGTACTACTTCGCCAACCTCGGGACACCCAGTGCGGGGGCGCCGACGCTGGTGGCCGACCCGGTGTATCTGCGGCGGCGGATAAATTCGCTGGAGTCGGCGGTCTCGGCGATGCTCGGCGGCCCGACCGACTGGCTCGGTCCCGTGGTGCGCTCCGCGGCGCCCAAGGGCGTGGCGCTCTACAACAAGGACGCGGACCACGGCGTCTCCCTCGATGACTCGCAGCATCTGCGGGTGCGGCTGAACTCGATGGCGGACCGCCTGGACGCGGCGCAGTGCCAGCGGCTGGCGGCGCAACTGCTGCCCACGGCGCAGAGCCAGTCGGCGACGAAGATCACCTCGGTGGAGGTGCAGCGCGCGAACGGCGATTCGGCGTGCACCCTGTCGGACGAACGGGCCAAGCCGTATCTGCCGGAGACGCTGAGCGGGGTCTCGCCCCGGCAGTTCTTCATCGACGACCACCAGCAGCTCGTCGCGCTGCCCGACGACAGCAGTTCGCTGGCGGAGACCGTGCCGGGCGTGCTCGGCGGCGCCACCGCGAAGCTCGTGTCGGCCGCGGTGCAGCGGGACGAGCAGTTCGCGGCCGGGGTCAGGACCGGCGGCCGCGAGCTGATCGTCGCGAGTATCGCCAAGAGCTCCGCCGACCCCGGACGGGTGGTGTTCACCAGCGCCGCGCACGCCGCGAACGACGGTCTGAGCGCGCCCAGCTGGGACGGGTACGGCAACCTGTGGGTGGCCGACCGCGACGGCCCGCGGTCCCGGCTGCTGATGCTGCGCGGCGGTACGGGCGAGCCCTACGAGGTGCCGGTGCCGGATCTCGGCGACGGGCGGATCCAGTCGCTGCGCGTCGCACCGGACGGGACGCGGATCGCGATGCTGGTGAAGAAGGGCGGCCGGACGACGCTGAAGCTCGGCCGGATCGAGCGGGGCGGGACGGCGGAGGTGCCCGTGATCACGGTGACGGCGCTGAAGGGCGTGACTCCGCAGCTGGAGGACGTCACCGCCGCGTCCTGGGCGGGCGGCAGCCGCCTGCTGGTGGTCGGGACCGAATCGGGTGGCCTGCAGCAGATCCAGTACATCAACACGGACGGCTCACTGCCGTCCACGCCCGCCCTGCCGGGCATCAGCGACGCGGCCTCGGTGGCGGCGTCGGAGGACCAGACGAAGCCGCTGCTGGCGGCGTACAAGGGCGGTATCTACCGGCTGTTGGCGCAGGACGCGAACTGGAAGCAGATCGCGGCGAAGGGCATCGGGCCGGTCTACCCGGGCTGACGTCCGGCACGACACCCCTGGTGAGGGCCTTGTCCGGAGCCCGGTGAGGGTTCCGGGCCCTGGCGGGCATCCGGTGCGGGCTCCGCCACGGTTCTCCCGCGCGGGGTTATCCACAGGCCGGGCGGGGGTCTGGTGAAGGGATCCCGCAGCGGGCAGAGTGGTGGCCATGCGGGCGTGGTGGCGGGAGTTCACCGGACTGGTCCTGCCGGTCGACTGCGCGGGATGTGGCCGGCCGCGCACGGCACTGTGCGGTGCGTGCGGAGAGCTGCTGGGCTCGACGGACGGGGCGGCCGTGCGGCGGGTGCGGCCGGATCCGGCGCCGGGCGGGCTGCCGGTGGTCCATGCCGCGGCGACCTACGCGGACGAGGTGCGGGCGGTGGTGCTCGCGCACAAGGAACGCGGCGCTCTGGGGCTGGCACGGCCGCTGGGCGCGGCATTGGCCGGGGCGGTGCTCAAGGTGGGCGCAGTGGGGCCGTTGCTGCTGGTGCCGGTGCCCTCCGCGCGGCGGACGGTCGCGGCCCGGGGGCACGACGCGACCCGGCGGATCGCACGGTGCGCGGCCGGGGAACTGCGCCGGTCGGGGCAGCGAGCGCGGGTGGCCGCCGTGCTGCGCCAGCGGCGGGCGGTCGCAGACCAGGCGCGGCTGAGCGGGCGCGAGCGGCTGGAGAACCTGTCGGGTGCCGTGGTGGCCGCAAGCGGTGGCCACAGGCTGCTGGAGGTGGCTCCTGTGGTGCTGGTGGACGACCTGATGACCACCGGGGCGTCGCTGGCCGCGGCGGCGCGGGCGGTGGAGGCGGCGGGCGGCCGGATCGCCGGTGCGGCGGTCGTCGCGGGGCCGGTGGGAACGGAACTTTGGCCTGAAAGACATCGTTGCAGCTAGTACAGCCGGGCGTTCACCCGAACGGAGGTATACCGATGCTGGGGATGCCGACCTTCGCTCCTCAGGACTATGTTCGGTTGTGAGGCAAGGTGAACATCATGGGGTGTTGATCTTGCTGGTGGGGGAGAAGGAGGTGAAAGCGGCCGCTTCGGTGGCTCCGGGGAATTCCGGGGCAGGAGAAGCAGCAGCTGACGCAGCGCCGGACGGGACAGGTGCCCGGCCGGCCTAAGCGAATGGGATGCGCTCCGCGTGTTCGGAGCGATCCGGAACGGAGTTCTGAGTGGACATCGTCATCAAGGGCCGCAAGACCGACGTGCCTGATCGGTTCCGTAA
Source organism: Streptomyces sp. So13.3 (assembly GCF_005860785.2). NCBI lineage: Bacteria > Bacillati > Actinomycetota > Actinomycetes > Kitasatosporales > Streptomycetaceae > Streptomyces > Streptomyces sp. So13.3. The sequence goes on along the minus strand of NZ_CP048835.1, from coordinate 4,148,185 downwards.
GCACGTGACCGAGAAGCTGGACAAGATCCAGAAGCTCGATGGCAAGGTGATCAGCCTTGACGTCGAGGTGTCCAAAGAGCTCAACCCCCGCCAGTCGGACCGTTCCGACCGGGTGGAGATCACACTGAACACCCGCGGCCCCGTGGTGCGAGCCGAGGCCTCTGCGGCCGATCCGTATGCCGCGCTCGACCTCGCGGTGGCCAAGTTGGAGGCGCGGCTGCGCAAGGCGGCCGACAAGCGCCGGGTGCATCACGGCGGAGGGCGTACGCCCCTCAGCGTCGCCCAGGCCACAGCCTCGCTGACCGGCGAGCTGAACGGCTCGGCGCCCGCACCGGCCGTGGAGAACGCCGTACCGACGACCCGGATCGGGCCGCTCGAGGTACAGGGGGACGGCCCGTTGGTGGTGCGCGAGAAGACGCACGCCGCGGCGCCGATGGCGCTCGATCAGGCTCTCTACGAGATGGAGCTGGTCGGGCACGACTTTTATCTGTTCATCGACTCCGACACGGGCTCACCGAGTGTCGTCTACCGGCGGCACGGCTACGACTACGGAGTCATTCACCTGAAGGCGGACCCGTCCGCCGAGGAGGCGCCCGCAGGCGCGGGCGGCGCGCTACGCCGCTGATTCACAGCTGAAACGCACCATGGATGGCATCGCCCCCGGGGCCTTTCCCGGGGGCGACGCCGCGCCCCGGACAGGCCCCAATCATGAAAGCATGGGTGTAGCTGCCAACTCTGGCCTGAGGGGGAGGATCTGATGCCGGACAGCTTCGAGCCCGCAGACATCAGCGACGAGGGGCACGCCCCTGCGAGGGACCACCTGGAGGCGCCCCGCAAGGAGCCCATCCGGGTACTGGTCGTCGACGATCACGCCCTGTTCCGGCGGGGGCTGGAGATCGTCCTCGCGCAGGAGGAGGACATCCAGGTCATCGGCGAGGCGGGGGACGGCGCGGAGGCGGTGGAGAAGGCCGCCGACCTGCTGCCGGACATCGTGCTGATGGACGTCCGGATGCCCAGGCGCGGCGGTATCGAGGCCTGCACCTCCATCAAGGAGGTCGCCCCCAGCGCCAAGATCATCATGTTGACGATAAGCGATGAAGAGGCCGACCTCTACGAAGCGATCAAGGCCGGCGCGACGGGATATCTGCTCAAGGAGATCTCCACGGACGAGGTCGCCACCGCCATCCGCGCGGTCGCCGACGGCCAGTCGCAGATCAGCCCTTCGATGGCGTCCAAGCTCCTCACCGAGTTCAAGTCGATGATCCAGCGGACCGACGAGCGGCGGCTGGTGCCCGCACCGCGGCTCACCGACCGGGAGCTGGAAGTGCTCAAGCTCGTGGCGACCGGTCTGAACAACCGTGACATCGCCAAGCAGTTGTTCATCAGCGAGAACACCGTGAAGAACCACGTGCGCAACATCCTGGAGAAGCTGCAGCTGCACTCCAGGATGGAGGCCGTGGTCTACGCGATGCGCGAGAAGATCCTCGAAATCAGATAGCCGGTAGCCGGTGTCCGGTGGCCGGTAGCCAGCAACAGGAGACGCCGGCGCCGGGCAAGGGGCGCCGGGTCAGCGGCGGTCGTGGGTCCGGTTCAGGGCGTCCGCCAGCGGCTCCCGCAGCGCTTCCGGCAGCACCCGTTCCACCCGCGCCTCCACGCAGCCGACCCAGCCCGCCGCCTCGGCGATCGCCTCGGCCGCCGGCTGCACCGCCTTCGGGCCGTCGAGCGTCACCTGCCGGGCCACGAGGGTGCTGCCCTCGCGTGCCGGGTCCACCCGGCCCACCAGATTACCGCCCGCCAGCAGCGGCATCGCGAAATAGCCGTGGATGCGCTTCGGCTTGGGGACGTACGCCTCCAGCCGGTGGGTGAAACCGAAGATCCGCTCGGTGCGCGGCCGGTCCCAGACCAGGGAGTCGAACGGGGACAGCAGGGTCGTACGGTGCCGGCCGCGCTTCGCGGCGGACTCGGCGTCCAGCACCAGCGGGTCCGCCCAGGCCGGCTTGCCCCAGCCCTCGACCTCCACCGGGACCAGTCCGGAGCCCTCGATCACCGCCATCACCTGCTCGCCCTTGAGCCGGTGGTAGTCCGCGAGGTCGGCGCGGGTGGCCACGCCCATCGCCGCCCCGGCCTGCGCCACGAGCCGCCGCATGCACTCCGCGTCATCGATGTCGTCGTGCAGCAGAGCGTCCGGAATGGCGCGCTCCGCCAGGTCGTAGACGCGCTTCCAGCCGCGCCGCTCGGTGCAGACCACCTGGCCGGTGTCGAGCAGCCACTCCACCGCGATCTTCGTCTCCGACCAGTCCCACCAGGGGCCGCCGTTCTTGGCGCCGCCCAGTTCCGTGGACGTGAGCGGCCCGTCGGCCTTGAGCCGGTCCAGTACGGCGCCGCACGAGCGGTCGGCGTCCTCCAGCACGTGCCAGCGGTGGCCGCGGTCCCGCCGGGCGCGGCGCCGGAAGGCGAAGTGCGGCCATTCCTCGATGGGCAGGATGCAGGCGGCGTGCGACCAGTACTCGAAGGCGTGCGACTCGGTCCAGTACGCCTTCTCGATGGCGTCCCGGCCCACGGCGCCCAGCCGTGCGTACGGAATGAGCTCGTGCGACCGCGCCAGGACGGAGATCGTGTCGAGCTGGACCGCTCCCAGCCGGCGCAGCACCCCGCGGACCCCGGCGCGCCGGTCCGGGACGCCGAGCAGGCCCTGCGCGCGCAGGGCGATCCGGCGGGCATCGTCCGCGGACAGGGTGGCTACGGGGCGGGGCAGCGGTGTCATGCCGGAGAGCCTAGAACGCGCCACTGACAATGCCCCGGGCCCACCGGCGACCCGGCCGCCCGCGACCCGTGCACCGCCTGCCGAGGTCCCACTCGCCCGCCGAGGATCCCTACTCGCCCGGGAAGGGCAGATACGGCGTCGCCAGCGGAAGCCCCAGGTCCGAGGGGAGCAGCGAACCGGTCCAGCAGTCCCGCCGGGTGCCGTTGTGGACGATCTTGGCCCGCATGGTGCCCTCCATGACGAAGCCGATCCTGCGGGCGACCGCGCGCGATCCCTCGTTGCCCGCGTCCGCGAACCACTCCATCCGCTGCACGCCGAGGTCGGCGAAGGCCCACCGGCACACCGCGAGGCCGGCCTCCACGGTGTACCCGCGGCCGCGCTGCTCCTTGACCGCCCAGTAGCCGAGCTCGGCCTGGTGGTCGGGCGCGCCCAGCTTGCCGAGCCGCACCAGTCCGACGGAGCCGACCAGCGTGCCGCCGTCCCTGGTAAAGGCGCCGAAGTTGTAGAGGATGTCGTCGGCCCACCCCTGGGCGCTCACCGGACCGGTGAAATCCGCCGCGTCCTGACGCGTGTACGGCGACGGGACGCTGGTCCAGCGGGGGATCTCCGGGTCCTGGCAGGCTTGGTACACCGCGTCGGCGTCGGCCGGCCCCAGCGTGCGCAGAACCAGGCGTTCGGTGGTGAGGGTGATGGGCTCCATGAGCGGAGTATCGCCGACCGCCGGGCCGGTTGAAAAAGCGATTTGTATCACTACGCGGGGTGACGGCGGACCGGTGTGCTGACGGACCTCCCGGCCTGCAGGTGTCCTCGCTTACGATGGCCGTTGCGGCGGAGTGCATCCCGCTGTGCCCAGCGCGAGATTACGTGCCAGGCCCGACCGGCAAGGAGCCAGCCTACGTGTCCGTCTTCAACAAGCTCATGCGTGCAGGCGAAGGCAAGATCCTGCGCAAGCTGCACCGCATCGCGGACCAGGTCAATTCCATTGAAGAGGACTTCGTCAATCTGACGGACGCCGAGCTGCGGGCCCTCACCGACGAGTACAAGGAACGGTTCGAGGGCGGCGAGACCCTCGACGACCTGCTTCCCGAGGCGTTCGCCACGGTCCGTGAGGCCGCCAAGCGCGTGCTCGGCCAGCGTCACTACGACGTCCAGATGATGGGCGGCGCAGCTCTCCACCTCGGATATGTCGCAGAAATGCGCACCGGTGAGGGCAAGACCCTGGTCGGCACCCTGCCCGCGTACCTGAACGCGATCTCCGGCAAGGGCGTCCACCTCATCACCGTCAACGACTACCTCGCCGAGCGTGACTCGGAGTGGATGGGCCGGGTGCACAAATTCCTCGGCCTCGAGGTCGGCTGCATCCTGGCGAACATGTCGCCGGCGCAGCGCCGCGAGATGTACAACTGCGACATCACGTACGGCACCAACAACGAGTTCGGCTTCGACTACCTGCGCGACAACATGGCGTGGTCGAAGGACGAGCTGGTGCAGCGCGGCCACAACTTCGCGATCGTCGACGAGGTCGACTCGATCCTCGTGGACGAGGCCCGTACCCCGCTGATCATCTCCGGCCCCGCCGACCAGGCCACCAAGTGGTACGCCGACTTCGCGCGCCTGGTGAAGCGGCTGAACAAGGGCGAGGCCGGCAGCATCGGCGTCGAGGAGACCGGCGACTACGAGGTCGACGAGAAGAAGCGCACGGTCGCCATCCACGAGAGCGGCGTCGCCAAGGTCGAGGACTGGCTCGGCATCGACAACCTCTACGAGTCGGTGAACACCCCGCTCGTCGGTTACCTGAACAACGCGATCAAGGCCAAGGAGCTCTACAAGAACGACAAGGACTACGTCGTCATGGACGGCGAAGTCATGATCGTCGACGAGCACACCGGCCGTATCCTCGCGGGCCGCCGCTACAACGAGGGCATGCACCAGGCGATCGAGGCGAAGGAAGGGGTGGACATCAAGGACGAGAACCAGACCCTCGCCACGATCACCCTGCAGAACTTCTTCCGCCTCTACGACAAGCTCTCCGGCATGACCGGTACGGCCATGACCGAGGCCGCCGAGTTCCACCAGATCTACAAGCTCGGTGTCGTCCCGATCCCGACCAACCGCGACCTCGCGCGGCTGGACCGGGCGGACCTGATCTACCGCACCGAGGAGGCGAAGTTCGCGGCGGTCGTCGAGGACATCGCAGAGAAGCACGAGAAGGGCCAGCCGGTCCTGGTCGGCACCGTCTCGGTCGCGAAGTCCGAGTACCTGTCGGCGCAGCTGTCCAAGCGCGGTGTCCCGCACGAGGTGCTGAACGCCAAGCAGCACGACCGGGAGGCGTCCATCGTCGCCCAGGCCGGCCGCAAGGGCGCGGTCACCGTCGCCACGAACATGGCCGGCCGTGGCACCGACATCAAGCTCGGCGGCAACCCCGAGGACCTCGCCGAGGCCGAGCTGCGCCAGCGCGGCCTGGACCCGGTCGAGCACGTCGAGGAGTGGGCCGCGGACCTGCCGGCGGCGCTGGAGCGCGCCGAGGCGGCCGTCAAGGCCGAGTTCGAAGAGGTCAAGGAGCTCGGCGGCCTGTACGTGCTGGGCACCGAGCGCCACGAGTCCCGCCGGATCGACAACCAGCTGCGCGGCCGCTCCGGCCGTCAGGGCGACCCGGGCGAGTCCCGCTTCTACCTCTCCCTCGGTGACGACCTGATGCGCCTGTTCAAGGCGCAGATGGTCGAGCGCGTGATGTCGATGGCCAATGTGCCGGACGACGTCCCGATCGAGAACAAGATGGTGACGCGCGCGATCGCGTCCGCCCAGTCGCAGGTCGAGCAGCAGAACTTCGAGATCCGCAAGAACGTCCTGAAGTACGACGAGGTGCTCAACCGCCAGCGCGAGGTCATCTACGGCGAGCGCCGCCGCGTCCTGGAGGGCGAGGACCTGCACGAGCAGGTGCGGCACTTCATGGACGACACGATCGAGGCGTACATCGACGCCGAGACGAAGGACGGCTTCGCCGAGGACTGGGACCTGGACCGGCTGTGGAACGCCTTCGGGCAGCTCTACCCGATCAAGATCACCGTCGAGGACCTGGAGGACGCGGCCGGCGACCGGGCCGGCATCACCGCCGAGTTCATCGCCGAGACCGTCAAGGACGACATCACCGAGCAGTACGAGGAGCGCGAGGCGCAGCTCTCCGGTGACGTCATGCGCGAGCTGGAGCGGCGCGTGGTCCTGTCGGTGCTGGACCGCAAGTGGCGCGAGCACCTCTACGAGATGGACTACCTCCAGGAGGGCATCGGGCTGCGCGCCATGGCGCAGCGCGACCCGCTGGTCGAGTACCAGCGCGAGGGCTTCGACATGTTCACCGCCATGATGGAGGGCATCAAGGAGGAGTCCGTCGGCTACCTGTTCAACCTGGACGTCCAGGTCGAGCAGCAGGTCGAGGAGGTCCCGGTCGAGGACGCGGCGCCGTCGCTCGTCAAGGACGCCCGTCCGGAGATCCGCGCCAAGGGCCTGGAGGCCCCGAAGCGGGCGGACCGGCTGCACTTCTCCGCTCCTTCGGTGGACGGCGAGGGCGGTGTCGTCGAGGGCGACTTCGAGAGCGAGGGTGCCGGTTCCGACGGGGACGGCCAGACGCGCGCGGAGCGCCGCAAGGCCGCCAAGGGCGGCAAGCGCCGCAAGAAGTAGCGCGGGCGCACGGCGCGAAAAGTCGCGCGGTAAGCACCGGCCGGGGCCGGACTCCCATCGCGGGGGTCCGGCCCCGGCCGCGTTCCCACGAGGCCGCGGGGGCGGCGGGTCAGCGGGCCTCGACCGCGGTGCAGCGCCAGACACCCCCCGCCCGCCCCGTCGGCGTCCCCGCCCGTTCCGCCCGCCGGGCCGCGCTCCAGCCGGAAGGCGATGGCGCGGAAGGCGTCATGGGCCAGGGAGACGACGGCCGTCACCTCCAGGGCGCCGTCGTGCTGCCGCGCGACCTGGCAGCTGTGGACGTAGGGTGCTTCCCCGCGGGCCCGGCGCTGCCAGTCGGCGCGGGAGGTCACCAGCTCCCAGAGCCGGTCGTAGGCGGGGCCGCGGACCCGGCCGGCGAGGCAGCTGATGGGCTGCCGTCCGGTGAGGACGGTGAGCAGCCGGCCGGCGAACCACAGGTGTGGCGGAACGGCGGCCGGCCGGCCCGCCCGGACCGGCGGGCGCCGGTGGTCGTGCCGGTTGGGCGGCCCGGACCGGCGGGTGCGGGCCGGGCCGGGACGGGCGGACGCTGGTGAGGTGACGGCCATGCTGATACCCCCGTGGTGCGGTGCCGGCGGGATCCGCCGGATTCGGCCGGTTGTGGCCGGGTACGTACCCGGGCCACCGGTTTCTACCGTTCGGTAACCCGGTTGTACGCGCCACCGGGGGGCGGGGACAACGCGGTCCGCCGGCGCGGGACGCGGGCGGCCGTTTCACCTATCCGCGTGGTCGCGCCGTTACGCACGTATGCTGACGGCCATGCGCGTCTACATCCCCACGACCCTGTCCGGCCTGGCCGAGGCCCACAAGGCGGGCGAACTGGGCCCCGCACCGCTGGACGCCTACGCGGTCACCCCCAGCCTTCGCGAGTGGTACGTCTCCGACGACATCGAGGAGCTGGAGTACGCGGCGCTGACCCGGGCCGCCCAGGCGTCGCTCCGGCAGCTCGCCGTGAACCCCGACGCCCCGCGCCGCCGCATCGTGCTCGCGGTGGACGTGCCGGAGTCGGCCGTCGCCTTCGACCCGGACCGCGGGCTGGACGCCGCCGCCCTCGGCGAGGTCCGGCTGGCCGCGGTGGTGTCGATGAGCGATGCCGCCGCCGTACACCTGGACGCCACCGACGCGGAGCAGGACGTGACCGCCGCGGCGCTGGCGCTGGGTGCGGCCGACGCGGGCGACGACGACGCCCAGTTCACCGTCGACGGCGCGGAGGACCACGAGCTGCTCTGGTTCGCGACGCAGGAGATCCCCAACCTGATCGGCTGAGGCCGCCGGGCTGTCGTACCCGCCGGGTAACGTCGGGTGCGTGAACGCTCATCTGGTGTGGGACTGGAACGGGACCCTTTTCCACGACATCGACGCGGTGCTGGAGGCCACGAACGCCTCCTTCGCCGAGCTCGGCCTGTCCCCGATCACCCTGGACCGCTACCGCGAGCTGTACTGCGTGCCGGTGCCGAAGTTCTACGAGCGGCTGATCGGCCGGCTGCCCACGGACGCGGAGTGGGTGGTGATGGACGAGGCGTTCCACCGGCACTACTGGGAGCGGGCGGGGAACTGCGGTCTCGCCGAGGGCGCGGCCGAGCTGCTCGCCGCCCAGCAGCACGCGGGGCTGACGCAGTCGCTCTGTTCGCTCGCCCCGCACGATCTGCTGATACCGATCGTGCGCACCCACGGCATCGAGCGGCACTTCGTCCGGATGGACGGCGCGACCGGGCCGTCCGGCGGCGGCAAGGCCGAGCAGATGGTCCGCCACCTCGCCGCCCTGGAGGGCGTCTCACCCGACCGCGTCGTCGTCATCGGCGATGCGGTGGACGACGCGCTGGCGGCGGCCCACGCGGGCGCACACGCCGTTCTGTACACCGGGGGGTCGCACAGCCGGGTCAGTCTGGCGGCCGCCGGGGTGCCGGTGGTGGATTCGCTCGCGGAGGCGGTCGAGGCCGCCCGGCGGCTCACCGCGGGATGACAGGTCCGGATGATCGGCCCTGAATGACCAGGGCCGGTCGGCCGGCCCCGGGATGACGGGGCCTGACCGGATCGGACATCCGGCTGTTTGCGCGCTGTCCATTTGGTCCAAGAATCCGGCCAGGTTTTGTACAGAGGCGTCCCCTGACAGCCCCCCGGGCCGGAGCGATAGCCTTACTGCGTGATCAGCGTTGATCCATGCAGGCGGGTCCGATCCGTAAACAACGGTACGGCGCCCCTGTATCCCGGCATAGCGTCGTCCCGTAGCGGTGAACCCGCGCCCCGGGACGCCGCGCCATCACCCGACGTCACGCAACGGCGCGCGACAGGAGTCAGAGGACATGCAGACCAAGCTGGACGAAGCCAAGGCCGAGCTGCTCGTACGGGCGGCCCGGGTAGCTGAGAACAGCCCGGCAGGGGGACACCCCGGCCAGGGCCTCGACGCAGAGGCGCTGACCGCGTTCCTCCAGCGCTACTACCTGCACAGTGCACCGGAGGACCTGCTCGACCGCGATCCGGTCGACGTGTTCGGCGCGGCACTGTCCCACCACCGGCTCGCAGAGGTACGCCCGCAGGGCACCGCGAATGTCCGGGTCCACACCCCGACGGTCGAAGAGAACGGCTGGGCCTGCAGCCACACCGTCGTCGAGGTCGTCACCGACGACATGCCCTTCCTCGTCGACTCGGTCACCAACGCCCTGTCGCAGGCCGACCGGGCGATCCATGTGGTGGTCCACCCGCAGATCGTGGTGCGCCGCGACGTGACGGGCAAGCTGCTGGAGATCATCGGCAACGGGTGCTCGCTGCACGACAACGGCGGCGACCCCGACAACCTCCCGCACGACGCGCTCACCGAGTCCTGGATCCACGTCGAGATCGACCGTGAGACCGACCGCGAGGATCTCAAGCAGATCACCGCGGAGTTGCGCGGCGCGCTGTCCGACGTCCGTGAGTCCGTCGAGGACTGGACGAAGATGCGCGAGGCCACGCTCCGGATCGCCGAGGAGCTCGCCGCGACGCCGCCGCCGCTGCCCGAGCAGGAGGTCGGCGAGGCCTGGGAGCTGATGAAGTGGCTCGCCGACGACCACTTCACCTTCCTCGGCTACCGCGAGTACGAGCTGACCACCGACGCCGGCCCGGACGGCAGCGGCGAGGACGTCCTGTCGGCGATCGCCGGCACCGGCCTGGGCATCCTGCGCTCCGACCCCCAGCACGGGGACGACGGCACGCACCCCGGCTCCCCGTCGTTCAACCGGCTGCCGGCCGACGCACGGGCCAAGGCCCGTGAGCACAAGCTGCTGATCCTCACCAAGGCCAACAGCCGCTCCACCGTCCACCGGCCCTCCTACCTCGACTACGTCGGGGTGAAGAAGTTCGACGCCGAGGGCAACGTCATCGGCGAGCGGCGCTTCCTGGGCCTGTTCTCCTCAGCCGCGTACACCGAGTCGGTGCGCCGCGTCCCGGTGATCCGCCGCAAGGTGGAGGAGGTGCTGGAGGGCGCCGGCTTCACCCCGGACAGCCACGACGGCCGCGACCTGCTCCAGATCCTGGAGACCTACCCGCGCGACGAGCTGTTCCAGACCCCGGCCGACGAGCTGCGCTCCATCGTCACCAGCGTGCTGTACCTGCAGGAGCGCCGCCGGCTGCGGCTGTTCCTGCGGCAGGACGAGTACGGCCGCTACTACTCCGCGCTGGTCTACCTGCCGCGCGACCGCTACACCACGGCGGTGCGGCTGCGGCTCACCAACATCCTCCAGGACGAGCTGAACGGCCACAGCGTCGACTTCACCGCCTGGAACACCGAATCGGTGCTCTCCCGGCTGCACTTCGTCGTCCGCGTGGCGCCCGGCACGGCCCTCACCGACCTCACCGAGGCCGAGATCGACCGGATCGAGGCCCGGCTCGTCGAGGCGGCCCGCTCCTGGGCCGACGGCTTCGCCGAGGCGCTCACCGCCGAATGCGGCGAGGAGCGGGCCGCCGAGCTGACCCGCAGCTACGCCCAGGCCTTCCCCGACGGCTACCGGGCGGACTTCACCCCCCGTTCGGCCGTCGCGGACCTGCAGCACATCGAACAGCTCAAGCCCGAGGGCGACTTCACCCTCAGCCTGTACGAGCCGGTCGGCGCGGCTCCCGGGGAGCGCCGCTTCAAGATCTACCGCACCGGTGCGCCCGTCTCGCTCTCCGCCGTTCTGCCGGTGCTGCAGAAGCTCGGCGTCGAGGTCGTGGACGAGCGCCCCTACGAGCTGCGCCGCACCGACCACACCCGCGCCTGGGTGTACGACTTCGGCCTGCGGCTCGACCCCTCCCTCGGCGATCTCGGCGACGACGCCCGTGAGCGCTTCCAGGAGACGTTCGCCGCCACCTGGACCGACGAGGCGGAGAACGACGGCTTCAACTCCCTGGTGCTGCGCGCCGGGCTGAACTGGCGCCAGGCCATGGTGCTGCGCGCCTACGCCAAGTACATGCGGCAGGCCGGCTCCACCTTCAGCCAGGACTACATGGAGGACACCCTCCGGAACAACGTCCACACCACCCGGCTGCTGGTGAACCTCTTCCAGGCCCGGATGTCCCCGGACCACCAGCGGGCCGGCAAGGAGCTGACCGACGGGCTCCTTGAGGAGCTCGACGGCGCGCTCGACCAGGTCGCCTCGCTGGACGAGGACCGCATCCTGCGGTCCTTCCTCACCCTCATCAAGGCGACGCTGCGCACCAACTACTTCCAGCGCCGCGACGACGGGCAGCCGCACAGCTACCTGTCGATGAAGTTCGACCCGCAGGAGATCCCGGACCTGCCCGCGCCCCGCCCGGCCTTCGAGATCTGGGTGTACTCACCGCGGGTCGAGGGTGTCCACCTGCGCTTCGGCAAGGTCGCCCGCGGCGGGCTGCGCTGGTCCGACCGGCGCGAGGACTTCCGTACCGAGGTGCTGGGCCTGGTCAAGGCGCAGATGGTGAAGAACACCGTGATCGTGCCGGTCGGCGCCAAGGGCGGCTTCGTCGGCAAGCGGCTGCCCGACCCGGCGGTGGACCGTGACGCGTGGCTGGCCGAGGGCATCGCCTCGTACAAGACCTTCATCTCCGGCCTGCTCGACATCACCGACAACCTGGTGGGCGGCGAGGTCGTCCCGCCGAACGGCGTGGTGCGGCACGACGAGGACGACACGTACCTGGTCGTCGCCGCGGACAAGGGCACCGCGTCCTTCTCCGACATCGCCAACGAGGTCGCCGTCAGCTACGGCTTCTGGCTGGGCGACGCGTTCGCCTCCGGCGGCTCGGTCGGCTACGACCACAAGAAGATGGGCATCACGGCCAAGGGCGCCTGGGAGTCCGTCAAGCGGCACTTCCGCGAGATGGGCCACAACACGCAGTCCGAGGACTTCACGGTCGTCGGCGTCGGCGACATGTCGGGCGACGTGTTCGGCAACGGGATGCTGCTCAGCGAGCACATCCAGCTGATCGCCGCCTTCGACCACCGGCACATCTTCCTGGACCCGACCCCCGACGCGGCGGTGTCCTACGCCGAGCGGCGCCGGATGTTCGAGCTGCCGCGCTCCTCGTGGGCGGACTACGACAGCTCGCTCATCTCGGCGGGCGGCGGCATCCACCCGCGCAGCGCCAAGGCCATCCCGATCACCGCGCAGGTCCGCAAGGCGCTCGGCATCGAGGGGAACGTCGCCAAGCTGACCCCCGCCGAGCTGATGAAGGCGATCCTGCAGGCCCCTGTGGACCTGCTCTGGAACGGCGGCATCGGCACCTACGTCAAGGCCTCGACCGAATCGCACACCGACGTCGGCGACAAGGCCAACGACGCGATCCGCGTCGACGGCGCGGACCTGCGGGTCAAGGTCGTCGGCGAGGGCGGCAACCTGGGGCTGACGCAGCTCGGCCGTATCGAGTTCGCGCTCAACGGCGGCCGGATCAACACCGACGCGATCGACAACAGCGCCGGCGTGGACGCCTCGGACCACGAGGTCAACATCAAGATCCTGCTCAACAGCGTGGTCGCGGACGGCGATCTGACCGTCAAGCAGCGCAACACGCTGCTCGCCGCGATGACCGACGAGGTCGGCAGCCTGGTGCTGCGCAACAACTACGCGCAGAACGTCGCGCTCGGGAACGGCATGGCGCAGGCGTCCAGCCTGCTCCACGCCCACCAGCGCTTCATGCGCAAGCTGGTGCGCGACGGCCGGCTCGACCGGGCGCTGGAGTTCCTTCCCACCGACCGGCAGATCCGCGAGCGGCTCGCCAACGGGCAGGGGCTGAGCCAGCCCGAGCTGTCCGTGCTGATGGCGTACACGAAGATCACTGTCGCGGAGGAGCTGATCCACACCGACCTCCCGGAGGATCCGTACCTGCGCACGCTGCTGCACGACTACTTCCCCAAGCCGCTGCGCGAGCGGTTCGAGACGCAGATCGAGAGCCACGCGCTGCACCGTGAGATCGTCACGACGATGCTGGTCAACGACACCGTCAACACCGGTGGCACGACCTTCCTGCACCGTTTCCGCGAGGAGATCGGCGCGACCGGCGAGGAGATCGTCAGGGCGCACACCGCGGCCCGCGCGATCTTCGGGCTCTCCGCGATCTGGGACGACGTCGAAGCGCTCGACAACGTCGTGGACGCCGATGTGCTGACCCGGATCCGGCTGCACTCGCGCCGGCTCGTCGAGCGTGCCACGCGCTGGCTGCTCAACAACCGGCCGCAGCCGCTGGAGATCGCCGGGACGATCGAGTTCTTCCGCGACGGGGTGGCCACCGTCTGGTCCCAGCTGCCGAAGCTGACGCGCGGCGCCGACCTGGAGTGGTACCAGAGCATCCATGACGAGCTGACCGGCGCGGGTGTCCCGGAGGAACTGGCCACCCGGGTCGCGGGCTTCTCGTCCGCCTTCCCGGCCCTCGACATCGTCGATGTCGCGGACCGCACCGGCAAGGACCCGCTCGAGGTCGCCGAGATCTACTACGACCTCGCCGACCGGCTCCAGATCACCAAGCTGCTGGACCGCATCATCGAACTGCCGCGGGCCGACCGCTGGCAGTCGATGGCCCGCGCGGCCATCCGCGAGGACCTCTTCGCGGCGCACGCCTCGCTCACCGCCGACGTGCTGTCCGCCGGGAACGGCACCTCCAACCCGGAGCAGCGCTTCAAGGCGTGGGAGGAGCAGAACGCGGCGCTCATCGGCCGTGCCAGGACCACCCTCGACGAGATCCAGGGCTCGGAGGAGTTCGACCTCGCGAACCTGTCGGTCGCGATGCGGACGTTCCGTACGCTGCTGCGCGCCCGCCGCTGAGGCGGGGGCCGACAGGCCCACGCCGACGCAGGACCGTGAACGCCGGCCGGACCCCGTACACCGGGGCCCGGCCGGCGTTCGTGCGCTCGGGGGTGCGTCAGCCGGCCGTTCCCGGCACGGGTGCGCTCGGTGCCGGCCCCTGGGGCGATACCGGTGTTCCGCAGCACCGCGAGGTGCCGGGCGCCGGTGAAGGGGTGGCCGGTGGCGGGCGGTGGTCGCCGTTCCGCAAGAAGGCGAAGGTCAGGGTCACCGCGAGGAGCAGGGCGACGACGCTGCCGGCGATCGCGAGCAGCGTCTGCTGGCGGTACTTGCCGCCCACCGGCGGTACGTCGGGTGTGGCGGTGCCCCAGTTGGACCAGGTGGAGACGACCGGGCCGAAGAGGTTGCCGGGAGCCGGCTCGGCGGAAGGGTCCGGTGCGGAGTCCGGTGCCGAGTCGCCTAATGTTATGGATTCCGGCTCGGGCGGCCGCTGGGCCGCGGCCGCGCGCCGGACGATCTCCGCCGTCAGCGGCTCGGGCAGCCAGTCGGTGACATCGCGCAGCGGCCGTCCGGCGGCCCGCTCGCACAGTCCGGCCAGTTCGGCGGGCTCGGGCCGGTCGGCGGGATCGGCGGCCAGACAGCGCTCCAGTACCGGTCGCAACAGGTCCGGGTAGCCGGACAGGTCCGGTGGCCGGAGGGCGGTGTTGGCGATCCGGGTGGCGAGGCTGATGGGGCCGCCGGGACCGAGTTCGCCGTACGGATGGCGGCCGGTCGCGACCACCGCGGCGAGCAGGCCGAGCGAGAAGATGTCGCTGGCGGGCGTGAGGGCGTCCCCGTTGGCGTGCTCGGGCGACATGTACTGCGGGGTCGTGATGAGGCCGCCGCCACGCGTCGGACGGGTGGATTCGGCGGCCCTGGCTATGCCGAAGTCGGCCAGCCAGGGACCGTCGTCGCTGAGCAGGACGTTGCCCGGCTGGAGATCGCGGTGCACGATGCCGCCGGCGTGCACCGCGCGCAGCCCCTCGGCCACACAGCCGGTCAGCTGCAGGGCGGCGGGGAGCGGCAGCGGCCCGAAGGCGGTGAGCGCGTCGTCGAGGGAGAGGCCGGGTACGTAGGCGGTGGCCAGCCAGGGCCGGTCCCCGGTGGAGTCATGGCCGACGATCGGGACGACGTGGTAGCCCCGGACGTCCCGTGCGGCCCGCACGTCCCGCTGGAAACGCCGGCGGAACTCCTTGTCCCGCGCGTACTCCCGGCGGATCACCTTCAGGGCCGCGGGCTGCCCGCCCGGGGTGTGCGACAGATAGACGGTGCCCAGGCCGCCCTCGCCGATCCTGGCGAGCAGCCGGTACCCGGCGATCTCGCGGGGATCGTCCGGCCGCAGTGCGCCGAGAGCGCCGGGCGCGTCGCCGCTGTCGCTGTCGTTGCTGGCGATGTCCGGCACCCCCGATTGGCGATCGAGGAACGATGCTATCGGTCCGAACTCCTGTGCATGGCAGGGGAATCCGGCCAGGAAAAGGATGCTCCACGGCCGTGTTCCGCCCCGCGGGGACGACTGCGCCCCCGCCCTCCCGGCGGACCGGGTGGACGGGGGCGCGGCTGGTTCGCGGAGTGCGGCCGGTCAGGCCGTCGGAGCCGAGGAGACCAGGACGAACTCGTTGTAGGGGAAGATCTTCCCGGCCGCGCGGGGGAACGGGAAGGAGTACGTGCGCTTCGTGGTCAGACCCGCCTCGTCGGCGTAGGCCCGCAGCTCCTCGAAGCCGACGAAGCGCACATGCGTGGCGTCCGTGCGGTAGCCGGCCTCCTGCGGGGTGATGAGCACCACCGAGCCGCCGGGCTTGAGGTACGGCAGGTACTGGGCGAGCAGACCGGACGCGACGTCCTCGTCCAGGTGCTCCAGCACGTGCGCGCAGAGCAGGCTGTCGAACGAACCGGGCCCGCAGTCCGCGGCCTCGGCCAGCTCCTCCGGGGTGTACGCGGTCAGACCGCGCTCACGGGCGGTCGCCACCGACGTCGGGTTGTGGTCCACACCCACGCTGTCCGGACCGCAGTTCTGCAGGTTCCGGCCCAGTCCGCAGCCGATGTCGAGCACCCGGCCCAGCTTCAGGCGGCGCAGGTTCCAGCGGTACGGGGCCTGCGTGGGAAGCAGCCGCTTGATGCCGGCCTTTTCCAGGGTCGCCAGACGCTCGGTGTAGTTGGCGTCGGCGGTGCTCTTACGGTCCTGCGAGGTGTCGGACATCAGCCGGAGTAGCTTTCTCTGGGATGAACGGGAAGAACGCTGGGTGACGAGAGGCCGGGCCCGGCCCGGGGACCGGCGGCGGGCGACCCTGTCTGAGCCGACCTGGACGGGAGGCACTCTTCTTGAATCCTCCCCCAGCCGAAGAAGGGGGATTCCTGGCTCACGCTGCTCGGTCGCTCAGCGAACAATCGAGTCTGACGCGATCAACACCAGCCGGGGTGAAACCAGCCCGGTTTACGTGAACGCTAGCAGCGCGGAGAACGCAAATACCAGGGCCGTCCGGCACGGTGGCCGGCGGGCTCTCACCCTTGATCGGAAAACAGCAGGTCAGCGACCCGGGAGGCGGCCGAGCCGTCGTCCAGGGGGCAGAAAGCGGTGTGGAAACGGGCATAGCTCTCCGCACTGCGCCGGATGACGGAGTCCAGATCGCGCAACGCGCCGATCAGGTCGTCGGTGCTGCGCAGCAGCGGGCCGGGCGCCTGGGCCTCGAAATCGAGGTAGAAACCGCGGACGGTGTCCCGGTAGTGGTCCAGGTCCGGCGTGAGGAACAGCATGGGGCGCCCGGTGTTGGCGAAGTCGGCCATCACGGACGAGTAGTCGGTGACGAGCACGTCCGCGATCAGCAGCAGCTCCGCGAGATCCGGGTAGCCGGACACATCGCGGGCGAAACCGCCGCCGTTGACCGGCACCCGGTCCGCGACCAGCGGATGGGCGCGCACCAGGAGCACGTGGTCGGCGGCGAGCGCCGACTCGGCGGCGGCGAGGTCCAGAGCCAGGTCCAGCCGGTAGTGCCGGTCGTCGTACGCCCGGTCGTCGCGCTGGGTGGGGGCGTACAGGACGACCCGCTTGTCCGCCGGGAGACCGAGCTGGGTGCGGACCTCCTCGGCGAGCTTGTCCCGGTCGTCGGCGAAGAGCAGATCGGTGCGCGGCAGCCCGGTCTCGACGACCTCACCGTCGTAACCGAGCGCCTGGCGCAGCAGCGGGGTGCTGTACGGGTTCGGGGAGATCAGTACGTCCCACTGGTGGCCGCGCAGGGGCTGCGGCCACAGGTGGGCGAGGTCGGCGCACAGGGTGCCGGCCAGGTCCTGGCCGATGCGCTTGACGGGGGTGCCGTGCCAGGTCTGGACGACCCGCTGGCCCTCGCGCCGCTCGAACCAGGCGGGCAGGTGGGTGTTGGTGACCAGATGACGGCTGCGGGCGAGCGCCTCGTGCCACGCCGCGCTGCCATGGGTGACGGCGCGCACGGTGGGCGGCAGCTGCACACGGGCGTCGCCGACCACCCACAGGTGGTCCAGGGCGGCGCCGCGGCGCACCAGCTCCTCGTGCACGGCGCGCGGCGAGTCGGAGTACTGGCGCCCGTCGAAGCTGCTGTACAGCACGGTGTCGCGCAGCGTACGGGCGCGAGCCTGCGGATAGTGCCGCTCGCGCAGCAGGCGGCCGCGGTACGGGCCGCGGTCCTCCGGCGCCACGGTGGGACCGGCGTCCAGGAACAGCTGGTCGTGGCAGCGGCGGTCCAGCGTGAGGGCCCGGTCGGCGTCCGGCAGCTGCGTCGGGACCGGGAGCGGGAGAGGAAGCGACGGGAACGCGCACGGGGCCACGTGGACGGGGGTCTCGCCGGTGACGTCGGTGTTCTCCGCGCTGCCGGTGCGCAGGTGGAGGTACCAGTGCCCCTCGGTCGGCGCGGCCTCCGCGGGCCGGACGGTCACGCTGAAACGGTCCCCGTCCGCGGTGACCGGGAAGGCGGCCTCCGCCCGGTGCGTGCCGTGCCGCAGCACCAGTTCGGCTCCCTCGGGGGTCCTGGCCGGCAGTTCGCCCTCGATGAGCAGCGAACCGTCCGCCTGCAGTCCCACCTGGTCGGCCACGGCGCGGAGCGTACGGTCCCGCAGCTCCAGGTCGCCGGCGGCGGTGACCCCGAGGACCAGCTCACGGTGGAGCCCGCCGAGCAGGGGGTCGGTGCCGAGCGCGTACCGGCCGGGCGACAGCGACGGGCCGACGGCGATCCGGGTCGACCCGTCGGCCAGGGTGAAGGCGACGTCCCAGGTCGCGCTCGCCCCGGGGGAGGCGCCCGCCGGGCCGTCGGTGCCGCTGCCGGTCCCGTCGGCGGGGGCTGGAGTGGTGGCGGTGGCGCGGGCGGTCGCCAGGTCGGCGAGGGAGAACCGGGCGGTGACGACGCTTCCGGGCTTTCCGGCGGAGCCGGCCGGCCGGCAGACGGCGGGGTATTCGAGGAACGCCCCGGAGGCGCGGTGGGTCAGGAGCAGGGTCCGCGGCTGCTCCGTGCCGCTGTTGACGGCGAGCACTTCGACGGTGTCGTCGTCCACTGCGTGGTGGCCGGTCAGCCGGACCTCGACCGGTTCGACCGACAGCCGCAGCCGGCCGTCCTCGAAGCAGGGGACGAGGCGCAGCCCGTCACCCAGCGGATGCGGCACCGGTGAGGCGCCGGAGCCGGTGTCCCCGGCGTGCACCTCGGTGGTCCTGACGACGCCGGAGGTCGCCACGGTGACGCCCAGCCGCCACCGGCCGGCGGTCCACCGGCCGCCGCGCCGCAGCCGCTTGGGGTCGACGGTGATCTCGAAGCCGGACCAGTCGTAGCAGTGCTGCTCCTGCCGCGAGGCGTCCGTGGCCTCCGGGACCGGCACGGTACGCAGCGGGACCAGGAGTTTGCGGCGGCCCGACGTCAGGACCGCGGTCTTGAGCGACCTGCGCTTCGCGGAGGCGTCCAGGTTCTGGATGTACGCATAGCCCCTGAGGACGAGCTTGCCGTCCTGCCAGCGCGTTTCCAGCAGGCGGGACCGTACGGGGAGGTCGGCCGCGGAGAGCGCGGCCACGTCGTACGGCAGCCGGATCGTGCCACCGGCGCGCGCGCCGTCGGGGATCTCGGCGCGCCTGCGGAGCGGGGGGCCCGCGACGGTGAAGCCGGCGTGGTTGCGCTCCTCGTGCGCGAGCGCGGCGAGCAGGTCGTCGAGCCGGCCCTCGCGGATGAGGTGGCACGTGATCCGCAGCCCGACCGGGAGTTCCCCGTGGAGGGAGGGGTCGACGCGGGCGAGGAAGTCCCGGGCGCGGTCCATGAAGACCTCGCGGTACTCGGGGCCTGCCATCGGCAGCGCCCCGGCGCAGTCCAGCAGGTCACCGGAGAGGATGGAACGGTCGTACTCCCGCTTGAGCGCCTCCAGCTTGTGCGTTGGCGTCGACGCTGACATGGACGTCGACGTGCCGGCGAGGAAACGGCTGACGCCGTCGACGGCCGCGAAGCGGTCCCGCAGGTCCTGGACGTCGGTGCGGCGGCGGTTCGCCGGGCGGGGGTGGGGCTGGTGCCGGTCGCGCTCGCGCTCGGGCAGGACGTCGACGGCCTCGGCGAGGAAGTGCGCGGGGATCGTGACCGCGCCGTCCTCGTGGCGGACGTCTTCGGGGAACGTGAGGGCGTGGCGGTCCCAGAAGGTGCGGCGGAACACCTTGTTCGTCGCCGAACGGTCCGCGAGGAGGGCGCCGTCCCGGGTGATGTGGGTGGTGGTCGCCGTGGTCGTGACTTGTGCGGCGGCGGTGGTGGCGAGGTCCGCGCCCGAGCGGTCCAGCCGGGTCACCAGCTTTTCGTACGTGCGGGGCGGGAGGGTGTCGTCACCGTCGAGGAAGGCCAGGTACGTGGTGCGGGGATCCGCCTGCCTGGCGCCCGCGTTGCGGGCGTGACCGACGCCCCGTGCGTCCGGCCGCGCGGCTCGTACCAGCCGGAAGCGCCGGTCGTTCGCGGCGAACCGCCGCGCGATCTCCGGGGCATGGTCCGCGTCCCCGTCCGTGACGTCGACCATCACCACATCGAGTGCGTCCAGCGTCTGTTCCGCGACCGACCGGAGGCATTCCTCCAGGTGCTGCTCGACGTTGTGGACGGGGACGACGACGGTCAGTCGGGGCGTCATACGGCGGCTCGGGCCTTTCCGGGTGCGGGTGCCGGGGCCGGGCTCTCCGGCGCGGGGTCCGAAATCGTGTATGTGTGGGCCTGGCGGCCCACACATACACGGCAGCATTTCGGACCCCCGCGCCTACGACCCCGTCCCCTCCCGTCGCCGGGCCTGCTCGACCCGGCGTGGCGATCTGGTCGACACAGCGTAGCTGTTCCATCGCCCAACGTAGTCGCCCGGAAAGTGGTGTTGCCCTCCCCGCTCGTCAGCCGCGGCGGCTCACCACTGCCTTCGTGATGAACGGCGGCAGCACGTTCACCGCGAAGCGCCGCAGCGGGGAGCGGCGGCGCTTCGCGGGTGCGGGCGCCACGGTTGCCGGTGCCGGGCTGACCGCGGGGGCCGCCGGGGTCTTGGTGGTGGCCTGGTGGCGGGAGGCGGGCTGGGCCGGCAGGGCCGCCTTCCGTCCGTTGATGCGGATGAGCTGTTCGCCGGCGACGCTCTGCACCTCGTGCCAGAGGTCCTCACGGGTCTCCAGCCAGGTCAGCAGCTCGGCGCGCACGGCCGCCGGGTCGCCCCAGGTGCCGTAGAGCTTCCGCTCGGTGATGCAGATGACGTGCAGTCCGCCGGTGGTCACGGCCTGCCAGGCCGCGGCGGCGACGCCGGGGCAGTGCTCGGCGCGGAAGTCGTCGAGGACGACCACGCCGTGCGCCTTCAGCAGGTCCCGGGCGTCGGTGATGTCCGCGTGGACGTGCTCGTAGAGGTGCGAGGCGTCGATGTGGACGAACCGGCAGCTGTCGGCGGTGACATGGTCGGGCACCACCGAGGACAGGCCCTGCACGACCGTCGGCAGCTCCTCGTGGAAGGAGAGGTAGTTCGCCTCGAACGCCCGCCGGGTGAGCGTGGAGTACGACCTGGCCATCTCCGCGCTGTTGTCGGTGTCCTCGGCGGGCGCGTCGAACAGGTCGCAGACGGTGAAGCGCTCTCCCTCACGTCGGTAGGAGCCCGTGAAGATGGCGCTCTTGCCCATGTACACGCCCACTTCGAGCAGATCGCCCGGTTCGGTGCGCTCCTGCTGACGGCTGAGGAGCCAGTCGAAGAGCAGCTGGTCGGCCGGGAAGAACCAGCCCTTCACCTCGGCCAGTTCGGTGGGGGTGGGGAGCTGCTCGGTGGGCTTGGTGGGGGCTTCCATGGGTGTTCCGTTCAGCTGGGCGCGAGTGAGGCGGAGAGGGTTCCGGTGTGCGGGCGGCTGGACAGCGCGCGCACATGGCCGGGGGCGGGCGCCGGGCGGCGGTCCTGGAGCGGGATCACCGACGGGAGGGTGTCCCCGCGGTTCTCCAGGAACAGCCGGCGGACGACGCGCTCCGCGGCGTATCCGTCGTCGTACGGGCAGAAGCGTTCGCGGAACGCGGCGCGCAGCTGGGCCGAGCGGGGCCCGCGCCAGGCGTCGGTCGCGAGGATGTCGATCAACTCGTCCTCGCTGCGCGCGAGGAGGCCGGGCGGGTGCGCGGTGATGTCGAAGTAGGCTCCGCGCGAGGCACGGTAGACCTCCCAGTCCTCGGCATGGATGACGATCGGCCGGTCGAGATTGGCGTAGTCGAACATCAGCGACGAGTAGTCGGTCAGCAGCACGTCCGAGGCCAGGCACAGCTGTTCGACGGACGGGTGCCGGGACACATCGAGGAAGGCCGGCTGTCCGGCAGCGTGCTGGGCGCCGGTGTCGTAGAGGTGATGTGTGCGCATCAGGACCGTGAATCCGGGGCCAAGTTCGCGGGCGATCCTTTCCACGTCGAGATCGGCGTGGAATCCGGCGCGGTAGTCGCGGTGGGTGGGTGCGTAGAGCACGGCCGTGGAGTCGCGCGGAATGCCCAGTTCGGCGCGGATGCGCAGCACGTCGTCGGTGGTGGCGCGCTGGTAGACGTCGTTGCGGGGCTGGCCGTACTCCAGGGTGGTGAAGCCGGACGGGTAGGCGCGTTCCCAGGTGAGGCTCGAGTGCCGGCTGGACGACAGGTTGTAGTCCCAGAGGTCCGCCTGGGCGAGGACGTGTGCGAAGTCCGTCGACCTCGCGGCGGCCGGGAAGTCCCGCAGGTCCAGGCCCATGTGCTTGAGCGGGGTGCCGTGGTGCGTCTGGAGGGTGAGCTGGCCGGCGCGCTTGGCGTAGCGGGGGTGCAGGTCGTCGTTGGTGACCAGGTACTTGGCCCGGGCCATTGCCGTCCAGAACGCGGCCGAGCCCGGCTGCAGGCGGCGTACGCCGGGCGGCAGGGTGTGGGCGTGCTCGGGGGTGGTGACCCAGGCGGTGCGGATGTGCGGCGCCAGCTCGCGCAGCCGGGTCTCGATCGCGGCCGGGTTGCAGACGTAGCCCCGGTCCCCGTACGCGGAGAAGACCGCCAGTTCCTGGTCGAGGGCGCGGCGCCGCTGCAGGCGGTAGTGCAGCCGCAGCGCCGCCTCGCGGATCCGGCCGTACCGGGCGGCGACCCGGGCCTGCGCCCGCAGCCGTGTCCGGTGGACGCCGCCGAGCGCCTGGAAGGCGCGGCGGGCCCCGAGGCGCACCAGGAGGTAGCGCAGCCCCGCCTGGCCGAACGGGGTGGGGGCGCGGAAGGCCCGCGGGCGGTGCCGGCGGTAGTAGGCGCGGCACCGCTTGAAGTAGTCGGCGCGCGATGAACGCGGCAGCCGGTCGGGGGAGTTGTAGACGGTGGTGAGGTGGTCGAGCATCCGGCGGAAGAGGGCCGGCCGCCAGTGCTCCAGCCGGGGATGGCTGTCGAGGAAGGCGAAGACCCGGTCGTACTGCTTGAAGATGTCGAAGTGCCGGCGGCTGGTGGTGCCGAGGACGGTGCCGCGGCGGCGCTGCCGGTAGCGGACGCACACCTGGTCCAGGACGGCGATGGTGCCGGCGGCCAGCAGCGCCGGGTACGTCCACGCGGTGGCCTCGTAGTAGCCGGGCGGGAAGGTGAGGTCCACCCGCTCGGCGAACTCCCGGCGGTAGGCCTTGTTCCAGACGACGGTGAGGAGCTGGAGCAGTTCCGGGCGGTCACCGAGGGTGAACGTCTCCGGCCCGGTCTGGCTCAGGTGTCCGGCCAGGCCGTTGCGCCGCGCCTCGCCGTTCCAGTAGGTGCGCTCGTAGTCGAAGACGAGGATGTCGGGGCCGCCGGTCTCCTTGAGGCGGTCCGTGATCGCCAGCAGGGAGCCGGGGGCGAGGCTGTCGTCGGCGTCGAGGAAGAGCAGGTAGTCGCCGGTGGCGCGGATCAGCCCGGCGTTGCGGGCGTGGCCGGGGCCGACGTTCTCGGGGAGGTGGATGGCGGTGATCCGGCGGTCGCGGCCGGCGAACTCGTCGATGATCTCGCCGCTGCCGTCCGGGGAGCCGTCGTTCACCACGATCAGCTCGAAGTCGGTGAAGGACTGGGTCGTTACGGATTCCAGGCAGGCGTGCAGATAGGCCTGAACCTTGTAGGCGGGAACGATGACGCTGAACCGGGGCAAGGGACATCCAGGTGTTGACGCGGGCGCTGTGGACGGGCGCCCGCGTACACACGAGGATTGCTCGGTTATCGGATGAACAATGACGTACGCGGCCTGTGCCCGTTATATGGGGCGCAACGTCGCGGAGAGTGATCTGGTTACGGCGTCCAGGGGTGAGCTTCCCGCGGGTGGGCGCGGGCTACTTCACGGCGCCGGCCATCACCCCCGAGACGAACTGCCGCTGGAAGGCGAAGAACACCACGAGCGGGATGACCATGGACACGAACGCGCCCGGCGCGAGGATGTCGATGTTGCTGCCGAACTGCCTGACCTGCTGCTGCAGCGCGACGGTGATCGGCTGCGAGTCGCTGTCGGCGAAGATCAGCGCCACCAGCATGTCGTTCCACACCCACAGGAACTGGAAGATGCCCAATGAGGCGATGGCGGGGCCGCCCAGCGGCATGATCACGGTGGTGAAGAGCCGCAGCTCGCCGGCTCCGTCCAGCCGCGCAGCCTCCAGCAGTTCGCGCGGGATCTCGGCGAAGAAGTTCCGCAGTAGGAAGATCGCGAACGGCAGGCCGAAGGCGGTGTGGAAGAGCACGACGCCGGTGATGTCGCCGAAGATGCCGATCTTCCCGAAGAGCTGGGCGACCGGGATCAGCGCCACCTGGATGGGGACCACCAGCAGGCCCACCACGGCCAGGAACCACCAGTCGCGGCCCCGGAAGTCCATCCACGCGAACGCGTAGCCGGCCAGCGAGCCGATGACGACGACGAGCAGCGTGGTGGGGACGGTGATCAGGATGGTGTTGACCAGCGAGTTGACGACGGTGTCGTTGCTGAGCAGCGACTTGTAGTTGGAGACGGTGAGCTGGGAGGGGGCGCTGAGGACCTTCCACCAGCCGGACGCCGCGATGTCCGTGGGGTCGCGCAAGGAGGACAGCAGCAGACCGATGGTCGGCAGCAGCCAGAAGAGCGCGACCACGATGAGGAAGACGCGTACCGCGCCTCCGCTGACCCAGGAGGCGAGTTTCGCCGCGATCGCGCTCATCGTCGTGCCTCTCTGCGCAGCCGCCGGATATTGAAGATCATCACGGGCAGGACGAGCAGCAGCAGAAGGACGCCGATCGCACTGCCGACGCCCTGGTCGTTGCCGCCGCCGAAGGACTTCAGGTACAGCTGCAGGGCGAGCACGTTGGCGTCGCTCTGGGAGGCACCCGGGGCGATGATGTAGACGAGGTCGAAGATCTTCAGCACGTTGATCATCAGCGTGATGAGGACCACCACCAGCACCGGTGCCAGCAGCGGCACGGTGATCTTCCGGAACACCTGCCACTCGTTCGCGCCGTCCACCCGTGCCTGCTCCAGCAGTTCACGCGGCACGCCCGCCAGGCCGGCCGCGATCAGCACCATCGCGAAGCCCGCCCACATCCAGATGTACGAGACGATGATCGACGGCGTGACCAGGCTCGGACCGAGCCAGTCCACCCCGTTGTACTGGGTGGCGAAGTTGGACGAGGGCAGCCGCAGCCGGGCGCCGGCCGCCGAGGCCGGCAGCGCGAACGTGCCGTCGTCCCCGGACTTCGCCGACGCGACGACCTTCCCGTCCTTCACCGCCTCGACCTTGACGCCGGGCAGCGCCTTCTCGCCCGGGTCGATCGCGCCGGTCGTGCCGCCGCCACCGGGCTTGAAGTCCAGCCACACCGTGCCCGAGACACCGCCGTCCGCCGCCGGCGCGGCGGCCTTGGCGTCCTGCGTGTCACCCGGCAGCTTGTTCTGCGGGACGCCGATCAGCGGCAGCGCCGCCGCCGTGCCCGGCTGCGCCTGCGCCTTGGTGGTGAACGAGCCGCCTGCCGACGGTGCGAGACCGGCGTTCGGACGCGGTCTGGCGCCCGGATAGGCGGACGCCTCGGCGAAGGTGTCATGGATGCCGACCACGACCGCGTTGGCGACGCCGCGGTCCGGGTCGTTCTCGTAGACCAGCCGGAAGATGATGCCGGCCGCCAGCATCGAGATCGCCATCGGCATGAAGACGACGAGCTTGAAGGCCGTGCCCCAGGAGACCCGTTCGGTCAGCACCGCGAAGATCAGGCCCAGCGCGGTGGCCACCACCGGGGCGATGACCACCCAGATCGCGTTGTTCTTGACGGCCGTCAGATTGCTGTGGTCGGTGAAGACCTCGCCGAAGTTCTTCAGGCCGACGAACGCCGAGTTGTCCGCGTCGAAGAGGCTGCGCTGGATCGTGTACCCGATCGGGTACAGCACCAGCGAGCCGAGCAGCACCAGCGCGGGCAGCAGGAAGACCAGTGCCACCCAGGGGCGGGTGCCCATCAGGGACTTGCGCTTCACGGGAGGCGGGCCGGCCGCGGCCGCGCCCCCCGTGGTCACCGTCGAGGCCACCGGTGCCTCAGTTCTTGTACGCCTTGGCGGCGTCCGCTTCGAGTTTCGCCTGGGCGCCCGCCACGTCGGTCGGCTTCACCAGGAAGTCCTGCAGGTCCTTCCATTCGCCCTCGCCCTTGGTACCGCCGAAGGCGGCGGGAGCCTGGTCGGACATGTCGAAGCGGAAGTCGTCGCCCGCCGAGATCAGCGCCTTGGCGATCGCGCGCGAGACCTCGTCGGGATAGGCCGCCAGGTCCAGCGACTTGTTCGGCGACACGTAGCCGCCGGGCTTCGCCCACACCTGCGCCGCGTCCGTCGAGGCGAGGAAGGTCAGCAGCGCCTGCGCGCCCTTGCCGTCCTTCAGCACCACGGCGACGTCACCGCCACTGACCACGGGCGGCTTGCCGCTGCCGACGGCCGGGAAGGGGAACACCTTGGCGTCGGTGCCGACCTTCGCCTTGGTGCTGGAGGAGATGACCGCGGCGGAGAAGTCGCCCTCGTAGACCATCGCGGCACCGGGCGGGGTGCCGGTGAACGTCTGGCTGATCGACTTCGGGAAGTCGGTCTGCAGCGCGCCGCTCTGGCCGCCCGCGATCAGGTCCTTCTTGCCGAAGAGCCCGGCCAGCGTGGTCAGCGCGTCCTTCACGGACGGATCGGTCCACTTGATCTTGTGCTGCGCGAGCTGGTCGTACTTCTCGGGGCCGGCCTGGCTCAGATAGACGTTCTCGAACCAGTCGGTGAGGGTCCAGCCGTCCGCGCCGCCGACCGATACCGGGGGCGTGCCCGACTCGAAGACCGTCTCCGCGGCCTTCAGGAAGTCGTCCCACGTCTTCGGCTCGGTGACGCCCGCCTGCTGGAAGGCCGCGGTGTTGTACCAGACCAGCGACTTGTTGGCGGCCTTGGCGTAGACCCCGTACTGCTTGCCCTGGTAGGCGCCGAGATCCTGCCAGCCCTTCGAGAAGTTCTTGGTCAGCTGCGCCTGGGCCTCGGGCCCGATCGGCTTGAGCCAGCCCTTGTCCGCGAACTGGTGCAGCACGCCGACCTGTGGCAGGAACGCCACATCCGGCGGCGCCCCGCCCTGGATCTTCGTCCCGAGGAAGGTGGAGGTGCTGTCGCCCGTCGGGACGAACGTCACCTTCGCACCGGTGCGCTTCTCGAACTCGTCCAGCACACCTCGGAAGTTCTTCTGCTCGGCGCCGGTCCACACGGCGGCCACTTCGAGCTTCTGGCCCTTGAGATCCGGCAACTGGAGCCCCGACGACGAGGCCGACGGAGCGCCCGATGACGGCCCCGCGTCCTTCTTGTCGTCACTGCCGCAGCCGGCCGCGGTGAGCGCCAGTGCGGCGGCCGCCACAACGGCCAGCGCGGTTCGTGCCTGGTGGTTGTGCGCGCGCGTGCTGAATGTACGCATCTGCTCATCCCCTCGGTCCGGTCCGTCTGTCCTACGCCCGGGCCGATCGGCGACGCAAGGGCATGGGCGGGGTATAGGGGTTGATCGTGACCTTGACGTGATGCGGCGTCAGAGGGGTTTAATCACCGGAGAATTGGGCCCCCGCCCGATCCGCCGGAGCCGGCGGTCGCGCCTCGGTCACACCAGCGGCTGGGCCGGGCCCGCCCCCGCGGACTCCGCGGCCCGCTGCAGCGCGCTGGCGAGCAGCGCCAGGTCCGTCGGCCCGTTGCCGAGCTCGCGCAGCGGCCGGCGGGTCGGCGGGTCGCCCATCCGCTCCCACTCCAGCGGTACGACCGTGGGCCGCAGCGTCGCCGTACGGGGGATGCGTCCGCTGACCCGGCCCGCCTGGAACGGCGCCACCGCGCCGCCGGGACGGCGCAGATAGCCGCGGCCGGGCACCTCCTCGTCCAGCCCCGCCGGATCCTCGACATGGACCAGCAGGGCGGCCGACGCGGGATCCTCGGTGCGCAGCGCGATCCGCAGCCGTGACCGTTCGTCCGCCTCGGTCCCCGAGGTGCGCTCCGGGCGCCCCGTCGACGCGATCAGGTGCACGCCGAGCCGCTCGCCCTCGCGGGCCACCGCCTCCAGTGCCCGCACGACGGAACCGGCCGCCGGGCGGCCGGTACTGCCGAGCCCCGGCGCCACCAGTGCGTCGAAGTCGTCGACCACGACCACCAGCCGGGGGAGTGCGGAGTCGCTGCGGGTCTGGACGCGCAGCGCGCCCTGCTCGGACGGTTTGCGGCCGTCGCCCCGCCCGCCGTCGCGCGCCGTCGACTGCCGTGGCACGGTCACCATCCGGTCCGCGTGCCACTCGCCGAAGCCCTGGCCGCCGAGCAGTTCCTCGCGGCGCTTGAGCTCCGCGCCGAGCGCCTGGGCGAACTCCCGCATGCGGGTCGGGTCGGAGGCGGCCAGATACGTCGAGACATGCGGCAGGTCCGTGACCGCGCGCAGTCCTTCGCCGCGCTCGGTGCCCGCGCCGTCGACCAGGACCAGCGCCAGCCGGTCCGGCCGCTCGGCGGCGGCGAGAGCGGACGCGATCGACCGCAGCAGCTCGGTCTTCCCCGAACCGGCGGCGCCGCCCACCATCAGATGCGGCCCCTCGGCCGCCAGGTCCACGACGACCCGGCCGCCGGAGCCCGAGCCCAGCACCGCCAGGGCGCGGCCCCCGGCCCGTGCGTAACCGGTGAGGGCCGGCCGCCCGCCGTCCTGTCCGGCCTCCTGGGCGTCCGCGTCGTCCGGGGTGCCGTCCCAGCGGGCGGTGATCTTCGCGGGGGTGGCCAGCGCCAGATCCAGCGCGTCCAGCAGGCGCACGGTGCGCGGCAGCGCGTTGCGGGCGCGCGGCGCCGCCGTGTCCGTCTCCCGCAGCGGCGCGAGCGCCCGCGCGAAACGCTCCGCCCACGCGGGCGAGACCGCGTCGACGACGACCTGCGCCGGCCCGTACGGATCCATCCGCAGGGTCGTCGCCACATCGCCCGACAACTGGGCGACGGCGCCGCACTCCGTCGCGAGCCGGTCCGGCGACTCGGCCAGGCACAGCACATGCATCCCGACCGAGGGACCGGCGGCCGCTATCCGTTCGAGGGTGTCGCGCAGCGTCGCGGAACCGGGGTCGCCGTCCACGACGACCAGGGTGTACGGGCCCTCGCGGTGGGCCGCGGCCTCGGCGACGGCCTCCGGGGCGGCGGCGGCCCAGCCGGAGCCCAGCGGCCCTTCCTCCAGCCGGCGGGCCAGCTCCGTGACGCGTGCCGCGGCCTGGTCGCGGTCGAAGGCGAGCAGCAGCCGGCAGTCCTGGCCGTGCGCGGGACGCAGCTGCGGCAGCCAGTTGAGCCAGGACCACTCGTCGGCCCGCTGCTCGGCGCCGCGCGAGCGGTCCGCACTGATCAGGACGAGCTCCAGCGTGCTGGGGGAGTGCAGCGCGCAGGCCTGCGCCAGCACCGCGCGGGCCAGCCCGGCCAGCCGCGGCCGGGGCCCGGCGAGGCCGAGCGCGAAGGTGTGCGGATCGCGCAGGTCGACGGTGAAGGGGACGGTGCGCAGGGTGCCCGCGCCGTCCTCCGACGGCAGATCGGCCGTGCCCAGCCGCAGCGTCAGCGCGTCCGGGTGGTCGGGCCCGCGCTCCCACAGCCGGCGGCCGGGGCCCAGCGCGGTCAGCAGCACGGTGGCCGGGTCCGGCCAGCGCTCGCGCAGCGCGGCCGCCTCGGCGGCCAGCCGGGCGCCGTCCGCGCCCTGGCCCGCCCCGCCGGTCCCGGTCCGGCCGGCCGCCAGCCGCCGTGCCCAGGCTCCTATGGTCCCGGCGACCCGCCCTGCGCCGGGCTGCGGCGGCTTCGGCACCCGCACCTGCACGGTGTCGTCCGGCCGGAGCCGTTCGCCGCGGCCGTAGGTGGCCGCCGAGTCGTCCGTCCCCTCGGCGTGGTCGGCGTAGCCGTGCGAACCGCTGCGCGGGGTGTCCAGTCGGCGCGAGGGCCCGGCGGCGGGCGGGACGGGCGGCGCGGACGGCCGCGGCGGCATGGCGGCCGCCTCGGGACTCGTGTGGGCCGCGGGCGCGGACTCCGGACGGGGGCCGGGGTACGTGGCCGAGCCGTGGCCACCGGCTGCCCGTGTCGTCCCGCCGGTCCGTCCGGTCGTGGATGCGTTCCCCGGGGGGAGGGTGACCCGCAGATGGCCCTCGCTGTCGGGCGCCGCCGGAACGGCCGCGTCCCGCGGGCCCGGTTCCAGGTGGAGCGTCGATTCGCCGATCCGCAGCAGCGCGCCGGGCGAGAGCGCGACCGGCCGCTCCCCGACGGGGCGGTCGTCGACGGTGGTGCCGTTGGTCGAGCCGAGGTCGGCGACGGTGACCCGGCCGTCGGCCGCGACCGTGACGGTGCAGTGCAGCCGGGAGACGTCGGGGTCGTCCAGCGGGACATCGGCCTCGGCGGAGCGGCCGATCCTGACCTGGCCGCCCTGCAGCAGATGGACGCCGCCGGAGTCCGGGCCGCCGATGACGCACAGCCGGGCCGGGGCGGACGCGCCCGACGGCGGCTCCGCGTGCTGCTCGGCGGGGGTGTGCAGGGACAGCACGGCGCCGTCCACGAGCGGTGGCATGCCGAGCAGGGCGCCCGGGTCGAGCCGCTCGGCGCCCGAATAGAGCGCGACCGAGGAGCCGGAGGAGCGCGCGGGCTGGCCGGAGCCGGCTCCGGACGCGAGCGCTCCGGAAACCGCGCTCAGCGCGGTCCCCGCGGGCGCGGTGACCAGCACGTCGCAGGTGCGCCCCGCTCGGCCGCTGCGCGGCCCGAGGACGGTCAGCCGGATCTGCATCTCGTCCGCGGTCCCTTCTGCCCGGATGCCTGGCAGGAAGCCTCCCCACCGCGCACGGGCGCGTCGACACGTACAAGCACGAGCGGGCGGGCTCCTGTTGCCCCGTCACACCCGTACGGGATGCATCCTCCCACTTGCCACTGACAACCCGCCCCCGGTCCTGACAGGAGCGATCTTGAATGATCAGTTGTTGACCGGAAAGGTGCTGCTTGTCGCAATGGAAGGCGGTCGCGGAGCAACCAAGCGGTGGCCTGCCGCGTCATACCTCCCAGCTCCGCGGTCCGTCCCCGGGGCCGGATGCGGCCACCTGCGGCCCGGGAATGCGGCTGTCAGCGGGCCGCCGCGGCCGTCCGCACTACAGTTGGCACGGTCGGCCCCACAGGCCGCGCGCAGCAGGGAACCACGAAGTACCACGAAGCACCACCAAGACCAGGGAGCGCATGACGTGCGGCCGGTAGGCAGCAAGTACCTCCTCGAGGAGGTACTCGGACGCGGGGCCACGGGGACCGTCTGGCGCGCCCAGGTGCGCGACGAGGACGGCGTCGTCGCGATCAAGGTGCTCAAGGAAGAGCTCGCGAGCGACCCCGACATCGTGATGCGGTTCCTGCGCGAGCGCGCCGTACTCGTACGGCTGCGCCACCCGCACATCGTGCGGGTCAGGGACCTGGTGGTCGAGGGTGATCTGCTCGCCCTGGTGATGGACCTCGTCGACGGCCCCGACCTGCACCAGTACCTGCGCGACAACGGCCCGTTCTCACCGGTCGGCGCCGCCCTGCTGACCGCCGCCGTCGCCGACGCGCTCGCCGCCAGCCACGCCGACGGGGTGGTGCACCGGGACCTCAAACCAGCGAACGTGCTGCTCGCCACGACCTACGGCGAAGACGGCAGTCCGCGCATGCACCCGATGCTCACCGACTTCGGCATCGCCCGTCTGGCGGATTCGCCCGGCATCACCCGCACCCACGAGTTCGTCGGCACCCCGGCCTACGTCGCGCCGGAGTCCGCGCAGGGCAAGCCGCAGACGTCCGCCGTCGACCTGTACGGCGCGGGCATCCTGCTCTACGAGCTGGTCACCGGCCGTGCGCCGTTCCGCGGCGACAACGCGCTGGAGGTGCTGCACGCGCACCTGAGCCAGGAGCCGGTGCGCCCCGGCAACGTGCCGGAACCGCTGTGGACGGTCATCGAGCGCTGCCTGCGCAAGAACCCGGAGGAGCGGCCCAGCGCCGAGAACCTGGCCCGCGCGCTGCGCGTGGCCGCCGCCGGGATCGGTGTGCACGCGACTCCCGCCGAGGCGGAGGCGGCGCTCGGCGTCGCCGCGCTGCTCGGCCCCGACCTCGCGCCGACCACCGTCCCCGGCAGCGCCGACCCCACCCAGGTGCTGCCCGCGCACCGCTACGACCCGAACGGCGCGACCGGTGTGCTGCCGATCGCCACCGCGGCCGGCGCCGACGGCACCCGCGTCCTGCCGCCGGTGCCCGACGGCCCGCCGCAGGGCAACGCGGATCAGCAGCAGGGCCCGCACCCTTGGCAGTCCCAGCTCAGCGCGGCCCGCCAGCGCGGCGAGCAGACGGAGCTGCAGTACCTCGACCCGGAGCAGGACCCGCTGCGGCGCAGGCCGCGACGGCAGCCCGGCGGCCAGCCGCAGGGCCGGGGCCGGCAGGACCAGTACCAGCAGGATCAGTACCAGCAGGGCCAGGGCCAGTACCAGCAGCAGGGGCAGCAGCCGTACGCCCCGCAGCAGCCGTCCCAGCCCCAGCCGCGCTACCAGCAGCAGCCTCAGCAGCAGGTCCAGCCGCGCTACCAGCAGCCGCAGCCGCAGCGCTACGAGCCGCAGCGGCCGCCGGAGCCCGAGCCCCGGCGCGACCCGCGGCCGCGCGGCGCCAACCCGATGAAGATTCCGGGCCTGGGCTGCCTCAAGGGCTGTCTGACGACGATTCTGGTGCTGATCGTCATCTTCGTGGTGGTCTGGTACACCACGCCGCTCCCGGAGTGGGTCGACAGCGGCCAGAACCTCTGGGACACCACGACGGGCTGGATCAGCACCGCCTGGGACAAGGTCAACGAGGTGACCGGGTCGGGGAACTGACCCCGGCACCGCTCACCGCCGACCCGCATCACGATCACCGCCGACGTTCACGCCGACCTTCGTCACGCGTGCCGCCGGGCTTCGTCATGCCCGCCGCCGACCCCCATCACGCGCGCCATGCTGCCGACTTGTCGACACCTGGCGGGTGATTTCCCCCGCAGAACCACACGTCACCGCACACCGGCCCCCCGAACGGCCGCCGGGCCGCGTAGTTTTGTCGCCAACACGACAGCGCCGCATACGGCGCGACGGACCGTCGGAGGAGTCGGAGCAGGCCTTGGCAAGGAAGATCGGCAGCCGGTACACCGCCCACCAGGTGCTGGGGCGGGGATCCGCCGGCACGGTGTGGCTGGGTGAGGGCCCCGAGGGTCCGGTCGCCATCAAACTGCTGCGCGAGGATCTCGCCTCCGACCAGGACCTCGTGGGCCGCTTCGTGCAGGAGCGCACCGCGCTGCTCTCGCTGGACCACCCGCAGATCGTCGGAATCCGTGATCTCGTCGTGGACGGCACCGACCTCGCGCTGGTCATGGACCTGGTGCGGGGCACCGACCTGCGGTCCCGGCTGGAGCGCGAGCGCCGGCTCGCCCCCGAGGCCGCCGTCGCCATCGCCGCCGATGTCGCGGACGGCCTCGCCGCCGCGCACGCGGCCGGCGTCGTCCACCGTGACGTCAAGCCCGAGAACGTGCTGCTCGACTCCGCCGCCCCGACCGGACCCGGCGGCGCGCCCCCCGCGCTCCTGACCGACTTCGGCATCGCCCGCCTCGTCGACTCCCCGCGCCGTACCCGGGCCACCCGCATCATCGGCACCCCGGACTACCTCGCCCCCGAGATCATCGAAGGCCTCCCGCCCCGGGCAAGTGTCGACATTTACGCCCTGGCGACGGTCCTCTACGAGCTGCTGGCCGGTTTCACGCCGTTCGGCGGCGGCCACCCCGGCGCCGTACTGCGCCGCCATGTGACCGAGGCCGTCGCACCGCTCCCGGACATCCCCGATGAGCTGTGGCAGCTGCTCTCGCAGTGTCTCGCCAAGGCCCCCGCGTCCCGGCTCACCGCCGGTGAGCTGGGCGAACGACTCCGGGACCAGCTGCCGCGGCTGGCCGGGCTGCCGCCGCTCGACGTGGACGCGCCGGACGAGCACCCGGCGGACGCCGACGACGACACCCCGTACGAGCCGGACATCGGGCTGTTCGAGCCGCCGAGCCACCGCGGCGCCGTGCCGCTGGTGCGCGGCGCGGCCCCCGACTCCAGCCGCGACACCCACACGAGCATGAAGCTGCCCTCCGCCGAGGAGCTGGCCGCGTACGGCCGCGGCTCCCGCTCCGGTGGCGGCCAGGGCGGCAGCGGGGCGTCCGCCGGGCGCCCGGCGAGCCCGCGGCACCGCGCCGTCTCCGACGTCGTGCGCCGCCGCCGGGTGCGCGTCGGAGCGGCTGCTGCCGCCGCGCTGGTCGTCGCGGGGCTGGGCGGCTGGGGCATCGCCTCGCTGGGCGGCGACTCCGGGCCGACGGCCCCGGCCGACAACGACCACCCCACCACCGCTCCGCCCACCACGCACCCCACCGCACCCACCGCCGGCGCCGCCTCCCCGCAGGGCTCCATCGGCACCCCGGTCGAGCTGCCGCAATGGTCCGCGTTCAGCGCGGTGCCCGCGCCCCGCGTGAAGCTGGTCGGCGGCCCGCGCGCCATCACCATCGCCGGGACCACGTACGTCTTCGCCCGGGGCGAGGACAACGACGTCTGGTACGTCACCCGGGGCGTCGGCGCCTCGGGCGCCTACAGCGCCTGGCAGCACCTGACGGGAATAGGAGTCGCCGACGACCCGGCGGTCGTCTCGGCCTCGCCGGGCCGCCTCGACCTGTTCGCCCTCGGCACGGACGGCCTGCTCTACCGGCGGACCATGACCAACGGAACCTGGAACCAGTGGTACCAGGTCGACGAGCGCACCCGGTTCGACGCCGCCCCGGCCGCCGCCTCCTCCGAGCCCGGCCGGATCGACCTCGTCGGCCGGTCCGGCGGCGACCTGGTCACCGCCTCCCTCGTCGGCAGCCGCTGGAACGCCTGGTCGGTGGTCCCCACCCCGGGCCGCATCACCGCGGCCCCCGGGCTCGTCTCCCGTTCGAAGGGCACCCTGGACGCGTTCGTCGTCCGCAAGGCCGACGGCGCCGTGCTGCGCCTGCCGTACTCGGCGGGCGCCTGGCGGCCCACGGTCCTCCTGCGGGGCATGGACGCCGCCGGCCGCCCCGAGCCGCTGGCCTCCGGTGACCGGGTCTACGCCTTCGCCCCCGCCGCCTCCGGCGGCCTCTCGCAGGCCGCGGGCCCGGTCGCCGGCGGCGCGGAGTGGTCCGTCGCCGCCCTGCCCGGTGCCACCGAGGCCACCACCCCGGCCGCCGTCACGTCGTCCGGCCGCGTCCTGGAGCTGTACGTCCGCACCCCGGCCGGAGCCCTCACCCGGGCCACCGCGCAGGTCTGACGCGCGGCCTCCGGGCGGGTGCGGGTGCGGCCTCCGGGCCGGTCCGGCCGATGCCTCGGGCCGGGTCGGGTCCGGCGCCCGGAGGTGTCTCCCGTCACAGGACCGCCCCCGGGCGAGAACGTCCCGTTCGACCAGCCGGTAGTCTGGACCCGTGGCAGTCGTCGATGTATCCGAAGAGCTGAAGTCCCTCTCCTCGACCATGGGGTCGATCGAGGCCGTCCTGGACCTCGACGCGATGCGGGCCGATATCGTCGTTCTCGAGGAGCAGGCCGCGGCGCCGTCCCTCTGGGACGACCCGGAGGCGGCGCAGAAGATCACGAGCAAGCTCTCGCACCTCCAGGCCGAGCTGCGCAAGGCCGAGCAGCTCCGGGGCCGCATCGACGACCTGTCGTTGATGTTCGAGCTCGCCGAGGACGAGGCCGACGCCGATGCCCTCGCCGAGGCCGAGGAAGAGCTGGTCTCGGTCCGCAAGGCGCTCGACGAGCTGGAGATCCGCACCCTTCTCTCCGGCGAGTACGACGCCCGCGAGGCCCTGGTCAACATCCGCGCGGAGGCCGGTGGCGTGGACGCCGCCGACTTCGCCGAGCAGCTCCAGCGCATGTACCTGCGCTGGGCCGAGCGGCACGGCTACCAGACGGAGGTCTACGAGACCTCCTACGCGGAAGAGGCCGGCATCAAGTCGACCACCTTCGCGGTGAAGGCCCCGTACGCGTACGGCACCCTCTCCGTCGAACAGGGCACCCACCGCCTGGTGCGCATCTCGCCCTTCGACAACCAGGGCCGCCGCCAGACCTCCTTCGCCGGCGTCGAGGTGCTCCCCGTCGTCGAGAAGACCGACCACCTCGAGATCGACGAGTCCGAGCTGCGCGTCGACGTCTACCGCGCCTCGGGCCCCGGCGGCCAGGGCGTCAACACCACCGACTCCGCGGTGCGGTTGACCCACATCCCCACCGGCATCGTGGTCTCCTGCCAGAACGAGCGCTCCCAGATCCAGAACAAGGCGAGCGCCATGAACGTCCTCCAGGCCAAGCTCCTCGAGCGCCGCCGCCAGGAGGAGCAGGCTCTGATGGACTCCCTCGGCAAGAGCGACGGCGGGAACTCCTGGGGCAGCCAGATGCGTTCGTACGTGCTGCACCCGTACCAGATGGTCAAGGACCTGCGCACCGACTACGAGGTCGGCAACCCGCAGGGCGCCCTCGACGGCGACATCGACGGCTTCATCGAGGCGGGCATCCGCTGGCGCAAGGGCCAGCAGAAGGCCTCCCAGGACTAGGGCCTGACGCGTCGGTTTCTGTCGGCAACTGCCATCCATTGGATGGCAGTTGCCTTTTTTATGTCACAGCCACCTACACAACTGACCGCCATATGACGCTAATTCCGGCATTCCGGTTGGAATGACCTTGACGCTGCCGGGAATTATGGGAAAGGTGTTGCGCGGCATGCGTATGACCGGGACGTGAGTTGCCGTCCTGTCCATAGCTGCTCCACATACGAAGATCCGCTACTGGGGGTAGTTACCAGATGAGCAAGAAGAACACTCGGCTGCGCATGGCTCGTATAGCCGCCGCCGCAGTCATCGCCACGGGCGCGTCCCTGACCGCCGTGGGTGTGGCTCAGGCCGTTACCGTCACGACGAACGCCGCGGGCGGCGACACCGAGGGCACGACCGTCGGCGTCACCCAGGGCACGACCGAGGGCACCACGGTCGGCGTCACCGAGGGTACGACCGAGGGCACGACCGTCGGCGTCACCGAGGGCACGACCGAGGGCACCACCGTCGGCGTCACCCAGGGCACCACCGAAGGCACCGAGGGCACGAGCACGGGCACCAGCACGGGCACCAGCACGGGCACGTCGACCGGTACCTCCACGGGCACCAGCACCGGTACGTCGACCGGTACTTCGACCGGCACCAGCACCGGTACCTCCACGGGTACGAGCACCGGTACGTCGACCGGTACTTCGACCGGCACGAGCACCGGCACCAGCACGGGCACGTCGACCGGTACCTCCACGGGCACCAGCACCGGTACGTCGACCGGCACGAGCACCGGCACCAGCACGGGCACGTCGACCGGTACCTCCACGGGCACCTCGACGGGTACCTCCACGGGCACCAGCACGGGTACCACCGCCGGCACCACCACGGGCAGCACGACCGCCGGCACCACCACGGGCACCACGGGCGGTTCCTCGTCCAGCGGTTCGACCGGTGGCGGCAACACCTGCACCCTGACCGGTGACAGCGTCAACTGCAACAACACCGGCACCGACAACCAGAACACCAAGCCGGTGGCGCAGGGCAACACCAACCAGGAGCTGGCCAAGACCGGTTCCGGTGAGACCACCTTCCTGCTGGTCGGCGCCGCGACGATGATCGCCGGTGGCATCGGCTTCCGCATGATGCCGCGCCTCACCAACCGGCGCACGGCTGCCTGAACAGGCCGCCAGTAGCACATCTTCATGAGAGGGGCCCGGAGCGCGCAGGCGGCGCGCTCCGGGCCCCTCTCAGGCGTGCTCTCTCACCGGCGTGGTCTTCCGACCCCTCTGTGCACAGCGGGAAGTGCCGGGACGGTTACGTGGCGTGTTCGACGACCAGGACCACGGCCAGCAGCGCCACCAGGAGGGCGATCAGGGCTGCCGGGGTCAGGGCGGACCAGGGGTTTTCCTGTTGGAGGCGGGCGCGGTTGGCGCGGCAGACCGCGCAGTGGCCCTCGCTCACGGGGCCGGCGCAGTTGGCGCACACCAGTCGGTCGGATGTCATGCCATCTCCTCCTCCGCCCGGTGAACGCGCCAGTAGGCCGTTCCGTTCCTCCACTGTGCCAGCTTCGGGCACAATCGGCGCGCCTCGCATGATTTCACAGGGTGACGTGCATGGCCCGATGCCTGGTTTGTCCCCCTGTGCCCTGTGCGCAAACACACGAACCCAGGACGCCGACTGCGCGGCCCTACGCCGTTCGCGTATGGTCGCCCACACCAGGAGAGCCGCCCCTGCGGTTGTCCGCCCCCAATATCCGGCTACCTCACTGGTGCGAACGTGATCCGATTCGACAGCGTCACCAAGACCTACCCCAAGCAGAACCGTCCTGCACTCCGGGATGTCTCGCTGGAGATCGAGAAGGGCGAGTTCGTCTTCCTCGTCGGTTCGTCGGGGTCCGGAAAGTCGACCTTCCTCCGGTTGATCCTGCGCGAGGAGCGCACCGACACCGGCATGGTGCACGTCCTGGGCAAGGACCTGGCGAGGCTCTCCAACTGGAAGGTGCCGCAGATGCGGCGCCAGTTGGGTACGGTCTTCCAGGACTTCCGGCTGCTTCCGAACAAGACCGTCGCGGAGAACGTGGCGTTCGCACTGGAAGTGATCGGGAAGCCGCGCGGGACGATCCGCAAGACGGTTCCCGAAGTGCTGGACCTGGTCGGCCTGGCCGGCAAGGAGGACCGCATGCCGGGTGAGCTGTCGGGTGGTGAGCAGCAGCGTGTGGCCATCGCCCGCGCGTTCGTCAACCGGCCGATGCTGCTGATCGCGGACGAACCGACGGGAAACCTCGACCCGCAGACCTCGGTCGGCATCATGCGGCTCCTGGACCGCATCAACCGCACCGGAACCACCGTGGTGATGGCCACCCACGACCAGAACATCGTCGACCAGATGCGCAAGCGCGTCATCGAGCTCGAGAAGGGGCGACTGGTGCGCGACCAGTCGCGCGGTGTCTACGGCTACCAGCACTGAACCGAACCGGGTTCTGCTCCGTAGTCATAGCCACCAACCCCTGAAAGGACATCATGCGCGCCCAGTTCGTCCTGTCGGAGATCGGCGTCGGTCTCCGGCGCAATCTCACCATGACCTTCGCGGTGATCATCTCCGTCGCCCTCTCGCTCGCCCTCGCCGGCGGATCCTGGCTCGCCAGCCAGCAGGTCGACGCCATGAAGGGGTACTGGTACGACAAGGTCCAGGTGTCGATCTTCCTCTGCAACAAGGCGGATGCGAAGAGCACCCCCTCGTGCTCCAAGGGCGCGGTCACGGACGAGCAGAAGAAGGCGATCAAGGCCGACCTGGAGAAGCTCCCGGTCGTCGAGACCGTCTTCTACGAGTCCTCGCAGGAGGCGTACAAGCACTACCAGGAGCAGTTCAAGGACTCGCCGGTCGCCGGGTCCCTCTCTCCTGACCAGTTGCAGGAGTCGTACCGCGTCAAGCTCAAGGACCCGACGAAGGTGCAGGTCGTCTCCAGCGCCTTCGCCGGCCGTCCGGGCGTCCAGGAGGTGCAGGACCAGCGCAAGCTGCTGAAGAACCTCTTCGACCTGCTCGGCGGTATGACGGCGGTGGCCTTCGGGACCATGCTCTTCATGGTGATCGTGGCGATGCTGCTGATCATCAACACCGTGCGCGTCTCGGCGTTCAGCCGCCGGCGCGAGACCGGGATCATGCGCTTGGTGGGCGCGTCCGGCTTCTACATCCAGATGCCGTTCATCGCCGAGGCGGCCTTCGCGGGCCTGGTCGGCGGCGGTGTGGCCTGCGGCATGCTCATGACCGGCCGGTACTTCCTGATCGACCACGGGCTGAAGCTGCAGGACAAGATCCCGCTGGTGAACTTCCTCGGCTGGGGCGATGTCATCAAGGTGCTGCCGCTGGTCCTCGTGGTCAGCATGCTGATGCCCGCCCTCGCCGCCCTCGTCACGCTGCGTAAATACCTCAAGGTCTGAGTGCCGCTTCGGGTGGTCTGCGGTCAACTCTCCGTATGGCGCCCGTTTCTGGCCTAGACTTCCCGCCATGTCCGGCCGGTTGATGTTCGGGACGCCCCGCGGCTCACGCCGCGGGGTCGCCCTGACGATGGTTCTCGGCGCCGTGCTGGCCACCGGCGCGGCAGTCGGCACCCTGGCGGTTCCGGCCCGGTCCGCGTCGGCCGCGCAGAGCAGGATTCCGGCGCGCAACGTCGTCGACTCCGACGCGATCGCCAAGGCGATCGACGAGGGCAAGGTCGGCCCGGAGGCCGCCGAAGAGCTGGTCAGCCGCAGCGGCGACCGCTGGTCCTCGTTCTACACCGCCCAGGAGTACGCGGGCCTGCAACAGGCCCTGGACGGCCGGTACGTGGGCGTCGGGCTCTGGGTGCGGCGCACCGGCGGTGGCTGGATCCAGGTGGCCCGGGTGCAGGCCGGCAGCCCCGCGGCGCTCGCGCGGGTGCAGGTCGGCGACCGGCTCCAGTCGATCGACGGGGTGCGGGCGGACGGCAAGCCGGTCACCGAGGTCGTGGCGGAGCTGCGCGGCGACAACGCCGCGGGGTCCGTCGTCCGGCTCGGCCTGGACCACGCCGGCGGTAACCGCGACATCACGCTGCGTCGCGCGGTGCTGGCCACCGAGGCCGTCACCGTCGGGAAGCTGGAGGGGGACGTCACCTCCATCAAGATCGAGGCGTTCACCAAGGGCGTCGGCGGCCAGGTGCGGTCCGCGGTACGTGCCGCGGTGCGCGCCGGGAGCCGGGGCGTGCTGCTCGATCTGCGTGGCAATTCCGGCGGTCTGGTCACCGAGGCCGTCACGGTCTCCTCGGTCTTCCTCGACGGCGGCCTGGTCGCCACCTATGACGTGCACGGCCGGCAGCGCGCCCTCTACGCCAGCGACGGCGGCGACACCGAGACCCCGCTGGTGGCCGTGGTCGACGGCGGCACCATGAGCGCCGCGGAGCTGCTCGCGGGCGCGCTGCAGGACCGCGGCCGGGCGGTCGTGGTGGGCTCGCGGACCTTCGGCAAGGGCGCGGTGCAGATGCCCAGCGAACTGCCGGACGGCTCGGTCGCCGAGCTGACCGTCGGCCACTACAGCCTGCCCGACGGGCGGAACGTGGACGGCAGGGGCATAGAGCCCGACCTCACGGTGAGCGGCGGATCGGCCCCCTCGGGAGCCTCCGACAAGGCGGTCGCGGAGGCCAGACAAGTATTGAGTGGCCTCAGACCCCCCTCCTAGTGCGAGAATGGCCGCGCTATGGCGAAAGAGACTGGTCACAAGCTGATCGCGCAGAACAAGAAGGCGCGCCACGATTACCTCATCCTGGACACCTTCGAGGCGGGCCTGGTGCTGACCGGCACCGAGGTCAAGTCGCTGCGCATGGGCCGTGCCTCGCTGGTGGACGGCTTCGCGCAGCTGGACGGCGGTGAGGCGTGGCTGCACAACGTCCACATCCCCGAGTACACCCAGGGGACGTGGACGAACCACGCGGCGCGCAGGAAGCGCAAACTCCTGCTGCACAAGACCGAGATCGCGAAGCTGATCCACAAGACGCAGGAGTCGGGCCACACGATCATCCCGCTCCAGCTGTACTTCAAGGACGGCCGGGCGAAGGTCGAGATCGCGCTGGCCAAGGGCAAGAAGGAGTACGACAAGCGGCAGACCCTGCGTGAGAAGCAGGACACCCGGGAGTCGAACCGCGCGATCTCCGCGGTCCGCAGGCGCCAGCGCGCCTGACACCCGCGCGCGAGGTGCCGCGCCCGGCCCGGGCGCGCGGGAATGCAGTGGCCCGTCAAGGCGTTGGTCACGTACGATGGGTGCAGCGCCACCGGATCTGTCGGGTTCGCCCGGCTGCGCCGGTGACACTTTGAAAAATCAACATGGGGATGATCGGTTTCGACTGGGGATGTCGAAGCAGGGGAAGCGAGCCGAGGAAGCGGCAATGATCTCGTTAACCATATGTCGCAAAACATAATCGCCAACACCAAGCGCGATGCCTCCGCTTTCTCCCTCGCTGCCTAATAAGTAGCTAGAGAGAAAGCTCTACGGAGTGTCAGCCCAGGAGCTGTTCCCGGCCTGGATCCTGGCATAATCAAGGGAACTAAACTTCATGACCCGGTCACGGGGGCTTGAAGGAAACCAAACAGTGACTGAGCCCGTTGGCAACTTGTCCGCGTGATTGCCAGGGCTGAGAAAAGCACAGCGGACTGCGCTCGGAGAAGCCCTGATTCCGCACCACAGGACGCGGGTTCGATTCCCGCCATCTCCACCAACCCCATGTATGACGAAGGCCTCGCCGCTCACGCGGTGGGGCCTTTTTCATGTGCGCTTTCCGGGAGTGTCCCTCCCGTGCGCTTCCCGTGCACCCGAAGGGCCAGGGCGGCGGCCAGTGCGCCCGCGGCGGCCGGGAGCCAGAAGCCGGTGCCCGGGGGAAAGCGTTCGGCGGCGGTGCCGGCCAGGGCGGCGCCGGTGGAGATGCCGGCCAGGATGCCGGTGACGGCGAGGGTCATGCCCTCGTTGAGGCGGGCCGGCGGGGCGAGGCTCTGCACCAGGGTCATGCCGTTGACCATGGTGGGGGCGGTGGCGCAGCCGGCGAGGAAGAGACAGCAGGCGAGCGCCGGCAGCCCGCCGGCGAGCAGCGGCAGGGTCATCAGGGCGGCCATCGCCGCCACCGAGGCCGCGAAGCGGGCCGTGGCGGGTCCGGTGGGCTTGGACAGGCCGTAGAACAGGCCCGCGGTGCCGGAGCCTGCGGCCTGCAGGGCGAGGACGGCGCCGGCCGCCGACGCGTGTCCGCGGGCGTCGGCGAAGGCGATCGTGGTGACCTCCAGCGAGCCGAAGATCACCCCGGTGCAGAAGAACACCGCCAGCAGGGCCGGCAGGCCGGGTACCCGCAGCAGGGAGCCGCTACGGGCCGCGGAGCGTCCGGGGGCGGGCGGCTCGGTGCCGCGCTGGGCGGCGAAGAGCAGTACCCCGCTGAGCAGCAGGACGTTCGCGACCAGCATGCCCGCCTCGGGGAAGAGCGCCGTGCACAGGAACGCGGCCAGTACCGGGCCGAGCATGAAGCACAGCTCGTCGGCGACCTGCTCGAAGGAGTTGGCCACATGGCGGGCTGCGGGGTCGTCCCGGTAGAGGTGCGCCCAGCGGGCGCGGGCCATGCCGCCGGTGTTCGGGGACGTGGACCTGGCGGTGTACGCGGCGAAGAGCGTCCAGGACGGGGCGTCGTAGCGCACACAGAGCAGCAGGACGAGGCAGGCCGCCACGGACCACACGGTGGCGGGCACGGCGATCCTGGCCTGCCCGTACCGGTCGGTGAGCCGGGCTACGACCGGGGCGAGGACGGCGGTCGCGGCCATGCCGGCGGCGGCCACGGCGCCCGCGAGGGCGTAGGAGCCGCGGGTCGTGGCGATCATGATGATCAG
Organism: Streptomyces sp. So13.3; assembly: GCF_005860785.2. Classification (NCBI taxonomy): domain Bacteria; kingdom Bacillati; phylum Actinomycetota; class Actinomycetes; order Kitasatosporales; family Streptomycetaceae; genus Streptomyces; species Streptomyces sp. So13.3. Next base: position 4,105,102 of record NZ_CP048835.1, on the reverse strand, counting down.
GCTGACGCCGAACATCCCCATCGGGGCGCGGGACAGCAGGCTGCCCACCGTGAAGGCGGTGGCGCCCGGAGCGGCGAAGATCCGCCGGTAGGCGCCGAAGCGGCCGGACGGCGTCGGGGTGGTTGACGGTGCGGTCGGCGGCGATGAGGGTGCCGCCGGGGGCCATGAGCAGCAGCGGTGCGGGACGGTGCATGCGATCAGCTTCGTGGCGGGCTCCCGTCGCGGTCCAACACCTGATCGGCGGCCATTGACGCATTTGTGTTGTCAATGGCTTCGGGCGAGGGGCCGGTGTTCAATGGCCGCGTGCCTCATGACCTGGAACCCCGCCTGCTGCGCGCATTCACCGCCGTCGCCGAGGAACTGCATTTCTCCCGTGCCGCGGCGGCGCTCTATGTGGCGCAACAGGCCCTCAGCCGTGACATCCGGCGGTTGGAGCGGGAGTTGGGCGCCGAATTGTTCGTCCGCACCACCCGGCGCGTCGAACTCACCGCCGACGGGGAAAGGCTTCTTCCTTACGCGCGGCGCGTGCTCGCGGCACAGGACGAGCTCGCCGCGGCCTTCGCGGCGGCCGACCGGCCGCTGCTCGTCGACGTCAGCGCGCCCGTCAGCACCGGGCGCCGGGTACTGGACGAGGCGCGCGCGACGGCTCCCGGCAGCGAGCTGATCGCCCGCTTCCACAGCGGTCTCACCGGCGCCGCCGCCGATATCCTCGCCGGCCGGCTGGACGTCTCCTTCGGCCGTGTCGCGGGGCTGGCCCCGGCCGCCCTGTCCCGGCTCGACCACCGGCCGGTGCGCTACGAGCCGATGGCCGTCGTCCTGTCGCAGGAGCACCCGCTCGCGCGCCTGGAGCGGATCCCGCTGGACGCGCTCGCGGGGGAGACGCTGTACGCGGGGGCCGGGAATCCGACCACCGCCGAGTGGACCGATCTCGCCGAGCGGCTCTTCGCGGGCCGGGGGATCGCGGTGGCCGCGCCCTTCCCGCAGATCGAGGGCGAGGCGGAGTTCATCCGGCTGGTGGCGAAACACCGCTGGCCGGTACTGGCCACCACCGAGTTCGTCGACATGCCCGGCGCGGTGCTCCGGCCGCTGGTGGACCCCGTTCCGCTCGCCCTGGTCTCGATGGTCTGGCGCCGCGGGCTGCGCCACCCCGGGCTGACCGCCCTGCACGAGGCGGTGACCGCCCTGGCGGCGGCCGGACGCTGGCTGCACCGGCCCGCCGGCAGCTGGCTCCCGGATCCCGACGCGCACCTCGCGGCGCTCCCGGATCCCGACGCGCGTCCCGCGGTGCTCCCCGATCCCGACGCGCGTCTCACAGCGCCCCCCGGCGCCGGGTGAGTGCATGGTTCCCCCCGCGTCACCTCGGGCCATCGGGCGGTAACCGGCCGTTCCTACTGTCGTGGACGACACCCGACACCGGCAGGGCCTGGAGGCGTAATGCATGCCACCGCTACGGAAACGCGCAAGGGGAGCCGCTGGATCGAGCAGTGGGATCCGGAGGACACCGAGTTCTGGGAGAACGGCGGACGCAGGACCGCCAACCGCAATCTGCTCTTCTCCGTCCTGTCCGAGCACATCGGCTTCTCCGTCTGGACCCTGTGGTCGGTCCTGGTGCTCTTCATGGGCCCCCAGTACGGCATCGACCCGGCCGGGAAGTTCTTCCTGGTGGGCACGGCGACCGCGGTCGGCGCCCTCGTCCGGGTCCCGTACACGTTCGCCGTGGCGCGCTTCGGCGGCCGCAACTGGACGGTCTTCAGCGCGCTGATGCTGCTGCTCCCCACCATCGCGGCCGCGGTCGTGATGAAGCCCGGCACCTCGTACACCACCTTCATGCTGGTGGCGGCGCTCACCGGGGTGGGCGGCGGCAACTTCGCCTCCTCCATGACCAACATCAACTCCTTCTTCCCGCTCCGGAAGAAGGGCTGGGCGCTCGGCCTCAACGCGGGCGGCGGCAACATCGGCGTGCCGGTGATCCAGCTCGTCGGGCTCCTGGTGATCGGTACGGCGGGCGCCGCGCACCCGCGGATCCTGCTCGGGGTGTACATCCCGCTCATCGTGATCGCGGCGACGCTGGCCGCGCTGCGGATGGACAACCTGGCGCCGGTCAGGAACGACACCGGTGCGGCCCGGGAGGCGGTGCGGGACGCCCACACCTGGATCATGTCCTTCCTCTACATCGGCACCTTCGGCTCGTTCATCGGCTACAGCTTCGCCTTCGGCCTCGTGCTGCAGAACCAGTTCGCCCGCACCCCGCTGCAGGCCGCCTCGATCACCTTCATCGGGCCGCTGCTCGGCTCGCTGATCCGTCCGGTCGGCGGGCGCCTCGCGGACCGGTTCGGGGGAGCGCGCATCACGCTCTGGAACTTCCTCGGGATGGCCGCCGCGACGCTCGTCGTCGTGCTCGCCTCCGTGCAGAAGTCGCTGCCGGTCTTCACCACGGGATTCATCGCCCTGTTCGTGCTCACCGGGCTCGGCAACGGCTCGACGTACAAGATGATCCCCGGCATCTACCACGCCAAGGCGCTCGCCAAGGGCCTCAGCGGTGAGGCGGCCGCGGCGTACGGGCGCCGGCTCTCCGGGGCCTCCATGGGACTGATCGGCGCGGTCGGCGCGCTCGGCGGCCTCGGCATCAACCTGGCGTTCCGCGAGTCCTTCCTCACCGCGCACACCGGAACCCCGGCCTTCGTCTCCTTCCTGGCCTTCTACGCGGTGTGTTTCGCGCTCACCTGGGCCGTATACCTCCGCCGTCCCGCCGCTCCGCCGGCGCTCTCCCCGGCGGCGGAACCGGCGCCGCAGCTGAGCTACGCGGAGGTGTGAGCGGGCCCGGCCGCGCCAGGGTCCGGGATACGGGATACGGGCGTAACACCCGGGAAATCCTGGCGATCCCCGCCCGTCACCCCGTGTTGGCACGATGCGTCCGACCGGCGGATCGGCCGGACGTGACCATCCACCGGCGGCGGGGGCCACCAGGTACGTGTACCTCCAGCGGAGCGGGGCAAGCCATGCAGGTGCGGAAGACAGAACAGGGTGCGGACGGTGCCCGGGCGCCGTCGGCCGAGCCCACCGACACCACGGCACCCGTCACGGCGCCCGGGAAACTCGCCGCGGCTGCCTCCGTGCTGCCGCTGGCAGGCTTCACGGTCGGGGTGACGGCGGCCCGCCGGGCCGATGAGCTGGCCGCGCTGCTGGAGCGGCGCGGGGCGGTGGTGCTGCGGGCGCCCGCGCTGCGGATCGTGCCGCTGCTGGACGACGCGGAACTGCTCTCGGCGACCAAGGAACTGCTCGACAACGGACCGGACATCGTGGTGGCCACCACCGCGATCGGGTTCCGCGGCTGGATCGGCGCCGCCGACGGCTGGGGCCTCGGCGAGGCCCTGCTGGCCCGGCTGAGCGGGGTGGAGGTGCTGGCCCGCGGGCCCAAGGTGAAGGGCGCGATCCGGGCGGCCGGGCTGACGGAGACCTGGTCGCCCGCCTCCGAGTCGATGGCCGAGGTGCTCGACCGGCTGCTGGAGCAGGGGGTGGTGGGCCGGCGGATCGCCGTCCAGCTGCACGGTGAGCCGCTGCCCGGCTTCATCGAGTCGCTGCGGGCGGCGGGTGCCGAGGTCGTCGGCGTACCGGTGTACCGGTGGATGCCGCCGGAGGACATCGGGCCGGTCGACCGGCTCATCGACGCGGCGATCGCCCGGTCGCTCGACGCGGTGAGCTTCACGAGCGCCCCGGCGGCCGCCTCGCTGCTGGAACGCGCCGACCGGCTCGGCCGGCTCGACAAGCTGCTCGACGCGCTGCGGCACGACGTCCTGCCGGCCTGTGTGGGACCGGTCACCGCCCTCCCCCTGGAGGCCCACGACATCCCGACGTTCCAGCCGGACCGCTTCCGGCTCGGCCCGCTCGTCCAGCTGATCGCCGCCGAACTGCCGGGACGGGTACGGGCGTTGCCCGTCGCGGGCCGCCGCGTCGAGATCCGCGGCCAGGCGGCCGTCGTCGACGGCGAACTGCGGACCGTACCGCCCGCCGGCATGGCGCTGCTGCGCGCGCTGGCGCGGCGGCCGGGGTGGGTCGTCCCGCGCGCGGATCTGCTGAAGGCCCTGCCGGGCGCGGGCAGCGACGAGCACGCCGTCGAGACCGCGATGGCCCGGCTGCGGACGGCGCTGGGGGCGCCCAAACTCATCCAGACCGTCGTGAAGCGGGGCTACCGGCTGGCACTGGACCCGCTGACGGACGAGAAGTACGCGGGGGAGGAGTAGACCCCGTCCACCGGCCCGTCCATCCACCTGCCCACCGGCCCGTCCCTTGACCTAGCCCCGGTGGCCCCGGCGGGGCACTCTGGGGGCAGCGGGTGACGGGCGGCGGCTGGAAGGGTGACAGGCACATGACGGTTACGGCCTCCTCCGAGCTTCGATTCGACACCGGGCGGGTGAGCCTCGACCTCCTCGCGACGGTCACCGGACGCCTCTCCGAGGAGCCCGTCGACCGTCTCGACTCGCCGCGCCGCCTCACCGAATGGCTGTACGGCACCGGGCTCGTCCCGAGCGGTACGGCGGTGGCCGTCGACGCGGCATGGCTCGGCCGCTTCCTGGTGCTGCGGGACGTGCTGCGGCGCGTCGTGGCGACCCAGCTGGCGACCCCGCCGGCCGACGCGCCGTCTCCGGACGTTCCCGCCGAGCCGCTGCCGACGACGCCCACGGCCGCCGACGTCTCCCGGCTCAACGCCGCCGCCCTGGCAGCACCGCCCGCGCCCAGCGCCCGGTCCGCGCCGGACGGCACCCTCGTCCGCACTCTGGCCGCGCAGCCCGACTGCGGGGCCCTGCTCGCGGCCGTCGCCCGCGACGCCGTCGAGCTGCTCACGGACCCCGCCGCACGGGCCCAGCTGCGGCAGTGCGAGGGGAGAGCTGCTCCCTGGTCTACCTCGACGCGTCGCGCGGACGGCGGCGCCGCTGGTGCAGCAGCGAGATCTGCGGCAACCGGGAACGCGTCGCCCGCCACCGCCGCCGCGCGGTGGCCGCCCAGGCCTGACCGCGCGACGGTCCATCGCCCACCCACCGTCCACCCACCCTCGGTCCGTCCGGATCGGCCGACGATCGGCCGCGTCATCGGCCGGGGTGGGGAATCGCAAGCCCGTCGCAGGCGGAGTGGTGCGCAGGGGGGTGCGGGTCGCGTACGGTTGCAGGCTGCCCCGTGCGTGTAGCCGAACCCGCACGGAGCGCTCTCAACGCACAGGAGAAGGGGGTCTTGCGTGGCCGCGCAAACCGCAGCGCCCGGGGGGGTCCGGGACGTGGAGATCGCCGTCGAACAGGCGCACCTGGACCGGGTGTACCGCCGGCTCGAGGAGAAGATCCACGAAGCCGAGTTCCTTATGGATGACGCCGCCAAACGCGGTCAGGTGGGAACACCCGGCGCGCTCGCGGAGCGCGACGCGCAGGTGTTCCGCGCCGGGTTGCACCTCAACCGGCTCAACGCGGAGTTCGAGGACTTCCTCTTCGGACGCATCGACCTGCTGCAGGGCAAGGACGGAAAGCGTGGCGCCGACGGCGCGTTCACCTCGCTCGAACCCGCGGACGACGCCGTCGTCAACGACGCCGCGAAGATCGCGGAAGTGCTGCACATCGGCCGCATCGGCGTCCTGGACGCCGACTACGCGCCGCTGGTGATCGACTGGCGGGCGCCCGCGGCCGCGCCGTTCTACCGCTCGACACCGGTCGCCCCCGGACGGGTGGTGCGCCGCCGCGTCATCCGGTCCAAGGGCCGCAGGGTGCTGGGGGTGGAGGACGACCTGCTGCGCCCGGAGCTGGAGACCGGGCTGCCGGTGGTCGGTGACGGTGCGCTGATGGCCGCCCTGGGGCAGGCCCGCAGCCACACGATGCGCGACATCGTGGCGAGCATCCAGGCCGAGCAGGACATGGTGATCAGGGCGCCCGCCGCGTCCGTCACGGAGGTCACCGGGGGCCCCGGCACCGGCAAGACGGCGGTCGCGCTGCACCGCGCCGCGTATCTGCTCTACCAGGACCGCCGGCGGTACGCGGGCGGCATCCTGGTGGTCAGCCCGACGCCGCTGCTCGTGGCGTACACCGAGGGCGTCCTGCCGTCGCTCGGCGAGGAGGGCCAGGTCGCGATCCGCGCCGTCGGCTCGCTCGTCGACGGCGTGGAGGCCGATACGTACGACGAGCCCGCGGTCGCCCGCATCAAGGGCTCGCTGCGGATGCTGAAGGTGCTGCGCAACGCCGCGCGCGGCGCGCTGGAGGCCCCGCAGGCGGGCAGGCCGCAGCAGCAGGCCGCGCTCTTCGAGGACGACGAGGAGGAGAACGGGGCCGAGCAGCGTGTCTCCCGCACCACGCTGCGCGTCGTCGCCTTCGGGCGGCGGCTGGAGCTGGGCGAGCAGGAGCTGTCGTCGATCCGGCACAACGTGCTGGGCGGCACCGCCCCCGTGAACCTGCTGCGCCCGCGCGCCCGCAGGCTGCTGCTGGACGCGCTGTGGCGGAAGGCCGGACGCCGCTTCGACGACCAGGAGCTGGCGGCCGAGGAGCGCCAGGGCTTCGACGAGGACATCTCGACGGAGCCGGAGTTCCTGGACTTCCTGCAGGCCTACTGGCCGATCCTCACCCCGCGCGGGGTGCTGGCGGCGCTGGCCGACGAGAAGCGGCTCGGCCGTTGGGCGCGCCGGGTGCTCACCCCGCCCGAGGTGCGCCGGGTGGCGCGTTCGCTGCGCCGCGACGGTGTGACCGTGCACGACGTGGCGCTGCTCGACGAGTTGGAGACGCTGCTGGGCCCGCCGCCGCGCCCGAAGAAGCGCGACGCGGACCCGCTGGACATGCTGACCGGTCTCGACGAGGTCACCACCTCGGCCGACCGGATGGGCGGCGGCCGCCGCAACCGGGCGGACCGGCTCGACGAGGAGCGGACCGAGTACGCGCACGTCATCGTCGACGAGGCGCAGGACCTGACGCCGATGCAGTGGCGGATGGTCGGCCGCCGCGGCAGGACCGCGACCTGGACGATCGTCGGTGACCCGGCGCAGAGTTCCTGGACGGATCCCGACGAGGCCGCCCAGGCGCGCGAGGAGGCGCTCGGCAGCCGGCCGCGCCGCCGCTTCACGCTGACGGTCAACTACCGCAACCCGTCGGAGATCGCCGATCTGGCGGCGAAGGTGCTGCAGCTGGCGATGCCCGGCATGGAGTCGCCGCGCGCGGTGCGCTCCACCGGCCTGGTGCCGCGCTTCGCGGTGGCCGGCGCCGATCTGGGCGCGGCGGTGCGCGCGGAGGCCGAGTTGCTGCTGGCCGACGTGGACGGCACGGTCGGCGTCGTGGTGGCCATGGGCCGCCGCGGGCAGGCCCGCAAGTGGCTGGCGGGGCTCGGCGAACGGGTGGTGGCGCTGGGCAGCCTGGAGGCCAAGGGCCTGGAGTACGACGCGACGATCGTGGTCTCCCCGGCGGAGATCGCCGACGAGTCGCCGGCCGGACTGCGGGTGCTCTACGTGGCGCTGACCCGCGCCACCCAGCGGCTCACGGTGCTCTCAGGTGAGCGCGACAGCCCGGACGGGTCCGGTGTCCCGGACCTGCTGCGGGACTGACGGCAGCCGCCGTCCGGGACCTGAGCGGGTCCCGGACGGTGCTGGTGGAACGACGACGGGCGCCCCTCGTGAGAGGGGCGCCCGTCGGACGTTGGTGACACCGACCCGCCATGCTCGCCTCGCGGCAAGTGGGCGCTCGAAGCGCCTAAGGTTGGGCCCGGGGGCTTGGATCGAGCCGGTGCCGTACCCAGGCTAACAAACCGTCCCGTGGGTTGCTTCCCGCATCTGCCGACAACCCGGAATTTGCTCAAGGTCACAGTCCGGGCTTGAAAATTCAGCCTGTTTCTCGCATGGTGGAAGTATCTTTCCGTTGCCAAGGTCACGGTTACGCGTACCGGCCAGTAGGTGCAACGATCGAGCGGCAGAGCGTTTGAACCAGCAGGCAGCGGAAGAAGGTCGTCAGGATGGCAACGGCGCCAAGCGTCTCGTACTCGATCACGGTACGGCTGGAGGTCCCGGCGAGCGGGACCGCGGTCAGCCAGCTCACCACCGCGGTGGAGTCGTCGGGAGGGTCGGTGACCGGTCTTGACGTGACCGCCTCCGGCCACGAGAAGCTCCGGATCGACGTGACCATCGCGGCCACGTCCACCGCGCACGGCGACGAGATCGTCGAGAAGCTGCGCGGCATCGAGGGCGTCGTCCTCGGCAAGGTCTCCGACCGTACGTTCCTGATGCACCTCGGCGGCAAGATCGAGATGCAGTCGAAGCACCCCATCCGCAACCGTGACGATCTCTCGATGATCTACACCCCGGGCGTCGCCCGCGTGTGCATGGCCATCGCCGAGAACCCCGAGGACGCCCGCCGCCTCACCATCAAGCGCAACAGCGTCGCCGTCGTCACCGACGGCTCCGCGGTGCTCGGCCTGGGCAACATCGGCCCGATGGCCGCCCTGCCGGTCATGGAGGGCAAGGCGGCGCTCTTCAAGCGCTTCGCCGGCATCGACGCGTGGCCGATCTGCCTCGACACCCAGGACCCCGACGAGATCGTGGCGATCGTGAAGGCCATCGCGCCGGGCTTCGCGGGCATCAACCTGGAGGACATCTCCGCGCCGCGCTGCTTCGAGATCGAGGCCCGGCTGCGGGAGATGCTGGACATCCCGGTCTTCCACGACGACCAGCACGGCACCGCCATTGTGGTGCTTGCCGCACTCACCAACGCGCTGCGTGTCGTCGGCAAGGACATCGGCGACGTACGGGTCGTCATGTCGGGTGCGGGCGCGGCCGGTACGGCCATTCTCAAGCTGCTCATCGCCGCCGGCGTGAAGCACGCGGTCTCCGCCGACATCCACGGTGTCGTGCACGCGGGACGCCCCGACCTCGTCGACGCCGACCCCGAGTCGCCGCTGCGCTGGATCGCCGACAACACCAATCCTGAGGGCATCACGGGCACCCTCAAGGAGGCCGTGCGCGGCGCCGACGTCTTCATCGGCGTCTCCGCCCCCAACGTCCTGACCGGCGACGATGTCGCCGCGATGGCCCAGGGCGCGATCGTCTTCGCCCTCGCCAACCCCGACCCCGAGGTGGAACCGGCGGTGGCCCGGCAGACCGCCGCGGTGGTCGCCACCGGCCGCAGCGACTTCCCCAACCAGATCAACAACGTCCTGGTCTTCCCTGGTGTCTTCCGCGGCCTGTTGGACGCTCAGAGCCGTACGGTGAACACCGAGATGATGCTGGCCGCCGCGCACGCTCTCGCCGATGTCGTCGGCGAGGACGAGCTGAACGCGAACTACATCATTCCCAGCGTTTTCAACGACAAGGTGGCGGGCGCCGTCGCGGGAGCCGTTCAGAAGGCGGCAAAGGCGATGGGCGCGGCAACCGACTCGACGGCCACTGTGTGACGACACTGGGTCATCGCAACGCATCCGAGCCGCTTTTTCAGCGACTCGCTCGGGTGCCGGATTGGCTTTCCCCCCATATATGGGGGCAGGATGCAACTCGGGCAGTGAGGCAGCATCAGCTTCAAGCTCGCGCCCCCCTGGCAGAAAGAACACGGGAGTAAAGATATGAACCGCAGTGAGCTGGTGGCCGCTCTGTCCGAGCGCGCCGAGGTGACCCGTAAGGACGCCGACGCCGTACTGGCCGCTCTCGCCGAGACCGTCGGCGAGATCGTCGCCAAGGGCGACGAGAAGGTCACCATTCCCGGCTTCCTGACCTTCGAGCGCACCCACCGTGCCGCTCGCACCGCGCGCAACCCGCAGACCGGCGACCCGATCCAGATCCCGGCCGGCTACAGCGTGAAGGTCTCCGCGGGCTCCAAGCTCAAGGAAGCCGCCAAGGGCAAGTAGTTCCCGACTGGCAAGGCAGAGGGCGGCCATCCCCCCGGGGGGATGGCCGCCCTTGCTGTGTCCGGGCTCCGGACGGGCCCGCGGGCCCGTCCGGGGGAGTGCTAGACGCTCACGGGGTTCGGCAGCTCGACGTTGGCCCCCAGCTCCGCGAGCTTCGCCATGAAGTTCTCGTAGCCGCGGTTGATGAGGTCGATGCCGTGTACCCGGGAGGTGCCCTGGGCCGCCAGGGCGGCGATCAGGTACGAGAAGCCGCCGCGGAGGTCGGGGATGACCAGATCGGCGCCCTGCAGCTTCGTGGGGCCGGAGACGACCGCCGAGTGCAGGAAGTTGCGCTGGCCGAACCGGCAGGCGGAGCCGCCCAGGCACTCGCGGTACAGCTGGATGTGCGCACCCATCTGGTTGAGCGCCGAGGTGAAGCCCAGCCGGGACTCGTAGACCGTCTCGTGGACGATCGACAGGCCGGACGCCTGCGTCAGCGCCACCACGAGCGGCTGCTGCCAGTCGGTCTGGAAGCCGGGGTGGACGTCCGTCTCCAGCGCGATGGCGTTGAGCGGGCCGCCCGGGTGCCAGAAGCGGATGCCCTCGTCGTCGATCTCGAAGGCGCCGCCGACCCGGCGGAAGGTGTTCAGGAACGTCATCATCGACCGCTGTTGGGCCCCGCGGACGTAGATGTTGCCCTCGGTGGCCAGCGCCGCGCTCGCCCAGGAGGCCGCCTCCAGGCGGTCCGGGAGCGCGCGGTGGTTGTAGCCGCCGAGCTTGTCGACGCCGGTGATCCGGATCGTCCGGTCGGTGTCCATCGAGATGATCGCGCCCATTTTCTGCAGAACGCAGATCAGGTCCTCGATCTCCGGCTCGACCGCCGCGTTCGACAGTTCGGTGACGCCCTCGGCCAGCACGGCCGTCAGCAGCACCTGCTCGGTCGAGCCGACCGACGGGTACGGCAGCGTGATCTTGCAGCCGCGCAGCCGCTGCGGGGCTTCCAGGTACTGGCCGCCGGGCCGCTTCTCGATGGTCGCGCCGAACTGCCGCAGCACGTCGAAGTGGAAGTCGATCGGCCGGCCGCCGATGTCGCAGCCGCCCAGGCCCGGGATGAAGGCATGCCCGAGGCGGTGCAGCAGCGGGCCGCAGAACAGGATCGGGATCCGGGAGGATCCGGCGTGCGCGTCGATGTCGGCCACGTTGGCGCTCTCGACGTGCGAGGGGTCGAGCACCAGCTCGCCCGGTTCCTCACCGGCCTGGACCGTTACGCCGTGCAGCTGGAGCAGCCCGCGCACGACGCGGACATCGCGGATGTCGGGCACGTTGCGCAGTCGGCTCGGCTCGCTGCCGAGGAGGGCGGCGACCATGGCCTTCGGCACGAGGTTCTTCGCGCCGCGGACACGGATCTCGCCCCGGAGCGGGGTTCCGCCATGGACAAGCAGTACGTCGGAAGCGTCGGTCATGGATCTCGCGTTCCTGGAGACAGTCATAAAAATGGGCGGGGTCCCCGCAGGCACCAAGAAGAAATGGTAATGCGCCTACAGGGAACTCCTGTAAGCCCAGGAGGCGCCAGCTGTGTCATGACTTCGCTACAGCCGCTCCGGCCCGTCTGGTTACCAGCCGGTACAGGGCACCCCGGGCCGGCGGGGCCCACCGCTCGACTGCCCGCACGCTGCGCGATTACGCCGGGGCCGGTCGTTGGCACCCCGCGACGGCCCGGGATGCGGGATCATGTTGACCATGACGGAGGTCACTTCGCTCACCGGCAGGCTGCTCGTGGCGACGCCGGCTCTGGCGGACCCGAATTTCGACCGTGCGGTGGTACTCCTTCTCGACCACGACGAGGCGGGGTCGCTCGGCGTCGTGCTGAACCGACCGACCCCGGTCGGGGTGGGCGATGTACTCCAGCCGTGGGCGGTGCTCGCCGGGTCACCTCCGGTGGTGTTCCAGGGCGGCCCCGTCTCGCTGGACTCCGCCCTGGGGCTGGCCGTGGTCCCCGGTGAGTCCTGGGACGACGGGGACGACGCCCCGCTGGGCTGGCGGCGGGTGCACGGCGCGATCGGCCTGGTGGACCTGGAGGCCCCGCCGGAACTGCTCGCGGCGGAGCTGGGATCCCTGCGGATCTTCGCCGGCTACTCCGGATGGGGGCCGGGTCAGCTGGAGGCGGAACTGGTCGACGGCGCCTGGTACGTCGTGGAGTCGGAACCGGGTGATGTGTCCTCACCGGACCCGGAACGGCTGTGGCGCTCCGTGCTCAGGCGGCAACGCAATGAATTGGCGATGGTGGCCACGTACCCGGACGACCCGTCGCTCAATTAGGCTTGACGGTTATGAGCACTCTTGAGCCCGAACGCGGGGCCGGTACTGGCACCCTCGTCGAGCCGACCCCGCAGGTGTCGCACGGCGATGGCGACCACGAGCGCTTCGCACACTATGTCCAGAAGGACAAGATCATGGAGAGTGCGCTCTCCGGATCTCCGGTGGTAGCGCTGTGCGGGAAGGTCTGGGTGCCGGGACGGGACCCGAAGAAGTACCCGGTCTGCCCGATGTGCAAAGAGATCTTCGAGACGATGCCCCTCGGTGGCGGCGACAAGGACAAGAGCGGCAAGAACTGACCGCAGGTCTACGCCTGATTGGTCTATGCCAATTCGGTGCCGGCGGGGCAGGATGTCGGTCATGGATCTGATCCCCGCCCCGCGCCAGGTGTCCGACGACTCGGGGGACGAGTTCTTCGTCCTCGGACCTGACACGGTGCTGGCCGCCGGGCCGGGCACGGAGCGGGCGGAGAGATGGCTGCGCTCCGAACTCGGAGCGGCCACCGGTCACCGCCTCGCGCCGGGCAACGGCTCGGAGACCGACGCCATCAGGATCACGGTCGCCGAGATGGTCACCGACGATCTCGGCCCCGAGGGCTACCGGATCATGGTGTCGCCGACCGGTGTCCATCTCTACGGCGGCGGCCCGGCGGGCGTCTTCTGGGGCGCGCAGACGCTGCGTCAGCTGCTGGGCCCGGACGCCTTCCGGCGCGCACCGCTCGAAGGCCGCGAGTGGCGGATCCCGTTCTGCCACATCGAGGACTCACCGCGCTTCGGCTGGCGCGGCTTCATGCTCGACGTGGCCCGGCACTTCATGCCCAAGGACGCGGTGCTGCGCTATCTCGACCTGATGGCCGCGCACAAGCTCAACGTGCTGCATCTGCACCTCACCGACGACCAGGGCTGGCGCGTGGAGATCAAGCGCTACCCGCTGCTCACCGAGGTGGGGGCCTGGCGCGAGCGCACCAAGGTGGGGCTGCGGGAGTCCGAGCTGTGGGACGAGCGGCCGCACGGCGGCTACTACACCCAGGACGACATCCGCGAGATCGTCGCCTACGCGGCGCAGCGGCACATCACCGTGGTGCCCGAGATCGACATCCCCGGGCACTCGCAGGCCGCCATCGCCGCCTATCCCGAACTGGGCAACACCGACGTCGTCGACACCGGCGCGCTCTCCGTGCTGACCAGTTGGGGCGTCAACCCCAATGTGCTGGCCCCCGCCGACAGCACCCTGCGCTTCTACGAGGGCGTCTTCACCGAGCTGCTCGACCTGTTCCCGTCCGAGTTCTTCCACATCGGCGGCGACGAGTGCCCCAAGGAGCAGTGGCGCGCCTCCGCGGCCGCGCAGGCGCGGATCAAGGAGCTGGGGTTGGCCGGTGAGGACGAGCTGCAGAGCTGGATCATCCGGCACTTCGACGGCTGGCTCGCCGAGCGCGGCCGCCGGCTGATCGGCTGGGACGAGATCCTCGAAGGCGGCCTGGCTCCTGGTGCGGCCGTCTCCTCCTGGCGGGGCTACGAGGGCGGGATCGCCGCCGCGCGGGCCGGGCACGACGTCGTGATGTGCCCCGAGTCGCATGTCTATCTGGACTGGCGGCAGTCGGACCGGGCCGACGAGCCGGTGCCGATCGCGCGGGTGCGCACCCTGGAGGACGTCTACCGGTTCGAGCCGGTGCCCGCGGAGCTCACCGAGGAGCAGGCCGCGCACGTCATCGGGACCCAGGCCAACGCCTGGACCGAGGTGATGGACTCACCGCGGGTCGTCGACTACATGGTGTTCCCGCGGCTGGCGGCGGTCGCCGAGGTGGCCTGGTCGGAGCTGCCCGCGCCCGCCGAGCGGGACTGGCCGGACTTCGAGCGCCGAATGGAAGTCCACTACGCACGACTTGACGCGCTCGGTGTGGAGTACCGCCCGCCCGGTGGTCCGCTGCCGTGGCAGCGGCGCCCGGGTGTACTCGGACGCCCGATCGACGGACCACCCCCGATCGTGTGAGCAATACCGCAACATCTGTCCCCCGCAAGGGCGGGCCTGGCACGGTGGATTGGCGTATCTTCGCAACACCCTCGAAGAGCGTTAATCCCGACACTGGGGTGATACCCGACAGAACGGGGCATCCCCTCCCGTGGAGGGCAGGCCCGCACTTCGCGGACCCTCGCGTTGACCATCGCGGAACATGTGCCAGAGTTGCCACGTCCGGGCTGTCAGCACGTACGGTACGGCTACCGCACGGCGGAGAGCCGGGAAGGGGCAGCTGCGTGAGCACGAATGCACAGCAGACGGCACGCAACGTCACGTTGCCGTCCTCGCTCGACGAGGCGGTGGCGGCGCTCGCCGCCGCGCCCAGCGCCGTGCCCGTGGCCGGCGGCACCGACCTGATGGCGGCCGTCAACTCCGGGCTGCTGCGGCCGGCCGGGCTCGTCGGTCTGGGCCGGATCAGCGAGATCCGCGGCTGGCAGTACGCCGACGGCCACGCCCTGCTCGGCGCGGGCCTCACCCACGCCCGGATGGGCCGCCCCGACTTCGCCGCGCTCATCCCGGCGCTCGCCGCCGCCGCCCGCGCGGCCGGACCACCGCAGATCCGCAACGCGGGCACCCTCGGCGGCAACATCGCCACGGCCGCGCCCACCGGCGACGCACTGCCGGTGCTGGCCGCGCTGGAGGCGAGCGTCATCCTGGCCGGCCCCGGGGGCAACCGGGAACTGCCGGTCAGCCATCTGCTGACCGGGATGGACCCGCTGCGCCCCGGCGAGCTCCTCGCTTTCGTGCGCGTACCGCTGCTGCACGCGCCGCAGACGTTCCTCAAGGCCACCGGCCGCACCGGCCCCGGCCGGGCGCTGGCCTCGGTCGCCGTCGTCCTGGACCCCGCCCGGCGCGGGGTGCGCTGCGCGGTGGGCGCGGTGGCGCCCGTACCGCTGCGGCCGCTGGAGGCCGAGCGGTGGGTCGCGGGACTGATCGACTGGGACGGCGGCCGGCTGCTCGCCCCCGAGGCGTGCACGGCCTTCGGCGAGTACGTCGCCGGAGCGTGCATCCCGGACCCCGTGCCGGGGCCGGACGGGGCCGAGGCCGTCGAGCTGCCGCCCGCCGCCGTACAACTGCGCCGCACCGTGGCGGCGCTGGCCCGCCGAGCGCTCGGGAGGGCACTGGCATGACCGACCAGCCGCAGCCGCAGCCGGGCACCCCGCTCACCCCGGGCACCTGGCAGCCCGTGCCGGGCGGCGGGGACTACGACCCCGACCAGACCATGCACGTCTCCTTCGCGGCGATGCTGCCGCCGGTGGCCGACGCGGGCGACGCGGCGACCCAGTGGTCGATCCCGCTCGTCGCGGCCGACCCGGTGGAGGAGTCCGGCGAGTACTCCCTGGGCGCCGTCACGGACGGCTTCACCGCGCCGTGGGCCGGCCGGCACCCCGACGAGACGCACTCCCGGCCCGACGCGCCCGCCCCGCGGCCGTTCAGCGCCGGGCAGTTCGGCCAGGGCGCGGCGGCGACCGCGGCCCGGCCGCCGGCCGGTAACGCCGGGCACGACCTCAGCGCGCAGGCCGTCGCCGAGCACGGCGGCGAGCCGGCCGGACCGTACCCGCCGGCCGGCCACGGGCCCGGCGAGGACGCGCGGCCGCTGGACGCACAGGACCCGGCGGCCCGGCACCCGTACTTCGCCGAGCACCCGCCGTCCGCCACCGCCGGCGCGATGCCGCCCGCCGACGGGGCCGGGCACTGGAGCCTGCCGTTCGTCGCGGAGGACGCGGCGGACGAGTCCGGCGAGTACCCCGTGGGCGCCATGGGGGCGGTCCCCGGAGCCGAGTCCGTCGTGGTGACCGAGGACGACCAGGAGGCGGCGGAGAGCCCCTCCGACGGGCCCGTCGAGCACGCGGAGCACGCGGAGCACCCGGAGCAGACCGAAGCGGCGGCGGACGACGAGGAGCCGGCGCCCGAAGAGGCGCACAGCGAACACCCGCTCGCCTCCTACGTGCTGCGCGTCAACGGCGCCGACCGGCCGGTGACCGACGCCTGGCTCGGTGAGTCCCTGCTGTACGTCCTGCGGGAGCGGCTCGGCCTGGCCGGCGCGAAGGACGGCTGTGAGCAGGGCGAGTGCGGAGCCTGTTCCGTACAGGTCGACGGCCGGCTCGTCGCCTCGTGCCTGGTGCCGGCCGCGACCGCGGCGGGCAGCGAGGTCCGCACCGTCGAGGGGCTGTCCGACGACGGGCAGCCGTCCGACGTGCAGCGCGCGCTCGCCGAGTGCGGCGCCGTGCAGTGCGGCTTCTGCGTTCCCGGCCTCGCGATGACCGTTCACGACCTGCTGGAGGGCAACCACAAGCCCACCGAGCTGGAGACCCGCCAGGCCATCTGCGGCAACCTCTGCCGGTGCACCGGCTACCGGGGTGTGCTGGACGCCGTCCAGGACGTCGTGGCGTCCCGCGAGGCCACCGCCGCCGAGCACTCGGACCACACTGCCGACGGGGCGCGGATCCCGCACCAGGGCGGGCCGCACGGCAGCCACCCGGGAGGCACCGCGTGACCCGCCGTACGATCCCGGGCCGACGGCCGGAGCCGCGGCACACGCGCCCGGCCGGCACGGGCGAACCCACCGGCAGCAGCGAGAGGGCAGCGGCATGACTGGATCCGACGCGGCCACGGCGGTGCCCGCCCAGGCCACCCGGACGCCCGCGGCGCCCGAACCGGTGCTCCACGGACTGGGCGTCTCCGTGCGGCCCGTGGACACCCTCGCGAAGGCGCAGGGGACGTTCCCGTACGCGGCCGACCTGTGGGCCGAGGGACTGCTGTGGGCCTCGGTACTGCGCTCCCCGTACCCGCACGCGCGCATCGTCCGCATCGACACGTCGGAAGCCACCTCGATGCCCGGCGTCCGGGCCGTCGTCACGCACGAGGACGTGCCGGGTGACGCCATGCACGGCCGCCGCGTCGCGGACCGGCCGGTCTTCGCCAAGGACATCGTCCGGCACCACGGCGAGCCGATCGCCGCCGTCGCCGCCGACCACCCCGACACCGCGCGGCTGGCCGCCGCGGCGATCCTCGTCGAGTACGAGGTGCTGGAGCCGGTCACCGACCCGGAGAAGGCGTTTGCCGCCGAGCCGCTGCACCCCGACGGCAACCTGATCCGCCACATCCCGCTGCGCTTCGGCGACCCCGACGTCATCGGCGACGTCATCGTCGAGGGCCTGTACCGGATCGGCCGGCAGGACCCGGCGCCCATCGGTGCCGAGGCCGGGCTCGCCGTGCCCCGCCCGGACGGCGGCGTCGAGCTGTACGTGGCCTCCACCGACCCGCACACCGACCGGGACCTGGCCGCCGCCTGCTTCGGTCTGGAGGCCGACCGGGTCAAGGTCGTCGTCACCGGCGTGCCCGGCGCGATGGGCGACCGCGAGGACTCCGGGATCCAGCTGCCGCTCGGGCTGCTCGCGCTGAAGACCGGCTGCCCGGTCAAGTTCGTGGCCACCCGCGAGGAGTCCTTCCTCGGCCACTCCCACCGTCACCCCACCCTGCTGCGCTACCGGCACCACGCCGACGCCGAGGGCCGGCTCGTCAAGGTCGAGGCGCAGGTGCTGCTCGACGCGGGCGCGTACGCCGACCACTCGTCGGAGGCGCTGGCCGCCGCCGTGGCGTTCGCCGCCGGCCCGTACGTCGTGCCGCACGTCTTCGTCGAGGGCTGGGCCGTCCGCACCAACAACCCGCCGTCGGGACACGTCCGCGGCGAGGGCGCGCTCCAGGTCTGCGCCGGGTACGAGGGCCAGATGGACAAGCTCGCGGCGAAGCTGGGCCTGGACCCGGCCGAGCTGCGGATGCGCAACGTCATGGCCACCGGCGACCTGCTGCCCACCGGCCAGACCGTCACCTGCCCGGCGCCCGTCGGCGAGCTCCTCAAGGCGGTCCGCGACGCGGACCTGCCGCCGTTGCCCGTCGACGAGGAGGAGTCGCAGTGGCTGCTCCCCGGCGGCCCCGAGGGCGCCGGAGAGCCGGGCGCGGTCCGGCGCGGGGTCGGCTACGCGCTCGGCATGGTGCACATGCTCGGCGCGGAGGGCACCGACGAGGTCTCCACCGCCACCGTACGGATCCACGACGGCCGGGCCACCGTCATCTGCGCCGCCGTCGAGACCGGCCAGGGCTTCACGACGCTCGCCCGGCAGATCGTCCAGGACGTGCTCGGCGTCGAGGACGTCGGCGTGCTGGCCGCCGACACCGACCAGCCGCCGTCCGGGGCGGCCGCCCGAGGCCGGCACACCTGGGTGTCGGGCGGCGCGGTCGAACGGGCCGCCAAGATGGTGCGCACGCAGCTGCTGCAGCCGCTCGCGGCCAAGTTCGGGATGTCCGTCGAGCTGCTCACCATCGCCGACGGCAAGATCACCTCGTACGACGGGGTGCTCAGCACGACCGTCGGCGAGGCGCTGGAGGGCAAGGAGCTGTGGGCCACCGCGCAGTGCCGCCCGCACCCCACCGACCGGCTGGACGACACCGGCCAGGGCGACGCGTTCGTCGGCCTCGCCTTCTGCGCGGTCCGCGCGGTCGTGGACGTGGACATCGAACTGGGCTCGGTACGGGTCGTGGAGATGGCCGTCGCGCAGGACGTCGGCCGGGTGCTGAACCCGCGCCAGGTCGCCGCCCGGATCGAGGCGGGCGTCACCCAGGGCGTCGGTCTCGCGCTCATGGAGGACCTGCGGGCCCCCCGCGGCATCATCAAGCGGCCGAACCTCACCGGCTACTCCCTGCCGACCGCGCTCGACGCCCCGGACGTGCGCATCGTCAAACTCGTCGAGGAGCGCGACGTGCTGGCGCCCTTCGGCGCCAAGGCGGTCAGTGCGGTCCCGGTGGTGGTCTCGCCGGCCGCCGTCGCCGCCGCCGTGCGCGCCGCCACCGGCCGCCCCGTCAGCCGGCTGCCGATCCGCCCGCAGGCAGCGGTCGTCAAGCCGCAGTCCTGACCGGGACGGCGCCGGAGAACGGACACCACAGCGGACAAACGGAAGGGCCCGGCAGCGATGCGCTGCCGGGCCCTTCGTCTTCCTCACGGAGGCCGTAGCGGGAATCGAACCCACGTGCCTCGCTTTGCAGGCGAGTCCCTAAACCACTCGGGCATACGGCCGTGTCGGTGACATCACCGACGATAGGGCGCCGCCCCCGGGGTCGGTCAACGGTCCCGGCGGGCCCGCAACAGGACTGCCATACGCCGTTCATGAACCGCGGCGGCCGCCCGGGAACGGTGGCACGCCTAGGGCGTGTTGCGAAAGTCCCGCCTGGCCCACGACGCCCGGCACGCGTACCCGCCGCCGTGGGCGCCGCGCTCCTGGTCCCCGGCGTCCTGCAGCTGCTGCCGCGCGGGACGTTCCGGGCCGCCCGCGGACTGCCCGCGGTGATCCTGCTGCGCGGGGTCGCCGCCGGATCGTTCATCGGCGCGGAGAGCTTCATCCCGCTGATGCTGGTCACCGAGCGCGGCTATTCGGCCACCCTGGCCGGGCTCTCGCTCACCGGCGGCGGCCTGACCTGGGCGCTGGGATCGTATGTGCAGAGCCGCCCGCGGCTGCAGCCGCACCGCGAGCGGCTGATCAGGATCGGCATGCTCCTGATGGCCGCCGCCGTCGCGGGACCGGCCCTCGCGCTCGCCCCGTCCGTGCCCGCCTGGATCGTCACCGTCTCCTGGATCGTCGGCGGCTTCGGCATGGGCCTGGTCATCTCCAGCGGCAGCGTCCTGCTCCTCAAGCTCTCCCGCCCCGACGAGGCCGGCAGCAACTCCGCCTCCCTGCAGGTCTCCGACGCCCTCGGCAACATCGTCCTCGTCGGCGCCTCAGGAGTCCTGTTCACCGCCCTGGGCGGCGGCTCCGGCCACTCCGGAGCCTTCGTGGCCGTCTTCCTCTCGATGGCGGGCGTCGCCCTCCTGGGCGTCCTCGTGGCGGGCCGGTTGACGCCGAAGGCGGTCTGATCCGGTCGTGGTACCGAGTGGTACCATGGCCTCATGCCTGGACTGAATGTTCGTTTCACCGACGATGAGCTGGAAGCCCTGCGCGAGCGCGCGGAGGCGGAGTCGACGAGCATGCAGGTCATCGCGCATGACGCGGTGGTGCGGGCGATCAGTGAGCGGGCGCGCCTCTTCGAGGCGGCGGCCACGCATGTCCTCCAGGCGAGCGAAGAGCTCAACCAGCGACTCGCGTGACGTACTACCTGACGCTTCCCGAGATCCTGAACCTGGCGAAGCGCCTCGGTGCTGATGAGGTGCGGGACTACGGGCTGCTGGATTCCGCGCTCGCCCGGCCGAGGGCGACCGTGTTCGGCCAGGATGCCTATCCGGACATCTGGCACAAAGCTGCCGCCCTCATGGAGTCACTGGCTCGCAACCGCGCACTGGTCGACGGGAACAAGCGGATCGCCTGGTATGCGACCTGGGTCTTCCTGCAGATCAACGGGCATACGCTGCGAGCGGGCTTCGACGTGGACGAGGCCGAGACCTTCGTGCTGAACGTCTGTCAGGGGGTGCTCGACGTGCCGAAGACCGCCGAGATCCTTCCCCGTTTCACCGGATGAGAGCCGGCACCCGGCGAGGCGAGCCCGGTCGCGGGACGCTCGGCGCGATGGCGTAGAACCGGGGTGACGGGCGTGCCGCAGGTACGCTTATGCGCTTGACGCTGTTGACGTCGACCGCCGCCGCTCCCGACCCCGCCCCGGAGACCGTGACTACTACCGCCGCCAGTGCCTCCCACCACCTTTCACCGGCCTTCCCGGGCCGTGCCCCCTGGGGCACCGCCGGAAAGCTGCGCGCCTGGCAGCAGGGGGCGCTCGACGAGTACATGCGGCTGCAGCCGCGCGACTTCCTGGCCGTGGCGACGCCCGGCGCCGGGAAGACCACGTTCGCGCTGACGCTCGCCTCGTACCTGCTGCACAACCACCTGGTGCAGCAGATCACGGTGGTCGCGCCGACCGAGCACCTCAAGAAGCAGTGGGCGGAGGCGGCGGCGCGGATAGGGATCAGGCTCGATCCGGACTACAGCGCGGGCCCGGTCAGCAAGGAGTACCACGGCGTCGCGGTGACCTACGCGGGCGTCGGGGTGCGGCCGATGCTGCACCGCAACCGCTGCGAGCAGCGCAAGACCTTGGTGATCCTGGACGAGATCCACCACGCCGGTGACTCCAAGTCCTGGGGCGAGGCGTGCTCCGAGGCGTTCGACCCGGCGACCCGGCGGCTCGCGCTGACCGGTACGCCGTTCCGCTCGGACACCAACCCGATCCCGTTCGTGGCGTACGAGGAGGGCAACGACGGGATCCGCCGCAGCTCGGCCGACTACACCTACGGCTACGGGAACGCGCTCGCGGACGGTGTCGTCCGCCCGGTGATATTCCTCTCCTACAGCGGCAACATGCGCTGGCGCACCAAGGCCGGCGACGAGATCGCCGCGCGGCTCGGCGAGCCGATGACCAAGGACGCGATCGGCCAGGCCTGGCGCACCGCGCTGGCGCCGACCGGCGAGTGGATCCCCGCCGTGCTGAAGGCGGCCGACCAGCGGCTCACCGAGGTGCGCAGGAGCATCCCGGACGCGGGCGGGCTGGTGATCGCCACCGACCAGGAGTCCGCGCGCGCCTACGCGAAGATCCTCAAGGACATCAGCGGCCACAAGGTGACCGTCGTGCTCTCCGACGAGAAGGCCGCGTCCAAGCGCATCGATGCCTTCACGCACTCCGAGGACCGCTGGATGGTCGCGGTGCGCATGGTGTCCGAGGGCGTGGACGTGCCGCGGCTCGCGGTGGGCGTCTACGCGACGACGATCTCGACGCCGCTGTTCTTCGCGCAGGCGGTGGGCCGTTTCGTCCGGTCCCGCAGGCGTGGCGAGACCGCGTCCGTCTTCGTGCCGACCATCCCGATGCTGCTCGACTTCGCCAACGAGATGGAGGTCGAGCGGGACCACGTCCTGGACAAGCCCAAGAAGGCCGGCGACGAGGAGAATCCGTTCGCCGAGGAGGATCAGCTGCTGGCCGACGCCGAGAAGCTGGAGGACGAGGAGACCGAGGAGCAGCTGCCCTTCGAGGCGCTGGAGTCCGACGCCGTCTTCGACCGGGTGCTGTACGACGGCGCCGAGTTCGGCATGCAGGCGCACCCGGGGAGCGAGGAGGAGCAGGACTACCTCGGCATCCCGGGACTGCTGGAGCCCGACCAGGTGCAGATGCTGCTGCAGAAGCGGCAGACCCGGCAGATCGCGCACAGCCGGCAGAAGCCCGCGGACCAGGCCGACCTCATCGAGCTGCCGGCCGAGCGGCGCCCCATCGTCACGCACAAGCAGCTGCTGGAGTTGCGCAAGTCGCTGAACACGCTGGTGTCGGCGTACACCCACCAGAGCGGCAAGCCGCACGGCGTCATCCACAACGAGCTGCGCCGGGTGTGCGGTGGCCCGCCGAGCGCCGAGGCGACGGCCGGGCAGCTGAACGAGCGGATCAAGAAGGTCCGGGAGTGGGCCACGAAGATGCGCTGAGCGCCGCCGCGAACGGTCCCCGGAAGGCGCGCCTTCCGGGGACCGTTGTGCTCACCCGGCCGCTGTCACCAGGTGAAGGCCGACGACTGGGCCGTCGTCGCCGTGCAGTAGACCGTCGCCACGGTGGGCGACGAGGTCACGATCTTCAGTGACCAGTTGGTGGCGCTCGGAGTCCCGGTCAGCACCAGCGAATCGGTGGTGTTGCCGGTCGCGATGGTGCCTGAACTCAGCGACAGCGGGCCCAGGGTGATCGGGTTGCCGCCGGACATCGCCGGGTTGAGCTTCGCGGAGAACTGCACCTCACTGGTGACGCCGCCGGCGGTCTTGTTGACCTTCAGCGTCGTCGTGATGCTGTTCGGGTTGGCGCTGGAGCCGACCGGCATCGTGATCGCGGTGGAAGTGAGTTTGATCTTCTTGACGCCGCCGGTGTCGGTGGCTGTCAGGGTGCCCAGTCCGCTGCCCCACGTACCGCAGTTGTAGGTGGCGGTCGCGGTGCCCGGGGCAACGGCGAACGACGAGGTGGACAGGGCGAGGGTCGCCGTGACCGCCCCGACCGTGCCGAGAACGGCCAGGCCGACCAGTCTGGAACGTGCCATGTGGTTGGTGCTCCTTTCGGTGGATGGAGCGCCGGGCGCATGCCGAATTCAAGGTTTCCCAACCAAAGAAGTATCGCCAGGGCATTACGTCCGTCGCTGTTCCGCCGCCCCATCGACGGGGGCGTGCGGTGCCGGGCCCGGCATACTGAGTCGTAGTGAAACCATGATCTCCAGAACAGTCAACACATATGCGGGACAATTTTTCCGTGGCGTAAAGCGGAGGCTTCCGCAGTGTTTCCCGGTGATCGCTTCGAGTACTTCTCGACTTGTTCCTGAGATTGGCGGAGATCCCTTCCTTTGCTTCTCTTGACTTCTTCGGTCCTGGACCTCTCAATGTCCTGAATCATTCGACCGAGCCATCGCACTCCTGCCACTCCGGCTCCTCCCGGCGTCATGCCGTGCCGCCTCCGGTGAGGCCGGGGCGGTGGCCACCGTCACGAGGAGTCAGGTGTCCCGACAACGAAGATGCGTACCGCACCGGTTGGCCGCGGGCGCGGCCGGGCTCGTCCTGGTGCTGACCGGCGGGGGAGCGGCCCAGGCCCTGATCGTTTCGCCCTCGGGAACGGTCGGCCCGGTCGTGCACTGTGTGCTGCCGCTCGGTCAGGGTGAGGCCACCGGGCCGCAGGACATGACCGTCGAACTCAGCCCGTCCACCGTGCTCCCGGGCGGCAAGGTGCACGCCAAGGTCACGCTCGGGCCGGGCCCCGCCCTCAGCCCGATCTCCATCACCCAGGTGCCGACCACGCCCAACCTCGACCTGGCCCTGTCCGGCGGCGCCACCGGGACCGTCACCGTCACCGGCCCCGAGGTGCCGGTGGACGTCGAGGCCGGAAAGCCCACGGTCATCCCGCCGTTCGAGGGCGACTTCTTCGTCCCGCAGAACGCCTCGGGCCCGGTCGACTTCACCCCGCTGCGCAATCTGACCAGGACCAAGGTGCTCGGCGGGACCTACGAGACCCCCTGCGACGTGGTCAGCGGCAGCGGCAGCATCGGCACGGTCGACGTGCAGGGCTCCGGCGGCACGCCGGCCAGCCTTGTCGCGCCGACCGGGGCGGTCCGGCCCAACACCCCGGTCGCGCTGACCGGTTCCGACTGGACACCGGGCGGCACCGCCGTCCCCTCGCTGTGCTCCGCCGCCGGCACCGGCTGCGACCCGGCGAAGTTCTCCGCGAACACGCTGACCATCGGTTCCACCGGCGCGCTGGCCGGGACGGCGACCCTGGCCCCAGCCACCGACGTCCCGGACGGCGACTACCTGGTCAAGGTCAACGACGGCACGAAGGAGGCCACCGCGCCGCTGACGGTCAAGGCCGTGGCGGCGGGCGAGCGGGAGTTCACGCTGTCGAGCGGCAGCGGACCGGTCGGCAGCGTCATCACCATCACCGGCCGGAACTACCGGCCGGACCAGTGGATCAACATCGTCGGCCTCAACGCCGACGGCGCGACCCTGGACGACACCGCCGTCTATCCGCAGAGCACTCCGGACGGCACGTTCTCCACCGAGTTCACCGTCAGCGACCCCACCCTGGTCGCGGTCCAGGCGGACGAGGGCGGCGACCCGGCGACCGTCAGAACGCAGCCGTTCACCGTCACCACCGGCGGCGGAGGCGGCACCACCACCGGCAGTCAGACACTGCGGACCGCGGTGGTGCCGGGCCTGCTGTCGATGACCCAGGCGGGCGACACCGTCCAGTTCGGGTCGGTCCAGCTCGACGGTGACCCGCACACGTTGAACAGCGCGCTGAACAAGGTCACGGTGCACGACGCCCGCGGCGTCAACACGGGCTGGTCGCTGACCGGCACCATGACCGCCTTCACCAGCGGCTCCGGAGCCACCATCCCGGCCGACGCGGTCGGCTGGGTGCCGGTGTGCACGGCGCAGCCGGGCAGTGTCGGCACTCCCGTGGCGGGCTCGCCCGCGCAGCTGGGCAGCGCGGCCGCGACGTTGTGCGGTCTCGCGCCCGACGGGTCCCGCCAGTTCACCGGCGGGAACTTCGACGCCGACGCTGCTCTCACGCTCCAGGTCCCGGGGACGGCCCGGCCGGGCGACTACAGCGCGACGCTCACGCTGACGCTGTTGTGAACCGAGCTCCGAATTGATCGTTCCGCTGGACTTCCGGCCGGTATCCGCAGCTTCGGGTACCGGCCGGATGCCTATTCAGGAAACAAGATCTGACGCCTCATCAGGTACTTCTCCGGCGCCTATTGACTTATGAAGGTCGCACCCTCTCAATGTGCCGTGAATTAGCGGAATGACATCCCCCGATCTTGTTTCGAAGAATGGGAGTCACGTGTTCTTGCGACCAGGACCATTGGCACATCGATTGATGTCAGGATCTGCGGCACTCGCCCTCGCTCTGACCGGAGCCGGACTGGCTCTCGCACCGGCCGCCCACGCCGGGACGATCACTCCCACGGTGCACTGTTCGCTGCCGGCCGGCCAGGGTGAGGCGACCGGCCCGCAGACCATGACCGTCGACCTCACCCCCTCCGTCGTCGACCCCGGCGGCAGCGTGCACGCCAAGGTCACCCTCGGCGGGAGCCCGGCGACCAGCGGTATCGCGTTGAGCAATGTGCCGACCACCCCCAGCATCGACCTCGCCATGTCCGGCGGTGCCACGGGCACCGTCACCGTCCGCGGCCCCGAGATCACCATGGACATCCCCGCCAACACGCCGATTCTGATCCCGCCCTACGAGGGCGACTTCCTCATCCCGGTCAACGCCGCCGGACCGATCACGTTCAGCGTGGTCCGCACCCTGACCCAGACCAAGGTGCTCGGCGGTACCTACCAGACCCCCTGCGACGTCACCGCGAACGGCGGCAGCGTCGGCACGGTGACAGCCCAGGGCACCGCCGGCGTCCCGGCCACCCTCCACGCGCCCGCCACGCCCGTCCGCCCCAGCACCCCGGTGGCGCTCACCGGTGACCTGTGGACGCCCGGCGGCACCCCCGTCGCGTCGCTGTGCGACACCGCGGGCGGCGGCTGCGACCCGGCGAAGTTCGCCTCCAGCACCCTGGCGATCGGCGCCAACAAGCAGCTGACGGGCTCCGCGACGCTCTCCGACGCCAACTCGGTGCCGGACGGCAATTACCTCGTCAAGGTCAACGACGGGACCAAGGAGGCCACCGCGCCGCTGACGGTCAAGGCCTTCGTGCCCACCGGCCCACGGGCGTTCACGCTCTCGCGGAGCCAGGGCCCGGTCGGCAGCGTCATCACCGTCTCCGGCACCAACTACCGGCAGGACCAGTGGATCAACACCGTCGGCCTCGACGCCGACGGGCAGACCCTGGACGACACCGCGGTGTACGTGCAGACCACCGCCGACGGCACCTTCTCGGTGGACTTCACCGTCAGTGACCCGGCGCTGGCCGCCGTACGGACCGACGAGGCCGGCGACCCCGCCACCACGCTCACCCGGCCGTTCACCGTCGTGGCGGCCGCCGCCACGCTCGGCACGGGCACCGGCAAGGTCAAGCCCGGCGGGACCGTCACCGTCTCCGGAACCGGCTGGCCGGCCGGCACCGCCGCGACCGCCTCGCTGTGCAACGCCGACGGCACCGGCTGCGCCGCGAGCCGCATCGCCGCGAAGTCCCTGACGATCGCCGCCGACGGGACCCTGCACGGGACGGTCACCGTCGCGTCCTCGGTCGCCCCGGCCGCCTATCTGCTCAGGGTCGAGGCGGGCGGGGTCTCGCAGACCGGGGCCCTGACGGTGGCGAAGTACTTCATCGTCCTCAGCCCCTCCAGCGGCCCCACGGGCACCCAGGTGACCGTCGTCGGCCAGGGCTTCGCCCCGGTCTGCACGGTGGTGATCTCCGGGCTGAAGGCGAACGGGTCGCAGACCTCCGACATCCCCAGGACCAAGGTCGTCGGCCTCGACGGCGCGTTCTCCCAGACCTTCACGGTCAAGGACGCCGCCACGGTCGCCCTCCAGGTCAAGGAGGTGCTGGTCAATCCGCGGATCGCGATGGCCGTCTTCACCGTCGACGACAGCATCCCGCCGCCCTCCGCCGGCTTCGCGCTCTCCCCGGACTCCGGCCCGCTCGGCACCGTGGTCCAGGTCACAGGCCAGGGCTTCGCGCCGGTCGCCACGGTGGCGGTGACCGGACGCCGGGCGGACGGCTCGCAGACGTCCGACGGTTCCGTCCTCCGCGTCATCGGCCTGGACGGCAGCTACGCGCTCAACTTCACGGTGCACGACCCGACGACCGTCGCCCTCAAGGCCTGTGAGGTGCTCGTCGACGGCAGAACCGTGCAGCGCACCTTCACCGTGACCTGACGGGAGGGGTGCGGAGGAACGGAAGAACCGCAGGCGGCGCGGCCCCGGAACCGGGACCGCGCCGCCTTCGTCATAGGCCCGTGAGCTTAAAGAGCGGGTCAGGAGTTTTCCTCGGTGTGACCGCATTGTGGACGACCCCTTCCGCTCAGCGGTACTCGGTCGCTACCGTGCCCGTCACGCACGCGCCGTGGCAGAGCAGCCGCGGAGCGCAGCCGGTACCACCGCGACCGGCGGCCTCTCCGCGCGCTGCCGCGGGACCGGCAGTGCGTCCCGCCGTGAGATGAGCCGCCACTCATATGAGGAGGGGGCGTCGTGACCGCGGAGACATCTCAGACGCTCGACAGAGGACTGCGGGTCCTCAAGCTATTGGCCGACACCGACCACGGGCTCACCGTTACCGAGCTCGCCACCAAGCTGGGGGTCAACCGCACCGTCGTCTACCGCCTGCTGGCCACCCTGGAGCAGCACGCACTGGTACGGCGTGACCTCGGCGGGCGGGCCCGCGTCGGGCTCGGCGTGCTGGGGCTCGCCCACCAGGTGCATCCGCTGCTGCGGGAGGCGGCACTGCCGGCCCTGAGGTCACTCGCCGAGGACATCGGTGCCACCGCGCACCTGACCCTCGTCGACGGCAGCGAGGCGCTGGCCGTGGCGGTGGTCGAACCGACCTGGACCGACTACCACGTCGCCTACCGCACCGGTTTCCGGCATCCGCTGGACCGGGGCGCGGCGGGCCGGGCCATCCTGGCCGGCCGCGGCGTCCTGCCGCACGCACCCGGGCAGGAACAGAACGGCGCCGAGCCGGGGGAGGGGCGGACCGAGCCGGTCCGCTACGTCCTCACCCACGGCGAACTGGAGGCCGGCGCCAGCGGCGCCGCCGCCCCGCTCATCGGGGTGACCGGTATAGAGGGCAGCGTGGGCGTGGTGATGCTCGCCGAGGCGGTGCCCGAGCGGGTCGGCCCCAGGGTGGTGGAGGCGGCCACGGAGGTCGCCGACGCGCTGCGCTAGGCCACGGTCCGCCGCGTGGCGGACGGGGCACCCGGCCGGGGTGCCCCGCCCGTCACGGCGGTGGACTACATTCTCTGCATGCCCGCAGTCTCCCGCCGTGCCCGAGTCCTTGCCCTTTGCGCGATGCTGGTGGCAGCGCTGCTGGCCGTCGCGGCGCTCGCCCCGCTCCCGGTGTCGATCGTGGTGCCCGGGATGACGGCGGACGTGCTCGGCGCGGACAAGGGCCGTCAGGTGATCACCGTCACCGGCACTCCGACCCGGACCACCAGCGGGCAGCTGCGGATGACCACGATCGCCGCGACCCAGCCGGACGCGTCGGTCCACCTCCCCGATGTGCTCAGGGCCTGGTTCGCGACCGACCAGGCGGCGATGCCGCGCGGCGCGGTCTATCCCGGCGGCGGCTCGGTCCAGGAGATCGAGCAGCACAACGCACAGGAGATGACCGACTCGCAGGACGCGGCGACCGGGGCGGCGCTCAGGCACCTCGGGCTGTCCCCCGCGAAGGTCAAGGTCGAGCTGCACCTCGCGGACGTCGGCGGACCGAGCGCCGGGCTGATGTTCAGCCTCGGCATCATCGACAAGATCGACGGGAACGGCCGCGGTGGTGACCTGACCGGTGGCCGCACCGTCGCCGGTACCGGCACCATCACCGCCGACGGCAAGGTCGGCGCGGTCGGCGGCGTACCGCTGAAGGAGCGGGCCGCCAAGCGCGACGGCGCCACCGTCTTCCTGGTCCCCAAGGGCGAGTGCTCCGACGCCGCCGCCGAACTGCCCGCCGGGCTCCGGCTGGTGCCGGTCACCGACCTGGAAGGCGCCCTGGCGGCCCTGGCCGCGATCAACACCGGCGGCAGGGTCCCCAGCTGCTGACCTCCTGCTGACCCACGGATCCGTGGGTCGGGCCGCTCAGCCCTTCTTGATGAAGCCCTCCTGGATCATCCAGTCCTTGGCGACGTCGTGCGGGTCCTGGCCGTCCACGTCCACCAGCGCGTTCAGCTGCTGGGCGATCTGTGTCGTCAGCCGCTTGCTGATGGGGTCCAGCAGTCCGGCGATGGCCGGGTACTTGTGGAAGGTCTTGCTGTTGAGCTCGGGCGCCGCGTTGTAGTTCGGGAAGAAGTGCTTGTTGTCCGCCATCGTGTCCAGGTCCATGGCCTTGATCCGCCCGTCGGTGGTGAAGGCCTCACCGAGCAGGCAGGTGCCCTTGGCCACCTGGGTGTAGACGATGCCGGCGTCCATCTTCTGGATGTTGGAGGCCGGGATGTGCATCCCGTACGCCTTCTCCATGCCGAGCAGCCCGTCGTCCCGCGAGGCGAACTCGTTCTCCACGCACACGGTCACCGCCGAGGGGTCGGAGTTCGAGAGGGCGGCAACGTCGGAGAGCGTCTTGAGGTGGTACTTGGCGTTGTTCGCCTGGTTGATGGCGAGCGTGTACGTGTTGTCGAGGGAGGACGGCGGCAGCCAGGTGACGCCGTTCCTGACGTCCTCGTCGCGCACCGCCCGCCACTGCGCCAGCGGGTCGGTGATCGGCTTGTCGTGGCCGAGATAGGTGATCCAGGCGGTGCCGGTGTACTCGTACATCGCGTCCGCCTCACCGGACTTGATGGCCTCGCGGGCACCGATCGACCCCTGGATGTTGGTGCGGTCCAGCACCTCGGCGCCCGCAGCCTTGAAGGCCAGGCCGATCATCGAGCCGAGGATGATCTGCTCGCTGAAGTTCTTCGAGGTGACGATGAGCGAGGCGCCCTTGAGGGGCAGTCCCTGGCCGATGGAACCCGGGACCACGTCGTCCACCAGGGGGCTGCCGCTCTTGAGGCCGCAACCGCTGAGCGCGGCCGTCGCGACGAGCAGCCCGCAGCCCGCCGTCGCCAGGGTGCGTCCGTACCTCATGACCCCACCTCCAGGCCGCGCGGCCGCATCAGCTGTTCGGCGACCGAGGCGATCCAGTCCACGGCCAGCGCCAGCAGCACCGTCAGGATGGAGCCGAGCACCAGCACCGGCATCCGCTGGGTCTGGATGCCGGTGGTGATCAGGTCGCCGAGGCCGCCACCACCGCCGAAGGTGGCCAGCGTGGACGTGCCGACGTTGAGGACCAGCGCGGTGCGCACTCCGGCCAGGATCAGCGGTACGGCGAGCGGCAGTTCCACCTTGGACAGGACGCCGACCGCCGACATCCCGATGCCGCGCGCCGACTCGACGAGCGTCGGGTCGATGCTCCGCAGACCGGCCATGGTGTTGGACAGCACCGGCAGCACGGCGTAGGCCACCATGCCGATGATCGCGGTGCGCGGACCGATGCCCAGCCAGATGACGAGCAGCGCCAGCAGACCGATCGCCGGGGTCGCCTGGCCGATGTTGGCCAGCGCGGTGACGAACGGGGTGGCCTTGCGCAACTGCCGCCGGGTCAGCGCGATGCCGACCGGGATGGCGATGATCAGCACCCAGAACGTGGAGTACGCGGTGAGCTTGACGCTCTGCCAGAACCGCAGCTGGACGGTGTCGCCGGCCAGCGCGTTGTGCGCGATCGAGTCGAGGTCGGCGTTGCTGATCCACAGATAGGTGGCGCCCAGCGCGGCGCCCAGCACCAGCGGGGTGATCACCAGCTTGGGCCAGCGCAGCCGGCGCTCGGGCGCCTCGTGCGGCAGCGGACCGGTGCCCGTCCCGACGGCCCCGGCCACCCCGTCGTCCTCGGCCGCCTCCGGGTCGTCACGGAAGGCCCGCCCGCGCACCTCGTGCTCGCCCGGCGGGCGTTCGGGGCGGCGCGCGCTCATGCGTCCGCCCTCTTCGGTCCCTCCGGGGGAGCGGCCTCCGCACCCTCCTGCTCCAGCCGCGTCTGCTGCCTGCGCAGCTCCTCCAGCTCGTGCCGGTGCTCGATGGCGGTGAGCCGGTCGGCCTCCAGCATCTCGTGGACGGAGTTCATCAGCGTCTCCATGTCCACGACGCCGATGAACTCGCCGCGCCGGCCGGTCACCGCGACCCGGCCGCCGCTGTCGGTGAGCACCGCCTCCAGCGCGTCGCGCAGCGTCGCGTCCCGCGTCACCGTGTCGTGCACGAGGGTGCCGGCCCGCGCCAGGGACCCCTTGGCGCGCATCAGGTCGCCGCGCCGCAGCCACTTGTACGGGCGGCCGCGCTTGTCCAGCAGCAGCAGTTCGTTGGTGGTGGCGTCACGCAGCCGGTCGAAGATGGCCTGCAGCGGGTCGTCGACCGTCACGGTGGGGAACTCCGCGATCCCCACGTCCCGCACCCGGGTGAGGTTCAGCCGCTTGAGGGCCGCGCCCGCGCCGACGAAGCCGGAGACGAAGTCGTCCGTCGGGTTGGTGAGGATCGCCTCGGGGGTGTCGAACTGGGCGATGTGCGAGTGCTCGCGCAGCACCGCGATGCGGTCGCCGAGCTTGATGGCCTCGTCGAAGTCATGGGTGACGAAGACGATCGTCTTGTGCAGGTCGTGCTGCAGCCGGATCAGTTCGTCCTGCAGATGGTCGCGGGTGATCGGGTCGACGGCGCCGAACGGCTCGTCCATCAGCAGCACCGGCGGATCGGCCGCCAGGGCGCGCGCGACCCCGACCCGCTGCTGCTGCCCGCCGGACAGCTGGCGCGGGTAGCGGCCGTGGAACTCGCGCGGGTCCAGCCCCACCAGGTCGAGCATCTCCTCGACGCGGTCCTTCACCCGGGACTTCGACCAGCCCACCATCTTGGGGACCAGCGCCACGTTCTCGGCGACCGTCATGTGCGGGAAGAGCCCGGAGGACTGGATCGCGTAGCCGATCTTGCGGCGCAGTTTGACCGGGTCCATGTCGGTGACGTCCTCGTCGCCGATCCGGATCCGCCCCGAGGTCGGCTCGATCAGCCGGTTGATCATCTTCAGGGTGGTCGACTTGCCGCAGCCGGACGGG
Source organism: Streptomyces sp. So13.3 (assembly GCF_005860785.2). Taxonomy (NCBI): domain Bacteria; kingdom Bacillati; phylum Actinomycetota; class Actinomycetes; order Kitasatosporales; family Streptomycetaceae; genus Streptomyces; species Streptomyces sp. So13.3. The sequence continues at coordinate 4,072,730 of NZ_CP048835.1, read as the reverse complement.
CCGACGAACACGACGGTCTCGCCCGCCTTGATCTCCATGCTGACGCTGTCCACCGCCGGTTCGGCGCTGCCGGGATAGCGCTTGGTCAGGTTCTCCAGCTGGATGGTGGCACCAGCCACCGAGGCGCCGGACGCCGGTGACCGATCGGACGGTTCAGACACGGATCCCCCTCGGGATGGTCATACGGCCCACGACGATGTACGCGGCGTCGAAGAGCAGCGCCAGGACGACGATGCCGAGCGTGCCGGCGAGCACCTGGTTGAGGGCGTTGGCACTGCCCAGTGACGCGATACCGCGGAAGATCTCGTTGCCGAGCCCGGGGCCGGACGCGTACGCGGCGATCGCCGCGATGCCCATCAGCATCTGCGTGGAGACGCGGATGCCGGTCAGGATCGGCGGCCAGGCCAGCGGCAGTTCCACCTTGGCCAGCCGGGCGAAGCGCGACATCCCGATGCCCTTGGCCGCGTCCACCAGTGTGGGGTCGACGCCGCGCAGCCCGACGATGGCGTTGCGCACGATCGGCAGCAGCCCGTACAGCGTCAGCGCGGTGACGGTCGGCGGGACGCCGAGGCCCAGCACCGGGATCAGCAGACCGATCAATGCCAGCGACGGGATGGTGAGGATGGTCGAGGTCGCGGTGACGGCCAGATTGCCCGCCCACTCGCTGCGGTACGTCAGGACGCCGAGCACGACGCCGATGACGGTGGCCAGCACCATGCACTGGAAGACGGCGCTGGCGTGCTGGAACGCGTCGGTCAGCAACTGCTGGTGCCGGTTGCCGAGGTAGCTCCAGAAACTCACCGTCCGGCTCCCTCCTGCTCGTACCGCGGGGTTCCGCCCGTCCCGTCACCTCACGGGCGGTCACGTCACGGGCGGTCCTCCGCTGCCTGTTCGACCAGCGGGATGATCCGGAGTGGCACCGGATTTTCCATGACGATCGCCGTGGAGGCCCGCATGATGCCATCAAAGCCCACAACCCGGTCGATCACCCGTTGAAGATCCGCGTTCGAACGGGCCACCAGCCGGCAGAGCATGTCGCCCTGGCCGGTCGTGGTGTGCAGCTCCAGCACCTCGGGCACGCCCGCCAAGTGGGCGCGGACGTCCACGCCTTGGCCCTGCTTGATCTCCAGCGTCGCGAAAGCCGTCACCGGATAGCCGAGCGCGGCCGGATCCACCTGCGGCCCGAACCCCCGGATCACCCCATTGGCCCGCAGCCGGTCCAGCCGGGCCTGCGCCGTCCCGCGGGCCACACCCAGCCGCCTGGACGCCTCCAGCATCCCGATTCTCGGCTCATCGGCGAGCAGCTTGATCAGCTGCCCGTCCAGCACATCGATCCCCATGACTACCGCCTCCGATGGTCAGACTGCACAGATTGACCCGTGATTCCGGCGCTTCACTGTGCTCATTGTCCAGTGAAATCGGCAACTATTGCGCACTCTGGTCCGCAGGGCGACGCTTTTGACATGACTGAGACGACTGAGACGCAGCAGACCGCCGAAGCCCAGCAGAAGGACCTGTTCCCGGTGAAGGGCATGGACGCCGTCGTCTTCGCCGTGGGCAACGCCAAGCAGGCCGCGCACTACTACTCGACCGCCTTCGGGATGAAGCGCGTCGCCTACTCCGGCCCGGAGAACGGCAGCCGCGAGACCGCGTCGTACGTGCTGGAGTCCGGCGGCGCCCGCTTCGTCTTCACCTCGGTCGTCAGGACCGCCAGCGAGCGCGGCAAGTTCCTCGAGGCGCATGTCGCCGAGCACGGCGACGGCGTCATCGACCTCGCCATCGAGGTACCGGACGCCCGCGCCGCCTACGCCTACGCAGTCGAGCACGGCGCCACAGGGCTGGAGGAGCCGCACGAGCTGACGGACGAGCACGGCACCGTCGTCCTCGCCGCGATCGCCACGTACGGCCAGACCCGCCACACCCTCGTCGACCGCTCCGGCTACACCGGCCCGTACCTGCCGGGCTACGCAGCCGCCGACCCGATCGTCGAGCCGGGTACCCGCCGCTTCCAGGCGATCGACCACTGCGTCGGCAACGTCGAGCTCGGCAAGATGAACGAGTGGGTGGCGTTCTACAACCGCGTCATGGGCTTCACCAACATGAAGGAGTTCGTGGGCGACGACATCGCCACCGAGTACTCCGCGCTCATGTCCAAGGTCGTCGCCGACGGCACCCGCAAGGTGAAGTTCCCGCTCAACGAGCCGGCCATCGCCAAGAAGAAGTCCCAGATCGACGAGTACCTGGAGTTCTACGGCGGCCCCGGCGTCCAGCACATCGCCCTCGCCACCAACGACATCGTCGCGACCGTGCGGGCCATGCGCGCCGCCGGCGTCGAGTTCCTCAACACCCCGGACTCGTACTACGACACCCTCGGCGAGTGGGCCGGCGAGACCCGCGTCCCCGTCGAGACCCTCCGTGAGCTGAAGATCCTGGTCGACCGCGACGAGGACGGCTACCTGCTGCAGATCTTCACCAAGCCGGTCCAGGACCGGCCGACCGTCTTCTTCGAGATGATCGAGCGGCACGGCTCCATGGGCTTCGGCAAGGGCAACTTCAAGGCCCTCTTCGAGGCGATCGAGCGCGAGCAGGAGCTGCGCGGCAACCTCTGAGCGATACGGGTACGCCGACGGGCCGTGCCGGGGCGGCAGAGCTTCCCCGGCCACGGCCCGGGTGCCAGTCTGGAACCATGCGCGAACTGATCGAACGACTGCACGAGGGACTGCCGGCGGAGGCGGTCCTCACGGACCGGGACGTCACCGCCTCGTACGCCCATGACATGGCGAGCTTCTCCGAGGCGGGCACTCCGGCGGTGGTGGTGCTGCCCCGCACCGTCGAGCAGGTGCAGCACGTGATGCGCACCGCGACCGCGCTGCGGGTGCCTGTGGTCCCGCAGGGCGCGCGCACCGGTCTGTCGGGTGCGGCGAACGCGTCGGACGGCTGCATCGTGCTGTCGCTGGTCAAGATGGACCGGATCCTGGAGATCGACCCGGTCGACCGGGTCGCCGTCGTGGAACCCGGTGTCGTCAACGCCGTGCTGTCGCGCGCGGTCGCCGAGCAGGGCCTGTACTACCCGCCCGATCCGTCGAGCTGGGAGCAGTGCACCATCGGCGGCAACATCGGCACCGGAGCCGGCGGGCTGTGCTGTGTGAAGTACGGCGTCACCGCCGAGTACGTGCTGGGACTGGAGGTCGTGCTCGCCGACGGCCGTCTGCTGAACACCGGCCGCCGCACCGCCAAGGGCGTCGCGGGCTACGACCTGACCCGGCTCTTCGTCGGCGCCGAGGGCACGCTGGGCATCGTCGTGCGGGCGGTGCTCGCGCTGCGGCCCGCCCCGCCGCGGCAGCTCGTCCTCGCGGCGGAATTCCCGTCCGCGGCGGCAGCGTGCGCCGCGGTCTGCGAGATCATGGCCCGCGGCCACGCCCCCTCGCTGCTGGAACTGATGGACACCACCACCATCCGGGCGGTCAACGACCTGGCCCACATGGGGCTGCCGGAGACCACCGAAGCGCTGCTGCTGGCCGCGTTCGACACTCCCGACCCCGCCGCGGACCTCGCGGCGGTCGGTGAGCTCTGCACGGCCGCCGGCGCCACGCAGGTCGTCCCGGCGGAGGACGCCGCCGAGTCCGAGCTGCTGCTGCAGGCCCGCCGGATGGCCCTCGTCGCCCTGGAACGGGTCGGCACGGCGACGATGATCGACGACGTGTGCGTGCCGCGCACCAAGCTCGCACCGATGATCGAGGGCGTCGCCGCCATCGCACAGAAGTACGAGCTGACCATCGGCCTGTGCGCGCACGCGGGCGACGGCAACACCCACCCCATCGTCTGCTTCGACGGAGCGGACGAGGACGAATCGGCGCGCGCCCGTGAGTCCTTCGACGAGATCATGGCGCTGGGCCTGGCCCTCGGCGGGACGATCACCGGCGAGCACGGTGTCGGCCTGCTGAAGAAGGACTGGCTGGCCCGGGAACTCGGCCCGGTGGGCGTGGAGTTGCAGCGCGGCGTACGACAGGTCTTCGACCCGCTCGGCCTGCTCAACCCGGGCAAGCTCTTCTGAACCCCCGCGTTCCCCCGCGCCCTCACCCCTCGGGCGACTCGTCCGTCACCGTCCATGGATCGCGCAGCCACAACTCGTCCCGGGTCGTCGGGGCCAGCAGCTCGTTCAGCCCGTCGTCCATGCCGAGCTGCTCGTGCTCGGTCCCCGGCGGCACGGCGCGCAGGGTGCGCTCCAGCCAGGACGCCACCGGCGAGGACGGCGCCTCCAGCAGCGCGTTGCCGTCCGGGGAGCTCAGCGCCATACAGATCACGCTGCGCCCGTTGACCTTCGTCGGCCAGATGCGCACGTCCCCGTGCCCGCACGGCCGGAACACCCCTTCCACCAGCAGTTCGCGGGCGAACGTCCAGTTCACCGGGGCGTCCGAGCCCACATGGAAGGTGATGTGCACAGCAAAGGGATCATCTGTGCGATAGGCCAGCCGGGCCGGTACCGGAATGCTGCGCTCCGGCGACAGCACCAGGTTCAGTTCCAGTTCGCGTTCCACCACGGTCTGCATCAGGTCGTCGTCCTTTCCTTGGCGGGCGGCCCCTTGCGGTGTTGCGCAGCGGGTGCTGCGCGGGGCCCGCACCAGGAGAGAGCGCATACAACCCCAACCATTACGCGACTTCTCCGAATCGCGGTGAAAATTACGGAAGGCCCCGCGCGGGTCCCTCCCACCCGGTAAGGGTGTGTGGTGTGCGGTACCGCGGACCCGGCGGGTCCGCCTGTCTGGTAGATGTGGTCATTGCACTCCCCTGGCCGAATAGATACGGACCTCACGAACCATGAGCTCACCCTCCACTGGCTCCTCCGGTTCCTCCGGTTCCCCCGTTCCGGGGTACTACCCGGATCCGTCGATCCCGGGCTACATCCGGTACTGGAACGGAGCCGCCTGGGTGCCGGGCACCAGCCGTCCCGCACCGCGGCCCGGCGAGGAGCTCGCCCCGCCGCCGGGGCAGGACGCCGGCGGCCGGGGAACGCCCGGCCCGCCGGCCCCCGCGCCGGCCTCCGGCGGCGGTACGGGCATGCCCGCCGTCGAGGAGTCGGGCGTCATGTTCTTCGACGAGGACCCGGTGCGGACCGCGGAACCGGCGGCGTCCGACGGGCGTGGCGCGGCCGCCGCCCCCGTCTGGTCGGCGACGCCGGCCGTCGAGCCGCCCCGCACCACCTGGGGCGCCGCGGAGCCGCAACCGCGTCCCGAGCGGGCTGCCCCGGACGCCAACCTGCCCGCCACGCGCGGCGCGTCGGCCGGCACTCCTGCGACCGGCACTCCGGCCACCGGTACCCCCGCCGCCGGGACCCCGTGGGGCACCCCGCCGCGGCAGCCGCAGCCGCAGCCGCAGACACCGGAACATCCGCATCCGCATCCGCAGCCGCAGCCGCAGCCGCACATGCCGCGACAGTCGCAACAGCCGCAGACCCCGCAGCAGTCGCAGCCCGCCGCGGGCGAGGGCACGGACGGGCGGCGCGCCGGTTCCGCGCCCCTCGCCCAGGCCGCGCCCGCGCCCTGGGCGCAGCAGGTGCACGAACTCGCCCGGCAGGGCCCCGGCGGGGCGGGTCCCGGCGCGGGTCCCGGTGCCGGGACGGGCGGTGGCACGGCCGGCGGCGTCGTCGCCGTGCCGGGCCAGCAGGGTGAGCCGGCGGGTGTGGTGCCGTGGCGGCCGCCGGTGAACGACCCGTTCGCGTCGATGGTGCAGGAGCAGGGCCGCCCGGCCGGGCTCGGCCGGCGCCTCGCCGCCCGGCTGCTCGACACGATCGTCGTCCTCGCGGTCACCGGTGTGGCGGCGGTACCGCTCGGCACGGCCGCCTACCGCCACCTCAAGGACAAGGTGGACGAGGCGCGGCAGACCGGTGAGACCGTCACGGTCTGGCTGATCGACGGCACCACCGGCGTCCAGCTGGCCATCGTGCTCGGCGTCGCCCTCGTCGCCGGGCTGCTGTACGAGGTGCTGCCCACCGCCAAGTGGGGCCGGACGCTGGGCAAGAAGCTGTTCGGGCTGCGGGTGGTCGACATCGAGTCGCAGCTCGCCCCCGGCTTCGGACCCTCGCTGCGCCGCTGGCTGACGCACACCGTCCTCGACGCGCTCGTCGTCGGCGTCGTCGGCCTGGTGTGGTGCATGGTCGACCGCCCCTGGCGGCAGTGCTGGCACGACAAGGCGGCCCGTACGTTCGTCGCCCGGCAGTAGCGGGCGGCGCTGACGGTCCGTTCGGGGTACCCCGAACGGATCTTGCCGGAAGGCGCGTCCGCTTCCTACGGGTTTCACTCGGTTCATGAGTACCGACCAGCCGTCGCCCGGATCTCCTGACGATCCTTTCGCCAAGCCCCCCCAGGACAGTGGCCCCGGTACGCCCGGCGGCTCGCCCTACGGTCAGCAGCCGCCTTCCTACCCGCCGCCGCAGGACGGGGGCGGCAACGACCCGTACAGCGGCAACCCGTACGGCAATCCGCCGCCCGGTGGTCCCCCGCCCGGCGGCGGCGCACCGCCGCCCTACGGCGGCGACCCCTACGGCGGCGACCCCTACGGCGGTGGCACGCCCGACCCACTGGCCGGCATGCCGCCGCTCGGCGACGTCGGCAAGCGGCTGCTCGCGAGGATCATCGACTTCATCCTCATCTCCATCCCGGTCGGCCTGCTCGACTGGGCCTTCGGCACCTTCCAGACCGACACGGACGACATCAACTACGGCCGGTCGCTGCTGGGGTCCTGTGTGGCCGCGGTCCTCTACATCGGCTACGAGTGGTGGATGACCAGGGCGACCGGCCAGACCCTGGGCAAGAAGTGGCTGGGCGTGCGCATCGCCATGCTGGACAACGGCACCGTCCCCACGTCGTCGGCCGCGCTGATCCGCGCCTGTGTGTTCTGGCTGCCGACACTGTTCTGCTGCCCGTGCCTGTGGATCGTGCTCATCGGGATCCTGCTGCTGCTCGACAAGCCGTACCGCCAGGGTCTGCACGACAAGGCGGCGAAAACCGTCGTCGTCACCGCGTGACGGTCCGCCCCGGCGGACCCGGCCGGCCCCGTCGTCGTACCGGTCCCGCCGTCAGCACACGACGGCGGCCCCGGAGCAACCGCTCCGGGGCCGCCGCCCGCCGCTCAACGCCGCAGCGAGTGCTCGCTGACGCGGGACTGGCCGGAACTGTGCACCCGTGGGCGGGGGACCGTCGCGGGCGCGGTACGGAAGGTCGTACGGCCGCGGGCCTTGGCGCGGGCGGTCAGCGGGATCGTGGTCGTCACCGCGACCAGCACGCCGAGCAGCAGCCCGGCCGCCGCGATGATGACGACGCTGGGTCCGGAATGAGCCTCGGACAGCAGCAGCATCGCAAGAGTGGACAGGACAACGGTCGCGGAACCGTATGCGAGTTGCGCGGGGGTAGGACGCGGCATGGCGGGATCCGTCCTCGAATACGTCGGTTAAGTCGCAGTGTCGGAAGGGGCGGTGGACATCTTCATGCGTGGGCGCCGGCAACTGACTCTACGGATCGGCATGCCCCATGGGAACGGTTGGTAAGCGTGACCTAACCCACGGTGGGGGAGCACAGGGGGGCGCACGGAATCTCGACCCGGTCCACCCGTCTCAACTGGCAGACGGTCCACCTGGGTTGATGTCCGTTATCCGGACCTAAAAAGCCGGTCAACGTACTGGTCTGCCATGAGCAAGTCAAGACCTGTCTTTTCTTCCGGCACTTGGATGCAATGGCATCTCCCAAGGGGAGGTCAAGACATCTTGAAGAATCTTCGCAGCAACATCAGACCCGCCACCCTCGCGGTGGCGCTCATCGCACTCGGTGCGATGGCGATGCCCGCGACCTTGGCCGCAGCCGCTCCCGCGGCGGGCAACGAGGCGCAGGCGAGCCACGATCCGATGCAGGCGCCGACCGGCAAGGCGCCGGCCGGCACCAAGGCCAAGGTCGACGACGACCGTCTCGGCCCGCTCGGGCGCGAGCAGGCGGTACGCCGGCAGGACGCCCTGCAGAAGGTGATCGCGGGGGACCTCACGGTCCAGGACAGTGGCCGCTCCAAGGTCGCCAAACTCAGCGCGGGCAAGTACGTCGAGCTGAGCCGCGAGAAGACCGACAAGATCTTCGTGATCCTCGCCGAGTTCGGCGACAAGGTCGACCCGCAGTACGGCGGCACCGTCGGACCGCTGCACAACCAGATAGCGGAACCCGACCGTTCCACGGACAACAGCACCGCCTGGCGGAAGGACTACAACGCGCAGTCCTTCCAGGACCTCTACTTCTCCCACGACCCCAAGAAGGAGTCGGTGGCGAAGTACTACGAGAAGCAGTCCTCCGGCCGCTACTCGGTCAACGGCGAGGTCTCCGACTGGGTCAAGGTCGACTACAACGAGGCCCGTTACGGCAACAACAAGTGCGGCGCCACCAACTGCGCCACCGTCGAGGACCTGGTCCGCGACGGCACCGCGCAGTGGGCCGCGGACCAGAAGGCCAAGGGCCGCACCGCCGCGCAGATCAAGACGGACCTCGCCCAGTACGACCAGTGGGACCGTTACGACTTCGACCACGACGGCAACTTCAACGAGCCCGACGGTTACATCGACCACTTCCAGATCGTGCACGCGGGCGAGGACGAGTCCGCGGGCGGCGGCGTCCAGGGCACCGACGCGCTGTGGGCCCACCGCGGTTACGCCTACCAGGGTGACGAGGGCTTCACCGGCCCGGCCGGCAACCAGCTCGGCGGCACCCCGATCGGCGACACCGGCATCTGGGTCGGCGACTACACGATGCAGCCGGAGAACGGCGGCCTGGGCGTCTACGCCCACGAGTACGGCCACGACCTCGGCCTGCCCGACCTGTACGACACCACGTACATCGGCGAGAACGGCACCGCCTTCTGGTCGCTGATGTCGTCCGGCTCCTGGCTCTCCAACGGCACCACCGACATCGGCTCGCTGCCCGGTGACATGGACGCCTGGGACAAGATGCAGCTCGGCTGGCTGAAGTACGACACCGCCAAGGCCGCCAAGCTCTCGACGCACAAGCTCGGCGTCGCCGAGTACAACACGAAGGACCCGCAGGGTCTGGTCGTGACGCTGCCGTCGAAGAGCGTCACCACGGCGATCACCACGCCCTTCGCGGGCACCAAGCAGTGGTGGAGCGGCGCCGGCAACGACCTGCGCAACACCCTGACCCGCCACGTCGACCTCACCGGCAAGACGTCCGCGGCCCTGTCCTTCAAGGGCTGGTACGACGCCGAGGACGGCTACGACTACCTCTACACCGAGGTGTCCACCAACGGCGGCGTCAACTGGGCCCCGATCGACGGCACCATCGACGGCCAGCCCATCACCCGCAACGGCAGCGGCCGTCCGGCCATGACCGGCACCACGGGTGGCTACAAGGACATGAACTACCCGCTCGACGCCTTCGCCGGCCAGCAGATCGAGCTGCGCTTCCGCTACCGCACCGACGGTGGCGTCGCGCAGAAGGGCTTCGCGGCCGACAACCTGACGATCACCGCCGACGGCGCCGCCGTCTTCACCGACGGTGCCGAGGGTGACGACAACGGCTGGACCGCGAACGGCTTCAGCCGCTCCGAGGCGTCCTTCACCAAGTCGTACCCGCAGTACTACATCGCGGAGAACCGCCAGTACGTCAGCTACGACAAGGTCCTGAAGACCGGTCCTTACAACTTCGGGTTCGGCGCCGCCGCCCCGAAGAAGGTCGAGCACTACGCGTACCAGAACGGCCTGCTGATCTGGCTCTGGGACACCTCGCAGCTGGACAACAACGTCGGCGAGCACCCCGGCCACGGCCAGATCCTGCCGATCGACGCCCACGCCAAGCCCGACGCCTGGTCCGACGGCGCGCTGTTCCGCAACAAGATCCAGTCCGCGGACTCCACCTTCGGCTGGTACCCGACCGACGCCCTCACCGCGCACAAGAACGGTGTCGCCACGACGATCAAGTCCAAGCCGGGCGTCCCGGTCTTCGACGACCGTCACGGCACGTACTGGTACGACACCAACCCGTACGCGAGTGTCCAGGTGCCGAACACGAATACCCGCATTTCGATCCTGTTCGACTCCCCGAACGGACAGAACACGATCGTCGCGGTCAGCCCTGCGGGTCGCTGACCTGCGTTGATCCAGTGTTCGGCCCACGCCCTCTGGTGGGCGGGGGCCGATCACCGGATTATGTGGGCATGGCAGTCGGTGGATTCACCAAGCTTCCCAACGGCAACGTCGTCGTCGCTCTCAAGCTGCCCCACCCGGGCGGCGCGGAGGACAGCGTCCGCGTCATCGTGCACGCCCAGAACCGCCAGCGGGCGCTCACCCGGCTCCGGAATCTCGGCTTCCGGGCGGCCCGGCTCAGCGGCAACACCGAACCGCCGACGCCCGACGAGGTCACCGCCGTCCTGCACCACCCGGACGGCCTCGTCTGGCGGCACTCCGCGTCCGGCTCGGAAGAGCTCTGGCAGCCCTTCCGGGCCACCCACCGCCGCGCGGGCTGAGCGGGCGGGCGGTCCCGGCTTCTCCGGCCTCCCGACCCGCTCAGGGCCGCTCAGAGCCGTCCGGGCCCCTCTGCACCGCCCTCAGGCCCCGACCGCCGGCTTGCCCGTCAGCCGGACGCCCGCGGCCAGCAGCTCGGCCAGCGCGCTCTCCGTGGTCGCCGGGGCGACACCCGCCGTCAGGTCCAGCAGCACCTGCGTGACGAAGCCCTCCCGGGCCGCGTCCAGGGCCGTGGCGCGCACGCAGTGGTCGGTGGCGATCCCGACCACGTCCACCTCGGTGACGGCCCGCTCCCGCAGCCACTCGGTGAGCCCCATGCCGTTCTCGTCCAGGCCCTCGAAGCCGCTGTAGGCGGCCGAGTACGCGCCCTTGTCGAAGACCGCGTCCACGGCGCCGGAGGCGACCGCCGGCGCGAAGTTCGGATGGAACCCGACGCCCTCGGTGCCCGCCACACAGTGCACGGGCCAGGACGTCACGAAGTCCGGCCGGTCCGAGAAGTGGTCCCCCGGGTCGACGTGGTGGTCACGGGTGGCCACCACATGGCGGTAGCAGGCAGTGGCCTGCCCGACGAGATCGGTGATCGCGGCGGCCACGTCCGAGCCGCCGGCGACCGCGAGGCTGCCGCCCTCGCAGAAATCGTTCTGGACGTCCACGACGATCAGTGCGCGGTGCATTCGCGGTCCTCTTCGGTCGGCTGACCGCCGTGCGGGGACAGGCGGCACGCGTCGAGCGTAGGGACTCGCGCCGCGATCCGCGACAGTCCCGGCCCCGCCGACCCCGGCGGCCGCCGCGTCACACCTGCTCCGTGGGGAGCACCGGCTCGCCGCGGGAGAGCTGCGAAGCGGACAGCGGCAGCCCCGCGCGCGCCTCGATGTGCCGGGTGCGGGCCGCCTCCAGCGGCTCACGGCCGGTGATCTCCCCGCCGCGGACCAGCGGAACCAGCAGCTGCCGGTCCTCGAGCTCCGGCGGCACGGGCCCGGTGCCGACCACCTCCGCCTCCGCGACCCCGTCGTCGTCCAGCCGCCGGGCCGCCCACTTACGGCCGCCGACGCTGCTCTTGGCGCCCATCGACTTCTTGGCGACGGCCACCATCGGCGCGTCCGGCTCGTTCGACGAGGCCCGGGAGACCAGCTTGTAGACCATGGAGCAGGTCGGGTGGCCGCTGCCGGTCACCAGCGAGGTGCCGACCCCGTACGCGTCCACCGGCGCCGCCGCCAGCGAGGCGATGGCGTACTCGTCGAGGTCGGAGGTCACCACGATCCGGGTGTCCTTGGCGCCGAGGTCGTCCAGCTGCTGCCGCACCCGGTGGGCGAGGAGCAGCAGGTCGCCGGAGTCGATGCGGACGGCGCCCAGCTCGGGCCCGGCGACCTCCACGGCGGTACGGACCGCCGACATCAGGTCGTAGGTGTCCACCAGCAGCGTCGTGCCCCGGCCGAGCGATTCGACCTGGGCGACGAAGGCGTCCCGCTCGGTGTCGTGCAGCAGCGTGAAGGCGTGCGCGGCCGTGCCGATCGTCGGCAGCCCGTAGCGGAAGCCGGCCGCCAGGTTCGAGGAGGACAGGAAGCCGCCGACGTACGCGGCCCGCGAGGCGGCGACCGCCGCCAGTTCGTGCGCCCGCCGGGCGCCCATCTCCATCAGCGGACGACCGCCGGCCGCGACCGCCATCCGGGACGCGGCCGCCGCGATGGCGGAGTCGTGGTTGAGGATCGACAGGATCACCGTCTCCAGGATCACCGCCTCGGCGAAACTGCCCTCCACCCGCAGGATCGGCGAGCCGGGGAAGTACACCTCACCCTCGGGGTAACCCCAGATGTCGCCGGTGAAGCGGTACTTGGCCAGCCACTCCAACGTCGGCCCGTCCACCACGTTCTCGCGGGCGAGGAAGTCCAGCACATCGGCGTCGAAGCGGAAGTTCTCCACCGCGTCCAGCACCCGGCCGGTGCCGCAGACGACACCGTACCGGCGGCCCTCCGGCAGCCGGCGGGTGAAGACCTCGAACACCGAGTGCCGGTGCGCCGCCCCGCTGCGCAGCGCGGCCTGCAACATCGTCAACTCGTACCGGTCGGTGAACAGCGCGGTGGACGGTACGGCCACCGGCAGCCCCAGATCTGCAGCGCTCATGGAACGGGATAGTACCCCGACTACTCGTCAGAGTGACGATTTCTCTGCGCTTCCGCGTCCATTTGTGCGAAGCGCCGCCATAGCGGCAGCATTGGAGGAGTGATGAGTGCCCACCCGTCTCCCGCCCCCGCCCTTCCAAGGACGCGCTCCGCGCGCTGTTCTGTCGCTCCCGCAGAGATCGCACGGCCCGAGTCGACCGAGGCCACCTTCGAAGTACCCGACCCGGACGTCCCCTGGGTGACCCTGGTGCACAACGACCCCGTCAATCTCATGAGCTACGTGACGTACGTCTTCCAGGCCTACTTCGGGTACTCCAAGGACAAGGCCGTCAAACTCATGAAGGACGTCCACCACAAGGGCCGCGCCGCCGTCTCCAGCGGCACCCGCGAAGAGATGGAGCGCGACGTGCAGGCGATGCACGGCTACGGCCTGTGGGCGACCCTGCAGCAGGACCGCTGATGGCCGGCTACTTCGAACCCGCCCCGGGCGGCGGCGCCGTCATCACCCTCGACACCGTCGAGATCTCCATCCTGCGCAGCCTCGCCGTGCAGCTCCTGGAGATGATCGGCCCGGGGGAGGAGCCGGTCTCCGACGACCCGCTGGCTGCGCTGTTCCCGCCCGACGGGCCGACGAAGCCCCCGGCCGACCCGGCGCTGGCCCGGCTCTTCCCCGACGCCTACGAGGACACCGCCCAGTCCTCGGAGTTCCGCCGCTTCACCGAGAACGACCTGCGCACCCGCAAGCGCGAGGACGCGCTGGCCGTGGTCCGCGCGCTCGACGCCGGCGCCCCTGAGCTGCTGCTCACGCCCGAGGACGCCCGCCGCTGGCTCGGCGCCCTCAACGACCTGCGGCTGGCCATCGGCACCCGGCTGGAGGTCACCGACGAGGACACCGAGCTCTACCGGCTGCCGGACGACGATCCGCTCAAGCCGATGGTGATGGCGTACCTGTGGCTCGGCGGTCTGCAGGAGACGCTGATCGAGACGCTGTGACGTCCGGCATTCGCTCAGCGGACGCTCAAATCCGGATAACGATCATGTCACCGTGATCATCCGGTATGCGGCTTCACTTCACCTTCGGGGTGTTTTTCCCGTGGCCCGCGTCACATTCCCCTTTTCCGACCGCGTCTCAGCCCGTGGTACTAATTCCGACCACTGGCCGGGACGCCATCCCTGTTCCGCCAGGCGCTGAGCCGGCCGATCGCCGGCTCGCAACTCCACTGTCCGGGGGGATATGGAGAAAGGCGCACTACCACCATGCCGACGGAACACACCGGGCACCACGACGACGCGGCCGCCGCGCCCGTCAGCGAAGAGGGCTACCAGCGAGGGCTCGGCAGCCGGCAGATCCAGATGATCGCCATCGGCGGTGCCATCGGCACCGGCCTCTTCCTGGGCGCCGGCAAGGCCATCCATCAGGCCGGACCGAGCCTGATCATGATGTACGCCATCGCCGGCGTCATCATCTTCTTCATCATGCGGGCCCTGGGCGAACTGCTCACCTACCGCCCCGTGTCCGGCTCCTTCGCCGACTACGCCCGCGAGTTCCTGGGCCCGTTCTGGGGGTTCGTCACCGGCTGGACGTACTGGCTGATGTGGGTGGTGACCGGCATGGCCGAGGTCACCGCCGCCTCGGTGTACATCACCTACTGGTGGAAGGACATCCCCCAGTGGATCTCCGCCCTGATCTTCCTGCTGGTGCTCTTCGGAGTGAACCTCATCTCGGTGAAGGTCTTCGGCGAGGTCGAGTTCTGGTTCTCGATGATCAAGGTCACCGCGATCATCGGCATGATCCTCATCGGGATCGGCGTTCTGACCATCGGGTTCTCCGCCGCCGGCGACACCGCCTCGCTCAGCCATCTGTGGGGTGACGGCGGGGTCTTCCCCAACGGCGTCGGCAAGTCCCTCATGACGCTGCAGATCGTGATGTTCGCCTACCTCGCCGTCGAACTCGTCGGCGTCACCGCCGGTGAGGCCGAGAACCCCCGCGAGACGCTCCCCAAGGCCATCAACACGCTGCCCTGGCGGATCGGCGTCTTCTACGTCGGCGCGCTCATCGTGATCCTCGGCGTCGTCTCCTGGACCGAGTTCCAGCCGGGCGTCAGCCCGTTCGTGGCCGCCTTCGCCAAGATCGGCATCCCGTTCGGCGCGGCCATCGTGAACTTCGTGGTCCTCACCGCCGCCCTGTCGTCCTGCAACTCCGGCATGTACTCCACCGGCCGCATGCTGCGCGACCTGGCCGTCAACGGGCAGGGCCCCAGGGCCTTCGCCAAGCTCAACTCACGCCAGACCCCGGCCACCGGCATCCTCGTCTCCGTCGCCCTGATGGGCATCGGCGTCTGGATCAACTACGTCGACCCGGACGGCGCCTTCACCTACATCACCGCCTTCGCCACCGTCGCCGGCGTCTGGACCTGGGCGATGATCCTCATCTCCCATCTGCGCTACCGCGCGGCGGTCAAGGCCGGCCGCGCCGCCGAAGCCTGGTTCAAGGCGCCGGGCGCCCCGTACACCAGCTGGATCGCGCTGATCTTCCTGGCCGGCGTGATGGTCCTGATCGGCATCGACAAGGACGCCCGGATTTCGCTCTACAGCGCTCCCGTGTGGTTCGCGATCCTCGGCATCGGGTACGCCTGGCTCAAGCGGAAGAACCCGGAGGCGTTCGCCCCCAAGCCGCACGTCGCCCCGGAACCCGCACTGGCCGACGCCGCGAGCTGAACCACCGCGCGCCGAAGCCACCACCTGCCGCGAAGGCCCGCCCCCGCACCCCTGGGGCGGGCCTTCGTACGCTTCGCGCGCTGTTACTTTTCCCGCCCGTCGCCCACCCCCACCCTTGCAGTGGGCGCTTCGCGCGCTGTTACTTTTCCCGCCCGTCGCCCACCCCCACCCTTGCAGTGGGCGCTTCGCGCGCTGTTACTTTTTCCCAATGCTCACCATCACGCAGGAGATCCACGACGCGATCGTCGCCCACGCCCGCGCCGACCACCCCGACGAGGCGTGCGGCATCGTCGCGGGACCTGAGGGCAGCGGCCGCCCCGAGCGCTTCATCCCCATGCTGAACGCGGCCCGCTCACCCACGTTCTACGAGTTCGACTCCACCGACCTGCTCAAGCTCTACCGCGACCTGGACGACCGCGACGAGGAGCCGGTGATCGTCTACCACTCGCACACCGCCACCGAGGCGTACCCGTCCCGTACCGACATCACCTACGCGAACGAGCCCGGCGCGCACTACGTCCTGGTCTCGACCGCGGAGGAGTTCCAGTTCCGCTCGTTCCGCATTGTGGACGGGGTCGTGACCGAAGAAGACGTGCGGGTAGTGGCCTCCGGCGCCTGAGGTCCGAATCGTGGGACGCCTGTCTCGGACCGCGCCCGGGAATCGATACGATGAGCCCATGGTTCCCCACGACGTGAAGAACAACCCGCCGGGCATGCTGCTCGTCGCGCGGCTGCACGTCGACCTCTGCCGTGTCGCCAGCGCCGCCTGTCCGCGCGCCTGAGCACTGCCGCCACCCCCGGCACGCCGCACAGCACGCCCGCACGTCCCCCCGTCTGACGCCCGCATGTAACGGAGCCCACCCATGGCCATCGAGGTCCGCATTCCGACCATCCTCCGCACCTACACCGACGGCGCCAAGGCCGTCGACGGTGCGGGCAGCACGCTCGACGAACTCTTCTCGGACCTCGAGAGCCGGCACACCGGAATCCGCGAGCGCATCGTCGTCGACGGCGGCCTGCGCCGATTCGTCAACGTCTACCTCAACGACGAGGACGTCCGCTTCCTCGACGGCATCAGCACCAAGCTCACCGACGGTGACAGCGTCACGATCCTGCCGGCCGTCGCCGGCGGCTCCGGCTCCGCGGCGACCGAAACGAACGCTGTCTGATGCGCTACGACAGCCCGCTGGCGGCGGTGGGCAACACCCCGCTCGTCCGCCTCCCGCGCCTGTCCCCGTCCGACGCCGTCAGCGTCTGGGCCAAACTGGAGGACCGCAACCCCACCGGCTCGATCAAGGACCGCCCCGCGCTCCACATGATCGAGCAGGCCGAGGCGGACGGCCGGCTCACCCCCGGCTGCACCATCCTCGAACCCACCTCGGGCAACACCGGCATCTCGCTGGCCATGGCCGCGCGCCTCAAGGGCTACCGCATCGTCTGCGTCATGCCCGAGAACACCTCGTCGGAGCGGCGCGAACTGCTCGCGATGTGGGGCGCCGAGATCATCTCCTCACCGGCCGCGGGCGGCTCCAACACCGCCGTCCGGATGGCCAAGGAGATCTCCGCCGAACACCCCGACTGGGTGATGCTCTACCAGTACGGCAACCCCGCCAACGCGGGCGCCCACTACGCGACCACCGGCCCGGAGATCCTCACGGACCTCCCCACCATCACCCACTTCGTCGCCGGCCTGGGCACCACCGGCACCCTGATGGGCGTCGGCCGCTACCTGCGCGAGAAGGTCCCCGGAGTCGCCATCGTCGCCGCCGAGCCCCGCTACGACGACATCGTCTACGGGCTGCGCAACCTCGACGAGGGCTTCGTCCCCGAGCTCTACGACGAGTCCGTCCTCACCACCCGCTTCTCCGTCGGATCCGAGGACGCCGTCCGCCGCACCCGCGAGCTCCTCCAGCAGGAGGGCATCTTCGCCGGCGTCTCCACCGGCGCGGCCCTGCACGCCGCACTCGGCGTCGCCGCCAAGGCCCACAAGGCGGGGGAGCGCGCCGACATCGTCTTCGTCGTCGCCGACGGCGGCTGGAAGTACCTCTCCACCGGCATCTACACCGCCGCCAGCACCGAAGCCGCGGTCGAACAGCTGCACGGCCAGCTCTGGGCCTGACCACCCCCGCGCACCCACGCGGCGCCGGCCGGCCCACCCGGGCGGCCGGCCGCGGTCAGCGCACCATCCGCCGCACCTGCTGCCACAGCGCCGCGTCCAGCACACCCGCCCGGCGGCGGAACGCCGCGGAGCGCACCTCCCGCAACTCGTCGGTCTCCAGATAACTCGTACGGCCCTGCGCGTCGCCCACGGTTCCCGGCGGCAGGGCGATCACCCCCGGCAGCTCCTCGTGGTACTTGCTGGTGATCTTCGCGACGCGCACCGTGCCCCCCTTCACGGACAGCACCAGACACGGCCGGTCCTTCGCCCCCGACCCGTCCTCGAACGGCACGTCCGCCCACCAGATCTCCCCCGCGGCCGGCGCCCGCCGCCCGCCACGCCCGGGCCCCGGACGATCCGCCGCGCGCTGCGGCCGCACCGGACCACCGGGCCGCCGCCGCGCCGCCGACCGCGTCCACACCGAGAAAACAGCCAGTACGACCACGGCCGCGACCGCCACCAACCACCAGGTCATGTCCATATGGGCTCCCACAGTCGAAAATCTGTCGAAGAAGATCCTCAATCGGAACCGACCGTACCGGCCGCCCCTCGTACTGGTGATTCCGCCCACAACAGGGCACTGAGGAGGCGCGTCGGCCCGCCCCGCGCCTTACTCTCGTCAACACATGGCGGACCGCACCCGCCTAACCCCCCACTCCAACCGGTATGGGGGCGATCTGTGGCGCGCCCACGGAGGTTTCACGGCATGAAGCTCACCGTCGTCGGCTGCTCGGGTTCGTTCCCGTCCGCGGAATCGGCCTGCTCGAGCTACCTCGTCGAGGCCGACGGTTTCCGGCTGCTGCTCGACATGGGCAACGGAGCCCTGGGCGAACTGCAGCGCCACTGCGGCCTCTACGACCTGGACGCGGTCCTGCTCAGCCATCTGCACGCCGATCACTGCATCGACATGTGCGGCTACTTCGTGGCCCGTTACTACCGCCACGACGGCGGCCCCGCCGACGCCATCCCCGTCTACGGCCCCGAAGGCACCGAGCGCCGGCTCTCCACCGCCTACGGCGACATGCCCGACGAGAAGTGCATGAGCGAGGTCTTCGACTTCCGCACCCTGGAACCCGGCAGCTTCACGCTCGGCCCCTTCACCATCACCACCGACCGGGTCAGCCACCCCGTCGAAGCGTTCGGCTTCCGCATCGAACACGACGGCCGGACCCTGACGTACTCCGGTGACACCGGCCCCTGCGACGCGCTGCTCGGCCTCGCCGACGGCACCGACCTCTTCCTGTGCGAAGCCTCCTTCACCCACGGCAAGGAAGACATCCCCGAGCTGCACCTCAACGGCCGCCAGGCCGGCGAACACGCCGACCGCGCCGGCGCCGGGCGCCTCGTCCTCACCCACATCCCGCCGTGGACCGACCCCGCCCGCAACCTCACCGACGCCCGCGCCGTCTTCGACGGCCCGGTGGAACTCGCCACGTCAGGCGCGGTGTACGAGATCTGAGCCGCGTCAGTCGATGACGTCGACGGTGCAGCGCAGGCCGGAAGCGCGCGCCAGGCGGCCATCCGTGGTCACCAGGGTGCACCGGTACGCCTCGGCGGCCGCCACATACGCCGCGTCATAGGCGGTGACGTTGCCCCGGAGTTCCCACATCCGGGGCAGTAACACCCTGGTGAGTGGCACGACCGGATCGATCCGGGCCAGCGCGTCAACAGCGTCGGCCGCGTGTCGCGCGCTGATCTTCCCTCCCAGCAGGTTGCCCCTCACCACCGAGAGCACCTCGACCATCCAGTGTTCAGGGGCGATCCACCGGTCGTCGGCGGCGAGTGCCGCTCGGCAGCGGTCGCCCGTCGGCCCCTCGTCGAGCAGGGAGAAGGCGAAGACCGAGGCATCGACAACGATCATCCGGTGCCACCGGGCAGGCCCATGGTCGTGTCACGCTCAGTCCGTTCGGCGCCCAGCGTGCCGAGGACGTCGTCCCGGGTGAGCCGGGTCCCGTAGGAGTGCCTGGAGAAACGCTGCAGCTCGGCCACGTTGTCCCGGCGCCTGACTTCGTCATTGACGACGTCGAGCAGGTAGTTCTGCAGCGACTGCCCGCGTTCCTGCGCTATGGCGGCGAGTTTGTTGCGCAGTTCGTCGGGGACGTCACGAATCTGGAGAGCGACCATGACTCCAGGCTACACCGGTTGCATGCATCTTTGCATGCGCGAGGCCCCCGGAACCGTACGGTTCCGGGGGCCTCGCGCCGTTCTCAACGAGCGGGGTTCACCCGGCTCACGCCTTGGTGAGGTCCTCGATCTCCTCCTCGGGCTCGCGGCCCGGGGTGATGAGGTTGAACTTGGTGATCGCGAAGCGGAAGACCACGTAGTAGATCACCGCGAAGCAGAGCCCGATCGGGATGATCAGCCACGGCTTGGTGGCGAGGTTCCAGTTCAGGAAGTAGTCGATGAAGCCGGCCGAGAAGGTGAAGCCGGCGTGCACGCCCAGCGCCCAGGTGACGGCCATCGAGACGGCGGTCAGCAGCGCGTGGATCACGTAGAGCACCGGGGCGATGAACATGAACGAGAACTCGATCGGCTCGGTGATGCCGGTGACGAACGAGGTCAGCGCGAGCGAGATCATCATGCCCATGACGGCCTTGCGGCGCTCGGGGCGGGCGCAGTGCGCGATGGCGATGGCGGCGGCCGGCAGGCCGAACATCATGATCGGGAAGAAGCCCGACATGAACTGTCCAGCGGTGGGGTCACCGGCGAAGAACCGGGTCAGGTCGCCGTGCACGACCTCGCCCGCGGAGTTCTTGAAGTCACCGAGCTGGAACCAGGAGACCGAGTTCACGAACTGGTGCATGCCGACCGGGATCAGCGCGCGGTTGATGAGGCCGAACAGACCGGCGCCCACGGCGCCCAGACCGGTCATCCACTCACCGAAGTTGCTGATGACCTTGCCGACCGGCTCCCAGCCGAGGCCGAATACGACACCGACGAGCGTGCCGACGAAGGCCATGATGATCGGCACCAGGCGGCGGCCGTTGAAGAAGCCGAGCCAGTCGACCAGCTGCTTGCGGTGGTAGCGCTGCCACAGGACCGCGGCGAGCAGACCCATGATGATGCCGCCGAGGACGCCGGGGTTGTTGTAGACCGCCGGGTCGTCCTTGCCCGCCTTGATGACGGCGTCGGTGACCGGGAACGCCTTCAGGACGTTGCTGTAGACCAGGAAGCCGACCAGCGCGGCGAGCGCGGTCGAGCCGTCGGCCTTCTTGGCGAAGCCGATCGCCACACCGATACAGAACAGCATCGGCAGGTTGTCGAAGACCGCGCCGCCGGCGGTCGCGAAGACCGCCGCGACCTTGTGCCAGCCGAGGCCCTTGTCGCCGAAGACATCGTCCTGGCCGAGGCGGAGCAGGATGCCCGCGGCCGGCAGAACGGCGATCGGCAGCTGGAGGCTGCGACCGACCTTCTGCAGACCGGAAAAGAGACCGGAGCCCCGCTTCTTCGCGGGGGCCGCCGTAGCGGTGGCCGTACTCATCAGATTCCTCCTGGTGAGGCGGGCACTTCAAGGGGGACGGCCCGCCGCTATGGTCTATACCACTGAGTGGTGTAGACCAGTTTTAACACGTCGGGGCGGGATAAAGGAATCCCCAGTTCCGGTGGTCTAAACCACATGCCGAACGGCCCCCGGGTCCAAGGACTCGGGGGCCGTTCGGGGCGGGACTTCATGCCCGGATTTCTCCGGGTGGCCATCGCGCTACTTGATGTTCTCCTGCACCAGTTCCTCCTCGACGTCCTCCGGCTCCCGGCCGGGCGTCGCGAGGTTGAACTTGGTGATCACGAAGCGGAAGAGGGCGTAGTACACCACCGCGAAGGCGAGCCCGATCGGAATGATCAACCAGGGCTTGGTGGCCAGCCCCCAGTTGAGGCCGTAGTCGATCAGACCCGCCGAGAAACTGAAGCCGTCATGCACGCCGAGGCCCCAGGTGACGGCCAGCGAGACACCGGTCAGTACCGCATGGATCGCGTACAGCACCGGTGCGATGAAGAGGAACGAGTACTCGATCGGCTCGGTGATACCGGTGACCAGCGACGTCAGACCGATCGACACCATCATGCCGGTGATCTCCTTGCGGCGGTGCGGCTTGGCGCAGTGCGCCATCGCCAGCGCCGCGGCAGGCAGGGCGAACATCATGATCGGGAAGAAGCCCGAGGTGAACTGGCCGGCCGTCGGGTCGCCCGCCAGGAAGCGGGGGATGTCACCGTGCACGACCGCGCCGTCCGGCTTGGTGAAGTCGCCGAACTGGAAGAACACGAACACGTTCAGGAACTGGTGCAGGCCGATGACGAGCAGCGCGCGGTTGGCCACACCGAAGATGCCGGACCCGACCGAGCCCAGGTCGACCAGCCACTTGCTGAAGCTGGTGAGCGCGTCGCCGATCGGCGGCCAGACCCACAGGCAGATCACCGCGAAGACGATCGCCACGAAGGCCATGATGATCGGGACCAGCCGGCGCCCGTTGAAGAAGCCGAGCCAGTCCACCAGCTTCGTCCGGTGATAGCGCATCCAGAAGTAGGACGTCGCCAGGCCGATCACGATGCCGCCGAAGACCCCCGGGTTCTGGAAGGCGGCCGCGGTGACCGTCGTACCCTCCAGGCAGACCCCGGTGGAGAACTTGGCGGCGCCGCCGCAGTCCACCGGGAACTGGCGCAGCACGTTGAAGTAGACGAGGAAGCCCACCACCGCGGCCAGCGCGGTCGAGCCGTCCGCCTTCTTGGCCATGCCAATCGCCACACCCACGGCGAACAGCATCGGCAGGCCCAACGAGCCGTCCAGCAGCGCACCTCCGGCGCCGTTGAAGACTTTGGCGACCTTGTCCCAGCCCAGCCCGTCCGCGCCGAAGACATCCGGCTGGCCGAGCCGGTTCAGGATGCCCGCCGCCGGAAGCACCGCGATCGGCAACTGCAGGCTGCGGCCCATCTTCTGCAGCCCCTGGAAGAGGACACTGGTCCACTTCTTCCGGGGCTGCTGCCCGACGGCGGCGTTGTCCGAACTCATCGGTGGCCTCCTGGTGGCTGCCGGTCAGGCGGCTGTCGTGTCGCCTCTGTTTTGTCGCCTGGCCCAAAGTGGTGTAGACCATTTACGACGTGGGTGGCACTACGCCCCCGAGGGCACGGCACCAGTGATCGTTATCTTTCGTCACAAACCGGAACCCTGCCCGCGAAGATGGGCCAAACGTGCGTTACCGTTTGAAACCGGGCCGGGCCGCCGGGCCGAGACACTCAGGAGTGAGCAATGGCCACCAAGGCTGAGCAGATCGTCGCCGGACTCGGCGGACTCGACAACATCGAAGAGGTCGAGGGCTGCATCACCCGCCTCCGCACCGAGGTGAAGGACCCCGGCCTCGTCGACGAGGCCGCCCTCAAGAAGGCCGGCGCCCACGGCGTCGTCAAGATGGGCACCGCGATCCAGGTCGTCATCGGCACCGACGCCGACCCCATCGCCGCCGACATCGAAGACATGATGGACAACTGAGCTCACCGGACAACTGAGCCCAGCGCACAACTGAGCCGACCGCACAACTGAGCCCAGCGCACAACTGAGCTCACCCCTCAGCGCACCACCGACACCCGCGGGGGCCCGTTCCGACCGGAACGGGCCCCCGCCGTTTGTCGATAGGGTCGAACCATGTCTCGATTCGATGGCCGCACCCCCGAACAGCTCCGCCCCGTCACCATCCAGCGCGGATGGAGCAAGCACGCCGAGGGCTCGGTCCTCGTCTCCTTCGGCGACACCAAAGTCCTCTGCACCGCCAGCGCCACCCAAGGCGTACCCCGCTGGCGCAAGGGCAGCGGCGAAGGCTGGGTCACCGCCGAATACTCCATGCTCCCGCGCGCCACCAACACCCGCGGCGACCGCGAATCCGTCCGCGGCAAGATCGGCGGCCGCACCCACGAGATCTCCCGCCTCATCGGCCGCTCACTGCGCGCCGTCATCGACTACAAGGCCCTCGGCGAGAACACCATCGTCCTCGACTGCGACGTCCTCCAGGCCGACGGCGGCACCCGCACCGCCGCCATCACCGGCGCCTACGTCGCCCTCGCCGACGCCGTCACCTGGATGCAGCAGAAGAAGCTCATCCGCGCCACCGCCAAACCCCTCACCGGCACCGTCGCCGCCGTCAGCGTCGGCATCGTCGACGGCGTACCCCTCCTCGACCTCGCCTACGAGGAAGACGTCAAGGCCGAGACCGACATGAACGTCGTCTGCACCGGCGACGGCCGCTTCATCGAGGTCCAGGGCACCGCGGAAGGCGCCCCCTTCGACCGCACCGAACTCAACGCCCTCCTCGACCTCGCCGTCGGCGGCTGCGCCGAACTGACAGCAGCTCAGCTCGCCGTACTGGGCTAGTACTCACCGCTGATACCGACCGCTGATACCCATCGCGAAACCTGTCACTTTCGCGCAACCAGGCAACTGGGGCGCCACGCGGCGCGTGTCTACCGATACAGATCTCACACGGAGATCCCCGGGGGAGGAACCCACCCATGGCCACGCGCCGCCGCATCACCGTCGCCGCCCTCGCCGCGGCCGCCGCCCTGACGCTCCCGGCCGCCGCCGGCTGCAGCGCCATCGACAAGGCACTCGACTGCGCCCACGTGGCCGCCGTGGTCGCGGGCGACGTCCAGAACCTGCAGAACGCCGTCAGCAACGCCGGCAACAGCCCGCAGGACGCCGTCAACGCCCTCGACCAGATCTCCCGCGACCTCAAGGACGTCGGCAACAAGACCGGCAACGCCGACGTCAGCAAGGCCGTCAACGACCTCAACACCGCGGTCAAGAACGCCCGCACAGCCGCCAACAACGGAACCACCCCGGACGTGACGCCGGTCGCGGACGCGGCCGGCGAACTCACCAAGGTCTG
Source organism: Streptomyces sp. So13.3 (assembly GCF_005860785.2). Lineage (NCBI taxonomy): Bacteria > Bacillati > Actinomycetota > Actinomycetes > Kitasatosporales > Streptomycetaceae > Streptomyces > Streptomyces sp. So13.3. The sequence goes on along the minus strand of NZ_CP048835.1, from coordinate 4,048,358 downwards.
CACCCCGGGCTGACGGCCGGGCCGCGCTTCCCGCCAGGAGATAATCGACGCCATGCAGCGCCTTGTCCTCGCGACCCGAAACGCCCACAAAGTCACCGAACTCCGCGCCATCCTCGCCGACACAGGTCTCGCCGTGGACCTCGTCGGCGCGGACGCCTACCCCGAGATCCCCGACGTCAAGGAAACCGGCGTCACCTTCGCCGAGAACGCCCTCCTCAAGGCCCACGCCCTGGCCCAGGCCACCGGCCTGCCCGCCGTCGCCGACGACTCCGGCCTCTGCGTCGACGTCCTCGGCGGCGCCCCCGGCATCTTCTCCGCCCGCTGGGCCGGCACCCACGGCGACGACGCCGCCAACCTCGCCCTCCTGCTCGCCCAGCTCTCCGACATCGACGACACCCACCGCGCCGCGCACTTCGCCTGCGCGGCAGCCCTCGCCCTCCCCGACGGCACCGAACGCGTCGTGGAAGGCCGCCTCCCCGGCACCCTCCGCCACACGCCTACGGGAACCGGCGGCTTCGGCTACGACCCGATCCTCCAACCGCTCGGTGACACCCGCACTTGCGCGGAACTGACTCCGTCGGAGAAGAACGCGATCAGCCACCGGGGGGAAGCGTTCCGGGCGCTGGCACCGATCGTGGCCGAACTTCTTGGCTGAGAACAGCGATATGGCCATTCCCTTGTGCAAGGGAATGGCCATATTCATGTGGGCCCGGTGGGATTCGAACCCACGACACACCGGACCTAAACCGGCGCCCTCTAGCCACTGGGGTACAGGCCCTACGGTTTAAGTATATCACTAAGTGGTCAGCCTGGCAAGCTGATCATCGCGCGTGGATCTCGCCTGCCGAACGTCACCGTCTGACTGTGGCAGGACGGACAGAGGTATCGCAGGTTCTCCGACCGGTTGTCCAGCCGGTCGCCGTTGATGTGGTCGATCTCCAACACGAGCCGCTTACCCCGCCAGGTGTCCCCGACGCCGCATGCTCCGCATGTGTGAGGAACCCCGATCTCGTCGAGTGCGCGCCGCAACATGACGGTCTTGGCGCGTGCGGAACCGGATTCGAGACGCCGCAGGATGTCCGACGCCGACTGGCGGTTCGGGGACGGCCTACCCCGGCGGTGCCCCTGCCCTGTGAAGTGCGCGGACGACAGGCCGTGCACGCCGATGCTGCGCTTGACGTGTGCGCGAGCTGCCCCGTTGTCGGCCAGGCCGAGGTGCTTGAGTACTCCGGCAAGGCTCCTGGACTCCGCAACTGCGGCGCTCAGTCGGTCGAGAGGTAGCGGACTCCCGCCGTATCTGCGCCCGCTGGTGAAGTGCGAGGTGTCGATGCCGAAGCGGTCGAGCTTCTTTCTGATGTGGCCGTACGGGCTGTCGTCCGGCGGGTAGCCCATGAACTCGAGCATCTCGCGGATGCTGTGGGAGCAGGCAGCTGCCTCCTCGAGCAGAGCCCTCGGGTACGCCCGGCGCTCCCGCTCGGGAAGAGGCTCGTCGACGAAGTGCGACGTGTCGATGCCGTAGTGCCGCAGACGGTCACGCAGGTACCTGTACGGACCGCTTCCCAGCGGCGCGCCCAGCCTGCGCAGAAGGTCCACGAGGCTGGTGGAGATGGTTGCCGTTCGGGCCAGGAGATCGCGGGGGTAGGAGACGGATCCGCTCATGCCGTGGCCCTCCGCTTGCGGCCGCGATAAGTGTCTGTCACGGCATGGCAGTTGGGGCAGAGCAGGCGCAGGTTCTCCCGGCGGTTGTCCCACCAGTCGCCGTTGATGTGGTCGACCTCGAGGCGGAGGGGTCTGGCATTCCATTCCGTGCCGGTGCCGCACATCGCGCATGTCTCCTGCACCCCGCTGCGCAGCAGCTCGCGGCGTAAGCGCTCGCCCGGAATCCTGCCGTCCGCCGGTGTTCCCAGGACGAGACGGTCGCCGGTCGGCCGTTTCGGACGGCTCCTGCCGAGCGCCGAGAAGTGCGACGTGTCGAGGCCCAACGCGGTGATGCGGCGGCCGATGTGGGCCTGGTTGCCGCCGACCGGGTTGATCCCGAGGCGGCGGACGACCTCGGCGACGCTGCGCGAGCAGGCGACGAGTTCGCGCAGGATCGGTTCGGTGTGCCGCACCCGCCCGGTGGCGAAGTGCGAGATGTCGATGCCCGCTTCCGCCATCTTGGTGCGGAGATAGCTTCGGCTACCCGGGGTCGGATCACCTCCGCACCACCGGACGGCCTCGTCGAGGTTCGTCGTTTCGCGGGCGGCTTCGGTGAGGAGTTCGCGGGTGTATCTGATGGACATGGGGATCCCCCTCCGGATCGGGTCGGTGGGAGGGGGATTCCGTGCAGCCGCGACCGGGGGAATCCCTCGCTCACCGGTGGTGGCTGCAGAGCCCTGGGTGCGGCCGCGTGTCGCAGCCTCGTACGTATTAACGAGGCATTCGGGTGACGGTCACGCCGGGCGGGTCAGAAGCGGGGGGACGGGGACCGGGCGGCGCAGAGTTCTGCGGCTTCGGCGTCGGTGGGCGGGTCCGCACAGGGGGTCCTCTCGTTCGATGGTTCTCGTCCGAGGGGGTCTTCTGCGCGATGGGTGCGGGAGTAGACCAAAGCCCCCGTTCTCCGGACTTTGGTCACTCCGCCGCTGGTCTGCTCAGACCTTGAGGTCCTTGATGAGCTTGGCGACGTGGCCGGTGGCCTTGACGTTGTAGAAGGCGTGTTCGACCTTGCCGTCGGCGCCGACGATGACGGTGGAGCGGATGACGCCGGTGACGGTCTTGCCGTAGAGCTTCTTCTCGCCGAAGGCGGCGTAGGCCTCGAGGACCTTCTTGTCGGGATCGCCCACCAGGGTGACCTTGAGGTTTTCCTTTTCGCGGAACTTGGCGAGCTTCTCGGGCTTGTCGGGGGAGACGCCGATCACGTCGTAGCCGGCGGCGGCGAGCAGGTCGAGGTTGTCGGTGAAGTCGCAGGCCTGCTTGGTGCAGCCGGGGGTGAGGGCGGCCGGGTAGAAGTACACGATGACTTTGCGGCCCGCGTGGTCGGCGAGGGAGACGGGCTTTCCGTCGGCGTCCGGGAGGGTGAAGGCGGGGGCGGTGTCGCCGGGCTGGAGGCGTTCGGTCATGGGTGGTGGCTCCTTACGCGGTACACGCGGGGTACTCCCGGGTACGCAAACGGGGTGCCGACGGGGCGCGGTCCGCGTCGGGCTGACAGACTGTCCGTCACGGTACCGGTCTAGGCGTTGGAGGCAGTGCGGTGTCGGAAGGCAGGACTCCCGCTCAGATTGAGGCGGAGATCTCCCGTAGGCGGCAGGATCTGGCCGCGACGCTGGACGAGATCGCGGTAAGGGTGCATCCGAGTACGGTCGCGCGGGACATGAAGGCGAAGGCCTTCTCCGCTGTGGACCGCACGGCGGGCCGGGCCTTCGTGGGGGTGAATCGCGCGGTGAGTGACGCGCGCGGGCACTTCGTGTCCGAGGACGGTGTGCTGCGGGTGGACCGGGTGGTGCCGGTGGCGGTGGCCGCGGTGGCGCTGGTCGCCGTGGTGGCCGGGCTCTCGGTCCGCCGGCGTCGCCGGTAACGTCGTCGCCGTGAGTTCCAAGAATGAGCACGACAAGCTGCCCATCCGGATGCTGCATGACCGGGTGCTGGTCAGGGCCGAAGGTTCCGAGGGGGAGCGCCGCTCGGGTGGCGGCATCCTCATCCCCGCCACGGCCGCGGTGGGCCGGCGGCTGGCGTGGGCCGCGGTGGTCGCGGTGGGCCAGAACGTGCGGACCGTGGAGGTCGGGGACCGGGTGCTGTACGACCCGGAGGACCGGGCCGAGGTCGAGGTGCGGGGTGTCGCGTACGTGCTGATGCGCGAGCGGGATCTGCACGCGGTCGCGGCGGAGCGGCTGCAGGGGTCGGAGGACTCCACGGGCCTTTATCTGTAGTTTGCTATGGTCGGAGAGAGCCCGACGAGACGCGCCGTACCGGGACCCATGCAAAGACGACGCACCCCCTGGAAGCAAGTAACCATGGAGGTGCCGTCATGGCATGGGTCCTTTTGTGCGTCGCGGGTCTGGTCGAGGTCGCCTGGTCGATCGGTATGAAGTACACCGAGGGGTTCACCCGGCTGTGGCCGAGTGTGTTCACGGGTGCGGGCATCGTGGTGAGCATGGTGCTGCTGGCGCAGGCGGCGAAGACGCTGCCGATCGGTACGGCGTACGGCGTGTGGGTGGGCATCGGTGCTGCCGGGGCGGCGGTCCTGGGCATGGTGGTGCTGGGTGAGCCGGCGACCGCCGCCCGGATCTTCTTCATCTGTCTGCTGCTGGTGGCTGTCGTGGGCCTGAAGGCCACTTCGGGCCACTAACCCCGGCCTGGGCCTAGCCCCCGTCCGGGCCGCCGCCCCCGCCGTTCCCGCCGCCTCCGCCGACCGCTCCGCCGCTGGGCAGCAGGGTCGGGGGTCCGCTGGTCTCGGGCGGGGTCTCGGTGGGGGTTTCCGTCGGGGTTTCCGACGGCGTCTCGGACGGGGTCTGGGACGGTGTCTGCGACGGGGTCCGGGAGGGCGTCTGCGACGGGGTCTCCGACGGTGTCGCTGACGTGGGCGGTGTGCTGGGGGCCTCGGTCGGGGCGGTGGCGCCGTCCTGCGGTTCGAGGTCGAAGTCGATGTCCTCGGTGCCGCTGAGGGCGGCCTCGGTGTAGGCGGCCCAGACCTCGCCGGGCGCGCCGCCGCCGTTGACGCGGGGTACTCCGAGTGCGCCATTGAGCGATTCGAGTTTGCCGGTGTCGGAGTTCTGGCCCATCACGGCGACGACGGTGACGAGGTTCGGGGTGTAGCCGGCGAACCAGGCGGCTTTGTCGTCGTCGATGGTGCCGGTCTTGGCGGCGGAGGTCCGGCCGGACTCCTGGGCGACGGAGGCGGTGCCGCCGTCGACGACGCTCTGCAGGATGGAGGTGGTGGTGTCGGCGGCCTCACGGGAGACGGCCTGCTTGGCGTCGCGCTTGGGGAGACTGAGGTCGCCGCCGTCCTTGGTGATCTTCTCGACGAGGGTGTACGGGATGTACTTGCCGTGGTTGGCGAGGGTCGCGTAGCCCTGGGCCATGGCGAGGGGGCTGGCTTCCATGGTGCCGAGCGCCATCGAGGGCAAGGCGTTGAGCGTTTTGGTGGCCGGCAGGCCCAGCGCGTGCACGGTGTTGACGACGTTGTCGGGACCGACGTCCTGGGCCATCTGCGCGTAGACCGCGTTGACCGATTTGTCCATGGCCTTGGTGACGGTGATGTCGCCGTAGTCCCGCTGGTCCTCGTTGGGCGGCGCGTAGCCGACGGGGCCGTTGGGGCCGATCACCGGGCGGCGGTTGTCGCCGTCGTAGATGGTGCGCGGGGTGATCGTGCGGCCGTCCTGCGTCTGGGAGTTGTTCTGGACGGCGGAGGCGAAGATGTAGGGCTTGAACGTCGAGCCGACCTGGTAGTCGCTCCGGGTGGCGTTGTTGACGTACTGCTTGGTGTAGTCGATGCCGCCGTACATGGCGACGACCTTGCCGGTGGCGGGGTCGATGGAGGCGCCGCCGGCGCGGACGTAGCTGTCGGCCTTGGTGGTGCCGAGCTTGTCGTAGACCTTCTTCTTGGTGGCGGCGACGAAGGCGTCCTCCTTGTCCTTCTGGATCGTGGTGACGATCCGGTAGCCGCCGGCGCGCAGGGTTTCCGCGTCGATGATGTTGTTGTCGTCGAGGTAGTCGTTGACGGCCTCGATGAGGTAGCCGCGCTGGCCGGTCTTGCTGGCGGCGGGCTTGGGCTTGCCGGGGGTGGGGAACTTGATGACGGCGCGTTCGGCGGCGTTGAGCCAGCCTTCCTTCACCATGCCGTCGAGGACGTAGTTCCACCGGGCCTGGGCCTTGGGGAGGTTCTGCGGGTGGGCGACGACGTCGTACTCGCTGGGGGCGTTGAGGAGGGTGGCGAGGTAGGCGCCTTCGGCGGTGGTGAGTTTGTCGGCGTCCTTGCTGAAGTAGGCCTGGGAGGCGGCCTGGATGCCGTAGGAGTTGCGGCCGAAGTAGCTGGTGTTCAGATACCCCTCAAGGATTTCGTCCTTGGTTTCATTGCGGTCGAGTTTGATCGCGATGAAGAATTCCTTGACCTTGCGAAGTGCGGTCTGCTCCTGGTTGAGGTAATAGTTCTTCACGTACTGCTGGGTGATCGTGGAGCCGGACTGTTTGCCCTTGCCGGTGACGGTGTTCCAGGCGGCGCGGATCATCGCTTTCGGGCTGACGGCGGACTCGTGGTAGAAGCCGCGGTCCTCGGCGGAGAGCGCCGCGTACTGGGCGGTCCTGGCGATCTGGGCGAGGCTGACGCTCTCGCGGTTGATCTCGCCGTCGCGGGCCAGTTCGGTCTTGCCGTCGGCGTAGAAATAGACGTTGCTCTGCGCGGTGGCGGCGGCGTTGGGGTTCGGGATCGGCACCAGGGCGTAGCCGATGAAGAACCCGCCGACGAGGATGAGCAGGACGATGATGACCGTGCTGGTCACCATCCGCCAGGTCGGGATGAGCCGGCCGAGGCCGGTCCGCTTGGGCCGTCCCCTCCGGTTGAGGACCGGCGGTCGGGGCTCCCAGCCTGGCGAAGCGTTACTGCTTTTCTGCTGCTCCGGCTCGTCGCTCATGTCTGTTAGGACTCCTCCGCCGCCGCCGGGGTTGGTCCGCGACGGAACATCTTGGGTCAATCGTTACGTACGCCCCGTTGAACACTGTCGCATCATCCGTGCTTGTGCGATCAACGCCGCGCACCCGTGACAGGGCTGTGACAGGCCGAATGGCTGATCCGGTGCACTCGAAAGGGTGGAAAACCATTGGCAGGTCCTCCCGATGGGCGATTAAGCTCGGCAGCTTTGGCGCGAACGGCGGGTGCGGGACCAGGCCCTGACGGAGGGGACGTGGGGGAGTGGGGGGCATCCGGCTGTACGCGGCGGTCGCGCTGAGCGGGTTCCGGCGGTTCGCGACGTACCGGGTGGCGACGGCCGCCGGTGTCTTCACCAACACGGTCTTCGGTTTCATCCTCGCCTACACCTATATCGCGCTGTGGGACGCGCGTCCGGGGCTGGGCGGCTACGACCGGTCGCAGGCGCTGACGTATGTGTGGGTGGGCCAGGCGCTGCTGATGACCACGGCGATGATGGGCGGCGGTTTCCAGGACGAGTTGATCGAGCGGATCCGTACCGGGGACGTGGCGATCGATCTGTACCGGCCCGCCGACCTGCAGGTGTGGTGGCTCGCGACCGACCTGGGCCGGGCGGCCTTCCATCTGCTGGGGCGGGGCGTCGTCCCGATGCTGATCGGCGCGCTCGCCTTCGAGCTGACGCTGCCCGCGAGCGCGCTGACCTGGCTGTTGTTCCTGGTGTCGGTGACGCTGGGGGTCGTCGTCAGTTTCGCGCTGCGCTATCTCGTCGTGCTGAGCGCGTTCTGGCTGCTCGACGGTGCCGGGGTGAGCCAGATCGCCGGGCTGGCCAGCATGTTCTTCTCCGGCGCGCTGCTGCCGCTGACGCTGTTCCCCGGCTGGCTGGGGGAGCTGGCGCGGGCCCTGCCGTGGGCGGCGCTGCAGCAGATCCCCGCCGATGTCTTCCTCGGCCGGCACACCGGCACCGGTCTGCTGCGGGTGTTCGCCTTCCAGGCCGGCTGGGCGCTGGCGCTGCTCGCGGCCGGGCGGGCGCTGCAGTCCGTGGCGACCAGGAAGGTGGTGGTGCAGGGTGGCTGAGGGCGGAGCGGCCGAGCGGGTGGTGGCCGGCGGCGGTGCGGCCGGGCTCGGTGCGGTCGAGGACAGCGGGTTCGGAGCGGCCGGGTTCGAAGCGGCCGGGTTCGAAGCGGTCGACAACAGCGCGCCCGAGCGCCGGGTGGTCGACGGGCTGCGGGCGTACGGGCTGATCGTCGCGATGTGGGTGCGGTCGACGATGGCGTACCGGGCGTCGTTCCTGATGACCGCGTTCGGGAACTTCGCGACCACCGGACTGGACTTCGCCACGATCCTGCTGATGTTCTCGCACGTCACGACGCTGGGCGGGTTCACGCTTCCCGAGATGGCGTTCCTGTACGGGACGACCAGCACCGCGTTCGGGCTGGCCGATCTGACGATGGGCAGCATGGACCGGCTCGGGCGCCGGGTACGGGACGGCACGCTGGACACACTGCTGCTGCGCCCGGTGCCGGTGCTCGCGCAGGTGGCCGCCGACCGGTTCGCGCTGCGGCGGCTGGGGCGGATCACCCAGGGCTCGCTGGTGCTGGGCTGGTCGCTGAGCCGCCTCGACATCGACTGGACGGTGCTGAAGGTGCTGATGATGCCGATGATGCTGCTCAGCGGAGGCGCGATCTTCGGGGCGGTGTTCGTGGCCGGGGCGGCCTTCCAGTTCTGGGCGGGTGACGCCTCGGAGGTGCAGAACTCCTTCACGTACGGCGGGAACACGCTGCTGCAGTACCCGCCGTCGATCTTCGCCAAGGACCTGGTGCGCGGCGTCACCTTCATCGTGCCGCTGGCCTTCGTCAACTGGCTGCCCGCGCTGCGGATCCTGGGCCGCGACGATCCGCTGGCGCTGCCGGGGTGGCTGGACTTCGCGTCACCGCTGGTGGCGGTGGCGTGCTGCGCGGTGGCGGGGCTGGCGTGGCGGACGGGTCTGCGGTCGTACCGGAGCACGGGAAGCTGAGGGGCGGATGGTGGGGACAGTGGACGGCAACGGCGCGCACATCGAACTCGACGCGGTGGAGAAGGTCTTCGACGTCCGCCGCAAGGCCGGGCGGTGGCGGCGGGAGCGGCATCAGGTGCGGGCGGTCGACGGGATCTCGTTCTCGGTGCCGCGCGGCGAGATGGTCGGGTACATCGGGCCGAACGGGGCCGGGAAGTCCACCACCATCAAGATGCTGACGGGCATCCTGATGCCCAGCGGCGGGCGGGTGCGGGTCGCGGGGATCGACCCGTCGCGGGACCGGACGAAGCTGGCGCGGCGGATCGGTGTGGTCTTCGGGCAGCGCACCACCCTGTGGTGGGACCTGCCACTGAAGGACTCGTACCAGCTGGTGCGGCGCCTGTACCGGATCGAGGACGGGCGGTACGCGAAGAACCTCGCGCGCTGCGTCGACCTCCTCGACCTCGGCCCGCTGCTGGACGTGCCGGTGCGCCAGCTGTCGCTGGGGCAGCGGATGCGCGGTGACATCGCGGCGGCGCTGCTGCACGATCCGGAGGTGCTGTACCTGGACGAGCCGACCATCGGCCTCGACGTGGTCAGCAAGGCGAAGGTGCGGGAGTTCCTGCGGACGGTCAACGCCGAGCAGGGCACGACCGTGCTGCTGACCACGCACGATCTGACGGACATCGAGCAGCTCTGCGAGCGGGTGATGGTCATCGACCACGGGCGGCTGATGTACGACGGCGGGCTGAGCGGGCTGCACGCGGTGGGGGAGAGCGAGCGCACGCTCGTCGTCGATTTCGAACGGGAGCTGCCGGCGGTGGTGGTGGCGGGCGCGCGCTGTGTGAAGGTCGAGGGGCCGCGCCAGTGGCTGGCGTTCCCCGCGGCGGCCAGCGCGGCTCCGCTGGTCGCCGAGCTGGCGGCGCGTTATCCGCTGGTGGACCTGTCGGTGCGGGAGCCGGCGATCGAGGACGTCATCGCGCGGATGTACTCGTCGTCGCCGGTGCCGGCCCAGACAGCGGTCCCGGCAGCGGGACGTTCGGCGCGGTGAGGACGTTCAGCGCAGTGAGGCGAGGGCCGCGTGCACGCGGTCGACGGCGGCCAGCGGGGTCGAGGCGTGCGCCGACAGGCGCAGGGAGTCCGCGCGGACCGTCGGGGTGACCTCGTACCCGTGCAGCGCCTTGGCGACGAGCCGCGGATCGGTTCCGGGGATGCGGAAGGAGACGATGCCGGCGCGCTGCTCCGGGGCGACGGGGGACAGCACCTCGCCGCCGCAGGCCAGAACGGTGTCGATGAGTTGGGCCACCCGGGTGGTGATGTGCTCCTCGATGGCGGGCACCCCGGACCGTTCGACGAGTTCCAGGGCGGCGGCGAAGGCGGCCGCGGTGACGGGGCTCAGGTTGGTGATGCTCCACCGCTGGGCGCCGGCGGCGGGCGGGTGCTCGCGGTCGTCGAAGAGGCCCGCGTCCTCGACGCCGGTCCAGCCGGTGAGGACGGGCTCCAGCCGCTCCAGCGCCCGGTCGGACAGCGCGGCGAAACCGGTGCCCCAGCCGGCCCGCAGCCACTTCTGGCCGCCGGTGACGACGACGTCCGCGGCCTGCCAGGGCAGGTCGGCGACGCCGAAGCCCTGGATGGCGTCCACGACGAGCAGCCGGTCGCCGATCACCTCGCGGATCGCGGCCAGGTCGGCGCGGTGGCCGGTGCGGAAGTCCACGGCGCTCAGCGCCACGGCCACCACGTCACCGGCGCCGGGTCCGGTGAGGGCGTCGCGGACGGTGTCGGGGGTGATCAGGCCCCGCTGGTCGGGTTCCAGCAGGCGCGGTACGGCCCTGCCGAGCTCCGCGGCACGCTGCCACGGGTACCGGTTGGAGGGGAATTCCCCGGACGGGACGAGCACGGTGCCGCCGGTGATGCCGAAGGCGGCGTGGAACAGTCCGGTGGACGTGTTCGGCAGCAGCACGATGTGGCCGGGGTCGGTCCCGGCCAGCCGGGCGGCGGCCTCCCGGGCCCGGGGCTCGGCGCGCATCAGGTCGTCCACCGTGCTGTGGGTGGCACGGGCGGAGTCGGCCAGCGCCTGCGCGGTGGCGTCCAGGACGTCGCGGGACGGCGGGCCGTAGCGGGCGAAGTCCAGGTACCCCTCGGGCTCCTCGAAGTGTCCGGCGTAGCCGGGCAGCCCTCCGGTCCTGTCCTGCGCTGTCATGGCGGCTCGCTCCCTCGGTGCGGGGTCCCCGGACGGCGTTCGCGGCCGTCCGCCGTTCCTGGCGTGACTTCCCGGGACGCGGGGAACCTGTTGTTCGTTCCCAGGTTGGCAGTGGCGGTGACAATACGCGGGTGGAGCGGATGGAAGCAGCGGTAGTGAGCGATCCAGGCGGCGGTCCCGACGACGGTCCACGCGGCGGTCCACCGGCCGGTCCGGGTACGGCGCCGAGCGCGGCGGAGGCCGCCGACGCGGGGCGGCGTCGCGGGGTCCGCCGGATGAAGGTGATCGCGACCGGGCTGCTGCTCGCCGCGACGGTCGTCTACGCCTTGGCGAAGTGGGCGGACTCGGCCGGCGCCGGTCCCTGGGCGGGGTACGTCGCGGCCGCCGCGGAGGCGGGCATGGTCGGTGCGATGGCGGACTGGTTCGCCGTCACGGCGCTGTTCCGCCGCCCGCTGGGACTGCCGATCCCGCACACCGCGATCATCCCGACGAAGAAGGACGCCCTCGGCCACAGCCTGGGCGATTTCGTCGGCGAGAACTTCCTGTCGGCCGACGTCGTCAGGACCCGGCTGCGGGCCGTCGGCATCGGCTCACGGCTCGGCACCTGGCTCGCCGACCCCGAGCACGCCGACAAGGTGACGGAGCAGGCCGCGGCGGCGCTGCGCGGGGTGCTGAAGGTGCTGCGGGACTCCGACGTCCAGGCGGTGGTCGGTGAGGCGATCACCCGGCGCGCGGAGGGTCAGGAGGTGGCGCCGGGCGTCGGCAGGATGCTGGAGCGGGTCGTCGCGGACGGTGGCCACCGCCGGGTGGTCGACCTGGTCTGTGTGCGGGCGCACGACTGGCTGGTGGAGCACGGCGACTCGGTGATGGACGCGGTGCAGGGCGGCGCGCCGGGGTGGACGCCCCGGTTCGTGGACCGCAAGGTCGGCGAGCGGGTCTACAAGGAACTGGTGCGCTTCACCGCCGAGATGCGCGACATGCCGGACCACCCGGCGCGCGGGGCGGTGGACCGGTTCCTCGGGGACTTCGCCGTCGAGCTGCAGTCCGACCCGGACACCCGTGAGCGCGTCGAGCGGCTGAAGAAGGACCTGCTGGCGCGCGGCGAGGTGCAGGATCTGATCGAGTCGGCCTGGACCGCGGTCCGCGGCATGGTCGTGGCCGCCGCCGAGGACGAGCGCAGCGAGCTGCGGCTGCGGACCCGCGCGTCGCTGCTGTCGCTGGGCGCCCGGATGGCGACCGACCCCGCCCTGCAGGCGAAGGTGGACGGCTGGCTGGAGGACGCCGCCACGTATGTGGTGACGACCTACCGGGACGAGATCACCTCCCTGATCACCGAGACGGTGGCGGGCTGGGACGCCGACCAGACGTCCCGCAAGATCGAGGCGCATGTGGGGCGTGACCTGCAGTTCATCCGGATCAACGGCACGGTCGTCGGAGCGCTGGCGGGGCTCGCCATCTACTCGGCGTCCCGGCTCTTCGCCGGCTAGGAACGTTCCGCCGGACAGGCCCCTGTCCGGCGGGCCGGGAACGGCCGTATCGTCACCCGCATGACGGTGCGTCAGAAATCCAGGCCGGTCCGGGTCGTCGTCCAGGGCCAGGGGCGGCTGCTGCGGCGCGGCGGCGCGCGGCGCACTCCGCTGGGGCGGACGCTGTGGGGCGCCGCCGAACTCGCCGTGACGTTCGGGGTCGTCGTGCTGCTGCTGGTGGCGCACCAGTTGTGGTGGACGAACCTGCGGGCGCACGAGTCCGCGCGGCGCGAGGTCGCGGCGCTGGAACAGCAGTGGAACGCGGCCCCCGCACCGGCTCCCGCATCCGACCCGGCGCAGGCTCCCGGCGATACGCCGACGATGGATACATCCGATGAAACGGCGTCCGCCGGGCCCTCGCAGCGGGAGGTGACGGCACCGGAACGGGACGATCTGGCCTACGCCGTGATCCGCATCCCCGCGATCGGGGTGACCGCCCCGGTCGCCCAGGGCATCAGCAAGTCCGCCATCCTCAACCATGGCTACGTCGGCCACTACCCGCAGACCGCCCAGCCCGGCCAGGCCGGGAACTTCGCCGTCGCCGGGCACCGCAACACCCACGGAGAGCCGTTCCGCTACATCAACCGGCTGCGGGCCGGCGACACGGTCACCGTCGAGACGGCCACCGGCCGCTTCGTCTACGTCGTGGAGAAGACCGTGCCGCAGACGAATCCCTCCGACGGGTCCGTGATCGCCCCGGTGCCGTTCAGCTCCGTGCACCCGGACGCCCGGATGACCGGCGCCGGCGCGTACATCACGCTCACCACCTGCACACCCGAATACACCTCCAAGTACCGGCTGGTGGTGTGGGGGCGGCTGAAGTCGGCGCGGGCGCGCTAGGGTCGGGCCGCGTGTCCAAGGTTCCCAGGGTGTTCCGAGGCCGACGCCATCTGCTGTGGCTGCTCGTGCCGTACGTGCTGTACCTCGGCGCGCTGCCGCTGGTGAATCGGGTGCACCCCGTGGTGTTCGGGATTCCCTTCCTCTTCTTCTGGATGCTGGCCGCCACGCTGGCCACCCCGCTCGCGGTGTGGCTGGCCTACCGCGGCGACCGGCGGAGGCGTACGTGAACGCCGCGGTCGCCACCTCGGTCTTCGGCGTTTTCATGGTGGCGACCGTCGCACTGGGGCTGCTCGCCGTCCGCGGGCGCGGCTCGCAGGGCGGCCTCACCGAGTGGTCGGTGGGCGGCCGCAGCCTCGGCCCGGTCTTCATCTGGGTGCTGATGGCCGGTGAGAGCTACACCAGCTTCAGCTACCTGGGCGCGGCCGGCTGGGGCTACAACTTCGGCGCGCCCGTGCTCTACGTCCTGGCGTACCTGTCGTGCGGCTACGCGGTCGGCTACGTCGTCGGCCCCATGCTGTGGGCCTACGCGCGCCGCCACGACCTGGTCGGCATCACCGACATGATCGCCCACCGCTACGCCAGCCCACGGCTCGGCGCGCTCGTCGCCGTCCTCGCCACCGTCTGCCTGCTGCCGTACATCCAGCTGCAGATCACCGGCATGGGCGTCGTCGTCTCGACGATCTCCTACGGGGCGATCAGCCTCTACTGGGCGTACTTCCTCGGCTTCGCCGTCACCACCGGATTCGTCGTGGTCAGCGGGCTGCGCGGCAGCGCCTGGGTGTCGGTCCTCAAGGACGTCCTCGTCATCGGGACCCTCGGCTTCCTCGCCTGCTACGTCCCCTTCCACTACTTCGGCGGCTACGGCGAGCTGTTCCGGCGGCTGACCGAGGAGAAGGCGCAGTGGCTGACGTTCCCCGGGCACACGTCCGGCGGTCTCGGCGAGAGCTGGTTCATCACCACGAGCCTGCTCAACTCGCTCACCGTGGTGATCTTCCCGACGACGGTCGCCGGCTATCTCAGCGCGCGCGACGCGGACGCGCTGCGCCGCAACGCCATCGCGCTGCCCTTCTACCAGGTGCTCCTCCTCGTCCCGATCCTGCTGGGCATGGCGGCGCTGTTCGTCGTGCCGGGCCTGACCGGCGCCGGCTCCAACCTCGCCCTGTTCCAGCTGATCACCGACTCGCTGCCGGCCTGGGCCGTCGGGATCATCGGAGTGGCCGCGGCCCTGTCGTCCATCGTGCCCATGGCGGTGTTCATGCTCGTCATCGGCACCATGTGGGGCCGCAGCGTGCTCGGCGCGGTCCCGCGGCTGGCCGGCCGGCAGAAGCTGTGGTCGCAGGTGGTCGTGGTGGCCGCCGGCTCGCTCGCGCTGCTGCTGACGTACACCCTCCCCAACACCCTGGTGCGGCTGTCGCTGATCTCCTACGAGGGCATGGCGCAGCTCGTCCCGATGCTGCTGCTCGGCCTGCTGTGGCGCCGGCTGACCCTCGCGGGCGCGCTCAGCGGGCTGCTGGCGGGGGGTGCGGTCGTGTGCTGGCTCGTCTTCACCGACCGCGATCCCCTGTGGGGCGTGAACGCGGGGCTGCTCGCGCTCGCCCTGAACGTGGCCGTCGCCCTCGCCGTGACGTACGCCCTGCCCGCGCCGGCCGACACACGGCCGGACGACGAGGTCCTCGCGCAGGAGGCACTGCCCGCCGCCTAGACCGTGGGGCTACCATCGGAATCCGGACCGACTGGAGGAGGCGAGCTCGTGCGACGTGACACCGCCGCGTTCCGCCTCTTCGTGGGCGCGCTCTTCCTCGCCCTGTCCGGGGTGCTGCTGACCCAGACCGGCCTGGTGTCCAGCGCGGCCGCCGCCGCGACCACGGTCGCCGCCGCACTGCTGTGCCGCGCCTTCGTCGTCACCGCCGCCTGGCCCGGGCCCGTGGTGCCCGGCCGGATCCGGACCGCGATCCGGGACCGCGAACGCCGTACCGCCTTCCTCGTACAGCGCGATCCCGATGCCTCGGGCCGACCGCGCCCCCGAGCGCCCGGCCGTCTCGTCCCGACGGCCGCGTAGGCGCTACCGCACCGGTACCCACCGGTTCCCGCTGCGCCCCGCGCGGCTCGTCACGCCGACTTCTTCCGGCCCGACGAGACCCCGTGGAGGGCTCACCCCATGTCCGTATTCGCTCATTTCGTCATGTCCGTCGCCTCGCTGCTCGGCCCGCTCCTGGGCGCTTCGGCGACCGCGGCCGCCATCGTCGCGATCACCGTCGCCGTCCGCCTGGCCCTCCATCCGCTGGCGCGGGCCGCCGCCCGCGGTGAGAAGGCGCGGGCCGCCCTGGCGCCGCGGGTGGCCGAACTGAACCGCAAGCACAAGAAGAACCCGGAACGGCTCCGGAAGGCACTCGCCGACCTCTACGCGAAGGAGGGCACCTCGCCGTTCGCCGGCTTCGTCCCGATGCTCGTGCAGCTGCCGGTCTTCTTCCTCATGTACCGAGTCTTCTCCTCCTCGGGCGGCGACCTTCTCGACCACACCCTCTTCGGCGCACCCCTCGGCGGCCGGTGGAAGGACGCACTCGCCGACGGCGGGGTGGCCGGGCCGCACGGCGCCGTCTTCCTCGGGCTCTTCGCGGTGATCGCGGCCGTCGCGGGCTGGACGTATCTGCGGGCCCGGAAGGCCGCCGCGACCGCTGCCATGCCCGCGGCACCCGGTGCCGCTCCCGGCGCCGCCGCGATGGCGAAGATCCTTCCGCTGCTCTCCTTCGGCACCCTGCTGACCGCCGCCTACGTCCCGCTGGCGGCCGGACTGTATCTGGCCACCACCACCGCCTGGAGCGCCGCGGAACGCGCCTGGCTGCAGCGTGCCCCACATGTGGCACTGAATGCCGCGAAGTCCACTTCGTGAAAGGGGGTTGCGTGACGGCCGCGACTACTTGGAGGATCTGCCAAGACATCCGATGACCACCCTCGCCCAACAGGAGTACGTCTGTGAAACTGCTGCGTGTCGGACCCGCCGGAGCGGAAGCTCCGGCCCTGCTGGACGGCGACGGAATCCTGCGCGACCTGTCCGGCGTCGTGCCCGACATCGACGGCGCACTCCTCGCCGACGATGCCGCGCTCGCGCGGATAGCCGCGGCCGCGGCGGACGGATCCCTGCCCCGGCTGGACGCCGCCCTGCGCGTCGGCCCGCCGCTCGCCCGCATCGGCAAGATCGTCTGCATCGGTCTCAACTACCACGACCACGCGGCGGAGACCGGCGCAGCGATCCCGGCCGAGCCGATCGTCTTCATGAAGGCCCCGGACACGGTCGTCGGTCCCGACGACACCGTCCTGGTGCCGCGCGGCAGCGTGAAGACCGACTGGGAGGTCGAGCTCGCCATCGTCATCGGCCGCGAGCTCCGGTACGCCGCGTCCCACGAGGAAGCGCTGGCCGCGGTGGCCGGCTACGCCCTCTCCCACGACGTCTCGGAGCGCGAGTTCCAGATCGAGCGCGGCGGCCAGTGGGACAAGGGCAAGAACTGCGAGACCTTCAACCCCATCGGCCCCTGGTTCGTCACCGCCGACGAAGTCCCCGACCCCCAGGCCCTGGGCCTGCGCCTCTGGGTCAACGGCGAACCGAAGCAGGCCGGTTCCACCGCGGACCAGATCTTCCCGGTGGCAGAGGTCGTCCGCTACCTGAGCCAGTTCATGGCGCTGTACCCGGGCGACGTGATCAACACGGGGACACCGGCGGGGGTGGCGATGGGCCAGCCGGATCCCAAGCCGTATTTGAGGGCGGGGGATGTGGTGGAACTGGAGATCGACGGCTTGGGCCGCCAACGCCAGGTCCTGGCGGACGCGTAACGCCTGCCGGCGGGGGTGCGGGTACGTCGGCGCCCGCCCCGCCGTTGCGCCTGCGGCGGGCTTTCGCCCACCCACGCGCCCTTGTGCCCTCCGGCACGGGGTGCGGCCCGCGCGGGCCGGTTTGTGCCTGCGGCGGGGGTGCGGGTACGTCGGCGCCCGCGCCACCGTTGCGCCCGCGGCGGGCTTTCTCCACCCACCCGCCCAATGCCGTCACAGATGCACGCGCGTCGGCACCCGCGGACGTGAGGGGGCGGGGCCGGAGGGTCGGGGACGGATGCGCGGCGTCGGCACCGCGGGCGTATGGGGGGACGGGAGACCGATGTGCGTGCGTCGGCACCCGTGGGGGAGGGCGGGGGACGGATGCAGGCGTGTTGGCACCCGCTGCGCCCCGCGCCGGGCGTTGCCCACGACTCGCGCTTCCGTGGACGGGTGTCCGTGACGTGAGGGGGACGGGGCCGCAGGGGGAGGGGTCCGAAATGCTGCCGTGTATGTGTGAGCCGCTGGGGGCACCCCCGGCCGAAGGTTGGGGGATCGTAAATATACGATTTCGGACCCCTCCCCCGGAGGGCCCGGCCCCCGACCGACCCACAACGAACCGCCCGCTACCCCCGCACCATGCGCGACAACGCCTCCACCACCAGCGCATGATCCTCCGACTGCGGCAACCCCGACACCGCCGCCGTCCCGACGATCCCCACCCCCGCCACACGCAGCGGCACCGCGCCCCCGTGGGCGGCGTACAGGTCCGGGTCCAGGCGGGAGGATTCCTCGAAGGTGGTGCCCTTGGCGCGGAAGCGGGCGCCGACGAGGTACGACGACGCGCCGTAGCGCTCCGCCACGCGGGACTTGCGGGCGAGCCAGGCGTCGTTGTCCGGGGAGGTGCCGTCCAGTGCGTAGTGGAAGAGTTGCTGGCTACCGCGACGGATGTCGATCGTCACGGGGGCCTTGCGCTCCCGCGCCAGCTCCACCAGCAGCGACCCCAGCCGCCACGCGTCGTCGTTGCTGAACCCCTGAAGGACGAGGTCGCGTTCCTGCGCTTCGAGTTCAGCGACGAGATCACTGGGAGTGCTCATGAGCGCGCCTCCAGTTCCACCGTGCGGCCCTCGCGGGCGGAGAGCCGGGCCGCCTCCAGGACTTCGAGGGCGGCGGCCGCCTCCAGGGCGGTGACCGGCGGGGCCGAACCGTCGCGGAGGGCCGCGGCGACCGCCGCGTAGTAGGCGGGGTAGTCGCCCGGCAGGGTCGGGACGGGGCGAACGGAGTCGCCGGCCCCGAGGGTGCCCCAGTCGGACTCCGGCTCGACGCCCCAGTCGCCGTCGGCGGTGCCGGGCCGCAGGCCGTCGCGGAGGGCGGCCTCCTGCGGGTCGAGGCCGTACTTGACGTAGCCGGCGGTGCTGCCGAGTGCCCGGAAGCGGGGGCCGAGCTGGGCGGTGGTGGCGCTGGCCCACAGGTGGGAGCGGACGCCGCCGGCGTGGGTGATCGCGATGAACGTGTCGTCGTCGACCTCGGCGCCGGGGCGGCGGACGTCGGACTCGGCGTAGACGCGGACGGCCGGGCCGAAGAGCGTCAGGGCCTGGTCGACGAGGTGGCTGCCGAGGTCGTAGAGGAGCCCGCCGATCTCGGCGGGGTCGTCCGACTCGCGCCAGCCGCCCTTGGGCTGCGGCCGCCACCGCTCGAAGCGGGACTCGAAGCGCTGCACGGTGCCGAGCTCGCCGCTGTCCACGAGGTGGCGCAGGGTGCGGAAGTCGTTGTCCCAGCGGCGGTTCTGGAAGACGGAGAGCAGCAGGCCGCGGTCCTTGGCGAGGGCGGCCAGTTCGTAGGCCTCGGCGGCGGTGCCGGCGAGCGGCTTGTCGACGACGACGGGCACCCCGGCCTGGAGGGCGGCGGTCGCGAGCGGCACGTGGGTGCGGTTGGGGGAGGCGAGCACCACGAGGTCGACGGGGTCGCCGGTCCACAGTTCGTCGGGGGAGGCGGCGAACCGGACGTCGGGGTGCTCGGCGCGGGCCTGCTCGCGGCGCTCGGGGTTCGAGGTGACGACCGTGTCGAGGACCAGGCCGTCGGTGGCGGCGATGAGCGGGGCGTGGAAGACGGAGCCGGCCAGGCCGTAGCCGACCAGTCCGACGCGGAGGGGGGTGGCGGGACTACTCATGCCCTCCACTTTCGCAACAGTGTTGCCAAAGAGCAAGCACTGGGGACAATGGAGGGGTGAACAGGGGAATCTCAGGGGCGAATCTGCCCGCGCTGCGGCACCACAACGCCGCTCTGGTGCTCGATCTGCTGCGCGCCGCCACCCGGCACGGGACCGGCGGCATCAGCCGGCTGGAGCTCGCCGAGCGCACCGGGCTCACCCCGCAGGCGGTCAGCAAGATCACCGCGCGGCTGCGGGCCGAGGGGCTGGCCGAGGAGTCGGGGCGGCAGGCGTCGACCGGCGGCAAGCCGCGGACCGAGCTGCGGCTGGTGCGCCGGGCGCGGTACGCGGCCGGGGTGCATCTGGACCGTGACGAGCTGACCGTCGTCCTCGCCGACCTGTCGGGCGAGCGGGTGCGGGCCCGCACCTCCCGGCTCGACTTCGGCCGCCCCGCCGGGGAGGTGCTGGAGGCGGTGGCGCGCGAGGTGCGGGCGCTGGACGCCGGCCCCGCCATCCTCGGCGTCGGCGTCGCGGCTCCCGGGCCGCTCGACCACGCCTCGGGCGTCCTGCACCGTGTCACCGGCTTCCCGGACTGGGACGGCTTCCCGCTGCGCGACGCGCTGGAGCGGCGGCTCGGGCTGCGGGTCGTCGTCGACAAGGACACCAACGCGGCGGCGCTCGCGGTCCTCGGGCAGGACGCGGGGGACGGATCGTTCGCGTATCTGCATCTGGGGACCGGGCTGGGCGCCGGGCTGGTGCTGGACGGCGCCGTCTTCCGCGGCGAGCGCACCGGCGCGGGCGAATTCGGGCACCAGGTCGTGCAGTTGGACGGTCCGGTGTGCGGTTGCGGCAACCGCGGCTGCATCGAGGCGATGTGCCTGGCCGCGGTCGACCGCGGTGACTCGGCGGGCGCCGCGTACCTGCTGGGCGTCGGTGCGGCCAACCTCGTCTCGCTGCTGGACATCGACCGGGTGGTGCTCGGCGGGCGCACCGTACTGGCCGACGAGACGCTGTTCCGGCAGGAGGTCGCGGCGGTGCTGACCGAGCGCACGGCCCGGTCCGCGGGGCGCACGGTGCCGGTCTCGGTGGCCCCCGGCGGGACGCGGGTGGTGGCCGACGGCGCGGCGCTGCTCGTGCTGGCCTCGGTGTTCGGCGGCGCCGCACTCGGCTGACGGGCAGGCGGACCGCCGCTGTTCTGCGAGGATCGGTCCCGTGACAGATCCACATGCCCCGATCCGGTCCGGCATTCCCGAGCACGGCCGGGTGCCCAAGTACTACGCCGTGAAGACCCGGCTGGAGGCCGTGCTCGACGAGCTCGGCGAGGGCGGACTGCTGCCGACCGAGCGGGAGTTGGCGGCCACGTTCGAGGTGGCGCGGGAGACCGTGCGGCAGGCGCTGCGCGAGCTGCTGATCCAGGGCCGGGTGCGGCGCAAGGGGCGGGGCACGGTGGTGGCCGGGCCGAAGCTGGAGCAGCCGCTGTCGCTGGCGAGCTACACCGAGGGCGTCCGGCGGCAGGGCCGGGTCCCGAGCCGCCATCTGATCACTCTGGAGCGGCTGGCGGCGGACGCGGTGCTGGCGCGCGAGTTGCAGATCGCGGCCGGTGACGAGGTCTGGCACATGGAGCGGGTGCTGCTCGCCGACGAGGAACGGGTCGGTCTGGAGAGCACCTATCTGTCGGTGGCCCGACTGCCGCACCTGGAACGGGACTTCGCCCCCGACTCGTCCTTCTACGTGTATCTGCGCGACAAGGCCGGACTGGAACTGATGTCGGCCGACGAGCGGATCGAGACGGTGCTCGCGACGCCGCGCGAGGCGCTGCTGATCGGTACGCCGCCCGCGCTGCCGATGCTGCTGCTGCACCGGACGAGCCGGGACGGCGGGGGAGTGCCGGTCGAGCGGGTGCGCTCGCTCTACCGCGGCGACCGGTTCAGTTTCACCACGCAGATGTCCAAGAAGTAGCCGGGCCGACGGGAGGCTGTGCGAAGGATTTCCATCACGAAACGGTAACGGGTCTAGTCCAAGCGTTGCTGGGCTGTTCACCATCGGTTCATGCATGAGATACGTACGCTTCCGAAGGCCCGAGCACCTTTGGGCCCCATGAGAGTCCTGATCGTCGGCGCCGGTGCGCTCGGCACGATGCACGCCTGGCAAGCCGTCCACCGCGGCCATGAGGTCGTCCACCTGGAGCGCGAGCGGGAGGCCCGCGGCGCCTCCGTACGCAACTTCGGCCTGGTGTGGGTCGGTGGCCGGTCGGCCGGCGAGGAGCTGGAGACCGCGCTGCGGGCCCGTGAGCTGTGGGAGGACATCGGTGCCCGGGTGCCGGGCACCGGCTTCCGCGCCAACGGCTCGCTCACCGTGGTCCGCACCGCGGCCGAGAAGGCCGTCGTGGACGAGGTCATCGCCCGCCCCGACGCCGCCGAGCGCGGCTTCAAGTGGCTGGACGCCGCGGCCGCCCGGGACCACAACCCGGCGCTGCGCGGCGACATCACCGGGGCGCTGCTGTGCGAGCGGGACGCCGCCGTCGAGTCCCGGGTCGCGCTGCCCGCGCTGCGCGAGTACCTGGCGGCGACCGGCCACTACACGTTCCTCCCCGGCCGCGAGGTCCGCGAGGTCGGGCCCGGCACGGTCCGCGACGACCACGGCGAGGTGCACCGGGGCGACAGCGTCGTCCTGGCCACCGGGGCCTGGCTGTCCGGGCTGGTGCGCGAGCTCGCCCCCGAACTGCCGGTCCGCCGGGTGCGGTTGCAGATGGCGCAGACCGATCCGCTCGGCGAGCCGCTGACCACCTCGGTCGCCGACGCCGACAGCTTCCGCTACTACCCGGCCTACGAGGGCGACGCGCTCGACGCGCTGCGCGCCGGACAGCCGCAGCCGCCGGTGGCCGCCGCGCACAAGATGCAGCTGCTGATGGTCCAGCGCCTCGACGGCGGACTGACCATCGGCGACACCCACGAGTACGACGAGACGTTCAACTTCGACGTCGTCGAGGACCCGTACGACCACCTGCTGGAGCGGGCCGGGCAGCTGCTCGGCCGGCCGCTGCCGCGCATCAGGCGCCGCTGGGCCGGGGTGTACGCGCAGTGCGTGGACACCGCACATGTGGTGCACCGGCAGGAAGTACTGGACGGAGTGTGGCTGGTCACCGGGCCCGGCGGGCGCGGCATGACCTGTTCCCCGGCGATCGGTGAGACGACCGCCGACGCGCTGGGCTGGTGAGGGAAACGATGACCGACAGGACGGACACCATGACGGACGGCAGCATCAAACTGGTCGTGCTCGACATGGCCGGGACCACGGTCGCCGACGGCGGCCTTGTGGAACAGGCCTTCTCCCGCGCCGCCGAACGGCTCGGGGTGGAGCCGGGCAGCGACGACCACGCGAAGAAGCTCGACTACGTCCGCGCGACGATGGGCGAGTCGAAGATCACCGTCTTCCGCGCGCTCTTCGGCGACGAGGACATCGCCCAGCGCGGCAACGCGGCGTTCGAGAGCGCCTACGCGGAACTCGTCGACGGCGGCCGCTGCGCGCCGCTGCCCGGCGCCGCCGAGACGATCGGGAAGCTGCGGGACGAGGGCCGCACGGTCGTGCTGACCACCGGCTTCTCGCGCGTCACCCAGGACGCGATCCTGGACGCGCTCGGCTGGCAGGACATCGCCGACCTCACCCTGTGCCCGGCCGACGCCGGGCGCGGGCGCCCGTTCCCCGACCTGGTGCTCGCCGCACTGCTGCGCACCGGGGCGGCCGACGACGTACGGGAGATCGCCGTCGCGGGCGACACCTCGTACGACATGCTCTGCGGCCGCCGCTCCGGCGCCTCGGTGGTCGCCGGCGTGCTGACCGGCGCGCACGACGAGGCTGCGCTGCGCGGCGCCGGGGCGACCCATGTCCTGGCCTCCGTCGCGGAACTCCCGCGGACGATCACCGGGTTCACCGGGTTCGCCGCGGCCGACGGGTTCGGCGCGGCCGCCGGGGCGGGGCAGCAGCGATGAGTACGGAGCCGGGCGGGCCCGAGGCGGTCCCGACGTCGCGCGCGGTGCGCAGCGGCATTCGTTTCGACCACGTGAGCGTCACGTACGGGGACCTGACGGTGCTCGACGCGCTCGACCTCACCGTCGAGCCGGGCGAGGTCCTCGCCCTCCTCGGCCCGTCCGGCTCCGGCAAGACCACCGCGCTGCGGGCGGTCGCCGGCTTCGTGCGGCCGTCCGGCGGGCGGGTGCTGATCGGCGGGCAGGACGTCACCGATCTGCCGCCGCACCGGCGCGGCATCGGGATGGTCGTCCAGCAGTACGCCCTCTTCCCGCACCTGCGCGTCGACCAGAACGTCGCGTTCGGCCTCAAAGCGCAGCGCACGCCACGCGCCGCGATACCCGGCCGGGTCGCGGAAGCGCTGGAGATGACGGGGATGGCCGGCTACGCCCGGCGCTATCCGCGCGAACTCTCCGGC
Organism: Streptomyces sp. So13.3; assembly: GCF_005860785.2. NCBI lineage: Bacteria > Bacillati > Actinomycetota > Actinomycetes > Kitasatosporales > Streptomycetaceae > Streptomyces > Streptomyces sp. So13.3. Next base: position 4,024,783 of record NZ_CP048835.1, on the reverse strand, counting down.
GGTCAGCAGCAGCGCGTCGCGATCGCCCGCGCACTGGCCATCCGGCCCGGCGTCCTGCTGCTCGACGAGCCGCTGTCGGCGCTCGACGCGCAGCTGCGCTCGGGCATGCTCGCCGAGCTGGCGCGGCTGCACCGCGAACTGCCCGACGTCTCCATCCTGTACGTCACCCACGACCAGATCGAGGCGCTCACCCTCGCCGACCGGATCGCGGTCATGGACAAGGCGCGGCTGCAGGACTGCGGCACCCCGCAGGACCTCTACCGCCGCCCGCGCACCGAGTTCACCGCCTCCTTCGTCGGCAGCGCGAACCTGCTGCCGGTCCGGGTCGCGGGGGAGGGGGCGCTGCACTTCGGCGACGCGGTGGTGCGCGCCGCCGAGCTCCCGAAGGGCGCGGTCGAGGGTGCCGAGGCCACGATGTGCGTCCGCCCGCACGCCCTGCGGCTGGCCGCCGCGGGCGCGGCCGGCGGCGCGGCCAACTCGCTGCGCGGCACGGTGACGGGCGTGCAGTGGCGCGGTTCGACCCACCGGCTGCTCGTCGACGCCGGCGGCCACGAGATCCGCGCGGACGTCGGCGACCTGCGGCAGCCGCCGGCGGTCGGGGCGACGGTGACGCTCGCCTTCGACCCCGAGGACACGGTGCTCCTGCCGGCCGGTGTCGGCACGGAGCGACCGCTCCTGGAGCGGGTATGAGTACCGGGACCGTGCGGACGCCGGACCTCGCGGCACCCGTGCCCCGTCCGGCACGGACACCGCGCGCGGTGCCCCGCTGGGTCTGGGCGCTGCCGCCCGTGACCGGGCTGGCGCTGGCGTTCCTGTACCCGCTCGTGCTGGTCGTCCAGCAGTCGTTCACCCCGGACACCGGCGGGCACGATCTGTCCGCGTACCGCGAGGTGTTCGCCTCGACGGGTTTCCGCGAGGCGCTGTGGACGACGGTCTGGATCGCGGTCGGCTCCACCGTGGGCTGCCTGGTGCTGGGCTTCGCGCTGGCCCTCGTGATCGCCTTCGTACCGTTCCCCGGCGGGAAGGCGCTCAGCCGGTTCATCGACATCTTCCTCGCCTTCCCGTCCTTCCTGATCACGCTCGCGCTGCTCTTCGTCTACGGCACGGTCGGCATGGCGAACGGCCTGTGGACGGATGCGACGGGCGCGGCGGGCGGACCCGTCGACTTCCTGCACACGCCCTGGGGCGTGCTGCTCGCGGAGATCACGTACTTCACACCGTTCGTGATGCGGCCGCTGCTCGCCGCCTTCTCGCAGGTGGACACCGCGCAGATCGAGGTCGCGTCCTCGCTGGGCGCGAAGGCGCCGCGGATCGTCCGGCAGGTGATCGTGCCGGAGGCGCTGCCGTCGCTCGCGGCGGGCGGCAGCCTGGTGCTGGTGATGTGCCTGAACGAGTTCGGCATCGTGCTCTTCACCGGTGCGAAGGACGTCACCACGCTGCCGATGCTCGTCTACAGCAAGGCGATCCTGGAGTCGGACTACACCGGCGCCTGTGTCGTCGCGGTCGTGAACATCGCCCTGTCGGTCGCCCTCTACGGGCTGTACCGCGCCGTCGTCGCCCGAACAGCCGCCGGAGGCCGTCGTGCTGGTGCATAGCCGCAGTGGCCGCTGGGCCGTGTGGACCGTCTTCTTCGTCCTGTTCCTGCCGCTGTTCGCGCTGCCGTTCGCGGTGATCGCGCTGGCGTCCTTCGCTACGCACTGGAGCGGGGCCTTCCCCTCCGGCGCGACCCTCACCCACTACCAGGACATCACCCGCGGCGAGTCGCTGGACGCGCTCACCACCAGCCTGGTCACCGCGCTGGCCGCGAGCGTGCTGGCCCTGGTGGTCGGCGGCTGGGCGGCGCTGGCCGCCGACGCGCTGCGCGGTCGCGGCCGCAGGCTGCTGGACGCGCTGTTCATGCTGCCGGTGGCGGTGCCGTCGGTGGTGGTCGGGCTGTCCCTGCTGGTGGCGTTCTCGAAGCCGCCGCTGCTGCTCAACGGCACCCGCGGCATCGTCGTCCTGGCCCATACGTTGCTGGTCACGGCCTTCGCGTACCAGTCCGTCGCGGCGGCCGTCGCCCGGCTCGACCCGGCCTACGAGCAGAGCGCCGCGAGCCTGGGCGCCCGCCCCGCGTATGTGCTGTGGCGGGTGAAACTGCCGTTGCTGCTGCCGTCCCTGACCGCGGCGGCCGGCCTCTGCTTCGCCCTGTCCATGGGCGAGTTGAGCGCCACGATGATGCTCTACCCACCCGACTGGCTGCCGCTGCCGGTCAAGATCTTCGGTGCCACCGACCGGGGCTCGCTCTTCTCCGGAGCCGCCCTCGCCGTGGTGCTGATGGTGACGACGCTCGTCGTCCTGCTCGGCGTGAGCCGGATCCGCACCAGGGCCGCCTACCGCTGACGTCCCGCACCACCCCCCGCGATTCCGTTACCCAGCAAGGAGATCGATCTGCCATGCCCGCACACAGTCTCAAGCCGCTCGCCGCCGTCGCCGGCGCCCTGGTCCTCGCCGGTTCGCTCACCGCCTGCGGCGGTTCCTCGGCCGCGAGCGACGCCAAGGAGATCACCGTCTACAGCGCCGACGGCCTCAAGGCCGACGACGGCTCCGGCTTCTACGACAAGGTCTTCAAGGACTTCACCGCGAAGACCGGCATCAAGGTGAAGTACGTCGAGGGCGGCTCCGGCGAGATGGTGCAGCGGCTGGCCCGGGAGAAGTCCAACACCCAGGCCGACGTCGTCGTCACCCTGCCGCCGTTCATCCAGCAGGCCGACAGCAAGGGACTGCTGGACACCTACAAGCCGGCTGGCTCCGACCAGGTCGCCGCCGCCGACAAGGACGCCGGCGGCAAGTGGACCTCGGTCGTCAACAACTACTTCTGCTTCATCTACAACACCAAGGAACTGAAGCAGGCCCCCAAGACCTGGGACGACCTGCTCGGCGCCCAGTACAAGGGCAAGCTGCAGTACTCCACGCCGGGCGTCGCCGGCGACGGCACGGCCGTCGTCATCAAGGCGATCCACGACTTCGGTGGCCTGGAGCCGGCGATGGCGTACCTGAAGAAGCTGCAGACCAACAACGTCGGACCGTCGAAGTCGACGGGCGCGCTCGCGCCCAAGGTCGACAAGGGTGAACTGGTCGTCGCCAACGGCGATGTGCAGATGAACTACGCCGACATGAAGTCCATGCCGAACCAGGGCATCTTCTTCCCCGCCGCGAACGCCACCGGCAAGCCCACCAGCTTCGCGCTCCCGTACGCGGCCGGCCTGGTCAAGGACGCCCCGCACACGGAGAACGGCAAGAAGCTGCTGGACTTCCTGCTCACCCCCGAGGTGCAGCAGGAGGTGTCCTCGGTCGGCGGCGGCTTCCCGGCCCGCACCGATGTGACGGCGACGGACGCGAACGCGGCGAAGCTGAAGGCGATCATGTCCGGCGTCGAGATCTTCACGCCAGACTGGGCCACCGTGAACACCGACCTGGCCTCGTACGTCGACGCCTGGAAGAAGGCGACCGGCAGCTGATCAGCGGATGAGACGGCCGGGGCGTACACGGTGCGCCCCGGCTACGCTGGGCAGCGCAGAGCCGCTCACCAGGACAGGAGAACACGCCCGTGTCGACACGCAAGCCGATCGAATCCTGGCTCACCGACATGGACGGGGTGCTGATCCACGAGGGCACGCCGATCCCCGGCGCCGACGCCTTCATCAAGCGGCTGCGGGAGTCCGGCAAGCCGTTCCTGGTGCTGACGAACAACTCCATCTACACCGCCCGTGACCTGCACGCCAGGCTGTCGCGGATGGGTCTCGACGTACCGGTCGAGAACATCTGGACCTCGGCGCTGGCCACCGCGAAGTTCCTCGACGACCAGCGCCCCGGCGGTACGGCGTACGCGATCGGCGAGGCCGGTCTGACCACCGCGCTGCACGACGTCGGCTACATCCTCACCGACGTCGAGCCCGACTACGTGGTGCTGGGCGAGACCCGCACCTACAGCTTCGAGGCGCTCACCAAGGCGATCCGGCTCATCAACGGCGGTGCGCGCTTCATCTGCACCAACCCGGACGAGACCGGCCCGTCGGCCGAGGGCCCGCTGCCCGCCACCGGCTCGGTGGCCGCGCTGATCACCAAGGCCACCGGCAAGGATCCGTACTTCGTCGGCAAGCCCAACCCGCTGATGATGCGCGCCGGGCTGAACGCGATCGGTGTGCACTCCGAGACCAGCGCGATGATCGGCGACCGGATGGACACCGATGTGCTCGCCGGGCTGGAGTCCGGCATGGAGACCTTCCTGGTGCTGACCGGTCTGACGTCGAAGGCCGACATCGACAAGTACCCGTTCCGGCCGTCGCGGGTCGTGAACTCGATCGCGGACCTCGTCGACGAGATCTGAGCGCTCGCACTGTGTGTGACCGGCACCCCCTGATGGCGTAACCAAACGCCGTCCGGGGTGCGGCGGAACCCTCCTGGATGGATGTTCGAAGCACCGGGTACCGCTGGCCGTACCCGGCCGAGCGGAGGTTCCCCCGATGCTAGATATCCGACGACCGGCTGCTGCCGGTGCGGCCGTACTGTTCCTGCTCAGTGGCGCTGTCCCGGCATTCGCCGACAACGAGAGTTCGGCGTCGGCCTCGGGGACGGTGACCGTCACCCCCGGCAAGACCTGGGCGGGCGCGGTCATCACACTGCACGTGAAGAGCGCCTGCCGGTCGGCGAAGGCCAAGGCCAGCGCCGAGGTCTTCGTGAGCCCGGTGACGCTGGCACCGCCGGTCGACGGCCAGGACGGACTGGTCAGTGACGCGTCCATCCGGTCCGACGCGGTGGCGGGCACCTACTCCGTCTCCGTCGAGTGCGACGGCAACACCCACGCCGCCCAGGGCACCGTGGTCATCATCAACCAGGTCGCGCCCGTCACCCCCGTGAAGCCCGAACCGCTCTGGCCGACGGCCCCGGTTCCGGCGGGCGGCGGTGGAACCGCGCAACTGGCGGCCGGCCCGGCCGAGGCCGGTCCCGGCACCGACTCGGTGCTGGCGGTCGGCGGCGCGGCGGCGGCATCGCTCGCGGCCGTGGCGGTGTACCGCCGACGCCGCCACGGTTAGGCCGCGGTGCCCGACGAGGAACGCACGTCCATCAGCGGCCGCACCTGGGCCGCGGTGGCGATGGGGCTGGTGCTCTTCGCCGCCTGGCTGATGGGCCACCCCGGCGACGGGGTGGACCCGGCCGGCCCCGGCGGACAGCCGGCGGCCGGCTCCGCCGACCGGCCGCCGCAGGTCTACGCCCCGCACCTCCCGCTGGCGGACTCCAAACCGGTGCGGGTGGACATCGCGTCGATCGGGCTGCACGCCGGGATCGTCGAACGGGGCCTGCTGAACGGTGCGGTGGACCCGCCGCCGTACAGCACCCCGGACGTCGCCGGCTGGTTCCGCGGCGGTCCGGCGCCGGGCGCGGCGGGCGCGGCGCTGCTCGTCGGCCATGTCGACACCGAGACCAGGCCCGCGGTCTTCTACGGGCTGAGCACGGTGACGCCGGGCGCGGAGGTGGAGATCCAGCGGGCGGACGGCTCCGTCGCGGAGTTCACCGTCGAAGGCGTCGAGGTCGTCGACAAGGACCACTTCTCCGCGGACCGGGTCTATGGGGCGGGCACCCGGCCGGAGCTGCGGCTGATCACCTGCGGCGGCACGTTCGACCAGGAGAAGCGCGCGTACTCGGCGAACGTGGTCGTCTTCGCGGCGCTGACCGGATCACATCAGGACTGACCGCCGCCGCACGTTTTTTGGCGCCCGGCCGGCGACCCGCTCCCCCCGGAGCCGCCGGCCGGGCGCACCTCACCCTCGGGCGCCTGGACTGCGGGAGTGGTCCGGCGCGGCCGGGGGAGGCTGGGGGAGCCCTGGGGCGGAGTCGTCGGCGGCATCGGCCGCGGCGGCGGGAAGCAGGGCACGGAAGCGGATCAGGACCGCTCCGTCGGTGGCGTGGTGCACCTGCACACCGTCGATCCGCGCCCCGTTCTCGGTGGGGTGGGCGAGTTGCTGGCACAGGGCGGTCGCGGCGTACGAATGCGGTGGGTCGGGCGGGACCGTGAGCGGTTTGTCGTAGCCGTAATCGGTCACCGAGACCGTGCACCGCGCCCCGTCCACGCCCAGGGTCACGCGGTACCGGTGCGCGAGCCCGTGGTCGACGACATAACCGCACGCCAAGGTGATCGCGGCGGCCAGTTGCGCGCTGACCTGCCCGTACGGCCCCAGGGTGTCGAGCGCGGCGCACGTCATCCTGGCGGCCAGCTCATCGCTCCCCGGGGTGCGGTGCAGCGAGAACGTCCAGGAGACATCGAGGGTCGATCGCCGCGGGTCGGAGAGGGGGAGTCGCGAGATCGCCGCAAGCTTCGCCATGACGCCGGTCCACGTCCTGCAGAGTTGGAGGCACTTGAGCCCAGCCGGGCTCCGCCTGGAGCGGGGCCGGGGTCCAGGGCCACGTAGTAACCCTAGAACAGGCGAACGCCTTGCCGCTAGGGCCACTTGACGACACGTCATGGAGTGGGTACTCAGTGCGATGCTTCCAGCCACGCGAGGGGGAGGCGCCGGCGGTGTCCCCGGTAGCGCCTCAGAGCGGCTGCGTCGGGGGCCGGGCGGGCGCGAGCAGCAGGAGGACCACGTCGTCGCCGAGGGAGCCGCCCGCGTGCCGCAGCAGGTCGGCGTAGACGCGCTCGACGGCCGCCTCCAGGTTCTGGGCCAGACCCGCCACCAGTGACCCGACCCGTTCGGCGAGGGGGTAGAAGGAGCCGTCCACCGGGCTGCGGGCCTCGATCACCCCGTCCGTGCAGAGCACGAGCACGTCCTCGCCGCCGAGCGGTGCCCGCCAGGGCACGGCTGCGCCTTTGACCAGCCGGCCCAGGCCCAGCGGCACCCAGGGGTCCGGCGGGTTCAGCGTCGTCACCGTTCCGTCCGGGGAGATGCGCAGCGGTGCCACATGGCCGTAGTGCAGGAACTCGACGGAGCCGGGGCCGTCGAACTCGGCGAAGAGGGCGGTGGCGAACTCGCCGGAGACGACATGGCGCTGCACGCTCGCCTCGACGCGCTGCGCGACGCGGGTCAGTCCACCCTCGTCGTAGGCGGCCTCGCGGAAGGCGCCGAGCACGACCGCCGAGGTCTGGACGGCGTCCAGACCCTTGCCGCGGACGTCGCCGATGAGCGCGCGCACGCCGTGCGGGGTGTCCAGGACGGAGTACAGGTCGCCGCCGATCTGGGCCGCGTCCGCCGCCGAGACGTACCGGACGGCGAGCCGGACGTCACCGACCCGGTCCCCGGGGGGCCGCAGCAGGGCGCGCTGGGCGGCCTCGGCGACCGAGGTGATCGCGGTGAAGGCCCGCTGGCCGGTCTCGCGCCGCCAGGCGATGTAGGCGCTGAACAGGCTGACCACCACATAGGTGGCGAGCTGGCCGGTGAGCAGCACCCAGTCGCGGCCCTGGACGACTCCGTTGTACGGCGCGAGCGCCGTCTGCGCGGCGAGGCCGAGGACGGCGATGAGCAGGGTGCGCCGCCAGGTCGTCGTGATGGAGGCCAGCGCCGGGGCCACCACCATTCCGGGCCCGATGTAGTGGTCCCGGCCGGCCGCCAGGTCCGCCGCCGAGACGACCGCGATGGCCAGCAGGGGCAGCCCCATGCCCTGGCGGGCGAGGACGGCGGATTCCAGGGACCGCAGTGCTCCGACGATCCGAGCATTTGTCACATATCGAACTTACCGGTTGGACTCAGTCGGGGCCGGGTCGGGTCAGATGGTCGTCCAGCTCGTCGAGGACCAGCTGATCGCCGCGCACCTGACCGGTGCGGTACGCGGCCCGCCCCACCATGTGCGCCGCCACCGGGACGGTCATCAGCTGAAACGCCCCGATCAGCACCAGGGTGCCCACGTCCACCCAGGACCGCAGCCGCAGGGCCACCCCCACCAGCACCAGCAGCAGACCCAGGACCTGCGGCTTGGTCGCCGCGTGCATCCGGGTGAGGGTGTCGGGCAGCCGCAGCAGTCCGACCCCGGCCACGAAGCAGAGCGCGGCGCCGAGCAGCAGGAAGACCGCGGCGGTCCAGTCGCACACGGAACCCCAGTCCAGGACGGTCATGACGAGTCCTTGTCCCGGAGAGCGATGAAGCGGGCGATCGCGACCGAGCCGGTGAAGCCGAGGAAGGCCAGCACCAGCAGGACCGGGAGCGCGTACGGGGTGCGGTCGGCCGCCGCCTGCGCGCCGAGGCCGGCGACGACCACGGCCAGCAGCGCGTCCACCGCCACCGCCCGGTCGAGCATCGACGGACCGCGCACCAGCCGGACGAAGACCATCACACCGGCCGCGATCAGCAGCCCCAGGACGGCAGCGGTGACCCATCTCACGACGTGCCCCCCGCATCGAGCGACGCGATCTCCGCGCGGGTGCCGAAGGCGCGCACCACCAGCGTCTCCAGCCGGCGTACCCCGTCCCTGGCCTCCTCGATGTCCGAGCCCATGACGTGCACGAACAGCGTCGCGGTGGACCGCTGGACCTCCAGCACGGCGCTGCCCGGCACCGCCGAGACGGCGATCGCGGTGGCCGCCAGCATCAGGTCGCCCGAGCAGCGCAGCCGGACCGCCAGCACCGCGCAGGGCAGCGGGGCGGGGGTCAGGGTCTGCCAGGCCGTGCGCAGCCCCGAGACGGTCAGATCGACGAGGAAGAGCGCGGCGAACCGCACTAGGCCGACCGGGTGAATCCGCAGCCCCAGGTTGAGCGGCGGCAGCGGGAAGACCAGGCACAGCACGACCGCCACGACCAGGCCGGTGACGACGTTCGCGGCGGTGAGGCTGCCCCACAGCAGCACCCAGACGACGACGAGCCAGCCGACCAGCGGCCACTCGATCCCTCGCAGGGTGCGCACGGTCGAGATCCTCACAGAGCGGGGCCGTTCCGTGCGGGAGCCGCGACCTGTGAGGAACCTGTGCTCACCCGCCGGAACCAACGAATCCCCCTGGAACGTTCTTGCAAGGGATGAACAAGACCATCAGGCGTGCGTCGGTCTTCAGCCTCCTGCTCGTCCTCGCGGTCATGGTGCGGGTGACGTGGATGCAGGCGGTGGACGGCCGGGCGCTCGCGGACGACAAGCACAACCGGCGGAACATCATCGCGCAGTACGCGAACCCGCTCGGCGACATCGTCGTGGGCGGAAAGCCGGTGACCGGTTCCACCACCACCAGCGGCGGCGACCTGCGCTACAAGCGCACGTACACCGGCGGCGGGCTGTACTCGGCGGTCACCGGCTACAGCTCGCAGGTCTACGGCGCCACCCAGCTCGAAGGCATCTACCGCGGCATCCTGGGCGGCACCGACCCGCGGCTGAAGAGCCTGCCCGACTCGCTCACCGGCAAGGCCACCGAGCCGGGCGATGTGATCACCACCATCGACCCCGCCGTGCAGCAGGCCGCCTTCAAGGGGCTCGGCGACAAGAAGGGCGCGGCCGTCGCCATCGACCCGGCGACCGGCCGGATCCTCGGCATGGTCAGCACCCCCAGCTACGACCCGTCGAAGATCTCGGGCGGTTCGAAGGCCGACGGCGCGGCGTGGAGCGCCCTGCAGGCCGACAAGGACCAGCCCATGCTCAACCGGGCGCTGCGCGCCGCGTACCCGCCGGGGTCGACGTTCAAGCTCGTCGTCGCCGCGGCGGCCCTGGAGAACGGGCTGTACTCGTCGATCGACGAGAAGACCGCCAGCCCGAACCCGTACCCGCTGCCCGGCACCTCGCGGGTGCTGGTCAACGAGTCGGCGTCCGCGCCCTGCGAGAACGCGAGCATCAACACCGCGCTCCAGTACAGCTGCAACAACGTCTTCGGCAAGATGGCCGTCGACCTCGGCCAGGACAAGGTGCGCGCCGCCGCCGAGAAGTTCGGCTTCAACACCGACAGCCTCGACATCCCGGTGCGCGCGGCCAAGAGCGTCTACCCGAAGGGCATGGACAAGGCGCAGACCGCCCTGTCCGGCATCGGGCAGTTCGACGACACCGCGACCCCGCTGCAGATGGCGATGGTCGTCGCGGCCCTCGCCAACGGCGGCGAGCTGGCGAGCCCGCACATGGTCTCGCAGGTCACCGACGGCAACGGCACCGTGCTGCAGTCCTACCCGGACGGCGAGAGCACCCGCGCGGTCAGCGCGGACACCGCGGCGAAGCTGCGCAAGGCGATGGTCAACGTCGTCGACAACGGCACCGGCAGCAACGCGAAGATCAGCGGTGTCGAGGTCGGCGGCAAGACCGGCACCGCCCAGCACGGCGAGAACAACAGCGGGACGCCGTACGCCTGGTTCGTCTCCTACGCCGACGACGGCAAGGGCCACCAGGTCGCGGTCGCCGTGGTCGTCGAGCAGTCGGACGCGGCCCGCTCGGAGGTCAGCGGGAACGGGCTGGCGGCGCCGATCGCGCGGGCGATGATGAAGGCGGCATTGAAGACAGGTTGAGCCGGGGTCACGGCGGGCGGGCGCCGCACGGTGTTTTGAGACGTTGTGTTGCGCACGGTGAAGGTCTTGAGACAGCAGTGGGTGAAGGGGTAGCTGGGACACACAGCTGGTTCCTAGGGTCGGGGTGTCCGAACTCACCCCGCGCTGGAGGACCCCTGTGCGTAAGAGAGCGATCGTTTCCGCCGTGAGCGCCGCCGGCCTGTTGCTGGCGATCCCGGCATCCGCCGCCGACGCCGGACCGGGCGCGCCCGGCATCGGCGACCCGTACTACCCGACGTACGGGAACGGGGGTTATGACGTCTCCCACTACGACCTGCGGCTGAAGTACCAGCCCGCGACCGACGAGCTGGAGGGCACCGCGACCCTGCTGGCCACCGCCACCCAGGGACTGACCCGCTTCAACCTCGACTTCGCGCTGGACGTCAGCGAGGTCCGGGTCAACGGCCGGGTCGCGAAGTTCGCCACCAGCGGTGAGCAGGAGCTGGAGATCACCCCGGCCACCCCGCTCGCCAAGGGCCAGCAGGCCACCGTCGTCGTCCGCTACTCCGGGGTCCCGGGCAAGGTGAAGCGCTACGGCTTCACGTCCTGGCAGCGCACCCCCGACGGCGGCGTCGCCGCCAACGAGCCGGAATCCGCCTGGTGGTGGTTCCCCAGCAACGACCACCCGCTGGACAAGGCCACCTACGACGTCTCGGTGCTCGTCCCCGACGGCTCGGCCGCGATCAGCAACGGTGTGCTGGTCTCGCAGAGTTCGAAGCTCGGCTGGACGCGCTACAACTGGCGGCAGAACAAGCCGCAGGCCACGTACCTGGCCACCCTCGCGGTCGGGAAGTTCGACATCACGCGGAACACCACCGCCAACGGCCTGCCCGTCATCAACGCCTACAGCAAGGACCTGGGCGACAACGACGGCGCCGCCCGCGCCAGCATCGAGCGCACCGGCGAGATCATCGACTGGGAGAGCACCTACTTCGGCCCGTACCCGTTCAGCGCCGCCGGCGGCTACGCCCCCAACGTGCCCACCCACTACGCCGTGGAGACGCAGGGCCGGGTCTTCTACAGCCCCGCGCAGTTCGCCGGCGGGGCGAACCCCTCGGTCGTCGTCCACGAGCTGGCGCACCAGTGGTGGGGCGACAGCGTCTCGCTCTCCCGCTGGTCGGACATCTGGCTCAACGAGGGCTTCGCCAGCTACGCCCAGTGGCTGTGGTCCGAGCACGAGGGCGAGGGCACCGCGCAGGAACTCGCCGACTGGGTCTACAGCCAGCACCCGGCCGACGACCCGTTCTGGACCGTCAAGCCCGGCGACCCCGGCGCGGCGAACCAGTTCGACGGCGCCGTCTACGACCGGGGCGCCGTCGCCATCCAGGTGCTGCGCAACAAGATCGGCGACAAGGCGTTCTGCGCCCTGCTGAAGGCCTGGCCCGCCCAGCACCAGTACGGCAACGGCTCCATCGCCGAGTTCCAGAAGCTCGCCGAGAAGATCTCCGGGAAGAAGCTCGGCCCGCTCTTCGAGACCTGGCTCTTCACCGCGGCCAAGCCCGCGGCGCCGCCGGCCGCCCCGAAGGCCGGCGCGCTCCGCGCCGCCCCGGCCGCACCGCAGGCGGAGCCGAAGTCCTGGAAGCAGATCGCGGCGACGCACACGGTTCACGACCGCTGACCCGACGAGCGGTCCCTGCGTCAGTGCGCCAGAACCGCCTGGACGTAGGGCGTTCGTGACAGGAGCTCGCCGGCCGCCCGGTCGGCGAGCCCCGTCAGCGGTCCGGCCAGCACGGTGTAGGCCAGCCCGAGGGCGACCAGGGCCATGGTGGCGGCGAGCATCGTGCGGGGGAGTGCGGCGGTGGTGGTGATCGAACGGCCGCTGAGGGACGCCGACTCGGGGCGCCCGGCGGGCATCAGGGTCTCCTCGTCGGAGTCGTCCTGATCGGCGTCGTCGTCCGTCTCCAGCACGGTGCCGTCGGCACACAGGTCGGGCGGCGCGGCCCGCCAGAAGGCCAGGTTCCAGACCTTGATCAGCGCGTAGAGCGTCAGCAGGCTGGTCACGACACCACCGCCGACCAGCACGTACGCCCAGGCGCCGCCGTCGGCGACGCCCGCGCGCAGCAGCCCGAGCTTGCCGAGGAACCCCGACAGCGGCGGGATCCCGGCGAGGTTCATCGCGGGCACGAAGAAGACGGCGGCGAGCAGCGGGGAGATCCTGGCGAGCCCGCCGAGCCGCTGCAGGTCGGTGGTGCCGCCCCGGCGTTCCACCAGCCCCGTGACCAGGAAGAGCGTGGTCTGCACGGTGATGTGGTGGGCGACGTAGAAGACCGCGCCCGCGACACCGCCACGGGAGGCCAGCGCGATGCCGAAGACCATGTACCCGATATGGCTGACGAGGGTGAAGGACAGCAGCCGTTTGAGGTCGGTCTGCGCGACCGCGCCCAGGATCCCGACGACCATCGACAGCAGGGCGATCAGCATCAGCGGCTCGGCGAGCCGGTTGCCGGGGAAGAGCAGCGTCTGGGTGCGCAGTATCGAGTACACGCCGACCTTGGTGAGCAGCCCGGCGAAGACGGCGGTGACGGGCGCCGGCGCGGTCGGGTAGGAGTCGGGGAGCCAGGCGGCGAGCGGGAAGACGGCCGCCTTGATCCCGAAGACGGTGAGCAGGGCGAGTTGCAGCACCAGCCGGATCCCGGCGGGCAGATCGGCCAGCCGCACGGAGAGCTCCGCGAGGTTCATGGTGCCGGTGGCCGCGTAGACCATGCCGATCGCCACCAGGAAGAGCACCGAGGACAGCAGCGACACCACGATGTACGTGGCTCCGGCCCGGATCCTGGCCGCCGTGCCGCCGAGCGTCAGCAGGACATAGCTGGCGGTCAGTATGATCTCGAAGCCGACGTAGAGGTTGAACAGGTCGCCGGACAGGAACGTGTCGGAGACCCCGGCGACGAGGATCAGATACGCGGGGTGGAAGACCGACAGCGGCGTCGCCTCGTCGCGGTCGGCCATGCCCTGGCCGATGGAGTACACCAGCACGCACAGCGTCACCGCGGACGAGACGACCAGCATCAGCGCCGACAGCCGGTCGGCGACCAGCGCGATGCCGATCGGGACCGGCCAGCCGCCCGCGTGCATCACCTGCGGGCCGTCCCGGTCGGCCGCCACCAACAGGGTGACGGAGGCGGCCAGCACGACGCTGAGGACGGCAGCGCTGATGAACCGCTGGATCCGGGGGAGCCGCAGTCCGACGGCGAGTTTGAGGCCCGCGGCGAAGAGCGGGAGGACGACGGGCAGCGGCAGCAGTGCGGTCGCGTTCATCGGTCGGCCCCCAGCACGTTGTCCCACAGTTCGTCGTCGAGGTCCTCGGAGTCCTCGGCACGCGCCTGCCGGGCCCGGTCCGCGCGGATCACCGTCCTCAACTCGGCGCGCGTCCCCTCGTGTTCGGCCCGCAGCGCGACCCGGATGTCCTCGACGTCGTCCTGTACGTCGTCGCTGCCGGTCAACTGCCAGCTGCGGTACGCCATCGCGAGCAGGAACGCGGTCAGCGCCAGGGTGATCACGATCGCGGTCAGCGCCATCGCCTGCGGGAACGGGTCGGAGACCGCCGCCGGATCGGTGCCGGGGGACAGCAGCGGCGCCTTCCCGGAACGGCCCGAGGTGGCCAGCACCAGCAGGTTCACCCCGTTGCCGAGCAGGACGGCGCCGAGCAGGATGCGGGTCAGCGGGCGGGCGAGCAGCAGCACCGTCCCGCAGGCGAACAGCACCCCGCCGGCGGCGATCAGGGCGACGGTGGCGTTCATGCCTTCCTCCGGGCTTCTTCGCGCTCGATCTGCTGGTCGATCTTCGCGCCGAGGCTCCGCAGCACATCGAGGACGACCCCGAGGACCAGGAGGTACACACCGAAGTCGAACAGCACGGAGCTGGGGACGTGCACCTCGCCGAAGAGCGGCAGCCGGGTGTGGAACACCGCGCTGTCCAGGACGTCCGAGCCGAGCACCAGCCCGCCGAGACCCGTACCGACGGAGATCATCAGGCCGGTGCCGAGCAGGAATCCGGCGTCGACGGGGGCCGCCTCGGCCAACTCGTAGCGCCCGCCCGCCAGATACCGCACGACCAGCGCCAGCCCCGCGACCAGCCCGGCCGTGAAGCCGCCGCCCGGCAGGTTCTCCGCGCAGAACAGCAGATACAGCGAGAGCACGAGGATGGGGTGGAAGACCAGCCGCGCGACCACCTCGAAGACCACCGAGCGCCGGTCGGGGTCGAGGGTGTCGCCCGCCGCCAGCCAGGTGCGTTCCGGGGCCGCGCGCGGCCCGGCGCGCACCTCCGACGCCCACACGCCCGCGGTGCTGCCGTCCTCCTGCGCGCGCGGCAGCGCGCCGGCCCGGCGGCGCAGATAGACCAGGCTCGTCACGCCGACGGCCGCGACCGCCAGCACCGCCGACTCGCCCATCGTGTCCCAGGCCCGCAGGTCGACGAGGATCGTCGCGACCACGTTCTTCAGCCCGTCGTGCGCGGTCTCGGCCACCATGGCGGCGCCCGCGGCCGGATGCCGGCGGGCCGCCACCGCCAGATACGTCAGACCTGCCGCCAGCGTCCCGGTGGTGACGCCGAGCGCGGCGTGCAGGGCACGGCGCCAGGCCGTCGCCGTCGGCGGGAAGCGGTGCGGGAGGCGGCGCAGCACCAGGACGAACACGACGATGCTGGTCGTCTCCACCGTGAACTGCGTCAGCGCGAGGTCCGGCGCCCCCTGCAGCACGAACAGCACGCCGGTGCCGTACCCGGTCGTGCCGGCCAGCACCACGGCTTTCATCCGCTGCCGGGTCGGCAGGCACAGCACGCCCGCCGCCGCCACGGCCGCCGCCACCGCGATCTGCCCCGCGTCGTCCCACAGGTGCGGCGAGCCGCCCCAGGCCCACGGCCGGTCGGTGAACAGCGCCGCCGCCTCGGCGCCGGAGAAGACCAGCAGCGCCGTGCCGAGATAGACCGGCAGCGAACCGCGCTGGATGCTGCCGGTCAGCTGCAGCGCGAAGCGCTCCGTCTGCCACAGGATCTGGGCGAACGCCGCCTCGGCGCTCGGCAGCGCCAGCCGCTCGCCCCAGCGCACCAGGTGGTTCCGTACGACGAACAGCGCCGCACCGGCCGCCCACGCGATCTCCGACAGGATGAGCGGGAGGCCGGTGCCGTGCCACAGAGCCAGGTGGTACGCGGTTCCCCGGGACGGGAACGCGGCCGCGTAACGCTCCATCAGCGGCGCCAGCAGGCCCACCCCCGGGCCCAGCACCAGGCCCGCCAGCGCCAGCAGCGCCGTCGGAGCCCACAGGGCCGCCTTCGTCCGCCCGCCGTGCGCGGTCGCCCGCGGCAGGTCGGGCGACGTGGCCGGGCCGAACGCGCCGTACAGGAAGCGCAGGGTGTACGCCGTGGTCAGGGCCGATCCGGCGACGGTGGCGTACAGGGTGAGGCGGTCGGCGGTGCCGCCGGCCCAGAGCGCCGCGAACGAGGCCTCCTTGGCGGCGAAGCCGAGGAAGGGCGGCAGGCCCGCCATGGAGGCACCGGCGAGACAGGCGGTGCCGCAGACCACCGGCATCGCGCGCGCCAGACCGGCGAGCCGGCGGATGTCCCGGCTCCCGGTGGCATGGTCGACGATGCCGACCACGAGGAACAGCGGCGCCTTGAACAGCGCGTGCGTCAGCAGCATGGTGGCGCCGGCCAGCGCGGTGTACCGGGACCCGGCCCCCACCAGCGCGGTGAGGAAGCCGAGTTGGCTCACCGTCCCGTAGGCGAGGATCCGCTTCAGGTCGGTCTCGCGCAGCGCCCGCCACCCGCCGAGCAGCATCGTGGCGGCACCGAGCGTCAGCGTCACACCCCGCCAGGGCGCGACCGCGGCGAAGGCGGGGGAGAACCGGGCGACGAGATAGATGCCGCCCTTCACCATGGCCGCCGCGTGCAGATAGGCGCTGACCGGCGTCGGCGCCGCCATGGCACCGGGCAGCCACAGACTGAACGGCCAGATCGCGGACTTCGACAGCGCCCCCGCGAGCACCAGCAACAGCGCGACCGGCACCGCCGTACCGCCCGATGGCGGCGGATGCGCGACGAGGACGGAGATCCGGTACGTATCCGCCGCCTGACCGAGCATCAACAGCCCGACCAGCATGGCCAGGCCGCCGACCGTGGTGACGAGCAGCGCCTGCAGCGCGGAGCGCCGGTTGGCCTTCTTCACCGACAGATGGCCGATGAGCAGGAACGAGAAGACGGTGGTCAGTTCCCAGAAGACGTACAGCAGGATCAGGTCGTCGGCGAGGACGAGCCCCAGCATCGCCCCGGCGAACGCGGTCAGGGTGCCCGCGAAGTTCGCCAGTCCCGGCTCGTCGTCGCCGAAGTAGCCGGTGCAGTAGACGAGTACGAGCGCGCCGACGCCACCGGCCAGCACGGTCAGCAGCAGCCCGAGGGCGTCGAGCCGCAGCGCGATGCTCAGATCGAGGGCGGGCGCCCACCGCCACTGCTCGGTGCGCACCGCGCCGTCGGCGACGGCAGCCCACTGGGTGAACGCCCACACCGTCGTGGCGGCCGGTGCCAGCGCGAGGACGAGGAAGGCTCGCCGGCCGAGCCACCGCACCAGAGGGGTGGCGCAGGCGGCGAGCACGAAGTGGGCGGCGATCAGGGCGAGCACGCGGCGAACACTTCCGCCGCCCGGGCGGCACGGGGGACCGGCGCGCCCGGCGTACGCCAGGATCACCCATTGGGCGGGGTACCGCCCGTGCCCGGATCCGCCTACCGTCTGCATATGCCGGATGGAAAACTCTGGGGGATCAGCGACCTGCATGTGGCGTTCGCGGAGAACCGGAAGATCGTCGAGGGCCTGCGCCCCGGGTCGGACACCGACTGGCTGATCGTCGCGGGTGACGTGGGCGAGCTGACGGACGGCATCGAGTGGGCGCTGACCCTGCTCAGCAGCAGATACGCCCGGGTGGTGTGGGCGCCGGGCAACCACGACCTGTGGACCCCGGCCGAGGATCCGGTCCAGTTACGCGGCGAGGCGCGCTACCGCCATCTGGTCGAGATGTGCCGCTCGCTGGGCGTGCTCACCCCGGAGGACCCGTACCCGGTCTGGGAGGGCGCGGGCGGCCCGGCCGTCGTGGCGCCGCTGTTCGTCCTCTACGACTACACGTTCCGCACCGACACCGCCGCGAACAAGGAGGAGTCGCTCGCCCAGGCGTACAAGTCCGGGATCGTGTGCAGTGACGAGTTCCTGCTGCATCCCGATCCGTACCCGAGCCGCGACGCCTGGTGCCGGGCCCGGCTGAAGGAGTCCGAGCGGCGGCTGCGGGACTGCGATCCAGCCCTCCCGCTGGTCCTGGTCAACCACTTCCCGCTGGTCCGCCAGCCCACCCGGATCCTGCACCACCCGGAGTTCGCCCAGTGGTGCGGCACCGAGCGGACGGCCGACTGGCACCGGCGGTTCACGGTGAGCGCGGTGGTCTACGGCCATCTGCACATTCCCCGGACCGCCTGGTACGACGGGGTGCGCTTCGAGGAGGTCTCCGTCGGCTACCCCCGCGAATGGAACCGCCCCGGCCACCCCAGGACCGTCCCCCGCCAGATCCTGCCCGAGCCGGCGCGCTGAGGTCTGCGGCCCCGCGGCTCCGTGGAACCGGGAAGCCCCCCGCTTCCGCGAGGGGCCTTCGATCCGGATGCCGGGACCACGGGGTCACCAGGTTGAACACCGGGTAGTCGGCGGAGCGCGGCGCGCCCCTGCCCACCGGGTGGTCCGGCGGCCCGCCCGGTGAGAGGGTGAATACATCAGCCTCTATCCCTGCCTGTCCAGGAAGGTGGCGAAATGCCATGGCTGAACATCCGAACGCCGCGCTGATTCGTAAGGGCTACGAGGCGTTCTCACAGGGCGACATGGACACACTCGGCGGCATGATGACGGCCGACTGCGCGCACCACGTCCCCGGGAGTCACCAGCTTTCCGGTGACTTCAAGGGACTGGAGGCGGTGCTCGGCTACTACGGCCAGCTCGCCGCGCAGACGAACGGCACTCTGCGGGTCGAACTGCGGAGCGTCTTCGTCGACGGCCGGGGCCATGTGATGGCGGTGCACCAGATCAGCGCCGAGCGGGCCGGCAAGAAGATCGACATGGCGGGCGGCATCGTGTTCCGCGTCATCGGCGAGAAGATCACCGACCTCGACGAGTACGTGGAGGACATGGCGGTGGCGGACGACTTCTGGGCCTGATCCTTCCGGGCCCGATCCCGCGCGGCGGCCCGTCCCGACCGGCCGGAAACGACCAAGGGCGCTCTTCCTGGAGGAAGAATGCCCTTGGTGTTCTGCTGTGCGCCGTCAGGGACTCGAACCCCGGACCCGCTGATTAAGAGTCAGCTGCTCTAACCAACTGAGCTAACGGCGCCTACGGGTCAATCATACGGGGCCGGAGGGGGTGCTGATGACCATCCTCCCCTCCGGCCCCGCGTCATGATCGGCGTGGGACGACCACGCCGGGCCACACCGGGATCAGCGCAGGCCGAAGGCCCGGATGATCTCCTGGCTGACGGTGCCGCCCTTGCCGTCCTGCGCGGTGGCCTTGAGCGAGACCGAGCCGCCGGGCTTGTTCGGCGTCCTGACGAGCGTGGTCCAGGAACCGTCTCCCGTCCTGATCAGGAGGGTCGGAGCCCAGGTTCTGCCGTCGTCGTACGAGACCGACAGCGTCGCCCTGGTGGCCTTCGTCACACCGGCCAGCCACTGCTGCGTGGCGGACGACAGACCGATCCGCGTCCACTGCCCGGCCTTGACGTCACCCGCGGTGTCGGTGGCCACGTCGTAGTCGAGCTGCAGCAGCTTGACGTCCTCCTGCCAGGGTCCGTCCTGCGGAATCGCGCCGGAGACGAAGCCCCACTCGGTGTGCGTGCGGATCGAGCTCTTCCACTCCTTCGCGTCCCGCGCGGAATCCAGCACCAGGCGGTAGGGGAGGGTCTGCGGGGAGACGCTCCACAGTCCGCCGGCCCGGCCGGTGCCCTTGGTGATCAGGGTGTCGCCCTGGTAGGCGGCGTACATGGTGGCGCCGTTGTACTCGTCCGACGGCATCGAGCCGGAGTGGCCCGCTCCCGCGTCCGTCCACGGAGTGATGTTGAACTGGATGTCGTTGTAGACGCTGCGGTTCGGGCCCCAGAACGCCTGGCCCAGACGCGGCCGCTGGACCCCGCCGAACCACTCGGTGGAGTAGTGCCGGCCCGCGGTGAAGTGGTCGTTGCCGCCGCGCATCTCGAACAGCTCGTCCGAGTAGTCCGGCTGGTAGACCGCGTGGTCCTCGTACCAGAAGCCGGCGCCGTGCTGCGGCGAGACGTACTCGGTGCGCACGCCGGGGTAGGACTCCTTCTCGGTGAAGCCGATGCCCGGCCCCCAGGCGGGGATGTCGTAGCGGAAGCCGCCGCCGGGGCGCTGCCGGTCGCCGTCGTATTTCGCGTCGATCCGGGCGAGGTCCCGCTTGGGGTCGGGGGTGTAGGCCAGGGACCGGTCGGGGATCGTGCCGTCCTGCTGCGAGAGCAGGTCGTAGAGGTAGCGCGGGTCGGTGCGCTGCGTGACGTCGAGGGTGAGTCTGCCGCCCTTGGCGTCGGCGACGAGCCGGGCGCCCGCGTCGCGCATGATCGAGACGACACTCAGGGAGGTTTTGGTGCCCGCGTCGTCCGCGTAGTAGTCGGAGAGCCGGCCGGTGCCGTCGTTGACGACGATCAGCAGCTCGGCGCCCGCCTTGACGGCGTTCGTGGCGCGGTCGGCGGGAGGGACGTCATCGCTGCGGGTGACGACGACCGCCTTGCCCTTGGCGTCCAGGCCCTGGTAGTCGGCCGCTGCGCCCTTGCCCGCGGTGACGACGCGCAGCTTGGCCGAGCCGTCGTGGACGGTCGCGCCGGCCTGCGGCAGCAGTTCGAGGTCCCGGCCGTGCGACGAGGCGTCGACCTGCTTCTCGCCGAGCCGCCAGCGGGTCACGAAGGAGAAGGTGCCGTCGGTGACCTTCCGGGTGGGCGCGGCGTAGACGGTGTCGAACGCCGGCGGCACGATGTACGCGTCGCGGATGAGATTGCCGTTGGAGAAGGTGCGGGCGATGTCCAGGTGCAGCTGCCGCTGCTCGGTCTCCTGCGGGACGCGGGCGCTGACCTTGTGCGCCGTGCTCGCGTCGAGCGCCACCGTGGTGTTCTTCGTGAGCACCGTCTCGGGGCTGGTGAGCACCGCCAGGCCGCGGGAGTCCGGGGTGTCACCGGTGACCTCCAGCTCCGCGTACGCCATGTACGTGCCCGGCGGGAGCCGCAGGGTGCGCTCGCCGGCCACGGCGAGCGGCGACGGGTACGGGTTGTCCTTCTCGGCGAGGACGACGGTGCCGGCGGCCGGCTTCCCGTCGCGTCCGGTCAGCTTGATCGTGTAGTCGTAGAGCTCCTGCTCCTTGGTGAGCGCGAAGCCGGTGTGCGCGACGGCCTTGCCCGCGGCCGCGTCGGTCGCGGTGACCTGGCCGGAGAAGGTGGTCGCGGACGGGACGGTGGTGGGGTCGAGGGTGAGGGTGACCGTGGCGGTGCCGCCCGCCGGGACGGCCACCGTCCTCGCGGACAGCGTGTAGGCGCCGGCCGCCTGGGCGGCCGGGTCCAGCGCGAGGTTCAGCGTGACGGCCGCCGCGCCGTTGTTGCGGTAGGTGAGGGTGCGCGTGGTGCTCGTGGCGCCGGCGTGCGGCCACTTGTAGACGGCGGCGTCGACCGAGCCGGTGGCCTGGACCGTGGAGTCCACGGCGGCGAGCACATCGAGCCGTCCGGTGCCCATCTCGTACGGCGTGAAGGCGGTGAGCTGCTGGGACGAGCTCATCAGCGCGTCCTTGAGCTGCTGTCCGCTCCAGTCGGGGTGCCGCTGCTTGAGGATCGCGGCGGCGCCGGCCACGTGCGGCGTGGCCATCGAGGTGCCGGACATGGTCTGGTACATGCCGCTGCCGGAGGCGAGCGCCTGCGAGCGGGCGGCGGTGATGTCGACGCCGGGCGCCGAGATGTCCGGCTTCAGCGCGTACGAGCCGCTCAGCGGACCCATGCTGGAGAAGTCGGCGCGGCCGTCCTGCTTGTCCACGGCGGCGACGGTCAGCGCCGCGGCCGCCGAGCCGGGAGAGCCGATGGAGCCGGCTTCGTATGCGTTTCCGGCGGCGATGACGAAGAGCGGTCCGCCGTTCGCGGAGAGGTTGTCGACCGCCTGCGACATCGGGTCGGTGCCGTCGTCGGGGAGCGGCGAGCCGAGGCTCATGCTGACCACGTCGGCGCCCTGGGCCCTGGCCCACTCCATGCCGGCGATGATCCAGGAGTCCTCGCCCGAGCCCTCGTTGGAGAGCACCTTGCCGATCAGCAGCTTGGCGCCGGGCGCGACGCCCTTGTAGTCGCCGTTGGAGGCGGCTCCGGTGCCCGCGATCGTCGAGGCGACGTGCGTGCCGTGACCGTTCCGGTCGGTGACCGGCTGGTCGGGGACGAAGCTCTGCTCGGCCGAGACCTGGTCCTTCAGGTCCGGGTGGGTGTCGTCGATCCCGGTGTCCAGGATGGCGACCTTCCGGCCCTTGCCGTCGTAGCCCTGCGCCCAGGCCTGCGGCGCGTTGATCTGCGGTACCGACTCCTTCAGGCTCGCCTCGACCCGGCCGTCCAGCCACAGCTTGTCGATGCCGTCGTCGAGCGAGCGGGCCTTCGCCGCGGCGGCCGGTGCGGCCACCACGTCCTGCCAGAAGGCGCGGGTGTCCTTCTTCCGCGCCTTGAGCGCGGCGCCGCCGATGCTCGGCAGCTGCCGGGTGGTGGTGCTGCTTACGGGGGGCGGCGGGCAGCGAACGGGCGGCGCGGGCGGCGGCGGTGTAGGTGGCGATCATCGGGACGCCGCCGGAGCGGGCGTCGTCGTAGCCCATCTTCACCAGCGCGGTGAGGTCGAACAGCCGGCGGTCGAGCTTGCCGGCGGCGAGCAGCGGCAGCGCCTCGTCCGGCAGGACGTAGGTCTCACCGCCCGCCTGCTGGACGTGCACGCCGCCGGGGGCGCCGTGCGGGCGGTCCACGGTGACGGTGTCCTGGTTGCCGGCCCCGTCGGCGAAGTGCACGACGTCCCCGGTGACCAGGGTGATGTCGTACGTGGTGGCCTGCTGCGGTGCCGCTTTGCGCGGGGTGGCGCCGGGGGCGGCGGTCGCGGGGGTCGTGGGGAGGAGGAGTCCGGTACTGAGCGCGAGCGCGGTGGCGCTGGCGAGCAGGGAGGCACGGCGTCTTATCGGCGTCATGCACATGATCTATCGGCCTGGAGCCGCGCCGGGCACCGGCACAGCCTGGCAGGATCCCGCCTGGCGGAGATCCGCCGCCGGTTTTTGAGCACCCCGGAGGATCGGGTACGATCTTCCATGTCAGCACGCGCCGTTAGCTCAGTTGGTTAGAGCAGCTGACTCTTAATCAGCGGGTCCGGGGTTCGAGTCCCTGACGGCGCACCGACGGTCGAAGGCCCCTCGCGGAAGCGGGGGGCCTTCTTCGTGTCCCGGTCCCGGTGTCCTCCGGCCACGTGGTGGCCGGCCCTGGTGGGTCCCGGTGGGTCAGAAGCTGAGGGAGAGCAGCACCGGCGCCGCGCGTTCGTTCAGGGTGTCGACGGCCGGTTTGAGGCGGTGCGCCTGTGAGGTGGGCATCGACAGCGCGAGGCACGCGACCGTCTTCCCGATGGTGACCGGTACCGCGGCGCAGACCGTGCCGACCGCGTATTCCTGCAGGTCGAGCATGGGATGGCTGGCCGGCCGGCTTTCCAGTTCCGACAGCAGGGCCTTCTCGTTGACGACGGTGCGCGAGGTGAGGCGCGCGGTCCGGTGCCGGGACAGGTGTTCGCGGCGGCCGCGGTGGTCGAGCTGCGCGAGCAGGCACTTGCCGACCGCGCTGGCGTGGGCGGAGGAGCGGAAGTCCACCCATTCGTTGACCCGTGGGGTGGTCGGCCCGTCCGCCACGTCGACCACCGTCACCTCGCCGTCGTCGTAACGGCCGAAATAGACGGCGGCGCCGACCTCGTCGCGCAGCTCGTTGAGGACGCTGTTGAGCTTGTCGGCGAGCGCCTGCTCGCGGTCGGCGGCGGCCAGCAGCACGAGGGATTCGCCGGTCACGTAACCGCCGCCGGGCAGGAACGAGAGATAGCGCTCGCGCTTGAGCATGGCCAGCAGTTGCGAGAGGTAGCCGATGGGCACGCCGATCTCGCGGGCCAGCTGCTCGGCCGTCACGCCGTGCCGGTGGTGGTCGACGGCCTCCAGTACGCGCAGCGCGTACTGGACCGCGTACACCGGCGCGATCTGTCGGTACTCAAGCGCCACGGAATCCCCCTGCAGGTGTGCCGTTCGCGTCCGGTGCGGCGTGCCGTACGTCACGGCTGTAGCTGCTGGTCACGGCCGATGGGCGTACCGATCGGACCCGACAGCCGAGCCGCTCCCCACGATAGCCGCAACGGCCTTGAAGGTAGAGGCCGTTGACCGGCCGATTGGTGGGCTTCGTGCGTATATGCAGGAAAGCGCCGCATCGGCATATGCCATGGGCCTTGTCGAGGGGGGTCGGGGTGAAGAGCGGCGCGAAGATCGGGGCGATGGTCGGCCGGGAATAACCGGAGTACGTCTCCGGTTCCAGTTGCCGCAGGCGAATACATGACCGAGGAGGCGCCCCCCGTGGGAGACGAACCGCAGACCACCGATGACATCCGCGGAGCAGCCCGTGGCAGCGCGCCCGTGCCGCTGTCCGTGCTCGACCTGGCGACCGTGGGAAGCGGGCTGACCGCCACCCACGCCCTGCGCGCCAGTGTCGAACTGGCCAAGCTCGCCGAGGCCCGCGGATTCCACCGGATGTGGGTCGCCGAGCACCACTCGATGCCGGGTGTGGCCAGTTCCTCCCCGGCGGTGATCCTCGCCCACCTCGCCGCGTTCACCCGCACGCTCCGGCTCGGCTCCGGCGGAGTGATGCTCCCCAATCACGCCCCGCTGGTGATCGCCGAGCAGTTCGGCACCCTGGAGGCGCTCGCCCCCGGCCGGATCGACCTCGGTCTGGGCCGCGCGCCCGGCACCGACGGCGCCACCGCGGCCGCGCTGCGCCGCACCGACCGCCCGGACGGCGCCGACGACTTCCCGCAGCAGCTCGCCGAGCTGACCCGGTTCCTGGACGACGACTTCCCGGACGGGCACCGCTACGCGCGCATCCACGCGATCCCCGGACCGGTGCAGGGCTCCGTCGCCGGCGGGGTGCAGTCCGCGTCGCGTCCGTCGGTCTGGCTGCTCGGCTCCTCCGGCTTCAGCGCCCGGCTGGCCGGCGCACTGGGCCTGCCGTTCTCCTTCGCGCACCACTTCTCGGCGGCCAACACCGTTCCCGCGCTGGAGCTCTACCGCGAATCGTTCCGCCCGTCCGCGGTCCTGGACCGCCCGTACGCCGCGATCGGTGTCTCCGCCCTCGCGGCCGACGACCCCGCCGAGGCGCGCCGCCAGGTGCTCACCGGCGCGCTCGGCATGCTGCGGCTGCGCACCGGGCGGCCGGGGCTCATCCCGTCGCCCGAGGAGGCCGAGGCATACGAATTCAGCGCCCTGGAGCGGGAGTTCATCGACTCCTGGCTCGTGAACGTGGTGCACGGCGGCGCGGAGGAGGTCCGCGACGGGCTCGACGCCCTGGTGAAGCGGACCGGCGCGGACGAGCTGATCATCACGGCCAACGCGCATACGCCGGCGGCCCGTCTGCGGTCCTACGCGTTGATCGCGGACGCGTACGGGCTGCCCGGCGGCGAGTCGTAGGGCCTCGGAACGAACCTGGCGGGGCGACCCCGAGCCCGCCCTCCTGATCGCTCCGGCGGTTAAAAGCGGGTTTCCCGAAGGGGCGTGGTTCGTCCCCCGGAAGGACATCTTCCGGATCCTTAACTCAGGCTAAAGCCGCTTGTCAGCACCTGCGACAGGCGGCTTTTCGCTGGCCGGAGGGGGTTTCCGGCGGGTAGGCGTGGCGTCAATTGGTCTAGTCCTAAGTCTGGTTCAGACCATTGACCGGAGCATCTCAAGGGCGCTATTCATGGCGCAGCCCCCTGCTCCTCCCTCTCCCCCCGGAGGTCTTTCGTGCAGCTCCAGAAAAGATCACTCGTGGCTGCCGCCACCAGTGCGGCCCTCGCTCTCGGCGCGATCACCGCGCTCGTCGGCGGGCTCGCCCCGGCGAGCGCCGCGGGTACCGACGCTCAGCCGGCCGCCGCGGCCGCGAGCAGCGGCGGGGTGAAGATCGCCTACTACGACCAGTGGAGCGTGTACGGCAACGCCTTCTACCCCAAGGACCTCGACACCCGGGGGATCGCGAGCAAGCTCGACGTCATCAACTACTCGTTCGGGAACATCCACCCGACCGACCTCACCTGTTTCGAGGCCAACAAGGCCGCCTCGCAGGACGAGAACAACCCCAGCGCCGGTGACGGCGCGGGCGACTCCTTCGCGGACTACCAGAAGTCCTTCGGCGCGGCCGACAGCGTCGACGGGGTGGCCGACACCTGGAACCAGCCGATCACCGGCGCGTTCAACCAGCTGCGGAAGCTCAAGGCGAAGTACCCGAAGCTGAAGGTGGACATCTCCATCGGCGGCTGGACGTACTCCAAGTACTTCTCGGACGCGGCGAAGACCGACGCGAGCCGCAAGAAGCTCGTGACGTCCTGCATCGACCAGTACATCAAGGGCAACCTGCCCGTCGACGGCGGCTTCGGCGGCCCCGGCTCCGCGGCCGGCGTGTTCGACGGCATCGACCTCGACTGGGAGTACCCGGGCTCGACGGGCGGCCACCTCGGCAACCACGTGGACGCGGCCGACAAGCAGAACTTCACGCTGCTGCTCGCCGAGTTCCGCAAGCAGCTCGACGCGTACGGCGCCGCCAACGGCGGCAAGAAGATGCTGCTGACCGCCGCGCTGCCGGCCGGCCAGGACAAGATCGCGCACATCGAGACCAACAAGGTCGGGCAGTACCTCGACTACGCGAACATCATGACCTACGACATGCACGGCGCCTGGGACACCGACGGACCGGTCTACCACCAGTCGCCGCTCGTCCCGTCGGCCGGCGACCCGACCGACCCGATCGCGCCGGGCACCGAGAAGTACAACGTCACCAACGCGGTGAACGCCTGGCTCGACGGCAACGCCGCATACGGCATCGCCGGCGGCTTTCCCGCCAACAAGCTGACGCTGGGCTACGAGCTGTACTACCGCGGCTGGACGGGCGTCCCCGCCGGTGCCAACCACGGTCTGGGGCAGCCCGCCACCGGTCCCGCCCCGGCCCGCAGCCTGAGCGCGACGGCCGGTATCGCGTACTACAAGGAACTCGGCGGCATCGTCGACAACCCCGCGACCACCTTCTGGGACGACGCGTCGAAGTCCTCGTACTTCTACAACGGCACGGAGTTCTGGACCGGTCTCAACGCCCAGTCGATCCAGGCCCGCGCGGACTACGCGCACTGCCGCGGACTCGGCGGCGCGATGATGTACTCGCTGCTGGACCTCGACACCGGCACCACGCTGCTCAACAAGATCAACACCGCGGTGGGCGGCTCCGCGAGCGGCTGTGGCACCACCACCACGCCGCCGACGACCCCGCCCACGACTCCTCCGACCACTCCGCCCACGACGCCTCCGACCACACCTCCCACCACCCCGCCGACGACGCCGCCCACCGGCACCTGCGCCGCGGCCGCCTGGAGCTCCTCCGCGGTCTACACCAGCGCCAGCGGAACGGTCTCCTGGAAGGGCCACAACTGGAAGGCCAAGTGGTGGACGACGGGCGAGGAGCCCGGCACCACCGGCGAATGGGGCGTGTGGCAGGACCTCGGCGCCTGCTGACCTGACCGCCCCATCCGGAGCCCGCGTCCCTTCCCCCCACGGACGCGGGCTCCGGCATGTGCCGGTCCGGGGCCCGCTCCGGCCTGGGAGCAGCCGGCCGGCGTCAGCCCGCGAGCAGTTCGGAGATCCGCTCGGCGGCGACGGGGCGGGAGTAGTGCCAGCCCTGGCCGGTGTCGCAGCCGATCCGCCGCAGCCGCTCGGCCTGTTCGGCGTTCTCGACGCACTCCGCGGTGACGGTGAGACCCAGCCGGTGGGCGAGCTCCACCAGGGCCTCGACGATGGTCTCGTCGGCGGGGTTGGGGTGTTCGGCGGAGCGGAAGCCCTGGACGAAGGAGCCGTCGAGCTTGAGCGCGGAGACCGGCAGCCGGCTCATGTAGGCGAGGTTGGAGTAGCCGGTGCCGAAGTCGTCGATGGCGATCCGCACGCCCATCTCGCTCAGCGCGTGAAGGGCCTGCAGCGGCCGGCCGGCCGAGCCCATGACGGCGGACTCGGTGAGCTCCAGCTGCAGCAGCTCCGGCGGCAGCCCGGTCTCCTCCAGGATGGCGGCGACATCGGCGACGAGGTCCGAGTCCCAGACCTGGCGGACCGCGACGTTGACGCTGATGAAGATCGGGTCGTCCGGGTGGTCCTTCTGCCAGACCCGCGCCTGACGGCACGATTCGGCCAGCACCCAGCGGCCGAGCTGGACGATGGAGCCGTTCTCCTCGGCGAGCCCGATGAAGCGGTCCGGCGCCAGCCGCCCGAAGTGCGGGTGCTGCCAGCGGACCAGAGCCTCGACGCCGCGCAGCACACCGCTGTCGAGCCCGACGAGCGGCTGGTACTCCAGGATGAACTCACCGCGTTCCACGGCCTGTCGCAGCGTGCTGGACAGCGCCTGCCGGGTCATGCGGTGGGCGTTGCGCTCGGGGTCGAAGAGCGTCCAGCGGGCCTTGCCGTCGGCCTTGGCCCAGTAGAGCGTGGTGTCGGCGGCCTGCATCAGACCGGTGGCGGAGCTGCCGGCGACTTCGCGCTCGACCACGCCGATGCTCGCCGACACGGCGAGCCGCTGACCGTCCACGTCGAACGGCCGCTGCAGTGAGGTGAGTACGGACTCGGCGAGCACGGTGGCCTGTCCCGTGCCGGTGGAGTCCCGGACGAGCAGGGCGAATTCATCGCCGCCGAGCCGGGCGACCAGGTTGCCGCCGGGCTCCGCGCAGGTCAGCAGCCGCTGGGCGACGGCGGCGAGCAGCTGGTCGCCGATCCGGTGCCCGAGGGTGTCGTTGATGGCCTTGAAGCCGTCGAGGTCGAGGTAGCACAGCCCGATCCGGCCGGTCCTGCTGCCGGCGCCGTCGAGGGCGGCGGAGAGCCGCTCGAAGAACAGCGCCCGGTTGGGCAGCCGGGTGACGGAGTCGTGCATCTGCAGATGGCGCAACTGCTCGCGCAGGCTGTGGCGTTCGCCGATGTCCTCGACGGAGAGCAGCGCGGTGCCGCAGGCGCTTCCGGTGCCGGCGAGCGTCACCTCGGCCCACAGGGAGCCGCCGCCGCGGCGCTTGATGCGGCGGGTGCAGCGCAGTTGGTCGCGGCGGCCGGCGAGCACCTCGCGGTAGGCGATGCGCACCGGGTCGTCCTCGGCCAGGCCCAGCAGTCCGGTGGCGACGCGCGCGGCGAGCCCGGCTGCGCTGGTGCCGAGGAGCGCGCCGAGCGCCTGGTTGGCCTCCAGTACCCAGCCGTCGCGGTCCACCAGCGCCATGGGCAGCCGGGCCGCGGTGAAGGCGGCGCGGTAGTCGCGCGGTTCACCGGCCGTGGGGCCGAGCGGTCCCGGAGGGGAACCGTTACTCAGCGTGAGGATTACCGGTGTGATGTCGGGTTCGGCACTGGGGCCGCCCGAGGGTCCGCCCATTGCCCGCTCCCCGTGTCGCGCTGGTCTCGGTGGCGATCATAGGCGCTGGCGGAGCGGCGGATCCAGCGCCGTCGTGGTGATTCTTGGCACGCAAGCTGACGGATTGATCGTTTCTGCACGAATGCGACGAGCAACTGACCGATTCGGATAGGCCATTACGCACAGTAATGAAGCCGGAATCACCCCGTGCGGAGCAACTCAACAGGACATAACGCCGCAATTCATAGCAACGTGGTGAAGGTGCCCCGAACGGGCTCACGATTCCTCCCCGGAGGTCCATGTGCGGCGGTCAGGCATCCTCATACGGGCGCGGCGGCGACCCCTGCGCGCGATGGCGGCGGCGGCGAGTGTCTTCGCCGCCGTCGTCGCCTGGACGCTCGTCGCGGGGCCCGCCGCGGCCGCCGCTCCCGGCGGGGACTGCGCCCTGCCGCGCACCACGGCCCACCACTCCGAAGGAGTGGATACGTGGAACGCCTCGTACCCCCGGCCGACCACGGCCCTGGACGCCGTGATGATCTTCCTCTCGTTCCCCGACGCCGCGCCGGCCCTGACCCCCCAAGAGGTCGCCGCCGACCACTTCCCGGAGACCTCGCGCTTCTACGACCGTGCCTCGTACGGGCAGTTCCAGCTGCGCGCCCACCCCGTCGACCACTGGTTCAAGATGCCGCGGAACTCCACCGACTACGGGATCCGGCGCGACTGGGACCCGGACCTGCGCACCGGGTACCTGCGGGACGCGATCGCCGTGGCCGACCCCTCGGTGGACTTCTCCGCGTTCGACTTCGTCTACCTGGTCGCGGACCCGGACGCCCCCGGCGTCGACGCGGACGCCACCAAGGTCGTGAACCTCGCCACCCCGATGCGGGCGGACGGCACCGATCTGCGGCGGCTGGTCACGGTGTTCGAGCAGCACCCCCCGGACCACAACGTGCTGGCCCACGAGACCGGCCATGTCTTCGACCTGCCCGACCTGTACTCCCGGCCGGCCATCGGCAGCGACGCCGACTGGGACACCCATGTCGGCGACTGGGACCTCATGGGCAGCCAATTCGGCCTCGCCCCCGAGCCGTTCGCCTGGCACAAGTGGAAGTTCGGCTGGCTGCGGGACAGCCAGGTCCAGTGCGTGTCCCGGACGGGCACCACCTGGCACGAACTGACACCGCTGGAGACCGCGGGCGGCACCAAGCTCGTCGTGGTCCGCACCGGGCAGCGCACCGCGCTCGCCATCGAGGTGCGCACCGCGGCCGGCAACGACGTGGGGCTGTGCCGGGAGGGCGTGCTGCTCTACAAGGTGCGCTCCGGCACCGAGTCCGGCGAAGGCCCCGTCGACGTCCTCGACGGCCACCCCGCCACCTCCGCCTGCCACGACGGCTCCGCCTACCCGCAGCTCGCCGACGCGCCGCTCGGCGTGGGCGAGTCCTACTCCTACGACGCGGGCCTGGTCCACGTCACGGTCGCCTCCCGCTCCCTGGACGGTTCCTGGGCCGTCAAGGTCAGCGAGGGATAGCGCCGTGGCGACGGACGGGCGAATACCGTGGATACCCGGAGCGGGCCTGAAGGCCGCCGCCATCGGGACGGTCGCGCTGCTCGCGGTGGCCAGCACGGCCGCCACCGGGCCGCAGGCCGCCTACTCCCCGCCGACGGCCTCCAGGCCGTGCGCGCTGCGCGCGACGCCGGGCACCGCGATGTCCGAGGGCTTCCCCGACCGCGCCGCGCGCGGGGTGGGCAGTGAGTTCGCCCCGTCGACCGGCCGGGTCCGGGCCCTGACGCTGTTCATCGACTTCTCCGACGCGCCCGCGCCCTACAGCGCCGCCGAGCGGTACGCGGAGTTCTTCCCCGCCGTCCAGCAGTGGTTCGACCGCGGCTCCTACGGAAAGCTGCACTACGAGTCGACGCCCGTGATGCGCTACATCCGCATGCCGCGGCCCTTCTCCGCGTACGGGATCGGCCGCGGCTACGGCTGGGACGCGCACACCGAGATGATGCGCGACCTGCTCTCGGTCGCCGACCGGGACATCGACTTCCGCGGCTACGACCTGGTCAACATCCTCGTCACCCCGAACGCGGGCCCGCCCGCCGACGAGGCCGTCCTGTCGGTCACCTGGACCGGCGCCTCGGCCGCCACCACCGACGACGGCGCCCGGCTCGACCGGGTCTCGCTGATCTACGGCCACGACCAGTCGGGATCCCGCGTCCTCGGCCACGAGAACGGCCACGCGTTCGGCCTGCCCGACCTCTACGCCTCCGACGACTTCCAGCGCACCGACACCCTCGCGGGCCAGTGGGACAGCATGTCCCTGGACTGGGGCCTGGGCGGCGACCTGCTCGCCTGGCACAAGTGGCGGCTCGGCTGGCTGGACGACACCCAGATCGCCTGCGCCCCGGTGCGCGGCGAATGGACGTACGCGCTGCGCGCCGTCTCACTGGCCGGTGGCCGCAAGGCCGTTGTCGTCCCGTACGGGCGGACCCGCGCCTATGTGATCGAGGCCCGGCAGGCGTCGGGCAACGACAGCGAGGCCTGCCGCGAGGGCGTACTCGTCTACCAGGTCCGTACCGACATCGACTCCGGCGCCGGCCCGGTGACCGTACGGGACGCCCATCCGACCACCAGCGCCTGCGACTTCAGCAGCGGATCGTTCAACTCCCTCAACGACGCCCCCTTCCGGGTGGGCGAGGTCTTCAACGACCCGGCGGCGGGCCTGACGGTCCGGGTGCTGGGCCGTGACCCCGCCGGTGAATGGGAGGTCAGGGTGACCCGCCGCTGACCCCGGGACCGGCTCCGGCGCGGCGCACCGGCTCTCGGGAGGGGGAGAGCCGGCGCACCGCGCCGGGGCGGTCGGGCGGAGAGCCGGTGTCAGGAGAGGAGTTCGGCCTTGAGGGTGATGTTCTTCACCGCGGCAAGGGCCTGGCTGACCGGGCAGTTGGCCTTCGCTTCCTGGGCAAGGGCTTCGAACGCCTCGGCGGTGATGCCGGGGACGGTGCCCTTGACGGACAGGACGACGCCGGTGATGCCCTCGCCCGGCTGGAAGGTGACGTCGGCCTGCGTCTGGAGCAGCTCCGCCGGGGTACCGGCGCCGGCGAGTGCGTGCGAGAAGGCCATCGAGAAGCAGGACGAGTGCGCGGCCGCGATGAGCTCCTCGGGGCTCGTCTTGCCGTTGGCCACCTCGGCGCGCGAGGCCCAGGAGACGTCGTAGGTGCCGACACCGGAGGTGTCGAGGGAGACGGTGCCGGAGCCGTCGAGGAGGGCGCCCTTCCACTGGGTGGTCGCGGTGCGGGTGGTTGCCATGGTCACAAACCTCCAAGAGAGAGCGGGAAACGCCTCTCGAACGCTACCGCGCCACCGGGTCCCCGGCGGGGAACGTCGGCGGGAACGCAGCGGGAAGGTCAGCGGGAGGGTCAGCGGCCCGGGAAGCTGTACGTGTAGTGCTGCGCGTCGAGCTGGTCCAGCAGTTGGGACAGCGCCTGCACCGTCTGGGTGCGGTCGCCGCCGCCGTCGTGCATCAGCACGATCGCGCCGGGCCGGAGGTTGGCGTTGATGTGGTGCATGATCGCGGCCGTGCCGGGGCGCTTCCAGTCGTCGGAGTCGGAGGTCCAGCCCAGCGGGCGCATGCCGTGGCCGGCGGCTATCTCCCGTATCCATGGCTTGAAGTCGCCGCCGGGCGCCCGGTAGTACGGCACTTCGGCGCCGGGCCCTGCCGCGTCGGCGATCTCCTGGCGCGCGTCCAGGATCTCGTGCGTGTTGTAGTCGGCGGACTTGGCGCTCTGGTGCTCGTCGTGGTGCACCGAGTGGTCGCACAGCCGGTGCCCGGCCGCGGTGATCTGCCGGACGACGGCGGGGTGGGCCTGGGCGTTCGGGCCGATCTCGCAGAAGGTGGCCTTCGCGTGGTGCCGGGCGAGCAGCGCCAGTATCTGCGGCGTCCAGCGCGGGTCGGGGCCGTCGTCGAAGGTGAGGGCCACGGCCTTGCCGCCGTCCTCCAGCCCGTGCTGTATCTCCCGGCTGACGCGGGTGCCGCCGGGCGCGTCGTCGGACCGGGTGGTCGCCGAGGACGAGGCGGGCGGCGAGGCGGGCCGCGAGGACGTGGCGGGTGGCGTGCCCGTCCGGGTCTGATGGGGGACCGTGGCGGAGGGCGGGCAGGCGACGGGGCGGAGACGGGCGCCGTACGCGTGCCCTGCTGGGCGCCGCAGGCCGCCAGGGCGGCTCCGGCGAGCGTCACCCCCAGAGCGGTGGCGGTCGTCTTCTTCGCGCTGCTCAGCGCCACGGTTGTACCTCCATCGATGCCGGGCCCCCGTACCGCTTTGTCCGAATTGCAGAAAATAGGGGGATTGTTATGATTTTTGAAGAGTGGGGAGAAGTTGGTTCGAGTCCAGCCGGCTCCACGCACGGGGCCGTAGCTCATCGGTAGAGCGACCCACTCGCAGGCCTGAAGGGGCCGGTCCGCACACCGGACCGGCCCTTCGTTCGTCCCGTGCTCCCACCGTAAGGGCA
Source organism: Streptomyces sp. So13.3 (assembly GCF_005860785.2). Lineage (NCBI taxonomy): Bacteria > Bacillati > Actinomycetota > Actinomycetes > Kitasatosporales > Streptomycetaceae > Streptomyces > Streptomyces sp. So13.3. The sequence continues at coordinate 3,991,158 of NZ_CP048835.1, read as the reverse complement.
GCCCCCGGCAGGCGCCCTCGTCCGTTCGGCCAATGTCCGGCCGTCCGGTATCCCCCTAGGGACGGTATATCCGCAGATCAGCGGCGACGGACCAGCGGGAACGGCAGGGTCTCGCGGATCGACCGGCCGGTAAGGAACATCACCAGGCGGTCGACACCGATGCCCAGCCCGCCGGTCGGCGGCATCGCGTACTCCAGGGCGGTCAGGAAGTCCTCGTCGAGCTCCATCGCCTCGGGGTCACCGCCCGCCGCCAGCAGCGACTGCTCGGTGAGCCGGCGGCGCTGCTCGACCGGGTCGGTGAGCTCCGTGTAGGCGGTGCCCAGTTCGGTGCCGTACGCGACCAGGTCCCAGCGCTCCGCGAGCCGGGGGTCGACGCGGTGCTGCCGGGTGAGCGGGGAGACGTCCAGCGGGAAGTCCTTGTAGAAGGTCGGGACGGTGGTGCGCTCCTCGACCAGCCGCTCGTACATCTCCAGCACGATGTCACCGCGACCGTCGGCGGGGGTGTGCGGGACGCCCGCGCGGTCGCAGAGCCGCCGCAGCACCTCGGGAGGGGTGTCGGCGGTGACCTCCTCGCCGAGCGCCTGCGAGATCGCGTCGTTGACGGTCCGCACCGGCCACAGCCCGGACAGGCCGACCTCACCGCCGTCCCGGCGGGCGGTCTGCGAGCCGTTGGCGGCGGTCGCGGCCTGCTGGATCAGTTCGCGGGTCAGATCCAGCATCGAGTCGTAGTCGGCATAGGCCTGGTACGCCTCCAGCATCGTGAACTCGGGGTTGTGCTTGTACGACACGCCCTCGTTGCGGAAGGTGCGGCCGAGTTCGAAGACCTTCTCGACACCACCGACACAGAGCCGTTTGAGATACAGCTCCGGGGCGATGCGCAGATACAGGTCCAGGTCGTAGGCGTTGATGTGGGTGGTGAACGGGCGGGCGTTGGCGCCGCCATGCACCGGCTGCAGCATCGGCGTCTCGACCTCCAGGAAGCCGCGGGCCACCAGCGACTCGCGCACCGAGTGCACCGCGGCGCTGCGGGCCCGCAGCACGTCGCGGGCCTCGGGCCGGACCACCAGGTCGAGATAGCGCTGCCGGACCCGTGCCTCCGGGTCGGTCAGGCCGCGCCGCTTGTCGGGCAGCGGGTGCAGGCACTTGGCGCTCAGCCGCCAGGTGTTCGCGTCGGCGGTCACCTCACCGGCCCGGCTCACGCCCATCACCGCTTCGAAGTCCAGCAGGTCGCCCAGGTCGACGTCGGATGCGAACGCCCGCATCCCCTCGGCGGTGAAGTGGTCGCGGCCCAGCAGGATCTGCAGATCGCCCGACCAGTCCCGCAGCGTCACGAACACCACGCCGCCGTGGTCGCGCAGCCGCAACACCCGCCCGGACAGCCGGACATCGGTGCCGGCGGGCGCCGCCGCCGCGGCGGCCAGGGTGTGGGTGGGCACGATGCCGGGCGGGTACGGGTCGGTCTCCGCCCCCCGCAGCCGTTCCAGCTTCCGCATCCTGACGCGTACCTGCTCCGGGCGTCCGGAACCGGCCGTCCGGTCCGGTCCTGCCGCTGCCGCCGACAGGTCAGCGGCGGCGGCCGAGGCCTCCTCCAGCTCGACGAACGCGGGCAGCGCGGCCGGTCCCTGCCCCACGTTCCGGTCCCGCCAGAAGCGCAGCCGCGGCATCTCCACGAAGCCCTCGGCGATACCGGAGGCCAGGCCGATACGGGCCAGGTCCTTCGCCTCGGAGTAGCAGAGGAAGCGTGGATACCACTCGGGCTGGTACTTGACGTTCGACCGGTACAGGGCCTCCAGCTGCCACCACCGGGAGAAGAAGAGCAACAGCCGCCGCCACAGCCGCAGCACCGGGCCGGCGCCGATCCTGGCGCCCTCCTCGAAGACCGAGCGGAAGACCGCGAAGTTCAACGAGATCTGCCGGATGCCGAGCCGGGGCGACTGCGCCGCCAGCTCCGTCACCATGAACTCCATGATCCCGTTGGGGGCGGCGGGATCGCGCCGCATCACGTCCAGCGAGACCCCGGCCCGGCCCCAGGGCGCGAACGACAGCAGCGCGATGACCTGTCCCGCGTCGTCCAGCGCCTCGACGAGCAGACAGTCGCCGTCCTCCGGGTCGCCGAGCCGGCCCAGCGCCATCGAGAAGCCGCGCTCGGTATCGGTGCCGCGCCAGGCGTCGGCCCGTGCCACGACCTCGTTCAACTCCTCGGGCGACAGCTCGCGGTGCCGGCGGATCCGGCTCGTCGCACCGGTGCGCCGCACCCGGTTGACGGCCTGCCGGGTGCCGCGCATCTCGCGGCCCCCCAGATCGAAGCCGCCGACCTCGAGGACCGCCTCGTCGCCCAGTTCCAGCGCGCCGAGCCCGGCCCGGGAGTACGCCTTCGCGCCCTCCTCACCCGCGCCCATCACCGCCGGCACCCAGCCGTACTGCGCCGCGTGCTCCAGCCACGCCTCGATGGCGGGCCCCCACGCCTCGGTGTCACCCAGCGGATCACCACTGGCCAGACAGACGCCCACCTCGACGCGGAAGGTCACGGCGGCCTTCCCGCTGGGCGAGAAGACCACCGACTTGTCCCGCCGGGTGGCGAAGTAGCCGAGCGAGTCCTGCTCCCCGTACTTCGCCAGCAGGGCGCGGATCCGCGGCTCGTCGTCGCCGTGCAGCGCCGCCTCGACCTTCTGCGAGCGGAACAGCGTGGCGGCGGCGGCGAGCAGCGCGAGCGCGCCGAACAGACCGAGCCAGAAGTTGGTCCAGAAGGGCGGATGACCGATGCCGTCCGGCAGGTCGTTGACGCCACCGACCACCCGGTTGATTGCCCACCGCAGCCGGTCCTTCCCGACCAGTGTGCCGGGGAACACCGACAGCAGTGCCCAGCCGGCGAGGACGCCGATCACCAGGCCCACCAGCAGCACCAGCAGCGCCCGCCAGAACGCGCCCTTGCGCACCCGGGCGGAGAACTCGCCGCGCGACACCACCAGGACGGCGAGCGCCGTGCCGGTGATGGCCAGCGCCGGGATGGCGCTCCACTCCGATTCGAAGGCGATCAGCACCACGTTGGCCAGGACCGACAGCCCGAGGAACACCACGACGATCCAGTACGCCACCCGCTTGCGCGCCGCCAGCGCGCCGGCCAGCAGCATCAGGAACGCCGCGTAGGCGAGGTTCGCGGACGCCGGCACCGTCAGGATCTCCACCCAGCGGCGCACGGGTTCGAGGAGACGGTGCAGGGGGCCGACTACGGCGAGGACGGCGCAGAAGATGGCGAGTGAGGCGAAGAACTCCCCGAACCACTCCGGTACCGAGCGCTTCCAGCGGGGTTCCTCCATACGACCATGCTGTCCGCCCCCCGGCTTTCCGCAACCGGGACGCCCCGGCCGGAGCCCGGCCCGGCAGCGGGCTTCCCCCACCCGCCCGCCCTGTGCCCTCAATCGCCGGGCGGGCTGGTGGAGGGGAACGGGCGTCGGGCGTCGGCCGGGCTGGGTGGGTCTCAGGCGGCGGGTTCGGCCGGGGGTTGGGGTTTGTGCCTGGCTTCGCCCGGCGTGCGGGGCTTCGTGGGGGCGTTTAGGTTGGCGGGATGGGGTTCGGGTTGTGGTTGGCGGTGGGGTCCACGACGGCGTTGGTGCTGGTCGGAGGCCCGGCGCAGCCGGATCTGACGCGGTTCTACGCGCAGCGGATCACCTGGGCCGAATGCGCGGCCGACGGCATGCAGTGCGGCAGCATCGTGGTGCCGCTGGACTACGCGACACCCTCCCGCGGCACCGCCGACATCGCGCTGACGCGCTACCCCGCCACCGGTCCCGGCGACCGCATCGGCTCCCTGTCGGTGAACTTCGGCGGCCCCGGGGTCTCCGGGATCGACACGCTCGCCGACCGGGCCGGTACGGACCTGGCGGTCCTCAACACCCGGTACGACCTGATCGGGTTCGATCCGCGCGGGGTGGGCCGCAGTGTGCCGGTGGACTGCGGCGACCCGCCGCCCGCGGAGGGGGAGCTGATCGAGCAGGTCCGGCGGCTCGCCGGGCAGTGCGGGCAGCGGTCGGGCAGGATCCTGCCGTGGATCGGGACGACGAACGTGTCGCGCGATCTGGACGTCATGCGGGCGGCGCTGGGTGACGAGAAGCTCGACTACCTGGGCTTCTCGTACGGGACCAAGCTGGGTGCGGTGTACGCGCACCAGTTCCCCGACCGCGCCGGACGGCTGGTGCTGGACGGGGTGGAGGATCCGGCGTCCGACAGCGAGCGGGTGGCGCTGGGTCAGGCGGCCGCGTTCCAGCGCGCGCTGGAGGCGTTCGTGAAGGACTGCGCGAAGCAGGGGAAGGCGTGCCCGATCGCCGGCGCGGACCAGCGAGCCCGGATGGCCGGACTTGCGGACCTGGGCGACCGGCTCGCGGACGACCCGGTGCGGACCGCCGTCGGGGACCTCGGCCAGGACGAGTACCTGGAGGCGCTGCAGACGGCCATGTACAGCGCGGACTCCTGGCCGGCGCTGAGCGAGGCGCTGGCCGCGCTGCGGGCCGGCGACGGTGAGCTGATGCTGCTGCTCGCGCAGGACGGGGGCTCGGACGTCCGGCGGCGGACCCGGTCCGACGGGAGCGATCCGGGGCGGACCAACTACGCGGTGGCGAAGCTGGCCGTGGACTGCCGGGACACCTCCGACCGGTACACGGCCGGTCAGGTGGCGGCGGCCGGGGCGGCGTTCGCCGCCGCGTCTCCGGTGTTCGGCCGGGCCATCATCAATTCGATGCTGGCCTGTGCCGGCTGGCCGTCCGCCGGGGACAACACCTCCCGCGACGTCCGGGCCGTGGATGCCCCCAAGGCGCTGCTGGTCTCCACCAAGGGCGATCCGGCGACGCCGTACGCGAACGCCCGGCGGATGAGCGACGCGCTGGGCAACGGGAGCCCGGTCCTGACGTTCAACGGGCAGGGCCACGGCGCCTACTTCGCGCACAGCACCTGCGTGACGGACGCCGTCGACGGCTTCCTGCTGGACGGCAGGCTGCCGGCGGCGGGCACCGTCTGCGACTGACGGGCACCGACATCGAGCAGCCGATGCCACCGCTCAGGCGGCTCCGCTCAGTTGTCGCTGCCGCGGGCCCGTCGGCGGCCCAGGACGATCGTGCCGGTGAGAGCCGCGGCCACCAGCGCCGCGCCCAGCGCGGTCTCGGCCGGGTCCATGCCGATGCCGCCGCCGAGGCCGGTCTGTACCCCGCCCTTGGGCGTGCGGGACGAGACGGTCAGGGTGCCGGTGAACGGGCCCTGTTTGCCGGTGCCGCCGTTCTGGCACGACACCGAGACCTCGTACTGGCCCGGCTCGGTGCCCGCCGGGACCGTACCGACCCCGCCGAGCTGGTTGCTGAGGGTGGAGAGGTTGACCGCGGGGATGGACGAGCCGCCCGAGGCGGACCTGAACGTGGCGACGCCGCTCGTGCCGGTGCAGTTGCCGCCGTCGAACACGGAGAACTGACCGCCGGGGGCCACCGGGTTCGGCTGGACGATGACGGGATTGGCGGGCCCCACCGGCGTGAGGGGCACAGCGGGCGAGGAGAGCTCGCTGGGCACCTCGGGCGAGGAGAGTTCGCTGGGCACCGCGGGCGAGGTGAGGTCCGCCGGCACGTCGGGGGAGGAGAGCTCGGCGGGCGCCGAGGGCGCCGCGGACTCGACGGGGGCGATGGGCTCGGTCGAGGCGGCTGACGCGGCTCCCACCGCGCTCAGCGCGATGACCGCGGCAAGGGCGGAGCCGGTGAGTAGGTGCTGTGAGCGCATCGGGTTTCTCCCAGGGCGGGGTCACGGACGGTGTTCCGCGGGGCAGACAGGAATCTGCCCACCCTCCGAGGACACCCGGACGGCGCTCCCGGTGCCTGTTGACGATCGGTCAGAACTACGCCGAACGGACCAACGGAGGAACAGGGCCGACGCGGCAGGCGCAGGTCAGGGAGCCGGTCGGGACGCGTCAGGATCGGATGACCGCGCCACGGCCGGTCGGGTGACACGGGTCCGGCCGGCGCCCCCGCATGCGGTCCGCCTCAGCGCGGGCCAGGAGCCGGATCGTCCGGCGCGGGGTCCGGCGGAGAGTCCTCCGGCCCGGAACCGTCCGGTTCCGAAGCCAGTGCCGTCGCGGGCGCCGCCGGGTACGGCGCCCCGCCGAGCCGGGGCAGCCGCGGCGCCGTCAGGAAGCCCTCGGCCATGGCGGTGGCGGCGGCGATACGGGGCAGCTCGGCGGACCGCTCGTACAGCAGGTGGCGCGGGCGCCACTCCGGCAGGTAGGCGGCGTAGGAGCGGTAGCGGGCCTCCAGGTGCCAGCGGCGGGAGAGCAGCCGGAGGACCTTGCGCCACAGCCGCAGCAGCGGGCCCGCACCGGCCTTGCCGTCCTCCTCGAAGACCGAGCGGAAGACCGCGAAGTTGAGGGACACCCGCTCGACGCCGCGCACGGGCTCGGCGTCCGCCCGGGCCAGCAGCAGCAGTTCGGTGATCAGGTAGTCGATCAGCGCGCTGCCGGACTCGCGGTCGCGGCGCATCAGGTCGAGGCAGAGGCCGCGCCGGCCCCACGGCACGAAGCTCAGCAGCGCCGACGTGCGCCCCTGCGGGTCGCGGCACTCCACCATCACGCACTCGCCGTCCGCGGGGTCGCCCAGCCGGCCCAGGGCCACCGAGAAACCGCGCTCACTGGCGTGCCGTCGCCAGGCGTCGGCGAGATGGGCGAGATCCGCCATCTCGTCGCGGGGGATGTCGCGGTGGCGGCGTACGACGGCGGTGTAGCCGGCGTCGCGGATCAGCCCGTGGGCCTCGCGCAGCGGACGCAGCGCCTCGCCGCCGTCCGGGCCGTCCGGGCCGTCCGGTCCTGTCGTGGACGTGCCCAGGTACGTTCCGGCGAACGCGGCGACGTCGACCACCGCCTCGTCGCCGAAGTCCAGCGACTTCAGCCCGGCCCGTTCGTAGACCGCGGCGGCGCCCCCGCCGGTCCCGGTGACCCCCGGGATCCAGGCGTGCTGACGGGCGTCGGCCAGCCAGCCGTCGATCGCCGCCGGCCACTCCTCGCGGTCACCGATCGGATCGCCGGAGGCCAGCGCGACCCCGTTCACCACCCGGTACAGCACGGCGGCCCGGCCGCCGGGTGACCAGCTCACCGACTTGTCGCGGCGCAGGGCGAAGTACCCGACCGGATCGTGTTCGCCGTGCGCGGCGAGCAGTTCGCGCAGTCGCTGCTCGTCCGCCGGCTGGAGCCGGGCGCGGCCGCGCGGGGAGCGGAAGAAGGCGAGCAGCACCATCAGCATCAGCGTGACGCTCAGCAGGTTGATCGCGAGGTCGGTCCAGGCGGGCACGGCGATCTCGGGCAGGTCGAACAGGCTGGAGACGGTGAGCACACGCAGCACGGCGTAGTGCAGGCAGGCGCGCCAGCTCGCGGGCGGCGGGGCGTCGGTGGCGTGCACCAGGACGGTGCCCAGGCCCACCGTGACGACGCTGCCGATCAGCAGCGACACCAGTCCGAGGGCGACGTTGCCGCGCTCGCCCCGCACGTTGAACGCCCGGCGGGACACCGCCAGCGCGAGGGCCAGCAGCACGGTGAGCCCGAGGGAGATCCAGTTGAAGGGGTGTGCGCGGGCCTCCGGCAGCAGATCCAGCGCCAGCAGGCACAGCGCCAGGTACCCCCAGACCAGCGTGACGGCGACGATCCAGGACGCGCGCTTGCGGCGGCGCAGCGTCACCGCGAGCAGGAAGGCCAGGACGGCGCCGGTGAAGCCCGGGCTCAGCAGGAAGGCGGTGAAGAACTCCCCGTTGGTGGCCCGGTGCACCCGCTCGCGGAACGGCGCGATCAGCCCGGTCAGCACGTTGACCACGGCGGCGGTCCGCAGGTACCAGACGGCGACCGCCGCGCCCGGCTGCTGCAGCGGCCGCAGCCACACCTCGATCCGGGACGGCGGGATGTCGACGACCGTCGGGCGGGGCACGGGGACGCTCTCGGACTTCGACTTCAGGTGCGGGGCGCCCGCGACGGCGTCCATCAGCCTGGTCTTGAACGCCACCAGCCGCCGGTGGACCCGGTCCTCGCGGCGCTCGGAGCGGGCCAGCCGCCGGGGCCGGGAGTGGTAGCGCCAGCGGGACCAGGGGCTGGCCGGGCGGGCCAGCCGCAGCGCCCCGATGATCGCGACCGGCGGCATCATCACGCCGATCAGCCCCGTCCACACCTTGCCCTTGATCAGGCAGATGACCACGAAGCCCAGCAGGACCGCCGCGACACCGATCTGCTCGCCGTTGATCCCGCCGACGAAGCCGCCCAGCGGGGCCTCCCCGATGAGCAGCAGACCGATCACCGCGACAGCGAGGATCACCGCGTCCACGGACTTGCGGCCCTGCTCGCTCCAGTAGACGTCCTCCAGGTGCAGGACGAGGGCGAACTCGTCGAGCACCAGCCCGCAGCCGATGCCGAACAGCACGGCCAGCAGGTTGTGCGCGAGGACGCCGCCGCGTACCGCGAAGGAGCCGATGCCGCCGATGAGCATCATGGCCTGGCCGAAGACGACATGGTGGATGTGCAGTCCGCCCGGGTTGACGTTCCCCGGCCACCAGCTCACGCCGCGGCGGATCATCCGCACGCTGAAGCGGATGAAGAGGAACGAGCCGATCAACCCGACGAGGAGCAGGAACAGCGGTTCGCGACCGTTGTCGACGATCCGCGTCCGGTAGGCGTCGGCCAACCAGTCCCACATGGCGTCACCTCAAACCGGAGTCGGACCCCGGCTCAGGAGCCGGACAGCTGGCGGACCAGCCGTACGCCCTGAGCCGCCGTCATGTGCGGAAGGTACGCCTTGCCGATGGCGCGGGTGATGGTCGGCAGAGCGGCCGGATCGGGGTAGCACATGTACATAGGGTGGTAGTCGGGCTGGAATTTTGCCTTGAACGCGAGCAATGAACGGAAACCGTACACCGGTTCCAGTAGTCGCCCCGACACATCGACCAGCCGCTGGAGCGGCGCCGGGGCCTCGCCGCGGTCCACCCGGGCCATCGGCGCCCCGGACAGGCTGATGAACTCCGCGCCCTCCTCCTTCAGTCCGAGCGCGGAGGAGGCGATCAGGAACTCCATGACGCCGCGGAAGCCGGTGGAGCGGCGCCGCATGAAGTCCAGTGTCCAGCCGATCGGCTCGCCGTCCCGGTAGACCGGCATCCAGCTGGTGATGCCGTGGATGGTCCGGTCGGCGTCCAGCGCGATCAGACAGCGCACCTCGGGGTCGTCGAGTTCGTCGAGGCCGCCGAGGGTGAAGCCCATCTCGGGCAGGCCCTTGTCGGCGACCCACTCCTCGGAGATGGCCCGGATCTGCTCGGTGAGCGCCAGCGGCGCGTCCGGGAAGCGCCACCACTCGGCGGTGATGCCGGCCTTGCCCGCCTTGTTGAGCGCGGTGCGGACGTCCTGCCACTTCTTGCCCTTGAACTCCAGACCGGCCAGCGGTACGACGGTGTCCTCGGCGACCTGCAGGGACTTCCAGCCGAGCGCCTCGGCGGCCTGCCGGGACTCCTCGTTGACGCTGTAGAAGCACGGTGACCAGCCGCGCGCGTCGCAGAACGCGGCGAACTCGCCCACCGCGCGCTGCCGGGCCGACGGCTCCCCGAAGGGGTCACCGGTGGTCAGCGCGATGGTGGAGAGCACCCGGTAGGCCACGCCCGCGTCGCCGCCGGGGGACGTCCAGTAGTGGTTGCCCTCCCAGGTGGACAGGTACGAGAGCGTCGAGCCGCCGTGCTCGGTGAGGATCGAACGGGCCCGCCGGGCCTGCTCGTCGGAGGCCCGCAGCCGGTTGCTGCGGAAGACCACCAGCAGGGAGACGAGCGCGACCAGCCAGGGCACCAGACCGCAGTACTCGTACAGCCAGTGGGCGCCCGAGCCGACCGGGATGGGGCCCTGGTCGGCGAGGTCGCTGTAGATGGGCGGCAGGAAGACGGAGACGAGCCCCTGGCACAGGAAGGAGACGGTGGCGACGGGGTAGAACTGGTCGCGGATCGCGTAGGCGGTGCCCACGTAGACGGCCGCGACGGCCAGCACGCTGCCGCCGACGGCCAGTGCGATCCTGCGGACCGAGGTGCGCGGCAATCGCAGTTGGAAGCGGCTCCTGGTGACGACCAGCAGGACGATCGAGGCGGCGGGCAGCAGGAGCTGCTCGATGCAGGCGCGGATCAGCCAGCTCCGGTCGTCCCTGCCCTCCGGGGTGCTGAGGTCCAGCGAACCGAGGAAGTCCACCATCTCGTAGAGAACGATCGCCATCAGCGCCAGGTTGACCACGATGGCGAGGATCCAGGCCAGCCGCCGGCCGCGCCGTAGTCCTTCGGCGAGGACGAGCAGCAGCAGTGCGGGCATGACCGTCATCAGGATCGCGGGGGAGTCGTAGAAGTGCTCCTCGGCGTGGATCTGATGGCAGGCCCGCACCGATTCGGCGCAGGCGTCCTGGACGGCCTGGGCGTCGGGGTGCGAGGTGACGAGCAGATCGCGGAAGGTGGCCAGCGGGCCGAGCGCGTCGGGCGAGAGCATCGTCAGCGCCGGGCCGATCGCGGCGGCGGCGATGAACAGCCCGACCAGCACCCGGGTTTCGGAGTGCGAAGCACCGGTCGGCCGGTGCGGCAGCCGGTGCCAGAACACCGCTCCGACGGCCAGGCCGATCACCCCGCCGGTGACCTGCAGGACGTCCAGCAGGGTGCCCAGGTACAGCGCGAGGACCAGCACCACCGCGGCCAGCAGCAGGCGCACCCGGCGCCGCCACAGCGCCGTCATCGTTCCGCTCACCGTGAAGGCCACCCCCGCCACGGCGACCGTGGGGCCGACCGCCGCCTCCAGGGAGAGCAGTTCGAGCCAGTCGTCGCCGGCCAGGTCGCCGAGCTTGGCCAGGCCCACCCCGAGCAGGGTGCCGGCCACCTGGGCGGCAACCAGTGCCAGCACGGTGCGGGCGGAGCCCATCCGGCGCTCCGCCAGGGTGCCGAGCACGGCGAGCGCCACGGTGCTGATCAGATACATGTCGAGGCTGGAGCACCACAGGCCGGAGCTGAGCGGGGTCCACCAGTGGCCCTCGGCGAGGGTCTCCCAGCCGACGCCGACGGCGTCGAACAGCTGGTCGTCCGGGCCCCTGCGCAGCGATCCGGTGGCCGCGCCGGTGATCCACAGGGCGGCGATCAGGGTCACGGTGACGGGTGCGTGCCGTAGTTGCCCGGCGCCGCGCCGGATGGTGGCCGCCCAGGATCGCCACCGGCCGGGCGGCTTCGGCGTACTGGGCCCGGCCGGCTCCGGGCCGTCGGGGAGTTCCCGCGCCTGCGCCTGCGTTTCGGTCATCGGTGCAGTCCCGTCAGCCGCTGGATGGGGAGGTCAGATGGGTGACGCCGCCGAGCCAGGCCAGCCCCACGCCGAGGGCGGGCCGCCAGACCGCCCAGCTGTGGCCGCCGGGCAGCTCCTTGTAGGTGACGTTCATCCCGGCCTTGCGGGCCGCCGCGTACGCGTCCCGCTGCTGCGGCCGGTAGGTGCCGTCGGAGGAGCCGACGATGAACAGGCCGTTGGTGCCGGGGAAGGACTTCTTCCGCATGATCTTCAGCGGGCTGATGGCGTCGTAGGCGGCCGAGCTGCCGCCGAACAGCTCGTCGACGGTGTGCTGGTGGCCGCCCAGGGTCGGTTCGCGCTGCCCCGAGATGTCGACGAACGACCCGAAGAGTTCCGGGGCGGTGACGGCCAGCTGCAGCGAGCAGGTGCCGCCGAGCGAATAGCCGCCCGCCGCCCAGGACCCGGGTGCGGCCGCGACCTGGAGGTTGGCCCTGATCCACGCCGGTACGTCCTGGGTGAGGTAGGTGTGCACCTTGCCGCGTTCGGAGTCCACGCAGATGGTGTTGTTCAGCGGCGAGTGCAGGGTGTCGACGGAGACCGCGACCGGCGCCAGCCCGTGGTGCTCGGCGGCGTACGCGTCCATGGTCTCGGCCAGCTGCCCGGAGTCGAGCCAGTCCTGCGGCGATCCGGGCTGACCGGGCATCAGGACGATGACGGGGAGCAGCGCGCGCGGATTGGTCCGGTAGGCGGGCGGCAGATAGACCCAGGCGTCGCGCGCGTCGAAGCCGGAGACGGTGCCGGGGATCCGCACCTTCGACAGCGATCCCTTGCCGGGCATGTCCGCCGGCGGTTTCCACACCGATTCGAGCGTGCCGCCCACCGGGGTGCGGACGGTGGTGTTCTCCTTGCCGCCGCCGCTGGCCGTCCTGAGGTCGGTGCTCTCCCGGGTCAGCGCGGTCACCAGGGTGCGGAGCCGGGGGTACTGGTCGTAGAACACGTTCACTTGGGAGCACGCGGCGAGCAGGACGAGCAGGCCCGCCAGCAGCGCGGCCAGCCTGATCCGCCAGTGCGGGGTGTAGAAGCAGCGGGCCACGGCCAGGGCGACGCCGAACACCCCGACCCCGATCCACACCAGGACGCCGATCGGCAGTTCGTCGGCGATCAGCCGCCAGGAGTTGTCCTCCAGGTACTGCACGACGAACACCGCGACGGCGGTGCCGAGGGCGATCAGCGGGACGGTGAGGGTCCACCAGGAGCGTTGGCGGACCACGAGCAGCCAGCCGAGCGACAGCAGGCCGATCACGAGCACGATCCAGGGCACGGCGCCGTTGGTCAGCGGCCAGTCCATCGGCCCGCTCATGGCCAGCGGCTGTCGCACAGGGACCTCCCCGGTGACGCGCAGATTCATAAATGACATCAGAAATACCTAAACTAGGACATACTGCATTCACCTGCCAGTGGTGTGCCCCCGGTTCGGCCAACCGGCCGTTCCGGGGGTGGGCGCGCCGGTGGAAGGGGTGGGGGCAACGGGGTGCCGGTGCGTCAGGAGGGTGCGCCGGTTGGGCCGGTCGGCGGGGCCGCCGGGACTCCGTCAGGACGGTTCGGTGGAGCCGGTGAGCCGGGCGTAGACCACGACGTTGCCCAGGTATCCCGCCGCCTTGCTGAACACTCCGCCGCAGGTGATCACGCGCAGTTCGGCGTCCGGTGTCGCGCCGTAGACCCGGTCGGTGGGGAAGTCCTGCTTCTCGTAGACCTCGATGCCGTAGACCGTGAACACGGCGGTACGGCGGTCCGCGCGGTCGATCTCGATCCGGTCGCCCTTGTGCAGCCCGCCCAGCTCGTAGAAGACCGCGGGGCCCTCGCGGGTGTCCACATGCCCGGCCAGTACGGCGGCGCCCGCGGCGCCGGGCGCGGCCCCGCCCGCGTACCAGCCGGCCAGCCCGCGCTCGGACTCCGGCGGGGTCTGCAGATGGCCGGTGGTGTCGAGCCCGAGCCGCATGAGGGGCGCGTCGACCCCGATGGCCGGGACGCGGATCCGTTCGGGGGCGGCGGCGGTCATCGGGGCCGCGCGCGGCGGCAGTGCGACCTCCGTCTGCCCGCCGGCGGCCGGGTTCCGCCCGGCCGCGGAGACCGCCTCGGCCGGGGTGGGCAGCGGCGGTTCCCGCTCCTGCGTGCCGTCGCGCAGCAGCCAGGCGCCGGTCACCACCGTGACCGCGAGGATGCCCGCCGCCATCCGGCCGACGCGGCGCGGCGGCGGACGCCACGCGTCCTCGCGCGCGCCGTCGGGCGCGTCCGGGGGACGGTAGTGCGGCAGCGGCATGCGGGGCCTCCTGGAGACGGTCTCTCCCTGGCCTTGTTACCGCGCCGGGCCGCTCCCGTACCGCTCTCGCACTGCTCCCGTGCCGGCTCGGTACTGGCTCCGTACTGGCCCCGTACATGACGAAAGGCGCCCCTCCCGAAGGAGGAACGCCCAGGTCAACGGTTTCCCGTAGGTGCGCCGCCAGGGACTCGAACCCCGGACCCGCTGATTAAGAGTCAGCTGCTCTAACCAACTGAGCTAGCGGCGCGTGCTGCGAGACAGACATTAGCATCCGCTTCCGGCGGAGTGAAAATCGATATCCCGTTCAGGCCGGGGAGGCCGAGGGAGCCACCGCGGGAGCGGTCGTACGGGCGGCGGCGCGGGCCGCGCGGATGCAGGCCCACAGCAGCACGTCGGGGCCGGGGAGCCAGGGATGACGGGTGTCGGGGGCCACCACCCAGCGCGACGATCCGCCCTCGGTGTCCAGGCCGGTCTCGTCGCCGTACAGCGGCGGCACGGTCACCGCGTCGCCCAGGCCGTGGCACATCAGCGGCGGCACCGAGCGGCTCCACTCCTCCCAGCCCAGCAGCGACGGCAGCCGCTGGGCGGATCCGGGGGCGACCAGCAGCAGCACCCGGCCGCGGTGCACGGCGACCGGCCCGCTTCCGGGACCGGCGGCCCATAACTGCTCCAGCACCCGGCGGCCGAAGAGCGCGGGGAGGTTCACCACGTCGAAGACGGTGCCGCACGGCAGCACGCTGGGCGCGGTCGGGCGGGCGCTCCACAGCGCCTGGACGCTGCGCGGGAAGGCGCTGGCGGAGGCGAGCCAGGCGGCTCCCGCCGGGGTGACGTACGCGGTGTGCGACTGCCGTTCAGGGTCCGTCGGGTCGCCGGCCACGGTGATGTCCGGGTGCCTCCAGGTCTCCCACTGCCATTCGCTCATACACCTAGAGGTACCGGCCGCTCGCGCTGCGTCCATGTGAATCGGACGAATACGGGACAGGAACACCGGTCGTCCGGTACCTTGCGCATCCTGCATATGCCAAAGGGCCGTGGTCGCTTGACACAATCACCCGCGCAGGGCATTGGTTTCGGTCACCGCTCCTGCAGGCGTGTCCCGAACTCGACCATCTTCTTCGCGTAGTCCTCGGTCCAGCCGGACTGCTCCGCGATCGCGGCATACGTCAGCCGGTCGAAGCGCCGGGGATCCGCCAGCTGGGCCGCGGCTATCGCCTGGTACTCCGTCGCCCGGTCGGCGGCGGCGCGGAAGGCCAGCGCCAGCTCCGTGGAGCGCGCCAGCAGCTGCCGGGGATCGTCGAGCGACTCCAGGTCGAAGAAGTGCTCCTCGTCGGCGAGGGCCTGGGCGGGCTCGAAGAGCAGCTCCGCCGGGCGCAGGCGCCGTGCGGGAGCCGGCGGGACAGCGTCGCGCCGGTCGTGAGCCGACTGCGGCTCGGACATGTACCTACCTCCAAGGGATTCGCGCGTTCCATTGTCCCGCGCCCGCGCAAGTGGGCCTCCGGGCCGTCCGAAGTGCCGCCTGAAGTGCGGTTCCGCACCCGTTCCGCACCTGTTCCGCACCGTTCCGCACCGTTCCGCACCGGGCTATGTCCGGTACGGGACCCGGTGCTCGTCCAGGTGCGCCAGGACCGCGTGGTTGGCCTCCCAACCGTCCGGGAACTTCACCGTCACGCCCAGCTGCACCGGTTCCGTCGACGGGTGCTCGTCCAGCAGCCGGGCCACGCCCGCCCGGCACACCACGATGCAGGCGTGCCGGTGCCGGGAGGCGAGCACGCAGAGCCGGCCCGTCTCCAGATGGAACGCCGTCGCGTCCGGGCGGCCGGACAGCGGGTGCAGGAAGACCGTCACGTCGAACTCCCGGCCCTGCAGCCGGTTCGCGGTGTCCACGGCGACACCGGTCACGCCCAGCGCGGTGAGTGCCGACCGCACCGCCGCCGCCTGGTCGCGGTGCGCCGTGCCGACGGCGATCCGGTCCGCGGTCAGCGGCGCCGGCTCCTGCGAGCGCTCGCTGAACGTCACCCCGCCCCGGTCCAGCAGCCGCCGCACCACCTGGGCCACCGCGTGCACCGCCTCCGGATCCGTCCGGGGAGTGTGCCGGGCAGGCAGCTCCAACAGCCCCCAGCCCGACGCGGCCGCCTCGTCCAGCACCTCGTCGGGCCCGGTGCCCTGCGAGGGCACCCCGAACGACAGCCGCCGGACGCCGGGCCCGGTGCCGCTGCGGAACGGCGTGTACGGGTAGAACGCCCGCGACACCAGCGGCGCGCCCGACGCGGGCAGCCGCCACGACACCGGCAGCCGGTGCTGCGGGAGGCCCGGATTGTGCGCCAGCAGCGTCACCACCGCGCTCGCCGACGGGTCGTAGCTCAGCCCCGCCCACTGGTCGGCGCCCACCACGCTGAACGGGTCCAGCTGCCCCGGGTCACCGACGAAGAGCGCCCGCTCGAAGAGCCCGGCGACCTGCAGCAGCGCGTCCGAGCGCATCTGGTACGCCTCGTCGACGATCGCGTGCCGCCAGGGCGACGTCAGATCGGTGGTCTTGACGTACGCCCACTTCGCGGAGGTCGCGATCACCACCTTCTGCTGGGCGAGATCGGCGACCTTCGCGGACTTCACGATCGACGGATGCCGGTCGAGCAGCGGATCGGGCGGTGACTCGCTGCCGTGCAGCCGGCCGATCGCGAGCCCCGGATCGGCGGTCGCCAGCCGGTCCGCGAGATCGTCCACCTGCGCGTTCGTCTGCGCGACCACCATCAACGACTCGCCCGCCGCGGCCAGTTCCCGGGCGGCGCGCACCACGAGCGTCGACTTGCCCGCGCCCGGCGGGGAGTCGACGACGACACCGCGCGACGAGCCGTGCAGCGTGTCGCGCAGGATCGCCTCGGTGACCGCCGCCGCCTCGGCGGCGGGGTCGCGCGGGGCGGGGCGGGCCGGGCCGTGGGGCGGAGAGTCCTCCGTCGTGCGGCTCACAGGAAGTCCTCCACGGTGACGGGATCGGGTGCGGGTGCGGCCGGCGCGGCGGCGGTCTCCGGCGGGCCGCCGTGCGTCCACGGGGTGTCCTCGGGGTCGGGCAACTCCGGTCCGCCGCGCGGCGCGTGCTCGAACAGGGTCCAGCACACGCGGTCGCCGGCCGCGGGCACCGACCCCTCGTCCGGGACCTTGCCCCGGCCCATGCCGTTCAGCAGTCGCACCGTGACCTCACCGGGCGCCGGCCATTCGACGAAGCGCGCCTCCTGGGTCTTCCCCCCGGGAAGCGCGCGGTAGAGCTTCGCGTCGGCGTCGAAATGCGGTACGTCGGCGGTCGCGACGGTTACCAGCGGGCGCGGGCGCGGCACCTTCGCCTCGCTGTACGCCATCACCACGTCGGTGACCTCGCCCGCGAACGCCTCGCCGGACAGCCGCCGCCCGGCCATCACCAGCGGATCGTCCAGCGCCTCCTGCGCCTCCAGCCGCACCTGGGCCGTCTCGCGGCCCATCAGCTTCTGCGCGGCCGCGATGGCGTCGTCACGCTTCGGCTGCGGCGGCTCACCGGCCCGCACCCGGTCCCGGTGGCCGGTGTACGACCAGCGGTCCCGCTTCCAGCGCTCCTCGACATGCCCGCCCTCGGGCAGCGCCCGCAGCAGATCGAGCCCGCGCCACACATCGTCCCAGGTAGGCCGCAACTGGCTCTCGACGAGCGCCCGCACCTCGGCCTCGGCGACGGACGTCGCGGCGGACCGTTCCTCGCCGGCCGCCCGCGCCGCCGCCCGGGCCGCGTCGAAGCGGGACATCGCGGGGGCCAGCACCGTGTTGTCGAAGGCGGGGTCGGTCGCCGGGCCGGCGGGCGGGCTCAGCAACAGGCCGTCCGGTCCGCGTCCGGTCTCCGCGCGACGGGCCGCGTCCGCGCCGGTCATGCCCTTCGGAGGGGCGATCCAGCCGAGCAGCGCGCCCAGGTGCTGGTCCTCCAGATTGCTCTGGCCGGTCGCCCAGTGCCGCGACAGCAGCTCCGTCATCGACAGCAGCAGCGAGGCGCCGGGGGTGCGGGCGCGCTCCCCGTAGTGCGTCAGCCAGCGGCCGGAGAGCGGCACCCGTGACGGCACCGGATAGGGCTCGTCAGGATTCTCCTCCGCCGTGCGGCGGAACCGGGTGGAGCGGCCGAGCAGCCGGACGTAGTCCGCCGCCGCCGCGTTCGGCACGATGATCTGCGGGGCGTCCGCGCAGACCTCGGACTCCTCGCGGTTCCGCGTCGCCGGTTCGGTCTCCACGTCGTCCGCGTACCGGTCCATGTGCGCGATGACCGTGGTCGCCAGCGCCGCGAGGAAGTCGAACCGCAGGTCCCGGTCACGCGGCTGCGTCACCACCAGCAGGCTCGGTGCCTCCCGGTCGCGGCCCACCAGCGCGCCCAGCGGTGCGCCGACCTCGCCCGCCGTCGTCAGCGGCACGAACACCAGCGGATGCTGCGACAGGTACCGGTGCCGGACCGTCGCCACCGGCTGCGCCCGGCCCGCGACCACGGCCTCGGCCCGCGCCAGGGTCCCGATCAGTGACATGAGGCACCCCCAGCGGTGAGCGCCTCGGCGCGCAGCACGGCGGCGCGGCGCAGCGCGGCGACGGCGGGGTCCGCCGTCTCGGCGCCGGCGGCGTCCGTGCCGAGGGCGGCGGACAGCACGGCCTCGACCGTGGTGAGGGTGCCCAGTTCGCCGCGCAGGCCGCGGCCCAGGGACTCGACGGAGCCGCAGGCACGGGAGCGGTCACGGCAGTGGAAGGACAGCTCGCAGGCGGCCAGGCACTCGGGGGAGTACGCGGCCGGGACCGCCTCGACGGCGGCGGCCAGCTCGGGGGCCGGCCGGGTCGGGGTGCGGCCGTCCTCGGACCAGCGCAGGTCGAACGTGGTGCCGTCCGGCAGTTCGGCGGCGATCTCCTCGATACGGGTCAGCCGGGTCAGCTGCCGCCGGGTCACCGACAGCTGTTTGCGCACATCGACGAACTGGGCCGTCGGCAGGTTCGAGAAGTCCTTGGGGCAGACCAGCAGCACATCGTGCGACACCCGCACGGGGCCCGTGGTCTCCTCCAGCAGCCCGGCCAGCCGCTCCAGCGCCAGCACGTACACCGCGGCCTGGCGGGCGGCGGCGCCCACCTTCACCGGGTCCGCGCTGCCGTCCAGGATCGGGAAGGACTTGACCTCGACGACCGTCCAGGAGCCGTCCGGCGCGACGACCACCGCGTCCGGCTCCAGGTAGGCGGCGGAGCCCGCGACGTCGAGCGCCAGCAGCGGGTGGTCCAGCAGCGTCCAGCGGCCGGCGGAGGTCGCCTCCGCCAGGGCCAGCCGGGTCCTGGCGGTACGGCCCTCAGGGCCGGCGGCCGACAGGTCCGGCAGCAGCGCGCCGCTGTCCTCGGGGGCGCCCAGCAGCCGCAGCAGCTCGGCGCACTCCTCCGCCTTGACCCGGGCCTCGAAGGCATGGCCGCGGGCGAAGGCGAACTGGGACTGCCCGAACGGGGCGGGCGCGCCCAGCACCTGCGCGACCGCGCCCTTGTCGATCCCGGCGGCGTCGAGCAGGGCCCGGCGGCGGCAGCCGGGGTTCGCGGCCAGGGCCGCGAGGGCCCGCGCGTCGAGCGGACGTGGTGATGTGGCCGGTCCGCGCAACTCGGCCAGCCGCTCCCGCAGATAGTGCGTAGTGCTCACCCGCGGAAGTCTCGCACCCGGCTACGACATTCGGCCCTGACCCACGGAAGACCTGCCCGAGGGATCCGATCTGTGCTCGTCCCGGTGGTCGTCGTGAGATCCCGTCCGCGGGGTCGCGACGCCGCTGGGGACGGCGCCGTGCGGCGCCGTTCTGGGAGCCGCCGAGGCCGGGGCCGTCGTCCCGGGGCCGGCAGCGGACGCGGAGGCCGCCACGACCGGGCTGTGGCCCTCCGCGGAGGTGGTGGCACCGGACCGGACGGCCCACCGGGCGCGCAGCGCGTCGACGGCGAGAAGGACCCGCGGGGCCAGCAGGTAGCCGATGCCCATGACGGCCGCACCGGCGACCGCGTCCAGCAGGTAGTGGTTGGCGGTGCCCATCACCACGAACGTGGTGATCAGCGGGTACAGGATGCCCAGCGCGCGCACCAGTGGGGTCCGCCCGTAGCGCCACAGCATGATCCCGCACCACAGCGACCAGCCGACGTGCAGGCTCGGCATCGCCGCGTACTGGTTGGTCAGCCCGCCGAGGCCGCGCGGGGCGCTGGCGTCCTGGCCCCACCAGCCGTAGGAGCCGTACTGCGCCATGGTGTCGATGAAGCCGTGGCTGGAGTCCAGCAGCCGGGGCGGCGCCGTGGGCATGAGGGTGAAGCCGATCAGCCCGATCAGGGTGGAGAGCATCAGCCATGTGCGGGCCGCGCGGTAGTGGGTGGGCCGCCGCCGCCACAGCCACACCAGGATCACGGGCGTCACGAGATAGTGCAGCGAGGCGTACGCGAAGTCCGCGGGGACGCCGATCGCGGCGTACTTCGTACAGATGCCGTTGAGCCAGCGCTCCGGATCGATCCGCATCAGCTCTTCGAGATGCAGGATGTCGATCCCGCTCTCGACGGCGTTGTCCACGTCGCCGCGGACCAGCAGGCGGCCGCACGAGTAGAGGGCGTACACGACGGCGATGAGCGGCAGCTCGGTCCACCAGCGCAGCCGGCCCCGGTAGGCCGAGGCGCGAGGCGCTGTGGCGGTGATCGTCATGCGGCCGTTCTCCCCGTTCTGCGGATGTGGCTCGTTGCGGACCATGTCGTAGGCTCTACCGTACGTCGTACGCTAGACAGCCCGCACATCGCCCCGGAAATTCCTGGCCACACTGCGTTCGTTCCGTGTTCAACATCTCTTGGTCGGGTATGCGTGCGGGAAGACGCCCGGGGCGCCCTCCCAGGTTGCTCTCCGCGAGAAGTTAGAGAATGGCATGACCGTCACCCAGTCGGCCCGCGCCCCCCGGCGCCGCGCTCCGCGCAACACGCTCAATCCGGACAGAATCCTTGACGCAGCGGTCGTCCTGCTCGACCGTGACGGCGCCGAGGCGTTCACCATGCGCGCCCTCGCCGCGCAGCTCGGCGTCGGCACGATGGCCGTCTACTCGCACTTCCGCAGCAAGGAAGAGATCAGCGACGCCGTCGCCCAGCGGCTGCTCAGCGAGGTCGAGCTGCCCGCCGTGGGCGAGGCCGCGGGCGTCGCGGACGCCCGCGAGCAACTGCGTGAAGTATGCCGCAGTGTCTTCCGGCTCTTCGCGGAGCACCCGTCGGCCCTGCAGCTGCTGACCACCCGGCCCATGCGCGGCGACGAGGCCATCGCCGTCATCGACCGGATGCTGGGCCTGCTGCGCGCCGCCGGCCTCGACCGGGTCGACGCCGCGCGCGCCCACGTCGCCCTCATGCAGTACACGGTCGGCTCCGCGCTGTGGAACGTCCGCCGGGACCGCGCCCTGTGCGAGGACGGTCTGCGCGACCGGGTACGCGCCCGGCTCGCCGACCTCCCCGCCGACCGCTACCCCGCGCTCACCGAGCTCGTCCCCGAGCTCGCCATCGCGCAGGACGCGGGCATGGCCCAGTACGAGCTCGGCCTCGACGGACTGCTGACCGGCCTCATCGGGCCGGGCGCCCGGAGTGCGCGATGATGGAGTGATCTCCATTACGTAGTGAAAGGTCCCTCCGCATGGCTCCGCGCATCCTTCTGGTCCGTCACGGCCAGACGGAGTGGTCCCTCTCCGGCCGCCACACCGGCCGCACCGACATCCCCCTCACCGACGAGGGCCGCCGCACCGCCCGGCTCCTCGCCGAACGGCTGCACGGCGCCCCCTGGGACGGACTCCCCGGCCTCGAGGTCCGCACCAGCCCCCTCGTCCGCGCGAGCGAGACCGGCGAACTCACCGGCTTCGGCGACCGCGCCAAGCCGTGGGACGCCCTCATGGAGTGGGACTACGGCGCCTACGAAGGGCTCGTCCCCGACGAGATCGCCGAGCGCGAGCGCGCGGCGGGCCGGCCCGAGTGGAACATCTGGCGGGACGGGGTGGTGGGCGGCGAGTCCCTCGCGGAGGTCGCGGAGCGGGCGGACGAGGTGGTGGCGTGGGCGCGGTCGGCGGAGCGGGATGTGCTCGTCTTCGCCCACGGGCACTTCTTGCGGACGCTGGGAGCGAGGTGGTTGGGGTTGGACCCGTCGTTCGGGGCTTCCATCCGGCTGGATCCGGCGTCGCTGTCGATTCTGGGGTGGGCGTACGGGGACCCGGCGGTGGAACGCTGGAACGACACGGGGCACCTCGGGTGACGTGGGAACTGCCCCGCCGCAGGCACTGACGTACCCGCACTCCCACCGCAGGTGGGTCCTGGAACCTCCGCCGGAGGCGGTCAGCGCTGGCGGTTCAGGAAGTCGGCTACCGCCGTCGTCCGGTGGTGGGGGCGGAGGCGGGTGGCTGTGGTGTCCAGGAGGGCTCGTACGCGGGAGGACTGGACGCGGCCGAGGAGGTCGAGGACGCGGGAGCCCGCGGCGGCGGCCTCGTCGGGGCGGTCGCCGGCGGCCAGGTTTGCGGACAACTCGGCGCCGTAGAGGGCGATGTTGCGGGTGAAGTGCGGGTCCTGGAGGCTGACCGCGCGGCGGGCGGAGTCCGCGGCGCGGCGGTGGTCGCCGAGCGCGGACCAGGACTGGGCCTCCAGGCCCGCGAGTTCGGCCTCGCCGAAGAACGTCATCCACTGCGGGTCGGCGTCGGACGGGCCGCGCCCGAAGAGTGACTGGGCGCGGGACAGCGCGCGTTCGCATCCGGAGCGGTCGCCGAGTCCCGCGCGGCCGCCCGCTTCGCGCAGCGCGAGCAGGGAGAGCAGCCGCGGTGAGGCGAGGCGCCGGGCGGCGGCCTGGGCGGCCTGCGCGGCCCGGACGGCCTCGTGCGGCCGGCCCGCGTCGCGGGCGAGGAAGGCGGTGTTGCAGAACGCGTGGGCCTCCAGGGCAGCGTCGCCCGACACGCGGGCCGTGGCGAGCGCCTCGGCGTAGTAGGAGCGGGCGTCGGTGAACCGGCCGGAGTCGTGGGCCAGCCATCCGACGGAGACGGCGAGTTCACCCGCTCCGGCGTACAACCCGTCGGCCACGGACTGGCTGTAGGCGCCCTCGTCGAGCAGCCGGTAGGCGGTGCGCAGGGCCTGGCCCGCCTGTTCGTACAGGCCGTCCGCGCCGTGCCGGTCGTCGTGCAGCCGGATGTGCCGCACGGCTTCCTCGACGGCGTGGACCTCGCCGACGCCGACCCGGCCGGCGGGTGGGTGCACGGCGGAGCCGGACACCAGGGCGGTCGCGATGACGGCGGGGCCGCCGGTCATGAACACGCGACGCAGCACGTCGCTCTCCTCGAACTCGAATTCGTACGTATCCAGCGGTGGCGCGCCGCCGCGTCTGCCCCGTACCGCTTCGCGCGGGGCGAAGCCCAGGTCGCCCAGCGAGCGGCCGGGGAACATATGGCGGAACACCCGCTCGTAGGCGTAGTTGGGGCACCGGATCTCCCCGGCCTCCACCCGCCCGATGTACCGGGCGTCGCAGCTGACCTGCTCGCCGATCTCGCGGGCGGAACGGCGTACCGCCGCAGCGAACTCGTTGGGGGAACGGTCTCCGCGCAACTGCCGGAAGGCCGCGTTGGCCATGGTGGCGGTTCGGGCTGGATCGGGGCTTGAGGACGGTGAAGCCATGGCGGACTCCTGGTGCGGACGGCGCGACGACGGTACCCGCTGTGACGGGGCAGATACCGAGGGTTTGCCTACAAAACGGATATCTCACCCGTGATCCGCCATGAAATGCCACCCCTTGCGGCGTTAGCGGGGCGTAGCTGTTGACAGGGAGGCGCGTTGTACTCCTCGTAAGGGCGGTGCTGCGTCCGCCCGCGAGGAGGGTTCCCCTTGTTGGACACCGATCGGCACGAACCGAGCCCGGAGCGGAGCGAGATGCCGCCGGCGACGCCGCCGTGCGATCTCGTCACCGTCCCGACCCAGCAGGGCCTGGAGGCCGTCGACATCCTGCGGCTGCGGACCGGCGTCGGGCCGGTGCTGCACGACGACGCGGGGGACGGCATCGGGTTCCTGGTGCCGCAGGGCACCGCGGACGGCTGGGACCTGCCCGGCAGTTCCTGTACGCGGAGCAACGGCCGCGGCTTCTCGATCGGCGCGGAGCCGTCGGAGGCCGGTTCCGGCTGGCTGGTGCCGCCGGACAGCGGGCCCGGCCGGATCACCGCCACCGACCCGGCCGTCCTGCGGGCGGCGCTCGGTGAGGCGGCCCGCACGATCAGGCTGGCCGGCGGCGTCTGACGCCGGCTGCTTGCTGGCCGATACTGGTCGGGTGGCAGGTAAGAAGCAGGGCGGAAGGGCGCAGGCCCGCGAAGCGGTCGGCGCCGTGGTCGACGGCGGGCAGGCCGAGCTGGTCCCGGACCGGGAAAGGCCGCACGGCTGGACGCTGCTCATCGACGGCGCACCGCAGTCGCACGTCGACCTCGACGACCCGTCGTACCTGGACTTCTCGTACCAGCGCAGGCTGGGCCACATCATCGACCTGGTCGCGCCCCCGGGGCGCCCGCTGCAGGTGCTGCACCTGGGCGGCGGCGCGCTCACCCTGGCCCGGTACACCGCCGCGACCCGGCCGCGCTCCACCCAGCAGGCCGTCGAGATCGACGGTCCGCTCGTCGAGCTGGTCCGCCGTGAACTGCCGTGGGACCGGACCTGGCGGATCAAGGTGCGGGGCGGGGACGCCCGGGCGGGGCTGGGGAAGGTCCCGGACGGCTGGGCCGACCTGGTCATCGCCGATGTCTTCGGCGGCGCCCGCACTCCCGCGCATCTGACCAGCGCCGAATTCCTGCACGAGGTCAGGCGCGCGCTGCTGCCCGGCGGTTTCTACGCGGCCAACCTCGCCGACGGCGGCGCCCTCGGCTTCCTGCGCGCCCAGATCGCCACCGCGCGGTCGGCGTTCGCCGAGGTCTGTGTGTCCGCCGACCCGGCGGTGCTGCGCGGCCGCCGTTTCGGCAACGCCATCCTGCTCGCCGCCGACGTCGAGCTGCCGCTCGCCGAGCTGACCCGGCGGGTCGCCTCCGACCCGCACCCCGGCCGCGTCGAACACGGCCGCCCGCTGGCCGACTTCGCCGGCGGCGCGGCCCCGGTCACCGACGCGACGGCCGCCCCGTCCCCGGCCCCGCCGGAGTCGGTCTTCCGCTGAACCGGAGATCCGGACGACAGGCCCTAATTCTTGTACATCTCCACCACGGGCGGGTGGCCGTTCCAGGTGCAGAAGACCGACGAGGTGGTGGTTCCGCTGGTGAAGTCCACCCGGATCCATTCGTCCAGCTTCCAGACCTTCATCTCCCAGCCCTCGTCGGGGGTGGCCGAGACGAGGGTGGCCGAGGCCGGCCCGAGGTCGAGCACGACGCGGCCGCCGGTGACCTTGTAGGCGTGCACATTGCCGGTGGTGTTGCTGGTGGAGGCGTCGTGCGAGGTGCCCGGGGGCTTCTCCGGCGGCGGGGACGGCGCCTTCGTCGCGGGCTTGGTGGTGGGCGGCACGGTCGGTGCGGGGGACGTCGTGGACGGCACCGGCTTCGGCCGGTGCGTGGAGGAGGCCACCGGCCGCGCCGAGGAGCCGGCGACGGCATCGGAGACCGGGAGCGCGCGCGGTGGATCGTAGGCGGTACCGGCGAGCACGGAGTGCACTCCGAACCACGACATCGTCACCGCGGCTGTGGTCGCGAGCGTCCAGGCCCCGGCGTGAAGCAATCCTCGTTGCATCGGCACATCCTGCCGTACGCGCGGCAGGTCCGGGCGCGGAGGGCGGTAAACGGACGGAGGGGTACCGGGTCCCCCGGATGGGCTACCGTGCGGGCCATGGCAAGTGTGCTCGTGGTCGAGGACGACCAGTTCGTGCGCTCCGCCCTCATCCGGCACCTCACCGAGGCGGCCCACACCGTACGCAGTGTGGGCACGGCTCTTGAGGCGCTGCGCGAGGTGGCGCAGGTCGGTTTCGACGTCGTGATCCTCGATCTCGGCCTCCCGGATCTGGACGGGTCGGAGGCGCTGAAGATGCTGCGCGGGATCACCGATGTCCCGGTGATCATCGCCACCGCCCGTGACGACGAGGCGGAGGTGGTCAGGCTGCTCAACGCGGGCGCCGACGACTATCTCGTCAAGCCGTTCTCGGTCGAGCATCTGTCCGCCCGGATGGCCGCCGTGCTGCGCCGGGCGCGCGGCCGGGAGGCCGCGCCTGACGAGACCGCGCGGCTCGCGGTCGGCGGGCTGCGGATCGATGTGCGCAGGCGGCAGGCGGAGCTCGACGGGATGACGCTGGACCTGACCCGCCGCGAGTTCGACCTGCTGGCCTTTCTCGCGTCGCGCCCCGGTGTCGTCGTGGCCCGCAAGGAACTGCTCGCCGAGGTGTGGCAGCAGTCCTACGGCGACGACCAGACCATCGACGTCCATCTGTCCTGGCTCCGTCGCAAACTGGGCGAAACGGCCGCCCGGCCGCGGTATCTGCACACGCTGCGCGGCGTCGGGGTGAAGCTGGAGCCACCGGCATGAGATGGCTGCTCGTCAAGGTGTGCCTGGCGGTGACCGCGATGGTCGTCGTCGCGTTCGCCGTACCGCTGGGCCTGGTGGTCAAGGAACTGGCCCGCGACCGGGCCTTCTCCAACGCCGAACGGCAGGCCGCCGCGATCGGTCCCGCGCTGGCCATCACCACCGACCGCGTCCAGCTGGAACGGGCGCTCGCCTCCACCCAGGCGGGCGCGGACGGCCGGATGGCGCTGCATGTGCCGGCCACCGCCGGCACCGCCCCGGTGGAGATCGGCAGGCACCGCTCCTCCGCCGCCGCGATGGACGCCGCGTCCAGCCGCGGCCGGGCCTCCACCGTCGCGGTCGGCGGCGGGTACGCGCTGCTGCAGCCGAACGCGGTCAGCTCGGGCACGGTCGCGGTCGTCGAGGTCTTCGTCCCGGACAGCGACATCACCCGGGGCGTCGCCACCGCGTGGATCGTGCTGGCGGCGGTCGGCATCGGCCTGATCGTCGGCTCGGTGGCCATCGCCGACCGGCTCGGCACCCGGATGGTGCGGCCCGCCGGCCGGCTGGCGAACGCGGCGAACGCGCTCGGCCGCGGCGACCTCGGCGTACGGGTCTCGGAGGCCGGGCCGTCGGAACTGCGCTCGGTCGCGGTCGCGTTCAACGCCATGGCCGACCAGGTCGTCCAACTGCTCGCCAACGAGCGCGAACTGGCCGCCGACCTCTCGCACCGGCTGCGCACCCCGCTCACCGTGCTCCGGCTCAACGCCGCCTCGCTCGGGAACGGGCCCGTCGCCGAGCAGACCCGCGAGGCCGTCGCGCAGCTGGAGCGCGAGGTCGACACGATCATCCGTACCGCGCGCGAACAGCAGATCACCGCACCGGTCATGGCCGGCTGCGACGCCGCCGAGGTGATCCGTGAACGGATGGCGTTCTGGTCCGCCCTCGCGGAGGACCAGGGGCGTGAGGCGCGCACGGCGGGCGTGGACCGGCCGGTCCGGGTGCCGGTGGCGCGCGGTGAGCTGGCCGCCGCGCTCGACGCGATGCTCGGCAACGTCTTCCGGCACACCCCGGAGGGCACCGCCTTCGCCGTGGACGTGCACAACGGCGAGGACGCCGTGATCGTGCTGGTCTCCGACGCCGGTACCGGCATCCGGGACCCCGCGGCCGCGCTGCGCCGCGGTCAGGGCGACGGCGGGCCGGGCTCGACGGGCCTTGGCCTGGACATCGTGCGCCGGGTCGCCGAGTCCACCGGCGGCGACATCGCCATCGGCCACTCCGTGCTCGGCGGCACCGAGGTCCGGGTCTGGCTGGCGCTGCGCCCCGGCTCCGGCGCATCCGGCCGGGGTCACCGTGTGCCACGCCGCCGTCGCAGACCGGGACAGAAGTCCACCGCCAGTGGTCTGAACCTTTAACCCGCTCCGATGCCGTCCTTAAGGGCGCCATAAGAACCCCAACCCCCGCTGTGGTCAGGGCTTTTGTCCGTTCCGCCCGCGCTAGCGTCGTGCCGCACCCCGCCCCCCACGAAAGGCAGGCCGGTATGGCCAGCACGCATCGCCGTCGACCCGGGTTCACGACCAAAGCGATCGGTGGCCTCGTCGCCGCGGGTGTCGTGGCGGGAGGCGCCTTCGCGCTGGCCGGGTCAGCGAGTGCCGCCCCGGTCGGCGCCGCCTACACCAAGACGAGCGGCTGGACCGGTGGCTACACCGGGCAGTACGAGATCACGAACTCCTCGGACAAGGCGTTGTCCGGCTGGACCCTGTCGTTCGACCTGCCGGCCGGCACCACGCTGAGCTCGCTGTGGAACGGCAGGTTCACCGCGAACGGCCAGCACATCACCGTGAAGCCGGAGGGCTGGAACGCCACCGTGGCGCCCGGCGCGAAGGTCGACGTCGGCTTCGTGGCGGCGTCCGGCGGCACCGCCGCGGACCCGGTCAACTGCCTGATCAACGACGCCAAGTGTTCGGTGGACTCCGGCCCGACCGCCACCCCCAGCGGCCGTCCGACCGTGACCGCGAGCCCGACCGCCTCGCCCACCCCGACGAAGACCGCGTCGCCGACCCCCACGAAGACCAGCACGCCGACCCCCACCCCCACCAAGACCGGCGGCACCACCCCGGTCGCCGGCGCGGGCTTCTCGCCGTACATCGACACCTCGCTGTACCCGGCCTTCGACATGGTCGGCTCCGCGAAGAGCACCGGCGTCAAGCAGTACAACCTCGCCTTCATCACCTCCGGCGGCGGCTGCACCCCCAAGTGGGGCGGTGTGACGGACCTCGGCTCCGACGCGGTGGCCGGCCGGATAGGCGCGCTGCGGGCGGCGGGCGGCGATGTCCGCGTCTCGTTCGGCGGGGCCTCGGGCTCCGAACTGGGCACGGCCTGCACCTCGGTCGGCGATCTGACGGCCGCGTACGGCAAGGCCGTCGACCAGTTCAAGCTGACCAAGGTCGACTTCGACATCGAGGGTGGCGCGCTCCCGGACACCGCGTCCAACAGCCGCCGCGCGCAGGCCATCGCCGCGCTCCAGAAGAGCCACAGCGGACTGGACGTCTCGTACACCCTCCCGGCGATGCCGACCGGTCTGACGCAGGACGGCATCAACCTGCTGGCCGACGCCAAGAAGAACGGCGTGAAGATCTCGGCCGTCAACATCATGGCGATGGACTACGGGCCCGCGTTCAACGGCGACATGGGCCAGTACGCGATCGATGGCGCCACGGCGACGCAGGCTCAGGTGAAGAGCGTGCTCGGCCTGTCGGACGCGGCCGCCTGGAAGGCGGTGGCGGTCACCCCGATGATCGGTGTGAACGACGTCAACACCGAGATCTTCACGGTGGACGACGCAACGCAGCTGGTGGACTTCGCCAAGTCGAAGGGCCTGGGCTGGCTGTCGATGTGGTCCTCGACGCGTGACAAGCAGTGCCCCGGCGGTGCGAAGAACTTCGCCGATGCGAGCTGCAGCTCGATCGTCCAGGGCGATCTGGCCTTCACCAAGGCGTTCGCCTCCTTCGGCTGATCGCACGGCCGACCGCAGGACGCAGCGGCCCACCGGCGGGGGTTCCCGCCGGTGGGCCGCTGCCGCGTGAAGTGGTGTCGACGGCACCCTCGAACCCCCGCACCACCCCGCGTCTCTTACGGAGCGTCAGGCTCCGTGATCTCACCCGTGCGCGCGACCTGGGCGTACCAGTGGGCGCTGGATTTCGGGATGCGGTTTTGGGTGGCGTAGTCGACGTAGACGGCGCCGAATCGTTTGCTGTAGCCGTAGGACCATTCGAAGTTGTCCATGAGTGACCACAGGAAGTAGCCGCGGACGTCGGCGCCGTCGGCCATCGCGCGGTGTACGGCCGCGAGGTGTCCGCGCAGGTAGTCGATGCGCCGTGGGTCGTTGACGGTGCCTTCGGGGGAGACGTAGTCGTCGAAGGCGGCGCCGTTCTCGGTGACCATCAGTGGCAGGCCGGGGTTCTCCTGGGCGGTGCGGCGCAGCAGGTCGTACAGTCCGCTGGCGTCGACGGCCCAGCTCATCGCGGTGGTTTCGCCGGGTGGGAGGTGGAAGGCGACCTGTTCGGAGCCGGGCCAGGGGGAGTGCGCGCTGGCGCCGTGGCCGTCGAAGCGGGCGGCCTCGGTCCCGTCGGGGGCGGGCTGCGGGCCCGAAACGACGGTGGGCGTGTAGTAGTTGATGCCCAGCAGGTCGATGGGGCGGGAGATCTCGGCGAGGTCGCCGTCCCGTACCAGGGTCTGCCAGTCGACGAGGTGCGCGGTGTCGTCCAGCAGGTCCTCCGGGTACCCGCCGTGCAGGATCGGGCCGGTGAAGATCCGGTTGCCGACGGCGTCGATCCGGCGTGCCGCGTCCAGTGCCGCCGTCGAGCCGTCGAGCGGGCGCACCTGGTGGAGGTTGAGGGTGATCGAGGTCCGCGCGGTGGCGGGGAGTGTGGAGCGCAGGACCCCGATCGCCCGGCCGTGGGCGAGATTGAGATGGTGGGCCGCCTTCAGCGCGGCGTCCGGTTCGGTGCGGCCGGGGGCGTGGACGCCGGATCCGTAGCCGAGGAAGGCGGAGCACCAGGGTTCGTTGAGGGTGGTCCAGTACGGGATGCGGTCGCCGAGTGCGCCGGCCATGATCGCGGCGTAGTCGGCGAAGCGTTCGGCGGTGTCGCGCACCGTCCAGCCGCCGACGTCCTCCAGATCCTGCGGCAGATCCCAGTGGTAGAGGGTCGCGACCGGGGTGATGCCCTTGTCGAGGAGCTCGTCGGCCAGCGCGCGGTAGAAGTCCAGGCCGCGTTGGACGGCGGGGCCGCGGCCGGTGGGCTGGACCCGCGACCAGGAGATGGAGAAGCGGTAGGCGCCCAGGTGGAGGCCGGACATCAGGGCGACATCGTCGCGGAACCGGTGGTAGTGGTCGGCCGCGATGTCGCCGGTGTCGCCGTTGTGGACCCGGCCCGGAGTGTGGCTGAAGGTGTCCCAGATGGAGGGGGTGCGGCCGTCTTCGGCCACGGCGCCCTCGATCTGGTACGCGGCGGTGGCCGCGCCCCAGACGAAGCCGGGCGGGAAACGGAGCAGACCGGCCGGTGCGGCCTCGGTCTCGGTCTCGGATCGGACAGCGGTCATACGGGGGCACTCCCAAAAGGTGAGCGGGACAGGTGCGGGCGTAGGGCTTCGGGAGGTCAGCTCTTGACGGCGCCGGCGGTGATGCCGCCCACGATGTGTTTGCCGAGCAGCGCGAAGACCAGCAGCAGCGGCACGGTCGCGATCAGCGCGCCGGTCAGCACCACCGCGTGGTCGATGGTGTGGTCACCGGAACCGAGCCCGGCCAGCGCCACCTGCACGGTGGGGTTCTGTTGGTTCAGTGCGATGAACGGCCAGAAGAAGTCGTTCCAGGACTGGACGAAGACCAGCATCCCCAGCACCGCCATGGCCGGCCGCGCGATCGGGAAGACCACGTGCCACACGATCCGCAGGCTGTGCGCCCCGTCCACCCGGGCCGCCTCGATCAGCTCGATGGGCAGCGCCTCGGCCAGGAACTGCCGCATGAAGAACACCCCGAACGCCGCCACCAGCGACGGCAGGATCACCGACTGCAGCCGGCCCACCCAGCCCAGATCGGTGATGATCTGGTAGAGCGGGATCACGCTGAGCTGCGGCGGGATCGTCATCGTCGCCACCACCAGGGTCAGCAGCCCGTTGCGGCCCCGGAAGCGCAGCTTCGCGAAGGCGAAGCCGGCCAGCGTGGCGAACAGCACCGTGCTGAGCGAGACGAACCCGGCCACGATGGTGGAGTTGATCAGCGCCTGGCCCATGTGGACCTGGTCCCAGGCGATCTTCAGGTTGTCGATCAGATGGGAGCCGGGCAGCAGCTCGGTCGGCGGCTGCACGATCTGGGTGTCGGTGCTGGAGGCCGCGACCACGGTCCAGTACAGCGGGAAGAGCGAGACCAGCGCCGCGACCACCAGGACCACGTACGTGACGGGCCCGGCGTGGTCCTGCCGTCCGGCGCGGGCCGAGAAGCGCCGCCGTTTGGGCGGGGCGGGAGTGGGCCCTGACCGGTGCGCGGCCCGTTCCGCGACTGCGTGTGCCATGAGGTCAGCCCCCCAGCTTCCTGCGGTTGACCCGCGTGATGATCAGTTGGACGGCGCCCACGAGCAGCAGGATCAGGAGCATCACCCACGCGACGGCCGACGCCTGTCCCAGCGCCCCGTTCTGCCAGCCCTTCTCGTACATGTAGAGGCTGAGCGTCTGGTACTGGTGCGCCGATCCGCCGCTGACGCCCAACCCGCCGCCGAACAACATCGGTTCGCCGAACAGCTGGGTCGCCCCGATCGTCGAGACGATGATCGTGAACAGGATCGTGGGACGGATCGAGGGGATGGTCACGCTGAGGAACTGCCGCCAGCGCGACGCCCCGTCCAGCGCTGCCGCCTCGTACAGATCACCCGGCACGGCCTGCATCGCGGCCAGGTAGATCAGCGCGTTGTACCCCGTCCACCGCCAGGTCACGATCGTGGAGATGGCGATCTGGGACGGCCACTTGTCGGCCTCCCACTGGATGTGGTGCACCCCGAAGTGGCCGAGCAGCTGGTTGACCATCCCGTAGTCGGGGTTGAAGAGCTGGACGAAGACCAGCGAGGCCGCCGCGATCGACGTCGCGTACGGGGCCAGCACCGCGACCCGGAAGAACCCGCGCGCCCGGAGCTTGTAGTTCAGGAGATGGGCCAGCCCCAGCGCCATCAGCAGCTGCGGGACGGTGGAGATCACCCCCAGCGAGAACGTGTTGCGCAGCGCGTTCCAGAAGAACTCGCTGTCCCACAACCGGGTGTAGTTGTCGAACCCGCGCCACTGCGCGGTACCGCCCAACTCCACCTGATGGAACGAGAGCCAACCCGTGTAGATCAGCGGGAAGAGCCCGAACGCGGCGAAGCAGACGAAGAACGGGGCGATGTACGCGTACGGCGTCGCCTTCAGATCCAGGCGGTACAGCCGCGAGCGCCAGGAGTGGCCGGCGGGCGTGCCGGGGTGCCCGGTGGTGCGGGGGGCGGGGGCGGGGACGGGCCGGGCCTACGGCGGACTGCCGTCGGCCGACGCCCTGACGGAGGTGGCCACGAGTGGCGTCCTTCCCGGTCGGGTCAGTCGGTCGGTCTCGGTCGGGACGGTCGGTCACGGCCGGATCAGCGTCGTGGGGCGGGCCGCCCGGCAGGAGTGGGCACTGCGGGGCGGCCCCGCCGGCTACTGGTCGATCTTGTCCTTGACCAGCGCCTGCACGGTGGACCACGCCTTGTCCTTGGACGTGCCGTGCTGCTCGATGTCGAGCAGCCCGTTGTCGGTGATGTACGTCTTCACCTGGCCGTCGTAGCGGCCGATCGGCGCCGGGGTGACGCCCTTGGCAATGGCCGTGTAGACCTTCCC
This sequence comes from Streptomyces sp. So13.3, assembly GCF_005860785.2. Taxonomy (NCBI): domain Bacteria; kingdom Bacillati; phylum Actinomycetota; class Actinomycetes; order Kitasatosporales; family Streptomycetaceae; genus Streptomyces; species Streptomyces sp. So13.3. The sequence continues at coordinate 3,958,177 of NZ_CP048835.1, read as the reverse complement.
GATCGGCGCGGTGCCGAAGTACGGGTTCGTCGCGTCCGTCACGGTCGGCGAGTCGAGACCGGCCTTGGTGGACGGGATGTTGCCGTTCTTGGCGAACACCTTCGCCTGCTGCTCGGGCGCGGTCAGCCAGGCGGCCAGCGCGGTCGCCTCAGCGGTGTGCTTGCCCGCCTTGGGCACGGACAGGAACGCACCGCCCCAGTTGCCGGACTCCGGCGCCGCGGCGATGTCCCACTTCGCCGTATTGGCCGGACCCGCCTGCTCCTTGATGATGCCGGTCATCCAGCTGGGGCAGGCGATCGTGGCGAACGTCGAGTTCTTGAACGCCGCGTTCCAGGTGCCCTTGTCGTCGAACTGCCGCAGCTTGGCGCTCAGACCCTGCTGCGCCGACTCCACCGCCAGGTCCCACGCCTTCTTCACACCCGGGCTGGTGTCGTAGATCAGTTTGCCCTGGTCGTCGGAGTACTGCTGCGCCTGACTGGAGACCACCGCGTTGAAGACACCGCTGGCGGAGTCGGTGAAGGACACCCCGGCCGGCGCCTTGGCCTTGAACTGCTGACCAACAGCGATGTACTTGGCCCAGTCGCCCGCCCACAGCGCGGCGACCGCCTCACGGTCGGTCGGCAGACCGGCCTTCTGGAACAGGTCCTTGCGGTAGCAGACCGCCATCGGGCCGACGTCGGTGCCGAGTCCGATCACCTGGCCGCTCTTCGTGGTGGCCTGCTTCTCCTTCCAGTCCAGCCACTTGGTGGTGTCGACCCCGGTGGCCTTGCCCAGGTCGACGAACCGGTCGCCGAGCGTGGCGGTCGCCTCGGCGATGAAGCCGACCTCGATCGCCTGGACGTCGGCCAGCCCGCTGCCCTGCGACAGGTGCAGCTTCAGCGCGTCCCAGTACTTCTGGCCGTCGGCGACGTTGTCCTCGACGATCGTGATGTTCGGGTGCAGCTGGTGGTACTCCGCGAACAGGGCCGCGCCCGTCTTGTCGTCGTAGCCGAACGAGCCGAAGTCGCCGACGTGCAGCGTGATGTTCTCGGTTCCGGTGCTGCCCTTCTTCCCCGAGTCCGAGCTGCTGTCGCTGCTGCAGCCGGTGATCAGGGTCGCGCAGGTCGCGAGCCCCGCGACCGCTATCAGTGCGGTCCGACGGGCGCGAGTGCCGCTGGAAGTGCGCATTCCACTCTCCTTGTCCAGGGTGGGTCTGGCGTTCGTTCTGACGTCCGGGCGTGCGACGAGGTGTGGGAGCGCTCCCACGAAGGCTTGCCGGAACAGTCCTGCCTCGGAGGGGGAAGTGTCAAGGCATGAAGTCGTTTTCGTTGCCGGAACGTGTCCGGACCGGACCTTCGATCACTTCTTGAACGAAACCGGCACCGCACGGCCGCTATCGTGAGAGATCGTGGGAGCGCTCTCACGCACGGTGCGTCCGAGCGCCTAGGATGGCGCGTCAGCCATGTCGGGAGGCGGAAGTGACCGTGAACGGTCGGCACAGCGGACGGCCCACGCTCGAAGAGGTCGCCGCACGCGCCGGGGTGGGCCGCGGCACGGTCTCCCGGGTCATCAACGGCTCCCCCCGGGTGAGCGACCGGGCCAAGGCCGCCGTCGAGGTCGCCGTCGCCGAGCTGGGGTACGTCCCCAACCGCGCCGCCCGCGCCCTCGCGGGCAACCGGACGGACGCCATCGCGCTCGTCATCCCCGAACCCGAGACCCGGCTCTTCGCCGAGCCGTACTTCTCCGACATCATCCGCGGTGTCGGCGCCGAGCTCGCCGACACCGACATGCAGCTGCTGCTGACGCTGATCCGCACCCCCAAGGAACGCTCCCGCTTCGCCCAGTACCTCAGCGCCCACCGGGTCGACGGCGTTCTGCTCGTCTCCGTGCACGAGGACGACCCGCTGCCGGACCTGCTGGAACAGCTGGACATGCCCGCCGTCCTGAACGGCCGGCGCTCCGACCTGGAGTCCGTGTCCTACGTGGACTCCGACAACGTCGGCGGCGCCCGGTCCGCCGTCGGCTATCTGCTCGGCCGCGGCCGCCGTGCCGTCGCCACCATCACCGGCCCCGTCGACATGTACGTCGCCCGCTGCCGTCTCGACGGCTACCGCCAGGCCGTCGGCGCGGCGGGCCTGGGCGACGACGCCTCGCTCGTCGCCCGCGGAGACTTCACCGAGGAGGGCGGCCGGCGCGCGATGCGCGAGCTGCTCGCCCGGCGGCCCGACGTGGACGCCGTCTTCGCGGCCTCCGACGTCATGGCCTCCGGCGCGCTCCAGGTCCTGCGGGAGGCCGGCCGGCGGGTCCCCGACGACGTGGCGCTCATCGGCTTCGACGACTCCGTCATCGCCCGCCATACGGACCCCGCCCTCACGAGTGTCCGGCAGCCCATCGAGGAGATGGGCCGCACCATGGCCCGCGTCCTCCTGGAGGAGATCGCGGAACGCACCTCGGTGCGGCGGCATGTGGTGCTCGCCACGGAGCTGGTACGGCGGGACTCGGCGTAGCGGGGTCCGCGTTCACCGGAAAGTGTGACGTCGGACACAGGGGCGAACGGCGCCGCCCCGACCCCCACCGGGCCCCCGGGACCCAGGACATGACGAAGGCCCGGTCTGTTCTCACAGACCGGGCCTTCGTCATTCAGGGTGAGTGACGGGACTTGAACCCGCGGCCACCTGGACCACAACCAGGTGCTCTACCAACTGAGCTACACCCACCATGTCCGGCGCTTCTCGGCGCCGACCTGAAGAAGCATACAGGGTCCGGGAGGGTGCTCGCCTCAGGCTATTCGGCAGCCAGGACGTGCTTGGCCGCGATGGCCCGGGCGGTGTCGGTGTCCGGGCCGGGCTGCGGCACGAAGACGGCCTCGCGGTAGTAGCGCAGCTCCGCGATGGACTCGCGGATGTCGGCCAGGGCGCGGTGGTTGCCGTTCTTCTCCGGGCTGTTGAAGTACGCCCGGGGGTACCACCGGCGGGACAGCTCCTTGATGGAGGAGACGTCCACGATCCGGTAGTGGAGGTGCTGTTCGAGGGCCGGCATGTCCCGGGCGAGGAAGCCGCGGTCAGTGCTGACCGAGTTTCCGCACAGCGGGGCCTTGCGCGGTTCCGACACGTGCTCGCGCACGTAGTCGAGCACCAGCTTCTCGGCCTCCTCGAGCGTCACACCGCCCTCGAGCTCCTCCAGGAGCCCGGAGGCGGTGTGCATCTCGCGTACGACGTCGGGCATGGTCGTCAAGGACTCGGCGGGCGGGCGGATGACGATCTCCACCCCCTCGCCGAGAATGTTCAGCTCGGAGTCGGTGACCAGTGCGGCCACCTCGACGAGCGCGTCGTGGGCCAGGGACAGCCCGGTCATCTCGCAGTCGATCCACACCATGCGGTCGTTCATGGGTCTCACCCTAAGGGGCGATCGCGTGGACCAGGCATAGCCGGGTTGCGGCCGCGTGCGATGCGGTCCGCGCGCAGCCGCCCCCTGATGATGCCGTCGGAGCCGTCCATGCGGCTCTGCTCGGGCACCCGAGGGGCGTACACGTCGGAGTCGGGCTTGCCCGGCACCGTCAGGAGCTGTGGCGTGCCCCGGCGGGGCGGCAGGTGCTCGGCCGGCGCGGGTGGCCGCTCCGGGTCGTCCTGCGGGCGCCGGGCCCGGTACGCGGCCCGGTAGGAGGCGGGCGACGACCCGAGCTGGCGGCGGAAGTGCCCGCGCAGCGCGACGGGGGAGCGGAAGCCGCAGCGGCCCGCCACCTCGTCCACCGAGAAGTCGGACGTCTCCAGCAGCCGCTGCGCCTGCAGCACCCGCTGAGTGATCAGCCACTGCAGCGGGGCACTGCCGGTGAGCGACCGGAACCGCCGGTCGAAGGTCCTGCGGCTCATATAGGCGCGAGCCGCGAGGGCCTCCACGTCGAACTGCTCGTGCAGATGCTCCAGCGCCCAGGCGACGACCTCGGCCAGCGGGTCACCGCCGATCTCTTCTGGTAATGACCTGTCGAGGTGGCGCTGGCTGGAGGGCCAGTCACTGCGGCGCGGCGGCACGACGAGCCGCCGGGCGAGCGCGTTCGCCGCCTCGGCGCCGTGGTCGGTGCGTACGACATGCAGGCAGAGGTCGATTCCGGCCGCGGTGCCGGCCGAGGTCAGTACGTCTCCGTCGTCCACGAAAAGCTCCCGGGGGTCCACATGCACGGAGGGATAGCGCTTGGCCAAGGTGGGCGCGTACATCCAGTGGGTGGTCGCGGGGCGGCCGTCCAGAAGCCCCGCGGCGGCCAGTACGAACGCCCCTGTGCACAGGCCGATGATCCGGGCGCCCTCCTCATGGGCCCGGCGCAGCGCGTCGAGGGCCTCGGGAGGTGGTGGTTGGGAGATCGAGCGCCAGGCGGGCACCACTACGGTGCCGGCCCGTGACAGCGCTTCGAGTCCGTACGGGGCGCTGAGTTCCAGGCCCCCTGTGGTGCGAAGTGGCCCGTCCTCGCCGGCGCAGACCAGCAGCCGGTAGCGGGGCACGCCCGCGTCCTGCCGGTCGATGCCGAACACGGAGAGCGGGATGGAACTTTCGAAGATCGGCCCGCCGCTGAACAGCAGCACGGCGACAACTTCGGCACGCCGCCGCGCGGACAGTTTGCGAGTGGCGCGGGACGACGCTGACGGTGCTGAGGATCCGGCTGATGGCGACAGGTTCTCCATCGCCGTACCGGTCCTGGACTCCTGGCTCATCATGGAGCTCAAGCCCCCCTCGATCGACGCGGCCCCTCGGTCCTGCACGTTTCCCCCGCCGTATTTCCCAAGATCGAATCTACTGTGTTTGGTGTGTCAGATGAGGCAGTTGTGAATACTTCACCACCTGGCGCTAAGTCGACTTGACCACGTGGCGTGAAGCATTCGATCACGAAGCGTTCCACTCACCGGGCCTGCTGGGAAGTACGCCTCTGGCTCCCGCGGTGGCCTACGACGCTCCTCGCGCCCCCTGGAGCCGTTTCATTGCAGGTGGCAGACGTGTCAGCAAGCGCTTTGACCAACAGGGGTACTGCGGCCAGAAGTTGGCTGAAAAACATACGCACCGATGTGCACGCCCCTGGACGGCACCCCGGTGTGCGCCCCCTGGCCAGCCAACCGCCCCGGTGCGCCCCTCACGGCCGCCGGCGTCATCGGGGCGTTATCGGGCCATTTGCCGGTCCCTCGCCGGACCGGTGTCTTGTTCACGCCGGTGCCGCGGAGAATTTGGTTTGCGCGGGGGGCGATGTTCGTGCGGTGCCCCCCCGGCAAGGCGTCCCGCGCAGGTCTGGGGTGCTCCGCACATCGCTCCGGGGTGTCTCCAGGGGAGCCCTCGGGCCGCTCCGGAAGACCCCTTGAGCCGTTCTGGAGCCGCCCTGGACCCGTTCTGGAGCCGGCCCGCCCGCGACGGCCGCTCCCGCCGCGCGGATTCGTCCGGCCGGATGACGGCACGACGTTGCGCTCACGGCCGGGCTCCGGCATTCTCCTGGAAACTCCGGGTACGTAATGCCTGCGAAGGCTCGACGAGTCTGTGCAGGGATGCGTCTCCGCCGTACTCTGGAGTGACCAGGGTCGGAAGCCTCGAACTGGCCGAAACCAGTCAGCCTCGCGGCCCCCGTCAGGGTATTACCGAAGACGCAGCGAAGCTCGCTGTGACGACTGCAGCACCGCCGTTGTCCGCCGGTCGGCGTCCCCACGCCGCCCTTGTCGAGAAACCGCATCATGGCCGGTTATGAGCTCCCTGAGCCCGCTGAAGGCAAGCCGCTCGCCGAATCGGCGGCGCTCCCCGAAGCGGCCCCCGAGCTGCGCTCGTCCTGCGACCCGGCCTTCCGGCACGGTGTCGTGGTGGGATTCGACGGTTCGGTCTCCAGCGAGCGGGCGCTCGCCTACTCGATCGGCATGGCCCGGCGACTGGGCTCGGCTCTGATCATCGTCCATGTGGCCAACCGCCTCCCGGCCACGGTCTGGGCGGGCTGCGAACCACCGGTCTTCGTCGACGTCCCCGACCACAGAACCGAGGTCCTGGGGCTGGAACTCGCCTGCGCCGACCACCTCGCCGAGGTCCCCTGGATCCTCGTCGAACGCGGCGGCGACATCTGCCACGAACTGGAGGAGGTCGGCCGCGAGTACGAGGCCGACGCCATCGTCGTGGGCGGCACCCAGGGCATCATCGGCCGCATCTTCGGCTCGGTAGCAGGCCGCCTGGCGCGCCGGGCGCAACGCCCGGTCATCGTCATCCCGTAGAACGCCCACGGGAGAGCACCCAGGGGAGCGCCACCACAGCCACACCCACCACCGGCCGTCACCTGGCTCGCAGACCCATCCCGCAAACCGTCGGGGCATCAGGCCGACGCCCCGGACCCTGTGCGCTGTGATCCCTTACGGCCCACGTTCCCGCAGGTCGGAGGGGACGCGAGGGAGCCGGGGCCGCAGGGGTGGGTTTCGAAATGCTGCCGAGCTATTTGTGGGCCGCCAGGCCCGTAAATAGTCGATTTCGAAACCCACCCCGGAGGACCCGGCCCCCGCACCCACCACCAACCCGCAGGCCTACTCCACCGTCACGGACTTCGCCAGGTTCCGCGGCTTGTCGATGTCACGCCCCATCGCCTTCGCCGTGTGGTAAGCGAACAACTGCAGCGGAATCCCCATCAGAATCGGATCCAGCTCGACCTCGTTCTTCGGCACCACGATCGTGTGGTCCGCCTTCTCCTGCACCTGGTGCGCCACCGCCAGAATCCGCCCGCTCCGCGCCTTGATCTCCTCCAGTGCCGCCCGGTTCTTCTCCAGCAGATCGTCGTCCGGCACGATCGCCACCGTCGGCAGCGCCGGCTCGATCAGCGCCAGCGGACCGTGCTTCAACTCGGAGGCCGGGTACGCCTCCGCGTGGATGTAGCTGATCTCCTTGAGCTTCAACGAGGCCTCACGCGCCACCGGATAGCCCCGCACGCGCCCGATGAACATCATCGACTTGGCGCCCGCGTACTCGGCGGCCAGCTTCTCGATCTCCGCCTCGCCCTCCAGCATCTCGGCGATCTGAGCGGGCAGCTTCCGCAGCCCCGCGATGATCCGCTTGCCGTCCGCGACCGACAGGTCGCGGATCCGGCCCAGGTGCAGCGCGAGCAGCGCGAACGCGACGACGGTGTTGGTGAAGCACTTGGTGGAGACGACGCAGACCTCGGGGCCGGCGTGCACGTACACGCCGCCGTCCGTCTCGCGGGCGATCGCCGAGCCGACGACGTTCACCACACCCAGCACCCGCGCGCCCTTGCGCTTGAGCTCCTGGACGGCGGCGAGCACGTCGTAGGTCTCGCCGGACTGGGAGACCGCGATGTAGAGGGTGTCGGGGTCGACGACCGGGTTGCGGTAGCGGAACTCGGAGGCGGGCTCGGCGTCCGAGGGGATGCGGGCCAGCTCCTCGATCATCTGCGCGCCGATCTGGCCCGCGTGGTACGACGTGCCGCAGCCGAGGATCTTGATCCGGCGGACGCTCCGCGCCTCGCGCGGGTCGAGGTTCAGCCCGCCCAGGTGCACGGTGGAGAACCGGTCGTCGATACGGCCGCGCAGCACGCGGTCGACCGCGTCGGGCTGCTCGGAGATCTCCTTGTGCATGTACGTGTCGTGGCCGCCCATGTCGTACGACTCGGCCTCCCACTCCACGGTGGTCGGCGTGGCCGAGGTGCTGGAACCCTCGGTGGTGTACGTGCGGAAGTCGTCGGCCTTGAGGGTGGCCATCTCGCCGTCGTCGAGGGTGACGACCTGGCGGGTGTGGCTGACCAGCGCGGCGACGTCCGAGGCGACGAACATCTCCTTGTCGCCGATGCCGAGCACGACGGGCGAGCCGTTGCGGGCGACGACGATGCGGTCGGGGAAGTCCTGGTGCATGACGGCGATGCCGTAGGTGCCCTCGACGCGGCGCAGCGCTTCCTGGACCTTGGCCTCCAGGGTGTCGGCCTGCGAGCGGCCGATGAGGTGCACGACGACCTCGGAGTCGGTCTCGGAGGTGAACTCGACGCCGTCGGCGATCAGTTTGGCGCGCAGATCGTCGGCGTTGTCGATGATGCCGTTGTGGACGAGGGCGACTTTGCCCTCCGCGTCAAGGTGGGGGTGCGCGTTCTCGTCGTTCGGAGCGCCGTGCGTGGCCCAGCGGGTGTGCGCGATACCGGTGGTGCCGGCGAAGCGCTTGGGGATACGGGCCTCCAGCTCGCGGACCCGGCCCTTGGCCTTGACCGTCTTGAGGACCCCGGACTTTCCGGTGATGACGACGCCCGCCGAGTCGTAGCCCCGGTACTCCAGCCGCTGCAGGCCTTCCAGCAGCAGTGGAGCCACGTCGCGCTTACCGATGTATCCGACGATCCCGCACATATGGTCGTCCCTCTCCGTCGTGAGTCAGTCGTACGTCAGCAGGTGGTGCCGCACCCGCACGCGGGCACCAGGTGTTTCCGGTGTGTCAGCCTGTGTCAGCCGTAGACGATGCGGCGCAGTTGCCGCAGGGAGAGCTCCGGCGGAGCCACCGCGCGGTACGGCAGCTCCTCGGTGATCCGCTCGAAGATCACCGCGTTGACCAGGCCCTTGGCCTGGAGCTCGCGGTGCCGGCGGCGGACGAACAGCTCTGTCGTCTCGTCGAAGTACGCCAGCACGTCCTGGATCACCCGGACCGCCTCACCGCGGTGCAGCGGTGTGGTGCGGACCAGGTGGTCGACAAGGTCCTCATGGGACGTCTGGCGGTCGGGCATCCGTCGATACTGGTGTGATCATCGCCCGTTTGCAAGAATCCTGCCCGATTTCGGGCAGGAGGTGGATCCGGGTGAGCCAAAAGCGTGGGGAATTGGTCTACACCTTGACCACTCCGGGGGCGCACGGTACCCAAGTGGCATCGGTACTCTCCGCCGCCCGCTGAAGGGAATCCCCCTGTGAGACGACCCAGCGTTCGGAACAATCTGCCCCAGATCCTGTGCTCGTTGCTGCTGATCAGCGCCACTGCCTGGGCCACCGCCCCGGCCGCGCCGGCCGCCTCCGCCTCCGGAGCCGACGCCTCGTCGGCCGTCCTGGAGCGGGTCGTCCCCGCCCCGGCCTCCGTACAGTCCGGCGGCGCCTCCTATGCCATCGGCGCCGGCACCCGCATCCACGTGCCCGGGAACTCCGACGAGGTGCGGAAGGTCGGCGACTACCTCGCGGGCGTGCTGCGGCCGTCCACCGGATACCCGCTGCCCGTCGTCGCGGACGACGGAGGCAGCGACGGCATCGTGCTCAGGCTGGGAGCGACGATCAGTGGTGCGGGCAGCTACAACGCTGCCGGCGCCAGGTCGGACGGGGCCAAGGCGGACGGCGCCGAGGCGCCCCACGACACGGTCGTGGCACTCGGAGCGGAGGGGTACCGGCTCGTCGTCTCCGGGCAGTCGGTGACCATCGGCGCCGAGCAGGCCGCCGGGCTGTTCCACGGTGTGCAGACGCTGCGCCAGCTGCTCCCCGCCACGGTCGAGAAGCGCACCGTGCAGAGCGGCCCCTGGAACGTGCCGGGCGGCACCATCACGGACGCGCCGCGCTACGCCTACCGCGGTGGCATGCTCGACGTCTCGCGGCACTTCTTCTCCGTCGCGCAGGTCGAGCGGTACATCGACCAGCTCGCCCTCTACAAGATCAACCAGCTGCATCTGCATCTGTCGGACGACCAGGGGTGGCGGATCGCCATCGACTCCTGGCCGCGGCTGGCCGCCTACGGTGGCAGCACCCAGGTCGGCGGGGGACCCGGCGGCTCGTACTCGAAGGCCGACTACCGCGAGATCGTGCGCTACGCCGCGAGCCGCTATCTGACGGTGGTGCCGGAGATCGACATGCCCGGCCACACCAACGCGGCCCTCGCCTCCTACGCGGAGCTGAACTGCAACGGCATCGCCCCGCCGCTCTACACGGGCACCAACGTCGGCTTCAGCTCGCTGTGCGCCGCCAAGGACGTCACCTACCGGTTCGCGGACCAGGTGCTGGGGGAGCTGGCCGCCCTCACCCCGGGCCCGTATCTGCACATCGGCGGCGACGAGGCGCACTCCACCAGCCACGCCGACTACGTGACGTTCATGGACAAGGTCCAGCCGATCGTCACCAAGTACGGCAAGACCGTGATCGGCTGGCACCAGCTGGCGGGCGCGCACCCGGTCGCCGGGGCCGTCGGCCAGTACTGGGGCACGAAGGGCAGTGAGAAGGAGGTCGCGGACGCGGCCAAGGCCGGAATGCGGCTGATCCTCTCGCCCGCCAACCGCGCCTACCTGGACATGAAGTACAACGCCTCCACCCCGCTGGGCCAGGCCTGGGCCGGCCTGGTCGAGGTGAAGGACTCCTACAACTGGGACCCCGCCACCTTCATCAAGGGCGCACCCGCCTCCGCCGTCCTCGGCGTGGAGGCGCCGCTGTGGACGGAGACCATCGTGACCAGCGCGGACTCCGACTACATGACCTTCCCGAGACTGCCGGGAATCGCCGAGATCGGCTGGTCCCCGGCAGCCACCCACCAGTGGGATGCCTACAAGGTGCGGCTCGCCGCCCAGGGCCCGCGCTGGACGGCGCTGGGCATCGGCTACTACCGGTCGCCCCAGGTGCCCTGGCCGAGCAGCTGACGGCCGGCCGGCGGCGGACGGTCACCCACGACCGCCCGCCGCCGGCTCGTCAGCCCCTCAGCCCGTGAGCCCCAGCTCGCGGGCGATGAGCATCCGCTGGACCTCGCTGGTGCCCTCGCCGATCTCCAGGATCTTGGAGTCCCGCCACATACGGGCCACCGGGTACTCGTTCATGAAGCCGTATCCGCCGTGGATCTGGGTGGCCTCACGGGCGTTGTCCACGGCGACCGTCGAGGAGTAGAGCTTGGCGATCGCCGCCTCGTTCTTGAACGGCTCGCCGCGCACCAGCCGGGAGGCCGCGTCGCGCCAGCCGACACGGGCCATGTGGGCGCGCATCTCCATGTCGGCGAGCTTGAACTGGATCGCCTGGTTCGCACCGATCGGCCGGCCGAACGCCTCCCGGGTCTTCGCGTACGCCAGGGACTCGTCGACGCAGCCCTGGGCCAGCCCGGTGGCCAGCGCCGAGATCGCGATCCGGCCCTCGTCGAGGATCCGCAGGAACTGCGCGTAGCCGCGGCCCTCCTCGCCGAGCAGGTTAGCGGCCGGGACCCGGCAGTCGGAGAACGACAGCTCACGGGTGTCCGAGGCGTTCCAGCCGACCTTGGAGTACGGAGCCGCGACACCGAAGCCCGGCGTGCCCGAGGGCACGATGATCGACGAGATCAGCGGTCGTCCGTCGTCCTTGCGGCCGGTGACGGCGGTGACCGTGACCAGACCCGTGATGTCGGTACCGGAGTTGGTGATGAAGCACTTGGTGCCGTTGATCACCCATTCGTTCGTCGCCTCGTCCAGCCGGGCGGTGGTGCGCGTGCCGCCGGCGTCGGAACCGCACTCGGGCTCGGTCAGCCCGAACGCGCCCAGGATCTCCCCGGAACACATCCGCGGCAGCCACTCGCGCTTCTGCTCCTCGGTGCCGAAGCGGAAGATCGGCATCGCGCCCAGCGAGACGCCCGCTTCGAGGGTGATGGCGACGGACGAGTCCACCCGCGCGAGTTCCTCGAGGACGATGCCGAGGGCGAGATAGTCGCCGCCCATGCCGCCGTACTCCTCGGGGAAGGGCAGGCCGAACAGGCCCATCCGGCCCATCTCACGGATGATCTCGTACGGGAACTCATGGTTCTCGTAGAACTCCCCGATCTTCGGCGCGATCACGTCGTGCGCGAACGCCTCGACGGTGCGGCGCAGTTCCTCGTGCTCGGGGGCGAGGCGGTGATCGATCGACATGACTACGGCTCCTGGTGGGAGAGGGCGCGGACGGTGCGGGAGGGGCTTGGCCTCCCGAGCTGCTCCGCCATCCACACGCTTGTGGCGGTGAGGCGGTCGAGGTCGACCCCGGTGTCGATACCGAGGCCGTTCAGCATCCAGACGAGGTCTTCTGTGGCGAGGTTTCCGGTGGCGCTCTTCGCGTACGGGCAGCCGCCGAGGCCGCCCGCGGAGGCGTCGACGACGGTCACCCCCCGCTGGAGGGCGGCCAGGGTGTTGGACAGCGCCTGGCCGTAGGTGTCGTGGAAGTGCACGGCGAGCCGGTCCGTCGGGACCCCCTGCTCCACCAGCGCGGCGAGCAGCGCGGTGACATGGCCGGGGGTGGCGACCCCGATCGTGTCGCCCAGGCTCAGCTCGGTGCATCCCAGGTCGTACAGCCGGCGGGCGACGGCGGCCACCTGCTCCACCGGGACCGGGCCCTCCCACGGGTCGCCGAAGCACATGGAGAGATAGCCGCGCACGGTGGCCCCGGCCTCCCGGGCCTTGGCGACGACCGGCTCGAACATGGCGAGGGACTCGTCGACGGTCCGGTTGAGATTGGCCTTGGCGAACGACTCGGTCGCGCTGCCGAAAACCGCGATCTCCGAGACGCCGAGCGCCAGGGCGCGTTCCAGACCGCGTTCGTTGGGGACCAGCACCGGCAGATGCGCGTCCACATCGGCAAGCAGCGGCATCAGCTCGGCGGCGTCGGCCAGTTGGGGCACCCACTTGGGGTGCACGAAGCTGGTCGCCTCGATCGTGCCGAGGCCCGCGGCGGCCAGCCGGTGGATGAACTCGGCCTTCACCGCCGTCGGGACGGTCGTCTTCTCGTTCTGCAGCCCGTCGCGCGCGCCGACCTCGTGGATCCTGACCCGCGCGGGCAGTCCGGACGCCGGTACGGACATGGGCAGACCGTTGGTCATGACTCCTCCCGGGGAGCGACGACGGCGAGCACCTGGTCCATGGCGACGGTGCTGCCGGGGGTGACGTCGATCTCGGTGACCGTGCCGTCGTGGGGAGCGGTGATGACGTGCTCCATCTTCATCGCCTCGACGACCAGCAGGCTCTGGCCCGCGGTCACCTCGTCCCCGGTCGCGACCTTGACGACGGTCACGGTGCCGGGCATCGGCGCGGTGAGCGCGCCGGTGCCACCGGCGCCCGCGCTGCCGCTCAGGGCGGCCGCGACGGGGTCGTGGTCCGCGACGTGCCAGCTGTCCCCGTCACGGCCCAGCCAGGCGCCCGCGTGGTGGAAGGAATGGGTGGCGCCGTCCCAGTGCAGGACGCCGCGTCCGCCGTCGGTGACCAGGCGCGCGGGGACCGCCGGGGCGTCGCCCACCCGGACCTCGTTCCCGCGGACCCGGACGGCCAGCGGTTCGTGTCCGGGCACCCGCAGATGGTGGGTGGTCCAGGCCGGCTCGCCGCCCAGCCGCCAGCCGTCGGCAGCCGAGAACGGATCGGTCCAGGTGGTGGCGTCCGACGTGGGGAGCAGGGCGGCCTGGCGCAGCAGCGCCGCGGCCGCGTAGACCTCGGGCGGGACGTCCGGTGAGATCAGCGAGCCGACCTCGCGCTCGACCAGTCCGGTGTCGAGGACTCCGGAGACCACCTCCGGGTGGGCCAGCAGCCGCCGCAGGAAGCCCGCGTTGGTGGAGACACCCAGGGTGACGGTGCCGGCCAGCGCCGCGCGCAGCTTGCGCAGCGCGGTGGCGCGGTCGGGCCCGTACGCGATGACCTTGGACAGCATCGGGTCGTACAGGCTGCCGATCTCGGTGCCCTCGGCGAGCCCGGAGTCGGTGCGGACCCCGTCGCCCTGCGGTTCGTGGAGCGACAGCACGGTCCCGCCGGAGGGCAGGAAGCCGCGGGCCGGGTCCTCGGCACAGATCCGGGCCTCGACGGCGTGGCCGGTGAGGGTGACGCCCTCCTGCCCGAACGGCAGGTGCTCGCCGGCGGCGACGCGCAGCTGCCACTCGACGAGGTCCAGGCCGGTGATCAGTTCGGTGACGGGATGCTCGACCTGGAGGCGGGTGTTCATCTCCATGAAGCAGTACGCGGAGGGGTCCGCGCCCGGGACGATGAACTCGACGGTGCCCGCGCCGACATAGCCGCAGGAGCGGGCGGCCTGCACGGCGGCCTCGCCCATCGCCGCACGGGTGGCCTCGTCCAGGAGCACGCTGGGCGCCTCCTCGATCACCTTCTGGTGCCGGCGCTGCAGCGAGCACTCCCGCTCGCCCAGGTGGACGACATTGCCGTGGGCGTCGGCCAGCACCTGGATCTCGATGTGCCGCGGCCGGTCGATCCAGCGCTCGACGAGGAGGGTGTCGTCGCCGAAGGAACCACGGGCCTCGCGCCGGGCGGCGGCGATCTCGTCGCCGAGCAGCGTCTCGTCCCGCACCAGCCGCATGCCCTTGCCGCCGCCGCCCGCGGACGGCTTGAGCAGGACCGGCATGCCGATCTTCTGTGCCTCGCCGATGAGTTGGGTGTCGGTGAGACCGCTGCCGGACGAGCCCGGGACGACCGGGACACCGGCCTCCAGGACGGTCGCCTTGGCGCGGATCTTGTCACCCATCAGCTGGATCGCCGAGGCCGGCGGTCCGATGAAGACGAGCCCCGCGTCGGTGCAGGCCTGAGCGAAGGCGGCGTTCTCCGCGAGGAAGCCGTAGCCGGGGTGGACGGCCTGCGCCCCGGTTCGGGCGGCCGCGCGCAACTGCTCGTCGATGGAGAGGTAGTTCTCGATGCGGACCGCGGTGTCGGCCTCGCGGACGTGCCGGGCGTCGGCGTCGGCGTCGCTGAACACGGCGGCCGAGCGCACGCCGAGGCGCCGCAGCGTGCGGATCACCCGGACGGCGATCTCGCCGCGGTTGGCGATGAGGACGGTGTCGAACATGGTCATCTCTGTCCTCACATCCGGAAGACGCCGTAGCCGGGCTCACCCAGCGGCGCGTTGGCGCAGGCGGTGAGCGCGAGGCCCAGGACCGTGCGGGTCTCCAGCGGGTCGATCACGCCGTCGTCCCAGAGCCGGGCGGTCGCGTAGTAGGCGTTGCCCTGGGTGTCGTACTGGGCCCTGATCGGGTCCTTGAACGCGGTCTCCTCATCGGGAGCCCACTCACCGCCCGCCGCCTCGATCTGGTCGCGCTTGACGGTGGCGAGCACGGACGCGGCCTGTTCGCCGCCCATCACGGAGATCTTGGCGTTGGGCCACATCCACAGGAAGCGCGGTGAATAGGCCCGTCCGCACATCGAGTAGTTGCCGGCGCCGTACGAGCCGCCGATGACGACCGTCAGCTTGGGCACCCGGGCGCAGGCCACCGCGGTGACCATCTTGGCGCCGTGCTTGGCGATGCCGCCCGCCTCGTACTGGCGGCCCACCATGAACCCGGAGATGTTCTGCAGGAAGAGCAGCGGGATGCCGCGCTGGTCGCACAGCTCGATGAAGTGCGCGCCCTTCATGGCGGATTCGGCGAAGAGGATGCCGTTGTTCGCGATGATGCCCACCGGGTGGCCGTGCACATGGGCGAAGCCGGTGACGAGCGTCGTGCCGTACTCCGCCTTGAACTCGGCGAAACGGCTGCCGTCGACGATCCTGGCGATGACCTCGCGCACGTCGTACGGGGTGCGGGAGTCGACGGGCACCGCGCCGGTGAGCCCTGCGGGGTCGACGGCGGGTTCCTCGACCGGGTCGAGGTCCCAGGGGCGGGGGACCCGCGGGCCGAGGGTGGACACGATGTTCCGCACGATGCGCAGCGCGTGGGCGTCGTCCTCGGCCAGGTGGTCGGTGACGCCGGAGATCCTGGAGTGCACCTCGCCGCCGCCGAGCTCCTCGGCGGTGACGACCTCGCCGGTCGCGGCCTTCACCAGCGGCGGCCCGCCCAGGAAGATCGTGCCCTGGTTGCGGACGATCACCGCTTCGTCGCTCATGGCGGGGACGTACGCGCCGCCGGCCGTGCACGAGCCCATCACCGCGGCGATCTGCGGGATGCCGCGGGCCGACATCGTCGCCTGGTTGTAGAAGATCCGACCGAAGTGGTCGCGGTCCGGGAAGACCTCGTCCTGCCGGGGCAGGAAGGCGCCGCCGGAGTCGACCAGATAGACGCACGGCAGCCGGTTGTCGAGCGCGATCTCCTGCGCCCGCAGGTGCTTCTTCACCGTCATGGGGTAGTACGTGCCGCCCTTGACCGTGGCGTCGTTGGCGACGACCACGACCTCACGGCCGGAGACCCTGCCGATACCGGCGACGACGCCGGCGGCCGGGGCCTGGCCCTCGTACATCCCGTCGGCGGCCAGCGGGGCGAGCTCCAGGAAGGGCGAGCCGGGGTCGAGCAGCCCGTCCACCCGGTCGCGGGGCAGGAGCTTGCCGCGCGCGGTGTGCCGGGCGCGGGCCTTCTCGCCGCCGCCGAGCCGGGCGGCGGCGAGCTTGTCGCGCAGCCGCGCACTCAGTTCGGCGTGCGCCGCCGCATTGGCGCGGTAGGTCTCCGACGCCGGATCGGCGGCGCTGGAGAGGACGGGTGCTGCCATGTGTCGGGCCCCCGGAAGTTAGCGAGCGTTAACGTGGTGACCTTCACGTTAACGCTCGCTAACGGGATTGTCTAGACTCGTTCCATGCACCCCACGAAGGCGACCGAGAACCGCCGCGACCAGATCCTCCGGGAGGCCGCCCGGCTCTTCGCCGAACGCGGATTCCATGGCGTCGGTGTGGACGAGATAGGGGCCGCGGTCGGCATCAGCGGACCCGGCCTCTACCGGCACTTCGCGGGCAAGGACGCGATGCTCGCCGAGCTGCTCGTCGGTATCAGCGGCCGGCTGCTCACGGCCGGGAAGGCCCGGGTCGCCGAGGCCAACGACCCGGCCGGAGCACTGGACGCGCTGGTCCGCGGCCATATCGACTTCGCGCTCGACGACCGCCCGCTGATCACCCTGCACGACCGCGAACTGGACCGGCTGCGCGACTCCGACCGCAAGCTGGTGCGCCAGCTCCAGCGGCAGTACGTCGAGCAGTGGGTGGAGGTCGTCCGGCAGGTGCGTCCTGCCGCGCCCGAGCCGCAGGTGCGGGCCGCCGTGCACGCGGTCTTCGGACTGCTCAACTCCACCCCGCACCTGGGCGCGCACAGCGGGCTCCCGGACCGGAACGACACGGCGGCGCTGCTGCGCCGGCTGGCACTGGGCGCACTGACGGCTCTGGACAGCATGGACGACCGGCGAGTAACTTACTGAGCGCTTGCTTATTTTTCCGGACCCCGTCCCGGATCCCATGTCTCAGGCCCAGAGGAGGCGCGAAGTGCGTCGTACGGTGTTCAACGAGGACCACGAAGCGTTCCGCGAGACGATCCGGGACTTCATCGCCGCCGAGGTCGTTCCCGTCTTCGACGAGTGGCTGGCGGCCGGCCAGGCCCCCCGCGACTTCTACCGCAAGCTCGGTGAGCTGGGCGTCTTCGGTATCGAAGTGCCCGAGGAATTCGGCGGCGCCGGCGAGACCAGCTTCAAGTTCCAGGCCGTCATCACCGAGGAGTGCGCCCGCGCGGGCGTCAGCTTCGGCGGCAGTGGCGTGCACACCGGCCTCTGCCTCCCGTACCTGCTGGCCTACTGCAACGACGAGCAGAAGAAGCGCTGGCTCCCGGACTTCGTCTCCGGCGACATGATGACCGCCATCGCGATGACCGAGCCGGGCACCGGTTCCGACCTGGCCGGCATGAAGACCACCGCCAAGCTCTCCGAGGACGGCACGCACTACGTCCTCAACGGCGCCAAGACCTTCATCACCGGCGGCGTGCACGCCGACCGTGTCATCGTCTGCGCCAGGACCGCCCCGGCCACCCCCGAGGACCGCCGCGCGGGCATATCGCTGCTGGTCGTCGACACGAAGTCCGAGGGCTACGCCGTCGGCCGCAAGCTGGAGAAGCTCGGCCTCAAGACCTCCGACACCGCCGAGCTGTCCTTCACCGACGTGAAGGTGCCCGTCGAGGACCTGCTCGGCGAGGAGGGCAAGGGCTTCTCCTACCTCGGCCAGAACCTGCCGCAGGAGCGGATCGCCATCGCCGTGGGCGCGTACGCGCAGGCCTCCGCGGCCATCGGCTTCGCCAAGGCGTACGTCCAGGACCGCACCGTCTTCGGCCAGTCCGTCGCCTCGTTCCAGAACACCAAGTTCGTGCTCGCCGACTGCAAGGCCGAGGTGGACGCGGCCCAGGCCGTCGTCGACCGCGCCCTGGACGCGCACGACGCCGGTGAGCTGACCGCCGCCGACGCCGCCTCCGCCAAGCTGTTCTGCACCGACGTCGCGGCCCGCGTCATCGACAAGTGCCTGCAGCTGCACGGCGGCTACGGCTACATGCTGGAGTACCCCATCGCCCGCCTGTACGCGGACAACCGCGTCAACCGCATCTACGGCGGCACCAGCGAGGTCATGCGCTCCATCATCGCCAAGTCGATGGGCCTGTGAGCGCGACCCTGTGAACACAGCGCTGACGTCCCTGCTCGATCTGCTCGATCTGGAGCGGATCGAGCAGGACATCTTCCGCGGCATCAGCAGGTCGGCGGTCGTGCCACGGGTGTTCGGCGGCCAGGTCGCCGCCCAGGCGCTGGTCGCGGCGGGCCGCACCGTCCCCGAGGACCGGGCCGCGCACTCCCTGCACGCGTACTTCCTGCGGCCGGGCGACCCCGGCGCGCCGATCGTCTACCAGGTGGACCGGATCCGGGACGGCCGCTCCTTCACCACCCGAAGGGTGGTGGCCGTTCAGCACGGGCAGCCGATCTTCCATCTGTCGGCGTCCTTCCAGGAGCACGAGGAAGGGCTCGAGCACCAGGAGCCCATGCCGCCGGCGCCGGACCCCGAGTCGCTGCCCACCGCCGAGGAACTGCTGCCCGCCCACGCGGACAAGTTCCCCGACCCCAAGGTCATCGACCGTCTCCTGGAAGCGCGGGCCGCCGTCGACCTGCGGTACGCGGAGGACCCGCCGTTCCTGGTCGCCGGGCAGGGCCCGCGCGAACCGCGCTCCCAGGTGTGGTTCCGCACCCGGGGCAAGCTCGCGGACGACCCGCTGCTGCACGTCTGCCTGGCCACGTACGTCTCGGACATGACGCTGCTGGACTCGGTGCTCCTCGCCCACGGGCGCGGCGGCTGGGCCGTCGGCGACGTGGTCGGCGCCAGCCTGGACCACGCCATGTGGTTCCACCGGCCCTTCCGCGCCGACGAATGGCTGCTGTACGACCAGCAGAGCCCGTCGGCGTCCGGCGGCCGGGGACTGGGCACCGCCCGGATCTACACCCAGGACGGGCGCCTCGTGGTGTCCGTGATCCAGGAGGGCGTGGTCCGCGTCCCGCGCTAAGGCGTGTGTCGAAAGTAGCGGCGTTCGCCCGGAGGGCGTGGCCCACGGCGTCTGGTGCGTGCGCTCGCAAGGCGGAGGGTCGTCCTCGTACTGGTCGTACGTGGACGAGCCCGACAACGCGGCGAGGGCGCGTGCCAGGCGGGGCTTTCGAAACACGCCCTAGCTGCAGCCTTACGCGGCGGGGAGGACGGCCCGCACCAGGAAGCCGCCGTCGGGTTGCGCGCCCGCGTCGAGGGTGCCGCCCAGCTGGGCGGCACGTTCGCGCAGGCCGGCGAGGCCGTGGCCGCCGGAGGGCAGCAGCGGACCGGGCCGCTCACCCGGCGGGCCGTTGCGGACGCTGACCAGGAGCCGCCCCCCGGTCAGCCGTACGTCGACTTCCGTCTCCGCGCCCGTCGCGTGCTTGCGCACGTTGGTCAGCGACTCCTGCACGATCCGGTAGGCGGCGTGCCCGACGGGCGCCGGGCAGCCTCCCGCGTCGACCCGGCCCCGCACCGTGGGGCCCGCCGTCGCCAGCAGCGCCGGCAACTCGGCCAGTCCGGGTCCGGCCGGCGCCGCCCGGCCCGCCGTGTCCGCCGGGTCCGACGAGCCGGACGCGTTCGTCACGGGAAGCCGCAGCAGGCCGACCATGCGACGCAGTTCGTCCAGCGCGTCCCGGCTCAGCTCGCGCACCGCTCCGGCCGCGTCGCGGGCCTCCTGGCTCCGCGCGGTGACCTCCAGCGCGCCGGACTGCACCGCGATGAGGCTGATGTGGTGCGCGACCGTGTCGTGCATCTCGCGGGCGAGCCGGGCGCGCTCCTGGACGACGGCCTGCTCGGCGGCGAGCCGCGCTTCGCGTTCCCGGCTCGCGGCCAGCTCGGCGAGCCGGGCCGCCAGCTCCCGCCGGGAGGAGCTGAGCAGCCCGAGGGCCGTGGGGGCGGTGGCCAGCAGGGCGGAGAGCAGCAGCGCCAGGATCGTGGGCGCCGGCTCCCAGTCGATCGTGCCGAGCCACGGCCAGGGGACGAAGGAGACCACGGCCACGGCCGCGGCGCAGCCGCCGATGACCCACATGCGGGGCGTGACACGGGGGCGGGACCTGGTGCTGCCGTTTGCGTCCGGCGCCGTGCGGCCCGTCCCGCCGGAGGCGACCTGGTAGAGCGCGGCCATCGGCGCCAGCCACACGTACCCGAGCGAGAGCGCGGGCAGTGTCGCCGCGAAGGCGAGCAGCGGAAACCGCCGGCGCACCAGGAGAGCGGCCGTCGCGGTGCACGCGACGGCGAGCGAGAGGGAGCCGCCCATCGACCGCGTCGCCCACACCTCGGTCGCGGAGAGGGCGATCAGGGCGGCATCGAGGACGGCCGGCCGCAGTCTCACGTCCGCTCCACGGCCGGGGCGAGTCCCGCGCGGTGGGCGAGCACGGCCGCGGCGACCCGGTTGGGCGCGTCCAGCTTCCGCAGCACCGCGCGCACATGGTCCTTGACGGTGGCGACCGTGATCCCCAGCCGTGCGGCGATGTCGGAGTTCGGCAGACCCGCCGCCACGAGGACGAGGACTTCGCGCTCGCGGGTGGTGAGCAGGCCCAGGGCGACGGCGTCCGCACCGCCGGGGTTGTCGAGGCCCGTCCCGGCCCCTGCCCCGAGGTAGCCGTGCACGACCGTACGGCTGACGGTCGGCGTGAAGACCGTCCCGCCGGAGGCGAGCACCCGCACGGCGTCGATCAGCGTGCCCACGGCCGTGTCCTTGAGGAGGAAGCCGGTGGCGCCCTCCCGCATCGCGGCACTGATGTACGCGCTGGTGTCGAACGCCGTGAGCATCGCGACGGCGGGCGGCCGCGGCAGGGCGCGCAGCTCCCGCAGGACCGTGAGCCCGTCCGGTGCCGGCATCACGGCGTCCAGCAGCACGAGGTCGGGTCCGGCCGCCTCGATGGTGGCCACCGCGTCCCGGCCGTCGCAGTCGACGACCACCGCGATGTCTCCCGCGGTCTCCAGAATCCGCCGCAGGGCGACCCTGACCAGCGCCTCGTCGTCGACGATCGCTACATGGATCAACTTGCGCCTGCCTTCTGAAGCCCCTCTGCGATCGTAACCAGAGACTCCGGATCCGCAGAGTCCGGATCCGCTGCGCGGAGGTAGGCCGCGTGCCCGCGCCGGGCTCAGATCCGTGCTTCGAGGCCTGCGGCGGCCAGCAGGTAGGCGGTGAGCGGGTCGTACAGGTGGGGCGGCACGTTGTCGTCCAGGGGGACCGTCACCGTCAGGTCGCCCTCGGCCTCACCGACGAACAGCGCGGGATCGTTGCAGTCCGCGAACCCGACCGTGTCGATGCCCTGGCTGCCTGCGAAGCCCGCCCACCCGTGGTCGGCGACGACGAGATCGGGCTCCTGGCCCTCGTGCTCCATGGCGTCCAGCACCTCCCGCATGGGGTCGGGGGAGTGGGTGTGCATGAGGTTTCCGCCGCGGTGCAGGACGGACACGCCACCGATGTGCCGGATCTCGCCGTTGTCGGCGTACAGCCGGTCCGCGGGCAGCAGGATCTCGCAGCCCGCGTCGCGCAGCGCGGCGGCGAGCGCCTGGTGGACGGCGAACATGCCGGCCGGGTGACCGGTGGCGAACAGCACGCGGGCCCGGGATTCCGCCGCCTTGCGCAGCTCGACGGCCATCCGGTCCAGCGCGTCGATCGTCAGTTCCGCGTCGATGGTGTCCTGGCCCCTGCGGTGCTTCGGGTTGGCGACGACCCCGCAGCGTTCCACCATCAGCTCCAGCACGGCCCGCGGATCCGTCCAGCGCTCGCCGAGTTCCAGGCCCAACCAGTAGTAGCGGTTCCCCTCGGCGAGCTCACGGTAGTGATCCAGGTTGTTCTCGCGGCTCGTGGCCACGTCACCCGCGATGCGGGTGCGTATGAGGTGCTCGGCGAGGGACTGGCGGGACGGCGTCGTGTCATGGGGCATGTGTCTCATTGTCGCGCCTGGCCGCACGGGCGTAGGGGGCGAGGGTGATCGACACCGATGTGTGACCCTCGGAGGGATCCTGGACCGGCTTTCCGCCGGCTGTCGACGACGCTCCTCCGGGCACCGGTTCCAGCCTCGGCACGGGCCCGGCCGTGTGTCGGTCCCGGCGTGGGCCCGATGCCGCTGACAGCGTCGCCGCCGACGTCGTCGCTGCTCAGAGCCAGCGCAGGGCGAACCAGAGGTCCATGCGGGTATCGGGGTCGTCCAGGTCCGCGTCGAGCAGCGCGGCGGTCCGCGCGATGCGCTGCCGGACCGTGTTGCGATGCACTTCCAGTGCCACGGCGCTGCGGTCCCAGCTGCCGTGCAGCGCCAGCCAGGCGCGCAGGGTCTCCACGAGGGCGGGGGAGTCCAGTAGCGGTTCCAGCAGGGCGCGGGCCTGGGCGCGCGCCTCCTCGGGCGCCACGAGCGCCGTCATGCCCGCGCCGCCGCCGCGGTGCCGGGCCAGCTCGGAGCGGTTCGCGACGGCCCGGCGCAGCGCACCCGCCGCCTGGGCGTCGGCGGCGGCGAGTTCCGCCGTGGACGCCGGGGCGCTGACCCCGAGCGTCCAGCCCGGCTGCGCGGAGATCCGGCGGTCGGCGGGCAGCAGGGCCCGGACGGCGGCGACCCCGTCCGCGTCGACCAGCGCGGTGCCGAGCGCGGCCGCCAGAGCGGCGGCGGCCAGCGGTGCCGCCTCGCCGCGGGTGGGGCCGGAGCCGCGGTGGTGCCCGTGCACCACGATCCAGCGCGGCCCGGTCGCCGCGACGGCTTCCGCCTCGCCGCCGGTCTCGGCGGCAGGCCGGGTGGGAGCGGTCAGCAGGGGCGCGACGTCCTCGGGGCGCGCGCCGAGCAGCAGCCGCACCAGGGCGGCGGAGCGGTCGGTGTCGGCCGTGCCCTGGTAAGGGCCGGTGAGCAACGAGAGCAGCACGGTGGCGACCCCGGTGAGCGCGTTGTCGGCCGGATCGCGCCGCCCCGCCGCGACCGCCAGCACCAGGCCCTCGCCGGGAGCGCTCCCGGCCAGCGCGTAGGCCGCCAGATGCGCGCCGGCGACGGTGTCGGTGGCCGAGGACGGAGCCTGGACGGTCTGCGCCCGGTCGCCCGGCAGCGGCCTGACCACCTGCGCCAGCCGGCCGAGCGCCGTGCGGACCGGCGGCCCGGGGCGGGTGCCCGCCCCGTACAGCTCCCCGCCGCCGGGGCCGAGGAGGGCCGCCCAGCCGCCCAGATGGTGGGCGAGCTGACGCAGCACGGCGGGCACCGGCTCGGGGCGGGCGGCGGCGGAGGCCAGGGACTGCTGGGCCTCGGTGACCCGGCGCAGCTCGCGATGGCGGGCCTCGGCCATCGCCTGCCAGACAGCCCGGGCGACCGCGGTGAACGGGGTTTGCGGCGGAACCTCCACCAAAGGCAGGCCGTACCGGTCGCACGCCTCCACGAGGGCGCGGGGCGTCTCCTCGTAGACGGGTGCGAGCCCGAAGCCGAGCGCCGCGGCACCTGCCTCCACGGCGCGTGCCACGTAGTGGTCGAGATAGGCGTCGTCGACACCGCCACCGGCCTGGTCGACGCCGAGGTCATCGGTGGGGCCGCCGTCGGCGTCGGCCGGGCGCGTTTCCCGTCGCCTCGTGGTGTCGCCCGCCGATGGGAAGTGCACCCCGGCGGTCAGCAGCAGCTCGCCGCCCAGCAGATACGGAACCGGGTCTTCCATCTCACTGGTGTGCACCCAGTGGACGGGGATGTCCTCGCGCGGACCCGCGACCTGCCGAAGTCCCAGGTCCGCGCGGGCCAGCAGATCGGCGAGCGGTACTGGGGGAGTGGGCGGCGCCAGACTCGGCATGTGCGGTCCATCCACTGGAGTGACGTCGAATGGAGGAAACGTACACTTCAGCGACATCTTTCAGCCACCTAGGGTCATCCCCGGAATCACCCGCATTCAGTGAAGCGCTTCGGACGGAGGGGAGCCCATGGCTGTCGACTACGGCCTGCTGGCCTCGCTCGCCACGTACGCCGTGGTGAGCCTGGCCGCGAAGCCGACCGACGCGGCCGTCCTGGCGGCCTGGCGCGAGCGGCTCGCGGGCCGCGGCGCCACCGTCCCGGCCGTCGCGGAACCGGTGCCCGCACAGGGCTGAACCGGTCCCGGCACAGGGTCGTCCCGGTCCCCGGACCGGGCCGAACCGAAGTTATCCACAGCCCCGGCCCGCTTGTCAGCGAGCCGGGGGACACTCGAATCACACCGAAGCACCACGAGTAACGCGAAAGAAGGCACCCCGATGAGCAGCAACGAACCGCGTGGACCGATCGACTCGTCCCGCATCCCGCGGTACGCCGGCCCCGCCACGTTCGCCCGGCTGCCCCGGCTGGACGAGGTCGGCACCGCGGACGTCGCCGTGGTCGGTGTGCCGTTCGACAGCGGGGTCTCGTACCGTCCCGGCGCCCGCTTCGGCGGCAACGCCATCCGTGAGGCCTCCCGGCTGCTGCGCCCGTACAACCCGGCGCAGGACGCCTCGCCGTTCGCGCTCGCCCAGGTCGCGGACGCGGGCGACATCGCCGCCAACCCGTTCAACATCAACGAGGCCGTCGAAACCATCCAGGCCGCCGCCGACGATCTGCTCGACACCGGCGCCCGCCTGATGACCCTCGGTGGCGACCACACCATCGCGCTGCCGCTGCTGCGCTCGGTCGCCCGCAAGCATGGGCCTGTCGCCCTGCTCCACTTCGACGCGCACCTGGACACGTGGGACACGTACTTCGGCGCCGAGTACACCCACGGCACCCCGTTCCGCCGCGCCGTCGAGGAGGGCATCCTCGACACCGAGGCGCTCTCCCACGTCGGCACCCGCGGCCCGCTGTACGGCAAGAAGGACCTGGACGACGACGAGAAGATGGGCTTCGGCATCGTCACCTCGGCGGACGTCATGCGCCGCGGTGTCGACGAGGTCGCGCAGCAGCTGCGCGAGCGCATCGGCGACCGGCCGCTCTACATCTCCATCGACATCGACGTCCTGGACCCGGCGCACGCCCCGGGCACCGGCACCCCGGAGGCCGGCGGCCTCACCTCCCGTGAGCTGCTGGAGATCATCCGCGGGCTCTCCTCCTGCCACCTGGTCTCCGCCGACGTGGTCGAGGTCGCCCCCGCGTACGACCACGCGGAGATCACCTCCGTCGCGGCCTCCCACACGGCGTACGAGCTGACCACGATCATGTCCCGGCAGATCTCCGCGGCGCGCCAGAGCGCCAAGTGACGGCCCGCAACGGCGGCGACCTCGTCGTCGAATCCCTGGCCGCGCTCGGCGCGACCACGGTCTTCGGGCTGCCCGGGCAGCACGCCCTCGGCACCTTCGACGCGCTGCGCCGCTCGACGCTCAGCTACGTGGGGCTGCGCGTCGAGAACAACGCGGGCTTCGCCGCCGACGCGTACGCCCGGGTCACCGGCGGCGTCGCCCCGCTGCTGGTCTCCACCGGCCCCGGCGCGCTGATGACGCTCGCCGCGCTCCAGGAGTCCGCCGCCGCCTCCGCGCCCGTGCTGGCCATCAGCAGCCAGGTCCCGACCGCCGGACTCGGCGGCGGACGCCACGGGTACCTGCATGAACTGCGCGACCAGAAGGCGTCGTTCCGCGACGTGGTCAAGTCCGTGCACACGGTCCGCACCGCCTCGCAGATCCCCTCGGCGCTCGCCGAGGCCTGGGAGTCCGCGCTCACGGCGCCGTACGGACCGGTGTGGGTGGAGATCCCGCAGGACGTGCTGCTCGCCGACACCGGCGTCCCGCCCGTCACCGCGCTGCGTGCGGTGCCCCGCCCGCTGGAGCCGCGCGCCGAGCTGATCACCGAGGCGGCCCGGCTGCTGTCCGGGGCACAGCGGCCGGCCATCCTGGCCGGCGGCGGCGTCGTACGGTCCGGCGCGGCCGGGGAGCTTCTCGCGCTGGCCGAGCAGCTCGACGCCCCGGTCGCCTCGACGTTCGGCGGCAAGGGCGCGTTCCCCTGGGAGCACCCGCTGTCGCTGCAGTCCTGGATCGAGGACCGGCACACCACCGACTTCCTCGAAGCTGCCGACGTGCTGCTCGTCGTCGGCTCCGGCCTCGGCGAACTCTCCTCGAACTACCACACGTTCCGCCCCCGCGGCCGGGTGATCCAGATCGAGGCGGACCTCGGGAAGCTGGAGTCCAACCACCCGGCCCTCGGCATTCACGGCGACGCCCGGCTCTCGCTGGCCGCCCTGTGCGACCTGACGGTGCCGCGCCCGGACGAGGGGGCCGCCAAGGCCGTCGCCGAAGTCCTGGCGCTCGTCGGTGACCGGATCGCCGGCCAGGACCTGGGCCTGGAGCAGCAGTTGCTGGCCGCGGTCCGCGACGCCCTGCCCGACACCTCGCCCAGCTGCTGGGACATGACGATCCTCGGTTACTGGGCCTGGTCCGCCTTCGACGCCCGGCACCCGAACACCATGCACTCGGCGCAGGGTGCCGGCGGCCTCGGCTACGGCTTTCCCGCCGCCCTCGGCGCGGCCGCCGCCGATCCCACGCGGCCGGTCCTGGCCGTCTCGGGGGACGGCGGAGCCATGTACTCCATCGCCGAGCTGGCCACCGCGCGGCAGTACGGCCTGCCCGTCACCTGGCTCATCGTGGACGACGGCGGTTACGGCATCCTGCGCGAGTACATGACCGACGCCTTCGGCCAGGCCACCGCCACCGAGCTGGCCCGCCCGGACTTCGTCGCCCTCGCCGAGTCCTTCGGGGTCCCGGCCACCGCCACCACGCCCGACACCCTCCGCGACGACCTCGCGGCGGCGCTGGCTACCCCGGGCCCCTCCCTCGTCGTCCTCCCGGCGCACCTGCGGATGTTCGCCCCCACCCATCTCATAGGGAGCTGACCGGCCGCCCGCTCCGCCGGGAGCGGGCCGCCCGGCTCCGGCAAGGCTTAGGTCCATCGCCCGAGAGGAGTGAGACCTTGGCCCCTCTTTGGCTGCGGTTTGTTGCAGCAGGATGAAATTCGCACGCCAGCGCGTTGCAGCGTCGGGTAGTCGTGGATCAGTGGGAGGACCCGGGTGACATCGGCGAAGGTTGAGCCGGAGCAGGGCTGGTTGCGGCGGTTGGTCGGCTATTGCTGGCGGTACCGCCGCAACGTACTGCTGGCGTTGGGCGCGTCACTGGGCGGGATGGCCGTCACCGCGCTCGTCCCACTGGTGCCGAAGCTGATCATCGACGACGTGGTGCTCGCGCACGACCGTCCGCTGCTGCCCTGGGCGATCGTGCTGGTGGTCGCGGCCGTCGCCGTCTACGTCCTGACGTATGTGCGGCGCTTCTACGGCGGCCGGCTCGCCCTCGATGTGCAGCACGACCTGCGCAGCGACATGTTCCGCTCGCTGACCCGGCTGGACGGCCGGCGGCAGGACGAGCTGGACACCGGCCAGGTGGTCGGCAGGGCCACCAGCGACCTGCAGCTCATCCAGGGCCTGCTCTTCATGCTGCCGATGATGATCGGCAACGTGCTGCTGTTCGTGCTGTCCCTGATCGTGATGCTCACGCTCTCCCCGCTCCTCACCCTCGTCGCGCTGGCCGTCGCCCCCGCCCTGTGGTTCATCGCCGACCGCAGCCGTAAGCGGCTCTTCCCCGCCACCTGGTACGCCCAGGGGCAGGCCGCCGCCGTCGCGGGCATCGTCGACGGGTCCGTCACCGGCGTCCGCGTGGTGAAGGGCTTCGGCCAGGAGCAGCAGGAGATGGACAAGCTGGAGGGCGTCAGCAAGAAGCTGTTCGCCGGCCGGCTCCGCACGATCCGGCTGAACGCGCGCTACAGCCCGGCCCTCCAGGCCGTGCCCTCGATCGGCCAGGTGGGCATGCTGGCGCTCGGCGGATGGATGGCGACCCGCGGGCAGATCACGCTCGGCACGTTCGTCGCGTTCTCCACGTACCTCGCGCAGCTCACCGGCCCGGTGCGGATGCTGACCATGATGCTGACCGTCGGACAGCAGGCACGGGCCGGCGTCGAGCGCGTCCTGGAGCTGATCGACACCGAGCCGACGCTGGAGGAGGGCACCCGGACGCTGCCCGAGGGCGCGGCCACCGTCGAGTTCGACCACGTCACCTTCGGCTACGACCCCGAGCGGCCGGTGCTGGCCGACTTCTCGCTGCGCGTCGAGCCCGGTGAGACCGTCGCCGTCGTCGGTGCCTCGGGCTCCGGGAAGTCCACCGTCTCGCTGCTGCTGCCGCGCTTCTACGACGCCACCGGCGGCGCGGTGCGGATCGGCGGCGAGGACGTCCGCGACCTCACCTTCGACTCGCTGCGCGGCGCCATCGGCATGGTGCCCGAGGACAGCTTCCTGTTCTCCGACACCGTGCGCTCCAACATCGCCTACGGACACCCGGACGCCACCGATGAGCAGGTGCTCGCCGCGACCCGCGCGGCGCAGGCCCACGAGTTCATCGAGGCGCTCCCCGAGGGCTACGACACCGTGGTCGGCGAACAGGGCCTGACCCTGTCCGGCGGCCAGCGGCAGCGCGTCGCCCTCGCCCGCGCGATCCTGACCGACCCGCGGTTGCTGCTCCTGGACGACGCGACCTCGGCGGTCGACGCCCAGGTCGAGGCGGAGATCTTCGACGCGCTGCGCGAGGTCGTGACCGGCCGGACGACGCTGCTGATCGCCCACCGCCGCTCGACGCTGGCGCTCGCCGACCGGATCGCCGTCCTGGAGGACGGCCGGCTGGCGGACATCGGCACCCATGACGAGCTGGAGGAGCGCTCCGCGCTCTTCCGCAAGCTGTTGACCGACCCGGACGCGCTCGGCGCGGACGTCGTCACCGCCGACCCGGCCGGTGTGCTCGCCGCCGCCTGGTCGGGCGAGGGCGCCGCGACCGGACTTGCGGAGCGCACCGCCACCGCACCCGGATCCGAAGAGGCTCACGGGTCCGAGAGGCTCAACGGGTCCGACCGGTTCAACGGAACGGGCAGGATCAACGGATCCACAGTGTCCGACAGCGTGACGGCAGAGCTGTGGCCCAGGGAACCGCACCCCGCTGACGGGCCCGCTACGGGGAAGGCACGGGAGAACGGAGCCGCCCCGGCTCCCATCGTTCCGGCGGCGGGTGGACCCGCCGGCATGGCCGCCGCGATGGCCGGGATGCCGGCCTCGCCCGATCTGCTCGCGAAGGTGGCAGCGCTGCCACCCGCCACCGACACACCCGACGTGGACGAGGCGCAGGCCCGCATCGTCGACGAGGAGTTCGGGCTGCGCAGCCTGCTGCGCGGCTTCCGCACCCCGCTGCTGTTCAGCCTGCTGCTGGTGGCGGCGGACGCCATCGCCGGACTGATGCTGCCGGTGCTGATCAGGCACGGCATCGACTCCGGTGTCCGGGAGGCCGCGCTCGGCGCGGTCTGGGCGGCCTCGGCCGCCGGCCTGGTGATCGTCGTCGTGCAGTGGGCGGCGCAGTGGGGATCGGCGCGGCTGACCGGCAGGACCGGCGAGCGCGTCCTCTACACGCTGCGGGTGAAGATCTTCTCGCATCTGCACCGGCTCGGGCTCGACTACTACGAGCGTGAGCTGACCGGCCGGATCATGACGCGGATGACCACGGATGTCGACGCCCTGTCGACATTCCTGCAGACCGGACTGGTCACCGCCCTGGTCAGCGTGCTCACCTTCTTCGGCATCCTGGTCGCGCTGCTCGCCCTGGACGTCCAGCTGGCGCTGCTGGTGTTCGCGACGCTCCCGCCGCTCGTCCTGGCCACCTGGGTGTTCCGGCGCAAGTCCGTCCGGGCGTACGAACTGGCCCGTGAACGCGTCGGCGTCGTCAACGCGGACCTGCAGGAGAACGTCGCCGGGCTGCGTATCGTGCAGGCGTTCCGCCGTGAGCGCGTCGGCGCCGTCCGGTTCGCGGAGCGCAGCAGCGCGTACCGCGAAGCCCGGGTGCGCGGACAGTTCCTGATCTCGGTGTACTTCCCGTTCGTCCAGCTGCTGTCCAGCGGCGCGGCCGCGCTGGTGCTGATCGTCGGCGCCCAGCGGGTCGGCGCGGGCACCCTGACCGCGGGCGCGCTCGTCGCGTACCTGCTCTACATCGATCTGTTCTTCGCGCCGGTGCAGCAGCTGTCGCAGGTCTTCGACGGCTACCAGCAGGCGTCGGTGTCGCTCGGCCGGATCCGTGAACTGCTGCGGGTGCCGAGCACCACCCCGGCCGCGGCCCGGCCGCTGGCCGTCCCGTCGCTGCGCGGTGAGATCACCTTCAAGGACGTGCACTTCCGGTACGGGGACGGCGCCGAGGCGCTGAGCGGCGTGGACCTGCACATCCCGGCCGGGCAGACGGTCGCCTTCGTCGGCGAGACGGGCGCGGGCAAGTCCACGCTGGTCAAGCTGGTCGCCCGGTTCTACGACCCGACCGGCGGCGGTGTCCTTGTCGACGGCACCGACATCCGCGAACTGGACATGACGGCCTACCGGCAGCGGCTGGGCGTCGTACCGCAGGAGCCCTACCTGTTCGCCGGAACGGTGCGCGACTCCATCGCGTACGGACGGATGGACGCGACGGACGCGGAGGTCGAGGCCGCGGCCCGGTCGGTCGGCGCGCACGAGATGATCGCGACGCTCGACGGCGGCTATCTGCACCTGGTCAGCGAACGCGGCCGCAACCTGTCCGCAGGGCAGCGGCAGCTGATAGCGCTGGCCCGGGCCGAGCTCGTCGATCCCGACATCCTGCTGCTGGACGAGGCGACGGCCGCGCTCGACCTGGCCACGGAAGGGCTGGTCAACCAGGCCGCCGACCGGCTGGCGGTGCGGCGCACCACGCTCGTCGTCGCGCACCGGCTGACCACGGCCTCGCGCGCCGACCGTGTCGTCCTGCTCGACCACGGCCGTGTCATCGAGGACGGCACCCATGACGAACTGCTTGCCGCGGACGGGCGATACGCCCGGTTGTGGCGCACATTCGTCGGTGAAGTACGGGCCGCCGCCTGATATTTCACTGTCCCAAGGCCCTCTGGTGGTAAGACCGTTGCTCCCCTAGGTTCGCGGCAACGTCCGTGAACCCAGGGGAGGGTGCATGCGTAAGGCGCTCAGATGGCTGCTGTCACTGATGCTGCTCGTCGGCGCGACCGGTGCGGTCGGGGCCGGTGCGACGGGGACGGCCACCGCCGCGGATTCAGCGAGTGTCGATTCGGCGAGTGCGGATATCAAGGACCGCATTCTGGCGATACCCGGGATGACCCTCATCGAGGAGAAGCCGGTCACCGGCTACCGCTACTTCGTTCTCCATTACACCCAGCCGATCGACCACCTCCGCCCCTGGAAGGGCACCTTCCAGCAGCGGCTGACGGTGCTCCACAAGGCGACCGACCGCCCGACGGTCTTCTTCACCTCCGGCTACGGGCTCTCCACCAACGCGAGCCGCTCGGAGCCGACCAGGCTCATCGACGGCAACCAGGTCTCCATGGAGTACCGGTTCTTCACGCCGTCCCGCCCCGCCGAGCCGGCCGACTGGTCCAAGCTCGACATCTGGCAGGCGGCCAGCGACCAGCACCGGATCTTCCAGGCGCTGGACCGGATCTACCACCGGAACTGGATCGACACCGGCGGCAGCAAGGGCGGCATGACCGCCACCTACTTCCGCCGCTTCTACCCGAACGACATGGACGGCACGGTCGCCTATGTCGCGCCCAATGACGTGGTCAACAAGGAGGACTCGGCCTACACGGAGTTCTTCAAGACCGTCGGCAACGCCGACTGCCGTGCCGCGCTCAACGCCGTGCAGCGCGAGGCGCTGGTACGCCGGGACGAGATCGTCGCCCGCTACCAGAAGTACGCCGACGACAACGCGCTGACCTTCACCACCGTGGGCAGTGCCGACAAGGCGTACGAGAACGTCGTGCTGGACCTGGTGTGGGCGTTCTGGCAGTACCACCTGGAGTCGGAGTGCCCGACCGTCCCCAAGCCGACCGCGACCACCGATGAGCTGTACACCTTCATCGACACCATCTCCGGCTTCGACTTCTACACCGACCAGGGCCTGGAGTACTACACGCCGTACTACTACCAGGCCGGCACCCAGCTCGGCGCGCCCACCTTCGCGACCCCGCACCTCAAGGGGCTGCTGCGCTACCCGGGCATCTACCAGCCGCGCTCGTACGTGCCGCGGTCCATCCCGATGACCTTCAAGCCGTCGGCGATGCCGGATGTGGACAACTGGGTGCAGCACCACGCCCAGCGGATGCTGTTCGTTTACGGAACGAACGACCCATGGGGTGCAGAACCGTTCCGTCTCGGGAAGGGCGCGAAGGACTCCTTCGTGATGTGGGCGCCGGGCGCGAACCACGGCGCGAACATCGCCGCGCTCAAGCCCGCGGACAACGCCAAGGCGACCGCGGAGGTGCTGAAGTGGGCGGGCGTCACCCCGGCCACGACGCTCGCCCCCTCGTTCGACGCGAAGCTCGACGTACCGAACGACGTCATGGACCGCCACCCGCTGTAGCGCCGGACCCGGCCCTGGTCCCGGGTTCGGAGATCAGGGCGTGATCCGAGCAAGGACGTGGTTCACAGCCGGCGGGCGCATCCGACGCCCGCCGGCCCGACGTTCACGAACAGCGCCGTTCCCGGCGGGCATTGGGCGCGCTCAGCTGCGATCGCGTCCACCCGGTACCCGGGCTTGTTCCGGCTGGAACGGTCACAGGCCGTCTCCTTCACCTGGCCGGCACCCGCTGTGTAGACGCAGTCGCCGACGATGGTGCGCGGACCACCGCCCGCCCCCGGGTCACCGGGGTGCGGGCCGTCGCGTTTGCGCATGCAGGCGTACCCCGGCGACCGGCCGGACGACACCGACAGGACGAAGTCCGTCGTCTCCGGACAGCGGTCTCCCGCCCGCACCGTGGGGGCTGTCGAGGCGGCCTGTCCGGCGGCCGGCGATGACGCCGGTGCTGACGCATCCGGCAGCAGACCGTAGAACCGGACCGTGACCTCGGCGATGGCGTTCGGGTCCGAGCACGCCACCTCCCGGTACGAGCCCAGCGGATCGCTCTGCGCACACGCGCCTTCCGCGAGGAACGCCGTATCCGTGCCCGCGGGCTTCAGGGTGGGTGAGGGGGCGGCCGTTCCCGCCCCCGAACCGCCGCCCGCCGTCCCCCGGAACGGTGTGCAGGCCGCGAGCGCGGCGAGGAGGGCGAGTGCGAACAGGACGGCGGCCGATACCACCGCGGCGTGCAGAAACGATCCCAAATGGCCGTACCCGCGCATGAAGGCCCCCCTAGGCTTCCCCCGGGCAACATGCACCCATACGTCAGGGTAGGGGGTGGAACCGGCGGAGGGGAGGGCCCGCCGGCTCCGGGTTGGCCCGGCACCTTCCCGGACGGTCCGACACCCGACCCGATGTGTTTCCCGGGAGCCCCGACTACCGGTATTTCAGGCCGTGTCCGATCGGATAGAGCGCCTTTTCAGGATCGTCCGCGCGGGGCACCGCGACCGGCAGCCGGCCCGTCGGAGCCGCTCTGCCGGCGATGACCCGGGCCACCGCGCGCATCGACACATCGGTCCAGCCGTACACGGCGAGCCCGGCCGCGACGCCGCCGAGCCACGCGATGTCGTACGGATTGCGGAGGGCGATCTGAACGACCGGGATGCCGGTCGCCACCAGTGCCTTCACCAGGGCGATCTGGCCGGCCGCGGCCGCCGTGACGTTGTACGTGCCGATGACGACGCCGTCCTTGCCGCGGGCGGCCGCGACGGCCTCGTCGATGACGGCCTGGCCGGGCGCGGTACCGGTGGGCAGCGCCTGCGCTCGGTGGCCGAGGTCCGTGAGCGCCTTGGCGAGAACCGAGGTCGGCGGGCCACCCGTGCCGGACGGCGCGGCCGGATCCGCGCCGACCACGAGCAGATTCCGGTGGGCGCGGCGCGGCAGCGGCAGGACCCGGGAGGGGTTGGAGAGCAGGGTGACGGTACGGTCGGTGATCCGGTCGGCGGTCGCGAGGTGCGAACGGATGCCGACCGCCCGGTCGACGCCCTGATGCGTGACATAGGGATTGCGGAACAGGCCTTTGCGGGTCTTGAGTTCCAGGATCCGGACCAGGGACTCGTCGATCCGCTGCTCGGTGATCTCCCCGGACGTCAGCGCGTCGAGCACCGCCTTCCAGGCGACGTCGAGGAGCGGCGGGTTCAGCAGCTGGTCGGCGCCGGCCTTGAGGGCGAGCACCGGCACCCGGTCGTCGCCGTACTTCTGCCGCACACCGGCCATGCCGAGCGAATCGGTGATCACGACGCCGTCGTAGCCGAGTTCCTCCCGGAGGATCCCGGTGAGGATGGGGCGGGAGAGGGTGGCGGGGTCCCCCGAGTCGTCGAGCGCGGGAACCAGGATGTGGGCCGTCATGATCGAGTCGATCCCGGCGGCGATCGCGGCGCGGAACGGCGGGGCGTCGATCCGCCGCCACTCGTCCAGCGAGTGGGTGATGACCGGCAGTTCGAAATGGCTGTCGGTGCCGGTGTCGCCATGGCCGGGGAAATGCTTGGCGGTGGAGGCGATCCCGGCCCCCTGGTACCCCTTGACCTGGGCTGCCGCCAGAGCGGCGACGGCCTGCGGATCGGCGCCGAAGGACCGTACGCCGATCACGGGGTTGGCCGGATTGATGTTCACGTCGGAGACCGGGGAGAAGTTCTGGTTGACGCCCATGGCGCCGAGCTCGGTGCCCACGACATGGGCCGCGGCGCGGGCGTCGTGCGGATCACCGTCGGCGCCGAGCGCCATCCCGCCGGGGAAGAGCGTGGCGGGTGAGCCGATCCGGGCGACCGCGCCCTGCTCCTGATCGGTGGAGATCAGCAGTGGGATCGGAGTCCCATGGGCCAGCGCGGCGCGCTGGATGCCGTTGGAGAGGTCGGCGATCTGGTGCGGGTCCCGGGTGTTGTGCGCCCAGCTGAAGTAGATGATGCCGCCGAGGTGGTACTTGGCGATCAGTTCGGCGGCGTCGGAGACGCCCATCTCGCTCTGGTTGGAGGCGACGTCCGCAGGGTCGGGGGCGGTGGCGGAATGGCCGTAGACCCGCATCACGAAGAGCTGGCCGACCTTCTCCGCACGGCTCATCCGCGCGATGATCGCGCGGATGAGCCTGCGGTCCGGGGCGGCGGCCTGGGCGGACGGGACGCCGGCGGCGAAGGCGCCCGCTGTGACGGCGGTGGCGGCCGCGGTGGCGAGAACGGTGCGGCGGGATGGTTGGTGGTGCATGTCGAACTCCTTCCGGCTGGAGGAGATGAGCACGCTGAAAGTTTTCTTCAGTTGAAACGGATAGCCGGAAAGTTTTCGTCAGTCAATGGCTGTGACGCGAGTCGGCAGCACATTCACCGGGACGGCCAGCACCGCCGCGTAGATCTCGGGCCGGATACAGCGGATGTTCTCGCCTCCGGTCGGCGACGCCGATACCCGCCCCTCGGGAGTGATGAGCAGTGCGGCGCCGGTGGACCGGCAGCCGGACAGCTTGAATCCGAAGCGCCGTTCACCGCTTTTCGGCGAATGCGCGGCCAGCTGTGTGCGTACGGCCGAGGCGCCGGCGGCGGGCAGACCCGCCAGATAGGCGTTCAGCTGGGCGGGCTGGGTCACTTCCGAGCCCTTGAGCCCCTGGCCCTGGGCGGTCGCGCCATTGAGGTACGTGAACGCCACCGTCGTACCGGGGCTGGGCGCGGTGGCCGCCGCACCTCCGGTCCCGAACACCGGATGCTTCGGCATACGGTCGCGCGGCACCTCGAAGACCACCGTGACCTGATAGGCGACCAGGCACTCCGGCTTGGGCTTCGGCTGGCTGACCCCGAGCGTCAGCCGGTCGCCACTGGCGAGCAGCGCGGCCCCGGTGGCCTGGCTGCAGCCGGTGGTCTCCACCCAGCCCACCAGCACATTGCGCGAGAAGTCCGTCTTCTGGGTGCGCTGGGCGATCTCGCGGGCCGCCGCCGGATCGGACCCCGCGAACCAGCTCGGGAAGCGGGACAGCTCGAGTTCGCTGTTGATCACCGAGTGGACCGCGGGCGGCCTGCGCACCCCGGCGGAGAGGTACACGACCCGGGACTCGATCCCGTGGGCTCCGGACTGGACGGGGGTGGTCGCGGTGCCGGCGGACGACGGACTGCCCGACGGAGAACCACCGGTCGACGGTGGAACCCCCGTCCCCGAGGTGCTGGGGCTGTGGTCGCCCCCGGCACTGTCGGAAGGCGGCGCACCGGTGGCGGACCGGTCCTGACCGCAGCCGGTGGACAGGGCTGTCAGTGACGCGGCCAGCACCGCGACCGACACGGCTCTACGGAGCTTTATCAGCAGCATGTGGCTTGGACGGGCGGATTCCACGACCGGTTCCGTGCGGTGGCTGAACATGGCTCCATCGTCGGGCCGGCCGAGGTCACCGGGCAGTGTGTGATGCGCCGTTTGGCCGAAAGCGCACGGACCGCCCCTGGCATCGACCGGTCCCGCACGGGCTCTGCGCGGCATGGACCGACCTTCCCAAGGACCCCCAACGACCACCCCGCGACCGGCGCACGGCCGGCCCCGGTGTCATGCCGAGTTGGCGAGCAGCCGGGACAGATGCTGCCGGGCCGGTGACAGCAGCTCCGGCAGGTCCGCGACCTGCGGGTACCAGCGCTTCTCGTACTCCCAGCAGAGCCAGCCGTCCCAGTCCCCCCGGCTCAGCACCTCCACGGTCTCGGCCAGCGGCAGCACACCCTCCCCGAGCGGCAGCGGGGTGGTGTCCTCGGCCGAGGCGATGTCCTTGACCTGCACGTACCCCAGGTGCGGGGCGAGTACGGGGTAGGTCTCGGACGGCTGCTCACCACCGCGCCAGGTGTGCATCACATCCCAGATCACACCCACGCTGCCGTGCCCGACCAGCCCCATGATCCGGGCCGCGTCCGCTCCGGTCGGGTGCGAGTCGTGCGTCTCGAGCAGCACCTTCACCCCGAGGCGGGCGGCGTCCGGCGCGACCGCCGCAAGGCGCCGTGCGGCGTACAGGTCCGCCTCCGCCGCCGGCAGTTCCCCACCGCCGGGGAAGACCCGCACGAACGGAGCCCCCAGATCGGCTGCGAGGGCCAGGTTTGCCCGCAGGTCCGTCAGTACCGGCTCGTCGTCACCCGGCGCGGCGACCTTGGCGTAAGCCGCCACCGTCAGGATCTCCACCCCCGACTTCTCGAACTCGGCCACGACCGCGCTCCGTTCCGCCGCGGACAGGCCGGTGTGGACGGGTTCCTCGGCGTTGGCCCGGATCTCCACACCGTGGAAACCATGCTCAGCGGCGAGGCGGACGACCTGCTCGATGGGGAGTGCGGGGACGCCGAGTGTGGAGAACGCGAGCTTCATCCGGCGGACACTAGGCACCACGCAGGGCATGGTCAACCTCCCACGGCGCTCTCGGCGCGCGCCGCCGCGATCCGGCCTAAAGCACCAGGCGCCAGTCCTGTCCCACGAGGTCCTTGCCGAAGCTGTGATGCGGCTTCTCCGCGACGAGCTCGAAGCCGGCCCGCTGGTAGATCTTCCGGGCCGCCCCCAGCACATCGTTCGTCCACAGCACCAGCTCGCGGTAGCCGGCCCCGCGGGCGAAGGATATGCACCGCTCCACCAGCCGGTCGCCTATGCGATGACCGCGCGCACCCGGCTCGACCAGCAGCAGCCGCAGCCGCGCGACGCCGGGTACCTCGTCGCGGACGCAGAACACACAGCCGGCCGGCACACCGTCCAGCTCCGCCATCCACAGCGCCTCGCGCCCGGGATCCGGATCGGCGGCGAAGTCCGCCACGATCCGTGCCACCAGTGCTTCGTACTCGCTGTTCCAACCGAACTCGGCCGCGTACACCGCCGCGTTCCGCTGGATCACCCAGCCCAGGTCGCCGGGCCGTGGTCCGCGCAGTTCGATCCGGGCCGGGGCAGGCGGGCGGTCGTCGCGCAGTATCTCCCGGACGGTGCGCATGGCCTCGGCCAGCCGCGGGCGGTCCTCCTCGGGCACATCGCTGAGCAGCGACCCGACGGCCTCCTCCGCCCGTTTCTCCAGCAGCGTGGCCGCCTCCCGGCCCCGCGGGGTCAGCTCTATGCGCTGCCGCCGGGCGTCCTGTTCGGACGGCGCACGGGTGACCAGCTGGTCCTGTTCGAACTTCGACAGCATGCGGCTCAAGTGCCCGGCGTCGAGCGAGAGTTCCACCCGGAGGTCGGCGGCGTCTGTCCGCCGGGAGTGCGCCAGCTCGTACAGCACCCGCGCTTCGGTCAGCGTGTAGGGAGTATGCAGATGGCGGCTGTAGTCCAGCGCGCCGATGAGGTTGGTGTAGAAGCGGTT
This sequence comes from Streptomyces sp. So13.3, assembly GCF_005860785.2. NCBI lineage: Bacteria > Bacillati > Actinomycetota > Actinomycetes > Kitasatosporales > Streptomycetaceae > Streptomyces > Streptomyces sp. So13.3. The sequence continues at coordinate 3,919,854 of NZ_CP048835.1, read as the reverse complement.
GAACGCGCGGATCTCTTGCACGGCCATGGGGGCACCTCGGCATTCACCGTCGAAATTCCTTTGCCTGAGTCAAAGGTAAGCCCGCGACGGCACCGTGAAAAGGCCTGTGGATAACTTCCGGGCGCCCCTGCGGACACCCCGTGACGCCCTGGTGGACGGCCTCCCGGACGGCCTCCCGGGCGTCCCGTGAACCCCTCGGCCTCGTTTCAGGCGGACCCGGCCCGCGGCGGTGCCGTGGACGCCCGCACCATCAGCTCGGTGCGGATCGTCGCGAGGCCGCCGGGCGGCGCGGTCTGCCGCCCCATGACGAGGCGGCCGGCCCGGGCGCCCGCCTCCTGCAGCGGGATGCGGACCGTTGTCAGGGCCGGCGCGGTGTCCACGCTGAACGGGAGATCGTCGAAGCCCGCCACCGAGACGTCGTCCGGAATGCTCAACCCCTGGTCGCGCAGGGCCGCGCAGACGCCGAGCGCGACGGTGTCGTTGGCGGCGATGACGGCGGTCAGCGTGGGTTCCCTGCGCAGGAGTTCCAGCGCCGCGTCGTAGCCGGAGGAGCGGTCGTACGAGCCGTGCACCGTGAGTCGGTCGACGGCGGGACCGGTGGCCGGCAGGCCGTGGTCCGCCAGTGCCGCCCGGTGGCCCTCCAGCCGGTGCCGGGTGGTGGTGCGGTCGGCGGGACCCGCGACGTACCCGATCCGGCGGTGGCCGAGGGAGAGCAGGTGCTCGGTGAGCCGCCGCGCGCCGCCCCGGTTGTCGAACGCGACGGTCGCGACGGGGATCTGCGTGGCCGGCTGTTCCAGCGGAGGCCGTCCGCACAGCACGATCCGCGTGCCGGACTCCGCGAGCCGGGCGAGCCGGGCGGCGACCGCCGCACTGTGCTCCGCGCCCTCGACCGCGCCGCCGGTGATCACCACTCCGGCCGCACGCTGGCGTTCCAGCAAGGTGAGATAGGTGAGTTCGGCCTCGGGGGAGCCGCCGGTGTTGCAGACCACCGCGAGCTTGCCGCCGCCGGGTGCGGATGCGTCGCTGATCTCGGCCTGGACGGCGCTCGCGATCAGTCCGAAGAACGGGTCCGCGACGTCGTTGACGAGTACTCCGACCAGGTCGGAGGTGGCGGCCGCGAGGCCTCTGGCCTGCCCGTTGACCACATAGTCCAGGTCTTCGACGGCCCGCTGGACGCGGTCGCGCGTGCTGCCCGCGACCGGGTAGTTGCCATTGAGGACGCGCGAGACGGTCGCGGACGACACCCCGGCGCGCGCCGCGACATCGGCGAGGGTCACTGCCATCTGCGTCCGTACCTCCTGCTGGCCGTCCCGGGACCGCACCGCCCGTTGCCGGACATGTTCTCACCTTGTCGGATCGGCCCGCTTCCGGCTAGCGTGCCAGAGAAGAAAGCGCTTGCTATCGCTTGACCGGCGGTAGCGGCCGAAGGGGAGGACCCAACGTGACACGCAGGACAGTGCGGATCGCCATGAACGGCGTCACGGGCCGCATGGGCTACCGCCAGCACCTCGTCCGCTCGATCCTGAGCCTGCGCGAGCAGGGCGGACTCGACCTCGGGGACGGCACGACGCTGTGGCCCGAGCCGGTCCTCGTCGGCCGTCGGGAGCACGCGCTGCGCGCGATGGCGGACCGGCACGGGCTGGAGCACATCTCCACCGACCTCGACGCCGTCCTGGCCGACCCGACGGTCGAGATCTACTTCGACGCGCAGGTCACCTCGGCCCGCGAGGAGTCGGTGCGCAAGGCCATCGCCGCCGGAAAGCACATCTACTGCGAGAAGCCCACCGCCACGTCCCTGGACAGCGCCCTGGAGCTGGCCAGGCTCGCCACCGCCGCCGGCGTCAAGCACGGCGTGGTCCAGGACAAGCTCTTCCTCCCCGGCCTGCTGAAGCTCAAGCGGCTCATCGACGGCGGCTTCTTCGGGCAGATCCTCTCCATCCGCGGCGAGTTCGGCTACTGGGTCTTCGAGGGCGACTGGCAGAGCGCCCAGCGGCCCTCCTGGAACTACCGTTCACAGGACGGCGGCGGCATCGTCGTCGACATGTTCCCGCACTGGGAGTACGTGCTCCACGAGCTGTTCGGGCAGGTCCGCACCGTCCAGGCGCTGACCGCCACCCACATCCCGCGGCGCTGGGACGAGCACGGCAAGCCGTACGACGCGACCGCCGACGACGCCGCGTACGGCATCTTCCAGCTCGACGGCGGCGCCATCGCCCAGATCAACTCCTCCTGGACGGTGCGCGTCAACCGCGACGAACTGGTGGAGTTCCAGGTCGACGGCACGCACGGCTCGGCCGTCGCGGGCCTGCGGGACTGCCGGGTGCAGCACCGCTCCGCCACCCCCAAGCCGGTCTGGAACCCGGACCTCCCGGTCACCGAGCCCTTCCGTGACCAGTGGCAGTCGGTCCCCGACAACGGTGAGTTCACCAACGGATTCAAGAGTCAGTGGGAGCTGTTCCTCCGGCATGTCGTCCTCGACGAGCCCTGGCAGTGGGACCTGCTGGCCGGCGCGCGCGGCGTCCAGCTCGCCGAACTGGGCCTGAAGTCGTCCGCCGAGGGCCGGCGCCTCGACGTCCCGGAGCTGTCCCTGTGAGCGGCCGGGCGGCCATCGAGCTCCCCAGTGCCACCGGTGAACTACGTTCCTATGTGCCGCGTACCGAGCCCGTTGTCCATGCCCTGGGCGGTGAACTGCGCAGCCGGGTCGTCTACTCGGCCGCGCACGTCGTCGCCGACCCCTGGCGCAGCGCCGCTGACGAACCGGCGGCCATCGACTGGGACGCCACTCTCGCCTTCCGCCGCCACCTGTGGTCACAGGGTCTGGGTGTCGCCGAGGCGATGGACACTGCCCAGCGCGGCATGGGTCTGGACTGGGCGGCCGCGGCCGAGCTGATCCGCCGCTCCTCCGCCGAGGCACGGGCCACCGGAGGCCGCATCGCCTGCGGCGTCGGCACGGACCAACTCGTCGCGCCGGCCCGGACACTCACCGAGGTGACCGCTGCCTACGAGGAGCAGCTCGCGGTCGTGGAGGAGTCCGGATCGCAGGCCGTCCTCATGGCGTCCCGCGCGCTGGCGGCCCTGGCCAGCAGCCCTGACGACTACGTCGAGGTCTACAGCCACCTGCTGCGCCAGTCCGCGGAACCGGTCGTTCTGCACTGGCTCGGTCCGATGTTCGACCCCGCGCTGGCCGGCTACTGGGGCAGCGAGGATCTCGACGCGGCCACGGAGACGTTCCTGGACGTCATTGCCGCCCACCCGGACAAGGTCGACGGGATCAAGGTGTCGCTGCTCGACGCCCGGCGCGAGGTGGAACTGCGCCGCAGGCTGCCCAAGGGCGTGCGCTGCTACACCGGCGATGACTTCAACTATCCCGAGCTGATCGAGGGTGACGAGCAGGGCTTCAGCCATGCGCTGCTCGGCATCTTCGACCCGCTGGCGCCGCTCGCCGCCGCCGCCGTCCGCACCCTGGACACCGGGGACGCGGCCGGCTTCCGGGCACTTCTCGACCCGACCGTCGAGTTGTCCCGGCACCTGTTCGGCGCTCCGACGCGCTACTACAAGACCGGTGTGGTGTTCCTGGCCTGGCTGGCGGGCCACCAGTCGCACTTCACGATGGTGGGCGGTCTGCAGTCGGCACGCTCCCTCCCGCATCTCGCCCGTGCCTACGAGCTGGCCGACGGTCTCGGCCTGTTCCCCGACCCGGCGCTGGCCGAGGCGCGGATGCGGCAGCTGCTCGTCATCCACGGGGTGACCGCATGAGCGCGGACCGTAAGACCGCCGACAGCGGACGCCCCGACCGTACGACCGCCGGCCCCGTGCCCGCTGCCGGCCCCATGAGCTCTGTCCGCGCGACGGCCGGCGATCTGGCGCGGCTGAGTATCAACCAGGAGACCGTCAAGCAGTGGTCGCTGCCCGAGCTGGCGGCGGGTTGCGCCGGGCTCGGAGTGCCTGGTGTGGGCCTCTGGCGTGCGCCGGTGCAGGAGTACGGCGTCGAGCGGGCCGCCCGTCTGATGCGGGAAACCGGCCTCCAGGTGACGTCCTTGTGCCGCGGCGGCTTCTTCACCGCGAGCGATCCGGCCGCCCGGCGCGCGGCGATGGACGACAACCGGGCCGCGATCGACGAGGCGGCCGTCCTGGAAACCGGCACCTTGGTGCTGGTTTCGGGCGGACTGCCATCAGGAGAGCGCGATATCGGGGCCGCACGGGAGCGGGTCGCCGACGCGCTGGCCGAGCTGGCTCCGTACGCCGCCGAACGGTCGGTGCGCCTGGCGATCGAGCCGCTGCACCCGATGTACGCGTCGGACCGCTGCGTCGTCTCCACGCTCGGCCAGGCACTGGACATCGCCGAGCGCTTTCCCGCCGAGCGGGTCGGGGTCGTCGTGGACACCTACCACCTGTGGTGGGACGACCGGGTGCCGGCGCAGATCGCCCGCGCCGGCGCGGGCGGCCGGATCGCGGCCTTCCAGCTCGCGGACTGGGTCACCCCGCTGCCCGAGGGCGTGCTGCTGGGGCGGGGCCAGCTCGGTGACGGCTGCGTTGACCTGCGCGGATTCCGTGAGCAGGTCGATGCGGCCGGGTATTCCGGCGCCGTGGAGGTGGAGATCTTCAACCCCGCCCTGTGGGCGCGGGACGGCGCCGAAGTGGTCGCGGAGATCGCCCGCCGGTACCGCGAACACGTCCTCTGAAGAATCTTCAAATTATTTCTGTCCGGCGTACAACCCTTCTGGGGGGTGGTCGGTCTTATAGGCATCAAGGTTCCCGGGAGGGGTTCGGGGAACTGAGGTAGTGATATGCGCCCGAGGGGGGCTTCGGGGGTACTGGGGGGAAACGCAAAGGGGTCCGGCTCACGCCGGACCCCTTTCGTCTGTCCCGGGACGGGTCGCCGCCCCCAGGTGCCCCCAGGGCTCATCTCTTGGAGCGGGCCCGCTTGGCGAGCACGGTCGCCACCACGGGGATGACGAGTTCGAGCGCTCCGGCGACGGCTGTGACCGGCAGACCCGTCTTCTTCGCTACCGCTCGGGCGGTCGGCGCCGTCACCTTGCGGAGTACGGCGACCAGCATGCCGCCGCCCGCCACCGAAGCCGGTCCGCCGAGTCCGGCGAAGCCGACGGCCCCGGCCGGCGGCTCGGGTTCCGTGGCGGCCTGCTCCAGCGCCTGGCTGAGTTCCGCGGTGCCGCCCGGGGTGACCGCGTCGTCGGTGAGGACGCCGGTCAGCGAGGTGACCGAGGTCCCCACGAGCTTCCGGGCCGATTCCGGATCGGTGCCCAGCACTCCGGCGATCTCCTGGATCTGGTCGTCGCCGAGCTCGGACAGCACTTCGTTCTGCAGCGGTTGGTCGCTCATACTCCGGACGCTACGCGCGAAGGCGGTCCGGGGCCCGTGGTGGTCGGCCGAACGCGTCAGGCCAGGTCCGGGCGCTGCGCGGGCCTATCGCAGGGACGCGTAGACGATGAGGTTGTCCACGGGGTGCACTGCGGCGTCCAGGGCGCCGTCACAGGTCACCGGCCGCAGTACGGGGTCGGGGTCCGGGCCGTAGACCTTTTCGGTCGGGACGGTGTTCTTGTTCACCGTCTGGGTGCCGGTCACCGTGTAGTGCACGTTCTTCCCGGCGGGGTCGCGGACGGCGATGTCCGCGCCCTTCTTCACCTTTGTTCGGGGCCTCGGGAGAACGGCCATGAGCCCATCGGCCGAAAAGACGAGAAGTGCCGTGGCGGGGTCAGCCCAGCGGCGTACGCGGCGGTGCGCCGCGGTTGTCCACAGGCGTACCCGGAGTGTCGGGGGCAGGCGGTACCTTCGGACCAGATCGCCGACGAGCAGCAGTCGGGCAGCCGCTGGACCGTCGCGGAGGCCGCTGGGGGACGGGAGGCAGGGCCATGGGGGACGCGCGACTCGCCGTGCTCGAAGCCGTCCTGGAGCGGATCACCTACGCCAACGAGGACAACGGCTACACGGTCGCGCGGGTCGACACGGGCCGCGGCGCCGGCGATCTGCTGACCGTGGTCGGCGCCCTGTTGGGCGCGCAGCCGGGCGAATCGCTGCGCATGGAGGGCCGTTGGGGCTCCCATCCGCAGTACGGCAAGCAGTTCACCGTGGAGAACTACACCACCGTCCTGCCCGCGACGATCCAGGGCATCCGCCGATACCTCGGTTCGGGGCTGATCAAGGGGATCGGGCCCAAGATCGCCGACCGGATCGTGGAGCACTTCGGCACCGACACCCTGGATGTCATCGAAGGGGCGCCGAAACGGCTGATCGAAGTGCCGGGGCTCGGGCCGAAGCGGACCAGGATGATCGCCGTCGCCTGGGAGGAGCAGAAAGCGATCAAGGAGGTGATGGTCTTCCTCCAGGGAGTGGGGGTGTCCACGTCCATCGCGGTGCGCATCTACAAGAACTACGGCGACGCGTCGATCTCCGTGGTGAAGAACCAGCCTTACCGGCTGGCCGCCGATGTGTGGGGCATCGGATTCCTGACCGCCGACCGGATCGCCCAGGCGGTGGGGATACCCCACGACAGCCCGGAGCGGGTCAAGGCGGGGCTCCAGTACGCGCTGTCGCAGGCCACCGACAGCGGGAACTGCTTCCTGCCCGAGGAACAGCTGCTCTCCGACTCCGTCAAGCTGCTGCAGGTGGACGCCGGACTGGTGATCGACTGCCTCGCGGAGCTGGTGGGCGAGGAGGGCGTGGTCCGGGAGTCGGTACCGGATCCGGAGGGCGGCGATCCGGTGCGGGCCGTGTACCTGGTGCCGTTCCACCGGGCGGAGATCTCGCTGGCCGGCCAACTGCTCAGACTGCTGCGCGGGCCGGAGGACCGGCTGCCGCTGTTCCAGGACGTCCAGTGGGACAAAGCCCTGTCCTGGCTGGCCGGCCGCACGGGAGCGGATCTGGCGCCCGAGCAGCAGCAGGCGGTGCGGTTGGCGCTGACCGAAAGGGTCGCGGTGCTCACCGGCGGCCCCGGCTGCGGCAAGTCGTTCACGGTGCGTTCGGTGGTGACTCTGGCGCAGGCGAAGAAGGCCAAGGTGGTGCTGGCCGCGCCGACCGGCCGCGCCGCCAAACGGCTGGCCGAGCTGACCGGCATGGAGGCGTCGACCGTGCACCGGCTGCTGGAGCTCAAGCCGGGCGGGGACGCGGCCTACGACAAGGACCGGCCGCTGGACGCGGACCTGGTGGTCGTGGACGAGGCCTCGATGCTGGACTTGCTGCTCGCGAACAAGCTGGCCAAGGCGGTGCCGCCGGGCGCGCACCTGTTGTTCGTCGGGGATGTGGACCAGCTGCCGAGCGTCGGCGCGGGCGAGGTGCTGCGGGATCTGCTGGCCCCGGGCAGCCCGGTCCCGGCGGTGCGGCTCACCCGGATCTTCCGCCAGGCCCAGCAGTCGGGCGTGGTGACCAACGCCCACCGGATCAATTCGGGAGTCCCGCCGATCACCCAGGGGCTCCCCGACTTCTTCCTCTTCCCCGAGGAGGACACCGAGGAGGCGGGTCGGCTGACGGTGGAGGTGGCGGCCCGGCGGATCCCTGCCAAGTTCGGCCTCGACCCGCGCCGCGACATCCAGGTGCTCGCGCCCATGCACCGGGGCCCGGCAGGCGCCGGCGCGCTGAACGGCCTCCTTCAGCAGGCCATCACCCCGGCCCGGCCGGATCTCCCGGAGCGCAGGTTCGGCGGCCGCACGTTCCGTGTCGGCGACAAGGTCACCCAGATCCGCAACAACTACGAGAAGGGGGAGAGCGGCGTCTTCAACGGCACGGTCGGGGTGGTCACCGCGCTCGACACCGTCGAACAGAAGCTCACCGTGCTCACGGATGAGGACGAAGAGATTCCGTACGACTTCGACGAGCTGGACGAGCTGGCCCACGCGTACGCCGTGACGATCCACCGCTCCCAGGGCAGCGAGTACCCGGCCGTGGTGATCCCGGTCACCACGGGGGCATGGATGATGTTGCAGCGGAATCTGTTGTATACGGCTGTTACCAGGGCGAAACGCCTGGTGGTTCTGGTCGGGTCGCGCAGGGCGATAGCCCAGGCGGTACGCACCGTCTCGGCCGGTCGGCGCTTCACCGCCCTCGATCACCGGCTCGCTCAGGGCGCGAAATAGGCACTCCGTGCCATGTTTCGGCCCTATGGCCGACCCCGAGTGCACGCGCCAGTGCCAAATGGGGGACAGTGGACCTAGTCAGGGCACCTCGAAGAAGAGGCAAAACCGTCGGTGAGGGAATGACGTGAGCGACAACTCTGTAGTACTGCGGTACGGGGACAGCGAGCACAGCTACCCGGTGGTCGACAGCACTGTCGGCGACAAGGGCTTCGACATCGGCAAGCTGCGCGCCGACACCGGTCTGGTCACCCTGGACAGCGGATACGGCAACACCGCGGCCTACAAGTCCGCGATCACTTTCCTTGACGGTGAAGAGGGCATCCTTCGCTACCGCGGTTACCCCATCGAACAGCTCGCCGAACGTGGCAGCTTTATCGAGACCGCGTATCTGTTGATCAACGGTGAGCTCCCGACCGTCGATGAACTTTCCACCTTCAAGGGTGAAATTACTCAGCACACGCTGCTGCACGAGGACGTCAAACGGTTCTACGACGGCTTCCCGCGCGACGCCCACCCGATGGCGATGCTGTCGTCCGTGGTCAGCGCGCTGTCGACGTTCTACCAGGACAGCCACAACCCGTTCGACCCGGAGCAGCGCCACCTGTCCACGATCCGGCTGCTCGCCAAGCTGCCGACCATCGCGGCCTACGCGTTCAAGAAGTCGGTCGGCCAGCCGGTCGTCTACCCGCGCAACGATCTCGGCTACGTCGAGAACTTCCTGCGCATGACCTTCTCGGTTCCGGCCGAGGAGTACGAGCTCAACCCGGTCGTGGTGGGTGCGCTCGACAAGCTCCTGATCCTGCACGCGGACCACGAGCAGAACTGTTCGACCTCGACGGTCCGGCTGGTCGGCTCCTCGCAGGCGAACCAGTTCGCCTCGATCTCGGCCGGCATCAGCGCCCTGTGGGGCCCGCTGCACGGCGGCGCCAACCAGTCGGTGCTGGAGATGCTCGAGGGCATCAAGAACGACGGCGGCGACGTCGACGCCTTCATCCGCAAGGTGAAGAACAAGGAAGACGGCGTGAAGCTCATGGGCTTCGGGCACCGCGTCTACAAGAACTTCGACCCCCGGGCGAAGATCATCAAGGCCGCGGCGCACGACGTCCTCTCCGCTCTCGGCAAGTCCGACGAGCTGCTGGACATCGCGCTCAAGCTCGAGGAGCACGCGCTCAGCGACGACTACTTCGTCTCGCGCAAGCTCTACCCGAACGTGGACTTCTACACGGGCCTGATCTACCGGGCCATGGGCTTCCCGACCACCATGTTCACGGTGCTCTTCGCGCTCGGCCGGCTTCCCGGCTGGATCGCGCAGTGGCACGAGATGATCAAGGAGCCCGGATCCCGTATCGGCCGCCCGCGCCAGATCTACACGGGCATCGAGCTGCGGGACTACCTTCCGGTCGAGTCCCGCTGACCGAAGGCCGCCGACCGCGCGGCATGCGGCGGTGCACGCCGCCGCCGACGCCGCGGCGCACAACCCGCGGAGCATGAAGAAGCGCCCCGCGCTAGATCCCCCCACGGGTCCGGCGCGGGGCGCTCCCGTCCCCCGGATCGGATCCCCCCACGGGTCCGTACCGGGTGCTGGGTGACGCGCTATGCCGGGACGAGAAAGTCCGAGAGGGCCGCTCAAGCTCTCCGGGCACTTTCGCCCCGGCGACGCGATTGGGCCGTCCCCCAAGACGACCCGCTCTTTCATCCCACCAACGCTCCCCGGGAGCGTGGTGTTCCCCTCCATAGACCCACGAGTGGCGGTAATGGTTACGTTCCATTCGGTGTGATCTACGTCTCTTTACGGACGCCCGCCCCACTCGCAGACCGAAACGGTCCATCCCGTAGCGTGCTGTCACTTCTCGAGGGGCGGAGCGCATGGCACAGAACGAGGCAGTGGGCCGGAACATCGTCGTGACCGGTGGCGGTACGGGCATCGGCCGGGCCATCGCGACCCGGCTCGCCGGGTCGGGGGACCGGGTCACGATCGTCGGCCGCCGCCGGGACGTGCTCAGGGCCACCGCCGAGGAGCTGCGCGGCGAACACGGTCTCGACGTCACCCCTGTGGACTGCGACCTCGCCGACCCCGACGAGGTCGAGACGGCGCTCACCCGGCTGCCGGACCGGGTCGACGTGCTGGTGAACAACGCCGGCAGCCGGGAGCCGGCGACCGGGCCGGGGCCGCACGGGGTGCGGGCCCGATGGCGCGGAGACTTCGAGCGCAATGTGCTCACCGCGGTGCTGCTGACCGAATCGCTGCGCGACCGGCTCACCACGGACGGCGGCCGGGTGATCACCGTGACCTCGGTCGCGGCGTTGCGCGGCGGCGGCTCGTACGGCGCGTCCAAGGCCGCCCTGCACGCCTGGAACCACTCGCTGGCGGCCCAGCTGGGCCCGCAGGGCGTCACCTGCAACATCGTCGCCCCGGGCACCGTCGCCGGCACCGAGTTCTTCGGCGCCCGGCTCGATGACGCGGAGCTGACGCGCCGGGCCGGCCGTACCCTCGTCGGCCGGGTGGGCAGGGCCGCCGATGTGGCGGCCGCCGTGGTGTTCCTGGCCTCGCCCGAAGCGGGCTTCATCACGGGCGAGATCCTGCAGTGCAACGGTGGCGAGCTGCTCGGCCGGTAGCGGGCGCATGGCCGGTGGGCAAGGCCCGCACGGTGCCCTGCGGTACCCCGGGCCCCCTGCTCCCCGGGTCTGCGACCACAGGTGGAGCCGGACCGGTCCCTGAGGATGACCTGTTCCTGGCAATCCCCTGGGAATCCCCCTATCAGGACGAAACTCTCTTGCAGCGCTCCGGTCGCCCCTGCCAGCTTGGGGATACGGGAGGGAAGAGGGGCAGCCACATGGACGTTGGACACTTCGTGTCGTCACTCGACTTCACCGCGGGTCTCGTCGAGCACCTGCGGGGTGGAAACGTTGTGTGGGCGTACGCGCTGCTGGCCGCGACCACGCTGCCGCCGCTCGTGCCCAATGCGGTGCTGCTCGTCACCGGCGGAGTACTGGCCGCCCAGGGCCGGCTGGACCTCACCCTCGTGCTCGTGGTCGTCGCGCTGAGCGCGCTGGCCGGGGACATGCTGATCCACCGCACCGGACGGGCCGTGAGCGGCCGCGTCGTATCCCGTATCCACCGCAGGCCGCGGCAAGCAGCCCTGTTGCGATGGGCCGCGCTGCGCATACGGCGGCATGGGGTGCCCTTCGTCATCGCGGTGCGTTTCCTGCCGAGCGGACGCCTGATCGGCGGTCTCGCCGCGGGCGTGGTCCGCTATCCGGCACGCCGTTACCTGGCCGGAGCGGGGGTGGCCGAGGCGGTGTGGGCCACGTACTCCGTCGGCGTCGGCTACTTCAGCGGCCGCGCGGCCTCCAACTCCCTGTACGCCGTCGGCCTCGGCCTCGGCGTCTCCCTGCTGGTGGCGGCCGTGGGAGTACTGGCCCAATGGGCGTCCAGGACCCGGGAACGCCGCCAGGTTCCGATGGCAGTTCCCACGGCACTTCCGGCCGGTTTCCCGGCCCCGGCCCCGGCGCTCGTTCCGGCTTCGGCTGTCAGGCCCGAGAGCGTCCTGGACAAGGACTTCTGCGAGTCCGCCGGGCGGGGCCTCTAACCGTGCGGGCGGCCGTACCCGTTGCGGCTCAGTGGTGGCCGAGCGGGGGGCGGGACTCGGTGCCGACGTACGGGGCCAGATAGCGGTACAGCAGGCCCTTCAACTCCTTGATGTACGCGGCCTGTTCCGCGCCCTCCTGGGCGAGGACGAGCTCCAGGCCCGTCTTGAACATGGCGAACGCGATCTCGGCGATGCGGGCGCGGTCCGCGGCCGAGAGCAACGGGGCGCGCAGCTCGATCAGCCGGTCGACGCGTTCCAGTAGCGAGGCGTGCAGCTGATCGTGCTCGTCGGTGACCTTGCCCGGCGTGTCGGGGCCCTTGATCAGGGCGAGGAAGGCCGGATTGGCGCAGTTGAAGTCGATGAACGGATCGACGATCCGGTCGATCATCTCGGAGAGCGGGAGTGCGGCGTTCTCCGGAGTGAAGACCAGGCCGTGGGCCTGCTGCATCTGCTGGATGAGCCGGCCGCCGAGTTCGACCGCGATGGCTTCCTTGTTGGGGAAGAACTGGTAGAGCGTGCCCGGGGAGACGCCGGCTTCGCGGGCGATGGCGTTCGTGCTCGCCGCCCGGTAGCCGGACGTGCAGAACACGCTCGCGGCCGCTTCCAGCAGCTGCGTCACCCTGCGCTCTCCGCGCGCCTGGCGACGGCGCGGCTTCTCCTCCACCTCGGACACGTGTAGGCCCCAATCATGATTGACAAATACGAGTGGTCGCTCGCATTCTTGAAAACGCGAGTGGCTACTCGTGTTTTTCATTCTATGCTCGTTCTACGGGGAGGGGACACCTCAGTGATGCCCGATGTCAACCGCGAGCACGCCGTCGGGGGCTGGACCCGGGCGGTCACCGCCCGGCCCAGGCTCACGCTGCTGCTCGCGCTGCTCTTCACCGCCCTCGCCGTGGTCGCCGGCAGCGGTGTGGCGGACCGGCTGAGCGGCGGCGGGTGGGAGGCCCCGGACTCGGAGTCGTCCTATGCCACCAAGGCCCTGGAGGAGCACTTCCCCGCCTCGCAGCCCAATCTCGTCCTGCTGGTGGACAGTCGCGGAGCGGGCGTCGACAGCCCGCAGGTGGCCGCCGCCGGACGTGACCTGGCCCGCAGGCTCGCCGCCGACCCGTCGATCGCCGGCGTCACGTCGTACTGGGCCACCGGAGCACCCGAGTTGCGGGCGAAGGACCGCGGCGAAGCCATGATCGCGGCCCGGATCGTGGGCGGCGACGATGCGGTGGGCGCCGCCGTCGAGCGCATAGCGCCCGCCTGCCGGGGCGCTCAGGGGGTGGTGGACGTGCGGATCGGCGGATTGGCCGCGGTCCGGCACGAGCTGCAGAGCACCATCGAGGAGGACCTGCTGCGCGCCGAGATGATCGCGCTGCCGGTCACGCTCGTGCTGCTCGTGATGGTCTTCGGCAGCGCGGTGGCCGCCCTGCTTCCCCTCGGCGTGGGCATCATCGCGATCCTGGGGACCAACGCGGTGCTACGCCTCATCACGTCCTTCACCGATGTCTCCCTCTTCGCCCAGAGCCTGACCACCGTGCTCGGGTTGGGGCTGGGGATCGACTACGCGCTGTTCATCGTGCGCCGCTTCCGTGAGGAACTGGCGGACCGGGACGACCCCTTGAAGGCGGTGGGCGCGACGCTGCGCACCGCCGGCCGTACGGTGCTGTTCTCGGCGCTCACGGTCGCCGCCGCGCTCGCGGCGATGCTGGTCTTCCCGCAGTACTTCCTGCGCTCCTTCGCCTACGCCGGTATCGCGGTCGTGCTGCTGGCGGCCGGTGCCGCACTGATCGTGCTGCCCGCCGCCCTGGTGCTGCTCGGGCACCGGGTCAACGCCCTGGACCTGCGCAGGCTGTGGCGGCGACGGGTTCCCGCCGCGGAGCCGCGCGAGCCCGGAGCCGGCTACGCGGCGCTCGCCCGGCTGGTGATGCGGCGTGCTCCGCTCTTCGCCATAGGTGCCACCGCGGGCCTGCTCCTGCTCGGACTGCCCTTCCTGCAGATCCAGTTCGGCACGGCCGACGATCGCCAGCTCCCGGCAGGCGCCGAGTCGCACGCCGTCCAACAGCACATACGCGAGGCGTTCCCCGGCAATCCGGGCGGCGGAATCACGGTGCTCGCCGAGGGGAACCCCGGTCGGGACGCGCTCGCTGGATACAAGGGAAAGCTGGCCGCGCTGCCCGGAGTCGTCACGGTCGAAGGCCCGTTCGCCGCTCCTTCCGGCGGCCCGGCGTACCTCACCGTGCTGCCCCGGACCGAGGCCGTGGACGCGGCCACCCAGGACCTGGTGGGGGAGATCCGAGCGGTGGACGCCCCGTTCGGGACCGCGGCCACCGGCCAGGCCGCCGTGCTGGTCGATGCGCAGAAGGCCATCGCCGACCGCTTGCCCTGGGCGATCGGAATGATCGCCGTCGTCACTCTCCTTCTGGTGTTCCTGTTGACCGGCAGCGTGGTGATACCGCTCCAGGCGGTGCTGCTCAACGCGCTGAGCCTGACCGCGATGTTCGGGGCGGTGGTCTGGGTGTTCCAGGACGGACATCTGTCCGGGCTCCTGGGATTCACGGCGACCGGCAGCATCGAGACCACCCTCCCGGTGCTGATGTTCTGCCTGGCCTTCGGCCTGTCCATGGACTACGGGGTCTTCCTGCTGTCACGTATCAAGGAGGAGTACGACCGCAGCGGTGACCATCAGGGAGCGATCGTCTTCGGTGTGCGGCGTACCGGCGGACTCATCACCGCGGCCGCAGTGATCCTCGCCGTCGTCATGGTGGCCATCGGTACCTCACGGGTGGCCAACACCAAGATGCTCGGCCTCGGCATCGCCCTGGCCGTCCTGATGGACGCCATGGTGGTCCGTACCCTGCTTGTCCCGGCCGTCATGCGACTGACCGGTAAGGCCACGTGGTGGGCGCCGCCCGCGCTGCGCCGGTTCCATGACCGGTTCGGCATAAGCGAGGGCGGCGGCGGGGGAGTGGCGCCGGAGGCGGCTCGTGCCCCGCAGCGTGATCAGGAGCGGGACCCCGAGCCGGTCCGGTAGCTGTTCGCCGGTCAGGAGCCGGTCGTTGTGGGGTGTCGGTCAGAGTCCCGGCGGCCCGGGCATGGGTGTCAGTCGGGATCCCGGCGGCCCCGATTACCGGGCCGCCGGGCACTCCAAGCTCGAATGGTGTCGGCATACCAGAAGGGTTTGCCGCTCTCCACGACGTCCGGAGCGGGCAGGTGCCCGTGCTTGCGATACGAGCGCACGGTATCGACCTGGACCCGGATATGTGCGGCGATCTCTGCGTACGACCACAGGGTTCGGTCGGTCATGTCACGCACCTCCCTACAGTGGGGTGGCTGTTGATCAGTAACCCTTGTCCTGTGAACGACATGTACTGACAGCCGCATGGGCCTGTAGATCGTTTGTGACACGGAACCCGCGTAACAGTGACAAACGTGGCAGATAGGTGACGATCAGCACCAGGGTGGGGCTAACCCCCGTAGTGACTAGCGGGGCGCCGCCAGTGCACAAGTGAGTGTGCACAAACCATTGTGTACACATGCCGAAGCAACGACGCATCAAGGAGATCGGCGATCTCGGGGCGCTCAAGGCGCTCGCGCACCCACGCCGTCAGCAGATCCTCGACCATCTGGCGCTGCACGGGCCGGCCACCTCGGCGACCCTCGCCCGTGCCCTGGACCTGAACACCGGAGCCACCAGCTACCACCTGCGGGAGCTGGACCGGCACGGCTTCGTCGAGGAGGCCGAAGGGACGGGACGGGGGCGCGAGCGCTGGTGGCGAGCCGCCCCGGCGGACCTGCGCTTCCCGCAGCGCTCCGAGCAGAGCGACGAGATGCGGCCGGTCGTCGACGAGATGAACCGTCTCGCGTTCGCCGCCGACCTCGCGCTCTTCGAGCGGTCCCAGCGCGAGATCGAGGGCGTATGGGCGGACAGCCAGCCCTACTCCCGGGGCTCCATCCAGGTGACCCTCCCCGAACTGCGCGATTTCTTCGAGGAGTACATCGCCCTGGTCAACCGGTACAAGCGCGCCGACGACGAACTGCCGGAGGGCGCACGAAACGTGCTCACGCGATTCCTCGCCTTCCCGGCACCGGCCGACGCCCCGGAGGTCCAGTCGGCAGCAGGTTCGGCCGCCGATGAGCCGACCGATCCCCTGCCCGCCGAAGCGAAGACCCAGAACCTGCCCGATGAGCAGACCGAGGACCTGGCCGAAGCGAAGTACGACGACACCACGAACGGGGCCCCTTCATGAACACGTTCGCCATGGACACCGACCGCATCGCGCTCGCGCCGGCCGTACGACTGGCGGCCGTCACCAAGATCTACGGCCGGGGTCCCCGCGCGGTACGCGCCCTGGACGAGGTCAGCGCCAGTATTCCGCGCGGCTCCTTCACCGCGGTGATGGGGCCGTCCGGCTCCGGCAAATCGACCTTCCTGCACTGCGCGGCCGGGCTGGACACGCCCACCAGCGGAACGTCCCACCTCGGGGACACCGAGCTGACCGGGATGAACGAGACCCGGCTCACCCAACTGCGGCGCAGCCGGGTCGGCTTCGTCTTCCAGGCGTTCAACCTCGTCCCCGCACTGACCGCCCGTCAGAACATCGCGCTTCCGCTCAGACTCGCGAAACAACGGCTCGACCCGGCCAGGCTGGCGGAGATCCTGCGGCGCGTCGGACTGGCCGGCCGTGCGGACCACCGCCCCGCGGAACTGTCCGGGGGACAGCAGCAGAGGGTGGCCATCGCCCGTGCGCTGATCACCCGCCCTGACGTGGTCTTCGGCGATGAACCGACCGGCGCCCTGGACACGGTCACCGCCAAGGAGATCCTCGGCCTCCTGCGCGGCTGCGTGGACGACACCGGCCAGACCGTCGTCATGGTCACCCACGATCCCGTCGCCGCTTCGTACGCCGACACCGTGCTCTACCTCGCCGACGGCCGCATCGCGGGCCGTGACGACGAGCCCACCGCCGACCGGGTGGCCGAGCGCATGACGCACCTGGGGGCGTGGTCCTGATGCTGCGCTACGCACTGCAGACCCTGCGGGCCCGCAAGGGCGGCTTCGCGGGAGCCTTTCTCGCCCTGTTCTGTGCCGCGGCGCTCGTCACCGCGTGCGGGGTGCTGCTGGAGACCGGTCTCCGGGGCGAGATCGCGACCGAGCGGTACGCGGCCGCACCGATCGTCGTCGGAGCCGACCAGAACGTGCACCAGACCACCGTCAAGGAGAAGAAGGGCAAGACCAAGGTCAAGAACAAGGCCAAACCGCTCGCGGAGCGGGTCTGGCTGCCGGACACCACCGTGCGGACCGTCCGCCAGGTGCCAGGAGTACGGGCCGCCGTCCCCGAAGTCACCTTCCCCGCCTATGCGGTGGGCCGGGGTGCGGACCGGAGCGGCCCGCTGAGCGGAAAGCCGTCCTTCGGCCACGACTGGGCCTCCGCCGTACTCACGCCCTTCACCCTCACCGAGGGCCGCGCCCCGCAGACGGACGGCGATCTCGTCATCGATCGCGAACTCGCCGGGCGGATGGGCCTGAAGCCCGGCAGCAGCGTCACCGTCCAGTCCACCCGGGCCCCGCGCAGCTATCGCGTCACCGGCATCGCCGCCGCCCAGGACGGTGATCTGCGGCAGCAGACCTCGCTGTTCTTCACCACCGCCGAGGCCGGACGGCTGGCCGGCCACCCCGGGCAGATCACCGCGATAGGAGTCCTGCCGGAGCCCGGCGCGGACACCGGCGCCCTCGCCACGAACCTCGCCACCGCGCTGCAGGGCACGAAGGTCCAGGTGCACACCGGAGCCGACCGCGGACCGGTGGAGTTCCCCGACGCGGCCAAGGCCCGGATCAAACTCGTCAGCATGGGTGGCGCGATCGGCGGCACCTCACTCCTCGTCGCGGTCCTCGTGGTCGTCGGCACCTTCGCTCTGACCATCCAGCAGCGCTACCGGGAGATAGCCCTGCTGCGCGCCATCGCCGCCACCCCGAAGCAGATCCGCCGGCTGATCGGCAGGGAGGCGCTGCTGGTAGGCCTGGCGGCGGGCGCTCTCGGTTCCGTCGCGGGCCTGCCGGTCGCGTACTGGCTGCACGCCGAGTTCGTCGGTTTCGGCGCCGTGCCGGACACGCTGCGGATCGCGTGGAGCCCCTTCCCGATGTTCGCGGCCGTGGGTGCCGCGCTGCTCGGCGGCTGGTCCGCGGCCCGGATATCCGCCCGCAGGGCGTCCAGGATCCGGCCTGCCGAGGCGCTCTCGGAAGCCGCCATGGAGACCCGTACGTCCCCCTGGGGGCGGCTGCTCGCCGGCGGGCTGTTCCTCGCGGGTGGCATCGTCCTGCTCGTCGTGCTCAGCGGTCTGCGGACCGAACCCGCGTCCACGCCGGTCACCTTCCTGACCGTGGTGGTCCTCGCCGTCGCGGTGTCCCTGCTCGGGCCGCTGCTGGCCCGGATCGCCGCCGCGGTACTGGCCGTTCCGCTCCGCGCCTCCCGCATCGGCGGCCACCTCGCCGCCGCCAACGTCCGTACCAACTCCAAGCGCCTCTCGGCGGCGGTCACTCCGCTCGCGCTGCTCGTCGGGATGACCTGCACCGTGATCTTCGTGCAGACGACGATGGGTCACGCCGCTCAACAGCAGGCCTCGGCGGGCAACCGCGCCCAGTGGGTACTCGGCGCCGCCGCGCCCGGTGTGCCCGGCGAAGCCGCCGCGGCGGTGCGCCAGGTACCCGGCGTCACCGCGGTCACCGAGGTCGTACGGACCAGCGTCCGGGTCGGCCTCTCGAAGTACACGGCGCAGGGCGTGACCCCCGCAGGACTGACGACGACCTGGGATCCCGACGTCACCCAGGGCACGCTCCGGGGGTTCGGCGACGGTGACATCGCGCTCAGCGAGGTCGCCGCCGACGGGCTGGGAGTCCGGCCGGGCAGCACCGTACGGCTCACCCTCGGCGACGGAACTCCCGCCGCTCTCAAGGTGACGGCCGTCTACGCTCGCGGTCTCGGATTCGGCGACCTGACGATGTCCCACGATCTGGTCGCACGACATGTCGACAATCCGCTGGCATCGGCCGTCCTCGTCGCCACCGACGGCCGCGCGGACCGTGCGGCGCTCGGCGCGGCGGTCAAGGACTTCCCAGGTGTCGCCGTTCTCGACCACGATCAGGCGGGAGCGGTCCAGGCCGAGGTCCAGCAGTCCAACGCCGAGGTCAACTACCTCGCGATGGGCCTGGTGCTCGCCTTCACCGCGATCGCGGTCGTCAACACCCTCGCGATGTCCACCGCCGACCGGTCCCGGGAGTTCGCGCTGCTGCGGCTCGTGGGCACCACCCGCCGGCAGGTGCTGCGGATGCTGCGGCTGGAGGCGCTGACGGTCGTGCTCGTCGGGGCGGTGCTCGGCACCGCGATAGCCCTGGCCACCCTGACCGCGTTCAGCCTCGGGATGACGGGTGCGGCGGCCCCGCGGCTCGACCCCGCCGGATACCTGCTGATCGTGGCCCTGGCGGCGGGTCTCGCCCTGCTCGCCACCGCCCTCCCGGCCCGGCTCGCGCTGCGGGTCCGGCCCGCCGAGGCGATCGGCTGACCGCGAAGAAGTCCGGGAAGAAGTCCGGTTCGAACACTTGCCCCTGTGATTGCTACCGGACAGTATCGGCAGCCATCCGTACGGAGCCCGAGCCTGAGAGGTGGGCCATGCGCCTGCGCCGTACCGCTACCGCACTCGCCGTCAGCGCTGCCCTCCTGGGCGCCGGAAGCCTCCCCGCCGCCGCTCAGGCCGGCCAGAACGCTCGGGCCCAGGCCGCCCGGAGCCACCAGGCAGCCCCGGTTGCCGCCGCCCCCCACCGGGCGGCGGCACCGGTGGCGGCCGGCACCGTCACCACCCCCGACGGCCGGACCTATCTCGCCGACCGCCATGGCCGCGCCCTCCAGTTGCACGGCCTCAACCTCGGCAAGACCGACACGGTCACCGAGGCGGGGATCGCCGAGCTCGCCACGAGCGGCTTCAACCTTGTCCGGCTCAACATCCAGTGGCAGAAGGTCGAACCGCGGCGCGGCCACTACGACACCGCCTATCTGCGCTACCTCGGCCGGGTCATGGACTGGGCGGACCGGTACGGCGTCCTGGTCCTCGTCGACTGGCACCAGGACGTCTTCGGGCCGGCCTTCGGCTTCAACGGCATCCCCGCCTGGGCCACCCGCACCGACGGCATCCCTTACGAACCGCTGCCCGGCGACGACTGGTTCGCCAACTACTTCCAGCCCGCGGTCGGTGCGGCCTTCCGGCACCTCTACGACGACGCGGATCTGCGGGCCGCCCAGGCCGCCGCGTACACCAAGGTCGCCGCGACGCTGCGCGGCCACCGGTCCCTCCTGGGCTACGACCTGTTCAACGAGCCGTTCGGCCCGTTCACCGGTGACCCCACCGACCCGGCCACCCAGATCGAGAACTCCGCCGCGATGGAACGGGGCCGGCTCGCCGGCCTCTACCGGCGGCTGATCGCCGCCGTCCGCACGGCCGATCAGGACGCCTGGCTGTTCGTCGAGCCCACCGTCCTCATCGGCCAGGGCGTCCCCACTCAACTGCCCGGCTTCAACGACCCCCGGCACGGCTCCGACCGCATCGGCTACGCCCCGCACTACTACGACACCGCCGTGGAGAACGGCGCCGACTGGGATCCCGCCGACGGGTTCATCGAAGCTTACGAAGCCGTCATCCGCGCCTATCCGGCCGCTCACAGGATGCCGGTCCTGGTGGGCGAATGGGGGCCCGCGAAGGCCACCGGCAGCGGCAACGCCGAGCTGATACGCCGCCAGACAGCGTCCATGCGCGGCTTCGCCACCGGCTGGGCCCTGTGGTACGACTGCCACGCCGCCGAAGGCGGTGGCTACTGCGCCTACGACGCCGACGGCCGACCCGCGCCCGGCAAGGAGCCGGTGTTCGCCGCCTACGCGCCGGCGATCGCCGGGACACCCGGTGCGGAGTTCTACGACCCCGCGACCCACACGTACACCCTCGCCCTGACCACCACCGCGGTCTCGCGGCGCGCCTGGACGGAACTGCGGCTGCCCGCCACGGCGTTCCCGCACGGCGCCAGGGTGTCCGTCACCGGCGCCCGCGGTGCCCTCGTCCACCAGGTCGCGGGAGAGGCGCGGATCCTGCTTCCGGCGACCCCGCCGGGCAGGCACGTGACGCTGACGGTCACGGCCCGCTAGAGCCCTGCGGCCCCCGGAAGGCTCCTAGTCGGCGCGGATCGCCGCCGCCAGCGCTCCGGCCTTGGCCGCACCCAGCTTGCGGGCGACATCGGCCTCGCTGATCATGCCGACGAGCGAGTCGCCGTCCAGCACGGGGATCCGGCGGACGCGCTTGGCGGCCATCGCGGCGACGACGCTGTCCGTGTCGTCGTCGGCCTTGGCCGTCAGGGGCTTCCCGTTCATCAGCTCTGCGGCCCGTATGGCCGACGGGTCGTGCCCGATGGCCACACACCGCAGAACGATGTCCCGGTCGGTGAGCACGCCCCGCAGTCCGCCGTCCGAATCGGTGATGGCCAGCGCGCCGATGCCCGCATCCCGCATCCGCTTGGCCGCCACGTCCAGCGTCTCGTGTTCGGAGATGCTCTCCACACCCTTGTGCATGATGTCGCGTGCAGTCGCCACGGAAACTCCGTCCATCGCAGGTAAGCCCCCGCATCGACGCTAGGCGAGCCCGCCCCGCCCTGCATCCGGAGCCGCCCCCTGCTCGCCCACCAGGCTGGCGAACCGGTCACCCACCCCGAAAGTCTCTTCGGCCCGCCGCTCGCCAATCACTGGGCCGAACGGGTGCCGAACGGACACCGGCCGTGTTCCTGCCAGAAATGTCGACACGGATGAGGTACGCCCGCCGGGAACGAGCCGGCGACGCCGTACGCACTCGGGGGCAGCGACTCACGTGAGTCGCTGCCCCCGAGTGCATGAGCAGGGCGCCGTACCGGCACGACCTGCGGAAAGGTTTCCCCGGAACGGGTGAAGCGGTGGTGCCCCCAGCAGGACTCGAACCTGCGGCCAAGTGCTTAGAAGGCACCTGCTCTATCCACTGAGCTATGGGGGCCGGACAGTGGCCGCGGCTGTCTCCGCCCCTGGGTGGTTCCGTGACCTGGCCGGGGTCAAGGATAGGGCGCGGTGGACCTTCTACCGGTTGCTTCACCTCCGTGACACGTTGTGGAGGTTCAGTGAAGCGGTCCGATAATCGCAGGCGGGTACGAATGCTGCACCGCTTTTTCCGCCTCAGTCGGTGGCCGTTGTGCACTCGTTATGCCCGGGTCTCATCCGGCTCGCTTACCGCCGTATCGGGTGCGTGCGGGCCAAAAAGGCGTGAACTGGGCGGTATACGCTTCAAAAATGCGCCAAAATGGGGCATTCTGCCACTGTGGCGATCTTGGACGTACGGCCCGATCTGCTAGACGCGCTGTCCGCGCTGCGCGACCGCGTCGACGTCGCGCGCTTTCCGTTCCCACTTCCTGGAGCCGCGCGGGCCCGCCGTACCCGCCAGGAGCTGATCGCGCAGCTCGACGACTATCTGGTGCCCCGGCTGCGGACCCCTGAAGCGCCGCTGCTGGCGGTGGTCGGTGGATCGACGGGGGCCGGTAAGTCCACGCTGGTCAACTCGCTGGTGGGGCGGCGGGTCAGCGAGGCGGGGGTGCTGCGTCCCACGACGCGGACGCCGGTGCTGGTGTGCCACCCCGCGGACCGGGCCTGGTTCTCCGATCCGCGGATCCTGCCGGGTCTGGCACGGGCCTGGTCCGCGCGGCCCGGGACGCAGGACGAGGACGGGGCCGCGGAGGGCGAACTGCTGCGGCTGGAGATCGATGACGCGCTGCCCAGGGGGCTCGCGCTGCTCGACGCCCCGGACATCGACTCGCTGGTCGCGCGCAACCGTGAGCTGGCCGCGGAGCTGATCTGCGCGGCGGACATCTGGATCCTGGTCACCACCGCGTCGCGGTACGCCGACGCGCTGCCCTGGCATCTGCTGCGCACCGCCAAGGAGTACAACGTCACGCTGGCCACCGTGCTGGACCGGGTGCCGCACCAGATCGCCGAGGACGTCGCCCGGCACTACGCGGCGCTGCTGACGAAGGCCGGGCTCGGGGACGTACCGCGCTTCACCGTTCCGGAGCTGCCCGAATCCGCGGGCGGCGGCGGGCTGCTGCCGCAGACCGCGGTCGCCGCCCTCCGCCAGTGGCTGGCGCACAACGCCGAGGACCCGGCCGCCCGCCAGCAGGCGGCGCAGCGCACCGTGGTCGGCGTCCTGGACTCGATGCGCGCCAGGATGCCGGCGCTGGCCTCGGCCTCGGCCGTCCAGCACGCGGCGGCGGTACGGCTGGCCCGTGGCGCGGAGGACGCGTACGCGGAGGCCGCCGAACGGATCGACGGCGCGGTGACGGCCGGGGTGCCGTTGGCCGGCGAAGCCCTGGCGCGCTGGCTGGAGTACCCGCACTGCGGGCGGGAGGCGCTGCAGTCCGCGCTCGCCGAAGGGCTCGCGACGCTGCTGCGCTCCGAGGTCGACGCGGCCGACGAACGTATTGCCGCCGGATGGCAGCGGGACCGCGCGGGGGCCGCGCTGCTCGCGGAGCCGGACGGGCGCCCGGACCGGGCGGCCGCCGCGGACCGGATCGACGCCGGGGTGGCGCGGTGGCGCGAGGGTCTCACCGACCTCGCGTACGCCGAGGTGCGGGCCGCCCGCGCCGCGGATCGCGCCCCCGCCGACCCGGAGGACGCGGCGGCGCTGCTGGCCACCGTCCTGCTCGGCGGCCGGCGCGGGAGCGCCGCCGGCGAACGGCTCGCGGAGACCGTCGGCGCGCAGGCCGCGCTGCGGATGCGCGACCGGGCGCGGGAGCAGCTGGAGGACGGCGTCGCTGGGCTGCTGCGAGGTGAGTGCGAGCGTCGGCTGGCGCCCGTGGACGGCCTCGATGTGACCGCGCAGCAGCAGTCCTCGCTGATCTCCGCACTGTCCCTACTGCAGAAGGAAAGGTGATCGCGGTGGCTTCCACAGCAGGAACCGGCACGGGCGCCACCAGAGGAACGGGTGCCGGCGGAGGACCGGGTGCGGGCGGAGGATCACGCGCCGCCACAGGCGCGGGTGCCGGCGGAGGATCGGACTCCGCCAGAGGATCTGGTTTCGGCGGAGGAACGCGCGCGGCTCGGGGTAGCGGAGCGCGTTCTTCCGGGGGCTCGTACGGGGCCTCGCGTTCCCCTGACCCGCTCGCGGCCCGGGTCGACGCGCTCGGGGAGTTGCTGGGGCTGTCCCGGACGCGCGTCAGCCCGGACGAACTCGCCGAGGCCGGAGCGCTGTTGGAACGGCTCGGAGAGCGTCGGCGGCTGTCGCTCGATCACACGGTCGTAGCGCTGGCCGGTGCCACCGGGAGCGGCAAGTCGACGCTGTTCAACGCGCTCGCGGGACTGGAACTGTCGGCGACGGGCGTCCGCCGGCCGACGACCGCCGCGCCGGTCTCCTGCTCCTGGGACCCCGAGGGCGCGGCCGGACTGCTGGACCGGCTCGGCATCGCCCCGCAGGATCGTTACGCCAGAAGGAGCGTGCTGGACGGCGCCGACCGCGTTCCGGGGACGGACGAGCGGCTGGCCGGGCTCGTGCTGCTGGACATGCCGGACCACGACTCGGCCGCGCCCGGCCACCGCGACCAGGTGGACCGGCTGCTGCAGCTGGTGGACGTGGTGGTGTGGGTGCTGGACCCGGAGAAGTACGCGGACGCCGCGCTGCACGAACGCTATCTGCGGCCGCTGGCCGGCCACGCGGACGTCACGCTGCTGGTGTTGAACCAGGTGGACCGGCTGCCCGGCGACGCCGCCGACCAGGTGCTCGACGATCTGCGGCGGCTGCTCGACGAGGACGGCCTCGCCGTCGGCGAGCACGGCGACGCCGGCGCGGTGGTGCTCGCGGTCTCGGCGCTCAACGGGGTCGGGGTGCCCGATCTGCGGGCCTGTCTCGGGCAGATCGTGGCCGAACGGGGGTCGGCGAACCGGCGGCTCGCGGCCGATGTGGACCGTACCGCCGGCCGCTTGCAGTCGCTGTACGTGGGCGAGGGCGCGGTGGGCCTGACGGATCCCGCGCGTGAGGACTTCGTCGACCGGTTGGCCGACGCGGTGGGTGTCGCGGGCGCCGGCGAGGCGGCGGAACGGGACTGGGCGCGTGCCGCGGAGGCTGCCTGCGGCACTCCGTGGGGGCGGCTGACCGGCGAACGCCAGGGCGGGGCGGACCGGGTGGCCCGTGGGCCGGCCGGGCTCGCCGCGTCCCGCCCCGCGGTGGACGAGGCGGTGCGGGCGCTCGCGGACGACGCGGCCCAGGGGCTGCCCGTCCCGTGGGCGCAGGCGGTGCGGGACGCGGCGCGGCGCGGCGGCGAGGGACTGCCGGCGGCGCTCGACACGGCGGCGGCCCGCGCGGAGCCGGGGCAGCCGGAACGGCCCACCTGGTGGTCGGCGGTGGGCGCCGCCCAGTGGCTGCTGATGAGCCTCGCGGTGGCCGGGGTGGTGTGCCTGGTCGCGATCGCGGTGGGTTCGCTGGACGCTTCGTGGTGGCTGCCGGTGGTCCTGCTCGCGGTCGGCGCCCTCGGCGGCCGGGCGCTCGCCTGGGCCTGCCGTATCGCCGCGCGCGGTCCGGCCCACCGGTACGGGCAGGCGGCCGAGCGCCGGCTGCGGGCCGCCGCGGCGGACTGCGGCCGGGCGCGGGTGCTGGAGCCGGTCGCGGCGGAACTGCTGCGCTATCGCGAGGTGCGGGAGCAGTACGCGGTGGTGGCCGGGGGCTGAGCTGTCCGGCGCCCCTGCTCGGCCTCGCGAGCCGGCACCCCCACCCTGCGCCCTGCCCGGCGCCTCTGCTCGGCCTCGCGAGCCAGCACCCCGCCTCCCGCCCTGCGCCCCTGCTCGGCCCTGCGGGCCGGTACCCGAGCCCGGCACCCGGGCCGGGATTTCACCCTCAGGAGTGACGGAGATATCCACAACCGGCCGGTAATCCACAGATTCGGTCCGTTTTTTCCACGCTCCGTCCGGCTCGTGCACGATGTTCTCAGGGCATTCGGGAGCGGGAATTCGGCGGCGGGGGGAGAGCGGGCGCATGAATGAGACGTCGGTGACGGTGGTGGGGAATGTCGTGACGCAGCCCGAATTCCGGGAGACCGAGACAGGAGTGCCGGTCATCCGGTTCCGGCTGGAGACGACGGCGCGCCGCTGGGTCGCGGAGCGGCGGGCCTGGAGCGAGGGCAGTACGAGCTTCTTCATGGTGCGCGCGTGGCGGACGTTGGCGGCCAATGTGCGGACGTCCGTCCAGGTCGGCGAACCGTTGGTCGTGCGGGGCCGGTTGAGGGTCCGCGAGGAGGAGTACGACGGACGGTGGTATGTCGCCGCGGACATCGACGCGGTGGCGATCGGACACGATTTGTCCCGGGGGACGGCGGCGTTCCGGCGGGTGTCGGTGGTCCGGCCGGAACTCATTTCGCCCGGGCCGGTCGAGATGTCCTGAGAGGCCCGTTTGTGCAGCTTTATACGGGCGAGTGACATCGGTGACTTATCGACATTCTCATGACCATCCCTTAATCGCATAACGATTGCGATTCGAAACGGTTATGGGAGGGGATTGTTGGTGGCCGCGATACCTGTGGTTCCTAGGATTCCTTCGGTACTGCGGGGGCCCGGATGCTCTCGGAGCCGCAGGCGAGGCCACCCTCACGACCCGGCTTCGCCCGAAGGGGAGTTCCATGTTCAAGATTCAGAGGCGCGGCGTTGCCCGCCTCGCCGCCGCGGGCCTGGCCACGGGTCTGCTCGCAGCCGGCGCGATATCCGGCGCGGGAGCCGCTTTCGCGGACGGCGGTGCCACCGCGGTACTGGGCGGTCTGCAGGCCGACAAGTCGGACGGCGTCGTCATCCACGAGGGTGGCAAGAACAAGCCCGTCAACGCCGGTCTGTTCACCATGGACGTCGGCGGCGGCACCATCCAGACGTACTGCATCGACATCCACAACCCGACGCAGAAGCACGCGAAGTACCAGGAGGTCCCGTGGGACTCCTCTTCGCTGCACAACAACCCTGACGCGGGCAAGATCAACTGGATCCTGCAGCACTCCTACCCGCAGGTGGCCGACCTCAGCGCGCTGGCCAAGGCCGCCGGCTCCGGTCCGCTGACCGAGAAGACCGCCGCGGCCGGTACCCAGGTCGCTATCTGGCGCTTCTCGGACAAGGCGAACGTCGACGCGAACGACCCGGCCGCCGAGAAGCTCGCCGAGTACCTGGGCAAGACGGCGACGGACACCCCCGAGCCCAAGGCGACCCTGACGCTCGACCCGCCGGCCGTCTCCGGCAAGTCCGGCGACAAGCTCGGCCCGGTCACGGTGCACACCACCTCCACCACGCCCGTGCAGATCGTGCCCGCCTCGGACATCCCGGCCGGCGTGAAGATCGTCAACAAGTCGGGCAAGGCCGTCACCTCCGCGAGCAACGGTGACCAGCTCTTCTTCGCCATCCCGGCGGGTGCCGCCGACGGCACCACGTCGGTGACGGCCACGGCCGTCACCCAGGTTCCGGTCGGCCGCGCGTTCACTGGCGTCGACAGCAAGAGCCAGGTCCAGATCCTGGCTGGCTCCAGCGCGACCACCGCCACGGCCACGGCCACGGGCACCTGGGCCAAGAAGGGCCCGATCCCGGCGGTCTCCGCCACGGTCAACTGCGCCAAGAACGGCGTCGACGTCACCGCCAGCAACAAGGGCGACGAGGCGTTCACCTTCGAGCTCGCCGGCAAGAAGTTCTCCATCGAGGCCGGCAAGTCGAAGACCATCACCGTCCCGGTGAAGGAAGACCAGAAGTACGAGATCACGATCTCCGGCCCGAACGGCTTCACCAAGACGTTCAAGGGTGTTCTGGACTGCAAGACGACCGGTACGCCCACCCCGGCGCCGAGCACCCCCACCACCCAGCCCAGCCCGGCCTCGGCCGGCTCCACTACCGGCACCACCGGCGGTGACCTCGCTCAGACGGGTGGCAGCAGCGCCACCCCGATGATCGCGGGCATCGCCGTCGCGCTCGTCGCGGTCGGTGGCGGCGCTGTCTTCTTCCTCCGCCGGAAGAAGTCGGCCGCAACTCCCGCTGGCCAGTAGCAGCGGGCAGTAGCCGCAGGCAGAAGTAACGGAAACAACGGGGGCGGGACTCTTGGAGTCCCGTCCCCGCTCCGTCCCCGCCCGGCCACCGCAACCAAGCGGCGACCGGGCGGCGGCCGTCCCAGGCCTTGCCCGGGCCGGTCCCGGGCCGTCCCTGGGCCGTGGCGCCCTCCGCAGGGATCGGCTGAGAGTGCGCAGGCCGGGGTTTCTGACCTACCCGTTCGCCCGTCGGGGTGGACGTGCGGCAAGATGGGGTGTATCTGCCCACACATCGATTGCCGGACGGTTTCTCTTGGCTGAGTACATCTACACGATGCGCAAGACGCGCAAGGCACACGGCGACAAGGTGATCCTTGACGACGTGACGCTGAGCTTCCTGCCCGGCGCGAAGATCGGTGTGGTGGGTCCCAACGGTGCCGGTAAGTCCACGGTGCTGAAGATCATGGCGGGTCTCGAGCAGCCCTCCAACGGTGACGCGTTCCTGTCGCCCGGCTTCACCGTCGGCATCCTCATGCAGGAGCCGAAGCTCGACGAGTCCAAGACGGTCCTGGAGAACGTCCAGGACGGCGCCGCCGAGATCATGGGGAAGCTCAAGCGCTTCAACGAGGTCGCCGAGCTCATGGCGACCGACTACTCGGACGCGCTGCTGGACGAGATGGGCAAGCTCCAGGAGGACCTGGACCACGCCAACGCGTGGGACCTCGACGCGCAGCTGGAGCAGGCCATGGACGCGCTGGGCTGCCCGCCCGGCGATTGGCCGGTCACCACCCTCTCCGGTGGCGAGAAGCGCCGTGTCGCGCTCTGCAAGCTGCTGATCGAGGCCCCGGACCTGCTCCTCCTCGACGAGCCCACCAACCACCTCGACGCCGAGTCGGTGAACTGGCTGGAGCAGCACCTCTCGAAGTACGCGGGCGCCGTCGTCGCCGTCACTCACGACCGGTACTTCCTGAACAACGTCGCCGAGTGGATCCTCGAACTCGACCGCGGCCGCGCGATCCCCTACGAGGGCAACTACTCCACGTACCTGGAGAAGAAGGCCACCCGCCTCAAGGTCGAGGGCCGCAAGGACGAGAAGCGCGCCAAGCGCCTCAAGGAAGAGCTGGAGTGGGTCCGCTCCAACGCCAAGGGCCGTCAGGTCAAGTCCAAGGCGCGCCTGGCCCGTTACGAGGAGATGGCGGCCGAGGCCGACAAGGTGCGGAAGCTGGACTTCGAGGAGATCCAGATCCCGCCGGGCCCGCGTCTGGGCTCCATCGTCGTCGAGGTCAACAACCTCTCGAAGGCGTTCGGCGACAAGGTCCTGGTCGACGACCTCTCCTTCACCCTGCCGCGCAACGGCATCGTCGGCATCATCGGCCCCAACGGTGCGGGCAAGACCACGCTGTTCAAGATGATCCAGGGCCTCGAGCCCGCGGACTCGGGCTCGGTCAAGATCGGCGACACGGTCAAGATCAGCTACGTCGACCAGAGCCGCGCCAACATCGACCCCAAGAAGACCCTCTGGGCGGTCGTGTCGGACGAGCTGGACTACATCAACGTCGGCCAGGTCGAGATGCCGTCGCGGGCCTACGTCTCCGCCTTCGGCTTCAAGGGGCCGGACCAGCAGAAGCCCGCCGGCGTCCTCTCCGGTGGTGAGCGCAACCGCCTCAACCTGGCGCTGACGCTCAAGGAGGGCGGCAACCTGCTGCTCCTCGACGAGCCCACCAACGACCTCGACGTCGAGACCCTGTCCTCGCTGGAGAACGCCCTGCTCGAGTTCCCGGGCGCGGCCGTGGTCATCTCCCACGACCGCTGGTTCCTGGACCGGGTCGCGACCCATATCCTCGCGTACGAGGGTGAGTCCAAGTGGTACTGGTTCGAGGGCAACTTCGAGTCGTACGAGAAGAACAAGGTCGAGCGGCTCGGCGCCGACGCGGCCCGCCCGCACCGCGCCACCTACAAGAAGCTGACCCGCGGCTGATGGCCCGGCATATCTACAGCTGCCCGCTGCGCTGGTCGGACATGGATGCCTTCGGGCACGTCAACAACGTGGTCTTCCTGCGGTACCTGGAAGAGGCGCGGATCGACTTCATGTTCCGGCTGGCGCCCGGTGAGGGCAGCACGTCGTTCACGGGCGGGTCCGTCGTGGCCCGGCACGAGATCGACTATCTGCGACCGCTGGTGCACCGGCACGCGCCGGTGACCATCGAGTCGTGGGTGACGAAGATCGGTGCGGCCTCGATGACCGTCGCGTACGAGATCAAGGACGAGGAGGCCGTGTACGTACGGGCCTCCACGATCGTGGTCCCGTACGACCTCGCGGAAGCGCGGCCGCGGCGGATCAGCCCGGAGGAACGGTCGTTCCTCGAGGCGTACCGCGACGAACCGCCGTCGACGGCGGAGGCCGTGGCGGAAGAGGCCGTCGCCGCATGACGCGGCTGCTTCTCGCCGGTGCCGGGGAGGCGGCGGGCCTCGCCGCCTTCCTGGGCCGGCTGGTCCGCTGGGACAAGGCCGCCGTGGTGCGGCTGCGCTCCGCGGAGGGGGTGCTGGCGGTCTTCGGCCAGCCGCCCTTCGGCGGCGTGCTCGCCATTCGCACGGCCTCGCTCCGCGACGTTCTCGACCTCGATGCCACGGTCTCGGCGGGGCAGCTGCTGGAAGGCATCGAGGAACGGATCGAGGCAGGCGCCGGGGAAGCCCCCGACGGGAGCGGCGACGCCGTCGTGGTCCCGCCGTCCGTCACCGGCCCCGCATGGGCCGGGCTGCTGCCGCCGCGCGGTGGCTGGCAGCGGGTCGCGGAGTTCGCGCCCGAGGACGTACGGGCCGCCGCGGAGCGGCTGGTGGGGGAGTTCCGCTCGCGTACCGAAGTGCTGGTGCCGGAACGGCGGACGCGGGCCGAGCTCGACGCGCTCGCCGAGGAGGTCTGGTCCCGGCCGGTCGGGGACACGGCGCTGCCGATGCGCGCCGTGCACGCGGCGCAGGCGCTGGGTTTCCTGCGGGGTGGCCGCGACGAGCCGTTCACGCTGCTGACGGCAGGGGCCTGGCTGCGGCTGCGTACGCCCTACGGATCGATCGCCGTACGGCGCACCGCCCTCGGCTCCGGCCTGACGGTCACGCCCGCCTGACGGTCAAGGCCAGGCCCGCCTCGGACGCGTGCCAAAGCAGACAACGACGCACCACAACGCCGCACCACAACGCCGCACCACAACGCCGCACCCAACGACGCCACAACGCCGCCGGATCAGTCCTCCTCCGGCGGCGTCGGCCGGTCCGGCCAGACGCCGATGTGGTCGGATTCCAGTTCCAGCAGGACCCGGTTCTCGATGGAGAGCGCCGCGGTGTAGTCGCGGGGCAGCTGCAGCCGTCCGGCGCGGTCGACGGTGGCGTACTCGCGGGCGACGACCGACTCCTGGCCGTGTTCGTCGATCTCGGTGTGGCGCAGCACCTCGGACGCCGTCCTGCCGTCCCGGATCGCGACCGTGCGGCGTACGGCGTCGGCCACGGCGTGGTCGTGGGTGACGACGACAACGGTGGTGCCGAGCTCCTCGTTGGCGGTCCTGAACGCGGCGAAGACCTGCTCGCCGGTGGCGGAGTCCAGTTCGCCGGTCGGCTCGTCGGCCAGCACCAGGGACGGGGAGTTGGCGAGTGCGACGGCGATGGCCGTGCGCTGCTGCTCGCCGCCGGACATCTGCCCGGGGTGCCGGTCGTGGCAGTAGCCGACGCCGAGCATGGTGAGGAGCTCCGTGGCGCGCGCCGCGTGCAGCCGCTTGGCGCGGAACCCGTCACGCCCCGACAACTGCATCGGCAGCACGACGTTCTGAGCTGCCGTCAGATAGGGCAGCAGGTTGCGGGCGGTCTGCTGCCAGACGAAGCCGACGACCTCCCGGCGGTAGCGCAGCCGGGACTTGGCGTCCATGTCGAGCAGGTCGTAGCCGCCGACGGAAGCAGCGCCCGCGGTCGGGACGTCGAGGCCGGCGAGGATGTTCAGCAGGGTGGACTTGCCGCTGCCCGAGGCGCCGACCAGGGCCATCAGCTCACCCTTGGCGACAAGCAGGTCCAGGCCCTGCAGCGCCTGGACCTCGACGCCGTCGGCCGTGAAGATCCGTACCAGCCGGTCGCAGCTGATGAGCGCGTCCTGCCCGTAGGCGGGCTGCTCGCGGCGGGCCGCCGCCCGCTGTTCCAGATCGGCCAGGGTGGTCGTGGCGCCGCCGGCGCCGCCCTCGGTGGTATGGGTCATGAGCGGTCTCCTACTCTCAGGTCCGTACTCTCACGGCGCAGTCCGGTCACCCAGACCTGCGCCAGCAGCACCACACAGGCCAGCGCCAGCAGTCCGGCCGAAGGCAGCGCCAGCGAGAGCGGGTCGGCGCGCAGCCCGAGGCCGGCGGGTACGTTCGTGCCGGGGTCGCTGCCGAACGCGAGTGCGGTGATGTCCACGCCGGGCCCGAGCAGCGGGATCACCGCGAGGCCGACGAGCACGCCGCCGATCGCCGCCAGCAGTGCCTGCGGCAGCATTTCCAGGAACACCAGCCGTCGTCCGTCGCGCCGCCCCATGCCCATCGTCCGCAGCCGGGCGAGCAGCGCGGCGCGTTGGGGGGCGGCCTGGAGCAGGGACAGCAGCAGCGCGAGCGCACTGTAACCGGCGCCGCCCGCGACCGCGGCGAGATAGATGCCCCGCGCCCCGGACTGCAGGGCCGAGTCGGCGAGTACGCCGCGCTCCTCGCTCAGCAGGGCGACGAACATGTTGGAGCCGGACGCGGCGGTGGCGGCGCGCAGCGCCTTGCCGTCGATGGGACCGTTCGCGGTGATCATCAGCACCGTGGGGCCGGTGTATTGGCTGTAGTTCATGTCCGGGTGGCGCTTGGCGAGTTGCGCGGACGAGACGATCACGAAATCGGTGTTGGGTGCCGCCGGAGTGAGGTCCAGCACCGCTGCGGCCTTGATCTCGGTCGTTCCGATGGCGGGCTGCACCGAGAGGGTGCTGCCCGCGAGCTTCGCGGCGACCTTGCGGGAGACGACGGCCGGCATCGGGCCGGTGCCGTCGTCGTGCAGGAGTGCGTCGGCGGGGAAGCCGGGGAGCCCGATGGAGCGGGTCAGCGCGGCGTAGGCGACCGGGTCGACGCTGAGCACGCTGTAGGGCATCCCGAATCCGGAGGTGGGGGCGCTGGGCTCGACCCGGACGCCGGTGGTCCCGGCGACGCCGGGCACCTGCCGGATGTTCGCCGCGAGTTTCTCGGGCAGGACGAAGTTGGCGTCGATCCTGGCGTCCGCGCCGATGGCCGCGCGGGCCGCCTCGTCACGGCCGTCCGCGACCCCGGCGAGCACCGATCCACCGAACGAGGCCACCGTCAGCGACATCAGCAGGGCGAGCAGCGGCAGTTGGGCGCTGGCCGGGGAGCGGCCGGCGCGGGCCAGGCCGAGGTGGGTGACGGCGCCGGTCAGCCGGGCCGCGGGCCGGGCCAGCAGCCGCAGCGGCAGCGGGTACAGGCGCAGCAGGATCAGGGCGGCGGCGATGGCGACGAGGACGGGTGCGGCCGCGAGGAACGGGTCGGCGCCGCTGACGGTGCCCCGCCGGCGCAGGGCGACGACCGCGCCGATGACCAGGACGGTGACCGTCAGCTCGGCCACCGTACGGCGCCGGGAGGGCCGGGCGGCGGCCACGTCCTCGCGTGCGGCCGGGCGCGGCCTGCGGTGGACGGCGACGGCCCGCAATGGCAGGGCGAGCGAGGCGGTCACGGCCACTGCGGAGCCGAGCAGCACGGACAGCGTGTACCGGTCGGTCGGCAGCAGGACCAGGGCGAGCACGGTTCCGGCGAGCGCGGCCGGCACGGCGGCCGCCGTGGTCTCGCCGAGCAGCCGTCCGACCATGCCGCGTAGGGAGCCGCCGCGCGAGCGCAGCAGGGCGAGTTCGCCGCGCCGCCGCTCGGCCGCGAGCCCGCCGGCCATGAGCAGGACGGCGAACGCGGTGGCGCCGACACCGATCGCGGCGACCAGGACCAGCGGCAGCGCCGCCGCCCGGTCGCGTTCGTAGGCGGTGAGCAGCCGGCCGAGCCCGGTCGTGATGTGGATGTAACTCCCGGTGCCCTCCTGCAGCGCGGTCGCGGCCGGGCCGCTGTCGAGCGAGGCCAGCTGCGCCTGGAGCGGGGCCACGTCCTGGGCCGTGAGCCGGCCGGCGTCGGCGGGGTGGTGCCAGTAGAAGGACGCGCCCTTGCCCAGGCTGAGCAGGGCCGGTGCCGCCTCCGGCGCGATCAGCACGGTGAAGTGCCAGTAGAACGTGGGGTATTCGCCGGGTCGCGGGGGAGGTGACGTCAACTGGGGAGCGAGGACGTCGGGTTCCTCGTTCCAGTACGCGCCTCCCGGCTCGGTGGGTGAGACGATGCCGGTCACATGGACGGTGAACGCCGTGCGCAGGGTGCTGAGGTGGATCTCGGAGCCGGGACGCAGGCCCATCACCTTGGCGGTCTGTTCGGTGACCGCCGCATCGACGCGGTTCGACCCGCCCGACGCGTCGGCGGGAGCGGGACCGCGCGGCATGCTGCCGGCCACCAGCCGGGAGTGCTGCTCCAGACCCTGCTGGGCGACGAGGTCGGCCATCGGGTTCAGCACCTTGGTCGGCCGGGGCAGTCCGGGATCCAGCGCCGCGGAGTCGCTGCCGGTCCTGACCCCGATCACGGACTGACCCGGCAGCAGGCGCAGAGGCGGTCGTACGAGCTTCTGGAACTCCGACTCCACGCCGGCGATCCACTCCGGCGCGAACCGCGACGCTCCGGAGGCGCCCTCGGTGTCCGGACCCGACGAGGTGTCGCTGAGGGACAGCGTGCGGTCGCGCAGCTTGGCGTCGGCGAGCGAACCGCGCAGCGCCTTGACCTCGTAGCGGTCCACCGCCCGCGGCAGCGCGGCCGCGAGGAAGGCGGTGACCAGCACGAGCAGGGCCATCGCGATGGCGGCGGCCGGAGCGGCGCGCAGCCGGACCCGCACCCAGGAGAGCGCGGCGGCCCGTGGAGCCGCCGGGAGACCTTCGGTCCCGTTCGTCATGTCAGTCCTCCCCTTGCCTGCGCAGCGCGGTGACCGGGTCGCCGCGCCGGACCGCCGTCAGGACGACCACCAGCAGCGGTACGACCAGCACGATGGCGATCAGCTGGGCCAGCGGCCCCACCGGCAGGGTGACCAGCAGTCCCGGAACGGGCTGGGACGCCTGCGCCGTCAGAACGATCAGTGGTACGACCAGCCGGGTCAGCAGCGCGCCCAGCGCCACCCCGACCACCAGGGCCAGCAGCACCAGCAGGCCCTGCTCCGCGGCCATCATCCGGGCCAGCTTGCGGCGGGGCGCCCCCAGCGCCCGCAGCACCGCGAACTCCCCGCTGCGCTCGCGGATCGCGCCGGCCGAACTGACCGCGAAGCCCACCGCCGCCAGCACCGCGGCGGCGATCACGGCGGCCGGCAGCACCGACTGCGGCCCGGCGCCGAGCGGGTCGGCCCGCAGCTCCGACGCGGTCTCGTCACGCACCAGCAGGGAATCGATGTCGGCCCGGTCGCGCAGCGCGGCGGCGATCTTTCCGGTGGCGCCCGGCCGGGCGGCCAGCCACCACTCGCTGGGCTCCATGCCGCGGCCGCCCGTCGCGTTGAGCGTCCGGTTCACGGCGCGCAGGTCCAGCAGCAGCGCTCCGCCGTCGTTCAGGGAGGACGGCGGTGCGGTGGTGCCGGGCAGCGCGCGGATCGCGGAGGTGATGCGCACGGTCGTCTCGATGCCGTTCAGTTCGACGCGGACATCGCCGCCCACCTTGCTGCCGGTGGCCCGCAGGAAGGCGTCGGTGGCGACCCCGGCGAGCGGCGGGGCGGCCGGTTCTGCGACACGTACGGAGAGGTGGGCGCCCTTGGAGTCCGCCAGGGTCGGGTCGGTGGCCCCGGTCGAGTAGTCCACGGTCAGCGCGGCCCCGGCCTGGGTGCTGGTGACGGTGCCGGCGTTCGGCTGGAGGGCGGGGTCACTGCCGAGCGTGGTGTCGGCCCGCTGCATCTGCGCCTTCGCGGCCCAGGACGAGCCGGCGGCGGCCGTCAGCGGGCGGACGGCGCCGTCCGCGGTGACGGTCGCCGGGGCGAGGGTGAGCCGGTGCTTCTCGACGAACTCGGGGGCCGCGTAGTCGACTTCGACGCGGGTGAGCCGCAGCGGTCCCGCCGGGGACCCGCCCGTCCGGCCCGCCGCGTCGGCGAGGTCCAGGACCAGGAGGTGCGGCTTTCCGTCGGCCGGGACATCGCCGAGCGGGAACGCGTATGTGATGCCGTTGCCGTCCTTGAGGACCGCGGTGAGCGAGTCGACGACCCCGCCCTGCCCGTCCGAGTCGAGCCGCGCGGTGAAGCGCAACTGCTGGGCGGTGGCGTCGACGGGGAAGCCCGCGGTCTCCTTCGCTCCGCCGGACGGATCGGCCCGCAGCGGCCGGAGCAGCTCCGGCAGCGGACGGTCGGCGAGATCCTGGCGGAACCGCATCACCTCGCCGGCCTTCGCCGTGTCGATCATGAGGACGGAGGCCACGCGCTGTTCGGGCAGCGTCAGTTGGGACCGCGCCGCGGGGGCGGCGGTGGCGATGCCGGGAGTGTGTTCGTACACCCCCGCCTGTCCGAACGGCGGGGTGGTGGCGCCGGTCACCCGCAGGTCCGCGCCCACCGCGAAGTCGGCCTGGTCGCGCTGGGACCGGTCCCAGCTGGCGCCCTGTCCGATCGCGAACATGCCCATGGCGACGGCCAGTACGAGCAGCAGCACGGCTCCGGCGCCGCGCCGCGGTCGCCGGGAGAGCTGCCAGCCCGCGAGGGCGAGCGCCAGCCCGCTGCCCCGCGCCGCCCTGCGCTCACCGAGCCGGGCGGCCAGCGGCAGCAGCCGCAGGATCAGGACGGTGCCGGCCAGCAGGCACAGCGCGGGCGCGGCGACCAGCACCGGGTCCACGCCGAGGCTGCCGCCGGTGTCGGCGCTCAGCACCCCGGTGTCCGAGGCGCGGCTCGACAACTGCCAGTAGGCGATGCCGGCGAGCAGCAGCAGTCCGAGGTCGGCCCCGGCCTGTACCGCGGCGGGCAGCGCCCCGCGCCGGGCGCGTGCCGAGCGCTCCTCGACATAGCTCCCGGCGCTCCGCAGGGCCGGCACGATGACGGCGAAGGCGCAGGCCAGCGCGGTTCCGGCGGCCACCCACCAGGCGGCCGCACCGATCGCGCCGCCCAGGTCGGTGCCGGACCTGGCCAGCGCACCCTGCCCGGCCAGCAGCCGGATGACCGGCCCGGCGAGCAGCGGCGCGGCCAGTCCCGCGGGCACCGCGAGCAGCAGTGACTCCGTGGCGGCCAGCCGGGCGACGCGGCCGCGCGAGCCGCCGCGGGCCCGCAGCAGCGCGGTCTCGCCGGCCCGTTCCTCGGACAGCAGCTGGGCGACGAGCAGCAGGGCGAAACCGGCCAGGATCAGCAGCTGCAGTGCGCCGATCAGCAGCGTGGAGCGGGTCACCAGCAGGGTGCGCTGCACCCCGGTGAGCAGGTCGGGCAGCTCGGAGGAGATCTGGATGCCGGAATTCGCCGGGTCCTTGGCGGTGGCGTCGATGGTCCGCCGCACGTCGTCCCGCACCCCGGGGATCCCGGCCACGTCCAGGTTCCGGAAGTCGGCGGTGCTCTGCCAGGACATCTCGGCGGGCGTGAGGCGGTCGGAGGCGAAGACGCTCGGGTCGGCGAGCAGCGGCCCGTAGGTGGTGAAGGACACGGTGCGGATGCCGTGGCCGCCCATCGGGTCGAGCTGCCAGTACGGGTCGGTCCGGTCGGTCGGGCGGTAGGTGCCGGTGACCCGGATGTGGAGCACCGGGCCGCCGAGCCGGCTGGTCAGGTCGACCAGGGTGCCGGGCCGCACGCCCAGGGAGCGGGCCACGGGCTCGGGGACCGCCACCGGCACGACGCCGGTGCCGCGGTCGACCGCGGTGGGCCAGCCGCCCTGGACCAGCGTCACGTGCGCCCGGTCGAAGGTGGCCAGCAGCGTCAGGTCCGGGTCGGCGCCCTTGGGGGCGCCGGACGCGGCACCGCCCAGCGTGGCCGGCAGCGCGTACGGCCCGGACCGGGTGCTGGACCGCACCTCCGCGGGCAGCCCGTCGTACGCGCTCCCCAGGTTCTTGCGGATCCCGGCGTCCGAGGTCCGCCAGGCGTCGGCCGTGACGGTCATCTGGACGTTGACGGTGGTCCGCGCCGCCGACTGGTGTTCGAGTGTGCGGCGCAGCCCGGCATCGCCGATGGCGCTGGTGAACGCGGCGAGGGTGGCCAGCACGCTGGTGGTGAGAACCACGGTGAGGAGGGCGGCGGTCAGCAGCAATCGGTGCGCGCGGACACGCAGAAACACAAACCCCGTCACGCTTATCCCCCGTTCGACCGCTGTTCGGATGCTCTCAAACAGATCGGGCGTGAGGAAGTGTAGAAGATTGTCGCAATACGATCGTGACCCGTTGTCCGTTGTCCGATGTCCGGTCAGCGGACGGTCGCAGCACGGTCAGACGGTAACGGCGGTCCGCTCAGCCCGCGGTGTTCACCATCGACGCGGCGGCGTACACCAGGTAGTCCCACAACTGCCGCTCGTGCTCAGGCGCGAGGGCCAGATCGTCGACCGCGTCCCGCATGTGGCGCAGCCACGCGTCGTGCGCGGCCTGGTCGACCTGGAAGGGCGCGTGGCGCATCCGCAGCCGCGGGTGGCCGCGGTTGTCGCTGTAGGTGCGCGGGCCGCCCCAGTACTGCATGAGAAAGAGCGTCAGGCGCTCCTCGGCCGGGCC
Organism: Streptomyces sp. So13.3; assembly: GCF_005860785.2. Classification (NCBI taxonomy): domain Bacteria; kingdom Bacillati; phylum Actinomycetota; class Actinomycetes; order Kitasatosporales; family Streptomycetaceae; genus Streptomyces; species Streptomyces sp. So13.3. The sequence continues at coordinate 3,881,339 of NZ_CP048835.1, read as the reverse complement.
GAGGTCCTCCTCCGGGTACATCGCCCGCAGTTCGGGGTCGGCCGCGACACCCTCGTAGAAGCGGTGCACCAGCCGCCGGAACGTCTGCTCGCCGCCGACGGCGTCGTAGAACGTCTGCTGCGGCGCCGTGTCCTGCGGGGTCTCGTTCACTCAGCTCCACCTCAAGATGTCGCACCGGCCCGGCGCCGGTCGACGTGGTGCGCGCACGGGGCACCGGGGTCGCCCCCGGGAAGCGCGCGGCACTCCTCCATGGTCTCAGACGACCCGGCGGAGGACCTGGGACCTACGACCCGGTGCGCGACGGGGGCGGGACGAGGGCGCGACGGGGGGGCGGGAACGGTCTCCGGCCGCCCGGTGCGGGCGCGGGGCGTCGCGGATCGGGCCCGGCCGCCGCACAGTGGAGCTATGGAGGACGCGGACCGGAAGGATCACCGCACCGAGGCGGCGGACGCGCTGCGCGACCTGCTGGTACGCCGGATCGTCGCGGCCGGCGGGCTGGCCGACCCCGGGTGGCGGGCGGCCTTCGAGCAGGTGCCGCGCCATCTGTTCGTCCCCGAGTACTACAGTCCGCGGCCCGGCGGATACGAACGGCTCACCGCGGACGACCCCGATCCGAAGGAGCGCGCCCGCTGGCTGACCGGCGCCTACGAGGACGTTCCGCTGGTCACGCACGTACAGGACGGAAGGCTGATCTCGTCCAGCAGCCAGCCGTCGCTGATGGCCTCGATGGCCGAGGCACTGGAGGTACGGGAGGGGCGGACGGTGCTGGAGATCGGCGCAGGCACCGGCTACAACGCGGCGCTGCTCGCCCACCGCCTCGGCGACGACGCCGTCACCACCGTCGACCTGGACCCGGAGATCACCGACGCGGCCCGCGCGCACCTCGCGACGGCGGGCGCCGCACCGGCCGTCGTCACCGGCGACGGAGCCCTCGGCCACCCGGACCGGGCGCCCTACGACCGGATCGTCGCGACCTGCGAGCTGCCGTCCGTGCCGGTCGAGTGGCTGCGCCAGTGCCGCCCCGGCGGCCGGATCCTCGCGCCGTTCGCGGGCGGGCTGATCCGGCTGACCGTCACCGGTCCCGACCGTGCGGAGGGCCGTTTCCTGCACACCGCGGCCTACTTCGTCCCGCTGCGCGGAGCGGCCGCCTCCCACCGGCGGGATCCCGTACCGGACGGGCCGGACGACGGGTCACCGGACGCGCCGCCGGACGAGGCCCCGGAGACGGTCCGCTGGTCCGGCACGCCGCCGCGGGTCCTGGAGGACGATCTCTTCCGCTTCCTGCTGACCCTCCGGACGGGCGCGCTGGAGGTCCGCTGGGCCTCCGGCGACCGCGGCGTCGCCATCACCGCCCCTGACGGCTCCAGCGCCCGCGCCGACCGCGACGGCAGGGTCCTGCTGGCCGGGCCCCGCGATCTGTGGGCGATCGCGGAGGACGCCCACGAGCTGTGGCTGCGCGCGTCCCGGCCGGCGCGTGACCGCTACGGCCTCTCCGTCGACGGAGACCGCCAGTGGACCTGGCTGGACGCTCCTGACGGGGCGCACGTCTGGGACGTCCCGGCCGCCTGAAGGGCTCGGGGCAACAGGGGCAGCGAGAGGGCAACGAGAAGGGCAGCGAGAAGGCCCCGCACCCGGCGGAACTGCCGGGTGCGGGGCCTGCCTCGTGTTGCCTCGTGTTGCTGCGAGAGCCGGAGTCCGGGTTACCGGACCGCCGGGATCAGCTGTAGTAGCCGAACAGGTCGGCGATGACCTGGACGGTGCCCGGGCTGGTGCTCCCGAAGTCGATCTTGCCGTTGACCACGGGGACCGTGACCAGGTTGGGGATCGTCTGTCCGGGGACCCAGTTGATGTTGGAGGCGTTGGGACGGGTCGTCCCGTCGGGCCACACGGTGAGGAACCCGAGGCCGGTGCCGCCGGTGACGGTGACGTTCAGGACGACGGCCTTGGCGTTGGCCAGGACATTGCCGTCGTTCAGGCTCAGCGCCAGCTGGGAGTTGGGCGCCATCGCACCGCCGTTGCCGGTCGAGCCGACTCCGGAACGGGTGTCGAGCAGCCGGGTCGGACCCGCGGTGTGGAACGTCCTGCCGGTCCCCGAGTCGGTGAAGTAACCGAAGACGTCGGCGATGATGTGGGCCGTTCCGGCGCTGCCGTTGTACAGATCCACCGAACCGTCGGCGCCGACCGGGACGATCACCGAGTTGGCGATCGTCTGGCCCTTCGCCCAGTTGAGGTTGGAGGAGGCCGGCCGGGTCGTGCCGTGCGGCCACGCGGTCAGGAAGCCGCCCTGCGCGGTGGCGGTGACGGTGGTGTTGAGGACCACCGCGGTGACGCCGGTCGCCGGGATGCCCTGGGCGCCCGCGACCTTGAAGTTCACCGTGCCCTTGCTCGCGGCCGGCGTCGTGGTGGGAACGCCGATCGAGGTCCGGGTGTCCAGCAGTCGCGCCGGACCCGCGGAGGCGTAGGTGGAACCCGACGGGTTCGTCGAGTAGTAGCCGAAGACGTCGGCGATGAGGTGCGTCGTTCCGCTGGTGACGTTGCCCAGGTCGACCGAGCCGTCGGCGCCGACCGGAACCGTCACCAGGTTCGCGACGGTGTCGCCCTTCACCCAGTTGAGGTTGGACGAGGTCGGCCGGGTCGCACCGTGCGGCCAGGCGGTCACGTAGCCGGGCTGCGTGGTCGCGGTGACCGTGACGTTGAGGACCACCGCGGTCACACCGCTGGCCGGGGCACCCGGAGCGCCCTTGATCTTCAGGTTCACCGTGGTGTTACCGGGGACCGGCGTGGTGGTGGGGACGCCGATGGCGGACCGGGTGTCGAGCAGACGGGCCGGGTTCGCCGGGGTGAAGGTGCCGGCCGGCTTCTCCGGCAGCGCCTTGCACAGGCCGGTGGCGATGGCCCGGCCGTGCGGGGCGCCGAGGCCGGTGGCGAGGTCGTAGCCGGAGCCGGCCTGGTAGAGGCCGCCGGTGTAACCGGAGCTCAGCAGGTCGTTGTTGCCGGTGACGACGTCACGGAACGAGGACGCCGGGAGCTTGTAGAGCGCCGGGTTCACGAAGCCGAGCGGGCCGTCGGCGGCGCACGCCAGGTCCATGTCGGCCTGGGCGATCAGCGCGGCCCAGGTCGGCGCGGACGCGCTGGTGCCGCCGAACATGTGCCAGATCGGGTAGCCCTGGGAGTCACGGCCCCAGGTGATCGGGTAACCCGTGTTCGGGTCGCCCAGAGCCGCCACGTCCGGTACCTGGCGGCAGGTCTCGCCCGCGGCTGCGCCGCAGGCGTTGTTGTAGCCGGGGCCGGTGAAGCCGTTCTGGTAGCCGGCAGCGGTGGCCGACTTCCAGATGGAGGAGACGCCGCCGCCTGTGGCGCCGTCGCCGTCGTTCCAGACCGACTCGTTGGCGCCGACCATGTTGGTGCCGCCCACGGCGAGCACGTACGGCTGGCTGGAGGGGTCGTCCGTCCCGACGGTGGGGTCGGGCGCGCCCGGACGCGAGCAGTCGGTGGAACCGCTGTCACCTGCGGAGGATGTGACCGTCTGGCCCTGTGCCGCCGCCTGCTGGAAGATCACGTTCTCGGCGGCCATGACCGCGGAGGGAGTGCCGATCTCGCAGGAGCCCCAGCTGGTGGAGATCACCTGGGCGCGGTTGTCCGTGACGATCCGCTGGTAGGTGTCGAGCACCTGGTTCCAGGTCGCCTTGTTGGCGTCCGGGCCCTGGTAGACCAGGATCGAGGCTTCCGGCACCAGGCCGATGAGGTCCTCGATGTCGAGGGCCGCCTCCCCGCCGATGTTCTTGGTGGAGTCGGCCGGAGCCGTCGGACCGCCGTCGACATTGATCGCGGTAACGGGGACCTTCGTGCCGTAGCACGCCTGGTAGGCGGCGATGTCCTTCGGGTCGTAGCTCTCCAGCTCGAAGAGCGCCACGGACACGCCGGTGGTCGGAATCGGCCGGTTGTTCATCCCGTAGGCCTTGGAGAGCTCGCCGGCGCTCCAGTACTGCTGGGTGTCCGTGAGGAAGTTGTCGCTGAACAGCGACTTGGCGTCAGCGCACAGCTGCGGGGACTTGCCCGCGGCGTGCGGGGCGACCGTGGCCGCCGAGGCCTTCGACTTCGCGGTGAACTGCCCCTTGGAGGTGACGTGCTTCGGCTTCACGGTGGTCAGGGTGTTCAGCCCCACGACACCGGTGATCGCCGACGCGATGTCGGCCCGCACGGCCGGCGCCGCGTTGTTCGTCAGGCCGGTGCGGCCGTCCGCCAGCCGGTAGTCCGAGAAGCTGGTCCCGAACGCCTTGGCGGCCGCGCTCACGGTGGTGTGCACCGGAATGGAGAAGCCGTCCGCCGAGACCTCGCCCGGGTCGAGACCCTGGGCGGTGAGGGCGGCGCGCACCCGGTCGACGGTGGCTCGCGTCGGGCCGAAGGCCGGGCCGAACTCACCGGTCTTGAGGTAGTGGTGGTACTGCGGCGAGGCGGGGTCGGACACCGCCGCGATGAAGCTCTTCAGGCCGGCCGGGTCGCGCGGGCTGAGCGACACGCTCAGGTCCAGCGCCGCGTCCCCGTCGGGAGTACCGGTGCGCAAGGCGCCGTGCGGAGCGACCGGGGCGGACCCGATCCGCTTCGGTGCCGGAGCCGGGGTGGTGTCGGCCAGGGCGGCGGGCGCCGCGGTGGCGATCATGGCGACCGCGGTGGCGGTCACCATGCCTATGCGAAAAACCTTTTCACGGGCTGCAATGCCCATGCGTCAACTCCCTCAAGATCTGCGTCGAACGGCCGTGCGGCCACGGCGATACCGCGAGAGGGCGCCCCCGGCACCGCGCGGAGCGCGGCGGACGGCGGCAGAGAAGAGTTGGTCCCCCCTGGTACGGGCACGACCCGTACCGGACCTGCGAAAGAGCCCCCCCGGCGGATCACCGGGCGAAGGGTGACCGAACCCCTTCACCGGATGAGAACAGCCAGCAAGGCTTTCTATCAGCTGTGCGAACGCGAGCGTCGTTCAGGTGTACGAAGTTTGCTCATCCTTGGTAAAGGTGGTGCGGGAGTGACATCAGCCGCGGCTGACCGTGATCGTCGTCCAGGCGCCGACGTGGACGCGGTCGCCGTCCTTCAGCGGTACCGGGAGGTAGGGCTGGATCGGGTCAGCGGCCCCATTGACCGTGGTGCCGTTCGTCGAGTCCTGGTCGACGACGGACCAGCCGCCGTCGGGCTGTTGCACCAGAACGGCGTGCTGGTGCGAGACGCCCGGGTCCTCGGGGGCGCGGGACAGGTCGATGTCGGGAGCCTCGCCCGTGCTGTGCCGGCGGCGGCCGATGGTGATCTGGTTGCCGACCAGCGGCAGCCGCAGTTCGGGGGAGTACGACGGGAAGTACAGACCGGTGGCGTCGGGTCCGCTGCGGGCCATCATCGCGGTGAAGTAGTCACGGTCGGCGGCGACGGTGGCGGTCCAGGCCGTCACCTCGGGCACGACCGGGGCCACGGCCGGCTCCGGCACGACGGCCTCGGGCCGGGACGGCGCCGACGGGGTGGAGGGCGCGCTCGGCGGCGTGAGCAGGAAGTCGCCCGAGCCGCCCGGGATGATCGCCTCGGGAGCCAGCGGCTCCGCCGGGCGGTTCATCTGGGACGGGCGCGAGCGCTGCGACTCGTACCGCTGGTAGGGCGGGAACCCCGGCGAGGGAGGGGACGGCGGCGCGACGAAGGTGGTGGCGGTGTGCGTCTGGAAGTTGTAGCGGCACTCCTCGCAGAACAGCGCCAGCCCCTCCCGCGGCGTACCGCAGGTCGGGCACGGCTCGGCCGCAGCCGTGGCGTCCGGATCGTAGCCGGAGACCACCGGCCCGGCGGGCCCGGAGGCCGCGGAGGAGGACGGCACGGCGGGTGCGGACATGCGGTGGCCGCACACCTCGCACCAGTCGTCGGTTCCCGACTGGTGACCGTTCGGACAAGTCGACATACGGCTGGCTCCCCCTCCGCCTGCGAGCGCGGTTACTTCTTGACGCGTACGGTTTTCGTCGACCGCGTCTCCAAGGTCATCTCGTCGGCGTCCGCGACCCGCGCCTTCAGCCGTACGGTACCGCTCGGCGCGTCGACCACGTCGACCACCTTGGCCAGCAGCTTCGCGGTGTCGTCATTGCCCGAGGCGCTCGCGAGCTGAACGGCGCGGCCCAGCTTCGCGGTCGCCCCGTCGATGTCGCCTGACTTGCGTGCTTCCAGGCCCTCCTGGATGACGGAGGCGAGCTCCGCCTGGCCGGTGTAGTGCGCGACCTGCGGGTTGATCCGGGTCGAGGCGGCCATGTCGTCCGTCCACACCGCCCGCACCAGCCCCTGGGAGAGCACCTGGGAGGTGCCGTCCGGCTGCGGCAGGACCAGCGAGAGCCGGGCGGCGAGCATCTCCTGGCCGACACCGGCGTTCGGCACCTGGACGCACACGTGGTAGTCGCGGGACTCGTCGCCCCAGGAGCCGGTGGGGTAGTCGCCGGCCCGCGGACCGGCCTCCGTACGGCGTGCCGTCAGATCCTCGACGGTCGGCGCGACCTGCTTCACGAACTTGATCTCGGAGCCCTGCGGGGTCCACAGCCGCAGCCCCACGTCCGCGACCTCCTTGCCCATCGCGGTCTCCATCATCGCCTGGAAGTCCGCCTTCAGCCCGGCCGGGTCGGCGACGATGTCGACGGAGCCGAGCATCGCGGAGGCGATCCCGGTCAGCTCCTTGACCTCCCAGTCCGTCCCCACGCCCCGCGCGTCACAGGTGAAGCGGCCGGCGCATGCCTCCAGAGTGGCCCGCAGGTCCTCCGGCTTCTCGTGCTCGTTGCGGCCGTCGGTCAGCAGGATGCCGTGCCGGATCGGCACATCGGCGGTCGCCAGCAGCCGGTCGGCGAGCCGCAGCCAGGTGCCGATCGCGGTGCCGCCGCCCGCGGTGAGCTTGCGCAGCGCCTGCTTGGCCTGGCCGCGGGTCTGCGCATCGGCCACCGCGAGACCGCCGTTGGCGGGGTAGACCTCGCGGGCCTGATGGGTGCCGCCGACCACCGCGAAGGCCACCCCGTCGCGGATCGTGTCGATCGCGGCGGCGGTCGCGTCACGGGCGTTGCGCATCTTCGTGGGCGGGTAGTCCATCGAACCGGAGCAGTCCACCATGATCACCACAGCTCCGCCCGGGGCGCCGTCGGTGGCGTAACCGGGAGCCGCCAGCGGGTGACCGCCGGAGGTGCCGCCGCCGGTCGACGTCACCGTGACGATGGCATTGACCTCGCGGCCGCCCTCGGGCAGGTACTCGTTCTGATAGATGTCGACCGAAAACTGCGGCACGTTCGACTTGGAGAAATTGGCCATCGCGTGAGCTCCTCGCGCTCCTCAGTCCACAAAGACATCCCCCGGAGAGGGACCGGTTCTACGCAGGTTCGGATCCTGCCCGCCCCACCGTGGCCGGGAACGGAAGTACGGCGACTGTTACGTTGTCGTGGCCCCCGCCGTCGAGCGCCACCCCCACCAGCGTCTGCGCGCAGTGCAGCGGCCGGGTGCGGGCGTCGGCCGGTACCACCGCCGCCAGTTCGGCCGCGGACTCGGCGTAGTTCCACAGCCCGTCGGTGCACACGACCACTACACCCGTTCCCTCCGGCTGGAAGGAAGCGGTGTGCGGATCGATGTCGACGGCGTCGGCGCCGAGCCAGCCGGTGATCGCGTGGGCGCGCTCGTCCGCGTACGCCTCGGCCTCGGACATCAGCCCCGCCGACACCATCCGGGCCGCCCACGAGTCGTCCTCGGTGAGGCGGGCGGACGGGGTGCTCCGGTCGTCCGGGACCCAGTACGCGCGGCTGTCGCCGATCCAGCCGACGGTGAAGACCGGGCCCGCGGCGACGGCGCTCACGCAGGTGCAGGCCGGGGCGTTGTGGTGCGGGCCCTGCCGGACGTCGTCCTCCTCGGCGAGCACCGCCACCGCGTGGGCCGCCGCCAGCAGGGCGTCGTGCATGGCCTGTTCCGGCGGACTGCCGTGTTCCAGCGCGTCGAGCAGCTTCTCGCTGCCCACCGCGGCGGCCGCCGCCGAGGCGTCGTCCGGGCGGTACGCCGACGAGACGCCGTCGCACACCACCGCGATGACCGCGGGTGTCCCGTCCGGCAGCGAGGTCGCCGCCACGGCGAACGCGTCCTCGTTGCGGTGGTGCCGCAGACCGCGGTCGCTGACCGCGGCCACGCCTTCGAGTTCGCGCTCCTGGTGGTCGCGCAGCCGCGGCTGCGCGTGCCCGCAGTGCTCGCAGTACCCGTCGGCGTCGACCCCGCCGACCCCGCACGCCACACAGGTCCGCCCCTGCGGCGCCGGTCCGGCGAGCAGTTCCTCGCGCGGGTCGGTGACCTCCGCGGCGGGCTGCGGCGGAGCGGGTGCGTCGGCGCTCGCCGGCGGCTGCCCCGGTGCGGTCTGCCCGGGGGCCGCAGCGGGGCTTCGGGGCGGAGCGAGCGCGAAGGGATCGGTGAACTCACCGTTCCCCGTGCCCGCCGCCGAGCCGTTGCCGGAGGGCCCGGTTCCGGGCAGGTCGGCGCCCGCGGCGGGGAGCGGCGCGGTCACGTCCGCGCCGCATACGCCGCAGAACTTGTCGCCCTCCTCCAGCGGTTCCGCGCAGCTGGGGCAGCTGATCGACTGAGCTGACTGGGCCGACTCCGGCAGTCCTGGCATTCGGTTACACCCACGTCCGGGGGCGGAAACGGTTGGCCCGCTCCACCAGTTCGATCCTTGTGCGGTCCTTCTGGGCCAGCCGGGCCAACACCCGGTACGAGCGCTCCAGGCCGAAGCGCAGCCCGCGTTCGTCCAGGGCGCTGCCCAGCAGCACCGGATGGGCGGCGGCGGGCTGCGCACCCTGGCCACCCGCCAGCACCCAGTCGAGCGCGCTGCCGAGCACCTCGGCGGACAACTGCTCGCGCCGGTCGGCGTCGAGGCCCTGCTGCTGCAACTGCTCGACCTGCCGGCCCGCGGCCGTCAGATCGTCCAGCAACGGTTCGTGCGGGGACCGGTCGCGCAGCCGGGCCCTGATCGCCGCGACCCGTGCCGCGGTGAAGTGGATGGACGACTCGGGCACCGACTCCAGGACCTGTACGGCGCCGGGCCGGTCGCCCGCCGCCAGCCGCACCCGGGCCAGGCCGAAGGCGGCGCTGACGTAGCTCTGGTCGGTGGTCCACACCAGGCGGTAGTACTCGGTCGCGTTGTCCAGCTGGCCCAGCACCTCGGCGCAGATGCCCAGCGCGAGCTTCGGCGCGGACTCGCCGGGGAACGCGTCGTAGACCGCGTCGAAGGAGAGCGCGGCCGTCTCGTGGTCGCCGGTGGTCAGCGCGGTGAGGCCGCGGTGCCAGACGACGCGCCAGTCCTCCAGGTCGTCGTCGGCCAGGCCCTGCAGGACGAGCAGCGCGGCGCCGCCGTCGCCCAGTTCGAGCCGGGCCCGCAGATCGCGCAGCCGCCGCTCGACCGACTCGACGGGGGAGGACTGCAGCGCGGAGATCAGTTCGGAGGGCGCCGCCGACGACAGACCCGCCAGGAAACCGGCGTTGGGGTCGGACGGGTCCACATGCGGCACGGGCAGCGCCAGTACGGCGGCGGGTGCGTCGAGCCGGGTGACCGACGGGAAGCCGAATCCGGTGCCGTCCCCCGCCGGTCCTGCCGCACCCGGCAGGGCGGCCGGGGCGATGGGCACCGTGCCGACGACGGTCGCGCTGTACGGGAGGGGCGCGCCGGGCGGCAGGGCGGGTGCGCCCGGAGTGCCCGCCAGGGCTCCCTGCTGTGCGCCGCCCTGCGGCGGGATGAACGCGGGCGGCGCGCCGTTCAAGCTGTTGGCAGCGCCCGCGGCGACCGCGCCGGGCTTGCGGCGGCGGTCCGCGCCGAGCCGGGACGCGTCGCCGGGCAGCGGGTGCACCAACTCCGTGTCCACCACCCGGATCTCCGGCCCGAAGAGGGTGGAGAGCGCGGGCCGCGGCTTGCCGGTCTCGAGTGCGACGACCTCGCGCAGCACGCCCAGCAGCTGGTCCGACATCTCCTCCGCGGACGCGAAGCGCTTGTCCGGGTCCGGGTCGGTGGCGCGCACCAGCAGCCGGTAGAAGGACTCGTAGCGGGAGAAGACCTCGATGTTGTCGGGGTCGGGCAGGCTGTCGGCGAAGACGTTGGTGTAGCCCTGGAAGTCGAAGGTCAGCACGGCCAGGGTGCGCGCGACGGTGTACAGGTCGGAGGCGACGGACGGGCCCAGCTCGGCGACCTCCGGGGCCTGGTAGCCGACCGTGCCGTAGATCGCGCTGTCGTTGTCGTCCATCCGGCGGACCGCGCCCATGTCGATCAGTTCGAGGCGGTCCTCCTGCTGGATGGCGTTGTCGACCTTGAAGTCGCAGTACAGCAGGTTGCGGCTGTGCAGATAACCGAGCGCGTCCAGCGCCTCGATGGCGTACGCGATGGCCGTCGCCACCGGCAGCGGCGCGCGCTTGCCGTCGGGACCGCGCCGGTCGTTGGCGATCTCCTTGAGCGACTTGCCGCCGACGTAGGCCATCACGATGTAACCGTCGAGAGTGCCGGACCGCTGGTCCAGGTGCTCCACGAAGTTGTAGATGCGGACGATGTTCGGGTGCTCGATCTCGGCGAGGAACCGCCGTTCGGAGACGGCCGCGGCCAGCGCGTCCTCGTCCCCGGTGTCCAGCAGGCCCTTGAGCACCACCCAGCGGTCGGAGACCGCGCGGTCCACCGCGAGATAGATCCAGCCGAGCCCGCCGTGCGCCAGGCAGCCCACGACCTCGTACTGGCCGCGCACGACATCGCCGGCCCGCAGCTTCGGCGAGAAGGAGTACGGGTGCCCGCACTTGGTGCAGAAGCCCTCCGTGCGGCCGGCCTTGTCACCGCGGCTGCGGCCCACCGGCGCCCCGCAGTCGCCCTTGCTGCAGAACCGCTTGCGCTCGGGGACCTGCGGGTTGTCCAGGACGGCCGCGGCCGGATCCGGGCGCGGGATGGGCGGTACGGAGACCAGCCCGGCGCCCAGCTTGCCGCGGGTGGAGCCGCTGCCCGTGCTCCGGGAGCTGCGCACCGACACCGAACGTCCGGTGGTGGAGCCGCTGAGGGCGCGGGACAGCCGCCCGGACACCGAACGGCGCGAGGACCGCGAGGACGACTTCGACGAACGGGAGGAGTGCGCCGACGAGCGCCCCGAGTCCAGGCCGCCGCCGGCGGCCGACCGTGCCGAACTGCTCGCCGCCGCGACGGCCACGGGAGCCAGCCCGCAGGTGTCGCAGTACAGCTCGCCGCCGCCCATGTCCTCCAGAGCCCCGCCGCAGCCGGGCCGTTGGCACTTGCTCACGGTGTCCCCCCTCGTTCCATCGTGCGGCCGGCCCGTAGCCGTCCAGCCCTCTTCCATCCAACCCTCTTCTGTGGTCCCACCGGCAGATGGTTCCGCATCAGGATTCCCGCCTGTCCGCGGGTTGCGACTGCCTCGGCCCGAGCACCTCGGCCACCGCCTGCTGGTAGCGCAGCACCGTCGACTCCGCGGCCCGCAGATCGCAGGGCGCGCTCCACAGCATGCGGCGCGCCTGGTCGTACCGTTCGATCAGCAGCGGGTCCTCCGCCATGCCGTGCCGCGCCACCTTCGCGCGGTAGGCGTCCAGCCGGCCGCGCAGCTCGGCGCGGACCGCGAGCGGCGCCGTCACCGCCGTCAGGGAGTCGCGGGCCCGCAGCAACTCCTCGTCGGCGCGCTGCTCCAGGCCGTCCAGCAGCGGGGACAGCCGGTGCCACTGACCGGTCCTGCGGTAGTCGTCGGCCGCCGCGAGCCGCTCGTGCAGCGCGGACGACGGGCCGCTGACCGCCGGGACCTCCGACGCCGCTATTTTCGCCAGCACCTCGACGCGTGCGCTGCGCGCCTCGGTGAGCGTACGGTCCGCCCGGGACAGCACGTCCCGCAGGTGCAGCAGCCGCTGGTCGGCGTCGTCGCGCACGTGCAGCACGGCGTCGACCTCACGGCGCAGCTCCTCCAGCCGGCGGCCGGCCTGCTCGTAGCGGGCGGTGTCCGCGCGGCCCGGCTTCGGCTCCGGCAGCCAGAACGCCAGCGGGTCGGAGACCACCTGGGCGCGCAGCGCGGCCAGGTCGGTGATGAGCCGCTCCAGCTCGTCCCCCGAGGGGTGGGCGCCGGGGCGTACCCCCACCGAGTGGGCCAGCGAGCGGACCCGTTGCACGTCCGCGGCGAGCAGATCGATACGGGCGGGCAGCGCGGACCAGACGGAGTCGGCGCCGGCGACCATCGCCATGGCCTGCTCGTACCAGCCGTTCATCCGGTCCAGCAGCTGCTCCAGGCTGAACCGTTCGGTGAGCACGGCGGGGCCGGTCAGACTGCGGGCCGCGTCCGGGACCGCGCCGCCGGACACCGTGACGCCGGTGCCGCGCAGCAGTTCGGTGAGCGTGTTCAGATCGGTCTGGGTGGGCCAGCGGCGGCGGCCGCGCAGCTCGCGCGCGGAGTTCAGGGCAGCGGTGTAGGCCTCGAAGTGCGACCACAGCAGGGTGATCGCCGAATCCGTCTCGGCCCAGCGCTCCTTGGTGACACCAGCCAGCTCGGCGCCTTCGAGCAGCCGGCGGCCGGAGTGGTCCTGGAGGGCGAGCAGCGAGGACTCGATCGCCTCGTGGTCCGCGCCGATCCGCGCCAGGGCACGGTCGACCTCCTCCCGGCCCATCACCGGCCCGGACGGTCCCTCCACCGACCTCCGGCCGGGAGGTGCCCCCTCCGCCATCGAACCTTCTTTCCCGTAACCGGCACGTCGTGTGCGGAGCTCAGTCCTGCTGGTCGGCCCTGGTGTTCCGGCCCCGGGGGCCAGGTGGTTCAGTTCTTGTAGAGCGGTGCGGGCGGTCCGGTCACATCCGGCAGCTTGGCGGCCAGCCAATGACGGTACGCCTGCATCCAGGGGCTGTTGACGCCACCGCTGCGGTAATCCTCCAGCACCTTGTTGACGCGGGCCACCAGATCGGTGTCCCTGAGGTTCATGGCCACCCCGTACGGCTCCGTGGTGACCTTCTGGCCGATGAGGTGGACCGAGGGGTCCTGCGCGGCCTGGCCGGCCGCCAGCGCGTTGTCGGTGAACACCGCGTCCACCAGGTTCAGCTGCAGCCGCACGAGGCAGTCCAGCTGGTTCGGTACGAGGACGACCTTGGCGCCGTGCGAGTCCTCCTTGAGCTTGGTCTCGCCCGTGGAGCCCTTCGCGGTGCAGACCGTCCGGCCGTTGAGGGAGGTGTCCAAGCCGGTGATGGGGGTGCCCTGCAGCGGCACGAGCAGCTGCTGCCCGGCCTCGAAGTACGCGGTGGAGAACGCCACGTCCTTCAGCCGTGAGCAGTTGATGGTCATGGTGCGCACCACCATGTCCACCTTCCCTGCCTTGATCATCGGGATGCGCTGGTCGGTCGGCACCGTCAGGAACTGGACCTTCTCCGGGTCGCCGAGGATGTCCTTGGCTATGGCGCGCACCAGGTCGATGTCGAAGCCGGTGATCTGGCCGGTGGCCGGATCGCGGAAGCCCCACAGATAGCTGTTCTGGTCCACGCCGACGATGAGCTTGCCGTGCTCCTTGATCCGCCGCACGGCGTCACCGTCCACCGTCGACGGCCGCTGACCGCTGGCCTCCGGGTGGTCGCAGGTGTCGTCCGTGGAGGCGTACTTGGCGCTCAGCACGCCGCCGGGCGTCGCCGACCGCGCGCCGTCCGCCGCGCCGGCACCGCGCAGCGGGACCGCCACCGCGGTGACGACCAGCGCGCAGGCGGCCGCCATCCCCGCGACTCCGCCCCAGCCGCGCCAACTGCGGCGCGTCCGCCGCGTCCGTGGCGTGTCCTCGCGCATGGTCCGCTTCCCTCCACCGGCCTGGCCGGTCACCCCGGTCACCGGTACTCCGACAGCCGGCGTCCGATGCCGAGCGCGGCGCCGGCCGCGGCCAGCACGGCCAGCAGCGCGGCACCCGCCGGAAGCCCGGTCAGCGCCCCGCGGCCGTCGTTCGCGGCCTGTACGAATTCCTGCTGCTCATGGTCGACGGCCTTGCGCAGGCTGGCGTCCACCACGTCGAAGCACTGGCCGGTGGTCGCGGTGACCACCTCGCCCTGTTGGTTCTTGCCGCCGATCACCTGAGCGACGGCGTCCGCGTAGTTGCCCTCGTTGTCGCTGGCGCGGGCCGCGGTGTGCCGGCCCCGCCAGGCCTGTACGCCCTTGATCGCGTCGTTGACCGGGCTGCGGCCCGCCTCGTCGTCCGCGAGCGCCAGGGCCTGCGCCATCTCGCCGCCGACGCCCTTGGGGTCCTTGCCGGCCAGGGTCGACATGCCGCCCTGGAAGTTGGTCTCGTACGAGGCGCCGGAGCCGCGGGCGACCAGCGTCAGGTTCTCGTCGCCGCGGGCCTGCAGCACGCCGATCCGGGCGCTGTTGAGCACCTGCAGCGACTTCGCCCCGTGGTCGTACGACGTGTCGAGCTGGGAGGCGGCGACCGTGTGGCCGACCACCGCCCACAGCAGCACCACCACCGAGGCCGCGCTGGCGGCCAGCATCCCCTGGTTGAAGACGCGGTTGGTGCGCCGGTACGAGCGGCGCTGGGCCCACAGCAGGGCGCCGAGCGCGATCGCTCCGAGGGACCAGGCGAGCCACGGCAGCGCCTTGGCGGAGCCGTAGTCCTCGCCGAGCCGGGCCGTCTCGGCCTTGTACAGCTTGTCGGCGGTGTCCAACAGGCCGCCGTCCTGGCGCATCAGCTCGTTGGCGTACCGCAGATGGGCGCCACCGACGGGGAAGCCCTGCCGGTTGTTGACGCCGGCCCGCGCCACCTCTTCGGTGTACCCCTTGAGCTGCTGGTTGAGCAGCGAGATCTGCTCCAGGGTCGTCGCGGACCCCTGGGCGTTCCCGGCCGCCTCGGCGATCAGCTTCGACGCCGTCCGCAGGTCGTTGTCGTACCGGTCCGTGACGGACTTCGGCTGCTGGCCGCCGATGAGGAAGCCGCCGGAGGCGGTGGTGTCCGCGTCCGCCAGCGACCGGTAGATCTCGGCGGCCTTGGCGCTCAGCGGGGCGCTGTGGTTGACCACGTCGCTCGCCGCCGACGCGCGGTCGGTGATCTGCCACGCCGTCACCGCCCCGAACGCCACGACCAGCACGGCCAGTACCGCGCCGATGATCCGCAGCCGGCCGGGCTCGGTCGTCGCGGCGGCCCGCAGCCGGTCCGCGCCCTCGCTCCAGGCCCGCCGCCGTGGCGGCGGGGGCGGCGGTACGGCCGGCGGCCTCGCGGGCGGCTGGGGAACGCGCGGCGCGGGCGGGGCACCATAGCCCTGCGCGGCCGGGATTCCGCTCCCCGTCGGCGTTTGTGTCACTGAACCCTCCCCCGGAACAACTCCCCTGCGCACGGCAGTCAAGCTCTTGGCCAGCAGTATGGCCGTACGCGGTGTCATCCACCTAGGGATTGCGTGGATCTTGCGCGAACTGCCCGCTATGCGGCCCTGCCGTACGAACTTCACCCGTATCCCATCACGCCCGGGACCCGCGCCCGGTTCCGGGGGCACCCGTGAAAAGCCGGACGGGCCCGTGGAACGGGCCCGTCCGGCGTTCGGGTACGGCACTACGCGTAGTGCGCGCGCAGCCTGGCGTGCACCGCGGGTTCCGCGGCGACGTGGTCCAGGCCGAGAAGCGCCGCGCCCAGCACCGGGGCGGCGCTCACCACACGGGTGACGGCCTTCGGCGCGCGGGCGGTGAGGCGCTCCGTGATGGCGTCCATCAGGGTCGGATTCCCGGCCGCCATGACACCGCCGCCGAGCACCACGTCGGCCTCCTCGTCGAGCAGTCCGAGCCGCCCCAGCGCCACGCTCGCCAGCGCGACGATCTCGTCGGCCTGCCGGCTGACGATCTTCCGGGCCACCGGATCGCCCCCGTCCGCGGTGCGGAACAGCACGGGCGTCAGCTCGTACTTGCGGGACGGCGGGATGTGCTCCAGGTGCAGCGCCTCGATCAGCGCGTACATCGAGGTGAGGCCGAAGTGCGCGGGCAGCGAGACGGCCAGTTCGGTGGGGCCGCCGCGGCCGTCCTCGGCCCGTGCGGCATGGAACAGGGCCTCCTCCGCCAGACCCGATCCGCCTCCCCAGTCGCCGGATATCTTGCCGATCGCCGGGAAGCGGGCCGTCCGGCCGTCCGGCAGCATGCCGACGCAGTTGATGCCCGCGCCGCACACCACCGCGACGCCGCGCGGCTCGTCGACGCCCGCGCGCAGTATCGCGAACGTGTCGTTGGCGACCCGGGTGCTCAGGCTCCAGCCCTGCGCGTGCACGGCCAGTTCGAGCTGCTGTTCCTCCACGGGCAGGTCGGCGTTGGCCAGACAGGCCGAGGTGTGCTCGGTCAGCGGGCGCTCGCCGAGGGTCAGGCCGGCCTCGGCGGCGGCCCGGCCGACGATGGCCGCCAGGGCCGCGACGGCCGCGTCGACACCGACGACCGGCGGCTGGAAGCCGCCGCCGCGGGCGGTGCCGAGCACCGTCCCGTCGGCGGCCACGATCGCCACGTCGGTCTTGCTGTTGCCCGCGTCGATGGCGAGGACGCCACCCGGCACGAGCGGTTCGTTCAGGCCCACGCGAGGTGCTCCCGGTTGTGCGCGACGAGACTGTCGGTCAGCGCTTCGGCGTACTCGTACTGGCCGATGAGCGGGTGCGACAGCAGTGCCTTGAACACCCGGTCCCGGCCGCCGTGGATCGCGGCCTCCAGGGCGAGGTCCTCGTAGGCGGTGACGTTGGCGATCAGGCCCGCGTACAGCGGGTCCAGCGGGGCGACGGGCAGCGGCTTGGTGCCGGAGCCGTCCACCGTCGCCGGTACCTCGATCACCGCGTCGTCCGGGAGGAACGGCAGGGTCCCGTTGTTGTACGTGTTCACGACCTGGATGTCGCCGGTGTTCCGCAGCAGGGAGGAGGCCAGGGCCACCGCCGCCTCGGAGTAGAAGGCGCCGCCGCGCTTCGAGAGCAGCTCCGGCTTCTCGTCCAGCGTCGGGTCGCCGTACATCTCCAGCAGCTGCTTCTCCATCGCCGCGACCTCGGAGGCCCGCGACGGCTTGATCTTCTGCTCGCGCACCACCTCGTCGTGCGCGTAGAAGTACCGCAGGTAGTACGAGGGGACGACGCCGAGCCGGTCCAGGATCACCCGCGGCAGGCGGAGGTCCTCGGCGATGGCGTCGCCGTGCTCGGCGAGCAGCTTGGGCAGCAGGTCCTCGCCGGTGGGGCCGCCGAGGCGCACCCCGCGCTCCCAGGTGAGGTGGTTGAGGCCGACGTGGTCCAGGTGGACGGCGTCGGGGGCCACGTCGAGGAAGGCGGCGAACTTCCGCTGGAAGCCGATCGCGACGTTGCACAGCCCGACGGCCTTGTGGCCGGCCTGCAGCAGGGCGCGGGTCACGATGCCGACCGGGTTGGTGAAGTCGATGATCCAGGCGTCGGGCGCCGCCCTGCGGACCCGCTCGGCGATGTCGAGCACGACCGGGACGGTGCGCAGCGCCTTGGCGAGACCGCCGGCCCCGGTGGTCTCCTGGCCGACGCAGCCGCACTCCAGCGGCCAGGTCTCGTCCTGGTTGCGCGCGGCCTGTCCGCCGATGCGCAGCTGCAGCAGTACCGCGTCGGCGCCGGCGACGCCGGCCTCCAGGTTCGCGGTGGTGGTGACCTTTCCGGGATGTCCCTGCTTGGCGAAGATCCGCCGGGCGAGTCCGCCGACGAGTTCGAGGCGCTCGGCGGCCGGGTCGACCAGCACCAGCTCCTCGATCGGCAGCGTGTCGCGCAACCGCGCGAAACCGTCGATGAGTTCGGGGGTGTAGGTCGAGCCACCGCCGACAACTGCCAGTTTCATCCCTTGACTCCAGTCAGGGTCACGCCTTCGATGAAGGCCTTTTGGGCGAAGAAGAAGACCACGATCACGGGAGCCATCACCAGAACGGTGGCGGCCATCGTGAGATTCCAGTTGGTGTGGTGGGCGCCCTTGAACGATTCCAGGCCGTAGCTGAGGGTCCAGGCGGCCGAGTTGGAGCTGGCGTAGATCTGCGGGCCGAAGTAGTCGTTCCAGCAGTAGAAGAACTGGAACAGCCCCACGGCGGCGATCGCCGGCTTGATCATCGGCACGATCACGGTGAGGAGCGTGCGCAGCTCGCCGCAGCCGTCGACCTTGGCGGCCTCCGTGTACTCCTTCGGGATCGTCAGCAGGAACTGCCGCAGCAGGAAGATGGTGAACGCGTCACCGAACGCCATCGGGATGATGAGCGGGTAGAGCGTCCCGTCCATGCCCAGCTGCCGGGTCCAGAACAGGTACATCGGAATGATGATGACCTGGGGCGGCAGCATCATCGTCGAGATGACCAGCACCATCACCAGATTGCGGCCGCGGAAGCGGAACTTCGCGAGCGCGTAGGCGACGGGCAGGCTGGACACGACGGTCAGCACCGTGCCGGACACCGCGTACACCAGGGTGTTGCGCCACCAGGTGAGGAAGCCCGGGGTGTCCCAGACCTGCCGGAAGTTGCTCCACTGCCAGTCGTGCGGCCACAGGTCGCGGCTGAGCGCCTGGTTGTCGCTCATCACGGCCGTCAGGAAGACGAAGACGAACGGCAGGACGAAGAACAGCGCCGCCGCGAGGCCGAGCGAGTGCACCGCGATCCAGTGCAGTACGTCCTTGCGCTTCGCGGTCCGTCTGGCCGCCACCGCGGTGGCGTGCGGGGCCGGCGCCTGGGCCGGCGGGGCGAGAGTTGCGTGGGTCATGGTGATCAGTCCTCCGCCGACAGGAAGCCGTTGCGGCGTCGCATGAGCAGCGCCGTGAACGCCATCGCCAGGACGAAGAGCACCAGCGCGATCACGCAGGCGGAGCCGTAGTCGAAGCGCTGGAAGCCCAGGTTGTACACGAGCTGGGGCAGGGTCAGGGTCGACTTGTCCGGGTAACCGGGCTCGAGCTGCTGGCCCGAGTTGCCGATGATGCCGGACGCGATCTTCCCCGCGACCAGTGGCTGTGTGTAGTACTGCATGGTCTGGATGACGCCGGTGACCACCGCGAACATGATGATCGGCGAGATGTTGGGCAACGTGACGAAGCGGAACCGAGCCCACGCGCCCGCGCCGTCCAGCTCGGCCGCCTCGTACTGGTCCTTCGGTACGTCGAGCAGCGCGGCCATGAAGATGACCATGAGGTCACCGATGCCCCACACGGCCAGGATGGTCAGCGCCGGCTTGGACCACGCCGGATCGGTGAACCAGCCCGTGGTCGGGATGCCCACCGAGTCCAGGATGTGGTTGACCGGTCCGGTGCCCGGGTTGAGCAGGAAGACGAACGCCATGGTGGCGGCGACCGGCGGGGCCAGGTAGGGCAGGTAGAACGCCGTGCGGAAGAAGCCCGCGCCGGTCTTGATCTTGGTGATCAGCAGACCGATGCCGAGTCCGAAGACCACTCGCAGCGTCACCATGACGATGACCAGCCACAGGGTGTTCCGCAGCGACGGCCAGAACAGGGGGTAGTCGTTGAAGACGTACGACCAGTTCTTGAATCCCGCGAACGTCGGGGGATTGAACCCGTCGTACTGCATGAAGGAGAAGTAGACGGTCGACAGCAGCGGGTAGACGAAGAAGACGGTGAAGCCGATCAGCCACGGCGAGAGGAAGCCGAGGGTGCGGAGGGTCGATTTCCTGCGCTTCGCCTTGAGCAGGGGATGGATGGTTGTCATCACTTGGCCTGCGCGATGTCCTTGTCGACCTGAGCGTCGACACCCTGCAGACCGGCCTGGACATCCGTCTTCTTACCGGACTCGAAGGCGTATCCGAAGTCCTGCAGCGTCACCTGGTAGGCGCCGCCGTTGAGGCTGGCCGGGGTGGTGTTGCTGTACTGGTTCTGGGCGATGTCGAGGAAGACCTTCGGGACACCGGTCAGCTCGGGGGACTTCTGCGCCTCGAACGTCGACGGCACGTTGTGGATGGCGTTGGCGAACGACACGACGGCCTGGGTGTCGGTGGTCATGAACTTGACCAGCTCCCACGAGGCGTTCTTCTTCGAGCTGGTGTTGGCGACGCCGACGATGGTGCCGGAGAGGTAGCCGCGGCCGTAGGTGTCGGCCTGGTCGTCCGGGACCGGGAACGGCGCCACGGCGAGGTCGGAGGTCGCGTTGGCTTCCTTGGCCATGCCCAGCCGCCACTCGCCGTCGATGCCCATCGCGACCTGGCCGGTGTGCAGCGGGTTCTTGGCACCGAACTCGTCACCGAAGGTGTTGCGGTACTTCTCCAGCTTGTCGAAGCCGCCGAGGGACTTCACCATGTCCCGCTGCCAGGTGAGCATCTCCGCGAAGCCCTTGTCCTTGGCGAGCTGGGCCTTGCCACTGGCGTCGAAGTACTTGGCGCCCCACTGGGCGGCGAAGTGGCCGGGAGTGGACTCGTAGCCGTGGAAGTTGGGCATGAAGCCCAGCTGGGAGTACGAGGCACCGCTGGACTTCGTCAGCTTCACCGCGTCGGCCTTGAACTCCGACAGGGTCTTCGGCGGGCCGGCGATGCCGGCCTCCCTGAAGGCCTTCTGGCTGTAGTAGAGGGCGTAGACGTCGCCGAGCAGCGGCAGCGTGCAGCGCTTGCCCTGGAACTGGGTGTACTCGAGCATCGGCTTCGGGAAGACCTTCGCCGGGTCGATGTTGTCCTTCTTCAGGAACGGCGCCAGGTCGGCGAACGCGCCCGAGGAGCAGAACTTGCCGACGTTGTCGGTGGTGAAGGACGACACGACGTCGGGGGCGGTGGCGCCGCCGGCCCGCACCGCCTGGTTGATCTTGTCGTCGGTGATGTTGGCCTGCACCTTGACGTGGATGTTCGGGTGCGCCTTCTCGAAGCGGGCGACGTTGTCGTTGATCGCCTTGAGCTCGTTGGGAGCGGTCCACCCGTGCCAGAAGGTGATGGTGACGTCCTTGGTGGCGTCATCGTTCGCCTGGGTGGTGCTCTGGCTGGTACAGGCGCTCGCGAACAGCGTTATCGCGGCCGTGGCCGCGACGGCGGCGGCCACCTTCTTGGTACGGGACACTGCGCTTCCTCCGGGGGATGAGAGGGGTCGTTGACGGGCGGGCGAAGGGTGTGCGGAGCCAACGGGCCGGCTGTCGGGGCCGGTCCGGAACGGTGACGCTGTGGTGTGTGGGTGCGGGGTGTGGTGTGTCGAGGGGTGGTCGGCGGGGGAGCGGGGGTCAGCGCGAGGTGTCGAACACCTCGTCGCGTGTGGTGGCGAGGGCGCTCTGCAGCGCCCCGCACAGGACGGGGTGTTCCTGCACCGCACCGATCACCAACCGGGGCCTGGGCACGGCGAGTTCCGCCAGTTCGGCCTGGATGAGGGCACGGAGGTGCTCCCCGCCGGCGACGATCACGCTGCCGGTGAGGACGATGAGTTCCGGGTCGAGGACGGCGACCATCGAGGCCAGGCCGGTGGCCAGCCCGGTGGCGATCCGCGCCAGCAGCTCGGCGTGCGGCCCGGTGTCCGGGGTGCCGTCGCGTTCGGCCGTCTCCGCGGACCGCACCGCCTCGGCGAGCAGCGTGGCGGCCAGATCCGCGAGCGGGGCCCCGCTGACCGGGGTGAGGCCGAGTTCCCGCGCGACGCGCACTACCGCGTCGCAGCCGGCCAGTTCCTGGAAGCCGCCGTTGTTGGCCTTGGTCACGTGCCGTACGAGGGGCGTGCCCGGCACCGGCAGGAAGCCGACCTCGCCGGCGCCGCCGGTCCAGCCGCGGTGCAGCCGGCCGCCGATGACGATGGCGGCGCCGATGCCCTCCTCGTTCCACAGCAGGACGAAGTCCTCGTGGTCACGGGCGGCGCCGACCCGCTGCTCGGCGACCGCGGCGAGATTCACGTCGTTGTCGTACTCCAGCGGTACGGCGAGCGCGGCGGCCAGTTCGTCGAGCAGCGTGGTGGAGTGCCAGCCCGGGAGATGGCTGGCGTAGCGCAGCCGGCCGGTGCTCGGGTCGAAGGCGCCGGGCGTGCCGATCACGACCCGGTGCAGGTCCGAGCGGTTCAGCCCGGCGGCCTTGGCCGCCTCGTCCACCGCCTGTACGACCTGCTCGACGGTGCCCTGCGCGCGGCGGCCCGGGGTCGGCAGCTCGAACTCGCCGACGGTACGGCCGGTGATGTCCGCGACGGCTGCCTTGATCCGTATCGGTGTCACGTCCAGCCCCGCGACATGCGCCGCGGCCGGGTTCACCGAGTACAGCTGGGCGTTGGGCCCGGGCCGGCCGGCCGTGGTGCCGGTCGCCAGTACCAGTCCGGCCGCTTCGAGCCGCGCCAGCAGCTGGGAGGCGGTCGGCTTGGAGAGGCCGGTGAGCTTACCGATCCGGGTTCGCGACAGGGGCCCGTGCTCCAGCAGGAGATCGAGCGCCGCGCGGTCGTTCATGGCGCGCAGTACGCGCGGGGTTCCAGGGGTGCCAGCCATGCGCGCCATCCTCCCTCAGTTCACTGTTAGGAAACTTTCCTATTGGTGAAACGAAAGGTAGGCCCGCTTTCGGCGGAGCGTCAAGGGGGCTCGGCCACAGGTCGACCAAAGCGTTACCTCCATGAAAGCGGCCTCCGGCGCAGTGCGCCAGAGGCCGGAGGCGGCAGTTGTCAAGACCGCCGAAAGGAGGAGACCCAAGGGGCGCCTGGCTACTTGGCGCCTTCCGCCCCCTGTGAGGGCACCGGACGGGCCGCCAGCGCCTGCGGTGAATCCGGGTTGGAGTGCGCCGAAGGGGCCGCCACCGCCACCATCGGGTCGGCCGGCACACCCGTGTCGTCCACGGCCGCGGTCGGGGTCCCGCCGACGATCGTGATGCCCGCCTCGTCGAAGGCCCGCTTGATCCGCCAGCGAAGCTCCCGCGCGACCGCCGTGGCCTTGCCCGGCATCGTCCTGGCCTGCGCCTGGATCACCACCGAGTCCGCGCTCACCGACTCCAGGCCCAGCACCTGCACCGGCTCCCACAGCGCCTCGTCCCACGGATCGGTCTTCGCCATGTCCTCGGCGGCGGCCTCGATCACCGCGCGTGCCCGGTCCAGATCCTGCGCGTAGCCGACCTGCACATCCACCACGGCCGTCGCCCAGCCCTGGCTCAGGTTGCCGATCCGCTTGACCTCGCCGTTGCGGACGTACCAGATCTCACCGTTGTCGCCGCGCAGCTTCGTCACCCGCAGCCCGACCTCGATCACCGTGCCGCTGGCCACCCCGGCGTCGATGACGTCACCCACGCCGTACTGGTCCTCAAGGATCATGAAAACGCCGGACAGGAAGTCCGTCACCAGGTTCCTGGCACCGAAACCGATCGCGACACCCGCGACCCCGGCGCTCGCCAGCAGCGGCGCCAGGTTGATCTGCAGCACCGACAGCACGGTCAGCGCCGCGGTGCCCAGGATGGTGAACGAGGCGATGCTGCGCAGCACCGACCCGATGGCCTCGCTGCGCTGCTTGCGCCGCTCCGCGTTGACGACCAGCAGCCCGCCCAGGGTGGTGCCCTGCGCGACTTCCACGCCCCGGTTCATGCGGTCGATCAGCTTGCTGATGGTCCGCCGGACCAGACCGCGCAGCACCAGCGCGATGACGATGATCAGCAGAATTCTCAGGCCCGCGCCGAGCCAGTCCGCCCAGTTGGCCTCGACCCAGCCCGCGGCCTCGGTCGCGGATTTCTGGGCGTCGTCGAAGCTGGTTGCAGGAGCACTCGGGGACGGTGCGGGGGTGGACACGGTGGAAAACCTCCGTTGTGGGACAGACCCTCCACACTAACGGGCTAACGGATATGCCTCGTTGCCATGTTCGAGGGCCAACAGCCCGAAAGGTGGGGAAGTAAAGGAGTGTGGTCGAAAACACCCTGAGTCCGTTACCTGGTCATGGTGGCGCCGCCACCCGGCTTCCGGAGAGACTGAGGGCAGATCGTCCCGGCGCGAGCCACGCGCCGCCGGCGTATAAGGAGGCACCCGTGCCGCATGTCCTGGTCCTCAACGCGTCGTACGAGCCGCTCGGCGTCGTACCGCTCCGCCGTGCGCTTGTCCTCGTACTGAACAAGAAGGCCGTGTGCCTCGAGGAAACCGGCGCCTATCTGCACAGCGAGTCCTGCGCTCTTCCGGCGCCCAGTGTCGTCAAACTCACCAAATTTGTGCGAGTCCCCTTTCGAGGCACCGTCCCGCTGACCCGTAGGGCACTCTTCGCCCGCGACGGCGGCAAGTGCGCGTACTGCGGAGCCGCCGCAACCAGCGTCGACCACGTCATCCCGCGCAGCCGCGGCGGTCAGCACGCCTGGGAGAACGTCGTCGCCGCGTGCAGACGCTGCAACCACGTCAAGGCGGACCGCCATGTCGCGGAGCTGGGGTGGCGGCTGCGCCATACACCCGCACCACCGGCGGGCCTGGCCTGGCGGATCATCGGAACGGGACACAGAGACCCGCGCTGGCTGCCGTACCTGCAACCATTCGGCGCGGACGACGCCCTGGCCCGGATTGACGGCATCTCTGCCTGATATCCGGGCTTTCGTGTCTGCGGAGGCGGATGCGAGGCTGGTTGTTTCGGCGGTGGTGGTGCCGACCGGGCTCGGCCCGGCCGGCACCTTGCTGCGTCGTGGTCGTCGGCCCCCGGTCGTCGGGCGCCCGTCTCGCGTGGGCTGGTCACGGCAGGACGGCGTAGGCCTCCACCCCGAACGGGCTGTAGCTGTACTTCGTCGCGCGCTGCACGCCGTGGACCCGCGGGAACTTCGCCCCCGCCCGGGGGGCGGACGCGTCGTCCAGGCGGACCGACTCGGTACCGCCTTTGCCGTCGCGCACGGTCGCCGCGGTGTGCGATGTCACCCCATCGGCCGAGGTCCGCACCTCGTAGCGGGCGGCGTACGCGTCCTGCCAGTGCAGCAGCACCCGGCCCACCCGGGCCGGCGCGGTCAGCTCGAGCTGGACCCAGGCATCGTCCTGTACCGGCGATGACCAGCGGGTTTCCGGGTCGCCGTCGGCGATCGCCGCGGCCGGGAAGTCCGGGGTCTCGTCCCCGGAGGACATCGCCCGCGCGCCCCTGACCAGGTCCGGGCCGCCGGTCCGCGGGCGGGCCCGTACGGTGATCCACTGCTCGGCCGAACGGCCGTCCACCGTGAAACGCACCGGGATGGAGTACCCGCCCGGCGCGGAACCCGGCGGCACCGACACGCGCACCGGCACGACCGGGGCCGCGCCGCGCCGCACCACGACGGAGGCGGGCACCTCCACGCGGGCGCCGCCCCCCCCCCGCCGGTAGGCGTAAAGCGCCCTACCACCGCCCCCTCCGGTCACCCCCAGCCCGTCGGCCCACCGGCTCGCTGACCTCCGTGGCCCGGAGTACGCGGGCGCCGCCCTTTCGGCACCGCCGGTAGGCGTAGACGGGGCGGGTGGGTGGGGAAAAGCCCGCCGCAGGCGCAACGGTGCCGCTGGCGCCCGCGTACCCGCACCACCCCCCCGGGGCGTGTGGCGCAACGGCCGTCCCGGGGCGGCCGAGCCCCGCCGTGAGGCGAAGAGGGCGGGTGGGTGGAACAGCCCGCCGTAGGCGGAAGCGGCTCGCACGGGCCGGCGTACCCGTGCTTCCGCCGGTACCGAACTAACCTGCCCGGATGGGCGAACCTCATGAGTTGACGATGCTGCAGCAGGCCGCCGCGGTCCGGGACAGGATTCTCTCGCCAACGGAGTTGGCGCGGCATTACCTCGGGCGGATCGACCGGCTGAACGATGCCGTCGGGGCGTATGTGACCGTGACGCCCGAGCGTGCGCTCGAGGACGCGCGGCGGGCGGAGCGGCGGTTGGCGGAGGGTGGGGTGCTGCCGCCGTTGTTGGGGGTACCGGTGCCGGTGAAGGATCTGACGCCGGTGGCGGGGGTGCGGTGGACGGCGGGGTCGGCGGTGTTCGCGGACCAGGTCGCCGAGTCGGGGACGCACGTCGGGGATCTGCTGCGGGCCGCCGGGACCGTGCTGCTCGGGAAGACGAACACGCCCGAGTTCGGGCTGCCGGCGTACACCGAGGGCCGGGTGGCCCCTCCGGCGAGGAGCCCGTACGACACGGCGCTGATGGCCGGCGGGTCGAGCGGGGGAGCGGCGGCCGCCGTGGCCGCCGGGCTGGCGCCCGCCGCGCACGGGAGCGACGGCGGGGGGTCGATCCGCATCCCGGCGAGCTGCTGCGGGGTGGTGGGGCTGAAGCCGAGCCGGGGGCGGGTGAGCCCGGCGCCGTACGGGGATGTGACGGGGCTGGCGGAGACGGGGCCGATCGCGCGGAACGTGCGGGACACCGCGGCGCTGCTGGATGTGATGGCGGGGCCGGTGCCCGGGGATCCGGTGCCGCTGGCGGCGTCGGGGACGTCGTTCCTGGAGTGGTGCGAGCGGGAGCCGCGGCGGTTGCGGATCGGGCGGTGGGCGCGGCCCGATGTCGATGTGCCGGTGGATCCGGTGGTGCTGGCGGCGTACGAGCGGACGTCGGCGCTGCTGGCGGGGCTGGGCCACGAGGTGGTGGACGTCGAGCAGCCGCTCGGGCCCGGGGACCACGGGTCGTTCGATCCGGTGTGGGAGGTGATGGCGCTGCTGGCGCCGGTTCCCGCGGAGCGGGAGGGCGAGTTGATGCCGTTGACGCGGTGGCTGCGGGAGCGCGGCCGGATGGCTTCGGGGGAGCGGTTCGCGACGGCGCTGGGGGCGATGCAGGCGGTGGGGCGGAAGTTCGCGGCGGCGGTGGCGCCGTTCGACGCGGTGCTGACGCCGACGCTGGCCCAGTTGCCGCAGCCGGTGGGGGCGTTGCGCGACGACGCGGATCCGGCGGCGGATTTCGCGGCGCAGTACGCGTTCACGCCGTTCACGGGCGCGTGGAACATCGCGGGGCTGCCGGCGGTCTCGCTGCCGGTGGAGTGGACGGACGGCGGGCTGCCGGTCGGGATGATGCTCGGCGCGGCGCACGGTGCGGAGGGCCCGCTGCTGGCGCTCGCGGCCCAGGTGGAGGCGGCGGCGCCGTGGCGGGAGCGGCGGCCGGTGGTTTGGTAGCGCTGCCCGGCGGGGTGGCGGCGTCTGACGGGGTGTCCGGTGGGGTAAGGCTGGGGTGACCCCCACCCCGCACTGTGATCTTGGAGGCCCGATGGACCGGGAGCGGCTGGCCGCGCTGCACGGCGTGGACACGACGTACCGCCCTGGGCCCGACCGGGAGGTCCGGGTGCCGGAGGAGACGGTGGTGGCCGTGCTGGCCGCGCTGGGGGTGGACGCCTCGACGCCGCAGGCGGTGCGGGACGCGCTGGCCGCGTACGAGCACCGCGACCGGCAGCGGCTGCTGCCTCCGTGCACGGTGGTGCGGACCGGCCGGCCGCTGCCGCTCGGGCTCCCCGAGGGGACCCGGGTGCTGATCGAGGCGGAGTCGGGCGAGGTGTTCGACGCCGGTGACTGGGAGCGGATTCCGCTCGGCCGGCACGTGGTGCGGGCGACCGCGCTGGACGGGCGGACGGCGCGGGCCGATCTGGTGATCGCGCCCGAGCGGCTGCCGGGTCCGCCGGGGCGCACGTTCGGCTTCATGGCGCAGCTCTACTCGACGCTGTCGGAGCGCTCCTGGGGGATGGGCGATCTCGGCGATCTCGCGGATCTGGCGGCCTGGTCGGGGCGGGCGCTGGGGGCCGGGTTCCTGCAGATCAATCCGCTGCACATCGCGGTGCCGGGGCGGCCGACGGATCCCTCGCCGTACCGTCCGTCGTCCCGGCGGTTCCCCGATCCGGTGTATCTGCGGGTCGAGGACATCCCGGAGTACGCGTATCTGGCGCCGGACGACCGGGTGCAGGCCGTGGAGCTGGCCGGCCGGGCGGCGGCGCTGCGGGCGGGCGTGCTGTACAAGGACGCGCTGATCGACCGGGACGCGGTGTGGGAGCTGAAGCTGGAGGCGCTGGGGCTGGTGCGGAAGGTGCCGCTGCAGCCGGGGCGCCGGGCCGGGTACGCCGACTTCCTGGCCGAGCAGGGACAGTCGCTGGACGATCACGCCACCTGGTGCGCGCTCGCGGAGGTGCACGGTCCGGACTGGCACGCGTGGCCCGCCGGGCTGCGCGATCCGCGGTCCCCGCAGGTCGCGCGGGCACGCAGCGAGCTGCTCGACCGGGTGGACTTCTACTGCTGGCTCACCTGGCTGACGGATGATCAGCTGGGCGCGGCACAGGCGGCGGCGCGCGCCGCCGGGATGCCGATCGGGATCGTGCACGACCTGGCCGTCGGGGTGCATCCGTCGGGTTCGGACGCATGGGCGATGCAGGACGCGCTGGCGCGGGGCATGTCGGTGGGCGCACCGCCGGACGCGTTCAACTCGCGCGGCCAGGACTGGGGCCTGCCGCCCTGGCGGCCGGACGCGCTGGCGGCCACCGGGTACACCCCGTACCGGGATCTGCTGAGCCGGCTGCTGCGGCATGCGGGGGCGCTGCGGATCGACCATGTGATGGGGTTGTTCCGGCTGTGGTGGGTGCCGGAGGGCCGGCCGCCGACCGAGGGCGCCTATGTCCGGTACGACGCGGAGGCGATGCTCGGAGTGCTCGCCCTGGAGGCGCACCGGGCGGGCGCGGTGGTGATCGGCGAGGACCTGGGGACGGTGGAGAACGGGGTCAGGGAGGAGCTGTCCGACCGCGGCATCCTCGGCACGTCGGTGCTGTGGTTCGAGCGGAACCACGACGGGGACGGCAAGCCGCTGGCGCCGGAGGCGTGGCGGCCGGCCTGTCTGGCCACCGTCACCACGCACGATCTGCCCAGCACGGCCGCCCGGCTGACGGGCGAGCACGTCGAGCTGCGCTACCGGCTGGGGCTGCTGACCCGGCCGCTGGCCGAGGAGCAGGCGGAGGACGCGGCGGAGGTCGCGGAGTGGATCGCGCTGCTCGGCCGGCTGGGGCTGCTGCCGGAGGGGGCGGCCGACGAGGAGGCCGTCGTCAAGGCCGTCCACCGGTTCCTGGCGCGCACCCCGGCGGCGATGGTCGGCGTCTGGCTGCCGGACGCGGTCGGCGACCGCCGCCCGCAGAACCTGCCGGGCACCTGGGACCAGTACCCGAACTGGCGGCTGCCGGTGGCCGACGCGGCGGGCCGGCCGGTCACGCTGGAGCAGCTGGCCGGATCGCCGCGGCTGCACGCGCTGCTGGACGAGGTACGGGCCGCGCTGGCGGCCGGTCCGGAGACCGGACCTGAGTAACGCTGTCTGCCGTTGCCGCAGGTCGCAGGGACATGGGCGCGTAAAGACATGGGCAAGGACCCCCATAAGGACACCCCGGGCGTGCGGGCCCGGAGGTCGTTCACTACATTGAGGGCGTGGACAAGAAGCTCAACAAGAAGGCCGTGCGCGCCGGGGTCATCACCGCCGGGACGACGCTGATGCTGCTGATGTCGTCCCCCGCGTTCGCGGTCTCCCGCGACGACGGCGACGACCCGGGTTCCGGCCTGAGTGTCGTACAGACCCTCGGCCTCTTCGTGCTCGCGCCGATCGCGCTGTTCGCGATCATCGCCGGCGTGGTGATGGCGACCGACAAGACCCGTAAGCAGCAGCAAGAGCGCGGCTGACGCCTTTCTCCTGCTGGCCCCCTGACCGCATGCGCGGCAGGGGGCTCAGTGCTGTTCCGACGAGCTGAGCAGCTGCCGCAGCAGACCGGAGAGCTGCGCCGCCTGCTCGTCGTCCATCGCGCCGAGAGCCGCCTTCTGCACGGCGAGCCCGGCGCCCACCGCCTCGTGCAGCAGCGTGAGGCCGCGTTCGGTGAGGGTGACCCGCAGGCCGCGCCGGTCGTGCGGGTCCGGGCTGCGCTCGACGAGGCCGGCGCGCTCCAGCTTGTCCAGCCGTCCCGTCATGCCGCCGGTGGTGAGCAGCAGCGTCGAGGAGAGCTCGCGCGGTGACAGGGTGTGCGGCTCACCGGCCCTGCGCAGCGTCGCCAGTACGTCGAACTCGCCGCGGCTGATGCCGAAGCGCCCGTACTCCTTCTCCATCCGGTCGCCGACCGCCCGCGCGATGCGGTAGATGCGGCCGAAGATCGCCATCGGCACGGTGTCGAGGTCGGGGCGGACCTCGTTCCACTGCGCGGTGATCCTGTCCAGGGGATCCGGATCCGGGGTGTTCGCGGGGTCCGGGGCGTCGGGGAGGTCCGGGGAGTCCGGGGCCGGGGTGGTCATACACATCAGTATCGGACGAAGAACAGTCGCTGGCAAGAAAGTAGCTTGACGGTAAGTCGCTTAGGAGTAAGCTACTTATCACCGAGCTACTTCGGGCGACGATCCCAGGAGCGGACATGGCCAGCACCTCGCGAACACGCACTTCACGGATACCCGGCGAGCGGTCCATGCTCGCCGCGATGACCGTCAACGCGGTCGGCTCCGGGATGTACCTCCCCTTCACCCTGATCTTCTTCCACCACGTCACGGGCCTGTCGTTCGCCGCCGTCGGCGCGGTGCTCACGGTGGCCGGGCTCATCGGGCTCACCACGCTGCCGCTGGCCGGCACCGCCGTCGACCGCTTCGGGGCGCGCCGCGTCCAGCTGGTGCTCTTCGGGGTGCGGGGGCTGGGCTTCGCGCTCTACCCGTTCGCGCAGTCGGTGCCCGCCTTCGCCGTCGTCGCCCTGGTCACGATCATCGGCGACGGCGCCTTCCCCGCCGTCCAGCAGTCCTTCCTCGGCGAGATCGCCCGCGGCGCCGACCGGGACCGGCTGCAGGCCGCCTCCCGGGCGCTCAGCAACGGCGGGATGGGCGCCGGCGCGCTGCTCGCCTCGCTCGTCGTCGGCTTCGGCGGCGACGCCGGCTTCACCGCGGCGGCCTGGCTCAACGCGGCCAGCTTCATCCTCTCGGCGCTGCTGATGTGGCGGGTGCGCCCGGTCATGGTGGTCAGGGACGCGGCCGCCGTCGCCCGTCAGAAGGCCGGCTACCGGCTGGTGCTCCGTGACCGCCCGTTCCTCGGTCTGACCGCGGCCAACTTCCTCATCGCCCTGGGCTACACCGCGCTGCCCGTCCTGTACCCGCTCTACATCTCCACCTGGCTGCACGGCCCCGAGTCCCTGACCGGCGCCGCCTTCACCGTCAACACCGTGCTGTGCGCCGCGGGCGGCGTCCTGGTCGCGTCCTTCGTCCGCCGCCGCGGCGCCCGCCGCAACCGGTCCGCGGCGCTCGGCGCGGTGCTCTTCGCGGTGGCCTTCGCCGGACAGATCGTGCTCGGCACGGTGCGCCCGCAGGCCGGCTGGGCGATCGGCGCCGGCCTCGCCGTGATCATCACGGTGCACACCATCGGCGAGATGGTGCACAACCCGTCGGCCGGCGCCTTGGCCATCGCCGCCGCCCCGGACGCGGTACGCGGCCGGTACATGGCCGCCTACCAGTTCTCCTGGCAGCTGGTGCGGGCCATCGCCCCGTCGCTCTTCACCGGCCTGATGGCCGTCGACGGCCGGCTCCCGTGGCTGCTGCTCATCGGCACCACGCTCGGCGCGGCGCTCCTCCTGGTGCGGCTGGAGCCGCACCTGGCATCGGACGCTGTCCACCCGGCGGCCCCGCGCCCGGTGGCCGCCTCCCCGAAGCCGGACCTTGTGCCGGCCGCCTGATCGCTGCGGGTTCGCCTGATCGCCTTTTCGCCTGATGGCCCGCTCGCCTGATGGCCCGCCCGTCAGATCGCCTGTTCGGCTGACGGTCCGGTCGTCCGCTCGCCCGCCCGCTTGCCCGCTCGCCTGACCGCTTCATCGCCTGGTCGTCGCCCGGCTTTCGTTCTCGCGGCCCCTGCCCTTGTGACCGCTGTGACCACTGTTCCTGTGAGGAGTCCGCAGATGTCCCGTCTCTCCACCATCGCCCTCACCGCCCTCGCCCCGCTGGCCTGGGGCTCCACCTACGCGGTCACCACCCAGCTCCTTCCGCCGGACCGCCCGCTGTTCGCCGGGCTGATGCGGGCGCTGCCCGCCGGGCTTGTACTGCTCGCCGCCACCCGGGCGCTGCCGCGCGGGGCCTGGTGGTGGAAGTCGGCGGTGCTCGGCACCCTCAACATCGGCGCCTTCTTCCCGCTGCTGTTCCTCGCCGCCTACCGGCTGCCCGGCGGCGTCGCCTCCGTCGTCGGCTCGGTGGGCCCGCTGTTCGTGGCAGGCCTCGCGGCGGCCCTGCTCAGCGAACGCCCCAGCGCCCGTACGCTCACGGCCGCGGTCATCGGGGCGGTCGGCGTCAGCCTTGTCGTCCTGCGGGCCGGTGCCGGATTCGACGCCCTCGGCCTGCTCGCCGGCGTCGCCGGCTCCGCGAGCATGTCGGCCGGGACCGTCCTGACCAAGCGCTGGGGACGCCCGGAAGGCGTCGGCCCGCTCGCCTTCACCGGCTGGCAGCTCACCGCCGGCGGCCTGCTGATCGCCCCGGTCGCCCTCCTCGTCGAGGGCCTCCCGCCCGCCCTCGACGCCCGCGCCGTCACCGGCTACGCGTACCTGGCCGTCGCCAACACCGCCGCCGCGTACTGGCTCTGGTTCCGCGGCATCGGCCGCCTCCCCGCAACCTCGGTCTCCCTCCTCGGCTTCCTGAGCCCGCTCTCCGCCGCCGCCATCGGCTGGGCGATCCTGGACCAGTCCCTGACTCCCGTCCAACTCCTCGGCATGGCCATCGCGTTCACCGGAACGCCGCTGGGACAGTTGCACTACCAGCGGCGGGTGGCGCCGGTGCCGGCGTCGGTGCCGGTGCTGGTCTCCGTGCCGATGTCGCACCAGACCAGCTTCCCGGAGACACCGAGGATCTCCTCGCCGACCAGGTAGTACCCCCAGTCCTCCGCCAGCTCCCGCACCAGATGCATCCCTCGCCCTCTCTCCGACTCGGCCGGGTCCACCGCCTCGTACACCGGTGGCTCGGCCGAGTCGTCGAATACGGCGAGCCGGAGCGTCTCTTCCCGCCAGTGCACGCGCAGCGTCACGACTCCGTCGGAGTACTCGAGCGCGTTCCCGACGAGCTCGGACGCCAGCAGCTCGGCGACTTCGGTCAGCTCCGGCCGCCCATGGGCGGCGAGCATCGCCCGCAGAGCGACGCGGCAACGCCCGCGCAGCGCAGGTTGTTCGGTAACTGGAGGGAGTAACTCCAGCCGGGGTCAGCCTTGGGGGCGAGTGCAGCGATCATGAGGGTCTCCCGTGGCGTCGGGTTCGACTGGGCAGCTGAGAGCCTTCAACTCCCTGAAGTGGGTGGGTCGTTACCGACGGTAGGGCCCAACTTCGTTACGGCACAAGTCTGGTACGTGAATTTCGCCCCCACGAGTGCGCCCGTGACAGAGTTACGCTGCACTCCGCACTGATCGGACCGGAAGGGTCAGCGATGCCACCGAGGAGCTTCCCCACCGCCCGCCAGCAGCGCCTGGGCGCGGAGCTCCGCAAGCTCCGCGAGCGCGCCGGTATGACGGGCCGCGAGGCGGGTTCCACCCTCGGCGGCAACCAGATCCAGATCAGCCACATCGAGTCGGGCCGCTACGGCGTCAGCGGCACCCGAGTCCGCCAGCTCGCCGCGCACTACTCGGCTACGGATCAGGCTCTGGTCGAAGCGCTGGTGGCGATGGCGGAGGAGCGCGGGAAGGGTTGGTGGGAGGAGTACCGGGACTCCCTGGCCGCCGGGTTCCTCGATCTGGCCGAACTGGAACATCACGCGACGCGTATGCACACGGTTCAAATGCTCTACATGCCAGGCCTGCTGCAGACCGAGGCCTATGCTCGGGCGGTGTTCGCCGGTGGCGTGGCGGAACTCCCTCCCGCCGAAATCGACCTACGCGTGGATTTTCGTATGCGACGGCGAGAAGTCCTCGATCAGGCCGCGCTCAAGGAGTTCGAGCTGATCATTCATGAAGCAGCCCTCCGCATCCGCTACGGGAGCCGCGAGATCATGCGCGCCCAGCTCAGCTACCTCGCCGAGATGGCTGAGCGCTCGAACATCACCGTCCGCCTCATCCCCTTCGATGCTGACGAACTCAGTGGATCCGCACAGTCGATGTTCTACGCGTGCGGCCCGATCCCGCAGATGGACACAGTGCAGGTTGATGCCGTCATCGGCAGCGGGTTTCTTGACGCTGAGGCACAGCTGGCCAAGTATCGAGCGTTGCTCGCCGCCATGGAACAAGCCGCACTCAGCACGGAGTTGTCGAGGCAGAGAATCCGCGCAATCGTCCAAGAGATGTGAGGGGATCCCTGTGGTAGCCCAGCCAGCCTGGCGGAAGTCGTCCTTCTCCGGTGCCGACGAAGGCAACAACTGCGTAGAGCTAGCGCCCCTAGCCGGCGCGGTCCTCCTTCGTGAAAGCGACGATCCCCGGGTCATCGTCACCACCAACCCGGCGGCCGTCGGCGCCTTCCTCGACGCGCTCAAGGATGGGGCCTTCGACGATCTCCTGCTCACCTGAGGGGTCCTCATGATCGACCAGCTCGCCTGGCAGAAGTCGTCCTTCTCCGGCGCCGATGAGGGCAACAGCTGCGTCGAGCTCGCGTCCCTAGCCGGCGCGGTCCTCCTCCGGGAGAGCGACGATCCCGGCGTCATCGTCACCACAACCCCTGCCGCGCTCCGCGCGTTCCTGCGGGATGTCAGGGCCGGAGCGTTCGACATCCTGCGGTGAACCTGGTGGCTGGGGTCAGAGCAGTGCGAAGTGCCCTTCTGCGTCGCTTCGCGCCTTGACCGGGCGGAGGGGAGGGCCCCGGCGCTGCGCGCCTGCCAGTGGGGCCGGGTTCGCTGCGCGCCCCGGAGCGGAGTGGGGGCGGTCCGCTGCGCTCCCCTTGCCGGGTGGTGGGGTAGTTGGGGCCGGGGTGCCCTGCGGGTGGTGCTCTTGGGCAGGGGCGGAGCTTGAACCGCTCTCCAAGCCGGAATGTGGGGCGGGTGTGACGAGTGATGTCCAACGGGACGTGTGGGGCGGTCTACCGGCAGACGTGGATCACTAACGACGGCCAGAACTCAAGATGGCGGAACTCCGCCCACACGGACTGATCCTTTGCGGGCGGCCAGGGGGTACGCCCCCACCCACCGGGCGCGGGAGCGTGCCCCGCCCGGAGAGCGAAGCGGACCGGCCTCACTTCGCGCCGGGGAGCGCAGCGGACCGGATTCCCTGCGCGACGCCGGGCCGCGCAGCGGGTCGGACTCACTGGCAGGCGCGCAGCGCCGGGGCCTCCCCCTCCGCCCGGTCAAGGCGCGAAGCGACGCAGAAAACCACTCCGTACTGCTCTGGCCCCAGCCACCACATGACCGCAAGAGGTCGAACCCGTTGCCGCAGGCCGCGCCCGCTACGGCGCCACCGCCACACCCAGTGCGGCGGCGCCCATGGGTTTGGGGGCGCCTTCTTCGTAGAAGGTGTCGACTTCTCTGATGGTGAAACCGGCGGTCGTCAGCATCTCGACGGTCGGGCGGGTGAGGTGGCAGCCGCCGAGGAGGCGTTTGTTCATCGGCTCCAGGCGGCGTTGCCAGCGGCGGACGTTCTCGTCCGTCTCCGGAGCCAGCCCGTGTTCGACGAAGTGCAGGGTTCCGCCGGGCTTGAGGACGCGGCGGACCTCGCGCAGGGCGGCGTCGGCGTCGGGGATGGTGCACAGGGTCCAGGTGGAGAGGGCGGCGTCGAAGCTGTCGTCGGCGAAGGGCAGGGACTGGCCGTCCAGGCCGGCGCGGCGTACCGGGACCGTTGCCGCCCTGACCCGGTCCGCGGCGAGCCGCCAGCCGACGTCGGAGGGCTCGATCGCGGTCACGCCGGTGACGGTCGCCGGGTAGTAGGGAACGTTGTGCCCCGTGCCGAATCCGATCTCTATGACTTCGCCCTCCAGGCCCTCGCAGACCCGCTGTCGCAGCGGCACGGCCACCTTCATCCCGCACGCGAAGTTGATGATCCGCGGCACGACCTGTTCGCCATAGATTCCCATCACGACCTCCGCGTCCTCTTCCAGGATGGCACCGGAGGGGGAGTGGTGCATTGTTTAGGTCTACTGAACGTATTCGTCAGAAACATTCGATGGACCTGATCGGTTGGCCGGGGTGACAGTGGGGACACCGCCCACCGAAGGAGCCACGTGACCGTCCTGGACCACTCCCGCACGAGCGCCACCCGCCCGACCCGCACCCCAGTCGGATCCGGATCCGGATCCGGATCCGGGCTCCTCCTCGCGGCCGTCGTCTGGTCCGGGAGCTTCGTCGTCTCCCGGGCGCTGCACGACAGTGTGCCGCCCGTGCAGGCGGCGTTCTGGCGGTGGGTGATCGCGCTGGTCGCGGTCGCGCCGTTCGCGGTGCGGCAGGCGTGGCGGGAACGGGCGCTGCTGAGACGTCACTTCGGGTACGTCGCGCTCGCCGCACTGCTCGGCATCACCGTGTACAACACGCTGGTCAACCAGGCCGGGGTCACCACCTCCGCGAGCAACATGGGCATGATCATGGCGGCCGCGCCGGTGCTGATCGCCGTCTTCGCCCGGCAGCGGATCGGCGGACGGCGGGCCGTGGGGCTGGTGATCGCGCTCGTGGGTGTGCTCACGCTGCTGTGCAAGGGCTCCCCGGCGGCGCTGCTCCGCCTCGACTTCACCACCGGCGATCTGTGGATGCTCGCCGCCGCCCTGTCGTTCGCCGGGTACAGCGCGCTGCTGCGCCGCAAGCCGGCCCGGATCGGCCAACTGCCGTTCCTGTTGGCCACCTTCGCGCTCGGGGCGACGCTCCTGGCGCCGGTGTACGTCGTCAGTCTCGTGACGCAGGGCGGCTTCGCGCCCTCCACCGGGACGGTGGGGCCGCTGCTCTACGTCGGGGTGTGTTCCTCGGCTGTCGCCTTCTTCGCCTGGAACAAGGCCATCGCGCTCATCGGCCCGGCCCGCGCGGGAATCGTCTACTACCTGCAGCCCGTCTGCGTCGCACTGCTCTCGTTCGCCCTGCTCGGCGAACGCACCGGCCCGCTGCAGATCCTCTGCATGGCGCTGATCCTGGCCGGTGTCGCGCTCGGCGCCTCCGGTCCGGTCACCGCCAGGCGGTGATCAGTTCCTCGGGCACCACGGCCTGGACGCCGTCCACCGACACGCCGCTGCGCGCCACCGCGATCAGCGGCGTCGAGGTGTCCGCGCCGGGCAGCCGGGAGCGATGGACGATCAGCTTCGCGAGGTCGTGCGCGTCGAAGGGCCGTTTCTCCAGCCACTTGACCGAGCCGACAGCCGTGATGCGCTTGGCGATCGGCCCCCGGTCGGCCGCGACGATGTCGATCTCGGGATCGTTGTTGCGGGTCCAGTAGCCGCCGACCGCGCCGGTGTCGTCCGGCACGCCGCCCACCCGCATGCGGAAGAGGGCGTCACGCACCACGGGTTCGATCGCCCGCCCGCGCCACGAGGTCCACGTCTGCAGGATGCGCGCGAACGTCAGATCGCCCCGGCCGCGTTCGATCTCGGACATGTACGGTCCGAGCAGAGCGAGCCAGAAGCGCAGGTGCGGGTCGGCGACGTAGTAGCGGGTCTCCTTGGAGGGGCGGGTCGACAGCGGGGTGATGGCCTCCACCACCCGCTTGGCGGTGAGCAGTTGGAGCGAACGGTTGAGACTGGTGGGGGGGAGGTCGCCGGCCGCCCGGCCGATCAGGGTGCGGGTCCGCTCACCCGAACCGATGGCCCCCAGGACCAATCGCGCCTGTGCGTCGGCCGGGAACTCGGCGGCCAGCGACCGCTCCCCGCTCACCAGCAGCGCCGACGTCGGGTCCTCGACGACCTCGGCGAGGTAGTCGAAGACCCCCGCGCCCCGGGGCCACTCCTCCAGGACGAGCGGCAGCCCGCCGGAGACGAGGAAGGCGTCGAAGGCGTCGGCGGGCGGCAGCTGCAGCATCTCGGCCACGTCGGCGGGGCTCAGCGCGGGAACCACCATCTCGGTGCCGCGCTGGTGGAACGGGCGGTCGTAGTCGTTGAGCCGCTCCATCATCGCCAGATCGGAGCCGACGCAGAGCAGCAGCACCGGCTTCCTGGACAGTTCCCGGTCGAAGAGCTTCTGGAGGGTGCCCTCGAAGCCGGCGTCGTTCTTTATCAGGTACGGCATCTCGTCGAGGACGACGGCGCTCGGCCGGTCGTCGGGCAGGGCGGCGACCAGCAGGCGCAGGGCGGCGTCCCAGTCCCTGGGCGACTGGCCGATCAGGGTGGCGGCGCCGGGCAGGTCGGATGCCGCGGCGGTCTCGACGAACATCCGCAGGTCCGCCTCCGGGTTGGACTGCTGCGAGGCGGTGAAGAAGACGCTCGGCAGCCCGGAGCGCTCGATGAACTCCTCGACCAGCCGTGACTTCCCCACCCGGCGGCGGCCGCGGATCAGCATCGCCTTGCCCGGCCGCCCGGTCCGCCCGCCGTCCGCGACGCGCCGCAGCATGCGGTTCAGCGCGGCGAGCTCCGGCTCCCGGCCGATGAAGTTGTCCATTGCGGCCACCTGATCAATAGGTCCATATGTGGTACAACCAAAATTGAACATACCAGAAATGGATGTGTTCTGCGTCACTCAGGACACGCGTGAGGCCCCGGACCTGGGGTCCGGGGCCTCACGCGGAGCCGGTACTACGCGGTGGCCGCCGCCGCGTCCGCCGCCTGGGCCTTCAGGGCGCGTTCCACACCCGAGCGGGACTCGATGACGAGCCGGCGCAGGGCCGGCACCGGGGTCGCCGAGGCGAGCCAGGCGTCGGTGGCGTCCAGGGTGTCCTGGGAGACCTGGAGGGCCGGGTAGAGACCGATCACGATCTGCTGGGCGATCTCGTGGCTGCGCGAGTCCCAGACGCCCTTGACCGCGCTGAAGTACCGCTCGGTGTAGGGCGCGAGGAGCTCACGCTGGTCGGTCTGGACGAAGCCGCCGATCGCGGACTCCTGCAGGGAGTTCGCGAGCTTGTCGTCCTCGACGACCGCGGCCCAGACCGCGGCCTTGGCGTCGGCGGTCGGACGGGCGGCGCGGGCGCCGGCCGCGTGCTCCTCGCCGGCCGAGGTCGGGTCGAGGGCGAGCTCCGCCGCGATGGCCGCCTCGTCCGCCTGACCGGTCGCCACGAGCCGGTGCAGCAGGGACCAGCGCAGCTCGGTGTCGACGGCCAGGCCGTCGATGACCTGCGTGCCGTCCAGCAGCCCGGCGAGCAGCCCGAGCTGCTCCGGGGTGCGGGCGGTCGCCGAGAAGGCGCGGGCCCACGCGAGCTGGTGGTCGCTGCCGGGGGCGGCGGCGCGCAGCTGCTCCAGCGCGGCCTCCGTCCAGCGGGCCAGGCCGGTGTCGCGCCAGGCCGGGTCCGCGTACAGGTCGAGCGCGAGCTTGAGCTGGCGGTGCAGCGACTGGACGACGCCGATGTCCGACTCCTTGGTGATGCCGGAGAGCACCAGTTCCAGGTAGTCGCGGGTGGCGAGCTCGCCGTCACGCGTCATGTCCCAGGCCGCGGACCAGATCAGGGCACGGGGGAGGGACTCGGTGAAGTCGCCGAGGTGGTCGCGGACGACGGCGAGGGACTCGTCGTCGAGGCGGACCTTGGCGTACGTCAGGTCGTCGTCGTTGAGCAGGATCACCGCGGGGCGCGCGGTGTTCTGCGGGAACGGCACCTCGGTCAGCTCGCCGTCGACGTCCAGCTCGATACGGCTGGTGCGGACCAGCTTGCCGTCCTGGAGGTCGTAGCAGCCGACGGCGATGCGGTGCGGCCGCAACACGGCCTCGCCCTTGGCGCCGGCCGGCAGTGCCGGGGCCTCCTGGCGGACCGCGAAGGACGTGATCGTGCCGTCCTCGGCGAGGGTGATCTCCGGGCGCAGGATGTTGATGCCCGCGGTCTCGAGCCACGCCTTCGACCAGCTCTTCAGGTCGCGGCCGGAGGTCTTCTCCAGCGCGCCGAGCAGGTCGGACAGCTGGGTGTTGCCCCAGGCGTGCTGCTTGAAGTACGCCTGCACGCCGGCGAAGAACTCGTCCATGCCGACGTAGGCGACGAGCTGCTTGAGCACCGAGGCGCCCTTGGCGTACGTGATGCCGTCGAAGTTGACCAGGACGTCGTCGAGGTCGTTGATCTCCGCCATGATCGGGTGGGTGGACGGCAGCTGGTCCTGCCGGTACGCCCAGGTCTTCATGGAGTTGGCGAACGTGGTCCACGACTGCGGGAACTTGCTGCCCGGCGCGTACGCCTGGCAGGCGATCGAGGTGTACGTGGCGAACGACTCGTTCAGCCAGAGGTCGTTCCACCACTCCATGGTGACCAGGTCGCCGAACCACATGTGGGCCAGCTCGTGCAGGATGGTCTCGGCGCGCGTCTCGTACGCCGCGTCCGTCACCTTGGAACGGAAGACGTACTGGTCACGGATGGTGACCGCGCCCGCGTTCTCCATCGCGCCGGCGTTGAACTCCGGTACGAAGAGCTGGTCGTACTTGGCGAACGGGTACGGGAAGTCGAACTTCTCCTCGAACCAGTCGAAGCCCTGCCGCGTGACCTCGAAGATCGCGTCCGCGTCCAGGAACTCGGCCAGCGACGGGCGGCAGTAGATCGCCAGCGGGACGCTGCGGCCCTCGCCCTCCCACGTGCTGTGCACGGCCGTGTACGGGCCGGCGATCAGCGCGGTGATGTACGAGGAGATGCGCGGCGTCGGCTCGAAGCGCCAGACGTTGTCCTTGACGTCCTCGGCCTTGGGCGTCGGGGAGTTGGAGATGACCGTCCAGCCCGCCGGGGCCTTCACCGTGAACCGGAAGGTGCCCTTGAGGTCGGGCTGCTCGAAGCTGGCGAAGACGCGGCGCGCGTCCGGCACCTCGAACTGGGTGTACAGGTATGCCTGCTTGTCGACCGGGTCGACGAAACGGTGCAGGCCCTCACCGGTGTTGGTGTAGGCGCAGTCCGCGAAGACCCGCAGCTCGTTACGGCCGGCCGGCAGCGACGGCAGGGCGATGCGCGAGTCCGCGAACACCTCCGCCGGGTCGAGCGCGGTGCCGTTCAGCACCACTTCGTGCAGGGTCGGGGCGACCAGGTCGATGAATGAGGAACCCGCCGTCGCGGCATCGAAACGCACCGTGGTCACCGAGCGGAAGGTGCCCCCGTCCTGCGCGCCGCTCAGGTCGAGGTCGATCTCGTACGCGTCCACGGTGAGAAGGCGAGCACGCTGCTGCGCCTCCTCGCGGGTGAGGTTCGTGCCAGGCACGGTAGGCCACTCCTTAATGAAGACTGACCGCCATCCTCGCACGCTGCGCGGGCCGGGATCAGGGTCTGCACCAGCTCCGGCCTCGGGTTTTCCCCACCCCCAAGACGCCGGGAACCGGCATGGTCCGGGACCCCGGGTGATCCGTAACTTCGGAAGGGTCGTCGGCAACCGAAACAGAGGACATCATGCGACTCCGGTCGAAGCACTCCAGCACCGCCCCCACGGCCCCCGCGGCGCCGCAGTACCCGCCGCGGACCAGCGGTGACACCGCGCCCGGCCGTAACGGGACGGGCTCAGGTGCCGCCGTCGAGCTGCGCTCGGTCCGCCGTACCTACGGCCGCGGCGACTCCACCGTGCACGCGCTGCGCGGCATCGACCTGGCGCTGCCGCGGGGCAGCTTCACCGCGGTGATGGGCCCCTCCGGTTCCGGCAAGAGCACCTTCCTGCAGTGCGCCGCCGGGCTCGACAAGCCGACGGCCGGCACCGTGCACCTCGGCGGCGCCGACATCACCGGTCTCAACGAGAACAAGCTCACCCAGCTGCGCCGCAGCCGCATCGGCTTCATCTTCCAGTCCTTCAACCTGTTGCCGTCGCTCACCGTGCAGCAGAACGTGCTGCTGCCGCAGCGGCTGGCCGGAGGCCGCCCCGACCGGCGGCGGGCGGCCCAGCTGCTCGCGCAGGTCGGCCTCGAAGGGTACGGAAGCCGGCGGCCCGGACAGCTGTCCGGCGGCCAGCAGCAGCGGGTGGCCATCGCCCGCGCCCTGATCACCGCGCCCGAGGTGGTGTTCGCCGACGAGCCGACCGGCGCCCTGGACACCAACACCGCCCGCGAGGTGCTGGGTCTGCTGCGGCACGCCGTGGACCGGCTCGGCGCCACCGTCGTCATGGTCACCCACGACCCGGTCGCCGCCTCCTTCGCGGACCGGGTGCTCTTCCTCGCCGACGGTTCGTTCGCCGGCCACCTGGAGCGCCCGGAGCCGACGGAGATCGCCGACCACATGGTCGCGCTGACCACCGGCGGCCGCCCGGAGCGCGTTGCGAGGGCCGCCGCGTGAACGGTCTCGCCCGCGCCTCCGTGCGCTTCCGGCCGGCGTCCTTCGCCGGCACGTTCATCGCCCTGCTCTTCGCCGCCGCCATCATGACCGCCTGCGGCACCCTGCTGCAGACCGGGATCGTGGCGCACCTCACGCCCGAGCGCTACGCCGGTGCCCCGGTGGTCGTCGCCGCCGACCAGCACGCCCGGATGACCGTCGGCCACGGCGAGGACCGCGACGAGGAGGCCGAGCCGCTGCCCGACCGGGCCCGCGTCGACGCCGGGCTCGCGGACCGTATCGCCCGTGAACCGGGCGTCGCCGCGGCCGTGCCCGACGTGGCCTTCCCCGTGCAGAGCAAGGCGCTGCCGGCGCTGACCGGCCGCGACTGGTCGGCCACCGCGATCGGCACCGCCCCGGCCGCGAAACCGCTCGCCGAGGGTCGCGCCCCGGCGGCGGGCGAGGTCGCCCTCGACGCCGCGACGGCGCACGCCGCGAAGCTCGGCACCGGCGACACCGTCACCCTCGTCACGCCCGCCGGCACCGGCGGTTACCGGATCTCCGGTCTGACGGCGGAGGGGTCGGGTTCCGCCACCGCCTGGTTCGAGGACGCGGCGGTGGGCCGGCTCGCCGGCCACCAGGGTCAGGCGGACGCCATCGCCGTCTACGCACGTACCGGTGTCAGCACCGAGCAGCTCGCCGGACAGGTCGAGCACGCCGTCGGCGGGCACGCCCTGGTGCAGACCGGGGACGACCGCGGTGAGGTCGAACACCCCGAACTCGCGGGGGGCAAGGAGATGCTGGTGGGACTGGGCGGCTCCTTCGGCGGCATCGCCGCCATGACCGCGATCTTCGTCGTCATGGGCACCGTCGCCCTCGCCATCGGCCAGCGCAGCCGGGAGATCGCCCTGCTGCGGGCGATCGGCGCGACCCCACGGCAGATCCGCCGCACCGTCGCCACCGAGGCGATGATCGTCGCCCCGCTCGCCGGCGCGGCCGGCATCCTGCCGGGACTGGCGCTCGCCCACTGGTGGTTCGGCCAGCTCGCCGACCGCGGCGCGGTGCCTGCCGGACTGGAGGTTTCCACCGGCTGGATCCCCATGGTCAGCGCGGTCGGCGCGGGCCTGCTCGGCTCGCTCGTCGCCGGTTATCTGGCCGCCCGCCGGCCCTCCAAGGCCCGGCCCAGCCAGGCGCTGGGCGAGGCGGCGGTGGAGCGGGGACGCCCCGGGCCCGTCCGTACGGTGCTCGGCGTGGCGGCCCTCGCCGGCGGCATCGTCGTGGCGTCGCTCGCGGCCCACGCCACGGGGGAGGACGCGGCCAACATCGCGCTCGGCGTCGTGATGCTCTTCATGCTCAGCGTCGCGCTGCTCGGACCCGTCGTCGCCTGGCTCGCCGCCACCGTCCTCGGACTGCCGCTGCGAGCGGGGGCCGCGCCCGCTGCGCTCGCCGCCGCCAACGCCCGTGCCAACTCCCGCCGGCTGGCCTCCGCGATCACCCCGATCGTGCTGGTCATCGCCTTCTGCGGCACGTTGGTCTTCATGCAGAGCACCATCAAGCACGTCTCCGCGGAGCAGGTGCGCGACGGCGTGGTCGCCGACCAGATCGTCAGCGGCACCGGCGCGGGACTGCCGTCCACGACCGCCGCCGAGGCGGCGCGGGTGAAGGGCGTGGACGCGGCCGTCGGCGTCCTGCGCACCGGGGTCCTCTACCGCTCGGCCGGCTCCTTCATCGGCGCCTCCACGCTGGGGGTCTCCGGGAACCCGGCCGACCTGGCCAAGGTGCTCGACGTCGGCGTCAAGGAGGGCTCGCTGACCGGGCTGGCGGCGAACGACACCGTCGCGCTGAACAGCCTGCTCGCCGACACCGCCAAGGTCTCGGTCGGCGACCGTATGGAACTGTGGCTCGGCGACGGCACAACGGTGCACCCCCGGGTCGTCGCCCTCTATGAGCGCGGTCTGGGCCTCGGCGAGGTACTGATGCCGCGCGCCGCGGTCGCCGGACATGTGTCGGTCGCGTACGACAGCCAGGTGCTGGTCCGTGACATGGAGGGCGCCGACCGGGCCGCCGTCGCGAGTGCGCTGCAGCGGCTCGACGCCCCCGGCGTCGCGGTCACCGACCGGGCCGGCTACACCGCCCAGGTCGACAAGGACCTGGAGCTCAACGCCTGGGCCAACCGCGTGATGGCCGCGGTGCTCGGCGGGTTCGCCGCCGTCGCTGCCGCCAACACCCTGGTCATGACGGTCCTCGACCGGCGCCGCGAGGTCGCCCTGCTGCGGCTGGCGGGCACCACCCGCCGCCAGGTGCTCGGG
Source organism: Streptomyces sp. So13.3 (assembly GCF_005860785.2). Classification (NCBI taxonomy): domain Bacteria; kingdom Bacillati; phylum Actinomycetota; class Actinomycetes; order Kitasatosporales; family Streptomycetaceae; genus Streptomyces; species Streptomyces sp. So13.3. Next base: position 3,837,043 of record NZ_CP048835.1, on the reverse strand, counting down.
ATGATGCGCTGGGAGGCGCTGCTCGTCGGCACCGCGGGGCTGGTGATCGGAACGGCCATCGCCTGGGCGACGCTCAGCCCGATCGCCCGCGGGCTGACCGGCGGCGCCCCCTACGTACCGCCCACCGTGGCGGCCGCCATCGCCGGCGGTGTGCTCCTGCTGGGCCTGGCCGCCACCGGCCTGCCGGCCCGGGCGCTGCTCCGCACCCGCCCGATCGAGGCGGGCGCGGGCCGCGAGTAGCGGACGCCGGGGAACACGACGGGGCGGGTGCTCGTGGGAGCACCCGCCCCGAGGCGGTTCTACAGCTGATCAGCCGGCGGTCAGCCGGTGACCTTCTTGATGATGACGCTGCCGGTTCCGGCGATGGTGCCGCGGGAGTTCAGCAGCTGCACCTCACCGAAGAACTGACGTCCTTCGGGGGCTGGGGACGCGGCCACGACCTGCGCGGAGAAGGACGCCGAGGCGCCGTTCGCCAGCGAGACGGTCTTGGTCTCGTCGACCTTGACCTGGCCGAGCGAGGCGGCGAAGTACACGTCCTTGTAGTTGTACTCCGTGGTGCCCGCCGGGACCGAGTAGCCGGTCACGACGACGGTGTACGTACCGGCCGCCGGGTTGGCGACGCTGACCGCTTCCTCGGAGTCGCCGTCCGCGGACGAACCGACCTTGGTGGAACCGAGGTAGACCTCGAGGTCGAGGTCGGCGCCGGTGTCCGAGGTGGAACCGATCGCCACGTCGAGCCGGGAGGCGCCGGGGCCGACGACCAGCGTCGTCTCCTTCGTCTCGCCCTGCGCGATGGTCGGGCGGGCGGTCAGCGCGGAGCCGAGGGCGCCGCCCTTCAGCTTGCCGTCAAGGGCGGCGAAGCCGTTGGTGACCTTCCAGTTGACCGCGGCGGGGGTACCGACCGTGGCCTCGTCGAGGGTCTGCACGGCCGGGTCGAAGGACACACCCAGCACCGACGCCGTGACGGCGTACGGGTTGTTCAGCAGCGGCGAGGTACGGCGCGCCTCGACCTCGATCTCCCAGACGCCCGGCAGCGGGTCGGTGTACGACCGCAGGTCCGGACGGCACTTGTTGTTCGGGTTCACGTAGTTGAGGTAGCACGACGGGGTGGACGTGTCGTCCATCGGAACGCCGTACGGGTTGATCGCGATGAACCGGGTCTGGCTGGTCGCCTGGATGCCGCCGAGGGCGATCTCCAGGGACTTGGCGCCGGCCGGCACGTTCAGGAAGTACGAGGTGGTGCTGTTGCGCTGCACCACGCCCGACTCCTTGGTGGAGAAGGCGGGCTTGGCCAGCGGCTTCGAGACCACGACGGTGGCCAGGATCTGCTGGTCGGTGCCCTTGGTGCGCTTGTCGTCCACGGTCAGGATGACGCTGTGCAGACCGGTGGTCTTCGCCTTCGCGGTGACCTTGACGGTGACCGGCACGTTCAGCGGCAGCGAGACCTCGCTGCTGCCGGCGAGCTTGAAGGTGCCGTCGTTGTTCACCAGCGCCAGCGCGTGCTTGACCGGACGGTCGGAGCCGGTGGTGCGGGTGATCGTGACGTCGTACGTCCGGGTCTGGCCGGTCTTGAGGCCGCCCTCCCGGTCGTAGATGCCGGTGCCGAAGCCCGGGGTCTTCAGGAACGCCGACAGCGCGGTGTCGACCGGAGCCTTGACGGTGTACTCGTTGGCCGAGACACCCGCCTTGATCAGGTTCCAGGCGCCGTTGATGTCGATCAGACCGGAGCCCTCTTCGTACGCCTGCGTGCCCGCGATGTGCTTCGCGGAGCTCGTCAGCGCGGTCCGCAGGGCGGCCGGGTTCAGGGCGATGTTCTTCTGCTTCGCGGCGGAGATCAGCAGTGCGCTGGCCCCCGCGGCCTGCGGGGAGGCCATCGAGGTGCCCTGCAGCATCGCGTAGCCGGGCGGCAGGCTGTAGCCGGCCTCGGCGACCGGGCTGCCGGCCTCCCAGGTCGGGACCGTGTTGATCGACGCGCCGGGCGCGGTGATGGTCGGCGTGAAGCCACCGTCCTCACGCGGGCCGCGCGAGGAGAACGGCATCATCTGGTACGCCTTGTCCACCTGCGAGCCGTAGTTGGCCGCCCAGGTGTCCTTGGAGATCGACGCACCGACGCTCAGGACCTTGTCGGCCAGGCCGGGGTCACCGATGGTGTTGGCACCCGGGCCGCTGTTGCCGGCCGAGATGACCAGCTGGACGCCGTAGGTGTCGATGAGGCGCGTGTACAGCTCGGCGCGCGCGTTGTTGGCGTCGTTCAGCGCGGGCAGGCCGCCGATGGACATGTTGACGATGTCCACGCCGTGGTTCACGACGAGGTCGATCATGCCCTCGGTGAGCGCGACGTTGGTGCAGCCGCCGCTCCAGGTGCAGGCGCGCGAGGAGACGATCTTCGCGCCGGGAGCCGCACCGCTCATCTTGCCGCCGAACAGGCCGTTCGCGGAGGTGATGCCCGCGACGTGGGTGCCGTGCTCGGACTGGACGAGGCCGATGTTGACGAAGTCGGCCTTCTTGCCGACCCAGTCGCCGCCGTACGGGTCCGTCGGGACGTCCTTGCGGATCTGGACGACGAACGGGATCGACTCTGAGATGGCGGTCGCCGGGTTGTCCGTCCCGAAGTGCGCGATCTGGAAGCCGTTCTTGTACGGCTTGAGCGCCTCGTCGTCGCTGAAGTCACCGTTGTTGTTCAGGTCGACGCGCACGGTGCCGGCGGCGGCGTCGTAGAGCACGCCCCAGACATCGGTGGTGTCGCCGTCACGGTTGAGGTCGCCCGCCATGTCGCCGCCGACCGTCGCGGCCTCGGAGAACGTGTTGAACATGTACGAACCGGCCGGCGCGGTCCAGGTGCGGCCCGCGATGGTGAAGGTGGGGCCGGAGACCGCTGCCGTCATGCGGCGCCAGGTGGCGTCGCCGTCGGTTATCGGGTCGGTCGCGGTGACCCAGTCGACGATCTTGCGCTCGCCGGTGGTGGTCTTCTGCAGCGCCGGGTGACCGAGGTCGACACCGGAGTCCAGGATGCCGATGGTCACGCCGCGGCCGTCGGCCTTGGGCTGGTTCTTGACGAAGTCCACCGCGCCGGTCTCGAAAGCGGGCTGGTACGGGTTCTTCACCGGGGTGCTCGCGCTGGGACCGGGGTAGGTCTTCGCTGCGGCCTTGCCCTTGGCCTTCGCGCCCTTGGCGGTGTCCGCCACGGGCGTCGGGTCGTCGAGCGCGATCTCCTGCTTGAGGTCGATGCCGTGGACCGAGGTCAGCTTCTGCGCCTTGGCGATCGCCGCGTCCGCCTTGGCGGTCGGGACGGTCGCCCGCACGTAGCCGAGCTTGTCGTAGGTGCTCCCCACCGAGGCACCGGAGGCACCGAGCTGGTCGACGACCTGCTTGGTGGTGCCGGGAGCGGTGGCGATCATCATCGTCACGGTCTTGTCGCCGTCGGACTTGGCCTTGGCCAGGAGCTCCGCGTCGGCAGAACCGAGCTTGTCGGTGGAAGCCTTGACCGGGGCGGAAGCGGGGCCGCCGGTCGGAGTGCCGCTGGGGGTGTTGTCGGCGAACGCGGTGGCGGACCCGGTCGCGGCCAGTGCGGCCACCAGGCCCGCGGCGAGCGCGACGCGGGCCACGCGTCTCTTGGCGCGTATGTGATCGAGAGGCATGGGCATCCTTGTTCGGAAAACGGTGCCGGTTGACCGCTAAGAGTCACGTAAGCGACCGGTGTTTGTGGAGAGTTGTCCGAGGCAGGATGTGGACATGACGTATTTCCGCCATACGCCATGACCGGCAAAGCACGCGTAAAGGAGTAAAGCGCCGGTCAACTCGGGGTCACGACCACGTAAGCGGCCGGAGTCCGGTCCGACGAAGCCATCAGCGCGGTGCGCACGACGGTCGCCTGCTGCTCGAGAGCGTCCCGCAGTTTCTTCGGGGTGAGGTGGACGACGGTGATGCCGAGTCCCTCCAGGTGCTCGCGCTTCTGCGCGTACTGCGACCACAGGGCGTCGTCGTCCTGGCGGGGTCCGCGCGCGTCGATCTCCAGCGCCACCGCGTGCTCCGGCCAGTACGCGTCCACGCCGCCCAGCGACGGCCCGCCGGGCAGCCGCAGATCGACGTGCCACACCGGGTCCGGCAGGCCGTAGCAGGTCACCATCTCGTACAGCCGGCCCTCGGCGAGCGCCCGTCCCTCCGCCAGCAGCGCGTCCACCGCGTCCACCACGTGCGGCCGGGACAGCAGCCGGGCCCGGCTCAGCTCCCGGACCACCGCGGCGGCTTCGCAGTGCCCGCCGCGCACCGCCTCGGTCAGCAGCCGCCGTACGGTTTCGGCGTCGTCGAGGTCCGCCACCGCGTCGGCGAGCGCACGCGGCACCGGGGCGCACGGCAGTCCGGTCACCTGCTGCGGCCGGGGCAGCGTGTGCGCCCGGTGGATCGCCACGTCCCCGGCGTCCCGCAGCCGCCGCTGGCGCGGCACCAGGACGTCGATCCGGTCGATCCCCAGCAGCGGCGGCACCGAGGAGAACCGGTGCAGGGCCAGCGCCGCCAGCCCGGTGACCATCGCCTCGCCGTCGCCCGGACCGCCCGTGCCGCCCGGCTCGCAGCCCGCGTACAGCAGCGCCGCCCGCAGCCGTTCGTCACTGGTGGGCGGTCCGGCGTGCAGCAGGAACACCTGCGGCAGCAGCTGCTGCCACGGGCCGCCGGGCCGGCAGCGTTCCGCCAGGGTGCTCGCGGTCACGCCGTGCTCGCGCAGCTGACGTGTCGTCAAGATCCTTTGCTGGGTGCGGGAGAGGTGGTCCAGGGGGCGCGGGGTGTGCGGTGCGTTGTGGTTCATGTCGGGTTGGTTCCGCCGCCGGACCGCCCGCTAACCGCTGTTACACAGCCGTCGACAAACCGGGACAACTCCGCACTAAAGTTCAGGCGTTCGGATGCCGATGGGCGGTTTTCACCTATTCGGATGACGATCCCGCAGCCGTGCGGTGGGCGAGCGGTCGAAGTCTGCCCATGACACGGCGGAACCCCGCCGCGTCACCGTTCGATGGGGTGACGCGGCGGGGTCCGGGATGTGCGCCGGGATGGGGGTCAGCCGTCGGTCGCCTGGGCACGCAGCGCGCGGGACAGGTCGTCGCTGGCCTCCAGGACGAGCCGGCGCAGCGCGGGCGCCGCGTCCGCGTGCGCGTCGAGCCAGGCGCCGGCCGCGTCGACGGTCTCCTGGGCGATCCGGTACCTCGGGAAGAGGCCCCGCACGATCGCCATGCCGATCTCGATCGAACGCTGCGACCAGATCCGCTCGATCACGGCGAAGTACCGGTCGGCGTAGGGCGCGAGCAGCTCCTCCTGGCCCGGCTGGTCGAACCCGGCGATGCTCGCCTCGACCAGCGCGTTCGAGAGGGTGTCGGATTCCACGACCGACGCCCACACCTGTGCCTTGACCGCGGCCGACGGCCGGGCGGCGAGGCAGCGCACCTGGTGCCGTCGCCCGGAGGCGGTGTCGTCGCGCGCCAGTTCGGCCGCGATCACGGCCTCGTCGACCTCGCCCGCGGCGGCCAGCGGCTCCAGGAACGACCAGCGCAGCTCCTGGTCGACCTCCAGACCGTCGATCTTGGCGCTGCCTTCGAGCAGCCCGCTCAGCAGCTGGAGATCGGCCGCCGACGACGCCACCGAGGCGAAGAAGCGTGCCCAGGCGAGCTGGTGCCCGCTGCCCGGCTCGGCCTGCCGCAGCTCGGTCAGCGCCCCGTCGGCCAGCGCCTTGGCGCCCTCGGCGCGCCACTTCGGCGACGCGTACTGGTGCAGCGCGGTCTGCGCCTGCTGGTGCAGCGACTGCAGCACCCCGATGTCGGACTCCTGTCCGGCGAACCGCAGCACGAGCCCGAGGTAGTCACGGGCCGGCATCAGCGCGTCCCGGGTCATGTTCCACACCGCCGACCAGGCCAGCGCCCGCGCCATGGGGTCGGACAGGTCGCCCAGGTGCTTGCGCAGGGTGTCGAGGGAGTCCGGGTCGAAGCGGATCTTGCAGTACGTCAGGTCCTCGTCGTTGACCAGGATCAGATCGGGCCGCTCGGCGCCGGCCAGCTCCGTCACGATGGTGCGGGACCCCGTGACATCGGTCTCGGCGCGGGCGTAGCGCTCCAGCGCACCGCCCGCGGCCCGCCGGTACAGGCCGACGGCGACGCGGTGCGGCCGCAGCTCGGGGTGCGACGCGGCGGCGGTCTGCAGCACGGACAGCCGGGTGATCCGGTCCTCGGCGTCGTACACGGCCTCCGGCGTCAGCGAGTTCACCCCGGCGGTCTGCAGCCAGGCGCGGGACCACTGCGCCATGTCCCGGCCCGAGGTCTCCTCCAGCACCGCCAGCAGGTCCGCCAGCGTGGTGTTCCCGTACGCGTGCCGCTTGAAGTAGCGCCTGGCCGCCTCCAGGAAGGCGTCCGAGCCGACATAGGCGACGAGCTGCTTCAGCACGGACGCGCCCTTGGCGTACGTGATGCCGTCGAAGTTGAGCTTGGCGTCCTGCAGGTCGTGGATGTCCGCGGTGACGGGGTGCGTCGAGGGCAGCTGGTCGGCCCGGTACGCCCACGCCTTGCGGCGGTTGGCGAAGGTGATCCAGCTGTCCTTGAAGCGGGTCGCCTCGGCCTGCGAGTACGCGCCCATGAAGTCGGCGAACGACTCCTTGAGCCACAGGTCGTCCCACCACTGCATGGTGACCAGGTCGCCGAACCACATGTGCGCCATCTCGTGCAGGATGACGTTGGCCCGGCCCTCGTACGCCGCCTGCGTCACCTTGCCGCGGAACACGAACTCCTCGCGGAACGTGACACAGCCCGGGTTCTCCATCGCGCCGATGTTGTACTCGGGCACGAATGCCTGGTCGTACTTCCCGAAGGGGTACGGGTAGTCGAAGGTGTCGTGGAAGAAGTCCAGGCCCTGCTTGGTGACGGTGAAGATGTCGTCCGCGTCGAAGTGCGGCGCGAGCGAGGCCCGGCACAGCGCGCCGAGCGGGATGTCCAGCACGGTGCCGTCGTCGAAGGTCCGCGAGTAGTGGTCGCGCACCAGGTGGTACGGCCCGGCGACGACAGCCGTGATGTACGTCGAGATCGGCTTGGTGGGCGCGAAGTCCCAGGTCGCCGAGGAGGGGTCGGCGTCCCGTGCGGGGCCGGCCTGAGCCTCGTTGCTCAGTACGGTCCAGTGCGCGGGCGCGGTCACCGAGAAGGTGAAGGGCGCCTTGAGATCCGGCTGCTCGAAGTTGGCGAAGACCCGGCGGGCGTCGGCCGGCTCGTACTGCGTGTACAGATAAGTCTCGCCGTCCTCCGGGTCGGCGAACCGGTGCAGCCCCTCGCCGGTGCGGCTGTACGCGCACCGCGCGTCGATGGTGAGGACGTTCTCGGCTTCGAGGCCGTCCAGGGCGACCCGCGTCCCGTCGAACACGGCCGCCGGGTCCAGCTCCCGTCCGTTCAGCACCACGGACTCGACGGACGGTGCCAGCAGATCCACGAAGGTGGCCGCGCCCGGCTGCGCGGACCGGAAGCGGATCGTGGTCACCGAGCGGAACGTGTCCTCGTCGGGCCGGGTGGCCGACCGCAGGTCGAGCGCGACCTCGTATCCGTCGACCGAAAGGATCCGCGCGCGTTCGCGGGCCTCGTCGCGGGACAGGTTCTCACCGGGCACTGATGACTCCTTTGTCAGCATCGTCGATCGATTCGCATACTCCCACGCCGCACCAATGGGCGACAGGCGGGAATGCCGCCCCTGATCCCGAGGTTTCCGAGGTACGAGCAGTCCCGTGCCGTGTTGTTTCTGTTCCTGAGGAGAAGAAGAAGTGACCACAGCCGAGAAGACCCCCGTCGACTTCTGGTTCGACCCGCTGTGCCCCTGGGCGTGGATGACCTCGCGCTGGATGCTGGAGGTCGAGAAGGTCCGGCCGGTCGAGGTCCGCTGGCACGTCATGAGCCTGGCCGTCCTCAACGAGCCCAAGCTCGACGAGCTGCCCGAGCAGTACCGCGAGCTGCTCGGCCCGAAGGGCTGGCGGCCGGTGCGCGTGGTCGTCGCGGCCCAGCAGAAGTTCGGTGACGAGGTCGTCGGAAAGCTCTACACCGCGCTCGGCACCCGCTTCCACAACCGCGGCGAGGGCGCGACCCTGGAGGCGATCGTGGGGGCGCTGGAGGACGCCGGCCTCCCGGCGGACCTGATCGACTACGCCGACAAGGACACCTACGACGCCGAGGTGCGCGCCTCCCACCAGGAAGGCATCGACAAGGTCGGCCAGGACGTCGGCACCCCGGTCATCGCCGTTCCCGGCGCAGACGGCGAGCAGGTCGCCTTCTTCGGCCCGGTCGTCACCCCCGCCCCCAAGGGCGAGGCCGCGGCCCGGCTCTGGGACGGCACGCTGCTGGTGGCCTCCACCCCCGGCTTCTACGAGGTCAAGCGCACCCGGACCGCCGGGCCGATCTTCGACTGATGCCGCACCTCGGACTGGTGACCCTCGTCGTCCGCGACTACGACGAGGCCATCGCCTTCTACACCGGCGCTCTCGGTTTCGAGCTGCGCGAGGACACCGCGCGTGACGACGGCAGCCGCTGGGTGATCGTGGATCCTCGCGGGTCGCGGGGACAGGGGACGGGACTGCTCCTGGCGCGCGCCTCGACGCCCGAGCAGGAGGCGCGGATCGGCGGCCAGACCGGCGGCCGGGTCGGGCTGTTCCTGAACACCGACGACTTCGACCGCGACTACAAGCACATGGTCGCGGCCGGCGTCGTCTTCGAGGAGGAGCCCCGGCACGAGGCCTACGGTTCCGTCGTGGTCTTCCAGGACCTGTACGGCAACCGCTGGGACCTCATCGAACCCCGCTGACGCAGGTCTGCGGGAGAGGGTTCGGCAGCACAGGGTGAAGGCCCCCGCGCGACACCACCGCGCGGGGGCCTTCGGCCTTCGGGGCGCCCTACGGCGCCAGCAGCAGACCGCTCGTCCGCTCCTTGGCGGCGGCGAACCGCGCCTGGACGTCCTGCCAGTTCACGACGCGCCACATCGCCTCGACGAAGTCGACCTTCTGGTTGCGGTACTGAAGATAGAACGCGTGCTCCCAGGCGTCGAAGACGAGCAGCGGAACGCTGCCCTGGCCGACGTTCCCCTGGTGGTCGTAGATCTGCTCGACGATCAGCCGCTCGCTGAGCGGCTCGTACGCCAGCACGCCCCAGCCGGAGCCCTGCGTGGTGGCCGCGGCCTTGGAGAGCTGGGCCTTGAAGCGGTCGAACCCGCCGAAGTTCTCCGCGAGGGCGTCCGCGAGCTGCCCCGTGCCGTCCTTGTCCAGCGGCTCGCCGCCGCCGTCACCGGACATGTTCGACCAGTAGATGCTGTGCAGGATGTGGCCGGAGAGATGGAAGGCGAAGCTCTTCTCCAGCCCGTTGATGCCGCCCCACTGCTCCTTGTCACGGGCCTCGGCGAGCTGGTCGAGGGTGTCGTTCGCGCCCTTCACGTACGCCGCGTGGTGCTTGTCGTGGTGCAGCTCGATGATCTCGCCGCTGATCACGGGCTCCAGCGAGGCGTAGTCGTAGGGCAATTCAGGAAGCGTGTACGTGGGCATGCGCTAGTTCCTCCGGCCGCTAGGTTATTGCAAGTCGTATGCAAGTGCACGCTAGCAGCAGAAGTGGGCCCGGCCCGGGTGCCCCTACCGGCCCTGTCGGCCCGGGTTCCGCAGGCGGTCCCGGCGGTCCCGCCACTCCCGTCCGAGCGCCACCGCGAGCACCACGCCCGTCGCCCCCGCCGACCACAGCACCTGCGGGCGCGCCGCGTCGTCGGTCAGCATCAGCACCAGGACCGCGGCCATCCCCGCCAGTGCCGCCCAGCTCAGCCAGGGGAAGCACCACATCCGCAGGGTGAGCGCCCCCGGCGCCGCGCGCTCCAGCCGCCGCCGCAACCGCAGCTGCGAGGCGGCGATCAGGCTCCACACCACGAGCAGCACCGCGCCCACCGCGTTGAGCAGGTACTGGAAGACCGAGTCCGGCCACTTCAGATTGAGCAGCACCGACGCGAAGCCGAACGCGACGGACGCCAGCACCGCCAGGCGCGGCACCCCGCCGCGCGAGACCTTCGTCAGCGCGGCCGGCGCCTCGCCCCGTTCGGCGAGCGAGAAGATCATCCGTGACGAGCCGTACAGATTGGCGTTGAGCGCCGACAGCAGCGCGACGAACACCACGATGTTCATGATCTGCGCTGCCCCGGGAATGCCGATCCGGTCCAGCACCGCGACGTACGGGCTCTGCCCGGGCACGACGGATTCCCACGGCAGCAGGGTCACGATGACGAGCATCGAGCCCATGTAGAAGAGCAGGATCCGCCACACCGCACTGCGAACCGCGCGCCCCACCGCGCGCGCCGGATCGTCCGACTCGGCCGCCGCGATGGTCACGACCTCCAGGCCGCCGAACGCGAAGACGACCGCGAGCACCCCGGAGACCACCCCGTCCCAGCCGTTCGGCAGGAAGCCGCCGTGGCCGCTGAGGTTGGCCATGCCCACCGGGTCGGTGTCGGGCAGCAGCCCGAGGACCGCCAGCAGGCCGAGCACCAGGAAGAGCACGATCGCGCCGACCTTGAGGGCCGCGAACCAGAACTCGAACTCGCCGAAGTTGCCTACGGCGGCGAGGTTCGCGGCGGTGAACACCACCATGAACAGCAGCACCCACGCCCAGGTCGGCACCGACGGCAGCCAGCCGTTCGCGATCTTCGCCGCGCCGGTCGCCTCCACCGCCAGCACCACGACCAGCAGCAGCCAGTACAGCCAGCCCACCGTGAAACCGGCCCAGCGGCCGAAGGCCCGTTCCGCGTGCACCGAGAAGGACCCGGAGGCGGGCATCGCGGCCGACATCTCGCCGAGCATCCGCATCACCAGCATCGCGAGCAGACCCGCGATCAGATACGAGACGACGATCCCCGGCCCGGCGACCGCGATCCCGGCGCCCGAGCCGACGAACAGCCCCGCACCGATCACCCCGCCCAGGCCGAGCATGGTCAGATGGCGCTGCTTCAGCCCGGCCGACAACGGCTCGGCGGGGGGCGGTATCTCGTGCACGGTGCTCGAACTCTCACAGGATCGGGGGAGGGGGGACGGTGGAAGAATCGGTGGGCTTTGGTGGGACCCCACAGTGTCCCCGTGCCCGGGCACGCTCCGCAAAACCCGTCGGCGTCGGGCGGGGTCTCCCGCGCCGACCGTGACGAGCATCACGTGACCTGCTGAAACAAGCGAAACGCAAGCGCGGCGGCGAAAGCTGGCCGGTGCAGGGAACCTCCAAGACGCCGAGCGTGCCTTTGTCGTCTGCCGACGGTGATCTTGGGTTGTCCGCTGCGCTAGCGTCGCGGCGTCACCTGTACGAACCCGGCCCGGCCGACCTCTCACCCACGGAGTCCCGATGAGCACCGCTGTTGTCTCTGACACCCGGACCGGCACGGTCCTCGCCGATCTGCTCCCCGCGTCCTCCGCCGCCCGGGCCCGGGTGCGCGACGTGGCGCTGGTGCTCGGCGGCGCCGCGCTCACCGGTCTGGCCGCGCAGCTCTCGGTGCCGGTCCCCGGCTCCCCGGTCCCGGTCACCGGCCAGACCTTCGCCGCGCTGCTGGTCGGCACCGCGCTCGGCGCCCGCCGCGGATTCGCGGCCCTGGCGCTGTACGCCGTCGCGGGTGTCGCCGGCATGCCGTGGTTCGCGGAGGGTTCGTCGGGCTCCGCCATGCCGAGCTTCGGCTACATCCTCGGAATGCTGCTCGCCTCGGCCGCCGTCGGCGCGCTCGCCCGCCGCGGTGCGGACCGCACCGTGCTGCGGACGGCCGGTGCCATGGTGCTCGGCAGCGTGATCATCTACGCGGTCGGCGTGCCGTACCTGGCGCTGGCCGCCCATCTCTCCTTCGGCAAGGCCGTTTCGCTCGGCCTGACGCCGTACCTGCTCGGTGACGCCCTCAAGGCCGCGCTCGCGATGGGCGTGCTGCCCGCCGCCTGGCAGCTGGTGGGCCGCCGCGGCTGACCGCGGACAGCACGGCGGCCCGGCCCCTCAGGGACCGGGCCGCCGTCGTTCCACGGCTACGAGCCGACGACAGCGTCCTTGCGGTCGCGCTGCATCCGCTCACGGACCAGCGAGATCGCGATGACCACGGCCGCCACCAGCAGCGACAGCAGCACCTGCGGGCGGCCGTCCTTGTCGGTGAGCATGTAGACGAGCACGAACGAGATCATGCCGATCGTCGCCCACGTCAGGTACGGGAAGAGCCACATCCGCACAATGAGCTTCTCCGGTTCCTCCCGCTCGATGATGCGGCGCATCTTCAGCTGCGAGAAGCAGATGACCAGCCAGACGAACAGCGCGACCGCGCCGGACGAGTTGAGCAGGAACTTGAAGACGGTGTCCGGCCACTCGTAGTTGAAGAAGACCGCGACGAAGCCGAACAGCACCGACCCCAGGATCGCGTTCCGCGGCACCCCGCCCTTGCTGGTGCGCGCGAACTGCGCCGGCGCGTCGCCGCGCTGCCCGAGCGAGAAGGCCATCCGGGACGCGGTGTACAGGCCGGAGTTGAGGCAGGACAGCACGGCCGTCAGCACGATGACGTTCATGATCTCGCCGGCGTGCGCGATACCTATGGAGTCCAGGGCCGCGACGTACGAGCCCTTCTTGGTGATCGCCGGGTCGTCCCACTTCAGCAGGGAGACCACGATGAGGATCGAGCCCAGGTAGAAGACGCCGACGCGCCAGATGACGCTGTTGGTCGCCTTGGTGATCGCCTTGCGCGGGTTCTGGGACTCGCCCGCCGCGAGGGTGACGATCTCGCTGCCCATGAACGAGAACACCACCATCAGCACACCGGTGAGGATCGCGCCGGGCCCGTTCGGCAGGAAGCCGCCGTGCCCGGTGAGGTTCGCCATACCGACCGCTTCGTGGTCGGAGCCCGGCAGGATGCCGAAGGCGGCGAGCCCGCCGAGGACGATGAACGCGGCGATGGCGACGACCTTGATCCCGGCGAACCAGAACTCGAACTCGCCGTACGAGCCGACGGAGACCAGGTTGGTCGCGGTCAGCACCGCCATCACGATCAGCGCCCAGGCCCACTGCGGGACCGAGGACACCCAGCCGTGCAGGATCGTCGCGCCGGCCGTCGCCTCGACCGCCAGCACCACGACCCAGAAGAACCAGTAGAGCCAGCCGATGGAGAACCCGGCCCAGCGGCCGAGTGCCCGGTCCGCGTAGGCGGAGAACGAGCCGGACGTGGGGTTGGCCACCGCCATCTCGCCCAGCATCCGCATGACGAACACGACCATCGTGCCGACAAGGGCGTACGAGAGCAGGATGCCCGGGCCTGCCGCCGCGATACCGGAACCGGAGCCGACGAACAGGCCGGCGCCGATGACACCGCCGATCGCGATCATCGACAGATGACGGTTCTTGAGTCCGGCCTGGAGGCCGGACGACTGCTGTGGAGTCCTGTCTTCCTGTTGGGGGGCGTCGGTCACGACTGAGGGGGGAAGTGAGCTCATGGGGTCGCATCCAATACCCGGAACGACCACTTACGGAACAGCGGAGGACAGCTGAGGCCAATTCGTTGTTTTAACCTCAAATAACCCTCAAGCGCGCCCGACGCCCCCCTGACCTCTGCCCGCCTCCGGACATGCCACACTCGTCCGTATGCGCGTGTATCTCGGCTCCGACCATGCCGGCTTCGAACTCAAGAACCACCTCGTCGAGTGGCTCAAGGCCAACAACCACGAGGTGACGGACTGCGGTCCGCACATCTATGACGCCCAGGACGACTACCCGCCGTTCTGCCTGCGGGCCGCGGCGAGCACCGCCGCCGACCCCGGCAGCCTCGGCATCGTCATCGGTGGCTCCGGCAACGGCGAGCAGATCGCCGCGAACAAGGTCAAGGGCGTCCGCGCCGCACTCGCCTGGAGCGAGCAGACCGCCGCCCTCGGCCGTGAGCACAACGACGCCAACGTGATCAGCATCGGCGGCCGGATGCACACCGAGGACGAGGCGACCAAGTTCGTCGAGATCTTCCTCGCCACCCCGTACTCCGGCGAGGAGCGGCACACCCGCCGTATCGACATGCTCACCGCGTACGAGAACACCGGTGAGCTCCCCCCGATCCCGGCCCACCACCCGCAGGGCTGACCGCACCATGCCCGAAGGGCACACGATCCACCGGCTGGCCGCCGACCACTTCGAGAGGTTCGGCGGCCGTCCTGTGCGGGCGAGCAGCCCCCAGGGCAAGTTCTCCGACAGCGCCGCGCTGCTGGACGGCGCGGTCCTCGACCGCGTCGACGCGCACGGCAAGCACCTGTTCCTCGGCTTCGACGGGACGGGCTGGGTCCACATCCACCTGGGCCTGTTCGGCAAACTCGGCTTCGGCGACGGCAAGGCCCCACCGCCCACCGACACCGTCCGGCTGCGGCTCGCCAACCCGGACTCGTACGCCGACCTGCGCGGCCCCACCACCTGCGCGCTGATCACCGACGGCGAGAAGCACGCGATACACGCCCGCCTCGGCCCGGACCCGCTGCGCCCGGCGGACGACCCGGCCAAGGCATGGCACCGCATCACGCGCAGCCGCACCACTATCGCGGCACTCCTGATGGACCAGAAGATCATCGCCGGAGTGGGAAACGTCTACCGGGCCGAAGTCCTCTTCCGCCACGGCATCGACCCCTACCGCCCCGGCCGCGACATCACCCGCGCCCAATGGGACGCGATGTGGACCGACCTGGCAGCCCTCATGCGCGAAGGCGTCCGCAACAACCGCATCGACACCGTCCGCCCGGAACACGAGCCCGAAGCGATGGGCCGCCCGCCCCGCCAGGACGACCACGGCGGCGAGGTCTACGTCTACCGCCGCACCGGGCAGCCCTGTCTGATCTGCGGCGGAGAGATCCGCACGGCGGGCCTGGCAGCGAGAAACCTGTTCTGGTGCCCGCACTGCCAGGGGCCTTCGGCGGCAGGCTAGGGCGCGTGCCAGGCGTCGTGGGCCAGGCGGGACTTTCGCAACACGCCCTGGAACCGCCCGCCTCCGGCACTGCTCCTACGGCTCACGGTGGGCGATCGGGGAGTCCTGAGCCGGCGCGGAAGGGGCTCAGGTCCCGTCACGGGCGAGCCAGTCGGCGATCGCCGCGGTGATGGGCTGACCGGTCGCCAGCTCGACGAAGCCGAACTGGCCCGACTGGTTGCACTCCAGGAACCACCAGGTGCCGTCGCAGTCCTCCGCGAAGTCGAAGGCACCGTAGGCAAGTCCGGCCTCGTCCATGTAGTCCCGGACCGCCCGCGCGATCCGCGCGGGCGGTTCGACCGGGTACCACTGCGCGTCCTCGGGGCTGCCGAAGCGGCCGTCCACCTGGTCCGGGCCTGCCTTCTTGGCGGCGGCGAACTGCCGGACCCCCACGCAGGTCAGCCTGATGTCGGCGGTCTTGCGCACGTACTCCTGGAGCAGGGTGGGGCCCGCCGAGACCGATGAGAAGTCGGGGTCCGGCGGGACCACCGTGGTCGGCAGCACCATGGGCGGGTTCCCCGGATGGGTGCCGGAGACGGACTTGACCACCAGCTCCGGGTGCTGCTCGGCGAACTTCCGGGCGGCCTGCGGAAATGTCGTGATCAGGGTGGCGGGCACGGCGAAGCCCGCGCGGTGCGCGGCGAAGAGCTGCCAGGGCTTGTAGCGGGCCTGCTCGGCGGCGCCCGGATGGTTCATCCACGGTGCGGGCACACAGCGCAGTGCCCCGTACAGGGCCCGCTCCGCCTCGGTGGTCAGCCACTCCGGCTGCTCGGAGCGCCGGGTCGCATCCGCGCCCGGGGTGCCGGGGCGCCGGATCCACACCGAGCGCAGGCTGTTCATGCTCACCAGGCGCCCCTGTACGGACAGGAAGCCGTGCACGTCGCCGCTTATGTACTCGGCGGACATGGAGACCTCGCCGGGCAGTCCGGCCGGGTCCAGTCGCACCACCGGCACCGCGCGCTCGTGCAGGGCTGCCACCACCAGGTCCGCTGTCACGTCCTCCGGGACGGTCAGGATCAGGACGGTCATGGGCGTCTGGGGCTCAGTCGTCGAAGTGGGTCTTGGAGCCGGCGGTGGACGTGGTGGAGCCGGTGGCGAGCAGCATCACGGGGTCACTGATGACGGGTCGTCCGTCGGGCAGGACGTTGAGCTGCTGCGCGCAGTCGTAGGTGTACAGGGTGGTGAAGGTGTCCGGGGTGGTCGGCCGGGCATGAAACAGCGCGAATGCTCTCATGGCTTCTCCTCTGTCACTCCGGGCCGGGCGGTGTCCGGCACACGTGCCCAACTACGGCTCTACGTATGAGACTTGCTCAGCCGTCCCATGCGTTCCCGGCGCCGGTGTGACAAAGGTAACTATGCGTGTCCGAGTGCAGTGAGTTCGACACTCTCCGTCACTTTTTTGCCTGTGGTGAGTGTCCGGTGCCGCCAGGCCGCTCAGAACCCGTGCGGCAACCACGGCTTGACGTCGGAACCGAACGCCGCCGACGCCTCGGCCAGCGCGCCGGGCCGCAACTCCGTCACCCGCCCCGCCGCCGCCAGGGCGCCGAGCGAGAAGCCGCCCAGATACGCCGCCCCCAACTCCCGCGCCGAGAGCGCCAGATCCGCCGCGTCGCCGGTCCGCGCGCACGTCGCCCCCTTCGCGTCGCCCGCCAGCCGCCAGCGCCCGGCGTTCCACGGACAGAACGCGTCCTCGACATCGAGCACCACGTCGACCGGAGCCGCGTACGTCCGTGCCTCCAGGGCCGCCCCGACGTCCACCGTCCGGACGAACAGCCCGTCGCGGAGCCCGATGCCGCACCGGCGGACGTCGGAGACCAGGTGGAGCACCGGGTCGTCGGCCGGCCGGTTGCGGATCCGTACCGAGGACGTCAGGTCGAGCCCGAACAGGAAGTTCCACAGCGCCGCGTAGGCCACCGGGTCGAGCGCCTCGACGTCGCGCAGCAGCACCGCGCCGTCGGGCCCGGTCGCCGGGCTCCAGATGGGCCGCACCGCGTACCGCGCGTAGCCGCGCACCTCGCCGTCCACCTCGGCGAGCACACACAGCAGCTCGCCGGCGCCGTCCCGGTTCGACTTCGGGTCGAGCAACGGCAGCCGGTCCCAGCCCGGTTGCCGGGCGAGCATCCCCGGCCGGGCGGCGACCCGCTGCGCGTAGACCGTCTCGCACACCTCGCGTGCCGCGGCGGGGGCCACGATCCGCAGCCGGACCCGGTCGGTCCCGGCGGGCAGGTTCAGCCGGACGCGGTTGGTGTCGATCTCCAGCCGCATCTGGTCCGTGGCCTGCCCGTAGCCGAAGCGGCCGTAGATCGCCGGCTCCGAGGCGGTGAGCACCGCCAACGGCTCGCCCGCCGCGCGCACATCGTCCAGCTGTCTGCGCATCATCGACGTCAGCACCCCGCGCCGGCGGTGCGTCGGCTGCACGCTCACCATCGTCACGCCCGCCGCCGGCACGAGCGCGCCGCCCGGCACCGACAGCCGGAACGAGAACGCCCCCGCGGTGCCGGCGATCTCGTCCCCGTCCCATGCCGCGAGCGACCGTTCGCAATCGGTCAGCTCCCGCCACAGCGCCCGTTCGTCCCGGGACTCGGCAGGGCCTCCGAAGGCGCGCTCCAACATCCCGTACCAGTCGTCCCACTGCTCGGCGTCAAGCACCCGCAATTCGGTCGTCATGGACCCTGCCTACCAGCCCTCTTACCGTGATGCGAGCCCATTTACCGCAGACAGCGACCCACCGTCCAGGGAATCGACGTGCCGCCGAAAGGGTGGGTAGGGTCGCCGGGACATGGGTAAGGACGCGGCAAGAGACAGTCTTGGCACCCGGTGGCGCCGGTCGCTGCACAGGGTCCGCCTCGGCCTGCGCAAGTCCGCCGTCGACTACTTCCGCGGGGACGCCTCGGACTGGCTGGCGCTGAGCGTGCTGATGCTCACGGTCCCGGCCCTCGCCTACACCACCGTCTGCATCCCCGTCTGGTGCCCGCCCAGCGCCCTCGTCCTGCCGATCCTCACCGGCGGCCTGCTGCTGCGCCCGGCGAGTCTCCTGGTGCTCTACACGAGCGCCGCGGTCGCGCTGGTCGTCGAGTCCGCGGTCCTCGGCCCGTACCAGGACGGCCCGTCCCGGGTGACCCCGGGCATCGTCCTGGTGGTCTCCGCCGTCGCCCTCTCCGGACTGCTCATCGCCCAGTTCCGCAGCCGGGTCGGCGTGCCCTGGCGGGGCGGCCACACGATGCTGTTCGACCTGCGGGAACGGATCCGGGTGCAGAGCCGGCTGCCCAGGCTCCCGGCGGGGTGGCACGCCGAGATGGCGCTGCGCCCGGCCGGCGGCCAGTCCTTCTCCGGCGACTTCGTGGTCGCCACCCGCACGCTCGGCGGCCGGGTGCTCGAAGCGGTGCTGACCGATGTGTCGGGAAAGGGCATGGACGCCGCGTCCCGTTCACTGCTGCTGTCTGGCGCCTTCGGCGGCCTGCTCGGCTCGCTGCCGCCGCACGCCTTCCTGACCGCCGCCAACGGCTATCTGCTGCGCCAGAACTGGGACGAGGGCTTCGCGACCTCCATCCATCTGGTGCTCGACCTCGAGAGCGGCGACTACGAGTTGCTGTCGGCCGGCCATCTGCCCGGCGTCCAGCTCAGCGCGGGAACCGGCCGCTGGGAGGAGATGGCGGCGGAGGGCCCGCTGCTGGGGGTCTACGACGGCGCCGAATTCCACGGCGTCAAGGGAACGTTGCGGTCGGGCGACGTTCTGCTGCTGTTCACCGACGGCCTGGTCGAGGCCGCGGACCGGGACATCACCGAGGGCATCGACCGGCTGATCGGCGAGGCCGACCGGTTCGTCGCCACGGGATTCCGCGGCGCCGCCTGGCGGTTGATCGAGGCGGTCGCCAAGGACGTCAACGACGACCGTGCGCTGCTGGTCGTGTGCCGTGACTGACGGCGCGGCGCCCCCTCCGGCACCACCGTCACCACGCCCCCCAACACCGGTGGTCCGCACGCCAGTTCGCCACCCCTGTTCTTGAGGCCGCCTGTTTGTGGCCGTGTTGTCGTGGAACGATGTGGTTCCCGGGTCCATAGTGTCGGTGCTTGGTGGCACGATGGATGTGGCGCGGGGGCGCGGCGACTCCCCGGACCGTTGCGGCGTACCGAAGAGGAAGTGATCCGCTGTGGCCATCTCCCTGTCCGTAGTCCTGTTGTTGGGCGTCATTCTGGTGGTCATGATCAGGGGGAAGTCGATCAAGGTCGGCCCCGCGATAGTGGCCGCCCTGTTCGGCTTCTTCATCGCGTCGACCAATATGGCGCCCTCGGTGAACCGTTTCCTTACCTCACTTGCCGACACCATCAACCAGATAAAGCTCTGACGACGAGTCCACGATCCGGCGCAGCGCGGCGGGGCGGTCCGCGCGGTCGGGTGTGGACAGCAGCGCGGACAGCACCGCGATGCGGGCCTGTCCCGCGCGCAGCGTGCCGGCCAGCACGGCGCCCGCCTCGACCAGGTCCACGGCTCCGCCGCCGGTGTAGATCGGCGCCACTGCGCCGGCCGCCACCCGGGTGCTGACCGCGACGAGGACGCCGGCCGCCACCGCCCGGCCGACCGCGGCCGCGAAGTCCGGGGTCGCGTTGCCGGCTCCGGTCCCGACCAGCACGATGCCCTCGGCGCCGGCGGCCAGCGCGGCGTCGAACAGCACCGGATCGGCGTCGCTGTGGTGCATCACGATGTCCACCCGCGGCGGCCGTACGCCCGCGGCGGGCACCGGCAGCGCCTCGGGCCGGGGGCGGTGCCGCCCCCAGGTGACCCGGCCGAACTGCACCCGGCCCAGTGGCAGCCCCGTCGGGTCGGCGAACGCCTGGACGTCGACGGTGTGCTTCTTCACCGTGCCGCGGGCCGCGTGCACCAGCCCGCCGAAGGCGATGACCGCGCCGATGTCCCGGCCGGTGGAGGCGGTCAGCAGCGCGTCGTAGAGGTTGCCCGCCGCGTCGCCGTCGGCCGCGTCCAGCGGCTTCTGCGCCCCGGTGAGCACGACCGGCCTGCGGTCCGCGTGGTGCAGGTCCAGCAGGAAGGCGGACTCCTCCAGGGTGTCCGTGCCGTGCGTGACGACCACGCCGTCGACGGCCGGGTCGGCCAGCACCTCGTGCACCGTACGCAGCAGTTCCAGCTGGTGGGCGGTGGTCAGCCGGGAGCTGTTGACGGTGAACAGGTCCACGACCCGTACGTCGACGCCCTCGGGGATCGCCCCCGCGGCCAGCACTTCCAGGCCGGCGGCCTCCGCCGCGTAACCGGCTCCCTGCCACCTGCTGGCTATCGTGCCCCCGGTGCTGATGACGACGATGTGCGGCACTGTGACCCGCTTCCGCGTGTTGTCTGATAAGTCCACAGCAAGGATATGCGGATATTGACAACATTTGATTGCTGATTACGGCGCGAAATGCGCACGACAGTGCTAGAAAATGTCACCATGGACGCTATCGACAGACGAATCTTGCGCGAGCTGCAGGCCGACGGCCGGCTGACCAACCAGGAGCTGGCCCAGCGGGTCGGCCTCACCCCTTCCCCCTGCCTGCGCCGGGTGCGCCAACTGGAGGACGACGGGGTGATCCGGAGCTACCGCGCCGTCGTCGAGCCGGCCGCCGTCGGACGCGGCTTCGAGGTCTTCGCCTCGGTGGAGGTCCGCCGCGACCGCGACTCCGTCGCCGCCTTCGAGGCCCAGCTCCAGTCCACCCCGGACGTGGTCGAGGCCTACCGCCTCTACGGCGCCCCCGGCTGCCTGCTCCGCATCGCCGTCGCCGACAGCGAGGCCTACGAGCGCTTCTGGACCGAGAAGCTGATCTCCCTCCCGGGCGTCAGCGACGTCAACTCCCAGATGATCATGAAACGCATCAAGGCCCCCCAGGGCGTCCCGGTCGACTGACCGCCACTGATCGCCGCGGGCCTCAGCCCGCCCCGCCGCGCGACAGCGCGTCGCGTACCGCGTCCTCGGTACGGGCGACCTGGGCCGTGCCGTCGTCCGAGGTGATGATCGGGCGCTGGATGAGGGAGGGGTGGGCGGCGAGGGCGTCGATCCAGCGGTCGCGGTCCCCGGGCCCGCGGCCCCACTCCTTCAGGCCCAGCCCGGCGGCGGCCGGCTCCTGGGTCCGCGCGATGTCCCACGGCTCCAGCCCCAGCCGCCCCAGCACCGCCCGCAGCTCGTCCGCGTCCGGCGGGTCCTCCAGATAACGGCGGACGGTGTACTCCGCGCCCTCGGCGTCCAGGGTGCTCAGCGCGGAGCGGCATTTCGAACAGGCGGGATTGATCCAGATCTCCATGCCCGGCAGCCTAGGGCGTGTTGCGAAAGGAGCGCCGTTCGCCCGGAGGGCGTGGTCCACGGCGTCTGGTGCGTGCGCTCGCAAGGCGGAGGGTCGTCCTTGTATTGGACGTACGTGGACGAGCCCGACAACGCGGCGAGGGCGCGTGCCAGGCGTCGTGGGCCAGGCGGGACTTTCGCAACACGCCCTAGTACTGCAACGGTCTTTGTTCTGATGTGTGGGCAGTTTCTGGTGGTGTGTGGCCGCGTCGTTTGTAGTGGCTGAAGCGGGCTTGGAATTGTCGGCGGCGGCGCCAGTGTGACCAGTGCAGGACGTGGTCGGTGAGGTGGGCTCGGGGCCGTGTCAGGCGGGTGGTCAGTCGCCGGATTTCGGGCAGGGTCAGGGGGATGAGCTGGGAGGATCCGTTTCTGCTTTCTCCGTATCGAGGGCGCGGGCCCGCAGGACGGTCAGGCAGGCGTGGGCGGCCATAGCGAGGGTGATGTGGCGGTGCCAGCCGGGGTAGCGGCGGACCTGGTAGTCGTCCAGGCCGCATTCCTGCTTCGCGGTTTGGAAGCACTCTTCAACAGCCCACCGGCTGCCGGCGACGCGGATCAGCTCATCGAGTGTGGTCTCGGCCGGGCAGTAGGCGATGTAGTAGGAGATCTCCTGTGGTCGGCTCACGCTGCGGCGGGCGATGACCCAGTGCCGGCGGTCTTCACGATGCCAAGGACGGACTTCGACCCTCGCCCAGTCGTAGATCCGGGGCCCGTGGGCGCCGTTGCCGCACGAACGGCGTTTCCACTTCTGTCGGGGCAGTGAGGGAAACAGGTCGTGGACCGGGTGGTCCATAGCCCAGCGGGTGACGACGGTGTCGTGGCGGGTGGTGGCCATGACGTGGAAGACATCGGCCTGCTCGAGCTCGGTCCGCCAGCCTTTGGAGAAGCCGTAGGCGGCATCCGCCGTCACCCACCGGAACGGGATGTTGTCGGTGATCGCCCGGCGGACCATGGCCTTGGCGGTCACCACTTTCGTCTCGAAGGCGACCGTGTCCTCGATCCCCGCGGCCCGGCAGCGTTCGCGGTCATCGGTCCATGACGTGGGCAGATACAGGCGGCGGTCGATCAGCGTGCGGCCCCGGGCGCCGGCATAGGCGAGGAAGACACCCACCTGACAATTTTCTGTTCGCCCGGCGGTTCCGGAATATTGGCGCTGGACTCCGGCCGAGCGGACGCCCTTTTTCAGAAACCCGGTGTCGTCCACGATCAGCACCGCGTCCGGGTCGCCGAGATGTTCCACGACGTAGTCGCGGACGTCGTCGAGGACTTCATCGGCGTCCCAGTCGCACCGGTTCAACAGCCGGTGCATGCGATCGGGGGCCGCGTGCCCGGCCTCCTCCGCGAGCGTCCAGCCGTTCTTCCGCTCCAACGGAGCGATCAGCCCCTGCATATAAGCCAGCGCCGACTCCCGCGGCTCCGACCGGGCAAATCGGTGCACAAACCGCTCGTGCAACTCGCCCAGACCGGCCGCCCACGTCCTGATGTCACTGAGTTCCCCACCCATAGTCAAATCAACGACGGCCCTGGCCACCAGTCACGCCAAACGCCGTTGCAGTACTAGAACGCACTGGCAGGAACGCGTCCGGCCCGTGACCGGGACGGAAGTCCTCGGGCACGGGCCGGAGCCGTACAGAGCGGGCGACGGGAATCGAACCCGCGTAGCTAGTTTGGAAGACGTGTGACGCGGATGTGGCCTGACCTGGCAAGTCTCTGACCTGGTGCTAAGCCGCGCGCTGGCCGTCGTTCCCCGTGAGTCCCCGACGTTTCCCGCCGGACCGGGCACGGATCGGACACGCCCGGATACCTTGGGCGCTGATCCCTCGGAGGTAGCAGCAACGCCCCCTTCACCGTCCGTGTCGTGTGCGGACCGCCCTGCTGGCGGATACGCCCGCTGCGATACTGGTGAAGAGACCCGCGCCGATAAACCCGCCGGGAAGTGCCATCTTCTCCCAACCGAGTTGGCTCGGAAACAGCGCATGTCCGGAACGTGCCTGGTCCGCCAGGACGATCACGCTGTCTCCTGCGGACAGACCATCCGGGGCACTGGCCACATCGTCGATCGAAGCTACTACCTGCCGGCCGTCCACCAGCAAGGCCACACGCACTCTCGAAGCACTTTGCTTGAACTGTGGCTTGACGTACTCGGCGCTGGTCACAACGGCGGAGACCTTCTGGGCGTCACTGAAGTGCAGCCTGGCAGTTCCGTTGTCGATGCCGAGCACCAAGCCCAATGCCAGGAAGAGCGGACCGGCCAGAAACGGCAGAATCAGCATGACGGTAGCTTGGGCACCGCGAGGCCGAAAGGTCCGTCCAGGATGGCCGCCGCGGTCCTCTGCCCGCTCCGGATCAGCTAGTGCCAATGCTTCCCCCCGGCCATTTACAGATGTTGCGCTGGTGATCACTGGGAACGAAACAGGCACCGTCCCAGAAGACGGTAGTGGTAGGCCCCGTCGGCCGCCATAGCAAACTGGGAGATCGCCCGGGACCCTGATCGCCTTCAACTCGGCGTGAATGACGTGACGTTGGAACCTATCGGTACAGCCGCATCACCTCAGCTCCAAGCCTCCGCCACAGCGTGCCTGGCTGCCATCCCGTCTGCCGTCGTCCCACACATCGTGGAGCGGGCGTGGTTCAGGGCGTCAAGGTGGAGCGCGCCACTGTACGAACGACCTTGACGCCCTGGGCCGCGACTGCTCGGCTCTGCCTGGGACGTCGGTGGACGGGATGGCAGCTCCCACCTTCACCACGATGTGCCCGCGGTCGCCGTCCGGGTTTCCGCCATCCCAGAGTCGGAGCGCCCCCGCCGGAGGCTGTCTGTGCCTGCTGGGCTGGCAATCCGCGTCACCGCTCCTGACCCTGCCCCGGACCTGTGTTTCCCCCACTTGTGGGCGCGGACGGCGACCGGCGCGGCCAGCCGGTGGCGGAGACATGGAGGCGGGCCGCGCCGGGCGACGGCCGGCGCCGCCGCGCTGTGCGCGGCCCTTTCTCTCTCTGAGAGAAGACTGCCTTGCAGACCCTGAGAGGCCCGGAGCTACGGGCCAGCGGCGAGCGCAGCGAGTCGCCTTGATCTAATAGAGAAACTCCTACCGCGCTGTCGCCCGTTAGTGCTCCATGGAGCTGGTCAGCTTGCGGCCATCGTGAGCGCGGACGTGAGGAGCATCGTCACGAAGAGCATCGGTGATGCGCACGGCGTACACCTCGCCCATGCTGGCGATCACCTCGTCAGGGGTCAGCCACTCGACTGCGATGGACTCGTCGGAGAGCTGTTCCTGTCCGCCCTCGGGATGGCAGCGGAACACGAGGGCGACGATCCCGCGCGTCGTGTTCTTGTACACCCCGGTCAGCCGCTCGACCTGGATCTTGATGCCGGTCTCCTCGTAGACCTCCCGGCGAACGCCGTCTTCCAGGGTCTCGGTGAGTTCGAGGACACCGCCGGGCGGCTCCCACGTTCCGTTGTCGGCGCGCTTGATCGACAGGACGCGCCCGTCGTGCCGCACGACGACTCCGGCCACGGACACGGAGTGGAGAGGCGTTGACGTGGCTTCGTGGCGGCTGTTACTCATGTACAGGAGAATAGGAGACAGGGAAGGACTATGGCGAGTGCTGAGGTGGCTTCTACGGCCCAGGCGAAGTATCTGCTGATCGCAGATGACCTCGCCGCACAGATCCGGGCAGGCACGTTGGCGCCCGGCGATGCCGTGCCGAGTGAAGCGGACCTGATGGCCCGCTACGCCGCCGCTTCCGGCACCGTACGCAAGGCAGTCGCAGAGCTGCGTACGGCTCAACTGATCGAGACCCACCATGGGCGGGGATCGTTCGTCCGCTCCCGTCCGCCCGTACAGCGGAAGTCCTCTGACCGCTTCCGTCGGGCACACCGCAAGGCGGGGAAGGCTGCCTACCTGGCAGAGGCTGAGCAGTCCGGCGGCAAGCCTGGCGTGAACGTGCTCTTCATCGGCCCGGTAGATGCCCCGCCCGACATTGCGGAGAGGCTGGACGTACCGGCCGGAACGAAGGTGCTGGCACGTAAACGCCGGTACTTCCGCGACGGCACCCCCACCGAGGAAGCGACCTCGTACCTGCCGTGGGACGTGGTGAAGGACATCCCGGAGATGTTCGCCGAGAACCCCGGCGGCGGTGGGATCTACGCGCGCCTTGAGGAGAACGGCCATACCCTCGCGGAGTTCACAGAAACCGTGCGGGCGCGGCTGGCAACCAAGCCTGAGACCTCAGCGTTGGCCTTGAGTCCCGGTTCGCCGGTGTTTCATCTCGTACGGGATGCCATGACTCACGAAGGTCGCGTGGTCGAGGTCTGCGACACGGTCATGGCCGCTGACCAGTTCGTTCTCGACTACCGCTTCCCTGCGGGGGATTGATCCTCCATCAGGTCTGACAACCCGCCACAAGATTCTTTCTAGTGGCGGGTTGACTCATGTACAGGAGTCGGGCACTCTTCTAGCTATCACTCCTGTACATGAGTGCAGGAGGGTGTCACATCTAGAGGAGACCGATCGTGCGTCAGATCCCCGTAGACGTGAGCGCCGCCGCCGTGATGGTGGCGCAGCCTCCGCAGATCAAGATGAAGGACAAGAAGACTGGCTTGGTCGCAGTTGACACCGAGACCGGTCAGCCGCTCAAGACGGTGGACGTGATGTTCGTCGCGAACGGTGAGGCCGAGGTCATGACCGTGACGGTGGTCGAGTCGGGCATCACCGGTGAACTGGTCATGGGCACCGTGGTGGCGCTCACGGGTCTGGTGGCGCGCCCCTGGGAGAACGAGTTCAACGGCACGAAGCGGCACGGGATCGCCTTCCGCGCCGCTGCAATCACCGCGATCTCTGCGGCTACGTCGAACGCCAAGGGCTGATCGCCGTGCGGGGGACATTAGTTCTGGTCCTGCTGGCGCTCGTGGTTGCCGGGGTGATGTTGCTTCGGGTGAAGCGTCCGGCCTGGTACTGGATGGCCTTCGGTGCCCTGGTGGCGCTGGTCCGGATCGCGTTCACCTACAACTCGGTGATGGAGGCGTGCGGGCTGACCGTTCCGCCGTCCCGGATCCGGATGGTTCTGGCGCGCATGGCCCGCCGGGAAGTGCCTCCCAATCGGCCGCCGCGCTTGCTGCGGACCCGGGTCACCCGCACCGGTCTGGTGCTCCGGCTGGGGCTCCGTCCGGGACAGGACGCCTTCGATGTATCTGCCTCGACTGACCGGCTGCGGCACTCGTTCCGCATGTACGGCGTGACCTCCCGCGAGATCAAGGCCGGTGTGGTCGAGGTCCGGATGACGGGCTATGACGTGCTGCAGCAGGTCGTCATGCCAGCCAAGACGGATCGTGACCTGTTGCGGGTCCCGGTCGCTCTGGTGGATGACGGGTCGGTGCATTACCGGGACTTCCGGCAGGTCCCGCACTGCCTGGAGCTGGGCGCCACCTTGTCGGGGAAGTCGGTCTATCAGCGGAACCTGGCCACCGAGCTGAGCGCGCAACCGGTCGCCCTGGTCGGAATCGACTGCAAGCAAGGCGTCGAGCTGGGTCCGCTGGCCCGGCGCTTCTCCGCCCTGGCCGACAACCCCGACACCGGTGTCGCGCTCCTGGAAGCTCTGGTGGGGCGGATGGCTGAGACGTTCCAGCTCATCCGCCGTGAGCAGCGCATCAGCGCTGATATCCCGGATGCGGAGATCACCTCCGACATCTGGGGTCTGCCCGAACACCTGCGGCCGGTGCCGGTGGTGCTGTTCATCGACGAGGTAGCCGAGCTGCTGCTGATCTCCGCTACTTCGCAGAAGAAGCGCCGCGAGCGGATCATGACCGCCCTGGTCTCCCTGGTGCAGCTCGGACGGGCCGCCGGAATCTACGTAGAGGTGTGCGGGCAGCGCTTCGGCTCCGAACTCGGCGACGGAGTGACCATGCTCCGGGCCCAGTTGACCGGCCGCGTCTGCCACCGCGTCAACGATGAAGGCTCCGCCAAGATGGCCTTCGCCGACATCTCTGCCGAAGCGGTCCTGGCCGCAACGATGATCCCGGCCGAGCTGCCCGGCGTCGCGATCGTCGGAGACACGGCGGGTGGCTGGTCTCGCACCCGCGCCCCGCACACCACGCTTCGCCAGGCGGTCACCGCCTGCAACAACTTCGCGCACCTGACCCCGGACCTGCCGGAGCTGGCAGCCTTCCGGCCGGTGCTGCCCCCGTTGACCCCGGCTGGCCCGCCGTCGCTGATCAAGCTCCGGCCCCGCCCGGTCACCGAGTAACACCCCTCGCCCCACTGGTTGGCGTGACCTCCTCGCGCCAGGTCCCTACCCCCGCCATGCCCAATAGCGGAAGGAAGTGCCCGCCATGTCCGAACCCACCCCGGCCGAGATCTCCCAGTTCATCGCCGATCTTCGCGCCCTGCGTACCGGCCACGGCAATGAGGCCGAGTTGATGGACCGCAAGGCCGATCTGCTGGAGCGCATCGCCGCCACCCAGCCCGGTGACACCGAGACCGCTGACGTTGCCCGTGCCGCCCGTGCCCGCGCTGATGCCCTCAAGGGCCGGTGATCGCCGTGGCTGCCCGCAAAGCCGCTGCCAAGGCTGCACCGAAGTGCCACGTCTGCAAGGGGACCGGTGAGGTCGGTGTCGCGGTCAAGGTCGGCCGCAAACAGCGGATCACCGACGACCAACAGGTCGGGATGTGCCTGACCTGCTTCGGCTCCGGCCAAGCCTGACCCCTCAATCCCTGGTGCCGGGCGGCTGGACCCGCTCCCCGCCTGGCACCGGACTCCACCCCATGAAGGAGGTGAACGACCATGCGTCCCTCGATCCGTCCTGATGCGGTCCTCGTGCAAGCGGTGATTGCCGGTGCGTTGTCCTTCGCTCACCTGCACGACATCGCGGAAGCCGCCGGACAACACGGCTGGAAGGCCTGGGCCTACCCGATCAGCGTCGATCTCCTGCTGGTCGCGGCCTGGCGTCGCCTGCGGACCCTGCGGGCTACGGATGGCCCGGTGCGGTCGGCGTGGATCTGGTTCGCCGTTGCCCTGGTCGCTTCGCTTGGCGCCAACGTCGCCACTGCCGGACTGCTGGACTTGCATCAGGTGCCCGCGTGGCTGCGGATCCTCGTTGCCGGATGGCCCGCGCTGGCCTTCCTCGGCGGAACCTTCCTCGCCCACAATCCCGCACCCCCGGCCGAACCGCGGACCCCTGTGCCGGCCGAATGCGACCCCGACCCCGAACCGACCATCGACCGCGAACCCGTCCAAGAAGCCGTCACCGCTGCGGAATCTGCTCCCGCACTGCCCCCGGCGCCTGCACCGGTCGCGCCGCCGCTTCTGGCCCATGCCCGCAAGGTCGCTGCCGCCCATCTGACGGCCACCGGCACCCCGATCGACCTCGACACCCTGACCGCCCGCCTCGGCGTCCCCACGCCCCTCGCTGAGTCCATCGCAGCCCAACTCACCTGAAAGGACATCCGTTCATGGCCCGCAACGAGAACTTCCACTCCGTCTCCCACGTCGGCCCGGTCCAGATCGGCACCTACCGCGATCACCTCGGCCGCACCCGGCACGCCGCCGCTTGCACGAACGACGGGTGCGGCTGGTCCTCGGACTACTCCAACCGTGCCGCCGCATCGCTGGCCGCCCGTACCCACCGCTGCCGCGTCCGCTGACCCCGGAAAGGACCACTCCTCATGCCTGAGTCCGTGCCGTTCTGGTTCGCCATCGCCGTCGTCGGCTACCTCGGCTACAAGCTCGCCCGCCCGCCCCTGTGGCTCGTGATCGTCCTCCTCATCGCCGGGTTCCTCCTCGCCCACAGCGTCCTCGCCCCGGCCATCGAATCCGGCACCACCACCGGCGTCACCGTCGTCACCCCGACTACCCAGCCCTGATCCGGAAGGAAGTCCCGCCATGCTCCGACCGCAGATCCCGACCATGCCCACCGCCACCTTCACCACCCAGCAGCACACGGCCCTGGCACCGGTTGTCGCTCAGCACACGGCCTGCGCCTGCCAGCACCCTGCCACCGCACCCGCCCCGGTCCCGTCCCGCCCGGCGGTACGGCTCACCCCGACCGGTCTCGTCGCCGTCGTCGGTGGTGGCGTCGCCGCGGTCTTGGTCGTCGGCGCGGTCCTGGTCTCCCTGCTCCTGGCCGTCGCCGTCACCGGCGCCTCGATCGCGGTGTGCGCCGTGGTCCTGCGCTCCCTGCTCGCCGACCAGCGCAAGGGCCGGTGACCGCCATGGACCTGCAAGCCATCGTCCCCGTGTTACCCGCGCTCGGCTGGGCTGTGCACGGCGGCCTGCTCTCCCGCCGTCTGGCGTCTGCTCGCCGTGACCCGCTGACCGGCCTGCACACCCGCACCGGCTGGACCACCCGGGCACAGCGCCTCATCACCCGCTCACCGCACGCTCTGGCCGTCCTGATCGACCTGGACGACTTCAAGGCCGTCAACGACACGTACGGCCACAACGCCGGGGATGCCGTGCTGACTGCGACCGCCGCCCGGCTGACCGCATGGTGTGACCGGCACGGCATCGCTGTCCGCCTCGGAGGAGACGAGTTCGCCGCCCTCGTCACCGACCCGACCGCCACCCCGGGCCTTCCCGCTCTGCGATCCGCGCTGCACCGCCCCGTGCCCTACGCCGGGCGCCTGCTGCCGGTCTCCGCCTCGGTCGGCGCCTGCCACCTAGCCGACCTGCCCGTGCCCACCCTCACCAACGCCCTGTCGGCTGCTGATGCCGCGATGTACACGGCCAAAGGCCACGGCCGCCGCAATACCGAACGCTGACCAACCCTCCGGACGGCATCCACCTCCAAGTTTCCGCCGTCCGGAGGGCCCTGCCCCTCACCCGCCTCGAAAGACCAGCAAGGAGACCACCATCATGACCGCCCCTCACCGTTCCCCCGCCCGGGTCTGCCCGGACTGCGACGGATTCCCCTCCGTCGCCATCACCACCGGCACCCGCACCCCCAACGGCCAGCGCACCACCATCACCGTGAACTGCCACGCCTGCCGGGGCACCGGCACGGCACCCGCCCGGCGCCGCCTGCTCGTCCCGGCGGGGCGATGACCGCGGTAACCACCCTGGACCCGACCACCATGGGCGACCTGCTCATGGTGGCCGGGGATCCGGGTTTCCACCGCTGGCACCACCAAGTCACCCGCACCGGCGGCTGCTCCAACCCCATCCACCTACGCGGCTTCACGCGTACGAGTGACCGGGCCACCGGTCAGACCCTCCACACTTACTCCACCGCTGATGAGCCGGGCGGACGCCTTCGCCTGGCCTGCGGCAACCGTCGCGCCTCACGCTGCGAACCCTGCGCCACGGTCTACGCCGCCGACACCTACCACCTGATCCGCGCCGGATTGGCGGGTGACGAGTCCAAGGACGTGCCGGGCACTGTCCGCGATCACCCCCGGGTCTTCGCCACCTTCACCGCCCCGTCGTTCGGCCCGGTCCACAACCGGCCCGACTCCGGCCGCTGCCGCTGCGGCACCACCCACCAAGACGGTGACGACTTGCTCGGTACACCGCTCGATGCGGACACCTACGACTACGCGGGCGCCGTGCTGTTCAACAACCATGCGGGCGACCTGTGGATGAGGTTCACGACGCGTCTGCGCCGCGAGATCGCCGCCCGTGCCGGACTGACCCAACGGGAGCTGTCCGACGTAGCCCGGGTCTCCTACGGCAAGGTCGCCGAGTTCCAAAAGCGCGGCGCCGTCCACTTCCACGCCGTGATCCGCCTCGACGGACCCGAAGGGCAGGACGCGCCCCCGGCCTGGGCCACCACCGATCTCCTGACCGACTGCATCCGGGCTGCGGCCGCCCACCGGTACACCACCATCACCGTGCCGGCCGATTCGGAAGCCGGATACCCGAGCCCCTGGGTGCTGCGCTGGGGCGTCCAGCTCGACATCCGGCCCATCCGGGCATTCGGTGCCGGGAAGGACGTTAGCGAACAGGCCGTGGCCTCCTACGTCGCCAAGTACGCCACCAAGGCCGCTGAGACCACCGGCACCCTCGACCGACGTATCGGAGAGCTGCACGAGCTCGACCGGCACGGCGTGCCCGACCATGCCCAACGGCTCATCCGGGCCTGCTGGGACCTGGACGCGATCTACCCCGACCGGCGGCTGTGGGCCTGGGCGCACATGCTCGGCTTCCGGGGCCACTTCTCGTCCAAGTCCCTCCGCTACTCGACGACCCTCGGCGCCCTGCGCAAGGTCCGGGCCGATTACCGCGCCGCCGAGCAACGCGAAGCCCTCGGCCTACCCGACTACACCCGCGATCCAACCGTGCTCGTCATGGCCGACTGGCAGTACGCCGGCCAAGGCCACACCCCCGGGGAATCACGCCTCGCCGCCAGCGTCGCCCGGGACCTACGCATCAACCGCGAGACCGCCCGCGAAGCACTCGCCGGGCTCAGAGACACGGGGGAGTGGTGACCATGGACCGACTACTGAGCGTCGAAGAGGCTGCCGAAGCGCTCAACACCAAGCCGCGCTTTGTCCGGCGCCTGATCGAGGAGAGGCGGATCGAGTACATCAAGGTCGGTACCCACGTGCGGATTCGGGAGAGCGTGATCGCCGCCTACCTCCTGGAGAACACGGTCGCGCCTGTTGTCCGACGGTTGCGGGCGGTGGCCTGATGGCTGGCAGGAAGCGGACGTTCGGCCGGGTGCGCAAGCTGGCCTCCGGGCGCTATCAGGCGCGCTACCCGGGCCCGGATGGCATCGTCCGCCCAGCGCCGCACACGTTCCGTACCAAGCGTGAGGCGGATGACTGGCTGGCCGACAAGCAGACCGAGCTTCGGCGCGGGGATTGGACTGATCCTGAGGCGGGCAAGGTCGCGTTCGGCGGGTACGCGAAGACCTGGATCGCTCAGCGCGGGGTGAGTAAGGGCACGGCCGAGCTGTACGCGACGCTGCTGCGGGTCCACCTGGAGCCTGCCCTCGGCGCTCTGTCCGTCGCCAACATCACGGCGGCCGATGTCCGGGCCTGGCGCACGGCCAAGCTCGACGCAGGTACCGGAGCGTCCACGATGGCCAAGAGCTATGCGCTCTTACGGGCGATTCTGGGTACCGCTGTGGATGACCAGCTCATCCGCCGGAACCCGTGCCGGATCAAGGGCGCCAGTACCGCGCCGACGCCGGAGCGGCCGACTGCCACCGTGGCGGAGGTGTACGCCATCGCCGACGCGATGCAGCCCCGGTATCGGGCGTTCGTGTTGCTCGCGGCGTTCTCCGGGCTGCGTTTCGGTGAGCTGGTCGGGCTGCGCCGCCGTGATCTCGACATGGAGGGCGGCACGCTCCGGGTCCGCCGGTCCGTCGCCGAGCTGCGCAACGGGAAGCGGCTGATCAAGGAGCCCAAGAGCGCGGCGGGCAAGCGCACGGTGGCCATCCCCAAGGTCATCAGGGCCGAGCTGACCGCGCATCTCCAGGTCTATGCGGAGCCGGGAGCGGATGGCCGGGTCTTCATCGGATCGAGGAAGGCCGTGCCGCGCCGGAACCACTTCGGCAAGCTCTGGCGGAAGGCGTGCGATACGGCCGGAATCAAGGGCTTGCACTTCCATGACCTGCGGCATACCGGGAACACCTTGGCCGCCGCGACCGGGGCCAGCACCAAGGAACTCATGACGAGGATGGGTCACAGCACCGCCCGTGCGGCGTTGATCTACCAGCACGCCAGCGCTGAGCGGGAACGGCTGATCGGTGATGCGGTGAGCGACTTCGTGGAGCGGGCACGAAACCAAGATCGCGGACCGGACGGGCACGCCGGGGGCACACGGGACTGAACGAAGATCGGCAACGACAACGGCCCAGGTGAGGGGATTATCCCTCTGACCTGGGCCGTAGCCACGTGGAGCGGGCGACGGGAATCGAACCCGCGTAGCTAGTTTGGAAGACTAGGGCTCTACCATTGAGCTACGCCCGCAGCGCCACAGATTCTGGCACACCGCATCGTAGCGGCTCGCACACCCCCGCCGCACACCGGTAAATCCGGGTGTGCGACCCGGCCGGGATTCAGTTGAAGTCGCGACGGAATATTGGCCGCCCGCGTGTACCAGGGCATGTACTCTACGTCTCGCACCAGCGGGGTGTGGCGCAGCTTGGTAGCGCGTCCGCTTTGGGAGCGGAAGGCCGTCGGTTCGAATCCGGCCACCCCGACCAGATGACTTTGCCGAGCGGGACGGGCGTGCCCGTCGTACCGGTACTATGCAATGGCGCCTGTATACGGGGCGACGTAGGGGCGCAGTCCCCGAGTAGTACGTCTCGTCGGCCGCCGGTTCCGCTCACATGGTGGGAACCGGGTGTTGGCGCGATTCTCTAAAGCCCCTGATGTCAGCCCCAAGGAGACCCAACCGTGAAGAGCGCCGTCGAGACTCTGAACCCGACCCGGGTTCGACTCACTGTCGAGGTGCCCTTCGAGGAGCTCAAGCCCAGCCTCGACGCGGCCTACAAGAAGATCAACCAGCAGGTCACGGTGCCGGGCTTCCGTAAGGGCAAGATCCCCGCGCGCGTCATCGACCAGCGGTTCGGTCGCGGCTCGGTCCTCGAAGAGGCCATCAACGACGCACTCCCGAAGTTCTACACGGAGGCTGTCAGCGAGGGCGAGCTGAACGTTCTCGGCCAGCCCGACGTCGACATCACCGAGTTCAACGACGGCCAGGACCTCAAGTTCACCGCCGAGGTCGACATCCGTCCGGCGATCGAGATCCCGGACTACTCCGGCATCGAGGTCACCGTCGACGCCCTTGAGGTGTCGGACGAGGACATCGACAAGTCGCTGGAGCAGCTCCGCGAGCGCTTCGCCTCGACCTCCCCGGTCGAGCGCGCCGCCGCCGAGGGCGATGTCGTGGTCCTGGACCTCGAAGCGTCCGTGGACGGCGAGGTCCTCGAGGACGGCGTCGCCAAGGGCGTCAGCTACACCATCGGCTCCGGCCAGCTGCTCGAGGGCATCGACGAGGCCGTCATCGGTCTCGAGGCCGGCGGCACCGCCACCTTCGACTCCGAGCTCAAGGGCGGCTCCGCCGCCGGCAAGACCTCGTCGGTCAAGGTGGACGTGACGTCCGTCCAGGCCCGTGAGCTGCCCGAGCTGGACGACGACTTCGCCCAGCTGGCGAGCGAGTTCGACACCCTCGAGGAGCTGCGCGCGGACAGCGTCAAGCGCCTCGAGAACATGAAGCGTTACGACCAGGCCACCCAGGCCCAGGAGAAGGTGCTCGACGCCCTCCTGGAGCTGGTCGAGGTCCCGATGCCGGAGAAGCTGCTGGCGGACGAGATCCAGACCCGCAAGCACAACCTGGAGCACCACCAGTTCCCGGCCATGGGCCTGGACTGGGACAGCTACCTGGAGCGCGAGGGCAAGACCGCCGAGGAGCACGACGCGGAGCTCGGCGCGCAGGCCACCAAGGGCATCAAGACCCAGTTCATCCTGGATGAGCTGGTCTCCAAGGAGCAGCTGTCGGTCAACCAGGAGGAGCTCACCGAGCACCTCATGCGCCGCGCCGCCTCCTCGGGCATGAGCCCGGACCAGTTCGCCCAGGCCGTCGTCGAAGGCGGCCAGGTGCCGATGCTCGTCGGCGAGGTCGCCCGCGGCAAGGCGCTCGCCGTGGTCGTCGAGGCCGCCAAGGTCACCGACACCAACGGTGAGACGGTCGACCTGGACGACGAGGTCGAGGACGAGGGTGCTGTGACGGTGGAGGCCGGCTCCGACGAGGAGACCGCCACCGAGGTCGAGGACGCCGTCGAGGCGACCTCCGACAAGGCCTGACCTGTTCGCACGACGGGCCCCGACGCGAAGCCGCGTTCGGGCCCGTTTTGCTTACCCGGGCGCCGAGCCTGCGCTCACAGCGAACAGTTTCGCGTAGGGGATTGCTGGGCCCCACCTGCGCGTTAGGGTCCAAGTAGGGATGCTGGGGGACTGACCCCCGAGCCGCCCGAGAACACCCGAAGACGCGAAGACGCGAAGACGAAGACGCTGAGACGGCCCCGGGCCGTCCGACAACGAGCAGGTGGATACGTGACGACTCCGATGCCTTCCGCCGCCGGCGAGCCGACCATCGGTGGACTCGGCGACCAGGTCTACAACCGACTGCTCAACGAGCGGATCATCTTCCTCGGCCAGGCGGTCGACGACGATATCGCCAACAAGATCACCGCGCAGCTGCTCCTTCTCGCCGCTGACCCGGACAAGGACATTTACCTCTACATCAACTCGCCCGGCGGCTCCGTGACGGCCGGCATGGCGATCTACGACACGATGCAGTTCATCAAGAACGACGTCGTGACGATCGCCATGGGCCTCGCCGCCTCGATGGGCCAGTTCCTGCTCACCGCGGGCACGCCCGGCAAGCGCTTCGCGCTGCCGAACACCCGGATCCTGATGCACCAGCCCTCCGCGGGTCTGGGTGGCTCCGCCACCGACATCAAGATCCAGGCCGAGCAGCTGCTGCACACCAAGCGGCGGATGGCCGAGCTCATCGCGCAGCACAGCGGCCAGAGCGTCGAGCAGATCACCAAGGACTCCGACCGCGACCGCTGGTTCTCGGCCGAGGAGGCCACCGCCTACGGCCTGCTGGACGGGGTCATGCTCACCGCCTCCGGCGTTCCGGGCGGTGGCGGCACCGGGGCTGTCTGAGCACCTCAGGCCCCCTCCGCCGAACCCGCCCAGCCCACTGCTCATCACCAGGACGGTGAAAGTGAACTCCCTGAATTTCCCCGGTAGCGGCCTCTACGAGCGCACGATGGCCGAGGCGCCAGGTGTGCTCGGCGCCGAGGCCCGCTACATCATTCCGCGCTTCGTCGAGCGCACCTCGCAGGGCGTGCGCGAGTACGACCCGTACGCGAAGCTCTTCGAGGAGCGCGTGATCTTCCTCGGTGTGCAGATCGACGACGCCTCGGCCAACGACGTCATGGCGCAGCTGCTGTGCCTGGAGTCGATGGACCCGGACCGCGACATCTCCGTCTACATCAACTCGCCCGGTGGCTCGTTCACGGCCCTCACGGCCATCTACGACACCATGCAGTTCGTGAAGCCGGACATCCAGACGGTCTGCATGGGCCAGGCGGCCTCCGCCGCGGCCGTGCTGCTCGCGGCCGGCAGCCCCGGCAAGCGGATGGCGCTGCCGAACGCGCGGATCCTGATCCACCAGCCGTACAGCGAGACCGGCCGGGGTCAGGTCTCCGACCTGGAGATCGCGGCCAACGAGATCATCCGGATGCGCGCGCAGCTGGAGGAGATGCTCTCCAAGCACTCCACCACGCCGATCGAGCAGATCCGCGAGGACATCGAGCGCGACAAGATCCTGACCGCCGAGGAAGCCCTCGCGTACGGTCTGGTCGACCAGATCGTCTCCACCCGTAAGACCTCCGCGTCGGTCTGACGGAGGGATCGCGGTACCCCCATGGGGGTACCGCAGTGCGGAAGCGTTACCGCCCTCCTTGGACTGAGTAGGTCCAAGGGGGGCCCGCACGGGGGGCGCGGCAAGGTACCGTCGATGAGAGAAGCACCAGGTTCCGTTGGACTAGGCGGATCCCAGGCGAAGGGGAAACACCTCGTGGCACGCATCGGTGACGGCGGCGACCTGCTCAAGTGCTCGTTCTGCGGCAAGAGCCAGAAGCAGGTGAAGAAGCTCATCGCAGGGCCTGGTGTGTACATCTGCGATGAGTGCATCGATCTCTGCAACGAGATCATCGAGGAGGAGCTGGCCGAGTCCTCCGAAGTGCGGTGGGAGGATCTGCCCAAGCCTCGGGAGATCTACGAGTTCCTGGAGAGCTACGTCGTCGGCCAGGAGCCGGCGAAGAAGGCTCTCTCGGTCGCGGTCTACAACCATTACAAGCGGGTGCAGGCCGGTGAGAACAACGGCCGGGGCCACGACGACGCGATCGAGCTCGCCAAGTCCAACATCCTGCTCCTCGGCCCCACCGGCTCCGGCAAGACGCTGCTCGCGCAGACCCTCGCCCGGATGCTGAACGTGCCGTTCGCCATCGCCGACGCCACCGCGCTCACCGAGGCGGGCTATGTCGGCGAGGACGTCGAGAACATCCTGCTCAAGCTGATCCAGGCGGCCGACTACGACGTCAAGAAGGCCGAGACCGGGATCATCTACATCGACGAGATCGACAAGGTCGCTCGCAAGAGTGAAAATCCTTCGATCACGCGGGATGTGTCCGGTGAGGGCGTTCAGCAGGCGCTGCTGAAGATCCTGGAAGGCACGACGGCCTCGGTGCCGCCGCAGGGCGGGCGCAAGCACCCGCACCAGGAGTTCATCCAGATCGACACCACGAATGTGCTGTTCATCGTGGGTGGTGCCTTCGCGGGCCTGGAGAAGATCATCGAATCGCGGGCCGGCGCCAAGGGCATCGGCTTCGGCGCGACGATCCGCTCCAAGCGCGAGATCCAGGCCGCGAACCAGTTCCAGGAGATCATGCCGGAGGACCTGGTGAAGTTCGGGATGATTCCCGAGTTCATCGGCCGGCTGCCGGTCATCACCTCCGTCCACAACCTGGACCGTGAGGCGCTGCTGCAGATCCTCGTGGAGCCGAAGAACGCCCTGGTGAAGCAGTACCAGAAGCTCTTCGAACTCGACGGTGTGGAGCTGGAGTTCGAGCACAGCGCGCTGGAAGCCATCGCCGACCAGGCGATCCTCCGCCAGACCGGCGCGCGCGGGTTGCGCGCCATCATGGAGGAGGTGCTGATGTCCGTGATGTACGAGGTGCCGTCCCGCAAGGACGTCGCCCGCGTCGTCATCACCGACGAGGTCGTGCACTCCAACGTCAACCCGACCCTGGTGCCGCGCGAGCCGCGCATCATCGGCAAGGGCGAGCAGAAGAGCGCATAGCGCTCACCGGCTGACATCGAAGGGGGCGCCCGGCAACTGCCGGGCGCCCCCTTCGCTTTGTACGGCTACCGCACGGGTGCGGCTACTTCTTGACGCGGATCTCGCTGCGGATCTTGGCCGTGGTGTTCGCCCACTCGGAGGCGGAGGGCGGCGTGGACGTACCGCTGAGGTCGATGTTGATGTACATCGAGATCATCACGGTGCTGTCGTCGCCCCAGACGCAGTAGGGCATGGACGAGCCGCCGCCGGCGCACTTCATCACGGCGCCGTCGAATCCGGCGGGGTGCTGCTCGGTGGCCTCGGCGCCGCTCTTGCTGAGACCGCTCGAAAGGATCTTGTCGACCGCGGCCTTGGGGTCCGTGACATTGCCCTCGCCGCCGGAGAGGGAGACCGTCTCCTTGTCCGACTTGTACGTGCCCCGCACGCTGGTCGGGTCGGTGATGCCGGCGTCCGACTTGCCCGTCTCGGGGGTGCCGATGTTCTCCGACGACTTGGTGTACTTGCCGTCGGCGATCTTCTCCGGGAAGGCGATCTTGTAGCCGCCGCCACTGCCGCTGGAACCGCCGCTGGTGGCGAAGTAGATGCCCCCGCCGATGGCGGCGAGCACCACGACACCGATGACCACGCCGACGGTCTTGCTCCTGCCCTGGGGCGGCTGCGGCGGGTAACCCGGCTGCTGGCCGGGCTGCTGGCCGTTCCAGCCCTGCTGCGGCTGCTGGGGCTGCTGCGGGTAACCCTGCTGCTGCGGCCAGCCCTGCTGGGGCTGCTGCGGCTGCTGGGGGTAGCCGCCGTATCCGGGCTGGGGCTGCGGCTGGCCGTAGGGCTGCTGAGGCGGCTGCTGCGGCTGGCCGTAACCCGGCGGCGGCTGGTTGTAGCTCATGTGTGGGTGATTCCCCTCGTGGAACGTACGTCTTGCTTCGTGTGACC
Source organism: Streptomyces sp. So13.3 (assembly GCF_005860785.2). Lineage (NCBI taxonomy): Bacteria > Bacillati > Actinomycetota > Actinomycetes > Kitasatosporales > Streptomycetaceae > Streptomyces > Streptomyces sp. So13.3. The sequence goes on along the minus strand of NZ_CP048835.1, from coordinate 3,798,011 downwards.
GTGACCGCGTACCGCTAGGTGGTCACGGCCTGCTGCGTCGGTCTACTTGATCTCGACGCGGGCGTCCTTGCGCACCTTCGCTGTGGTGGCCGCGGTGTCGCTGATGCTGGGGCCGCTGCCGGTGAGGGCGGCGATCGGGTCGACGACCATGACCATGGCCACGGTGCTGCGGTCGGACCAGATGCACAGCGGCACATCCGCGCTCTTCACCGGTGAGGTGCTGGTGGTGGGCGCCTTGAACCTGACGATCTGGCACTTCATGACGGCGCCGCCGTCGAGCCCGTCCGGCGTGACCTTCTCCGGGGTCCCGACGAGCTCGGCGTCACCCTCCTTGGTGATGTCCTTCGTGCCGCTGACGAAGAGCGCGTCTACCTCCCGCCCGGGATCGGCGACCGTGCCCCACACGCCCCTGAACAGCATCTTCTTCTTGGTGCTGTTCTCGTAACTGCCGCCCGCCGGCTCCGGGTTGACGACTCCGGGCACGTCCTTCATCTCGGTCTTGCTGTCGTCGTCCAGCGGGTCCTTGAGCTGGAAGTCACCGGCGACGGTCTGCGGAGCGGTCAGCTTGTACTTCTTGCCGTCGTCGCTTCCGCTGCCCTTGTTGCCGCCGGTGGTGCCGCTGCTGCTGCTGACCGTGCCCTTGTCCGCGTCCCCGCCATGGAAGAGCGCGAAGGCGCCCCCACCGATCGCGGCGACGACGACCACGGCGGCGATGACGATCCACACCGTGTTCTTCTTGCCGGGCGGCGGCTGCGGCGGATAGCCGCCGAAGCCCTGCTGCGGCTGCTGTCCGTACGGGCCGGTCTGCGGGGGGACCTGCGCCGGGTAGCCGTACCCGGGCTGCTGAGGCTGCTGTCCGTAGCCGCCCTGCTGGGGCTGGCCGTATCCGCCGGGCTGCTGCGGCTGCTGCCCGTAGGGGTTCGGCTGCCCGCCGTAGCCGGGATCGGGCGGCGGTTGGTTGTAGCTCATGTGACTCGTCCCCTCCGTAAACGACCGTGCACCCATCCTTCCGGATGTCTTACCCGCCGCTTACGCCGGGCCCGCTACGGCTTCGTAACGAGCGGTGCGGGGCGCCCGTAGAATGACGGGGTGACCGACAACTCTCAGCGCAGCCCCCATGGCGGGCCGAACAGCACCCCCGAACTGCCGACCGCGTACGTGCCGGCCGAGGTAGAGGGGAAGCTGTACGAGCGCTGGGTGGAGCGTGGGTACTTCGAGGCCGACGCCAAGAGCGACAAGCCGCCCTACACGATCGTCATCCCGCCGCCGAACGTCACGGGCAGCCTGCACCTGGGGCACGCCTTCGAGCACACGATCATCGACTCGCTGACCCGCCGCAAGCGCATGCAGGGGTACGAGACGCTGTGGCAGCCCGGCATGGACCACGCCGGCATCGCCACCCAGAACGTCGTCGAGCGCGAGCTGGCCAAGGAGGGCAAGTCCCGCCACGACCTGGGCCGCGAGGCGTTCGTCGAGAAGGTCTGGCAGTGGAAGGAAGAGTCCGGCGGCCAGATCTCCGGCCAGATGCGCCGCCTCGGCGACGGCGTCGACTGGTCGCGTGAGCGCTTCACCATGGACGAAGGCCTCTCGCAGTCCGTCCAGACCATCTTCAAGAAGCTCTACGACGACGAGCTGATCTACCGCGCCGAGCGCATCATCAACTGGTGCCCGCGCTGTCTGACCGCCATCTCGGACATCGAGGTGGAGTACCAGGACGACGACGGCGAGCTCGTCTCGATCCGCTACGGCGAGGGCGACAACGCCATCGTCGTCGCCACCACCCGCGCCGAGACGATGCTCGGTGACACCGCCGTCGCCGTCCACCCGGACGACGAGCGCTACGCGCACCTGGTCGGCACCGAGATCGAACTGCCGCTCACCGGGCGCCGGATCCCGATCGTCGCGGACGAGCACGTGGACCCGGAGTTCGGCACCGGCGCCGTCAAGGTGACCCCGGCGCACGACCCGAACGACTTCGAGATCGGCCGCCGGCACGACCTGCCGAACCTCAGCGTCATGAACGAGCGGGCGATCATCACCGTCCCGGGCCCCTTCGAGGGCCTGGACCGGCTCGAAGCCCGCAGCGCCATCGTCGCGGCCCTGCGCGCCGAGGGCCGGATCGTCGCCGAGAAGCGCCCGTACTCGCACTCGGTGGGGCACTGCTCGCGCTGCAAGACGACCATCGAGCCGCGGCTGTCGCTGCAGTGGTGGGTCAAGGTCGGCCCGCTGGCCCAGGCCGCCGGTGACGCGGTCCGCGACGGCCGGGTGAAGATCCACCCCAAGGAGATGGAGTCCCGCTACTTCAGCTGGGTCGACAACCTCCACGACTGGTGCATCTCGCGCCAGCTCTGGTGGGGCCACCGCATCCCGGTCTGGTACGGCCCGGCCGGCGAGGTCGTCTGCGTCGGCCCCGACGAACTGCCCCCCACCGGTGAGGGCTGGACGCAGGACACCGACGTGCTCGACACGTGGTTCTCGTCGGGCCTGTGGCCGTTCTCCACGCTGGGCTGGCCCGAACAGACCGAGTCGCTGGAGAAGTTCTATCCCAACTCGGTGCTGGTCACCGGCTACGACATCCTCTTCTTCTGGGTCGCCCGGATGATGATGTTCGGCCTGTACGCGATGGACGGCACCCCGCCGTTCCACACCATCGCCCTGCACGGCATGGTCCGCGACCAGTTCGGCAAGAAGATGTCGAAGTCCTTCGGCAACGCGGTCAACCCGCTGGAATGGATGGACAAGTACGGCTCCGACGCCGTCCGCTTCACCCTGGCCCGCGGCGCCAACCCCGGTGTGGACGTGCCGATCGGCGAGGACTGGGTCCAGGCCTCCGGCAAGTTCACCAACAAGATCTGGAACGCGACCCGCTTCGCGCTCATGAACGGCGCGACGGTCGAGGGTGAACTCCCGCCCGTCGAGGAGATGTCGGCCACCGACCGCTGGGTGCTGTCCCGGCTCAACGCGGTCGTCGCCGAAGTGGACGCGCTCTACGAGGACTACCAGTTCTCCAAGCTCTCCGAGGCGCTCTACCACTTCGCGTGGGACGAGGTCTTCGACTGGTACGTCGAGCTGTCGAAGACCACCTTCTTCGCGGGCGGCCGCGGCGCCGAGGTCTCCGGCCGGGTGCTCGGCGAGGTGCTGGACGTGCTGCTGCGGCTGCTGCACCCGGTGGTCCCGTTCGTCACCGAGACGCTGTGGACCACGCTCACCGGCGCCGAGTCGGTCGTCGTCGCCGACTGGCCGAAGGACAGCGGCTTCCGGGACGCGGCGGCCGAGAAGGAGATCGCCGGCGTTCAGCAGGTGGTCACCGAGGTCCGCAGGTTCCGCGCCGACCAGGGCCTGCAGCCCGGCCAGAAGGTCCCCGCGCAGCTCACGCTGCCGGGCGCGCTGGCGGCCCACGAGGCGCCGATCCGGCAGCTGCTGCGCCTGCAGCCGGCCGGTGCCGGCTTCAGCGCCACCGCGACCCTCCCGGTCGCCGGCGGCACCGTCGCGATGGACCTGTCCGGCACGATCGACGTCGAGGCCGAGCGCAAGCGGCTGACCAAGGACATCGGGCTGGCCGAGAAGGAGAAGGCGCAGGCGCTGGGCAAGCTCGGCAACGAGGCGTTCCTCGCCAAGGCGCCCGAGCACGTCGTGGACAAGCTCCGCACCCGGCTGGCGACGGCCGAGGCGGACATCGCCCGCATCACCGCCCAGCTGGACGGCCTGCCGCAGGGCTGACCCGCGGCACCACCCGGACCTCGGGACGCGGGGGCCGGCCCGTTCGCCACGGGCCGGCCCCCGCGTCCGTCGCGTTCTCCGGGGCGCGCGCGGTGCGCCGCCCGCTCACCCGGGCATGTGGACCCGCACCGGCTCCGTAGACTGGGCGGCGTGAGCGAGCACCCCCAGAACGACGACGCGGCAGCAAACCTGTTCGACGAGACCCCGGACGACGACGCCCCCGACGGCGGGCCCGTCCGGGAAGCCGACATGGCGGTGATCGAGGCAGGCAGCCGTACCCTGCGCACGCCCGTCCCGCTCACGCCGGACGACGGCGTACCGGCCCCGCCCAAGGACCCCGCGACCGAGCGTGAGCTGCGGGAGATCGAGGGGGAGCTGACCGGGCGCTGGCCCGAGACGAAGCTGGAGCCGTCGCTCGACCGGATGACCGCACTCATGGACATCCTGGGCGAGCCGCAGCGCACCTACCCGGCCATCCACATCACCGGGACCAACGGCAAGACCAGCACCGCCCGCATGGTCGAGCAGCTGCTGCTCGGCTTCCATCTGCGCACCGGCCGCTACACCAGCCCGCACGTGCAGGCGATGACCGAGCGGATCAGCCTGGACGGGCAGCCGATCAGCGCCGAGAAGTTCATCGAGACGTACCGCGACATCCAGCCGTACATCGAGATGACGGACGACGCGCAGCCGCACCGGCTGTCGTTCTTCGAGGTGCTCACCGCGATGGCCTACGCGGCCTTCGCCGATGCGCCCGTCGATGTCGCGGTCGTCGAGGTCGGCATGGGCGGCAGCTGGGACGCCACCAACGTGATCGACGGCTCGGTCGCCGTCGTCACCCCGATCGCGCTCGACCACACCGACCGGCTCGGCACGACGCCCGGCGAGATCGCCGTGGAGAAGTCCGGGATCATCAAGAAGGACGCGACCGTCGTGCTGTCCCAGCAGCCCGTCGACGCCGCGACCGTGCTGCTCAAGCACGCCGTCGAGGTCGACGCGACGGTGGCCCGCGAGGGCATGGAGTTCGGGGTCGTGCACCGCGAGATCGCGGTCGGCGGCCAGCTGCTGACACTGCGCGGCCTCGGTGGCGAGTACGAGCAGATCTTCCTGCCGCTGCACGGCGAGCACCAGGCGCAGAACGCCGCGGTCGCGCTGGCGGCCGTCGAGGCGTTCTTCGGCATCGGCACCACACGGGTCGGCTCGCTGGACATCGACACCATCCGCGGTGCCTTCGCGTCCGTCACGTCGCCGGGCCGTCTGGAGATCATCCGGCGCAGCCCGACCGTCGTCCTGGACGCCGCGCACAACCCGGCCGGCGCGCGGGCGGCGGCTGCCGCGGTCAGCGAGGTCTTCGACTTCACCCATCTGGTGGGGGTCGTCGGTCCGAGTGCGGAGAAGGACGTCCGCGGGCTGCTGGAGGCGTTCGAGCCGGTGCTCGCGGAGATCGTGGTGACCCGGAACTCGACCAGCCGGGCGATGGACGTGGACGCGCTGGCGGCGCTGGCCGTCGAGGTCTTCGGGGACGACCGGGTGCAGGTCGAGGCGCGGCTGGACGACGCCATCGAGGCCGCGATCGCCCTCGCCGAGGACGAGGGCGCGTACTCGGGGGCGGGCGTGCTGGTCACCGGATCGGTGTTCACCGTGGGAGAGGCCCGGCTGCTGCTGGGCCGGAAGTGAGGCGGCACGATGCGGACCTTGTGCGCGAGCACCCTGATCGGTGAGTTCTTCGTGATCGGCTTCGCCGGTCTCGTCGCGATGAAGCAGGACGATCTGACGGCCGGCACGGTGTGGGCGGTGTGCGGCGCAGGGATGCTGCTGTGCGTGCTGCTGTGCGGCATGCTGTCCCGCCCCGGGGCCCTCGCGGTCGGCTGGGCGCTGCAGATCGCTCTGGTCGTGAGCGGCTACTGGGTCGGGACGATGTACTTCCTGGGCGTGGTCTTCGCGGCCCTGTGGTGGGCCTCCGTCCACTACGGCCGGAAGATCGACGAGGCCAAGGCGAGGCACTCGGCGCAGGTGGCCTGACCACGCCTTGTAATGTCGTCATACCCGTCACCGTCAGTAGGAGCCGTACCGTGAGCCAGCGCACCCTTGTCCTTCTCAAGCCGGACGCCGTCCGCCGCGGCCTGATCGGCGAGATCATCGGCCGGATCGAGCGCAAGGCAGGCTGGACGATCGGCGCCCTCGAACTGCGCACGCTCGATCTCGGCACCCTGGAGCAGCACTACGCCGAGCACGTCGGCCGCCCGTTCTACGAGCCGCTGATGGAGTTCATGGCCTCGGGCCCGTCCGTGGCGCTGGTCGTCGAGGGCGAGCGCGTCGTCGAGGGCGTACGGGCGCTGGCCGGCCCCACCGACCCGATCGCCGCCGCCCCCGGCTCCATTCGCGGGGATTTCGGCAGCATCGTGCGCGAGAACCTCATCCACGCCTCGGACTCCCCGGAGTCCGCCGAGCGGGAGATCAAGCTCTTCTTCCCGGGCCTGGTCTGAACAATCGGCCCGCCGTCCCGCTTCCGGGTGTATGCGCTGACCGGCTGTACCCCTTCTGAACTGCGGTGAAGGCTCGTCGACTGACGCCCAATCAGCTCAGAGGCGACCGGGGAAATCCGGTCGCCTCCGGCATATGCAACGCTTTATCGGGAACCAATCTCTCCGACACGTCGTCACCATTACCAGCGGACGCTGTGTGTTCTGATGACAATGACGTCGGAACCCCGGACCCCGTGCCCCGTGGGGCGCGACTACGATGGAATCTCCGCTCAAGCTCGGGAAGGCCAGACGTATCCACATGGCGAACAACATGTCGTTCATCGGCCGTGACATGGCTGTCGACCTCGGGACTGCCAACACGCTGGTGTACGTCAGGGGTCGCGGGATCGTCCTCAACGAGCCCTCGGTCGTCGCCATCAACACGAACACCGGCGGCATCCTGGCGGTCGGCGCCGAGGCCAAGAAGATGATCGGCCGCACCCCGGGAAACATTGTCGCGGTCCGCCCGCTGAAGGACGGCGTCATCGCCGACTTCGAGATCACCGAGCGGATGCTGCGCTACTTCATTCTCAAGATCCACAAGCGTCGTTATCTGGCCCGCCCCCGCGTCGTCGTCTGCGTGCCCTCCGGCATCACCGGGGTCGAGCGACGCGCCGTCATCGAGGCCACCACCCAGGCCGGCGCCCGCCAGGTGCACATCATCGAGGAGCCGATGGCCGCCGCGATCGGCGCCGGGCTCCCGGTCCACGAGGCCACCGGCAACATGGTGGTCGACATCGGCGGCGGCACCACCGAGGTCGCCGTGATCTCACTCGGCGGCATCGTCACCGCGCAGTCCATCAGGGTCGCCGGCGACGAGCTGGACAGTTCGATCATCCAGCACATCAAGAAGGAGTACAGCCTCCTGCTCGGCGAACGCAGCGCGGAGCAGATCAAACTCACCATCGGGTCGGCCTTCGACCCGAAGCTGGAGAAGGACGAGCACACCGAGATCCGTGGCCGTGACCTGGTCAGTGGCCTGCCCAAGACGGTGGTGATCTCGGCCGCCGAGGTCCGCAAGGCCATCGAGGAGCCGGTCAACGCGATCGTCGACGCGGTCAAGACGACGCTCGACAAGTGCCCGCCCGAACTCTCCGGCGACATCATGGACCGTGGCATCGTGCTGGCCGGCGGAGGAGCGATGCTCCGCGGGCTGGACGAGCGACTGCGGTACGAGACCGGAATGCCGATCCACATCGCGGAATCCCCGCTGGACTGCGTGGCGCTCGGCGCCGGCAAGTGCGTCGAGGAGTTCGAGGCGTTGCAGCAGGTTCTGGACGCCCAGCCGCGCAGATGAGTTCGCAAGGTCCTGCGTGCGGGTGACTGCCCGCCGGCACGCGGGATCGTTCTCACTGCGTCACACACTTCGACCGGCCGGGGACCGCAGCCGACCGGTCCGTTCGAGGAAGGCACGGACTGGCGCCCGTGAGGGACACACGAGAGAGCCGGCTTCTGCTGGTGCTGTTGATCGCGATCGCGTTCGCACTGATCACCGTGGACATCCGCGGCGGCGAACAGTCACCGATGGACGGCCCCCGACAGGCGGCGGCCTCGGCCTTCGGACCTGTCGAAAAGGGTGTGGCGTCCGCCGTCGACCCGGTCGGCAACGCGATCTCCGCGGTGCGCGACTCCGGGGGACGGCACAGCACGATCAGCCGCCTGGAACGCGAGAACGCGGAGCTCAAGCAGCAGCTCGGCAGCAAGGACATCACCCGCAACAAGGCCCGTGAACTGGACCAGCTCCTGAAGACCGCGGGAGCCGGCCAGTACGCGATCAAGGGCGCTCAGATCATCGCCATAGGAGCCGCCCAGGGATTCTCCTGGACGGTCACCATCGACGCCGGAAGCGCTGACGGCGTCCTCCGCGACCAGACCGTCATCAACGGCGAAGGCCTGGTCGGACGGGTCACCACCGTCGGACCCTCCACCTCCACCGTGCTGCTCGCCAACGACCCGGACTTCACCGTCGGGACCCGGATGGAGGGCTCGATGGAACTGGGCTTCGCGACCGGCCAGGGCGACCGGCCGATGCGCGTCCAGCTGCTCAACGGCAAGGCCAAGGTGAAGAAGGGCGACCGGCTGGTCACCTTCGGCTCGCAGGCCGGCAAGCCGTTCGTACCCGGCGTCCCGGTCGGCAGGGTCGTCGCGATCGACCCGTCCGCGGGCAGCCTCACCCGTACGGTCCAGGTCGAGCCGTACGTCGGCTTCTCCCGGCTCGACATCGTCGGCGTCGTCGTCGAGGGCCCGCGCACGGACCCGCGCGACAGTGTGCTGCCGCCGAAGCCCACGCCGTCGCCCACCGCGGCCAAGGTCGCCCCGCCGGCGCGGAAACCGGGCGCCACCCCTTCCGGTGCGCCCACCACCAGGAGCTGACCATGCGACTCAACCGGATCCTGCTCTCCACCGTCCTGGTCGTCGTCGCGATGGTCGTCCAGGTCAGCGTGCTCGCCAGGCTGCACCTGCCCGGCGCGGTACCCGACCTGCTGCTGCTCACCGTGCTCGGCCTCGCGCTGACCTACGGCCACGTCGGCGGCTCACTCGTCGGCTTCGGCGCCGGCATGCTCGCCGACCTGGCACCGCCCGCCGACCACGCCGTCGGCCGGTACGCGCTCGTGCTGTGCGTCATCGGCTATCTGGCGGGCCTCGCCAAGCCCGAGACCGGGCAGCTGCGGACCGCCGCCATGCCGATGCTCGTCGTCGTCGCGGCGGCCATCGGCGGCACCCTGCTCTACGCGGGCGTCGGCGCCCTGGTCGGCGACACCGCCGGGGCCCATGTGGGTCTCGCCAAGCTGATCTTCACCGCGGCCGTCTACGACCTGCTGCTCGCCCCGTTCATCGTCCCGCTGGTCATGGCACTGGCCAGACGCTTCGACCACGACCCGCTCGCCGAGGACGCGGCCGGCGGCTACGGCAGCCGCATCGGCAGCCAGCGCGCCGGCCTGCTCGGCCGGGTCGGCCGGGTCGGCCGGGTCGGCCGCGGCAGCCGGGTCGGCTCCATCGCCAAGGGAGGCCGCAGGCTGTGAGCGCCCGCCCTCCCCTGGCCTCCGGCACGGGGAACCCCACCGCCACGAATCCCGCGAGGAAGGCGCCGCGCGCCGATGTCTAACATTCCCGAGACCGGCCGCACCTCCCGCGTCACGATCCGCCTGGTCATCCTGCAGATCCTCGTCTTCTCCCTGCTGCTCACCCTCGGCGGACGCCTGTGGTACCTGCAGATCCGCAACGGTGACGAGTACACCGAGAAGGCCGCCAGCAACCACATCCAGCAGGTCGTGACCCCCGCGGTCCGCGGGGCGATCCTGGACGCGCGCGGTGTGCCCATCGCCGACAACGAGACCCGGCTGGTGGTATCCGCCAGCCGCACCGAGCTGCTCAAGCAGAAGGACGACGGCAAGGCCGTCCTCACCCGGCTCGCCGCGGTGCTGGCCATGCCGCCCGCCGACGTCATCGCCAAGGTCCGGCTCTGCGACGCCAAGACCCCCCAGCCCTGCTGGAACGGCTCGCCGTACCAGCCGATCCCGATCACCGACAAGGCCACCACCCAGCAGGCGCTGCAGATCATGGAGCGCCGCGAGGACTTCCCCGGTGTGACCGCGGAGCCGACCGCCGTCCGCCGCTACCCGGCGCCGAGCAAGGCCAACGCCGCACAGGTGCTCGGCTACCTCTCGCCCGTCACGGACGACGAGATCGCCTCCTCGCAGAAGAACGGCACGCCGCTGCTGCGCTCCGACCAGGTCGGCCGCTCCGGCCTGGAGCGCCAGTACGACGCGGCGCTGCGCGGTACGGCGGGCGTGACCCGCTACGAGGTGGACAACCTCGGCCGGGTGATCGGCCGGGCCGGTGACACGCCCGCGGAACCCGGCGCCAATCTGGTGACCAGCATCGACTCGCGCGTCCAGGCCGTCGCCGAGAAGGAGCTGAACGACGCGATGGTGGAGGCCCGCAAGACCTTCGACACCGTCACGGGCACCAACTACAAGGCCGACTCGGGCGCGGTCACGGTCATGGACGTGCACACCGGCCAGGTCATCGCGATGGCCAGCGCCCCGACGTACGACCCGAACGCGTGGGTCGGCGGCATCTCGCCGGCCGACTACAAGCAGCTGACCGGCAAGGACTCGAACTACCCGCTGCTGAACCGGGCCATCCAGGGCCTGTCGGCGCCCGGCTCGACCTTCAAGGTGATCTCCACGTCGGCCGCCGTCAACGCCGGATACCCGCTCGACGGCGCCTACCCCTGCACCTCGTCGATGACCATCGGCGGCCGTGTGTTCAAGAACTTCGAGGGCGAGAGCTTCGGCGCGATCAACCTCGGCAAGGCGCTGGAGATCTCCTGCGACACCGTCTTCTACGGGCTCTCGTACAACCAGTGGCTCGCGGACGGCGGCACCAAGCCCAAGAACCCCAAGGACTTCTTCTACAAGACCGCCCACCAGTTCGGCCTGGGCGCCAAGACCGGCATCGACCTGCCGGGCGAGGTCAAGGGCCGGGTCCCGGACCGCCAGTGGAAGCAGGCCTACTTCGAGGCCAACGTGGACTACTGGTGCCGGGAGGGGAAGACCAACAAGCAGGACTACGCGACCCAGATCGCCCGCGAGAACTGCGTCGACGGCAATGTGATGCGCGCCGGTGACTCGGTGAACTTCGCGATCGGCCAGGGTGACACCCTCGTCACCCCGGTCCAGATGGCGCGGATCTACTCGGCCCTCGCCAACGGCGGCACGCTCTACCAGCCGACCATAGGGAAGGCGATCGTCAGCGCGGACGGCAAGACGATCAAGCCGATCGCGCCCAAGGCCACCGGCAAGCTGCCGGACAGCGCCGAGACCCTGAAGTACATCAACCAGGCCACCGCCGGCGTCATCACCAGCGGTACCGCCGCCTGGCGCTTCTCCGGCTGGCCGCAGGACAAGATCCAGCTGCACGCCAAGACCGGTACCGCCGAGGTCGACGGCAAGCAGACGACGTCCTGGCTGACGACGTACACCAAGGACTACGCGATCGTCATGACGATCTCGCAGGGCGGCACCGGCTCCGGCGGTTCAGGACCCGCGATCCGCAAGATCTACGAGGCGATGTACGGCATCCAGGCCAACGGCTCGATCGACAGCAAGAAGGCGCTGCTGCCGACCCCCGAGACGAAGCTGCCGAAGTTCGCCGACGACGGCTCCGTCGTCCGTGCCGTGTCCGCCGTCACCACCCTCGCCCCGTCGTCCGGCGCACCCTCCGCGCCCGCCGGCGGCCCGGTGCTCGCCGCGCTCGCCCCCGGCCGCGACGACAAGCTCCTGCTGGGCCGGAGGTACGTCTCATGACCGCCAACGGCTACACGATCCGCCGCTTCACCCCGGAACGCAGCACCCTGGGCAAACTGCTCGCCCGGGACTCGATACTGCGCCGGATGGACTGGGTCCTGCTGGGCTCCGCACTCGCGCTGTCGGCGATCGGCACGCTGCTTGTCTACTCGGCGACCCGCGGGCGCACCAACCTCACCCACGGCGACCAGTACTACTTCCTGCTGCGCCATCTGATGAACACCGGCATCGGCCTCGGCCTCGCCGCGGGCGTCGTGGCGCTGGGACACCGCCGGCTGCGCGGTGTCGTGCCGGTGCTCTACGTGATCTCGGTGCTGCTGATCCTGTCGGTGCTCAGCCCGCTGGGCACCACGATCAACGGCGCGCACTCATGGATCGTGATCGGCGGCGGCTTCTCGCTGCAGCCGTCCGAGTTCGTGAAGATCACCATCATCCTGACCATGGCGATGCTGCTGTCGGCGCGGGTGGACGCGGGCGACCGCGTGCACCCCGACCACCGCACCGTCCTCCAGGCCCTGATCTGGGCCGCGCTGCCCATAGCGATCATCATGCTGATGCCGGACCTCGGCTCGGTGATGGTGATGGCGGTGATCATCCTCGGTGTGCTGCTCGCCTCCGGCGCCTCCAACCGCTGGGTGCTGGGCCTGATCTCGGCGGGCGCGGTGGGGGCCGCGCTGATCTGGCAGCTCGGCGTGCTCGACAAGTACCAGGTCGACCGGTTCGCGGCGTTCGCCAACCCCGCCCTGGACCCGGCCGGCGTCGGCTACAACACCCACCAGGCGCTCATCGCGATCGGCTCCGGCGGCCTGTTCGGCAAGGGGCTCTTCCACGGCAGCCAGACCACCGGCCAGTTCGTGCCCGAGCAGCAGACCGACTTCGTCTTCACCGTCGCCGGCGAGGAGCTCGGCTTCGCCGGGGCCGCCGCGATCATCGTCCTGCTCGGGCTGATCGTCTGGCGGGCCTGCGCGATCGCCCGCAGCGCCACCGACCTGTACGGCACGATCGTCGCGGCCGGCATCGTCGCCTGGTTCGCGTTCCAGGCGTTCGAGAACATCGGGATGACGCTCGGCATCATGCCGGTCGCCGGCCTGCCGCTGCCCTTCGTGTCGTACGGCGGCTCGTCGATGTTCGCGATCTGGATCGCCATCGGACTGCTCCAGGCGGTCCGGATACAGCGCCCGATGTCCGCCTGATCGCCGCCACTGGCCGGAACGAACCGGCCGGTGGCAAGGTACGCGCCATTGCCCGCAGCGGAACCCGCGACTACGTTCCCTTCATGGGTAAGCGTGTGCGGGAGACCGAGCGCAAGTACGAAGCGGACGGCCGGTTCGAGCAGCCCGATCTCAGCGGGCTGCCCAAGGTCGTCAGCAGCTGTGACCTGGATCCGGCGGAACTCGACGCCGTCTATTTCGACACCGAGGACCTGCGCCTCGCGGCCCGCAGGATCACCCTGCGCCGCCGCACCGGCGGGGACGACGCCGGCTGGCATCTGAAACTGCCGACCACCGAGGCCGACACCCGCACCGAGGTGCACGCCCCGCTCGGACGCGCGACCCGCACCGTCCCGAAGGACCTGGCCGCCGAGGTGGCCGTGCACACCCGGGGGCGGCGGCTGATCCCCGTCGTGCGGCTCAAGAACCACCGCGAGCGGCAGCATCTGCTGGACGCGGCGGGGGAGCCCCTGGCGGAGATCGCCCACGACCACGTCACCGCACAGCTGCTGGGAGCCGGCCCGGCGAGCAAGGCCGTGGCGATCACCTGGACCGAGTTCGAGGTCGAACTCGTCGGCGGCAAGCCCGCGCTCCTGGACGCCGTCGAGCAGCGGCTGGCCGCCGTGGGACTGCACCGTTCGGACTCGCCCTCCAAGCTCGCCCGCGCCCTCGGCGACCGGCTGACGGCGGCGATCGTCCCGCCGGGACCGCCCGCCGAGATCCTCACCGCCGGGGACGCCGCGCTGGCCTATCTGTACGAGCAGCTGCGGGCCCTCATCGCCCTCGACCCCGAGGTCCGGCGGGCCGAGCCCGACGCCGTGCACCAGATGCGGGTCGCGGCCCGGCGGGCGCGCAGCGCCCTGAAGACCTTCCGCCGGGAGCTGGACCGGGCCGTGACCGACCCGGTCGGCGAGGAGCTGAAGTGGCTCGGCGCGGTGCTGGGCACGGAGCGCGACCGTGAGGTGCTGGCCGAGCGGCTGCAGGAGCGGCTCACGGAGCTCGCCCCGGACCTGATCGACGAAACGCTGCGCAGCCGGCTGCTCGCGGAAGGCACCAAGGCGCACGGCGAGACGCACGCCGCCGTGCTGCGGGTGCTCGGCGGCCCGCACTACTTCCAGGTGCTGGACACGGTCGAGGCACTCCTCTCGGACCCGCCGTACCTGGAGGGCGCGAAGGCGGCCGCGACGCCCGCGCTGCAGAAGGCCGTACGCCGGGACCACCGGCGGCTGCGGAGGCTCGTCGAGGCCGCCATGGCCGTCGAACGCGGCCAGGAGCGCGATCTGGCGCTGCACGAGGCCCGCAAGGCGGCCAAGCGTGCCCGCTACTGCGCCGAGGCCGCCCGCCCGGTGCTCGGCTCCCCGGCGAAGGAGCACACCGCCCGGATGAAGTCCGTCCAGCAGCTGCTGGGCGAGCACCAGGACAGCGTGATGTGCCGGGTCGCGATCGCCCGGCTGGCCGGGGAGGCCGTCGCGGCGGGCGAGAGCGCCTTCCCGTACGGCGCGCTCAGCCAGCTGGAGCGGGCCCGCGCGATCGAGGTGGAGGAGCAGCTCCCGGAGCGCTGGCGCGAGGCCGATCTCCGGCCGTGATCCGGTGCGGCGCACGGCCGGGATTTCCACCGGGCGAAGGCGACTCCGAAGGCGCGCTAGTCTTGAGGGTCACCCCTGCCCGCTGATGAAAGACATCTCTGATGCCTGTCGAGTCGGTCTTCCCCCGTCTGGAAGCGCTTCTCCCGCACGTCCAGAAGCCCATCCAGTACGTCGGTGGGGAGCTGAACTCCACCGTCAAGGACTGGGACGCCTGCGATGTGCGCTGGGCGCTGATGTACCCGGACGCGTACGAGGTCGGCCTGCCCAACCAGGGCGTCATGATCCTTTACGAGGTGCTCAACGAGCGCGAGGGCGTCCTCGCCGAGCGCACGTACAGCGTGTGGCCCGACCTGGAGGCCCTGATGCGCGAGCACCAGGTTCCGCAGTTCACGGTCGACGCGCACCGTCCGGTCAAGGCGTTCGACGTGTTCGGCCTGAGCTTCTCCACCGAGCTCGGCTACACCAACATGCTCACCGCGCTGGACCTCGCCGGCATCCCGCTCAACGCCGCCGACCGCACGCTCGACGACCCGATCGTGCTCGCGGGCGGCCACGCGGCCTTCAACCCCGAGCCGATCGCGGAGTTCATCGACGCCGCGGTGATCGGCGACGGCGAGCAGGCGGTGCTGGCGATCACCGACATCGTCCGCGCCTGGAAGGCCGAGGGCCGTCCCGGTGGCCGTGACGAGGTGCTCTTCCGGCTCGCGAAGACCGGTGGGGTGTACGTCCCCAGGTTCTACGACGTCGAGTACCTGGAGGACGGCCGGATCTCCCGCGTCGTCCCCAACCGCTCGGGCGTGCCGTGGCGGGTCTCCAAGCACACCGTCATGGACCTCGACGAGTGGCCCTACCCGAAGCAGCCGCTGGTCCCGCTCGCGGAGACCGTCCACGAGCGGATGTCCGTCGAGATCTTCCGCGGCTGCACCCGCGGCTGCCGTTTCTGCCAGGCCGGCATGATCACGCGCCCCGTGCGGGAGCGAAGCATCACCGGCATCGGCGAGATGGTCGAGAAGGGCCTCAAGGCCACCGGCTTCGAGGAGGTCGGCCTCCTCTCGCTCTCCTCCGCGGACCACAGCGAGATCGGTGAGATCGCCAAGGGCCTCGCGGACCGCTACACGGAGGACAAGGTCGGCCTGTCGCTGCCCTCCACCCGGGTCGACGCCTTCAACATCGACCTCGCCAACGAGCTGACCCGCAACGGGCGCCGGTCCGGCCTCACGTTCGCCCCCGAGGGCGGCAGCGAGCGCATCCGCAAGGTCATCAACAAGATGGTCTCGGAGGAGGACCTGATCCGTACGGTCGCCACCGCGTACGGCAACGGCTGGCGCCAGGTGAAGCTGTACTTCATGGTCGGGCTCCCCACCGAGACCGACGAGGACGTCCTGCAGATCGCCGACATGGCGCGCAACGTCATCCAGAAGGGCCGCGAGGTCACCGGGCAGAACGACATCCGCTGCACGGTCTCCATCGGCGGTTTCGTCCCCAAGCCGCACACCCCCTTCCAGTGGGCGGGCCAGCTCGGCGTCGAAGAGACCGACGCCCGGCTCGCCAAGCTGCGGGACGCCATCCGCAACGACAAGAAGTACGGCCGCAACATCGGCTTCCGCTACCACGACGGCAAGCCGGGCATCGTCGAGGGCATGCTCTCCCGCGGCGACCGCCGGATCGGCGCGGTCATCCGCGCGGTGTACGAGGACGGCGGCCGCTTCGACGGCTGGCGCGAGCACTTCAGCTACGACCGCTGGATGCGCGCCGTCGACAAGGCGCTCCCCGGCACCGGCGTCGACCTGGACTGGTACACCACCCGCGAGCGCACCGAGGAAGAGGTCCTGCCCTGGGACCACCTGGACTCGGGCCTCGACAAGGACTGGCTGTGGCAGGACTGGCAGGAGTCGCTGGACGAGACCGAGGTCGAGGACTGCCGCTGGACCCCGTGTTTCGACTGCGGCGTCTGCCCCCAGCTCGACCTGGACATCCAGATCGGCCCGACGGGCAAGAAGTTGCTCCCGCTGACGGTCGTCAAGTAGCAACCGCAGCGGTCGGCATCGTCCTAGGACGATGCCGACCGCTGTTCGAACACCACATCCCGTGCTGTTCCCAGCGCGGTGGCCACCGCGCCCAGAACCACCGCGTCCTCTCCGAGGGCGCTCGGCACCACCTTCGGTCGTAGCGGTGTCAGCGCCCGCAAGGTGTCCCGGACCGTGCTCAACAGCAGGTCCGCGCTGTGACCCACGCCCCCGCCCAACACCACCAGGTCCGGATCCAGCACCGCCGCCACCGCCGCCACCGTGTGCGCGAGCCGTTCCCCCTCCTGGCGGACGGCGGCCACAGCGGCGACGTCGCCGGCCCGTGCCGCGTCGAAGACGTCCTTGGCGGTGAGCGGGCCGCTCATGCCCAGCCCGCGGGCGGCCTGGACGACGGCGTCGGCCGCCACCGCGCTCTCCAGGGTGTCCGGTGTGTCCGGCCGGTGGTGGCCGGGGCCGGCCCACGGCAGATAGCCGATCTCGCCCGCCGCGCCGTGCGCGCCGGTGAACAGCCGGCCCTCGGAGACCACGCCCATGCCGAGCCCGGTGCCGATCATGACGTAGACGAAGAGCTTGCTGCCCGCGCCGACGCCGAAGGTGTACTCGCCGAGGGCCGCCAGGTTGGCGTCGTTGTGGACGGCCAGCGGTACCCCGAGTTCGTCCCGCATCCGGTCGAAGAGGCCGGCCCGGCCCCAGCCGGGCAGGTGCTGGGCGTAGCGGACCCGGCGCTGCGTCTCGTCGTACACGCCGGGGGTGCCGACCACCGCGTGGGCGACCTTGGCGGGGGGGACGCCGGAGTCGGCGACGACCTGGTGGGAGGTGGCGACCACGAGGTCGGCCATCGCGGCGGAGCTGCGGGCGCGGTTGCGGACGTCGGCGCGGGCGACGACCGTTCCGTCGAGGTCGGCGAGGGCGACCCGCAGCCACGCGCGGCCGATGTCGATGCCGAGCGCGTAGCCGGCCGACGCGTCGGGGGCGTAGAGCACGGCGACGCGGCCGCGTTCGGGGGTGTGCAGGCCGGCTTCGCGGACCAGTCCTGCCAGTTCGAGGAAGGCGAGGGCGCTGGAGACCGTCGGCTTGGACAGGCCGGTCTCGCGGGCGAGTTGGGCGCGGGAGGCGACGCCCCCGGTCCGCAGCCGCTCCAGCAGGAGCCGCTCGTTGGTGCTGCGCAGTCGCTGTCGGTTCCAGGGCTGTTCCGCACCACCGTCGCTGCTGCTCATCGCACCATTCTCATGCATATCGCCGTGACCCCTTGACGCATCAAGTAAAGGTACTTAACTTAAGCACGCCCGGCGCCGAGGCGAACCCCTGCACTGGCGAAACGGCAGTCCGCTCCCCGTCCCCGTCACCTGCCCAGGGAGGCACCGTGTCCGGCTCCCCGCCACCTGCCGGCGGCTTTGTCCGCCGTATCGGCCTGTTCCAGGCCACCGCCATCAACATGAGCCAGATGTGCGGCATCGGACCCTTCGTCACCATCCCCCTGATGGTCGCCGCGTTCGGCGGGCCGCAGGCCGTGATCGGCTTCCTGGCCGGCGCCCTGCTGGCGCTGGCCGACGGTCTGATCTGGGCCGAGATGGGCGCGGCGATGCCCGGTTCCGGCGGCTCGTACGTCTACCTCCGGCAGGCGTTCCAGTACCGCTCGGGCAAGCTCATGCCGTTCCTGTTCGTCTGGACGGCCATGCTCTTCATCCCGCTGATCATGTCCACCGGAGTCGTCGGCTTCGTCCAGTACCTCGGCTATCTGGCCCCCGACATGGGCCAGAACGCGGGGGACGCCGTCGGTCTCGGCATGATCGCGCTCGTCGTCCTGCTGCTGTGGCGCGGTATCGAGCACATCGCCCGCATCACCGCCGTCATGTGGTGCGTGATGATCCTGTCGGTCGCGCTGGTCATCCTCGCCGCGTTCACCCACTTCGACGCGGACCTGGCCTTCACCTACCCCGCGCACGCCTTCGAACTGACCAGCCACACCTTCTGGATCGGCTTCGCCGCGGGTCTCACCATCGGCATCTACGACTACCTCGGCTACAACACCACCGCGTACATGGGCGCCGAGATCAAGGACCCCGGGCGCATCCTGCCGCGCTCCATCATCTTCTCGATCCTCGGCATCATGGGGATCTACCTGCTGCTCCAGATCGGCACCCTCGGGGTCATCGACTGGCACCGGATGCTCAACGCCGACGACATCGCCTCCTCGTCGGTCGCCTCCGCGGTCATGGAGAAGACCTGGGGCAAGGGCGCCGCCGACACCGTCACCGTCCTCATCCTCATCACGGCCTTCGCCTCGGTCTTCACCGGACTCCTCGGCGGCTCCCGGGTGCCCTACGACGCGGCCCGTGACCGCGTCTTCTTCCGCCAGTACGGGAAGCTGCACGCCCAGCACCGCTTCCCGATGCTGGGCCTGGCCACCATGGGCGTCATCACCGCGATCGGCTTCCTCATCGGCCGCCACACCGATCTGGCCACCCTCATCCAACTGCTCACCACCGTCATGGTGATCGTCCAGGCGCTCGCGCAGATCCTCGCGGTCTCGGTGTTGCGCCGCCGCCAGGCCGGTCTGCACCGGCCGTACAAGATGTGGCTCTACCCGCTGCCGAGCATCATCGCCCTCGTCGGCTGGCTGGTGATCTACGGCTACGCGGACAAGAACTCGCCCGGCCGTCACCCCATCGAGTGGTCCCTGGCGTGGGTCGCCCTCGGCTGCGTCGCCTTCCTCCTGTGGGCCCGCTTCGAGAAGGTCTGGCCGTTCGGGCCGAAGGAGATCACTGAGGAGTACCTCCAGGGGATCGACCCCGACACCGAGCAGGACACCGCGCCGGCGGCCGTCTGACGGACGCGGGGACGTAGGGCGGGGCCCCGGGCGAGCTGCCCGGGGCACCTCCGCTTCTGGGTTCCGGCCGGCGTCACGTACCGTGCGCGCATGAGCGTGACGGGGGAACGGGACACCGGCCAGGGCTGCTTGACGGTCGCGATACGCATGCCGGTGCGGATCTTCGCGCTCGTCGTGATCCTTCCGGTGCGGATGGCGTGGGACGCGCTCGCCGCCCTGGGCCGCGGTCTGGGCGCCGGCCTGGGCTGGCTCTGGCGGCGCGTCGTCGTCGAACCGCTCAGCGCCGTGGCCCGCGGCACCGGCCGCGCCCTCCGGTGGCTGGGCGGCGCCCTCGCCCTGCTGGGCCGCGTCCTCATCGCCGTCCCGCTGGTGTGGCTCTGGACGGCGGTACTCGTCCCGGCCGGCCGGGGGACCGCCACCACCGCCCGGTGGCTGGTGCGCACGCTGGTCGTGGTGCCGCTCGGCGCCCTGTACCGCTACGTCCTGACGCCGTTCGGCCGGGGCGTGACGTGGTCGCTGCGCGCCGCCGGATCCGGCCTGGCCGCGCTGGTCCGGCTGCTCGGGACCGGCGTCGTCCTGCTCGTGACCCACCTCCTCGTCCGGCCGCTGCGGCTGCTGCACACCGCCGTCCTGGCCCCCGCCGCCCGCGCGCTGGCCGCCGCCCTCGCGGCCACCGGCCACGGCACCGGCGCGGCCGTGCGGTGGCTGCTGCGCGTGCTGGTCGTCGTTCCGCTGGTGCTCCTGTACCGCTACGTGCTGACGCCGGCCGGCCACGCCGCACGGTGGTCGGTGCGGGCACTCGGCACGGCCGCCGGCCGGCTGCTCCGCTACCTGGTCGCCGTACCGGCCGTGGCTCTCTACCGCTACGTACTCACGCCGCTCGGCCATGCCGCGGTCCGGACGGCTCGCGCGTCCGGCACCGCCGCGGTGTGGCTCGGGCGGGTGCTGTTCGTGGTGCCGGTGGTCGCGTTCCACCGGTACGTGCTGACGCCGCTGGGCCGGGCCGCAGGGTGGTCGGTGCGGGCGCTCGGCACGGCCCTCACCTGGTCGGCCGAGGCCGTCGGCACGGCTGTCGGCTGGCTGCTCCGGTATCTGCTCGTGGTGCCCGTCGTGGCCCTCTACCGCTATGTACTGGCCCCGGTGGGGCGGGAGATCGCCGCCGCGCTCGGCCATGCCTGGCGGGTCGCCGGGTACATCTCGCGGGCGGTGGGGCGCGGGCTGAAGTGGCTGGCGCGGACCCTGATCGGCGATCCGGCGCGCTGGGTGTGGCACACCGTCTTCGTGCCGGCCGCCGACGCCGTGCGCGCCGTCGGCCGCTGGACGCGGCGCGAAGTGCTCGCGCCGGTCGGACGGGCGGTCGGTGAGGCCCGGCAGATCGTTCAGGACGCGCTGCGCACCGTCCGTGTGACCGTTCGCGAGGCCCGGGCGGACGCCCGCCGGATGCTGTTCGGGGCGCCGAAGAGCGCCCCGCGCCTTCCGGAGCAGAGCGCGGCGCCCGTCCCGGACCTCGTGAAGCGCGCCCCGGAGTTCGGCAAGCGCGTCCCGCCGGGCCATCGCTGAGCGGGACCGGGACCCGGCGGGGCGCCGTCGTCAGCCGGCGGATGCCGACGCCGTACGCCAGGTCGCCGACGAGGAACGCCCGGGCGGCCCGCTCCTCGTTGGTGAGTTCGATCTCGACCCGGCGGTGCGGACCGGTCCCACGGAACGGTTCCGGTCCAGACCCGTTACGCATACGAGATGCGAATGGCGGTGGCCGGAGGCGAGGATGAGATTTGGCCGAAACCCCGCGGGCCCGCTGCTCCGCACCGCCCGTCATCACCTGTGCGCGACGCGGCGTAACCTTGGGTATGACAAACGGGCCCCGACAAGGCCTCCGCAGACGTACGAGGGACTGAACGACACTGGGCAAGCGACAGCCCGAAGGCCCACCGCCCGCACCGACGGTGCAGCGCATCCGCCTGCGCTACACCAAGCGCGGCCGCCTCCGGTTCACCAGTCACCGCGATTTCCAGCGCGCCTTCGAGCGGGCCCTGCGCCGCGCCGAGGTGCCGATGGCGTACTCGGCGGGCTTCACCCCGCACCCCAAGGTCTCGTACGCGAACGCCGCGCCCACCGGCGTCGGCAGCGAGGCCGAGTACCTGGAGATCGGCCTCACCGAGGTCCGCGACCCCGAGAAGCTGCGACTGCTGCTCGACGAGTCGCTGCCCACCGGGCTCGACATCACCGAAGCGGTGGAGGCCCGTACCTCCGGCCTCGCCGAGCGGCTGCAGGCCTCCGTATGGCAGCTCCGGCTCGACGGCGTCGAGCCGGCCGAGGCGGAGCGTGCGGTCGCCCTCTTCCTCGCCGCCGAGACCGTCCAGGTCGAGCGGAAGACCAAGAACGGCATGCGCGCCTTCGACGCGCGCGACGCCGTCACCCGGCTCGAGGTCATGCCGGCTGACGCGCTCGAACAGGGTGCGGATAGGCCCGAGCCTGTCGCCTGTGCGATACTGCGGCTAGTTGTTCGGCACTTGACACCTGCCGTGCGACCCGACGACGTCCTGTCCGGCCTCCGTGTGACGGCCGACCTCGCGCCGCCGGTCCCCGCAGCGGTGACCAGGCTGGCGCAGGGGCCGCTCCACGAAGAGTCCGGGACGGTCACCGACCCGCTCGCGCCAGATCGCGACGCCGCGACGGTGCCGAGTGGGGACTCCCCGCCGAAGGCTGGGGAAGCTTCCGCGTAGGAACGCCGTCGACGTGTTGCCGACGCGCCAGGGAGCCACCCGGGCCCGGTGACGCTGACCTCATAAGACTTTCGTCGGCCCGTCACAGGCGTGCCGACGAGCGAGACAACAGCTCCCGTGCGGCGCCCGCGCCCCCGGACAGCGGCACCACGACCGACGTCGCGGCCCGCCGCCACCGGAACAGAGCGCGGCGCCCGGGAGCATGACGGGAGCACTGCCCGAATGCTCGATCACAACGAGCCCAACGAGGCGCCGGACACCGGCGCCGCAACCAGCGAAAGAAGCCGGCCCCCGCCGTCGCCGCCGGGCCGTTGTCCCGCCCGGCCGGCCTGCCCGCCGCGCCCGGCCGACGAGGCCCCGGCCGCGAGCCCGGCGTCCGCAGAGGACACCGACACCTCCGCCGCGCCGCCGCGCCCGTCGTCGCGCCACCCGCAAGGTGACGGCCCCGGCCCCGGTGCCCCTGCGGCCCCCCGACGCCGTGCCGAGACCCCGGCGGTCGCACCGGCCGCCGCGCCCGAAGCCCCGGCCGAGGCCGCTGACGCCCCGGACTCCGCCGCGCCGCCGCGCGCCGTCGTCGTGCGACCCGTAAGGTCACCGCGCCGTCCGAGGCCCCGCAGGCAGTCGAGGAGGCGCCCGCCGCCGAGACCCCGGCCGCCGTCGAGGCACCGGCCGAGCCAACCGTGGACCCCGCCGCCCCGACCTGGGCCCCGCCGCCGCGCGACCCGCAAGGTCGCCGCGCCCGCCCAGGCTCCGCAGTTCATCGAGGAGGCGCCCGCCGCCCCGCGCCGGTCGTCGCCGCGGCCCCCGCTGCCGCGGCACCCGCCGCGTCCGGAGGCCGAGGCCCCGGGCCGTGGCCGCCGCTCCTCCCGCAAGCGCGTCGCTCCCTCCGCCCCGTCGGCCTCGTCGGCCGCGGGCGACGGCGCCCGCCGGCTGAAGCCGGGCGCGCTGGCACCGAAGGACGACACCTTCGCGCAGGCCGCACCGGCCGCGCAGCCCGTCGTGCCGGACGAGGAGGACACCGAGGCGCCTGCCGCGCCGCGTGCCGCCCGCCGCGCCACCCGTAAGGGCACCGCCGAGGCCGCCCCGCAGTTCACCCCGGTCGAGGAGGCCGTGGCCGAGGCACCCGAGGCGGAGGCCCCGGCCCGCAACCGCCGCACCCGCAAGCGCGCCGTCGCCGCCGAGCAGGCCGTCGAGGCCGCCCGTCCGGTCGAGCCCGCCGAGCCGGAGGAGACCGCCGCGCCGGTGGCCGTCGAGCCCGAGGAGGCTCCGGCCGAGCCGGCGCCGACCCGTGGCCGCCGCCGTGCGGTGCGCCCGCCGACGATGGTCTTCCAGCCGCCGGTCTTCCAGGCCGCCGAGCACGTCACCACCCCCGTCGCCGCCGAACCGGTCCAGGAGGAGCCGCCGGCTCCGGCCGTCCGGTCCCGTGACGAGGACGACGAGCAGGAGGGCGGTTCGCGTCGCCGCCGCCGTCGCCGCGGCGCCCCGGCCGAGGACGTGGTGACCGAAGCCGCGCCCGTCGAGGCCGAGGACGAGACCGCCGACGCGGTGTCCGAGGAGACCGTGTCCGACGAGGACGACGACGAGTCGGACGACCGTCCGTCGCGCCGCCGCCGCCGTGGTGGCCGCCGCCGTCGCCGTGGCGAGTCCGCCGAGGGCGACGAGCAGTCGGCCGAGGACGAGGAGCACGAGGACGACACCGAGGACGACGCCGAGGCGTCGGACGGTGGCCAGGACGACGACCACGGCTCCACCAGCAGCCGTCGCCGGCGCCGTCGCCGTCGCCGCAGTGGCGACTCGGGCGGGGACGACGGCACGGTCGCCGACGACCCGGAGCGCACGGTCGTCAAGGTCCGTGAGCCGCGCGCCAAGGCCGAGCCCAGCCTGGGCACCGGCTTCGACGAGGTGACCTCCATCAAGGGCTCCACCCGCATGGAGGCGAAGAAGCAGCGCCGCCGTGAGGGCCGTGAGCAGGGCCGCCGCCGCGTCCCGATCATCACCGAGGCCGAGTTCCTGGCCCGCCGCGAGGCCGTCGAGCGCGTCATGGTCGTCCGGCAGAGCGGTGAGCGCACCCAAATCGGCGTGCTGGAGGACAACGTCCTCGTCGAGCACTACGTGAACAAGGAGCAGGCCACCTCGTACGTCGGCAACGTCTACCTGGGCAAGGTCCAGAACGTGCTGCCGTCCATGGAGGCCGCCTTCGTCGACATCGGCAAGGGCCGCAACGCGGTGCTGTACGCCGGCGAGGTCAACTTCGAGGCGCTCGGCATGGGCCACGGTCCGCGCCGGATCGAGAGCGCGCTGAAGTCCGGCCAGTCGGTCCTGGTGCAGGTCACCAAGGACCCGATCGGCCACAAGGGCGCCCGCCTCACCAGCCAGATCTCGCTGCCCGGCCGCTACCTGGTCTACGTGCCCGAGGGCTCGATGACCGGCATCAGCCGCAAGCTGCCCGACAACGAGCGCGCCCGGCTCAAGACCATCCTCAAGAAGATCGTCCCCGAGGACGCGGGCGTCATCGTGCGCACCGCCGCCGAGGGTGCGAGCGAGGAGGAGCTGCGCAGCGACGTCGACCGGCTGCAGGGCCAGTGGGACGACATCCAGAAGCGCGCCAAGGGCGGCAACGCCCCGACGCTGCTCTACGGCGAGCCGGACATGACGGTCCGCGTCGTCCGCGACATCTTCAACGAGGACTTCACCAAGGTCATCGTCAGCGGTGACGAGGCGTGGGAGACGATCAACGAGTACGTCCACCATGTCGCTCCGGACCTGACCGACCGGCTCAGCCGGTGGACCTCCGAGGTCGACGTCTTCGCGACGTACCGGATCGACGAGCAGCTGCTGAAGGCGCTGGACCGCAAGGTCTGGCTGCCGTCCGGCGGTTCGCTGGTGATCGACAAGACCGAGGCGATGATCGTCGTCGACGTCAACACCGGCAAGTTCACCGGTCAGGGCGGCAACCTCGAGGAGACCGTCACCAAGAACAACCTGGAGGCGGCCGAGGAGATCGTGCGCCAGCTGCGGCTGCGCGACCTGGGCGGCATCGTCGTCATCGACTTCATCGACATGGTCCTGGAGTCCAACCGCGACCTCGTCATGCGGCGGCTGCTGGAGTGCCTGGGCCGGGACCGGACCAAGCACCAGGTCGCCGAGGTCACCTCGCTCGGTCTGGTGCAGATGACCCGCAAGCGGGTCGGCCAGGGCCTGCTGGAGTCGTTCTCCGAGGTCTGCGTGCACTGCAGCGGGCGCGGCGTCATCGTCCACATGGACCAGGCGACGACCACCGGTGGCGGCGGCAAGCGCAAGCGCCGCGGCAAGGCCGGGACCGGTGCGGGCGACGAGCACACGCACGAGCACGACACCGAGAACGAGAACGGCAACGACACCGAGAACGACGAGTACGAGGCGCACGAGGACGCGGACGAGTACCCGGAGCTGGAGCCGGTCGCGGTGACCGAGGCCGAGCTGGTGCCGACGGTCGCGACCGACGACGAGTGGTTCAGCAGCGCCGCCGAGGCCGAGGCCGCGGCGACGTCGCGTGGCCGTGGCGGCCGCCGCCGGGCGAGCCGTAAGGCCACCGCCCCGGCGGGCGCGCCCTTCGCGGACCGGCAGTCGCCGGCCGCCGAGGTGATCGAGTTCGTGATCGAGCCCGCGGCCGAGGCCCCGGAACCGGTCGTCGTCGAGCCGGTCGCGGAACCGGCACCCGTCGCGGAACCGGTCATGGAGCCGCAGGCCCCGGGCCGTACGCGCCGCCGTGCCACCCGCAAGGTGAGCGCCCCGGCGGGTTCGCCGGCCTCCTCCGAGGCCGAGCCCGTCACCGTGGTCGAGGCCGCCCCCGTCGTCGAGCCGACGCCGGAGCCGGTCGTGGAAGCGGCAGTGGAGGCGGCGCAGCCCGCTCCCTCCGCCGCACCGCCCCGCGCCCGCCGCCGTGCGACCCGCGAGGTGACCGCTCCGGCGGCCGAGGGCGCCGCAGTGGTGGTCGTCGGCACCGAGCCCGCCACCGAGGCCGCAGAGGCCGTCCAGGAGGCCGCTGAGGCCGACGGGGCGGTCACGGAGCCCAAGAAGCGGGCGCCGCGCAAGGCGGCCGCGAAGAAGGCGCCGGCGGCGAAGAAGGCCGTGGCGAAGAAGACGGCGGCCAAGAAGACCGTCGCCAAGAAGGCACCGGCCAAGAAGGCGGCCACGAAGAAGACCGCCGGTACGGCCGACAGCGAGTAGCTCAACTGCTGGTGTGACAAGCCGTCTTGAGACGGTGAAGGGCGGGCCCGGAGACCTCGGGCCCGCCCTTCCGCACTACGTCCGCCGGCCGCCCGGCCACCCGGTTTGACCCTGCGCCACGGGCCCCGTAGCCTTGGCCTTCGGCGTTTTTGCGCCCGCTCCTGAGCAAATCCCTCCCGGTCCGCCGGGAGAGGCCCCCCAATGCAGGACAGGGATGGCTGGCTTCAGGAGTACCCGATTCGAGCTTGAGAGTGAGTTCCGCGTGTACGCAATCGTGCGCAGCGGCGGCCGCCAGCACAAGGTGGCCGTTGGCGATGTCGTCGAGGTAGACAAGATTTCCACCGGCAAGGTGGGCGACGCGGTCGAGCTCTCGACGCTCCTCGTGGTCGATGGCGACTCCGTCACCAGTGACCCGTGGGTCCTGGCCGGAATCAAGGTCGCGGCCGAGATCGTGGACCACCACAAGGGTGTCAAGATCGACATCCTGCGGTACAAGAACAAGACCGGTTACCGCCGTCGTCAGGGTCACCGTCAGCAGTACACGGCGATCAAGATCACCGGTATCCCCGCGGCTGCGAAGTAAGGGACTGAGAAAACATGGCACACAAGAAGGGTGCATCGTCCACCCGTAACGGACGTGACTCCAACGCTCAGTTTCTCGGCGTGAAGCGTTTCGGCGGCCAGGTCGTCAACGCCGGCGAGATCATCGTCCGCCAGCGTGGCACGCACTTCCACCCCGGTTCGAACATGGGCCGCGGCAAGGACGACACGCTGTTCGCTCTCGCCGCCGGTGTGGTCGAGTTCGGCACCGCGCGTGGCCGCAGGGTAGTGAACATCGTTCCGGCCGCCGTCTAATACGGCTCCGCAACGAACACAGACACACCACTGAGGGCGGATCCCACTTCCCCGACGCGCACCGCGCGCGGGAAGAGGGTCCGCCCTTGGTGCGTTAGTACTGAGACAATCCCGTATTTATCTGGAGGCAATCCGTATGACCACCTTCGTGGACCGCGTCGAGCTGCATGTCGCCGCGGGTAACGGAGGCCACGGCTGCGCCTCCGTTCACCGGGAGAAGTTCAAGCCGCTCGGCGGTCCGGACGGCGGCAACGGCGGCCGTGGCGGCGATGTGATCCTGGTCGTGGACCAGGACGTCACCACGCTCCTCGACTACCACCACACCCCGCACCGCAAGGCCACCAACGGCAAGGGCGGCGCGGGCGGCAACCGCACCGGCTCCGAGGGCCAGGACCTGGTCCTGCCGGTGCCGGACGGCACCGTCGTGCTGGACCGGGACGGCAACCTGCTCGCCGACCTCGTCGGCCAGGGCACCACCTTCATCGCCGGCCAGGGCGGCCGCGGCGGCCTGGGCAACGCGGCGCTGGCCTCGGCCCGCCGCAAGGCCCCCGGCTTCGCGCTGCTCGGCGAGCCCGGCAAGGCCCGGGACATCGTCCTGGAGCTCAAGACCGTCGCCGACGTGGCACTGGTCGGCTACCCGAGCGCGGGCAAGTCCTCGCTCATCTCGGTGCTCTCGGCCGCCAAGCCGAAGATCGCCGACTACCCCTTCACCACCCTGGTCCCGAACCTGGGCGTGGTCACCGCCGGTGAGGTCGTCTACACGATCGCCGACGTCCCCGGCCTGATCCCGGGCGCCAGCCAGGGCCGCGGCCTGGGCCTGGAGTTCCTGCGGCACGTCGAGCGCTGCTCGGTGCTCGTGCACATCCTGGACACCGCCACGCTGGAGTCCGACCGGGACCCGGTGACCGACCTCGACGTCATCGAGGCCGAGCTGGCCGAGTACGGCGGCCTGGGCGACCGGCCGCGCATCGTCGTGCTGAACAAGATCGACGTGCCGGACGGCAAGGACCTCGCCGACATCATCCGGCCCGAGCTGGAAGCCCGCGGCTACCAGGTCTTCGAGGTCTCGGCCGTCTCCCGGCTGGGCCTGCGCGAGCTCTCCTTCGCCCTGGCGAAGATCGTCGCCGAGACCCGCGCCGCCAAGCCCGCGCAGGAGTCGACCCGGGTCGTCATCCGCCCGGTCGCGGTGGACGACGCCGGCTTCACCGTCACCGAGGAGGAGGGCTCCTACCGCGTCCGCGGCGAGAAGCCCGAGCGCTGGGTGCGGCAGACCGACTTCTCCAACGACGAGGCCGTCGGCTACCTCGCGGACCGGCTCTCGCGCCTCGGTGTCGAGGAGCGGCTGGTGAAGGCCGGCGCCCAGGCGGGCGACGAGATCATCATCGGCGAGGAGGAGAACGCGGTCGTCTTCGACTGGGAGCCGACGATGGCCGCCGGTGCCGAGATGCTGGGCCGCCGCGGCGAGGACCACCGCTTCGACCCGCCGCGCCCGGCGGTCAACCGCCGCCGCGACAAGAGCGACAAGGACGACGCGCAGCAGGAGTTCGACGACTTCGAAGCCTTCTGAGCAGTCGTTCCGAACAGCCCCCGAGGAGCGCCGGACCAGGCGCTCCTCGGGGACTTTCCGGCCGGCGCCGGATGAGATGATCTCCTGATGGTCAGGGACATGGGGTCGGGTATGGGACACGTCAGCATCGTTGTGATCGTCTACAACGACGCCTCCCGCATCGTGAGCGCCGTTGAATCCGCGCTCGCGCAGGGGTCCGAGGTCGGCGAGGTGATCGTCGTCGACGACTGTTCGACGGACGGCACCCTCGACGCGCTCGCGCCGCTCGCCGCGGACCCGCGGGTGCGGATCCTCCCCAGGGCGACGAACAGCGGGGGCTGCGGGACACCGCGCAACGACGGCATGGCCGCCGCCGCCTTCCCGTACGTGATGTTCCTCGACAGTGACGACATCCTGCCGCCGGGAGCGATCGGCGCCCTGCTGCCGATCGCCGAGCAGCGGCGTGCCGACGTCGTCGCCGGCCAGTGCCTGCGCGTGGAGCTCCCGGACGGCGCGACCACCGTCTGGGCCCCGCTGATCTACGACCGGTCGGCGGGTGCCGATCTGCCCGGCAGCGTGATCCAGGGGATCGAGGACCGGCCCCGCATGCTGTGGGACACCCTGTCCGTCAACAAGCTCTACCGCCGGGCGTTCCTGGAGAAGCACGCCATCACGTTCCCCGACGGCGCCTTCCACTACGAGGACTTCGTCTTCACCGCGCGGGTCTACGCCGCCGACCCGCGGCTGGCGGTGACCGACGAGGTCGTCTACCTCTGGCAGGTACGCAGGCAGGCGGCGAAGCTGTCGATCTCGCTGAGCCGCGGCGCCATCAGGAACTGGCAGTCCCGCGTCACCGCCCACCGCGGCGTCGTCGAGGTGCTGCGCAACGCCGGACGCGAGGAGCTGGCGCTGCATGCGCAGGCCAAGTTCTGCGACTACGACCTGCCGCTCTATTTGCGTGAACTCCCGCAGCGCGACCGGGAGTACGTGGCCGACTGGTGGCGGATCACCCGTGACTACCTGGCCGGGTTCGACTCCGAGGGCATCGCCTGCGCGGCTGTCGTCTCGCGCTGGATCGCCGGTGCGATCCTGGCCGCGCCGGAGCCGGCCGAGCTCGGCCGGCTGGTGGAGCTGACCGCCCGCCCGCCCCGGCTGATCCCCCGTACGACCCGGCCGCGCCGCCCGTGGGTCTCGGTCTGCTGGCCACCGCCGAACTGCCGGTGGCCGTCGACGGCCGGGTCAGGGCGGGCGGCAGCACCCGGCTGAGCCTGCGCGTGCACGAGCTGTACGGGCGGCTCGCGGAGCTCGGCCCGCGCACGATCCATGTCGAGCTGGAGGAGCGGACCGGAAGCCGGCCCGCGGTCGGCGTGGAGGCACCGCTGGTCCCGGACGGCGACGGCTGGACCGCCGACGTACGGCTGTCGACACCGGCGCTGGCCTGCCCCGGGCAGCTGGGCGTGTGGAACGTACGGGCCGAGATCCGGTACGCCGACGGCGCCGCGACCCCGGTGGAGGTGCGGGCCGCCGGAGCCCAGGCGCCCCGCCGGGGCATCGTGGTGCGCCCCACCGGCCGGGTGCTGCTGGTCCAGACGCATGTCACCGGCGGCCGGGCGCTCGTGCTGCGGGTCGCGGACGGGCTGCAGGGCGCCCGCAGGGTCGCCGAGGCCCGGATGCGCCGGCTGCTCGGCCGCTGACGCTGCCGCCTTCCGGTCTTCTGCCTCCGCCTTCTGCCGGACTCACCCGAAAGGGCGGCCACCCCGAGGGGTGGCCGCCCTTTCGCGGCTGTGAGCGGGGAGGTCAGTCCTCCTTCGCCAGCTCCTGCATCCGGTCGATGACCCGGCCGGCGGCCTGGCCGTCGTCCAGGTCGCAGAAGACGTCCTGGAACTTCTTGTACGCGCCCTTGTACCGGTCCGTCACCGCGTCCAGGTCCTTGAGTGACGCGATCAGCTCGTCCGACGTGGAGATCAGCGGCCCGGGGGCCTCCTTCTCGAAGTCGAAGTAGAAGCCGCGCAGCTGGTCGCGGTAGTGCGCCAGGTCGTAGGTGAAGAACAGCATCGGGCGGCCGGTGTTCGCGTAGTCGAACATCAGCGACGAGTAGTCCGTGATCAGAACGTCCGCGGCGAGGAACAGCTCGCCGATCTCCGGATACTCCGAGACGTCCCAGACGAAGCCCTCGCCCGCACCCGGCACCGTGTCCACCACGTTCGGGTGGCGCCGGACCAGGAGCACGAAGTCGTCCCCGAGCTCCTGCTTGGCCTTCACCAGATCGACCTGGAGGTCGAGCTTGTACCGGCCGGGGCCGTAGTACTGGTCGTCGCGCCAGGTCGGGGCGTAGAGCACGACCTTCTTGCCCGCGGGGAGGCCGATGCGCTCGCGCACCTTCTGGGCGATCTCGTCGCGCTCCGGTGCGTAGAGCATGTCGTTGCGCGGGTAGCCCGCCTCCAGCAGCTCACCGTCGAACGCGAAGGCGCGCTTCAGGATCGGCGTGCTGAAGCGGTTGGGGGAGACGATGAAGCTCCAGCTCTTCGACTCCTTCGCCACGTTCTCCAGGTACCGCCCGTTGGTGAACTGGACGTCCTCGATGTCGTGGCCGATCTTCTTCAACGGGGTGCCGTGCCAGGCCTGGACGACGACCTGGCCCGGACGCCGCTTCAGCCAGTACGGCAGGTGCGCGTTGGTGACGATGTACCGGCTGCGGGCCAGCGCCTCGAACCACTCGCGGCCCCACATGCGGACGGCCTTCGCGCCCGGCGGCAGTTCCACCTGCTCGTCGCGGACGACCCACAGGTGCTCCAGGTCGTCGCCGCGCCGCATCAGTTCCTCGAACACCGCGCGCGGCGAGTCGGAGAACTGCTTGCCGGTGTAGCTGTCGTACAGCACGGACTCGCGCAGCGGCTGGGTGCGGGCCTCGGGGTAGAACTGCGTCCGCAACTGGCGCTGCCGGTACGGGCCCTGCTCGTCGGTCCGCAGCGACGCGGTGACCTCGAGCGCCAGCCGGTCGTAGGAGTGCGCGGCCGCGACGTACTTGCGGCCGGCGACCATGGTCTCGGCGGGCAGGTCGTCGATCAGCGCGGGGCTGATGACGACCGGGGTGCGCTCGTTGTCCTCCACCGAGTTCTGGAACATCAGGTTCCAGCGGCCGGGACGCAGCGGCAGGGTGCCGGCCATCCCCGGGACGGCGTGCACGGTGAGGGTGGCGGTGAACCGGTTGTCGGCCACCGTCACGGGGAAGACCTTCTCCTCGTGGTGCGCCCGGTGCATCAACACCAGGTTCGCCGGGTCGGTGGCGCTGGTCGGGCACTCGCCCTCGACCAGCAGCGAGCCGTCCGACTGCCAGGTCAGCCGGTCCACGACGGGCCGTACGATCCGGTCGCTCAGCAGCAGGTAGCCCGGTGCGTTGCGGTGCAGGGCCAGCTCACGGGGGAGACCCGAGGCCGACGGTGCCAGCGCGTACCGGCCCGGCGCCAGATCGTCGTCGGCGATCAGCTGGCGTGCCTTGCGCTCACCGGGAACGATGATCTCGGTGCGCCAGGTCTCGCTGTCCGGCGCCTTGACCGAGGACAGTGCGACCTCCGTCATCCGGCCGTCGACGATGTCGTCCAGCGGGATCCGTACGGTGAAGGTCGTCTGCCCCTTGGGGGAGCTTCCGGTGATCTCCAGCGGGTACTCGTGCGAGCTGGGGGTCTTGAGGTGCTGCATGCTCAGCAGGCTGCCCTCGGCGAGCTTGCCGGCCGCCACTCCGCGGATCTCGATGAATCCGTCGGTCAGTTCGTGCCCGGTGACCCGGGCGCGGACCTTCTCCACCCGCAGCCGCAGCCGGCCGCCGATGAACAGCGGGACGATCCGGGTCTCGGCGTCGACGTAGTGCACCGGCGGGTGGGTGCCGGAGCCGAAGGCCCCCGGGTTCAGGGCGCCCTTGCGCAGCAGGCCGCGGCTGAGGTTGCCGATCGCGAAGCGCCAGGTCGACTCGTTCCAGTGGCCGCGCTGCTTGAGCTTCTGCGCGTTGACCGTCAGCTCGAAGCCGGACCAGTCGTACGAGTAGCGGTTCTGGCCGGAGGTCGACGTGGCCTCGGGACGGAAGACCGTACGCGCCGGAATGACCAGCGTGCGCTTGGACTTGCTGTTGCGCAGCGCGATGACCTTGAGCGACATCCGCCGCTTGTGGACGTTCAGGTTGCTGACGTAGGAGAAGCCCTCGATCTTCAGTTCGTCGCCGTGCCAGGTGATCGAGGACACCTTGGTGCGCAGCGCCAGTTCCTGCTTGAGGCGGTACACGTGATTCGGCACACCCACGGTGCGGTTGCCGAAGAACGGGAACTTGCCGTAGCGGCGGAACCGCCGGACGACCGGCAGGGACGCGCCGGTCTCCTTCTTCTCGTACGACAGGACTTCGAGCAGCTCGTCCAGCTTGCCGTGCCGGATCAGGTGCCACTTCAGCCGCATGAGGGCCGGCAGCGCGTCCAGGGCGCGGGGCTCCACCCGGCTCAGGAAGTCCGAGGCGACCTGCATGAAGAGGTCGCGGAACTCCTGGTCCGCGTCGGGCAGCACATTGATGAAGATCCGGATGTCGCTGGCGAGGGCCGTCTCGTCGTACCAGCGCTTGTACTTGCGGTACTCCTTGCCCGGCTGCGCGGCGAGGAAGCGGCTCACCGAGTCGACGGCGGCCACGCGGTCGCGGACCGACTTCAGCTCGGTGCGGCGCTGGGTGATGGACGGTGCGGCGCCGCCCTCACGCTGCCGCCAGTAGTACGTGGGCTCACCGAGGATGTCGACGCTGCGGGCCCTGAAGTGCGCCGGGACCGTCAACGGAGTGTCCTCGTAGAGCACACCTTCGGGGAATTCCATCGCGTACTTGTCCCAGAAGGTGCGGCGGAACACCTTGTTGGGGGCGAGCCGGTCGGCGATGAGTGCCGGGTCACGTGTGATGTGGGTCTTCAGCCGCGTCGTCGCCGTGGCCTTGCGGTGCATCGCCGACTGGGCGGTGCCTTTCGAGTCCAGCGTGAACACGTTGCCGGACGCGAAGTCCGACCCCGTCTCGTCCAGCGTCGACAGGAAGTGCTCGTAGGCGTAGTCCGGGATGATGTCGTCGCTGTCGACGAATGTGAGGTAATCCACCCCCGGAGTGCAGTTGCGTACACCGGTGTTACGGGCGTGGCCAAGGCCGCCGTTCGTCTGTTCGACAAGGCGGAACCGCGGGTCGCGGGCGGCGAAGGCGGTGGCGATCTCACCACTTCTGTCCGTCGAACCGTCGTTGACCATGATGACTTCGAGCTCACGGAGCGTCTGGCCGGCGAGGGATTCGAGGCACTCCTCGAGAAACATCTCGACGTTGTAAATCGGCACTACCACCGAGAGCCGAGGGACCATGGGTCAGGACAACCTTTCCGTGGCGGGAAATGACGAACCGAGGTCCTGCTCCGGGGGAGCGCAGCCTGCTGAGGGTTCACTCCGAGTTTATCGCATGGCTACTCACCGACTTAGACTGACCGGATGACCTGGATGATCACCGGCGGCGCCGGATATATCGGATCGCATGTCGTCAAGGCGCTCGTCGAGAGCGGTGAACAGGTGGTCGTCCTCGACGATCTCAGTACCGGTGACGCGGCGCGGCTGCCCGCCGGTGTTCCCCTGGAGCAGGGTTCCGTGCTGGACCGGGCGGCGCTGGACCGCGTCCTGGGGCAGTACGAGGTGCGCGGGATCGTGCACATCGCGGCGAAGAAGCAGGTCGGCGAGTCGGTTGAGCGCCCGCTGCACTACTACCGCGAGAACGTCGTCGGCCTGCAGACGGTCCTCGAGGCCGCCGCCGAGGCCGGGGTGAGCCGCTTCCTCTTCTCCTCCTCCGCCGCGGTCTACGGCATGCCGGACGTCGAGCTGGTCACCGAGCGGACCCCCTGCGACCCGATGAGCCCCTACGGCGAGACCAAACTCACGGGGGAGTGGATGGTCGGCGCGGTCGGCCGGGCGCACGGCATGGCCACCGCCTCGCTGCGCTACTTCAACGTGGCGGGCGCCGCCTCCGCGGAACTCGGCGACCCGGGGATCTTCAACCTGGTGCCGATGGTGTTCCAGCGACTGGCCCAGGGCAAGCCGCCACTGATCTTCGGCGACGACTACCCGACGCCGGACGGCACCTGCGTCCGTGACTACATTCACATCGAGGACGTCGCCTCCGCCCACGTCGCCGCGGCGCGCCGGTTGACCGCCGACCCCTCGGCGTCCCTGAAGCTCAACATCGGCACCGGCGAGGGCGTGTCGGTGGCGGAGATGATCGACCTCATCCGCGAGGTGTCGGGACACACCGACCTCGCGCCCGAGATCGTCCCGCGCCGCGCCGGCGACCCGGCCCGGGTCGTCGCCTCGGCCGAGCTGATCGGCAAGGAGCTGGGCTGGTCCGCCCGGTACGACGTCCGCCAGATGGTCACCTCGGCCTGGGCCGGCTGGCAGCTGCGGCACCCGGACCCGCAGGCCTGACCTGTGATCCGCCGGCCTGACCCGTATCCCGGACCCGTCGCCCCGGCGGGTGCCGGGGCGCGGTGTCCAGGGCGCGATACGCCCGGCCGCGCGGTGCCCCGGATCACGTAGATTGCACGGATCGGGGCAGGCGGACCGACGGGAACAGGCGAGCACAGGGGACGTACGTGGCAGCGGCGCGGCAGGACGTGGTGGAGGCCCGCAGGGTCGTGGTCAAGGTCGGTTCGTCCTCGCTGACGACGGCCTCCGGCGGGCTGGACGCGGATCGCGTCGACGCGCTGGTGGACGTGCTGGCGACGGCCCGGGAGAACGGCCCGAAGGAGATCGTGCTGGTCTCCTCCGGCGCCATCGCCGCAGGCCTCGCCCCGCTCGGTCTCGCGAAGCGGCCGCGCGACCTGGCCCGCCAGCAGGCCGCCGCCAGCGTCGGCCAGGGACTGCTGGTGGCGCGGTACACCGCGTCGTTCTCCCGCTACGGGATCCGGGTCGGCCAGGTGCTGCTGACCTCCGACGACATCAGCCGCCGCGCCCACTACCGCAACGCGTACCGGACCCTGGACCAGCTGCTCGTCATGGGCGCGGTGCCGGTCGTCAACGAGAACGACACCGTGGCCACCGACGAGATCCGCTTCGGCGACAACGACCGGCTGGCGTCCCTCGTCGCCCACCTGGTCCGCGCCGACCTGCTGGTGCTGCTGTCCGACGTGGACGGCCTCTACGACGGCGACCCGCGCTCGCCCGGCGCCACCCGGATCGACGAGGTTGCGGGACCCGCCGACCTCGAAGGCGTCACCATCGGCAGCGCCGGCAAGGCCGGGGTCGGCACCGGCGGCATGGTCACCAAGGTCGAGGCGGCCCGGATCGCGGCCGCCGCCGGCATCCCGGTCGTGCTCACCTCCGCCAGCCACGCCGCCGACGCCCTCGCCGGCCGCGTCACCGGCACGCTCTTCCACCGCACCGGCAAGCGGTCCGCCGACCGGCTGCTGTGGCTCGCGCACGCCTCCACCCCGCGCGGCGCGCTGCGCCTGGACCCGGGCGCGGTCAAGGCCGTCACGGAGCGCCGTACCTCGCTGCTGCCGGCCGGACTGACCGGCGTCGAGGGGCAGTTCGTGGCCGGCGACCCGGTCGACCTGCTCGACGAGTCCGGCCGGGCGGTCGCCCGAGGCCTCGTCAACTTCGATGCCAGGGAGCTGCCGCGGCTGCTCGGCCGCTCGACGCACGACCTCGCCCGCGAACTCGGACCCGCGTACGAGCGCGAGGTCGTGCACCGCGACGACCTCGTTGTGCTGCACCAGCACTGAGCGAACGGCCGGCCCGGCAGACCCAGTCGGGGACTTCTTGTCGAAAACGTCCCCGCGGTAGCCCGCACCCTGGTCAACTTTGAAGCGGAGGAGTCGCCAATACCGCCGCGGGGACGGGCGGCGCTCGCAAAGCAGAACGCCACAGGGAGGCCGCCGGTGAGACGAGGGCGCCCAGGTTCGTTCCCCCGGGGGACGACGGAACGGGCACTGGTCAGCGTCGACAGCGGAGCGGATACCAGTGCGGACCATCAGCCGGAAGCGCGCACCAGCTCCCGGCTCTGGCACGTCACGCTCAGCGTCTCCGGGCCCGGGGCCCCGCTCCCGGAGGTCAGACGCGCGCTGGAACAGCTCGCGCACGATCACCCGTTCCTGCTGACCAGCCGATATGCCCATGACCACGCCGAGATCAGGTACTGGGAGGAGGCCCGTGACCTCCACGATGCCGCGGCCATCGCGCTGCGCCTGTGGGGCGAGCACCGCTCGACGGCCAAGCTCCCGCCATGGGAGACGGTCGGCCTCGAAGTGATCGACCGTGAGACCTATCACCAGCGCATCTCCGAGGGCTACGGCCCCCCGCCGGCCGTGCCGGTGGGTGTCCACCCCTTCTAGGCCGTCTCTGTGTTTCCCCAGCACCCCTGACCACTGCCGAGTGGTGCCCCAGCCCGGCCCGGGTCCCGCCCCGGCCGGGCGGCGGGGGAGCCGGCAGGCCGGGGCGGCGGGCCGTCTCAACGGCCGGAATCCCGTCCCGCCGTCCCCGGGAGGCGCCGTAGGCTGCCTGACATGAGCAGTAGCCATGACGCCCCCTCCCTGCCCTCCCCCCTGCCCGAGTCCGCTGTGCTGCGGGCCGCCTACCGGGCCAGGGCCGCCGCGGCCGACCTCGCGCCGCTGCCGCGCTCGGTGAAGGACGACGCGCTGCTCGCCATCGCCGACGCGCT
The DNA here is from genome assembly GCF_005860785.2 of Streptomyces sp. So13.3. Taxonomy (NCBI): domain Bacteria; kingdom Bacillati; phylum Actinomycetota; class Actinomycetes; order Kitasatosporales; family Streptomycetaceae; genus Streptomyces; species Streptomyces sp. So13.3. The sequence goes on along the minus strand of NZ_CP048835.1, from coordinate 3,760,763 downwards.
GGTAGTGCGGACGAAGGAGATCGTCGAGGCGAACGCGCGCGACGTGGCGCGGGCCCGGGCGGCGGGGAGCAGCGACACGGTCATCGACCGGCTGACGCTGACCCGCGAGCGGGTCGCGGCCATCGCCGCCGACGTCCGCGACGTGGCGGGCCTGCCGGACCCGGTCGGCGAGGTCGTCCGCGGCTCGACGCTGCCGAACGGGCTCGATCTGCGCCAGGTGCGGGTGCCGCTCGGCGTGGTCGGCATCATCTACGAGGCCCGGCCGAACGTGACCGTGGATGCGGCCGCCCTGTGCCTGAAGTCCGGGAACGCGGTGCTGCTGCGCGGTTCGTCCTCCGCGTACGCCTCCAACGAGGCACTGGTGAAGGTGCTGCGGGACGCCGTCGGCGGTGCCGGGCTGCCGGCCGACGCGGTGCAGCTGGTGCCGGGCGAGAGCCGGGAGTCCGTCAAGGAGCTGATGCGGGCCCGCGGCATGGTCGACGTCCTCATCCCGCGCGGCGGAGCGTCGCTGATCAGGACGGTCGTCGAACAGTCGACGGTGCCGGTCATCGAGACCGGTACCGGCAACTGCCACGTCTACGTGGACGCGCAGGCCGACCTCCCGATGGCGGTGGAGGTGCTCATCAACTCCAAGGCGCAGCGTCCCAGCGTCTGCAACTCCGCGGAGACCCTGCTGGTGCACCAGGACATCGCCGAGGCGTTCCTGCCGCTGGCGCTGGCGGCGCTGGCCGAGGCCGGGGTGACCGTGCACGGTGACGAGCGGGTGCTGGCGCTGGCCGAGCGGACCGGCTCCAAGGCCACCGTGGTGCCGGCGACCATGGAGGACTGGGAGACCGAGTACCTGAGCTACGACATCGCGGCGGGAGTCGTCGACTCGCTGGACGCGGCCGTCCACCACATCCGGCTCTGGTCGTCCGGCCACACCGAGGCGATCGTCACCACCTCGCAGCCCGCGGCCCGCCGGTTCACCCAGTTGGTGGACGCGGCCGCGGTCGTCGTCAACGCGTCGACGCGGTTCACGGACGGCGGTGAGTTCGGGTTCGGTGCGGAGATCGGCATTTCCACCCAGAAACTGCACGCCCGCGGCCCGATGGGGCTGCCGGAGCTGACGTCGACCAAGTACATCGTGACCGGCGACGGCCACATCCGGTAGCGGGGCGGTCCGTCCACAGGGCCAACTGGGCGGGGGGGCAGTGTATTTCATCCGCTCCCTGCCCAAAGCGCCGTTGGCCGGACTACCCTGGTGCGATGCCGGATGATGACGAGTTCGCATCCCTGGTCTTCGACGAGGACTTCGTACGGTCCGCGCCCGTGCACGAGCCCACCGCGCGCCAGCGCATGCTCGCCGCCGCGCGGGCCCGTGCCGAGGCCGAAAGCGTTTCCGGCGGCGGGTCCGCGCCGGCCGATCCCGTCCGGTACGACACCGGCGAATCCGACGACCTGTATCTGCAGCACGTCCGTATGGCCGAAGGCCGCCCGTACCGCGGCGGCAGTGTCCGCTGGCACCGTTCACTCGCCTGGCTGCTCGCCGTGCTGATGGGAATCGGCGTGGTGGCGCTGACCTTCGCGGCCGTGTACCGGGGTGCCGGGGGCGGCCGCCAGCCCGCCGTACCTGCGCCTCCGTCGAGCGGCCGGGTCGGCAGCCAGACCCTGCCGCCGGTCGCCGCGACCCCGCTTCCCTGAGCTGCTGTCAGAAGTTGTCGCGTATCACGGCGTTTATATGTGCCTCCGGAGACTTAACCTTGTGGTATGGCCGGTCCTGGAGACCCTCCTGAGGGCGCCCCTGAGGGAGTCCCGGGAGGTGGTGAGGACGAGTACCGATCCGTCGTCTTCGACGAATCGTTCGTTCGAGCTGCCCGTATCCAGGAGTACTCGGCCCGTGAGCGGCTGGACGGGACGTCGCGGGCGGTGCGCGTCCGCCATATGTGGCCCGTCGCCGGCGCCCCGCGCCAGGCCCTGATCCTGGTCGTACTCATCGCCGTCGCCTTCGGCACCGCGATCTACCTGGGCATACGTCATCCGTACAGCAGTTCGGGGCCGGATGCGGTGGAGCCGCTGCGGATCACGCTGATACCGCTGGTGCCGCCGGGCCCGGTACCGGCCGTGGACACGAAGTCGCTGTACGCGAACGATCCGGCCGCGCACTACCGGGCCGGTGCCGAAGGGCTTCCGCTGCCGACCGCGCGCCGTGTCGGGGACTTCACCGAGAGTCAGGTGATGCAGGCGCTCAGCACCACCAAGGAGTACCTGGTGGCCTCGTCGCTCGACCCGGAAGCGGTTACGGGCGGCGGTGTGCGCGCCGTCCGGGATCTGATCGATCCCGGCCAGGTCGACCAGTTCGACCGCAGCCTGAGCGCCCCGGGCGACGACGGGCAGCACGCGGCGACCGGCTGGCTGGTGCGGCTGGACCCGGCCAAGGTGCGGCTGGCCGACCAGAAGGTACGGGTGAACGGCACCATCGCGGTGGCCCAGGTCGGTGACGACCGGCTGGAGGTCGTCGCCGACCACACCTTCGTGTACGCGGTGCAGGGCGTCACCGGTTCCGGGGCGGCGCAGGGCACCACCTCGCTGTTCACCGTGCGGCGCGAGATGCGGTTCCGCTTCGACCGGGACGACCTGCGCGACCACCACATGGAAGTGGTGCAGGCCGATGTCGCCGCCGGACCGCTGTCCTGCACGGCCCCGGCCGCCGACTACTTCCGGCCGCTGCTCGCCGGCCAGTCGCCGCAGGGCCCGACCACCGCCGATCCGTACGACCGCGACCGTCCGGCAGTATCCGTCTGCGCGGGGCTGGCGAACGGCGCCACCGGTACCCCGGCGGCGCCCTCCACCACGTCCTCAGCAGCTCCCTAGGCCGCGCCCGAGGGCGTTACGGCCCGGAGGCGGTGCCCGGAGCCGGTGCCTGGAGCCGGTGCCCGGGAATCGGTGTCACTCCGCGCGGGGACCGTTCTCCGGGCTGTCCCCGGGGTCTTCCTGCGTCTCCTCCGCCGGCCGCTCCTGGGTGCTGGTCTGCGTGCCGCCCGGACCGGTGAACTTGTTCCTGAGCTTGCCGCCGATGTCGCCCGCGCCCGTCGATATGTCGCGGATCAGGCCCATCAGCGGGTCCTTGCTGGTCTTGACGTTCTCCGCGTAGTGGTTCGCCGACTCCTTGAAGGTGTCGTAGGCCGAGGTGTCCTTGTCCTCGCTCCTGCGCGGGTAGTGCCCGTCCATCAGCCGCTGGTAGTCGCGGCTCGCCGCCCACTTCTTCAGCTCGGCGGCGCGCACCGTGGTGAAGGGGTGGGTGCGCGGCAGCACGTTCATGATCTTCAGGACGGAGTCGCGCAGGTCGCCGGCGGCCTCGTACTCGTCGGCCTGCTTCAGGAACGCGTCCACGTTCATCTCGTGCAGGTGGTTGCCGCCGGCGATCTTCATCAGCCCGCGCATCGACGCCTGCAGGTCCTGCCCGACCAGCAGCCCGGCCCGGTCGGCCGACAGCTCGGACTTGCGGAACCACTCGCGCAGCGCCGTGACGATCGCCAGGATCGCCAGGTTGCCCAGCGGGATCCACGCGACCCGTACGGCCAGATTCGTCAGGAACAGCAGGATGGTGCGGTAGACCGAGTGGCCGGAGAGCGCATGGCCCACCTCGTGGCCCACGACCGCCCGCATCTCCTCCTCGTCGAGCAGCTCGACGAGGCCGGTGGTGACCACGATGATCGGCGAGTCCATGCCGATGCACATCGCGTTCGGCTGCGGGTCCTGCGTGACGTACATCGACGGGACCTTCTCCAGGTCCAGGATGTAGCAGGCGTCGAGCAGCATGACGTTCAGGTGCGCGAACTGCTGGTCGCTCACCCGGACGGAGTCCGAGAGGAACAGCAGTCTCAGCGAGCGCTCGGGGAGCAGTCCGCTGAGCGCCTTGAAAGCGGTGTCGAAACCGGTCAGCTTGCGGAGCGCGACCAGCGCGGACCGGTCGGCGGGATGCTCGTACGCCCTGGAGGAGATCCCCGGGAAGCGCTTGCGCGTGCGGCTGGGCACCTTCGCGGCACCGCCACTGGACTCCGTGGAGTCGCTCGGATCGTTCGGCACGGACATAGTGACCCAACCCCCAGATAGCCAACCGGTACATACTCTGGACGCGCGGAGCCTGCGCTAAGTTCCACAGGGCCCGCCCGTACGATGTGCGTGAGTCTTCCCGTCCACCCTCGAAACCGCAAAGGTCCTGCCGACCATGACGTCATACGCAGCTGCCGCACTGACCACCCTCGCCGAGGAGTCGGGTGGGGGGAACCACGAGAGCCTCAGCCCGTATCTCACGGGCGGTGGCGCGCTGTTCGCGCTGCTCCTCCTGCTGTGGATCACGACCCGCTTCAACCGGGACTAGTCTCCGCGATGCCTGGGAACGTGAAGAAGCGGATCGGCGTGATGGGCGGAACGTTCGACCCCGTCCACCACGGTCACCTGGTCGCCGCCAGCGAGGTGGCGAGTCTGTTCCAGCTCGACGAGGTCGTCTTCGTGCCGACCGGCCGGCCGTGGCAGAAGGCCGACAAACCGGTCTCGCCACCCGAGGACCGGTATCTGATGACGGTGATCGCCACCGCCTCCAACCCGCAGTTCTCGGTGAGCCGCAGCGACATCGACCGCGGCGGCAAGACGTACACCATCGACACCCTGCGGGATCTGCGCGACGAGCACGCGGACGCGGACCTCTTCTTCATCACCGGCGCGGACGCGCTCAACCAGATCTTCTCCTGGCGGAACGCCGAGGAGCTCTTCTCCCTCGCGCATTTCATCGGGGTGACGCGTCCTGGGCATACCCTGGCGGATCCGGGCTTCCCGGAGGGCGGGGTCTCGCTGGTCGAGGTTCCCGCGCTGGCGATCTCGTCGACGGACTGCCGCCAGAGAGTGGCCAAGGGCGATCCGGTCTGGTACTTGGTGCCGGACGGGGTGGTGCGCTACATCGACAAACGCAGGCTCTACCGGGACGACGGGTAGCGGACGCATCGCAGTGAAGGGGTCCTCGTGAACGACGCAAACCCCCGTTGGCAATACGCCGAGGGAGGTCCTGAGAACGGTCAGGACCCGAACGCCCCGCAGGACCCGCCCGCGCCCCAGGACCCTTACTACCAGCAGCAGTACGGATACGACCCGTATGCACAGCAGCCGGAGCAGCAGCCCCGGCGACAGCAGCCGCCGCAGCAGCAGCCGGGGTACGCCGACCCGTACTACGCGGACCCGGCGCAGACGTACGCGGGGCAGCAGCAGGGCTGGATCCCGCAGCAGCAGCCGTATCCGGACCCCCAGTACGCGCAGCCGCAGCCCTTGCAGCAGCCGCCGTACCAGGACCCGCAGTACCAGCAGCAGCCGCAGTACGGCGCGCCGCCCGCTCAGCCGTACTACGCGGCGCCCGCCCCGGCCGCCGCTCCGCCGGCCGCCCCGGTGCCCGCGCAGGTCCCCGGGCCCGACGCCGGACCGCCGCGGCAGCAGGCCGGACAGGACTACCGCACCGAGCAGTTCGCCTTCGTCGACGAGGACGACGAGGAGTCGGAAGAGGTCATCGACTGGCTGAAGTTCTCGGAGTCCCGCACCGAACGCCGTGCCGAGACCAAGCGGCGTGGCCGCAAGCGCAAGATCGCCCTGGTGCTGCTGGTCGTGGTGGCGCTGGTCGGTGGCACCGGCTACCTCTGGAAGACCGGCCGGATCCCCGGCCTCGGCGGCTCGGGCAAGAACACGGCGGCGGCCGGCGCGGGCGGCCAGAAGCGCGATGTGATCGTGGTGAACCTGCGGCCGGTGGACGGCTCGGAGTCCTCCACGGCGCTGCTGGTCAGCAACCAGACCACCGGCAAGGGCACCACGGTGCTGCTGCCGAACACGCTCGCCCTCAGTACCGACGACGGCGGTTCGACCACCCTCGGCAAGCAGATCGACCAGGGCCAGGAGCCGACCCGGCAGGGGCTGAACACGCTCCTCGGGTCCGACATCAAGGGCAGCTGGCGGCTGGACACCCCGTATCTGGAGATCCTCGTCGAGTCCCTCGGCGGCATCACCCTGGACACCGACACCGCGGTGAACGGGACGCAGAAGGACGCGGGCAAGGTCCTGGTCACCCAGGGCAAGGCGCAGGAGCTGAACGGCCAGGGGGCCGTCGCGTACGCCACCCACCGCGGGCCCGGCGAGGCACAGGCCAAGCAGCTCATCCGCTTCGGCCAGGTCATGCAGGCCGTCCTGGCGAAGATGCCGAGCGACTCCGCCTCGGCGACGAAGACCGTCGAGGCGCTGAACTCGATCCCGGACCCGTCGCTGCCCGTCAACGCGCTCGGCGCCTCGCTGGCGCAGCTCGCGGAGCAGGCGAAGACGGGGACCTACAGCACCGCGCTGCTGCCGGTGCAGCCGAACGGGACGCTGAGCGCGCAGGCCACCGAGAGCGTCGTGAAGGACGTGCTGGGCGGCACCGTGAAGAACGCCGGGGCCTCGGCGCAGGCCAGGGTGCTGATCAAGGACGCCTCCGGCGACAAGAAGGCGGCGGGCCTGGCCCAGGCCGCGATCCTGAACGGCGGCGTGTACACCTACGTGGCGGGCGGTACGGCCCCGTCGTCGCAGCCGGCCTCCGAGGTGCTCTACGCCGACGACGCCCGCAAGGCGGCGGCCGCCGATGTGGCCAAGACCCTGGGGCTGCCGGCGGGCGCGGTGAAGAAGGGAACGGTCGCCGCGAATGCGGACATCACGGTCGTCCTCGGCAAGGACTACAAGGGCTGACACCCCCCTGAGCGGCGGCCCGGGACCGGCCGGGAATCCGCTCAGGGGGCCTGACCAGGCCTGATGGATAACGGGTCGGGGGCTGTCCGTGGGGCGTGAGACCCTGGAGAGACACGCCCTCGACCCGAAAGCCTCACCTGTGACCGCCACTGACCACTCCATCGAGCTCATCAAGGCCGCCGCGCAGGCCGCCGCCGACAAGCTCGCGCACGACATCATCGCCTATGACGTCAGCGACGTCCTCTCCATCACCGACGCGTTCCTGGTGGCCTCCGCCCCGAACGACCGGCAGGTCAAGGGCATCGTCGACGGCATCGAAGAGGCGCTCCTCAAGGAGCTGGGCACCAAGCCGGTGCGCCGCGAGGGCGAGCGCGACGGCCGCTGGGTGCTGCTCGACTACATCGACATCGTGGTCCACGTGCAGCACTCCGAGGAGCGCGTTTTCTACGCCCTCGAGCGGCTCTGGAAGGACTGCCCCGAGATCGAGCTGCCCGCCGACGCCGTCGCCACCCGCGGCAAGGGCGAGGAGCACGCGAAGCTGTACGCGGCCGAAGCGGATGGAGACCTGAGCTGAACGGGCACACGACGGGCCGCGGCCGCCGGATCGTTCTTTGGCGGCACGGCCAGACCGAGTGGAACCTGGAGCAGCGCTTCCAGGGCAGTACCGACATCCCGCTGACCGCGGACGGTATCGCCCAGGCCCGGCGCGCCGCCAGGCTGCTCGGCGCTCTCGAACCGGCCGCGATCATCGCGTCCGACCTGCAGCGCGCCTCCGCGACGGCCGCCGAGCTGGCCGCCGTGACCGGCCTCGGTGTGACCCACTACGAGGGGCTGCGCGAGACGTACGCGGGGGACTGGCAGGGTCTGACCCACACGGAGATCGTGGCGCGGCACGGCGAGCAGTACGCCGCCTGGAAGCGCGGCGAGCCGGTACGGCGCGGCGGCGGTGAGCTGGAGACCGAGGTCGCGGACCGGGCGGCGCCCGTGGTGCTGGGCGAGGCCGACAAGCTGGCCGACGGCGGCACTCTCGTGGTGGTCAGCCACGGCGGCACGATCCGCACCACGATCGGCCGGCTGCTGGGGCTGGAAGCGGGCAACTGGGAGGCCCTCGGGGGTCTGTCGAACTGCTGCTGGTCGGTGCTGGGCGAGGGAGCGCGCGGTTGGCGGCTGCTGGAGCACAACGCGGGCACGCTGCCCGAACCGGTGCTCGGCGACGACAACTGATCCACTCGCCGGTGGATCACCGGGCGGATTTCGCATCTGCCCCGGAGACCGGTTAAGCTTCTTCTCGTTCCCAGCGCGAGCCGCTGGAAACGGCGGGGCTGTAGCTCAGTTGGTAGAGCGCTTGCATGGCATGCAAGAGGTCCGGAGTTCAATTCTCCGTAGCTCCACGATAAGGATCCCGTCCGATCACTGCGATCGGGCGGGATCTTTGCGTTTCCGCAGGTCAGCCGCGTGTGGGTCCGGCTCTGGCCGGGCGCGGGTCAGTCGATGGTGTCGCCGAGGGACTCGGAGAGATGCCGCAGGGCGTTGGCGAGGGCCGCCCGCTCGGGTTCGGTCAGCGCGGCGAGCAGCCGGTTCTCGGTGGCGAGGTGGTCGGGCAGCACCTCGTCGATGAGATCGCGGCCGTCACGGGTGAGAGCGACATGCACCACACGGCGGTCCGACGGGCTGGGGGTGCGCGTCACCAGGCCGCGGTCCTGGAGGCGGTCCAGCCGCTGGGTGACGGCTCCTGAGGTGACCATGGCCGCCAGCATCAGCTCGGCCGGTGTCAGCCGGTTCTCGGGGCCGCTGCGGCGCAGCGTGGCGAGGACGTCGAACGACGCGGCGTCGAGTCCGTGCGCGGCGAACGTACGGCGGAGTTCGGCGTCGATCACCCGCGAGAGCCGTTTCAGCCGGCCGATCACCGCCATCGGCGAGACGTCGAGGTCGGGGCGCTGCGTTCCCCACTGCTCCAGCACGCGGTCCACATGATCTGCCACCTGAGTACTGTACCAATGTCTTAGCGATGAGATACATTGCCTTAGTGCTAAGTAATCGAGTCCGGATCATCGTCGTGACCGCGCTGGCGCCCGCGATCTGGGGCACCACCTACCTCGTCACCACCGAGCTGCTACCGCCCGACCGGCCGCTGCTGGCCGCGCTGCTGCGCGCGCTTCCCGCGGGCCTCGTGCTCGTCGCCCTCACCCGGCGGCTGCCGCAGGGGTCGTGGTGGTGGCGTGCCCTGGTGCTCGGCTCCCTCAACATCGGGGCGTTCCTCGCGCTGCTGTTCATCGCCGCCTACCGGCTGCCGGGCGGGGTCGCCGCGACCCTCGGCGCGCTCCAGCCCCTGCTGGTCGCGGGCCTGTCCTCCGGTCTGCTCGGCGAGCGGCTGTCCCCGCGCACCGTCCTGGCCGGCATAGCGGGCGTGGCCGGCGTCAGCCTGCTCGTGCTGCGGGCCGACGCGCGGCTCGACGCGATCGGTGTCGCGGCCGCTGTCGGCGGCGCCGTCGTGATGGCCACCGGAGTGGTGCTCAGCAAGCGGTGGACGTCACCCGCACCGCTGCTCGCCACCACCGGCTGGCAGCTCGTCGCGGGCGGCCTGCTGCTGCTGCCGGTCGCCCTCCTCGTCGAAGGCCCGCCCCCGGCGAACCTGACAGCCGAGAACCTGGCCGGCTACGGCTATCTCTCGATCATCGGCGCGGCATTCGCCTACGCCCTGTGGTTCCGGGGGATCCGCGACCTGTCGCCCACCAGCGTGACGTTCCTCGGTCTGCTCAGTCCCGTGGTCGCCACGGTGCTCGGCTGGCTCGTCCTGGACCAGGAGCTCACCGCGGCCCAGATCCTGGGCGGGCTGATCGTCCTGGCCGCCCTCGTCGTGGCCCAGACGCGGAACGCCGCGCACCGGCCGGGCCCCGGCGGACCGCCGCGGTTCCGGAGCGCCGGCACCGCTATGGGCGGCGCCCCCGAAGCCGGCGACGTCCGGAACCCCTCGTCCGTCCCCATCGACAACTCATCGAGCAGGAGCTGAGATTGATGCGCATCACCGTCTTCGGAGCAGCGGGCAACGTAGGGCGCCGGGTGGTGGCCGAGGCGCTGGCGCGGGGCCATCAGGTCACCGCCGTCGTGCGCGATCCGGCCCGCTTCCCCGAGCTGCCGTCCGCCGCCGACGCACGGGCGGGCAACGCCGCGAACGCCGACGACGTGGCCGAACTGAGCGCAGGCCAGGACGTGGTGATCGGAGCGACCCGTCCCGCCCCCGGCAGCGAGGGCGAACTCGTCACGGCCACCCGGGGGTTGCTGGCCGGGCTCACCGGGACCGGCGTCCGGCTGCTGGTCGTCGGCGGCGCGGGTAGCCTGACCGTGCCCGGCACCGGGGGCGTCACCGTCGTCGACGGACCCGGCTTCCCCGCCTCGTGGCGCCCGATCGCGCTGGCGTGCAACGAGCAGCTCGCCGTCTGCCGCGCGGAAACCGCGGTGGACTGGGGCTACTTGAGTCCGTCCGCGCTGCTGGAGCCGGGAGTGCGCACGGGCCGCTACCGGCTGGGCACCGATGAACTGCTGGTCGATGCCAAGGGCGACTCGGCGATATCCATGGAGGACCTGGCGGTGGCGCTGCTGGACGAGGCCGAGCGGCCCCGCCACCACAGGACCCGCTTCACCGCCGGGTACTGATCCCCGGGTGGCCGCCGGCCGCGCCCGCCGGTGTGCGGGTGTCCCGCCCCCTCACGGGAGGCGGGACTCCACCGGCTCCGCCACCCGGTCGGGCACCCGCTCGGCCACCCGTTCTGCCGCTCGCTCCGCTTCTCGTTCCGCCACGATCTCCGAGACCTTCCGCCGGTGCACGGGGCAGCCGATCATCGGCTCGGCCATGACGCGCAGCCGCTCGATCTGCGCGCGGCTCTCGTCGTCGGCCGGGGTGTAGACGACGATCCGGTGCTCGGCCATGCCGTCGATGGCCAGCGACACCGAGGTCAGGTTGATCAGCCCGACCGACGCGTGCCGGAACACCTTGAGCCGCGGTCCCGGCGAGGCGACGTCACCGCGTGCCCACATCTGCGCGAACTCCGGGCTCTCGTGGATCAGGCGCGCGATGAACGTCTCCCAGACCGGCTCCCCGACATGCCGGCCGTACGCGGCGCGCAGCTGACCGACCATGCGGGGCAGTTCCTCGTCGCTGTTCACCATCGACGAGCAGCAGTCCGGGATGGTGAACAGCTTCAGCAGCACATTGCGTTCCGCGCGCGGGACGAACGTGGTCGCCGGCCAGATGTCGCGGTAGGCGGCGTTGGAGGCCTGTACGTCGTAGCGCGCGCTGTAGACCACGGCGGGCAGCGGGTCCAAGGCGTCGAGGATGCCCTGCACCTCCTCGCCCACCACCTCCGCGTCGGAGACGTCCTGGCGGACGAACGGCACCCCGGCCAGCCGGTAGAGGTGCTCGCGCTCGGTCACGTCGAGCTGGAGCACCCGGCCGACCGCGTCCAGCACCTGCACACTGGCGTTGATCGGGCGGCCCTGTTCCAGCCACGTGTACCAGGTGACCCCGACCCCTGCGAGCTGCGCGACCTCCTCGCGCCGCAGACCGGGGGTACGGCGCCGCAGCCCCGGCGGCATGCCGACGTCCGCGGGGGTGATGCGGGCGCGGCGGCTGCGGAGAAAGGCGGCCAGGGCGGTGCGGCGTTGGGGCATCTCCCCATCCTCCATCGGCCCGGGCACGCTTGCCAGGTGCTGCCGGTACCAGCATCACAGGGCTCTCGTTACCAGTAGTGCGCCGCGCGCAGGCTGGCGGACATGACGAATTCCGTGCTCCCGTTCCCCGTCACCGACAAGGAGACCACCCCCGGCGCCGACCGGCGCCCGCGCACCGGCCTGCTGCTCGGCATCATCCTGACGGGCCAGTTCATGGCCCTGCTCGACGTCTTCATCGTGAACGTCGCCGCGCCCACCATCCGTACCGATCTGCACGCCTCGGGCGCCGGGCTGCAGCTCATCGTGGCCGGCTACACCATCGCGTACGCCGTGCTGCTGATCACCGGCGCCCGGATCGGCGATCTGCTCGGCCACCGGCGGGTCTTCCTGTCAGGACTGGCCCTCTTCACGGCCTCGTCGCTGGCCTGCGGCCTCGCGCAGTCCACGGGTCAGCTGATCGGCTTCCGGTTCGTCCAGGGCGCGGGCTCGGCCCTGATGATTCCGCAGGTGCTCAGCCTGATCCAGCTGACGTTCAGCGGCGAGGCGCGGTCGAAGGCGCTCAGCGTCTACTCGGCGGTGATCGCCTCGGGCGCGGCGATCGGCCAGTCGCTCGGCGGGGTGCTCGTCAGCGCGGACCTGTTCGGCACCGGCTGGCGGCCGGTGTTCCTGGTGAACGTACCGATCGGGCTGGTCATGCTGGTCGTCGCGCCGCGGGTGATCCCGGCCGACGTCCGCAGCGCCCCGGAACGGCGGCGCGGACTCGACCTGCCGGGACTGGTGACGCTGGCTGCCGCGGTGACGCTGTTCACCGTGCCGCTGGTGCTCGGGCAGGAGGAGGGCTGGCCGGTGTGGGGCTGGATCTGCCTGGGTCTGAGCGTGGTGCTGTTCGGGCTGTTCACGGTGCTGGAGTCGCGGCTGGCGCGCCGTGGCGGCGCCCCGCTGGTGTCCGGGCGGGTGCTGCGGGCGCCGGGGATGGCGCGGGCGGCGACGATGATCGGCCTGGCGATGGCGGTCAACGCGGGCTTCCTGTTCAGCATCGCCCTGCATCTGCAGACCGGGCTGGGGGACAGCGCGCTGCGCACCGGCCTCACCTTCGCCGTCGCGGCGGTGTTCTTCGGTGGAGTCGGCCTCAACTGGCGCCGTCTGCCGCAGAGCTGGCACCGGTGGCTGGCCCCGGCCGGCTTCGCCGTCGGGGCGCTCTCCTTCGCCGTGCTCGGCCTGGCGCTGCGCGGCGGCGGGCACGGCGGGTTCGCGCTCTTCGCCGGACTGGCGGGGATCGGCACGGGGCTGGGATCGGCGTTCAGCCCGACCCTCACCCGCGCGCTGGGGAAGGTGGCCCCGCAGGACGCGGCCGACGCCAGCGGGCTGCTGGCCACCGTCACCCAGCTCGGCATGCTGGTGGGCGTGGCCACCCTCGGCACCCTGTTCCTGAACCGCCTCGACGTCGCGGGGCCGCACCCGGCGGCCCATGCCTTCGCGGTGACCGCGGCGGCGCTGACCGTCGTCGCGGTGGCCGGGGCGCTGCTGGGGCTGCGGCGCGACAAGGCGTAGGGCCGGACGGAGCCGGGACCGCATCCCGGCTCCTCCCGCCCCCGGCCCCGCGCTCCGACCGCCTCGCTGCGAACCGTTCCGCTGCGAACCATTCCGCTCGGAACCGTTCGGCTCCGCCCGCTCCGTTCAGACCAGCGCGGGATAGTCGGTGAAGCCGCGCTCGTCCCCGCCGAAGAACGTGGCGGAGTCGGGGGTGTTGTACGGGCCGCCGGCCGCGAGGCGGCGCGGCAGGTCCGGGTTGGCGAGGACGACGGGCGCGCGGTCCTCGTCGAGGCGACCGAGGCCGGCCACACGCTGCGCGCACCCGTCGAGGACGCGTGGCGGCAGCTGGAGGAGATCACCGTCGCGGGGCTGTCGGCGGCCGACCGCCGGGAACTGGCCCGGCTGCTGGCCCGGGTCGAGGACAACCTGCTCCGCCGTGGCATGGACGGGGCGGAAGAGACGGACGGGACGGGCGAGGCGGCTGCGATGGGGACGACTGCCGGGGTAGAGGGTTCGGTCAGCGGTTGACGTAGTCGTACGCGGCCGCCCGCCGCGACGACAGCACGGGTGTGGAGCGCCGTCGGCGCGGATCGTTGCGGAAGGCCTGGAACGCCACCGTGCCGGTCACCGCGAGGAACGCGGCGCCGATCGCCGGATAGACCGCGGACAGCGCCATCTGCCCGCCGCTCTGCCCCAGTTCGAACCGCCCGGCGCCGTGCGGGACCAGCCACAGCATGAACGAGCAGAACAGCAGCCCCACCAAGGCCGCCCCCGCCGCCCACAGCGCGTCCCGGCGGCGCAGCGCCTCGGTGCCGAGCAGGATCACCATCGGCACCCCCCACACCCAGTGGTGCGACCAGGAGATCGGGCTGACCAGCAGCGCGGTCACCGCGCAGGCCAGCGTCGCCCAGGCCACGTTGTAGGGCAGCCGGTCCCCGGCGAGCAGTGCCGCGACCGAGACGGCCAGGCCCGCGCAGCCGACGACGGCGGCCGCCAGCAGCCAGCCGCTGCCCGGGTCGCCGGTGTGGAGGGCGCGGGCGAAGATCCCGCGCAGCGACTGGTTGGCGGTGTCCTCGCCGAAGCCGACCCGGTCCGCCGCGAAGAGCATCTCGGTCCAGAACCGCCGTGAGTCGTGCGGTAGCGCCACCGCTGCCATCGCCACCGTCCCGACGAACGTGATGACGGCCACGGCGGCCCGCCGCAGGTGCGGATTCCAGGGGCTGTGGCCACGGCGCAGCCGCCGCCAGCCCAGCGCCACCCCGGCCACCGCCAGCAGCACCGCGAACAGCGCGGGCGTCAGCTTGATGCCCGCCGCGATCCCGGTCCCGAAGCCGGCCCAGCGATGGCCCGCGCGCCGCGTCAGGTCCCACAGCACCAGCACGGCCAGCAGCAGGTTGATCTGCCCGTACCGCAGGGTCGTCCACACCGGCTCGCACCACACCGCGACGGACGCGACGGCCAGCGTCACCGCCGCGGCCGGCAGCTTGGCCGGCCGCCCGGTCAGCCGCAGCGACAGATGCACCAGCGCCACCAGCAGGCCCAGGTTCGCCACCGTCGCCACCGCGCGCATCCCGCCCACGCCGATCCACGTCAGAGGCATGAACATCAGCGCGGCGAAGGGTGGATAGGTGGTCGGGAGGTTCGCGTACGTGGCCCGCATCTCGTACAGGTCGCCGCCGTTGCGCACGGTCGCGCCCTCGGCCCGGTAGACCATCAGGTCGATCATCGACACATGGGAGGCGCGCTGCGCCATCCAGAAGCCGGCGAAGGAGACCAGGCAGACCGCCGCGGCGAGCAGCGTCGGTCGCCGCAGAATGAACGTCCTGGCCGCAATCATGCGGGTGTCGGCGGTCAGCTGCGTCGCTGTCACAGTGCGCTGCTCCAGGGAGACTGGTGGGGGGCACGGGGCGCCGGTGAACCTGGCACGGAATCCCGACATTACCTGGCTCGGCCTCGGAACAGCAGAGCAACCGTTCCTCCAGGTGAGCCCCCGGCTTCCCGGTAAACGATTTGGCGAAACACCCCCAGGGCCGTGTAATGTATGCCGAGTCGCCGGGGGAACCCGGCGGGGTACACCGCGGGGCTGTAGCTCAGTTGGTAGAGCGCTTGCATGGCATGCAAGAGGTCCGGAGTTCAATTCTCCGTAGCTCCACAATCAGAAGGCCCGATCGCCGAACCGGCGGTCGGGCCTTCTTCTCGTCCGGCCTTCTCCTCGGTCTTCGGGTCTTCGCGTCTTCGGGTCGCAGCGCCGGCGCCGGACAGCGGCGGACCGCCCTGGCCGGCCGCCGGTCACCGCCGCTGCCGCGGTGAGCCGGGCGCGGTGCGCCCCGAGCGCGTGACCCCGGCCGAGCCCGCAGCCGCGGTCGTCCTCCGGCGGCCGGCTTCCGGCAACTCCGGCCACGCCGTTGCCGCCGCTGCTAACGTCGATCCGACCGGGTGCCGGATTCCCCGTCAGCACCCGCCGATCGGACCGCGGTTCCGGTCGGCCCGGCCACGGTTCCCACCGGCCGGGCAGCGGCTTCCGCCCCTCGTGACCGGCTCGTGCCGCTTACCGTTCGCTGGCGTTTCTTTGGCCTGCTCTTGGCAATTGCATGCCCCTGACATGAGCTTTTCGGCGAAAGAGTGGCGCTCTGCGGTACGAGCCGTACGCATAGCGGCGACACCGTAATCGGCGTCAACTCGCTTCGCATGGGGGTTTCATGAGATTTGAGCGCAAAAGAACGCGTGCCGGGCTGGCGGTGGCCGCAGCGCTGCCGCTGATGGCCGGCGCGCTCGCGCTGGGCACACCTGCCGCGCAGGCTGACCAACCGCACGACAGGCAGCTGCTCAGTGGCACCAAGCCGCTGTGGGCAACCGCCAATGCGGACAAGGGCGACACGGCGGACGCCAGCGGCGTTACCGCCCGTGTCTACCTGGCGGGCCGGGACGCGAAGGGCCTCACGGCCTATGCGACCGCGGTTTCCGACCCGAAGTCGGCTTCCTACGGCAAGTATCTGACCGCGGCGCAGACACAGGCGCGGTTCGGTGCGACGAAGGACCAGATAGCCCAGGTCACCGCCTGGCTGAAGTCCTCGGGCCTCAAGGTGACCGGTACCACCCAGCACTACATCACCGTGAGCGGTGACGTGGCGGCCGCGGAGAAGGCGTTCGGCACCCAGCTGCACAACTTCGCCAAGGACGGCAAGACTTACCACGCCCCGGCGACGACGGCGTCCGCGCCGGCGGCGCTGAACGGCGCGGTGCTCACGGTCGTCGGCCTGGACAACGCTCCCAAGATCGCCAAGCACGACGAGGCGCTGCCGCCTCCCGGCGCGGTGTTCAAGAACGCCGGGCCGTTCTCGAGCTACTTCGGCTCGAACACCAACAAGAAGCTCCCGTCCGCCTACGGCACCAAGGCGCCGTACGCGATCAAGGGCTACACCGGCAAGGACCTGCGCGCCGCCTACGGTGCGAAGAGCTACACCGGTAAGAACGTCACGGTCGCGATCACGGACGCGTACGCCTCGCCGTACATCGTCCAGGACGCGAAGAAGTACGCCAAGAACAACGGTGACCAGGCGTACCGCAAGGGCCAGCTCTCCCAGGTGCTGCCCGCCGACTACAACTCGACCGAGGCCTGCGACGCGGGTGGCTGGTACGGCGAGGAGACGCTCGACGTCGAGGCCGTGCACGCCGTGGCCCCGGACGCCGACATCGTCTACGTGGGTGGCGCGTCCTGCCAGGACAACGACCTGCTCGACGCCCTGAACAAGATCGTCGACGGCCGGCTGGCCGACATCGTCTCCAACTCGTGGGGCGACGTCGAGGCCAATGAGACCCCGGACGTGGCCGCGGCCTACGACCAGACCTTCCTGCAGGGTGCTGTCGAGGGCATCGGCTTCTACTTCTCCTCCGGTGACTCCGGCGACAACGTCGCCAAGACCGGCAAGAAGCAGGTCGACACCCCCGGAAACTCCCCCTGGGCCACCTCGGTCGGCGGCACCTCGCTGAACGTCGGCAAGGGTGAGAAGTACCAGTGGGAGACCGGATGGGGCACCGAGAAGGCTGTGCTGTCGGCTGACGGCAACAGCTGGACGGGCTTCCCCGGCGCCTACACCTCAGGCGCGGGCGGCGGCACCAGCAACCTGTACGCGCAGCCGTTCTACCAGCGCAACGTCGTCCCGGACTCGCTCGCCCTCGCCAACGGCGGCGGCGTGAAGCAGCGCGTCGAGCCGGACATCTCGGCGGTCGCCGACCCGAACACCGGCTTCCTCGTCGGTCAGACCCAGTCCCTCGCGGACGGTTCGCTGGCGTACAGCGAGTACCGGATCGGCGGCACCTCGCTCGCCGCCCCGGTGATCGCCGGCGTCCAGGCGCTCGTGCAGCAGGCGCGGCACGGGATCCCGGTCGGCTTCGCCAACCCGCTGATCTACGACCGGTACGCCACGTCGGCCTACCACGACGTCACGGACCACCCGCTGGGCCAGGGCCGTGACCAGGCGGTCGTCCGCGTTGACTTCGTCAACGGTGTCGACGCGGCGGACGGCACGATCACGTCCCTGCGCAGCCTCGGCAAGGACGCGTCGCTGCACGCCACGGTCGGCTTCGACGACGTCACCGGCGTCGGTACCCCTGGTGCCGACTACGTGACCTCGTACCTGCCGAAGAAGAACCACCGCTGACCTCACGGTCGGCGCACGGGCTGAGCTCCTGAGCCAGTGCACGGGCCCGCACCGGGGCATTCCCGGTGCGGGCCCCTCGCGCGCTGCGGTAACCTGACCCCATGCGTGCCGTACGCCTTCTGCTTAGCAAGCCGCACTGACGACGAACCGAGTCAGTGCGGCGGCCCCTCCTGTGCGAGGGGTTTTTTCGTTTCCGCAGGCAGGCAGCAGACGCGGCGTACGCCCGTCATGATCACGATGGAGCTTCGAGGACGATGAGCGAGACCACCGCCGCCACTGAGGCAGCCGAGCCGCACCGTACTGTGCCGACCTTCAAGTACACCGCTCAGCTGGCCGCCGACATCGAGGCCCGCTGGCAGGACTTCTGGGAGGAGTCCGGTACCTACGAGGCGCCGAACCCCAGCGGTGACCTGGCGGGGGATGCCGAGCTGGCCGCCAAGCCCAAGAAATTCATCATGGACATGTTCCCGTACCCCTCGGGCTCGGGACTGCACGTCGGCCACCCGCTGGGCTACATCGCCACCGATGTGTACGCCCGCCACCAGCGGATGACCGGCCACAACGTGCTGCACACCCTGGGCTTCGACTCCTTCGGGCTGCCCGCCGAGCAGCACGCGGTCGCCACCGGGACGCACCCGCGGGCCTCCACCGAGGACGCCATCGAGAACATGCGGCGCCAGCTGCGCCGGCTGGGCCTGGGCCACGACATGCGCCGGTCGGTCGAGACGATCGACCCGGCGTACTACAAGTGGACCCAGTGGATCTTCCTGCAGATCTTCAACTCCTGGTACGACGAGGAGGCGGGCCGGGCCCGTCCGATCGACACCCTGGTCGCACAGTTCGCCTCCGGCGCCCGCCCGACCCCGGACGGCCGCGCCTGGGACGCGCTGAGCGCCATCGAGCGCTCCGACCTGCTGGGCGAGTACCGGCTGGCGTACGCGTCCGAGTCGCGCGTCAACTGGTGCCCGGGGCTGGGCACCGTCCTGGCGAACGAGGAGGTCACCGCGGACGGCCGCTCCGAGCGCGGCAACTTCCCGGTCTTCAAGTCCAAGCTGCGCCAGTGGAACATGCGCATCACGGCCTACGCGGACCGGCTGATCGACGACCTGGAGCCGCTGGACTGGCCCGAGGCCATCAAGCTGCAGCAGCGCAACTGGATCGGCCGCTCCGAGGGCGCCCGGGTGGACTTCGCCGTCGGCGACGAGAAGATCACCGTCTTCACGACCCGCCAGGACACGCTGTTCGGCGCCACCTACATGGTGCTGGCGCCCGAGCACGAACTGGTCGAGACGGTCGTCCCGGCCGCCTGGCCCGAGGGCACCCACGACGTGTGGACCGGCGGGCACGCCACCCCGGGCGAGGCCGTGGCCGCGTACCGCAAGATGGCCGCCGCCAAGTCCGACGTCGAGCGGCAGGCCGACGCCAAGGAGAAGACCGGCGTCTTCACCGGCGCCTACGCCGTGAACCCGGTCAGCGGGGACCAGGTCCCGGTCTTCATCGCCGACTACGTGCTGATGGGCTACGGCACCGGCGCGATCATGGCCGTCCCGGCGCACGACAGCCGCGACTTCGCCTTCGCCCGCGCCTTCGAGCTGCCGATGCGCTGTGTCGTCCAGCCCTCCGACGGCCGCGGCACCGACCCGGCGGCGTGGGACGACGCCTTCGCCTCGTACGAGGCGAAGCTGGTCAACTCCGCCAACGACGAGTTCTCCCTGGACGGCCTGGGTGTCGTCGACGCCAAGGCGAGGATCACCGAGTGGCTGTCCGGGCACGGCATCGGTGAGGCCACCGTCAACTTCCGGCTGCGCGACTGGCTGTTCAGCCGGCAGCGCTACTGGGGCGAGCCCTTCCCGATCGTCTACGACGAGGCCGGCGTGGCGCACTCGCTGCCCGAGTCGATGCTGCCGCTGGAGCTGCCGGAGGTCGACGACTACTCGCCGCGCACCTTCGACCCGGACGACGCGGACACCCGCCCGGAGACCCCGCTGTCCCGCAACGCGGACTGGGTGAACGTCGACCTGGACCTGGGTGACGGCAACGGGACCCGGCGCTACCGCCGCGAGACCAACACCATGCCCAACTGGGCCGGCTCGTGCTGGTACGAGCTGCGCTACCTGGACCCGAACAACAGCGAGCGGCTGGTCGACCCCGCGATCGAGCAGTACTGGATGGGCCCGCGCGAGGGCCAGCCGCACGGCGGCGTCGACCTGTACGTCGGCGGCGCCGAGCACGCCGTGCTGCACCTGCTGTACGCGCGCTTCTGGTCCAAGGTGCTGTTCGACCTGGGGCACATCTCGTCCTCCGAGCCGTTCCACAAGCTGTACAACCAGGGCATGATCCAGGCGTTCGTGTACCGCGACAGCCGCGGCTTCCCGGTGCCGGCCGCCGAGGTCGAGGAGCGCGACGGGGCCTACTTCCACCAGGGCGAGCCCGTCAGCCGCGTACTGGGCAAGATGGGCAAGTCCCTGAAGAACGCCGTCACCCCGGACGAGATCTGCGCCGAGTACGGCGCGGACACCCTGCGCCTGTACGAGATGGCGATGGGCCCGCTGGACGTCTCGCGCCCCTGGGACACCCGCGCGGTGGTCGGCCAGTACCGGCTGCTGCAGCGGCTGTGGCGCAATGTCGTCGACGAGGAGACCGGTGCGGTCACCGTGTCCGACGCCGAGCCCGACGAGGCGACGCTGCGCGCGCTGCACAAGGCGATCGACGGCGTCGGCCAGGACATGGCGGGCCTGCGCTTCAACACCGCCATCGCCAAGGTCACCGAGCTGAACAACTTCCTGACCAAGGCGGGCGGCGCCGTGCCGCGTGCCATCGCCGAGCCGCTGGTGCTGCTGGTCGCCCCGCTGGCCCCGCACATCGCCGAGGAGCTGTGGCGCAGGCTGGGCCACGACGACTCGCTGGTCCACGCAGCGTTCCCGGTCGCGGACCCGGCGCTGGTCCAGGACGAGGCCGTGATCTGCGTCGTTCAGATCAAGGGCAAGGTCAAGGCCCGTCTGGAGGTGCCGCCGACGATCTCGGACGCGGACCTGGAGGCGCTGGCGCTGGCCGACGCGGGCGTGGTCGCGGCGCTGGGCGGGGCCGCGGTGCGCAAGGTGATCGTGCGGGCGCCGAAGCTGGTCAACATCGTCACCGGCTGACGCTACGGAGTGCGCAGAACCCCTGGTATCCGGCGGTGCGCCGGGTACCAGGGGTTTCCCTTACGGGCGGATTGGGGGTTCGTACGGAGCCACCGATCCGCCCGGTGCGTTTACCGTTGACGGTGGGCCCACCCGGCTGCCCGCGCCCGTTCGACCGGAGGAGCACCCGTGGATATCGCCGTCGTTGTGCTGCTGCTGCTCTTCGCGTCGTTCGTGGCGGTGGGCGTCGTCGCCACCGTACGGACCGTGCGGGCGGTGAAGCGCGGCGTGGAGCGCGGCAGCGCGCAGGCCCGCCGGGTCGTCGAGGACACCGCGCTCAAGGCCCGCCGCTACACGCTGATGGGGGCGGCGGGGGAGCTGGCGCAACTCCGGCTGGACCTGCGGACCTCCATCGACAGCACCTACCGGGCGCTGGAGGCCGGCTCGGCCGAGGACGCCTCGCTCTCCGAGGCGTCCGCCCTGCTCGCCCGGCTCAACGATCACGCGCGGGTGCTGGACACCGAGCTGAAGGTGCTGGAGCGCGAGCCGGACAAGGCGCGGATCGCCGACCGGCTGCCGTCCCTGGCCGAGCGCACCGAGCGGATCACCCACTCCGCCGACGCGCTGCGCTGGGCCGCCCAGGACCGGGCCCGGCAGTTCGCCGACGACGATCTGACCGCGCTGGCGCAGCAGATCGACATCGAGGCCGGAGCGCTGCGCCACTGGGCGCCGAGCACGCTGCCGACCGGCGGCCCCACGGGCGGCTCCGCCGGCGATCCCAAGCACATCAGCCGATCTTGACCCGGGCCGCACTGTCGCCACGCCCGGGCCCCGGGTAACCTCCCGCACATGTCCCCGCATGTCGCTATCGTCACGGATTCCACGGCCTACCTCTCGCAGGAGGCACTGGCCCGGCACGGCATCACCGTCGTTCCGCTGACCGTGGTGATCGGCGACGAGGCGTTCGAAGAGGGCACGGAGATCTCCGCCCCGGCGGTTGCCAGAGCCCTGCAGCGCAGACGTCCGGTGACCACCTCGCGACCCGGCCCGGCGGAGTTCGCCGCGTGCTACCGGGCCGCGGCGGGGGCGGGGGCGGACCACATCGTCTCGCTGCATCTGTCCGCCGAGTTCTCCGGGACCCATGACGCGGCGCTGGTCGCCGCGCGCGACTCGCCCGTTCCGGTACGGGTCGTCGACACCGGAATGGTCGCGATGGCGCTCGGTTTCACGGTTCTGGCGGCGGCCGAGACCGCCGGTTCCGGGGGCACGGCCGACGAGGTCGTGGCCGCCGCCGAGAAGCGCGCGGCGGACACCTTGGCATACTTCTACGTCGACACCCTGGACTATCTGCGGCGCGGCGGCCGGATCGGTGCCGCGCAGGCGCTGTTCGGGTCGGCGCTGGCGGTCAAGCCGATCCTGCAGCTGGTGGACGGCAGGATCGAGCTGCTGGAGAAGGTCCGTACGGCCTCCCGGGCGATCACGCGGCTGGAGGAGATCGTCGTCGAGCGGGCCGGCAGCCGGCGGGTGGCCGTCGCGGTCCACCACCTGGCCGCCGCCGACCGTGCGGCGGCGCTGGCCGAACGGCTGCGGGAGCGAGTGCCGGGGCTGGACGAGCTGGTGGTGAGCGAGGTGGGCGCGGTGATCGGCGCGCACGCGGGGCCGGGGCTGCTCGGAGCGGTGATTTCACCTCATTGAGTGAGCGAGTTGTCCACAACTCGTGGGTTATCCACAGGATTTGGCAGTGATCATCTTCGTTCGGTGATTCCGCTTAGTTTCGCGGCATGGGAACCACAGCGCTCACCACGATCAGCCGCCGCCGCAGTCACCTCCAGGGCAATCGGGGCGTTCAGCACCTCCAGGGGACGGTGGGGGAGCGCGCCGCCGCGCTCTTCGACCCACCGGACCCGCGCCCGGACCCTCGCCCGGATCCGCCACCGTCACCGCCCGCTGGCTCCAGTCCTTCTACTGCTCCTTCTGCGGCTTCTTCGGCCGCGCCGTCGACCTTGGCGTCGGGGTCGGTGCCTGAGGGCATGGCGCGGTTCCGGGCGACTCCTGCCGAGCGGTTACGAGCCTTCCGCGGCTGGCTGTATGTGCGCTGCGGCCTGGAGTTCAGGACCGCCGCTGCCCTGCTGGTCGTCCTGGCCGTCGCCGTCGGCTTCGCTGTGCAGCACTTCTGGACCGGGCGCCCGCGGACGGTCTCCGCTCCGGCGCGCGTCGACGGACCGTCGCCCGGAGCGTCCCTGTTCCCGATGCGGGGGCCGAGCGCCGCGCCCGGCTCCGGGCCGGCCGGGTCCGTGCCGAACGTGCCGGCCGCCGTGGGGGCGGCGAAGACGGTCCTGACGGTGGACGTCGCGGGCAAGGCCCGCCGTCCCGGGCTGCTCAGGCTGCCCGCCGGGTCGCGGGTGGCCGATGCTCTCGCGGCGGCCGGCGGGGCGCTCCCGGGGACGGACACCAGCGCGCTGAACCTCGCCCGGGTGCTCGCCGACGGTGAGCAGGTCGTCGTCGGCGGGCCGCCCGCACCCGCCGCCCCCGGACCGGGAGGCGGTGCGCCGGCCGGTCCTGTGAGCCTCAACTCCGCGACCAGCGCCCAGTTGGAGACCCTGCCGGGCGTCGGACCGGTCCTGGCACGGCACATCCTCGACTACCGAGCCCAGCACGGCGGCTTCGCCTCCGTCGACCAGCTGCGCAATGTGACCGGCATCGGTGACCGGCGCTTCTCCGACCTCAAGCCCCTGGTCCAGCCGTGACCCGTCCCAGGGCGGGCCCCGACGCGGCGGCGGGGCGCCGGGCGGATACGGGCGCCGTGGCGCGCTCGGCCGTGCACGCGTCGGCGGTATCACCGCTCGGCGCGTCCAACCCGCACCAGGAGGGCCCTGCGGACCTGCGGCTCGTGCCGCCGGCCCTCGCCGCCTGGCTCGCGTCGGCGCTCGCGCTGGGGATGCCGGGAGAGATGGCGGCCTGGTGTGCGGTGGTCACCGCCGTACTGGGGGTGGCGCTGCTGGTGGCCCGGTGGGGGCGGCCCGCCGGGCTGGCGGTGGCCACCGCCACCGCGCTGCTGTGCGCTTCCGCGGCGACGGCCGTCGCCGCGCTGCATGCGGCGGACGGTCATCGCGGGCCGCTGCCGGCGCTGGCCGCCGAACATGCCCACGCTGTCGTCGAGTTGAGGATCACCGGCGATCCGCGGCCTGCCCTCCCGCACGTCCGGGGCGCGGCCCGCGCCCCGGACGCCGTGATCGTCGCGGCGGAGGCCGTCCGTGTCACCGCGCACGGGGTGACCACGAAGGTCCGCACGCCGGTCCTGGTCATCGCCGAAGCGGGCGCACCGCGCAAGCCGGCACCGGGACAGCGGCCGGGGCCACGAACGGGACCGGGCTCGCGCCCGGCCGGGTCGGGTCCCGCGGAGGGCCGGGTGTCCGCGTCGTCCGCCGATCCGTGGCTCGGACTGCTGCCGTCCACCCGGGTCACTGTGGCGGCACGGATCGCACCGTCGGTCCTGCCCGGCGAGCGGAGCGCCGCCGTGCTGTCGGTGCGCGGGCCGCCGCACATCAGTGGCCCGCCCACCGCGACGCAGCGTTTCGCGGGGCGGCTCAGGGCGGGGCTGCGCGCGGCGACGGACGGGCTGCCGCCCGATGCGCGGGCGCTGCTCCCCGGGCTCGTCGACGGGGACACCGCACGGCTCACTCCGGAACTGCGCGAGGCGTTCCGGACCACGGATCTGACCCATCTGACGGCGGTCTCCGGTTCGAATCTGACCATCGTCCTGCTGCTGCTCATCGGGCCGCCCGGCCTCGCCATCCGCGCGGAGCGACGTGGGCTCGCCCCGCGGATCGGGATCCCGCTGCGCACGACCGCCGTGCTCGGCGGGCTGCTCACCGTCGGGTTCGTCATCGTCTGCCGTCCCGATCCGAGTGTGCTGCGGGCCGCCGCCTGCGGGCTGATCACGCTGCTGGCGATCGGCACCGGCCGCCGCCGCGCCCTGCTGCCGGCGCTGGCCGCGGCGGTGCTCCTCCTCGTCCTCTACGACCCCTGGCTCGCCCGCTCCCACGGATTCCTGCTCTCCGTGCTGGCCACCGGCGCGCTGCTGACGATCTCCCCGCGGTGGAGCGCGGCCCTGCGCCGCCGCGGGATGCCGCCGGGACCGGCCGAGGCGCTGGGCGCGGCGGGCGCCGCGCAGGCGGTCTGCGCCCCGGTGATCGTGGTGCTCGCCGGGCAGGTGAGCCTGGTCGCGATCCCGTGCAATCTGCTCGCGGAACTGGCGGTGGGGCCGGCCACGGTGCTCGGGTTCGGGGCGCTGGCCGCCGCGCCGTTCGCGATGCCGGCCGCCGAGTGGCTGGCCTGGCTGGCCGGGTGGCCCACCGGCTGGATCGCGGCCGTCGCCCGGCGGGGCGCGGCACTGCCCGGTGCCGGGATCGGCTGGCCCGGCGGATGGGGCGGGGGCCTGCTGCTCGCCGTGCTCACCGTGGCGGTGGTGACGACGGGCCGCCGGCTGCTGGCCCGCCCATGGCTGTGCGCGGCGGTCGCGCTCCTGCTGCTGCTCGCCGTGCTGCGGCCCGTACCGCTCCCGCGCGTCATCACGGGCTGGCCGCCGCCCGGCTGGCGGCTCGCCATGTGCGATGTGGGCCAGGGGGATGCCCTGGTGCTGTCCGGGACGGACGGCTCGGCCGTCGTCATCGACGCCGGGCCGGAGCCGGCCCTCGTCGACCGGTGTCTGCGGTCGCTCGGGGTGACCTCGATCGCGCTGCTGATCCTGACCCACTTCCACGCGGACCATGTGGACGGGCTCCCGGGAGTGCTGCGCGGTCGCAAGATCGGCGCGATCGAGACGACGACGCTGGACGAACCGCCCGAGCAGGCGGCCTTCGTCCGCAGACAGGCGGCCGCCGCGCGGATCCCGGTGGTCCGTGCGGCGGCGGGGGAGCGGCGCCGGCTGGGAGGGCTGGAGTGGCAGCTGCTCTGGCCGCCCGTGACCCCGGGCGAGCTGCCGGACAACGGTCCGAACGACGCCAGCGTCGTCCTGCTGGTCCGTACGGCGGGGCTGACGTTCCTGCTGCTCGGTGACCTGGAGCCGCCGGCCCAGCGGCAGTTGCTGGCGGCCGTCCCCGAGCTGCCCCGGGTGGATGTCCTGAAGGTCGCGCACCATGGCTCGGCCTACCAGGACCCGGTGCTGCTGGCCCGGCTCCGGCCGCGTCTGGCGCTGATCTCCTGCGGCGCGGACAACCCGTACGGCCACCCGGCGCCGCGTACGGTCTCGGCGCTGCGCGCGCAGGGCGCGAGGGTGCTGCGGACGGACACCGACGGATCGGTCGCGGTCGTGGGGGACCGTGCGGACGATCTCCGGGCCACCGTGGTGGGGAGTTCTATGTAAAGACTTCGTTGTAAAGATTTCTTTCTAAAGGTATCTTTACATCATGACCGAGCGGCAGATACACCTCAGCGACCCGCGCGCCCTGCGGGCCTACGCCCACCCGACGCGGATGAAGCTCACCGGTCTGCTCCGCCGGGAGGGCCCGTTCACCGCGACGCGGGCCGCCGAGCTGACGGGGGAGTCCGTCGCCAGCTGCTCCTACCATCTGCGGGTGCTCGCCAAGTTCGGACTCGTCGAGGAGGCCGAGGGCGGCCACGGCCGGCAGAAGCCGTGGCGGGCGACGGCGCGCTTCACGGACTGGCCCGGCTACTCGGACGACCCGGCGGTGGCGGACGCGGCGGACGCGCTCACCGTCGCCGTCGCTGAGGACTACTTCCGGAAGATGACCAAGGCGCTGGAGACCCGCCGTGAACTGTCGCGCGACTGGCAGGAAGCGGAGCAGTTCGGCGACACGTGGGTCTATCTGACCCCGGAGGAACTGACCGCGCTGGGCGCGAAGGTGGACGAACTGCTGGAGACGTTCGCCGACCGCGACACGGATCCCGCGCTCCGCCCCGACGGCGCGCAGCGCGTCTCCGTCCTGCGGATCGCCTTCCTGGACCGGGAAGCCGAGGCCCCCGCCGACAACCCGGCCCCCGGCAACGACCCCGACCCTGACACCGCCGAGGAGTAGTCATGAAGGTCGCCGAGCGCATGCCGGCTCTGCTGCGCGAACGCCCGTTCCGCCAGTACTGGACCGGCCAGACCGTCTCGCTCTTCGGCGACCAGGTGTCGTTCCTCGCGATACCGCTCGCGGCCGTCCTGGTGCTGCACGCGGACGCCGCCCAGATGGGCTGGCTCTCCGCCGCGGGTCTGCTGCCGGCCCTGCTGTTCTCGCTGCCCGCGGGCGCGTGGGCCGACCGGCGGAGCAGGAGGCGGCGCATCATGATCGCCGCCGACCTGGTCCGCGCGGCGCTGATGCTCTCGCTGCCCGCCGCCTATGCCCTCGACGTGCTGACCCTCACGCACCTGTATGTGATCGCCTTCGCCGTCGGCGCCTGCAGCGTCGCCTTCGACGTCTCCAACGCCACGCTCTTCGTCTCTCTCGTGCGGCCCGGCCAGTACGTGGACGGCAACGCGCTCGTCAACGGCAGC
Organism: Streptomyces sp. So13.3; assembly: GCF_005860785.2. Taxonomy (NCBI): domain Bacteria; kingdom Bacillati; phylum Actinomycetota; class Actinomycetes; order Kitasatosporales; family Streptomycetaceae; genus Streptomyces; species Streptomyces sp. So13.3. The sequence goes on along the minus strand of NZ_CP048835.1, from coordinate 3,733,545 downwards.
CGGGCCTTCTCCTTCGTGGCGGGGCCGAGTGTGGGCGGTCTGCTGGTGCAGATACTCGCCGCACCGCTCACGCTGCTCGTCGACGCCGTCTCCTACCTCGTCTCGGCCGGCTACCTGGCACGCATCTCCCCGGTGGAACCACCGGTCGCCCCGGCGGAGAAGGGGCACTTCACGGCCGGGCTGCGGTTCATGGCGGGCTCCCGCATCCTGCGCCCGCTGCTGGCCGCCGCGGCGACCGTGAACTTCTTCAACTTCGTCTTCCACACCATCGTCGTGCTCTACGCGGTCGGTGAACTCGGCCTGAACGCGGGCGTGCTGGGGCTGGTGATCGGCGCCGGGGCGGTCGGCGGACTCATCGGCGCCGCCCTCAGCGGCCGGATCGTCCGGCGGATCGGGATCGGCCCGGCGGTCGTCCTCGGCTTCGCGGTCTTCCCCACCCCGCTGATCCTGGTGCCGCTGGCCGGCGGACCCACCCCGCTGGTCCTCGCCCTGCTCTTCCTCGCCGAATTCGTCTCCGGATTCGGGGTGATGGTGCTGGACATAGCCAGCGGCTCCCTGCAGAGCGCTGTCATCCCCGACCGGCTGCGGGCCCGGGTGACCGGGGCCTACCGCATGGTCAACCACGGCGTCCGCCCGCTCGGCGCCCTGGCGGGCGGCGTGCTCGGCACGGCACTCGGACTGCGGCCCACGCTGTGGATCGCCACCGTCGGCGGAGTGCTGTGCGTCCTGTGGCTGCTGCCCTCGCCGGTACCCCGGATACGCGAACTCCCGGACCAGGAGGAGATCCCGGCCCGGGAGGCCACAACGATGGAGCCGGCGTGACGCGGCGCCCGCAGCGCCGCCGCACAACCGCGGTGTTCTCAGCCGGCCGTGGCGTGCACGGGCTCGTCCTCCAGGCCCAGCTGCTCCTCCGGCACCGTGATCACCCAGCGGGTGTCCTGGCGGGGCCGCAGATAGAGCAGCCAGTACAGGCAGGCGACGGCCACGATGCCGCCGGTGATCGCGAGGTCCTTGATCTCCTGCACGTACAGGACGTAGGCCATCACCAGGATCAGGACCGCCGGGACCACGGGCCACAGCGGCATCCGCCACGCGGGCCGCGACTTGTGGCTGCCGCGCCGTGAGGCGAGGGCGCCGACCGCGACCAGCAGATACATCCCGGCGACCGCGACCCCGGTGACATTGGTGAGCGTGTCCAGCGGGGCGAAACAGAGCGCCGCACCCGGCACGCCGACCGCGAGGGTGGCCACCCACGGGGAGCCGAAGCGGCTGTTCAGCGTGGAGAACGCCTTGTTGACCGGCCGCGGCCAGGCGCGGTCGCGGGCCGAGGCGTAGAGCACCCGGGAGTTCTGGATGACCATGACGATGCCCGCATTGATGATCGCCAGCGCGATGCACAGGCTGACGAACGTCCCCACGGCGGAGTTGCTCCAGGCCTTCACCATCGCCGAGAGGTTGCCCTCGGTCAGGGTCTGCATGTCGGGCGCGCCGAGCGTGATCGCGATGGTGGGGACGATGACGACCACGGCGCCGATGCCCAGTGTCCACAGCACGGTCCGCGAGACGTTCCGGCGCGGGTTCTCCATCTCCTCCGACAGGTACACCGCCGTGCTGAAGCCCTGCAGCACGAAGAGCGCGACGGCCAGCCCCGCGACGATCGCGCCGCCGGTGAGGGCGGCGGTGGCCGGGCTGCCCGGCGCGCCGCCGGTCGCCTCGACGACCGGGTGGATGAGCGTGGACGCCGAACGGGAGGAGTGCGAGAAGCCGAGGACGGCGACCACTCCGGCCGCGATGACCTCCAGGACCAGGAAGATGCCGGTGATCCAGGCGTTCGCCCGCAGATCGAGCAGGCCCATGACGGTGGCGAGCAGCATGACGCCCGCGCCCGCCCACTGGGCGTTGATGTGCATGATCGGTTCGAGGTACTCGCCGGTGCCGAGCGCGATGATCGGCGGCACGATCATGACCACGATCAGCGACAGGATGAAGACGATCCAGCCCGCCAGCCGGCCGATCAGCGTCCCGACCATGGCGTACTCGCCGCCCGCGCTCGGGATGAGGGTGCCGAGCTCGGAGTAGCAGAAGGCCACCGCGATGCACAGGACGGCCGCGATCACGATGGTCAGCGCCGTCCCGGTGCCGAGATCCCCGAAGAGGCCCGGCACGATGACGAAGAGCGACGAGGCGGGCGTCAGGCAGGACAGCGTCAGCAGCGTGCCGCCGACCACGCCGATGGACCGGGTGAGGGCCTTCGGCGGGGTGACGGGCGGCGCGATGGGGGAGTGCGGAGGACGCAGCGTGTCAGTCATGCGGGGTCCGATCGGATGGTGCTGAGGGGGGCTTACCGCCTCCGGTCCAGGGAAAATCGAAGCGGAACGGCCGCTTCATCCCCGGCATCAAACCCCGGCCGCCAAGAACGCGTCAAGAGATTCAGAACAACGAAATCCGTCGTCAATATTGCCGTTCCATGGTGTATGCGAAGCAATGGATCACCCGAGCTGTCGACCTCGATAGATTCCCGTCAGAGAAGCCACTGGCCATCACGCATCAGGTCCCGGTCCTTCAACTCGGCCACGGTGCCCCACGCCTGGACGGTGTGCGGCTGGACCCGGAACCACAGATAGGACGGTCCGTCGCCGCGCGGATCCCAGTCGCCCTTCGCGGCGAAGGCATCACCGATCTCGACGGGCAGCTCCGCGGCGGTCAGGGTGCCGGCCGTGGCATCGATCTGGACGACGTCACGGGTGTGCCCCAGGCAGACCCGCACCAGCCCGCTCTCCCGCAGATTGCGGCCGGTGGGATTCGTACCGCGGGTGGACAGCCACAGCGCCTCGCCGTCCCACAGGAAGAACAGCGGCACCAGGCACGGCGCCCCCTGGGCGTCGGCGGTGGCCACCCATACGTCCGCGTCGTGTTCGAGCCGGTGCAGCGCCTCGTCCTTGCGCTGCTTCAAGCTCCGGGGCCCGTCCGGAACGGGCGAAGGGGGCGAAGCGGGAGAGACGGCAGCGGAAGAAGGGGCGGAAGGCGTGAGCGGTGCGGAAGGTGTCGTCATGCCCCGTGACGCTACCGAGCACCGACGGACGCCACCAGAGCCCGCGGCACTAGATCTCCGGACCTAGGCCGCCCGGCGACCCGCTACTCGCGGGGCTGTTCCCGCCAGCCGTCGAACTCCTCCGCCAGGGCGTGCAGGGCGGCGCCTTCGAGGCGGCCCTCCTCGTCCTCCACCACGACCAGCCACTGGGCGTCCTCGGCGTCGTCCTCGCCGGCCAGGGCGTCACGGACGAGCTGCGGCTCGAAGGGGAGGCCGAACCGCTCCATGGCCGCCTCTGCGGCCTCCTCGGCGGCATCGCGGTCGGGCAGCACCAGGACATGTCGTACGTCGCTCACCGGACCATTCTCCGCCATGGCCGCCGCTGTCAGTCCCCCGTGGGATGCTGGTCCGCGATGGCCAGGAAGAGTTCCCCAGACGATCTGCTCGCTCCGCTCACGCTCGCCGTGGGCCAGGAGGACCTGCTGCTCGACCGCGCCGTGCGGGAGGTGATCGTGGCGGCGCGCGCCGCCGACGCCGACACCGATGTGCGCGACCTCGCCCCCGGAGTGCTGCAGCCCGGCACCCTCGCCGAGCTGACCAGCCCCTCGCTCTTCGCCGAGCGCAAGGTCGTCATCGTGCGCGACGCGCACGACCTCGGTGCGGACACGATCAAGGACGTGAAGGCGTACCTGGACTCGCCCGCCGAGGAGATCACCCTGGTGCTGCTGCACGCCGGCGGGGCCAAGGGCAAAGCTCTGCTGGACGCGGCCCGCAAGGCGGGGGCCCGCGAGGTCGCCTGCCCGAAGATGACCAAGCCGGCCGACCGGCTGGCGTTCGTGCGGAGCGAGTTCCGCGCCCTGGGCCGCTCCGCGACCCCCGAGGCCACCCAGACGCTGGTCGACGCCATCGGCAGCGACCTGCGCGAGCTGGCCAGCGCCGCCGCCCAGCTCGTCGCCGACGTCGAGGGCACGATCGACGAGGCCGTCGTCGCCCGCTACTACACCGGCCGCGCCGAGGCCACCGGCTTCGAGGTCGCCGACTTCGCCGTCACCGGCCGGACCGCGGAGGCGCTGGAGCGGCTGCGCTGGGCCCTCTCGGTGGGCCAGCCGCTGCCCGGCATCACCTTCGCCCTCGCCTCGGGCGTGCGCGCCATCGGCAAGCTCGCCTCCGCCCCGCGCGGCGCCAACCCCGGCCAGCTCGCCCGTGACCTGGGCATGCCCCCGTGGAAGATCGACCGGGTGCGCCAGCAGATGCGCGGCTGGACCGGCGACGGGGTCTCCGCCGCGCTGCGCGCCGTCGCCGAGGCGGACGCCGCGGTCAAGGGCGGCAGCGCGGACCCCGCATACGCCCTGGAGAAAGCCGTCGTGGCGGTGGCCCGCGCCGCCCGCGACCGCTCGTAGAAGCCTGGCGGCTCCTGGAGTCGCGGGCGGCCCAGCAGGCCTCCGGCCGGGCCGCCCGGCTCAGTTCCTCAGCCCCGGCTCAGTTCTTCGGCCCCGTTCAGTTCTTCAGCTTGGCCAGCGTCGCGGTGGTGGAGCTCTTCACCCAGCCGGTGACCTCGCTCACCGACGGCGGGGTCTTGTCCTTGTCGAGCGAGGACAGATACATGCTCCAGGCCATCTGGTACGTCATCCAGCCGTCCCGCACGGCCAGCGTCACCGAGCGCGACCCGGACGAGCCGCTGATCGTGTCCTCGGTGATCAGATAGGCCGCGTCGCCGAAGCCGGTGACCTTCTCGGCCTTGTAGTCGCCCTTGCGCTGCGTGTAGCTCTCCCACCGCGCCACGAACTCGGCCGACGGATCGGTCGTCTTGTGCAACTGCACCGTGGTGGACAGATAGGCGTCCGCGTAGGTCGACCCCGAAGCCTTGAGGTCCATGTCGCAGTACATGTCGTCCAGCGCGTCGTGCTTGAGCGTGTACGTCACCGGGGAGCTGTCGCTCTCCGGGTACTTGCCCTTGAAGGCCGAGATCTCGGCGGCCGAGCAGACATCGGACTGGACCTTGTACCCCTTGAGGTCGGCGGTCGCGGTGTCCTTGTCCTTCCCGCCGAGCAGAAGCACTCCGCCGCCCCAGAAGGCGGACGCGACCAGCGCGCCGACGGCCGCCCACAGCACGGCCTTCCCGGCGCCCGAGCCACCGCCCGGCGGCGGTGGCGGCAGCTGCGGTATCGGCGCACCCTGCGGTCCGTAGTACGACCCGGGCTGGCCCGGCTGCGGCGGTACCTGCTGCGGCATGGGCTGCGCGTACGGGTTCTGCTGGGCCGGAACCGGCGGCCCGAACCCCGGCGAGGGCTGCGCGGCGGACTGGGGACCCGGATACGGGTAGGCGCTCGGCTGATCAGGCGGCGTCGACATGCCGTGAGGATATGGCAACGCCGAAGGCCCCGCTGCCGTCCCGTGAGGGATGGCTGCGGGGCCTTCGGATGATGCGGTGTGCGCCGCACCCGCGTGGCGAACGGCCGAGCGCGGCGCGATGTCTTTCGGTTGCCGGTCCGGGCGGTAGAGGGGCCGCTGGTTCCGTTTCCGGCGAGATGGGGCCAGGGGCCCCGGTCAAACGGTTAGGCCTTGATCGAGGCGACCTTGTGAGCCAGTGCGGACTTCTTGTTCGCGGCCTGGTTCTTGTGGATGACGCCCTTGCTGACGGCCTTGTCGAGCTTCTGCGCGGCCTCGCGGTTGGCGATGGTGGCCTTCTCGAGGTCACCGGTCGCCGCGGCCTCGCGGGCCTTGCGGATCGCGGTCTTGAGGGAGGACTTGACCGCCTTGTTGCGCAGGCGCGCCTTCTCGTTGGTCTTGTTCCGCTTGATCTGGGACTTGATGTTCGCCACGAAGGAGCCTTCTCAGGTTCGGGTACTTTTCATTGAGCGCCTCGGGTCACAGGGCACGAGGCACAGTGCTCCAGGCTACCAGCCGCCCGCACGACCTCCCAAACCGGTCCCAGGCCTCCAGTCATGGGACGATGGGGGTCAACGTATCGATCCGCCTACAGACGTCAGACGTCAAGCGTCGAGAAACAGGACCCTGCGTGCCCGCGACCCCGATCAATGTTCCGCAGCCGAGCCGTACCGACCCGGCGCTGATCCGTAACTTCTGCATCATCGCGCACATCGACCATGGCAAGTCGACGCTCGCCGACCGGATGCTCCAGCTGACCGGCGTGGTCGATCCGCGGCAGATGCGTGCCCAGTATCTCGACCGCATGGACATCGAGCGTGAGCGTGGCATCACGATCAAGTCCCAGGCGGTCCGGCTGCCCTGGGCGCCCACGGACGGCGACGCCACGGCCCCGACCCACATCCTGAACATGATCGACACCCCGGGCCACGTGGACTTCACGTACGAGGTCTCGCGGTCGCTCGCCGCCTGCGAGGGCACCGTCCTCCTGGTCGACGCGGCGCAGGGGATCGAGGCCCAGACCCTCGCCAACCTGTACCTGGCGCTGGAGAACGACCTCGCGATCATCCCGGTGCTCAACAAGATCGACCTGCCGGCCGCCCAGCCGGAGAAGTTCGCCGAGGAGCTGGCGCACATCATCGGCTGCGAGCCGTCCGATGTGCTCAAGGTCTCCGCGAAGACCGGCGTCGGCGTGGGCGACCTGCTCAACGAGGTCGTGAAGAAGGTGCCGGCCCCGGTCGGCGCCAACATCGCCGAGGCCCCGGCCCGCGCGATGATCTTCGACTCGGTCTACGACTCCTACCGTGGCGTGGTCACGTACGTGCGGGTCGTGGACGGTGAGCTCAAGAAGCGCGAGCGCATCCAGATGATGTCGACCGGCGCGACCCACGAGCTGCTGGAGATCGGCATCTCCGGTCCGGAGATGACGCCCTCCGACGGTCTCGGGGTCGGCGAGGTCGGCTACATCATCACCGGTGTGAAGGACGTCCGGCAGTCCAGGGTCGGTGACACGATCACGTCGCAGTCCAAGGGCGCCACCGTGGCCCTGGGCGGCTACAAGGACCCCAAGCCGATGGTGTTCTCCGGCCTGTACCCGCTCGACGGCTCGGACTACCCGGAGCTGCGGGAGGCACTGGACAAGCTCCAGCTCAACGACGCCGCGCTGGTCTACGAGCCGGAGACGTCCGCCGCGCTCGGCTTCGGCTTCCGCGTCGGCTTCCTCGGCCTGCTGCACCTGGACGTGGTCCGTGAGCGGCTGGAGCGCGAGTTCGGCCTCGAACTGATCGCCACCGCGCCCAACGTGGTCTACCGCGTGGTGATGGAGGACCGCTCCGAGCACATCGTCACCAACCCGAGCGAGTTCCCCGAGGGCAAGATCACCTCGGTGTACGAGCCGATGGTGAAGTCGACGATCCTCGCGCCCAACGAGTTCGTCGGCGCGATCATGGAGCTGTGCCAGTCCCGCCGCGGCTCGCTGCTCGGGATGGACTACCTGTCGGCGGACCGCGTCGAGCTGCGCTACGACCTGCCGATGGCCGAGATCGTCTTCGACTTCTTCGACAACCTGAAGTCGAAGACCCGCGGCTACGCGTCGCTGGACTACGAGCCCAAGGGCGAGCAGACCGCCGACCTCGTCAAGGTCGACATCCTGCTGCACCACGACAAGGTGGACGCGTTCTCCGCCATCCTGCACAAGGACAAGGCGTACGCGTACGGCGTCCGGATGGTCGACAAGCTGCGCAAGCTCATCCCGCGGCAGAACTTCGAGATCCCGATCCAGGCCGCGGTCGGCAGCCGCGTCATCGCCCGTGAGACGGTGCGCGCGATCCGCAAGGACGTGCTCGCCAAGTGCTACGGCGGCGACATCTCCCGTAAGCGCAAGCTGCTGGAGAAGCAGAAGGAAGGCAAGAAGCGGATGAAGATGGTCGGCAGCGTGGAGGTCCCGCAGGAGGCCTTCATCGCGGTGCTGTCCACGGACTCCGACGGCGGCGGCAGCGAGAGCAAGGGCAAGAAGTAGTTCTTCGCGTCACACTCCGCGCCCAGGGCGCCCCACCAGAAACGGAGGGGCGCCCTCCGTACATCCGGCCCGGTTCGCGGGCGCAACCCCCACCTGCGACGCGTCCGAAGCATGTACCTGGCACCTACTCGATTGGTTACGGTTGCAACGAGCGGCCCTGAGCCCCTTACGCGCCGGGCGATGGGCCTCTACTCTGATCGCGACGCAGAGGTTACTGGTGAGTTAACAGAGCAGGCGCGGGCCCGGAGGATGTCGTGACAGAGACACAGACGCTGATCGAGACCCGACCGCCATCCGTGGCGACACTCTTCCTCGAACGGGTGGAGTCGACTCCCGACGCGGAGGCATACCGCTACCCCGTGATCGACGCGGCCGGGGGCCCGGACAGCTGGCGTTCGCTGACCTGGGGCCAGGCCTCGGGACGGGTGTTCGCCATCGCGGCCGGTCTGATGGACCTCGGGATCAGTTCCGAGGAGCGGGTGGCCATCGCCTCCGCGACACGGGTCGAGTGGATCCTCGCCGACCTGGGAGTGCTGTGCGCGGGTGCGGCCACCACGACGATCTACCCCAGCACCAACGCCGACGAGACGGCCTTCATCCTCGCGGACTCCGGCAGCCGGGTGCTGATCGCGGAGGACGCCGTACAGGTCGGCAAGGCCCGCGAGCGGCGCGCCGAGCTTCCGGAGCTGGCCCATGTGGTCGTGATCGACGCCACCGGTGTCGAGGACGCCGACGGCTCCGGTGACGGCTGGGTGCTCTCGCTCGACGAGCTGGAGCGGCGCGGCGCGGCGTTCCTGGAGAAGCACCCCGAGGCGGTCAAGGACGCCGTCGGCGCGATCACCCGCGACCAGCTCGCGACGCTGATCTACACCTCCGGCACCACCGGCCGCCCCAAGGGCGTGCGGCTGCCGCACGACTGCTGGGCCTACATGGCCCGCGCGATCCAGTCGGTCGGCCTGCTCGACGAGAACGACGTCCAGTACCTGTGGCTGCCGCTGGCGCACGTCTTCGGCAAGGTGCTCACCGCCGGCCACATCACCATCGGCCACGTCACCGCCGTGGACGGCCGGGTCGACAAGATCATCACCAATCTGCCGCTGATCCAGCCGACCTACATGGCGGCAGTGCCCAGGATCTTCGAGAAGGTCTACAACGGTGTGGCGGCCAAGGCCCGCGCGGGCGGCGGCGCCAAGTACAAGATCTTCAAGTGGGCGTCGGAAGTGGCCCGCGAGTACGCCAAGGTCACCCAGAACAACCTGCGCCTCACCGGCAAGGCCAGCGCCCCCTTCGGGCTCTCCGCGAAGCACGCCGTGGCCGACAAGCTCGTCTACGCCAAGATCCGCGAGGCGTTCGGCGGCAAGCTGCGCGCCTGCGTCTCCGGCTCCGCCGCGCTGTCGCCCGAGATCGGCTACTTCTTCTCCGGCGTCGGCATCCACATCCTGGAGGGCTACGGGCTCACCGAGTCCAGCGCCGCCAGCTTCGTCAACCCCGGCGAGTCGTACCGCACCGGCACCGTCGGCAAGCCGCTGCCCGGCCTCGAGGTCCGGATCGCGGAGGACGGCGAGATCATGCTGCGCGGCCCCGGCATCATGCAGGGCTACCACGGGCTGCCGGAGAAGACCGCCGAGGTCCTGGAGCCCGACGGCTGGTTCCACACCGGTGACATCGGGGAGCTGTCCGCCGACGGCTTCCTGACGATCACCGACCGCAAGAAGGACATCATCAAGAACTCGAACGGCAAGTACATCGCGCCCGCCGCGGTGGAAGGCCAGTTCAAGGCGGTCTGTCCGTTCGTCAGCAACGTCCTGGTGATCGGCGCGGACCGCAACTTCTGCACCGCGCTGCTCGCCCTGGACGAGCCGACGATCCTCGGCTGGGCCACCGAGAACGGGCTCGAAGGCCGGAGCTACGCCGAGGTCGTCGCCTCCCCGCAGGCCCGCGAGCTGATCGAGGGCTATGTGGCGCGGGTCAACGAGGACCTGCAGCGCTGGCAGCAGATCAAGCAGTTCCGGCTGCTGCCCCGCGACCTCGACGTCGAGCACGGCGACCTGACCCCGAGCCTCAAGCTCAAGCGGCCGGTCGTCGAGCGCGAGTTCCAGTCGCTGATCGACGACATGTACGCGGGATCGCGCGAGGCGTAGCAGGAGCGATGGCGCTCGTCCCCGAGTGAGTGGGACGAGCGCCGCCGCCGGGGGCGGACAATGGGGTCATGCCTTCCGTACTGCCTGATGGTGAGCCGATGCCCGAGGACGGGGCGCTGCCCGCGAGCGCGCTCGCAGGGGCGGGCGCCCGGCCGCTGGGGTTCTATCTGCACGTCCCGTACTGCGCCACCCGCTGCGGCTACTGCGATTTCAACACCTACACCGCGAGCGAGCTGCGCGGCTCCGGCGGGGTGCTCGCCTCGCGCGAGAACTACGCGGACTACCTGATCGACGAGGTCCGGCTCGCCCGCAAGGTGCTCGGCGACGACCCGCGCCAGGTCGAGACCGTCTTCGTCGGCGGCGGCACCCCGACGCTGCTGCCGGCCGCCGACCTGGTCCGGATGCTGGCCGCGATCCGCGCCGAGTTCGGCTTCGCGCCGGGCGCGGAGATCTCCACGGAGGCCAACCCCGAGTCCGTCGACCCGGCCTATCTGGCGGAGCTGCGGGCGGGCGGCTTCAACCGGATCTCGTTCGGTATGCAGAGCGCCAAGCAGCACGTCCTGAAGATCCTGGACCGCAAACACACCCCGGGCCGGCCGGAGGCCTGCGTCGCGGAGGCGCGCGCCGCCGGCTTCGAGCACGTCAACCTGGACCTGATCTACGGCACACCGGGCGAGTCGGACGACGACTGGCGGGCCTCGCTGGACGCGGCGATCGGCGCCGGACCCGACCACGTCTCCGCCTACGCCCTGATCGTCGAGGAGGGCACCCAGCTGGCGCGGCGGATCCGCCGCGGCGAGGTGCCGATGACCGACGACGACGTGCACGCCGACCGGTACCTGATCGCCGACGAGCGGTTCGCCGCGGCCGGATTCGACTGGTACGAGGTGTCGAACTGGGCGACCACCGAAGCGGGCCGCTGCCGGCACAACGAGCTGTACTGGACCGGCGCCGACTGGTGGGGCGCGGGCCCCGGCGCGCACAGCCACGTCGGTGGCGTGCGGTGGTGGAACGTCAAGCATCCGGGCGCGTACGCGCAGGCGCTGGCCGAGGGGCGCAGCCCTGGCGCGGGACGGGAAGTGCTCGCGGACGAGGACCGGCGCGTCGAGCGGATCCTGCTGGAGTTGCGGCTTGCGGCGGGGTGCCCGCTGGGGTTGCTGGCGCCGGCGGGGGCGGCGGCCGCCGCGAAGGCGGTAACGGACGGTCTCCTGGAGGCCGGTCCTTACGCCGACGGGCGGGCCGTTCTGACGCTGCGGGGGCGGCTGCTCGCCGACGCGGTGGTGCGGGACCTGGTCGACTGAGCGGGTGGGGGTGGGCGTGGGGGCCCTGCGGGGCTGTTCCCCGACCCCGCCCCTTCCCGAAACCGGGGGCAAGCCCCCGGGCCCCCTTGTCCTCAAACGCCGGACGGGCTGGACGGGGCCGTGGCGCACGGGCTGGATGGGGTGCCGCGTGGGCAGGCCGGCTCAGGGGGCGGTGACGAAGTCGATCAGTTCTTCCACGCGGCCCAGTAGTGCCGGTTCCACGTCCTTGTACGTGTGGACCGACGCCAGGATCCGCTGCCAGGCCTCGCCCGTGGTCTCACGCCAGCCCAGTGCCTCGCAGACGCCGGTCTTCCAGTCCTGGCCGCGTGGTACCGAGGGCCAGGCGGGGATGCCGACGGAGGACGGCTTCACGGCCTCCCAGACATCGATGTAGGGGTGGCCGACGACGAGTACGTCGTCGATGCCGGAGACCTGGCTCGCGAGCCGGGACTCCTTGGAGCCGGGCACCAGGTGGTCGACGAGGACGCCGAGGCGTGCGTCCGGGCCGGGGGAGAACGCGGCGACGATCGCCGGCAGGTCGTCGATGCCCTCCAGGTACTCGACGACGATGCCCTCGACGCGCAGGTCGTGGCCCCAGACCCGCTCGACCAGCTCCGCGTCGTGCCGGCCCTCCACGTAGATCCGCCCGGCCCGTGCCACCCGCGCGCGGGCGCCCTGCACCGCGATCGAGCCCGACGCGGACAGCAGCGGGCCGCGCTGCGCCCCGGGGCCGCCGGTGCGGGGGCGGACGAGGGTGACGGGTTTGCCGTCGAGCAGGAAGCCGCGCGGCTCCATCGGGAAGACCCGGTGCTTGCCGAAGCGGTCCTCCAGCGTCAAGGTCAGGCCCTCCGCCGTCTTCTCGCAGCGGATCACCGCCCCGCAGAATCCCGTCGAGACCTCCTCCACCACCAGATCCGGCTCCGCCGCCACCTCGGGCGCGGGCACGCTCTTCTTCCAGGGAGGGGTGAGGTCGGGACCGTACTCTCTGCTGCGCATGGGGGCCATTCTGCTCAGGTGCTGGCGCGGACGTGGGCTTGCTGGGGGTACGGGGGTTATCACCCGGGAGATCGCAGCCAGGGAGGGGTGAGGTCGGGACCGTATTCTCTGCTGCGCATGGGCGGATCGTATCGAGGACAGCGTCCTGGGCGGGGACTACGACGCGGTGAACCGGGCCGTCAGGGCGTCGCGTTGGGCGCGGACGAAGCGGGCGTCCACGGCGGCGCCGTGGCCGGGGACGTACACGGCGGTCCCGCCGCCCACCGCCAGCAGCCGGTCGAGGGTGGCGGGCCAGGCGGCCGGGACGGCGTCGGGGCCCGCCTGTGGTTCGCCGGACTCCTCGACGAGGTCGCCGCAGAACACGACGGCGGGCGTTCCGGGCACGTACACGGCCAGGTCGTGGGTGGTGTGGCCGGTGCCGGGGTGGAAGAGCCGGGCGGTGCGGCCGCCGCCGAGGTCGAGTTCGTAGCCGTCGTCGACGAGCCGGTCGGGGCGCACCAGGACGTCCGCCGCCTCGGCTGCCGCCGAGGGGTCGACGCCGTGCGTGACCGCGTCCTCGCGGAGCGCGTCGCGCCCGCGTTCCAGCCGGCCGTCGAGTGCCCGGTGCCCGTACACCCGCACTCCGGAGAAGGCGGCGGTGCCGAAGACATGGTCGAAGTGGCCGTGGGTAAGAGCGATGTGCGTCACAGGGCGGCCGGTCAGTTCCCGCACCTGCAGCCGTAGTCGAGCGCCTTCGGCGAGGGTGGAGCCGGTGTCGATGAGCAGCACGCCCTCGTCACCGACGACCAGGCCGATCGTGACGTCGAGGAAGGGAAGACGGCGGCGGGCGACGCCGGGAGCCAGGTGCTCCCAGCCGTCGGCGCCGGACTCTGCGGTATCCACCCTGTGACGCTATCGCCGGGGGACCCTCCCCGCGCGCTACCGTTGCGACCCTTGCCGGGGCCTTGCTACTCCGCCGTACACTGACTGCGGGGGATGCTGGCACTCGTATCGGATGAGTGCCAGGCCACGGCAGTGCTGGTGCGGGATCTACGGCTGGAGGTGTGCGCGATGCTCAGCGAACGCAGACTCGAAGTACTGCGCGCCATCGTCCAGGACTATGTGGGCACGGAGGAGCCGGTCGGCTCCAAGGCGCTCACCGAGCGCCATGGCCTGGGCGTCTCGCCGGCCACGGTGCGCAATGACATGGCGGCGCTGGAGGACGAGGGCTACATCCACCAGCCCCACACCAGCGCGGGCCGGATCCCGACGGACAAGGGCTACCGGTTGTTCGTCGACAAGCTGGCCGGGGTGAAGCCGCTCACGTCCGCCGAGCGGCGCGCGATCCAGAACTTCCTGGACGGCGCGGTGGACCTCGACGACGTGGTGGGCCGCACCGTACGGCTGCTCGCGCAGCTCACCCGGCAGGTCGCCGTCGTCCAGTACCCGTCGCTCACCCGCTCCTCGGTGCGGCACGTCGAGCTCCTGGCGCTGGCCCCGGCCCGGATCATGCTGGTCCTCATCACCGACACCGGACGCGTCGAGCAGCGGCTCATCGACTGCCCGGCGCCGATGAGCGACACGCTGCTCGCCGATGTGCGGGCCCGGCTGAACGCCCGGGTGGTGGGCCGCCGGTTCGCGGACGTCCCGCCGCTGGTGGCGGATCTGCCGGACGGCTTCGAGTACGACGACCGGCCGTCGGTGTCGATCCTGCTGGCGACGCTGCTGGAGACGCTCGTCGAGGAGACCGAGGAGCGCATCATGCTCGGCGGCGCGGCGAACCTGACGCGCTTCAACCACGACTTCCCGCTGACGATCCGGCCGGTGATGGAAGCCCTTGAGGAGCAGATGGTGCTCCTCAAGCTCCTCGGTGAGGCCAACGACTCGGGCATGACCGTGCGGATCGGGCATGAGAATTTTCACGAGGGCTTGAATTCCACATCCGTTGTGGCGGTCGGCTACGGTTCGGGCGACGAGGCAGTCGCCAAACTCGGTGTGGTCGGACCGACCCGCATGGACTACCCCGGAACGATGGGAGCGGTACGCGCAGTGGCACGTTACGTCGGACAGATCCTGGCGGAGTCGTAGGTGGCCACGGACTATTACGCGGTCCTTGGCGTGCGCCGTGACGCCGGACAGGACGAGATCAAGAAGGCCTTCCGCCGCCTCGCGCGCGAGCTGCATCCGGATGTGAATCCGGATCCGAAGACCCAGGAGCGCTTCAAGGAGATCAACGCCGCGTACGAGGTGCTCTCGGACCCGGCGAAGAAGCAGGTCTACGACCTGGGCGGCGACCCTCTGTCGTCCTCCGGCGGCGGTGGCGCGGGCGGCTTCGGAGCCGGTTTCGGCAACTTCAGCGACATCATGGACGCCTTCTTCGGGCAGTCCCAGCAGCGCGGTCCGCGGTCGCGGACCCGGCGCGGCCAGGACGCCATGATCCGGCTGGAGATCGAGCTGGACGAGGCGGCCTTCGGCACCACCAAGGACCTCCAGGTCGACACGGCGGTGACGTGCGGCACCTGCTCCGGCGAGGGCGCTGCGCCCGGCACGGCGGCGCAGACCTGCGACATGTGCCGCGGCCGCGGTGAGGTCTCGCAGGTCACCCGGTCCTTCCTGGGCCAGGTCATGACCTCGCGGCCGTGCCCGCAGTGCCAGGGCTTCGGCACCGTGGTGCCGACCCCGTGCCCGGAGTGCGCGGGCGACGGCCGGGTCAGGTCCCGCCGTACGCTCACCGTCAAGATCCCGGCGGGCGTCGACAACGGCACCCGCATCCAGCTGGCGGGCGAGGGCGAGGTCGGCCCCGGCGGCGGCCCCGCCGGCGACCTGTACGTGGAGATCCGGGAGCTTCCGCACCCGACCTTCCAGCGGCGCGGCGACGATCTGCACTGCACGGTCACCATCCCGATGACGGCGGCGTCCCTGGGCACGAAGTGCCCGCTGGAGACGCTCGACGGCATGGAGGAGATCGACGTCCGGCCCGGTACCCAGTCCGGCCAGTCGATCCCGCTGCACCAGCGCGGGGTGACCCATCTGCGGGGCGGCGGCCGGGGTGACCTGATCGTGCACGTTGAGGTCATCACGCCCAACAAGCTCGACGCCGCGCAGGAGGACCTGCTGCGGCAACTGGCCAAGTTGCGTGGCGAGGAGCGGCCGACCGGTCACTTCCAGCCCGGCCAGCAGGGGCTGTTCTCCCGGTTGAAGGACGCTTTCAACGGCCGCTGAGACCGCCGCCGGCGTCCAGCGGGGCGCCGGCTCCTCCAGCGGGGCGCCGGCTCCGACCGTCCCCCAGCCTCCGGCCGGGGGTGCCCCATGGGGCGGGCCTGACCTGTTCGGGCCCGCCCGGCGTGAAACGATGGGCGTATGTCCGCGTTGACCGATCTCTCGTCGTTCTCGGCGTTCCCGATCATCCAGGCGCCGATGGCCGGCGGCGGGTCCACCCCGCGGCTCGCCGCGGCCGTGAGTGACGCCGGCGGCCTGGGATTCCTCGCCGCCGGGTACAAGACGCCGGAAGCGATGTACGAGGAGATCCGGCAGCTGCGCGACCTGACGTCGAACCCCTTCGGCGTGAATCTCTTCACGCCGCAGCCCGACACCGCCGACCGGTCCGCCGTCGAGGTCTACGCCGAGCAGCTCGCGGGCGAGGCCGCCTGGTACTCCACGCCGCTCGGCGACCCCGAATCGGGACAGGACGACGCGTACGACGCCAAGGTCTCGATACTGCTGGACAATCCGGTCCCCGTCGTCAGTTTCACGTTCGGCTGTCCCGACCGGCCGGTCTTCGACGCGTTCGCGAAGGCCGGGACGTACACCGTGGTCACCGTCACCACACCCGGTGAGGCGCTCGCCGCCCAGTGGGCGGGTGCCGACGCGGTGTGCGTCCAGGGGACGGAGGCGGGCGGCCACCAGGGCACCCACCGGGACGATCCGGAGCTGGACCACGCGGGGTTCGGGCTGCTGTCGCTCGTCCCACAGGTCCGCGACGCCGTCCAGCTGCCCGTCATCGCGACGGGCGGGCTGATGCGCGGCAACCAGATCGCGGCCGTTCTGGCGGTGGGCGCGGACGCCGCGCAGCTGGGCACCGCCTTCCTCGTCTGTCCCGAGTCCGGGGCCAACGCGCTGCACAAGCGCGCCGTCACCGACCCGGTCTACGCGCGCACCGAGTTCACCCGGGCGTTCTCCGGGCGGCCGGCGCGCGGGCTGGTCAACCGCTTCATGCGGGAGCACGGGCCGTACGCGCCCGCGGGCTATCCGCAGATCCACCATCTGACCGCGGGCATCCGCAAGGCCGCAGCGGCGGCCGGAGATCCACAGGCGATGGCGCTGTGGGCGGGGCAGGGACACCGGCTGGCCCGTGACCTGCCGGCGGGCGAACTCGTCGCCGTGCTCATGGAAGAACTCAACGCAGCACGGAAGGCTTTCGGATGACCGCGCCGGTATTCATCGTCGAACCCGGGCAGTTGCGGGACGGGTCGCAGGGCGGCCGGATCGTGCTGTCCGGTGCCGAGGGGCGGCACGCGGTGTCCGTGCGGCGGCTCGCGGTCGGCGAGGAGATCGTCCTGACGGACGGCGAGGGTGTCGGAGCGTACGGCGTGGTCGCCTCCGTCGAGGGCAAGGACCGGCTGGAGGTCGCCGTCTCCGAGCTGCGCACCGAACCGGCGCCGGCGCCGCGGATCACCGTCGTCCAGGCGCTGCCGAAGGGCGACCGCGGTGAGCTGGCCGTCGAGACGATGACGGAGACCGGTGTCGACGCGATCGTGCCGTGGGCGGCGTCCCGGTGCATCACGCAGTGGCGCGGCGACCGGGGTGCCAAGGCGCTCGCGAAGTGGCGTTCCACGGCACGCGAGGCCGCGAAGCAGTCGCGTCGGCTGCGGTTCCCCGAGGTCACCGAATTGATGACGACCCGGCAGCTGGCGGGTCTGCTCGGCGGGGCGGCCTTCGCCGCCGTCCTGCACGAGGAGGGCTCCGCGCCGCTGGCCGACGCCGCGCTGCCGTCCGAGGGCGACATCGTGCTCGTCGTCGGCCCGGAGGGCGGGGTCTCGCCCGACGAGCTCGCCGCCTTCGCCGCCGCCGGGGCCAAGCCGTACCGGCTGGGCGCGACCGTGCTGCGGACCTCCACCGCCGGGGTCGCCGCGACCGCGCTGCTCCTCGGGCGCACCGGCCGCTGGTCCTGACCGGTCCGGTCGACGGGATCGAAGGACGCTCGAAGAACGCCGAAGACTGCCGGATGTGTGGCGAAATCCCGGTCCCGTAAGGGGCGTTCTACGTCGTGTGGGCGATGTGCGCCGCGCAGGACGGCGGGACCCTGCCGGTATGAAGCGTTTACAGCAGTGGGGAGTGGCCGGAGGCCTCGCACTGGCCGCGTTCGGCGGAGTGGTGGCGTGCGATCCGGCGAGTGGGATGACCGCCTCGGCGGTGTCGATCACCACGGACCAGCTGGGCACCCGAGCCCTGAAGGACCACGGGATCAATGTGCAGTGGATGTCGTGCCACGCCTCCGTGGACGGCGCCACGACCGCCTCCGGCACGGCGAGCCCCCGGGCGTCCGGCGCACCGGTCAAGGGCGTCGCGTCCGTGGACTGCCAGGGCGAGACCACCGACAAGCAGAAGATCACCGTCACCGGCCGGGTGACCGAGCAACTCGACGGCCGCTGTGTGCGCGGCAGGCTTACCGCGCAGGTCGGCAAGCGTACGGTCTTCGACGTGAACGGACTGGGCGACTGCTCGGCGACGTCCGGCCCGTCCGGCAAAACCTCCGCCGCATCCGCCAGAAGCTGAAGACAAAGCGCTCGTTCGCGTCCTCGATCATGGTTAATGTGGCGGAGTGACACAGCCTTCGTACCTCCGGTATCCGCATGTAAACGGTGAGTTGGTCGCTTTTGTCGCCGAGGACGACGTCTGGGTGGCGCCGCTCGACGGCGGGCGTGCCTGGCGCGTCAGCGCCGACAACATGCCGGTCGACCATCCGCGCATCTCGCCGGACGGAACGACGGTCGCCTGGACCTCCACCCGCGACGGAGCGCCCGAGGTGCACGTGGCACCCGTCGACGGCGGCCCGTCACGGCGGCTGACGCACTGGGGCAGCGCGAAGACCTCGGTGCGCGGCTGGACGCCGGACGGCGAGGTCGTCGCGATCAGCACGCAGGGCCAGCCCTCGCTGCGCCGCACCTGGGCTCGGGCGCTGCCGCTGGACGGCGGCCCCGCGCGCACGCTGCCGTACGGACCGGTCGGCGATCTGGCCTACGGGCCCGGGGGCGCGGTGCTGCTGCAGTCGGCGACGATGGGCCGCGAGGCCGCGGCCTGGAAGCGCTACCGGGGCGGCACGGCGGGCAAGCTGTGGATCGACCTGACGGGCGGCGGCGACTTCGAGCGGCTGCACGCGGACCTCGACGGCAACCTCGAATCCCCGCTCTGGGTCGGCGAGCGAAGCGAGATGCGGGTACCCCCGGCCGAAGGTCGGGGGCGCGTTGCGTTCCTCTCCGACCACGAAGGCACCGGCGCGCTCTACTCCAGCCTCCCGGACGGCTCGGACCTGCGCCGGCACACCCCCCTCGACGGCTTCTACGCCCGGCAGGCCGCGACCGACGGCACCCGCGTCGTCTACAGCTCCGCCGGTGAACTCCACCTGCTCGACGACCTCGAGTCGGCCACGCCGCGCCCGCTCGCGGTCCGCCTCGGCGGCCAGCGCACCGACCTGCAGCCGCACCCGGTCCGCGCTTCGCACCACCTCGGGGACGCCCGCCCCGACCACACCGGACGCGGCAGCGCCGTCGAGGTCCGCGGCACCACCCACTGGGTCACCCACCGGGGCGGCCCGGCGCGCGCGCTCGCCGCGGAGCCGGGGGTTCGGACGCGGCTGCCGCGCACCTTCGGCGGCGAGGGCGACCAGCAGGTCGTCTGGGTCACCGACGCGGAGGGCGAGGACGCCCTCGAACTCTCCCCTGCGGCCGGTCTGGCGCCCGGCGTCGCGCCCCGCCGGCTGGCGGCCGGCCGCCTCGGCCGCGTCCTGGAGCTCGAGGTGTCGCCGGACGGGCACCGGATCGCCGTCGCCTCGCACGACGGCCGGGTGCTGCTCGTCGAGACGCAGACCGGCGAGGTGCGCGAGGTCGCGGCCAGCGACGCGGGCGATGTGACCGGTCTGGCGTTCTCGCCGGACTCGGCCTGGCTCGCCTGGTCGCACCCGGGCCCCGACCCGCTGCGCCAGCTCAGGATCGCCGCGACGTCGGACCTGTCCGTCGCCGACGCGACCCCGCTGCGCTTCAACGACTACGCGCCCGCGTTCACCCCGGACGGAAAGCACCTCGCGTTCCTGTCCGAGCGGGCCTTCGACCCGGTCTACGACGCCCATGTCTTCGACCTGTCCTTCCCCAACGCCTGCCGCCCGCACCTGATCACGCTGGCCGCCACCACCCCGTCGCCCTTCGGCCCGCAGCGGCACGGCCGCCCGGTCGAGGAGCCGGACGACGAGGCCAAGGACGACAAGTCCGAGGGCGACGGCGACAGCGCGGGCAAGGACGGCCGGGGGACCGACGGCGAGGACCGCCCCCGGGTCCCGGCCACCCGCGTCGACTTCGAGGGCATCGCCGACCGCATCGTCGCGTTCCCCGTCGAAGCCGGCCGCTACACCTCGCTGACCGCCGCCAAGAACGGCCTGCTGTGGCTGCGCCACCCGCTGGTCGGCACCCTCGGCACCGCCCTGGCCACGCCCGAGGCGCAGCCGCCCGGCAGCGTCCTGGAGCGCTACGACCTCAAGCAGCTGCGCGTCGAGGAACTCGCCGACGACGCCGAGGACTTCGCGGTCACCGGTGACGGCACCAAGGTGCTGCTGGCCGCGAACGGCCGGCTGCGCGTCGTACCCGCCGACAGCAAGTCGACGGGCGACGACGACTCGGACGCGAACATCACCGTCGACCTGTCGCGGATCCGGGTGACCGTACGGCCGCAGGACGAGTGGCGGCAGATGTACGCCGAGGCGCACCGGCTGATGCGCGACAACTTCTGGCGTGCCGACATGAGCGGCGTCGACTGGAACGCGGTCGGCGAGCGCTACAAGCCCGTCCTGGAGCGTGCCGCCACCCATGACGACCTCATGGACCTGATGTGGGAGGTGCAGGGGGAACTCGGCACCTCGCACGCCTACGTCACCCCGCCCGGCGGCCACCGGGACGCACTGACCCGGCAGGGCCTGCTCGGCGCGGACATCGCCCGCGCGGAGGACGGCCGCTGGCAGTTCGTCCGGGTGCTGCCCGGCGAGTCCTCGGACCCGCAGGCCCGCTCCCCGCTCGCCGCACCCGGGGTCGCGGTGCGCGCCGGCGACAGCCTGCTGGCGGTCGACGGACACGCCGTCGACCCGGTCGCCGGCCCCGGCCCGCTGCTGACCGGCACGGCGGGCAAGCCCGTCGAGCTGACCGTCGCCCCGGCGGACGGCGGCCCGGTCCGGTACGTCGTGGTCGTACCGCTCGCCGACGAGGAGCCGCTGCGGTACCACGACTGGGTCGCGGGCCGCCGGGCCCACGTCCACGAGCGCTCCGGGGGCCGGCTCGGCTATCTGCACGTCCCGGACATGGTCGGCTTCGGCTGGGCGCAGCTGCACCGCGATCTGCGGGTCGAGGTCGCCCGCGAGGGCCTGGTCGTGGACGTCCGCGAGAACCGCGGCGGGCACACGTCGCAGCTCGTCATCGAGAAGCTCGCGCGCCGCATCGTCGGCTGGGACCTTCCGCGCGGCCTGCGCCCGCAGAGCTACCCGCTGGACGCGCCGCGCGGGCCGGTCGTCGCCGTCGCCAACGAGTTCTCCGGCTCGGACGGGGACATCGTCAACGCCGCCATCAAGGCCCTGAACATCGGCCCGGTCGTCGGCACCCGCACCTGGGGCGGCGTGGTCGGCATCGACAGCCGGTACGACCTGGTGGACGGCACGGCCGTCACCCAGCCCAAGTACGCCTTCTGGTTCGAGGGCTACGGCTGGGACGTCGAGAACCACGGCGTCGACCCGGACGTCGAGGTGCTGCAGCGCCCGCAGGACTGGGCCGCGGGCACCGACCCGCAGCTCGACACCGCCGTCGACCTGGCCCTGGCGTCCCTCGCGGAGCACCCGGCCAAGACACCGCCGCCCATGCCGTAGGGCCCGTCCTGACCGTGCCGGGCGGGGCCCGGCCGATACGATGCGCCTTTCGACGACCAACGTTGCAACGAGCGAAGAGGGAGAAGCACCCGTGGCGGGAGAACCTCAGGCGGACTGCCTGTTCTGCAAGATCGCGGCCGGGGACATCCCGGCGACGATCGTCCGCGAGACCGACACGACGGTGGCGTTCCGCGACATCAATCCGCAGGCCCCCACGCATGTGCTGGTGATCCCCAAGGTGCACTACGCGGACGCCGCCGCGCTCGCGGCCGGCGACCCGCAGGCCGCCGTCGACGTGCTGCGCGAGGCGGGCGAGGTGGCGGCGGCGGAGAAGACCGTCGACCGCGGCTACCGGATCGTCTTCAACACCGGTGCGGGCGCCGGCCAGACCGTGTTCCACGCGCACGCGCATGTCCTCGGTGGGCGCGGCCTTGAGTGGCCCCCCGGATAACCGCCTTGTCCATCCGTGAATTCGTGGTGCTCGGCACCGCCAGCCAGGTCCCCACCCGGCTCCGCAACCACAACGGCTATCTGCTGCGCTGGGACAGCGAGGGCATCCTCTTCGACCCGGGGGAGGGCACCCAGCGCCAGATGCTGCTGGCGGGCGTCGCCGCGCACGACCTGACCCGGATCTGCGTCACGCACTTCCACGGTGACCACTCGCTCGGCCTGGCCGGGGTGATCCAGCGGATCAACCTGGACCGCGTCCCGCACCCGATCGCGGCCCACTACCCCGCGAGCGGGCAGCACTTCTTCGAGCGGCTGCGCTACTCGACGGCCTACCGCGAGACGGCCGTCATCACCGAGGAGCCGGTCGCCGCGGACGGCGTGCTGGCCACCACGGAGGCCTTCACCCTGTCCGCGGCCAAGCTCTCGCACCCCGTGGAGAGTTACGGCTACCGCCTCGTCGAACCCGACGGCCGCCGTCTGATCCCCGCGCGCCTCGCCGCACACGGCATCACCGGCCCGGACGTGGGCCGGCTGCAGCGCGACGGGGTGCTCGACGGGGTGACCCTCGACGAGGTGAGCGAGGTCCGTACCGGACAGCGTTTCGCGTTCATCATGGACACCCGCCTCTGCGACGGCGTTCACGCCCTCGCCGAGGGCTGCGATCTCCTCGTCATCGAGTCCACGTTCCTCAACGAGGACGAACACCTCGCCCGTGACCACGGCCACCTCACCGCGGGCCAGGCCGCCCAGGTGGCCGCAGAAGCCGGCGTCCGCCACCTCGTCCTCACCCACTTCTCCCAGCGCTACACCGACCCCGCCCTCTTCGGCCGCCAGGCCCGCGAGGCCGGTTTCGAGGGTGAACTGACCGTGGCGGAGGACCTGATGCGCGTCCCGGTGCCGAAGCGCCGCTGAATGCCGCTCCCTTGATGCTTCGTTGCTGCCCCTTTGGCGCTGCGTTGATACCCTGCTTCGATCTTGCCCAAGACTTGTACAAGTCTTTTCCAGCTCGAGGTCAGCGGAGGACAGCCATGGGGGAACCGGATCTTGCTGCGGACACGCTACGGATACGGCAGTGCTCGGCCGCGCTCAAGCGCGTCCACGACGAGTTCGACAAGCACGCGAACCCGGCGGACGGCTACGGCCGGGCGGAGATCGGCTCCGACCTCCTCACGGATGTCTTCCATGACTTCGGCAGCAACTGGAAGGTCCACCGGACGAAGCTGACGGAGGAACTGGAGAAGCTCGCCAAGATCACCGAACAGGCGGCGGACACATACGACCAGGTGGACTCCGAACTCGCCAAGGCGCTGCGCGGGGAGGACAAGAAATGACCCGCCCCTCGTACGGCTGGGAAGTCCTCGGCGAGCACGGTGACCCGGTCCCGGGGGACCCGGACACGGTGGCCCGGCTGGGCCGGGAGCTGCGGAAGACGGCGGAGTCGATCGAGCGCGAGGCCCGCGAGATCAAGGCGCTCGCCTCCGTCGAGGCCTGGAAGGGCAAGGCCGCGGACGAGTTCCGCGACCAGGCGTCGAAGGCGTCGGACAAGCTCCGCAAGGCGTTCCACCGCTACGACGAGGCGGCCAAGGCCCTCGGGGAGGACGCCGGCGACGGCGTGACCGGCGGCCCGTACGCGCGCGAGCTGCACCGTGCGCAGAAGATCGCCGACAAGGCCCTGCGCGACGCCCAGGACGCCGACACCGAGCACTCCGGTGCGCAGCGGGCGATCTCCCAACAGCCCGCCGACACCCCCAAGGACGACCCGACGGCCGTCAAGCTCAAGGCCAAGCAGGACGCCGCCGCGGGCGCGATCGGCGAGGCCAAGAAGGACCTGCAGCGGGCGAAGGACATCCGCGACCACGCCGCGAAGGCGGCAGCCGACGCGATCCGCCACGCCATCGACCACGACGGCCTGAAGGACAGCCGCTGGGACAAGTTCAAGGGCTGGGTCCACGAGCACGCCGACATCATCGGGAAGATCGCCGACATCGCGGGCTGGGTCGCCACGATCTGCGGCACGCTCTCGCTCCTCGTCGGCTGGATCCCCATCATCGGCCAGGCCCTCGCGGGCATCCTCGGCACGATCGCCCTGGTCGCCACGCTCGTCTCGCTCGTCGCGCACGTCCTGCTGGCGCTGTCCGGCGACGGCAACTGGTTCGATGTCGCCCTCGACGTCGTGGGCCTCGCCACCTTCGGCATCGGCCGCGGCGCGATCGCGGGCGCGCGCGGCGCGTCGGCGGGGACGCGGGCGCTGGCGCGCTCGGCCCGCTACAAATCGATCATGGAGAGCGCGGTCGCGAACGGTCTGAAGAAGGGCACCAAGGCGTACCAGAAACAGGTGGCCAAGGCCTGGAAGATCGCCAACCGCGAGTCCGGCGGAGCCGCCCGCGGCAAGGACGCCGCGAACGCCATGAAGAACGCGCCGAAGGGCTGGTTCCCCGGCTGGGGCCGCGTCGGTGACGCGGTCAATCCCGTCAAGATCGCCAAGGAGAGCTGGCAGAGCGTCAAGGACCTCAAGGCCTTCCGCGACGTTCCCCAGCTGTTCCACGGCAACACCTGGACCGGCGTACGCGCCGCAGTGGGCGACACGGGACTCGCCACGGACGCGGCCAACCTGGCCCGCGCCAACGTCGGCAACATCGCCAACGGCGCGGTCCACGCGGGGGCGGACGTCTTCAAGACCCAGACCAGGATATGGATCGGTGCGACCGGCATCGCCTCGGGCATCGACGCGGCGGACAAGGCCGGCGCCGGTGACGCGCTGGGACTGAAGGACTCCACAGTCAGGGAGATCGGTGACTGATCCGCAGCTGGTACCTGTCGGGAACGGGACCGCGGGCATCGCGGAGCCGGCGCTGCGGCCGTCGGCCCGGCGGCATCCGGGCCTGGACATTGTCCGCAATGCCCGGATCCACCGGGACGGACGCGAACTGGTGGTCCGTACCCGGGACGGGCGTGAGCGCCGCTACGCGACCGGCCCGGGCGGCATCGAACGCGCCGTCCATGTGGACGCGGTCGGGCCGTGGATCGACGGCAGCATGACGGTGCCGCCGCGTCCCGGCACCTGGGGTTTCGTGGAGCTCCAGGACGGCGACGGCAGGCGCGTGCTGCGCATCGATGTGGAGCCGTGGCTTCCGGAGTCCCCGGTGCTGAGCGGAGTCCGCCCGGACCGTGACTTCCGGATCCTGGAACTGACCGGACTCGCCCCGCTGTTGAAGGACGCCGGTATTCCGGTGCGTACGGTGCGCGACCGCGAGGACGAGCTGGTTGCCCGGTCCGGGGCCGGGAACGCCACGTATGCGAACCCTGGCCGTCTGCTTCCCCGGTGGAACACCCTCGGCCGGGGGGCGGTGATGGCCGTCTGGTTCCTGGCCTTTGCCGTCGCGATCTTCCCGGTCGGGAATCCGCCGCGGGAACTGTGGGTCGTGACGGCGGCCGCTGCGCTGGTGATGCCGGTGCTGAACCTCGCCGCACGGCTGCAGGCCCGGCTGCGTGAGCGCCGCGCCGATGTCCCTCCCGTCGAGTCGCGGATCGCCCCCGACCCGCTGCCCGGCTCGGGTGCGAGCGTACGGTTCTGCGCAACGGCGGCGGTCCGGGTGCAGGAACGCGACATCGTCCTGGTGGACAGCCTCGGGCGCGAGCGTTGGCTGGCGCGCTCGGGTCCGCACAGGGTGGCCGCACTGGTCCGGGTGCTGGAGAGCGCGAACGGGACACCGCTGGGCGTCGAGTTCCAGGGACCCGGCGGAGAAATCCGTGCCGTTCTGCCCTGGGAACCGTGGTTCGGCGGGCCGGAAGGCGAGGCGCGCTGGACACAGCTGCGGAGCTCCACCGGACGCGGCGTCAATGACCGTGTACAGGGCAAGAAGGAGCGGTGGCCCGCAAGCCCGGTGGGCCAGGCGGATGTCGGTCTGATGACGACCCTGCCAGCGGCCACCGCTCGTCAGGCCTCGCGGTTCCCGGCCACCGTGCTCGGCGGCGGGGGCACCTGGCCGGTGCTCGGTATGGCGCTGCTCTCGCTGCTGGGGTGCGCCCGGATGATCGGCGGGCACCCCTCTGCCGGTGCGGCGGGCACGGCGCTCGGTTCGCTCGCCCTCTGCGGGACCCTCGTCCCCCTCGCCGCCCACAGCCTGCGCAGCCGCCTGCGACTCGACCGCCCGGCCCAGGGCCAGGCACCGGACAACACTTCTCGACAGGAGCCACGTTCATGACACCGGCCGATTCGCCGAGTGACTACCAACTCCTGCTCCCGGACGGCTGGTTCCGGATCGACCTCGATCCGGAGCGGCGGGAGGGCGCGGTCGACGCGCTCGTGGAGCGGCAGTTCCGAGGGATCGACGATGCGCCGATCATCAAGCAGCAGGTGCGCGACGAGCTGCGCGGCCGGGCGCTGGAGGCGTACCGGAACGGCGGGATCGAGCTGTACATGAGCCTGCAGTCGGCCGGTGCGCTGACGGTTCCGGCGTCGCTGCTGGTCACGCTGGTGCCGCAGGAGAGCCTGGGGTCGGGGGTGCCGGTGGACGACCTGGCCGGGTTTCTGGCGGAGCGGGGTGGTCCTGACGGGTACCAGGTGACGGTCGAGGACCTGCCGGCCGGTTCGTCGGTGCGGACCAGGGCCCGGACGGTTCCGGCGGCGGACGATCCGTCCGGCGGCGCGCTGCCGGTCACGTCCGTGGACTATCACGTGCCGGTGCCGGGCTCGGAGGCGTATCTGCTGCTGTCGTTCTCCACGCCCCTCGACCCGATCGCCGACGCGATGGCGGATCTCTTCGACGCCGTGGCGCTGTCCCTGAAGTGGAGCGCATGAGCCAGTGAACGACGACACGTGGAACGTCGGTATCGAATGTCCCGAGGACTGGATCCCGCTGCCCCTGGAGCCGGGCATCGACCTCGGCGCGTGGGCGCTGGAGCAGGCCGGGAAGCTCGCGGCGGCGCCGGCGGAGGTCGACGCCGACGCGCTCATGTACGACCTGCGGGAGCGGGCCGCCGACAGCCGGGGGCGGGAGCCGGTGTTCGCGTTCGGGCTGTATCCGGAGGGGTTCGAGGAGGCGCTCGCGGTGCTGGAGGTGGATGTTGTCCACCCCGACGACAAGGTGCCGTCGATCACGCTGGACTGGATCACCGAGGTCTTCGCGACCGGTGACTTCCAGGAGCCGGAGGTGGAGCGGGCCGTGCTTCCGGCGGGACCGGCCGTCCGCATCCGCCAGGGGCTGGCCGGCCGGGGGACCGGGCAGAGCGGAGCGCTCCCTGATGGAGACGGTCACCTACGGCGTGCGGCCGCCCGGGATCGAGAGCGCGGTCATGGTCCTCGTCTCCTGGACGGCGCCCGGCCTCGCCGACCTGATGACGGCGGCGGCCGACCAGATCGTCCACACCCTCAAGATCACGGCGACGTAAGGGTGTGACGCGAGGGCCGGGTCAGAAGGAGTACGGCCCGAAGCGGCCCCATGCGATCACCACGGCGAGGACCAGCAGAACGACCGACGGGAGGACCTCCTTCGCCGCGTCCTTCTTGCGGAGGTGGTAGTTCGCGGCGCCCGCCATCGTCACCGCGAGGCCGGCGGCGGCGATCGGGGTGAGGATCGGCGCTATGTCCGTCGCGGCCGGGAGGATCAGGCCGATCGCCCCGAGGACCTCGGCCGCGCCGATGAGCTTGACCATCCCGGCCGAGTAGTCGTTCACGAACTTCATCGTGCCGGCGAGCTTCTCCTTGGGCTGAGTGACCTTCATCAGTCCGGACGCGAGGAAGGCGGCGGCGAGAACGCCCTGCAGGACCCAGAGAACGGTGTTCATGGCGGGGACTCTTTCCGGGATGTGGGGACGAACCTGAGGCAACCCTCATGTTCCCTCAGGTTGAATACCGTACCACCGAACCTGAGGCATGCCTCCGGTTCGGTAGACTGGCGGACATGTCCGACTCCGACCGCTCTCGCTGCCCGAAGCGTGTCCTGCGGCGCGACGCGCAGCGCAACCGCGACGCACTGATCGCGGTCGCCCGCACCGCCTTCGCGCAGGACGGCATCGACGCGCCGCTGGAGTCGATCGCCAAGCGCGCCGGGGTCGCCATCGGCACCCTCTACCGGCACTTCCCGACCCGGCTCGACGTCATCGAGGCGATCTTCGCCGAGAAGCTCGCCGAGTGGCTGGCGGCGGCCGAGCGCGGGGCCGCCGCCGAGGATCCCTGGGAAGGGTTCTCCGGGTATCTGGAGGACATGTGCGCGCTGCAGGCCGGCGACCGGGGGTTCAACGACCTGGCGTCCATGCGGCTGCCGTCGTCACCCGAGGTGGAACGGCTGCGGCTGCGCACCTTCGAGCTCAGCCGCGACATCCTGCACCGGGCCCAGCGGGCCGGCGCCGTACGCCCCGATCTCACGCCCGAGGACCTGGCCTTCCTCATCTGGTCGCAGGCGCGGATCACCCAGGCCACCCGGGAGGTCGCGCCGCGCGCCTGGCGGCGTCATCTCGCGCTGCTGCTCGACGGCTTCCGCGCCGAGCGCGCCCACCCGCTGCCCGAGCCCGCCCTGACGCCCACGCAGGTCGGCCTCGCCATGGCCGCTCTGGGTGGCAGCAGCTCCTGCCCCGGCTGACGCTCGCAACCGGCCGACGCCCCGCCACCGGCTGACGCCCCGCAACCGGCCGACGCCCCGCCACCGGCCGAAAGCGCTGCCCCGGACAGCGGCGCGCGCGGCCGGCACCGCGCTGACCTGTACCGTTGTACGACCCCTCGCTGCCGTACCGACTGTGAAGTGATTCCCCCGTGCCCATTCCCAAGGCTGAACTGCACCTCCACATCGAAGGCACCCTGGAGCCGGAACTGGCCTTCGCGCTCGCCGCGCGCGGCGGGATCTCGCTGCCGTACGCCGACGCCGACGAGCTCCGCCGCGCCTACTCCTTCACGGACCTGCAGTCCTTCCTGGACCTGTACTACGCGCTGATGGCCGTCCTGCGCACCGAGGAGGACTTCGCCGACCTGGCCGACGCCTATCTCGCGCGCGCCGCGGAACAGGGCGTACGGCACGCCGAGATCTTCTTCGACCCGCAGGCGCACACCGCGCGCGGCGTCGACATCGGCACCGTCGTCGAGGGGCTGTCCCGCGCGCTGGACGCCGGGCGGGAACGGCACGGCATCAGCACCCAGTTGATCATGTGTTTCCTGCGCGACGAGTCCGCGCAGTCCGCGCTGGACACCTTCGAGTCGGCCAAGCCGTACCTGTCCCGGATCTCCGCCGTCGGGCTGGACTCCGCCGAGGTCGGCAACCCGCCGTCGAAGTTCCGCGAGGTCTACGAGCGGGCCGCCGCCGAAGGGCTGCGCCGCGTCGCCCACGCGGGCGAGGAGGGCCCGCCGGCGTACATCTGGGAGGCCCTGGACGTGCTCGGCGTCGAGCGCGTCGACCACGGCCTGCGCTCCCTGGAGGACCCGGAGCTGGTCGCCCGGCTCGTCCGCGACCGCATCCCGCTCACGCTGTGCCCGCTCTCCAACGTCCGGCTGCGCTGCATCGACCGCATCGAGGACCACCCGCTGCGCGCGATGCTCGACGCGGGTCTGCTGGCGACCGTCAACTCCGACGACCCCGCGTACTTCGGCGGGTACGCCGAGGACAACTACGAGGCGGTCCGTGCCGCGCTCGGCCTGGACGACGAGACGGTGCGCGGGCTGGCCCGCAACTCCTTCGAGGCGGCTTTCCTCGACGGGGACGAGGCCCTGCGGGCGCGCTACCTCGCCGAGGTCGAGGCGTACGTCTTCGACTGATGACGTCGGCCCGGCCGGCGGCCCCTCGGAGCCGCGGCCGGGCCGGACGGTGCGCCTAGGGCACGGCGCTTGCAGCAGGGCGCCTACGGCAGGAAGTACATGGGGTTGGGGAGCTTGAAGGTCTTGTCCCCGTAGCCGCCCTCGAGGTCGCTGTACTGGTCGCCGAAGTTGGCGACGATGTTGTAGCCGAGCGACTCGATGTGCTTGCGGGTGCCCGCCTTGTACTCGACCGTCGTGCAGGTCGCACCGCACGGCAGGTAGGCCGGCGGGCTCGTCTTGTTCTTCAGGAAGAAGTGCGCGGCGTCGGCGGCCGGCTTGTAGCCCGCGACGGCGAGGTTGGCGGTGGACGGGTCACGCTGCGCCTCGGGGCGGCCGGTCAGGAAGAAGACCGTGATGCCGTGGTCCGAGGCCCAGTTGACCAGGTCCGGCATGCCGAAGACCGGCGCCATGTTCTTGGTGCGGATGTATGTGTCGTTGGTGGCGGGCGTGTAGTTGAAGCCCACCTCCAGCTCGTAGTTGTACGTGAGCAGCGTCGTGTCGTCGACGTCGAGGACGATCGCGGGCTTGGCGCCGTGCCCGTTCCCGTAGCTGTTCCCGTTTCCATGACCCTCGTGCCGCAGGGTGTCCTTGAGGTAGTCCTTCGCCTTGCTCTCGATGCCCGCGACCTGCTGCGCGTAGCTGCTCTGCGGCGACGCGTTGTGCTCACCGGCGGCGTCCACGGTGTCGCCGTAGTACGCCTTGATCTCGGTGACGACGTTGGTGAGGTTGGGGATCTGCTTGTCGCTGCGCGGCACCGAGTTGCCGGCGGAGGCGCCGCCGATTCCGTAGAGGGTGGCGCCGACCGCAAGGGTCGCGGCGGTGAGCGCCAGGGCTCGGGTCCGGGGCATGGCGGTGCTCCTTCACGTCATGTGCACGTCGGGTGATTCCGCGAACCTAGACCCATGATCATGGCTGGTCAAGGATGGTCTACGCGCGGGGATCCGGCGGATGCGGCACGGTGCCTGCGTGGTGCGGCCGTCCGGGCGTACGGTGAATCCATGACTCAGCACGTACGCGGAGTAATCGCGCCTGGTAAGAACGAACCCGTTCGCGTCGAGACGATCCTGGTGCCGGATCCGGGGCCCGGCGAGGCCGTGGTCCAGGTACAGGCCTGCGGGGTGTGTCATACCGATCTGCACTACAAGCAGGGCGGGATCAACGACGAGTTCCCGTTCCTGCTCGGCCATGAGGCCTCCGGCATCGTGGAGTCGGTCGGCGAGGGGGTGACGGAGGTCGCACCCGGCGACTTCGTCGTCCTCAACTGGCGTGCGGTGTGCGGCCAGTGCCGCGCCTGTCTGCGCGGCCGTCCCCAGTACTGCTTCAACACGCACAACGCGAGCCGGAAGATGACGCTGGAGGACGGAACAGTGTTGTCCCCAGCTCTCGGCATCGGCGCGTTCGCCGAGAAGACCCTGGTCGCGGCGGGGCAGTGTACGAAGGTGGACCCGGCGGTCTCCCCGGCGGTGGCCGGGCTGCTCGGCTGCGGTGTGATGGCGGGGATCGGCGCCGCGATCAACACCGGCGGGGTCGGACGGGGCGACTCCGTCGCCGTCATCGGCTGCGGCGGCGTCGGGGACGCGGCCATCGCCGGGTCGCGGCTCGCGGGCGCCGGCCGGATCATCGCCGTCGACATCGACGACCGGAAGCTGGAGACGGCGCGGCGGATGGGCGCCACCCACACCGTCAACTCCCGCTCCACCGACCCGGTCGAGGCGATCCGGGAGCTGACCGGCGGCAATGGCGCGGATGTCGTCATCGAGGCGGTCGGCCACCCTGAGACGTACCAGCAGGCGTTCTACGCCCGTGACCTGGCGGGCACCGTCGTGCTGGTGGGTGTGCCCACGCCCGAAATGAAGCTGGAGCTGCCGCTGCTGGACGTCTTCGGGCGCGGCGGCGCACTCAAGTCGTCCTGGTACGGGGACTGCCTGCCGTCGCGGGACTTCCCGATGCTGATCGACCTCCATCTGCAGGGCCGCCTCGACCTGGGCGCCTTCGTGACCGAGACGATCGGGCTCGGCGACATCGAGAAGGCGTTCGCGCGGATGCACGAGGGCGACGTGCTGCGCTCGGTCGTGGTGTTCTGACGTCGTGCAGCGAGCCATGGGTGTCCGCCCACTTCCGGGCCCCGGGGTCGCCCTTGAGGTCGGCCGTCACCCCGGTGGTCCCGGTGACCTTGAAGGGAAAGCCGCCGGCCTGCCAGATCATGCTGTTGCGGTGCCGGCGTCCCCGGGGTCGGTGTAGGTGATGTAGTTGTCGGGGTCGGCCGCGTGGATCCTCTTCGACCTCGACCTCGGCGTCGGCGTCGACGTGGTCCACCCCTCGGCCGACCCCTCCGGGTACCGCTTGGTGGTCGTCCCCCGGGCTCTATCTGCTCTCGGCGGAGCACGCCGAGCGGCTGACCCGCTTCGTCGCGGACGCTACCAGGACATGACCCGCGGCCAGCTGTTCGCGGTGCTGCAGCAGCAGGCGTTCTTCATCACCACCGAGGGGCAGCACTTCACGGCGCCGCTGTGGGTGAGCGAGTTCGGCACCGGCACCGAGGAGAACGACCCCAAGGCGCGCGCCTGGTTCGCCAACTTCACCGACTTCCTCGCCACCAACGACACCGACTTCTCGTACTGGCCGGTGGTCGGCTGGAGCGGGAACGGCCAGGGCGACGCCTACGCGCTCGTGCGCTACGACGCGGCCGGGCACCGCTCGGGAATCCTCGACGGCCCCGACTGGCGGTCCGCCGCCTGGAACCACCTGATCACCGCTCCCTCCCGGACCGGGCAGGTGGCGGTACCGGCCCGCTGGAACATGCTCGACCTGGACAACGCCGACGCCGTCCGGTCCCTGCGGATGCGCGGCGGGCCCGACTGGGACTCCGGAGCCCGCAAGGCCACGTGCCCCGACGGGCAGCGGCTGATCGGCCTGGCGCACACCGGGAACCGCGGTCTGTGCACCGACACCGGCGCCGGTGACCTGCGGTCGGCAGGCCCCGAGTACACGGTCGTCCGCGACGAGAGCTACGTCCGCAGTGGCGACTGGGCGGGCGGCTACACCAAGCTCGAATGCCCGGCGGGACAGTTCCTCGACGGCTACAGCGTCCGCGGTGCCGCCGTCTCGGCGGCCCTGTGCGTCCCGGCGCGTGCCGCGCTGGGCACCGCCGGCCGCACCGTGTGGTTCGACCGGGGCGACAACCGCCCGGCCGGCGGTCCCGGCGGCGAGTTCGCGTCCGGGAACTACAAGGGGCAGTGCGCCACCGACGAGTACGCGGCCGGTATCGCCTACACCGGCCGCGTCGGCTCTCGCCGGACCCCGGATGCCCTGCTCTGCCGCAAGCTGGCCTGACCCGCCTGACCCGCCTGACCCGCCTGACCCGCCTGACCCGCCTGACAGACGAGACGGCCTGACAGGCGAGACGGCCTGACGCACCGGCCGGCCCCACCCACGGGCCGGCCGGAGCACGTCCCACCGAGTATCGCCGGGCTACCGCGGCAGCCCGGCGTCCAGGATGCGGCCCGCGACCGCGACGGAGTCGACCAGCGGATGCAGCGCCAGCGCCCGCAGGGCCGCCGCCCGGGAGCCCGAGGCGGCGGCCTCGATCGCCGACCGTTCGACGGCCTTGAGGGTGAGCATCAGCCCGGCCTGGTGCTCGGTGGGCGCCGCGACCGGCAGTGGCCGGGCACCGAAGGCGCCCACCTCGCAGGGCACTTCGATGATCGCCTCCGCGTCGAGCGCGGGGACGGTCGTCCCGTTCGGCACGTTGAGGATCAACGTGGTCCGCTCGTCGCGCGCGATGGCCCGCATCAGGGCCAGCGCGACCCGGTCGTAGCCGCCGCCGTCCAGGTCGTGGGGATCGCGCTGCCAGCCGCCGGTGGCGGCGCGGTTCTCCGCCATGTACGTCTCCTCGCGCTCCAGCCGCGTCCGGTCCCAGAGGGTGTACGCGTCGGCCGGCCGGTCCGCGGCAGCGGCTGCCGAGGCGAAGAACGCGCCCTGCTGCCGGTCCAGGAACTCCCCGCGGGTCGCCTCGGCCGACCGCACCGCCGCCAGTGCCTCCCGCTCGAAGTAGTAGTAGTGCAGATACTCGTTGGGCAGCGCCCCCAGCGCGGCCAGCCACGGTGCCCCGAAGAGCTTGCCCTCCTCGAACGAGTCCAGCGCCCCGGGATCGGCGAGCAGACCCGGCAGCAGGTCGGGGCCGCCGTCCGACATCCGGCGCAGCCACCCCAAGTGGTTGAGGCCCACGTAGTCGTAGCGGAACGTGGGGGAGTCCGGGTCGGCGCCCGCGGCGCGCGCGGCGCGGCGTACGAGCCCGACCGGGGAGTCGCAGATGCCGATCACCCGCCCGCCCAGCACCCGTGCCATGGCCTCGGTCACCATCCCGGCCGGGTTGGTGAAGTTGATGACCCAGGCGTCGGGCGCCAGCGCCTTCACCCGTTCCGCGATGGCGACCGCGACCGGCAGCGTCCGCAGCCCGTACAGCACCCCGCCCGCGCCGACGGTCTCCTGCCCGAGCACGCCCTCCGCGAGCGGCACCCGCTCGTCGCACACCCGGCCGGCCGTGCCGCCGACCCGGATGGCGGAGAAGACGAAATCGGCGCCGCGCAGCGCGTCGTCCAGGTCCTGGGCGATCCGGACCGCCGGAGCGCCCGGCACCCCGGCCGCCTGGGCGGCCAGCACGGACGCCATGACCCGCAGCCGCACCGGATCCGTGTCGTGCAGCACCAGCTCACGGCAGGCGCCGGGGGCACCCGCGTCCGCGAGCAGCGCCCGGTACACCAGGGGCACGCGGAAACCGCCGCCACCGAGAATCACGAGTCTCATGCGTCTGTGACCTCCACTGTCCGTCTCATCGTGCAGAGTGTTGTTCATGGACGACCAGCCCGTATTCGATCCGCTGGCCGGGGTCCGCTCTCCCGGAGACCCGGCATCCGATGTGTACCTGACCGGGACCGTCTTCCTGGACATCATCTTCACCGGCCTGGACAGCGCGCCGGTGCGGGGCACGGAGTCGTGGGCGCGCGGCATGGGCTCCAGCCCCGGCGGCATCGCCAACATGGCCACCGCCCTGGCCCGGCTCGGCCTGCGCACCAAGCTGGCCGCGGCCTTCGGCGACGACATGTACGGCGACTACTGCTGGGACAGCCTGGCGGCGGGGGAGGGCATCGATCTCACGTTGTCCCGCCGGATCCCCGGCTGGCACTCGCCGGTCACGGTCTCCATGGCCTACGAGGGCGAGCGCACGATGGTCTCGCACGGCCACGAGGCGCCGCCGCCCGAGGAACCCGCCCCCGAGTGCCCGCCCGCGGCCCGCGCCTGCGTGGCCTCCCTGGAGCCCGGCGGCCCCGGCCAGGAGTGGATCGGGCACGCGGCCCGGCACGGCAGCCGGATCTTCGCCGATGTGGGCTGGGACGACTCCGGCCGCTGGGATCCGGCCGACCTCGCGGACCTGGAGCACTGCGCGGCCTTCCTGCCGAACGCCACCGAGGCCATGCACTACACCCGCACCGAGTGCCCGCGCGCCGCCGCCCGCAAGCTCGCCGAGCTGGTGCCGCTGGCCGTCGTCACGCTCGGCTCCGAGGGCGCGTACGCGGTGGACTCCGCGACCGGCGAGACCGCCGAGGTCCCGGCCCTGCTGATCGAGGCGCTGGACCCGACGGGCGCGGGCGATGTCTTCGTCGCCGCTTTCGTCACCGGCTCCCTCGCCGGCTGGCCGCTCACCGACCGGCTCGCCTTCGCCTGCCTGTCGGCGTCCCTGTCCGTCCAGGAATTCGGCGGCTCGCTGTCGGCCCCCGGCTGGATCGAGATCGCCGCCTGGTGGCAGCACGCCAAATCCTTCGACGAGCAGGACCAGGACGTGATGCGCCGGTACGCGTTCCTCGACGCGCTGCTGCCGTCCGGCACCCGGCCCGGCCCGTTGCCCCGGGCGGTACCGACCATCGGCTTCCGGCGCCCGGCGGGACCGGCGGGGAAGGGCAGGCGCTGAGCCCGGGACGGGCCCGGGGCAGAGCCCGCCCGCGTTAAACCCCACCCGTCACAGAACTGGTCACGGAACCAGTCACGGAACCGGTCGCGAAACCCCGGCGTAAAACCCCTCGGGCCAGAAGGGTCACCGACGTACCCTTGGTGTTCCAAGGCCCTCACCGGGCATGTCGTCATCAGAAGGTGGGTTTCCCAGGCTCCGAGCCGGCCCATGACTCAGACACCGACACAGCACCAGCCGCAGGCACGCGCCCACTTCGTCGTTCCGGCCAAGCACCCCATGGTGACGGTCCTGGGATCGGGAGACGCCCTCCTCCGTGTGATCGAAACGGCCTTCCCGGCCGTCGACATCCACGTCCGGGGCAACGAGATCAGCGCGACCGGGAAGCCCAAGGACGTCGCCCTCATCCAGCGGCTGTTCGACGAGATGTTGCTGGTGCTCCGCACCGGCCAGCCGATGACGGAAGACGGAGTGGAGAGGTCCATCGCGATGCTGCGTGCCAACGGCAACGCGGCCGACCCGGCGGGGGAGACCCCGGCACAGGTGCTCACGCAGAGCATCCTGTCCAACCGCGGCCGCACCATCCGCCCCATGACGCTCAACCAGAAGCGTTACGTCGACGCCATCGACAAGAACACCATCGTCTTCGGCATCGGCCCCGCGGGCACCGGCAAGACCTACCTGGCCATGGCCAAGGCCATCCAGGCCCTGCAGGCCAAGCAGGTCAGCCGGATCATCCTCACCCGCCCGGCCGTCGAGGCCGGTGAGCGCCTCGGCTTCCTGCCCGGCACGCTCTTCGAGAAGATCGACCCGTATCTGCGCCCGCTCGTCGACGCGCTGCACGACATGATCGACCCCGACACCATCCCGCGCCTGATGGCCGCCGGGACGATCGAGGTCGCCCCCCTGGCGTACATGCGCGGCCGCACCCTGAACGACGCGTTCATCATTCTCGACGAGGCGCAGAACACCAGCGCCGAGCAGATGAAGATGTTCCTGACCCGGCTCGGCTTCGAATCGAAGATGGTCATCACGGGCGACGTCACCCAGGTCGACCTGCCGAACGGCACGAAGAGCGGTCTGCGACAGGTGCAGGACATTCTGGAGGGCGTAGAGGACGTCCACTTCTCGCGCCTGACGAGCACCGACGTCGTGCGTCATAAGCTGGTGGGGCGCATCGTCGATGCGTACGAGCGTTTCGACGACGGGAACGCCGGGCGAAGTGCCGCAAACGGCGGCAAAGCCCGTACCCCCTAACCGAGAGTAGTCGCACCGCACCATGGCGATCGACGTCAACAACGAGTCAGGCTGGGAGATGGACGAGCAGGCGGTCCTCGACATCGCCCGCTACGCCCTCCAGCGCATGCGGATCCACCCGCTCGCCGAACTGTCGGTGATCGTCGTGGACGCGGCCGCCATGGAGCAGCTGCACATCCAGTGGATGGACCTCCCCGGTCCGACCGACGTCATGTCCTTCCCGATGGACGAACTGCGCCCCGGGAAGGACGACGAGGAGCCCCCGCAGGGCCTCCTCGGCGACATCGTGCTCTGCCCCGAAGTCGCGAAGAAGCAGGGCGAGGAAGCGGAGACGCAGCACTCCATGGACGAGGAGCTCCAGCTCCTCACCGTCCACGGGGTGCTGCACCTGCTCGGATACGACCACGAGGAAGCCGACCAGAAGGCCGAGATGTTCGGCCTCCAGAAGGCCATCCTCGACGGCTGGCGCACCGAGCGCGGCATCGAGGGCCCCTCCCCGGCCCCGACCACCACCCACTGACGGCGATGGTCCTCTCCGCCGTACTGCTCGTTGTCGTCGCCTGGCTCGCCGCTTGCGCCGAGGCCGGTATCGCCCGCACCTCGCGTTTCCGCGCCGAGGAGTCCGTCCGCACCGGCCGGCGCGGCGCCGACAAGCTCATGGCCGTCGCCTCCGACCCCACCCGCTACCTCAACGTGGCGCTGCTCGTCCGGGTCGGCTGCGAGATGGCGGCGGCCGTCCTGGTGACGGTCGTCTGCGACCGGCATTTCGACCGGACGTGGCAGGTCCTCGGCGTCGCCATCGGCATCATGGTGCTGGTCAGCTACGTCGCGGTCGGCGTCTCCCCGCGCACCATCGGCCGCCAGCACCCGCTCAACACGGCCACGGCGGCCTCCTACGTCCTGCTGCCGCTGGCCCGCATCATGGGCCCCATCCCCGGCCTGCTGATCCTCCTCGGCAACGCCCTCACCCCCGGCAAGGGCTTCAAGCGCGGCCCGTTCGCGAGTGAGGCCGAACTGCGCGCGATGGTCGACCTCGCCGAGTCCGAGTCCCTCATCGAGGACGACGAGCGCCGCATGGTGCACTCCGTCTTCGAACTCGGCGACACCATCGTCCGCGAGGTCATGGTGCCCCGCACCGACCTGGTGATGATCGAGCGCTTCAAGACCATCCGCCAGGCCATGACGCTCGCGCTGCGCAGCGGTTTCTCCCGCATCCCGGTCACCGGCGAGAGCGAGGACGACATCGTCGGTGTCGTCTACCTCAAGGACCTCGCCCGCCGGGTGCACATCAACCGCGACGCCGAGAACGACCTCGTCTCGTCCGTCATGCGGCCCGCCACCTTCGTCCCCGACACCAAGAACGCGGGCGACCTGCTGCGCGAGATGCAGCAGGAGCGCAACCACGTCGCCGTCGTCATCGACGAATACGGCGGCACGGCCGGCATCGTCACCATCGAGGACATCCTCGAGGAGATCGTCGGTGAGATCACCGACGAGTACGATCGCGAGGTCCCGCCCGTCGAGGACCTCGGCGGCGGCTCCTACCGCGTCACCGCCCGCCTCGACATCGGCGACCTCGGCGACCTCTACGGCGTCGAACTCGACGACGACGACGTCGAGACCGTCGGCGGCCTCCTTGCCAAGTCCCTCGGCCGCGTCCCGATCCCCGGCGCCTCCGCCTTCGTCGAACTCCCGCAGGACGGCGCCTACACCCCGGCCCAGCCGACCGCTCTGCGTCTCACCGCAGAAACCCAGGCAGGCCGCCGCAACCGCATCGGCACGGTGTTGGTGGAGCCGATCGGGGCTACGGCGGGGTCGAACGGCGGGCCGGCGGCTGCGGTGAACGGGAGCGAATAGCTCTGCCGTTCGTCAGGCCGAGGTGATCGCGACGATGGTCCCGTCCTTGAGGACCCGCACGCGGGCGCGGCGGCTGACGGCGTAGAGGGCTTCGCGGACGGCGTGCTGGCTGGTGTGGAGCCCGTAGTCCGGAGGTAGGTGGCGTGGGTCCCGGATCTCTGTGGTGACGAAAGCCAGCAGGCGGGCAACGGTCTCCGCATCGTCGGCCACGACGGAGATCATCCGCAACAGGGTCCGCGTCCCGATGTCCCCGTCGACGGTCGGCTGAGCGTTGACGTGCCGGATCGTCTCCAGCGCGTCCGCTACGCACGACCGGGGAACCTTGAGCACCGCGTAGATCTTGTCGGACAGCAGGCTGAATCGATTGCCCCGGCGCAGGCAGTTGTCGAATGCGGCCTCCGGATCGATCTCCCACAGCCATTGCATGGAGGACGAATCAATTCCGGCCCGGATGGCGGCCCGGGTGAGCCGGCGCGAGAACGCGACGTCGTTGTACGGTGCGAGTACCTGCATCAGACGGCCCCTCACGGACGCGATCCCAATGCTCCTACGGATATCGCGGGACCTGAGAGGGATGAACGGCCTGAGGCGATGCTTCACGATCGCCTCCTGGACCAGGTGGAGATGGCCCGGTGCTCCCCAGGCCGCCAACGTGACCGCGGCGGAGACTGCCACGTTCCGGCTCGGGTGCGCGGTGAGGAACTCCAGTTCATCGACGCTGCCCGGAAGGTGGTCCAGACAGTGCATGGCAAGCCAGCGGATCTGCCAGGGCCTGCTGTCGTCGACGGCGAGGGCCAGGAAGTCCTCCCGCCAGGCCCTGCCGTGCCCCCGCGTGCTGAACTCCGCCAGGCTCACCATGATGAGGACGGCTTCCCACCCGGTGGCGTCGCCGGCTCGGACGAGGTCCAGGAGGGATCGGAAGCCCGGTTCTCCGGCAACGTTCAGATACGTCCCGGCCAGGCTCGAACCACCGCCGAGGTCCCAGCCGCCGTTGCGGTCCGCGAACCGCAGCAGGAGATCCGGCACCGAAGGATCATCGAGCTGCGCCAGCGCGTCACCCACGGCTCGTACGAGGGTGCCGAACCACTCTGATCCTGCCTCCTGCTCCAGAAGGAGGAGAAGAGTGTCGGCAGGGCCACCGGTAGCGCCCAGCGCCTCGGCGATCGCCGCCAGGTGATGCGTTCTGGCGATCGTGTCCATGTCCGACGAAGGACGGGAGTTCTGCAGTTTCGAGAGCTCCTGAAGAAGCGCGGGAACCGCCTGCCCGACCCGCAGTTTCCCCAGGGCTCTGATGAAGTGCTCTCTCACCTCACCGGGCAGTTCGGAACGAAGGGTGAAGAGCCCCAGCAGCCGCTCACCGGCCCCGCGCCCACCGAGGGCACCCAGCGCGTCGACGAGGGCGATCCGCACGTCCTCGGAGTGCTGATCGTCGGCGATGTAGTCGATGATCTCCGGCAGTTGGCGTCCGGAACCGAGCAACCCCACCAGTACCTGCGCCGCCCGCTCCCGGTCCTGCTCGTACGGCGTCTCCTCCAGCAACCGCCAGAGCGACCGCACGATCTGCTGCCGGAGCCGGGTGTCGGCGATGCGCGGGCTTCCGGTGAGACACCGCGCGGCCATCAGCAGATCCGTGTGGAACAGATCGTCGTCCGGCAGGCTGAGCACGTCGTCCTCGCGCCCGGAGCCGTCCGCCGGCAGCTGCAGCAGCCCGAGCAGCAGGGGAGTGGCATCCGGCAGCGATCCCGCGAGCAGCAGGACGACCTCCTCCCACCACGGGTCGTAGCGCCTCGCCGTGGCCACCTCGATCCCTTCGGGACCCCGCTCCCACAGGGCGGTGGCGGTGAAGTGCTCCTGGAGCGTCAGATGCAGAAACCCGTACCAGCCGTGCGCCTGGGCCTTGAGCAGGCCGTACTGGGCGGCGATCTCGTCGAGGATGGCGCGGTTGTCGCCCGGCGGGAGATCGATCGTCGGCAGATACTGCGCGATGAGCGCCAGCAGATCGTCCTCGGCGAAATAGCGCTGGCCCAGCTGGTGGTAGTGCCAGGCGATCTGCTTGAGGAGATCCTGCTTGTTGTCGGTCGTGAAGCGGCTGTACCGGGAGATCTGCCGGTGGGAGTCCCACTCGCGGAGCATCACCTCCACGCACCGGCGGTACAACGCCGCCCGTCGCTCCGGAAGTTCGAGATCCCGCTCGTACACGATGGCGATCAGGCTGAGCAGCAGCGGGTTCGCGGCGAGGGTCTGCAGCCGGGAGTTGCCGGACAGCGCCTGCACCAGACCGTCGGAGCGAACGTCCTTCGGACCGAACCAGTTCGCGATGAACGTCTTGATCTGCGCCCACTCGAAGTCCAGCGCCTCCATCACCTGGAACTGCACCAGCCCGCTGCGCCAGCCGTGCCGCCGACAGGTGACGACCATGGGCGCCTTCGGGAACCGGGCCGCCAGCCGGTTCACCTCGTTGGCCACGCGGTTGTACGCCGCCGTCGCCTCCTCGGTGGAACCCCCGCCCAGCACCTCGTCGAGCCCGTCGAGCAGGAGCGCGGCTGTCCCGTCGGTGAGCTTCGCCTCCATGTGGGCCCGGGAGCCCGCGAACCCGTACCGATCGGCCCAGAATTCGGCCAGGTAGTCGAGCAGGCTGGTGTGGCCGCTGCCGATGAAGTGGTTCAGCTCCACGTAGGCGGGCAGGTCGGGCAGCCCCGGTATCCCGCGCCGGGTCGCGATCCCGAACGCCAGATGCCGCACCATGGTGGTCTTGCCGGCACCGGGATCCCCCACGACAACGATGCGCTGATGCCGCTGCAGCGCCTCCATCGGCGCGAGGGTGGCGGGGGAGGCCCGATCGGGCCTCGGAGGCTTCTTGGGCGCCTCGATCCCTTCCTGGTCGACGACGGCAGACGCCAGATCTTCCAGCTCGATCGCGGTCAGGAGCTCATCGTCGTACAGATACCGCAGCGGCTCCTGCTCCTGCACCCGCACCTGGACGTACAGCTTCTTCAGGTCCAACGGCCGTGACAGGTCGAGAATGCGCAGCATCGACAGCTCGTGCGCCAGCTTCTCGCAGTACTCGGCCGCCCCGAGCTCCACCTCCCGATGGAGCGTCGCCTCCAGCAGCGCGGCCCGCTCCCGCTCCCGCTCGGCCTCCGCCTCGGCGCGCCGCCGCTCCCGCTCGGCCGTCTCCACCTCGTGGTCCCACGTCCGGCGCTTCACCTCCAGATCGACATCGAGCTGGTGCTGCACCTTCTGCGCTTCCAGCTCGGCCGCCCACGTGGCCTTGTCCCGCTCCAACGCCCGCGTGCGGCGTATCTGATAGAGCAGCCCGGCCCCCGCGATGAGCGCCGCCGTGATGGCGCCGAACATCGTGTAGAGCGTGGTGTTGTTCGCAGCAGCCGACTGGAGTAACACGTAACCCCCGAGGCTCAGGTCAGCTGGGCTGAGCGGCGGCGAAGACGACGAAGGCGGCCCAGGAGGCGGCGGGGACGGCGAGGGCCGGTCCATGCGGGTCCTTGGAGTCGCGGATGTGAACGGTGGTGGGGTGGATGGCTACCTCCACGCACTCGCCGCCGCTGCTACCGGAGTGGGTGGACTTGCGCCAGTCGTAGGCGACTTCTACGCAGTCGCCGCCGTTGGAACCGCTGCAGCTGGACTTGAACCACATCAGGTCGCTCATAGCTGTGACGCCAACTCCTTTATCAGGGCCACGGATTCCTCAAGTCCCAGGGCCTGAGTTCGGATCATCGCATACCGCTGGGAGAACCGGGCCACCTCATCGG
The DNA here is from genome assembly GCF_005860785.2 of Streptomyces sp. So13.3. Lineage (NCBI taxonomy): Bacteria > Bacillati > Actinomycetota > Actinomycetes > Kitasatosporales > Streptomycetaceae > Streptomyces > Streptomyces sp. So13.3. The sequence goes on along the minus strand of NZ_CP048835.1, from coordinate 3,690,991 downwards.
CGGGTGCAAGGATCTGACTGTTGCCCTGCACTTCGAGGTAGACCAATTGCTTGTGTCCCGGGGTTTCGATCAGAGTCATGGGGCCGTCCAGCCCGGCGTGATTTCCACGAGCCAGCGGCATCACCTGGATGGTGACGTTACGCATGCTTGCGCAACTAAGCAGGTGCTCGCACTGGGCATACATCATGTTGCGCTCGCCCACCTGGCGCCGCAGCACGGACTCCTCGATGACGAAGCTGAGCAACGCGGTGGGCTTGCGGACGAACAGCCCCTTGCGCGCCCCGCGTGCGTCTACCAGCCGGTTGATCTCCTCTTCATCCAGCGGCGGGAACTCGCTGCTGATCACAGCCCGGGCGTACTCCTCGATCTGCAGCAATCCGTGGAGCACGTGGGTGCTGTACGAGGAGATGCTCATAGCCTCCGCTTCCAACTTGGCGAAGTCCTTGAAGTAGGCCGGATACCGGTCATGAGCCAGGTGCTCAGTAGCGATCGCCAGAAGTCCACCCGCCTCCAGCGCCTCATCAGCCGCCGCGATGAACTCAGGCGACGGGATGCGCTCGCACGTCTCGACGGCGCTGACGTACGAGTCGGAGACATGAACCAGCTCGCCCAGCTGGGCCTGCGTGAGGCCGCGCGACTTGCGGAACGTACGCAATAGCTCGGCGAAGTACCGTGCGGTCCCCGAGGATCCAGCGCTCTGACCCATTCTCGCCACCCCACACCCGTCAGCTCGATTCCACACGTCTCCACGGGAGTTCGACCCGAACCCCCACCCAGCCTCTGTCGAGGTTCCGGTCCTGTTCAGGCTAGCTGTGCGTGCCGACAGTGGACGTATGAATACAGAAAGTAACCGAGTGAACGTCCTGCACCCCTGGCTGCCGGTCTCCGGGCACCGGCTTCGCAAGGCCGGCGTCTTCTTCGACGCCGTCCGCGTCGCGGAAGAGGTCGGCGAGGAACTGGCGACGCGGCTCGAAGCTCTCACGAACGGTGAACCGGGGCCGGTGATCGAGGAGTCGGCGGGGTGCCGGTGGATGTACTTCCTGGTTGCGCCCGGGAGTTCCGCGGGGCGCAGCTGGCCACCGGGGACCACCCGTCTGGGATCAGGCGGCCGCGACGCCTACGTCGGCATCCCCGCCCTCGCCGGTCTCACCTGGCCCCTGAGCTGGCGCTGCGCGCCTCGGCCCGACCGCCGGCTCGTCGACCCCGACCTCCTGCACGGAACGCTCTGTGCCCAACTCGGCTGGGAGCCGCGCCCGTTGGAGCGTGGTTGAGGTTCAGGCGGTGCGAAGTGCCCTTCTGCGGCGCTGCGCACCTTGACCGGGCGGAGGGGGAGGCCCCGGCGCTGCGCGCCTGCCAGTGAGCCGCCCCGCTGCGCGGCCCGGTGTTGTGCAGTGAATCCGGTCCGCTGCGCTCCCCGGGTGCGGAGTGGGGCCGGTCCGCTGCGCTCCCCGGATGGGGGCGAATCCTGACGCCTTGAGCCCCATGCGGCCGCAAGGGATCACCCCGTGCGCCTGGATGTCGCCTGAGCAGTCCTCCGGCCACACACGGTGATCCACATCGGGCCCGAAGGCGCCCCCTGAACCCCATGGGTCATCTCTCGTCACACTCGCCCCATATTTCGGCGGGGAGAGTGGGCCGGAGCCCGGCCACGGCCAGAACCCGCCACCGTCAGGGCACCTCCGGCCCCGACCACCCACCACTCGGCCAGGGGAGCGAAGCGGACCGGTTCGCTTCGCATCACCGGGCCGCGCAGCGGGTCGGCTCACTGGCAGGCGCGCAGCGCCGGGGCCTCCCCCTCCGCCCGGTCAAGGCGCGAAGCGACGCAGAAGAGCACTCCGCATCGCTCGAACCCCAGCCACCCACCCCCCCGCACCCGCACACGTACACGAACACACGAGAGGGGGCCCGCCCATCGGGCGAGCCCCCAACCCCTCCCCCCGGAGGGCTACTTGTTGAGTTCCAGCTGGTCGATGATCCAGCTGCCCAGTTCCTCCGTCATGAGGGTGTGTTCCTCGTTCTGGGAGGCGCACAGGAACGCGTCGAGCTCGCTTTCCTGGGACGGGATCGCGCTGATGTCGGCGTAGAGGTCCTCGTGGGTGTCGATGTCGCGGATGGCGACGGCGCTGACGGCCGGGACGAAGGCGATCGAGCGGTAGTGGGCGGTGGCGGGCTGGTCGGCGCCGTTGAGTTCGTCGGCGGCGATGCCGAAGGATTCGAGGGTTCCGCCGGGAGCTCCGTCCATTTCGGGCAGCCCTGAGGTGTGGACCTCCTTGGCGGTCTGGAGGAACAGCTTGAGGTAGGCCACGAGTTGGTTCTCGGTGTCGTCCTGGAGGTACAGGGCGGTGTTCTTGAAGAGGCCGCCGGTGATCTCCAGCGCCAGCTCACCGGCCGGGACGTCGTTGGGGGTGCCGGTACCGGAGCCGTTGGCGACGCCGATCTTGCGGATCCCGTTCGGGTTGAGGGGGCCGGTCGGCCACCATCCGTACTCCGCCAGCTTCGCGAGGAAGTCCGTACGGTTCTGGTGCTGGATGGGCTCCGCGGCGATGCTCGCCTTGTGCCGCCACATGAGTTCGGTGGCGGCCTCGCTGTTGATCATGTTCTGCATGCCGTCGCTGATCGGCGCCAGGAAGTGCGCCAGTCCCTGGAGGCTCAGCGGGATCCAGGCGCCCCGGTGCGGGCTGTCGTAGGAGATGTAGGTGCCGACCTCGTGGTTGCTGCCCTCGTGCTCCATCTTGGCGAGGGCGAACCGGGTGACGAGCCCGCCCATGCTGAACCCGCCGACCGTCATGAGGTCGCTCTTGTTCGCGCGCTGGTCCTTCGCGCGGTTGATACAGGAGATCGCGACCTCCGCGTTCTTCAGGATCGACGCGGACCGCTCGGCGTAGCCGAGGATGATCAAGTCATAGCCGCGGGCGCCCAGTTCGCGGACGAACGGGTACTCGCCGTGGTCCAGCCCTTCCCAGAAGAGGAAGAGATTGCTCGGCCCCATCGAGAAGCCGTCGCTCAGGATGACGGGCTTCACCAGTTCCGTGTGGCCCTCGGCGTAGAACACCCAGGCGGTGCCGCCCTCGAACTCCCAGGTCTCGTCGACCACGGGTCCGACGTGCGGGTCGCCTGTCACGCGGGCGGTGGTGGCTCCCAGCGAGCCGAACGGTTGAACAGCAGGTCCGGTCATAGGTCGGTCCCCTCCTATGTGCCCCATGGGCCCGTGGGCCCCTCGTGCTGCCGGTGGCCGCCGGCGGTGTCCTCGGCGGCCACCGGGAACGTATCGCCGGGAGCGGAAGAAGTAATCCGAACATGACCGAACATCAGCAATAAGGCTAAAAGACGCTTATAGCGTGATCAGGTGGCCCATTAGGCCGTCTTGCGCACCGGGTTGGACCGCCGCCTCGGACACCGTCCTCGCGGGCGCTTTATGCTCGCCGGTATGAGCGATGCGACCCCGCTGGGGCCCGAGGACCTGAAGATCATCACCCTGGCGCGGTCCGCCCGGGCCCGCAACGGCGTGCCCGAGGGCGCGGCCGTACGCGACGAGACCGGCCGTACGTACGTCGCCGGCACCGTCGCGCTGGACTCGCTGAAGCTCAGCGCCCTGCAGACCGCCGTCGCCATGGCGGTCGCCAGCGGCGCGCAGTCCCTGGAGGCGGCGGCCGTCGTCACCGCCGCCGAGACCCCGGCCGGCGCCGACCGGGCCGCCGTCCGCGACCTCGGCGGACCGGAGACCCCGGTGCACCTGGCGGGCCCCGACGGGACGCTGCGCGTCACGGTCTCCGCGGGCTGACCGAAACCCCCGGACGCACAGCGCTCAGAGCGCGTCGGGTCCGCGCTCGCCCGTGCGGACCCGTACCGCCGTCTCGACCGGCACCGACCAGACCTTGCCGTCGCCGATCTTGCCGGTGCGGGCGGCGTTCACGACCGCCTCGATGACGGCCTCGGCGTCGGCGTCCTCCACCAGGACCTCGATCCGGACCTTCGGCACCAGGTCGACGCGGTACTCGGCCCCCCGGTAGACCTCTGTGTGGCCGCGCTGGCGCCCGTAGCCGCTGGCCTCGGTGACGGTGAGGCCGTGGACGCCGAGCTCCAGGAGCGCCGTCTTCACCTCGTCCAGCTTGAACGGCTTGATGACGCCGGTGACCAGCTTCATTCGGCGGAGCTCCTGTTCTTGGCGTGGGCAAGGGCCTGGGCGAGAGCCGAGGCGTGCACGTGCGGGGCGCCCTGCGAGACGACGCCGTGATCGTATGCCGACTCCGCGTGCACGGTCAGGTCGAGGCCGGTGAGTTCGTCCTCCGCCGAGACCCGGAAGCCCATCAGCCGGTCGATGACCTTCCCGATCCCGTACGTGACGGTGAACGCGTACGCCCCGACGGCCGCCACCGCGACGGCCTGCCTGCCGAGCTGGCCGAGGCCGCCGCCGTAGAACAGGCCCTCGGGGCCGCCGGTCATGGTGGCGGTGGCGAGGAAGCCGATGAGCAGGGTTCCGACGATGCCGCCGATGAGGTGCACCCCGACCACGTCGAGGGAGTCGTCGTAGCCGAGCCGGAACTTCCAGCTGACGGCGAACGAGCAGAGCACCCCGGCGGCCAGGCCCACGACCAGCGCCCCCATCAGGTCCACCGACCCGCAGGCCGGGGTGATCGCGACCAGGCCGGCCACCGCACCGGACGCGGCACCCAGCGTCGTGGCGTGGCCGTCGCGGCGCTTCTCCACGATCAGCCAGCCGAGCAGGCCTGCGCAGCCCGCGACCTGGGTGTTGAGGAACGCGGCCGCGGCCAGGCCGTTCGCGCCGAGTGCCGAGCCCGCGTTGAAGCCGAACCAGCCGAACCAGAGCAGCCCGGCGCCGAGCACCACCAGCGGAAGGTTGTGCGGCCGCATGGCCTCCTTGCGGAAGCCGAGCCGCGGGCCGAGGACCAGCGCCAGCGCCAGTCCCGAAGCGCCGGAGCAGACCTCGACGACGGTGCCGCCCGCGAAGTCCAGTGCGCCCAGTTTCGCCACGATCCAGCCACCGGTGCCGAAGACCCAGTGGGCCACCGGGACGTATACGAGAAGCGTCCAGACGAGCACGAACGCCACCCAGGCGCCGAACTTCGCGCGGTCGGCGATGGCGCCGCTGATCAGTGCGGCCGTGACGACGGCGAAGGTCAGCTGGAACGTGGCGAACAGCAGCGTCGGGACATGGCCCGTGACGCTCGTCGGGCCGATGTCGTGCATGCCCAGATGGTCCAGGCCGCCGATCAGCCCGAGGCCGCCGGCGTCCGGGCCGAAGGCGAGCGAATAGCCCGCGACCAGCCAGACCACCGTCACCAGCGCGATCGACACGAAGCTCATCATGAGCATGTTGAGGACGCTCTTCGTGCGGACCATTCCGCCGTAGAAGAGGGCCAGGCCCGGTGTCATCAGCAGGACGAGCGCGGTGGCGGCGAGCAGCCAGGCGGTGTCTCCGGAGTCGATTCCGGCCGACAGATACGGCACGAGGACTTCCCTTCCCGGGGCGGCGGGGGTGGTGCACGGCGGTGGATGGACCCGAGCCTCACGGTCGGCGGTTTCCGGATGTGGGCAGACGTGTTTCCGCCGTGTTTCGTGTTGCGGAGGAGTTTCCGGCAGCTCACATCCGGCCGCCGCCCGGGTTCACGGGTGCCGGTGTGACCCGGGCCCGCCGCGATCGGGGAGAATGGGCCGCATGAGCGCCAGTCCCCAGTCCTCCGAGGCCGTCCACCGGTCCGGCTTCGCATGCTTCGTCGGCCGCCCCAACGCGGGCAAGTCGACCCTCACGAACGCTCTCGTCGGCATCAAGGTCGCCATCACCTCAAGCCGGCCGCAGACCACCCGGCACACGGTGCGCGGCATCGTGCACCGCCCTGACGCGCAGTTGATCCTCGTCGACACCCCTGGACTGCACAAGCCGCGCACGCTGCTGGGCGAGCGGCTCAACGACGTGGTCCGCTCGACCTGGGCCGAGGTCGACGTGATCGGTTTCTGTGTGCCGGCCGACCAGAAGCTCGGCCCCGGTGACAAGTACATCGCCAAGGAACTCGCCGGGGTCCGCAAGACCCCCAAGATCGCGATCGTCACCAAGACGGACCTGGTCGACGACAAGGTGCTCCGTGAGCAGCTGCTCGCGATCGCGGAGCTCGGCCGCGAGCTGGGCATCGAGTGGGCGGAGATCATCCCCGTCTCGGCCGTCGCGGATGTCCAGGTCGGCCTGCTCGCCGACCTGATCATCCCGCTGCTCCCGGAGGGCCCGCAGCTCTACGCGGACGGCGACCTCACCGACGAGCCCGAGCAGATCATGGTCGCGGAACTGATCCGCGAGGCCGCGCTCGAAGGCGTACGGGACGAGCTGCCGCACTCCATCGCGGTCGTCGTCGAGGAGATGATCCCGCGCGAGGACCGGCCGAAGGACAAGCCGCTGCTCGACATCCACGCCAACATCTACATCGAGCGGTCCAGCCAGAAGGGCATCATCATCGGCCCCAAGGGCGCCCGCCTCAAGGACGTCGGCACCAAGTCGCGCAAGCACATCGAGGCGCTGCTCGGCACGCCGGTCTTCCTCGATCTGCATGTGAAGATCGCCAAGGACTGGCAGCGCGACCCGAAGCAGCTGCGCAAGCTCGGGTTCTGACGGTCGTGGCCCCGAACGCCGGCCGGCGTTCGGGGCCACCCGTCACGCACCTTCCTTGAGCACCGTCTGGATCAGATCGCGCTGCGCGTCCGTCAGGTGCGGGTCCGCGCAGTGGACGGTGCGGCCGTCGACGGTGATCTCGTAGTGGAAACCGTCCGGCACCCCGCGGTCCGGCGCGGAACCGCCCTGCTCGACGGCCTCGAGGGCCACACCGTGCAGATGAGCGGCATCGGGCCGGCCGGTGGTGTCCAGCACGGCCCGACGCTCGATTCCGGCGAAGCCGCCGGAACGGATGACTTCAATGCGCACGGTGCTCCTCAGCCCTCGTGACCCCACGTGCCGTCCGGCCGTCAGGTCTAGCGCGGGAGGTCCGCGCCATTGCCCGTCGACGTCGGGACGCCGACCTGCGACCACGCCTTCAGTACGGCCTGGTGCGCCTCACCTTCCCCGAACCGCGCCTGAGCGGCGGAGACGGTCAGCCGGGCGAACTCGGCGAACGTCGCCTTCGTGGAGATCTCCCCGCCGGTCAGCACGTCGTACCAGATCTGCCCGGCCTTCTCCCAGGCATACCCGCCGAGGGACTCGGCCACCAGGTAGAAGGCGTGGTTGGGGATGCCGGAGTTGATGTGCACGCCGCCGTTGTCACGGCCGGTCGTCACATACTGGTCCATGCTGCCGGGCTGCGGGTCCTTGCCGAGCTGGGGGTCGTCGTAGGCCGTGCCCGGCGCCCTCATCGAGCGCAGCGCGTCACCGTGGATGTTCGGGCCGAGCAGTCCGGCGCCGATGAGCCAGTCGGCCGTATCGGCCGTCTGCTGCAGCGAGTACTGCTTGATGAGCGAGCCGAACACGTCGGACATCGACTCGTTGAGCGCGCCCGACTGGCCGAAGTAGGTCAGGTTCGCCGTGTACTGGGTCACGCCGTGGGTCAGCTCGTGGCCGATCACGTCGATCGGCAGGGTGAAGTCGAGGAAGATCTCGCCGTCGCCGTCCCCGAACACCATCTGCTCACCGTTCCAGAAGGCGTTGTTGTACCCCTGGCTGTAGTGCACGGTCGCGTTGAGCGGCAGGCCCTGGTCGTCGATCGAGTGCCGCCCGTACGCCTTGAGGTACAGCTCGAAGGTGGCGCCGAGACCCGCGTGCGCGCGGTTGACGGTCTGGTCCTTGCTGTCCTTGTCGGCCTCGCCGCGGCACTTCCGGCCCGGGAGCGCCGTCTGGTGCTTGGCGTCGAAGATCGTGCGTTTCGGCTGTTCGGAGACGATCGCGCCGGCGATGGAAGGAGCGCCGATGACGGTGGTCAGCCGGCGGTGAGTGCGCTCGTAGGCATCCCGTTCCAGGGTGCGGCGGCCGAGATCGGAGAGTGCGCGGTCCTCGGACGTGGCCATCTTGTCGAGGACGTGCGGAGGAATGATCGTGCAGAAAGTAGGTGTCGCGTCCATGGCGGCAATGTGGCACGTGGCGACGGGACTGTCACTGCTTGCAACGATGATTACTGAAAAGGGACGGAAGATCATGGTTTTACTGGACAAAACCACTCGTCTTGCATACTGAGAGGGAGCGCGCTTCGGGTGCGATTTCCGAGCGGGCTCGGCTATGGTCGTCCACATCATGCGTTTCGGGCTGCTTCTCCTTAGCTGCCGCGGCGAGGGCCTGTAGTCGTAGGCCGACCCCCTCCCCGCGGAGTTCTGGCGTGCGCATCGCCGTCGGCCGTACTGGAGCCGGACCCATGAGGAGCCCACCGCAGATGTCCCAGAACCCCGCGAATTCCGTAGGCCGCCCCACGCCCATCACGGCGGCGAGCGTGCGCCAGCGCCCCACCTCGATGCCGATCCACAAGTACGCGCCCTACGACGCCGTCGACATCGCCGACCGCACCTGGCCGAACGCGCGGATCACCAAGGCGCCGCGCTGGCTCTCCACGGACCTGCGGGACGGCAACCAGGCCCTGATCGACCCGATGTCCCCGGCGCGCAAGCGGGCGATGTTCGATCTGCTGGTGAAGATGGGCTACAAGGAGATCGAGGTCGGTTTCCCGTCGTCCGGCGAGACCGACTTCGCGTTCGTGCGCTCCATCATCGAAGAGGGCGCGATCCCCGAGGACGTGACGATCTCCGTCCTGACGCAGGCCCGCGAGGAGCTGATCGAGCGGACCGTCGAGTCGCTGGTCGGCGCCCGCCAGGCCACCGTGCACCTGTACAACGCGACCGCGCCGGTCTTCCGCCGGGTGGTCTTCCGCGGCACCAAGGAGCAGGTCAAGGCCATCGCCGTGGACGGCACGCGGCTGGTCATGGAGTACGCGGAGAAGATCCTGGGCTCCGACACGGTCTTCGGCTACCAGTACAGCCCGGAGATCTTCACCGACACCGAGCTGGACTTCGCCCTGGAGGTCTGCGAGGGCGTCATGGACGTCTGGCAGCCGGAGGCCGGCCGCGAGATCATCCTGAACCTGCCGGCGACCGTCGAGCGCTCCGCCGCCAGCACGCACGCCGACCGCTTCGAGTGGATGTCGCGCAACCTGTCGCGCCGCGAGAACGTGTGCCTGTCGGTGCACCCGCACAACGACCGGGGCACCGCGGTGGCCGCCGCCGAGCTGGCGATCATGGCGGGTGCGGACCGGATCGAGGGCTGCCTGTTCGGGCAGGGCGAGCGCACCGGCAACGTCGACCTGGTCACCCTGGGCATGAACCTGTTCAGCCAGGGCGTGGACCCGGAGATCGACTTCTCGCAGATCGACGAGATCCGCCGCACCACCGAGTACTGCAACCAGATGGAGATCCACCCGCGCCACCCGTACGCGGGCGACCTGGTCTACACGTCCTTCTCCGGCTCCCACCAGGACGCCATCAAGAAGGGCTTCGAGGCGATGGAGGCCGACGCGGCCGCCGCCGGCAAGACCGTCGACGAGATCCCGTGGGCGGTCCCGTACCTGCCGATCGACCCGAAGGACGTCGGCCGCTCCTACGAGGCCGTCATCCGGGTCAACTCGCAGTCCGGCAAGGGCGGTATCGCGTACGTCCTGAAGAACGACCACAAGCTGGACCTGCCGCGCCGGATGCAGATCGAGTTCTCCAAGATCATTCAGACCAGGACCGACGACGTGGGCGGCGAGATCACGCCCGCCGAGATCTGGGCGTCCTTCCGCGACGAGTACCTGCCGACGACGGAGAACGCCTGGGGCCGCATCGAACTGCGCTCCGCCCAGGCCGAGACCACGACCGACGGCGGCGACGCGCTGACCGTGGAAGCCGTCGTGGACGGTGTCGCGACGGTGCTCAACGGTCGCGGCAACGGTCCGATCTCCGCGTTCTTCGACGCACTGTCCTCGGTGGGCATCGACGCGCGGCTGCTGGACTACACCGAGCACACGCTGAGCGAGGGCGCGAGCGCCCGGGCGGCGTCGTACATCGAGTGCGCGATCGACGGCAAGGTGCTGTGGGGCATCGGCATCGACCCCAACACCACGCGCGCCTCCCTGAAGGCGGTCGTCTCGGCCGTCAACCGGGCGGCCCGCTGAGTGACGCCTTCGGGTGAGTACATCCGTTCCTGAGCCCGTCCGGCCGGCTCGCGGACGAACTCCTACGGCAACGGCCGCGGCGGCCTTCACAGGCCCGCCGCGGCCGTTGGCGCGTCCGGGGACCTGGGCGGAACGGACCCCGGAACGTGCCCGGTACGCCCGGAAACCCCTGTCCTGTGCCCACCGGCCGCAGGGGTGCCGGCCAACAGCGAGATCACGTCAATCCTCTTCCCGGGCCGACCCGCTGTGACCTGCTACGACTCCGTGCGGAGGCGGCCGATCCGGAAATCCCCCCTTACGCGGTACTGACTGCGCGTCATTGGTGTGGCTAACATCACGGCAGCAGTAACGGCACCGTTGCCGAGGCGTTACGCACATGTGCGTGCCGGATCGGTGCGTACCGGGACGAAACGCCGGAGGGTGCAACGTGGTTCAGCTGCGAGGGCTGTGCTTCTGGGGTGTGCGCACCGCATGGCACACCGAGGACGACGGCGAGTTCTTCTGCCCCGACTGCGGTGGCGACCGTGCTTATCACCGGCGCAGCGGCACGCGGCGCCTCACCGTGCTCAACGTTCCCCTGCTGACGCGGGGACCGGCCGGTGTCGTCATCGAATGCAGCGGCTGCCACGGGCACTTCGGTGCCGAGACGCTCGACCACCCCACGACGGCCCGGTTCTCCGCGATGCTGCGCGACGCCGTCCACACCGTCGCACTCGCCGTGCTGACGGCGGGCGGGGCCACGGGCCGGCCGGCCCGGGAGGAAGCCGTGCGCGCGGTGCGCGCCGCCGGCTTCGCCGACTGCACGGAGGACCAGCTCCTCGGACTGCTGGCGGCGATCGTCGCCGACGCGGGCCGGTTCCCCGGCGCCGCCGACGCCCTCGGCCCCGACTCCTTCGCCGACGCCCTCGACGGCTGCGGCAGTTGGCTCTCCATCGAGCTCCACGAGGCCCTGGAGCCGCTCTCCGCGCACCTCGCGCCCCAGGGGCGAGAACGGATCCTGCTGCAGGGCGCGCGGATCGCCCTCGCCGACGGTCCCTACCTTCCCGCCGAGCGGGAGGCGCTGGTCGCGGTCGGCCGCTGTCTGTCGCTGCCCGCGGGGGACACCGACCGGCTCCTCGCCGAGGCCGCGGGCGCACCGTCCTGACACAGCCTCCGGATGCCGGGCGGCGCGCCCCCGGGCGCGGCCGTCCGGGTGACAGTGAATCGTTTCCGCAGGTCGGTGAGGTGCAACGCCGGCGCATCGACGGAAGGGCTCAGGCGTCCAGTACGCCTTCTCACAGGAGCCTGTCCCCATGCGCATTCGTCATTCGGTCGCCGCGTCCCTCGGCGCCCTCGCCCTCGTCCTGACCCTGTCCGCCCCGGCGGACGCGGCCGACGGGACCTTCGTCTACACGTACTCCGGCCTGGACGGCAGCCCACAGTCGGCCACCCTGGACAACCCGCCGAACCGGGAGTGCATCACCCTCCCCGAGGTCGCCGACCCGTCGTCGAGCTCGCCCGCGCACTCTCCGCTGAACCGCACCGACGCCACCGCCGTCGTCTTCACCGACCCCGGCTGCGAGGGTGACTCCTACCGGCTGCGGCCCTTCACCGGCCACGGCTCCGAGCGGCTGAAGCTGCGCTCTGTCCTGTTCGTCTGACCGTCCTGCTGCGCCCCGGTACGAGCCGCTCGGAGCCCGTACCGGGGCACAGCGGTCGCTGCACGGGCCAGGGTGCCCGGAGGCCCCTTCCCGTACGGGACAATGGGCCGTATGAGTCTGTTCCGCGACGACGGCATCGTGCTGCGCACCCAGAAGCTGGGTGAGGCGGACCGGATCATCACGCTGCTCACCCGCAGACACGGGCGGGTGCGGGCGGTGGCCCGTGGGGTCCGCCGCACGAAATCGAAGTTCGGGGCGCGGCTGGAACCGTTCAGCCATGTCGACGTGCAGTTGTTCGCGCGGGGCGGGGAACTCGTCGGACGCGGGCTGCCGTTGTGCACACAGGGTGAGACGATCGCTCCGTACGGTAGCGCCATCGCGGCCGACTACGACCGCTACACCGCCGGCACGGCGATGCTGGAGACGGCGGAACGGTTCACCGACCACGAGGGCGAACCGGCCGTCCAGCAGTACCTGCTCCTCGTCGGCGCGCTGCGCACCCTGGCGGCGGGCGAGCACCAGCCACGGCTGATCCTCGACGCGTTCCTGCTGCGCTCACTGGCCGTGAACGGCTATGCGCCGAGCTTCGACAACTGTGCCAAATGCGGTATGGACGGGCCGAATCGGTTCTTTTCGGTAGGGGCGGGAGGAGTCGTCTGCGCCGAGTGCCGTGTGCCGGGAAGCGTCGTACCCTCACGGGAGTCCCTGGAACTGCTCGGCGCGCTGCTGGGCGGGGACTGGGAGACGGCGGACGCCTGCGAGCCGCACTTCTGCCGGGAGGGCAGCGGGCTGGTCGCGGCGTATCTGCAGTGGCACCTGGAGCGTGGGCTGCGGTCGCTGAAGTTCGTCGAGAAGTAGCGCGCGGCAGCGCGCGGTGGACCGAGCAGTACGCAGTACCGAGATGTAGGAGAGGCAACGCGCATGGCACGTCGCGGGATTCTGGGCCGTTCCCGACCGGAGTACCGGACTCCGGACCCACACCCGTCCGGTGCGGTGCCCCCGAAGATCCCGGGGGAGCTGGTGCCGCAGCACGTCGCCATCGTCATGGACGGCAACGGCCGCTGGGCGAAGGAGCGCGGCCTGCCGCGCACCGAGGGCCACAAGGTCGGCGAGTCCGTCGTCCTCGACGTCCTCAAGGGCAGCATCGAGCTGGGCGTCAAGAACCTCTCCCTGTACGCCTTCTCGACCGAGAACTGGAAGCGCTCGCCCGACGAGGTGCGCTTCCTGATGAACTTCAACCGGGACGTCATCCGCCGCCGCCGCGACGAGATGGACGAGCTCGGCATCCGCATCCGCTGGGTGGGCCGGATGCCCAAGCTGTGGAAGTCCGTCGTCCAGGAGCTCCAGGTCGCCCAGGAGCAGACGAAGGACAACGACGCCATGACGCTGTACTTCTGCGTCAACTACGGCGGCCGAGCGGAGATCGCGGACGCGGCCGCCGCCATGGCGGCGGACGTGAAGGCCGGCAAGCTCGACCCCTCCAAGGTCAACGAGAAGACCTTCGCGAAGTACCTGTACTACCCGGACATGCCGGACGTGGACCTCTTCATCCGCCCCTCCGGCGAGCAGCGCACCTCCAACTTCCTGCTCTGGCAGACCGCCTACGCCGAGATGGTCTTCCAGGACGTCCTGTGGCCCGACTTCGACCGCCGCGACCTCTGGCGCGCCTGCCACGAATTCGCCTCCCGCGACCGCCGCTTCGGCGGCGCCCTCCCGAACGACCTCGTCCCGGACGCCGATAAGCGCGGCTGAGCACGAAAGCCGATGGTCCGCCGCCTACCCGCGGCGGACCATCGGCTTTGCTATGACGTGCGGGACCGCGCAGCGGTCAGGCGTCCTTCGGGGGAGCCGCGGTGGCGCACTCGGCGCAGGTGCCGAAGATCTCCACCGTGTGGGCGACGTTGACGAAGCCGTGGTCGGTGGCGATGGCCTCGGCCCACTTCTCGACGGCCGGGCCCTCGACCTCGACGGCCTTGCCGCACATGCGGCAGACGAGGTGGTGGTGGTGGCCGTCGGAGCAGCGGCGGTAGACGGACTCGCCGTCGTCCGTGCGCAGCACGTCGACCTCGCCGGCGTCGGCGAGGGACTGCAGCGTGCGGTAGACGGTGGTGAGGCCGACGGAGTCGCCGCGGTGCTTGAGAAGGTCGTGGAGGTCCTGGGCGCTGCGGAATTCCTCGACCTCGTCGAGCGCGGCGGCGACGGCAGCGCGCTGCCGGGTCGATCGGCCCTGCACGGGGGGCTTGGTGGTCGTCACCGACGCCTCCTTCTCGGTCGTCACCGTCACCGTCCAGATGTCCGGTCGGTCGTCATTGTGTCAGGCCACAGGGCCTAAACCCGAACGTCGTCCTGGGGGACGCGCGCGGCGGGTACCTCCAGGGTGCACCGTTCCGCGGCGGCAGCGGAACCTCGGGCCCGTTTTCTTGCGAGCGGACCGGCGAGCAGGGCCAGGGCGATGAAGATGGCGATGGCCAGCAGAACGATCGTCGGTCCCGACGGAACGTCCACGTAGAACGACGTGACGGCTCCGGAGAGCGACACCGTCACACCGATGAGGACGGCCAGGGCGAACGTCATCGCGAAGCTGCGGGAGAGCTGCTGGGCCGCGGCGACCGGGACGACCATGAGGGCGCTGACGAGCAGCAGGCCGACGACGCGCATCGCGACGGTGACGGTGACGGCGGCGGTGACCGCCACGAGCAGGTTCAGCAGCCGGACCGGCAGCCCCGTGACGCGGGCGAACTCCTCGTCCTGGCAGATCGCGAAGAGCTGCCGGCGCAGCCCGACTGTGACGAGCACCACGAACGCGGCGAGCACGCAGATGGTCGTGACGTCCTGCGGTGAGACGGTGTTGAGCGAGCCGAAGAGGTACGTGACGAGGTTCGCGTTGGAGCCCGTGTCGGACATGCTCATCAGCATCACGCCGCCGGCCATGCCGCCGTAGAACAGCATCGCTAGAGCGATGTCGCCGTGCGTCTTGCCGTACCAGCGGATCAGCTCGATGGCGACGGAGCCGACGACGGCCACGGCGGTGGCCATCCAGATCGGGCTGGCGTTGAGCAGGAAGCCCAGGCCGACGCCGGTCATCGCGACATGGCCGATGCCGTCGCCCATCAGCGCCTGGCGGCGCTGGACGAGGTAGATGCCGATGGCGGGGGCGGTGATGCCGACCAGGACGGCCGCGATCAGGGCCCGCTGCATGAAGGCGTAGTCGAGGATGTCCATCAGCTCAGCAGCCCCGTCCTGATCGGTTCGGCGTCGTGTGCGGCGTGCGGGTGCACATGGTCGTGGCCGGGCAGCGCGTGCTGGCCGACGGCGCGCGGCGGCGGTCCGTCGTGGACGACGCAGCCGTCCCGCAGTACCACCGCGCGGTCGATCAGCGGCTCCAGCGGCCCGAGCTCGTGCAGGACGAGCAGCACGGTGGCGCCGCCCGCGACCTGCTCGCGCAGGGTGCCGGCCAGGATCTCCTGGCTGGCGACGTCCACGCCCGCCATCGGCTCGTCCATGATCAGCAGTTCGGGCTCCACGGCCAGCGCGCGGGCGATGAGCACCCGCTGGTGCTGCCCGCCGGACAGCGCGTTGACGGAGTCCCTGGCGCGGTCGGCCATACCGACCAGCTCCAGCGCCCGGTCGACCGCCGCGCGGTCGGCCCGGCCGAGCGGCCGCAGCCGGGTACGGGCCAGCCGGCCGGCGGAGACGACCTCGCGGACGGTCGCCGGCACGCCGCTCGCGGCGGTGGTGCGCTGCGGGACGTAGCCGATCCTGGCCCAGTCGCGGAAGCGCTTGAGCGGGGTGCCGAACAGCTCGAGACGGCCCTCGCTGAGCGGCACCTGGCCGACGACGGCGCGGACCGCCGTCGATTTGCCCGAGCCGTTCGCGCCGAGCAGCGCGACGACCTCGCCGCGGCCGACCGCCAGGTCCACCCCGCGCAGTACGGGCCGGGATCCGAGCGAGGCCGTCGCCCCGCGCAGGGATATGACCGGGACCGGCTCCCTGTCCGCCTCCGTCATGCCTGCCTCCTTCACCAGGTGCTCCGTCATCTGCTCGGTCATCGCGTCCTTCACTTGCTGCCGAGTGCCGTCTGCAGAGCCTTGAGGTTGCTCTGCTGGACCTCGAAGTAGTCGGTGCCCTTGGACTTGTCGGTGATGCCCTCGAGGGGGTCCAGTACATCGGTCTTCAGCTTCAGGTCGCCGGCCAGGGTCTTGGCGGTGGCGTTGCTGGCGAGCGTCTCGAAGAAGACCGTCGAGACGTGGTGCTTCGCGGAGAGCTGCTGCAGAGCCTTGATGCGGGCGCCGCTGGGCTCGGCCTCGGGGTCGATGCCGCCGATGGCCTCCTCGACCAGGCCGTAGCGCTCGGCGAGGTAGCCGAAGGCCGCGTGGGTGGTGATGAAGGTGTCGGAGGCGCGGTTCTTGAGACCGTCCTTGAACTGGTTGTTCAGCGCGTCCAACTTCTTGACCAGCACGTCCGTGTTCTTCTGGTACGTGGCGGCGTTGTCCGGGTCGGCCTTGGCGAGCGTGGCGTTGACGCCCTTGGCGACCTCGGCGTACTTCACCGGGTCGAGCCAGATGTGCGGGTCAGCGCCGGCCTCGCCCTCGCCCTCGCCCTCGCCGGAGTGGTTGTCGCCGGTGGTGTGCGCATGGCCGTCGACCTCGGTGCCGTGCTCCTCGAGCGTGGTCAGCGAGGCGGCGTCGGCGGTGTTCTTCACACCGGACTGCTTGACGGCCTCGTCGACGGCGGGCTGCAGGCCCTTGAGATAGACGATCACGTCGGCCTTGCCGAGGGCGGCGGTCTGCCGCGGGGTGAGCTCCAGATCGTGCGGCTCGACGCCCGGCTTGGTGAGCGCCGTCACGGCGACGTGGTCGCCGCCGATCTCCTTCGCCAGGAATTCCATGGGGTAGAAGGACGCCGTGACCTTCAGTTTCCCGCTGCTCCCCACGCCGTCCGCGGCGTCCGAAGCCGAGCAGGCACTCAGTGTGAGCAGGCCCAGGGCGGCGGTTCCGGCGACGGCGGCGGGTATCAGACGGTGGCGTTTGTTCATGACACTCATTTTCATCTGAAGTGGAAACGATTGTCAATTGCCCTCGATCCCTGGAGTTCCGCCGGAACCGATTTGATATGGGGACAGGGCCCGCCGGTAACCTGGGGCAACTGACCGCTTCGTCGTACTGAAGAGAGCACCGTGGCCGCCGACAAGATCGACACCATCGTCAGCCTGAGCAAGCGCCGAGGCTTCGTATTCCCGTGCAGTGAGATCTACGGCGGCTCGCGGGCCGCCTGGGACTACGGGCCGCTCGGCGTCGAGCTCAAGGAGAACATCAAGCGCCAGTGGTGGCGCTCCATGGTCACCTCGCGCGACGACGTTGTCGGACTCGACTCGTCGGTCATCCTGGCGCGCGAGGTCTGGGAGGCGTCCGGCCACGTCGCGACGTTCTCGGACCCGCTGACCGAGTGCACCTCCTGTCACAAGCGCTACCGCGCGGACCACCTGGAGGAGGCGTACGAGTCCAAGCACGGCCGTCCGCCGGCCAACGGTCTCGCCGACATCAACTGCCCGAACTGCGGCAACAAGGGCGCCTTCACGGAGCCCAAGCAGTTCTCCGGCATGCTGCAGACGCACCTCGGCCCGACCCAGGACGCGGGCTCCGTCGCGTACCTGCGGCCGGAGACCGCCCAGGGCATCTTCACCAACTTCGCCCAGGTGCAGACGACCTCGCGCAAGAAGCCGCCGTTCGGTATCGCCCAGACCGGCAAGAGCTTCCGCAACGAGATCACGCCCGGCAACTTCATCTTCAGGACCCGTGAGTTCGAGCAGATGGAGATGGAGTTCTTCGTCAAGCCGGGCGAGGACGAGCAGTGGCACGAGTACTGGATGGAGCAGCGCTGGAACTGGTACACCGGCCTGGGCCTCAACCCGGACAACATGCGCTGGTTCGAGCACGCCAAGGAGAAGCTGTCCCACTACTCGAAGCGCACCACTGACATCGAGTACCGCTTCAACTTCGGCGGCAACGAGTTCTCCGAGCTGGAGGGTGTGGCCAACCGCACCGACTTCGACCTCAAGGCGCACTCCGAGGCCTCCGGCCAGGACCTCTCGTACTTCGACCAGGAGGCCGGCGAGCGCTGGTTCCCGTACGTCATCGAGCCGGCGGCGGGCGTGAACCGCGCCATGCTCGCCTTCATGCTCGACGCGTACAACGAGGACGAGGCGCCCAACGCCAAGGGCGTCATGGAGAAGCGCACGGTCATGCGCCTCGACCCGCGCCTGGCGCCGGTCAAGGTCGCCGTCCTGCCGCTGTCCCGCAACCCGCAGCTCTCGCCGAAGGCCAAGGGCCTGGCGACCGACCTGCGGAAGAACTGGAACATCGAGTTCGACGACGCGGGTGCCATCGGCCGCCGCTACCGTCGTCAGGACGAGATCGGTACGCCGTTCTGCGTCACCGTCGACTTCGACACCCTCGACGACAACGCGGTGACGGTGCGCGAGCGCGACACCATGAAGCAGGAGCGCGTGTCGCTGGACCAGATCCAGTCGTACCTGGGTGGCCGACTGCTCGGCTGCTAGGGCGGGTTGCACAAGGTTCGCCGCAAACGCCGGCGGGGCTGGAAATTCCAGCCCCGCCGGCGTTTGCGTTTGCGTGTGCGGACGCATGAACTGAGCCCCAGCGTCAGCTGGGGGAGTTCGTGCGTGCGGACGCCCGTACGGCCAGTGCCGCGCACAGCGCGGCCAGCGGCAGTTCGAGGCAGGCCGCCATCAGGAGCGCGGATGCGATATCTGCTCCAGGGGCGGCCGTCGTGACGTCGAACCAGGCGTCGACGACCAGCAGCATCGCGGTGGCGGCCGCCGCGAGACCGCGGCGGTGGTCGCGGCGGCGCAGGAGCAGGCCGGTGCCGATGAGGCCGACGGCCTCCAGGGCGTCCAGGCCCACCCAGGCGGTCGACCAGTGGGACGCCTGCGCGGTGTCCGGGAGCGAGGTCGCGAGGATGAACAGCCAGGGGACCAGGGCCAGTCCGAGCGCGATCAGGACGTAGCCGAGCGGTCTGGGGCGGCGCGGCTCCGGCTCCGGGACGGCGTACAACTCGATGATCTCGGCGCCGGTGCCGCCGTGCACGGTGGCGGTCGGACGGATCCGGGTGGCCGGCATCTCCAGGACGGACATGGTGGTGAACTCCTTCCGGACCCGGCGGTCGGGTACGGGAACCAGCCTCGTCGCCGGACCCGCGCAGGTCAGTAACGCCCGGGACCGACCTGTGGTGGTGCTGGCCATACCCCGAGAACGGACCCCTACGGGATGCACACCACCCCACCTGGGGCTCTACGGTGAGCGCATGGCATCAACAGGGCCGCTGCGGCGTGCACTCCAGCAGGCCGCCGCATACGCCCCGTGGTCGGCCTGGGCATGGCGGAACACGGCGTTCGTCACGGCGGGCGTGCCGCTGGCCGGGGTGAGCGCGCTGCTGATCTTCGACCTCGTGACGGACTGGCGGTCGGTGATCCTGCTGCCCGCGCTGCCCCTGGTGTGCGGCCCGCTGACGATGCTGCAGCGCAGCCGGTTCTGGTCGCTGCTGGGGCTGACCGTCCCCCGGGTGCCGCGGGCGAGCCCCTGGTACACCCCGCGCGGCGCCTGGCGGTGGCTGCGCTCGGAGGCGACCTGGCGGCAGTTGGGCTACCACCTGCTGGCCGCCCCGCTGGCGGCGGCCGGAGCGGTGCTCGTCGTCTGCTCCTGGGTCGCGGGGATCTTCGGCGCGCTGGTCTTCTCCTGGGTGTGGGCGCTGCCGGCCGAGGACCGGCTGCCCGGCTGGACCGAGCGGTACACGCTCGTCACCGCCGCCGGGGTCGTCCTGCTGCTCGTGGCGCCCTTCCTGGCCGCCGCCGTCACCCGGCTCGACACCTCGGCCGCCGCCGCGCTGCTGGGGCCCAACCGGGCCGGGGAACTGCGGCGCCGCGTCGAGGACCTCGCCGAGAGCCGGGCGGGAGTGGTGGACGCCGCGGACGCCGAACGCCGCCGGATCGAACGCGATCTGCACGACGGCGCGCAGCAGCGGCTGGTCTCCCTCGCGATGAACCTCGGCCTGGCCCGCGCCACCCTCAAGGACCTGCCGCCCGAGGCGCGCCGGGTGATCGACGAGGCGCACCGCGAGGCGAAGGAAGCCATCGAGGAACTCAGCAACCTGGTGCGCGGGCTGCATCCGGCCGTCCTGGACGACCGGGGCCTGGACGCGGCACTGTCGGGTGTCGCCGCGCGGGCGCCGCTGCCCGTCCATCTGAAGGTGGACATGGAGCGGCGGGCGTCGCCCACCGTGGAGGCCGTCGCGTACTTCGTGGTCTCCGAGGCGCTCGCGAACGTCGCCAAGCACGCCCGCGCGGAGCGGGTGGACGTCGAGGTGCGGTGCCGCGGGGACGTGCTGCGGGTGACCGTCACCGACGACGGGATCGGCGGCGCGGACGTGGCGGGCGGTACCGGCCTGGCCGGGCTCGCGCAGCGCGTCGGCTCCGTCGACGGATCCATCGGAATCAGCAGCCCCGCCGGGGGCCCGACCATCATCACTGTGGAGTTGCCGTGCGGGCTGTAATCGCCGAGGACTCGATCCTGTTGCGCATCGGACTGGTCAAGGTCCTGGAGACCGCGGGCTTCGAGGTCGCCGCCGAAGTGGGCGACGCCGAGGCCCTGCTGACGGCCGTCGACGAGCACCGGCCGCAACTGGCACTGGTGGACGTCAGGATGCCGCCCGGCTTCACCGACGAGGGCGTACGGGCCGCCCTGATGATCCGCCGGCAGTGGCCGGACACCGCGGTCCTGCTGCTCTCCCAGTTCGTCGAGGAGCGGTACGCGGCCGACCTGCTGTCGTCCCACGGCGGCGGTATCGGCTACCTGCTCAAGCAACGGGTCGCGGACGTCGAGGAGTTCATCGACGCGCTGCGCCGCGTCGCGAACGGCGGCACCGCGCTCGACCCGCAGGTCGTCGCGCAGCTTCTGCTGCGCCGCAACTCCGACCCGCTGGAGCGGCTGACGCCGCGCGAGCGCGAAGTGCTCTCGCTGATGGCGGAGGGGCGCTCCAACGCGGGCATCGCCGAGCAACTGGTGGTCAGCGAGAGCGCGGTCGCCAAGCACATCAACAACATCTTCGCGAAACTCGATCTGCCGGTGGCGGACGGGGATCACCGGCGGGTGCTTGCTGTGCTGCGGTTCCTGGAGGGGGCGTGACGGTCCCGGAGGGGAGCCCTTCGAATCCCCGGAAGCCCCGCAAGCATCGTGCGGCTTGGTTGGTGGTCGCGGTGATCAGCGCGCTGTTCATCGTGTCGCCGATGGCCGTGGAGACCTGGGCGTACTTCGGCGGGCACCGGCCCGGACCGACGGAGTCGCTCGAGGTCCCGCCCGGGGGAGGGCGGGTCCAGCGGTTGCAGGTGGACGCGGGCAACGCGTCGGTGACGGTGCGGCCCGGTCCTGCCGGTCAGGTGCGGGTCCGCCAGACGCTGATCTGGTCGACGACGAAGCCGCAGGTCAGGAAGGTGTGGGACGGCAGCGTGCTGAAGGTGCAGGCGGAGTGCCCCGGCTGGTGGTCGCTGACCGGCCTGGACTGCTCGGTGAAGCTGGAGTTCGACGTCCCGCCGGAGATCGAGATCCAGGTCGTGGGCACCTCGGGATCCACGGACGTGCGCGGCACCACCGGCCGCCTGGACCTGACGAGCACCTCAGGGTCCACGACCCTGACCGACGTCGGCGGCACCATCTGGGCCCGCACCGGATCGGGCGCGCTCGAGGGCACCGGGCTCTCCTCCCGGACGGCGGACGTGGGGGCGAACTCCGGTTCGCTGGACCTGGCGTTCACCTCGGCCCCGGACAAGGTGACGGCGAAGGTGGGCTCGGGCGCCGTGACGATCGGCGTCCCGCCGGGTTCCCACTACCAGGTGGTCGGGCGCAGCGGGAGCGGGTCGCGGGAGTATGCGGCGGGGCTGGAGGAGAGCACGTCGCCGCGGATCATCGACGCGACGGCGGGGTCGGGGTCGGTGGATGTCGACTATGTGGGTGGGGTACCGGAGGTTCCGGGAGCGTCCTGAGGGCGGAGTCCGGTCAGCAGGAGGTCGCAGACCGCGTCGAAGGCGGTATCGATGCCGGGCTGCGACCACTCGGCCGCGTACACCGGGTCGTGGAAGCGGCCGGTGGCGTCCCAGATGGCGCGGGCGATGGTGGAGGGGTCGGTGGACTCGGGGAGGAAGAATTCGCCGCGTGCGAGGCCGCCGCTGACGATGGTTGAGAGTTGGCCCACGAGGTCCTCGACGTGCTGGGCGACCACGGCGCTGGCCTCGCTCGCGAGTGCCAGGTACGTCGCGAACAGCTCCGGGTCGCCGCCGGCCTTGCGGCGCTTCGCCGCGAACAGCTCCGTCAGCCACTGGCGCAGCCGTTCGGGCGCGGGGTGCGGGGCGGTGGTGATGGCGGCGAGCGTGGCGTGCGACTGGTCCAGCCAGCGCTGGGTGACGGCCTCGCGGAGGGCGGCCTTGCTGGCGAAGTGCCGGTAGACGGTCCCGTGACTGACGCCCAGGGCCCGCGCGACGTCCACGACGGTGGCCTTGGCGGGGCCGTAGCGGCGGAGCACGTCCTCGGTGGCTTCGAGGATGCGGTCGGTGGTGAGCGTCCGGGGCGGGGGCGGCATGGGGGGCCTTTCGGTACGGGGTGCTACGTCCCCAGTGTGGGGGGTGCGGGGACCGGGCCCTCCGGGGGAGGGGTCCGAAATCGTATATTTACGAGCCTGGCGGCTCACAAATACACGGCAGCATTTCGGACCCCTCCCCCTGCGGCCCCGTCCCCCTCACGTCACAACAGGTCCGTCCGGCCCGGCGCCCGAAGTCCGCCGCAGGCGCAATGGTGTGGCAGGGGCCGACGTACTTGCGGGGGTGCGGGTGGTGTCTGTGGCGTGGATTCGTGACGGCGGTGGTGGGGGCACCCCCGGCCGAAGGTTGGGGGAGGGTGGGGATGCCCGCCGCAGGCGCAACGGCGCTGCTGGCGCCGAGGTCACCGCACCACCGCCGGAGGCGGGAGGGCTACTTCTCGCTGTCGAGGTGGGCCATCTGTGCCTGCGGGTAGCGCGCGCCCGCTGCCGCTCCCGCAGGGACCGCGGCCTCGATGGCCGCGAGGTCGGCCGCGTCGAAGGTGACGTCGAGGGCGCCGAGCGCCTCGGTGAGGCGGTCGCGGCGGCGCGCGCCGACGAGGGGGACGATGTCGGGGCCCTGCGCCAGCACCCAGCCGATCGCGGCCTGCGCGACGGTGACGCCCTTGGCCCCGGCGATCTTGCGGAGCGCCTCGACGAGGTCGAGGTTGCGGTCCAGGTTGTCGCCGGAGAAGCGCGGGCTCATGCCGCGGAAGTCGCCGGTGGCGCTGCTCCGGGCGGAGCGCTCGCGGGTCCAGTGGCCGCTGAGCAGTCCTCGGGAGAGGACGCCGTAGGCCGTGACGCCGATGCCCAGTTCGCGGGCGGTCGGCAGGATGTCGGCCTCGATGCCGCGGGAGAAGAGCGAGTACTCGATCTGCAGGTCCGAGATCGGAGCGGTGGCCGCGGCCCGGCGCAGGGCGTCCGCGCCGACCTCGGAGAGGCCGATGTGGCGGACGTGGCCTGCCTGGACCTGGTCGGCGATGGCGCCGACGGTCTCCTCGATCGGTACGTCGGGGTCGACGCGGGCGATCCGGTAGATGTCGATGTGGTCGGTGCCGAGGCGGTTGAGCGAGTAGGCGAGGAAGTTCTTCACGGCGGCGGGCCGGCCGTCGTAGCCGGACCAGCCGCCGTCGATGTCGCGCAGCGCGCCGAACTTGACGCTGATGACGGCCTGGTCGCGGCCCTGGGAGCTGCTGCGCAGGGCGTCACGGATGAGGAGTTCGTTGTGGCCCATGCCGTAGAAGTCACCGGTGTCGATGAGGGTGACGCCGGCGTCGAGTGCGGCGTGGATGGTGGCGGTCGACTCGGCGTCGTCACTGACGCCGTAGAGGGCCGACATGCCCATGGCGCCGAGGCCGAGGGCGGAGACGGAGGGGCCGGTGGTTCCGAGGGTGCGCTTCAGCACGGGGTGCTCCTTGGACGAGGGGGTGACTGAAGCATGGCATATGGAGTGACAGATTTCAATATTTGTCATTCAGTTTAGGAGACATGGCGCGGGAGTCGCAGGCTGAGCAGGATCGTCAGGGCGATCGCGCCGAGCTGCACGAGCAGGGTGATGACCAGGGCGTTCCGCATGCCGGCCGACGGGATCAGGGCGAGGAAGAGGGTGCCGAGCGTCGCCACGCCGAGGGCGAGGGCGGACTGCTGGGTGGTGACCATGACGCCGCTGCCGACGCCCGCGCGCTCGGCGGGCACCTCCGCGAGGACGATGCGGAAGAGCACCGGGAGCTGCAGGCCCTGGCCGAAGCCGGCCACCGCCATGCCCGGGGCGAGGGAGAGGCCGTTCAGGTGCCGCCAGTCGTGCAGGGCCGCGGCGACCAGGAGGAGGAGGCCGAGTGCCTGGATCAGGCCGCCGACCGTGACCACCCGGCTGCCGTACCGCGCGACCAGGCGCGGGCCCATCAGGGAGGCGGCGAAGAACGTGACGGCGAGCGGCGCCATCGCCATGCCGGCCGCGACCGGGCCGAAGGCCAGGCCCTGCTGCAGGGCCACCGCCATCACCAGCATGAAGCCGCCGAAGCCGATGGAGAACGGGACGACGAGCGGCAGTCCGCGCCGGATGCCGGGCAGTTGGAAGAGGCTCGGCGGCACCAGCGGGGTGCGGCCCTGCCGGTCCGCGCGGCGCTCGACCGCGTAGAAGGCGTAGGCCGCGAACGGGAAGGCGGCGAGCGAGATCCAGGTCCACAGCGGCCAGCCGGAGGCGCGGCCCTCGGTCAGCGGCGCCAGCAGCGTCACCAGGGAGACGGCCAGCAGGACGGTGCCCGGGACGTCGATCGGGGTGGGGCGCTCGGAGCGGGTCTCGGGGATGGTGCGGGCCGCCAGGACCAGGCCGATCAGGGCGACCGGCACGTTCACCAGGAACACCGCGCGCCATCCGGTGCCCGCGATGTCGGCGGCCACCAGGACGCCGCCGAGGATCTGCCCGGCGACCATCGACAGGCCGGCCGTGGCGCCGTACAGGCTGAGCGCGCGGGCGCGCCGCGGTCCTGCGGTGGAGGACTGGATGGTGGCGAGCACCTGGGGGAGCATCAGCGCGGCCGCGGCGCCCTGCGCCACCCGGGCGCCGACCAGCGTCCAGGCGTCCGGCGCGAGGCCGCAGGCCAGCGAGGTCAGGCCGAAGGCGGCCATCCCGGCGAGGAAGAGCCGGCGGCGGCCGAACATGTCGCCGAGCCGCCCGCCGAGCACCAGGAGCACGGCGTACGCGGTGCCGTAGCCGGCCACCACCAGCTCCAGCAGGGCCGGTCCGGCGGCGAGGTCGCGGTCGATGGTCGGCAGCGCGACGTTGACGATGAAGAAGTCGATCAGTGGCAGGGCCGCGCCGAGCAGCACGGTGAACAGGCCGAGTGCGGTCAGTACAGGACCGGCCGGAGCGGCGGGGCCCGTGGTGGCCGGGGGAGTGCCGATGCGCGTCACCCGGGGCAGGACCAGGGCGCGGGAGGGGAGGACGGGAGTACGTTCCATTGGGGTCACGTGAGCAACCATGCGCCGGTTTTCAGGGTGGTACCAGAGAGCGTTTATCCAGGTATAAGAACCACCACGCAACTGGCTCCGCGATCCGGCATGCTGGAAGCATGCCTACGACGACGCCCCCCGCGCAGCACGAGTCGGACGCCGACATCAAGCGGCGCGAGCTCGCCTCGTTCCTGCGCAGCCGCCGCGAGCGCATCGCTCCCGAGCAGGTCGGACTGCCGGCGGGGCGGCGGCGCCGCACGCCCGGGCTGCGCCGCGAGGAGGTCGCGGGGCTCGCCGCGGTCGGCGTCACCTGGTACACGTGGCTGGAGCAGGCCCGGGACATCCAGGTGTCCGCGCAGGTCGCGGACGCGATCGCCCGCGCCCTGATGCTCGATCCGAACGAGCGCGTGCACCTGTTCACCCTCGCCGGGGTCGCCGACCCCAGCCCCTTCGCGGACTGCCCCGGCATGTCGGACCAGATCCGTCTGATGCTGGAGCAGCTGGAACCGCTGCCCGCCTTCGTCGCCAACAGCCGGCACGACGTGATCGCGTACAACCGCACCTACGGGCGGCTGGTCGACGATCTGGACGCGCGGCCCTTCGAGGACCGCAACATCATGTGGCTCGCCTTCACCGACCCGGCCTGGCGCGAGGCGCTGATCGACCGGGAAGAGGTGATCCGGCTGATGGCCGCCAAATTCCGGTCGGCGATGGCCGAGCACCTGGCGGAGCCGGCCTGGAAGTCGCTCCTCAAGCGCCTCCAGCAGGCGTCACCGGAGTTCTGCGAGGCGTGGGACCGCCATGAGGTGCTCCAGCCGGACAACCGCTCCAAGCGCTATCTGAACCCGCAGGTCGGGCTGCTCACCTTCGACTTCACCCATCTGTGGCTCGGCCCGCGCTCCGGGCCGCGGCTCGTGACGTACACCCCGGCGGACGAGGTGACGCGTACCCGGCTGCAGCGGCTGTACGAGCTGTGCGGCCCTGCCGCGAGTGACGCGCGGCCCGTTCTCGCGTCGGCGGGCCGGTCGTAGTCAGGAGTTCGTGACCGCTTCGGTCCCGACGGTCAGGGGCGCCGGTTCCCGGAACCGCGCCGCGGCCCGTTCCGCGGTCCCGGCGGCCCAGCGGCCGGTGGTCAGCGTGCCGAGGAGCAGGACGACGGCGCCGCAGCCCGCGATGATCCACCAGGCGGTGGTGTGCAGCCCGGCGGCGATGGCGGCGCCGATCACGGCGACCCCGAGCGACTGCCCGACCTGGCGGCTGGTGGAGGCGACGGCGGCGGCCACCCCGGCCTGCGAGCGCGGCATCCCGGACACGGCGGTGTTGGTGATCGGCGCGTTGACCAGACCGAACCCGATGCCGAAGAGGACGTACGAGGTGAACAGCAGTGTGTTGGAGGACTCGGCGTCCAGGGCCGCGAACATCACACCGCTGATCGTCATCGCCGTACCCGCGAGCACCAGCGACAGCCGTGGCCCCCGGTTGCCGACCAGCCGCCCGGACAGCGGGGCGAAGACCAGGCACATGACGGCCATCGGCAGCATGTAGAGCCCGGCGTCGAGGGCGGAGAGACCGCGGGTGTTCTGCAGGTACAGGGTGTTGAGGAAGAGGAAGCCGCCGAGCGCCGCGAACGCGCTCACCGCTATGACCGTCGCGCCGCTGAAGGGCGCGCTACGGAAGAAGCCGAGCTCGATCAGCGGGTCCACGCGGCGCCGCTCGTAGCTGAGCAGCCCGGCGAGCGAGCCGATGGCGACCGCCAGGCAGCCGAGGATCAGCGCCGACGTCCAGCCCGCGTCCGGCGCCTCGATGATCGCGTACGTCAGGGAGCCGAGCAGGGCGATGACGAACAGCTGGCCGACCGGGTCCACCCGGCGCGGCTTGGGGGCGCGCGACTCGGGCACGTAGCGGGCGGTCAGGGCCAGCGCGAGCAGTCCGACCGGGAGGTTGATCCAGAAGATGGAACGCCAGCCGACGGTCTGCACGAGCAGTCCGCCGAGCACCGGGCCCGCCGCCATGCTGACGCCGACGACGCCGCCCCACACCCCGATCGCGCGGGCGCGCTCCCGGGGGTCGGTGAAGGTGTTGGTGATGATCGACATCGCGACGGGGTTGAGCATCGAGCCGCCGACCGCCTGCACCATCCGGAAGACGACCAGCCAGTTGAGGCTGGGCGCCAGGCTGCAGAGCACCGAGCCCGCGGTGAAGAGCACCAGACCGGTCTGGAAGACCCGGCGGCGGCCGATCCGGTCGGCCGTCGAGCCGGCCAGCATCAGCAGCGAGGCCAGCACCAGCGTGTACGCGTCGATCGTCCACTGCAGACCGGAGACCGAGGCGTGCAGTTCCTTCTGCAGGGAGGGCAGCGCCACATTGAGGATGGTGTTGTCGAGGCTGACCATGAGCAGGCTCATGCAGCAGATCGCCAGCACGAGCATGCGGCGCCGGGGGCTCAGTTCCGGCACTTGGGCCTCCTGGGATCGGCCGTTCTCCGCCCTCGTGGCCAAGGGCACACATATACGTGAACGGTACATCGAAATCCCCGTCCGGCGTACGCGACAATGGGGCCATGACCGCTGACGCCACCATGCCACTTCAGATCGGCCCGCACACGGTGTGGCCGCCCGTGGTGCTCGCCCCCATGGCCGGCATCACCAACGCGCCCTTCCGCACGCTGTGCCGTGAGTTCTCCGGCGGCAAGGGGTTGTTCGTCAGCGAGATGATCACCACCCGCGCCCTCGTCGAGCGGGACTCCAAGACGCTGCGGCTGATCCGCTTCGACGCGACCGAGAAGCCGCGCTCCATCCAGCTCTACGGCGTCGACCCGGTGACCGTCGGCAAGGCCGTCCGCATGATCGCGGACGAGGGCCTGGCCGACCACATCGACCTCAACTTCGGCTGCCCGGTCCCCAAGGTGACCCGCAAGGGCGGCGGCTCGGCCCTCCCGTACAAGCGGAACCTGCTGCGCTCCATCCTGCGCGAGGCGGTCGGCAACGCGGGCGACCTGCCGGTCACCATCAAGATGCGCAAGGGCATCGACGACGACCACCTGACGTACCTCGACGCGGGCCGGATCGCGGTCGAGGAGGGCGTCACCGCGGTCGCCCTGCACGGCCGCACCGCCGCACAGCACTACGGCGGCACCGCCGACTGGGACGCCATCGCCCGCCTCAAGGAGCACGTCCCGGAGATCCCGGTGCTCGGCAACGGCGACATCTGGCGCGCCGACGACGCGCTGCGCATGATGCGCGAGACCGGCGCCGACGGCGTCGTGGTCGGCCGCGGCTGCCTCGGCCGCCCCTGGATCTTCGGCGACCTGGTCAGCGCCATGGAGGGCGGGGACGCCCAGGCCCGGCCGACCTTCAAGGAGGTCGCCGTCGTCATGCGGCGGCACGCCGAGCTGCTCGGCGAGTGGATCGGCGACGAGGAGCGCGGAGTGATCGACTTCCGCAAGCACGTCGCCTGGTACACCAAGGGCTTCTCGGTCGGCTCCCAGCTGCGCCGCAGCCTCGCCGTCTCTTCCTCCCTCGCCGAGCTGGACGAGCACCTGGCCGCCGTGGACCTCGACCAGCCCTGGCCCGAGAGCGCCGAGGGCCCGCGCGGCCGCACCGCGGGCAACAACCGCGTCGTCCTCCCGGACGGCTGGCTGAACGACCCGTACGACTGCGCCGCCGTCAGCCCGGAAGCCGAACTGGACACGTCGGGCGGCTGACGTCCTCGCCGGACGTCCTCGCCGTCCTCGGACGTCCGAAAGGTGAGATGGGGCGTCCAGCGGGGCCTCCGGGACCGCGTGATTCACGCCACGTTTGATGGGGGTTGCGCTCAAATGAGCGCGGATGCCTGACTGCATCTCTCCAAAGGATGGCACTCAGTGCCATCCCGGCTTCTCCACTTGATCAACGATTTCTCACGCAGGGTGATCTCTGATGGGTGATCGCACCACGCTGCGCGGTCGTCGATTCGACAAGTGAACGGAATCCGGTGTGGATCACCGGGGCGCGTTACTTTCGATCTAGTGGCAGACGGGTGGTTACGGCCGTCTGATGTGGTGATGGACGTGCTGCAAAGCCTTGGGAATGGGTACGCTCCCCGCCGTCAGGGCATCCCTCCCCCAGACCCTGTCCGGGGGGACCTCACGAGGAGTCGAGTCCCGTGTCGGAACAGGTATCGCAGAAGTTCGTCTACGACTTCACTGAGGGCAACAAGGAACTCAAGGACCTGCTCGGCGGAAAAGGTGCGAACCTCGCCGAGATGACCAACCTCGGTCTGCCCGTCCCTCCGGGCTTCGTCATCACGACCGAGGCGTGCAAGGTCTACCTGGACTCCGGCCACGAACCGGCGGAGCTCCGCGACGAGGTGAGTGCGCACCTCGACGCCCTCGAGCAGAAGATGGGCAAGAAGCTCGGGCAGCCGGACAACCCGCTGCTGGTGTCCGTGCGGTCCGGGGCCAAGTTCTCCATGCCCGGCATGATGGACACCGTCCTGAACATCGGCATGTCCGACGCCTCGGTGGCCGGGCTCGCCGCCCAGGCCGGGGACGAGCGCTTCGCGTGGGACTCCTACCGCCGGCTGCTGCAGATGTTCGGCAAGACCGTCATGGGCGTGGACGGCGAGCTCTTCGAGGAGGCCCTCGAGGAGATCAAGCGCGCCAAGGGCGCCGAGAGCGACCTCGGGCTCGACGCGGCCGACCTCCAGCAGCTCGTGGAGGAGTTCAAGGGCATCGTGCTCAAGGAGACGGGCCGCGAGTTCCCGCAGGAGCCGCGTGAGCAGATGGACCTCGCCGTGCGCGCGGTCTTCGACTCGTGGAACACCGACCGCGCCAAGCTCTACCGCCGCCAGGAGCGCATCCCCGGCGACCTCGGCACGGCCGTCAACATCTGCTCCATGGTCTTCGGCAACCTCGGCCCCGACTCGGGCACCGGCGTCGCCTTCACCCGTGACCCGGCCACCGGCCACCAGGGCGTCTACGGTGACTACCTGCAGAACGCGCAGGGCGAGGACGTCGTCGCGGGTATCCGCAACACCGTGCCGCTCGCCGATCTCGAAGGCCTCGACAAGGCGTCGTACGACCAGCTCATGCAGATCATGACGACGCTCGAAACGCACTACAAGGACCTGTGCGACATCGAGTTCACCATCGAGCGCGGCCATCTGTGGATGCTGCAGACCCGCGTCGGCAAGCGCACGGCGGCGGCCGCCTTCCGGATCGCCACCCAGCTCGTCGACCAGGGCCTGATCGACGAGGCCGAGGCGCTGCAGCGGGTCAACGGAGCGCAGCTCGCGCAGCTGATGTTCCCGCGCTTCGAGGAGGACTCGAAGGTCACGCGGCTCGGCTGGGGCATCGCCGCCTCGCCCGGCGCGGCCGTCGGCAAGGCCGTCTTCGACTCGTACACCGCCGTCAAGTGGTCGCGGTCCGGCGAGAAGGTCATCCTGATCCGCCGCGAGACCAACCCGGACGACCTCAACGGCATGATCGCCGCCGAGGGGATCCTGACCTCACGCGGCGGCAAGACCTCGCACGCCGCCGTCGTCGCCCGCGGCATGGGCAAGACCTGTGTGTGCGGCGCCGAGGAGCTGGAGGTCGACACCAAGCGGCGCCGGATGACCGCGCCGGGCGGGATCGTCATCGAGGAGGGCGACGTCGTCTCCATCGACGGCTCCTCCGGCAAGGTCTACCTCGGTGAGGTGCCGGTCGTCCCGTCCCCGGTCGTCGAGTACTTCGAGGGCCGGATGCACGCGGGCGCCGACGACGCCGACGAACTCGTCCAGGCCGTGCACCGGATCATGGCCTACGCCGACCGGGTCCGCCGGCTGCGGGTACGGGCCAACGCCGACAACGCCGAGGACGCCAACCGCGCGCGGCGCTTCGGCGCCCAGGGCATCGGCCTGTGCCGTACCGAGCACATGTTCCTCGGCGAGCGGCGCGAGCTGGTCGAGCGGCTGATCCTCGCCGACACCGACAGCGAGCGCGACGAGGCACTGGGTGCCTTGCTGCCGCTGCAGAAGGCCGACTTCATCGAGCTCTTCGAGGCGATGGACGGCCTGCCGGTGACGGTGCGCCTCCTCGACCCGCCGCTGCACGAGTTCCTGCCCGACATCACCGAGCTGTCGGTGCGGGTGGCGCTCGCGGAGTCCCGCAAGGACGCCAACGAGAACGATCTGCGCCTGCTGCAGGCCGTCCACAAGCTCCACGAGCAGAACCCGATGCTCGGCCTGCGGGGTGTCCGGCTCGGCCTCGTCATCCCCGGTCTGTTCTCGATGCAGGTACGGGCGATCGCCGAAGCGGCCGCGCACCGCAAGAACATGAAGGGCGATCCGCGTCCGGAGATCATGATTCCGCTCGTGGGCACCGTCCAGGAGCTGGAGATCGTCCGCGAGGAGGCCGAGAAGGTCATCGCCGAGGTGGAGGCCGCCACCGGCATAAACCTCAAGCTGACGCTCGGCACGATGATCGAACTGCCGCGTGCCGCGCTGACCGCGGGCCAGATCGCCGAGGCCGCGGAGTTCTTCTCCTTCGGCACGAACGACCTGACCCAGACGGTGTGGGGCTTCTCCCGCGACGACGTGGAGGCCTCGTTCTTCACCGCGTACCTGGAGAAGGGCATCTTCGGCGTCTCCCCGTTCGAGACCATCGACCGGGACGGTGTCGGCGCCCTCATCCGCTCCGCCTGCGAAGCCGGCCGCGCGGCGCGCCCCGGCCTCAAGCTCGGCGTCTGCGGCGAGCACGGCGGCGACCCCGAGTCCGTCCACTTCTTCCACGAGGTCGGACTCGACTACGTCTCCTGCTCCCCGTTCCGCATCCCGGTGGCCCGCCTCGAAGCGGGCCGCGCGGCGGCGGACCCGTCCGGCAACGACAGCCGGTGACCCCGTAGAACCATCTCCACCCTCACCGGGGGCGGCGTCTCGTGCGGAGACGCCGCCCCCACCTTTTTCCCCTGGGGTCAGTGGCTGCGGCGCCGACGGCGAGAGGTCAGCAGGAGGCCGCCGCCGACCGCGGCGGCTGCTCCGGCCGCGGTGAGCGCGGACCCGGTGCCGGCCCCTCCGGTGTCCGCGAGATGGTCGCCGGGCGCCGTGGTGGGTGCCGAGGTGGGCTTGGCGCCGCCGGTGGCCGGGGACGTGGGCTTGCCGGTCGGCTGCGCCGCCTTGTCGGCGACCTTGACCACCAGTGTGGTCGTGTTGTCGTTGATGTCCGGCTCCGTCGCCGGGAATTCGGAGCTGACGCGGGCCTCCCGGCGCTGCTCCTTACCGAGTGCCGCGGGGTAGACCTTGAAGCGGAAGGTGTAGGTGATCGTTCCGCCGGGCGGCACCGGTGTGGTGGGTCGGCACAACAGGCCGTTTCCCTCGGTGGCGATGCCGCAGGTCTTGTCCCACTTCCCGTAGTACTCCATCTGCCTCGGGTAGTCGCCCGGGCCGCTGGTGAGGATGAACGGGAGGTCGGCCTCCTGGCCGTGATTGGTGACGACCAGCCGTGTGGTCACCGGTGTGCTGCCGGGCTGCACCGGGGTGGTGGGGCCGGTCCACTTGACGCTCCAGTCCGCGCCCGGCTTGACCAGCACCTCCTGTCGAGCGGTGTTGTCCTCCGGATGCGTGTCGACCGCGTCGCCGATGTCGGCCGTCGCCGTGATCGTCAGCCTGGTGCCGACCGGTACATCGTCCGCGACCTGGACGGTCAGACTCTGGCTATCAGGGCGACAGGCGATCTCCCGCTTGTTCGCCGACGTGGGCTCGCACGTACGTTCCACCACGGGAACGTACGTCATGCCCTCCGGCAGGTGCACCAAGCCGCGGAACGTGCTCAGTGTGCCCGACTTCAGGTGCGTGAGGAGATAGAAGTGGAACTGCCGGCCGGGAGCCACCTGCGGGTGGAGGAACTGCATCTGGACGTCGGCGTCCACCGGGCCGGCATCCGCCTGCGCCTCGGCCGCCGGACCGGCCGCCAGCAGCAGCCCCGCGAGTCCCAATCCGGCCAGAATCGCCCTTGTGTGCCGTCCCATCGGTGTCCCCTTCGCCCCGTGAGCCACAGAGCCGAAATGGCCATGTGTTCACTGCAAGACACCTGATGGCCATGGGAAGTTGTACGGGGCGCACCCTTCCCGTGGTCCCAGGAGCCCGTTCTCCCTCGTCGCCCCCCGTCGTTTCACCCCACGCCGCCCTGCCTCCACCTTTCGTCTCCACCCTTTTCCGGCGTATCTGCCATGATCCGAACATGACTGCTTCTCCCTCCCGAACCCCTCCCCGGCTGGTGGCCACCGACCTCGACGGCACGCTGCTGCGCAGCGACGGAACGGTCTCGGAGCGGACCCGGCGGGCGCTGCGGTCGGTGGCGGCCGCGGGCGCCGAGGTCGTCTTCGTGACGGCGCGGCCGCCGCGTTACGTGGACGGCATCGCCGAGGGCGCCGGGCACGAGGGGACCGCGATCTGCTGCAACGGCGCGATCGTCTACGACGTCCCCGGCCGGCAGTTCCTCGACGCACGGCTGATGCCGAACCCCGTCGCGCGCAAGGCGGCGGAGGCGCTCGTCGCGGTGCTGCCCGGCTCGACGCTCGCCCTGGAGACCGGCCACCGCCTCATCAGCGAGCGGGACTTCGGGAAGAAGGACTTCCAGGAGGTGATCGTGGAGACCGCCGCCGAGCTGTGGGAGTCGGACGAGGACATCGTCAAGCTCCTCGTGCACTCGTCGCGGCACCACGCGGACCGGATGATGACCGCGGCGCACGACGCGGCGCTCACCGGCGTCGAGGTCACGCACTCCGGCGGCTCCGGCATGCTGGAGATCAGCTCGCCCGGTGTCACCAAGGCCGGCACGCTCGCCCTGTGGTGCGCGGCCCGCGGGATCGGCGCCTCCGAGGTGGTCTCCTTCGGCGACATGCCGAACGACCTGTCCACCCTGACCTGGGCAGGAGCCGGCTACGCGATGAGCAACGCGCACCCGGACGTCCTGGCCGCGGCGCCGCTGCGGGCCGCCACGAACGATGAGGACGGGGTGGCGCGGGTGCTGGAGGAGCTCTACGGCGGGTAGCACCCGCGCGCAGCGGTACGCGTTCCCCCGGCGCGTCCGATCCCGGGCCTCAGAACTTGTACGTCACACCCGTCAGCTGCTCGGACGCCGTCCACAGCATCTCGCCCGCGCGGTCGTCCTTCGTCCAGGAGGCGCGCCAGGAGCGGCTGGGCGCGCCGCGCCAGCCCTGCAGGCGGGGGCCGGTGAACGAATCGGGGGCCACGTCCGGTGCGGTGGCCGCGTAGAGCGTCGGCAGCGCGCCCGCCGCGGCCGACTGGCCGATGATCCGGTTGCCGATCCCGATGACGCGCTCGGCGCGCCTGCGGCCCTCCAGTTTGGCGCCCGCCGTCTGGAGATTCGTTTCGGCGTAGCCGGGGTGCGCGGCGGCGGCCACGATGTCCGCGCCCGTCGTCCCCAACTGCCGCGCCAACTCGTGGATGAACAGCAGATTGGCGCTCTTGGAGCGGCCGTACGCGATCCAGCGGCGGTAGCGGCGCTCGCTGTTCAGGTCGCCGAGATCCACGTTGGCGATCGCGTGCATCCCGCTGGAGACGCTGACGACCCGGGCCCCGGGTGTCGCGAGCAGCTTCGGCAGCAGCAGGCCGGTCAGGGCGAAGTGACCGAGGTGGTTGACGCCGAACTGCGTCTCGAACCCGTCGGCGGTCTGCGTGTACGGCAGGGCCATCACCCCCGCGTTGTTCACCAGCAGATCCAGCCGGTCGCCCGCGAACTCCTCCGCGAAGGCCCGCACCGACCCCAGGTCCCCCAGGTCCAGCCGTTGGAACACGGCCCGCGCCTCCGGGACCTCGGCCACCAACCGGTCCGCCGCCGCCTGCCCGCGCTCCTCGCTGCGGCACGCCAGGACGACCAGCGCCCCGCGCCGCGCCAGTTCCTTCGCGGCGCAGTACCCGATGCCGCTGTTGGCCCCGGTCACCACGGCGGTGCGTCCGGTCTGGTCGGGGATGTCGTTCGCAGTCCAGCCCATGTGACCGGTTCTCCTCGTGTCGCTGGCCGAAATCCGGATCCCCCGGCGGTCAGCTTAGAGAGCGGGCCGCCGATGCACGAGGCATGTGCGTGACAGGACAAGAACGGCACGTACGCGTGCGGCCTCGCGGCCGGTCAGCGCCCCGCAGCGGGTACCGTTCCGCGCAGGAAGCCGACGAGAAGTTCGGTGACGGCGGCAGGCCGTTCCAGGCTGGGCAGATGGCCCGCCCAGGGCAGTTCGACGTGGCGGGCGTCGGCGAGCAGGCCGGGCAGGGCGGCGGCGATCTCCCGGAAGTCCGTCACGTCATGGGCGCCCGACACGGCGAGGCACGGCGCCGTGACCGCCGCCAGGTCGAACTCGGCCCTGATCGGCTCGAACTCCTCGAGGGCGGCCAGCTGTACGTCGAAGGCGCGCCGCTGCATCCCGCGCACCGCCTCCCGGACGTCCGGCCCGCCCGCAGGACCCACCCAGGTGTCGACCATCAGCTCCACCGCCCCGGCGACGTCCCCCGCCTCCAGCAGTTCGTCCTCCCGCGCGCCGATCGCGCGCAGCCCGGCGCTGACCTCATGTCCGGGAAGCGCGGAACAGAGCAGCGCCAGGGCGCTCACCCGCTCCGGCCGGCGCGCCGCGATCTCCAGAGCGACCCGGCCGCCGGAGGAGGACGCCACCAGCGCGGCCCGCTCGATGCCGAGGGTGTCGAGGAGGTCCAGCACGTCGTCGGCGTTGCTGTACGGCCGGTCCGGCACGGGACTGCGGCCGAACCCCCGGAAGTCGCACCGCACCGGCCGGTACCCGGCGTCGACCAGGTCCGTCCACTGCGCGTCCCACATCCGCCGGTCGCACACCCCGGAATGCAACAGCACCACGGCCGGGCCGTCTCCGGCCACGTCATGAGAAAGAGTCATCCGGCAGACCCTACTCAGCCGCGGTCCGGCCCACCCCTGGATCACCGGCCCCTCGCGCGCCTTCAGCGCACGGCTGCCACCCGGCCGCCCACGTCGATCGTGCCGTCCGGGCCCGGGCGGGTCAGGATCTGGGAGGCGGTGCCCTGGCGGATGTCGAGGGGGCGGGCGAGTTGGGCGGCGAGGACGATCGCGGAGGCGCCGGTCGCCTCGTCCTCGGTGATCGCGTCGCCGCGGCGGGGGAAGCCGCGGGCGCGGACGCGGCCCGCCGCTTCGTCGGCCCAGGCCCAGGCGTAGAGCCAGCCCTCGCCCGGTGGCGGGGAGGGCAGGGCGTCGACCTCGGCGACCGTCGGGTACTGCTCGGTGCGGCGGCCGGGGGCCCAGGCGGCGCGGCCGCGGATCCAGGTGAAGTCGCCCTCCGTCCAGGCGGGGACGTCGCCGGCCGGCGGGCGCAGGAGGGACGACTTCAGGAGCCAGGCGGTGCCGGTGAGGGGGTGGCCGGCGAAGGGGAGTTCCACGCTGGGGGTGAAGATCCGAACGTCGCCGCGCTCCGCGTCGTCGATGAACACCGTCTCGCTGTAGCCGAGTTCGGCGGCGATCGCCTGGCGGGCGGCCGGGTCGGAGGAGTCGGCCGACACCACGCCCAGGAGGTTGCCGCCCCGGCCGTCGGGGCCGATGAACACCCGGAGCACTTCATGATCGGTCATGGGCCGATTCAAGCACTGCCCAGGAAGTGGAAGCCCGGCCGGGGATGCATCAGGAAGTCGTGGTGGGAGATGTTCCACGCGTACGCCCCGGCCAGCGCGAACACTACGCGGTCCCCGGCCCGCAGGCCGGGCGCCGGAACCCGGCGGGCGAGGACGTCCTTCGGGGTGCAGAGCTGGCCGGTGAGGGTGACGTGGTCCTGTCCGGCGGCGGGGCGCGGCCAGGGGTGCGGCCAGTGGCCGACGGGCAGGACCTCGCAGGGCTGGTCGTGGCCCTTCGTCGCCGGGGTGCGCAGATGGTGGGTGCCGCCGCGCAGCACGGCGAACTCCTCACCGTGGCTGGGCTTCACGTCCAGCGCCTCGGTGGCGTACCAGCCGCAGTAGGCGCTGAGGGCGCGGCCCGGCTCGATACGCAGCAGCAGGCCGGGGTGGGCGGCGATGAGGCGCGCGAGGCCTTCGCCGTAGGCGGTCCAGTCGAAGCGGGCGCCGGGATCGGCGTAGTCCACGGTCATGCCACCGCCGACGTTCACCTCGGGCAGCGCGATGCCGTGCCGGGCGGCCAGGCCCACCGCGAACGCCACCACCTCGGCGGCCACGGCGAGCTGCGCCGTCGCGTCGAGGCCGCTGGCGAGGTGGGCGTGGATGCCGCGCAGCTCCAGTTGGGGGTGGCTGCCGTCGGTGAGCAGCCGGACGGCGCTGTCGGCCTGTGCGGGGTCGAGGCCGAACGGGGTCGGGCAGCCGCCCATCGCCAGTGAACTGCCTTCCAGCGCCGCGCCCGGCACCGGCAGGTTGAAGCGCAGCAGGACGGGAACGGTCCGGCCGGGGGCCGGCCGCGCGGCGAGGTGGCCGAGCATGCGCAGCTCGTACTCGCTCTCCACGTGGAAGCGTTCCACGCCCAGCTCCAGCGCCGCCGCGATCTCGGCCGGGGTCTTGCCGGGCCCGCCGAAGGCCAGCGGGCGGTCCGGGACGGCCTTGCGGACATGGGTCAGTTCGCCGCCGGAGGAGACCTCGAAACCGTCGACGTACGGGGCGAGCGCGGTCAGGATCTCCGGCTCGGGGTTGGCCTTGGCGGCGTAGTAGAGCTCGACGCGCTCGGGGAGCGCGGCCCGTACGGCGGCGGCGTGGGCGCGCAGCTCCGCCAGGTCGTAGAGGTAGGCGGGCAGGTCGTCGGCGGCGAGGTACGTGGCCCGGTCGCGGACCGCGTCGGTCAGCAGCGCCGGGCCGGCGGAGGAGTTCGGGGTCATCGGGTGCTCCAGGGCTCGGTCCGGTCGCTGTCGTCGCCGCCGGTTCCGCAGCCCGCCGCGCCCGGCGCCGACGCCCCCGACAGCACGTCCTCGGCCAGCGGAGACGGCAGCCGTACGTAGCCGGCCTCGCGGTCCGCCTTGCGCTCCCAGCGCGTCAGGAGGTTGGCCTTGGCGGGCAGCGGGACCCCGGCGAGCAGGGCGCTGAGCCGGGGCGGGCAGCCGTGGTCGTCCGCGTACTCGCGCAGCACGCCGTGCACCCGCGCCCACAGCGCCGTCTCGGACTGCGGGTGCAGATCGGCGAGGGCCGCGAGCAGTTCGGCGACGTGGTTGACGAGCAGGCAGTAGATGACGCGGTCCCAGCCGCGTTCCGCGTCGTACGTCATGGGGGCCGCGACATCGGCGGGCAGCGCGGCGAGGGTGGCGGCATGGTGCTCGGGGAGGAGCTTGGTGCCCTCCAGATCGCGGAAGAGCACCTGGACCGGGAAGCCGTCGCCGTCCACCCCGATCAGCACGTTCTGCAGATGCGGTTCCAGCACGACGCCGTGGTCGAAATAGGCGGCGAGCACCGGCGGGAGCAGCAGTCGCAGATACGCCGTCCACCAGTCGAGGGCGGCCTGTGGGCCCGCCCCGTCGAGGAGCCGCGAGATGTGCGCGGAGCCGGTGGGGTACTCGTCGGCGACGGCGGCCGCCAGCAGCGGGGTGACACCGGGGCGCAGATGCGCGGCCAGGCCGTCGCGGACGATGACGCCGAAGCCTTCCAGCAGGCCGATGTCCGGGCGCCCGTCGGCGCCGGGCAGCGCGAGGCTGCGGTACGCGGGCTCCCGCAGCATGGCGCTGTCCGGGAAGCGCCCGGCCAGGTCGGCGAGGACCGGCGCCAGCAGGCGGGTGAGCGCGACCGCGCCGGACAGTTCGTAAGCGGCGTTCTTCCGCAGGCAGTTGGTGATCCGGATGTTGAGGCTGAACTTGAGGAACGTGTCGCCGTCGTACAGCGTGCGGACCGACGCGGTCGGTGCCGCGGCCGCGTCGCCGGTGCCCAGGTCGAGGATGTCGCCGCAGGCCAGGGCGGCGCGCAGCGCCGGGTGGTCGTGCAGCAGCCCGTACTGCCACGGGTGCGCGGGCAGCAGCCGGTAGCCGGCGGGCACCGGCCGCAGCCGGTCCAGCGGGTCGGCGGCGCCGGGTTCGCTGCGCTCCTCCGCGATCAGGTGCTCGCGGACGGCGAAGTGCCGCAGCGGGAACGTCGCGCCCGCCTCCGGGGCGTACGCGGCCCACGACGCCGGGTCGCCGGTGCGCGCCTTGGGGGTGGGGTGGAAGCGGTGACCGAACAGCAGGGACCGCTCGGACTCCAGGTAGTCGGGGGCGCCGGGACCGTCGTCGCTGCCGGGCACCGGACGGGGGAGCGACAGCGCGGCGGCGACGCCCCGGTGGCTGGAGACGATCTGGTCGAGGAACTCGTCGTTGCGCACCCCGGTGCGCAGTGACAGCTCGTCGTGCACGTACTCGGCGAGTCGGTACCAGTCCAACTCCTTCCACCCGTCCGCGTGTTGCTCCGCGACGGGGCCGGTGAACCGGTGGGCGCCGATGAGCGAGGTGCGACGCAGCGCGACACGCAGCAGCGCGTCCGCGCGGGGCAGCCGCAGCAGGAGGTGGCCGTCCGCGACCGCGGTCTGGTGCTCGGGTCCCGATACCTCGCGGAGCAGGCAGTTGAGGAGGGTGTGGGCCACGACGTCATCGGCGTCGGGAAGACCGCTGGCGTGAAGACCGCTGGCGGAAAGGGCGCTGGCGGAAAGGCCGGCGGAAGGCTGCGCGAGGTGCAGGGGAAGCGTCATCAACGGCTCCATCAAGGGTGCGAGAAGAGAGCGTGTACGGCGGCTGCGACGGTGATCAGAGCGACGGCGGTGCCCGCGAGCACGGGCGCGGTCGGTCCGAAGGCGCTGTTGCCGAGTGCGGCGACCACTCCGGCGGCGACGGCCCCGCCCTTGGAGACGAACTCCAGGGAGCCGAACATCCTTCCCGGCGAGCGGCCTTGCACCGCGTCGGCGGCGAGCAGGGACAGACCGACCAGGCCGAGCGTGAGCCCGGCGCCGAGCAGCAGCCGGACGGCCGTGAACGTGATCAGCGAACCGGCCACGGCATGCCCCGCGAGACCCGCGGTCACCGCCGTGAAACCGAGGGCGATACCGAGCCGGGGGCGGTTGCGGAAGGCGGAGTGCACGGGCGCCGCGAAGAGCAGGTAACACAGGTGCGGCAGGGCGAAGAGCGACCCGGAGACGACCGGGGAGATCCCCGATATTCGGTCCCCGAGCAGGGCGATGAGGTAGGGGAACGAGATCACGGTCGAGAAGACGAACGCGAACTCGAAGAGGTACAGCTCCCGCAGGAGCCCGCGCTGCGCGGTGACCGGCGGCGCTACCACCGCGATCTCGACCGGCTCAGCTCCGAGCATCTGCTGCTCCGCCCGCGGCTTCTCCATGACCACGACGGTCTCGCGCGGTTCCGGCAGTGCCAGCAGCATCGCCGCGGCGCCCAGCGGGAGCAGCGCGAGCAGCGCGTACTGGCGGTGCGGGGAGAGCCAGGGGGACAGCGTGCCGACCACGATGGGCGCGGCGACGAGGGCGGCGCGGGCGCTGCCCTGCATCAGGGTCAGGGCCCAGGACAGCCGGGTGCCGTCCAGCCCCGCCGCGAGATAGCCGTTGGTGGCGGCGAAGGTGCCGCCGAGGATGCCCTGCAGCACGAGGGCGGCGGTGAAGGTGGGCAGCGAGTCGGCGGCCCCGGCCAGCAGGAACGACAGCGCCAGCCCGAACTGGGCCCGCAGCAGAAGCCGTTTGCGGCCGTAGCGGTCGGCCAGCCGCCCCCACAGCGGGGCGGCGAGGCCGCCGAAGACCGTCGGGACGATGTAGAGCAGCCCGGCCCAGTGCGCGGTCGGGTCACCCAGCTCCGGCAGGATGGACGTCAGGTACGGGGGCAGGCCGAGCGCGGCGAACGAGGCGACGAAGTAGCAGGCCGCGACGGCGTGCACCTGGCGGCGCCCCAGGGCGGGAGCCGGAGCGGCGGAAATCGTCGCCGCCTCGGCGCTCACCGCGAACCAGTCCCGACCAGCAGGTAGTTGGGGCCGGTCGTGTAGTGCTTGTTGATGTCGGCCGCGCCGGAGCGCTCCTTGCTGAGCAGGGTCCCGGCGCTGACCATCGCCTTGACCGGGAGCCGCTCGGCGTTCAGCACGCGTTCGCGCAGCAGCTCGGCCGGCTCGCCGCCCAGACGGTCGAACGCCTCGGAGAGCCGGTCGCGGACCAGCCGCAGCAGGTCGTCCAGCGGCGCCCGGCCGTGGTCGGCCAGCCCGAAGGCGTACGAGCCCGCGCACAGGTGGACGGTGATGGTGGTGAACAGGTCGATGAGCGGTTCGTCGGAGACGCAGAAGATCCGTTCGTCGTCGAACTCGTCGATCCTGGCCGTAAGTTCGCCCAGTGCCCGGCTCAGTCGCGCGGTGTTGATGCGTGGCCCGTCGTTGTCCTTGAGGACCAGCCGCAGCCGGGTGGTGCCCGTCGTGCGGTCCTGGTCCAGGGCGAGGGAGATGTTCTGCTGGTGCGACTCCAGGGCGATCCCGTAGCCGAA
Source organism: Streptomyces sp. So13.3 (assembly GCF_005860785.2). Lineage (NCBI taxonomy): Bacteria > Bacillati > Actinomycetota > Actinomycetes > Kitasatosporales > Streptomycetaceae > Streptomyces > Streptomyces sp. So13.3. Next base: position 3,649,198 of record NZ_CP048835.1, on the reverse strand, counting down.
GAGCGTGGTCTGCCAGTCGAACAGCAGTGTCAGGCAGGCGTCCAGGAGAGCGATGGGGTCGCCGTCGTAGAAGCGGTCGGCGAGCTGGTCGATCACCAGCCGGCCGTCCGGGGCGCCGGCGAGCAGCGCGGCTATCGGGACCAGGACGGAGTTCTGCAGGTGCTCCGGATAGCGGCGCAGCAGGACGGCGAGGAGCTCGTGCCCGGCGTGCGCGTAGCGGCGCTCGTCGGCGAGCAGCACGGTGTCCTGGAACCGGGGTTCGCGGGCGATCACCTCGCTCAGCAGCAGCTGGCAGGCGGCCCCGTCGGCGAGCGTGCCCGGCTTGATGGTCCGCCGGTTGCGCAGCCCCAGGGTCGCGGTGGCCAGCGGCAGCTTCAGATGCAGCAGCGGATACGTACGGTCCGCGAGCGTGCGCATGGACAGGGTGGGGACGAGGGACAGCGGCGCCTGTTCGGCGAGGAACGCGCGCCCTTCCAGACCGGTGGCGCGCAGCGCCTCGTCCAGCGGCGTCCCGACGGTCAGCGGGTGCACCGGGAGCACGGTGTGGGTGTCGCGCAGCTCCGGCATGCCGAGGGAGGCGGGTGTCGGCCACAGATAGGCGTACGTCTCGGCGGGGCCGCCGCCGGACTCCGTCACGGCATCACGGGGCAGGACGAGCCAGCGCGGTGCGACGTCCTCGTGGAACTCCGGCGCATAGGCGCGCAGGTCGGACTCGCCGAGGCCGCTGCGGCCGCGCGATGTCGGATACACCGGGTGGTCGTGGAAGGCGGCCAGCGCGTCGAAGCCCAGGCTGCGGGCGTACGTCCAGTACGCGGTGTCGGAGCCGTAGCGCTCGGCGAGCCGGCCGGTCACCTCCGCGCGCACCCGGTCGTGCAGCCGCAGGGTCGCCGCGGTCTGCCGGCACTCCTCGGCGAACGCGTCGAAGCCGGCCTGGTCGACGGGGTCCGCCAGGGCGCGCAGTGCCCGCAGCACGGCGTCGGCGCCGGTGAGTTCGCGGCCGTCCGAGGCGCGCCGCAGCAGCGGCAGCCGGGCGGCGTACTCGCTCTGGAAGCCGTCGTCGGTCACCGGGAGCAGCAGCGCTTTCCCGAACCCGCCGGCCCCGTCACCGCCGTAGGTGTACGGCAGCCGCAGCCAGCGGCCGTCGGACTCCTCGACGAGGGTGGAGCGGGTGCGCAGCCCGACGACGTCCTCGCGCAGCAGCGCGCTGAGCACGCGCAGCATCAGTTCCGCGTCCACACCGGCATCGGTCGTACGGGTGCCCGTCATGGGGTGATCTCCCAGCGCTGCGCCCGGAGGAAGTCCGTCACGACGCGGTCCACCGCCTCCTGGTCGGTTCCGGTGGCGCGCACGATGCCGAGGAGGTCCCGGTTGGTGTGGTGCAGTTCGTGCCGTTCACCGGTCGCGCGCAGCGGGCGGTAGACCAGCCGGACACCGTCCACCGTGCGCTCGGTGGCCTCGGGCGCGGCGGTCAGGGTGCCCGCCCGGTCCGCGCACGGGTACTCCAGCCGGGCGCGGCCGCCGCCGCGGGCGCCGAGGTCGGCGGGGAGCGGTTCGCCCAGGTGGACGCGGAGGATGTGCTCGAAGAGGGGGATGTCGAGCAGCCCGGCGAGCAGCAGATCGCACTGGTCGCCGATGGCCCGGTAGTTCACCTCGATGATGCGCGCCCGGCCGTCCTGGACCACGAACTCGGTGTGACAGGCGCCGAACCCGACGCCGAGGGCGTCCAGTTGCGCGAGGATCTGCTCGACGACCGCGGCGGGGTGCTCGGGAACGAAGGTGAGCCGTTCCTCGATGAAGTAGGGGAGCGGCGAGAGCCCGGTGTGGAATCCGCCCAGCACGTGCCGGGTCCGGCCGTCACCGAGTGTCTCCAGCGTGTACAGCTCGCCGGTGAGGTACTCCTCGGCCACGAGCGCCGCCTGCGGGCGGCGGGCCTGGATCTCCTTGCAGCGCAGCACCAGTTCCTCGGGGCCGCCGACGAGGACCACGTCCTCGCTGGCCACGCCCTCGCGCGGTTTCACCACGCACGGGTAGGGGACCGGCAGGCCGAGCAGCGAGGCGGGGTCCGCGCCGGCCGCGAGTTCGGCGGACCACACGGTGTCGGCGCCGGTGGCGGCCAGGTGGCGGCGCATCTGCGCCTTGTCCTTGGTGCGCAGGGCGGCCTGCCAGGGCTTGGCGGGCAGACCGAAGTACTCGGCGGCGAGCGCGGTCTGGGTCTGCAGGTGGTCGCTGTTGGTGAAGACGGCGTGGGGGGTGCGGCCGGTGGCGATCCGGGTGATGACGGCACGGAAGTCGCGTACGTCGCACTCCTCGACGTCCACCTGGGTGCCGTACAGCTCCTGGTGGGCGGCGGGGGAGTCGGTGAGGACGGTGACGTCCAGGCCGAGCCGGGAGGCGGCCGGCAGGAAACCCTCGGTGACGGAGTCCGTGGGGTTGAGCGCGAGCAGATACAGCCGCATGGCTGAGAGTCCTGTTCTGGGAACGTGTGGTGGGGAGGGGGCGGGCCGGGGGAGGCCCGCCCCTCTCACACGGGAAGCGTTACTCCGGCAGGTCGACGCCCGCGGCCTTGGCCACGTCGCCGAGCATGCTGAGCGCGGCCTGGACGCCGATGCCGGACATCCACGTCTCGTCGGTCACGTTGACGACCTTGTGGTTCCTGACCGCGCCCAGGTCCTTCCAGACCGGGTTGGACTCGACGACGCTCTGCCGCGTCTTGGCCGGGTCGTCGGAGACGGTGACGAAGACCAGGTCCGCGTCGGCCTTGTCGATCTGCTCGGGGCCGACCTCCAGCATCGCGCTGTGGACGTTCTGCGAGGCCGGGCGGCCCAGGCCGATGTCGCTCAGCACGACGCCGCTGAACGAGTCCAGCTGGTAGAGCCGGGTCGGGCCGGCGACGAAGCGGACGACCGAGGCGGTCGGCTCCTTGCCGCCGTTCCTGGACTTGATGGCCGCACCGAGCTTCTTGGCGCGGTCCTCGTAGGACTTCAGCGCGGTAGCGGCTTCCTTCTCCAGGCCGAGAGCCTTGGCGTGGACGGCCAGGTTCTCCTTCCAGGGGAAGCCGGTGGTCGCGGTGAAGACGGTCGGCGCGATGGCCTTGAGCTTGTCGTAGACCTTCTCGTGGCGGACCTTCGAGGACAGGATCAGGTCCGGCTTGAGGGACGCGATCAGCTCGAGGTCGGGCTCCGCGGACGGGCCGACATCCTTGGTGCCCTCGGTCCTGCCCTGCAGGTACGCCGGGAAGCCGCCCTCGGACTTGAGGTGCGGTGCGACCGCGCCGACCGGGGTGATGCCGAGCATCGTCACGTCGTCCAGCTCGCCGGTGTCGAGCACGACCACGCGCTGCGGCTTCGCGGGAATCGTGGTGCTGCCCATGGCGTGCGTGATGGTGCGCGGGAAACCGTCGGCGGTGGCCGCGGCGTTCGCCTTGTCGTCCTTGGCCGCGGTCCCGCTGCCGCAGGCGGCGAGCGCTCCCACGCCGATGACGAGGGCGACGGGCGCGGCGATCAGCCGGACGAGACGGCGGTGGAGCGGGGCTCTGGTGTTCATGAGGGTGGGGGTTCCTTGCGACTGGACAGGAGAGGGGGACGGGGGAAGGGAAAGGTCGGGGCTCAGCCGGCGACGGCGGTGGCGTGCCGTCTGGCGCGGCCGCGGGGCACGACGAGCGGGGTGCCGGTCTCGGGGTCGGGGATGACCTGGCAGTCCACGTCGAACACGGCCTTCACCAGCGCCGCGTCGAGCACCTCGGAGGGCGGCCCGGCCGCGGCCGGCCGGCCCTCCTGGAGGACGACGAGATGGTCGGCGTACCGGGCGGCCTGGCCGAGGTCGTGCAGCACCATGACGACGGTGCGCCCGGACTCGGTGTGCAGGTCCGACACCAGGTCGAGGACGTCGAGTTGGTGCCGCAGGTCGAGGAAGGTGGTGGGCTCGTCGAGGAGCAGCAGCTCGGTGTCCTGGGCGAGGGCCAGCGCGATCCAGGCGCGCTGCCGCTGACCGCCGGAGAGCTGGTCCACGTGCTGGTCGCGCAGTTCCGTGGTGCCGGTGCGCTCCAGTGCCTCGTCGACGGCGGCCTGGTCGGTGGCCGACCAGGGGCTGAGCAGCCGCTGGTGCGGGTAGCGGCCGAGCCGGACCAGCGCCTCGACGGTGATCGCCTCGGGGGTGACCGGCTGCTGCGGCAGCAGCCCCATCCGGCGGGCCAGCGAACGGGCGGGCATCCGGTGGATGTCCGCGCCGTCCAGGGCCACAGTGCCGGCGGCGGGGGAGAGCAGCCGGGACAGCCCGCGCAGCAGCGTCGACTTCCCGCAGGCGTTGGGGCCGACGATGGCGGTGACGGCGCCGCCGGGCAGGACGAGGTCCAGGCCGCCGATCACCAGACGGTCGCCGTAGCGCAGGTCCAGGCCGTGGGTGGAGAGCTGGTTGGTGCGGTTCGGCCGGTCGGCGCGGGCGGTCATCCGAAACTCCGGTGTGTGGGCCTGCTCTGACGAATCATCAGGACGAGTAGCCAGGGGGCGCCGAGGGTCGCGGTGACCACGCCGACGGGCAGTCCGTGCACCGGCAGCAGATGCTGGACGACCAGGTCGGAGCCGAGCAGCAGGACGGCGCCGGTGAGGGCCGACAGCGCGAGCGTTCCGGCGGTCGGCGGCCCGGCGAGGAAACGGACCACGTGCGGTACGGCGAGTGCGACGAACGCGACCGGGCCGGTGAGCGCCGCGGCCAGCGAGGCCAGCACGATGGCGGTGAGCAGCAGTTGGAGGCGTGCGGCGGACGGCGCCAGGCCGAGCCCGCCCGCGGAGTCGTCGCCCAGGTCGAGGACGGCGAGGCGCCGGTGGAGGACGAACGCGGCGGCCATCGCGGCGGCCACGGCGCCGCCGGCGGCGGACACCTCGGTCCAGGTCCGCCCGTAGAGCGACCCCGTCGTCCACTGCAGCGCGGAGTTGGCGAGTTCGGCGGGGAAGCGCACCACCATCAGGTTGACGGCGGCGGCCAGGCCCGCCTGAACGGCCAGCCCCACCAGGACGAGACGGGTGACGCCGAGCCCCGAGCGCCAGGCGAACGCGCCGAGCAGGACGGCGGCGAGCAGCCCGCCGCCGAGGGCGGCCAGCGGGATGAGGGTCTGCGAGGCGCCGGTGGCGAGCAGCGAGACGGCGCCGAGGGAGGCGCCGCCGGTCACGCCCATGACGTCGGGGGAGGCGAGCGGGTTGCGGAACAGCCGCTGCAGCAGCCCGCCGGCGACGGCGAGGCCCGCGCCGGCGACGATCGCCGCCGCCATCCGGGGCGCCCGGAACTCCTGGACCACCAGCACGTCGCCGGAGTCGCCGAGGCCGATCAGGGCGCGCAGCGCGGTGAGCGGGGGCATCAGGATCTGCCCGGTGGTGAGCGCGGTGGTGGCCAGTACGAGGATCGCCGCCACGGCGCAGACGCTCAACAGCGCGGTCCGGCGCCCGCGGGAGGGCCGCCGCTTCGGGGCGGCGGAGGCATCCTTGGCATCCTTCCGGGGTGCGGGGACGAGGGACTGCGTCGTCGTGGGGGCGGGCGGGGTCACGGGCGTGGGCGGGGTCGTGGGGGCGGGCGGCGTCATCGGGCCACCTTCCGGGCCAGCACCGCGAGCAGCGGCGCGCCGAGGAAGGCGGTGACGATGCCGACCTCCAGTTCGGAGGGCGCGATCATGACGCGGCCCAGGACGTCGGCGCCGAGCAGCAGCAGCGGGCCGGCGATCAGACAGCCGGGGACCAGCAGCCGGTGGTCGTTGCCGAACACCAGCCGCACCAGGTGCGGGGCGGCCAGCCCGATGAAGGCGACCGGTCCCGCCACCGCGACGGCGGAGCCCGCGAGCAGCACCACGGAGAGGCCGCCGGCGACCCGGATCCTGGCCACCGGCACGCCCAGGGCCTGCGCGGTCTCGTCACCGAGGGCCAGGGCGTTGAGCGCCGGGGTGATGGCCAGCGCGATGACCAACCCGACGGCGATCAGCGGGAGTACGGGGTAGAGGACGTCGAGTGTCCGCCCCGAGAGCGAGCCGGCGAGCCAGAACCGGGCTTCGTCCAGGGTGCGGTTGCTCGCCAGCATCACGGCGGACGTCCAGGACACCAGGACGGCCGTCAGCACCGTGCCGCCCAGTGCGAGCCGTACCGGGTCCAGGTCGCCCGCCCGCCGGGCGAGCGTCTGGGCGAAGAGCGCGGCGGCCGCGGCTCCGGCGAACGCGAACCACAAGTACTGGGAAGGGTGCGTCAGATGCAGTGCGTAGATCGCGGTGACGACGGCGAAGCCGGCGCCCGCGTTGATCCCCAGTGTGGTCGGCGAGGCCAGCGGGTTGCGGGTGACGCCCTGGGCGACGGCGCCCGCCACCCCGAGCGCCGCGCCGACCGCGAGCCCGATCAGGGTGCGCGGTACGCGCAGCCCGGTGACCACCACGGCGTCACGGCTGTGGGCGTGGTGGAACAGGGCGTCGAGCACGGTGCCGAGGGGGACCGGCCGCGAGCCGAGTGCGAGGCTCGCGGCGGCGCACGCCGTCAACGCGACGGCGCCGAGCAGGAACAGCGGTATCCGCCGGACCGGGGAGGGGAGCTGGCCGGCGACGGCCGTCCGCTGGGTCTTGAGCACCGGTCGATCTTAGGTTAGGTAAACCTAACCTTGTCAATTCGCTGTGCATTCGCCACATTACGTGACGCGGTCGCGCTGTATGGGGGATTACTGGGACCTGACGGCATACGAGGCGGTACTGACCGATTCGTCGTCCAGGCAGGTGCCGGTCGCCAGGTCGAAGCGCTGCTTGAGCAGCGGTGAGGCGACGTACGCCCGGCCCGCCGCCGAGCCGAGCAGGCCGCGGGACAGCACGTAGGCGCCGGTGAACGGGTCCCGGTTGCCGATCGCGTAGAGGGCGCCGTGGCGGTCCTGGAAGAGGGCGGCCTGCGAGCCGTCGGGCAGCAGGGCGGCGACGCCCCGGCCCGGGGTCAGCAGGGCGTCGTCGCAGACCGGGAACCAGGCGTCGTCGAGGAGGAGTTCGATGGTCATGCGGTGACCGTCCCTTCGAGGGTGCGGATGGCGAGGGTGGGGCCGGCCAGCAGCACCGGGCCGGCCAGCAGATCCAGATCGGGCTTGACCTGGTCGCGCTCCTCGACGAACCGGACGCTGGGGTCGGGCACGTCCGGCGCGTTGACGAAGGAGACGAAGCGGCTCAGCCGCTCGGGGTCGTTGATGGTGTCGGCCCACTCGTCGCGGTACCCCGCGACATGCGCGGACATCAGTGACTCCAGCTCGTCGCAGATGCCCAGCGAGTCGTGCACGACGACGTCGCGGACGTGCTCCAGGCCGCCCTCGATCCGCTCCAGCCAGGCGGAGGTACGCTCCAGCCGGTCGGCGGTGCGGATGTAGAACATCAGGAAGCGGTCGATGAGCCGGACCAGTTCCGCGTCGCTGAGGTCCTGTGCCAGCAGGTCCGCGTGGCGCGGGTCGGCGCCGCCGTTGCCGCCGACGTACAGGTTCCAGCCCGACGCGGTGGCGATGATCCCGAAGTCCTTGCCACGGGCCTCCGCGCACTCGCGGGCGCACCCCGAGACGGCGGACTTGAGCTTGTGCGGCGAGCGCAGCCCCCGGTAGCGCAACTCCAGGCCGATGGCCATCTTCACGCTGTCCTGGACGCCGTACCGGCACCAGGTGCTGCCCACGCACGACTTCACGGTGCGCAGCGCCTTGCCGTACGCGTGCCCCGACTCGAACCCGGCGTCCACCAGCCGTGTCCAGATCAGCGGCAGCTGGTCGACACGGGCGCCGAAGAGGTCGATCCGCTGCCCGCCGGTGATCTTCGTGTAGAGGCCGAAGTCCCGGGCCACCTCGCCGATCACGATGAGCTTCTCCGGGGTGATCTCACCGCCGGGGATACGCGGCACGATCGAGTACGAGCCGTTGCGCTGCAGGTTCGCCAGGAAGTGGTCGTTGGTGTCCTGGAGCGCGGCCTGTCCGCCGTCCAGCACATGCACCGGAGCGCCGATCGACGGCGCCAGCGAGGCGATGACCGAGGCCACCGCCGGCTTGCAGACCTCGCAGCCCTCGCCGCCCCTGGCCGCCTCGCGCCCGTGGCTGTCGAGCAGTGCCGCGAACGAGGTGACCCGCAGCGCGCGCACGATCTCGTACAGCTCCTGGCGGGTGTGCGCGAAGCAGCCGCACAGCCCCTTGTCCTCGGCGGGCGGCAGCAGCTGCCCCAGCACCTTCAGGCAACTGCCGCAGCCCGTGCCGGCCTTGGTGCACTTCTTGAGCTGCGGCACGGTGGTGCAGGAGTGCTCGGTGACGGCGCCGAGGATCGCGCCCTTGGTGACGTTGTGGCAGCTGCAGATCACCGCCGTGTCGGGCAGCGACGACGGCCCGAGTTCGACCGGCCCTCCGGCGCCCGCAGGCAGCACCAGCCGCTCGGGCGGCACCGGCGGCACCGAGCCGGTCATCGGGCGCAGCATGCCGTACGAGTCGGCGTCGCCGACCAGGATGCCGCCCAGCAGCACACCCTCGCGCGAGACCACCAGCTTCTTGTACACGCCGGAACGGGAGTCGGAGTACAGCACGTCCAGGCAGCCGGGGGTGGCGCCGTGGGCGTCGCCGAAGCTCGCCACGTCCACGCCGAGCAGCTTGAGCTTCGTCGACAGATCCGCGCCCTTGAAGGAACCCGCGTCGCCCGCGATCGCCTTCGCCGCCGTCTCCGCCATCTCGTAGCCGGGCGCGACCAGCCCGTACACCCGGCCGTCGGAGGCCAGCGCGCACTCGCCGATCGCGTACACCGCCTCGTCCTCGGTCCTGCACTGCTCGTCCACGACGATCCCGCCGCGCTCGCCGACCGGCAGCCCGCACTCCCGGGCCAGCTGGTCGCGGGGGCGGACGCCGGCCGAGAAGACCACCAGGCCGGTCGTGAGCGTCGAGCCGTCCGACAGCGACATCGCGGCGACCCTGCCGTCCTCGCCCGCCACGATCGCCTGGGTGCCGACACCCGTGTGGACGGTGACGCCCATCTCCTCGATGGTGCGCCGCAGCGCCTCGCCGCCGCCCTCGTCGATCTGCACCGGCATCAGGCGCGGCGCGAACTCCACTACGTGCGTGTCCAGTCCGAGCCCCTTCAGGGCGCCCGCCGCCTCCAGGCCCAGCAGTCCGCCGCCGACGACCGTGCCGGTGCCGCCGGTCGCGGCGTACTCCTCGATCGCCAGCAGGTCCTCGATGGTGCGGTACACGAAGCAGCCCTCGGTGTCCTTGCCCGGGACCGGCGGCACGAACGGGAAGGAGCCGGTGGCCAGCACCAGCGTGTCGTACCCGAAGGTCAGCCCGGAGCGGGCGGTCACGGTGCGGGCCGCGCGGTCGACGGTGAGCGCGGGATCCCCCAGCCGCAGCTCGATGCCGTGCTTCTCCATGAAGCCGTCCTCGGCGAGGGCGAGTCCGTCCGGCGTCGTCCCGGAGAAGTACGAGGTCAGATGGACCCGGTCGTACGCCGCGCGGGGCTCCTCGCACAGCACGACCACCCGCGCCCGCTCGGTGACGCCCCGGTCGGCGAGCGCCTCCAGGAACCGCTGACCGACCATGCCGTGTCCGACCAGCACGATCGTCGGAACCGTGGGAACGTCCGTCGTGCCGCCAGCCATCGTGTCAACAGCCATGGTCAGGAACCTCCGTCGTTGGTGAGCAGGTGGAGCAGCGGAGCGGATGAGGCCGGGAGCGGCTCGTCGGCCTCCCAGGTGCGGGCGAGCGTGCCCACCGCGGCGAGATCGCCGAGCAGGATCCCGCCGACCAGCCGGTCGTCACGGATGACGACCTTCCGGTAGGCGCCGCGGGTCGCGTCCGTGAGGCGCAGTACGTCGTCGCCGGGGACCGGCAGCGGGTCGCCGAACGCGGCGAGGTCGAAGGGGGCGATCCCGGTGGCACCGGTACGGGCGGGCTCTGAGGCGTTGGCTGCGGGCGCGGGGGAGCCGCCGAGGGTCAGCCGGGTCAGGGCGCGGGTGCCGGTGTAGCGCGGTGGGTCCGCGGGGCGGCCGGGGGCGGGCCCCCGCGCCGCCTCGGTGAGCAGCAGCGCCAGCGCGTCCGCCTGTTCACGGGCCGCGTTCGCCAGGCCGTACACGACACCGCCGTGCTGCGAGCAGTCGCCGATCGCGTGGATGAACGGGTCGGACGTCCGCAGCTCGTCGTCCACGACGATGCCCCGGTCGACCTCGAGCCCCGCCGCCTGCGCCAGCCCGGTGCGGGGCCGCACACCGCAGGCGAGAACGACCAGGTCGGTGCCGAGGCAGTAGCCGTCGGCGAGTTCGACGGACCGGACGGCGCGGACGGCCTGCGGCGTACCGTCCGGGGCGGTCCGCAGTCCCCGCACCCGGCACTCCGTGTGGACCTCGATGCCCATCGACTCCAGATGCGTGCGCAGCAGCCTGCCGGACTGCTCGTCCAGCTGCCGCTCCATCAGGTACTCGCCCTGCTGGAGCAGGACGACATGGGCGCCGCGCGCCGCCAGCGCCCGCGCCGCGGACACCCCGAGCAGCCCGCCCCCGACGACGACCGCCCGCACGCCGGGGTGCAGCGCCCCGGACAGCGCCAGGCAGTCGTCCATGGTGCGGAAGGCGTGCACGCCCAGCGGCAGTTCACCGCGCCCGGCCTCGAACAGGCCGCGCAGCGGCGGGAGCACCGGGTTGGAGCCGGTGGCCAGCACCAGCCGGTCGTAGCGAGTGGCGGAGCCGTCGTCGCAGATCACGAGGCGCTCGGCGCGGTCCACCCGCACCACGCGCCGTACGGTGCAGGCGGCGTCCGGCAGCGTGATGACGTCCGGCTCGTACCGTCCGGCGAGTACCTCGGCGAGCAGCACCCGGTTGTACGGGGCGTGCGCCTCCTCCCCGAACAGCGTCACGCGGACGCCGGGGGCGGCGGGCGCGAGCTGCTGCGCCAGGCGCGCACCCGCCATCCCGCCGCCCACCACCACGATCTCCGTGCCCGCTTCGATGTCCATGCCGGTCAGCCTGCGGCGCGGCTGTTACCCGGCCGCATCGCGTCCGTTTCCCTGAGGGAACGGTGCCCTCAGCGCGGGACGGCGGCGGGTGTGAGACGGATGGCGGCGCGGCTCTGAGCCGCACGAGAGCCGAACCCGGGCCGCACCCGAACCGGAATAAAGACTGCGCGTAGATGATCTCTGCGAAGATTGATGCCCCCGAATCCGCTTACGGCCGGTGGGGACGGGTACGGTCGGATGATGGCCGCACCCGACGACAGCCCCGGTTTCCTGTTCTGGCGCACCTCCCTCCACTGGCAGCGCGCCATCGCGGCGGCCCTGGCGCCGCTCGATCTCACCCACGCCCAGTTCGTCCTGCTGGCCGGGCTGTGGTGGCTCGACAGCCAGGGCGAGCAGCCCAACCAGCTCCAACTGGCCCGGCACAGCGGCACGGACGTGAAGATGACGTCCCAGGTGCTGCGCCGGCTGGAGGACAAGGGCCTGCTCACCCGCGTGACCGATCCGAGCGACACCCGGGCCAAGCGGCTCGGCATCACGCCCGCGGGCGCCGAGCTGGCCACCGAGGCGGTCGCCACGGTCGAGGCGACCGACGCGGCGTTCTTCGGCGCGGCGCCCGACCAGGAAGCGCTGCTCGCCGCGCTGCGCACCCTCGCCCTGCCGCCCGCCGGACCGCCCGCCGACGCGTGATCGGTGACCGGATCGTTCCGCATCCAGGCACAATGGTGTCTGTACCGCGGACTCCGCCGAGGGCCAGGATCGAGGCATGAACCGAGCACTGATCGTCATCGACGTCCAGCAGTCCTTCCTCCAGCGCCCGCTGTGGCAGGCCTCGTCCAACCCCGGCATCGTCGGCCAGGTGAACCGCCTCGTGGCGCACGCCCGCGACGAGGGCGACCTCGTCGTCTGGGTGCTGCACAGCGAGCCCGGCACCGGCGGGGTCTTCGACCCGGCCAGCGGTCACGTGCGCCTGATGGAGGGACTGGAGCCGCTCGACGGCGAGCCGGTGCTCACCAAGACCGCGCACAACGCCTTCACCACCACCAACCTCCAGCAGCTCCTCACCTCGCGCGGCGTCACCGAGGTCATCACCAGCGGCATCCGCACCGAGCAGTGCGTCGAGACGACGACCCGGCTCGCCTCCGACCTCGGCTACGAGGTCACCTTCGTCACCGACGCGACCGCCACCACCCCGTGCGAGCACTGGGACGCGCCGGCCGGCCGCTCGGTCGAGGAGATCCTCGCCGACCCCCGCACCCTGCAGACCGACGACATCATCGCGCGCACCGAGTACGCGCTCGCCGGCCGGTTCGCCCGGGTGACCACCGTCAAGGAGCTGACCGGATCGTGACCCGGGTCGTCTTCCTGCTCGTCCCGCACCTGCACCTGCTGGATCTCGCGGGCCCGGCGCAGGTGTTCTCGACCGCGGCCGACTTCGGCTACGACTACGAGACCGCCTACGTCGGCGAGCAGGAAGACATCCCGACCGCCCAGGGCGTACCGCTCAGGGCGGCCACCCGCTGGCCCGACCTCACCCCCGACGACCTGGCGATCGTCCCGGGCTGGCGGTCCCGCACGCTGAGGCAGAACGGGCACGTGGCGGAGTCCACGCTCCAGCGGCTGCGCGACCACCACGCCGCGGGCGGCGTCGTCGCCAGCATCTGCGCGGGCGCCGACGCCCTCGGCCGGGCCGGCCTCCTCGACGGCCGCCGCTGCACCACCCACCACGACGTGCAGGACGAACTCGCCGTCCGCCACCCGCGGGCCACCGTCGTGCGCGATGTGCTCTACGTGGTCGACGACCGGATCGTCACGTCCGCCGGGATCGCCAGCGGCATCGACCTCGCGCTGCACCTCGTCGCCGGCCGGCACGGGCCGGGCGCCGCCGCCCGCATCGCCCGCAACATGGTCGTCTACGCCCGCCGCAACGGCGACGAACAGCAGACCAGCGCGATGCTCCGGCACCGCGCCCACCTCAGCGACGCCGTCCACCGCGTCCAGGACCTCATCGACGCCCGTTTCACCGAACACCTCGGCCTCGCCGACCTCGCCGCCACCTCCGGCGTCAGCGAACGCACCCTCACCCGCCGCTTCGGCGAAGCCACCGGCCTCACCCCGCTCCGCTACCAGCAGGTCCTCCGCGTCGAGCGCGCCGTACACCTCATCTCCCACGGCTCCACCATCGAATCCGCCGCCCGAGCCGTCGGCTTCGAGGACGCCCGCATGCTCCGCCGCCTGCGCGCCCGGGCCTGACGGCGCCGGGTCCCGGTTGAGTGAGGTGGTCCGACGTGGTTCGTGCGGCGCATCGGCCGCTATCGAGGATCGATCATGCGGACCGGTTGCCCCGTGGTGCGAGCGATGAGACGGTGATCACCGGCTCGTGGCGGACCGGGAAGTTGACCGAGGCGGCGATGAAGCAGGTGCGGTGGGCGTCGGCGTGGAGGGTGGCGGCCTTGTCGGCCATCTCCTGGGAGGCGACCTCGACCTGTGGGCGCAGGACCGCTTCCGTGAAGTGGCCGCCCTCGGGGGTGGTTTCCATCGTGCCGTGCGCGTTGTCCGTGTAGGCGGTGACGGTGACGCCGCCGACGGCGCAGACGTGCAGGTAGGCGAGCATGTGGCACTGCGACAGCGCGGCGAGGAGCAGCTGCTCGGGGTTCCAGCGGGAGGCGTCGCCGCGGAAGGTCGGGTCGGAGCTGCCGAGGATGGTGGGTACGCCGGCGGCCGAGACCTCGTGGGAACGGTCGTAGGCGCGGTAAGTGCTCGTCCCGGTACCGAGGTTGCCGGTCCAGGTGACCTGCGTGTCATAGGTGTGGGGCGTGGGCACGGCGGCTCCTTCTGTTGATCTGCCGGACAGGGCCCAGAGTACGTTCAGCCGGTCGCGGGACCCACCGCCTCCACCCGCACCGCGCACACCTTGAACTCCGGCATGCGGGACGTCGGGTCGAGAGCCGGGTTGGTCAGGGTGTTGGCGCGGCCCTCGCCCGGCCAGTGGAACGGCATGAAGACGGTGTCGGGGCGGATGGCGGAGCTGATGAGCGCGGGGGCGACGGCGCGGCCCCGGCGGCTGGTGACCGCGAGGACGTCGCCCTCGGCGACCCCCAGGCGCGCGGCGAGCTGTGGATGGAGCTGCACGAAGGGGCCGGGGGAGGCGGCGTTGAGTTCGGGGACACGGCGGGTCTGGGCACCGGACTGGTACTGCGCCAGGACGCGGCCGGTCGTCAGATGGAGCGGGTAGTCGGCCGACGGCTCCTCCGCGGAGGGCCGGTGCAGGACCGGGACGAAGCGGGCCCTGCCGTCCGGCGTCGCGAAACGGTCCAGGAAGAGGCGGGGCGTTCCGGGGTGCGCGGCGTCCGAAGACGTTTGCGGGCACGGCCAGAAGACGCCGTCCTCCTCCGCGATCCGCCGGTAGGTGATGCCCGAGTAGTCCGCCGGACCGCCCGCCGACGCGCGGCGCAGCTCGTCGAAGACCTCCTCGGGGTCGGTGGGGAAGCCCTTCTCCCACCCGAGCCGGGCGGCGAGCCCGTTCAGCACCTCCAGGTCGGTACGGACCTCCGGCGGCGGGTCGATCGCCTTGCGGCGCAGGATGACCCTGCCTTCCAGGTTGGTGGTCGTGCCGGTCTCCTCCGCCCACTGGGTGACCGGCAGCACGACGTCCGCCAGCTCGGCCGTCTCCGACAGGACGACGTCGCAGACCGCGAGGAAGCCGAGCGAGGCGATCCGTTCGGTGATGTGCGCGGCGTTCGGCGCGGAGACGACCGGGTTGGAGCCCATCAGCAGCAGCGCGTGCACCTCCACGCCGAGCGTGTCCAGCAGTTCGTACGCGCTGCGCCCCGGCGCCGGCAGGTCGTCCGGGTCGACACCCCACACCGCCGCCACGTGCGCCCGTGCGCCCGGGTCGTCCAGCTTGCGGTAGCCGGGGAGCTGGTCGGCCTTCTGGCCGTGCTCGCGCCCGCCCTGCCCGTTGCCCTGCCCGGTGAGGCAGCCGTAGCCGGAGAGCGGCCGGCCCGCGCGGCCGGTCGCGAGGCACAGGTTGATCCAGGCGCTGACGGTGTCGGTGCCCTTGGACTGCTGCTCGGGGCCGCGCGCGGTGAGCACCATGCTCTCCGGTGTCGCGCAGAACATCCGCACGGCCTCCCGGAGTTGCGGCACCGGCACCCCGGTGATGCGTTCCACCAGTTCCGGCCAGTGCGCCATGACGCCTGGCCGCGCCTCGGCCCAGCCGGTCGTGCGCTCCGCGATGAACCGCTCGTCCAGATGTCCCTCGGCGACGGCGAGGTGCAGCAGCCCGAGCGCGAGCGCCAGATCGGTGCCGGGCCGCGGCTGCAGATGCAGATCCGCGTGCTCGGCGGTACGGGTGCGGCGCGGATCGACGACGATCAGCTTGCCACCCCGCTCGCGCAGCTCCGTGAGGTACCGCAGCGCGGGTGGCATCGTCTCGGCGAGGTTGGAGCCGACGAGGATCACGCAGCCGGTGCGGGCGATGTCCTCCAGCGGGAACGGCAGCCCCCGGTCCAGGCCGAAGGCCCGCTGGTGGGCGGCGGCCGCCGAGGACATGCAGAACCGGCCGTTGTAGTCGATCTGCGAGGTGCGCAGCACCACCCGCGCGAACTTGCCGAGCGCGTACGCCTTCTCGTTGGTCAGCCCGCCGCCGCCGAAGACCCCGACGGCGTCGCGGCCGTGCTCGGCCCGCGTCCGCAGCAGTCCCTCGGCGACCCGGTCGAGCGCCTCGTCCCAGCCGGCCGGCTCCAGCGCGCCGCCGGCACCGCGCACCAGCGGCCCGGTCAGCCGCGCGCCGCGCGCCAGCACCTGGGGCGCGGTGCGCCCCTTGCCGCACAGCGCGCCCCGGTTCACCGGGAACGCGGGCCGTTCCACGACCTCGACGCCGCCCGCCGGCAGCGCCGCGAGCCCCATGCCGCATTGCAGGGCGCAGTAGGGACAGTGCGTGTCAATGGTGCTCGGGCTCATCCGCCCAGCCTGCGCCGTACGTGTTTCGCCCCCGTACGCGACGCGGTTACGCGGCCGGTACGCGCACCTCAGCGCGCCGCCGGGCGCCCTGTGAGGGCGGGGCGGACGTCCGTCAGCGTGCCGCCGGGTCCGGGGCCAGGGCCCGTGTCACGCCCGGCTCCCGGGGTCCGAGGAAGACCGGGTCGGGCTCGACCACGATGTCCAGCGCCGCCTTGGTCGCCGCGACGAGCTCGCGCCCGCCGCCGTAGAACCACGTCACGTCGTGCGGTTCGTCGACCCCGACGCCGTACCCCTCGACGCCCGCCGCGTCGCACAGCGCCAGCGCCCGCCGGATGTGGAAGCCCTGGCTGACGAGGATCGCCCGGTCCACACCGAAGATCCGCTTGGCGCGGCTGCACGAGTCCCAGGTGTCGAAGCCCGCGTAGTCCAGCACGACCTTCGACGCGGGCACACCCTGCTTCTGCAGATAGCCGAGCATCGCGCCCGGCTCGTTGTAGTCGGTGCGGCTGTTGTCGCCGGTCACCAGGATCGCCCGGACCTTGTGCGTCCGGTACAGCTCGGCGCCCGCGTCCAGCCGGTGTGCGAGATACGGCGTCGGTTTCCCGTCCGCCAGGCCCGCGCCGAACACCACCGCCACCGGCTCCGACGGTACGTCCGCGACCGCCCGCACCCGTCCGTCCGCCGTGATCTGCAGCCAGGTCGTGGGCAGCAGCGCCAGGACGCAGCAGGCCATCACGGCCTGCAGGAGGAGCCGGCGGCCGCGCCGGGTCCGCGGCGGGCGCAGCCTGCGCAGCACGGCGGGCACGGCGGCACGTATCCGGCCCGGCTTCATTCGGCGTCCCCTCGCTGAGCGACTCTGTCGTGCGGTCAACTCCGTCGTCCGGATCGACGCGTACGGCGCCGGTACGGTTCCGGGCACGATGGACGCAGCCGCGCCGCCAGCGAAGAGAGGACCGCCGCCTTGACCCCGCCGCCCCCGTCCCGCCTGCCCTTCTTCGTCTACGGGACGCTGCGTCCCGGCCAGGCCAACCACCCGCTGGTGGAGGGCCGTACCGCACCGCCGAGACCCGCCGTACTGCCCGGGGCGCTGCTGTACGCCGGGCCCGGCTACCCCTACGCGGTCGCTGCCCCGGCCGCCGAACCCGTCACCGACACCGTGCACGGTGAGCTGCTGGACGTGCTGCCCGACCAGTACGACACCGTCCTCGCCGACCTCGACCGGCTGGAGGACCACGTCCCGGGCGCGCGCGGGAATCTGTACGAGCGGCTGGCGCTGCGCGTGATCTGCGACGGTCTGCGGTGCGACGCCTGGGTGTATCTCGCGGGGGAGGGGCCGGCCAGGACCCTGCGGGCGTCGGGGCGGATCATTCCGGGCGGCGACTGGGTCCGCACCCAGCGGTCTCACAGGCCGTACCGACGCTCGTGAGACCGAGGAAAACACTTGTCATCACTGTGCAATGCGGGCGCAACCTCCGCACTTCAGGCTCGGTCCATGACGGCGTCGACAGCGCATCCGCACCCGCACCCGGAGTTCGGCCTGGCCCCGGCCGACGGCTCCGGCAGCCCCGGCAGCTCTGACAGCCCCGACAACTCCGGCCTGTCCGGCAGCTTCGACAGTACGGCGCAGCTCCTGAACCGGATCACCGCACAGCTCAGCAGCCAGCTCTCCCACGTCACCCTCACCGCGGTCCCGCGCGGCCCGGCCCTGGTCGCCGTGGCGCACGGCAGCCGTGACCCCGCGGCGCGGCGCACCGTGCGCGCGCTCCTCGACCGGGTCCGGGCGCTGCGCCCCGGCCTGCCCGTCCACCTCGGGCACATCGAGCTGAACGAGCCGCTGCTCGACGACACACTCGCCGCGCTGCGCGGTGATGTGGTGCTCGTGCCGCTGCTGCTCGGCGACGGCTACCACGTCAAGCAGGACATACCGCAGGCGCTGGCCCGCGCCCCGCACCTGCGCGGGCTGACCGCCGCGCCGCTCGGCCCGCATCCGCTGCTCGCCGAGACGCTGCACGTGCGCCTCGCGGAGGCCGGCTGGCGCAAGGGCCTGCGGCGCGCGGGTGTGGTGCTGGCGGCCGCCGGCTCCCACGACCCCGACTGGCCCGCCGACACCGCCCGCACCGCCGAACTCCTCAGCCACCGGCTCGGCGGCGCCCCCGTCCTGCCCGCCTACGCCTCCGGCGCGGGACCGTCCGTCGACGAGGCGGTCGGTGCGCTGACCGCGCGCGGCCACCGGGTCGCGGTCGCCTCGTACTTCACCGCCCCCGGTCGGTTCGCCACCCGGACGTCGGCAGGGGCGCCCTGGATCGCGGCGGCGCCGCTGGGCGCGCACAGCGCCATGGCCCGCCTGGTGCTGCACCGTTACGACCAGGCGCTGGCCGCCGCCGGCCGGGCCGCGCCGCGCCATCTCGCCAGCGCGTAACCCGGTACGGGACCGCGGGACCGGTGGCGGCGGCGCGTCTGTCACTCCGGAGCGTTACGGTCACAGGCATGGAAGCGAACTACCGGACCGACGCGGCGGCCGCGCACCTCGGGCCGTACGAGCGGTACGGGCCGTACGGGGACGCCGATACCGACCGCTATGTGACCGAGCCCGACAAGCGGCCGGGCCGCACGGCGTTCCAGCGCGACCGGGCGCGGGTGCTGCACTCGGCCGCGCTGCGCCGGCTGGCGGGCAAGACCCAGGTGGTGGACCCGGGCTCGGCCCTGATGAACACCAGCCCGCGCACCCGCCTCACGCACTCGTTGGAGTGCGCGCAGGTGGGGCGGGAGCTGGGCGCCGCGCTCGGCAGCGACCCGGACCTCATCGAGACGGCGTGCCTGGCGCACGACCTCGGCCACCCGCCCTTCGGGCACAACGGCGAGCAGGTGCTGGCCGAGGTCGCCGAGGCGTGCGGCGGCTTCGAGGGCAACGCGCAGTCGCTGCGGCTGCTGACCCGGATCGAGCCGAAGCGCTTCATGCGGGACGCCGACGGCACGATGGTCAGCGTCGGCCTGAACCTCACCCGTGCCGCCCTGGACGCCGCCACGAAGTACCCGTGGCCGCGCGGCGGCCACCCCACGAACCCCGGCAGCCCCAAGTTCGGGGCCTACGAGGACGATCTGCCGGTCTTCGACTGGCTGCGGGCCGGTGCGCCGGCGGACCGGCAGTGCTTCGAGGCCCAGGTCATGGACTGGGCCGACGACGTCGCGTACTCGGTGCACGACGTGGAGGACGGCCTGCACGCCGGCCACCTCGACCCGAACCTGCTGCTCGCCGACGCCGAGCGCGCCGACATCTTCGACTGCGCGGGGGAGCGGTACGCGGCCGACGCCACCCCCGACGAGCTGGCCGAGGCCCTCGACCGGCTCCTGGAGCAGGCGTGGTGGCCGCACGGCTACGACGGCTCGGCCATCTCCCAGGCCCGGCTGAAGGACGCCACCTCGCAGCTCATCGGCCGGTTCTGCCTGGCCGCCGAGCGCGCCACCCGCGAGGCGTACGGCACCGGGCGGCTCACCCGGTACCGCGCCGAGCTGGTCGTGCCGCGCGAACAGCGCCTGGAGTGCGCAGTCCTCAAGGCGGTCGCCGACCGGTACGTCATGCAGCGCGCCTCGCAGGAGCGCCGCCGCGCCGAGCAGCGGATCCTCATCTCGGAGCTGTCAGAAGCGCTGCTGGCGCGCGCCCCCGAGGGCCTGGACCCGCAGTTCCGCGGCATCTTCGACGAGGCGGCGGACGACAGTGCGCGGCTGCGCGCCGTCGTCGACCAGATCGCGTCGCTCACCGACGCGACGGCCACGGCCCTGCACGCACGGCTCACGACGGGCCGGTCCGCCAGGCTGCTGTGAGGCGGTGACGCGGCGGTGGGGGCCGGGCGGTGCGACGTGCCGCCGGGCCGGGCCGACCAGCCGCGGACGTACTCTTTCCGGTCCCGTCGCGGCCACCCGCGACCGGGCCCGCGCGCATCTGTCCGAAGTAGTGCGGGCGCGCGAGGCATACGAGGGGCGCTTTGTCGACTCGGCGCGGCGCTCTTCCCGCCAGGCGTGACGTAAGGGACGCTCGCAGGTACGGCATCTGTTGGGGAGGCGCACAGTGGTGGACGCAGACCAGACCATCGTCATCGTCGGAGCGGGACTCGCCGGCGCCAAGGCGGCGGAAACCCTCCGGTCGGAGGGCTTCACCGGGCGGGTGATCCTGATCGGCGACGAGCGCGAGCACCCGTACGAGCGGCCACCCCTGTCCAAGGGGTTTCTGATCGGCAGCGCGGAACGCGACTCGGTCTTCGTCCAGCAGACGGCCTGGTACGCGGAGCACGACATCGAGCTGCACCTCGGCCAGCCGGTCGTGCACCTCGACCCCGCGGCCAAAACCGTACGGCTCGGGGACGGCACCGTCCTCCCGTACGACAAGCTGCTGCTCGCCACCGGCGCCGAGCCGCGCCGGCTGGACATCCCCGGTACCGAACTGGCCGGCGTCCACCACCTGCGGCGGCTCTCGCACGCGGAGCGCCTCAAGCACGTACTGACCTCGCTCGGCCGCGAGAACGGCCATATCGTCATCGCCGGCGCGGGCTGGATCGGCCTGGAGGTCGCCGCCGCCGCGCGTGGCTACGGCGCCGAGGTCACCATCGTGGAGCCCGAGCCCACGCCGCTGTACTCGGTGCTCGGCCCCGAGCTCGGCGGGGTCTTCGCCGATCTGCACCGCGAGCACGGCGTCCGTTTCCACTTCGGCGCGAAGCTCGCCGAGATCTCCGGCCAGGACGGCATGGTGCTGGCCGCCGTCACCGACGACGGCGAGGAGCACCCCGCCCACGACGTGCTGGCCGCGATCGGTGCCGCCCCCCGCACCGCGCTCGCCGAGGCCGCCGGGCTGACCCTCGCCGAACGCTCGGCGGGCGGCGGTATCGCCGTGGACGCGTCCCTGCGCACCTCGGACCCGGACATCTACGCGGCCGGCGACGTCGCCAACATCGAGCACCCGCTCTCCGGCGGCCGGCTGCGTGTCGAGCACTGGGCCAACGCCCTCAACAGCGGCCCGGCCGCCGCCCGCGCCATGCTCGGCCGGGACGTCAGCTACGACCGGGTGCCGTACTTCTTCTCCGACCAGTACGACCTGGGCATGGAGTTCTCCGGCCATGCCGCGCCGGGCAGCTACGACCAGGTGGTGTGCCGGGGAGACGTCGGCAAGCGGGAGTTCATCGCCTTCTGGCTCAGCGGGGGACGCGTGCTGGCCGGGATGAACGTCAACGTCTGGGACGTCACCGACCCGATCCAGCAGCTGATCCGCTCGGGCCGCACCGTCGACCCCGACCGGCTGTCCGACCCCACCGTGCCGCTAGCCTCCTTCCTGGAATGACCGAAGGACCGGACTGACCAGCGGAGGACCACGTCATGCGCACGGCCGTCGTACCCGTCGAGGAGATCTTCGAGCTGCGCTGGGCGGTGCTCCGCACCGGCCTGCCCCGGGAGACCGCGATCTACCCGGAGGACTCCCGCGAGTCCACCTTCCACGTCGCGGCCTACGACGACGAGGGCGCGGTCCAGGCGTGCGTCACGTTCTTCCCCGACACGCTGCCCGGCGAGGGCGCCGCCGCCTACCGCTTCCGGGGTATGGGCAGCGCCCCCGAGGTGCGCGGCCAGGGCTACGGCGCGGCCGTGCTGCAGGCCGGCCTCGCCGAGGCCACGGTGCGCGGCGCCGAGCTGGTGTGGTGCAACGGCCGTACGTCCGCCCAGGGCTTCTACGAGCACCTCGGGTTCACCGCGACCGGCGAGGAGTTCATCGTCGAACCGAGCGGACCGCACTTCATATTCATGATCAAGACGGCCGGCTGATCACGAGGGCCGGCTGATCACGAGGACGTCCTCGTGATCAGCCGGCCGGCCCGGCCGGATCAGCTCGACAGGTAGAACGCCAGCAGTCCGGAGGCGTCCATGTCGAGCGCGGGCTCGGAGCTCTGCCAGGACCGGACGTCGTCGACATAGCGACTTCCGCGCCCGGTGAAGGTCCCGAACGGGTCCGCGCCGCCGGGCTGGCACTTGCGCATGTCGTCCAGGTAGTCGCCCAGCCCGTCGGCGAACTGCGCGGTCCCGTTGGGCCCGTTGACGATCGCACCGGTGTCCACCGGCGCCTTGCCGTCCAGGCTCCCGGCGAGATTGCCGAGCTGCCCAGCGGTGCACTTGGGGTAGGTGGTGCCCGAGCCGACCATGAAGGACGTGCCCCAGGCGTTGGCGCCGAGCAGCCAGTCGAGCTGCTGGACGGCGAACCGGTTGACGGAGGTGTCGCCGGTCAGCCCCCGGTAGAGCCGGGTGGTGGCCGCGAGGCCCAGGGTGTGCGAGTCGGCGTCGAAGTCGTTGTAGACCGCGCCGGCGTGGAACGGGTCCTTGGCGGCGCGGGCCTGCCCCGAGGCGATCTGCGCCTTGAGGTTCGCGACCAGGGTGTCGTACGAGACCGGCAGCCCGGCCGGGTTCCCGGCGGCCTTGATGGCGCGCGCCAGGTCCGTGTAGGCGAGCGCGCTGGTGTCGTACATGTTGAGCGTGTCGCCGGTCGTGCCGTACGCCTTCGCCCAGGTGGCCGACTGCTGGAGCCAGCCGGCGGCGCGGGAGTCGCCCAGCTGCTGCGCGGCCAGCGCCAGCTCGGCGCCGCCGAAGGCCAGGTCGTCCTGCCAGCTGGTCTCCGGGTAGTACGCGTACGGGACGGTCGTGACGAGCTTGCCGGGCTTGGTGTCCGCCAGCGCGTAGACCTGCGCGGCGGCCGCCAGATAGCTCTTGGCCTTCGCGGGGTCCGAGGCGGCGTAGCGCTGCGCGCCGAGCGCGAAGTCGGCGGCGAGCCGGCCGGCCTGGTTGGGGCTGAGCTTCGAGCCGGGGGCGCCGGCCCGGAACACCGGGCGGTTGCGCAGGAACGCGTTGGCGGTGTCGGAGTCGTCCTTCTGCGGCAGCCGCCAGACGTCGTGGTCGCCGACGACGCTGCCGCTGTCGGTTCCGGAGCCGAGGCCGACCTGGATGTAGAGGGTCTTGGTGTCGCCGTCCCACATCTTGTCGAGCCAGTCCAGGCCGTGCTGCGCCTCGGCGCCGAGCGCGGAGGTGGGGGAGGCGCCGGTCTCGCGGGCGGCGATCTGCAGCGTGGCGGCGGCGTACGTCGTGGTCTCGGTGAACTTCAGGTAGTCGCCCGCGTCGAACCAGCCGCCCTCGGCGTCGACGGTGCCGCCGAGCTTGGCCGGCGCCTTGGAGATCGTGTCGCCGTCGCCGCTGGTGAACTTGGGCCAGTCGTAGACGGCGGCGTGCGCGTCGTTGAGATGGGACGGCTGGCGCTTCAGCGACCCGGGTATGACGTCGCGGCCGTCGCGCTGGGCCTGGAAGAAGGTGGTGGCATCGGCGGCGGGCTTGCCGTAGACGGCCTTCGCGCTGCCGATGGTGAAGGTGGGCGAGGCGCCGGTGGCCGCGCCGCTGACCTCCAGGTGGTAGGTGCCGGCAGCCTGCACCGAGCTGAAGTCGATCAGGTAGACGGCCGGGTAGGCGGTGTTCCAGCTGCCCTGGCTCGTGCCGGTCGTGCCGGTGGCGGCGGTCGCGCCGGTGCTGTCGAGCAGCTTCCAGGTGGCGCCCGAGACGGCGCCCTTCGCCAGCAGGAACGCCTCCTTGGCGCCGCTGCCGTCGTATCCGACCTGGTTGACCCGGACCTGTCCGGTGGTGGCGGCCTCGGCGGAACCCGCGCCGCCGCTCAGCAGGGCCGCGACGACAGCGGCAGTGGCCGTGGCCGCACCTGCCGCCAGGCCGAGTCCGCGTCGTCGACTGTGCTTGTGGGGCATGCGCCCGCCTCTCCGTCGGTACCGCGCGCCATTAGTAAACATTCTTAACAATTGGGGAAGCTAGTGGGTGGCCGCGGCGGAGGTCAAGGGTCTGTCACACCTGGGCCTTAGACTTCACGGGTGGCAGGCAGGATCAAGGATGAGGACGTCAAGGCGGTCCGGGACGCGGTCCCGATCGACGCCGTCATCTCGGAGTACCTGCAGCTCAAGAACGCGGGTGGTGGGAACCTGAAAGGGCTCTGCCCCTTTCATGATGAAAAGTCCCCGTCGTTCCAGGTAAGTCCCTCGAAGGGGCTCTTCTACTGCTTCGGCTGCCAAGAAGGCGGCGACACGCTCGACTTCGTCATGAAGCTCGACCACCTCTCCTTCTCCGAGGCCGTCGAGCGGCTGGCCGCCAAGACCGGCATCGTGCTGCGGTACGACGAGGGCGGGTACAACCCCGGCCGCCAGCAGGGCGAGAAGATCCGGCTCATCGAGGCGCACAAGATCGCCGCGCAGTTCTTCGTCGAGCAGCTCGGCAGCGCCGAGGCCGAGATCGGCCGCAAGTTCCTCACCGAGCGCGGCTTCGACCAGGCCGCCGCGGAGCACTTCGGCGTCGGATACGCGCCCGCCGGCTGGGACCACCTCATCCGCTTCCTGCGCGGCAAGGGCTTCACCGACAAGGAACTGCTCACGTCCGGGCTGGCCAGCGAGGGCCGCCGCGGGGCGATCGACCGCTTCCGCGGCCGGCTGATCTGGCCGATCCGCGACATCACCGGTGACGTGATCGGCTTCGGCGCCCGCAAGCTCCGCGAGGACGACAACGGGCCCAAGTACCTGAACACCCCCGAGACGCCGCTCTACAAGAAGTCGCATGTGCTGTACGGCATCGACCTCGCCAAGAAGGAGATCGCCAAGACCGGCAAGGCCGTCGTCGTCGAGGGGTACACCGACGTCATGGCCTGCCATCTCGCCGGCGTCACCACCGCCATCGCCACGTGTGGCACCGCCTTCGCCGAGGACCACATCAAGATCCTCCGCCGGCTGCTGATGGACAACTCCAGCTCGCACGTCGTCTTCACCTTCGACGGGGACGCGGCCGGCCAGCGGGCCGCGCTGCGCGCCTTCGAGGACGACCAGAAGTTCGCCGCCCGCACCTCCATCGCGATCAGCCCCGGCGGTATGGACCCCTGCGAGCTGCGGCTCGCCGACGGTGACGCGGCCGTGCGCAACCTTGTCGAGCACTCCTCCCCGCTCTTCGAGTTCGCCATCCACAGCGCCGTCGCCCGGCACAACACCGACACCGCCGAGGGCCGCGCCGCCGCCCTGGAGGAAGCCGCACCGATCGTCGCCGGGATCAAGGACAGCTCCATCCAGCACGAGTACGCGGTGTCGCTCGCCTCCAAGCTCGGCATCCTGGACGAGCAGTTCGTCGTCCGCCGGGTCTCCCAGCTCGCCCGCTGGGCCCGCGACCGCGGCCAGCGCGGCCCGGAGCCGCGCCGCGACCGTCAGCAGGGCCAGGGCCAGAGCTCCAGTGGTTCGGGCCAGGGCGTCACCCGCCCCCAGCCGCCGCGCGGCCCGCGGCTGGATCTGCGCAGCCCCTCCCACCGGGTGGAGCGCGAGCTGCTCAAGCTCGCCCTCCAGCATCCGCACCTGGTCTCCCCGGCCTTCGACGCCTACGGCGAGGACGAGTTCACCGCCCCGCCGTACGCCGCCGTCCGGCACGCCATCTCCGAAGCCGGCGGCACCGAGCACGCGGACGACGGCTACCTCGCCCGGGTCCGGGACGTCGCCCCGGACGACACCGTCCGGATCCTCGTCACCGAGCTGGCCGTCGAGGCCACCCACACCCGGCGGGCCCCCGACGAGGTCTACGCGGGCATGCAGCTCGTCGCCGTCCGGCTGCAGGCCGTCGAGCGCCGCATCAGCGAGGTCCGCGCCAATCTGACCCGGCTCGGCCCGCGCGCCGGTGCGGATGATCTCAGCGCCGTCCAGAGCGAGTTGTGGGCGCTGCAGCAGTACGGCCAGCGGCTGCGCGAACAGGGCACCGCGGCTCTGTAGGGCCGTCCTCCAGCTATTGCTGGGAGGTGCCCCAGGTCGCTGTCCGGTGCGGTGACCGATCGAACGCACCCCGTGACATTGGCCCGAAAAACCCGACGCACGCCCCTCGTGGCGGGGGTGTGCCGTACGCCACACTGGGGGGCGGTGCCTGAGTCCTCGGAGCGCGGAATACCGGATTCTGCAAACAGAGATGCGACCGGTGATCCGCATACGGCGAACTCCCGGACGGACAGCGGCCAGGCCGCGACCGTCCCAATGCCGCGCGTCTCCGAGCCCGTGACTGTGCTCACCATGGAGGTCGCTCCCGTGCAGACCCACCCCCTGACGACCGTGGCCGAGGTGGTCTTGTCGGAACCCGAGGCCGAGCCGAGGGAACGGGAGCGGGTACCGGAGCAGAACCACGCCGCCACCCACCCGGAAGCGGAGGACGTCCTGGAAACGGAGGACGTCCTGGAAACCGAGGACGGCCGGGAAGTGCAGGACGGCCCGGACTCGGACCCGGACCCGGAGCCACCCGAGCCGCCGGAGCTCCTGAAGGTCCTCGCGTCCGAGCCCGCCGCGCCCCCCGAGCCCCCGGAGCCCCGCGAGCCCCGGGAATCCCGCGGCTCCATAGCCAGGGAACCCGAGGCCCGGGACCCCGACGACGAGGCCGACGACCGGGAGCGCCGGTCCCGCGAGGAGGCGGCGGGCCCGTCCGCGGACCTCTTCCGGCAGTACCTGCGCGAGATAGGCCGCATACCGCTGCTCACCGCCGTCGAGGAGGTCGAACTGGCCCGCCGGGTCGAGGCCGGCCTGTTCGCCGAGGAGAAGCTGAACAACTTCCCTGACCTGGACTCCCAGCTCGCCGTCGACCTCGACCGGCTGGTGGTCAACGGCAGGATGGCGAAACGGCGGCTGATCGAGGCCAACCTACGGCTCGTCGTCTCCGTCGCCAAGCGCTACGTCGGACGCGGTCTGACCATGCTCGACCTCGTCCAGGAGGGCAATCTCGGCCTGATCCGCGCCGTCGAGAAGTTCGACTACGCCCGGGGCTACAAGTTCTCGACGTACGCGACCTGGTGGATCCGGCAGGCCATGAGCCGGGCCCTGGCCGACCAGGCCCGCACCATCCGGGTCCCGGTGCACGTCGTCGAGCTCATCAACCGCGTCGTGCGCGTCCAGCGCCGCCTGCTGCAGGAACACGGCTACGAGCCGAGCACCGAGGAGGTCGCCGCCCACCTCGAACTCTCCGAGGAGCGCGTCACCGAAGTCCTGCGGCTGGCCCAGGAACCGGTCTCCCTGCACGCCCCGGTCGGCGAGGAGGACGACGTCGCCCTCGGCGACCTCATCGAGGACGGCGACGCCACGTCCCCCGTCGAATCCGCCGCCTTCCTGCTGCTGCGCGAACACCTCGAAGCGGTGCTCTCCACCCTCGGCGAACGCGAACGCAAGGTCGTCCAGCTCCGCTACGGCCTCGCCGACGGCCGCCCCCGCACGCTGGAGGAGATCGGCCGCATCTTCGGCGTCACCCGCGAACGCATCCGCCAGATCGAGTCCAAGACCCTCAACAAACTCCGCGACCACGCCTTCGCGGACCAGCTCCGCGGCTACCTGGACTGAACCTGCTCCGTAGCCTCGCGGGCGGCCGCGCGGTTGCACCCTGGAGGGTTTGTCCCTTCCGGGTCGCAGTTGATTGCCTGCTTGCCGGGATCGGCCTCCCGGCTCTCACCGACGGCCTCGTCGCAATGACCTGAGCGCCACCGGTGCCGGCCCACCTCAAGGGAAGTACGAGCCACGGCGACGGCCGTCCGGTGGCCCGCAGAGAAAGCTGTATAAAGTGATGGGGAAACGGGCTCAGTCAGCGCAGAATTAGCGCCGGAGCCGCAATGCACGATGTTTTGGATACCGCTTGGGGGCTGGAATAGCGAATTCCGTGCATTTTCGCGTTCTCAATCCTTCTTACAGGGGGGCAACATGAAAGTGACTCGATTACGTGCGTGCCTGCTCGCGTCGGTGAGCACATTCGCACTGATCACCGCCGGTGCCGGACAGGCCCTCGCGGCCGGCCCCGCGCCGGCGGACCCAGGAACGCCGGCTGTCCAGTACACCGTCGCTGACCTCGGCACACTGGGCGGCACCAACAGCTCCGCGGCCGCGGCCGACGACGACACGGTCGTCGGGACGTCCCAGACCACCGGCAACGCCGCTACCCACGCGTTCGCCTACAACCGGCACGCCCGCACCATGACCGACCTCGGTACCCTCGGCGGCACCTTCAGCACAGCCAGTGCGGTCAGCGGGCACACCGTCGTGGGCCAATCCCGAACAGCCGGCAACGCCGCCCTCCACGGGTACGCCTACAACCTGCTCACCCACGCCCGCACCGACCTCGGGCGCAGCCTGATGATCTCCCAACTGGTCAGCGGGAACACCGCTGTGGGCGGAGACAGCCTCCTGTCGTCCACTTTCAACCTGGCCACCCACGCAGTCATCAGCATCGGCCCCGGAAACGGCGTCACCGAGGTCAGCGCGATCAAAGGCGACCTCATTGTCGGCAACGTATTCGCCTCCAACTCCTTCGCTTTCTCCTTCGACATGAAGACCGGCGCATTCACGAATCTGCCCGCCCTGGGCGGACTCAACTCCACGGCGTCGCAGTCCAGCTGTTCGGGGATCGTTGTCGGAAAAGCGGCCCTGCCGCCCCCCGGCCCATTCACCGCCAACGGCCCGTTCCACGCCGCAATCTGGGTGACGCACACCGCCTGATCCGCGGATGCGGACACCGCCAGGCCCGAGCCCGCTCATCCCTGGCAGCGTCACCGTCCGGCGCGGAACCCACGCCGGACGGCAGCCGGGCGCCCGACCGGGCCCGCGCCGCCCCGGAACGACCACGTGGTGCGTCAGAGCCTCACGGCAGACGGCCGGCTCCCGCGGCTCATCGTCCCGGTCGGCGTCGGCGAGCAGCTGACGACGACCCGGAACGGGCCCCGCATGTCCCCTGAGCGTCCCCTGGGCCTTGGTTTCCATCGTGAGTACGGCTGGCCAGTTCTCCGGCAAGACCTCAGGGTGGGGCGGGTGGGACTCGAACCCACGACCGACGGATTATGAGTCCTTTAGGGATCTTGGCGGCCCTTGCTCTTCTGCGCAGATTCTGGATGTTTTCCCAGCTCAGATTGTGTGTCGTGTGCTCGTGCTCTGGTCCCTTTGTCAGTCTGTTCCTGTCCTTGCGTCCCCAATGTGTCCCCAACGAGTCCCCACGGGGACGAAGCGGGGCAGCCCGGGGAGGGTCGCGACAGCTCGGAGCGGGTGGTTGAACCTCCCCGCAGCGGATATCCCTTCCAACGCGTAGAGGCTCCGCCCCGAAACCGGGGCGGAGCCTCATGGCAGTCATCTCAAGTCGTCGCTGATGCCACTGGAGGCGTGAGGGCGGGTCAGTGGACGATCGTGTAACTGGCCCAGCCGGTGCCGATCTTGATGGGCGACAGGAAGGGGTTGCGTTTGGAGTTCTCCCTGTGAGCTGGACAGCTTGATACTGGGACGGATGGTCCCGGAGGATGCAGTCACAGGTAGTGACAACGAAGAGCAATATGAGTAAGCGGTATACGGCCGAGTTCAAGCGGGACGCGGTGGCTCTGGCGTTGTCGTCGGACAAGACGGTCACCGAGGTCGCCAGGGATCTGGGCGTGAGTCCGGAGGGGTTGCGCGGGTGGGTGAAGCAGGCGAAGGCCGACCGCGGTGCAGGACCGACGGGGGCTCTGACCAGTGCAGGGCGTGAGGAGCTGGTCCGGCTTTGGCGGAAGGTCCGCGAGCAGGGGGCCACGATCGAGGTCCTGGGAAAAGCGACCCCCTTCTTCGCGCGGGACAAGATGAGGTAGACATCGCCGCGCGGTGTCGTTTCATTGACGCGGAGAAGGCGTGTGAGGGCAATTTTGCAGGTCGCAGTGGTGCGTTTCTGTGCCGAGTGCTGGGGGGTGCTCCGCTCCACCTGCTACGCGCACCTGGCGTCGCGGTCAGCTCGGGCAGTGCCGGAGGGGGTCGAGGAGCTGCTGGTGGGTGAGATCCGGGTGCTGCATGCGGGTTCGCGCGGCGCATACGGGGCTCCGCGGATTCACGCGGCCCTGCGGCGGGCCGGCCGGATCGTCAACGGGAATCGGGTCGAGCGGCTGATGCGTGTCCTTCGGATCACCGCGATCACCGCGATCACCCGACGGCGGCGATGCGGCCTGACCCGTCAGGCCAGGCGGGCGCTGTCCGCCGCTGATCTGATCGGCCGGGACTCCACCGCACCGCGCCCCGGTTTGCCACCTACCGGCAGCAACGGCTCCAGCCTTGCCCATCGTGCATCCGTCAGATCTCCACGTGCCACACCATGATCATCACCGATCAAGATCCACTTTCGCAACGGACCCTAGCTCGCGGTAGCGGCTGGCCCACCGCTGGGCGGTCGGATGTCGGCCAGCGCCGAAGAGCTCGATCGAGGTCAGTGACCAAGAAGGGATTTCGCAGCGACGATGATCAAACCGAACACCAAGTTCACAGCGGCCTCCGTTGCCCCTCGGCGACGAGACCCACTGGCGTGCAGGGCGCCGAAATAGCTCCACGTCACCTGCTGCGCCACAGCGACGAGGAGTGCGGTCCACCCTGTGGCCGTCAGGCTCAGTCCAAGCACAGGGCTCAGAGCTACGACGGCGCTCGGCAGGACGGCTGCCTCCACCATGGACCACTCACTGCGTCCGATCCGCCAGGTCTCGGACCAGGTGATGCTCCGGCCGACCGTCCGCTCACCGGTGAGGCGCGCGTAGACGTGGACAGCCCAGAACACCAGCCCGGTGACGAGCAGAAGCACAACAGTCTCGAGGCGGGGAAACTCGCCGACGCTACTTGCTGCGGCGATCACGGAGGCGGCCAGGAGCGATCCGTAGACGGCCCCGGCGTAATCCGTACGCAGGGCACGACGATCCTCATGCGATGCACGCTGCCATGGAAAGAGTCTGTGCATATCAGTTCACCTCGTGAGCCTGCCGCGCGCCGGGGGTGCCCAGTGCCGTCAACGTAATCCGCCGTTCTGCCCACCGCGCGGCGGGCCGGGCCCAAGTGGACAAGGACGCCGCCTACGACCAGCGCCGCACGGCCCTGCCACTACCTCTTGTCCGCAGGCTTTCGAACGGCTTGTCTTCACCTACATACCGTCATTGTTCCGCACGAATGATTACGAACCGGAGGTAGGCTGCCGGATACTGGCCCACGCTCCCAGTGCGATGTGCGTCGCAAATTCTTTGCTGGTTGAGTGGGACCATTGCGGTCACGACTCGTAATTGGCGAGCTGAAACGACGGCCGCGGTGTCGAAGGCCTCGTTGGGGTGGCGGGTAACGGTGCCGGTGTGCAAGAGGACATCGGTGCTGGAGTCGGCGGCGGCCGAGTAGAGGCCGAAGCCCCACCTCCTGATCGTCGCCGAGGGCCTCGATGCGGCACAGCGGGATGTGCTCGTCCTGTCCGTCGTGCTCGACCATCGCGCGGTGTGGCGCACGCAGGGTTCGCACGGTCGGGAGGCCAAGTCCCGCCGCCCCCGACCGTGCGCGCCCGCCCTGGACGCCAGGAGCGCCGCGAGGTCGAGTGCCGCCGCCACGGCACGGTCTCCATGGTCGCGGCCATGGACGTGGCCACCGGACAGGGCTCACCCAGCGCATCGAGCGCAACAACTCGCCAACGTTCACCGCGTTCCTCCGGCAACTGGACCAGTGCACCGACCCGGCCCTGCGGATCCACCGGGTCATGGAAAACGGCTCCTCCCACACCTCCAGCACCGTCAACCTGCCCCCGACACCTTCGCCCAGGCCGCATGACTCCCGCACAACGTCGCCGCCCCGGCCGACCACCCGCAAAGGACCCGCGACGCGCTGCACCCGTCACACACCAACGATGAAACCGGGGTCACGGGGCGTGTCTCACACGACCTGGACGAACTGAACCTCGACGCCGTTGTTGCCGTAGCCCAGGCGGTTCCATGGCGGGACTTCGGGTTGGACGTTGCCGGCGGCGTCGGTCGCGCGGGCGCGCAGCGTGTGCCGCCCGACTGTGGTGGGGACCCAGTCGAAGTGCCAGTCCTGCCACTGGTAGGGGGAGTCTGCGGGTTCGACGTGGGCGGGATACCACTCTCCCTCGCCGGTCAGGCTGACCTCGACGCGGGTGATCGGCCCGGTGCCGCTCCATGCCTTGCCTTTGACGCGGCACGGGCCAAGAGGGAGGTTCTGCCCTGGTTCCGGGTCGGTGATGCGGGCCCGTACGCGCATCAAGGTGACTGGTTCGTGCGGTTGGTCCGCCCACTCGTACATGTAGTGGCCGGTCTGGAACTCGCCTTCGTAAGGCCGGGTCACGACCTCGATCCGGTCGAGCCACTTCACCGACGCGACTCCGTACCAGTTGGGGACGATCAGCCGGAACGGTGCGCCGTGGTCGGCGTTGAGCGGTTCGTCGTTCATGTCGTAGGCGATGAGGATCTCGGCGTCCGGGTCCATGGTGTGCGCGAAGGGAAGCGAACGGGCGTACTTGAGGTCCTCGAACTGGTAGTACGGACCGTGGTCCGCGCCGTGGAAGATGACCTCGACCGCGTCGTCGGCCGGACCTGCCTGGCGCAGTACCTCGTGGAGCAGGGTGCCGGTCCATCGGGCGGTCGACACCGCCCAGCCGCCCCAGGGCTCGCCCACCGGTAGCGGACTTTGCGCCAGGCGTCCGTTTCCGGCGCATTCCAGGGTGACGGTTCGTTGGATGCTGGGCATCGCGCGCAGGTCGTCGAGCGTGAGTTCGCTCGTGTGTCGGACCGCGCCATCGATCCTCAGCACGCCGTCGTGGGCGGGCAGTGCGAAGTTGCTGCGCACGTAGTGCTGGCCGACCGGGGTGATGTCCGAGGACAGCCCCTGCCGTGGGGCCTCGGCGTTGAACGGCTCGGGCTGGATCATGACGAGGTCCGAGCGTGCTTGCTCACGGCTTCGCGGTGCGGCCATGTTGGTCACTTCCTTCGGGGTACCTGTCGGAACACACCCGCGCGGGAGGGGGCATGTCAGTAGTCCGGGTCCTGGAAATGGGGCTCGCGGTCTTCGATGAACGCTGCGATCCCTTCGACGCGGTCGGGGTGGACCGCGGATCGCCAGTGCGCCTCCATCATGATCGAGATCGCCTGCTCGAGCGGTTCGCCGTCACTCATACGGACGGCCCGTTTGACCGCCTGCACCGCGGTGGGTGAGTTGTTGGCGATCCTCTCGGCGATCTTGAGGGCGGCCTCCATGAGATCGGCTTGCGGGTGCACCTCGTTGGCCATCCCCAGCCGGTAGGCCTCCTGCGCGGAGACCGATTCGCCCGTCATGAGCATTTGCAGGGCCTTGCCGCGGGGCAGGACGCGGGGCAGCAGCACCGGCGACCCGCCGCCGGCGGACAATCCGATCATCGCTTCCGGCTGGCCGAACACGGCGTTGTCGGCGGCGATGATGAAGTCCGTGCTCTGCGCGAGTTCGGAACCGCCGCCGAAGGCCAGCCCGTTGACCGCGGCGAAGATCGGTTTGCGCAGTTGCCTCAGCGTGTAGAGGACCCGGTCGAAGTCCTGACGTTGGCGCAGCCAGTCCTCCTTGGTCATCTGCTTGCGCTGACTGAGGTCGCTGCCGATGGAGAACGCGCGGTCGCCGGCGCCCGTGACGACGGCGACGCGGACCTGAGCGCGGACGGCGACGGTCTCCAGGATCTCGGTCAGCCGGGTACCCATCGCGGTCGTGATCGCGTTGTCGGCCTCAGGCCGGTTCAGGGTGATCAGGGCGATCTTTCCGTCCGAGAGGTACTCGACCAGGACGGGCTGGTCCGGTTCGTCGACGTCTGCTCCTGCCGGGGTGAAACCCATGGCGGCCCACCGGTCGGAACGGTTCGGTTGCGTGGTCACTGTCGCTCCTTCGTGCGGTTCGACCGCAGGTCAACTGTCGAGTTCCGAGAGCCAGCGAAGGGCCCGCAGGCCGGGGACGAAGAAGTACTCTCCACCGCGCGTGACGACGAACGGCGGCAGGTTCCGCAGCCTCCTTCGCACCGGCCGCCGCGGGATGGTGAACACGCCCGGGGTGTCGGAGCGTCCGACCAGCGGATCCGCCTCCTGCGGCGCGCCGATGAAGACTCCGTCGTTCAACCACTGCGTCTTCACGAACTCGAACTGCCTTTTGAGATGGGCGCCGACGCAGACGAAGACGATGCCCCGGTCGGCGCCGTCGTCCTCGCGCACTCCTTCCGGGAGCGAGGGTCCGTAGCTGGTGCTGCGACGGATCATGCGGTGCAGCCGGACGTTGACGCTGTTCTCATGGTCCAGCGCGCCCCTCGGGTTGGCGCGCCGCGCGTGGGCACCTGCCGGGCATTTGAAACCGTCCAGGTCGTCGTGGTAACTGAAGCGGTTGTTGCGGTCCGGATCCGCGCCGAGCTCGGGATCGTCCTGGTCCGAGCTCAAGCTCAGCGGCGCGCCGCTGGGCCAGCGGCCGACCGTCTTCGCGGCCAGGAGGCGCTCTTCCGCACGGCTGGACGCCTGGTCGTACAGGTACTGACGGTAGGCGGCGACCCGCGTGTGCAACTTCCGGAAGACCAGGTAGGTGCCGTTCCGGCCAAGGACATCAGGGGAGGGCATCGGCGGCAGCGCACCCGTCTCGTCGGGATAGCCGAGGAGGAACTCGCCGGCCTTGATGGGCGCCTCGTGCGGGTTGGTGTTCCTCCCGGTCCCCTCCACGGCGGGTTGGCCGATCCCGTCACGGAAACCGAACGAGGTCCGCCCCGTCTCCAGCTGGTAGCAGTCCTGCCGCCAGATCACCTCGACCCCCGGCAGCTGCCCGTAGGCCTGCTGCGCCCGTTCCATGACCTTGGCCAGTCTCACGCTGTCGGGCGACAGCGCGGCCAGCGCGATGTGCACGGCCGGGGTGCCGAGCGGCTGCTCCCAGTTGCCGGGATCGCTGTCGCCGACGTCCCCCAGCTCGGCTGCTCGCGCGGCCATACCCGCCCGGAACTCGGGCGCGAAGCTGTCGAGCGAGTCGGACGGGACACCCAGGGCGCGCAAGCCCTGGTAGGTGAAGGCGACCGTGATCCAGGCGTCGCGGGCGGGATCGGCGGTCGGATGGCCTGCCTCGATCGCGGGAAGGAGCCGCCGGACCAGTTCACGACCGGCTTCGCGGTCGTCGATGCGGATGAGCACGTAGCGGCCGACATACGGGGACGGGCGCTCGTGCAACGCCCCGCTCTGGATGTCGTCCCACTCCAGTTCGACGCTCTCATCGGCTGAAGGCGTGCTCATTGGTCCTTCAGGGGTAGGTGGTGGTGGCCCGGCGGTTCGGGGGGTCGTGGGTTGGGAGCGGCGAGATAGGGAAAAGTCGTCGTTGCGGGATGGCTGGCGTGGTCGACGCCGTCCCGGATCCGTTCCCCCTTGCCGCCGTTGACCAGGAGGGTGAACAAGGTGTCCATCGCGTCATCGTTCAGTGCCCGCCCGCCGCACGTCTGATGGATGCGCCCGGCCAGCACGGCGGACTCGATCTCCAGGAATGACCCGTGCTCCGCGTAGGGCTGTCCGATGTCCACCACGAGGTAGTCGGCCAGGACGAACTCGGTCAGCGGATGCGCCCCGGTCTCGAGCGCGGCCCAGCTGACGTCGTCATCGAAGGTGTCCCAGTAGGCCAGGTTCGCGTCGAGCCGGGCGCGATAGGCCTCCTCGTAGTTCTCCGACAGGTTGAAGGCGTCCTCCATGTTGTAGAGGTCGCGGATCTCCAG
The DNA here is from genome assembly GCF_005860785.2 of Streptomyces sp. So13.3. NCBI lineage: Bacteria > Bacillati > Actinomycetota > Actinomycetes > Kitasatosporales > Streptomycetaceae > Streptomyces > Streptomyces sp. So13.3. The sequence goes on along the minus strand of NZ_CP048835.1, from coordinate 3,613,710 downwards.
GCTGCGGTTGACCTGATCGAACTGTTGGGGGGCCAGGATCAGGTTCTTGACCTCCGGCCGACCGACCCGTTCCACACGGATGCCGACCGGTCCGCGGGTCAGGGTCTCAGCGACCACGGCGAGCACCTCGACGCCGCCGAGCAGCAGGGCACAGTCGATCTCCAGGACCAGGCTGAGCACGTTCTTGCCGTCGAGAAAGATCGATCCCGGTTCGGTGAAAGCCAATTTCCCGGTGGCGAGCGTCTTCAGGGCCGCCGGCGCGTCCAGAAAGAAGGGATCCCATCGGGGCCCGGCGAAAATCCGCACGCCGTGAACGGCGACCGGGTTCTCCTCGTCCACGCGAAATGGCACGATCTCCCCGTTCGGGGTGGTGCACGTGCCGTCCTGCCGGGCCGGTGCCTCGCCGTCCTGCTCGGCGACGGAGAAGACACAGTCGAAAGTGAACTCCGGAACTCCGGCGGTCAGAGACACCGGCTTGGCGGGTCCGCCCAGATCGGCCGACCGCAGGCGGAACCGGTAGACCAATCCCTCGGAGAACCGGCCGTCGGGAGGGGCGAAGGGCAGGGTGTTCATCACCAGAACGAGATGGCCGGCGCGCTCCGGACTGGGAAAGGCGTAGAAATCGGTGATGTCCGCGATGGGGTGCTCCAGCGCGCGCGGACCGGATACGTGATCCGACATCTAGACCTCCAGAGCGTCCCAGCACGTCACCCGAGACGAGCCGGTCGAGTTGCTGATACCTGCACAGCCACGGACAGCGGGGCCTACTGGGCGGCCTCGCCGAGCAGGGGATTGAGCGCGGGGTCCTGCAACGCCTGCTCCGCCGCGGGGTCGTCGAGCACCCGCTGGAACGCGGCGTTGACACGTCCAGCCCTTCGGATCTCCTTCACCGTCCCGCCGTAATTGCGTGCGTACGCGACGGCCGTGACCTGATGCCCTTCGATGAACTCCTTCAGTGCCGCGGCATCCGAGGCCCCCCTATAGCCCTCCAGATGCTTGAAGATACTGTCGAAAAGAGCCAGCGGTTTGGACGCGAAGTCCTCGATGTACGCATCCCAGGGGCCGTCGAAACTCGTCGCGAACAGCAGACGCGTGCCGTCGTCGAAAATGACGAATCTGGCCTCGTGGATCGTCGCGATGGGCAGATTATGGTCGCCAGGCCTATATCCGGGAGCTTCAGCAAGGCGCGTGAGTGCCTCCCGCAGCTCATCGACATGCCCAGGCCTGATCGCGAAGAACAGACTGAACTCACTCGTTGAACCCAGCATGATTCCCGGTCGCACTGATCCTGATGCAGGCGTGGCCATGAGGTCTCCTTACGAGGCATGAATCATTCCCACCAGTCCGCTGACTCAACATAACCTCCCACCGCGACACGCGCTTGATCAGCCGGCGCGCGAAGGCCCGGACGGCGTAACTCCGGAGGAATTCCGACGCCAAGGCGGCGCCGTGGGAGCCTGCAGCAAGCGATGCTCTCGGGTCGTTGACTCACTACTGCTGAATTCCTCAAAGGCAGTAGACGTAGCGTCGGCGTAGGTGTCGGGTGGGTGGGGCGGGTCTGCCCCAGATCCAGGGTTTGGCGCGGGCGTTGAGTTGGGTTGTCGCGAGTTCGGTGGCGTGGGTGATTTCGTCGGGTCCGGCGAAGCTGTGGCCGGCGAGTGCGACTTTGCGGAAGATGCGCCACCAGCCTTCTTGGAGGTTGAGCCAGCAAGCGCTGACGGGTATGAAGACGTGGTGAATGCGGGGGTGGTCCTCGAGCCAGGTTCGGGTCGAGAGGCTGTTGTGCGAGGACAGGTTGTCGGTCACCACATAGATGTCGCCTGCAGGGTTGGCTTCCTCGATGCGTTGGAGGAACTGCTGGTAGAAGGCACTATTGCGAGACGGAGCGGTCATGGTGACCTGCTGTCCGTCGCGGATGCGGAGGCCGCCGTAGACCCAGGTTTTCTCCGGGCCGCGGCCGTAGTCGAGTTCTGCTTTGATGCGATGTCCGTCCGGCGACCAGCCCGGCGCCGGCGGGAAGGTGCGCGGGATTACCGGTCCGAGCTCGTCGACGCAGATGACCGTCGCGTCTTCGGGCGGGCAGGTGTAGAGGCCGACGACCCGCGTCCTTTTCCCTCGAAATCCCGGTCCTTTGAGCGGATCCAGGAACGGGTGCGGCGCCATCGGACGCCTTCGGCCACCAGGATTCTGCGGACTTGGGACCGGCCCACTTCGATGCCGCCGCGGCGGGCAGCCTCAGCCAGGGCGTCGAGTGTCCACTGCGGTGCCCCTGACTCGTCCTGCGCCGCCAGTTCGCCGTCCTCGTGCCTGGTCAGACGTCCCGGTGGCTCCTGTCTGACCAGCGCGATGATCCGGGACCTCTCGGCCTCGGTGATCCGGCGCGGCCGGCCCGCGACCGGCCGGTCCTCCAGCCCTTCCACCCCCAGCTCATTGAAACGGTGCAGCCACCACCGCACCGTCTTCGCATGACACCCCAGCTCCACGGCGATCGCCGCCACCCGCAGACCGTCCCAGCTCAGAACAATGATCTGTGCTCTGAGCACCAGGTCAGCCGGTGCCTTCCGAGCCCTCGTCAGCCGGTCGATCATCAACGCCTCATCCGGACCCGAAGCAGGCCGAGCCCGCAGCAATGTCGGCACCATCCACCCCCAGCGCACTCCTCAACACACCGTGTATACCCATAAGTTGAGGAATTCAGCACTACGCCGCATGTATGAAGCGGCCTCAGCCTTCGGCGGCCTCGTCAGCCGCTTCCTGCCAGATGAGCGGGTAGCGGTCGGAGAGCTCCTTCTCGATCCAGGCGAGCCGAGAGGACAGGGGCGCCAGACGGTGCGGTGGTGCCGGGGCCGCCAACAGCGCCAGCAGCAACGCGCGGGCACGCAGCAGGACCATGGGTGACGTGGTTCCCGCGGCGAGCAGGTCGTCCAAGCCGACCCTGACGAAGTCCTTCCAAACCGGCAGTTTCAGAATCACGAGGACATTGTCGTCGCTGTCCGTGAACGCGCCCGGGGCGGTTCTGACGAGGCGGCCGAGCAGGCCTTCCATGGCGTCCAGTACCTGCACCGCGGTCGCGGGATCGTTGACAGCCGGCGAAAGTGCTCGCAGACCGATGTCGGACAGCAGACGGAATGCGAAGGTCGGGTCCTGGCGGAAGGTCCGCTCCCGCCCTGCGATGACCGCTTGCACCACCTCGCCGTCGACCAGGTCTCCCCCGCGGATTTCCGCCAGGGTGGTGCCGTGCTGAATGGTCGCGCCGACCGCCACCCGCATCACCACTACGGATCCGGCTCTGGTCGCGGCCGTCATCAGGTTAAGGATGTCGAGTTGCTCCACGATGGTGGTGGTGCCGGGCCATTTCACCGTGGAAAGCAATGGCGGCAAGCGCGGCTGATCGCTCTCGCCCTTGGAACGCCCGATGCCGCCATCGGGGTAGAAGGCGTCCACGATCTCGTGCGCACGCTGCGTCGTAATCGCCAGGACGTGGGCGAGCTGGATCGACTCGAAGGCGCGCACTTGAAGGTTCCGTACGAGGCCGAGGGCGACAAGGGTCAGCACCAGTGCCAGGACCGGAACCAGAACGGAGGTGTCGGGCTTCGCGCCGATGGCCAGGGTCGCACTGGTGCTGTAGACGAGCAGTCCCATGACGAAGCCGAAGGTCCGCCACACCGTCGGATCGGTACGGAAGAGCGCCAGGCGCGGAGTGAAGCTCCCTGCGGCCCACTGCACCACCAAGAAGAGCAGCGAGAAGATCAGACTGGCCACGCCCACGACGGCAAGAGCCACGGTGACCAGGACCTCGACCGTGCGGGTGGCGTCGACCCGCAGTCCGCCGTCCACTCTCGGGACGAGCAGACCGAGGAGCAGCCCCGCGCCCGAGCAGATCAACTGGGTGAGCCCAGCGCGCAACCGGCGCCGAGGACGCACGACGCGCACGGCCATGTTGTGCTCTCCGACCGGCAGTCTTTCCATCGTGTTCACGACCCCCAGATGAGGTACTGCCGCAGAATCCGTGCCAGGGCTCCTGCTGGGACGATCACGTCGGCCTCCGCGGCGTCGTGGGGCACCCCTCCAGCCACAGTCGTACAGCGCCCGGAGACAGGCAACTCGCCGACATCGAGATGCGGGCCTTCAGCGACGGCCGGCTGGGCTAGGTCAGCGCGCTGATGGCATCGCCGGCGAACTTGGTGCCCAATACGATGAGTAGCACCGCCGTGATCGCGGCGTTGTGGGCTGCCATCCATGTCTTCCAGGACTGCAAAATCGTGACCGCACGATCGCCACCGAGCAGGAAGACACCCAGCGGTACCAAGGCACACAGTGAGCCGATCAGCACGAACAGCCCGATGGCCACCGTTTTACCGCCACTTCCGGCCGAACTCGACGCGATCGACAATGCGCCGCCGACCGCCAGAATCAAGTTCTTCGGACTCACCCCGACCAGTGCGGCAGCCAGCAGAGCAGACTTGGCCGGCGAGAAGGCTTCGATGGACTCCATCCACCTGGGCAACTGTGCCTCCTGGCCATCCTGCGGCCGGCCGCGCCACTGCATCCCCGCGAGCAGGAGCAATAGGATCCCCAGCGCCAGCTTGACCCACGAGGTCCAGCTCGCCGGGTCGCTGCTGACGCGTGCGTCGGCCCCACTCCCGGCCAGCACCACGATGACGCTGACCACAGCCAGGGTGACCATCCACGCCGCGGCGAACGCAGTCCCGTTGACGCGCCCACGCGGTGTGGCCAACATCAGCACAATGGCGATCAGCGGAATCGGACTGACGGCAATACCGACCGCGGGGACCAGCATCTGCCCAATGGCGTCACCCACGGCGGCCTCTTTTCCTCGGTGATGAGAACTTGCGAACGGAACGACATAATGCGCCAGCTGACTATTCGCTGAAGCTTAATACGGTTGCGACGGGCTGCGTCGGGGGCGCGGACCAGATCGTCCAGCGTGGGGCTGTACACCTCCCAGACACCGTGGAAGTCGCTGCGCCTGCCGGTCTTCTTCACCGGACACGGACCGGGGATTCGGGAGCAGCGGATCATGTCAAATGGCCGTACTCCACCTGCGACGTGGATCTCCTGGCCGTCGTGGATCTCCTGCCACGGCCGGCCGGGGCACGATCAGCGACCACGAGGCGCCGTGAAGCACCTCGGATAGTTTCCTCGCCGTCGTCGTCCATGACGGCACAAGCCCGTCCCGTCGGGCGACCGGGCTCTGCGTCCCGCCAGGCGTCTCGAAATGGCCGACACTTGAATCTCCCAGGCAATCGCAACGGTTCCGACAACGGTCACGTCGATCGCCGGGCTCGGAGCGGTCCCCCACCACGACTTGGAAGCCTTCGCGGCCCACCGGTCGTGGCGATGCCCTCCTTCAAGGCCGTGTGCTCATCGCTCTCCGCATTGGCCAGGTGCGCGCTGGTTGTGAGGGATTGAAGTGGACGGCTCCACGCAGTCCGTTGCGGAAGCGCAGGAACATCCATGCAGGACAGTGCGGCCGTTTCTCACGGCACTCCAAACCCCGCTCCGGAACCGGACGCCTGTCCTCGTATATGAGCTCCCACAGGTTCGAGATCTTGAGCGAGACTGAAATTTTCGGAAGCCATGCTCTGATTGCCGAAACTCTGGCCGATGCTGTCAGCCCGCCCGTCCCGCGGCCCGGTCGAGCTCCTCGCCGAGCGTCACGGCGGCGTCGATGAGCGCCAGGTGGGTGAATGCCTGGGGGAAACTGCCGAGCTACTCGCCAGACGGTCCGATCTCCTCGGCGAACAGACCGACATGGTTGGCGTAGGCGAGCATATTGTCGAACGTGTACCGAGCTTGGTGGATGCGGCCGGCCTTGGCGAGGGCCTGGACATAGAGGAAGGTGTACAGGTTGGAGGTTCCCTCGGAGCCCCTCAGCCCGTCGGGGGAGACTGCCGGGTCGTAGCGGTAGACGACTGGCCCATGCCGATTGCAACGGTGATCAGCTATCCTCGCGTGCTCAGTGACAATCAGACACAGGTCTTCCCCCGACCGCTCCCTGGCCGGCCAACCGCCCGTCCTCAGCAGCTGCAAGGACGCCGACGCCGCCCCGGGCGGCCCCATGCGAGGGACTATCCAGGTGCTGCGTTCACGTTCGAGGTGCTTGGGCGCGCAAACGCCGGGAAAGATCTCGATGTTCTCGAGGAGAGCTGGATACGCGCAGGGGGCGGGAAATCTTCGGTTCCTGGAAGTGTATTGACCAACAAGCGAGTCCAGATGGTTGACAAGAAATACAAGGCCGCTGGAGGTACGGTATGCTAGTGAAATATCAGCAAGGGGATATTGTTGCAATTACCATTGCAGAGACTTCGGTTGCTTTTGCTCAGATTTTGATGAAGATGCGTAGAAATATCTTCATTGCGGTATTCTTCGGAGCTGTCAGCTCTCTGGAGTCGCCGGATCTTGAGTCGCTCAATGTCGATGATCCACGGCTTGTGGTTGAGACGATGGATTTGCGCGTGCGTGACGGGTCGTGGAGGATTGTCGGCCGCCGCACGCCTGCGGAACGCCTGCTGAATCCAATCTTCAAAGTTCCAGTTGGGATTGGGGAAGAGTTCCATATTCAGGACATTTATGGAACCGTAGGCAGGCCCGCATCTCCGCAAGAAGTGAAGCGCCTCAGGATGCAGAAGTCATATTCTCCTGCCGTTGTAGAGAAGGCTGCCCGCGCCCTTCACGGATTGGAGCCCTGGCTTGCAATTTTCGATGAGTTGCGACCTGGCGTTGATCTCTAACGAGCTCATGCAGGCTGGCTGCGGCGCGTGGTGGCCTGAAGTCGCGCGGCTGGGTGGAGCCGGTGGTCGCTCCGCCGGACCCACGGCACATCGTCGCGCAACAAGTGCTGGCCCTCTGCTTGCAGGAGCATCGCGTCGGTGACCGACTGTGGCAGGAATGGTGGGGAGAGCTTGGCCCCTTCGGAAATTCGGCCGAACCTATCGTGCGACACCTGATTGACGAGGGATTCCTGGACCGGGACGGAGGGATGCTCTTCATGGGTCCCGAAGCCGAACGCCGCTTCGGATACCGACACTTCATGGATCTCACCGCAGTGTTCACGGCGGCTCCGGAATTCGCGGTGCTGTCGGGTCACTCCGAGATCGGCACGACCAATCCCGCGCTACTGACAGAAGAGGTGCTCGGTCCTCGGCGTCTGCTCCTTGCAGGACGGAACTGGCAGGTGACGTATATCGACTGGTCCCGGCGGCGATGCTTCGTCGAACCGGTCGATGGCGGCGGCAAAGCGCGCTGGGGAGGAGTAGGTTCCGGCCGGACCACATCGTATGAACTGACCCGCGCGGCAAGAGAAGTACTGCTCGGCTCCGACCCGCCGGTGCCCCTCACCGTGCGTGCCACGGCTGCGCTGGCCCAGGCGCGCGAGGGCAGTTCGGAACTGGTCCACCCGGACGGGACCGTCATCGTCAGGGGCGGGCGTGACACCAACGTGCGCTGGTGGACCTGGGCCGGTTACCGGGCCAACGCCACCCTGGCCGCCACACTCACCACGATCGCCGATCCTCTCCAGAGGCCAACGGACACCTGCATCCGACTTCGCGAGGACGTGACGCCCGCGGAATGGAGGAAGGCCACTGCAGAGGCCGTCGACCAGCTGTGTCTTCCCGCAGTGGATGCGCGTGCGCTGAACGGCCTCAAGTTCAGCGCAGCACTGCCAACCCGGCTCGCGGAGGCCACCCTTGCCGCACGGCTCGCGGATCTGGAGGGTGCGGCGGCTGCGCTCAGAGAGCCGTCCAGGTTCACGATGGTGGGACCGTGACTTCGATTCTGCACCCCCCAGCACGGCGGCATGCGGGCCGCCATCAGGTCAGCGACGACGAACTCGGTCGGCATTAGGTGCGGATGTCGCGCTGTTGTACGTCCTTGAGGATGCTGGCCACAGTGGCGAAGTCGTTGTCTACGTGGAGCACGGTGTGGCCGTGGTGGACTGCGGTTGCGCAGACGAGTAGGTCGATCGCGCCGGCGGAGCGGTGCTGGCTGCGCTGGGTGAGTTTGTACTGGGCGGTGTCCACCCAGCGCCAAGCGTTCTTCGGCACCGCCGAGAGCGGGCACAACGCGTCCAGTTCCTCAGCCAATTCGTCCCGGTGGGACGGACTGGTGGCCGAGTACAGGAACTCGGTCCGGGTGGGTTCGCAGACGCGGAACACCCCGGCGGCAATGTGCCCCTCCCAGGGCCGGAGCGCCCCTGGGGTGCGGAACAGATGCCACAGCGCCGAAGTGTCGAGGAGATACGAAATCACTCGAAGGCCGCCCGCCGGGCCTGCTTAACAGCGTCATGGGCGGCGGCGGCCTGATCGAACTCACCTTGGGCCCCGCGGGCAGCCAGCTTCTCGGCGGCCTCCAGCCGCTTGACCCGGTCCACGTAGTCGCGCAGGGCCGCGTTGACCGTCTCCTTCTTTGTCGTGACGCCCATCAACCGCATGGCCTCTGCCAGCGCCTCGTCGTCGAGATCAATCTGGGTGACCGACACAACCACCATCTCCCTGATGTTGATGTATGCATCTACGATACATCGCCAACATTGACGGCGGCAGAAGCAACGCATCCCGCGTCGTCGATGGCGATGGTGTCCCAGTGATTCATGGCGCGACCACCTGCCGATGGGACGTTCGGCGGCGGGGTCAGTCAGGGGTAGCGAGGTCATTAAGGGGCACGGGTTTTCGCCCGACCGCTCCCTGGCCGGCCAACGGTCCGTCCGCAACGGCTGTCGAGGCGCCGACGCCGCCTTGGCTGGCTCTCACCCCGACTGCCCGCGGAATGTGCTGCACGGCCATGCCCCAAGCCGGGTCCGAGCATCCCCCCGCTTCTGTCCACCGATGACGCCAGGGACTGCCCATCCGAGCATCGGATGGGCAGGAAGCTGTAGGGCCTCGGCGCGCACATCCGCCCGGCCGACTGAATGGTCAGGGTCACATCGGGTGTTCCAGCTGGGCCGTTTCCAGTACGGGCCGTTGTCTGAAACCGACCCGGCGCACTCAGGCAACGCTGCTACCCGCCCTGACCCGATCCCCGCGTCCCCACCACGTCCCCACAACTTGTGCTGCGACCCTCAAGGACAGCCACACTCCGGCTGGTGACCAAGTTGATCAGCCACAAAACAGCAGGTCAGCGCGTTGGACGCCATCCAAGGCGGAAGGAAGCTACGCAATGCTCCATCCAACTGAGCAGCGGATTGAGTCCGTTGGGCCCAAGTTCATGTTTTGAGGTCCCAGACGCGACGTTTCCGCAGGTCAGAGGCTTGCACGGGTGGGGCGGGTGGGACTCGAACCCACGACCGACGGATTATGAGTCCGCTGCTCTAACCGGCTGAGCTACCGCCCCGTACGACACGCCTCACGCGCCGTCTGCCGCAGCATAGCTGCTCATACGATCTGTCGCCCTCGCGGGTCACAGACGCATCACTGAGTGGACTTCGATCAGGGGGCGGGCGGTTCCCGGGAAACGAAAAAGGACCCCAACGGGGTCCTCTTGTCGTTGGCTCCCCCGACTGGACTCGAACCAGTAACCCTCCGGTTAACAGCCGAATGCTCTGCCAATTGAGCTACAGGGGACCGCGCTCCCCCGACTGGACTCGAACCAGTAACCTGCCGGTTAACAGCCGGCTGCTCTGCCAATTGAGCTACAGGGGATTGCGCTGTGCGCATCGAGGAACGCCACGTCCGGACCAACCGGACGGCGCGCGCTCGCTGCGAGACATACATTAGCGCAAGTGGGGGGGTGCTCCGCCAACCCCTATCGCCGGGGTTGTCGTCCGGCTACAGCGGGTAGGCGCGAAGCACAGTCCACAGGACGGCCCCGAGGGCCGGACCCGGTACGAGTACGAGGAAGGGTGGAGCCCATGCGCTACCGGCTGACGTTCATCACCGGAGCCGTCGTCGGGTACGTGCTCGGGGCGCGGGCCGGGCGGGAGCGGTACGAGCAGCTGCGCAAGAGCGCCCAGCGGATCGCGCAGAACCCGGCGGTGCGCAACGCCGCCGAGAGCGCGGCGCAGACCGGGCGCGGGGTCGCGGTGAAGGCCGCGGACGCCGTCGGGTCCAAGGTCGGCGACAAGATGCCGGAATCGGTCACCGCGAAGGTCAGGGCGCTGCGCGACCGGGGCCGCACCGAGGACGACTGGGGTACCTCGAACACCTGACGGTGCCGTGCGGCATCATCTCCCCCTATGGGGAAAGTCGCGGGCATCGACAGTTCGGCCGCAGGGACCACCGTCGTCGTGTGCGACACGGATACCGGCGAGGTGCTCCGGCAGGGGTACGCGCCCCATCCCGTGGAGGGCGAGGCCGCCCCGGCGGGCAAGCCGACCGAGAGCGATCCGCAGTCGTGGCTGCTGTCGCTCGGCGAGGCGGCCAAGGACGGCCTGCTCGAGGGCGTCCTGGCGATCGGCATATCCGGGCAGCAGCAGGGCCTGCTGGCGCTCGACGCCGGTGGCGTGCTGGTCCGCCCGGCACTGCTGCGCGGTGACAAGCGGGCCCAGCCGCAGGCGCTGGATCTGACCGCGGCGCTCGGCGGCCCGGCGAAGTGGGCGCAGGCCGTCCAGTCCGTGCCGCACGCCGGATACCCGGTGGCGAAGCTGCGCTGGCTGGCCGAGCACGAGCCGGCGGCGGCGCAGCGCACCGCCGAGGTGCTGCTGCCGCACGACTGGCTGGTCTGGCAGCTGCTGGGCCGGCCGCAGCGGCGTACGACCGACCGCGGCGACGCGTCCGGCACGGGTTACTGGTCGGCGGCCACCGGGGAGTACCGCTCCGATCTGGTGGAGCTGGCGCTCGGACACCAGGTGGCGCTGCCGCAGGTACTCGGTCCCGCCGAGCCGGCCGGGCAGACCCCCGAGGGGCTGCTGATATCGGCGGGGAGCGGCGACACGATGGCGGCCGCGCTCGGCCTGGGCGTCGGCCCCGGTGACGCGGTGGTCTCGCTGGGCGCCTCCAGCACCGTCTTCGCGGTGCACGACGAAGCCCTGACGGACCCCTCCGGGACGATCACCTCCTTCGCGGACGCCACCGGGCGTCATCTGCCACTGCTCCAGACCCGTAACGCGGTGCGCGTGCTGCGCGCGACCGCCGAACTGCTCGGCACCGACCTCGCGGGCCTGTCGGACCTGGCGCTGCGCTCCACCCCGGGCGCCTACGGCCTGGTGCTGCTGCCGTATCTGGAGGGCGAGCGCACCCCGGACCTGCCGCACACCGCCGGCACGCTGGCCGGGCTGCGGCGCGAGAGCATGAAGCCCGAGCACCTGGCGCGGGCCGCGTTCGAGGGCATGCTGTGCGGGCTCGCGGACGCGCTGGAGGTGCTGCGCGGGCGCGGGGTCGCGGTGCGGCGGATCTTCCTGCTGGGGGCGGCCGCCGAGCTGCCCGCCGTGCGGGCGATCGCCCCGGCGCTCTTCGAGGCGCAGGTGGTGGTCCCGCAGCCGGGGGACCACGCGGCGCTGGGCGCGGCCCGGCAGGCGGCGTGGTCCCTGGGTGTGGTGCTCGGCTCGGCGACGGCGCAGGAGCCGCCGGCCTGGCGGACCGGCGGGCACCGACTGCTGGAGCCGGGCGACGACCTGCCGGTGGGGCAGGCGATACGCCAGCAGTACACAGCTGTTCGGGAGCAGACCCACCCCGGGGCCTTTGCCGAGGTTTAAACGAATGCGGACCCAGGATGTCGGAAGATAGGATCGCTCGCCGATCAAGCCGACTCTGAGAGATTCCGTGTGCTGATCCGAATTCTGCGCACCCACCTGCGCCCGTACCAGCGACCCATCACGCTGCTCGTGCTGCTCCAGCTCGTGCAGACCATCGCCACGCTGTACCTCCCCACGCTCAACGCCGACATCATTGACAACGGTGTCGTCAAGGGCGACACCGGATACATCCTGCGGCTCGGCGGCATCATGATCGCGGTCACCGTGCTCCAGGTGGTGTGCGCGGTCGGCGCCGTGTTCTTCGGCGCCAGGACGGCCATGGCCGTCGGCCGGGACATCCGGGCCTCGATCTTCGACCGGGTGCAGAGCTTCTCCGCCCGCGAGGTGGGGCAGTTCGGCGCCCCGTCGCTGATCACCCGCACCACCAATGACGTCCAGCAGGTCCAGATGCTGGTGCTGATGACGTTCACCCTGATGGTGTCGGCGCCGATCATGTGCGTCGGCGGCATCATCATGGCGCTCGGCCAGGACGTACCGCTGTCCTCGCTGCTGCTGGCCGTGGTGCCGGTGCTCGGCATCCTCATCGGGCTGATCGTCCGCCGGATGCGGCCGCTGTTCCGCACCATGCAGGTGCGCGTCGACACGGTGAACCGTGTACTGCGTGAGCAGATCACCGGCATCCGGGTGATCCGGGCGTTCGTGAAGGACGACTACGAGAAGAAGCGCTTCGCCGGCGCGAACGACGAGCTGACGGACGTGTCGCTGCAGACCGGCCGGCTGATGGCACTGATGTTCCCCGTCGTCATGACGGTCGTGAACGTCTCCAGCGTCGCGGTGATGTGGTTCGGCGCACACCGGATCGCGAGCGGCGGCATGCAGATCGGCGCGCTGACCGCGTTCCTCAGCTATCTGATGCAGATCCTGATGTCCGTGATGATGGCCACCTTCATGTTCATGATGGTGCCGCGCGCCGAGGTCTGCGCGGAGCGCATCGAGGAGGTCCTGGCGACCGAGTCGAGCGTCGTTCCGCCGGTCGCACCCATCACGAAGCTGCTCCGGCACGGCCATCTGGAGCTGCGCGGCGCGGACTTCAGCTATCCGGGTGCCGAGGCGGCGGTGTTGCGCGGGGTCGACCTGGTCGCCAGACCGGGGGAGACCACCGCGGTGATCGGGTCGACGGGCAGCGGCAAGAGCACCCTGCTGGGGCTCGTCCCACGGCTCTACGACGCGACCGGCGGCGACGTGCTCGTCGACGGGGCCTCCGTCCGGGACCTGGCCCCCGCGCTGCTCGCCGAGACCGTCGGCCTCGTACCGCAGAAGCCGTACCTGTTCTCCGGGACCGTCGCGACCAACCTGCGCTACGGCAAGCCCGACGCGACCGACGAGGAGCTGTGGCACGCGCTGGAGGTCGCGCAGGCCCGCGGCTTCGTGGAGGAACTCGAAGGCGGCCTGGACGCCCCGATCGCGCAGGGCGGCACGAACGTCTCCGGCGGTCAGCGGCAGCGGCTCGCCATCGCGCGGGTGCTGGTGCGCCGGCCCGAGATCTACCTCTTCGACGACTCCTTCTCCGCGCTCGACTACGCGACGGACGCGGCCCTGCGCTCGGCGCTCGGCCGGGAGACCGCCGAGGCCACCGTGGTGATCGTCGCGCAGCGGGTGAGCACCATCCGGGACGCCGACCGCATCATCGTCCTCGACGAGGGCCAGGTGGTGGGCACCGGAACGCACAGCGAACTCATGTCGGAGAACCCGACCTACCGGGAGATCGTGCTCTCCCAGCTCACTGAGCAGGAGGCAGCATGACCACCCCGGCGAAAGCGGCGCCCCGCCGCGGCCCCGCGCCGATGGCCGGGCCCGCGCGCTTCATGGGCGGCGGGCCGGTCGAGCGGTCGATGGACTTCAAGGGCTCGTTCCGGCGGCTGATCCGTCTGATGCGTCCGGACCGGCTCTTCCTCTACCTGGTGCTGGCGCTGGGCACCGCGAGCGTGACGCTCTCCGTGCTGGGCCCCAAGATCCTCGGCCACGCCACCGACCTGATCTTCGCGGGCGTGATCGGCGGTCAGTTCAAGGCCGGCACCACCAAGGCGCAGGCGATCGAGGCCATGCGCCAGCACGGCGAGGGCCAGGTCGCCGATCTGCTCTCCGCGGTGGACTTCACCCCCGGCCAGGGCATCGACTTCGAGGCGGTGGGCAGCGTGCTGCTGACCGTCCTGGGGATCTACCTGGCCGCCGGGCTGTTCAGCCTCGTACAGATGCGGACCGCCACCGGCATCATCCAGCGCACCGTCTACCGGCTGCGCGAGGACATCGAGGCGAAGCTGTCGCGGCTGCCGCTGTCGTACTTCGACCAGCAGCCGCGCGGTGAGGTGCTCAGCCGGGCCACCAACGACATCGACAACATCGCGCAGACCCTGCAGCAGACCATGGGCCAGATCGTGAACTCGCTGCTCACGATCGTCGGCGTGCTGGTGATGATGTTCTGGATCTCGCCGCTGCTGGCCCTGGTCGCGCTGGTGACGGTGCCGGTGTCGGTGGTCGTGGCCACCGCGGTCGGCAAGCGCGCGCAGCCGCAGTTCGTCCAGCAGTGGAAGACCACCGGCAAGCTCAACGCGCACATCGAGGAGATGTACACCGGCCACTCGCTGGTGAAGGTCTTCGGGCGGCAGGACGAGTCCGCCGAGGCCTTCAGGGTGCAGAACGAGATGCTCTACCGGACGGGCTTCAAGGCGCAGTTCATCAGCGGGATCATCCAGCCCGCGATGATGTTCATCGGGAACATCAACTACGTGCTGGTGGCGGTCGTCGGCGGGCTGCGGGTCGCGACCGGCGCGCTGTCCATCGGCGACGTCCAGGCGTTCATCCAGTACTCCCGGCAGTTCAGCCAGCCGCTCACCCAGGTGGCGAGCATGTCCAACCTGGTGCAGTCCGGGGTCGCTTCGGCCGAGCGGGTCTTCGAGCTGCTGGACGCCCCCGAGCAGGACGCGGACCCGGCGAACGCCGCCCGGCCCAGGGAACTGCTCGGCCGCGTCGCCCTGGAAGGGGTGGCGTTCCGGTACGAGCCGGACAAGCCGCTGATCGAGGACCTGTCGCTGAGCGTCGAGCCCGGCCACACCGTCGCGATCGTCGGTCCGACCGGCGCGGGCAAGACCACGCTGGTCAACCTGCTGATGCGGTTCTACGAGGTGACCGCGGGCCGGATCACCCTGGACGGCGTGGACATCGCCGAGATGTCCCGCGAGGACCTGCGCTCCGGCATCGGCATGGTGCTGCAGGACACCTGGCTGTTCGGCGGCACCATCGCGGAGAACATCGCCTACGGCTCCGAGGGCCGTACCCAGGAGCAGATCGAGGAGGCGGCGCGCGCGGCGCACGCCGACCGCTTCATCCGCACCCTCCCGGACGGCTACGACACGGTGATCGACGACGAGGGCTCGGGGGTCAGCGCGGGCGAGAAGCAGCTCATCACCATCGCGCGGGCGTTCCTGTCCGATCCGGTGATCCTCGTCCTCGACGAGGCGACCAGCTCCGTCGACACCCGTACCGAGGTGCTGATCCAGCGCGCCATGGCGACCCTGGCGCACGGCAGGACCAGCTTCGTCATCGCCCACCGGCTGTCCACGATCCGCGACGCGGACGTGATCCTGGTGATGGAGTCCGGCGCGATCGTCGAGCAGGGCACGCACAGTGAACTGCTGGCCGCCGAGGGTGCCTACGCACGGCTGTACGCGGCGCAGTTCGCGCAGGCGGTGGCGGAGGTCGACTGATCCGGGATCCCTTCCGGCGCCGCACGACCGGCGCCGGAGGGGACCGGATTGTCCGGCAACGCCCGTGCGGGGCCGCGATCTTCCCAGAAGTTTCACACGTTCGCGTTCACCCGTGACCTACGGGCCGCATAGCGTCCCAACCACAATGGACTACTGCTACTCGTGCCGTCGGCACCTCAACGGCGCCCTGTCGTGCCCCGGGTGCGGCACGCCCGTGGATCAGCTCGTCATCCCCGTGGACCCCGTGCCGGTGTCGGGGACACCGGCCGCCCCGCCGGAACCGGACCATTCGGGCGGCCGGGCCGCCCGGCGCCGGGCACCGAGCCGGGCGCGGCGGCGCGGCAGGAGGCGGCTGCTGACGGGAGTCGGCGTCGGCCTCGTGGTCGTCGTCTGCACGGCCGCGGCACTGTCGTCGGGGACCTTCGCGAGCGGCCCGGAAGCGGACACCGGCCCGTCGCAGGCGCCCGCCGGGGACTCCGTCCCGCAGGCCGGCGCGTCCAGCCCGGCCCCGCGGCACACCACGGCCCGGCCGACGCACTCGAAGCCGGCCACCACCGCGAGCACCTCCGGCACCCCGTCGGGCTCGCCGTCCGCGACCCCGTCGGGCTCCAGGACGCCGACCCGGCCGGCATCGCCGACCAGCCGGCCGCCGACGTCGCCTACGGCCTCGGGCTCGCCCTCGCCGACCCGGACCCCGCACCCCACGCACAGCCCGACCTGCAAGCCCGTCCTGTGGTGGTGCGAGTAGCGGTTCGGTCCCGCGGGCCGGCCGTCAGGTCAGGTCAGCATGCGCTTGAGCAGATCGCGCAGTGAGGTGCGCTCCGCCTCGGACAGCCCGGCGAGCGGCGCCCGGGCGAAGTGCAGCGCGCCACGCAGCCGGGCCGCCGTCTCATGGCCCTCGTCGGTGGCGGCGGCCAGCTTGATGCGGCGGTCGGCCGGGTCGGGCCGGCGCTCGGCGAGCCCGCGCGCCTCCAGCCGGTCGACGATCCCGGTGATGTTGGACGGCTCGCACTTCAGCTGCTGGGCGATGTGCCGCATGGGCAGCGGCTCACGGGACAGGAGCGCCAGGACGCGGGCCTGCGCACCGGTGAGCTGGTGGTTCGCGGCGGCCTCCTCGTACTCCTCGTGGTAGCGCGC
Source organism: Streptomyces sp. So13.3 (assembly GCF_005860785.2). Lineage (NCBI taxonomy): Bacteria > Bacillati > Actinomycetota > Actinomycetes > Kitasatosporales > Streptomycetaceae > Streptomyces > Streptomyces sp. So13.3. The sequence continues at coordinate 3,597,156 of NZ_CP048835.1, read as the reverse complement.
CACGACCGTGGCGATCAGGTCGACCACTTCGAGGGTCAGGGGGTCGGTACGTTGAGGCGTGGGGGACATGTGCCACAGCGTACTCCCGGTTACTTGACAACCTCAAACATCAAGGTCCATCGTTATTTGAGGAAATCAATCTTTGCCATAGTCAAGCTATGGCGGACGGAGGCATCCCCCTCATGCCGAAGAGCCGTGAATGGCACCTGGTAGCCCGCCCCCACGGGTGGCCGACCACTGATGACGTCGCCCTGCGCGAGGTCGAGACGGCGGAGCCGGGCCCCGGCCAGATCGTCGTCCGCAACCTGCACCTGTCGGTGGACCCGTACATGCGCGGCCGGATGAACGACGTGAAGTCGTACTCGCCGCCGTACGCCCTGAACGAGCCGATGGCGGGCGGCGCGGTCGGCCGTGTCACCGCTTCCAACGCCGACGGGTTCGCGGTCGGCGACCACGTGCTGCACTGGCTCGGCTGGCGCGAGTACGCGGTCCTCGACGCGGCGCACGCTGTGAAGGTCGACCCGGCAGCGGCGCCGCTCAGCGCCTACCTCGGCGCGCTCGGCATGCCGGGCCTGACCGCGTACGCGGGACTGCTGGAGGTCGCCTCGTTCACCGAGGGCGACGTGGTCTTCGTCTCGGGCGCGGCCGGTGCGGTCGGCAGCCAGGTGGGCCAGATCGCGAAGCTCAAGGGCGCCTCCCGGGTGATCGGCAGCGCCGGCTCGGACGAGAAGGTCAAGCTCCTCGTCGAGGAGTACGGCTTCGACGCCGCTTTCAACTACAAGAACGGCCCGGTGGCCGAGCAGTTGAAGAAGGCCGCCCCCGACGGGATCGACGTCTACTTCGACAACGTCGGCGGCGAGCACCTGGAAGCCGCGATCAGCTCGTTCAACCTGCGCGGCCGTGCCGTGCTGTGCGGCGCCATCGCCCAGTACAACGACACCGAGGCCTCGGGCGGGCCGCGCAACCTGGCGCAGATCATCGGCAAGCGGCTGCGGCTGCAGGGCATGCTCGTGGGCGACCACGCGGCGCTGCAGGGGCAGTTCGTGCAGGAGGTCGGCGGCTGGATCCGGGACGGCAAGCTGCACTACCGCGAGACGGTCGTCGAGGGCATCGAGAACAACTTCGAAGCTTTCCTCGGCGTACTGCGGGGCGACAACACCGGCAAGATGATCGTCACCCTGCCGGAGTAAGCTCTTCAACAAATTGTTGCGATCGTGGGCGCGAGTCGCGGCGATGCACGTGAGTGCACCAACCAGGAGGGGTTCTTTTCATGACCATCCAGTCCGTAGACGTCCTGTACACCGCCGTCGCCACGGCCGAGAACGGCCGTGACGGCCGGGTCGCCACCGACGACGGCAAGCTCGACGTCGTCGTCAACCCGCCGAAGGAACTGGGCGGCAACGGTGCCGGCACCAACCCGGAGCAGCTCTTCGCCGCCGGTTACAGCGCCTGCTTCCAGGGTGCCCTCGGTGTGGTGGCCCGCCAGGAGAAGGCGGACATATCCGGCTCCCGGGTAACCGCCAAGGTCGGCCTCGGCAAGACCCCGGCCGGCGGCTTCGGCCTCAAGGTCGAGCTCGCGGTGTCGATCCCGAACGTGGACGCGGCCACCGCCCAGTCGCTCGTGGAGAAGGCGCACCAGGTGTGCCCGTACTCCAACGCGACGCGCGGCAACGTCGACGTGGTGCTGACCGTCGTCTGATCACCGCTCGGCCATCGGCCGGGTGAGGGCCGCACCCCCAGGGGTGCGGCCCTTACGTGTTTCCGGTACCGCCCAGCAGGGCGACGAAGTCGCGGAACGCCGCCGCCATGTCCACCGCCTCCGGATCCAGCAGCCACTGCACCTGCAGGCCGTCCATGACGGCGACGAGCAGCGGAGCCGCCCGCCCCGGGGTGAGGCCGCCCGGCAGCCGGTCGCCGAACTCCGCGCGCAGCATGTCGGCCGCGCCCTCGCGCACCCAGCGGTAGCGCTCCTCGAAGTAGGGGCGGGCCGGATGGTCCTCGGTGACGCTGTCGCCCGCGAGGACCGTGAAGGTCTGCACGATGCCGGGCCGGGTCGCGTTGTACTCGACCAGGGACGTCAGCATCTCCAGCGGCCATGTCGTGCCGTGCAGCGCCGTGGAGGCCACGTCCCACTGGTCGCGCGCCGCCAGCACCGCGACCAGGAGCGCCTCCTTCGTCGGGAAGTAGTGCAGCAGCCCCTGCTGGGTCAGTCCCACCCGCTCGGCCACCGCGCCGAGGGAGGCCCCCCGGTAGCCGCGTTCGGCGATCACTTCCACCGCGGCCTGGATGATCTCCGCCCGCCGGTCTCCGGTCGTTCTGGACACCGTGCCCCCTTCGTTCGGCCGTGAGCCTAATCGAACCTGATCGGTGAAAGATTTAAGTAACGTATCTGTAACTTACCCTACCGATCTACAGGTGGGTGAGGTGAGGATGGGCGCGGGACGACACCGAGGGACAGAGGGAGCAGACGATGACGGACACCGGGCGCACGGCCATCGAGGACGCGGTCGAGGCCGCGCTGGGCAAGCTGGACCTGGACGCGAAGGCACGGCTGCTGTCCGGCCAGGACATGTGGACGCTGCCCGCGCTGCCGGAGATCGGCCTCGGTTCGCTGGTGATGTCCGACGGCCCGATCGGGGTGCGCGGGGTGCGCTGGACCGCCGACGACCCGTCGATCGCGCTCCCCAGCCCGACCGCGCTCGCCGCGACCTGGGACCCGGAGCTGGCCCGCAGGGCCGGCAACCTCCTCGCCCAGGAGGCCCGCCGCAAGGGCGTGCACGTCCTGCTGGCGCCGACGGTGAACCTGCACCGCTCCCCGCTCGGCGGACGGCACTTCGAGGCGTACTCCGAGGACCCGTACCTCACCGGGGAGATCGGCACCGGCTACGTGGCGGGCGTCCAGGCGGGCGGCGTCGGCACCACCGTCAAGCACTTCGTGGCCAACGACGCCGAGACCGAGCGCTTCACCGTCGACAACGTGGTCGGTACCCGCGCGCTGCGCGAGCTGTACCTGGCGCCGTTCGAGGCCATCGTCAAGAACGCCCACCCGTGGGGCATCATGTGCGCCTACAACGGCGTCAACGGCACCACGATGAGCGAGCACCACTACCTGCAGAACGTGGTGCTGCGCGGCGAATGGGGCTTCGACGGCTACATCGTCTCGGACTGGATGGCCGCCCGCGACACCGTCGGCGCCGTCAACGGCGGCCTGGACGTGGCCATGCCCGGCCCGCGCACCGTCTACGGCGAGGCGCTGGCCGCCGCCGTCCGGGGCGGGAGCGTCGAGGAGCCGGTGGTCGACGCGGCCGTCCGCAACGTGCTGCGGCTCGCCGCCCGCGTCGGCATCCTGGACGGTGTCCCGGCCGCCGTCGCCGAGGCGGACCGGCCGGCCGGGATCGACGGCGAGGCGCTGGCCCGCGAGATCGCCCGCCGCGCCTTCGTCCTGGTGCGCAACGAGACCGTGGCCGGCGGCGGCCGCGCGCTGCCCGTCGACGCCTCGGCCGTCCGCGGCATCGCCCTGATCGGCGCCGCGGCCCGCGACGCCCGGGTGCTCGGCGGCGGCTCCGCGCAGGTCTTCCCCGACCACATCGTCTCCCCGCTCGACGGCCTGCGCGCCGCGCTGCCCGAGGGCTTCGCGCTGAGCTACGCGGTCGGCGCCGACCCCAGCGACGAACTCTCCGTCGCCGACAGGGGCTTCACGCTGCGCGCCGTCGCCCGCGACGCCGAGGGCCGGGAGCTCGGCTCCGAGCGGATGCCCAACGGCATGGTGCAGTGGCTCGGCGACATGCCGGAGGGCGTCAGCTACGACGAGGTCACCACCGTCGAGGCCACCGGCACCTTCACCCCCCGCGAGAGCGGTGCGCACGCCTTCGGCACCCGCGGCCTCGGCGGCTTCCGGCTCGTCGTCGCCGGGACCGTGCTCTTCGACGGCGAGCAGTCCGCCGACCACGCCGACCCGTTCGAGGCGTTCTTCGGATCCCCGGTGCCGCGCGGCACGGTGGAACTGACCGAGGGCGAGACCGTCGACGTCAGCCTCACCTACACCGTCGCGAAGTTCGCCGACGCCCCGATCCAGGCGATCGGCTTCTCCTTCGTGCACGGAGAGCCGGAGCGCGACCCCGACCAGCTGATCGAGGACGCCGTCGCGGCGGCCGCCGCCGCCGATACCGCGATCGTTGTCGTCGCGACCACCGAGCGCGTCGAGAGCGAGGGCTTCGACCGCACCGATCTGCGGCTGCCCGGCCGCCAGGACGAGCTCGTCGCCCGCGTCGCCGCGGTGAACCCGCGCACCGTCGTCATCGTCAACTCCGGCTCCCCGGTGGAGATGCCGTGGCGCGAGGACGTCGCCGCGGTGCTGCTCGGCTGGTTCCCCGGCCAGGAGGCGGGCGCCGCGCTCGCCGACGTCCTGCTCGGCGCCGAGGAGCCGGGCGGCCGGCTGCCCACGACCTGGCCGGTCGCCCTGGCGGACGTACCCGTCACCCAGGTCACCCCGCAGGACGGCACGCTCTCCTACGACGAGGGCGTCTTCATCGGCTACCGCGCCTGGGAGAAGGCCGGCGCCACCCCCGCGTACGCCTTCGGCCACGGCCTCGGATACACCGACTGGGCCTACGAGTCGGCGGAGTTCGAGCGCGGCGAGGGCGAGGGCGAGGCGCTGGGCACGCTCACCGTCCGCGTCCGCAACACCGGTTCGCGCCCCGGACGGGAAGTCGTCCAGGTCTATCTGGCCCCCGCCGCCGACGCGGTCGAGCGGCCGGCCCGCTGGCTGGCCGGCTTCGCCTCCGTTCAGGCAGGACCGGGGGAGAGCGCCGAGGTCGTCGTCGAACTGCCGCGCCGGGCCGCCGAGGTGTGGGACGAGGCGGACGGCGGCTGGCTGCTGGTCCCCGGGCACTACGAGGTCGAGGCCGGCCGCTCGCTCGCCGACCTCCGGGTGAGCGCCCCGCTCGACCTTCCGTAACACCCGCGAAGCCCGTGCCGGACCGGCCGGACCGGACGGGAACCCCATGACCGGGGCGGGGCGCCCTGACGCGCCCCGCCCCTTTCCGGCCCTCCCCGGCCGGGCCGTCCGACCCAGGGCCTGGCCGGCGGATCATGAACGGCCCCTTCGCCGCCTGGCACGGCAGCTCGCGGCGTTGCCAAAACGCGCACATACGAAAGCGTATGCGGGCATTCCGGCGCCTTGCGATCCACCGCACCGGACGACGCCTGGACCGCCCCTGATCCGCCGGACGGGCCCTGGTCGTTAGGGTGACGCCCATGCGTGATCTCACGACCGGTCTGAAGTACTTCCTGGAAGGCCAGCGCTGGGTGGCGCGGCACCGGAGGTGGTGGGGATTCGGGCTGCTGCCCGGCCTGATCGCCCTGGTCCTCTACATCGCGGCGCTCGTCGCCCTCGGCTTCTGGGCGGACGACCTGTCGTCCTGGGCGACGCCGTTCGCGGACGGCTGGGACACCCCCTTCCGGTCGCTGCTGCGCTGGACGCTGACCGTCATCGTCTTCAGCGGCGGCCTGCTGCTGGCGATGGCGACCTTCACCGCCGTGGCGCTGCTGATCGGCGACCCGTTCTACGAGTCGCTCTCGGAACGCGTCGAGGAGATGGAGGGCGGCGCACCGCCCAAGCCCGACATCCCGCTCTGGCGCGAGATCCTCACCTCGGTACGGGACAGCCTGTCCGTGCTGGCGCGGGTGGCGGCCTTCGGACTGCTGCTCTTCGCCTGCGGCTTCATCCCGGTGGTCGGCCAGACCGTCGTCCCCGTCGTGGGCATCTGCGTCTCCGGCTTCTTCCTGACCACCGAGCTCACCTCGGTCGCCATGCGGCGCCGCTCCGTCCCGCTGCGGACCCGGCTGCGACTGCTGCGCGGCCGGCTCCCGCTGGCGCTCGGCTTCGGCGTGCCGCTGGTCCTCCTGTTCCTGGTGCCGGTCATCGCCGTCTTCGCGATGCCGGGCGCCGTCGCGGGCGCCGCACTGCTGGTGCGCGAACTCGTCCCGGCACCCGACCCCGATCCGGCGGCCGACCCGGATCCGGTGCCCGACGAGGAAAATGACGAACACCATGACGACGCGACGGGAACCGTTCCGGCCTCCTAGATATGTCCATGCGAGAGACCGCATCGACATGGGGGGGAACCCGGTCCATGCGGAAGTCCGCAGTGACATGGGAGGGGACGTTCATGCCGGAGCGCACGAACCAGTACGACGAGAACGAACACAGCTACCGCACGTACTGGCAGGACCGGAGCTACGAGCACGATGCCGAGGTCGCAGCGCTCCGCTCGCTCCTGGACGGCCGGCGGTTCGGCCACGCGGCCGACGTCGGCGGCGGCTACGGCCGTCTCGTCCCCGTACTGCGGGAGTTCGCCGATCACGTCACGCTCGTCGACTCGAGCAGGAAGCAGCTTTCGGACGCCGAGGAGTTCCTCGCCGGTGAGACCAACGTCGCGATGCGGCTGATGAGCGCGGGCCGGCTCGGCATGGACGAGGCCAGCGTGGATCTCGTCACGATGATCCGCGTCATGCACCATCTGCCCGACCCGGTGCCCGCCCTGTCCGAGATCGCCCGGCTGCTGCGGCCGGGCGGCATCGCCGTCATCGAGAGCGCCAACCTCGCGCACGCCGCCAACCGGGTCCGCTACGCCGCCCGCCGGCAACGCATCCCCACCGAGCCGGTCGACATCCGCTCCGCCGAGAACCGCGAACGGGACTCGATCCCCTTCGTCAACCACCACCCGCGCAAGGTCGCCGAGCAGCTCGCGGCGGCGGGTCTGACGGTGGAGCGGACGCTGTCCGTCTCCAACCTGCGCAGCAGCAAGCTCAAGAAGTTCGTGCCCCACCAGGCCCTGGCCCGCGCCGAGGGCGCCCTCCAGTCGCCCCTGGCGAAGGTGTCGTTCGGGCCGAGCATGTTCTTCCTGGCGCGCAAGGCAGGTTGAGAACGTCCTCAAGCGCCGGACGGGCTGGAAATTCCAGCCCGTCCGGCGCTTGAGGACACCAGCCTGTCCGGCGTTCGAGGGCGCTTCTCAGACGAGGGCGAGTTCCCGGTCGGCCGTGACGTCCGCTTCCGCTTCCTCCGCGGAGCGGACCGTCTTCGGGAGGAAGAAGCCGAGCACGAAGGCCAGCGCGATCAGTCCCACCGTGCACAGCGCCGTCGTCCCCGCGGCGTCCAGCGCGGCGTCGATATGGCCGGCGGGACCGGGCCGGGCGTCGCTGAGGATGTTGAAGAAGACGGTGCCCAGGACGGCGAAGCCGAGCGTCATGCCGAGCTGCTGGAGCGCCTGCAGGGTGCCCGAGGCGGAGCCGATCTCGTGGCCGTCGACGCCGTTGAGGATGATGTCGAAGAGCGGCACGAAGATCATGCCCATCCCGGCGCCGCCGACCAGCAGCGGGGCGGCGAAGTCCCAGTCCGTGATGTCCGCGCCGGCCCACTGGAAGACGCCGTGGAGGGCGAGCAGTCCGCCGCCCATCAGGAGCAGGCCGAGGTGCAGGATCCGGCGGCCGAGGCGGGCCATCATGATGCCGCCGAAGGCGGAGCCGAAGAGCGCGCCCAGCGCCCAGGGCGCCGTGGTCAGGCTGGAGTGCAGGGCCGTGTAACCGAGGCCGAGCTGCAGGAAGATGCCGAGGGTGAGGATCATGCCGCCCATGGACGCGGTGAAGGCGATGGCGAACGCGACCCCGGAGACGTAGGCCCGCTTGGTGAAGACGCTGGGCTCCACCAGCGGCGTACGGCCCGAGCGCTTGCGCAGCACCTGGTAGCGGGCGAAGACGGCCAGGACCGGCAGCGAGGCGACGAGCATCACCAGCACCCAGGTGGGCCAGCCCAGTTCACGGCCCTGCACCAGCGGGAAGACCAGCAGGAAGGCGCCGGTTCCGGCGAGCAGCACCCCGGGGAGGTCCAGCCGCGCGCCGCGGGCGGTCGGGGCCACGTCCGGCAGGTACTTCCAGCCCATCACGAACGCGAACGCGCCGATCGGCAGGTTGATGCCGAAGATCATGCGCCAGCCGGTACCGAACAGGTCGGCGTGGATCAGCACGCCGGCGATGATCGGGCCCATCACCGCGGACAGCCCCATCAGCGGACCGAAGATCCCCCACGCCTTCTTCATCTCGGAGGCGGGGAACAGGTCCCGGGTCAGCCCGAAGCCCTGCGGCAGCATCACCGCGCCGCACACTCCCTGCGCGATCCGCGCCACGATCAGCATCTCCGGGGACTGCGCCGCCGCGCACATCATCGAGGTGACGGTGAACCCGGCGATCCCGGCCAGCAGGACCCGCTTGCGGCCGTACATGTCGCCCAGTCGTCCGCCGGTGAGGAGCGCGACCGCCATGGCGAGGGTGTAGCCCGCCGCGATCCACTGGAGGTCGGCGTACGAGCCGCCAAGTCCGGTGCGGATCGCGGGCGCCGCGACATTGGCGACGGTCGAGTCCAGCAGGTCCATGACGCTCGCCGCGATGACGGCGGTGTACCCGAGCCAGCGGTACCGGTGAAGTGCGTTCTTCGTGTCCATGAGCAGTACGTTACGGACCCTTGCGGTCAGCTTCTGTCCGCAAGGAACAGGGGAGTTGAAGGGGTCGGAAGCAGCTGTTTCACGGCTTCGCGAACGCCGCCGTGTAGAGGATCCGGGCGAGCTGCGCCTGGCCCTGGGCGTTGGGGTGGAACCAGTCCCAGCTGCTCAACTCGTCCGACGTGAAGCGGTAGTCGAAGACCGCGCCGCCGTCGTAGCGGCAGTGCTGGTACTTCGCGCAGACCTCCTTGAGGACCGAGTTGTACGCCACCACGCGCGCCCGGACCGCGTCCCGCCGGCTCTGCGCGCTCTCGCTCACCGAGTCCGCGTCGCGCAGCATCGAGGGGCAGATGCCGAGCTTCCAGATCTGCTTGCCGAGCGGGTTCTCCTTGCCCACCTCCCACAGCCGCTTGAGGTCGGGAATGCTCGCCACGAACACCTGGGACTTCGGCAGGGCGCTGTGCAGCCCGGTCATCGCCCGGGTGAAGTCGGCGCGGAAGTCGGCCACCGGTGTCATGTCGTCGACGGAGTCCCGGCAGGCGTCGTTGGAGCCCATCAGGACCGTCACCAGTGACGGTTTCTTCGCGGCGGCCGCCACCGCCTGGTCCGGCAGATCCGACATCCGGGCGCCGCTCTTGGCGAGGTTCCAGCTGTTGGCGGCGATGCCGGTGGCGGTCAGTACCCGCCCGGCGATGCTGTCCACTTGGCTGCGGGTGCCGGTGACCCAGGAGACCTCGGGGCAGTCCGCCAGCAGGGAACAGGCGTCGAAGCCACGGGTGATGGAATCGCCCAGCGCGGCGATCGACGCGGGGTGCGCGTTCCACGTGGGGGTGGGCCGGGGAACAGGTTTGCGGCTGACCGGGGCGGCCGGCTTCTCGTCCGGTGCGGGTCCCCCTCCGGAGCATCCGGCCAGCAACAGGGAGGCGGCGGCAGCGGCCACGCAGCCTCGCAGGAACGGTCGCATCCGGTGATCCCCTCCGACGAGTGGGTGACATCTGGTCCGAGCCCGACGGTACGTCACTCCTCTGGAGACGCCGCACGGTAGCTTTTCCCTGACAGCCCAGGAGAACCGGCGGGAGGTTTACCGAAGCCCAGTTGGCAGGAGTTCACTCTTGTCCTGTTTGTTATCAATGGTGCAGAATATCTAATGTTGCCCCGGAAGCAGCCGGTTCGGGCGTGAGGCCGCTGGGGAAGGCGAACCTCGTCCCACACTGGAGGTACCGGTGACGACACGTGGAGTTCTGTACGTTCACTCCGCACCGCGCGCGCTGTGCCCGCACGTCGAATGGGCTGTCGCGGGCGTCCTCGGCGTGCGCGTAAGCCTCGACTGGATCCGCCAGCCCGTCTCACCGGGCACCTGGCGGGCCGAGTTCTCCTGGCAGGGGGAGCCCGGTACGGCCTCGAAGCTGGCGTCCGCCCTGCGCGGCTGGCACCTGCTGCGCTTCGAAGTCACGGCCGAACCCTGCCCGGCCGCCGAAGGGGAGAGATACAGCTGCACCCCCGAACTCGGCATCTTCCACGCCGTCACGGGCATGCACGGCGACATCCTCATCCCCGAGGACCGGCTCCGCGCCGCGCTCCAGCGGGCCCGCACCGGTGAGGCGGATCTGGAGACCGAGGTCGGCAGGCTGCTCGGCAAACCGTGGGACGACGAGCTCGAACCGTTCCGGTACGCGGGCGAGGGCGCACCGGTGCGCTGGCTGCACCAGGTCGTGTGACGCCCCCTCACGTTCCGCCCGCGCCCTTGCCGTAGGTCCCGTCGCGGGGTCTAACGTGCCGGTATGGACGACACACTTTCCGTAGCGGTGCTCGGCACCGGCCTCATGGGCGCGGGCATGGCGCGCAACCTCGCCGCCGCCGGGCTCGAAGTGCGCGCCTGGAACCGCACCCTCGCCCGCGCCGAGCCGCTGGCCGCCGCCGGAGTGCACATCACCGGCGACCCGGTCGAGGCGGTCCGCGGCGCGGACGCCGTCGTCACCATGCTGCTCGACGGCCCGTCCGTGCTCCGGACGATGCGGGAGGCGTCCCCCGGGCTGCGCGAGGGTGTGGTGTGGGCCCAGATGTGCACCGTGGGGCCCGACGCGCTGGCACCGCTGGCGGCCCTGGCCCGCGAGCGTGGCGCGCACTTCGTCGACGCGCCCGTGCTCGGCACCCGGTCGGCCGCGGAAGCGGGTCAATTGACGGTGCTGGCGGCCGGCCCGGAAGCCGCCCGGCCGGTGGCGGGCCGGGTCTTCGACGCCGTCGGGCGCAAGGTCCTGTGGCTGGGCGACGACGGCGGGAAGGGAGCGGCCAGCAGCCTCAAGCTGGTTCTCAACAGCTGGGTGCTGGCGGTCACCAACGGCGCGGCCGAGGCGATGGCCCTGGCCAAGGGCCTGGACGTGGACCCCCGGCACTTCTTCGAGGCGCTCGACGGCGGCCCGCTCGACCTGCCGTATCTGCGTCTGAAGGCCGAGGCGATGCTCAGTGGTGACTTCGCACCGAACTTCACGGTCGACGGCGCGCTGAAGGACGCCCGGCTCATCGTCGCCGCCGGCGAGGCGCACGGCGTCCAGCTGGACGTGGCCGCGGCGGGCGCGGAGCGCTTCAGCCGCGCGGCCGGCCAGGGGCACGGCGGCGAGGACATGGCGGCCTCGTACTTCGCGAGCTTCGACACGTAGCGGCCGGTACCTCGCTCAGTTCGCGGCGGGTCCGTCCAGCAGCCGCGCCACCGCGCGGCGGGCGCGGCGGCTCCGACCCCGCCCGCGGGGACGCCGTCCGCCTCCAGGACGACTGGCAGCCGCGCTTCCGGCAGAACGGCCAGACCGTCTTCCGCTGGGCCACCACCGAGTTGGCACCCGTCGCCGTCGAGGCCTGCCGCCGCGCCGGCCTCACCCCCGCGGACCTGGGCGGTATCGTCACCCACCAGGCGAACCTGCGGATCATCGACTCGCTGGTGCGCCAACTGGATGCCCCGCAGGCCGTCGTGGCCCGCGATGTCACGGTCTCGGGCAACACGTCCGCCGCCTCGATCCCGCTGGCGCTCTCCAAGCTCGTCGAGGACCGCACGATCCCGCGGGGCGCCCCGGTGCTGCTGCTGGGCTTCGGCGGCGGTCTCTCCTGGGCCGCTCAGGTCGTGGCCTGCCCGTAAGGACGTCGCCTGCCCGTGAACGGGCGCCTGACGCGAGAACGGCCTGTTCCCCGGTCGGCGGACCGGGGAACAGGCCGTTTCGGCGCTGTGGCTGTCAGACGGTGCGGAACGCCAGGACGACGTTGTGACCGCCGAAGCCGAACGAGTTGTTGAGGGCGATGACCGGTCCCTCCGGCAGCGGCTTCGCCTCGGTGGAGACCAGCTTCGCGTCGACCTCGTCGTCCAGCTCGACAATGTTGATCGTCGGCGGGGCGAGGCGGTTGTGGAGCGCGAGCACGGTGGCGACGGACTCGATGCCGCCCGCGCCGCCGAGCAGGTGCCCGGTCATCGACTTCGTGGCGGAGATCGCGATGTGGTCCAGCTCGTGGCCCAGCACCTTGGCGAGCGCCTTGACCTCGGCGACGTCACCCTGCGGGGTCGAGGTGGCGTGCGCGTTCAGGTGCATGATCTCGGAGGTGTTCAGACCGGTGGAGGCGATCAGGTGCTCCAGCGCGGCGGAGATGCCGCGGCCGGTCGGCTCGGGCTGGGCGATGTGGTGGCTGTCCGCGGACAGGCCCTGGCCCAGCGCCTCGCAGTAGACCTTGGCGCCGCGCTGCGCGGCGTGCTCGGCCGACTCCAGGACGATGACGCCCGCGCCCTCACCGAGGACGAAGCCGTCACGGCCCTTGTCGTACGGGCGCGAAGCGCCGTGCGGGTCGTCGTTGTTCTTCGACATCGCCATCATGTTGGCGAAGGCGACGATCGGCAGCGGGTGGATGGCCGCCTCGGTGCCGCCCGCGACGACCACATCGGCGCGGCCGGTGCGGATCATCTCGATGGCGTAGCCGACCGCTTCCGCGCCGGAGGCGCACGCGCTCACCAACGAGTGAACGCCGGCCCGCGCGTTGACCTCGAGGCCGACGTTGGCGGACGGGCTGTTCGGCATGAGCATGGGAACGGTGTGCGGGGAGACCTTGCGGACGCCCTGCTCCTTGAGCACGTCGTACTGGCCCAGCAGCGTCGTGACGCCACCGATGCCGGAGGCGACGACGGTGCCGAGCCGGTCCGGGTCGATCGAGGAGTCCTCGCCGGCCTTGGCGGTGAAGCCCGCGTCGGCCCACGCCTCACGGGCCGCGATCACCGCGAACTGCGCCGAGCGGTCCAGCTTGCGCAGCAGCGGGCGCGGCAGGATCTCCGACGGTTCGACGGCGATCTGACCGGCGATGCGGACCGGCAGCTCAGCTGCCCAGTCCTGCTCCAGGGCGCTGATACCGGAACGTCCGGCGACCAGGCCTTCCCAGGTCGACGCGCTGTCGCCACCCAGCGGTGTGGTTGCGCCGATACCGGTGACGACCACGGTGCGATTGGTCGAGTTCACAGGAATGTCTCTCCACGTATAGAAGGGCGGGCGACAGACACGTCGTCCCAGGGGGTATGTCAGGCCTGGTTCTTGAGGATGTAGTCGACGGCGTCGCCGACGGTCTTCAGGTCCTTGACGGCGTCGTCCGGGATCTTGGTCTCGAAACGCTCTTCAGCGGCCACGACGACCTCGACCATGGACAGGGAGTCGACGTCCAGGTCGTCGGTGAAGGACTTCTCCGTCTGGACGTCCTCGACCGGGATGCCGGCGATCTCGTTGACGATCTCGGCGAGGCCTTCGAGGATCTCTGCCTGGGTGGCGGCCATTACGGCGCTCCTTATGTGTTGCGGGGGAGTGCGGCGTGCGGGACTGCGGCGCCGCGAAGGGGTTGTGACTAGGGGAGAGTAACCACAGTTGCGGCGTACACGAGACCCGCCCCGAAGCCGATGAGCAGGGCGGTGTCGCCGCTCTTGGCCTGGCCGGTGGCCAGCAGCCGCTCCATCGCCAGCGGGATGGAGGCCGACGAGGTGTTGCCGGTGGTCGCGATGTCGCGGGCGATCGCGACATGCTCCGGCAGCTTCAGTGCCTTGATCATCGAGTCGATGATGCGCATGTTCGCCTGGTGCGGGATGAACACATCGAGCTGTTCCGCGGTGATCCCGGCGGCGTCCAGCGCCTGCTGGGCCACCTTGGCCATCTCGAAGACCGCCCAGCGGAAGACCGTCTGGCCCTCCTGGCGCAGCGCCGGGAACTTCCCCGTCTCCGGCTGGCCGCCGGCGCGGAAGACCTCCCACGAGTCGGTCTGGGCGATCACATCGGACTTGTCGCCCTCCGAGCCCCAGATCGAGGGGCCGATGGCGGGCACGTCGGACGGGCCGACCACGACCGCGCCGGCGCCGTCGCCGAAGAGGAAGGCGGTCGCCCGGTCGGTCAGGTCGGTCAGGTCGCTCAGCCGCTCGACCCCGATCACCAGCACGTTCTTGGCGCTGCCGTCGGTGACCATGCCCTTGGCGAGCGTCAGCCCGTAGGCGAAGCCGGCGCAGGCCGCGGAGATGTCGAACGCGGCGGCCTTGCCCGCGCCGAGCCGGAACGCGATCTCGGTCGCGATGGCCGGGGTCTGCTTGAAGTGCGAGACGGTCGCGACGATCACCGCGCCGATGTCCTCGGCCGACAGACCCGCGTCCGCGAGCGCCTTGCCCGAGGCCTCGATCGACATCTCGGCGACGGTCTCCGACTCGTTCGCCCAGTGGCGCGTGGAGATGCCGGAGCGGGAGCGGATCCACTCGTCGCTGGAGTCGATCGTCTCCAGGATCACCTCGTTGGGGACCACCCGGGTCGGCCGGTAGCCGCCGACCCCGCGAATCCGCGCGTACGGGGCACCCTGGCTGGGCTGGATCTTCGCCGTCATGTCTGGGGTGACTCCTCTTCGGCCGCGGGATGGATGAGCGGCAGGGACGCGCCGCCGGCGTCCGGGTCGCCGTGCTCGGCGACGATCGCGCGAGCCGCGTCGATGTCGTCCGGGGTCTTCAGGGCCAGCGTCTTGACGCCCGGCAGCGCGCGCTTGGCCAGGCCGACCAGCGTGCCGGCCGGCGCCATCTCGATGATGGCGGTGACGCCGAGCTCCTTGAACGTCTCCATGCACAGGTCCCAGCGGACCGGGTTGGAGACCTGCTGGACCAGCCGGCGGACGATCTCGTCGCCACTGCCGACGACCTGGCCGTCGGCGTTCGACACATAGCGGATACCCGGATCGTGCACGGTCACACCGGGCACGAGGGCCTCCAGCGCGGACACCGCGGGAGCCATGTGGTGGGTGTGGAACGCGCCGGCCACCTTCAGGGCGATGACGCGGGCCTTCTCGGGCTTGTCCTCGGCGAGCGCGGCCAGCTGCTCCGCGGTACCGGCGGCGACGATCTGTCCGCCGCCGTTGATGTTCGCCGGGGTCAGGCCGAGCTTCTCCAGGTGGGCGAGGACCTCTTCGGGGTCGCCGCCGAGCACCGCGGACATGCCGGTGGTGGTGACGGCCGCGGCCTTGGCCATGGCCAGTCCGCGCTGTCGCACCAGGGCCATCGCCGATTCCGCGGTGATCACCCCGGCACCGGCGGCGGCGGTGATCTCACCGACGCTGTGTCCGGCGACCGCGCCGACCGCGCGCCGGCCGTCGGCCGGGTGCGGGAACAGCGACAGGGCCGAGACCAGTCCTGCGGCCACCAGCAGCGGCTGGGCCACGGCGGTGTCGCGGATCTCGTCCGCGTCGGCCTTCGTGCCGTAGTGGACAAGGTCGAGCCCCGCCACCGCGGACCACCAGTGAAGGCGGTCGGCGACGCCGGGAAGGTCGAGCCAAGGAGTCAGGAAGCCGGGCGTCTGGGCACCCTGGCCGGGAGCGACGAGTACGAGCACGTACACACTCTCTCTCGCGGGCGGGTCTCACCGCCCGTGGGGACAGGGACGAAGAACTGCTGGACGATTTGTTGGTGTCCAACAAAAACTCAGGGTGATTGATCGGCGGCGGACAGTCGTCCCAGGATGAGGGCGATGCGCAGCGTGAACGCCGAACGTACGTCGGAGGGCGACCATCCGGTGACATCCGTCACACGTCGCAGCCGGTAGCGGACGGTGTTTGGGTGAACGAACAACATCCGCGCGGCCCCTTCGAGCGACGAGGCCTGTTCGAGGTAGACACTCAGCGTTTCGAGGAGCGCGGAGCCCGCTTCCTCCAGCGGTCTGTAGATCTCCTCCACCAGCTGTTCACGCGCGTAACGGTCGCCGGCCATCGCACGCTCGGGCAGCAGGTCGTCCGAGACGACCGGCCGGGGCGCGTCCGGCCAGGCGGCGCACGCCTTGAGACCGGCGGCGGCGGCCTGTGCGGAACGGGTGGCGGACAGCAGGTCCCCGACGACCGGTCCGGCCACCACGGGGCCCGCCGCGAACGGGGCGATCAGTGATTTCGCGACCTTGAGCGGCTCGCCCTCACCGCCCGCGATCACCACCAGCCGCTCACCGAGCACCCCGGTGAGCACCTGCAGCTTCGCGTGCCGAGCGGCCCGCCTGATGGCCTCCACCGTCAGCTCGCTGTCGCCGTTCGGCGCGGTCCCGAGCACCACCACGATCTTGTCGGGCGAACTCCAGCCCAGCGCCGCCGCGCGCGACAGCACCCCCTCGTCCGCCTCACCGGACAGCACCGCGTTGACGACCAGCGACTCCAGGCGCGCGTCCCACGCGCCCCGGGCCTCGGCCGCCTGCGCGTACACCTGGGCGGTGGCGAACGCGATCTCCCGGGCGTAGACCAGCAGCGCCTCGCGCAGCACGGACTCGTCACCGGGCGCCGCCACCTCGTCGATGGCCGCTTCCATCACCTCGATGGTGGTGCGCACCATCTCCACGGTCTGCCGCAGCGAGATCGCCCGGGTCAGCTCCCTGGGCGCGGTCCCGAACACATCCGTGCTGATCGCCTGCGGCGCCTCGGGATGCCGGAACCACTCGGTGAACGCCGCGATGCCCGCCTGCGCCACCAGCCCGATCCAGGACCGGTTCTCCGGTGGCATCGCCCGGTACCACGGCAGCTGCTCATCCATCCGGGCGATGGCGTTCGCCGCGAGCCGGCCGGACGACTTCTCCAGTCGGCGCAGCGTCGCGGCGTGCTCAGCGCGGACGGGCTTTTTCGGGGGCTGCGGAGTGTCGGGCACGGGACAAGACTGCCTTATCCCCGGGGGCGCACGGCGCCGGGGTGCGCGCCGGTCGCTTGTACGGTGGCGGAATGATCGACGTTCGGCGCGGTGCGCAGCGGTACGCCGGGGGTGATCCCGCCGCGGGGATCGAGACCCTCCACGCGTTCTCGTTCGGCTCCCACTACGACCCCGGCAACCTGCGCTTCGGGCCGCTGATGGCGTGCAACGAGGAGCGGCTGGCGCCCGGCGCCGGCTTCGCGGAGCACCCGCACGGGGGAGTCGAGATCGTGACGTGGGTGATCGAGGGCGAGCTGGGGCACCGGGACTCCGCGGGCCACGAGACCGTGGTGCGGGCCGGCGAGGCACAGCTGCTCAGCGCCGGCGACGGCGTCCGCCACGTCGAACGCAACGCCGGGGAGAGCCCGCTGAGGTTCCTTCAGATGTGGCTGGAGCCCGCGGTGTTCGGCGGCGGCCCGCGCTACGGCGTCGAACACGGCACGCCCTTCGTCCCGCTCCGGCAGCCGCACGCGGCACTGTCCGTCGGCCGCGGCCCGGGCGAACTGCCGGCCGCGCCCTTCGTCTACGTGCACGTGGTGCGCGGCAGCGTCCGGCTGGCCGACGAGACCCTCGAAGCGGGCGACGCGGCGCGCATCACCGATGAGGAGGGGCTTCTGGTGCAGGCGGCGGCGGGCCCGGTGGAGTACCTCGTCTGGGAGATGCGTCCGGTGCCGCGCGACCCGGCGGACTAGGGCGCGTGCCAGGCGTCGTGGGCCAGGCGGGACTTTCGCGACACGCCCTAGGCCCGCAGCTCCGCGAGGACCGCGTCCGTCAGCGCCGGCCACAGCGGGACCGCCCATTCGCCCCAGGCGCGGTCGGTGAGGCAGACGCACGCGGCGCCCGCGTCCGGGTCGACCCACAGGAAGGTCCCGGTCTGGCCGAAGTGCCCGAAGGTGCGCGGGCTGGAGGCGGAGCCGGTCCAGTGCGGGGTCTTGGAGTCCCGGATCTCGAAGCCGAGCCCCCAGTCGTTGGGGTTCTGGTGGCCGTAGCCGGGCAGCACGCCCTTGAGGCCGGGGAAGACGACGGACGTCGCCTCGTCGAGGGTCGACGGGTGCAGGATGCGCGGCGCCTGCAGTTCGGCGGCGAAGCGGACGAGGTCCTCGACGGTGGAGACACCGTCGGCGGCGGCCGAGCCGGGCAGCGTGGTGGCGGTCATCCCCAGCGGCTCCAGGACGGCTTGGCGCAGGTACTCGGGGAACGGGATGCCGGTGGCCTTGGCGATGTGGTCGGCGAGCACCTCGAACCCGGCGTTGGAGTAGAGCCGGCGGTCACCGGGCGGCGCCATGACGC
Organism: Streptomyces sp. So13.3; assembly: GCF_005860785.2. Classification (NCBI taxonomy): domain Bacteria; kingdom Bacillati; phylum Actinomycetota; class Actinomycetes; order Kitasatosporales; family Streptomycetaceae; genus Streptomyces; species Streptomyces sp. So13.3. The sequence goes on along the minus strand of NZ_CP048835.1, from coordinate 3,579,180 downwards.
GGTGCTGGTCGAAGGCCAGCCCCGAGGTGTGGGAGAGCAGATGGCGCACCGTCGAGCCCTCGGGGCCCGCCGGGTCGTCGAGCTCGAAGACACCCTCCTCGCAGGCGACCAGCGCCGCGTAGGCCGTCAGCGGCTTGGTGACGGACGCGAGCCGGAACGGCTCACCGACCGGGCCGTGGGTCCCGGCCACCGTGCCGTCCCGGCGGACGACGGCCGCGGCCGCCGTGGGGACGGGCCAGTTCCGGATCTCACGCAAGCTCTCCATGGGGCGAGCGTAACGCGGCCGGAAAAGATCTCCTGAGGCGCTTGCTTCGAGTGCACTCCAAGTCCGTAGCGTAGGGGCATGACCGTAACGCAGGTGGCTGTGACGAAGGTGGCGAGGACCAGGGCCGGCCGGATCGCCAGCTGTGACGACCAGGCCTCGATTCTGCGGCCCGACGGGCAGGACCAGTACACGATCAGCGAAGTGGTCACGGTGACCGGGCTGAGCGCGCACACCCTGCGCTGGTACGAGCGGATCGGACTGATGCCGCACGTCGACCGCTCCCACACCGGGCAGCGCCGCTACACCAACCGCGATCTGCATTGGCTGGCCTTCGTCGGCAAGCTCCGGCTGACCGGGATGCCGGTCGCGGACATGGTCAGGTACGCGGAGATGGTGCGCGAGGGCGAGCAGACCTTCGCCGCGCGGCAGGAGCTGCTCGTGGCGCACCGTGAGGACGTGCACCGGCGGATCGCCGAGCTGCAGGACACCCTCGCGGTACTGGACTACAAGATCGACATGTATGGGGGCGCCCAGCGGGCGCCGGAGAGGGTCTGACCCTGATGAGCGACAACGCGAGCACCGAGAACGGCACGGAAGCCGGCACGGAAATGATCGACACCGTACGGCTGGGCACGGACGGACCGCTGGTCGGCGTCCAGGGCCTGGGCTGCATGGGCATGAGCGAGTTCTACGGCGAGACCGACGTGGACGCGGCGCGGGCGACGCTGGAAGCGGCCCTCGAGGCGGGCGTCACGCTCTTCGACACCGCCGACGCCTACGGCTCGGGGGCGAACGAGGAGTTCCTCGCCCCGTTCGTGAAGGCGCACCGGGACGGGATCACGCTGGCGACCAAGTTCGCCATAGAGCGCAGGGCGGACGACGCGACGTACCGCGGCGTCCGCAACGACCGGGCGTACATCCGGCAGGCCGTCGAGGGCAGCCTGCGCCGGCTGGGCACGGACGTCATCGACCTCTACTACATGCACCGCCGTGACCCGGGCGTCCCGTTCGCGGAGTCCGTCGGCGCGATGGCCGAGCTGGTCGCGGAGGGCAAGGTCCGGTACCTGGGTCTGTCCGAGGTGACGGGCGCGGAGCTGCGCGAGGCGCACGCCGTGCACCCGATCGCCGCGCTGCAGTCCGAGTGGTCGCTGTTCAGCCGGGATGTGGAACGCAGCGCGGTACCGGCCGCCGCCGAGCTGGGCGTGGCCTTCGTGCCGTACTCACCGCTGGGCCGGGGCTTCCTGACCGGCTCGTTCCTGGACGCCACGACGGATCTGAGCGGTGGCGACTACCGGCAGCACCAGCCCCGGTTCACCGGTGAGAACGCCAAGCGGAACGCGGATCTGCTGGACCCGGTCCGCAAGGCCGCCAAGGCGCACGGGGCGACGCTCGGCCAGATCGCGCTCGCCTGGGTGCAGCAGCGGGCCCAGGTGCACCAGCTGACGGTGGTGCCGATCCCGGGCACCCGCAAGGTCAGCCGCGTGCTGGAGAACACCGGGGCGACCCGGATCACTCTCGACCGGATCGAGCTGGAGTGGCTGGAACCGATCGCCGAGCACGTCGCGGGCGACCGCTACCCGGACATGAGCTCTACTTCCGCCGCGCGCGAGTAGCCGTCTGCACGGCGGCCAGCACGGACGCGGCGAACGGCAGCGATTCATGGACCTGCCCGTAGCCGAGCCCGAAGACCACCGCGGCCGGGTTCTGGTCGGGGTCGCCGGGGTGTTCGGTGTCGTCGTTCGGCCGCAGCCGCAGATAGCCGTGCAGCAGCTCGGGGGAGCGCCAGTCGACCCCGCTCAGGCCGGCGACCGGGAAGTGCTGGTCGCCGGCCTTCCACTTGGCGGTCGAGGCGCCCGTCCAGAACCAGCGGAAGGACACCGCGCGGCCGTCGAAGGCGGCCCTGGCGTCGTACGCCTTGAACGACTGCGGCCCGGTGGGCGCGGCGACCAGGAAGCGGTCGGCCGGTTCGCCGGTGTCGTTGTCGGAGACCGCGACCCGTAGCTCGTCCGTGTAGTACTCGGCGAGGGTCTCGCGGTCGGCCGGCAGCACCAGCCGGTAGGGGTCCGCGGAGTCCTTCAGCTGCCCGCCCGCCGCTTCCATCAGGGGATCGGCGCCAGGCCGGGGCAGGGCGCGCAGCACGACCGTGCCGCGCTTGCCGGGAACGAGCTCGACGCCGGTCAGCGCGGCGTACGGGATCCGGCGCTCGCCGAGCGTCTGGAGCAGCTTCGAATTGCGCACCCCGCGCTCGTACCGGATGACCACGGCATCCGTGTCGAACTCCCACACGGCGTTGGATCCGGCCAAAACGTCACCCATGTGGCTCATCGTAGGGCCGAATGTGGGATCAACTGCCGAACCGGCCGCAAAAACGCGCGTGGGGTGGTTCCGGGCGCCAGGCCCGGAACCACCCCTGCGACTCCGGCTCAGCCCTGGCCGAGGCCCGACGCGCAGTCCTCGCGGTTCGGCGCACACTGCACCGCGCCGTACTGGCCGAGGGCGATGTCGGTGAAGTTCGCCAGGCTCTCGGTGTCGGGAGCGAAGTAGCCGGGGTGCCCCAGTGCGCCCTCGGTACCGACCACACGGGCCCCGAAGGACGCCGAGACCGGGTCGGCGCCATGCCCGAGGCCGGCGATCTCCAGGTGCGGCACCTCGCCGATCCAGTCGCTCGGATCGCGGGCGGCCCACACATTGGCGGAAGTGTGCAGCTGCGCGGCGCGGCTCACCCGCATCCCGGGGCTGCCGAAGACGGTGATGTCGGAGATCTTCTCCGACGGCAGGCCAGGAGCGGCCACACCGCAGAGCACCGAGCCGTACGAGTGGCAGAACAGCGAGATGCGCGCGGTGGACGGCAGCGCCTCGACCAGCGAGTTCAGCCGGACCGCGCCGTTCTCCGCCAGCTCGCCGGTGGAGGCGTCGAGACCGACACCCGACGGCGTCGTGTAGTTCGCCCAGGCGATCACCGCGGTGTGCGCGGACGGGTCCTGGGCGCGTTCGGCCGAGTACAGGGCGCGCGCCATGCCGACCGGGGCCGCGTACGACTTCGCGGTGCGTTCGAACGTGCTGATGTCGGTGTCCACACCCGGCACGACCACGGCCACCCGGTCGGCGGTACCGAGATCACCGAAGACCTCGGCGGCCCGGCCGGCTCCGGTCGGGTCGAAGGCGAGGATCTGCCGGCCGTCGCTCAGCAGCGAGGCGTAGCGGTGGGCGCGCTTGTCCGCGTCCTTGCGGCCTGCCGGTGTGAGCAGCGAGCTGTGCGAGCGGGCGATCTCCGTGACGCGCGTCTGGGCGAGCGCCACCCGGTTGGCGAGATAGCGCACGCTCACCGGCGCGCCGTCCAGGTTGCCGACGACGAGCGGGTAGCGGTTGGCGAGCTGCCGGGTCTGGCCCGCGGTCAGCGTCGCGAAGAAGTGCGCTATCGAGTCGGCACCGGCCGAGGCGCTGGGCAGCTTGTGCCCGGCCACCGAGCCGTGCAGCCACGACACCAGTGCCGCCGCCCGCGGATCCTCGGCGCCCTTGTGCGGCCGGATGGCGGTCCAGCCGGTGGTCGCGAGCATGACGAAGATGACGGCCAGGGCCAGCAGGGCCCGGATGGACGTTGCATTGAAGCGCTCATCGAATGGGGTCACTCAGTATTGCCTCGCGAAATCGTCCCGGACGCGCACGCCGGCCCGGTCCGTCGGCAGAAGGTGCGCGGGGGGTGTGGTGGCCCCTCGGAGGTTTGCGGTATCTCCGCCAGCGTAGAAGACGCAGGGCCATGCCTGAGCCAAGGGTGACTCAAGTCACGTTTCGAAAGTGACTGTACGGGCCAAGCGACTGGGGCGGCCGTTACCGGTGGGGCGGGCCGTGCGCAATCCCCCTATCAGGGGGAACGTGTCCGGCCGCTCTTGTGGGCGCCGCGCCGGCCGCACCAGCCTGAGCCGCATGAACACGATCCTCACCGCCGCCGCCCTGGCCGCCGCGCTGCTGCCCGTCACCGCCCTCGCCCCGGCCTCCGCCGCGTCCTCCGGGGCCTGCGATCCGGGCCAGCTGTGCCTGTGGGGCAAGGCCGGCTACAGCAGCGCCCGGCAGGCCCATGAACTCGCCGACACCGGCATCGACAACTGCGTGCCGCTCCCCGCGGGCACCCCCGCCCGCTCCTTCGTCAACCGGATCGGCCGGCCGGTCACCACCTACCAGAGCGCGGAGTGCGCCACCGAGGCCGAGTTCGACACCTATCCGACGGGTACCTGGGTGCCCGAATCCCGTTACACCGTCCGGGCGTTCAAGGTCTGGGAGAACTGACACCGCATGGGCGGCCGGGGGCGGGGAACACGAACGGCGAGCCCCGAAACCTTACGGAGGGACGATGGCCACCCGAACCCGCACCCGTACCCGTATGCGTTCCCGCAGCCGGTCCGACATCGGAACGATCGCCGTCGTCGGCGCCGTCTGCGCCGTCGTCGGCTTCTTCGTCCTGGGGATCGTCCTCGGACCCCTCGCGATCATCTTCGGCTGGCTCGCCATGGGCCGCAGCTGGCGTGGCGCGAAGTCGATCCCCGCGGTCGTCGCCGTCGTCCTCGGCGCCTTCGACACCGTCGTCGCCGTCCTCTGGCTGGCGCAGTAGCCGGTCCGGAAGCCGAACGAAAACGCCGGGCCCGCACCACGGAAAGTGGTGCGGGCCCGGCGTTCGAAACGTGAGACGTACCGCCTCGGGGCTATCTCAGGCGTCGCCGCCCGCGGCGCCGGGGTCGGCCGCCGAGACGTCGAGCAGCTGGTAGCGGTCCACGGCCTGCTTGAGCACCGAACGGTCGACCTTGCCGTCACGGGCGAGCTCGGTGAGCACCGCCAGGACGATCGACTGGGCGTCGATGTGGAAGAAGCGACGGGCCGCGCCACGGGTGTCGGCGAAACCGAACCCGTCGGCACCCAGCGACTGGTACGTGCCCGGCACCCAGCGCGAGATCTGGTCCGGCACCGCGCGCATCCAGTCCGAGACCGCCACGAACGGGCCCTGCACACCGGCGAGCTTGCTCGTGATGTACGGGACGCGCTGCTCCTCCTCGGGGTGGAGCAGATTGTGCTCCTCCACCGCGATGGCGTCACGACGCAGCTCGTTCCACGAGGTGGCCGACCAGACGTCCGCCTTGACGCCCCAGTCCGCCGCGAGGATCCGCTGCGCCTCGACGGCCCACGGAACCGCCACACCCGACGCCAGGATCTGCGCCGGAACGGTGCCCTCGGTGCCCTCCGCGTACCGGTACAGGCCCTTGAGGATGCCTTCGGCGTCCACATCGGCCGGCTCGGCCGGGTGCTGGATCGGCTCGTTGTAGACGGTCAGGTAGTAGAAGACGTCCTCGGCGTTCTCGCCGTACATCCTCTTCAGACCGTCCTGCACGATGTGCGCGATCTCGAAGCCGAACGCCGGGTCGTACGCGACGACGGCCGGGTTGGTCGAGGCGAGCAGCTGCGAATGGCCGTCCGCGTGCTGCAGGCCTTCACCCGTAAGGGTGGTCCGGCCCGCGGTCGCGCCGAGCACGAAACCACGCGCCAGCTGGTCCGCCATCTGCCAGAACTGGTCACCGGTGCGCTGGAACCCGAACATCGAGTAGAAGACGTAGACCGGGATCAGCGGCTCGCCGTGCGTGGCGTAGGCCGAGCCCGCCGCGATCAGCGAGGCCGTACAGCCCGCCTCGGAGATGCCGTCGTGCAGCATCTGGCCGGTCGGCGACTCCTTGTACGCGAGAAGCAGATCGCGGTCGACCGCCTCGTACTGCTGGCCCAGCGGGTTGTAGATCTTCGCCGACGGGAAGAACGCGTCCATACCGAAGGTGCGGTACTCGTCCGGGGCGATCAGCACGAAACGCTTGCCGATCTCCTTGTCCCGCATGAGCTCCTTGAGGATGCGGACGAACGCCATGGTGGTGGCGATCGACTGCTGACCGGAGCCCTTCTTGGCCGGCGCGTACGCCTTCTCGTCCGGCAGCGGCAGCGGCTTCGCGCGCACCACACGGGTCGGCACATAGCCACCGCACGCCTTGCGGTGGTCGTGCATGTACTGGATCTCTTCGGAGTCGCGACCCGGGTGGTAGTACGGCGGGTAGCCCTCGTCGAGCTGCTTGTCCGTGATCGGGATGTGCAACCGGTCGCGGAAGCGCTTGAGGTCCTCGGTCGTGAGCTTCTTCATCTGGTGGGTCGCGTTGCGGCCCTCGAAGTTCGGACCGAGCGTCCAGCCCTTGATGGTCTGGGCGAGGATCACCGTCGGCTGGCCCTTGTGGGCCTTGGCCGCCGCGTACGCCGCGTAGACCTTCTTGTGGTCGTGACCACCACGGCCGAGGTGCAGGATCTGCTCGTCGGTCATGCCTTCGACCATCTTGCGCAGCCGCTGGTCGTCACCGAAGAAGTGCTCACGGATGTAGCCGCCGGTCTCGGTGGCGTACGTCTGGAACTGTCCGTCCGGCGTGGTGTTCATCTTGTTGACCAGGATGCCGTCGCGGTCCTGGGCGAGCAGCGGGTCCCAGCTGCGGTCCCAGACCAGCTTGATGACGTTCCAGCCGGCGCCGCGGAACTGCGACTCCAGCTCCTGGATGATCTTGCCGTTGCCGCGCACCGGCCCGTCGAGGCGCTGCAGGTTGCAGTTCACGACGAAGGTCAGGTTGTCCAGACCCTCACGGGCGGCGATCGACAGCTGGCCGAGCGACTCCGGCTCGTCCATCTCCCCGTCGCCGAGGTACGCCCATACGTGCGACTTGGAGGTGTCGGCGATGCCGCGCGCCTCCATGTAGCGGTTCATCCGCGCCTGGTAGATCGCGCCGAGCGGGCCGAGGCCCATCGAGACGGTCGGGAACTCCCAGAAGTCCGGCATGAGCCGGGGGTGCGGGTAGCTGGACAGGCCGTACGGGGCCTTCGACTTCTCCTGGCGGAACGCGTCGAGCTGCTGCTCGGAGAGCCGGTCCAGAAGGAAGGCGCGGGCGTAGATACCCGGGGAGGCGTGGCCCTGGAAGAAGATCTGGTCGCCGCCGTCGCCCTCGTCCTTGCCCCGGAAGAAGTGGTTGAAGCCCACGTCGTAGAGGGAGGCGGAGGAGGCGAAGGTGGCGATGTGGCCGCCGACGCCGATACCCGGGCGCTGTGCGCGCGACACCATGACCGCCGCATTCCAGCGGGTCGCGTTCAGGACCTTCCGCTCGATCTCCTCGTTGCCGGGGAAGAACGGCTCGTCCTTGGTCGCGATGGTGTTGATGTAGTCCGTGCTGCGCATCTCGGGCACCGCGACACGCTTCTCGCGGGCGCGCTCGATGAGGCGGAGCATGAGGTAGCGGGCACGCTCACGGCCGCGTTCGTCGATAGCCGCGTCGAGCGAGTCGAGCCATTCCGCCGTTTCCTCGGGATCAAAGTCCGGGACCTGGCTGGGAAGGCCGCCAATGATGATCGGGTTGCGATCGGATCCGGAAGCCACGCTGTTCCTTCGCTACTAGGTCTTGCTCTGCTGGGTCGCGCCGCCTCCATCGTGTACCGCGTCGCCAGAAACGTCATCTCTACTGAGCGGTAACTGCCACTCCGTGAGACGGAGAGGTGCGCAGCGAAGCAGGCCTACGAGAGGCCAAATCAGAACTCTACGCCCACTCGGACGTACGACCGACCCCAGACTTCATTCGTGCACAACCCCGGCAAACCGGCGTGATCTGCGTCACGATTGGACGTGCGGGTTGCGGTGACACGTCACCGTTTAGGCGGTCTCGGCGGCCGGGTACTTGCGCGATCCGCCGCGTCCGTGTGGACTACCGCCAATAACCCCGCACAGGCGCGGGGAGTTTCCCCCCATGACAGGAGGCAAAGCGTGAGCGCGACCGCGGACCACGCGGAGGACCGGACCAACCCGGCTAGCCGGCTTGGATTCGAACCCGGACAGGTGGTCCAGGAACTCGGGTACGACGACGACTGCGACCAGGAGCTCCGAGAAGGTATCGAGGAGCTCACGGGCGAAGAGCTCGCCGATGAGGACTACGACGACGTGCCCGACGCCGTCCTGCTGTGGTTCAGGGAGGACGACGGCGACCTCACCGACACCTTGGTCGACGCCACGTCGACGATCGACGACGGCGCCCCGATCTGGCTGATGACCCCGAAGACCGGCCGTGAGGGCCACGTCGAGCCAAGCGAGATCGGCGAAGCAGCCCAGACCGCAGGTCTGGCCCAAACCAGCACAGTCAACGCCGCCAAGGACTGGTCGGGCAGCCGCCTGGTCACTCCGAAGACGGCCCGGGCCGCAAAGCGGTAGCTCTACCGGACCCTGCTCCGCGCCCCCGTCGACCTCGGTCGCCGGGGGCGCGGTGCGTTCGGCTCCGGACGGCAGTGACAGACTGTCCGTGACCTTTCCGGTACCGAGACGAGGATGTGCCCGCATGGCGATCGAGGTCGGCAGCAAGGCCCCGGACTTCGAGCTGAAGAACCAGCACGGCCAGACCGTGCGGCTCTCCGACTTCCGCGGCGAGAAGAACGTCGTGCTGCTCTTCTACCCGTACGCCTTCACCGGCGTCTGCACCGGTGAGCTCTGCGCCCTGCGCGACGAACTGCCGACGTTCCAGAACGACGACGTCCAGCTCCTCGCCGTCTCCTGCGACGCCCCGTTCTCGCTGCGCGTCTTCGCCGAGCAGGAGGGCCTGGGATACCCGCTGCTCTCCGACTTCTGGCCGCACGGGGACGCCTCGCGCGCCTACGGCGTCTTCGACGAGGAAAAGGGCTGCGCGGTCCGCGGCACCTTCGTCATCGACAAGGACGGCCTCGTCCGCTGGACCGTCGTCAACGGCCTTCCGGACGCCCGGGACCTCAATGACTACGCAAAGGCTCTCGAAGACCTGTAGCCGACGGGAACCGCTCACTAAGCTCAACGCGTTGATCTGTGTACCGCACGACGGGGGCGAGGGTACTGCCTGATACCCCATGACCGTATGGAGGACTCGTGGGAGTCAGCCTCAGCAAGGGTGGCAACGTCTCACTGACGAAGGAGGCCCCGAATCTCACGGCGGTCATCGTCGCTCTGGGATGGGACGCCAGGACCACCACCGGCGCCGATTTCGACCTGGACGCCAGCGCACTGCTGGCCAGCCCCGAGGGCAAGGTCATCTCCGACGCGCACTTTGTCTTCTTCAACAACCTCAAGAGCCCGGACGGCTCGGTCGAGCACCTCGGTGACAACCTCACCGGCTCGGGCGACGGCGACGACGAGGTCATCAAGGTGAACCTGGCCGGAGTCCCGGCCGATGTCGCCAAGATCGTCTTCCCGGTCTCGATCTACGAGGCCGAGAGCCGTCAGCAGAGCTTCGGCCAGGTCCGCAACGCGTACATCCGCGTCGTGAACCAGGCCGACAACAACGAACTGGCGCGCTACGACCTCACCGAGGACGCCTCCACCGAGACCGCCATGGTCTTCGGTGAGCTCTACCGCAACGGCGCGGAGTGGAAGTTCCGCGCCATCGGCCAGGGCTACGCCTCCGGACTGCGCGGCATCGCGCAGGACTTCGGCGTCAACGTCTGAACCCCTCGCGGCGCCGCACACCCGGCAGGGCGTGCGGCGCCGTGCACGTACCGACCTCAGCACGCACGGGGAGGAAGCGAAAACCATGGGCGTCACGCTCGCCAAGGGGGGCAATGTCTCCCTCAGCAAGGCCGCACCGAATCTCACCCAGGTGATGATCGGCCTCGGTTGGGACGCGCGCTCCACCACAGGAGCGCCGTTCGACCTCGACGCCAGCGCCCTGCTGTGCGCCAACGGCCGGGTACTCAGCGACGAACACTTCGTCTTCTACAACAACCTCAAGAGCCCCGAGGGATCCGTCGAGCACACCGGTGACAACCTCACCGGCGAGGGCGAAGGGGACGACGAGGAGATCCTCGTCGACCTCACCAAGGTTCCCGAGCGCGTCGACAAGGTCGTCTTCCCCGTTTCCATCCACGAGGCCGACAGCCGCGGCCAGACCTTCGGCCAGGTCAGCAACGCCTACATCCGCGTCGTCAACCAGTTCGACCAGGCCGAGTTGGCCCGCTACGACCTCTCCGAGGACGCGTCCAGCGAGACCGCAATGATCTTCGGCGAGCTGTACCGCTACAACGGCGAGTGGAAATTCCGTGCAGTAGGCCAGGGGTACGCGTCAGGACTGCGAGGCATCGCCCTAGACTTCGGGGTCAACGTTTCGTAAAGCCGCGCCCTGCGCGGGGGATCTCTCGTAGAGAAGGACTGGGTAGCCCGTGCTCCTCAAGACATTTGGCTGGTCGTTCGGCATCACTGCCGCCGGCCTGGCCTTGGCTGGGTACCTCTGGGGGTGGGAGGGGCTCGCGGTGGTCGCGATCCTCTCGGTCCTGGAGATCTCCCTGTCATTCGACAACGCGGTGATCAACGCCGGGATCCTCCGGAAGATGAACGCCTTCTGGCAGAAGATGTTCCTCACCGTCGGCATCCTGATCGCCGTCTTCGGTATGCGGCTGGTGTTCCCGGTCGTCATCGTCTCCATCACCGCCAAGCTCAGCCCGGTCGAGGCGGTCGACGTCGCGATCAACGACCCCGACCGCTACGAGGCGCTGGTCACCGGCGCGCACCCGTCGATCGCGGCGTTCGGCGGGATGTTCCTGCTCATGATCTTCCTCGACTTCATTTTCGAGGAGCGGGACATCCGGTGGCTCGGCTGGCTGGAGAAGCCGCTGGGCAAGCTCGGCAAGCTGGACATGCTCTCCGTCGTGATCGCCATGGTCGTGCTGCTCGTCGCCGCGACCACGGTCGCCACCAGTGTTCCGGTGCACGGCGGGGACGGGACGATCGACAAGGCCGCGACGGTGCTGCTGTCCGGGATCGCCGGGCTCATCACGTATCTGGTCGTCGGCGGGATCTCCGGCTACTTCGAGGACCAGCTGGAGGAGGCGGAGGACGACGCGGACGAGGAGGCCGAGGCGGGTGCCAAGAAGGGCAGCACCGCGGCCGTCGTCGGGCTGGCCGGCAAGGCCGCGTTCTTCATGTTCCTGTACCTCGAAGTCATCGACGCGTCGTTCTCGTTCGACGGTGTCATCGGCGCGTTCGCCATCACCAACGACATCTTCGAGATGGCGCTCGGCCTCGGTATCGGCGCCATGTACATCCGGTCGCTGACCGTGTACCTGGTCCGCAAGGGCACCCTGGACGACTACGTGTACCTGGAGCACGGCGCGCACTACGCGATCGGCGCGCTGGCGGTCATCCTCCTCGTCACGATCAAGTACGAGATCAACGAGGTCATCACCGGCCTCGTCGGCGTCGTGTTGATCGCTGCTTCCTACTGGTCCTCGGTGGTGCGAAACCGGCGGATCGGGGAAAACTCAGAGGGGTCGAACGATACGGCGGAAGTCTCATCCGGGGTCTGACAGCTCTGACAGTCTGAACCCCGGAGCGAGAAGTCCCGCCCCCCGCCGATCCGGCGGGGGGCGGTGTCCGTTCAGGGGAGGGGTAGTCATGGCCTGGTGGAAGTTCCTGCGGCCCAGTGGCGCGACGCAGTTCGACGTCGCCAACGCGCACACCGTGGAGCTCACGAAGCGGCACCCCATGGTGTCGCTGAGCAAACAGGGCGCGGCCGTCGGCAACCTGCGGATCAACCTTTCCTGGGAAATGCGCACTTCGGACACCGGCGGGTGGAACAAACAGGGCGGCGGCGGGCTGTTCAGCCGCCGGATGAACCTGTTCAAGCCGGAGATCGTGCAGGCGGCGGGGCCGGCGATGGTCAATGTCGACCTGGACCTGGCGTGCATGTACGAGCTCGCCGACGGGACGAAGGGCGTCGTCCAGCCGCTCGGCAACTTCCTGGGCGACCTGAACGAGCCGCCGTACGTCAAGCTCAGCGGCGACGACCGGTTCGGCGGCACCTCGGGCGAGACGATCTACATCAACTTCGACAAGCGGGACGAGTTCGTCCGGCTGCTGGTGTTCGTCTACATCTACGACGGCACACCCGCCTTCGACCGCACCCACGCCATGGTCACGCTCTTCCCCAGCTCGGGTCCGCGGATCGAGATCCCGCTGAGCGAGCGCGAGCCGCAGGCGCGGTCCTGTGCGGTGGTGCTGATCGAGAACCGCAAGGGTGAGCTGATGGTGCGGCGCGAGGTGAAGTACGTCTACGGGTTCCAGGCCGAGATAGACCGGCTGTACGGCTGGGGCCTGCAGTGGGGCCGGGGCTACAAGACCAAGGTGTGACGGCCCGCCGATGGCAGGACGCCGTCCCGGGCCGGTGCCAGGGCCGGCCCCGGCCCCCGGGCGGCGTCTAGCGGCGGCCGGTCTGGAACTGGGGGCCCTGGGGAGGCAGCACGAAGCCGGGGGAGGCCGCCACCGGCTGCGGGTAACCGTAGGCCGGTGCGGCGGGCTGGGGGCGCTGCTGCGGCGGCTGGGGGTACCCGTAGGCGGGCTGGGCCGGTACGTGGCCGGGAGCGGGCTCCGGGAGCGGGTAGCCGTACGCGGAGGTGGCCTCGGGCTCCGGGACGGCGGGCGGCGCGTGCACGGGCCCGCGGGAGCCCGCGGCGGGGCCGGAGCCGGGGTCCGCGCCGGATTCCGCCTCGTCATCGACGGCGATGCCGAATTCGGTGGCGAGGCCGACGAGGCCGGTCGCGTAGCCCTGGCCGAGCGCGCGGAACTTCCACGTGGTGTCGCGGCGGTACAGCTCGCCGCAGATCAGCGCGGTCTCGTCGCCGGTGTCGGGGGTGACGTCGAAGGTGGCCAGCGGGGCGGAGCCGGCGGCCGCACCGGTGTCGAAGAGCAGAACGTGCAGGTCGGGGACCTGCCCGAAGGAGCCGCCGTCGGCGGACGCGGCGATGACGACGCGGGCCACGGAGGCGTCCAGCGACGTCAGATCCACCTCGACGGTGTCGGTGAGACCCTCGGCGACCCGCTTCTTGGGCAGGTGCCGGGCGAGCCCTGACGGATGCCTCGGCTCGTTGTAGAAGACGAAGTCCGCATCGGAGCGGACCCGGCCGTCCGCGCCCAGCAGCAGGGCCGAGGCGTCGACGTCGGGGACACCGGCGCCGGGGCTCCAGCGCAGCACCGCCCTGATCCCCAGGACGTCCAGGGGGATGTTCGAGCCCTTCACCATCGCGTGCGTCATGGCGGTCATCCTGCCTTCCCGGGTGCGCGGGCCACAACGCAGGGGACTGGACGCGCCGTGAGCGGTCATACGACGGACGTGCGGGGGTTACCTGATTTTCACGCACGGGGGGAACGTCAGTCGTGTGACCGCACGTACGATAATCCGCCAGATGCTATTCGGTCAGCCATGCATAAAAGGGGGCATATGCGCCACTTCGGACACCTTGCGACGGACGTACGGAACGACCTGTTCCACCGCGAGCCGCAGGAATTCACCGCGGACTCTTCCGCCAACACGCTCTCCGTCGCCCTGGGCGCGACCCTCTACAGCCCGGCGACCCGGCCGCACCTGGCCGACGACGTACTGAAGCAGGCCGCGCACGGTGTCGTGTCCATGGTGCTGTGCCTGGAGGACTCGATAGACGACCGCGAGGTCGTCGACGCCGAGGCCAATCTGGTCCGGCAGTTCGCCGAGCTCGACCGGCGGCAGGGCGCCGGCGACCCTCCGCTGCTGTTCATCCGGGTCCGGACCCCGGCGCAGATCGTCGACCTGGTGCAACGGCTCGGTGACACCGTGCGACTGCTGTCCGGATTCGTACTGCCGAAGTTCACCGAGGAGAGCGGCGTCCCCTTCATGGAGGCGCTGGCCGTCGCGGAGTCCGCCTGCGGCCACCGGCTCTTCGCCATGCCGGTCCTGGAGTCCCCGCAGCTGATGCACCTGGAGAGCCGCGTCGAGACGCTCTCCGGGATCTACCGCACGGTCGACAAGTACCGGGACCGCGTGCTGGCGCTGCGGCTGGGCGTGACGGACTTCTGCTCCTCGTACGCGCTGCGCAGGGCGCCCGCGATGACGGCGTACGACGTCCAGATCGTCGCCTCGGTGATCGCCGACGTCGTCAATGTCTTCGGCCGGGCCGACGGGACCGGGTTCACCGTGACCGGGCCGGTGTGGGAGTACTTCCGGCACCACGAGCGGATGTTCAAGCCGCAGCTGCGCCGCAGCCCCTTCACCCCGGAGGCGGAGGACCTGCGCACCGCGCTCATCGAGCACGACATGGACGGGCTGCTCCGCGAGATCGAGCTGGACCGGGCCAACGGCCTGCAGGGCAAGACCTGCATCCACCCCACCCATGTGTTCCCCGTGCACGCGCTGAACGTGGTCACGCACGAGGAGTACAGCGACGCCGCCGACATCCTCCACGAGGACCGCACCGGCGGCGGGGTCCTGCGCTCCTCGTACACGAACAAGATGAACGAGGTGAAGCCGCACCGGGCCTGGGCCGAGCGCACCATGCGCCGCGCCGAGATCTTCGGGGTGGCCCGCGCCGACATCGGCTTCGTGGAACTGCTCGCGGCCTGTCTGCCGTCCTGATCAACGCCGCGTTTGTTTTGCCGCACAGAAGTGAGAACCACCGCATGGCAGCAACACCGACATGGTCCGGCCAGTGGGTCGCCGACCGGCTGGACATCGCCCTCGAAGGGGAGGGGCTGAGCGAGCTGCTCGGGCTCGCGCTGCGGGACAACCCGAAGCGCGCGCACCTGCTGGTGTCGAACGTGCTGGGCAAGCACGTTCCCCAGCACCCCTTCGACGTCCACACCGCCGGGTACGGCCTCGGCCGCCGGGTGCGGGAGCTGCTCGGTGACGAGGAGGCCGCGCGGTCCGTCGTGCTCGGCTACGCGGAGACCGCGACGGGCCTGGGGCACGCGGTGGCCGACGGGGTCGCCCTCGCGCCGTATCTGCACTCGACGCGGCGCTTGGTCGCCGGGGTCGCGGCGGCCGGCGGCTTCGAGGAGGAGCACAGCCACGCGACCGGTCATCTGCTGCTGCCGGCGGATCCAGGGCTGCTGACCGGGGACGGGCCGCTGGTGCTGGTCGACGACGAGTTCTCGACCGGTCAGACCGTCCTCAACACGATCAGGGACCTGCACGCCCGCCACCCGCGCGCCCACTACGTGGTCGTCGCGCTCGTCGACATGCGGTCGGACGCGGACCGGGAGCGGCTGACGGAGTTCGCGGCCGGGCTCGGCGCGCGCATCGACCTGCTGTCGCTGGCGTCCGGCACGGTCCGGCTGCCGGAGGGCGTGCGGGAACGCGGCCAGGCGCTCGTCAGGGCGAGCGTCACCCCGCCGCCCGCGCCCGCGACGGCGTACGAGGCGGTCCGGGTGGACCTCGGCTGGCCCCAAGGGCTGCCGGACGGTGGACGGCACGGCTTCACGCCCGCGGACCGGGAGCGGCTGGAGGCGGCGCTGCCGTCGATGGCCGAGGCGGTCCGCCTGGCGCTCCCGGCGCAGGACCCGCGCCGCATCCTCGTCCTCGGCAACGAGGAGCTGATGTACGCGCCGCTGCGGCTCGCCCAGGAGATCCAGGACGGGACCGGTGCCGAGGTCCGGTTCTCCACCACCACCCGCTCGCCCGTGCTGGCCGTGGACGACCCCGGCTATGCGATCCGCAGCCGGATCGTCTTCCCCGCGCACGACGACCCCTCCGACGGGCCCGGCCCGCGCTACGCCTACAACGTCGCGGGCGGCGGCTTCGACGTGATCGTCGCCGTCGTGGACTCGGCGGGGGACACCCCGGCGCTGCACGCGCCCGACGGGCTGCTCGCGCATCTCGCGGCTCACACCGGGCAGGTACTGCTCGCGGTCGTGCCCGCGTACCAACCGAACGGACAGGTTCAGCAGATGGCCCAGACCCCCACGCTTCCCTCCCCCCTGCGCGGTCCGGCGTTCTCGTCGTACGCGGCGGACGAGGTCGGGTGGTTGCTGAAGGACCTGTCGGACGTCGAGCTGGAGGCGCCGACCGAGGAGCGCGAGGAGGCGATCCAGAGCGGTGGGGCGCACTACGCGGAGTCGCTGCCGGTGGAGTACCAGCCGAGCGAGGCGTACCAGGCGCTGTTCCGCGCCGCGCTGGACACCTCGGCCGACCGGATCGCGCGGGCGGTGGGCACCGTCACCGAGCTGGTGCTCGCCGAGCGCGGCCCGGACGCCGTACTCGTCTCGCTGGCGCGCGCCGGCACCCCGGTCGGGGTGCTGATGCGCCGCTGGGCGCGGCACGCGCACGGCCTGGACCTGCCGCACTACGCCGTGTCGATCGTGCGCGGCCGGGGCATCGACACCACCGCGCTGCGCTGGCTGGCCGAGCACCACGACCCGGAGCAGGTCGTCTTCGTCGACGGCTGGACCGGCAAGGGCGCGATCACCCGGGAACTGGCCGAGGCCGTCAAGCCGTTCGGGAACTTCGACCCGGACATCGCGGTGCTCGCGGACCCGGGCGGCTGCGTGGGCACCTACGGCACCCGTGACGACTTCCTCATCCCCTCCGCCTGCCTCAACTCCACCGTCTCCGGGCTCATCTCGCGCACCGTGCTGCGCGCGGACCTGATCGGGCCCGACGAGTTCCACGGCGGGAAGTTCTACCAGGAGCTGGCCGGCGCGGATGTCTCCGGGCTCTTCCTGGACACGGTGACGGCCCGCTTCGACGACGTCGCCGACGCGGTCGCCGAGGACGTGAAGGCACTGCGGTCGCAGGACCGCAGCCCCACCTGGGAGGGCTGGGCCGCCGTCGAGCGGATCAGCGAGGAGTACGGCATCGGGGACGTGAACCTCGTCAAGCCCGGTGTCGGCGAGACGACGCGGGTGCTGCTGCGCCGCGTCCCGTGGAAGATCCTGGCGCAGCGCGGCGCCGGCGCGGACCTGGACCACGTCCGGCTGCTCGCCGAGCAGCGCGGGGTGCCGGTGGAGGAGGTGGACGGGCTGCCGTACTCGTGTGTCGGCCTGATCCACCCGCGGTTCACCAGAGGCGCCACCGGTACCGACGGCAAGGCGGTCGCCCGATGAGCGCCGGATTCCGTACCCTCGCCGCCAGCGACCTGGACCGGACGCTGATCTACTCCTCGGCCGCGCTCGCGCTCGGCATGCCCGACGAGCAGGCGCCGCGGCTGCTCTGCGTCGAGGTGCACGAGGCGAAGCCGCTGTCGTTCCTGACGGAGACGGCCGCCGCGCTGGTGCAGCGGCTGGCCGCCGAGGCGGAGTTCGTGCCGGCCACCACCCGGACGCGCAAGCAGTACCGGCGGATCAGTCTGCCGGGCCCGGTACCGCGATTCGCGATCTGCGCGAACGGCGGCCATCTGCTGGTCGACGGCCGCACCGACCAGGACTGGAACGCCGAGATGCGCCGCCGCCTCGCGGACGGTTCGGTGCCGCTGGCCGAGGTGCGCGCGCATCTGGCGCGGGTGACGGACCCGGCGTGGCTGCGCAAGGAGCGGGTGGCCGAGGACCTGTTCGCGTATCTCGTGGTGGAGCGGTCGCTGCTGCCCGAGAACTTCGTGAAGGACCTCACCGAGTGGGCCGACAGCCGCGGCTGGACGGTGTCGCTGCAGGGCCGGAAGATCTACACGGTCCCCAAGCCGCTGCGCAAGAGCGCGGCGCTCGAGGAGGTCGTCCGGCGGACCGGTGCCGACCAGGTGCTGGCCGCGGGCGACTCCCTTCTGGACGCCGATCTGCTGATGGCCGCCGACGCCGGCTGGCAGCCGGGGCACGGCGAACTGGCGGACAGCGGCTGGCGGGCGCCGCATGTGACGCCGCTCGCCACGGTGGGTGTCGCTGCGGGCGAGGAGATCCTGCGGCGGATGCTCGCGCAGGTCGCGGCCGGCGCGGAGGACGGTGCCGCGGCCGCCTGACACCGCTCTCGGCGTAGGCCGTTGGTCACTCCCTGGTGGTGACCACCCGGTTGCAGTTGGCGCGGGCGGCCTCGACCCGGTCCGCGTTGGGGCGCTCGCTGGACGCTATGAAGGCGTGCGCCTCGGGTTCGCTGCGCCCGCCGCGGATGTGGCGGCGCAGCAGCCGGCGCTCGCGTACCGCCTGCGGGGCGTCGACGAACCACAGTTCGTCGAGCAGATCGCGTACCGCCTCCCAGCCCGGCCCGTCGTCGGCCAGGTAGTTCCCCTCCGTGACGATCAGCCGCACCTGCGGGAGGACGACCAGGCCCGCGGCGATCGGCTCCTCCAGCCGGCGGTCGAACTCGGGGACGTAGACGGGGCGTTCATGGCTGGAGCGCAGCCGGCGCAGCAGCTGGACGTAGCCGTCGACGTCGAAGGTGTCGGGCGCGCCCTTGCGGCCGGCCCGGCCCAGCCGTGCCAACTGGGCGTTGGACAGATGGAAACCGTCCATCGGGACGTACGCCGCCATGTCCGCGCCGAGCCGCGCGTTGACCCCGCCGACCAGCCGGCGGGCGAGGGTGGACTTGCCCGCGGCGGGCGCGCCCGCCATCCCCAGCAGGGCCCTGCGGCCTGGAATGCTGGGCACAAGGGCGATGGCGTCATCGACGAGCATGCCCGTCACCTTAAGCGTCCATCCGAGGAGAAGCCTTGTACGAGACGAAGAATCCGCAGCTCACCCCCGAGCTGTACGCATATGTACTCGCGCACAACCCGCCGCTGGACCCGGTGCAGCGGGAACTCGTCGAGCTCACCCACACCCGGCTCGCGGATGTCTCAGGACTGCAGACCGCGGAGGAGCAGGGCCCGCTGCTCGCCTTCCTGGTGCGGCTGGTCGGGGCCCGCCGCATCGTCGAGGTCGGCACGTTCACCGGGTTCTCCACTCTGTCGATGGCCCAGGCGATGCCGGCGGACGGACAGCTCATCGCCTGTGACGTCTCCGAGGAGTGGACGGCCGTCGGCCGCGAGGCCTGGGCGAAGGCGGGCGTGGCGGACCGGATCGACCTGCGGATCGCTCCGGCACTGGACACGCTGCGCGCGCTGCCCGAGGGGCCGTGGATCGACTTCGTCTTCCTCGACGCGGACAAGGTCAGTTACGTCGCGTACTGGGAGGAGCTGGTGCCGCGGATGAACCCCGGCGGCCTGATCGTCGCCGACAACACGCTCTTCCACGGTGCGGTCGCCGATCCGGCCGTCGAGGGCCCCGCGGCGGCCATCCGCGCCTTCAACGACCGGGTGCGCTCGGACGACCGGATGGACGACGTACTGCTCACCGTCGCGGACGGCCTCACCATCGCCCGCAGGCGGTAGCTCCTCCCGGGCGTTCCGGCGACCGGTGCCAGGGCCTGTCCGGCGGATCAGGGGCGGCCCCTTCGCCGCCTGGCACGGCAGCTCGCGGCGTTGCCGAAACACCCACATACAAAAGCGTATGCGGGCATTCCGGCGCCTTGCGATCTACCGCACCAGACGACGCCTGGACCGCCCCTGATCCGCCGGACAGGCCCTAATGCTGAGGCAGCCCGCGAGGCGGGGTCCGGCGGGCGGCCGCAGCCGCTCGTGCCGCCGCCTCGCGCGCCGCCGCTTCGGGGTGGCGCTGTCGCCAGTACGGGTTGTCGTGCGGGAGGCCGCCGGTGACGCGGCCGTACATGCCGAACATGAGGAGCATGATGCCGACGACGAAGCTGAAGATCACGTTGGGCATCTCGAACGCCAGGAAGTTGTGGCTGCTGTCCAGCAGGGCGAGATTCACGAAGCCGCTGAGGATGAACAGGGTCCCGAGGACCATGTTCAGGTTCGAGGCGATGTTCCCGCCGATGACCATGCCCGCGAAGAGCAGCAGTCCGACGGCGATCGACAGGACACTCAGCGTGCCGTTGGTGTTGAGTCCAGCCACCGTGTCACCGTGGGTGTCCAGGAACGGGACCTGGTTCAGTAGCCCCAGGATGCCGAAGACCAGCAGCACCAGCCCCGTGAGGCCCGCGCCGACGCGGTAGACCTGGCTCAGCCGGTGATCAGCGGGCAGATGCTCGTCGAGTCGTATGACCATGAGCGGCCTCCTTGGCGGAAGCGGGGGCAAGCGGAACCACATGCCCCACTTAACTCAAGCATCCTCCCGGCGGGCCTCTTCATCAACTGTTCCGCCGGCTGCCGCCCGGTCCGCGACGAGGGAGCGCAGCAGCGCGGGCCCCGCCTGCTCCAGGCTGCGCAGCACCGTCCGGCCCGGTGCGGGCAGGATCGGCACGACGGACGGCACGGCCAGCACCTGGCACCCCGCGGCCTCGGCGGAGGCCACCCCGGTGGGGGTGTCCTCCACGGCGACGCAGCGGGCCGGATCGGCGCCGAGCAGCCGGGCGGCGGCCAGATACGGGTCCGGAGCGGGCTTGGTGCGGGGGGTGTCGTCGGCGGTGACGGAGACCGCGAAGTTCTCCCGGCCGAGCACGTCGAGCACCAGCTCCACGACGCGCCGCGGCGAGGCGGACACCAGCGCCGTCGTCACCCCCTCCGCGCGCAGCCGGGCCAGCAGCACGGTCGCACCGGGGCGCGGCCGTACCTCGCGGGCCACCAGCTCGGCGAAGCGGGCGTCCAGCTCCGCCGCCAGGTGCTCACGGGTGCGGGCGGTCCCGGTGGCCGTGAGCAGATGGCCGGTGGTGTGGTCGACGGACCGGCCCAGCACGTCGGGGACGTCCGCGTCGGTCAGCGTGTAGCCGAGCGCCGACGCGGTCTCGGCGACCGTGTCCCACCACACCCCCTCGGTGTCGACCAGCGTGCCGTCCATGTCGAAGAGCACCGCCTGAAGCGTCACGCGGTGGGTCCGTCGACGAGCACGGGGCGCTGCGGGAGGGTCACGGTGACGGTCGCGCCGGCCGGCAGGGTGGCCGCGCGGTGGCTGGGCACGTCCGCTTTGACCGTCGCGCCGTCCGGCAGCGACAGGGTGAGACGGGTGACCGAGCCGTGGAAGGCGGCGGTGAGCACCCGGGAGCGGCCCTCGCCGTCGGCGGTGGCCTCCAGGGCCTCCGGCCGGACCAGGACGTCCACCGGGCCCTGCGCCGGGGCGGCGCCGCGCACCGGCAGCCGCTGTCCGAGCACCTCCACGTCACCGTCCGCCATGACGCCCGGCAGCCGGTTCATGGTGCCGACGAACTCGGCGACGAACGCCGTCGCGGGCGTGTCGTACAGCTCGGCGGGGGCCGCGACCTGCTCCAGCCGGCCGTCGCGCATCACCGCGACCCGGTCGGCCGTCGACAGCGCCTCCTCCTGGTCGTGCGTGACGAAGACGGTGGTGATCCGCAGCTCCTGCTGCAGCCGCCTGATCTCCTCGCGCAGCGTCACCCGGACCTTGGCGTCCAGCGCGGACAGCGGTTCGTCCAGCAGCAGCACCTTGGGCCGCAGCGCCAGCGCGCGGGCGAGCGCCACGCGCTGCTGCTGGCCGCCGGAGAGCTGGTGCGGGAAGCGGTCGGCGTGCTGCGGCAGCCCGACCAGCTCCAGCAGTTCATGGGCGCGCTTCCGGCGCTCGGCGGCGCCGGTCCGCCGCATCTTCAGGCCGAACGCGACGTTGTCGGCGGCCGTCAGGTGCGGGAAGAGGCTGTACGACTGGAAGACCATCCCGGCGTCGCGGCGGTGCGCGGGCACCCCGCTGATGTCCTGGCCGTCGACCAGGACCTGGCCGGAGTCGGGACGTTCGAAGCCGGCCAGCATCCGCAGCGCGGTGGTCTTGCCGCAGCCGGACGGGCCGAGCAGCGCGAGCAGCTCACCGGGACGGGCGGTCAGGTCCAGGCCGTCGAGCGCCACGGTGGCGCCGAACGACTTGCTGAGCGCGCGGAACTCGACGGTGGTGGCCGTCGAGGAGTCCGCGGGGTCCGGGGCGGACGTGGTGGCCTTGGTGGAAGCCGTGGCGGCGGTCATGCCACCTCCTGTGCGATGGGTGCGGGAGCGGCCGCGTCGCGGCCGGCCCGGCGGGAGCGGGACAGGGAACGGGACCGGTCGCGGGGCCGGCCCAGGGCGGCGAACACCAGCAGCAGCATCCAGGTGACCACCAGGCTCAGCACCGAGACGGCCACCGACAACTGCGCCTGGTTGCCTCCGGTGTTGACGATCCACACCGCGAACGGCTGGTACCCGAGCAGGGCGCCGACGGTGTACTCGCCGAGAACCAGCGCGAGGGTGAGGAAGGACGCGTTCAGCAGCGCGCCGCGCAGGTTGGGCAGCACCACCTGCAGGACGGCCCGCGGAGCGCTCGCGCCGCAGCTGCGCGCGGCCTCCACCAGGACGCGGACGTCGACCGCGCGCAGCCCGGAGTCCAGCGCCCGGTAGGCGAGCGGCAGCGCCATCACCGTGTAGGCGAGGACCAGGACGAACGGGAACCGCTTGTCCTGCACGGCGGTGAACGTCTGGAACAGCGGGGTGCGCGACAGGTGTTCCGGGCCCCAGCGCAGCACGCTGCTGTAGCCGGAGACCAGCGCCACCGACGGGACCACCAGCGGCAGCGAGCAGATGATCTCCAGGACCGGCCGCAGCCGGGGAGCGCCGAGGCGCACCGCGACGAGCGCCGGGACCAGCAGCACCATCACCAGGACGATGGTCGCGGCGGCCAGCTCCAGGGTGAGCAGCAGGCTGTCGGTGAAGCCGTCCGCGCTGACGATGCCGCTGTACGCGTCCAGGGTGAAGCCCTGGCCCGGGACGTCCACGGTGAAGATCACCGAGGCGGCCACCGGGACCAGGAAGTACAGGCCGGCCAGCAGGCCGACGGCGCCGCGCCACAGCGGCTTGCGGGTCAGTCGAGCCATCGTGCGCTCCTTCGCTGGAGGGGGACGTAGACCGCCATGACGAGCCCGGCGACCACGACCATGTCCAGGCTGAGCGCGAGCGCGATGTTGCCCTGGCCGACCAGGACGTTGCCGGACAGCGCGTCGGCGATCTGCACGGTGATCAGCGGCACCGAGCCGCTGCCCAGCGCGGCGGCCGTGGCGTAGGCGGCGAAGGCGCTGCCGAAGAGCAGCACGTAGCCGCCGAGCAGGGACGGGGCCAGCACCGGCAGCGCGACGTACCGCCAGTACTGGAAGCCGGTGGCGCCGTTGTTCTGCGCGGCCTCGCGCCACTGCGTGCGCAGGCCCTCCAGCGCCGGGGTGATGGCCAGGACCATCAGCGGCAGCAGGAAGTAGAGGTAGACGATGACCAGGCCCCAGAACGTGTACAGGCTCCAGCCGGCACCGGTCAGGCCCAGGTGCTCGGTGAGGACGCCCGCGTTGCCGAGGGTGGCGATGAAGGCGAAGGCGAGCGGTACCCCGCCGAAGTTGGCGAGCACGCCGGACGCCGCGAGGACACCCTCGCGCAGGGCGCGGTGACGCGAGGTCACCACGGCCTGCGCGAGGGGGAGTCCGAGCACGGCGGCGAGCAGTGCGGACAGCGCCGACAGCTTGACGCTGCTGACCAGCCCGGTGAGGTAGGCGCCCTGCACGGAGTCCGTGAGGTTCGCCGTCGTCCACTGCGCGCCGCCGGGCGCGTCACTCGACGTACTGAAGGCACCGGTCAGCATGGCGACGGCGGGCAGGCCGAACGCCACCAGCATGAACAGCACGAGTGGCAGCGCCGCCAGCATGCCGGCCGGCGCCTTGGTCCTCAGGGTCATCAGGCGACGGCCTTGGCCCAGCCCTGGGTGACGGTCTTCTTGGCCGCGTCCACCTGCGCGGGCGTCGGGAAGGCCGGGGTGCCGGCGACGGCCGGCAGCTTGGCGGCGGCAGCGGCGTCGAGCGTGCCGGCCTGCTTGAGGGCGTCCATCAGCACGGGACGGGCGTAGCCCTTGAGCCACAGGTTCTGGCCCTCGGCGCTGTACAGGTACTCCTCCCACAGGCGGGCGGCGGCCGGGTGCGGCGCGTCCTTGTTCACGGCCTGCGCGTAGTACTGGGCGTAGACGCCGTCGCTGGGGATGGAGACCTTCCAGTCCACGTTCTTCGTCTTGAACTCGTCGGTGTAACCCGCGTTGAGGTAGTCCCAGTCGATGCTGATCGGCGTCTCGCCCTTCTGGACGGTCGCCGGGGTGGACTCCACCGGGTTGTAGTTGCCCGACTTCTTCAGCTGCCCGAAGAAGTCCAGACCGGGCTGGATGTTGTCGAACGAGCCCTTGTTGGCGATGGCCGCCGCGTAGACGCCGCCGAAGGCCGAACCGGACTTCGTCGGGTTGCCGTTCAGCGCCACCTGGCCCTTGTACTGCGGCTTGAGGAGGTCCGCGAAGGTCGAGGGGCACTCCTTGACGCGCTTGGCGTCGCAGCCGATCGAGACGTAGCCGCCGTAGTCGTAGTACCAGCGCGCCTGTGCGTCCTTCTGCGCCGCCGGGATCTTCTCGTAGTCCGCGACCTTGTACGAGGCGAACAGGCCCTGCGAGGCGCCGCTCAGCGCGAAGGCGCTGCCGAGGTCGACGACGTCGGGGGCGCGGTCCTGGCCCTTGCGGGTGCTGATCGCGGAGATCTCGATCTGGCTGGAGGCGTCGGGGTTCTCGACCTCGACCTTGATGCCGTACTTCTTGCTGAAGCCGTCGATGAGCGCGCCGTAGTTGGCCCAGTCGCGCGGCAGGGCGATCGCGTTGAGCTTGCCCTCCTTCTTCGCGGCGGCGACCAGGGCGTCCATCCCGCCGAACTCGGCGGCGGAGGTGGCGGTGGCGGCACTCTTCTTGCCGTCGGCCGCCGTGCTCTCGGTGGGTGCGGCGCCGCAGGCACTGAGGCCGAGCGCAGCTATGGCGAGGACACCTGCGAGGCCGGCGGCCCGGGGGCGGGGCAGAATCACGAGACTCTCCATGGGGACGGGAGATAGCCAGGGTTGGCTGTACAACTCGAACAATGACGACCTCAGTACGCCGCAGTCCAGTGTCCGGCGGATGAACGCGCCACTGCGTTCCGGTGTCGGCCGCGGGAATGACGCGGTTGCCCCGGAATCGGCGGTTGATTCGGCGGTTAGGGTCGGAGTGCGGTCCGTCGGTGGGCCGTCCGTGGGTGATCCGGCGGACAGGATCTAGGCTCGGTCGCCGGAGCAGTGATCGACGTGGGGGAGCAGCGTGGCGGACGGCCGGCAGACGATGTACCGGAAGGTGGCCGCCGACCTCCGGCAGGCCATCGCCGACGGCGCCTACGGGTCCGGCGGCCGACTGCCGGCCGAGGGCGAACTCGCCACCCGCTACGGCGTCTCGCGCGGCACCGTGCGCCAGGCCCTGGCCGTACTGCGGGCCGACGGGCTGGTCACCTCCAGGCGCGGCACCCGCCGCGTCGTGCTGGGCACCGCCCGGGTGCAGAGCTTCGGCGAGCTGCTCAGCTTCACCCGCTGGGCCCGCTCCATCGGCGAGGAGCCCGGCGGCCGGGTGGTGGAGATCATCCGCAGTCCCGCCGACGAGGTCGAACGTGAACAACTCCGGCTGGAACCGGACGCCGAGGTCTACCGCGTGCTGCGGGTCCGCACCCTGTCCGGCGTCCCGGTGATGGTGGAGCGCACCGTCTACCCCGAGCACATAGGCGCCCTCGTCGAGGCGCTGGACCCGCACGCGGTCTCGCACACCGTGCCGCTCCAGGAGCAGGGCGTGCTGTTCACCGACGCCCACCACACCATCGACCTGGCCCTCGCCGACGCCGACGACGCCCGGCTGCTCGGCTGCCTGGTGGGCGATCCGCTGCTGCGTGAGCGGCGCCGCACCACCGATCCGGCGGGTTCCCCGGTGGAGTGGTCGCAGGACCGCTACTTGCCGGGAACGGTGGCCTTCACCGTCCACAACTCGACGGCGGTCACCTCACTGTCCCGTCGCACGGGAATCTGACGAAACGTCTGTCTCCGGTCTTCCCCTGTTCATGTGCGACTGTCATCATCCTACTCGCCAGTAACCGCGAGTAACCCCCGCACCTCTCTGACCAGGAGGCACCGTGTCCGCCCTCTCCCGCCTGCCCGGAACCGGCATGTCCCGCCGCACGCTGCTCGGTTCGGCCGTCGCCACCGGCGCGGCCATCGGCACCGGCGTCCTGCCCGCCGGCCTGCAGCAGGCGCTGGCCGAGCCCGCACGACAGGGCACGCTGGACGATGTCGAACACGTCGTGGTCCTGATGCAGGAGAACCGCTCCTTCGACCACTACTTCGGCACCCTGAGCGGCGCCCGCGGCTACGGCGACAGCTCGCTGCTCCGCTTCCCGAACGGCTCCGACGTGCTGCACCAGCGGCTGCTCGGCTCCGTCGGCGGCACCAGCCTGCTGCCCTGGCACCTGGACACCACCACCTCCGACGCCCAGCGGATCTTCGACCTGGACCACTCCTGGGACGGCACCCACAGCGCCTGGGCCAACGGCCAGTACAACAACTGGATCCCCGCCAAGTCCTGGTACACGATGGGCTACTACCGGCGCCAGGACATCCCCTTCCAGTACGCGCTCGCCGATGCCTTCACCCTCTGTGACCAGTACTTCTGTTCCACCATGGCGTCCACCAACCCCAACCGCCTCTACCTGTGGTCCGGGACGGTCGACCCGCGCGGCACCGCCGGCGGCCCGGTCGTCGACAACAGCGAGAAGGGCTACACCTGGACGACCTATCCGGAGCGGCTGCAGGCAGCGGGCATCTCCTGGAAGGTCTACCAGCAGGAGGACAACTACGACGACAACGCCCTGGCCTGGTTCAGGCAGTACCAGAACGCCTCCAAGGACTCCCCGCTCTACGTGAACGGCATGGTCAAGCGCGGTGCGGACGACTTCGCCCAGGACGTGGCCAACGGAAAACTGCCCGCCGTCAGCTGGGTGGTGGCCCCCACCGACCAGTCGGAGCACCCCAACCACCCGCCGGCCCAGGGCGCCGACTTCACCTCCTCCTACGTGCTGGAGGCGCTCGCCGCCCACCCCGAGGTCTGGGCCAAGACCGTCGTCCTGCTCAACTACGACGAGAACGACGGCTTCTTCGACCACGTCATCCCGCCGGCCGCCCCCGCCGGCACCCCGGACGAGTTCATCAACGGCGCGCCCATCGGGCTCGGCCCGCGCGTCCCGATGATCGTCATATCGCCCTGGAGCCGCGGCGGCCGCATCAACTCCGAGGTCTTCGACCACACGTCGGTCCTGCGGTTCCTGGAGAACTGGACGGGGGTGCGCGAGCCCAACATCTCCGCCTGGCGCCGCACCGTCTGCGGCGACCTGATGTCGGCGTTCGACTTCCGGACGTCCACCACGACGTTCCCCGCCCTGCCCGACACCAAGAAGCTCCTGGCGGACCTGGCCGAGCAGCACAAGAAGGTGCTCCCGCCGCTCTTCCCGCCGGTGGTCCAGCACTTCCCCGAGGTGGAGCCGGGCGACCGCCCGGCGCTGCCCACCGGCTACCGCTTCGGCTCGTCCTCGCGGACCGACACCGCCAAGGGCCTGATCTGGATCACCGTGGACAACCTCGGCTCCCTCGGCGCCGGCCTGTCGATGTACACCGTCAACCACCGCAAGTTCGGCGCCTGGCGCTACACGCTGCCCGTGGGCGGCAGCATCACGGACTACTTCAGCGCCCAGGCCGTCAGCGGCGGCCCGTACGACATCGACACCCATGGCCCGGACGGATTCCTGCGCGGCTACAAGGGCGACGCCCGCACCTGGACCAACCCGGCGAAGGCGCACCCGGAGGTCTCGGCGGTCGAGGCGCCGGACGGCGTCCACCTCAAGCTCACCAACGCGGGTGGAAAGCCCGCGGTGTTCACCTTCCCGGGCCACCAGGTGACGGTCGCGCCCGGTGCCTCGGCGACCGCGGTCGTCCCGTCCGCCACCGCACGCCGCTACGACTTCACGGTGACGGCGGACACCGGCGACGGCTTCGAGCGCCGCTTCGCGGGACGGCTGCAGCCGTAGGTCACGGCTGATGCCGAGGGGGTCCGCCCGAGTCTTCGGCGGACCCCCTCCGGTCGTGCGGTCCTACCGCAACAGGCTTGCCAGCAGCGGCCGGTAGTGGGCGAAGTCCGCGGCCGCCGCCACCCGTACGTCCTTGGCGCCCTCGTCCCACCGGCGCAGCCGCACCGCCTCGGCGCCGAAGGCCTCCGCCTCGAAGTCACGTACCTCGCTCTGCGACATCGGCCCGCCCTGGACCCGCAGCGTGTGGACCGAGGCCTCGGACAGCCGCCCGAAGTACTCCGGCTCCACCGCGCACAGATACCGCTTGGCGGCGACGTGCAGCCGCACCGGCTCCGTCACCTCAGGTCCGAACCACCGCGCCAGCCACTCCGCGCCCGTGTGGCTGTGACGGTTGTCGGTCCCGGCCATCAGGTCCGCGCCGGTCACCGCCCCGTGGAAGTGACCCACGTCGTGCAGCAGCGCCGCGGCGACGAGAGCGGGCGCGGCGCCCGCGGCCTCCGCGAGGGAAGCGGCCTGCAGCATGTGCTGGGCCTGGGTGACGTCCTCGCCCAGGTACTGCTCGGCGCCCGCGCCGTCGAAGAGGGCGGCCAGCTCGTCGAGCGGCCGCTCCCGGCGCAGCACGGCGAGCGTGCTCGCGAGCCCGTCGAGGTCGGCGTAGCAGCCCTGCAGATGACGCTCACCGCTCTCGGCGAACGCGGTACGGGCGTGCAGCAGACGGGTGTTGTCGAAGACGAGACAGTCGCCGGGAGCCAGCCGGAAGTCCAGCCGCAGCTCCGCGCGCACCAGCAGCTCGCCGAAGGCCCGGTAGGCGCGGTAGAAGGAGTCCAGCGCCTCCCGCGACAGCCGCAGCGTCCCGATGGAGCGGTTGTTGAAGCGGACCTCACGGATCCGCCCGAGCGGGTCCACGTCGATCAGCGGCCGGTCGGCGCGCAGCGCGGTGCGGGCGTCGTCGAAGCGGAAGGGCACCAGGGTGCGGGTCAGCACCTCGAACGCGGCCGGGTCCTCGGTGCGCAGCAGCGCGGCGGCGGCGAAGCCGTCGACCAGCCCCGAGTCGCCGCCGACGGCGGCGTTCGTCAGACAGTGCAGCAGCTGCAGGGTCGGTACGGGGTCGCGGTACGGGTTGTCGGTGTGCGGGGTGATCGCCGCGCCGGTGAAGGCGAGGTTGTTCGGGTCCGCCTCGACGCGCACGTCGAACAGCGTGCCGTAGTTCGTCTCGCGGACATGGCCGAACGTCCCGGCGACGGCCAGCACCTGCCGCTCGGTGCGGGGCACGTCCCGCAGCAGGGCGAAGCCGAGCCGCTGGACGGACTCCAGCACCCGTATCCGCTCGGCCGGGTCGGCGAGATACGCCTCCCAGCCGGCCTCGGGCAGCCGCCCGTCCAGATCGGCGGCGCACCACAGCTGCTTGCCGGCCTCGGTACGGCCGTCGCCGCTGTCCCCGCTGCCGTCGCCGGGGTCGGGGTCGGCCGAGGCGAGCCACTCCGTCCCGTAGACGGACCGGTGGCCGTCGGGGAGCCACTCCACCTCGAACGCGAGCTCACCGGCCCGCACCTCGCCGACCGCCAAGTCCGTTGGCAGATCGGTGATCTGGAAGAGCTTCTGGCCGTTGCGCGGATCGCGGCACTGGGCGCAGCGGCAGTTGTCCCGCAGCCAGGCCGCCGGGAGACGGGTCAGGTCCATACGGTCCTCCATAAGTTGTCTAGCCAACTTTAGAAGGGAACCTCGCACGCGGTCATGAGGACCGACGGACGGCCACATGTCGCGAGGATGAACACCGGGTCCCGACGCGGGACGGCGCGGAGCGTCAGCTGCAGCAGCCGCCTCCGCAGCACCCACCGCCACCGCCACCACCGCCACCCGACGCGGGAGCGGTGGCGCTGCCGCCCACGGCGACGGCCGACAGCAACTTCACCGTGTCGTCATGCCCCTCGGGGCAGCTCGCGGGGTCGGAGGACTCGGCCATCGGCCGGTTCAGCTCGAAAGTGGTACCGCAGGACCGGCAGCGAAACTCGTATCGGGGCATGCGACGAAGAATAGCCCCGCCGGCCGACCGCCCCGCGGAGCGTCAGCGCCCCTGCGCCCGGTCCTCACGGATGTTCGCGACGACCCGGTTCACGGTCTCCCGCACCGCCGCCGTCTCCGTCAGGAAGGCCCAGTAGTCCGGATGCCGCCCTTCCAGCGCGGCGAGCGCCCGGTCCAGCCGCGCCACCGCGTCGTCCAGCGGCCGGGCATGCCGGGGCTCGGGCGTCGTCCGGCCCTGCATCGCCAGCCGCTGCGCGTCCCGGATGGCGAACCGGGTCCTCTCGACCTCGGCCTTCGGATCCTTGCTGACCTCGTTCAGCCGGCGCAGCCGGTCACCGGCCGCGGACACCGACCCGTCCACGTCGTCCAGCAGCGCCCGGACCGTGCTCAGCCGGGACGTCGCGTCGGCCCAGCGCTGCTCGTCGCGCGCCTTGGCGGCCTCCGCGAGCTTGGCGCTCGCCTGCGCCACGGCGGTCTCCGCCTGCGCCGGCACCTGCTGCAGGTCCTGCCAGCACGCCAGCGAGAAACGCCGCCGCAGCTCACTGAGGACCGGCTCGACGCCGCCGGCCCGGGTGGCCAGCGCCTCGACGCGGGTGCGCAGGCTGACCAGCCGCTTGTCGATCTCCTTCGCCTGCTCAGGAAGCCGCGACGCCTCCGCCCGGATCGCCTCCGCACGGCGCTGCACGTCCTCCGCGCGCGCCAGCGTCTCCGGCACGCCGTGCGTCCCGGCCCCCTGGTTCAGCTTCGTGAGCTCCGGCGAGAGCGCCGCCAGCCGCGAGGCCAGCTCGTCGCCCTTCAGCCCGGCGGCCCGCACCGCGTCCAGCGCGTTGCTCGCCGCCAACAACCCCTGCCGCGCCCGCTCCACCGCCGGCGCCAGCCGGGCCAGCTGCGTCTCGGCCTTCCCCAGCAGCGGCGCGAGGCTCGCGGCGAACCGCTCCAGGTCCGCCTTGGCCCGGTCGAGGTCGTCCTTCGCCTTCGTCAGCTCGTTGCGGGCCCGGGTGGCGGTCGCCGTGTCCAGCTCGTCACGGTCCAGGTCATGGGCGTCGACGGTGGCGATGTATGCCCCGCTGACCTGGTCGATCTGCTCGCCGAGCGCCCGGAACCCGGCCAGCGCGCGCTGCGCGGCCGGCGAGTTGTCGACGGCGCTGATGGTCTCTATCGACAGGTCCAGGTCCCGTTGGGCGGTGTCCAGCTCGTAGAAGGCCTGGGAGGCGGCGTCCTTCGCGGCCTGGGCATCAGCGCGCAGATTGTCGCCGCGCCGCCACCACGAGCGTGCCGTCGTCACAGTGACTCTCTCCCGCAGGTCCGCCGCTGGTGTCTGTCGGCTCCAGTCTCCCACCTGACCAAGACGAATACACGGCCCGGGGCGGTTGCACGGACACGTGACCGAACGCCGGGCCATGCTTTACCCGCCCTTGGTATCCGGTTGGGGAGCACGGGGTTCGGCGATGTAATCTGTCACTTCACGTTCCGAGGGCGTGTAGCTCAGTGGTAGAGCAGCGCCTTTACACGGCGCTGGTCGGCGGTTCGAACCCGTCCACGCCCACCGCTCGATCCATCCGGGAGCCCCCGGCCAGCCATGGCCGGGGGCTCCCGGCGTTCCCGGGGCCGGTGCCGCGGGCCCGCCCCCGGTCGCGCACCAGGTCGGGAGCCCTGAGGCTGGAAGCCGTACGGTCCGGCGTCCGCCGGTGGCCGGCGGCTTCAGGAGGAGTCATGGCGGGTATCCAGCCGTTCACGCGGGAGGACTACGCGGCCCGGATGGCACGGGCCGCGGAGGCGGCGGCCGCGGCGGGGCTGGCCGGTGTGGTCGTGACCCCCGGCCCGGACCTGGTCTATCTGTGCGGGTACCAGCCGACGGCGATCACCGAGCGGCTGACGATGCTCGTGCTGTCCGCCGGCGAGGAGCCGCAGATGCTGGTGCCGGTCCTGGAGCGGCCGGACGCCGAGACGGCGGAGGGCGCGGGGGCGGTCCTGCTGACGGACTGGATCGACGGGCAGGACCCCTACAACGCGGCGATCAGTCTGCTGCGGCCCGAGGGGCGTTACGGGATCTCCGATTCGGCGTGGGCGATGCACCTGCTGGGCTTCCAGCGGACGCTGCCCGGTACGGCGTACGCGTCGCTGACCGATGTGCTGCCGATGCTGCGGGCGGTCAAGGACGAGCACGAGCTGGCGCGGCTGGCGGCGGCCGGAGCGGCGGCGGACGCCGCGTACGGGGACATCCTGAAGGTGCGGTTCGCGGGCCGCCGGGAGACCGAGGTGGCGGGCGACCTCGCGGATCTGCTGATCTCGTACGGGCACAGCCAGGTCGACTTCACCGTCGTGGGCTCCGGGCCGAACGGCGCCAACCCGCATCACGAGGCGGGGGAGCGGACCATCGCCGAGGGCGACATGGTGGTGCTGGACTTCGGCGGCCTGAAGGACGGCTACGGCTCCGACACCACGCGCACGGTGCACGTCGGCGAGCCCTCGGACGAGGAGCGGAAGGTGCACGACATCGTGCGCGAGGCCCAGCAGACGGCCTTCGAGGCGGTCCGGCCCGGTATCGCCTGCCAGGAGATCGACCGGGTGGCCCGCAAGGTCATCACGGACGCGGGGTACGGCGAATACTTCATCCACCGGGTCGGCCACGGCATCGGTGTGACGACGCACGAGCCGCCCTACATGGTGGAGGGCGAGGAGCGGCCGATCGTGCCGGGAATGTGCTTCTCGATCGAGCCCGGCATCTATCTGCCGGGGCGCTTCGGGGTCCGGATCGAGGACATCGTGACATGCACCGAGGAGGGCGGTCGGCGGCTCAACGGCACCCCCCACGAGATGCGCCTTGTCGGCTGATATTCGAACTGGTGCGAGGTTTAACGACCTTGCGTTGATTCGTTCGGGGGTACAGGTTCGAACTGGGGCCTGGTCGCGGTTCGCGCGGCCTCAAGATCTGTCCTGTGAGTAATCGGTGGGGAAGGGCCGCCCTGCGAGGAGCAGTGGTGGCGGCGGGGACCACCCTGTGCGGTTCGGGGTTGCTGGTACCGGTCGCGGTCGCCGGCGAGGACTGTCCGGGGCCGGTCACGGTCCAGGTGGAGCACGGCTCGGTGCACGTCTGCGTCCAGGCTCCCGACAGCCATGGACACGGGCCCGGCGTCGAGGACGGCGTCGAGGACGGGCACGGCCACGGCCACGGCCACGGCCACGGCCACGGCCACGGCCACGGATACTGGCACTGGGGTTGGCACCACTGCCACTGCTACTGGCACTGGCACGGGGGCCATCCGTCGTGTCCTGAACCGACTCCGACTCCGACGCCGACTCCCACCCCCACACCGACCCCCAGTCCCACCCCCACGCCCGTTCCGACGCCCGTGCCCAGGCCGACCCCGGCGCCCAGGCCGACGCACCGCGTGGTCGTCCCGCCCCCGCGGGTTACCCCGCCGCCGCGCGTCGAGCCCTCGCCTACCCCCCGGAGCCGAGCAGCAGTCCGGAGCCCGTCGTCACCCCCCGCGCCGACCCCGTCGCCGCGGCACGCCCCGCCTCCGCGCCCGGCCGTCCACTGGTAAAGCCCCTGCCGCGGCCCCGGCGCCCCCCAAGCACCAACGGCGGCCGCTGATGATGACGATGCTGCTCACGACGGTGCCGGGACTGCTCGCGGCGGCCGTGCTCCGGCCGGGCTCGCACGTGTACCGCAGGGCCCGTTGACGTCGTTCCGACGACCGGTGACCCGTAGACCCGCTGTCAGTTACGTCAGCTAGGAGTTCGTCATGTCGCAGTGGATTGCTCTGGTGATCGCGATGGCCGCGGCCTGCGTGGTCGTCATCACCGTCGTGGTGCTCAGACAGCGGCGCGTCCCGGTGGACGACGACCCCACCGAGACGCCCGACGTCATCGAGTACATGACGATGATGATCGGGGTGATCTACGCGATCGTCCTGGGCCTGGCGATCGCCGGAGTGTGGGAGGGCCAGGGTGCGGCGCAGGACGACGTGATGCGTGAGGCGCAGGCCCTGCACGAGATCAGCACGCGCGTGCAGGTGTATCCGCCCGAGGTGCGGGACCGGATCCGGGCGGACGTCGACGCGTACGTCTCGTACGTGGTCCACAAGGAGTGGCCGTACATGGCCGACCACGGCACCCTCTCCCCGAAGGGGACGGAACTGCTGTCGGCGGTGCGCCGCGACGTGACGGACTACGCGCCCAAGGGGGACCTGGACGCCCAGGCCTACCAGCCGGTGGTGGACCAGGTCGCGGTGGCCGACGAGGCGCGTACCGCGCGGGGCCAGAACGCGGGCGCGACGATGCCCGGGATGGTGTGGTTCGGCCTCATCGCGGGCGCCCTGGTGACGGTGGGGCTGATCTTCACGCTGCAGATCCGCCGCTCGGGCCGGGAGCTGCTGCTGGCGGGCCTGTTCAGCGCGCTCATCGCGTTCCTGCTGTTCCTGATCTGGGACCTCGACGCGCCCTTCGGCCGGGGCATCGCGGTCGCCCCCGATGTGTTCCTGGACCTGTTCCCGGCACTGAAGTAGCGGAGCCGGAGCGGGGCGCACGACGGAAGGGCGGTGGCCCGGGGAGGGATCCCCGGGCCACCGCCCTTCCGCTCGCCGTTCTAGTCGCGCCAGTTGGCGATGTTGACGTTCTCCAGGACGCCGAGGGCGTCCGGGACGAGCACCGCGGCGGAGTAGTAGGCGCTGACGAGGTAGCTGATGATGGCCTTCTCGCTCAGCCCCATGAACCGCACGTTCAGCCCGGGCTCGTACTCGTCCGGGATGCCGGTCTGGCGCAGGCCGATGACGCCCTGGTTGTCCTCCCCGGTACGCACCGCGATGATCGAGCTGGTGCGGGCCTCACTGATCGGGATCTTGTTGCAGCTCAGAATCGGCACACCGCGCCAGGCGGGGACGGTGCTGCCGCTGACCTCGACCGAGCTCGGGTACAGCCCCTTGCGGGTCCATTCGCGGCCGATGGCGGCGATGGTGCGGGGGTGGGCGAGCAGGAAGCGGGTGCCGCGGCGGCGGCTGATGAGTTCGTCGAGGTCGTCGGGGAGCGGGGGGCCGGCGTGCGGCTGGATCCGCTGGTCGTAGTCGGCCGCGTGCAGCAGTCCGAACTCGCGGTTGTTGATGAGTTCGTGTTCCTGGCGTTCGCGCAGGGCTTCGATGGTGAGTTTGAGCTGCTGCTCGATCTGGTTCATCGGTTCGTTGTAGAGGTCTGCGACGCGGCTGTGGACGCGCAGTACGGTCTGGGCGACGCTCAGCTCATACTCGCGGGGTGCGACTTCGTAGTCGACGAACGTGCTCGGCAGGTCCGCTTCGCCCTTGTGGCCGGAGGCCAGTTCGATGGCGGCCTCGCCGCGCTTGTTGACGCGTTGGCGGGGGATGGCGCGGTAGGCCTCGAGGTGGGCGCGCAGGGCGGGGGACTGGTCGGCGAGGGTCTGGAAGTCCTGTCGGGACAGTGCCAGCACGGTGGTGGTGGTCGCGGCGCGGGCGGTGAAGTCCCAGGGTGTTTCCGGGTCGAGCAGGCCCTGTTCGCCGAAGTGGGCGCCGTCGGCGAGGACGCCGAGACGATTCTGCTCGCCGAATTCGCCCTCGCTGAGCTTTTCGACCTTGCCGTGGGCGAGGAGGAACAGGGTGTCGACGGGCTGGCCGGCTTCGGCCAGGAGCTCGCCGGGGGCGAACTCGCGCTGGGTGAAGCGGTCGGCGAGCGCGGTGAGGACCGCGGTGTCCTCGAAGGAGCGCAGCAGGGCGAGTTCGCCGAGTTCGGCGGGGACGACCCGTACCTGGGATCCGGTCTTGACGAAGGTCACCTTGCCGTCGCCGACGGAGTAGGTCAGCCGGCGGTTGACCCGGTAGGTGCCGGCCGTGACTTCTACCCAGGGCAGCATGCGCAGCAGCCAGCGGGAGGAGATTCCCGCCATCTGAGGTGCGGACTTGGTGGTGGTCGCCAGATTCCGGGCAGCAGCCGTATCAAGGCTGGTGTGCGCCGAGTTGTTGTCCGGGGCGCCCGGGGTGCTGAGAGCGGCGGCCTGGCCCGCATCAACCGACATGCGTATGTCCTTCGCATTAGGGGGTGGGGTATGCGGCCTCATTCTTTTTCGTCACCCTTCGCGCTGGGTATCGCTGAATCGAGTGAGAATGAATCGTAAAAACGCCAGAGTCGGGGAATGGGAACATATGACCGATGGGGACAGTGTCCGCATATGACAAGTTATGGTGCGGGCGGCCTTTGCGGCGGCCAACTGGCCCTTGCCGGGGCGGTGTTCCGATTCTGTCTGGGTGAGCACGGAGATGATCGGAATGGGTCCGGAAGGGCGTCATTTCCGCACTTCTTTGACGGATTCGGCGGCCTAGCAGGTCCGCCGCGTAATTTCCCGCCGAGCATCGAACTGATGCCTGGCGTCCGTGCTGCCGGACCGACCCCGGCCGGCCCCGCACCTCGGATATTTTTCCGTTCCCTTACTTGTTCGCGTACGTGTCCGCGGACGTGATCGCCTCGGCGACGGCCGCGGGGTGGTCGAGCATCACCAGGCGGCTTATGGGGGGGCGGCGCGCGCTCGCGCAGGGCGGGCCCCGGAAGTCAGGGGCTGCGCGATGTGCCGGGCAGGGGGTGGTGCGGGGGCGGGGGTAGGCCCTACAGCGTTCGACGACCGCGCCGCGGTCGGTGGCGGCAGCGGGCTGCGGGGGGATCGCCAGCGGCACGGTGGTCAGGCCGCGGCCATCGCGGTCCGGCGTCCGCGGCGGAAGACATACGCGGCCAGCGCGCCGGTGCCCACCAGGGCGACCAGCGACATGAAGGTGCCGAGCCAGCTCGCGCCCAGCCACTCACCGCCGAGGTAGCCCAGACCCACGCTGTACGTCGCCCAGGCCACACCGGCCACGGCCGACCAGGGCAGGAACTCCTTGGGCCGGCGGTGCGCCACGCCCGCGCCGAGGCTGACCACGGAGCGGCCGGCCGGTGCGAAGCGGGCGAGCACGACGAGCGAGCCACCGCCCCTGGTCAGCACCTCTCCCAGTCGTTCCTGGGCGGTGGAGAGCCTGCGGGACTGTGCCATGCGGCGGTCGAACCAGTCACCGCCGCGCCAGGCCAGCCGGTAGGCGGCGATGTCGCCGAGGCAGGAGGCGATCGCGGCGCACACCAGGAGCGCGACCACGTCGAGCATGTCGCCGCCCGCACCGGTGGTGCCCGCGGTCGCCGCGCTTATCACCAGCACCCCGCTGGGCAGGATCGGCACGAACACATCGAGCAGCACGGACAGCGCGACGAGTACGTAGATCCATGGCCAGTCGAACAAGGAGCCCAGACCCTCGAGCACCGTGCCTCCCCGTCCGACATATTGCCTGTTGGCGTATGGGCGGATCTACATCCGCTCCCAGCCGTACAGCGTACGCCAGAGGGGGTGGCCGGCACCGGCGAGGGGTACGTGATGTTGTAGACACGGTGTGGGGAATATCCCGGACACCGCTTGCGGGGCGGGCGGAGAACCAGCTGATGGCGGTGTGCGCCGCCGCCCGGCCGCGCGCCGGCGGACGACGGATCGCACCGCTCATGTCCGCCGGTGTGTCGACGGCTCGAACGAGCCCTTCGGACCGGCCACCCGGAGGTCGAGCAGGCGGCCGCGCAGGGTCAGGGTCATCAGCTGGTTGCCGAACCAGGGGCCGCCCAGGCGCGTCCAGCGGATGACGGACGCGGGGAGCCGGCCGTGCCGGGCGAGGGCGCGGCCGATCCAGCGGCCCGGCCGGCTCCAGCCGACGCGGAAGCCCAGCCGTATCGCCGCGGGGACGCTGTTGTGGATCGGCGAGCAGGTGAGCTGGAGGACGCGGCTGCCCACCGGGCGCGGCCAGTGCGCCTCGGCGATGTACGCGTGGTGCACATCGCCGGACAGGACGCAGATGGTCGCGGGCGCCCGCGGCCCGCTGCCCACCTCGGCGAAGAGGCCGGCGAGCGCGTCGAAGGAGGTGCGGAACGCCGCCCAGTGCTCCAGGTCGGCCGCCTGCCGCAGCTTCTCGCCGCGCTCCGCCCACCGCGGGCCGCGCACCCCCCGGCAGAGCGCCGCGTCCCACTCCTCGGCGGCGTGCACGGCGTGCGGCAGCAGCCAGGGCAGCGAGCTGCCGACCAGGAGATGGTCGAACGAGCCGTCGGACAGCGCCTGTTCGCGCACCCACCGCCACTCGCCGTCGTCGAGCATCGAGCGCCGGTCCTCCTCCAGGACGCGGGCGGCCCGGGAGTCCACCATCAGCAGCCGGACGCGTCCGAAGTCGCGCCGGTAACTCCAGCGCACCGAAGCGGCGTCGGCGTCGGCGCGGGCGGCGAAGGCCCGGACGGCCTCGGTGCCGTCGGCGGCGGCGCGCACCGTGGCGAACAGCTCGTCGGCGGCCAGCTCGGCGGGGGAGAGGTTGCCCAGGTGCTGATGGACCCAGTACGACATCAGGCCGCCGAGGATGCGCTCCTGCCACCAGGGTGTGCCGCGGATCTGTCCGAGCCACGCCTCCGAGGTGTTCCAGTCGTCGATCACATCGTGGTCGTCGAAGATCATGCAGCTGGGGACGGTGGACAGCAGCCAGCGCACCTCGGGGTCGAGCCAGGATTCGTAGTAGAGGTGGGTGTACTCCTCGTAGTCCGCGACCTGGTCCCAGGGCGGATCGGAGAGGTCGCGGCGGCGGGCGAGCCAGCGGCGGGTGGCCGCCGAGGTCTCGTCCGCGTAGACCTGGTCACCCAGCAGGAGCAGCACGTCCGGGCGGGCGGCGCCGTCCCGCACGATCTCCTGGGCGAGGGAGTCGAGGGCGTCGGGGCCGACCGGGTCGCGGGTGTGGTGCGCGGGCGCCGCCCAGCGGCAGGAGCCGAAGGCCACCCGCAGCGGGGCGCTGCCGCCCGCGGCGGTATGGATGGTGCTGGGCGGGAACGGGGAGCCGGGCAGCGGCCACACCTGTCGGCCGTCGAGGTGCACGGCGTACGGCGTCCCGGCGCCGGGACGCAGCCCGGTGACGGTCACCAGCGCGTAGTGGTGCCCGGCGACCTGCCAGGTCCTGGCGGTCCCGCCGCCGTCCCCTTCGCAGGCGACGACCGCCTCGCACGGGCGGTCCGCCTCGATCCAGACGGTCGCGCTGTCCTCGCCCACGTACCGCAGCAGTGGACCCAAACGCAGCTCAGCCAAGGTGACCGGCCTCCCCTCCGTCGCCCAAGACTACGGACGACGGAGGGGAGGCGGGAGTTGTGCGTCAGGCCGTCAGCAGCCGTTGAGGATGGAGGTCAGGGCGCTCTTCTCCGCCGAGTCGACGGTCAGGGAGTACGAGTACTTCACCCAGACCCACATACGGGCGTAGGTGCAGTGGTACGAGGCCAGCGGCGGCAGCCACTGGGCCGGGTCCTTGTCGCCCTTGGCCTGGTTGACGTTGTCGGTGACGGCGAGCAGCTGGGAGTGGGTCAGGTCGTTGGCGAACGCCTGCCGCTGGGCGGTGGTCCAGCCGGCGGCGCCGGAGCGCCAGGCCTGGGCGAGCGGGACCATGTGGTCGATGTCGACGTCGGAGGCGGCGGTCCAGGTGGCGCCGTCGTAGGGGGAGTGCCAGGTGCCGCTGACGGCGGCACAGGAGGAGTCCTGGACGACGCCCGTCCCGTCGCGCTTGAGGACGACCTCCCGGGTGTTGCAGGCGCCGCTCTGGGTGATCCAGTGCGGGAACTTGTCGCGGCTGTAGCCGGTGGACGATCCCTCGGCCTGCACGGTGAGTGCGGCCAGTTCGGTGCGGGCGGTCGCGGCGCTCGGCGGCGTGGGGGGTGCGGCCTGGGCGGTGGTGGGGGCGACGAGCAGACCGAGTGCCGCGGCGATGGCGGCGAACGCGGTGAGCACGCTCACGCGTCGACGCGCGTAGACATTGCGTATCCGGGACATGCGAACTCCCTGTGGGGGTGAGGGTGGTTGCGGGCGTGTCCTAGGTCGTGTCGTCGCAGTCCCGTCTGGCCGGCGGGGCCTGGCACGCACGCTCGCGGCGTTGTCCTCGGTCGCCGATGCTCCGCACGGACTCCCTCCTCCGCCTTGCGATCGCACGCACCAGACCCCGCCGGCCCCGCCCTAGCGGGCGGACGACGCAACTTTGACGACACTCCCCGGCCCGGCCAGGGTGACGGGCCCGGGTAAGCGTGCCGGGTCCGGATTGCCTGCCGAGGTGCGGCAGGTTACAGGTTGGCGACATGGGCACGTCATGTCGAGGGGTGGCGCACCGTCAGTTCCGTTGGGTTCCCGTCGTACCCGCCTACAGTGACCCCGTGCTCGCCGTCGTGTCCGCCGCCACCACGTCCTCCGCCGGTACCGCGGCCGGCGCCACTCTCCCGGCCCTGACGTCCGCCGCCGCCACCTCACTGCTGCCCGTCGACCGCACCCTCGGCGTCGTGCTGGCCGTCCTGCTCGTGGTGGCCACCGGGGTCGCCGCGTACGCCCATCTCGCGGACGAGCGGGAGAACTACGCACGCGGGATCGCCGTCGCGGGGCTGCGCGCCGCGCTGCAGCTCGCGGTCGTCTCGCTGCTCATCGGCTGGGTCGTCCGCTATCTGCCGGCGCTGCTCGCCTTCGTCGGCGTCATGTACGCGGTCGCGGTGTGGACGGCGGGCCGCCGCATCACCGACGACCGCAGCTGGCGGTGGGCGGCCGTGCCCATCGGGGTGAGCGCGCTGCCGGTCGTCGCGCTCCTGGTGCTGACCGGCCTCGTGCCACTCGACGGCATCGCGCTGATCCCCGTCGCGGGCATTCTCATCGGGGGCGCGCTCACCGCGACGGTCCTCGGCGGGCGCCGCGCGCTGGAGGAACTGCACAGCCGGAACGGCGAGGTCGAGGCCGCCATGGCGCTGGGCTTCGAGGACCGGGACGCCCGGCTGGAGATCGCCAGGCCCGCCGCGTCCGGCGCGCTGGTGCCGGGGCTCGACCAGACGCGGACTGTGGGACTGGTCACGCTGCCGGGGGCCTTCGTCGGCATGCTGCTCGGCGGGGCATCACCCGTGATGGCGGGGGCCGTTCAGCTCTTCGTGCTGGTCGCGCTGCTGGTGGTGCAGGCGGTCGCGGTCTCGTCGGTCCTGGAGCTGGTGGCCAGGGGCCGGCTGACCCGTCGCGTAGAATAGGTGGCGCAGAAGGGGAGTAGCTCTTCGCCGGACCGTCGACATACTGCTCAGATCCTGAGCCGGCGCCCGGAGGCACGGTGGGTTTCCCACCGGGCCAGCGAGACCTTCGGCCGCAGCGTTTTCCATGGACGCTGTCGAGCCGAAGCGACCCCTTTTCCCGGCGCTCTCGGTGCGGCAGCCCGACCGATGAGGATCCCGCCCCGTGTTCAGCTTCACCGTCGCCGCCATCGTCTTCGGCGTCGTCTTCCTGGCAGAACTGCCCGACAAGACCGCGCTCGCCGGCCTCATGCTCGGCACCCGCTACCGCGCCTCGTACGTCTTCTGCGGTGTCGCCGCCGCCTTCGTCGTCCATGTCGGCCTGGCCATCGCGGCGGGCAGCGTACTGACCCTGCTCCCGCACCGCTGGGTGCAGGGCGTCGTCGGCCTGCTCTTCCTTGCGGGCGCGGCCATGCTGCTGTTCAAGAAGGACGATGACGAGGAGGGCGTCCGCGAACCCGCCGACCAGAGCTTCTGGAAGGTCGCGGGCACCGGCTTCATGCTCATCCTGGTCGCCGAGTTCGGCGATCTGACGCAGATCATGACCGCCAACCTCGCCGCCCGCTACGACGATCCGGTGGCCGTCGGCCTCGGCGCCGTTCTCGCGCTGTGGGCGGTCGCCGGGCTGGGGATCTTCGGTGGGCGGCTGCTGATGAAGCGGGTGCCGCTGGCGCTGATCACGAAGGTCGCCGCCGCCGTGATGGTGCTGCTCGCCGTGTTCAGCCTCTACGAGGCGATCGCGGGCTAGCGGGACGGGTGGGCGGCGCTCAGCCGATGTGGACCAGGAGGCCGCCGTCCGCGGTGGCCTCCACCCGCACCTGCTCCAGCGAGTCGACGTGCGCGGTGGGCGCGTGGACGGCGGCGCGCGGGCCCACGCCGATGACGCGCATCCCGGCGGCCTTCGCCGCGGCGATGCCGACCTCGGCGTCCTCGAACACGATGCAGTCCTCGGGGGCGAAGCCCAGCTCCGCGGCGCCCTTCAGGAAGCCCTCCGGGTCCGGCTTGCTCGCGCTCACCCGCTCCGCGGTCACCATGACCTCCGGCATCGGCAGCGCGGCGGCGCCCATCCTCGCGCGGGCCAGTGCCTCGTCGGCGGACGTCACCAGGGCGTGCGGCCGGCCGGCGAGCGACGCCAGGAAGGCGGGCGCGCCCGGGACGGGCACGACACCGTCGAGGTCGGCGGTCTCCTCGGCGAGCATCCGCCGGTTGTCGGCGAGGTTCTCCGCCATCGGGCGGTCCGGCAGCAGCACCGCCATGGTGGCGTGGCCCTGCCGTCCGTGCACGACCTGCAGCACCGCCTGCGCGTCCAGTCCCTGCGCCTCGGCCCAGCGGCGCCAGCAGCGCTCGACCACGGCGTCGGAGTTCACCAGGGTGCCGTCCATGTCGAGGAGCAGCGCTCGGGCGGTCAGGACGGACGGCGTGGACGGCATACGGACTCCTTAGAAGTACTCAGTGGCCCCGCCCGCCGGTCAGGGGAAACGGGCGGAGCCACTTTGTTTCTCTACGATACAAAACAAGGCCCCGGTTGGCCAGCGGCCCCCGTTCCTTGCCGCTGGAGGCCCGGAACGATGGCCTACGCCTCCTCGACGTACTGGAGCAGGCCCCAGGTGAAGTGGGCGATGCGGCGGGTGCCGGCCGAGGGATCGCCGAAGGCGAGCCGCCAGCGGGTGGGGGCGCTGCCTTCCAAGGGTGTCGCGGGCCGGAAGGCACGGGCGACCTCGTCGACGGTGCAGGACCACGGGACGAGGTCGTCGGGACTCTCCAGGACCGGGGCCGGGGCGCCCGGGGCGCGGATGAGCCACTCGTTCCACACCGCGCCGCCGCCGGGCGCGCACAGCACCTCGAAGCGCAGCTCGGGCCAGAGCGGTACGGGCCACAGCAGGGCCTCGCAGCTCAGATCCCCGATCCGGCGGACGATCGTGCTCTCGGGCGGCCCGAGCACGGCACGGTAGCGGCGTTCACCGCCCGGGGAGTGCCGCCCGTGCAGCCGCGCCTGCCAGCGGCGGTTCGCCTCCCGCAGCTCCGCGCGGGACGCGCCGAGCGTACGGAGCGCCTCCTCGACCAGCTCGGGCCGGTGGTCCGCCATCCGCCGCAGCAGGACGAGTTGGAACTGACCGGGCCCGAATTCCTCCATCGCCACGCCACGATCCTCGCAGACGCGGCTACCAGGAGGTCTGCCCCTCCAGCGCGGTCCGGGTCGCCGGGCCGTAGACACCCTCGGGATCGCTGGTGATCCCCATCCAGAACTGGAACGTCGCGACGGCGTCCCTGACCCCCGTGTCGAAGACGCCGTCCGCGCTGCCCATGTAGACGTAGGCGCGGCGCAGCCGCTGCTGGAGGTCCCTGACCTGGGTGCCGGTGTCACCCATGTGCAGCGCCGGCGTCGCGAGCGT
Organism: Streptomyces sp. So13.3; assembly: GCF_005860785.2. NCBI lineage: Bacteria > Bacillati > Actinomycetota > Actinomycetes > Kitasatosporales > Streptomycetaceae > Streptomyces > Streptomyces sp. So13.3. Next base: position 3,535,753 of record NZ_CP048835.1, on the reverse strand, counting down.
CGGGTGGTTCGTGGGAGCGGGAGTGCTGCTCGGGGTCGCGTCGGGGCCGGGCACCACCGGGTCGCCCACCGGGGAAGGGGGCGCGGACGGGGTCGCCGACACCGGGGCGACGGTGGCCGGTGGAGTCGTCACCGGGGTGGACGGGGCACGGTGGGTCGCCGTCGGCGAGGCCGTGGGCGCCTTCCCATGGGCGGCGGTCGGTGCCACGGCGGCCATCGCGTCGCTGGTGGGCAGGACGACGTCGGGGACGCTGCTGCTGTTGTCGGGCAGGGCCCGCTCCGGCCGGTCGGGCGTGCTCAGCAGCTGGTTGGCGACGGCGACCGCGCCGGCGGCCATCGCCGTGGCGGCCACGGTGGCAGCCGCGACGACCAGGCCCCGTCTGCGGCGGCGGGGGCGGCGGCGCCGGCCGCCACGGTGCTGACCCGGGCCCTCGGCGTCGCTCCAGTCGGAGTGGCCGGTGCGGTCCAGCAGCAGCCCTGACTCATGGGGGCCCGCAGCGGACAGGTCTGCCGGATGTCCGGGACCGTCCTCGGCCGGGTATGCGAGAGCATCGTCCGCCGGGTATTCGAAGCCGTCGTAGGTGGCCGGGAACATCCCCACGTCGGTGGCGGCCGGGCGGTACGCGGCCGTCCCGATCAGCGGCTTGACCGTCGACTCGGCGGGCCCGGTGCCCGGCTCCGCCACGTATGGCCGAACGCGCAGCGGGTGGAAGCCTTCCGTCGCCGCGAGCGCGATCTGCCGTTCGGCCGACCGGGCCGCGGCCGTGGCCACACCCGGCTCCGGTCCCTCTTCCCCCTCCGGCGCCACTGGGCTCCCCTCCCACAAACGGTCCTCGGATACCTCAAGACGCAGTGATTATGCCGCCGCGGGCATGCCGTGCCCAGGTCTGTCCAGCACGACCGGGGGTCCATAGAGCGCGAAACCGGAGCGAATAGTGTGAATATTGATTCGCGATCAAGCGGCGCGACGCGAGGAGCACGGCATGGCGCAGGAGACCACGGCCCCGACCGGACCGCCGACCGCCCCCGGCGAGATCCAGGACCGGCGATCGGTGCGCATCGCGATCAGCGCCCTCGCCCTCGGCATGCTGCTGGCCGCGCTGGACCAGACGATCGTGTCCACCGCCCTGCCGACCATCGTCAGTGACCTGGGCGGGATCGAGCACCTGTCCTGGGTCGTCACCGCGTATCTGCTCGCCTCGACGGCCGCCACCCCGCTATGGGGCAAGCTCGGCGACATGTACGGCCGGAAGAAACTCTTCCAGACCGTCATCGTGATCTTCCTGATCGGCTCCGCGCTGTGCGGTATCTCGCAGAACATGCCGCAGCTGATCGCCTTCCGCGCCCTCCAGGGCCTGGGCGGCGGCGGTCTGATGGTGCTGTCGATGGCGATCGTCGGCGACATCGTGCCGCCCCGCGAGCGGGGCCGCTACCAGGGCGTGTTCGGTGCGGTGTTCGGCGCGAGCAGCGTCCTCGGGCCGCTGCTGGGCGGGGTGTTCACCGAGCAGCTCTCCTGGCGCTGGGTGTTCTACATCAACCTGCCGATCGGCGTCGTCGCGCTGGCCGTCATCGCGGCCGTGCTGCACATCCCGGTACGCCGCACCACGCACCGCATCGACTATCTGGGCATGGCGCTGGTCGCCGCCGCCGCGACCAGCCTGGTGCTGGTGACCTCGCTCGGCGGCACGACCTGGCCCTGGAGCTCGCCGAAGATCATCGGGCTGACGGTGCTCGGCCTGGTCCTGGTGGCCGTGTTCATCGTCGTCGAGCGCCGTGCGGTGGAACCGGTGCTGCCGCTGCGGCTGTTCCGGATCCGCACCTTCTGGCTCGTCTCGGTGATCTCCTTCGTCATCGGCTTCGCGATGTTCGGCGCGATGACGTACCTGCCGACGTTCCTGCAGGTCGTCCACGGCTTCTCACCGACGCTGTCCGGTGTGCACATGATCCCGATGGTGATCGGCCTGCTGGTGTCCTCCACCGGCTCCGGGCAGATCGTCAGCCGCACCGGTCACTACAAGATCTTCCCGATCCTCGGCACCGGGATCACGGCCATCGGCCTCCTGCTGCTGCACCAGCTCGACGAGTTCACCAGCACCTGGGTGATGAGCCTGTACTTCCTGATCTTCGGCCTCGGCCTGGGCCTGGTCATGCAGGTGCTGATCCTGGCCGTGCAGAACTCCGTCGGCTACGAGGACCTGGGCGCCGCCACCTCCGGCGCGACGTTCTTCCGTTCCATCGGCGCCTCCTTCGGCGTCTCGATCTTCGGCACGGTCTTCGCCAACCAGCTCAACAGCAAGATCGAGGTCCTGGTCGCGAACACGCCGCTGCCGCCCGGCTTCGACCCGTCGCTGATCTCCTCCGACCCGCGCGCCGTGGAGTCCCTGCCGGCCGCGATCCACGGGCCGGTGGTGCACGCGTACTCCGAGTCGATCACCACCGTGTTCCTGTGGGCGGTGCCGGTCACCCTGATCGCGTTCGTGCTGGCCTGGTTCCTCAAGGAACAGCCGCTGCGCGGTTCCGTGACGGTGCCGGACGCCAGCGAGACCCTGGGCACCAACCCGGTGGAACGGTCCTCGATCGAGGAGATCGCCCGCGGGCTGTCGGTGCTCGGCAGCCGGGAGGCGCGCCGCGACCTGTATGTGCGGATCACCAAGCTGGCCGACCTCGACATCCATCCGGCGTCCAGCTGGCTGCTGTTGCGGATGGCCAAGGGCGGCGAGACCGACCCGGTGGAGCTGGCCCGGCGCACCACCGTGCCCGCCGACGTCATCGAGGAGGCGGCCGTGGAGGTCGAGACCCGCGGACTGGCCGTGCGGGACGGCAATCCGCTGGTCCTCACCGACAGCGGCCGGGCGATGGCCGCGCAACTCGGCGTGGCCCGGCGGACCGTCCTCGGCGAGCTGCTCGGCGACTGGGACCCGGAGCGGCACGCGGAGCTCGCGGCGCTGTTGACGAAGCTCAGCGGCGACCTGTGCGGCGGCGACACCGACCGCCTGGAGAAGGGGCGCCCGGCGACCGGCGGCGCCACGGCCTGACGCTCCCGGCCCCCGGGCCCCGACGCCCGCCCGGCCCTCGCCGGGCGGGTGTTCGACGTTTGGGCACCCGCTTTCGGGCAAGCCGATCGATGAGCCGGCAACGAAGCACACCCTGTCCGTCGACCCGTAGAAGACCCGCAGAAACGGGAGGCATTCCCATGTCCACTGGCGTGATCATCGCCATCGTCGTGGTCGTCATCGTTCTGGCCGCCGCTCTCACGACCGTGCTGCTCCGGCCGGGAGGGATGGGCGGCAGGAGCCTGCACCGCCGCTTCGGGCCCGAGTACGACCGGGTCCTGCGCCGCCATGACGGCGACACCAAGGCCACCGAGAAGGAGCTCTCCGAACGGCTGAGCCGGCACGGGGACATCACCACCCGTCCGCTGCCGACGCAGGCCCGCGAGGAGTACACGGCCCGCTGGGCCGCCGTGCAGGAGCACTTCATCGACTCGCCCGCGAAGGCGCTCGGCGAGGCCGACACGCTGATCGGGGACCTGGTCCGCGACCGCGGCTTCCCGGACGCGAAGTCCGGCGAGCACTTCGACGCGCTGTCCGTGCACCACGCCCGTCATCTGCAGGGCTACCGCGACGCCCATGAGATCGCCGGGCGGCGGGGCGGCGACGACGGCACCTCCACCGAGGAGATGCGGGAGGCGCTCGTCCGGGCCCGCGCGATGTTCGAGGAGCTCGTCCGGGCCGACACGAACCGCGCGCCGTCGAACCGCGACGCGGACCCCGACCGCCCCGACGAGCCGGCCGCGGTGAAGCCGCACGGCAGCGGATCGCGCCTCGGAGTGCTCGGCCGCCGGCAGAACTGACGGACCACCGCCGGTATCCACCGCACCGCAGGACCGGGGCCGTCAGCCCCTGCCATGAGCCATGAGCCATGAGTCGTGAGTCATCAACGAAGTGTCAGGAGTGCAGGGACGATGAACGAAGGCCAGGACCAGACCCGCGAGAGCGCCGTACCCGACCGGAACCCCGCCCAGAGCCCCGACGAGCCGCCGCGCCCGCCGCGCATGGCCGATCCGCGCAAGGACGAGGCCACCGCGGCACGCACGAGCGAGGCCCCCCGTACGAGCGAGGCCAAGCGGGTAACCGAACCCACGCGTACGACCGAACCCACCCGTACGACCGAGGCCCCGCGTACGACCGACGCCTCGCGCACCAGCGACGCGACGCGCACGAGCGACGCCGCCCGCGCAGGCGAGGGCGCCGGACTCCGCACCACCGAGACCCACAGCGCCCGCCACAGCGGGCCCGCGGGCGCCGGTGACGGGCTGGAGGAGCGGTTGCAGCATGCGATGGGCGCGTTCGTGGACGAGCCGCGCAAGTCCGTCGAGGAGGCCGACGCCGTCCTCGAGCAGGTCGCCCGGCAGCTCACCGAGAAGCTCGCGGAGCGCCGCAGGACCCTCCGGTCGACCTGGCAGAACGACGACGCCAAGGCCGACACGGAGGAACTGCGCGTGGCGCTGACGCACTACCGCGATCTGACGCAGCAGCTCCTCAGCATCTGAAGCGGCCGACCGGGCAGCCGGGCGCACAGCTGCGAGAGCAGCTGGGACGCGGGGCCTCGTTTGCCGCGGGCTTCACCCTTGGAGCCCCTCCGGATCACCCCGGAGGGGCTCTTCGCCTTCGGTCAAGCGGCGTACGCTGAACGGGAGGTGATTCGATGTCATCGCTGCGAGAGAACGTGCGCACCCATCGCCGCCGGACGGGCATGAGCCAGGAGCAACTCGGCGAAGCGGCCGGTCTGTCGGTGGGTGTGGTGCGCAAGGTCGAGCAGGGCGGCAACGTCCAGGTCGAGACCATTCACCTGCTCGCGAGGGCGCTGGGCACCACTACGTCCAGCCTCTTCGCCACCGGGTCGCCGGAGCCTGTTCGTGCGAACCCGGGCGACGGCCCGAAGCTGATGGAGCTGCGCCGAGCGCTCATGCCGCCCATCGGGCTGTCGGAAGTGCTCACCGCACCTGATCAGACCCCCAACCCCGCGACCATCCAGCGAGACATCGACGACTCGCACAGCCTTTACCAGGCGGACCGCTATGACTCGGTTGCCAAGAAACTGCCCGCCATCCTGCGTTCCGCCGAGGCCGCGGTCGTGCTCGCCGAGGACGAGGAGGCCCGCCGGCGGGCCATCGTCCTGCGCGCGAGCTCCTTCCTGCTCGCCGGCAAGTACCTGACGCAGGTACGGCGGTACGACATGGCCTATCACGCACTCTCCCAGGGCATCCGGGACGCCAGGGAGGCCGGACAGACGCTGATTGCCGCTACAGGCGTCGTAGGCATGGGCTGGCTGCTCCTGCGCCAGGACCGGTTCGACGAAGCCGAGCGCTTGGCGACCGTCACGGCTGAGGAGATCGAACCGCGGATCTCCAGTGCGACACCAGGTGAGTTGGCGGTGTGGGGTGAGCTGCTCCAGCGCGTCGCCTCGGCCGCGATGCGCAACAACCGCCCGGATGTGGCCAAGGAAGCGCGGCGCATGACCGCGACAGCTGCGAGCGCGCTGGATGTCGAGCACGTCGACTTCCGGGAGCATTGGACCACCTTCGGGCCGGTGACCGCCGAGGCGAAGGCGATTGAGGACCTCTCCCTGATCGGGGACGCCCGAGGGGTGCTCCGCCGGGCTGACGAAGGCCCCGTGGGAGCAAAGGCGCTGAAGCGGTTCGGCCGGCCGAGTGCGAACAACTGGGACCGACACCGACTCGACGTCGCGAGGGCCCACGCGAAGCTGGGATCACATCAGGACGCGATGGATGAGCTCAACGCGATCCTCCGCAGCTCGCCGGAGTGGTTGAAGCATCAGTCCATGGCGCGGTACATCATGGAGGACATCCTGTCGCACCGAAAGCGGACGCTGACCACAGACATGCGGGACATGGCCGCTCACCTGGGCGTAACCGGGTAACTACTACGCGGTGTGGCACTTCCCGTCGATCCGCCGGAGAAGCACCACGCTACGTGTCTGTTGCATCTCTCTGTGTAGCCATAACTTCGTACTCGCGGCGCAGGACCAGCAGGCCGGAAGCGGAATCAGCGAACTGGCCAAGGGGCTGGAGCATTTGCACCGGCAGAGCGAACGAAGGAGCGACGCATGACGAGTCTGTGGGCCACCGCCCCCACCTGGGGCGGGGACGATGACAAGGACAAGCACCCGGGTACCCCCTGGACCCCGCCGAAGGACCCGCCCAGCCCTGACGGGGGAACCCCGCCCGGCGATGGGAAGCACAAGAGGTGACGCTCAACTCCGCGCAGGTGGAGCGCCCCAGCCGCAAGGAGCTGGGGCGCGTCCTCCTGGAGACGCAATCGATGACGTCGGACTGGGCGCCGACCTTCGCGGCGGTGGACCGGGCCGCGTTCCTGCCGGATCTGATGTGGCCGTTCGACATGGAGCGGGGGACCAGCGTCTGCGTGGACCGCAGAACGGACCCCGGCACCTGGTACGCCGCGGCGGACAGCGACATTCCCATCGTGACCCAGTGGGATGACGGGAAGCACACCGGCACGGCGCCAGGCGATGTATCCACCAGTTCCTCGTCCATGCCCTCTGTCGTCTACGAGATGCTCCTGGACCTGGACCTGGACGCGGGCATGAAGGCGCTCGACGTGGGCACCGGCACGGGCGAGACGGCCGGTGCACTGACGCACCGTCTTCGCGGTGAGAACGTCACCACGATCGAGGTGGACCGCGTCGTGTCCGCACGTGCCCGTGAACGGCTGTGCGCAGCAGGTCTGTACCCGGTGGTGGTCATGGGCGATGGGTTCGCCGGATGCGCGGAGCGGGGCCCGTACGACCGCATTCTGGCTACCGTCGGACTCCGGGAGATTCCTGGTGCCTGGATCGAGCAGACCCGTCCGGGCGGACTCGTCGTCGCCCCGTGGGGGACGCACTTCTCCAACGCGGATGCCGTGGTCCGTCTGGTGGTGAAGGACGGCAAGGCGATGGGGAACTTCACGCGCCCCGTGGAATTCATGAAGCTCCGAGCTCAGCGGTTGTCCCGCCCTGACCACGACGACTACCTCGCCACGGGCTCGATGAATGACGCCGACACGTCCAGTACGACGATCACTGAAGCCGAGTTCGTCACCGGTCGATACACCGCCGCCCGGTTCGCCCTCGGCCTTCGCGTGCCCGACTGCTCGCAGGCCGTGGCCGACAAACGTGACGGCGCGCGGCCCGTCTGGTTCTACGGGCTGAGCGACAGATCCTGGGCGTGCGTCATGTTCCGGGACGCGGAGAAAGAGGCGCGCGTCTGGCAGTCGGGTCCGCGCCGGCTGTGGGACGAAACGGAAGCGGCATACCGGTGGTGGGTGGCGCAGGGCGGCCCTGAGCACACACGGTTCGGGCTCACCGTCACGCAGGAGGGCGAGAGCGCCTGGCTCGACGACCCCTCGCAGTTGGTACGGCCGAGGGACTGACGCTCGGCCGGCGGAACGAAGGACGCTCCCCAGCCGTCAAGGCCGGGGAGGGCGGCCGGGAAACGCGTGGTCAGCTCTTGGGAGCCGTCTGCTGGACGACCTCGAACGACCACAGGGCGGAGTCCGAAGCGGCCGGTTTGGGCCGCTCGGCTCCGCCCTCGCCCGTGCCCGCACCACCGCCGTGCGCGCCCGGACCGCGCATCGAGGTGGACATCCAGTTCTTGAAGTCCTCCTCGCTGCGCCAGCGCGTGTACACGAGGTACTGGTCGGTGCCTTCGACCGGGCGCAGCAGCTCGAACCACTCGAAGCCGTCGGAGTTCTCGACGGAGCCGGCACGCGCCGCGAACCGCTTCTCCAGCGTCTCGCGCATCTCCGCCGAAACGGTCAGGGCATTGATCTTCACGATGCTCATGACCTCATCCTGCCGTATGCGCCGGCCGGCTCAGCCCTCGTAGCTGACCTGCATCTCCTTGACGCCGTTGATCCAGGCGGAGCGCAGCCGGCGGGGGTCTCCGACCAGCTTGATGTCGGGCATCGCGTCGGCGATGGCGTTGAACATGAGGTCGATCTCCATGATCGCCAGGTTCTTGCCCATGCAGTAGTGCGGGCCGCCGCCGCCGAACCCCAGGTGCAGATTGGGTTCGCGGGTGATGTCGAAGCGCTCGGGGTGGTCGAAGACCTCGGGGTCGTGGTTGGCGGAGGCGTAGAACATGCCGACGCGCTGGCCCTTCTTGATCTCCTGGCCGCCCAGCACGGTGTCCCGGGTGGCGGTGCGCTGGAAGGACGTGACGGGGGTCGCCCAGCGGACGATCTCCTCGGCGGCGGTGCTCGGCCGCGTCTCCTTGTAGAGCTCCCACTGCTCGGGATGGGTGAGGAAGGCGTGCATGCCGTGGGTGATGGCGTTGCGCGTCGTCTCGTTCCCGGCGACGGACAGCACGAGGACGAAGAAGCCGAACTCGTCCGTGCTGAGGTTGCCTTCGTCCTCGGCTGCGACGAGTTGGCTGACGATGTCCTTGACCGGACACTCCTTGCGGGCGGCGGCGAGGTTCATGGCGTACGAGATCAGCTCCATGGCCGACTCGGCGCCCACCTCCTCGGTGATGGCCAGCTCGGGGTCGTCGTAGGCGATCATCTTGTTCGACCAGTCGAAGATCTTGGTTCGGTCGTCCTGCGGGATGCCGATCAGCTCGGCGATGGCCTGCAGCGGGAGTTCGGACGCGACCTCGGTGACGAAGTTGCCCGTCCGCCGGCCGCGCGCCTCGGCGACGATGCGGTGGGCGCGGTCGCGGAGGGTCTGTTCCATCTGGCGGATCGCGCGCGGAGTGAAGCCCCGCTGGACGATCTGCCGGACGCGGGTCAGCTCGGGCGGATCCATGTTGAGCATGATCAGCCGCTGCATCTCGATCTGTTCGCGGGTGATGTGCTCGTTGAAGCGGATGACCGCGGTGTTGAGGAACGACGAGTAGACGTCGGGGTTGAGCGAGACCTCTTTGACGTCGGCGTGCCGGGTGACGACCCAGTACCCCTCGTCCTCGAACCCGGCGGCATTGAGGGGCTGTTCGTTCCACCACACGGGGGCGGTCTGCCGCAGCTGCGCGAGTTCGGGGAGCGGTACCCGCTGCTCGTACACGTCCGGGTCTGTGAAGTCGAAGCCTTCGGGAAGCGCTGGGCAGGGCATCGGCCACTCCATGTCTGACGGTCCATCAGATATGGCTCGAAGGTAGTAACCAGTTCTACAAGTGGCAAGGGGAATGACCGTGTGGATTGGGTGCGGGCCCATGGAGGCTTGTGCACGAGTCTTGCGCGCCGCGCTCCATGGGTAATAAGACTGCAGACAGAACTAGTACGCGTTCTAGTTCTGCCGGAGGCGCCGGGACGCCGACCGGTCGAGGAGAGGACGAGATTCATGGCCGCTGAACCCGTCATCGTCGAAGCTGTACGCACGCCCATCGGCAAGCGCGGAGGCGCGCTCGCCAATCTGCACCCCGCCTACCTGCTGGGTGAGACGTACCGCGAACTGCTCGGCAGGACCGGGATCCAGCCGGACGCCGTCGAACAGGTCGTCGGCGGCACCGTCACCCACGCCGGCGAGCAGTCGATGAACCCCGCACGCAACGCCTGGCTCGCCATGGGACTTCCGTACGAGACCGCCGCGACCACCGTGGACTGTCAGTGCGGTTCCTCGCAACAGGCCAACCACATGGTCGCGAACATGGTGGCCGCCGGAGTGATCGACATCGGCATTGGCTGCGGGGTGGAGGCGATGTCCCGGGTGCCGCTCGGCAGCGGTTCCAAGCACGGGCCGGGCAAACCGTTCCCCGACGAGTGGAACGTCGATCTGCCCAACCAGTTCGAGGCCGCCGAGCGGATCGCCCGGCGGCGCGGGCTGACCCGGGAGGACGTCGACCGGCTCGGCCTCATCTCGCAGGAGCGGGCCGCCCGGGCCTGGGCGGAGGAGCGGTACAAGCGCGAGACGTTCGCGGTGCAGGTCCCCACCAACGAGGAGGAGCAGCAGGCCGGTCAGGGCATGTGGCGGCTGGTCGACCGCGACCAGGGCATGCGGGACACCACCATGGAGGGCCTGGCCAAGCTGAAGCCGGTCATGCCGACCGCCGTGCACACCGCGGGCAACTCCTCGCAGATCTCCGACGGCGCCGCGGCCGTCATGTGGGCCTCCAAGCGCATGGCGCGGGCGCTCAAGCTCCGCCCCCGCGCCCGGATCGTCGCCCAGGCACTCGTCGGCTCCGACCCGCACTACCACCTGGACGGCCCGGTCGACGCGACCCGCGCGGTGCTCGGCAAGGCCGGGATGACGCTCAAGGACATCGACCTCATCGAGATCAACGAGGCGTTCGCGTCCGTCGTGCTGTCCTGGGCGCAGGTCTTCGACCAGGACCTGGAGAAGGTCAACGTCAACGGCGGCGCGATAGCCCTCGGTCATCCGGTGGGGTCGACGGGGGCGCGGCTGATCGTGACGGCGTTGCACGAGCTGGAGCGCACGGACAAGGAGTTCGCGCTGATCACGATGTGCGCGGGCGGTGCGCTGGCGACGGGCACGATCATCCAGCGGCTGTAGCCGGGGCTCCGCCCCGGGCCCCGGTCCTCAAGCGCCGGACGGCTGCATCAGCCGTCCGGCGCTTGAAAACTGGTCGGCACCTCGAACGCGGCGCGGCGCGTGGCTCGGCGTAGCGCCTTGAGGATCGTCGCGCCGAGGGTGAGCGTGAGGATTGCGGTGACGGCGGCGCGTGGGAGGTCCCAGCCGAGCGAGGTGGCGAGGCAGTACGCGACGAAACGGCTGAGGTTGTCGAGGACCGGGTCGCCGCCGACGTAGGAGATCCCGGAGGAGAGCCCTCCGATGGTCACCCAGCCCTGCAGATTCATGACCGTGCCGTAGAAGATCGACGAGAAGACGCCGTACGCCGCGAGCATCGCGAGCTCGCCGCGGCCGCGCAGCGTGTCGGGGCGGGGCAGCAGGCCCGCGCCCATGGCGACCCAGCCCATCGAGAGCATCTGGAACGGCATCCACGGTCCGACGCCGCCGGTGAGCAGCGCGGAGGCGAACATCGACACGGCTCCCAGTACGAAGCCGAATCCGGGGCCGAGCACCCGTCCCGACAGCACCATCAGGAAGAACATCGGCTCGATGCCGGCCGTGCCGGCGCCCAGCGGGCGCAGGGCGGCCCCGACGGCGGCCAGTACGCCGAGCATGGCGATCGACTTGGCGTCCATCCCGCCGTCCGCGATCGTCGCGATCACCACGGCGATCAGCATCGGCAGCAGCGCGGCGAACAGCCAGGGGGCGTCCTTGCTGTGGGCGAGCCCGGTGCCGGGGTCGGCGAGCAGCGGCCAGCCGAACAGGGCGATGCCGATCGCGGAGATCAGGGCCAGCGCGACGACGGAGCGCGGACCGAGCCGGATGGGACGTACCTGGCGGTCGGCGCGCGGTCGCGGCCCGGGAGACGTTTCGGGAGGCGTTCCGGGAGGCGTCATGACGACTCCTCCAGGGCCAGCGCGACCTGCGGGACCGTCAGCCAGGGGAGCGGCGCGAGGATCTTGGAGACCTGGGGGGCGAAGGCGGGGGAGGAGACCACGACCTCGGCGGTCGGGCCGTCCGCGACCACCTCGCCGTCGGCCAGGATCACCACCCGGTGGGCGAGTTCGGCGGCCAGTTCGACGTCGTGCGTGGCCAGTACGATCGCATGGCCGTCGGCCGCCAGTGCCCGCAGGAGCGCGATCAGCCGGCCCTTGGCGGCGTAGTCGAGGCCGCGGGTCGGCTCGTCGAGCAGCAGCAGCGGCGGCCGGGCGGCCAGGACGACGGACAGCGCCAGTGCCAGCCGCTGGCCCTCGGAGAGATCACGGGGATGGGTCTCGTCGAGGACGCCCGGCAGGAGTGCGGTGACCAGCGCGCGGCAGGTGCCGGGCGCGGCGTGCGCGTCCTGGTCGGCGGCCGCGCACTCGCCGGCCACGGTGTCCGCGTAGAGCAGGTCCCGCGGCTCCTGCGGTACCAGGCCCACCTGCCGGATCAGCTCGCCCGGCTTCGTTCTGGACGGGACCAGGCCGCCGACGGTCACCGTGCCGGAGGCGGCGGTGTGCAGGCCCACGAGCGTGGACAGCAGTGTCGACTTGCCCGCTCCGTTGCGGCCCATCAGCGCGACGGTCTCGCCCGGCCGGACGGTCAGCGACACCTGGCGCAGCGCCTCGGTCCTGCCCCGGCGGACGGAGAGCCGGTCGAGCACCGCCACCGGTGCGGCCGCGGCCGGCAGCACGGGCGCGGCCGGGGGAGTACGGTCCGCCAGCCGCTCACGCAGCGGTCCGGCCTTCCGGCGCGCGTCGCGTACCGACAGCGGCAGCGGCGACCAGCCCGCGAGGCGGCCCAGCGCCACCACCGGCGGGTGGACGGGGGAGAGCGCCATGATGTCGGCGGGCGCGCCCTGCAGCGGGGCGGCGCCGGGGGCGGGCAGCAGGATCACCTGGTCCGCGTACTGCACGACGCGCTCCAGCCGGTGCTCCGCCATCAGCACCGTCGTCCCCAGGTCATGGACCAGCCGCTGCAGCACGGCCAGCACCTCCTCGGCCGCGCCGGGGTCCAGCGCGGACGTCGGCTCGTCCAGCACCAGCACCTTGGGGTGGACGGTGAGCACCGAGCCGATGGCGACGCGCTGCTGCTGGCCGCCGGAGAGCGTGGCGATCGGCCGGTCCCGCAGTTCGGCCAGGCCCAGCAGGTCGAGGGTCTCCTCGACGCGGCGGCGCATGGTGGCGGGCGCCAGGCCCAGCGACTCCATGCCGTAGGCGAGTTCGTCCTCGACGGTGTCGGTGACGAAGTGCGACAGCGGATCCTGGCCGACGGTGCCGACGACATCGGCGAGTTCGCGCGGCTTGTGCGTCCGGGTGTCACGGCCCGCCACCGTGACCCGGCCGGACAGGACCCCGCCGGTGAAGTGCGGCACCAGACCGGACACCGCGCCCAGCAGAGTCGACTTACCGACTCCGGACGGCCCGACGAGCAGGCACAGTTCGCCCTCGGGGACGGTGAGGTCCACTCCGGCGACGGCGGGCTCTGCGGCGTTGTCGTACCGGACGGACACCTGCTCGAAGCGGATCACGTGCGGTCCTCCTTCGAGTTCGGCTTCGGGATGACGCGCCGGGTCGGGATCACGCGCGGGGCCGGGACGACCTGCGGGGCGGGGGACACCGGGGTGGGCCGGGGCAGCGCCGGGGGCGGTGCGACGAACGCCGGCAGCAGCCCGATCAGGATCGAGAGCGCGGGCCACAGGGGCAGCGTGGGTGCGGTGAGCGGGATCGTCGGCGGGGCCAGCGCCAGCGGATCGTGCGAGGCCGCATAGATCATCAGCGCCGCCACCGCGATCCCGGAGCCCGAGACCAGCCAGGCCCGCGCGCCCCACCGGTCGGGCCGGTAGCGGCTGCGGATCGACCGCCGGCCGCCGAGCCGCAGCCCCGCCAGCGCCGAGACCAGCCCGAGCAGCAGCACGGGCACGCCGTACCCGGCGCCGGACGCGGACAGCAGCGCGTACGTCCCCGCGCACACGCCGAGCAGCCCGCCCAGCGTCAGCGCGGCCGTCGTCCGGCGTATCCCGGCCGGCACGTCGGCGGACCGGCCGTAGCCGCGCGCGTCCATCGCGGCGGCCAGCGCCACCGACCGTTCCAGCGCCCCTTCCAGAACCGGCAGTCCGACCTGCAGCAGCGCCCGCACCCCGCGGTCGTCGCGGCCCCGCAGCCGGCGGGCGGCGCGCAGCCGCTGCACATCGGTGACGAGGTTCGGAGCGAAGGTCATCGCCACGACGACCGCGACACCCGCCTCGTACAGCGCGCCCGGCAGCGACTTGAGCAGCCGGGCCGGGTTGGCGAGCGCGTTCGCCGCGCCCACGCAGACCAGCAGGGTGGCCAGCTTCATGCCGTCGTACAGCGCGAACAGCAGACCCTCCGCGGTCACCTTCCCGCCCAGCCTGACCCCCCGCGCCCAGTCGGGCAGCGGGACCTCGGGCAGCCGGAAGAGCACGTAGGTCCCCGGGATCGGCGAGCCGAGCAGGACCGCGAAGCCCAGCCGGATCGCCAGCACCACCAGGCCCAGCTTCAGGAACGCCCCGTAGGACTTCGCCCAGGGCGCGTCCGTGCGGCGGGCGGCGACCACATAGCCCGCGACCGCGACCAGCAGCAGGAGCAGCAGCGGATTGGTGGTCCTGGACGCCGCCGTCGCCAGCCCCAGCGCCCACAACCACCACGCCCCGGCGTGCAGCGCGGTCGACCGGGTGGCGACGGCGGCCCCGCGGCCGGCGGTGTTCCGGCGTAGCCCGGTGTTCATCCGCGCCGGCGGCGGGCCTGCCAGAGGGCCGCCCCGCCGAGGGCGAGGACGGCGGCGATGCCGGCGAACACACCGACCGAGGGACCCCCGCCGTCACCGCCGCCATCGCCCGACGCCTGTGGCGCGGGTGTCTTCGACGCCGATGCCGTGCCGGAGCCGCCCGAGCCGTCGGCCACCGGCTCCCCGCAGCCCGTCTTCGGGTAGCCGGCGATGGCGCACACCATGCCCGCGGAGTTGTAGCGCAGCGGTTTGGCGACGGCGGCGAGCGCGTCGGCGCCCGTCGCGTCGCCCGGGACCTGGGCGCACGCGGTACGGGGCGCGGGCGGTGCCGCACCGCCGCCCGCGTCGGCGGCGGTGCCGAAGTCCAGCACGAGGGCGATGCGCTTGGTGCCGCCCTTGGGCGGGGTGCCCGTGCAGATCGCGGCGAACGACGTGGCGCCGGGGACGTCACGCGGCTTCGAGGAGTCCTGGGCCTCGGCGCTGGCCGCGAAGCGCCAGCCCTCCACGGACCCGTCGGCGGGCCGGTCCAGCGCGGGACCGGTCTGCGCGTACGTCCAGGTGTCGCCTGAACGCTGCCAGAACGACCAGTAGCGGTACGCGGCGGCCTGTGCGGGCAGGGCGGAGACGGCGAGCAGCGCGCCGAGCGCCAGCAGGACGGCGAGGACCCGCAGCCGGGGGCGCGGCATCAGCCCTGCTTCTTCTTGCGGCCGCTGACGAGGAAGCCGACGCCGATGCTGGCGACGAAGAAGACCCCGACGATCCACCAGGTGGCGGAGGAGGACTTGCCGTCCTTCTTCTCGGTCTTGTCGGACGGCGACGGGCTCGCGCTCGCCGCGGCGGCCGGCTTCGGGCCGAGGTTGGTCAGCTGCTGGACGAGGTCCGCGCCGCCGGCGCTGCGCGGGTCGTTGCCCGTCGCGTGGGCGGCGAGGACCAGCTGGGAGAGGGCGGCGGGGTTGCCCTTCGACCAGACGGCGGAGTTCTTCGCGAGCCAGTCGTACGACGTCTTCGCGGTGTCGAGGTTGCCGCCCGCGGCCAGCGCGACCACGGCGTCGGCGGTGGTGCCGTAGTCCGGCGTCGGCTTGTCCGCGCCCGGGGTGACGGCGGTCAGGTGCGCGCCGCCCGCGGTGAGCTGCGCGGTCAGGTACGCGGCGCCGGCCGAGGCCGAACCGGCCGCGTCGAGCGTCTTGAAGGCGTCCGGCGACGCACAGTCCGGGGCCTTCGCGGCCGTGTTCGCGGTCGGCGCGGTGACGACGAAGCCCGCACCGCGGGCGCCGCGCACCGCGTCGGCGGTGGCCTTGGCGTTCACGGTGAGCTTGCCGTTCATCGGGTAGCCGAAGGCGCCGCGGTCGGCGGCCTTGGCGTCACAGCCGAACTGGAAGGCCTTGAGGCTGTCCTGCGACGCCTTCACGTCCTGCTTGACGGCCGCCAGCGCGCCGATCACGACAGCCGTGGAGTCCGGGTCGGAGGCGCCGCCGGGGTTGTACGACCAGCCGCCGTCCTTGTTGCGCACCGAGGTCAGCCAGTCGGTGGCCTTCTTCACCACGGCGTCCTTGCCGCCCAGCGCGGTGAGCGCCTGCACGGCGATGCCCGTCGCGTTGGTGTCCTCCGTCTTGGCGTCGCAGGCCTTCGCCGGGTCGGCCCGGTACGACGGGAAGCCGCCGTCCGCGCACTGCTGACCGGTCAGCCAGGTGACAGCGCTGTCGGCCGGCCGCACCCCGGCGGTGTCCAGCGCCAGCAGCGCGTACGACTGCCGCCACACCCCGTCGTACGTCGGGTCCCCGGTGCCGTAGAGACCCGGCGGCAGCGGGGTGTCGGCGGAGGCTGCGGGCACCGCGGCCATACCGAGCACGGTGGCGGCGGCGAGCGCGGCGGCGCTGCGACGGAGGTTCATGAGGGGTTGATGCCTTTCGCTGAGCGGGTGCGTGGCCGGGCGCACCGCTGCGAGCCCGCGCACTGCGCGGGGCACCGGGCTCCGGCTCCTTGCGACCTGGGGAGACATAGGGAGCGGGCTCGCGACGCCCGGCGGCCGCGCCTCCGGCGTTGTCGTCGGTCGACGACGCTCCGCGTCGCCTTCCTCCTCCGCCTTGGATGCGCAGCCGCATGACGCCGCTCGCTGATCCGCTCCCTATGTCTCCCCAGGTCGCTACCTCGACGGTGCCGGTCGCCGCCGATACGTCGCCGCATCTGCCGGACCGGGAGCCGCTCCCGTCCGCGCGGGTACTCCGACTCGCCGCCCCTGCCCTGGGGGACGGCTCACGGTTGCGGGTCAGTGCCGGATTCGCGCCGGCTTCCCCCGCTCGGACGTGGATGGAATTGTCCCGAACATCGTATGCCCTGCGGGTGCCGCTCCCGGTCCCGGCCCGCCCGCGCCCCGGCCGCCCGTGCTGTCAGACCGCCTGGTAGGTGACCGGGTCGGAGCCGGGCACGGCCTCGGCGCGGCCGGCCTTCACCAGCCGCCGCAGATGGGCCTCGGCCTCGGAGACGGCGATGTTGCGGGAGCCGAACGGGATCTGCTCCCAGGGGCGGTTCCACTCCATCACCTCGGCGAGCTGCCAGGGGGTGCGCGGTGCGTCACTGATCAGCGCCGCCAGCCCGGCGAGCCGCTCCTCGTGGTGGTCGAGCAGCTCCCGCACCCGGCCGGCCGCGTCCTTGAACGCGTACTGGTGGGCGGGCAGCACCTCGTCGGGGTTCAGCCGGCCGATGCGCTCCAGGCTCGCCAGGTAGTCGCCGAGCGGATCGGTCTCGACCTCGTCGTCGGGGTCCTCGTACAGCCCGATGTGCGGGGAGATCCCCGGCAGCAGATGGTCACCGGAGAACAGCCGCCGGCTCTCCTCCAGGAACAGGCAGACGTGCCCGGGGGTGTGGCCGGGCGTCCAGATGGCGCGCAGCCGCCGGCCGGCGAGGTCCACGAGCTCGCCGGGTTCGATGTCGCGGTCCGGGAGCGCGGGCCGCAGCCCCGGCAGGGTGCTCATCCGCCCCGATTCGCGGGCGGCGCGCAGCGGGGCGATGTGCTCCTCGGGGGCGCCGGCGGCGGTGAGTTTGGCCGTCATGAAGGTCAGCCAGCGGGCCGGCTCGGCGGACCGGGTGCGGCGCACCACGTCCGCGTCGGCGGAGTGCATCGCGATCCAGGCGCCGGACACCTCGCGGACCTGCGCGGACAGCCCGTGGTGGTCGGGGTGGTGGTGGGTGATCAGGACACCGTGCACCTCGGCGACGGAGGTGCCCGCCTCGACGAGCCCGGCCTCCAGCGCGGCGTACGAGTCCGGATCGTCCCAGCCGGTGTCGATCAGTACGGGACCGCGGTCGGTGTCCAGGAGATGGACGAGCGTGTGGCCGAGGGGGTTGTCGGGGATCGGGACCGGGATGCTCCAGACCCCTCCGCCGTGGTCGGTCACGCGCACCATCTGGTCCCCTCTCGCCGACGAAGTCATTGCCCACTATAACTAGAACTGGTATCAGTTCTGAAACAGCGTCAGGTATGGGCCGACCCGCAGGAGGCACCAGTAATGACCGACCTCATCGAACACGGACAGCTGTTCATCGGCGGGGAGTTGGTGGACCCGCTCGGCAGCGGGACCATCGAGGTCATCTCCCCGCACACCGAGCAGGTCATCGGGCGGGTGCCGCACGCCTCCCGCGCCGACGTGGACCGCGCGGTCGCCACGGCCCGCAAGGCGTTCGACGAGGGTCCGTGGCCGCGGATGACCCTCGACGAGCGGATCGCCGTCGTCACCCGCATCAAGGACGCCATCGCCGTCCGGTACGACGAGATAGGCCGTCTCATCAGCTCGGAGAACGGCTCCCCCTACTCGTGGAGCATCCTCGCCCAGTCGCTCGGCGCGATGATGGTGTGGGACGCGGCGATCACCGTCGCCCGCGACTTCCCCTACGAGGAGCACCGCACCGGCGTCCTCGGCCCGATCCTGGTCCGCCGTGAGCCCGTCGGGGTCGTCGCGGCCGTGGTGCCGTGGAACGTCCCGCAGTTCACCGCCGCCGCCAAGCTCGCGCCCGCGCTGCTCACCGGCTGCACCGTCGTGCTGAAGCCGTCGCCGGAGACCCCGCTCGACGCGTATGTGCTGGCCGAGATCACCAAGGAGGCCGGGCTGCCCGACGGCGTGCTGTCCGTCGTGGCGGCCGACCGCGAGGTCAGCGAGTACCTGGTCGGCCACCCCGGCGTCGACAAGGTCTCGTTCACCGGCTCGGTCGGGGCCGGCCGGCGGGTGATGGAGGTCGCGTCCCGCAACCTCACCCGCGTCACGCTGGAACTGGGCGGCAAGTCCGCCGCCGTCATCCTCCCGGACGTGGACCTGGACACCGCCGTCCCCGGCATCACCTCGGCCGCCTGGATGAACAACGGCCAGGCGTGCGTGGCCCAGACCCGGATCCTGGCGCCGCGCTCCCGCTACGACGAGATCGCCGAGCGCTTCGCGGCGGCCGCCTCCGCGCTGGTCGTCGGCGACCCGCTCGACCCGGCCACCGAGGTCGGCCCGCTGGTCGCCAAGCGCCAGCAGCAGCGCTCGTTCGACTACATCAAGATCGGTCAGGAGGAGGGCGCGAAGGTCCTGACCGGCGGCGGCCGGCCGGCCGGTCTTGACACCGGCTGGTACGTGGAGCCGACGCTCTTCGGCGATGTCAGCAACTCCATGCGGATCGCCCGCGAGGAGATCTTCGGCCCGGTCATCTGTCTGCTCCCGTACGACGACGAGGCCGAGGCGCTGCGGATCGCCAACGACTCCGACTTCGGGCTGTCCGGCAGCGTCTGGACCGCCGACGTCGAGCACGGCATCGACATCGCCCGCCAGGTCCGCACCGGCACGTACTCGGTGAACACCTTCAGCCTCGACATGCTCGGCCCGTTCGGCGGCTACAAGAACTCCGGCGTGGGCCGGGAGTTCGGCCCCGAGGGCTTCGGCGAGTACCTGGAGCACAAGATGATCCACCTGCCGGCCGGATACCAGGCGCCGGCCGGTACGGCGGGGGCGGAGGGCTGATGGGCGACCGCTGGCACATCGAGGTGGACCGCACGGTCTGCATCGGCTCCGGCATGTGCGTCAACGCGGCCCCGGACGGCTTCACCCTCGACGGCGCCCGGCAGTCCCACCCCGCCGCCGCCGAGTCCGACGCCTCGGAACAGGTGCTGGCGGCGGCCGAAGGGTGCCCGGTGGAGGCGATCACGCTCACCCTGCTCGCCACCGGCGAGCCGGTCTTCCCGCCCGAGGAGTAACGGAACAGCTGTCCCGCCGCAGGTCAGGGACACCTCCTGACCTGCGGCTGCGCACCCGTGCATTACGCACATATGCGTTCTGCACGGGTGTTTCGTTACGGACGCGACTGTTCCCCGTTTCGGCCACGTGAAAATCTCAGCACCTCGAGGCCGGAGGGGGAGGTCATGGACAAGCGGTACGAGGTCTTCTGCCTAGTCGACAGGTATTTCTAAGGGACCCCGGACCGCTTGTCCACGGGCTCCGGTCCCGACAAGGGATCCGGTGCGTCGCTCTACGAGCCGGCCCAGCGCCCGGTTCCCGAGGGCTGGCGCACCGGACGCTCCGGTGACTGGCTGCACTTCACGCCGGTGGACGGCACCGGCGTCCCCAGACCCGGATCGCCCCCGCAGGGGTGGAAGATCCACGTCTCCGCGTGTCTGGAAAACGCCGAGAAGACCATCGCGAAGGTCTGGGACCACTGCGTCCCGCGCGGCATACCGTTCAAGTTCGTACCCGGCCCCTACTCCCTGCACCTGCGCAACTCCAAGTACGCGGGGCTGGCCGCGCTGGCCGTGGCGGCGGGCGCGTTCGGGACCGGCCGGGTCTACCGCGCGGTCGCGGCCCTGGTGGAACCGCTGCGCGACGGCCTGGTGCGGCGGGTGGTGGCCCGCGGCCTGGACGACGCCGTACGCGACCCGCACGGCGCGGACACCGCGGTCGTCTCGCGGCTGACCCAACAGGTCGAGATCGCCCGCGACACGTTCGCCGGTCTGGTGATGGTGTCGCGGTCGTTCCTGTTCACCGTCGCGGGCGCCCTCATCGGGCTGCTCTCGCTGGCACCCGTCCTGCTGCTCGTCGTCGTACCGCCGCTGTTCGTGGGGCTCGGGCTCTTCTGCCTGACGCTCCGGCCGATGAACCGCCGCCAGGCGGCCTTCCTCACCGCGAACGAGGACGTGGCCGAGAGCCTGGGCGCGATGGCCGCCGGACTCCGCGACATCGCCGCCTGCGGCGCGGAGGAGCGGATGACGGCGGAGGCCGCGCAGCGGGGCGACACCGAATTCCGCGCGTCACGGGTCCTCGCCCGCTGGGGAGTGCTGCGCGCGCTGGCCCTGGGCGTCGGCGGCCGGCTCCCCGTCGTCCTGCTGCTCGCCTCGGCGCCGTGGCTGCTGGGCAGAGGGGTGACCGCGGGCGCGCTGGTCGGCGCCCTCGCCTACCTCACCCAGTCGCTGCTGCCCGCACTGCAGGCCCTGACCCAGGGGCTGGGCACGGCCGGCTCGCGCTTCGTCGTCGTCCTCGGCCGCCTGGTACCGCAGACCGCCGCACCGGACCCGGAGGACGGAGCGCCCGTCGGGGATGCGCCCGTGCCTGCCCCCACGGATGTACCCACCGCCCCCGCCGTGGAGTTGCGCGGTGTCACCTTCGCCTACGGGGAACTGGCCGAGCCGGTGGTCCGGGAGCTGGACCTCGTGGTGCCGCGCGGCTGCCATCTGGCGGTCGTCGGGCCGAGCGGGATCGGCAAGTCGACCCTCGCGGGGCTCATCGGGGGGCTGCTGCACCCGGGTGCGGGTGTGGTGGAACTCGGTGGCCGGCCGCTGCGGGAGCAGCCGGCCACCGAACTGCCGGGGATGCGGGTGCTGATCCCGCAGGAGGCGTACGTCTTCGCCGGAAGCGTCCGCGACAACCTGTCCTACCTGTGCCCGGGTCCCGAGCCGGTCCCCGACAGCCGGCTGTGCGCGGCGGCCGGGGCCGTCGGGATGTCGGAACTGCTGGACCGGATGGGCGGGTTGGACGGCATCGCCGAGCCGGGCACGTTGTCCCAGGGGGAGCGGCAGCTGCTGGCGCTGACCCGCGCGTATCTGTCGCCCGCGCCGCTGGTGCTGCTGGACGAGGCGACCTGCTATCTCGACCCGGCGGCGGAGGCCCGTGCGGAACGGGCCTTCGCGCTCCGCCCCGGCGGCGGAGCGCTGATCGTGATCGCGCACCGCATCAGCTCGGCGCGGCGCGCGGACCAGGTGCTGGTCATGGACGGCACGCATACGGTCTGCGGCGGCCACGAGGAGCTCCTGGAGCGGTCCGCGCTCTACCGGGACCTGGTCGGGAACTGGTCAGAGCCAGCCGGCCACCCGGGATATTCGTATGGCGTCGACCCGGTTCCGGGCGCCCGTCTTGCGGGTGATCGCGGCCATGTAGTTGCGCACGGTGCCGTTGCACAGGTGCAGGACGCGGGCGATCTCGCCGATGGACGCGCCCTCGGCGGCGAGTGACAGCACGCTCAACTCGCGGGGGGTCAGCGGAATGTCGGCGGCCTGCAGGAAATCAAAAGCGAGCGAATTGTCGACGAAACGTTCCCCCGTAGCGACTCTCCTGATCCCACGGACCAGTTCCTCCGGCGGTGCGTCCTTGTTGACGAACCCCAGCGCACGCGCCTGCGACGCGCGGCGCAGCAGACCCGGGCGGCTCGCGGTGGCCAGGACGAGCAGGGCACATTCCTGGCCGACCGCGTAGTCCTGTAACTCCGTCAGTTGGGCCACGTTGCCGTGTTCGGCACCAGGACACTCGACGTCGACCACACACACTTGAGGCCGTAACGACCGAGCGCGTCTCGGTGCGTTGCGCCATGGCGTGGCCACCACCTCGATGTCGTGTTCCCTGCCCAGCAGCGCCGCGAGCGCGGATCGCATCAGCCATGTGTCATGTACTAGTAAAACCCGGATCACATTTGCCCCTTCGAGAACCCCGTGGACCGGACCGTGCGAGCAACCCCATTCGTACCCGCGAAGTCGTCAGGGATGGCCCCGCAATCCGGCCAAGGAGATGCACGGAGGCGCATTCCGTGCGCCCATGTGCCCCCCGCACGCTGGGAATGTGCGTGCGACAGGGGCCACCTGGGGGTGCCTCCGGCACATCCCACCGGCCGGTATCGCCAGGTCCCGGGCGTGCCGTTCCTGAGGCGCCTTTTTCAGCCGCGCCGCTCCGGCGCCGTCAGGTCGATCAGCCGGCACACGGTTTCGATGTCTATCTTCACCTGCGCGATGGAGGCGCGGCCGGAGAGCCAGGTCACCAGGGCCGAGTGCCAGGTGTGCTCGATCACCCGGACCGCGGAGAGCTGGTCGGCGGTGGGCGGGCCGTCCAGGCCCATCGCGTCCAGGATGATCGCGGTGGTGAGCCGGGAGACGGTGTCGACCTCGGGGCTCACGGAACGGTCGGCGAACGTCAGGGCGCGCACCATCGCGTCGGCCAGATGCGGTTCGCGCTGCATCGCGCGGAAGGCGCGCATCAGCGTCTCGGCGACCCGGTCGGCCGGCTCGGCGGTGACCGGCGGACGCTTGCGCAGCGTCTCGTGCATCTGGCCGAGCTGGTCCTGCATGGTGGCGACCAGCAGATGGATCTTGGACGGGAAGTAGCGGTAGAGCGTGCCGAGCGCGACGCCCGAGTTCTCGGCGACCTCACGCATCTGCACCGCGTCGAAACCGCCGCGGCAGGCGAGCTGCGCGCTGGCGTGCAGGATGCGACGGCGGCGCGCCTCCTGACGTTCGGTCAGCAGGGGCGACGACGGAGTCGGCGGCTTGGGTTCTGTTGTCATATGTCCCATTCCGTGACATTCCATCCGTAATCCGCGGTCACCGTGGCACTGCGTTGCATGATGGCAGGACAGATGTCGTGGTGCGAATCACCTGGTCCGCCTCATTCGGGGCCGTGCCGCTGCCGGTAGATTCGGTTCTGAACGTTCGAGTCTGAAACTTGTTCTAGATTAGCGCGACCGGTTACGCTCCGGCGGAAGTGAGTGAGAAGGGGGCCGGGAGTGACCGTTGAGGCCATGCCACTACGGATCGCGCTGCTCACCTACAAGGGGAACCCCTTCTGCGGGGGCCAGGGCGTCTACGTACGCCATCTCTCCCGTGAGCTCGCCCGGCTCGGCCACACCGTCGAGGTGATCGGCGCCCAGCCCTATCCGGTGCTCGACGCCGTCGGTGCCGGAGTGACCCTCACCGAGCTGCCCAGCCTGGACCTGTACCGGCAGCCGGACCCGTTCCGCAATCCCCGGCTCGGCGAGTACCGCGACTGGATCGACGCGGTCGAGGTCGGCACGATGTGGACCGGTGGCTTCCCCGAGCCGCTGACGTTCTCGCTGCGCGCCCGGCGCCACCTGGCGGCCCGGCGCGGCGAGTTCGACGTGATCCACGACAACCAGACGCTCGGCTACGGGCTGCTCGGGCTCGGCACCCCGCTGGTCACCACGATCCACCACCCGATCACCGTCGACCGGCGGCTGGACCTGGCCGCGGCGCCCGACTGGAAGCGCCGGCTGTCGGTGCGCCGCTGGTACGGCTTCACCCAGATGCAGAAGCGCGTCGCGCGCCGGCTGCCGTCCGTGCTGACCGTCTCCGGCTCCTCCCGCGCCGAGATCGTGGAGGACCTGGGGGTGCGGGAGGACCGCGTCCACGTCGTCCACATCGGCGCCGACACCCGGCTCTTCTCGCCGGACGCCTCGGTGCCCGAGATCCCCGGCCGCATCGTCACCACCTCCAGCGCCGATGTGCCGCTGAAGGGCCTGGTCCACCTCGTCGAAGCGCTCGCCAAGCTCCGCGCGGAGCGACCCGACGCGCATCTCGTCGTCGTCGGCAAGCGCGCCGAGGACGGGCCGGTCGCCGCCGCCATCACCCGGTTCGGCCTCGAAGGCGCCATCGACTTCGTCAAGGGCATCACCGACGCCGAACTCGTCGACCTCATCCGCGGTGCCGAGGTCGCCTGCGTTCCCTCGCTCTACGAAGGCTTCTCGCTGCCCGCCGCCGAGGCGATGGCCACCGGCACCCCGCTGGTCGCCACCACCGGAGGCGCGATCCCCGAGGTCGCCGGGACCGACGGCGAGACCTGTCTCGCCGTACCGCCCGGTGACGCCGGCGCGCTCGCCACCGCCCTGGGCCGGCTGCTCGGGGACGCGGACCTCCGGCGCCGCCTCGGCGTGGCCGGCCGGCAGCGCGTCCTCAGCCGCTTCACCTGGGAACAGGCCGCCATCGGCACGGCCGAGCACTACCGAGCGGCGATCGCCGCCCAGTCCGCCGCCCCCGCCCCGACCCACCGGACGAAAGCAGAGGCTCCGTGCTGACCGTCGACTTCTCCCGTTTCCCGCTCGCCCCTGGCGACCGGGTCCTCGACCTGGGCTGCGGCGCCGGAAGGCACGCCTTCGAGTGCTACCGGCGCGGCGCCAATGTCGTCGCCCTGGACCGCAACGGCGACGAGATCCGCGAGGTCGCCAAGTGGTTCGCGGCGATGAAGGCGGAGGGCGAGGCCCCGGCCGGCGCGTCCGCCGTCGCGATGGAGGGTGACGCGCTCCAACTGCCGTTCCCCGACGACAGCTTCGACGTCGTGATCATCTCCGAGGTCATGGAGCACATCCCGGACGACAAGGGCGTACTCGCCGAGATGGTGCGGGTGCTGCGGCCCGGCGGCCGGATAGCGATCACGGTGCCGCGCTTCGGCCCGGAGAAGATCTGCTGGGCGCTCTCCGACGCCTACCACGAGGTCGAGGGCGGCCACATCCGCATCTACCGGGGCGACGAACTGCTCGGCAAGATGCGCGAGGCCGGCCTCCAGCCCTACGGCACCCACCACGCACACGGACTGCACTCCCCGTACTGGTGGATCAAGTGCGCCGTCGGCGTCGACAACGACAAGGCCCTGCCGGTGAAGCTGTACCACAAGCTCCTGGTCTGGGACATCATGAAGAAGCCGCTGGCCACCAAGGTCGCCGAGCAGGCCCTCAACCCGCTGATCGGCAAGAGCTTCGTGGCCTACGCCACCAAGCCGCACACCCCCGTGCTGGATGCGCGGGTGGACGCGTGACGAGTCCGGGGCGCACCGAACACCTCGTCCTGCCCGGAGTCCTCACCGCCGAGCAGGCCGAACTGACCGTGGCCGGCATCTCCGCGATCCAGCGGGCCGACGGCGCCATACCGTGGTTCACCGGCGGGCACCTCGACCCGTGGGACCACGTCGAGGCGGCCATGGCTCTGGACGCGGCGGGCGAACACGGCCGCGCCGAGGCCGCGTACCGCTGGCTCGCCGACCGGCAGAACACCGACGGCTCCTGGTACGCGTCCTACTCGTACGCCGGAGACGTACCCGGCGCGGACGCGGCCGTCGCGCCGGGCGAGCCCCTCGACCGGACCCGCGAGACCAACTTCGTCGCGTACGTGGCCGTGGGCATCTGGCACCACTACCTGTCCACGGGCGACGACGCCTTCCTGGAACGGCTGTGGCCGACCCTCTACGCCGCCGTGGAGTTCGTGCTCGCGCTCCAGCTGCCCGGCGGCCAGATCGCCTGGAAGCGCGACGACGACGGCGGCTTCCCCGAAGAGGCGCTGCTCACCGGCTCGTCCTCGATCTACCAGGCGCTGCGCTGCGCGCTGGCCGTCGCGGACTACCGCGAGGAGCCGCAGCCCGACTGGGAGCTGGCGACCGGCCTGCTCGGCCACGCCGTGCTGCACCACCCCGAGCGCTTCCTCGACAAGGGGCGCTTCTCCATGGACTGGTACTACCCGGTCCTCGGTACCGCGCTGCGTGGCCCGGCCGCCAAGGAACGCATCGAGGCGCTCTGGGAGACCTTCGTGGTGCCCGGCCTCGGGGTCCGCTGCGTCTCGGACCGGCCCTGGGTCACCGGCGGGGAGAGCGCGGAACTCGCCCTCGCCCTGTGGGCGATGGGCGAGTCCGACCGCGCTGTGGAGATCCTCGCCGACATCCAGCACCTGCGCACCGGGGACGACGGGATGTACTGGACGGGCTACGTCTACGACGACGACGCCGTCTGGCCGGAGGAACGTACTTCCTGGACGGCCGGCGCACTGCTGCTCGCGGTGGCCGCGCTCGGGGGGGACGAGGCGACCACCGCGGTCTTCGGGGGCGAGCGGCTCCCGATCGGCCTGGCTCCGGACGACGCGGGCTGCTGCTAGGACCGTACGGCCGTGCTGTCAGGAGACCTTGCCGCCAGGGCGTGGCCGGGCCCTGGCGGCCTGCCGTTCGGCCGGTTTCTTCCGTGCTGCCGGATCAGGCCCGATTGACCCGGCCGGCCACGGCATGGCCGATGACCAGGTAGACCACGGCCGGAAGGCCGTAGTTCAGCACGGTGCGGAGTTTGTCCGAATCCATGGTGAACAGGTCGAGGGACCAGCCCGCGAGCCAATTCGCCGAATTGTGGATCCAGTTGACCAGGTCGTTGGCCTTGTTGGCGTCGAGCAGATACATGAGTATCCACAGGATCAGGATCAGGGCCGCGACATCTGCGACGATCAGAATGATCGCCGCTGCGGGATTGCCTCGGTAGCGTCTGGACATAGCCCTCGCCTTGCCCCGTTAGGCTGGTTGAAACTGCTGGTGGAAAATCCTTTCGATATGAAGTAGACGAGGGATGGCGGCGCATGGCCTGGCTGGAGCACGAGGCGTACTGCACGGCGATCGTCGAGGAGACCGCCCGGCTGCGTGACACACTCCGCGGTTCCGACCCCGGCGCCAAGGTGCCGACCTGCCCGGGCTGGACCCTGCACGAACTGGCGGCCCACGTCGGCCAGGCGCACCGCTGGGCGGAGACGATCGTCGGCACCAGGGCCGAGAAGTACCTCCCCGAGAACCAGGTGCCGGACTACGAGGCACCCGCCGGCGAGAAGCTCGACAGCTGGCTGGCCGAGGGCGCCGAGCGGTTCGCCGCCACGCTGCGCGAGTCCGGCCCCGAACTGCCGGTCTGGACCTGGGCGCGGCCGCAGCAAGCCGGCTTCTGGGCCCGCCGGATGGTCCTGGAGACCCTGGTGCACCGGGCGGACGCCGCGCTGGCCACCTGGAGCGAGTACCACGCGCCGGCCGAGCTGGCCGCCGACGCGATCGACGAGTGGCTGGAGATCATCACCGATCCGTTCGCCGTCGAGCAGACCCCGGAGCTCGCGGAACTGCGCGGCCACGGACAGACCCTGCACCTGCACGCCACCGACAGCCCGGCCGGACTGGTCGCCGAATGGGTGATCGAACGCGGCCCGGAATCCGTCACCTGGCGGCGCGAGCACGCCAAGGGCGACGTGGCGCTGCGCGCTCCCCTCACCGACCTGCTGCTCGCCTTCTACCGGCGGCTGCCGCTGGACAGCGACCGCGTGCAGGTGCTCGGCGACCGCGAGCTGCTGGACCACTGGCTGGCCCGTACGGCGTTCTGAACGGCCCGGACGGCCGCCGATGATCCGTGCGGCGGTTCCGGCGGCCCGAGTGGCGGGGGTGTGCCGGCCGGGTGATCCTGCGAGGACGTGTGCCCCGTACGTCCTCGGAGGTCGACCGTGCCGAACGGCATCCCCTTGCGCCGCCTGCTGACCGCGCTGCTGCTCTGCGGCGCGCTCCTCACCGCGACGACCGCGTGCAACGACAAGGCGAAGACCGAGGTGTCCGGCAGCCCGACGGCCTCGACCACGGCCGAGAAGCAGAAGCTCGCCAAGACCCGCTTCGTCGCGAACGCCGGGCTCGCGGCGGGCGCCACCTATCAGTGGATCATCAAGCCGTACCGCGCCGGGACGTTCAAGAAGGGCGCGGACGGCCGGACGTTCGCGCTGGTCAAGGCGGGTCTGGCCGGGGCGTTCGCCTACAACCGGCTCAAGGCCGCGGCGGACAACGCCAAGGGCGACCCCACGCTCTCCAAGCTGGTGGCCCCGCTGACCGCCGGCATCGACGCCCTCAAGGACCTGCCCAGCAAGCTGCGCAAGGGCGATTCGACGGACGACGTGGTCAGCACGTTCCAGAAGACGATCGACGGGGTGAAGGAGGCGGGCAAGCAGGCGGGCGCCGAGGTCAAGGACCAGATCCCGTCGGCAGGTCAGCTAGGGGGCTAGGTTCCGCTAGCTGTTCAACTCGGCGAGCACACGCAGCGTGTCCGGATCGGGCGCGGTCACCAGCAGGTCGGTGACCGGCCCCGACCGCCACAGCTCCAGCCGCTCCGCGATCCGCTCCCGCGGCCCGACCAGCGAGATCTCGTCGGCGAAGGCATCCGGGACGGCCAGCACCGCCTCCTCCCGGCGCCCGTCCAGGAAGAGCCGCTGGATGTGCCGCGCCTCCTCCTCGTACCCCATCCGGGCCATCAGGTCGGCATGGAAGTTCTTCGCCTGGGCGCCCATCCCGCCGATGTAGAAGCCGAGCATCGCCTTGACCGGCAGCAGCCCCTCGGCCACGTCGTCGCACACCTGGGCCCGTACCAGGGGCGCGACCATGAAGTCCTTGGGAGCCTCGGCCAGCGACAGCTCATAGACATCGGTACGCATCGGCGACCAGTACAGCGGCATCCAGCCGTCCGCGATGCGGGTCGTCTGGGCGATGTTCTTCGGACCCTCGGCGCCGAGCAGGATCGGCAGATCGGCCCGGAGCGGATGGGTGATCGGCTTGAGCGCCTTGCCGAGCCCCGTACCGTCCTCGCCGGAGTACGGATGACTGTGGAACCGCCCTGCGAGCTCGACCGGCCCCTCCCGCCGGAAGACCTGCCGCAGAACGTCCACGTACTCGCGGGTCGCGGTCAACGGGCTCTTCGGGAACGGCCGCCCGTACCACCCCTCGACCACCTGCGGCCCGGACAGCCCGAGCCCCAGCATCATCCGGCCACCGGAGAGATGGTCCAGGGTGAGCGCGTGCATCGCGGTGGCGGTGGGGGAGCGGGCAGCCATCTGCGCGATGCCCGTCCCCAGCTTGATCCGCGACGTGTGCGCCGCGATCCAGGTCAGCGGAGTGAAAGCGTCCGACCCCCACGCCTCGGCGGTCCACACGGAGTCGTACCCGAGGCGCTCGGCCTCCTGCGCGAGTTCCACATCACGCGCACGGGGCCCACGCCCCCAATAGCCGAGTGCCAGCCCGAGCCTCATGGCGCCGCCCCTTCACCCCATCTGACGATGCGTCAGATCAGGACTGTACGGCACGGACAGGGACGGCGAAAGACGCGTGAGCCCCCACCCGGAATCCGGGCGGGGGCTCACAAAGCACGACGAGGGACGGCCACCTCGCATCCGCAGATGCTGCCGTCAGCCGTGAACGTCAGCCGCGCTGAATACCGCTCGTGTCCTGCAGCACGCCACGCCGGCCGTCCTGGGTCTGCGCGATCAGCGCCGCACCCCGCTGCTCCACCGCCAGGTACCACGTACCCGGCGCCAGCTCGGCGATCGGCGTCGGCGAACCGTCCTCCGCGAACAGCGGACGCGGCACCGGCACCGCGAACCAGAACGCCGTGAAGTCCGAGGAACCGGACTGCGGCGGCTGGCCCTGCGCCGGCTGCTGGGACTGCGGAGCCGGGGCGGGAGCCGGGGCCTGGCCGCCGAAGGCGTGCGGCTGGGGCTGCGGCTGTCCGCCGAACGACGGGTCGGGCGCCGGAGCACCGGGGTAGCCGTAGCCACCCGGCTGCGGCATACCCGGCTGCGGCATGCCCGGCTGGCCAAGACCCGGCTGCGGCGCACCGTAGGGCGCGCCACCGTACGGCTGCGGCTGCTTCGGGGCGCCCATGAGCGGGGCCTGCAGCGCCGGAATGCGGGACGACAGCACGGCGACGACCGCGAGCGCGATGCCGAAGACGAGCGTCAGCCAAGCGCCGACGCCCTTGCTGACGCCGTCGTTGTTGGCGCCGCCACCGAGGTCCGGGATGACGGTGGAGAACGCCGACCACAGCGCCGACCAGCCGACGAAGACCGCCAGCGCGGTGCCCCACTGCTCCAGGGTCAGCCCAACCACCTGACGGCCCGCGGGCACCATCGCCCGGCCGGCGACGATCAGGCCCGCGGCCGCCAGCGCGGCGAGGGTCACGGTCGGCAGCAGCGGGAACAGTGCCGCGCTCCATGTGCTGACCGTCTTGTCGGAGCCTGCGCTATCGAAGGAGAAGAACGGCAGGAACGAAGCGATCAGCAGCAGCGCCGCTGCTCCGATCACCGCGCCGTCTCCTCGGGACAGGGAGCGGATGTTCACGTAAGGTCCTTTGTCGGTCTCGGTGTCTTCGTCGCTGTCGCCGGTACGCGCAGCGCTCTCTGCCAGTTCAGGGGCGAGGCGCGGGGAGTGGCCCCCTATCGTAAGGGTGTGGTCCGCAAGCGGTGAGCCGGGTGCGGCAACTGGTGCGCAATCGGCGCCGAATGGCTACCGGTTGGTCACCTCTTCCCTTGGAGGAATGCCGTAATACCGTCAGCGATGCCCTCCGCCGCACGCTGCCGCCACTTCGGATCGGTGAACTTCGCCGCGTCCTGCGCGTCCCGCATGTTGCCGCACTCGATGAGCACTTTGGGGACGGTCGAGAGATTGAGCCCGCCCAGATCGCTGCGGGCCATCAGCCCCGTGCCGTCCGCCAGATAGTTCGCGGGTGCCGAGCCCGTGTCGGTCGCGAAGTGCGACTTCAGTGCCGCACCGAGCAGACCGGACGGCGCCACGATGGGCCGGGTGTCGGCGGCCCCCGCGTGCAGGGACGCCGGGGTGATCACATGGAATCCGCGATTCCCCGCCGCCGAGCCGTCCCCGTGAACGGAGACGGCCGCATCCGCGTGCGCCTCGTTGCCGATCCGCGCCCGCTCGTCGATGCACGGTCCGAACGACCGGTCGCCGTCCTGCGTCAGCCGCACCTTCGCCCCGCGCTCGGCGAGCAGGGTGCGGACCCGCCGGGAGACATCGAGGCTGAACGATGCTTCGGCGTATCCACTGTTGGTGGACGTGCCGGTCGTGTCGCATTCCTTGCGAGTCGTCCCGATATCGACGAGCCGGTTGATGTCCGCGGTGTGGTTGACGTTGTTCGTGTTGTGCCCCGGGTCGATGACGACGGTCTTCCCGCTGAGCGGGAGTGCGGCGGCCGGGGCGGCGGGCGTCCCCTTCGTGGGGGACGTACCGAACGCCTTCCGCTGCGGATCCGTCGACGACGGTTGCCCCGACGTCCCTGACGTCCGCGACGTCGGGGACCCGGCCTTGCCGTCCGTCTGCTCGCTCGGGTCCGCCAGGGCCGACGTCGACGGCAGGGGCAGCACCCGCTGGGCCCCGTCGTCGCCGCCCGGCCCGTGCATCGACTGGTACACGAGCCAGCCCGCGAAGCAGGTGGGCACCAACGCGGCCACGGAAATGACCACGGCGCCGGTCCTGCCGCTCATCCTCGACTCGTCGCTGAACACGCTTCCGATGCTATCGGCCGCCGGCGGCGGCCGTCCCGGATCCCCGTTTCGGGTCCCCGTCTCCGTCTCAGATCCCGGTGCCGGTGCGCCGCAGGACGCGCAGCGAACGCGTCACGGACACCTCCGTGAATGCTCCGGAGTCCAGCGCCCGCCGGTACACCCGGTACGGCGCCTGGCCGCCGTCCGCCGGGTCCGGGAACACGTCGTGCACGACGAGCACGCCGTCCGGCGCCACGTGCGGGGCCCAGCCCTCGTAGTCCGCGGTGGCGTGCTCGTCGGTGTGACCGCCGTCGATGAAGACCAGGGCGAGGGGCTTGCCCCAGGTCGCGGCGACCCGGGGGGAGCGGCCGGCGATGGCGATGACGTCGTCCTCGAAGCCGGCCGCGTGCAGGGTCCTTCGGAAGGTCGGCAGGGTGTCCATCAGGCCGACCTCGGGGTCGACGAGGTCCTTGTCGTGGTACTCCCAGCCGGGCTGCTGCTCTTCGCTGCCGCGGTGGTGGTCGACGGTGACGGCCACGGTGCGGGCCGCTCGGGCCGCGTCGGCGAGCAGGATGGTGGAGCGACCGCAGTACGTCCCCACTTCGAGGAGGGGCAGCCCGGGGAGGCGCGCGGCGGCGTCGGTGGCGGCGTCGTGGAGCGCGAGCCCTTCGTCGAGCGGCATGAACCCCTTGGCGGCCTCGAAGGCGGCTTGGACGCGGGGGTCGGGGTGGGCCATGAGCTGCCGCCTTCGGGTAGGTGTTCGGTCGCGTCCGGGCATCCTGCCAGGTGGGTTGGGGGGTGCGGGGGCCGGGTCCTCCGGGGGAGGGGTCCGGAATCGTATATTTACGGTCCCCCAACCTTCGGCCGGGGGTGCCCCAGCGGCTCACAAATAGCTCGGCAGCATTTCGAACCCCTCCCCTGCGGCCCCGTCCCCCTCCCGTCCAGGCGGCGGGGGTGGCTGCCCCTGCCTTCCCATCGGCGGGCCGCGAACCCCCGGCGGGGGACGGGGGGGGGGCGAACGCGCGCAGGCGCAGGGCCTGCTCGTTGCCGACGCCTGGCGCCCCCCGCCGGTCAGGCGGAAGGGGCGGGCGGGTGGGGGAAAGCCCGCCGCAGGCGCAGGCGAAAGCCGCGGGCGCTGACGTACCGGCCCCCCCGCCGGAGGCGGCGCGGCCGCCGCAGGCGCAGCGGTGTCGCGGGGTGCCAACCCTGCCGGTAGGCAAGAGGGCGGGTGGGTGGGCGAAAGCCCGCCGCAGGCGCAACGGTGCCGCGGGTGGGCTTCCGGCTGAACCTCGCCGGAGGCGAAGCCGTTTCTGACCTTCCGTCAGAATGGAACACGTTCTAGTATCCGTCCGCATGGGCATCGGAATCACCGAAGAGCACCACGAGTTGGCGGCAGCCACCCGCGGGTGGGCGGGGCGTGCTGTTCCCCCCGAAGCCGTGCGCGCAGCGCTGGAGGTGGGCCCGGGCGCGGGGGCGCCCGTGTGGTGGGGGGAGGTGGCCGCGCAGGGGTTGTCGGGGGTGCATCTGCCGGAGGAGTTCGGCGGGGGCGGCGGCGGGCTGCTGGATCTGGCGGTCGTGCTGGAGGAGCTCGGGGCGGTCTGTCTGCCGGGGCCGTTCCTGCCCACCGTGCTGGCGGCAGCCGTACTGGCGCGGGCCGCGGAGGGCAAGGCGCTGCTGCCCGGGCTGGCGGACGGCAGCAGGATCGCGGCGGTCGCGCTGGGCGCGGGGTCGATGACGGCCGAGCCGTCGGAGGGCGGCGGGTACGTACTGGACGGCACCGCTCCGCCGGTGCTCGGCGGGGCGGAGGCCGGGCTGATCCTGCTGCGGGCCGGTGCGGTGTGGATGGCGGTGGACGCCGCGGCGCTGGACGTGCGGGAGAAACCCGGTGCCGATCCGACGCGGCGCACCGCCGAGGTGGTCGCGCGGCGGGTGGTGGTGCCGCCCGAGCGGGTGCTGGGGATCGAGCCCGGGTCGGTGGAGGATCTCGCCCGGGTGCTGTTCGCCGCCGAGGCGTGCGGGATCGCGGGCTGGGCGCTGCGTACGGCCACCGAGTACGCGAAGGTGCGTGAGCAGTTCGGGCGGCCCATCGGGCAGTTCCAGGCGGTGAAGCACGCGTGTGCGGAGATGCTCGTACGGGTCGAGCAGGCGCGGGCGCTGACCTGGGACGCGGCGCGTGACGTACTGCCGCTGACGGCCGCGATGGCGGCGGCCGCCGCGGTCGAGGCGGCCTTCGGCTGCGCCAAGGACTGCATCCAGATCCTGGGCGGCATCGGCTTCACCTGGGAGCACGACGCGCATCTGTATCTGCGGCGGGCCACCGCCGTGCGGCAGTTGCTCGGGGCGGGGCACACCTACCGGCTGCGGGTGGCGGAGCTGGCGGAGGAGGGGGTCCGGCGGGAGCTGCGGCTCGATCTGCCCGAGGAGGCGGAGACCTACCGGGAGCGGGCGCGGGCGGTGGTGGCGGCAGCCGCGGGGCTCGATCCGGCCGCGGCGCGCGAGGCGCTGGCTCCCACCGGGTACGCGGCGCCGTATCTGCCGGCGCCGTACGGGCTGGGCGCCGGGCCCGTGCAGCAGTTGGCGGTGCAGCTGGAGCTGCGGGCGGCCGGGGTGAAGGTGAGCGATCTGGGGATCGCCACCTGGGTGGTGCCGTCCCTGATCGCGCACGGCAGCCAGGAGCAGCGGGACCGCTATGTGCCGCGCACGCTGCGCGGCGAGGCGCTGTGGTGCCAGCTGTTCTCGGAGCCGGGCGCGGGGTCCGACCTGGCGTCGCTGCGGACCCGGGCGGAGCGGCTGCCGGACGGCCGGTGGAAGGTCAACGGGCAGAAGGTGTGGACGTCGGCCGCCCAGTGGTCGGACTTCGGGATCCTGCTGGCCAGGACGGATCCGGCGGCGCCCAAGCACAAGGGCCTGACGTACTTCGTGGTGGACATGAAGAACACGCCCGGTATCGACATCCGGCCGCTGAAGGAGATCACCGGCGACTCGTTGTTCAACGAGGTGTACTTCGACGATGTCGTGCTGCCCGGCGACGCGGTCGTCGGGGAGGTGGACGGCGGCTGGCGGGTGGCCCGCAACACGCTCGGCAACGAGCGGGTGCACATGGCGGACCAGGTGGCCTTCGACACCGGTCTCGAGGCGCTGATCGGGCGGGCCGGCGGGGCGGGCGAGGTGGTGCGCGACCGGCTCGGCGGGCTGCTCGTCGAGGCGCACGCGCTGGCCTGCATCGGCCTGCGGACCACGTTGCAGCAGGTCTCGGGCCTGGAGCCGGGCGCCGGTGCCTCGGTGCGCAAGCTCGTCCAGACCCCGCACCAGCAGCGCATCGCCGAGCTGGCGCTGGAACTGCTCGGCCCGGAGGGCGTCACGGACGAACGCGCCCTGCACGGATTCCTGATGGCGCGCTGCCTGACCATCGCGGGCGGTACCACGCAGGTGCAGCTCAATGTCGTCGCCGAGCGGATCCTCGGCCTCCCCCGTGACTGAACCCGTGACTGAACCCGTGACTGAAGGAGAACGCATGACCAGCAAGGTCTTCGTCGTCGGCGTCGGCATGACGAAGTTCGAGAAGCCCGAGACCCGTGACTGGCAGTACTGGGACATGGCGAAGGAGGCGGGGACCGCGGCCCTTGCCGACGCCGGGATTCCGTACGACCTCGTGGAACAGGTGCCGGTCGGGTACTGCTACCAGGCGTCCACGGCGGGCCAGCGGGCGGTGTACGAGCTGGGGCTCAGCGGGGTGCCGGTCTACAACGTCAACAACAACTGCGCCACGGGTTCCACCGCGCTGATGATGGCCCGGCAGTTCGTGGCGGGCGGTCTCAACGACTGCGTGCTGGCGCTCGGCTTCGAGAAGATGACCAAGGGCGCGCTGGGTGCCGGTTCCAGCGGCGGTGACTTCGCGACCTCGCCGGTCGCCCGGCACTACGGGGTGATGGCGGCGAAGCACGGCTTCGAGATGACCCCGCCGACCGCCCAGATCTTCGGCAACGCCGCGCGGGAGCACATGGAGCGCTACGGCACGACGGCGGAGCAACTGGCGGGGGTCGGCGCGAAGAACCACGGGCACTCGGCGAACAACCCCAACGCCCAGTTCCAGGACGTGTACACCGTCGAGGAGATCCTGGCCGCCAGGACCATCCACTCCCCGCTGACCAAGCTGCAGTGCTCGCCGACCTCGGACGGCGCGGCCGCCGCGGTGGTGGTCTCGGAGCGCTTCGTGCGCGAGCACGGGCTGGAGGACCGGGCCGTGGAGATCGCCGGCCAGGCGATGACCACGGACACCGGCGAGAGCTTCTCGTCGGGCTCGTGCATCGATGTGGTGGGCAAGCCGATGTCGCGGGCGGCGGCGCACGCGGTCTACGAGGAGTCCGGGCTGGGGATCGAGGATGTCGACGTCATCGAGCTCCATGACTGCTTCTCCATCAACGAGTTGCTGACGTACGAGGCGCTCGGCATGTGCGGCGAGGGGGAGTCCGGCAAGCTCATCGGCGACGGGGCCACCACGTACGGCGGGCGCTGGGTCGTCAATCCGTCCGGCGGTCTGATCTCGAAGGGCCATCCGCTCGGCGCCACCGGGCTGGCCCAGGCCGCCGAACTGGTCTGGCAGCTGCGGGGCGAGGCGGGACCGCGGCAGGTCGAAGGGGCCCGGGCCGGCCTCGCGCACAACATCGGGCTGGGCGGCGCCGCGGTCGTCACCCTGCTGCGGCGGCCCGCCGGCTGACCGTTCCGGGTGCCGTCGCGGGTGCGGTCGGCGGGTGCGGTCGGATGCGCGGATGGGGCGCGTGGGGCCGTTGTTGGGGGCGATCGTGGCATGTACCGTTCAATGGTGCGTTGCCCGGTCGTTCCCCACACGACGTTCTACGCGCGCAGACTTGGCGACCGCACGACCTCTCCCACCCCCCACGGAGGTACGCCGGATGCTTGTACGCAGCAGTTCCCGACGCCGCATCACCAGCGCTCTCGCCGTTCTCGGCGCCCTCGTCGCGGGCACCGCCGTCCAGACGGCGACCGCGCACGGCGCCCACGCGGCCACCCCCCACCGCGTCCTGTTCGACAACGCCCACGCCGAGACGGCCGGCAACGCCGACTGGATCATCGGCACCAGCCAGCCCGACCCGCTGGGCCAGAACTCCGCGCCCAAGACCGACAAGGACTGGACCGGCGCCCTCTCGTCCTGGGGCGTGGCGCTCCAGAAGACCGGTGGCTACTCCCTCAAGACGCTGCCGTCGGGCGGGAGGATCACCTACGGGACGTCCGCCGCGACGGACCTGGCGAACTTCGACACCTTCGTGCTGCCGGAGCCCAACATCCTGCTCACCGCGGCGGAGAAGACCGCGGTGATGACCTTCGTGAAGAACGGTGGCGGGCTCTTCCTGATCTCGGACCACAACGGTTCCGACCGCAACAACGACGGTGCCGACTCGCCCAAGATCATCAACGATCTGATGTCCAACAACACCGTCGACAGCACCGACCCGTTCGGCTTCTCCGTCGACAAGCTCAGCATCAGCTCCGACCACCCGGCGGCGATCAACGACAGCGCCAACCCGGTGCTCAACGGAACCTTCGGCAAGGTGACCAAGAGCCTGATCGCCAGCGGCACCACCTTCACGCTCAAGCCGTCCGACAACCCCGCCGTCAAGGGCCTGCTCTGGCGCACCGGTTACAGCCCCACCGGCACCACCGGAGCCTTCTTCGCCACCAGTACCTTCGGCAGCGGCCGGGTCGCGGTCTGGGGCGACAGCTCCCCGATCGACGACGGCACCGGCCAGTCCGGCAACACCCTCTACGACGGCTGGAACGACTCCACCGCCACCAACGCGGCCCTGGCCCTGAACGCCACCGCGTGGCTCTCCCGGGCCAGCTGACCGGCTGACCGGCAGCCGCCCCGGGCCTGAGCCGCGCAAACCCGGTGCGCGAACGGCGGCCGGGAGGGGACCATGGCCGACATGAGTGAACTGGCTGAACGGAAATGGCAGTCGAGCCGCCGACAGCGGGCCGCCGCGCCCGCCTGGGCGGTGCTCGCGGCCGTCTGCGCCGGGCAGTTCCTCGTCGTGCTGGACGTCTCGGTGGTGAATGTCGCGCTGCCGTCCATACGGACCGGCCTCGGACTCCACGAGGCCGGTCTGCAATGGGTGATCAACGCCTACGCGCTGACGTTCGCGGGATTCCTGCTGCTCGGCGGCCGGGCCGCCGATCTCTTCGGCAGAAAGCGGGTCTTCCTCGCCGGGCTGCTGCTGTTCGCGGTGGCGAGCCTGGCGGGCGGGATCGCCACCGCACCGTGGCTGCTGATCGCGGCCCGCGCGGTGCAGGGCGTCG
The DNA here is from genome assembly GCF_005860785.2 of Streptomyces sp. So13.3. NCBI lineage: Bacteria > Bacillati > Actinomycetota > Actinomycetes > Kitasatosporales > Streptomycetaceae > Streptomyces > Streptomyces sp. So13.3. Next base: position 3,497,842 of record NZ_CP048835.1, on the reverse strand, counting down.
GGGCGGCCCTGCTGTCACCGACCACCCTCACGATTCTCACCGCCGCCTTCCCACCCGGTCCGGCCAGGACCCGCGCCATCGGCACCTGGAGCGCGGTCGGCGCGGCCGGCGGCGCCTCGGGCGGGCTGATCGGGGGGCTGCTCACCAACTACCTGTCCTGGCGCTGGGTGTTGCTGGTGAACGTGCCGATCGGCGTCCTCGTGCTGATCGCCGCGGTGCTGTGGCTGCCGGAGAGCCGCGGCGGCACCGTCCGCCGGCTCGACGTGCCCGGCGCGGTGCTCGTGACGGCGGGCATGGCCACCCTCGCGTACGGCATCGCGCAGACCGAATCGCACGGCTGGACCACTCCTGACTCGCTCGTACCGCTGCTCGGCGGACTGGCGGTGCTGGCCGGATTCCTCGCGGTGCAGGCGCGGACCCGGGAACCGCTGATGCCGCTCGGGCTGTTCCGGATCCGCTCGGTCTCGTCCGCCAACTCCGTGCTGCTGGTGACCAGCGCCGGATCGTTCGCGATGTGGTACTTCCTGACCCTCTCCATGCAGAACGTGCTGCACTACAGCCCGTTGCGCGCCGGGCTGTGCTTTCTGCCGCACACCCTGTCGATCATCCTCGGCTCGAAGCTCGCCCCCCGGCTGATGGGCCGGTGGGGTGTCAGAACGGTCGGCGCGCTGGGCGGCGTTCTCATGGCGGGCGGCATGGTGTGGCAGTCCCGGCTGACGCCCGACGGCACGTTCGCCGGAACGATCCTGGCGCCCGGCATCATGATGGCGCTCGGCGGCGGACTGCTGCTGACCCCCGTCGCGACCGCGGCCACCACCGGCGCCGACCCCTCCGACCAGGGCCTGGTCTCCGGTCTGCTCAACACCTCCCGCACCCTCGGCGGGGCGCTCGGCCTGACCGTCCTCGCGACCGTCGCCGCGTCGCACACCGGCTCCCGCACCGCCGCAGGCGACTCCGCGGAACAGGCCCTCGCCTCGGGTTACAGCTCGGCGTTCCTGGTCGCCTCGGGGGTGGTGCTGGTCGGCACCCTCATGATCGTCCTGCTGCCGGCCGGTGCCCGCCGCGCCGGCTGACAACGACCGAGGGGGCTACAGCCAGCCGTTCTGGCGGGCCGAGCGGACGGCCTCCATGCGGTTGCGGGTGCCGGTCTTGCCGATGGCCGAGGAGAGGTAGTTGCGGACGGTGGACTCCGAGAGGTGGAGTTTGCCCGCGATGTCGGAGACGGTCGCTCCGTCGGCGGCCGCGTTGAGCACATCCTGCTCCCGGGCCGTGAGCGGGCTCGGGCCGGCGCTCAGGGCGGCTGCCGCGAGGGCCGGGTCGACGACGCGTTCGCCGGCCAGGACACGGCGGATGGCGCCCGCGAGGTCCTCGACCGGTCCGTCCTTGACCAGGAAGCCGGCGGCGCCCGCCTCCATCGCGCGGCGCAGATATCCCGGACGGCCGAAGGTGGTGAGTATCAGCACCTGGCAGGACGGCAGTTGCTTGCGCAGGTCGGCGGCGGCGTCGAGGCCGCTGCGGCCGGGGAGTTCGATGTCGAGCAGCGCGATGTCCGGCCGGGCGGCGAGCGCCGCCTCGACGATCAGGTCGCCGGCCGCCACCTGGGCGACGACCTCGATGTCGTCCTCCAGGTCCAGGAGGAGCGCCAGCGCGCCCCGCATCATGCCCTGGTCCTCGGCGAGCAGTACCCGGATCGGGTCGGTCATGCGGCGTTTTCCTCCTCGACGGGCAGTTCCGCGGTCACCTGGAAGCCGCGGCGCTGCGCCGGGCCCGAGTCCAGGGAGCCGCCGGCCGCGGCGAGCCGTTCCGACAGGCCCTTGAGGCCGGTGCCGATGCGGTGCGCCGTGGTGGTGGCAGCCGTCGCCGAGCTTACGCCGGAGCCGTTGTCGGTGATCGTCAGGCGGGCTCTTCCGCCGGCGGAGCGCAGCTCGATCTCGCACGAGGAAGCGCCGCTGTGCCGTACGACGTTGGTGACGCCCTCGCGGACCACCCAGCCCAGCAGGGCCTCGGCCTGCGGGGGCAGCGGCGGCCCGGATTCCAGCACGACGACCTCGATGTCGGAGGCGGACAGCGCGGACCGGGCCCGGTCCAGCTCGGTGGCCAGGCTGCCCTCGCGGTAGCCGGTGACGGCCTCGCGGATCTCGGTGAGGGCCTGCCGGCCGACCGCCTCGATGTCGGCGACCTGGGTGAGCGCGGCGTCCATGTCGCGCGGCGCGAGCCGGCGGGCGGCCTCGGACTTGACCACGATGACGGAGAGCGTGTGCCCGAGCAGATCGTGCAGATCGCGGGAGAAGCGCATCCGCTCCTCCGCCACCGCGCTGCGCGCCAGCTCCTGGCGGGTGGCCTTGAGCATGCGGACGGCGTCGAAGAGGGTGAGGATCACCGAGACGACCAGGCCGGACAGGAAGGTGCCGTAGGAGAGGGTGGCGGTGTTCCAGAAGGTCTCGTGGTGCACCATCCCCGCGATGATCCCGGCCGAGGCGCTGAGTCCGATCAGCACGATGCCGAGCCGGCGGCCGCGGGCGCTGACCCCGCACGCCAGCGACAGCAGCGGGAAGAGCAGCAGCCAGTTGCCCCCGTAGCCGAGGGTGAGGGCGAGGGTGCCGGCGGCCTGGGCGATCAGCAGCCGCACCGGTACCGGGCCGCCCCTGAAGCGGTCGCTGAAACCGGCGCGGACGGCGCAGACGTAGAGGACGCAGAACGCGGCGAGACCGGGACCGGCCAGCCAGGGGAACGCCACCTGGCCCGTGGCCACGTCGACGGCGGGTCCGCTGGCCATCAGCAGCCAGGGGATGAGCGACCCGCCGTCCGGGCCCTTCATCCGGTCGATCTCCTCGCCGAAGTCCCGGGGCGCGTTCCCACCGCAGTCACCCCGCCCGCCGAAGGCCCGCCGCCCCCACATGTCGACCATGTCCGTTCCACTCCCCGTCCCGCCTGCACCGCGTCGATCAGCCCACATCATGCGGTACGCGCCCCCCGGCGGTAAGAGAGGACCGCGTATCCGCCGAACAGCCGCACCTCGCCGGCGTCCGGCGCGTCCAGCCCCAGCAGCAGGCCGATCGCGGTGGATTTCCCGGCCCCGTTGCGGCCCAGCAGGGCCACGGCCTCACCGCGCCGGATATCCAGGTCGATCCCGTACACGGCGCGGACGCCGCCGAAGGCCTTGACCGCCCCGGAGAACCGCACCGCGGGCTCGCTCGCCATGGTTGTCGTCATGCCGTAGACGGTACGGAGAGCGCCCCTGACCTCGGCAGAGGGGAATGTACGGGGTCGGCCGGGACTAATGTCACCGGTGGTGTGATCTGATGGTGCGTCAGCTATTCACAGGCCCAGGGCGATGCGTTATACATGAGCCACTGCTAGAACACGTTCTAGCAGTCCGTGATCGACCCCGGCGCGGCCGACGGTGCGGACAGTCGCGCCGGGGTCCTCCAAGACACGCGGGCACCGCCGTCGGCGCCCGCCGGCCCGTATCCGGCGCCCGCCCGCGCCGGTCAGCGCCTGTCCCTGTCCCCACGGCGAAGGAGCCAGCCGGACCATGCCCATCGACGTCGCGAAGGCCACCGCGGCCGAGCCCCGCACCACCGACCTCGCCTGGGACCACAAGGACGTCCTGCTCTACCACCTGGGCGTGGGCGCGGGCCGGCCCGCCACCGATCCCGACGAGCTGCGCTACACGCTGGAGAGCAGACTGCAGGTCCTGCCCAGCTTCGTGACCGTCGCGGGCGGCAGCCTCGCCGCCGCGGGCGGGCTCAGCGCGCCCGGGATCGACGTGAACCTCGCCGCCGTGCTGCACGGCGGCCAGCGCATCGAACTGCACCGCCCGATCCCGGTCACCGGGGAGGCCGTGCAGACCAGCCGGATCGCCGCTGTGTACGACAAGGGCAAGGCGGCCGTCATCGTGCTGCGCTCCGAAGTCGCCGACGACGAGGGGCCGTTGTGGGCGGCCGACACCCAGATCTTCGTCCGCGGCGAGGGCGGCTTCGGCGGCGACCGCGGCCCCACCGTCCGGACCGAGGCGCCCGGCCGGGAGCCGGACCGCACCGCCGAGATCACCACCCGCGAGGACCAGGCGCTGCTCTACCGGCTTTCCGGCGACTGGAACCCGCTGCACGCGGACCCCGAGTTCGCCAAGGTCGCCGGCTTCGACAAGCCGATCCTGCACGGTCTGTGCTCGTACGGGATCGTCCTCAAGGCCGTCGTCGACACGATGCTCGACGGCGATGTGGCGCGGGTCCGCGCCTACTCCACCCGCTTCGCCGGGATCTTCTTCCCCGGCGAGACGCTGCGCGTGCGGATGTGGCGCGAGGACGGCCGCATCCAGGTGTCGGCGACCTCGGCCGACCGGGACGACGCACCGGTCCTCGCGGACACGGTCGTCGAACACGCGTAACTCCGCCGGCGCACCACCGCACCACCCGCAGGACCCCGCACCATTCCGCACCTCGCGAAGGGAGCCGCCCCGTGCGCGCAGCAATCCAGCAGGAGATAGGCCAGGACAAGCTCGAAGTCGTCGACGACATCGAGGCGGTGGGGTTCGGACCCGGCAAGGTGCGGATCCGCATCCGGGCGACCGGACTGTGTCACTCCGACCTCTCGGCGATGAGCGGCGTGCTGCCGCAGCCCGCGCCGTTCGTGCCCGGCCACGAAGGCGCCGGCGAGATCATCGAGGTCGGCGAAGGCGTCACCAACGTCAAGGCGGGCGACCGCGTGCTGGTCTGCTGGCTGCCGGCCTGCGGCGCCTGTGCGTCCTGCAAGCGCGGCCAGACCCAGCTGTGCATCGCCGGCTTCCTCAACGCCGGCACCCCCAACTACAAGCGCCCCGGCGGCGATGTCTTCGGCTTCGCCGGCACCGGCACCTTCGCCGAGGAGGTCGTCGTCGACGCGTTGTGCGCCGTCCCGATTCCGGACGACGTGCCGTACGAGATCGCCGCGCTGATCGGCTGCGGCGTCACCACCGGCATCGGCGCCGCCATCAACACCGCCAAGGTGGAGGCCGGTTCCTCGGTCGCCGTCATCGGCTGCGGCGGGGTCGGCATCAGCGTCATCCAGGGCGCGCGGGCGCTCGGCGCCGCCGAGATCGTCGCCATCGACCCGGTCGAGAGCCGGCGCGAGGCGGCCCTGCGGTTCGGCGCCACCGAGGGCATCGCCCCCGGCGGGCTCGCCGACGCCAAGAACCGCATCACCGCGGGCGAGGGCTTCGACTACGTCTTCGAGGTCGTCGGCAAGTCCGCCACCGCCCGCACCGCGTACGAGAACACCCGCCGCGGCGGCACCCTGTGCATCGTCGGTGCGGGCGCCATGGACGACAACCTGCAGATCAACATGTTCGAGCTGTTCTTCGACGAGAAGCGCATCCTGCCGTCGCTCTACGGCGGCGGCGACGTGCTGCGCTCCTACGAGCGCGTCATCAAGCTCTGGCGCGCCGGCCGCATCGACCTGGAGGGCCTGATCACCCACCGGGTGCGGCTGGAGGAGATCAACGACGCGATCGACCAGATGCGGACCGGCGAGGCGCTGCGCACCTGCATCACCATCTGATCCGTCCGAACCCGCACCTGTCGCTGTAGATGTAGCTGAGAGGACCAGGATGTCTGTGCACGGGCAGCAACTGTCGGGTCTGGCCGCGATCGTCACCGGGGCCGGGCGCGGCCTCGGGCGCGCCGAGGCCCTGGAGTTGGGACGGCTCGGCGCGAGTGTCGTCGTCAACGACTTCGGGCAGCCGGGCCGGGACGGCTCCGGCGCGGCGTCCGCCACCCCGGCGGAGGAGGTCGCGGCCGAGATCGTCGCGGCGGGCGGGCAGGCCGTCGCCCACCACGGCGACGTGGCCGACTTCGAGGAGGCCCGCGGGCTGGTCCAGCTCGCCGTCGACACCTACGGAAAGCTCGACATCCTGGTCAACAACGCGGGCATCCTCCGCGACCGGATGATCTTCTCCATGTCGGAGGCGGAGTGGGACGCGGTGATCCACGTCCATCTCAAGGGCCACTTCAACACGACCCACTTCGCGGCCGTCCACTGGCGGGAACGCTCCAAGGCGGCGGGCGGCCCGGTCTACGGCCGGGTCGTCAACACCTCCTCCGAGGCGTTCCTCGCCGGCTCGGCCGGGCAGCCCAACTACGCCGCCGCCAAGGGCGGCATCGTCGGGCTCACCACCTCCACGGCGCTCGCGCTCGGCAAGTACGGAGTCACCGCCAACGCGATCTGCCCGCGGGCCCGCACCCGGATGACGGAGGACGTCTTCGCGGGCTTCCTGGAGGTGGAGGAGGGTCTCGACCCGCTCGCCCCCGAGCATGTCTCACCGCTCGTCGGCTACCTCGCCTCACCCGCGGCCGCGCGCGCCAACGGCCAGCTCTTCGTGGTGCACGGCGGCATGGTCGCGGTCATCGACCGCCCCCGCGTCGCCGCCAAGTTCGACACCGCCAAGGACGTCTTCAGCCACGACGAACTCGACGGCCTGCTGACCCCGTACTACGCGGACCGCGACCCGAACCACACGTTCGCGGCCACGGAAGTGCTGGGCCTCAAGCACGAGTAGCCCTGAGCACGAGTAGTCCTGAGCACGAGTACTCCTGACCACGAGTAGTCCTGCTGCTTGGGCCGGCCGGCCCACGAGACCCAGGGGTCCCGTCAGCCGGCCGGTCCTTCAGTCCTAGTCCTTGCTTCCCGCGGGGCGCCGGTGGCGGCCGTGCGGGTCGCCGTCGCTGTCGTGCGGCGAAGCGGTACCGCGGTGCCGACCCCCGGCGTTGTCGTGACTCTCGCCGGAGTCGGACGTGGATTCGGACATGGAACGTCTCCCCGATGAATGGCGTGCCGGTTTGCGCTTGAAGCGGCCGAATATCCCCAACCCGGCCTGTGGGTACGCCCGTTGGTCACCCTCGGTGCCCGAGGGGTCCGGATCCGTAGCCCCCGGCGAGTGTAGTCGGCGGCCGTGTCCGGTGATCATCGGGGTTACCGTGCCCGCGCCGGGTCGAGCGGGGCCTGCTGGAGGGGGAGCACGGACATCGGCCTCGGCTCGTCCCCCGCAGGCCCGTCGACCGTGGCGGCACCCTCGACGGCCGCCCGTGCGGCACCCGTGACGGCCGCCCGTGCGGCACCCGTGACGGCCGCCCGTGCGGCACCCGTGACGGCCGCCCGTGCGGCACCCGTGACGGCCGCCACGGGAGCCGCGGCCGGCGCCTCGTACTCGCTCAGCCCGAACGGCCAGCGCTCGCAGGCGTACGGCAGCCGCAGGGAGCCGCGCGCCGACCACAGCCCGGTGCCCGCGAGCCAGCCCTCGGGAGCGGTGAGCCACGTCACCGTCCGTTCGCCCGGCCGCCAGACCACGGGCGCGGCCCCGTCCGGCCCCTCGGCGCGCAGCGCCACCGCCGCCCCCTCCGGCATCAGTATCTGACCGGACTGCGCGGCGAACGGCGTGAGGACCGTGTCGGCCATCCGCAGCGCCTCCGGGAAGCGCACCGGACGCCGGCTGCCCAGCACGCCCCAGCCGAGCCGGTCGGTGCCGGGTGCGTCGCTGCGCAGCATGAGCAGCCCGCTGTCGGGCTCGGCGAGCAGGACCCGGTCGTTGCTGTCCTCGGCGATCTGCAGCAGCGGGGTCACCTCGCCCTGCCGCAGATCGACGGCGACGGCCTTGGTGCGGCCGCCGTCCGGGCCGACGCGGTCGAGGGCGAGCATCCGGCCGGCACGGTCCAGCCAGACGCCGCCGGTGCAGCGGCCCCGCACGGTGGCGAGCAGCTGCGGCCCGCCGCTGTGGTTGCCGCCGCCGCTGCCGCAGACCAGCCACACCTGGGTGGCGCCTTCGGTGGGGGCGAGCGCGAAGGCCGCTCCGGCGACCGGCGGCAGCAGCCGTACTTCCTCGCCCTCCAGGGACTTGAGGGAACCGAGCGGCAGTTCGCCGGTGCCAGGCCCCGTCGGGTAGAGCAGCGCGAGGTCGAAGCGGTCGGCGACGCGGCGGCGGATGAGCACCCGCCCGTCGGGCAGCGGCAGCACTTCGGTGCCGGGTTCCTCCGGCTGGTTGCCGGGCAGCGGGACGGTGTACGGCTCGGGGCCGGCCAGCGTCCAGCGCTCGGGGTACCAGCCCCCTTCACCCGACTCGGTGAGGCAGGCCGCGTACGAGCCGTCGGACGCGATCGTGAACCCCGCCCGCAACACCGTGGCCTTTTCGATGGCACAAGCCGTCATGTGTTGGTTCACCTCCGGAGGACGACGCTAGTTTTCGCACTTCCGGACGATCAGCGCGAGTCGGTGCAGTTCACACGTAAGGGTGGCGGTTCTTCCGTTTGCCCAAGGATCGGACGCACGTTGTGATCCGTGACCGGAACCACATCTTCCGGACTTGGCGGGCGTCGCACAGCGGAGCAAGAGGAAAGGCTCGCCTTACCCGCGTCCGCGACGAGCCGGCAGCCCGTCCGGTACCTGACCGGTACCTGCCCGGCACGTGTCCGGTACTCGTCCGGTACCGGTCCCCTGGCCGCCCGCGATTCCGGTCGGCGCGGGGGAGGGCGGTAACCTTCCTCCCGTGCCCTCACTGTCCGACGTCATCGCCGCGCTCGAAACCCTCTGGCCCCCTCACCAGGCCGAGGAGTGGGATGCCGTGGGCCTGGTCTGTGGTGATCCCGACGCGGAGGTCACGCGGGTGCTGTTCGCCGTCGACCCCGTCCAGGAGGTCGCCGACGAGGCCGTCCGGATCGGCGCCGACCTGCTGGTCACCCACCATCCGCTGTACCTGCGCGGTACGACGACGGTCGCGGCCACCGGCTTCAAGGGCCGGGTCGTGCACACGCTGATCAAGAACGATGTGGCCCTGCACGTCGCGCACACCAACGCCGACCGCGCCGACCCCGGAGTCTCCGACGCCCTCGCCGGCGCCGTCGGGCTGCGGATCACCGGGCCCCTCGTACCGGACGCGACCGATCCGTCCGGCCGCCGCGGCCTCGGCCGGATCGGCGAGCTGGACATCCCGCTCACGCTGGCCGAATTCGCCGCCCGGGCCGCCCGCGGTCTGCCGCGCACCGCGGCCGGGCTGCGCGTGGCCGGGGACCCGGAGCAGCTGGTCCGTACCGTCGCGGTCTGCGGCGGCTCGGGCGACGGCCTCTTCGGCGACGTCCGCGCGGCGGGCGTCGACGTCTACCTCACCGCGGACCTCCGCCACCACCCGGCCTCCGAGGCCCAGCAGCAGGGACTTCTCTCGGACGGTAGGCCCGCGCTGGTCGATGCCGCACACTGGGCAACCGAGTGGCCGTGGTGCGAGCAGGCCGCGGGCCAGCTCGACGAGATCTCGGACCGGCACGGCTGGGCCCTGCGGACGTATGTGTCGCACCAGGTCACCGACCCGTGGACGGCCCACGCCCCGGCCCCGGAAGCTCTGTCCAGCACCTCTTCCACCCGCTCTTCCCGCCAGTCGCCCGAAGCCATCCTTCCAACGAGCGCCTCGCGCCCGCAGTCTCACCCAGGAGCCCCCCGCTGAACGCCGCCCCCGCCGACCAGATCCGCCTCCTCGAAGTCCAGGCGCTCGACTCGCGTATCCAGCAGCTGGACCACAAGCGGCACCACCTTCCCGAGCACGCCGAGCTCGACCGTCTGAACGCCGACCTCACCCAGCTGCGCGACCTGCTCGTCGCCGCGCAGACCGAGGAGAGCGACACCGCCCGCGAGCAGACCAAGTCCGAGCAGGACGTGGACCAGGTGCGCCAGCGCGCCGCCCGCGACCAGCAGCGGCTCGACTCCGGCGCGGCGGCCTCCCCGAAGGACCTGGAGAACCTGCAGCGCGAGATCGTCTCGCTCGCCAAGCGGCAGAGCGACCTCGAGGACGTCGTCCTGGAGGTCATGGAGCGCCGCGAGACCATGCAGGAGCGGGTCAAGGAGCTCTCCCTCCGGCTGGAGTCCGTGCAGGCCAAGGCCGTTGAGGCCGAGACTCGCAGGTCCGCCGCGCTCAAGGAGCTCGACGCCGAGGGCTCCAAGGCGGTCAAGGAGCGCGAGATCGTCGCCGGCGCCGTGCCGGCCGACCTCCTGAAGCTCTACGACAAGCTGCGCTCCCAGCAGGGTGGCGTCGGCGCCGCCCGGCTCTACCAGAAGCGCTGCGAGGGCTGCCGTCTGGAGCTCAACATCACCGAACTGGGCGAGGTGCGGGCGGCTCCCGCCGACACCGTCGTCCGCTGCGAGAACTGCATGCGCATCCTGGTCCGCACCGCGGACTCCGGCCTCTGATGGCTCGTGGTTTCGTCGTCGAGGCCGACGGCGGGTCCCGGGGCAACCCGGGCCCCGCGGGCTACGGCGCCGTGGTCCTCGACCCGGCCACCGGTGAGACGCTCGCCGAGGCCGCCGAGTACATCGGCCACGCCACGAACAACGTCGCCGAGTACCGGGGTCTGATCGCGGGGCTGCGGGCCGCCAAGGCCCTGGATCCCGAGGCCTCGGTCCGGGTCCGGATGGACTCCAAGCTCGTCGTCGAGCAGATGTCAGGGCGCTGGAAGATCAAGCACCCGGACATGCGCCCGCTCGCCGCCGAGGCCAAGTCCGTGCTGCCGGCCGGCCAGGTGACGTACGAGTGGATCCCGCGCGAGAAGAACAAGCACGCGGACCGGCTCGCGAACGAGGCGATGGACGCGGGCAGGAAGGGCCGGCAGTGGGAGCCCGGGGCGCCCATCGTGCGCAGCGAACTCGGGCTGGGCGGCGGCGTCGGGATCTCGGCCCAGGGGTCGGATCCGGGGTCGGCGCACGGGTCTGGTTCGGGTTCGGCCGGGGCTTCGGCTCAGGGGTCGGTTCAGGACGCGCTGCCGGAGACCGCTCCGACCGTGGGCTGGTTGGCCGCCGCCGATCTCGGGACGCCCACCACCTTCGTCCTGCTCCGGCACGGCGAGACCGCGCTCACGCCCGAGAAGCGGTTCTCGGGCAGCGGCGGCACCGACCCCGACCTGTCGGAGGCGGGCCGCCGGCAGGCCCAGCAGGCCGCGATCTCGTTCGCGGCCCGGGGCACCGTGCAGGCGATCGTCAGCTCACCGCTGGCCCGCTGCCGGCAGACCGCGGAAGCCGTCGCGAGCCGCCTCGGCCTCGAGGTACGGATCGACGAGGGCCTGCGCGAGACCGACTTCGGGGTCTTCGAGGGGCTCACCTTCGGGGAGGTGCGGGAGCGGTATCCGGCCGAACTGGACGATTGGCTGGCATCGGCCAAGACCGCCCCGCCGGGCGGGGAGAGCTTCGCGGCGGTCGCCCGCCGCGTGTCGCTGTCCCGCGACAAGCTCCTCGCGCGCTACGCCGGGAAGACGGTGCTGCTCGTCACGCATGTCACCCCGGTCAAGACGCTGGTCCGGCTCGCGCTGGGCGCGCCGCCCGAGTCCCTGTTCCGCATGGAGCTCTCGGCGGCGTCCGTGTCGGAGGTGGCGTACTACGCCGACGGCAACGCCTCGCTGCGCCTGCTGAACGACACGTCGCACCTGAGGTAGTCCGCGGGGTCCGGTCCGGTGCGCAGCCGGTGCCATGAGTCCTACGTTGCCTGCCCTGCCTTGCCGCCGTCCGGCGCGTCCGGCCCTCCGGGGTTCAGCCGCGCAGGGCGGCGGCTTCGCGTGCGAGGGCCTCGACGCGACCCCAGTCCTTGGCGCGGAGCGCCTCGGCGGGCAGCATCCAGGTGCCGCCGACGCAGCCGACGTTGGGGAGCGCCAGATAGCGCGGCGCGGCGGCCGCGTCGATTCCGCCGGTGGGGCAGAACCGCGCGAGCGGCAGCGGTGAGGCGAGCGACGTCAGATACGCGGTGCCGCCGGCGGCCTCGGCCGGGAAGAACTTCATCTCCGTTATGCCGCGTTCCAGCAGCGCGACCACTTCCGACGTCGTCGAGACGCCGGGCAGGAACGGCAGCCCCGAGGCACGCATCGCCTCCAGCAGCCGGTCGGTCCACCCCGGGCTGACCAGGAAGCGGGCCCCGGCGGCGACCGCGGCGCCGACGTGCTCGGGCGCCAGCACCGTCCCCGCGCCCACGACCGCGTCCGGGACCTCGCGCGCGATGGCGGCGATGGCGTCCAGCGCGGCGGCCGTCCGCAGGGTGACCTCGATCGCGGGCAGCCCGCCCGCGACGAGGGCGCGGGCCAGCGGCACGGCGTCGGCGGCGTCCTCCAGGACGACGACGGGGACGACGGGGGCGAGGTCGAGGACGGAAGTCATGCCCGTCATCCTGCCTGCGGCCCGGCATCCTGCGCAACGAGCGTTGCACAGGATGCAATAGAAGTGCCCCGTGCCGGGGTTCCGCCGCGGGCTCAGTGGATCTCGGTCACCAGCACGTCGAGCTTCCCCGGTGCCTGCTCCTCGATCACGAAGCCCAGGTCCCGCAGCGTCGCGGCGAGCTTCGCCGGCGTCTTCGGCTTCGCGCCCGACTCCAGGAGAGCGCGCACCAGCCGGCCCTTCGTGGCCTTGTTGAAGTGGCTCACCACGGACCGCTTCTCGACGCCGTCGACGACCGTCACCTGCAGCACCCGCACGGTGGCCGTGCGCGCCGCCGGCTCGCTGCGCGGCTTCGGCTTCCACGCGTTCGCGTACGCCGAGGAGCGCAGATCCAGCACCAGGCCGTCGCCGGCCGCCTCCGGAACGACGCCGGCCATCGGCTCCCGCCAGTACGCGCCGAGCGCGCCCAGCGCGGGCAGCTTCACCCCCATCGAGCAGCGGTACGACGGGATCCGGTCGGTGATCCGCACCGCGCCCCACAGCCCGGAGAACACCAGGAGGGAGTCCTTCGCACGCTTGCGGGCGGCAGGGCTGAGCGTCGCGAGCCCCAGTGCGTCGTAGAGCACACCGGTGTACAGCTCCCCGGCCGGCAGTGTCGGCGCGGTGAGCAGTCCCGCGTCCTTGGCGACCTCGCCGCGCAGCCCCGGGCTCAGCCCGAGCACCTCGGCCGCCTTCTCCTCATCGCCCGAGCACAGCTCCACCAGCTCCGCCAGCACCGTCGACCGCGTTCCGGTCAGCCCGGGGAGCGAGAGCGACGCCAGGTCGACGGCGGGACCGGCACCCACGGTGGCCTTGCCCTCGGACGGCGGAAGCAGGACGAGCACAGCAGTTCTCCCTCGGACGGACCAACACGAACCGGGAGCAGCCTACGGCCCGTCATACGCTCACTTCATGCCCCGCCGCCACCTGCTCGTCCCGGCCGCCGACGGAACCCTGCTGCGCGACGCGCTGCGTGCGCTGCGCGTCCGGCTCGAGGTGCCGGAGGAGTTCCCGGCCGCCGTGCTCGCCGAGGCCCGGCAGGCAGCCGACCATCCCCGGATGCCGGAGCTGGACGCCACCGGCATCCCGCTCTTCACGATCGATCCGCCGACGTCCACGGATCTCGACCAGGCCATGCACCTGGCCCGTGGGACGGGGACCGGCACCGGGGCCCCGGCCGGGGGATACCGGGTGCACTACGCCATCGCCGATGTCGCGGCCTTCGTGACGCCCGGCGGCGCGCTCGACGCCGAGGCGCACCGCCGCGTCACGACCCTCTACTTCCCCGACGAGCGCGTCCCCCTCCACCCGCAGATCCTCAGCGAGGGCGCCGCCAGCCTGCTCCCCGGCCAGGACCGCCCCGCCCTGCTGTGGCGGATCGACCTCGACGCGACGGGCCAGGTCACCGCCACCGACGTCCGCCGGGCCCGGGTCCGCAGCCGCGCCATGCTCGACTACGCGGGCGTCCAGCGCTCCATCGACGACGGCACCGCGGAGGAACCCGTCGCCCTCCTCAAGGAGATCGGGCTGCTCCGGGAGGGGCTCGAACGGGACCGCGGCGGCATCTCCCTCAACGTCCCCGAGCAGGAGATCGAGCAGCGTCCCGACGGCGACGGCTACGTACTCGAATACCGCGCCCCGCTGCCCGCCGACGGCTGGAACGCCCAGATCTCCCTGCTCACCGGCATGGCCGCCGCCGACCTCATGATCCGGGCCGGCACGGGCATCCTCCGTACGCTCCCCGCCGCCCCCCAGAGCGCCGCCGACCGGCTCGGACGCGTCGCCGAGGCCCTCCAGGTCGACTGGCCGGCCGGCACCCCGTACGCCGACGTCATCCGCTCCCTCGACCCCCGGCGCCCCCACCACGCCGCCTTCCTGCAGGAGTGCACCTCCCTGCTGCGCGGCGCCGGCTACACGGTCTTCGACGGCGCCGCCCCCGAGCACGCAGAACACGCCGCCGTCGCCGCCCCGTACACCCACTGCACGGCACCGCTGCGCCGCCTCGTCGACCGCTACGCCGGCGAACTCTGCCTCGCCGCCGTCGCGGGCGAGCAGCCTCCGGACTGGGTCCGCGCCGCCCTCCCCGGCCTCCCCAAGGAAATGGCCGAGGGCACGCAGCACGCCAACCGCGCCGAACGCGAATGCGTCGACCTGATCGAGGCCGCCCTCCTCAAGGACCGCATCGGCGAGGTCTTCGACGCCTTCGTCATCGACCTCGACGACCGCGCGCCCGGCACCGGCACCATCCACCTCGACGACCCCGCCGTCGTGGCCCGCATCCAGTCACCACCCTCCGCCCCCCGCCTCCCCCTCGGCCACCACCTGCGAGTCCGCCTCACCGAGGCCGACCCGGCCACGTCAACCGTCCTCTTCGCCCCGGCCCAGCTCTGCGGACACGTCGACTAGGATGGGCGGCACGGCGGACGAGCCGGCCGGGCGGTCGCGGCGGGATCCTTGTGATCCTTCCGAGGAACGTCCGGGCTCCACAGGGCAAGGTGGTGGGTAACGCCCACCCGGGGTGACCCGCGTGCCAGTGCCACAGAAAACAGACCGCCGGGAGCCGCAAGGCCCCCGGTAAGGGTGAAACGGTGGTGTAAGAGACCACCAGCGTCCAGGGTGACCTGGACGGCTAGGTAAACCACACCTGGAGCAAGGTCAAGAATGGGCCGCCGCAAGGCAGCTCTGCGTGGACGACTGAGGGCTGCCCGCCCGAGTCCGCGGGTAGACCGCACGAGGCCGGCGGCAACGCCGGTCCCAGATGGATGGCCGCCTCCCCATGGCCCGCAAGGACCACGGGAGACAGAACCCGGCGTACAGGCCGACTCGTCCGCCGCTAGCTGGGGCTTTGCCCTCTGAAGGGCCTCTGACCTGCGTCGGAGGCCCTTTCTGATCTTTCAGCACCTTGCCACCTTAGGCGGCAAAAAGTCCCTCAAAAGTCCCTCGGGCAGAGCTGAAAGTCCCTGAAAAGTCCCTGAGAATGATCTTGTTTGACTGTCGCTGACCAGAACCCGGTGCACCAGCATCTGGGCTGCCTCGGGGCCCCGGACCGAGCTATCTTCCTGGCCGGACGCCTGCCATGACGCCGGTACTTGACAGCAGATCAGTGGTAGTCGTAGTCGTGACGCAAGAGCGCGTTCCGCTTCCCCGGATCGGGAGTGTCTTGTTTTTGGACGGTCCCTGCCCGGGGTGCCGTTGGGCTATGGCTGAAGTCCTGGCGCCAGAGCACGGGTGGCGCGGCATGAAAGGAGAGGCTGGTGGGCCACCGCGGTTGCGGTGGCCCACCAGCCTCTGTGGCTGCGGTTAATTGCTAGCTGTGGGTGTTGAAGAAGTGGACGTCGTTGTTGGTCCAGGTGCCGGTGACTGAGGTCCAGGTGCTGGGGGTCATGGCGTTGAAGGTGCCGCTGTTGTCGCTTTTGGCGATCCAGGTGAGCATGCGGGAGTAGCCGGTGCCATAGCCGTACATGACGCCGAGGTCGTCGCGTCCGTCGCCGTTGTAGTCGCCGGCGACCATTTGGGGCATGGACGCGTAGTAGAAGTTGCCCGCTGCGCTGGACCAGGCGGAGTAGGGGGTCTGGAAGGTGCCGGTGGTGGTGCCGAGGCTGACGAAGGTGTTGAGGCTGTCGTGGCCGTCGGAGTAGTCGTACCAGGCGGCGATGTCGTCGGTGCCGTCGCCGTTGAAGTCGCCGGCTTGGATGTGGGCTTGGTTCCACGATCCCCAGGTGGTGCTGGTCCAGGAGGTGGTGGTGTAGTCGAAGCCGCCGGTGGGGTTGGCGAGGAAGGTGTGCAGTTTGACGGTGTTCATGTCGCCGTAGCCGTAGAAGACGGCTAGGTCGTCGCGTCCGTCGCCGTTGTAGTCGCCGATGGCGAACTTTGCCTGCTTGATCTCCCAGTTGCCGGCTGGACGGGTCCAGGAGGGGAAGGGTTCGTTGAAGCCGCCGGCGGGGGTAGCGGTGAAGGTGAACAGGGTGTCGTGGCCGTCGGTGTAGTCGTACCAGACGGCCAGGTCGTCGCGTCCGTCGCCGTTGAAATCACCGGATTGCAGGTACATCTGGTTGAACCACCAGCTGCCGGCGGGTCGGTACCAGGAGGCGGTGGGGGTGGTGAAGGTGCCGTCGGCTCTGCCGGTGGCGGTGAACAGCCGCACGCTGCCGTTGCTGTAGCCGTAGAGGATGGCGACGTCGCCGATGCCGTCGCCGTTGTAGTCGCCGGTGGCGTACTTCATGTTGGCTGCCCAGGCGCTGCCGGGGGGTGCGGTGTAGCCCTTGAAGGGGGCGGCGAAGGTGCCGTCGGCGTTGGCGTTGAAGGAGTAGAGCTCGTAGCTGCCGTCGGGGTGGCTGTACAGGGCGCCCATGTCGCTGCGGCCGTCACTGTTGTAGTCGTGGCGGACGTTGGTGCCGCTGGACCACAGGGACTGGCTTTTGGCGTTGTAGACGGCCAGGGTCCCGCGGTTTTGCAGGAGGGCGTAGCCGTTGGGGGTGGGGGTTGGGGCGTTGGGGTTGGCGGTGGTGGGGCCTTGGACGTGGGTGGACCACAGGCGTTTGCCTGCGGCGCCGGTGGTGTCGTTCTGGCAGTCGTTGCGCTCTGCGATGGTTCCGGCGGGGGCGCAGATGGCGAGGTTGCCGTCGCTGTCGACCAGAGCCTTGGCGTCGGGGTGGCCGGGCTTGCCGGCCGACCAGATGGTCCTGGCCGGGTTGGTGTTGGTGGTGATGGTCAGGATGCCGTCGTTCAGGGCGAGCTTGGAGGAGTGCGCGCTGAGGGACTGACCGTTGTTGAGCATGGTGCCGGCGGGCAGGCGGACGCCACCGGTGACGCCGTCGATGACGGTGACGGTGCCGAACGATCCCAGGATCTTGCTACCGGGGGCGCTGGGTGTGCCGGGCCAGGCGTCCAGGGAGCCGCCCTCTTTGCCGGCCTTGCGGGCCCACAGGTCGGTGACGCCGTCACCGTTGGTGTCACCGGAGGAACTGATCAGCGGGTAGGCGTCCTTGGTGGCCAGGGCCTTGATGAGGACTTTGGCCTTGCTGACGCTCCAGCTGGCGGTATCGAGGCGGGGCGTGGTGGAGGCCTGCCCGTCGTCGAGGGCGGTGCCGTAGATCGCCAGGATGTCGCCGTTGTCGTCCTTGCGCAGCAACAGGTCGGGAAGATTGTCGCCGTTGACGTCGCCGGGGGTTATGACGGTGTAGCCGTTCCAGTCGGCGCTGCCGAGCGGCACCGGGGACTTCTTGAGGGATCCGGTGCTGCCGGTGTAGGCCCACAGGATGCCGGATTCCTTGACCAGCAGGTCAGGGCGGAGGTCTGCAGTGATGTCGCCGGGCGTGGCGATCTGATCGGCCTGAGCCCAGTGGCTGTTGGTTTGGGGCTTGGAGGAAACGGTGAGTTGCTGGCGTCCGCCGTCGACCCCCTCTTCGACGGCCACGCCCAGTCCGCTGTTGGGTGTCAGCCACATGACTTTCGGCTTGGGCGTGGCGGAACTGTTCTGGTCGACTTCCAGGCTGACCAGGTCGTTGTAACCGTCATCGCCCCAGTCGCCGCGCGAGGCCACCTGGCTGTCACTGGCGAAGGTGCGGCCGCCGGAGACAGTGTTGGAGAACTGGCCATTGCCCTGACCGAAGGAGGACAACAATGTGCCGTTGCCGTCGGCGCTCCAAATGTCGTTCTTGCCATCGCCGTTGAGGTCGTTGGGGCTGTCCTTGCCGTCGGGATTGGCGTTGGCATAGAAGAGGTACGTGGCGGTGTCGGAGCGGTTGCCGGCTCCGTCGAGGCTGAACGCGTAGATGAGGTGGGGCCCGTAGCTGGGGGGTGTGAAGCTCAAGCCCGTGGCGTCAGCGCCGGGGGCCACGTGCTCCTGGCGCACCTGCGGCTCCCAGTCGGTCCACCAGTTGTACTCGAGCACGTCCTTCACACCGCTGGCGCCCAGGGTCAAGGAGCCTGCGGACCGGGCCTGTTGGGTGGTGGCGTAGGGCCAGCCGGCGTCACCGCTGGGGAATTGGGTCGAGGACACGGCGGGAGGGCTGGCCGGACGCTTGCGGTCGACGGTGAACTTGCACTTGGCCGTCCAGGGTGAGGAGGCGCCTTGCTGGTCGGTGCTTTTCACCTGCCACTCGTAGGAACCGCTGATCAAGGTGGTGTCGGGGACGCTCCAGGTGACGGTGTTGTGCTTGAGCGCTGACTTGGTGTTCGTCGCCAGTGGCGTGCTGGCGCCGGCGGCGAAGATCTGGAAGGTGGTGGTGAGGTTTCCGGCGTCCTCGTCATCGACGTAGGCGAGCAGGCTGATGCGGGTGTCACCGATGTCAGCACCGCCGGTGCACGGGCGGTGCGGGTTGGTGTCGAGCTTGGTAGGCAACTTGGGCGGGTGGTTGTACTTCGTCTCCAAGGTCGCGGTCTTGGGGTCGAACTTCTTCCACTGGAATGTGTCGGTCAGACTCGGCGCGTACAGGCCCAAGGTGACGTCCTCCCCGCGGCCGGAGGCGTCGAGCACCGCGCGGGTGGCGTTGAACTCAAGGTTGTCCGCAGGGCAGCCGGTGCCCCAGCCCTTGGCGTCGGTGACGGTGAACTGCGGGCTGCCGCCCTTCTTCGTGGGAGGGTTCTCCCACGTGGTGTTCTTGGAGATGCCGTCGACCTGCCATAGTTCCACAGGTGTCTTCGTGCACGACCAGGACCACGTGTTTTTGATCCGGAACGTCGATGCGATCACACCGGCACCCTTGAGGCCGGAGGTCTCCATGGCGAAGAACGATGCGGACGTGCCGTTGGTGTCGCTCTCGTGGCCGACACGGGCGACGTCGTTGGCGTTCCAGTAGGAGTTCTTGGGTCGCCGGTTGTAGATCCGGGTCCAGTCGTTGAGTTTGCCCCAGGCCCGGGTGAACTGGGGGTCGATGTAGACCGGGTACTGCGTGTCGGCGGCTGTGAGCAGCGGCTGGTCGGGGGTGATGTTGAGGGTGCCACCGGTGATGGTGGTGGGCATCAGCGCGTCCTTCGCGCCCGGTGCCGGCTCGAAGAGATCCCAGGGGGCCGTCTCGGCCTGCGCGGCAGCCCGCAGGCCCTGGGCTGCGGGAGCCTGGCTGGTGACGGAGGTGGAGTCCCACATGGCCGCCGCGGGGCTACTGAACAGGGTCTGCCCGGCGGAGTCGACAGCGGTCACGGTGCCGGTGGCGGCATCGGCCGCCACACTCAGACCCGTGGTGTCGATCTTGTAGTTCAAAGTGGCCAGGGCCGGGTTCTTCGCGGCCTCGGGTGTCTTGACCACCAGGACCTGCGAGAAGCCCTCGACTTCGGCCTTGAGCCGAAGGTCGACGCCGGGCAGTACCTCGGGGTAGGTCGCTATGTTGTCGACCAGCGTCGGCTTCGGCAGCGCGGTCGGCCACGAAAGGCTCAGCGTGCGCCCGTCCTTGACCGTCGACACCAGCGGCACGGTGCCCCCGCCGGAGAAGATCGCCGCGACCGTCGACACCTTCGGCACTACCCGGCCATCGGCCGCGAACACCAGCTTCGGATCCGTGTCCACCCACGCACCATCACGCCACAGCCGCACCGGCGAACCATGGGTGATGGTCGAGAACGTGCCATCAGGATTCGCCCACTGATCGGACTCCTCGGTGCGCGCGGAGACCACCTCAACCTGCGCATGAGTGGCCTGCGCCTGCTGCAGCGCCTGATCCTCCGCAGAGATTGCCCCAGCAGCAACCGGATCGACGACTCCGGCCGTCTGCGGCACGGCAGCTGCTGTGACCGGCACCAGGGCCCCGGTCAGTCCGAAGCTACCGGCCACCACGAGGGCAACCGCCCGCGAATGAGGCCAACGTCTCGACGGTCTGCCCTGACTTGATATGAACATTACATAGTCCCCTTGATGGCATGAATTGCTGCGGCGACTCTATAGCCGCCATGTCAACGAGAAACATTTAGTTTGACCCCGCCAATGAACTTCGGGCGAAGGTGGATGCATAGTACAATTGGCTGGTTTAAAATCGTCTAAACCAGAGCAAAATGGAGCGTCCACGCCCCTCCAGTGCCTCTCTGACCTGGAAGGTTGTGCTGGGCAAGGGTTGACATGTCTGACTCGGCGAAGATAAAGGAAGAATAAAGGACCTTCAAAGCGGGCATACGGGACGCACCGTTGTTCTGGAAGTCGAGATAAATGGGCGTTCCTATTCTCTGTTACTCTTCGCCGGTCATTCTTGAATTGTGCAAGGGGTGGGGCATGGGCAGGTTCGGCGTGCGCGGGCTGGCGGTATCACTGGCCGTTTCCGCGTTGGTGGGGGCATTGCCCGCCGCTTCGATCGCGGCCCCGGGTATTGCCCCTGCGGGCGGGTTCCCAGTTCCTAAGAAACCGGTGGCGGTCCCGGTCACTTCGGTCGCTACTGGTGGCAACAAGCCGCGCAAGGACGCTGCGGCCGCACGGTCGGACCAGGCCACGTCGAAGGTGGTGTGGCCTGCTGCTGGGAGCGCCGAGGTTGACCTGACGGCGATCCCCTCGCCGGCACGGACCAAGTCTGCTGCCCCGTCACTGGTCGCACGGTCGCCCCAGCGCGCCGGCGCTCTCCCCGTCACGATCGCCCCCGTAGCAACCGGCACTCGCGCAGGTTCCGCGGAGCCGACGAAGGTCAAGGTGACCGTCGCTGACCGCGCGGTGGCACGCACCGTCGGCGTCGACGGTGTCTTGCTGTCCGTCGTCCGCGCCGACAACGCCACCACCCCGGTGCCGGTCCAGGTCCAGGTCGACTACACGGCCTTTCGCGGGGCCTACGGCGGTGACTGGGCCGCACGCCTCCATCTGGTGCAGATGCCCGCCTGCGCGCTGACCACGCCAGACAAGCCCACATGCCGTCTCACCCGCCCAGTGGACTCCCACAACAACACCAAGTCCGACACGCTGACCGCCCAGGTCGACGCCGCACCGCAGACGACCGCGGCCGCCGCGCGCGCCGTTGCACCGACCAGCGCGACGGTACTGGCTCTGACGGCTGGCGCCTCGGGTTCCTCAGGCGACTACAAGGCCACGTCCCTGCAGCCGTCCGGGTCATGGAGTCAGGGTGGCTCCAGCGGAGCGTTCACCTGGTCCTACCCGATCGGCGTGCCGTCGGTGCCGGGCAGCTTGCAGCCGTCAGTGTCACTGGGTTACTCCTCACAAGCTGTTGACGGTAAGACCGCTGCCTCCAACAGCCAGGCGGGCTGGCTGGGCGACGGCTGGGCCTACGAGCCGGGCTTCATCGAGCGCCGCTACAAGAGCTGCAACGACGACCAGACCGGCGGCACCAACACCACCAAGGTCGGTGACCTGTGCTACTCCACCAGCAACGCCACCTTGTCGCTGGGCGGGAAGAACACCGAGCTGGTCTACCAGTCGGGCAAGGGCTGGCACGCGGCCGAAGACTCCGGCGAGAAGATCGAAAAACTGACCAACGCCACCACCGTCACCGGCAACGGCGACAACGATGGCGAGCACTGGAAAGTCACCACGACCGACGGCACCCAGTACTTCTTCGGCCTGAACCGGCTGCCAGGCTGGAAGGACGGCTCCACCCCGGAGACCAACTCGACGCTGACGGTGCCGGTCTTCGGCAACCAGCCGGGTGAACCGTGCTACAACGCCTCGTTCGCCGCCGCACACTGCGACCAGGCCTGGCGCTGGCAGCTGGACTACGTCGTGGACACCCACAACAACGCGATGGCGTACTACTGGAAGCAGGAGACCAACAACTACGGTCTCAACGTTTCGGAGAGCACCGGCAAGGCAACGGCCACCGGTTATGACCGTGCCGGGTACCTGGATCACATCGACTACGGCCTGCGCAGCGATGCCGTCTACTCCGGCAAGGCCATGGGCAAGGTCACCTTCGCCGTCGACGAACGCTGCGAATCCGGCTGCGACACATTCGACGAGACGAATGCCAAGAACTGGAAAGACGTACCGTTCGACCAGTACTGCAAGGACGGCGCGGAGTGCAAGGACCAGTACTCCCCGACCTTCTGGTCCCGCAAGCGCCTGAAGACCATCACCACCCAGGTCCTGACCGGCGGCGCCTACAAGGACGTCGACTCCTGGGCACTGGCGCAGACCTTCCCGCCGGCCGGGGACGGCATCTCCACCCCGATGTGGCTCAACTCCATCCTCCGCACCGGCCTGGCCGGCGGCAACATACCCCTGCCGCTGGTGACGTTCAGCGGCGAGCAGCACGACAACCGGGTCGACAAACTCGGTGACGGCCTGGCCCCGTTCGTCCGATTGCGGATGTCGCAGGTCACTACTGAGACCGGCGGCACCATCGGGGTGTACTACTCCGACCCCGGCTGCACCGTCTCCAGCCTGCCACCGGCCGACGCCACCAACACCACGCGCTGCTACCCGGTGAAATGGGCGTACGAGGGCGAAACAGCCAAGCAGGACTGGTTCAACTCCTACGTCGTCACCAAAGTCCTGGAAGGTGACAACCTCGCCACCACCCCGGACAAAGAGACAACCTACGCATACCCCGACGGCGCCGCCTGGGCGAAGTCCACGGACGAGTTCACCAAGGCTGACGACCGCACCTACTCCATCGCCCGCGGGTACGGGCGCGTCCAGACCCGCACCGGCACCGACCAGGACCCCAAAACCCTGACCGAAGCCCGCTACTTCCGCGGCATCGACGGCGCGGCTGTCGCCGACTCCTCGGGTGCCACGGTCACCGACCGCGAACAGTTCGCCGGCATGGTCCGCGAGACCGCCACCTACAACGGCGACGACACCACCAAACTCATCGCCGCCACCTCGAACACACCCTGGCGCTCGGTCAAGACCGCCACCCGCCTCCGCCCGGGCCTACCGGACCTCGACGCTTACCACACCGGTATCGCGGACGAACAAACCCGCACCATCATCGCCACCGGCACTCGCGCCACCTCCTCACACCGTGAGTTCGACGCCTACGGCATGGTCACCACCCTGTCCCTTACCGGTGACACCGCCGTCACCGGTGACGAGTCATGCACCACCACGACCTACGCCCGCAACACCAGCACTTGGCTGCTGAACAAGGTCTCCCGCACCCAAACGGTCGCTAAGACCTGCGGCACACCGGTGACACTGCCCCAGGACCTGCTCCACGACGCCCGGACCTACTACGACAGCGCGACCACATGGGGAGACGCACCGTCCAAGGGTGACGTGGTCAAGTCCGAGCAGATCAACGGCAAGGGCGATAACTACGAAACCTCCAGCGGCGTCCCCAGCGCCTGCGGAACAAAGCAGGATGAACTGTGTTACGACATCTACGGCCGAGCACTGGTTGCCACCGACGCCTACGGCAAGAAAACAACTTCCAGTTACTCGCCCGCCACAGGTGAAGTAGCAACGCAGATCGTGGTCACCAACCCGCTCGGCTTCAAAACCGTCACCGTGGTCGACCCCCTGCGCAACCAGGCTACGTCCATGACGGACGCCAACTCGCGCGTTACGAGCACCACCTACGACCCACTGGGCCGCACGACCCAGATCTGGGCCCCCGGCCGCTCTGCCAGTGACTACCCCACAGCACCGAGCTACAAATTCGACTACCTCGTCCGCAACAACGGGCCCATCGTCGTCACCACCAGCTCCCTGACGCATAACGCGGACATTTACCAGACGTCGTATGCCATATCCGACGGCCTGCTACGCCCGGTCCAGACTCAGGCACCGGCCGCGGACGATTCTGGGCGCACGGTGACCGAAACGTTCTACGACACCCGCGGATTGGCCTGGCGCTCTTCCGGCACCTATTTCGCCGCCGGAAGCCCTGAAGCGGCCCTGGTCACCGGAGAGGAGCTCAAGTACCCGTCCTCCGCCGACACCGTCTACGACGGCGCAGGACGCGTCACGGCGGCGATTGCGCGCCGGTTCGGTGTCGAGACCAAGCGCACAACCACCAGCTATACCGGCGATACCACCACTGTGGTGCCCCCGAAGGGCCTCACCGCCACCACGACCGTCGTCGACGCCCTGGGCCGCGCCCGCACGGTCAAGCAGTACACCGACGCGGCGCGCACCACATGGCAGACCACCACATACACCTACAACGACCACGGCCAGCTCGCCCAGGTGAAGGACGCGTCGAACGCGACCTGGACATACACCTACGACGTCCGCGGACGACAGACCCAAACCAGCGACCCGGACAAGGGCACCTCGCTCACCACCTACGACCAGGGTGACCGGGTCACTGACGTCACCGACGCCCGTGGCATCACGTTGCACACCGACTACGACGCGCTCGGCCGCAGGACCGCATTCAAGCAGGGCACCAACACCTTGTCGGCCTGGACATACGACACCGCGACCGGGGGTATCGGCCAGCCCGCCACGTCCACCCGCTATGTCGGCACCGCCGCGTACACCAGCGCCATCACCGCGTACAACGAGCGATACGAGCCGACCGAGTCCACTGTCACCGTCCCGTCGGTGCCCGGGGCCGAGGGACTGGCCGCCACCTATGCCTGGTCGACCGAGTATTATCCCACCGGTCAGCTCAAGACGACCTCCCAGCCGGCTCTGGGCGGGCTGCCCGAGGAGGACGTCCTCACGGCCTACAGCTATCACGCGAGTCTGCCCGTCACCCTGCGCGCTGGTGACGGCGATGACTCCTTGGTCTCCAATACCGTTTACGACGCCTATGGCCGCCCCTCCATCAAGGACTTCGGCGGCTTCGGCAAGAAGATCCACACCACGAGCACCTACGACGACCACACCGGCGCCCTGACCGACCAGACCACCGACCGGGACCTGGCCCCAGCGCGCATCGACGCCACCCACTACACCTACGACCCAGCCGGCAACATCACCTCCACTGCCACCACCAGTGGCCAGGGCACCACCGCCAGCACCGACACCCAGTGCTTCACCATGGATGCCCTGCGCCGTATCACGCAGGCCTGGACCGGCACCGACAAATGCGCGGCCACCCCCAGCGGCACCTCCTCCGCCACTGTCGGCGGACCGGACACCTATTGGACGTCCTACGCCTACGACGCGCTCGGAAACCGCACCACTGAAACCCAGCACAAGACCCCTGCAGGTCCCGCCAACGACGCCACTCGCACGTACAAGACGCCTCCTACCGGTAAGCACAACCTGCCCGGCGTCAGCATCGGCAGCACCGACGTCGAGACCTACACCTACGACCTCGCTGGTAACACCAAGACTCGCAAAGCGGGCACCACTGCTCAACAGGACCTGACCTGGGACTCCGAGGGTCACCTCGAAAAGGTTGTTCAGGGCACCATCAGCACCAGTTACACCTACGACACCGCTGGCCAACGACTGCTCCGCAAGGACTCCACAGGGACCACCCTGTACCTGCCCGGTGGCAACGAACTTCTCCTCAAGCCCAACGGCACCAAGGTCGGCACCCGCTACTACGACCTCGCCGGCCAAACCGTCGCCATGCGCACCGCAGGGAAGATCACGTTCCTGCTCGCCGACCCGAACGGCACCGCGACGACCCAGATCGACGCCACCACCCAGGCGATCACGCGCCGCAAAACCACCATCTTCGGCGCGCCCCGGGGCGCCGCGCCCACCGGATGGACCGGGGACAAGAGTTTCGTCGGCGGTACCAAGGATGCCGATACCGGACTCACGCACCTCGGCGCCCGCGAATACGACCCCAACATCGGCCGCTTCATCAGCGTCGACCCCCTCATGGACCTAGCCGATCCGCAACAGATCAACGGCTACACCTACGCCAACAACAACCCCGTCTCCAATAGCGACCCCTCCGGCATGATCTGCATGCGCGGCGATTGCAATGCCCCAGGAGCAGGACAGAACGGCGGAAACGGCCCCGCTCCAGGAGACCCGCAATACGACGACAACGTCAACTACTGCTCCAAGAATGACTGCGATCGAACCGGAGACCCTGGGGCCCAAGGGGGGTCTGGTAGCGGCTCCGCTGGCGGTAGTGGCAGCGGAGATAGTGCGGGCCAAGGGCGTTGGACTGTCACCCACTGCAGCAAAGCGGGTTGCAAGAAGAAATGGACGACGCAGCCCCGAGGTAATGATAAGGACTTTGTCGCGGGGTTGGGACAGGGGGTTATTAGTACCGTCGAGGCCGGATGTCAACTCTTCAAACTTTTCGGTGAAGTTGAATGCGGAGCTGATGCCTACAGGAAGGAAATGGCCGACCGCGGCATCGGCGTGAACTCGCAAAACTACGAGACGGGATCCGATGTCGGGGCAGCGGGTGTCTCGGCGATCCCGGCGTTCGGCCCATATGTTCGGGTAGCAGAAGAAGCCCAGCCGTTCTTCCGCGTCCTTGGCGAATGCTTCCTTGCGGGAACCGGCGTACTGATGGCCGACGGCACCCGCAAGAACATCGAAGACATCAAAATCGGTGAAACCGTTCTCGCCACAGACCCCGAGACCGGCAAGACGAGCCAGCGAGCCGTAACCGCAACCATCACCACTGAGGGCGACAAAAAGTTCGCCGATCTCACCATCGCCACCACAGGCGGACCGAAATCCCTCGTCGCAACCGACGGCCACCGCTTCTGGGTGGCCTCGGCCGCCACGTGGATCGAGGCTGGCGATCTACAGCCTGGTATGACCCTGCGAACGGACGAAGGCCGGACCGTCTCCGTACTAGCAGTACGTCACTTCGCCAAGCACGCACGCACATACAACCTCACCATCGCAGACCTCCACACCTATTACGTGTTCGCGGGCAACACGCCAGTCCTCGTCCATAATGACTGCACCACGGCGCCCCGGTTCGCTGTAAATTCCAATGGAGTAGCAACAGACCTGTCGGCTGACATGTCCCGGGCATATAAACCTTTTACCCCCAAGGGTAAGAGGGAAGTGATTGCGAAGAATAGGGCGGACAACGGGGGCAGATTGCTCTGTGATGACTGCCGCGCGGGGTTGGTGCCTGCCGCGCAATCCAGAACCGGAGGCGGCGTGAACCGCCTAGAGGTGCGCGTCGACCACATATGGCCGCAGAGTCTTGGAGGCCCCGGGTCTCCGTGGAACGGCAGGGCTGTTTGTTACACCTGCAATGAAACTTGGTCCAACACACCAAAGGGGCCACTGTACTAGCGCAGGATCCGGCAGCCACACTATCGAAGTTCTGTCTGGCCCCACTTTGGCGCCAGACAGAACCGAGTGTCGCGACTCGCATGGCTTGGACTCCATGTCCGTGGCGTGCAACGAGTGATGAACCGACAGCCGGGGGCTCAAGAGTGGGCGGCGCAGCTGGGCATGAACCCTCAGGGGAGGGCATACTGCTCCTATGATGACGCCTCAAGATCAACCTAGTGGTCGCGTTCAGGTGACTTACCAGCTCGAACAGAACGACGAATGGCCTCCCGTGGGGAGCGAGCGTTTGTGGGCCATTCGCTTGAGTCCCAATCTCGTTCGAATTGAGAGCGCGCCCTGGTTCGTTCAGGACATATCGCTCGGTGATATCGTGCGGACGACCACCGACCCCAATGATGAGCTTCGTGCAGTGGAAAAGATCTCATGGTCTGGGAATTGCACCGTTCGCGTAATCCCGTTTCAGTCGGGCCCTCTGGCCGGAAGCTTGCAGGCCGTGCTTGAAAAATTCTCCCCGCTGGATGTTTACGGGGAAGGGATTGAGAAGTTTGGAATGGTTGCATTGACCATTCCCCTGTCCGCTGACGCTATGGCAGTAAAAGGTCTCCTCATTCAGGGATTTGATCTTGAATGGTGGGATTACGAGGAATCTTGCGTCGGTGAGGCATGGCATAATTTGGCGCCCCGCTGACCTGCTCGGCCATTGAGACCTTTCGGCGTATACGGCGGCTTGAAATTGGGCTAGGCGGAGGCCGAGTTTTGTGTCCGAAATGTGATCCGGAACCACGGTGCCAAATACCGAGGCCCCGTGCAGGCAGCGATCCTCGCCTTGCTGGATCCAGTCCGAAAGGTAGCTAGATCATTCGCATATCGTAGTACTTGCCGGTTCGGGCGGCATAGGGTACCCGATCTGAATGATGTCGTTTGCGAGTTCTTTTAGGCTCACTTCGGCATTTAGTGATGTGACAATGCTCTGCGACATCGGTCGCAGGTTGTAGAAATGGCACACGGTATCAAGGTTCACCGGTGCCTCGTAGTAGTCTTCCGCGAACTGTTGGTACGCCTCGGGTCTGCCATCTACCAGCAAAGAGAACAGCCAATTCGCACCATCTGCGTCCCCCCCGGCCCGCTGCGGAAAGTCTACGGCCCCCGCCTTCCATTCGGTGTCGGAATGCTCTCGCCAGAAACAGGTTGTCGCCCGGTGTGTTCCGTCTGGCAGGCTGAAAGCCAGATCCGTTAGGCACGTGCGGAATGCCTCGGGAACTTCGTCGAGCAGGCCGGGCCACGGCGCCATGGGAGAGAATTTGTAGGGACTCATCGGCGACTCGTGATCAAAGCCGCGGGCGTACGCCCCAGCGCTTGAGAAAACGACGGAGTAATCATTTCCAGACCCATCGCGCATTGAGGCCATCTCCTCCGTGGGCGACCAGTGGGTATCGAAAGAGTAGTATCGGGATTCCCAGTCTGGGCTCAGGATGGCATCCAACATTGCCATCGCCCGGGAGAGGTCCCGAACGATGGCCATCTCTGGCAGTCTGTGGGTCACATCGTAGACAGTCATAGTCCCATTCAAGCGTATGTACCGCCGATTGAGACTGAACAACCTCAGTCAGGCCTCCTCGCATGCCCTGCCGGGCATCGCAGGCGGCACGCTGGTGGGTGGCTACCACGGCGTCTGAGGTTCCCCCGAGATGCGGGGAGAGGTGACAGCGGGTCAGATGGGTCTCATGAGAGGAGCCCAGACGATGCCTGCCCCGAGGAAATACCCGCCGGAGTTGCGTGAGCGTGCGGTCCGGATGTATCGGACTGCCGAGCCGAAGCCCGTGATCCGTCGTATGGCCGAGGATCTCGGTGTGCATCACGAGGCCCTGCGAAACTGGATCCGCCAGGCCGAGGCCGACGCCGGCGAGCGTGGTGATGTGCTGACCACGGCCGAGCGCGAGGAACTGGCGGCTCTGCGCAAGGAGAACGTGCAGCTCAAGCAGGCGAACGAGGTTCTGCGGACGGCCTCGGCTTTTTTCGCGGCACAGCTCGACCCGACCCGGCCCAGGTGACTGGACTGCTCGATGAGCATCCGCATCTGGGGGTCGAGGCTGTCCTGCGGGAGTTGTCCATCGCCTCCTCCACCTACTACCGCTGGCGCCTGGCCGAGCGGGAGCCGTGCGAACGGCGCCGCCGCGATGCCGGGCTGACCGGGCGGATCA
Organism: Streptomyces sp. So13.3; assembly: GCF_005860785.2. Taxonomy (NCBI): domain Bacteria; kingdom Bacillati; phylum Actinomycetota; class Actinomycetes; order Kitasatosporales; family Streptomycetaceae; genus Streptomyces; species Streptomyces sp. So13.3. The sequence goes on along the minus strand of NZ_CP048835.1, from coordinate 3,468,403 downwards.
AGGAGATCCATACGGAGTCCGGCGCAATCTACGGATCCCCGCGGGTCCACGCCGTCCTGAAGCGCGAGGGCGAGGCGGTCGGCCGCAAGCGGGTCGAGCGGCTGATGCGTGAGGCCGGCCTGCACGGCATCAGCCCCCGCCGTCATGGCAAGGGCTTCACCCGCCGCGACCCCGCGGCCGCCCTCGCCCCGGATCTCGTCAACCGCGACTTCACCGCCGAGGGCCCGAACCGGCTGTGGGTCACCGACCTCACCATGATCGCAACGGACGAGGGGCCGTTGTGGCTGTCGGCGATCCGGGACGCCTTCTCCCGGCGGGTGGTGGCCTGGGAAACTTCCGCCCGCGCGGACGCCGACCTGGTCCTGTCCTCACTGGAGTACGCCCTCGCCAGCCGTGAAGTCGAGCCCGGCAAACTCATCCATCATGCCGATCACGGCTGTCAAGGCGGATTCAACTGGTCGTCGCAACACCTCTGATCATGGAGGTGTGCGATGGGACCGCCAAGGAATCGGATGCGGCAGGAGCCGTCTGGTGCGCGGCGGCAGTGGGCCGCGGACAGGGCGATGCGGCCGCCGATGCGCTCGCCGGGCCGGCCTGAGCCATCGCGTGCTGTGCAACGAGAGTTCTGGCGCCTGATCGCATCAGGGATCACCTCTGTCCAGGCCGCCGAGGGGGTCGGGGTGTCGGCACCGGTCGGGATTCGATGGTTCCGACACGCTGGCGGGATGACGCCGCTGAGTCTGGACGAGCCCTCGGGCCGCTACCTGTCGTTCACTGAACGCGAGGAGATCGCACTGCTCAAGGCTCAGGACAAGAGCGTGCGTGAGATCGCCCGCACACTCGGGCGCGACCCGGGAACGATCTCTCGCGAACTGCGTCGCAACGCCGCGACCAGGAGCGGCAAGCCGGTTTACCGCGCCGTGGTGGCCCAGTGGAAGGCGCAGCAGGCCGCGAAGCGTCCGAAGACGGCGAAGCTCGTGGACAACGGCCGTTTGCGTGAGTACGTGCAGGAGCGACTCGCCGGTGAAATACGCCGACCCGGCGGCGCGGTCGTTCCAGGTCCTGCTACACCGCCGTGGAAGGGCTTGAACAAACCCCATCGTCAGGACAGGCGGTGGTCAACGGCATGGAGCCCGGAGCAGATCGCACGCCGGCTGCGGGTCGATTTCCCTGATGATAAGTCTATGCGCATCAGCCACGAGGCGATCTACCAGTCCCTGTTCATCGAGGGCCGAGGCGCGCTCAGGCGCGAGCTGGTCACGTGTCTGCGCACGGGCCGTGCGTTGCGAGAGCCAAGAGCGCGGTCCCGAAACAAGCCCCAGGGCCACGTCACCGCCGACGTCGTTCTGAGCGAGCGCCCCGCGGAGGCCGACGACCGCGCTGTCCCTGGCCATTGGGAGGGCGACCTGATCATTGGGACGGGTAGGTCCGCGATCGGCACGCTCGTCGAGCGCAGCAGCAGGTCCACGCTCCTGGTCCATCTGCCGCGGCTGGACGGCTGGGGCAAGGAACCGTACGTGAAGAACGGGCCGTCGCTCGGCGGATACGGGGCCGTCGCGATGAACGCGGCACTGATGGAGTCGATGACCCAGTTGCCCGAGCAACTACGCAAGTCCCTTACCTGGGACCGCGGCAAAGAGCTCTCCGGTCATGCCCAGTTCGCCATGGAAAGCGGTACGCGGGTGTTCTTCGCCGACCCACACTCGCCCTGGCAGCGACCGACGAACGAAAACACCAACGGGCTGCTGCGACAGTACTTTCCTAAAGGCACAGACCTGTCTCGGTGGTCCGCCGAAGACCTCGAAGCCGTCGCATACGCACTCAACAATCGCCCCCGCAAGATCCTCGGCTGGAAGACACCCGCCGAAGTCTTCGAAGAGCAACTACGCTCGCTTCAACAACCCGGTGTTGCATCGACCGGTTGAACTCGCCCAATACACGGCCATCAAGCTCACAACGCGCCTGGTCAGAGCGGGAATCCAAGCGTCCATGGGCTCGGTCGGGGACTCGTATGACAACGCCCTCGCCGAGAACCTGTGGATGCTGATCAAGACCGAGCGCGTCCGTGGCCGCGTCTTCGCCACACGTGCCGAGGCGAACCTCGCCCTCTTCGAGTACATCGACGGCTTCTACAACTTGTTATTTATGGTCCGGACTCGAACATCGAGTAGGACACCATCACTCACCTGGGCCTTTACCGGACAGGCGGACGGCCTCCGCATGAGCATGCGTTCTGTCACCGAACCGCACTCATACGAAGGCCGCAGGGGTGAGTCTGCTGCATCACAATGCTTGGCACGAGGCACTCGACTTCACGTCACACTTCCGGGAGGACTTCTACGCGTCCCTGACCCGGCGTGGTGACACTCTGTTCGAGCTCACGGACGCGATGCTCTGCGAGAACGGACCGGTGACCTCGCCGGTTGACCTGACGCTGCTGGCCGAACACCGGCGCGGGCACGGCGCGTTGTACGACGCGCTGAACTGCGGGCGTATCGACGTGGACGGGTTGCGGCACGCTCTGGCGATGCTGCCGCAGCCCAAGGCCGCCGACAACCGGATCGTCCTCGCGGTCGACGTGACCCACTGGCTGCGGCCCGACGCCCCGTGCAGCCCGGACCGGCTGTTCTGCCACGTCTACGGACGCAGCGGGCGCTCCAGCGACCAGCTCGTGCCCGGCTGGCCGTACTCGTTCGTGGCCGCCTTGGAGACCGGCCGCACCTCCTGGTGCCAACTCCTGGACGCGAGGCGGCTCGGCCCCGACGACGACGTCGCCGAGGTCACCGCGGCCCAGGTCCGCCGCGTGGTCACCGACCTGATCGACGCAGGCCAGTGGGAGCCCGGTGATCCGGACGTCCTGATCGTCCTCGACGCCGGCTACGACGCCCCGCGCCTGGCCCACCTCCTCGCGGGTCTGCCTGTCGAGGTTCTGGGCCGGATGCGTTCCGACCGTGTCATGCGACGCCCGCCGCCGCCCCGCACCCGCCGGGCCGGCCGCCCGACCCGGCACGGAGGAGTGTTCCGCTTCGCCGATCCGGACACCTGGGGCGCCCCGGACGTGGAAACCATGCAGGTCACCGACCGCTACGGCACCGCTCGGGCTGTGGCCTTCGACCGTCTCCATCCACATCTGACCACCCGCTGTGCATGGATCGACCACACCGGTGAGCTCCCCATCATCGAGGGCACCCAGATCCGCCTGGCGGTCGACAGACTGCCCAGCGGCCAGGACCCGCAGCCGGTCTGGCTGTGGTCCTCGAAGACCGGCATGACCGGTGAGGACGTCGATCTGCGCTGGCAGGCATTCCTCCGCCGCTTCGACATCGAGCACACCTTCCGCATGATCAAGCAGACGTTCGGCTGGACCCGCCCCAAGCTCCGCACCCCCGAGGCTGCGGACCGCTGGACGTGGCTCGTGATCGCGGCCCACACCCAGCTCAGGCTCCTCCGCGAAGCCGCCGCCGACCTTCGTCGCCCGTGGGAGAAGCGAACGGAGCCCGCCCGGCTCACCCCGGCCCGCGTCCGCCGGGGATTTCGCAACCTCCGCCCGCACCTGCACAGTCCTGCCCGTGCACCGAAACCCTCAACACCCGGGCCAGGCCGTCCAGTCGGCTCGAAGAACCGCCATCCCGCCACCCGCCACGATGTGGGCAAAACGACCAGACGCCCCGAGAGCATCACTGAACGCAATCGCCTTAAAGGCCACAAAGGTTAAATTTCAAGCGTACGTCCAGCAGTCCGGGCGTCATCGCAGCTCAGAAGGGATGAGGGTGATGTAACCGGACGTCAAGCTCAGGATAGCCAGCCGGTGAAAGTCCGGTCCGGGGAGACGCCAGGGTCCCCGGTAGCTGACTCCCGGCGTCACCCGAAATGGTGGCGTCGAAGTGGAGTGACAAGCGCCCTCCGGGGGCGTGCAACCGACCAGTCCGCAACATGAAGTGAAGCCTGCAGCGTCGTCATTTAACCCCCGCCCATGGGCGGGCCAAGGAGGAGCCGAGCCTGTGCTTGTTTGGCGAAGGCCACGGAAGGCGATCTCGGACCTGGAGCGGTCGCCGAAGAACCTCCCGGCGTAAGGGGCGTGGAATGGTCGGAAGGTTGTCCTGGGAACTGGAGAGAGCCTCCTCGGCCCCGGGTTTGCGGCCCGGGAAGCGTGACCTTCCTATAACCGGCAGAACCGGGAAATGGAGGGTTGCCGAGAGGCAGTCGGAGGGGGTCGTAGTAGTGATGATCGGCGGGACAACACAACCCGCTGGGAGCGAAGGGCCCCTGCTTCATCGATGCGATTCGCGAACATGGAGGGACTCGGATGAGTGCCGTTTCGGCTAGTTCCATCCGCCGGGAGGAAGGCGCCGCAGGACCGGGCCGTCGTTCTCTGGACAAGGTCCGAACCCTGCAGCGGACGCTTTACCGCTGTGCCAAGCAAGAACCCGAACGCCGGTTTCATACCCTGTATGGCCATGTCCACCGCATGGACGTTCTCAGGCGGGCATGGGCCGGTGTGTGCGCAAACCGAGGAGCCCCCGGTGTGGACGGCATGACCGTCGAGGCGGTGGAAGCCTCGGGGGTGGATGCATTCCTCCAGGACCTTTCGCAGAGACTACGGACGCATACGTATCGTCCGTCGGTGCTGCGACGGGTCCAGATTCCCAAACCGGGGCGGCCGGGCGAGCTCCGGCCGCTTTCGATCCCCACCGTGGCGGACCGGGTGGTGATGACGGCCGCGAAACTGGTCCTGGAACCAGTATTCGAAGCCCAGTTCACCGAGGCGAGCTACGGATTTCGGCCGAAACGGTCCGCGATCGACGCGTGCGAAGCCGTGCGCGTCGCGGCGAACCAGCGGCGGGAGTGGGTGTTCGAGGCCGACATCCGGGACTGCTTCGGCACGATCGACCATGAGGCGCTGATGGCCCAGGTGGCACGGCGTGTGGTGGACCGGTCGATGCTGAAGCTGATCCGGGCCTGGCTGTGGATGGGAGTTCTGGAGGGCGGGGTGACATCCCCGACCGGGGCAGGAACCCCACAGGGCTCACCGATTTCCCCGTTGCTGGCGAATATCGCGCTGCACGTTCTCGATGAGGCGTGGCAGAGCGAAGGCCGCCGGCTGGGGACACTGGTGAGGTACTGCGATGATTTCGTGGTCCTGTCGCCGACCGCACAACGGGCTGAACAGGCCCGTGAATTGGCGGCGCGAGTGCTGGAACAGCTCGGGATGCGCTTGCACCCGGAGAAGACCGGCATCATCTGCCTCACCGGAGGCGGACAGGGCTTCGATTTCCTTGGCTTCCACCACCGGAAGATGGAGTCGTGGAAATGGCGGGGCAAGTACTACTTGCAACGCTGGCCTTCGGCCAGAGCGATGCGGGTGCTGCGGGACAAAGTCCGCGCGGCGACCGCTCGTTCGAAGACTGAACGGCCAGTATCCGCTGTGGTAGCCGATCTCAACCCCGTGCTGCGGGGCTGGGCTGCGTACTTCCGCAACGGGAACTCCGGGCGGAAGTTCAACGTAGTTGATGGCTACGTCCACGAGCGGCTGGCGATTTTCGCCAGCGCGAAACACAGACTCGCGGGCAGGAACTGGGCCACCCGATTTACGTACGGGTGGATCACTCGGCTCGGTGTCTACCGTCTTACCGGAAATGTGCGCAGGGCGACGGCGCATGCCAGCCGGTGAACGATGTCGGAAAGCCGTGTGCGGGAGAACTGCATGCACGGTTTGAAGCGGCGGGGACTGGAAACGGAGCGTCAGCCACCGCGCCAGTCCCCGACCCTACTACAACCCCCCGCCGCATCCAAAAACGCCTCGGCTACCTCAGCCCCATCGAATTCGAGGAGAAGCACTACACCGAACAGGCGACGGCCGAACAAGCGAACCTGAAACCCAGTCGACCCGCTCTGACCAGCTAGTCAACCGCTCCCGCACAGCGGGGGAACCTCAAGGAGATCCGCCACGCAGTTTCAGAACCTCCCTGCGATCCGACAGGAACGCGCTGGCCGTCGCATCGGACGGATCATCGCTGTGCAGGATCGGCGGGCGATCGTGCTGATCAAAGACCCGGACAGCGCCCCAGTGCTGCCCGCAGGTAAGGCCGGGACGTAGCCCAACGAGTCGACGCCTGTGGACCGGGCCGCCGAGGACAGTTCCGAGGCACTGACATATTGACAAGCCTCAAGGCAGCCTCACCAGAGCGAAGCTCTATCGGCATCTCGGACGGCAACTGGCGAATCCCCTGCGCCAAGGATCCTCCGAAAAGAGGATTTTGCTGCGGCGCTGGGCGGATCTTATTCGTTGCGACCCATGCGTCAGCACCCCTATCCTCTTGTGTAACGCGTCGAAGGAGACGAGTAGCCGAGGGACCACGCGAGTCGAGAGAGCTGCCGGTAGCTGAGAAGGCAGCCTCGCGCCCCTTGGTGAAGACCCTCCTGAGCGCGGGGAGAAGAGGCCCTCGGGCCCAATGCCCCGCCGGTTGACCCCCGTCATCGGGTAGGAATGAGGCCGCCGCTGTCTGGTGGCGGCAAAGGCGTGGTGGCACCGCGAGTACCCTTCTCGCCCGCGCTCCCAAGGGATCATGACGACGCCCCCGGAGGGCTGCGATGATCCACACGACAAGCCGCGTACTGGTCTGCGACCTGCGACAATATGTCGGCCAAACCGTTTCGATCTCAGGCTGGGTGAACACTCTCCGCCTGCAGCGCAAGATGCAATTCGTTCTCGTGCGGGACCACACCGGCACTGCCCAGGTGACCCATAAGCGCGACAACAGCGAGCTGGAATCCCGGCTTGAACATTGCACCACCGAGTCCGCCGTCCGGATCGTCGGCCGTGTGGTGGACAACCCGGTGGTCAAGCTCGGCGGCCTGGAGATCGTCCCCGAGTCCTTCGAGATCCTGAACCGAGCCGAGGCACCGCTGCCGATCGACGAGCACACCGGTCTGGAACAGCGCCTGGACTGGCGCTTCCTGGATGTCCGCAGGCGCCCTGCCGCGCAGCTGCTGTTCGCCGTGCAGACCACCCTGGAGCAGGGGATGCGCGAGTTCGCGTACGGCCAGGGCTGCACCGAGATGCACACCCCGAAGCTCATGGGTACCGCGTCGGAGTCCGGGGCTGAGGTGTTCAAGCTCGGCTACTTCGACCGTTCCGCCTACCTGGCGCAGTCGCCGCAGTTCTTCAAGCAGATGGCGATCGCCGCCGGCATCGACCGCGTCTTCGAGATCGGCCCGGTCTTCCGCGCCGAGCCGTCCTTCACCTCCCGGCACGCCACCGAGTTCACCGGCGTGGACGTAGAGCTGGCGTGGATCTCGGACGTCGAGGACGTCATGGTCTTCGAGGAGCAGATGCTCGCCCACGCCATCGCCAAGGTCGCCGAGGTACACGGGGAAGCGGTCCGGGAATTGCTCGGCGTGGAGGTGGTGGTGCCACAGACGCCGTTCCCGCGGGTCACCATGGCGCAGGCGCAGGAGATCCTGCGCGCCAAGGGCTGGGACCCCGAGGGCGTCAAGGAGGACCTGGACTCGGAAGGCGAGCGGGGTATCGCCGCCCATATCAAGGAGCAGACCGGGCATGAGTTCGTGTTCATCACGCACTACCCGACGGGCATCCGGCCGTTCTACCACATGCGGCCCGCCGACCAGCCGGGCCTGACGCTCAGCTTCGACCTGCTGTGGAAGGGCCTGGAGGTCACCACCGGGGCTCAGCGCGAGCACCGCTATGACGTGCTGCTCAAGCAGGCTGCGGAGAAGGGCATGGGCACCGAGCCGTTGCAGGACTACCTGAACGCGTTTCGGTACGGCTGCCCGCCACACGGCGGCCTCGGTATGGGTCTCGGCCGGGTGCTGATGGTCATGCTCGGGCTCGACTCGATCCGCGAAGCCACCTTCCTGTTCCGCGGGCCGAACCGGCTGACCCCGTAAGGCGGTTGTGCCCCGTCCCGATAGGGCCGGGCGCTTGGGGTGCTGCGATCAGGTTGCAGCACCCCAAGCGCACGGGGAATCAGGCCGGCTCCTGGCGAGGAGCTGGGCAGCACCTACGCCGTGCCCTGTTGCCGTTTCCGAGGCGCCCTTTGCCCGCGTGGCGGCCCGCCGCCGGTCCCACTCAACGGCAGGAGGGAGGTCAGGGGCGCTCCGCTGTTCCAGGAGCCGAACAGGTCACGGTTGAGGGCGACGATGTTGTGTTTGACGGCGAGGTCCCGGGCGGCCTTGCCGTACGCGCAGGTGGCGACGAACAGGGCGACGTCCGCGTGGTGCTCTGCGAAGGCCATGCCGACGAACTTCTGCATGTCACCGCTGGGCACCGAGCGGTGGGGCGCGTAGTGCTTGACCTGTACGACCAGTCGCCGGCCGTCGGGCATGCGGCCGATGACGTCGGCCGCCAGATCCCCTGAGCCGCCGCTCACGAAGACGTCGGTGCAGCCGTCACGGCGGCACAGCTCCGCCACGTAGTGCTCGAAGTCCTGCCAGCTCATGGCGTCGATAGCAACCATGGACCGTTCCAGCTCCATCCGGCGGTTCTGCTCTCGCCACACCTGATCACCGGCCCGCTCGCGCCGATGCGCCCGCCACCCGCACCAGCACACCGCACCCACACCGCCGGCGACTCCGACCCCCAGCACGATCCAGGGGACCTGCCAGAGAGCGAAGAGCACCACTGCGACTCCGCCCGATACCACAGCTGCTCGCTGACGCAGTTCGCGTCGCCACTGCGCCTTGGAACGGCGTCCCTTTCGTTTGGGCATGGAGTTCCCCTCCCCGTTGGTGAACTGCTGGGCAGTGTGGGAGTGCGGGGCGGTACTGCCAAGGCGGCGTTTCCAGCCATGATCAGTAGCGGGTGTTCCGCAGGTCGGTCAGCCATGCCTGCTCGGGGTGCTCATCCCAGTGTCTGCGCAGAGCGATCTCCCGTGCCGCGTAGCAGCCCTGGTGGCACAAGCCGCCGAAGCGGCCGAGTAGGGAGACGGGCAAGCGCGAGCGCGCTGCAAGCGCCTCTATCGGAACCCCTGCAAAGGGAGCAGCACCATCAAGCCGCCCAAGAGGCCCGAGCGCAGAGCGCGCTCCTGGGAGCAGTGCCGCGTCGATGCCGTCCGCAAGGGGCTACCGGAGCGCTACCGGGTGATGCTCGACCTCGGTCTCGGCTGCGGGCTGCGGCAGGGAGAGACGTTCGCCTTCAGCCCGGTCGATGTGCGTGGCGACTCGGTACACGTCGAGCGGCAGATCCTGCAGTACCGGTCGCAGTTGTACTTCGGGCCGCCGAAGGGCGGCAAGGAGCGCGACGTTCCCCTGGCCGCGGCACTTGCCATGCGGCTGCACTCACACCAGGAGCGACTGGAGTCCGTCCTGGTCACGCTGCCGTGGCTTGATCCGGAGGAGCCGGACCTGCCGCGCGAGAAGCGACGCACCGTAACGGTCCCCCTCCTGGCCACGACGACCAGGGGCGGTGCGATCAACAGCAGCACCTGGAACACCCTGACGTGGAAGCCGGCCCTGGCCAAAGCCGGAGTGATAGCGCACCTTCCTCGACCACCGTTGGGGCAGAAGGCCACTCGTATCTGGGAGCCGAGCCGAGAGCACGGCTTCCACATCCTGCGCCACACCTACGCCTCGGTCATCCTCGGGGCGGGAGAGTCGATCGTGTCGTTGGCGAGGTGGCTCGGCCACTCCGACCCGGCCTTCACGCTGCGGTCCTACACCCACTTCATGCCGCAATCCGGCGCACGCGGACTATCTGCGCTCGAGGCGTGGTTCACCGATCTCTACTGAATCTCCCAGGGAAAAGTCCCAAAAGGGCACAACCGATCGTTCGGCCACGTAAACCCGCAGGCCCCAACGTGATCATTGTCATGTTCAGGAGAACCCGGCGTACAGGCCGACTCGTCCGCCGCCACCAGCGGCTTTGCACCGGAAAGGGCCTCTGACCTGCGTCGGAGGCCCTTTCCGGTCTTTCAGGGGCTTGCCTCTTTAGACGGCGAAAAGTCCCCGGAAAGTCCCCCAGACAGACCAAAAAGTCCCCGAAAAGTCCCCGGAGCCCGCCACGTTGCAGCGGGGATCCTTGGCGGTTAGCTCCCCATCGGTGAGTCGCAGGTGAGCCAGAGGCTGGCCCACCTGTGCTCGTGTCAGACGGAAAGGCAGGCCGCTCAACGCCACGTCAGCGGCCAGGAAGACAGGTCGGCCCTTCGCGGCATCGCGGTCTGCGTGTTTCGCGGCTATTCGTCGGCGGCTTCGTCTCCCTGCTCCTCGGGCGGCGCCGACCGCCGGTACTGGGGGTGGTCGAGGTCGAGCTGTTTGGCTGCGTGCAAGGGGACGGGGTAGCGGGAGCGGTCGGACCAGGCGATGGTCTGGTGACACAAGCGGGCGGTCGCCCGGGCGAGCATTGCCCGGTCGACCTCGTCGGCCACCCCAACTGGGTAGATCTCGGTCGCCGTGACAGCCCACCATGGTGACTTGAGTTCGTTTGTCTCCCGCTCGCCGTCCTCGCCGCCCTTGCCCGGGTCGGCGTCCCAGCGAGTGATGGTCTTGCCCAGGTCTCCGCCCTTGGCCTGGTAGTTGCGTGGGACGTTGAACAGGATCCAGAAGGGATTTCCGAAGTCGACGTCGGCGCGGTGTAGTTTGGCCGATGCGAACAGGATGGATTCCTTCTCGGTTTCGGGATCGCTTTCGCGTGGGACGGGAACGTACTGGGGCACCTCGTTGGGGGCGACGTTCATCCGGATGACCGCGCTCGGCTTCTTGCGGGGTGCGTTTTTGCCCTTGCCGTGCCCTGGCAGCCAGGTACGCGGATCGGTGATGTCCTCTTCCTGGTAGCTCTGATTCTCGTTGTGCAGGCCCGTCCACATCCGTCGGCAGGCGTGCCCGTCGACCATGACGACGTAGCCCATGCCGGGTTCCAGCTCGTCGCGTACGAGGCTGGAAAGGGCGTCTTCGACGTGTGCTGCAGCTTCTGCCCAGCGTTCCTTGTCCGTCTCGCCCTTGCCGTCGACGTGAAGTGCGTAGTCATTGGCGTGGAAGGCAGCGATTGCTTCCCGATAGGGCACCCAGGCCCCGATGTGGGGCGTCCATGCGCGCATCGTCCAGGCGCCGCCCTCCTCTTCCGGCGGGAACAGGGCGGTGACAACGATGATGCGTTTGGTGTGCCTGCCGTCGGCGGTCTTGGCCTGCCGGCGGGCGTGGATCCCGCAGTAGACGAGGTTCCCGGCCTCGTGACTCTTCTTGTCCTTCGCGATGGCCCGCGCGAGGCGCTGGTCGATGATCCCGAGTGAGCGGTACAAATCGAGGAGCGCCATGTAAGCGGCGTGGTCTTTCCCCGGCTTCGGAGGACTGATTTCTGTTGCGGGGTTGCCGAAGGATCCGGGTTTCATCCCCTTGGTGAACTGGCAGACGAAATTCTTCTTGGCCAGGAAGCGGCGGACTTGGAACTTCCCGTCATAGCGTTCCTTGCGCAGAAGGAAGGCGAGTCGCTTCTCTCCGTCCTTCTTCTTCAGGGCCGGGATCTCGGTCTCACACCAGACGCCAACCATCACCTGCGACTCACTGTCGGCGAAGTCGTCTTCGAAGGGTTTGAACTCGACGGTCCTGTTGATGTCGTCGCCGTGTGACAGGAAGCGCTCGGCCTGCCGGAACACCACGCTGATGCCGGGAGCGAGGAAGATCTCCTCGCCTGGTTTCGGATCGCCGATGGGCGGGCTGTCCGGGAAGGCCAGGGACAGCGCGTTGATCATGCGCAGGCGGGTGTTCCAGCGATACCACAGGCATACGATCCGCAAGTGCACGAAACCCTGGGCCTTCACGGAGGCAGCGACCTCTTCGGGCGGAGGGAAGCCGATGCTGTGCAGGAGTTCGCCGGCTTCGATGCGGGCTGCGCGCTCCTGCGGGACCATCTTCTGTTTGTCCGTGGGGCGCGGCTCGAAGGTCATCGGTTCCACCGTGAAGTCGACCCAGGTGGCCTTCTCGCCCAGCACCTTGGAGACGTGTTCGGCCAGGAGCCGCAGGTGGAGGGTGCCGGGTCCCGTGCCGACAGCGAAGTTGTCGTTCTGCGGCATGAGCGGGCGGATGACACCGGGATCAGGGGTGATGAACGAGGGGAATGCCCTCTCTTCGGCGGCCTTCTCCAGTAGGGCCCGCTCTTCGGTGACGCGCGTGTTCAGCGCTTGCAGGACGCTGAGGTCCATCTCGTCGCGTGCGAGCAATTCCAGGGCGCGCTGGTTGACTGCTCGGACGCTGCCGTTGCGTACTAGTTCGGTGTGGAGAATCGGCAGATCGTCGTTGCCCTGGTAGATGTGCGTGGACCGGGCATAGACCATGTTGCTCTGGACGCGGGTGACGTGGGCGTCCAGGAAGATTACGGGGTGGACGATGTTGGGCTCGGTCTTCATGGCCACCGAGAGCCGGGACATCGCGTACTGGCCCTTGGTGGCTTCGTTGACCTCGGTTGCGTCGTCACGGAGGTTGTACTTGCGTCCGAAGGGACGGTCCCAGGCGATGAGGCCGCCCCTGCTGTCGGGGACGTAGGTGACTTCCCTTTTGTTCGAGTTGGCCTTCCAGCCGATCGTGCGGTTCTTGTAGACCTGTTCACCGTTGGCGTCGAGCTTGGGGGAGCCGTCCTTCTCCTTGTCGGCGACCTTCTGCGTGATCGGGACGAGATCGTAGATGGTGAACTTCTCCTTGGCGAGCTTCTTGGAGATCACCCAGGGCACGGCGATGTACATCCAGTCGGGGCACTTCGGCTGCCTGCCCGACCGGGGTTTGAGGAATTTCGTCATCTCGAACTCTTGCTCGGGTGTTTTCGCGATGGCTTCGGCCACCGGCGGTACGTCGAGGAGGACGGCCTGGTCGGTGTTCAGCCCCTTGCTGTAGCCGATGACGCACCGGAAGACGTGGCGCAGGGTCTCGTCGTCGATCTTCTCCAGAGAGACCAGGAAGTTGAGGTACCGGTCGAGGTGGACGTACCCGCCGGTCTTGAACTTCAGGTAGGTCAGGGCGGTTGAGTACGGCAGGTTCTTCTTCTCGTCCGGATGCTGCTGGCTTTTCTGCTCGCCGTCGCCGTCGCCTTTCAGCTTCTCCCATTCATCCCGCACGCTGCGTGGGAAGATCCGTACGTACACCTTCTGGCCCTGGACGAGTTCGGGGGTGCAGCGCAGGGTGAGGGTGCTCGGAAGAGTCGCGGTGGTGTCGCTCAATGCTGTGATCTCTTTCGGGAAGAAGCGCTGGGCTATGCGGAGAGGGCGAGGTCGACGCCTGCGTAGGTCAGGAAGGCGTTGACCGCTTCGCCGTATAGTTCGGCCATCTGCCGGCGTTCTTCCGGCAGCCATCGGCTGGCCATGCGTTCGATGATGCTGGCCAGGTCGGAGCTCCATGTCTCGTCGTGGAAGGCGTAGTCCACGAAGTGCAGTTCCATGTTGGTACCGCCGCGTCGGGCTCGGCCGGCGAGCTGGATGAGGGACACCAGCATTCCGGCGACCATCTGTTCCTGGAGGACGAGGTCCATGGTCGACAGCTGCGGAGAGGAACGCAGAATGGTGGCCAAGTGATCGCGTGCTGCAGTGCGAGCCGTCTGCAGAGCCTGGACGGGATCGGACGCACCGGACGCGGGCAACGAGTTGATGCCTGCGGCGTTGACACTGCCGTACATCCAGGTGGGATCGTCGATGATCAGCGGGGGCCTCACGCACAGGTAGATGGAGTGGATGGCTGAGCGGAGATTGACGACGATGTTGAGTCCTCTGGCGATGTTAGCCAGGGGGGCGATCAGGATGTCGCCGAATTGGGGGAATTCCTCGACCTCTTCGACGGTGATGCGGCGGACCAGTGACGGGTCGGGGAGGTGGCGGACATTGCTGAGGCGGTCTTCTTCCCGGACGAGGACGCACACGCGGTGGGAGAGCCCTTTCGCCTTGGCGATTCCGGTGGCGATGTGGCCGCACTGTTCGTAGCTGTTGGCGGTGAGGATCACGCGGGCGCGGGTGCGGGTCGATTCCGATTTGGCCAGGCGCGTGAGTTTCCTCGACAGCTTTGTCTCGTACAGGCGTTCACCGATTTCGCGCAGGGCTTCGGGCTTGTCGGAGGGGAACTGGCCGGCGATCGGGATGCGTTCTCCGGACTTTCGGTGGCCGTTGCCGTAGGTGACGGCCGAGGACTCGACCAGGATGGATTCTTCCTGGGCATCGGTCATCCACCACATCACTGGGGCGTGGACATGTTCCTTGACTGCTTGGGGGAAGTAGGCCGTAGCGGAGAGCCCGAAGATGGGCCGCTCCACGCCGGCGGTGATCAGTGAGACGAGTCCGCCGAGTTCCGCCACGTAGGTGTGCGGGTCGCCGGCCATGTGCTGCGTGGAGAGCTTGGCGTCCTTCTCCGGGTTCTTCATGCCGGTGACCCGGTAGCCGTTGATGGGCCTTCCGATTGTTCCGTGCGGAAGTACGTCGGCGATGCCGCCGGAGCGCATCGAGTCGATGATGCGGTTGGCGGTGAGCAGCCCGGAGTGACGCAGGGACTGGGCGGTGTCGCGCAGAACGGCGAGCGACCCGTCCAGTTCGCTCATCAGCGTGCGGATGAGGAGGTGGTCAATGGCCCGGTTGCGTGTGCGGCCGTCGCTGAGCATCGGGGCGAGGGCCTCGTGGAGCCTGAGTTTGAGCGCATCGCGCTGGTTGATGCCGCGCGGGGACACGACGGCTCCGAGGACGCTGCTCACTCGTTCCCACTCGGGGTCCAAGAGCATGGGTGTAGGAGCTGTCTCGTCGTCTTCGCCGAGGTCGGGTGCCGGTACCAGGGCGTTGAGTCGGTGGAGGGCCTCGGCGGGAAGCGGCTGGCCGTCGCTGACCTGGTATTCGGGGAACAGGAGGTTGATGAGTTCGCGGTCCTTGGAGTGGGGCAGGCGCCAGCCCTCGTAGTCGTATTCGTGCCTCATCCGCGGGACTCGGGCGTCGTCGTGGTGGTTGAGGCGGAATGCCTTGGTGCACAGGCCGGTTAGCAGGGACTCGGCCATGAGCCGGACGTGGCTGACCGGTTCGAGGAGCTGGTCCTCGAAGCGCAGAGGAAGGTGCTTGGCGGCGGTGTCCATCACCTGCGGTTCTGCGGTCCACGGGCGCCGGGAGTGCAGGTCGACCGTGGTGGCGCAGCGGTCCACGGCGACGGCCTGGAAGGCGTCGATCTCGTCGATGATGACGAGATCGCTGGCGCGGAGCACGAACTCGCGGACGGTGACGGACCGGACCGGGCGGCCGTCGATCTGGATGCCCACCCGCATGGTGCCCTGGATGAAGTTGTGGTGGTTGGTGACGATCACCGTGGCGTCAGCGGCCTGGTAAGCGGGGGTGAATTTGCCGCAGGTCGGGATCCAGGGGCAGGCCAGCGTCTCTCCGCCGCCGCGCAGGCTCAGGCAGTTCTCCTTGCCGGGGCGGTAGACGCCGGCGGAGTCGAGCCAGTGCTGCTGTGCGCATCCATAGGCGAGGTGGTCGACGTCACGGCGGCCTCGCTTGCCCCATTCCCCGGGGGCGTCGGGGTCCTCCTTGACGAGGGCCGCGTGCTTGAGGGCCCGCTCGTGCCGTGAAAAGGGCGACATCAGCGGAGCGCACGTCGCCAGGTGCTCGGTCTTGCCCGCCTCGTGCAGGATCTCGAGGTCGTGGCTGATGTCCCAGACGGAGGCGAGCGTGGCCTTCACATCAGGGACGAGGAGGGTGATGCGGTAGTCGTTGAGCGCGGCCCACGAGCCCAGGAGACGGACCAGCACGGACTTACCGGTTCCGGTTGGCGCGTGGAAGATCTGGGTCCGGCCGGCCAGGAGGTCCAGCACGTTGACGGTGTCGGTGTCGCGGGCCTTGACCCGGTCGAGCAGGCCCGTCAGCACCTTGTGCAACCAAGGGCCAGCCTCTGTGTCCTCGTATTGGGTGTCCAGGAGCTGTGCGATGTCCTTGAGATCTTGGACGTAGACCGGGACCGTGCCGACGTTGGGCCGGGTGGTGATGGAGGGAAGCGTGTCGTGGCCGAGGGGCTGAGTGAAATCGGGAAAGCGGGGGATGGTCACGCGCCCGTGGACGATCTCGTTTCCCTCGGTGCGTTCACTCGTCTCGTACGTCTGGCCCGGCGCTGCGAACTCGTGGGGCTTGCGCCGGCTGCTCGGCCGCCGGTAGGGCGCGAGAAGGCTCTTGGCGTAGCCGAGGTAATCCCCTCCCAACAGGGGGTAGGCCGCGGTGGCGGTGAGAGGATCACCGGCCAGGGTGAATAGCCGGAGGGTGGTTTCCTCGTCCTCCTCGTCGGCGCTGTCCATGGCGCCCAAGAGGATCCGCGCGGCGGAGGCGAACCGCTTCTCGTCGGCGAGGTCGGGGTTGCTGAGCTTCATCACCTCGGCCACGAGCAGTCGTTCCTCACTGCTCAGCTCATGCCACCTCTCCCATGCCTGGGGTTTGCAGCTGGCGAAGAACGCCGCGTGACGGAAAGAGGCCAGCGGCTTGCCGTCGTCATCCTGCTGCGGGAAGTAATGGGCGGCCAGGGCCAGCGCGGCTCGGACGAAGGCGTCCCTGACAGTCATCTGGCTCATGTCCACACCACCCCGGCGCTCCGGCAGACCATCTTGGCGAAGTCGGTCATGGTCGCGGCCTTCATTCCGTACTTGTGGCAGGTCACAGTCAGCAGGGGGAGCTGGTCGGCCCGGTGGTCGGGAACGACGAGCCATTCGGCGCCGCCCTTGTCGCCCTCGTTGCGGTGCAGGCTCTCGGCCAGGACACGGCCGTGCGTGTAGTCCTTCACATCCACTGTGAAGACGTGCGTGCTCCCGTCAGGGCCCTTGACCTCGATGCGATGGTCGTAGGCATCGCTCATCGGCCAGAGCCTGACGGCCTCGTTTACATTTGCCATTGCGGCGGCCAGCCGCTCCCGCAGAACGGCGTGCAGACGCAGCTCGTGCAGGCCGGGCACGCAGGTGTAGCGCCACACGCCCCGCTTGAGGGCCAGATGCCCCTCAACCGGCTTCGCCTCCGGCACGGCACCGGTGGTGCCCAGGGCGAGCGCTGCCTCGTGCGGAGCCGGTGTGTCGGGACTGTCCGGATGCAGCTGCGGCGCGTCTCCGGACGTGGGCCGGAACATGAAGCTGGCACCGGTATCGGCGTGACGGCCGTACAGGCAGGCGACCCGGTAGTACTCGCGGCCCGCACTCATCCGCTTGCTGATCTTCATGGGCCACTCGCACACCGTGCAGGGAAACCACCAGGTGCGGTAGACGGCGTGGTAGGGGATCGGCTCGTAGAAGCCGATCGCGTTGAGAGGCAGGCCGCGCTTGTTCAGCTCTGCAGGAGTGCCGGCCGGGCATTCCACCAGGGTGGTGCGGTCCTTGACGTACTGGGCGTCACCACGGCCCTTGAGGATCTCGTACATCTGATCCTGATCGATCTCGTCCTGAAGCTGCTCCTCGGTGAACCGCATCCGGCCGATCCGCCGAAGCCGCTTCAAAATCCGGTGCAGCTGGGAGGTCTCCCACTGCAGATCGAAGGCGCTCCCGGTGACGCAGCCCTCGGCGTCGACAACGGGAAAGTCGAGATCGCCGAAGCCGGACCGGTCCAGCCACGGCGGGAGCAGGCCCTCGATGGGGCCGCGCAGCCTTCGGCGGAACTCGCCGAACGACAGCGGCACGCCGGGGCCGTACGCGGCGAGCAAGATCCCGTGGTACCGCATCAGCTTCTCGGCCCGGTCCCTCGGGCTCAGGTCCGGGGTGGTGATCGTCTGACAGGCTTTGATGAAGGTGAAGTTGATCAGGCGGAACGCCTCGAAATGCGAGAACATCAGGCCGTCATCATCGACATGGGTCGTCACGGGAGACGACGGTAGAGCACGGGTCTGACAATGCTCCCGGAATGGCCTCGGACCGCCTAAATGATCATTGAGGCGGAGGCGCCGCAGCTGGGTACATCTCCGTGTAGACGTGCAGGTAGGAGGCAATGTGCTGCTGCCCGAGAGCGGTGGTGTGCCACCGGTATTCGAGGACGTGTGTATCGCCCGGTGCCATCCGGGGACGTAGTTCGATGAAGCCTCTGCTGGGACGCGCCTGGCGCTTCGGCCGATAGCCGACAGCCAAGTAGAACAGGGACTTGCCCGTCAGCTCGCTCTCGTGGAGACCTTCCGGTCCGGCCCCGGCGACACGGAGCAGAACGCCCCACAACCATTCAGACAGCAGATGCGCGGGAGGCGCCGACTCCGCGGGCTGTCCCAGCCCGGCGCGGGCGCATGCACGGCCGCGACGCGTAATCTCCACGAGGGTCCGGTCCACCTCGCCGATTCCCGGAACCTCTACGCGGTCCTTGGTCACTCTGATCAGTCCCAGCCGCTCTAGGGAGTGGAGGGTGGCCCCGGCCCCTTGATCGTGGACGTCAGCGCTCCGCAGCCGCTGTTGAAGGCGCGTGTGGCCGACTACTTCGCTGGGTGCGTCGAGAGCGAACGGCAACTTCCGCCACTGCTTGGCCGGCGGAACCCTGGCCTGGTTCTGTCGGCGCATCCACATCTCCGTTTCAGTCATCTGGTCGTCGCGCAGGATTTCCCCCAGATAGACCCTCTGCCGTTCATTCAGTGCCTCCCAGCCGTCGACCGCTGACGCCGGCGGACCGGGCCGCTCCCGCTCGGGCAGACGCGGGGGATCATCAGCGGGCCGTGTACGCATCCAGGCGTCCATCACCATGCGGACCGGCACTTCGTAGACGGTCGCCAGCTGCTGCACGAGCCGACCCGTGTGCGCCGGCTCCCTCCAGTTCCAGCCGGACACGTGACGGCCGCGCTCCAGGCTGCGGACTTTATGTGCGTCCACGAACAGATCACGGCCGACGGTAGTCGCGCGAAGGCGGGTGGCGATCTCTTCTGCGGTGAGACCAGCGGCATAGCGGAGGTCAACCAGCGTCTCGGACCCGCTGGGCGTGCCCGTGAGGTCGGCGGTGGCGCAGCCCAGAGCATCGGCGAGCCGCCGCACGTTCCTGGCTTCAGGCACATACCTGCCTTCCTCCCAGTACACGACCACGCGGTACGTGACCCCCACAAGATCAGCAAGCTCCTGCAGGGTGAGACCAGCCTGCTCGCGCAGCCTCCTGATCTTGGTGTGCTCAATGGCTAGCAGATGCCTCGGCATACTCGCAGGGAACCTCAGTGAAGACTTCATGGCAACTGTTCCGCGCCGGGTAGCTGTCAGTGTGGAGGTGACAAGTGAGTGCGGAGGCAGGCCTGTAGCCCAGAGAGCAGCATGATCGTGTCCCGGGATCGAGTCGCCAGAAGCGAGGGTGTAGACAGCGCCGTCCTCCAGGAGCGCATCGAGGCCGCGTCATGTACCTGCCGGGCGGGCGATTGAAGGGGTGGCCTGTCGACCACTAGAGGGTGGGGGCGTCAGACGTCGTATAAGGGGCGGTCGCCGACGCGTCCGCGCCATCGGACGGTCAGGCCCACGGCGTCGCTGTGGCGCCGTCTCCATCAGTCCCTCGGGGCGTCGCCTATTGGGCGGCGCGATTGCCGTATTTCGTGGTTCTGGGGAGGGATATCGTTGGCGGGTCGTCCGCAGAGGGATGCCACGCCCCGCACATGTCCACATCGCGGCATGTCCGCTGGTGCGCGCCGGCATCCCCGTGCTGGGCTGACTGATAGGAACACCACGACCTTCGGGTCGCCACCTGTGACGAGCAAGGACACCCCCGCCTGATGGCAGTGACCCAGCAGGAGATCGAGAACCGGTTGTGGGACGCCGCCGACGAGCTGCGTGTGGCGATGCCCGAAGCGCAGTACTCCTCGGTCGTCTTCCCATTGATGTTCTGGAAGTATCTGTCGGATACCTGGGAGCACACTCACCAGACCTTCCTCAAGGAGAACGAGGGCCTCGACCTATCAGCCGAGGAAGCCGACGAGGTCGAGTACAGCAACTACCAGACGTTCAAGATCCCGTTCATCTTCCCTGGTACTGTCGCCGAGAGCCGTGCCTCTTGGTCATCCATCCTCGCCACCGTCGCCCAGCACGGCCTCGGCCAGCGGGTTCGCGCTTCTCTCCACGCCATCGAGTCGGCCAATCCTGACAAGTTCTCCCGTCTGTTCGGGTCCATGACCTGGACCTCCGAAGCGGTGCTGCCGGGGGAGGTGCTGGCGTCGGTCATGCGGGCGATGAACCGCACTCCGAAGATGCACGAGGGCAACATGTCCCACGACGTGCTCGGTGGAGCGTACGAATACCTGCTCAAGCGGTTCTCGGACGGGTCCGGTACCCGTGCCGGCCAGTTCTTCACGCCGCGCGAGGTCGTCGAGCTGATCATCGAACTGCTGGGCCCCAAGAACC
The DNA here is from genome assembly GCF_005860785.2 of Streptomyces sp. So13.3. Lineage (NCBI taxonomy): Bacteria > Bacillati > Actinomycetota > Actinomycetes > Kitasatosporales > Streptomycetaceae > Streptomyces > Streptomyces sp. So13.3. The sequence goes on along the minus strand of NZ_CP048835.1, from coordinate 3,448,134 downwards.
ATGAGTCGGTGTACGACCCGACCTGCGGGTCAGGCGGCATGCTCATTGCCGCCGCGAACCTTCTGAAGGCCCACGGCGGGCGGGGGTACACACTCAGCCTGAACGGGCAAGAGGCGGTAACGGATACCGCAGGTGTGGCCCGCATGAACCTCTTCATGCACAACCTGACCGAGTTCAAGGTCGAGGTCGGCGACACCTTGAAGGACCCGCGCTTCAAGAAGCCTGACGGGTCCGTCAAACAATTCGACGTGATTGTCGCCAATCCGCCCTACAGCCTGAAGTGGCGGCCCTGGACCAACGACCCCCGCGCTATCGGAGGGGTCGCCCCACAGTCGTCGGCCGACTGGGCATTCGTGCAGCACATGATCGCCAGCATGGATCCGAAGACGGGCCGCGTCGGCGTCGTCCTGCCGCACGGCGTCCTCTTCCGAGTGGGTCAGGAGGCAGCCATCCGCCAGCGCATCCTGGACTACGACCTCCTGGAAGCCGTGATCGGACTGCCCGCGAACCTCTTTTACAGCACGACGATTCCGACCTGCATCCTCGTATTCCGCGCCCCCGGCACCAAGACTCCGGAGCGGAAGGACGGCGTGCTGTTCATTGACGCTTCCGCACGGTTCACCAAAGCTAAGAACCGCAACGTACTCACTGACGTAGACATCACCGACGTCGTGACCGCTTATCACTCGTATTCCGACAGCGACGGAGCGGCTGGCCTCTCTGCGCGGTTTGTCCCCACCACAGAGATCGTGGCGAACGGTTACGACCTCAACATCGGCCGCTACATCAAGCAGGCCGCCGCCGAGCAGGAGGACCTCGGCACCCTCATCGACGCCTACAACATCGCCCGGGCAGAGCGCCAAAAGACCGAGCAGCACATGCTCGCGGTCCTCTCTGCCGCAGGGATCGAGGGCTTCGATGAATGACTGGCAGCAGATCACCCTCGGTGACCTGGAATCTCCTCTGCGTCGCGAGGTAGCCGTTCCGCCGCAGGGATCGAGGGCTTCGATGAATGAGGGCTATCCGCTTCGTCCGCTCGGGGAGGTTATGCGCCTCGACATCCAGCGCACACCGATGAAGCCTGCAACTGCGTATCGCCTGGCAGGGGTCCTGAATGCAGGAAAGGGGGTTATCGATAAAGGCGAACTCGACGGCGGAGATACGGAGTACGCAGCAATGAACGTGCTGCACGTTGACCAGGTCGTGATGCGGAAACTGACCGCGTGGGAAGGACCGATCACCGTAGTACCTGTCGAGTTCGACGGATTCGTCGTCAGCAACGAATTCCCGACGTTCACGCTTGGTCCAGAACTGATGCCCGACTGGATGAGGCACGTCTGCCGCTCACCACAACTGTGGGCAGAGATGAAGAACCGAGTGAGCGGGACAGTTCAACGGCGCAAGCGCCTCAACCCAGAGCAACTCTTGCAGATCCAACTTCCGATCCCACCCCGCGAGGTACAAGCGCGGATCGTCGACACGCTTGATGCAGTGGATGCCCAGGTCACCGCACTCGATACGGAGGCGGGTGCGCTTCGAGACGTGCTTCGCCGCCTCCGCGCCGACTCGATGACCGACGGTTCAGCCGATGAAGTCCGCGCGGACGAAGCTTTTAGCATCACGATGGGGCGCCAGCGCTCACCACAACGTGCCACCGGCCCGAACATGACTTCATACCTACGGTCTGCCAATGTCGGCTATGGAACCCTCGACCTTTCCGATGTACTTGAGATGGACTTCAACCCGAGCGAGCGCGAGACTTTCGCGCTCCGCTACGGGGACGTCCTCGTCTCCGAGGGGAGCGCGAGCGAGACCGCAGTGGGAATGCCAGCCATGTGGCGGGACGAGATCTCCGCTCCGGTCTGCTTCCAGAACACACTGCTTCGCTATCGCGCCATCCAAGGCGTCAGCATTCCGGCGTTCGTCAAGCACTGGTGCCTGTGGGCGTACGAGTCCGGTCAATTCCGTGACGTCGCTGGCGGAACTAACATCAAGCACATCGGGTCTAGACGGGCGGTCCAGATGCTAGTGCGGCTGCCGAGCGTCGCCGACCAGGAGCGCATCGCGACAGAGCTCGACTCGATGAGCGAGGTCGTCGCGGCGACCCGCGCGGAGGCTGCGCGCCTCCGTGCGGCCCGGGCTGGGCTGCTAGCGGGGCTACTGAACCGCACCATCGAGATTGAGTCTGCCTACTTGGGGGTCTGAGCCGTGGCAAAGGGCATACGGGAGCGCGAGTTCCAGAACTCCATGATCCAGTGGTCCCTCCCAATGGGATGGAGCTTCAAAGCGGGCAGGTCGCTGCCGCGTGAGACGACACAAACGGTGCTCGCTGGCCAGCTGCGGGACGCCATCGTCCGGCTCAACCCTGAGGTGATCGACGGGTTCGACGTGGACGCCGTTGTTGAGGGGATCACCGCCATGGTCAACGCCGTCGACGGCGGGCTGGTGCGAGCCAATGAGCAGGTGCTGGAGCTGCTGCGCGGGCACAAGGAGTTCCGGGGCTCCGACGGCGTGTGGCACGCCTTGAAGGTCATCGATTTCGAGCACCCGACCGCCAACACCCTGGTCGTGTCGGATGAAGTGACTATCACCATCCCAGGGAAGACCCCCCGCCGGTTTGATCTCGTGTACTGGGCCAATGGCCTGCCCCTCGTTGTCGTAGAGGTGAAGTCACCGACCTCTAAGTCAGGGTGGGCCGACGCCGCACGCGAGATCAACGACGTGTACGCCACCGAATATCCGTGGTTCTTCACCCCCAATGTCTTCGCTGTCGCCTCCGACGGACTGAAGCTGCGGTTCGGTGCCGCTGGTGCGCCCTTAAACCTGTGGCAGCCGTTCCGATCCACTGACGACGACGAGAACCTGGCCGGGCAGGCCGACGTACAGCGCTCCGTCGAGCTGCTGCTCAACCCGGCCACCGTCCTGGACATGCTCGCCAACTTCGCTCTCTTCGACACCTCTGGAGGCGGGGCGGACAAGAAGTACCTGCCCCGCTACCCACAGATGGAGGCCGCCCATCTGATCCACAGGCGGGTCCTGGCCGACGGCAAGAAGGGTCTGGTCTGGCACCACCAAGGCAGCGGCAAGACGCTCCTGATGGTGTTCGCTGCTTCACTGTTGCTGGCAGACACCCGCACCGAGTCGCCCACGATCATCTTGCTCTCGGACCGAACCCAGCTCGTGCGGCAAACCTCCGGGGTATTCACCTCCGCGATGGGCGACGCCTACTTCCACCAGCCCTCCACCAGCGCGAAGTTGCGTTCTCTGCTGGCTGACGATGTGCGCGGCGTCATCTCCACGACCGTCCACAAGTTCGCCGACGCCGGCAAGAACCTGTCGACCCGCCGCAACATCATCGTGCTGGTCGATGAGGCACACCGCACCCAGTCATCCGAAGAAGAGTCCCTGGCCGGGCAGATGCGCGCAGCATTGCCGCACGCGAAGTTCTTCGGCATGACCGGCACACCCATCAGGAACCTCGCAACCAACACCTTCGCCCTATTTGGCGAGGAGACCGACCCGAACAGGGTGCTGCACCGGTATTCGGTTTCCCGGTCTCTGCAAGACGAGGCAACCGTCCCGGTCATGCTGGACCCGCACCCGGTCACCTTCGAGATGAACGACCGGGCACTACAGGCGGAATTCGACCAGTTCGCCGACGAATTCGACCTCGACGACCCTGACCGTGAAACCTTGTCCCGCAAGTTCGGGCGCCTCACCTCAGTGTTCGCCAACCCTGAACGCATCCACACGGTCTGCCAGGACATCGTGGACCACTATCTGGCCGGTACCTATCGCAACGGCCTCAAGGCGCAGGTCGTCGCCTACAACCGTGAGCTGGCCGTGGCATACACGAACAAGATCAACGAGCTGCTGGCCGGCTTCGAGGCGTCGCAGGTACTCGCCGAGGTCGGCAAGCACGATCGGATCGCCGCAGAGGTGAATATCCACGTCTCGGACGCCAAGACCGAGGAAGCGGCCATGCGGCCGTACCGGCTCTCGGAGGTCGACGAGGAGGATCAGAAGCGGCGATTCCTCACCCCGAATGACCCGCTGTGCTTCCTGGTCGTGACGGCCAAGCTGATGACTGGGTTCGATGCTCCCAACGAGGGCGTCCTCTACCTGGACAAGCCGCTAAAGGCTCACAACCTGTTCCAGACAATCACCCGCCCGAACCGCACTTGGGTGTCCCCGGCCGGATTCGTGAAGACCACCGGCGTAGTCGTGGACTACATCAGCCTGGCCGAAGAGGTCCAGCGTGCCGTCGTCGACCCCACCTCGGAAGGGTCCGCCGGCAAGGGCGGTGGGTTCGTTACCGACCTGACCGACCTGGTCGCCGAGTTCCGCACCACCTTCGCCTGCATCGAAGACCTCCTCGCAGACGTGGACGGCCTCGATCTCACGGCACACGGATACGAATCCGTACGTGTCATCAACAGTTTCCTGGACGCCAACCCTGACGCCGCCGAGGTCTTCAGTACGAGCTACCGGCTTCTGGCCCGCCTGTACCCACTCATCAACACGGACAAGCGGGTCGCCAAGTACCAGGACGGGTTCGGGCTCTTCGGTTCTGCATACACGACCCTGTTCAAGAAGTCTTCCGACGAGGAAAGGAAGGAGCGACTGGGCGAGCTGGGGCCGATGGTCCTGGAGATAATCAACGCCCACGTCCACTCATTCTCGGTAGCTGCCTCCCAGGAAGAAGCCCTCGTCCTGGATGCCCAGGGCATCACGATCCTCAAGGAGTTGCTGGCCCTCGTCCGTCCCAAGCCCGACAAGGACGACAGCGAGGACAAGAGGCCGCCGTCTGCGGCAGAGATCCTGGACCACATCAAGGCTGCCCTCGAGAAAGGCGTCGAACCGGGGTCCGCGAAGTACACCGCCCTGGCAGAGCGGATCAGGCAGCTGCGAGATCGGATCATCCAGAACGCACAGGACGCCCTAGAGTTCCTGGCCGAAGCACTCCGGGTCGCCCGTGCCATCGTGAATGCCGAGAAGCACCCCGACGAAGCCGTGGTACTGGACGACGACCACGTGGGTGTCCTGTCACGGATCATCCACGACCACGCGCCGCCCGGTCTCACCGTCACGGAGCAAAACCTGGCCCAAGAGATCGACCAGGTAGTCAAGCGCACCCTTGCCCAGTCATGGGACAACGCTGAGGCTCGCAACCGCGGCGTCCGCCGTGCCACCGCCGCAGTCTTCCGCCGGTACATGTTGAAGCCGGTGGGCGAACCGTACGGCTCCACCGTCGCCTACGTCGAAGCCCACTACCTCGTCGACTGACAGTGCGATGAGACCCGGCAGCCGTGCCGGTTGCCGGGCTCATAGTGCAGGGGGCTGCAGGCTGGGAGAAGCACTGTTTCTCAGAATGAGGCGGGCGCGTAGAAGGCGCCTGCTCTGTTCCCGGCGTCTCACCGCCTGCGACGATGCAGCTGGCAACGCCCCAATGACGACGGCACCTGGCGACGGCAGACCTGGTGGCCGGCCGTCGACGGCGCCTACTACTTCGACGATGACGGGGAACAGCAACTCCCCCCCGCACTACCCGCCTCATTCCATGCGGCACACATGCGCCTCGCGGCTCGTCCAGAAGTGAGTCTCCCTCTACGAGGTCCTGCACCTCCTCGGCCACGAGAGCTTCCAGACCACTCAGTGCTATGCCCACCTGCAACCGGATACGCATAAGGCCGTCCTCCGAGCATGGGAGCGGATGGGAACCTCGCTCCCCGTCACACGTGATCATCCTTCGTCCCTGTCCGTGTAGGACGGGGACGAAGACGTTGTATCAGCGGGGCGAGGCCCGGACCACGGGCTTCGGCCGGTCGACTGGTGATGAGAAAGTACCCTGACGCCACCGGCGGTGAACGGTCACGACCGAGCGACGCAGACCCTTGGCTCGTACGGATGATCTCTCTGGCCTGCGCTACGCGTCGTCGGCGCTCCCGACCCGCCCGTCGTCGTCATCAGCGCTGGCGTCCAGCCCCATCTCCTCGACCTCCTCGGCCTTGAACCGACGAATCCCGCCTGGTCAGGGACCTGAACGACTACCCGCGGCGCACCATGGGCCGTCCGGGGAGCGTTGACGGCATAGCCCACCCCAGCGGTCGCGCACGCCCGCGTAGGTGCGCATCCTTCCCTCAGCGTCGGTGGGTGTACGGAGGATGACCAAGTGGCCACCGGAGGCACGTGACCTGTGGCAAGCTCATCTCCCTGGAGGAGAGGGACTGATGACCCGATACCAATGCGGATCGTGCTCGTATCAGAGCGACCATCTCGGCGAGGCTCAACAGCACTCGCACCAGACGGGCCACATTTGCATCGGCAAGGGCGGTGCCGAGCCAGCCGAAGGTAAGTTCGGCAAAGCCAGGGTCGTGGCTAAGGTCGGCGCCAGCGTTCTGGCCGCCACGACCATCGGGGTCCTCGCCTGGAAGTACAAGGGGCTTCAGGAAGAGCACGAGGAGTGCCAGACGAAGCACGAGGGGCTTCTGTCCATGGCTGCGGGACTGGTCGTGCAGTTGGCGGAGTCGACGGCGGAGAACGACTACCTGAAGTCCGAGAACGACTACCTGAAGTCGGCCACCGGTGCCTCGAAGACGCTCAAGAGCTACGACTGCTGAGTGAGGGCTGCGGGTAGGGCCACTGATGGACGGTCGCCCCGGTGCTCCATTCGAAGCGCAGCGCGGGATGCCCGAAAGTCGACGAGGCCGCTCGAACCTTGGTGGCGATTAGCTGGCATTCGGCCGCTGCGATGAGGGATCGTTGCCTCCTGGTGATTGACGACGACTCTGCGGTTGGCGACGGTGGTGAGCCGACGGAGCCTGCCAAGCCTCGGTCGCCCTATAGCGAGCGACCCGTCGCACGTGCCCGGCGGGCGAAGGCACAGGAACTGATCGAGCGGCTCGTTGCCGAGGGGCGCTTCCGGATCGCTGATCCGGACGACGATGAGGTCGCGGAGTGGCGACGCGTCGTAAATTACGCGAAGCACCACGGCCTGGAGCCGGCGGGCAAACGCATCGAGAAGGTCCCCTATGGCGGGCCGGGGCTGGAGCTGTTCCTTGCGGAGGGCCCTCATCCCAATGCGCGGAACCAACGGCCGAAGGCGGCCGGAAAGCTGATTCCAGTCCCCGCACGGTTGGGCCATCTGCATCCGGTGGTGGCTGCGCTCAAAGATGACGAGAGCCGGCTGGTGATGCCGTCTGCACTGCGCCGCAGGTCGCTTCTGCTGCTACAAGGTCTTGCGGCAGAGGCGGTGCGGCGAGGGTATGAGGTCCGGAAGGCACGGTCGTCCTACTCCATGCGTGAGGGCGGAGTAGACATTGCGGTCGACGCATTCGCATACACCGTCTCTGTCAGGCAGGAGTTCCCGGAGTCGACGAACCCGGAGCGGTCCGCTCGTCTCGTTGTAGAGCTTGCCCGCGGTCTGACCGACAGGCCCGGTCGCTGGCGGGATCGGAAGAGCAGGACACTTGAAGAGGCTCTGGGCGTGATCCTTGGAGAGATCGAGGCGCGAACTGCGGAGGACATCCAGCGTCAGCAGGATGAAGAGCGAGGCAGGGCAGAACGCGAGGTTCGGTGGCAGGCGGCTTTGGACGTGGCAAAGGAAGAAGCTGTTCGCAAGCAACTTGCCCAGGTGCTGCGTGAAGAGGTCTGGGGGTGGCAAGAAGCGGCTGCCCTCAACGCGTACTGCACAGCGCTGGAACACCGCATTCAGGAACTGGATGGCACGGCGGACGCGTCGGCACTGGACTCAGCGCGACGGTGGTTGGAATGGGCAAGAGCATATGCAAGGTCGATGGATCCCTTGAGCGAACTTCCAGGCATGCCCCGCACGCGTGAACCCACGTCGGAGGAGCTTGAACCGCACCTCAAGGAATGGAGCTCCCACAGACCGGAATGGCGTGGTTGAGGGTGATGCGTGCTTGTTCGACCGCGCTCACGGGCGGTGCGATGGCCGCCGAAACGGGAAGGAGTCCATTAGTTATGGGCCGTTCCGAGCCAGCCTGCGCCGTGGCGGAGGCACGGCACCGCCTTCGTCCGCGCTGTCGGCGGCTCCGGCCTCACAGTGGACTGGTCTGGACACGGTCGCGGCCGACTCGCGAGAGGATCTGATGCCATGAGGCTTCTGGTGTTGGGTGGTACGTGGTTCTTGGGGAAGTGCGTGGTGGAGCAGGCTCTCGCCCGCGGCTGGGCGGTGACGACGTTCAATCGGGGGCGCTCCGGCGTGGATGTGCCGGGGGTCACGGCAGTGCGCGGTGACAGGGCGTTTCCCGAGGATCTCTCCAGGCTTGCCAGGCAAGGCGACTGGGATGCCGTGATCGACACTTCCAGTTCAGATCTCCCTCCACAGGATGTGCTCGTCGCGACCCGCGCCCTCGCTGGGCGAGCCGCGCGCTGGGTCCACCTGTCCACAGTGTCGGTTTACGCCGGGTGGCCCCATCGTCCGCTCAGGGAAGACTCCGCGCTCCTGGACTGCCCGGCTGACGCGGACGAAACTTTCGGGTACACCGGTGCGGACGGCTCGCCCACCAAGTACGGATTTCAGAAGGCCGGCGGCGAGCGCGCCGTGGTGGAGACGTTCGGCGACCAGGCGGTGCTGCTGCGGCCCGGAGTGATTCTCGGGCCGGGGGAGTATGTCGGTCGATTGCCCTGGTGGTTGAACCGTGCCCGGTGTGGTGGTCGCGTTCTCGCCCCGGCACCGCCAGAGCGCCACATGCAGCCCGTGGATGTCCGCGATGTGGCACGGTTCGCATTGGATCAGGCGGCAGCGTCAAACGGCGGCGCCTACAACGTCACTCACCCCGAGGGCATCACCTTCGAAGGCTTCCTGCAAGCTTGCATGGCGGTTACCGAGAGCCACGGGACGCTGGTTTGGGCGCAGCCGGAACTTCTTGTTCAGTACGAAGTGAAGCAGTGGACTGAACTGCCGCTGTGGCGTACCCACGGCGGGGTGTGGGCAGTGGATTCCTCTCGTGCCGTTGCGAGCGGTCTGCGCTGCCGGCCGGTCAGCGAGACGGTCGCGGAGACCTGGACCTGGATCCAGGCTGCAGGACGTCCCGTCAACCATCCGAGATGGGCGGAGCACGGGATCGACCCGGACAAGGAGTCAAGAATCCTGGCGTCGCTTCGCTGAGACGGATCAGCCTTCCAACGCAGCGATCGGGAGCGCACCAACGCCGAGTTGAAGCTGGGTCGACTGCCGCGCGAAATCCTCGATCCGCTCGCCCAATTCGGCCGCCAGTGGAGCCGTACGGTACCGGTCTCCCGTCAGTCCAAGCCGGACTCGCGCGGTGCGGACGAGTAGACCGGTCACGCGTTGGTCCCTCGGAACTGCCCAGACTGCCTCAAGGGCTGCTGCCGCACCGTCGAGGTCGCCGCGCAGGAGACGCGCCGATGCCAGGTCGGCTGAGGCTCCCCCGACGATTGGAGCCGAGCGGTGTCGTGCGGGCTTGCTGGCGGCGAGTTCCAAAGCCCTTTGGGCCGCTGTCTCAGCCTGTTCGCCGTCGCCGAGCAGCAGGCAAGTGGAGCCATTGGACATCGCCAGGCGTTCCAGGCTGAAGCCGAATTCGCCGCCGATGTCGTCGTGTAGGAGGTCGGTGGCGCCCTGGCCATCTTCAACCGAGGCGTCCAGGGCCCGCTGCGCTGCGGGGACATCGCGGAGGTGCCCGTACGCGCGGGCTTCGATCGCCGAGAGACGGCGGTGGGCGACTGCGCCAAGTCCACGGAAACTCTGGGCCCGGCGGGCGAGCCGGGCCGCTTGAGCGGGTTGACCGGAGAAGTAGGCGATATAGGCGAGGGCACCACCGGCGAACGCGCGCAGTGGATCGAACCGGGCGGTTTCTCCGTACAAAGCGGCCGAACGCGCAAGTCGCGTAGCCCCGTCGAGGAACCCCAGGTCAAAGGCGGCGGAGGAGAGGAGGGCGCATGCCTGGCCAGCCACAAGCAGCAACTCCTGTTGCTGAGCGGGTACCTGAGTCCGGTCGCGCAGGTGTTCCGCCGCCTCGCGCAGCTCCCGCGCCTTCCGGAAGACCTCGAACGCCGAGTGGCTGTTGTACTGGCCGGCGAGCTTGGCTACGTCCTCGCGTAGTTGGTCGAGGGTGGTATCGGAAATGGAGGCCGCTGCCGCGGCTCCGGCCTCGTTCTGCACGTCACGAGCGGTCATGTCGATCTCGTCTTCCAGGTGGAACGCGGGTGCAAGTCCTTCTGTGGAGGGGGGTAGCGCAAACAGGGCGGAGGCGTCGACTCCGAATAGGGCTTCCAGGACACGGCAAGTGTCCGGGCCTGGTAGTCCTGCGATTTTGCCAGCTGTCCAGCGCCGGAATTGTGACTCGCTGATCGTCGGATTTTTGGCGGATCCCTTGGTCAAGATCCGATCCGCCGTGCTGCGGAACCTGGTGGCGAAATCTGTGTACCGCCACTGCTTTTGATCCACCAAGACCTTCAACAGGGTCCTCGGTGCGTCACCCACATCGGCCTCCAGCTGTTCGATCGTCGAGCACCATCAACCTGCTCGCGCGACTTCCCTTGCATGAAGGGGATACCGCCAAGCGGAAGCCTGGCAAGACCGATTCCACACAAGCCACTTCGACGCTACCCGCGTGCCACCTTTGCCACTCGAATGGCACCCAGATGACACCTGCGGCGACATGGCGATGCGCCCCGAAAGGGCTGCACGCTGATCGCCACCGAAGAACCGCTTCGTGCGGACCGGGCGATGTGGAAGGTGGAACTGATGATCGAGGCAACGACACGGCCGGACGTCTCGGTCCTGGGCACCGGCGCCTGGAGCGCGGCCTCATCTATCGGCCAGGTAGACATTGCGATGGACGAGGCGACTCCGTGGGGGGCGCTGGTCTCATTCCCACGCGAGGAACGCTGGGTTGGTCATGTGCGGCGGTTGGGAGCCGCGCATCTGCGGCTCTGGGACTTGCGGTTCCTGCAGAGCAGGGTGGAGCTGTTGATCTCCGAGATTGTCACCAACACGATTGAGCACGGCGATGGCGGAGGAATCGTCTTCGCCCTTTGGTATTTCGAGGACGCGCACGAGATCCGGATGGACGTCAGCGACGGTAGCCCTTGCCGTGCGGTGGTCTTGGAGCCGGATGACGATTGTGAATCCGGGCGAGGCATGTTGCTCGTGGAGGCTCTGGCCGATCGCTGGGGGATCAGCACGGATGGTCTGCACATGCGGTGCGCCATCGCGGTTGAGGGCGGCGACCAGTGACCACGCCCCTGATCGCCGACCAGAGCCCGCGGCGCCCCGGGGCCTCCCTCGCCACGAAGCGGAGCCCGGTTCCAGAGGCGGAACAACACCTGAACGTCGAAGAGCTCAAGCGACTGCTGGCGGGGATGTACAAATGGCAGGCCGCCGACCCAAGCTTCGGCCAGGCCGCCGGCGCGTGCGATGCCGAAGCGCCCGGCTCCGGAAGCACCAGCGTCGTCCACGCGAACGATCTGGCCAGCGCAGCACGGCCACCAGACCTGCTCCTGCTGGACGGAAACACGGAGCTGGAGTGCGTCCTCGTCCCCCGCGCCACACCCCTGGATGCCGAAGAGGTTCGCCTGCTGATCCTGCTTCTGCGCAGTCACAGCATGAAACTGGCCGCCACCTTGGGCCAATGGGGCGGCACCCCTCTGGCTCTGGAGGCGGTGGTGATCCAGGCCGCCGACCGCCTGCAGGAGATGAACCAGGTCGGCGCCTCGGTCACACCGGAGCGCTACGTGCACGCCCTGGCACAGGAGACGACACAGCTCCTGGACTGCCTCCCCAGCACACCGGCGGTCGCCACGGCCGATTTACCGAACGGGCAATGACATGTCCCGTCACCGGAACACCCCGATCCGCCGGTTCATCGAGCGCCGCGCCGCCGCCCTCAAACGGAACCGAACCGCAGTGACGATCACGCTCCTGCTGCCCGCACCAGCGCTCTGGCTTCTGGTCGGCCTACCCCGCCCCTTCTCGTAAGGCCCCTGAACTGCCGCGCCCCCTGGCAGTGTCCCCTGACCTGCCAGGGGGTGCGGCTCCACTTCCGCCGAACCGAACACCACAGGGACCCAGCGCATCGACCGCGAGCCTCCGAGGAGTACGAACCACCATGGGCCAGCCACACGAGAGCCGGCGTTCCTCCGCTCCACGCCTGGACCAGGTAGGAGCACGTCCGGTGTCCAGCCTCCTCGCGAAGCGCGTCGACAGGACCCCGGCAGCCGTGGGCCTTGTGATCGGCGCCTACCTGGAAAGCCTGCGCCGGTCCAAGAACCTCGGCCTGGCGCAGGCAGCCAGCAGGATCGGGATGTCCGGAAACCGACTGAACCGCATCGAAGCCGGCCTTCCCCCGCTCCGCGACGACGAACTGAAGGACCTGCTGGATGTGTACCGGACCGTCTGTCCACCGCCGGAACGGGACGGCACACGGCGGCTGCTGGAGACTGCTGACGCGTGCAGTTGGGACGGATGCCGAGATGCGGGGCCTGGGTGGGTGGCCCGGCTCCGCGCATGCGAACAGGCCGCCGGCAGCCTCCGTATATGCACCCATGCGGTGCCGGGCATCTTCCAGACCTCTGCTTACGCGCTGGCGTATCAAAGGGCCCTTCCGCAGCGCCCGCTCCGCGCCTCCCGCATCGCAGCAACCCAGCGCGCCTTGCCTGTCGGCCACGGCAAGCACGTCACCGTCTACCTCGATCAGCGCGTCCTCACGCTGGCATACGGCGGGCCGGCCACGATGGCTCAACAGCTCGCCCACCTGCTGAGTGTCGCCCAACGAGGCGATGCAGAGATCTTGATCGTGCCCTACGAGGCAGCGGTTCTCGGACCTTCCGCACCCCTGTCGATGCTGGAACTCCACGGACAGGCGCTCCTCATCGAGGAGTCCTTCGCCGCGGTGTACTCCACCGGCGACGACGCAGCCCGGTGCTGCCGCCAGTATCTGGAGCCCGCTGCCGACGGGGCTCACACCGCCGCCCGCAGTCTGGACCTGCTCGACGCCGCCCAGCGCGCCTTCCAGTGGGAGAGCACCCGATGAACCCCGTCGCTGTCCTGTATGGCCGCCCGCCCCGAGCCCGGACGGCATCATGAGCTGCCTCCTGCTGCGTCTGGCCCTCCACATGGCGGCCAACGCGGTGGCGCGGCGGCGCCCTGCAACGCCGACGGAGCCGTTGCTGCAGCGCCTGATCGCCTTCGAGAACCAGCTCGCACATGTGCCGCAACCACCCTTCGCCTGCGGCGCCCCGAGAGCCGCAGAACCCCAGATCGCCGGTCCCGCCTGCAGGAGAACCCCGGCTCCCCCGCTGATGGATCCCTGGGCGGGCCCGGTGCCAGACCCTTCTGACCGGCTCGGGCGAACATCCACCGTCCCGAGCACCAGACCCAGACGAAGGACGATGCCATGACGCACGCTGACGCCTCACCGAAACGGCGCCCGCTGCCGCTGCTCTCCGACACGCAACGGGCGGACCTCAAGCCAGACCTGGCCGACCCGGTCGAGTACCGCAAGAGCGGCCTATCGCTGAATCACGTGGTGGGCTGCCCCCTGGAGTGCGGGTATTGCGTACGGCACCTGTACGCCAACTTCGGCATGAAGGCACCACGCGCGCTCATGAGCGACACCGAAGCCGTCCAGGCCCTCGTCGCCCACCCGTACTTCCGCCCGCACATCACGCCGTTGCAGCTGTTCAACAAGGCGACCGATCCGATGTTGCCGGTCGTCAAGCAGCACACGTTCAACACCCTGCGGCTGCTTGACGAGCGGGGCCTGACCAATCACGTCCTGGTCATCACCCGCTGGCGGGTCGAAAAGGCGGACTGCGCGATCCTCAACACGTTCCGCAACATCAAACTGACGGTGCTAGTGACCCACTCGAACATCCAGCACGCGGGCATCGAGCCCGTTGACTCGAAGATCGCCGCCGACAGTCTGCGCACCTTATACGCCCACGCCCAGAACTACCGCACGATTCTGTACTGGCGCCCGATCGTGCCCGGTCTCAACGACTCATACGCTGATATCGCCTACGCGCGGGATCTGGCCGAGCACGCCCACGCCACCGTCTACACCGGGCTGTTCTTCCGCGACGAGATGGCCGCCTACTACCGCGAACAGGGCCTGCCCGAGCCCTACGAGGACACCGCCCGCCGCAAGATCATGCCCGAAGGATCCGAAGCAAGGATCCTGGCCGCCTTCCACCAGCCCACCGACACCCACGCCCCATGGGGGCAGCTGTTCCGTAAAACCTCCTGCGCGGTCGCCTCCGTCCACGGTCTGGCGGACTACAACGGGCACTACGGCATCCGCGAACTGTGCGACATCTGCCCCCTGGCCCAACTCCAACTGTGCAAGGACACCTGGCAGGCCCCGGACCTGAACGAGATCACCCAACAAGCGCGTGCCCTGGGCGCGATTGGCCCCGTTGAGATCACCGACCGGGCGATTCTGGTCGAGGGCCTGGACGAGCACCCGCGTTACTTCCTCCAGCACGGGCACGGCTACCAGGTCCACGACCGCCGCCACCCCCACCACCCCCGACGGCACGGCCGAGCGGACATCGGCTGGCCGCAGAAAGCCACCCCGTGAACCCACACTCCTGGCCCGCACCGCTGCTCGTCATCGACGTCGAAGGCAACGGCTCCCAGCCCCCGGACCTCGTCGAGGTTGCTCTCCTCCCGATCACCAACGGCACCGTGCACGCTGACCAGCGACGCGAGTGGCTGATCCGCCCGCCGGCCCCGATCCCGGCGCACATCGTCCGCATCCACGGCATCACCAACGAATCCCTGGCCGGCAAGCCCGCCTGGCCAGAGATCGCCGACGAGATCCGGGGGGCCCTGGACGGCGCCTGGATCGTCGCCCACAACGCATCGGTGGAGTACAACGCCCTCACCCGGCTCCTGCCCGGATGGCAGCCGGCCGGAGTCATCGACACCCTGCGGCTGGCCCGCAAGACCTACCCCGAAGCCGGAAAGCACGGCCTCGACCCCCTCATCGAGTACCTGCACCTGCCCGTGGCCGACATCCCCGGCCAGCGCCACCGCGCCGGATACGACGCGCACGCCACCGGCCTGCTCCTGCTCGACCTCGCCGCCCACCACGACACCTGGGACGAGCTGACCGCCATCGCCGTCCCCGACAATATGCCGGGCCATCAGCCCGCACCGCCCGCCTATCAGGAGGAACACCTGTGGTAGCCGCATCGCCCATACGCATCGCTGTCTCCGGCACCCACTCGACCGGCAAGACCACCCTGCTCAAACGGCTGGAGATGGAGGTGCGAGCTCAAGGCTTCACCGTCGCCCGCACCCACGGCAGCCTCGCCAAGAAGGCCGCCGAACTCGGCTTCCCCAAGATGCGGGACCAGACCGCAACCACCACCCAGTGGCTGATCGCAGCGGGCATGTGCGCGGAACTCGAAGCCACTCTCACAGCCGACGTGGTCCTGGTCGACCGCAGCGCCTTCGATCCCCTGGCCTACTTCCTCGCAGGACTGCAACAGCGCCAGGAGCACCTCGACGACGCCAACCGCGACCTGTTGACCTCACTGGTAGCCACCCACTCGGCCGGCTATACCCTGCTGCTGGCCACCGCCCTCGATCCCACGGTTCCGCTGGGCAACCACCGCGACCGCGATCTGAATTTCCGCACCAGCGTCGACCAACACCTCCACCAGCTACTCGCCACCACCGGCACGCCGCATCTGGTGGTCGCCAACACCGACGCGTGCCACGACCAGGCCCGCACCGCGGTCTTGGCGGCCGCGCGCAACCTGACAGCCGCCGCATGAGCCGCCAGAACCCGCCCGGGGGAGCGATCAGGCTCGCGGGGAAACGCGTCTCCCGCGTCGGGCTGGGCACCATGCGCCTGACCGGCGCCGGCACCTGGGGGCCGCCCCGCGACGCGGACGCCGCAATCCGCGTGCTCCGCGAAGCCGTCGGCGTCCACGGCATCAGCCACATCGACACCGCCGACTCCTACGGACCGCACACCGTCGAGGAACTCATCCGCCGCGCCCTGCGCCCCTACCCGCCGCACCTGCTGATCGCCACGAAGGTCGGCATGGTGCGCCCCGGGCCCGACCGGTGGGTGCCCTTGGGCAGACCGGAGTATCTGCGGGCCGCCGTCGAAGCCAGCCTGCGCCGCCTCGCGACGGGCCGTCTGGAGCTGTGCTATCTCCACCGCATCGACCCCATGGTTCCCCTCACGGAACAGGTCGGAGAACTGGGCTTGCTCCAACAGGAAGGGAAGATCGGCCACATCGGATTGTCCAAGGTAGCTGTGGAGCAGATCCGAGCGGCATCAGCCGAGATCCAGGTCGCCGCCGTGCAAAACGTTCTCAATCGGGACGAGCCGGATGATCCCGCGGTGGACTACTGCCGCGTCCAGAAGATCCCGTACGTCCCCTATCGGCCCTTGAACGCTGGCGCACTCGCCAGCCCAGCGACCGGCCCAGGCGAAGCAGTGCGATGGCTGTTGTCGCAGGGCGATCACATCGCCCCTATCCCGGGAACCAGCGCCCCGGACCATCTGCGCGACCTCGTCGAATCACTTCGCCCCTTCGCTCTCCACGGCTAACGAACGTCGCACCCGACCGTGCGCCACTCACGGAGCGGGGGCCGGAATAGCACCGCGCTCGCCCCGGCCCTCACCGCTGGCTGATCCTCTCCCTCTGATCGTTTGCCAGGCCCAGAAGCGCGCGATTGCCTCGGTGCGGATGGCTCCGCCCTCGGGGGCTTGAAACCTCTTCGGAAGGGATCGATCTCGCCCGGGTGAAATCGCACAGCGATTAAGGGTGGGTTGCCCAGTCCCGCCAGGGATTTACGTCAAAGATCGAACATCAGATCGGCACGTGACCCCTTAGGGGGCGTTACGTGCCGCTGAAGGGCTCGTTTTTAGAGCACTCGTCCGAAATCAGGAGGCGTCGTGCACCCCCTTGTGAAAGCCGTCGGCATCCACTTGCTGTTCGAAAATGACGGCCAGGTGCTGCTGGGCAGGCGATTGAACACCTCGTATGCGCAAGGCGCCTATCACGTTCCAGCGGGGCATCTGGAGCCCGGCGAGTCGGTGACAGCGGGGGCGGCCCGGGAGGCATACGAGGAAGCCGGGGTGGTCATCGACGCCGAGTCCGGCCTTGACCTGGCGCACGTGGTCCACCAGCTCGACGGGGACGACGGCCGTGACCGACTGCAGATGTTCTTCCGGGTCCTCGCCCATACCGGGGTGATCGCTACGAAGGAGCCGGACAAGTGCGCCGGCTGGGAGTGGCACCCACTCGACGCCTTGCCCGAGCCGCTGGTCGACTACACCCGCACCGCGCTCGAGGCAGTCCGCGCCGGCCGAACCTTCACCGCGATCGGCTGGGACACCGCCCCGGCAGCCAGGCGACAGGCCGGGGGCCGGGTGTGAAGCTCTTTCACCGCTCCAAGACCTCCTCTCACGTGCCGCACTCGGCCACCGAGCAGCTTCTGTTCGGCGGCCGGTTACGGGGCGACTGGGGGTGGACCACCCACGAGGGTGCCAGGTTGAACGTGACGTTCCTCTCGGTGCTCCGGCAACTGCCGCGCATGATCGGGCAGACCGCCGCGATGGCGTGGGCGGTCGACCGCGTCGCGCTGGTTGCCGTCGTCGTCGCGCAACTCGGCCAGGGTGCCGCAGGCGCTTTCGGGCTGCTGGCCGCCAACCGAGTCCTGCTGGGGCTGTTCGCCGGAGGCCCGACCGGTGACAAGGTGCGCGCCGCGTTCCCCTCGCTGCTGTGGATGGCGACGGCCAGCGCGCTGGCTGCGGTGCTGCAAGCCGTCGCCCAGGCGGCCGGTGGGCGCTTGGAGCCGAAGGTCGAGCGGCACGCCGCGGTCAGCATGCTCGCGCGGATCATCCGGGTGGAGATGGAGACCATCGAAGACCCGGAATTCCACGCGCTGGTCGACTCCGGGCAGCACGGCACGATGGCCGCGCGCCGTCTGATCACCCACAGCCTGGGCATCGGTGAGGGGGTGATGGCGTTGGCCGCCTCCGGTGGTGTCCTGGCAGTGCTGCATCCGATCTTGGTGCCCTTGCTGCTGGCCGTGGTGCTCCCCAAAGCGTGGGGGACCATTCGTGCGGCCCGCCGCGACTACGCCTCCGTGCAGGTCTGGATCGAGCACGTCCGCCAGCAGATGACGCTACGACGCCTGATGATCTCCCAGACCGCTTCGCCGGAAATGCGCGTGCACGCTGCCGGGCCCTTCCTCCTGGACCAGTACAAGACGATGTCCATGGAGGGTGAGGAGGAACAGACACGCCTGGCCCGGGAAGCGGCCGGCACCGAACTGCTGACCTCCGCGATCTCCGGGCTCACCTCCGCTGTGACGTACTTGGTCCTGGCCTGGCTGCTCACCAGCGGCCACATGCCGCTGGCCTCGGCAGCAACCGCCGTCCTGGCCATCCGCAACGGCACCAGCGGCCTGCGCCGCCTGGTCACCAACGTCCACCAGCTCTACGAACAAGCGCTGTTCTTCAACGATCTGGTGCGCGCCCGGGAGGAGGCGGCCCGACGGGCCATCCCCACGGGCGGCATCCCTGTCACCGCCAGTCCGGAGCTCGTCGAGTTCGACGGCGTGACCTTCACCTACCCCGGCCGCGAGACCCCCGCGCTGGACGACGTGAGCCTGACCATCCATCGCGGCCAAGTCATCGCCCTCGTAGGGGAGAACGGCTCGGGCAAGACCACCTTGGCCAAGGCGCTGGTCGGGCTCTACCGACCGACCAAGGGCCGCATCTTGTTCGACGGCATCAGCACCCAGGAGCTGGACCGCGACCAGCTCTTCGACCGGTGCGCGCTGGTCCTGCAAGACTTCATGCGCTGGCCGTTCACCCTGGCCGCCAACGTCTTCATCGGCCGCCCCACCGCACGCCAGGATGCCACCCGCCGCGAGGACGCCGCCGCGTACGCCGACCTCGGCGTGGTCCTGGAAGACCTGCCGCGCGGCTGGGACACCCTCATCGAACGCGGCTACCACGGTGGCGTGGAGATCTCCGGAGGCCAATGGCAGCGCGTAGCCCTGGCTCGTGCCTTCTTCCGACGCGCCGACCTGCTGATCTGCGACGAACCAACCAGCGCCCTGGATCCTGCCGCCGAGGTCGCCGCCTTCGAGCAGATCCGCAACCTCGCCGCCGACGGACAGACCATCATCCTCATCACGCACCGGCTGAACTCGGTGATCGGCGCCGACCGAATCTATGTCCTGGACCACGGCCGCCTCGCCGAAGCCGGCACCTTCACCTCGCTCATGGCCGAAGACAGCGACGGGCCCGGACTCTTCCGGCGCATGTTTCTTCTCCAAGCACGCCAATACCAAACGGACAGCAGCATGGCGTCAAGACTTCCCCGGCAGGCCCCGTGATGCGGTCCACGCGGCAGGGTTCCAACCGGCATCCGACCCCGCCGCACCCCGCCGGGAAATCGACCTCTACGGCGAAGCAGCCCAGACCCTCAAGGCCAGAAACGTGAACGTGTTGGTTCTCGACACCACCCACGTCACCCCATCGGACGTCGCGTCCACAATCGCCGACGCGGTGCCCGATCCCTCGATACCGTCGTCAATCTCACCGAACCCCACAACCCCCTAGGGACCATGAATCCGGCACCCGCACAACCCGTCATCGACACTCACGTCATCCTCCGTGACGGCGACAAGCTGCTGTTCTCCCAGCGCGGCGGCCCCTACGGCTACGGTCGATGGCACATGCCGTCGGGCAAGCTCGACCGGGGCGAATCCCTGAGCGCCGGGGCCACGCGTGAGCTGCTGGAAGAAACCGGTGTCTCGGTCGAACCGCATCACCTTCGCATGGTCCATGTCGTGCACCACCAGCAAAGCGACGACGTGGAGCGAATCGGGTTCTTCTTCGTGGCTACCGAGTGGAGCGGCGAGCCCGTCAACCGGGAACCGGCAAAGTGCCTCGGCCTGGAGTGGTTCAGCGTCCACGAACTGCCCGAAGACATTATCGAATACCCGAAGGAAGGTCTCCTCGGCTACCTGAAGGACGACGGAAGCCTGACAGAGCACGGCTGGGCGTAGCTATACCGCCGGCGCCGAGTGGCCACGATCGCGACGACTTGACGATCCGGGACACCGCCAGATCGAGTGAGCCCCCGAATCCCCACTCTACGACGCGATGATTGTGCGCCCCTGACCGGAGTTACCGCTGACGACAGATTCCGAGCCCGGCGGCCTGTCAGGCAAGGAGCGCAAGCGCCACGGCGCTAACGGCTGCGCCGACCAGGACTCCGGTCACTGCTTGCCCCAGCGTATGGGCGCGCAGGTGGGTGCGTGTCCACACGGTGAGCGGGGCGATGGGCGCGAATGCGGCCAGCATGAACGGACCGCCTACCAGGGCGGCCACGACCACCGTTGTGGTGGCAACGGAGGTGTGTACGGAGATCTTCCACCACCGCGTGATCAGGGTAAGCACGGCGAGCTGAATCGCCAGCCATGCGAAGAGAGCGCAGAGAGCGCGGGGAGCCCCGGACAGGGAGAGAGTGCCGAGGCCGAGCAGGAGAGAGGCGAGGATGGCGATCATGGGGAGGATACGGTGCTCACGCTGGGGCACGTGGTGGTCGAGCCATGAGCCTTTGCGCATGCCGTAGATGAGGAAGAACATCGGCACCGCACTCCCGAAGGTGACTGCGAGCAGCCACCAGCCCAGTGTGCTGGCGCCTGGCCAGGGCTGCCACAGGACGAGGGTCGATTGCACCAGGACCTGGACCAAGGGAGCGAAGACCTCGCTCAGGACAGTGGCCAGGCGAAGTCCGAGTGGCCCGGCGGTGCGTTGCGGCTGGCCGGCAGTGCAAGGCGGGCTGGTCGTCGTGGTCACCGCTGCTTCTCCATCGCCTTGGACGCCGCCGTAAGAGGTCGGTGCGGAACGGGAGCTGCGGCCTCGGCAGGAGGATGGTTGAAGGCGCGGGCGACCTGAACGAACCAGGCCAGCTCACCCACGTGGTCGCTCCCACCGATGGGCGCCTGTTGTTCGAGTAGATCGTCAGTCGAAGCGCTCTCCGTGACCTGGCCCACTGCGGTGAGAGCAGCGCGGAGCATTGCCGCTTCAGCGGCGGCCTGCTGTTGTTCGCCAGTGGCGCCCGCGTTGGCTGCGAGGCTGCGTGCGCCGTCCGCGATATCGGAGACCAGGTGTTCGCGCAGTGCATGGCGGCCGTCTCGGATTTCGATCACGAGCCGGTACAGGCGGTAGTGCAGCCTGTTCAGGCGCCAGCGGGCAATTTTGGGATGCTTCGGCGGGTCCAGAGCGATGTCGGGCATAGCCTCGTAGACGGCGAGCCACAGTGGGAAGAGCTGGTGATAGGCGCGAAGGTGCCCGAACCAGCGTGCTGTGGCAGATAGCCGGGGGCCAAGGGCCGGCAGGACGAGTCCAAGGGAGACTAGGGCACCGCCGACGGCCGCAAAGGCCGAGGAGGAGTCGGCCAAGAGGTCGAGGCGGATATCGACGTTGCGGCAGGCAACGTAGATGCCTTTCGTGACGCAGTACCCGAGGGTGATGGCGGCGCCGACCGCAGTGAGGTGCAGGCCACGGACGAGCCAGGGGCGCCCCGCAACTTTCGCGAAGCGCCAGCAGAGCCGGGCGATTTCGGCGAGTCCTATGCCAACGGCTGTTACGTATAGCAACAGGTACTCGGCGATGAAGGGCGTAGTTGCGTAGGTCTCGGCGAAGTGCTCGGCGGTGCTGTCATGGACTGGCGCCAGAGTCAGCAGCACGACCATGGCCAGGAGCACGACAACGCCGGCGATGACGCGGCGACGCGCTCTTGGGAGGGCTATCTCGGGAGGGTCGTTCCACATGATCAGCATGCGCTGCACGCAGACGCTGAAGGCGATCAGCGAACCGTGGACGACCAATTTGCCGAGATTGTCCAGTCCGAGGGCTGTGCTGACGGGAAGGTAGATGGCGGGGGTGGCCGCTACGAATCCGAGAGCCGCGCAGGCCAGGGTCGCGCAGAGCGAGCGCAAGACCGGGTTGTCGGGGGCCTTGCGCAGGTCGAGCAGTTTGTAGGCAAGGGCTGCCGAGCTGACGAGGGCAGCGACAGGGTAGGCGATGTCGTGAACGTCAGTGATCATTTGGCCCTGCGGTGGTTGGGGCTTTGGAGGGTGTTTTCGAGGCGGCGGATGACGTCAGCCGCCTCGGGTGGAACGATGCCCTGCGGTTCCGGCGACCGGAGGCTGACTTGCGTGAGGATCACCGAGGCGAAGGTCTCGGCTTCGTTCTCCTCGGTGTCTGAATAGCGTGTGCGTCCCAGAACACGTTGGACCAGTTCCGGCTTGAGACTGGGCATGAGGGTGCGCGCCACGTCCGTGCTCAGGGGCTGCCCCACGCCGTGGTCGTGGAGGAGATGGCCCAACTCATGGAGCAAGATGTGGTCCTGGTGCGCTGGGCTCGTCGCCTGCTCGTACAGCATGTAGTCCGCTGAGCCAGTCGAGATCCAAAGACCGCAAGGGCTCCCCGGCGGCAACTGCCGTGAGAGCAGATGGATGGGACGTCCACGCTGCCTGCTGATCCGCTGGAACATCTCGTGGACATCGAATGGATCCGGTATCTCAGGGATGCGGAGCCTCTTCGGAAACTTCGAGCCTTGCTTCATGCCGTCACCGTCGTGCTCATAGCGTTCTCACGCGCCGAACCTGAATGCGGCGAACCCTCGCCGCCCTGGCTGCTGTTCTGGCCGATCCCGGCTAACGGGTATTTAGCAACCGGCTATTGGTCGGTGTGCCGGCTGCCAGCGGGCACGGGACGGTCGGTCCGGCCTTAGATCCTCCGGCGGATGTTGAATGCGACACGGGTCCCCTAGGTTCCAACGAGCGAAGTTCTGCCGGGTCGTTCACCGGCGAACATGGAACGGAGTATGCCAGAAGCATAACGGAAGGCGCACTTCTAATTACTTAGAGTAATCGGCGGTGCCTGTCAACTCTGCTGATCCGTTTGGGAGTTGCGATCATCCAGTATTCAATCAAAGGTGAATCGGTGCGTGATCTCCGTCACGCCCAGCCAATTTTCGCCTGAAGCCTCGTCGTCCTCGGATACTCGAGGGGCTCGGGCCCTGCGGGTGCTGTCCCCGCTGCCGAGTTTGGGGTGTCGCTATCGGCGCGGGATTCCCCGTGCGCGACACTTCCATTGCCACGCCTGGACACGGCCTCTAGGGCTGGTGGCGTTCGTCTTCAATGGCGTTGTCGGGAAGTCCCTCGATCTGGCGAACGTGATCAATGATGCCCTTGATCTGGCGCAGACCTTGTGGCGACAGTCCCGAGACGCGAAGTGCGACCGACTTCACGTCGGCGTCGCGCATCGCGGTCAGGAGATCGAGCTCCGCATTGCTCGTAGCTTCGACGTCGTCGTCGAAGAAGTAGGCCGGCGGCACGCCGAAGAAATCAGCAAGAGCCTTGACTGTTGCCA
Source organism: Streptomyces sp. So13.3 (assembly GCF_005860785.2). Lineage (NCBI taxonomy): Bacteria > Bacillati > Actinomycetota > Actinomycetes > Kitasatosporales > Streptomycetaceae > Streptomyces > Streptomyces sp. So13.3. Next base: position 3,424,717 of record NZ_CP048835.1, on the reverse strand, counting down.
TCGTTGGGTTCTTCTTGGCGCCGGTGCGCAGCTGTTGGATAGCGCTCGCGGATAGCCCCTTACTGTCCCCTGTTGATGCTCGCTGGATCGCCTCGGCGACTTCTCCGTTTGCGTACGGGCCGCGCGATGCCGGGTGGACCGTTCTGAACAGATGGTCCAGCTTCTGCGCGACGGTGCGCCGCCGTCCATCCGCCATGCCTACCTCCGTGTCGTGTGGCCGAGCCTAACACTTCAGTGTGACGGGGGCGTCCGGATCGCCAGTGCGTGCGCACTGCAGTTGACGGCGCTTGGACACTCTGGTGTACGTTGATCCACATTCGCAGACACGAAAGTGTTAATTGCCTGGTCAGGGTATGCGGATTGATCTGGACTCGAAGCCTGCGTCCTCGTATGGTTCTGGTCCCCGCGCAAGCAGATCACCGGCCGCCGAACGGGCCAGGAAGGGAGGGCGAGGCGCTCACGCAGGCCATGACGGCTGCCGGGGCGAGGGAGTCCGGCGCCCGGGAGCTACCAACTCCTGGACGCCGGGCCGACATCCCGAAGGACACCGATTCACACCTCACGCGGGCGCCTGGACTTTTTGCACGAGGACAGCCGCACCGCGCTCCTACAAGCAACGGAGTATCGCATGCCTGCCGTGCCAGACGGAATCCCTGCCTGCCCCCGGACCACTGATCGCCAGCGTCGCCTGGCGCTACAGCTCGCCGACATGATCCCGGGAGCGGCCTTCATCCGCGTGAACCTCCGCGACCCGCAGATGGCCTGGCCACAGGCCCACGCCCAGGCGTGCGACGAAGGCGGACGGCCGATGGAACTCAGCCGCACGATGGCCAAGGTCGCAGCCCGGTGGGTCCTGCGGGTGTGGCCAGACGCGGACTGGGACATCCCGCACACCCTCGATCTGGCCACTGCCTCGCTGAGCACCGCAGGGCGGGGCCGCTGACATGGCGCGTATCCGGACCGTCAAACCCGACCTGTTCACCAACGAGAAGTGCGCCGAGTGCTCCGTCGCCGCAGTGCTGACCTTCATCGGCCTGTTCACCCAGGCCGATGACCACGGCCGCCACCGAGACAACGCCGCGATCATCGCCGGAGTCCTATGGCCACTGCGCGCCGAACGCACAGCAGTTCACGTCGAGGACGATCTCCAGCAGCTCGCCGATGCCGGGCTCATCTGCCGGTACACCGGCTGCGACGGCAAGCGCTACCTGCACATCGTCGGCTGGTTCGAGCACCAGAAGATCGACAAGCCAAGCCAGTCCCGTTTCCCTGCCTGCACTGACCACCACGCCGCCGATCGCTGCGGCCCCTGCCAGCGCGCCTGTACCAAGACCGTCGAGCAGTCGCTGACCCCTCCTCGAAGCTTCGTGGAGCCTTCGGAGAGCCTTCCCCGAACCCTCGATCTGCCCGCTCCGCCTGCACCGACGCCTGCGGTCACCAGCAGCGGGCTCCCTGCAGCCCAGCACGACAGTCCTCCAGACGCCGCCGCTAGCCCTCGCCACATCAATCAGAAAGCCGCAGGTCAGAGCGCATTCAGGGAAGCCTCTCCGAAGCCTCCCCGAATCGTCCGCGAACCCTCGACGCCTGGATCTAGGATCTTGGATCCTGGATCTTTCTTCCCTACGGGGCGCACAGCGCCCGACGCCAGCGTCTCGGCTGGCGACCTGGTCGGCGAATATGTCGCCGCGTGCCAGGAGCGACCGCCAGGCGACGTGATCGGACACCTCGGGCGGATCGCCAAGAAGCTCCTCGGCGAGGGCATCGCCCCGGAGCACATCCGCGCCGGGCTGAAGCGCTTCGGCGAGATCCAGGGCCACCCCAGCCGCCTGCCGAGCCTGGTCAACGACTCGATGAACCCCGGGGCGGCTGGTTTGGCGCGACCGGGATTCCGGCCTAACGTGCCCGCTCACACCGCGTGGACCAACCCGGTCGACGCTGCCGCCGCCTACGCCGAGGAGCTGTGATGCGCGACCGCGACCCCCAGCCCGTCGGCCAGAACACCTTCGACCGGCTCCTGCGGATCCTGGCCGCCCGGGGCATCGATCCGGCCGCCGCACCCGCCGAGGAACCCGCGCCGTACTCGGCCCTGGACGCCCTGTCGGCGGGGATGCCGCCGCGCTACCGGGGCGCGGAGGCCGACCACTCCCAGGTCCTGGCCTGGGCCCGGGACGTTGCCAGGCAGGCCATCGCGCCGAGCACAGGAGCCAGGCGCCAGGTAGCCACCGGGCCGAGCCTGCTGATGGCTGGGGTGGTGGGTGCGGGCAAGACGCACCAGGCGTACGGGGCGGTGCGCCACCTGGTCGAGGCCGGCATCGGGGTGCGCTGGCGCGCGACCACCGCCGCCGACCTGTACGCCGATCTCCGCCCTCGGGCCGGGGTGGACAGCGAGCGGGAGCTGGCGGCCGTCAGCCGGTGCCCGCTGCTGATCATCGACGACCTCGGCGCGGCGAAAGCCAGTGACTGGACCGAGGAGATCACCTACCGGCTGATTAACCGCCGGTACAACCACCTGCTGCCGACGCTGATCACCACCAACCTGCGCATCGGCGACCTGCGCGCCTATCTCGGCGACCGGGTCACCTCCCGGCTTGCGCAGATGACCACCCGGGTCGAGTTCGAGCCGGTCGACCGCAGACGCCAACGCCCTGCAGCCTGACCTGCCGCAGGCTGCCCTGCCCTGCCCTGCCGGGCCGCGCCCCCAGCGCGCCGCCCCGCCATCTCCCGACCCACGCACCCCTCCGCCGACGCCCCTGCGCGCGGAGAGCGATCGGAGCCAAGCCCGCATGACCAACACGATGATCAGCCCTGCCCACCACCGCTCGCTCGGCGACCAACGCTGGCAGGACGAAGCTGTCTGCCAGAACACCGAGTACAACCCGGTGGACCCTGAACTCTTCTTCCCCGAACCCGACGAGACCGACAAGATCATCACCGCCAAGGCCCTGTGCGGGCAGTGCCCGGTCCGCCGCACCTGCTTGGACGCCGCGCTCGAAGGCGGCGACATCGACGGCATCCGGGGCGGGCTGACCGAGGAAGAGCGCAAGCCGCAGCACGACAAGCTAGCCGAACGCCTCGACTACAGCCGAGTCAACGCCACCGTCGCCGGACGCGACATCCACCTCACCAAGGCCGAGCGCCGCGCAGTGATCCGCGCCGCCTACCGCCACGGGCTCACCGAACAGCGCCTGGCCTGGCTCCTGAAGATCAGCGAGGACCACGCCCAGAGGCTGTACCGCGAGGCCCGCCGCGCCCTGCGCAATCGCGACCTGGCGCAGGCCACGAAGACCACGCCGCCCCCAGAGAACGACGGCGTGCAGCTGGGCCGCGACGACTTCGGCACGGCAGCGTGAACTTCGCGAACGCGCCGCATACGGCGCACATCACCGGGTGGGACCGCGCGGTCGTCATCGCCCTCGGCGGTGCGGGATGCGCCCTGTCCTACGATGCCCTGCAGCAGATGGCCGTCGCCATCCACGTCCGCGGTTTCCTCACCTACCTCTTCCCCCTCGTGATCGACGGCTTCATCGCCTACGGCATCCGCGCCCTGTTGGTCCTGCGCGACGCGCCCCTTCGCGCCCGGCTCTACGTGTGGACACTCTTCGGCACAGCCACCGCCGCCAGTATCTGGGCCAACGCCCTGCACGCCGTCCGGCTCAACGAAGAGAACACCTCGGCCACCGGACTGCGGCTCGGCGACACGGTCGTGGCGGTGCTGTCCACCATTGCCCCGCTCGCCCTGGCCGGAGCGGTACACCTCTACATCCTCATCGCCCGAGGGCCGGTCAAAGAAAGTGACCGAAGTGACCAGGATGACGCCGGTCAGCCCGAGCGCATCGCGGTCACTCGAACCGACCGGACCGGTCAACCGCAGTCCCAGCCCGGTCAGGTCAGCGCCACCGTGCCGGTCAGCGCCCTGACCGACCGCCCTCGCCTGTCCATGGACACGAGCCACTCGGACACCCGGTCACTGACCGGGGGAAGTGACCGGCGAGACAGCACTCGCCCGGACAGCGGGCACGCCGCAAGGGAGCCAAAGGCCGCTGACCTGGCCGGACAGCCGGACAGTATTGCGGCGGTCAGTGACCGACCGGTCGGCACCGACCCGGTCACCGGTCACCGGGTCAGCCCCCCGCCAGTGACCGACCGGCCGGTCACAGCGCCGCCGGTCACTGACCCGGGTACACAGCTGACCGGTGACCGGCGGCCTGACCCGGACACCGAGGAGCTGCTGGCTATCGCCCGGTCAGCGGTCAGGGCCGAGGACAAGCTGACCCGCAAGGTGGTTGCCCAGGCGATCCGAGGCCAGCAGATTCCGCTGTCCAGCGACACGCTGACCGCCCTGATGGTCCAGCTCCGCGAGCAGCACGGACAGCCGGTCACCTCCTCCCGGAACTGACCGCGCAGCACAGGGCCGGGTGACCGCGCCGAACGCCTCGGCTCGGTCACCCGACCCCGGACACGCGCACCACCACCTCCCGAGACGAACCGGAGAGCACTGCCATGCGCACGAAACCCGCAACCCTGGCCGAGGTGGACTCCTGGCTGACCGTGCTGCAGCGGCGCGGTCACCTCCACCACGCCGTAGCCATGGCGGACGGCAGCTGGAGCGTGCAACGACGCCAGCACAGCCGCCCCTGGACCCTGCACCACCCGGTCCTGGCCATGGACTGGATCGAGGACGTCCTTCGCGACGAACACCAGCAGGACACGGAGTCGAGCCGATGACCAGCAACGATCCGGCAGCCACCACACCCGAACCAGTGCGTGACCTCAAGACGGCTCCTGGCGGAGCAAGTTGTGGGGTAAGGGATCCTTACCCCGCCCGCGCCCCCAAGGGAGCGCGGGCTTCCCGTTCGGCGGCAGACCCAGGGGGGCCTGCCGCCGAACGGGAAGTCGGCCCAGGGGTGCCGACGACACAGGGGAACGACACGACGCCAACCGCCGCCGCGACAGTCGCGCCGCGCCGCCGTCGACTGCGTCAGAGTGCGCCGCGCCTGAACCGCGTCTGCCCACGCTTCAGCGACAGCGAATGGACTGCCGTCCGAGCCGCCGCCGAAGCCACCGACCTCGAACCCGGTGGCTACGCCGCCGCCGCGGTCCTGGCTACCGCCGCCAGCAACAACCCCACCGCCGCCATCGCCGACTACCGGCGCGGGGTCCAGGAACTCATGGAGTCCAACCGCCAGCTCGCCGCCACTGGCAATAATCTGAACCAGATCGCGCACTACCTCAACGCCGGCGGTCAACCCGCCGCCGACCTCCAGCAGCTTCTGCACCGTGTCGACCACGCGATCACGACCGTGGACGAAGCGGTGACCTGGCTGGTCCGCCGGTGATTCCCAAGATCCGCCTCGGCACCGGTGGCACTTACGGCCTGATCCGCTATCTGTTCGGACGAGGCGAACACAACGAGCACACGGACCAGCACGTCGTTGCTTCCTGGAACGACTACGCGCCCGACCCCGGCCGCAATCCCCACCACACCATCGCCCAGCTGGCAGGCCAGCTCGATCAACCGGTCAAGGCCCTCGGTGACCGGGCACCCGCCACTACGTTCTGGCACTGCTCGGTACGCGCCGCCCCCGGCGACCGCCACCTCAATGACGCCGACTGGGCGGCCATCGCCCGACGTATGGTCCAGGCCACCGGTATCGCCCCCATCGGCGACAGCACCGCCTGCCGCTGGGTCGCCGTCCGGCATGCCGAGGACCACATCCACATCGCCGCAACCCTCGTCCGCCAGGACGGCCGCCGCGCAGACCTGAAGTTCGACAGACGCAAAGTGCAGGCCGAGGCCCGCCTTATAGAAAAGGAGTACGGGCTGCGGCAGCTCAACCCGGGGGACGGCACCGCCGCGAAGCGGCCCACCAGTCAGGAGCGTTTCAAGGCCGAGCGCATGGGCCGTAACGAGACTCCCCGCGAGACCCTGCGCGAAGGAGTCCGCCAAGCGGTCGCCGGAGCAGCCACTGAAGAAGAATTCTTCATCCGGCTCCGCGAGGGCGGCCTACGCGTGAAGCTTCGCCATGCTCCCTCGGGTGATGTGCTCGGCTACACCGTGGCGCTGCCGGGCGATCGCAATCGCGACCGCGAGCCGGTCTGGTTCGCGGGCTCCACCCTGGCTCCAGACCTGTCCCTGCCCCGTATCCGCCGCCGCCTCGCCAGCGGAACCCTCGACGACGATGCGGTGCCCGAGGCAGGCGCTGGTCGGCCGGATTGGTCACCGCCCGCCCGGGGACGACGCACCGCCACGGGGATAGCCGAGCGTGCCGCGATCGTCTTGGATGGTGGGGACGACGAAGCCGCAGTTCAGCTCGTCGGTGTCGGTGAACTCCTCGACGCGGTTGCCCAGACCTCTCCGGCGGCTACGCGAGCCGAACTGTCGGCTGCTGCCCGCTCCTTCGAACGCGCCACCCGCAGCCACGTCCGCGCCGAGAACGCCGACACCCGCGCGATGCGCTCGGCGGCGCGGGGCATCATCCAGGCCGGCAGCGCACTCGGCCGAGGCGAAGACGGCGGCACCACCGCCATGCTCCTTTCAACCCTCGTCCTGGTCGCCCTCGCAGCCGCCCGCTGGCACTCCGCCCACGGCCACGCCCAGCAAGCAGCCGCCTCCCGACAGACCGCCGAACACCTACGAGCCGCCTACCGCCAAGCAGCCACCGCACCGATGCAGGCCCTGCGCGACCACGGCCGGGCCCTGCCAGGGGGCGAACGCCGCAAGCACCAAGCCACCATCCGCGCAGCCCTCCCCGCACCAGCAGGCGGTGCCGACACCGAAGCGGCCCAGGACGCATTGGTCGCCACCCTCGCCCAAGCCGAACAAGCAGGCCACGATCCCAAGGCGCTGCTCCAGCAAGCCATCGGTCAGCGCGAACTCGACACCGCAGACGACGTGAACGACGTCCTGGTCTGGCGTCTGCGCCGCCTCGCCCAGCTCCCCGCCCATCCCGGCGCAATTGCCCGCAACCCGCGGATTGCTTCCGGTCGTAACCAGTCTGCGCCCGGCCGGTCCGAAGGGCGCATCGCTCCTCCGGCAGCTCCGCGGACTTCAGGAACGGACCCGAACAATCGGCCACTGCGCCGGTGACCCAGGTAGCCCGACAGGCTCAAGCCGCAGCCTGTCGGGCTAGCCGAAACCCATGGACAGCCGATCTCACCAGCTGTTACGGATGAGGAGAATGACCTTGAACGGGAGATGACGCGCATGCCCAGAACAACCGACCGACGTGTCGAGCCGGACTGCGCTGCGCTTCCGGCCTGCCCAGCCGACAGTGATCCGCTGTTGCAGTTGCAGTACGAGGCACAGCCGCCCAGCGGACCGGGGGCCGTCCGGTGCGCCGGCTATTCGCGTGAACTGGCGATGCGGGGCATCCCCGTTGTCTGTAGGGCCTGTAGGGCACGCCGGGACTGGCTCCTGATCAATCAGAGCCGCCACGTCTGGGTTCGATGCCGCTGCAGCAACCAGTGGCTTGAGCCCGAGATTACCCGTGCCGACTTCGACGCCATGCTCACCGGGCCGCACTTGACGAGTTACCCCAGCCTCGAAGAGGCGATGGTGGCCCTCGGATTCGACGGCGCATTCTCCGGCGCATACCTCGAATAACTGGCGGTGTTGCATCGGATCCAACATTTGGCGTGGCCGACACAGGTTGCCGATCTGCGGTTCTCTGATGGGATCGACTCCGAGGCGGACCCCTCACCATGGCGGACCGATAGCCTTGTGATCCCTCGCATCGCCGGAGATTCAGGACCGATATGACCGCAGAGAAGCAGGCCGCCCTCGGACCGGGCAGTGACCCGTTGTCCCCCGCGGCCCTCCCGGTCTCGTCCGCGCCTGCAACGGCCGAGTCGGCGCCCGCTCGTGGGCTGGGCCGCCGGGTCGAGGCCGATTCGGCTGCGGAGGCCAGCGTTCGGGAGGTGCGCGAGCCGGCGAAGCTCGCGTACACGCCCATCGAAAACGGCGTCGACTATCTCTTGAGTGTCACCGATCATCTGGCGGACGAGCCAAGTCCTCGTGACCTGAAGTACGCCATCGTCCACCTCCACTCGGCCACCGAAGTGCTATTGAAGGCGCGGCTGCAGCGTGAACATTGGTCGTTCGTCTTCGAAAAGCCGGAGGGCGCGAAGCGGGCCGTCTTCGAGAAGGGCGACTTCAAAAGCTGTGGTCCGCTCGATGCTCACGACCGCTTGACGAACCTCGCCGGGCTCGCGCTGCCAAAGAAGAGCGCGGCCGATCTGGAGCAGCTGGGCCGCTGGCGAAACGCCCTCCAGCACTACGGGCTGACCGTCCACGCTCCGGCGGTGGAGAAGCTGGCGGCCAACGTCCTCGACTTCCTTCTGACGTTCATCTCCGAGCACCTGCGGCCTTCGCTTCCGCCTAGGGAGCGTGAAGCCCTGGACAGGGAGATGGCCGACGTCAAGGCCGGACTGACCTCCATCAAACGCCTCCTGGAGATCCGCTGGAAGCGGATCGAGGCGGAGCTGGAGCCCGCACGGAGCGAAACGGTCCGATGCCCGCAGTGCCTGAAGGACGCCCTCGTCTTCGACGGTGAGCCACAGTGCCGGTTCTGCGAGACCGTCTGGAACGACGGTGGGGACGCAGCCCGGCTCTACATCGAGAACGTGCAGGACATCAGCCTGCACGTGCACTTCAAGGACGGCGGCGACGACCTGGTCACCGTGTGCCCGGAGTGCGATCAGAACGCCCTCGTGGCAGAGGTTGATACAGCAGCCGGCGAAACGGTCCCACACCTGTGCTTCCAGTGCGGCACCCAGTTTGGCCACCTCGGCACGTGCGACCGTTGCGGCACTCCGGTTAACGAGGTGGATGGCTTCTCGCTGTGCAGCGACTGCAGCAACTCGTACTTCGACCACCTTTGAGCCGTCCCCGGCGGCAGACACAAGCCTCGCAGAAGGTGCGGCTCACCGCGCCGCTGACGCAACGGCACCCCGCCGTGCTCCGCCCGGGAGAACGGCTGGCTGGCACCGGCACGCTGGCCGCCGGACCAATACGACGCTCTCGGAATAAGTACTCTCCGCCGGTATGAGGCAGGGGACGTAGCTCCCAGCCCCACAGGCTCCGGGCGCATCGCGAACTGAAGAGGAGCGCCACCTGCACATCGGTGGCGCTTCTCGCTATGCGTCAGCCGCGCTGGCTGCGCTTGGGGAGATCTCCGCGGAAGTCGCAGCCGGGGCACTCATCCTCGCCCTGAATGTGGCCCTCGTACCAGCCATGAACAGCCGCGTGGAGGACGGCCTCGCGCCAATTGGCCTCGCCGTTCTCGACCGAGGCGATGGCGTTGGCTACGAGCACGCGCAGTACGGCCTCGTCGGGGGAAGGAAACGGTGGGGACGGCATCGGCGAATTGGTCATGGATCGAGCCTAGGGGCAGCGCGATTCGGCGGGCAGCAGGACGCCGTACGGGCCCATTATCTGGAGGCGTGGAGGTCGCTGTGGAAACCGGCCGAGGGGCGTCCAGTTGTGCAGGCTGGCAGGTCTCCATCTGGGGCGGTCCGGCACGGTGGTGTCGTCGGCTTCGGCTAGGCTGCCCCGGCTCTTGCGGCTGTGGGCAGCTTGAACGCTGATCCCAGGTGCGCGGCGATCTCCGGGTAACCCCATAAGCGCTGGCCGTCGGCCCGGGTCTCCTCCAGGTGCGGATGGTGATGAGCGCACGCAGCCGCCTGCTCGGCGGGCATGCGGCAAGGCCGCCCCTGCCGAACACCTGAATCCAGGATCGGTGTGGGGCGGCCTTTTGCGGGGCGTCAGCGGTCGGCGAGATGGTTGGACAGGTCGATGGCAGAGGTGGCGATGGCGAGGGCGGCACACAGGCCCGCCACCTCGTAGAGGGTGGGGCGGATCAGGCGGGGCCAGTCGTCGGGTGCGGAGGGCCAGCAGGCGAGGTGGACCTCGGTGGTGGCCAGGCCCAGGCGGGCGGTGATGTTCCAGCCGGTGCGGGACGCGGGCTCCCAGTACAGGCGGATGCGGCCGAGGGGGAGTCGGGGAGCGGGGGCCGGGAGCCAGCAGACATCGAGTGGTCCATCAGGGCGGTCGGAGATGCGCTGGACGAGCGCGCCTCCTGCACTGTCCGGCATGGGCCGCAGCGCGACGCTGTGCAGGGGGAGGGTTGCGGAAGATCGGGAGCGGTTCGGAATGCAGGGCCTCCGGGTGGGTGGGGTGAGGTCAGGTCCAGGCGAGGGCATCGCGGACGGTCGAGGGCAGGTAGTCCTCTTGGCCGTCCTCGGCTATGAACGCGACGCCGTCGCGGACGATGACTTCGGTGCCGAGGTAGTGGGTGAAGGGCCAATCGGGGTTGACGGCGAGGCGGACCAGCAGGGCGGGGTCGAGGTCCTGGAGCTGGCGGAGCAGATGGCCGACGGTCAGGTACTGGGGCACAGGAACCTCCGGTGAAGGGGGGAAAGGGTTTCGGGGTGGGGCGTCAGGGTGTGTCGAGGCGGAGGAGATCGCGGAGTACTTTCGGACCCGCCTTGGGGTGGGTGGCCAGGTGCCGCCTGCGGGATTCGTTGACGTACCCCTTACCGGCGTCCTTCATCTGCCAGTTGCCGCAGGAGCAGATGGCTTGCGTGTTGGCGCGGCCGGGGCAGCCGAGGTGGAGCGGCTTTCCGGAGGTGGTGTGCTTGTGCTCGGCTGGGCAGAGAGAGCCGTCGGCGTGGTGGCTGGTGAGCGGGGCGCGATGCTGCACGGGCGTCTCCTTCGGTCAGAGGGCGGCGTGGGCGATGAGGGCGGCGAGGAACGCGGCGACGCATTCGGAGGGCGTGGTCGAGCTGAACTCCTGGACCCAGGGGTCGCCGTCGGTGGCCAGGACCTGGATCTGCCAGATAACGCCGCGCTCCCATGCGGCGCGGTCTTCGGGAAGCCAGGCGACGTAGACCCGGGTGTCCAGGCTGGTGCAGTACACGTTGCCGTCCGGGGCGCGGACGACGGTCCAGCCGAGTCCTTCGAGCAGGTCGAGAACGGCGTCGGCGCAGCCGTCGCTGGACAGCCATGCACGGCCTTCGGCGGCAGAAGGTACGACGGCGGGCAGGAGGGTTCTGGTGGCGTTCACGAGTGGATGACCCCTTCGTTGACCTGCGGTTTTTCCCAACACCCGTACGTTGGCATGCGGTGTGCCGAAGTACGTACTCCATTGCCGGGGGCGGGTGTCTGCCGTGGGCGAACTGCCCGCCGGAGGCCGGGAGAAGGGAATGGATCGGTGCGGCCGGTTGTCGTTATGGAGCTGCGGCGTAGGACCGTAGAAAGCTAAAGGGGGCAGGCGTGAGGGAACCGGGCAGACACTGGGACGGGGCCGCGCTGGAGCGCAAGATCCGCAGCACCGGGCGGGCGTGGACGGTCGGGGACATCGCGATGGTGTGCGACGGCCAGTGGGCGGTGCGCACTACGGCAGTCGCTGATGCCGGGCCTGATGGAGACACGGCGGTGGAGATCCGGGCGGCGGATGGTCGGCGTGTGGAGATGACGGTGGAGGAGCTGGCTCGTGCGGCGGGCTCGCGGGTTCTGGATCCCCGATGTGACGAGGACAGCGCCTGACCAGCTATCGGTGAGGTACAGCCGGGGCGACGGGTGGTGGGCCGGCAACGGCTGACGGGGCTTCGTGCGCGGGGGGTTGGCTCAAGGCGTGCGGTGCGTGCGTGGAGCGGGCGACGGCGGCCTGGGCCAGCCGGGCCGCCGGTGCTCGGTCCGCGGTCTCGACGGATTCTCGGGCGTCGATCACATGGCTGATCGCCTGCAGGCCGGTGCGGCATTCGGCTTGGGCGACCCGCAGGTCCACCGCCGAGCTGGTGATCCGCCCCAGGTCGTAGAAGGCCGGCACCTGACCGGGCCGGGTGAGGGCATGCAGTCGGTCCTGCTGGACGGCGACGGCGTTGTCCGAGATGACGAGCGACGAGCGGATGCGCATCACCGCGCGCAAGAGCGGATCCTGCACGGGGCGATGCACGGCGAGGGATTCCAACTCGGCGATGGGGTGGTCCCAAGCTTTCTCGATCACCGCGTCGGCCTGGTCGAGGGCAGTGGCGGACATGGCTAGCTGCTCCAGAGGTAGGGGAAAGTGTGGTCAGCGGCGGTGCCCCGGACGCGAGCCCGAGGGAGTGCTGGGTACGTAGAAAGCGGGGCTAGCGGCGCGCGCGCCGGCAGTTGGGGGAGCTGTGGTGGAGCGGGCGTTGGCGGCTTGGGCGCGTCGGACGTCCAAAGGAGTCGGCACCGGAGGCTTGATCGCCGTCGCGGTGGCCTGAGGGGGAAGACAGCGCAGATCGTCTCCGTAGCGGATGACCGGGGCGGGGTCGGTCAGCGCGGTATTCATCGCGGCCACCAGACCCTCTGGGGTGAAAGAGGAGGCGGTGGCGTACCACTGGGTGGCGCCGCGCGGACCAACCAAGGTGAGCCACCGCTCTTGGTGACCGGTCATCTCGGCTGTGTGGTCGAGTTGGCTGCGGCGTAGGTGCACCTCGGCCAAGCCGTCCGGGGAGCGGAAGGAGACGTCGGTCGTGCCGAAATGGTGGCTCCAGCCTGCCGCTGCCAGAGGTGTGCCGACATCGAGCGCGGCCAGCGTGCTGTTGCCGTAGTAGAGGTAGGCGTCGGGCCCCTCGGTGTAGGCGGCGGCGAGGGCGGTGGTGAACCCGGCGACGATCTCGGTCGGGGTGCTGTCCTGGTAGGTGACCAACCAGCGCGGCATCGCGAAGGGATCGGAGAACGCCGTGATCTTCCACAGGGCGTCATCATCGCCTTCGGGCAGGTAACTCAGGCGGACGGTTTGGTCCGGGGCGTTGACATACACGTTGCCCAGATCATCGTGATTCAGCTTCCAACCCAGGTCGAGCAGGGGCCGCAGGGCGGGATCACCAGTGAACGTCGATCCGGCGAGGTAGCGGGGGGTGATGTGGTACTCGCGCCACCGCTCGGAGTCCTGCTGATCGGACATGACATCTCCGTAAAGGACGTGGTCAGTGGCGGCGTGACGGTGCGGGCAGGGGCAGACTCGCGGCGGCGGCCGATGCTGAGAGATCGGCCGTACGGGGCCCTGAGGCGTTCGGGGTGCGAGCTAGGGCGGCTGACCGGCGCGGGTCGGGTTCCTCGTCGACGGGTTGGACATCGACGTACGGCAGGTGCCGTTCGGGGATCTCACCCCTGGTGCGTTCGACCGGTTCTGCGCTGGTGAGGGCGACTACGGCTGCCCGCACCAGGTGTAGGGGGGTGGCGCTGGTGAAGCTGGCCTGCCAGCTCTCAGGGTTTGCCTGGTCGAGGCCGCCGTACATCGCCCACTGGGCAGGTTCGGCTCCTTCGAGCTCGGCGTATGCGTCGAGGTGGTTCTTGCGCAGGACGAACGCCGCGTGTTCGTCCGGAGAGTGCTGGTACAGGTGCCGGGGGGTGTCTGTGGTCTCCCATCCACGGACGGCCAGCACGCGGGCGGGGCTGTTCGGGGACTGGTAGTGGGTGCCGCCGGACAGGAAGTCCCTATGACGACTGGGCAGTCCCTTGGCGAGGGCGGTAGCGAAGGCGGCAGTGATCTCGGCTGGGGTATTGCGGCTGAAGGTTGCTGACCAGAGCGGCATGCCGAACGGCTCGCGGTACTCCACGGCCTTCCATCCGCCATAGCTGCCCTCGGGTAGGCGGGCTAGCTGGGCGTGCTGGCGTGGGCTGGTGAACATTCGGCCGCTGTCGGTGGCTGCTGTGGCCCAACGGTGCTCGGACAAGGTGTCGTAGATCTGGGCGGTGTTCCCGGGACCGGCGAGGTAGACGGGGCAGGCCCGCAGAACGTTGTCGGGCGCGAGACCGCCCGGAACGGACGCGGCTGTGGACATGGGGAACAACTCCTGGAGGAGGCGGTGGGGAGCGGGCCCGCGCGTCGTCGTCAGCGCGCGGGCCCGGAGAGGACGGGGGAGGGGGTGCGGATCTGTCCTGGGTAGCCATGCCGCTCACCGGCCGCGAGCGGGGTCGAGGTGGGCGGTGATCGCAGCCGGCACCCGCGGTTGTGGTGGTCATGGGCCTTCCTTCGTTCGAGGTCATCGCGTGCGGGAGGGCTTCGCGTCGGGGCCGACGGGGCCAGATGACGCAGGATCACTGGCCCAGGGGGCTGCTCCGGGGTGGCTGCGGCTGAGGGCGGCGGATACGCGCGGCGCGGCTGACCGCCCTTCCTGGAGGGCCGCCTCACCCTGTGCCGTGAGGGACAGGAGTTGCCCGGGGCGATACGACGACGTACTGGTGTCCTTGGCCAGCAGTCCGTCTGCGAGCAGCCGTTCGGTCGTTTCGACCAGGACCTTCGGTCGCCTGCCACTCCCGTCACCGAGCCAGATGTCGCCGTAGATCGGGCTCTGGTGGAACCGCAGGCCGCCCGCCTCGACCGCCTCAAGAGCCGCGAGCTGGCGACCTCCCTCAAGGGTCCAGTCGTCGTCCCGGCCCTGCTTCTGCTTCGTGGCGTGCTCCTGACCCCGCGCCGGTGCTTGCAGGGCTGCGTTCGGCTCGGGCAGCAGGCGCTGGTAGGTGGACAGGGCGAGGCGGAGGTGTTCGTAAGCTGCTCCCCGACGGGCGACGAGCAGTTCGATCTGGGGGCCCCTGGTGCGCAAAAGGCCGTCCCAGCCGCGCATATCGGCGCCTTCGCCCCGTGCGAGCGGTTTGAGAAGTTCGATCGCGGACCGCGCCGCCTGGGTCAGTTCTGCGTGCAACTGGTCGACGTTGCGGGCGGCTTCGGCGACCATCCTGCCGACGACATCGAGCGGGTCGCACAGCGGATGGCCATCGCTCAGGGCCCAGGGGTCTTCGACCCCGAACGTCTCGGCGACGAGATGCGCGCCGGGCTTTTCGGAGGGGTCGTGGGGGTTCATGTGACCGCCCCCATGCGGGCGAGTAGGGAGCGGACCAAGGTGGGGAGGCTGTCGGGCTCCTCCTCGATCCAGGCATGGTTGGTGGCTTCGCCCAGCACGTACTGGGCGTCCTGATCCAGGCCGCTGGCGATCTCCAGGCAGGCATCGGTGATGCGGGCGGCGGCCATGAGCGACTTGGACAGCACCTGGACGTACTCCTCGGATGGCAGCCCGGCCTCGTCTGCGGCGGTTCGGATGGCCGCCAGCTCCAGCGCGCTGAAACCGAAGTCGAAGGCGTCGCCGTGCCGCTCCTGCGGTGGAAGGGCGGGGAGCGCAGGGTCCGGTGGAGTGGTGGGGAGGCCGACCTCGGTGCAGATCTGGTCGACGCTGGCGGTCAGCTCGGCGAGGGATTCTGTCAGCCAGCCCAGTGCGGAGGCGTAGGAAGCCAGCGCGAACAGACCGGCGCTGCTGGCGGGCAGGGGTTCAGCGAGGAACCCTTCGAGCCGGTCGGTCAGCTCGCCGACCACCTGGGGGCCGGCAGACAGCATTCCCAGGACGGGGTGGAGGTAGGAGCGACTGGGAGGGGTGGGGTACTCGGTCAGCAGAATTCCGGAGACGCTGCGCGCGGCCTCGGTGAGCAGGCCGGCCAGCTCGGTACGGGCCACGGGGGTGTGGACGTCGGTCATCGCAGGATTGCCTTTCGGGAGTCGGTGGGAGCAGGCGTGCTGACTGCAGCAGGGATCGCGGGCGCGGTCCGGGAGGTGAGCGCGTCCGGGTGGGGGGATCGGGAGCGGGCAGCGTGAACGCGGGCCTGGACCGTCGGAGAGGTCTCGTCGTTCTGCGCGAGGCCGGTGCGGAACTGGGCGGTGCGGTAGACCGCGTAGTCCTTGCGGGCCCCGGCCGCGACCAGGTACACCTCGCGGACGTGGACGGAGTCGGGGGGAGCGGGGCGGAACTGGACCACCAGCCGATGGGTGGCCAGGACGGTTCCGGTGCCGAGGTAGACCTTGTGGAAGCCGTCGAGGCGGCCTTCCAGGCGCTTGGCGACCCGCTCCCCGTGGACCAGATCCTGCAGGTGCAGGAGCGCCTGGTCCCGGATCGCATCGGGCAGCTCCCGCAGGTCGGCGATGGCGTCGGGATGCGCGGCGAACGCGAGGCGGGCGCGGCTCACAACGACCTGCCAGGAGCCGGACGCGGACCTGCGGTCGGCCTGCTGCGGGTGGCGAGGCCGGCCTGCGGGTCCATAACGGGTCCGGTGGAGCGAGAGAGCGCGGCACCAGCGCGCAGGGCCGCCGCGTCGCCGTGGTATTCGGGCGGGTCCGGCAGCGGCCCGTCGCGCTCATCGAGCCAGTCCCGGGCGGCGTGCTCGTCGGGGAACGCGCCTTCGCGCATCGTGTAGGTGGTGGTGACCAGATCCCCCGTATCGAGGAAGACCCGGATCGGCGCCTGGGCCGCGCTGGAATCGCGGACCAGAGTCCACGACTCACAAGGGTCGTCCCAGCACTGGGAGTCGAGGAGCTCGTAGCGGTCTGCCGAGGCACGGATCTGCTCCTCGACACGAATGGTGAGGTCATCGGCGGGTGCCAGGAAGCCATCGCCCTGCGCGATCGAAGCAGGCGGGCAGCCACGTTCGATCAGCCAGTTCTGCGCGAAGGGGATGCAGGCGTGGCTGGCGGTCTCGAAGGTGTACATCCGCTCGTCGAGGTCCCGCTCGATCTTGATCGCGACGAGCTGCGGTTCTCCGGGCACCCCCCACGTCACCGAACCGTCGTGGGCCACGAGAAAACTCTGCGAACGGGTGCCGTCCGTGTGGTGCTCGGCGAGCACGGTCAGGTCGGACGCCCGGATGTGGGTCCTGCCGCGTGCGGACTCGGAGTCGGCAGGGTAGAAGGCAGCGAGGCCGAAATCGGTGTCCCTTTTCATGCGGTGGCCTCTTCCAGCTGGGGCGCCGGGGTGGACAGCAGCCGGTGGTTGGGTCGGGTCGGGCTGGTGGTGCAGGCAGCGAACGGCCCGTCGGGGGCCCGTAGATGGGCCAGGGCCTGGTCGAGGTGGTCGCGATGCCACGTCGAGGGGCCGGACAGGCCGGCCTCGGCGTCGGTGAGCTGCTGCCAGGCGAGCCACAGTGCGTGCAGCCGAGCGACGGCCTCAATGTGTTCGTGCCACTGCTCGCACCAAGGGCGGGAGGTGCTGATCTCTCGCCCGTAGACCGGCAGTAGCAGGTGGTTCACCCAGTTGCTGAGCGCCGCCAGTTCGACGGCGTGTGCCTCCCCGCCCAGAGCCAGGATGAACACCGAGGTGGGAGCGTGGGCGGTGGGGGCGTTGGCTACGGCCGGGAGGTCGGCGGTGGGTGCGGGGGCGCTGGCTTCGGCATCCAGTCGGTCGAGGATGACGCCGTGCCGACGGACCTCAGTCATGGTCTTGGCCAGGACGGAGGCGAGGTCGTCGAGGTCTTCGTCGGGCACCCGGAACGGTTCGGGAGCGCGGAAGGGTTCGGGTTCGGGGGCGGCCTGGGTGGGCTCTGGCATGGCGCTTCCAAAGGCTGGGGGAATGGGTATGGCGGGGCTCTTGGTGTTCTTCTGCAGGTCACGGCGGGACTCCAGTGAGGGAGGGGGTTGGCGTGGGAATGAGGATCCGGAGATTCCGGGATTTGGTGAGACCGGGAATCGGCGGTAGAAGCCGTTATGGCGCGCTGCACCGTGGGCAGCGGGGGAACGGTGCCGCCAGCAACTGGAGAGCCCGGGTCGCCTGTTGCGGAACGACGCCGTTGCCGAGAGCGGTCAGTTGGGCGGGGCGGCCCAGCCCGGGGGTGTGGGTCACCCAGCCCGCCGGAAGGCCCTGCATCCACTCCACGAAGTCCGCGCGTAGTCGACCCGCCGCGTCGGTGGGCGCCGGCGCGGGGCGGGTGCGGGTCTCCCATCGGGTGATGGCGGCGGAGTACGGTCCCCACTGCCTGTCCCTTGCCCGTCCTTCGGCACTGCCTCCTCCCAGAGAGGCAGGGGCACTGAGGTCAGGGTCGCGCTCCTGTTCGTGGTTGGGCGGTGTCCAGAGCTGCCCGTGCTGCGCGTCTTCGGGGTGGGGAGCAGGGAGGCTGCGGCGGAAGGGAGGGTCAGGTCGCCGTTGCCGTGGCGCTGGTTTGGCGAGCCCTTGATCCCGTCCGATGCCTTCGGGGTCGGCAGCAGCAGCCACTCCACCTCGTCGGCCAGGTTCGGGCCGTGCCCGCCCTGCTTGCGCTTGGTCGGGTGCTGCGAACCGCCGTTGGTGCCGATGTTGCTCGTCGGGGTCTTGAACAGAGCCGTCTGCGGGCCAGGCGGCGAGGAAGGCCCGCTCGCGGCGGTGCGGTGCTCCGACGTCGGAGGCGCGAAGCACGAGCCAGCGCGCGTCGTACCGGAGGTCGGCCAGGGAGCCGAGTACGGCACCGAGTGCTCGCAAAGGAGGCTGGCCTGCGGCGTCTCCCAGACACCACGGGCAGAATTCCACGTCGCCAGGGGTACCGGCGGGCGAGGTGAGGAGGCCGCGGACATTCTCGATCACCACCAGGCAGGGGCGGAGGCCTTCGACCGCACGCGCGACGTGCAGCCACAGCCCTGAGCGGGTGTGGGCGTTGAGTCCGGCCCGACGGCCGGCGACCGAGACGTCTCTGACAGGGGAAACCCGCCGTCAGGACGCACACCCGTGGGACCAGGTCCCAGTTGATGGCGGTGATGTCGCCGAGGTTGGGCACATCGGGCCAGTGCCGGGCCAGGATGCGGGAGGCATCGGGGTTGATCTCTGCATGCCAGGCCGTCCGGCCCCCCACGGCGGCCTGGACACCGAGGTCCAGACCGCCGTACCCCGAGCACAGGCTGCCGATCAGCGGACCGCCGCGCAGGACGCCCACGTCAGCGCCCCTGTCGGCGGGTATAGGACGCTGCTGGCAGTTCGGTGCCGAAGATCGGGGGCGGGGTTGGGGCTGTGGCGCGGCTTCGGGCTGTGCTGCGGTGCAGGGCGACTTGCACGCGATGCGTGTCGACTCGCAGGTAGGTGCTCGCGGCGTTGAGGCCGTCGGCGGTCTCGCGGAGTGCCTCGGAGGCGGTGTCGAGGTTCTCCTCGATGACCGTGTCGGCGGAGCGCAGGGCATCGCGCAGGTTGGGTGAATCCAGCCATCCGGACGTCTCGTCGCGGAAGGCGATCTGCGGGTAGACGCAGCCGAGTGCGCTGATGGCTCGGCCGAGGGGATCAAGGGCGCTGGCGAAGGCGCCAATGGCCCGGTGCCGTTGCGAGCTGCTGGGACCGGGCTGCACCGAGCGGAAGAGGACTTCGTCGCTGAGGTGGGTCACCAGGTCACCAAGGCTGGAGAGCTGGCGGGAGACCGTGACGAGATCAAGATCTTGGTAAGGGGGCCCGTCCAACGGCAGTTGGGCTCGTACGGTGTCGCACGCTGCGGCCAGGGCGGTCAGTGTGGTGGCGTCGTCGGCAGGATCGATGATCACGGGTGGCTCCGTTGAGGGTGCGGGTGGTCAGGACTGACTGCGGTAGGGGTGCGGGTCGGAGGCTGGGCACGGGGGGATTGCATGGCGGCGTCTGGCCGGGCCGGGAGGCGCGGTTGGCTTCGAGCCAGGGCCGCGTCGATCCGAGCAGCGGTCGGAGGGCCTCCCGTCGCCGGTTGCGGAGCAGCGGGCTCGCCGGTGGCGGTTCGCCAGCGGGCCCGGACCTCGTCGAGTGGGCCCAGGGCGTGCAGGGCGTGGTTGATGAGCCGGCCTGGCGCCAGTGCCTCGTCTTGGGCCAAGGCCCTGATTGCGCTGGCGGAGGCGGCAGCCGTCCGGGTCAGCGAGGACCGCAGGGTCTGCTCGCCGAGGTACTCGGCCGATCCCGCGCCGAACCCGTTGCAGATGTTGCGCAGCTGCTCGTCGGTGAGTGTGCCTTCGGCCAGATGGCCGCGCCGTTGGGCCTCCCACAGCACGGTGAGGTGGTCGATGGGTTCGCCGCGATGGTGCAGAGCGCCAAGACAGCGGTAGAGCTGGCCGTGTCCGTGCCCGGCGAAGTCGGTGGGCCGTAGCCAGCCGATGACGTTGCCCATAGCGGGGGGCTGATTCACCAGCACTGAGAGGAGGAACTGCTCGTCCTGGAGTGCTTGCTCGGTAGCGGCCGAGGCGGGCTGGGTCATTGTCTCCGGAGACCCGGCGGGTGCCAGGGGTCGGGGTTCGGTTCCCCAGCGGCGGGCGAGGTCGGTGAGGACGTCGGCCAGCACGTCCGCATGGTGCAGCGCGCCGTCGACCCGGCCTTGCAACGCGTCCGCGCGTGCGGCCTGGTGCAGGCGGACGGCGTGCTCGGTCACGGTGCGGTGGATTGCGCCCTCCAGCACCATGCGCCCGTACACCGCGGCGTGCCCAGAACGCGGACACGCCGCGATCAGTGTGTGGGCGTACCCGGCGCTGAGTCCGCGGACGTACCGACTGGCCTCAGCGACCGCGCCGGTCACCCACTCCACTGCCACTTCCTCCTCAGCGGTGACGGTGAGTTGGCCGTCGGCGTGGAGCTTGCGCATCGCGGCGAACAGCGCCCGGTGTGCAGGACGGTAGAAGTGGGCGGGATCGAGCCAAGTGAGGGAGGGCAGCTGGCCCGGGTCAAGCAGGATGGCCCCGAGGACCGCCTGCTCGGCCTGCAGAAATGGCTTCATCGTCGGCCCCGGCGCCGGGGTTCGCGCTTCTGGGGGCACAGTGCAGCGACCGCCTGGTCGGCGGCTGTCATCGCGGCGGCGAATCGGTCCAGCTCACGGGTGAAGGCCACGTCAGTTGAGAGGACGGAGCCGCTGCCGGAGACCAGCCACCACTGGTCCCCGCGCCGCACGACAGACGAACCGGCCAGGCGAGCGGAGCGGGTGCCCAACAGGGACGAGGTGTTCGGTGACATACAGACTCCTGAAGGAAAGGGAGGGCTCGGGAGTTCACGCCGCGAGGTCGGGGCCGTCGGTCATCGGGGCGCCGGAGCGGCAGGACCAAGGTGAACAGCCGTCCAACTCCCCGTTCTCCAGTTCCGCGTCCGCGACTGCGTCGAAGATGTCGCCCTGCCGGCCCGACCACTCGTGGGCGGTGACCCGGTCGATCGGCGCCTCGTCGAGCGGGCGCCGGGAGCGGTGCAGATACGCCTGACCCAGCAGCGGATTGCCCTCGGCGGTCGCCCGCGCGTTGCCTGCGCGGATCGCTGCATCGAAGTCCACGGCGTCCGCCCACTCCTGCGGCGAGCTGTCCCTCAGCGCCCGCCACTGCGAGTTGCCGTGGTAGGGACATCCCAGGCATGCACTTTTTGGCGTTGATCCAAAACCGCGCGAGCGCAGCAGCCGCAGGCAGTCTGAACGGGAGAAACCCTCCTCGATCAGCGGGAATCGGTTCTTCATGTAGGCGACGTCCGCGTCCTTGGCCCGGTGGAACTCATCGACCGAGATGCCGATCCACTGCTCGACGAACACCCCCGCTGGAACACGCTGCGGGTGCGGATGGCCAAGCAGGGCTCGGACCTTCTCCTTGATCGGGCGGACCTTGTACTGCCCCGTGCACTGGCGCCTCGACATCCCCTCCGTCCCCGATGGATTGAGGATGTGCAGGGGCATGCTGGCGAACCGTTTCGCCGGGTCGAGCGCGTCGGAGCGGATGTTGCCCGAAGTCACCCGCAGGATGGGGATCCCGGCGGGCTCGGCGATCTCCCGCTCGATGCGGTCGAGGTGCTCGTAGACCGCGCGAGGCTCCCACCCGGTGTCTGCGAAGATCGCCACATTCAGGCCGGGCAGGTGCCCTTCGGCCGCCATGAGCAGCAGACACGTCGACTGGACACCGGCTCCCAGCGACAGGACCTTCAACGTCGGGGCGCTCATGCCGACAGCCCGAAGTCGTCGCTGCCAGGGGGCTTGGCGAGAGCACGCGCGGTGATGGCCTTGGTCGCACGGGCCGAAGCCGGGCCGACTGTCTTGGCGGAAGGCTCCTTGTACCAGGGCCGCAGGTCGAGCATGGCCACCCGGATACCGGTGGCGAGCAGCAGCGCCTTCCCCTTGGGCAGCGCACGAATCGCGTCCGGCGGCAGGATCCGCTCGGTACGCATGCTCACCGAGGTGGACTTCCCGCTCTCGCTGGTCGACACAGACGTGGTCTGCACATCATGGTCACCGACCTGCCTACTGAGGCGGTCGGCGAAGTCCGCGTCGTCGATGCCACTGCCGATGATCTTGATGGTGGCGGCGGACCACAGGGCGTCCATGCCGGCCTCGCCCCAGCACCGCTGGCCCTGCCGGTAGGACTGCAGAATCGTCATCGGGATCACGCCTCGCGAGCCCAGGTGGCTGTACAGGTCGGGCAGATCGGAGATCTTGCAGACGTTGGCAGCCTCGTCCAGGACGCACAGGGCGGGCGGGTCGAGCCGCCCGCCGGAGCGCTCGGCGACGACGACGGCCGCGCGCATCACCGCATCGGCCGCCGCCGCGATGATCGCCGAGGCCGAGCCGCCGCCGTCCTTGCTGAGCAGGTACAGCGTGTCGCGGGAGGTGGCGAACACGAACGGCTGGAACTCGGGCAGGTGCTTTGCCGGGGTGACCCAGGCGGCGACGTCCGCATCGAGCAGGCAGCTCGCGTATTGCCGCGCGGTCTCATAGATGCCGTCCCGGGTCTCCGTCGCCCCGCTGACGGTGCCCTGAAGTTGGGCGGCGACAGCGTCGTGACCGGCATCGGTGAGCAGGTCGACCGGGGTGCGATCCGCAGGCGAGGCGAGCCAGGCCAGGACGTCGGTGATCGGGCGGCGGTGGCTGGCGGCAGCCAGGAACAGCGCACCGAGCGTGTTGCTCGCCGCGGTGGACCAGAAATCGGAGCCGTTCGACTCGTCCACGCTGGCCGCGACGAAATGCCCCGCCAAACGTTTCGCCCCGGCCAGGTCGCGGGCGTCGGCCAGGATGTCCCACCACATCTCGCGCGGGCAGTGAGCGATCTGTTGCGGGTCGAGCGTCCAGATCGTGCCGACCTCGGCGCGGGCGTCGACCGTCGCGGTGAACGCGTCGTTCGCCGCCTTGTTCGAGGTCAGCAGCACCGGACCGGGAGCCGCGAGGATCGCGGGAATCGCCAGTCCGGAGGTTTTCCCGGAGCGTGGGGCCATGATCGCGACGATCACGTCCTCCCAAGAGGCGCGGACCTCGGCGCGGCCGGGGGAGAGCGTGCCGACGAGAATCCCGCGGTCGGCCGGGGCGACCTCGTTCTCCTTGAGATCGGCCAGACTCGGCCGCAGGCTCCGGGCCTTGGCGGTGATCTCCTTGTCCAGCAGCGGGGCAAGGTCGCCCTTCCGGGCGAGACCGTTCTTCGCGCCGCCCCGCAGCCGCATCCACAGGACCAGGCCGACGATGGCGATGCCGACGGACAACAGGCCGGGGACGATCCGGACGCCGACCAGGAGTGCGGTGGGGCTCAAGTGCGGCCATAGCGCAGCGGGATGAAGCAGTGCGTCGGTGGACTTGAATGGCGTCCATGGGCCGACACCGACCAGGGTGTTGGTGAGGTTGCCGGTCAGCCAGGCCAGGGAGCCGAAGGCGATGGCGATGCCGAGGATGCCGAAGAGGAGGTAGAGAAGCGCGTCGGACCCGGTGGTGGTCGAGGGCGCGCTGGTACGCGGTGCGGGCATGATTCGTCCAGGGAGTGAGCGCAGGCGTGCGGGGGAGGCGGGGCGCGGGGCGCTCTTCTGCTGGTCATCGGGGCAGCTCCTGTTCGGGCAGGTGGTCGGCGGTGGGGATCATCGGGTGCGCGGCAACCAGGTCGGAGAGGGTGCTGGAGGCAGTGTTCGGATCACGGTGCGACCGCCAAGATCAGCCCCGCGGTGAGGGACGCGAGCCGCTTGTGGGCGGCGGAGGGGCTGTTGGCGGTGACGATGAAAAGGCCGATCCGTGCGCTGTCGACATCGCCGTCCGGCGGCAGAGCAACCTGGTCCCCGACCTCACGCAGCCAGGCCACCTGGTGCAGCCACGCGTTCTGGTCCGGGTCGATCCGCAGGTGGCGAGCGGTGAGAGTGCCGCTGGCCGGGGGATACAGAACCTGGATCGCGGCGGTGCCGTGTGCCGTAGGGTCGAGATCGGGAGCGTTTCCGCAGGCGATGTCGGCGGCGATACGAGGCAGGCCGAGGCCGGTGGTGAGGCCGACCAGTTTGCCGATCAGGTCGCCGCCGATCCGGGCGTTGACCTCGATGATCCGTGGACCGCTGGCGGTGAGGCGCATCTCCACGTGCTGCACGCCGTCGGTGATTCCCAGGGCGCGTATCGCCTGAGCGGCGATGGGCGCCGCCTCATGCAGCAGCGGGTCGTCGGCGGTTACGGTGTGGCCGACCTCCTCGAAGTACGGTGCGAAGCCCACCTCCTTGCGAGTGACGGCAACCGCCGTGCTGAGACCGTTCTGGGTGACGCACTCCACGGATATTTCAGGGCCGTCCAGGTACTCCTCAACGAGCACGCCGCTGCCTTCCGGTCCTTGCTCACTGGCCCCCGTAAAGGCGAACTTCCAGGCATCAGGGAGCTCTTCGGGCTGGTCGACGCGGATCACGCCGATGCTTCCCGCGTGCGAGGCCGGCTTGAGGACCACGGGGAAGCCCGTGAGCTGCGCGGCGGTCGTCGCCTGGGCCAGGCTGCCGACGCGGGTCGATACCGCGGACGGGACGCCGTGCTCCGCGAAGAGCCGGCGGCTGGTCGCCTTGTCCCGACAGGCGTTCATCGATGCCACGGTGTTGCCGGGCACCCCGAGACGATTGGCGAGTGCTGCGGTCGGGACCAGGGCGTATTCGTCCCAGGTGACAGCCCCGGCGATGGCGTGGCGCTCTGTGAGCGCCAGACCGGCAGCGGTCACGGCGGCAGGATCCCGAATATCGGCGACCTCGTAGTCGACGATCAGGCCCCGTGCCCAGGTCGGGGGCTTGGCATCGATCAGCACGATCGGGTACGCGGCAGCGGCCTGTTCGACGCAATAGCGCCGGAAGACAGGGTCAGTTCCGCCGACGATGATCAGAACCGGACGGGTCGATCGGGACATAGGAAGGCTCCAAGAAGAAACAGGGTGGGGAGAAGCGGACAAGTCGAGCGGAAGCCGTTGGTGGGCGCGGCTCTCAAGAAGTGGTGGCCGTGGGCGCGATGGATCCGCTGGTACGCGGCGCGGGAGCTTGGGCGTGCGAAAGGTCGCAGGCAGCGCGGTGTCGGCGTAGACCGGTGAAACACGCGCCGAGCACGATGCCCTGCAGCACAGCGCACACCAGCAGCAGGTGCGGAAGGCTTCCGCTGGGTACGGCCGCGACCAGGACTCCGGCCATGGGCAGCGGCAGAAGCACCAGGACGATCGTCACCGACAGGGCGGAGCCGAACGCCCTCGCCGGAATGAGGCGGCTGCGCAGCGTCCGCAGGACCACGGTCAACGCACCCTCGGCAGCCATCAGTACAGCTACCGCCGCGATGTAGGCGCGAAAGCCCGGAGCCAGCGCGATGGCCAGGCAGGCTGCGGTGGACACGGCGGCCGCTATCGCGCCCACCGGCCACACGTGCCATCGGTCGATGGCCCGGCGGGCGGCCCACACGGCGAGCAGGGAGGCGACGGCTGCCGCGCTCCAGATCGCGCCGACGGCGGCGGGGGAGTGGTGGAACTGGTGGATGACCGTGATCGGGGCGGCTGCCTGCAGAACACCGAAGGCCAGGTTCGACGAGGCCAGGCCTCCGATCAGCCAGACCAGTGCGGGGGTTCGGCGCAAGGTCTGCCAGCCGATCAGCAGGCTGCTGGGTTCTGGGTGGTGATCTGCTTGAGGCTCGTCGTCTCGTGCGGTTGCGGCTGCGGTCAGGGCCAGCACTGCGACGACGGCCAGTAGTGCGCTGGGGCTGATCAGGAGCAACAGGCCACCCAGGAGCGGACCGACGAGCATCGCGCCTTGATCAATGCCAGTCTGTACGGCCTGGACGCGATGGGCGTCTGAGCCCAGGTGACGGCTGGCGTCGGCACCGAGGGTTTCCACCGCCACGTAGGAGACCTCCGTCAGCAAGCCGGACGCGGCACCGAACCCCAGAACCACACACGTGGTTGCCATTCCGGCGACAGGTAGAGCCACCAAGACCGCGCCAGTCAGGGCGACGAGCGTGGCGCGGACGAAGTTGGCTGTGCGGAGGACGCGGCCGGCACCGTAGCGGTCGACCAGGGATCCGGCGAAGGTGAAGGCGGCCAGCCGGGGTGTCCATTCCAGCAGGAACGCGAGGCCGGTCAGAGCGGTGGACCCGGTAGTGATCAGGACCAGAAGCGGGATGGCATAGGTGGCCGTCGCGCTGGCCAGGGCGTCGGTGGCCCGCATGAGATAGATACGTGACACGTTGGCGGCCGACGACGTACGGGAGGTGAGCATCGAGAACATCAGCGATCACCTGACCCGCGGACGGGAGCCGGAGACAGGGGTCGCGGTCATGGCCGACACGCTGCCCGAAGTCTGATCGAGGGGCGCCGGTGCCTGGGCGGCGGCGGGCGAGATGGCGCGGGCCGCACTGGTGAAGGCCGTCGCGTAGTAAGTGGCGGTCTGCTCCTGGTAGCTGCCGCCATGCAACGGGGAGGCACCGGCGAGGGCACACACCTGAGCGGGGGCACCGTCTAGCTCTTCGACGGCTGCGGTGAGGTGCTCGCAGGCGAGCGTGAAGCGGTCTGCCAGCTCGAAGGCGTCCTCGTCGAGATCGGTGATCGTCTCAGCGGCGGCTTCGAATGCCTCATGGAGCCGGATCAGGACGCCGTCAGTGGGGTCAAGGAGATGGTCGATGGCGTGAGCGGCCACAGCGGGGTTTGCCGCGCCCTTGATCCGGTCGGTCAGTCGCAGGACCTGGCCGCCGGCCACCCGAATCCCGTGAGGATCGGTGAGGGTGGCCAATCGGCTGGTGTCGAGATCCGGGTCAAGGTCGACGCTGTAGCGGGCAGCCCGGAGCATCTCCGCTGCGTGGGAGGCGATGGCGGAGCGGTCCGCTTGGGGGGTAGTGGTCGGCAGACGATGACGGCGGCCGTACCAGTCCTTGATCTGATGAAATCCCGCGTGCTTGAGGAGCGTGGCAGACAGATCATCGGTGGCCCCCTTGGCGGAGACGCTGCCACTGGGCTCGATGGCGATAGTGATGAACGGGGCAGGCACAAGGGACTCCGTGGGACCTTGGTGGCCCGGCGATCGGGCTGACACAGAGGATCCGGAGATTCCGCGATTTGGCCCGACCGGAATTGCCTGCTAGAAGCCCGGCGGGTACGAGGCGTGGCCAGACGTGCCCGCCGAAGATGCAAGGTCAGATTGACCAACCGCCGGACCGGTCCCGCAGGCCGAGGCTTCGCCTGCGGTGTCCTTTGACAGTGAAGTTAGTCGTCTGGGTCGCGCTGACCTGCCACGACTTAGTTGGTTGGCAAACGATCACGTGAGATGGGGCGCGGTGTTGGCGGTCACGTCGGCTGGTCAGTCCCAGTCGGACGCCGGCTGATTGACTCGGCTGCCTGTGTGTGGTGTGGGGATGTAGCCCTTCCCGCACCGTCGGGCAGTTCGGCGACACACACCGACGAGCAGGCGCTTACCAGTAAAGGAAGCACATCGGTGGCCACGCGTAGCGAGATCCACACCTGATGGAGTCCGACCTGTGCGATCGGATGGTCGCAGACGCTGCAGCGATGGATGGCAGTGGCGCCCCATCGCCGGGGATCCAGGTTCTCCAGGGTCGAGGTCCGTGACGGAGTTCTGGGAAGGCTGAAGCCTCGGGAAGGGCGGTCGCAGCTTCGGCGGCGGCCCAGCCGCGCCGACAGGGGCCAGGCGAGGGCAGAGCCCAGAACGCCGCCGGGGCCAGGGACGGGCGGCTCCAGGGCTTTACCCACCTGCAAGGACCGGGACCCGCATCGAGCAAGCCGGGGGCTCGGCCAAATTGCGGTCAGACCCAAAGAGCCCTGACCGATTGAGGGAGCACCCTCAGCGCCCTCATGCCCTCGCCTGGTTCGCTGACACAGGTGTCCC
Source organism: Streptomyces sp. So13.3 (assembly GCF_005860785.2). Classification (NCBI taxonomy): domain Bacteria; kingdom Bacillati; phylum Actinomycetota; class Actinomycetes; order Kitasatosporales; family Streptomycetaceae; genus Streptomyces; species Streptomyces sp. So13.3. Next base: position 3,396,916 of record NZ_CP048835.1, on the reverse strand, counting down.
GTCTCAAATGATTTTCGAACTCGTGCTTCTGAGTCCTGGCCCAGTCGTTGATGTGCTCGAACTGGAGTGGTCCGATCGCTCGGCATGTCGGAATGGCACAGCGGTGACCGGCCTCAATCATGAGTCGACGCTCAAGTTCTGCGGGAATAGGCGGACGATCTGCCATACAGCGAAAGCCCCAATCGTGTACGTGCGGGACGCATCTTAGTCTAGGTGCTCCTGCCTGCGCTCCAGCGAGGAGCCAGCTGTTGCTGGCATACGCTCAGCGCGACAACTCCGCCAAGCTAAGGAGTAGATGCGCTGACTCTGGGTAATTGATGTCCGAGTGAGCTCCGGCGAAGCTCAAACGCCCCCGTCGAAATAGCCAACTGGCGTCCACGTTTACTACCCGATGGTCGAGATCGTCCATTACATAGGCGCGATCCAGCGGCAGCAATTGGATGCTGTGTACATGGGTTGGAGCGCGCCTGGCACCTGCGTACCCGATTCCTACACTGCCCTCAGCCTGCCGATGCCAGATACCGGTCGCGCGGTCATGTCGTGAGTACGTGAGCACGATGGGTCCGCTTAGCGGGGCCCAGTGGTCACGCTCACGCCTCGGGAGAAGAGCTGGGAACAAGGTTTCGAGCGCGTCACGCGGCGAAGCCATCTGGAAAACAAGCAGGCTATCCACGGTAAAAGGCCGTTGCGGGTCGGTTCCCGCGCTCCAACTGAGCAAATCAGCCGTTTTCTGGCCGGCAGCCCACTGAACAGCCTCGCATAGAAACCGGCCACCGAAAGAATGACCGCACAAGTGCAAGAACTGTCCGAAGCGGTTCTTAAGCAGGTGCGAACCGGGTGAAGTACGGTTCTTATCCAGGTAGCCGAGTAGATGACTGATAACGTACGCGGCCTGCCCATGCCCCTCTGCCCCCATCTCATGAGCTCGATCCCGTATGCGCCGGTATCCAGACAGCGAGGAACGGCTAGAGGAAGGCCAGCGGACCGACACGAGCCACGGCCGAAAGCCGTCCCGCGACAAATTCAAGTAATAGTCCGGGCGTACCGCTCGCTGCTGCAGCGCCCGGCCCAGTAGCAACTGAGCCTGCCGCGTTGCCGCATCAGGGAGAGTTTGCCATCCGTGGACATGCACGTAGATGTCCGTCGCCCAATGAGGGATTGGGAGGCTGCGGGCAAGGTATTCCGGAACGCGATTTCCGGGAACCGGCTGACCGCCCTGATCGCTTAGCAGCATGCCACGCTCATTCAAGTCGACTATCGCTACCGGAGCACCTTTCTCCATGACTAGATCCTTACTTCCCAGCGCTCAGCGCCAATCGACTATCCAGCCCACAGTGCAGAGAGTAGGTCAACGCCAGGGGATTTCGGTAAGTTTTAGCGAAGTGTCGGGCGAGCTCCCGGGTGATCCCTCCCGCTGTGGACGAACCGGCCAAATATGCCTTAATGAACTCAAGGGCATAATGGGCACCGAAGAGTTTCGGAATTTCAATTTGGGGACCGAGAACACCTTCCGCACCGCTCCGTATGAGCACTCCACCGATATGCTCAAATTCCACTGAATCCGCAACCAGGCCCGCAAAGCAAGCATTAAGTATCACGAAAGGACGAAAGGTCCCTTGTTGTCCCTGGGTACGGGCCTCGGTCCGCAACCTATTAACCAATTCACCGTCGATTCCCATAGAATCGGTGAGCCGGATTACAAGGTGAGGCTGCGGTGCGCCTTCAAAACTCCCGTGGCACCAAAAATACATTAGGTCTTCGTCGACATTGGGCGACTGCAAAGCACTGATCAATTCATTGCTTTGAGTGCGCTCCGTCAGATCCGTAGCATCGAGTAGTTCCCGAACTTTGGCAGCCCCATCGACCGTATTAAGCAGCGTGTCTACATTTAGACTTGTGACTGCCTGGGCGTGGGCAATAAGCGCTGATGCTACGCCTGGATAGCAGTCGGCCGTCTGGTCGATCTGATGCCGGTATCCGAGAAACCGCGCAAAATGGTCGTCGGCTTCCCCTGGAAGGGCATCCAGTGCCATCATCGGCCACGGTAGGTAGACATCGGAGTTGAATCTGACGCGCAGATTTTCATCCTGCAATGCTTCTATTAGATCCCGGCGGAGAATAGGCAACCGTGGATCGTCCCCGTCAAGGAGCTGTTTCAGCAGATAGCTACCTTCATCGGCGAGTTCTTTGATTACGGTGAGCAACTTGTCTTCGGGGTAGTCCGTGAGGTCCACTGATTTCTGGAACGGGGTAACCTCCACCGGTATGCCGTCTTCGTATTGCTCATGATTCAAGAACCGGTCTTTCCAGATTTTGCGCAAGCGATTTGCTTTGCGGTGAATTACTGTGCCAGAATTCTTCAATTGGGCCTGGTGTATGCCAGATTTCAAGGGAGGGACCTTCGGGCCAAACATCATGATGTTCATGGGGCCAGCCCCGGCGGTAATGTTGACTACTATGTCAGGGTGGGCGTATGAGGGGCCGGGTAGACTGGTGAAGCCACTGCTCGGATCCTGGGGAACTTCCGGAGGAATTTCACGTGACATGACGGCCACTCTCCATCATTTCAATCCGTTGCTTTCACCGTGAATGTCGCCTCAACCTCTTGAAGCACAACACCAAATTCACGCTCGTACACCGTGAATCGCAAACAGTGTCTGCCTGCTTGCTGGGTAATGAACGTGAATTCGGCGGCAGCTCCGGAGGGAGCGGCATCATAAAAGAGCGCCGCGGGGTAAATGTTGCCAATATTTCGAGAGGATGCGACCAGCAGCAACCTACCTGGGCCGTTATCGCCAGCCCAGGGGTGCCCTTCTGGTACAAGAAGGTGAAAGTGGAACCGTACAGATTCTCCCAACAGCGACTCATCGTCCAAGGAGATCACTTTCGCCACACACCTGGGAATCTCTGTGGGATCAGGCGCGTGCACACTCTGAGTCTCTTGCAGTGTTTCCGCGTGCGCTGCGGACGACTCGGTGAGCGCTGGACGGCGATGGCCGTCGGACCCGCGACTGGTTGAGGGGCCCTCAGTTGCGCCGCTGCTTTGCGTTCGCGCGCCCGCATGGGCTGGCAAACGGGTCTCGCGTTGTACCGGCTTGCGACCGCGACCGCCACGTTCGCCGCCACGGGCCGGGCGGTCGGCGCCGCCGCCACCACGGGCCGGACGGTTACTGGCGCGGGCAGCAGCGTTCTCGGCGCGGACCTCGGCGATGTTTTTGACGTCGCCCTTGTAGATCCAGACCTTCACACCGATACGGCCGAAGGTCGTCTTGGCCTCGAAGAAGCCGTAGTCGACGTTCGCGCGGAGCGTGTGCAGGGGCACACGGCCCTCGTGGTAGAACGCCGAGCGGGACATCTCGGCGCCGCCGAGGCGGCCACTGCACTGGATCTTGATGCCCTTGGCGCCGGCCTTCATCGTCGACTGCATGCTCTTACGCATGGCGCGACGGAAGGAGACGCGGGAGGATAGCTGCTCGGCGACCGCCTGGGCCACCAGCTGGGCGTCGAGCTCGGGGTTCTTGACCTCGAGGATGTTGAGCTGGACCTGCTTCTTGGTCAGCTTCTCCAGGTCGCCACGAATACGGTCGGCCTCGGCGCCGCGGCGGCCGATGACGATACCCGGACGCGCGGTGTGGATGTCGACGCGGACTCGGTCACGGGTGCGCTCGATCTCAACCTTCGAGATGCCGGCGCGCTCCATGCCGGACGTCATCGTCATCATCCGACGGATGGCGACGTCTTCACCGACGTAGTCCTTGTACAGCTTGTCGGCGTACCACCGGGACTTGAAGTCCGTGGTGATGCCGAGCCGGAACCCATGCGGGTTAACCTTCTGGCCCACTACCGGATCTCCTTCGTGGAGGCGACGATCACGGTCTTGTGGCTTCTGCTCACTGTCAGGGAGGATCGTCGCAATGCGCCACGGTCGCTCGGTCGCCCACTGTGAAGCTCAATAACCATTGTCCTTCGGAACGCCTCACCACGCCCGGCGAGACAGAGACGGCAATCCGAACAAGGGCGGTGCGACCCGGTTCCAGCGCCCCGCCCCTGGCCCCCTCTGCGAGAGTTGGCAAGGGAACCTGATGCTCCGGAATCTGAACGGTGCGGCGAGTTGCATGTGACATGACCTTCACCGGAATCCCCGGCATCAGCGTCCGCCGCTTTCGCGTGCGTGAGTGGCGAACAACAGGTGGTCGGGCGGCAACACCTCTGACCGATGGTGACGCCGTGCTCGACGACCTACCCCACCGCCAGAGCCCACTGGAGGTCCACTCGCCGCCGATGCTCGCCAGCCGCGAAAGCCAGATCGTTTGAGAACACCGACCATCAGCGTTCTCAGGCCACTTGGCCCCTCGCAGGTCAGCGAGCCACTATCTGCCAGATGCGCTGCGACAGGACAGGGGATTCCCCTTGCCAACAGGGCAGCACGTTGTGGTGGAAGTTCTGCCATGACCTTGTTCTGTCTCAGTGAATCTTGACCGTTCTCATCGATTCCTAATGCGCTCTGTCAAGCCGCGAGGGCTGTCGGCGGCGTGAGCTCGTAGCTGTCCGGTCTCACTGGACCTGGTGGTGTCTCACTCGTCTCAGGTGGTAGTCGGCCGATTCGCGGCGCGTGTGGCATGCCGTGCCCGGTTTTCACCTTTCAGGGTGGATTGAGTCTCATCTGATCTGGCCGGTCTCACCGGACCCGTGATGGTCGTCCCCATGGACACGACGCGTGCGCTTTCCGATGAGGCCCTGCTGGAGGTGGCGGGCTTCGATGTGGCCTGGGTGGAAGTCGGGACCGAGGTACGGCGGCCGTTGAGGGACGCGGTGGGGATCGCGTTCGAGGACGTGCCACCGGTGCGAGATTTTCCGTCGTACCGGGGCCAGCGCCACTTCCCGGGGTTGTACTGGTCGGCGACGACGGGCCGTCATGTGGGGTTCGAGTCGTGGCTGGAGCGGGACCACGCGATGCTGCTCGACTTCGACCCGCAGGTGACCGGGTTCGCTTCGCAGCCGTTCTGGCTGTACTGGCGCGATGAGACGACTCGGCGGGGACGGTCGCACGCGCCGGACTACTTCGCGCGGGCCGTAGACGGGACGGGGCTGGTGATCGACTGCCGTCCGGTCGACCGGGTCGACGATCGCTCCGCGGTGGCGTTCTCGGTGATGCGGCGGGTGTGTGAGGCGGTGGGCTGGGCCTATCGCCTCGTCGGGTCGCTTGATCCGGTCCGGGTGGCGAATCTGCGCTGGCTGGCCGGTTACCGGCATCCGCGGCACGCGGCGGCGGACGGGACGGTCGCCGCGGTGCGGTCGGCGTTCGCGGTTCCGGCGCCCTTGATGGTCCAGGCCGCGACGGTCGGGGACCCGATCGAGGTGCTGCCGGTGGTGTTCCACCTGTTGTGGTCCGGGGTGCTGGGGGCGGACCTGTCCCGTCCGCTGGGTGATCTGACGTTGGTCGACCGGAGGTACGGGCGATGAGTGGGCTATTGCCGCGCGGAGTGCTGAGCGTCGGGGACCGGGTGAGGTTCGGGGACAGGGTTCATTCCGTCGTCGGTCTGGCGGGGACCTTGGTCCGCCTCGTCGACGATCACGGGGCCGCGAGCCTGGTCCTGTTCTCCCATCTGATGGTCTCCGAGGGGTTCGCGTTGCTGGACTCCCAGCCAGGGGCCCCGGGGCTGCCGCCGTTCGGACTGTTGGACACCGTTCCTGAGCCTGCGCTGCGGCGGGCGAAGTTCTTCGAGCGCCATCTGATCGAGGTGGAGACCGGTCTGCTGCCGGACGCGCCGCCGGGGTCCAGTCCTCGCCCGGAGTACGACCCGAAGTGGCGCAAGCTCAGCGAGCGCATGGTCGCCAAGGCCGAGGAACTGGCGGTGTCGGGCACACCGGTCTCGGACCGGACGCTGTTCCGGCTGCGTGTCGGGGTACACGTGAACGTCCCCAGCCTCGTACGGATGAAAAGGGACAGTTGCTGATGCGGTGAGACATGCTGCTCGGCACTCTGATGCTTGGTCGATTCGGGCGGCGGAGGGGGCTGGCAGTGGTCTTGGATCCGCAGCGTTGGCTGGAGCTCCGGCGCTTTCGGGGCCTGCTGGAGTCCGGGGCGATGAGCCTGTCGGAGATCGCCAGGGAGACCGGGCTGGACCGCAAAACGGTCCGTAAGTACCTGTCGGCGCCGGGTCCGGCGACGCCTCCGCGGCGGTCGCCGAGTGGGCGGTCGCGGGCGAGGGTGATCGACGAGTTCGGGCCATTGATCGACTCGATGCTTCGGGCCGAGGTCCTGATGAAGGCCGCGGTCATTCATGAGCGGTTGGCCCAGGAGTACGGCTTCACTGGCAACTACCAGCGAGTCAAGCTCTACGTCCAGACCTCCCGGCCCAGAATCGCCGAGGAACTCGGCATCACGCCCAAGGAACTGGCGGGGATGCACCGCCGGTTCGAGGTGATTCCGGGGGCCCAGGCCCAGGTTGACTGGGGTGATGAGGGCAAGATCCTCGCTCACATGGGCATCGCGAAGGTCTACTCCTTCCATATGACGTTGTCGTATTCGCGGGACCCGTTCTGCTGCTTCACCACGAGCCAGGACCTGCAGACCTTCTTCGACTGCCACCGCCGGGCCTTCGCCCACTTCGGCGGGGCTCCGATGACGATCGTCTACGACCGGACCAAGACCGTCGTCCGCCGCCACGTTGCTCCTGGTGAGGCGGTCCCGCTGCATCCGGAAGCGGTCGGCTTCGCCGGCCACTACGACTTCGACATCGACGTGCTGGCCGCCTACCGGCCGCAGGGCAAGGGCCGGGTCGAGCGGCAAGTTCTGATCGTCCGCGATCACGTTCTGTCCGGCCGGTCGTTCTCCTCCGTCGAGGAGATGGACGCCGCGTTCACCGCGTGGGTGCCGCTGCGGCGGGCCCAGATCCACAAGACGCACCGGGAGGTCATCGCGGAGCGGGCGGCGAGAGATCACGCGGCGCTCAAGCCGCTGCCGTCGGTTCCGTACTTGGTGGCCGAGCGGCAGCTGCGGCACGTCGGCAAGGACTGCCTGGTCGCCTTCGACGGGAACCTCTACTCCGTGCCGGCCCGGCGAGTCCGTGCTCGTCAGCTGGTCGAGGTCCGAGCCACGAAGTCCCAGGTCATGCTGCATGGCACCCTTGCTGACATCCATGGCAGCACGCTGCTTGCCGCCCACCCCCGGGCGATCGGCCGCGGTGCCCGTGTCGTCGATGAGTCGCACTGGGACGGTCTGCCCACCGGTAAGAACCGTCGGACCACCACCGGCGACATCCCCATCCAGCCTCGGCAAGAGCGGCCGCGGGGCGAGGAGACCGGCCCGCTGCAGGCCCTGCTGAACCGGGCCGCGGCCACCCGGATCGAGGTCGGGCGCCGACCGTTGTCGGTCTATGACGAGCTGACTGGCACCCGTCCCTTCACCACCCATCGAGCGACGAAGGAATCCTCTTGAGCGAGCTGACCGGCAACCGTATCCGCACCACGGCCGGCAAGCTCGGCCTGCCCCACCTCGCGGAAACCATCAACGAGTTCACCCGCCGGGCGGACGAGGCGAAGATGGGCTATCTCGACTTCCTCGACCTGGTCCTCTCCGAGGAGCTGGCTGTCCGCGACGACCGCCGGTTCCGGCAGGGTCTGCGACTCTCCCGGCTGCCGCACCACAAGACGCTCGATGAGTACGACTTCTCGTTCCAGCCCGACCTCGACCCGCGCAAGGTCAAGGACCTCGCCACGCTCTCGTTCGTCGAGGCCAAGGCCAACGCGGCTCTCCTGGGCCCGCCGGGGGTGGGTAAAACACACATCGCCGTCGCTCTCGCGGTCGCGGCTTGCCGGGCCGGCTACTCGGTCTACTTCACCAGCCTCGACGACATGGTCCGCAACCTCAAAGCCGCCGAAGCCGCCGGCCGCCTGGCCAACAAGCTCGGCACCTACCTACGGCCGGGTGTCCTCGTAGTCGACGAGGTGGGCTACGAGATCCTCGAACGCGGAGAAGCCAACCTGGTCTTCCAGGTCATCTCCAAGCGGTATGAAAAGGGCTCGATCATCCTGACCTCGAACAAGACCTTCAGCGAATGGGGACAGGTGTTCGGTGACGAGGTCCTGGCCACCGCCATCCTCGACCGCCTCCTGCACCATTGCGACGTGATCTCCATCAACGGCCCCAGCTACCGGCTCAAGAACCGACTCAAGGCCATCGAGCGGGACACAGACGTGGCCTGACAGGCCACGTCGCGAACCGGCCGGCGGGGCGGCCCCTTTTAGGGTGGCATCAGGAAAGTCTGCTGATCAGCTCGGAGATGCCATGCCCTTGAAGATGAAGTTGAGCGCGATAACACTAGATTGCCCTGATCCACTGGCTCTGGCGGTGTTCTATCAACAGGCCACCGGCCTTGAGCCGCACCCGAAGTCGGACGCTGACTTTGCCGGTCTCAACCGTGAGGATGGACTCCTCATAGGCTTTCAACGGGTCGACGACTACCGGGCGCCGAGCTGGCCTGATCAGGCCGTTCCCCAACAATTTCACCTTTGCTTCGACGTCGCGGACCTGGACGAGGCGGAGGCTCGGTTGCTGGAGCTGGGAGCAGGCAAGGCTCATCACCAGCCGCATGAGGACAGGTGGCGGGTCCTCACTGATCCGGCCGGGCATCCCTTCTGCATCGTCAGGGGCTGACGCAGCCGTGCTCCCGCACACGACATAGCTGGGGACGTTCATCCGTACGCGGTTGGGGAGGTTAGGTAGTACGCCGACAGCTGCGGGGTCTGTGGCGTGAGCAGGGGGTCTGGGGGCTGGTGGACCGCCGGGTCATGCGCGGGTCCCGGCAGCCCGGAGGTCATGCCGATGAACGGCTGGTCGCGGTCGTGGCCGAGGTCCTGGCCGCGCAGGAGAACCTGTCGACGGGCACCCGCAGCCGGGTGATGCGCCAGGTCGAGCGGCTCGTGGCCGAGCGCTATGGCCAGGGGGTGGTCGAGATCCCGTCGCGGGCGACGTTCTACCGCCTGATCAAGGAACTCGACGAGGGCAAGCACTCGTTCGGGGCGGCGACCACCCGCAGGTCCCAGGGCCGGCGTCCGCAAGAGCCGTTCACCCCGACGATGGCCGTCCGCCCTGGGGAGATCGTTCAGATCGACACGACCCCGCTGGACGTGCTGGCGGTGCTGGACGACGGGGTTACCGGGCGGGTTGAACTGAGTATCGCGGTCGATGTCGCCTCGCGGACCATCTGCGCGGCAGTCCTGCGGCCGGCCGGGACCAAGGCGGTCGACGCGGCCCTGCTTCTGGCGCGGACACTGGTCCCGGAGCCGATGCGGCCCGGGTGGGCGGATGCCCTGCGGATGTCCGCGTCGCTGATCCCGCACGCGCGGCTGATGAGCATCGACGCCCGCCTGGAGCACGCCGCCGCCAAGCCCGTCATCGTCCCGGACACCATCGTGATCGACCACGGCAAGGTGTTCGTCTCCGACACCTTCACCGCTGCCTGCCGCACCCTGGGCATCTCGGTCCAGCCCGCCCGGCCGGCAACCCCGACCGACAAGGGCATCGTCGAGCGGACGTTCTCCTCGATCAACACCCTGTTCTGCCAGCACGTCGCCGGCTACGTCGGCTCCAACGTCACTCAACGCGGCCGGGACGTCGAAGCCGTCTGGACCCTGCGGGAACTGTCCGAGCTGTTCGAGGAATGGTTGGTCGCCTGCTGGCAGAGCCGGCCTCACGACGGCCTGCGCAGCCCGTTCCTGCCGAACAAGGCCCTGTCGCCGAATGAGGTCTACGCGCTGCTGGTGACCCGCGCAGGTCACCTACCGGTCTGCCTGACCGGCGACGACTACATCGAACTGCTGCCGGTGGAATGGCGGAAGATCAACGACTACGGCATCGTGATGGACTACCGCACCTACGACGGGTGTGGATCCTTTCGAGTGAAGGGGTGGGTCAGGCACCGAGCACGTATTTGTCCTGCTGAGGGTTCTGATGAACCCGTTCGTGTTCGCGGGCTATGTGGAACGGCCAGTAGGTGTTGAAGTCGCCGTTGCTGAACACGGCGCGGAGTTTGAGGACGGCCTCGGCGCCGTCCAGGCCCCAGCGGGCCCCGGAGATGTCGAGCCGGTCGGCGATGAGATGTCGGCACGCCCCCTCGATCACTCCGGACGCGATCGGCCAGCCCGCCGCCAGCGCCCGGTCGTAGTGCAAGAACTTGGCCTTGCTGGTCAGATAGCGAATGCAGGAGTCAGCGCCGCGCCGCTGATCGACGGTTAACCCGGCCTTGTCTGCCCGGGTTTCGATCGTTGTGGCGACCCGGCGGGCGTCGCCGACGAGTACGGCCAGGGCCTGTACCGAGACCCAGTCCTCGGCCGCCGGATCCCCGCTGTCGTGGAAGGACCACGCGGCCGACCACAAATACTCCAGGACGTGCACAATGTCGATGACGATATGGACCGTCGCCCTGCGGCGGGCGGCTTCGGCCTGGATCAGCTCCAGTTGGTGCGGGGCACCGTCGACCAGCACCACCCACGGCCTGCGGTGCCCCGGATCCCGGGATTCGGCCTGTTCGAAAGCCCGGGCGATGACGCTGGCCGGGGTGTCGGCGACCGACCCGTCCAGCCATTTGCCTTTCGCCTTCGGCCCGGGCCGCAGTACCCGGTCCCCGCCTCGGCCGCCGGGCGGGGCGATCACATCGTGCGGACGGCGCGGAGCCGGTTCGCAGTCGTAGACGCAGGCCAGCGTGGCCATCCGCTTACGGGCCGGCTTTTCGCCCGAGGCCAGCCGGGTGCGGAAACGGCCCGTGCCGCGAGCGGCTGCGGCTTTGGCGGTCGCGGCCCGCAAGGCGTCCGGGCGCATGACGATCCCCTTGCCGTCCACCGAGATCACCAGCAGCGTGGAGGCGGTCGACGGCAGGCAGATCCGCTGGGCGTAGAAGGCGTCGATGTCCCGGGCCGCGGTGACGACGGCCTGTCCGATCTGCCGTTTGCCGATCACCGGCCCGCACCGGCGGGCGATCGCCGCGCTCGCGGCGTCGAAGGAACCCCGCGCGGCCTCGAGCGCGGCCAGCCGCACCAGCCCATGGCTGTGTCGGTTCTTGGGAAGTGACAGGGTCACGTCGGCCGGGTGGTAGTTGCTCATGCCCGGTGCCCGCCAGGTGCACCGGCGCACCGTCACCGTGCCGAACAGCGTGGCCAGGGCCCGCCGGTGGCCGTATTCCACCCGCGGGCGCGGGAGCTGGTCGGCCCCGATGCGCGGGTGGGGTTGGGACCGGACAGCTCTCTCTTCACGCAGGGCGCGCAGGTCCAGGTGGTCCTGCAGCAGTTGGCGCAGGATCTCCCGGCCGCGCGCGTCGAGAAGTTCTTCCAGTTCATCGTGGGTCAGCCCGCCGGCCGCCGGGGCGGTGAGGTCGGCAACCAGGGCGGTGAAGAAATCAGTCGCGCGGTCAAAGGGGTCAGGTGTCGAGGGCGTGTCGTACGGTCCCATCGGGCTCTTCTTCCGAGGGCGATTTGGTTGGCACCTTCGAACCTAGGGAGAAGAGCCCGCCCGCGCTACGGCTTCACGATTCCGCTCCGTCCGACTGCCGCTCGGGCAGGGTGAAACGTCCCGGCCCGTCCTCGGTCAGCCAGTCCCGTTCCACCAGCCTCTTCAGCTTCGACCGCAGCCCCTCAACCTTCGACCGGTCCACACTCAGCCCTGCCGCCTCGGCCACCTGCATCGCCCGCAACGGTCCTTTGGCATCGGCGAGAACCTCCACAAGATCTTGGTAGGCCCCTGGTAGCACTGACACTCCAAGGCCCTGGCGCCAGGGCGGCACCATCTGCACCCCGATCGGCGAACCGTCCCCGAACCGGGAAACCTCCGGCGCCGCATCCGGTTCAGCGTCCGTTTCCCTCTTGTGTCCAGCGGCCGGCGGATCCGCACCGGTCTCGTCGAGGATCTCGCCGACCGTCTCCCGGGTGATCTCCAGCCGGGACAGCCGCCCCTCGGCCTGGGCCAGTCGTTCGTGCAACTCCGCCATTTCTCGACGGAGTTCGTCCACTTCCGACCGGGCCGCAGCCTCCCGTCGGTGCAGTTCCTCGAGCAGCGAACTCATCGGGCGTCTCCTCGCTCCCGCCCAAAACGGTAGAAGAAGACGTCTCCTCACAACAGATCAACGCACAACTTCGCGGGCTGACACCCTGCAGAAGAGCTGAGTTCATCCGGGACCTGAGCGGCTACCGGCGCAGGTCCGGGTCGTGCGAACGAGCGACTGGATCGGGATGCTCTCTGCACCAGACCACAAGGCAGTCGGTCAGACGATCGAACGGCCCGTCGTCGGCGGGTACGCCGGGATCGCTGATGAGGGTTAGATCGTCAGCGATCTCCTGCGATGCGGAGGTATCGAACACCTGCGAGTCGCTCAAAGTGCGCTGGAGGAAGAGCACCAGCCGCTCGAAGCTGTCGTCCCAGTTGATGTTGCCGTTGCGAACGGCCTCGTCGCGCAGCTTCTCCACGGCTCGAATCAGTTCACCCTGAACGGTGTCCGCCTGCCCCCGCTTGGGGACGTAGGTCCGCCAGATCCGGCCTGCCTCTTCAGCGTATTTCACGAAGGTCCACTGTATCGGGGCCCTCCCTCGAAAGGATCCGCACCCACCTACGACTGCCGAGAGTTGGGGCCATACCGCCGCCAGCCCTCCGGCGTCCCGCTCAAGAGCGACCTCTGGGAAGTCCACTACGACCCCTACGACCTGTCCCACGTCTGGGTCCGCGACAGCAGGGCGGGCGGATGGATCACTATCCCGTGGACCCGGCTGGGCACCGTCTCCGCACCGTTCGCGGACTTCACCTGGCGCCACGCCCGCTCCCTGCTGGCCACCCGCGGCGCCGACGACACCGACGAACAGGCCATCGCGGCCGTGGTCGAGGACCTGCTGACCCGCGCCGGAACCGGACCGGACCGCAAGGTCGCCGCCCGCACCCGCGCGGCCACCGCCCTGCCCACCCGACCGGGCATCGAAGCACCGCCGGAGCCCGACCTCGACGCCGACCCGGTGCCGGAGGCGGTCCTGGGCGAGGTCGTCCCGTTCGGGGTGTTCGACGCCTTCACCGAAGGGAGCCGCGCATGACGCACCCGCCGGAGCCGCAGGAGGTCGACCATCCGCTGACGACCAAGGAGGGCTGGGCCGCCTTCGTCAACGAGGCGCCCACGCCGCCGCTCGTGATGCCGCCCGCCGCCCTGCAGCGGCTGACCGAGGCCGAGCGCGCGGACTACGACGCGGCCAGGGAGGACTACCACGCCCAGCTGGTGATCGTCTCAACGCCGACCATCCGCCACGTCGCCGCCACCGGACGCAAACGCATCCTGCTCAACCGGCACCAGCACTCGGCCCGGCGCGGGCTGATCGTCTCCGGCCCCGCGGGCACCGGCAAGACCACCGCCATCACCCAGCTGGGCAAGAACTACGAGCAGTTGACCCGCCGCCGCGGCGCCCTCTCGCCCCGGGCACTGCCGGTCCTCTACGTCACCGTCCCGCCGGCCGCCACGCCCAAGATGCTCGCCATCGAGTTCGCCCGGTTCATCGGGCTCCCGCTGCCGTCCCGGTTCAGCCAGGTCGAGGTCACCAACAAGGTCTGCGACCTGGCCTGCACTCTGGCCTGCCGGCTTGTCCTCATCGACGAGCTGCACAATCTCGACATCCAGACCCGGATCGGCGCCGAGGCGTCGGACCAGATCAAGTACCTGTCCGAGCGCATCCCCGCGACGTTCGTACTGGCCGGGGTGGATATCGAGGGCACCGGTCTGTTCGCCGGGCGGCGCGGCGGGCAGATCGCCAGCCGATACAGCCTCATCCCCACCAGTTCCTTCCGCCACAAGACCCCGCAGGAGCAGTCGGCCTGGCAGGCCCTGGTCGCCACCTTGGAGAACGCACTGCGGCTGCACGCGCACCGCCCGGGCACCCTCCTGCGACTCGCCCCCTACCTGCACGACCGAACCGCAGGCATGATCGGCAGCCTGTCCCACCTGGTCCGCGAGGCCGCCCTGGACGCCATCCTGGACGGCACCGAGAAGATCACCCGCACCGGCCTGGAAGCCGTCGACCTCGACGAGAGCGCCGAACAGCAGAACCTCCCGCGCGCCCGCCAACGCCGCTCCCGCGAAGCGAGAAGGACCGCGTGACCAGCCACCTGCGGACCCTGCCCGTCACGCTGCCGCCCGTCCACCGCGAGACGATCGGCTCCTACCTCAACCGCCTCGCCGACGCCAACCACCTTACTGTCGGCCACCTCTCGTTCCTGATCGGCCCCAACCGTCGCCACCGGCGCGACGACAACCGCGTCGGCAACTGGACCCCCGCCGCCCTGCCCCGACTGGCGACGCTGACCGGGAGAAGCATCCCGGCCCTGGTCCACGCGATGCCCGTGCTGGCCGCAGTTCGGGAACCCGGACAGCGCCGACCACCTCTGACCGTTGAGGAACTGGCCGAACCGCGATGCCGCCCGGCCTGCCGCCTCTGCATGGCCCATCGCAGCGTCCATGGACTCGTGGTCCGCACCACTGGCCCCCATGAAGGTGTCTGCCACCGGCACCGGCTCTGGCTCCTCGGGGGCAACCAACACGACCTGTCCACGCTCCCCGAGATCACGTCCACCGACCTTCGGCACCGACGGCTGGTCGGCCGCAGCAGGGACTCCTTCATCGCCGTGGACTACCTCCACGCCCGCAAGATCACAGCCCAGTGGTTCCGGGAGGCCGACCCATCAACACTGCATTAGCGCTGGACCCGCCGCTTGGACACCCTGCCGGAGGACCCCTACGGAGATCCCCATCGTCCCGACGAAGACCGCATCGAGCTCGCCACCTACCCCGAGACCATTGCCCTGACCAGCCTGTTCGCCTCACCTCACTGGCGCGGACATCACGGTCTTCAGGCCGAGATTGCCCAGCGTCTGGCTGTCGCGGCCCAGGACCTGCCGCCCGGCATCAGTACGCGTTGGCGCCACCTACAGGCGGATAGGGCTTGATCTCGGCCGCCCACTCAGTCGCCGCCGTCGACACTGACTCGGCCGTCAGCCGGCACGTGACCACGAACGGCTCGCCCGACCGGGCCTGGCGTCGCCAGGGAGGCGAGAACTCCAAGTCCAGGCTGACGCGCAGTTCGAGCAGACCCGCATCGATCCAGGTGAAGGCGAAGGCCAAGTTGGGCTCGGTGAAGTCCAACCGGCCGCTGCCGTCGCGTCCAACACCGGAGGGTTGGGTCGCCGCCCGACCGAGCCACCGCCCCAACTCGACGGCGTCGTCCGCGGTCAACGCCTGCCAGCGGAACGACCATGTCCCCCGCGGACAGTGGGCAGACCCCTCGACGACCAGCCAGCTCTGCCGCTGGCGCGGGTCAACCGCATCGGGGAACTGGTAGCCCACAACACCCAGCTCGACACCGTGCCCGTCGCTACCGATCAACCTCATCAACCCAGGATTCCACGCAGCGAGGCCGCCAGGCACCGAGGCCGCGCCCCAAGAAACAGTCAGGTCCAGCGAGAACCGCCTCTTCGGCGTCTCAGCCAAGCTGACGAACCACAGCTCAGCGCCACGACATCAGCCGTGATCGGTGAGACTGCCAGCGTCGCCCGACAAGCGCTCCGCGTCTCGGCACGTCACCCAGGGAACGGAATCTCAGTCAGACCTGTCAACACCCAGCTCACAGAGCATTCTCATGACGTGGTGAATGAGACGGGACAGACGGGACAGTAGCACCGCCCGTCGCGCAACAGAGCCCAGATGACGTTGACGCGGCGACGTGCGAGGGCGAGGACAGCCTGGGTATGTCGCTTGCCTTCGGCTCGTTTGCGATCGTAGAACCGGCGCGACTCTTCGCTGTGACGGATGCTGAACAAGGCAGAGGTGTAGAAAACGCGTTGGAGTCTGCGGTTGTATCGCTGGGGCCGGCGCAGGTTGCCGCTGATCTTGCCGGAGTCCCGTGGTGCCGGGGCGACGCCGCCGAAGCCGGCGAGCCGGTCGGGAGTGCCGAAGATCGCCATGTCGCCGCCGGTGGCGGCCAGGAACTCCGCACCGAGGATGATGCCCAGGCCCGGCATGCTGGTGATCACTTCGAAGTGGTGGTGCTCGCGAAACCGGGCCTCGATGAGCTTGTCGACCTCGGCGACCTGCTGATTGAGGCCCATCACTTCCGCCGCCATCGTGTGCACCATCCGGGCCGTCAACCTCTCGCCCGGCAGGCTGGTGTGCTGGCGCTCGGCGGCCTGTAAGGCGGTCTCGGCCAGCTGGTCGGCGCGGATGACACGGCGGTTGCGCAGCCACGTCTCCAGCCTCTTGCGGCCGATCCGGCGGAGGGCAGCCGGCGTTTGGTAGCCGGTCAGCAAGACAAGCGGGCCGGTGTTTGTGAGGTCGAGCGTGCGCTCCAGGCCGGGGAAAATGGCGGTGAGTTGAGCGCGGAGCCGGTTGACGGTGCGGGTGCGGTCGGCGACCAGGTCCATTCGCCGACCGGTGAGGATCTTCAGGTCGGTGACGGTCTCGTCGCCAGTTCGCAAGGGATGCAGGTCGCGGCGGATACGGGCCTGGTCGGCGATGACGGCTGCGTCCTTGGCGTCGGTCTTGCCTTCGCCGCGGTAGCCCTCGGACGCCCGGTGGATGGCCCGGCCGGAGATGTAGAGGACCGGCTGGTCGTGGTTGAGGAGGAGCGCGATGGCGAGGGCGGCTCCGCCGTCGGCCAGGTCGATGCCCCAGGTCGTCTCGTCCCCCAGGGCCTGGACGTCGGCGAGGAGTTCGAGGAGTTCAGTTTCGTCGTTCGCGACGCGTCGGGACAGCAGCCGACGGCCGCTCTCGTCGATCGCAACGCAGTGGTGGTGAGTCTTGCCTGCGTCGATGCCGGCCCAGATCGCGGCCATGTGGTGCCTCCGTGCGGTGGGTGCTGGTGCCTCCCGACGGACGACCTCGCTGTCGATTCCCTACGGAGCGATCGTTCGCAATTCCTAATTGGCAGCCGAGTCGTCGTGGGACGTCGGGCGGCCAATCGATGCCAGCCACGAGTGGCAGAAGGTTGAAAGCCACACCCGACGTCCCTGGGTGGATGAACCATACGAAGGGCTCACCCGGTCTCCCGCAAGACAACGTAGGGAGGGTTGAGCGGTCTGCTCAGAATCCATCAGGGGCGGGCGCGGCGAGCGGCATGGGCGGCACCTGGCCGCCGCCGCTCTCCCGCTCGCGTCGCCCCCTTGTCCCCCCGACCGGCCGTCCCGCAGACTGACGCCTACGCATCGACGGCGAGCTCTACCAGCGATGGCGCGAGCGCGTCGCGATCCGCATGGACGGCAACGGGCAGCGCGACGTCGACCCCATCCTTCGGGCAGTCCGCGCCTTCTACGCCGACCTGCAGGCGTGGGCGGCGGCGGAACCTGAGCAATGGGCGATCTGGGTGGCACCATGTCCGGTCTCCGACGCTGAGGTCCGCGGTTACGGGATCCGCAAACGACGCGTCAAGGAACGCATGGACGACCGCACCCGGCAACGGCAACCGCTGCTGAACACCCTCGTGGAACACCTGGAGGACCGGTACGGCCACCTCCGTGACCTCCTTGCCCGGGCCGCAGACGCAACCGGCGGACAGACCGTCATGCTGGAGGGCCGCACCTATCAGCGCCTGTGGAGCCGGGTCGACGAGCGCCGCGTCCGGCTCGGAGGGCTGGCGAACGTACGGGTCATCGACCTGGAGAGCGGCAAGTACATCAACGTCACGCATGCTGAGGACGCCGCATTCTGGGAGTGGGCAATCGTTGAGGTCCTACGGCACTCAGGTGTCCGTATAGAGGAGGCCCTGGAACTCACCCACCTCAGCATCCGGCAGTACCAACGACCCAACGGCGAGGTGATCGCCTTGCTCGTCATCGCTCCCTCAAAGAGCGACCGGGAACGCGTCATCCCCATGTCCGCCGAGTTGTTCGCCGTCATCGCGGCCATCGTCCGCCGCCACACCACCGGCAGCCGAACCATCCCACTGTTGCCCCGCTACGACCCGAAGGAACGACAGAGCAGCCCGCCCATGCCGTTCTTGTTCCAACGCAAGATCGGCACCAAGCACGAGGTCATGTCGGATACCACCGTGGTGAACATGCTGAAGCGCCACTGCGCCGAGCTCGCCGAACAGCACCCCGGCTTCCTTGCCACCAGCTTCACCCCGCACGATTTTCGCCGGCTCCTGGCAACGGAACTTGTCAACAGCGGGCTCCCGATCCACATCGGAGCAGCCCTGCTCGGACATTTGAATCTTCAAACGACTCGCGGTTACGTCGCCGTGTTCAACGAGGACGTCGTCCGGCACTACCAGGGATTCCTCGACCGGCGTCGCCAGGCCAGGCCAACCGACGAGTACCGGCCGGTCACCGACCCCGAATGGCTCGGCTTCGAGGAGCACTTCGATCAGCGCAAAGTTGAGCTGGGAGGATGCGCCCGCCCCTACTCGACACCTTGTCAACACGAGCACGCCTGCCTGAGATGTCCCATGATCAACATAAACCCGAAGATGCTGCCCCGCCTTGACGAGATCGAAGCCGACCTTCTGGGCCGCCGGGCCCGGGCCGAAGCAGAGGGATGGCTCGGCGAGATCGAAGGGATCGACCTCACCCTGTCCTTCCTGCGCCAGAAGCGAGACCAGACCCGTCGGCTCGCCAGGGTCGCACCGGTCGACCTCGGCATACCCGGCATCGCACCGCGATCAGCCGCCAGGCGAGAATGAGGGGATGTATTGCCTGCAGGCGGTCATCGCCACCGAATCCGTGCTCCGCGAGCTGGCCGGCTCCATGACAGAGGCGTGCATCGTTCCTCTCGGCCAACACCTCTGGCTCCTGCCGATGACCGACGCCCTGTCCGATGCGGTCGCGGTCGCCGGAACACCCAAACTCGACGGGTTCCGGAAAGCTCCAGCCGGCTTTGATCGCCTGCTTACCTCGTGCTCGCAGACAGGACCGGTGGCCTACATCGAGGCCGAGTACTTCGGCGGGGCGGGGACCCAGAGCACGCAGGTTTGGGATGGGGGGACGATAGTTCTCGGACCATTGAGCCTGGCCGAAGGGGAGCCCTCGCCGACGACTGGCACCCCGATCTCTCAGGCGCTGCGGCGACTCGGCGCCGCCAAGGGCAATCACGTCGACGAGTTCGACGCGGTCGGACTCGGCCGCCACCGCGACACAGACGACTGGCTCTCGCCCACGAACGGGTCAAGCCCTGACGAGCACACCACCTGACTTGGCGCAGAGAAGCGTTACCAAGGACTCACACCAGCAGCCGAATCGACGGAGCTTCTGCATCGGCTGCGATCACCGTCTCGCACTCGCCGCAATACACGGACCCGGGACGCCGCACGTTCGTCTGGATCGAACCCTTGCTCGATGCTTCCTTGTGTGGGCAATAGCAGCCGTAGTGCAGGCGAACCCAGGAACTCAACGGCGTCGCCTGCCCACCTCGCTTGGCATCCTGGAACGGCGCCCACCAGAAGTCCACCACGGACTTCAATACGAGCCGGTCATCCTGGCTCGTCACATCAAACGCAGCGATCCGTGCTGCCGCGAAGTGGTGCTCATCTCGGCCGCTCGTGCAGACAGCCCGCTCGGCCCCCCACTTCAGCACGGTCGTCCGGCCCACGCGCTCGCAGACAAAGCAATCCAAACTCAGCTCGATCGTGCGCTCCCAGAACAAGCGATCACGATGAACCTCCTCCAGTCCCGACAGAACCGCACTGATCTCAAGGCTGCGCAACATTGCGCGATCGTCGCACACCTGCGCCATCCACAACGCGAAGGAACTCGACTTGCCAAGTGCAGAGAAGCAGGCGGAACCACCGCAGCATTCCGTACCCGTAGCTGCGGCAGGTCAGCGGGCTGGAATCACCAAGCGCCAGGTCCCGCAGGAACGCGGTGACTGGCTCCACTTCGGCTCCCGCCGCATCGAGCATCGCGTACGGCGGATGTGCCCGGTTGACCTCCACCACTCGTCCGAGGCGAGGGATCGTCCGTCGGCCCTCCAGTAACTCAGCACGTACATCCATCACTTGCTCCTTGATCGCGGCCTATTACGCCGTGACTAACGAAGCGGGGATGGTGCAGTTAACAGAGCATTCCTGCTTGGCGAGCCATTCGGCGAAGCCGGCCCGGCGATCTGCGGCCCGGTCGGACAGGTCGCGTTCCGCCTCGTGCCCGCAGGAATGGGTGATCTGCCAGGTCGTCTTGACGGCCATGGGTACTGCTCCTTACGGGGTCTGTGGGTCAGCGGTTGCGGGAGAAGGCGATGCGCGGATCTGGAGCGCCGGCTGCGGGGGTGGAGGCTGTCGGAGTGGGGACTGGGGCTTTGCCGGGGAGCCCTGCGCGGGCGGGGCTGGCGGCGAGCGCGGCGGCGTTCATGATGGGAAACCTGCGACCCGTACTGCTCTGGGCGCGGTCTTGGCGCGCTGGGGCGGCCGGTGGGCGGTGTGCGGCAATGTCCTGGGCGAGGCGCGTGTGTACGGCCACCCGCAGGTCGGCCCGGTTCATGGCCGCCGTGGCCCGTGCCACTGCGCCCAACGCCGCGCCGCGGTCTGTTTCCCGCGGCAGGGTGTAGATGTCCAGGCGCTGGTCGTGCTGCCAGCCATGCGCTTCGAGGAGTGGACCGCCTCGGGTGGTGCTGTCGGCGGTGGCGGCGACGATGCCGAGCTGGGGGTGTTCGGCGAACGCCACGTCGGGCTCCGCGCGCTGGGTGCGGTCACGAGCGGGAGGTGCGTCGGCGGACGGCTCGGGGTCGTACGCGGCATCTGCTTCGACCTGGTAGCCGGCCTTGCGCAGGATCGCGACGGCCCGGGTCGCCCGTCCCGGCCCGTCTCGTTGCTGGTCGGCGAGCGCATACAGGGCGGGCTCGTTGGGGACGGGGTGGAAGTCGAAGCCGTTCAGCATCCATGCGCTGGCGGCCAGTTGCTTGGGGTTGCTGGCGACGATGCCGAAGTCAGGGTGGTGGCCGATGGCGATGTCGGGCAGCAGGTCGTGATCGGAGGCGGGCATGGCAGGTCCATCCGGAAGGGAGCGAGACGAGGAGGGGGGCGGGGACGGACGGGGTTCTGCGGGTGCGGGTCATCGCGGGAACTCCAGAGGTGGGCACGGTTAGCGCGCGGGAGCGGACGGGGAACGGCCGGTGGAGCGGATCGATTGGGAGGTATCCGGTCGGTGCGAACAGGCGAGGTCGCGCAAGCGGCCTGCTGCACTGCGTTGGGCTCGCGCGGTCCGGGGACGGATGCATGGAGGATCTGGCAGGTGTCGCTCACCTCGGTCTGGGGCGGGTGGGGTGTGTCGAGGATGCGGCGGTGACGCGGTTTGGTCCGGCCGGACATTGGTGATAGCCGGGCGTCAGCGCGAGCGGAGCGCGGCACCGGGACGCGACGGTCCCGGCGTGGCCGGTGCGCTAGGCGATGCGGTGTGGAGCGCGGCTGTGGAGCGCGCCAGGGCCGCCTGCATCCGCAGTTCAGATCCGGCGGGTTGGCTGCCAGTGCCTCCGGTCAGGTGCTGGGCGACTCGGACCAGGGCCAGTCCGCTGCCCCCCAGTTCGTCGGCGTGATTCCAGCCCTCGGCGTTGCGCAGCTCCCGCGCCCGGTTCTGGTAGATCTCCTGCACCCAGGGCAGCGAGGCGGTGAGCTGCGTCGTGGTCTCCTGCCAATCGCGCTGGAGCTGGGCTGCCCCTTCGAGATGGGCTCCGACACCTCGCAGGTGCCGAAGATCGGCGCTGATCGGGCCGTCGAGGTAGTCGGCCGCGGTCGCTGCAGCCTGGACGCTGGCGAGTACGGCGGGGCCGTGCGAGAGAAACGTCTCGACGTGTTCCCAAGCAGCAGCGTCGCGTGCCACCTTGCCGTCGGTGTAGCCGGTTTCGTCGACGGGCCAGCCGTCCTGGTCGCAGAAGGAATCCGAGATCGCATCCCAGCGGGCCGTTGCCTGCTGGATGCCGTCGGCTGCGGCGGACAATGCCCGGATCCGTACCGGCCACACCGCCTGTTCGTAGCGGGGCAGGAAGCGGCGTGCAGTATCGGTCGCGGCCCGCACTGGGTCGGCGCCGACCACGATGGCCCTCGGCGCGTCCGCGTCGCCGACGGAGTCCTTGCCCAGTCCTGCAGGGGCCAGCGCCCCGACGATGAACTTGGCCCCCCGTTGCGGATGAGTAGTGACGAGCAGACGATCGCTGCCCCTGGTCATGACGGCGGCCCGATGGGGCCGGTACTCGGAGGTGGCCCATTCCAGCGTTTGGTCATCCCATACCTCGTGGAACGGGTCCGCCCAGGCGGGGCCGGGACCCGGGCGGTGGGCGGTGGCGGCCCACGTGCCTGGCAGGCGGGAGGCGATCTGGGCTGCGAAGCGAACGAGGTTGGGGTGGGCGTGCGGGTGGGGCATGTGGGTGTACTCCTGTTTCAGAATTGCCGCCGACGCTCGGGCGGAGTAGGACGTGGACTTGCTCACGAGGTGATGGGGAGGCGCGGGCACACTTGGGCTCTTGGCGGGCGGGTCCCGCTGGATGCAGGGGGACATCGGTGTTTCGAACAGCCGCAGCTCTCCGGAGCGCGCCGGAACGGGGACTGGAGCGAACCCCCGGGCTTTCATCGCATCCGGGCATCGGTGTCGAACAGTTGACGTTCGGCCGGATGGAGGATGTGCTGCGTGATGAAGCTCCGACCTGCGACCTTCCACAGTCCCCGACCCTTGGTGAGGCCAGAGACCGCTTGGGTTTCGACGCCAGTCAGGCCGAGTAGGGAGGCTGCGGCGGTGAGTTGGTCGGGTTCCTGGCGGTAGATGATCCGGGTGGAGCAGTCGGCGAGTAGACCTTCGGCCAGCACTCGGCCGCGTGAGCCGGCGTTGCCTGCGGAGAGCAGGTCGGACAGGCGGTGGATCACCATCAGGTTGGCGATGCCCAGGCCGCGCGAGAGTTTCCACTGGGACTGCATGCGCTCCAGCAGTCCGACGTGGCGCATGACGCGCCAGGCTTCGTCGTAGATCACCCAGCGCCTGCCCCCGTCGGGATCGGAGAGCGCGGATTCCATCCAGGCGCTGGCGCACGTCATGGCCAGGACCAGCGCGGTGTCGTCGCCCGAGCCGCCAAGGCGAGACAGGTCGATGGACAACATCGGGGTGGTCGGGTCGAAGGCCACGGTGCTGGGGGCATCGAACATGCCGGACAGGTCGCCGTGGACCAGGCGTCGAACAGCGTGCGCGAGGTCCTGAGCTGCGGGACCGATGCGCCCGGTGTGGTCGCCGAGGGCCCGGTCCAGGCGCTGCGGGGAGCCGAGGATGTGGGCGATGTCGCCGAGCAGTGGCACGGTGCCGCGTGAGGCGGCGTCGGTGACGACTACGTCCAGGGCCAGGTCGAGGGCGGTGTGTTCCATCGGCAGCAGGTCCCGCTTGAGGACGGTGCGGGCGAGGCCGGCCAGGAGCAGAAGGCGTCGCTTGCGGATCTCGGTCGACCAGTCCTCTTCCTTCACCGAGGCAGGGCGGGCCGGGGCGTCCAAAGGGTTGAGGCGGCCAGGTAGTCCGGGGCCCAGAGCGATGGTGTAACCGCCGAGTGCATGCGCGACGGCAGTCCATTCACCCTTGGGGTCGCAGGGCACGTAGACCCGGTAGCCGTGTGCAATCGCCCGCATCGCAATGGACTTGGCCAGCGCTGACTTGCCCATACCGATGATTCCGGCGAGCACCGCGTTGGGGTTGGTGAACCCTTCGATGCGCCCGCTGCTGTAGAGGGAGAACGGGTCGTAGCAGAAGGCGGCCTCGGCGTGGACGTCACGGCCGATGTAGATGCCGTCCGCGCCCAGGCCGCCCTCGGCGAGGAACGGATAGGCGCCGGAGACGGTGGCGGTGGTCATCCGGTGGGCAGACAGGGCGAGCTTGCCACCACGCGCCGAGGCGGGCCCGGGACGTCCGGATATGGGGTAGGTGGGCCGCAGGTCCGGATCGAAGGTCTCCTGGTCCCGGCGCATGGCCGGGGTTTCAGCGAGGCGGGCTTGGCGGCGGGCGGTGGCGAAACCGGCACGAGCGGCTCGCTGCTCGGCGCGCGAGGTCTTGCGGGGGACGAACAGGTGTGAGGCGCTGGCGCGGGTCCTGGGCATGAAGGTTTCTCCGGTGGGGTGGCGGGGTCAGTAGCGGACGAGGCCGGTGAACGGCGCCTGCAGGTCCGTCGGGGTGGTGTGGCGGCGGACCAGGTGTGCGGTGCGCTGGTGGCGCTGGCAGATGGTCAGTTCCGGAGCGCCTTCTGGCACCCGTGCCCGGCATGCTTCGCGGTCGGGGATCTCCCTTGATTCGGGACGGGGAGCCGCGTGGTAGGCGGTGTGGACGTGTTCGGCGGCCTGCCAGATCCGGATTCGGGCAACCCGCAGCTGGTTGCCTTCGATTGGGACGAGTTGCCCGGTGCGGGCGGTATGGGCGTCGAACAAGCCGTGCAGGGAGATGAGGTGGGCGTGCAAGGTGTCCAGTTCGGCACGGGTGGTGACCAGCGGACCGCCGGGGACGTTGAGTGCGCGGTGGAAGTCGAGGGCGGCGGTGGCGAAGGGCACGAAGTCCTGCGCGAGGGGGGTGACGGTGCGGGACATGGGGTGCCCTTTCGAAACGGGGTGGCGGCCGGTGTTAGGCGGCGAGGGCGAGGGGCAGGGCGGCGGCGGTGAAGGCTTCGGCCTGCTGCCAGGTGAGGGGGCGCAGGTCGAGCTGGGCGCCAACCGCCGCGGTCTCCACCACGGCGCAGGCGGAGCGCAGTTGCTCCTCGGAATCGGCGGAGACGGTCAGCAGGCCGGTCAGGGCGACATCCGCGTGGCCGGCGATGAGCTGGCGTTCGCGGGTCTTGATGTCCTGGTACTCGATTGAGTCGGCCTCGGAGTCGACCTGGCCGCGCCGGGCCCGCTCGGCAGCGTCTGCGATCACGGACGATTTCTTGCGCTGGACGTCGCGCAGCGCGGCGTCCAGGCTCTTCGGGGCGTAGGCAAGCGACATGGTTCGCCTCACTCCGGCGGTGAACAGCAGCTGGTGTAGGAAGCCCGCGCTGGTCTCGGTGCGCGGCCAGTTCTCCACCCAGTACGTGGTGTGGAACGCGGTGTCGGTCGCGATGTGGTCGGCCTTCTCGACGACCACCACGGGGCCGGCAGCGGCGGGGTCGGCTGCGGGGCGGCCGGAGGCGGACCAGCGGTCGAGGGCCGCACCGGATTTGGGGTCGTAGGCGGTCCGCACGACGGCCGCGATCTCGGTCGCCGAGAGCCAGCCGGTGGGGTTGAGCCCGGCAGTGCGGGCGGCCTGGTCGAACGTCGACGTCAGCTGGGACAGGACGCTGAACCCTCCGGTCAGTCCGCCACCGGCCTGGTTGATCAGCCGCCGGGCGGCTTTGACGTCCAGGGAGATCGCGACGTACGCCTCGTGCGGGGCGGCGGCCGGTCCGGCGGAGGCGATCAGCTCGCTGTAGATCTTCCCGGCCATCGGAGCCTGGGGGTTGCGGTGCTCGGCCCAGTACCGGCGCAGCGCGTCACCGGAGTCCGGCACGGTGCGCTCGATCACCTGGATCCTGGCGACCTGCCCGGTGCGCGCCAGCGCGGCCATCGCACGCCCCCACCCGGAAACATTGCGGTTCTGGGTGACGGGGTCGAGCAGCGCGTAGGCGCGGGAAGACACCTTGACGACCGCGGTCAGCGTGCCGGTGTGCGGATTGTGAACCGCGCCGTAGCGGCGGTCGGGGGCGCTGACCACGCGCAGGCTGGCAGCGGTGCCGGGCAGGTGCAGCAGACCCTCGCGCACCGGGCGCTGCGCGGGCCGGGTGAGCCAGATCAGCTGGCCCCGCATGCGGCGGAGCAGGTAGCGGGTGACAATCGGTGTCCAGTCGGCCAACGACCTGCCGTGGTAGCGGAGGAAGACGCCCAGCGTGATGGCGGCCCACAGGGGGATGAGTTCCAGCGCCCCGACCACGCCAGCGGTGAGGATGACGGCGAGCAGCAGGAGACCGGTGAGGCCCACGACAAGCAGCTGCGGGATGGTCAAGCCGAGCAGGACGCCGCGCCGGGAGCGGTGAGGGAACTTCACGGTGGCCGAGGCTTCAGCCTGGGGGTTGTCGGGCATGGCGGTTCCAAACAGTGGGAACGGGCAGGGAAAGTCACCGGGCGCGGCGCTCTTCTGAAGGTCATCGAAGGACTCCGTTGCGAGGGAGTGGGGGCGGGCTGCGGGTTGGTGCGATGCAGCCCGCCCCCCGGGGTGGTGGTTAGGACCCGGACGGTGGCTGGGTGGGGAAGACCCAGCTCGTCTGGGACGGGGAGCCGGTCGCCGGCGGACCGGTATCGGGCGTGGGCGGTGTAGCGGGCACGGGCATGGGCGGTGCCATGGCGGGCTGGGCGGTGGGCCCGCCCTCGGAGCCTTCGGAGGGTCGGTTGATCAGCGGCGGTAGACCGGGGCGCTGGATGAGGGGCTGGCCCTTGTCGCCCGGTGCGCCAGGGTCTTCGCCGAAGCGGAAGTTCCTCTGCGGCTGCTGCGGTCCGGGGTCGATGCCCTCGTCGCTGGTGTTGCCGGAGGGGTCGATGCCGGAGTCGACGCCATCGGTACCGGTGCCGGGGACCTGGCTGGGCCCTTGGGGGGCGGGGGTGCCGGTGCTGGCCTGCATGGCGAGGCTGCCCGCGGTCTTGGCTGCTCCTGCGGCGACGGCTATTCCGGCGACGCCGGTGCGGTGTAGGTCGTCGTGGCCGCTGCCGTCGGTGGCCCAGTGGACGAACTTGTAGGTGGTGTACGGGCACAGCAGCACCAGGATCATGACGACGATGCCCGCCATGGCGTCGGACAGGGCGGCCATGCCGTCCTGGGGGTCGGACTTGCCCATCGCGGAGATGCCGATCAGGAAGACCACGGTCATCAGGAGCTTGCTGACGACCAGGGTGGCGGTGGCTTCGATCCAGCCGCGCCGCCAGCGCTTGGCGACCTCCCAACCACCACCGGATCCGGCGAACACTGCGAGAGCGACCAGGACCAGGACGCCGACCTTGCGGGCGACCATCACGCCCCAGTACATGAATGCGCCGATCGCGCAGCCCACGGCGACCACGGCTGGGATGGTCCAGCCCAGGCCGTACATCGCCCCCAGTTCATTGACCTTGACCACGCGGCGGATCGCGTCGTCGGTGGAGGTGTTGGCCGCGTGGAACAACCCGTCGGACAACGCGTCGACCACGGTGATGGCCACCGAGGTGAACGCGATGGCGCAGAAGGAGAACAGGACGCCGGTCATCGTGCCGATGACGGCTTGGGCGAGGGCACGTTCGTCGCGGCGCCAGGCGGCGAACATCAGCTGCAGGCAGAAGGTGCCCACGGTCAGGGCGAGCCCGATGGGTAGCAGCAGCTCGTAGTTCTCGCGGAACCACGGGGCGTTGAGGTTGATGGCGGTGGTTTCGTTGACGGCCCTGGCCGCGAGGTCGGCGGCGCTGGCCGCCAGCTCGCCAGCGGATTTCGCGATCCACGCGCCGATGCCGTCGGTGACGGTTCCGGCGGGGTTGCTGACGAAGTCGACGGCGTCGCAGACGCTGCCCATCAGCGGGAGGTCACAGACTCCCATGGCAGTACCTCCTTTCTTTCCCGTACGAGGTCAGGGCGCGACGGCCGGCAGGACGCCGGCCAGGGCGCAGGGCTGGGAGGGACGGCACTGGACCGCGAGGGTGATCACGCGACTTTCGGCGCCCCCGGCGGGTGACCCGGTCCAAGCGATGGCCTGCTTGCCGGAGACCGTCACCGCGTACACGTAGGCGGTGGTGATCGCGCCGGGATCCGCCTGCAGGGCGCGGGTGAACGCTTCGGGGAAGTGGCCCTCGTTCACGGTGGCGGTGGCGAACTGGCCGTTGTCGGCCATCCGCCCCCACAGCACCGGCGAGGCGACCAGCCGATCGACCGACGGCGCATCGGCGTACTTGGTTTCGCCGGTCAGCCACTTGTGCAGGGCCGCCAGCAACTCCGGTTGGGACGAGGCGCGGGTGTTATAGGACCACAGCGCAACGGCTGCCGCCTTCCCGAAGACGATCGGATCGTGTGTGGACGGCGGCACCGGCAGCACAGCCCGGCTCCCGGCGGTGGGCGCCGACGGCCCAGCGCCCGACGGAGAGACAGACGGTGAACTCGACTGCGCTGCAGGAGCCTTGGACCCGCTCCTGCCGTCGCGGGTGAGGTAGGCACCCAGCCCGGCGAGGATGACCAGGACGGCCAAGAGAGCGGTGCCGAGCAGCGCCCGGCGGCGCACGCGTGATGCGCCGCCGGGCTTATCGCTGAGGGAAGCGGGGGCGAGGAGTCGGTTCTTCATCAGTGGACCTGCGTTCCCAGCGTCGAGAAGAACGCGACCACACCGTTCGCAGCGCCCAGCAGGAGAGCTGCGGCAGACGCGACGAGCACGCCCTTCTTGCCGTTGGCTTCGGCCTGGTGACCGCCGGAGTGGTGGCCCCAAGCCCACACGCAGCCACTCACCGCGAGGGCACCGACCACGGCGACCAGTCCGAAGAGGTTGATCGAACCGATCACCTGCTTCAGGACCGAAAGCCCCGGCAGGCCACCCTCGTTGGGCGCAATGCCCGGGTCGTAGGCCAGCTGCAGGGCCTTGTCAGCGAGATACATAGGGAACTCCAGTTCGAATCTGCGCCGCCAAAGCCCGCAAGGGCGGGGCGGCAGTGCGGTGAAGGGGGAGGGAGGGAAGCGCCGTCAGAGGAGCCGGCGGGCCGCGAGAATCTGCGGCTTCCAGGAAGCGAGGGTCGAAATCTTGACCACATCGCCGGTATGCGGGGCCTGAATGACCAGGCCCGAGCCGATGAACATGCCCACGTGCTCCGGGACTTGGGCGGTGCCCACGGTGAAGAGCAGATCGCCGGGCCGCAGCGCATCGACCGACACCGCATGACCCTCGGTGACCTGCGTATAGGTCGTCCGAGTCAGGGTGACCCCGGCTGCCTTGTAGGCCCCTTGCATCAGCGAGGAGCAGTCACAGCGGCCCATCGGGTCCGGCCCGTGGGAGTCCGAGCAGGAACCACCCCACTGATACGGAGTGCCGAGCTGTCCCATGGCCCAGCGGATCGCCGTTTGCACCTTCGGCGGTACGTCGGCCGGGATGACGTACCCGGCGGGCACAGATCCGGCAGGGATGGCTCCGAAATCCTGCCACTCACTGCCTGGGCCACAGCCCGTACTACCGGCAACAGGTGGAGCACCAGAACCTGTGGGACCGGGCGAGGGCGAGTCGCCGCTCGGGCTGAGCAGCGGAGCAATCGCCGTCTGCAGCGCCGTGGCCAGCGGCTCCCACTTGGCGTAGGCGTCGGGGAATCCCGAGCGCTGCACGGCCTGAGCGGCTTGGGTGACAGTCATCGACTCCCACCCGGACACCTCCTTCAGGGCCGTGTAGAAGCTGGTACTGGCGTGCACCGGGTCGAGGATCTGCGCCGCGGTTCCCCATCCCTGTGAGGGCCGCTGCTGGAAGAGCCCCAGGCTGTCGCGGTCGCCGTAGTTCAGGTTGCGCAGGCCGCTCTCCTGCAAGGCGGTGGCCAGCGCCACGATCTGACCTCGTGCGGGGATGTGCATCGCGACGCCGGTGGCCTGGATGGTCTTGGCGTGGGGAATCTGCTCCGCCGGGTCATCCAGGCCGGCAACAGCGACCGTGCCGGTGCCGCCGCCGACCAGGATCGCCTTCACCTGCGCGGCCACCGCCGCGGTATCCACATCCTGTGCACCGCTGGAGGAGCAAGAGGCGGAGGCGCTCCCGGCCGAGATGGCCAGGACGGGCACTGCGAACAGCATCGGTACGGCGGCGAGCAGCCCGACTGCGGCTCCTGCGGCCTTACTCATCGCCGCTGTCCCGTACCGGGATGAACGGCGCAGGCGGACAAAGGTGGGTTGGGGCGTGGGTGTGTCAGGGCGTGCAGCATCGCTGCGGCTCCTTGCAGGGTTGTAGGAGGCGCGGTGCCGGTTCCTCGTGCAAAGCCGCCGGCACCGCGCCAGTGTGAATCCGCCCGATGGGGACGGGCCCGGGTCAGAGGAGTTGGTAGCTCCCGGACGCCGGACTCAGGTCCTGCGCGGCAGCCAGCCGCGCTCGTAATCTCAGCCGGTACACAGGACCTCCTCAAGATGCGAGAACAGGGAAAAGAACGAGACCTCCGCACCGCTCGTACCGACGCGGCAACACGAAAGAACACCGGTCAACCGGGGTGGAGTTGGCTTCCGCCTCGGTGACGTGGCCAGACAGTAGACGCGAATTCCGGTCGCACCAAACGAACCCTCGAAGCACCCCGGCCGATCAACGGCGCTGCCGGAAAAACCGGCTAACCTCCGGCGCAGCCCCACACCGAAGGAGATCCGTCGGGACACCCTTCGCAGGGAAACACCCGCCTATGCCCTGAAAGAGGCCCTGCGCATGAGCTACACGCTGCACCGAGGCGACGCCCTCACCGTGCTCAAGACCCTGCCCGACGAGAGCGTCCACGCCGTCATCACCGACCCGCCGTACAACTCCGGCGGACGCACCAGCTCGGACCGCACCAGCCGCACCGCGCGCGCCAAGTACGTCACCAGCGGATCCGCGCACGACCTGCAGAACTTCCCCGGCGAGAACCGCGATCAGCGCTCCTACCGGAGCTGGCTGACCGCCCTGCTCACCGAGTCCTACCGGGCCGCGACCGAGCACGCGGTGGCCATGGTCTTCTCCGACTGGCGCCAGGAACCCACCACCAGCGACGCCCTGCAGATGGCGGGATGGACCTGGTGCGGCACGATCCCGTGGATCAAGCCCGCCAGCCGACCCCGCAAGGGAGGCTTCAAGCAGTCCGCGGAGTTCATCACCTGGGGCGTCAAGGGCAGCCTGGCCAAGGACCGCGACCTCTACCTGCCCGGCTACTTCGTCGCCTCACAGCCCCGCAAGGACCGGGTACACATCACCCAGAAGCCCGTCGAAATCATGCAGCAGCTCGTGCAGATCTGCCCCGAAGGAGGCACCGTCCTCGACCCCTTCACCGGCAGCGGCTCCACCGGGGTCGCCGCCCTGCGCGAGGGCCGGCAGTTCGTCGGCGTCGAGCTGTCCTCGCACTACGCCAACGTCGCCGAGCGCAGGCTCCGAGCGGAACTGACCCAGGACGACTTCGACCTCGCAGGACCTGAGGCATGAGCATGAGACCAACCAGACCGGGAACGGATGATCCCCGACGCAAAAGGGCGGCTGGTGCATCGAGAAATCGATGCACCAGCCGCCCTTCCCCTTGCGTCAGGCCGCCTCGAACGCCCGCCGGATCAACGGCCCCGCCCTCTCCAGGTCCGCCGCCGAGGCGATCCGCACCTCCAGGTCGCCCGTTCCGAGGTGACCGATACCGCGCATGTCACGGGAGAAGCCCTGCTCCAGCTCGACCCTGTCCGGATCGACTCTGAGGTAGACCAGGATCACCTCGTGCTTCGGGCGGAAGACCACCGAGGCGAGGTTCACCATGCGCCGGTAGGCGACGTAGTGCAGCAGCGGAACCACCTCCACCTCGCCCCACGCGGTGAGAGCCTCGTCTAGCTCGCCGTACAGATCCTGCAGGCAAGGCGGAACCACGCCCGAGGTCACCTGGACCGACGGCTTCCCATCGGCGTCGCCAGCATCAGCCACCAGCTCCCGATTGCGACGCTGCCGCCGCGTTGGAGCGGCACCCGGCACCCCAAGATCGGACTCGATCAGCAGCAGGCTCAG
Organism: Streptomyces sp. So13.3; assembly: GCF_005860785.2. Classification (NCBI taxonomy): domain Bacteria; kingdom Bacillati; phylum Actinomycetota; class Actinomycetes; order Kitasatosporales; family Streptomycetaceae; genus Streptomyces; species Streptomyces sp. So13.3. The sequence goes on along the minus strand of NZ_CP048835.1, from coordinate 3,365,261 downwards.
CAGTCCACCGGCGAACACCCGGTAGCGCACCAGGTCGATCCGCTCGCGCAGTCGCTGCACCGCGACCCGGTCTTGGTGAGAGAAACTGGCCGCGATACAGACCACCCGCGGGTTCCGCCAGTCGATCGCCTCGGCGGCCTCGCTGCCCAGCTGCTCCTTGACCAGCGCCTTGAACTCATGATGTGCCGAGTCCAGCCACGACAAGTACGAGACGGCCTGGGACATGACCCCGCTATCGACGCCCTTTTTGTACTCGATCACCACCGGAGTGTTGTTCTCATCGAGCCCGAGGGTGTCGATTCGCCCCCGGTGCCACGGCCCCGTCGGGTACTCGGAAGCCAGGAAGCGGATGCCCAGCATCGACTCCAGCCCCGCCTCGACCCGCCGATGCAGCTCCACCTCCAGCGCCACCGTCGAGCCTCGAAGTTCGACGTCTCGGCCATCGGCATCCTGCCGGAACAGCATCAGGTCGGCCACCAGCGTCCCCCTCCCATGATGACTACAGGAGAAGCAATCGAAACCGGGCAGCGAGTATTCCGGATCGCCGTCGATGCCTTGACGACTAGTCTGGCGGGCGGGATTGAGCAGCCAAGGCCCTGGCCCTCACTGCTGTAGTGATGGATCAGGCTGAGTCGTTGAAGTTCAGCGGGATGGAGCAGTTCGTGGCGTTCGCACGCAAGTCCACTGATTCCCGGCTACCCGATGACCCGTTGCACCTATACAGGATGCTTGCGGTCACCAATCGCGGCCCGGAGGCTGTGTGGGGACACCAGCAAGACGTGCTGCGATCCTGGCACCACGAGAAGCCTGACGCGTCAGACGTAGCCATCGAGCTTCCCACTGGCGCAGGCAAGACGCTCGTCGGTGGCTTGATCGCCGAATTTCGCCGACTCACATCTCGCGAGCGGGTTGCATACCTGTGTCCGACCCGTCAACTAGCGCAGCAGACTTCTGCTGCGTTCAGTGACTACGGCATTCCGAATGCCCTGCTCATTGATCGAGTCACCACGTGGAACCCTGCTGACCGCGCGCGCTACGAAGCGGCTGAAGCGGTCGCGGTAAGCGTCTACAGCCACGTCTTCAACTCTAACCCGGCATTGGCCAATGCCAACCTGCTGGTGCTGGACGATGCACATGCTGCCGAGGGATACGTCGCCAGTCCGTGGCGCCTCACCGTCAGCCGCCAGGACGAAAGCGCCTACCAGGATCTGCTCTCCGCCCTCGAACCGGCACTCGACCCTCTCGTCGTCCCGCGGCTGAAGCGCGTGGATCCCGACAGCACATATTGGTCCTACGTATACCTCGCGTCGCCCATCGGGACTGCCGCCCTCGCGGCACAACTCGAAGAAGTGATCGGCTCGGCCATCAGCGGCGGCAAGCTAGGAGCAGGGCGAGCGAAGTCGGCCCAGCACGTTTGGAAGTTCCTCCAGGGCCACCTGGACCGCTCCCTGTTTTACGTAGCTCATCGGCAGATCGTGATCCGGCCCTTCATCCCGCCAACCACGCAGCTTGCGGCCTTCAGCGACCCAGAGCGGCGGATCTACATGAGCGCCACCCTCGGTGCCGGCGGCGAGCTGGAACGGGCTTTCGGTCGCAGGAAGATCGACCGCATCCCGGTTCCAGACGGATGGGAGAAGCAGGGCACCGGCCGACGCTTCTTCATCTTCCCTGAGCTGGCCACGGACCTCGCTGCTGCCCCTGCCCAGTTGCCGGCCTTCGTCTCAAGGGTCATCAGCGAAGCGGGCCGCGCCATCGTCCTGACCCCTGACTCCCGCTCTCACGACTCGTTCATCGACTCCATGCTTCCTGACGGATACCCAGTCCTCGAAGCCGACGGTGTTGAGGAAAATCTGTCTTCGTTCACGGCTCAACCTAGAGCGGCACTCGTCCTGACTAACCGGTACGACGGGATCGATCTCCCAAATGGCAACTGCCGTCTCGTCATCCTCAATGGCCTACCGGCCCGAGGGGACCTGCAGGAGCGGTTCCTCCACGAATCTCTCGGAGCGGTGGAAGTGCTCCAGGAGCGCATCCGGGCCCGCATCTTGCAGGGGTCCGGTCGCGCCACGCGCAACACGCGGGACTTCGCGGCCGTGATGATCCTTGGACAGTCGCTGACCTCCTACCTTTCAGGCCGTGACATCCAAGCCGCTATGCATCCCGAGGTCCACGCAGAGCTCGAGTTCGGCTGGGACAACAGTCGGAGGTACGACTCCGAAAACATGATCCAGAACCTACGGGTCTTCCTTCGGCACGACGAGGAGTGGGCTGAGGTTGACGGAGACATCGTCCGGGAGCGCGAGAAGTACGCTCGTACGATGGCTCCCAGCACGCGGGAGTTGCAGCGCGCCGTCAAACATGAGGTCGAGGCGTGGCAGGCGATCTGGAACAACCAGTGGGATTGGGCCCTGACCGCAGTCCGACAGGTCCTTGATCAACTCAAGGGTGAGCGGACTCCCAGACGCTACGCAGCATTCTGGAGCTACCTCGGCTTCAGCGTCGCACAACGTCTCGCGCAGCAGACCGGTGACCAGACCTACCTCACCGCCAGCGCAGACTACTTTCGCGATGCTCAGCGGATGAGCACGGGGACGATGTGGCTGTCCCATCTCGCTTCGCCCAGTGACAAGGCCATCGCCCCTCCCACTCCGCAGCTCGACGAACTCGACGAGGCTGCCATGCGCTGCATTCGGGCACAGGAGTCGGGGGTCGGGGATGCAATTGAACAGATCGCCTCTTCGACTCGCTCGGGTCTCGTAGGCACGGAATTCCGCGCTTACGAAGCGGCCCTGGTATCCCTCGGTAAGCTTGCTGGTGCTTCGGAAAGCTATGGAAACGACGGAGACGAGGACCCGGCAGCCCCTGACGCGGTGTGGATCTTCAATGATGCGCGTTGGGTCACGTGGGAGGCTAAGAGCGAAGCCCAGCCGAAGGGGGCGGTCGGCCCCAACGATGTGCGCCAAGCTGGATCGCACTTGCGGACCGTCGAGACCGAGCGAGCAATCTCCGCGCCGAGCGACTCGGTCTCGATGCTTATGTCGCCCAAGCCCGCCGTCATGCCAGAGGCTCGCGCCCTTGCCGAGGAGCACCTGTACCTCGTGGGCCCGCAGACGGTTCTCGTTGTCTTGGATCGGCTTCTGCGCGCCTGGCGCACGGCGCGGGGCCGCACCATCTCCTCGCTGGCCCCCGTGGAGTTGGCCGAGGTCTTCCGAGTCGAGCGTGCGCTGCCGTCACAGTGGCTTCCACTGTTGCGTGAGGCTCCGATCAGGCAACAGTGGGAGCAGTGAATGGGCAACCGACGACCAGACCATTGACACCGTCTCCATCACGCTGTCTTGGGCCGCCAACAACCGAGACTGATACCGGCCCGCCCCCGACAGGGCTCCTGTAGGGGGTCGACAAGAAGCTTTTGAGCGGCATTGGGGGCGATAAGGTCGGCCTCGGTGGCCATTCGGTGGCCGGACGCCTTTGGACGGTGCAGCACGGGGCGGCATGGCTCAGCCGGGTGCACCTGTTCTGATCAGGCAGAACGTCACGAGGTGGCACCGCGGGGCACCGTGCAACATGATCGCTCACGGTCTCGTAATGCGTAGGTCTCGAGTTCGAATCCCGAAGAGATATTCACTCAGTTGAACAGGTAAAAAAACTCGAACAAGCCCCTCCGCGAAGATCACGGAAGAGCTTTGTGTGAGCAGTTGGGAACGCCCTGGGAACATGCCGGTGGGGGCCACGGGCGCGCCGGGCGTAGCACGAACGGTCATTGACATCGGAACGAGCGCTCCCAAGAGCGTTTGCTCCCCTGCTAATTGAGTGTCGCGCCTATCTAGCTTCATGACGTGGCCATCCTGCTGAAGTCATAGAGTGGCCTCCGTGCCTACTCCGTTTCTGAACGCAGCGGAATCACCCCTATCGCCGGTGTACCCATTCAATGAACCAGGACAGCCGATCGTGCTCTACGACGGGCCTTTCGGCGGGCTGGGGTCCACCGACGTGCCTGGCGTAGTGCAGCTCTCCTGCCTAACCGGGCTCGGCCTTGACTGGAGCGTCAGGCCCGATGCGCCGCCCTTCTTCGCCAATCACTCCGAAGTGATGCTGGAACTCCGGCGTCCGGAAGGCGATATGCCAGTTCGCGGCGTCCCACGAGGGATCGGCGGCGGCTGGTCGAACGGTGCCGTGTTTGGGAGCGTGGACGCCCCGCTCAAGCGGATTGTTGCGCACTGGTTCAATCTGCCCTGCTGGCCCGGCACGATCAACCTCACAGCGCCGACCGAAGATGGCGGCCAACGCTCGTGGTCGGGGGGCCGCTGGGTACACGACGTCGACGGATGGAAGATCACCCTCGACGTCCGACCCGATCACGCGCAGGTTTGGACGGACCTACACGAGGCGCATGTCTTCGTGATGACGCACGTGATGGAACTCCGCCGGGCGGATGGAGCCTCGTTCACGGCGATCGAGGCTGAGCCAGTGCTGACCGCCTTGCACGTAGGCGTGTCGTTTGCCCTTGGTCGCTGGGCTGCTCCGATGTTGCCGGTGGGTCAGAACGGCGACGGCGACGCCGTGTGGGAAGAATGGCGTCCCTCCCACTGCGATCCAGCGCGGAATACCAGCCCTGGTTGGTGGTACGAGAGGGATCCTGAGTCCCTCGCGATTCTCTTGGACCACGTGGTCAAGGCGTTTGCGGATCCGGACAGGCTGGCACCGCTACGGCTGCAGATGATGTTCGCCATCACATCGACGAATGATCGGGGGTTTGTAGAACAGCGGGTCACGATGGGTGCCGCTGGGCTTGAGCACATCATGTGGCAGACCCTCGTGCTTGGCCAACAAATCACGAAGGATCAGTACAGCGCTTGGCCCGCACACAAGCTACTTCGCAAGGTACTGAACGCTGCGCAGATCCCGATCGGCATCGATCCGAGTCTTCTTCCGGTGATGGCGCAGTTCGTGGCCGAGGAGCAGCCATCCCAAGGACAAACAGTGCTGGACGGAGCGGAGGCGGTGACTCGGATCCGCAACCGGCTTATGCACCCGAAGGGTGCCCAGGAGTCCGTGTACCGGCTGGAAGGATTGCTGACTGAAGCGTGGCTTCTGACCCGGCACTACCTGGTGCTGTTGATTCTCCATTCCGTGGGCTATCGAGGCTCGTACCGGGATCTGAGAAGGACACGGGGATGGGTCGGTGACATCGAGCCAGTGCCGTGGATCTAGGCATGGGGGGCGAAAAGGCCGTCTGTCCCTCTTGAATGGATTGTGCGTCTTCGTCGGCGTCCAGCTGCTCCTCTTCATTTTCCTCGGCCGCCTCGTCGTGCGGCTCTTCATCGACCTTGGGAAGCACCCGCTTTAGGGTCCTTGGAACGACGGCGACAGTCGCTGCCTCCCGCTCGACCTCGTGCCGCACTCTCGTGTAAATGTTGGGGCGAACCGGATCGAGGAGTGCCCGAGTCGACCTGTAGCGCTGATATGTGAGGCCCCAGGACTCACGCGGGGCACCATGACGTCGCAGTCTCCAAGACTGACAATGCCGTAGCGGTCGACCGTCCGCTCGACTTCGACCGCCATCCCCGGCGGCAGATGGATCCGGCCGCGGCAACAGGGTCGCGTCGGTGCCGCTGGCGATGGTCCTGTCGACCGGGCCTGGAACTTGTCCTGCAGCTTGTCCAACTCGCCCAGCGAGGTCCTCGAGGCGATGGTCGTCAGCAGGTGTCCCTGCAGGCTGATATGGACCAGTCTCCATGTACTTGGCCCTAGGTCGGTCCCCAACTCCTTCGTGTCCTTGGCGGAAGAGCCTGGAGTTGCAGCGTCCTCCGCACGGAAGCAGGCGGATTGCTGCGACGATCCATTACGTAGCACTTAATCGTGGCCAGTCCAAACTGGCTTCTCTCCGGACACTGGCGTCGCCTGCCACCAATGGCCCGACAAGGTGTCTCTGAACGAGTGGCGGGCCGCCGGCACTCCTGCTGGTGTGGAGTCGTACACCCGGAGACATGCAATGAGCGATCAGCGGAACTCCAAGGTCGAGGCTGCGTTCTTCAATGTGGAGGATGCGGCGACGTACCTCGGCATCTCGACGAACACCCTGTATGTCTGGCGTCATCGGAGGCAAGGGCCGCCTAGTTTTCGGATGGGGCCGGGAGGTCGCGTCATGTATCGACGCGACCTGTTGGATACATGGCTGACCGAGCAGCAAGAAGCCGATTCGCGTTCGAATACGGCGCTCAGTCCGCTGATGAAGGCTCCACAGCGTCGGTCGCCACGCCGTGCAGCCTGACCGGGGGCGCACGTCGGCTTCGCAAGTATCCAGATAAAAACCTGGACGGTATCCGGAATTTCATGCTGGCGAAGGTCGTCTGTGTAGTGAGCAGAGCGTATGGAGTGCGGAACGGGACAGCTGCCCAAATACAAGGAGGCCGTGTATGTCGGGTTACATAGAGGATAGGTGGCTGCGGAAGCGCCCCGACAAGGAGACGGGTAAGCGCGAACGAACGGCTATGTGGGGGAAGTGCACTCGCTACCGGGTGAAGGGCATACCGGACGTTCGGGACCGCTCGTTCGATGCCGTCACTGACGCGAAGACATGGCTGGCTGCGACCCAGACCGATTCGCATCGAGGAGAGTTCGTCGATGTGAGGGAAGGGGCGATCACCTTCCGCGACTATGTGGAGAATCACTGGTGGCCTGCGCAGATCCATCCAGCGCCGACGCTGGAAAGCATGAAGTACCGCATTTGGGGACACGTGCTCCCATACCTCGGGGAGATGCCGTTGCGGGGCATCGGTGCTGCTGAACTCCGCAGGTGGTCAGCGGACGTTCAGCGCTCCGTCGGGGTCGGAACGGCCCACACTGCCTGGATCTATCTGAAGGCGATCATGCAGGCGGCGGTCGAGGACAAGCGGCTCTTCCGCAACCCCTGTATCGGCAATAGCACCATCAAGCCGCCCAGGAGGCCGGAGCGGAAGGCTCGTTCCTGGGAACGGAATCGAGTCGACGCGGTGCGCAGCGCACTATCGGAGCGGTATCAGCCGACGCTCGATCTTGGTGTTGGGTGTGGCCTGCGCCAGGGTGAGGCGTTCGCCTTCAGCCCGCTCGACGTACAGGGCGATTCAGTGCACATCGAGCGCCAGATCCTGCGTTACAAGTCGCAGTTGTACTTCGGGCCGCCGAAGGGCGGCAAGGAGCGGGACGCGCCTTTGACGGCAGCTCTGGCTAAGCGGCTCCTTGCACATGAGAAGCAGTTCCCGGCTGTCCTCATCACCTTGCCGTGGCTCGATCCGGAGGAGCCCGACCTCCCGCGTGACGAGCGGCGCACTGTTACGGTCCCGCTCCTGGTCACCACGACGCGACACGGGGCCGTCAACCGCACCACTTGGAACACCAAGGCATGGAAGCCGGCGCTCGCCGACGCCGGGGTGATCTCCCACCTCCAGAAGCGCGAGCCGGGGGAGAAGGTGAGCCGGACCTGGGAGCCGAGTCGGGAACACGGATTTCATGTCCTGCGGCACACCTACGCCTCTGTGATGCTCGAAGCGGGGGAGTCGGTCGTCTCCCTGGCGAGGTGGCTCGGGCACTCCGACCCGGCCTTCACTCTGCGTACCTACACCCACTTCATGCCCCAGGCGGGTGCCCGAGGACTCTCCGCGATCGAGACGTGGTTCACGGACCTCGACTGAAAGTCCCTGAGAAGTCCCAGGGACGCGATTCGGTCGAGGGGATCGGCTAAAGATACAGGTCAGAGCATGATCAGCTACGCGATGGACAGAACCCGGCGTACAGGCCGACTCGTCCGCCGCCTGTACCGCCCGCGGGTCGGAGCACGCCTCTTCGAGGCGGATGCATTTCGGCGGGATCGGCGGGATCGAATCCGCTCTTTCGCACACGGGGATCGCGTTGGAGTCGGTGCGCGCGGTGCGAGAACGTGCGATCCCACAGTGGTGCTTACGATCGCACTTCTGACAATTTCCTTTCTGTATATGCGAGAAATTGACACCAATCGGGGCTGGCGGGGTCGTGTCTCGATTCCTGCCCGGTTTGCTGAAAGGTCATCACTGAGGCCGTGCCGGTCACTACGTTGTCTGTCGTGTGACGTTGTGGCCGTCGGGGGATGGCGGTCTTCCAGTTGGGGGTGGCGCATGTTCAAGTGGGCGCGGAACAAGGCATTGGCGGATCCCATTCCAGTGCCGTCCGATGCGGAAGGAGCCGACGGCTTGGGAAGCTGGGAGGTCTTCACGCATTTCGGCCGGGAGGTTTTCGCGGTGGCGCATGCGGACGACCAGGATGTGTTCGAGAACACGCTGGCCGAATTCCGTAGGAATCCGCAACGGGTGCGCCGGACGCGGGAGCTCGAGCCTGCTGTGGGCACGGGCGTGGCGCTGGTCTCCGCCGTCCCTATCTGCTGCCGGTGGTGTCGATGCTGTTGGGGGTCGTGGGGGAGCGGGTTTCGAACCGTGCGATCGACCTCATCGAGAGCACCACCCGCCGGAAGATCGCGCGCCTGCTCGAGAACCACCGCCGGGACCCGGCCGATCCCACCGACGCGGAGGGCGAGCCGGAACAGCTGGGCGCGGATGAGGAGCGTCAGCTCCATGCCGTGTTGCTGGGCTGGGGAGTCGGGATGCGCATGGAGGCGGACGCGGCCGGGCAGCTGGCGGACTCGGTGATCGAGGCGCTGCTCCGGCGGGGGAGTGAGGACCGGTGAAGGACCCGGCCGGCGCTGTCGCACCCGCGCCGCCACCCGGTTCCGGGGCCGGATCGCCGGCTCCCGAGGGCGAGGCGCCGACAGCCCCGTTACCCGAGCACATGTCAGGGCTCTTCTCGCCGACCCGGGCGCGGTACCTGCTGCTCGTGGCCGTGCTGCTGCTTGCCGGTGCCTTCGCGGGACAGATCATGCACAACGTGCTCCTGGGGAGCTCGTGGGGCGCCGCGATGTCCCGCTGCCTGGGGGAAGCGCCGACCGCCGGTACGCCGGCGGAATTCAGCGACTATCTGCAGAACTGCACCGGTCCGGCGGAGCAGCGTCGTGCGCTGGTGTCGCTGGCGGGGGCGTCGGTGGTGATGGCGCTGGGGGTGGCGTGTCTGTGGGTGCTGCCGCTGCGGCTGCTGCGCCGGGCGGGACCGATGAGCGTGGCCTCCGCGCAGTGGCAGGAGCACGCGGCGTCGGTGGCGGCGGAGATGAGGGTCAAGCGGGTGCCCGAGGTGATGTGGGGATCGGCGTGGCTCAACCAGCCCTTCACCGCGGGCCGCCCGGGCCGGATCAGGATCGTCCTGCCGCTCGGGGTGCGCGCTCTGCCACCGGCGCAGGCGGACGCGATCCTGCGGCACGAGGTCGCGCATGTCGCCGCGGGCGATGTGACGCTGGTCTGGCTGACCCGCGGGGTGTGGTGGGCCCTTCCGCCGGTGCTGCTGGTGCCGGCGGCCGGCATCGTGCTCCAAGTCTGGCTGCAGACACGAAGGAACCCGCTCGTCCCCACGTTCAGCCACGGCTTCCTCTGGGAGTACGCGCTGCGCGCGGGCTTGCTGCTGGCGGTCGCCGCCCTGGTGTCGCAGCTCGTACTGCGCTCACGGGAACACGAGGCCGATCTGCGGTCCGTACGAGGACGGCCCACCGCGGGACTGGAGGCGCTGCTGGCCGGGCAGCCACCGCGAACCCGGACATGGCTGCAGCGGGGCCTGGCCAACCACCCCGCGACGGAGAGCCGGCTCGCCGTTCTGCGACGCGCACATCTGCCGCTGCGCGTCTCACTGCTCGACGCCGCGGTGATCGGACTGCTCAGCGCCATGGCCATGGACGCGGTGACGAACATGGCGGAGACCGGGTTCACCGGCACCCCCCTGATTCCGTACGCCCGCCTGACCGGCGCGCTGGTCGCCGGATCGCTGCTGGCCGTCGGCTGGGGCGTCGCGGTCTGGCGCGGCATCCTGGCCGACCGGGCGGCGGCGCCGCTGCCGCGACTGGCCCTTCTGGTACTCGGCATCAGCATGGCGGCGGGACTGCTGGTGCAGCTCGAGCGGACCGGCACGGCTGCGAGAGGGTCGTTGTTCGGCTGGAGCCTGGTGGGCACGGTGCCGTTGCTGACACTGGGTGCGGGGACATTGAGCGTGGCGCTCGCCCGGCTGTGGGGGTGGCGGCGTGGGGGCCCGCACGGGTCTTCGTGGGGATGGGGGGCCGCTGTCGGCGCCAATGTCGCGCTGTTCGTCGGCGCGTTGCGGATCGGGCAGGACGGTGCCCTGTTCTTCGCGGCGCCGGGGTGGAGCCACGTGATCGACGTGATCGAGCTCAGCGGCCTGTACTCGGTGTCGGCGGCCTCGACGGCGCTGGGTCTCGGCGGTGTCGCCCTGCTCGCTCTCCGGTCGGCTCTGCGCCCCGATCACGCGATCGGTCCGCCCGCCCTCCCCGGACAGATGCCCGCACTGCCCGGACAGATGCCCGGCCTGCCCGGACGGATACCCGCACTGCCCGGACAGGAGCAGCGGATCAACCTGTACGCGGTCACGCTGGGCGGGGTCGCCGCCGCTGCGGCCGTGGCGACCCGCTGGGCCGTGGAACCACCGCTCGCCCGGCACAACGCCGTGTACAGCACCCAGTTCGACTGGTGGACCGCGGTATGTGCGGGGCTCGTCTGCCTGGTGGTGCTGCTGACCCTGCACGGTGCCGGCGGGCTCGGCGACGCCCTGTACGCGGCGCCGCTGGCAACGATCCTCGCGGCGGGCCCCTTGTGGGCGCGCCACGCCACTTCGTGGCATCACCCCTGGGGGGCGGCCGAGCACTACGCGATCGGGCCGTTGGCACAACTCGCCCTGTTCCTGCTCGTTCTGGCGGTCCCGGCCGCGCTCCTGCCGACCTACAGGATCCGGCAGCGCCGGGCGACCCTCCTGGGCGCCCTGCTGACCGCCGCCCTCACCACTGCCGCGGTCCTCGCGCTGCTCCACTCCGGGACCGGGCTGCTGGAGCTGACGTAGCCGTCCGGGCCGGGCGGCATAAAAACCGAGTGAATCCACGGCGGTTGGTCATTAGAGTCGGGCATGTCCAGGTGCGCAGGCCGGGGTTACTTCCAATGGTAATGGTGGTGTCGCGGGTTCGAGTCCCGTCGCCGGTTGTGAGACCGGTGTAGCTCAGTTGGTAGAGCACATTGTCACCTCAGCCGACTCTGATCTCTGGACGCTTGTTCTCTGCACCTCCCGGTGCGAAGGCGACGGTTACTTCTCTGGTTGAAACGCGTTCGCGCGTGGGGTTCACATCCCCTCGACCGCCGCCAGGACTGATCTCGGGAGGCAACAACACCGGCATGTCCGGTGTGTGGCGCCTCCCCTCCTTTGTGAGGGGTTTCTTCATGTCCCGTTTCAATACCCGTACGGCCAAGCCGTCCGTTGTCTCGCCCGTGACCAGCTCGGGGGAGCGGAGTGTCACGCATCAGGGTGGAGCCGGATATCTGCGTGATGCCAAGAGCGAGCTGTTCCTGCTCGCGGTCGCGAACTTCGTTGCGCAGGAGTCCTTCTACGAGACGGGCGGGCAGCGCGACGACCGTTTCAGCGCTCTGGTCCGGCAGCTCGCTGTCGAGGACCCGCTGTGGACGGCCGGGCTGCTCGGGTGGCTGCGGGGGGACGGCAACATGCGGACGGCGGCGATTGTCGGGGCCGCGGAATTCGTCAAGGCGCGGCTCGAGGACGGGAAGGGCGAGACGGCCGTTCCGGGTGTTTCCAACCGGGCTGTCGTCGATTCCGTGCTGCGGCGTCCTGACGAGCCCGGTGAGCTGCTCGCGTACTGGACCGCTCGGTACGGCCGTAATGTGCCCAAGCCGGTCAAGCGCGGTATCGCGGATTCGGTGCAGCGGCTCTACAGCGGGAAGTCGCTGCTGAAGTACGACACGGCGTCGAAGGGTTACCGGTTCGGCGACATCCTCAATCTGGTGCACGCCGCGCCGGACGCCGGAAAGGCGTGGCAGGGCGAGCTGTTCCGCTATGCGCTCGACCGCCGGCACAACCCCGACACGGCGGTGCCGCCGGCGTCCAATCGGACGCTGACCGCGCACCGCGCGCTGATGGCGGTGCCGGTCGCGGAGCGGCGGGCGCTGGTGACCGGGCCCGAGGGGGCGGCGCGACTGGCGGACGCGGGGATGACGTGGGAGGCGCTGGCGGGGTGGCTGCAGGGGCCGATGGACGCCGCCGCGTGGGAGGCCGTGATCCCGTCCATGGGATACATGGCGCTGCTGCGCAATCTCCGGAACTTCGACGAGGCCGGGGTGAGTGACGAGGTCGCCGAGGGGGTCGCGAAGCGGCTCGCCGACCCGGAGCAGGTGGCGCGGTCGCGTCAGCTGCCGATGCGGTTCTACTCGGCGTACAACGCGGCGCCGTCGCTGCGCTGGGGCTACGCGCTGGAGAAGGCGCTCACCGCGTCGCTGGCCAACATCCCGGTGCTGGGCGGCCGGACGCTGGTCATGGTGGACACCAGCTCGTCCATGGAGGCCGGTTTCTCCCGGGACGGCACGCTGATGCGCTGGGACGCGGCCGCGCTCTTCGGGATCGCGCTGGGCCAGCGGTGTGCCGGCGGCGATGTCGTGTCGTTCTCCAGCGCCCGCTACTACGTCAGCGACAAGCCGGGAGCGCGCACGAAGGCGTTCCCGCAGCCGCGGGGCGAGTCGCTGCTCAAGGCCGTCGGCCGGTGGAAGGACGGCGGCTGGTTCCTGGGCGGCGGCACGGACACCGCCGCCGCGCTGCGACTGGAGTTCAAGGGGCACGACCGGGTGGTGATCGTCACCGACGAGCAGGCCGGTACGGACACCCAGGAGGTCACCGCGGCGATCCCGGCCACGGTGCCGATGTACACCTGGAACCTCGCGGGCTACCGCGCCGGCCACGCGCCGTCCGGCAGCGCGAACCGCCACACGTTCGGCGGGCTCACCGACGCGGCGTTCCGCACGGTTCCGCTGCTGGAAGCCGGGCATGACGCCAAGTGGCCCTGGGAGAACAAGGCCTGACGAGACATCAGGCCGGGATGACGGCCCCCGTTCCGCTGACGCGGATGCGGGGGTCGTCCGCCCGCAGTTCGACGGTGAGGACGCCCGGGCGGCCGAGGTCGTCGCCCTGGTGGAGGGTGAGGACGGCGGGCGCGGTGACCAGCTTCCGGTCGCGGAGGTACGCGCCCAGTGCCAGGGCGGCCGCGCCCGTGGCCGGGTCCTCGACGACGCCGCCGACCGGGAACGGGTCCCGGACGTGGAAGACGGAGTCCGAGGCGCGCCACACCAGTTGGACGGTGGTCAGGTCGAGGCTGAGCATGAAGGCGGCCAGCCGCTCGAAGTCGTAGTCGAGCGCGGCCAGCCGCTCACGGGTCGCGGCGGCGAGCACGAGGTGGCGGGCGCCGGCGTAGGCGATCCGGGGTGCGAAGGCGGGATCGAGGTCGGCGGCCGGCCAGCCGAGGGCTTCGAGCGCCTCGGTGACGGCCGCGTCCGGGATCTCCTCGACCTTCGGCTCGACACTGGTGAGCGTGGCGCGCAGCGCGCCGGAGGCGTCTGCGGCGACCGTGACCGGAACCTCACCGGCGGCTGTCGAGAACAGCAGGTCACCGACACCGATCCGCTCGCCGAGGGCGACCGCCGTGGCGACCGTGGCATGGCCGCAGAACGGCACTTCGGCCTTCGGGCTGAAGTAGCGGACGGTGAGGGAGCGCCCCTGCGAGGCGGTGATGAAGGCCGTCTCCGAGTAGCCGACCTCGGCGGCGACGGCGAGCATCTCCGTCTCGCCGAGGCCGGCGGCGTCCAGGACGACACCGGCCGGGTTGCCCCCGGCCGGGTCGTCGGAGAAAGCGGTGTAGCGAAGCACCTCGGTGCCGTGAATCGACGTCATGACCTGCACCAACGACGACCACCGCCGCGATGTTCCCGCGCCCGTACAAGGACTTCGTCCGCACTTCGTGGGGGCCTTCGCGGGTCAGGCGACCAGCCGCAGGCGCAGCCGTACGAGCGTCGACGGGTCCAGGCCGAGGCCGTCGGTCAGGAAGCGGCCGAAGGATCCGTAGTCGTGCTCCGCCTGGTCCCGGAAGGCCGCGAGGTACTCCGTCCTGACCTCCTGGAGCGGGATGAGGAGGTCAGGGTTCCGCATCAGGCCCAGCTGCTTGACCTGGTCGCGCACGGCCCGGTCGGCGGCGGCGCGCAGGTCGTTGGAGAGCAGGTAGTCGGCGGTGGTCGTGGACTGCGGTACGCCGACGGCCCGCAGGACCGTGTCGATCAGTACGCCCGTACGGTCCTTGCCCGCGGTGCAGTGGACCACCACCGGGCCCGTGGAGTCCGCGATCCGGCGGATCGCGGCGCCGAGGGCGGCGCGGTTCGCCGCGGACGTGACGAAGCCGCGGTAGGCGGTCCGCATCCGCTGCGCCGCCCGGTCGCCGCCGAGGGCCGCTTCCTGGGCGGCCGGGTCGGCACTGCCGACGACCTGCGCGATGAACAGGTAGAGGCCGGTGTCGTCGACGGGCAGCGCGACCGGTACCGGTCCGGCCGGCAGCCGGTCGGCGCCGTCGACCCGGACCTCCGAGGGGCTGCGCAGGTCGATGACGGCGCGCAGTCCGAGCCCGGCGAGCGCGGTGACGCCGGCCGGCGGGAGCTTGGCCAGGCTCTCGGTCCGGTAGAGGGTGTTCCACCGGGTGGTGGCGCCGTCGTAGGTGCGGTAGCCGCCGGTGTCCCGGGCGTTGACGGTGCCGGGGACGGTGAGCACCCGGCTGTGCGCCGTGGCCGGTGAGGGTGCCTGGGATTTTCGGGCTGCCGGAGGGCTCGTCCCCGCCGCTTGGGCGGCGGGGACGAGCGGTCCTGCGAGGACGAGTGCGAGGGCGAGCGCGGTGGCGGCGCGTGCTCCGGTCCGCATACGGGGGTCCCTTCCTGGTCGGGAGCGGGACCGTAGCGCGAGGATCTTGAGAGCGGAACAGCCTTGCTGACGAATAGTCAACAAACCGCCGTCCGGCGGAGTCGGGCCGGTCAGCCGCGCCCGATGTACGGCATCGCCGTCGCCATCACCGTCGCGAACTGCACGTTCGCCTCCAGCGGCAGCCCGGCCATGTGCAGCACCGTGCGCGCGACGTCGGTCACGTCCATCACCGGTTCCACCGCCGTCGTGCCGTTGGCCTGCTGGACCCCGGTCGTCATCCGGGCGGTCATCTCGGTCGCCGCGTTGCCGATGTCGATCTGGCCGCAGGCGATCCGGTACGCGCGGCCGTCCAGGGACAGCGACTTCGTCAGACCGGTCATCGCGTGCTTGGTGGACGTGTACGCGACGCTGTTCGGGCGCGGCACATGCGCCGAGATCGAGCCGTTGTTGATGATCCGGCCGCCCTGCGGGTCCTGCTCCTTCATCGCTCGGAACGCCCCCTGCGCGCACAGGAACGCGCCGGTGAGGTTGACGTCGACGACCGAGCGCCACTGCTCGTATGTGAGGTCCTCCAGCGGCACCGGCGGCCCGAACATCCCGGCGTTGTTGAACAGCAGGCCGAGCGGCCCGAAGCCGCTCCGCACCGACGCGAAGAGCCGGTCGACGTCCTCGGGCCGGGTCACGTCCGCGGGCACGACGAGGGTGCGGCCGCCCGGCGGCGCCCCGGTGTCCCCGGCTGCCCCCGCGTCCCCGTCCGGCCGAGCCGCCGCCAGCCGGGCCGTCTCCTCCAGCGCTTCCTGACGGCGGCCCGCGAGCGCCACCGACCAGCCGGCCCCGGTCAGCGCCAGCGCCACCGCGCGCCCCACGCCGGATCCGGCGCCCGTCACCACTGCCACCTTCTGGATCTCACTCATGGCATCGCAGGGTATGCGGTGCGAGGATGGAGATCAGCGCAGCCCCGAAGGTGACCGCAGCCCCGAAGGTGACCACCGTCCCGCAGGAGGCCCTATGCCGATCGTCGACCCGCTGTCCGACAAGGAGATCGCCGACCGTCTCGCGGAACTCCCGGGCTGGGAACTCTCCGCGGACGGTACCGCTCTCGTCCGTACGTACCGGCTGGCGCACCTGGCCGCCGCGATCCTCGCGGTGCACATCGCTCAGGTGCAGGCGGAGCTGGACCACCACTCGGATCTCACCCTCGGGTACGACACGCTCGGCGTGTCGATCACCACGCATTCGGCCGGCAGCCGGCTGACGGCGAAGGACTTCGGTCTGGCCGCCCGCATCGCGGCCATCGCCCCGGCCCACGGAGCGCAGTAGCCGGCCCTCAGGGCGCAGAAGGCGACGGTCAGCCGAACCGGCGCAGCAGGGCGGACTCGGCGGCGGTGAACGCCTCGTCCGTCAGTATCCCGTCGCGCTTGAGGTCGCCCAGTTCGCGCAGCCGCCGCAGCAGCGCGTCCGGGTCCTCGGCGCGGTCGGAGACCTGCGCCGGGACGGCGTCCTCGGGCGACGGCACCGGCGGCTCGGCCCCCGGTCACGGCCCGGGACGATACGGATGACCTTGTCGTCGAACGTCCAGGTCCCGTCGTGCGTCAGCAACTCAGCCATGGACCCGATCCTCATTCTCCGGGCGCCGCGCACCGGGTCCTCCGGAGGATCCCGACGACCCTCACCGACCCGTCACTCGCCCGGGTACCGCACCCCGATCCGCTCGCGGACCGCGTCCAGGGTGCGCATGACGGCGAGCGTCCCCGCCAGCGGCACGAGCGGCGACTGGGTCTCGCCGGCCCGCAGGCACCGCATGACCTCGGCGGCCTCGTGCCGCAGGCTGTCGCGCTCCGGGACGTCGGTGACCTCGGAGAGCAGGTACTCCCGGGGCTCGTGGCCGTCGCGGTGGAGGGTGAAGCGGTCGGGGTGGAAGTAGCCGTGCGGGATCTCGATGCGTCCCGTGGAGCCGGTCACCGAGGCGGTGACGGGAGTGCCGGAGGTGATGGAGCAGCTGAGGAGGGCGACCGCGCCGCTGTCCCAGCCCAGGACGATGCCGGTGTTGTCGTCGACGCCCTCGGGCGTGAGGTGGGCGGTGGCCCGGACGGTGTCGGGCTCGCCGAGCAGCAGGTGCGCGAAGGAGACGGGGTAGACGCCGAGGTCGAGGAGCGCGCCGCCGGCCTGGGCGGGGTCCCGGAGCCGGTGGTCGGCGGCGAACGGGCCGGCGATCCCGAAGTCGGCGTGGACGGTGGTGATCTCGCCGATGGCGCCGTCCCGTACGAGCTCGGCCATGCGCAGGATCAGCGGGTTGCAGTACATCCACATGGCCTCCATGAGGAAGCTGCCGTGGTCGGCGGCGAGGGCGGTCAGCTCCGCGGCCTCGCGGACGTTGACCGTGAACGCCTTCTCGCACAGCACGGCGCGGCCGGCCTCCAGGCACAGCCCGGCGGCGGCGCGGTGCGCGGAGTGCGGGGTCGCGACGTAGACGACGTCGAGGCTGTCGTCCTGGGCGAGCTCGGCCCAGCTGCCGTAGGCGCGGTCGATGCCGTAGCGGTCGGCGAAGGTCTTGGCGGAGCCGATGCTGCGGGAGCCGACCGCGGCGACCTCGGCGTCCGGCAGGGTCAGCAGGGCCTCGGTGAAGGTGGCGGCGATGCCGCCGGTCGCCAGGATCCCCCACCGGATCGGCCGGCCCGCGCCTTCCGCGCCTTCCGCGCCGCCCACAGCGCCACCCGCGGGTCCGGACGAGCCGGAAACGCCTTCTATGCCGTGTCCGCCGTCTGCGCCATGCTCGTCGTGCCCGCTGTGCACCATGCGTCCGCCCCATCAGGTCTCGACCACGTGTGTATGCCTGAAAGGATAGGCAAGGATTCAACGATTATCGGGGGTGCCCCATGCAGGAAGCCGGTCCGAGCGCCGACGCGCGCATATCCGACGCGCAACGGCTCACCGCGCAGCGCCGTACCGGGTGGCTCGTCACGCTGGTGCTGGGCGGGCTGACCGCGCTGGCACCGCTCTCGATGGACATGTACCTGCCGGCCCTGCCGAAGGTCACCGACGCGCTGCACAGCCCCGCCGCGACCATCCAGCTCACCCTCACCGCCTGCCTGGCCGGCATGGCGCTCGGGCAGCTGGTCGTCGGGCCGATGAGCGACAAGTGGGGGCGCCGCCGGCCGCTCCTCGCCGGCATGGTGGTCTACGTCATCGCCACCGCCGTCTGCGCCTTCGCGCCCAGCGCCGAGCTGCTGATCGCCTTCCGGCTGTTCCAGGGCCTGGCGGGCGCCGCGGGCATCGTCATCGCCCGGGCCGTCGTCCGCGATCTGTACGACGGCGTCGAGATGGCCCGGTTCTTCTCCACCCTCATGCTGGTCTCCGGGGTCGCCCCGGTCATCGCGCCCGTCATCGGCGGCCAGGTGCTGCGGCTCACCGACTGGCGCGGCGTCTTCGGCGTTCTGACGGTGATCGGGGTGCTGCTCACCCTGCTGGTCTGGCGGCAGCTGGACGAGACCCTGGCCCCGGCGGACCGGCACAGCGGCGGCCTCGGCCAGACGCTCTCCGCGATGCGCGGGCTGCTCGCCGACCGGGTCTTCACCGGCTACATGCTCGCGGGCGGCTTCGCCTTCGCCGCGCTCTTCGCGTACATCTCCGCCTCGGCCTTCGTCGTGCAGGACATCTACGGCGCCTCCCCGCAGACCTTCAGCCTGCTCTTCGGCCTGAACTCGGTCGGTCTGGTCGCGGTCGGTCAGCTCAACGGCAAGGTGCTGATCGGCCGGTTCAGCCTCGACAAGGCGCTCGGCGTGGGCCTCGCGGTCATCACGCTGGCCGCCGTGGCGCTACTGGTCATGGCCTCCGGGATGTTCGGCCGGGTGGGACTGGTCCCGATGGCGGCGGGCCTGTTCGTCCTGATGTCGGCCATGGGCCTGGCGCTGCCGAACACGAACGCGCTGGCGCTGATGCGCACCAAGCACGCGGCCGGCTCCGCGTCCGCCCTGCTCGGCACGACCTCGTTCCTCATCGGCGCGGTCGTCTCGCCGCTGGTCGGGATCGCGGGGGAGCACACGGCGGTCCCGATGGCGGTGGTCCAGCTGGCCTGCGCGCTGATCGCCGTCGGATGCTTCGCCGGGCTGTGCCGCCCGTGGCGTCGTAGGGTGGATGCACCGTAGTCATCTGGAGGCAGGAATGTCCGAGCCGATCGACGGGAACCGCTGGGCGTTCAAGACCGCCGACAGCGTGCTGCACACCGGGTCCGAGAACGCGGTGGATCCGGAGGACCTGGTGATGCTCTCCGGCCGCGAACCCACTCCCGCCCGGATCGAGAGGGCCCGCAAGGAGCTGGAGGAGCATGGCGCCGCCGCTGTCGAGAGGTACCTGCCCTGAGGCCGGCCTCGACGCCGGGGAACTGCGGCGGCTCGTCCCCGGGCTGAGGACGGCCCTGGAGCCGTCGCCCGTCCACCCCTGGTGCGCGGGCGCGGTCGTGCTCGCCGGGCGCGGCCAGGTCGTCGCGCTGCACGAGGCGGTCGGCTGGGCGGTGCGGTACGCGGGCTACGACGCGGCCGCCGACCGCGGTGTGGAGCTGCCGCCGGAGCGGTGGGTGCCGATGCGGCCCGACACGGTCTTCGACCTGGCGTCCGTCAGCAAGCTCTGCACAGCCGTCGTCGCGGCGCGGCTCCTGGACCTCGACCGGCCGGTGGCCTCGTACGTGCCGGAGTTCGCCGCCGCGGGCACGGCGGACATCACCGTACGGCAGCTGCTCGACCACACCTCCGGCTTCCGCCCCGAGCTGCCGTTCTACGACCTGCCCACCCCGGCGGCCCGGCTGCGGCTGCCGTGGGACGAGCGGCCGCTGCACCCGCCCGGCACCGTCCGGATCTACTCCGACCTCAATCTGATCGCCCTCCAGCAGGTACTGGAACGGGCCACAGGAACGCCGCTGGACGTCCTGGTCAGGGACGGGATCACCGGGCCGCTCGGCATGAAGGACACCGGCTACAACCCGCCCGCCGCCCTGCTGCCCCGGATCGCCGCGACCGAGGACCAGCGGCGGCCCTGGGGCAAGCTCGACCGCGGCATGGTGCACGGCGTCGTCCATGACGAGAACGCCTACGCGGCGGGCGGGGTCAGCGGGCACGCCGGGCTCTTCTCCACCGCGTGGGACCTCGCCCTGTTCTGCCGGTCGCTGCTCGACGCCGGCGGGCCCTACCCCGGCTTCGAGACCGACCAGCCGGGCCTGATGGGCGAGCTGGCCGGCCACGGCGCCGTCGGGCACAGCGGTTTCACCGGTACGAGCCTGGTGATCGATCCCGCCACCGACACGTTCCTGGTGCTGCTCACCAACTCGGTGCATCCCAGCCGTACCTGGCGGGAGGGCAGCGCGCCCCGGGCCGCGGCCGCCACCTGCCTGGCCCGGAGCGTCCTGAAGGCCTCGGGGACCCCGGGGTCCTAGCGGAAGATCCCGGTGTGGCCCAGCGAGTAGCGGCCGGGCTGCGGGTAGACGGCCAGGCCGTGCGGGCCCGAGCCGACCGGGATCTTGGCGATCGTGTGGCCGTCGCTGGTGTCGATCGCGTAGACCTCGGCGTTGTAGCGCCCCGACAGCCACAGCACCTTGCCGTCCGCGGACACCCCGCCCATGTCGGGGCTGCCGCCGCCCGGGATCTCCCACTTGTGGATGAGCTTGTTGGTGGCGAAGTCCAGCACCGACACCGACCCCTCGCCGCGGTTGGAGATGTACATCGACTTGGAGTCACGGCTGACGTAGAGGCCGTGGCAGCCCTTGCCGGTGGGCATCAGATACGGCTTGGAGAACGTGTCGCCGTGCAGCACCCACATGCCGTCGGCCATCATGTCGGCGATGTACCAGGTCTTGCCGTCGGGGGACATCTTCACGTCCTGCGGCATCGCGCCGTCGAACGGCAGCCGCTGCTGGCCGACGATCTCCATCTTCTCGGTGTCGACCTTGAGCAGCTCCGCGGAGAACTCGCAGGAGACGATGAAGTACCGGCCGTCGGGCGAGAAGTCCGCGTGGTTGACGCCGTAGCAGGACACCGGGACGGTCTTCTTGACCTTCATGCTGTGCGCGTCGCGGAAGACCAGCTCGCGGTCGAGGGAGGCCATCACCACCGCGTACTTGCCGTTCGGGGTGAAGTACAGGTTGTAGGGGTCGTGCACCTGGACGGTGGAGCCGGCCCGGCCGGTCGCCGGGTCGATCGGGGTCAGCGAGTTGCCGACGTCGTTGTTGACCCAGAGCGTCTTGAGGTCCCAGGACGGGACGACGTGCTGCGGCTGCTCACCGACCGGGATCGTCTCGATGACCTTGTACGTCGCCGGGTCGATCACCGACACCGTGTTGGAGTTGGTGTTCGGCACGTACACCCGGGACGGGAAGTTCTTCACCACCGGGGAGAGCGCGTTGGGGCGGTCCGCCGCGTAGACGTCCTTCGGGTCGAGCACCGGCGGCATACCCGGCAGCCCCTGGGGCAGGATCTTGGCCGGGGCCGACCTGACGGCGGCCTTGGTGGCCGCCGGGGAGGGCGCGTGCTGTTCGGTGCCGTCCTTCCCGCAGCCGGCGGTGGCGGTCACGAGGGCGATGGTGGCGGCCAGCAGGACGGCGGGGCGCACACGGTTCACAGGACGCATCAGGTCAGTAGCTCCGTCGTGGTCACGGCGCGCAGCCCGCGCCGTTTCAGGTCGTCGAGGATCCCGGGCAGTGCGGCGATCGTGCCGGCGTACCCGAAGTGCAGGCTCACCACGGATCCGGGGCCGACGTCCTTGGCCACCTTGGCCCGGACGGCCCCGGTTCCGGGTTCGGTGAAGTCGAGGGAGTCCACGTCGTACGCGAGGACGTGCTCGTATCCCGCCTGCCGGGCGAGGCGTTCGACGAGCGGGGTGGCCAGCCGGGCCTGGGACGGCCGGAACCAGCGGCCGGGCGAACCGGTGAGCTTGCGCAGCCGGTCCGCGCAGCCGGTGATCTCGGCGGTCGCGGCGGCCGCGCCCATCGCGCAGATGTTGCCGTGGGTCTGGGTGTGGTTGCCCAGCTCATGACCGCCGTCGAGGATCCGGCGGGCGAGTTGCGGGTACTGGTCCAGCCACTCGCCGACGGCCAGCACCGTCAGCCGCGCCCCGGCCCGCTCCGCCTCGGTCAGCAGGGCGGTGGCGATGGCCGGTTCGCCCCGGCCGTGGAAGGTGAGCGCGACCTGGGGGCGGTTTCTGGGCCCGTGCTCGATCTGCGCGGGCAGGCCGGGCGGCAGTGGTGGCAGTGCGGGGTGAGCGGAGGGAGGGTGCGGCGGGCGGGTGCTCGGGGGGCGCCTGGCTGGCCGCGGGGTCCGGGGAGGCCCCGGCGGCGGAGGGGCCGTCCCGTCCGCACAGCCGGTGAGCAGGGCTCCGGCGGCGGCGACCTGCAGCACGGTACGGCGGGTCATGGACATTGAGGACCACTTTAGGGCGCAATGCCCGATCTTTTGATGTTATTGGGGCGGCGCGGCGCGTGGCGGAGTCGGCTGACATGATGTGGACCCGCGGTACGCGAGCGGCCATTGGTGTGCCAGGGGTATGCCGCAGACAGGACGACGTGGGGGGCTACGTGGCGGGAACAACGGCAGTTCGGGAGGCCGGTTTCGGCACCGCGCTGCGAGAACTGCGCACCGCGCAGAAGTCGGCGAAGGGCGTGTCGCTGTACTCGCGCTACATCAACCGGCCGGCCGGCCGGGTGCTCGCCGCGGCTGCCTACCGGGTCGGACTCACACCCAATCAGGTGACGCTGGTCAGCATGGCCTTCACCTACGGCGCCATCGCGGCGGTCGCGCTGGTGCGCCCGTCCTGGACGCTGTCGGTCGCTGTCTACCTCGCGCTGGTGATCGGCTTCGCCTTCGACTCGGCCGACGGCCAGCTGGCACGGCTGCTGCGCCGTGGCAGTCCGGCGGGGGAGTGGCTGGACCATGTGGTGGACTGCGGGAAGATCACCGGCGTGCACGCCGCGGTGCTGATCTCGTTCTACCGCTTCTTCGATCTGCCGGGCGAGGGTTGGCTGCTGCTGCCGCTCGGCTTCCAGTTCGCCGCCGTGATGATCTACGTCGGCGGGCTGCTGACCGAAAAGCTCAAGCCGAAATCCGCGCCCGGATCCGCGCCGGCCGCCCCGTCGCGGATCAGGGCCGTGGGCCTGCTGCCCGTCGACTACGGGGTCTTCTGCGTGGTCTTCCTGGCGCTGGGCGGCGGACGGGCGTTCCTGTACGCCTACGCGTTCCTGGGCGGGGTGTACGTGCTGTTCCTGGGCGCGTTCCTGGCGAAGTGGTTCCGCGAACTGAAGGCCGTGGGCGCCCCGGCCTCCTGATCCCCCGCCGTCCGATCCCCGGCTCCGGGGAGTCGGGCCGTTCAACCGTGGCGCTCGGCGCCTTCCGGGGTGACGGGCTCGGTGAGTACGTCCAGCGCCCGGCGCAGCTGGGTGCTGGACGTGTGCACGGTGTACGGGAAGTACACGACCTCGACGCCGACCGCCGCGAAGTCCCGCTCCAGGCGGGCGCCCTTCTCGGTGCCGCGCCAGTCGTCGCCCTTGAAGATGACGTCGAAGCGCACCTGCTGCCAGGTCTCCACCTTGTCGGGGACGGTCTCGACGAAGGCCGCGTCCACGAAGCGCACGCTGCGGACGATCTCCAGCCGCTCGATCAGCGGAACCATGGGCCGGCGCCCCTTGGCCAATTCGGCCATTTCGTCGGAGACGACGCCCGCGACGAGATAGTCGCACTGGCTGCGGGCATGCCGAAGGATGTTGAGATGCCCCACGTGGAAGAGGTCGTAGACCCCTGGCGCGTAGCCGACACGGTGTGCCACGAAACGACCCCCAGCCGTACTGCCCCGCCCGGTAATGCCCAAGGCGATGGTGAGTCTCCGACGATAGCCGGACGTCGCAGATACTAAGCGACGATTTGCGAAACGAAGACCGGCTGGAATCGTCAACATGTAGCACCGGTGAACAGTTAGGGTGGACGCTTGGTCACTTCTGGGGGGAACGGGGCGCGCCGTGTCGGCTCTTGACAGCTTTCGCCACAAACGGCTGTTCTTGGTTTCAACCAATTACGCGCCGGAACACACCGGTATCGGGCCGTACGCCACGCAGATCGCCGAACACTGGGCCGCGGGCGGGGCCGACGTGGCGGTGCTCGCCGGTATGCCGCACTACCCCGCCTGGGAGACCGACCCCGCCTACCGGGGTGTCTGGCG
The DNA here is from genome assembly GCF_005860785.2 of Streptomyces sp. So13.3. Taxonomy (NCBI): domain Bacteria; kingdom Bacillati; phylum Actinomycetota; class Actinomycetes; order Kitasatosporales; family Streptomycetaceae; genus Streptomyces; species Streptomyces sp. So13.3. The sequence goes on along the minus strand of NZ_CP048835.1, from coordinate 3,341,222 downwards.
GACCGAGGAGGAGCGCGGCGGGGTGCGGGTGTACCGTCGCCGGCACACCGTGCCACCGCGCCAGACCGCGGTGCGCCGCGCCCTGTTCGAAGCGTCGGTGCTCGTGCACGGACTGCTCGCGCCGCCGCGCGTCCGGCCCGACGTGGTCGTCGCGCAGCTGCCCAGCCTGGCCGGCGGCGTCCTCGCGGCGCGCACCGCCCGGCGGCACGGTGTCCCCTATGTCCCCATCGTGCAGGACCTGATGGGTGCCGCCGCCAAGCAGAGCGGCATCAGCGGCGGGGACCGGGCGGCGGCCGCCGCCAGCGCCGTCGAGGCGTACGTGCTCAAGCGCGCGACGCTGGTCGGCGTCATCCACGAGAGCTTCACCGACAAGGTCGCCGCGCTCGGCGTACCGCGTGAGCGGATACGCGTGGTCCCCAACTGGTCGCATGTGGCGCGCCCCTCGCGGCCCCGCGCCGAGATGCGCGCCCGGCTGGGCTGGCGGGAGGGCCAGACCGTCGTCCTGCACTCCGGCAACATGGGACTCAAGCAGGGCCTGGAGGTGCTGGTCGAGACCGCCCGGCTGGACCCGGCCGTCCGCGTCGTCCTCATGGGGGACGGCAACCAGCGCGAGCAGCTGCGCGCACTGGCCGGCGGAATGCCCAACCTGGAGTTCATGCAACCGGTCGACGACGCGGACTTCCCCGACGTCCTCGCCGCGGCCGACGTCCTCGCCGTCACCCAGCGCGCGTCCGTCCTCGACATGAGCATCCCCTCCAAGCTCACCTCGTACTTCGCCACCGGCCGGCCGGTCGTCGCCTCGGTGGCCGCCAAGGGTGGCACGGCGGAGGAGGTGCTGCGCTCCGGCGCGGGCGTCCTGGTGGCGCCCGAGGACCCGCACGCGCTGCTGAAAGCGGTGCTGACACTCGCCGAGGACCCGGAGTCGGCCGACGCGCTGGGGTCCAACGGACCGCGCTACGCCGACGCGCACCTCAGCCGCACCGCGGGCCTGGACCGGATCGACGCCCTCGTGGCCGAGGCCCTGGACACCGCCCCGCGGGCCCCGTCGGCGCCACCAGTACCATTCGCGGAATCCGCGCAGGCCGCGGAGCCCGCACATTCGGACACCTGATCCGGTGACGAACGCGCATAATGAGCGAGCGCATGGGGAGCGCGCGCCTGAGGGGGTTTCACGCACGTGATCGAGCAACATGACGAACCGGACCTGTTGCGCGACCAGTTCCGCCAGCTGATCCGCTACCGGGCACTGATCGTGGCCGGAGTGCTGATCGGGCTGCTCGGCGGCGCCGCGCTGGCGCTGTCGGGAGCGGACAAGTACGTCGCGACGAGCGAGATCACCGTCCGGGCCGCCTCCGTGAACCCGTTCGCCACCGGTGCCACCCCCGACAAGATCCTGAACATGGGCTCGGAGCGGCAGACCGCCGCCAGCGGCGTCGTCGCGGAGCGCGCGGCCAAGGCGCTGGGACAGCCGGAAGCGGCCACCGAACTGCTCGCCAACCTGCAGGTGACCAACCCCCCGCAGACCACGGCACTGGACTTCGCGTACACCGGCCACAGCCCTCAGGAGGCGGCGGCCCGGGCCAACGCCCTCACCCAGGCCTACCTGGACAACCGGCAGCAGCAGACCGCGTCGAGCATCACGATCATGGTCAACGGCTACAAGACCCAGCTGGACCCGCTGGTGAAGCAGTCCGAGGCGCTGCGCAAGTCGATCGAGAAGCAGAAGGACCCGTCGAGCGTCGCCACCAACACCAACGCGCAGACCAACCTGCTGGGCCGGATCTCCGAGCTCAACGGCAAGATCAGCGAACTGAAGGCCCTCGACACCACCTCGGGCAACGTGATCCGCACGGCCGTCCCGCCGACCTCGCCCGCCGGGCTCGGCCTGCCGATCTCCCTCGGCCTGGGCCTGGGCGTCGGTATCGCCATCGGCCTGCTCGCCGCCTGGGTGCGGCTGGTCTTCGACCCGGCGGCCCGCTCCGACAGCGATGTGGTGCGCGCGCTGCGGGCCCCCGTCCTCGGGACGCTGCCGCGGGTCCGCGACAGCCGTGAACCGGCTCCGCTGCTCGCCCTCGACAACACCGAGAGCCGGCTCGCCGAGGCGTACCGCTCGGTGGCCTTCCGGCTCGCGTACGACCAGCGGTTCGCCGACCGCCGGCGGCTGCTGGTGGTCGCGCCGCGCGGCTCCAGCGAGACCGCCACCGCCGTCTCGGTCAACCTGGCCGCCTCCTTCGCCGAGACCGGCATGGAGGTCCTGCTCATCGAGGCCGACCTGCGCACCCCGACGCTGGCCGACCGGCTGCGCTCCGGCGACGGCTCCCGCCCGGCCTGGGCCCGTACGCCCTCGGTGGGCGACGGCGGCTGGCCGGCCGGGCACCAGATCTCCATCGACGCCGGTGAGTCCGGCTCCTTCGACCTGGTGCCGGGCCGCCGGGTCCGCAACGTCGCCCGCGCGCTGACCTCGGTACCGGCCACAAGGCTCATCTCCGAGGCCGACGCCCCGAAGTCCGCGGTCATCGTCCACGCGCCCGCCGTGCTCGCCTACGCCGACGCCCTCGCACTCGTCGACCGGGTGGACGGCGTCCTGGTGGTCTGCGACCCGCGCGAGGTGCACCGGGCCGACCTGGAGCGGGTCCGCGAACTCATCAGCGGCGCCGGCGGCACCGTGCTCGGCGCGGTGCTGCACTCGTCGGGCAGCACCGGATTCACCCTGCCGTGGCGCCGCAACGAGGACCGTACGGCCCCCCTCCCCATGGCTCCCGCGGAGGACGCCGGCAGCGCCCCCGCGGCCACGGCGACGGACCTGCTGGAAGCCGTCCTCCCGGAACCCGAACGGTCGCCGGTGTCATGAGAGTCCCGGGGGCGAAAGCCTCCATAGCGTGCTCCGTCGCGGACCAGGGAGTGTCGGCGCTCACCAACATCCTGGTGCTGGTGGTCGCCGCGCGGCTGTCCAGCGCCGCCGGGTTCGCCGTCTTCTCCATGGTCTACATGGTCTTCACCATCCTGCTCGGCGTCGGCGTCAGCTACGTCGGCCAGGCGCTGGTGCTGGTCCGCGGCGAGGACCGGGTGATCCGGGCCGCCTGCCGCTCCGCGGCGGTCTTCACCGTCGTCGCGTCCACCGTCATCGGGTTCACGGCCGCGGCCGTGCTGGCCTTCGTGCCCGGCGACACCGCCGCCGCGCTCGCCGTGCTCGGGCTCATCCTGCCCATCGCCCTGACCCAGGACGGGATCCGCTACTGCTTCTCGGCGCTGCGGCTGCCGCACTACGCGCTGGCCGCCGACCTCGTACGGCTCGCCGTCGCGCTGCCCGCGCTGGCGGTGCAGCCGCACGGAGCCGGCCCCGCCCGGCTGGTGGCCGTCTGGGGCCTGTCGGCGCTGCCCGCGCTGCTCACCGCCATCGCCCTGCTCGCCCCGCTGCTCCGCGGCCTGCCCGCGGACCTGCGGACGTATGTGCGCCGCGGCCACCTCGGGCAGCGCTTCGTCGTGGAGTTCGGCGTCGGCAACGGATCCAGCCAGTTGGCGATCCTCGGCCTCGGGCTGTTCGCCACCCCGCTGGCGGTCGGCGCGCTGCGCGGCGCGACCACCCTCTTCGGACCGCTGAACGTCCTGTTCAACGCCTCGACGGCCTTCGGCCCGCCGCTGCTGAACCGGACGGAGAGCGTACGCGGCCAGGTCCGCGCCACCGCGGTGCTCGCCGCCGTACTGGCCACCGTCGCCGCGAGCTGGGCGACCGTGCTGTACCTGCTGCCGGACCGGATCGGCAGACAACTCCTCGGCGACACCTGGCCCAACGCCGCCCATCTGCTGCCGGCCAGCGGCAGCCAGTACACCGCGATGGCGGTCGGCACCTGCGGACTGCTGACGCTGCGGGTGCTGCGCCCGCGCACCACACTGCCGATCCAGGTGGTCTTCTCCCTGGCGGCGGTGGCGTTCATGCTCACCGGCTACGCGCTGGGCGGGGTCCTCGGCGCGGCCTGGGGCCTGGGTCTCGGCTCCGTCGCCAAGGCGGTCGCCACCTGGCTGCGGATCGGCTCGGTCAGCGCCTCGGCGGCGTCAGCGCAGGAGCTTGCGCGGGTCGGTGCGGAAGGAAGCGACCATGGCCAGGCACAGCACGGCGATCCCGATCCGGCCGGAGGCCTGGAGAAGTGAACCGCGCAGCAGGATGAAGGAGTAGCCGGCGATCAGCGGCACGATGATGGCCGTCATGTCGCCCGGCCGTCCGCCGTCCGCGGTGCGCAGCGCGTACCGCCGGTCGCCGCGCGCCGCCAGGTAGCCGACCCCCAGGAAGCCGCCGGTCATCCCGAGCGGTCCGAAATCCAGCCACAGTTCGGACCACAGCGGTGAGGAGAGGTTGGTGTTCTTGTTGCCCATCCACTCGCCGAGCATGATGCCGGTGTCCAGTGCCTTGTCGGGCCAGGCGGAGCGGGGCACGTAGAAGAAGACCGCGGCGGCGAGCTGGCGGCCGTAGGTGTGGCCCGCGCCGGAGTGCACCTCGGTGATCGCGTTGGCGAACATCACCGTCTGGTCGTAGTCCTTGCGCGCCAGCGGTTCGAGGACCGAATTGGTCTCCATGGGCTTGTAGTCGGCCGCGTCGTAGCGGAACCGGTCCATGAAGGGGAACACCAGCAGCGCCGCGACGACGCCCAGGGCCAGCGCGGAGCGGTACATCACGGGGCTGCGCGGGAACGCGGTGAACAGGAAGGAGAACAGCACGGTCAGGAACCAGAACCGGGCGTTGGATATCGGGTTGTTGACGACGATGTTCAGCCCGGCGGTGGCGATCCACAGCAGGATCGGCAGCGGCCGCCGGCGCGCGATGCGCGAGGTCACCAGCCAGCGGGTGAGGAAGAGCAGCGCCAGCAGCGCCGGTACCGTCCCGAAGCCGCGCAGCGTCGCGGAGCCCGCGTGCGAACCGGCGGTGGCCACCCCGGTCTCCGCGAGGGTGTCGCTGATCTCCTGGCGGCTGCTGAACAGCACCGCGGGCCCGCCGAGTTTCATGACGTAGTAGCTGCTGGCCACGAACGCCAGCAGCACCAGCAGATACAGCCGGCGCGGGCTCACGGAGGCCGCCGGGCGCTCCTTGCGGCCGGTGCGCACCGGGCGGTGCCGGGCCAGCAGGACGCCGACGTCGAAGGCCACACAGCCGACGAGGGTCAGTGCGAGGGCCGCCGACAGATCGCTGCGCGGGCCGACCAGCGGCGTCGGGACGCGGCCCAGGACGAGCTGGGCGAGCGAGGCGACGCCCATCGCCGCGTAGACGAACAGCCAGAACGACCCCTGGATGAGCCGCCGGCGGCGGGTGGTGAGGATCATCGACGACAGCCGGGCCCCGGCATAGCAGGTCAGTGCGATCTGCAGCCAGTACGCCTCGTCGTGCACGCCCGCGCCCGGCTGGAGGGCCACGGTGGCGGGCAGGAAGACGACCAGGCCGAGCACCAGCGGCACGGCCAGGGCACGGGACAGCACGGCCCGGGGGGACACCGCGGGCACCTCGGGCCGCCTGGTGCGCGTCTCGGCCACCCGTGTGTCGACAACCGCCATGGCTGCAGTCCCCCTTCCCCGCTACCCCGTCAGCGTCGCACGTCCGCGTACACCTTTTGCAGGTGGTCCACGATCGCGTCGATGGTGAAGGAGTCATGGATCAGCCGCCGGGCCGCGACGGAGGCCGCCGCGTGCACCGCCGGGTCGAGCAGCTCCAGGATCGCACCGGCGATCCGGGCGCCGTTCTCGGCACTGTTCCCGCCGCCGGTCTCCTCGCGGCTGTCCACGAGCCGGCCCGCGCCCGCCGCCTCGATGTCGGGGGCCAGCCCGCAGGTCTTCGTGACGACCACGGGTGTGCCCACGGACATGGCCTCGGCCGCGGACAGCGAGAACGATTCCTGGATCGACGGGATGACGTAGACGTCCGCCCGCCGCAGCTGCTCGTACACCGCGGTCCTGTCGAGCGCGCCGACGTACTCCACCGACCCGTCGACCCCCAGCGCGCGGGCGCGGGCCAGGGTCGCCTCCAGGCCGCCCGTGTCGGGCCCGGCGAGCACGAAGCGCGCCTCCGGGTGCTTGCCGAGCACGCCGGGGACGGCCTCGATGAAGTCCTCGGGCCGCTTGGCGGGGTGCACCCGGGCCAGATACAGCACGGTGGGCGGCCCGCCGTGCGAGGAGGCCCGCAGTTCCGGGCGGTACTCGCCCTGCGGTTCGACGCCGTTGGCCAGCCGTATGGTGTTGGTCAGTTCGACCGGTTCCACCACGGCGTTGACGTTGCGGCGCTCGGTCTCGGTGAGGCACAGCACCGCGTCGGCCCGCCGCAGCACCCGCCGCACCCCGAACGCGTCGGAGATCTTGGCGGGCAGCCGCTCGGTCGGGTCGATCATCCCGTGCGTCTGCAGGACCAGTGGCCGGCCGCACTGCAGGGCGGCGAGCGCGATCGGCAGGGTGACGAGGTCCCGCATGAGGTGGACGTGCACGACGTCCGCCGACTTCACCAGCCGGCGCGCCCTGGCCAGCAGTGACGGGGAGGTGATCCCCGCGACGCCGAATCGCCGGATGAGGTGCCGGGCCTGGAACAGCTGCGCCGGTACCCCTTCCACCTCGGTCGGCAGCGGCCCCTCGAACTCGTCGCCGAGGGTGACCAGCCGGGCGTCGACCCCGCGCTCGATCAGCCCGCGCGAGAGGCTGAGCGCCACCCGCGTCGGACCGCCGAAGGCGTGGCTGGGTGTGTGCAGCGTGACGGCGTGCAGGACCCGCATACCCCGTTCACTCCCCCTTCGAGAAGAGCCAGACGGAGCAGCCCGTGCTGGTGAAGCCGCGTGCGCCGGCCGGCACGGTGACCAGCGCCTTGCTGCCGGAGACCGCCTTGCCGTCCGCGCCGGTGAGCTTCCAGGAGCAGCCCTTGGACGGGGTCGGCGCGTGATAGGTGCCGGGGGTGATGACGCTGCCGGCCTTCACCTTGCTCCCGACGGTGAAGGTGCCGTCGGTGAAGCCGTGTTCCGCCGCCGCGAGTACCGGCTTCTGGTCGGGGCAGAGTGCGGTGACGGCGTCGTGCGCGCCGGAGATCTGGCCGAGGACGATGCCGCTCGCCGCCGCGTCGGGGTCCCGCTTGGCGATGAACTTGATCTTGTCGCAGGACTCCTGGCCGAGCTCCAGCACGGCCGCGGGGTCCGATCCCTTCGGCACCCGGCCGGTCAGGTACTGCTTCTGCTGCTTGGTGAAGGAGCCCGTCGCCGGTGTCAGTTCCGCCGCCGGGACGGTGGGTCCGGGCGTGGTCGGAGCGGCGGTGGCGGTGGGGTTCTGGTCGAGGCCCCCGGAGGCGGGGGCGGAGGCGGTCGGAGGCGCGGCGGCCTTCGGGTCGCTGCTGGAGCAGCCGGTCAGGAACACCACCGCCGCCGCCGTCGTGATGACGGCGGCGGCGGTGGCCCGGAGCGGGTGGATCATCCGGTGAGCCCCAGGGTGCGGTGCTGGGCGATCTGCGCGGGAGTCAGAACGCTCGGGTAGATCGCGGTCTCGTCGATGGAGCCGGCGAAGTAGTTGCTCGCGGGCTGGCTCGGCCAGCCGTTGAGCTGGTCGCCGCCGACGTGCCAGTAACCGGTGTAGTCCTGGCTGGCGGTGTACGCGCTGTTGCTGGACACGAGGTTTCCGTCGACGTAGAGCCGCATGCCATTGGAGCCCTGGGTACCGACCACGTGGTGCCACTGGCCGTTGTTCAGGCCGGTGCCGCTGGCGATGGTGCGGGTCCCGTTGAGGTAGGCGCCGAAGATCAGCTGACCGTTGTTGGTCATGTAGATGTGCTTGTCGTAGTTGGAGCTGAGCCGGCCGTTGGTGTTGCTGCCGAAGCCGACGAGCTTTCCGCCCTGCGTGGTGGTCGTTTTGAACCACGTCTCGACGCTGTACGAGGCCGGGCGGGGGTAGGAGCGGTCGCTGTACGAGTACTGGCTGGTGCCGTTGTACGTGACCGCCGTGCTGTTGCCCTGGACCGCGGCGGGGACGACCCGGCGGGTCGAGTACCCGACGTTGTCGCCGGCCGCCTGGTTGCCCGAGGCGTCCGCGAGGTATCCGGCCGTCTCGTCGTAGCGCCAGTACAGGTTGGCGCCGTCGGCGATCACCTTGGCGGGGTACGACTCGGCGGTGGCCGCGGCGACGGTGGTCGCGTTGGCCGACTTGGCGCTGACGTTGGTGCCGTCGCTCGCCGACACCCGGTAGGTGTACGACGTGCCCGCCACCACGTTGGTGTCGGTGAAGGTGAGCTGCGGCCGCACCCACGGGAGCGAGGAGGCGCTGACGGTGTAGACCGGGGTGGCACCGTTGTTCCGGTACACGTTGTAGGTCAGGTTGCCGTCGTCGAGGTCCAGACTGGTCTGCCAGCGGACCTGGACCTTGCCGGGCTCCACGCTCGACGCGACGACCTGCGGGATGCTGGGCGCCCCGGTGTCAGGACCGTTCGAGAAGCGGGTCAGACCCTGCTGGGCCTTGAGGTTGGTGGTGGTGAAACCGCCACCGGCCCAGAGGTAGTCCTTGCCGCCGCCGGACGCGACGATCAGCACACGCGGGCCGACCAGCTCGCCGAGACCGTCATTGGTGTCGGGGAACCAGGGCAGCAGCGTCGGGCTGTCGACCGACTCGGCCAGCAGGTGGTGGCGGGTGCCGTCCGGGTACTCGCCCATGGTCGAGCAGTCGTGGGCGTGCGAACCGCTGTAGATCACCGACTGGTAGAGCGCCAGGTTCTGGGTGGCGCCCAGGCAGGTGTCCCGCCAGCGCTGGTTCCAGTCGCTGTAGTTGAAGGCGATGCGGCCGTCGAACACACCGCCGCCGGTGCCCTCGTTGGCGACGTAGAAGCCGGTGCTGTCGGTGATGATGTCCTTGACGACCGACGTGTTGTCGATGAAGCCGTTCGGGTAGTTCTTGGTGACGGCTCCGGTGGTGGCGTCCACCACCGCCAGGGCGTGCGAGTTCGCGCCGTTCACGGTGTAGAAGTCACCGCCGACGATCACATGTGTGCCGTCGGCCGCGACCTCGACGGCGCGCGCCGTCTCGTCCGTGTCGGCCGTCCACGGCTTCAGGGCGCCCGCGGTGGTGACCGCGGCCAGGTGGCCGCGGGTCTGGCCCTCGACGGACTGGAAGTCGCCGCCGAGGTAGACGGTGTCGGCGGTCGCCGTCAGCGCGCGCACGGTGGCGGTGACGTTGACGTGGAAGTCGTTGCGCGGGGTGCAGGTGGCGATGTCGATCGCCGCCAGGTTGCTCACCCCGACGCCGTTGACCGCTCCGAAGGAGCCGCCCGCGTAGAGCGTCTTGCGGTCCGGTGAGACGGTGAGCGCGCGGACCGTCTCCGTGCCGCCGGTGAAGGACAGGTGGCACCCGGTGGGTGCGCCCGTCGTGGTGTCGAACGCGGCGAAGTTGACCGCGGGCTGCTCGTTCTCGCCGGCAGCCGAGCCGGGCGGCCGGATGGCCGAGAACGTACCCCCGGCGAAGACCACTCCGTCCGCCTGGGCGAAGGCCCAGACGATCCCGTTGGTCTGCCAGGTCGAAAGGTCGTCCGCCGTGATGGCGACCGGCGGAGTCAGTGCCGTCGCGGACTGCGACGTCATCACTCCCAGTGTCGCGGCCGCCAATGCAGTGGCAACCGAGAACACCCCCAATTTACGCATGCGTAGCCCCCCAGGCCCCTAGCGTTTGCCCGTGGCTCGTACAGCCGACGGTGCAGGGCAGAGTAGGGCGCTCGGTAGGCCCCAGTCTGCAGTTTTGGCGAGATTTAGCGATCTATGCGCACAGTTGCGCCCGCCAACTGATCGGATACGTGCTGAATGTCGGCATCCACCATGATCCGAGCCAGTTCTTCCACCTTGACCGATGCTTTCCAGCCAAGGAGGTCGTGGGCCTTGCTCGCATCCCCGATGAGTGCGTCGACCTCGCTGGGCCGCTCGTACTTGGGGTCGTAGCGAACATATTCGGCCCATTCCAGTCCCGCATGGGCGAACGCGGTCTCCACGAACTGCCGCACCGTAGCAGGCTCACCGGTGGCGACCACATAGTCGTCGGGCTCGTCGCGCTGCAGCATCCGCCACATCGCGTCCACGTACTCCGGCGCGTAGCCCCAGTCGCGGACCGCGTCGAGGTTGCCGAGGTAGAGCCGGTCCTGCAGGCCGGCCTGGATCCGGGCGACCGCCCGGGTGATCTTCCGTGTGACGAAGGTCTCCCCACGGCGCGGGGACTCGTGGTTGAACAGGATCCCGTTGACGGCGAACATTCCGTACGCCTCGCGGTAGTTCACCGTCGACCAGTAGCCGAAGACCTTGGCGCAGCCGTAGGGGCTGCGCGGGTGGAACGGCGTGCTCTCGTTCTGCGGCGGCGGCGCGGCGCCGAACATCTCCGACGACGAGGCCTGGTAGACGCGGGTGCTGATACCGCTCGCGCGGACCGCCTCCAGCAGGCGCAGCGCGCCGAGACCGGTCACGTCGCCGGTGTAGAGCGGCGCGTCGAAGGAGACCCGGACGTGCGACTGCGCGCCGAGGTTGTACACCTCGTCGGGCTGCAGGTCGCGCAGCAGGTTCACCAGGGCGACGCCGTCCGACAGATCGGCGTGGTGCAGCACGAGGGAACGATTCGCCTCCTGCGGGCCCTGGTAGATGTGGTCGATCCGCTCGGTGTTGAAGCTGGACGACCGGCGCACGAGACCGTGCACCGTGTAGCCCTTGGCGAGCAGCAGTTCGGCCAGGTACGAGCCGTCCTGGCCGGTGACGCCGGTGATGAGTGCGCTCTTGCTCACGCGGTCCCCCCTTAGGGATCCGGATATATTGCTGTTTCGTACGGAAAGCTGGGCTCAGACCCGAATGGGTGATGCCACAGGGCATAATCCGGTGTCATGAAGGCTACGAGGGAACTGCTCCCGCCCAGCGCCCGGATCTTCGTCGCGGGACACCGCGGACTGGTCGGCTCGGCGGTCACCCGCCGGCTCACCGCCGACGGCTACCAGGTGATCACCCGCGGCCGGGACGGACTGGACCTGCGCGACGCCGCGGAGACCGGGAAGTTCCTGGCGGAGGTCCGGCCCGACGCGGTCGTACTCGCCGCCGCCAAGGTCGGCGGGATCATGGCCAACAGCACCTATCCGGTGCAGTTCATCGAGGACAACCTGCGGATCCAGCTGAGCGTCATCGCCGGCGCACACGCGGCGGGGGTCGGCCGGCTGCTCTTCCTCGGCTCGTCCTGCATCTACCCCAAGCTCGCCCCGCAGCCGATCCGCGAGGACGCGCTGCTCACCGGCCCGCTGGAGCCGACCAACGAGCCGTACGCGCTCGCCAAGATCGCCGGCATCGTCCAGATCCAGTCCTACCGGCGGCAGTACGGCGCCTCGTACATCTCGGCGATGCCGACCAATCTCTACGGTCCCGGCGACAACTTCGACCTGGAGACCTCGCACGTCCTGCCGGCCCTGATCCGCCGCTTCCACGAGGCGAAGCGGGACGGGCGCGAGAGCGTCGAGCTCTGGGGCACCGGCTCCCCGCGGCGCGAGTTCCTGCACGTGGACGATCTCGCCGCCGCCTGCGCGCTGCTGCTGCGCACCTACGACGGCGACGAGCCGGTCAACGTCGGCTGCGGCGACGACCTGACGATCCGCGAACTCGCGCAGACCGTCAGGGACGTCGTCGGCTATGAGGGTGCCATCGCCTGGGACTCGACCAAGCCCGACGGGACCCCGCGGAAACTGCTGGACGTGTCCCGGCTGACGGATCTCGGCTGGAAGCCGACGATCCCGCTGCGGGACGGCATCGCCTCGGTGTACACCCAGTGGCGGTCCGAGGCGTGAGGGGTTGGCGGATGGAGGAACGAAGGGCACCGGTCTAATACGCTCCTCGTCCGTCGACCACGGCACGGAGCGTGCGGGCCATCACGTCGACATCACTGGTGAACGACCAGTTGTCGACGTACTGCAGGTCGAGTGCGACCGTCTCGTCCCAGGACAGGTCGGAACGTCCGCTGACCTGCCAGAGTCCGGTGATACCCGGCTTGACGGCGAGCCGGCGCAGCTCGATCTCGTCGTAGCGGGCCACCTCCTCCGGCAGCGGCGGGCGCGGCCCGACCAGTGACATCTCACCGCGCAGCACATTGACGAGCTGCGGCAGTTCGTCGAGCGAGCAGCGGCGCAGCAGCCGGCCGACGCTGGTGACCCGGGGGTCCCGGCGCATCTTGAACATCAGGCCGTCGTTCTCGTTGGCGGCCGTCAGTTCGGCCTTGCGGGCCTCGGCGTCCACGACCATGGTGCGGAACTTCCACATGGTGAAAGGCGCGCAGTTCTGGCCGTGCCGGACCTGCTTGTGGAAGGCCGGGCCGGGTGACCCGAGCCGGATGGCGGCGGCGATCAGCCCGAACAGCGGTGCCAGCACCAGCAGCCCGGCGGCGGCGCCGGCCCGGTCCATGGCCGACTTGAGCTGGATCTGGACTCCGCGCCGGGTGGGCGGGGCGATGTGGAGCATCGCCAGCCCGGCGGGCGCGGCGAGCTGGACGCGGCGCATGGACACGTCCACCAGTCCCGGCAGGACCGCCAGCGGCAGTCCCGCGTCGTGCAGCGCCCAGGACAAACGTTTCAGCCGCTCTCCGGCCATCCGCGGTCCCGGTGCCACCAGCACGAGTTCCGCGCGGTGGTCCCGGGCGGCGCCCAGCACGAGCGCGGAGTCGCCGCTCGGGGCGCTGGGCATCACGGAGCCCAGCCGGGCACTGACCGGCGCGCCGCATTCGAGGTTGGCGTTCCCGACCGGGACGACACCGACGACCACATAGGCGTGGTCGGTGCGTCCGGCCAGGTGGCCGACGACATGGTCCGCGGCGCTCGGCTCGCCGATCACCAGGACCTTGCGGACCGCGTGCGCCTCGCGGCGGGCCGCCGCGAGATGCCGGTGCGTCATCTTGCGGCAGGAGGCGGTCAGCAGCAGTCCGGGCGCGAGCCCGAGCAGCGCCAGTGAGGGCTCGGAGATCTCGCCGACGGCGGTACGCGCGACGGCCAGCACTCCGAGCAGGATCAGCCAGTCGTACAGAACCGGCAACGCGGCCCGGGACTCGCCCAGGGAGCGCGCCGCATAGCGGTGCCTGCCCGCCTGCACACACAGCCAGGCCACCGCGGCCACCACTGCGCATGCCCATGGGTACGGCTGACGCGTCGCCTGGAACACGAGCGCCACGGGCAGCGCGATACCCACCAGGTCGACGGCGAGCGCCACCGGTAGGTACCACGTCGGTTTGTCACTGAGTCCGCGCGGAGCCTTGCTCCGCACGGGTTTCGGTTCGGCTTCGATCAGACCATTGGGTACTTCGACACGCCGCATGGACCCCCCAGGCACATCGCGACCGACTGAGCGCGGTTGCCACTTCCCCAAGCAGCAGTGCGCCGTGATAAACCGGAACGCTAGGCCAAAAGGGTGGTCATCCGCTGCGGTTTACGTATATTCGAGCCGTTGTTGTGTCCAAGTTAATAGCTCAGCTGCACAACGTGGCCATACGGAGTATGGCGGGCGTCCACATCATGGTTACCACCGGGGAGGGACACCTTCCGGAACGTACCGTCCCGGTACCGGACCGCATGCGGAGGGTAAGCGTCCGGCGCCCAGGACGGCGCCCCTTACAGTTGTCGCTTGTGTCCACCTTGCAAGCCCCCGATGACCTGCGCGCCGCGCTGAACGGCCTGCTCGACGGTCTGCCGCCGAACCGGGCGGCCCAGGCGGTCGACCGGCTGATCGCAGCCTACCGAGGCGCCACGCCGACCGACGCCCCGATCCTGCGGGACGCCTCCGACGTCGCCGCGTACGCCGCGTACCGGATGCCCGCCACCTACGCCGCCGTGCGCTCCGCGCTCGCGGAGTTCCAGGCGCGGGCGGGCACCTGGGCCCCGGCCACCCATCTGGACGTGGGCGGCGGCACCGGAGCGGCGACCTGGGCGGTCGCCGACACCTGGCAGCAGGACACCCACACCAGCACCGTCCTGGACTGGTCGGACGCCGCCCTCACCCTCGGCCGCGAACTGGCCGCGGGCGCCGACTCCGCGGCGGTACGGGACGCCGAATGGCGCCGGGCCCCGCTGGGCGGCGCCGTACGGCTGCCCGAGTCCGACCTGGTCACCGTCTCGTACGTGCTCGGCGAACTGGACGCCGCCGCCCGGGTCTCCGTCGTCGCCGAGGCGGCCCGCGCGGCACTGGGCGCCGTGGTGATCGTCGAGCCCGGCACCCCGGACGGCTACGCCCGGGTCATCGCCGCGCGCGACCAGCTCCTCGGCGCCGGGTACACCGTGCTCGCCCCCTGCCCGCACAACGGGACCTGCCCGATAGAGGGCACCGACTGGTGCCACTTCGCGGCCCGGGTGAACCGCTCCTCGCTGCACCGCCAGATCAAGGGCGGCTCACTGCCGTACGAGGACGAGAAGTTCAGCTACGTCGCGGCCGCCCGCTTCCCGGCCGCGCCCGCGGCCGGGCGCGTCGTGCGGCACCCGCAGATCCGCAAGGGCCAGGTGCTGCTCGACCTGTGCACCCGGGACGACGGACTCTCCCGCAGCATCATCACCAAGAAGCGGCACGGCGACCTCTACCGCGCCGCCCGCGACGCGGACTCGGGCGACCCCTGGCCGCCCGCGGCAGACGCGACGGACTCCTGAGCCGGCCGGCTCAGAGCCAGCCGTAGCGCCGGAAGGCCCGGTAGACCACCGCGGACAGCACGGCCGTCACCCCGACCATCAGCGGATAGCCGAAGGTCCACTTCAGTTCCGGCATGTGCTCGAAGTTCATCCCGTAGAAACCGGCGATCATCGTCGGGATCGCGAGGATCGCGGCCGCCGCGCTGATACGCCGCATATCGGTGTTCTGCTGCACGGCGAGCTGGCTGAGATTGGCCGACAACAGCCCGTCCACCAACTCGGTGTAGCCCGCCAGCCGCTCCCGGACATGGGACAGATGGTCGGCGACGTCCCGCAGATACCGGCCCACCTCGGGCCCGATGGCGGGGTGCGGGTCCTCCGCGAGGCGCTGCAGCGGCCGCGCCATCGGATGGACGGCCCGCTTGAACTCGATCAGCTCGCGCTTGAGCTGGTAGATCCGCTCCGCGTCGTCGCCGTGCCCGGCCGAGAACACATCGGACTCCAGCTGGTCCACATCCAGCTCCACCCGGTCCGCGACGTCCAGGTAGTCGTCGACGACCTGGTCCGCGATCGCGTGCAGCACCGATGCCGGACCCTGCGCCAGCAGGTCCGGCCGCGCCTCCAGGGAACTGCGCACCCGCGACAGGCCCGGCGCGCTGCCGTGCCGGACGACCACGACGAAGTCCTTGCCCAGGAACATCATGATCTCGCCGGTGTCGACGACCTCACTGGTCGCCGTCAGCTTCTCGTGCTCCACGAAGACGATCGTCTTCAGCACCAGGAAGAGCGTGTCGCCGTAGCTCTCCAGCTTCGGCCGCTGGTGCGCCTTGACGGCGTCCTCCACGGCGAGCGGGTGCAGGCCGAACACATCGGCGATCTCCACGAGGTGCTCGGCGTCCGGCTGGTACAGCCCGATCCAGGCGAAACCGCCCGGCCGCTCCCTCGCCGCCGCCAGCGCCTCACGCGGCGGCAGGGTCGCGGAGCGCTTGCCGTCCTCGTACACCGCGCAGTCCACGATCACGTCCGCGGTGCACTTGCGGGGCGCGGGCAGCGCGCCGCCACTCTCGTCGAGGGTGTGCCACTTGCCCCCGCTCCCGCTTCTGCGCCACTGCCGACCGGTCATCGTGCCCTCCTCGGTACGTATCCGAGGAAGTATCGCCGATCGGGCAGGTGGCCCGTCCGTCCGCCCTGCCGTGCGGCCCCGGTCAGGCTCCCGGCGTCCCGTGCAGGACCGCCATCGCCGCGTTGTGCCCGGGGATCCCGCTGACACCGCCGCCGCGCACCGCGCCCGCGCCGCACAGCAGCACGGCGGGGTCCCCGGTCTCCACGCCCCAGGGGCCGGTGCCGGGGGCGGCGTACGGCCAGCTCAGGTCGCGGTGGAAGATATGGCCGCCCGGCAGGCCGACCTCGCGCTCCAGGTCCAGCGGGGACTTCGCCTCGATGCAGGGCCGGCCGTCGGCGTCGAGCGCCAGGCAGTCGGCCAGCGGCTCGGCCAGTACCGCGTCGAGCTGGGCGAGGGTGGCCTTGAGCAGCGCCTCCTTCGTACCGGACGGGTCGGCGGCGAACAGCCGGGCAGGGGCGTGCAGGCCGAAGAGGGTGAGGGTGTGCGCGCCCTGGCCGGCCAGGGCGGGGGAGAGGATCGACGGGTCGCTCAGCGAGTGGCAGTAGATCTCGGACGGCGGGGCGGCCGGGATCCGGCCCGCCGCGGCCTCCTCGTACGCGGTCGCCAGCTCGCCGTACGACTCGGCGATGTGGAACGTGCCGGCGAACGCCTCGCGCGGGTCGACGGAACGGTCCCGCAGCCGCGGCAGCCGCCGCAGCAGCATGTTGACCTTGAGCTGGGCGCCTTCCGGCCGGGACGGTTCGGGCTCGCCGAGCAGTCCGGCGAGGGTGTGCGGGGCGGCGTTCACCAGCACGTGCCCGGCGCCCACCCGGCCCCCCTCGAAGGAGACCTCGGCGCAGCCGCCGTCCGTCGCGATGCCCGTCACCTCGCAGCCGGTGACGATCTCCGCGCCGGCCGCCAGGGCGGCCCCGGCCAGCGCGTCCGTCAGCGCGCCCATACCGCCCACCGGCACGTCCCAGTCCCCGGTCCCGCCGCCGATGACGTGGTAGAGGAAGCAGCGGTTCTGCCGCAGCGTCTCGTCGTGGGCGTGGGTGAACGTGCCGATCAGCGCGTCGGTCAGCACGATGCCCCGGACCAGTTCGTCCTCGAACACCGCCTCCACGGTCTCGCCCAGCGGACGTTCGAACAGCGCCTCCCAGGCCGCCGGATCGTCCACGATCCGCTCCAGCTCCGCCCGGGACGGCAGCGGCCCGGTCAGCGTCGGGAAGACCCGCTCCGCCACCTGCCGCGTCATCGTGTAGAACCGCTGCCACGCGTCGAAGTCCCGCTCCGAGCCGGTGCGGCGCACGAAGCCCTCCCGGGTCCTGGACGGATCCTGCGAGTCGACCAGCAGGCCTCCCCCAACCTCCGGCCGGGGGGACCCCCACCCGTACGGCGTGTACGAGGAGATCCGGCGGCGGCGCACCGCGAAGCGCAGCCCCAGCTCCTCCGTGATCTTCTTCGGGAGCAGGCTGACCAGGTACGAGTAGCGCGACAGCCGGGCGTCGACCCCCGTGAACGCCTGGGCGGACACGGCCGCGCCGCCGGTGGCCGGCAGCCGCTCCAGCAGCAGCACGCTGCGGCCGGCGCGGGCCAGGTAGGCGGCGGCCACCAGACCGTTGTGGCCGCCGCCGACGATCACGGCGTCGTACGAGGAACGCTTCGGTACGCGGGACGATGCGGTGGTGGAGGACATGCAGGCACGGTAGCTACCGCAGCTCCTGGGTGCAGCACTTCACGCTGCCGCCCGCTTTGTGGAGCTCCGACAGATCGACCGCGACCGGTTCGAAACCGCGCTCGCGCAGCGGTGCGAACAGGCCGGTGGCGCCACGCGGGAGGACCACATGGCGTCCGTCGCTGACGGCGTTCAGCCCGAGTGCGGCGGCGTCCGCCGCCGTCGCGAGCAGGGCGTCGGGGAAGAGCCGGGCCAGTACCTTGCGGCTGCCGGGCGAGAACGCGTCAGGGAAGTACATGACCTCGCCCGCCGCGTCGTCGAGAACGGCGAACGCGGTGTCGAGGTGGTAGTAGCGGGGGTCGGTCAGTTCCAGCCCGATGACGGGCCGGCCGAAGAACTCCTGGGCCTCGGAGTGCGAGAGCGGGCTGCTGCGGAATCCCATTCCGGCCAGGATCCACTGCGAGGTGACGGCGAAGTCGCCCTCGGCCTCGTTGATGTGCTGCGGCTCGCGCACCTCGGTGAATCCGTTGCGGCGGAACCACGCCAGATGCGCCGGCGCCTCGTCGGTCCGCTCCGCGTTGAAGAACCGGGCGCCGAGCACCCGGCCGTCCACGACGGTGGCGCCGTTGGCGGCGAAGACCATGTCGGGTAGGTCGGCCACCGGGTCGAGGACCTCGACGGTATGGCCCAGGGAGCGGTAGCGGTCCCGCAGTTCCTCCCACTGGAAGAGCGCGAGTACGGGGTCGACCGGCTTGGCCGGGTCCATCCACGGATTGATCGAGTAGGTCACCCGGAAGTGCTCGGGCGGGCACATCAGGTACCGCCGGGGTGTGGCGGTGCGGACTGTGCGCAATGCGGGCTCCTCGTCGTTTGAGGCTCCGGCGGAACGCCGATGGGGCTGCGTACGCGCATCGGGGTCACGTACGCGCACAAATCGTCCACCCTCGGCGGCCGAAACGCATCGAACCATTTGGGTGGTTCGCACGATCGTTTTCATACACGGCGGCCTATCGCACCGGCCCTGTCCCACGCCGCGACCGTCAGCGGCGGGGGAGTACGAGCGGTTCGCCGGTTCTGGGGTGGGCGAACACCTCGACCGGATGCCGGTACACCGTGCTCAGCAGTTCCTCGGACAGGACGTCGGCGGGGGCGCCGTCGGCCGCGATCCGGCCGTCCGCCAGCACCGCGATCCGGTCGGCGTGCGCGGCCGCCAGGCCCAGGTCGTGCAGCACCACGACCACGGCGCGGCCCCCGCCGGCCTGGGCGCGGCGGCTCCAGAACCTGTTGACGAGCGGCTTGTTCACGCCCAGCCTCCCTGCCGGTTGCGGGTATGGCGCAGCAGCCAGAAGAAGAACGGGCTGCCGACGAGGGCGGTCAGAACACCGAGCGGCAGTTCCGCGGGGGCCGCGAGGGTGCGGGCGGCGAGGTCGGCGGCGACCAGCACCAGCGCACCGCCGAGCGCGCTGCCGGGCACCAGACCCCGCCGGCCCCGCCCTCCGGGCGGACGACGCTACTTCGAAGACACTCCCTACGCGCTCAGCGGGTAGGCGGCACCGAGGTCGGCGAAGACGGCGCTGTTCAGGGCGAAGGCGGTGCGGCACTCGTCCACCACGCGCTGCTTCTCCAGGTCGTCGACGGCCAGGGCGTCCAGCAGCTCGCGGTACTCGCGCTTGAACGCGGCCGGGTTGCCGATCCCCTCGAAGACGTAGAAGCGCACGCCGTCGCCCTTGCGTTCGAACCCCCAGGTCTTCTCCGCGATGCCACGGATCACCTGTCCGCCGGACAGGTCCCCCAGATAGCGGGTGTAGTGATGTGCGACATACCCCGCGGGCCACGTCCTGGCGACCTCGGCGACCCGCTCCGCGTACGCCGCCGTGGCGGGCAGCGGCACCGAGCGCTGCTGCCAGCCCGCGCCGAGCAGATGGTCCAGGTCGCGCTCCAGCTCCGCGACGCGCAGCAGTTCGGCGCGGACGAAGGGGCCGGCGACCGGGTCTGCGGCCAGCGACTGCGCCGCGTCCTCCAGGGCCCGGTAGACGAACCACAACTGCTCGGTGTAACGGGCGTACGCGTCCACGCCGAGCCGTCCGCCGAGCAGGTCGCTCATGAAGGTCGAGTTCTCGGCCTCGGTGTGCTGAGCGTGGCTGGCGGTGCGGATCACAGTGGAGAACGGGGACGGCGTCAAGGGAACCTCCTGCTTCGGGCGTGCCGCGATCCTTGCAACTTAGGTATACCTAAGTTAAGAGGATGCCGACAGCCTGTCGGGAACAACGCTACTCCAGTTCTTCCACCCCGGCTGTGCGTTCATTCCGGACAAGAGGCAGGATGATGCCCACCACCCGCGTACCGTGGACCATGGACGCGGGGGCGAGGGAAGGAGCCCGATGGCAGGCAAGAGCAGGTTGTCCGAGTGGCTGCGCCGCCGATCGGCAGGCTCGGACACCGATCCCGGATCTGCTCCCGCCCTGGCCCGCGAGGATCTGATCAAGGCCGCGGCCGCCGCAGGCTTCCCCGTCGCACCGGCCGCGCACCCCTCCGGATACGGCTGTTCGTGCGACCGCGTGGGCTGTCCCACCCCGGGCATGCACCCGGTCTCGTTCGCCTGGCACACCCAGGCCACCACGGATCCGCAGAAGATCGACCACTGGCTGCGCACCCAGCCGCTCGCGAACTTCATCTCCGCCACCGGCGCCAGCCATGACGTCCTGGACGTGCCGGCCGACGCGGGCGGCATCGCGCTGGACCGGCTCGCGGCCGAGGGCGGGGACGCCGGTCCGGTCGCCGCCTACGGGGACGACCGCCTGCTGTTCTTCACCGCCACCCGCGGTACCCCCGTCGACGAGGACGAGTGGTGGCCCTGCGAGCTGGACTGCCATCCCGAGACCGTCGACGAACACCCCGGTCTGCGCTGGCACTGCCGCGGCAGTTACGTCCTGCTGCCGCCCGCCAAGCTGCCCACCGGCGGCGCCGTGACCTGGCTGCCCGGCCGCGGTCCCGACCGCCCGCTGCCCGACCCGCTGCCGCTCCTGGAGGTCCTCATGGACTCCTGCGCCCAGGTGGAGTACGTCCCCGAAACGGTGGGCTGGCGGCTCTGACCGCCCGAGGCCGGCTCCGCGCGGGACCCGGCCACCGGTTCACTCGCCCTTGGCGGAGACCAGACCCAGCAGACGGCTCAGGAAGACGACCTTCCCCTGGGCGTCGTTCGCCGGCGGGACCGTGACGGCCTGTTCCGCCACCCGGATCAGCGTGACCGAGTTCTTCGGGGTGCCGGTCATCAGCGCCTTGGTGTCCGGGTCGTCGACCTTCAACGGCTTGCCCGGCGTGGTCAGCCGCGACTGGTGGCGGGAGGCGAAGAACACCAGCGCCCCGCCGTCCGTGGTCCGCAGCCCCACCGGGGGGAACTCGCCCGCGCCCACCGGCTGGTCGGCGTACTCGGTGACCGCGGCCGAGGTGCCCGCGCCCTTGCGGCGCTGCTGGCGCACCTGCGAGGTCTGGGTGCCGTCGGCGAAGGCCAGCGTCGCCGCGGTGCCGGTCTGCAGATACGAGGTGTACGCGGCGCTGAGCCGGCCGGGCTCGACCAGCAGCCCCGAGCCGTCCAGCGGCACCGGCTCGGCGTAGCCGTCCTGGTCCAGCACGAACTTCGGCATCCGGTCGGCGGCGACCACCGCCAGGTACGAGGCCTTCCACGGGTCGCTCACGGCGGAGCGCTGGAAGAGCAGCAGCCAGTGGGCGCCGTTGCCGGCACTGCTGACGGCGTCGGCGGCGAACCACTTGGGCCAGCCGCGCTGCTTCGGTATCAGGTAGCGCGCGTCGGTGAGCTTGAGCGGCACCGCCGCCGGATTGCCCTCCGGGTGGTTGGTGTGCCGCGCCGTCAGACCCGCGTTGTCCATCGCGCCGAGCGCGCCGGTCTCCGCCTTCGCCAGCGTCGCCGGATCGTAGCTCCGCTTGGCGTCGTTGTTGAGCTGGGTGAAACGGGCGAGGGCCTTGGCGGCCTCAGCCTTCGTCACCGCCGGTACGAGCGCCTGCTCCCCGTGCACGGTCACGCACCCCGTCACCGGCATCAGCACGAGCAGCAGAACTGCGGCTGTCAGGGACAACCTGCGGCGGGTCATTGGGCGTCGGCTCCTTCGGGGCTGCTGCGGTCGGCGCAACCCTACCGGGGGCGAGGAAGAAGGCCATCGTCGGTACGAGATACAGCGCCCACACCGTGACCTGGACGACGGTCGGATCCGGCTGGAAGTTGAGGACGCCCTTCAACAGGGTGCCGTACCAGCTGTCCTGGGGGATAGTGGAGCTGATGTCGAAGGCCACCGAGCCGAGGCCGGGCAGCCAGTCGGCCTCCTGCAGATCGTGCACGCCGTAGGCGAGCACGCCCGCCGCGACCACGACCAGCATGGCGCCGGTCCAGGTGAAGAACTTCGCCAGGTTGATCCTCAGCGCGCCGCGGTAGAAGAGCCAACCGAGCACCACCGCGGTGGCCAGGCCCAGCGCGACGCCGATCAGCGGCTGCGTCGACCCGTCCTCGGAACCGGCGGCCTGCACCGCGGCCCAGACGAACAGCGCGGTCTCCAGGCCCTCGCGGCCGACCGCCAGCAGCGCGGTCGCGACGATCGCGGTGGTCCCCATGGCGA
Source organism: Streptomyces sp. So13.3 (assembly GCF_005860785.2). Classification (NCBI taxonomy): domain Bacteria; kingdom Bacillati; phylum Actinomycetota; class Actinomycetes; order Kitasatosporales; family Streptomycetaceae; genus Streptomyces; species Streptomyces sp. So13.3. Next base: position 3,319,212 of record NZ_CP048835.1, on the reverse strand, counting down.
GCGCGGCGTCCAGCTTGCCGTGCAGCTCGCGCTTGAGATGCCGCGCGGTGCGCCGCATCCAGAAGACCATCCAGGTGACCAGGCAGACGGAGAGGATCGACAGCGAACCGCCCAGCGCCTCCTGCGCCTTGAAGTCCAGCGACGAGGAGCCGAACTGCAGCAGCGCGCCGAAGGCGGCACTGATGACGATGGCCACGGCCACACCGGCCCACATCGGCAGCAGTGTGTCCCTGCGCCCGGACTTCACCAGGTACGCGATCAGGATGCAGACGACCAGGCTGGCTTCGAGCCCTTCGCGCAGCCCGATCAGATAGTTGCCGATCACCGCCGGTCACTTCCCTTCGAAGAGGCCGCGGCCCCACCAGTCGGCGCTGTCGCGGACGCCGGGCGGGCAGGCGAAGTGCGCGGAACCGACGTGCTGGATGTACTCGTTGAGGGCGTCGGTCGCAGCCAGCCGTTTCTGCACCGGGATGAAACCCGAGCGCACATCGCGCTGGTAGGCCAGGAAGAACAGCCCGGCGTCGAGCCGGCCCAGACCGTCCGTGCCGTCGGTGAAGGAGTAGCCGCGGCGCAGGATCGTCACCCCGGAGTTGCTGTCCGGGTGCGCCAGGCGGACGTGCGCGGTCGGCAGCATCGCCTTGAGGTTCGGGGTGTCGTGCTCGCGCTGCTTGCCGGCCGGCGCGCCCTCGCCCTTGTTCCGCCCGAAGATGTCCTCCTGCTCCTTGAGCGGAGTGCGGTCCCAGGTCTCTATGTGCATCCGGATGCGCCGGGCGACGAGGTAGGAGCCGCCGGTCATCCAGGCGGCGCCGTCCTTCGCGGCCGCCCACACATGCTCGTCCTGGGTGGCCCGGTCGCTGCCCGCGACGTTGTGCGTACCGTCCTTGAACCCCATCAGGTTGCGCGGGGTCTGCTCGTCCGGTGTCGTCGAGGACGTCTTGCCGAAGCCCAGCTGCGACCAGCGCACGGCGACCTTGCCGAAGCCGATGCGCGCCAGGCTGCGGATCGCGTGCACGGCCACCTGCGGGTCGTCCGCGCACGCCTGGACGCAGATGTCGCCGCCGCTGCGGGTCGCGTCCAGGTTGTCGTGCGGGAACGCCGGCAGGTCGACGAGCGCGGTGGGACGCTGCGCCTTGAGGCCGAAGCGGTCCTTGCCGTCCTTCTCGAACAGCGTCGGGCCGAAGCCCACGGTGATGGTCAGCCGGGAGGACGGCAGGCCGAGCGCCTCGCCGGTGTCGTCCGGCGGGGCCTCGGGCAGACCGCCGACGGCGCCCGCGCCGACCGGCTTGCCGGCCGTCATCGCGGCGGCCGCCGCCGTCCACTCCTTCAGCAGCGCGACGAGTTCGGCGCGGTCGTCGGTCTTCACGTCGAAGGCCGCGAAGTGCAGCCGGTCCTGGACCGGGGTGGTGATACCGGCCTGGTTCGTGCCGTGGAACGCGATGACATTGCCCGCGGAGCCGGCCGGCTGCACGTCATTGCCGGTGCGCACCGCCGCCGCGGCACCACCCGCGGCGGCCGCGCCGAGCGCGATGCCGGCGCCGGTCCAGCCGATGACGGCCCGCCGGGAGACCGGGCCCCTGGCCCGTTCCGCCGTGGTGTCCCGGTCCGCCCCGTCCTGCTGGGGGGCGGCCGCTTCGGTGGTGTTCTCGTCAGACATGGAGGACTCCGTTACTTCGCGACGGCCGCGGCGAGCTTGGAGAGCGGCTCGGCCAGCGCGTTGACGCCGTCCGAGAGCTCCTTGCGCTGGGCCGCGTTCACGGTGTCGTACGAGACGAACGTGTCGCCGGTGCGGTACTTGGCGAGCAGCGTGTTGATCGCGGTGAACTGCTTGTCCAGTTCCTTGGCCAGCTCGGGGTTGTTCTGCGAGGCGACCGGCTTGAGCAGCTCGTACGCCTTCTGCGCGCCGTCGACGTTGCCCTTGAAGTCCGAGAGGTCGGTGTGGCTGTAGCGGTCCTCCTCACCGGTGATCTTCCCGGTGGCGACCTCGTCCAGCAGCTCCTTGGCGCCGTTGGCCATGCTGGTCGGGGTGATCTCCGCCGTGCCGACCCGCTTCTGCCAGCCGGTGAGGTCGGTGAGGAGCTGCGCGGCGAGCGTCTTGTCCTCCGCGGAGATCGCCTTGGTGGCCCACAGCGACTTCTCGAGCTTGTGCCAGCCGGTCCACTTCTGGCCGGGCTCCAGGCCGTCCTCGCGGGTGTCCGTCTTCGGGTCGATGTCACCGAAGGACTCGGCTATCGGCTCGGTGGACTCCCAGCCGGTACGGGACGGGGCGAAGGCCGCCTTGGCGCCCTCGATGTCGCCCTTGATGACCGCGTCGGTGAAGACCTTGACCTTCGGGATCGTGGCGTCGGCCTCGCTCTGCGCCCACTTGCGGTACTCGGCGACGGCCGTGTCCAGCCGCGGGTCGTTCTTCTTCGGCGCGCCGGCGCCGGTGACACTGACCTTGGTGCGCAGGCCGTCGCCCTTCATCCCGGGCTTGCAGGTGACCTCGTAGTCGCCGGCCTTGAGCTCGGCGGAGATGTCGGCCTTGGTGCCGGGGCCGATGTTCTCCCGCTCGGTCACGATCTTGTCGCCCGGGGCGTAGACGTACAGCTCGTTGACCTTGGAGCCCTTGTTCTCGAACGCGAACTTCACGTGCCCGGCCGGGAAGCTGGTCTTCGAGACCTTGCAGGAGTCGTCGGTCGCGGTGACCTGGATCGCGTCGGACGCCTTGGCGTCCGTCTTCTCGGAGCACCCGCTGACAGCGGCGAGCGCGGCGACGACCGCGACGGCGGTGACGACGGAGAGACGGGCTGCGGACATACGGGGCTCCAGGCTGTTCAAGGACGCTCGAGATGGGTTCTGGCCGGTGAGGCTGCCCTAACTTATCTGAGCCTTGCCTTTGTAGTACCCGCGGGGTCGCATGAAGTCCAGTGATTCGGGTCTCACCGGTCGCATGCGGGGGCGCGTCGCGGCGCGCCCCCGCTCCCGTCATGGCAGCGTGAGCACCTCTGCGCCGGTTTCGGTGACGACCAGGGTGTGTTCGAACTGGGCGGTGCGCTTGCGGTCCTTGGTGACCACCGTCCAGCCGTCCTCCCAGATCTCGTAGTCGTGGGTGCCCAGCGTGAGCATCGGCTCGATGGTGAACGTCATGCCCGGCTTGATCACGGTGGTGGCGTGCGGGGCGTCGTAGTGCGGCACGATCAGCCCGGAGTGGAACGACGTGTTGATGCCGTGCCCGGTGAAGTCCCGGACCACCCCGTAGCCGAAGCGCTTGGCGTACGACTCGATGACCCGCCCGATCACATTGATCGCCCGGCCGGGCTTGACCGCCTTGATCGCCCGGTTCAGCGACTCCTCGGTGCGCTCGACCAGCAGCCGCGACTCCTCGTCGACGTCACCGCACAGGTACGTGGCGTTCGTGTCGCCGTGCACCCCATGGATGAACGCCGTCACGTCCAGGTTCACGATGTCGCCGTCGCGCAGCTCGGTCGAGTCCGGGATGCCGTGGCAGATGACCTCGTTGATCGACGCGCACAGCGACTTCGGGAAGCCCCGGTAGCCGAGGTCCGAGGGGTAGGCGCGGTGGTCGCACATGTACTCGTGCGCGACGCGGTCCAGCTCGTCCGTGGTCACCCCCGGAGCGATGTGCTTGGCCGCTTCGACCATCGCCCGCGCGGCGATCTGCGACGCGATCCGCATCTTCTCGACGGTTTCGGCGTCCTGCACCTCCGGCCCGGTGTACGGAGTGGGCGCGGGCTTGCCCACGTACTCGGGCCGGGGGATCGAGGACGGTACCGGGCGCGGCGGGGAGAGCTTGCCGGGAACGAGAAGCGACTGACCAGACATGCCGACGAGTGTATCGGCGGGCGATCGGGCAGGCTGGCGGCAGGTACTCGTACATCAGGAGGCAGTCATGGCGCTGTTCAGGGCGAAGAAGCCGGCCGGCAAGCCGGGCGAATGGTTCTACTGCCTGGAGCACAAGAAGGTCGAGGAAGGGCCCGACTGCCCGGCCAAGGACCGGTTCGGCCCCTACGCCACCCGCGCCGAGGCCGAGCACGCGATGCAGACGGCGGCCGACCGCAACCTCCAGTGGGAGACGGACCCCCGCTGGCACGACAAGGAGGCGGGCCCGGACGACGAGCCCGGCCCGTCCGGCCCCTGACGGCTCCGCGTCCCGGGCCCCGGATTCCGGGCCCCGGCTCAGACCGCTGAGGCCGCCGCGGACGCCGGCGACCCGGCGGGCGTGGCGGGCGCGGCGGCGGGTCCGGCCTGGGCCGTCCGCATCCGCACGGCGTGCTCGTTGGTGCGGGCGTCGTACGACATCAGCTTCGGAAGGGCCAGCGCCAGCAGCCCCACCGCCGCCACACAGGCCACTCCGCCGCTCCAGACCGAGGCACGGGCGCTGGTCAGCGCCGCCATGCCACCGGCCCTGACCTGGCCGAGCTGCGGCCCGACCGAGTACGACAGCAGCTCGATGCCGGCCAGCCGGCCGCGCAGCTCATCCGGGATCGTCTGGTTCCACATGGTCATCCGGCCGAGGGCACTGACCATGTCGCAGCCGCCGGCGACCGCCAGCATCAGCAGGACCAGCCAGATGTTGCCCATCCACCCGGCGACCGCCATCGCCAGCCCCCAGCCGATCGCCGAGATCACCACCAGCCGGCCGTGCCGGTGGATCCGCGACGTCCAGCCGCTGGTCATGCTGACCACCAGCGAACCGACCGACCCGGCCGCGTACATCAGGCCCAGCGCCCAGGGCGCGTGCAGGTCGTCGGCGAGGAACGGGAAGATCGCGGTGGGGAAGGCGAAGAACATCGCCGCCATGTCGATCGCGTACGTGCCGAGCAGTTCCTTACGGCTCCAGGCGTAGCGCGCGCCCTCCGCGATACCGCGCAGCGACGGCTTGTCGGCGTCGTGCGCCGCGGGCGACGGCCGCAGCCCCATGGCCAGGCCGACCGAGACGACGAACGTCCCGATGTCGATCGCGTAAGCCCACGACAGCCCGGCGAAGGCGATGAGCACCCCCGCCAGCGACGGTCCCGCGATGGCGCCGACCTGCCAGCGCAGCGCGTTCAGCGACGCCGCGGCCGACAACTGGTCGTGCGCGACGATCCGCGGCACGATCGAGTCCAGCGCCGGACGCTGCAGCCCGGTCAGGGCGCTCGACATCGCCGCCACCACGTACAGCGGCCACACCATCGGATGCGGCAGCAGGGTGTTGGCCAGCAGCAGTGCGGACAGCAGGCCGAGCGCGGCCTCGCTGTAGAGGATCAGCTTCCGGCGGTCCATGGCGTCGGCCAGCGCGCCCCCGTAGAGCCCGAACACGATCAGCGGCACCAGCTCGACGGCGCCGATCGCGCCGACGGCGACCGCCGACCCGGTCAGCTCCTTGATCTGCACCGGCAGCGCGACGAAGGTGAGGAAGCTGCCGAAGACCGTCACGACCCCGGCCATCCACATGAGGCGGAAGTCGCGGGAGGAGCGCCACGGGGCCAGGTCGGGGAGCAGAGCTCTCAGCCGGGACGGTGGCGGACCGGGTGCGGGGCCGGGATCGGGGCCGGGGCCGGGGCCGGAGTCGGCGTCGGGGTCGGGGTCGGGGTCGGAAAGGCTGTCGTTCACGGGTTCGCATGCTCCGCTTCCGGGCCGCGCGGGGCAAATGGTTTTGGGCCGGGTCCGGATCTTCGCGGGCGGTGCTCGAGGACCGCTGACGTCACCGCTACCAGCGGGCCGGCGGCGGTGACGTCAGCTGTTCGGCCAGCCGGGTCAGCCGGTCGCGGAACGAGCCGTGGGGGCGGGCGGCGGGCAGGCTGTTCTCCCCGGCCGCGGCGGCGACCAGGTGCTGCAGCAGGTCCATCCCCATCGGCGCGGGTGCGGCCCCTTCCGCGGGTGCCGTGCCGTCCGGCGGCTCCGCTTCCGGCGGTACGGTCAGCGCGTCGTGCGCCAGTTCACGCAGCCCTGGGTCCCCGGCGTCCATCGCCAGCACCGTCGCGCCGGCCCGGCGGGCGTCCGCCACCCGCTCCAGCAGCGCGGCTCCCGGCGCCTCCGGGCTGACGACGAACACCGTCTCCCCGCGCCGCGCGGCCTCCAGCCGCCGCAGTCCCACGGCCAGATGCGCGGGCGCCCCCGCCGGAATCCGGAACCGCACCAGCGTCGGGGACAGCCCGGTCAGCCCGCTCCACGCCGCCTCGTCGTCCAGGTGCGCCGCCAGGTGCCAGGGCTCGTAACCCCGGGTCCCCACCAGCAGCAGCCCGCCGGGCCGCCGGTGCACCGAGGCCCGCAGCGACCCCGCGAAGGACCGCGTGGTCTGGAGCCACTCGGTCCCCGCCAGTACTTCCCGCAACAGCGCCACCCGTACCGCGTCCATGCCGGGCATCCTGCCGGACCGGCGGTACCGCACGGGTCCGCTCGCCGCACTTCCCCCGTAACGAGTGGCGGTTCGCGGGGCGTGGCAGGATCGCCCGCATGACTTCCCCTGACGATGTGAACAACGCCCCCGGGACCGCTCCCGCACCCGCCCCCGCCAAGGCGCCGGTCAAGGACCCGTGGGATCTGCCGGACGTGTCCGGCCTGGTGGTCGGCGTCCTCGGCGGCACCGGCGACCAGGGCCGCGGGCTCGCGTACCGGCTGGCGAAGGCCGGGCAGAAGGTGATCATCGGATCGCGGAACGCGGAGCGCGCGCAGACCGCCGCCGACGAGCTGGGGCTCGGTGTGGAGGGCGCGGACAACGCGGAGTGCGCCCGGCGTAGCGACATCGTGATCGTGGCGGTGCCGTGGGACGGGCACGCCAAGACCCTGGAGTCGCTCCGCGCGGACCTGGCGGGCAAGCTCGTCGTCGACTGCGTCAACCCGCTGGGCTTCGACAAGCAGGGTGCCTACGCGCTGAAGCCCGAGGAGGGCAGCGCCGCCCAGCAGGCCGCCGCGCTGCTCCCGGAGTCCCGGGTGACCGCGGCCTTCCACCACCTGTCGGCGGTACTGCTCTCCGACCCGGAGATCGCGGAGATCGACACCGATGTGATGGTGCTGGGCGAGGTCCGCGCGGACACCGACGTCGTCCAGGCGCTGGCCGCCCGCATCCCGGGGATGCGCGGCGTCTTCGCGGGCCGGCTGCGCAACGCGCACCAGGTCGAGTCGCTGGTCGCCAACCTGATCTCGGTGAACCGCCGCTACAAGGCCCACGCCGGGCTGCGCGTCACCGACGTGTAGGGGCGCGACGGGCGGGTCGCGGGGCACGGCGGGGTGTGGGGGACAATCGTCAGGACCGTATGTCACCGGTTTCCGGACAGGAGCTCCTCCCCATGCCCCGCCTTGCCGTCTACGCCCTCGCCGTGTTCCTGCTCACGGTCGCCGCGGCCGTCGTCTCCTTCGCGAACGGCAGCTGGACCGGCATCGTCTGGGTCCTGCTGGCCGGCCTGTCCAGCAACATGTGCTGGTACTACGTGCGCAAGGCGAAGGCCGACGCCAGGGCCGCTCAGTCGGAGACCCAGAACCTGAAGAGCGTGTAGCCGTACCTGGTCGCGCCCTCCGGGACGTCGAACCAGCCCATCACGGTGTAGACGAAGTCGAAGAACGCCACGTTCACCTCGGGGATCCACAGACACCCGAAGACCGCCAGCAGACCGAACTGCGCGAACGGCTCCACCTGCCGGCGGAAGTTGTACGACAGCCACGGCTCGATGATCCCGTAGCCGTCGAGCCCGGGTACCGGCAGCAGGTTCAGCACCGCCGCCGTCACCTGGAGCATCGCCAGGAACGCGAACGCCGCCAGGAAGCCGACCGGCCAGGAGTCCGTCGCGCCGAAGGCGAACGGCAGCATCAGGACGATCGCGAAGAGCACGTTCATCAGCGGCCCGGCCGCCGAGATCAGACTGTGCTTCCAGCGCCCCTGGATCCGGCCCCGCTCGATGAAGACCGCGCCGCCGGGCAGCCCGATCCCGCCCATGATCACGAAGAGCACCGGCAGCACGATGCTGAGCAGCGCGTGGGTGTACTTCAGCGGGTTGAGGGTCAGATAGCCCTTGGCACCTATCGTGATGTCCCCGCTGTGCAGCGCCGTGCGGGCGTGGGCGTACTCGTGCAGGCACAGCGAGACGACCCACCCGGAGACCACGAAGAGGAAGACGGCGAAGCCGGGGCTCGACGAGAAGCCGGACCACACCGCCCAGCCCGATACGGCCATGACCGCCGCGATCCCCAGGAAGATCGGGCTGACCCGGTGGTCACTGCGGGTATCTGTGCTGCTCATACGGGGATCATGTCGCCGGGCGGCCGTAATTTACAAGCCTGTCCCGTGATTGAGGGCAAGATGGGGGCGTGCGTTACGCGATCCTCGGCACCACTCAGGCATTCCGCGACGACGGAACCCCCGTCCCGCTCGCGGGGCTGCGCCTGCGCGCGCTGCTGACCGCGCTGGCCCTGCGCCCCGGGCGGCTGATAACCGCGGAGGCCCTGATCGACGAACTGTGGGCCGACGATCCGCCGGCGAACGCGTCCGGCGCGCTCCAGGCGCTGGTCGCGCGGCTGCGCCGGGCCATCGGCCATGACGCCATCGGTTCCGCCGACGGCGGGTACCGGCTGTGCGCCGCCCCCGAGGCGGTCGACGCGCACCGCTTCGAGCGGCTGGTGGACGAGGGCGGCCGGGCGCTGGCCGACGGCGACCCGGTGAAGGCCTCCGATCTGCTGGAGGACGCCCTCGCGCTGTGGCGGGGAGCGGCGTTCGCCGATCTGCCCGACCGGGACACGCTCGCGGTGCGCTGCGAGGAACTGCGGCTGGAGGCGGTCCGGCTGCGCCTCACCGCGGGGCTCGCGCTCGGCCGCGCGGCACAGCAGCTGCCCGAACTCGCCGGGCTCGCCGCCGCCCATCCGCTCAACGAATCGCTCCGCGCCCTGCACATCCGGGCGTTGCGCGATGCGGGCCGCACCGCCGACGCGCTCACCGCGTACGAGGACGTCCGCCGCGACCTGGCCGACGAGCTGGGCACCGACCCGAGCGCCGAACTGCGCGCGCTGCACACCGAACTGCTGAACCCGGCGCCGGACGGTGCTCAGGAACCGCCGTTCACCGCCGGTGCCGAGCCCGCTCCCGAGCCGCCGTCCGCGCCCGTCGCCCGCCGCTCCGGCAACGCCCGCGCCCGGCTCACCAGCTTCGTCGGCCGGGCGGCCGACCTCGTGTCGATCCGCGAGGACCTGGCCGCGGCCCGGCTGGTCACCCTCACCGGCCCCGGCGGGACCGGCAAGACCCGGCTGTCGCAGGAGACGGGCGACCTGCTCCGCGACCGCTGGCCCGACGGCGTCTGGTACGCGGAACTCGCACCGGTCAGCGATGCGCGGACGGTGCCCGAGGCGGTGCTCACCTCGCTCGGTCTGCGCGAGACGCTGCTGCACCCGACCAGCGCGACGGAGCAGGCGCTGCAGGCGGAGGGCAAGACCAAGGACCCGGCCAGGATGCTCGCGGAGTACTGCGTGAGCCGCAGCCTGCTGCTGGTGCTCGACAACTGCGAACACGTCATCGGCGCGGCGGCCGCCCTCGCGGAACAGCTCCTCGCGCACTGCCCGGACGTCACCATCCTCGCCACCAGCCGCGAACCGCTGGGCGTCCCCGGTGAACGGGTCAGGCCGCTGGACCCGCTGCCGGACCCGTTCGCGCTGCGGCTGCTCGCCGACCGCGGCGCCGCCGCCCGGCCCGGGTTCACGGTGGAGGACGATCCGGTCGCGTGCGTCGAACTGTGCCGCCGGCTCGACGGGCTGCCGCTCGCCATCGAACTGGCCGCCGCCCGGCTGCGCAGCCTCACCCCGCGCCAGCTCGCCAACCGGCTCGACGACCGGTTCCGGCTCCTCACCGGCGGCAGCAGGACCGTACTGCCGCGCCAGCAGACGCTGCGCGCGGTCGTCGACTGGAGCTGGGACCTGCTGGACCCGGCGGAACGGACCCTGCTGCGCCGGCTGGCGGTCTTCGCGGGCGGCTGGACGCTGGAGGCCGTCGAGGAGGTGTGCTCCGGTGACGGGATCGACGCCGCCGACGCCGCGGCCCTGCTCGGTTCGCTCGTCGACAAGTCGCTGGTCCTCGCCGACCTCACCGACGACGGCGCCCGCTACCGGATGCTGGAGACCATCGGCGAGTACGCGGCCGAGCGGCTCGACGAGTCGGGTGAGCGCGCGGCGGTCGAGCGCCGCCATCTCCGCTGCTTCCGCGAGTACATCCGCACCACCGACCCCAAGCTGCGCGGCGCCGACCAACTGCTCTGGCTGGCACGGGTGGAGCGCGAGCACGAGAACCTGCGGGTCGCGCTCCGCCGTGCCGTCGAGCTGGGCGACGAGCAGGAGGCACTGCAACTCGTGCTGTGCTGCGGCTGGTTCTGGGAGATGCGCAACTACCACACCGAGCAGCTGACCTGGCCGGCCGCGGTGTCGGCGCTGGGACCCGACCCCTTCGACGAACCGCCCCTGCTGGAACCGGTGGAGCACGGCCCGCTGGAGACGCCGCCGCCGATGGGCCCGGCGCAGCTCGACGAGGCACGGCGCTGGGTGCGGATGATGCAACTCGTCGCCAACGACGCGGACATGGAGAACCGCTGGGGCGAGCCCGACGTGGCCAGGGCCGGCCGGGCGATCATCGAGGCCTATCCGCCGCATCTGCCGCAGACGGCCCGGCGGCCGGGACTGATGAGCCCCTTCGCGGCCTTCCTGTCCGGGGACTTCGAGCGGCTGCCGGAGCTGGCGGACAACCTGGTGCGGAGTTGCCGGGAGTTCGGCGGGCCCTGGGAGCTGGCGTTCGCGCTGCAGATCCGCGCCAAGATGCTCAACGACGTGTCCGAGAAGCTCGAACAGTCGATGGCCGACGTACGGGAGAGCCGGGAGCTCTTCCGGCAGGTCGGCGACCGCTGGGGGATGGCCGAGGCGCTCGCCGCCGAGGCCGAGGCGACCGCGAACGGGGGTCAGTGGGAGCGCTCGGCCGAGTGCTGCCGTGAGGCGATCGGGCTGGCCCGGGAGCTGGGTTCGTATCAGCAGGTGCCGCTCCTCAAGGTGCGGCTCGCCGACATGATCATCAACATCGGGGACGTCGAGGCGGGCGAGGCGATGCTCCGGGGGGCGATCGAGGACGCCGACGAGCTCGGTCCCGTCGCGGGCGGCTCCGCCTTCTACGGACGGGTCCTGCTCTGCGCGCTGCTCGCCCGCCGGGGCGAACTCGACGAGGGCCATGCCCTCGTCGACCGGATGCTGGCCGTCCCGCCGACCGGCGTCCCGATGTTCGTCCAGGGAATGCTGCGCGGGATCAAGGGCTGGCTGACCTGCCGCAGCGGCGACCCCGAAGGGGGCATGGTGCTCCTGCGGCAGGGGCTCGACGAGCTGAGCAGCAGCGTGCTGACCGAGGTCATCGCCCCGCGGATCGGCATGCTGCTGATTCCGGTGGCGGTGACGATCCTGGTCGCCCAGGCGTCCGCCGCACCCACACCGCAGGTCAAGGAGGCGATGGCGGCCCGGGCCGCCACCATGCTCGGCGCGCACGACCGGCTGCGGCCCACCGTCCCCTCCCCGCTGGAGAAGCTGGAACTGGCGGAGGGCCAGCGGGATCTGCGGGCGCTGATCGGCGACGCCGCGTACGAGACGGCATACGCGGAGGGCGATGGCCTCTCCGCTCTGGAGACCATCGCCCTGATGCGTGACGGGGACTGACACGGGGACTGACACGGAGGCCGGTCCTGACCGGGCCGGCGGGTGCCGGTCAGGTCTTGTTGCGGAACTTCCGGACGGCCAGCGGCGCCGTCACCAGCGTGATGCCGACCGACCAGGCCAGGGTGACGAGGACCGAGTGGGCGACGGGCCCGCCGTTCATCAGGTTCCGGGCGGAGTCCGCCAGGTTGGACAGCGGATTGACATCGGTGAAGCTCTGCAGCCAGCCCGGCATCGTCGTCGTCGGTGCGAAGATCGACGATCCGAACTGCAGCGGCATCAGGACGAGCATGGCCACCCCCTGTACGGCCTGCGCGGTCTTCATCGTCAGCCCGAGCAGGATGAAGATCCACATGAGTGAGGCTCCGAAGACCATCGAGAGCGCGACCGCGGCCAGCAGATGGAACACGGACGTCGAGATCGACAGGCCCAGGATGAATCCCATGACCAGCAGAATCGTGGTGGCGACCAGCATCCGGCCGATCTCCACGATGATCTTGGCGATCAGCACCGAGGAGCGGGCGATCGGCATGGTGCGGAAGCGGTCCATCACACCGGTGCTGAAGTCCTGGTTGACGCCGGTGCCGACGGCCATCGAGATGTTCATGCCCATCATCGCCATCAGGCCGGGGATCACGTAGTTCACGTAGTCCTGCTGATGGCCCTTGCCGGAGATCGCGCCGCCGAAGACGAAGACGAACAGCAGCGTGAAGATGATCGGCATCAGCACGGCGTCGAACATCGACTCCGGGTCTTCCTTGATCTGCAGCATGTTGCGGCGCGCGAGCGCCCCGATGTGCCGCAGATTGGCCCGGAACCCTATCCGGCCCTCATGGGACTGCGCCTTGGCGGGCGCGGTGGTGGTGATGACTGCGGCGCTCATGCCGCTACCCCCTGTTCTGCGTCGGACTTCTCGGTGGCGGACCCGGACTGCTCGCCGGAAACGGACTGCCCGGCGCTGCCGGGCTGCCCGTCCTGGTCCGGCTTCTGGCCGGTGATGGAGAGGAACACCTCGTCCAGGCTGGGGAGATGGGTCCCTATCCCGGCGATGCCGAAACCGCGGGTGCCCAGCAACCCGACCACCGCGGTCAGCTGCTCGTCGCTGAGGATCGGCACATTGAGCACGCCCTCCTCGCGGTCGACGGTGGAGCCGGCCACCCCGTCCAGCCCCGCGTCCGCGAGCGCCGCCGACATCGCGGGCAGCGTCACCGTGTCGATCGGCCGGATCTGCAGGGTCCGCCCGCCGACCTTGGCCTTGAGCTCGTCCACCCGGCCGTTGGCGATCACCCGGCCGCGGTCGATGACCGTCAGCTCGTCGGCGAGCTGCTCGGCCTCCTCCATGTACTGCGTGGTCAGCAGGACCGTCGCGCCCTCGGCGACCATCCGCTTGACCTCGGCCCACACCTCGTTGCGGGTGCGCGGGTCCAGGCCCGTCGTCGGCTCGTCCAGATAGAGCACCGACGGATTGCCGATCATGGAGGCCGCCAGGTCCAGCCGGCGCCGCATACCGCCGGAGTACCCGCTCGCCGGCCGCTTGGACGCCTCGGTGAGCGAGAACCGCTCCAGCAGCCCGTCGGCGCGGGACCGCGCGTCCTTGCGGGACAGATCGAGCAGCCGCCCGATCATGTAGAGGTTCTCCCAGCCGGAGAGCTTCTCGTCCACCGAGGCGTACTGCCCGGTCAGACCGATCACCCGGCGCAGCTGCCGCGGCTGCTTGAGTACGTCGTACCCGGCGACCCGGGCACTGCCCGCGTCCGGCTGGATCAGGGTGGACAGCACCCGTACCAGCGTCGTCTTCCCGGCCCCGTTCGGTCCCAGCACACCGAGCACGGTGCCCTGCCGAACGTCGAGGTCGACACCGTCCAGGGCCTTCGTCTCGCCATAGTGCTTGACCAGCCCCCGTACCTCGACGGCGGCGCCCAACTTGTCACTCTGTCGCGTCGTCATGCGTCAACAATGGCGGGCCCCGCTGACAGCGGACCGACACGCCACCGACACCGCCCCCACCGGGCTGACACGACGATCACACGGCGATGACACGGTGATCGGCCGGCGACCGCCGGCCGTCACGCGGTCGGAACGGAGACCAGGTGCTGCCCGGTGGAGGTGACGACGTCGAAGCCGGTGATGTCGGCGGGGGAGAGGCCTGCCGCACCCTGGACGGTGAGCGGTTCCGGCTGCGCGGTGGTGCCGTACCCGGCCGACGGAACCGACCAGGTGGCGACGGTCTGCCGGCTGCCGTCCCGGCCCACGGCCACCAGACTGCAGGTCAGCGGGCCGTTGACACCGGACAGCTTGAGATCGACCTGGGTGCCCCACTTCTTGCCGGTGACGCCGACCGTGGCACTGGCCCCGGTCGCCGGGTCGCCCGCCGTGAATTGCGCGGCGGCCGCCGGCGGCGCCCCGCTGTCCTGCTGGGTGACGAGGACCGCGACGGCCGAGCCGCCGAGGGCCAGCACTCCGCAGGCCGCCAGCGCGAGCACCAGCCGCCGGCCGCGGCCGGGCCGCCGCCTGGGACGGTGCGTCGCGATCTGCTGGGCCGGCTGTACGGTCCGCTGGGCATAGGGCTGCGCGGCGGGATCGGGGAACGGCTGCGGGAACGGCTGCCCCGCCGGTCGCGCGGACGTCGCGCCGGACGGCCACTCCCGCACGGGCTCCGGTACGCCGCCGCTCTGCCGCAGCTCACCGAGGAGCGGTACGAGTCCGCTCAGCTCGTCCAGCTGCCGTCCGCACTCCTCGCAGCCCGCGAGGTGCTGCTCGAAGCGCGTCATCGCGTCGTCGTCCAGCGCGCCGATGAGGTAGGCGCCGACGTCCAGGTGCGGGTCGGGGGGTGCCCCCGGTCCGGGTGCGTACTCCGTCATGAGGTGGTCACCCCTCTCTCCTCCAGTGCGTTCCTGAGCGCCCGCAGGGCGTAGAACACCCTTGAGCGCACCGTGCCGGGCGGTACGCCCAGCTCGTCCGCCGCCTCGGTCACCGTACGACCCGCGAAATACGTCTCGATCAGCACCTGCCGGTGCGCCTCGGTCAGATCGCCGAGTGCGTCGGAGATCGTCATGAGCCGCAGCGACCGGTCGAGTTCGTCCTCGGCGGGCAGCAGGTCGAGCGCGGCCGGCGGCGCTTCGGGCGGACGGGACTGCCGGCTGCGATGGCCGTCGATCACGATACGTCGCGCGACCGTCACCAGCCAGGGCCGCAGCGAGCGAGCCGCCGGATCCAGCCGTCCCGCGCTCTTCCAGGCCCGCAGCAGCGTCTCCTGGACGACGTCCTCCGCCAGATACCGGTCACCACCCACCAGGTTCAGCACAAAGCCCAGCAGCGCGCCCGCGTGTTCGCGGTACAGCGCGCGCATGAATTCCTCTTCCGGGAGCGGCCCGGTGGGATCCCCGTCCACGGCGGCATCCTGTCGTACCCGGCGCCGCGGCGCGAGTGTCGGCGATGAGTGGTTCTGCATCAGTACCCGTTCGACCCGGTATCGGACGGTGTGGGCGTCTGCGCCGCACCGCCGGCCTTGGTGCCGTCGGGGGCCACCGCGAACCAGGTGCCGCCGACGCCCTGACCGTGCGTGTCGCCGGCCTTGGCGTCACCGCTGTAGCGGTAGAGCGGCCAGCCGCCGAGGGTGGCCTGCTTGCTGCCGTCGGCGCGGGTGACGGTGCCCACGAGGTTCTGGTCGACGCCCTTGACCGCGGTGTCCGACACCGCGGCGACGGGCGGCCAGATGGCCGCGCACTGTCCGGCGCAGTTGGACGTCGGCGGAGCGGCCTTGTCCTTGTCGAACCGGTAGAGCGTGAAGCCCTGCGCGTCCGTGACGATCGCGCCGAGCTTGGCGTCCTGCGCGGCCGCCAGCCCCGCGCCGGCGTTGGTCGACGCGGACGCGGCCGGGGGAGGCGGGGTGGTGTCGCCACTGCTGCCGGAATTCGAGGATCCGCATGCGCTGAGTGCCAGCAGTGCCGCGGCGGCGAAAGCTCCGGCCGCCGCCGTTCTGCTGGTGAGGGTGATAGGCATGATGACTTCCCGTACTGTGCGGGGTTCGCCGCCGCTGGCGGCGCTCACCCTGTAGTACGCATCCCGGGCCCGGACGACTCACCCGCCGGCGAACGAGTCGTCCGGATCCGGAACGGCTCCGCCCTGCTAGTGGAAGCTGTGCTCCTCGGCCGGGTACGCCCCGCCGGTCACGTCCTCGGCGAACGCCTTCGCCGCGTCACCCAGCGCCGAGCGCAGCTGCGCGTACTGCTTGACGAAGCGCGGCACGCGGTCGCCGGTCATGCCCGCCATGTCGGTCCACACCAGCACCTGGGCGTCGCACTCCGGCCCGGCGCCGATGCCGATGGTCGGGATGTGCAGCGACCGGGTGACCTCGGCGGCCAGTCCGGCCGGCACCAGCTCCAGGACGACCGCGAAGGCGCCCGCGTCCTGCGCCGCCTTGGCGTCGCGCAGCAGCTGGTGGGCGGCCTCGTCGCCGCGGCCCTGGACCCGGTAGCCCATGGCGTTGACGGACTGCGGGGTCAGTCCCAGGTGCGACATGACCGGGATACCGGACTGCACGATCAGCTCGGTC
The DNA here is from genome assembly GCF_005860785.2 of Streptomyces sp. So13.3. Taxonomy (NCBI): domain Bacteria; kingdom Bacillati; phylum Actinomycetota; class Actinomycetes; order Kitasatosporales; family Streptomycetaceae; genus Streptomyces; species Streptomyces sp. So13.3. The sequence goes on along the minus strand of NZ_CP048835.1, from coordinate 3,303,014 downwards.
TGGGCCAGCGAGCGCTCGCCGCCCTCCAGCTTGACCGCCTGCACCCCGGCCTCCTTGACCAGCCGGGTCGCGCTGCGCAGCGCCTGGACCGGGCCTTCCTGGTAGGAGCCGAACGTGAGGTCGCCGACGATCAGGGCACGGCTGGTGCCGCGCACGACGGCTGCGGCCAGCATCGTCATCTGGTCCATGGTGACCGGGACGGTGGTGTCGTAGCCCAGGTGACAGTTGCCCATCGAGTCGCCGACCAGCAGCACCGGGATCCCGGCCTCGTCGAAGACGGAGGCGGTCACCGCGTCGTAGGCGGTGAGCATGGGCCACTTCTCGCCACGGTCCTTGGCGGCGGTGATGTCGCGGACGGTGATGCGGCGCGTGCCCGTGCCCCCGTACAGCGCGCGGACGCTGTCGGATTGCTTCTGGGCAGCCGGAATCTGCGTCATTGCAACGGCTCCTTCAGTCATCTCGAGGCACCCTGACGGCGTCCCCGGATCCCTTCCATGCTGGCACGTGCGGCCGCCTACGCAAAGAGCCCCCCTGTTTTTACCCCTGCTTTACGATACGAGACGGTCCCGTATCGGAAATGCGGGCTAGCGTGGAGCCATGTCCATACCCTCGAGTCAGTCCCGAGCCATCCCCGAGGCGATCCACCGCCGCCGGTGGGCGATCCTCACCGTTCTGCTGTTCAGTCTCCTGGTGGTGGTGCTGGACAACTCGATCCTCAATGTGGCGATGAAGACGATCGCCCAGCCCGCCCCCACCGGCCTCGGGGCGACCCAGAGCCAGCTCGAGTGGGCGATCAACTCCTACACCCTGGTCTTCGCCGGGCTGCTGTTCACCGCGGGTCTGCTGGGTGACCGGCTGGGCCGCAAGAAGGTGCTGCTCTTCGGCATGCTCGTCTTCGGCATCGGCTCCGCGCTCTCCGCGGTGTCCGACTCGTCGGGGCAGCTCATCGCCTTCCGTGCGCTGATGGGCTTCGGTGGCGCGTTCATCATGCCCGCGACCCTCGCGATCATCATGAACGTCTTCGAGCGCGACGAGCAGCCCAAGGCCATCGGCATCTGGACCGGTGTGGTCGGGCTGGCCATCGCGATCGGCCCGATCACCGGCGGTGCGCTGCTGGAGCACTTCTGGTGGGGCTCTGTCTTCCTGATCAACGTGCCGATCGTGGCCGTCGCCCTGGTCGCGATGGTGATCCTGGTGCCCGACTCGAAGGACCCCGACCCGGGCCGTCTGGACCCCGTCGGCGTGCTGCTCTCCGTCGTCGGCCTGGTCGTGCTGATCTACGGCATCATCAAGGGCGGCCAGCTCGGTGACTTCACCCGGCCCCAGGTCTGGCTGACGATACTGGCCGGCCTCGTGGTGATCGCCGGCTTCGTGGTCTATGAGAAGCGCAGCGACCACCCCGCCTTCGACGTCAACTACTTCCGCAACCGGCAGTTCTCGGCGTCGGTCGCCGCCATCGGCCTGGTCTTCTTCGCGCTCATGGGCGTGACGTTCTTCGTCGTCTTCTACACGCAGAGCGTGCGCGGCTACAGCGCCCTGGAGTCCGGCGTGCTGCTGCTGCCGCTGGCCGCCGCCCAGATGATCTTCGCGCCGCGCGCCCGGCTGGTCGTCGACCGGTTCGGCCCGCGTGCGGTGTGCGCGGCCGGGCTGGGGCTGACGGCCGTCGCGTTCCTCGGCTTCCTGCTGCTCGACCAGGACACCCCGATCTGGATCCTGGAAGTGATCTTCTTCCTGATGGGTACGGCGATGGCACACGTCATGCCGCCCGCCACCGTCATGATCATGTCGTCGCTGCCGCGGGAGAAGGCCGGCTCCGGATCCGCCGTCAACAACACCTTCCGGCAGGTCGGCGGCGCGCTCGGGGTGGCCATCCTCGGCTCGCTGCTCTCCACCACCTACCGGGACGGCATCGACAGCCACCTCTCCGGTGTCCCGGCGCCCGCCCGGCACGCGGCCGGTGAGTCCATCCAGGCGACGCTCGGCGTCGCGGAGAACATGGGGCCCGCGGGCAAGGCCCTCGTCCAGCCCGCCAACAACGCCTTCATCCACGCCATGCACATCACCGCGATCGGGTCCGCGTCCGTCGCGGTCGTCGGCACCCTCGTGGTGCTGGCCTTCCTGCCGCGCAAGGACGCCGTGCCCGAGCAAGGCGGAGAGCGGGCTCCGGAGGCGGTCGGAGCGGAGCGATGAGCGACGCCGGTACCGACGCCGTACCGCGCGGCCGCCCGCGCAGCGCCGCCGCCGACAGCGCGATCACCGAGACGGTGCTCCGGCTGCTGGAGGAGGGCGTCACGATCGGCGAGCTGTCCATCGAGGGCATCGCCCGTGACGCCGGGGTCGGCAAGGCCACCGTCTACCGGCGTTGGCCGGGCAAGAACGCGCTGTTGATGGACGTACTGAACTCGATCGACGAGCCGACGCCCGAACTGGCGGGCACCTCGGTACGGGACGACCTGGTCACCATGATCGACGCCATCCGGCGGCGCGGTCTGGCCAAGCGCTCCTCGGCCGTGATGCGCAACATCCTCCTGCAGTTCCAGCAGGTCCCCGAGTTGTGGAAGCAGTACCACGACACCGTGATCGTCACCCGGCGCGACGCCATGCTCGCGGTGCTGGAGCGCGGGGTGCGAACCGGCGAGATCCGTGCGGGACTCGACCTGGAACTGCTCGGCGACATCTTCGCCGGCCCGATGCTGAGCCGGGCCATGATGCGGCCGGGCGCGTCGCTGGAGGACGGTCTCTCGGAGCTGATCGTCGATACGGTCCTGGAGGGCGCGCGCCCGCGTTGACCGCGTTGACCGATATGTACGCGTCTTGTCACAGGGGAAGGGGCGGCGGGTTCCGGTGGAACCCGCCGCCCCTTCCGGCCCGTCGGTTCTTATGTCGATCCCTTAGGGTCGGCATGGCAATCGGCAAGGCAGTGAGGACCCCCCATATGACCCAGGCGCACATGACCGACGCGACCACGGACGGCCCCGAGCCGAACCGTTCGGCCTCAGGAGCGCGACGGCGCTTCGGCTGGCAGCGCGACGGTATGTGGCGCAGAGGCATCATCACCGCCGCTCTCGCGCTGATCCTGGCACTGCTGTTGTCCTTCCACTCCGACGTGCCGAACCGGATCGGCAACCTCGGCAGCCTGTTGGAGACGTTCCTGCCCTGGCTGGGCCTGGCCCTTCCGGTGCTGGTGGTGGTGGCACTGGTGCGCCGCTCGGCGACGGCGCTGATCGCCGTACTGCTGCCGGTCCTGGTGTGGTTCAACCTCTTCGGCGGACTGCTCACCGACAACGAGGAGTCCGGCGGCAACCTGACGGTGCTCACGCACAACGTGAACGCCGACAACCCCGACCCGACCGGCACCGCGAAGGACGTCATCGCCGCGGGCGCCGACCTCGTCGCGCTGGAGGAGCTGGCGGCCGGTCAGGTCTCCACGTACCGGGCGGCGCTGGCCGGCGCCTACCCCTACCACTCGGTGCAGGGCACCGTCGGGCTGTGGAGCAAGTACCCGATCCAGGGCGTGCGCGCGGTCGACATCAGGCTCGGCTGGACGCGGGCGATGCGGGCCGCGGTCTCCACCCCGCAGGGCCAGATCGCCGTCTACGTCGCGCACATGCCGTCGGTGCGCGTGAAGTTCAACGCGGGCTTCACCGCCGGGCAGCGCGACAGCGCGGCCGACGCGCTCGGGCAGTCCATCGTGCAGGAGCCGCTGACCAAGGTCGTGCTGCTCGGTGACCTCAACGGCACCATGAACGACCGCTCGCTGGCGTCCGTCACCTCACAGATGCGCTCCACGCAGGGCGCGGCGGGCAACGGCTTCGGCTTCAGCTGGCCCGCCGACTTCCCGATGGCCAGGATCGACCAGATCATGGTCAAGGGCATCGAGCCGATGCGGTCCTGGACGTTGAAGAAGACGGGCAGCGACCACCTGCCGGTCGCCGCCCGTCTGCAGATCTGAGCCGGGGAAGGTCAGTTCTCCGCGCGGCCGGTCTCGCGCCACCGCGAAGTGATCGGCAGCCGCCGGTCCTTGCCGAAGCCCTTGGCCGAGATCTTGGTGCCCGGCGGGTACTGGCGGCGCTTGTACTCGGCCGTATCGGTCAACTTCAGGATCCGGGTCACCAGCTCCGGGTCGAAGCCCGCGGCGATGATCGCGTCCCGGCCCTGGTCCCGGTCGACGTAGAGCTCCAGCACCCGGTCGAGCACGTCGTAGTCGGGCAGTGAATCGGTGTCGACCTGGCCCGGGCGCAGTTCGGCGCTGGGCGGCTTGCTGATCGAGTTCTCGGGGATCGGCGGGGTCCCGCCCTTCGCCGCGGCCGACGCGTTCCGCCAGCGGGCGAGCTGGAAGACCGTCGTCTTGTAGACGTCCTTGATGGGCCCGTACGCGCCGACCGAGTCGCCGTAGAGGGTCGAGTAGCCGACGGCCAGCTCGCTCTTGTTGCCCGGCGCGAGCACGATGTGGCCCTCCTGGTTGGAGATGGCCATCAACGTGGTGCCGCGCAGCCGGGACTGCAGGTTCTCCTCGGCGAGGCCGGTGAGCCCCAGCGCCGCCATGTACGCGTCGAACATCGGCGCGATGGGGACGGTCCTGAGGTTCAGCCCGGTGCGGCGGGCCAGTTCCTCGGCGTCACCGATCGAGTGCTCCGACGAGTACCGGGACGGCATCGCGACGCCGTAGACGTTGGCGGGCCCGATCGCGTCGCAGGCGATGGCGGCCACCAGCGCGGAGTCGATACCGCCGGACAGCCCGATCAGCACCGACCGGAAGCCGTTCTTCGTGACGTACGCGCGCAGGCCCGTGACGAGGGCCGTGTAGACCTCCTCGTCGTCGGTCAGCCGTTCGGCGTAGCCGCCGGCCACCTCCGGCTCGTAGCGCGCGACCGGCTCGGTGGAGAGGGTGACGTGCTCGATCTCCAGGCCGTCGTCCAGGACACCGGACGGCACCGCGCCCGCGGCGGGCAGCTCCAGGTCGACCAGCACGCAGCCCTCCTCGAACTGCGGGGCACGGGTGATCACTTCGCCGGTCGCCGAGACGACGATCGAGTCCCCGTCGAAGACCAGCTCGTCCTGGCCGCCGGTCATCGCCAGATAGGCGAGGGTACAGCCGGCCTCCTGGGCGCGCTTGCGCACCAGCTCAAGACGGGTGTCGTCCTTGTCCCGCTCGTACGGCGAGGCGTTGACCGACACCAGCAGCCCGGCGCCTGCGGCGCGGGTGGCGGGCACCCGGCCGCCGTCCTGCCACAGGTCCTCGCAGATGGCGAGCGCGACGTCCACACCGTGCACCCGGATCACCGGGAGGGTGTCACCGGGGACGAAGTAGCGGAACTCGTCGAAGACGCCGTAGTTGGGAAGGTGGTGCTTGGCGAAGCGCAGCGCGATCCCGCCGCGGTACAGCACCGCCGCCGCGTTGCGCGGAGCCCCGGCGGGCTGCCCGTAGCGCGGCTGGGCCTTCTCGCTGCGGTCCAGATAGCCGACGATCACGGGCAGTTCCCCGAAGCCCTCGGCGGCCAGCCGGCCGGCGAGCCCGGCCAGCGCGGACCGGCTGGCCTCGACGAAGGACGACCGCAGCGCGAGGTCCTCCACGGGGTATCCGGTCAGCACCATTTCGGGGAACGCCACCAGGTGGGCTCCACGCTCTGCCGCATGCCGGGTCCAGTGCACGATCGACTCGGCGTTCCCGGCGATGTCACCGACGCAGGAGTCGATCTGATTCAAGGCGAGGCGAAGTTGAGGCACCCCTCCACTGTAATCGTCACACCGACGCGATGTCCTGGCCGGACGGCGTGTCCGCCAGCACATCGCGTCGGCCCGACACGTCCCGCACCCGTGTCCCGCAGGGGCCCGCCGGGTCCCGTCAGGCGCCGGATCCGTCCTGGGTCCGCAGCCAGACGGCCGTGTCCGACGGCAGCAGATCGCCGGTGAGCGGGCCGCTGGCCAGCAGCACGGCGGTGTCCGGCGGTAGCGCGACGGCCTGGTCCGAGAGGTTGACGACACAGGTGAAAGCGTCCGTCCGGCGGAACGCCAGCACTCCGGGAGCACTCTCCAGCCAGCGGATCGGCCCGTCCCCCAGACCGGGCTCGGTCGCCCGGAGCCGCAGCGCGAAGCGGTAGAGCTCCAGCATCGAGGCGGCGTCACCGGTCTGTGCCCCGGCCGTCCGGTCCGCCCAGTCGGCGGGCTGCGGCAGCCACGGCGGCCGCGCCGCGCCGTCGGGGCTGAAGCCGAACGGCGGCTCCTTCCCCGACCACGGCATCGGGACGCGGCAGCCGTCCCGCCCCGGCACGGTGCCGCCGGAACGCAGGTACATCGGGTCCTGCAGCCGCTCGGCCGGGATGTCCTCGACCTCGGGAAGCCCCAGTTCCTCGCCCTGGTAGAGGTAGACCGAGCCGGGCAGCGCCAGCGTCAGCAGCGCGGCGGCGCGCGCCCTGCGGGTACCGAGCACCAGGTCGGTCGGGGTGCCGTGGGCCTTGGTCGCGAAGTCGAAGCCGGTGTCGGAACGGCCGTAACGGGTCACCGTGCGGGTCACGTCGTGGTTGGACAGCACCCAGGTGACGGGCGCGCCCACCGGCTCGTGCGCGGCGAGCGTCGTGTCGATGGACGCGCGGAGCAGCGCCGCGTCCCAGGGGCACGACATGAAGTCGAAGTTGAAGGCGGTGTGCATCTCGTCGTGCCGCAGATACCGCGCGAACCGCTCCGCGTCGGGCATCCACACCTCACCGATCAGCGCGCGGCTGCCGGGATAGGAGTCGGCGATCCGGCGCCAGGAGCGGTAGATGTCGTGCAGCTCGTCGCGGTCGTCGTAGGGGTGCGGGCCGTCCCGGTCCTCGGTCAGGTCCGGCAGGGCCGGGTCCTTCACGGGCAGGCTCGCGGAGTCGATGCGCACTCCCGCCGCGCCCCGGTCGAACCAGAAGCGCAGCACGTCCTCGTGCTCGCGCCGCACGTCCGGGTGCTCCCAGTTCAGGTCCGGCTGCTGGCTGTCGAACAGGTGCAGGTACCAGTCGCCGGGCGTTCCGTCGTCGTTCACGGTCCGCGTCCAGGGCACCCCGCCGAACTGGGACGGCCAGTTGTTGGGCGGCAGTTCGCCGTGCTCGCCGCGCCCGGGCCGGAACCAGAAGCGTTCCCTGGCCGGACTGCCGGGACCGGCCGCCAGCGCCTCGCGGAACCACGGGTGGGCGGACGAGACATGGTTGGGGACGATGTCGATGATGCTGCGGATCCCCAGGTCCAGTGCCTCGGAGATCAGCTTCTCGGCCTCGGCCAGGGTGCCGAACACCGGGTCGATGTCCCGGTAGTCGGCGACGTCGTAGCCGCCGTCGAACATGGGGGAGGGGTACCAGGGGTTGAACCAGAGGGCGTCCACGCCCAGCTCGCCGAGGTACGGCAGCTTGGCCCGGACACCGGCGAGGTCTCCGATCCCGTCGCCGTTGCCGTCGGCGAAACTACGCGGGTACACCTGGTAAATGACCGCGTTGCGCCACCAGTCGCCCGCAGCGGGGTGGTGGTCGGAGACGGGCGGGCGGGTGTCTGCCACGGAGACGTCCTTTCGGGCAGGAGGGACCCCGCCGCCGGCCATTCAGCGGGGATGGGGCAGGGGACCGGCGGCGGAGTTCTGAGGGGTTCAGTCCTGGCGAAGCGCTGGTCAGCCCTTGAGGCTGCCCGCGGTCAGACCGGACATGATGTTGCGCTGGAAGAGCAGGAAGATGGCGATCGTCGGCAGGGCGGAGATGGCCAGCGCGGCGATGAGGACGTTCTGCGGCACGCCCTGCGACAGGGAGTTGATCCCGATGTTGATCGGCTGCTTGTCCGTGTCGGGCTGCACCAGCATCGGCCAGAGGAAGTCCTTCCACACGTTGACCACCGCGAAGATGGACACCACGCCGAGGATCGGTCTGGACATCGGCAGCACGATCGACCACAGGGTCCGCAGCGGACTCGCCCCGTCGATCGCCGCCGCGGACATCAGGTCCTCGGGGATCGAGTCGAAGAACCGCTTCAGCAGGAAGATGTTGAACCCGTTGGCCACGGTGGGCAGCCAGATCGCCCAGGGGGTGCCGATCAGATTGATGTGCAGCAGCGGCAGGTCGAGCACGGTCAGGTACTGCGGCACGATCAGCACGGCGGCCGGGATCATCAGCGTGGCCAGCATCATGCCGAGGATCAGATTCCCCAGCACCGGCCGCAGCTTGGAGATCGCGTAGGCCGCGGCCACGTCGAAGACCAGCTGGAAGGCGAGCGCGCCGAAGGCGTAGTACATCGTGTTGAACAGCAGCCGGGCGATCTTCAGCTGGCTCCACGCCGTCTTGTAGGTGCCCGGCTTCGGGTCCTTGGGGAAGAGGGTCGGCGGATTCTGGAGCACTTCCTGCGCGGATTTGAAGCCGCCGGAGACCATCCAGTAGAGCGGCCCCAGGAAGACCAGGGTGAAGACCACGACGGTCAGCGAGAGAACGGTCCAGTAGATGAGTTTCCCGCGGGGCCTGTTCAGCGCGGCCGCGGATATCAGGGTGCGCTGCTGCGGTTGGTTCGCTGCCATGTCCTTCTCCCCGTCCTAGTCGCTGTTGCGGCTGAGCCGCGCGTACAGGCCGGAGAATCCGCCGAGTACCACCAGCATGATGAGTCCGAGCGCCGAGGCGCTGCCGAAGCTGTCGTAGCGGAACGCGTACTGGTACACCATGTAGACCACGGTCCCGGTGGAGTTCTCCGGGCCGGCGCCGCCGGTGAGCAGATAGACGTTGGTGAATTCCTGCATCGTCGCCACGATCTGGAGCAGCAGCATCAGCGACAGGACCGGCCTGGTCTGCGGGATGGTGATGTGCCAGATCTTGCTCAGCAGCCCGGCACCGTCCAGGTCGGCGGCCTCGTACAGCTCACCCGGCACGTTCTGCAGTGCCGCCAGGTAGATGAGGGTGGCGCCGCCGGCGCTCATCCAGGTGGCCGCGATCACCACGGAGATCATCGCGGTGCTCGACGAGTCCAGCCAGGCCTGTTCCGGCAGGTGCAGGAAATGCAGGATGTGATTGAAGAGGCCGTATTCCGGGTTGTAGAAGTACTTGAAGAGCAGCACCCCGGCGACCGGCGGCAGCATCACCGGCAGATACACCAGGATGCGCAGATACGCCTGGGCGTGCCGGAATTCGTTGAGAACGATGGCGATGACGAACGGCACCGCGAATCCGATCACCAGCGCGTACAGCGTGAACTGCATCGTGTTGCGCCAGGCCGGCCAGAACCCCGGGTCGTTCCAGACCGTTTCGAGGTTCTTCCAGCCCACCCAGGTGGTCTCGCCGCGCTTGGTCTTCTGGAAGCTCATGATGACTTCGCGGACCATCGGATACCAGGAGAAGAATCCGAAGCAGAGCACCGCGCCGATCATGAATGCATGCGCCTGCAGATCGCGGCGCAGTCTCCGGCCGAACCCCGCGCGGGCGTTCTCGTCCGGAAGTCCCGGACGGCGCCGGGAACCCCTCGGCGACGACTGCCCGGAACCGCGTTTGGCCTTGTTGTGGGAGACGGTGGTCGCCGCCATGAGAACTCCTCGGTGCTAGCCTTTTCTTCTGCCCTTCGGGCAGCGGTCAGGGCTTGGCCGTCATGAGGTTCTTTCGAACCGAGTGAGAAGCCCCCTCGTTCACGAGGGGGAGGAGTCACGAGAACTCCTCGACTGGGGGTTCAGCGGAAGATCGCCGCAGCGCGGGGCCGGCCGGTGGGCCGGCCCGCGCGCCCCCTCTACTGGCTGGCGGCCAGCAACGTGTTGACCTGCGTCTCAGCGGTGGTGAGGAGCTTGCCGATGTCGGCGTTCTTGTTGGTCAGCGCACCCGACATCGCGTTGTCCAGGACCGTGTAGATCTTCTGGGCGTTCGGCGGCTCGGGCTTCACCGGGACCTGGGCGGCCACGTAGGTGGCGAAGTTCTCGACCGGTACGGTCGCGCTCGCGGTCTTGGTGGAGGTGTCCTTGTCCTTCGACGCGCCGGTGAAGAAGAACGGCTGCGGCAGTCCGACCGGGATGCCGTCGGTCTTGTTGCGGGCGTAGTTGAACTGGCCCTTCTCCAAGGTCAGGAACTTGAAGTTGACCCAGGCGATGCCGGCCTTGATCTGGTCGGGCGTGGACGACTTCTTGAACATGTAGTCGGCGCCGCCGAACAGCGAGGTCTTGCCGCCCGGGATCGGCGCCATGCCGAGGTCCTCGAACTTGGCCTGGTACTGCTGGACGACGAGCGGGATGTCGTCAGGAGCACCGACGTACATACCGACCTTGCTGGTGCCCATGGCCTTCTGGACGTCGCCCCACGCGAGTCCGGGGGTCGCGGGCAGGCTGTTGTCGGTGAAGCGCATGTCATGCAGGGTCTGCAGGAGGGTCTTGCTCTCGTCCGTGTTGAAGGCGGCCTTCTTGCCGTCCTCGGAGGTCACCTGGCCGCCGAGCCCGTAGAGCTCCGAGGTGAAGTGCCAACCGCCCTGGTTGCCGCCGGCGTTCTCGATGAAGCCGTGGATGCCCTGGCTGCCCAGCTTGTCCTGGATCGTCTTGGCCGCGGCCCGCACGCCTTCCCAGGTGGTCGGGGGCTTGTTGGGGTCGAGACCGGCCTGGGTGAAGATCTTGCGGTTGTAGATCAGGCCCATCTGGTAGTTCGAGGTGGGCAGGCCGTACAGCTTGCCGCCGTCCTTCAGCACGTTCATGACGTTGGGGTCGATGTCGTTGAGGTTCGGGACGGTCTCCGGCGTGACGTACGGAGTGATGTCAGCGGCTTGACCCGCGTCCAGAACCTGGTCCTTGTCGGTCATGTACGTGTAGAAGGTGTCTGTTTGCGTTCCGCCCTTCATCATGGCCGTGAACTTCGCCGGATCCTCGCATGGGAATCCGTCCTTGCCGTTCACCGTGACGTTCGGGTAGAGCACCTTGAACGCGGCTATGTCGTCGAGCCACTGCTTGCGCTCGGCCGCCTTGGTGGTGGGCGGCATGCAGTCGACGCTGATGGTGACCTTGGTGCTGGGATCCAGCTTGGCGCTCGCGCCCTTGTCACCTGAACCGGGGTCCTTGGCCGTGTCCTTGCTGTCGGAACATGCCGCGGCGGTCATGCCGACGCCGGCGACCAGCACGATGGCCACCAGCGTCCGGTAGCGGTTTGTCTTCATTGATCAACCCTTCCCCTGAACCACTGCGCGACGATGCTCCGCGCTCTGAGATCTGCGAACCCTGCGCGGTTGCGTGGCGCGGGGTGTGCGCCGCCGTCTCGGGTGGGCTCAAGGTACTGAACCCGATAGATGTCCGCAAGATTTCGCGCGAAGCTCGCAAAGACACGACTTGATTACGAAGCCGTTTCCCAGTCAGTGGTGTCGGGGAGGGTTGCCAACGAGATTGCCAACGACCGCCGGAGCCGGACCGGCCCTACCTGCTGGTCGCTTCCACCCCCGGCTGCTGGGGCTGCGCGGCCCGCGGCGCGGGGCCCGTGGAGCCGCGTACGACGAGCTCGGGCTCGAAGAGCAGCTCGTCGTGGTCGACCGGAGTGCCGCTGATCTGACCGCTGAGCAGGTCGACGGCGGCCCGTCCCATGGCTTCGATGGGCTGGCGCACGGTGGTGAGCGGCGGATCGATGCAATTCATGAACATCGAGTCGTCGTAGCCGATGACCGAGAAGTCCTGGGGCACCGACAGCCCGCGGCGGCGGGCGGACCGGATGGCGCCCAGCGCGATCGGGTCGCTCGCGCAGATGACGGCGGTGACGCCGCGCTGGATCAGCCGGCTGGCCGCGGCCTGCCCGCCCTCCAGGGTGAACAGCGCGTGTTCGACGGCGGTGTCCGGGAGTTCGCCGCCGCGCTGCCCGATCCAGCGGCGGGCCGCGGCGAGCTTGCGCCGCGACGGAACGTGGTCGGGCGGGCCCAGGATCAGGCCGATCCGCTCATGGCCGAGCGACGCGAGATGGGTCATCCCCTGTTCCACGGCGACCGCGTCGTCGCAGGACACCCTCGGGAAGTCGAGATCGTCGATGGCGGCGTTCATCAGCACGGTGGGCAGATTGCGCTCGGCGAGCCGGGCGTAGTGCTCGTGCGACGACTCGGCCTGGGCGTACAGACCGCCGAAGAAGATCGCCCCGGAGACGTGCTGCTGCAGCAGCAACTCCACGTAGTCGGCCTCCGACACCCCGCCGACGGTCTGGGTGCAGAGCACGGGCGTGAACCCCTGCTGTGCCAGGGCGCCGCCCACCACCTCGGCGAAGGCCGGGAAGATCGGATTGGAAAGCTCCGGGAGAACGAGCCCGACAAGCCGGGCACGCTCCCCGCGCAGCTGGGTCGGTCGTTCGTAACCGAGCACATCGAGTGCGGTCAGCACTGCGGCTCTGGTCGCATCGGAGACTCCGGGCTTCCCGTTCAGCACTCGGCTGACGGTCGCCTCGCTCACCCCGACCTTCTTTGCCACCGTGGCAAGTCGTCGTGTCATGACGTCAACTCTAGTACAGGTTTCGCAAGTTTCTTGCGGGAAATTTGCGCCAATCCTGCAAGGTTCCGCGTCCGGCCCGGTGTCCGGGGGATCACCCCGGACACCGGTGATCCGTTACTGGCGGTAGCCGAGGACCGCCATCATGCCCGCCTCCGCGTGGTAGACGTTGTGGCAGTGGATCATCCACAGTCCTGGATTGTCCGCGTCGAGATCGACGCTGAGTGTCCGTCCGGGCAGCACGATAGCGGTGTCCTTGCGGGCGCCGCCGCCGGTCAGCGAAAAGGTGTGCCCGTGCAGATGCAGGGGATGCCACATCCGGGTGTTGTTCGCGAGCGTCAGCCGGACCCGTTCGCCCTGCCGCACGTCATGGCGGACCGCCGGATCGTAAGCCGCCCCTTCGAAGGCCCAGTTGTAGTTGGCCATGCTGCCGGTCAGCCGCAGCTCGACCGTGCGGTCCGGCGTCCGGCCTGGGTCCGGCAGGGCCACCGAAGGGTCGGGCCGCAGATCGCCGGCCTGGAGGAGCCGCCCGGACAGTTCCTGCGGGCGGTCGGCGGCGGTCGGCGCCGTTCCACCGCCGGTGCGCAGCACGTCCAGCGCCGCCGCGTCCTTCCCCTCCGCGAGGGCGACCAGCGGGAAGACCCCGTCACCCGCCGTGACCAGCACGTCGTACCGTTCGCCCATGCCGATCAGCAGCGCGTCGGTCGCGGCGTGCACGACGGGGTAACCGTCGGTGTGCGTGATGGTCATCCGGTGCCCGCCGAGCGCGACGCGGAAGGCGGTGTCGCCGCCCGCGTTGACGAAACGGATCCGGATCCGGTCGCCGGGCTTGGCGGTGAAGCCGCGCGGGGCTTGCGGGGCGCGCCCGTTGACGAGGTAGTACGGGTACTTCACATCGCCCGGGTCGCCGCCGAGCAGATCGCTGGTGGCGCCCGTCAGCATGCGGCTGGGTCCGGCCGGGGCGGCCGGGTCCTGGCTCGCCGGGCCGTCCATTCCTTCCATGCCGTCCATGCCGGAGTGGTCCGTCCCGCTCCGGCCACTGCTGCCGGCGGCCGCCGTGCTCGCGCTCTTGGTGAGCTCGGCGAGGACCGCGTCCGGGGTGCTGCCGTCGACCCCGTCCACCCAGTCGTCCAGGACGACGACCCACTCCTTGTCGTACTGCAGCGGCTCCTTCGGGTCCTCGACGATGAGCGGCGCGTACAGCCCGCGGTCCAGCTGAACGCCGGTGTGCGGATGGAACCAGTACGTGCCCGGCCGGGCGACCGCGAAGCGGTACGCGTAGTCGGCGCCGGCCTTGATGGCGGGCTGGGTCAGCCCCGGTACCCCGTCCATGTCGTTGCGCAGGGCGAGGCCGTGCCAGTGCGCGGACGTGGCCTGCGGCAGATGGTTGGCGAGCGTCGCGGACAGGGTGCCGCCCGCCATCACCCGGATCTCCTTGCCGGGCAGTTCGCCGTCGTACGTCCAGGTCCTGACCGTGGGCCCGCCGAGGTCCACGACGCCTTCGACGGCGGTCAGCCGGACCTCGCTGACCGGTCCGTCCCCGGCGCGCGCCTTCTCCGCGGCGACGACCTCGGGGCCGTCGGGCGCGAGGTATCCGTCTCCCGCGGACTGGGAGTTGCCGTGTCCGGGATGCCCTGACGACGCGGATCCGCCGGAACAGGCGGCGAGCAGGCCGCCTCCGGCGACCGCGATTCCCGCGCCGAGCACGGCGCGGCGGTGGTAGGTACGCATGCTGAATACACCTCATGGGTGTCGATGGATGGGCAGGACGGACCGCGTGACCGTCCCCGGGGTACAGGCCCCGGGGCGGCCGGGCGGCGTCCTATATGCGCAGCACCGGCAGACGGGAGAGGGGTATGCGTGGGGGCGGTGGCCACGGCCACCGCCCCCGGGGGAGCAGGGAGCGGGCCGCCGCGACGGAGCCGGCCGGCGGGCCGGCCGGCAGGCCGAGGGCGGCGAGCAGGACGACGACGGCGGTGCCGAGCACGGCCAGGCAGAGCGTCAGCGGGCTCGTGTCGTGAGCGGGCCGGTGCGCGGGCGCCGGCCCGTGCCGGTCGGCGCCCTCATGCGCCATTCCCATCGCATCAGGGGAGGCGCCATGCTGGGAGGCCCGGTCCACGGCGGCGGGCCGCGTCTCCTCATGGCCGCCGCCCGCCGGATGGCCCACCGTGTGCATGGCAAAAATCCCGAGGAGGAGAGCGGCGAACAGGAGCATCCGGCGCGTCATCGCATACCCCTCTCCGGTATCGGAACCTGACAGGACCCTACACAAGCGCACCGACAACCGGGCGTTGGTCGCCACAGGTGTCCGACGGATCACCGGCGCCCGTTACGCAGGGCGCAAAACAGCAGGCAGTATGGGCACAGCAGTACGCCCCCACCGGCTCGTGCGTTCGGACGAGGTCCGAAACGTGCCAGAAACCGTGTGGTGGGATGCTCATGTGCCCCGAGGTGCCCCGCGGCGCGGGAGCAGGCAGCCTGATCAGCGAGGATGGGTGGAAATGGATAAGCAGCAGGAGTTCGTGCTCCGTACGCTCGAAGAGCGCGACATCCGCTTCGTACGGCTGTGGTTCACCGACGTGCTCGGCTATCTGAAGTCGGTCGCCGTCGCCCCCGCCGAACTGGAGCAGGCCTTCGACGAGGGCATCGGCTTCGACGGCTCGGCGATCGAGGGGTTCGCCCGGGTCTACGAGTCGGACATGATCGCCAAGCCCGACCCCAGCACGTTCCAGATCCTGCCGTGGCGTGCCGAGGGCCCCGGGACCGCGCGGATGTTCTGCGACATCCTCATGCCGGACGGCTCGCCCTCGTACGCCGACCCGCGCTATGTCCTCAAGCGCGCACTGGCCAAGACCTCCGACCTCGGGTTCACCTTCTACACCCACCCCGAGATCGAGTTCTTCCTGCTCAAGGACAAGCCGCTCGACGGCAGCATCCCCACCCCGGCCGACAACTCCGGCTACTTCGACCACACTCCGCAGAACGTCGGCATGGACTTCCGCCGCCAGGCGATCACCATGCTGGAGTCGATGGGCATCTCGGTGGAGTTCTCCCACCACGAGGGCGCGCCCGGCCAGCAGGAGATCGACCTCCGCTACGCCGACGCGCTGTCCACCGCCGACAACGTCATGACGTTCCGGCTGGTGATGAAGCAGGTCGCGCTGGAGCAGGGCGTGCACGCGACCTTCATGCCCAAGCCGTTCTCGGACTTCCCCGGCTCGGGCATGCACACCCACCTCTCCCTCTTCGAGGGCGACCGCAACGCGTTCTACGAGTCCGGCTCGGAGTTCCAGCTCTCCAAGGTCGGCCGCTCCTTCATCGCGGGACTGCTCAAGCACGCCGGCGAGATCTCCGCCGTCACCAACCAGTGGGTGAACTCCTACAAGCGCATCTGGGGCGGCTCGCAGCGCACCGCGGGCGCCGGCGGCGAGGCCCCCTCGTACATCTGCTGGGGCCACAACAACCGGTCCGCGCTCATCCGCGTCCCGATGTACAAGCCCGGCAAGACCGGCTCCACCCGCGTCGAGGTCCGCTCCATCGACTCCGGCGCCAACCCCTACCTCGCCTACGCGGTCCTGCTCGCCGCCGGCCTGAAGGGCATCCAGGAGGGCTACGAGCTCCCGCCCGGCGCCGACGACGACGTCTGGGCCCTCTCCGACGCCGAACGCCGCGCCCTGGGTATCGAGCCCCTCCCGCAGAACCTGGGCGAGGCCATCACCCTCATGGAGCGCAGCGAACTGGTCGCGGAAACGCTCGGCGAGCACGTCTTCGACTTCTTCCTGCGCAACAAGAAGCAGGAGTGGGAGGAGTACCGCTCCGAGGTCACCGCCTTCGAGCTGCGGAAGAACCTGCCGAACCTGTAAGAGCGTCTCGTTCGTGACGGCATCCGGGCCGGCGGCGTCATGCCGTCGGCCCGGATGCCGTTTGCGCTGCCGCCCTTGGTGGCTACGGGGCCGGGGCGATGTTCTGGTTGGCGTGGAAGAGGTTGTCCGGGTCGTAGGTGCGTTTGAGCGCCGTGAGCCGGTCGTAGTGGTCGCCGTAGGTGGCCCTGACGCGGTCCTGGCTCTCGCCGGCGCCGATGAAGTTGACGTAGCCGCCGCCCATGGAGTGCGGGTGCAGGTCCTCCCAGTAGTTGACGCACCAGTCCTTCACGAGCCCCGCGTTGGCCGGGTCGGGGTCGATGCCGCCGATGACGCCGGACCACATGGCGTCCCGGTAGGCCCATGCCGTGTCGCCCGCGGCGACCCGGTGCGCGGCTCCGTCGACCGGGTAGAGGTGCATGGTCGACAGGTCGGTGGGGAGGTTCTCGGCGTACTTGGCGTGCACGTCGATAGCGTCGTCCGTGATCCGGTCGAAGAAGTCACCGCGCCAGTACCACTGCAGGCCCTTCGGGATCAGCTCGTCGAACATGGTCTGCAGCATGGGGTACGGCATCGGCGTCGAGAAGTGGAAGGCCGGCGTGCCCGCGTCGTTCACCGGGGCCAGGGCCTGCTCGATGCCGTCCGGGTCCCCGGTCCAGCACCACACGACACCGCACATCTTGCGGCCGTGGATCTCCTCGGGGAACGGGGGGCCGGGCGGGACGGCCAGGACGGCGAAGAAGCCGTTCAGGTCCTCGGGCGCCTGCGGCAGGAAGTCGCGGTACCAGCGCAGCACCTCGTGGATGTGGTCGACCGGCCAGAGGCTGATCGCGAGACCGACGGTGTGCACCGGGTGCAGCCGGAAGCGGAACGAGGTGACGATGCCGAAGTTGCCGCCACCGCCGCGCAGCGCCCAGAACAGGTCCGGGTTCTCGTTCTCGCTCGCGGTGACGAAGCTGCCGTCGGCGAGCACCACGTCGGCGGCCACCAGACTGTCCATCGTGAGGCCGTACTTGCGGGTGAGGTGGCCGTGGCCGCCGCCGAGGGTGAGCCCGCCGACGCCGGTCGTCGACATGATGCCGGCGGGTACGGCCAGCCCGAACGCGTGGGTGGCGTGGTCCAGGTCGCCGAGCTGGGACCCGCCGCCGACCCGGGCGGTCTTCGCGGCGGGGTCGACACGCACCCAGCGCATCGGTGACAGATCGACGGTGACGCCGTCGTCGACCAGGCACAGACCGGCGCCGCTGTGCCCGCCGCCCCGGACGGCGAGTTCCAGTCCCTGCTCACGGACGAAGTCCACCGCGGCCATGACGTCCGCCGTGTCGGAGCAGCGCACGATCGCGGCCGGGCGCTTGTCGACCATGGCGTTGTAGACCTTGCGGGCCTCCGGGTAGTCGGGATCCTCCGGAGCGATGACCGGGCCGCGCAACGCGGTCCGCATCGCTTCAAGTGTGCTGCCGTCCATGGCGATCTCCTCGGCGAGACTCGGGCCGCCTCCTCCACCTGGCCGCTCCCCGGCCGGGCCGCCGGTGGGCGGTTGTGCGCCGACGCCCTGGGCACCCTCCATCTGCCATGGGGCATCGCGGACCCCAGGCCGATACATCCAGCATCCCGCCGGTCGGGGAGGATCGCATGTTCACCCGGATGCCTGGGTTCGGCCGGAAGCGCACCATGAAGGAATGGACGGACGCTTCGCCGACATCAGCCCGGCCGGCCGCCTCGCGGATCCCGCGGAGGGGATCAGCCCGGAGGAACTCGCGCTCGCGGCCCGCAACCACGGCCTGCCGCTGGAGGCCCTGCGCTACGACCTGACCCCGCCGGGACTGCACTACGTGCTGGTCCACTACGACATCCCCGCCGCCCGGGAGGACGACTGGCGGCTCACCGTGGGAGGCAGCGTCCGGACGGCGCTGACACTGGACATGGCGGCCCTGCGCTCGTTCCCCGCCGTCACCCACCGCGTGACGATGGAGTGCGCGGGCAACGGCCGGGCGCGGCTCACCCCGCGGCCGGTGAGCCAGCCGTGGCTGGTCGAGGCGGTCGGAACGGCCGAGTGGACCGGGGTGCCGCTGCGAGTGCTGCTCGCCGAGGCGGGAGTGGAGCCGGCTGCCGTCGAGGCCGTCTTCCGCGGCGCGGACCACGGTGTCGAGCGCGGTGTCGAACAGGACTACCGGTGGAGTCTGCCGCTGGCGGTGGCCGCCGGCGCCGATCCTGAGGTGCTGGTCGCGTACGCCATGAACGGGCTGCCCCTGCCGCCGCAGCACGGCCACCCGCTGCGGCTGGTGGTGCCCGGCTGGTACGGGATGGCGCAGGTGAAGTGGCTGCGCGGGATCACGCTCACCGACACGCCGTTCACCGGATTCCAGCAGACGGTGGCGTACCGCTACCGGCAGCGGGCCGGTGAACCCGGCGAGCCGGTCACCCGGATCGCCCCGCGGGCGCTGATGATCCCGCCCGGGTTCCCGGACTTCATGTCCAGGACCCGCGTCGTACGCCCCGGCCCGGTGCCGCTGGAGGGCAGGGCCTGGTCCGGGTTGGCACCGGTCACGAAGGCCGAGGTGAGTACGGACGACGGACGTTCCTGGCGGGCGGCCGAGCTCGCCCCGCCGGACGGACACGACCTGGCCTGGCGGAGCTGGCGGGCGTCCTGGACGGCGGAGCCCGGCCGCCATGTGCTCAGCGCCCGCGCCACCGACGCCGAGGGCAACACCCAGCCGCTCGCCCAGGCGTGGAACCGCGGCGGCTTCGGCAACAACCTCGTCCAGCGGATCACCGTCCACTGCCTTCCGGACGACTGACCTGAGCCGGGGGTCGTCCGCGCGTCAGCCGATGTACGCGGGGGCGAGCGCCGCCGGGGTCAGCGTGCGGGGCGTGCCGGTGCCGTCGGCGGGGACCGTGTAGAGGTCCGCGCCGAAGTCGCCCGGCAGCGAGTAGGCGACGGTGCGGTCGTCGGTCCAGACCGCTTGGTCGTCGACGCTGCGGTTCTCGGCCAGCGGGGTCTCGCGCATCGTGGCGAGGTCGAGGGCGTAGAGCCGCCAGGGGGCGTCGGGGGACAGGCCCGGGACGCGCTTCTTGAAGACCAGACGGGTGCCGTCGGGCGAGAGCGACGGGCACTCCACGTTCGGGCGCAGCGTCGTCACGGTGCGGGCCGCGATGTCACCGCGGATGAGGTACGTCCTGCCGCCGGTGGCGAGCGTCGCGTAGAAGTGCCCGTCGTCGGCGAAGGTGACGCCCCAGAAGTTCACGTCGGTGGCGCGGTAGCGGTGGCCGTCCTTGAGGATCGTGAAGTCCTCCAGGCTGGCGTCGAGCCTGCCGGTCCTGACGTCGAGGATCGAGGTGCGGGTGGAGAAGTCGGTGCCCGCGTACGAGTCGCCGCCGACGAAGACCGTCCAGGCGGCGAGGTGGCCGCTGGGCGATACCCGGGCGCGGGTCGGGATCCCGTTCAGCGGGTAGTGCCGGGTCTCCTTGAGGTGGGAGTCGAGGACGACCGCGCGGTAGGTGTCCTGGACGGTGCCGTGCACGGACTGCAGACAGATGCCGGTGCCCGCGGCGGCGTGGAAGCGCAGACAGCGGACGCCCGAGGCGGTACGGGTCGCCCCGGGCGAGGCGGCGGGCACGGTGGCGAGTTCATCGCGGTGCGGACCCCAGGCCATGTTGCGGAAGACCATGAGCCGGGGCCCGGCCGGGGCCAGCGACACCGCGCCCTGGACGACCGGCGGGCCGCCGGCCTGCTCGGTGTTCCTGCGGGCGGCCCGGTCGGAGGCGTGCCAGACCGCCGCGCCCGCCACACAGGCGAGCACGGCGGCCGCCGCGACGAGGATCAGCAGCCGGTTCCGGGTGGTCATGGCGCCGGCTCCGCTCACGGTCAGCTGGTCCAGATGCCGGTGATGTCGGTGGCGGAGGCGGCGTTCCCCGCGTGCGAGGTGCCGAACATGTCCTCGAGGGTGCGCAGCAGATTGTAGTGGTTGTACGTCGTCGACGAGGTGCTGCCCGGGGTGACGCGCTGTCCGTAGAGGACGGTGGGGATGCGGTTGCCGGCCAGCCGGTTGTCCTCGTCGAAGGTGACGATCAGCAGGCTGTTGTGGGTCTTGGCCCACGTGGCGTAAGCACCGAGATTGTTCTTGATCCAGGTGTCACCGGTGCCGACGGAGCAGTCGTGCATGTCGCTGCACAGGTTCGGCACGACGAACGAGACCTGCGGCAGCGTCGTGTAGTCCGAAGGGAACTGCGCGAACGTCTTGGCGCTGGAGGTCGGCACGTTGCTGAAGCCGAACCAGGGGTTGTGCTTCTGCGCGTACTTGCCGCTGCTGCAGGTGGTGGAGCCCTGGCTGGGGAGCGTCTCGTTGTAGCTGCCCCAGGTCTTGCCCGCGGCGATCAGCTCGGAGGCGAGGTTGGGCGCGGAGCTGAAGCCGGGGGTGACGCAGCTGTCGCCGGTCACGCCCTGGTTGCTGCCGGAGAACACCTGGTAGTAGTTCGGCTGGCTCGGGTGCGTGACGCCGTACGAGGCGGTGAGGTTCGCGCCGCCGGTCTTCAGCGAGTTGATGTAGGGGGCGCTGGAGCTGCCGATCACCTGGTTGTACGCGTGGTTCTCCATCATCACGACGATCACGTGGTCAGGAGTGGGGACGGCGGCCGCCGCGTGCGCGGTGGACGCGCCGCCGAGGCCGGCCCACAGGCCGACGGACGCGCCGGCCAGCCCGAGGGCGGCGGCGAGGGCGGTGAGGGGGCGACGCGGAACGGATATCGACAAGCCGGGCACGGCTTACCTCCGGTGGGGGGGTATGGGGGCGCGGAGCGCTGTCAGCGTAGGAGCGGCCGGCGGAACTGAGAAGATCCGCAGACGTGAATGGCCGGGAAACGAACGGTGCGGGCCCACCGGGACGGGCGCGGCCCGCCGCCCGCACGGGCAGCGCTGTCTCCCCGGACCGGCAGCGCCGTCTCCCCGGAGCGTGCCGCCGGCCGTCCGGACCGGTCCTGCCGGCCGCCCGGACCGGCTCCGCCGTCACGGAACGGCGCGGGAACCGTCCGGTGCACGCCGTTCCAGGTCGGCGGCCGGGCGGTTACGCTCAGCTGGGACCTTGATCGCAGGCATGACGTACCGGAGGCGAGATGTCGCTGCCGCAGGGGCGCCGGAGCAGCACGTTCTCCCGGCTGCTGCGCCACGGGTTCACCGATCCGGCGGCGGCCGAGGTGCTGGTGGAGGCCGCGGGGCTGACCGCGGTACGGACCGATCCGGTGCTCCTGGACGCGCTCGGCGCGACGGCGGACCCCGATCAGGCGCTGCTGGGCCTGGTCCGGCTGGTGGAGGTGCTGGACGAGGGCGAGCGGCGGACCCTGCTCGACACCCTGACCAGCGCCAAGCCGCTGCGCGACCGGCTGCTCGGGGTGCTCGGCGCCTCCGAGGCGCTCGGCGACCACCTCGCCCGGCACCCGCGCGACTGGCACGCGCTGGTGACGTACGAGTCCGCCGACCTGCACCCCGGCGTCGCCGAGTTCGAACGCGGGCTGGCCTCCGCCACCGACCCCGACCTGCTGCGCGCCGCCTACCGCCGCTGCATGCTGGCGATCGCCGCCCGCGATGTGTGCGGCACCAGTGACCTGGTGCAGACGGCCGCGGAGCTGGCCGACCTGGCCACCGCGACCGTGCGCGCGGCCCTCTCCATCGCCGCCGCTGAGGCACCGGAGGACGCGGCGCTGTGCCGGCTCGCGGTGATCGGCATGGGCAAGTGCGGCGGCCATGAACTGAACTACGTCTCGGACGTCGACGTGATCTTCGTGGCGGAACCGGCCGACGGCGCCGAGGAGGCCGGGGCGATGCGGGCCGCGACGCGGCTGGCCGCCCGGATGATGCGGGTCTGCTCCGACACCACCGCAGAGGGCACCATCTGGCCGGTCGACGCCAACCTGCGGCCGGAAGGCAAGAACGGCCCGCTGGTACGCACGCTTTCCAGCCATGTCGCGTACTACAAGCGGTGGGCCAAGACCTGGGAGTTCCAGGCGCTGCTCAAGGCCCGGCCGATGGCGGGCGACCGTGACCTGGGCCTGGCGTACGTCGAGGCGCTCTCGCCGATGGTGTGGCAGGCCGCCGACCGCGACCACTTCGTCACCGACGTCCAGCAGATGCGCCGCCGCGTCGTGGAGGGCATCCCCGCCGCACACGTCGAGCGGGAGCTGAAGCTCGGTCCCGGCGGGCTGCGCGATGTCGAGTTCGCCGTCCAGCTCCTGCAGTTGGTGCACGGCAGAACCGATTCCTCACTGCGCAGCGGCACCACCCTCACCGCGCTCGCCCAACTCGCCGCCGGTGGTTACGTCGGCCGCGCGGACGCCGCCTCGCTCGATGCCGCCTACCGCTTCCTGCGGCTGATGGAGCACCGCATCCAGCTGTACCGGCTGCGCCGTACCCATCTGGTGCCGGACGACGAGGCCGGGCAGCGCCGCCTGGGCCGGTCGCTGGGCTTTCGCGCCAACCCCGTCGCCGAGTTGAACCGGGAGTGGAAGCGGCACGCCGTCGAGGTGCGCCGGCTGCACGAGAAGCTCTTCTACCGGCCGCTGCTCGACGCGGTCGCCCAGCTCGAACCGGTCGAGACCCGGCTCAGCAACAACGCCGCGATGCAGCGTCTGCAGGCGCTGGGGTACGCCGATCCGGCCGCGGCCTACCGTCATCTGGAGGCGCTGGCCAGCGGCGTCAGCCGCAAGGCCGCCATCCAGCGCACCCTGCTGCCGGTCCTGCTCGGCTGGTTCGGGGACTCCGCCGACCCGGACGCCGGGCTCTTCGGCTTCCGCAAGGTCTCCGACGCGCTCGGCAAGACCCCCTGGTACCTGCGGCTGCTGCGGGACGAGGGCGCCGCCGCCGAGCATCTCGCCCGGGTGCTCTCCTCCGGCCGGCTCGCCCCCGACCTGCTGATGCGAGCTCCGGAGGCGGTCGCCCTGCTCGGCGCCCCCGAGGGCCTGCGGCCGCGGTCCGCGGTGGCGCTCGAACAGGAGGTGCTGGCCGCGGTCGGCCGCGCCGAAACCCCCGAACAGGCGGTCACCGCGGTCCGCGGCGTCCGGCGCCGCGAGCTGTTCCGGACGGCGGCGGCCGATGTCATCGGCGAGCTGGACGTGGACCAGGTGGGCACCGCCGTCACCGACATCAACGCGACCACCGTCGTCGGCGCCCTGCGGGCGGCCGTGAACGCCGTCGAGGCGGCGGACGGGCCCCTGGCGACCCGCTTCGCCGTCATCGGCATGGGCCGCTTCGGCGGGCGCGAACAGGGGTACGGCTCGGACGCCGACGTGATGTTCGTCCATGAACCGCTCGACGGCGCGGAGGAGGGCCGGGCCGCCGGACAGGCCCTCAAGATCGCCAACGAGCTGCGCCGGCTGCTGCAGATCCCCACCGCCGACCCGCCGCTGATCATGGACGCGGATCTGCGCCCAGAGGGCAAGAGCGGCCCGCTGGTGCGGTCGCTCGGCTCATACGCCGCCTACTACCGGCGCTGGTCGCTGGGCTGGGAGAGCCAGGCGCTGCTGCGCGCCGACCCCATGGCAGGGGACCAGGGGCTCGGAGAACGCTTCATCGAGCTGATCGACCCGCTGCGGTACCCCGCGGACGGGCTCGACGAGGACGCGGTGCGCGAGATCCGGCGGCTCAAGGCCCGGATGGAGTCCGAGCGGATGCCGCGCGGCGCCGACCCCACCACGCACGCCAAGCTCGGCCGCGGCGGGCTCTCCGACGTCGAGTGGACCGTCCAGCTGCTGCAGATGCAGCACGGCGGGCGGCGGAAGGAACTGCGCACCACCCGTACCCGCCGGGCGCTGGAGGCCCTGCGCGCCGCCGGTCTGGTCGGCGCCGACGACGCGGCCGTCCTCGACGAGGCATGGGTGCTGGCCACCCGGGTCCGCAACGCGGTGATGCTGGTCCGCGGCCGCCCGGGGGACACGTTCCCCGGCGACGGCCGGGAGCTCGCCGCCGTGGGCCGCTACCTCGGCTACTCGGCCGGCCACGTCGGCGACATGGTCGAGGAGTACCGCCGGACGACCCGGCGGGCCCGCGCGGTCGTCGAGCGGCTCTTCTACGAGTACGAGGCGTGACGGTACGAGGCTTACGAGGTGTGACGGCCGGCCGCGGAAACAGGCTCAGCGGAAACAGCTCAGCGGCGGGCGGTCGCCGGGTAGCGGGGCAGGTGGTAGACGAAGCGGCCGTAGACCGCGTAGACCAGCGCGAAGCCGGCGCCCAGGCACACGGCGCCCCCTATGGCGTCGAGCCAGAAGTGGTTGGCCGTCGAGATGATCACGACCAGGGTCGCCAGCGGATAGAGCATGCCCAGCACCCTCACCCACAGCGGCCGGGCGAGCATCGCGACGGTGATGCCGCACCACAGCGACCAGCCGATGTGCATGGACGGCATCGCGGCGTACTGGTTCGACACGTGAGCCAGGTCGCCGGAGGCCATCGAGCCCCAGGTGTGGTGCACCTTGACCGTGTCGATGAAGTCGATGCCGTGCATCAGCCGGGGTGGGGCGAGCGGATAGAAGTAGAAGCCGACCAGCGCGATACCCGTGGTGATGAAGAGGACCGTGCGGGCCGGGCCGTAGCGGCCCGGATGCTTGCGGTAGAGCCACACCAGGACGCCGATGGTGATGATGAAGTGCAGCGTCGCGTAGTAGTAGTTCATCCCTACGATGAGCCATGTCACCGAGTTCACGGCGTGGTTGACGCTGTGTTCGACGGCCAGCCCGAGGTGGTTCTCCACCTTCCAGATCCAGTTCGCGTGCCGCATCGCCGCCGACTGCTGCTCGGGGACGGCGTTCCGGACGAGCGAATACACCCAGTAACTGACCGCGATCAGTGCGATCTCGAACCACAGACGCGGTCTGCGGGGGGTGCGGAGCCTCGACACGAGGGTATGGCGGGGTGCCGTAGGGCCCTCGCTCGGCGCTCCATCGGAATCAGCGGAACCGATGGAGCGCGGCGGGGCGGCCGTACGGCCAGCCAGGATCTTCGCGGTCGGTTCCCCCATGGAGGAATAGTCTGCCAGACCCACGCGAGCTCGCAGATCAGACGCCGGTCGGATCCTGTGCATTCGATGTATGCCTTCCGGCCGACTGCTGGACCAGCAGCGGCGGTGCCTGGCTGCTGGGCACCGCGGCCGTCGAACCGCGTACGACCAGCTCCGGGAGGAAGACGAATTCGCTGTGCGGGGCGGGGGTGCCGCCGATCTCCTCCAGCAGCGCCCGCACCGCCGCCTGCCCCATGGCGGCCACCGGCTGCCGGATGGTGGTGAGCGGCGGATCGGTGAAGGCGATGAGCGGGGAATCGTCGAAACCCACGACGGAGACGTCTCCGGGCACCGACAGGCCCTGCTGCCGGGCGGCCCGGATGGCGCCCAGCGCCATCATGTCGGACGCACAGACGATCGCGGTGCAGCCGGACGCGATGAGCGCCGTCGCGGCCGCCTGGCCGCCCTCCAGCGTGTACAGCGAGTGTTGGATCAGTTGTTCGGACTGCTCGGCGGTCAGGCCCAGCACGTCCTCCATGCTGCTGATGAAGCCCTGGATCTTGCGGAGTACCGGCACGAAACGCTTCGGTCCGACCGCCAGTCCGATTTTCTCATGTCCGAGTGCCGCCAAATGGGTGACGGCCAGCCGCATCGCGCCCCGGTCGTCCGGGGACACGAACGGCGCCTTGATCCTGTCCGAGAAGCCGTTGATCAGCACGAACGGCACACCCTGGCCGTGCAGCCTGGCGTACCGCTCGGTGTCGGCGGTGGAGTCGGCGTGCAGACCGGAGACGAAGATGATCCCGGCGACGCCGCGTTCCACGAGCATCTCGACCAGCTCGTCCTCGGTCGAGCCGCCCGGCGTCTGGGTGGCCAGCAGCGGGGTGTATCCGTCGCGGGTCAGCGCCTGACCGATCACCTGTGCGAACGCCGGAAAGATCGGGTTCTCCAGCTCCGGGGTGATCAGACCGATCAGACCCGCGCTGCGCTGCCGCAGCCGGACCGGCCGTTCGTAGCCGAGCAGATCGAGTGCGGCCAGCACGGATTCACGGGTGGTGGCGGATACGCCGGGCTTGCCGTTGAGGACCCGGCTGACCGTTGCTTCGCTGACACCCGCCTGGGTTGCGATGTCAGCAAGCCTTGCGGTCACAGCACCGGATGCTAGGGGACGGATGGCAGCCACGTCAGATCGCCCACCAAATCGTGGTGTCCGCGGGGATGACGGCGTTCGCTCCGTCCGCGGTGAAACCGGCTCCGGCGAGCAGCGCGCGGCCGGGCGCCGGGATCGTGACGGGGGTTCCGCCGACGTTCGCGGTGCAGACGAACGAACCCTCGGCGCTGTCCCGGCGGAACGCCAGCACACCCGACGGCGCCGCCAGCCAGGTCACCTCGGAACCCGCGCCCAGGGCGGGGTGTTCGCGGCGGACGGCCAGCGCCTCGCGGTAGAACTCCAGCGTCGAGGCGGGGTCGCCCTCCTGGGCCTCGACGCTGAGGCCGGCCCAGGCGTCGGGCTGCGGCAGCCAGCTGGGGCCGCCCTCGACCGGGCCGAAGCCGTACGGCGCCGTCGTGCCCGACCACGGCAGCGGTACGCGGCAGCCGTCACGGGTCCCGTCCTGGCCGGCGTTGCGGAAGAACGCCGGGTCCTGGCGCACCTCGTCCGGCAGGTCGGTGACCTCGGGCAGGCCCAGCTCCTCGCCTTGGTACAGGTAGGCGGAGCCGGGCAGCGCCAGCATCAGCAGGGTCGCGGCCCGCGCCCGGCGCAGACCGAGCGCCTGGTCGCCGTCGGCGAAGCGGGTGGAGTGCCGCACCACGTCGTGGTTGGACAGCACCCAGGTGGCGGGCGCGCCGACCGAACCCATCGCGGCCAGCGAGGTGTCGATGACCCGGCGCAGCGCGGCGGCGTCCCAACCGGACGTCAGGTACTCGAAGTTGAACGCCTGGTGCAGCTCGTCGGGGCGCAGGTACAGGGCGCTGCGCTCGACCGTCGGCGTCCACGCCTCGGCGACGGCGATCCGGTCGCCCGCGTACTCGTCCAGGATCTTGCGCCAGCTGCGGTAGATCTCGTGCACGCCGTCCTGGTCGAAGTACGGCATCGACGCGGTGCCCAGCAGCTTCAGCTGCTCGTGGGAGCCGATGTCGGGCAGGCCCGCGGCCTTGACCATGCCGTGGGCGACGTCGATCCGGAAGCCGTCGATGCCCAGGTCCAGCCAGAACCGCAGGATCGAGCGGAACTCGTCGTGCACGGCCGGGTGGTCCCAGTTGAAGTCCGGCTGCTCGGGGGCGAACAGGTGCAGGTACCAGTCGCCGGGGGCGCCGTCAGCGTTTACGGTCCGCGTCCAGGCCGGTCCGCCGAAAATGGACTCCCAGTCGTTTGGCGGGAGTTCACCACTGGCACCCTTGCCGGGGCGGAAGTGGAAGCGCTCGCGGATCGGCGAACCGGGGCCCTCGCGCAGCGCCTGCTTGAACCACTCGTGCTGGTCGGAGCAGTGGTTGGGGACCACGTCCACGATGACCCGCAGATCCAGCGCGTGGGCGGCCCGCACCAGGTCGTCGGCGTCCGTCAGGGTGCCGAACATCGGGTCGACGGCTCGGTAGTCCGCCACGTCGTAGCCGCCGTCGGCCTGCGGGGAGGCGTAGAACGGCGACAGCCACACGGCGTCCACCCCGAGCGACCGGAGGTAGGGCAGCCGGGCGGTGATCCCGGGCAGGTCGCCCATCCCGTCGCCGTTGCCGTCGGCGAAGCTGCGCGGGTAGACCTGGTAGATCACCGCGTCACGCCACCAGTCTCTGCGCCCGGCGTCGGCGGCGTTGTCGGCGGCGGAGCGGGGCGCGTCGGTGAGGTGCTGGCTCATGGATTCCCTTTATGTGTGCGGGGAACGACAGGTGGCGTGGGTGTGCGCGTTGCCGCTGGACGGATCAGGACTTGGCGGCGCCGGCGGTGAGGCCGGAGACCAGGTGGCGCTGGACCAGGAAGAAGACGAGGGCGGCCGGGATGGCGATGATCACCGCGGCGGCGGTCAGCGAACCCCAGTCCGCGCGCTGGTCGGTGGCGAGGGTGCGGATGCCGGCCGCCAGCGTGAAGTTCTCGTTGGTGCTCATGAACTGGCTCGCGTAGGCGACCTCGCCCCAGGCGGTCAGGAAGCTGTAGAAGGCGGTGACGGCCAGTCCCGGCCGGGCCAGCGGCAGGATCAGCCGCCAGAACGTGCCGAACGGGGTGAGCCCGTCGATCCGGCCCGCCTCGTCGATCTCGTGCGGGATGGTGTCGAAGTACCCCTTGAGCATCCAGGCGCAGAACGGCACCGAGATCGTGCAGTAGGTGACGATCAGACCGAGGTAGCTGTCGAGGAGGCCGAGGGTGCCGAGCAGGTTGTACAGCGGCACGATCAGCACGGCCATCGGGAACATCTGCGTCGTCAGGAAGGTCCACATCAGCTGCTTGTGGCCGGGGAACTTCATCCGCGAGATGGCGTAGCCGGCGCTCGCCGACAGCATGACGCCCAGCACGGTCGTCGCGGCCGCGACGATCACCGAGTTGAGGAACCACTTCGGGAAGTTGGTGTGCAGGATGTTCCGGTAGTTCTGCAGGCTCAGGTGGTCGAGGACGCCGCCCGGGTCCGTCCACGCGTTCTTCGGGCCGAAGGAGATGAACGCGATCCACAGCGCCGGGAAGATGGCGATCGCGCTGGCGACCATGAGCGTGGTGTGCAGGGCGACCGAGGCGCCGCGGCCGCGTTCGCCGCGCTGGCGGCCCGGACGGCGGGCGGGCTTCGCGGCGGAGCGGGCCGGGTCGGCGCTTCCCGTGGTGCCGGTGTGGGCTGTTGCACTCATCGTCATGGCTCCTTACGCCTGCTCGGTCTTGGCCTGGTAGCGGCGGTAGAAGGTGGAGAAGACCAGCAGGATGGCGAGGATGACCATGCCGTACGACGCGGCCCCGGAGTAGTCGGACACCCCGGTGAACGCCTTGCGGTAGGCGTAGGTCACGAGGATGTCGGTGTCCCCGCTGTTGTTCTGGCCCAGCAGCAGGAAGATGATCGGGAACATGTTGAAGGTCCAGATCACCCCGAGCAGGATCACGGTGTTGCTGACCGGGCGCAGGCCCGGCAGCGTGATGTTCAGGAACCGCTGCCAGGGGGAGGCGCCGTCCATCTCGGCGGCCTCGTAGAGCTCCTGGGGAACCGACTGCATGCCGCCGAGCAGGGCGACCATCATGAAGGGTACGCCCGCCCAGACGTTGACCATGATGACGGCGACCTTCTGGGCGAAGGGGGTGCCCAGCCAGTCCTGGGCCGGCAGTCCGACCTGCGTGATCATCGAGTTGAACACGCCGTACTGCGAGTTGAGCATCAGCCGCCAGGCGAAGACGCTGACGAAGGCCGGGATGGCCCACGGCAGGATCAGTGACAGCCGGTAGAAGAGCCGGAACCGCACCGGGCGGTTGAGCAGCAGCGCCATCCCCATGCCGATGGCGTAGGTGAAGGCGACGCAGGTCACCGTCCAGGTGACGGTCCAGATGAGCCGGGGGTAGAAGTCACCGTCCTGGCCGGAGATGATCTTCCAGTAGTTGTCGAAGCCCACGATGTCGTACGACGCCGGGATGTGGACGGGGCCGATGTTCTTGGCGACCGTCATCTCGTTGGCGTTGGTGAACGACAGATAGGCGCCGTAACCCAGCGGGTACAGCACCAGGACGCCGATCACGATGACCACCGGGGCGACCATGGCCCAGGCGTACCAGTGCTTGTCCCACGACCGCTTGAAAGACGTCATGAGGCCGGCGCGCGGGGCCGTGCCGCGCGATTGCCTGTCAATGGTTGCGGTGGTCATCACTCATCGGCTCTTTCCACGATTACGGATGATGGTGCGAGTGGTGTCGCGGCCCCGGAGCGCCCCTCGGAACGGGGCGGGCGGGGTGGCTCGTTCCCCGGGGCCGCGCGTCCGGCCCGGCCCGGACGGCCGGGCGCGTGGGCCCCGGCCCTCCCAGGAGGAGGACAGGGGCCCCGGCCGACCGGACCGGAGTCTGGTGCCGCTGGGCTACTTGGTGAAGCCCGGCAGGAGCGTGGCGAACTCGGAGGCCGCCGCGTCCAGTCCGGCCTGGACCGAGACCTGGCCCTGCAGGATCTTCACGTACTGCTGCTGGAGCGGGGTGAAGAGGCTGCCGACCTGGGCGAGTGCCACCCGCGGGCGGGCGGTGTCCATGATGCTCTTGAAGCCGGCGATCTTCGGGTCGGCGGTCACCGCGGGGGTGTAGGCCGAGGTGCGGGTCGGCAGGGTGCCGGTCTTGGTCGCGATCGTGACCTGGCTGGCCGAGGAGGTCATGAACTCGGTGAACAGGTAGCTGGCGTCCAGGTTCTTGGAACCCTGGTAGACCGCGAGGTCGTGACCGCCGGTCGGCGCCTGCGGCTTGCCGGTGGAGCCGGCCGGGACCGGGGCGTAGCCGAGGTTCGACTCCTTGCCCTTGAAGGCCGAGCCGCTGATGTCGTCACTGACCGACCAGGGGCCCTGGATCAGCATGGCGACCTTGCCGTTCTTGAACGAGGTCTGCATGTTGTCGTAGGCGCTGGCGAAGTCGACCTTCGCCGAGGAGGTGTCGTAGATCTCCTTGGCCTTGGTGACCGCCTTGACGGCCTCCGGCGAGTTGATCGTGATCTTCTTGGCGGCCGCGTCGGCGAGGTCGGTGCCCTCGCCGAAGAGCAGCGGCATCAGGAAGTACGTGTCCGGGTTGACGTAGGTGCCGGTGACCCCGGTCTTGTCCTTGATCGTCTTCGAGACGGAGATGAACTCGTCCCACGTGGTCGGCGGCTTGGTGATGCCGGCCTTGGCGAAGAGCTCCTTGTTGTACAGCAGGCCCAGGGTGTCGGTGACCGACGGGACCCCGTAGGTCTTGCCCTCGTACTTGGTGGTGTTGAGCGGGCCCTGCGTGAAGTCGCCGGTGTCCTTGAGGGCGGCGGTGCCGTCCAGCGGGGCGATGTAGTGGTTGGAGGCGTACTCCGGGATCAGGCCGACATCGGCCCGGACCACGTCGGGGGCGCCCTTGCCGCTCTGCGCCGCCGTCTTGAACTTGTTCTCCACGTCGGAGAACGGGACGTTGACGTACTTGACCTTGATCTTCGGGTACTTCGCCATGAAGTCCTTGATCAGGCTCTGGTAGACAGGCGCCTCGTTGGTGGCGTCCGAGGTGTCCCAGTACGTGATGTCCCCGGAAACTCCGGCCGGGTCCTTCGCCGCGTCCCCGGTGCTCTTGTTGTCGCTGCTGCCGCCACAGGCGGTGGCTCCGAGAACGATGGCCGCGGCCATCGCCACGGCGGATATGCCGCGTCGCATACCTGTCTCCTTGGTGAGGGTAAAACCCGGTTCACCCTGGAGTGGGTGATGCGCGCCGCTTGTGCTGTGCGGCTGCTCGGGCTGGGCAGGAACGTAACAGCGATGTAAGACCTTGCGAAAGAGCCTGCAAGAAAGTTTCCGCAGGGTCTGCCGAATGTGACATCCCCGTTACCTGCGGATGTCCGGTGCAGGCCCAGGGCCTGAAGAAGTCCGTTGCAAGGTCTTGCTGCAAGGAGCGGGCAGCGATAGCGTCCGCAGCGCCCGGCGGTGCTGCCGGGCGGCCGCGGGACTCGGCGCGTAGTGCCCCGGCACGAGCTTTCCGTATCGAGGAGACCCGCCCGTGTCCGTACCCGCACGCATACGACGTGTGGCAGCGACGGTGGTGTCGGCGCTGCTGCTGGCCACCGTGCCGGCCGCCGTGCCCGCCCTGGCCGCCGCGCCACCCGCCCCGCCGTCCGACGCGGCGCTCGCCGCCCAGCCGGCCCGCCACGACCTCACGCGTGAGCAGTTCTACTTCGTCCTGCCGGACCGCTTCGCCAACGGCGACACCCGCAACGACACCGGCGGGCTCACCGGCTCCCGGCTGGTCACCGGCTACGACCCCACCGACAAGGGCTTCTACCAGGGCGGCGACCTCAAGGGCCTGACCGGGAAGCTCGACTACATCAAGGGGCTCGGCACAACCGCCATCTGGATGGCGCCGATCTTCAAGAACCAGCCCGTGCAGGGCACCGGTAAGGACGCGTCGGCCGGCTACCACGGCTACTGGATCACCGACTTCACCCAGGTCGACCCGCACTTCGGGACCAACGACGACCTGAAGAAGCTCATCGCCGCCGCCCACGCCAAGGGCATGAAGATCTTCTTCGATGTCATCACCAACCACACCGCCGACGTCGTGGACTACAAGGAGAAGGCGTACTCCTACCTCTCCAAGGGCGCGTTCCCGTACCTGAGCAAGGACGGCACGCCCTTCGACGACTCCGACCACGCCACGGCCGCAGCGGGCAAGGACTTCCCGGCGGTCGACGCCGACTCCTTCCCGCGGACCCCCGTCGTGGCGCCGGAGAAGAAGAACCTCAAGGTGCCGGCCTGGCTCAACGACCCGGCGATGTACCACAACCGTGGCGACTCCACCTACGCCGGGGAGAGCACCGACCAGGGCGACTTCTCCGGCCTCGACGACCTGTGGACCGAACGTCCCGAGGTCGTCCAGGGCATGGCGAAGATCTACGAGAAGTGGGTCAAGGACTTCGCGATCGACGGCTTCCGGATCGACACCGTCAAACACGTCGACCTGCCGTTCTGGACCCAGTGGGCCACCGCGCTGGACACGTACGCCGCCCAGCACGGCCGGAAGAACTTCTTCATGTTCGGCGAGGTCTACTCCGCCGACACGGCGATCACCTCGCCCTACGTCACCCAGGGCCGGCTCGACGCGACCCTGGACTTCCCGTTCCAGGACGCCGCCCGCTCCTACGCCTCCCAGGGCGGCTCCGCGGCCAAGCTGTCCGGCCTGTTCGCGCAGGACTACCGGTACACCACCGACAAGGCCAACGCCTACGAGTCGGTGACGTTCCTCGGCAACCACGACATGGGCCGGATCGGGACGTTCCTGAAGCAGGACAACCCCGGCGCCACCGACGCGGAGCTGGTGCGGCGGGACCAGCTCGCCAACGAGCTGATGTTCCTCAGCCGCGGCAACCCCGTCGTCTACTACGGCGACGAGCAGGGCTTCACCGGGGCCGGCGGCGACAAGGACGCCCGGCAGACCATGTTCGCCTCCCAGGTCGCCGACTACCTCGACGACGACGAGCTGGGCACCGACCGCACCCACGCCAGCGACGCCTACGACACCGCGGCGCCGCTGTACCGGACGATCGCCGCGCTCTCGAAGCTGACCAAGGAGAACCCGGCGCTGCGCGACGGCGTGCAGACCGAGCGGTACGCGGCCGACGGCGCGGGCGTGTACGCGTACTCCCGTACGGACCCGAAGGCGCGGACCGAGTACCTGGTCGCGGTGAACAACGCGGCCGAGGCGAAGACCGTGGCGGTGCCGACCGGCGCGGCCGGGGCGGACCTCCGCGCGCTCTACGGCGCCACCGGCACCCTGCACAGCGGCGGCGACAGCAAGGTCACCGTGACCGTCCCCGCGCTGTCCACCGTCGTCTACAAGGCGGACAAGCCACTCGGCGCCCCGGCCACCCGGCCGTCGATCGCGCTGCGGGCCCCCGCCGCCGGCGCGACCGGCACCGTAGAGATCTCCGCCGGCGTGACCGGCGGGCAGCTCGACCGGGTGGTCTTCGCCGCCCAGGTCGGCAACGCCAAGTGGCAGGTGCTCGGCTCCGCCGACCACGCGCCCTACACCGTCACCAAGGCGCTCGACGCGGCCGTCCCCGCCGGGACCGCCCTGCGCTACAAGGCGGTGGTCACCGACTCCGCAGGCCACATCAGCAGCGCGACCGCCGCCACCACCAGCGGCGCACCGGTCCGGCCGACGCCGCCCAGCGCCGTCTCCCGCGACTACGCGGTCGTGCACTACCAGCGCACCGACGGCGACTACACCGACTGGGGCCTGTACACCTGGGGCGACATCGCCGACGGCGAGGGCACCACCTGGCCGGGCGGCAAGCCCTTCTCCGGGCGCGACGCCTACGGCGCCTTCGCCTACGTCAAGCTCAAGCCGGGCGCGTCCAGCGTCGGCTTCATCGCCGTCGACAAGAACGGCGTCAAGGACACCGACGCGGACCGGTCCGTCGACCTCACGAAGACCGGCGAGGTGTGGATCAAGCAGGGCAGCACCGAGGTGCTGAACGCGCCGCCCACGGGCGCCTACCCGCCGCAGGACACCACCAAGGCCGTCCTGCACTACCAGCGCGCCGACGGCGACTACGCCCACTGGGGCCTGCACACCTGGACCGGCGCCGCCACGCCCACCGACTGGACCAAGCCGCTCCAGCCGACCCGGATCGACGCCTATGGTGCCGTGTACGAGGTGCCGCTCGCCCCGGGTGCCACCTCGCTGAGCTACATCCTTCACAACGGCGACGCCAAGGACCTGCCCTCCGACCAGTCCCTGGACCTCGCCTCCAGCGGGCATGAGGTGTGGCTGTTGGCCGGCACGCAGAAGTACCTGCTCCCGCAGCCCAAGGGCACGGGCGGAGACCTCGACCTGAGCAAGGCGCAGGCGCAGTGGATCGACCGCGACACCGTCGCCTGGCACACCGACGCGAGCGCCTCCGCCAGCCAGCAGCTCGTCTACGCCCCCGACGGCGGCATCACCGTCAAGGACGGCGCCCTGTCCGACGAGGGCCACTGGCTGCGGCTGTCACCGGTCGCCGGCGGCCTGACCGCCGCCCAGAAGGCGAAGTACCCGCAGCTCAAGGAGTACGCGGCCTTCACCGTCGACCCACGCGACCGGGACCGGATCGGTGCCGCGCTGCCCGGCCAGCTCATCGCCACCCAGCGCGCCGCGAACGGGGCGCTGCTCGCCGCCACCGGTGTGCAGACGCAGGGGGTGCTCGACGACCTGTACGCCGCGAAGGCGCAGCGCGCGGCGCTCGGCCCGGTCTTCGACCACGGCCGGCCCGCCCTGTCGGTCTGGGCGCCCACCGCGCACAGCGTCGCGGTGGAGATCGACGGCAGGACCGTCCCCATGCGGCGCGACGCCGGCAGCGGCGTCTGGTCGGTGACCGGCGGCCGCGACTGGACGGGCAAGCCGTACCGGTACGCGGTCACCGTCTGGGCGCCGAGCGTCCAGAAGCTGGTCACCAACCTGGTGACCGACCCGTACTCGGTCGCCCTGACCGCCGACTCCGCCCGCAGCCTCCTCGTCGACCTGGCCGACCCGAAGCTCGCCCCCAAGGGCTGGCAGCGGCAGGCCAAACCGGCGGCGGTGCCGCTGGCCCAGGCGCAGATCCAGGAGCTGCACATCCGTGACTTCTCGGTCGCGGACACCACCGTCCCGGCCGCGCAGCGCGGCAAGTACACCGCCTTCACGGTTCCCGGTTCGGCGGGCATGACGCATCTGCGCGCGCTGGCGAAGGCCGGCACGGACTATGTGCACCTGCTGCCCGCGTTCGACTTCGCGACCGTCCCGGAGAAGACCGCCGACCAGGCGGTCCCGGACTGCGACCTCGCCTCCTTCCCGGCCGACTCCGAGAAGCAGCAGGAGTGCGTGGCCAAGGCCGCGGCCAAGGACGCCTACAACTGGGGCTACGACCCGTACCACTACACGGTCCCCGAGGGCTCCTACGCCACCGACCCGGACGGCGCCGGCCGCACCACCGAGTTCCGGCAGATGGTGCAGGGCCTGAACAACGCGGGGCTGCGGGTGGTGATGGACGTGGTCTACAACCACACCTCCGCCTCCGGCCAGGCCGACACCTCGGTCCTCGACAAGATCGTGCCCGGCTACTACCAGCGGCTGATGCCGGACGGCTCGGTCGCCAACTCCACCTGCTGCTCCAACACCGCGCCGGAGAACGCGATGATGGGCAAGCTGGTCGTCGACTCCCTCGTCACCTGGGCGAAGGAGTACAAGGTCGACGGCTTCCGCTTCGACCTGATGGGCCACCACCCGAAGGCGAACATCCTCGCCGTCCGCAAGGCGCTGGACGCGCTGACGCTCGCCAAGGACGGCGTCGACGGCAAGAAGATCATCATGTACGGCGAGGGCTGGAACTTCGGCGAGGTCGCCGACAACGCCCGCTTCGAGCAGGCCACCCAGGCCAACATGGCCGGCACCGGCATCGCCACCTTCAGCGACCGGGCCCGCGACGCCGTACGCGGCGGCAGCCCGTTCGACGCCGACCCCGGCGTGCAGGGCTTCGCCAGCGGCCTCTACACCGACCCCAACTCCTCGACCGCCAACGGCACCACCGCCGAGCAGAAGACCCGGCTGCTGCACTACCAGGACCTCATCAAGGTCGGGCTCACCGGCAACCTGAGCGCGTTCACCTTCACCGACTCCGCAGGCAAGCAGGTGCACGGCTCCGAGGTCGACTACAACGGCCGGCCCGCCGGATACGCGGCGGCACCGGGCGACGCCCTCGCCTACGTCGACGCGCACGACAACGAATCGCTGTACGACGCCCTCGCCTTCAAGCTCCCGGCCGCCACGACGGCCGCCGACCGGGCCAGGATGCAGGTGCTCGCCGAATCGACCGCCATGCTCTCCCAGGGCCCGGCGCTCTACCAGGCGGGCAGCGACCTGCTGCGCTCCAAGTCCCTGGACCGCAACTCCTTCGACTCCGGTGACTGGTTCAACGCCATCCACTGGGACTGCGCCACCGGCAACGGCTTCGGCCGCGGCCTCCCGCCGGCCGCCGACAACCAGTCCAAGTGGCCGTTCGCCAAGCCGCTGCTCACCTCACCCGCGCTGCACCCCGGCTGCGCCGAGATCACCGGCGCCTCCGCCGCCTACCAGGACCTGCTCAGGATCCGCTCCACGGAACCGGCCTTCGCCCTGACCTCAGCGGCCCAGGTCCAGGACCGGCTCTCCTTCCCGCTGTCGGGCCAGGACGAGACCCCGGGTGTCATCACGATGCGCCTCGGCGACCTGGTCGTCGTCTTCAACGCCACGACCACCGCCCGGACCCAGCGAGTCCCCGCCCTCACCGGCACCCCCTACGCCCTCCACCCGATCCAGTCCACCGGCTCCGACCCGATCGTCAGAACCGCCACCTACGACAGAACCACCGGAACCTTCACGATCCCGGCCCGCACGGTCGCGATCTACACGAAGCGATAACCGCGCGGAACGACGGACAGGGCCCGCCTCCCACCCGGGGGGCGGGTCTCGTCAGTCGACGAGCCGTTTCTCCAGGAGGGTTACCGCGTACCTGCTGCCCTTGCCACCGTCCTTGAGGGGTTGTTCGCCGGTCACGGTGTAGCCCGCGGACTCGTAGTACGCGCGCAGGCGGGGGTTGGTCGAGACGCAGTCCAGGCGGCTCAGGGTGCGGCCGGTTCGGGTGATGCGGTGTTCAGCGTGGGTGAGCATCGCGCGGCCGAGGTTCGGCGGGGCGGTGGCGCGGTCGGTCATCAGGCGGTGGATGTAGCCCGCGACCGGGGGCTGCGGGCCCCAGGCGGGCTCGTCGTCCCACCACAGTTCCCAGCCGCCGACCGGGGCGGCGGCGCCGGTGTCGGCGAGCCAGACCTCGCCCTCCTTCATACGGAGCAGGAAGTGGTCCTCGCTCTTCTGGCCGGGCTTCCACTGGTCGATGCCGTGCCGCTGCATCCAGCGGGCGGCGCCGTCGTACAGGGCGACGAGGGCGGGTACGTCGTCCTCGGTGGCCTGCCGGAAGATCACACCGTCTCGTTGAAGATCGCTCATGGCCGCCATTCTCACCCGGAGCCCCCGGCCCGGAACCGGCCACCCCCGAGGGGACGTCCAGGGGATCATGAACGCCATATCCGTCACGATCCGTGACGCCGATCCCGGTGACCTGGACAGCATCGCCGACGTGCACCGCAGGGCCCGCGCCACGTACTACGAGGGGCACCTCCCCGAGGAGGCGTACAACGGCCCCGACGAACTGCGCCGCTGCCGGGAAGGCACCGAGCGCGCGATCGGGTCGGCCGACCGCAAGGTGCTCTGTGTGCTGCGCGAGGACCGGGTGGTCGCCTTCGCGGTGCTCGGCTTCCGGCCCGGCGAGGAGAAGCTCTTCCAGTTCCACGTCGACCCGGAGCTCTGGCGGGCGGGCCTCGGCAGCGCCCTGCACCGGGCGTGCGTCACGGCCTGGCAGGACGCCGCCGTGACCGCCGCCCGGCTGGAGGTCTTCGAGCCCAACCAGCGGGCCCAGGCGTTCTACGCCCGCCAGGGCTGGGCCGAGGACAGCCACGTGGACGACCACGTCACGATGTCCCTGGCCGTCCCCAGCCGCTGAGTCGCTACCCCAGCGCGTCCAGGGTCCTGCCGGTCGTCAGCCGGCCCGTCAGCTTGGCGTTCGCGCCGCGTTCCGCGCGGACGGCGAGCAGCGGGCCGTCCGCGCTCGCGCGGACGCCGCCGGTGGCCGAGACCTTGGTGACCTCGCGGCTGCCGGCCGCGAGCAGGAACCAGTGGCCGGCCGGGGACTTCCACATGACGCCGGCCAGCACGTGCTGGCCGAACCGGCTGCACGCGTTGGTGTCCTCGGCCTGTGCGGCCACCGCCGCGAGAGCGGTCGGCGACGAGCCGGGGGGCTGGAACTGCACCATCGCCTGCCCGGCGCCGCGCCAGGTGTCCGTCCGCGTGCACACCCACGACGCGGGTGCGCCGCCCTCGGGCAACCGCTGCTCGGCGAACTCCCAGTTGTTGACGGCCCGTACGCCCTGGCCGCGCAGCGCCCCGAGCCGGCACGCGCTGTGCGCCCAGTTCAGCAGGGCCTGCGACCCGGTGGCCTCGCGCGGCTGCCGGGCCGGGGCGGACGTGCCGCCCGGCGGCGGGGTGTACGTGAGATGGACCGGGGTCAGATCGCCCAGGTCCGTCAGCAGGAACGAGTGCTGTTCGACGATCTTCGCCGAGGAGCGGAACTGCAGCACCGGCCACGCCGTCCCGCACTGGCCCGCAGGGGCGCCCGCGCCCGGAGTGCGGACGGGGTCGGTGACGCCATCGGCCGCGACGTGCAGGGGTTGTCCGGCACGGTTGGGCTGGAGCAGGTCGCGGGTCTGCGCGTCGTCGACCCAGGGGGCGGTCAGGAAGCGGGTGTTGCCGTCGACGCGGCCGACGACGACGGCCGCACCGGTGGTGACGTCCGCGTCGTCCACCCGCGCGAAGTCCAGCGCGGCGAAGCCCTTGCCGTCCTGCGGCTCCGCGTACCGGACGATCCGCATCCCGTCGTAGAGCACGACCACGGCCGCCTCGCCCACATCGCCCGCGTACAGCAGCTGCGGGGGCTGGGCGGGCAGGCCGCGCGAGGTGCCGGGGGTCGCCGAGACCTGCACCCGCTCCCCGGGCCGCGACCACACGGCGAGGGCGCGGCGCAGCAGGTCGGTGTCGTCCTTCCGGCCGCCCCGGGCCGGCCACGCGGTGAAGTCCATCCGTGCCGTGTGCTCCCACAGCGCGGTGTCGGCCCGTACCAGCGCCGACGACTCCAGCGGGCTCGCGGATCCGGCGGGCGTCCCGGAGGCGTACGAACCGGGGTCGCCGTCGTCGGAGCCGGCCAGCGGCAGCAGCACCGCCGCGACCACCACGGCCGCGACCGCGAGGCCCGCGGCCCGCATGTGCTGCCGGCGGCGCAGCAGATCGGTCGGCCGCGCCTGCACCGTGCAGGGATCGAACTCGCCCCCGCCGAGCAGCGCCCGGACCGGCTCGCCGCCCTCACCGGCGGCCGCGGCCGCCTCGGCGACAGCGGTGCGGGGATCCGCGACGCCCGCCGCGGCCAGCACCTGCCGCACCTCGCGTTCGGCCAGCCCCTCCAGGGCGCTCAGCGCGAACGCGGCACGGGCGGGACTGCCGAGCGCGGAGAGCGAACGGTCCAGGGCGAGTTCGTCCGTACCGCCCGCCTTGGGGTGCAGCCGCAGCCCCCACACATGTGGCAACGGCAGCCAGCCGCGCGCCTCGTGGGCCCGCTTCCGCCACCCGTCCTCCGCGCCGTGCGCCACCGCCCCGCGCAGCACCTCCTGGCGCACCAGCGCGTACGCCGGATCGGGCGGGCCACCGCGCGGGCCGCCCGCGTCCGCGGCGACCGGGTCGGGCGCGCGCCGCCCGCGCGGCAGCGCCCGCTGCACGAGGGTGTGCGCGGCCAGCACCCTGCGGTGCCGGCCGAGAGCGGCCGGCAGCGTCAGATACGCCAGCCGCACCAGGTGCGGATAGTTCTCGACGATCGAGGCCTCGGCCTCCTCGACCTCGACCTCCACGGGTCCGGCCGCTGTCGCTTCCGATGTGTCCACACGCCGTCAAACGAGTGAATGGTGCGATGGTCACTCAATGCGCCGCGCGCCGCGTCCCCCACAGCGCGACGTCCGATTCCCGCCGGATCCCGGCCGCGTCCGGAGCGATCGTCGACCCATGACCATCACCCACGGGACCACGGCCTTCCGCACCTTCGCCATCGACCCGGCCCTGCTCACCCGCCTGCGGGACACCGACGACGCGGGCCGGGCGCCCGAGCTGAGCACCGACGAGGAG
This sequence comes from Streptomyces sp. So13.3, assembly GCF_005860785.2. NCBI lineage: Bacteria > Bacillati > Actinomycetota > Actinomycetes > Kitasatosporales > Streptomycetaceae > Streptomyces > Streptomyces sp. So13.3. Next base: position 3,262,334 of record NZ_CP048835.1, on the reverse strand, counting down.
GGCGGCGCCCCGCTGCGCTGCTGCCTGCGGCACGCGGCGCCCGGCGACCGGATCGCGCTGCTCTCGTACGCTCCGCTGCGTCACTGGGCGGCGGAGACCGGCGCGAACCCGGGCCCGTACGTGGAACTGGGGCCGGTGTTCGTGCACGCCGACGCCGACGGCTGCCCCGGCCCGCCGTCCGACGCCGGCTACCCGCCGGCGATGCACGGCACCCAGCGGGTCTTCCGCGCCTACAGCGCCGACGGCCGCATCCTGGGCGGGCGCCTCGTCCGGATCGGCCACGACGAGGCGGCGGCGGGCGCCGCGGACGCGGAGCTGGCCGCGATGTTCACCGACCCGGAGGTCGCCCTCGTGCACGTCCGCGCAGTGGGATTCGGCTGCTTCCTGTTCGCGGTGCGCCGCGCGGGGTGAATCCCCGGACGTGTAAAGGTGCGGGCGCGTGCCAGGCGTCGTGGGCCAGGCGGGACTTTCGCAATACGCCCTAGTGGCCCGCGGTGAGCTTGACGAGTACGACGGCCGCGCCGATCGCCGTGTCCAGCGTGCCGGCGACCAGCGCGGCCACCATGCCGCCGCCCATCCGGACACCGGCGAGGAAGCCCCAGGCGAAGAGCCCGACGACATCGACCGTTGCGGCGGCGACCAGGGCGGTGTGCAGGGCCATCGCCCCGGTCGCGGACACGCCGATCAGGATCAGCGGGCCGGCTGCGCTGAGCAGCAACGGGCTGCTGACGTAGAGCAGTCGGCGGAACTCCGGCCAGGTGGTGGAGCGGTGGTGGACGGCCCGGTGCCCCTGGTCGTCCGCGACGAGGGTGGCCAGCCACAGGCCGAGCGAGGTGGCGGCGACGGACACGGCCGCGTCGCCCGCCGCCAGGTCGTCGACCATGGTGAGGCCGACGACGACGGCGATCATGGTGATCGTCGCGTAGATCCGTTCCTTGAGCCGTTCCGCCATGGTCTCGGTGACGTCCTCGGCAGGGACTCCGGGGGGAGGTGTCTCGTGCATCCGGTCAGTCGAGCACGGCGGCGGCCGCCCGCGGGGCGGCGCCGCGCAAGGAACTCAGGACGGGTCCGGCCCAGGAACGGCCGGGCTCAGGAACGGTCCGGCTCAGGAACGGTCCAGGTAGGCCAGCACGGCCAGCACCCGGCGGTTGTCGTCGTCGGACAGCGGCAGGTCGAGCTTGGCGAAGATGTTGGACGTGTGCTTGGCGACGGCCCGTTCGGTCACCACCAGCCGCTCCGCGATCGCGACATTGGACCGGCCCTCGGCCATCAGACCCATCACTTCGCTCTCGCGCGGCGTCAGCTGTCCCAACGGCTCATTGCGTACATTGCGGGCCAGCAGCTGCGAGATCACCTGCGGATCCATCGCCGTACCGCCGCCGGCCACCCGCCGCACCGCGTCGATGAACTGGTCCGCGTCGAACACCCGGTCCTTCAGCAGATAGCCGACCCCGCCGCTGCCGTCGGCCAGCAACTCCCGGGCGTACAGCTGCTCCACATGCTGGGAGAGCACGAGCACCGGAAGGCCGGGGATCTCGCGCCGGGCGTACAGCGCCGCCTGCAGTCCCTCGTCGGTGAACGACGGCGGCAGCCGCACATCCACCACCGCTACGTCCGGCCGCAACTCCACCAGGGCGCGCTGCAGTTCCGGCCCGTTGTCGACCGCGGCGGCGATCTCGAAGTCGTACGCCTCCAGCAGCCGGACCAGTCCGTCGCGCAGCAGGAAGAGGTCTTCGGCGAGGACGACGCGCACGGCAACTCCAGGGTGGCGGGGGGCGGGACGGTGCTGGGCCCCGCCGCGCTGTCGGCGGGGCCCTCCCGGCGCAGCCAGCGCTGATGGGATACGGCCACCGTAGCGGCCACCTCTGACAACCGGTCCGAGCGGGCGGATCCCACCCCGCCCCTTCACACCCGTCACACCACCTCGCACCCGTCCCGTACGCGACAGTGAATCTTCATCCAGCTCTTCATCCCGCCTCACACGGCTGTCACACCGCTACTCCACAGTGAGGGGCATGTCCGTCCCGCCACCGTCCGCCTCCGACCAGAGTCCGGTGTCCGCGGCGAACGAGGCGATCCGCCGCTTCGTCCGGGAGCGTTCCAACGTGGCCTGGACCCGGGCCGAGCTGGCGGAACTCGACCGGCTCCGCCGCGCCTGGCGCCGAGCCGGATGCGGCGACCGGACCGGCGACCGGACCGGCGACCGGACCGGAGACCGCAGCGGCCCCTGACCCGATACGGGGTCGGAGGCCACTCGCGACGTGAGGTCAACGGTCCGGCGCTAGCGCACCTGGTTCGCCGCCGGGGCGGCCGGCGCGCACGGGAGTTCCATCGTCACCATGGTCGGGCCGCCCACCGGGCTGTTCACGGCCAGGACCCCGTCGAACGCGCCGAGCCGGCGTTCGATGCCCTGCAGACCGGTGCCGCGGGAGACATCGGCGCCGCCGCTGCCGTCGTCGGTGACCGAGACCCGGAGCATGCCGTCCTCGTGCCGCAGATCGATCCAGATGCGCTCGGCGCCCGAGTGCTTGGCGGCGTTGGTGAGGAGCTCGGAGACGGTGAAGTAGGCGGCCGACTCCACCGGCGCCTCGAAGCGGCCGGCCAGGTCGACGTTGACGTCGGTCGGGATCGGGCCGCGCAGCGCCAGCGCCCTGACGGCGTCGCCGAGTCCGCGCTCCGCGAGGACCGGCGGGTGGATGCCGCGCACCAGGTCACGCAGTTCGGTGAGGGCGTCGGCGGAGGACTGGCGGGCCTCGGAGAGGATCTTCCGGGCCTTCTCCGGGTTCTGCTCGAGGAGGTGCTCGACGATGCCGAGGTTCATGCCCATGGCGACGAGCCGGGCCTGGGCGCCGTCGTGCAGGTCCCGTTCGATGCGCCGGAGCTCGGCGGCGGAGCTGTCGACCGCGTCGGAGCGGGTCTCCGCCAGCCGGGCCACCCGCCGCTTGAGCGCCTCCTCCTGTGCCGCCGGGGTGGGGGCGAGGAAGGCCCGGGTGAGCAGGGCGTGGCGGTGCAGCAGCGTCGGGGAGAAGCGCAGACCGAGCAGGATCCAGACGGTGCCGAGCAGGGCGGCGAGGACGGCCGTCGTCTGGTCGGAGACCGGGATGAACGCGTACCAGTACGTCCCGCCCGCCGTCACGATCGGCCGCCACACGGAGGCGGCGAGCACCCAGCCGAAGGCGCCCTCCAGGAACAGCCCGGCCGTGAGGTACGCGAGGATCGCGCCCGCCGTCATGTCGACCAGCAGCCACTGCAGGTCACGCCAGGTGGCGGGGTCGGTCAGCACCCACTCCAGCCGCCGCCAGCTGCCGGCGATCCCCGGCCGGAACTCCGGTGCGGGGCGGTACGGGCGGGCGATCTCGACACCCGACCAGCGCAGCGCCAGCTCCCGGCGGTGGTCGGCCCGGTCGCGCACCCTGGCGATCATCCACGGGGTGGTGAAGATGCCGACGCCGAGGCTGATGAAGGCGATCGACAGCACGGCGAACACGAAGAGGACGATCGACTCGACGAGGCCCAGTACTGCCAGGGCGAGCCCCCTGATACCTGCGAGTCCCGCGTTGCGGATGTTCATGGCCGCCCTCCCCGTTCGGTCCACCGTCTGCGTCGCCATCTTGGCACCACCCAGTCTGCCGACGGCGTCCGCGCAGGTCACTGGCGGTGGCCCCCCAGGGGGGTGTACCTGGCGCCACCATCGCGACCGGGGGTCTGGACGGCTGGGGCCGGCAGCGCCGAATTCCTACCTTCAAGGGGTCGGAAAAATCTACTGAATCCTTGGGGGAGCGACGAGATGAAGGACAATCTCGCGGCACGGCTCGGTGCGTGGAGCGCCGGTCACCGCAAGACGGCGATCATCGGCTGGCTGCTGTTCGTGGTGGTGGCCTCGGTCATCGGCGGCATGGTCGGTACGACGCAGATGAAGTCGTACGAGAACGGCGCCGGCGATTCGGCCGCCGCCGACCGGATCCTGGCGGAGCACGGCCTGGAGCACCCAGCCGGGGAGATGGTCCTGGTCCGCTCCGAGGGCCCGGGACAGTGGAAGGCGGCGGCGAAAGCGGTCGCCGAAGGGGTCGGCGCCACCGGCGAGGTCGGGACCGTGCAGGCGGCGCTGCCGTCCCAGGACGGCCGTTCCGCGCTGATCCGCTTCGAGATGAAGGGCAAGCAGGAGGACGCGGGCGACCGCGTGCAGCCGGTGCTCGACGCCGTGCAGAAGGTCCGCGACGGCCATCAGGACGTCCTGATCGACGAGTTCGGGGACGCCAGCGCCGGCAAGTGGCTCGGCGACGTCATCACCAAGGACTTCGCGAAGGCCGAGTGGACGGCCGTACCGCTCGCGCTCGGCATCCTGCTGGTCGCCTTCGGCGCCCTGGTCGCCGCGCTGCTGCCGGTCGGGCTCGCGGTCACCGCGTTCATCGGGGCCGGCGGCCTGCTGGCGCTCGGCAGCCACAAGCTGCACATCTTCGAATCCACCAGCTCCGTGATGCTGCTGATGGGCCTGGCCGTCGGCGTCGACTACTGCCTGTTCTACCTGCGCCGCGAGCGGGACGAGCGGGCCACGGGACACGACGCCGAGACCGCGCTGCGGATCGCCGCGGCCACCAGCGGCCGGGCGGTACTGGTCTCCGGGCTGACGGTCATGGTCGCGATGGCGGGCATGTTCCTGTCCGGCCTGCTGCTCTTCAAGGGCTTCGCGATGGCGACGATCCTCGTCGTGTTCACCGCGATGCTCGGCTCGGTGACGGTACTGCCCGCCCTGCTGTCACTGCTCGGCGACCGGGTCGAGCGGGGCCGGCTGCCGCGCTTCGGCCGCGCGTCCCGGGCCCGCCGTGCCCACAGGAGCCGGCATCCCGCGGGCCGTATCTCCGGCGCCGTGCTGCGGCCCGTCATCGCCCGGCCCAAGATCTTCGCGGTGCTGGGCGCCGGAGTGCTGCTGGCGCTGGCCGTCCCCGCGCTGGGGATGCACACCGAGTCGCTGGGCATGGACAAGCAACTGCCGGCCGACGCCCCGCTGCGCACCGCCTTCGAGCAGATCACCACGGACTTCCCCGGCGGTCCCGCACCGGCCAGGATCGTCGTGCAGGCCCCGGACATCGAGGCGCCCGGCGTCAAGGCCGCGATCGCCGGCTTCACGGCGAAGGCCGCCGCGTCGGACGAGTTCGGCAAGGGCGTCACCACCGCGGTCCACGCGGAGCAGGACATCGCGGTGATCGAGGTGCCGCTCGCGGGGAACGGCAGCGACGCCGTCTCCGAGCACGCCCTGGCCACCCTGCGCGACGACCTGGTGCCGCACACCCTGGGCCCGGTCGCCGAGCACGCCTACGTCACGGGTGATCTGGCCGGTTCCGTCGACTTCAACGGCCAGCTGAAGAGCGGCATCGTCCCGGTCTTCGTCTTCATCATGGGCGTGACGTTCCTGCTGATGCTGTTCAGCTTCCGCTCGGTGACGGTGGCGGTCACCTCCATCCTCCTCAACCTGCTGTCGGTGGGCGCCGCGTTCGGTGTCATGACCGCGGTCTTCCAGCACGGCTGGGGCGCGTCCCTGGTCGGCACGGAATCGGTGGGCGCGATCGAGGGCTGGATGCCGCTGTTCGTCCTGGTGGTCCTGTTCGGCCTGTCGATGGACTACCACGTGTTCGTCGTGTCCCGGATCCGCGAGGCCCGCGACCGGGGGATGAGCACCACCGAGGCGGTCCGCGACGGGGTGCGCTCCACGGCGGGCGCGGTCACCAGCGCCGCCGCGATCATGGTCGCGATCTTCGCGGTCTTCGCCACGCTGTCGATGCAGGACATGAAGCAGATGGGCGTCGGCCTGGCCGTGGCGGTGTTCCTGGACGCCACCGTGGTGCGGGTGCTGTTGCTCCCGTCGGTGATGGTCCTGCTCGGCGAGCGCAACTGGTACCTGCCGCGGTGGCTGGGCCGGCTGCCGAAGATGTCCCATGGCGAGGAGGCCGTCCCGGCCCCGCCCGCCCGGGACGCGTACGCCGCGGGCGCGCCCACCGGCGTCCGCTGAGCACCACCGGCGACAGCACAACGGCTGAGGGGCCCGTCGACTCGACGGGCCCCTCAGCCGTTGTCATGCAGCGGTGAAAGCTCAGACCTGGCCGGCCTTCTCCAGCGCGGTGCAGCAGGTCTCGACGATGAGGCGGGTCACGACGTACGGGTCGACGTTCGCGTTCGGACGCCGGTCCTCGATGTAGCCCTTCTGCTCGACCTCGACCTGCCACGGGATGCGGACCGAGGCGCCGCGGTCGGAGACGCCGTAGCTGTACTCGTTCCACGGGGCGGTCTCGTGCAGACCGGTCAGGCGCTCGTCGATGCCGGCGCCGTAGTTCTTGACGTGGTCGAGCGGCTTGCTGCCCTCACCGAGGGACTCGCAGGCGGTGATGATCGCCTCGTAGCCCTCGCGCATGGCCTTGGTGGAGAAGTTGGTGTGCGCGCCCGCGCCGTTCCAGTCGCCCTTGACCGGCTTCGGGTCGAGGGTGGCGGAGACGTTGAAGTCCTCGGCGGTGCGGTACAGCAGCCAGCGCGCGATCCACAGCTGGTCGGAGACCTCCAGCGGCGAGACCGGGCCGACCTGGAACTCCCACTGGCCGGGCATGACCTCGGCGTTGATGCCGGAGATCGCCAGGCCCGCGGTGAGACAGTTCTCCAGGTGCTTCTCGACGATGTCGCGGCCGAAGATCTCGTCGGAGCCGACACCGCAGTAGTAGCCGCCCTGCGCGGCGGGGAAGCCGGCGACGGGGAAGCCGAGCGGCCGGGCGCCGTCGAAGAAGGTGTACTCCTGCTCGATGCCGAAGATCGGCTCCTGGCCGGCGAACTGCTCGGCGATCGGGGTGAGCAGCGCACGGGTGTTGCTCTCGTGCGGCGTCATGTCGGTGTTGAGCACCTCGCACATGACGAGGACGTCGGCGCCGCCGCGGATCGGGTCCGGGCAGGAGAACACCGGCTTGAGCACGCGGTCCGATGCGTGACCCACGGCCTGGTTGGTGCTGGAACCGTCGAAGCCCCAGGTCGGGAGCTCGGCGCCGTCGGCCAGGATCCTCGTCTTGGAGCGAAGCTTGGCGGTCGGCGAGGTGCCGTCGATCCAGATGTACTCAGCCTTGTAGGTCACGGGGCGCCATCCTTTAACAAGCCACTGTCTTCGCGGGTGCAGTAGTGCACTGAAACGAGGGGTGTCGGCCGAGCGCCGTTGATCGAGCCGGTGGCAGCATGGCAAGAACGTTTTTCCCGGCTGTGTCCCTTGTGTTAACCCCGTGTGAACGCACCGTTGTGACCTGCGCCCAGACCGAGCAGCACTGCTGCCAGATGCCCGGCGTCGGTGAACGTACGCCCCTCCCGCACCAGGGGTCGCACGACGAGCCCCAGGACGCCGGCCGCCGCCACCGCCCGTGCGGCGCGGTGCGGGAGCGAGGCGGCGGCGGCCCCGAGCACCGCGTTCAGGCCGTAGCTGGCTCCGACGTCCACCGCCGACCGCGTCTCCTTCGAGGCGTCCGTGGCGCGGAGGCCGCCGTATACCAACAGGCTCGCCCCGAGGTGGCCGAACGCGAACACCGCGGCCGTCCGGCGCGATCCCCAGACGGTCTCGGCCCCGCCGAGAATGCCCAACAGTATTGCCCCGTGCGCCGGATCGAGGGGCTCTTCCACGAGAAACGCGCTGGTCAGAAGGGTGTGCCAGCGACCGGCCCGCAGGTTGTCGACATTGGTGGAGTGCGCGCGCAGCACCGCCTGGCGGTCCGCCTCCGGCAACGGGCGCAGCGCGTACGCCCCGGACTGCACGGCGGCCACATAGGCCGAGGACGCCCAAGGCGCCCTGCGGGCGAGGGCGAGCGGCCGGGCGCCGGGGCGGCCTCCAGAGGTTCCGAGGCGGCGTCCGGGGAGATCAAAGGTGGGCATCGGTCCATCATCACTGAGTACGCTGCCGACATGCCGCACATAGCCGTGGACTACTCCGCCACCCTCACCGACACCTTCGACCGCCAGGGCTTCGCACAGGCCCTGCACCCGCTGGTCGCCAAGATCGCGGACGCGCAGGTGTCCGGCTGCAAGACCCGCTTCCGCCCGCTGGACGAGATCGTCATCTCGGACGGCGGGACCGCCGAGGCGATGATCCACATCCAGGTCGCGCTGCTGGACGGCCGCACCCCCGAGACGAAGCTGGAGCTGAGCACCGCGGTGCTCGCCCTCGCCCGCGAGCACACCGCCGCGACGCCCGGCCTGACCGTCCACAGCTCCGTCGAGATCCGTGACCTCGACCGCGCGAGCTACCAGCGGCACTCCTCATGACGTTCCGCGTCGGCCTGCTCGGCACCGGCCCCTGGGCGGAGATCGCCCACGCGCCCGCCCTGAGCGGCCACCCCGGGGTCGAGTTCACCGGCGTATGGGGCCGCAGGCCGGAGGCCGCGGCTGACCTGGCGGCGCGCTTCGACACCCGCGCCTATGACGACGTGGACGCCCTGATCGCGGACGTGGACGCCGTCGCGATCGCGCTGCCCCCGGACGTCCAGGCCCCGCTGGCCGCCCGCGCCGCCGCGGCCGGCCGCCATCTGCTGCTCGACAAGCCGCTCGCGGCGACCGTCGGTGAAGCACGCGCGGTCGTCGAGGCCGCCGAGGCGTCCGGCGTCGCGTCCGTCGTCTTCTTCACCGTCCGCTTCGACCGGACGACGGGGGAGTGGGTCGACGAGCAGGCCGCCGCGGGCGGCTGGTTCACCGGCCGCGCCGACTGGCTCGGCTCGGTCTTCGCCGGCGGCGACAGCCCGTTCGCGGCCTCCCCGTGGCGCCGCGAGAAGGGCGCGCTGTGGGACGTCGGACCGCATGCCCTGTCCGTGCTCCTGCCGGTGTTCGGCGACGTCACCGATGTCGCGGCCGTCAGCGGCAGCGGCGACACCGTCCATCTGGCGCTGCGCCACGCGGGCGGGGCGGCCAGCACCGCCACCCTCAGCCTGACCGCACCGGAACCGGCCGCCGGAGTCACCGTCGAACTGCGCGGTGAGCGCGGTGTGCTCACGCTCCCCGAACTCGGCGAGGGAGCGGTGGAGGCGCTGCACCACGCCATCGACGCCCTGATCACCGCCGCCCGCACCGGACAACCGCACCCCTGCGACGCGCGCTTCGCGCTGCGCGTCACCGAGACGCTCGCCGCGGTGGAGGAAGCCCTCGCCAAGCGCTGACGGACCGGAAGCCGGGCGGGTCGGAGCAACCCGCCCGGCACCGACCTTCGGCCTACGCCCTAGCCGTCCGCCGCCCGCGTGTCTATCGTCGAAGACATGGCTGCGGACTGGTGGTCGATCGAGATCCTCAACGCCAGGACCTCCGCCGCACAGTGGCGCGATGCCCATGCGGAGTCGCTCATTGAATCGGCGGTCACCAACGGCGCGTTGAGCTGGGAGTGGCATGCCCACTCCTGGGGCGTCGTGCTCGAGGTCCGTTTCCGCGAGGAATGGCAGTGGGAGGCCTGGCGCCAACTGCCCGGCACGCTGGCCGCGCTCGACGCCGCGCCCGACCCGGTCAACGGCCTCCTGGTGCACCGCGGACACGGTGGTGCGTCCGGCGACCGCTCGCCGCGCCGGCCCCGCATCACCCCGAGCGCCGGAGCCGTCGTACTGCCGGAACCCGAGGCCGCCGACCTCGCCCCGGAGCCGCTGTACAACGCCGCCCAGCCCGCCGGCGGACTCTTCGTGGCGGCGTCCCGGTCCTAGGTTCTGCCGGCCGCGGCTAGGGCGTGTTTCGAAAGGAGCGCCGTTCGCCCGGAGGGCGTGGCCCACGGCGTCTGGTGCGTGCGCTCGCAAGGCGGAGGGTCGTCCTTGTACTGGACGTACGTGGACGAGCCCGACAACGCCGCGAGGGCGCGTGCCAGGCGTCGTGGGCCAGGCGGGACTTTCGCAACACGGCCTAGTGCTTCTTCAGGCCGTCCCAGCCCCACTGCGGCACCGGACCCGGGTTGCCCGGCTCGACGCCCGGCTGTGAGACCGACCGCGCGATCCGCGTCCCCCACTCGATGTACTCGGCGAAGCGCTGCTGCAGCAGCTCGTCGTCGGGCAGTTCCTTCGCGGCCGTGGCGATCATCAACTCGGCCCAACGGGCGCGCTGTTCCTCCGTGATGGACAGCCCCAGGTGGTTGCGGATCAGACCGGGGTGGCCGCCCAGCTCGGCGGTGTAGCCGGCCGGGCCGCCGAAGACCTCGGACATCCACACCGCGACATGCTCGACGTGCGTCGGGGTGAAGTGCGCGAAGACCGGGGCGAGCAGCGGATCGGCGCGTACCACCACGTAGAAGGACTCGGTCAGCCTGCGCAGGCCGTCGATACCGCCCAGCGCCTCGTAGAAACTGCCGCGCTCCGCGCCCTCGCCGCCGGTCGCGGCCGGCTGGGCGCTCATGCCCGGTCCCCGGAGATCACGGAGGTGCGCTCGTAGTGCTTCATCTCCTCGATGTCGCCGATGTACGGGCGGATCGCGGCCAGGAACGGCGGGAACTGCGGCCCACCGCGAAAGCCCTGCTCATGGGCCTCCACCGAGGTCCATTCGATACGGAGGATGTAGCGGTCGGGCTCCTCGACGCCGTGCGAGAGCTCGTAGCCCAGACACTGCGGCGCGAGGTCCAGCTGCTCGGCGGCGGTCGCGTAGGCCTTCTCGAATTCGGGACGGCGGCCCGGGTCGGTGATGCGGTAGCGGATGTATTCGACGGTCATCGTGCATCCTTCTTCGCTCAGGATCGGGGATCCCGCGACGGGATCTCGGCGGGATCTTCGGCCAGGATCACCCGCCGGGCCCCGGAAACCACGGTCTTTCGCGGTCGGCGGATCAAGCGGATGGCGGGAATCCGCCCTATGGAGCCCCTAGTGCGCCGGACCGCGGGAAGAAGCCGCGGGCTCCGGGCCTTGTAACCGGGTATGACGGCTATGAAGGCAATCGTTCACACCAGCACCGGCGGACCGGACGTACTGTCCCTGACCGAGCGCCCGATTCCGGCGCCGGGACCGGGGGAGGTCCGGGTCAGGGTCCATGTCTCGGGCGTCAATCCCACGGACTGGAAGTCGCGCCAGGGTGCGACGGGCGGGCCGGACGACGGCGCCGAGCAGGTCCCGAACCAGGACGGCGCCGGCGTGATCGACGCAGTGGGCAAGGGCGTGGCGCCCGAGCGCGTCGGGCAGCGGGTGTGGATCTGGGAGGCGGCCTGGCAGCGCAGCGAGGGCACCGCGCAGGAGTACGTGGTGCTCCCGGACCGGCAGGCCGTGTTCCTGCCCGGCGAGGCGTCCTTCGACCTCGGCGCGAGCCTCGGCATCCCGGCGCTGACCGCGCACCGCACCCTCACGCTCGCGGACGGCGGACCCGACCGCCTCGCCCCCGGCACGCTCGACGGCCGCACCGTACTGGTCGCGGGTGGCGCGGGCGCGGTCGGCAACGCGGCGATCCAGCTGGCGCGCTGGGCCGGGGCCACGGTGGTGACAACGGTCAGCAGCACGCGGAAGGCCGAACTCGCCCGCGCCGCCGGTGCCCACCACGTCATCGACTACCGCACCCAGGACGCCGCCGCGACGATCCGGCTCCTGGTGCCCGACGGCGTCGACATCATCGTCGAGGTCGCCCCCGCCGTGAACGCCGTCATCGACCACGCCGTCGCCGCGCCGAACGCGGTCATCGCGTTCTACGCCAACAACGGCGGTGACGAGATCACCGTCCCGGTCCGGCAGGCGATGGTGCCCAACCTGCGCTGGCAGGGCGTCCTCGTCTACACCGTCCCCGAGCGGGCGAAGGCCGACGCCGTCGCCGATGTGTCGGCCGCCGTCGCGGACGGCGCGCTGCGCGTCGGCGAGGACGCCGGGCTGCCGCTGCACCGCTTCCCGCTGGAGAAGACGGGCGACGCGCATGCCGCCGTCGAGAACAACGCGGTCGGCAAGGTCCTCATCGATGTGGCCGCCGGATGAGTGGCCGCCGGATGAGCGGCACGGCCCGGGCACAACTTGGAGTGGCACGACTCGGAGTGGCACGGCTCGGAGCGGCATGGCTCAGTAGCCGACCGTGATACGCCGGGCGGGTCCGTCGACGCGGATCCGCCCGCCGTACGGGATGACGACCTGCGGGTCGGTGTGCCCGAGGTCCACGTCGAAGACCGCCATCGTCTCCGGTGCGTACTCGGCCAGCGCCCGGAGGACCGCGGCCCGTTGATCGGCGCGGTACCGCTCCCGGCCCGCCGTGTCGAGCTGGGCCGGCCGGCCGATGTCCCAGGCCTTGGCCCGTCCCATCAGCAGTGCGGGGAACTGCCGCAGCAGCCCGCGCTCGCCCATGTTCCGCAGGATCCGGTAGACCTCCTCCGCCGGCGGCATCTCCTCCGACGTCTCCAGGAAGAGCACCTCGCCCCGGTGGCTCCCGGCCGGCGCCGTCTCCCGGCCCGCCATCAGCAGCCACGACAGGATCTCCAGGTTCCCGCCCCAGCCCGTGCCGTCCACGACGCGGTCCGGCCGGTGCCAGGTCCAGCCCTCGCACGGTGTCATCCGCGGTGCCTCGTCGAAGGTCGCCGGATCGTCCCAGGACCGGTTGACCTCGTTGAACTCGCCGCCCGGCGTGAGCTCGTACTCGCCCGCCGTGAACAGCGCGGCCCGCAGCGAGTCCGCCGTCACCGGGTGCAGCGCCCCGGGCCGCCCGAGCTCCACCATCACCGAGCCGCCGTGATAGCCGACGATGCCGAGCCCGTACAGATGGTGCAGCAGGCAGGTGTTGTCGCTGTATCCGAAGAACGGCTTGGGGTTGGCGCGGATCAACTCGTCGTCCAGATGCGGCAGTACGGTGATCTGGTCGTCGCCGCCGATGCTCGCGATCACGGCCGTGATCTCCGGATCGGCGAACGCGGCATGCAGATCGGCGGCCCGCTCCCGTGCGGTGGAGCCCATCTTCCGGGTCGCCGGATACTCCACGACCCGCAGGCCGAACTCCTTCTCCAGCCGGTCCAGGCCGAGTTCGAACGGCAGCGGCAGCAGGCCCGGCAGGCCGGACGACGGGGAGAGCACCGCGACGCGGTCGCCGGGACGTGGTTTGGCGGGGTACCGGGGGCTGGTCATCGGCCGAGCGTAGTAGCGGCGGCCCGGGCCGGTCGAGGCGTTTCCGGGGCGGCGCGGACCCCTGGGGCCGCGCTCCCGTTCCCCGCGCGCCGCCGTCCGACGGCGACGCCCAGCAGCACGACGAGCGCCCCCACCGGCTGGTTCCACGTCATGCCCTCGCCCAGCACCACCGCCCCGGCCACCACCGCGACCAGCGGCATCAGATACGTGACGGTGGACGCGGCCACGGCTCCCGCGCGGCGGATGATCCGGTAGTTCAGCAGATACGCCACCCCGGTGCCGAGCACGCCGAGCAGCAGCAGGGCGACGACGGCGGACGGCGTCCAGCCGTCGGGGCCGGTGGCCGGCAGCCCGCCGGAGACGAGCGGCGCCAGGACGGCGGCCTCCACCGTCGCCACCACGACCTGGGCGGCGGAGAGCGAGACGGTGGACTCGGGGCGCCCGGCCAGGAAGCGCTGCGCGTACGGGAAGCCCACCGCGTAACAGCCGGCCGCCGCGAGGCAGGCCAGCTGCCCCGCCAGGTCCGAGCCGTCGGCGCCGCGCCACACCCCGAGGACCACCAGGACGCCCGCGAAGCCGATCGGCATCCCGAGCAGCCGGCGCGCTCCCGGCCGCTCCCCGGGCAGGACGACGGTCACCACCAGCATCGTCAGCAGCGGCGTCGCGGCGTTGAAGATTCCGGCGACGACCGAGGAGACCCGCTGCTCACCCCAGGCGAACAGGGTGAACGGCGCGACGTTCACCAGCGCCCCGGTCACCGCCAGATGCCCCCACACCCTGGCGCCGCGCGGCAGCCGGCCGCCGGTGGCCCGCAGCCACACCAGCAGCGTCACCGCGCCGACGACCAGCCGCACCAGCGTCACGTAGGCGGGCGGCAGGACGCCCACCCCCACCTTCATCAGCAGGAAGCTGCTGCCCCAGATCACCGCGAGCAGCACGAGCGCGTCCCACCAGCGCTCCCGGCCCCGGCCTTGTCCGCCACGCGTTCTCATGAAGTCCATGCCGGAAAACTAGGGGCCGGACGTTTCGGCGGGTGCCGAAGTATCGGGGGGCGATGATGGGCGGCATGACCGGTCCGCGCACACCCACCACCCTGGCCGCCCTGGCGGCGCTGCTCGCCGACGAGACCCGCGCCTCCGTCTGTCTGGCCCTGCTCGACCGCCGCGCCTGGACGTCCGGCGAACTGGCCCGGCACTGCGGGGTCGCGCCGTCCACCATCAGCGAGCACCTCACCCGGCTCGTCGACGGCGGCCTGCTGGTCCAGGAACGGCAGGGCAGACACCGTTACGTCCGGCTCGCCGACCCCGACACCGCCCGCATGATCGAGGACCTGGCCGCCCACGTCAGGCCGCCTAAAGCGGCGGCCGGCGGCGGGCTGCGCGCCCATTCGGCGGGCCAGGCCCTGGCCAGGGGCCGCACCTGCTACGACCATCTGGCCGGCCGGCTCGGGGTCGCGATCACCGACGCGATGACCGGGCGCGGCCTGCTGAGCCAGGACGCCGGCTTCTCCCTCACCGGGCCGGGACTGGTCTGGCTCACCGGCCTCGGCGCCGACCTGTCCGCGTACGACAGCCCCGCCCCGCCCTCCCGCCGGCCGCTCGCCCGGCCCTGCCTGGACTGGACGGAACGCCGCCCCCATCTGGCCGGCACGGCCGGCGCCGAGCTGTGCCGCCTCGTCCTCGACCGGGGCTGGGCCACCCGTATCGGCACCCGCCGCGCCGTCCGGGTCACCCCGCTGGGCCTGGGAGAACTGCACCGGACGCTGGGCATCGAGCCGGATCTGCTGGAGGTGGCGTGACTGGCACACGTCATCCGCTGGAGGTGGCGTGACCGGCACACGTCATCCGCTGGAGGTGGCGTGACCACCGGCACACCTCCGCGCCGGGCCCGCGGCACGAGGCTGTCGGACAATGGAGCTGGATCATCGCGATGCACGCACCGATCCGCGTCCCGATCCACGCCCGGATCAGCGCACCGATCCGCGTCCCGATCCGCCCACCCCCCCCGACCGCCGCAGGGAGAGACTTGTCCGCCGTCCGCACCGTGCTCGCCCTGCTGGGGACGGGCGCCGCCGTGCTGATGACCGGGTGCTCCGCGACGAATGACGCCGAGAGCGCCGGGCCGACGCCCGTCGCGTCCGCCCCCGCCAAGCTGTGGCCGAACCGGCCGCCGGCCACGGAGCCGCCCGGGGAGTCGGAGAACGAACGGCCCGTTCCGGTGCCCGGCATACCCAAGGTGACCTCTGGGGACATCAGGAGCGTGGACCCTGTCGCCGTGATCCAGGCCGAGATGGCCGTCGCTCCGGACGCGCTCTCCGGGGCGGACGCGCTCGACGAGGAGACCGCGGCGAAGGCCGACGCCTGCGAGGAGGGCTCCGCGGGGCGCAAAGGATGCCCGATCCGCAGCCCCGAGTACTACGACCTGACGGGCGATGGGAAGGCCGACGCCGTCCTCGGTATCGACATGGTCGACGGCTTCCTCGCACTGCGCTGCTACACGCTCCACAACGGCGTGCTCACCCGCATCCTCGCCACCGTGACGAAGCCGATGTCCGTCCAGGTGGCCGGCGGGGACCTCATCGTGCAGGAGCCCACTCCCTCCGAGGGGTACGAGCAGCGCACGGTCTACGCCTGGGACCCGCAGGCGCGGGCCATGGCCATCCAGAGCGACGACTACCGGCGCGCCACCCCGCCCCGCCACGGCCGCCGTGACTACGCACCGGACAGCGGCGACACCGACTCCTCGTGGAAGCGGTCCCGATGAGGCTGCGCGAGCGCCCGGTGAAGCCGCGCGAACGCCCGGTGAGCCTCCGCGAGCGCCCGATGAGACTGCGCGGGCGGCTGCCGGCCTGGACCGCGACCCTCTATTGGAAGGCCGCCGTCTTCATCACCGCGATGTGCTGCGTCGTCGCGGTGGTCCTCGGCATGCTCGTGCACGTCATGGTCACCCGGCAGACCGTCCACCAGGCCCGCACCGCCGCCCTGAGCCGGCTCGACACCGCCACCCAGGCGTACATAGCGGGCGACCCGCTGCGCCGCGGCACCGCGCTGAACCCGCCGGACCTGCCCGACAAGCTCCGGGACCTCGCGCTGCGCGGCGAGCGCGGCACCATGTTCGGCGACGTCGACGGCCGCCGCACGATGTGGGCGGCGGGTCCGGCCGGCGGAAAGGCGCTGGCAGTACCGCTCGACTACACGCGCAGCGCGGAGAGCATCCGCGGGCTGGACCGGGCGATCATCCTGTCGTCCGTGCTGGCCATCGGCGGCACCCTGCTGATCGGGATCTTCGCCGTCTCGCGGGTGACCCGCCGACTGCACCGGACCGCCGCCGTCGCCCGCCGGATCAGCGCGGGCGACCTCGACGCCCGGGTGGCCGATCCCCGCACCGCCGGTCCCGCCAACGCCCAGGACGAGGTCGCCGCCGTCTCCGCGGCGCTGGACGCGATGGCCGCCTCGCTGCAGCTCAGGCTGCAGAGCGAGCAGCGCTTCACCGCCGACGTGGCTCATGAACTGCGCACCCCGCTCGCCGGTCTGCACGCCTCTGCCGAACTGCTGCCGCCCGGCCGGCCCACCGAGCTGGTCCAGGACCGGGTCCAGGCGCTGCGCCGGCTCACCGAGGACCTGCTGGAGATCTCCCGGCTCGACTCCCGTACCGAGAAGGTCGAACCGGACGCCCACTACCTGGGGCTGCTCGCCGAACGCGCCGTAGCCGCCTCGGGACTGTCCGCCGAGGTGCGCGTCGTCCGCGACATCTGCCTCATCACCGACCAGCGGCGGCTGGAACGGGTCCTCGGCAACCTGATCGGCAACGCCTACCGGCACGGCCGTCCGCCGGTGGTGATCACCGTCGACGGCCCCGTCGTCTCCGTCCGGGACCACGGCGACGGTTATCCCGGCTATCTGATCGACCACGGCCCGCAGCGCTTCCGTACCGAGCCCACCAGCAACAGCAACAAGGGGCACGGCCTGGGTCTGACGATCGCCGTCGGCCAGGCCCGCACCATCGGGGCCGAGCTGAGCTTCGCCAACGCGCCCGACGGCGGCGCCGTCTCCACCCTCACCCTCCCCACCCCGGAGGAGAGCACGGACCCGGGGGCAGGCTCGGGCGCGGGCCCGCTGTCCTGACGCCACCACCCGTGCAGAGCCCACCCGGTGGGGCCCATCCGATACCGCCCGGTAGTGCTTCATCCGGTACCGCCCGGTACAGCCTCATCCGGTCCCGCCCGGTAGTGCCTCATCCGGTCCCGGCGGCGGTCTCCGCAGGACTCAGCCGGGCGCCGCGGGACTCCCGGGCCAGATAGCCGGCCATGGCCAGCGACGCGATTCCGGCGAGCGAGATGGCGGCCCCCACGGACACCACCTCGGCGGCCGCCCCGAAGACCGCGGGCCCCACCCCCTGCACGGTCATCATGCCGGAGCTGAGCAGCCCGAACGCCTGCCCGCGGCTGTCCTCCGGGAGCGCGTCGAGGAACGAGCGCTGGAGCCCCAGGCTGTACGCGAATCCAGTACCGGTGACCAGCAGCAGGACCGCGCAGACCGGCCACGGCGGACCGAAGGCGAAGCCGGCCAGCGGCAGACCGATGACCGCGACCAGCACGGCGACCAGGCGTTCGCGGGTCGCGGGCAGCACGAAGCGGCCGACCACAAGATTGCCGAGAAGCATGCCGACCGGCAGGCACGCCAGCAGGAACCCGGCGGTTCCGTCCGGGAATCCGCGCCACCCCGCGAAGGGGACGACGAGGCTCTCGGCGCTGGCCGCGAAGGCGGACGGCAGCCACTGCGCGAGCAGCAGCTTCCGCACCCGGGGGTTCGCGAACAGCGCCCGGTTGCCCGACCAGCTGTGCCGCACCAGGGAGCCGGACCCGGAGCGGGACCCGGATCCGGACCCCTTGTCGGGGGCCGGCAGGTCGGGCAGCCGCAGCCGTACGGCGACCGACGCGACGAGATACGCGCCCGCGCTCAGCAGCAGCGCGTGCCGCGAGCCCAGGAACGTCACGGCGATCCCGCCGCCCGCGAGCCCGAGCAACTGGGCTCCGGACGACGACATGCTGGACAGCGACCGCCCCAGCACGTACGCGTCACCGGTCAGTGTGTCGGCGACGAGGCGGTTGGACGCGCCCTGGAAGACCGGCGTCAGGAAGGCCACGACGGCGACGAGCAGCAGGATGAACACCACCGGCAGATGGGCCAGCGCCATCGCGACGGCGGCGGCGAACTCCAGCAGATAACCCGCGGCGATCAGCCGCCGCGGCCGGACCCGGTCGGCGAGCGAACCGAGCAGCATCGAGCCGGCGAGCTGCGGGAGGAAACCGATGCCGAACGTCAGGGCGCCCATGAGCGGTGAGCCGGTGGTCGCGAAGATCAGTACCGAGAGGGTCAGGATCCGCAGCGCGTCGGCGGTGATCGTCACCGTCCTGGTGACGAAGAGCAGCCGGAAGCGCTGGTCGGCCAGCACTTCCCGGTAGGTGGTCCGCCGGGGCGGGGCAGGGGTGAACGTCATACGGGCAGCCTGTTCCCGGCGCCCCCGCCGGGGCGATTCTTACGCCACGGGACGTAAGCCCGCCCGCCCGCCGACGTAGGCTCGGGGCATGCGGCGATTCGAGTTCGGTACCGACGATCTGCTGCGCAGCAGGTTCGCGCTGTCGCCGGCCTTCGAGCTGTGCAACCTCCTGCGGTATCTGGAGGGCCGGACCCGGCAGCGGCTGCCGGCCGCCTGGTCGGCCCGGCTGATGCCGGTCTTCCAGCAGCTGCGCCGCGACACCGATATCGACGCGGCGCTCGCGCTCCACACCCGCACCTTCGGCGCCAACTTCGTCGCCCTGCCGCCCCGCGGCCTCGCCCAGACCTGGGACGACGACCTCGCCGCGATCCGCGCCACGAGCCTGTCCCAGGCCCACGAGGAAGCCGAACTGTGCCTCGCCGCGCGCCCGTCCCGCGATCCGCGGGTGCTGGCGACCCTGCGCGGCGACGCGGTCGTCGAGCGGGTGGCCGACGCCCTGGACCAGGCCTGGCACGGTCTGCTGGCCCGCGACTGGCCGCAGCTGCGCGCCATCTGCGAGCGCGATGTCGTCCACCGGGTCGGCCAGCTCGGCCGCTCGGGCTGGGCGGCCGCCCTCGACGGCTTCCACCCCGACATGCGCTGGCGCGACGGCGGTATCGACATCCTGCGGACGTCGTCGTCACCTGCCAGCGTCACCACCCTCGCGGGTGAGGGGCTGCTGCTCATCCCGTCGGTCTTCGTCTGGCCCCACCTGGCCACCTACGTCGACGACCCCTGGCCGAAGGCGATCATCTACCCCGCCCGGGGCACGGCCGCGCTGTGGGAGACACCCGACTCCGTCGAACCGGACGCCCTCGCCGGACTCCTCGGCCGCTCGCGCTCCCGGCTGCTGTCCGCCCTGGACCAGCCCGCGAGCACCACACAACTCGCCCAGACCCTGCGCCTCGCCCCCGGCGCGGTCGGCGACCACCTGACCGTCCTCCGCAAAGCCGGCCTCCTCCACCGAGCCCGCTCCGGCCGCTCCGTCCTCTACTACCGAACCCCCCTGGGCGACGCCCTCGCCGCAGGCACCGACCAGGGCCCGCCCGACGGGGCCTGACGCCCAGGGAAACGGTGGGGGGCGCCCCGCGACTGATCTGAACTGGTCAGTAACAGAGCGGAAAAGGTGCTGCAGCTACCTAGCGGTAACCCCGTTGGACGTGTCACATTCCTCGCGCCACCGGCCGGCGGCCCACCCTCACCCAGAGCCTCCCGACCCCACCATGCGGGAGGCCGTCCGCAGGAGTTCCGCCGTGCCCGAACGCCGTCACAGAACCAGCAGAACAACGCGACTGCTTGCCGCAGCCCTCGCGCTACCCCTCGTCGCCGCCGGCCTGCTGGCCGTCGCGGCCCCCGCGCAAGCCGCCACCGGACCGGTCGTGAGGGTGTCGATGGGCGACAGCTACATCTCCGGAGAGGCCGGTCGCTGGAAGGGCAACAGCGACACCGCCAGTGGCAGCCGCGACGGTACCGACCGTGCCTGGACCGGCGGCAGCACCTACGACCCCACCACGGTCTACGGCAGCACCTACGCGAGCGGGTGCGACCGATCGGACTCCGCCGAGATCAACAGCCTGGCCGGAGCGGTCAACATCGCCTGCTCCGGCGCCACCACCGCCAACGTCTTCCGGGCGGGCAACGGCGGCCAGTCCTTCAAGGGCGAGGCGCCACAGGCCGACCAGCTGGCCTCGATCGCCGCGAACAACACCGTCAAGCTGATCACCCTCTCGATCGGCGGCAACGACCTCGGCTTCTCGGACGTCATCTCGACCTGCGTCAAGGATTACCTGATCTGGTACTCCTACTGCCACACCAGCCAGCAGAGCGCCATCGACTCCAGGATGAGCGCGGCCATGGCGGGCGTCGGCAAGTCGATCGACGAGATCCGCGCCGTGATGACCGCTGACGGCTACGCGTCGGGCGACTACCGCATCGTGCTGCAGTCCTACCCGTCCCCGATCCCGCGCAGCACCGAGATGCGCTACCCGGAGAGCGGCTGGAGCCGGGCCAGCACCGGCGGCTGCCCGTTCTGGAACGGTGACGCCGACTGGGCCCGCGACTCGATGGTCCCGCAGATCTCCAACGCGCTCGCCGGCGTCGCGGCCACCAAGGGCGTGCAGTTCATGGACCTGCGCGACATGCTGCAGGGCCGCGAGGTCTGCGCCAAGACGTCCAGCCTCGCCACCCCGGGCGCGGCGCCGTCCGCCACCACCAGTGAGTGGGCGCGCTTCGTCGACGCCGGCCTGAGCAGCTCCCAGGGAACCGTCCAGGAGTCGATGCACCCGAACTACTACGGCGAGCTCGCCCTCGGCAGCTGCCTGACCCAGTTGAACGCCCACCCCACTGGTAACTACTACTACTGCCGCAACACGGCGGGCCGGGACTCCACAGGGATGTATCTGAACGCCAAGTGACCCACCGTCTCTAGCGGATGGCGCCGCGCTGCAACTCCCCCTCGGTCGCCAGCGGACCGGTGCGGTGGTCGAACCGCGGCGCCGCCGCGAACATGGTGGACCCTTGTCCGGCGGGGCTGACCAGCAGAAGAAGCGCCGATCTCGCTCGACGGGTACGGAGGCTGGCACGACGGCCCCTGATCCAGATCCCGGAATCCTCATCAGCAACCCGCACTTGTAGCCCATTTCCGCCCAAGTCATCGTGAAACCAACGGAAAATGGCTCCGCAAGACCGCCGACCCGCCCCGTCCGACCCCAACGCCGCCCATCAAAGAACGGCCAAGTCACGCGAATACTGCCGCGGCCCGGAACGTTCCGATCGTCGCCGTCTACCAGTGAAGGCTGGTCTGGGTGGCCGTCGGCCCCTTCCAGCACAGCACTGAGCCCTGGTGCTCTCCGTGGGGAGAGCACCAGGGCTCAGGTGCGCGCGGCGCCGTTTAGAGGTCGAAGTACATCTCGAACTCGTGCGGGTGCGGGCGGAGGGCGATGGGGGCGATTTCCTGGGTGCGCTTGTAGTCGATCCAGGTCTCGATCAGGTCGCTGGTGAAGACACCGCCGGCCTGCAGGTACTCGTGGTCGTTCTCGAGGGCTTCGAGGACGGCCGGGAGCGAGGTCGGGACCTGGGGGACGCCCGCGTGCTCTTCGGGGGCGAGCTCGTAGAGGTCCTTGTCGACCGGCTCGGCCGGCTCGATCTTGTTCTTGATGCCGTCGAGGCCGGCCATCAGGAGCGCCGAGAAGGCCAGGTACGGGTTGGACGACGGGTCCGGCGCGCGGAACTCGATGCGCTTGGCCTTCGGGTTCGCGCCCGTGATCGGGATGCGGATCGCGGCGGAACGGTTGCGCTGGGAGTAGACCAGGTTGACCGGGGCCTCGAAGCCGGGCACCAGACGGTGGTACGAGTTCACCGTCGGGTTGGTGAAGGCGAGGAGTGACGGGGCGTGCTTGAGGATGCCGCCGATGTAGTAGCGGGCGGTGTCCGAGAGGCCCGCGTAGCCCTGCTCGTCGTAGAACAGCGGCACGCCGTCGGTCCACAGCGACTGGTGGACGTGCATGCCCGAGCCGTTGTCGCCGAAGATCGGCTTCGGCATGAAGGTCGCGGTCTTGTTGTTGCGCCAGGCGACGTTCTTCACGATGTACTTGAAGAGCATGAGGTCGTCGGCCGCTGCGAGCAGCGTGTTGAACTTGTAGTTGATCTCGGCCTGGCCGGCCGTGCCCACCTCGTGGTGCTGACGCTCGACCTGCAGGCCGGACTTCTCCAGCTCCAGGGAGATCTCGGCACGGAGGTCGGCGAAGTGGTCGACCGGCGGGATCGGGAAGTACCCGCCCTTGTAGCGGACCTTGTAGCCGCGGTTGTTGTCCTCGGAGCCCGTGTTCCAGGCGCCGGCCTCGGAGTCGATGTGGTAGTACGACTCGTTGGCGTTGGTCGCGAAGCGCACGCTGTCGAACACGTAGAACTCGGCCTCGGGGCCGAAGTACGCGGTGTCGGCGATGCCGGACGACGCGAGGTAGGCCTCGGCCTTCTTCGCCACGTTCCGCGGGTCACGGCTGTACTGCTCGCCGGTGATCGGGTCGTGGATGAAGAAGTTGATGTTGAGCGTCTTGTCCTTGCGGAACGAGTCCAGGCGCGACGTGGTGAGGTCAGGAACGAGCGCCATGTCGGACTCGTGGATGGCCTGGAAGCCGCGGATCGACGACCCGTCGAACATCAGCGTCTCGGTCGGGTCGAAGGTACTGACCGGGACCGTGAAGTGCTGCATGACTCCGGGCAGGTCACAGAAGCGGACGTCTACGAACTTGACGTCCTCGTCCGCGATGAACTTCTTGACGTCGTCGGCGTTCTGGAACATCCAACTCCTCCTAGACCCGGCTCGAAGAGTCCGGGATGGCAACACGAGGCGCGGCCAGTGCGATGGCGCACGCTGGCCCCGACCATAGGGATCGAGGATTTCCCAAGCATGACCCATTTGTTTCGACGAGGTTAACCGCTAGGTCGTAGGTGGCGCGCGCGGGCGGTGAAGGCACCGTACGGGTGACCCGGGGCGGCACAGTACGGTGGACGGGTGGACAACAGGGAAGCACTCGGGTCGTGGCTCTCGGGACCGCGCGCGGCCGCCGAGCAGATGGGCACGGATTTCGGCTACCGGGGTGAACGGCTGGGACTGCCGAAGGACGGGCCGGGTTCGCTGGCCACCGTCGGCCGGCGGTTCGCGGCGGTGTTCATCGACTGGATGCTGTGTCTGGTGATCGCATACGGCTTGATCGCGCATCGTGACGTCCAGGGGTCCAATCCCTGGACGCTGGCACTCTTCGGCGCCCTGAGCGTCGTGGCCCTCGGTACCGTCGGCAGCACGCCCGGTAAGCGGCTGCTCGGCCTGCGGGTGGTCCGTGTCGACGGCGGGCGGCTCCGCATCGGCCCGGTGGTGCTCCGTACGGTCCTCCTGCTGCTGGTGATCCCCGCGCTGGTGTGGGACCGCGACGGCCGCGGCCTGCACGACAAGGCCGCGCAGGCCGTTCAGGTCCGGATCTAGGCGAGCGCGTCAAGCGTCGGCGAGCCCCCGCCAACGTGAACGCCCTCGTGGGCCTGGCCGAGCCGCCTACGGCTCGCCCGGCCCACGAGGGCGTTGTGGTCGGTGTTCCGGGGTTCAGCGGCCCTTCGGCATCCGCATGCCCTTCGGCATCGGACCCTTCGGGATCGGCATGTTGCTCATGAGGGTGCCGAGCGACCGCAGACGGTCGTTGACCTCGGTGACCTTCGGTCCTGCCAGCACGCGCGGCAGCTTGAGCAGCGTCGTACGCACCTTCTTGAGCGGGACCTGGCCCTCTTCGTTGCCGACGATGATGTCGGTGATCGGCACGTCGAACACGACGCGCGCCACCTTCTTCTTCTCGGCGGCCAGCAGGGCCTTCACCCGGTTCGGGTTGCCCTCGCCGACCAGCACCACGCCGGCCTTGCCGACCGCACGGTGCACCACGTCCTGGCTCTTGTTCATCGCGACCGCCGGGGTCACGGTCCAGCCGCGGCCCACGTTGTCCAGCACCGCCGCGGCGGCACCCGGCTGGCCCTCGAGCTGCCCGAAGGCGGCCTTCTCGGCCCGGCGGCCGAAGACGATGGCCATCGCGAGGAACGCGAACAGCAAGCCCAGGATGCCCGCGTAGATGGGGTGGTCGATCAAGAAGCCGAGGGCGAGGACGACACCGAAGGTGACGATTCCCACAGCCGCTACGACGAGCCCGACCTTGGAGTCGGCCCGCCTGGTCATCTTGTAGGTCTGAGCGATCTGCTGAAGCCGCCCAGGGTTCTCGGATGTTTCCTTCCTCGCCATGCGGCACAGGATACGTGGCCCGCGCGCCGGTGGGCGCATCGGTGGCCCTCAAGGGACCGGCCGGCCCGTCAGGGGGAAGCCGGTGCTGTGCCCGGAAGGAACGGAGCCCGGTGCTCAGCCTGTGCCCGGAAGGGATCGGGACCAGCGCTCAGAAGGAATCCGGCCCCGTGTTACGGACGGCGGCGGGCGCGTTCAGCGCCTCGATCACGTGCTGCACCTCACGCCGGTCCTTGGCCCGGCGGCGGTCCTCGACCACGGCCGACCAGGCGTTGCGACGGGCGGTCTGCTGGCCCCCGCCCAGCAGCAGTGCCTCCATGGCGCGCAGGGCTCCGGTGACGGTGACTGTGGGGTGGAGGGTGCTCTGGCGGAGTTGTGCGGACTCGACCTGCATGGGGGTCCCCCTCAGGACGCCTCGGAATCGCAATCGCATGGGTGTGCGTGAACCAGGCTCGCCACATTGTGTTACCAGCCCGTGACCGCACGGTCAATCTCGCATGAAACCTTGCCGCGTGCCTGATTCCGCTTCGCCGCGCCGCATGCCTGGCGGGGATGGTGACGCGGTGCGTGGCCGCACCGCGTCACCGTGAGGGGTCTCACACGGGACCTCAGACGGACTGGGCCGCCACCGACTGCTCGCCCGTCGCCCGGCGGCGGTCCATCGCCTGCTGGAAGAGCCGGCCCGCACGATACGAAGAACGGACCAGCGGCCCGGACATGACGCCGGCGTAGCCGATCTGGTCGGCCTCGTCCTTGAGCTCCACGAACTCGTGCGGCTTCACCCAGCGCTCGACGGGGTGGTGCCGCGGCGAGGGCCGCAGGTACTGCGTGATGGTGATCAGCTCGCAGCCGGCGTCGTGCAGGTCCCGCAGCGCCTGGCTGACCTCTTCGCGCTCCTCGCCCATGCCCAGGATCAGGTTGGACTTGGTGACCAGCCCGGCCTCGCGAGCCCTGGTGATCACTTCGAGGGAGCGCTCGTAACGGAAGCCGGGACGGATCCGCTTGAAGATGCGTGGCACGGTCTCGACGTTGTGCGCGAGCACCTCGGGCCGGGACGAGAAGACCTCGGCGAGCTGCTCGGGGACCGCGTTGAAGTCCGGGATCAGCAGCTCGACCTTGGTGAAGCCCTCGGCCCGCTCGGCGGTCTGCGCGTGGATCTGGCGGACGGTCTCCGCGTAGAGCCAGGCGCCGCCGTCCTCCAGGTCGTCGCGGGCGACGCCGGTGATCGTGGCGTAGTTCAGGTTCATGGTCACGACGGACTCGCCGACGCGGCGCGGCTCGTCGAGGTCCAGCGCGGCCGGCTTGCCGGTGTCGATCTGGCAGAAGTCACAGCGCCGGGTGCACTGGTCGCCGCCGATGAGGAAGGTGGCCTCGCGGTCCTCCCAGCATTCGTAGATGTTGGGGCAGCCGGCCTCCTGGCACACGGTGTGCAGGCCTTCGCTCTTCACGAGCGCCTGCATCTTGGTGTACTCGGGGCCCATCTTCGCCCGGGTCTTGATCCACTCGGGTTTGCGCTCGATGGGGGTCTGAGCGTTCCGGACTTCCAGGCGCAGCATCTTGCGTCCGTCGGGTGCGACAGCGGACATCGTCCGGTACTCCCCTTCCACCAGCGTGTCTTCGAATCTTCGGCGAACCCCAGGGTACGCCCGTTGTTTGTACCTATACGAACAGAGCCAACCAACAGGCTCATGGGGGCATTCCCCCAAGGGAGTGAGGGCCGGGGTGAAGGCCAGGAGTGGTCCCGCACGGTCCCCGGGAGGACGTCGTGCCCGGCACCACCCGCGAGCCCGCGGACGGCCCCTGGTGCCCTGCCCCCGCCCTACACGGCGCGCGGGAGCGGCGCCGCGGTCTCCAGCACCGCCCGCAGGTGCTTCTCGATCACCGGCACGACGTCGGTGACGGAGATGTCGCGGCCCAGCTCGTTGGAGAGCGAGGTGACTCCGGCGTCGCGGATGCCGCACGGCACGATCCGGTCGAACCAGGTGTTGTCCGGGTCGCAGTTGATCGCGAAGCCGTGCATCGTCACGCCCTTGGCGACCCGGATGCCGATGGCCGCGAGCTTGCGGTCCTCGCGGCGCTGGCCGGCGTTGGACGGGGCGTACTCCGGGCCGTTCAGCCGCGGGTCGAACTCGTCGTCGGCCAGACGGGGGTCGAAGTCCAGGGTCAGGCCGCCCACCGGGCGCTGCTCGACGGGGTCGCCCAGCACCCAGACGCCGCTGCGGCCCTCGATGCGGGTGGTCTCCAGGCCGAACTCGGCGCAGGTCAGGATCAGCGCGTCCTCGAGCCGCCGGACGTGCGCGACGACGTCGACCGGACGCGGCAGCTTGAGGATCGGGTAGCCGACGAGCTGGCCGGGACCGTGCCAGGTGATCTTGCCGCCGCGGTCCACGTCGACGACCGGCGTGCCGTCCAGCGGGCGCTCGTTGTCGGCGGTGCGACGGCCCGCGGTGTAGACCGGCGGGTGTTCGAGGAGGAGGCAGGTGTCGGGGATCTCGTCCTCGAAGCGCGCGGCGTGCACCCTGCGCTGCTCCTGCCATGCCTCCTGGTATTCGACGGCGTCCGCCCCGAAGCCCAGGTGGACAAAGTGCAGGTCAGTCACGTCAGCTCCTCGTAGTCGCCTCGTTAGCGCCCCTGCAACTGTACGACCGGGCCGAAGGCCGCCTTCAAGGGGCCGGGGAAGCTGGGGTGGGGGGCGGGCCGGAGTTGTTCGGGTGGGCGTCGGTACCACGGTCGGTGACCGGAAGATACGGCTTTGCAAGTCAATGGGCTGGGCTGTCACCCATTCGGGGGAATCTGAGGCTCTGGTGGTGAGCGCGGCACTACAGGCCGTTACATTCACGCCGTTCCGGAGTCCTTCGAAGGAAGTGGACCGCGCAGCCGATGACGGACCGATCCCCGCAGCGTTCGCCCAACCGCCAGCTCGCCACCCTGATCACCGAGGCCGGCTTCTCCAACGCGGGGCTCGCCCGCCGGGTCGACCAGCTCGGGATCGAGCACGGCCTGGACCTGCGCTACGACAAGACCTCCGTGACGCGCTGGCTGCGCGGCCAGCAGCCGCGCGGCACCACCCCCGCGCTCATCGCGGAGGTTTTCACGCGACGGCTCGGGCGGCGGCTGTCCGCTCAGGATCTCGGGCTCGACGCGTGCGCGCCGGTCTACGCGGGCCTGGAGTTCGCCGCAGGACCGGAAGAAGCCATCGACATCATCAGCGGACTGTGGCGGAAAGACACCGGTAGCCAGGCCGAGCTGCGCAAGATCGCCTTCACACCGGCCGGGCTGGTGGTGCCGAGCCGCGACTGGCTCATCGGGCGGGCGGACGAGCATGTGGCGCACGGGGTGAGCAGTGGCGCCAGTAGTGGTGCCGGTGGTGCGGTCGGTGGTGGTTCCGGGGGGTCGGAGGCGGAGCGCACCGGCCGGGCCCGGATCCCCGCGCAGACGCGCGGCGGCCACGGGCCGGCCCGCGCCGCCGTCTCCCGCCAGCGCGTCACCATGGGCGACATCGCCGCGCTGCGCTCCGTCGGCGACCTCTTCCGGACCCTCGACAACACCTACGGCGGCGGCCACGCCCGTCAGGCGCTCGTCCGCTACCTCGAACACGAGGCCGAGCCGATGCTGCGCGGCACGTACGGCGAGGCGCTCGGACGGCGGCTGTTCGGCGCGGTCGCCGACCTGACGCGGCTGGCCGGCTGGACCTCCTACGACATCGGCGCCCACGGCCTCGCGCAGCGCTACTTCGTCCAGGCCCTGCGCCTCGCCCAGGCGTCCGGCGACCGCGTCTACGGCGGCTACGTCCTCGTCACGATGAGCCGTCAGGCGGTCTACCTCGGGCACGGGCGCGAGGCGGTCCAGCTCGCGCGGGTGGCGCAGCAGGGGGTCGGCACGAGCGCGCCCGCCGTCGTACAGGCCCTTCTGCACGCGGCGGAAGCGCGCGGGCACGGGCTGCTGGGCGAGGTGCGGGCCTGCTCGGCCGCGCTGGCGCGCGCGGAGCGCTCGCTGGAGGCGGCCCGGGCGGGGGACGAAGTCCCGTACTGGGCACGGTTCTTCGACGAGGCGCAGCTCGCGGACGAGTTCGGCCACTGCCACCGGGATCTGCAGCAGTACCGGGCGTCGGCCCAGTACGCGGAGCGCTCGCTGCAGTTGCGGGGGCCGGCGTACGCGCGGAGCCGGGTGTTCTGCCGGACGGTGCTGGCTTCTGCGCGGTTGGGGTTGGGGGAGGTGGATCTGGCGTGTGCGCTCGGAGGAGAGGCGATGCAGCAGGCGACCGAGATGCGGTCGACCCGGGCGGTGGAGTATGTGCGGGACTTCGGGCGGCGGTTGGAGCCGTTTCGGGAGACGGGGGCGGCGCGGGGGTTCTACGAGCGGGCGGCGGCGCTGGGGTTGGCCGTGGGCTGAGGTTCCTTCGGGCCGGTCGGGGGTGCGGTGACCGGGTCCTGCGGTGCCGGCCTTCGGAATCGACTGTTCACGGTCCCCCAGCCTTCGGCCGGGGGTGTCCCCAGCGGCTCACAAACAGCTCGGCAGCATGTCGAAGCCCCACCCCTCCGGCCCCGGTCACCTCACGCCCGCTCCGGCCTGCGGGAAGGGGTGGGTGCTGGTGTCCGTGTCCTCACGTCGGAGGCGCGTGGCTCTACGCCGCCTCCTCCGCCGGTTGGGGGGACGTCACCAGGGCCGGGTGGAGGCCGAAGTCCGCCAGGAGGTGGGTGGCGGCGCGGTGGCCGGAGAGGAGGGCGCCTTGGACGGTGCTGGTGTCGCGGTGGTCGCCGCAGACGTAGAGGCCGCACAGGAGCCGGACGGGGCGTCGGAGGTCGTGGGGGGCGGTCATCACGGGGACGGCCTCGGGGTCGTGGTGGGTGGCGAGGGGTTCCCAGTCGTCCGTCGAGGTTTCGTACAGCTCGGCCAGGTGCTTGCGGACGGCAATGTCGTCGGTGCGGCCGTCCTCCTGGGGGCCGAGGAGGACGGAGGTGACGAGGGCGCGTCCTGACGGGGCGCGGGAGGGGTCGAGTTCGCTGGCCGGGAGGGTGTGCGAGACGGGACCGTGCCGGTCGGCGTCGAGGACCAGCAGGGGCTCGCGCAGCGGGGAACTGGGCGCGGCGTGGTGGACGACGGTTACGGCGTGGAAGCTGGGTACCCGGAGGCCGGGGAGGAGTTCGCCGGCGGCGCGGGCGCCGGTGGCCACCACCACGGCTCGGCAGGGCAGTTCGCCGGATCCGCGGCCGTCGGTGGCGACGGCGTTGACGGAGACGGCGGTGGCCCGGACGCCGAGGCGCACGGTGCCCGGCGGCAGGGCGGCGGCGAGGCGGTGCGGGACGGCGGCCGCGCCGGAGGCGGGCAGGCACGTTCCGCCGCGGGCGAAGCCGCGCAGCACGAGGTCGGCGCACCGGCTGGACGTGGTGAGGTCCGGGTCGCAGAGCAGGGCGTTGAGCAGGGGGCGGACGAATCCGTCGAGGAGCCGGGGGGCGAAGCCACGGGCGGCGAGTGCGGCGGCCGTGGTGGTCTCGGGCCGGGCGAGGAGCCGGGCGGTGGAGGTGGCGGCCAGCCGGTTGAGCGCGGTGCCGAGCCCCGCCCGGTCGAGGGTGTCGCCGAGCGGGGTCCTGGCGGCGGAGAGCACGGCCCGGGCCCGGGTGCCGCGGGTGTCGCCGACGCGGTAGCCGCGGCCGCCGGCCCGCACCAGGGCGCCGGGGGCGAACGGGCGCAGCCGCAGCCCCTGGAGCCCCGGGGTGCGCCGGAGTTCGGAGTACGACGTGTTGAGCAGCTGTGGACCGTGGTCGAGCCGGAAACCGTCCACGGTGTCGGTGGCCATCCGGCCGCCGACCCGGGATCCCGCTTCCAGCACGGTGACGGTCAGCCCCGCACTGATCAGATGGTGCGCCGCTGCGAGGCCCGCGAGCCCGGCCCCGATCACGACGACGTCCGCTTGCCGTGCTGTTGAGAGCACGATGCCCCTCCCGGAGGTTGGCTTCGTTCCCCGCTCGCGTCAGCTGGCGCTGGTAGGGGTCATGCCCTCATCACACGTGGCTGATGCACCAGGTGCACGGTGCGATTCAGCCTTTCGGCACTCAGTGCCCGAACGCGGCCCGGATGCTCTCCTCGATGCCCGGGAACGCGAAGGAGAAGCCCGAGTCGAGCAGCCGCCGCGGCACCACCCGCTGGCTCATCAGGACGTCCTGGGAGAACTCGCCGAGCGCGATGCGCAGGGCGAACGCGGGGACGGTGGCGAGGGTGGGCCGGTGCATGACGCGGCCCATCGCGGCGGTCACCTCGCGGTTGGTGAGGGGTTCAGGCGCCGTCAGGTTCACCGGTCCCGAGAGGCTCGCGGTGTCGATGATGTGGCGGAACGCGGCGATCTCGTCGTGCAGGGAGATGAAGCTCCAGTACTGGCGCCCGTCGCCGAGCCGGCCGCCGAGACCGGCGTTGAAGAGCGGGAACAGCCGTCCCCAGGCGCCGCCCCGGCGGGACACGACGAGGCCGGTGCGGGCGAAGACGGTCCGGATGCCGGCCGCGGCCGCGGGTTCCGCGGCGGCCTCCCAGTCCTGGACGACGCCGGCGAGGAAGCCCGCGCCGGCCGGGCCGTCCTCGTCCGTGCGGCGGTCGCCGGTGTCGCCGTAGTAGCCGAGCGCGGTGCCGCAGACGAAGACCTTGGGCGGGGTGTCGAGGGACGCGACGGCCCGGGCGATGGCGGTGGTGCCGAGGACCCGGCTGTCGTGGATCTCCTTCTTGTACGCGGCGGTCCAGCGGTGGTCGCCGACGCCCGCGCCGGCGAGGTGGACGACCGCGTCGCAGCCCGTCAGCCCCTTGGTGTCCACGGACTGGCGGGCGGGGTCCCAGCGGACCTCGTCGGGGCCGGCGGGTTCGCGCCGGACCAGGCGGACGACCACGTGCCCGTCGGTGCCGAGGGAGCGGACGAGGGCGGAACCGATCAGGCCTGACGCGCCGGTGACTGCGATACGCATGGGGCCATTCTGCCCCGCGACGGGACCCGGCGGGGCGCTCTGGGGGCCGGGAGCCGCACGTGGCAGAGTTGCCGGCATGTCAGATGTGATGGTCCGTTCGGCGACCTACGCCGACGAGGCCGACCTCGTCGGGATCGATGTCCGCACCTGGTCCTCGCTGCACGCGGTGCAGCCGCCTCCCGACCCCGGCAAGCCGTTCTACGACGAGCGCCATACGCCGGAGGAGATCCTCGTCGCGCAGGTCGACGGGCGGGTGGCCGGTTATGTGCGGATCGTGCCGCCCACCCCGCTGCCGTGCAACGCGCACGTCCGCCAGATACAGGGGCTCGCGGTGGACACCTGGGCCCGCGGCCGGGGCATCGCCCGCAGGCTGATGGCCGCGGCGCTGCACGAGGCGGGCCGGCAGGGCGCGACCCGGATGACCCTGCGGGTGCTGGGCCACAACGCTCCGGCGCGGCGGCTCTACGAGTCGATGGGGTTCGCGGTCGAGGGCGTCCTGCCGGGCGAGTTCCTGCTGGAAGGCGCGTACGTGGACGACGTGCTGATGGGCCGGCCGCTGGACTTCGCCGCTGCGTAGGCGGGCCGGTCGGCCGGCCGGCTCAGGCGGTCCGGTCAGCGGCTCCTCCGGCCGGGCGGTCCGGTCAGCCGGGCGGTCCGGTCAGCCGAAGCGGGCCCACAACTTGGGGAACCGGTCCGCCATGAGGTCCGTGTCGTCCATGTCCAGCTGCTCGCCCTCCGGGTCACCGGGCGGCGGCAGCTCCAGGTCGGGCAGCCGCACCCCGGTCAGCTGCTCGTACGCCTCGTCCGCCGCGTAACCCAGCTCCTCGGCGTCGCCGTCGACCTCCGGGTCGAACTCCGCGACGAGGAAGGCCAGGTCGTCGGGGCTGTGCAGGGCACCCTCGAAGACGTGCCGGCCCTGTCCGATCAGCCAGCAGCGGAAGAAGTCGAACGCCTCGTCGTCGGCGCCGCCCAGCATGATGTCGGCGGCGCCCCACACGTCCCAGCGGAAGGCCCGCGCGAAGCGCGTCTCGAAGTGCCGCGCGAAGTCCGTGACCGAGTCCGGATCGAGCAGCGCGAGCCGCTCGATCAGCAGATCGGCCTGTTCCTCCGGATCACCGTCCGCGGCCGCGCGCGTACTGTCGATGATCTCCCAGAACTCCGTCTCGTCCATCACGCGTCCAGCTTCCCGGTTGCCGGGGCCGGACGCACGCGGAGTGCCCCGTATGCGCCCGTGTCGTTACGCACGTTTGGGCTCAATGGCCGGATGACGTCGCAGGGCGCTCCCCGGCGGTCGTGGGACGGATCGGAGGAAATCATTCCGCCAGGCGCAGCTGGTACTCCACCGTCTGCCGGACGGGCACGAAGCCGAGCCCCGTGTTGATCGCCACCATGTGCCGGTTGTCGTCGGCGTTGTCGGTCTCGATCTCCGTCACTCCGGGCAGCTCGGACGTGATCCGCTGGATCATCGACGCCTTCATCCAGCGCCCGAGCCCGTGCCCGCGATGGCCGGGGACGACGGCCGTGTCGTACTGCAGCGCGCGGCCGGAGCCGTCGGCCGGTACGACCAGCTCGGTGTACCCGGCCACCGAGCCGTCCGCCTCACTGATCGCGGCCACGGTGATCAGCTGCTCGCCGCGCTTGGCGAAGATCTCGGAGGCGGATCGGACCCGCTCGGCGTTCCACGGCACATGGCCGGGGGGGATCCCGCCGGCCGGCCCGGCGCCCACGCCCATGGCCCGCTTGGCGAGCGCGAAGCCGTCGATCAGAGCTTCCGGGGCGACGCCCTCCCAGGTCTCCAGCCGGTAGCCGTGGTGCTGCTCGCCGGCGAACGCGCCGATCGCGGCGGTGTCCATGCTGTCGAACCGCAGCCGCCGCCAGGTGAGCTTCAGCGCCGGGGTGAACGCGCGGGTGGCCAGGAACCGGTCGCCGGGGGTCCCGACCGTGGTTCTGGTGACGAGGCTGCGCCGCCCGTTGTCGCGGGCCGCGCCCACGGCGGTGTCCAGCAGCAGGGAACCGGCGCCGAGCCGCCGGTGGGCGGGGTGCGAGTACAGCTCCAGCGCCGCGAGATGGGAGCGCCCCGGCTCGTCGAACAGCCGCAGTGCGGCGGTTCCCACCGGCGCCCCCGCGGTGTTCCGCGCCAGCCACAGCAGCTTGCGGCTGTGGGCGCTCGGCGTCGTGAGCTGAGCGGACACATCGTCCGACGAGGGGACCGGATCACCGGGCAGGTCATGGCCGAGGGCGGCGGTGAGCACCTGGTGCCAGTCGCGGAGCTGCGCGCCGGTGGGGTCGGTCAGCAGATCTATGTGAAGCGGCAAGATGCCTCCGGAGGAAACCTGGCACAGGGTGCCGGGTATGGCTGCGACGGTCATGCAGTACGTACCACTACAGGAGGTGCGGCGTGGCCGACAAGGCGAATGACGAGCCCGAGGGCAAGGTGGTCCGCTCTGCCGGACCGTCCTCACCGCCGGAACGCCGACGCCCCCGGCCCGGCGTACCGGGTCGGGGGCGTCGCACTGCGATCACCTCGCCGCGTCAGGGACGCGGCATGAGTGTCAGAGACCGATCTCGGTCTCGAACTCGGCGGCTTCCAGGATCTCCTTGACGGCCGTCAGGTAACGGGCCGCATCGGCACCGTCCACCAGGCGGTGGTCGTAGGAGAGCGCCAGGTACGTCATGTCGCGGACGCCGATGACGGTGCCCTCGGCGGTCTCGATGACCACCGGACGCTTGACGGTCGCGCCGATGCCCAGGATGGCGGCCTGGTTCGGGGGCACGATCACCGTGTCGAACAGCGCACCGCGCGAGCCGGTGTTGCTGATCGTGAAGGTGGCGCCGGACAGCTCGTCCGGGCTGATCTTGCTCGCCCGGACCTTGCCGGCCAGCTCCGCGGTCCGCTTGGAGATACCCGCGATGTTGAGGTCGCCCGCACCCTTGATGACCGGAGTCATCAGACCCTTCTCGGAGTCCACCGCGATACCGATGTTCTCGGAGTCGAAGTAGGTGATGGTGCCCTCGTCGTCGTTGATCCGGGCGTTGACGACCGGGTGGGCCTTCAGCGCCTGGGCCGCGGCCTTGACGAAGAACGGCATCGGCGAGAGCTTGACGCCCTCGCGCTGCGCGAACGCGTCCTTGGCCTTGTTGCGCATCTGCATGATCTTGGTGATGTCCACCTCGACCACGCTGGTGAGCTGCGCCTGGCTGTGCAGCGCCTTCATCATGTTGTCGCCGATGACCTTGCGCATGCGGGTCATCTTGACCGTCTGGCCGCGCAGCGGGGACGCCACGAGGGCGGCCTTCGGAGCGGGCGCGGACGCGGCCGGGGCCGCGGTGGCCGCGGCCTTGGCGGCCTCGGCGGCGGCGAGGACGTCCTGCTTGCGGATACGGCCACCGACGCCGGTGCCCTTGACCGAGGACAGGTTCACGCCGTTCTCGGAGGCGAGCTTACGGACCAGGGGGGTCACGTAGGCGCCGTCGTCACCCGAGGTGGCCGGTGCCGGAGCCGGGGCGGCGGGCGCGACCGGAGCCGGTGCCGGGGTGGCGGCCGGAGCCGGAGCCGCGGCGGCCGGGGCAGCCGCCGGAGCGGCACCCGCGGCGCCGATGACGGCGAGCTTGGCGCCGACCTCGGCGGTCTCGTCCTCGTTGATGAGGATCTCCAGGAGGACACCACCGGTCGGGGCCGGGATCTCGGTGTCGACCTTGTCGGTGGAGACCTCGAGCAGCGGCTCGTCGGCCTCGACGGTCTCGCCGACCGACTTGAGCCAACGGGTGACGGTGCCCTCGGTGACCGACTCGCCCAGTGCGGGCAGCAGGACCGGGGTGCCCTCGGCGGAGCCCGAGGGAGGCGGCCGGGGCCGGGGCCGCGGGGGCCTCGGCGGCCGGAGCCCGGCGCGGCGGGGCCTCGGCCTGGACGGGAGCCGGGGCCGGAGCCTCGGCAGCGGCCGGGGCGGCGGCGGGCGCGCCCGAGCCGTCGTCGATGATGGCCAGCTCGGCGCCGACCTCGACGGTCTCGTCCTCGGCCACCTTGATGGAGGCCAGAATGCCGGAAGCGGGCGACGGGATCTCGGTGTCGACCTTGTCGGTCGACACCTCGAGCAGCGGCTCGTCTGCCTCGACGCGTTCACCCTCGGCCTTGAGCCAACGGGTGACGGTGCCCTCGGTCACGCTCTCGCCGAGCGCCGGAAGGGTTACGGAAACCGCCATGGTTGCGGTTGCTCCTAACGATCTGTGCGGATGGGGTGCGTGGTGAGGGGCTTAGTCGTGCGAGTGCAGCGGCTTGCCCGCGAGGGCCAGGTGGGCCTCGCCGAGCGCCTCGCTCTGGGTCGGGTGCGCGTGGATGAGCTGGGCGACCTCGGCCGGCAGCGCTTCCCAGTTGTAGATCAGCTGGGCTTCGCCGACCTGCTCGCCCATACGGTCACCGACCATGTGGACGCCGACGACGGCACCATCCCTGACCTGGACGAGCTTGATCTCGCCCGCGGTCTTGAGGATCTTGCTCTTGCCGTTGCCCGCGAGGTTGTACTTCAGGGTGACGACCTTGTCGGCGCCGTACAGCTCCTTGGCCTTCGCCTCGGTGATACCGACGGAGGCGACCTCCGGGTGGCAGTACGTGACGCGCGGAACGCCGTCGTAGTCGATCGGCACGGCCTTGAGACCGGCCAGCCGCTCAGCTACCAGGATGCCCTCGGCGAAGCCGACGTGCGCGAGCTGGAGGGTCGGGACGAGGTCGCCGACGGCCGAGATGGTCGGCACGTTGGTCTGCATGTACTCGTCGACGAGGACATAGCCGCGGTCGAGTGCGACACCGGCCTCCTCGTAGCCCAGGCCCTGCGAGACCGGGCCGCGGCCGACGGCGACGAGCAGCAGCTCGGCCTCGAACTCCTTGCCGTCGGCGAGGGTCACCTTCACACCGTCGGCCGTGTACTCGGCCTTCTGGAAGAAGGTGCCGAGGTTGAACTTGATGCCGCGCTTGCGGAAGGCGCGCTCCAGGATCTTGGAGCTGTTCTCGTCCTCCAGCGGGGCCAGGTGCGGCAGGCCCTCGATGATCGTGATGTCCGCGCCGAAGGACTTCCACGCGGAGGCGAACTCGACGCCGATGACGCCGCCGCCCAGCACGATCGCGGACTTCGGGACGCGGTCCAGGACCAGCGCGTGGTCCGAGGAGATGATGCGGTCGCCGTCGATGGTCAGACCCGGCAGCGACTTCGGCACGGAGCCGGTCGCCAGCAGGAGGTGGCGGCCGGTGTAGCGCTCGCCGTTCACATCGACGGTGGTGGGGGAGGACACCCGGCCCTCACCCGTGACGTAAGTGATCTTGCGGCTGGCGACCAGCCCCTGCAGACCCTTGTACAGGCCCGCGATCACGTCGTCCTTGTACTTGTGGACACCCGCCATGTCGATGCCATCGAAGGTGGTCTTGACACCGAACTGCTCGCTCTCACGAGCCTGGTCGGCGATCTCGCCCGCGTGCAGCAGAGCCTTTGTGGGGATGCAGCCGTTGTGCAGACACGTGCCACCGAGCTTGTTCTTCTCGATCAGGGCGACGTCCAGGCCCAGCTGCGCCGCGCGCAGCGCCGCGGCGTAACCGCCACTGCCGCCGCCGAGGATCACTAGGTCGAAAACGGTGCTGGCGTCGTTCGCCACGTCACGTCCTCCATGCATGGGTACGCCGGAGCCGGTCTGTGGTGACCGGGCGGCGGCTGTTATTCGGCCGCTATGTCTGAAAACTGTGAAAACTGGGCCCTGTCGTGCCGACCAACATCTTCGCACTTGTTCGCGGCGGACGGGCCACCGGGCCGGGGTCTGAGACGGACTTAAGCCTCATCCCGGGAGGCTACTGGCCCGTAAGGGGCACTCCGGGCGCTGGAATCTCGCTCAGGGCGAACACCCGCCCGGTCGCGCGTACGGCCCCGGGCGTGCTAGCCCGGGGCCGTACCTTCGTACAAACGAGCACTGAATTCCGGCTGAAACGCGCGGTCGGAAGCGCGTCCGTCCGGGGTTTGCCGGGGGTCTAGAGGACGTCGCCCGCGGCGGCCTTCTCGACCAGCCGGACCAGGGTGCGGACCGCCGTGCCGGCGCCGCCCTTCGGGGTGTAGCCGAACGGCGCGCCCTCGTTGAACGCCGGGCCCGCGATGTCCAGGTGCGCCCAGGTGATGCCCTCGCCCACGAACTCCTGCAGGAACAGACCGGCCACCAGGCCGCCGCCCGCCCGCTCGCCCATGTTCGCGATGTCCGCGACCGGGGAGTCCATCGCCTTGAGCAGCTCCGGCGGCATCGGCATCGGCCACGCCTGCTCGCCCGACTCCGTCGCCGTCTCGTGCAGCACGGTACGGAAGCCGTCGTCGTTCGACATGATCGCGAACGTACGAGTACCGAGCGCCAGCACCATCGCGCCGGTCAGCGTCGCCACGTCCACGATCGCGTCCGGGTTGTCCTCGGAGGCGCGCGCCAGCGCGTCCGCCAGGACCAGCCGGCCCTCGGCGTCGGTGTTGAGCACCTCGACGGTCTTGCCCGAGTACATCTTCAGCACGTCGCCGGGACGCGTCGCGTTGCCGCCCGGCATGTTCTCCGCGAGCGCCAGCCAGCCGGTCACGTTGACCTGCAGGCCCAGCTTGGACGCGGCCACGACGGTCGCGAACACGGCGGCCGCGCCGCTCATGTCGCACTTCATCGTCTCGTTGTGGCCCGGGGGCTTGAGGGAGATGCCGCCCGAGTCGTACGTGATGCCCTTGCCGACCAGCGCGACGGTCTTCTTCGCCTTCGGGTGGGTGTACGCCACCTTCACCAGCCGCGGCGGGGTCGCCGAGCCCTGGCCGACGCCCATGATGCCGCCGAAGCCGCCCTTGAGCAGCGCCTTCTCGTCGAGCACCTCGACCTTGAGGCCGTGCTCCTTGCCCGCGGCCTGGACCGCCGACGCGAACGCCTTCGGGTTCAGGTCGTTCGGCGGCATGTTGATCAGGTCACGCGCCCGGTTGACCTCCTCGGCCACCGCGGTCGCCCGCTCGGCCGCGGCCTTGTGCGCCTTGTCGCGCGGCTTGGCACCCACCAGGGCGATCTCGCCCAGCGGACCCTTGCCGCCGGCGCTGTCCACCCGGTACGCCGTGTACGCGTAAGCGCCCAGCAGTGCGCCCGTCGCCACCGCCTCCACGCCCGCCGCGTCCGTCGCCGGCAGCGCGAACGCCGCCTTCTTCGTCCCGCTCAGCGCACGCGCCGCGGCACCGGCCGCCCGGCGCAGCGCCTCGGCGTCGTAGCCGGCACCGTCGGCGGGCGTCTCACCCAGACCCACAGCGAGCACCACCGCCGACTTCACGCCGGACGGAGCCGGCAGCTTCGTCACCTCGCCCTCGCCGCCCGAGGCGCCGAGGAGTTCCAGCGTCGCGGCGAGCTTGCCGTCGAACGCCGCGTCCACGGCCTCCGCACCGGCGGCGACCTCGGGGCCCTTGGCGCCCTTGGTCACTCCGATGACGACGGCATCCGCGCGCAACGCTGCGCCGGAGGAAGTGCTGAGTGTCAGTGCAGTCACGGTGAGGGTGGTCCTGTTCCGTCGAATGTTGTCGGCCGAGGGGTGGGCCGGCCGCGCCCCTCGCATCGTATTCCGCCACGCCCGCGGGGCGGCACGCCAGGGCTGCGCGGCCTGTGCCGCGGTCGAGCCTACGCCTGACGCGGCGCGTCGAGGGCCCCTGCCTTCACGGCGTCGAGGAACGCCCTGAGCCGGGCGGGGGTGGTCGTCACGATCGCCCCGGGCTCGGTGCTTTCGCGTATGGATACGCGGGGGCCGGTGACGGCCAGCTGTATGCAGTTGCTGCTCTCGGCGCAGTGCGAAGACTTCTGCCAGTCCGACGTGGACAAGGGTCCTGCCTTTCAGAGGCTCTGGGCGATCTCACGGATGAAGTCCCGGGACTCGCCGGGCTTGAGAGCCACCCGGTCCAGCCGGTCCAGAATGTCGCGGTACTTGGCCAGCTGAGCCTCGGCGTCCAGGAGCGCCGGGCCGTGTGACTGGTCGAGCAGGACGGTGTCCAGTTGCGGGACGGCGCCGGACGCGTAGGCGATCGTCTGACCGGAGCCGGGGAAGCCTCCGGCCGCGAAGGGGATCGCCGTGACCGTGACGCCGTCACGCTCGCTCATGTCCAGGATGTGCTGCAACTGCTCGCGGGAGGCCGCCCGGCCGCCGAACTGCATCCGCAGGGCGGCCTCATGGATGACCGCGGTGTAGCGGAGCGGGGCGTCCCGGTAGAGGACGGCCTGCCGCTTGATCCGGTGTGAGAGCCGGTGCTCGATCTCCGGCGGCGGCAGGGTGGGCACCGCCTCGCGGAAGACGGCCCGCGCGTGGTCGACGGTCTGCAGCAGGCCGGGCAGGCTCACGGTCTGCGCGGTGCGCAATTCGACCGCGTAGTGCTCCAGTTCGGCGATGTCGAGCATGCCGGGCGGCAGAACGCCCCGGTACTCCTCCCACCACTGGCGCTTGCGTTCGCCGGTCATCCCGGTCAGGGCCTCGATCAGCCCGTCGTCCGAGCAGTCGTAGTTGCAGGCGAGCGTCCTGACGCGGTCCGCGCTGAGCCCGACCC
Source organism: Streptomyces sp. So13.3 (assembly GCF_005860785.2). Lineage (NCBI taxonomy): Bacteria > Bacillati > Actinomycetota > Actinomycetes > Kitasatosporales > Streptomycetaceae > Streptomyces > Streptomyces sp. So13.3. The sequence continues at coordinate 3,222,466 of NZ_CP048835.1, read as the reverse complement.
GACCGGTCTCGATGTTGCTGATCCGCGCCTGGTCCCCGCCCAGCAGGGCTCCGGCCTCGCGAGCGGACATCCCCGCCTTCTCCCGAAGCTTGCGCATCTCGGCACCCAGGCGCTGCTGACGCGCAGTTGGCGTTGTCCTCGGCGGCATTGGCCCCTCTTTCCGATCGCGGCCAAGTCTGCCGTTCCGAGTCCCAAGGGTCCATTGGACGACAGATCTACCGTGTTCGGTAGAAAGTATCTAACTCAACGCTCTACTGTGTGACGCACGCCACTCGACCTGCCCGGAGGGCAACATGTACGCAGTGCAGCCGTCGTGCCCCGATCCCACCTCCAGTGATGGCTGGGAGTACTACCTCCAACTGCCGCACGACCCACGCGCACCCGGGATCGCCCGGACGACCGTCCGGGCGATCCTCGTGGCACACGGCTTACGTGAACTCGTCGATACGGCTGCGCTGTTGACCTCGGAGCTGGCGACCAACGCGTACCGCTACGCGCAGGGCCCCGCTTCGCTGCGGCTCAACTGGGAGCCGCGTCGGCTGCGGGTGACGGTCCGGGACAACAACCCGGAGCTGCCGGCGGCGCTCGCGCCGGATCCGGACGCGGACGGCGGGCGCGGGCTCTTCCTGCTGGACCTGTTCTCGGACCGGTGCGGCGGATACGCGCTGGGGGAGGAGCCGTTCGGGCTGTGCGGCAAGCTGATGTGGTTCGAGCTGGCGGCACGGTGACCGCCGCAACGACGTACGCGGCGGTCTAACGGTTCCAGGGTGTCCGGAAGGGGACGCATGTCCTGTTCGCCCTCGTCCGGGGGGACTTCGGCTGGTGGGATCGGGGGGTCCCAGCAGGTAGCCGAAGGGAATCGCAGATGTCTTCGCTCAAGCGCCGGATCGCCGCAGGAATCGGAAGTACCGCCATCGTCGTGGCGGGTGTCGTCACCCTCGCCCCAGCCGCGAGCGCGGCGCCCAGCGCGCCCGCGGCGTGCAGTACGAGCAACGCGGTGACCAAGAAGACCGCGCACAACGGCAGCATGTACATCGAGCTGCGCTACAGCACGTCCAGCCGGTGCGCGTGGGGACGGATCAGCAGTTCCAACGTGGGCAACAAGGTGTGGGTCGACCGGTCGAGCAACGGTGGGTCCACGTGGACCGGGCCGATGGGGATGACCACGCAGCAGTCGGGCAGCGACACCCACACGCCGGCCTTCGATGACGCGGGTTACGTCATGCGGGCGTGCGGGTTCAACGGCACCACCGTGTGTACCGGCTGGTACTAGAGGGCCCAGTGGGCCTAGACGGCCCGCCGGTCGTAGGCCGGCAGCCAGCCGAGGCGGGCCGCGGCCAGTGCCAGGGTGAACCTGTTGCTGGCTCCGGCCCGTTCGGCGAGGGAGCCGACGTGGCGGCGGACGGATCGTTCGCTGACGCCCAGCCGGCGGGCGATCGCGCTGTCCTTGGTGCCGTCCGCGAGGAGCAGCAGGATGTGGCGCTGCACGAGCGTCGGGGGCAGGACGGGTGGGTCGCAGCGGGAGACGGCGGGCGGTGACGGTGCGGCGGCCAGGGCGGTGAAGGTCTGGATGCGTTCCAGCAGGGCGTTCTGCTCGGCGAGCAACCGGTTCTGGTCCGCGAGCAGTTCCTGGTAGCGCCGTAGTGCCGCCGGGGCGGACGGGGCCGTTCTGGTGTCGTACACCTCGGCAGGCTCGCAGAGCGGCGGTCGCGCCGTATTGAAGAAATTCGCACCCGCACCCGGCACCCGCACCCGCACCCGCACCCGGCACGGTTCGGCGCAGGCCGGCGTCAGGTCAGGATGATGCTGGTGACCTGGCCGTCCACCCGGTCCACCGTGGGCGGGCCCGCGAAGTCCAGGCCGCGGGCGTGCCGGAACTGGCGGGGGGTGCGGCCGATCATCGCCTTGAACTCGCGGTTCAGGTGCGCCTGGTCGCTGAATCCGCACTCGGCGGCGATGCCCGCCACCGGCAGGTCCGCCGCCATCAGCCGCAGCACCTTGCGCAGCCGCATGACGCGCGCCGCGCCCTTCGGCGTCAGCCCGATCTCGGCGCGGAAGCGGTTCTCCAACTGCCGCCAGCCCCACCCGGTGGCGGCGACGAGCTCGCCGATGGGCAGGGCGCCGGAGGTCCTGGCGAGTTCCCGCCAGGCGTACCGGACGCGGTCCGAGACGGGGAGCGCGTCCTCGGACCAGTGCAGGAACACGGTGTCCAGCAGGTCGAAGCGCTGGGCCCAGCCAGCGGCGCAGGCGAGGGCGTCGGCGAGATCGCGGCAGCGGGGGCCGAGCAGGTCGATGGGGTCGGTGATGGTGTCGGCGAGTTCGTGCATCGGGATCCCGAACAGCGAATACGCCTTCCATGGCGAGAGGATGACCTCCAGGCCGTACAGCCGCCCGCTGTGCCGCCCGAGGCCGGCGCTGGTGCGCAGCCCGACCAGCATCGAGCGGTGGGCGTTGCCGGGGGCCGACGGCGTCAGGGCCTCCGTCACCCGCACTTCGTGGTCGAAGGAGAACAACAGCGTCACCGCGCCGTCCGGGACCTCCAGCCGCTGCCGCGGCAGGTCCAGGTTCAGCCGGTACCCCCGGTACCGCTGCACCCCCGGCCGCAGCCGGGCATGCGGCAGCGCCGTCGCCACCTCCCAACGGCCCTCAGGACACGCCAGTTGCTGCATCGTCCGTTCCCCCCATGACCCCGGAACCGCTCAGCCCTTGTCATCCTGCGGTGCGGGGAAAGGGTTCGGAGCACCCTTTCCGGTCAGATGTGGCCTGCCAGGTCGCGCTGAGGATCCGTCGGCACCGGGCGGACCGTGCCGAGTGCCTCTGCCGGGCCCGCGATACCGCCACCCGGTCAGGCCTCCAGGGTCCAGGCGGGCGAGTCCCGCGGCGGGGCCTGGCGGATCCGCCATTGGGACCGGTCGGCGTCGGGCTCCCAGTAGGGCACGTCACCTTCGTAGTAGAGGCCGTAGGCCCAGTGCTCGGGCTCCTCGTGGGCCAGTAGGTCGGGCCATTCGTTGAACACCTGGTTGCCCCACGCCCGGTTGATACGCGCCACCGCCTCGGCCCGGGAGATCCCGAAGAGGGTCACCAGTTCTTCGGCGACTTCGCCCAGATATTCCTGCATCTCCGGAACTGCGGGCATCGTGAACTCGGACACGAGTCGATCTCCTAACGGACCAAGGATCGGGTGAACAGATCAGCTGCCTTAGAGGAGAAGATCGCTATCTGGTGTCCCTTGAAGACGCCGTCCGCGCCGCCGCGGAAAGCCCTGAGGTTCAACAGCATGGGGCCCTCCACCATCTCGAAGCTGTGCATTGCGCCGCCATTGCGGTGATGCCTGATGAAGCTGGCCAGGTCGTCGCTGGGACCATGGAAGATCTTACTCGTGAGGTTGTCCAGCTCGCTCTTCGGAACGCGGAAGTGCAGTACCTCCGCTGTGCCGCCCGCCCGGTCGGCGAGTCTTGTGGCCCACTGTCGGGCCTGGTTGGCGTCATTGGTGACGTAGAAGCCGCCGCGTCCGAAGTCCATGGCCCGAGTACTGAAGGTGGGATCGATCCCGTTCTTGAGGATTCCGTCCAGGCCGGCTCCCGTTGTGCCGTGGTAGAGATCCACCAGACACTTGGCCTTGAGACCCAGCGGATCGGACCAATTGAGAGGGTTGGAGACATAGCCGTGGTGATCGGGAGCGGCAGTGAGGCCGAGCGGGTCCGGGCTGAGGTATCGGGCGGTCCCGGGTTCGTAATAGCGTTGATAGTTGTAGTGCAAGCCGGTCTCGGCGTCGTAGTACTGCCCGGGAAAGCGCAGAGGGCAGTCCACATTCGCCGGTGACGTGACGCCGAGCGGTGATCCCCACAGTGTCGACCGATTCTTCCAGACGATCACACCGTATACGTCGACCATTTCGGTTGGCGTACCGACCAGATCGGTGACTATGGCGTAGAAGCGCTCGTCGATGTCGTCCTGAGGGGCATCGCGCAATGCGGCGCGAACCGTCTGTGCGACGGGTATGTCGCCGTGTTCCCAATCCCAGGTTGTCGTGGCATCCGCGGTTGTCTGCTCGGCGAGGCGCGTGCCGTCCCAGACGAATTCCGTTGTTTCCAGGGCGGTAGTTCCGTCGTCGGCAAGGCGTGACTTGGAGATTCGGCGGCCGAGCGGGTCGTACTCGTAGTGCCAGGCGATGCCGTCCGGGGTGGTGACGTCCGTGAGCCGGTCTTCGGCGTTCCACACGTATTGATATACACGACTGCCACCCGAGAGTAGCTTTTGCGTACGCCTGACCACCCGGCCCTGATCGTCGTATGTGTAGTTGACGTGCCCCGCCCGCTGGATGAGCGTTCCGTTGTAGGACCGGTCGCCCGATTCCGGGCTGGTGTGCTCACCGGCCGGCAGTGTCGCGGCGGCGAGATTACCGGCGGTGTCATAGACGTATGCCTCGGTCCAGTCGGCACCGTTGACGGCAGTGACGCGGCTCGCGGAATCCAGCTCGAAGTGGTGGAAGCCCCCCGAGGCGTCATCGACGGCTGTGAGGCTTCCGTCCGCGGCGTGAGTGAAGGTCCGCCGTTGCGCCATCGGGGACTTCGGGCCGCGGGTTGACAGTGTCTGTGCTGTCGAACGGTTGTTGTCGTCCCACTGCCAGCTGAGTGCCACGCCCCCTAGGTCGCGCTCGACCTCCCGGCCCGCTTCGTCGTACGCGAAGCGCACGGTGTGGCTGCCCGACCGCAGGGACATCGGCCTGCCGGTGGTGCCGAATTCCCAGACGCTCAGGACCCCGCTCGGCGTGGTGCGCCGAGTACGGCGGCCTATTGCGTCGTAACGCGAGGAAACAGTACGACCGTTGACGCTTTCGGCCAGAATGCGGCCGAGAGGGTCCAGCTCCCGGGAGAGGTCGGCAACGGGGCTGACGGCACATTTCAGGCGTCCGAGTGCGTCGTGAACGAAGTCGGTGACCACACCACTGGAATCCTGCCGGGTGACATTGCCCAGGACATCCCGCTCGAATCGGATGCTTTGCCGCTCTCCGTTGATGCGTTCCGTCAATTGACCGGCTGCGTCGTAGCGATAACTGAGCTTCCGGCCATTGAAGTCGGTCTCCCCAACGAGGCGGCCCGAGGGATCGTAGTCGTAGCTCCAGACTCGGCCCTGCGCGTTGGTTACCGCCACCACTCGTAGTTCGGTGTCGTAGGTGAACTCGTAACGAGAGCCGTCCGGTTCCGTACGAACGGCGCAGAGGTCGAAATGAGTGTTCTCGTATCGTGTTGCACGGCCGCTGCCGGAGCGGTGCGCGACGGGGTTTCCCTCGACGTCGTACGACCATTGCTCAACGGACCCGTCCGGAGCCATGCGCCAAGCGATCTGCCCTTCGCCCGTCCAGCCGACACTCGTGGACGCCCCGGACGCGTCAGCGGCCTCCACCATGCGTCCGAATGCATCCCGCGTGATCCGGATCGTGGTGCCACCTACGTCGGTGATCGCCGCCGGAAGACCGGCGGAGTCATTGACCACGACCTGTTGCACTGTGCCGAACGCGTCGGTGACGCTGGTCAGACCGCCGCGCTCGTCGTAGGTGAAGTTCGTCGTGGCGCCGAGCGCGTCGGTCGCGGACGTACGGTTCCCAGCGGCGTCGTAGGAGTAGCGGGCGCGCGTTCCGTCGGGTTGGGTGATCCTCACGGGCAGGTTGAGGTCGTTGTACTCGATCGTCGCGGAGCTGCCGTCAGGGCGGGTCGCCATGGTCAGGTTGCCGGCACCGTCGTACGCGCAGCTCGTCGTGCGGCCGAGGGGGTCGGTCCTGGTGAGCAGGCGGTCGTACCGATCCCAGCTCAGCAGGGTGACCTGCCCCAGCGGATCGGTCTCGCGGATGAGTTGGTACTGATCATTGAAGTGGAACGTGGTGGCGTGACCGAGAGAATTTGTGGCGACGGTGGTGCGGGCGTCGGGATCGTATGAGTAGCGGTAGTTCAGAATCCCTTCCGAGCCTGTCGTACCCACACAGCGTCCTGCTTCGTCGTACTCGTAGCCGTACGAGGTCCCTGTCCGGTCCTCCCAGCCCGTGATACGGCCACGTTTGTCGTAGCTGAAGGCGAGCGGCAGGCCGGAGGAGTCAAAGATTTGGGTGAGGTTGCCGTCGCCGTCATATCCGTATCCCATCAACAGCGGCCGTTCCGGATCGCTGAGGAGGCGCAGAGCGGTGACTCGGCCGCCCCCTGTCTCGATTCCGACGTGGTATCCCCCCGTATGGCGCAGATCGACGGGGGCCGCGTCCGCGGAGTAGGTGATGGTGACGCGGTTGTTGTACCGATCGCTGATGGAAGTGAGCAGGAGTTCGGCTGTGCCCGGGTGCGGAGTGAAACCGAGAGTCCGGCCGGACTCGGGTATGCGGACCGACATGTCACTGGTAGGTCCGCCGTCCCATGTCAAGGGCCAGCGTGGACCCTCGAGAGGCATGAGGGAAAGGCCTGCGCTGGGGACGGGATAGTGCAGCAGCATCCCGTCGCCAGTGGTGAAGCGCACACCCTGATCGTCGAGATGAAGCCTTTGGTCCAGCGTTGAGGCCCAGGATTTACCGAACCAGCGGCCCGCCCGGTACGAGGAGCGGAAGTGGCGATCCAGGGTCAGCGGCAGGACACCGGGAAGTTGGAGATCGGTGGCTGACATGACCATTTCGCCGCTTGCCACGTCGATGGGGTCGCCACAGGTGAAGAGCTTCTTCATCTCGCGTCCCATTTGACGCAGCCCGCCTGCCCCCTTGCGGACGCTGTTGGCGATGTTCTCCAGGGCCTTGCCGCTCTTCAGCAGTGCCGGGAGTTCCTTGGCCATTTTGAGCAGGCCGCCAGCGGTGGTCAGGCCCTTGAACATGGGGATGCAGTCGAGGGCGGCGAAGAAGACGTCCCAGAGGCTGGCTTTTCCTTGCGCGTATTTGATGAGGGTGTCGGCGAGGACGACCAATGCGGCGGCCAGCACGATCCAGGCGAGCGGTCCGCCGATGATGAGGACGACGATGCCGAGCACGGCGACGATGACCTTGCAGACCGCGACGATGTCGTCCCAGTGGTCGGCGACCCAGTCGACCGCCTTCTCCCACCAGTGCTTGTTCTTGATCCCAGCGTCGGACGCCTCGTGCAGGGCGTGCTCCGCGGTCGACGCGGCGGTGTCCCGCAGGTGGGCGGCCTGAGCTGCCAGTTCCTTCGCCGCGTCCAGGCGTTGCTGCGCGTCGTGGACGGCGGTGTTCGCGGACTTCTGCGCGTTCGAAGCGTCCAGCGCATTACGGGTGGCGGTACGGACCTCGTCCGCCGACGGCGGTTCCACGCCCGGCTTCGGATCGGCCTGGTACTCCTTGGACTTGTCGCCCGCCCGCTTCACCCAGTCGTCGGCGTTGCCCTGCGTGGTCTTGGCCGCGTCCAGATCCTGCCGGGCGGTACGCCCCTGCGCCAAAGCGCGGTCCGCGTCCGCCTGCGCGGTCTCCAGCTTCGGCCAGTACGTCTCCAACGCCCCGGAAGCCAGCCGGTAGGACTTCTCCAACTTGCCCAGCTCGCCCGGCAGATCCCCGAACTGCTCGCGGTACGCGTCCCCCGCCAGACCCGCCCAGTCCTGCACCGCGTTGTTGCCGCTCAGCCCGCGCACCGACCGCAACGCCGACGACACATCGTCCGCGAAGTCGCCCAGTTTCCGGGCGAGTTCCTTCACCTCGTACGGATCACCCGGCACCGGATCCCGGTCCAGGTCCAGCACATGCCAATCCGTCGGACGATTCGCCACTGTCTAACCCCCGTGATTCGCCTCTGTCCGAGCGATCCTTTCACTTCCGCCACAGACGCTTCCATGGCGCCTGGTGCGACAGCACCCGGCGATGCCGTCGTCAGCCCAGGGACAGGACGACCAGAACCGCCGTCGCCGCCGTTTCGGCCAGGGCGCCGAAGACGTCGCCCGTGATGCCGCCGAAGCGGGTGCGGCAGTGGCGGAGGAGGAGTTCGGCCGTGATGAGGGCGAGGAGGGCGGCCAGGGCGAAGTGGAGGGCGGGGGAGAGGCCGAAGAGGGCGCCGGCCGCCGCCGCGACCACGAGGGTGCCGGCCGCGGTGAGGGCCGCGATGCGGAGCGGGACCGCTCCGGCCACGGCGGCGCCCAGGCCGTCGGGGCGGGCCGGGGGCACGCCGTCGCGGCAGGCCAGGGTCATGGCGGTACGGGCCACCACGGCGGAGACGGCGGCCGCGGCGGCGCCGTGGGACCAGCTGTCGGCGTAGAGGGCGGCGAGGCAGGCGACCTGGGCGAGGAGGACGAAGAGCAGCGTCAGGACGCCGAAGGGCCCGATGTCCGACTGCTTCATGATCCGCAGGGCGTCCTCGGCGGGCTTGGCGCTGCCGAGCCCGTCGGCGGTGTCGGCCAGGCCGTCCAGGTGCAGACCGCGGGTCAGGGCGGCGGGCACGGCCGCGGTGGCGACGGCGGCGAGCAGCGGGGACGCGTCCAGGAGCAGCAGCAGTCCGCCGACCGCGGCGGCACACAGGCCCACCACCGCCCCGACGACCGGCGCGCACAGCATCCCGCCGCGCGCGGCGGACCGGTCCCAGCGGGTGACGGTCACCGGCAGCGCGGTGAGGGTGCCGAAGGCGAAGCGGAGCGCGTCCGCGACGGAGGCGGCGGGCGCGGGTCCGGCCTTCGAGGGCTCGGCGGAGTCGGTCACCGCGTGAGGCTACCCCGGGCGGCTAACCCGAGGGCTGCCGCGGTGACTCCCGATGGAGCTCCGCCTCCCGGCGCCGCCGGAGGTGGCCCTCCAGGGCGCACAGCAGCAGCGTCGCCACGATCGCCGTCAGATGCTCGAAGCCCGCGAGGTTCACGATGAAGACGACCTCGACGAGCATCGCGAGGATCAGCGCGCCCCCCGTCCACCAGGCGCGGTAGCGGCAGGCCACGTACACCCCGAGGGCGACGACCGCCGCCGACGGGCCGGTGTCGCGCACGACGAGGGTGGAGACCGGGAGCCCGAGGAAGCCGTCGGGGCCGACCGCGAGCGAGTAGCGGGCGAACGACGTGCCGGCGAGCGTCGCGAGGAGCCCGATGCCGAGGGTGTGCCGCCTGCCGACCGTCATCTCGGCGATGCCGAACATGAAGACGACCTGGGCGATCAGCCCCCACACCGGCAGCGACGGGTCGGGGACGAAGAGCGAGAGGGGCGTGCGCAGCAGCGCCTTCCACCACGGGAGCGTCGCGTAGACGCCGCCGAGCCGGTTGACCCACTCCGTGCCGGTGCTCCCGGAGTGCTGGATCACCTGAAGGGTCAGGATGGACAGGCACGCGGAGAGGGTCAGTGGGATCGCGCGGAGCTTCTTCGTCCGCAGCTCGAACCACACATCTCGGGAGATTCCGCCCCATTCGACGTATGCGAAGTCGCGAAGGCGCTTGTTGAAGGGGCTCACCTGGCAGCGGTCCGCTCTCGGTCGCGTCTGCGCAGCGGGGACGGCAGCCGCGGCGCTTCGAGGAAGCCCTCGGCCCGGGCACTGGCGATTCCGATCCGCGGCAGCTCGCTGCTCTTGCCGAACAGCAGATACCGCGGCTCCCAGATGGGCCGGTACTTGGCGTTGGCCCGGTACAGCGACTCGATCTGCCACCAGCGCGAGAAGAACGTCAGCAGGGAGCGCCAGAACCGCAGCACCGGCCCGGCGCCCAGCCTCGAGCCGCGTTCGAACACCGAGCGGAACATCGCGAAGTTCAGCGAGATCTGCCGCACGCCCACCTCGTCGGCGCGCTGGATCAGCTCGATGACCATGAACTCGATCAGCCCGTTCTCGGAGTCGCGGTCGCGGCGCATCAGATCCAGCGACAGCCCCTGCGGACCCCACGGGACAAAGCTCAGCAGCGCGCGCGGCACACCCTCGCCGTCGTGGCACTCGACCATGACGCAGCGCCCGTCGGCGGGGTCGCCGAGCCGGCCGAGCGCCATCGAGAACCCGCGCTCCGTCTCCCCGTCGCGCCAGGCGTCGGCGCGCTCCAGCATCGCGTCCATCTCGTCCGCGGGGATGTCGTCGTGCCGGCGCATCCGGACGGTGTAGCCGGTCCGCTTGACGCGGTTGTACGCCTGCCGCACGGTCCGCATGGCGCGGCCGTCCAGGGTGAACTCGGCGGTCTCGACGATCGCCTCGTCCCCGATCTCCAGGGCGTCCAGGCCGTGCCTGGCGTAGATCACGCCCGCTTCCTCGCTCGCGCCCATCACCGCGGGCACCCAGGCGTGCTCGCGGGCCTCGGCGAGCCAGGCGTCGATGGCGCCGGGCCACGCCTCGGGGTCGCCGATCGGATCCCCGGACGCCAGCGACACCTCCCCGACGACCCGGTACGCGATCGCGGACTTCTCGCTCGGCGACCAGATGACGCTCTTGTCGCGGCGCAGCGCGAAGTAGCCGAGCGAGTCCCGGTCGCCGTAGCGGTCCAGGAGCCCGCGCAGCTTGGCCTCGTCCTCCGGGCCGAGCAGTGCCCGGCCGCGCGGCGAGCGGAACGCCACGTACAGCACGAGCAGGAAGAGCAACGCACTCATGACGTTGATGACGACATCCACCCACCCGGGCGTTGAGATGTTCGCGTAATTGTCGTCATTCGGGTCGAGCGCGATCATGCGCATGATCGCGTAACGGAAGCTGGCGCCGAAGTCCGAGCCGTGTTCGCTGTTGGTCGCGGTGACCAGCAGCGCGCTGATCAGCGAGCCCACGATGAGGCCGCCGACGGCGGTCAGGATCGCGTGCTTCGGATTGGAGCGGTCGCCCTTGGCCCGGAACTCACGGCGGCCGACCAGCAGGGCGGCGACGAAGGAGCCGGTCAGGCCCAGGGTGATCCAGTTCTGGACGTGGCCCCGGTACTCGGCGAAGCCCATCGTCAGCGCCAGCACCAGCAGGAACAGCCCGCTCAGCACGAGATTGAGCACCCACGCGGCCCGTTTGCGGCGCCGCATGGTGATGGCGAAGAAGAGCGCGAACACACCCGTGGTGAAGCCCGCGGTCAGCAGATACGGGGTGAAGAGGTCCTCGATGTTGTGGCGCCGGATGTCGGCTCCGAAGGAGACCCACACCGCCCCGAGGAAGTTGAGGAAGGCGACAGCCCGCAGATACCAGACGGCGTAGGCGGCGGAGCGCTGCCCCCAGACATGCGGACGGCCCTCCCCGTCCTGCGGTGTGCGACCCGGTGTCGTGCTGCCCATTCCCATGGTTGTGGATCTTATGACGGAATGTCCGGATCCTCGTCGCAGGGGCGGTGGCCGGATCCGGCTACGCCCCGCGGAGCCCACCCCGGAGGGCGGGCGGAACGGCGCTCTACGGAGTGTCGGCCGCCTCGCGGGGCGGGTCCGCGGGCGGCTCCTCCGACGTGACGGCGACAGGTTCCGTGACGGGTTCCGGGGCCCGCTCCACCACCGGCTCGCCCGACACGTCCGGCAACTCCGCCGCCAGCGCCGCCGCGGCCTGCAGCAGCGGCAGCGCGAGCAGCGCGCCGGTGCCCTGGCCGAGCCGTACGCCGTGGTCGAGCAGCGGCTCGATGGAGAGCCGGTCCAGAGCCTTGGCCTGCCCCGGCTCACCACTCGCCTGGCCCGCCAGCCACCAGTCGGGAGCCCGGAACGCCACACGCTGCGCGACCAGCGCACAGGCCGCGGAGACGACACCGTCCAGCACGACGGGCAGCTTGCGCACGGCGGCCTGCAGCAGGAAGCCCGTCATCGCGGCGAGGTCCGCGCCACCGCTCGCGGCCAGCAGTTCGAGCTGGTCGCCCAGGACCGGCCGGGCCCGGCGCAGCCCGTCACGGATCGCCGCGCACTTGCGCATCCACGCCAGGTCGTCGATCCCGGAGCCGCGGCCGGTCACCACAGAGGCGTCCGTACCGCACAGCGCCGCCACGAGAATGCCGGCGGCCGTGGTGCCACCGACGCTGATGTCACCGAGCAGTACGAGGTCGGTACCGGAGTCGGCCTCCTCGTCGGCGATGGCCATGCCCGCGCGGAACGCCAGTTCGGCCTCCTCGACGGTGAGCGCGTCCTCCACGTCCACCCGCCCCGAGCCGCGGCGCACCCGGTGCGCGGTGACCTCGGCCGGCAGCTCCGCCGGATCGCAGTCCAGGCCCATGTCGATCACGCGGACCTGCGCCCCGAACTGACGCGCCAGCACATTCACCGGCGCCCCACCGTCGAGCACCGCCCGGACCAGCGCCACGGCCGTACCGGCCTCATGCGCCGAGACGCGCAGGCTCGCGACCCCGTGGTCCCCGGCGAACAACAGCACCCGTGGCCGGGCGATCGGCCGCGCCGGAACCCGCCCCTGAGCGGCCGACAGCCACTCGGCCAGCTCCGCGGGCTTGCCGAGAGCCCCCGGAGGGCTCACCAGACGCTGCCACCGGTCTTGCGCGTCACGCCGCACACCGGCGTCGGGACGCTCCACCAGGGAGCCGAAGTCATCGAGATTCAGGCCGCTCATTCGCCGCACAGTACCGGCTGCGCCTCGGGCCAGGGAAGCGGGCGCCTGCCGCGGGCCGCAGGGGCCGCGCGGGCGCGGTTAACCTCCGGCCGTGGGGGTGCGGGCCGCAGGGTCGCCTGCGTTTGGCGCGGGATCGACCGGCGGCGGCCCGGAGTTCCCACCCCCAACCCGCACGTGGCGCGGGCCCGTCACCCAACCCCCACCGGGGCGTGAACGCGAAGGGCCGGCGCTACCCGCACGTGGCGCGGGCCTGTCACCCAACCCCCACCGGGGCGTGAACGCGAGGGGCCGGGATCGCAGGCAGGGGGGTCCGAAATGCTGCCGAGCTATTTGTGGGCCGCCAGGCCCGTAAATAGTCGATTTCGGACCCCCCTGCCGGAGAGCCCGGCCCCGACCAGGACACAGCCCCATCAGCCGCGCAGCGAAACCGCCTGACCCGCCACCACAAGAAGCACCTGCTCGGACTCTCCCGCAACAGCGGCGTTCAACCGCCCCAACTCGTCCCTGAACCGGCGCCCCGACGCCGTCCCCGGAACCACCCCCGAACCCACCTCATTGCTCACCGCGACCACCGTGCGCCGCGTCGCCCGCCACGCCGCCGTCAACTCGGCGACCCGGGCGTGCAGTTCGCGTTCGCCGCCCGACGACCACTGCTCGTCGTCCCAGGCGCCGACGGAGTCCATCGCGGACGTCAGCCACAGCGCCAGGCAGTCGATGAGCAGCGGCGCGCCGTCCACGGCGAGCAGCGGCACCAGGTCGCAGGTCTCCTGCGTCGCCCACGTACCGGGCCGGCGGTCGCGGTGCAGCGCGACGCGGCGCGCCCACTCCTGGTCGCCCTCGCGGGTGCCGCCGGTGGCCACGTACAGGACGTCGGAGAACGCGGCGAGCCGCCGTTCCGCCTCGGCGGACTTGCCGGAGCGGGCGCCACCGAGCACCAGCGTGCGGCGGGGCACGTCCGGTACGTCGTGGTAGTCGCCGGCGACCAGCGTGGTGCCGTCGGGGACGGCGCGCACGCCCAGCGCGGCGAGCCGGCGCCGCAGCTCGGCGCCGGGCGGCGCGCTGTGGTCGATGTGCACGGCGACGACGTCGGTGGTCGGGCCCACGGCGCCGGCGGCGCGCAGCCTGCCCAGCGCGTCGGGCCGGTCGACCGCGTCGAACAGCACCACGTTGTACGGTGCGGCGGCCTCCTGGACCCCGGCGGGGGCGCAGCCCGGTGGCAAATAGAGGGCCTTCATCCCGTCCGGCCCCTCGATCTCGTAGCCGGTGCCGGGCGCGTCCGTGGGGACGGCGCGTACCCGGTGCCCGGTCAGGAGCGTCAGCTCCTGACCGTCGGGGACGCGGCCCGGTGCCGGCAGGCCGACGGGGATCTCCACCGCGGGCCCGTCGTGCGGGTGGGACAGCAGTGCCTGCCGCACGCCGCCGAGGGAGTGCCCGGAACGGGCGGCGGCGAAGGCCAGCCCGGGGGTGAGGTCGAGCAGCAGCACGCCGTCCACGAGGACGGCGGTCGCGGCGCGCGGCCCGTCGCGGTCGCCGATGGCGTCCGCACAGGAGGCGCAGGGGCAGTCGGGCAGGGGCAGGCCCTCGGGGCCTCCGGTGCCGAGCAGTGTCAGTTCCACCCCCCGATCGTCTCGCGTCCGCGTACGGCGGGCTCGCCGGGTCCGCCATGCGGTTACCCTGCGGGACAGGCACACGACGGACAGCAGCAGCTGTGGACCGAGGACCGAGGAGAAATACATGGCGTGGACGTGGCGGTTCGAGAAGGCCGACGGCACCGAGGTTGCGCCCGCGGTGCAGCCGGAGGAGTTCACGACGCAGGGGGATGCGGAGTCCTGGATCGGTGAGCTCTGGAAGGACCTGGTGGAGGGCGGCGCGGACCAGGTCGTGCTCTTCGACGGGGAGACCAAGATCTACGGCCCGATGAGCCTGCACGGGAACGAGGAATAGCGGCGTAGCGCGCGGGGGGTTCGGTACCGGCCGCTTCGGGGTCGGGGCCGGGCTCTCCGGCGCGGGGGTCCGAAATCGACTATTTACGGTCCCCCAACCTTCGGCCGGGGGTGCCCCCAACTGCGATCCCGGCCCCTCGCGTCCAGGCCCCGGTGGGGAATGGGTGACGGGCCCGCGCCACGTGCGGATAGCGCCGGGGATCCGGGCACCGGCTGTGGCACGCCTGACGAGTCAGACCGACCCCAGCGTGACCTCCGCCGTCTTCGTGGCCCCGCCACGCTCGTACGTCACCTGGACCTTGTCGCCCGGCTTGTGGGCCGCCAGTGCCTCCGTCAGGGACTGCAGCGTCGAGATCCCGGTTGGGTCGATCTTGGTGATGACGTCGCCCGCCTTGAGTCCCGCCTTCGCGGCGGCTCCGCCGCCCGTTACCGAGACCACGGCGACGCCGGACGGCTGGAGGTCGTCGCCGACCACGGTGCGGGCGGTGATGCCGAGGGCGGCGCGGCCGGAGTCGGTGACGCGGCCGTCCTTGATGATCTGGCCGGCGATGTCGGTGACGGTCGCGGCCGGGATCGCGAAGCCGATGCCCGGCGCCGCTCCCGCGCCCATCTGGGGATCGGTGGCGGCCAGGGTCGGGATGCCGATGACCTCGTTGTCGAGGTTCACCAGGGCGCCGCCGCTGTTGCCGGGGTTGATCGCGGCCGAGGTCTGCACCATGTTCGCGATCGTGGCCCCGGTGCCGCCGTCGCTCTCACTGCCTTCGCCGACGGTCCGGCCGACGGCCGAAACACGCCCTAGGCGCGTACCCCGCACAGGTGCAGCAGTGCCGCCACGGCGCGGTACGGGTCCGTCCGCCCGGCCTGTTCCTCGGCGGCCAGCAGCGGTTCGAGATCCGCCGGTACCGGCGCGTCGTTCGGTGCGGCGTCGGTGAGGACCCGGACCCCGTACCAGGAGTGCACCGGGGTGCCCAGCCCGTTGAGGGTCGCGGTCACGGCCTCCCGGCGGTCGGCGCGCACGTCGAGGCCGATCCGGTTGGTGTACGTGTCGCTGCCGAAGGCGTCGAGCGCTGCTGGCCAGTCGCCGAGCAGCCCCGGCCGCATGGCCAGCGCGTCGGCGTTGCGTACGAGCAGCGACAGCAGACCGCCGGGCGCCAGCACCCGGGCCAGCGCGGCCAGCATCGGGTCGGGCTCGGGCATGTACATCAGCACGCCGTGGCAGAGCACGAGGTCGAAGCTGCCGGGGCCGAAGTGCCGGCCGGTCTCCCGGCCGTCGCCCGCGATCAGGGAGACCCGCTCGCGTATGCCCTCCGGTTCGACGGCCAGCGCGGTGCGCAGCGCGTCGAGCATCTCCGGGTCGGACTCCAGGCCGGTGACCTGGTGCCCCGCGCGGGCCAGCCGGAGCGCCTGGGTGCCCTGGCCGGGGCCGACGTCGAGCACCCGCAGCCGGCGGCCCACGGCGAAGCGCGCCGTTATCTGCTCGTCGAGCTGCCGAGCCACCAGTTCCTGGCGGACGACGTTGCGCAGCCCGCCGAGACCGCCCAGCCAGCCGGCCGCGCCGCCCTCGAACCCGGATCTGCCGGTGCTCAGAGCTTCACGCCGCGCTTGACCATCGGCTTCGGCAGCCGCAGCCGGCGCATCTGGAGCGTCCGCATCAGGGCGTACGCCACCGCACCGCGCAGGTTCTTGTCGGGGAAGCGGGTGCGCAGCTGCTTACGCAGCAGGATCGTCGTGATGACGGAGTCGACCAGGATCAGGACGATCACGACCATCCACAGCAGCAGCGAGAGGTTCCGCAGCTGAGTGTTCTGGATCATGCTCAGGACGAGGATGACCACCGCGAGCGGAAGGAAGAACTCCGCGACGCGGTAGCGCGAGTCGACATAGTCCCGGACGAACTTGCGCACCGGTCCCTTGTCTCGTGCGGGCAGGTAGCGCTCGTCGCCACCGGCCAGCGCTTCGCGCTGCTTGGCCATCTCGGCACGGCGCGCTTCGCGTGCCTGCTTGCCGGCGGCCTTGCGGTCGGTCGGCACGACGGCACGGGTGCGGCGCTGGCCCTGGGCCTCGTTGCGCTTGGGCGTGGGGCGACCCTTGGGAGCCTGCGGGTCGCGGGGCTGGTCCTCAAGCACCGTGGTGGTTGAGGCCTGCTCATCTGGGGAACGACGTCGGAACACGACTCCAGGTTACGTGCCCCGGGGCGGGAACCCCAGCCTTCACCTACTCCTTGGGCCTTAGGTCACCGAACCGTGATCGTCCCTAGGGAGGAGCGCATCCGTCGCCGAACAGTGCGGTAATGGAACCAGGGCCCGTACTGTGGGGTCTGTAGAGGTGCTGGAGCTGTAGTCCGAGAAGGGGGCGCGCGAGGCCCATGAGCGGTGTCATGAAGCGGATGGGATTGATTTTCCGCGCGAAGGCCAACAAGGCCCTGGACAGGGCCGAGGACCCGCGCGAGACGCTTGACTACTCGTACCAGAAGCAGCTGGAACTGCTGCAGAAGGTACGTCGGGGTGTGGCCGATGTCGCCACCTCGCGCAAGCGCCTGGAGCTGCAGCTGAACGAGCTGCAGAAGAAGTCGTCGACCTACGAGGACCAGGGCCGCAAGGCGCTGGCGCTGGGTCGTGAGGATCTGGCCCGTGAGGCGCTGTCGCGCCGGGCCGCGCTGCAGCAGCAGGTCACGGACCTGGAGACGCAGCACCAGACGTTGCAGGGCGAGGAGGAGAAGCTCACTCTCGCGTCGCAGCGGCTGCAGGCCAAGGTGGACGCCTTCCGCACCAAGAAGGAGACCATCAAGGCCACGTACACGGCCGCCCAGGCCCAGACCAAGATCGGCGAGGCGTTCTCCGGCATCTCCGAGGAGATGGGCGACGTCGGCATGGCGATCCAGCGCGCCGAGGACAAGACCGAGCAGCTGCGCGCGCGGGCCGGTGCCCTCGACGAGCTGATGGCGTCCGGCGCCCTGGACGACCAGAGCGGCCTGCAGAAGGACGACATCCAGGCCGAGCTGGACCGGCTGTCCGGTGGTACGGACGTCGAGCTGGAGCTGGCCCGGATGAAGGCCGAACTGGCCGGTGGCACTCCGCAGCAGGCCATCGAGGGCGGAAAGCAGCCCGAGGACAAGCCGCGGATGGACAAGCAGTAACGCAGGACAGCAGTGACGCAGGACAACCGCCGGGCCGTAGCCGAACCGACTAGGAGGCGCCGTCATGATCGTCAGGATCATGGGGGAGGGGCAGGTGAAGGTGGCCGACAGCCATCTCACCCGCCTCAACGTGCTGGACGACGAACTGCTCGCCCAGATCGAGAGCGGTGACGAGGAAGGCTTCCGCAAGACGCTGGGAGCCCTGCTCGACGCCGTACGGGAACTGGGCGAACCGCTGCCCGACGCCTCCCTGGAGCCGTCGGAGCTGATCCTGCCGTCTCCCGACGCCTCCCTCACGGAGGTCCGGGAGATGCTCGGCGACGACGGGCTCATCCCGAGCTGAGCCGCGCGATCGCACCTCGCACCTCGTACCGCTCATGAACGGGCGGGCCGGAACCCTCAGGGTTCCGGCCCGCCCGTTCAGCGTTACCGGGCCTTACGGCAGCGCCAGCATCTGCTCCAGGGCCAGCTTGGCGAACCGCTCGGTCTCCTCGTCCACCTGGATGCGGTTGACGAGCTTGCCGTCCGCCAGCGACTCCAGGGTCCACACCAGGTGCGGCAGGTCGATGCGGTTCATCGTCGAGCAGAAGCAGACGGTCTTGTCGAGGAAGACGATCTGCTTGTCCGGGTGCGCCTTGGCGAGCCGGCGGACCAGGTTCAGCTCGGTGCCGATCGCCCACGCGGAGCCGGCCGGGGCCGCGTCCAGCGCCTTGATGATGTACTCCGTCGAGCCGACGTAGTCGGCGGCGGAGACGACCTCGTGCTTGCACTCGGGGTGCACCAGCACATTGACCCCGGGGATCCGTGCGCGGACGTCCTCGACCGACTCGATCGAGAAGCGGCCGTGCACGGAGCAGTGGCCGCGCCACAGGATCATCTTGGCGTCGCGCAGCTGCTGGACGGTCAGGCCGCCGTTCGGCTTGTGCGGGTTGTAGAGGACGCAGTCGTCGAGCGACAGGCCCAGATCGCGTACCGCGGTGTTGCGCCCCAGGTGCTGGTCGGGAAGGAAGAGCACCTTCTCGCCCTGTGAGAACGCCCACTCCAGCGCGCGCTCGGCGTTCGAGGACGTGCAGATCGTGCCGCCGTGCCGGCCGGTGAAGGCCTTGATGTCGGCGGAGGAGTTCATGTAGGAGACGGGGACGGTGGCCTCGGCCACGCCCGCCTCGGTCAGCACGTCCCAGCACTCGGCGACCTGCTCGGCGGTGGCCATGTCGGCCATCGAGCAGCCGGCCGCCAGGTCCGGGAGGATCACGGCCTGCTTGCCGGACGTGAGGATGTCCGCGGACTCGGCCATGAAGTGCACACCGCAGAAGACGATGTACTCGGCCTCCGGGCGCGCGGCGGCGTCCCGCGCGAGTTTGAAGGAGTCACCGGTCACATCGGCGAACTCGATGACTTCGTCGCGCTGGTAGTGGTGGCCCAGGATGAAGACCTTGCTCCCGAGCTTCGCCTTGGCGGCGCGGGCGCGCTCGACCAGGTCGGGGTCGGACGCGGCCGGCAGGTCGCCGGGGCAGTCAACTCCGCGCTCGCTACGGGGATCGGACTCCCGCCCGAGCAGCAGCAGGGCGAGCGGCGTGGGCTGAACATCCAGCACATCCAGCGGTTCTGTGGTGGTCACGGGCCCGGAGCCCTTTCTGTGCAGCACAGCCTTTTCGTCTACCTGACGTTATCTATGATAGCCCGTTCGTGTCAGATTGACGATGGGGGTCGCGTCAATGTGACGCATTCCGTTCCCGGCCTCCGGTGTGCGAGCATTGTTGGCGGAAAGACGTATCGGACCCGGAATGAATCCGGGGGGTCATCGGTTACCAGTCGGTGGCAGCAGTCCGAACAACCCGGGAGTGAAGCAGATGACGGTTCAGGACGAGACCACCGCGAACGACGGACTTCTCCTGTCGGATTCCGCCGCGGCCAAGGTCAAGGGCTTGCTCGAGCAGGAAGGCCGCGAGGACCTGGCGCTGCGCGTCGCCGTTCAGCCCGGTGGCTGCTCCGGTCTGCGCTACCAGCTGTTCTTCGACGAGCGTTCGCTCGACGGCGATGTCGTGAAGGACTTCGACGGTGTGAAGGTCGTCACCGACCGCATGAGCGCCCCGTACCTGGGCGGCGCCTCCATCGACTTCGTGGACACGATCGAGAAGCAGGGCTTCACGATCGACAACCCGAACGCCACCGGCTCCTGCGCCTGCGGCGATTCGTTCCACTGATCGCACGCGAAGGCGGCGGCCACCCGAGAGGGTGACCGCCGCCTTCGTCGTTCCGCGGCCCGCTGGGAACCGGTCCGCCCGGAACCTGTCCGGCTACTTCCGCAGCGGCACGACGGTGCCGTCGTACAGGTCGACGACCTTGCGGTCACCGAGCGGCTTGGCCAGCTGCACGGTCCTGGTGGTGTCCTTCGCGATCATGATGCACATCCCCCGCACGGCCGGGTCGTGCATCCCCGTGATCCGCACGGTCACCGCCGCGTCGGACTCCTCGGCGGTCGCCGCGTAGGTAGAGCAGACACCGGCCCAGAAGTGCAGCTCCAGGACGTTGCCGCGCACGGTGTACGAGACGGCCTTCTGCTTCTTGGGCGCGTTCGGGTCGGCGGGCTGCCCGGGGTCGGCGGGCTGCGTCGGCGCGGTCGTACCCGGACCGCCCGGCTCACTCGGCAGTCCCGTGCCCGGCGCCGTCTGCTGGATGTAGCGCGCCTCCACGGCGGGCTGTGCCACCGTGTGCGCCTTCACCACTCCGGCCTGTGCCACGTCGAACAGCCAGGACGGCACCAGTGCCCGCGCGCCCGAGACGAACTGGGCCGACAGCCCGAACGTGACGCCGCGGACCTCCAGCTTCTGCTCGGCGGCCGGCACACACGGCATCGACTGCGGCAGCGTCTTGTCGTCGCTCGGTGCCGTCGGCGCCTTCGGGAGCGGTGCCGGGCAGGTGCCGCCGACCCCGTGGTCCGTGCCGCCGGCTCCGCCGGTCTCCAGCTGCTTCAGGGCCTGCGCCGCGTCGATCACCGGGTACTGGTCGCCCTTGTCGAGGGCCGCCAGCAGACCGTAGCCGCCGCTCAGCTGCCCGTCCGCGCCGATCCGCAGGGTGGTGCGCCAGCCATGCGTCGGCAGCCCGCCCACCACCGGGTCGGCGTTCACCATGCGCACCGCGCCGGCGGTCTCACTCGCGTCCACCGCGGCTCCGGTCAGTCCGAGAGCGGCCAGGGCGGGCGCCGCGGCCTGCTTCGCCCGGTCCTCGGAGACCGCGCCGTCACTCGTGCCGGCCAGCCCGGAGGACGACGTCGAGGTACCGCCCGCGCCGTCGGCCGAGGCGACCGGCGGGCCGGAGCAGACCGGGGAGTCGGGACCGCCGGCGCTGGGAGCACTCGGCACCCCCGGCTTCATCGGCGTGGTGCGGTAGCACTTGGCGATCGGGCCGAGCCGGGAGTACGACCAGTTGCCCTCGCCCGACCGGTTGACCTGCAGGAACGGCCCGCTGCCGTCCGGGGTGCCGCCCGCCCGCCAGAAATCGTGGTCGAGCTTGACGGGGCCGGGCACATCCAGCGCCTTCGCCAGCTTCTCGACGGCCGCCTGCGTCACGTCCCCGTGCGGCCGGTAGACCGGTGCCGCCTTCGGACCGGCCGGCAGCGGCTTCGTGACCTGGTACTGCGCCCCGGCGGGGGCCGCCGCGCCGCTGTCCGTGCCGGCTGCCACCCCGGTCCTGGCGCCGTCCAGCGCCAGTGGCGCGGGTGCCTTGCTCTCGCTCTTGTCGGGGGCGCTGCTGCCCGCGTTCGCCGTCGCCCAGTAGGCCCCGCCGCCGCCAGCCACCAGGACCGCCGCGGCCATCGCGGCGACGGCCAGTGGTGACCTGAGGCGGCGGCGGGGGACGGGATGCTCCATCGTGTCGTCGTTGCGTTCGGTGCTCACCGTGCTGCTCCCTCGGCTCCGTACCGTCAGATGCAGCTGTGACGGAGCCGGAGCCCGCGCGGTTCCCACCGCGCGGTTCCGCGACCGGCCGGGATCAGGCGCCGTACTCCGCCATACCGTCCACGACGTGCGCGGACGCGAGCGGCACGGTGATTCCGTGCAGGCTCGACGGAGCGGCCACCGGTGGGGCCGCATGGGCGGGAACCGTCCAGTGCGGCGCCATCCGACGGCAGTCGCCGAGCAGTTCGGCGAGCGATTCGGAGCGGGATTCAGGTTCGACGACGGGGGGCAGTGGGGACGAAGTAGAAGCCATGTCTTCGACCCTAGGCACTTGATCAGGTAGGGGTAAGCCCTACTATCGGGTAGTTTCTCCGTGTCCGGTGGCCGGTTCCCGGTCGCGGCGGCGCACCCCATACGATGGCTGTGCCTTTTCCGTGTTGCCCAGGGCCTCCTTCCGGCCCTTGCCGACCTTCGCCGCCGCCCCCGCAGGAGCATTCAGTCGTGCGTATCGCTGTCACCGGATCCATCGCCACCGATCACCTGATGACCTTCCCCGGCCGCTTCGCCGACCAGCTGGTCGCGGACCAGCTGCACACGGTCTCGCTCTCCTTCCTCGTCGACAACCTCGATGTCCGGCGCGGCGGAGTCGCTCCGAACATCTGCTTCGGCATGGGCGTGCTCGGCCTCCGGCCGGTCCTCGTGGGCGCGGCGGGCTCCGACTTCGCCGAGTACCGCGCCTGGCTGGACCGGCACGGCGTCGACACCGCGTCCGTCCGCATCTCCGAGGTGCTGCACACCGCGCGCTTCGTCTGCACCACGGACACCGACCACAACCAGATCGCGTCCTTCTACACCGGCGCGATGAGCGAGGCCCGGCAGATCGAGCTGCAGCCGATCGCCGACCGGGTGGGCGGCCTGGACCTGGTCCTCATCGGCGCGGACGACCCCGAGGCGATGATCCGGCACACCCAGGAGTGCCGCAGCCGTGGCATCCCGTTCGCGGCCGACCCCTCGCAGCAGCTCGCCCGCATGGACGGCGAGGACATCCGCCTCCTCGTGGACGGCGCCACGTACCTCTTCACCAATGAGTACGAGAAGGCGCTCATCGAGTCGAAGACGGGCTGGACCGGCGAAGAGATCCTCGCCAAGGTCGGCACCCGCATCACCACCCTCGGCGCGCAGGGCGTCCGCATCGAGCGGGTCGGCCAGCCGGTGATCGAGGTCGGCTGCGCCGAGGAAGAGGCGAAGGTCGACCCGACCGGCGTCGGCGACGCGTTCCGCGCCGGCTTCCTGGCGGGCCTGGACTGGAACCTGTCGCTGGAGCGCTCCGCCCAGCTCGGCTGCATGCTGGCGACCCTCGTCATCGAGACGCTCGGCACCCAGGAGTACGAGCTGCGCCGCGGCCACTTCATGGACCGCTTCACCAAGGCCTACGGCCACGAGGCCGCCGCCGAGGTCAAGACCCACCTGGCCTGACCCTTTCGTTCCCTCGATCGCCGGCCGGGCTGATTCCTTCAGCCCGGCCTGGGGGTACCTCCCGGACGGAGTCCGGGGGAGCTCGAGGCCATCTTTTTCACGTTCTGCGCCGCACCAGGTACGCCGTACCCCGCTTTGCCGCGCGCTCGCCGACGTACTCCTGGTCCCGCATCTGGCACCACGCGGGGATGTCCAGCCGCGCCGCCTCGTCGTCGGACAGCACGGAGATCACCGCGCCCACCGGCACATCGCCGATGACCTTGGCGAGCTCGATGACCGGGACCGGGCAGCGCTTGCCGAGCGAGTCGACCGTCAGAGCGGGCTTGTCGGGGGCACCGGCGACCTCGGCCGACGGGGCGGAGGTGTCCGCGGCGGGGGAGGCCGGGGCGCCGAGCTGGTCGCGGACCGAGCGGACGACCTCCGGCAGCACGCCGAGGAACCGCTCGACGTCCTCCGCAGGAGTGCCCGGCGGCAGTGACACCCGGACGTTGCCCTCCGACAGGACGCCCATCGCGCGCAGCACATGGCTCGGGGTCAGGGTGCTGGAGGTGCAGGACGAGCCGGAGGAGACCGAGAAGCCCGCGCGGTCGAGCCCGCCGAGCAGCGCTTCCCCGTCGACGTAGAGGCAGGAGAACGTCACGAGGTGCGGGAGCCGCAGCGTGGGATGGCCGACGACCTCCACATCGGGGACGAGTACCGGCACCCGGGAGCGGATCCGGCCGACCAGCTCCGACAGCCGCGCCCCTTCGGCCGCGGCCTCCTCCCGCACGGCGCGCAGCGACGCCGCCGCGGCCACGATGGCCGGCAGGTTCTCGAAGCCGGGGGAGCGTCCCGACTCCCGTTCGTCCGTGGGGCCCTGAGCGGCGAAGCGCACGCCCTTGCGGACCGCGAGCAGCCCGACCCCGGGCGGCCCGCCCCATTTGTGGGCGCTGGCGGTGAGCAGCGACCAGCCGCCATCCACCGGCCCCCAGGCCAGCGACTGCGCCGCGTCCACCAGCAGCGGCACCCCCGCCTCCCGGCAGAGCTCGGCGGCCTCGGCGACCGGCTGGACCGTGCCCACCTCGTGATTGGCGGACTGCAGGCAGGCCAGTGCCGTGTCCGGCCGCAGCGCGGCGGCGAACGCGGCGGCGTCCACCCGCCCCGTACGGTCCACCCCGACCTCGGTGGCCTCGTACGCCTCGGCCGCATGGAGCACCGACGAGTGCTCGACGGCCGACACCACGAGGTGACGCCCCGTCCGCCGCCGTCCCGCCATGGCTCCTGACACGCCCGTGTGAACGGCACGGGTTCCCGAAGGAGTGAAAACCAGTTCGTCGGGACGGCAGCCCACCGCTTCGGCGGCCGCCTCGCGGGAGGCGTCCAACAGCAGCCGGGCGCGCCGCCCCTCGCGGTACAGGCGGGCCGGATCCGCCCACCCCTCGTCCAGCGCGGCTACCAGCGCCTGGCGGGCGACGGGGTGCAGGGGAGCGGCCGAAGCCGCATCGAAGTAGGACACGCCCGGCACGCTACGCCTGTCGCCCGGCGGGCCGTCAGGCGGCATGCGGAGCATGCCGGTCCATCCCTTCGGGAAGTGCCCCGGCGCGTTGGACCCCCTCCCCGCGCGACCCCAAATAGCGTCCAGTAGGGTTTGGTCCGCATAAACATCCACACCTACCTGCCCGCGCCAGGGCCGACCGACCAGCTGACGGCCGGGCACCCGGACGCGTGGGCGAGACTCTCGGGAAGGCGCTACGTGAGTCCCAACGGCTCCGACCGCTCGTCGCGGCGCCCGGTGCGGCGGAAGCTGCCGCAGGCGCTGGCCGCGGCGCTGGTCCTTGTGACCGCTACCGGTTGTGAATACCCCCGCCTTGGCATGCCCAGCCCCGCTACGGAACAAGCCCCCCGGATCCTGGCGCTCTGGCAGGGCTCCTGGGCCGCCGCGCTGGCGACCGGTGTACTTGTCTGGGGTTTGATCATCTGGAGTGTGATCTTCCACCGGCGAAGCCGGACGAAGGTCGAGGTTCCTCCGCAGACCCGGTACAACATGCCCATCGAGGCGCTGTACACCGTGGTCCCGATCATCATCATCGCGGTGTTCTTCTACTTCACCGCGCGTGACGAATCCAAGCTTCTGGCGACCTCAGAAAAGCCGGACCACGTGGTGAACGTGGTCGGCATGCAGTGGAGCTGGGCCTTCAACTACGTCGAGGACGTGGACGGCAACAAGTCGTCCCCTGCGGTGGCTCCCAAGGAGCTCGAGCAGATCCCCGTCGACAAGCTGAAGTTCCCGGTGGGTGCCGAGGGCGTCTACGACTTCGGCACTCCCGCCACGAAGAACCAGGACACCGGTAACCCCGGTCCGACGCTCTGGCTGCCGAAGGGCGAGACGGTGCGGTTCGTCCTCACCTCGCGCGACGTCATCCACTCGTTCTGGGTGGTGCCGTTCCTCATGAAGATGGACGTCATCCCGGGCCACACCAACGTCTTCGAGGTGACCCCGAGCAAGGAGGGCACCTTCCTGGGCAAGTGCGCGGAACTGTGCGGCATGGACCACTCCCGGATGCTCTTCAACGTGAAGGTCGTCTCCCCGGAGCAGTACCAGCAGCACCTGCAGGATCTGGCGAAGAAGGGCCAGACCGGATACCTCCCGGCGGGCATTGCCACCACGGGCAACGCCAAGAATGCGGAGCCCAAGACCACATGAGCATTCTCAACGAACCCCATCAGGGCGCGGCCGCCATCGGCGAGTCGTACGAGGACGAGTTGCCGGTGAAGCGGGCACAGCCCGGCGCCGTGGTCATCAAGTGGCTCACCACCACCGACCACAAGACGATCGGGACGATGTACCTGATCACCTCGTTCTTCTTCTTCATCCTCGGCGGGATCATGGCGCTGCTCATGCGCGCCGAACTGGCCCGCCCGGGCACCCAGATCATGTCGAACGAGCAGTTCAACCAGGCGTTCACGATGCACGGCACCGTGATGCTGCTGATGTTCGCGACGCCGCTCTTCGCGGGCTTCGCGAACTGGATCATGCCGCTGCAGATCGGCGCGCCCGACGTGGCGTTCCCGCGGCTGAACATGTTCGCCTACTGGCTCTACCTGTTCGGCTCGCTGATCGCGGTGGCCGGCTTCCTGACGCCGGCGGGCGCGGCCGACTTCGGCTGGTTCGCGTACTCCCCGCTGTCGGACGCGGTCCGGTCCCCGGGCGTCGGCGCCGACATGTGGATCATGGGTCTGGCCTTCTCCGGTTTCGGCACGATCCTCGGTTCGGTCAACTTCATCACCACGATCATCTGCATGCGCGCACCCGGCATGACGATGTTCCGCATGCCGATCTTCGTCTGGAACGTCCTGCTGACCGGTGTACTGGTCCTGCTGGCCTTCCCGGTGCTCGCCGCCGCGCTGTTCGCCCTGGAGGCCGACCGGAAGTTCGGGGCGCACGTCTTCGATGCCGCCAACGGCGGGGCGTTGCTTTGGCAACACCTGTTCTGGTTCTTCGGGCATCCAGAGGTGTACATCATCGCGTTGCCGTTCTTCGGCATCATCAGCGAAGTGATCCCGGTGTTCAGCCGCAAGCCGATGTTCGGCTACGTCGGCCTGATCGGCGCGACGATCTCCATCGCCGGCCTGTCGGTCACCGTCTGGGCGCACCACATGTACGTCACCGGCGGTGTGCTGCTGCCGTTCTTCTCGTTCATGACGTTCCTCATCGCGGTCCCGACCGGGGTGAAGTTCTTCAACTGGATCGGCACGATGTGGAAGGGGTCACTGAGTTTCGAGACCCCGATGCTGTGGGCCGTCGGCTTCCTGATCACCTTCGCGTTCGGTGGTCTGACCGGTGTGATCCTGGCGGCGCCGCCGCTGGACTTCCACGTCTCGGACTCGTACTTCGTGGTGGCGCACTTCCACTACGTGATCTTCGGGACCGTGGTCTTCGCGATGTTCTCCGGCTTCCACTTCTGGTGGCCGAAGTTCACCGGCAAGATGCTGGACGAGCGGCTCGGCAAGATCACCTTCTGGACGCTGTTCTTCGGCTTCCACGGCACGTTCCTGATCCAGCACTGGCTGGGTGTCGAGGGCATGCCGCGCCGTTACGCGGACTACCTGGCGGCCGACGGGTTCACCACGCTGAACACCATCTCGACCATCAGTTCGTTCCTGCTCGGCCTGTCGATGCTGCCGTTCTTCTACAACGTGTGGAAGACCGCCAAGTACGGCAAGAAGGTCGAGGTCGACGACCCGTGGGGCTACGGCCGTTCCCTCGAATGGGCGACCTCCTGCCCGCCGCCGCGGCACAATTTCCTCACGCTGCCGCGTATCCGGTCCGAGTCGCCGGCGTTCGACCTGCACCACCCGGAGATCTCCGCGATGGAGCTCGAGCAGAACCTCGACCCTGAGCGCGGCGCCCTCGTCGCCGGTGGCGAGGAGCACGAGGAGAAGGGGAAGCAGCTGTGAGGGTCCAAGGCAAGATGTTCCTCGGCCTGGCGGTCTTCATCCTCGCCTCGGCCATCGTCTACGGCTACTGGTCCAAGGAGCCCGCCGGCACCACGGCGCTGTTCCTTGCCTTCGGCCTCAGCGTGATGATCGGGTTCTACCTGGCCTTCACCGCCCGCCGGGCGGACACCGGAGCCCAGGACAACGAGAACGCGGACGTCGCGGACGACGCCGGCGAGGTGGGCTTCTTCAGCCCGCACAGCTGGCAGCCGCTCTCGCTCGCCATCGGCGGTGCGCTGGCGTTCCTCGGTGTGATCTTCGGCTGGTGGCTGCTGTACTTCTCCGCCCCGATGCTCCTCATCGGCCTGTACGGCTGGGTGTTCGAGTACTACCGCGGTGAGAACCAGACACAGTAGGACCGGCGGGTGACCGCCGCGACACATCACGGGCTGGGCCCGGACACCGCACGGTGTCCGGGCCCAGCCCGTTCGCATGCGCTCAACGCGCCGATCCGGGCGAATCTTCATACCTTGTGACCATGAGTCACTTCTCGACACGCCGGACGGCGATGCGATACGCGCTTCTCGTAGCCCCTCTCGCGGTGGGGCTGACCTCATGCGGCGGTGACGGCGGGGATCCGCTGGCCGCCTCTCCCTACGACGCGGCGGGCGAGGTCTCCTACAGTCTCGCCGACGGCGGCAAGGTGGACCCGAACAAGCCCCTGGAGATCACCGCCAAGGACGACGGCCGGATCACCGACGTCACGGCCACGGACGCCGCAGGACGCTACGTCAGGGGCGAACTCTCCCCGGACGGCATACGTTGGCACAGCACCGCCCCGCTGGCCGCAGGAGCCCACTACACGGTCCGGGTGAGCACCGAGGACAGCGCCGGGCGTCCCGGCCGGGAGACCGTCGGATTCGACACGAAGGCCTCCGACAGCCTGCTCCGGGTCACCTTCGGCCCCGACACCGGCACCTACGGCGTCGGACAGCCCGTCACCGCCATGCTGACCGTGCCCGTCAAGGACCCCGCGGCACGCGCCAAGGTCGAGCAGAACCTGCAGGTCACCGCCAGTCCGGAGGCCGCCGTCGGCTCCTGGTACTGGGTGGACGACCGCACGCTGCACTACCGGCCTGAGACCTTCTGGCCCGCCCACGCGAAGATCGAGGTCCGCAGCACCCTGGACGGTGTCCGCGTCACGGACAGCCTCCACGGCGGAGCCTCCAAGCCGCTGACGCTCACGACCGGTGACCGGGTCGAGGCGATAACGGACGCGGGCTCCCACGAGATGACGTTCAAGCGCAACGGCAGCGTCGTCCGCACCATACCCGTGACCACCGGCAAGCCCGGGTTCTCCACCCGCAACGGCGTCAAGGTCGTCCTGGGCAAGGAGAGCTTCGTCCGGATGCAGAGCGAGAGCATCGGCATAGCCGCCGGCAGCTCGGAGGGGTACGACCTTCCCGTCTACTGGGCCACCCGGGTGACCTGGAGCGGCGAGTACGTGCACGCCGCGCCCTGGTCGGAGGGCTCACAGGGGGTCGACAACGTCAGCCACGGCTGCACCGGGATGAGCACCGAGAACGCGCACTGGTTCTTCGACCAGGTGCGCATGGGCGACGTCGTCCAGGTCGTCAACAGCGCGGGCTCGACGATGACTCCGTTCGACAACGGCTTCGGCGACTGGAACCTGAACTGGTCCGAGTGGAAGAAGGGCAGCGCGCTGGGCAGCCCGGGCAAGGCGGCGGCGGTGCAGAACACCGCCGCCCCCGCCCGGCTCCGTCCCGAGGTCTGACCGGTCCGGCTACGCCGGTGCGGTCACCGCGAGGCGCTTGCGCAACAGCCCGGCCAGGGCCTGCGCGAGCGCCACCGGGTCGACGGGGTGCGTCACCGCCGCCTCGGCCCGGCTCCAGGTGGCCAGCCACGCGTCCTGCGGCCGGCCGATCAGCACCAGCACCGGCGGCGCCTGGAAGATCTCGTCCTTCACCTGCCGGCACACGCCCATGCCCCCCGCGGGAGCCGCCTCACCGTCGAAGACGCAGGCGTCGATGCCGCCCCGTTCCAACTCCGTGAGGACGGCCGGCAGTGTCGCGCACTCCAGGAATTCGACCGGCGGCAGGTCGGGCGCCGGCCTGCGCCCGACGGCGAGCCGGACCTGCTCCCGGGTGTTCGCGTCGTCGCTGTAGACCAGCACCGTGGCAGTCGCCCGCATCGTGCCTCCTGATCGTCGAGGAATCGTCGTCGAGTCCGTCGTCAAGTGGCTCGGATGCTACTCCCGTGAACAGCTCCGCGAGGAGCCTTCGGCCCAGGACAAGATCCGTCCGATGCTCCGTCATCCCTCCTTCGAGGGACGGCTTCGGTAGGCCACGCGGGTCTCCTGCGGGGCCGGACACACCGAATGGCACCCCCCGGAGTGAGCGCGAGATAAGGGACCGACATAATGTCGGACGTGGCGACAGCAACAGCAGTAGATACCGGGCACGCGCACCCGTCGGTCAACCGGCCGAACCTCACCAGCGTCGGAACCATCATCTGGCTGAGTTCCGAGCTGATGTTCTTCGCGGCCCTCTTCGCGATGTACTTCACCCTTCGCTCGGTGACGGGTGCCGAGTTCTGGAAGGAACACGCGTCGGCGTTGAACGTTCCGTTCTCGGCGACGAACACGACGATCCTCGTGCTCTCCTCCCTCACCTGCCAGCTCGGCGTGTTCGCCGCCGAGCGCGGCGACGTGAAGAAGCTCCGCGCGTGGTTCATGCTCACGTTCGTGATGGGCGCGATCTTCATCGGTGGCCAGATCTTCGAGTACACCGAACTGGTCAAGAACGACGGCCTCTCGCTGTCGTCCGACCCGTACGGATCGGTGTTCTACCTCACGACCGGCTTCCACGGGATGCACGTGACAGGTGGTCTGATCGCGTTCCTGCTGGTTCTCGGCAGAACGTACGCGGCCAAGAGGTTCACTCACGAGCAGGCCACGGCGGCCATCGTCGTGTCTTACTACTGGCACTTCGTCGATGTCGTCTGGATCGGCCTCTTTGCCACGATCTACCTGATCAAGTAACCGGCGGGCCGGCCACGGGCCGGAACGACGTTCAGACAGACACAGACAGAAGCATCGACACAGATCCTGACCGGGGTAATCCGTGAAAAAGCTCTCCGCACGACGGCGCCATCCGCTGGCGGCGCTTGTCGTCCTACTTCTCGCGCTCGCGGCCACCGGGGGGCTGTACGCCGCGTTCGCGCCGGCGCAGAAGGCGCAGGCTGACGACACAGCCCAGTCCCTCGCGATCGAAGAGGGCAAGAAGCTGTACGCCGTCGGCTGCTCCAGCTGCCACGGCACGTCCGGCCAGGGAAGTAAGAACGACGGCCCGAGCCTGGTGGGCGTCGGCGCCGCAGCCGTCGACTTCCAGGTGGGCACCGGCCGCATGCCGGCCCAGCAGCCGGGATCGCAGATCCCGAAGAAGAAGAACATCTACACGCAGGCCCAGATCGACCAGCTCGCCGCGTACATCGCCTCGCTGGGCCCGGGTCCCTCGGTACCCACCAAGGAGCAGTACAGCCCGGACGGCGCGGACGCCGCCAGGGGCGGGGAGCTGTTCCGCACGAACTGCGCGCAGTGCCACAACTTCACAGGCAAGGGCGGTGCGTTGACCAACGGCAAGTACGCGCCCAGCCTGGAGGACGTGGACCCCAAGCACACCTACGAGGCCATGCAGAGCGGCCCGCAGAGCATGCCGTCCTTCCCCGACACCACGATGCCGGAGGACGCGAAGGCGGACATCATCGCGTACCTCGACGCCGTGAACGGCGAAAAGACCCCCAGCCCCGGTGGCCTTGAGCTCGGAGGCATCGGACCGGTTTCGGAGGGTCTGTTCGCCTGGGTCTTCGGCCTCGGAGCCATGATCGCTGTCGCCATCTGGGTTGCGGCCCGGACCACGAAGGCCAAGAAGTCATGAGTCAGGACATGTCAGAGTCAGAAGAGAACCTGCCGAGTGAGCCGTCACACGCTCACGGGGGCGACGTGCCGGCCGTCCGCGGAGAGAACGCGTTCGCCGACCCCGGCCTTCCGCCCCACGAGCACCGCCGTCAGGACATCGACGAGCGTGCCGCGAAGAGCTCGGAACGCACCATCGCGTTCCTCTTCCTCCTGTCGATGCTGTCCACGATCGGCTTCATCGCCTGTTTCGTGGTCTTCCCCGTCGACAAGATCATCTACGTCTTCCCGTTCGGCCACGTCAGTGCGCTGAACTTCTCGCTCGGCCTGACGTTGGGTCTTGCCCTCTTCTGCATCGGCGCCGGCGCGGTCCACTGGGCCCGCACGCTGATGTCCGACGAGGAGCACGCCGCCGAGCGTCACCCGATTTCGGCCGAGCCCGAGGTCAAGGCCCAGGTGCTGGCCGACTTCGCGCAGGGCGCGAAGGAGAGCGGCTTCGGCCGCCGGAAGCTGATCCGCAACACGATGTTCGGCGCGCTGGCCCTGGTGCCGCTCTCCGGTGTCGTGCTCCTGCGTGACCTGGGACCGCTGCCGGGCGACAAGCTCCGGCACACCCTGTGGTCCAAGGGCAAGGTGCTGATCAACCAGAACACCAACAAGCCGCTCCGGCCCGAGGACGTTCCCGTCGGATCGCTCACCTTCGCCATGCCCGAGGGCCTGGAGGAGAACCAGGAGCGGTTCCAGAAGGAGATCGCCAAGGCCGCCCTGATGATCATCCGGCTCGAGCCGAACGACATCAAGGACAAGCGGGAGCGTGACTGGGCCCACGAGGGCATCGTCGCGTTCTCCAAGATCTGCACGCACGTCGGCTGCCCGATCAGCCTCTACGAGCAGCAGACGCACCACGTCCTCTGCCCGTGCCACCAGTCGACGTTCGACCTGTCCGACGGCGCCCGGGTCATCTTCGGCCCTGCCGGTCACGCCCTTCCGCAGCTGCGGATCAGCGTGAACGAGGAGGGCAACCTCATCGCCCTCGGCGACTTCACGGAGCCCGTCGGCCCGAGCTTCTGGGAGCGCGGATGAGTACCACTGCTGAAAACTCGCAGCGCCGGGGCAAAGCCCCCGCCGGCGAGCGGGTCGCCGACTGGGCGGATGGCCGTCTCGGCATCTACGGCCTGGCCAAGGCCAACATGCGCAAGATCTTCCCGGACCACTGGTCCTTCATGCTCGGTGAGATCTGCCTCTACAGCTTCATCATCCTCATCCTCACGGGTGTGTATCTGACGCTGTTCTTCCACCCCAGCATGGCCGAGGTCGTCTACGACGGCCCCTACGCCCCGCTGCAGGGCCAGCGCATGTCCGACGCGTTCGCGTCGACGATGCACATCAGCTTCGAGGTGCGTGGCGGTCTGCTGGTCCGCCAGATCCACCACTGGGCCGCGCTGATCTTCGTGGCCGCGATGCTCGTGCACATGATGCGCGTGTTCTTCACGGGTGCGTTCCGCAAGCCCCGCGAGGTCAACTGGCTCTTCGGCTTCCTGCTGCTGGTCCTCGGCATGTTCACCGGGTTCACCGGTTACTCGCTGCCGGACGACCTGCTGTCGGGCACCGGTGTCCGGTTCATGGACGGCGCGGTGCTGTCCATGCCGGTCGTGGGCACGTACCTGTCGTTCTTCATGTTCGGCGGGGAGTTCCCCGGCACCGACTTCGTACCGCGCTTCTACTCGGTGCACATCCTGCTGCTGCCGGGCATCATGGCCGGTCTGCTGGTGGCCCACCTGATCCTGGTCTTCTACCACAAGCACACCCAGTTCCCGGGTGCCGGCAAGACGGAGAAGAACGTCGTCGGCATGCCGCTGCTGCCGGTGTACATGGCGAAGGCGGGCGGCTTCTTCTTCCTGGTCTTCGGTGTCATCGCGGCGGTCGCCTCGATCGCGTCGATCAACCCGATCTGGGCGATGGGCCCCTACCGGCCGGACCAGGTGTCCACCGGCGCCCAGCCCGACTGGTACATGGGCTTCTCCGAGGGCCTGATCCGTGTCATGCCGGGTTGGGAGATCAACGCATGGGGCCACACCCTGGCCCTGGGTGTGTTCATCCCGCTGATGATCTTCCCGCTGGTACTCGTCGCGATCGCGATCTACCCGTTCGTCGAGTCCTGGGTCACCGGGGACAAGCGGGAGCACCACCTGCTGGACCGGCCGCGCAACCACCCGGTCCGCACCGGCTTCGGCGCGGCCTGGCTGAGCTGGTACGGCATCCTGCTCGTCGGTGGCGGCAACGACCTCTGGGCGACGCACTTCCACCTGTCGCTCAACCAGATCACCTGGGTCGTGCGCATCGGGTTCTTCGTGCTCCCGGTGCTCGTGTTCATCGCGACGAAGCGGATCTGCCTCGGCCTCCAGCGCCGCGACCGCGACAAGGTCCTGCACGGTCGCGAGACCGGCCTGATCAAGCGGCTGCCGCACGGTGAGTTCATCGAGGTGCACGAGCAGCTCTCCCAGGAGGCGCTGCACACGCTCACCGCGCACGACCAGCCGAAGCCGCTCGAAGCCGGCCCCGAGGTCGACGAGAACGGCGTGGAACGCAAGATCGGCCCGATCACGAAGCTGCGCACCAAGCTGTCGCACGGCTTCTACGGCGAGGCCAGCCAGATCCCCAAGCCGACCCCCGAGGAGCACGCGGAGATCACCAGTGGCCACGGCCACCACTGATCGTCCGCTGATCCCTCGCGCCGGCTGACGGCAACCTCGAAGGGCCCCGTCCATGACATGGACGGGGCCCTTCGCCGTGCCCCGCCCCCGATAGGCTTGGGCACGCAGTATCGACCCGACCACCAGGAGTGTGGACCATGAGCGTTGTGACCCCGGCAGGCGGCGACAGCTCGGCGAACCACTCATGGCCGGGCGTACTGAACCAGCTGCTGCGCGGCCATGACCTGACGGCCGACGACACCGCCTGGGCGATGGACCAGATCATGACCGGCGAGGCGACCGACGTGCAGATCGCCGGCTTCGCCATCGCGCTGCGTTCCAAGGGCGAGACCGTCGACGAGATGTCGGGCCTGGTCCGGGCGATGTACGCGCACGCCAACATCATCGAGGTGCCGGGCCGGACGGTGGACATCGTCGGCACCGGCGGTGACCTCGCCAGGACGGTGAACATCTCCACCATGTCGGCGATCGTCGTGGCGGGCACCGGCGCCAAGGTCGTCAAGCACGGCAACCGCGCCGCGTCGTCCCAAAGCGGCTCGTCCGACGTGCTGGAGCGGCTCGGGGTCAATCTGGAGCTCACCCCGCAGCGGGTCGTGGAGGTCGCCGAGGAAGCGGGCATCACGTTCTGTTTCGCGGTGAAGTTCCACCCCGCGCTGCGGTACGCGGCCAAGGCCCGCAGGGAGCTCGGCGCCCAGACCACGTTCAACTTCCTCGGCCCGCTCACCAACCCGGCCCGGGTCCGCGCCCAGGCCACCGGGGTCGCCGACGCCCGGATGGCGCCGATCATGGCGGGTGTGCTGGCCGAGCGCGGCTCCTCCGCGCTGGTCTTCCGCGGCGACGACGGGCTGGACGAGCTGACCACCACCGCGACCTCCCAGGTGTGGGTGGTCCGGGACGGCAAGGTCGACCAGGTCGCGTTCGACCCCCGTGACGTCGGGATCCCGCTGGTCCCCGTCGAGGCCCTGCGCGGCGCGGACGCCGCCTACAACGCCGAGGTGGCCCGCCGGCTGCTGGCGGGCGAGCGCGGTCCGGTCCGCGACGCGGTCCTGCTCAACTCGGCCGCCGCCCTGGTCGCCCTCGACCCCGGATCCGCCACCCTGGAGGTCCAGATCGCCGACGGCATCAACCGCGCCGCCGAGGCCATCGACTCGGGCGCGGCCAGAATCGCGCTGGACCGCTGGGTCGCGGCGAGCAACGCGTAACGCCCTTCCGGCGAATGAGGAACGGCTCTTTCCCGGCCTTCGGCCGGAGGGAGCCCTGACGAGGCTTCCCCCGCCTTCGGGCGGGGAGACCCCCTGCGGCGGACGGCGTCTGGACTGCCCATTGCCCAGCCGGACAGGCCCCAGCACCCCGTCCGGCGGATCCCTGTCCGCTCCCCGGTCCGGGGGCTCTCCGCGCTCCCGGACGGGGACGAGGCCTGCCCGTCCTGACGGCGGGCTTCCCTCGAGCCCGTCCGGAGGACCGTCCGTATCGCGGAATGCCGCTTGCCGTCGGCAGGACAGCTGGCATACTTCTCGTCAGGTCACGAGTGACAGCGATTTGGCCCTGGCTTGCTGTCCGGCAACCCTCCGTCCGTGGCGGGGTGCCCCAGGTGATGACCGGGCCGTAGGCGAGGTGTCTACGGCAAGCGCGGGCCCCTTCGCGACTGCTTCCGGGGTCCAGGTCCCTGAGGAGCTCCGTCATGTCCGTGCACCCCGTTTCCACCTGCACCCCTGGTTCCGTGGCCACCGCTCCCCTCGAAGTGCTCGGCCGTGACGTCCGGGTCCCGCTGGTGACCGGCGGCGAGGTCACCTACGCGGCCCTGGACTACGCGGCCAGCGCGCCCGCGCTGCAGCGGGTCTGGGACGACGTGGCCGCGTACGCGCCCTACTACGGCAGCGTGCACCGCGGGGCCGGTTACCTGTCGCAGCTCTCCACCGACCTGTTCGAGCAGAGCAGGGCGACGGTGGCCGACTTCCTGGGCTGCCGGGAGGGCGACCAGGTGGTCTTCACCCGGTCGACCACCGACTCGCTGAACCTGCTGGCCTCGGTGCTCCCGGCCGGCACCCAGGTCTTCGTCTTCGAGACCGAGCACCACGCGTCGCTGCTGCCGTGGCGGGACGCGCGCGTCACGTACCTGACCGCGCCCCGCACCCCCGAGCAGGCCGTCGCCTCGCTGGAGGCGGCGCTCGCGCAGCGCGACCCCTACGGCCCCGCGCTCGTGTGCGTGACCGGCGCCTCGAACGTCACCGGTGAGCTGTGGCCGGTCCGTGAGCTGGCCGACGCGGCGCACGCGCACGGCGCCCGCATCGTGCTGGACGCCGCGCAGCTCGCCCCGCACCACCCGGTGGACATCGCGGAGCTGGACGTGGACTGGGTGGCGTTCTCCGGGCACAAGCTCTACGCCCCGTTCGGCTCCGGCGTGCTGGCCGGCCGGGCGGACTGGCTGCAGGAGGCCGAGCCGTACCTGGCGGGCGGCGGCGCGAGCCGCAAGGTCGCGCGGCGTGCCGACGGCGGGGTGGACGTCGAGTGGCACACCACCGCGGCCCGGCACGAGGCCGGATCGCCGAACGTCATCGGCGTGTACTCGATCGCCTCGGCCTGCCGGGCGCTGACCGAGGCGGGCTTCGACTCGCTCGTGGAGCGGGAGCAGGGCCTGGTCACCCGGGTCCGCGCCGGACTGGCCGGGGTGCCGGAGGTCCGGGTGCTGTCGCTGTTCGGCGACGACGCGCCCCGGGTCGGTGTCATCTCGTTCGTCGTGGACGGCTGGAACAGCTCGCACTTCGCCGCCGCGCTGTCCGCCGAGTACGGCATCGGGGTGCGCGACGGCCTCTTCTGCGCCCACCCGCTGGTCCGCACCCTGCTGGGCAGCGAGCCGACCGAGCCGGGCGAGTGCGGATCCCCGGAGAGCGAGCCGGGGGAGAAGTCGCTCAACGCGATCCGTGTGAGCTTCGGGGCGGGCACGCCGGACGAGCACGTGGACCGCTTCCTGGGCGCCGTCACGGAACTCGTCAGGGACGGCGCCAAGTGGAACTACCGCACCGAGGCCGGCCGCTGCGTGCCCGCCCGCGACTGAGCGGCCGGATACGCCGGGCGGCGGCCGGCCGCGTCAGCCTTCGAGGCCGATCGCGAAGGCCGCCTCCAGGTCGTGCTGGGAGTACGTGCGGAACGCGACATGCGTGTCGGTGGCCTCGACGCCGGGGATCTTGCTGATCCGGCCCGGGATGATGTCCGCGAGGTCGTCGTGCCGGGAGACGCGGACCATGGCGACCAGGTCGTACGTCCCGGTGACCGAATAGACCTCGCTGACGCTGTCCAGGGCGGCGATCGCCTCGGCGATCTCGGGGATCCGGTCGACGCTGGTCTTGATGAGCACGATCGCGGTGATCACGGCTGTAGGTCTCCTTGGGTCGCCCTGGCTGCGGTCTCCAGCTTAGGGCTTCGGCGGAAGCACACCACGGCGGCCAGGAAGCCGAAGACAAAGCCCACCACGTGGGCCAGATAGGCGACCCCGGGACCCGACTGGCTGGTCTGGGCGGCCAGCCACTGCAGCGCGAACCAGAAGCCGAGGACCATCCAGGCCGGGAAGCGCAGCGGGACGAAGAAGAGGAACGGGAACAGGCTCGTCACCCGCGCCTTGGGATAGAGGTAGAGATACGCCCCGAGCGCCCCGGAGATGGCGCCGGAGGCGCCGACCAGGGTCTGCGTCGAGTCGGCGCTGGCGAGCGCGAAGCCGTACGTGGCGAGGTATCCGGCGGCCAGAAAGAACAGCAGATAGCGGAAGCGGCCCATGCGGCTCTCGACGTTGTCGCCGAAGACGTACAAAAACAGCATGTTGCCGATCAGATGCAGCCAACTTCCATGGACGAACATCGCGGTGAGCACCGACGGAAATGTCATTTTGGTGAACGTGTGCGGGGCCGGGCAGCCGGCGGGCAGCCCCAGCCGGTCCAGCGGCAGCTGCCCGTGGAACAGTTCGGCGGGGATGACTCCCCAGCGGTCGAAATACACCGCCTGGGCGCACTGGAGCTGGTCACCCGTGCCGTAGGAGGGGTTGAACCCCGAGATCGGACCCAGCAGGAACACGACCACGCACAGGGCGATCAAGGCGTACGTCACCACGGGAGTGCGGCGGACCGGGTTCTTGTCGTAGACCGGGATGACCATGTATCGATCATGACGGAACAGGCGTATCGGTCAGGGGGCGCCTCGCCGCAGCGCCGCCCGCCGTGGAGGCCGTAGGGTAACCGGAACGCGCGCGTACGCCACGTGCCGACCCGAAAGTCCCGAAAGAGGTGTCCGCCCGATGCCGGTTCCCCTGCCGACCGCGACGACCCGGTGGCGCTGCACGCTGTGCGGCAATCTGACCCGGTTCGATGTCACGCGATCGACGAAGGTCGTGGAGTACGTCCACCTGGACCTCGCCGGTGAGGCGAAGGTCGAGGAGACCGAGGTGCTCAGCGAGACCGTGGAGTCGGTGCGCTGCCGCTGGTGCAACGCGGCCGACCAGGTCGAGTTGGTCGACCGGCCCAGTGCGGGAGCCGAGGGTGGCGCCGACGCCGGTGTCGAAGCGGAAGCGGATTCGACGCAGGGTTGACCCTGTACGGCGACAATGGACTTGTACGGCGGCGGCCGGAGGGATCGAAGGGGGCCGGGGAGGCGCCGACAGCACTGGACGGGAGTGACTGGTGGATGGGACCGGCGGGCACCCGCAGGCCGAGAGCAGCGGCGCCGACGAGGCGGCCGAGCCGGCCCTGGACCGACCGCTGCCCGAAGGCGTGCGGCACCGGGTCGTGACGATAGCCGCTGATGCCTTCGGCGGCCTCACCCTCGCCGAACTGCCGTCCCCGCTGCGGCCCTATGCCCGGTTCACCCCGTCGCGGCGCGCCAAGTTCGCGGCGACCGCGCTGGCCACCGCCCTGGAGACCGATCCCGCCTTCCGGCAGAAGATCGCCGCCCGGCTGCGTGAGTCCCAGCCGGAGCTGGCCGAGGCGCTGGAGGCGGGCACCCCGCCGCCCGCCGCGGACCCGCTCGACGTGGCCGCCGCCGCCTATCTGCTGCGCCCGGCCGGCTGGGCCAAGATCGTCGCGACCGCCGGCGAGGAGGCGCAGCGCGCGCTGGCCGAACGGGCCGACGGCGAGACCACCCGCGAACTGCAGCAGCTCAGGGACGAGCTGGCCGATTTCCAGCTGCAGGCCCGTGACGAGGCCGCCCGCGGCCGCGGCGAGCTGGAGGCTGCCCGCAAGGAGATCGACACGACGCAGCGCAGGCTGCGCAGCGCGGTCAGCGACATGAAGCGTGCCGAGGCGGCGCTGCGCAAGGTGGAGACCGAGCTGGAGGAGGTCCGGGCCGCGGCCGCCGCGGACAAGGCCGCCGCCGAGAACGAGGCACGCCGGCTCAGGACCCGCGTCACCGAGGCCGAGGCCGCCCTGGAGGCGGGCCGCAGGTCCGTGCGCGAGGGCCGCAGCGCCGAGGGCGTACGGCTGCGGCTGTTGCTGGACACCGTGCTGGACGCGGCCACCGGGCTGCGCCGCGAGCTGGCGCTGCCACCGCGCGACACCATGGGCGTCCGTCCGGCCGACACCGTCGAAGCGGTCGCGCCCGGCACGATCAGCCCCAAGGACATCGCGCAGCGCGCCCTGTCCGAGAACGACCCGGCCCTGCTCGACCAGTTGCTGGCCCTCCCGCAGGCGCACCTGGTGATCGACGGCTACAACGTCACCAAGACGGGTTATCCGTCCCTGCCGTTGGAGAAGCAGCGGCTGCGGCTGCTCGGCGGCCTCGCGGTGCTGGCGGCGCAGAGCGGCGCCGAGGTCACCTGTGTCTTCGACGGGGCCGATCTGGACGCCCCGGTGCTGCTGGCGCCGCCGCGCGGGGTGCGGGTGATGTTCAGCAAGGCGGGCGAGACCGCCGACGAGTTGATCCGCCGCCTGGTCCGGGCGGAACCGCCGGGGCGGGTCGTCGTGGTGGTCTCCGCGGACCGTGAGGTCGCCGACGGCGTCGCCAAGGCCGGTGCGCGGCCCGTCGCTTCGACGCTGCTCCTCAAGCGGCTCGCGCGCGGCTGAACTCCGGTCCGCTCCCGTACCGGTGTGCCTCGCACTCCGGTGTCCCTTATGCGCATCTGCGATCAACTCAGCGTCAGATGACCACTACTGCACGTTCGATCTTCGTAAAGAAAACGTGTCGCGATCGAAGTTTTACCTACAAGGATTTGAACCGATCACAGGAAGGTCACTATGGTCGGGGCTCGAACCTCCGCGCCGTCGATCAAGCCGCACCACGAAAACCGTGGGTCCAGCGGCCGAACGACCGGGCGCAGGGGGGACCGCCGACCAACCGGGTAGGCGGCTGAAGGAAGAAGGAGCTCGCCTTCGTGGCGTCCCACCGTCGTCCCAAGCCGACAAGCCGCATGCGGGTGACCGTACTCACCGCTACCGCTGCCGCAGCCGTCGCCCTCACTTCCCAGGCCGCGAACGCCGCCCCCGCCAAGCCCGACATCAAGGACGTCAAGTCCCAGGTCGACAAGTTGTACGACGAGGCGGAGCAGGCCACCGAGAAGTACAACGGGGCCAAGGAGCAGCAGGGCAAGCTGCAGAAGGAGGTCGGCGACCTCCAGGACCGGGTGGCGCGCGAACAGGGCACGCTCAACACCCTGCGCGACGGCCTCGGCGCGATGGCCAGTGCCCAGTACCGCACCGGCGGCATCGACCCGACGCTCCAGCTCTTCCTGTCGGCGGACCCGGACACCTACCTGTCCCAGGCATCCATGATGGACCAGGTGAGCGCCCAGCAGGCCGAGTCGCTCAAGCAGATCCAGGAAGTCAAGCGCACCCTGGACCAGCAGCGCGCCGAGGCCACCACCAAGATGGCCTCGCTGGAGAGCGCCCGCACCGAACTCGGCAAGCAGAAGAACGCGGCCCAGAGCAAGCTCGCCGCGGCCCAGAAGGTGCTCAACTCGCTGACCGCGCAGCAGCGTGCGGCCATCGCGGACCAGGACGCCCGCGCGAGCCGCAGCAACGAGCGGCCCAACCTGGGCGACGTTCCCGCGCCCTCGCAGCGTGCCGCCGCCGCGCTCGCCGCCGCGAAGACCAGGATCGGCATGCCGTACGAGTGGGCGAAGACGGGTCCCAACACCTTCGACTGCTCCGGCCTCACCATGTGGTCCTACGCGCAGGCGGGTGTCAACATCCCCCGGATGTCCCAGGACCAGGCCAACTACGGCACCCACCTGACGATGAGCCAGCTGGCCCCCGGCGACCTGGTCATCTTCTTCGGCGACCGCCACCACGTCGGCTTCTACGCCGGCAACGGCATGGTGCTGCACGCTCCCAAGCCGGGTGCGTACGTGCGCTACGAGGCGATCGGCAACATGCCGTTCCAGTTCGGCGTACGGATCTGATCCGGTTCGTTCTCCCGGCACTCTCCCGCCCGGCCGGAATCATGTCTCCTCCGGCCGGCGGCGTGGTTCATTCGAGTGATATCGGAGGGTGACCGCTGACGGCCGAGCGGCAGTGACCTGGGCATCGAGAAGGCCGCCCGCCCGTCACGGCCGCGCGGTCTTTGAACTCAGCGTGATGGTCTGACTACTGTCTCAGCCGTGGCAACACATCGGCGGTCCCCGCAACCCGGCTTCACCCGCACCTCCCGCGTCACCGTGCTCTCCGCGGCGGCCGCCGCGGCGGCGCTCTCCGGAGGCGCGGCGGCCCAGGTCGCGGCCGCCGACCCGGCGGGTCCCGCGACCGACACGTCGTCCCGGGTGGGACGGCTCTACCAGCAGGCCGAACAGGCCACCGAGCAGTACAACGCGGCGCAGGAGCGCGCCACCCGGCTGCGGCACGAGGTGGCCTCCCTCCAGGACCAGGCCGCCCGGGGCCAGGAGCGGGTCAACCGGATGCGGGACGACCTCGGCGCGATCGCCGGGGCCCAGT
Source organism: Streptomyces sp. So13.3 (assembly GCF_005860785.2). Classification (NCBI taxonomy): domain Bacteria; kingdom Bacillati; phylum Actinomycetota; class Actinomycetes; order Kitasatosporales; family Streptomycetaceae; genus Streptomyces; species Streptomyces sp. So13.3. Next base: position 3,180,616 of record NZ_CP048835.1, on the reverse strand, counting down.
ACCGCAGCGGCGGCATCGACCCGACGATGGCCCTCATGCTCTCCTCCGATCCCGACAGCTATCTCGACCGGGCCGAGGCGCTGGAGCGGATCAGCAACCACCAGGCCGCCGATCTGGCGCAACTGCAGGAAGCACAGCGCTCGCTGGAGCAGAAGCGTTCGATGGCGGCGGCCAAGCTGGCCGACCTGGAACGCGCCAGGTCCACGATGAAGGACCGCAAGCGCAGCGTGCAGGGCAAACTCGGCGCGGCGCAACGGCTCCTCAACCAGATGCCGGCCGCGCAGCGCGCCGGATTCGTCCGCGGCCTGGACGACCGGACGTCGCGCTCCAGCCGTTCCGTACCCGACATGCCGGATCTGCCGGCCTCCTCGTCCCGCGCCGCGATGGCCGTGGCCGCCGCGCGGGCGGCGATCGGCTCGCCCTATGTGTGGGGCAGCACGGGCCCGTCGTCCTTCGACTGTTCCGGCCTCATGCAGTACTCCTACCGGAAGGCCGGGGTGTCGCTGCCGCGGACCTCGCAGGAGCAGAAGCACGCCGGCCACCAGGTCCCGCTCGACCAGGCCCGCCCCGGCGACCTGGTGATCTACCGGGACAACGCGAGCCATGTGGGGATGTACGTCGGCGGCGGCCGGGTGGTGCACGCCCCGTACCCGGGCGCGCGGGTGCGCTACGACCCGGTCAACATGATGCCGATCTCCGCGGTCACCCGGCCCTGACCTGCCCGTCGGCCACCCGGCCCTGACCCGGGCCACGGGGCGGCGCCCGTACGATCGGGCGTATGGCGGCAGCGCGCACGCGACCCGGGACCGCCGCGCTGTGGCGCGCGGTGGTTCTCGTCGTGCTGACCCTGCCGGCGCTGCTCACCGGGTGCGGCGGTGGCGGGAGCGGTGCTGCCGTCGTCCCCGCGGGCCCGGGCGTTCCCGCCGTCCAGTCGGTGCTCGACCGGCATGCGGCGGCGCTGCTGCACCACGACGAGACGGCGTTCCTCGCGGACGTCGACCCGGGATTCCGGGACCGGCAGCGGCAGGTGTTCCGGAACCTGGCGCAGGTGCCGCTCGACTCGTGGTCGTACCGGGTGACGGGTGTCGGTGCCGACGCCGGTGGTGGTGGCAGTGACCGGGCTCTGGCGCGGGTCCAGGTCGGCTACCGGCTGACCGGGTACGACACCTCGGCGGTCACCTCGGACGCCGATCTGACGTTCGTCCGGCGCGGCGGCCGCTGGTACGTCGCCGGGGACCGGCACGACGCCCAGCAGTTGTGGGACCAGGGCCCGGTGCGGGTGGTGCGCGGAGCGCACAGCCTCGTGCTCGGGACGGACGGGCCCGCGGCGCTGCGGACCTACGCCGACGCCGCCGACCGTGCGGTGCCCGCGGTGGGGCGGGCCTGGGGGAACGGCTGGAGCGGGCGCGTCGTCGTCGAAGCGCCGTCCTCGCTGGCGCGGATGGCCGCGCTGCTGCACGGGGCTCCCGACACCTACCGTGGCATCGCCGCCGTCACCACCGGCGAACTCGGCGGATCCTCCGGGGCGCCGGCCGACCGCGTGATCATCAACCCCGAGGCGTTCGGGGAGCTTTCCGCGTTCGGCCGCCAGGTCGTGCTCACCCACGAGACGACCCATGTCGCGACCCGCGCCGCCACCACCGCGACCACCCCGCTGTGGCTCACCGAGGGGTTCGCCGACTGGGTCGGCTACCGCGGCAGCGGCCGCACCGCCCGCCAGGACGCGCCCGAACTGAGCCGCGACGTGGCCGCGGGCAGAGCCCCGCGGAACCTGCCGTCCGACGCCGGCTTCGGGACGACGGCCGGCGGTCTGGCGCAGGCGTACGAGGGAGCGTGGCTCGCCTGCCGGCTGATCGCCGCCGACTGGGGCGACGCGAAACTCACCGAGCTGTACCGGGCCGCCGGCACCGGCGGCCCCCTCGACACGCACCTACGGGCCGTCCTCGGGACCGGCCTCGACGACTTCACCGCGCGCTGGCGCGCCTATGTACAGCGGGAGTTGGCATGACGACCGGTGGGAGCAGTGACGGTGACGGGGTGCCGGAGGCGGACTTCACCCCTGAGGAGATCGCGCGGGGACGGGCGCTGCGGCGCGGGCAGTGGCCGCCCGCCCTCGCCGGCCGGCTGGCCTCCCTCCTGCTCCTTCTCGTCCTCGGGCTGACCCCGGCCGGCGCCGGCCTCGTCGGTCTCTTCGGCGACTCCTGGGCCGCGCGGATCGTCGGCGGCGGGCTCGCCCTGGTGCTGCTGCGACAGCTCGTCGCGCTGCCCTTCGCCGCCCGGGTGCGGATCGTACGGGCCCGGTTCGGGCTGGTCACCCAGGGGTGGGGCGGCTGGGCGGTGGATGTGCTGCGCGGGCTGCTCGTCTCCGTACCGCTCGCGCTGGGTGCGCTCTTCGCCGTCTACGCGCTCGCCGGGACCACCTCCCGGTGGTGGATCTGGACGGCGCTCGGTGCGGCCGCCGTCACCGTCGCCCTCTCGTGGCTGGCCCCCGTCGTGTTCGAACCGCTCTTCAACCGCTTCGCCCCGATGGAACCGGGTCCGCTGCGCGACGCGCTCCTCGCCCTCGCGGCGCGCGACGGGATCGCCGTACGCGATGTCCTCGTCGCCGACGCCTCCCGGCGCACCACCGCGCTCAACGCGTACGTCTCCGGCTTCGGCCGGACGCGGCGGATCGTCGCCTACGACACGCTCCTGACGACCGCCGAGCCGCGCGAGGTCGAGCTGGTCCTGGCGCACGAGCTGGGCCATGTGAAGCACCGGGATGTGGCGCGGGGGACGGTGCTCGGCGCGCTGGGGGCGGCGGCCGGGGTGTGCGTGCTGGCGGCGGTGGTGAGCCGGCAGCCGCTCCTCGACGCCGCGGGCGTGTCCCGCTTCTCCGACCCGCGCTCGATGATGCTGCTCGCGGCGGTGGCCGCGGTGGGGTCGACGCTGGCGGGGCCGTTCGGATGTGCGCTGAGCCGCCGGGTGGAACGCCGGGCCGACGCGCACGCGCTGCGGCTGACGGGGGATCCGGCGGGGTTCATCGCGATGCAGCGCCGGCTGGCGGTGGCGAACATCGCGGATCCGGAGCCGCCGCGGGTGCTGCATGCGCTGTTCGGTACGCATCCGACGTCTGCCGAACGGATCGCGGCGGCGCGGTAGTGCCACGCGCCCCGGGCGGTGGGGACGTCAACGGGAGGTGAGCGCGGGGGTGCGGATTCCGGCGGTGCGCTGACGGGGGAGCGGATCCCCCAGACCCAGGCCTCGGTGAGCCGCCGGCCGGGGCCCCGGCCGGCCCGCAGCAGGGCCGCGAACACCGCGGCGTCGGCGGCGCACACGAGGCAGAAGAACTCCGCCGCGTAGCCCAGGAACGGCAGCAGCGCGGGGGAGAGCACGACGAGGGCGGCGGCCGGCGGATACTGCCAGGTCACGTCGTCCAGCGGGAAGGTGCCGGTGCGCAGGATCTGGTACCAGCCCTGGTAGATCACGGACACATCGGTCGTGACATCCGGGCCCGGCAGGGCGACGACGTGGAAGACGCACAGCAGCAGCGCACCGCGGGTCAGCGCCCACACGAGGACGACGGGCTTCCTGCTGACCTGTGCGGTGCTCACCGGTGCGTCATGCGGCCGGAGTGACCGGAGGGAGCCCACGACGCGGCGGCGGCGCCCAGTAGGGTGAAGGCTCGTTCACGAGGGAGGGCGTCGAACGGTGGCACAGCTCGTCGCATCGCAGTCCGCGCGCGAGAGCGCGGCAGCCGCGCCGATCGCGCGGCAGCAGGACCGAATACGCACGGTCGCCCTGACCGTGCTCTGCTTCGCCGCCGTGCTGGCCGTGGGGCTGCAGCAGTGGGCGACCGTCCGGATCGGCGGGTTCGACCTGGGGATATTCGACCAGGCGGTCCGCGCGTACTCCCACTTCCAGCTGCCGCGCTCGCCCATCAAGAACTACCACCACGAGTTCCCGCCCGGCTTCTCCCTGCTGGGTGACCACTTCTCGCCGGTCCTCGCCCTCCTCGCCCCGCTGTACTGGGTGTGGGACGACCCCCGCATGCTGATCGGCGCCCAGGCGGCGCTCTTCGCGGCCGGCGTGCCGGTCGTGCGGCGGATCGCGGGGCACTGCTTCGCCGAGGCGCCGCAGGCCACCGTCCGCAGGGCCGCCGACCTGAGCTGCCTGGTCCACGGGCTGGGCTGGCCGCTGCTGCGCGCTTCGGGGGTCGGCTTCCACGAGGTCGCCTTCGCCGTCCCGCTGACCCTGCTGATGCTGGAGCGCGGGCTGGCCCGGCGCTACGGCGCGGTGCTGGTCTGCGCCGTCCTGCTGTGCTGCACCAAGGAGGACCTGGGGCTGCTCGCGGCGGCGTACGGGGCCGTCCTCATCGGCCGCGGCCGCCGGGACGGGGACCGGCCGGCGGTGCGTACCGGGCTCACGCTGTTCGTGCTGGGGCCGGTGGCGGCGCTGCTCGCGATCCGGGTGCTGATACCGGCGATGGGCGGGGTGCCCGGCTACTACTGGAACTACAGCGCCCTCGGCCCGGACATGGGGTCCGCGGCGCTGCGCTTCCTGACCGATCCGATCGCGGCCTTCGCGGTGACCGTCGACCACTCGGCGAAACCGGTTCTCCTGCTGTGGCTGCTGGGGCCGCTGCTCCTGCTGCCGCTCGGGTCCGCCACCTTCTGGTGCGCGGTCCCGCTGCTCGCCGAGCGGCTCTTCTCCGACAACCCCAGCCACTGGGCGACCACCCACCACTACGACGCCTTCCTGTGGCCGGTCCTGCTGGTGGCCGCGGTGGAGACGGCGGCCCGGCTGCACCGCAGACACACCGGGCGGCCGGTCGCTCGCTGGACGCCGGTGGCGGTGGCCTGTTCACTGCTGATCTCGGTCGTGTGCGGTCTGGGCAATCTGCTGCTGCCGGCCGCCTGGACGCCCAGCCCCTCGGAACGGGCGCTCGCCGAGGGCGTGCGCCTGGTGCCGGCGGGGGCCACTGTCGAGGCCGACAACAACGCGGCGCCCCGGCTGACCCGCCGCGCCCAGGTCGTCATCGCGGACGAGACCCCGCGCGACGCCGAGTACGTGCTGCTCCAGACGGTGCGGAAGATGTTCCCCTTCACGACGGTGGACGACCAGCGCGACCGCGTGCTGCTGCTGCTCGACAACGGCTACACCGTGCTGTGGGCGAAGGACGGCGTCGTCCTGCTGCACCGGACCGACCCCGGCCGCCCGGTACCCGGCGCGCGGGTGCCGGGCGACGACAGCGTGCCCGTCAAGGAACCGGAAGTCCGTTCCTGACACCCAGGGGCAGGGACCGGTGCGGACCGGCAGGGACCGGCACCGGTCGGCTACTCTCGGCGGCGATGGACAAGACCTTGATCGTCACCAATGACTTCCCGCCCCGGCCCGGCGGCATCCAGGCCTTCGTGCACAGCATGGCGCTGCGGCTGGATCCCGGACAGGTGGTCGTGTACGCCTCGACGTGGAAAGGGCCGGACGGCGGCGAGGTCGAGCGCTTCGACGCCGAACAGCCGTTCCCGGTCATCCGCGACCGCACGACGATGCTGCTGCCCACCCCCGGCGTGACCCGGCGCGCGGCCGGGCTGCTGCGCGAGCACGGCTGCTCGTCGGTGTGGTTCGGAGCGGCGGCGCCGCTGGGGCTGATGGCCCCCGCGCTGCGCCGGGCGGGCGCGCGCAGGCTGGTCGCCACCACGCACGGCCACGAAGCGGGCTGGGCCCAACTGCCCGCCAGCCGGCAGCTGCTGCGCCGGATCGGCGAGGGCACCGACACCATCACGTACCTGGGCGAGTACACGCGGTCGCGGATCGCGAAGGCGCTCACGCCCGCCGCGGCGGCGCGGATGGTGCAACTGCCGCCCGGTGTCGACGAGAAGACCTTCCACCCGGCCTCGGGCGGCGCCGCGGTACGGGCCCGGCTCGGGCTCGCGGACCGGCCGGTGGTGGTGTGCGTCTCGCGGCTGGTGCCGCGCAAGGGACAGGACACGCTGATCCTGGCGATGCCGCGGATCCTGGCCGCCGTGCCGGACGCGGTGCTGCTGGTGGTCGGCGGCGGACCGTACGCCAAGGACCTGGCCGAACTCTCGGCGCGGACCGGCGTCACCGACTCCGTGCGCTTCACCGGACCGGTGCCCTGGGAGGAGCTGCCCGCCCACTACGGCGCGGGCGACGTCTTCGCGATGCCGTGCAGGACCCGCCGCGGCGGGCTGGACGTCGAAGGCCTGGGAATCGTCTACCTGGAGGCCTCGGCGACCGGACTGCCGGTGGTGGCGGGCGATTCGGGCGGCGCCCCGGACGCGGTGCTGGACGGCGAGACCGGTTGGGTGGTGCCCGGAGGTTCGCCCGCGCAGGCGGCGGACCGGATCGTCACCCTGCTGGGCGACCCGGAGCTGCGCCGGCGGATGGGCGAGCGCGGCCGGCGCTGGGTCGAGGAGGCGTGGCGCTGGGATCTGCTGGCGGAACGTCTGAAGTCATTGCTGTAAAGGGCACTTGACGCGCAACGGCTCCCCCGGACGAGGTCCGGGGGAGCCGTTTTCCGTGCGTGCGCTCAGTGCTGGTAGAGCGCCTCGATCTCGCCCGCGAAGTCCTTCATGACGACGTTGCGCTTCAGCTTCTGCGACGGCGTCACATGGCCGGACTCCTCGGTGAACTGGTTCGGCAGGATCTGGAACTTGCGCACCGACTCGGCCTTGGAGACGGCCGCGTTGCCCTGGTCCACCGCGTGCTGCACGGCGGCCAGCAGCTCCGGGTCCTCGGCCAGTTCGGCCACGCTGCGGCCGGCCTTGCCGTGCTGTTCCGCCCAGCGGGGCAGGAACTCCTCGTCCAGGGTGACGAGGGCGGCGATGAACGGCTTGCCGTCACCGACGACCATGCACTCGGCGATTAGCGCGTCGGCCCGGATCCGGTCCTCGATCACGGCGGGGGCGACGTTCTTGCCGCCGGCCGTGACGATGATCTCCTTCTTGCGGCCGGTGATGGACAGATAGCCGTCCTCGTCGACCGTGCCCAGGTCACCGGTGTGGAACCAGCCGTCGGAGACCGCGTCGGCGGTGGCCGTCTGGTTGTTCCAGTAGCCGGAGAACAGGTGCTCGCCATGCAGCAGCACCTCGCCGTCGTCGGCGATCCGCACCGTCGAACCGGGCAGCGGCTGGCCGACCGTGCCGATCTTCGTACGGTCCCAGGGGTTGAACGCGGTGGCCGCACAGGACTCGGTGAGGCCGTAGCCCTCCAGGACGGTGAAGCCGATGCCCCGGTAGAAGTGCCCGAGCCGCTCGCCCAGCGGCGCGCCGCCGGAGATGGCGTGCGTGGCGCGGCCGCCGAGGACGGCGCGCAGCTTGCTGTAGACCAGCCGGTCGAAGACCTTGTGCTTGAACTTCAGGCCGACCGACGGGCCGCCGGCGGAGTCCAGCGCCCGGCTGTAGGTGATCGCGGTGTCCGCGGCCTTGTCGAAGATCTTGCCCTTGCCGTCGGCCTGCGCCTTGGCCCGCGCCGAGTTGTACACCTTCTCGAAGACCCGGGGCACGCCCAGGATCATCGTCGGCCGGAACGCGGCCAGCTCGTCGGTGAGGTGCTTGATGTCGCTGACGTGCCCGAGCTTGATCGGCGCCATCACGGCCGCCACCTCGACCAGCCGGCCGAAGACGTGCGCGAGCGGCAGGAACAGCAGCACCGAGGACTCGCCGGTCCTGAACAGCGGGGCGAGGCGTTCCACCACATTGCCGCACTCGGCGAAGAAGGCCCGGTGGCTCAGCACACAGCCCTTGGGGCGGCCGGTGGTCCCGGAGGTGTACACGATCGTGGCGGGGGAGTCCGCGACGGCGGTCGCTCCCCGCTCGTCCACCACCTTCTCGGAGATGTCGGCGCCGACGGACACCAGGTGTTCCACGGCACCGGCGTCGATCCGCCAGATGTGCTTGAGCTCGGGGAGCCGGTCGTGCACCGAGGCGACGGCGGCCTCGTGGGTACCGGACTCGACGATGCAGGCCACCGCGCCCGAGTCTCCGAGGATCCACTCGACCTGTTCGGCCGAGGACGTCTCGTACACGGGCACGGCGACCGCGCCGGCGCTCCAGATCGCGAAGTCGAAGAGCGTCCACTCGTACCGGGTGGGCGACATCAGGGCGACCCGGTCGCCAGGCTGCACGCCGGATGCGATCAGTCCCTTGGCGACGGCTCTGACCTCGGAGAAGAAGTCGGTGGCGGTGACGTCCTGCCATTCGCCGCCCGCGTTCTTGCGGGCGATCACCGGAACAGCTGGGTGCTGAGCGGCGTTGCGGCGGATCAGATCCGTCAGGTTGCCGTCCGCGGGGACCTCGTAAAGGGCCGGAAGGCTGAACTCACGCAAGGCTGGTGCTCCTCATCGGCGCGACGGCGCACCCGGAGGGATAGTTGGACGGCCTGGACGTTACCCACCGGTAAAGCTTTCGCGATAGGGGTGCAGTACAGATGTTTTATGCATCACATACCCAGGAGTGCGGCTGAACCGCTCCGCGAACAGTAGTCCAGAGCGCCGGTAACCCGCAGGTAACCGGCGATAGGCTGACGGCCATGCGGGTCCATGTGGTGAGCGATGTGCACGGTGCGGCGGAGGCTCTGGCCAGGGCCGGAGACGGTGCGGACGCCTTGATCTGCCTCGGCGACCTCGTGCTCTTCCTGGACTACGCCGATCACTCACGGGGGATCTTCCCGGACCTCTTCGGCGCGGCGAACGCCTCGCGCATGGTCGCGCTGCGGACCGCCAAGCGCTTCGAGGAGGCCCGCGCCCTCGACCGCGAGCTGTGGGAGGGCATCGACCGGCGCGGCGCCATCGAGACCGCCGTACGGAAGCAGTACGCGGAACTCTTCGCGGCCTTTCCCGCGCCGACGTACGCCACCTACGGCAATGTCGACATTCCGGCGCTGTGGTCGGAGTACGCCACCGAGGGCACCACGGTCCTGGACGGCGGCACCGCCGAGATCGGCGGCCTGGTCTTCGGCTTCGTCGGCGGCGGACTGCGGACGGCGATGCGCACCCCGTACGAGATCGACGAGGCCGAGTACGCCGGGAAGGTCGCGGCGCTCGGGCGGGTCGACGTGCTCTGCTCGCACATCCCGCCCGCCGTTCCCGAGCTCTGCTACGACACCGTCGCCCGCCGCTTCGAACGCGGCAGCGAGGCGCTGCTCGACGCGATCCGCACCACCCGCCCCAAGTACGCCCTCTTCGGCCATGTCCACCAGCCGCTGGTCCCGCGGATGCGGATCGGCAGGACCGAGTGCGTCAACGTCGGACACTTCAACGCCACCCGCAGGCCATGGGCCCTGGAGTGGTGAGTGCCGGGGTGACAGTTGTTCGACCGGCAGGCGGTAGCCTGCACCAGCAGACCCAGACATACGGCGCGAAGTCCCGGAGGGGCCACAGCGATGGCGGAACACACCAAGTCGAGCATCACCATCGAGGCGGCCCCGGCCGACGTCATGGGCGTCATCGCCGATTTCACCCGCTATCCCGAGTGGACCGGTGAGGTGAAGGAGGCGGAGATCCTCTCCGCCGACGCCGAGGGCCGCGCGGAGCGGGTCCGGCTGCTGCTGGACGCCGGGGCGATCAAGGACGACCACACGCTCGCCTACCGCTGGGTCGGCGACAGCGAGGTCCACTGGTCGCTGGTCAAGTCCCAGATGCTCCGCACCCTGGACGGCTCGTACGCCGTCGCCCCGCTGGACGGCGGCGCGCGCACCGAGGTCACCTACCAGCTGACGGTCGACGTCAAGATCCCGATGCTCGGCATGATCAAGCGCAAGGCCGAGAAGGTCATCATCGACCGCGCACTCGCCGGTCTGAAGAAGCGCGTCGAATCCGGTCCGCCCGCCGGCGCGCCCGACAGTCCGCCCGACAAGAGCTGAGCGCCGTGCGCACGGTCCTGGTCACCGGCCCCGGCGGAGCCGGCCGCACCACGGCGGCCGCCGCCACGGCGGTGAGCGCGGCCCGGCAAGGTACCCGCACCCTGCTGCTGTCCACGGACCGTGGCACGTCACTGGAGGCCGTACTCGACGGGGACCGGACCACCGTGCCCGGTCTGCGCGCCCACCGGATAGACACCCAGGCGACGTTCCGGGCCGACGCCCGCGACGTCCAGTCCCGGCTCGGCTCCCTCCTGGACCTGCTCGGCGCCGAACCGCTGGACCCCGAGGAACTCACCGAACTCCCCGGCGCCGACTCGCTGGCCCTGCTGCGCGCGCTGCGCGAATCGGCCGACGGATCCGCCGGCTGGGACGTGGTTGTCGTCGACCTGCCGGCCACCCCCGCGGCGCTCGCCGCCCTCGCCCTCCCCGAGCAGCTGCGCCGCTACCTGCGGCGGCTCGTCCCCGTCCAGCGCCAGGCGGCCAGGGCGCTGCGCCCGGTGCTCGCCCAGCTCGCGGGCGTGCCGATGCCGGCCCAGTGGGCGTACGAGGCCGCCGAGCGCGTCGACCGTGAACTCGCCGCCGCCCAGGCGGTGATCGAGGCCGCGGGCACGACCGTACGGCTGGTCGTCGAGCCCGGCGCGGCCGCGGCCGACGCGGTCAGGACCGCCCGTACCGGACTGGCGCTCTTCGGGCACCGGCTGGAGGCCGTGGTCGCCAACCGGCTGCTGCCCGACCACTCGCCCGACCCCTGGCTCGCCGACCTGTCCGGCGTCCAGCACAAGGAACTCGCCGCGCTGCGGGCCGAATTGGCCGGAACCGGTACGGCGGTCCATGAACTGCCGCACCTGGGACGGGAACCGCGCGGCACCGACGACCTCGGCGCGCTCGGCGCCGTACCGCCGGGTCCCGGGGCGGAGCCGGACGGGACGGACGGGCGCGCGGCCGATCCGTGGAGCGTGACCGACCAGCCCGGCGCCGAGGACCGTTTCCGCTGGCGGCTGCCGCTGCCCGGGGCCACCCGTGAGGGTCTCGGACTGGTCCGGCGGGGTGACGAACTCGTGGTCGACGCGGAAGGTTTCCGCCGGATCCTCCCGCTGCCCTCCGCCCTGCGGCGCTGCACCGTCGACGGCGCGGCGCTGCGCGACGGAGCCCTGGAGGTCCGGTTCGCGCCGGATCCCGACCTCTGGCCGCGCTGAACGCAGTGCGTCCATTCGGGTACCGTCGGTAGAACAACCCCGGAGCGCCGCGAGGGAGACCGTCATGAGCGAGACCACCGACCGGCCCGACGCCGACGCGTGGGCCAAGGCCAGCGCGGAGGACACCGCCGCCGAGAACGCCCGGCGGCGTGAGCAGGCAGGACAGGGCGTCGGCAGCGCCACGGAAGAGCTGCGACGGCTCGCCGAGGCCGTGACCGAGAAGCTCGCCGAATTCCGCAACCCGGCGGTGACACTCGCCGCACAGACGGTGATCTCGCAGGTCAAGTCGGTTGTCGAGCCCATCCGCGAGCGCAACCCCGAGGTCTTCGAGCATCTGTCCTCGGCCGGCGTCGAGCTGCTCGCCGCGTACCGCTCGGTCGTCGCGGGACACGAGACCCGGTGGACCGCCAAGGACACGGCCGCCGGACACCGCGCTTCCGAGACACCGCCCGACTCATCCACCGGCTCAACCAGTGAGCACATCGACCTCGACTGACCTCCCCTCCGGTACGGTTGGCTGAAGCGGGGATCGACCGAAAACTGAGGGACACATGGGACTCACCATCGGCGTCGACATCGGCGGCACAAAGATCGCGGCCGGCGTAGTCGATGAGGACGGCTCGATTCTTGAGACGTGCAAGGTGCCGACCCCGGCGACCCCCGAGGCAGTCGTGGACGCCATCGCGGACGCGGTGCGCACGGTCAGCACCGGCCATGAGGTCGACGCGGTCGGCATCGGCGCGGCCGGCTACGTGGACGACAAGCGTGCCACCGTGCTCTTCGCCCCGAACATCAACTGGCGGCACGAAGCGCTCAAGGACAAGGTCGAGCAGCGCGTCGGCCTCTCCGTCATCGTCGAGAACGACGCGAACGCGGCGGCGTGGGGCGAATACAAGTTCGGTGCGGGCCAGGGTCACGACGACGTCGTGTGCATCACCCTCGGCACCGGCCTCGGCGGCGGCATCATCATCGGCGGCAAGCTGCACCGCGGCCGGTTCGGTGTGGCGGGCGAGTTCGGCCACGTACGGATGGTGCCGGACGGGCTGCTGTGCGGCTGCGGCAGCCAGGGTTGCTGGGAGCAGTACGCCTCCGGGCGCGCTCTCGTCCGCTACGCGAAGCAGCGTGCCGCGGCCACGCCGGAGAACGCGGAGCTGCTGCTCTCCCTCGGCGACGGCAACCCCGACACCATCGAGGGCAAGCACATCAGCGAGGCCGCGCGGGGCGGTGACCCGGTGGCGATCGACTCGTTCCGTGAGCTGGCCCGCTGGGCGGGCGCGGGCCTGGCCGACCTGGCCTCGCTCTTCGACCCATCGGCGTTCATCGTCGGCGGCGGGGTCTCGGACGAGGGCGAGCTGGTGCTCGACCCGATCCGCAAGTCCTTCCGCCGCTGGCTGGTGGGCGGCCAGTACCGGCCGCATGCCCAGGTGCTCGCCGCGCAGCTCGGCGGCAAGGCAGGACTGGTCGGCGCCGCCGACCTGGCCCGCCAGGGCTGACGACCGTGCTCGCGGACCTGCCGCCCTCGACCACCGAACCGGGTGACTCGGCGGTGGTCCGCGTGCTCAGTTACAACATCCGCTCCATGCGGGACGACAGGGGGGCGCTCGCCCGGGTCATCCAGGCCTGCGCCCCCGACCTCGTCCTCCTGCAGGAAGCGCCGCGCTTCTTCCGCTGGCGCAAGGCCGCCGCCTGGCTCGCCCATGAGTGCAACATGGTCATCGTCACCGGTGGCGCCACCGCCGCGGGACCGATGATCCTCTCCTCGCTGCGCGCCCATGTCGAGCGCACCGAGGACATCCTGCTGCCGCGTACCCCCGGTCTGCACCAGCGTGGTTTCGCCACCGCCGTCGTACGGATCGGCGGCGCCCGGCTCTCCGTGCTCAGCTGCCATCTCAGCCTCAGCGGGGCGGAACGCGACGGACAGTCCGCGCTGCTGCTGGAACGGCTCGCGGAAATGGGCGAGCCGTATGCCGTGGCGGGCGGCGATCTCAACGACCATCCGGACGGCCGTGCGTTCGGCCGGCTGTCGGCGGAGCTCCAGGACGCCTGGGCCACCAAGCCGTGGGGCAGCGAGTTCACCTCGGTGCCGGACAACCCCTACCAACGCATCGACGCGATCTTCGCGACGCAGGGCGTCGAGGTGCTGGGGTGCGGGGTGCCGCAGGGCCTTCCCGGTGTCGATCCGGCGGACCTGCTGGCCGCCACCGACCACCTGCCGCTGCTGGCCGCGTTCCGTATCCCGGCCGCGGCCCCGTCGGTCATCCCCGGCGGCTGAACCGCGCGGGAAACGGCCTGGTCAGACGACCGCGCCGCCACCGGGCAGCTCGTCGTCGTCCTCGCCCGTGCGCAGCCGCGTGACGAGGGTGCAGAAGCCGCCGACGAAGCCGCCGACGCCCAGTGTCATGACCCACCAGGTGATCTCCTGCTGGAGCAGGATGAACACGATCAGCAGCAGCGGCCCGCCCAGGACCGCGAGCCAGGCGAACTTGGTCGTGACATCGGCCTGCGGAAGCGGCGGGGGCTCGGGCGGTACGTAGTGGCCCTCGTCCTCATGGGCCGTGTAGTCGCGCGGGCCGTGGATCACCGGGTGGACGACGATGCTGCGGGTCGGCGGGCCGGACCCGGCGTCCGGGTCGCTGTCGCCGGCAGGGTCGTCGGGCCGGGCGGGCGAGAGGTTCTCGGCGTCGGGCCAGGAGGCGGTGCCCGGCTCGGGCTCGTCGTCGAAGCCCGCGACCAGCTCGGCCCAGGCGGCGTCCTCGTCCAGCGGCGCACGGGCCGCCCCGTCGGCGGGGTCCGCGACGGCCGGCTCGGGGGCGTCGGGAGCGGTCTCGTCGGGAACCTGGTCCTCCTCGCGCTCAGCCACTGGCCGTTACCTCCTTGTCCACCGCGGGCGCCAGGCGCCGGATGAATCCGTAGGACTCCTCGAAGATCTGTTCCGCGTCATGGTCCAGCGTCGCCACGTGGTAGCTCCGCTCCAGCACGATCTCGGTGACGTCGCTGGAGGAGACCTTGCTGAGGACGACCGCGGTGTTCGACGGGTGGACCACATGGTCCACCCGGCTGTGCAGCAGCAGCAACGGCTGCGTGACCTGCGGCAGCCCCGCTCTGACGAGTTTCCAGAAGCGGCTGAGGGAGTACACGGCGTGCAGCGGCGTCCGGTCGTAACCGACCTCCAGGCCGCCCTCCTTGGCGATGTCGCTGGTGATGCCCGGCACCGACGGCACCAGATGGCGCAGCACCGGAACCGCCTTGATCTGGTGGCTGTCGGCCTTGACCGAAGGATTCACCAGGACGATGCCGCTGATCGAGTGGCCGTGCAGCGCGGCGAGCCGCAGTGTCAGGGCGCCACCCATCGACATGCCGCAGACGAAGACCTGCGAGCAGCGGGCCGACAACTCGCGCAGCGCGCGGTCGACCTCGGCGTACCAGTCCTGCCAGCCGGTCTGCTGCATGTCCTGCCAGCGGGTGCCGTGACCCGGCAGCAGCGGCACGGACACCGTCAGGCCGCGGGCCGCCAGATACTCGCCCCAGGGGCGCATGGACTGCGGTGTGCCGGTGAATCCGTGACAGAGCAGGACACCGGTCTCGCCACCGTCGTGGCTGTACGGCTCGGCTCCGGGCATGAGCGGCACCGTGGGACTCCTGTTCGCCGCGGGGAGGGTGGCAGGAGTTCAGCGTACGCGGCCCGGATACCCCCCGGTAAGCCCCGTCGCGTGGACGCGGGGAGTGCCGGGGGCCGAACTGGCGTTAAGGTCTTTGCGTCAGCTACAGGAGGTCCTCGGTTGTTCTACGGCGCGATGAAGCTCGCGATCGGTTCGCCGCTCAAGCTCGCCTTCCGCCCCTGGGTGGAAGGCATTGAGAACATCCCCAAGGAGGGGCCGGCGATCCTTGCCAGCAACCACCTCTCCTTCTCGGACTCCTTCTTCCTCCCCGCGATGCTCGACCGGCCGGTCACCTTCATCGCCAAGGCGGAGTACTTCACGTCCCCGGGCGTGAAGGGGAAGCTGACGGCCGCCTTCTTCAAGGGCGTCGGCCAGCTCCCGGTGGACCGCTCCGGCGCGCGCGGCGCCGGCGAGGCCGCGATCAACAGCGGGATCCAGGTGCTGGAGCGCGGTGAGCTGTTCGGCATCTACCCCGAGGGCACCCGTTCCCCCGACGGCCGGCTCTACCGGGGCAAGCCCGGCGGCCTGGCCCGGGTGGCGCTGGCCTCCGGAGCGCCGGTGATCCCCGTCGCGATGATCGACACCGAGAAGGTGCAGCCGCCCGGCAAGGTGCTGCCCAAGGTCTCGGTGCGTCCCGGCATCCGGATCGGCAAGCCGCTCGACTTCAGTCGCTACCACGGCATGGAGGGCGACCGCTTCATCCTGCGCTCGGTGACCGACGAGGTCATGTACGAGATCATGAAGCTGTCCGGCCAGGAGTACGTGGACATCTACGCCACCGCCGCGAAGCGCCAGATCGCGGAGGAGGCCAAGCGGCAGGCCGAGCTGGAGAAGTCCGAGAAGGCCGAGCGGGAAGCCGCCGAGAAGGCGGCCCAGGACAAGGGCGGGCCGGCCGGGTCCTAGGACCGGCCGGACGGGCCCCGGGCGGGCCGTGGGGGGAGGGGGAGCGGTGGCGGCGAAGGCGATCCGGATGTCCGTCGAGCAGCCGCTGTGGCGTGCGCTGATCGCGTACCGCGTGCTCACCCTCGGCTATGCGCTGGCCCTGTTCGGCGACGCCTACGGGGAGTACCGGCACCCGCTGGTCGCCGCCGTGTACATGACGGTGCTGACCGTCTGGACGTTCCTCACCCTGGGGCGGGTGCGGTCCGCCGAACGGTGCACCAAGCGCTTCCTCTTCGCCGACCTCACCATCGCGCTGACCGGGATACTGCTCACCCCCGTCGCCGACACGCATCTGCGGATCGTCGAGGGCGCCCCGACGCTGCCGTCCATCTGGACGGCGGGATCCGTCCTCGCCTTCGCGATCAAGGGTGGCTGGCGCTGGGCCGCGGTCGCCTCCACGCTCGTCGGCGTCGCCAACGTCGTCCAGCGCGGCTCCTTCGCCCGCGACAGCCTGCACAACGTCCTGCTGGTGTGGGTGGCGAGCATCGCCATCGGCTATGTCGTCGAGGTCGCCCGCGCCAGCGAGCGGACCCTCGCGCGGGCGCTGCAGATCGAGGCGGCCACCCGTGAGCGGGAACGGCTCGCCCGGGACATCCACGACAACGTGCTCCAGGTGCTCGCCATGGTCCAGCGCCGGGGCAGCGAGGCGGGCGGCGAGGCCGCGGCGCTCGGCCGGATGGCCGGTGAGCAGGAGTCGGCGCTGCGGGCGCTGGTCTCCGACGGCTTCGTCCCCAACCCCCGGCACCCCGAGAACGCCGCCGCGGTCCGCCGTGGCCGGCTGCTCGCGGCGCTCCGCTCGCGCACCGGCGCCGCCGAGGCCGACCAGGAGGCCGCGGACGCGGCACTCGGCCCGTGCGACGTACGGGCCCTGCTCACGCCCTACGGCAGCTCGCAGGTGACGATCTCGGCACCCGGGACCCCGGTCCTGGTCGACGCGTACGCCGCCGCCGAGCTCGCGGCGGCCGTCGGCGCCGCCCTCGACAACGTCCGCACGCACGCCGGGGAGCAGGCCCACGCCTGGATCCTGCTGGAGGACGAGCCCGGCGAGATCCTCGTCAGCGTCCGCGACGACGGCCCCGGCATCCCGGAAGGCCGGCTCGCCGACGCCGAACAGGAGGGCCGGCTCGGCGTCGCCCAGTCCATCCGCGGCCGGCTCCGCGACCTCGGCGGCACCGCGTCCCTCATCACCACCCCCGGCCAGGGCGCCGAGGTCGAACTCCGGCTCCCCAAGAAGCGCCCCACGCCCTGAGCTCCGCGTATCCGCCGCGTTTGTAGAGTTGCCCCGGCACGGAGATTCGGCCGGACGAGAGGCAGTCACATGGCGGGGGACACCCAACCCGAGCAGGACCACACCGTGAAGGTGATGGTGGTCGACGACCACCCGATGTGGCGGGACGCGGTCGCGCGGGACCTGTCCGAGGCCGGCTACCAGGTGGTGGCGACGGCGGGCGACGGGCCGGAGGCCGTGCGCCGGGCCAGGGCGGCGATGCCCGAGGTGATCGTGCTGGACCTCAACCTGCCGGGGATGTCCGGAGTGCAGGTGTGCAAGGACGTGGTCGCGGACAATCCCGCGCTGCGGGTGCTGGTGCTGTCGGCGAGCGGCGAGCACGAGGACGTGCTGGAGGCCGTGAAGTCCGGTGCCACCGGCTATCTGCTGAAGTCCGCCGGCCGTGACGAGCTGGTGGAGGCGGTCCGCAGGACGGCGATCGGCGATCCGGTCTTCACCCCGGGGCTGGCCGGGCTGGTCCTGGGCGAGTACCGGCGGCTGGCCTCCGACCCGGCCCCCACGTCCTCGGACGAGCCCGAGGCGCCTCGGCTGACGGACCGTGAGACGGAGGTGCTGCGGCTGGTCGCGAAGGGCCTGAGCTACAAGCAGATCGCCGAGCGGCTCGTCATCTCGCACCGCACCGTGCAGAACCACGTGCAGAACACCCTCGGCAAGCTGCAGCTGCACAACCGGGTGGAACTGGTGCGATACGCGATCGAGCGCGGTCTCGACGGCGAATGACCCCGTTCGCCCCATCCCGCATGTGACCCAAGTCACGCTAGCGTTGCCCGAGTTGGTTCCCGTTAAGGCAATGCAACGCAGTGCTGGCGAAGGGAAGAGTCCATGCGGGTCGGAGTACTGACCGGTGGTGGTGACTGCCCCGGTCTCAACGCGGTCATCCGGGCGATCGTCCGCAAAGGTGTCCAGGAGTACGACTACGAGTTCATCGGCTTCAGGGACGGCTGGCGCGGTCCCCTCGAAGGCGACACCGTGCCGCTCGACATCCCCGCCGTGCGGGGCATCCTGCCGCGCGGCGGCACCGTCCTCGGTTCCTCGCGCACCAATCCGCTCAAGGTCGAGGACGGTATCCGCCGGGTCAGGGAGAACCTCGCCGCCTTCGACGTCGACGCGCTCATCGTGATCGGTGGCGAGGACACCCTGGGGGTGGCCGCGACCCTCTCCGACGAGCACGGCATTCCGTGCGTCGGTGTTCCCAAGACCATCGACAACGACCTGTCCGCCACCGACTACACCTTCGGCTTCGACACGGCGGTCAACATCGCCACCGAGGCGATCGACCGGCTGCACACCACTGCCGAATCGCACATGCGTGTCCTCGTCGTCGAGGTGATGGGCCGGCACGCCGGCTGGATAGCCCTGCACTCGGGGCTGGCCGGCGGGGCCAACGTCATCCTCATCCCGGAACAGCGCTTCGACGTCGAGCAGGTCTGCGGCTGGGTGGAGAGCCGGTTCAAGATCCGTTACGCGCCCATCGTGGTCGTCGCGGAAGGCGCCATGCCCAAGGACGGCGACATGGTGCTCAAGGACGGCACCCTGGACTCGTTCGGCCATGTCCGGCTCTCCGGCGTGGGCGAATGGCTCGCCAAGGAGATCGAGAAGCGCACCGGCAAGGAGGCCCGCACCACGGTGCTCGGGCACGTCCAGCGCGGTGGAACGCCCAGTGCGTTCGACCGCTGGCTGGCCACCCGGTTCGGGCTGCACGCCATCGACGCGGTGCGCGAAGGGGACTTCGGGAAGATGGTCGCGCTGCGCGGTACGGACATCGTCCGGGTGCCGATCGCGGAGGCCACCGCCCGGATCAAGACCGTCGATCCGAAGCTCTACACGGAGGCGGGGGTCTTCTTTGGCTGAACCTTGAACATCAGGGGAACATCACTGCTTGCAGCAGACGATCAGTGCGCCTTATTCTCCGTCCACCCGGCTTGTCCGGCCGCTTCGTTTTCCCCCTTTGAGCACATGAGGAGCGCCCGGTATGACGGGTGTGACGAACAGGTGGCGCACACCTGTACTGGCGGTCGCAGGCGGCACCGCATCGGGCAAGTCAACCCTTGCCGAGGCGCTGTCGCTGCACCATCACGAGACCATCGGTCTGATCCACCTCGATGACTTCTACGTGCCCGCGCACGACACCGTGCGCGGGGTGCGCACGGTCAGCGCGAGCGGGTCCGAGGTCCTGGACTGGAACCATCCCGGCTCGATCGACGAGCTCGCGGTGGTCGCGGCGATCGAGGCCGCGGCCACTTCGGGCCGGCACCGGCTGGTCGTCGTCGAGGGCCTGTTCGCCCTCACCCTGCCGTCGGTCGCCGGCCGGGCGACCTGGCGGGTGTACGTCGACACCCCCGACGACATCCGGCTGGCCCGCAAGATCCTCCGCAAGATCGACGTCCAGCGGCAGGACCCGCGGCTGTCGCTGCTGAACTACCTGGAGACCGGGAGGGAGCGGCATGCCGCGCATGTCGCCCCCTCCCGGGCCCTGGCCGACCTGGTGGTCGACGGCACCGCCGACGAGTTCCGCATGATCGCCGAGGTGATGATGCTGATCGGACCGGTGCTCGCCGATCCCGTGCTGGACGCCTCGGCGTTCAGCGAGACGGCGTGAGCACGGCCGCCAGCAGCTCCGCCGCGATCGCGGTGCCGTTCAGGGTGAGCACCGACTCGGGGTGGAACTGCACGCCCGCGAACCCCGGCCCGCGCATCGCGTGCACATCACCGGTGGCCGGGTCACGGCTCAGCTCCACCCGGTGGGTGGCGAGCTCCTCGGCGGTCGCGTCGTCGCAGCGCGCCGTGAAGGTGTTGTAGAACCCGACGGTCTCCGGCCGGCCGAAGAAGTCGATGCGCTCCTGGGCGCCCTGGAAGGGGACGTCCTTGCGCACGATGTCCAGCCCCAGCTCCGCCGCGAGCAGCTCCTGGCCCAGGCACACACCGAGCAGCCCCTGCCGGTGGCCCTTGACCAGGTCGGCGGCGAGGGTGCGCAGGAAGCGCATCTTCGGGTCGGTGGCGTCGGCCGGATTGCCGGGGCCGGGGCCGAGCACGACCGGACCCTCGTGGGACAGCGCCGCCTCCCGCAGGCCCGGTTCGTCGTAGCGCCGTACGGTGACGCCCAGCCCGGACGAGCGCAGCACATGCGCGAGCATCGCGGTGAAGGTGTCCTCCGCGTCGATCGCCAGCGCGTGCGCCGACAGCGCGCGCCGGTCGGCCGGGGACGGCTCGACCTGCATCCGCAGCCAGAACGGCGCCAGGTTCGCCCGCCGGGCGTCCAGCGCGGCCCGCACCCTGATGTCGTCGGCCAGCCGGTACGCCGGCTCGGGAGCGTGCTCGGGGGCCGGCCGCACTCCGAGCGCGGTGAGCACCCCGGCCGCCTTGGCGTGCGTCTCGGCGACCTCGCCGCGCGGGTCGGAGTGCCGGACCAGCGTCGCGCCGACCGGCACCTTCAGCTGCCCGCCGGGGTCGATGTCCGCGGTCCTGATCAGGATCGGCGAGTCCAGCGTCCTGGTCCCGGCCGCGTCCCGCCCGATCAGGGCCAGCGCGCCCGCGTAGTAACCGCGGCCCCCCGGCTCGTACCGCTCGATGACGCGGCAGGCGTTCTGCACCGGGGAGCCGGTGACGGTCGCGGCGAACATCGTCTCGCGCAGCACGTCCCGTACATCCATGGTGGTGCGGCCGCGCAGCTCGTACTCGGTGTGCGCGAGGTGGGCCATCTCCTTGAGCCGCGGCCCGACCACCACACCGCCGAGGTCGCCGACGGTGCACATCATCTTCAGTTCCTCGTCGACCACCATCGTCAGCTCCTCCACCTCCTTGGGGTCGTGGAGGAAGGCGAGCAGCCCCTCGGGGTCCGGCCCGGTGACGGGATAGCGGTAGGTGCCGCTGATCGGGTTCATCACGACCGTGCCGCCCGCCATCCGCACATGCACCTCGGGACTGGCGCCCACCAGCGTGCGGTCCGGGGTGTGCACGACATACGTCCAGTACGCGCCGCGCTCACCGCTGAGCAGCTTCCGGAACAGGGCGAGCGCGGAGCGCGGCCCGTAGCCCGCGATCTGCCCCCGGAACGTCCGCCGGATCACGAAGTTGGCGCCCTCGCCGCGGCCGATCTCGTCCTCGATCACCCGCTCGACGATCCCGGCGTAGGTGTCGTCGTCCACGTCGAACGCACCCTCGTCGACCGTCACCTCCTGGTCCGGGAGCGCGGCGAGGACGTCCGCCAGCGGCAGCTCGTACGTCTCGTCGGGCCGCAGCACGGCCAGCGGCGTCCCGTCGTCGCGCACGTCGAAGCCGCGTTCGCGGATCTGCCGGAACGGTACGAGCGCGAGCGCGTCCAGCGCCGGGCCGTCACCCGGTGCACCGTCCGGCAGGGTGATGTCCCGCAGCCGGCCGGCTTCGGTGACGGGCCCGAGGAGCACTTCGACGAGGTCGGTGTCGCGGCCCGGGGTGCGGCGGCGGAGCAGGGCGAACGGTGGGCAACCGGGGGAGAGCAGCCGCTCGACGAGGGCGGTGGCTGTGGTGGCTTCGGTGCCGGAGACGGGATGCACGGCGGGTCCTTCCGATGGTGGGACAACGGAGGGAGCGGCCGGGAAACAGAAAAGGCCGCCCCTTGGGCGGCCTTCGCGGTGAGTCGTTACGTACGCGCGATGAGGTGGGCCGCCGGTTGAGCGGGCCACCACCAGTTGGTGTGCTGTTGCGCGAACATGTTCAGAACCCTAACGCACGGGGGACGGCGCAGTGGGGCTCGTCTCATCCAATGGGCGGCGTCGGATTCCGCCTGTCGTCACCCCGTAGTGTGGTCGTGTGACCGTGAACGCTAACCCCGCAGCCGGTGGAAACACCTGGCGATCCCTTCCCGCGGCGCAGCAGCCCGAGTACCCCGACTCCGAGGCGCTGCGCAATGTGCTCGCGGAGCTCGAGTCGTATCCGCCTCTCGTCTTCGCCGGCGAGTGCGATCAGCTGCGTACCCGCCTGGGGGCTGTCGCCCGTGGCGAGGCGTTCCTGTTGCAGGGCGGCGACTGCGCCGAGGCCTTCGACGCCGTGTCCGCGGACCAGATCCGCAACAAGCTCAAGACGCTCCTGCAGATGGGTGCGGTGCTGACGTACGCGGCCTCCGTGCCGGTCGTGAAGGTGGGCCGGATCGCCGGCCAGTACTCGAAGCCGCGCTCCAAGCCGACCGAGACCCGCGACGGCGTGACGCTGCCGACGTACCGCGGTGACTCGGTCAACGGCTTCGCCTTCACCGAGAAGGAGCGGGTCCCGGACCCCGAGCGGCTCAAGCGGATGTACAACGCGTCCGCCTCGACGCTCAACCTGGTGCGCGCCTTCACCACCGGTGGCTACGCGGACCTGCGCCAGGTGCACGCCTGGAACCAGGACTTCGTGAAGTCCTCGCCGTCCGGACAGCGCTACGAGGCGCTGGCCCGCGAGATCGACAACGCGCTGAACTTCATGGCGGCGTGCGGGACCGACCCCGCCGAGTTCCGGACCGTGGAGTTCTACGCGTCGCACGAGGCGCTGCTGCTGGACTACGAGTCGTCGCTGACCCGCGTCGACTCGCGGACCGGCTCGCTGTACGACACGTCGGGCCACATGGTGTGGATCGGCGAGCGCACCCGGCAGCTCGACGGGGCGCACATCGAGTTCGCCTCGAAGATCCGGAACCCGATCGGCATCAAGCTCGGCCCGACGACGACGCCGGAAGAGGCGCTGACGTACATCGACCGGCTGGACCCGGAGCGTGAGCCGGGCCGGCTGACGTTCATCGTCCGCATGGGCGCGGACAAGGTCCGCGACAAGCTCCCGACGCTGGTCGAGAAGGTCACGGCCTCGGGCGCGCAGGTGGCGTGGGTGACCGACCCGATGCACGGCAACACCTACGAGGCGGCGTCCGGCCACAAGACGCGGCGCTTCGACGACGTGCTCGACGAGGTCAAGGGCTTCTTCGAGGTCCACAAGGGCCTCGGCACCCACCCGGGCGGCATCCACGTCGAGCTGACCGGCGACGATGTGACCGAGTGCGTGGGCGGCGGCGACGAGATCTTCGTCGACGACCTGCACCAGCGGTACGAGACGGCCTGCGACCCGCGGCTCAACCGCAGCCAGTCGCTGGACCTGGCGTTCCTGGTCGCGGAGATGTACCGGGGCCAGTAGTCCTGGCGGACAGCCGGAAGACGGCACAAGGGGCGCGGATCACACAGATCCGCGCCCCTTGCCGCTTTTCACCGACGGACGTGCCGGGTAAGGTAAGGGTAACCTCAGCCCAGGCGCCCGAGAGGGGTGAACCGCGTGTACGTGTGCTCTTGCTTCGGCATCACCGAGCAGCAGGTCAAGCAGCACGCGGATTCCGGCGCCTGCAGCCCCCGCAAACTCGCCTCGGCCTGCAAGGCCGGCACCGACTGCGGGTCGTGCGTCAAGCGCATCCAGGCGCTGCTCGGCCGAACGTCGACGCCGGTGGCCCGGCCGGCCGCTGCGCAGCTGGCCGCCACGGAAGAGCCGATGGCCGAAGCGGCCTGAGCTGTCCGCTGCGCGGGACCGGCGTCAGCTCTCCGGTTGTTCGATGAGCTGCGCGATGTAGAGCGGCTCGCCCAGCTTCTCCACCAGTTCGAGCTGGGTGTCGAGGTAGTCGATGTGGTGCTCCTCGTCGGCGAGGATCGACTCGAAGATGTTCGCCGAGGTGATGTCGCCCTTGGTCCGCATGACCTCGACGCCGCGCTTGAGGCGGTCGATGGCCTCGACCTCGACCTGGCGGTCGGCCTGGAACATCTCGGTGACCGTCTGGCCCACCCGTACATGGAACAGCCGCTGGTAGTTCGGCAGGCCGTCGAGGAAGAGGATGCGGTCGGTCAGCAGTTCCGCGTGCTTCATCTCGTCGATGGATTCCGAGCGGGTGTATTTCGCGAGCTTCGTCCAACCGAAGTTCTCCTGCATCTTCGCGTGCAGGAAGTACTGGTTGATCGCGGTCAGCTCTGCGGTCAGCTGTTCGTTGAGGAACTCGATGACCTCGGGGTCGCCCTGCATGGCAACGCCGTCCTTCCAAAGGGAATCGACAAGATGGCCGCATCTTTGCACTGCGGGCACGGCTGATCCAGTAAGTGCACGCTTACATCCGGTGGGGACCGGCGGTCCCGAATCGGGCCCAGCCCGGTCAGAAGCACTGGGTCCGGTCTGTCACCATGGAGTCATGGGTCAGTCCGAAAGCCGTGCGGGTGAGCTTCCCCCGGGGCAGCGGCTACAGCGGGGCTGGCCGGTCACCCACTACGGTCCCGTGCCGCGCTTCAAGCCGGACCGGTGGGAGTTCCGGGTCTTCGGGAACACGGCCGACGGGGACAAACACTGCTGGAACCACGAGGAGTTCTCGGCGCTGCCGTACTCGATCGTGAAGGCCGACTTCCACTGCGTGACGAAGTTCAGCATGGTCGGCATGGAGTGGGGCGGGGTCGCCGCCGCGACGGTACTGCGGCTCGCGCCCCCGGCCCCCGGCGTCACGCACGTGATGGTGTGGGCGGAGTACGGCTTCAGCTCGAATCTCCGGATCGAGGACTTCTCCGACGACAAGTCGATATTCGCCACCCACAAGGGCGGCGAACCGCTGACCGCGGAGCACGGTTTCCCGGCCCGGCTGGTGGTCCCGCACCTCTACGCCTGGAAGGGGCCCAAATGGGTCAGGGGCGTGGAGTACATGACCGCCGACCGCCGCGGCTTCTGGGAGGAGCGCGGCTATCACAACGTCGGCAGCCCCTGGTCGGAGCAGCGCTACTCCTACCAGGAGGAGCCCGGGGACGGCCCGGAGCTCTGACCGCCTGATCAGTGGTACTGGTGGACGACCGCGTGGCCCTTGCCGCGGCCTATCAGCCACTTGTTGACCGGTGTGGTCACGAGGAACGCGACGACGAACGACAGCGCCAGGCTCACCCAGAAGAGTGCGTCCGACAGTGTCGCGTCCATGGCGCCGGGAAAGACGATGATCGTCCCGTTGTCGGCGAGCTCCATGAAGATGATGGAGACGGTGTCGGCGGCGAGCGCGACCCGGAACGCGGCGCGCAGGTCGAGTCCGGCGCGCAGGACCCCGCGCATGGTGAGCGCGTAGCCGAAGGCGAAGGCCAGCACGATGGCCAGGATCATCGTCGGAACGTTGTGCCAGCCGAGCGCGGTGCCGATCAGCATGCCGAGCACCTCGCCGATGGCGCAGCCGGTGAGGCAGTGCAGGGTCGCCGTCGCCGCCATGCGCCAGGACGCGGAGCCGTGGGCGGCATGCCCTTCGTGGCCGGTCTGTGGCTCGTGGTGCGTGTGTTCTTGGTGCGTCGTGTGGTCGTGCTGCATGACGTTCCACCCCCATCAGGAATCGCCGGTTGGTTGCTCTGTAGCCAACCGTATACCCCCAGGGGGTATTCCCGTAAGGGGTTATCCGTCCTGCGGACCGTCCCTCAGCGCCTTCAGGAGCGCCACGTCCGCGGCATGGCCCTCGGGCCCGCCCGGTGTCTCGATGATCAGCGGAACCCCGGCGGTGGCCGGGTGGCGGAACAGCTCGCGGAACGGCTCGGCGCCGATGTGGCCGGCCCCGATGTTCTCGTGCCGGTCCTTGTGGGCGCCGCTCACGTCCTTGGAGTCATTGGCGTGGATCAACTTCAGCCGGCCCTCGCCGACGGTGTCCACCAGCTCGTCGAGCAGCAGCTTCATCCCGCCGGGCGCCGCCATGTCGTGCCCGGCCGCGAAGGCGTGGCAGGTGTCCAGGCAGACCCCGAGCTTCGGATGCCGGTCGAGGGCGTCGGCGTACGGGCCCAGGTCCTCGATCAGCGAGCAGAGCGAAGCGCCCTGGCCCGCGGTCGGCTCCAGCAGCAGCCATGGGTCGTCGTCGTGGGTGAGCTCGTCGAGCAGCGGCAGCATGTGCTCCCGCACCTGTGCCAGGGCGGTCGAGCGGGGCCGCCCGCCCGTCGCGGACCCGGTGTGCACCACCACGCCCAGCGCGCCGATCTCCCGGCCCCGGCGCAGCGAGTGGCGCAGTGATTCCACCGACTTCTCGACCGTCGCCGGGGTGTCCGAGCCGAAGTTGATCAGATACGGGGCGTGGACGTACGCGGGCACCGACCCGGCGGCGCGGCCCGCGCGGAACAGCTCGTCCTGCCGCGGATCGCCGGGCGGGGTGGCCCAGCCGCGCGGGTTGGCCACGAAGACCTGGACGGCCTCGGCCGTCAGCCGCTCGGCGTTGGCCAGCCCGACGGTCGCGAGGCCGCCGGCCACCTGCACATGGCCGCCGACGGGATTGCGGTTCACCGGACCCACACGGTGATCGTGGCGCCCCTGGGCGCCTGCTGGCCCCCCTCCGGCGACTGGCTGAACACGGTGTCGCCGAAGAACGCGTGCATCACCCGGATGTCGAAGCCGGCGTTCTTGAGGATCTGCTTCGCGTCGCCCGCGCTCCTGCCCTTCACATCCGGCACGTCGAAGAGCTGCTGTCCCTTGGAGATCGTGATCGTGACGGTGTCGCCCGCGCCGGCCTGGGTGCCCTTGCCCGGCGTCTGGAGGGCCACCTTGTCCTTGTCGGCCACGTCCGAGAAGACCTTGTCCGGGGCGAGCACGACGGTCAGCCCGGCGTCCTGCAGCGCCTGCTGGGCGTCGGCGACCGAATCCCCGACCACGTCGGGGACATCCACCGGGGCGCCCTTGCTGACGACGATCGACACGACGGCGTCCGGCGAGCGCTTCGTACCGGCCGGCGGGTCCGTGGAGATCACGGCGCCCTTGGGTACGTCCTCCGTGAACTCCTGCGTCACCGTGCCCGGCGTCAGCGCCGCGCCCTTGATCTGCTCCTGCGCCACGGCCAGCGTCTTGCCCGTGACATCGGGTACGTGGACCTCCTGCGGCCCCTTGGAGACGGTCAGCGTGACCTCGGCGTTGCTGCGGACGCGCCGGCCCGGTCCGGGATCGGTGGAGATCACCTGGCCGCGGGGAACGGTGAGGCTGAAGCCGGTGGTGACCTTGGTGTGCAGCCCCGCGTGGTCGAGCTTCTGCTGCGCGTCCGCCTGCGACAGCGCGAGAACGGCCGGGACCTTGGTGAACTGGCCGTCGCTGATGTACCAGACGCCGGCGCCGACCCCGAGGATCAGCAGCGCCGCCACGATCACCGCGAGCACACCGCGCCGCGGGCCGCGCCGGGCGGTACGGTGCCCCGCGGGCCCCGACGGTCCCGGCGGGCCGGCCGGAACCGGCGGCAGCGGCGGCGGAAGCTGGAGAACGCTCGTGCGGTTGAGCTCCTCCTCGGCCGGCAGGACCGGCCGGGAGATGACGCTGGTCTGCTCCTCGTCGCCCGGCGCGCCCTGGGAGTCCTTCAGCCAGCCGGTGCCCGGAACGGCGTCCTGCGGCTCCTGAGCGTCCGGCACCGCCCGCGGCGGCACCAGGTCCAGCTGCTCCTGGCTCAGCGCCTGACGGGTGGTGTGCAGCTGTGCGAGCAGCTCCACGGCGTCGGCGGGCCGCAGCTGCGGGTCACGCGCGGCGGCCCGGCCGACCAGCGCGTCCAGCACGGGCGCCAGCCCGGGGACGGCCTCGGACGGCGCGACGATGTCCTCGTTCAGCACGTGGAAGATCACCTGCATCGGCGTACCGCCGGTGTGCGGCTTCCCGCCGGTCAGCATCTCGTACAGCAGCACGCCGCAGGCGTACACGTCCGTGCGCTGGTCTATGGTGCCGTGCTCGATCTGCTCCGGGGCGAGGTACGAGACCGTGCCCAGCACCGAGCCGGTCGTCACGCTGGTGTTGGTGTCGACCGCCCGGACCAGGCCGAAGTCCACGACCTTCACCCGGCCGTCGTCGCCGATCAGGACGTTCTCCGGCTTCACGTCCCGGTGGATGAGCCCGGCCCGGTGCGCGGCGCCGAGCGCGGCCAGCACCGGCTCCAGGATGTCCAGCGCGGCCCGTGGCTGCAGGGCGCCGCGCTCGCGCAGCACGTCGCGCAGCGTGCAGCCCGCGATGTACTCCATGGCCAGGTACACGAACGTGCCGTCCGTGCCCTGGTCGTACACGCCGACGACATTCGGGTGCGCGAGCCGGGCCACCGCCTTCGCCTCGCGGATGAAGCGGTCGACGAAACCGGCGTCGGCCGCCAGCCCGGGGTGCATCACCTTCAGCGCGAGCACCCGGTCGAGGCGGGTGTCCACAGCCCGGTAGACCGTGGCCATACCGCCGACGGCGATGCGCGCCTCGACCCGGTAGCGGCCATCGAGCGTCTGCCCGACGAGGGGATCCTGCAGGGTCGTATCCACGACACGGAAGTCTACGAGCCGCCGCCGACCCGTCTCGCCGAACGCGGCCGTACTGTGTCCCGCCCGTAGCGATCCGGGACGCAACCGTGACCGTCCGCCCCGGTGGGAGCGCTCCAGGCGGCGGATCGGATCCCGGACCGGGGCCCGGATCCGCCGCCCGGAGCGGGTCGTGGATCAGGTCCCGCTGAAGGCGGGCCGCTCCGGATCGAACGCGGCGACGCCCTCGACGGGGGACGACGCGGCGGCGTACTGCCGGCGGGGGATGCGTCCGGCCCGGAACGCGAGCCGCCCCGCCGCCACCCCGTGCCGCATGGCCTCCGCCATGAGAACCGGCTGCTGGGCGCGGGTCACGGCCGACGCCAGCATGACGGCGGCGCACCCCAGCTCCATGGCGAACGCCGCGTCGGACGCGGTGCCGGCCCCGGCGTCGAGGATGACCGGGACGCCCGCCCGCTCGGTGATCAGCTGGAAGTTGTGCGGATTGCGGATCCCGAGCCCGGAGCCGATCGGCGACCCCAGCGGCATGATCGCCGCGCAGCCGACGTCCTCCAGCTTGCGGGCGAGCACCGGATCGTCGTTGGTGTAGGGCAGGACGGTGAATCCGTCGTCGACCAGCGTCTCGGCGGCGTCCAGCAGCTCGACGGTGTCGGGCAGCAGGGTGCGCTCGTCGGCGATGACCTCGAGCTTGACCCAGTCGGTGCCCAGCGCCTCGCGGGCCAGCCGCGCGGTGAGGACGGCCTCGCCGGCGGTGAAGCAGCCGGCTGTGTTCGGCAGGACCCGGATGCCGTGCCGGCCCAGCACGGAGAGCACGGAGCCCTTCGTCGCCGGGTCGAGGCGGCGCATCGCCACCGTGGTGAGTTCGGTACCGGAGGCGAGCAGCGCCTGTTCGAGGATCTCCAGGCTGGGCGCACCACCGGTGCCCATGATCAGCCGGGAGGTGAAGGGGACGCCGGCGATGCGCAGGGTGTCGTCGGCGGCACCGGCCGTGTGCGGGGGGTGCGGCACGGGATCAGCCTCCCTGGACGGCGGTGAGGACCTCGACGCGGTCGCCGTCGGCGAGTGCGGTGGTGGTCCAGCGGCTGCGGGGGACGACGGTCTCGTTGAGAGCGGCGGCGACGCCCGAGGGGGCGGCGGTCAGGGAGGCGACGAGCCGGTCGAGGGTCAGGCCCTCGGTGATCTCGCGGGCCTCACCGTTGACGGAGACGGTCATGCGGGCTGCTCCTGAAGCGTGAAGCGTGCGGGGGAGAAGGGCCGGGCCGACTCCGGCACCGAGCCCGTCGTGAGCAGCTCGGCCATGATGTCGCCGGTCACCGGGGTCAGCAGCACACCGTTGCGGTGGTGGCCGGTGGCCAGCAGCAGACCGGGCAGCGCGCTGCGGCCGAGCAGCGGGGCGTTGTCGGGGGAGCCGGGGCGCAGGCCCGCGAGGGTCTCCACCAGCGGCAGTTCGGTGAGCCCCGGCACCAGTTCGTGGGCGTCGCGCAGCAGTTCGTAGACGCCGCCCGCGGTGACCGTGGTGTCCCAGCCGAGTTCCTCGCTGGTCGCGCCCACGACGAGCTCGCCGTTCTCGCGCGGCACGAGATACACCTGGCCGCCGCGCACCACGGCCCGCACCGTGCGGGAGAGGAACGGCGCGTAGCCCGGTGGGATGCGCAGCCGCAGGATCTGCCCCTTGACCGGGCGGACCGGCGGCAGGGCGTGCTCGGGGATGCCCGGCAGACCGCCGCTGCGGCTGCCCGCCGCGAGCACGGTCTGCTCGGCGGCGAGCACGGTGCCGTCGTCCAGCACCGCGCCGGTGGCGTGGTCCCGGACGGTCTCGATCCGGGCCACCGAACTCCGGTGCAGTGCCACGCCCGCGAGTTCGGCCGCGCGCAGCAGCGCGGCGGCCAGCCGGCGCGGATCGACCTGGTGGTCGCCGTCGACACGCAGTCCGCCTCGCACACCGGGCGCCAGCATCGGCTCCAGCCGGCGGCACTCCCGGCCGGACAGCCACTCGGACTGCAGGCCCAGCGACGTCTGGAAGGCGTGCAGTTCGCGCAGGTCGGCGCGGTCGTCGGCGTCCAGGGCGACGGCGAGCGTGCCGCACCGCCGGTAGCCGAGGCCCAGCCCGGTGGCGTCCTCCAGCTCGGCGGCGAAGGACGGATAGCGGCGGGCCGACGCGAGGTTGAGGTCGAGCAGCGTCTGCTCGCCGTACTGCAGCTCGGTGACGGCGGCCAGCATGCCGGCCGCGACATGCGCGGCACCGCCGCCCGGCGCCGGGTCGGCGACCGCGGTGCGCAGCCCGCGCTGCGCGGCGCGCCAGGCCGTGACGAGTCCGATGATTCCGCCGCCCACGACCAGTACGTCGTAGCGGTGGCGAGATGGATGCATGAGTGTCCCGCTCCTCCCTTCGCCGGCATGACCCGGATCAGGTTCGTACGGTCGGCGGCCGGTCAGCCGCCCTCTCAGCCCGGTACGTCCGGACTCCCGCGAGTGCGTTAGCCCCGCCACCCTAGTACGCGGGCCCGAACGGCGGTAAGGGAGCACCGTTCGGGCGGGAGGGGAGTGCGGAGACAGGGGGATCGGATTTCGCACTGGTGGCCTGCCGGTAATCAATGGGGCGTTACGGTGATCGTGTGAGCCAGCCAAGCGCCGAGCGCGCAGTGATCGTCGGGGCCGGGATGGCCGGAGTGCAGACCGCTGTGTCGTTGCGGGAACAGGGGTGGCGCGGCGACATCACGCTGATCGGCGCCGAGCCGCACGCACCGTACGACCGCCCGCCGCTGTCCAAGTCCGTACTCCTCGGCACGGCCGAGGGCTCGCCCTTCGACGTGGACTTCAACGGCCTCGGCGTCGAGTTGCTGCTCGGCCGGCACGTGAGCGCGCTGAGCGCCGCGGAACGGCACGTGGTCACCGAAGAGGGCCTGGTCCGGTACGACCGGCTGGTGCTCGCCACCGGCGCCCACCCGGTGGCACTGCCCGGCAGCGAGGGCATCCCGGGCGTCTTCATGCTGCGCACCCTGGACGACGCCGCCGAGCTGCGGCCGGTGCTCGACGAGAAGCGCGACGTCGTCGTGGTCGGGGCGGGCTGGATCGGCGCGGAGTTCGCCACGGCGGCCCGCCAGGCGGGCTGCGCGGTGACCGTCGTCGAGGCGGCCGACCGGCCGCTGGCCGGAGTCCTGCCGGGCTCCGTCACCGACCACATGCGCGGCTGGTACGCGGACGCGGGCGCCGAACTGATCACCGGGACCGCGGTAGCGGCCGTCGAGCCCGGCGCGGTGCTGCTCGCCGACGGGAGGCGGCTGCGGGCCGGGGCCGTCGTCGTCGGCATCGGCGCCCGGCCGGCCACCGGCTGGCTGGCGGGCTCCGGCGTCGAGCTGGGACCGGACCGCTCCGTGCTGGCCGACGACCGGCTGCGGACCTCCGTCGCCGATGTCTTCGCGGTGGGGGACTGCGCGTCCTTCCCGTCCGCGCGCTTCGGCGAGCGGCTGCTCGTCCACCACTGGGACAACGCGGTCCAGGGGCCGCGCGCCGCCGCCGCCAATGTGCTGGGCGGCGACGAGGTCTACGACCCGGTCCCGTACTTCTGGTCCGAGCAGTTCGGCCGTTTCGTGCAGTACGCGGGGCACCACTCCGCCACCGACACGATGCTGCTGCGCGGCGACCTGACCGGGCCCGCCTGGTCCGTCTGCTGGCTGCGGGACGGCGTGCTCGCGGCGCTGCTCGCGGTCGGCCGCCCGCGCGACCTGGCTCAGGGCCGCAAGCTCATCGAACGCGGCGCCCATCTCGACCCGGGCCTCGTCACCGACCCCGCGGTCCCGCTCAAGACCGCGGTACAGGCCACCCCCGGCAACAGCCCCGCGGGCGTCTGAGGCCAAAACCGGGCCTGCGCGTCAATTGTGGTCAAACCGTCAGGCCCGGCGGCGGCGAACCGGTACGCGGGTGCCCGTCAGGGATGGCACGCTTGTCCCGTGACCGAGATCGACGCAACGATTGATGCCCTCGTACCTTCCTGGCTGAACCTCCCCGAGGTCGCCGAGCGACTGGGTGTGCCCATCACCCGGGTCCGCCCGATGATCAAGGAGAAGCTGTTCCTGGCGATCCGCCGCGGTGAGAACCGGGTCCTGATGGTCCCCGCCGACTTCATCGGCGAGGGAAGCATCGTCAAGGGGCTGCCCGGCCTGCTGACGGTCCTCAAGGACAACGGCTTCAGCGACGAAGAGGTGCTGGAGTGGCTGTTCACCGCGGACCCGACGCTGCCCGGCACGCCCATCCAGGCACTGAAGGAGAACCGCGGGACCGAGGTGAAGCGCCGCGCCCAGGCGCTCGCCTTCTAGATCCCCTCAGCCGCCTGCCCGCAGGCCCGTAACGCAGCCAGGACCCGCAGCACCGAGGGGGAGCGCACCATGACCACGCCGAACACCGTCCGTGAGCGGTTCGCCGACGCCCGGCTGTACCTGTGCACCGACGCCAGGACCGGGCGGGGCGACCTGGCCGAGTTCGCGGACGCGGTGCTCGGCTCGGACGTCGACGTCATCCAGCTGCGCGCCAAGGGGATCGAGGCCCGCGACGAGCTGGACGCGCTCGCGGTCCTGGCCGACGCGTGCCGCCGGCACGGAAAACTGCTCGCGGTGAACGACCGGGCGGATGTCGCGCACGCGTCGGGCGCGGACGTGCTGCACCTGGGGCAGGGCGACCTGCCGGTACCCGCCGCCCGCGCGATCCTGGGCGAGGACGTGGTCATCGGACGGTCCTGCCACGCGGAGTCCGAGGCCGCGGCGGCCGCCGCGGAGCCCGGTGCGGACTACTTCTGCACCGGACCGGTCTGGCCCACCCCGACCAAGCCCGGCCGGCACGCGCCGGGCCTGGACCTGGTGCGGTACGCGGCCTCGCTGGAGACCGACCGGCCCTGGTTCGCGATCGGCGGGATCGACCTGGCCAACGTCGAGCAGGTGCTGGAGGCCGGGGCCCGGCGGATCGTCGTCGTCCGGGCGATCACCGAGGCCGACGACCCGGCCGCCGCGGCGGCCGCACTGGCGAAGATCGTCACCTCGTACGACGGCTGACCCCTCCCCCTGATGCGCCCCGCCACGGCCCGGTCACGCTCTGACCGATCGTGATCGGCCACCGGGTGTCCGACAGGCGTCCACTCCGTACCCCGCGCGTCACCAGCGCGTGTCCAAAGGATGGACGAGGGTGGGGCGCAAGCGGATAAATCGCCCGTCCTGGTTACGGGCGGTCGCGAGGCGCGGATACCCTTCGGGTATGGCCCTTGGGACAGCTTCCACCCGGACCGATCACGCGGTCACCATTCGTGAACTTCTCGCGTCCGGCGAGCGGTCGTATTCGTTCGAGTTCGCCGCGCCGAAGACCGAGAAGGGCGAGCGGACGCTCTGGAACGCCATCCGCCGCATCGAGGCGGTAGGGCCGACCTTCGTGTCCGTGACCTACGGAGCCGGCGGATCGTCCCGTGAGGGCACCGTCCGCGCCACCGACCGGATCGTCTCCGACACCACCCTGACCCCGGTCGCGCACCTGACGGCGGTCAACCACTCGATCGCCGAGCTGCGCAACATCATCGGGCAGTACGCCGACGCCGGGATCCGGAACATCCTCGCGGTGCGCGGCGACCCGCCCGGCGACCCGCTCGGCGAGTGGGTCAAGCACCCCCAGGGCCTGCTGTACGCCGCCGACCTGGTCCGGCTCATCAAGGAGTCCGGCGACTTCTGCGTCGGCGTCGCGGCATTCACCGAGATGCACCCGCGCTCCAGCGACTGGGAGTCCGACACCCGGAACTTCGTCGACAAGTGCCGCGCCGGGGCCGACTTCGCGATCACCCAGATGTTCTTCGACGCGGACGACTACTTCCGGCTGCGTGACCGGGTGGCCGCCGCCGGCTGCACGACCCCGATCATTCCCGAGGTCATGCCGGTCACCAACGTGCGACAGATCGAGCGCTTCGCTCAGCTCGGCAACGCGCCTTTCCCGCCGGAGCTGGCGGACCGTATCCTCGCGGTGAAGGACGATCCGGCGGCGGTGCGGGCGATCGGCATCGAGTTCACGACCGAGATGTGCCGGCGCCTGATGGCCGAGGACATCCCCGGACTCCACTTCATTACTCTTAACCACTCCACGGCGTCGCTGGAAATCTACGAGAATCTCGGTCTGCACCAGAGGTCGTGACCGCTCGTAAGGTGAGGAAGTGCGGACATGGGCTACACGCTGCTCTACATCGCGTTCGGCGTGGTCGCGCTGTGGCTGCTCGGTGAGGTGCTGCTGCAGTACAAGGCGCGGCTGCGCTGGCGGCTGCTCGCCTTCGCGGGATTCCTGGGAGTCGTCGGGGGTGTCTCGCTCCGCAACGCCATCGTCATCGCGGTCGGCGCCATCGCGTTCGGCACCGGCCAGACGTTCGTGACGATGTCCTACCGGCAGGGCTTCTCCACCGGCTGGGCGCTCGGCGGCAGCCCCGGCTCCAGCCGCCGCCGCAAGGGCACCCGCGGTGCGGGCGCCGGGGCGGGC
This sequence comes from Streptomyces sp. So13.3, assembly GCF_005860785.2. Classification (NCBI taxonomy): domain Bacteria; kingdom Bacillati; phylum Actinomycetota; class Actinomycetes; order Kitasatosporales; family Streptomycetaceae; genus Streptomyces; species Streptomyces sp. So13.3. The sequence continues at coordinate 3,145,929 of NZ_CP048835.1, read as the reverse complement.
GAGCCCGTCCTCGAGGTCAGCCCCATCGAGGAGGTGTCCGAGGGACCCGAACTGGCGACGGTCTACCAGGCGATGCCGGTGCTCGACGACACCGGCGAGTACGGGATCTACGACGGCCAGTCGTCCTACACCCCCGACCCGTACACCAGCGGTGGCTACGAGGGCTACGGCGCCCAGGGCTACGAGGGCTGGGGCGGTGGCGGCGAGCAGCAGCCGCAGCCCGCGGCGGCGGACGCGTACGCCTGGGGCGGTCAGCAGGACTACGACCCCGCCTACGCGGCTCCGTACCAGGACCCGGGCCAGCAGCAGTACACCCCGCAGTACGACCACGAGTTCGGCTACGACACGCCGCCCGGCGGTGTCTGGGTCCCGCAGCAGCAGTCCACCGAGCCGCAGTTCAACGAGCCGCAGCAGCAGGCGTACATCCCGCAGCAGCCCCAGCAACCGCAGTACGAGCAGTCGCAGTACGCGGATCCGTACGACCCCTACCGCTACTAGGGCGCGTGCCAGGCGTCGTGGGCCAGGCGGGACTTTCGCAACACGCCCTGGGACCGCTGCTCGGTCCTGACCGGTCCTGGGCGGATGGCCCTAGCGGCTGCCGCCCGGGCCGCCCGCGATCAGGTCCGCGACGATCGCGCCCGACATGCCGGCGTGCGCCAGGCCGCCGCCGGGGTGCGACCAGCCGCCCACGGAGTACAGCCCGGGGACGGCGGAGCGGTTGGCCGGGTGGAGATGCAGACCGCCCGCGCCCGCCAGGGCGGGGCCGGGCACCGCGCCGCCCGGGGCGCCGGTCTCCCGTTCGGTGTCGGCGGGGGTGCGCACCTCACGCCACAACTCCCGCTCGCGCAGACCCGGAACGGCCGCCTCTGCGGCCTTCACGACCCGCTCGGCGAAGCCCGCGGCGGCGCCGGGCGCCGCCCAGTCCGCCCCGCCGGCCGTCGTCGCCACGGTGACCTGGAGGGTCACCGCCTCGTGCGACGCGTCGGGGACCGTCGACGGGTCGTCGGGACGCAGCACCGTCACGGTCGGGGAGTCGCAGGGCCCGGCGCCGGAGAAGACGGACTCCCACTCCGCGCGGCCGTCCGCCGCGTGCACCACGGTGCGGTGTGCGGTGCCCGCCGGCCGGGGACCCCGCAGCGCCAGGCACACCACGAACCTGCCGGGCATGCCTCCTGCGGCGTGGGGCTCCCCGGGAGCGGGCAGCGGGGCTCCCGCGACCACCGTGTCCGCGTCGATCCGCCGCCCGTCGGCGAGGTCGAGACCGCAGGCCCGGCCGTCCTCCGCGGTCCTGACCCCGAGGACCTCGGCGCCGAAGTGGAACTCGACCTTGCGCGCCAGGCACCGCTCGTACACCGCGTCGGCGAGGGCCCGCATACCGCCGCTCACGTACCAGGCGCCGAAGGTCTGCTCCATGTACGGCAGCACGGTGGCGCTCGCCGGGACGGTGCGCGGGTCGAAGCCGTACGCGAGGGCGTAACTCGTCAGCAGGGCGGCCGCCCTGGGGTCGGCCAGCTCGCGTTCGGCGACGGAGGCGAGGGACGGGGCGCCGCGGCGGAACAGCCCGCGCCGCACGGCGGGGTAGGGGTCGCGGCCCAGCGGGGTGGTGTCGGTCGCCAAGGCGTCCTCCAGGAGCGGGCGGCGGGTGGCCTCCCAGACCTCGCGGGCCCGGCCGGTCACCTCGCTCCAGCGCTCACCGGCGCCCGCGCCGAACGCGCCGTCCAGCGCGCTGATGACGCCCGCGCGGGTGGCGTTCGGCAGCGACACGGCCGTGCCGTCCGGGAAGAGATGCCGGCTCGCCGGATCGACCTGCGCCAGGCCGACGCGGCTCTCCAGCGGTTCCTTGCCGGTCTTGACGAACAGATCGCGGTAGACGGCGGGCAGTTGGAGCAGACCAGGGCCGGTGTCGAAGGTGAAGCCGTCCCGGGCGATCCTTCCGACGGCTCCGCCGTACGTCGCCGAGCGCTCGTAGACCGCCACCCGGTGGCCGCCGACGGCCAGCCGGGCCGCCGTCGCCATTGCGCCCATACCCGCGCCGATTACCGCGATCCGTGCCATGTCAGGGACTGTATCGGGCGGCACCGACAGCGCCGTCCGGCAGGTCGTCTCAGGTCGGTGCGACCAGCCGCTTCTCCGCGCGCCGGGCCTTCCAGCGGCGCAGGAAGCGGCGGATCCGGGAGAACAGGAAGACGACCGTGATGATGCCGAGCACCAGTATCGTGCCCGCGATGATCGCGGCGGCGAGCGGATGGAAGAGCGCGAAGACGATGATCGCGGAGACACCGAGGTCCTCGGCGAGGCTGAGGACGATGTTGCTGGCCGGTTCGGGCGAGGTGTTGACCGCTATCCGCGTACCGGCCTTGACGAGGTGGCTGGCGAGCGCCGTCGAGCCGCCGATCGCGGCGGCGGCCAGCTCCGGCAGCGAACCGTTCTGCCCGGCGAGCAGCGCCGCGACCACCGCTCCGGCGACCGGGCGGATGACGGTGTGCACCACGTCCCACGCCGAGTCCACGAACGGGATCTTGTCGGCGACGGCCTCGCACAGGAACAGCACCCCGGCCACGATCAGCACATCGGGCCGCTCCAGGGACGCGGGTACCTCGTCGGTGACCCCGGTCGCGCCCATCAGGCCGAGCAGGAACACCACGGCGTAGGCGTTGATCCCGCTCGCCCAGCCGCTGGTGAACACGAGCGGAAGTACCGACATGGTCCGGATCGTAGCGAACCGTCCACAGGGCGCGGAGGCGAAACCACGCAGTTATGAGTACTGGTACCTAGACGAAGACTTGAGTAGGAGCGCGGATGGGCCGCGGCCCCCGTTCGGGGGAAGGTAGGGGCACGGACGGGCGCGGTGCCGGTACCGCCGACACGGGGCGGCGGAGCAGGGGCGGCCCGGACGCAACGGGGGTGCACGGGTAGCGCTGTTCTGGCACGGTCCGAAGGGGGATCGGGACGTGCCAGAACAGCGCTCACTCATGTCCGCTCAACCATCTCGTACCGTCAGGTCCGCCGTGAGTCGCCGCTGACCCGGCCCTGCAGCAGCCGGGACAGGGCGGAGTGCACGTCGTCGATACTGCGGTGCGACTGGAACGCCTGCCAGTCCAGGGCGGCGACCAGCACCATCCCGAAGAGCGCTGACGCGGTGAGCGGTACGTCGATCTCGTCGCTGAGCTCCCCGTTGTCCACCGCCTCGCGCAGCACCTTCTCCACCACCGCGACCGCCTCCTGGCGGACCAGCATCAGCGTGTCCTGCCAGGCGCGGTTGGTCCGCCACAGCTCGGCGACGTACAGCTGGGTGAAGGACGGGTAGCGGGCGATGAACGCCAGCCCGGCCCGGATCTGCGCGTCCAGCGCGTCGACCCGGGTGCCGCCGCGCGCCGCCACCTCGTCGGCGGCGTCCCGCAGCGAGACGGTGAGCAGCCCGACGCCGTGCTGGAGCAGCTGCTCGAACAATTCGTTCTTGCTGGCGAAGTTGTAGTAGACGGTGCCCTTGGCGACGCCGGCCCGCTCGGCGATCTCCTCCACCGTGGTGGCGGAGAAGCCCTGCTCGGCGATGAGTGTGACGGCGGCCTCGTAGAGCTTCTGCCGCGTGGCCTGACGACGTGCGGTGGTCATGGCGTCGATTGTCCCTGCCCGGGACGGCCCCGGCTCACAGGGTCAGCTCCGGGTGCAGCCGGTCCACGGTCCACACCTGCTTGGCGCGGGCGGTCAGGGTGGTGAGCGCCAGTGCGGCGCCGGTGAAGGCGAGGAGCACCAGGCAGGCCCGCCAGACCGGCCAGAGGTCGCCGCCGGTGATCAGGTGGCGGAGCCCCTCGACGACGTAGCTCATGGGCAGGAACGGGTGGATGGCACCGAAGAAGCCGGGGCTGGTCTGCACCGGATAGGTGCCGCCCGCCGAGGTCAGCTGCAGCATCAGCATCGCCAGGGTGAGCACCCGTCCGGCCGGGCCGAACCGGGCGCCCAGGAACTGGATGATGGCGGCGAAGCAGCCCGCGGCCAGCAGCAGGAAGCCGATCGTGCCGGCGGCGCGGGCCATCTGCAGCCCGACCACCCAGTGCAGCACCGACATCAGCGCCAGCACCTGCGCCACCCCGACCGCGGCCACCGGCAGCCAGCCAGCCAGCGCTATCCGCCAGGACGCGGCCCCGGCGGCGAGCGCCCGGCGGTTCATCGGCTGGAAGAGCATGTAGCCGACCATCGCGCCGACCCACAGAGAGAGCGGGATGAAGTACGGGGCGAGCCCCTCGCCGTAGTTGGACGCCTGGTGCAGGGACTGCGAGGCGAGCTGTACGGGGTCGGCCATCACCGCGGTGCGCGCGTCGCGCTCCTGGGCGTCGTAGTCCGGGATCTTGTCGACGCCCTCGTGCAGACCGGTGGCGAGCTGCCCGCTGCCGGTGGAGAGCTGCGTCAGACCGGTGGTGAGGCGGTTGCTGCCGGTGGCGAGCTGGTACATGCCGCCGCTGAGGGTGTCGGCGCCCTGGGAGAGGGTGCCGATGCCCTTGTCGAGGGTGCGGGCGCCGCCGGCCGCCGTGTGGGCGCCCGAGGCGACCTGGTGGGCCCCGGTGTTGAGCCGGTTGATGTCCTTCACTGCGCCGTTGATGTCCGAGGACAGGTGCGGCGCGGCGGCGGCCAGTTCCTGGGCGTAGTCGTGCAGCTTGCCCAGGTCGGTGGCGAGCTGGTCGAACGACGCCGGGCCGCTGACCTGCGCTTTGAGCCGCTCGGCCAGTGTCGCGGCCTCGGCCGCCTTGTCCGCGGCGCGCTTCAGCGCGACGCAGTCTCCGGTGGCGGGGGTTGCGGCGCACTGCTTCGTGTACTGCTGCCGTACGAGGTCGGCGGCGGTCCTGGACGCCTTGGCGGCGTCCGGTGCCAGCGCGGCGATCGTGTCCAGATGGTCCTTGATCGCCTGCGATCCGTCGGCGACGACCCGGGAGACCTCGCCGATCTCCCGGGTGTGGGCCTTCACGAACGCGATCTTGTCGGAGGCGCCGTTCACCGCGTCCACGAGCCGCTGGGTGCCGGACGCGACCTGGCCCGCGCCGGAGTCGAGCGTGGTGAGACCGGTGGCCAGGTCGCCGCTGCCCTTCCTGGCGTCCTTGAGGCCCGCGGCGAGCCGGCCCGCGCCCTGCTCGGCCTTGCGGATGCCGGAGCCGAGCTCCTTCGAGCCCTGCTCGGCGCTGCCCGCGCCGCCGGCCACGTCGGACGCGCCCTTCGCGGCCTGCTGCGTCTTGTCGTGCAGATCGGCGAACGACACGAAGATCCGGTCGTAGAAGCCGCGCGAGGCGCCGGCCGAGGTGGCCGCCCTGACCTGCGAGAACACACTGCGGGAGATCTGCCCGACGATGTAGTTGTTGGAGTCGTTGGTGCGCACCTGCAGGGCGCCGGTCTCCGGGTGGCTGCCCGAGCTGGACGCGATCCGCTCGCTGAAGTCGGCGGGGATGGTGAGCGTCAGGTAGTACGAGCCGTTCTCCAGGCCCTTCGTGGCGTCGGCGGGGTCCGTCTCCTGCCAGTCGAAGGTGGCCGTGTCGTGCAGCTTGGCGGCGAGTTCGTCGCCCGCCGCGATCTTCTTGCCGCCGGCGGTCGCGCCGCGGTCGGCGTTCACCAGGGCGACGGGGATCTTGTCGAGCCGCCCGTACGGATCCCAGAAGGACCACAGGTACAGGGCGCCGTAGAGCAGCGGCAGCAGCAGGAGGGCGGCCATGGCCGCCCGCGGCAGCCGGCCCCGGCCGAACTTCTTCAGCTCAAGCGCGGCGAGCTTCGGTGCGCGCATCGACAGCCACCTCTTCGGTCTCTTCGGTCGCGTCGGCGGTCCGGTCGGTGGTCAGGTCGGCGGTGGTGTCCTGTGCGGTCCCGGTGGCCCGGGTGGGGACCACGAGCGCGTCCCCGGGCGCCCTGGTGCAGACGCCGAGGACGGTGGTGCCCGCGTCGGCGACCGAGCGCAGCATCGACCAGGCCAGCTCGCGGTCGGTGTCGCCGAGCTTGTGGTCGACGTCGTCGATCCCGAGCACCTGCGGGCGTGGCAGCAGTGCGAGGGCGACGCCCAGCCGCAGTGCCTCCAGCCGTTCCAGATCGCGTACGGCCGTCCGCTCGCCCTTCACCAGCGAGTCCAGGTCGAGCCCCGAGGCCTTGAGGGCCGCCGCCACATCGGCGCGGTCGCGCGCGGCGCGGGAGGCGAACCTGCGCTGCAGCAGCACCCTCTCGCGCAGATGCTCGGCGACGGTGAGGGCCGGTTCGAGGGCGGAGATGCCGTCGACGGGACCGAGAGCACTGATCCGGCGTACAGCGGGCATGCGCCGGGGGAGGGGGTGTCCGTGGACCTCCGCCTGTCCCTCGGTGGCCTTCATGCGGCCGGTGAGCGCCAGCATCAGGCAGGTGCGGCCGGTGCCCGACGGGCCCTCGACGGCGATCAGCGTGCCGGCGGGCGCGCTGAACGACACCTCCCCGAACACCCGCCCACGCGGGCCGCGCAGCCCGTACCCCTCCGCGGTGATCACGAGTCACTCTCCTCTTTTGAACTGACTGGTCAGTACAAAAGACAAGTATGCAGCATCGCGGGGAGGGGCCCGCCGCAGGGGTGGGCGAACACCTGTGCTAAGGGCATTTCCGCAGGTCAGGGCCGATTGTCAGTGGTGTGCCCCACTATGTGTCGTACGAAGACAGGAGGCTCGTCATGGCTGCTCACGTAAGCGACATCCATCCCGTGCTGCGCCGTGCGGCGGCTCCGCCCGCCGCGCTCGACCTGCTCACCCAGGCCCACCTCGGACTCGACGAGGCGGCCGTCCTGGAAACCCCCAACGAGCGCTACGCCACCGCCCACCTCGCCGCACTGCGGACCGCCGCCGCGGTGCTGGCCGTGCGGGGCCGGCCCGAGCCGGGCCCCAGGCGGCGACAGCGGATACGCAGCGCCTGGGAGGTGCTGCCCGAAGTCGCGCCGGAGCTCAGCGAATGGAGCGCCATGTTCGAGTACGGCGCCCGCCGCCGGGCGCGCGCCGAAGCCGGCATCGAGGGCGCCGCCACCTGGCGGGACGCGGACGATCTGCTGCGCGCCGCCGGCATGTTCCTGCGCCTGGTGGAACGGATGCTGGTGCTCCAGCCCACCCTGCCCGCTGAACTGCGCGACGGCCTGCCGCCCGCCCTGCCGCAGCAGAAGGCCAATTGATCGGCCATGGGGTACCGCACGGATAGAGTGAAGTCGCTCGTTCCAGCCAGTCGTCCGCGAGGAGCCGCCCGCCATGTCCCGTGAAGGAGTGGTGGATCCGATCCGCCCCCGAGCGTCCCTCCGTACCGCCGTGGTCTGGGAGGTCCTGCGCGACGCACTGGAGCGGCAGGCCAAGGCCGGCGGCCGCGACGCCGAAGAGCCGCTGGACGTGCTCGACACCGGGGGCGGCACCGGAAACTTCGCGGTGCCCGTGGCGCGCCTCGGCCACCGGGTCACCGTCGTCGACCCGAGCCCGGACGCGCTCTTCGCGCTGGAACGCCGGGCCGCCGAAGCCGGGGTGACCGACCGGGTCCGCGGCGTCCAGGGCGACACCCACGGCCTGCTCGACGTCGTCGAGCCCGGCAGCTACGACGTCGTGCTGTGCCACGGTGTCCTGGAGTACGTCGACGACCCGGGCGAGGGCATCCGCAACGCCGTCGGCGCGCTCCGCCCGGCCGGGGCGCTCAGCCTGCTGGCCGCCGGCCGCGGCGGCGCCGTGCTGGCCCGGGCCATCGCCGGCCACTTCACCGAGGCCCAGCACGCCATAGGGGACCCGGACGGCCGATGGGGCGACGGGGACTCGCTCCCGCGCCGCTTCACCGCCGAGCAGCTGACCCGCCTGGTCTCCGACGCCGGCCTGCGGGTCGGCGCGGTGCACGGCGTCCGGGTCTTCGCCGACCTGGTCCCGGGCGTGCTGGTGGACACCGAGCCGGGCGCCCTGGAAGCGCTGCTCAAGCTGGAACTGGCCGCCGCGGAGCAGCCCGCGTTCCACTCGATCGCCACTCAACTGCACGTCCTCGCGGACCGCGGCTGACCCGGCCACCGGACACAGCGCCAGGAGTAGTCGGTCACAGGCCGCCCGGTCAGCCGTTCAGGACCGTATGCTGGCATGACGTAACGGCGGACGGGGAATGAAGCCCCCGTCGGATTGGCGTAGTGGGGCGGGTTTCACGGGGGCGAATCCCTGCCTATCCTTGAATAAGGGTCGGACCGGTCGCCCCCGCGACCGACGAGTAGGAGGACTCCGTGCCGCTCTCGGAGCACGAGCAGCGCATGCTCGAGCAGATGGAGCGAGCGCTGTACGCCGAAGATCCCAAGTTCGCGTCGGCGCTTGAGGGAAGCGGGCTGCGCACCTATACTCGGCGGCGCGTCTACCAAGCCGTAGCGGGCTTCCTGGTGGGTATCGCGCTGCTGATGGCTGGAATGATCAAGCAGCAGCCCTGGATCAGTGTGGTCGGTTTCCTCGTCATGCTGGCTTGTGCCGTGCTCGCGGTCACGGGCTGGCGGAAGGCCGGCAAACCCGGTGAGCAGCAGCCCGCCGCAACCACCGGCCGAGGCCACCCCCGTCGCAGGGGGAAGGTCATGGACCGGATCGAGGAACGCTGGCAGCGCCGCAGGGACGGGCAGGAAAGCTAGGCCCACCCGGCCGCCGCCCAGGCAGAGGGTTCTCAACAGTTCTCAGAATGACGACGAGGGGCGCGGAACCGGAAACCGGTTCCGCGCCCCTCGTCATGTCCGGCCCCGGTAGGCCCGGACGCCCGGTACCCGCGCTGCCGGGCCTAGGACGCCTGCCGTGACGGCCGCCGGACCGCGTCCGCGGCCCGCCGGACGGCCGCCGACCAGCGCCGCGTCGCCACCGACCACTGCTCCGACAGCCGCCAGATCACCCGTGCGGCCGAACGTGGCAGGAGAACCGCGCGCAGCCGTCCGCGCCGCCCGGCCGTCCGGTGCAGCCCGGCCCGTACCTGGTGCACATCCGCCGCCAGCCCGGCCACCGGCCGCGGCCTGGGCGAGTACAGCACCTGCTCCACGGCGGCCGCGACCTGTCCGGCGGCCAGCGCCGCCGCCTCGTCGAGCTCGCCCTCCCGCACCAGCCGGGCGGTGGCCCGGCGCGGTGTCTCGGAGTCGTCGGGCAGGATCCCGTAGTCCCACGCGGTGTCGACGAGCTCCCGCCAGGCCGCGAGCGTCCTGGCACCGTCCGCCTGGCCGTGGCCGACGCCGAGCCGCCGGGACCGCTCACGGCGGCGCCACAGCAGCGGCAGCAGGGGCGCACCGACCACCACCAGCGCCAGCAGGGCGATGCCCGCCAGCCGGCCGGCGCTGATCCCGGTGTCGGTCGGTCCGCTGCCCGTGTCCTGGCCGACCGGGGTGCAGTCGCCCAGCGCCTTGTCCTTGACCGAGCAGCTCGCCGAGGCCGAGGCGCCTACGCTCGGTGCCGCCGATTTGCCGGGCTCCGGGACGACCGGGCCGCCGCCGGGGTTCGACGGCTGGTCCACCGTGTAGCTGGGGGCGGTGCCGCGGGACGGGGTGGGCTCGAAGCGGGTCCAGCCGACGCCCTCGAAGTACAGCTCGGGCCAGGCGTGCGCGTCCTGGAGTCCCACCGAGACGCTGCCGTCGGACCGGGGCCCGTTGCCCGGCGCGAAGCCGACCGCGACGCGGGCCGGGATGTGCAGGGTGCGGGCCATCGCCGCCATGGTGAAGGCGAAGTGGACGCAGAACCCCTGCTTGTCCCGGAGGAAGTTGGCGATCGCGTCGACCCCGGTGCCCGAGCGGACCTGCGTGCTGTACCGGAAGTCCCCGGAGTGGAAGTACTTCTGCAGGGCCACGGCCTGCTCGTAAGGGTTCGCCGCACCGCGCGTCACCTCCAGCGCGGTCCTGCTGACCACCTCCGGCAGGGTGTCCGGGACCTGGGTGTACTCCTGCTTGAAGGTGGCCGCCGGATCGGGTGCCGTGGCGAGCTGCGCCGCCGTCGGCTGCACCAGCAGGCTGGTGACCTTGTACTTCACGCCCTTGGTCGTCTGCTTGCGGTCACCGACGACCGTGCGCCCCTCCTTGTCGAACCGCCAGTGGCCGTCGACCTTCAGCTTTTCGACGGGGTAGGGGAGCGGCAGCCAGCTCTGCGCGTAGTTCCCGTCGGCGGCGAGCGAGGTGACGACCTCGGTCGACTTCACCTCGGGGCCCAGCCCGGCCGGGACCGGGAACACCTCGGGGATCTCGGTCACCGGGCGCTCGGAGGAACGCCACTGCGTGCCGTCGAACTTGTCGAGCGCGACGATGCGCAGATACATGTCCGTCGTGCTGGGCGCGTTCGTGCGATACGACAGGACCTCGCGGTTGGTCGGCTGGTTGAGGCTGTCCTGCAGCGCCACCACCGGGTTGACCGACGAGGAGTTGGCACCGCCGAAGCCGGGGCCCGTGCCGGTGCCCGACGGGTCGAGCAGCCCGCTGCCCAGCGAGGGCAGCACGGCGGGGGCGATCAGCGCGATGCCCAGGGCCATCGCCCCGATCCGGCGGCCGGTGCGGACCGGTGCCACGACCGAGCCCTCGGACCGGGTCCCCGAAGCGCCCGCCCAGCCGGTGGACGGCGGACCGCCGCCGAAGACCCGGCCCCAGCGCGACAGCCGGTCCCGGCCCTCGGCGAGGAGCAGCAGCAGATAGCCGGCCGCCGCGATCAGGAACCACAGCCAGCGGCTGCCGCTGCCGGCCAGACCGGAGGCGACGGAGTACAGCGCGAGCAGCGGCAGCCCGGCCGGGGCGGCGCTGCCGTACGTCACCGCCATCGCGTCCACGGCCAGCGCGATCACCAGTACACCGGCGACCAGCAGCAGCCGGATGCCCGGGGTCACCGGGGCGGGGATGGCGAACTGGCTGACGTCCCGCAGTCCGTCACCGAGCCGGTCGCCGAGCCCCACGAACGCCTTGGGCCCGGGCAGGATGCCGCCGACCGCCTGCTTCGAGACGAACATCATGGTCAGTATCAGCAGGCTGACCAGGGCCTGCGCCAGCACGGTCAGCGGCCTGGCCAGCGGTACCCGCCGGGCCAGCGCGCCGACGCAGGACTGGAGCGTGACGAGGAAGGCCGCCTGCAGGATCCAGCCGGTCGGGGTGGCCAGCGGCAGCAGGGAGCAGGCCGCCATGATCGACGCCACCGCGGCGCAGACCGTCAGCCGTGCGCGTCCGCTCATGAGCTCGCTCCCGCCTCTTCACGCGAGCGGTACCGGTCCGCCAGCTGCCACAGCGAGGGCAGTCCCTCGCCCGGCGGCACCGGCAGTACCGTCCAGCCGGCCTCGCGCAGCATCCGCACGGCCCGCCGGGCACCGGTGTCCGCGGCCGTGCCCGGACCGTCGCCGCCGTTCACGCCGGAGCCACCGGGGGAGCCGGAGGCCGCGGGGCCGCCGCCGGCCGCCGGTACTTCGGGGTACGGGTCCACGGCGTCGCGTGACGCCCATGCGGAACTGTCCAGGACGAACGCCACCGCGCCGCCGGCCCGCTGGCGCATCCGTCCGACGATCGTCGCCTGCTCCTCGTCCAGGTCCCCCAGGAAGGCCACCAGCAGCCCCTCGCTGCCGACCCGCAGCACGTCGTGCGCCCGGGAGAACCCGCCGCCGTCCGAGTGCTCGACCACCGCGAGGGTGTCGAGCAGCACTCCTGCGGTGTCGGAGGAGTCGCCGCCGAAACCGCCCTCGGGGCCCGGGACGCTGCTGCCGGTGTCGGTCAGCAGCCGCACCGAGTAGCCGCGCTCCAGCATGTGCGTCGAGACCGAGGCCGCTCCGGACACCGCCCATTCGAAGGCGGAGTCGGGTCCGGCGCCGTAGAAGGCGAGCCGCCGGGTGTCCACCAGCACGGTGCAGCGGGCCTTGTGCGGCTGCTCCTCGCGGCGCACCATCAGCTCGCCGTACTTCGCGGTGGAGCGCCAGTGCACCCGCCGCAGATCGTCGCCGTGCCGGTAGCCGCGCGGGATAGCGTCGTCCTCGCCGGCCAGCGACAGCGAGCGGGTGCGGCTGTCGCCGTAGCCGGACGCCTCGCCCGCGAGCCGGACCGCGGGCAGCGGCTCCACCCGGGGCACCACGGTCAGGGTGTCGAACGCGCTGAACGACCGGGTCAGCTCGCACATGCCGAAGGGGTCCGTCAGCCGCAACTGCAGCGGCCCCAGCGGATAGCGCCCGCGCAGATCGGAGCGGACCCGGTAGGACACCTCGCGGTGGCCGCCCGGCTCCACCCGGTCCAGCACGAAGCGCGGCCGCGGCCCGAGCACGTACGGCACCCGGTCCTGCAGCATCAGCAGTCCGGTGGGGATGCGCGAGACGTTGTCGACCCGCAGGTGCACCCGCGCCTCGGACATCGCGGGCACCCGCGACGGCGCGAGCCGCCGGCTGCCCGCCACCCGGTAGCGCGTGCGGTACAGGACCGCGACGCAGACCAGCGGCAGCACCGCCAGCAGCAGCCCGACCCGCAGCAGGTCCGGCTGCCCCAGCACATACGCGCAGATGGCCGCCGCGACCCCGGCCGCGAAGAAGGACCGTCCGCGCGTGGTCAGCCCCGACAACGCCGTACGGAAACCTCCCGCGGCCTGCGGGTCGGTGGACATCACAAGCCCCGGACGCCGGGCGGCTGGGCGCTCTGCGCCTGCCGCCATTGCGCTGCGGACGCCGCCGTGGCCGGGGAGGCGGACGGGTCGGGGACCGGTGTGCGCTGCAGGATCTCCGCGACGACCTGCTCGGGCGTCCGCCGGTTCAGCTGTGCCTGCGCGGTCGGCAGCAGCCGGTGCGCCAGTACCGCGGGGGCGAGCGTCTGCACGTCGTCCGGCAGGACGAAGTCCCGGCCGTCCAGCGCCGCCGAGGCGCGGGCCGCCCGCACCAGGTGCAGGGTCGCGCGCGGCGAGGCGCCGAGCCGCAGGTCCGGGTGGTGCCGGGTGGCACCGACCAGGGCGACGGCGTAGCGCCGCACGGGGTCCGACACATGCACCGTCCGCACCGCTTCGATCAGCTTCACGATCTCGTGGGCGTGCGCCACCGGCTGCAGATCGTCCAGCGGCGGCGTACCGCCGTGCACGTCGAGCATCTGCAGTTCGGCCTCCGGGCTCGGGTAGCCGATCGACACCCGGGCCATGAAGCGGTCGCGCTGCGCCTCGGGCAGCGGATAGGTGCCCTCCATCTCCACCGGGTTCTGGGTGGCGATGACCATGAACGGGTTGGGCAGCTCGTACGTGGTGCCGTCGACGGTGACCTGCCGCTCCTCCATCGACTCCAGCAGCGCCGACTGGGTCTTCGGCGAGGCCCGGTTGATCTCGTCCCCGACCACGATCTGCGCGAAGATCGCCCCCGGCTTGAACTCGAAGTCCCGCCGCTGCTGGTCGAAGACGCTCACTCCGGTGATGTCGGAGGGCAGCAGGTCGGGCGTGAACTGGATACGCCGCACCGAGCAGTCGATGGACCGCGCGAGCGCCTTGGCCAGCATCGTCTTCCCGACCCCCGGCACATCCTCGATCAGGAGGTGCCCCTCTGCCAGCATCACGGTCAGCGAAAGCCGTACGACCTCGGGCTTGCCCTCGATCACGTTCTCCACGGACCGGCGCACCCGCTCCGCCGTCGTGGTCAGATCGCTGAGGCTGGCTCGCGCGTCATAGGTCGTCACCCGGTTCTCCTCGGCCTGTTCATTGGGGCGCGGCCAACCACGGACCGGCCCCTCCCCGAATGCGGTGCACCACGCGCCCTGACGGGCGAGGGGGTGCCGCACGTTGCATTGTTCCCTTGAACAGCGCCCCGCGTCACTCGCCTGCCGTTACTTGGCCGTGATTTCCCGCATCAGACCGGTGTGGACGTCGAACACAAAACCGCGTACATCGTCCGTGTGCGCCAGGAACGGGGACGTACGCACCCGCGCCATCGACTGGCGTACGTCCTGGTCGATGTCGGTGAACGCCTCGACCGACCAGGTCGGACGCTGGCCGACCTCGTGCTCCAGCTCGGTCCTGAAGTCCTCGGTGATGCTCTGCAGGCCGCAGCCCGTGTGGTGGATGAGGACCACCGAACGGGTGCCGAGAGCCCGCTGGCTGATGGTCAGCGAGCGGATGGTGTCATCGGTGACGACACCGCCCGCGTTGCGGATGGTGTGGCAGTCGCCCAGGTCGAGGCCCAGTGCGGCGTGCAGGTCGAGGCGGGCGTCCATGCACGCGACGACGGCGACGCCCAGGACCGGCCGGGCATCCATGCCGGGGTCGTGGAAGGCGACGGCGTAGCGCTCGTTGGCGCCCACGAGCCGGTCGATGACGGAGGCGGATTCGGAGGCGGGCTCGGAGCCGGGTCCGGATGGCTGCGCTGCGGATATCGACATGTGACTGACGTTAGAGGGCGCGGACCCGTCCCACCTGCTGCAGGGGCGGGAAAAAGTCGGTCAATTGGCCGCTGTGTGAGGTAACCCACAGGCGTCGTGCCCCTCGCCCCTGGGGGTGAGGCGCGCGGGCCGTTGATTGCGTTGACCGTGGGGCTTAGTGGAGTAAAGTGGCGCGAAATGGGGTCTCCCCGCCGCAGGTAGGGGCAGCTCCCGTTCTCGACAGGGGTCCCGGTTTCCCGACGGGGATCCCGTCCGGTTACCGACAGGGCCCCGGCGGGCCCGGCTGCGGGAGGTGTGGGTGTTCCTCGGAACGTACGCGCCGCGACTCGACGACAAGAGCCGCCTCGTCCTGCCCGCGAAGTTCCGGGAGCAGCTCGCCCAGGGCCTGGTGATCACCAAGGGTCAGGAGCGCTGCCTGTACGTATGGCCGCTGCGCGGATTCCAGGCCGTCACCGAGGAACTGCGCCGGGCGCCCCTGACGTCCAAGCCCGCAAGGGACTACATGCGGGTGCTGTTCGCCGGAGCCACCGACGAGGTGCCCGACAAGCAGGGACGGATCACCGTCCCGCAGCCGCTGCGGGAGTACGCCGGGCTGGACCGCGACTGTGCGGTCATCGGCGCCAACACCCGGGTCGAGGTGTGGTCCGCCCAGGCCTGGGACCGCTACCTGGCGGCGCAGGAAGACACCTTTTCGGCCCTGTCCGAGGAGGTTCCGACCGGATTACTGTGACCCCGGCCCCTACTCGCAGCGTCACCACGGTGTACGTATGGCTCGGCCTCCTCCCGCTCTCCGGCTCCACTGGCACTACTTCCCCGGCGCCAGAGGGCCACTTCCCTCCCGAGCGGGCGGGGACCAGGCCATATGTCGAAGCAGTCGAAGAAGTCGAAGAACCGAGAAGGGCCCCATGAGCGCCGTCCCCGCCCCGCAGTCCGAGCCGCATGGCGCCCCCGAGGACCCCGCCACCACCGAGCCCACCGGGTCCAGCGAGTCCGCCGAGGCCACCCCCGCGAAGCATGTGCCCGTGATGCTGCGCCGCTGCCTGGACCTGCTGGCTCCCGCGCTGGCCGCACCGGGCGCCGTGGTCGTGGACGCGACGCTGGGGCTCGGCGGCCACAGCGAGGCGCTGCTGACCACGTTCCCGTCGGCCCGGCTGGTCGCCATCGACCGCGACCCCGCCGCGCTCAAGCTCTCCGCCGAGCGGCTGGCGCCGTTCGGCGACCGGGCCACGCTGGTGCACGCGGTCTACGACGAGCTGGCGGACGTCCTCGCCCGGCTCGGCATCCCCAAGGTCCAGGGCGTGCTGTTCGATCTCGGCGTCTCCTCCATGCAGCTGGACGAGGCGGACCGCGGCTTCGCCTACGCGCAGGACGCCCCGCTCGACATGCGGATGGACCAGACGACCGGCATCAGCGCCGCCGAGGTGCTCAACACCTACCCGCCGGGCGACCTGGTGCGGATCCTGCGCACCTACGGCGAGGAGAAGTACGCCCGCAAGATCGTCGACGCGGTCGTCAAACAGCGTGTGAAGGAACCGTTCACCAACAGCGCGCGGCTGGTCGACCTCATCCGCGAGGTGCTCCCGCAGGCGGCCAAGCGCACCGGCGGCAACCCCGCCAAGCGCACCTTCCAGGCGCTGCGCATCGAGGTCAACGCCGAGCTCGCCGCGGTCGAGGGCGCGATCCCCGCGGCGATCGGCGCCCTCGCGGTCGGCGGCCGGATCGCCGTGCTGTCGTACCAGTCGCTGGAGGACCGCATCGTCAAGCAGGCGTTCGCGGCGGGCGCGGCCAACACCGCCCCGCCCGGCCTGCCCGTGGTGCCCGAGCAGTACCAGCCCCGGCTGAAGCTGCTCACCCGCGGCGCGGAACTGCCGACCGAGGAGGAGATCGCGGAGAACAAGCGCGCCACCCCGGCCCGGCTGCGGGGCGCGGAACGGATCCGCGAGGAGGCGCTGTGAGGGCGGCCCGGTCGGCCACGGCGGCCCGCGCGCCCTTCGTCCTGCTGGTGGTGGCGCTGCTGGCCGGCGGCCTCATCTCGCTGCTCCTGCTGAACGGGGCCGTCAACCAGGACTCCTTCGAGCTCAACCGGCTGCAGAAGGACACCACCACGTACACCGACGAGGAGCAGGCGCTCCAGCAGGACGTGGACCGGTACAAGGCGCCCGACGCGCTCGACCGCCGCGCCCGCGAGCTGGGCATGGTGCCCGGCGGCAACCCCGCCTTCCTGAACCCGGACGGCACCGTGCGCGGCGACCCCACCGAGGCCGAGGCCGCGCCGACCGCGGCACCCGTCCCCGCACCCAGGCGCCGTCCAGCACGGCCCCCACCACGAACGCCCCCGCCACGAACGGCACCCCCCGCCACGAAGCCGTCCGGCGGCGCGCCCCTCGCCGACCCCCCCACGGCTCCCAGACGTCCCAGACCACCGGCAGGTGACCTCGTGACCAGTCCCCGCATCCTGCGCACCGCTCCGGGGACGGTGCGCATGAGTGAGCCGAGGCGCCCGCAGCGCGGGCGGCTGCCGGCCCCGGCGGGCCGCGGAAGGCCGGGGGCGCCGGGAGCGGCCGGACAGGGCTCGCAGCGGTCGCAGGACGCCAGGAGACCGGGCCGTCCCGCCCCGGCGACGTCCGCCCGCCGCCGCCCGCCGCCCGCGCCCGCCACGCCCCCCGCCCCGCTGCGGCTGGGCCGCCCCAGGCCCCGGCTGCGGCTCGTCAGCGTCGCGCTGACGCTGGTGATGCTCGCGTTCGTCGTCCGGCTGCTGCAGGTGCAGGCCGTCGACGCGCCCGCGTACGCGGCCAAGGCCGCCGTCAACCGCTGGGTCTCGCACACCGTCGCCGCCGACCGGGGGACCATCACCGACCGGTCGGGCACCGACCTGGCGACGACCGTCGACGCGTACGACATCACCGCGGACCCGTTCCTGTTCACCTCCGCCCAGACGAAGACCGCGGACGCGCCCGCGCAGGCGGCCGAGCTCCTCGCGCCGATCGTCGGCGGCGACGCCAGGACCATCGCGAAGAAGCTCGCCACCCCGAACTCCCGCTACCAGGTCATCGCCAGGCAGCAGTCCCCGCAGGTCTGGAACCAGATCAAGGACCTCAAGCGGGCGCTGAACGACAAGGCCGCGAAGACCAAGGGCGGCGGCGGCAGTGTACTGGCCGGCATCTTCAGTGATCCGCACACCAAGCGGATCTACCCCGGCGGCGACCTCGCGGCCGGAGTGATCGGCTTCGTCAACGGCGAGGGCGCCGGCGGCGGCGGTCTCGAGGCGATGCTCGACCAGGAGCTCGCGGGCGAGGCCGGGAAGATCCGCTACGCCCAGTCCAGCGGCCGCCAGGTGCCGACCGCCGGAGTCCAGGAGCACCCCGCCGTGCCCGGCTCGGACGTGCAGCTGACCATCGACCGCGACATCCAGTGGGCGGCGCAGAGCGCCATCACCGCGCAGGTGCAGAAATCCCGGGCGGACCGCGGCTACGTCATCGTCCAGGACACCCGCACCGGCGAGATCCTCGCGATGGCCAACGCCCCCGGCTACGACCCGAACGACCTCACCCACGCCAGCGCCAACGCGCTGGGCAACGCGGCCGTCCAGGACTCCTACGAGCCCGGCAGCGTCAGCAAGCTGATGTCGATGGCCGCGGTCCTGGACCAGGGCGTCGCGACCCCGGAGACCCACGTCACGGTCCCCGGCACCCTGCCGCGCGCCGACCGGATCTTCCACGACGACATCGACCACGGCACCTGGTCGCTGACCCTCAACGGGGTGCTCGCCAAGTCCAGCAACATCGGCACGATCCTGGCGACCGGCCAGCTCGGCAGGACCCAGGCGCAGGCGAACGCGGTGCTGTACTCGTATCTGAAGAAGTTCGGGATCGGCGATCCCACCGGGCTCGGCTTCCCCGGCGAGACCCGCGGGATCCTGGCCAAGCCGCAGAACTGGAACGCCTCCCAGCAGTACACGATCCCGTTCGGCCAGGGCCTGTCGCTCAACGCGCTGCAGGCCACGTCGGTCTACTCGACGGTCGCCAACGGCGGCGTCCGCGTGGAGCCCAGCCTGATCCGCGGCATCACCGGTCCCGACGGCCGCTTCGTACCGTCCGAGGCGCCCAAGACGTCCCGGGTGGTCAGCGAGAAGACCGCCAAGACGCTGGCGACCATGCTGGAGTCCGTGGTCGGCGACGAACAGGGCACCGGAAACAAGGCGCAGATCGCCGGATACCGGGTCGCGGGCAAGACCGGCACGGCCAACCGGGTGGACCCGGTCACCGGCCGGTACAAGGGGTACACGGCCTCGTTCCTGGGCTTCGCGCCCGCCGACAACCCGCGTGTCACCGTCTCCTGCGTGATCCAGAACCCGACCAGCGGCAGCTACTTCGGCGGGCAGATCTGCGGCCCGGTCTTCAAGCAGGTCATGGAATTCGCCCTCAAATCCCTGCAGGCCGCGCCCTCGGGCGCGGAGGCGCCGCACCTGCCCGTCGAGTTCGACCCATCGAAGAGGTGACAACGATCACATCCGACGGCGACCGCCCCGGCCGGGACCGGGGGTCTTTTGGCCCCGACCGGGGCCAGCCCGGTAACCTCACCGCCGTGCCAAAAGCTGATCAGTCCCCCCTCAAGCAGCCGGGCGCGCCCCGCCCGTCCGCAGTCCGTCCCAAAGCGCTGGCGGAGCTGGCCGCGCGGCTCGGTGCGGAGCCGCCCGCGGACGGCGCCCCCGCCACTGGCATCACCCACGACTCCCGGGCGGTCCGCCCCGGCGACGTCTACGCGGCACTGCCGGGCGCCCGCTTCCACGGCGCCGACTTCGCCGTCCAGGCGGCGGACCTGGGCGCCGTCGCGATCCTCACCGATCCAGCGGGCACCGAGCGTGCCGCGGCCACCGGTCTGCCGGTCCTGACCGTGGACGACCCGCGTGCCCGGATGGGCGCGCTGGCCGCCTGGATCTACGACGAACCGGGCGAGGACCTGCTGCAGATCGGCATCACCGGAACGTCGGGCAAGACCACCACCGCCTATCTCGTCGAGGGCGGTCTGCGGGCCGTGCACGGCAAGGCCACCGGTCTCATCGGCACCGTCGAGTCGCGGATCGGCGACGAGCGGATCAAGAGCGAGCGCACCACCCCCGAGGCCACCGACCTCCAGGCGCTCTTCGCCGTCATGCACGAGCGGGGCGTCCGGTCGGTCGTCATGGAGGTCTCCAGCCACGCGCTGGTGCTCGGCCGGGTGGACGGCGCCGTCTTCGACGTGGCGGTCTTCAACAACCTCAGTCCCGAGCACATGGAATTCCACACGGACATGGAGGACTACTTCCAGGCGAAGGCGCGGCTGTTCACGCCGCAGCGCAGCCGGGTCGGCGTCGTCAACCTGGACGACGCGTACGGCCGCCGGCTCGTCGCCGAGGCCGGGGTCCCCATCACCACGTTCTCCGCCGAGGGGGACCTGGACGCCGACTGGCGTGCCACGGACGTCGAGACCGGCCCGCTGGGCAGCACCTTCACCGTGACCGGGCCCAAGGGCGAGACGGCACGGGCCGCCGCCCCGCTGCCCGGCCCGTTCAACGTCGCCAACACCCTCGCCGCGATCACCGCGCTGGTCATCGCCGGCATGGACCCGCAGACCGCCGCGGACGGCGTCGCAGCCGTCCCCGGGGTGCCCGGCCGGCTGGAAGGTGTCGACGCGGGCCAGCCGTATCTCGCGGTCGTGGACTACGCCCACAAGACCGACGCCGTCGAGTCCGTGCTGCGCGCCCTGCGCAAGACCACCGAGGGCCGGATCCACGCCGTGCTCGGCTGCGGCGGCGACCGCGACCAGCACAAGCGCGGCCCGATGGGCGCCGCCTGCGCGCGGCTCGCGGACACCGCCGTACTGACGTCCGACAACCCGCGCTCCGAGGACCCGCTCGCGATCCTCGCCGCGATGCTGAACGGAGCAGCCGAAGTACCCGCCCACGAACGCGGGCACGTCATCGTCGAGCCCGACCGGGCCGCCGCCATCGCCATCGCGGTAGCCCGGGCCGAGCCCGGCGACATCGTGCTGGTCGCGGGCAAGGGCCATGAACAGGGCCAGGACATCGCCGGAGTGGTACGCCCCTTCGACGACCGGGAAGTACTGCGCGCCGCCATCGAGAAGGACCAGGAACAGCTGTGATCCCACTCACCCTCGCCGAGGTCGCTGACGCGGTCGGCGGGAGCATGCACGACATACCGGAACCAGGGACGCGCGTGACGGGCCCCGTGGTCATCGACTCCCGTGAGGTGGTGCCCGGCGCGCTGTTCGCCGCCTTCGCCGGCGAGCGCGTGGACGGCCACGACTACGCGGTGGGCGCCGTGAAGGACGGAGCGGTGGCGGTACTCGCCTCCCGCCCCGTCGGCGTGCCCGCGATCGTCGTCGACGACGTCGTGGCCGCGCTCGGCGCCCTCGCCCGGACCGTCATCGCCCGGCTCGGCGCGACCACCGTCGCCCTCACCGGTTCGGCCGGCAAGACCAGCACCAAGGACCTGATGGCCCAGTTGCTGGAACGGCACGCTCCCACGGTGTGGACACCCGGCTCGTTGAACAACGAGATCGGGCTGCCGCTCACCGCGCTGCGCGCCGAGGAGTCCACCCAGCACCTGGTGCTCGAGATGGGCGCCCGCGGCATCGGCCACATCCGGTATCTGACGGAGCTGACCCCGCCGCGGATCGGCGTGGTCCTGAACGTCGGCGCCGCGCACATCGGCGAGTTCGGCGGCCGGGACCGGACGGCCATCGCGAAGGGCGAACTCGTCGAGTCGCTGCCCGCCGCGGAACAGGGCGGAGTGGCGGTCCTCAACGCCGACGACCCGCTGGTGCGTGCGATGTCCTCGCGCACCTCGGCCCGCGTCGTGCTCTTCGGCGAAGGGCCCGACGCCGAGGTCCGCGGGGAGAATGTCCGGCTCAACGACCGAGGTCAGGCGCTCTTCACACTCCGCACACCCACCGGGTGCGCCGAAGTGACCTTGCGCCTGTACGGTGAGCACCACGTGTCGAACGCGCTCGCCGCGGCCGCCGTCGCCGGTGAACTGGGCATGCCCGTCGAGGAGATCGCCACCGCGCTCTCCGCCGCGGGAACCCTTTCGCACTGGCGTATGGAGGTCACCGAGCGGCCCGACGGCGTGACGGTCGTCAACGACGCCTACAACGCGAACCCCGACTCCATGAGAGCCGCTCTGCGCGCGCTCGCCGCCATGGGGCGCGGGCGCCGTACGTGGGCGGTGCTCGGCGAGATGGCCGAACTCGGTGAGGAGTCCCTCACCGAGCACGACGCGGTCGGGCGACTGGTCGTCCGGCTCAACGTCAGCAAGCTCGTGGCCGTGGGCGGCTTGGAAGCCGCCTGGTTGGATATGGGCGCCAAGAACGAGGGTTCGTGGGGTGAGGAGTCGGTGCACGTGTCCGACGCGGAGACGGCGATCGACCTGCTGCGCAGCGAATTGCGCCCGGGGGACGTCGTGCTGGTGAAGGCATCTAGGTCGGTCGGACTGGAGCGCGTGGCGCTGGCGCTGCTCGACGGCACCGAAGGTGAGGTCGCCGCGCGATGAAGCAGATTCTCGTATCCGGTGTGCTCGGTCTCTTCCTGTCGCTGATCGGCACCCCGCTGCTGATCCGGCTGCTGGCCCGCAAGGGTTACGGGCAGATGATCCGTGACGACGGTCCGAAGGCGCACCACAGCAAGCGCGGCACTCCGACGATGGGCGGCATCTCGTTCATCCTGGCGACCCTGGTCGCCTATGCCGCGACCAAGGTCATCACCAGCGAGCGGCCGACCATGTCCGGTCTGCTGGTGCTGTTCCTGACCGCGGGCCTCGGCCTGGTCGGGTTCCTGGACGACTACATCAAGATCGTCAAGCAGCGGAGCCTGGGCCTGCGGGCCAAGGCGAAGCTGGGCGGCCAGCTCATCGTCGGCATCGCGTTCGCGGTCCTGGCGCTGAACTTCTCGGACTCGCGCGGCCAGACCCCGGCCTCCACCAAGCTGTCCTTCACCCAGGACTTCGGCTGGACCATCGGCCCGGTGATCTTCGTCATCTGGGCGCTGTTCATGATCCTGGCGATGTCCAACGGCGTGAACCTCACCGACGGCCTCGACGGTCTGGCCACCGGTGCGTCCGTGATGGTCTTCGCCGCCTACACCGTCATCGGCGTCTGGCAGTACGGCCAGTGGTGCGGCGCCCCGCTCAGTGCCAACGGCGCCTGTTACGAGGTCAGGGACCCACTCGACCTGGCGGTCGTCGCCGCGGCCCTGATGGGCGCGTGCTTCGGCTTCCTGTGGTGGAACACCTCACCGGCCAAGATCTTCATGGGCGACACCGGCTCGCTGGCCCTCGGCGGCGCGCTCGCCGGTCTGGCGATCTGCTCGCGCACCGAGATGCTGCTCGCGATCCTCGGCGGCCTGTTCGTCCTCATCACGCTCTCCGTCGTCATCCAGGTCGGCTCCTTCCGGCTCACCGGCAAGCGGGTCTTCCGGATGGCGCCACTCCAGCACCACTTCGAACTCAAGGGCTGGAGCGAAGTCCTGGTCGTGGTCCGCTTCTGGATCATCCAGGGCATGTGCATGGCCATCGGCCTCGGACTGTTCTACGCCGGCTGGGTGGCCGCCTCGTGACAGCGCCGCACCCGGTGGCGACCGAACTGGCGGGCGTCCGCGTCACCGTCGCGGGCCTGGGCGTCTCCGGCGTCCCGGCCGCACGGGCACTGCACGCCCTGGGCGCCGTCGTCACCGTCGTGAACAGCGGCGACGGCGAGCGGGAGCGGACCGAGGCCGAGGGGCTGCGGGAGCTGGGCGTCACCGTGCGCCTGGGCGACGGCGACACCCTCCCCGAAGGCACCGGGCTCGTCGTCACCGCACCGGGCTGGAAGCCCACGAGCCCGCTCTTCGCGGCCGCCGAGGCGGCCGGTGTCGAGGTGTGGGGCGACGTGGAGCTGGCCTGGCGACTGCGGGACGAGAGTGCCGCGCCGTGGCTGGCGGTCACCGGCACCAACGGCAAGACCACCACCGTCCAGATGCTCGCCTCCATCCTCAAGGCCGCCGGCCTGCGGACCGCCGCCGTCGGCAACATCGGCGTCTCGGTCCTGGACGCCGTGCTCGGCGAGGAGAAGTACGACGTCCTGGCCGTCGAGCTCTCGAGCTACCAGCTGCACTGGGCGCCCAGTGTCCGGCCGCACTCCGCGGCCGTCCTCAACCTCGCGCCGGACCACCTGGACTGGCACGGCTCCATGGAGGCGTACGCCGCCGACAAGGGCCGGATCTACGAGGGCAACCAGGTCGCCTGCGTCTACAACACCGCGGACCCGGCGACCGAGGCACTGGTCCGCGAGGCCGACGTCGAGGAGGGTGCCCGCGCGATCGGCTTCACCCTCGGCAGCCCCGGTCCCTCCCAGTTCGGCGTGGTGGACGGCATCCTGCTCGACCGCGCCTTCGTCGAGGGACGGCACAAGAACGCCCAGGAGCTCGCGGAAGTCTCCGACGTCCAGCCGCCCGCCCCGCACAACATCGCCAACGCGCTGGCCGCCGCGGCGCTGGCCCGCGCCTTCGGCGTCGAACCGGCCGCCGTACGCGACGGGCTGCGCGCCTTCCGGCCCGACGCCCACCGCATCGCCCTCGTGGAGACCGTCGACGAGGTCGCCTACGTGGACGACTCCAAAGCCACCAACACGCACGCCGCCGAGGCCTCGCTGGCCGCCTACGAGTCCATCGTGTGGATCGCCGGCGGCCTCGCCAAGGGCGCCACGTTCGACGAGTTGGTCATCAGGTCCGCCCCGCGGCTGCGCGGCGCGGTGCTGATGGGCGCCGACCGCGCGCTGATCCGCGAAGCGCTCGCGCGACACGCCCCTGAGGTCCCGGTCACCGACCTGGAACGGACCGACACTGGGGCGATGGCCGCGGCGGTGGAGGCGGCGAGGGAGCTCTCCCGGCCCGGTGACACGGTTCTGCTGGCACCGGCCTGCGCCTCCATGGACATGTTCACCAACTACGGCAAGCGTGGCGAGGCATTCGCCGAGGCCGTGCGGGCCCTGGTACCCGAGAGCGCGGGGCACGACAAGTAGCCGGGCGTCCCCGCTCCCCAAGTCGTAGACCCCCGGCGCTGTACCACTGGAGGGGACGCATGACGGCAGACCGTTCCGCCGCCCGCGGCGTGGAACGCCGTTCCCGCGAAGGGGCGGCCCGCGTGCTGCCCGCCAAGCGCGTCGCTGCGGGCCCCGCCAGGCCCGCCGTACCCGCCCCGGCACGCAAGGAGGCCAGGACCCGGCGGTCCGGCCCCCTGGGGGGCGCACGCAGGCTCCACGACCGCCTCCAGGCGGCCTGGGACCGGCCGCTCACCGCGTATTACCTGATCCTCGGCGGAAGCCTGCTCATCACCGTTCTCGGGCTGGTGATGGTCTACTCCGCGTCGATGATCCAGGCGCTGCGCTACGGCTACCCGTCCACGTACTACTTCCGCAAGCAGTTGCTGGCCGCCGCCATCGGCACCGTGCTGCTGATCTCCGCCGCGCGTATGCCCGTCAAGCTGCACCGCGCGCTGGCGTATCCGCTGCTGCTCGGCGCCGTTTTCCTGATGTGCCTGGTCCAGGTGCCGGGAATAGGGGAAACGGTCCACGGCAATACCAACTGGATCTCTCTCGGCGGGCCTTTCCAGCTGCAGCCCAGCGAATTCGGCAAGCTCGCACTCGTCCTGTGGGGCGCCGACCTGCTGGCCCGCAAGAGCGACAAGAACCTGCTGATCCAGTGGAAGCACCTGCTGGTGCCCCTGGTGCCCGTGACATTCATGGTGCTCGGCCTGATCATGCTCGGCGGCGACATGGGCACCACGGTCATCCTCACCGCGATTCTCTTCGGCCTGCTCTGGCTGGCCGGCGCCCCCACCCGGTTGTTCGTGGGAGTACTTTCCGGCGCCGCCTTCCTCGCGTTCCTGGCCATCAAGACCAGCCCCAACCGGATGTCACGGCTCGGCTGCATCGCCGCCAGCGATCCGGGCACCAACGACCAGTGCTGGCAGGCCGTGCACGGGATCTACGCCCTCGCATCCGGTGGCTGGTTCGGTTCCGGACTGGGCGCGAGTATGGAAAAATGGGGCGAACTGCCCGAGCCGCACACCGACTTCATCTTCGCCGTCACCGGGGAGGAACTGGGTCTCGCGGGGACGCTGTCGGTTCTCGCCCTCTTCGCGGCCCTAGGCTATGCGGGTATCCGCGTGGCCGGTCGTACGGAGGACCCCTTCGTCAGGTTCGCAGCGGGTGGCGTGACAACCTGGATCACGGCTCAGGCCGTGATCAACATTGGTGCGGTGCTCGGCCTGCTGCCGATCGCCGGAGTCCCGCTTCCGCTGTTCTCCTACGGAGGTTCGGCCCTCCTGCCGACGATGTTCGCGATCGGGTTGCTCATCTCCTTCGCTAGGAGTGAGCCCGGGGCGCGAGCGGCACTGGCCGTGCGCGGACCCGGGGTGATGTCACGGACGATGAGACGGTTCGTCAAAGGACGGCCGTCCGGGAAGCGGTGAATTTCGGTGCATGTCGTACTCGCCGGTGGGGGGACCGCCGGCCACATCGAGCCTGCGCTCGCGCTCGCCGATGCCCTGCGCAGGCAGGACCCGACCGTAGGAATCACAGCGCTCGGCACGGAGAAGGGCCTGGAGACCAGGCTCGTCCCGGAGCGCGGTTATGAACTGGCGCTGATCCCGGCCGTTCCGCTGCCACGCCGCCCCACGCCCGAACTGATCACCGTCCCCGGACGGCTGCGCGGCACCATCAAGGCCGCGGAGCAGATCCTGGAACGCACCAAGGCCGATGTGGTCGTCGGGTTCGGCGGCTACGTCGCGCTGCCCGGCTATCTCGCCGCCAAGCGGCTCGGTGTGCCGATCGTCGTCCACGAGGCCAACGCCCGCCCGGGCCTCGCCAACAAGATCGGCTCGCGCTACGCCCACGGCGTCGCCGTCAGCAGCCCGGACAGCAAGCTGCGCAACGCCCGTTACATCGGCATCCCGCTGCGCCGGACGATCGCCACCCTCGACCGGGCCGCCGTGCGCGCCGAGGCACGGGCCTATTTCGGACTCGACCAGAACCTGCCGACGCTGCTGGTCTCCGGCGGCTCCCAGGGCGCCCGCCGGCTGAACGAGGTGATCGCCACGGTCGCCCCGCGACTGCAGCAGTCCGGCGTCCAGATCCTGCACGCGGTCGGTCCGAAGAACGAACTCCCGGTCCCCGACAACATGCCCGGAATGCCGCCCTACCGCCCGGTTCCGTACATCGACCGGATGGATCTCGCCTACGCGGCCGCCGACATGATGCTCTGCCGGGCCGGCGCGATGACCGTCGCCGAGCTGTCCGCGGTCGGCCTGCCGGCCGCCTACGTCCCGCTGCCGATCGGCAACGGCGAACAGCGCCTCAACGCCCAGCCGCTGGTCAAGGCGGGCGGCGGGCTGCTGGTGGACGACGCCGAGGTGACCCCGGACTGGGTCGTCGGCAACGTCCTCCCGGTGCTGACCGATCCGCACCGGTTGTACGAGATGTCCCGGCACGCCGCCGAGTTCGGCCGCCCCGACGCCGACGACCTGCTGGTCGGCATGGTGTACGAGGCGATCGCCGCCCGCCGGGCAGGATAGGAGCCCCCCGGCGGGCTTGGACAGCAAGCCCGCCCAGGGGCGGCCCCCGGTCACGTTCCGGGGGCGGCCAGGGCGCAGGAAGGGGCGAATGCATGGCCGGACCGACCACCGCGGAACGCGGCGGGAAGGCGGAGCCGACCGCCCCCCCGCGTCGCACGCCCGCCCGCCGCAAGCGCGCGCGCCGCGCCGTGCTGATCCTGCTCGTCCTCGTCACCGTGCTGGCCGCCGCCGGGACATGGCTGGTCTACGGCTCGTCCTGGCTGCGGGCGCAGCACGTCACGGTCAGCGGCACCAAGGTGCTCACCGCCGACGAGGTGCGCGCCGCCGCGGCCGTACCGCTCGGGGGACCGCTCGCCTCGGTCGACACCGGCGCCGTCGAACACCGGCTGCTCGCCGCCCTGCCGCGGATCGCCGAGGTGACCGTCGAACGGGACTGGCCGCACGGCATCGGCCTGAAAGTGACCGAGAGAACGCCGTCCGCGGTACTCAAGAGCGGCGAAAAGTTCATCGAAGTGGACGCGGAAGGCGTACGTTTCGCCACCGTCGTCACCGCGCCGGCCGGTGCGCCCCTCGTGGAATTGACTCCGGATCAGTCTCCGAGCCTTCTCCACTTCGGAACAAAGAGCCTGCTGCGGGCGGCCGTCGAAGTCTCCGCGAGTCTCCCCGATTCCGTCCGCAAGGATGCCCGTGTCATCAGGATGCGGTCCTATGACAGCGTCACCGTCGAACTCTCCGGCGGCCGGACGGTGGTGTGGGGGAGCTCCGAAGAGGGTGAGCAGAAGGCGTCGGTGCTGATCGCTCTGATGAAGGCGGCGAAAAACGCGAACAGATTCGATGTAAGTGCTCCCAGCGCCCCTGCGGCATCGGGAAGTTGACGCCGAGTATCCCGGTTCGCCCCCTGGTTCGCCCGACCGGGCCGTGATCACATAGGGTCAAAAGAAAAACGGGAGGTTCGGCGTGTTCGTTGAACGCACACCGCTTGTCGACTTAGTGTCCTGTCCCAAGGAACGCATGGGACAGGCATACTGGTAACCCTAAACCTCAGCGTTAGGGTTCGGGGCAGCACCGGCGAACGTACCGACCGTCCCACAGGCATACGTAACTCGAGGCGAGAGGCCTTCGACGTGGCAGCACCGCAGAACTACCTCGCAGTCATCAAGGTCGTCGGAATCGGCGGCGGTGGCGTCAATGCCATCAACCGGATGATCGAGGTCGGTCTCAAGGGCGTCGAGTTCATCGCGATCAACACCGATGCGCAGGCCCTCCTGATGAGCGACGCCGACGTCAAGCTCGACGTCGGCCGCGAACTCACCCGCGGCCTCGGCGCCGGCGCGAACCCCGATGTCGGCCGCAAGGCCGCCGAGGACCACCGCGAAGAGATCGAAGAAGTGCTCAAGGGCGCAGACATGGTCTTCGTCACCGCGGGCGAGGGCGGCGGCACCGGTACCGGCGGCGCACCCGTGGTCGCGCATATCGCCCGCTCGCTGGGCGCCCTGACGATCGGTGTGGTCACCCGGCCCTTCACCTTCGAGGGACGTCGCCGCGCCAACCAGGCCGAGGACGGCATCGCCGGTCTCCGCGAAAATGTCGACACTCTCATCGTGATCCCGAACGACCGGCTGCTGTCCATCTCGGACCGCCAGGTCAGCGTGCTCGACGCGTTCCGGTCCGCGGACCAGGTGCTGCTGTCCGGCGTGCAGGGGATCACCGATCTCATCACCACCCCGGGTCTGATCAACCTGGACTTCGCCGATGTGAAGTCCGTGATGTCCGAAGCAGGTTCCGCCCTGATGGGCATCGGTTCGGCCCGTGGCGACGACCGCGCGGTAGCGGCCGCGGAGATGGCCATCTCCTCGCCGCTGCTCGAAGCGTCCATCGACGGCGCCCGCGGCGTGCTGCTCTCCATCTCCGGCGGCTCCGACCTCGGCCTGTTCGAGATCAACGAGTCCGCCCAGCTGGTGAGCGAGGCCGCGCACCCCGAGGCCAACATCATCTTCGGTGCGGTCATCGATGACGCGCTCGGCGACGAGGTCCGGGTCACCGTGATCGCGGCCGGCTTCGACGGCGGCCAGCCGCCGCCCAAGGGCAACCGCGACAAGGTGCTCGGCGCGTACAGCGGTCGCGAGGAGACTCCCGCCACCGGACCTGCCCGGGTCGGCAGCCAGGCCGAGGCCCCGCGCCCGACCTCCTACAGCGGTCTCGGCAGTGTGCCGGTCCGTGCCGAGGAGCCGGAGCCGGTCGCTGAGGTCCCGCCGTCCCCGGTCACCCCGCCGCACGTGCCGCCGGCCCGTCCGTACCAGGACTCCGCGGCCGAGGAGCTGGACGTACCCGATTTCCTGAAGTGAGCTTCCCTCAGTTCCCTGGGTGATGTGACCTTCTTGTCCCCTTGTTCGTGAAGTGGCCGGGTTCGGCCCCTCGGTGAACGGCGCGCATTTCGTCCCTCTTTACGGAGGGGCGCGATGAGCGCCGTTCGCTGTGTATCCGCCCAACTCGCCCGATTCGAGACGGCTATGGGTGAGATATCCCATGTTCGTATCATCGGATCGACTGAAGGAACGTGAGCGAGGCAGTGACGGATCGCAAGGCCCAACTGGCCGCGAATCTGGCCCGGGTCGAGGAGCGCATCACCGCCGCGTGCGACGCGGCGGGCCGCGACCGCAAGGACGTGACGCTGGTGGTGGTCACCAAGACCTACCCCGCGAGCGATGTGCGTTTTCTCTCGGAACTCGGTGTTCAGCAGGTCGCGGAGAACCGCGACCAGGACGCCGCCCCGAAGGCTGCCGCGTGTGCGGATCTGCCGCTGACCTGGCATTTCGTGGGTCAGTTGCAGACCAATAAAGTCCGTTCCGTGGTCGGTTACGCCGATGTCGTGCACTCCGTCGACCGGCTCCGGCTGGTCGGCGCGCTGTCCACCGCGGCGGTCGCCCGCGGCCGCGAGGTGGGCTGTCTGGTCCAGGTCGCCCTTGACACCGAGTCAGGAACCCAGGGCAGCAGGGGCGGAGTCGCGCCCGACGTCGTCGGCGGCCTCGCCGACGCGATCGCCGCGGCGCCGGGCCTCCGGCTCGACGGGCTGATGACGGTCGCTCCGCTCGACGGCCCGTACCGGGGCCAACCCCGCGCCGCCTTCGATCGGCTGGCGGAAATCTCATCCGGCCTGCGCGCGGCCCATCCGGCTGCCACCATGGTCTCGGCAGGGATGAGCGCCGACCTGGAGCAGGCGGTGGCGGCGGGAGCGACACATGTACGCGTCGGTACTGCGGTACTCGGAGTCCGTCCCGGGCTCCGGTAACGTCACCAAACAAGTCGGACCACAGCAATAAATATGGTCTTTCCCCGCTGAGAGGACGCAGAGCATGGCCGGCGCGATGCGCAAGATGGCGGTCTACCTCGGCCTCGTGGAGGACGACGGGTACGACGGCCCGGGATTCGATCCCGACGACGAGTTCGAACCCGAGCCGGAGCCTGAGCGCAACCACAGGCCACGCAGCCAGCACAATCAGCACAATGAGCTCGCCCAGCACCAGCCACAACGGGACGAACCGGCACGACTCGTCCATGCGCCGGCGCCCCGCGAACCGCGGATCGCCCCAGTGGCGTCCATCACACCCGAACGTCACAGCATGGAGAAGAACGCACCGGTGATCATGCCCAAGGTCGTGTCCGAGCGTGAGCCCTACCGGATCACCACACTTCACCCCCGCACGTACAACGAAGCCCGTACCATCGGGGAACACTTCCGCGAGGGCACACCGGTGATCATGAATCTGACGGAGATGGACGACACGGACGCAAAGCGTCTTGTCGACTTCGCCGCCGGCCTGGTCTTCGGCCTGCACGGCAGCATCGAGCGGGTGACGCAGAAGGTGTTCCTGCTGTCGCCTGCTAACGTCGATGTCACGGCGGAGGACAAGGCCCGCATCGCCGAGGGCGGGTTCTTCAACCAGAGCTGAGCACCACACACCGAGGAAATCCGGCCACCAGGCCGAAGGCGAGCAGGGGAGAGGGACGCGCGATGAGCTACGCACTACAGGTGCTCTACATCGTGCTGATGTGCTTCCTGATCGTGCTGATCTTCCGGTTGGTGATGGATTACGTCTTCCAGTTCGCGCGCTCGTGGCAACCTGGGAAGCCGATGGTGGTGGTCCTTGAGGCCACCTACACTGTCACCGATCCGCCACTCAAGCTTCTGCGGCGGTTCATTCCGCCGCTGCGTCTCGGGGGCGTGGCGCTCGACCTGTCCTTCTTCGTATTGATGATCATCGTGCTCATCCTGCTCCGCGTTGTCGGGAGTCTGTGATGAACGATGCGGACTCCCGATATGTCGACGATCACGTTGAGGTGAAGAGATGCCGCTGACCCCCGAGGACGTGCGGAACAAGCAGTTCACGACCGTCCGCCTCCGAGAAGGTTATGACGAGGACGAGGTCGACGCCTTCCTCGATGAGGTCGAGGGAGAGCTGACCAGGCTCCTACGAGAAAACGAGGACCTGCGGGCCAAACTGGCCGCGGCCACCCGAGCCGCCGCCCAGAACCAGCAGCAGGGCATGCGCAAGCCGGAGTCTCAGGACCGTCCGGTCCCCGCGGCCATATCCGGACCGCAGCCCGTGCCGCCGCAGCAGATGGGTCCGCCCCAGCAGATGGGGCAGCCCCAGCAGCAGTCCGGCGCACTGCAGCTGCCTGCCGGGCCGAGCGCCCAGCAGCACGGTCCCGGTCCGATGGGCCAGGGCCCCATGGGTCAGGGTCCGATGGGCCAGAACCAAATGGGTCAGGGTCCGATGGGCCAGAACTCCATGGGCCAGCAGCACCCGATGCAGCAGCAGCACCCCATGCAGCAGCAGCATCCGATGCAGCAGCAGGGCCACCCCATGCAGCAGCAGTCGCCCGGCGGCGACAGCGCGGCGCGGGTTCTTTCGCTGGCGCAGCAGACCGCCGACCAGGCGATCGCGGAGGCCCGTTCCGAGGCCAACAAGATCGTCGGCGAGGCACGCAGCCGCGCCGAGGGCCTGGAGCGGGACGCCCGTGCCAAGGCTGACGCCCTGGAGCGGGACGCGCAGGAGAAGCACCGCGTAGCGATGGGCTCGCTGGAGTCCGCCCGCGCCACGCTGGAGCGCAAGGTCGAAGACCTGCGCGGCTTCGAGCGTGAGTACCGGACCCGTCTGAAGTCCTACCTGGAGAGCCAGCTGCGCCAGCTGGAGACCCAGGCGGACGACTCGCTGGCTCCGCCGCGTGCCCCGGCCGCCGCGTCGCTGCCCGCTCCGTCCTCCATGGGCGGCGGGACGATGGGCGGTGGCATGGCTCCGGCCGGTGCCGGTGCGATGGGTCACAACACCGGCCAGAACCCGTCGTACGGGAACCAGGGCATGGGCCACAGCGGCCCGAACCCGACGTACGGCGGCCAGCAGCAGATGTCTCCGGCCATGACGCAGCCGATGGCTCCGGTGCGGCCGCAGAGCCCGCAGCCGCTGCAGCAGGCGCCTACGCCGATGCGTGGCTTCCTGATCGACGAGGACGACAACTAGTCGCCTGCCGCTCGGCGCGTCAGCGCCTGCGGCGGGCATCGGGCCGGGCCCCTGGGGATTTCTCCCTTGGGGCCCGGCCCGTTTTCGTCGTCCGGTGCGTCGGTGGCTGCGGGGCCGGGCCCTCCGGCGTGGGGGTCCGAAATCGACTAGTGAGGGCCTGGCGGCCCACAAGTAGCTCGGCAGCATTTCGGACCCTCCACGCCTGCGGTCCCGGCCCCTCGCGTTCGAGCCCGGATATGGCGGAGGCCGCCGTCCCACTTGGTGTGGTGGGCGGCGGCCTCCGTGGTTTCTACTGCTTGCGCAGGTGGAAGGTCAGGCCCAGCTGGTCGTCCGTGAAGGGCTGGCCGTAGGTCCGGTCCGGGTCGCCGGGGGCGAAGTCCGTGGCCAGGACCTCGTCCGCGATCAGGGTGGCGTGTTCGGTCAGGGCGGTGGTCAGGTCGTTGTCGGCGGAGTGCCAGCGGACGGCGATGCGGTCCGCCACGTCCAGGCCCGAGTTCTTGCGGGCCTCCTGGATCAGCCGGATCGCGTCGCGGGCCAGGCCCGCCAGGCGGAGTTCCGGGGTGATCTCCAGGTCCAGGGCGACGGTGGCGCCGGAGTCGGACGCCACCGACCAGCCCTCGCGCGGGGTCTCGGTGATGATCACTTCGTCCGGGGAGAGCGGGATCTGCTCGCCGTTGAACTCGACGGTGGCGGTGCCGTCGCGCAGCGCTGCGGAGAGCGCTGCCGCGTCGGCGGCCGCGACGGCCTTCGCGACGTCCTGGACGCCCTTGCCGAAGCGCTTGCCGAGCGCCCGGAAGTTCGCCTTGGCCGTCGTGTCGACCAGGGATCCGCCGACCTCCGAGAGCGAGGCGAGGGAGAGCACGTTGAGTTCCTCGGTGATCTGCGTGTGCAGGGCCGGGTCGAGGGAGTCGAAGCCGGCGACGGCCACCAGGGCGCGGGAGAGCGGCTGGCGGGTCTTGACGCCCGACTCCGCGCGGGTCGCGCGGCCCAGCTCCACCAGCCGGCGGACGAGCAGCATCTGCTCGGAGAGGGTCGGGTTGATCGCGGACTCGTCGGCGACCGGCCACGAGGTGAGGTGGACGGAGTCCGGGGCGTCCGGGGTGACCGGGACGACGAGGTCCTGCCAGACCCGCTCGGTGATGAACGGCGTGAGCGGGGCCATCAGGCGGGTGACCGTCTCGACCACGTCGTGCAGGGTGCGCAGCGCGGCGGCGTCGCCCTGCCAGAAGCGGCGGCGCGAGCGGCGGACGTACCAGTTGGACAGGTCGTCGACGAAGGAGGAGAGCAGCTTGCCCGCGCGCTGGGTGTCGTACGACTCCAGGGATTCGGTGACGTCACGTGTGAGAGCGTGCAGCTCGCCGAGCAGCCAGCGGTCCAGCAGCGGGCGGTCGGCCGGGGCCGGGTCGCTCGCGCTGGGGGTCCAGCCGGCGGTACGGGCGTACAGGGCCTGGAAGGCGACGGTGTTCCAGTAGGTGAGGAGGGTCTTGCGGACCACTTCCTGGATCGTGCCGTGGCCGACCCGGCGGGCGGACCAGGGCGAGCCGCCGGCCGCCATGAACCAGCGGACGGCGTCGGCGCCGTGCTGGTCCATGAGCGCGATGGGCTCCAGGGTGTTGCCCAGGTGCTTGGACATCTTGCGGCCGTCCTCGGCGAGGATGTGGCCCAGGCAGACCACGTTCTCGTAGGCGGACCGGTCGAAGACCAGGGTGCCGACGGCCATCAGCGTGTAGAACCAGCCGCGGGTCTGGTCGATCGCCTCGGAGATGAACTGCGCCGGGTAGCTCTTCTCGAAGATCTCCTTGTTGCGGTGCGGGTAGCCCCACTGCGCGAACGGCATCGATCCCGAGTCGTACCAGGCGTCGATGACCTCGGGGACGCGGACCGATTCCAGCGAGCAGCCTTCGGAGGTGCAGGGGAACGTGATCTCGTCGATGTACGGGCGGTGCGGGTCCAGACCGCTCTGGTCGGTGCCCGTGAGGGTGGAGAGGTCCGAGAGGCTGCCGACGCACGTGAGGTGGTTCTCCTCGCAGCGCCAGATCGGGAGCGGGGTGCCCCAGTAGCGGTTGCGCGAGAGGGCCCAGTCGACGTTGTTGTTCAGCCAGTCGCCGAAGCGGCCCTGCTTGACCGAGTCCGGGTACCAGTTGGTCTTCTCGTTCTCGCGCAGCATCGCGTCCTTGACGGCGGTGGTGCGGATGTACCAGGACGGCTGCGCGTAGTAGAGCAGCGCGGTGTGGCAGCGCCAGCAGTGCGGGTAGCTGTGCTCGTACGGGACGTGACGGAAGAGGCGGCCGGTGCGCTGGAGCTCCGCGACCAGTTTTTCGTCCGCCTTCTTGAAGAACTCGCCGCCGACGAGCGGGACCTCCGGCTCGAAGGTGCCGTCGGGGCGGACCGGGTTCACCACGGGGAGGCCGTAGGCGCGGCAGACCTTGAGGTCGTCCTCGCCGAAGGCGGGGGACTGGTGGACCAGACCGGTGCCGTCCTCGGTGGTGACGTACTCGGCGTTGACGATGTAGTGCGCGTCCGGGATCTCGACGAAGTCGAAGGGCCGCTCGTACGTCCAGCGCTCCATCTCGGCGCCGGTGAAGCTGACGCCGGTGGCGGTCCAGCCCTCGCCGAGGGCCTTCTCCAGCAGCGGTTCGGCGACGACCAGCTTCTCGTCGCCGTCGGTCGCCACCACGTAGGTGACCGTGGGGTGGGTCGCGACGGCCGTGTTGGAGACCAGGGTCCAGGGGGTGGTCGTCCAGACCAGGAGGGCGGCCTCGCCCGCGAGGGGGCCCGAGGTGAGCGGGAAGCGGACGAAGACGGAGGGGTCGACGATCGTCTCGTAGCCCTGCGCCAGTTCGTGGTCGGACAGGCCCGTCTGGTCCTTCGGGCACCAGGGGGCGACGCGGTAGTCCTGGACCAGCAGGCCCTTGTCGAAGATCTGCTGCAGCGACCACCACACGGACTCCACGTACTCCGGGTCCATGGTGCGGTAGGCGTCCTCCAGGTCGACCCAGTAGCCCATGCGGTTCGTCAGCTCGGTGAAGGCGTCGGTGTGGCGGGTCACCGACTCACGGCACTTCGCGTTGAACTCGGCGATGCCGTAGTCCTCGATGTCCTGCTTGCTGGTGAAGCCGAGTTCCTTCTCGACGGCCAGCTCGACGGGCAGGCCGTGGCAGTCCCAGCCGGCCTTGCGGGTCACATGGTGGCCCCGCATGGTCTTGAAGCGGGGGAAGACGTCCTTGAAGACGCGGGCCTCGATGTGGTGCGCGCCCGGCATGCCGTTGGCGGTCGGCGGGCCCTCGTAGAACACCCACTCGGGCAGCCCCTCGGACTGGTCGAGGGAGCGGGCGAAGATCTTGTTCTCGCTCCAGAAGCCGAGCACCTCGTGCTCGAGAGCGGGCAGGTCGACCTGGGCGGGTACCTGGCGGTACTGCGGCGTCATCGGTGGTGCCTCCGGCGGACTGTCACGTGTTTCCGTGTTCCGACGAAGGGACGAGAGCCTGGGCTCCCGCGGTACCACCCTTCTTGGCCCGGGAGGCGGCGCCCCCTGGACCCCCTTGATTGGGGCCGCGATGCCGGTTCTACTCGCCCTGCGGCTTTCCTCCGGCGGCTCCGGGGTGATCTTCGCGTCGCGCACACCCCCGGGCTTCCACCGTCCCCGGGTCGCTCTTGGCTGCGTGCGGCGCTACTCGTCCCTTTCCACGCCTTTCGCTGCGGCCAGTGTACGGGGCCGGGGCCGCCGTGTCGGCCCGGTTCCGCGGGTCGGCGGGCCGGGTCCCGCTGACCCGAATGGCCGGATGAAGACAACCGAAGTCCGGCCGTCCGGCGTCACTACCGGTGAATACCGGAATACCTGGTGGAACACCTGGGCACACAGGATGCAGACCTGTCGGCCCACCGGGCGCGACGGGGGGATCAAGCGGCGTGCCCCGTTGCCGCGGGTCCGGAGCCGTTTTACCGTTCCGGCACGATTCGCGAGCAAGATCACAAAATGTGAAGGGGTCGCGGCCATGGTCGTGAAGAAGACCGCCGCCAAGAAGACGACACCGGCGAAGAAGGCGGCCACCGCCGCCAAGAAGGCCGTGAAAAAGGTCGTGGCGAAGAAGACCGCGGCAGCGAAGAAGACGGGAGCCAAAAAGGTGGTTGCGAAGAAGACGGTGGCCGGTACGGTCACGTCCGCGGTTCCCGCCTCCCGGGCGGCCGGGGAGCCCGGCGTGCTCCCGGTACGGCCGGGGGAGGACCGCTGGTCCGCCTCCGAGGTCCTGGAGGCCCGTGCCGAGCTGCTCGCGGAGGCCGAGCGGCTGCGGGCCGAGATCGCGTCCTCGGAGGCGTCGGTGGCGGGGCTGCTGCGCGATTCCGGGGGCGGCGCGGGTGACGACGACGCCGACACCGGCACCAAGAACATCACCAGGGAGCACGAGATGTCGCTGGCGGCGACCGCCCGCGAGATGCTCGCCCAGTCCGAGCACGCCCTGGAGCGGCTCGACGAGGGCACCTACGGCCGCTGCGAGTCCTGCGGCAACCCGATCGGCAAGGCGCGGATGCAGGCGTTCCCGCGGGCCACCCTGTGCATCGACTGCAAGCAGAAGCAGGAGCGTCGCTGAACCCCCTGCCCTCGGCCGGGGGGACCCCCGCGCACGGGTGTGACGTACCCTCGTCAACAGCCAGGATCCGGCCTGGCCGGCACAAGCTGCACAAGGGCTGAGGGACGCACGTGACGGAAGCGGAGCACGGCATCGAGGAACGGGACGAAGAGGCCACGGCAGCGGCCGGGGCCCCTGAGGAGGCGCCGCCCACCGCACCCAGGGGCAAGCGGCGCATCGCCCTCCTGCTCGCGGTGGCGGCGCTGGCGTACGCCCTGGACCTGCTGTCCAAGCTCTGGGTGGTGACCAGCCTCGAACACCGGGACACCCCGATCGACGTGCTCGGCAGCTGGCTGCGGCTCGAGGCGATCCGCAACGGGGGAGCGGCCTTCGGCTTCGGCCAGGGCATGACGATCGTCTTCACGATCATCGCGGCCGGGGTGATCGTGGTGATCGCCCGGCTGGCCCGCAAGCTCTACAGCCTGCCCTGGGCGATCGCGCTCGGGCTGCTGCTCGGCGGGGCCTTCGGCAACCTCACCGACCGGGTCTTCCGGTCGCCGGGGTTCCTGGAGGGGCATGTGGTGGACTTCATCGCGCCCGCCCACTTCGCGGTCTTCAACCTCGCCGACTCCGCGATCGTCTGCGGCGGCATCCTGATCGTGCTGCTGTCCTTCCGCGGACTCGACCCGGACGGCACCCTGCACCGCGACTGAGCCACGGCTGAGCCGAGGCCGGGCCGCCGGTCGGCCACCGGGTCCGGGCCGCCGGGACGGAGCTGCCACCGCCGTCCGTCATACTCGACCAGGTGAGTACCCTTCCCGAGACCCGGACCCTGCCCGTACCCGACGGCCTAGAAGGCGAGCGCGTCGACGCCGCCATCGCGCGTATGTTCGGCTTTTCGCGCACCAAGGCGGCGGAGCTGGCTGCTTCCGGGAAGGTCTCCATCGACGGCAGCCCCGCGATGAAGTCCGACCGGGTGCACGGCGGAGCCTGGCTGGAGGTCGAGATGCCGGCGCCGCCGAAGCCCGTGCAGATCGTGGCCGAGGCCGTCGAGGGCATGGTGATCGTCCATGACGACGACGATCTCGTGGTGATCTCCAAGCCGGTCGGCGTGGCCGCGCACCCCAGCCCCGGCTGGACCGGCACGACCGTCATCGGCGGCCTCGCCGCCGCCGGCTACCGCATCTCCACCTCCGGTGCCGCCGAGCGCCAGGGCATCGTGCACCGTCTCGACGTGGGCACCTCGGGGCTGATGGTGGTCGCCAAGTCGGAGCGCGCGTACACGCTGCTCAAGCAGCAGTTCCGCGAGCGCGTCGTCGACAAGCGCTACCACGCGCTGGTGCAGGGCCACCCGGACCCGATGAGCGGCACCATCGACGCCCCGATCGGCCGGCACCCGAACCACGACTACAAGTGGGCCGTGATCGCCGAGGGCAAGCCCAGCGTCACGCACTACGACCTCATCGAGGCGTTCCGGCACGCCAGCCTGCTCGACATCAAGCTGGAGACCGGCCGCACCCACCAGATCCGGGTGCACATGTCCGCCCACCGCCACCCCTGCGTCGGCGACCTCACGTACGGCGCCGACCCGACCCTCTCCAAGCGGCTCGGCCTGAGCCGCCAGTGGCTGCACGCGGTGAAGCTCGGCTTCGAGCACCCGTCGGACGGCCGCTGGGTGGAGTTCGAGAGCGCGTACGCCGACGATCTCCAGCACGCCCTGGACGTCGTCCGGGAGGACAGCGTCTGATGGACGTCCGGGTCGTCGCGGCGCAGGACGCCGAGGGCATGGCGGCCGTGCACGCCATCCGTCACGAGGTCTTCGTCGTCGAGCAGAACGTCCCGGCCGAGCTGGAGTGGGACGGCAAGGACGACCGTGCCGTGCACGTGCTGGCCCCGGACGCAGGCACCGGACGGCTGCTGCTGGGCGCCGACGCCGCCGCCAAGAACGGCGGCGACCCGGACACCGCGGTACTCGGCCGGCTCGCCGTGCTCAAGCCCGCGCGCGGCACCGGCGTCGGCGCCCGGCTGGTCGCCGCACTCGAGGACGAGGCCCGCAGGCTCGGACTCGCGGGTGTCCACCTGGAGTCCCAGGTGCACGCGATCGCCTTCTACGAGCGGCTGGGCTACACCCCGTTCGGGCCGGAATTCCCCGACGCGGGCATCGCGCACCGCGCCATGCGGCGCTCCCTGGGCTGACGCCCCACTGCCTGTGGCACCCTGAGGCGTCCCGTCCCAGGAGTCCCAGGAGTCCCAGGAGCCGCCCGCCGTGGACCAGCTCGTCCTGTTCTTCTCGCTCATGCTCGCGGCCATCGTCATGGTGCCGCTGGGCGACCGGATGGGGCTCCCGTCGCCGGTCCTGATGACCCTGTTCGGCATCGTGCTGGCCCTGGTGCCGCAGATCCCGAACGTGCAGATCGACCCCGATCTGATTCTGCCGATCGTCCTGCCGCCGCTCCTCTACGCGTCCGTGCAGCGCACCTCGTGGCGGCAGTTCGCGGCCAACAAGCGGGCGATCTTCCTGCTGGCGGTCGCCCTGGTCTTCGTCACGACGGCGGCCGTCGCGGTCGTCGCCAACGCGATCGTCCCCGGCGTGACGGTCGCCGCCGCGGTCGCGCTCGGCGCGCTGGTGGCGCCGCCCGACCCGGTGGCCGCGACGGCGGTGGCCGGGAGCCTGGGGCTGCCGCGGCGGATGGTCTCCATCCTGGAGGGCGAGGGGCTGTTCAACGACGTCACCGCGATCGTGCTCTACCACGTGGCGATCGCCGCGGCCGTGACCGGGAAGTTCTCCGCCGAGCACGCGGCCGGCGAGCTGGTGCTGTCCGCCGTGGTCGCGATCGCGATCGGCATGGCGCTCGGGTGGGCCGCCAACAAGCTGATGGGCATCGTCGGGGACCCGACCCTGCAGATCGGGCTGACGCTGCTGGTCCCGTTCGCCTCGTACGGCCTCGCCGAGGAACTGGGCGGCTCCGGTGTCCTCGCGGTGCTCACCACCGCGCTCTTCCTGGCCGAGCACGCCGTCGGGGCGGACGATGTGACGGCCCGGCTGGCCGGCACCACCTTCTGGGAGATCGTCGACACCCTCGTCACCGGCGTCGCCTTCGGCCTCATCGGGCTGGAACTGCACAACGTGTTCGCCGTCGGCGCCGGCCGTTGGGGCTCGATGCTCTCGCACGCCGGACTGGTGATCGCCGTGGTCGTCGGCGTCCGGCTGGTGTGGCTGCTGCCGGCCGCCTGGCTGGCCCGCAGGTGGCGGGACAAGCGCCACGACGAGGACATCCCGATGACCTGGCGGGAGACCGTCGTCGTGTGGTGGGCGGGGATGCGCGGCGTGGCGTCCGTCGCCCTGGCCCTCGCCATTCCGCTGACCTCGGACGACGGCCCCTTCCCGGCCCGTGACGAGCTGCTGTTCATCGCCTTCGCGGTCGTCCTGGCCACCCTGGTCCTGCAGGGCCTGACGCTGCCCTGGCTGGTCAGGAGGCTCGGGGTGCGCGGCAACATCGACGCCGAGCACGATCTGGAGCGGAGGCTCGCGCTGCGCGCCACCAAGGCCGCCAAGCAGCGGCTGCGGGAGATCGAGCTGGTCGAGCCGCTGCAGGAGGAGGTGTCGGAGATGCTCCAGCGGCGGGCCTTCGACCTCGGCGCCCGGATCTCGCCCGACATCGTCGACGACGACCGCCGCGAGTCGCACGCCAAGCGCACCGAGCGGCTGCGGGTCATACAGCGGGTGCAGGCCGAGATGATGTCCGCCGCCCGGCACGAGGTGCTGGCCGCCCGCAGCGAGCCGGGCTCCGACCCGGAGATCGTGGACCGGGTGCTGCGCCTGCTGGACCTGCGTTCGGTGCGCTGAGCTCCGTGCTCCGCCGTTATCGTGCGCCCGGCCCGGGGCCGATGTCGTCGGAGGTGGGCGGGGCGGCCGGCGGGCGCGGCGGCTCCGCGTCCAGCCCCGGCGCGGGCGCGGTGTTCAGCCGCGGCAGCGCGTACGGGTGCTCGCGGCGCACCCACTCCAGCAACTGCTCGCGGACGACGCAGCGGACGGTGAAGATGTCGTCCGCGTCCTTGGCGGTGACCAGGGCCCGCACCAGGATCGTGGTCGGCGTGGTGTCGATGACGACCAGGCCCCAGGCCCGCCGGTCCCACTGCTCGCACTCCTTGAGCACCAGGTGCAGCTGCTCGCGCATCAGGTCGACGGGCGTCGAGTGATCCAGATGGAAGAAGACCGTTCCGGTCATCATCGGGTCGCCGCGCGACCAGTTCTCGAACGGTTTGCTGGTGAAATACGACACAGGCATCGTGATGCGGCGCTCGTCCCAGGTCCGCACCGTCAGATAGGTGAGGGTGATCTCCTCGACCGTGCCCCACTCCCCGTCGACCACCACGGTGTCGCCGATCCGCACCATGTCGCCGAAGGCGATCTGCAGCCCCGCGAAGATGTTGCCGAGCGTGGACTGGGCCGCGACACCGGCCACGATGCCGATGATCCCGGCCGAGGCGAGCATCGAGGCGCCGATGGTGCGCATCTCGGGGAACGTGAACAGCATCGCGGCGATCGCCACCACGATCACGACGGCGGTCACCACCCGCTGGATCAGCGTCACCTGGGTGCGGACCCGCCGGACCCTGGCCGTGTTGCGGGCCGTCGAGGCATACCGCTCGTAGGACGCGTCCACCACCGCCGACGCCACCCGTACCGTCAGCCAGGCGCACGCGCCGATCAGCACCAGGCTCAGGCACTGGCCGACCGCCGCCCGGTGGCCCTTGGCGAGATGCGCCGCCGGGTACGAGGCGCGCAGCAGCGCCGTGCACAGCACCAGCTGGAACGGGATCCGGCAGCGGCGCAGCAGGCCCCACAGCGGGGTCTCGGGGTGCCGGGCGTCGACCTTGACGAGCGTCTTGTCCACGACCCAGCCGACGACCAGGGTCACCACCACCGACGCCCCGATGACGATCACCGGCCGCAGCACGTTCTCCATGTCCACAGGCGCTCCCTCCGGTTGCTTTGTCCCCCGACGGTAACTGGCACCATGGACGCGTACCCGACAGCGAGTGAAGGCAGCCCCGTGAAAATCGTGATGTTCCACTCGGCCTATGGGCTCCGGCCCGCCGTACGAGCGGCCGCCGAGCGACTGCGTGCCGCCGGGCACGAGGTGTACGTCCCCGACCTCTACGACGGCCGGACGACCGACACCGTCGAGGAGGGCATGAAGATCAAGGACGCGATCGGCCGCGAGGAACTCCTCCAGCGGGCGGTCGCCGCCGCGGCTCCGCACTCCGACCAGGGGCTGGTCTACGCCGGCTTCTCGCTCGGCGGCTCCATCGCCCAGACCCTCGCGCTGGGCGACGAGAAGGCCCGCGGGCTGCTGCTCCTGCACGGCACGTCGGACATCGCGGACGACGCGGTGACGGATCAGCTGCCGGTGCAGCTGCATGTCGCGGAGCCGGATCCGTTCGAGTCGGAGGACTGGCTCAACGCGTGGTACCTGCGGATGGGCAAGGCGGGCGCGGATGTTGAGGTGCACCGGTACCGGGGTGCGGGCCATCTCTACACGGACCCGGAGCTGCACGACTACGACGCCGAGGCCGCGGAGCAGACATGGGCTGTCGCCCTGAGCTTCCTCGCGGACCTCGACGCCGAAGCCTGAGGCGTCAGCTGGCGCGGTAGGCCAGCCAGGAGTCCTTCATGCGCTGTACCTGACCCGGCGTGAACTGGGTCATGCAGGAGTCGTAGGTGTAGTCCATGAAGTTCTTGATCGGGTCCAGGCCCTCGGCGGTGCAGGTGTCGCTGCCGACCGGGCACTCGAAGGCCGGCTCGCCTTCCTGCGGGGTGTCGGCGACGTAGTCGCCCGGCTCCGTGCAGCCGTCCTGGAAGGTGTGGTAGAGGCCGAGCCAGTGGCCGACCTCGTGGGTGGCGGTGTCGCCCTCGTTGTAGTTGGTGACGGTGCCGCCGGGGATGGACTGGTCGAGGATGACGACGCCGTCACCCTTCGGGTCGCCCGGGTACCACTCGGGGAAGGTCGCCCAACCGAGCAGCCCGCCGCCGAGGTTGGCGCTGTAGAGGTTGAGGCTGCTCACCCCGCCCTTGCGGAGCTTGGACTTCATGGCCTTTTCCTCGGCCGTGTCGGGGGCGACATTGTACCAGGCCGCGTTGTCCGTGTAGTCGGTCTTGAGCAGCTTGAACGTGAACGGGGTGGTGGTGTTGCCGTCGCCCTGGCCGGCGTACGCCTTGTTCAGGACATCGATCTGCCCGGCTATCTGGCTTGCCGTGAGCTTGCCGGTGGCGCCGTCGTGGATGACGTGGAAGTAGACCGGGATCGAGATCGCCTTCGCCTTGACGGAGTTGACGCCGGACCGGCGCAGCGAGGCGGTGCGGTTCTTCAGGTCGCGGTCCATCGCCTTGGCCTGCGCCGGGGTGAGGGCGTTGG
Source organism: Streptomyces sp. So13.3 (assembly GCF_005860785.2). Lineage (NCBI taxonomy): Bacteria > Bacillati > Actinomycetota > Actinomycetes > Kitasatosporales > Streptomycetaceae > Streptomyces > Streptomyces sp. So13.3. The sequence continues at coordinate 3,102,513 of NZ_CP048835.1, read as the reverse complement.
GCTCGTGGGCGGTCGCGCCAGGCATCTCGCGGGCTGCGGCGTTCCCAGCAGTGCCCTCCGCACACTGCTGGGCGGACGGCGTCCTCGCGGTGGCTTTGTGGGCGCTGACGGTACCCGCCGAGGCGGCCACCGGGGTGAACGCGAGGGCTCCCGCGATGGCTGCGGCGCCGATCAGGCGGCGTGGGACACGACCGGTGAGTCGGGCGGCGAGTCGGACGGAGGGGCGCATAGTTCTCCTCAACTTCACGACGGCTGGTGCGGCTGGTAACCGCTGCAGCGGAGGCTATAGAGGATCTCCATGTACGCATCAGGGCGGGAATCGGCCCGGGCGTCGAGCGGTTGGCCGAAAACCGTCACTGCTCAGCGGGCCGGGCTGTCCGCTCGCCGGACATGACAAGGGACCGGCCGCGTCCTGCCGGCCGGTCCCTGTGGGTGGGTCACTTCCCGCTGATCGCCTTTTCGATGGCGGCCATGACGGTGGCGGAGGGCTGCCCGATGACCTCGATGGCCTTGCCGTTGAGCTTGACCGTCGGGGTGCCGGTGACGTCCTTGGCCTTGTTGAACTTGTCGCTCATGGTGAGCGCCCACTTGTCGTAGGTGCCGTTCTTCACGGCGGTCTCGAAGGTCTTGTTGCCCTTGAGGGCGGGGACCTTCTGGGCCAGCTCGATCAGCTTGTCGTCGCTGCCGAACTCGTCCTTGGTCTCCTCGGGGTGGACATCCTTGGAGTACAGCAGCGTGTGGTACTGGGTGAACGCGTCGGTGGAGACGTTCAGCGCCGCGCCCAGCGCGCTGAGCGCGTTCTTGGAACCCGTGCCGCCGTTCCCGTCGAGGAAGGTGCCCATGGTGTACGTGATCTTGTACTTCTTGTCCGTGGCGCCCTTCAGGACGGCCGCGCCGGACTCCTGCTCGAAGGAGGCGCAGACCGGGCAGCGCATGTCCTCGTAGGCGTCCAGGTTGTACTTGCTGGCGGGGTCGCCGATGACGACCGTCGTGCCGTCGGTGCCCGAGGTGTTGGCGGGCTTGACCAGGGTCTTCTTCGCCGCGGCCTCCCACTCGCCGGGCTTGTTCATCTCGTTGACGGCCACGGCCACGCCGCCGGCTATCGCGATCGCCGCGATGACGGCGCCGCCGACCAGCAGCTGGCGCTTGAGCTTGGCCTTCTTCGCGTGCTTCTCGCGCTCGGCGCGCAGCCGCTCACGGGCTGCCTGCTTGTTGGCCTGGCTGTTTCTGCTGCTCATGGTGATGGGGTCTCCGTGTCCATACGTGTGTGGTGGGCGAGCCGGTGGTCAGAGAGCGACCAGCGACGGCGGACCACGCCGTACGAGGGAGTGCAGCAGCGGCCGGAACCGCGAGGGGCCGGCCTGGCCGGACCGGGCGCGGGGCAGCCGCAGCCGGGCGGCCGGGGTGCGCAGCGCGGCGACCGCGGCGAGCAGCGGCCGGAACGCGGCGGCGGCCATCGCGCGCACGACGCGCTGCAGACCGGCCTCGCCGCGCCGCAGCCACCAGGAGGCGAGCAGGCCCACGGTGATGTGTGTCGCGAGCAGCAGCCACGGGCCGGTCGTCGGATCGGTGGCGGCGGGCGCCCCGGGGACGGCCGCCAGCGGGCTGCCGACCTGGCCGCCGTGACACAGCAGCGCCTCGTTCAGGGAGCGCCAGGAGCCGGTGACCGGTCCGCCGCCGGGGCCGTAGCAGGTGTGCTGACCTGCGGTGAACAGCGTGTCCACCGCCAGTTCCAGCGGCACCAGCAGCCCGGCGATGGGCCAGAAGCCGCGCTCCCGGCCGCCGAGCGCGTAGGCCAGCGCGAAGACGGCGCCGTAGGCCCCCGCCACCGTGACCAGCGGCAGGGGCGTGTGCGACATCAGTACGTGCGAGGTGGAGGAGAGAGTGACGCACAACGCCGCGAAGAGCGCAGCACGCAGCGCCCTCAGCGGTGGTCGTATGTCCTTCATGGCGGAGAGTGTGCCATGCCGATAAGTAGGTGGGACCTAAGGGACCCCAACCTGTGTGACTAAAGGCCCGGGATCCGGCCGTTGCGGAACAGGTCGACGAAGATCTGGTGGTCGGCGCGGGCCCGGGCGCCGTAGGAGTGGGCGAAGTCCACCAGCATCGCGGTGAAGCCCTCCTCGTCCCCTTCGATGGCCTCGTTGATGGCGTCCTCGGTGGAGAACGGCACCAGCGAGTGGCCGCTCTCGTCGTCCGCGGCGGCGTGCATCGCGGCGGTCGCCCGGCCGAGGTCGGCGACGACGGCCTCGATCTGCGCCGGGTCGTCGAGGTCCGACCAGTCGAGGTCCACCGCGTACGGGGAGACCTCGGCGACCAGCTGCCCGACGCCGTCCAGCTCGGTCCAGCCCAGCCACGGGTCGGCGTGCGCCTGCAGGGCGCGCTGGGAGATCACCGTGCGGTGGCCCTCGTGCCGGAAGTAGCCGCGCACCGCCGGATCGGTGATGTGCCGGGAGACCGCCGGGGTCTGCCCCTGCTTCATGTAGATCACGACGTCGTTCTCCAGCGCGTCGGTGGTGCCCTCCAGCAGCAGGTTGTACGAGGGTAGCCCGGCGCTTCCGATGCCGATGCCGCGGCGGCCGACGACGTCCTTGACGCGGTGGCTGTCCGGGCGGACCAGGCTGGCCTCGGGGAGGGTCTCCAGATACCCGCCGAAGGCGGCGAGCACCTTCTCGCGCGTCGCCTCGTCCAGCTCGATGGCGCCGCCGCCGGGCCGGAAGCGGCGGTCCCAGTCGCGGACCTCGGTCATGGAGTCGAGCAGTCCGAAGCGGGTCTCTGAGCGGGCGTGCCGCAGGGCGCCGAGCAGCGGGCCCTGCGCGCTGTCCAGGGTCAGCGGCGGCAGGCTCTCGTCCTTGGACAGCTCGCGGATGCGGGCGCGGTAGGCGGCGGCGTAGGTGCGTACCAGGGCGCTGATCGTGTCGTCGCCGAGCGCCTTGGTGTAGCCGATGAGGGCGACGGAGGCGGCGAAGCGCTTCAGGTCCCAGGTGAACGGGCCGACGTAGGCCTCGTCGAAGTCGTTGACGTTGAAGACCAGCCGGCCGTTGGCGTCCATGTAGGTGCCGAAGTTCTCGGCGTGCAGGTCGCCGTGGATCCACACCCGGCCGGTGCGCTGGTTCACATACGGCCCGCTGTCCTTGCCGTCCTCCAGATCGGAGTAGAACAGGCACGCCGTGCCCCGGTAGAACGCGAACGCGGACGCGGCCATCTTGCGGAACTTGACGCGGAACGCGGCCGGATCGGCGGCCAGCAGCTCGCCGAAAGTGGTGCCGAAGACGTCGAGGATCTTCGCACCGCGCTGCTCGTCGGTGGTGTGTGCGATGGGCATCGCTGCCGCCCCTCCAGGGCTCGTGCCGGAGATCTTTCAACGGGCGAGCCTACGCGGCGGGCCGACGGCCGGCGGGGGCGGGACGGCACACCGGGAGAGGCGGCGGTGGAGGGGAATTACCCGTCCGCAAATACCCGGGACCGGATATCGCGATACGTGGCGCATACCGGCATCGAATATGCCGGGGGAAGGGAATTCGATCGTGCGTTCCCTGAAGGGCGGGCCGCGGTGCCGATCGCGGAGCCGGCCGGAGAACCAGGAGGAGCGGTGGTACCCCAGGGCCCGGGGGTGCCACCGCTCCGGGCCGGTCGCGTGCGACCGGCCTGTGATCAGTTGTGACCGAACCTCTTCTGCTGGCGGCGGGAGACCTGCCCCGAGGTCGGAAGTACCTGCTCCTGGGCGGCGGTGCTCTTCGCCTGCTCCTGGGCCTCCGCAGCCTGGCTGCGTTCCTGCTCCTGGGCCTTGCGCTCGCGATTCTTGTTCTTACCCACGATCGTCCCTCCTATAGGGGATCTCGGACGTTGAACCGCTATCAGGCTTGCACGCGAGTACGAAGCGCGCATTTCGGGCAGGTGGTGGGGGAGGACCCCCTTAATTTCGGAAACCGCCACGCCGATGATCGAGTTCCGGCTTATAACGTCCCGATATTGGGGCAGACTCGGGGAAAATCCGTGCCGGGGGACGACCGGAAGAGGTGCAACATGGACCGCTGCGTTGTCCTGGTGGACGCCGGATATCTCCTGGGCGCCGCGGCGAGCCTTCTGGCCGGTGAACCTTCCCGGTCGCGAATCACCGTCGACCACGCCGCCGTGGTCGCCGGCCTCCGCGAACGCGCGGAGCTGGAGACCGGGCAGCCGCTGCTGCGGATCTACTGGTTCGACGGTGCCCCCGACCGGGTCCCGCAGCCGGAGCACCGGCGGCTGCGCGTCATGCCGCGCGTCACCGTCCGGCTGGGCGCGCTGACCCGGACCGACGGCCGCTGGGCGCAGAAGGGCGTCGACGCCGCCATGCACGCGGAGCTCTCCGAGCTCGCCCGCAACCGGGCCTGCTCCGACGTGGTGCTGGTGACCGGTGACGGCGCCGCCAAGGGGGTGCCCACCCCCAAGGACCTCGCGGGGCTCGGCCGCGTCCAGCAGGCACCGGTCCCGCACCCCGTCCCCAACGCCACGCTCCGGTGGTCATCCGACAAGACCTGGTCGGAACGCGGCCCCGGCAACGGCCCTGACGTACCCGACACCAGCGGCCTGCCGACGCTCGCCCAGCTCACCAGCGCGGAACAGCGCTGGGCGGACCGCGAGGCCGACATCACCGCCGTCAGCGGCGACCCCTTCGAGGTCGGCCAGGTCTTCGCCCGCCGCTGGATCGCCCGCCTCACCGACGCCGCCCACCTGCAGGCCCTGTCCACGCACTACCCGCGGGTGCCGCACCGCATCGACGGCGAGCTGCTGCGCTACGCCGCGCGCTTCGGACTGCTCGCGCACAAGGACGACCAGATCGACGAGCACGACCGGTACGCCATCCGGGCGGGCTTCTGGCGCGAGGTCGACGCCCGCACGGTCGCCGAACACGCCCCCGCGGGTGATTAGGGCGTAAACACGGGGTCGGGACCGGTGCGTGCCGGTCCGGCATTTGAGGGCAGAACCGGACCCGAGGCGCGGACCGGGCGCCGCGACGCGTACTCTCGATCCTCGTGAGTACGGGCACGGAGCAGGCGGCGCCCAGCACAGCCGCCACCGCCCGCGATGCGGTGATCGCCGTACGCGGGCTGGTCAAGACCTACCCGGCCGGACGTGGCCGGCGAGGCGCCGCGACCCCTGCTGTCCGCGCGAGCGACGGCATCGACCTCGACATCCGGCGCGGCGAGATCTTCGGTCTGCTCGGACCCAACGGCGCCGGGAAGTCCACCCTCGTCCGCCAGCTCACCGGGCTGCTGCGGCCGGACTCCGGCGCCATCGGCATGCTCGGGCACGACCTCGTACGCCACCCGGAACGCGCCTCCCGGCTGATCGGCTACCTCGGGCAGGAATCCACCGCCCTGGACGAGCTGACCGTCTCACTGGCCGCCGAGACCACCGGCCGGCTGCGCGGCCTGGACGCGCGCACCGCGCGGGCCGAGCGCGACGCCGTGCTGGCGGAACTGGGCCTCACCGAGCTGGCGGGACGGGCCATCAAGCGGCTCTCCGGCGGCCAGCGGCGGCTGGCGTGCTTCGCCGCGACGCTGGTGGGGGAGCGGCAGGTGCTGGTCCTGGACGAGCCGACCACCGGCATGGACCCGGTCGCCCGGCGGGCGGTGTGGGCCGCGGTCGACCGCCGCCGCGCCGAGCACGGGGCCACGGTCGTGCTGGTCACCCACAACGTCATCGAGGCCGAGACCGTGCTCGACCGGGTCGCGGTGATGGACAACGGGCGGGTCATCGCGTGTGACACCCCGGCCGGGCTCAAGGTGCTCGTCGCGGACGAGGTCAGGCTCGACCTCGTGTGGCGCGACGAGCCGCCACTGCACCTGCCCGAGGTGGCCGCGCTGCGCCCCGCCGCCCAGATCTCCGGCCGCCGCTGGACGCTCCGGCTTCCGCAGGCGCGGGCCCGGGCCGTGATCGCCGAGATCACCGGCGGCCAGGCCTTCGCCGCACTCGACGACTTCACGCTCGCCACCCCGAGCCTCGAAGACGTGTACCTGGCCCTCGGCGGCCGTCAGAAGGGACTGGTCAAGGCATGACGTCTGCCTGCGACGGGCTTCCGCACCGCCGTACGCCCCGGGGCGCCCGGTGAGCGCGGCCGCGCCCGTGGTCCCGGGCACGACCGGCGCCACGCCCGGCACCGTCCCGGCCGTCCGCGCGGACCCGGCCGCCGCGCCGCTCGCGCCGCGCGCCCGGCTGCTGCCCGCGCTGGGCGCCGTGTACCGGGCGCAGCTGTCGCGCGCCCGGGTGGCGCGGATCCCGCTGCTGTTCGTGGCGACGTTCCAATCGGTCGGCATCATGGTGATGCTGCGCGGGGTCGTCGACGGCGGCGACGCCGAGGCGGCGCGCGCGGTGGTCGCCGGGTCCAGCGTGCTGGTGGTGGCCTTCGTCGCGCTCAACCTGCTCGCCCAGTACTTCGGCCAGCTGCGCGCCTCCGGCGGCCTCGACCACTACGCGACGCTGCCGGTGCCGCCCGCGGCGGTGGTGCTGGGCGCGGCGGGTGCGTACGCCTCGTTCACGGTGCCCGGCACGATCGCCACGGCGGTCACCGGATGCGTGCTCTTCCAGCTGCCGCTGGTGAACCTGTGGGTGCTGGCGGCGGTCATCCCGCTCGCCGGGGCCGCGCTCGCCGGACTCGGCGCGGCGCTGGGGCTGCTGGCGCCCAAGCAGGAACTGGCCACGCTCTTCGGTCAGCTGGGTATGTCGGCGGCGCTGCTGCTGGGCGTGCTGCCGGCCGGGAACATGCCCGCGCCGATCGGTCTCGTCCGGGACCTGCTGCCGTCCACGTACGGCGTGGAGGCCTTCGCCCGGACCTTCGACCCGCATCCGGACTGGGTCATGGTGGGCGCGGATCTGTCGGTGTGCGCGGCCGTCGGCGTGGTGTCGCTGGCCGCCGCGACCTGGGCGTACCGCCGGGCCGCCTGCCGGTGAACCCGCCGGTGGACCCGTCGGCGAGCCCGCGGTGAAGCGGGCGAACACATGACCTGGCACGATGGGCGGGTGACCGCACCCCTGACGCCGCACGACCAGCCGCCGCCCCTGCCGCAGTACCCGGGCGCGGCGTTCTCCGGCGACGTATCGAAGGATGGACGTGCGGCCTTCACCGCCGAACTGCGGGAAGGCGCGCTGGTCGCCGTCGCGGTGGCGGTGACCGGGGTCGTGCTCGGGCTGCTGTGGCTGTGGCTCGCGCCCCTCATCCCGATGGTCTCCGACGGCAAGGCCATCTACCTCAGGGACAGCGAGGGCGAGGAAGCGGTCGGAGCGGACGGCACCTTCGTGCTGCTGGGACTCGCCATGGGCGCGGTGACGGCGGCCCTGGTCTTCTGGCGCCGGCGGCGCGGCGGTATCGGGGTCGTTCTCGGCCTGGCGGTCGGCGGGCTGCTCGGCTCGGTGCTCGCCTGGCGCCTCGGGGTCTGGCTGGGCCCGACGAGCGATCTGATCGCCCATGCCAAGGAGGTCGGCCCGAAGGTCGTCTTCGACGGCCCGCTGCGGCTGCGCGCCAAGGGCGCCCTCGTCGCCTGGCCGGCCGCGGCCATGCTCGTACACCTCTGTCTGACGTCCGCCTTCGGGCCGCGGGAACCGCAGCAGCCGCAGTCGTGGGACACGTCCTACCCGGCACCGCACCCGGCGCCCCACCCCGCTCCGGGCCAGGGACCGTTCGCGCCGCCGGCCGACCGGAACCCGGCCGACCGGAACCCGCCCGTCCAGGGATCCGGCGAGCAGGATCCCTGGCAACGGGGTCCTGAGCACGGGAGCCCTGAACGCGGGGGCCCTGCGTTCTAGGGCCTGTCGTCTGGCCCTAGGCCGGGCGCCGGCCGTGGTTGGCGCGGCGCTTCCTGATCCGCCATTTCCGCATGCGGGTGCGTCGGGACATGGTGTCGGCTCCCCTCGTCGCGGGTGCTCCGTCCGGGACACCGTGCGCGCATCGGGCGCAATCGTCCAGAAGGACTACGGGGTTCCGCTAAATCGGCTGGATCCGGGCGACCGGCGCGGTGATCGCGGTGGTGAGCCGGACCAGGTCCTGCGGGGCGAGTTCGACCTCCAGGCCGCGCTTGCCGGCCGAGACGAACACCGTGGTGTGGGTCAGGGCGGAGACGTCCACGACCGTGCGCAGCCGCTTGCGCTGGCCCAGCGGGGAGATGCCGCCCAGCACGTAACCCGTGGTGCGTTCGGCCGCCGCGGGGTCGGCCATCGCGGCGCGCTTGCCGCCGACCGCGGACGCGAGCGCCTTGAGGTCGAGCGAGCCGGCGACCGGGACCACGGCGACGGTCAGCGCCCCGTCGACATCGGCGACCAGTGTCTTGAACACCCGCTCGGGAGCCGTGCCCAGCGCCTCGGCGGCCTCGCCGCCGTACGAGGCGGCCGCCGGGTCGTGGGCATAGGCGTGGACGGTGAAGGCGGCGCCGTCCTGCTCCAGCGCGACGGTGGCGGGGGTGCCGCCGGTGGTCGCCTTGGACTTCCTGGCCATGACGTGCCGTCTCCGATCCATGGTCCTGTCGGTGGTCCCTGCCGGTCCCTGCCGGTTGCTCCGGACGGCCCCGCGGTCAGTTGAGGCTGGCCGGCTGACGGGTCAGGTCGACGGCGGGCAGCGAGGGGAGCTTGCCGATGACGGCGGCCTCGCGGCGCAGCAGCGGCAGTTCGGCCGCCAGCCGGGCCGCGGTGTCCGGCGCCTCCAGCAGCAGCTGCTTGGCCGAGGTCTCGAAGATCGTCGCGGCGGCCACCAGATAGGACAGCACGGACGGGTCGTCGGGCAGTTCCTGCACCGCGACCAGGGTGCGGTCCTGCGCTCCGGCGAGCCGCTTCTGATAGGTGCGGAAGGCCCTGGCGACACCGGCGGCCAGCGTGCCCGCGCCCTCGCCCGGCTCCTCCGGCAGCTCCTCCACCTCGGCGGTCAGATACGGACCTGACGCGTCGACCGACAGCAGCCGGAAGCGGGTGGTGCCGGTGGCGACCACTTCGAAGCCGCCGTCCTCGCGCTCCCCGATGGTGGCGGCCTCCGCGATGCACCCGACCTGGAACAGCGACTTGGCCGGATCGGGGCCGAGCCCGGCCCCGGCGGTGGTGTCCACCCCGTCCGGGCCGGTCGGTGCCACCTCGTTCCCGTCCTTGATGGCGACCACGGCGAAGCGGCGCGGGGCGTCCTCGGGCAGCGCGAGCAGATCGCCCACGAGCGCGCGGTACCGCTCCTCGAAGATGTGCAGGGGCAGAACGAGACCCGGGAAAAGAGCCGAGTTCAGCGGGAAGAGCGGAAGGCGAGCGGTCACAATCGGACAGCGTACGTGCTGCTCCGGTCGCCGGACGGGGTGCTTTCGCCGCGCAAGCTTCACCGGGTCGCTCCGTATCGTCCCCGTAACGACACGCCCGGGCCCCGGTCAGCCCCTGCGCAGCAGCCGGGAGGCGCCCGCCGCGACGGTGGTGGCCAGGATCCAGCCCAGCAGGACGAGGACGGTGGCCGCCCACTGCGCGCCGCCGGACGGTTTCCACGCGCTGTCCTGGCCCAGGTCGATGACCGGCAGCAGCAGGTCCAGGGCGTACAGCGGGGCGCTCCAGTGCGGGGCCTCGTCCGGTTTCAGCGCCGGCGGCGCGTGAAGGCTGAAGAAGGTGGCGCCGATCGCCCACAGCACCGCCATCCACACGGCGGCCCGGCCCGGCCGGTACCCGTAGCCGACGGTGATGTCCTGGAGATACCCCCACAGCGTGCCGGCCAGCGGCAGCGCCTCACGGCGGCGCCGCTGCTTGGCGAGCAGCACCTCGCGCGCGTCGGAGTCCTCACCGCCGGCCCGCAGCGCCGCGGCGAGGTGCTCGTACGGCTCCGGGCTGTACTCGGGGGTGGCGGCGGCCAGCCAGGCGATGCGGTCGCGCAGCGGGAACGCCCCCGCCGGGCTGAGCGTGGTGTAGCTGAAGCCCGCCAGGTCCAGGCCGCCGGACTCCGGCCAGCTCTGCCGGGTGTCGGTGAGGTTGCCCACCCGGGCGCCGGCCAGTGAGACGGTGCCGGTCGGCGGCTGGCTGAGCGTGAAGCGCAGTTCCGGTGTCTGGATCCGCCGCAGCGACAGCTGCTGGGAGCCGGTGAGCCGGAACCGCGCCCGGGTGATGATCACCGCGTTGCCGAACCGGCCGTCGTCCAGCCGGACCGCGCCCTCGCAGCTGAAGTTGCGGGTCCGCACCCCGGCCGGCGGGGTGCCGCCGCTGTCCCCGCCGGTGGCCATCCAGCCGGCGCTCAGATAGAGGGTGTGCTCGACGGTGACCCGCGCGGCGTTCAGCGCGTAACGGCCGTAGGGGTTGTGCAGCAGGCTGCCGCGCAGGCTCAGCCGCCCGCCGATGCGGGCGCTGCGCAGGCTGATCTCGCCGGTCACGTCCATCAGCTCGGCCTCGACGTCCTGGGCGACGCTGAGCCCGTCGGCGGCGATCGCCCGGCCGTGCCGGTCGCGGCCCACCGTGAGCTGGTTGAGCAGCAGATCGGTGCCGATGTGCGCGTCGGTGAGCCGTATGCCGCCCTCGATGGAGCACTGCGGCAGATGCAGATCACCGGTGGTGGTGAGGCGGGCCGCCTCCAGGCGGGGGATCGAGCAGTGCACCATGCGCAGCGTCGTGAACTGGCACTCGGGCAGCAGGATCTGCTGGTCGAAGTGGCAGTCGTGCATCTCCACGTACGGGGTGACCTGGCCGCCCGACAGATTCAGCTGGCCGCTGATGCGGGCCCCGGAGAGCTTGACGCACGCGACCCGGCCGGGCTCGGCGGGCGGTCCGTCCAGCAGGAGCGTGGCGATCACCTCGGCGCGTACCGTCCGCTCCGGGCCCCAGGCCCGGTCGGTGGCCGGGTCGTCCCGCTCGGGGATGCCGGTGCGCAGATCGTGCACCACACCCCGGCGGAAGGCGGTCCACAGATCCTTCTCCGGCTCGGTCCAGTCACCCGGCGCCCTGATCCCCGACGGCTCGGTCACCGCGTCCCCTCCCGGTTCCGTGTCGCACCGTGCGACACACGGAACCGTAGCCCGGCGTGATCACCGGCCGGGGACGTATCAGGGAGTGGAACCGGAGAACGGCTGAGAACAGCGTTCTCTACACTTGACAGGGTGATCTCCCGAATCGATCTGCGTGGTGCCGCCTTCCCGGAGGACGGCATCGACCGCGACCTGCTGCCCCGAGCCGAGTTCGACGTGGAAGCCGCCCTGGACCAGGTGCGGCCCATCTGCGAGGACGTACGCCATCGTGGGACCGCGGCGCTGATCGACTACGCGCGGAAGTTCGACGGCGTCACCCTGGAGCGCGTCCGGGTGCCCGCGGTGGCACTGGCGACCGCCCTGGAGGAGCTGGACCCGAAGATCCGCGCCGCCCTGGAGGAGTCGATCCGGCGGGCCAGGATCGTGCACCACGAGCAGCGCCGCACCGACACGACGGTGCAGGTGGTGCCCGGTGGCACGGTCACCGAGCGCTGGGTGCCGGTCGAGCGCGTCGGGCTGTACGTGCCGGGCGGACTGGCCGCCTACGCGTCGTCCGTCGTCATGAACGTGGTCCCGGCCCAGGAGGCCGGCGTCGAGGGCATCGCCGTCTCGTCGCCCCCGCAGAAGGACTTCGGCGGCCTGCCCAACCCGACGATCCTCGCCGCCTGCGCGCTGCTCGGCGTGGACGAGGTCTACGCCGCCGGCGGCGCCCAGGCCATCGCGATGTTCGCGTACGGCACCGAGGAGTGCCGTCCGGTCAACCTGGTCACCGGTCCCGGCAACATCTACGTCGCGTCGGCCAAGCGGCTGCTCAAGGGCCGGATCGGGATCGACGCCGAGGCCGGTCCGACCGAGATCGCCGTCCTCGCCGACGCCACCGCTGACCCGGTGCACGTCGCCGCCGACCTGATCAGCCAGGCCGAGCACGACACCCTGGCGGCGGCCGTGCTGGTCACCACCTCGGTGGAGCTGGCCGAGCGGGTCGAGATGGAGCTGGCGGCGCAGGTCGGTGTCACCAAGCACAGCGAGCGCATCCTGGCCGCGCTGGCCGGCCGGCAGTCGGCCGTGGTGCTGGTCGACACGATCGACCAGGGCCTCGCCGTCGTCGACGCCTACGGCGCGGAGCACCTGGAGATCCAGACCGCGGACGCCGCCGCCGTCGCCGCCCGGGTCCGCAACGCCGGCGCGATCTTCGTCGGCGCGTACGCCCCGGTCTCGCTCGGCGACTACTGCGCCGGCTCGAACCACGTACTGCCCACCGGCGGCTGCGCCTGCCACTCCTCGGGCCTGTCCGTGCAATCGTTCCTGCGCGGCATCCACGTCGTGGACTACAGCCGCGACGCGCTCGCCGAGGTCACCCACCACGTGGTGACGCTCGCCGACGCCGAGGACCTGCCCGCGCACGGCGCCGCGCTCCGGGCCCGCTTCGACTGGCAGGTGCCCCAGTGACCCGCACGGGCTCCGGCATCGGCATCGACGATCTGCCCATCCGTGACGAGCTGCGCGGCCTGACCCCCTACGGCGCGCCGCAGCTCGACGTCCCGGTGCGGCTGAACACCAACGAGAACCCGTACCCGCTGCCCGAGGCCCTCGTGCGGCGGATCGGCGAGCGGGTCACCGAGGCCGCCAGGGCGCTGAACCGCTACCCGGACCGGGACGCGGTGGAGCTGCGCACCGAGCTGGCCGCGTACCTCAGCCGCACCGCCGGCCACGGGGTCACCAAAGAGCAGGTGTGGGCGGCCAACGGTTCGAACGAGGTCATCCAGCAGTTGCTGCAGACCTTCGGCGGACCCGGGCGCAGCGCGATCGGCTTCGAGCCCTCGTACTCGATGCACGCGCTGATCTCGCGCGGCACCGGCACCGGGTGGATCTCCGGGCCGCGCCGCGCGGACTTCACCATCGACGTGGACGCCGCCGTGGCGGAGATCGCCGCGCGCCGGCCGGACGTCGTCTTCATCTGCTCGCCGAACAACCCCACCGGCACGGCCGTCGAAGCCGACACCGTACTGGCGCTGTACGAGGCGGCGCAGGCCGCCCGGCCGTCGCTGGTCGTCGTCGACGAGGCGTACGTCGAGTTCTCGCACCGGCCGTCGCTGCTGTCGCTCATCGAGGGCCGGCCGAACCTGGTCGTCAGCCGCACCATGTCGAAGGCGTTCGGCGCGGCAGGGCTGCGGCTCGGCTACCTCGCCGCGGACCCGGCCGTCGTCGACGCCGTCCAGCTGGTGCGCCTGCCGTACCACCTGTCGGCCGTCACGCAGGCCACCGCGCTCGCGGCGCTGGAGCACACCGATACGCTGCTGGGGTACGTCGAGCAGCTCAAGGCCGAGCGGGACCGACTGGTCACCGAATTGCGCGCCCTGGGCTGCGAGGTCACGGACTCGGACGCGAACTTCGTGCAGTTCGGCCGCTTCGCGGACAGCCACGCCGCCTGGCAGGCGATCCTCGACCGCGGCGTGCTCGTCCGCGACAACGGTGTACCGGGATGGCTGCGGGTCACCGCGGGCACCCCGGAGGAGAACGACGCGTTCCTGGACGCGGTTCGCGCAATGCAGAAGGAGACCGTATGACCCGCGTGGGCCGTGTGGAACGCACCACCAAGGAAACGTCCGTCGTCGTCGAGATCGACCTGGACGGCAGGGGCGACGTCTCCGTATCCACCGGTGTCGGCTTCTACGACCACATGCTCGACCAGCTCGGCCGCCACGGACTCTTCGACCTGTCGGTCAAGACCGAGGGCGACCTGCACATCGACACCCACCACACCATCGAGGACACCGCCCTCGCGCTCGGCGCCGCCTTCCGGCAGGCGCTCGGCGACAAGGTCGGGATCTACCGCTTCGGCAACTGCACGGTGCCGCTGGACGAGTCGCTCGCCCAGGTCACCGTGGACCTGTCGGGCCGTCCCTACCTGGTGCACACCGAGCCCGAGAACATGGCTCCCATGATCGGCTCGTACGACACGACGATGACCCGGCACATCCTGGAGTCCTTCGTCGCGCAGGCGCAGATCGCGCTGCACGTCCACGTCCCGTACGGCCGCAACGCGCACCACATCGTGGAGTGCCAGTTCAAGGCCCTGGCCCGCGCCCTGCGGTACGCCTCCGAGCGTGACCCGCGCGCGGCCGGCATCCTCCCCTCGACCAAGGGCGCACTGTGAACACCGCATCGACCGTCTACATCGTCCTCGGGCTCTTCCTCGCCGGCGGCGTCTACTCCTTCTGGAAGCAGAAGCTTCCGACGGGCGTCATCGTCCTGCTCGGCATCGGTGCGCTCATGGCGTTCGGTGCCGGCCTGATGTCGCTGTAGGGGGCCGCCATGAGCAAGAGCGTGGTTGTCCTCGACTACGGATTCGGCAACGTCCGCTCGGCCGAGCGCGCGCTGGCGCACGTCGGCGCCGACGTCGAGATCACCAGTGACTTCGACCGGGCCATGAACGCCGACGGGCTGCTGGTGCCCGGCGTCGGGGCGTTCGCCGCCTGCATGGCCGGGCTGAAGTCGGTCCGCGGTGAGTGGATCATCGGCCGGCGGCTGTCCGGCGGCCGGCCCGTGATGGGGATCTGCGTCGGGATGCAGATCCTGTTCGCGCGCGGGGTGGAGCACGGCACCGAGACCGAGGGCTGCGACGAGTGGCCCGGCACGGTCGAGCCGTTGCAGGCCCCGATCGTCCCGCACATGGGCTGGAACACGGTCAAGGCGCCCGAGGACACCCGGCAGTTCGCCGGTCTCGACGCCGACGCCCGCTTCTACTTCGTGCACTCGTACGCGGTGCGGGAGTGGGAGCTGGAGGTCACCAACCCCCATATCCGCTCCCCGAAGGTCACCTGGGCCACGCACGGCGAACCGTTCGTCGCCGCCGTGGAGAACGGCCCGCTGTGGGCCACCCAGTTCCACCCCGAGAAGTCCGGCGACGCCGGTGCCCAGCTGCTGACCAACTGGCTCGACCACCTCTAGAACCTCTAGGACGTCACTTCCTATGGCTACGAACCGCCTCGAACTCCTTCCCGCCGTCGACGTCCGCGACGGCCAGGCCGTCCGCCTCGTCCATGGCGAGTCCGGCTCCGAGACGTCCTACGGCGACCCGCTGGCCGCCGCCCTCGCCTGGCAGCAGGCGGGCGCCGAGTGGCTGCACCTGGTGGACCTGGACGCGGCCTTCGGCACCGGTGACAACCGGGCGCGGATCGCCGAGGTCGCGGGATCGATGGACATCAAGGTCGAGCTGTCCGGCGGCATCCGCGACGACGCGTCGCTCGCGGCGGCACTGGCCACCGGCTGCACCCGCGTCAACCTCGGCACCGCCGCCCTGGAGACGCCCGAGTGGGTCGCCAAGGTCATCGCCGAGTACGGCGACCGGATCGCGGTCGGCCTGGACGTCCGCGGCACCACCCTGCGCGGCCGCGGCTGGACCCGCGACGGCGGCGACCTGTTCGAGACGCTCGCCCGGCTGGACTCCGAAGGGTGCGCCCGGTACGTCGTCACCGACATCGCCAAGGACGGCACCCTCCAGGGACCCAACCTGGAACTGCTGAAGAACGTGTGCGCCGCCACCGACAAGCCCGTCGTCGCGTCCGGTGGCGTCTCGTCGCTCGACGATCTGCGCGCGATCGCCACGTTGGTACCCGAAGGTGTCGAAGGCGCCATCGTGGGCAAGGCCCTTTACGCCAAGGCGTTCACCTTGGAAGAGGCGTTGGAGGCCGTTTCACGATGACCGAATCCCCCGCAGTTCGCCGCGTGCAGTCCGACCACAGCCCCTGGGAGGAGACCATGGGCTTCGCCCGTGCCGTCGCGGCCGGGGACCGGGTCATCGTCGCGGGCACCATGCCACTGGTCGGCGGTGTGGTGCGGGGCGAGGGAAGCCCGTACGAGCAGACGCTGCTCGCCTTCGGCAACGCGATCGCCGCGCTGGAGCCGTTCGGCCTCGGGGCCGACAGCGTCATCCGCACCCGGATGTACCTCAGCCACGCCCGGGACGCGGAGGATGTCGGCCGCGCCCACAAGGAACTGTTCGGCGATGTACGGCCGGCCGCGACGATGGTCGTCGTCAACGGCTTCGTCGACTCGCGGGTGCTGGTCGAGGTCGAGGTCGAAGCGTATCGAGGAGCCCCTGAATGACCCTCGCGGTCCGAGTCATCCCCTGCCTGGACGTGGACAACGGCCGGGTCGTCAAGGGTGTCAACTTCCAGAACCTGCGGGACGCGGGCGACCCCGTCGAGATGGCGAAGCTCTATGACGCCGAAGGCGCGGACGAGCTGACGTTCCTCGACATCACCGCCTCCTCGGGCGACCGCGAGACCACCTACGACGTGGTGCGCCGTACCGCGGAACAGGTCTTCATCCCGCTCACCGTCGGCGGTGGCGTCCGCACCACGGACGACGTCGACAAGCTGCTGCGCGCCGGAGCGGACAAGGTCGGCGTCAACACCGCCGCCATCGCCCGCCCGGACCTGATCCGGGAGATCGCCGAGCGCTTCGGCCGACAGGTGCTCGTGCTCTCCGTCGACGCCCGGCGGAACGCGTCCGGCGGGTTCGAGGTCACCACGCACGGCGGCCGGCAGGGCACCGGTATCGACGCCGTCGAATGGGCGCACCGGGCCGCGGAACTGGGCGCCGGGGAGATCCTGCTGAACTCGATGGACGCCGACGGCACCAAGGACGGCTACGACCTCGCCATGATCGAGGCCGTCCGCAAGCACGTCACCGTCCCCGTCATCGCCTCCGGCGGCGCCGGCAAGCTCGCCGACTTCGCCCCCGCGGTGGCGGTCGGCGCCGACGCGGTGCTGGCGGCATCGGTCTTCCACTTCGGGGACCTGCGCATCGGGGACGTCAAGAACGCGCTGCGCGAGGCCGGTCACCCCGTCCGCTGAGGAGTCCGTCCGTTCACCTGCCCTTGCTCAGCGCCCGCAGGTACTCGCGGTTCATCGCCGCGATGGACGGCAGCGGGATGCCCTTCGGGCAGGCCGTGGCGCATTCACCGGTGTTGGTGCAGCCGCCGAAGCCCTCGGCGTCCATGGCCCCGACCATGTCCAGCACGCGGGACTCGCGCTCGGGCGCCCCCTGCGGCAGCACGTTGAGGTGGACGACCTTCGCCGAGGTGAAGAGCATCGCCGAGCCGTTCGGGCAGGCCGCCACGCAGGCGCCGCAGCCGATGCACTCGGCGTGCTCGAAGGCGGTGTCGGCGACCGGCTTGGGCACCGCGGTGGCGTGCGCCTCCGGGGCGGCACCGGTGGGCGCGGTGATGTAGCCGCCGGAGCCGATGATGCGGTCGAACGCGGACCGGTCGACGACGAGGTCCTTGACCACCGGGAAGGCGGCGGCGCGCCACGGCTCGACGTCGATGGTGTCGCCGTCGGTGAAGTGCCGCATGTGCAGCTGGCAGGTGGTGGTCCGCTCGGGGCCGTGCGCCCGGCCGTTGATGACCATGCCGCAGGCGCCGCAGATGCCCTCGCGGCAGTCGTGGTCGAACGCGACGGGCTCGTCACCGGCGAGGATCAGCTCCTCGTTCAGATGGTCCAGCATCTCCAGGAACGACATGTCGGGGGAGATGCCGGTGACGTCGTAGGTGGTCATCCGGCCCGGCTCGTCGGGGCCGGTCTGCCGCCAGATGCGCAGGGTCAGTTTCACGCGTAGCTCCGCTGGGTGGGGTGGACGTGCTCGAAGACCAGGTCTTCTCGGTGCAGGACGGGGGCGCGGCCGATACCGGTGAACTCCCAGGCCGCGGCGTACGCGAAGGACTCGTCGTCGCGGGCGGCCTCGCCGTCCGGGGTCTGGCTCTCCTCGCGGAAGTGGCCGCCGCACGACTCGGCGCGGTGCAGGGCGTCCAGGCACATCAGCTCGGCGAGTTCCAGATGGTCGGCGATGCGGTTGGCCTGCTCCAGCGACTGGTTGAGGTCGGCGCCGGAGCCGGGCACCCTGACCCGGCGCCAGAACTCGTCGCGCAACTGCGGGATGCGGTTCAGGGCCTTGCGCAGCCCGGTCTCGGTGCGGGCCATGCCGCACTCGTCCCAGAGCAGCTCGCCCAGTTCGCGGTGGAAGGACTCGGGGGTGCGGTCGCCGTTGACGGCGAGCAGCAGGTTGAGCCGGTCCTCGGTGTCGGCGACGGCCTCGGCGACCGCCGGATGCGCGGGGTCCACGGTGTCGTGCGGGTGCCGGGCCAGATAGTCGTTGAGGGTGGCCGGCAGGACGAAGTAGCCGTCGGCCAGGCCCTGCATGAGGGCGCTGGCGCCGAGCCGGTTGGCGCCGTGGTCGGAGAAGTTGGCCTCGCCGATGGCGAAGAGACCGGGCACCGTGGTCTGCAGGTCGTAGTCGACCCACAGGCCGCCCATCGTGTAGTGGATCGCGGGATAGATCCGCATCGGCGCCGCATACGGGTCCTCGGCGGTGATCCGCGCGTACATCTCGAAGAGGTTGCCGTACTTCTCCTCCACCGCGGCGCGGCCGGTCCTGGCGATGGCGTCGGCGAAGTCCAGATAGACGCCCTGCCCGCCGGGTCCGACGCCGCGCCCCTCGTCGCACACGTTCTTGGCGGCGCGCGAGGCGATGTCGCGGGGCACCAGGTTGCCGAACGCCGGGTAGAGCCGCTCCAGGTAGTAGTCCCGCTCCTCCTCCGGGATCGCGTTCGGCGGACGTTCGTCGCCCCGCACCTTCGGGACCCAGATCCGGCCGTCGTTGCGCAGCGACTCGCTCATCAGCGTCAGCTTCGACTGGTGGTCGCCGGAGCGCGGGATGCAGGTGGGGTGGATCTGGGTGAAGCAGGGATTGGCGAAGTACGCGCCGCGCCGGTGGGCCCGCCAGATGGCGGTGGCGTTGGAGTTCTTGGCGTTGGTCGACAGATGGAAGACGTTGCCGTAGCCGCCGGAGGCGAGCACCACCGCGTCCGCGAAGTAGGTGTCGATGCGGCCGGTGACCAGATCGCGGGCGACGATGCCGCGCGCCCGGCCGTCGACCACGATCAGATCGAGCATCTCGGTCCGCGCGTGCATCTCGACCGTGCCGGCCGCGATCTGCCGGGTGAGCGCCTGGTACGCGCCGAGCAGCAGCTGCTGGCCGGTCTGCCCGCGGGCGTAGAAGGTCCGCGACACCTGGACGCCGCCGAACGAGCGGGTGTCGAGGAGACCGCCGTACTCGCGGGCGAACGGGACGCCCTGGGCGACGCACTGGTCGATGATCTCCACCGACACCTGCGCGAGGCGGTGCACATTGGACTCCCGGGCGCGGAAGTCACCGCCCTTGACGGTGTCGTAGAACAGCCGCTGCACCGCGTCGCCGTCGTTGCGGTAGTTCTTGGCGGCGTTGATGCCGCCCTGCGCGGCGATGGAGTGCGCCCTGCGCGGCGAGTCCTGATAGCAGAACTGCACGACGTGGTAGCCCTGTTCGGCCAGCGTGGCGCCGGCCGCGCCGCCGGCCAGCCCGGTGCCGACCACGATGACGGTGTGCCGGCGGCGGTTGGCCGGGTTCACCAGCTTCGCCTCGAAGCGGCGGCGGTCCCAGCGCTCGGCGATCGGGCCTTCGGGGGCCTTGGTGTCGACGACGGGTTCGCCGGTGGTCCAGCGCGAGTAGTCGGTCATGTCAGCTCACGACTCCAGTCATGACGGCAACGGGCACGGCGATGAATCCGCAGGTCAGGACGAGCGCCAGGGCGTTGGCCAGGGCTTTCAGCGCGCGGTCCCGCCGGGCGTTGTTGGCGCCGAGGGTCTGCGCGGCGCTCCAGAAGCCGTGCCGGATGTGCAGGCCGAGGGCGAGCATCGCCACGATGTAGAAGACATCGGCGTACCAGTTGCGGAAGTCGGCGACGATGTTCTCGTAGGGGTGGTGCGCCTGGCCGCGCGGATTCACCGTCAGCGTCGTCAGGTCCAGGATGTGCCAGACGATGAACAGCGCGAGGATCACGCCGCCCCAGCGCATGGTGCGGGTGGCGTAACTGGCGCGCTGCCGCCGGTGGGCGTACTTCGCGGGCCGGGCGGCCCGGTCCCGCCGGCTCAGCTGGTACGCCGCGACGCCGTGCAGCACGACGGCCGCCACCAGGCCCAGCCGCATCAGCCACAGGAACCAGCCGTAGTGCAGCACGGGCTCGCCGATGGTGCGCAGCCAGGCCGCGTAGGCGTTGAACTCCGGGGCGCCGAAGAAGATCTTCAGATTGCCGAGCATGTGCCCGACGAGGAACAGCAGCATCGCCACCCCGGTGACGGCCATGACCGCCTTCTTGCCGACGGTCGAACGCCACAGGGCCGCCGCGGGGGATGGTCGCCGTTCCGTACGTGTCGCCAGTGCCATGGACAGGACGCTAGGCCGGGCGCCGCCATCCGTCCAAGACATGATGCGGCTGCTTTCGATAGGCAATGCCTATGCGGCGATCTAGGCTGGCACCATGCAGCTGCACCAGCTCCAGTACTTCGCCGCCGTCGCGGACCTGCGGCACTTCACCCGCGCCGCCGAGAGCGTCCATGTGGCCCAGCCGTCGCTGTCGCAGCAGATCCGGGCGCTGGAACGGGAACTGGGCGCCGAGCTGTTCCACCGCGCCCGGGGCCACATCACCCTCACCGACGCGGGGGAGGTCCTGCTGCCGCTGGCCCGCCGGATCCTCGCCGACGCCGAGACCGCGCGCCGCGAGGTCCAGGAGGTGGCCCAGCTCCAGCGCGGCCGGGTGCGGCTCGGGGCGCCGCCGAGCCTGTGCGCCAGCCTGGTCCCCGATGTCCTGAAGGACTTCCACCGGCGGTACCCCGGTGTCGACCTGGTGGTCCACGAGGACGGCTCGCAGGACCTCGTGCGGGTACTGGCCGCCGGGGAGCTCGACCTCGCCCTGATCATCACCCCGCTCCCCGTCCAGGCTCCCGCCCTGGCCACCGAGGAGCTCCTGCGCGAGGAACTGGTGGCGGTCTCTTCGCCGGCCGATCCCGCTCCGGTGCGCCGCAAGCAGCTGCGGATCGAGGACCTGCGCGGCCGTCCGATGGTGATGTTCCGCCGCGGCTACGACCTGCGGGAGTACACCCTCGCGGCCTGCCGGGCGGCCGGCTTCGAGCCGTCCTTCTCCGTCGAGGGCGGTGAGATGGACGCGGTTCTCGGCTTCGTCCGGGCCGGCCTGGGCCTCGCCGTGGTCCCCAGCATGGTCGCGGAGCGCTCCGGCCTGCGCATCACTCCGTTCGCCGCCCCGGGCCTGCACCGCACCATCTCCGTCGCGCACCGCGGCGACGTCTCCCCGCCCCGCGCCGCCCGCGAACTGCGCCGCATCCTGCTGGACGCCACACGGGACCGGTGACTGCTTCCGGGCCCGCCGGCGGCTGCGCGACGGGCCCGGTCTAGAGGCCGAGCTTGGTGTCGTACACCTTGGCCACGGCGGCCTTGTCCCCCTCGGTCCCGACCCGCGCGGCCTCCTGGCGGCCGAAGGCGAAGATCGTCAGCTCGCCCGGTTCACCGGTGACCGTCACGACCGGGGTGCCCTTGTGGGCGACGGCGGTCTGGCCGTCGGGGCGGCGCAGGACCAGCCCGACCGGGGACCTGCGGCCCGCGACCCGGGCCATGCGCTCCAGGCGCTTCCAGAGGGCGTCGGAGAAGACGCTGTCCAGCTCGCGGGGAGTCCACTCCGGCTGGGCGCGGCGGACGTCCTCGGCGTGGACGAAGAACTCGACGGTGTTGGCCGCCTCGTCGACCTGCTTGAGGGAGAACGGCGACATCCGCGGCGGCCCGGTGCGGATGAGCTGCACCAGCTCCTCGAACGGCTTCCGCGCGAACTCCTGCCGGACGCGCTCCATCCGGGCCGCGAGCTGCGGGATCACGATCCCGGCGGCGGCGTCGCTGCGGCGTTCGCGGATGACGACGTGCGCGGCCAGATCGCGGGCGGTCCAGCCGTCGCAGAGCGTCGGAGCACCCGCCCCGGCGCTCTCCAGCAGATCGGCGAGGAGCAGACGTTCACGCTGCGCATGAGTCGACATGACGTCAGGTTAGGTCCACTCCTCGCCGCGCGGCTACGGCAGGGCCTTGGTGAGCTTCTTCCCGTCGACCTTGTTGCTGAGGGTCAGCGAGCAGGAGATCGTGTCCTTCTTCTGGATCTGGTACGTCATGAGCGACGGGTACAGCGCGTAGTAGTAATAGGTCTTGCCGTCGGCCGGGATACGGGCGAGACGCTTCTTGGCGTCCGGCTCGCACAGCTTCAGCACCTTGCTCTGGAGCTCGGTCTCGGTGGTGAAGCTGCCGGTCAGGGTCTCGTTCGCGACGACCTCGCCGTCGTGCGGCGAACTGCACGAGCGGGTCGTGACGACGGACACGCTGCTGTCCAGGCCGGGGTGGTCGAAGCACTTGCCCGGGTTCAGCACGACGTACGGCACCAGGTCCGGGGTCGGGCTGCTGCTGGTGGAGCCGGTGGTCGGCAGGTCGGTGGGAATGTCGAGCGTCGGCAGGTCGGTCGGCAGCGTCACCGTCGGCGTCGGGAACGCGGAGGTGGACGACGACGAGCTGGAGCTCGTCAGCGCGTCCGGCTTCTTGTCGTCGCCACCGCTGCTGGCCAGGACTATGCCGCCGATGATCGCCCCGACGACGACCACCGCACCGATCGCGATCGCCGCGTTCCGGCCGTTGTTGTTGCCGCCACCGGGCGGCGGAGGATAGCCGCCGCCACCCGGCGGATAGCCGTAGCCGCCGGGGGGCACCGGCGGTCCGGGAGGACCGGGCGGGCCGTAGCCGCCCTGGCCTCCTTGGCCACCACCCTGCGGATATCCGTAACCGCCCTGGCCGCCTTGCGGATAGCCGTAGCCGTCACCCGGCGGAGGAGGTGGTGTCGGCGGACCAAAGTTCTGCGGCGGACCGAAGCCGCCACCTTGCCCTGGTGGCGGCTGACCGTTCGGCGGAGGCGGAGGAAAACCCATGCACGAAGGATGCCCCATACGGGTGACAACAGCGAGCGACTAGGGAATCAAGGTCGGTGAACCTGCCGCGTTCATCACCGAACGCACCTTTTGGGCGGCGCAAAAGGCCGGAAGGACCGGCGGCACAATAGAGGCATGCCCGACACCGCCGCACCGTCTCCCGCGTCCCCGTCCTCCCCGCTCGACCCGGCCGTGGCCGCCCGCCTCAAGCGCACCGCCGACGGGCTCGTCCCCGCCATCGCGCAGCAGTACGACACCGGCGAGGTGCTCATGCTCGGCTGGATGGACGACGAGGCGCTGCACCGCACGCTCACCACCGGCCGCTGCACGTACTGGAGCCGCAGCCGTGGCGAGTACTGGGTCAAGGGCGACACCTCGGGGCACGTCCAGCACGTCAGGTCCGTCGCCCTCGACTGCGACGGCGACACCCTGCTCGTCAAGGTCGACCAGACCGGTGCCGCCTGCCACACCGGCGACCGCACCTGCTTCGACGCCGACCCGCTGCCGCTGGGCCCCTGACCCCCTGATGCGGGGGGTCCGCCCTCGTCCGTCCCGGTCCGTCCCACCATCCCGGTGACCTTCCGGCCTGGCCGTAAACGTTATCGGCCACTGTGGCAAGCTGTCGGTCCGCGGATCGATGGGAGGGTTCGATGACGGACCTGGGGTACGACCTGGGGGCACTGGACGCGTTCACCGGCCAGCTCACCCGGATCAAACAGGGGCTCGAATCCAGCCACTCGGTGATCGACTCCTTCGACTCCGACTACGGCGACGGCCGGGTCCGCGACGCGATGCACCACTTCGAGAAGCGCTGGCGCGACGGGCGCGGCCATGTCGAGAACACGGCCGGCGTCCTGTCCTCCATGGTCACCGAGGCCGTGAAGGCCTACACCAAGGTCGACGAGGACCTCGCCAAGCAGCTGCGCGACGGCACCAAGGCACCGCAGTGAGCGGCCCCAGGTTCGACACGGGCGTCGGCTACACCCTGCGCGTCCCCGGCAGCTGGTTCGAGGTCGACGTCCGCCCCGCGACCCGCGCCGCCTCGGCGGCCGACCTCGTCAGCCGGCGCCTCACCGATCTGCCCGAACTGCGCGAGCGCCGCTCCGACATCGTCCGGCTGCTGCGCAACCAGGCGGCGGCCGCCTGGAACGCCGGCGCGGTCTACTGCGCGGTGATGGCGGAATCGGTCGCGGACGGCCTGCTGCCCGCCTGCGTCACCGTCTCCTTCGTCGCCGGGCCGGTCGACGCGAGCAGCGACGCCGAGGACCGGCTGTCCCCGCTGCTCGCACCGCTCACCGCGAAGACGGCCAAGGCCGAGGGCGACACCTGGACCGAGCTGTCCACCGTCGAACTCCCGGACGCCGGGCCCGCCGCCCGCAGCCACGGGGTCGAGGACATCGAGGACGAGTCGGGCCGCCCGATGCGCGTCGTCACCATGCAGACCTTCGTACCGCTGCGGGACGTGAACCGCGTCGCCATCGTCTCGTGCAGCAGTCCCGCCGTGGAGGTGGCGCCGGCGCTGCTCGACGTCTTCGACGCGATCAGCTCCACCTTCCGCCTGTTCCGCGCAGCCGACCTCGTGGAGACCACATCGTGAGCCGACCGGCCGACTGGTACATCCTCGACCTGCACGAGGACCCGACCCCGGGGGACGTCTTCCGGGTCCGCCAACTCGCCACCACCACCCGCCGGATCGCCGACGACGCGGAGGCCGCGTCCCGCAACGTCCGGGCCCTCGCCGGTGACCACGCGACGATGACGTGGGTGGGCGCCGCCGGTGACGTCTTCAAAGAGGCGATCGGCAAGTTCCCCGGGCAGCTCGACAAGGTCGCGCACTCCCACCACCTGGCCGCCGACGCACTCGACGGCTACGCGACGTCCCTCGACTCGGCGCAGAGCCAGGCGGACCGGGCGCTCTCCCAGGGCCGCCAGGTCTACGACCAGGTGAAGAGCCTGCACGCGCAGCTCGTCACGGCCAACGGCTCGCTCACGACGCTGGACAAGGCGGTCGCCCCGCCCGACCCCGACCAGGTCAAGGAGCAGGCCCGCAAGCACACCGCCGCCCAGGGCCAGGTCACGTCCCTGCAGTCGCAGCTCAGCGGTCCCCAGGCACAGCTGGACGCCGCCAAGCGGCTCGCCGGGCAGGCGGCGGAGCTGCGGAACACCGCCGCCGACACCGCGAGCAGGTCACTGCACGAGGCCGCCGACGCGGGCATCCCGCCGGACTCGTTCTGGCACAAGCTCGGGGACCTCGCCGCCAAGGCGTGGAACGGCCTCATCGTCGTCGCGAAGATCGTGGTCGCGGTCGGCGGCATCATCGCGCTCATCATCGGCGGCCCGATCGCGTGGATCGTCTTCGCGGCGGCACTGCTGGTGCTCGCGGACACCATCGCCAAGTACACCCAGGGGAAAGCGACCCTGTGGGATGTGGCCCTCGCGGCGCTGAGCTGCATTCCCATGACGAAGGGCCTCACCTCGCTGGGCGCGCTGAAGGGCGCCTTCGCGGCCGAGGGGCTGCTCGGCGTGGGCAGCCATCTGCTGGGCGCCGGATGGGGTGCGATCAAGGGCATCGGCACCGGCGCGATGGCCCTGTGGAAGGGCCGCTCGGCCATCCCGGGACTGCTGCGCGCCCTGCCGTTCACCGCACTGGGCAAGCTGACGTCGATGGCCACCGAGCTGCGGTACGGGGCCTCCGGCGCGCTGACCGGGTTCGGGGCCGGCTTCGGTGACGGGGCGGGGCTCTTCGGCTCGTTCCGGTCCAGCCTCTCCGAGGGCCTCCAGGGCTGGCGCGGCGGCACCCAGGCGGCGTCGGAACTGCCGTCCCAGGGAGCGCGCGCCTGGCAGGGCTCGGGCGGCTACCCGGGGATCGACCTGTGGCACGACACCGTCATCCCGGCAGGCACCAACACGGAGGCGCTGCACCCGCGCATCACCGGATTCGTGATGCCGGAGGGGACGATGGCGTCACTGGGCGCGGATTCCACCGAGATCAGCAAGGGAGTTCAAGTAGGACCGTCCGACAAGGGCGGCTTCATCCTGCATGAGTACCGGACCGAGGGCGTCACCCTGCGGTTCAACTCCGACGTGCCGGCGGCCGGCGCCTACGCGAACGCCAACCCGCAGTTCGGAGGAGGCGGCCTGCCGCAGTACTTCGTTCCCGACGTGATGTCGCACATCGACTCCGGCGCCATCTCGGTCATCGACCACAGCGGCAACGTCCTGCCGGTCGCGCCGAACGGTGTCGCCACGGTCGGTCCCGGGCAGAACATCCCGCTGAACAACTTCGACCGGGTGCCCGGCTCGCCCATCCTGACCAACAACGTCACGGCCGCTACGGCCCGGGGCGGTATCACCATCGTCGGCGGGATCACCCAAGGAGCGGTCCACGGCGCCAGAATCACCGAGCCGAGCAGGTGAGCGAAGAGATGACGGAAGACCCCCGGCTGCGTATCGCGGCTTCGAGTGCGGGCGGGACCGAGTGGGCGCACCTGGACGCGCTGGTGGCCGCCGAGGTGTCCTGGGGAAACCGGGTCAAGAAGTACTGGTATGTCGTCGACCCGCACTTCGGGGACTGGGAACTCACCTTTGACAAGCCCTTCCACGTGGCCCGGCTCAGGGAGACGTTCATCTTTCCCCCCAGCATTCAACTGATGACCGTCGAGGCGCAGCCGAACGGCCTCGGTGCCAGGATGTTCCTGAGCGACAACCTGAACAGGCTCGGGATCTCGGCGCCGCTGTCCAAGGACCTGCCCGCCGTCAACGCGGAGATCGAGCTATGAGCGAGCACGCCGAACAGGGTCCCCGGCCGATCGAGGTCTCCCCGCTGATCTACCGGCTGGCCGACAGCGTCGTGCTGATCGGTGTGCGGACGGGCGACCGCGGCCCGGAACCGCTCTACACGGATGTCTCCGGAGCGCTGTGCGCCGTCGCGTACACCGACCCGGAGGAGATCCGGCGCGATCTGCCCGAGGGCTACCGGCTGTTCCAGATCACCGTTCCCGAACTGCTCGCCCAACTGCCGCCCGCGGCCGGGCTGATCATCGATCCGCGCGCCGCCTCGCCGATCCACGTGGCCGCCGAGGAGCGCGATGTGGTGATCGCGGCGGGCCTGCCGTTCCCGGCCGGCGCGTACATCAAGGTCAAGGCGTCCGCGGACCCGCAGCCCCGGCTGCTGGCCGCCGCACTGCCGCGGATCGAGGCGCTGGCCGCGGTGCGGCGGCTGTACCTCACGCGCTACCGGGTCGCGGACGCCCGGGAGAAGATCCTGGTGGTGTACGAGGTCGACGCGGTGCCCGGAGCCGACACCGCGGCCGCGGACGCGGTGATGGCCGCCGCGGCCGACATCGCCCTGGCCGACCCGATGCAGATCGTGGCCCTCGGCGACGTTCCGGAGGACCTGCGCGCCGTCGTTCTCGCCGACGTCGAGCCCGCGTACGTCCGGCCGGATCTGCGGGGCTGAGCGGGCGCCCGCCCGCAGGCCCATTACGCTGCCGCTATGACCACCGCTACTGTCGCGCCCGACCTCGAAACGTTCCGCAAGCTGGCGGAGGACCGCCGGGTGATCCCCGTCAGCCGGAGGCTTTTGGCGGACGGCGACACCCCGGTCGGGCTGTACCGCAAGCTCGCGGGCGAGCGTCCTGGGACGTTCCTGCTGGAGTCGGCGGAGAACGGCCGCTCGTGGTCGCGGTACTCGTTCGTCGGGGTGCGCAGCGCCGCGACGCTGACCGAGCGCGACGGGCAGGCGCACTGGCAGGGGACCCCGCCGGTGGGCGTGCCCACCGGCGGCGATCCGCTGGAGGCGCTGCGGGTCACGGTCGAGACCCTGCACACCCCGCGCGACCTGCACGCGGGCGGCGGGCTGCCGCCGTTCACCGGCGGGATGGTCGGCTACCTCGGCTACGACATCGTGCGCCGCCTGGAGAAGATCGGCGAGCACGGCGAGGACGAACTGCGGCTGCCCGAGCTGACGATGCTGCTCACCTCGGACCTGGCGGTGCTGGACCACTGGGACGGCAGCGTGCTGCTGATCGCGAACGCGATCAACCACAACGACCTGGCCACCGGCATCGACGAGGCGTACGCCGACGCCGTCGCCCGGCTGGACGCGATGGCCGCGGACCTGGCCCGGCCGGCCGGGTCGGCCGCCGTCGAGCTGCCCGCCTCGGAGCTGCCGGAGTTCACCGGGCGCTGGGGATCGGCGGCCTACCAGGCGGCCGTCGAGGACATCAAGGAGCGGATCCGGGCGGGCGAGGCGTTCCAGGTGGTGCCCTCGCAGCGGTTCGAGACCCCGTGTCCGGCGAGCGCGCTGGACGTGTACCGGGTGCTGCGGGCGACCAACCCGAGTCCGTACATGTACCTGTTCCGCTTCGACGGCTTCGACGTCGTGGGCTCCAGCCCCGAGGCGCTGGTCAAGGTCGAGGACGGCCGGGCGCTGGTGCACCCGATCGCCGGCACCCGGCCGCGCGGTGCGACCCCGCAGGAGGACGCGGCGCTCGGGGAGGAACTGATGGCGGATCCCAAGGAGCGTGCCGAGCATCTGATGCTGGTGGACCTGGGCCGCAACGACCTGGGGCGGGTGTGCGAACCGGGCAGCGTCGAGGTCGTGGACTTCATGTCCGTCGAGCGCTACAGCCACGTCATGCACATCGTCTCGACCGTCACCGGCCGGGTGGCCGAGGGCCGCACCGCCTTCGACGTGCTGACGGCCTGCTTCCCGGCCGGCACCCTCTCGGGCGCCCCCAAGCCGCGCGCGATGCAGATCATCGACGAGCTGGAGCCGGTCCGCCGCGGTCTGTACGGCGGCTGCGTCGGCTATCTGGACTTCGCCGGCGACTCCGACACCGCGATCGCCATCCGCACCGCGCTGCTGCGCGACGGCACCGCGTACGTCCAGGCGGGCGCCGGTGTCGTCGCCGACTCGGACCCGGTCGCTGAGGACACCGAGTGCCGAAACAAGGCGGCGGCGGTGCTGCGCGCGGTGGCGACCGCGAGCCGGCTGCACACCGACGCGCAGGCGTGACCGCGGGAACGCCGGTGGGAAAACGCGAAGGCGGGGCGCCCCGGATCGGGCCGCCCCGCCGTGCTTCACGGGGCCGTCAGCCCGTGAAGGCCGAGGTGCCGTTCGGGGTGCCGAGTCCCGTCGGGCCGTCGTATCCGGCCTTGGCGGTGCACAGGTACGAGCCCGAGCAGCTGCCGTTGGAGCCGCTCGTCACGTCGTTGAGCGCCGAGGTGTGGGCGTACGGGAACGAGGTCGGGTACGAACCGGACGACGGGGCGCCGGCGATGGCGTACACACCCGCGATGATCGGCGCCGAGGCGCTGGTGCCACCGAAGGTGTAGTAGCCGGCGGCGATCCCGTACGAGTCGTAGATCGCGACACCGGTGGCCGGGTCGGCGACCGCCGAGACGTCGGAGATGGTCCGCTTGGCGCAGCCGGTGTCCTGCTGCCAGGACTGCTTGGCGTCGTAGGCGGAGCAGCCGGAGCCGGTGCCCTCGGTGCTGTTCGTGGACCAGACGGTCTCGGTCCAGCCGCGGGCGTTGGAGGCGGTCTTGAGGGCGGTGCCGCCGACCGAGGTCACGTACTTGGAGGCGGCGGGGTACTCGGCGCCGTAGGCGGAGTCACCGGCGCTGACCGTGATCGCCACACCCGGGTGGTTGAAGTAGCTGCTGTCGTAGGAGGCGTCGGAGGAGGACTCCCCGCCGCCGTAGCTGTTCGAGACGTACTTCGCGCCCAGGGTGACGGCACGGTTCACCGCGGTGCCGAGGTTCGCCATCGAGGGGGTCTTGGCCTCGACGAGCAGGATCTTGCACTTGGGGCAGATCGCGCTGGCCATGTCGAGGTCGAGGGATATCTCCTCCGACCAGCCGGCGTCGGCGGTGGGCAGCGCGGTGGTGCTGCCGGTCTGACTGACCTTCTTGAAGCAGCCGTTGGCCGTGGTGCAGGCCGGCAGTCCGTAGTGCGCGCGGTAGACGCCGAGGTCCGCCTCGGCGTTCGGGTCGTCGTAGGCGTCGACGATCGCGATCGTCCGCCCGGCGCCGTTGGCGGCCGCCGCGGAGGTCAGCCCGTAGGCCTTCTGAAGATCGCTCGGGCCGTAACCTGTGGGGGCGGCGGCCGCATTGGGGGTGATCGTCGTGCCTCGGACGTTGGTGGTGTGCACCGTGCCGCTGGTGACGCGGAGCGCCTTGCACGCCATCTCGCCCGCCTTGGGCAGGGCACAGGCGCGCGCGGTGTGCACGGCCTGGTCCGCGTTCACTGCGACGTTCCGGGCGGTCGCGGCGGTCCGCGCGACCGGCTGCGCGTCGGCGGACGGGGCGATGGCGAAGCCCGCCAGGGCCAGTGCCGCGACGGCGGTGAGGGAGAGTCCGGCGCGCCGAAGCGACGCCGGAGTAAGGGTTGTGCGCAACGTACTGCCTCCTGTGGCGGTAAACCGGGGGCTGTGCGGGGGGAATTGATCCGCTGGAGCGAGGTGGTCGCACGGGGGATCGGCGCGAACGTATGGTGACGGGCGCACGTCAACAAGACGGCAGACGGAGTCTCTACCTCCGCTTTGCTTTCGGCAGTGATCGCATGGGTGAAAACTTGCTCACTCATGGGCTGGTCGGTGCATGAAATCGACTCGTGGTGGTCTGTCCCTGATCGGTCCCCCGCCTGTGCCGCCCGCGGGCCGACGCGCGATAGTGGTCTACGTGACTGCCGTGCCCCAGCCCCGCCCCGCCGAAGAATCCGCGACCACCGCGACCGTCCCGGTTCCGCCCGGGACCGCCCCTGAACCCACCGCGCCCGCCCCGGAACGCCGCCGACCCCGTGGTGACGGGGCCGTAAGCGCACCGCACTGGCCGCCGCAGCCTGGCCCTCGCGCTGCTGCTCGGCGTCATGCGCCCGCCCTCACGCTGCTCGCGGCGGGCAAGACCTGGGCCCACGGGACCGCGAAGTACGCCGAGGCTCGGTGGCGCTCACCGTCTCCGGCAGCGAGATCACCGGCGTGCCCGGCGCGCTCGCGCTCGTCGGCCTCGCCGCGCTGGTCGCCGTGTTCGCCGTCCGCGGGATCGGCCGCGCCGTCGTCTCGGGACTGCTCGTGCTGTGCGGCGCGGGCATCGTGACCGCAGCCCTCACCGACGGCCCCGGCTCCGCCCTGGACGCGGCCGCCACGGCCGCCACGACGCTGGCCAGTACGACCGTCGTCGGTGAGAGTTCCACCACATGGCCATGGGCCGCCGCCGCCGGGGGCGCTGCTGCTCGCGGCCGGAATGCTGGCCGTGCTGCGCGGCCGCCACTGGCCGGGGATGTCCAACCGCTACGACCGGGACGGGGCCACCGGCCTGCCGTCCCGCAGGCGCAGCGCCCGCCCCCCTGGACCCCGAGCGCCCCGAGGGCTGTGGAAGGCCCTCGACCGCGGCGAGGACCCGACCGGGGGGCTGACCGGGGCTGACCGGGGGCCGGCGTGGGGCCGACCTGGGGCCGGCCCACGCCGCACCCCCGTGCACAAGGCGCTCCGGGAGCGCGCAAGAATGGACGAGGACAACTTCCCCGACCGAGAACATAATGGGAGCACTCATGGCGGGCACCAACCACGGCCACACCCCTGCCGCCTGGACCGGCGTCATAATCGCCTTCATCGGATTCTGCGTCTCGGGTGCCTTCATGGTGATGGCCGAGCCGCTCGGATTCTGGGCGGGCCTGGTCGTGGTCCTGCTCGGCGGCGTCGTCGGCCTCGTGATGCGCGCGATGGGCCTGGGCCAGCCCCGGAAGCCCGCCCACAGCTGACGTCCGGCTCCAACGGCACGACACGCACGACAGGCGCGGCCCCGGCTGATCCGGGGCTGCGCCTTCGTACGTCCCGGGGCACAATCAGGCACGTGACCGACAAGCTGACCGCCGTGCCGCCGCCCGCCGGCACCGCCGCGCCGCATCACGAGCCGTGGTCCGCCCCGGAGCCCGCGCCGCCCGCCGGCCGGCTGCGGCGGGCCGCCGTCCCGCTGGGGGTGCTGGCGGGAGTCGTCGCCGCCTTCGCGTACGTCGGAGCGGTCGACCCGAACACCCCCGGCCACTACCCGGTCTGCCCGCTGCTGAAGTACACCGGGATCTACTGCCCCGGGTGCGGCGGGCTGCGCAGCGCCCACGCGGTCGCGCACGGTGACTTCGGCGCGGCTCTCGGTCTGAACGCGCTGGCGGTGGCGGCCTATGTGCTCTTCGCCGTGGTCTGGGTGGTGTGGCTGTCGCGGACGCTGCGCGGCCGTCCGTTCGAGATCCGGATGCGGCCCGCGTACTGGTGGGCGATCGGCGCGGTGGCGCTGTTCTTCAGCGTCGCCCGGAACCTTCCGTTCGGATCGGCGCTCGCCCCGTAGCGCTCCAGCGCTCCAGCGCCCCGGTACGCCGGGTGATGGCAGGAACCGGCCATCTGCTGTCCGGTCCGCCCCCCTGGCGGCCGGAGGAACCGTGCCACGCAGGGCGGACGGATACCCCCGGTGGCCGCATTTGTCCAGGTAGTGGGACCGGGATCGACCGGATGCGCGCCCTCCGCCCTCGGCCGGATACCATCAGTGAGCCGAAGCAGGCATTTGCCGGCTTGATCGTTGACTGGCTTGATCGTTTCGGTGTACGGACCGTGCTCCACCACCCAGCCCGGAAGGGGACCGCTCGCGTGAGTGTGCTCGACGAGATCATCGACGGAGTCCGCGCCGACCTCGCCGACCGGCAGGCTCAGGTCTCCATCGACGAGCTCAAGGAGCGGGCCGCCAAGGCACGCGAAGCGATGGACGGAGTCGCCGCGCTGCGCGGTGACAGCGTCAAGGTCATCTGCGAGGTCAAGCGCTCCAGCCCCTCCAAGGGCGCGCTGGCCGCCATCGCCGACCCGGCCGGGCTCGCCGCCGACTACGAGGCGGGCGGCGCCGCGGTCATCAGCGTCCTCACCGAACAGCGCAAGTTCGGCGGCTCCCTCGCCGACCTCGAAGCGGTCCGCGCCAAGGTCGACATCCCGGTGCTCCGCAAGGACTTCATCGTCACCGCGTACCAGCTGTGGGAGGCCCGCGCCTACGGTGCCGACCTCGCCCTGCTGATCGTCGCCGCCCTGGAGCAGGACGCGCTGGTCTCGCTCATCGAGCGTGCGACCTCGATCGGGCTCACCCCGATCGTCGAGGTGCACGACGAGGAGGAGGTCGCCCGCGCGGTCGACGCCGGCGCCCGGATCATCGGCGTCAACGCCAGGAACCTCAAGACCCTCGAGGTCGACCGCGGCAACTTCGCGCGCATCGCGCCCGAGATCCCGGACGAGATCGTGAAGATCGCCGAGTCCGGTGTCCGCGGCCCGCACGACCTCATCGCGTACGCCAACGACGGCGCCGACGCCGTGCTCGTCGGCGAGTCCCTGGTGACCGGCAAGGACCCGCGGGCGGCCGTCGCCGACCTCGTGGCCGCCGGCGCCCACCCCGCCCTGCGGTTCGGGCGGAAGTAACCCCCATGTCGATCTCGACGCGCCTCGCCCCCGGTTGCCGCCCCCGCGGCTGCCGGGCGCCGGCGCGTCGCGTATTGGGCCGTCGGGTGCGTTATGTGATCGGCGGCGAGCCCGGACAGGTCAACGGAATGCGATGGCGTCGCGGCTGAGCCGCGACACTTCCATCAGCCATCGCATTTCACTGTCAGGGGACTCCTGTGTCTGCCATGTCAGAATTCTTCATTCCCGATCCTGAGGGTCGGATCCCGAGCGCCGAAGGCTACTTCGGCGCGTTCGGCGGCAAGTTCATCCCGGAGGCGCTGGTCGCCGCCGTGGACGAGGTCGCCGCGGAGTACGAGAAGGCCAAGGCCGATCCGGCCTTCGCCGCTGAGCTGAACGACCTGATGGTCAACTACACCGGCCGGCCGAGCGCGCTCACCGAGGTCGCGCGGTTCGCCGAGCACGCGGGCGGCGCCCGGGTGTTCCTCAAGCGCGAGGACCTCAACCACACCGGCTCGCACAAGATCAACAACGTGCTGGGCCAGGCGCTGCTCACCAAGCGGATGGGCAAGACCCGCGTCATCGCCGAGACCGGCGCCGGCCAGCACGGCGTCGCCACCGCCACCGCGTGCGCGCTCTTCGGCCTCGAGTGCACCATCTACATGGGCGAGGTCGACACCAAGCGCCAGGCGCTGAACGTCGCACGGATGCGGATGCTCGGCGCCGAGGTCGTCTCCGTGACGTCCGGCAGCCGCACCCTCAAGGACGCCATCAACGAGGCGTTCCGCGACTGGGTCGCCAACGTCGACCGCACCCACTACCTCTTCGGCACGGTGGCCGGACCGCACCCCTTCCCGGCGCTGGTCCGTGACTTCCACCGGGTCATCGGCGTCGAGGCCCGCCGGCAGATCCTGGAGCGCACCGGACGGCTCCCGGACGTCGCCGTCGCCTGCGTCGGCGGTGGCTCGAACGCCATCGGGCTCTTCCACGCCTTCCTCCCCGACGCGGGCGTACGCCTCGTCGGCTGCGAGCCCGCAGGCCACGGCGTGGAGACCGGCGAGCACGCCGCGACCCTCAGCCAGGGCGAGCCCGGCATCCTGCACGGCTCCCGCTCCTACGTCCTGCAGGACGACGAGGGGCAGATCACCGAGCCGTACTCGATCTCGGCGGGACTGGACTACCCGGGCGTCGGCCCGGAGCACTCCTACCTCAAGGACACCGGCCGCGCCGAGTACCGCGCGGTCACCGACGACGACGCGATGCAGGCACTGCGCCTGCTGTCGCGCACCGAGGGCATCATCCCCGCGATCGAGAGCGCGCACGCGCTCGCCGGAGCGCTGGAGATCGGCCGCGAACTGGGCCCGGACGCCCTGCTCCTGGTGAACCTCTCCGGACGCGGCGACAAGGACATGGACACCGCGGCCCGCTACTTCGGTCTGTACGAGAACGAGAACGAGCAGGGGGAAGCCAAGTGAGCGGCAACATCGCGCTGTTGAACGCGGCCCTGGCCGCGGCGAAGGCCGAGAACCGGGCCGCGCTGGTCGGCTACCTCCCGGCCGGATTCCCCACCGTCGACGGCGGAATCGAAGCCGTCAAGGCGATGCTCGAAGGCGGCTGCGACGTCGTCGAGATCGGCCTGCCGCACAGCGACCCGGTGCTCGACGGACCGGTCATCCAGACCGCCGACGACATCGCGCTGCGCGGCGGCGTCCGGATCAAGGACGTGCTGCGCACCGTCCGCGAGGCGCACGCCGCCACCGGAGCGCCGGTGCTGGTCATGACGTACTGGAATCCCGTCGACCGGTACGGCGCCGATCGGTTCGCCGCCGACCTCGCCGAGGCGGGCGGCGCCGGCTGCATCCTGCCCGACCTGCCGGTCGAGGAGTCCGAGGTGTGGCGCAAGGCCGCGGAGCTGCACGGTCTGGCCACCGTCTTCGTGGTCGCGCCGAGCAGCCGCGACGCGCGGCTCGCCAAGATCACCGCGGTGGGCACCGGTTTCGTCTACGCGGCGTCGCTGATGGGCGTCACCGGCACCCGGGTGAGCGTCGGCGAGCAGGCGGCCGACCTCGTCCTGCGCACCCGCGCCACCACGGACCTGCCGGTCTGTGTCGGCCTGGGCGTCTCCAACCCCGAGCAGGCCGCCGAGGTCGCCGCCTTCGCGGACGGCGTCATCGTCGGCTCCGCGTTCGTCAAGCGGCTTCTGGACGCGCCCGACCTGGAAGCGGGTCTGGCCGGGGTGCGGGAGCTGGCCGGCGAGCTGGCGGCGGGCGTCCGCAAGCGCACCGGGGCGGTCCGGCAGAGCCGGTAGGACAGATCGTTTTAGTCCCTCATTAGGGCGAATCAGGACCGGGGAGGCGCAGCGGCGCCTCCCCGGTTCGTTGTCCAGGGGTGTGAGCCAGAAGAACCGTGAGGGAAAGCGCACCGCCCGTGAGGCGATGCATGGACAGCGCGAGAAGGACAAGGCGCGCGACAAACGCAAGAGGACACTGATCGTCGGCGGTGCCGTCGTCGTGGTCCTGGCGATTGCCGGGGTGGTGGCCGGGGTGCTGGCCAACCACAAGAGCGAACCGGCCAAACCGGTGGCGTCCCCCAAGGGCGCGACCGGCAACGACAACCTCGTCATTCCCACCGGCGCGGCCGACGCGCCGTCCACCCTGACCGTCTACGAGGACTTCCGCTGCCCCGGCTGCGGCATGTTCGAGAAGACCTTCCGCGACACCGTGCACTCCCTGGAGGACAGCGGCGCGCTGAAGGCCGACTACCACCTGGTGACGATCATCGACGGCAACATGGGCGGTACCGGCTCGCTGAACGCGGGCAACGCCGCCGTCTGCGCGCAGGACGCGGGCAAGTTCCGGGCGTTCCACGACGTTCTCTACGAGAACCAGCCGGACGAGCGGGAGGACAAGTTCGGGGACAAGGCGTATCTGCTGGAGCTCGCCGACAAGGTGCCGGGGCTGAAGACCGACACCTTCACCGCGTGTGTGAACAACGGCACGTACGACAGCTGGATCAAGAAGTCGGCCGCCGCCTTCGGCGGCTCCGGCTTCAGTTCCACCCCGACCGTGCTGCTCAACGGCAAGAGCGTCTACGGAAACCAGACCGACCCGCTGACCCCGGACAAGCTCAAGCAGCAGGTCGAGGCGGCCAACAAGGGCAAGAAGGCGGGCACCGTCACGCCGACCCCCACGTCCTGACACCCGTCCCGACCGCATCACGACCGCATCACGACGGCAGGGCCGTTACGCGTCCGTAGCCGGGCTGGTTGCCACTCCACCCGCCCGGCACGGTAGCGTCGGCCCTGCTATGGAGATCCTCGCTTTCATTCCCAGTCCGTCCAGCGGTGTGGTGTACCTCGGACCCATCCCGCTCCGCGGCTACGCGTTCTGCATCATCATCGGCGTCTTCGTAGCCGTCTGGCTCGGAAACAAGCGGTGGGTGGCCCGCGGTGGCCAGAAGGGGACCGTCGCGGACATCGCCGTGTGGGCGGTGCCCTTCGGACTCGTCGGCGGCCGGCTCTACCACGTCATCACCGACTACGAGCTGTACTTCGGTGACGGCAAGGACTGGGTCAACGCGTTCAAGATCTGGGAGGGCGGCCTCGGCATCTGGGGCGCGATCGCGCTCGGTGCGGTCGGCGCCTGGATCGGCTGCCGCCGCCGGGGCATCCCGCTGCCGGCCTGGGCGGACGCCCTCGCCCCGGGCATCGCGCTGGCGCAGGCCTGCGGCCGCTGGGGCAACTGGTTCAACCAGGAGCTCTACGGGCGCGCCACCGACCTGCCGTGGGCGCTGAAGATCAGCGCCACCGACAGCCACCCGGGCGGCACCTACCACCCGACGTTCCTGTACGAGTCGCTGTGGTGCGTCGGTGTCGCGCTGCTGGTGATCTGGGCGGACCGCAAGTACGGCCTCGGCCACGGCCGGGCCTTCGCGCTGTACGTCGCGTCGTACTGTGTGGGCCGCTTCTGGATCGAGTACATGCGCGTCGACGACGCCCACCACATCCTGGGTCTGCGGCTGAACGACTGGACCTCGATCGTCGTCTTCATCGGCGCCGTGGTCTACATGGTGCTGTCGGCGCGGTGGCACCCGGGCGTCGAGACGGTCGTGGAGCCGGCGGCGGCGGGCGGCGACGTGAGCCTGGACAAGGGCACCGCGGACGCGGACGCCGGGAAGAACGGCAAGGACGCCGATTCCCAGGGCTCCGACGCCGAGGATTCCGAAGCCTCGAACTCTGGCGCGAAGGTGTCGGAGAACGACGGCGCAGAGGCGTCCAAATCCTCCTGAACCCCCTCGCTCCTCCCGCGGCCGCCGGCTCTTCCGAGTCCGGCGGCCGCGGTGTTTTCGCAGGTAGGACAGCCTTTCCTAGCTGGAATGCGGCGGAATTCGCGCGTACCTTCGGGGTGTTCGCAGGGAGGGGACCGGGGCGCGTGCTCCGGTCGGAGGGAGTACCGCCACATGTCGACGGCCGTCGAGACCGACGAGAAGCCCGCGCCGTACCACGTCGCGCACCACACCCACCGGGACGTCAGCGGTGGCTGGCTGCGGCCCGCGGTGTTCGGGGCGATGGACGGACTGGTGTCGAACCTCGCGCTGATGACCGGTGTCGCCGGCGGTGACGTCGACACGAAGGTGATCGTGGTCACCGGGCTGGCGGGGCTGGCGGCCGGCGCGTTCTCGATGGCGGCGGGGGAGTACACCTCGGTGGCCTCGCAGCGCGAACTGGTCGAGGCGGAGCTGGCCATCGAACGGCTGGAGCTGAGCCGGCACCCCAAGGACGAGCTGCGGGAGCTGGCCGCGCTGTACGTGTCCCGCGGTGTGGAGCCCGAGCTGGCGATGGAGGTGGCCCGGCAGATGTCGGCCGACCCCGAGCAGGCGCTGGAGATACACGCCCGCGAGGAACTGGGCATCGACCCGGCGGACCTGCCGTCGCCGCTGGTGGCGGCCGGCTCCTCGTTCGTGTCCTTCGCGCTCGGCGCGCTGCTGCCGGTGCTGCCCTATCTGCTGGGCGCCACGGCGCTGTGGCCCGCGCTGGTGCTGGCGCTGATCGGGCTGTTCGGCTGCGGTGCCGCGGTGGCCCGGGTGACGGCCCGCTCGTGGTGGTTCAGCGGAATCCGGCAGCTCCTGTTGGGCGGAGCGGCTGCCGGGGTTACCTTCGTACTGGGTTCATTCATCGGTACCGCCGTCGGCTGAGCCGCGTGATCGAGGCCACAAGCCTCCTGTTGTTTCCCTCTCGTTTCAGGTACCGCGCCACCGGGCATCAGACCGTGGCGCCGGGCGGGATCCGCCCCGGGCAACTCTGTAACGACATGGTCCGTAGGTACTGCGTACTCCCTGCATACACCGCACCTTGTCCACATGATGGAACTGAGTATCCGCTTCTCGAACACTCGGTCATCATGTAACCTGCACGAA
Source organism: Streptomyces sp. So13.3 (assembly GCF_005860785.2). Taxonomy (NCBI): domain Bacteria; kingdom Bacillati; phylum Actinomycetota; class Actinomycetes; order Kitasatosporales; family Streptomycetaceae; genus Streptomyces; species Streptomyces sp. So13.3. The sequence goes on along the minus strand of NZ_CP048835.1, from coordinate 3,063,873 downwards.
ATCGCAGAGGGCCAACGTCGTCCCTATTGCGCATGCCTATGACAGGCACTGCATATATGCCAATGACGACGACGGGAGAGCCGATGCGTTCCGCGTTCATGGACGGGCGACCCGCCCCGCAGGGAATGTACGACCCCCGCAACGAGCACGACGCCTGTGGCGTCGGCTTCGTGGCCACCCTGACGGGCGAGGCCAGCCACGCGCTGGTCGAGCAGGCACTGACCGTTCTGCGCAATCTGGAGCACCGCGGTGCCACCGGTTCCGAACCCGACTCGGGTGACGGCGCGGGCATCCTCCTCCAGGTCCCGGACGCGTTTCTGCGCGAAGCCGCCGGGTTCGCCCTCCCCGGGGCCGGCCACTACGCCGTAGGCATCGGATTCCTGCCCGTCGACACCGAGGACCGCACCAAGGCCGTCGACGCGATCGAGAGGATCGCCGTCGAAGAGGGCCTCAGCGTCCTCGGCTGGCGCGAGGTCCCCGTCGCGCCGCAGCTGCTGGGTGCCACGGCCCGCTCGACGATGCCGCACTTCGCCCAGCTCTTCGTCGCCGACGCCTCGGGCACCAGGTCCGGCCTGGCGCTGGACCGGCCCGCCTTCGTGCTGCGCAAGCGCGCCGAGCGCGAGGCCGACGTCTACTTCCCGTCGCTGTCCGCGCGCACGATCATCTACAAGGGCATGCTCACCACCGGGCAGCTGGAGCCGTTCTTCCCGGACCTGTCGGACCGGCGGACCGCCACCGCGATCGCCCTGGTGCACTCCCGCTTCTCCACCAACACCTTCCCGAGCTGGCCGCTGGCCCACCCGTACCGGTTCGTGGCGCACAACGGTGAGATCAACACCGTCAAGGGCAACCGCAACTGGATGCGGGCCCGCGAGTCGCAGCTCGACAGCGACCTGTTCGACGGCAGCCTGGAGCGGGTCTTCCCGGTCTGCACCCCGGGCGCCTCGGACACCGCGTCCTTCGACGAGGTGCTGGAACTGCTGCACCTCGGCGGCCGCTCGCTGCCGCACAGCGTGCTGATGATGATCCCCGAGGCATGGGAGAACCACGCCTCGATGGAGCCCGCCCGCCGCGCGTTCTACCAGTACCACTCCACGATCATGGAGCCCTGGGACGGGCCGGCCTGTGTCACCTTCACCGACGGCACCCAGGTCGGCGCGGTCCTGGACCGCAACGGTCTGCGCCCCGGCCGCTACTGGGTGACCGACGACGGCCTCGTCGTGCTCGCCTCGGAGTCCGGCGTCCTGGACATCGAGCCCGGCAAGATCGTCCGCAAGGGACGGCTGCAGCCCGGCAAGATGTTCCTCGTCGACACCGCCGAGCACCGCATCATCGAGGACGACGAGATCAAGACGGCGCTGGCCGCCGAGCACCCGTACGCGGAGTGGCTCGACGCCGGGCTGATCGCCCTGGAGGACCTGCCCGAGCGTGAGCACATCGTGCACACCCACGCCTCGGTCACCCGCCGCCAGCAGACCTTCGGCTACACCGAGGAAGAGCTGCGCGTCATCCTCGCCCCGATGGCCAAGACCGGCGGCGAGCCGCTCGGCTCCATGGGCACCGACTCGCCGATCGCGGCGCTGTCCGACCGCCCCCGGCTGCTCTTCGACTACTTCACCCAGCTCTTCGCGCAGGTCACCAACCCGCCGCTGGACGCCATCCGCGAGGAGCTCGTCACCTCGCTGATCTCCACGGTCGGCCCCGGCGGCAACCTGCTGGAGCCGTCACCGGCCTCCTGTCGCAACGTCGTGCTGCCCTTCCCGGTGATAGACAACGACGAGCTGGCCAAGCTCATCCACATCAACGCCGACGGCGACCTGCCCGGCCTCGGCGCCGCGACCCTGTCCGGCCTGTACCGGGTCGCGGGCGGCGGCGCGTCCCTCGCGGCGCGCCTCAGCGAGATCTGCGCCGAGGTCGACACCGCGATGGAGGACGGCGCGCGCCTCATCGTGCTGTCCGACCGGCACTCCGACGCCGAGCACGCGCCGATCCCGTCGCTGCTGCTCACCTCGGCCGTCCACCACCACCTGATCCGTACCAAGCAGCGCACCCAGGTCGGCCTGATCGTCGAGGCCGGCGATGTGCGCGAGGTGCACCACGTCGCGCTGCTCATCGGCTACGGTGCCGCGGCCGTCAACCCGTACCTGGCCATGGAGTCCGTCGAGGACCTGGCGCGCGCGGACACCTTCCTGCAGGGCATCGAGGCCGAGGACGCGATCCGCAACCTCATCAAGGCGCTCGGCAAGGGCGTCCTGAAGGTCATGTCCAAGATGGGCATCTCCACCGTCGCCTCCTACCGCGGCGCTCAGGTCTTCGAGGCCATCGGCCTGGACACCGAGTTCGTGGACACCTACTTCCACGGCACCGACACCAAGCTCGGCGGCTCCGGCCTCGACGTGGTCGCCCAGGAGGTCGCCGCCCGGCACGCCAAGGCCTACCCGGTCTCCGGCATCGCCGCCGCGCACCGCCGCCTCGACATCGGCGGCGAGTACCAGTGGCGCCGCGAGGGCGAGCCGCACCTGTTCGACCCGGACACGGTCTTCCGGCTGCAGCATTCCACGCGCACCCGCCGCTACGACATCTTCAAGCAGTACACCAGCCGCGTCGACGAGCAGTCGGAGCGTTTGATGACGCTGCGCGGGCTGTTCAACTTCAAGGAGGGCCGTACCCCGATCTCCATCGACGAGGTCGAGCCGGTCTCCTCGATCGTCCGGCGCTTCTCCACCGGCGCCATGTCGTACGGCTCCATCTCCATGGAGGCGCACGAGACCCTCGCCATCGCCATGAACCAGCTGGGCGGCAAGTCCAACACCGGTGAGGGCGGCGAGGACGCCGAGCGGCTCTACGACCCGGCCCGGCGCAGCGCCATCAAGCAGGTCGCCTCCGGCCGCTTCGGCGTGACCAGCGAATACCTGGTGAACTCCGACGACATCCAGATCAAGATGGCGCAGGGCGCCAAGCCCGGCGAGGGCGGCCAGCTGCCCGGCCACAAGGTCTACCCCTGGGTCGCCAAGACCCGGCACAGCACGCCCGGCGTCGGCCTGATCTCGCCGCCGCCGCACCACGACATCTACTCGATCGAGGACCTCGCCCAGCTGATCCACGACCTGAAGAACGCCAACCCCAAGGCGCGCATTCACGTCAAGCTGGTCTCCGAGGTCGGCGTCGGCACCGTCGCCGCCGGTGTCTCCAAGGCACACGCGGACGTCGTCCTGATCTCCGGCCACGACGGCGGAACGGGCGCCTCGCCGCTCACCTCGCTCAAGCACGCGGGCGGCCCCTGGGAGCTCGGCCTGGCCGAGACCCAGCAGACGCTGCTGCTCAACGGGTTGCGCGACCGTATCGTCGTGCAGACCGACGGCCAGCTCAAGACCGGCCGTGACGTCGTCATCGCCGCCCTGCTGGGCGCCGAGGAGTTCGGCTTCGCGACCGCACCGCTGGTCGTCTCGGGCTGCATCATGATGCGCGTCTGCCACCTGGACACCTGCCCGGTCGGCGTCGCCACCCAGAACCCGGTGCTGCGCGAGCGCTTCAGCGGCAAGGCCGAGTACATCGTCAACTTCTTCGAGTTCATCGCCGAAGAGGTCCGCGAGATCCTCGCCGAGCTGGGCTTCCGCACCATCGAGGAGGCCGTCGGCCACGCCGAGCTCATCGACGCCGGCCGCGCCGTCGACCACTGGAAGGCGCAGGGCCTGGACCTGGCCCCGCTGCTGTACGTGCCGGAGCTGCCCGACGGCGCGGTCCGGCACCAGGTAACGGTGCAGGACCACGGTCTGGAGAAGGCGCTCGACAACACGCTGATCCAGCTCGCCGAGGAGGCGCTGGCCACCGGCGCCCCGGTCCGTATCCAGCTCCCGATCCGCAACGTCAACCGCACGGTCGGCACCATGCTCGGCCACGAGGTGACGAAGAAGTACGGTGGCGCGGGCCTGCCCGAGGACACCATCGACGTCACCCTGACCGGCTCCGCCGGCCAGTCGTTCGGCGCCTTCCTCCCCCGGGGCATCACGCTCCGCCTGGAGGGCGACGCCAACGACTACGTCGGCAAGGGCCTGTCCGGTGGCCGCGTCATCGTCCGCCCGGACCGCGGTGCCGACCACCTCGCCGAGTTCTCCACCATCGCGGGCAACACCATCGCGTACGGTGCGACCGGCGGCGAGCTGTTCCTGCGCGGCCGGACCGGCGAACGGTTCTGCGTCCGCAACTCCGGTGCCACCGTCGTCTCGGAGGGCGTGGGCGACCACGGCTGCGAGTACATGACCGGCGGCCGGGCCGTCGTCCTGGGCGAGACGGGCCGCAACTTCGCGGCCGGCATGTCCGGCGGTATCGCGTACGTCCTGGACCTCGACCCGGACAACGTCAACACCGGCATGGTCAATGTCGAGGCGCTCGACGCCGAGGACATCACGTGGCTGCACGATGTCGTGCGCCGCCACCAGGAGGAGACCGGCTCCACCGTCGCCGAGAAGCTGCTCGGCGACTGGGGAACCACCCTCACCCGCTTCGGCAAGGTCATGCCGAGGGACTACAAGGCAGTGCTCGCCGCCAAGAACGCCGCCGAGCAGGCCGGACTCTCCGAGTCCGAGACCACCGCGAAGATGATGGAGGCGGCTAATGGCTGACCCCAAGGGCTTCCTCACCACGCCCCGCCAGCTGTGCGACCGGCGTCCCGTCGAGGAGCGCAAGCAGGACTGGAACGAGGTCTACATCCCCGGCGGGCTGTTGCCGATCATCAGCAAGCAGGCCGGCCGCTGCATGGACTGCGGTATCCCGTTCTGCCATAACGGCTGTCCGCTCGGAAACCTCATCCCCGAGTGGAACGACTACGCCTACCGCGAGGACTGGACCGCGGCCAGCGAGCGGCTGCACGCGACCAACAACTTCCCGGAGTTCACCGGGCGGCTGTGCCCCGCGCCCTGCGAGTCCGCCTGTGTGCTGGGCATCAACCAGGACGCCGTCACCATCAAGAATGTCGAAGTCACCATCATCGACAAGGCCTGGGACAGCGGTGACGTGACGCCGCAGCCGCCGGAGCGGCTGTCCGGCAAGACCGTCGCCGTCATCGGCTCGGGCCCGGCCGGTCTGGCCGCCGCCCAGCAGCTGACCCGCGCCGGCCACACGGTCGCGGTGTACGAGCGCGCCGACCGCATCGGCGGCCTGCTGCGCTACGGCATCCCCGAGTTCAAGATGGAAAAGCGGCACATCAACCGCCGTATCGAGCAGATGCGCGCCGAGGGCACCAAGTTCCGCACCGGTGTCCAGATCGGCACCGACCTGCTGGGCGACAAGCTCAAGAAGCGTTATGACGCCGTCGTCATCGCCGCCGGCGCCACCCAGGCCCGCGATCTGCCGGTGCCCGGCCGTGAGCTCGGCGGCATCCACCAGGCGATGGAGTACCTGCCGCTCGCCAACAAGGTGCAGGAGGGCGACTTCGTCGCTCCGCCGATCACCGCCGAGGGCAAGCACGTGGTCGTCATCGGCGGCGGCGACACCGGTGCCGACTGCGTCGGCACCGCCCACCGCCAGGGCGCGGCCTCGGTCACCCAGCTGGAGATCATGCCGCGGCCGTCCGACGACCGCCCGGAGAACCAGCCCTGGCCGACGATGCCGATGACGTACAAGGTCACCTCGGCGCACGAGGAGGGCGGCGAGCGCGTCTACGCCGTCAACACCGTGAAGTTCGAGGGCGACGAGGACGGCAACGTCCAGTCGCTGCACCTGGTCGAGGTGGTGTTCCAGGACGGGAAGTTCGTGCCGCAGCCGGGCACCGAGCGCTCCATCCCGGCCCAGCTCGTCACGCTGGCCATGGGCTTCACCGGCACCGACCAGAAGAACGGCCTGATCGACCAGCTCGGCCTGGAACTGGACGCGCGCGGCAACATCGCCCGCGACCAGGACTACGCGACCAACGTCGGCGGCGTGTTCGTCGCCGGTGACGCGGGCCGCGGCCAGTCGCTCATCGTGTGGGCCATCGCCGAGGGCCGCTCGGCCGCCAGCGCGGTGGACCGCTTCCTGACCGGCGCCAGCACCCTGCCGTCCCCGGTCCGCCCTACGGACCGCCCGGTCTCCGTCTGATCCGCACCACCCCGAGCTGTCCCGCACAACGAAGTGCGGAACATGACGCGGCGCCTGCCCACCCCGACCACGGGGGCAGGCGCCGCGCACCTTTTCCGGACCCGCCGGCCGATCTCAGGTGTCGCACTCCAGCACCGTCCGGCAGAGCGTGCAGCGGGCGGTGACGCGGCCGCGCACCGGGACCCGGATCCGCTGATGGCAGGTGGGGCAGGGGAAGGAGACCCGCGGCGGGTTCGTCGCCTCGAAGGAGTAGCCGCCCAGCGGTGCCGCGGGCTGCGCGGTGCCCGCGCGCCGGTCCCTGGCGTAGCGCCGCCGGGCCGTCCAGCCGGCGGCGAGCAGCGGCGGCTGCCGCCGCTCCTGCTCGGCGAGGACCAGCCCGGCCCGGTAGGCGTCACGCGCCAGCGGGCTGCTGAACCACGGCTCGATGTCGTCGCCGAAGACCAGCGCCCGCTTCGCGAGCACATAGCCGTACTCCTCCGGCGTCAGATAGCCCAGCTTGTACGCGGACATCATCAGCCGGTCCTCCCGGATCGCCGGCTCCTCCCGGTACGAGTCCAGCAGCAGCCAGCCCGCCCCGAGGAACGCCGTCGCGGTGTCGGTCAGGATCTCGTTGTCGCGGGTGCCGGGCAGTTCCAGACCGAGCCGGTGCAGGTAGACGTGCATGACCTCGTGCGCCAGCGCCGCGCCCACATCGCGGCGGTCCGTCTTGAAGCGGGAGTGCAGCTCGACGAAGTACTCGGGGCCCGCCGCCAGTTCGACACTGCCCGCGTGCACCATGTCGCGGAACCCCACCACCATCCGGGCGTCCGGCAGCCGGAAGTGCTGCAGCATCACACGCGCCACGCGCTGCGCCCCCAGATACGGGTCCTCGTCCGGCGGGAACTCCACCGACTCCGGGCGCACGCTCGCCGGGTACTGCTCGACCGTGTCGGCGGACAGCCGCCGGTACAGCGCGGTGAGCGAGCTCTGGATCGTGGCCAGGTGCGGGAACCCGTGCTCGATCTCGGTCACAGCCATCTCCCCCCGCCGGCCACCGTGCGGACCGGTGGCCTTTCGAGATTACGCGTCCGCACCGGGGGAGACGCGGAAACCACTGGTGGTGCCTCCGTGCGGGGGCACAAAGATCGCGGGACCGTACGGTGTGCCCGCTCTGCGGTTGCGGGGGCCGAGGACCCCCGGTCCCATGGAGGAACACGGGAACCCGGGACCGGCCCGAAGGGAACGCATGACGATCAGCGTGGTCATCGCCGATGACCAGGAGATGGTCAGGACCGGTTTCCGGATGATCCTGGACAGCGAGCCGGACATCGACGTCGTCGCCGATGTCGTCGACGGTGAGGCCGCCCTCGACGCCGCCCGCCGGCTGCACCCCGACGTCTGCCTCCTCGACATCCGGATGCCGGGACTCGACGGCCTGGAAGTGACCCGGCTGCTGTGCGCCCCCGAGGTGGTCCGGCCGCCCCGCGTCGTCATCGTCACCACCTTCGACCTGGACGAATACGTGCACACCGCGCTGCGCAACGGCGCCTGCGGCTTCCTGCTCAAGGACTCCAGCCCCGCCATGCTCGTCGAGGCGGTGCGGGCCGCCGCGGTCGGCGACTCGCTGATCTCGCCCGCCATCACCGTGCGGCTGCTGCGCGACATGGCACCGGCCGCCGGCTCGCCGGGGGCCGGTCCCGTACGGCAGCCCGCCGAGCCGCTCACCGAACGCGAGCAGGACGTCGTGCGGTGCCTGGCCCGCGGTATGACGAACGCGGAGATCGCCTCCGAGCTGTTCGTGTCCCTCTCCACCGTCAAGACCCACCTGGGCCATGTGCAGATCAAGCTCGAGGCCCGCAACCGGGTCGAGATCGCGGCCTGGGCGTGGGAGAGCGGGCTGGCCGCCGGGCCGGGAGGCGGGCCCGCGTGAACAATCTGCCCGGGTGGGCGGTCCGGCACCCGGGGCTGGCCGTCGCGGCCAAGATCACGCTCTGCGCGGTGCTGCTGTTCCTGGTCAGCTTCGAGGGCGTGGTCCTCGCCCAGCAGCCGAGCCGCCCGCACGCGATCGTCTGGGCCGCGGGCATCATCGTCTGCCTGTGCGTCGTGCCCTACACCCGCGTCCCGCTCGTCCCCCGGGCCTGCGTGGCCGTCGCCGTCTCCTGGACCGCCTCGATCATCCTCATGGCGGGGGAGCACCCGGAGGTCACCTGGGGCCTGGGCGAGGGCATCGCCCTGCTCGTGCTGCTCGCCGCCGTGGTGCAGCGCTGCCCCGCCCGCACGGCGGCGATCCTCGGACCGATGCTGGGCGTCGCCTGCGTCACCGCCCCCATGCGGGACGTCAGCCCCGGCGCCTTCACCGTCCTGTACGGGGTGCTGACCGTCCTCGTCACCGCGTACTCCCTCATCCAGCGCCAGCAGGCCGGCCAGCGCGTCAACGACCTCGCCGCCGTCCGCTCAGCCGAGCGCCTGGAACTCGCCCGCGAACTGCACGACCTCGTCGCGCACCACGTCACCGGCATCGCCGTCCAGGCGCGCGCCGCCCGCTACACGGGGGTGTCGGGCGAGCAGGCGGACGCCACCTTCGCCCGTATCGAGAACTCCTCGGGCGAGGCGCTCGCGGCGATGCGGCGGCTGGTGCGGGTGCTGCGCGAAGGCGCCGCCGAGACCACGCCGGTCGCCGGCATCGTCCAGGTCAGGGAGCTGGCCGAGGCCTTCTCCGAGGTCGGGCCGCCCGTCGTGCTGTACGTGGAGCGGGGTCTGGACGAACGGATCCCCTCGGACGTCGCCGCCGGAGTGCACCGCATCGTCCGCGAGGCGCTCACCAACATCCGCAAGCACGCCGCCGACGCCACCGCCGTCCGCATCGGCCTGCGCTCCGTGCCCGCGGGGCTCGAACTGCGCATCACCGACGACGGCACCGGCGCCGCCCGCCTCTCCGCGCAGGCGTTCGGCGGCGGCTACGGCCTGGTCGGGCTCCAGGAGCGTGCCGAGGCGCTGGGCGGCGAACTCACCGCGGGCCCGGCCCCCGAGGGCGGCTGGCAGATCCTGGCGACGCTGTCACTCGACGCGTGAACCCGCCGGCCGCGCGGACCCGGCCGGAAGCGTGCACCCGGCGGATGCGCGGGCAGTCGATTCCGGCCCGACCCATGAGTCCAACAGCGGCCCACCTTTGTCCATGGGCGCGCCGGGTCCCCGCGACGCAAGGTGTAGGGCGATCGACCTGTGAAGCAGCTGTACAGCCGGTGGTCACCGGCTGTGCCGCCCACGGCAACCGGCGGTGCGTCCAGCAGCACCGCCATGCCGTGGCGATGCCGTAGTTATGCCGTAGTGAGGAGTGCGATGTCCGCCCCCGACACCAGCATGGAAGCCGGTCCCAGCCGCCGCGCGGTGGTGCTCTCCACCGCAGCCGCCGGACTGGCCGCGGCGCTCGTCCCCGGACAGGGCAGCGCCGCCGCCGCGACGGCCGCCGCGGGCCGAGCGGTGATCCGCTCGGCGCAGCTGGACGTCCGCGTCCACACCGCCTTCCCCGGCATCGCCTCCTACACCGACCGCGGCACCGGCGCCGTCATCCACGGCGCGCCCGCCCCCGCGAGCACCGTCCTCATCGACGGCGCCGTCCACACCCCGCAGGTCACCAGCGCGGTCCGCGCCCACCGCATCGCGTACACCCTCACTTTCGACGGCGGGACGCGCATCGAAGCGCAGATCGCCGTCGACGGCTGGACCGCCGAATTCCGTGTCACCGCCATCGCCGACACCGACAGCCTGCGCGTGGGCACCCTGCAGATCCCCGGACTGCGGCTGCTGAGCGTGCGCAGCGACCAGCCGGGGGCCACCCTGCTCGCCGCGAAGCTGCAGCTCGACAAGGCCACCAGCGGCGACACCCTGGTCCGCGTCACCGCCACCACACCCGCCGAGGCGGCGGCCACCGGCTGCGCGTACGCGGTCGTCGCCACCGACGCGCTCGGCGCCGCGATCGAGAGCAACACCGTCTACGACAAGCCGGTCGGCGCGCAGGGCACCACCTGGGAGAACGGCCGCTTCTGGCGGCAGACCCTGGCCGGCGACGGCTGGATCGAATCCGGGCTGGCGCCCGGCCAGTGGACGTACCGGGCCGCCGGCGCCGCCACCACCGACACCGAGCCGCTGCCGTACGCCAAGGTCATCGTCACCCGGGACCGCAACGGCGACGGGAAGGCCGACTGGCAGGACGCGGCGATCGCACTGCGGGACATCGCCGTCACCCCGCTCGGCGCCGACACCCAGCACCTGCGGGTCGTCCCGCACATCCCGTTCAACTTCGCCAGCCAGGCCACCAACCCGTTCCTGGCCACCCTCGACAACGTCAAGCGGATCTCCCTGGCCACCGACGGGCTGCGGCAGTTCACCCTCCTCAAGGGCTACCAGTCCGAGGGCCACGACTCCGCGCACCCCGACTACGGCGGCAACTACAACCGGCGTGCGGGCGGCCTCGCCGACCTCAACACCCTCGTCGCCCGCGGCGCCCGCTGGAACAGCGACTTCGCCGTCCACGTCAACGCCACCGAGTCCTACCCGGTGGCCAACGCCTTCTCCGACCAGCTCGTCGACAAGACCGACCAGCAGTGGGACTGGCTCGACCAGTCCTATCGGATCAACGCCCGCCGCGACCTGATCAGCGGCGACATCGCCGCCCGCTTCCAGCAGCTGCGCGACGAGACCCACCCGGCGCTCAACACGATCTACCTCGACGTGTTCCGCGAGTCGGGCTGGACCTCCGACCGGCTCCAGCGCCATCTGCGCGCCCAGGGCTGGAACGTCACCAGCGAATGGGGCCACGGCCTGGAGCGCTCCTCCCTGTGGTCGCACTGGGCGAACGAGACCGACTACGGCGGCGACACCTCGCGCGGCATCAACTCGCAGCTCATCCGCATGGTGCGGCACCATCAGAAGGACGTCTTCGCCGACAAGTGGCCGCTGCTGGGCACCGCCAAGCTCGGCACCTTCGAGGGCTGGGTCGGCAAGACCGACTGGAACGCCTTCTACCGCACCGTCTGGACGGAGAACCTGCCCGCCAAGTACCTCCAGGCGTACCCGATCAGCACCTGGACCGACCACGAGATCACCTTCTCCGGACCCACCGCCACCTCGGTGACCGACGCCGACGGCACGAAGACCATCACCACCGACGGCCGCACCGTCTACCGCGGCGGCAGCTACCTGCTGCCCTGGGAGCCGCGGCAGGCCAAAAACCCGCCGAAGCTCTACCACTACAACCCGGCGGGCGGCGCCTCCACCTGGCGGCTGCCGGCCGGCTGGGCGGCGGCCCGCACCGTCAGCCTCTACCGCCTCACCGACCAGGGCCGCCGCTTCGAAGGCGACCTGCCGGTCCGGTCCGGCTCCGTCACCGTGCCCGCCGAGGCCGGACAGCCCTACGTCGTGTACCGCGACCGGGCGCCCCGCCAGGCCGCCCCCGGCTGGGGCGAGGGCACCGTGATCCACGACCCCGGCTTCCACTCCGGCCGGCTCGACGACTGGCACGTCAACGGGCCGGCGACCGTCGTCCGCAACCCCATCGGCGACTACGAACTCGTCATCGGCGCCGGCCCCGCCGCCTTCGTCGGCCAGCGCCTGACGCGGCTGCGGCCCGGCAGCTACGCGGCCTCCGTCCAGGTCGAGGTCGGCGCCACCGCGGGGGAGCGGCGCAGGGCGGCCCTGGAGGTCCGTACCGCCGACGGCGTCACCGCCGTCAACTGGACCGACACCTCCACCGCGGGCAACTACGTCGCCGCCGACCGCAAGCACGGCTCCCGCATGCAGCGGATGTTCACCTGGTTCACCGTCCCCGAAGGCGGCGGCCCGGTCACCCTCGCCCTGCGCGCCGACGAGGGAGCGGCCCGCGTCACCTTCGACAACGTCCGTGTCGTCGCCGCCCTCCCCACCCGCAGCCCCGGCGCCCTCGTCCACGAGGACTTCGAGAACGTCCCCCAGGGCTGGGGCGCCTTCGTCAAGGGCGACGCAGGCGACGTCACCGACCCCCGCACCCACATCGCGCAGCGGCACTCCCCGTTCACCCAGGCCGGCTGGAACGGCAAGGTGATCGACGACATCATCGACGGCACCCAGTCCCTCAAGTCCCGCGGCGAGAACGACGGGCTGATCTACCGGACCGTCCCGCACACCGCCCGCTTCGCCCCCGGCCGCCGCTACCGCGTCACGTTCCGCTACGAGAACGAGGAAGCCGGCCAGTACGCCTGGATCACCGCCACCGACCGCCCGGAAACCACCGAACTGTCCCGGACGCTGCTGCCCGCCGCCCGGACGCCCGCCACCCACAGCTATGAGTTCACCGCCCCCGCCGACGGCGACGCCTGGGTGGGGCTGCGCAAGGCCGGCGACAGCGGCACCGCCGAGTTCTCCCTCGACACCTTCACCGTCACGGACCTCGGTCCTGCATAACACCCCAAACCGCCAGGGGGCCGGGGGCGTGGCCCCGACCCCCTGGCCAGCACCGCACTCCATGAGCCAAGATCAGTCCTCGATGTTCCACACATGGATGCGCTACTTCTCCCCGAACCCGGTCCACCACCGGCTCGGCCTGGTATGCCTCGGCGTCGGCATGCAGCACGGAGCGCTGCCCACCGTCGGGCCGCGCACCATCGACCACCACGTCGCCGTCGTCATCAGCGCCGGCTCCGGCTGGTTCCGGCACCGCGGCGGCGACGCCGTGGAGATCACCGCGCCCACCCTGCTGTGGCTCACCCCCGACGCCGAACACCACTACGCGCCGCACCCCGGCAGCGGCTGGGACGAGAGCTTCGTCGACTTCACCGGACCGGCCGCCGCCACCTACACCGAACTCGGCTACATCGAGCCCGACCGGCCCATCGTCCCGCTCAGCGACACCACGGGACCGCGCGCCGTCATCGCCCGCATCGCCCGCGCGGCCCGCCCCGGAAACCCGCTCCTGGAAGTCGAGAGCTCCGCCGCCGTCCATGAACTCCTCGTCGCCCTGCGCCGCGCCCGCGCCGACACCACCGGCGACGGCGACCGGGTGCTCGACGCCCTCGCCCGCGACGCGTTCCTGCCGCTGACCATCGCGGAACACGCCGCCCGGCACGGCATGACGCTGGCCGAACTGCGCGCCGCGGTCCGCCGCAGCGCCGGCTGCAGCCCCAAGGACTACCTGCTCGGCATCCGGCTCGGCCGCGCCAAGGAACTCCTCGCCGCCACCGACCTGCCGGTCGCCGCCGTCGCCCGCCGCGTCGGCTACGAGGACCCCGCCTACTTCAGCCGGCTGTTCACCCGCCGGGTCGGCGCCGCCCCCGTACGCTTCCGCGAACAGCAGTACCGCACCGTCCCCGGCGGCTGGTCCACCGACCACCTCGACCCCCGGAAGATCACCCGGCAGGCCGCAGATCACCCCGGGCCGTGACCTGGACCACCTCGTACGGCAGCATGTCCGGCATGCCAGCCCTGACTCGCGCCGAGGCCGAGACCCGCGCCCGCCTGATCGACGTTCACCATTACGCGATCCACCTGGACCTCACCCGCGGCGACGCGACCTTCCGCTCCACCACGGTGATCCGCTTCAGCGCGCGTGAAGCCGGCGCCGCCACCTTCATCGACCTCAGGCCCGCCGCACTGCACAGCGCCGCACTCAACGGCCACGCGCTCGACCCCGGCACCCTGGACGACGGCCGGCTCCCGCTCACCGGGCTGCGGGCCGACAACGAACTGCGGATCGACGCGGACATGCACTACTCCCGCACCGGCGAAGGCATGCACCGCTTCACCGACCCCGCCGACGGCGAGGTCTACACGTACTCCCAGCTCGGCCTCGACCACAGCCCCGCGTTCGCCGCCACGTTCGACCAGCCCGACCTCAAGGCCGTCTTCGACGTCACCGTCACCGCCCCGCCCGCCTGGACCGTCCTCGGCAACGGCATAGCGCAGCGCACCCGCGCCGGCGAAGGGCACTGGCAGCTCGCCAAGACACCGCCCATCAGCACCTACCTCCTCGCGGTCGCCGCGGGCCCCTGGTACAGCATCCGCACCGAACACGCCGGACTGCCCTTCGGCCTGCACGCCCGCAAGAGCCTGGGACCGCACCTGGAGAGCAACGCGGCCGAGCTCCTCGACACCACCCGCCGCTGCTTCGACCGTTACCACGAGATCTTCGACGAGCCCTACGCCTTCGACTCCTACGACCAGGCGTTCGTCCCGGAGCTCAACTGGGGCGCCATGGAGAACCCCGGCCTCGTCACCCTCCGCGACGAATACGTCTACCGCTCCGCCGTCACCCACACCGAACGCCAGAGCCGGGCCGTCGTCATCGCCCACGAAATGGCCCACATGTGGTTCGGCGACCTCGTCACCCTGCGCTGGTGGGACGACATCTGGCTCAACGAGTCCTTCGCGGAGTACCTCGGCTACCAGGTGCTCGCCGAAGCCACCGGCTTCACCAGCACCTGGACCGACTTCGCCATCGCCCGCAAGATCTACGGCTACGACGCCGACCAGCGCCCCTCCACCCATCCCGTCGCCCCGGAAGCCGTCCCCGACACCGCCTCCGCGATGCTGAACTTCGACGGCATCTCCTACGCGAAGGGCGCCTCCGCACTGCGGCAGCTCGTCGCCTGGCTCGGCACCAGGGACTTCCTCGCGGGCGTCAACGACCACATGGCCCGGCACCGCTTCGGCAACGCCACCCTCGACGACTTCATCGAGTCCCTCGCCGGCGCCACCGACCGCGACGTCCGCAAATGGGCCGCGCAGTGGCTGCGCACCACCGGCGTCGACACCCTCCAGCCGCACTTCGACGGCCCCGCCGCACCGTTCATCGCCCGTACCGGCAGCCGCCCGCACCGCATCGGCGTCGGCCTGTACGACCGCGCCGTGACCGACCCGTGCCGGCTCGTCCTGCGCGAACGCCTCGCAGCGGACCTCGCCGCCCCCCGCGTCCCGCTGCTGCCCGAAGGCCGCCCCGTCCGCCCCGACCTGGTGCTGCTCAACGACGGCGACCTCAGCTACACCAAGATCCGCTTCGACGACCAGTCGTGGACCACCGTCACCGAATGCCTCAGCGGCCTGCCCGACCCGCTCTCCCGCGCCGTGGTCTGGAACGCCGCCCGCGACCTGGTACGCGACGGCGAACTGCCGCCCGGCGACTACTTCGAGCTCGTGCTGCGGCACCTGCCCGCCGAGACCGACCCCGCCATCGTCCAGGGCGTCCTCGCCTTCACCCGCGGCCAGCTCATCGACCGCTACCGCGGCCCCGCCCGCCGCACCGCCGACCTCACCCTGCTCGCCGGTGTCTGCCGCACCTTTCTGTACGGAGCCGACACCGCCCTGCACCTCAGCGCTGCCCGCACCCTCATCGACTGCGCCGTCACCGGATCCGACACCGCACGGCTGCGCGACTGGCTCACCGCCGGCCGGATCACCGACGGACCCGCCCTCGACCCCGAACTGCGCTGGCAGCTGCTGCTCCGCCTCACCGTCCTCGGCGCCGCCACCCCTGGGGACATCGCCGCGGAACTCGCCCGCGACCCCAGCGCCTCCGGCGAGGAGGGCGCGGCCCGCTGCCGCGCCGCCCTCCCCGACCCGCAGGCCAAACACGCCGCCTGGACCTCGATGTTCGGCGACGACTCCCTGTCGGTCTATCTGTTCACCGCCACTGCCCAGGGCTTCTGGCAGCCGGAACAGCACCATCTGCTGCACGGGTACGTACCGCACTACTTCGCGGCGGCCACCGCCGTCGCCGCCCGCCGCGGACCCGCGCTCGCCACCGCCGCCGGCCGGCACGCCTTCCCCACCACGGCCACCGACATGTCCACCCTGCGGCTCGGCGGCGAATGCCTGCGCGACGCGAACCCGCTGCCGGCCCTGCGCCGCCAGCTCGCCGACCAACTCCACGACCTGCAAAGGGCGTTGAAGATCCGGGCGACATACCCCGAGCCGGCCGACGACACCGTCCGCGGCTAGGCCACGGCGACGCCACGGCCCAGGACCGTTCCACCAGGGTGCCCGCCGGCCGGGCGGGCACCCTGCGCCAAACCCTGCCACGAAGCGTCCGACCTGCCCGATCACACCGCCCTGACCACCCCCCCGCACGGCCGGAATCCGATCCTCCGCACCGGCCCCGCAATACCCCTGACCGGTGGCTCTCGTTGAGCACACCGGGCGGAACCGCCCGCCCGACAGGCAGCGACCGCGAAGGGGCCACCCCATGCCACCCCAGCTCGCCGGAGGGATCACAGGACCCGGCCACCTGCGCCCCCTGCTGGACACCGTCCTCGACGCACTGACCGCCGGCGCCACCGCCCGCGGCGGACCCCTCCCCCATAAGCGGCCGACACCGTCGCCCGGCACGTACGCGACGCGTGCGCCCCCCGTCATCCCACACCGGAACCGGCGCGGAACACGCGCTGCGCACCCTCGTCCACGCCCTCGCCGCCGGAGCCGCCGACCCCGCGCACCCGCGCTGCGTCGCCCATCTGCACTGCCCGCCGCTGGCCCTCGCCGTCGCCGCGGACCTCGCCGCGAGCGCCCTCAACCAGTCCCTCGACTCCTGGGACCAGGCACCCGCCGCCAGCGCCCTCGAAGCCGAGACCACCGCCGCCCTCGCCGCCCTCGTCTACCCCGGCCACCGCGCCCCCGACGCCCTCGTCACCAGCGGCGGCACCGAGTCCAACCACCTCGCCCTGCTGCTCGCCCGCGAACGCCACCCCGGCGGACCGGCCCTGCGGGTCGTGTGCGGAGCCAACGCCCACCACAGCATCCAGCGCGCCATCTGGCTCCTGGGCCTGCCACCGGCCCACGTCCTGCCCACCCCCGCCGGCACCCTCGATCCGGCCACCCTCCACACCGCCCTCGGCGAGCTCCGCGACCCCGGCCCCGTCCTCGTCGTCGCGACCGCCGGAACCACCGACACCGGCGCCATCGACCCGCTCCCCGAGATCGCCCACCACACCGCCGCCCACGGCGCCGAACTCCACATCGACGCCGCCTACGGCGGACCCCTGCTGTTCAGCGACCGCGCGGCACACCGCCTCGACGGCCTGCCGTTCGCCGACTCCGTCACCCTCGACCTGCACAAACTCGGCTGGCAGCCCATCGCCGCCGGCCTGCTCGCCGTACGCGACACCACCGCCCTGCGGCCGCTCGCCCACCAGGCCGACTACCTCAACGCCGACGACGACACCGAAGCGGGCCTCCCCGACCTCCTCGGCCGCTCCCTGCGCACCACCCGCCGCCCCGACGTGTTCAAGATCGCCGTCACCCTCCGCGCACTGGGCCGCGAAGGACTCGGCGCCCTCGTCGACACCGTCTGCGACCAGGCCCAGCACCTCGCCGACCTCATCGACGCCCACCCCGCCCTCACCCTGCGCGGCCGCCCCGAGATCAGCACCGTCCTGTTCCGCCCCACCCACGCCGACGACACCCACGTCGCCGCCCTCCGCCGCCGCCTCCTGCACGAAGGCCACGCCGTACTCGGCCGCGCCCACGCCGACGGACGCCTCTGGCTCAAAGCCACCCTGCTCAACCCGCACACCCGGCCCGCCGACCTCACAGCGCTCCTGCACCTCACCACGGAAGGCACCACGGCCCGATGACGACAGCGCCCCCCACCCCGGAACCCACCGAACCCGCCACCCCCGAAGAACCCCTCGACCTCCTCGGCATCGGCATCGGCCCCTTCAACCTCTCCCTCGCCGCCCTCGCCGACGGCATCCCCCACCTCACCGCCGCCTTCTACGACCAACGGCCCTCCTTCCAATGGCACCCCGGCCTGCTCATCGACGGCGCCACCCTCCAGGTCCCGTTCCTCGCCGACCTCGTCACCCTCGCCGACCCCACCAGCCGCTGGTCGTTCCTCTCCTACCTCAAAACCCGCGAACGCCTCTTCCCCTTCTACTTCGCCGAGCGCTTCCACATCCACCGCGCCGAATACGACGCCTACTGCCGCTGGGTCGCCGACACCCTCACCACCACCCACTTCGGCCAACAGGTCGACACCGTCCGCTGGAACCCCGGCCGCGCCCTGTTCGAGGTCGACCACACCCACCTCGACCGCAACGGCGAAGCCGAAGCCCTCGGCCGCACCCACGCCCGCAACCTCGTCATCGGCATCGGCACCAGCCCCTACGTCCCCGAACCCCTGCGCCCCCTCGCCGAAGCCCCCACCGTCCCCGTCATCCACTCCAGCGACTACGTCAACCAGCGCGCCCGGCTCCTCGCCACCGACCACATCACCGTCGTCGGATCAGGACAGTCCGGCGCCGAAGTCTTCCTCGACCTGCTGCGCGCCCGCCCCGCCGGCCGCGAACGCCTCACCTGGATCGCCCGCACCCCCGCCTTCGCACCCATGGAATACAGCAAACTCGGCCTCGAACAGTTCACCCCCGACTACACCCGCTACTTCCACGGCCTCGCCGAACCCGTCCGCGACCAGCTCGTCCCCCAGCAGTGGCAACTCCACAAAGGCATCGACCACGACACCATCAACGCCATCCACGACGAGCTCTACCGCCGCACCCTCGACGGCGGCTGGCCCGACGCCACCCTCACCCCCGGCGTCACCGTCCGCACCGCGGGACGCCTCGGCAGCACCGGCAT
Source organism: Streptomyces sp. So13.3 (assembly GCF_005860785.2). Lineage (NCBI taxonomy): Bacteria > Bacillati > Actinomycetota > Actinomycetes > Kitasatosporales > Streptomycetaceae > Streptomyces > Streptomyces sp. So13.3. The sequence goes on along the minus strand of NZ_CP048835.1, from coordinate 3,045,219 downwards.
CGAACTCCACCTCGAACACGAACAACAAGGCACCCGCAGCCGCCTGCAGACCAGCGCCGTCATCCTCGCCACCGGCTACCGCGAACGCTCCGTCGACCAACTGCTCGCCCCGCTCCACCCCTACCTGCGCCGCGACGCCGCCGGCCGGCCCCGCATCGACGCCGACCACCGGCTCGCCCTCGACCCGTCCATCAGCGGCGCCGTCCACATCCAGAACGCCAACCGCCACACCCACGGCGTCGGCGCCCCCGACCTCGGCCTCGTCGCCTGGCGCTCCGCCGTCATCCTCAACGCACTGACCGGCAAGGAGCCCTACCCCCTGCCGGCCAGAACGTCGTTCACCACCTTCGGCCTCGACGGGACGGCCGCCTCCAACGTGCCGACTAGAACAGCGGCACTCCGTCGCGGGTGAGCTTCCAGCTGTCACCGCCGAAGGCGGACGGATCGATCGAACCGTTCGCCTTCACCCACGCGATGATCGTGTTCCGGATCTCGTCCGAATTCGCCCACACCGACGGCGTCGCCGCCACATGCGGGAAATTGCCGCCACCGTTCGCCCGGTAGTTGTTCACCGCCAGCACGAACTTCGCCGACGGATCCAGCGGCGCGCCCTGGAACGTCAGATTGGTGATCCGCGAACCCACCGGCTTCGCGATGTCGATCTCGTACGACACCCCGCCCACCACGTCGTAGTTGTAGTCCGGAGTGCTGTCCGCGTTCGTCAGCTTCGACACATCCACCACCGCACCCGCCGCGGTCTGCACGAAGTACTTCGCCGAGAACTCCAGATAGTCCTTCACCTGCGCACCCGTGAGCACCCGCGCGTCCAGCGTGTTCTCGTACACATACAGACCCGCCACATCCCGCAACGACACCTGACCCGCCGGAATCGCCGCCGTCCGCGAGAAACACGCCGCCTGCGACAGCACCGGCAGCGCCGCGTACGCCGTCCCCGCCAACGCAGCCTTCACCGTCTGGCTCTGCACCGCGTTGATGAAGTCGATGATCGGCGTGTCCTTGTACGGTGCCTCGGTCGCCGCCATCGCGACCGTGCACGTACCGACCACCTGGTTCACATACGCCACGACCTTGTCGTGCTCCGCCTTCACCAGCTTCACCACATGCGGGTCCTCCGCCACCGCGTTCGCGTTGCGGACCTCCGCCACCACCGACGTCACCGACCAGCGGCCCCGCGAGAACTCCAGCCCGATGTCGAAGACACTCAGCCGCATCCCCCACATCAGCGGCTCCGACAGCACCACGTTCTTGCCGGACACCGTGTTGACGACCGTGCGCGACGCGACCTCCTTGTGCGTGTGCCCCACCAGGATCGCGTCGATCCCCGGCACCTGCTCCGCCACCAGCGACGACGCGTTCTCCGGATACGGCAGCGCGTCCCCGTACGACGTACTGCCGTCAAGACCCGAGTGATCCGTACAGATCACCACGTCACAGCCCAGCGCCCGCAGCTTCGGCACATAGATCTTCGCCTGCTCCACCAGACCCGGGAACGCCATCTTCCCCTGCACATTGGCCTTGTCCCAGATCGCGATCCCCGGATTCGTCAGCCCCAGGATCCCGACCTTGATGTCCTGCCCGCCGTGCACCCTGATCCGCTTGATCGTGTACGGGGGGAACGCCGGCTTCAGCGTCTTCGCGTCCACCGCGTTCGCCGCCAGCAGCGGGAAGTCGCACTGCTCCTGGAATTTGCGCAGCACCGGAATGCCGTAGTTGAACTCATGGTTGCCCAGCGCCGCCGCGTCGTACCGCATGTGGTTCATCGCCAGCGCCATCGGGTGCACCGGTGCGCGCTTGCCGGCGGTGCCGGTGATCGGGTCCACCCGCGCGTAGTAGTACGACAACTGCGTGCCCTGGATGATGTCGCCCGCGTCGATCAACAGGGTGCGGTCGCAGCCCTTCTCTGCACGCGCCTGCTCCACCAGCGTGGAGATCTTCGCCAGACCCACGTCGTTGTGGGTGCTGTCGTCGTACTCCTTGTCCGTGAAGTAGTCCCAGTTGAAGACATGGCCGTGCAGATCCGTCGTGCCCAGCACCCGCAGCGAGTACGTCTTCGGGCCGTGTCCGTGCCCACGCCCCTCGTCGTGCGCCTGCGCCGGCGCGGCGCCGGCAACGGCCCCCGTGGCGCCCGCGAGCGCCACCCCCGCACCCGTGGCGGCGGAACGGTTGAGGAAGGTCCTTCGGTTGAGCGGCATGTCGGCTCCTGGTCTGTCCGGTGATGTAACGCGCGTAGATTCTGGCGCAGGAACACCACCCCGCAACACCCCCCAGGCATTTCCATCAGATGTCCCGCCGGAGAATGCCCCGCCTGCGACAGTGGGGCACATGGCCACAGAAACGGACAGGACCCACCCGACCGCCGAAGCTCCGCACGTCGGCGTCCGCGGCGAAGCCACCCTCGAGGTCGAACCCGAACTCGCCCGCATCGCCGTCACCGTCAGATCCCGCGGCGCCGACCGCCGCCACACCCTCGACGACCTCACCCGCCGCAACACCCAGGCCCTCGACCTCATCAAGAGCTACGGCGAAGCCGTCGAGAAGATCGAAACCGGCACCTTCGGCCTCACTCCGGAACTCCGCGAAAAAGGCCGCGACCGCGGCGAGAAGATCCGCGCCTACCACGGCGTCGTACGCATCGGCGCCACCCTCACCGACTTCACCGCCCTCGGCGAACTCACCACCCGCCTCGCCGACCTCGAACTCACCTCCGTCGACGGCCCCTGGTGGTCGCTGCGCCCCCAGTCGACCATCTACCGCGAAGCCCGCAGGCAAGCCGTCCACGACGCCGTCCAACGCGCCCGCGAATACGCCGAAGCCCTCGGCTCCACCCTCACCGCCCTCATCGAACTCGCCGACGAAGGCGTCCAGCAGGCCACCCCCTACCCCCGACAGGCCTTCGGCGCCATGAGCTCCCGCGCCGCCGGCGGCCCCGGCATGGCCGACTTCGCCCCGCAGTCCCTCGACCTCGAACCCGAACGGCAGAACGTCTCCGCACACGTCACCGCACACTTCACCATGACCCCGCCCCCGCTCGGCTGACCCGGCGGCCCTCCACCCGGCCCCCACCGGGACCCGCCACGCTGCTCACATGAGCACTGCCATGCACGTTCGACACTTGTCAACAACCGTTAATCCAGCCGACGTTGGACAGTCGCCTCCACCCATCTGCCTACCCGTCAGTAAGTCATAGGCTCGAAACATGCGCCGAGCAAAAATTGTCTGCACCCTGGGCCCCGCCACCGACAGCTACGACCAGATCAAGGCACTCGTCGAAGCCGGAATGGACGTCGCCCGCCTCAACCTGAGCCACGGCTCCTACCCCGACCACGAGGACCGCTACCACCGCGTACGCAAAGCCTCGGAAGAGACCGGACGCAGCGTCGGCGTCCTCGCCGACCTTCAGGGCCCGAAGATCCGCCTCGGCCGCTTCACCGAAGGCCCCGTACTCCTTGAACGCGGCGACGAATTCACCATCACCGTCGAAGACGTCGAAGGCGACCGCCAGCGCTGCGGCACCACCTACAAAGGACTCGCCGCCGACGTCACCAAAGGCGAACGCATCCTCGTCGACGACGGCCGCGTCACCCTCGAAGTCACCGAAGTCCAGGGCTCCCGCGTCCACACCATCGTCATCGAAGGCGGCATGGTCTCCGACAACAAGGGACTCAACCTCCCCGGCGTCGCGGTCTCCGTCCCCGCCCTCTCCGAAAAAGACATCGAAGACCTCCGCTGGGCCCTGCGCATCGGCGCCGACATCATCGCCCTCTCCTTCGTCCGCAGTGCCCAGGACGTCATCGACGTCCACCGCATCATGAAGGAAGAGGGACGCCGCGTCCCCGTCATCGCCAAGATCGAGAAGCCGCAGGCCGTCGACAACCTCGAAGAGATCGTCGACGCCTTCGACGGCATCATGGTCGCCCGCGGCGACCTCGGCGTCGAAATGCCCCTCGAAGCCGTCCCCATGGTCCAGAAGCGCGCCATCAAACTCGCCAAGCGCAACGCCAAACCGGTCATCGTCGCCACCCAGATGCTCGACTCCATGATCGACGCATCCCGCCCCACCCGCGCCGAAGCCTCCGACGTCGCCAACGCCATCATGGACGGCACCGACGCCGTCATGCTCTCCGGCGAAACCAGCGTCGGCAAACACCCCATCGAAACCGTCAAGGTCATGGGCCGCATCATCTGCGCCTCCGAGGAAGAGATCCTCTCCTCCGGCCTCCCCCCGCTCACCGAACGCAACAAGCCCCGCACCCAGGGCGGCGCCGTCGCCCGCGCCGCCGCCGAAATGGGTGACTTCCTCGGCGCCAAGTACCTCGTCGCCTTCACCCAATCAGGCGACACCGTCCGCCGCCTCAGCCGCTACCGCTCCCCGATCCCCCTCCTCGCCTTCACCCCCGAACCCGCCACCCGCTCCCAGCTCAACCTCACCTGGGGCGTCGAAACCCTCCTCGGCCCCATGGTCCAGACCACCGACGAGATGGTGGACCAGGTCGACGAAGCGCTGCTCCGCATCGGCAAGTGCCGCAAGGGCGACGTCGTGGTCATCACCGCCGGCTCCCCGCCGGGCGTGCCCGGCACGACGAACATGGTGCGCGTGCACCACATCGGCGAGGACGACTCCCCGAAGTAGCCGGACCACTCCGTGGGGCTCAGTACTTGGGCCCCACATGCAGGTCCATCAACGCGACGGACGCGCGGCGCGCGACGGAAACGTTGTACGGGTCCTTGCCGCGACGGGTGACTTTCCATTCGACGCCGACCTTGTCGAGGGTGTCGCTGAACAGGGCGCGGATGTCGTCCGACTTGTTGGTGAAGAAGTACCGCGGGTACTCGTAGCGCTTCGGCTCGCCGCCGACGATCCGGGTGGTCCAGTTGGCGATCCGGCACCCGTCGGAGTGGATGAGCCCCCGGATGAACTCCCACGGGTGGGCGTCGACGATCTCCTGCTGCCAGGGTTCGAGGACGATGCGCCGCTCGTGCTTCTTGCCCGGGGCGTGCTGCGGGAAGAGGCACGGCCAGTGCTTGCTGGTGGACGTCACCATGGTGCAACCCGCCCTGCGTACGCGGCAGACGGCGTTGTCCGGGTGAATCGCGCGGATCGCCGCTTCGCAGGACTCGATGAGACCCGGCCACAAAACCGCGCAGGCGATCCGGAGGGCGAAGACGCCGCGCGGCTGGGCGCTGAGGCATCCGTCGCCGAGGTAAAGGCCCAGAAGATAGGTGTAGGCAGGGCGTCGGAGAGCGGTAGATGTGGTGCAGCGAAAGCATTCGGCCTTCCGCTGGATCGGCTCAACGCAGACGTGCCAATCGCGGATCGTGGCGCGGGATATCCCGGTCAGGCCGCTGATGGAGTTGAGGCTGCGCCCTTCGGCGACCAGGGCGAGCACTCGATGCCTGGTTTCGATGTCGTACACACGGGCGATCTTGGCCTGGCATTTGTGCCAGCAAGCCGAATCGAAGCCTTGTTCACTCCGACTGGTGAAGATCGCCAAGCCGCGAAGGCCTTGGAATTGAAGGGAAAGTGCCCCGAGTCGGATTCGAACCGACGCTGGATGGGTTTTGAATCCATGGCCTCTACCGCTGGGCTACCGGGGCCCCCTTCGAAACAAAGGGTAGCGCAATCCCTCCGTGCTCCAAAGATACAGGAGCTAGGTAGGCTCAGGGGGCAGTACCCCCCGCCATGATCGAGGAGTCCCGTTGAGCGCCGCCGAGCCCATAGACGAGCAGTCGCACGTACCGCCGATGACGACGCGCGTCGTCATCGCCGAGGACGAGGCACTGATCCGGCTCGATCTCAAGGAGATGCTGGAGGAAGAGGGCTACTCCGTCGTCGGCGACTGCGGCGACGGTGAGACCGCCGTCAAGCTGGCCGAGGAGCACCGGCCGGATCTGGTGATCCTGGATGTGAAGATGCCCGTCCTGGACGGGATCTCCGCCGCCGAGCTGATCGCGAAGGCGAAGATCGCGCCGGTGCTGATGCTGACCGCGTTCTCCCAGCGGGAGCTCGTGGAGCGGGCCCGGGATGCCGGGGCGATGGCGTATCTCGTGAAGCCGTTCAGCAAGAGCGATCTGGTGCCGGCCATAGAGATGGCGGTGAGCCGCTTCCAGGAGCTGCGGGCGCTGGAGCTCGAGGTCGCGGATCTGTCGTTGCGGCTGGAGACCCGGAAGCTGGTGGACCGGGCGAAGAGTGTGCTGCAGACGAAGTACGGGCTGTCCGAGCCGGCGGCGTTCCGCTGGATCCAGAAGACGTCGATGGACCGCCGGATGTCGATGCAGCAGGTCGCGCAGGCCGTGATCGACGAGGTTCCGGAGAAGTAGCGCGCGCTGGACATGGCGAAGGGCCCGCACCGTTTCCCGGTGCGGGCCCTTCGTCGTGGCGGGTCAGTCCTCGCCGAGGTACGCCTTCCGCACGGATTCGTCGTGCAGGAGGTTGGAGCCGGTGCCCGACAGGACGATCTTGCCGATCTCCATGACGTGGCCCTGGTCGGCGAGCGAGAGCGCGGCCTGCGCGTTCTGTTCGACGAGCAGGATCGTGGTGCCCTGGGCCTTGAGTTCCACGATGGTGTGCATGATCTTCTGCATCATGATCGGGGAGAGGCCCATGGAGGGCTCGTCGAGCATGAGCAGCTTGGGCTGGCACATCAGGGCCCGGCCCATGGCGAGCATCTGCTGTTCACCGCCGGAGAGGGTGCCGGCGGCCTGCTTCTGCCGTTCCCCGAGGATGGGGAAGAGCTCGTAGGCGCGCTGGATGTCCTTGGTGATGCCGGCGGAGTCCTTGCGGAGGAACGCGCCGAGTTGCAGGTTCTGCTCGATGGTGAGGCGCGGGAAGATGTGCCGGCCTTCGGGGGAGTGTGCGAGCCCGAGGGAGACGATCTTGTGCGCCGGTACCCGGGCGAGCGGCTGGCCGTCGAAGACGATACGGCCGGCGACGGGCTTGATCAGCCCCGACAGGGTCCGGAGCGTGGTGGTCTTGCCCGCGCCGTTGGTGCCGATCAGGGTGACGATCTGGCCGGCCTCGACGCTGAACGAGATGCCCTTGACGGCCTCGATCTTGCCGTAGGCGACGCGCAGGTCCTCGACTTCGAGAAGTGCGGTCATTGGTCGTCCTCCGTCTTGCTGATGTTGCGCGCTTCCGCGGCTTCGATCTCGGCGCCGGCTTCGTCCTCGGGTGCGCCTTCGAAGGGTTCGCCGAGGTACGCGGCGATGACGCGGTCGTCGCGCTGGACGACCTCGCTGGTGCCTTCGACGAGTTTCTCGCCCTGGACGAGGACGGAGACGCGGTCGCAGAGGTTGAAGATGAAGCGCATGTCGTGCTCGATGACGAGTACGGAGATGCCCTGGTCGCGGACGGCGAAGACGAGTTCTTCGGTCGCCCGGGTCTCCTGGGGGTTCATGCCCGCGGTGGGTTCGTCGAGGAGCAGCAGTCCGGGTTCGCTGGCGAGGGCGCGGGCGATTTCGAGCTTGCGCTGTTCGCCGTAGGGCAGGTTGCGGGCGAGGTGCTCGGCCTTGTCGGCGAGTCCGGTGAACTCGAGGAGTTCCATGGCGCGTGCGCGGGATTTCGCTTCGGCGCGGTGGTAGCCGGGTCCGCGGATGAGGGCGGAGAGCAGGCCTTCCTTGGTGCGGGTGTGGCGGCCGACGAGCACGTTCTCCAGGACGGTCATGTTGGCGAAGAGCCGGATGTTCTGGAAGGTGCGGGCGATGCCGGCCTTGGTGACGAGGTGGGGCTTGGGCGGCAGGACGTTGCCCTGGTACTTCACCGTGCCTTCGGTGGGCACGTAGAGACCGGTGAGGCAGTTGAAGAAGGTGGTCTTGCCGGCGCCGTTGGGGCCGATGAGGCCGACGATCTCACCGGTGTTGACGGTGAGGTCGACGTCGCGTACGGCGGTGAGGCCGCCGAAGCGCATGATGACGCCGCTGGCTTCGAGGAGCGGGGTCCCGGCGGGGGCTTGGGTGGTCGTGGTCATGGTGTCTTTCACGCCCCTGCCTTGCCGGGGAGGACCAGTGCGTCGTCCGCGTGGAATTCGAGCTGGCGGCGCCGGTTGGCGATGAGGCCCTCGGGGCGGAATCGCATGAGGAGGATCAGGGCGATGCCGAACGCGAACAGCTCGTAGTTCTGCAGGAAGCCGAGCTTCTCGGGGATGAGGTAGAGCAGTGAGGCGCCGAGGATCGGGCCGCTGACGGTACCCATGCCGCCGAGGACGACGGCGGCGAGGAGGAAGGCGGAGTTGGGGGGTGCGGCGCCGGCGAACTGGTACGGGCTGGGCACGACGTTGTAGGTGACGTGTGCGCTGACCGTTCCGGCGAGGCCGGCGAGTGAGGCGCCGAGGGCGAAGGCGATGAGCTTGACGCGGAAGCCGTTGATGCCCATGGCGGTGGCGGCGGTCTCGTCCTCGCGGATGGCGACCCAGGCGCGGCCGATCCGGGAGTTGGCGGAGCGGGTGAAGACGAGGACCACGATGACGGTGATCAGGAGCATCAGCAGGTAGTAGTTGGCGTACCGGCCGAGGGTGAAGCCGCCGATGTCGTGGGCGTCGCCGAGGTTGTAGCCGAACAGCTCCAGATCGGGGATCTGGGCGATGCCGTTGGGGCCGTTGGTGATCTTCGGTCCTGAGACACCGTCGAGGCTGTTGACGGCGAGGCGGAAGATTTCACCGAAGCCGAGGGTGACGATGGCCAGGTAGTCGCCGCGCAGTCGCAGGGTTGGTGCGCCGATGAGGACGCCGAAGACGAGTGAGGCTGCCATGCCGGTGAGGGCGGCGGCCCAGAACGGGAACTGGACGCCGGACCAGATGGAGAACTGGGAGCCGGAGACGAGTGCCGCGGCGTAGGCGCCGACGCCGAGGAAGGCGACGTAGCCGAGGTCGAGGAGGCCGGTGAGGCCGACGACGATGTTCAGGCCGAGGGCGACGGTGCCGAAGATGAGGATGTTGACGCCGAGGTTGGCGTAGTGCTCGTCGTTCTGGACGAACGGGTAGGCCAGGGCGGCGGTGAAGCCCATCGCGGAGGCGAAGCTGCGGTGTTCGGCGGTGAGCTGCGAGAACTGCCGGACGAGTCCGGAGGCGCCCAGGCCCCAGGCGCCGAAGGCGATGAGGATGAGGAGGCCGATGAAGATCTCGGAGTACTCGGTGCCGATGGCGAAGGTGAGCAGGCTGAGGCCGATGGCCGCGGCGAGGGTGATGATGAGGCGCTGGACCCAGCCGGGGAGGGTGCGCGGGTCGTTGACGGGGCGGTCGCTGTGGGCGAGGCGCAGGTCGCGCAGGGCCCGGTAGCCGCGGCGGACAGACGCGTTCTCGGCGAACCGGCCCAGTTCGTAGAACTCGCCGTCGGCGGGCAGCGCGGGCTGCCGGTCGAGGGGCAGGCCGAGGGCGCCGATCACGAGCACCAGGGTGCCGACGGCGGCGATGACGCCGCCGGGGTCGAGGTTGGCGAGGCCCTTCAGCTCGTAGGCGATGGCGATCACCGTGTACCAGGTGGTGACGAAGGTGCCGAGCGCGAGGAGCAGTACGGAGTTCTGCGAGTGGCTGGGGTTCAGCCAGCCGAGGCCCTTGACGCCGAACGCGGAGAGTGCGAAGAGCGTGGTGAGCAGGGCTCCGGCGAGGGTGAGCACCTGGAGTCCGCCGGGGTAGCCGGTGACGGTGAGGTCGCCGGGGAAGGCGGTGGTGTAGGTCCAGGACAGGAAGGTGGAGACGGCGCTGATGACGGCGCCGGCCAGGGTGACGGCTCGTGCCGCGCCGAGGGGGAGCGGGATGAGCCGGGCGGTCCTGGATTTCGCGGCCGGGAGGGTGTCCACGGCGGTGAGGGAGATGTCGGTCATACGATCACGCCCTGTCCGCGACGCGTTCGCCGAGCAGGCCCTGGGGACGGACGAGCAGCACGACGATGAGGAGGACGAAGGCCCAGACGTTGGCCCAGCTGCCGCCGCCGAGCTGTTCCATTCCGGGGATGTTGGAGATGTAGGCGGAGGCGCAGGATTCGGCGATGCCGAGGACGAGTCCGCCGAGCATGGCGCCGTAGATGTTGCCGATGCCGCCGAGGACGGCCGCGGTGAACGCCTTGAGGCCGGCCTGGAAGCCCATGTCGTACTTGACCTGGCCGTACTTGAGGCCGGAGGCGACGGCTGCGACGGCGGCGAAGAGTCCGCCGATCGCGAAGGCGATGACGATGATGCGGTTGGTGTCGATGCCCATGAGCTGCGCGGTGTCCGGGTCCTGCGCGGTGGCCTGCATGGCGCGGCCGGTGCGGCTGGTGCGGACGAAGGCGGCGAGGCCGGACATGCAGATCACGGCGACGACGACGAGGAAGATGTCACCGCTCTGGATGCTGATGGAGCCGACGTGGAACGGGCCGCCGGGCAGCTGGGGGAAGGACAGGGCGTTGTCGGCCTTCGGGTACCAGTTGAAGACTGCCTGCTGGAGTGCGAGGGAGAGTCCGATGGCGGTGATCAGTGGTGCGAGTCGTGGGGCTCCGCGCAGCGGTCGGTAGGCGAAGCGTTCCGCGCCGATGGCGATGAGGACGGCGACGAGGGAGCCGCCGATCACCATCAGTGGCAGCGCGACCCAGATGGATGTGCCGTCGGGGAGGCTCGTGTAGACCGTGAGGGCGCCGAACCCGCCGGTCATGAAGATCTCGCCGTGGGCGAAGTTGATGAGCTGGACGATGCCGTACACCATCGTGTAACCGATGGCGATGAGCCCGTACATCGAGCCGAGGAACAGCCCGTTGGCCAGCTGTTGCGGCAGGGTGTTCACCGCATGGCCTCCATGTCGCTGAGGGGAGCAGGGGGATAACAGAAGGTGGGTCCGGGTATGCGCGGGCCGCGCGGTCGGTGGTGACCAGCCGCGCGGCCCGGGTGGTGCGAGAGACGGTCAGCCGGTGTAGGTGCCGCTCTTCACGGGCTCCCACTTGCCGCTCTTGACCTGGTACACGGTGAGCTGCTTGTTGGTGGTGTCGCCGAACTGGTCGAAGGACACGTGTCCGGCGATGCCGTCGAAGTCGGTCTTCTGGACGGCTTCGACGAGCTTGCCGCGGGCGTCGTCCATGGCGGGGAGCTTGCCGCCGTTGGCGTCCATGACGGCCTTGACGCCCTTGATGATGGCGGTCGCGGCGTCGTAGGAGTAGCCGCCGTAGGTGCCGTAGTCGCCCGGGTAGCCCTTGGACTTGTACGTGGCGATGAAGTCCTTGGCGCCCTGGAGGGTGGTGACCGGGACACCGACGGAGGTGGACAGGTCGCCCTCGGCGGCTGCGCCGGCGGTCTTGATGTAGGTGTCGGAGAACATTCCGTCACCGCCCATCAGCGGGATCTTGACGTCGGCGGCCTTGAGCTGCTTGGTGATCAGCTCGGACTCGTCGTACTGGCCGCCGTAGTAGAGGATGTCGGCGCCGGAGTTCTTGATCTTGGTGACGAGGGTGGAGAAGTCCGTGTCACCGGTGTTGACGTGGTCCTCGCCCGCGGACTTGCCGCCGAGCGCGGTGAACTTGCCCTTGAAGATGCCGGCGAGGCCGGCTCCGTAGGTCTGCTTGTCGTCGACGATGTACGCCTTCTGCTTGTGCAGCGTGTTGAAGGCGTAGTCGGCGGCGAAGCCGCCCTGCAGGGCGTCCGTGGTGGCGGTACGGAAGTACGTCTTGAACGGGCGGACCTTGTCGCCGGTCGCCCAGGTCTTGCCCTGCGTCAGCGTGGGGTTGGTGTTGGACGGCGAGATCTCGACCATGTTCGCCGTGCTGAACACCTGCTGCATCGACTGGGCGACGCCGGAGTTCAGGGGGCCGACCACGCCGATGACGCTCTTGTCGGCGACGAGCGCGGTGGCGTTCTGCTGGCCGGAGGCGGGCAGGGCCTTGTCGTCGAGGGCCTTGACCTTGAACGTCACGCCGGGCACGAGCTTCTTGGCGTTGGCGTCGTCGACCGCGATCTGCACGCCGTACTGGATGCCGAGGCCGGTCGCCGAGTTCGCGCCGGTGAGCGGGGCGTCGACTCCGATGACGACGGTGGTGGTCGCGCCGTCGTCCTTCTTGCCGTCGTCGCTGCGGGACCCGCAGGCGGTAAGTGTGAGGGCCCCAGTGGTGAGCACGGAGGTCAGTATCAGCAAGGAACGGTGTCGCACGATCAGTCCTTTCCCCTGGCGCGGCCTGCTCTGGTGAGAGGCCGAGTCGTGCGCTGGAACCCGAACTGACAAATCCGGTGGCGCGGTGACTGGCCGTGACTCTAGGCCTGTGTGGGGAACTCGGGCAGCGGTGCGGGAAGAGTGTGACTGTCTTGTTATGCCGGATGGAAACTCTTGAGGTTTTGTTGAGGTTCAGTGAGGTATTTGCGTAGATTTGTCACCCTGTCCGCATGTTTTATGGCGATGTCCGGATAGCGAGAACCCGCACTTCCGCTACGGGGTGGAAGAGCTGCTGGTGGGGGTTGGGCGGCAGATTCGGTGCAGGAAAGCCGAGAGGTCGCGGGGGTAGCCGCCGCCGAAGATGAAGCTCTGATTCTGTATTGCGCGCGTGTTACGCAGCGTTACGTCGATCACGGGCAGATCGACGTCGAGTGGCAGTCCCGCGCATTTGCGCACGATCATCTTTATCGTGATGTGCCGGGTAGTTCCCTGCTTCACCGTTAATGGTGTCGAGGGGTCGATTTCGGCACCGAGTCCCTCGAATGAGGGAGTAACGCGGAGAATCGTCACCGGAGTTCCGTCCCGCACGCTGACCACGAATCCGAACACCCCCGACGCGGGTGCGGACATGGGCTGCAGATGTCCCGACTCGTAGGCGATGTAGGTGACCTGTGCAGGCCACGGGCCGGGGTCCGGCACCGGCTCCGGGGTGCGCATCGCGTGGCCCAGGCAGAGGACCGCGACGGTGGCGAGGGCCGCGGTGGCGGCCAGGACCGTACGGCGCCCCCGGTCGGACAGTGCGGCCCGGCGCACCTGCCAGCGGCCGGCCCAGCGTCCGACCCGGCCGTCGGTCCAGCGGTCGGTCCAATGGACCGGCGGGTGGAGGGAGTTGACGCTGGGTGTTCCGCCGGCGGGACCCTCCACCGGGCCGATGCCGCTCACCGCGCCAGGACCCCGGTGCGGCCGGGCGGAGCGGGGTCGGGCCGGTGGACGGGAGTGGGGGCGTGGGCGGGCGCGCAGAGGCGCCGCACGTGCCGGATCCGTGCTGCTGCCATGGCCCCCCCTGCCGAAAACGCTAGGGCCTCCGGGCCCGCGCGACAACGGTGCGGGCCCGGCCGGTGGGTCAGACCGTGGTGGCGCCGGGGCTGGCGGGGCGCAGCATGCAGGTGAGGCGGGCGGTACAGACCCGCTTGCCGTTCTCGTCGGTGATGACGACCTCGTAGGTGGCCGAGGAGCGGCCGCGGTGGACCGGGGTGGCGACGCCGGTGACGTTGCCGGAGCGGATGCCGCGGTGGTGCGTGGCGTTCAGGTCCACGCCGACGGCGAGCTTGCCGGGACCGCCGTGCAGCATGGCGCCGACGGAGCCCAGCGTCTCGGCGAGGACGGCGGAGGCGCCGCCGTGCAGCAGGCCGTAGGGCTGGGTGTTGCCCTCGACGGGCATGGTGCCGACCACCCGCTCGGGGGACGCCTCGGTGATCTGGATGCTCATACGGTCACCGAGGTGGCCGGCCGAGAACAGGGCGGGCAGGTCGAGGCCGAGGCCGGACCACTGCGCCAGGATCTCCTGCGGGAACTGCGTGCTCGTCTGCTCGCCCATGCGGCCGGCTCCGATCGTCATCGTTCGGTGGTGTCGGTGGATCAGTGAATCGGTGTACTGGTCAGCTTTCTACCTGACGGTAGTCACGATCCGTGCACCGGGGCCGTCCGCTCCAGGCGGACGACCACCGACTTCGACGCCGGGGTGTTGCTGGTGTCCGCCGTGTGGTCGAGCGGAACGAGGACGTTCGTCTCCGGGTAGTAGGCGGCGGCGCAGCCGCGCGGGGTCGGGTAGTGCACCACCCGGAAGCCGTCGGCGCGGCGTTCCGTGCCGTCGGTCCACTCGCCGACGAGGTCGGCGTAGGAGCCGTCGGGCAGGCCGAGGGCTTCCGCGTCCGCGGGGTTGACCATGACGACGCGGCGGCCGCCCTTGATGCCCCGGTAGCGGTCGTCGAGGCCGTAGATCGTGGTGTTGTACTGGTCGTGCGAGCGCAGTGTCTGCAGCAGCAGCCGGCCCTCGGGGACGGCCGGGTACTCGACCGGCGACGCGGTGAAGTTGGCCTTGCCGGTGGCGGTGGGGAAGGTGCGGCTGTCGCGCGGGGCGTGCGGCAGGGTGAAGCCGCCGGGGTGCCGGACCTTGGTGTTGAAGTCGTCGAAGCCGGGCACGACGCGGGAGATCCGGTCGCGCACCAGGTCGTAGTCGGCTTCGAGCGCGGCCCACGGGACGGCGGTGTCGTCGCCGAAGACGGCGCGGGCCAGCCGGCAGACGATCGCGGTCTCCGACAGCAGGTGCGGGGAGGCGGGCCGCAGGGCGCCGTGCGAGGCGTGCACCATGCCCATGGAGTCCTCGACGGTGACGAACTGGTCGCCGCCCGCCTGGGTGTCCTTCTCGGTGCGTCCCAGGGTGGGCAGGATCAGGGCGCGCGATCCGGTGATGACGTGCGAACGGTTGAGCTTCGTCGACACGTGCACGGTCAGTGCCGCGTTGCGCATCGCGGCCTCGGTGACGGCGGTGTCGGGGGAGGCGGCCACGAAGTTGCCGCCCATGGCGAAGAAGACCTTCGCGGTGCCGTCGCGCAGCGCGCGGATGGCGCGTACGACGTCGAGGCCGTGCTCGCGCGGCGGGGCGAACCCGAACTCCTTCTCCAGGGCGTCGATGAAGGCGGGGGCGGGGCGTTCGAAGATGCCCATGGTGCGGTCGCCCTGCACGTTGCTGTGGCCGCGCACCGGGCACACCCCGGCGCCGGGGCGGCCGATGTTGCCGCGCAGCAGCAGGAAGTTGACGACTTCCTTGATGGTGGGGACGGCGTGCTTGTGCTGGGTCAGGCCCATCGCCCAGCACACCACGACGCTCTTCGCGTCCAGGACCATGGCGAGCAGCCGGTCGATCTCCGCGCGCTCCAGGCCGGTGGCGCGCAGCACCTCGTCCCAGTCGGTGGTGCGCGCGGCGGCGGCGAACTCCTCGTAGCCGTGCGTGTGCTCGTCGATGAAGGGCCGGTCGACGGCGTCGGCCTCGACCAGCAGCCGGTTCAGGGCGCGGAAGAGCGCCTGGTCCCCGCCGAGCCGGATCTGCAGGAACAGATCGGTCAGCGCGGTGCCGGAGCCGGCCAGGCCGCGGGCGTTCTGCGGGTTCTTGAAGCGCTCCAGGCCCGCTTCGGGCAGCGGGTTGACGGTGACGATCCGCGCGCCCTGCTGCTTGGCCTTCTCCAGGGCGGAGAGCATCCGGGGGTGGTTGGTGCCCGGGTTCTGCCCGGCGACGATGATCAGGTCGGCGCGGTACAGGTCCTCCAGCAGCACGCTGCCCTTGCCGACGCCGATGGTCTCGGTGAGCGCGGAGCCCGAGGACTCGTGGCACATGTTGGAGCAGTCCGGCAGGTTGTTGGTGCCCAGCCGGCGGGCGAAGAGCTGGTACAGGAAGGCGGCTTCGTTGCTGGTGCGCCCCGAGGTGTAGAACACCGCCTCGTCGGGCGACGCGAGCGCGTGCAGCTCCTGCGCGACGATGTCGAAGGCCCGCTCCCAGGGCACCGGCACGTAGTGGTCGGCGCCTTCCGCCAGATACATCGGCTGGGTGAGCCGGCCCTGCTGGCCCAGCCAGTAGCCGCTGCGCCGTGCCAGGTCGGAGACCGGGTGCTCGGCGAAGAAGTCGGGTGTGACCCGGCGCAGCGTCGCCTCCTCGGCGACGGCCTTGGCGCCGTTCTCGCAGAACTCCGCCTTGTGACGGTGCTCGGGCTCGGGCCAGGCGCAGCCGGGGCAGTCGAAGCCGTCCTTCTGGTTGACCTTGAGCAGGGTGAGCGCGGTGCGGCGCACTCCCATCTGCTGCTGGGCCATGCGCAGGCTGTGCGCGACCGCGGGAAGCCCTGCGGCGGCGTGCTGCGGGGCTGTGACGTCGGGTGCGTCCTGTACGGGGTCGCCCGCGGGGGGTTTCGCTGCCATGTCTCCGATCCTGCCACGCGGGAGGGGCGGCCGCTCCGGCGCGTCCCGGTCGGCCGCCGGGCGTTGGCGGGGGTTGGCCGGGGTTGTCAGTGGGGCATGGGAGTATCGAGAACGTGGCAGCAAAGGCATCGAAGACGAGCGCAGCGACCGGCACGGCATCCACGGCGGGAGACCGGCCGCGGCTGCTCCTGCTCGACGGACACTCCCTGGCGTACCGGGCGTTCTACGCCCTGCCGGTGGAGAACTTCAACACCGCCACCGGCCAGCCGACGAACGCCGTGTACGGCTTCACGTCGATGCTGGCGAACACGTTGCGTGACGAGAAGCCGACGCATCTGGGCGTCGCCTTCGACGTCTCGCGCAAGACGTGGCGGTTCGACGAGTTCCCCGAGTACAAGGCGACCCGTTCGAAGACCCCCGACGAGTTCCGCAGCCAGGTGGAGCTGATCGGCGAGCTGCTGGACGCGATGGGCGTCAAGCGGTTCGCGGTGGAGAAGTACGAGGCGGACGACATCATCGCCACGCTGGCCACCCAGGCGGAGGCCGCGGGGTTCGACGTCCTCATCGTGACCGGTGACCGGGACGCGTTCCAGCTCGTCAGCGAGCACACGACGGTGCTGTACCCGACCAAGGGCGTCTCGGAGCTGACGCGGTTCACCCCGGCGAAGGTCGAGGAGAAGTACGGCCTGTCGCCGTCGCAGTACCCGGACTTCGCGGCGCTGCGCGGCGACCCGTCGGACAACCTGCCGGGGATCCCCGGGGTGGGGGAGAAGACCGCCACCAAGTGGATCACCCAGTTCGGGTCGTTCGCGGCGCTGATGGAGCGGGCCGACGAGGTCAAGGGCAAGGCGGGGGAGAACCTGCGCGCGCACCTGGACGCGGTCAAGCTCAACCGCCGGCTGACCGAGATGGTGCGCGACGTGGAGCTGCCGTGCGGCCCGGTGGAGCTGGAGCGCGCGGCGTACGACCGGGACGCGCTGCACATCGTGCTGGACACCCTGGAGTTCCGTAACCAGAACTTCCGGGACCGGCTGTTCGCGGTGGATCCGGGCGCGCGGGAGGAAGAGGCCCAGGTCGCCGAGGGCGTCGCCGTGGAGGGCGCGCAGCTCGCCGAGGGCGGCCTGCAGGAGTGGCTGGAGGGGCACGGCAGCGCGCCGCTCGGCATGGCCACCGTCGACACGTGGGCGCTGGGCGGCGGCACCGTCACCCAGGTCGCGCTGGCCGGGGCCGAGGGCCCCGCGGTGTGGTTCGACCCCGCGCAGCTGGGCGAGGCGGACGAGAAGGTGTTCGCGGCCTGGATCGCGGACGCCGCCCGCCCCAAGGTGCTGCACAACGCGAAGAACGTGATGCGGGTCTTCGCCGAGCACGGCTGGACGGTGGCCGGCGTCAGCATGGACACCGCCCTCGCGGCCTATCTGATCAAGCCCGGCCGCCGTTCCTTCGCCCTGGACGCGCTGTCGGTGGAGTACCTGGGCCGTGAGCTGGCACCGGCCGGCGCCGAGAGTGGGCAGCTGGCGTTCGGCGAGGAGCAGGAGGACTCCGCCGCGCTGGACGCCCTGATGGCGCAGGCGCGCACCGTCCTGGACCTCGGCACGGCGTTCACCGGCCGGCTGGAGCAGGACGGCGCGACGGGGCTGCTGCGGGACGTGGAGCTGCCGACGTCGGCGCTGCTCGCCCGGATGGAGCGGTCCGGGATCGCGGCCGACCGCGAGCACCTCGAGGGCCTGGAGCAGCGCTTCGCCGACGCCGTGCAGCAGGCGGTGGCCGAGGCGCACGCCGCGGTGGGCCACGAGTTCAACCTCGGCTCGCCCAAGCAGCTCCAGGAGGTGCTGTTCGGGGAGCTGGGCCTGCCGAAGACCAAGAAGACCAAGACCGGGTTCACCACGGACGCCGACGCCCTGGCGTGGCTGGCCGCGCAGACCGACCACGAGCTGCCGGTGATCATGCTGCGCCACCGGGAGCAGGCCAAGCTGCGGGTGACGGTCGAGGGCCTGATCAAGACGATCGCGCCCGACGGACGCATCCACACCACGTTCAGCCAGACCGTGGCCGCCACCGGCCGGCTGTCGTCCACCGACCCCAATCTGCAGAACGTGCCGGTCCGCACCGACGAGGGCCGGGAGATCCGGCGGGGCTTCGTCGTCGGCGAGGGCTTCGAGTCGCTGTTGACGGCGGACTACAGCCAGATCGAACTGCGGGTGATGGCCCACCTGTCGGAGGACGCGGGCCTGATCGACGCGTTCAACACCGGCGAGGACCTGCACACCACCGTCGGCTCGCACGTGTTCAGCGTCCCCAAGGACGCGGTGGACGCCGAGATGCGCCGCAAGATCAAGGCCATGTCGTACGGCCTGGCCTACGGGCTGTCCGCGTTCGGCCTGTCGCAGCAGCTGGGGATCTCCCCGGGTGAGGCGGGCGCGCTGATGGACACCTATTTCGAGCGGTTCGGCGGGGTGCGGGACTATCTGCAGCGCGTTGTGGAGGAGGCCCGCGGCACCGGCTACACCGAGACGCTGCTCGGCCGCCGCCGCTATCTGCCCGACCTCAACAGCGACAACCGGCAGCGCCGCGAGATGGCGGAGCGGATGGCGCTGAACGCGCCGATCCAGGGCTCGGCCGCCGACATCGTCAAGCTCGCGATGCTCCGGGTCGGCGAGGCGCTCACCGAGGAGAAGCTGGCCTCGCGGATGCTCCTGCAGGTGCACGACGAAATCGTGGTGGAGATCGCGCCCGGCGAGCGCAAGCGCGTCGAGGAGCTGGTGCGGCGCGAGATGGCCGGCGCCTACCCGCTGCGGGCCCCGCTCGATGTCTCGGTGGGCGTCGGCAAGGACTGGGAGTCCGCGGCCCACTGACGGCGCCGCCTGCGGCGCAGACGGGCGGCGGCCGCGTACAGCAGCGCGCCGCCCGCCAGCCCGGCCCCCGCGCCGAAGGCCGCCGTGGGCACGACGTCGCCGAGCGATGACGGGGCCCTGACGGCGTACTCCCGCAGACAGCGGACGACGGAGCCGGCCACCGCGCAGCCGGCCAGCAGTGTGACCACGCCGCCGCGCCCGCGGGGCGTCAGCCGCGGCAGCCGGGCGGGCGGCGGCTCCTTCGGGGCGGCGCGCAGCGCGCGGGCGGTGAACGCGGCCAGCACCAGCAGCGCCGTCGCCGAACTGCCGTACTGCAGCCACTGGTACAGCTGCTGCCCGTGCACCACGGTGTTCAGCACCGGCAGCATCCGCACCCCCCAGCGCCCGTAATGGGTGAAAGTGTCCCATCCGACGTGGGTGGTCGCGCCGATCGTCGCGGAGAGCCAGAACCAGCCCGCCGTGCGCGCCGACCACGGCCGCCGGTCCCCGCTGAACAGCGTCGCGGTGCGCCCCTGCCACCCCTCGGGCAGCAGCGCCAGCAGCGGATCGCGCAGGAACAGCCAGCCGCCCACCAGGCCCGCGGCGATCAGCGGATCGAGGGTCGGGACCGCCGCCGGCGAGTGCGTGACGTGACCGAACCGGAAGACACCGGACACCACCGACGCGGCGAAGTACGGGATGTCGGGGGCGAAGGAACCCGCGACGAGCGCCGCCGCGACCAGCGGCCCGCGGGCGGATCCGTCCCGGCGCAGCCCCGGCAGGACCGCTGCCGCGTGGCTCAGGGTGAACGGCATCAAACCCCCTCGTGAAGTGATCCTTTCCGACCAGTATGCGGAGTACCGCACGGTGGATGCGCGCCGGAAGTTCCCGTAGGGTCCGTGGGGTTGCGGCGCGGTAACGCGCTCAGCTCGCACGTGGGAGGGACCGCGGACATGGCAGCGCGATACGGACGGCGGATACGCGCGATGCGCAGGGGGGCGGCGGGCACGGCGGTCGCGGCCCTGGCGGTCGCGGCGCTCAGCGCCTCGCAGGCACCCGGTTTCGCCCAGGCGGAGCGGGCCCGCAATGCCGTCCCCAAGCCGCCGCCCGGCCCGCAGATCGACGGCGGGTCGCCGTTCTACAGCGCGCTGCCGCCCGAGGACGGCTCCAGCGGCCTGGCCGTCGGCGGCACTTCGGCCCCCACGCCCACCGGCGGCACCGGCACGGGCATCGACACCGGCGGCACGGGCCTGCCCGGCACGGTGCTGGACGCCTACCGCAGGGCGCAGCTGGCCATCGCCACCTCCGACCAGGGCTGCAAACTGCCCTGGGAACTGCTCGCCGCGATCGGGCAGGTCGAATCCGGTCAGGCCGGCGGCGGTGCCGTCGACGCGAAGGGCACCACGTACAAGCCGATCCTGGGACCGGTGCTGAACGGCGCCGGTTTCGCGAACATCTCGGACACCGACGGCGGCACCTACGACGGGGACACCGTCCACGACCGCGCGGTGGGACCGATGCAGTTCATCCCGTCGACCTGGGCCAGTTGGGGAGCCGACGGCAACGCGGACGGCGTGAAGGACCCGAACAACATCTACGACGCCGCCCTCGCCGCCGGCCACTACCTGTGCGCCGACAACCGCGACCTTTCGGTCTCCGCGGACATCGACCGCGCGATCCTCGGCTACAACCACTCGCAGGAGTACCTGCACACCGTCCGGGCCTGGTTCCAGCACTTCAAGGACCAGGGAGCCGTCGCGGTCCCGGACAGCGGCCGCACACCCGGCGCCGGCGTCGGCCCGAGGACCTCGCCGCCGGCCACCGGCGTGCCGAAGCCGGGCGCCAGCCCGTCCGCGACGGCCACCGGCACCGTCTCGCCGGCGCCGACCACCACCGGCCGGCCGACGCCGCCGACCACCGGCCCGGGGACGCCCACCGGAACGCCGACCGGCACCGCCTCGCCGTCGCCCACGCCGACGCCCACGGACAGCAGGAGCCCACCCTGGCTGCCCGACGCCGACGCCCACCCCGACGGGATCCGCCTCGCCGACGCCCACCCCCGACCGGCACGCCGACGCCGACGCCGACTCCCACGCCGACCGACGGCTCCTGCCCCACCCCCCACGCCCACCACGTCCCCGACGCCGTCACCGACCGCGACGGACGCCACGACCGCGGCCGCGAGTCCGAGCGCGTCCCCGTCGACCAGCCCGGCGGCCGTCGCCTACTGACGCACCCCGCCGACTGACGTACCCCGCACCCATCGAGCCCGGCCCCGCCCTCCACGGCGGGGCCGGGCTCGTTCGCGCGGTGGCCGCATTCGATCGGTAGAACCTGTTCTCATCTGATCCCCCGATTGCTACGGTGCCCCGGCCCAGCCGACGTCGTCGTCCACAAGGGAGGTCCGGCCATGCGTGCCCTGATCGCCGCAGCCATCGGACTCGCCGCCGCTCTCGCGCTCGTCCTCACCATGACCGCGGTCGGCGCACCCGCCGGAAAGACCTCGCCCAAGCCGCTGGTGACCACGGTCCCCAGCCACCCGTAGCCGGTCGTTCCCGGCCGGTCGTCGTCCACCGCCACACAGGACGTCCGTAGCTACAAAGGAGGGGAAGCGTCCCGATGCGCCGCAAGTCCAGCCTGGTGCTGCTCGCCTTCGCCGTCTTCTTCGCGGCCCTGTCGCCCCTGATGCGCTGGTACGCCTTCCCGCGGCTGGCCAAGGTTCCGGCCAACCAGTACCAGGTGGTGGTTCTGGAGGCCAAGAACGCCACCCTGCTCACCGACACGTCGCTGGTCCCCAAGGTCGTCCCCAAGCTCAGCGTCATCCAGACGCTGAAGGGCAACGTCGAGGAGTCCAAGAAGGTCAAGGCCGACACCGGCCGGGACGTCGTGGTCTGGGACTCGCTGTCCTACATCGTCGGCCCGGACGGCAAGATGGTCAGCCAGGTCCCCGAGCGCTACATCTTCGACGCGCACTCCCAGGACCCGGTGCACACCGCGAGCGAGAGCGTCGACGGCGACCCCGTGCACCGGGAGGGCATCGAGTTCAAGTTCCCGTTCCTCACCGAGAAGCGCGACTACTTCTACTACGACGCGCAGGCACGGACGACCGCGCCCATCCACTACAAGGCGACGCAGAACTTCCGCGGCCTCAAGGTCTACTACTTCGAGCAGATCGTGCCCTGGGTCAAGGTCCCGCTGCCCAAGACGATGCCGGGCGGCATCACCCCGGCGGCACTCGGCGGCTCGGTGGAGCGCTGGTACACCACCAAGCGGATGTTCTGGGTCGACCCCACCACCGGCGCCCCGGTCAACGGCGAGGAGGTCCACCAGGAGGAGCTGCGGTTCCCGCAGACACCCGACACCAAGCCGGTGACCGTCTTCGCCGGTGATGTGAAGATGCGCGAGGACTACATCGACTCCACCGTCGAACTGGTGAAGTCCCAGCGCCAGCTCATCCTGCTGCTGACCAGCTACCTTCCCTGGGGATTCCTGATCCTGGGCGTCGTCCTGCTCGCACTCTCCCTGTTCCTGGAGGCGCGCGGCCGCCGCCCGGCCGACCCCGCCCCCGACGACACGGTGCGCGACCCGGATCCCGACCCGCGTCCGATCGCCGTCTGAGCCCGCCGCCGCGCCGTCCTGGAGGGGTCAACGCCGCTGGTTCGTCCGGCGGGTGGGCGCGGCGGCGGCCGGATCCTCCGGCCACGGGTGCTTGGGGTAGCGGCCGCGCAACTCGGCACGGACCGAGCGGTAGCCGCCCCGCCAGAACGAGGCGAGGTCGGCGGTGACGGCGGCGGGCCGGCCGGCGGGGGACAGCAGATGGACGAGGAGCGGCACCCGGCCACCCGCGATCCGCGGTGTCTCCTGCCAGCCGAACAGCTCCTGGAGCTTGGCCGCGAGCACCGGCTGGTCCCCCTCGTAGTCCACCCGGATCCGTGAACCGCTGGGCACCTCGATCCGCTCCGGAGCGAGCTCGCCGAACCGGGCGGCGGCACCGGACGCCCAGGGCAGCAGCCGGTTGAGCGGGCCGCCGGCGTCGGTCCGTTCCAGATCGGCGCGCCGGCGGGCCGCGGACAGCTCAGGGCCGAGCCAGTCGTCCATCCCGTCCAGCAGCGCCTGCTCCGAGACGTCCGGCCACGGCTCGCCCAACTCCCGGTGCAGAAAAGCCAGCCGGCGGCGGGTGTCCTGCGCGTCGCGCGACCAGCGCAGCAGCCCCGTGCCCTCCCGCCGCAGCCCCTCGGCGACGGCGGCCCGCAGCAGCGCCCGGTCCGGCGACCGCAGCGGCCGCGCCGTGAGCTCCACGGCGCCCAGCCGTTCCACGCTGCGCGCCACCACGTCGCCGTCCGACCAGCGCACCTCCTCGCCCGATGCCAGCAGCGGGGCCGCCGCCGTACGGGCGGTGGCCTCGTCGATCACCGCGGCCAGCCGCACCCGCGCCGAGACCGCCGTCACCGGCCGGTCCGCGACCGCGACGGCCAGCCAGCCCGGCGTCCCGAGCCGGGAGCCGGTGCCCAGCTCCGCCGCCGTTCCCGACGCCATCAGATACGTACCGGCGCCGCGGGCCCTGGCCACCCGCTCGGGGAACGCGAGCGCGGCCACCAGCCCGGCCGCCGCGTCGTCACCAGCGGAGACGGCGGCCCCGGACCCGCGCGGCCCGTCCGGTCCGCCGGAGGTCCCGGCCTGCCGCAGCGACGACTCCAGCCGGCCGGCCTCGGCGCGCCAGCGGGCCGCGTAACCGTCGCCGCCGCGCCGGGCCTGCCGCCAGGCGGCGGCCAGGTCGTCGCCGTAGTCGCGCGGCGGCTCCTCGCTGAGCAGCGCCACGACCTCGGCCGCGCGCCGCGCACCGACCGCACGTGCCCCGTCGAGGAGCGCGCGGGCGAGCCGCGGGTGCACGCCCAGCCGGCTGAGCCGCTTGCCCCGGTCGGTGGCGCGGCCGTCGGCGGCCACCGCGCCGACCGCGAGGAGCACCTCGCGGGCCGCGCCCATCGCGCCGGCCGGCGGGGCGTCGAGCAGGGCGAGGCCGGCGGCGTCCGGGTCGCCCCAGCAGGCCGTCTGCAGAGCGAACGCGGCGAGGTCGGCGACGGAGATCTCCGGTGCCGGCCAGCGCGGATGCCCGGCGTTGTCCGCCTCCGACCAGCAGCGGTACACCGTGCCGGGACCCTCGCGCCCGGCGCGCCCGGCCCGCTGGCGGGCCGCCGCGTGCGAGACCCGCACCGTCGTCAGCGCGTCGAGGCCGCGTGCGTGGTCCACCCGCGGCTCACGCGCCAGCCCGCCGTCCACCACGATGCGCACCCCGGGGACGGTGAGGCTCGACTCGGCCACCGACGTGGCCAGCAGCACCCGGCGGCCGGTTCCCGGCGCGAGCGCCGCGTCCTGCACGGCGGCCGGCGCCCGCCCGTGCAGCTGCAGCACTTCCACGTCGAGCCCGCTCAGCATCCCGGCGACCCGCGCGATCTCCCCGACGCCCGGCAGGAAGCACAGCACGTCCCCCTCCTTCTCGCGCAGGGCCCGCCGTACCACCGCCGCCACGTGCTCCAGCAGCGCCGGATCGACCCGCATCCCGTGCGGCGGGCGCACCGGGCGGACCGGCGGGGCCCACTCCACGGCGACCGGATGCAGGATGCCCTGCGCCTCGACCACCGGGGCGGCACCGTCCTCGCCCCCGACCAGCGCGGCCCAGGCGGCGGTGTCCGTGGTGGCGGAGGCCGCGACCACCCGCAGCTCCGGGCGCAGGGCGGCCCGTACGTCCAGCAGGAAGGCCATCGAGGTGTCGGCGTCCAGATGCCGCTCATGGCATTCGTCCAGTACGACGGTGTCCACACCGGCCAGCTCCGGATCACGCTGCAGCCGCTGCAGCAGCACACCGGTCGTCACCACTTCGACGACCGTCTCCGCCGAGACCTTCCGCTCGCCGCGCACCGTGAAGCCGATCCGGGCGCCGACGCCCTCGCCGAGCAGCCACGCCATCCGGCGGGCGGCGGCCCGCGCCGCCATCCGGCGCGGCTCGGCCACCAGCACCCGGCGGGGGACCTCCCCGTACTGGGGGAGCAGCCCGGCCAGCGCGAGCGGTACGAGGGTGGTCTTCCCCGTTCCCGGCGGCGCGGCGAGTACGGCGCAGCCCCGTTCGTCGAGCGCCCGCAGCAGTGCGGGCACGACGGTCTGTACGGGCAGGTCGAGGGAACTGGCGCGGATCACCCGCCCAGTGTGCCCGTCGGTCCGGCGGCGGGCGCCGCCGTCAGTCCCGCACGCACACGAAGATCGCCGTCCCGGGCAGGATCCCGCCGCGCAGCGGCGACCAGCCGCCCCATTCCTGGGTGTTCCACTCCGGCCACTGCGGCTCGACGAGGTCGACCAGCCGGAAGCCGGCCGCGGCGATCTCCCGCACGCGGTCGCCGAGGGTCCGGTGGTGCTCGACGTACTCGGCGAGCCCGCGCCCGTCCTGCTCGACGTACGGGGTGCGGTCGAAGTAGGAGGAGACGGCGGTCAGCCCCTCGGGGCCCGGCTCGTCGGGGAAGGCCCAGCGGATCGGGTGGGTGACGGAGAAGACCCAGCGCCCGCCCGGCCGCAGCACGCGGTGCACCTCGCGCTGCACGCGTTCGGGGTCGGCGACGAAGGGGAGCGCGCCGTACGCCGAGCACGCCAGGTCGAACGACGCGGCCGCGAACGGCAGCGTCCCCGCGTCGGCCTGGACGAGCGGGAAGCCGCCGTCCGCCGACTCCTCGTCGATCCGGCGCGCGTGCTGCAGCTGCCGGTGGGAGAGGTCGAGGGCGACCGGGCGCGCGCCGCGCGCGGCCAGCCAGCGCGAACACTGCGCGGCGCCGGCGCCGATCTCGAGCACCGACAGGCCCGCGAGTTCCGCGGCGGGGCCGAGCAGTCCGGCGTCGGACTCGTCCAGTCCCTCCGGCCCCCAGACGAAGTTCCCGTCGCCGAGGAAGGCTCCGTGCTCGACCTGGTACTCGTCCGCGTTCCGGTCCCACCAGCCCCGGTTGGCCCGGCTGCTTTCCGTGACGCCTGCGGTACGCCGGGTGGCTACTGGTTCGGGTCCTTGGCTCATCGCGGTTGTCGTCGTACTCTCTGGTTGGACCTGTGACGGGGGGACTTGCGCCGGGTATGGGCCGTTCTGCCCCAGGTGGGCCCTTCGCGCATTGACCGTGTCCGGCTGCCCCCGTATGCTACAAGTTGCGCTGCGGGCCTGCGCACCTCAGACGTAGCAGGTTGCGCTCGCACTGGCTTGTATCCCCTCGGTCCTTGAGGCGACTCTCCGATTCATTTGGAAGGTCCGACTCAAGGCTGTCCGGCTTCGGCTGTGCGATAACGGGTCCTGGCGTAGCAGTACCTACAACTTCTGTCCGTACCGGAGTCCTTCCCCATATGACGAGCAGCACCGAGGCAACGCGCACCACCCCGCAGGTGGCGGTCAACGACATCGGCTCCGAGGAAGACTTCCTCGCAGCGATCGATGCGACGATCAAGTACTTCAACGACGGCGACATCGTCGAAGGCGTGATCGTAAAGGTCGACCGGGACGAGGTCCTGCTCGACATCGGTTACAAGACCGAGGGCGTCATCCCGTCCCGCGAGCTTTCGATCAAGCACGACGTCGACCCCAATGAGGTCGTCAAGGTCGGCGACGAGATCGAAGCCCTTGTTCTCCAGAAGGAGGACAAGGAAGGCCGCCTGATCCTCTCGAAGAAGCGCGCTCAGTACGAGCGTGCCTGGGGCACCATCGAGAAGATCAAGGAAGAAGACGGGATCGTCACCGGTACCGTCATCGAGGTCGTCAAGGGTGGTCTCATCCTCGACATCGGCCTCCGCGGCTTCCTGCCCGCCTCGCTCGTCGAGATGCGTCGCGTCCGCGACCTCCAGCCGTACGTGGGCAAGGAGCTCGAAGCCAAGATCATCGAGCTGGACAAGAACCGCAACAACGTGGTCCTGTCCCGCCGTGCCTGGCTCGAGCAGACCCAGAGCGAGGTCCGCCAGACCTTCCTCACGACCCTGCAGAAGGGCCAGGTCCGCTCCGGCGTCGTTTCCTCGATCGTCAACTTCGGTGCGTTCGTGGACCTCGGCGGCGTCGACGGTCTCGTGCACGTCTCCGAGCTGTCCTGGAAGCACATCGACCACCCCTCCGAGGTTGTCGAGGTCGGCCAGGAAGTCACCGTCGAGGTTCTCGACGTGGACATGGACCGCGAGCGTGTCTCCCTGTCGCTGAAGGCGACGCAGGAAGACCCGTGGCAGCAGTTCGCCCGGACGCACCAGATCGGCCAGGTCGTTCCCGGTAAGGTCACCAAGCTCGTTCCGTTCGGTGCGTTCGTG
Organism: Streptomyces sp. So13.3; assembly: GCF_005860785.2. Lineage (NCBI taxonomy): Bacteria > Bacillati > Actinomycetota > Actinomycetes > Kitasatosporales > Streptomycetaceae > Streptomyces > Streptomyces sp. So13.3. The sequence continues at coordinate 3,017,987 of NZ_CP048835.1, read as the reverse complement.
CGCGTCGACGAGGGCATCGAGGGCCTGGTCCACATCTCCGAGCTGGCCGAGCGCCACGTGGAGATCCCGGAGCAGGTCGTCCAGGTCAACGACGAGATCTTCGTCAAGGTCATCGACATCGACCTCGAGCGCCGCCGCATCAGCCTCTCGCTGAAGCAGGCCAACGAGGCCTTCGGTGCCGACCCGGCCACGGTCGAGTTCGACCCGACCCTCTACGGTATGGCTGCCTCGTACGACGACGCGGGCAACTACATCTACCCCGAGGGCTTCGACCCCGAGACCAACGACTGGCTCGAGGGCTTCGAGACCCAGCGCGAGGCGTGGGAAGGCCAGTACGCCACGGCCCAGACCCGCTTCGAGCAGCACCAGGCCCAGGTCATCAAGTCCCGCGAGGCCGACGAGAAGGCGGAGGCCGAGGGTGCTGCGGCTCCCGCCGGTGCCGCCAGCTCCGCCGGTCTCGGTGGCGGCGGTTCGTACTCCTCGGAGTCGGACGACAACTCCGGCGCCCTGGCGTCGGACGAGGCACTGGCCGCGCTCCGCGAGAAGCTGGCCGGCGGCCAGAGCTGACGCTCTGACCTGCAGGTAGCCGTACGGACGGAAGGCCCGTTCCCCGAGAGGGGAGCGGGCCTTCCGCGTTGTCAGGGGGTGAAGCGGGCCCGGATGCGGGAATGCTCCCAGCTCCTCGCACGTTTCCGAGGAGGAAGAACGAGGAGGAACGATCACAGTGCTGGATCCGCAGGGGCTGTACGAATTCGTGCCGGGCGGTGCCGAGGCCGTGGACGAGGCGGTCGGGGAGACCGGCCCCGTTCTGCTGTACCACCTGGAGGGGTACATCGACGCGGGTGACACCGGCGAGCAGATCTCGGAGCAGCTGCTGGACCGCCTCGACAACCAGTTGGTGGCCAGGTTCGACGCCGACCGGCTGGTCGACTACCGCGCGCGCCGGCCCCTGATGCTCTTCGAACGCGACCACTGGTCGGGGTACGAGGCACCGGAGATCGCCCTCTATCTGGTCCGTGACACCACGGAGACGCCCTTCCTGCTGCTGACCGGCTCCGAGCCGGACGTGGAGTGGGAGCGCTTCGCCGCGGCCGTGCTGCAGGTCGTCGAACGGCTCGGGGTGCGGCTGGCCATCAACTTCCACGGCATTCCGATGGGCGTTCCGCACACCCGCCCGGTCGGGCTGACCCCGCACGGCAACCGGGTGGACCTGATGCCAGGCCACCGCAGCTGGTTCGACGAGGCGACGGTGCCCGGCAGCGCCGAGTCCCTCATCGAGCTGCGGCTCGCGGAGGCCGGCCGTGACGTCCTGGGCGTCGCCGCCCACGTGCCGCACTATCTGTCGCGTTCCCCGTACCCGGACGCGGCGCTCGCCGTACTCGAGGCGATCACCGCCGCCACCGGCCTGGTGCTGCCCGAGGTGGCGCACGCACTGCGTGCCGAGGCGCACACGGTCCGCGGCGAGATCGACCGCCAGGTCGCCGAGGGCGACGGCGAGCTGGTCTCGGTCGTCCGCGGGCTGGAGAGCCAGTACGACGCGGTCGCCGGTTCGATGACCCGGGAGAACCTCATCGCCGAGCCGGTCGACCTGCCGTCGGCCGACGACCTCGGGGCCGAGTTCGAACGGTTCCTCGCGGACCGGGAGGACGACGGAAACTGACGACACGACCCAGGGCCTGTCCGTCCGGGCAGGCCCTAGGCTGTCGCCATGCTGAAGGTGGGCCTGACCGGCGGAATCGGCGCCGGCAAGAGCGAAGTGTCACGGCTGCTCGCGTCGTACGGGGCGGTCGTGGTGGACGCGGACAAGATCGCCCGGGAGGTCGTGGAGCCCGGATCGCCGGGGCTGGCCGCCGTGGTCGCCGAGTTCGGCACGGAGGTCCTCACTCCTGACGGTGCGCTCGACCGCCCCAGGCTGGGCTCGATCGTCTTCGCCGACCCCGCCAGGCTGCAGGCGTTGAACGCGATCGTGCATCCGCTCGTCGGACGCCGGTCGGCCGAGCTGGAGGGCGCCGTCGGCCCGGACGACATCGTGATCCATGACGTCCCGCTGCTCACCGAGAACGCCCTCGCCGAGCTCTACGACCTCGTCGTGGTGGTGGACGCGTCCCCCGCCACCCAACTCGACCGCCTGGTGCGGCTGCGCGGCATGGACGAGGGCGAGGCCCGGTCGCGGATGGCGGCCCAGGCCACCCGCGAGCAGCGGCTCGCCGTCGCCGATGTCGTGCTGGACAACGACGGCCCCCTGGAGGCGCTCGAACCCCAGGTCAAACGGGTCTGGCAGCAGCTGCGCGACCGCCTCGCGCCCTAGTGCGGCCCCGGGCGGGACCGCCCGGAATGTGATTGCCGGGGGCCGCGTTGGGTATGTCTGTGCCGACGATCAGTCGTCACCCGAGCCATGGAAGGGAGGCGGCCGTGCCCGAGCAGACCCCCGAGACCCACGTCATCGATTTCCGTGCCGCGGAGCAGTTGCTGGAAGCCCGCGACCCGCGCGGAGCGGTGAAGCTGCTGGACTCGGTCATCGCCGCCCACCCGGAGAACACCGCCGCGCGCCTGCTGCGGGCCCGGTCCTTCTTCGCCGCCGCCCAACTGCGCCCGGCCGAGCTCGAGTTCCAGATAGTGCTGGAACGGGAACCCGACAACGCGTTCGCGCACTTCGCGCTCGCCCGGACGCTGCAGCGTGCCAACCGTCCGGATGAAGCGCTGCGACACTTCCGGCTGGCCGCCGCTCTGGACCCGCGGCCGGACTATGTTGAGGCGGCTCGTTTCGACGCTCCCTGAACCGTTCCGGAGGGACCCCGCACATGGACAGCAGCAGGCGCTGGAGCCGGATCCGCAGAGCGGCGGCGGTGGCCGGATGTGTGGTGGCGCTGGGACTGGTGCCGTCGGGCGCCCTGGCGACACCGGGCAGCGGGGTGACGGCGACGGTCCTGGCCAAGGGCACCTCCGCCGAGGGGCTGAAGGTCAGGACCCAGGGGCGTACGGACGTCGTGGTGCGCACGGTCACCATCGCGCCGGGCGGTGAGACCGGCTGGCACTACCACCAGGGGCCGCTGATCGCCGTCGTCCAGTCGGGCACGCTGACCAGGACGCTGGCCGACTGCTCGGTGGTGCGCAGCAGCGCAGGCCAGTCGTTCATCGAGCCGGACGGCGCCCGCAAGGTGCACAACGGGCAGAACCTCGGCACGGTGCCGGTCGTCCTGTACGTCACGTACCTCCTGCCCGAGGGCGACGCGCTGTCGGTCGACGCCCCCGACCCGGGCTGCCACCACTACTGACCGGGTGACGGCGCCGCCGTCGCCCGGTGGCCCCGGCCGCCCCGTCAGAACAGGGGCGGCGGGAGCACGCCCTCCAGGGCCAGCAGCGTCCGCTTGATCTCCAGGCCGCCGCCGAAGCCGCCTATGCCCCCGTTGCTCTCCACGACGCGGTGGCACGGGACGACGAGCGGCAGCGGATTGGCTCCCATGGCGGTGCCGACGGCGCGGGCGGCGCCCGGCTCGCCGACGCGGTCGGCGAGGTCCTGGTAGCCGACGACCGAGCCGTACGGCACGCCGGTGGCGAGCTCCCGCTGGACGCGGCGGTTGAAGCCGGCGGTCAGCGACCAGTCCAGATCGAGGGTGAAGTCGCGCAGCTCCCCGTCGAAGTACGCCCGCAGCTGGCGGACGGCGGGGGCGAGCCGCCCCGACTCCCCGGACTCCTCGACCGGATCCGCGCCCAGCCGGCGCCCCAGCCGCTCCAGGAAGGTCTCCGTCACCTCGTCGTCGGCCCGGAAGACGACGCTGACCAGCCCCTGGTCGGTCGCGGCGAGCAGCAGCGGGCCGATCGGGGTGTCCAGCCGCGTCCAGGCCACCGTGGCGGTCCGGTCCGCCACCTCGTGCCGCTCGGTGTTCGTCATACCGCCAGCGTATGCCGGGCCACTGACAACGGGCCCGGGAGCAGATTCCTCGAGCCGGATCCGCCGGGCCGGTCCTTCGGCCGGACCGGCCGGCCGGGCCCGTCAGCCGGGGCCGCAGCGATCACTCGCCCGGGTGCCGCTCTTCGACAGCCTTGTCACAGCGGGTAGTTGAGCGGTTCCGGTGGGGGAGGGGGCCGTCATGACACGAAACGACTTCGCCCAGGCCCTGCGCATTCTCGCCCGTGACCAGCGGCAGGTGGTGACGGTCGGCCAGCTGTCCGGCATCGGGGTGTCGGAGGTGGCGCTGCGCAAGCGCTGCGGGCCGGGCGGCCCCTGGCAGCGGGTGCTGCCGAGGGTGGTGGTGCTGCGGCGGGGTGCGCTGTCCGCCTGGCAGCGCTGCCGGGCGGCCCTGGCCTACGCCGGGTACCCGGCGGCGCAGGCGCAGCTGACGGGGATCGCGGCGCTGGCCCTGCACGGGATGCGCGAGGTCCTGGTGCCCGCCGAGGTGCGGGTGGTCGACGTCCTGGTGCCGGCCGGGCGCGCGCTCAGGACGCACACCTGGGTGCGGGTCCACCACGCGCGCACCCTCCCCGGCCCCGAGCTGGTGGACGAGCTGCCCGTCGCGCCCCTGGTGCGCGCCGCGGGGGACGGCGTCCGGGCGTCGTGCGACCCGGACTGGGTGCGGGCCGTGCTCCGCGAGCTGGTGTGGGACCGCGGGGTCGATCCGGCGGAGCTGGCGGGCGAGCTGCGTACCGCGTCGCTGTCCCGCAAGCCCGGGATCGACGAGACGCTGCGGGAGCTGGCGCTTCCGGGGCGGGTCCGCCGCCCGCTGGGCGGCCAGCTGCGTTCGCTCGTCGCGCTCTCGGGGTCGCGGCCACCGCTGTGGCGGCCCGAACTCCGCCTGGACGGTGTGTTCTTGGCGTCTCCGGACGCCTACTGGGCGCGCGAGGGGGTGGCTCTGGTGATCGGACCGGCGGCCGGCCCCAACCCGTTGGACACCTGCGGCCTGCGGATCGTCCGGGTGCCTCCGGAGGCCCTGACGGCGAGTCCGGCGCAGGTCGTGGCGGCACTGCGGGCGGCGCTCGGCTCCGGGCCGCACGGACCGCTGGACCGCGTCACCGTGCACCCGGATCACGGGTCGGTAAAGGGAATCTGAAACTCGGTCAGATGTTCCCCTGGCCGTCCTATCGTGTGCCAACTCGATGCGCCGGAAGGGCCCGCCGTGGACGGCATGTACGGAACGGTCAACGGATTCACGTACGGCTGGATCACCCCCGTGGTGGCCTACGTCATGGCTTGCCTGGGAGCCGCTCTCGGACTGCGCTGCACGGTCCGGGCGCTCGTGATGGAGCGGTCCCGGCGGGCCGGCTGGCTCGCCCTGGGCGCGGTCTCCATCGGCTCGGGCATCTGGACGATGCACTTCATCGCCATGATGGGGTTCACCGTCGACCAGGTGGAGATCAACTACAACAAGTCGATCACCTTCCTGAGCCTCGGAGTGGCCATCGCGGTGGTCGGCGCCGGTGTCTTCCTGGTCGGGTTCTTCGGCCGCGGCGCACCGGTCCTGCTCGCCGCCGGCGCGGTCACCGGCGTCGGGGTGGCCGCCATGCACTACCTCGGCATGGCCGGGATGAAGCTGGACGCGGACCTCGCCTACAACACCGGAACGGTGTACCTGTCGATCGGCATCGCGGTGGCGGCGGCCACCGCGGCACTGTGGGCCGCGGTGTCGGTCAAGGGCTTCGCCGCGAGCATCGGGGCCAGCCTCATCATGGGCGTCGCGGTCACCGGCATGCATTACACGGGCATGGCCGCGCTCCGGGTGCATCTGCACGACTCGGGGATCGCCGGCGGCCTGGGCGGTGCCTCGCCCGCCGCGATCCTGGCGCCCGTCCTGATCGGCCCGGTGGTGTTCCTGTTCCTGGCCGGGGTGGTGGTGGCGCTGGACCCGCCCGGCGTCCAGCCGCCCCGCTACGAGCCGGTCCGTGAGCCCGCTCACGGCCGTCGCCCACGGTGATCCCCGCGGTTTGTCAGTGCTGGGCCGTACGGTGGTTCCATGCGGCCCGTATCAGACATCGAACGTACTGTGGCGCCCTTCGAGGTCGTCAGCCCCTTCCAGCCCAGTGGTGACCAGCCGGCCGCCATCGAGGAGCTGGAGCGGCGTATCCGCGCAGGTGAGAAGGATGTCGTCCTCCTCGGCGCGACCGGCACCGGAAAGTCGGCGACCACGGCGTGGATGATCGAACGGCTCCAGCGCCCGACGCTCGTCATGGCGCCCAACAAGACCCTCGCGGCGCAGCTCGCGAACGAGTTCCGCGAGCTGCTGCCGAACAACGCCGTCGAGTACTTCGTGTCGTACTACGACTACTACCAGCCCGAGGCGTACGTCCCCCAGACGGACACCTACATCGAGAAGGACTCCTCGATCAACGAGGAGGTCGAGCGGCTCCGCCACTCCACCACCAATTCCCTGCTGACCCGCCGCGACGTCGTCGTCGTCGCGTCGGTCTCCTGCATCTACGGCCTGGGCACCCCGCAGGAGTACGTCGACCGCATGGTGCGGCTCCGGGTCGGTGACACGATTGACCGCGACAAGCTGCTGCGCAAGTTCGTGGACATCCAGTACACCCGCAACGACCTGGCGTTCCAGCGGGGCACCTTCCGGGTCCGGGGCGACACCATCGAGATCTTCCCGGTCTACGAGGAGCTCGCCGTCCGCATCGAGATGTTCGGTGACGAGATCGAGGCGATGTCCACCCTCCACCCGCTCACCGGCGAGGTGATCAGCGACGACCGGGAGATGTACGTGTTCCCGGCGACCCACTACGTCGCGGGACCGGAACGTATGGAGCGCGCCGTCGCGGGGATCGAGAAGGAGCTGGAGACGACCCTCGCGACGATGGAGAAGCAGGGCAAGCTGCTGGAGGCCCAGCGGCTGCGCATGCGGACCACGTACGACATCGAGATGATGCGGCAGATCGGCAGCTGCTCCGGCATCGAGAACTATTCACGGCACATGGACGGCCGTGAGGCGGGCACCGCCCCGAACACGCTCATCGACTACTTCCCGGAGGACTTCCTCCTGGTCATCGACGAGTCGCATGTCACCGTGCCGCAGATCGGCGCCATGTACGAGGGTGACGCCTCCCGTAAGCGCACCCTGGTCGACCACGGCTTCCGGCTGCCGTCCGCGATGGACAACCGCCCGCTGAAGTGGGAGGAGTTCCTGGAGCGCATCGGCCAGACCGTCTACCTGTCGGCGACGCCCGGCAAGTACGAGCTGTCGCGCGGCGACGGCGCGGTCGAGCAGATCATCCGCCCGACCGGGCTGGTCGACCCGCAGGTCATCGTCAAGCCCACCGAGGGGCAGATCGACGACCTGGTGCACGAGATCCGGCTGCGCACCGAGCGGAACGAGCGGGTGCTGGTCACCACCCTCACCAAGAAGATGTCCGAGGACCTCACCGACTACATGCTGGAACTCGGCATCCAGGTGCGGTACTTGCACAGCGACATCGACACGCTGCGCCGGATGGAGCTGCTGAGCGAGCTGCGGGCCGGCGAGTACGACGTACTGATCGGCATCAACCTGCTCCGTGAGGGCCTCGACCTCCCCGAGGTGTCGCTGGTGGCGATCCTGGACGCGGACAAGCAGGGCTTCCTGCGCTCGGGCACCTCCCTGATCCAGACCATCGGCCGTGCGGCCCGTAACGTGTCCGGCGAGGTCCACATGTACGCCGACACGATCACCCCCGCGATGGCGCAGGCCATCGACGAGACCAACCGGCGCCGTGAGAAGCAGGTCGCCTACAACACCGAACACGGCATCGACCCGCAGCCGCTCCGCAAGAAGATCGCGGGCATTCTCGACTCGTTCGCCCGCGAGGACGCGGACACCGAGGAGCTGCTGGGCTCCGGCAGGCAGCGCTCGCGCGGCAAGGCCCCGGTGCCGGGACTGTCGTCCAAGGCGGGCGGCAAGCGGGTGGCCCAGAGCCTGCCCGCCGAGGAGTTGGCGGACCTGATCGCCGAGCTCACCGCGCAGATGCACGCCGCGGCGGCCGAGCTGAAGTTCGAGATCGCGGGCCGACTCCGCGACGAGCTGGGCGACTTGAAGAAGGAGCTGCGGCAGATGCGCGAGGCCGGTATCGCCTAGGGCGTGTTGCGAAAGTAGCGCCGTTCGCCCGGAGGGCGTGGCCCACGGCGTCTGGTGCGTGCGCTCGCAAGGCGGAGGGTCGTCCTCGTACTGGGGTACTTGGACGAGCCCGACAACGCAGCGAGGGCGCGTGCCAGGCGTCGTGGGCCAGGCGGGACTTTCGCAACACGCCCTAGGCCCGATCCGCCGGACAGACCCTGCCCTGGGGTGAACCGAGGTGCGCTGTCCCGGCGTCTTGTTAGGGTGCGGGGCAACCGCACACAGTCCGGTGACGGGTGAGAGGGGACAGCGCGTGACGGTCAACATGACCAAGGGCCAGCAGATCAGCCTTACCAAGTCCGACGGGGGGACGCTGACGGCCGTTCGGATGGGGCTCGGCTGGCAGGCCGCGCCCCGCCGCGGACTGTTCGGCAGCCGCACCCGGGAGATCGACCTCGACGCCTCGGCGGTGCTCTTCGCCGACAAGCAGCCGGTGGACGTGGTGTTCTTCCGGCACCTGGTCAGCGACGACGGTTCCGTCCGGCACACCGGCGACAACGTGGTCGGCGGCGCCGGCCAGGGTGGCGACGACGAGTCGATCCTGGTGGACCTGCAGCGGGTGCCGGTCCACATCGACCAGATCGTCTTCACGGTGAACTCGTTCACCGGGCAGACCTTCGCCGAGGTACAGAACGCGTTCTGCCGTCTCGTCGACGAGACCAACGGCCAGGAGCTGGCCCGCTACACCCTGACCGGCGGCGGGCAGTACACCGCGCAGATCATGGCGAAGGTGCAGCGCGCGGGCAGCGGCTGGTCGATGACCGCCATCGGTACGCCGGCCGCCGGCCGTACGTTCCAGGACCTGATGCCGTCGATCCTGCCGGCGCTCTGACTCCACAGGCGCACAGCACCACGGATCAACAGCACCACGAGAACACCAGCACCACACGCACGAAAGCTGCACACGCACGACGCGTACAACACCAATGGGGGGTGGCGGCATGGCCGCCGAGCTGGTCCGGGGACAGAATCATCCGCTCCCGGCCGGGCCCGAGGGCGCCGGCCGTCTGGAGATCCGGGTGACGGCGGGCACGCCGGTGGTGGCCGTGGCCACCCTTGGTGACGAGCACGGGCGGGTGAGCGGCACGGAGTGGATCGCCCACCCCGGGTCGCCGCACCTCCCCGGCCTCGAAGTGTCCCAGCAGGCCGCCGCCTCCCACCGGCTCGCGGTGGACCTGGGCGCCCTCTCCGAGGACGTCCACCGGGTCCATGTGCTGCTCGCACTCCCCACCGCGGCCGGTGTTCCGGCCTCCTTCGGCGTGGTGGCCGCTCCGCATGTCGCGGTCACCACGCTGGACGGGGCCGAGGTCGCGGGATTCACCATCACCGGGCTCGGCCCGGAGACCGCGGTCGTCGCCGTCGAGCTCTACCGCAGGCAGGGCGCGTGGAAGGTCCGCGCGGTCGGCCAGGGGTACGCGGGCGGCCTGGCGGCCATGCTCCTCGACCAGGGAGTTCCGGAGGCGGCCGGGCTCGCCGCGGGCATCCATGACGCGGTGGCGAAGGGGCTGGCCCGCTCGGTCGCCCCGCCGCCCCGGCCGCAGTCCGGATCCCCGGCGTCGTCGTCCGCGGCGGCGACCGCCGGCGGCCCGATCAGCTATCAGCACCCCCGGCGGCACACCGCCCCGCAGGCCCCGGACCTGCCGCCCGGCCGGCCGGCGGACGCCGCGCCCCCGCAGGGCGCCCCGCAGCCCGTCGCCGGTGACGCCAGCGGCTGGACGATGGAGGAGCGGCTCTACAACCAGGTCTGGGGCATGTTCGAGGACCTGGCCCGCACCGCCGCCGCCTACCGCAGCGCCGTCGACTTCGCCGAGTCCCGGCTGGACCAGGAACTGGACCGGCTGCTGGCCGACCCGCGCACCCGCGTCGGCCCGGCCGCCGACGCCGCCCGGGACCAGGCCCGCGCCAAACAGGCCGACCTCATGGACCAGGCCCGTGCCGTCCTCGACCGCGACCTGGCGCAGCTGCGCGCCGAGTCCGAGGTCGTCGAACCGGCGCTGCCGCCGCCGTACGCCGGCTGGGAGAGCCCGGTCTGGCACGGCTACACGGTGCCGATGGAGGTGCCGATGGCCGCCAGGCTCGGCAACCTGCATCTGCCCGAGACCCCCGAACTGCGGATCCCGCTGCTGGTCAGACTGCCGCTGGAGCGCGGTCTGTGGATCGACAGCTCCCAGGACCGGCGGCTGGCCATGGAGATCGCGGTCACCATCGCGGCCCGGCTGCTCGCCTCGTACCCGGTCGGGGACTTCTCGGTGCACGTCATCGACCCGGCCGGCACCGGCAGCGCCGCACTCACCCCGCTGACCGAGTCGGGCACCCTGCGGGTGCCGCCCGCCGCCGGTGCGGCCGGAGTGGCGGCGCTGATCGGCAGGATGACCGAGCGGGTGGACCTGGTGCAGATGGCGATGCGGGCCGGCGCCCCGGACTCGCTGCCGGTGGACCTGGACACCGCCGAGCAGCTGCTGATCGTCAACGACTTCCCGTACGGCTTCGACGACCGCACCGTCAACCAGCTGCGCTACCTCGCCGACGAGGGGCCCTCGGTCGGCGTGCACCTGCTGATGGTGGCCGACCGGGACGACGCACGGGCGTACGGCCCGGTCCTCGACCCGCTGTGGCGCTCCCTGATGCGGCTCACCCCGACCCCCGAGGACCACCTCGCGGACCCCTGGGTCGGCCACGCCTGGACCTATGAGCCGCTGCTCGTACCTCCGGGTAGTCATGTGGTGCCCCAGGTCCTCCGTCAGGTCGCGGCTGCTCGGCAGGCGTATGGCCGCTGACCTGGGATTTTGACCGTACCTTTGCCTTCTCTTGGGCATTCCGGTACCGTTCACTGTTCGTAGTGAACTACCGGAGGCGCAGTGGATGTTTCCTTGACCATGTGGGCACTGACCATCGCGGGTCTGTGTGCCTTGATCGCCGTCGACTTCCTCATCGGACGCAAGCCGCACGACGTCACCATCAAGGAAGCGGGCATCTGGACGGCCGTCTGGATCGTCCTCGCCGCCCTGTTCGGGCTCGGCCTGGCACTCTTCGCGGGCGGTCAGCCCGCGGGTGAGTTCTTCGCGGGGTTCATCACCGAGAAGTCGCTGAGCGTCGACAACCTCTTCGTCTTCGTCCTGATCATGTCGAAGTTCGCGGTGCCGACGAAGTACCAGCAGCGGGTGCTGCTCGTCGGCGTCCTGATAGCGCTGGTGCTGCGCGCGGTCTTCATCGCCGGCGGCGCCGCGATCATCGCCAACTTCTCCTGGGTCTTCTACATCTTCGGCGCGTTCCTGATCTGGACCGCCTGGAAGCTCATCAAGGAGGCGCTGGCCGATCCCGAGGAGGAGGAGTTCGAGGAGAACAAGCTCCTCAAGCTCGTCGAGAAGCGCGTCCCGTCGACCGACAAGTACCACGGCACGAAGCTGTTCATCGTCGAGAACGGCAAGCGCCTGATGACGCCGATGCTCGTCGTCATGCTGGCGATCGGCACCACGGACGTCCTGTTCGCGCTCGACTCCATCCCGGCGATCTTCGGCCTCACGCAGGACCCGTACATCGTCTTCACCGCCAACGCCTTCGCGCTGATGGGTCTGCGCCAGCTGTACTTCCTGATCGGCGGTCTGCTCAAGAAGCTGGTCCACCTCTCGTACGGCCTGTCGGTCATCCTCGGCTTCATCGGCGTGAAGCTCGTCCTGCACGCGATGCACGAGTCCGGGGTGAACGTCCCGGAGATCTCCATCCCCGTCTCGCTCGGCGTCATCGTGGCCGTGCTCGCGGTCACCACCGTCACCAGCCTGTTCGCCTCCAAGAAGCAGGCGGCGGCCGAGGCGGCCGAAGCGGCCGAGAAGAACAGCATCGACGCGTAACGCGTAACGCGCGACGGTCCGCGATCGGCCGTGATGGGCAGGGCCCGGCAGCGACATGCCGGGCCCTGCCCACGTCCGTCCACCCCGGCAGGTCTAGCGTTGGCCGCCGGGACCGGACGGATGCGAGGACGAGGACGACATGGCTGCTGCGCTCAGCACCACGGCGGCGGCTCTGCCGGAACTGACGGTGCCCACATTCCTGGGCGCCTGGCAGCTGGACGGTGTGGCGCTCGCCGCCGTGGTCCTGCTGGGCGGGCTCTACGTGGCGGGCGTACGGCGGCACCGTCGCGCCGGCGGCCGCTGGCCGATCGCGCGGACCACGGCGTTCCTCGTGCTCGGCCTGGGCGCGATCGTGGTCGCCACGATGTCCGGCCTGGCCGCCTACGGCCGGGTGCTGTTCTGGCCCGCCGCCGTGCAGAACATCGTGCTGGACCTGATCGCCCCCCTGGGCCTGGCCCTCGGCGACCCGCTGGCCCTGGTGACCCCGGACGGCCCGCTGCACGGCGTACTGACCGGCCGCGTGGTGCGCCTGCTGACGTACCCGCTGGTCAGCTCGGCGGCGGTGCTCGGCTCCGAGCTGACGATCTACTTCACGCCCTACTTCGAGACGGCGCTGCGCCATGACGCCGTCCTCCAACTGATGCATCTCCAACTGCTGCTGACCGGCTGCCTGTTCGTCCTGCCGATGCTCACCCACCAGGAACTGCTGCCCCGCTGGTGCACCCACCCGGTACGGGCCGCCCTGGTCTTCCTCGACGGCCTCTTCGACTCGCTCCCCGGCATCGTCGTCATGACCAGCGGCACCCTGGTCGCCGGCCACTGGTACGCGGCCCAGCCCCGCACCTGGGGCCCGACCCCCAAGCAGGACCAGCTGATCGGCGGCGGCCTGATGCTCACCCTCGCCGAACTGGTCGGACTGCCCTTCCTGATCGCGGTCTTCGCCCAGTGGTGGCGCACGGACCGCGCGAAAACCGCCGAACTGGACGCCCGCCTGGACCACGAACTCCTCCCGGCGGCCACGGCCTCAGGCGCGTCGGCGTCGGCCCACGAGCCCGCCGCCGCCGTCCCGGAAATGACCCGCCCGTGGTGGGAGACGGACTCGGGCGAGGTGGGCCAACGAATGAGGCGCCGCTCGTAGGGCCTGTCCGATCCGACGCGGCTCACTGCCGCGCGGATCGCGTCACCAAGATCCATGCCACGGCACCAGCTCGTGGCCAGCGGCTACCCGAGCTTGGAGCCGGCCTTGTCGTAGGCGGCGGCTTGGGTGGGCGTGAGATATCGGGAGACGCGGACGAGGACCGTCCCGTGCGGGTAGTCGTACTCGGCGAGCATGGGAATGCTCGCCGTGACCTTCTGGATGTACTCGGCGCGGGTCTTCGCGGCCTCTGTGGTCGGGAAGACCTCGATGCAGCCGCCGAGTTCGACGTCTCCCGTCTTGTACATGCTGGCGTCGGCGCCTTTGATCCGACTGTCGGCGAACTTGATCGCTGACGTGTACCGGCCAGGGCGACCCATCAGGTGATTGCTGTCGTTCTCAGCGGTCACCGTGACCGTGAGCTTCGCGGTCGGAACATCCTTGGCAATCGCTCCGAACGCTGTGGTCGCGGTGACGCCGGCCGCTGATGGTGCGGAATTGCCTGCGGGTTTGTTCGGGGAGGGCGTAGTGCCCATCGAGCAGCCCGTAGCGAAGAGAAGGCCACAGGCGATGATGGCGGTGGCGCGGGCTGAATGAGCGTGCATGAGTCCCCTTGGTTTCCGGCAAGCGGTGACGGCATCGCCGCTCGGCGATCCGTCACGGCCCCGCGTCACTTGATCTGCTGCTTGCTGCGGTCGAGGAGAAGGACGTGCACGACCGTCGTGATCATGAATGTCCAGACGGCTACCGCGAACCATGCGTTGACCTTGGGCTGGACGATGGCGAAGCCGAGAACGGTCGCGCTAAGAGCTGCGTAGGCGGCTGGAGCTCGCCATCCGATGATCTTGCGGTGCCAGGCGATGACGAATGGCAAGAAGGCCAAGAGCGACATGCTGACCAGGGGTAGGGCAGCCCACGCGTACCGCTGCCATGGCTCGGTGAACATTCGGCGCTGAACGGTCGGGATGAGGAACGGGTTGGTGATGTTGGCCCCCAGGCGGCTTGAGGGTGCAGCGTGACAGTGCCCGAAGGCGCTTGGCGGCGGTGTGACGGATCTGTTACTAAGCGTTGCCCGCCGTGGCATCCCGCGAGTGCGGCACGAAGCTGCGGTCTGGGAGGACCTGCCGGGCGGGGGCTTCGAGTTGTCCCCAAAACCTGGGGTTGCTACCGCGAGGCGGTCCGGGAGTTGCTGTCTCAGCGGGACTTCGGGACGAACGGGTCGGCGGTACGGAAGCGGATGGTGCCGTCCGTGTCCGCCGGGTGTTCGGCCAGCGGGATGATCCGGTACGCCACAGGGCACTTGGCGTCCGCGTACAGCAATCTGCCGGGACCGGTCGGCGCGGGCCGGTTGCCGATCGGGACGGCCATTGCGGCGTCGATCGGGTCGTGGCACAAGTGGCACCATGCGTGCGGTTGCCGTTCAACCGCGACGGCGCAGGACGGTTCGCATGCATACAGTTCGACGTCGTCGGCGTGTACGCCGGTCCCGATGTGGTGTGTGCCTATCGACCGGGCGCGGTAGAGGCGCGCTGCGCAGTGCGCGCAGTTCAGTCCGCGCAATTGGTTGATGGTGAGCCGGTCCGGGTCGATGACCGGAGGCTGGGTGTTGTCGGTGCTCATGGCGTCTTCTCCTGGGTGACTTCTGCCCAGAGTCCGTGATCGTCCGGGGTGGTGCCGTGGCAGGATGAGAAGCCGCGGATGATCGAGAGACCGGCACCCCTGACGCTGTGCAGAGGTAACGCCACGTTGCCGGACGCGGAGATGCGGGCTCGGTAACCGGCCGTGGAGAGGGTCATCTGGATCTTCGCCGGTCGTGTCGCCAGGACGGCGACGAAGAGTTCGTCGGCCAGCAGCGGAGCGTCCTCGTGGCGCACGTGACTGCCCACCCATACCCGGACGACGCGAACCTGCTCGGCATCCCCGGGGAAGCGGCGCTGCCAGCTCTGTCCGGATTCAGGCATGGGTGTGCTCCCAAACTCCACAATGTTATGAGTACGGAAAGTTCTTTTCCGTACTCAGAATCGCGCGCGACTTGGCGAGGGTCAAGCGAAGCGGCCAATATGTGAGTACAGAATCGGACGATCACTCGGGAGGGTGATTCGCGTGCCCCGCGAGGAACGGCCGGAGTACCTCCGCATCGCCGCCGAAGTACGTGCCCAGATCCATGACGGCACCTACGCGCCGGACGACCGCCTACCCACCCTGCCGGAGCTGTGCGAGGCGCACGGCGTCTCCGAGACGACGATCCGCAACGCTCTCGCGGTCCTGCGCAACGAGGGACTGATCGAGACCCGGACCCGCGCGGGCACCATCGTCCGCAAACGGCCGCCCGTTCACCGCATGGCAGCTGACCGGTACCGCACCAACACCACGGCGCCGCAAACGGCGTTCACCAAGGACCAAGGCATCGGCTGGTCCGAATACCGGCTCGACAAGCGGTACGTGAAGAAGCGGGCCGACGCCGAACTGGCCGCACTCTTCGAGTGCGAAATCGGCGAACCGCTTCTCGCCCGCCACTTCGTGTTCTACGACAACGATGCCCCGACGCAGATGTCCATCAGCTATGTCCGCTGGTCCGATGTCGCCGCTACACCTGTCGCCGACCCGATCAACGAGCCGTGGCCGGGTGGCACTCGTGCGCAGTTCAAGACGCTGGGCATCCATGTCAACCGCATCACCGAGTCGTTCACCACGGCCATGCCCACCGAGGACGAGCAGGCGACGCTGCGCATCGGCGGCTCCGTGCCGGTGATCCGCTTCACCCGCAGGCACGTCGCCGACGACGGCCGGGTGGTCGAGGTTGCGCACCCGATCGTCCGGCGGGGTGACACCACGGTCGTCGAGTTCGCGATCGACCTCGACGACTGATGCCGGGTGTCAGGCCTTGCGGCCGGTGATCAGTTTGCCGCCCTCGACGCGCACCTCGACGGCGGGCAGCGGCTCGGTCGCCGGGCCCTGGACGACGGCGCCGGTCGTGGCGTTGAAGCGGCTGCCGTGGCAGGGGCAGGAGATGATGCCGTCCTCGACCTTGTCCACCACGCAGCCGGCGTGCGTGCACACCGCGCTGACCGCCTTGTAGGCGCCCTGGGTGGGCTGCGAGACCACGACCTTGTCATCGCGGAACAGCTTGGCGCCGCCGACGGCGACCTCGGTGGCCGGGCCGAGGTCGACGGGACCGGTGGCCGCGGCCTTGTCCTTGCCGGATCCGCCGCAGGCCGTGAGGCCCAGGCCGGCGACTCCGGCGAGAGCCGCGCCCCGCAGGACGGTACGGCGGCAGGCGGCGTGCGGTTCGGTCATCGTGGTGCTCCAGGCTCAGGACGCGGAAAGGGACGCAGGGACTGATCTTGAGACCAGTACCCTACGTCCCGAACCTGTGCCCAGCGGGTCAGGCCTTGCCCGCTGCCTTCTTGCGCGGCGCCGCCTTCTTGGCGGGTGCCGCGACGGTTTCCGCGACCGTGGCCTTCTTCGCGGTGACCTTCCTGGCCGGGGCCTTCTTCACCGCCGGCTTCTTCCTCGGCGACACCGTGGCGTCACTCACCCGGTCGCCGAGGATGTCCCGCAGGAACTTGCCGGTGTGGCTGGCCGTCGACCCCGCGATCTCCTCCGGGGTGCCCTCGGCCACCACCAGACCGCCGCCGTTGCCGCCCTCCGGGCCCATGTCGATGACCCAGTCGGCGGTCTTGATGACATCGAGGTTGTGCTCGATGACGATGACCGTGTTGCCCTTGTCGACCAGGCCCGACAGCACCTTGATGAGCTTGCTGATGTCCTCGAAGTGCAGACCGGTGGTCGGCTCGTCCAGGACGTAGACCGTCCGGCCGGTGGAGCGCTTCTGCAGCTCGCTGGCGAGCTTGACGCGCTGCGCCTCGCCGCCGGAGAGGGTCGGCGCCGACTGCCCGAGCCGGACGTAGCCCAGCCCCACCTCGTTCAGGGTGCGCAGATGACGGGAGATCGTCGGGACGGCCTCGAAGAAGTCCAGCGCCTCCTCGATCGGCATGTCGAGCACCTCGGAGATGGACTTGCCCTTGAAGTGCACCTCCAGCGTCTCGCGGTTGTAGCGGGCGCCGTGGCAGACCTCGCACGGGACGTAGACGTCCGGCAGGAAGTTCATCTCGATCTTGATCGTGCCGTCGCCCGAGCAGTTCTCGCAGCGTCCGCCCTTGACGTTGAAGGAGAAGCGGCCCGGCAGATAGCCGCGCACCTTCGCCTCCATCGTCTCGGCGAAGAGCCTGCGGACGTGGTCGAAGACACCGGTGTACGTGGCCGGGTTGGAGCGCGGGGTGCGGCCGATCGGCGACTGGTCCACGTGCACGACCTTGTCCACCAGGTCGTCGCCCTCCACCCGGGTGTGCCGGCCCGGGACGCTGCGCGCCCCGTTCAGCTCGCGCGCCAGGTGGGTGTAGAGGATGTCGTTCACCAGCGTCGACTTGCCGGATCCCGAGACACCGGTGATGGCGGTGAGCACCCCGAGCGGGAAGGACACGTCGATGTCCTGCAGGTTGTGCTCGCGGGCGCCGTGCACGGTCAGCTGCCGGTCGCGGTCCACCGGCCGGCGCACGTCCGGCATCGGGATCGAGCGCTTGCCGGACAGATACTGGCCGGTCAGCGACTCCTCGTTGGTCAGCAGGTCCTTGAGCGAACCCGAGTGCACGACCTTGCCGCCGTGCTCACCGGCGCCCGGGCCGATGTCGACGATCCAGTCGGCGATCTTGATGGTGTCCTCGTCGTGCTCCACCACGATCAGGGTGTTGCCGAGGTCCCGCAGCCGCACCAGGGTCTCGATGAGCCGGTGGTTGTCCCGCTGGTGCAGACCGATCGACGGCTCGTCCAGCACGTACAGCACGCCGACCAGGCCGGAGCCGATCTGGGTGGCGAGCCGGATGCGCTGGGCCTCGCCGCCGGACAGGCTGCCCGAGGCGCGGTTGAGCGAGAGATAGTCCAGGCCGACGTCGACCAGGAACTTCAGCCGCTCGTTGACCTCCTTCAGGACCCGTTCGGCGATCTTCTTGTCGCGGGCGTCCAGCTTCATCGCGGAGAGGAAGTCGGCGCAGTCGCTGATCGACATCGCGGAGACATCGGCGATGGACCGGCCCTGGACGGTGACCGCGAGGACGATCGGCTTGAGCCGGGTGCCCTCACAGGTCGGGCACGGCACCTCGCGCATGAAGCCCTCGAAGCGCTCGCGGCTGGAGTCCGTCTCGGACTCCTGGTGCCGCCGCTTGACGAACGGGATCGCGCCTTCGAAGTTGGTCGTGTACGCGCGCTCGCGGCCGTACCGGTTCTTGTAAGCCACCTTGATCTGCGTCTTGTGCCCGTGGAGCAGCGCCTTCTTGGCGCGGACCGGCAGACCCGCCCAGGGAATGTCCGTACGGAAGCCGAGCTCCTCGCCGAGTGCCTCGACGAGCCGCTGGAAGTACCCCTTGGACATACCGCCGGACCACGGCGCGACCGCGCCGTCCTCCAGCGACTTCTCCTCGTCCGGGACGATCAGCTCCGGGTCGACCTCCATGCGGGTGCCGATGCCGCTGCACTGCGGGCAGGCGCCGAAGGGCGAGTTGAAGGAGAAGGAGCGCGGCTCCAGCTCCTCGAAGGAGAGGTCGTCATAGGGGCAGTACAGGTGCTCGGAGAACATCCGCTCACGCTGCGGGTCGTCCTCGGGCAGATCGATGAAGTCCAGGATCACCATGCCGCCGGCCAGCCCGAGGGCGGTCTCGACGGAGTCGGTCAGCCGGCGCTTGGCGCTCTCCTTGACGGTGAGGCGGTCGATGACCACCTCGATGGTGTGCTTCTCCTGCTTCTTGAGCACCGGCGGCTCGGTCAGCTGGATGGTCACGCCGTCCACCCGGGCCCGGCTGTACCCCTTGGTCTGCAGGTCGGCGAAGAGATCGACGAACTCGCCCTTGCGCTCGCGCACCAGCGGGGAGAGCACCTGGAAGCGGCTGCCCTCCTCCAGCTCCAGCACCCGGTCGACGATGGCCTGCGGCGACTGGCGCGAGATCGGCCGGCGGCACTCGGGACAGTGCGGCTTGCCGATCCGGGCGAAGAGCAGCCGGAGGTAGTCGTAGACCTCGGTGATGGTGCCGACGGTGGAGCGCGGGTTGCGCGACGTGGACTTCTGGTCGATCGAGACGGCCGGTGAGAGGCCCTCGATGAAGTCGACGTCGGGCTTGTCCATCTGGCCCAGGAACTGCCGGGCGTAGGAGGAGAGCGACTCGACGTAGCGGCGCTGCCCCTCGGCGAAGATCGTGTCGAACGCGAGGGAGGACTTGCCCGAACCGGAGAGTCCGGTGAACACGATGAGCGCGTCCCGCGGGAGGTCGAGCGAGACGTTCTTGAGGTTGTGCTCGCGAGCGCCACGGACTGTGAGTCGATCGGCCACGCCAGTGCGCACCTTTCATAGAAAAGGAGAGGGTCGGCACCCCCAGTCAGCCTAAACGGGGCGCCGTCAACATTTCTTCCTGTTGTGACACACCGAGCCTATAGCACGCGCATTCGATTTACGGAGGGCGGCTGCCATGTTCACCCGACCGAGTGACCGCGCTAGCGTCGTCCGTGCACCGTCGATCAAGCTGTCGAGCACGTTGTCGATCAGGAGGCCCTGTGTCCGTCCAACGACCCGACCCCGCCCGCGATGCGGCTGCCGTACAAGCAGCCACCGAACGGCTGATCGAGGCGGTCGCGGCGCTCCCCGCCACCGCGGTCGCCGAGCCCTCGCTGCTGCCCGGCTGGACCCGCGGCCACGTCCTGGCCCACCTCGCCCGCAACGCCGACTCGCTCGTCAACCTCCTCACCTGGGCGCGCACCGGCGAGGAGACCCCGCAGTACATCAGCACCGAGGTGCGCGACAAGGACATCGCCGACGGCGCCGGCCGCCCGCTCGCCGAGCACCTCGACGACCTGCGCACCTCCGCCGACCGCTTCGCGCTGGCCACCGGGGAGATCCCGCCGCAGGCCTGGGCCGCCCAGGTCCGGATGCGGTCCGGCAAGGTGATCGCCGCAGCCGAGATCCCGTGGCGGCGGCTCGTCGAGATCAACTTCCACCATGTGGATCTCGGCATCGGCTGCGGCTTCGACGATCTGCCGGCGGACTTCACCGGGCGGCAGCTCGATGCGCTCCTCGACGGCCTCTCCGGCCACGAGGGCGTCGCCGCCGTCCGGCTGCACGACACCGGCAGCGGATCCTCCTGGGATCTCGGCGCCGCCACCGAGCCGGAGCTCACCGTCAGCGGTACCGGCAACGCCCTGCTGGCCTGGGTCAGCGGCCGCGCCAAGGGCGACGGCCTGACCACCGTCCCGGACCACCCGCTGCCCGTCCTCCCACCGCTCATCTGACGCCATTGACCTGGGCGCCACTAACCTGGGCGGCATGCCCTATAACGGAGAAGTGAAGGTCGGCGGCGCGCCGGACGTGCACGAGCTCACCGACCTCATCATCACCAAGGTCGCGGTCGGCCCGATGAACAACAACGCGTACCTGCTGCGCTGCCGGGACTCCGGTGACCAACTGCTGATCGACGCGGCCGCCGAGCCCCGGACGCTGCTCGGCCTGATCGGTGACGACGGAATCGCCTCCGTCGTCACCACCCATCGGCACGGCGACCACTGGAGCGCCCTCGCCGAGGTCAAGGCCGCCACCGGCGCGCGCACCCATGCCGGGCGCTACGACGCGGAGGGCATCCCGGTACCCACCGACGTCCTGGTCGAGGACGGCGACATCGTCCGGGTCGGGCGCATCGAGCTGACCGCCCGCCACCTGGTCGGCCACACCCCCGGCAGCATCGCCCTCGTCTACGACGACCCGCACGGCCACCCGCACCTGTGGACCGGCGACTGCCTCTTCCCCGGCGGCGTCGGCAACACCCACGACGACCCGGAGGCCTTCACCCGCCTCCTGGGCGACGTGACCGCCAAGCTCTTCGACGCCCTTCCCGACGAGACCTGGGTCTACCCGGGCCACGGCAGCGACACCTCACTCGGCGCCGAGCGCCCCCACCTCGCGGAGTGGCGCGAGCGCGGCTGGTGACCGGGTGGGGGCGGCCCGGCAACGGGCCGGCCCCACGCCGACGGATCCGTCCTGAGTGCGTTGGCGCCACCCCTCAGGACCGACCGGCCGGAACCGCCCGGCCCCTCAGGACCAGTCCCACGCGATGCCCAGCAGGCCCGGCCGTACCGTCTCCTCCACGAAGTGGACGGTGCCGCGGCCGTTGAGGAGCAGTTCGGCGACCGCCTGCTGGGGGGCGCCCTGGGTGGGTTGTTCGAAGCGGCGGCAGCGGACCGGGAGGGTGGTCGGGGCGAAGGCGGCCTGGAGGACGTACTGGCCGCCTCCGAAGGGGAAGCCGCGGACGTACTCGCCGCTCGGCGGGCCGCTGCCGTCGTCGAAGCCGTAGCCGAGCAGGGCGGTGTCGCCGCCGCGCAGGCGGCCGTCGAAGAGCAGCTCGGCGACGACCACGCCGGACTCCTGGTGCCGTCTGACCCGTCCGACGCGGCAGTTGTCGGCCGCCCGCACCCGGACCCGCTCGACATCGCAGCCGGGGTCCCCGTGGTGGATGGCCACATAGCGGTCCACACCGTCACGGTGTGCGCGGACCACATGCTGTGAGTCGTGGGCGAGCAGCTCGCGTGCCTCCCCGATCCGCACCCGCTCGTAGTGCACGACGGTGTGGAGCCCGCCGTCCGCCGGGGAGCCGAGCTCCGCGAGCAGGGTCTCCAGGGCCGCGGCGGGTTCCATCAGGTACTGGTAGGAGCGGGCCGGCGGCCGGTCGGGGTTCGTGCGGGGGACGAGCAGCCGGCTCAGGGAGTTCGCGGGCAGTTCCAGGACGTCCTCCAACGCCCGGACGGCGCGCAGCGATTCGGCCCGCTCCGGTCTGCGGATGCCGCTCTGCCAGTAGCTGAGGCTGGTGACGGACACCCGCACGCCGCGCTGCGCGAGACGGTGCCGGACCCGTTCCAGGGCCAGACCGCGGGCGGCCACGGCGGTCCGCAGCGCGTGGTGGAAGGGTCCGGTGCGCAGCGCCTCGGACAATGCGGTTCTCTGCGACATTGCGCTCCTCCGGCCGCGCGGTCTGTGAACGTTCACCCACGTGGTGGCCGGTACGTCTCGCGGCACGCTGCTGACCTGCTGATCCGATCCCTGTGTTCACACCCGTACCGCGGGCGTTCACACCTGGCTCGCCCCCACATTGAAGCCCGTTGACCGGTCCCCGACAACACCCGATGCTCTGATCCAGCGTCCGGACGCGCTCCTCCACCCCCCACTTCCCGACAGGGAGGAACGCCATGCTCCATCCCCTCCGCATGCGGTTGCGCGGCCGCGGGCGCCTCGCGGCGGTCGTGCTCGCACTCGCCGCGACACTCGGCCTCGGCATCACCGGCACCCCCACAGCCGGCGCCGCACCTGCCGCCGCATCCCTCGCCGCACCCGCCGCCGCGACCAGCACCCTGGCCGGCGCGAAGCAGCTGAACATCACCATGCAGGCGCAGCAGAACACCAACTGGTGCTGGGCCGCGAGCGGCAACACCATCGCCACCTGGTTCGGCCGCTCCTACTCGCAGAACCAGTTCTGCAACGCGGCCTTCAACCGGGCCCAGGGCTCGACCTGCGGCAACTGGCAGGCGTCGCTGGACAACGTGCAGAACGCGCTGGACTGGGCCGGCATCAACCCCGGCAGCTACGTCACAGGCTATCTGCGCTACACCACCGTGCAGAGCGAGATCAGCGCCAACCGGCCGGTGGAGACCCGTATCGCGTGGAGCTCCGGCGGCGGGCACATGCATGTGCTCTACGGCTACGACACCGCCACCAACTTCGTCTACTGGGGAGACCCGTGGCCGTCCAACTACCGCTACAACTGGGCGGACTACTCGTACTACGTCAACAACAGCTCGTTCTCCTGGACCCATTCGCTCTACCGGATCGGAGCGTGAGGCGCCGATGAAGACGAGCACGACACACAAGATCGCGGCAGTCGCGGTTGCCGCCCTGGCGTCCGGCGGACTCACCCTGGCCGCCGTCCCCGTGGCGCACGCCGACGACACACCCGCCGCCTCCGCCGCCGCCCGCGAAGCCGCCGCGGCGCCGGCCACCCTCGACACGCTCTCCCGCTTCTTCGCCCGTGACGGCGTCACCGCACTGAAGGCCGCGGCGCCGCACCTCGAAGGCGCGACCGTCACTGTCAACACCCTCAACCCCGGCTTCGTCGCGGGCGACCGGGGCGCGGCCGTCGCGCTGCCGGAGTTCGCCGCCACCAAGGCGGTCTCCGCCGACGGGCACACCGCCTCCGTGTGGACGGTGCGCAGCGGGACCGGCTGGAAGGTGGTGAACATCGCCACCGGCAGCGACGAGACCGACTACGTCGCCAAGGGCGGTGCTCAGCCCGGTTCCACGGTCTTCCGGGAACCGCAGATCGACGCCTGGTACGTGGTGCGCGCGGGCAGGGTCCTGCCGCTCGATCCGGACGCGGTCAAGGCCGTCGGCGCCGCCGGCACCACGCTGGCCGGCTACCAGCAGCTCGTCCACCGAAGGTACGGGGACAAGCTGCCCGGCTCGGCGTACGACCGGGCGGGCCTGGGCGGCGGCTACGACACGGGGGCCGCTCCCGGAGCCGCTCCCGGGGCCATCGGTCCCGCCGCAGCTCCGGCCGTCGCTCCGGCTGTCGCAGCGGCCCCCGAGGCGCAGGCCGCCCGGGCCGGCGCGGCGGACGGGCACCTCGGGAAGGGCGCCCCGCTCGGCGCGGTCGGCGCCGGTCTGGCGCTGATCACCGCCTTCGCCTTCGGCGTACGCCGCCGCACCACGCGGCGTAGCTGAACCGTCATTCCCGGTCCCCGCGCGTGACCCGTGCCGGGACCGGGAATGTCACCGCCCGCCAGTAGGGTGGTGGCATGGCAGACCCCTCCAGTTACAGACCGAAGCCGGGTCAGATCCCCGACTCGCCGGGGGTCTACAAGTTCCGGGACGAGCACGGCCGGGTGATCTACGTCGGCAAGGCGAAGAGCCTGCGCCAGCGGCTCTCCTCGTACTTCCAGGACATCGCCAACCTGCACCAGCGCACCGCCACCATGGTGACGACCGCCGCGTCCGTCGAGTGGACCGTGGTCGGCACCGAGGTCGAGGCGCTGCAGCTGGAGTACTCCTGGATCAAGGAGTTCGACCCCCGGTTCAACGTCAAGTACCGGGACGACAAGAGCTATCCCTCGCTGGCCGTCACCATGGGTGAGGAGTTCCCCCGGGTGCAGGTGATGCGCGGGCCCAAGAAGAAGGGCGTGCGGTACTTCGGGCCGTACGCCCACGCCTGGGCGATCCGCGAGACCGTGGACCTGATGCTGCGGGTCTTCCCCGTGCGGACCTGCTCCGCAGGGGTGTTCAAGCGGTCCGCGCAGATCGGCCGGCCCTGCCTGCTCGGCTACATCGGCAAGTGCGCCGCGCCCTGCGTCGGCCGCGTCACTCCGGACGAGCACCGCGAACTCGCCGAGGAGTTCTGCGACTTCATGGCCGGCCGCACCGGCACGTATCTGCGCCGCCTGGAGCAGCAGATGCGGGAGGCGGCCGGCGAGATGGAGTACGAGAGGGCCGCCAGGCTGCGTGACGACATAGAAGCGCTCAAGCGGGCCCTGGAGAAGAACGCGGTGGTGTTCAACGACGCCACCGACGCCGACCTGATCGCGGTCGCCGAGGACGAGCTGGAGGCGGCCGTCCAGATCTTCCACGTCCGCGCCGGCCGGGTACGGGGCCAGCGCGGCTGGGTCACCGACAAGGTCGAGGCGGTCGACACCGCCGGCCTCGTCGAGCACGCCCTGCAGCAGCTCTACGGTGACGAGAAGGGCGAGGGCGTCCCCAAGGAGGTGCTGGTCCCGGCCATGCCGCAGACCGCCGAGGCGCTCACCCAGTGGCTCGGCGAGCGGCGCGGTTCGCAGGTCAGCCTGCGGGTCCCGCAGCGCGGCGACAAGAAGGACCTGATGGTCACCGTGCAGCGCAACGCGCAGCAGGCGCTGGCGCTGCACAAGACCAAGCGCGCCTCGGACCTGACCACCCGCTCCCGGGCCCTGGAGGAGATCTCCGTGGCGCTGGAGCTGGAGACGGCCCCGCTGCGGATCGAGTGCTTCGACATCTCGCACCTCCAGGGTGACGACGTGGTCGCCTCGATGGTGGTCTTCGAGGACGGCCTGGCCCGCAAGAGCGAGTACCGCCGTTTCCAGATCAAGTCCTTCGAGGGCCAGGACGACGTCCGGTCGATGCACGAGGTGATCTCCCGGCGCTTCCGACGCTATCTGCAGGAGAAGCAGAAGACGGGCGAGTGGGACGTCGGCGCGGCCGGCGGCGAGGTCGGCGCCGAGGGTGGCGAGGCCGGCGAGGCGGTGGGCGGGCCCATCGACCCCGAGACCGGCCGGCCGCGCAAGTTCGCGTACCCGCCGCAGCTCGTCGTCGTCGACGGCGGGCAGCCGCAGGTCGCGGCCGCCCAGCGGGCGCTCGCGGAGCTGGGCATCGAGGACGTGGCCGTCTGCGGCCTCGCCAAGCGCCTGGAAGAGGTCTGGCTGCCGGACGACGACGACCCGGTGATCCTGCCCCGCACGAGCGAGGGCCTGTACCTGTTGCAGCGGATCCGGGACGAGGCACACCGCTTCGCGATCTCGTACCAGCGCACCAAACGATCGAAATCGATGAAGGCGGGCGCCCTGGACGCGGTGCCGGGCCTCGGCGAGACGCGCCGCCAGGCGCTGCTCAAGCATTTCGGCTCGCTCAAGCGGCTGCGGGCCGCCACGGTGGAGCAGATCTGCGAGGTGCCCGGCATCGGCCGCCGCACGGCCGAGACGGTCGCCGCGGCCCTGGCCGCAGCCGCGCCCGCCGTTCCCGCGGTGAACACCGCCACGGGAGAGATCATTGAGGATGAGTAGACGGCCGCACCCGGGGGCCGCCTCAGTGGAACGGGGGAGACAGCGATGACAGAGAACGACGGAGACGGAGCAACCGTGACGACCGGTGGAGCGGGTGAGGCCGCCGAGGCCATCCCCGAACTGGTGATCATCTCCGGCATGTCCGGAGCCGGCCGCAGCACCGCGGCCAAGTGCCTCGAGGACCTCGGCTGGTTCGTCGTGGACAACCTGCCGCCCGCCCTGATCCCCACCATGGTGGACCTCGGCGCGCGCTCGCAGGGCAATGTGGCGCGGATCGCGGTCGTCGTGGACGTCCGCGGCCGCCGCTTCTTCGACAATCTGCGGGAGTCGCTGGCCGACCTCGACACCAAGGGCGTCAAGCGCCGCGTGGTGTTCCTGGAGGCCTCAGACGACCTTCTGGTGCGCCGCTTCGAGTCCGTCCGCCGCCCGCACCCGCTGCAGGGCGACGGCCGGATCGTGGACGGCATCGCCAAGGAGCGCGATCTGCTGCGCGAGCTGCGCGGCGAGGCCGACCTGGTGATCGACACCTCCAGCCTGAACGTGCACGAGCTGCGATCGAAGATGGACGCCCAGTTCGCGGGCGACGGGGAGCCCGAGCTGCGGGCGACCGTCATGTCCTTCGGCTTCAAGTACGGGCTCCCGGTCGACGCGGACCTGGTGGTCGACTGCCGCTTCATCCCGAACCCGCACTGGGTCCCGGAGCTGCGCCCGTACACCGGGCTGAACGACGAGGTCGCCCAGTACGTCTTCAACCAGCCCGGCGCCAAGGAGTTCCTGGACCGGTACGCCGAGCTGCTGCACATCATCGCCGCCGGCTACCGCCGGGAGGGCAAGCGGTACGTGACGATCGCCGTCGGCTGCACCGGCGGCAAGCACCGCAGCGTCGCGATGTCCGAGCGGCTCGCCGCGCGGCTCTCCTCGGACGGGGTGGAGACCGTCATCGTCCACCGGGACATGGGGCGCGAGTGATCCGGACGGCACGGCGCCTGCGTCGCACGAGCCGTCGCTCCGGAGTACCGCCGAAAGTGGTCGCCCTGGGCGGCGGCCACGGCCTGTCCGCGTCGCTGAGCGCCCTGCGCCGGATCACCGGCGACCTGACCGCCGTCGTCACCGTCGCCGACGACGGCGGTTCCAGCGGCCGGCTGCGCGAGGAGATGGGCGTCCTGCCCCCCGGTGACCTGCGCAAGGCGCTGGCCGCGCTGTGCGGGGACGACGAGTGGGGGCGGACCTGGGCGCAGGTGATCCAGCACCGCTTCGTCAGCAAGGGCGATCTGCACGGACACGCCGTAGGCAATCTGCTGATTGTCGCCCTCTGGGAGCAGCTCAACGACGAGGTCGCGGCACTCGAATGGGTCGGCCGGCTGCTGGGTGCGCACGGCCGGGTGCTGCCCATGTCCGCGGTGCCGCTGGACCTCCATGCGAGCGTCCGCGGGCACGACCCCGCGGCGCCCGACGAGACCACCACGGTGCGGGGCCAGGCAACGGTCGCCCTCACCCCCGGTGACGTGCAGGAAGTGTGGCTGCAGCCGGCCGATCCGCCGGCCGTTCCGGAGGCCGTCCAGGCGGTCCTGGACGCCGACTGGGTGGTCCTCGGACCGGGGTCCTGGTTCTCCTCGGTGATCCCGCATCTGCTGGTCCCGGAGCTGGCCGACGCACTGGTGAACACCCGGGCCCGCAAGGTCCTCACACTGAACCTCGCACCCCAGCCGGGGGAAACCGACGGCTTTTCTCCGCAGCGTCACTTGGAGGTTTTGGCCCGACACGCCCCTAAACTCACCATCGACGTGGTGTTGGCCGACGAGGCCGCCGTGCCCGACCGCGACAGCCTGGTCAAGGCTGCCGAAGGGTTGGGCGGCACGGTCGAGCTGGCGCGGATAGCGGCCCCCGACGGGCCGCGGCACGATCCGGAGCTGCTGGCCACCGCGTATGACCGGATTTTTCGTATGCGTGGAAGGATCGGCCCATGGCGATGACGCCAGCGGTGAAGGATGAGATCTCCCGGCTCCCCGTCACCCGGACCTGCTGCCGGAAGGCGGAGGTCTCGTCGATCCTGCGGTTCGCGGGCGGTCTGCACCTGGTGAGCGGCCGCATCGTGATCGAGGCGGAGCTGGACACCGGGATCGCGGCCCGGCGGCTGCGGAAGGACATCCTGGAGATCTTCGGCCACTCCTCCGACCTGGTGGTGATGGCCCCCGGCGGGCTGCGCCGCGGCAGCCGGTACGTGGTCAGGGTGGTCGCCGGCGGTGACCAGCTGGCACGGCAGACCGGTCTGGTGGACGGCCGCGGCCGTCCCATCCGGGGCCTGCCCCCGCAGGTCGTCTCCGGTGCCACCTGCGACGCCGAGGCGGCCTGGCGCGGCGCCTTCCTGGCCCACGGCTCGCTCACCGAGCCGGGCCGCTCCTCGTCGCTGGAGGTCACCTGCCCCGGCCCCGAGGCGGCGCTGGCCCTGGTCGGCGCGGCCCGCAGGCTGCAGATCCCGGCCAAGGCCCGCGAGGTGCGCAACGTCGACCGGGTCGTCGTACGGGACGGCGACGCGATCGGCGCGCTGCTGACCCGGCTCGGCGCCCATGACTCCGTCCTGGCCTGGGAGGAGCGCCGGATGCGCCGCGAGGTCCGGGCCACCGCGAACCGGCTGGCGAACTTCGACGACGCGAACCTGCGCCGTTCCGCGCGGGCCGCGGTCGCGGCCGGCGCCCGGGTGCAGCGCGCCCTGGAGATCCTCGGCGAGGAGGTCCCCGAGCACCTCGCGGCGGCCGGCCGGCTGCGGATCGAGCACAAGCAGGCGTCGCTGGAGGAGCTGGGCTCGCTCGCCGAGCCGCCGCTGACCAAGGACGCGGTCGCCGGCCGTATCCGCCGGCTGCTGGCCATGGCCGACAAGCGCGCCTCCGACATGGGGATGCCCGGCACCGAGGCGAACCTCACCGAGGAAATGGTCGGCTGACTCCGCCGCTGTTCACCCACCGCACGCCCCGGTGTTCCGCACAGGACACCGGGGCGCGGTGCGTCCGGGTGCGGCCGGCGCCGCGGACCCCACGCGGAGCTCAACCGCCGTGCGGACGTGGCCCGGTGGCGGCGCCGAACGGTTTGTTGAATTGCGGGCCGGGCCGTCTCAGCATCCGGAGCCGCTACGGACGGCTTCCACGGTGACACTCCGTGACAGGTGGGGTGAACTGGGAAAACGGCCGCTGAGCGGGCGCTCAGAGCCCGTCCGGGCGCTGTCGATGTCACTGGGAACACGTGGGCGAGGTAGGGTCGTGGGTGGTCGGGGACATCCCATATTTCGCAGCCGGAGTGTATTCCGGCACATCAGCGAGGAGATCGGTTCGTGACGATCCGGGTAGGCATCAACGGCTTCGGT
This sequence comes from Streptomyces sp. So13.3, assembly GCF_005860785.2. Classification (NCBI taxonomy): domain Bacteria; kingdom Bacillati; phylum Actinomycetota; class Actinomycetes; order Kitasatosporales; family Streptomycetaceae; genus Streptomyces; species Streptomyces sp. So13.3. The sequence continues at coordinate 2,988,674 of NZ_CP048835.1, read as the reverse complement.
CGTATTGGTCGCAACTTCTTCCGTGCCGTGCTTGAGCAGGGCGCGGACATCGAGATCGTCGGTGTCAACGACCTGACCGACAACGCGACCCTGGTGCACCTTCTTAAGTACGACAGCATCCTGGGCCGTCTCAAGGCCGAGGTCACGCACACCGACAACACCATCACCGTCGGCGGCAAGACCTTCAAGACGATGGCGGAGCGGGACCCGGCGAACCTGCCGTGGGCCGAGCTCGGCGCGGACATCGTCATCGAGTCCACGGGCTTCTTCACCAAGCGCGACGACGCCGCCAAGCACCTCGCGGCCGGCGCGAAGAAGGTCCTCATCTCGGCTCCGGCCAAGGACGAGGACATCACCGTGGTCATGGGCGTCAACCACGAGAAGTACGACGCGGCGAAGCACAACATCATCTCCAACGCCTCGTGCACCACGAACTGTGTGGCGCCGATGGCGAAGGTGCTCCTGGAGAACTTCGGCATCGTCAAGGGCATGATGACCACGGTCCACGCCTACACGAACGACCAGAAGATCCTGGACTTCCCGCACAGCGACCTGCGCCGTGCGCGGGCCGCCGCGATCAACATCATCCCGACCTCCACGGGTGCCGCCAAGGCCACCGCGCTGGTCATCCCCGAGCTCAAGGGCAAGCTGGACGGCACCTCGCTGCGCGTCCCGGTCCCGACCGGCTCGATCACCGACCTCGTGGTGACCGTCGAGCGCGACGTCACCAAGGAAGAGGTCAACGCGGCCTTCCAGAAGGCGGCCGAGGGCCAGCTCAAGGGCATCCTCGAGTACACCGAGGACCTCATCGTCTCCACGGACATCGTCAACGAGCCGGCCTCGTGCACGTTCGACTCGCAGATGACCATGGTCCAGGGCGACCAGGTCAAGATCTTCGGCTGGTACGACAACGAGTGGGGCTACTCCAACCGCCTGGTGGACCTGACCACCTTCGTCGGCGGCCAGCTCTGAGTCACGGCCTAGCCACGCAGATGTGAGTGACAGGGCTCGGCCGACGCGATGACGCGTCGGCCGGGCCCTGTCCCTTGTCGACCACGAGGAGCCCACCGGATATGAAGACGATCGACGACCTCCTGAACGAGGGACAGGTCGCGGGCAAGCGGGTGTTCGTCCGCGCCGACCTGAACGTGCCGCTCTCCGGCGCCACCATCACCGACGACGGCCGGATCCGTGCCGCCGTCCCGACCATCACCAAGCTCGTCGCCGCGGGCGCGAAGGTGATCGTCGCCTCACACCTGGGCCGCCCCAAGGGCGAGCCCGACCCGCAGTTCTCGCTCGCACCGGTCGCCGTACGCCTCGGCGAACTGCTCGGCACGGAGGTCGCGTTCGCGGCCGACACCGTCGGGGACAGCGCGCAGGCGGCCGTCGCCGGACTGGCCGACGGCGGCGTGGTGCTGCTGGAGAACCTGCGGTTCAACGCGGGCGAGACCGCGAAGGACGATGCCGAGCGCGGCGCCTTCGCCGACCGCCTGGCATCGCTCGCGGACGTCTACGTCGGTGACGGCTTCGGCGCCGTGCACCGCAAGCACGCCTCCGTGTTCGACCTCCCGGCGCGCCTCCCGCACTTCGCGGGCGGCCTGATCGCCACCGAGGTCGACGTACTGAAGAAGCTCACCTCCGAGGTGAAGCGGCCGTACGCGGTCGTGCTCGGCGGGGCGAAGGTCTCCGACAAGCTCGGTGTCATCGACCACCTGCTGGAGAAGGCCGACCGGATCCTGATCGGCGGCGGCATGGTCTTCACCTTCCTCAAGGCCCAGGGCCACGAGGTGGGCAGGAGCATGCTCCAGGAGGACCAGATCCCGGTCGTCCAGGAGTACCTCAAGCGCGCCGAGGCCAAGGGCGTGGAGTTCGTGCTGCCGGTCGACGTCGTCGCCGCGGGCGCCTTCCCCGACCTCAAGGCGCAGGCGCCGACCAACCCGGTGACCGTCGACGTCGACGCCATCCCGGCCGACGTGATGGGCCTGGACATCGGTCCGAAGTCCGGTGCGCTCTTCGCCTCGAAGCTCGCTGACGCGGCCACCGTGTTCTGGAACGGCCCGATGGGTGTCTTCGAGCACCCGGACTACGCCGAGGGCACCCGCGCGGTCGCCCAGGCCCTGATCGACAGCCCAGCGTTCACCGTGGTCGGCGGCGGTGACTCGGCCGCGGCCGTGCGCATCCTCGGCTTCGACGAGAACGCTTTCGGCCACATCTCGACCGGTGGCGGCGCGAGCCTCGAATACCTCGAGGGCAAGACGCTCCCCGGCCTCGCCGCACTGGAGGACTGACCCAGCATGAGCACCCGTACCCCGCTGATGGCCGGCAACTGGAAGATGAACCTCAACCACCTCGAGGCCATCGCGCACGTCCAGAAGCTCGCCTTCGCGCTCACCGACAAGGACTACGACGCCGTCGAGGTCGCCGTCCTGCCGCCCTACATCGACCTGCGTTCGGTACAGACCCTGGTCGACGGCGACAAGCTGAAGATCAAGTACGGCGCCCAGGACCTCTCCGCGCACGATTCCGGCGCGTACACCGGTGAGATCTCCGGATCGATGCTGGCCAAGCTGAAGTGCACGTTCGTGGCCATCGGTCACAGCGAGCGACGCCAGTACCACGGTGAGGACGAGGAACTCGTCAACGCCAAGATCAAGGCCGCCTACAAGCACGGCCTGACGCCGATCCTGTGCGTCGGTGAGGGACTGGACGTCCGCAAGGCCGGTCAGCAGGTCCCGCACACCCTCGCTCAGCTCGACGGCGCGCTGCAGGACATCCCGGCCGAGCAGGCCGAGACGATCGTCGTCGCGTACGAGCCCGTGTGGGCGATCGGCACCGGCGAGGTCGCCACCCCCGAGGACGCGCAGGAGGTCTGCGGTGCCATCCGCGGCCGCCTCGCCGAGCTGTACAGCCAGGAGCTGGCCGAAAAGGTCCGTATCCAGTACGGCGGCTCGGTCAAGTCCGGAAACGTTGCGGCGATCATGGCGCAGCCGGACGTGGACGGCGCCCTGATCGGTGGCGCGGCGCTCGACGCGGAGGAGTTCGTCAAGATCGTCCGCTTCCGCGACCAGTAGGACCAGCAGGCGGTGGGCCTAGCGGGCCCGCACGAAGTACCCTGTCGGGGCCGGACCGGCGCACTGGCGCCCGGTTCGGCCCTGCGCCGTCCATTTGTAGTCGAGAGAGTTGGTCCAGCCGTGGTAGTCGGGTTCTCCATCGCCCTCATCATCTTCAGCCTGCTGCTTCTGCTGCTGGTGCTGATGCACAAGGGGAAGGGCGGCGGCCTCTCGGACATGTTCGGTGGTGGCATGCAGTCCTCCGTCGGCGGCTCCTCGGTGGCCGAGCGCAACCTCGACCGGATCACCGTGGTGATCGGTCTGTTGTGGTTTACGTGCATTGTCGTACTTGGTCTGGTGCTCAAGTTCCAGAAGTAGCGCCCGCGGCGTACTCCCGTGAGTCCAGGGAGAACTGACGCCTCGTCGCAAACGCGGCTTATCATGGGAGGGCGTCCTACGGGGCCGGGTACACCACCTGCCACTGGACGGCACGTAAGGTCTCCGTAAACTGGGCGACCTCGCAGCACCATCACGCAGGGAGTTACGACCGTGGCAAGTGGCAACGCGATCCGTGGCAGTCGGGTCGGAGCGGGGCCGATGGGAGAGGCCGAGCGCGGCGAGTCCGCGCCACGCCTCCGCATCTCCTTCTGGTGCTCGAACGGGCACGAGACCCAGCCGAGTTTCGCCAGCGACGCGCAGATCCCGGAGTCCTGGGACTGCCCGCGCTGTGGTTTCCCGGCCGGGCAGGACGAGGAGAACCCGCCGGCGCCGCCGCGGACCGAGCCGTACAAGACGCACCTGGCCTATGTGCGGGAGCGGCGCAGCGCGGCCGACGGCGAGGCGATCCTCGCCGAGGCCCTCGCGAAGCTCCGCGGCGAGATCTGAGAGGTCTTCTCGCGTACGGCACGCGGATATCGCCCCTGTTCGCCGGGCGGGCCCGACCATGGCCTCAGTCGTCGGCCGAGCTGGACCTTTCCAGCTCGGCCGACGACTGAGGCCGGGGGTCACCCGGCGAACGGGGGTATTTTTCTCCCCTCTGCCGGTCCCGGGCGGCCGTCCGTGCCGGTGGTCGTGCCGGGTCAGCGGCGGCGGGCGCGGGCGGTGTGGCTGTCGGCGATGTGGGCGGTCAGCGCGACCGCCGCGGTGGCCCGCTCGTAGGTGAGCTGGGCGACCCGGGCCGACAGGCAGTCGATGATCAGCAGGACGGAGTGCCGGGTGCCGTAGCCGCCGCGCCGGAAGCTGGTCTCCGCCGAGGCCGAGGTGAGCCGGATGTCGGCGGCCTGGGCGATCGGCGAGCGCGGATCGCTGGTGACGGCCACCGTCGTCGCGCCGCGCTCCGCGGCCAGCCGCAGCGGGTCCAGGGCCTCGCGCGTCGTGCCGGAGTGCGAGATCGCCACGGCCACGTCGGAGGGCGTCAGCAGTGCCGCGGAGGTCTCCGCCGCGTGCACCTCGGTCCAGCCGCGGGCGGCGCAGCCGATGCCGAACAGCCGGGCCTCGGCCTCCCGCGCGGCGATCCCGGAGCCGCCGACCCCGTACACATCGATCCGGCGGGCCTTGGCGAGCGCCTGGGCGGCCCGTTCCAGGCTCTCCCGGTCCAGCTTGTCGACGGTGTGCCGCAGGGCCCGCAGATCGGCCTGGGCGACCACCGCGACGACATGGTCGAGATCGTCGTCGGGCCCGATGTCCGGGCCCAGCACCGGACTGAGCGGCCCCTCGCCGTCGCCGCCCTGGCTGCGGCCCTGCTCCTGCGCCAGCTCGATCAGCAGATGCTGGTAGGAGTCCAGGCCCAGCGCATGGCAGAAACGCGTGACGGTGGCCTGCGACGTGCCCGTACGGCGGCCCAGTTCGGCCGCGGAGCCACGGGTGGCCGCCACCGGATCCGCCAGCACCAGCTCGCCCACCTTGCGCAAGGAATCGGACATGCGGGGGAGTTCGGAGCGGATCAGGGCGATGACCATGACGACTCGTCTCGGCTGGGGTCTTGTCGGTCAGTGAATCTATCAATCACCATGCGGTGTGATGAATGAAATTCACAACCGAACCCATCGCGGTGACGACGACCGCCGGTCCGCGCCGGCCGGCCGGTCGCTGGTGGTCGGCATCGACGCGGGCGGGACCCGGATCCGCGCTTATCTGGCCGGGGTGACGGCCGGGGCCGGGGCGACGGCGGCGGACGAGGCCGGCGTCGTCGGCGGGGTGATCGGCGAGGGCGCCGGCGGCCCCGGCAACGCGATGAGCGTGCCGCGGCCGGAGCTGACCCGGCACCTGGCCGCCGCGCTCGGCGCCGCGGTCCCGGCGGAACTGCGCGGCTCGGTCGCCGCCGTGCTGGGCGGCTTCGCGGGCGCCGCCCCGGACACCGGTCCCGACACCGGCCACGGCCTCGCGCTGTCCTGCCTCCGGGCGGCGCTCGCCGAGACCGGTATCGACGCCGCGAAGGTGGCGGTCCGCGGCGACATCGAGATCGCCTTCGCCTCCGCGCCGGGCATGCCCGCCGACGGGCTGCTGCTCATCGCGGGGACCGGCGCCGCGTCGGCACGCATCACCGGGCGCCGGCAGGTGCTGACGGTGGACGGTGACGGATGGCTGCTCGGTGACGAGGGCGGCGGCTTCTGGCTGGGCCGGGAGGCCGTCAGGGCGGCGCTGCGGGCGTTGACCGGGCGCGGGCCCTGGACCTCGCTGGTCGGCGCGGTGGCGGCGCACTACCTGGCGTCCGGCGGCGATCCGGCGGGCCTCCCCGGGTCGGTGGAGCAGACGGACCGGCAGCGGCTGGGGGAGCTGCGGGATCTGATCGTGCCCCTGGTGTACGCGCGGCCGCCGGTGCGGCTGGCGGCGCTGAGCCCGCTGGTCGTCGCCGCCGACCGGGCCGGCGACCAGGTCGCCGGGGAACTGCTCGACGCGGCGGCCGCCGAACTCGGCAGGACCGTCGCCGCGTTGCGTCCCGTGGCGGGCGAGCCGCTGGTGGTCACCGGCGGTCTGCTGGCTCCGGCCGGGCCGCTGCTGGGCAGGCTGTCGCGGCGTGCGCTGGCGATGGGGCTGCGGGTCGTCCCGGTGCCGGACGGCGGTGCGGGCGCGGTGGCGCTGGCGAGGCTCTTGACGTGACCACGATAGTCGGTTCATTGTTTCAATGACTCGTCGGAATGATGGTTCATTCAACCAAGGAGGGTGTCGGCCATGGCCGAACCACAGCTCAGCGCCGCCCGGTTCGCCGAGCACGGCCGCGCCGCCGTCGAGCGGGCGATCGGAGCCAACACCGACTCCGTCGCCGCCGCGGCCCGCCTCATCGCCGACAGCGTCGCCGCCAACGGTGTCGTCCACGCCTTCGGCACCGGTCACTCGCAGGCCACCGCGCTGGAGATCGCCGGCCGGGCCGGCGGCCTCATCCCGACCAGCCGCATCGGCCTCTCCGACCTGGTGCTGCGCGGCGGCGAGGACCGCTCCGTACTCGCCGACCCGCTGCTGGAGCGCTCCCCGGGCCTGGCCAAACGGCTCTACGAGCTGGCCACCCCGCAGCCGCAGGACCTCTTCGTGATCATCTCCAACTCCGGCGTCAACAACTCCATCGTCGACATGGCCCTCCAGGTCAAGGAGTCCGGGCACCGGCTCATCGCCCTCACCTCCCTGGAGCACACCCATGCGGTGCCCGCGCTCCACAGCAGCGGAAAGCGGCTCGCCGACCTCGCCGACGCCGTACTCGACAACTGCGCGCCGGCCGGCGACGCCCTGCTGCCGATGCCCGACGGCGGCGCGCTCTGCGGCGTCTCCACCATCACTTCCGCGCTGCTCGTCCAGATGGTCGTCGCCGAGGCGGTCGGCATCCTGACCGCCGAGGGGCACGAACCGCCGGTCTACATCTCGGCCAACCTGCCCGGCGGATTCGAGCGCAACGCCGCCCTGGAGGCCCGCTACGAGGGCCGGCTGCACCGCGGCGGTTTCTGAACCCGGCTTTCCCACCGGTGCCACGGGCGTTGTCAGTGGCCGCCGCTACGGTGCCAGGACTGATCACATCCTGGCCCGAGGGGGAGCTTTGACCGCGAACGACAGCGATCTGCGGCCGGCCGTGGAGAGCGCCGTGCCGTCCTGGCGCGGCGGCTTCGGCCGGCTGTGGAGCGCCGCGGTGGTCTCGCGGCTGGGGGACGGACTGCGCACCGCCGCACTGCCGTTGCTCGCGGTCGGGCTCACCGACTCCCCGCTGCTCGTCTCGCTGGTCACGGCGGCCGGATTCCTGCCCTGGATCCTGTTCGGCCTGCTCGGCGGCGCGATCGCCGACCGCGTCGACCAGCGGCGCGCCATGTGGGCGGTCGACGCGGTGCGCTGCGCGCTGATGGCCTGCTTCGCGCTCGCCGTGTGGCTGGACGAGGTGAGCATCGCCCTGCTGCTGGTGCCGGCCTTCGTCCTGACGACGCTGCAGACCCTCTTCGACAACGCCGCGACCGCGCTGCTGCCGACGGTCGTCCCCACCGCCTCCCTCGGCCGCGCCAACGCGCGCCTGATGACCGGGCAGACCATCGCGGGCACCTTTCTCGGCGCACCCCTGGTGCCCCTGCTGATCGGGCTCTCCGCCGGACTGCCGTTCGCGGTCGACGCGGCGACGTATCTGCTCGCCGCGGCGCTGGTCGCCTCGATACGCACGGCCCCGCGCGAGCGCGCCCCGCGCCCGCCGGGCCGGACGTTGCGGCAGGACATCGCCGAGGGCATCCGGGTGCTGTGGCGGGACCGGGTCCTGCGGTCGCTCTGCACGGCCAACACCGTCGTCAACATCGGGATGGGCGCGCTCATCGCCACCCTGGTCCTGCACGTCACCGGGTGGCTGCACGCCGGGCACTCCGGGTACGCGGCCGTGCTCACCGCCTACGGCGCCGGCAGCGTGGCCGGCGGTCTGGCGGCCGGCCGGATCTCCGAACTCCTGGGCAGGACCAGAGCGCTGGTGGCCGGATTGGTGCTGCAGAGCTGCGCCCTGATCGTGCTCGGCACCGTACGGTCGCTGCCCGTCGCGGTCGTCGTCCTGGCGCTCTTCGGCGCCATGGGGATGCTGTGGAACGTCAACGAGGTCACCCTCATGCAGGAGCGGACGCCCGCCGCCCTGCTGGGCCGGGTCAGCGCCGCCAACCGCACCCTGTCGACCGCCGGGGCCCCGCTCGGCGCCCTGCTCGGCGGCGCGGTGGCGACGGCGTGGGGACTGAACACCCCGGCGCTGGCCGCCGCCGCGCTCTTCGCCTGCGGGGTGATCGCGCTCCTACCGGCCGTCATCAATTAGTTTGGACCCATGTCCGACACCAATACGCACGGCCGTGCCCGGCTCGACCAGCTGCCCGAATGGCACGCCCTGGGCAAACACCGCGAAGAGCTGGGGGAGGTGCGGCTGCGCGAACTGTTCGACCAGGATCCGCAGCGCGCCGACCGGTACTCCCTGCAGGTCGGTGATCTGCACCTGGACTACTCCAAGCACCTGGTGACCGACGAGACCCTGCGGCTGCTGCGTGAGTTGGCGGCGTCGAGCGGCGTGGCCGAACTGCGCGACGCGATGTTCCGCGGCGAGCGGATCAACGTCACCGAGGACCGCGCGGTGCTGCACACCGCGCTGCGCGCACCGCGCTCCTCCGTCATCCAGGTCGACGGCCATGACGTCGTGCCCGCCGTTCACGCCGTCCTCAGCAAGATGTCCGTCTTCACCGACCGGATCCGCTCCGGCGAGTGGACCGGCCACACCGGCAAGCGCATCACCAACATCGTCAACATCGGCATCGGCGGCTCCGACCTGGGCCCGGCGATGGCGTACGAGGTGCTGCGCCCGTACGCCGACCGCGGGCTGACGCTCCGTTTCGTGTCCAACGTCGACGGCGCGGACCTGCACGAGGCGCTGCGGGACCTGGACCCGGCCGAGACGCTCTTCGTCATCGCCTCGAAGACGTTCACCACCATCGAGACCATCACCAACGCCACCTCCGCCCGCAACTGGCTGCTGACCGGCCTGAACGCCGACACCTCGGCCGTCGCCAAGCACTTCGTCGCGCTGTCCACGAACGCGGAGAAGGTCACCGAGTTCGGCATCGACCCGGCCAACATGTTCGAGTTCTGGGACTGGGTCGGCGGCCGGTACTCCTTCGACTCGGCGATCGGCCTCTCGCTGATGCTCGCCATCGGCCCGGACCACTTCCGCGAGATGCTGGCCGGCTTCCACCTCGTGGACGAGCACTTCCGCTACGCCCCGCCGGAGGAGAACGTCCCGCTGCTGCTCGGCCTGTTGGGCGTCTGGTACGGCGGTTTCCACGACGCGCAGTCGCACGCGGTCCTCCCGTACAGCCACTACCTGTCGCGGTTCACCGCGTATCTGCAGCAGCTGGACATGGAGTCCAACGGCAAGTCCGTGGACCGGCAGGGCAATCCGGTGGCGTGGCAGACCGGTCCGGTGGTCTGGGGCACCCCGGGCACCAACGGCCAGCACGCCTACTACCAGCTGCTGCACCAGGGCACCAAGGTCATCCCGGCGGACTTCATCGGCTTCGCCAATCCCATCGGCGAACTCGGCCCGCTCGCGGACCAGCACGACCTGCTGATGGCCAACTTCTTCGCGCAGACCCAGGCGCTGGCCTTCGGCAAGACACCGGAAGAGGTCGCCGCGGAGGGCGTGCCCGCCGAACTGGTGCCGCACAAGACGTTCCGCGGCAACCACCCGACGACCACCATCCTGGCCACCGAGCTCAGCCCGTCGGTGCTCGGCCAGCTGATCGCGCTCTACGAGCACAAGGTGTTCGTCCAGGGCGCGGTGTGGAACATCGACTCCTTCGACCAGTGGGGAGTCGAGCTGGGCAAGGTGCTCGCCAAGCGGATCGAGCCCGCGCTCAGCGAGGGCGCGACCATTCCCGGCCTGGACGGGTCCACGGAGGCGCTGGTCCGGCGCTACCGGGAACTGCGCGGCCGCTGAACGGCTGCTGAAAGCCGAACGGCCGCCGGCCGGGCTGATGTCCAGCCCGGCCGGCGGCCGTCCGCCACGCCCGAGAGACCGCTAGGCCGAAGACGGCGGGTACAGCTGCGGTGGCAGCTTCGCCGCCGCGGTCCGGTCCAGCAGCCACAGCGTGCGGCGGCGGCCGCGTGCTCCGGCCGCCGGCGCCTGGATCTCGCCCGCGCCGGACAACGCCATCGCGACCGCGTTGGCCTTGTCCTCGCCCGCCGCGAGCAGCCACACCTCGCGCGCCGAGCGGATCGCCGGAAGGGTCAGCGAGATCCGGGTCGGCGGCGGCTTGGGCGCTCCGTGCACCCCCACCACCGTCCGCTCCGTCTCCCGCACCGCCGGGTGCTCGGGGAAGAGCGACGCGACATGCGTGTCGGGTCCCACCCCCAGCATCAGCACGTCGAACGTCGGCACCGGGCCGTGGTCCTCCGGCCCGGACGCCCTGGCGAGCTCGGCCGCGTAGCCGGCCGCCGCGGCGTCGACGTCACGGCCGTGGGTACCGTCGGACGCGGGCATGGCGTGCACCCGCGCCGGATCGACCGGCACCGAGTCGAGCAGGATCTCCCGGGCCTGGGTGACATTGCGCTCGGGATCACCCTCCCGTTCGAACCGCTCGTCGCCCCACCACAGGTCCAGCCGCGCCCAGTCCACCGCGTCCCGCGCCGGGGACCCGGCCAGGGCGGCGAGCAGCGCGTTGCCGTTGCGCCCGCCCGTCAGCACCACCGAGGCGGAGCCGCGGGCGGCCTGGGCGTCCACGATCTTCGTGATCAGCCGGGCCGCCGCGGCCTTCGCCATCAGCTCCTTGTCGCGGTGGACGACGACCTGCGGGGTGCTCATGTGGAGCTCGTCCGCTTGCCCGTCGCCGCCTTCTTCGCCGGCGCGGCCTTCTTGGCGGGAGCCTTGGCCGCCGACTTGGCCGCGGCGGTCCCGGCCGGCTTGGCGTCCTTGGCCGGGGTGATCACCTCGATCGTCCCGACGGGCTCCTCCGAGTCCTGCGGACCGGAGTCGGTCAGCCGGCCGACCCCGAACTTCACCGTCGACCGGTAGATGTCGTCCGGGTCCAGCCGCCGCAGCTCCTCGGCGATCAGCTCCGAGGTCTCGCGCCGCTTGAGCGCCACATGACGGTCCGGCTGCCCCGGCATGGCCAGCTCGGCCAGCAGGCCGTCGGCCCGGTCCAGCCGGATCTCGCCGTCGGCGGTGACCAGCTGGACCCCGGTGATACCGGGTCCGTCGGAGACCTTGCGCTCCACCGAGATCTTCAGCCGGTCGGCGAGCCACAGCGCGAGCAGTTCGGTGCTCGGGTTGTAGGCCTCGCCCTCCACGGTCGCGGAGGCGATCCTGGAGTGCTTCTGGTCCAGAGCCGCGGCCAGCATGCTGCGCCACGGCGTGATCCGGGTCCACGCCAGGTCGGTGTCGCCGGGCGCGTACGCCGCGGCGCGCTCGCCGAGCGCGATCACCGGGTCCTCGGCCGCCGCGGCGTCCGTGATCCGGCGCTGCGCGAGCCGTCCCAGCGGGTCCTCGGCGGGCTTGTCCGGCGACTCCTCCGGCCACCACACCACCACCGGGGCGTCCGGCAGCAGCAGCGGCAGCACCACGGACTCGGCGTGGTTGGCGAGCTCGCCGTGCATGCGCAGCACGACGGTCTCACCGGTGCCCGAGTCGGAGCCGACCAGCACCTCGGCGTCCAGCCGCGCCATCGCGCGGTCGCGCGGTGAACGGCCGGGCCGCTTGATGACGGCCAGGATCCGGGACGGGTGCTCCCGCGACGCGTCACTGGCCGCCTTGAGGGCGTCGTAGGCGCTGCCCTCGTCGGTGACGATGACCAGGGTGAGCACCATGCCGACGGCCGGAGTGCCGATGGCGCGGCGGGCCTCGATGAGCCCGGCGTTGATTCGGGACGACGTGGTGTCCGTCAGATCGATCCTCATGGCCGGCGCCAGCTCCTACCGTCTCGTGCGAGCATCTCGTCGGCCTCCGCCGGTCCCCAGGTGCCCGAGGCGTACTGGGCGGGCTTGCCGTGCGTGTCCCAGTACTTCTCGATCGGGTCGAGGATGTTCCAGGACAGCTCGACCTCCTGGTGGCGGGGGAAGAGGTTGGCATCGCCGAGCAGCACATCGAGGATGAGCCGCTCGTACGCCTCGGGGCTGGACTCGGTGAAGGACTCGCCGTAGGCGAAGTCCATCGTCACGTCCCGGACCTCCATCGAGGTGCCGGGCACCTTCGAGCCGAAGCGCACCGTCACGCCCTCGTCCGGCTGCACCCGGATGACCAGGGCGTTCTGCCCCAGCTCCTCGGTGGATCCGGCTTCGAAGGGCAGATACGGGGCCCGCTTGAAGACCACCGCGATCTCGGTGACCCGGCGGCCGAGCCGCTTGCCGGTGCGCAGGTAGAAGGGGACCCCGGCCCAGCGGCGGTTGTTGATCTCCAGCTTGACCGCCGCGAAGGTGTCGGTCTTCGACCTGGGGTCGATGCCGTCTTCCTCCAGGTACCCCACGACCTCCTCGCCGCCCTGCCAGGCGTGCGCGTACTGGCCGCGTACCGTGTGCGCGCCCAGGTCCTTGGGCAGCTCCACGGCGCCGAGCACCTTGAGCTTCTCGGCGACCAGGGCCTTCGGGTGGAAGGAGCCGGGCTCCTCCATCGCCGTCAGCGCGAGCAGCTGCAGCAGGTGGTTCTGGATGACGTCACGGGCCGCGCCGATGCCGTCGTAGTACCCGGCCCGGCCGCCGATGCCGATGTCCTCGGCCATCGTGATCTGGACATGGTCGACGTACGACCGGTTCCAGATCGGCTCGAACATCGTGTTGGCGAAGCGCAGCGCCAGGATGTTCTGGACGGTCTCCTTGCCCAGGTAGTGGTCGATCCTGAAGACCTCGTTGGGCGGGAAGACGTCGTGCACCAGCTGGTTGAGCTCCTGCGCGCTCTCCAGGTTGTGGCCGAACGGCTTCTCGATGACCGCGCGCCGCCAGGACTCGCCCTGTCCCTCGGACAGGCCGTGCTTCTTGAGCTGCTGCACGACGTTGGGGAAGAACTTCGGCGGTACGGAGAGGTAGAAGGCGAAGTTGCCGCCGGTGCCGCGCGCCTTGTCGAGCTCGTCGATCGTCGACTTCAGCTTCTCGAAGGCGGTGTCGTCGTCGAACTCGCCCTGAACGAAGCGGCAGCCTTCGGCGAGCTGCTGCCAGACCTCCTCGCGGAAGGGGGTGCGGGCGTGCTCCTTGACCGCGTCGTGGACCTCCTGGGCGAAGTCCTCGTCCTCCCAGCTCCGGCGGGCGAAGCCGATGAGCGCGAAGCCCGGTGGCAGCAGACCGCGGTTGGCGAGGTCGTACACGGCAGGCATCAACTTTTTACGGGACAAATCGCCCGTGACGCCGAAAATGACCAGGCCGGACGGCCCCGCGATACGCGGGAGCCGCCGGTCCTGTGCGTCACGCAGCGGATTGCTGCTGGTCAACTCATGCCTCCACGGGCGTCAGACGCTTGAGTACCGCCGAGGTGGAGTCCAGCAGCTCGTTCCAGGAGGCCTCGAACTTCTCGACGCCCTCGTCCTCGAGCAACTGCACCACGTCGTCGTACGAGATACCGAGAGCCGCCAGCGCGTCGAGCTCGGCCTGGGCCTGCTCGTACGTGCCGCGGATGGTGTCGCCGGTGACCTCGCCGTGGTCGGCGGTGGCCTCCATGGTGGCTTCCGGCATGGTGTTGACGGTGTTCGGGGCGACCAGCTCGGTCACGTAGAGCGTGTCCGGGTAGGCCGGGTCCTTGACACCGGTCGAGGCCCACAGCGGACGCTGCTTGTTCGCGCCCGACTTCTCCAGCGCGTTCCAGCGGTCCGAGGTGAAGACCTCCTCGTACGCCTGGTAGGCGAGCCGGGCGTTGGCCAGCGCGGCCTTGCCCTTGAGCGCCTTCGCCTGGTCGCTGCCGAGCTTGTCGAGGCGCTTGTCGATCTCGGAGTCGACCCGGGAGACGAAGAAGGACGCGACCGAGTGGATCTTCGCGAGCTCCAGGCCGGCGGCCTTGGCCTTCTCCAGCCCCGCCAGGTAGGCGTCCATGACCTCGCGGTAGCGGGCCAGCGAGAAGATCAGCGTCACGTTCACGCTGATGCCCCGGCCGATGACCTCGGTGATCGCCGGCAGGCCGGCCTTGGTCGCCGGGATCTTGATGAGGGTGTTCGGCCGGTCGACGAGCCAGGCGAGCTGCTTGGCCTCGGCGATGGTGGCCGCGGTGCTGTGCGCCAGCCGCGGGTCCACCTCGATGGAGACCCGGCCGTCCTGGCCCTCGGTGCGGTCGAAGACCGGCCGCAGGATGTCGGCGGCGTCGCGGACGTCCGCCGTGGTGACCATCCGGATGGCCTCTTCGACCGTGACCTTGCGGACCGCGAGGTCGGTGAGCTGGCTCTCGTAGCCCTCGCCGCCGACGATCGCCTTCTGGAAGATCGACGGGTTGGTGGTGACGCCCACGACGTGCTGCTGGTCGATCAGCTCGGCCAGGTTCCCGGACGTGATCCGCTTGCGGGACAGGTCGTCCAGCCAGATCGCGACGCCTTCGTCGGAGAGGCGCTTGAGTGCGTCTGTCATGGAAATTACATCTCCTACTGGTCGGGTGCGGGTCGTCAGCGGGTTGCCTTGTCGACGGCGTCGAGGGATTCCCGGGCGGCATTGGCGACGGCTTCGGCGGTGAAGCCGAACTCACGGAAGAGGACCTTGGCATCGGCCGAGGCACCGAAGTGCTCCAGGCTGATGATCCGGCCCTGGGCGCCGATGTAGCGGTGCCACGTCAGGCCGATACCGGCCTCGACGGCGACCCGGGCGTGGACGTCCGGGAGCAGCACGCTGTCGCGGTACGCCATGTCCTGCTCCTCGAACCACTCGACGGACGGCATCGAGACGACCCGCGTCGGGATCCCGTCGGCCTGCAGCGCGTCGCGGGCCTCGACGGCCAGCTGCACCTCGGAGCCGGTGGCGATGAGGATGACCTGCGGACGGCCGCCCTCGGAGTCGAACAGCACGTAGCCGCCCTTGGCCGCGTGCTCGTTCGGCGCGTACGTGGGCACACCCTGGCGGGTGAGCGCCAGGCCGTGCGGAGCGGGCTTGGAGTCGTGGCGCTTGAGGATCTCGCGCCAGACGATCGCCGTCTCGTTGGCGTCGGCCGGACGGACGATGTTCAGGCCCGGGATCGCGCGCAGCACGGCCAGGTGCTCGACCGGCTGGTGCGTCGGGCCGTCCTCGCCGAGGCCGACGGAGTCGTGCGTCCACACGTACGTGACGGGCAGCTGCATGAGCGCGGCCAGTCGCACGGCGGGGCGCATGTAGTCGGAGAACACCAGGAAGGTGCCGCCGTAGATGCGGGTGTTGCCGTGCAGCGCGATGCCGTTCATCGTCGAGCCCATGGCGTGCTCGCGGATGCCGTAGTGCACCGTGCGGCCGTACGGGTCGGCGCCCGGCAGCGGGTTGCCCACCGGTAGGAAGGACGAGCCGCTGTCGATCGTGGTGTTGTTGGAGCCCGCGAGGTCGGCCGAGCCGCCCCACAGCTCCGGTACGACCGCGCCGAGCGCCTGCAGGACCTTGCCGGAGGCGGCACGGGTCGCGAGGCTATTGCCGGTCTCGAAGGACGGCAGTGCCTTCTCCCAGCCGTCGGGCAGCTCGCCCGCGGCGATCCGGTCGAAGTCGGCCGAGCGCTCCGGGTTGGCGTCGCGCCACTCCTGGAACTGCTTGTTCCAGACGGCGTGCGCCTCGCGGCCGCGGTCGGCCACCTCACGGGCGTGCGACAGCACCGCGTCGTCGACCTCGAAGGTCTTCGCCGGGTCGAAGCCCAGCACCTTCTTGGTCGCGGCGACCTCCGCGTCACCCAGCGCCGAGCCGTGCGCGGCCTCGGTGTTCTGCGCGTGCGGGGCCGGCCAGGCGATGATCGAGCGGGCCGCGATGAACGAGGGCCGCGAGGTCTCGGCCTGGGCCGCCTTCAGCGCCTTGTACAGGGCCTTCGGGTCCAGGTCGCCGTCGGGCAGCTGCTCGACGCGCTGGACGTGCCAGCCGTACGCCTCGTAGCGCTTGAGGGTGTCCTCGCTGACGGCCGTCTCGGTGTCGCCCTCGATGGAGATGTGGTTGTCGTCCCACAGCAGCACGAGGTTGCCGAGCTTCTGGTGCCCGGCGAGCGAGGACGCCTCGGCGGAGACACCCTCCTGCAGGCAGCCGTCGCCGGCGATGACCCAGATGGTGTGGTCGAACGGGGAGGTGCCCGCCGCCGCGTCCGGGTCGAACAGGCCGCGCTCGTAGCGGGCCGCCATGGCCATGCCGACGCCGTTGGCGATGCCCTGGCCGAGCGGACCGGTCGTGGTCTCCACGCCGACCGTGTGGCCGTGCTCCGGGTGGCCGGGGGTCTTGCTGCCCCAGGTGCGGAACGCCTTCAGATCGTCCAGTTCCAGGCCATACCCGGAAAGGTAGAGCTGGGTGTAGAGCGTCAGGCTGGAGTGCCCGGCCGAGAGGACGAAGCGGTCACGGCCGGTCCAGTCGGGATCCGACGGATCGTGCCGCATCAGCTTCTGGAACAACAGGTACGCGGCGGGCGCGAGGCTCATGGCCGTGCCGGGATGGCCGTTGCCGACCTTCTGCACGGAATCCATGGCCAGGACACGAGCGGTATCAACGGCCCGCTTGTCCAGATCGGTCCACTCAAGGTCTGTGGTGGTCGGCTTGCTGCTCACCCTGGTTCAGGGCTCCTCTCCACATGTCGAAATGCCGGTGACGTGGCGCCTACCCGGCGTTGTCGAGCCTACCGCCGCAGGCGCGTGCACCTTTTCGAGCGTTCGACCCTCGGGACGACACCCGGAGCGCGGCTCCGGGCAGCGTTCCCGGCGGCACTCCGGGCAACCAGGACCGTGGCTGGGCCATTCCCGGCATGCCGGGATACTGACAGCCTGCCCCGGCCCGGCCGCGTTCGCCTCCTGAACACCTGGCGAAGGACGGGCGGCAACACGGGTCACCCCCCGGGGCAGGCGGAGTATTCCGTACGTCTACAGTGGCGTGGTACGCGCAAGGACTTACCGGACCTTCACGTCTGGGACCGGGACTTGCTGGACTTAATCCTCTCCAGGGGTGTTTGTGACGGCCGTCGAATCCCGACCCGCAGGGGTCATCGGGACGAGCACCGGACAGCGGCCGTTCGCGGCTCGTGTCATGGCGTTCGTGGCGCTGACCAAGCCACGCATTATCGAACTGCTGCTCATCACGACCGTTCCGGTGATGTTCCTGGCGGCGGGTGGCGTCCCCGATCTGTGGCTGGTGCTGACGACCGTCGTGGGCGGCTATCTGTCGGCGGGCGGTGCCAACGCGCTCAACATGTACATCGACCGCGACATCGACGCGCTGATGCACCGCACCGAGCAGCGTCCGCTGGTCACCGGCATGGTGTCGCCGCGCGAGGGGCTGATCTTCGGCATCACGCTCTCGGTGGTCTCCACCGTCTGGTTCGCGGTCCTGGTCAACACGCTCTCGGCGGCGCTGTCGCTGACGGCCATCCTCTTCTATGTCTTCGTGTACACGCTCGGCCTCAAGCGCCGCACCGCGCAGAACATCGTGTGGGGCGGCATCGCGGGCTGCATGCCGGTGTTCATCGGCTGGTCCGCGGTCACGAACTCCGTCTCGTGGGCCGCTCTGGTCCTCTTCCTGGTGATCTTCCTGTGGACGCCGCCGCACTACTGGCCGCTGTCGATGAAGGTCAAGGACGACTACGAGCGGGTGGGCGTGCCGATGCTGCCGGTCGTGGCCGGCAACCTGGTGGTCGCGCGGCAGATCGTCATCTACAGCTGGGCCATGGTGATCGTCTCGCTGGCCCTGTGGTGGCCGCTGGGCGAGACCTCCTGGCTGTACCCGGTGGCCGCGGTGCTGCTCGGCGCGATGTGGCTCAAGGAGGCGCACGGCCTCCACAGCCGGGCGAAGGCCGGGGTCAGCGGCGCGAAGCTCAAGGAGATGCGGCTGTTCCACTGGTCCATCACCTATCTGTCGCTGCTCTTCGTCGTCGTGGCCGTGGATCCTTTCCTTCACTGATTACCGACGGGTAGCATCTGCCTCATGGCTGAGACCGCGCAGAACACCGTGGAAGAGACTCCGAAGGCGGACCCGCGCGCCGAGCGCCGCACCGCCAGGCTGGCGAAGCAGATCGGTGCCTTCGCCAAGAGCCACGGCGGCGGCGCCGAGGCGAACATCGCCTACATCGGTGAGATCGGCGCCCGGATCGTCCTCGTCGGCGAGAACGGCGAATGGGGCGACCTGGTGGCCCCGACGTACGCCATGGCCGTCGCGGCCGTCGAGCGCGCCGGAGTCACCGTCCACGAGGACTTCGACGGCGAATTCGCCGCCAAGGTGCGCACCGGCCCGTACGAATGGTCGCGAATGGCCGGAATCCAGATCGGCGGTCCCAGCAACACCTGACGCCCCGCCCGCCCGTTAGGGACCATGGGAAACGGTCCCGGCCGGCGGTGCGAGGAGTCAGTGATGCTGGAGCTGCCACCTTGGGTGGACGCGCACTGCCACGGGGTCGTCCCCGGGGAGCTGGGCCTCGGCTCGTTCGAGGCGCTCCTCACGGGGGCCGCCGCGCCCGGCACCACGCTCTTCGACAGTCCCGCCGGCTTCGCCGTGCGCCGCTGGTGCCCGCCCCTCCTCGGACTGGAACCGCACTGCACCCCCGCGCACTACCTGGCAGGACGCCGGGAGCTGGGCGCGTACGAGGCCACCCGGCTGCTGTTGCGGGGCACCGGGATCGGCGCCCATCTGGTGGACGCCGCCGTGGGAGCCGGGGCCTGGGACGGCGCCGCCGGTCCGATGCCCGCCGCACAGGCCCCCGACCTCACCTCGCCCAAGGAACTGGGCGCGGCCGCGGCCGCCGCGGCGTACGAGATCGTCCGGCTGGAACCGCTGGCGCAGCAGGTCGCCGACACCTCGGGGACCACGGGTGCGTTCCTCACCAATGTCGCCGAGGCGGTGCACGGAGCGGCCCGGACGGCCGTCGCGTTCTCGGTGGCCGACACCTGTCCGCCCGGCTTCCCGGCCGGGCCGCCCGACGCCCGCCTGGTACGGCGCGCGGCCGGCGCCTGGCTGGCGGGTCGTACGGCCGGCGAACCGCTCGACGATCCGGTGCTGCTGCGCCATCTGGTGTGGAACGCCGTCGCGACCGGTCTGCCGTTGCAGATCCGCGGCCCCGCGGGCGCCGACCCGCTGCGGCTCACCGGCTTTCTGCGCGCCACCGCGGGTCTCGGCACCGACGTGGTGCTCTTACGGGGATTCCCGAACCACCGGCCGGTCGCCCGGCTGGCGGCCGCGTTCGCGCACGTCTACACGGACATCGGCTCCGCGCCGGCGGCCCCGGCGCTGGCCGGGACGCTGGAACTGGCGCCCTTCGGCAAGGTGCTCTTCTCGACCGGGGCGTACGCGCTGCCCGAGCTGTACGTGACCGGGGTCCGGTTCTTCCGCGAGGCGCTGGAGCGGCTGCTCACCGACCGGGTGGCCGACGGTGCCTGGACGCCGTCCGACGCGCGGCGCGTCGCGGGCATGATCGTCGCGGGGAACGCGCGGCGGGTCTACGGACTGGAGCGGCACGCGGACCGCGCCGGGTCAGGCCGTGGACGCGAGCGCTGAGCCGGACTGCGCCGGGCCCGGGATGCCGGGCTGCGCCGACGGGCGCTCGCGCATCGACAGCGCGACCCGCAGCACCCCGATCCAGATCAGTGCCGAGCCGAGCATGTGCAGCCCGACCAGCACCTCCGGCAGGTGCGTGAAGTACTGCACATAGCCGATGACGCCCTGCGCCAGCAGGACGAGGAACAGGTCCCGGGTACGGGCCTTCGGCCCGGCCGGCGCGTCCACGGCGCGCAGCACGAACCACAGCGCGAGCGTGAGGGCCACCACGACCCAGGCGAGGTCGGCGTGCAGCTGCGCGACGGTCTTCCAGTCGATGGGGATGCGGTGCACCTCGGTGGAGTCGCCCGCGTGCGGCCCGGCGCCGGTCACGACGGTGCCCACCGCGATCAGCAGCGCGCAGCCGACGGTCAGCACCCAGGCCAGCTGCTGCACCGGCCGGCCCACCAGCGGGCGCGCCGCCCCGTCGCCCTCGCGGGCCCGCTGCCAGGTCACCACGGCGACCGTGATCAGCGCGCTGGAGAGCAGGAAGTGCCCCGAGACGACATAAGGGTTGAGGCCGGTCAGCACCGTGATGCCGCCGAGTACCGCGTTGCCCATGACCACCCAGAACTGGGCCCAGCCGAGCCGGGTCAGGCTGCGCCGCCACGGCTTCTGCGAGCGCACCGCGATGATCGCCCAGCCGACCGCCGCGCACAGCACGTACGTCAGCATCCGGTTGGTGAACTCGATGGCGCCGTGGAAGCCCATCTCGCTGGTGGCCGTCAGGCTCTGGTCGGTGCACTTGGGCCAGGTCGGGCAGCCGAGCCCCGAGCTGGTCAGCCGCACCGCGCCGCCGGTCACCACGATGACCACGGCCATCGCGAGGGCGGCCGCGCAGGCCCGCTGGACCGTCACCGGGGACGGGGTCCAGCGGCGGGCGATGCGGGCGAGCGGATTACGGGCGACTTCGGGCAACTTCGGCACGCGCCCATCGTAAGCGGCAGCTTGTGCAACTTTTCACGAGGGGGTCAGGAGGCGCCCGGCACACTTAACATCGAGCGGAGAAACCGCGACTGGGGGAAATATGACAACCGACAAGAGCGGTTCGGTCAACCGGCGGAGAATGCTCTACGGGGGCGCCGCGGTGGTCGCGGGGGCGGGCATCGCGGGATACGCGAGCGGGGAGTGGAACGCGCCCGCGGCGGCGTCGGGGAACGCCGACCGTCCCGGTGTGGCGGACGTCATGGCGGACTTCGGGGCCAAGGGCGACGGAAAGACGGACGACAGCGCGGCCTTCGCCGCCGCGTACGCGTACGCCGAGTCGCGGATCTCGGGCGGTGTGGGGCACACCGTGATCGACGTGCCGCCGGGGGTGTACCTGGTCACGAAGCCGGGCGCGCTGCTCGCCGGCGACAAGGCGGACAAGCGCGCGAGCGGCCTGCGGTTCCGGGGCGCCGGGATGCGGATCAGCGAGATCGTCTTCGCGCCGAAGTCGGCCAAGGACGCCTACCTGTGCCGCAACAACAACATGTGGAGCAACATCTCGTTCGAGGGGCTGCGCTTCACCTCGGGCACGCCCGGCGCCTCGTTCTTCTCCTCGTACTCCACCGGCTGGGCCCAGAACTACCGCTTCTCCGAGTGCGAGTGGATGGGGGAGTGGGAGTACGGCCTCGCCCTGGACGGCAGCAACAACAACTCGGAGATGCGCTGGGAGGCCTGCCGGGTGGGCGGCGCCTACCGCAAGGCGTTCCTGTACTCCGGGCTCTCCAAGCGGTCGGAGAAGCGCGAGCAGCAGGACCAGTTCCTCAACTACTGGTTCACCGACATGACGGTCACCTACGACTGGGGCAACTTCCTGGAGTTCCCCTACGGGGGCTCGATCACCTGCCGCAGCGGCAGCTACATCATCACCGGCCGCCGCCCCACGCCCCATCCGGAGTACGGGTTCGAGAGCGCCTTCTTCCGTTTCCCGCGCGCCTCGCACTTCGACTCCGTGCAGCGCTTCCACGCCGAGGACATCCGCTTCGAGATACGCGACCCCGCGGTCGTGGTCATCGACTGCGAGTGGAACAGCGGCACGGTCCACTTCAACGACTGCGACGACACGTCCCAGTCGTACAAGCAGTACTCGGACGGCCTCACCGCGCACCGCTACAACATCGGCGCGAGCGGCCCGCTGGTGCGGTACGACATGTGCCAGCTCTCCGGGGCCCACCAGTACCGGCCCACGGCCGGTGCGCAGCTGCCGACCAGCGTCCGCTACGACATGTGCCGGATCGTGGACCACGCCGCGGACGCGTTCGTCGCCGCGGGCTCGCACGACAAGAAGTTCGCCCGCTTCGTCGACTGCATCATGCCGGGCTGAGGAGCCCTTCCGGCGGGCCCGTCACTCCCACTTGAAGAAGCGCGCCGCCGCGCCGAGCCCCACGACCGCCCACACCAGCAGGATCGCGAGATTGCCCCAGGGCATGCCCGCGCCGTCCCGCAGCACGTCGCGCAGGCCGTCGGACAGGGCGGAGACCGGCAGCAGCCGCAGCACGTCCTGCGCCGCGCCCGGGAACCTGTCCAGCGGCACGATGATCCCGCCGCCGACCAGCAGCAGCAGGAAGACGAGGTTCGCGGCGGCGAGCGTCGCCTCCGCCTTGAGGGTGCCGGCCATCAGCAGGCCGAGCCCGGAGAAGGCGGCGGTGCCCAGCACGAGCAACAGCACCACGAAGAGCGGGTTTCCGTGCGGCGACCAGCCCAGCGCGAACGCGATCGCCGTCAGCAGCACGATCTGCAGCACCTCGGTGACCAGCACCGAGCCGGTCTTCGCGGCCATCAGCGCCCAGCGCGGCAGCGGCGAGGCGCCGAGCCGCTTCAGCACGCCGTAACGCCGCTCGAAGCCGGTCGCGATGGCCTGGCCGGTGAACGCGGTGGACATCACGGCGAGCGCCAGGACGCCGGGAGCCAGGAAGTCGACGGCCTTGCCGGAACCTGTGTCGACGATCGGGACGGCGCTGAACAGGACGAGCAGCAGTGCCGGGATCACGACGGTCAGCAGCAGCTGCTCACCGTTGCGCAGCAGCATCTTCGTCTCGAACGCCGTCTGCGCGCCGATCATGCGGGACAGCGGCGCCGCGCCCGGGTCGGGAACGAATGTTCCGCCGGCCCCGGATGCGGTGTCCGCCGCCGTGTTCTCTGCCGTCGTCACGCGCGCAGCTCCTTGCCGGTCAGGTCCAGGAAAACGTCCTCAAGGGTGCGGCGCTCGACCGCCAGCCGGTCCGGCATGACGCCGTGCTGCGCGCACCAGGAGGTGACGGTGGCGAGCAGCTGGGGATCGACGGCGCCCTCGATCCGGTAGCTGCCCTGCGTCAGCTCGGCCGCCGCGGTGCCGTCCGGCAGCGCCTTGAGCAGCGAGACGAGGTCGAGGCCGGGGCGGCCGGTGAAGCGCAGGGTGTTCTCGGCGCCGCCCCGGCACAGCTCCTCGGGGGTGCCGTGGGCGATGGACCGGCCGTGGTCGATGATCACGACCTGGTCGGCGAGCTGTTCCGCCTCGTCCATGAAGTGGGTGGTGAGGACGACGGTGACCCCGTCGGCGCGCAGCTCCCGTACGAGATCCCAGGTGGCGCGGCGGGCCTGCGGGTCGAGCCCGGCGGTGGGCTCGTCGAGGAAGACCAGTTCCGGCCGGCCGACGACGGCCATGGCGAGCGCGAGCCGCTGCTGCTGGCCGCCGGACAGCCGGCGGTACGGGGTGCGGCCGCAGGACTCCAGGCCGAGCCGCTCGATGAGCAGCGCGGGATCCACCGGGCGGGCGTGCAGCGCGGCGGTGTGCCGCAGCATCTCCTCGGCGCGCGCCCCCGGGTACACGCCCCCGGACTGCAGCATCACTCCGATGCGCGGCCGCAGGGCGGCGCCCTCGGTGGCCGGGTCGAGGCCCAGCACCCGGACGCTCCCGGCGTCGGCGCGCCGGTAGCCCTCACAGGTTTCGACGGTGGTGGTCTTGCCCGCGCCGTTCGGCCCGAGCACGGCGGTCACCGAACCGGCCGCCACCGTCAGGTCCAGACCGTCCACCGCGGACTTGTCGCCGTACCGCTTGACCAGGCCGGCGATCTCGACCGCCGGTGACTGACTGGTGCTGCCGCTTCGCATGCCTGTGAGTCTAAGGAGCGCCGGTCGGTGCCCTGAACCCGCCCGGGGCGGGACGCCCGGCGGCCGGACGGAATGCGCGGGGAAAAGATCTTGATTCAGTAATTCCGCAGGTCAACTTAGGTTTGCCTAAGTGACGAACTCCACCGGGAGTGGAATCCGGCATGGGTTGCCGGGGCCCGATGAATTACGCAACAATGAAGTTGTGAAAAACGTCGGCGCGGCCCAGGAGGAGCAGACGACCGGGGAGCGGAGTACCCGCAACCGGGTCGCCCGGTCGATCCTGGACCACGGTCCTTCGACCACCGCCGACCTGGCGGAGCGGCTGGGCCTCACCCAGGCCGCCGTCCGCCGCCACCTGGACCATCTCGTCGCGGAGAACATCGTCGAGCCGCGTGAGCAGCGGGTCTACGGGGCACGCACCCGAGGACGCCCCGCCAAGGTCTTCTCGCTCACCGACTGCGGGCGCGACGCCTTCGACCAGGCCTACGACCAGATCGCGGCCGACGCGCTGCGCTGGATCGCGCAGTCCGCCGGCGGCGGGGAGACGGGCGATGCCGCGGTCACCGCGTTCGCCCGGGCCCGGGTCGCCAAGCAGGCGGACCGCTACCGTGCCGCCGTCGAGGCGGCGGACCCCGCCCAGCGCACCCAGGCGCTCGCCAAGGCCTTGAGTGAGGACGGGTACGCTGCTACCACCCGCAGTGCGTCGGCCGTCTCCGGCGCGCGGGAGCCCGCCGGCGAGCAGCTGTGCCAGCACCACTGCCCGGTGGCGCACATCGCCGAGGAGTTCCCGCAGCTGTGCGAGGCGGAGGCCGAGGTCTTCTCCCACGTGCTGGGAACCCACGTCCAGCGGCTGGCCACCATCGCCCACGGCGACGGCGTCTGCACGACGTACATCCCGCAGCACCCGCAACACCAGCAAAAACAGCAGGCCGGTACCGCAGTGAATACCAATACCGCAGTGAATAACGCATCCGCCAGTACGGCCGGGAGGAACCCCGCATGACTGCTCCCACGGAGACCACGCACCCGGAACTCGATGGGCTGGGCACGTACGAGTTCGGCTGGTCCGACTCGGACGCCGCCGGTACCAACGCCCGGCGTGGAATCAACGAGGATGTCGTGCGCGACATCTCCGCGAAGAAATCCGAGCCGGAGTGGATGCTGAAGCTGCGGCTCAAGGGTCTGAAACTGTTCGGCAAGAAGCCCATGCCGACCTGGGGCTCGGACCTCAGCGGCATCGATTTCGACAACATCAAGTATTTCGTGCGCTCCACCGAGAAGCAGGCCGCTTCCTGGGAGGACCTGCCCGAGGACATCAAGAACACCTATGACCGGCTGGGCATCCCGGAGGCCGAGAAGCAGCGTCTCGTCGCCGGTGTCGCCGCCCAGTACGAGTCCGAGGTCGTCTACCACCAGATCCGTGAGGACCTGGAGGAGCAGGGCGTCATCTTCCTCGACACCGACACGGCGCTGAAGCAGTACCCGGAGATGTTCCAGGAGTACTTCGGCACCGTCATCCCGGTGGGCGACAACAAGTTCGCCTCGCTGAACTCGGCCGTGTGGTCCGGCGGATCGTTCATCTACGTCCCCAAGGGCGTGCATGTCGACATCCCGCTGCAGGCCTACTTCCGTATCAACACGGAGAACATGGGCCAGTTCGAGCGGACGCTGATCATCGTCGACGAGGACGCCTACGTCCACTACGTCGAGGGCTGCACCGCGCCGATCTACTCCTCGGACTCGCTGCACAGCGCCGTGGTCGAGATCATCGTGAAGAAGGGCGGCCGCTGCCGCTACACGACCATCCAGAATTGGTCGAACAACGTCTACAACCTGGTCACCAAGCGCGCGGTCGCCTACGAGGGCGCCACGATGGAGTGGGTCGACGGCAACATCGGCTCCAAGGTGACCATGAAGTACCCGGCCGTCTACCTGATGGGCGAGCACGCCAAGGGCGAGACCCTGTCCATCGCCTTCGCGGGCGAGGGCCAGCACCAGGACGCCGGCGCGAAGATGGTGCACATGGCGCCGAACACGTCGTCCAACATCGTCTCCAAGTCCGTGGCGCGTGGCGGCGGCCGTACCTCCTACCGCGGTCTCATCGAGATCGGCGAGGGCGCGGCCGGAGCCAAGTCCAACGTGCTCTGTGACGCCCTGCTCGTCGACACGATCTCCCGCTCGGACACGTACCCGTACGTGGACGTCCGTGAGGACGATGTCTCCATGGGCCACGAGGCGACCGTCTCCAAGGTCTCCGACGACCAGCTCTTCTACCTGATGAGCCGCGGTATGACGGAGTTCGAGGCGATGGCGATGATCGTGCGCGGCTTCGTTGAGCCGATCGCGCGTGAGCTGCCGATGGAGTACGCGCTGGAGCTGAACCGCCTGATCGAGCTGCAGATGGAAGGCTCCGTCGGCTAGTACGACGTCACCGTACGGGTGCGCGAGCGCACCCGTACGGTCCGACGGCCTGTCCACCAGCGACGCGACGACGTTCATCCAGAAAGAGAGCAGTACGACAAGCCATGGCTGACAACATCCCTGCCGGCAGCACCACCGAAGGTGCCATCACGGTGGGTCACCCCGCCGATGCCCGGGTCAGCGCCGCGCCGTCCTACGACGTGGCCGACTTCCCGGTGCCGCACGGTCGCGAGGAGGAGTGGCGTTTCACTCCCCTGGAGCGGCTGCGCGGCCTGCACGACGGCACCGCGAAGGCGAACGGCGGCCTCCGGGTCGACGTGACCGCCCCCGAGGGCGTCACCGTCGAGACGGTGGACCGCACCGACGCCCGCGTCGGCAAGGCCGGCAAGCCCGCGGACCGGGTCGTGGCCCAGGCGTTCAGCTCCTTCGAGAAGGCCTCGGTCGTCTCGATCCCCAAGGACCTCGTGCTCACCGAGCCGGTCCGGATCGCTGTGCACGGCGAGGGCGGCACCGCCTACGGCCACCAGGTCATCGAGATCGGTGCCTTCGCCGAGGCGGTCGTGGTCATCGACCACACCGGTGACGCCACGCTCGCCGCCAACGTCGAGTACCTGATCGGCGACGGCGCCAAGCTCACCGTCGTCTCGGTCCAGGACTGGGACGACAGTGCGGTGCATGTCGCCCAGCACACCGCGCTGGTCGGCCGCGACGCCCGCTTCAAGTCCGTGATCGTCACCTTCGGCGGCGACCTGGTCCGGCTGCACCCGCGGGTCATCTACGGTGCCCCGGGCGGCGACGCCGAACTGTTCGGCCTGTACTTCACCGACGAGGGCCAGCACCAGGAGCACCGGCTCTTCATCGACCACGACACGCCGCACTGCCGCAGCAACGTCACGTACAAGGGCGCGCTGCAGGGCAAGGACGCGCACGCGATCTGGATCGGCGACGTCCTCATCCGCGCCGCCGCCGAGGGCACCGACACCTACGAGCTCAACCGCAACCTGATCCTCACGGACGGCGCGCGGGTCGACTCGGTCCCGAACCTGGAGATCGAGACCGGCGAGATCGCCGGTGCCGGCCACGCCTCGGCGACCGGCCGCTTCGACGACGAGCAGCTCTTCTACCTCATGTCCCGCGGCATCCCGACCATCGAGGCCCGCCGGCTGGTCGTGCGCGGCTTCTTCGGCGAGCTCGTCCAGCAGATCGGTCTGCCCGACCTCGAAGAGCGCCTGATGGCGAAGATCGACGCGGAGCTGGAGGCGTCCGTCTGATGGCCACGGCCCAGGATGCCCAAGGTTTCGTCATCGCCTGCTCGCTGAGCGAGCTGGAGGACGACACGCCCAAGCGCGTCGAGATCGGCAGTACGCCGGTGTCCGTGGTGCGCACCGAGGGCGAGGTGTTCGCGATCAACGACATCTGCTCGCACGCGAACGTCTCCCTCTCGGAGGGCGAGGTCGAGGACTGCCAGATCGAGTGCTGGCTGCACGGCTCCAGCTTCGACCTGCGTACCGGCAAGCCGTCCGGGCTGCCCGCGACGCGACCCGTACCCGTATACCCCGTAAAGATCATCGGCGACGACGTGCTCGTCTCCGTCACCCAGGAGTCCTGAGGCACCCATGGCAACGCTTGAGATCCACGACCTGCACGTCTCCGTCGAGGCCGAGAACGGCCCCCGCGAGATCCTCCGCGGCGTCGACCTGACCGTGAAGCAGGGCGAGACGCACGCCATCATGGGCCCCAACGGCTCCGGCAAGTCCACCCTGGCCTACTCGGTGGCCGGCCACCCGAAGTACACGATCACCAGTGGCACCGTCACGCTCGACGGCGAGGACATCCTCGCGATGACCGTCGACGAGCGCGCCCGCGCCGGCCTGTTCCTCGCCATGCAGTACCCGGTCGAGGTCCCCGGAGTCTCGGTCTCCAACTTCCTGCGCACCTCGGCCACCGCGATCCGCGGCGAAGCTCCCAAGCTCCGCACCTGGGTCAAGGAGGTCAAGTCCGCGATGGAGCAGCTCCAGATGGACCCGGCCTTCGCCGAGCGCAACGTCAACGAGGGCTTCTCCGGCGGTGAGAAGAAGCGCCACGAGATCCTCCAGCTGGAGCTTCTCAAGCCGAAGATCGCGATCCTGGACGAGACGGACTCCGGTCTGGACGTCGACGCGCTGCGCCAGGTCTCCGAGGGCGTCAACCGCGTCCGCGAGACCGGTGAGGTCGGCACGCTGCTGATCACCCACTACACCCGCATCCTGCGCTACATCAAGCCCGACTTCGTTCACGTCTTCTCGAACGGCCGCATCGCCGAGTCCGGCGGCGCCGAGCTGGCCGACAAGCTGGAGAACGAGGGCTACGAGGCATACAGCACGAAGGGCGGCGCTTCCGCGTGACACCACTGCATGGCCTCCTCGACACCGAGGCGATCCGCAAGGACTTCCCGATCCTGGACCGCATGGTCCACGACGGCAAGAAGATCGTGTACCTGGACAACGCTGCGACCTCGCAGAAGCCGCGCCAGGTGCTCGACGCGCTGAACGCGTACTACGAGCAGCACAACGCCAACGTCCACCGTGGCGTGCATGTGCTCGCCGAGGAGGCCACGGCGCTCTACGAGGGCGCGCGCGACAAGGTCGCCGCGTTCATCAACGCGCCGAGCCGTGACGAGGTGATCTTCACCAAGAACGCCTCGGAGTCACTCAACCTCGTCGCGAACATGCTGGGGTGGGCCGACGAGCCCTACCGGGTGGACCGCGAGACCGAGATAGTGATCACGGAGATGGAGCACCACTCCAACATCGTTCCGTGGCAGCTGCTCTCGCAGCGCACCGGTGCGAAGCTGAAGTGGTTCGGGCTGACCGACGACGGCCGGCTCGACCTCTCCGACATCGACCAGGTGATCACCGAGAAGACGAAGATCGTCTCGTTCACCCTGGTCTCCAACATCATGGGCACCATCAACCCGGTCGACGCGATCGTCCGGCGTGCCCAGGACGTCGGCGCACTGGTCCTCATCGACGCCTCGCAGGCCGCGCCGCACATGCCGCTCGACGTGCAGGCGCTCGGCGCCGACTTCGTGGCCTTCACCGGCCACAAGATGTGCGGCCCGACCGGCATCGGCGTGCTGTGGGGCCGCCAGGAGCTGCTCGAGGACCTGCCGCCGTTCCTCGGCGGCGGCGAGATGATCGAAACCGTCTCGATGCACTCCTCGACGTACGCCCCGGCGCCGCACAAGTTCGAGGCCGGCACCCCGCCGATCGCGCAGGCGGTCGGGCTGGGCGCGGCCGTGGACTATCTGACCGCGATCGGTATGGACAAGATCGAGGCCCATGAGCACGCCATCACCGAATACGCGGTGAAGCGCCTGCTGGAGGTCCCGGACCTGCGGATCATCGGCCCGACGACGGCCGAGGACCGGGGCGCCGCGATCTCGTTCGTGCTGGGTGACATCCACCCGCACGATGTGGGCCAGGTACTGGACGAACAGGGCATCGCGGTCCGCGTCGGACACCACTGCGCGCGCCCGGTCTGCCTGCGCTACGGAATTCCCGCGACCACGCGGGCGTCGTTCTATCTGTACTCCACCCCCGCGGAGGTAGACGCCCTCGTCGAGGGACTGGAGCACGTACGGAACTTCTTCGGGTGAGGGCTGACTGGTGAAGCTGGATTCGATGTACCAGGAAGTGATCCTGGACCACTACAAGCACCCGCACGGGCGTGGCCTGCGCGACGGTGACGCCGAGGTGCACCACGTCAATCCGACGTGCGGCGACGAGATCACGCTGCGGGTCAAGCTCGACGGCTCGAAGATCGTGGACGTCTCCTACGAGGGCCAGGGCTGCTCGATCAGCCAGGCCAGCGCCTCGGTGATGAACGAGCTGGTGGTCGGGCGCGAGCTGGACGAGGCGATGAAGGTCCAGGAGGTCTTCCTGGAGCTGATGCAGTCCAAGGGCAAGCTGGAGCCGGACGACGCGATGGAAGAGGTGCTGGAGGACGCTGTCGCGTTCGCCGGTGTCTCCAAGTACCCAGCGCGCGTGAAGTGCGCCCTGCTGAGCTGGATGGCGTGGAAGGACGCGACCGCACAGGCGCTGTCCGAAAGGGAGTCCGCATGACCGACAACGCAGAAGTGGCCGAGGTCGAGGCCGAGGCCGTGTCCGCAGTCACCACCAAGCCGGCTTCCGAGGAGGAGGTCCGCGAGGCGCTGTACGACGTCGTCGACCCCGAGCTGGGCATCGACGTCGTCAACCTGGGCCTGATCTACGGCATCCACGTCGACGACTCGAACGTCGCGACGCTGGACATGACGCTCACCTCGGCGGCCTGCCCGCTGACCGACGTCATCGAGGACCAGGCGCGTTCGGCGACCGACGGACTGGTCGCCGACCTCAAGATCAACTGGGTCTGGATGCCGCCGTGGGGCCCGGACAAGATCAGCGACGACGGTCGCGAGCAGCTGCGCGCGCTCGGCTTCAACATCGGCTGAGCACGCACCGCACCACCGGTACCACCGGACGGCCCGCACGCCTCGCGCGTGCGGGCCGTCCGCCGTTGTTCGCCGGATGTATGCCCTGCGGGGGTCCCTCGTTGTCGGCCGTGCCCGAGGGTTTGCCACGACATCAGCGACGTCGAAGGGCACTCCTCGTGCAGCCTTACGTTTCCCCGTCCGTCCGCAGGGCCGGTCTGGCCGCGGGTGCGGCTCTCGCCCTGGGCGCCATGGGCCTCGCCGCTCCCGCCCCCGCGCACGCCGCGAGCTACGGCACGCCGGTCATCACGCTGTCCGCCGCGTACCTGTCGGGTGCCGTCGGTGCGACCGGCGACCCGGTGGTCACCGCGACGGTCTCGCAGAGCGGCGCCGACGCCTCGGCGCTCACGGTGGCCGCCTCGGCCAGCTCGAAGTCCGCCGTCGCGGGCACGGGCGACGTCACGGTGACGGGGACCGGCGGGGCCCGCCGGGTCGCGGTGGCCGCGCACGGCTCCGGCTACACCGATCTGACGCTGAAGGTCACCGGTCTCGGCGGCAAGACCGCGACCAAGACGCTGCACTACGCGGCCTCGCCGGCGGTCCAGTTCGCGGCGGACACCCGCTACTTCACCGGTTCGAGTGACGCCTCGGCCGCGGTGGACGTCGGCGGCGGCTACGCCGTCGTGGCCGACGACGAGTCCAACACGCTGCGGCTGTACGACCGCGCCGCATCCGGGGCGCCGGTGCACACCTGGGACTTCAGCTCCTCGCTCGGCGTCTCCAAGGAGATCGACATCGAGGCGGCGGCCCGGGTCGGCAACACGATCTACTGGACCGGCTCGCTGGGCAACAACAAGGACGGCGAGATCAAGCCCGACCGCGCCACGCTGTTCACCACGACGGTGACCGGCTCGGGCGCGAGCACCCAGCTCGCGCTGGGCGGCAAGTACAAGGACCTGCGCGCCGACCTGATCGCCTGGGACAAGGCCAACGGCGACCACTACGGCTTCGCGGCCGGCGCCGCCTCGGGCGAAGTGCCCAAGCAGATCGACGGGTTCAACGTCGAGGGCCTGGAGTTCGCGCCCGGCAGCACCACCACCGCGTACATCGGCTTCCGCGCCCCGCTGGCCCCGCACGTGCCGGGCGGCAAGGCGCTGATCGTGCCGGTCACCAACATCGACAAGGTGATCACCGGCACCAAGGCCGTCTTCGGCGCCCCGATCGAGCTCGACCTGGGCGGCCTCAGCATCCGCGACATCCGCAAGAACGCCGCCGACCAGTATCTGATCGTGGCCGGCTCCTGGGCCGCCGACGACAACAGCGACCCGTACGCGCTGTACTCGTGGGACGGCGTCCCGGGCCACGCCCCGGTCCAGCGGGTCCAGTTGCCGACCACCGACGCGGGCGGCTGGGAGGCCGTCGTGGACGTCCCGGACCTGACCGTGCCGGGCGCCCGCGCGCAGCTCGTCACCGACGACGGTTCGGCCGACCTGTACGGCGACGGCACCGACGCGAAGGACCTCACGCACGCGGAGTGGAAGAAGTCCCGCGCGACCTGGTTCACGGTGAGCTGACCCGGCCGCCGGTTCCGACTCATGTGTACGGGCGTACGCATCGTTGCGTACGCTGGTACACATGGGGTACATCATGCTGGGCGGCGCCATCATCGCCGAGATACTCGGAACCACCGCGATGAAGTACAGCGACGGCTTCAGCAGGCTGTGGCCGTCGGCGATCACGGTCACCGGCTACGTCATCGCCTTCGCGCTGCTCGCGCAGACGTTGAAGACGGTCGAGGTCGGGACCGCGTACGCGATCTGGGCGGGCGTCGGCACCGCGATGATCGCGGCGATCGGGATGGTCTTCCTGGGGGAGGCGGCGAACGCCGCGAAGGTCCTCGGGGTGCTGCTGGTGATCGCGGGCGTCATCGTGCTCAACCTCGGCGGGTCGCACTGATGGCCCGCCGCTACGACCCCGACCGGCGCCGCCGCATCATCGACGCCGCGATCCGGGTGGTCGGCGAACGCGGCATCGCCGGGCTCAGCCACCGCTCGGTCGCCGCCGAGGCGGACGTCCCCCTCGGCTCGACCACGTACCACTTCGCGACCCTCGACGACCTGCTCGTCGCCGCCCTCCGCCAGGCCAACGAGGGCTTCGCCCAGTCCATCAAGGACAGCCCGCTCTTCGCGGATCCGAGTTCCGGGCCGGGGGCCGGGCCGGGCTCAGAGCCGGGCCCAGGGCCGGTAGCCGGGCCGGGGGACGGGCTGGAATCCCGGGTCGAACCGGCCACGCCGGCCGCTGTCGCGGACGAGCTGTCCCGGCTGCTGGAGGTGTGGCTCTCGGGCGACCGGACCCTGATCGAGCTGGACTACGACCTCTACCTCGCGGCCCTGCGCCGCGAGGCGGTCCGCCCCATCGCGGCGGAATGGGTCGACCAGGCCACCACCCTCCTCGCCACCCACACCGACCCGGCCACCGCCCGCGCCCTGATCGCCCTCATCGACGGCATCTGCCTCCAGGTCCTCCTGACCGGAGGCACCTACGACCGCGCCTACGCCCGCGAAATGTTCGGCCGCCTGCTCGGCTGACGCTCCGGTCGGTGCGGTGTCAGGGCCGGCTGTGGGTGCGGACGGTGGTCAGGGCGGTGTCGATGCTCTGGGTGATGTCGGTGATCGGGTAGATCACCTCGCGGATGACGCGGTCGGCGTCGATGACCAGGGTGAGGCGTTTGAGGCGGGTGGTGCCGCCGGCGCGGAAGGTGGGGAGGCGGAGGGCGGCGGTGAGGGTGAGGTCCGCGTCCGAGAGGAGCGGGAAGCGCAGGCGCTCCTTGGCGGCGAAGGCGCGCTGCTCGTCCGGGCGCTGGCCGCTGACGCCGTGCACCGCGGCCCCCGCCGCGGTGAAATCGGCGAGGCGGTCGCGGTAGGTGCACGATTCGAGGGTGCAGCCCGTCGCGCCCGGGATGCCGGCCCACCCCGGAGGGTAGGACTCGGGGCGGGCGTACGCGCCGGGAAAGCAGTACAGGACGGTGAACGCGGCGTCCGCGACCGGGTCGTGGGCCATGCCGTCCGCCCCGGGAAGGGTCAGTCGCGGCACCCGGGTGCCGATCAGGTCGTGGACGCGTCCGGCCTCGCGGGAGCCCTCGGCCGCGGTGGCGGTGGTGACGGGGGGCTCTCCGTCCCCGAGGATCCAGGCGTCGCCCCAGTCCTGGAGGGCGACCAGCACGGGCAGCAGCGCCCGGCCGCGCGGCGTCAGCCGGTACTCGTGGCGGACCGGCCGTTCCTGATAGGGCTCGCGGGCCAGCACCCCGGCGTCGACCAGCAGTTTCAGCCGTTCGGCGAGCACCTTGCGGGACATGCCGAGTTCGCGCTGCAGCTCGTCGAAGCGGTGCACGCCGCGGGCGCAGTCCCGGACGATCAGCAGCGTCCACCAGTCGCCGACCACGTCCAGAGCCTGGGCGATGGCACAGTTCGCGTCCCCGAGGTCGGTTCGCCGGGCCATGCGACACCCCCTGTCCTCCGGTCCGTTCCGGATACGCCGTTGACCGTGGCGTCCCATCCTGCCATGGTCAGTTCCCATAAGGAACTCATTCGGGTGGGGAGACGGCATGGCGAGCGGGGCGCGGGGCGGCGGCGGGATACGGGGCGGCGCGATACGGGACGTACCGAAGGTCGTGTGGCTGCTGGCCGCGGGGACGTTCGTCAACATGCTCGTCAGCTTCACCTTCGTGTACCTCTTCGTGTACCTGACCGGTCAGCGCGGGCTCGGCGTGCCGCAGGCCGGGCTCATCGCGGGCGCGGGCGGTATCGGTCTGGTCGCAGGCAACTTCACCGGCGGCTGGTTCGGGGACCACTACGGCCACCGCCGCACCATGCTCGCCGGAGCGTTCGTCTCCGGCCTCGGACTCGTCGCGCTGCCCGTCCTGCCGACGCCCGCCCTGATCCTGGTGCTGCCGCTGTGCCAGTACGCGAG
Source organism: Streptomyces sp. So13.3 (assembly GCF_005860785.2). NCBI lineage: Bacteria > Bacillati > Actinomycetota > Actinomycetes > Kitasatosporales > Streptomycetaceae > Streptomyces > Streptomyces sp. So13.3. Next base: position 2,954,099 of record NZ_CP048835.1, on the reverse strand, counting down.
CGGCACCGTCCGCGCCGCGAACGCCGCGCTCGTCGCGGTCTCCGTACCCGAGGGGGCGCGGCGGCAGGGCTTCGCCGTCCACCGTTTCGCGGCCAACGCCGGCTTCACCGTGGGTCCGCCGCTCGGCGCGCTGCTCGCCGCGCACTTCTCGTACGGCTGGCTCTTCGTGGCCGACGGCCTCGGCACCCTGGCCTTCGCCGGCTACGCGGCCCGCGTCCTGCCGGCGCACGTCGCACGCCGCCACCGGGCCTCCGTGCCGGCGGACGCCCCCGGGCTGTGGACGGCGCTGCGCGCCCGTCCCGCCGTCCTCGTCCTGCTCGCCGCGATCGTCGTCGTCGACACCGTCTACCGGCAGCAGTACTCGACCCTGCCGGTCTTCCTCGCCGACCACGGCATCGGCACCGGCGTCTACGGCTGGCTGCTCGCCCTCAACGGCGGTCTGATCCTCTGCCTGGAACTGCCGGCCGCCGTCGGGCTGCGCAAGCGCGCGCCCCTGAAGATCATCGGCGCCGGGCTGGTCCTCGTCGGAGCCGGCTTCGGCGGCCTCGCCGCCGGCGCGTACATCGCGACCGCCGTGCTCATGATGCTGCTGGTCACCGGCGGCGAGATCCTCTACAAGACCCCCGCCTCGGCCTATGTCGCCGACAGCTCGCCCGCGCACCTCCAGGGCCGCTTCCAGAGCCTGTACGCCGGCGCCTCGATCAGCGGCGCCGTCCTGGGCCCGCCGCTCGGCGGCGCGCTGTACTCGGCGGCGCCGGGGCTGCTCTGGCCGGTGTGCGGCGCGCTCGCCGCGCTGGCCGGGGCGGCGGTGCTGACGGCGGGGGCGCGGGAGCGGCGGTCCATGGACAAGGCACTCGTGTCGTCGCCGTCCCCTTCGCCGTCCTCGTCACCGTCCTCGTCACCGTCCCCGTCGCCGGTCCCGAGCGAGATCCAGACCTGACCGCCTTCCTCCCGGCACCCTCGGCCACGACGCCTCCGGCGGAAACCCGGTTCCGCATGCCGGGCCGGTTGGGCATCGGGCGTGACCAGCGGCTAGCGTGCGAGGCATGACTGACACGACCGCTTCGACCGTTAACCGCTCCACCGGCGCCGTTGCCGCCGGCCTTGCCACCATCGCCGATGACGGCACGGTCCTGGACACCTGGTACCCCGCCCCCGAGCTCGTCGCCGACCCCGGTCCGGCCGGCACCGAGCGGCTGACCGCCGAGCGCGCCGCCGAGCTGCTGGGCGCCGCCGCGCCGAAGGCGCTCGGGCCGGACCCGCGCCGCGGGGTGGAGGTCGTCGCCGTACGTACCGTCATCGCCTCGACCGACGACAAGCCGCTCGACGCGCACGACGCCTACCTGCGCCTGCACCTGCTCAGCCACCGTCTGGTGCGCCCCAACGGGCAGAACCTGGAAGGCCTGTTCGGGCTGCTCGCCAATGTCGCCTGGACCTCCATCGGCCCGGTACCGATCGCCGGGATCGAGGCCGCGCGCCTCGCCGCCCGCGGTGAGGGCCTGCACCTCTCCGTCTACGGCGTCGACAAGTTCCCGCGTATGACGGACTACGTCACCCCCGCCGGCGTCCGTATCGCCGACGCCGACCGTGTCCGCCTCGGCGCCCACCTCGCCGCGGGCACCACCGTCATGCACGAGGGCTTCTGCAACTTCAACGCCGGAACGCTCGGCACCTCCATGGTCGAGGGCCGGATCTCGCAGGGCGTCGTCATCGGCAACGGTTCCGACATCGGCGGCGGCGCGTCGATCATGGGCACCCTCTCCGGCGGCGGCAAGGAGGTCGTCTCCATCGGCGAGCGCTGCCTGCTCGGCGCCGAGTCCGGCATCGGCATCGCGCTCGGTGACGACTGCATCGTCGAGGCCGGCCTGTACGTCACCGCCGGCACCCGCGTGACGCTCCCGGACGGCCGGATCGTCAAGGCCCTGGAGCTCTCCGGAGCCGACAACATCCTCTTCCGCCGCAACTCCACCACCGGCACGGTCGAGGTCCTGCAGCGCACCGGCTCGTGGGGCGGCCTCAACGAGCTGCTGCACAGCCACAACTGACGCACCGGAACAGCGGACAGCGCGACGGCCGGCCCCTTCACCACCGGGGGCCGGCCGTTCCGCATGCGGTATCAGCGGTAGATGTTGTCGGCGTAGCGGGGGCCGTAGTAGGCCTCCAGGTCCGCCAGCTCCTCGTCCTTGCGTTCCAGGCTCTTCGCGATCCGGGCCCGGGACGGCGCCGCGTCCGGGTTCCAGGCCTCGTGCTTCCAGAGCGCGGAGCGCAGCAGCGACTTCGAGCAGTGGTGGAAGACCTCCTCGATGTCGACGACGAGCGCGAACTGCGGGCGGTGGCCCTTCACGATCATGTCGTCGAAGAACGCGGCGTCACGGACCAGCCGGGCGCGGCCGTTGATGCGGAGCGTGTCGCCGCGTCCCGGGATCAGATAGACCAGGCCGACGTGCGGGTTGGCCAGGATGTTGTGGAAGCCGTCGGCCCTGCGGTTCCCCGACCGCTCCGGGAGGGCGATCGTGGTGTCGTCGAGGACCAGCGTGAACCCGGCGGGGTCGCCCTTGGGGGAGACATCGCAGTTGCCGTCCGCGTCCGAGGTGGCGACCAGGCAGAAGGGCGAGGCGGCCAGCCACGCCTTGTCGTGCTCGTGCAGACTCGGCCGCTCCTTCGTCGCGTCCCGCCGCGACGGCTCCCCGAGCAGCTCCCGCAGTTCCGCCGCCGACGTGATCTCCCGCATCTCCAACGCCCCCTGTGAGTTCCACCGAGGAACCCACACGCTACCGGAGCCCTCCTCGACGAGGAGGGCGCGGGGCGCCCGCCGAAACCGGCGGGCGCCCCGGACCTCACGCTGCTACGGACCTCATGCCGCAACGGAGCTCATACCGCTACCGGCGCATGCCGTTACGGGCGGACGCGGACGACCTGCGGGTCGTGGTCGCTCGCCTGGTCGGCGAACTCGGAGTTGATGTGGACGACGTCGTAGTCGGGCGAGCCGAGGGAGGGGCTGACGAGGATGTGGTCCAGCACCTGCGAGTTGCCCTGGAAGACGTACGAGTAGCGCTCGCTGGGACGCAGCGTCAGGACGAGGTCCTTGAGCGCGCGGCCCTCGGTGAGGCGCAGGCCGGCGGCGGAGAACTCGTAGTCGTTGATGTCGCCGAGGACGACGACCCGGGCGTCCTTCTGGACCGCCTGGATCTGCCGTACGAAGGTGTTGACCTGGACGGACTGCTGCAGGCGCTTCGTCTCGGAGCTGCGCACCACCGGCTGGGTGCGGCTGGTCAGCGGGCTGTCGCCGCCCTTGGAGGCGAAGTGGTTGGCGATGACGATGACGGGCTTGCCGCGGAAGGTGAACTCACCGGCGAGCGGCTTGCGGCTGTCGGCCCAGGCGCTGTCGCCGGGGGCGATCCGGCCGGGGGAGACGCTGAGCGCGGCCTTGCCGTGGATGCTGGAGACCCAGACGGGGGTGGTGGCGTTGCCACCGGGGCGGTCGGTGAAGGAGACCCGCGCCGGGTTGTAGAGGAACGCCTGGCGGATGTTGCCGCCGGGCTCGCCGCCGTCGGTCCCGTTCGTCGGGTCGATGGAGCGCCACTGGTAGCGCGGGCCGCCGGCGGCGACGATCGCGTCGATGAACTTGTTCACCGTTTGGTCGGCGGCGACCGTACCGTCGTTGACGGCGCCGTTGTTGTCCTGGATCTCCTCCAGGGCGACGATGTCGGGTGAGGCGAGGTGCGTGACGACGCCGACGGCGAGCCGGTCGAACTTGGTCTGCGGGTCGGACGGGTCCAGGTTCTCGACGTTGTACGTCGCGACCGCCAGCTCGTCCTTCTTCTGCTTGCGCGTCGTCTCCGGCTGCAGACCGCCGGAGGTGACCGTGCCGATGGTGCGCGCGGTGAGGGTGTAGCCGCCGAACTGGTTGAAGTCCAGCGGGCCCTCGGTGGTGCCGGTGAGCACATCGCCGACGTTCGCGGTCGGGAAGGGCTGCTGGGCGGTCGGGATCAGGGACTGGATCTGCAGCCGGCCGGAGTTCTGGTTCGCGTAGGCGCCGTAGACGGTGCCGCCGCGCGGGGTCGGGTTCTCCTTGGGTCTGACCGTCACCCACAGCTCGGAGTACGGGTCGGTGGCGCCGACCACGCGGGTGTCGGCGACCTGGACGTTCATCCCTTCCAGGGATTCGTACAGGTCCAGTGCGTACGTCGCGGGCCGCAGCGGCAGCGCCTCGATGCTGTTGGCGGCCGCCGCGTCGCCGGTCGGGGCGTACGCGGCGGGGACGGCGGCGCTGTTCAGCACCACCGGGGCGGGCAGCGCGTTGCCGGAGGAGACGACGGTCACCACCGGCTTGGTGATCTCGGTGACGGACTGGTCGCCGATGGTCTTGCCGCCCGGGTAGTACTCGCTGACCGTGCCGGAGACCGTCACCGAGTCACCGACCGCCACCGTGGGGTTGGAGCTGGTGAAGACGAAGACGCCTTCGCTGGTCGCCGGGTCCGCGTCCGGTGTCGGGTCCTGCATCCAGAAGCCCTTGGAGGAGCCGTAGGCGCGGACACCGGTGACGATGCCGGGCACCGCGGTCACGGCCTGGCCGGACAGCGGGGACAGCCGGGTGGCGCCCTGGAGGTCGTGAATGCGCACGCCGTCGGCGGCGGTCGTGTTCGCGGTCGCGGACTGCGGCATGGCCAGCAGTCCGGCCGCGAGCGCGGCGGTGGCTATGGCGCCGATGGAGCGAGGGGTGGTCAACGTGGCCTCCGTGAGGGATACGGGCGAGCGCGTCACTGATGTGCGATCAACGGTCTCCGGTACAAGTTCTACGCGCGTCAATTTCCTTGTACGGCATGTGTGTTGTCAAGAGCCGGACAACGGACGAAAAGGGAACGAACCTTGACCGGAAGGTGAACCGGACGTGCCGCGTGCCGACGCGTCTAGGCTGGGTTCGCGCTGCCCCACCGGCGCGGCGCTGTCACCCCCCACCGCTGTTGAGGAGAACCCCGCCATGGCCGCTGACCGCCTCGCCCTGCCGCCGGTGCGGCTGCTTCCCGAGGACGAGCTGGCTCGGCTCGCGCTCGCCGTACCGCTGCTCGAGCGTGCGGTCCGGCTGGCCCGCTGGGCCGGTCCCGACACCCGGGTCGACGTCATGGGCGAGCTGACGGAGGACGACCGGCTGCGCGCGGCGGCCGAACTCGGCCTCACCGCCGACCAGGACGGCCTGGCCGAGACCTCGCAGGCCTGGGGCATCGCCCTCGACACCGGCATGGTCGAGCTGGAGATCGACGAGGCCGCAGGCGAGGCCACGGAGCCCGGCGACCCCGCGGGCACCGCACTGCCCGGCGAGGCGCTCTCGCAACTGACCGCCGGTGAGCCGCAGGACGTCCTGGAGGTCTGGCTCGCCACCGCGGAGGCCGCCCTCGCCGAGGCCGCCTCTCCGGACTTCGAGGGGCTGCGCGCCGCCATCGGCGGCGACCAGGACGACGACGGGGTCCTGGACCTCGACGCGCTGGACTGGGACCCGGAGGAGGAGGCCGAGTTCCTCGACACGGCGCTCGCCAACCTGTACGCGTACAGCGCGATGGAGGAGGCCGGGTACGAGTCCGTGCCGCTGCCCGTCCTGGCGGCCTCGCTCGTCGTCCCCGAGGACATGGACGAGCCGACGGACGCCGTCCTCGAGGAGGTCACCGAGGTCATGATGCGGCTGGACGACCACTTCCGGCTGCTCGCCCCCACCGGCCTGATCGAGTACCGGCCGGTCGACGACGCGCTCATCGAGGAGACCGACGAGGACGGGAGCGCGGGCGACGAGGCCCTGCCGGCCGAACTCGACCCGGAGGAGATCTCCCGCTACGGCCTGGTCCGGCTCACCCCGCTCGGGGTGTTCGGCGTCCGCGCCCGGCTGCTCGACGCGGGCGCCCACGCCCCCGCCACCGGCGACCTCGCCGACCGGACCGCGGCCGTGCTCCTGGACGCGATGACCGACTACCCGGACCAGGCGGCCCGCGCCGAGGCCGAACTGTGGCTCGACGGCCGCAAGCCCGACGAAGCGGCGCGCGAGCTGCTCATCGCGTCCACCGGCGACGACCTGGGCGCGCCCGGCCGCCGGCTGATGTGCCAGCAGACCCTCGGCCTGCTCGGCCCGGACGCCGAACCCGCGCTGCGCGAGGTGCTCGACGACCGCCGGCTCGGCGGGCTGGCCCGGGTGTGGCTCACCGAGCGCGGAGCGCAGGACGTGCCGGCGCCGGACGAGGCGATGGTGTTCTGGCTGACCGTCGACACCCTGGCCGCGCAGCTCGACTCGGACCACGGCCCCGAGCTGCTCGCCGAACTCGTGACCGGCCTCGTCGCCCAGCACGACGGCTTCTTCGACGCGGTGTGGCGCGTCGACCACCCGGCCACGTCGGACGTCCTGGAGGCGATGGGACGGCTGCACCCCGACAAGGCGGTCGCCAAGACCGCCCGCAAGGCCGCGTTCAAGGCCCGCTCCAAGGCGAGTGGCTGAGACGGCAGATGCCGCACGGGCGCCGCACCAGGTGGTGCGGCGCCCGTTGGACCGAGCAGCGCCGTTGTACCGAGGGGCGGAGCGCCGCGGTTCCGCGCGGCGAGGCGCCGTTGCGCCGAGGGGCGGACCGCTGGGCCACCGCGCGGCGAGGCGCCGTTGTCCTGAGGGGCGGGCGCCGCTATACCGGGGGTGGGGCGCCGTCGCGCCTGGTGTCCGCCGGGCCGGAGGAAGCCGGTCCGGTCACGTTGTCGAGCTCATCCGTACGTCGCCCGCCTGTGGCCGGACGCAGTTCACACGGCGTTCTTGTCGGGGCAGGAGCGTAACCGCCGCAGCCCGCGACAGAAGGAGCCCAGAGTGCCGCTCACCCGAAGAGACTTCGTTCAGCGCACGGCGATCACCGGTGCCGGTGTAGCCCTGGCCGGTGCCGTCGACGTACTCGCCACCGCCCCGGGCGCGCTCGCCGCGGACACCCCGGCCACGACCGCCGCCAAGGCGGCGGCCGCCGGGCACCACGCGCCCGAGCTCGGCTACGGCCCGATCGTCGAGGACCCGCAGGGCCTGCTCGGGCTGCCGGCGGGCTTTTCGTACCGGGTCATCACCCGCACCGGCGTCACCACGCTGGAGACCGGTGAGTCCACCCCGTCGAACCACGACGGCACGGCCACCTTCGAGGGCGTGCGCGGTGCGACGCTGCTCGTCAACAACCATGAGCTGCGCGGCAAGCGGGCCGACTGGCCGCACCCGGTGCCGCTCATCGAGGGCCTGGTCTACGACCCGGCGGCGGCCGGCGGCTGCACCGTCGTCGAGGTCGCCAAGCACGGCGACCACGTGGCCGAGTGGGTCGGCATCGCCGGTACCTCCACCAACTGCGCGGGTGGCGCGACTCCCTGGGGCACCTGGCTGACCTGCGAGGAGACCGAGGACAAGGCCGGCTCCAACGGCATGACCAAGGACCACGGCTACGTCTTCGAGGTCGACCCGTACCACCGCAAGGCCAACCTCGACCCGAAGCCGATCAAGGCGCTGGGCCGGTACGCGCACGAGGCGGTCGTCGTCGACCCCAAGCGCGGCCACCTGTACCTCACCGAGGACGCCTCCGGCCCGAACGGGCTGCTCTACCGCTGGACGCCGCCGGCCGGCTTCCACCACGGCCGCGGCCACCTGGACACGCTCGGCGACACCGCCGGCGTGCTGCAGGCGTTCAAGTGCTTCGACTCCGGTGGCAAGTTCGTCGACGACCTGTCGCGGGCGACGAAGACCGGCACGGTCTACGGCGTGGACTGGGTCGACGTCCCGGACCGCGACGCGAAGACCGTCTCGGTGCGCAAGCAGTTCGCGGCCGGTGAGGTCACCCGGGCCCGCAAGCTGGAGGGCATGTGGTGGGGCGACGGCGGCACCTACATCGTCTCGTCCTTCGCCCGTGACGAGAGCCCCGTGCCGCACGACGGCGCGGTCTGGTTCTACGACCCGAAGCGCCGCACACTGACCCTCAAGGTGCTGCTCGGCGTCAACCCCGACCCGGGCGCCGACGGCCCGTTCGACGGCCCGGACAACATCACCGTCTCGCCCTACGGCGGCCTCGTCATCGCCGAGGACGGCGAAGGCATCCAGCACCTCTTCGGCGCCCTGGACGACGGCCGGACCTACCCGATCGCCCGCAACGAGCTGAACATCGGCACCGACCTGGAGCCGGCGTACAGCGAGTTCACCGGGGTGACCTTCTCGCCCGACGGACACACGCTGTTCGCCAACATCCAGGAGCCGGGGATCATGCTCGCGATCACCGGCCCCTGGCGTCGGCAGAAGCACTGCTGACCGGCCGCACCTGCTGACCGGCCGACGCTGCTGATCAGGTGACCAGCCGGCCGCCGTGGCGCTACAGCGCCGCAGCGGCCGGCTTCACCATGCCCTTGGCGCTGCGGGAGTCGATGAAGTCGCCCAGGGCGGTCATCTCCCACTCGCCGGAGAACTGCTTGACCATCTTGCACATCAGGACCCCGGTGCGGGCCTCGCCGTTCGTCAGGTCGAAGCGCACCAGCTCCTCGCCGGTGGCGCCGTCCAGGAGCCGGCAGTACGCCTTGGCGACCTTGTTGAACTTCTGCCCGGAGTAGGAGTTGACGGTGAAGACGAGGCCGGTGACCTCGGGCGGCAGGCCGCCGAGGTGGACGGTGATCGTCTCGTCGTCCCCCGCGCCCGCGCCGGTGAGGTTGTCGCCGGAGTGCTGGATGGCGCCGTTGATGATGCTGAGCCGGCCGAAGTAGCAGGTCTCGATGTGGTTGCGGGTCGGGCCGTACGCGATGACCGAGGCGTCCAGGTCGATGGCCCGGCCGCCGAAGGCCGGCTCCCAGCCGAGGCCCAGCCGCACCGAGGACATCAGCGGCTTGCCGCCCTTGACCAGCGAGACGGACTGGTTCTTCGTGAGGCTGACCCGGCCCTTGTCCAGGTTGATCTTCGCCGGAGCGGCGGGCGCGGCCGGCGGCTGCGGCGGGGGCGAGCTCGGCATGACGGGCGGCGGGCCGAAGCCCTGCGGGGCGGCGGGCGGGGCCTGGGGGCCTGGGGGGCCTGCGGGGCCGCGGGTGCCTGGGGAGCCGGGGGGTGCCTGCGGGGCGGCTGCCTGCGGGGCGGCCGGGGCGGCGGTCGCGGGCTCCTCCACGCTCACCCCGAAGTCGGTGGCGATCCCGGACAGCCCGTTGGAGTACCCCTGGCCGACCGCGCGCACCTTCCACGCGCCACCGCGCCGGTAGACCTCGGCGACCACGAGCGCGGTCTCCGAGCCCAGCCGGGGCGGGGTGAACGTCGCGATGACGCTGCCGCTGTCGGCGTCCCGGACGGTGGCCGTCGGTTCGGTGCCGGCGAAGGTGGCACCCGCCGCGTCCAGGCTCGCCGTCACGACGATCTTCTCGATGCCGTCGGGCACGGCGCCGGTGTCCACGGTGATCGAGTCGGGTCCGGTGCCGCGGCCCGACCGGTGGGTCACGCCCGGGCCGTTCGGCTGGTTGTAGAAGACGAAGTCGTCGTCCGAGCGCACCTTGCCGTCGGCGGTGAGCAGCAGGCCCGATACGTCGAGCCGCACGGGTGCGGTGACGTCCACCGCTACGCGCGGTACGGAGAGCGGGACATTCGAGCCGGGTGTCATTGCGGTCATGCCGGGGTAACGATCGACCCGGCTTTGCGGTTCCATTACCTTGCGTCATCCGTGGAGAACGCGCCGGGCGCACGGTCCGCTTCCGCCGTCAGTACGGCCAGATGGGCGGATCGGTGCAGAAGGGCCCGCCCAGGTGGGCGTGGTCGGGGTTGGCCGGGTCGAGCTCGCCCTGCTCGGCGACGAGGGCGGCGGCGTAGGGCTCGGAATCGTCCTGCGGCTCGTAACCGAGTGCGCGGGCCGTCGTCAGATCCCACCAGAGGCGGGTGTTCGCCGAGCTGCCGTAGGCGACGGTGTGCCGGACGTCCTCGGCGGTGAGCGCGGCGTGCAGCAGCCGGGCGCAGTCGGCCGGGCTCATCCAGACCGAGAGCATCCGCACGGAGGTCGGCGCCGGGAAGCACGAGCCGATCCGCAGCGAGACGGTCTCCAGGCCGTGCAGGTCCCAGTAGAGGGAGGCGAGGTCCTCGCCGAAGCACTTGGACAGCCCGTAGAAGGTGTCCGGGCGGTGCGGGGTGCCGATGGGGATCAGCGGGTCGTCTCCGGTGGGGCGCGGGGTGAAGCCGACCGCGTGGTTGCTGGAGGCGAACACGACGCGCCGTACGCCTTCCTCGCGCGCCGCCTCGTAGAGGTGGTAAGTCCCTTCGATGTTGGACCGCAGGATCTTTTCGAAGGGTGCTTCCAGCGAGATGCCCGCGAGGTGGATGATCGCGTCGACGCCCCGGACCGCCTCGCGCAGCGCGCCGGCGTCCGTGAGATCGGCCGTGACGGCGTCCGGTGCCCCTTCGACGGGCCGGACGTCCAGCAGGCGGAGCTCGTAGCCGTACGCGGGCAGCAGTTCGCGCATCAGGGTGCCCACGCCGCCCGCGGCGCCGGTGAGCAGGATGGTGCGGGGAGCAGGCATCGTTCTCCTCCGTGGACATCATTCATATCTATGGACAGGCTAAAGAGCGCCTCTGGCACCGTCAAGGCATGCCCGTTCGCTTGACCGGCGCGGCTGAACTCGCTTAGCGTGGCAGCGTTCACGAATATGGACGTGAATCAGAAGAGCGCACAGCCAGAAGAGCGCACAGAACTTCAAGGGGATCCGATGACCTCAGCCTCACTTGCCGAGCGCCTCGACGGCCTGCTGTTCTTCCCCGTCACCGCCTACGGCCCGGACGGCGAGCTGGATCTCGACATGTTCCGCGCGCACGTGCGCGAAGGCATCGAGGCGGGCGCGGCCGCGGTCTTCGCGTGCTGCGGCACCGGCGAGTTCCACGCGCTGACCCCCGAGGAGTTCCGGGCCTGTGTCGCCGCGGCCGTCGAGGTGTCGGCCGGCCGGGTGCCGGTGGTCGCGGGCGCCGGATACGGGACCGCCCTCGCCGTGCAGTTCGCGCGGCTGGCGGAGGACGCGGGCGCGGACGGACTGCTCGCCATGCCGCCCTACCTCGTCGTCCCCGACCAGGCCGGTCTGCTGCGGCACTACTCGGGCCTCGCCGCCGGCACCGGGCTCGACATCATCGTCTACCAGCGCGACAACGCCGTCTTCGAATCCGAGACCGTCGTCGAACTGGCCAGGATCCCCAACATCATCGGCCTCAAGGACGGGCTCGGCGACCTCGACCTGATGCAGCGGATCGTCAGCGCCGTGCGCACCGAGCTGCCCGAGCGCGACTTCCTCTACTTCAACGGCCTGCCCACCGCCGAACTCACCGGCCTCGCCTACCGCGGCATCGGCGTGCTGCTGTACTCGTCGGCCGTCTTCTGCTTCGCGCCCGAGATCGCCCTCGCCTTCCACAAGGCGCTGAACTCCGGCGACGACAAGACCGTCAACCGGCTCATCGACGGCTTCTACCGGCCGCTGGTCTCACTGCGCAACCAGGGCCGCGGCTATGCGGTATCGCTGGTCAAGGCGGGCGTCCGGTTGCGCGGTCTGGACGTCGGCGAGGTGCGGTCGCCACTGGTCGAACCGTCGCCCGCGCATGTCAAGGAGCTTGCCGAACTGATCGAGCGCGGAATGGCGCTGCTGAGCGACAGCTGACGAACGGGCGCCCGGTGCGGCAGCATCGGGCACGCGTGTGCCGACCCGCTGCTTGAGGAGCCAAGTTGAGAGCCTCCGCCTTCGTCTACCCGTGGGACGTCGTCGGTGACCCGGACGCCCCGCGCCGGATCGCCGACCTCGGCGTCCAGCAGGTCACGCTCGCCTCCGCCTACCACTCCACCCGTGCCCTGACCCCCCGCCATCCGCGGCAGCGCATCGTCACGGCCCGGCACGCGGCGGTGCTCTACCCGCCGGACCCCAAGCGCTGGAGCGGGCGCTCGCTGCGCCCGTACCCGCAGGCGTGGGTGCCGGCGACGGACGCCTACGGGGAGGCGGCGGCCGCGCTGTCGGCCGCCGGGCTGTCCGTCCACTCGTGGGTCGTGCTCGCGCACAACTCCCGGCTGGGCGAGGAGTTCCCGCGCACCTCGGTGCGCAACGCCTACGGCGACCGCTACCCGTGGGCGCCGTGCATCGCCCAGCCGGAAGTACGGGCCTACGCCGTCGATCTCGCGGTGGAGGCGGCGGTCCGGCCGGGGACCGACGGGACCGAACTGGAGTCCTGCGGCTGGTACGGCGTCGGCCATCTGCACGCGCACGACAAGATCGGCGGAGTGCCGCTGGGCGGGGCCGCCCAGTACCTGATGTCGCTGTGCTTCTGCCGTACCTGCCGGGACGGCTACGCGGGGCTCGGGCAGGACCCCGACACCCTGCAGAGCGCCGTGCGGACCGCGCTGGTGCCGGTGTGGTCCGGCGAGCGGGAGCCGGGGCCCGCCGACCGCGCGGCCGAGTGGGCCGAGGTCGAGAAGCTGCTCGGCGTGGACCTGGCCGGTGCGACGCTGTGCTGGCGCGCCATGGTGGCCCGCCACTTCCAGCGGGAGATGGTGTCCGCGGTACGCGCCGGGGCCGGCTCCGGCTTCCAGATCCTGCTGCACGCCGACCCCGGCCCGCACCGGACGGGCGCGAACGTCGGCGTCGACGCGGAGGACGTGCTCTCGCACGCCGACGGCCTGGTCCTGCCCTGCGCCGGCGGCGCGGCCGAACGGGCCGCCGTGCTGAGCCCGTTCGCGCGCCACCGGCGCCCGGACACCGTCCTCGCCGCCAATTTCCCCGTCGTGGCCGGCATGGGCGGCAGCCCGCGCACGCTGGCCGCCGACGTGGCCCACGCGGCGGGCCTCGGCGCCACCGAGGTACGGCTCTACCACGCGGGCCTGGCATCCGACGCGGACCTCGAAGCGGTCCGCTCGGCCCTCGGCGCCCTGCGCTCCAGAACCGACTTGTAGGGTTCGCGGCCGGCCTGTAGAACTGCCCTCACGTGCTGAAACAGCCTGTGGGGGGCCTAGCGTGACCACTGAACCACCCGCTTCCGGGGACGAGTCCGCCATACCGGACGACGTCTGGGAGAAATTCGTCCAGGACAGCGAACAGGACATCCGGGCGCAGGCTCCGAAGGAGCCGTCGGCACGCGCCCGGATGGTCACCGAACGGCTCCGGCGCGAGGCCGAGCTGGCCGAGCAGCAGCAGAAGAAGAACAAGCGGTGGGGGCGCGCACCGAAGGCGAAGCCGGGCGAGCCCGCCGGCTGGCGCACCGGCCCCGCCTGGCAGGACAGAGAAGGCCGGGCGACCCGGCGGCGGCTGCGCGGAGCGCTGGGTGTGCTGCTGACCGTCGGGGTCCTCCTGGCGGTGCTCAACCCGGCCACCGCGGTGGCCTGGCTGCACGGTGACTTCGGCAACGCCGCGGACTCCACCGATTCCACGGGCCACCGCTCGGACGGCTCCGGCCTACCACCGCCTAACCAGACCACCCTCCCCCCGGAGACGGCGCCGCCCACCGCCGCCCCGTCCGTCGACCCCCCTGGCGGACACCCCGACGCTCGCCGAGCCCTTCCGCGGCTCGCCGGCCGCCCAGTACGCGGACGGTGCCGCCGGAATCGTGCTGCCCACGGCCCGGCCGGTCGGCCGGATGACACGCAAGCAGGTGGAGTCCGCGCTGAGCAGGACCAAGGAGTTCCTGGTCGACACGAACCTCAACCCGGCGACGCTGCGCGGGGAGCGCCCGCAGCTCGCGATGGGCCTGGTCGACCCCCTGCAGACGGAGATCACCTCGCGCTGGGACGCCTCCTTCCGCAAGCCCGACAAGGAGCACGACCCGCTGCTGGTGGCCAGCCGGTTCAACCCGGCGGAGGTGAAGACGGTCGGCAGCGTGATCAAGACGCGCGGCCTGATCACCTTCAAGGAGGGCAGCTCCGGCTCGGTCACCGTGCACGCCGACGTCACCTTCGTCTATCCGGTGACCGCCGCCGGCGGCTCGACGGCCGTCTCCCGCACCATCGTGCGGCGGGTGCTGGACTTCGACGTCGCCGACCCCCGGATCGAGCAGGTGACCGCGGGCAGGCTCTGGGTGTCCGGGTACCGGCAGGACATCGGCAACACGGCCTGCGACATCTACGACGGCTTCCTGCACCCGAGCATCGGCCCGGACAAGAACGCCTCCGCCACCCCGGGCCCCTCCGCGTCCCAGATCGACCCGTACGACCGCAGCAGGCCCCTCGACGACGCGAAGAAGGACTGCGGCGAGGTCACCCGCGTCTGACCCGCTCCCGCCCCGGTCATCCGGGACGCGCGACCAGCGGCGCGAAGCCGGCCAGTGACATCTCGAGATCCTGCCGGCCGGCGTCGTCCGCCGGCAGGAGGGGCAGCTGAACGTCGGCGAACTCCTTCGCCGCCGCCCACACCGCGGTGACGACGGCCCGTACGTCGGACCGGTCGACCGGCGTCCCGGGGGCCCGGGTGGTGATCGTCCCGTCCTTCGTCAGGGAGAACTTCAACGAGAAGGACGAGTCGGCCGCGCCGAACGCATGGCCGCCGCGGCCGGCTTCGACGAGCGAGCGCAGACCGTCGAGAAGCAGGGAGACGGAAACGTGGATCATCATCGCCTGGTCCGGCGTACGGCCGCGCGATGAGTACGAACCCAGGTTCCCCGTCACCGCCATGTGCCCGAGGTCGAACCCGGAGGGCGGCGGCAGATCGTCGACGGAGAACGCGAATCGCACCGACGCGACGGAAGGCTGGGGCGAGTCCACGCGGGTCCGACCTCAGTCGATGACGGTGAACCAGCAGATGTCGCCCGAGTCGGGAAGTCCGGGCATGGCCCGGACCTCCGCGGCGATCCTGGCCAGTACCTCGGCCGGGTTCCCCTCCCACGCGGCGAACGGGGTCTCGTCGGACGCTGTGAGATCCCCCGCTCGCGCACCCGCGCTCAGCAGGTCACCGACGATGCGGAGGGCCAGCTCCTGCTGCCGGTCCATCGTCGCCCCCCGGCCGAGCAGGCCGCCGACCGTCCCACTGATGACGGAGAAGCCCACCCAGTCGTCGTGGGCGTATCGGACGAGATAGTCCAGCTCGTTCGCGTACTGCTCTGCGGAGAACATCGTCCTCGGTCTCAGGGATGGGGGGCGTGGAAGCGCTTCATGTCGAGTTTATCCACGTCGTTGTAGTCGATCGTGGGCCCGCCCATCAGGCCCTTCTTCTGGGAGGCGCTGAAGGGCCGGTACGTCACCGTGGCCTTCGGATCGTCGGAGAGCCGCCACAACTCGATGTCTCCCTTGGGGGTCGTTTTGACCTCGGGGGGCCCGAGCTTCGCGTGCAGATCGGCCCGGACGTCCTGGAGTTTCTGCGCGTCGATGATCCTGACCCCGGTGGCGTCCTCGACGCCCAGCATGTTCCCGTGCTCGTCCACAGCGGTCGAGCGTGCCGCGTCGTGCCGGGCCTGGTCGGCGGCGTCCAGGCACTTCAGGCCCAGCGGGTCCGTCCAGGTGAACGGGTTGGGCACGTAGGCGTGGTGGTTCGGCGCGGCTTCCAGGCCCAGCGGGTCCGGGGACGCGAACCGGGCGGCCGCGGGATCGTAGTAGCGCTGGAAGTTGTAGTGCAGGCCCGTCTCGTCGTCCAGGTACTGCCCGGGGAAGCGCAGCGGGCAGTCCGCCGGTTGCGTGCTCCCGCCTCCGGGGACCGTGCCGCCCCAGAGGGTGGTCTGCAGGTGCCAGGCGATGTCGCCGTCAGGACCGACGAGTTCGGTGGGCGTGCCGGTGAGGTCGGTGACGATGGCGTAGAAGCGGCGGTCGACCTCGGCCTGGCCGGTGCTCTGGGAGACCGGACGGTGGGTGCCCGGAGCGTAGTCCCAGGTGGTGGCGGTCCCGTCCGCGGTGACCTGCTCGGCGAGCCGGGTGCCGTCCCATGTGAAGAGGGTTGTCCCGGCCACGCTGCCGTCCCCGGCCAGCCGCTCCTTCGCGGTACGCCGGCCGAGCGGGTCATAGCGGTAACGCCACGTGGTGTCGTCCGGGGTGACCACTTCCACCAGCCGGTCCTCGGAGTTCCACGTGTACGTCCAGGTGCGGGTCTGGCCGTTGAGCAGCCGGCGGGTGCTGCGTACCAGCCGGCCCTCGCCGTCGTGCTCGTGGAGCGTACGGCCCGCGTGCCGGAGCAGGGTGCCGGTGAACGTCCGCTCGCCTCCCTCGGCGCCGGCGCCGGGTGAGTCCGCCAGCGTGAGGTTGCCCACCGCGTCATAGGCGTACGACTCGGTCCAGTCCCGCCCGTGCACGCCGGTGATCCGGCCCGCCGCGTCCAGGTCGAAACGCCGTATGCCGCTCACGCTGTCGGTGATTCCGGCGAGCAGTCCGTCCTCCCGGTAGGCGTACGACCGTTGCCGGACGATACGCGATTCGGGTCCTGTCGAGAGCAGTTGTCCGGTCAGCCGGGACAGCGGGTCCCACTGCTGGGAGAGTGTCGCGCTGCCGCCCAGGTGTCGTTCGGTCTCCCGGCCCGCGCCGTCGTAGGCGAAGGTGATCGTGGTGTCCTGGGCGGTGAGGGCGGCCGGACGGCCCACCCCGTCGTACTCCCAACGGGAGACCGCGCCGGACGGTGCGCGCCGCTCGACGGTCCGGCCCGCACCGTCGTACGCGAGCGTCATGGTGCGGCCGTTCACGGTCTCGGCCAGAATCCTTCCGGCGGCGTCGCGTTCGATGACGACGTCGGCGTCCGCGTTGGACATGCCGGCGAGCTGCCCGTCCGGCGTGTAGGCGAAAGCGGTGACGGTTCCGTCGCCTGCCTGCTGCCGGACCGCACGGCCCAAGGTGTCGCGGGTGTAGGTGAGGCTCTCGCCCGAACCGTTGATCCTGGTCGCGAGACGGCCGGCGGCGTCGTGCTCATAGCTCAGGGTGCGGCCGTTGAAGTCGGTCTCCGCGACGACGCGGCCCGCCGCGTCATAGGCATAGGTCCAGGTGCGGCCCAACGGATCGGTGACGGCCGTCAGCCGCCGCTCGGTGTCATGGGTGAAGTCGTAGGTCGTCCCGTCCGGAGCGGTACGCGACCGCGGCAGATCGAACGCGGTCCACGACCGGCGGGTGGTGCGACCGGTCTGGTCCGTGTGTTCGACCAGATTGCCTTCGGCGTCCCAGGTCCAGACCTCGCTCGCGCCGTCCGCACCCGTGTAGCGGGCGAGCCTCCCCTCGGCGGTCCAGTGGTAACTCGCGCCATGACCCAGCGGATCGGTCACCCGGAGGACGCGTCCGAACGGATCGCGCACGCTCCTCCGGGTGCTGCCGAGGGCATCGGTCACCGCGACGGGCAGCCCGGCGGGGTCGTTCTCCACCAGCTGGGTGTGGCCGAGCGGACCCGTGATCGAGGTGCGGTGACCCCGCTCGTCGTAGGTGAAGCGGGTCTCGGCGCCGGTGGGGTCCACGATGGCGACGGGGTTGCCCCGCTCGTCGTAGGCGCGCGTCCACCGGGCGCCGCCCGGTTCCACGACCTCGATGGGCAGTCCCATCCCGTTGTAACGGGCCCGGGCGGCGGAACCATCCGGACGCAGGACCGTGGTCAGGTTGCCGTCCGCGTCGTAGGTGTAGCGGACGGTACGGCCCAGCGGATCGGTGCGCGACAGCAACCGGTCCCGCCGGTCCCACTGGGAGAGCGTCGTATGACCGAGTTCGTCGGTCACGGCCACGACCTGGTAGGCCTCGTCCATGCGGTAGGTCTTGCTGTGTCCGTGGGAGTCGGTCACCACCGTGGTCCGGTTCTCGTCGTCGTAGGAGAACACGGCGTCGAGGATGCCGCCCGATCCGGCGGTGGCTGTGCAGCGTCCTTCGGTGTCGTAGGTGTAGCGGTACCAGAAGCCGTTGCGGTCCTCCCAGCCGGTGATGCGCCGTTCCGCGTCGTATTCGAGCGTGAACGGCGTCGGGGAGGAGTTGTAGATCCGCGTGAGGTTGCCGGCGGTGTCATAGCCGAACCGCTGCAGGACCGGGCGGTCCTCGTGGCTGAGGAGGCGCAGCGCGGTGATCCGCTGGTCCTCGGTCTCGATACCTATCCGGTAACCGCCGCTGTGCCGTACTTCGGCGGGGACACCGTCGTCGGTGTACGTGATCTCGATGCGGACGCCGTTGCGGTCGGTGATCGCGGCCAGTGGAAGGCGGGCCGACTCGCCCGCGGCGGGTGGCTGTTCGAGGACGAAGTGTGATGTGCGCCCGGTGGCGGGGTCGGTGACGGACATGCTGCCGCCCGCCGTGCCGTCCCAGGCCAGCGGCCGGGTCGTCCCCACGACCGGCAGTACCGGCAGGCCGGGCTGGGGTCGCGGGTAGCACAGGCTCATGCCGTCGGCGGTCCGGAACACCACACCCTGGTCGTCGACCTCCAGGTGCTGGTCCAGGGTCGACGCCCAGGACGGGCCGAACCAGCGTCCGGCGCGGTAGGACGACACATGTGTCCGTTCCAGGACCAGCGGTAGGGCGCCCGGCAGATGGACATCGGTCTGGGGCATGATCATTTCGCCCGAGGCCACGTCTATCGGGTCCTTCTCGCAGACGCGCTCGCTCAGTTCCTTCGCGTCCTTGCGCAGAGCGGGCAGTCCCTTGCGCAGGGCACCGGCGACGTCCCCGAGGTGGCTGCCCATGCCCTTCATCAGCTTGGGCAGGTTCTTGGCCATCTTGAGCAGGCCGCCGGCGGTGGTGAGGCCCTTGAACATGGGGATGCAGTCGAGCGCGGCGAAGGCCACGTCCCACAGCGATGCTTTGCCTTGCGCGTATTTGATGAGCGTGTCGGCAAGGACGACCAGCGCCGCGGCGAGCACGATCCAGGCCAGCGGTCCGCCGATGATCATCACGATGATGCCGAGGACCGCGACGATGACCTTGCAGACGGCGACGATGTCGTCCCAGTGGTCGGCGACCCAGTCGACCGCCTTTTCCCACCAGTGCTTGTTCTTGATCCCCGCGTCCGACGCCTCATGCAGGGCGTGTTCGGCGGTCGAGGCGGCGGTGTCCCGCAAGTGGGCGGCCTGCGCGGCCAACTCCT
This sequence comes from Streptomyces sp. So13.3, assembly GCF_005860785.2. Lineage (NCBI taxonomy): Bacteria > Bacillati > Actinomycetota > Actinomycetes > Kitasatosporales > Streptomycetaceae > Streptomyces > Streptomyces sp. So13.3. The sequence continues at coordinate 2,935,121 of NZ_CP048835.1, read as the reverse complement.
TTGCCGCGTCGAGGCGCTGCTGCGCGTCGTGGACGGCGGTGTTCGCGGACTTCTGCGCGTTCGAGGCGTCCAGCGCGTTGCGGGTGGCGGTACGGACCTCGTCCGCGGACGGCGGTTCCACGCCCGGCTTCGGATCGGCCTGGTACTCCTTGGACTTGTCGCCCGCCCGCTTCACCCAGTCGTTGGCGTTCGTCTGGGTGGTCTTGGCCGCGTCCAGGTCCTGGCGGGCCGTACGACCCTGCGCCAGCGCCCGGTCGGCGTCGGCCTGCGCCGTCTCCAGCTTCGGCCAGTACGTCTCCAGCGCCCCCGACGCCAGCCGGTAGGACTTCTCCAACTTGCCCAGCTCGCCCGGCAGATCCCCGAACTGCTCCCGGTACGCGTCCGCCGCCAGCCCGGCCCAGTCCTGCACGGCGTTGTTGCCGCTCAGCCCGCGCACCGAGCGCAGCGCCGAGGACACGTCGTCGGCGAAGTCGCCCAGTTTGCGGGCGAGTTCCTTCACCTCGTACGGGTCCCCGGGGACCGGATCCCGGTCCAGGTCCAGCACATGCCAATCCGTCGGACGATTCGCCACGTTGTTCCCCCGTGTGTGATCAACTCCGCGTCGATTCTTGCATTCCGGGAGCGGGGGCAACGAGGTGAGGGGCAGGTCGTCGACGTTCTGTGACGATGCGAAAGGTCACAGCCGGCGGGTGGCCAGGGTCAGGCGGTCCCGGGCGTCGAAGAGGGTGTCCTTGATCATCTGTTCGTGGGCGGGGGTGAGCCGGGCCACGGGGACGGAGCAGCTGACCGCGTCGCGGGCCGGGGTGCGGTACGGGATGGCGATGCCGAAGCAGCGCAGGCCGAGGGTGTTCTCCTCGCGGTCGACGGCGAAGCCCTGCTCCCGGATGACCGCGAGTTCCTCGATGAGCTTCTCGCGGTCGGTGTGGGTGTGCTCGGTGAGGGGTTCGAGGGTCTCGGGGAGCAGTTTGCGGACCTGCTCGTCGGTGTACGTGGCGAGCAGCGCCTTGCCGAGCGAGGTGGAGTGCGCCGGGAGGCGGCGGCCGACCCGGGTGAAGGGCCGCAGGTAGTGCTGGGACTGGCGGGTCGCGAGATAGACGACGCTGGTGCCGTCCAGCCGGGCGAGGTGGATGGTTTCGCTGGTGTCGTCGGAGAGCCGGTCGAGGGTGGGGCGGGCCGCGGCGACGACCTCGTCACCGTCGATGTACGAGGTGCCGACGAGCAGCGCCCGGACACCGATCCCGTAACGCGTTCCGGTGGCATCGGTTTCGATCCAGCCGAGCTCGACTAGGGTGCGGAGCAGCATGTAGAGGCTGGACTTGGGGTAGCCGACGGATTCCTGTACGGCCGCGAGGCTGTGCATTCCGGGTCGTCCCGCGAAGAATTCCAGCAGTTCGACCGTGCGGACCGCGGACTTGACCTGAGAACCGCCACCGTCGCCAGCAGACATCGTCCTGACCCCTCTTGTTCGGCCCCGGATCCTGCAAGTAGGCTCCGGAATGGTTCAAAGATTCATAAGTGAAGACGCTGTTCAGCATATCGAACAGTGGCTGATCCGCATGAGGCAAATCTGGAGGTTCCCCCGGTGGCTGTTCCAGTCTGGTCCGTCGACCCCCGTACCGGGAAGCAGCGGGAGCAGGTGGCGGACGAGGCCACCACGGCGGAGATCGACGCCGCCGTCCGCGCCGCGGCCGCCGCGGCACCCGCGCTCGCCGACCGCAGCGTACGCGCCCTCCTGCTGCGGACCGCCGCGGACCTTCTGGAGGAGGCCGGCCCGCAGGTGCTGGAGGCGGCCGACGCCGAGACGGCGCTCGGCCCCGGCCGGCTGACCGGCGAGCTCGCCCGCACCACGTTCCAGCTGCGCGCGTTCGCCGACATCGTCGACGAGGGCGCCTTCCTGGACGTCGTCATCGACCACGCGGACCCGGCCGCGAAGCCCGCTCCCCGCCCCGAACTGCGGCGCTACAAGATCCCGCTCGGCGTGGTCGCGGTCTACTCGGCCAGCAACTTCCCGCTGGCGTTCTCCGTCCCCGGCGGCGACACCGCGAGCGCGCTGGCCGCCGGCTGCCCGGTCGTCGTCAAGGCGCACCCGGACCACCCCGCCACCTCGGAGCTGTGCGCGAGCGTGCTGCGCCGCGCCGCCGTCCGGGTCGGGCTGCCCGCCGACGTCGTCGCCGTCGTGCACGGCTTCCAGGCCGGTATCGACCTCATCAAGCACCCGCTGGTCAGCGCCGCCGGATTCACCGGCTCGGTACGCGGCGGGCGGGCGCTCTTCGACGCGGCCGCGGCCCGTCCCCGGCCGATCCCCTTCCATGGCGAACTGGGCAGCCTCAACCCGGTCGTGATCACCGAGGCCGCGGCGGACGAGCGGGCCGAGCAGATCGGCGCGGGACTCGCCGGGTCCATGACGCTGGGCGTCGGCCAGTTCTGCGTCAAGCCAGGACTGGTGCTGGCCCCGGCCGGCGCGGCGGGCGACCGGCTGCTCAAGGCCGTCACCGCCGCCGTCAGCGACTCGGACGCGGGCGTCCTGCTCGACGTCCGGATGCGGGACGCCTTCGTCGCCGGTGTCGAGGCCAGGGCCGCGCTGCCCGGCGTCGAGGCCCCGGTGACCCCGGGCTCCGGCGGCGAGCACACCGTCAGCGCCGGATACCTCACCGTTCCCGCCGACCGGCTGGCCGCCGAAGGACCGCACGATCTGCTGCTCGAGGAGTGCTTCGGCCCGGTGACGGTCGTGGCGCGCTACGAGGACCGCGCCCAGATCACCGCCGTGCTGGAGCGGCTGCCCGGCAACCTCACCGCCACCGTCCACATCGGTGAGGAGGAGGCGGGACAGGAGGACGGCCCGGCCACCGCGCTGCTCGCCGAACTCACCCCGCTGGCGGGCCGGCTGCTCGTCAACGGCTGGCCGACCGGCGTGGCCGTCGCCCCCGCCCAGCACCACGGCGGCCCGTACCCGGCGACCACGTCGACCTCGACCTCCGTCGGCGGGACCGCCATCGAGCGCTGGCTGCGGCCGGTCGCGTACCAGGACACCCCGGTCGCCCTGCTCCCCGCGGAGCTGCGCGACGAGAACCCGCTCCACCTGCCGCGCCGCTTCGACGGCCGGCTGGAGATCTGAGCGGAGCTGAACGCGTAGTGGAGCTGAAGGAGCTGCCCTTCGGGCTGCGGGCGTACGGTCCGGCCGCCGATCCGAGCTACCAGGACGGCGCGCTCGTCCTCACCGCGGGTCCCGGCCAGGACCGCTTCGTGCACCCCGGCCGGGCGCCGAAGGTACCGGCGGCCGACGCGCCCCGGCTGCTCGGCACCCCGCCCGAGGGCGACTTCCAGCTGATCGCCCGGGTGACGGCCCGGCTGCGGGCCGCTGGCGACGCCGGAGCGCTCTACCTGCAGGTGGCCGACGAGCAGTGGGCCAAGCTCTGCCTGGAGCTCTCGCCCGCCCGGTACACCGTCGTCTCGGTCGTCACCCAGGGCAGCTCCGACGACGCCAACAGCTGGGAGGTGGACGGGGACCACGTCTGGCTGCGGATCACCCGCACCGGCCGGGCCTTCGCCTTCCACGCCTCGGCCGACGGTGAGCGGTGGACGTTCGTCCGGCTCTTCGCCCTCGGCACGGAGCGGGAGGCGGCGGCCGCGAGCGTCGGTTTCATGACGCAGTGCCCGTCGCCGGACGCCGACGGGTGCACGGCGGTCTTCGACCGGATCACCTTCCGGTCCGGCGCGCCCGCCGACCTGCGCGACGGCGGCTGAAACGCCCTGCGGGGGCCGGGCTGCCCCCAGCAGTCCGGCCCCCGCAGGGCTTGCCCGCTACCGCACCGGGGTGAAGTCCCGTGCGCCGATGAACTCCGGCCGCCGTACCGGCGCCGCGAACGGCTCGACCGCCGCGTTCTCCACGCTGTTGAAGACGATGAAGACGTTGCTGCGCGGGAACGGCGTGATGTTGTCGCCCGAACCGTGCATGCAGTTGCAGTCGAACCAGGTCGCGGAACCCGCCGCACCCGTGAAGAGCTTGATGCCGTGCTCCCCGGCGAGTTCGGTGAGCGCCTCGTCGGACGGGGTGCCGGCGTCCTGCATCTGCAGCGACCGCTTGTAGTTGTCCTTCGGCGTCTCGCCCGAGCAGCCGAGGAACGTACGGTGCGAGCCGGGCATGATCATCAGCCCGCCGTTGGTGTCGTGGTTCTCGGTCAGCGCCACCGAGACGGAGACCGTCCGCATGTTGGGCAGACCGTCCTCGGCGTGCCAGGTCTCGAAGTCCGAGTGCCAGTAGAACCCCGACGCCCCGAAGCCCGGCTTGACGTTGATCCGGCTCTGGTGGACGTAGACGTCGGAGCCGAGGATCTGGCGCGCGCGGTCGGCGAGCCGGGGGTCGCGGACCAGCTCGGCGAAGACCTCGCTGATCCGGTGCACCTCGAAGACCGAGCGGATCGACCCGGACTTCGGCTCGACGATCGCGCGGGGGTCGGCCCGGATCGCCGGATCGGCGCAGAGCCGGTCCAACTCATCGCGGTAGCGGCCCACTTCGCCCGGCAGGAGCAGCTGGTCGACGGTGAGGAAGCCGTCCCGGTCGTAGCCGCGCAGCTCGGCGGGCTGGATCGGGCCCGGCGTGCCGTACTCGGACCACACGACCGGGTCCTGGCGGGGAGTGGTGACCTCGGACGCGCCGCGGGTCGGGTACCGGCTGGTGATGGTGTCGGTGGTGGTCGTCATGGCGTCAGGCTCCCTCGGTCTCGGTCCCGTTCCGGGTCCTGGTACGGGTCGCGGTCGTGCCCCCGGTCTCGGTCAGCAGCGGGTAGACCCCGTTCTCGTCGTGCACCTCCCGCCCGGTGACGGGCGGGTTGAAGACGCAGACGAAGCGCAGATCGGTCTTGGGGCGCATGGTGTGCCGCTCGTGGCCGTCGAGCAGGTAGAGCGTGCCCGGGGAGATCCAGTGGGTCTCGCCGGTCTCGTCGTTGGTCAGCTCGCCCTCACCGTCGACGCACAGCACCGCCTCGATGTGGTTGGCGTACCACATGGACGTCACGGTCCCGGCGTACATCGTGGTCTCGTGCATCGAGAAGCCCACGCCCTCGGCGGCGAGGACGATGCGCTTGCTGCGCCAGGTGCCGGTCTCGGCGGTCACATCGCGGTCGGTGCCCTCGATGTCCTTGAAGGATCGGACGATCACGTGGTTGCCTCTGCTTTCTTTCCGTTCGTGGCCGGGCCCGGCTGCGGACCCGGGCCTGGCCTGGCTCGACTCGGCTCCTGGGTCAGGCGGATTCGCCGACGACGTCGCTCACGGCCCGCGTGAGGGTGCGCAGCCCCTCGTCCAGCTCGTCGGGGGTGATGGTCAGGGCCGGCAGCAGCTTGACGACCTCGCTGCGCGGGCCGGAGGTCTCCAGCAGCATCCCCAGCTCGAAGGCGCGGGCGCAGACCCGGCCGGCGATCGACGGGTCGATGAACTGCAGGCCCCAGGCGAGGCCGCGGCCCCGGTACTCGGCGCCGGCGCGTGCCTGAGCCGTGCAGATCTCCCGCAGCGCGGTCTCGACCTGCTCGCCGCGCATCACGGTCTGCTTCTCCAGCTGGCCGTCCGCCCAGTAGGTGTCGAGCGCGGCGGTGGCGGTGACGAACGCCGGGTTGTTGCCGCGGAAGGTGCCGTTGTGCTCGCCCGGCTCCCAGACGTCGAGCTCCGGTTTGAAGAGCGCGAGGGACATCGGCATGCCGTAGCCGCTGATGGACTTGGAGAGCGTGACGATGTCCGGCGTGATCCCGGCCTCCTCGAAGGAGAAGAACGCGCCGGTGCGGCCGCAGCCCATCTGGATGTCATCGACGATCAGCAGCATGTCGCGGCGCTTGCACAGGTCGGCCAGCGCCCGCAGCCACTCCGGACGGGCGACGTTGATGCCGCCCTCGCCCTGGATCGTCTCGACGATCACGGCGGCCGGCTGGTTGAGGCCGGAACCCTGGTCCTCCAGCAGCCGCTCGAACCACAGGAAGTCCGGCACCCGGCCGTCGAAGTAGTTGTCGAACGGCATCGGGGTGCCGTGCACCAGCGGGATGCCCGCGCCGGCCCGCTTCATCGAGTTGCCGGTGACGGCGAGCGAGCCGAGCGACATCCCGTGGAAGGCGTTGGTGAAGGAGACGATCGACTCGCGGCCCTTGACCTTACGGGCCAGCTTGAGCGCGGCCTCGACGGCGTTGGTGCCGGTCGGGCCGGGGAACATCACCTTGTAGTCCAGGCCGCGCGGCTCGAGGACCACCTGCTGGAAGCGCTCCAGGAAGGTGCGCTTCGCGGTGGTGCTCATATCCAGGCCGTGGGTGACGCCGTCGCGTTCGAGGTAGTCCAGCAGCGCGCGTTTGAGCACCGGGTTGTTGTGCCCGTAGTTGAGCGCGCCGGCGCCGGAGAAGAAGTCGAGATACGCGTGGCCGTCCTCGTCGTACATCACGCTGCCCTGGGCGCGGTCGAAGATGACCGGCCAGCTGCGGCAGTAGCTGCGGACCTCCGACTCCAGGGACTCGAAGACGGTCATGTCGGGTGCGGTGATGGTCACTGTGCCTGCTTTCCGGGAGGCGGTGCGGTGGAGGCGGTGCGGTGGGGGTGCGGTGCGGTGGGGGTGCGGTGCGGTGGGGATGGTGCGAAGTCAGGGGTGGGGGGAAGCGGAACGCGATGGCGTCAGACCGTCGGGCCGATGCGGAACAGCACCTCGGAGTCGTGCCCGTCGGGGAACAGGGCACCGGGGAAGAGGACTTCGCGTTCGACCGGGACGTCGTGGCGCTCGGCGAAGGAGGTGAACAGCCGCTGCGAAGCGGCGTTGTCCGGCGTGATCGTGGTCTCGATCCAGCGGACGTCGTCGACGGCGACGCGTGCGGCGAGGTGGTCGAGCATGGCCGCCGCCACGCCGCGGCCGCGCTGCGCCGCGTCGACGGCCACCTGCCAGACGACCAGCGTCCGCGGCTCCTCGGGGCGGAGGTATCCGGTCACGTAGCCCACCGGGGCGCCGTCGGCGTCGCGGGCCACCACCGAGGTGCCGGCGAAGTCGCGGCACCACAGGAGATAGCTGTACGAGGAGTTGAGATCGAGCGTCCGAGAATCGCGGGCGATGCGCCACATCGCTCCGCCGTCATCGACTGTGGGGGTGTCGAGGAATGCGGGAGCAAGTGGTGCCTTCCATTCCGTAGCGGCGTTCATGCGGAATGAACCTACCGAGCAGAAAGTGGAATTGCATGGGGCGGAGGTCTTTACGCAGCCGGCTCGTCGTGTTATCGCGCGGGTGGGTGCGGGTGGCCAAAACCGTGGCGAGACCTGCGGTTATATCCGGATATGACCGGGTGATTCGATCTTGGTGTGGAGTCCGTCACATTGCCGGAGCCGGCCAGGATGCTTTAACGGAATCCTTGCGTTTAGCCTTCGGAAGGCTGGGCATGAGACATGCGGAAGAATGCTTCCGGAGAATTCGGTCTGGACCGGCCGCAGAAAGGCCGAATTCCCCGGAAGTGCTTTCTTGTCCTTTGATGTGATCACGCTCTGCTGTAATGGGTGACGCTGCGCTATTCGGAAAGCGCCGTACCCAGCGCCGCGAGGCTCCGGGCGACCACGGCGGGATCCGCGTCGGGGCCGTAGTGGTTGACGCGGACCATCTCCTTGGCGAGCGCGCCACCGCCGGCGACGAGCGGGACCGAGGGGTCCAGGGCGAGCGCCCGCGCCACCAGCGCGGTGGCGTCGGTCCCCGCGGGCACCCGCAGCGTGGTCGCGACCGGCGCGGCGTCGCGCGCCTCGTACACATACGGCTCCAGGCCGCCGCCGAGGGCGAGCGCGCCCTCGCGGGTCGCGGTGGCGGCCGCCCGGTGCCGGGCGATCACCGTGTCGAGGCCGTCGGCGTCGATCCGCTCCAGACACGCCTCCAGCGCCAGCATCTCCAACTGCGCGGGCGCGTGCGGGAGTGCGGCGCGGCCGGTGTCGATCCAGCGCTCCTTCCAGTCCAGCAGGGAGAGGTACGAGCGGCGCGGCGCCGCCGGGTTGGCCGCCATCCGCTCCCAGGCGCGGGCGCTGACCGAGACCGCCGACACGCCGGCGGGGCCGCCCATCGCCTTCTGCGCGCCGATGACGCACAGGTCCACGCCCCACGCGTCCGGCAGCAGCGGTTCCGCGGCCACCGACGCGACCGCGTCCAGCATGAACAGCGCGCCGTGCGCGCGCACCACCTCGCCGATCTCCGCCACCGGGTTCGTGTTGCCGGTGGCCGCCTCGGCGTGCACCAGCGAGACGAAGTCGATCTCCGGGTGCTCCGCCAGAGCGCGCTCCACCTGCTCGGCGGAGACCGCCCCGTGGAACGGCACGGCCAGGTCGGTGACCTCGGCGCCCGCGTCGCGCAGCCAGTCGCCGAACGTCTTCCCGTAGGGGCCGGTCACCACATTGAGTGCCGCGGAGCCGGGCCGGGCCCCGCCGCGGATGCAGCCTTCGAGGGGCAGCAGCGCCTCGCCCTGGGTGATGACGACGTCCTGCTCGGTGCCCAGCAGCGCCGCGACACGCCGTTCGATCCCGGCGAAACGGGCGGCGGTCAGCGGGGGCAGGTCCAGGAGGGGGTGCGTCACGATGTGTCTCTTCCGTACGGATGAAGGTCTGGGGCATGCCCGGGGCCGTGTCGGGCCCGAGGGTGCCTTCGCGAGCGTACCTCCGACCTTTTAGGGTGCTGGGCATGAGTGTCATGGGTGATCGCGGTGCGCTGCACGTCAAGGGCCGGGTGCTGGTCGGCCCCGAGGACGTCAGGGACGAGGTGTGGGTGCTGGACGGCCGGATCTCGTACGACCGGCCGGCCGGACCGCTCGAGGTGACCACCGTCGAGGGCTGGGCGCTGCCCGGCCTCGTCGACGCGCACTGCCACGTCGGCCTCGACACGCACGGCCCGGTGGACGCGGAGACGGCGGAGAAGCAGGCGCTGACCGACCGCGAGGCCGGCACCCTGCTGCTGCGCGACGCCGGGTCGCCGTCCGACACCCGCTGGGTCGACGACCGCGAGGACCTGCCGCGGATCATCCGCGCCGGCCGGCACATCGCGCGCACCCGCCGCTACATCCGCAACTACGCGCACGAGATCGAGCCGGGGGATCTGACGGCGTACGTCCGCCAGGAGGCGCGGCGCGGGGACGGCTGGGTGAAGCTCGTCGGCGACTGGATCGACCGCGAGGCCGGTGACCTCACGGCCTGTTGGCCGCGCGGCGCCCTGGAGGAGGCCATCGCCGCCGCCCACGAGGAGGGCGCGCGGGTCACCGCGCACTGCTTCGCCGAGGACTCGCTGCGTGACCTCGTGGAGGCGGGTATCGACTGCGTCGAGCACGCCACCGGGCTGACCGAGGACACCATCCCGCTCTTCGTGGAACGCGGCGTCGCCATCGTCCCGACCCTGGTCAACATCGCGACGTTCCCGTCGATGGCGGCCGGCGGCGAGGCCAAGTTCCCGCGCTGGGCGGCCCATATGCGCCGGCTGCACGAGCGCCGGCACGCCACGGTGGGCGCCGCGCACGACGCCGGCATCCGGATCTTCGCCGGCACCGACGCGGGCGGCTCGCTGGCCCACGGCCTGATCGCCGACGAGATCGCCGAACTCGTCACGGCGGGCCTGTCGCCGGTCGAGGCGCTGTCCGCCACGACCTGGGGCGCCCGCGCATGGCTCGGCCGCGACGGGCTCACCGAGGGCGCCTCCGCCGACCTCATCGTGTACGCCGCCGATCCGCGGGCGGACGTACGGGTGCTGGCCGATCCGCGGCGCATCGTGCTGCGCGGGCGGGTGGTGGGTTGACGCAGCGTTACGCGAAGCAGGTGCGGGTCGTTGAGCACCACCGCGTACTCCTCGGCGCGTCAACGGAGGTGGGGGCCGTCATCACGTGGCACGGGTGACGGGTGGGAACGGGCGTGCAGCAAGATTCGAAGATAATGCCGGAAACCACCCGTATGGGTGAACTCGCTTCAGGTAGTCGCCAGTTCACTCTCAGTGCGTAAATATGGCGGGACCGAGGTCACCGGCGGTCGCGTTGTCCCCTCAAGCGGCGCCGCTGACTCCAAGCCACTCGTGGGGGTTCCACCGTGTACAGCTCCAACTTCAGCCTGCCCGCACGCCGTTCGGCCGCCGCCGTCGGCGCGGCCGTCGCGCTTGCGGCAGGTGCGCTGGCCGTCGCCCCGGCGGCCCAGGCGCATCCCTCCGGAAACTCCGGGGGCACCTCCGGCGGCTCCGGGGGCGGCAGCTCGACCGCGACCGTCCTGCGCGCGGGTCTCGACGTATCGCTGGTGAACAAGACGGTCCATCTGCCGCTGAACGTCTCGCTCAACGATGTGAAGGCACCGGCCGACGCCGCCGAGACCGCGCTCACCGCCAAGCTGGACGGTGTCGACCAGGGCAAGCCGTTCAGCATGCTGCGGGCGGATGTCGCCACCGCGAAGGCGACGGCCGACGCGCACAAGGCGGAGGGCTACGCGAACCTGGCCCGCGCCGAGGTGCATCTGCCCGGCCTGCCGTACCTGTCCCTGATCAAGCTCGAGGCGGTCACCTCCAAGGCGACCTGCGAGGCGGGCCGGAAGCCGACCGCGTCGGCCACGCTGGCCGGCGTGTGGGTGCTCAACAAGAAGGTCACCCTGACCGCCACCGGGACGACCAAGGTCGCGGTGCCCGGAGTCGGCGAGGTCAGCCTCGACCTGACGAAGACCCGGACCACGTCGCGGACGGCCGCCGCCACCGGGCTGGAACTGAAGGTGAAGGTCAATCCGCTCAAGCTGAACGTCGCGGTCGTCAGCGGCACCGTGACCCTGGTCAAGGCGACCTGCGAGGCGCCGAAGGTGGTCGACCCGACGACCGGCGGCACCTCCAACGGCGGCGCCACCCACGGCGGTACCACCAACGGTGGAGCCGACAACGGCGGTGCTACGAATGGCGGTGCCACGAACGGCGGCACCACCGGCGGCGGTGCCTCCACCGGGGGAGCGTCGTCCGGCGGGTCCACGACCGGTGCCGACTCCGGTGGCGCGTCGGGCGGTTCGGGCGGTAGCTCCGGCGGCAGCGGTGGTTCGAGCGGCGCGAGTGGTTCGGGGGGCACCGGCGGCAGTGGTGGGTCGGAGCCGCAGACCGGCCCCACCACCCAGAACCTCGCGGAGACCGGCAGCAGTTCCAACACCCCGCTGCTCGCCGCGGGCGCCGGTGCGCTCGTCGTGGTCGGCGGTAGCGCGCTGTATCTGACGTCCCGCCGCCGCAAGGCGGCGCAGGCTGCGGAAACCGACGCCTAGACGTCCGGTTCCGACCGGATGGGGACCCGAGGGGGGACTGAGGGTCCGAGGGGGAATGGGAGAGGGCGGCGCCGTTGTCGGCGTCGCCCTCTACTGTTGTGTTCAGGGGAAAGCAGACAGAGTTCGCAGGGTTCGTTTCAGGGGTCACAGGGGTCACGGGGTCCGCTGGACGGGCCGGGGGTCGGGGGACGCGATGGACAGCGCGCTGTTCGGGGGCAGGTACGAGATCCGGGAGCTGCTCGGCTCCGGAGGCATGGCACGGGTTCATCTCGCGTACGACACCCGGCTCGGCAGGACCGTCGCCGTCAAGACCCTCCTGCCGGAACTGGCCCGGGACGCCGAGGCCCGGCGCCGCTTCGCGCGCGAGGCCCGCGCCGCCGCCGGGCTCAACCACCCCGGCATCGTCACCGTCCACGACCAGGACGAGGTGCGGACGGACGAGGGCATCGTGCCGTACCTCGTCATGGAGTACGTGGACGGCAGCACCCTCGCCGAACTGGCCCGCAGCCAGGTCAGGCTGGACATCGATCGGGCGGTCAGGATCACCTGCGACATCCTGGACGCGCTCGCCCACGCCCACGCCCGCGGGCTGGTCCACCGGGACGTCAAACCGTCCAACGTCCTGATCACCTCGACGGGTTCGGTCAAGGTCGCCGACTTCGGGATCGCCCGGGTCGTGCACTCGCTGACCCGGATCACCGGCACCGGATCGGCCCTCGGCACCCCCGGCTACATGTCACCGGAGCAGATCGAGGACCGCGAGGTGGACGCGCGCAGCGATCTGTACGCGGTCGGCTGCATGCTGACCGAACTGCTCACCGGCACCGTCCCGTTCCCCGGCCCGACGCCGCTCACGGTGATGTACGCGCACATCCACTCCACCCCGGAGCCGCCCTCGGCGCGGAACGCGGCGGTACCGCCCGAGCTGGACGTGATCGTCATCTCCGCCCTCTCCAAGAACCCCGCGCTGCGCCCGCGCAGCGCGGCCGCCATGCGCGACGACCTGAACGGCTGGCTCGCGGCACCCCGGGGCGGCGCCACCCCGGCCCTGCCGCCCGCCCCCGTCCCGCGGCCGGTCGTGCCCCTGCACCCGGCCTACAACCCGCCGCACACACCGCCGCACACCCCGGTTCCGCCGCCGCTGCCGATGCCACCGGCGTCGGGGCGGCCCGGCGAGGTGTACACGTCCCAGCAGTGGGGCACGGCGCCGGTCGATCCGCGCCGCGGCAAGGGACGGCGGCGCGCCCTCATCGCTGTTTCGGCGGCCGTGGTGCTGACGCTCGGCACGGTGCTCGCGGTCCGCCTCGGCTCCTCGCACGCCCCGTCCGAGCACACCGTCACGGCCCTGGACCTGATCGGCAAGCGGACCGTCGGCCGCGGCTTCGACGGGGCGGTCAACGGCACCGTCAACCCGTCCACGGCCAAGGGCGGCACGCTCAAGCTGATGTCGTACTACGCCCCCGACTCCCTGGACCCGGCGCGCTCCTACTCACCGCTCGCCTGGAACCTGGACCGGCTCCTGCTGCGCAAGCTCGTGGACTTCGCCCCCCAGCCCAGCGGGGCGGGCGCCGAACTCGCGCCGGACCTGGCCACCACCACCGGCACGGTCAGCGACGGCGGCCTCACCTACACGTACACCCTCAAGAAGGGCGTGACCTTCGAGGACGGCACGGCCATCACGTCCAAGGACATCAAGTACGGCATCGAGCGGACGTTCGCGACCGATCTGTTCAGCGGCGGACCCACGCATCTGCGGGACCTGCTCGACCAGGGCCAGTCCTACCCGGGCCCGTACAAGGACACCGACCCGGACCAGCTGGGCCTGAAGAGCGTGCTCACACCGGATGACAGCACCATCGTCTTCCATCTCGACGCGCCGTTCGCCGACTTCCCGTACGTGCTCGCGCTGCCGATGTCCTCGCCCGTGCCGAAGGCCAAGGACACCAAGGACAACTACGAGAAGCAGCCGGTCGCCAGCGGACCGTACAAGATCGCCTCCTACGATCGCGACAAGAAGCTGCGGCTGGTGCGCAACGACGAGTGGGACCCGGCCACCGACGGCATCCGCACGGCCCTGCCGGACGCCGTCGACTTCACGGTCGCGGCCGGCTCCGACGTGGTCGACGCCGCGCTGCTCAGCGGAGAGGCCGACCTGGACCCGGCCCAGGCCGGTGTGCAGGACGCCACCCGCACCAAGATCCTCGGCAGCGACAGCCTCAAGGCGAACGCGGACTCCGCGCTGATCGGGGCCGTCCGGTACTTCTCCCTGCAGACCGCCGTCGCACCCCTGAACGACTACCGCTGCCGCTGGGCGGTGCAGTACGCGGCGAACCGGACCGCGCTGCGCGACGCGGGCGGCGGAAAGGACGCGGGGGACGTCGCGGGCGGGATGCTGCCGCCGACGGTCGGCGGCTACGACCCGCATCTGAACACGTACGGCACGACCGCCGGCCGCACCTATCCCGACCTCGCCAAGCGCCAGCTGTCCGACTGCGGGCACGCGTCCGGCTTCTCGACCACCATCGTCACGGCCACCGGCAACCCCCGGACCAAGGCCATCGTGGAGAATCTGCGCACCCAGCTCGCCGCCGTCGGGATCACCGCCAAGACCGAGTACCCCGAGGCCGCGGACCTGTACGCGACGCTGCCCGACCAGAAGAAGATCAAGGAGCGTGGGTGGGGCATCATCCTCACCACCTGGCAGTCCGACTGGCCCACCCCGGCCGGCTTCCTGCGCCCGCTGCTGCTGACCGGCAGCCCGTCCAACTACGCGGCCCTCGCCGACCAGCAGCTGAAGGACCTGATGGACGAGGCCGACGCCAAGACCGACCGGAACTCCGCCGACAGCGTCTGGCGCACCGTCGACTCCACCTCGCAGGACCGGGGCACCCTGATCCCGTTCATGTACGTGCGGCAGCTCAACTACCGCTCGGCGCGGCTGACCAACGTCTATCTCCACCCGGCGCTGGGCGGTGTGGACATCCAGGCGCTCGGCCTCAAGAACTGACCGCCGGGTCCTCCGGGCTCCGTCCGCTGCGCGCCTTGGCCAGCGCTTCGACGAAGGCGTCCGTCGTGGCCGCGTCGCGGACGGCGATCCGCAGCCACCGCCCGTCGAGACCGGGGAAGGTGTCCGCGCGGCGGACCGCGAAGCCGAGGTCGCGCAGCCGCTCACGGACGGCGGCCGCGTCCTGCAGTTCGACCAGGACGAACGGCCCGGCGGGCGTGCCTGCGACCTCCAGTCCGTCGAACTCGCCCAGCCGGGCGAGCAGATACGCGCGGCAGACCGCGATCTCGGCCGCGGCCCGGTCCGCCTCCGCCAGCGCGTCCGGTGCCACACACGCCTCGATGGCGGCCAGCCCCGGCGACGAGACCGCCCACAGCGGCTGCGCGCGCTCCAGCAGGGCGATGTGCTCGGCGCCGGCGAGCACATAGCCGATCCGCAGTCCCGCCAGCCCCCAGGTCTTGGTGAGGCTGCGCAGCACGACGAGACCGGGTACGTCACGGCGGGCGGCCAGCGAGGCGGACTCGCCGGGTACGGCGTCCATGAACGCCTCGTCGACCACCAGGGTCCGGCCGGGCCGGGCCAGCCGTGCGACCACGTCGGACGGGTGGAGTGCCGACGTCGGGTTCGTCGGATTGCCGAGCACGACGAAGTCGGCGTCCTCGGGAACGGCCGCCGGATCGAGCCGGAAACCGTCGGCGGCGTCCAGGACCACCCGGTGCACGGCGTGTCCGGCGTCGCGCAGCGCCGCCTCGGGCTCGGTGAACTGCGGGTGCACCACGACCGCGTGACGCGGTGCGAAGGCCCGCGCCAGCAGCACGAACGCCTCCGCCGCGCCCGCCGTCAGCAGCACCTCGTCCACCGGCCGGCCGTGCCGCCGGGCGACGGCGGCCCGCGCCGCCCGCCCGTCGGGATAGGCCGCCAGGCCGTCGAGCGACGCGGCGATCGTCGCCTTCAGCCAGGCCGGCGGCGTACCGGCACGGACGTTGACGGCGAGGTCGGTCAGTACCCCGCCGTCGTCGCGCACCTCGGCGTCGCCGTGGTGCCGGAGGTCGTAGCCGTCCGTGCCGCCGGCACCGGAAGTGCCGTCAGTGGGAGTGGGCATGGTGACCGTGGTGGTGGCCGTGGTCGCCCGAGGGGTCGTCGGGGTGGTGGTGCGGCTGCTGCGGCATACCGACCCGGTCCTCGAAACCGGGCAGCTTGACGCGGTAGACGCAGGAGTCGCAGTTCATCCGCAGATCGCCCTTGAGGGTCTCGCGGTAGCGCTCCATCACCAGGTCGGCCAGCTCCGGCTCCGGGCCGATGACGGCCGCCTGCCGCACGTCGGTCGCCGGATGCGCGGCGGCCCATTCGGCGGCCTGGTCCCGGACCCGGTCCGGCAGGATGCCGGTGAACAGGAAGTACGGCAGCACGACGATGCGGCCGGCGCCCAGCTTGCGGCAGCGCTCAAGACCCGAGGGCACGTCCGGCGCGGCCAGCGACACGAACGCCGTCTCCACGCCCGCGTAGCCGCGGCCCTCCCACAGCAGCCGCGCGACCTTGTATATCTCGGCGTTGGC
The DNA here is from genome assembly GCF_005860785.2 of Streptomyces sp. So13.3. Lineage (NCBI taxonomy): Bacteria > Bacillati > Actinomycetota > Actinomycetes > Kitasatosporales > Streptomycetaceae > Streptomyces > Streptomyces sp. So13.3. The sequence goes on along the minus strand of NZ_CP048835.1, from coordinate 2,919,319 downwards.
GTCCGGGTCGGTCGAACCGCGGCCGACGAGCAGCACCGTGGTGTCCGAGCGGTCGTCGTCGCCGAGCACCTCGTCCAGCCGCCGCTCCAGGATCGTCAGCAGGCCCGGGTGCGGGCCCAGCGGCCGGCCGTAGGTGTACGTCGTGCCCGGGTGCCGCTGCTCCTCGCGGGCCAGGGCGGCCGGGATGTCGCCCTTCGCGTGCCCCGCGGAGACCAGCACCATGGGGACCGCCGCGAAGCTGCGGACGCCCTGCGCCACCAGTTCCGCGACCGAGTCGGCGAGCGGCGGCGGCGACAGTTCGATGAACCCGCCGCCGACCGGCAGCCCGGGATTGTGCTCGCCGAGCTGCCGGACGAACGCACGGAAGGCTTCGGCTCCGGCCTCGTCACGGGTTCCGTGGCCGACGAGCAGGAGTGCGGGCGGGATCACAGCGAGTTCTCCTTGGTGAGGGGGGTGAGGGCTTCCGGGGCGGCGGGGCCGCCGGGACGTTCGGTGTAGAGCAGGGCGTTGAGCGCGGCGGACGCCACGGCGGAACCGCCCTTCTCGGAGATGTTGCTGACGGCGGGCAGACCGGAGGCGCGCAGCGCGGCCTTGCTCTCCGCCGCTCCCACGAAGCCGACCGGCAGACCGATCACCAGCGCGGGCGCGGCGTCCAGCGTCAGCAGTTCCTCGAGCGCGGTCGGCGCGCACCCGATCACCCAGACGGCACCGGGACCGACCTGTTCGTAGGCCAGCCGGATCGCGTGCGCGCTGCGGGTCAGCCCGGGACCCGACCGGCCGTCCTTGAGCCGGCAGACGACCGGCCGGGTGGTGATCCCGGCGGCGACCATCTCGACATCCGCGACGATCGGGGCGCCCGCGTGCAGCGCGGTGTGGGCGGCCAGCAACTCGGCCTCGTCACAGACGAGTTCCCCGGCGTACTCCAGATCGGCGCTGGAGTGGACGACCCGCTCGACCACGGCCCGCGTCAGCGGCGGGAAGTGCGAGGTGTCGAGCCGGGAGCGCAGTCTGCGGAACGACTCCTGCTCGATGGGGTGAACGGTGCGGGTCACAGGGAACCTCCCGGTCGTCGGATGGGCTGCGGGCCGGTCATGCCTGCCACCGGTAGCCGCGCGGGGTCACCATGCGGCCGGCCACGTTGCGGGTGGCGGTGTTGCCGACGGTCACGACGGTCACCATGTCGACCGTCGTCACATCCAGCGCCGCGATGGTCGTCACCTCGCTGCGCTCGTCAGGCCGGGACGCGGCGTGCACGACGCCGACCGGGGTGCCGGGCTCCCGGTGCTCCGCGAGCAGCGACAGCGCCTTCGGCAGCTGCCAGTCGCGGCCCCGGCTGCGCGGGTTGTAGAAGGTGACGATCAGATCGGACTCGGCCGCGGCGCGGACCCGGCGCTCGATGACGTCCCACGGTGTGTGCAGGTCCGACAGGCTGATCGACACATGGTCGTGGCCCAGCGGCGCACCCAGGATCGCGGCGGCGGCGAGCGCGGCCGTCACCCCGGGCACCCCGACGACGTCGATGTCGTCCGCGGCCTCGGCGAGCGCGGGGGAGGCCATCGCGTAGACGCCCGCGTCACCGCTGCCGATCAGGGCCACCGCATGGCCCGCGCGGGCCTGCTCCACAGCGGTACGCGCCCGCTCCTCCTCGGCACCCAGGCCGGATTCCAGGATCCGGGTGCCGGGCCGCAGCAGGTCCCTGATCTGGTCGACGTACTGGTCCAGGCCGACGATCACCGATGCCCGGCGCAGCTCCTCGCGGGCCCGCGGCGTCAGCAGGTCACGTGCGCCGGGACCGAGCCCGACCACCGAGAGCCGGCCGCGCGGACGGCGCCGCGCCACGGCGGCGGTCGCCATCGCGGGACCCTCCTGCGGCGCGGACTTCCGCTTGGGCACCAGCAGTTCGCCGCCCGGTGCCGCCGCGAGCGCCGCCGCCTCGGCGACCGACGGGGTGCCGACGGCCGCCAGCGGAGCGTCCGACGGGTTCGGTACGTCGATCCCGGCGAGCCGGTCCGCGGTGTACGTCAGCAGCGGCACCCCGAGCCGCTCGGCGGCCTCGACGATCCCCGCCTCGTCCGCCTTCGCGTCCACGGTCGCCAGCGCCGCGACCGAGCGGGGCGAAAGACCCGCGTCGGCGAGCGCGCTCCCGATCAGCGTCAGCACCTCGTCGGCCGGCACTCCCCGGCTGCCGCCCACGCCGACGACCAGCGACGGCGGGCGCAGCAGCACGGTCCTGGCGGCTGTATCCGCTGCGGCCACACGGTCGGTGACGATCAGTGAGACGTCACTGTCAGTGGCGGCGGTTACGTTGGGTGGCAGAGCAGGAAGGGGGTGGACGCCATGGGGGGTGTCCAGATGTACGGGGTCGCCGTCGAGGATCGCGCGGCTGACGGCCGCGACCGCGCCGTCGACGGGCCAGCCCAGCATGTCGAGTCCTGGCACCCCGGCGGCGTCGGTGGCGGTGCTGATCACCGGACGGCAGCCCAGTGCGTCGGCGACGCGCTGCGCCAGCTCGTTCGCACCGCCGCCGTGGCCGCCCAGCAGCGCTATCGCGTGCTGATGCGTCTCGTCCACCGTGACGACACCGGGATCGGTGTCCTTGCCCCGCAGCAGGGGGGCGATCAGGCGGACGACGGCGCCGGTGGCGAGGAAGCACACCAGTTGCTCGCATTCGGCGAACGCGCGACCGACCGCCTCGCGGACCGGCCCGTCGTAGACCCGGACCTCGTCGGGCCAGGCGGCGGCCAGGTGTTCGCAGCCGCGCTGCCCCGCCGAGGTGGCGGAAATCAGGCCGATCACAGAATTGCTCCTTCGGTGCCGGGCCGGGTGGCCCACAGGACGAATACGGGATTGTTGGCGGCGAGCCGGGTGACGCCGCCCGGCAGCGGTGCCAGCCGGGAGGACTGCAGCAGCAGACCGTCCGGTTCGAGACCGGCCGCGGAGAGGGCGGCGCGTACGTCGCCGACGCGGTCGACGGCCGCGAGGGTCACGACCACGGTCCGCCGGGCGCGCCTGGCGCAGGCACCGACGATGGCGGGCAGGTCGCGCCCGCCGCCGCCGATGAAGACGGCGTCCGGGTCCGGGAGCTGGGACAGCACGGTCGGGGCGGCGCCGTGCACGATCTGCACGTCCACACCGTGGGCCGCCGCGTTCGCCCGGATCCGCTCGATGCCGTCGGGGGTCTGTTCGACGGCGACCGCGGCGGCGCCGAAGCGGGCGCACTCCACGGCCACGGAACCCGATCCGGCCCCTATGTCCCACACGAGGTCACCGGTGCGCGGGGCGAGCCGCGACAGGGCCAGGGCACGCACCTCGAACTTGGTGATCATCGAGTCGCGGTACCCGAACGCCTCCTCGGGCAGCGCCCAGCCGGCCGGCGCGGGCGGCGGACCGGCGACGATCCGCTGGACCGGTGACAGCACCCGCGCCTCGTCCAGACAGAGCACGACACTCACCCCGGTGCCGGTCCAGTCGCGGACGGCGGCGTCGGCGGGGGAGACCCGCTCGACGGTCTCGTCCGCCGTGCCGAGAGCCGCCGCGACCACCAGCGTGCGCTCGAGGCCGGTCCGGGCCAGTGCGGCGCCCAACTCGGCGGGACCGGCCCCGGGACCGGTCAGCACCGCGGTCTTGGGGTGCGCGCGGCACACGTTGACGGCCGTTCGCGGATCACGGCCGTGCGCGCTGACGACGACCGCGTCGTCCCAGGACAGCCCCAGCCGGGCGAAGGCCACCGCGATGGAGGGGGAGGACGGGCGGACGTCCAGGGTCTCGGGGCCGAAGCGCGCCCCGAGGGCCCGGACGATGCCGAAGAACCCGGGATCACCGGAGGCGAGCACGGTCACCCGCCGGTCCTGGTGCTCCGGCGAGCCGAGGTGCCGCTCGATGCCGTCGAGGGCCGGGGCGAGCGGGCCGAGGACGATCTGCTCCACGCCGGCCGGCAGCCGCGCCGCCTCCAGATGGCGCCGCGCGCCGACGACGAGCGTGGCGCCTGCCGGAGCCGTCGCGGCGACGTCGGTACCGGTGCCCGTGCCGGTGGTGCCGGTGCCGATGACGGTGATCGCGCCGGGCGCGGGCGTGCCGGCGGTACGCGGCAGCTCAGGCTCGCGCGGGCCGGGCTGGGCGTACTGCTCGTACGGCGTCCGGCTCAAGGCCGTCCCTTCCTTCCGGGGTCGTGTCGCTGGTGGGGGCGGCTTACGCCTTGGACTCGCGCAACGCGCGCCGGGCCACCGGGTCCGCCCTGCGGAAACCGTGGAAGTGGCCCGGGTGGTACAGGTGCGAGCGGGTGCCGGACGCCGCGAGCGCCGGGCCGACGAGGAAGAGCGTGTGCTTCCAGAGCTTGTGCTCCTTGACCGTCTCCTCCAGCGTCGCGATCGTGCAGCGCAGCACGAGCTCCTCCGGCCAGGTCGCCTGATAGGCGATCACGACCGGCGTCTCCGTCGGATAGCCGCCCTCCAGCAGCTCCGTGACCAGCTGGCCCGACCGGGCGGCCGACAGGAACAGCGCCATCGTCGTGCCGTGCCGGGCGAACTCCCGTACCTCCTCGCCCGGCGGCATCGGCGTCTTGCCGCCGCCCAGCCGGGTCAGGATCACGGACTGCGCGACCTCGGGGATCGTCAGCTCGCGCTGCGCGATGGCCGCGACCGCGGAGAAGGACGAGACACCCGGGATGATCTCGACCTCGATGCCGAGCGTGTCGCACCGGTCGACCTGCTCCTGCGTACCGCCCCACAGGGCCGGGTCGCCGGAGTGGATCCGCGCCACCTTCAGGTCCTCGGCCTGCGCCCGCTCGTAGACCGCGACGACGTCCTCCAGCGACATCGTCGCCGAGTCCAGGATCTCCGCGCCCTCACGGGCGTGCTCCAGCACCTCCGCCTGCACCAGGCTCGCCGCCCAGATGACGATGTCCGCGGCCGCGATGGCGCGGGCCGCCCGGAACGTCAGCAGGTCGGCGGCGCCGGGCCCTGCCCCCACGATGGTCACCTTGCCGGTCACAGCTTGCCTCCACGGGTGTCCCGGCGGGCGGGAGCGATCAGTGTCGAGAGATAGGGGAGCGGGCCTTCGAGCAGCTCGGAGGCGGGGCGGATGGACTCCTCGGGCAACCCGAGCGCGGAACCCCACACGGCGCCCTCGGTCCTGCCGGTCTCCCGCAGCGCGGTCGCGACCTCCGCCGCCAGCCGGCCGAACTTGTACGCCACGACGGTGCCCGGCCCCTCCAGGGCCTCCTTCAGCACCGCCGACCCGGCCGTGACGGGCACGAGCGTCAGCGGCTCGGTCCCCTCGGCCAGCACGGCACCGCTGCGCGCGGCGAGGTCCTGCATCGCGGTGATGCCGGGGACGGTCTCGACGGCGACGCCGTCGACCAGCTCCCCGACGGTCAGCGCGAGATACGTGAACGTCGAGTAGACGTTGGGGTCGCCGATCGTCGCGAACGCCACCGTGCCGTGCGTCCGCAGCAGTTCGGCCACCTGCTCGCCCGCCGCGTCCCACGCGGCCTCACGCCGTGCCCGGTCGGTCCGCTCGTTCAGCGCGAACACGATCCGTACGATCTTCTCCTGCTCCACATAGTGCAGCACCGTCGCCTCGGCCCTGCCGCGTTCGAGGGTGTCCATCACGGGGACGACCACGACCGCCGCCGCCCGCAGGGCGTTCACACCCTTGACGGTCACCAGCTCCGGATCGCCGGGGCCCACCCCGACCCCGATCAGCCGCCCGCTCATTCGGAACACCTCTCCACCAGTCTTCGGGCCACGCTCGGAACGGCGGCCCAGTGCACATGCAGATACGAGGCGTGCACGCCCCCGTGGACGAATCCTTCGACACGGCGCTCCGGCCGCGTCACCCCCCACGCGGGCGTGGCGCCCGCGCCCGGTTCGATGACCGTGCGGTGGAACTCATGCCCGCGCACGCGGGTGCCGGCCTCCGCCAGCACGCTGTCCGAGACCGCCACCGCCTCGCGGTACCCGAGGGTCAGCCGCTCCGACATCCGCGCGGTCGCGTCGAGCACGCCGCACATCGGCCTCCCGTCCAGCTCCCGCGCCAGGTAGAGCAGGCCAGCGCACTCGGCGGCGACCGGCGCCCCGGAGGCCGCCAGTTCCGCCACGGCCTTGCGCAGCGGCTCGTTCGCCGACAGTTCCGGCGCGTAGACCTCCGGGAAGCCACCGCCTATCACCAGCGCGGCGGTTTCGGCGGGGAGTTGCTCGTCGCGGAGCGGGTCGAAGGTCACGACCTCGGCTCCGGCCGCCGTCAGCAGTTCCGCGTGCTCCGCGTACGAGAACGTGAACGCGGGCCCGCCCGCGACCGCAACCACCGGGGCTTCGCCCCGGACCTGGTCCAGGTGCGGGCCGGTGGCCCGGTTGTGCCCACCCTCCCCCAACCTTCGGCCGGGAGGTGCCCCCATCTCGCTTCGCTCGCCCTGCGGAACGCCTGCCCACAACTCGGGGGGTCCGGGGGGCGGAGCCCCCTGGTTTCGGGAAGGGGCGGGGCGGGGGAAGAGCCCCGCAGGGTTCCACGGGGCGGCGTCCAGGGGCGGGGCGCCGCGCGCCAGGCTCAGCAGGGCTTCCAGGTCGCAACCGGCACGGACCTGGGCGGCCATCGCGCGCACCGCGCCGACCGCGTCGGCGCTGCGTTCGGCGACCGGGACCAGTCCCAGGTGCCGGGAGGGGACGCTGACCTGTTCGGTGCGGCGCAGGGCGCCGAGAACCGGCACGCCGGACTCGTCCAGCGCCTCGCGGAGCAGAGCTTCGTGGCGGTCGGAAGCGACCTTGTTGAGGATGACGCCCGCGACCCGTACCTCCGGGTCCCAGGACGCGAAGCCGTGCACCAGCGCGGCTACGGACCGGGACTGCGACGAGGCGTCGACGACCAGCACCACCGGGGCGCGCAGCAGCTTCGCCACCTGGGCGGTCGACGCCAGTTCGCCCTGCCCCGCGGCCCCGTCGTACAGGCCCATGACGCCCTCGACGACCGCCAGATCCGCCCCGGCCGCCCCGTGCAGGAAGAGCGGGGCGATCAGTTCGGGGCCGCACATGAAGGCGTCGAGATTCCGGCCCGGGCGGCCGGTGGCGAGCGCGTGGTAGCCCGGGTCGATGTAGTCCGGGCCGACCTTGTGCGGGGACACGGCGAGGCCGGCCCCGGTGAAGGCCGCCATCAGCCCGGTGGCCACGGTGGTCTTGCCGCTGCCCGAGGAGGGCGCGGCGATGACCAGACGGGGGAGGGACGTCACCACTCGATGCCCCTCTGGCCCTTCTGGCCCGCGTCCATCGGGTGCTTGACCTTCGTCATGTCGGTGACGAGGTCGGCGGCCTCGACCAGCTTCTCCGGCGCGTTGCGGCCGGTGATGATCACATGCTGGGTGCCGGGGCGGTCGTTGAGGACCTGGATCACCTCGTCGATGTCCACCCAGCCCCAGTGGATCGGGTACGCGAACTCGTCCAGCACGTACAGCTGGTACGTCTCGGCGGCCAGGTCCCGCTTGACCTGCTCCCAGCCCTCCTTGGCCGCTTCCTCGCTGTCGGCGATGTCGCGCTGCACCCAGGACCAGCCCTCGCCCATCTTGTGCCAGGCGACGGTGCCGCCCTCGCCGGAGTCGCCGAGGACCCGCAGCGCCCGCTCCTCGCCGACCTTCCACTTCGCCGACTTGACGAACTGGAACACCCCGATCGGCCACCCCTGGTTCCATGCGCGCAGCGCGAGCCCGAAGGCGGCCGTCGACTTCCCCTTGCCGATGCCGGTGTGCACGATGGTCAGCGGCCGGTTGCGGCGCTGGCGCGTCGTGAGCCCGTCGTCCGGCACGCTGCTCGGCTGTCCCTGCGGCATTACGCGGCCCTCCGCACATCACGTACGAGCGCGGACACGGTGTCCGCGCGCAGTTCCTCCAGCGTCACGGCGGTCCCGGCGAGGTCGAGCGCCAGCGCGCCCGCCAGGCCGAGCCGCACGGGACCCGACTCGCAGTCGACGACGACCGACGCCACGCCCTCGGCGTTCAGCAGCCGCGCCGCCCGCGAGGCCAGCTGTACGGGCTCGGGTCCGCCGGTCGCCCGGCCGTCCGTCACCACGACCAGCAGCGGCCGGCGGGACGCGTCCCGCAGCCGCTCGATCCGCAGCACCTCGCGCGCCTTCAGCAGCCCGGCCGCCAACGGCGTCCGGCCGCCCGTCGGCAGCACCTGCAGCCGCGCCGCGCCCGCCTCGACCGACGACGTCGGGGGCAGCGCCAGTTCGGCGTCCGCGCCGCGGAAGGTGATCATCCCGATCTTGTCGCGCCGCTGGTACGCGTCCATCAGCAGCGACAGGACGGCGCCCTTGACGGCGGTCATGCGCTGCCGGGCGGCCATGGAGCCGGAGGCGTCGACGACGAACAGCACCAGATTCGACTCCTTCCCCTCCCGCACCGCCTGCCGCAGATCGTCCTTCCGGATCACCAGACCGGGACCGCTGCGCCCGCGGGCCCGCTGGTGCGGGGCCGCCGCGTGCACCGTCGCCGCCAGATGCAGCTTCGTCAACTGGCCCTGCGGCCGCCGCGCGCTCGTCGTCCTGCCGTGCGCGGTCCGCGCCCGCGACCGGCGGCCTGCCGCGCCCTCGCCCATACCGGGGATGGTGAACGCCTTGGTCTTGAACGGCTCGCCCGCCGGCGCGGCACTCTGCTCGCCACCGCCCGACGCCCCGCCCTGCTGCTGACCGGCGGACTCGTCGGGTGCGGGAGTCTCCTCCGGACTCTCCTCGGGCCCGTCCTGCGGTCCGTCGTCAGGACCACCCTCCGGCGGCTGCCCGCCGCCGTCGTCGGGGCCGTCCGGATCCGGGTCGTCCTCCGGGTCCGGGCCGCCGCTGTTCTGCTCCAGCGTGTCGTCGAGCTTCGACTCGTCGAGGCCCGGCGCGTCGAAGGGGTTGCGGCGGCGCCGGTGCGGCAGCGCCAGCAGCGCCGCCTGCCGGACGTCCTCCGCGATGACCTCGGTCCGCCCGTCCCACGCGGCCAGCGCGGTCGCGGTACGCGCCATCACGATGTCCGCGCGCATCCCGTCGACCTCGAACGCCGCGCAGGTCGCGGCGATCTGGCGCAGCGCCCGGTCACCGAGCACCACGGACGGCAGCAGCGCCCGCGCCGCCACTATCCGCGCCCGCAGCGCGTCCTCGTCGCCCGACCACTTCCCGGCGAACGCCGCCGGGTCCTCGTCGTACGCGAGCCGGCGCCGTACGACCTCGACGCGCTCGTCCGTCTCGCGGGACGCCGCGACCTCCACCGTCAGCCCGAACCGGTCGAGGAGCTGCGGGCGCAGCTCGCCCTCCTCCGGGTTCATGGTGCCGACGAGCAGGAAGCGGGCCGCGTGCCGTACGGAGACGCCCTCGCGCTCGACGTAGGAGGCGCCCATGGCGGCGGCGTCCAGCAGCAGGTCGACCAAGTGGTCGTGCAGCAGGTTCACTTCGTCGACGTAGAGCACGCCCCGGTGCGCGTCGGCCAGCAGCCCCGGTTCGAACGACTTCTTGCCCTCGGACAGCGCGCGCTCGATGTCCAGCGAACCGACCAGCCGGTCCTCAGAGGCACCGACCGGCAGCTCCACCATCCGCGCGGCGCGGGCGGTGCCCGCGCCGACCGCGTGCGGGCCGTCCGGGCACGCCGGGTCCGGCGCCGCCGGATCGCACGAGAACCGGCACCCGCCGACGACGGCGACGTCCGGCAGCAGCGAGGAGAGCGCCCGCACGGCCGTCGACTTGGCGGTGCCCTTCTCGCCGCGCACGAGCACACCGCCGACCGCCGGCGATACGGCGTTCAGCAGCAGCGCGAGCCGCAGGTCGGTCATCCCGACGATCGCGGTGAACGGATAGGGGGTGCTCATGAGTCGCCTTCCAGGTCGCCTTCGAGCTGCAGATAGATCTCGCGGAGCTGGTTCAGGGTCTCCGGGTCGGGCTCGGCCCACAGACCTCGGTCGGCGGCCTCCAGCAGCCGTTCGCTGATGCCGCGCAGCGCCCAGGGGTTGGACTTCTTCATGAAGTCCTGGTTCTCCTTGTCGAACACGTACTCCGCCGCGAGCCGCTGGTACATCCAGTCGTCCACGACGCCGGCCGTCGCGTCGTACCCGAAGAGGTAGTCGACGGTCGCGGCCATCTCGAAGGCGCCCTTGTAGCCGTGCCGGCGCATGGCCGCCATCCAGCGGGGGTTGACCACGCGGGCGCGGAAGACGCGGTGCGTCTCCTCGCCCAGGGTGCGGGTCTTGACCTGGTCGGTGGTGGCGCTGTCGCCGACGTAGGCGGCGGGGGAGACACCCGTCAGGTGGCGGGTCATCGCCACCATGCCGCCGTGGTACTGGAAGTAGTCGTCGGCGTCGACGATGTCGTGCTCGCGGGTGTCGACGTTCTTCGCGGCGACCTGGATCCGGCGGAACGCCTGCTCCATGTCCCCGCGCGCCGCGCGGCCGCCCAGGCCGCGCCCGTACGCGTAGCCGCCCCAGACCGCGTAGACCTCGGCGAGGTCGGCGTCCGAGCGCCAGTTGCGGGCGTCGATCAGCGGCAGCAGGCCGGCCCCGTAGGCGCCCGGCTTGGAGCCGAAGATGCGGGCCGTGGCACGGCGGCGGTCGCCGTGTTCCGCCGTGTCCTCGTCGGCGTGGGCGCGGACGTAGTTGGACTCGGCGGGCTCGTCGAGTTCCGCGACGGCCTGGACGGCGTCGTCGAGGAGCTGGATGACGTGCGGGAAGGCGTCGCGGAAGAAGCCGGAGATGCGGACCGTCACATCGATGCGCGGGCGGCCCAGCTCCTCCAGGCCCACCACCTCGAACCCGGTGACGCGGCGTGAGGCGTCGTCCCAGACCGGGCGGCAGCCCAGCAGGGCGAGGATCTCGGCGATGTCGTCGCCCTGGGTGCGCATGCACGACGTGCCCCACACCGTCAGGCCGACGGACTTCGGGTACGCGCCGGTGTCGGTGAGGTGCCGCTCCAGCAGCGAGTCGGCCAGCGCCGTGCCGACGTCCCAGGCGAGCCGGGACGGGATGGCCTTCGGGTCGACGGAGTAGAAGTTGCGGCCGGTCGGCAGGACGTTGACCAGGCCGCGGGTCGGGGACCCGGACGGGCCGGCCGGTACGTAGCCGCCGCGCAGCGCCCGCAGGATGTTGTCGATCTCGTCGGTGGTGCGCTCCAGCCGGGGCACGACCTCCTCGGCGGCGAACTCCAGGATCCGCACGGCGTCCCGGACGGGCGAGCCGAGCACCTCCGTCACGATCCCGGGGGCCGCGGCCCGGCTCCAGCCGGACTCCTCCATCGCCCCGGCCAGCCGGCGCGCGAGTGTCTCCAGCAGGTCGACGGCGTCGGCAGCCGTTCGCGCCGGCCCGTCGGCCAGCGCGGTCAGTGAGGCCGGCACCGCGAGCCGGGCGCCGGGTTCGGCCAGCAGCGCCTTCTCGTCGAGGCCGAACGCCTCGGCCATCGCGGCCCGCAGACCCGGCAGCGCGGCGCCGACGCCGCCCCACACCTGGGAGGAGCGCAGGATGGCCAGGACCAGGTTGACGCGGGCCCCGCCGACGGGGCCGCCGCCGAGGATGTGCAGACCGTCGCGGATCTGCACGTCCTTGATCTCGCAGAGCCAGCCGTCGATGTGCATGACGAACTCGTCGAAGGCGTCCTCGTCGGGCTGGTCGTCGACGTGCAGGTCGTGATGGAGCTCGGCGGCCCGCACCAGCGTCCAGATCTGGCTGCGGACGGCCGGGGTCTTCGTCGGGTCCAGGTCCGAGACGAGCGCGTACTCGTCGAGGAGCTGTTCCAGCTTGGCGAGGTCGCCGTAGGTGTCGGCGCGCGCCATCGGCGGCACCAGGTGGTCGACGACGGTGGCGTGGCCGCGCCGCTTGGCCTGCGTGCCCTCACCCGGGTCGTTGACGATGAACGGGTAGACGAGCGGCAGTTCGCCCAGCACCGCGTCCGGCGCGCAGCCCGCCGACAGGCCGAGGCCCTTGCCGGGCAGCCACTCCATGGTGCCGTGCTTGCCCATGTGGACGATGGCGTCGGCGCCGAACGTGTTGTCGAGCCAGCGGTAGGCCGCCATGTAGTGGTGCGACGGCGGCATGTCCGGGTCGTGGTAGATCGCGATCGGGTTCTCCCCGAAACCGCGCGGCGGCTGGATCATGACCACGACGTTCCCGAACTGCAGGGACGCCAGGACGATGTCCTCGCCGTCGAGGTAGAGGGTGCCCGGCGGCTCTCCCCAGTGCTCCAGCATCCCCGCGCGCAGCTCGGGGTCGAGCGTCGCGAACCACCGCTGGTAGTCGGCGAGCGGAACCCGGGCCGGGGCGGCGGACAACTGCTCCTCGGTGAGCCACTCGACGTCGTGGCCGCCGGCGGCGATCAGCCGGTGGATCAGCTCGTCGCCGTTGTCCGGGTACCCGTCGACGGCGTATCCGGCGCCGCGCAGCGCGTCCAGCAGGCCGACGGCCGAGGCGGGGGTGTCGAGGCCGACCGCGTTGCCGACCCGCGAGTGCTTGGTGGGGTACGCGGTGAAGACGACCGCGAGCTTCTTCTCCGGGTTCGGCTTGTGCTTGAGCGCGGCGTGCCGGACCGCGATCCCGGCGACGCGCGCGGCGCGTTCGGGGTCGGCGACGTACACCGGGACATCGCCCTCGCCGGTCTCCTTGAAGGAGAACGGGACGGTGATCAGCCGGCCGTCGAACTCCGGGATCGCCACCTGCATCGCCGCGTCCATCGGCGACAGCGCCGCGTCGGAGGCCGCCCAGGCCGCGCGGGACGAGGTCAGGCACAGGCCCTGGAGGACCGGGATGTCCAGATCGGCGAGCGCGCCGATGTCCCAGGCCTCGTCGTCCCCGCCCGCCGAGGCGTCGGAGGCGCGGGTGCCGCCGGACGCCAGGACGGTCGCGACCAGTGCGTCCGCCCGGCCCAGCAGTGCGTACAGGCCGGCGTCCGCGCCGCGCAGCGTCCCGCAGTACACGGGCAGCGCGTTGGCGCCCTTCGCCTCGATCGCGGCGCACAGCGTGTCCACGAAGCCGGTGTTCCCGGACAGTTCGTGGGCGCGGTAGAAGAGCACCCCGACGGTCGGGCGGCCCTCGGTGAACGGGTACGCGCCGTGCGTCCCGTACTGCGGCATGGTGGCCGGGGGTTCGAAGCCCTCACCGGTCAGCAGCACCGTGTCCGACAGGAAGCGGGCCAGCTCCACCAGGTTCGCCGAGCCGCCCTCGACCAGATAGCGCAGCGCCTCCGCGACGACGCCCGCCGGAACCGAGGACTCCGCCATCAGTTCGGCGTCCGGCACCGACTCCCCGCCGAGCAGCACCGTCGGGATGCCGGACGTGCGCAGCGCGGCGAGTCCGTCCTCCCAGGCGCGCTTGCCGCCGAGCAGCCGCACGACGGCGATGTCCGCGCCCTCGGTCAGCGCGGCCAGGTCGCCGGGGCCGACCCGGGTCGGGTTGCCGATCCGGTAGTCCGCACCGGAGGCGCGGGCCGCCAGCAGGTCGGTGTCGGCGGTGGACAGCAGCAGAACGGTGGTCACGGTGCCCCCGGAGCAAGGAAGGGTAGGCCGGCGGGTGCGCCGTCCTCGATGAGCCGCATGAGCGCGGCGGTGTCCGCGTGTTCTTCGATCAGGTCGCCGAGGCGGTCGAGCTGTTCCTCGCGCAGCGCCCCGAAGGAGGTGCCGGGTGCGGGGACGAAGCGGCGGCCGGCCTGTTCGGCGATCCGGCGCAGGAAGGCGCGGCGGAAGCCGTCGCTCTCCAGCGAGCCGTGCCAGTGGGTGCCCCAGACGGCGCCCGACCGGCAGCCGTCCAGTGCCCGACCGTTGTCGGCGGTCATGAACGGCCCGTCGCCGCCGAGCACTTCCGCGACCCCGTGGTGGATCTCGTACCCCTCGACCGGTTCGCCGAGCGCCTCGCCGACCGGCCGGGCCAGGGTCTTCTCCGCCGCGAACCGGACGCGGACGGGCAGCAGTCCGAGCCCGTCCACCCGGCCGGCGCGCGACTCGATCTCGTCCTCGATCGTCCCGCCGAGGATCTGGTAGCCGCCGCAGATGCCCAGCACCGGACGGCCCTCCGCGGCCCGCCGGACGATCGCGTCGGCGAGCCCGCGCTCGCGCAGCCAGGCCAGCGCTCTGACAGTGCCCCGGGTGCCGGGAAGCACCACCAGGTCGGCGTCGGCGAGTTCCTGCGGCCGGTCGACGAAGCGCACGACGACGCCCGGCTCGGCGGCCAGCGCGTCGACGTCGGTGAAGTTCGACATCAGCGGCACGGCGACGACCGCGACCCGCAGGATGTCCTCGCCGTGCGGCGGGGTGACGACGGACTCCCGTACGGCGCCGCGCATCGAGACCCGCAGCCCGTCCTCCTCGTCGATGCCCAGCCCGTGCGCGAACGGCAGCACGCCGTACACCGACCGGCCGGTCAGCCCGCGCAGCATGTCCAGGCCCGGCTCCAGCAGCGAGACGTCGCCGCGGAACTTGTTGACGAGGTAGCCGCAGACCAGTTCCTGGTCCTCGGGGCTGAGCAGCGCCGTCGTGCCGAAGAACGAGGCGAAGACGCCGCCCCTGTCGATGTCGCCGACCACCACGACCGGCAGCCGTGCCGCGCGGGCCAGGCCCATGTTCACGATGTCGTTGTGCCGCAGGTTGATCTCGGCCGGACTGCCCGCCCCTTCACAGATCACCGCGTCATACGTGCCCCGCAGTTCGGCCAGGCACTCCACCACGACGGGGAGCAGCGTGGACTGTTTCCCACCGTGGTAACCGCGGGCGCTCATCTCTCCCACCGGCTTGCCGAGCAGCACCACCTGGCTGCTGCTGTCGCTGCCGGGCTTGAGCAGCACCGGGTTCATCAGCGCCGTCGGCTCGACCCGCGCCGCCTGCGCCTGCATGGCCTGCGCCCGCCCGATCTCCGCGCCCTCGCGCGTCACGAACGAGTTCAGTGACATGTTCTGCGCCTTGAAGGGCGCGACCTTCACACCCTGCCGGACCAGCCAGCGGCAGATGCCCGCCGTGACGACGCTCTTGCCCGCGTCGGACGTGGTCCCGGCGACCAGCAGCCCTCCGCCGGTGCGGCTCGCGCCGCGCGTACTGCTCATCGGGTTCCCTTCTCGGTGGATGCCGACAGCGCGGTGACGGCCAGCCGCCCGCCGGCGCAGACCGCCAGCGCCAGCACGCCGACGCGGCGCGAGAGCCGTACGGCGCGGGCGATGTCGGCGACCTCGGGCGGCCGGTTGCCGGCGCCCAGCACGGCGCGGTGCTCCACGCGGCCGGCGTAGGCGAGGGTGCCGCCGAGCCGGACGCCCAGCGCGCCCGCGAAGGAGGCTTCCACCGGGCCGGCGTTGGGGCTGGGGTGGCCGGCGGCGTCGCGGCGCCAGGCGCGCAGCGCGCCGCGCGGATCGGGTCCCGCGAGCGTGGCGAGGACGGCGGTCAGCCGGGCGCCGGGCCAGCCGGCGACGTCGTCGAGGCGGGCGGAGGCCCAGCCGAACCGGCGGTAGCGCGGCGACTTGTGGCCGGCCATCGCGTCCAGGGTGTTGACGGCGCGGAAGCCGACGAGCCCCGGGACACCGGCGGCCGCGCCCCACACCAGGGCGCCGACGACCGCGTCCGAGGTGTTCTCGGCCACGGATTCCACGACGGCCCGTGCGATCTGCGCGGCGTCCAGGGCCTGCGGGTCGCGGCCGCACAGGTTCGGCAGCCGCTCACGGGCCGCTGCGAGGTCGCCCGCCTCCAGCGCCGCGGCGACCGCCAGCGCTTCACGGCCCAGCGAGGTGCCGCCCAGCACCGACCAGGTGGCGGCCGCGGTCAGGGCGACGGTGGCGGTGGGGGAGGAACGGACGGTCCGTGCGGCCAGCGCGGCGGCGGCGGTCGCGCCGCCCGCGCACAGCGCGGTGTACAGCGCGCCGTGGCCGCGGTGGTCGCGCCACAGCCGGCGTTCGGCGGCGGCCGCGGCGCGGCCGAACACGGCGACCGGGTGGCCGCGGCGTGGATCGCCCGCGATCAGGTCGCCGAGATGGCCGAGGGCGGCGCCGCACGCGAAGGCGTGTCCGGCTCGCACGGCGTCAGCCCGCCGTCACGCCTCGACGGGACAGGGCCTGGGGATCCGGTGGAGTACGACGGCGGCCGGGCATGGCAGGAGTCCTCACTCAGGGTCCGCGCCCTGGTTCGACGTGACCGGCGGTTGAGAGTCTCCTGGCTCCCGGGTCCGCGCACCCCGGACCGTCCGGCCGATCGCTCGGGCCTGACGTTCGGGTTGGGGTGCACTCCCCGGTGACAGTGGCGGGACCGCGCCGGATTCACACCGGACTTCCTCTCCTACCGCCGTATGGCACCGGGCAGTCCACCACGTGCCGCGAACCCCGTCAACTCGCTGTTGACCTGCGACGGAAGATGTGCGAAGGCCCACACCCGCGGGTTCGCGGATGCGGGCCTGCGCCGTCGGCGCGCCGTGCGTCGCAGAGGATCAGGCGACGATCAGGAAGATGCCGTACGCCACCGCCGCCGCGCAGAGCGCGAAGCACGCGTAGGCGCCGGTCCGGGTCAGGACGGCGGAACCGCCGGAGACGGCGGCTCCGTCCGTGCCGGACTCGCGCTTGGCGAGTCCGACGATGCCGAGGGTGAAGACGCCCACCAGCCCGATGGTCACCGCGAGGGTGACGCCGAGGACGGTACCGAGGGCCTGCCAGTCGATCTGCATGGTGCTGATTCCTTCCGTGCCGGGATCAGGCCGTGGCCGGTGCGGCGTCGGCGGGGGAGGCGACGGCCGCGGGAGCCGGGATGGTCGCGGCGAGCGGGGCGACCGGTCCGGCGGGCGGCGGGCTGACGGCCGCGATGGCGGCGGTGACCGCACCCTGCGACTCGACCGGGAGCTCGTTGACGTTGCTGTGGTCGATCGGCTTGCGGCGCGAGGCGAGCCAGATCGCGGTGCAGGCGGCGAGCGCCAGGACGGCGACCCCGGCGATGCCCCACGTGCCCTGGTCGGCCAGCAGTGCGGCCCCTGCGGCCACCAGGCCGGCGGCGGGCAGCGTCAGGCCCCACGCGGCGACCATGCGGCCCGCGGTGCTCCAGCGGACCACCGCGCCCTTGCGGCCGACACCGGAGCCCATCACGGAGCCCGAGCAGACCTGGGTGGTGGAGAGCGCGAAACCGAGGTGCGAGGAGGCCAGGATGGTGGCCGCGGCGCCGGTCTGGGCGGCGAAGCCCTGCGGCGCCTCGATGTCGGTGAGGCCCTTGCCCATCGTGCGGATGATGCGCCAGCCGCCGAGGTAGGTGCCGAGCGCGATGGCGGTGCCGGCCGAGACGATGACCCACATCGGCGGGTCGGCGTGCGGGGCGACGACTCCGCCGGTGATCAGCGCGAGGGTGATGACGCCCATCGTCTTCTGCGCGTCGTTGGTGCCGTGCGCGAGCGAGACCAGGCCGGCCGAGGCGATCTGCCCGGCCCGGTAGCCCTTGGCGGTCGCCTTCGGGTCGCTGTTGCGGCCGATCCGGTAGGTGAGCTTGGTGGCGAGCATCGCCGCCAGGCCCGCGACGACCGGGGCGGCGAGCGCCGGGATCAGGACCTTCATGACGACCTTGTCGCCGTTGACGCCATGGGCGCCGACGGAGACCAGGGTCGCGCCGATGAGGCCGCCGAACAGTGCGTGGGAGGAGCTGGACGGGAGCCCGGCCAGCCAGGTCAGCATGTTCCAGACGATGGCGCCGACCAGACCCGCGAAGATGACTTCCGGTCGGATCCCCGCGCTCTCGTCGATGATGCCGCCGGAGATGGTCTTGGCGACTTCCACGGACAGGAAGGCGCCGAGGAGGTTCAGCACGGCGGACATGGCCACCGCCGTCTTGGGCTTGAGCGCGCCGGTGGAGATGGTGGTGGCCATCGCGTTGGCGGTGTCGTGGAAACCGTTCGTGAAATCAAACACGAGAGCGGTCACGATCACGATTCCGATCAGGAGCGTGATGTGTTCCATTTACCCAGGCAATCGTTTGATCGGACAGTGGCGGTGGCGACCGTACGGAGCCTGAGTGAACGGAAGGTTAACTGGCGGCGGCCGCATGGTGCCGGTGCCCGCGGACCGGATTCTTCAGGCCATGCCGGGTGTTGGGGCGACTGCGCTGCCGCCGGGGACCCGGCCCGGCACCGCCCCCGGAATTCGTTTCAGTGCCGCCCGGAGATCCGGTCCGCGACGCGTGCCACCGGGTCCGTTTCGCTGCTGCGCCCGGACAGCTCACGGCGGTCCGCGCCACGGTAGGCCGCGTACATTCCGTGCACCCCGATCCAGCGGAACGGCTCAGGCTCCCAACGCCGCACCCGGTGGCCCACCCAGGGCAGCGCGGTCAGTTCGGTGCCGTGCCCCTGACCCGAGTCCAGCTGCACCAGATCGCGCAGCGTGCGCGCCGCCAGGTTCGCCGTCGCGACGCCGCTGCCGACGTAGCCGCCCGCCCAGCCGAGCCCGGTGGCCCGGTCCAGCTCCACGCTCGCACACCAGTCGCGCGGCACGCCCAGCACCCCTGACCAGGCATGTTCGATCGCCACCCCGGCGGTCGCGGGGAAGAAGCGGACCAGGATCTCGCGCAGCGCCTCGACCGTGGCCGGCTGCGTCCGCCCGTCGTTGTCCGTCCGCGAACCGAAGCGGTACGGCACCCCGCGGCCGCCCAGCGCGATCCGGTCGTCGGCCGTGCGCTGCGCGTACATGTACGCGTGCGCCATGTCGCCGAGCGTCTCGCGGCCCTCCCAGCCGATGGTGTCCCACACCTGCCGCGGCAGCGGCTCGGTGGCGATCATCGAGGAGTTCATCGGCAGCCAGGACCGCTTCTGCCCCTTGAGTGAGGCCGTGAAGCCCTCCGTGCAGCGCAGCACGTACGGGGCGCGCACCGTTCCGTACGGGGTGATCGCGTGTTTCGGCTTGATCTCGGTCACCGTGGTGGACTCGTGGATCACCACGCCCAGCGCCTCGACGGCCTTCGCCAGCCCCTGCAGAAGCTTCACCGGATGTATACGGGCGCCGTGCGGCGTCCAGGTGCCGCCGGAGGTCCCGGCGACCCGGATCCGCTCCGCGGACTCGCCCGCGCCCAGCAGCAGCCGGTCCTTCTCGCCGAAGGCCACCTCCGCCGCGTGGAACGCCTTCAGCCGGGCGAGCTGCGCGGGGGAGTGCGCGACCTCCAGCACCCCGCCCTTGACGATGTCGGCGTCGATGCCCTCCTCGGCGGCGATCCGCACCACCTCGTCGACCGTCTCGTTCATCGCGTGCTGCAGCGCGACCGCGGCCTCATGGCCGTGCAGCTTCGCGTACCGGTCGCGGCCCGCGATGCCGTTGTACAGCCAGCCGCCGTTGCGCCCCGACGCCCCGTAGCCGCAGAACTTCTGCTCCAGCACCGTGATCCGCAGGAACGGCACGGCCTTCTTGAGGTAGTAGGCGGTCCACAGGCCCGTGTAGCCGCCACCGACGATGCAGACGTCCGCGGTCGTGTCACCCGGCAGTGGCTCGCGCGGCGCGGGTACGCCGGTCTGCGAGTACCAGAAGGAGATGCCGCCGTTGACGGTGGTCATGATGCCCCTGCAATCCGTGATGCGATCCGGTGGGCCGTGGTGTGCGGCCGGTGGTGTGCGGGACGGTACTGCGCCCCGCGAGGACGCGGCAACGCCCAACCTGTAAGGATCGACGGATGCGCGATGCCATGGAGAAAGCCTGGTCGGAGCTGGTCGCCACGGCCCGGCGCAGTGTCACGGACGGCCTGGTGGTCGGTACGTCCGGCAATGTCTCGGTCCGGGTGGGCGATCTGGTGCTGGTGACGCCGACCGGCGTCCCGTACGACCGGCTCGGCCCCGTCGACGCGGTCGCCGTCGATCTGGACGGCCGGCAGGTCGCCGGACGGCTGCGCCCCACCAGCGAGCTGCCGATGCACCTGGCCGTCTACCGCGGCACGGGTGCGCGGGCCATCGTGCACACCCACGCGGTGCACGCCACGGCCGTCTCGACCCTGGTGGACGAACTTCCGGCGATCCACTACATGGCGGCCGCGATGGGCGGCCGGATCCGGGTCGCGGGCTACGCCCCCTACGGCACGGACGAACTGGCCGCGCAGGTGCTGCGGGCACTGCGCGACCGCAGCGCGTGCCTGATGCGCAACCACGGCACGCTCGTGTACGGCGCCACACTCGATCAAGCGTACGACCGTACGGCGCAGCTGGAGTGGATGTGCCAGGTCTGGCTCACCGCCCGCTCGGTCCCCGGACTGACCCCCGCCCTGCTGTCGGACGCCGAGCTGGACGACGCGGGCGGGCGGCTGCGCGGCTACGGCCAGCCCGGCTGACACCGCCCGGCCGGAACCGCCGGTGACCCGGCCGGCCGCTGTCCACTGGCCGCATCGCGCCGCCCCGCCGACACTGGAACCGATGCGTATACGAACCGTGGCGGCCGTGGCCGCCACCACCGTGCTCGGTGCCGGCGCGGCCGCTGTGGCGGCCGGACGGTACGTGTCCGACCTCGCCCTCAAACCGTCCACCGACGGCCCGGAGCCGGACGAGCGGGTCACCGTCCACGCCACCGCGCCCGGCCAGGTCAGCATGACCCGCGCCCTGGCCTCCCTGCGGCCGGGCGTCTACGGGCTGTCCGGCGACGGCGTGCACGCCGCGGTCGGCGAGGTGCTGTGGACGACACCGGACACGGTGGCCCGGCGCCTGGACCGCGTCTACAGCGGCGCCCTCGACCCCGGCACGATGGTCCGGATGACGGCCCAGGTCCACGCGGGCGACCCGCGCAGCGCCCTCGGTCTGGACTACGCCGAGGTGCTGGTGCCCGGCGAACTCGGTCCCCTGCCCGCCTGGTTCGTGCCCGGGGCCCGCTCGACGTGGGTGATCACCGTGCACGGCCTCGGCGCGACCCGCGAACTCCCGCTCAATGTCCTGCCGGCCCTGCACGGCCACCGTTTCCCGGTGCTCGACCTCGCCTACCGCAACGATTCCGGCGCCCCGCCCTCACCGGACGGCCTCGGACACCTCGGCGACACCGAATGGCGCGACCTCGACGCGGCGATGAAGTACGCCGCGGAGTACGGCGCCGAGCGGTTCGTCCTCTACGGGTGGTCGACGGGCGCCACGATGGCGCTGCGGGCCGCCGACCACTCGGCGCTCCGGGGCCGGATCAGCGGGCTGATCCTCGATTCACCCGTCCTGGACTGGAAATCGACCGTGCGCGCCGCGGCGTTTTCCCACGGCGTGCCGGGAGCGCTCGTACCGCTCGGGGTGCGCGCCGCGGAGGGCCGCACCGGGCTGCATGCGGAACGCATCGCGGACGCCGCGGACCCCGCCCGGCTGAGCGTTCCCGCACTGGTCGTGCACGGCCCGGACGACACCCTCTCGTCCTGGTCAGGATCGCGCCAACTCGCCGCGAGGCGACCGGATCTGGTCACGCTCCACACCGTCCCCGGCGCCTCCCACAGCGCTATGTGGAACGTCGACCCGGCGTCGTACGAAGAGGCCCTGCGACGCTTCCTGACGCCTCTGATGTAGCGCTCGGCACGGAGCCGGGAGCGCAGCGTGAGGGGCGCCGCCCCGGAGCGCGTTTGGGATTCTGGGGCCTCACCCGGGACACTGCTCCAGTGACGTCCCGTACTTCGCGAGACACGCCGCTCCGCCTTGTCCCCCGACGACCCTCCCTGGCCTTCGCGGTGGGGGGCTCCGCCGCCCGCCCCACGGCGACAGCGCGGCGCTCCCGCCCGCCGCGGCCGCCCGAGGGCACCCCCGCGCTGTCCGAGCTCGCCCGCCAGGCGCGCGCCGAACTCGCCGACACGGTCCGCCTCGCGCGGTGGGCCGAAGCGGGACCCGGTACCGCAGGTCCGACCGGGATACTTCCGGACGCCGACGTCCAGCAGGCAGCCGCCGCGCTGGAGTTGACGGAACGGCAGATCCGGTCCGGTTGGGACCGGGCCCGGCTCGCGGGCCTGATCGAACTCCATCAGGGCGCCGCCCGCCCCGGCTGGCGGCTGCGCGCCTGGGACCGCGACAACACCGCGGTGCTGCGCGGCTGGGTCGCGCTCTTCGACGCCTGGTCCCTCGCGCATCCGCCCGGCGACCCCGCCGAGGCGGATCCCTCGCTGGTGGCCGAGGTCATCGAGGCAACCCCTCAGCTGCTGTCCTTCCTGCACCTCTCCTCGGGCCCGGTACCGGTCGACACCCTGCTGGACCTGCTGCGCCAGCGGGTCGCGGAGCTGCGGACCGAACGGCACGAGCCGCCCGCCGACGGCGCCCACGACCCGCTGCCCGCGCTCCTGAACTGGGTGCTCGACGCGGTCGCCGGGGTCGGGGCGCTGTATCCGCGCGACGCCTGCTCCGACACCCAGGAGGCCGCGCTCACCCCGCTCGGCAACTGGGCGGTCTGGGTCAAGCTGGAACAGATCTGTGTGGCCGCCCAGGGCCCGGCCGGCCATATCGAGCAGTCCGCGGAGAAGATGCTGCGCGCCTGCGCTCGGCTCTCCCCGGGCCCGGCCCGCGCCGAGTACCGCGCCTGGCTCGCCGCCCGGCCCGTCGGCCTGGCCGTCGCCGAACTGCTGGAGACCGCCCGAGGTGAGGACGCGCTGCTGCGCGGTCTGGCCTTCGAGGCGCTCCGGGTGGTCGGCGCGCCCGCCGAGCCCGCCGTCCGCGCCTCCTCCGAGGAGCCGACGCTGCGCCCGTACGCGCTGCTGTGGCTGGCCGAGCAGGACGGCGGTGACCCGGAGGCCGTCGCGGGGCTGCTGACCCGCGAGGAGACCGCCTGGCTGTGGGTGGACACCGCCGCGGCCGTCGCCGACCACGGCGAGGGGCAGCTGCTGGTCAGCCATCTCGACGCGGCGGTGGAGGGCTCGGTGCGGTCGCTCCTGGTGGAGATCCGCGGCGCGGGGCACCCCCGTACTGTCCAGGTGCTCGTGGCGCTGGCCGCCGCGCACCCGGACCCCGCGGTCGCCAAGGCCGTCCGCCGGGCCGCCTTCCAGGTGCACACCGGCGGCGCCTGACCGCTCGGGCACCGGGACGACGACGATCGGCGACGGCCCGGCGGGAACACCCGCCGGGCCGTCGCCGTCCCTCCCTGCTGAGGGGCTATCCGAACGTGTCGCAGCGCGCCGGGTCACCGGTCTGCAGACCGGTGGTGAACCACTGCTGGCGCTGCGCCGACGAGCCGTGCGTCCAGTTGTCCGGGGTCACCCGACCCTGCGCGCGGGACTGGATCGCGTCGTCGCCGACCGCGGCCGCCGCGTCCAGGCCGCGGGCGATGTCGTCCGCCGTCACGGCGGTGATCAGCGGTCTGCCGGTGGCCGGGTTGATGGTCATGGTGGCGTTCTTCGACCACAGGCCCGCGTAGCAGTCCGCCTGCAGCTCGACCCGTACCGACTTGCTGGTGGCCCCGGTGCGCCCGTCCTGGGCGGCGCGCAGCGTCCCCAGCAGGTTCTGCACATGGTGCCCGTACTCGTGGGCGACGACGTAGCTCTCCGCGAACGGCCCGCCCTCGGCGCCGAACTGGCTCTGCAGCGTGGCGAAGAAGTTCAGGTCGATGTAGACCTTGCGGTCGACGGGGCAGTAGAACGGCCCGGTCCGCGGATCGGCGACGCCGCAGCCGGTGCGCATCGGCCGGTCGAAGAAGACGGTCGGCGCCGGCTGATAGGTGCCGCCACGCTGCCGGAACTCGTTCGTCCAGTACGCCTGGACGCTGTTGACCACCGCGACGATCCGGCACTGCCCCTGGGTGTTGGCGTCCCGGCCGGTCGCGCAGGTCTGCGCCAGATCGGCGGCCGCGCCGGTGCGCGGCGCGGTGTCCGTGGCGCTGCCGGACAGGCCCATCTGGTTGGGGCTGATGCCCAGGACGATCCCGATCACGACCACGATCAGGCCGACGATGCCGCCGCCGACCACCTTGCCGCTGGGAGCGCCACCACCGAACGGTCCGCCGCCGGACGAGCCGCCACCGCGCTGGTCCTGCACCTGTGACGTGTCCAGTTTCGCGTTGTCGTCGAACTGCATACGACGAGTATGGGTGATTTGCCCCACCCCGGCGCCCCAGGACCGAACGGGCGAAGCCCGCCCCGGCCCGCCCGTGTCGCCCGGCCGCCCTCCCGCGTGGTCCCCAGGGGCTCCGCGGTCGTCGTCGCCCAGCCGTGCGCGGATCCGCACACGGCCTGGACGGGTCAGCTGATCGCGGTCGACGGCCTCGGGCGCATAGCACCTCATCGCACTCCCCTGGGCAACAACCGGCTTGCCACACCCCGGTAGACTGGCCTGTATGGCAGTCCCTCTCGTTCATTAGCCGGCGGCGTACGACCTCCCCCGCGCCCCTTTCTGTCGTTCGCCATGCCCTGGAGCTTTTCCCGTGATTACTGCCACTGGCCTCGAGCTGCGTGCTGGAGCCCGCATTCTCATCGAGTCCGCTTCCTTCCGTATCGCCAAGGGCGACCGCATCGGCCTCGTCGGCCGCAACGGCGCCGGCAAGACCACCCTCACCAAGGTCCTCGCCGGTGAGGGCCAGCCCGCCGGCGGCACCGTGACCCGGTCCGGCGAGGTCGGCTACCTCCCGCAGGACCCGCGCACCGGCGACCTGGAGACCCTCGCCCGCGACCGCATCCTCTCCGCCCGCGACCTGGACTCCGTCCTGCGCAAGATGCGGGAGAACGAGGAGCGGATGGCGAACGGCAAGGGCGCCACCCGCGAGAAGGCGATGCGGAAGTACTCCAACCTGGAGACCGAGTTCCTCACCAAGGGCGGCTACGCGGCCGAGGCCGAGGCGTCCACCATCGCCGCCGCCCTCGGACTGCCCGACCGGGTGCTCGGCCAGCCGCTGTCCACCCTGTCCGGCGGCCAGCGCCGCCGGGTGGAGCTGGCCCGGATCCTGTTCTCCGACGCCGACACCCTGCTGCTCGACGAGCCGACGAACCACCTGGACGCGGACTCCATCGTCTGGCTGCGCGACTACCTCAAGACGTACCGCGGCGGGTTCATCGTGATCTCCCACGACATCCAGCTCGTGGAGACGGTCGTCAACAAGGTCTTCTACCTGGACGCCAACCGCACCCAGATCGACGTCTACAACATGGGCTGGAAGCTCTACCAGGCCCAGCGCGAGGCCGACGAGAAGCGCCGCAAGCGCGAGCGCAGCAACGCCGAGAAGAAGGCCGCGTCGCTCAACTCGCAGGCCGACAAGATGCGCGCCAAGGCCACCAAGACGGTCGCCGCGCAGAACATGGCCAAGCGCGCGGACCGGCTGCTGGCGGGCCTCGACGCCGTCCGCGTCTCGGACAAGGTCGCCAAACTCCGCTTCCCGGACCCCGCGCCCTGCGGCAAGACCCCGCTGATGGCGACCGGGCTGTCCAAGTCGTACGGCTCGCTGGAGATCTTCACCGACGTCGACCTGGCCATCGACCGCGGCTCCCGGGTCGTCATCCTCGGCCTCAACGGCGCCGGCAAGACCACGCTGCTGCGCCTGCTGGCGGGCGTCGAGACGCCCGACACCGGGAAGGTCGAGCCGGGCCACGGCCTCAAGCTCGGCTACTACGCCCAGGAGCACGAGACCCTGGACCCGGAGCGCACGGTCCTGGAGAACATGCGCTCGGCCGCCCCGGACACCGACCTGGTCGAGATCCGCAAGATCCTCGGCTCGTTCCTGTTCTCCGGCGACGACGTCAACAAGCCGGCCGGCGTCCTGTCGGGCGGTGAGAAGACCCGGCTGGCGCTCGCCTCGCTGGTGGTCTCCAGCGCCAACGTGCTGCTGCTCGACGAGCCCACCAACAACCTCGACCCGGCCAGCCGCGAGGAGATCCTCGGCGCGCTGCACACCTTCAGTGGCGCCGTCGTCCTGGTGACGCACGACGAGGGCGCGGTGCACGCACTGGCCCCCGAGAAGATCATCCTGCTGCCCGATGGTGTTGAGGACCTGTGGGGCGAGGACTACGCGGATCTGGTCTCGCTGGCCTGACCGCCGCGCCGCCCCGACCCGCCGGCCCGTCCGGCCGACCCGCCTGATCACTTGGCAGTGGATCATTCGGCCTACGGGTGATCCATCATCTGTGTGAGACGAGCTCATACCGCGCCACCCGGTGGCGCGGTATGACCGCCGCCCTGAGTCGATCAGTGGCGTGACGTCGGGAAACTCCTTACCGACCATGGATGACCTGCCGCTTTTCGCGGCGCCCGGACAACTGTCCGGAAAGCGCCGGACGAAATCGGGGATCTTCGTGCGCCACCCGGCCGCCGGAAAAAGGTCTCCGGTTCAAATGTTGTCGTACGGACCTTGCCGAATGGGTGGCCAGGAAGGCGCCTAGGGGTGATCATGAGAGTCCAGAGCGCACTTCCCTAGAGGAGGCACGGGTGGCCGAGACTCTGAAGAAGGGCAGCCGGGTAACCGGCGCCGCGCGCGAGAAGCTCGCGGCAGACCTGAAGAAGAAGTACGACTCCGGTGCGAGCATCCGGGCGTTGGCCGAAGAAACCGGCCGCTCCTATGGATTCGTGCACCGGATGCTCAGCGAGTCCGGCGTGACCTTGCGCGGTCGCGGCGGTGCAACACGAGGTAAGTCGAAGGCCGCTACGGCCTGACGGGCAGGGCATCTCCCGCGACCCGGATTCCCCAGCGTGCCCACCCGGTCGACGACTGTGTCGACCCAGTGGTTACTCTTCGGTAATCAATTCCGCGGTTCGCTCGGAGGTGCCCGATGCCCGACCCCACCGTGCTGCTCGAGCGTGACGGAGTGCGGCTCACCGCCGACGACTCCGTCGCGACCGTCACACTGTGCAATCCGGCCAAACGCAATGCCCAGTCGCCCGCCCTGTGGCGGGCCCTGGTCGAAGCAGGCCGGCTCCTGCCGGGCAGCGTGCGCGTTGTCGTGCTCCGCGGCGAAGGCCAGTCCTTCTCCGCGGGGCTCGACCGGCAGGCCTTCACGCCCGAGGGCTTCGACGGCGAGCCGTCGTTCATCGACCTCGCGCGCGGTTCCGACAAGAAGCTCGACGCGACGATCGCCGAGTACCAGGACGCGTTCACCTGGTGGCGGCGCAGCGACATCGTGACCATCGCCGCCGTACAGGGCCATGCGATCGGTGCGGGCTTCCAGCTCGCTCTGGCCTGCGATCTGCGGGTGTGCGCGGACGACGCGCAGTTCGCCATGCGCGAGACCAGCCTCGGACTGGTGCCCGACCTCGGTGGCACCAAGCCGCTGGTCGACCTCGTCGGCTATGCGCGGGCCCTGGAGATCTGCGCCACCGGGCGGTTCGTGCACGGGTCGGAGGCCGAGCGCCTCGGCCTCGCCAACCTGGTCGTCCCGGTCGCCGAACTCGACGCCACGGTCCAGGACCTCGCCGGGGCGCTGCTCGCCGCGCCCCGGGACGCCGTCATCGAGACCAAGGCCCTGCTGCAGGGTGCCGCCGCTCGTTCGTACGAGGAGCAGCGCCCCGCCGAGCGCGCCGCCCAGGGCCGCCGGCTGCGCGACCTCGCCGGCGTCGGCGAGTAACTCCGTCCGGCAACTCCGTCCGGCAACTCCGTCCGGTCGATGTCCGGTCGTGGTCACCCGATGGCGGTGACCACGACCGCCGTCGTCACAGGGCCCGGGGAACCGGGCTCGGCGGCCTCGGTGACCGCCACGGCCACCACGCGGGCCACGTCCAGCGCGCGGTGGCCAGGCATGACCGCGATCTGCACCCGGACCTCCCGGGCCGGCGGATCGCCGCCGTCGGCCGTGCGGATCCCGGACGCGAAGCCGCCGAGCCGTGACGTCACCCGGGCGACACCCGGCACCAGGAGCGCCGCGGCGACCACCCCGTTGCCGGCGGGCGGCGGCCCGGTCTCCGTCAGATCCTGGCCCGTCGCACCGGCCGGGCCCTCGACGGCGGCCACCGGAGCAGGTCCGGCCTGGGGATCGATCAGGCCCGTGACGTCGAGGTCCACCGAGGTGACGGCCAGCCCCAGCAGATCGTGGGCCGCACTCCACAGCGCGGTCCGCAACTGATCCGCGGTGGCGGGCAGCGGCCGGTCGATGGCGGCCTCGAAGGCCGCGGCCACGCACAGCGGGCCGTACGGCACCGCACTCGGCGGTACGAGCGGCAGAATATTCGCATCCGTCGCCGGCTCCGTCGTCGGTTCTGCTTCCTGACGCGGCACCCGGACCGGCTCCGGGCCGATCCGCAGCGCGCCGACCCGCACGCCGGTGAGCCCGTTCACCGCCCCGCGCAGCGCGTCGGCCGCCGCGTTCTCGGTGATCCAGACACCGTCTCCCGCCCTGCCGAGCGGCAGCACGCGCCCGAACGCGATCTGCTCCCGTACCGCACGGGCCAAACGGTCCACAGCCACCGGTCTCCGCCTCCTTCGCCGCGCGCCACCCGAACGGCGGCCCGCTCCACGCTTCCTGACCGCATCTCCACGGCACGGCAGGGCATGCGCACATAGTGTGGTGCATGGAGCAGCCCAGACGAAGGGACGACTCGCCATGACCGAGGCGGCACAGCGCAACCTGTCCGAGCCGGAGGGCCCCGATTCCGTGGGCGAAGGCAGGACATTGGAGAAGGGCACGAGCGGGGGTGCCGGGACGCCCGGCCGGCGGGCGCCGCTGGGCGACCCCGCGACCCGCGGCCGGACCACCATCGCGGACGGAGTGGTCGAGAAGATCGCCGGGCTGGCGGCCCGTGATGTGCTGGGTGTGCACGCGATGGGCAGCGGCTTCGCCCGCACCTTCGGCGCCGTGCGTGACCGGGTGCCCGGCAGCAAGTCCGTCACCCGTGGGGTGAAGGCGGAGGTCGGCGAGGTGCAGACCGCGCTCGACCTGGACATCGTCGTCGAGTACGGGGTGTCCATCGTCGAGGTGGCCCGCGCGGTGCGGGAGAACGTGATCGCCGCGGTCGAGCGGATGACCGGTCTCGAGGTCGTCGAGGTCAATGTCGCGGTCGGCGACGTGAAGCTGCCGGACGAGGACGACGAGGACGACCGGGAGCAGAGGGTCCAGTGACGACCGGGTGGACGGGTGGGACGGCGGCCGGCGGTGCCGGCGACAGCGGTGAGGCGAGGACGGTGAGCGGACGATGAGAATGTCGCTGGTCGGACTGATCGTGGGCATGGCGCTCGGATTCGCCGGGTACTTCGGCGGGTTCGGCGCGTTCCTGCTGGTGGCCGCGCTCGGCGCGGTCGGGTTCGTGGCCGGGAAGTTCGTGGACGGCGATCTGGAGCCCGGAGAGTTCTTCCGCAGCCGCGACCGGCGGCGGTGATGGCCGCTGCGGCCCCGGTCACCCTGCCGGCCGCGGAGCGGGGCGCGCTCAGGATCGCGGACCGGGTGGTGGCGAAGATCGCCGCGCGGGCCGCGTCCGAGGTGCTCGCGGACATCCCGGAGTCCGGGCTCGTGCCGCCGGACCGTACGCCGCACGCGTCGGTCTCGGTGCGCAAGGAGACCGCCCGGGTGCGGTTGTCGGTGGAACTGGGCTATCCGGGTGACCTCGGTGCGGTCTGCGGCTCGGTGCGCCGCCATGTCGCGGACCGGGTGACGTCACTGACGGGTATGGAGGTACCTGAGGTCGCCGTCGAGATCGAGCGGCTGCACTCCGCGACGGCGCGGCAACAGAGCGAGGGGAGGGTGCGGTGACCGGGACCGGTGCGGAACCCGAACCCGAGGGCACGACACGGCAGCTGCCGGTCGTCGGGCCCTACGAACCGGACGAGCCCGACGGATCCGGCGGGTCCGCCGCCGAGCGCCCCGCCGAACCGCCGGCCGGCCGCGCGGGCCGGTTCTGGTCGGAGCGCCGGGTACCGTCGGCGCTGACCGCGCTGGTGGTGCTGGGGGCCGCCGGGATCCTGCTCTACGACATCGCCGCGGTCCGCACCGACCGCGCCGCGATGAGCTGGCGGCCACGGCTGGCCCGTGAACTGGCCACCCGGCCGCTGGACAACGTGCTCGTCATCACCGCCGCCGCGGCCGCCGTGGTGATCGGTCTGTGGCTGATCGTCCTGGCCGTCACCCCCGGCCTGCGCGACATCCTGCCGATGCGGCGCAGTGTCACCGGGGTGCGCGCGGGGCTGGACCGGCACGCCGCCGAACTCACGCTGCGCGACCGGGCGATGGAGGTCTCCGGCGTGCACACCGTCCGGGTCCGCGTCGGCCGCCGCCATGTCACCGCCCGCGCCGCGTCCCACTTCCGTGACCTGGACGAAGTACGGGCCGACCTGGACGCCGCCCTGGCCGAGGGCGTCGTCCAACTCGGGCTGGCCCGCCCGCCCAGCCTGGGCGTCCACGTCCAGCGCGCCCAGAAGGGCTGATCCGCCGATGCGCAGTTCCCTCAACCGGACCCTGCTGGCACTGACCGGCCTGCTCCTGCTGATCGCCGGCCTCGCGGTGCTGGTCGGCAGCCTGGACCTGCAGCGCCGCTGGGGATTCACCCTGCCGGGCTGGTGGCCGTTCGACGGCCCCGGGGACGTGCTCCTCACGGCCCGCGACCGCACCCGCTACCGCGGCGACGGCTGGTGGTGGCCCACCGTCCTGGCCGTCCTGGGCGTGCTGGTGCTGACGGCCCTGTGGTGGTTCCTGGCCCAGTTCCGCAGCCACCGGCTGCGCCAGCTGCGCATCGACAGCCGCGACGGCCAGGACGCCGTGCTGCGCGGCCGGGCCCTGGAGGACATCCTGGTCACCGAGACCGAGGCACTGGACGGTGTGGACCGGGCCGGCGCCGTCCTGACCGGCAAGCGCTCCGCGCCCCGCGCGCGCCTCACCCTCGCCCTGGCGCCGCACGCGGCCCCGGACACCGTCGTCTCCCGGCTGGACACCGAGATCCTGCAACGGGCGGGCGGCTCGGCGGGACTCGACCACCTCCCGGCCGAGGCGCGGCTGCGCGCCGTCAAGCACCGCGCCAGCCGCGTCAACTGACCGGCGTCCCAGGCGCCGTACGCAGCACGCCGTACGTCAGAAGCCGTGCCGGGCGCCGCCGTCGACCGGGAGCATGATGCCCGTCAGATACGAGGCGGCGGGGGAGAGCAGGAAGGCCGCGGCGCGGCCGAACTCCTCCGGGGTCCCGTAGCGGCCCAGCGGGATGGTGGCGCTGTGCCGGGCGCGGGAGGCCGCCGCGTCGCCGCTGAGGGCGTCGAGTTCCGCCACCCGCTCGGTGTCGATCCGGGAGGGCAGCAGGCCCACGACGCGGATGCCGCGCGGGCCCAGTTCATCGGCGAGGTTCTTGGCGAAGCCGGCCAGCCCGGGCCGCAGCCCGTTGGAGACCGCCAGGCCGGGGATCGGCTCGTACACCGACCCGGAGAGCACGAAGCCGATCACGCCGCCCTCGCCGAGCGCCGCCGCGGCGGCCCGGGCGAGCCGTACCGCACCGAGGAAGACCGTCTCGAACGCGTCCCGCCACTGGTCGTCCGTGATGGTCTCGGAGAGGCCGACGGCCGGGCCGCCGACGCTGATCAGTACGCCGTCCAGCCGTCCGAACTCCTCGCGGGCGGCGCCGATGAGCCGGTCGGGGGTGTCCGCGCCGGAGTTGTCGGCGGCCATCCCGATCGTGTTCCCCGGGCCGCCCAGCGCGGCGGCCGCCGCGTCCGCCGACTCCTGCGAGCGCCCGGAGACGACCAGCTTCGCACCGTCGGCCGCCAGCTCACGGGCGGCCGCCATGCCCAGCCCGCGGGTGGCGCCGGTGACGACGTACACCCGGTCCTTCAGTCCCAGATCCATGCGCTCATGCTCCCTTACGGACTCCGGACAGGCTCAGTGCGGTGTTGACGAGCCCGATGTGGCTGAAGGCCTGCGGGAAGTTGCCGAGCTGGCGGCGGGAGACCGGGTCCCACTCCTCGGCGAGCAGCCCGACGTCGTTGCGCAGACTCAGCAGGTGCCCGAACAGCTCGCGGGCCTCCCGCTCGCGGCCGGTCGTGTGCAGGGCGTCGGCCAGCCAGAACGAGCAGGCCAGGAAGGCGCCCTCGTCGCCCGGCAGGCCGTCCACGGCCTTCTCGTCGAGGGTGTAGCGGCGGACGAGGCCGCCGTGGTTCAGCTCCCTGCGCACCGCGTCGACCGTGCCGATCACCCGCGGATCGGAGGGCGGCAGGAAGCCGACCTGGGGGATGAGCAGCGTCGCCGCGTCGAGCTGGGTGGAGCCGTAGAACTGGGTGAACGTGCTGCGCTCGTTGTCGTAGCCGCGCTTGCACACCTCCAGGTGCACCTGGTCGCGCATGGCCCGCCAGCCGGCCAGGTCGCCGCCGCGCTTCGGCTGCGCCTCCAGGGTGTGGACCGCGCGGTCCGCGGCGACCCACGCCATCACCTTGGAGTGCACGAAGTGCCGGCGCGGCCCGCGGACCTCCCACAGGCCCTCGTCCGGCTCGCGCCAGTTGGACTCCAGGAAGTCCATCAGGGCGCGCTGCAGGCTCCAGGCGTGCTTGTCGTCGGAGAGTCCGCTGTTCCGGGCCAGGTGGAGAGAGTCGAGCACCTCGCCGTAGACGTCGAGCTGCAGCTGCCCGGCCGCCGCGTTGCCGATCCGGACCGGGGCGGACGTCTCGTACCCCTTCAGCCACGGCACCTCGTACTCGGGCAGCCGCCGCTCACCGGAGATCCCGTACATGATCTGCAGGTCGGCGGGGTCTCCGGCGACCGCGCGCAGCAGCCAGTCCCGCCACTTCGCGGCCTCCTGGAGATAGCCGCTGGAGACCATCGCGTTGAGTGTCAGGGTGGCGTCGCGGAGCCAGCAGAAGCGGTAGTCCCAGTTGCGCACCCCGCCGATCTCCTCCGGCAGCGAGGTGGTGACGGCCGCGGCGATACCGCCGGTCGGCGCGTACGTCAGTGCCTTGAGGGTGATGAGGGAGCGCAGCACGGCCTCCCGCCAGGGGCCGTCGTAGGTGCACTGCGCCGACCACTTCTCCCAGTCCTCGATGGCGTGGGGCAGCGCATCGTGCGGGTCGACCCGGCGCGGCCGGGTCTCGTGCGACGGGTGCCAGGTGAGGACGAAGGCGACGCTCTCGCCCGCCGAGACGGAGAAGTCGGCGTAGGTGCAGAAGTCCTTGCCGTACATCGGCAGCTGCGGCGGATAGCTGCGCAGCCAGACCGAGTCGGGCCCAGCGACGGCGATGCGGTGGCCCTCGGCGCGCCGCATCCAGGGCACGATGCTGCCGTAGTCGAAGCGCAGCCGCAGCTCGCTGCGCATCTGCACGGTGCCGGAGACGCCCTCAACGATCCGCATGACATCGGGGGCGCGGTCGCGCTGCGGCATGAAGTCGATGACCTTGACGATGCCGGTGGCGGTCTCCCAGAACGTCTCCAGCACCAGGGTGTCGCCGCGGTACGCCCGCCGGGTGCACTGGTCCGCGCCGGCCGGGGCGATCCGCCACTGGCCGTTCTCCTCGTCCCCGAGCAGCGCCGCGAAGCACGCGGCGGAGTCGAAGCGCGGCAGGCACAGCCAGTCGATGGAGCCGTCCTTGCCGACCAGCGCCGCGGTCTGCAGATCACCGATGAGCGCGTAGTCCTCGATCAGTCCTGGCACGGGGCCGCCTTTCGTCCACACTCCTGCTCGTAGCGTGCCGGGGACGCCGTTACACCGCGACCGGAACGCTCTTCTGTGACTCCTGCCCGGAGACCCGCTCCTTGCGCTCGCGGCGCACCAGGATGACCCAGCCGACCGGGACCATCGCCGAGAACAGCCACCACTGGATCGCGTACGCCATGTGCGGGCCGATGCTGGAGTCGTCCGGCTCGGGGATCAGTTGGGGCTGGGCGCCGGAGGGCTTGGGGGAGGTGGTGGCCAGCTCCAGATAGCCGCCGAGCAACTGCCGCGGGCCGGTCTTCGACAGGTCGGTGGAGTTGATGAGCATGATCATGCGGTCCGGCAGCCCGCTCTTGTTCCTGATCCCGGTGCTGGAACTCGTCTCGTCGGGGCGCAGCCGCCCGGTGACGGTGATCTCGCCGGACTCGGCGGCCGGGATCTTCGGCAGTGCGGTGAGCCCGCCGTCGGCGTCGATCCAGCCGCGGTTCACCAGGATCGCCCGGCCGTCGTCCAGCACCAGCGGGGTGATGACGTGGTACCCGTTCTTCTGCCCGTCGGCCGCGGTGCGCTGGCGGGCGACGACCTCGTGCGCGGTGTCGTAGTGACCGGTCGCGCTCACCGACCGGTACAGGTCCTTGCGGGGTACGGCCTTGCCGGGCGCGGCCAGCCGCTCGACCGGGACGGCGGCGGCCTTGACGTTCTGACTGATCAGGTGGTTGTTGGCCACCCGGTGCTCGTGACGGTGCAGCTGCCAGTAGCCCAGCTTGATCATCGTGGGAATCATGACCAGGCCGAGCAGCGTGAGGATCACCCACTGGCGGGAGAGCAGAAAGCGGTACACCCCACGACCGTACTCGGTCGTGGGGCGCCCTCCGGTAGGGGGTCGGTGGGGGACGGATCAGGAGATCGGGACGGAGCCGACACGGTCGACGAGGCCGTGCACGCCCTCGGCCTTGGCACAGTGCGCACTGCAGTACCAGCGGCCGTCGGCCTCGACGCCGTGGCCGACGACCTGCACCCGGCAGTGCTCACAGATGGGCGCCATACGGTGGATGGCGCATTCGAAGCTGTCGAAGACGTGCACCGCACCTTGGGCGTGCACCTCGAAGCTCATGACGTAGTCGTTTCCGCACACTTCACATCGGGCCATGGGGCACAGATTGCGCGGCGCGGGGGCGGCGGGCAACAGGTCGCCGGGCGCGTCGCCGCCGCGCCACTCGATCAGCCGTGTACCCCGGGCGCCGGGGTCACCGCCTTGAGGAGTTCCGCGAAGCGCCGCTCGTCGATGACGGGGGTGCCGAACGCGCGGGCCTTGGCGGCCTTGCTCGTCGGGGAGTCCGGGTCGTTGGTGACGAGCAGGCTGGTGAGACGGCTGACGCTGGACGCGACATGCAGCCCGGCGTCGGTCGCGCGGTCCTCCAGCAGTTCGCGGTCGATCCCGGTGTCACCGGAGAACGCCACCCGCATCCCCTGCATGAGCGGGCCCTCGGGCGCCATCCGGCCCGGGTTGGGGTACGGGCAGGACGGCCGCTTGCGCGCCGGGCGCCAGCTGCTGGGGCGGTAGGAGCCGTACGACCCGCCGGCCGGCGCGGGGCGGGCCGCCGGCACGCTGCCCTCGGTCCACTCGGTGAGCGGCCGGCAGGTGTGCAGCGGCAGCGGCAGGCCGGCCGCGGCCGCCAGGTGCAGGCTGGGGCGGAACGCCTCGGCGAGCACCCGCGCGTCGTCCAGGGCGTGGTGGGCGCGCTGCTGGACGACGCCGTAGTGCGCGGCGAGCGACTCCAGCTTGTGGTTGGCCAGCGGCAGCCGGAGCTCCTTGGCCAGCACGATCGTGCACAGCCGCTGCTCGACCGGGGCGGTGGACTTCGCCCGCGCGTACTCACGGGCCAGCATCGACCAGTCGAAGACCGCGTTGTGCGCGACGAGCACCCGGCCGGCCAGCCGCTCGGCGAGCTCGGCGGCGATGTCCGGGAAGAGCGGGGCGTCGGCGAGCATCGCGCTGGTCAGTCCGTGGATCCACACCGGGCCCGGATCGCGCAGCGGGTTGACCGGTGAGTACCAGTGGTCCTGGACCTCGCCCCGGGAGTCCAGCCGGTAGACGGCGGCGGACACTATCCGGTCGTCGCGGCCGAGACCGGTGGTCTCGACGTCGACCACGGCATATTCGTCCGGGTAGGCGGCGGGCCACGGGGACGGGGAGGCGGTCGGCTCGGTGCGGTTGTCCAGCATGGTCATTGAGAATAAGGGGCGCCGCTGACACTCAGACACACAGCAGGGAGCCGACCAGGGCGCGCGTGGTGGTGGTGAAGAGGCGTTCGGGGTCGGGCGGGGCGGCCAGTGCGCGGGCCAGCGCCGGGTCGTGGCCGGCCGTGGCGGTGTCCCACAAGTCCTGTTCCGCGGGGCTCTGGGCGGGGGAACGTTCGCGGTTGCGTTCGACCAGAACGAAGCCGATGACGTGGAACTCGATGGCGCGCAGCGCCTCGGCGGCCCGCGCCCCGCGCAGCCCCGCGTCGTGCAGCTCATGGACCAGGGCCTGCTGGGCGGGGAGGAACATCAGCTCGGTGAGGCCGCGTTCGTGCACCATCGCGATCAGATGCGGCCGGTCGCGCAGCATCCGGCGCTGGGCGCGGGCGATGGACAGCACCCGGTCGAGCGGCCCGCGGCCGGTGGGCGCGATGGCGCCCATCTCCCGCACGGTACGGGCCACCAGTTCGTCGAGCAGCGATTCGCGGTTGCCCACATGCCAGTAGATCGACGTGACGGCGGTGCCCAGTTCGGCCGCGAGCTTGCGCATGGTCAGCGCCTCGGGGCCGAGCTGCCGGACAAGTGCGGCAGCGGCGTCGAGTACATCGTCGCGGGTCAGGGCGGTGCGCGGCATGGTGCTCCCATTGTGGACCGTGCACGCCTATTTACCCTTCGAGCGCGTCGGTGTAACTGTGTTACAGAGCTCGTCCCGAATCTCTCATGACGCACCCGTGTGACTGACATGAACGAAGGGCGGCACGACATGGCGCGAGTACGGTACGGCCCGCGGAGCGAAGCGGAAATGCAGGCGGCGAAGGCGGGCGGCGGCAAGCTCCCCGACATCTGGTCGACCGGGGTGGTGGCGGTCTGGGAGACCGACCCCGACGTGGTGGCACAGGTCCTGCCGCCGCCGCTCAAGCCGGGAGAACGGCCCCTGGTGCGGGTGAACATCAGCCGCGTCGACCTGTTCGGACACCCGCTGGGTGCCGGCTCGGTCGCGGTCTCCGCCCGGCACGACGGTGTCGAGGGCTGGTATCCGCTGGTGATGCCGATGACGACCGAACGGGCGCTGATCGGCGGCCGGGAGGTCTTCGGCGAACCGAAGAAGCTCGGCGAGGTCACCGTGGAGCGGGTCGGCGACGTCGTGATGGCGAAGCTCGCCCGGCACGGCATCGCGTTCGTCGAGGTCGCCGGCGCGGTCAGCGGCGCGCTGCCGCTGCCGGGAGTCACCGAGAAGGCCGACTTCTACTTCAAGTTCCTCCCCGCGGTGGACGGCAACGGCTTCGACGGCGACCCGGTGCTGGTGCGCTGCAGCCGGCACGAACGGGTGCGCAAGCTCGAAGCGATGACCGGCAGCGTGGTGCTGCGCGAGTCCGCGTACGACCCGGTCGCCGACCTCTCGGTGCGCCGGCTCGTCGAGATCACCATCGGCGAGAAGACCAGCGACCAGTCGGGCCAGGTCGTCGAACGGGTCAGCGCGCAGGCGCTGCTGCCCTACATCCACCAGCGCTACGACGACGTCCAGCAGATCCTCGACGCGCCCCACCGGGAGGCCTGATGGACCTGCTGGCCGGACAGACGGCCGTGGTGACCGGCGCCGCGAGCGGCATCGGCTACGCCATGGCGGAACGGTTCGCCGCGGACGGGCTGAAGGTGGTCCTCGCCGATGTGGAGGAGGGCGCGCTCGACAAGGCCGTCGGGCGGCTGCGGGAGAATGGCGCCGAGGCCGTCGGGCAGCTCACCGATGTGAGCGACCGCGCCTCCGTCGAAGCCCTCGCCGAGGCCGCGTACCAGGCCTTCGGCGCCGTCCATGTGCTGTGCAACAACGCCGGGGTCGGCTCCGGCGCCGAGGGCCGGATGTGGGAGCACGACCCCAAGGACTGGCAGTGGGCCTTCTCGGTCAACGTATGGGGCGTCTTCCACGGCATCCAGGCGTTCCTGCCCCGGATGCTCGCGGCCGGTGAGCCGGGACACGTCGTCAACACCTCCTCGGGAGACGGCGGGATCGCGCCGCTGCCGACCGCCTCGGTGTACGCCGTCACCAAGGCCGCGGTGGTGACGATGACGGAGTCGCTCTACGCCCATCTCAAAGCCGAGCGCGCGGCCATCGGCGCCTCCGTGCTCTTCCCGGGCCCCCACATGCTCCGCACCGGACTGTGGGAGTCGCACCGCAACCGGCCCGAGCGGTACGCCAAGTCCGCGCCCCGCCGCACCCCGTACCGCAGCCTCGACCAGTGGGAGGCCGCGATGAAGGAGGCCGGGCACGAGGTGGCGTTCACCCCCGTGGAGGAGGTCGCCGGCTTCGTGGCCGACGGCATACGGGCCGGCCGCTTCTGGCTGCTGCCCGCCAGCGACCGCACCGACGCCCAGATCAGGGCGCGTTCGCAGTCGATGCTCGACCGGGCCGACCCGGGCTATCTGGAGAACTTCATTCTCGACTGAACGAGGGGACAGGAGACACCATGACGGATCCGTACCTGATCATCTCCTCGGACTGCCACGCGGGCCTGCCGACGGAGCAGTACCGGCCGTATCTCGACAGCAGGTTCCACGCGGACTTCGACGAGTTCCTCGGGCAGCGCCAGGCGCGCCGCGAGGCGATGACGCGGCTCGGGGTGCGCAACGAGGCGTTCGCGGAGAAGTGGTTCAGCGACAACGAGGAGGGGCTGCGCGGCGGCTGGGACAGCGCGCAGCGCGACAAGGAACTCGACGGTGACGGGGTGGCGGCCGAGGTCGTCTTCCCGGACGCCGACGCCGTCGACAGCCAGACCGCCGCGCCCTTCGGGGTGGGCCTCGGGCTCTCCGGCGACCAGGACCCGGCGCTGGGGATGGCGGGCGCGCAGGCGCACAACCGCTGGCTCGCGGAGTTCTGTGCCGAGCGCAGCCCGGAACGCCGCTGCGGGGTGGCGCTGCTGCCCATCACCGGCGACGTGGACGCGGTGGTGGCCGAGGTCCGCAGGGCGAAGGCGTCCGGCCTCGGCGCCCTGATGATCCCCGCCCGGTGGGTCGACAAGGCGGCGTACCACGACGCCCGTTACGACCCGGTGTGGGCGGTGGCGCAGGAGCTGGAGATGCCCATCGTGACCCACTCCGGATCGGCCCCGCACCACGAGTACGGGGACCATCTGGGCATCTACGTCAGCGAAGTGACGTTCTGGCCGTCCCGGCCGCTCTGGTTCCTGCTGTGGGCCGGGGTCTTCGAGCGCTTCCCCGGGCTGAAGTTCGGCATCGCCGAGTCCGGCTGCTGGTGGTTGCCGAACCAGCTGTGGTTCATGGACCGGCTCTACCTCGGCGCCCACGGCGGCAAGAAGCTCTCGCCGTTCGCCGAGCTGAAGCGGCCGCCGAGCGAGTACCTGGACCGCCAGGTGTTCATCTGCGCGACCAACACCAAGCGCCGCGAGCTGGCCCAGCGCTACGAGATCGGGGTCGGCAACATCCTGTGGGGCAGCGACTTCCCGCATCCGGAGGGCACCTGGCCCGCGACCCGGGAGTGGCTGAAGAACACGTTCCACGACATCCCGGTGACCGAGACCCGGCAGATGCTGGGGCTGGCCGCCGCCGAGGCCTTCGGCTTCGACACCGAGGCGTTGGCGCCGATCGCCCGCCGGATCGGCCCGACCCCGGCCGAACTGGGCCAGCCGGACGACCAGTCGGCCGTCGAGGCGTCCTGGGCGCGCGCCCGCGACACCGGACGGCACTGGCTGACCGGGCACGACTTCCCGTACGTGGGGATGGAGGCGGGCACATGACACCCTCCGGTCCCGACGACCGCTACACGGTGATCTCGGCGGACTGCCACGCCGGCGCCGACCTGCTCGACTACCGGCCGTACCTGGCGGCCGGCCACCACGAGGAGTTCGACGCGTGGGCGGCCACGTACGTCAATCCGTACGAGGACCTGATCGCCCCCGAGGCGCCGCGCAACTGGGACTCCGGCCGCCGGCTCGCGGAGCTGGAGGCGGACGGCATCGTCGCCGAGGTCGTCTTCCCCAACACCGTGCCGCCGTTCTTCCCCAGCGGTTCGCTGCTGGCCCCCGCGCCCTCGAAGGAGGAGTTCGAGCTGCGCTGGGCCGGACTGCGGGCCCACAACCGGTGGCTCGCCGACTTCTGCGCGCAGGCCCCCGGCCGGCGCGCGGGCGTCGCACAGATCCTCCTCAACGATGTGGACGCGGCGGTCCGCGAGGTGCGGTGGGCCAAGGAGCACGGGCTGACCGGCGGCATCCTGCTGCCGGGCGCGCCACCGGGCTCCGGCGTCCCCGAGCTGTACTCAGCGGTGTACGACCCGCTCTGGGCGGTCTGCGACGAGCTGGACGTACCGGTGAACCACCACGGCGGCTCGGCCTCCCCGCCGCTCGGCGACGAACCCGCGGCCCGCGCGGTGTTCATGGTCGAGACGACGTGGTTCTCGCACCGGGCGCTGTGGCACCTGATCTTCGGCGGGGCGTTCCAACGGCACCCCGGGTTGCGGCTGGTGCTCACCGAGCAGGGTTCGGGGTGGATCCCCGCCGTGCTCGACATGCTGGAGTACTACCACGGGCGGCTGGTCAGCGCCGCGACCCGGGCGGCCACCGCCGAGGCCAAGTTCGGCACCGGGCTGGCGGACGCGATGGGCAAGGGACCGAAGGCCGTCTGGCGGGACAACTGCTTCGTCGGGGCGAGCTTCATGCGCCCCCACGAGGTGCCGCTGCGCGACCGGATCGGCCTGGAGAAGATCATGTGGGGCAGCGACTACCCGCATGACGAGGGCACGTATCCCTACACCAGGGAGGGGCTGCGGATCGCGTTCGCCGGGCTCCCGGCCGAGGAGGTCGCCGCGATGGTGGGCGGCAACGCGGCCCGTGTCTACGGCTTCGACCTCGGGCTGCTGGACGCGGTCGCCGCGAAGTCCGGCCCCACGGTGGCGGAGATCGCCGAGCCGCTGGAGGAGCCGCCCGCCGACGCGACCAGTCCGGCGTTCGCACCGGGAGGTTCGGTCCGCGTCTGGTGACGGTGGCGGGGCGGTGATGACGGCCGGCGTGTTACCTCCGGCGGCGGGGAATACGGGGGAGAACCCCGCCGCCGGAAGACCGGGTGGACCGCGGTGTGCCGCGGTCTAACGCGATGACACCGTCCTGAACAGGGCGGACAGTGCCGCTCCGGGCCGCGCCGTGGAGGCGTGCCCGGACGGATCCTGGGTCGGTGACGGACGTGCGGCGTCCTTGGAGCCGCCGCCCGCCGTCACCAGCACGAACACGGAAAGGGCAAGCACGGCCAGGCTTACCGCGGTGGGCAGGCTCGGCCTGTGCATGAGGGTTCCCCCGGTGGATCGGCTACAGGCTCCACAGTGCCCGGGGCGGGGGTACCCGGCCATCGTGGACCACCACGAGATCAACCACGACAACACCACGGCATATCCTGGGACCGCGGCGGCGGAAGGGGTGCGGTGGCCACGGTGGGGGAGCAGCTCGGTCTGCGCGAACGGGACGGCCAGCTGGCCGTCGCGGCACGCCTCGCGGAACGGGCCGAGGCGGGCGCGGGCGCCCTGCTGGTGGTGCGCGGCGGCACGGGCAGCGGCCGGACCGCCCTCCTGGACGCGGCGGCCGAACTCGCCCGGCGGCAGGGCCTGGACGTCCGCCGTACCCGCTGCGCGCAGCAGGACCAGGACGCCGGCAGCGTGCCGTCCGTCGTGCGGCGGCTGCTGGACGGCGCCCCCGAGGCCGCGTCCATCGACGAGTTGTCGCCCGGCGGCATACCGCTCGCACTGGCCGTCGACGACGTCCACCTGGCGGATCCGGCCTCCCGCGGCTGGTTCGGCCGGCTGGTGCCCCGGCTCGACCGGCTGCCGGTCCTGCTGATCCTGACCGAGCGTCACCAGTACGACATGACGCCGGCCCCGCGCGGCATCGCCTGGGGCCTGGCCCCCTCGCTCGTCCACACGGTGCGGCTGCCGCCGCTGAGCGGGTCGTCCGTCGACGCGATCGCCCGCGAACGGCTCGGCGGCGACCCGCCGCCCGGCCTCGCCGCGGCGACCGCGGGCAACCCGCTGCTGCTGCACGCCCTGTTGCAGGACCTGGCCGAGCTGCACCCCGGCGGCCCGCCGGAGCGGACCCCGTCGAGCGTCGCCGAACTCCACCCCGGTGCCTACGCCGATGCCGTCGCCTGGCTGCTGGCCGCGGCGGGCCCGCAGACCGCCGACGCCGGCTGCGCGCTCGCCCTGGTGCAGGACGAGCACGACCCGCTCGGCCTGCTGGCCGAATGGCAGCGCGGCGAGCGCCGCCGCACCGGGCGGAAGGGCTTCACGGTGCCGGGACACGTCGGCGCGGGGCCGGCGCGCGGCGAGCCGGAGACCGCCGATCCCGCACGGCTGGCCGGCTGGGCCGCCGCGCTGCGGCACCACGGCTTCCTGGCCGCAGGAGGCGGCGAAGCCGGCGGGCCGGCCATGTTCGCCCACCCGCTGCTGCGCGACGCGGTGCTGCACACCCTGCCCCGCGAACGCCGGGACGCGGCGCACCGCACCGCGGCCCGGCTGCTGCACGAGCGCGGCGACCGGGCCGGCGCCGTCGCCGGGCATCTGCTGCCGGTCCCGCCGGTCGGCGAGGCGTGGGCGGCCGATGTGCTGCTCGCCGCCGCGCAGGAGACCCGCTCGGAACCGGCGGGCGTTCCGCGGGCCGTCGCCCACTTGCGCCGGGCGCTGGACGAGCCTCTCACCACCGAGCGGCGCGGCAGCGTGCTCACCGAACT
Organism: Streptomyces sp. So13.3; assembly: GCF_005860785.2. Taxonomy (NCBI): domain Bacteria; kingdom Bacillati; phylum Actinomycetota; class Actinomycetes; order Kitasatosporales; family Streptomycetaceae; genus Streptomyces; species Streptomyces sp. So13.3. The sequence goes on along the minus strand of NZ_CP048835.1, from coordinate 2,876,993 downwards.
GGGCTGCCTGGAGGTCCGGATCGACCGGGCGGCGGGGGTCCGGCGGCTCGCCGAGGCGCTGCGCGTGCAGCAGGACGGGCACGGCCGGGTGCGGGTGGCCAGCGCGCTGGGCACGGCGCTCGCCGCGCACGGCGAGGTGCCCGCGGCCATCGCCGTACTGCGCGAACTCGCCGACGGCTTCGCCGGCCGCCCCGACCTGCTGAGCGCGGTGCAGGCGGCGACCGCGCTCATCGCCTCGCACGACGGGGAGAGCTGGCGGCAGATGATCTCCGAACTGCTGCGGCTGCGCCATCTCGGCGACCCGGACCCGATGGCCGAGATGATGCTCACCGAGTACGAGTCGGCCGCCGGGCTGCTCTCGGCGGAACAGGCCTGGGAGCAGGTGCGTCCGCTGCTCGCGCACGGCTCGGTGGACCCGCTGCTGGAGCCGTACGTGCTGGGGTCGGTCGCCACCGTCGCGCAGTGGGCCGACCTGCTGGACGAGGCGGAACGGTACGCCGCCCGGATCCCGCTCGGCGAGCCGGTGCTGCATCCGGGCCATGAGTGCCTGGTGAGCGTGCGGGCCGAGGCCGCCGTCATGCGGGGGGACTTCGCGCGGCTCGTCGACGACCAGGACCCCGCCGCCAATGTGCACGTCGGCGCCCAGACCATGATCGCGCTCACCGAACTCGACCGGCTGGACGAGGCGGCCGGGCTCGCCGGGAAGCTCGCGGGCCCCGGTCCCGACAACTCCTGGCAGTGGTGCGAGTTCCTGTACGCGCGCGGTCTGCTGCGCGCTGCGCGGGGTGATGACGGGGGCGCGCTGGAGGACCTCACCGACTGCGGCCGGCGGCAGGTCGCCCGCGGTGTGGTGAGCCCGGTCGTCACCGCCTGGCGCTCGGCGGCCGCCGACAGTCTGGTGCGGACCGGCCGGGCCGGCGAGGCGGTGCCGCTCGCCGCCGAGGAGCTGCGGCTGGCCAGGATCTGGGGCACGGCCCGTACCGAGGGTCGCGCCCTGCGCGCGCTCGGCTCGGCCACCGGCGGCCGGCGCGGCATCGAACTGCTCGAGGAGGCCGTCACCCGCCTGCGCGAGGAGCCGGCCGCCGAGCCGGAACTGATCGCCGCGCAGCTCGGCCTGGGCCGCTCCCTCACCGCCGCCGGGCGCTCAGGACAGGCCCGCGACGTGCTGCGGGAGGCCGCCGCGCGCGCCGAGCGGCTCGGCGCCGTACGCCTGGGCCGGCTCGCGCGGCAGGCGCTGCGGGACGGCGGCGCCCGCCCGCGCCGGATCCCGCACACCGGAACCGGCGCCCTGACGGGCAGCGAGCGGCGGATAGCGGAGCTTGCCGCCGCGGGCCACGGCAACGTCGAGATAGCGGAGCTGCTGCATCTGGCCCGCCGGACCGTCGAGACCCATCTGACCAGCACCTATCGGAAGCTCGGCATCCGGCAGCGGGCCGATCTGCCGACGGCGCTGGCGGCGGCTCCGGGGGACCCGGCCGGACGGTGACCGGCCGCGGCGCAGCACCTGCCGGCCGGTGCCCTGACCAGCCGTGACCCGCGGAGTGCGGCCCCCGGACCGCTGGCGTACCGTGAAGTCACCCCATTGAGCTGAGCAGCAAGGACACCCCCATGCGCGCCACCGCCATCCACGCCCCGTTCGACATCAGGGTGGAGGACGTGCCCGACGCCGCGATCCGGCAGCCCGGCGACGCCGTCGTCCGGGTGGTCCGCGCCTGCATCTGCGGCAGCGACCTGTGGGCGTACCGCGGCGAGGCCGCCCGCGAGCCGGGGCAGCGCATCGGCCACGAGTTCCTCGGCGTCGTCGAGGAGACCGGCTCCGAGGTGTCGGGACTGACGGCCGGCGACCTGGTCGTCGCCCCCTTCATGTGGTCCGACGGCGTCTGCGAGTACTGCGCCGACGGCCTGACGACCTCCTGTGTGCACGGCGGCTTCTGGGGCTCGGTCGGCTCCGACGGCGGCCAGGGCGAGGCCGTCCGGGTGCCCTTCGCCGACGCCACCCTGGTCAAGCTGCCCGCCGAGGCGCTCTCCGACGACCGTCTGCTGTCCGCGCTGCTCGCGCTGTCCGACGTCATGGGCACCGGCCACCACGCCGCCATCGGCGCCGGGGTCGGCCCCGGCACGACGGTGGCGGTCGTCGGTGACGGCGCGGTCGGCCTGTGCGGTGTGCTCGCCGCCAAGCGGCTGGGCGCCGAGCGGATCATCGCGCTCGGCCGGCACACGGCGCGCACCGACATCGCCCGCACGTTCGGCGCCACCGACGTCGTCGCCGAGCGCGGCGAGGCCGCCGTCGCGGCGGTCCGCGAGCTGACCCGCGGGCAGGGCGCGCACGCCGTCATCGAGGCGGTCGGCACCGAGCAGTCCATGCGGACGGCCGTCGGCATCACCCGCGACGGCGGCGCGATCGGCTACGTCGGCGTCCCGCACGGCAGCGGCACCGGCCTGGACCTCGGCGAGATGTTCAACCGCAACATCGCCCTGCGCGGCGGCGTCGCCCCGGTCCGCAGCTACATCCCGGAGCTGCTCCCCGACATCCTGTCCGGCGCCATCGACCCGTCCCCGGTCTTCGACCACGCGGTCGGCCTGGAGGGCGTCCCCGGCGGCTACAAGGCGATGGACGAGCGCACCGCCCTGAAGGTCATCGTCAAGCTCTGACGATGCAACGCCGGGCGGGCCCGTCCATCGGGCCCGCCCGGCGTCATCGGCAGCCGTTCGTTACTTGGTGACGGCGTCCAGGGCGTCGACGATGCCGTACCCGTAGAAGCTGTTCAGCCGCTTCGGGCCGGTGCAGGTGGCGTCCTGCACTCCGTTGCCGTCCGGGTCGTACAGGCCCGTCGGGCAGCCGGGGTTGTCGGCCTCGGCCTTGAGCAGCCACTGGATCTGCTCGGGCGTGGCGTGCGGGTGCCTGCTCTTGATGAGCGCCGCGACGGCCGCCACGTGCGGGCTGGCCATCGAGGTGCCCTGCAGGTATCCGTAGGTGTTGCCGGGCAGCGTGGCCAGGATCCGGCCGTTCTTGTCCGGGGTTCCCGGGATCTGGTACTTGTCCCCGCCGGGGGCGGCGACGTCGATGACGCCCCGGCCGTAGCTGGAGTAGTACGACTTGAGGTTCTGCACGCCGGTCGCGGAGACCGTGACGACGCCGGGCAGCTGGGTCGGGATGTCGAAGCACTTGTGCGGGTCGACGGTGCGGTCGACCGGGGTGCCGTCGTCCGGGCTGGACGCGTCGGAGAGCGCGTTCGAGTCCAGGTCGTCGTTGGAGTTGCCGGCCGACGCGACGTTCAGTACGCCCTTGCGCTCGGAGTACTTCGACGCGCGGTTGACCGCGTCGACGATCGCGCGCTGGTCGGGGTCGTCCAGGCAGTTGTAGAGCCACGGGTCGATGTAATAGCTGTTGTTCGTCACGGAGATGCCGTGGTCGGCGGCGAAGACGAACGCGCAGACCACGCTCTCCGGGTAGAACAGGCTGGTGACGGGGTCGCTGACCTTGATGGCCGCGACCTTGACGTTGGGTGCGACACCGGCCACGCCGATGCCGTTGCGCGCCGCGGCGATCTCGCCCGCCACATGCGTGCCGTGGTAGTCACTGGCCGGGTCGTACGGGCGCCAGGCGCCCGGGGTGGTGTCGGCCACTCCGCCCACGCAGTTCGCGGACTGCGAGGCGGAGAAGTTCGCGGCGAGATCCGGGTGGGTGTCATCGATACCGGTGTCGATGACACCGACCGTGACCTTCCGGCTGCCCGGGTTGATCTTCGCGGCCTTGTCGGCCTTGATGGCCACCAGGTCCCACTGGTTCGCCTCCAGCGGTTCCTGCTCGGTGCCGGCCTTCGCGTTGGCCGCGGTGGCCGCGGCGACCTGTGCGGCCGTGAGCCGCTCCGGCGCACCCAGTTCGGTGGTCGAGGCCGGGGCGATGGCGGCGGTGCGGGTGGCGCCCGCGGTCTGTACTCCATGGGCCTTGCGTATCGCGGCGGCGAAGCCCGGGTTCGCCGAGTGCACGACGATCACGCCGATCTTCTCGTACGAGATGACCACCTGGCCGCCGGCCCGGGATATCGCGCGTTCGACGCTCTTGACGGTGCCGTGGTCCACCTTGGTGTTGACCACGTAGGACAGCAGCGGGCCGTCGGCCGCCACCGTGCTGTCCGCCGCCGACGCCGAAGCGGCGCCCGGCAGTACGGCGACGGCTGCCGCCAGCGCCATCCCGACGGTCGCCGCGAGCATGCGGCGCCGTCCGGACCGTCTGTGAAGAGGAACCATGGGATCTCCAATCGTCCAACGACCCGCCCTGACGGCACGGTTGCCGTTGGACGGGTACATGACGATGGAAGCTATCGTCGTACCGGTGGCGCCATCAATGGATTGCGGTGGAAATCCCGGATTCCTACCGGATTCCCGTTCGAACCGGTGGCGCGTCAGCCACCGCTGTGGCCGGACCGCAGCGCCTCGATGCTCAACAGGGGTATGACCACCCGCGGTCCGTACCACCGCCCGGGCGCCGCGCGGCCGGCCGGCTGCGGTGCCGCGGCCACCGGGACGGTCAACCGGACGGCCCCGTAGGGCAGTCGGTGCGGACCCGGGGGCGGGGAACTCGGCGGGGTGTTCACGGGCGATGTCCTCGGTGCTGCGTCACGGCCGCGTCCGGGCCGCTTCGTGGCGGTGCTGGGCACTCTGTACAACGAAGCGCCCCGGTCCCGGTGTCGGCCCTGATCCGGATGGCGGCAGATTTCACCCATGGCCTGTTGAACACCCGCCGTCACACCTCTAACATGCGGTCTCCGATCATCGACGTGACGCAGATCACTCATGGAGGCACCGTGGATCCCGCACCACCGTCCGCCACCCCGGGCCCGCCGACCCCCGCCTCGTACTCCGAGGTCGAGGCGAGCCCGGAATTCGGCGAACTACGGCACTCCTACCGGGTGTTCGCGTTCCCGGTCACCGTCGCCTTCCTCGCCTGGTACCTGCTGTACGTACTCCTGTCGAGTTACGCGGGCGGGTTCATGGCGACCAAGGTCGTCGGGCACATCAACGTGGCCTTCGTCTTCGGCCTCGCGCAGTTCCTCACCACGTTCCTCATCGCGTGGATATACGCCAGGTACGCGAATGCCCGGCTCGACCCGGGGGCCGAGGCCCTCAAGGCGCGGCTGGAGAACCGCACCGCGTCGGTCGGCCTCGACCCGGCGGCCGAGGTTCCCGGGGCGCGGCTGGAGAACGACGCTACGTTGGAGGACCGCTCATGACCACCGGCACGATCAACCTGGCGGCCGAGGCGGCGGCGTCCGAGCACCGCACCCTGATCATCACGCTCTTCTCCGTGTTCGTCGTTATCACCCTCGGCATCACCGTCTGGGCGGGCCGCCAGACGAAGGACGCCACCGACTTCTACGCGGGCGGCCGCGGCTTCACCGGGTTCCAGAACGGTCTGGCGATCTCCGGCGACTACATGTCCGCCGCGTCGTTCCTCGGTATCGCCGGCGCCATCGCGCTCGTCGGCTACGACGGCTTCCTCTACTCGATCGGCTTCCTGGTCGCCTGGCTGGTCGCCCTGCTGCTGGTCGCGGAACCGCTGCGCAACTCCGGCCGCTTCACCATGGCCGACGTGCTCGCGTACCGGCTGCGCCAGCGACCGGTGCGCACCGCCGCCGGCACCTCGACCATCGTCGTGTCGATCTTCTATCTGCTGGCCCAGATGGTCGGCGCGGGCGCCCTGGTCTCGCTGCTGCTCGGTGTCACCGGCGAGGGCCCGAAGCGGCTGATCGTGGCGCTGGTCGGCATCGTCATGGTGCTGTACGTGACGATCGGCGGCATGAAGGGCACGACCTGGGTGCAGATCATCAAGGCCGTGATGCTGATCCTCGGCACCCTGCTGATCACCATCCTGGTGCTCAACAAGTTCCACTGGAACCCGTCCACGCTGCTGGGCGCCGCGGCCGAGAAGAGCGGCCAGGGGCACAAGTTCCTGGAGCCCGGCCTCAAGTACGGCATCGACAGCACCAGCAAGATCAACTTCATCTCGCTGGGCCTGGCTCTTGTGCTGGGCACCGCCGGGCTGCCGCACATCCTGGTGCGCTTCTACACCGTGCCGTCCGCGAAGGTCGCCCGTAAGTCCGTGAACTGGGCGATCGGCATCATCGGCGGCTTCTATCTGATGACCATCGCCCTCGGGTTCGGTGCGGCGGCGCTGGTCGGCGCCGCCAAGATCAAGGCGAGCGACAAGTCCGGCAACACCGCGGCGCCGCTGCTCGCCGAGTACGTCGGCGGCGGCCCCGGCACCACCGGCGGCGCGATCCTGCTCGCGGTGATCTCCGCGGTGGCCTTCGCCACCATCCTCGCCGTCGTCGCCGGCCTCACCCTCGCCTCGTCGGCCTCGTTCGCGCACGACCTGTGGGCCAACGTGATCCGCAAGGGCAAGGTGAGCGAGAAGAACGAGGTCATCACCGCCAAGATCGCCGCGGTCGCGATCGGCGCGGTCTCCATCGGGCTCGGCATGTACGCCACCAAACTCAACGCGGCGGCCCTGGTGGCGCTCGCCTTCGCGGTGGCCGCCTCCGCCAACCTGCCGACCATCCTCTACAGCCTGTACTGGAAGAAGTTCACCACCTCGGGAGCGACCTGGTCGATCTACGGAGGACTGGTCTCCTCGGTCGCCCTGGTGATCTTCTCGCCGGTCGTCTCCGGCGCCCCCGACTCCCTCTTCACCGGCAGCGACTTCCACTGGTTCCCGCTGGGCAACCCGGGCATCGTCTCCATCCCGCTGGGCTTCCTGCTCGGCTGGCTGGGCACGGTTCTGTCCAAGGAGGAGCCGGACCTCGAGAAGTACAAGGAGCTGGAGGTCCGCTCCATGACCGGCGCCGGGGCACACTGACCGGCCTGCCCCCCACGAGAGACCACGGTTCAACAAACTGTTGCAATATGGGGCCCATCGCGTACGCTGCGGCGATACGCGGTGGGTCACCGTGGTCCTAAGCTGGAGTGGCGGGCGCACCTGGTGCCCGCGAGGGAGGCGGAACGCGTGCTGATCGACACCTACGGACGCGTGGCCACCGATCTGCGGGTCTCGCTGACCGACCGGTGCAATCTGCGCTGCACGTACTGCATGCCCGAGGAGGGCCTGCAGTGGCTGGCCAAGCCCGAGCTGCTCACCGACGACGAGATCGTCCGGATGGTACGGATCGGCGTCACCGACCTCGGCGTCAAGGACGTCCGCTTCACCGGCGGCGAGCCGCTGCTGCGCCCCGGCCTGGTCGGCATCATCGAACGCGTCGCGGCCCTCGAACCCCGCCCCCGGATATCGCTGACCACCAACGGCATCGGCCTCGGACGCACCGCAGCCGCGCTGCGCGACGCCGGCCTGAACCGGGTCAACGTCTCCCTCGACACCTTGCGCCCCGAGGTCTTCCAGGCCATGACCCGGCGCAAGCGCCACCACGACGTCATCGGCGGGCTGGAAGCGGCCCGCGCCGCCGGCCTGGCCCCGGTGAAGGTCAACGCGGTCCTCATGCGCGGCGTCAACGACGACGAGGCCCCGGACCTGCTCCAGTGGGCCGTCGAGAACGACTACGAGCTGCGCTTCATCGAGCAGATGCCGCTGGACGCGCAGCACGGCTGGCAGCGCAGCGACATGGTGACGGCCGAGGAGATCCTGGAGAGCCTCAGGACCCGCTTCACGCTCACCCCCGAGCCCAACGGAGCCCGCGGCTCCGCGCCCGCCGAACGCTGGCTGGTGGACGGCGGCCCGGCCCGGGTCGGCGTCATCGCCTCCGTGACCCGCCCCTTCTGCCGCGCCTGCGACCGTACCCGGCTCACCGCCGACGGCCAGGTCCGCGACTGCCTCTTCGCCCGCACCGAGTCCGACCTGCGCGCCCCGCTGCGCTCCGGTGCCACCGACGCGGAGATCGCCGCGCTGTGGAAGACCGCGATGTGGGGCAAGAAGGCCGGCTCCGGGCTCGACGACCCGTCGTTCCTGCAGCCCGACCGCCCGATGTCGGCGATCGGCGGCTAGTACCCGCCCGACCCCGGAGTCCGACCCCGGAGTCCGACCCCGGAGTCCGACCCCGGAGTCCGACCCCGGAGTCCGACCCCGGAATCCGGAGCCGGAATCCGGAGCCGGAATCCGGAGCCGGAATCCGGAGCCGGAGTCTGCGTCTGGGCCCGACGGGCCGGACCGCGGGTCCGTCCGCTATCAGGACGCCGCCGGGCTCCCCGGTGCCGCGGGATTCTCCGGCGCGACGGGGTCCGCGGGGTCAGCAGGGTCCCGCCAGTCCGCGAACGGCACGACGTCCTTCAGGAACCCCCGCAGGTCCAGGAACTGCGACAGGTGCTCCCGGTGCTCGTCACAGGCGAGCCAGGTCTTCCGGCGGTCCGGGGTGTGCAGTTTGGGGTTGTTCCACGCCAGCACCCACGCGGCGGTGGTGCGGCAGCCCTTGGCCGAGCAGATCGGCGTCACGTCGTTCATAGCTGCCAGTAAACATGGCGACGCCGGGCAGCCACGGGGGGAGCCGCCCGGCGTCGGTCCGTCGCTCCGACGGGGGATGCGGAGCGCGTACGAAGTATGTCACGCGTGCACCCCGGTCGAGGAGTGGATCCTCATGATTGATCTGAGCTTTTCTTGAGGTTTCCGGCCAGCCGCGGCTCAGTTTCGACTGCTGTACGGACCCTCCGGATATTCCGTTCCGGGCTCCACGTGACCCTCCAGGACGACCGGTTCCAGCATCGGCCGGGTCGGCGGCGGGACGAAGGACGACGGCAGCGACGGCGCGTTCGCCCGTCCCGCGTTGGCGATGACCACCGCGACATAGGGCAGCAGCGCGCCCAGCACCAGCGCGACCCAGGCCAGCGGCCGCTGTACGTTCCACAAGGTCACGGTCGCGATGACCGAGGCGGTACGGACCAGCATCGAGATGACGTAGCGGCGCTGCCTGCCCTGTACATCCTGAGTGAGACCGGTCCGGGCTCCGGTGATCCGGAAGACCTCGCCGTCACTGTGCTTCCGCATCACATTCCACCGCCTGCTCGGCCCACCGGGCCGTACCGAATTCTGTTGCGGGGACCCGCCCCAGGCCCTTCTCACGGTACGCCGCGGGTCCGCCGCATTCGAGACCGGGGCCGCCCCGCGAGTGGCGTGCCGACCCCGTCGTACGGCGTATGGACGCCCCCGACATGCGGCGTAGCCCACCCCGGATCAGACTGACGTCACGAGTGCATCGTCACTCGAACGCGAGGAGGCGTGTGACATGAGTTGGTTGTGGGCGATCATCGTCGGTCTGGTTCTGGGTCTGATCGCGAAAGCGATCCTGCCCGGCAAGCAGTCCATCCCGCTGTGGCTGACCGCGATCTTCGGCATGCTCGGCAGCATCCTGGGCAACGCGGTGGCGACCTGGATCGGCGTCAACGACACCAGTGGCATCGACTGGACCCGGCACCTGCTGCAGTTGCTCGGCGCCATCGCGGTGGTGGCGGTCGGTGACGGACTGTGGGCGGCGATCCGAGGCAAGAAGGAAGCCGCCTGACGACCCTCAGACCGGGCGCTGTCGCAACCGCGCCGGCGGAACCCGGTCGGTCAGCCACACGCCGTTGGCGCTGACCCGGAACACATGGCCCTCGGCGGCCAGCCCGGCAGCGTCCACCTCCAGCACCACCGGACGGCCGTGCCGCGCACCCACGCGCACGGCCGTCTCCACGTCCGCCGACAGATGGACGTCCTGACGGGACATCGGCAGCAGCCCGTCCCGGAGGATCAGCGGCAGCGTCGTGGTCGCGGTGCCGTGGAACAGCACGTCGGGCGGCGGCGCGGCCGCCAGTCCGAGGTCCACCGGGACCGAGTGCCCCTGGCTGGCCCGGATGAGCCGGCCGTCCGGCGAGTACTCGTACCGCTTCTTGTTGTTCGTCGCGACGACATGGTCCAGCTCGGCGCGCGAGAAGCGGCGGCCCGCCCGGTCGCAGGCGGCGATCAGCTCGTCCACCGCCACCCAGCCGCCCTCGTCGAGGGTCACCCCGACCGCTCCCGGATCGTGCCGCAGCACCAGGGCCAGGAACTTCGAGACCTTGACCGTCCGCTTCTCGTCCACCGTCGTCATCCTCCTGGCAGGGTCAGACGCCCTGGCTGACCGAACTCATGTTGAAGTCCGGGATCCGCATGGCCGGTGCCGCGGCCCGGGTGAAGTAGTCGCTCCACTCGCGCGGCAGCGTCCGCTCGGTGCGGCCGGTCTCGGCGACCCGGCCGAGCAGGTCCACCGGCGACTCGTTGAACCGGAAGTTGTTCACCGCGCCCGTCACCTCGCCGTTCTCGACCAGGTAGACCCCGTCCCGGGTGAGGCCGGTGAGCAGCAGCGTCGCCGGATCGACCTCGCGGATGTACCACAGGCAGGTCAGCAGCAGCCCGCGGTCGGTGGCCGCGACCATCTCCTCCAGCGACTTCGTGCCGCCGCCGTCCAGGATCAGGTTGTCGCCGGCCGGGGTCACCGGCAGGCCGGTGAGGCCCGCGCTGTGCCGGGTGGTGGGCAGCCGGTTGAGGACCCCGTCCCGGATCCAGTCGACCGGACCGACCGGCAGGCCGTTGTCGAACACCGAGGAGTCGTCGCCCGAGGCGTGCGCGATGACGAACGGCGCCGACTCCAGACCGGGCGCCTGCGGGTCGCTGCGCAGCGTCAGCGGCAGGTCGGAGAGTTTCTCCCCGACCCGGGTGCCGCCGCCGGGCTTGCTGAAGACGGTGCGGCCCTCGGCCGCGTCCCGGGCTCCGGACGACCACAGCTGGTAGATCGCCAGGTCCGCGACGGCGGTCGGCGGCAGCAGCGTCTCGTAGCGGCCGGCGGGCAGCTCGATCCGGCGCTCCGCCCAGGCGAGCCGCTGCGCGAGCTCCGCGTCGAGCGCCGCCGGGTCGACGTCCTTGAAGTCCCGGGTCGAGGCACCGGCCCAGGCGGACCGGGAGCGGTCCGGCGACTTGGCGTTGAGTTCCATGGTGCCGGTCGGCTGGTCGTGCCGCAGCCGCAGCCCGGTGGAACTGCCCAGGTAGCTGGAGGTCACCGAGTGGAAGGCGAAGCCGTACAGCTGCCGTCCGCCGGCCCGCGCGGTCGCGAAGGACTCGCCCAGCGCCGGTGCGAACGACCCGAAGACCTCGGAGGAGGTCTCGGCGGGCGGCTCGGTGAAGGCGGCGGAGTGCGCGGTCCCCTCGACGAGCGGCTGCGCGTCCTCGGCCGGTCCCGCGGCGCGGGCCGCCTCCTCAGCGGCCCGGACCAGCGGCTCCAGATCGTCGGTGGTCACCGCGGAGCGGGACACCACACCGGAGGCGGCGCCCTGCGAGCCGTTCACCGTCGCGATGACGGTGAGGGTGCGGCCCCGGGTCACGCCGTTGGTGGTCAGCGCGTTGCCCGCCCAGCGCAGGTTGGCGCTGGACTCCTCGTCCGCGATGACGACGCAGCCGTCGGCGCGGGACAGTGCCAGGGCGCGCTCGACGATCTCGTGCGGAGCGGTGCTGCGGGGGCTCATCGGCCGGCCTCCTGGGTCGTGTTCAGGATGTTGACACCGCGGAACAGCGCGGACGGGCAGCCGTGGCTGACCGCCGCGACCTGGCCGGGCTGGGCCTTGCCGCAGTTGAAGGCGCCGCCGAGCACATACGTCTGCGGGCCGCCGACGGCTTCCATCGAGCCCCAGAAGTCGGTGGTCGTGGCCTGGTAGGCGACGTCCTTGAGCTGGCCCGCGAGCCGGCCGTTCTCGATCCGGAAGAACCGCTGGCCGGTGAACTGGAAGTTGTAGCGCTGCATGTCGATGGACCAGGAACGGTCGCCGACGATGTAGATCCCGCGCTCGACGCCGCCGATCAGCTCCTGCGTCGACGGTCCGTCCGGCGCCGGCTGGAGCGACACGTTCGCCATCCGCTGCACCGGCACATGGCCGGGGGAGTCGGCGTACGCGCAGCCGTTGGACCGCTCGAAGCCGGTGAGCTTCGCGATCCGGCGGTCCAGCTGGTACCCGACCAGGGTGCCGTCCTTCACCAGGTCCCAGGTCTGCCCGGCGACGCCCTCGTCGTCGTAGCCGACCGTCGCGAGGCCGTGCTCCGCGGTGCGGTCCCCGGTGACGTTCATCAGCGCGGAGCCGTACTTCAACGTGCCCAGCTGGTCGAAGGTCGCGAAGGAGGTGCCCGCGTAGGCCGCTTCGTAGCCCAGCGCCCGGTCCAGCTCGGTGGCGTGGCCGATCGACTCGTGGATCGTCAGCCACAGGTTGGACGGGTCGACGACGACGTCGTACGAACCGGCCTCCACGGTCGGCGCGAGCATCTTCTCCGCCAGCAGCTCCGGGATCTCCGCGAGTTCGGCGTCCCAGTCCCAGCCGGTGCCCGTCAGGTACTCCCAGCCGCGGCCGGCCGGCGGGGCCAGGGTGCGCATGGAGTCGAAGTCGCCGCTGCCGGGGTCCACCGCGACCGCGGTGAGCTGCGGGTGCAGCCGCACCCGCTGCTGCGTGGTGCTGGTGCCCGCGGTGTCCGCGTAGAACTTGTTCTCCTGGACGGTCATCAGGGACGCGTCCGCGTGCGCGACGCCCTTCGCGGAAAGCAGCCGGCCGCTCCACTCGGCGAGCAGCGCCGTCTTCTCCGCGTCCGGGACGTCGAAGGGGTTGGTCCCGTACTCGGAGACCCACACCTTCTCCGCGTGCACCGGCTCGTCCGCCAGCTCGACCCGTTCGTCGGATCCCGCGGCGGCGATCACCTTCGCCGACAGCTTCGCCATGGCGACCGCCTGGCCGGCGACCCGCGCCGCCGCGTCCATCGTCAGATCGACGCCGGACGCGAAGCCCCAGGCGCCGCCGTGCACGACCCGGACCGCGTAGCCGGTGTCCGTGGTGTCCGACGTGCCGGACGGCCTGGCGTCCCGTAGCCGGTACGTGGCGCTGCGGATCCGTTCGAAGCGGAAGTCCGCGTGCTCGGCTCCGAGCGCCCTGGCCCGGGCGAGTGCCGCGTCGGCCAGCGCCCGCAGCGGCAGTGCCAGGAATGACTGATCGACCTCGTGAGGCACAGCGGCCTCCTCCTTCGCCCGATTCGACAGGTCTGATGCGACAGGTCTGCGCAGTGAATCATGCCGCTCGGACAGCACGGACGGCCACGGTATATCCGGCGCGTTCCGGGAATTGATGATGCTCCGTCAGAAGCCGGTAGCCGCAGGCCTCTTGTCGTTGGTCCAGACCAATCCTATGCTCAGTTCTGCTGTCCCCCCACGCCCCTGTCCGCGCAGTCACCAGCCACAGCACGACAAGGAGCCCCCACATGTCAGCCCCCCACCTGCCGGCACTCCGTGTACCCCCGCCGCGGCTTCCCGCGTTCCGCCATGCCGCGGCCGTCGGCGCCGCGGGCGCCGCGGCACTGGCGCTCGTCGCCCTCACCCCGGTGTCCGCGAGCGCGCACGGCGCCCTCAGCAGCCCCGTCAGCCGGATATCCGCCTGCTACGCCGAAGGCCCGGAACACCCGCAGTCGCAGGTCTGCAAGGACCTGGTCGCCATGAGCGGCACCCAGCCGCTCTACGACTGGAACGAGGTGAACATCGCCAACGCCGACGGACACAGCCGGGACATCATTCCCGACGGCAAGCTGTGCTCGGCCAACCGCGACAAGTACAAGGCCCTCGACATGGCCCGCACCGACTGGCCCGCCACCAGCGTCGCCACCGGCTCGTTCAACGTCGGCTTCCGTGTCACCGCGCCCCACCGCGGCGTCATGACCCTGTACATCACCAAGGCCGGCTACGACCCGACGAAACCGCTCAAGTGGTCCGACCTGGACGCCACTCCGATCGCCACCTACACGACCAGCTCCACCGCGACGAGCGGCTACTACAACTTCACCGCGAAGCTGCCCAGCCGCTCCGGCCGCCACCTGATCTACCAGGTCTGGCAGCGCACCGACAGCCCCGAGGCGTTCTACGGCTGCTCCGATGTCGTCTTCGGACAGGGCGCCGCCGCCAAGGCCCCGGCCGCGCCCAGCGACCAGCAGATCGCCGCCGGGGCGAGCCGGTCGACGGTCAGCCACCAGGGCCACGGCGGGGACACCACTCTCGTCACCCAGAACACGGCAGCGAGCGGCCAGGCCGCCGGCACCCTGAAGACGGCACTCGGCGGCAGCGCCGTTCTCGCCGCGGGAGCCGTCGGAATGATCCTCCGCGGCCGCCGCCGGACCGCAGCCCGCACACAGGCGTAACTCCGCCGACTGTAGGGACCCGACAGGGACAGCTGGATGCCCCTGTCGGGGCCGGTTCCCTGTATCGCTGCCCGGACCGATAGTTTCGTGGTGATAGCCACAACTATGGGAAAGGGTGATCCGTTGAGCCGCTCGGTTCTCGTCACCGGAGGAAACCGGGGCATCGGCCTCGCCATCGCCCAGGCCTTCGCCGACGCGGGTGACAAGGTCGCCATCACCTACCGCTCGGGCGAGCCACCAGCGGGCTTCCTCGCGGTGCGGTGCGACATCACGGACGCCGAACAGGTCGAGCAGGCCTACAAGGAGATCGAGGAGAAGCACGGCGCGGTCGAGGTGCTGATCGCCAACGCCGGCGTCACCCGCGACCAGCTGCTGCTCCGGATGACCGACGAGGACTTCACCTCGGTCCTGGAGACGAACCTCACGGGCACCTTCCGTGTGGTCAAGGCCGCCGCTCGGAAGATGCTGCGGGCCCGCAAGGGACGCATCGTGCTCATCTCGTCGGTCGTGGGCCTGCTCGGCTCCGCCGGCCAGTCGAACTACGCCGCCTCCAAGGCCGGCCTGGTCGGCTTCGCGCGCTCGCTGGCCCGTGAGCTCGGCTCGCGCAACATCACCGTGAACGTCGTAGCCCCCGGCTTCGTGGACACCGACATGACCCGCACGCTCAGCGACGAGCAGCGCGAGAAGATCGTCGGCCAGATCCCGCTGGGCCGTTACGCGCAGACCGCGGAGATCGCCTCCTCGGTCCGCTTTCTCGCCTCCGAAGAGGCCGCATACATCACTGGTGCCGTCATTCCCGTAGACGGCGGATTGGGCATGGGTCACTGATCACCATGAGTGGAATTCTCGAAGGCAAGCGCATCCTGATCACCGGAGTGCTGATGGAGTCCTCCATCGCGTTCCACACCGCCAAGCTGGCGCAGGAGCAGGGCGCTGAGATCATCCTCACCGCCTTCCCGCGGCCCACCCTGACCGAGCGCATCGCCAGGAAGCTGCCGAAGCCCACCAAGGTCATCGAGCTGGACGTGACCAACCCCGAGCACCTCGGGTCGCTCGCGGACACCGTACGCACCGAGCTCGGCAGCCTGGACGGGGTCGTGCACTCCATCGGCTTCGCGCCCCAGGACGCGCTGGGCGGCAACTTCCTCAACGCCCCGTGGGAGTCCGTCGCCACCGCGATGCACGTCTCCGCGTTCTCGCTGAAGTCGCTCACCATGGCGTGCCTGCCGCTGATGAGCAACGGCGGCGGCTCGGTCGTCGGCCTCACCTTCGACGCGCAGTACGCCTGGCCGCAGTACGACTGGATGGGCCCGGCCAAGGCCGCGCTGGAGGCGACGTCCCGCTACCTCGCCCGTGACCTGGGCAAGCAGAACGTCCGCTGCAACCTGATCTCCGCCGGACCGATCGGCTCGATGGCCGCCAAGTCCATCCCGGGCTTCTCGGAGCTGGCGGACGTCTGGAACCACCGCTCCCCGCTGGAGTGGGACATGTCCGA
The DNA here is from genome assembly GCF_005860785.2 of Streptomyces sp. So13.3. Lineage (NCBI taxonomy): Bacteria > Bacillati > Actinomycetota > Actinomycetes > Kitasatosporales > Streptomycetaceae > Streptomyces > Streptomyces sp. So13.3. The sequence continues at coordinate 2,861,325 of NZ_CP048835.1, read as the reverse complement.
CCCGGAGCCCACCGGCCGCGGTGTCGTCGCCCTGCTCTCGGACTGGTTCCCGAAGACCACCGGCGAGATCATCCACGTCGACGGCGGCCTGCACGCGGTCGGTGCCTGACCCGTACCGCTCCTGACGCACGGCGAACGCCCGGTCCCCGACGCTTCCACAGCGTCCGGGGCCGGGCGTTCTCCGTGCTCTGCGGGGGTCAGGGCGTGCCGAGCCCCCGGCAGTGGAAGGCGTGCCCGGCGGCCTCGGCCGACGCCGTCCCCGCGTCGCCCGCGCGGATCGCCTCCACCAGCCGGGCGTGGTCCAGGTGCTGCTCGGGGCGCAGCACCTCGCCGACGTCCGCGCGCAGGAAGTCGCGCAGCACCTCGCCGAGGTCCGCGTAGAGCTCGGCCAGCACGTCGTTGTGCGAGGCGCCGACGACCGCCAGGTGCAGCGTCGCGTCCGCGTCGACGAACGCGGCGGCGTCCCCCGACTCCCAGGCCCGCTCGCGGCGCTCCAGCAGGGTGTCGAGATGCCGCAGATCGCGGTCGGTGCGGCGGGCGGCGGCCAGTCCCGCGGCGGACGCCTCCAGGGCGCTGCGCAGCTCGGCGACATGCCGCGGATCGGCGTCCGCGAACCGGCGCTGCATCACGCCCGCCAGCTCGCTGGTGGCCAGGACATAGGTGCCGGAGCCCTGCCGGATGTCGAGCAGCCCGTTATGGGCCAGCGCTCTGACCGCCTCACGGACGGTGTTGCGGGCGACGCCGAGCTGGTCGACCAGCTCGGGTTCGGTCGGGATACGGGAGCCGACCGGCCACTCACCGGACGTGATCTGGGTACGCAGCCGGGCGATCACCTGGTCGGCGAGCGTGGACTGCCGGGGGAGTGGGCCGAGATTCATCCCATCATTCTATGATGGGTGCATGCGCGATGACGAACCCCGCACCCTCGACCGCGACAAGGCCGTGTCCATACCGGGCATACCGGGATCCGCACCCGGGTCAGCACCGGCTCCCGGACCGGATTCCCTACCGGCTCCCTTGCCGGAGACGGCGGCGCTCCCCGTCTGGACGCGCCGCCTCGTGCTCGCCGGGCTGGTGCTCGCCGCGCTCAACCTCCGCCCCGCGGTCACCAGCCTCGGGCCGCTCATGAAGGAGGTCAGGGCCGGCCTCGGCATGAGCGGCGCCGTGGCCGGGTTCCTCACCTCCGTGCCCGCCCTGTGCTTCGCGCTCTTCGGCATCGCCGCCCCGCGACTGGCCCGCCGCTTCGGCGCGGGCGCCGTGGTCTGCGCGGGCATGGCGGGCATCGCCACCGGGCTGCTGCTGCGCCCGTTCGCGAGCGGCACCGTGCTCTTCCTCGCCGCCAGCGCCGTGGCCCTGGCCGGTATCGCGGTGAGCAACATCCTGATGCCGGTGATCGTCAAGCGGTACTTCCCCGACCGGGTCGGCGCGATGACCGGGCTCTACTCGATGGCGCTCTCCCTCGGCACCGCGGCCGCCGCCGCGGCGACCGTGCCCCTGACCTCCGCCATGGGCCACGGCTGGCGGCTCGGCCTGGGCGTCTGGGCGGCGCTCGCCGTCGTCGCGATCGTGCCGTGGCTCGGCCTGGTCCGGGACCGCAGCTCCGCCGCGCGGCCCGCCCCCGCAGGTTCTGGCCCCGCCACCGACGGGAACACCGGCCGGATCATCCGCAGCCGTACGGCTTGGGCGCTCGCCTGCTTCTTCGGGCTGCAGGCCACCGCCGCCTACGTCACGATGGGCTGGATGCCGCAGATCTTCCGCGACGCCGGGCTCTCCGCCGGCACCGCGGGGGCGCTGCTCGCCGTGACGATGGTGATGGGCGTCCCGCTCTCCTTCGCGCTGCCCTCGCTCGCCGGCCGGATGCGGCACCAGGGTCCGCTCGTCGTCGTCCTCGCGCTCTTCGGCCTCGCCGGGTACACCGGCCTGTGGCTGGCCCCCGCCGGCGCCCCCTGGGTGTGGGCGCTGCTGCTCGGCATCGCCAACTGCGCCTTCCCGCTGGCCCTGACGATGGTCGGGATGCGCTCGCGCACCGGCGCGGGAGTGGTCCGGCTGTCCGCCTTCGCGCAGAGCACCGGCTATCTGATCTCGATCCCGGGGCCGATCCTGGTCGGCGCCCTCTACCAGCACAGCGGCGGCTGGGACCTGCCCATCGCGCTGATGGCGGCGCTCATGGTGCCGCAGATCGTCGTCGGCGTGCTGGCCGGACGCAACCGGTACATCGAGGACGAACTGTGACCGCGCCGCAGGCGACCCCGCCGCGGTCCTCTTCGGCGCCGGTGCGAGACTGGGCCCATGCCCGTACTTGAGCCCAACCCCCCGCACAGCCAGAGGCGGCTGATGATCATCATCGGTCTGATGCTGGCTGTTCCGGCCTTCGTCGCGATCATCGCGACCGTCGCGGCCAAGTTCGGCTGAACCGCCGCCCCTGAGGCCGATGGTGGGGACAACCCCACCATCCCTAGGGGGGCCAGGTCAGGGTCGAGTGGGTGGCCCGCCCGATGGGATCTTCGAGTGCCCTTCCGTAGTTTCGAAGGGTCAGAACATTCCAGCACTTCACGGAGGCGGTCACCGTGTCCACCCAGTCCATCCAGGCACCCACCCGCCCCTCGCGGCACACGGTCGGCCAGGGGGCCGGCGGGGTCCAGACGCGCCTCCCGTGGTGGGCCGTCGCGCTGCCCGCGCTCGCCTTCGCCGCGCTGCTCATGCTGATCGCCGGACCCGGCCGGAGCGACACCTCGGCGGCCGAGCCCGCCGGCCACCTCATCGCCCGCATCGCGGACGCGCTCCCCGGTATCGCCCAGCACCTCCTGTGATGCCGCGGCCTCTGATGAGCGGCGCCCACGGGCCGGTGCGGGCCGTAACGGCCAGCCCGCGCCTGATCGCGGATTTTCTGGAAAGCTGAGGGGCATGAGCGTCGACTCGCCCCGCACGATCGTCCTACTCCGTCACGCCAAGGCCGACTGGCCCTCGGTCGCCGACCACGAGCGGCCGCTGGCCGAGCGCGGCCGTACGGACGCCTCCGTGGCGGGCCGCCGGCTCGCCGACGCGGGGATCGCCCCTGACCTGGTCCTGTGCTCCACCGCCGCCCGCACCCGTGAGACCTGGAAGCTCGCCGCGCACGAGATGCCGCAGCGACCCAGGACGGTCTACGAGGAGCGGCTGTACGAAGCGAGCCTGGGCGAGCTGCTGGCCCTGCTCAACGAGACCCCCGACGACATCGGCACCCTGCTGGTCATCGGCCACAACCCCGGCATGCACGCCCTCGCCGACGCCCTCGCGGGCACCGCCGAGGCGGACGCCCTGGCCCGGATGAACCGCGGCGGCTTCCCGACCGCGGCCTTCGGCGTCGTCACGTTCTCCGGTTCCTGGAAGTCCGTGGAGCACGGCGTCGGCCGGCTGGCCGACTACTGGGTGCCGCACGAGGCCTGAGCCCGGCCGGACGGATCGCGCGGCGAGGCCTGACGCGATCCCCTCCCGGCCTAGCGGGATTCGGTCGGGGCGCCGTCCAGCGCGTCGGCCGCCTCGACCTCTTCCCGCGTGATGCCCAGCAGGTACAGGACGGTGTCCAGGAACGGCACGTTGACCGCGGTGTCGGCGGCCTGCCGGACGACCGGCTTCGCGTTGAACGCCACGCCGAGCCCCGCCGCGTTCAGCATGTCGAGGTCGTTCGCCCCGTCACCGATCGCTACGGTCTGGCTCAGCGGCACCCCGGCCTGTTCCGCGAAGCTCCGCAGCAGCCGCGCCTTGCCGGCCCGGTCCACGATCGGTCCTGTCACCCGGCCGGTGAACTTCCCGTCCACCACCTCCAGGGTGTTCGCGGCCGCGAAGTCCAGCCCCAGCCGCTCCTTGAGGTCGTCGGTGACCTGGGTGAAGCCGCCCGAGACGATCCCCACCTGGTAGCCGAGCCGCTTGAGCGTGCGGATCAGGGTCCGGGCGCCCTTGGTGAGCCGGACCTCGGCGCGGACCTTGTCCACCACCGACGCGTCCAGCCCGGCCAGCAGCGCGACCCGGGCGTGCAGCGACTGCTCGAAGTCCAGTTCGCCGCGCATCGCGGCGGCGGTGACCTCGGCGACCTCCGCCTCGCACCCGGCGTGCGCGGCGAAGAGCTCGATCACCTCGTCCTGGATGACGGTGGAGTCCACATCCATCACCACCAGCCGCTGGGCCCGGCGCTGCAGCCCGGCCGGGACCACCGCCACATCCACCCCGCGCGCGGCGGCCTCCGTCGCCAGCGCGGAGCGCAGCGCCAGCGGATCGGCACCCGAGACGGCGAACTCGACCGCCGTCACCGGGTACTTCGCGAGCCGGAAGATCCGGTCGATGTTGCCGCCGGTGGCGGTGATGCAAGCCGCTATGGCGGCTGTCGACTCGGCGGTCAGCGGGTGGCCCAGGACCGTCACATGGGAACGTCCCTCACCGCGCGGCCGGTTGTCACCGATACCGGAGATGATCTCGGCCTGCATCTTGATCGACTCGGACCAGCTGTGCACGGTGGACCGCAGCTCGCCCTCGGCGCCGGGCGCGGTCGGCGCGGTCACCAGCGCGCACAGCACCATCCGGCCCCGCGTGACGACCTGTTCGATGTCGACGACGTCCACGCCGAACGCGGCGAGGGTGTCGAAAAGTCCGGCGGTGATGCCTGGGCGGTCCTTGCCGAAGATCTTGACGAGGAGGGTGGGCGCGTCCGCGGAGGGAACGGCGGCGACAGGGATGGGCTGCGTGGCGTCGTTCATGGTGGGACCACCGTATCCGGCGGCCTCAAGGACGCGACGAGCCGTCCCGCGTGGCGGACACCCATCCGGACCCGCGAAGGCGGAATCCGCCCCGAATGCCCGCCGGCACCCCTTACTGCCTGCGGGGCGCTCCCGGCGGGGGCGGTGGTTCGCCCGGCGGGTCGGGCCATTTGTCGGTGCGGCCGCCGCCACGCGAGCGGCGCGGCAGCGGCGGGGGCAGCGGGGCGCCGGCCATCGTCTGGGTCGCGTGCGGCGAGTCGTTGCCGGCGCTTCCGGCGGGATCCGCCGGCTGCTTGTACGGGTTCGGCCCGGCCTCCTCGGGGTGGTACGCCGGACTGGGAACGTAGGGACCCGGCTCGTAGGCGATGACCGGGTACGTCCGCGCGGAATCGCCGGAAGTGCTCCCCGGCGCCGGGCCGAGCGCCAGCGGCGCGGCCTGCCGCCCGGCGGCGCCGGTCGCCAGCGCCAGCAGCGCGCCCACGCCGCCCGCACCCGCGCCCCAGGCGGCGCCCAGCAGCAGCGCCGGCGGAACGCTGCCGTGCAGCTCGATCCCGGCCCCGACGGCGTCGAAGCCGAAGACCGACAGGTTCGCGTTCACCGAGACCCCGGTCAGCCACACCAGCAGCGGGAGCGCGACGGCCGACGCGACCCCCAGCCGCAGCGCGCAGCGCCCCGCGTATCCGGCGCGCGACCCGGTCCCGAGCGGGGTGCGGGTCGCGGTGAGGGCCCCGGCGGTCAGCATCATCAGCGCCACCGCGACCGGCAGCAGCCAGACCCGGTCGTCCAGCTCGGCGAGCCGGCCGAGCGTGATGGGCTCCTTGACCCCGTTGCTCAGCAAGCGGTCGAGGGGATCGGGCAGCACCTTCGCGAGCTCCCCGGTCGCGACGCCCTTCCACTGGACGAACAGGCCCAGCGGCAGCGCCAGCCAGACCCCGTTGGGCGCGCCGAGGAGCGCGGCGCCCATGATCCGGCCCGGCTCGTCGCCGGTGACCGCCGCGTACCCGGCGGCGGCGAACCCCGCCACCACGGCGAGCACCAGAACGCCGCACAGCGCGGAGACGGCGGGCCGCACCACCCGGTGCACACCCTGCCAGCCCGGCGGCAACGGCGTACGGCGCGAGGCGAGCAGCGCGATCAGCAGTACCAACAGCACCCACACCAGGCCGCGCAGCAGGGTGGGCACGGTGTCGACATGGAAGCCGACCGACGTCTTGGACTTGATCAGACCCTGCAGGCCGTCGGAGAGTCCGCCGCCCCCGATGTCCCCGATACCGGGCAGCTTGTCCAGGATGCCGCCGGCCTGGGGGGCGCCGAGCGAGGCGCCGTCGATGGCGATGGTGTCCTGGCCGGCCCAGGCGAGTCCGCCGAGTACCGCGGTGAAGAACACCGCGACCGCGATCACCCGGGCGGCCAGCTCACCGGCGGAGACGACCGTCCCGGCCTTGCGTAACGACCGCAGGAAGACCCACACCAGCAGCAACGCGCCCACCAGGGCGACGCCCAACGGCATGACGCCGACGGCGCCCTGGGTCCCGGCGCTGTCCATCCCGAACACGGCGACGTCGCCCGACGGTCGGACCCGGCCGCCCGCGGCCATCGCGACCACCGCGGCCGTCATCGGTCCGAGTGAACCCGCGGTGTCCGCCCCGAGCAGATGCAGACCGAGCGCGGCGGTGCCCGTCATGGCCAGAAACGCCCAACTCACGGACGCGATGGCGGAGAGCAGTACGCTCACCCAGGGCGTGGTCCTAGCGGTCATCCCGGCCCCCCGAGGTCGTTTCCTTGGGCGGTTACTACTCTCCGGTGGCATTTGGGCGCAGTCAACGCTGCCGGCGGGCGTACTTATCGGAGGGCGGGTTCCGGTTCGGCTGCCGGGCCTGAAATAGTTCCTCCCGATGTTCGCAATCCCTAGACTCCCCGCATGGGGAAATACCGGGGGACAACTTTTGGGGCTTGGGGTGCCTGAACTCGTACTCGAATTGAACGGTCAAACCTGGACGCTCGACCCATCCAGGTCGTACAGCCTCGGGCGGGATCCGCAGGGAGACATGGTGTTCGACGACGCCAGAGTCTCCTGGCGGCATGCCACCATCCGCTGGGGCGAACGCAGTTGGATCGTCGAGGATCTCGGCAGCACCAACGGCACCTATGTCCAGGGCCAGCGCATCCACCAGATGGAGGTCGGACCGGGCTCCGCCGTGAACCTCGGCAACGCGACCGACGGCCCCCGTCTCAACTTCAGCGGCGGCCAGCAGGTCAGCGCCGATCTCTACAGTGCGGAGACGTCGCTGGCGCAGCCGCACCAGGCACCTGCCGCACGGCAGGCCCCGCCGGTGCAGCAGCCGCACCGGCCGCCCGTCCAGCCGCAGCAGCCGCAGCAGGGTGGCTGGAACCAGCAGCCGCCGGCGCAGGTTCCGCAGCAGCAGGGCTGGCCGCAGCAGCCGCAGCAACCGCAGGGCGGGCAGCAGCACCGCAGCCCGACCACGATGCACCACTTCTCGATCAACCAGGTCACGAAGATCGGCCGTGCGCTGGAGAACGACCTGGTCGTCTCCGACCTCCAGGTCTCCCGGTTCCACGCCGAGTTCAAGGCGCACCCGGACGGCCGCTTCGAGATCGTCGACCTGGGCAGCCACAACGGCACCTACGTCAACGGCCAGGCGATCCAGCGCCATCTGCTGGGCCCGAACGACATCGTCGGCGTCGGCCACTCGACCTTCCGACTGGCCGGCGACCGGCTCGAGGAGTTCGTCGACACCGGTGAGGTCTCCTTCTCGGCCCGGCGGCTGACCGTCACGGTCCCGCAGGGCAACACCACGAAGACGATCCTCAAGGACGTCTCCTTCGGTGTCCCGGAGAAGTCGCTGATCGGGGTGATCGGCCCGTCCGGTTCCGGCAAGTCCACGCTGCTGCGTGCGCTGACCGGCTACCGCCCGGCCGACCAGGGCGAGGTGCTGTACGACAACCGAAACCTGTACAAGCAGTTCGCCGAGCTGCGCCAGCGCATCGGTCTGGTCCCGCAGGACGACATCCTGCACAAGGAGCTGACGGTCCGCAAAGCACTGCGGTACGCGGCCAAGCTCCGGTTCCCCGGTGACACCGCGACCGACGAGCGCAACCACCGGATCCAGGAGGTCCTGCAGGAGCTCAAGCTCGACATCCACGCGGACAAGCGCATCACCTCCCTCTCGGGCGGTCAGCGCAAGCGGGTCTCCGTCGCGCTGGAGCTGCTCACCAAGCCGTCGCTGATCTTCCTGGACGAGCCGACCTCCGGCCTCGACCCGGGTATGGACCGCGACGTCATGAAGCTGCTGCGCGGTCTGGCCGACGACGGCCGCACCGTCCTGGTGGTCACCCACTCGGTGGCCGAGCTGGCGCTGTGCGACAAGCTGCTGGTGATGGCGCCGGGCGGCTCGGTCGCCTACTTCGGCCCGCCGGAGGAAGCGCTCAACTTCTTCGGTTACGAGACCTGGGCCGATGTCTTCTCGGCGTTTGAGAACTACCGCGACTACGACTGGTCGGGCCGTTGGCACGGCTCGCAGCACTACCAGATGTACGCGGCCGACCTGGACGCCGCCCCGCAGGCCGCGGCGGTCGTCCCGCAGCTGGCCACCCGGCCGCCGAAGCCGCAGAGCTGGGGTTCCCAGCTGTTCACGCTGGTACGCCGCTATCTGTCGGTGATCGCTTCCGACCGCGGCTTCATCGGGCTGATGTTCATCCTGCCCGCGGTGCTGGGTGTGGTCAGCGTCGTCATCCCGGCCGACAGCGGTCTGGGCCCGGGTCCGCTCAAGGCCCACCTGGTCAACAAGGACGCGGGCACGATCCTGCTGATCCTCGCGGTGGGCGCCTGCTTCTCGGGCGCCGCCAACTCGGTACGAGAACTGATCAAGGAACGGGTGATCTACGAACGGGAACGGGCCACCGGCCTCTCCCGCTCCGCGTACCTGATGTCCAAGGTCATCGTGCTGGGTCTGATCACGGCCCTGCAGGGCGTCATCATCTGCGGCATCGGCTTCGCGCCGCGGGCCATGCCCACCGAGGGCGTGATCTTCAAGAGCTCACCGGCGATCGAGATGACGCTGGCCGTCATCGCGCTCGGCTTCACCTCGATGATGTTCGGCCTGATCATCTCGGCCCTGGTGAAGACCGCCGAGAAGACCATGCCGCTGCTGGTGATGTTCGCGATCGTCCAGGTCGTCTTCACCGGGGTGCTGTTCCAGCTCTACGACTCGATCGGCGTGGAGCAGTTCGCCTGGCTGATGCCGGCCCGCTGGGCCGTCTCGGCCCTGGGCACCACCGCCCAGCTGAACGTCCTCATGCCGTGGGACGCGGCCAACCCGGACCAGCTCTGGGAGCACACCGCGGCCCAGTGGATCGTCGACATGGGCGTGCTGGTCGTGCTCGGTGTCATCTGCGGTGTCGTGGTCGCGCGGCTGCTGCGCCGCCACGAGCCGGAGGTCATGCGCAAGTAGCGCGCGGGACCGACAACGCCGAAGGGCGGCCGTACCCCTGGGGGTGCGGCCGCCCTTCGGCGTGGTGGACCGGTGCTCAGTAGGCCGAGTCGACGTTGTCGATCGAGCCGTAGTTCGCGGCCGCGTAGTTGCACGCGGCGGTGATGTTGGCGACCGGGTCGTAGATGTCCATGGAGGTACCGGACACGTGGTACGCCTGGAACGTCGGGTCGATGACCTGCAGCAGGCCCTTGGACGGTATGCCGGCGGCGGCGTTGGAGTCCGTCAGGTTGATGGCCTGCGGGTTCCCGGACGACTCGCGCATGATGTTGCGGTAGATGCCGTCGTAGCTGCCCGGGATGTTGTGGGCGGCCATGACCGACAGCGACTCCTTGATCCAGCCGTCGAGGTCGTTCGAGTACGAGACGGCGGCCGGGGCCGGAGCCTTGGTCGCGGGCTTCGGCTTGGCGGCGAGGGCCTTGCGCTCCTTGGAGCGGTTCGCGGCCTGCTCCGCCTTCTTGCGCTTGGCGGCCTCGTCAGCGGCCTTCTTCTTCGCGGCCTCGTCAGCGGCCTTCTTCTTCGCGGCCTCGTCGGCCGCCTTCTTCTTCGCGGCCGCGGCGGCCGTGTCGGCCGCCTTCTTCTTGGCCGCGGCCTCGGCTGCGGCGTGCTGCGAAGCGGCGCCGGCCTGGTCGGTAATGCTCTGCGGTCCGGCGGTGCTGACCACAGCGATGTTGGAGGGCTCGCCGGCGGCGAGGGCCGTTCCGTCGGATCCCTGGACACCAGCGGTGATGGCCAGAACCGTCAGAGCGGCGGTTGCGGTGCCTGCTACGGCGAACGAATGCACCTTGTTCAGGCGGCCGAGCTTCGGGAGCGTCGGGAGCTGCATGGGGGAGTTACCTCTTCCAATTGCGGACTCCGGCATTGATAGCTGGGTAAAAACCGCAGGGCAAAGAGGTCGATTACTAACGAAAGTCGTAGTTGCGGGTGGAACGGCAGGGCGTGTTTACGGGCCCCTTACGCGCCGTGGGCACCATCCGGGTCCACTACCCGGCTTCGTAAGTGACGTACGTCCTATCGGGCAGGTCACACGGCACCACCCCCGCCATCGACGGATCGTCATGACGGGGGTGCGCACGGTGACGGCTTTTCAGGGGTCCTCGAAGCGTGCCCGGGAACGGCGCCGGAAGCACCCCCGAAACGCCTACGGGAGCAGCAGGTTCACGTCGCCGAACTCGTGCCACAGATAGCCGCCGCGCACGGCTTCCGCGTAGACCCGCTCCAGCAGGGGAGCGCCCGCCACCGCCTCCAGCATCAGCAGATGGGAGGCCGCCGGCTCGTGCAGCCCGGTCAGCAGCCCGTCCACGGCGTGTACCCCGTGTTCCGGGGTCAACACCAGATCCGTCCAGCCGCGCGCGGCACGGACCGTGCCCCGGCCGTCCGCCGCCGACTCCAGCGCCCGTACGGCCGTCGTACCGACCGCCACGACCCGGCCCCCACCGCTGCGGGCGGCGTTCACCTGCCCCGCGGTGCTCGGCGACACCTCGAACCACTCCGGGTACGGCGGTTCATGCGTCTCGGCCGAGGAGACCCCGGTGTGCAGGACGATCGGTGCGATCTGCACACCCCTGCTGACCAGGGATGTCACGATCCCGGTGGTGAACGGCCGGCCGGCGCTCGGCATCTCCGCCGAGCCGAGACCGTCGGGGGACGGCACCGAGAACACCGTCTGATACTCGGCGAGCGGCTGGTCCCGCTCGGTGTAGCCGTACCGGATCGGCCGCCCGTGACCGTGCAGATAGCCGGCGGTGTCCGCCATCGACGGCCGGGCCAGCCACAGCCGGTCCCCGCGCGGCGACAGCGGCTCCTCCAGCACCAGCCGTTCGCCGTCCGGCAGCTCCACGACCGCCCCGGCCGGTCCGCCGGCCCGCGGCACGGTCGTGCCGCGCCCGTCGGGCGTCCTGACCTCCACGGCCCAGTGTCCCCCAACCTCCGGCCGGGGGTGCCCCCAGTCCTGGCGGGTCGAGAAGTGCACGGTCACCGGTTCCAGGCCGAGCCGCCCGCCGACCGCCGCGGGCAGCGTCCGCGAGGTGTTCACCACCAGGACGTCACCCGCCCGCAGCAACCCCGGAAGCTCCCGGAAGGCGTGGTGCGACACCTCGCCCGCCGCCGCCCGCCCGACCAGCAGCCGTACGCCGTCCCGCTGCCCGGCCGGCGCCCGCGCCGACAGCTCGGGCGGTACCCGCAACCCCCGCAGGCCCTCCATCGTGGTCACCGTGCTTCCAGCAGCGCCGGAGCGGTGTAGCGCCCGCTGGGCGCCTCCTCGTCGAGCAGCCGCAGGAAGGCCGGGGCGACGTCCGCCGGCAGCAGCCGGTCCGACGGGTCGTCGTCCGGGACGGCCGCCGTGTACAGCTCGGTCCGCAGATCGCCCGGATCCACCCACCACACCCGCAGCCCCGGCTCCTCCACGGCCAGCACCGCGGAGAGCTGCTCCAGCGCGGCCTTGCTCGCCCCGTAGCCGCCCCACGTCGCGTACGCCTCCACGGCCGCGTCGGAGCTGATGTTCAGCACCGCGCCGCCCGCCGCCCGCAGCAGGGGCAGTGCCTCCCGCACCAGCGCCAGCGGCGCCACCACATTCGTCTCCAGTGCGGCGCGTAGCCCGTCCACCGGAAGCTCCGCCAGGGCCACCAGCGGCTCGGCACCCAGCGCGCTCGCGTTGTTCACCAGCAGATCGACGCCGCCGAACGCGCGGGCCGCCGCGACGAGCGCGGTCCGGTGGGCGGCGTCGGTGACATCGCCCGGCACGGCCGCCACCCGTCCGGGGCCCTCCCGCTCCAGCTCCGCCGCCGCCGTCTTCAGCACCCCCTCGGACCGGCCGTCGAGCACCAGGTCCCAGCCACGCCGGGCGAGCGCCCCGGCCAGGGCACGGCCCAGTCCCCGCGAAGCCCCCGTGATGATCGCTACCGGCATCGCCGGCCCGTCACCCGCCACCACCCTTGCAGTGAAGCGTTTCACGCTGCTCCTCCTTGTGGCCTTCCGAGCCGCCGCAGGACCCGTCGTCCAGCGGCTCCCTTCACCGTAGGAACGCCGCCGCGTCCGGCGCCTCGGCCGTCCGCCGCACGTCGGGGGGCACTTTGCCCTAGGTCCCCGGCCCGATCCGCCGGGGCCGCGGCGCCGGTAGGTTGACGACATGTCCAACCGGTCGCCCAGAGGCGGAATCGAAGCGGTCAGCGACGCGGTCCTCGCGATGAGCCGGCACTTGGAGGTGCGCGAGGTGCTGCAGACGATCGTCGCGTCCGCCCGCGAGCTGCTCGACGCCGAGTACGCCGCGCTCGGGGTGCCCGACGATCACGGCGGGTTCGCCCAGTTCGTCGTCGACGGGGTGAGCGACGAGCAGTGGAAGGCGATCGGCCCGCTGCCCCGCCAGCACGGCATCCTCGCCGCGATGCTCCACGAGGCGACCCCGCAGCGGCTCGCGGACGTCACGCAGTCCGACTCCTTCGGGGGCTGGCCGCGCGCCCACCCGGACATGACCGACTTCATCGGGATGCCGGTCGTCGACGGCGAGGAGATCCTCGGCGCGATCTTCCTGGCCAACAAGGTGGGCCCCAGAACCGGGCCCGCCACCGACTGCGCCTTCACCCAGGAGGACGAGACGCTGCTGCGGACCCTGGCCGCCCACGCCGCCATCGCCCTCACCAACGCCCGCCTCTACGAGCGCAGCCGCGAACTCACCCTGGCGGGGGAGCGGGCGCGCATCGCCCACGAGCTGCACGACGCGGTCTCCCAGAAGCTCTTCTCGCTGCGCCTCACCGCACAGGCCGCGGCCGCCCTGGTCGACCGCGACCCGGCGCGCGCCAAGGAGGAGCTGAAGCATGTGGCGGCGCTCGCCGCCGAGGCCGCCGACGAGCTGCGCGCCGTCGTCGTCGAGCTGCGGCCCGCGGGACTGGACGAGGACGGCCTCGTCGCGACCCTGCGGACCCAGGCCGAGGTGCTCGACCGGGCCCACGCGGCCCATGTCACCTTTACGTCCTGCCAGGTCAAGGCGCTGCCCGCCGCCCAGGAGGAAGCGCTGCTGCGGGTCGCGCAGGAGGCGCTGCACAACGCACTGCGGCACGCGGACGCCGGGACCGTGACCGTCTGCCTCACCGGCCGGGGCAAGGGAGCGGTGCTGCGGGTCCGCGACGACGGCAGCGGCTTCGAACCGTCCGCGGTGCGCCGCGCCGGACGCCATCTGGGCCTGGTCTCGATGCGGGACCGGGCGAGCGGCGTGGGCGGACACCTGACAGTGGAATCGGCGCCCGGCAAGGGCACCGTGATCGAGATGGAGGTGCCCGGTGGCTGAGTCAGAGGGGCAGGCCCGCATCCGCGTATTGCTCGTCGACGACCACCAGGTGGTGCGCCGCGGGCTGCGGACCTTCCTGGAGGTCCAGGGCGACATCGACGTCGTCGGGGAGGCGGGGGACGGCGACGAGGGCGTGGCCCGCGCCGGGGAACTGCGCCCCGACGTGATCCTGATGGACATCAAGATGCCCGGCGCCGACGGCATCTCCGCGCTGCGCAAGCTGCGCGAGCTCGGCAACCCGGCCCGGGTGCTCATCGTCACCAGCTTCACCGAGCAGCGCACCATCGTGCCCGCCCTGCGGGCCGGCGCGGCCGGCTATGTGTACAAGGACGTGGACCCCGAGGCGCTGGCCGGCGCCATCCGCTCCGTGCACGCCGGCCATGTGCTGCTCCAGCCCGAGGTGGCCGACGCCCTGCTCTCCCAGGAGTTCCCCGGCGGCGGCCAGGGACGGGGCAACGCCCTCACCGAACGGGAGCGCGAGGTGCTGACGCTGATCGCCGACGGGCGCTCCAACCGGGAGATCGCCCGCGCGCTGGTGCTCTCGGAGAAGACCGTGAAGACCCATGTCTCGAACATCCTGATGAAGCTCGATGTCTCGGACCGCACCCAGGCCGCGCTGTGGGCGGTCAGGCACGGCATCGGGGCACCTCCGGAGGCCTGACGGGCCATACCGGACCGGTGTGTTCCGGTATCGGATTCATTCCGACGGGTGGATGTGGGGCCGGTGGCGCATCCTGACCGCCTGTGACCCGTTCTGTAGGGAGTACCGCGGCGGCTGGTCGCGGTGCACCCTGCAAGGAGGAAGTTCGAAGTGAAGATCCTGAAGACCGCCGCGGCTGTCACCTTCGTCGCGGGCGGGCTCGCCATGGCCGGAGCCGGTGTCGCCTCCGCCCACAGCGGCGCCGAGGCCCACGGCGTGGCCGAGGGCTCGCCCGGCGTTCTCTCCGGCAACCTGCTCCAGGTTCCCGTGCACGTCCCGGTCAACGTCTGCGGCAACACCGTGAACGTGATCGGTCTCCTGAACCCGGTGTTCGGGAACGAGTGCGTCAACCAGTAGTCCCCCCGCGGCTCCGCCGCGACGACCGGCCCCGGAGGCACCGCCTCCGGGGCCGCTGCGTTCGATCGAATCCCCGCGCGTTCGATCCGGTGATCCCTTCGGACGTTTCCGGTCCGCGCCCGTGTCATCCGGCCGGGCCGGGCGTTCTTCACCGTGCGGCCCGCGGCTGGGCCGTACCGCAACAGGAGGATCGTTTCCCATGAACACTGCCAAAAAGGCCGCCCTGGTCATCGCCGTCACCGGAATCGCCGCGGGTGTCTCCGCCGGTTCCGCGTTCGCGAGCGCCGATGCCTGTGGCTCCGCCACCGACTCCCCGGGCGTGCTGTCCGGCAACCTGCTCCAGGTGCCGGTGCACGTCCCGGTCAACGTGACGGGCAACACCGTCAACGTGATCGGTCTGCTCAACCCGGCGTTCGGCAACGCGTCGTCGAACATCGGCTGACCTGCCCCGTACGACCGTGAAGGCCCCGCGTCCCACCGGTGACACCGGCAGGACGCGGGGCCTTCCGCGTCATCCCGGTGCGGCTCAGGCCCGGCGCTCCGACTCCTCCACGTACGCGTTGTACGCCGCCACCTGCGCCCGCCGCGCGGTGCGCTCCACCGGCCGCAGCAGCTCCGCCCGCGCGGCGATCTCCGACGCGCTCACCGCGCCCCCGTGCCCGTCGGAGGCGATGGCGACCAGGGCGCCGACCCGCTGCGCCAGCGCCAGCACCCGCACCGCCCGCGGCGGATAGCCGGGCGCCAGCAGATCACGGCCGCGCTCCGCACGCGCCCGGTACGCGTCCAGGGCGGCCTGCGCGGCCGGCCCCGCCCCCGCCACGTCCAGCCGGGTCAGCGCCTCGGTGGTGTCCCGCAGCGCCTCGGCCAGCTCCCGCTCGGCCTCGCCGAGCGAGGGCACATCGGCCGGTGGGCCCTGCCGCACCTCCAGGCACTTCCACTCCACCTCCACATGCACATCGCCGCGCGGCCCGGCCTCGCTCACCTCGGGTACGAGGCCGAGCGCCGGGCCGCCGACCGCGATCACGGCCTCGCCCGCGGCCAGCGCCCGCGCGTTGAAGTCCGCCGGGCCGCTGAGGCCCAGCGGATGTCCCGGCGCGGGCAGGGCGACCCGCAGCCCGGTCGTACCGAGCGCCCGCAGCCGGCCGAGGCCGAGCGTCAGCCCGACCGGGCCGGTCTCGCCCGGCAGTCCGGTCATCCGGTGGACCGCGTCCTCGCCCAGGACCTCCTGGGCGACATCATCCGGTGCGGCAAGTCCGGCAAGTAGGGCATTTCCCCACGCCGCCAGCCGTCCTGATCGAGGTTCATCAAGCATCCCCCCAGCCTAAGGAGTGGACCGCCCGACGCGTGGCGTAGGTTTTCCCTCGGGGCTCTGCCCGTGACAACCGAAACTGCAATGGGAGACAACGCGCTCATGAGCGATGTGCTGGAGCTGGTGGACGTATCGGTGGTCCGCGACGGACGGGCTCTGGTGGACCAGGTCTCGTGGTCGGTCGCCGAGGGCGAACGCTGGGTGATCCTCGGACCGAACGGCGCGGGAAAGACCACCCTGCTCAATGTCGCCTCCAGCTATCTCTTCCCGACCACCGGCACCGTCCAGGTGCTCGGCGAGAAGCTCGGCAGCGTCGACGTCTTCGAACTGCGCCCCCGTATCGGCATGGCCGGCGCGGCCATGGCGGACAAGATGCCGCGCGGCCAGACCGTCCTGCAGACCGTGCTCACCGCCGCGTACGGCATGACCGCGCACTGGCGGGAGAGTTACGAGAAGGTCGACGAGGACCGCGCCCGCGCCTTCCTCGACCGGCTGGGCATGTCCGACTACCTGGACCGCAAGTTCGGCACCCTGTCCGAGGGCGAGCGCAAGCGCACCCTGATCGCCCGCGCCATGATGACCGACCCGGAGCTGCTGCTCCTCGACGAGCCCGCGGCCGGCCTGGACCTCGGCGGCCGTGAGGACCTGGTACGCCGCCTCGGCCGGCTCGCCCGCGACCCGATCGCGCCCTCCATGATCATGGTGACCCACCATGTCGAAGAGATCGCCCCCGGCTTCACCCATGTCCTCATGATCCGCCAGGGCAAGGTCGTCGCCGCAGGCCCGGTCGAGCTGGAACTCACCTCGCGCAACCTCTCCCGCTGCTTCGGCCTCCCGCTCGTCGTCGAGCACAGGGGCGACCGCTGGACCGCCGCAGGACTGCCGCTCTCGTAGCCATCCGCCGCCCGGCCGGGGGGAGCGGGACGTAACACCCCCCGGCGGAACGCCCGTTCGTGCTTCCCCGCGCCCGCCCCCGCGCCCGGAAGGCCTGTCACAGATCACCCCCGCCCCCCTACGATGGGGAGGTGGACCCATGGGTGTGGTGGCTGATCGCCGCCGTAGGACTCGGCATACCGCTGGTGATCACGACGATGCCCGAATTCGGGATGTTCGCGGTCGGCGCCGTCGCGGGGGCGATCGTCGCCGCGCTCGGCGGCGGCATCGTCGTCCAGGTCATCGTCTTCGTGATCGTCTCGGTCGCACTGCTCGCGGTCGTCCGCCCGATCGCCTACAAGCACCGGACGCAGCGGCCCGAACTGCGTACCGGCATCGACGCGCTGAGGGGGCGGCAGGCCGTCGTCCTCGAACGGGTCGACGGCGGCGGCGGACGGATCAAGCTCGCCGGAGAGATCTGGTCGGCGCGCGCCCTCGACGAGGAACGGAGCTTCGACCCGGGCGAGAAGGTGGATGTCGTGGAGATCGACGGCGCGACCGCCGTCGTCATGTGACCGAGGACGCCTGACCGACCGATACGGCCGCCGCGGTCGTGCTCCGGGAATTCGCCGAACCCGAGCGCACCGCCGCAGTGGTCTGCGAGAATTGATCATGTCGTAGTACGTCCGCAAACGGCGCGGGAGTGGACATGCAGCCGATCATCATCGTCCTGATCATCCTGGTGGTGCTCGTCTTCGTCGCGCTCATCAAGACGGTCCAGGTCATCCCCCAGGCGAGTGCCGCCATCGTCGAACGATTCGGCCGCTACACGCGGACGTTGAGCGCGGGCCTGAACATCGTCGTTCCGTTCATCGACACGATCCGCAACCGCATCGACCTCCGTGAACAGGTCGTGCCGTTCCCGCCGCAGCCGGTGATCACCCAGGACAACCTGGTCGTCAACATCGACACGGTCATCTACTACCAGGTCACCGACGCCCGCGCGGCGACGTACGAAGTCGCCAGCTACATCCAGGCGATCGAGCAGCTCACCGTCACCACGCTCCGCAACATCATCGGCGGCATGGACCTGGAACGGACGCTGACCTCCCGCGAGGAGATCAACGCGGCGCTGCGCGGCGTCCTGGACGAGGCCACCGGCAAATGGGGCATCCGCGTCAACCGCGTCGAGCTCAAGGCGATCGAGCCGCCCACCTCCATCCAGGACTCGATGGAGAAGCAGATGCGCGCGGACCGCGACAAGCGCGCCGCGATCCTCACCGCGGAGGGCATCCGGCAGTCCCAGATCCTCACCGCCGAAGGTGAGAAGCAGTCCTCCATCCTGCGCGCCGAAGGTGACGCCAAGGCCGCCGCGCTGCGCGCCGAAGGTGAGGCCCAGGCCATCCGTACGGTCTTCGAGTCCATCCACGCGGGCGACCCGGACCAGAAGCTGCTGGCCTACCAGTACCTCCAGATGCTCCCGAAGATCGCGCAGGGCGACGCCAACAAGCTCTGGATCATCCCCAGCGAGCTCAATGACGCGCTCAAGGGCCTCGGCGGCATCGTGAACCTGCCCGGCGCCCCGACCAACGGTGCCGGCGGCGGGAACAACGGCGGCACCAACGGCAACAACGGGGGCGGCGGCGACGTCCCCATCCCGCGCCGCGAGACCCCACGCTTCGACAAGGACTGACCCTCGGGCATGATCGGTGCATCCGACACCGGTCATCGAGGGGTACAGCGTGACGTTCTGGGAGGCACTCGCCGTCTTCGCGGCGGGCATCGGCGCCGGCACCATCAACACCATCGTCGGCTCCGGCACCCTCATCACGTTCCCGGTACTGCTCGCCGTCGGCCTCCCGCCGATCACCGCGAACGTCTCCAACGCCCTCGGCCTGGTACCCGGTTCGCTCACCGGTGCCATCGGCTACCGCCGTGAACTGCGCGGCCAGCGCCGGCGCGTCATCCGGCTCGGCAGCACCGCGCTGGCCGGCGGCCTGGCCGGCGCGATCCTGCTGCTGACCCTGCCGTCCGACGCG
The DNA here is from genome assembly GCF_005860785.2 of Streptomyces sp. So13.3. Taxonomy (NCBI): domain Bacteria; kingdom Bacillati; phylum Actinomycetota; class Actinomycetes; order Kitasatosporales; family Streptomycetaceae; genus Streptomyces; species Streptomyces sp. So13.3. Next base: position 2,842,524 of record NZ_CP048835.1, on the reverse strand, counting down.
TTCGACGCGATCGTCCCGGTACTGATCGGGCTGGCCCTGGTCCTGGTCGTGCTGCAGCCCCGCCTCGCCCGCGCCATCAAGGCCCGCCGCGAACGCGAGGGCACCGAGGTCCCCACCGACGGCGGCCCGCTGCTGCTCGTCGGACTGTTCCTCGCCAGCATGTACGGCGGTTACTTCGGGGCCGCCCAGGGCGTTCTCTACCTGTCGCTGATGGGGCTGCTGCTCCATGACGACCTGCAGCGGATCAACGGCGTCAAGAACGTCCTCGGCATGCTCGTCAACGGCATCGCCGCCGTGTTCTTCCTCTTCGTCGCCGACTTCAACTGGGCCGCCGTGGGCCTCATCGCCGCCGGAGCCACCCTCGGCGGCATCTTCGGCGCCCGCATCGGCCGCCGGCTGCCGCCGGCGGCGCTGCGCGGCGTCATCGTCGCCGTCGGCATCGTGGCCATCGTCCAGCTCGTCCTCAGATGACCGCCGCCGTCCGCGCCCCACCGGGATCAGGCCGGCAGCGCCAGCCACCCCGGCAGCGCGTCGTTGTCCCTGATCCCCAGCGCCAGCAGCAGCGTGTCCGCCGGCGTCGGCTCGAACGGCTGCGCCAGCAGCCGCATCCCCGCCTGCTCAGGAGTCCGGTCCGCCTTGCGGCCGTTGTCCTCCGCACAGGCCGCGACCGTGTTCAGCCAGGTGTCCCCACCACCGCGCGACCGCGGCACGATGTGGTCCACCGTGCTCGCCCGGCGACCGCAGTACGCGCACCGGTGTCGGTCACGCACCAGCACACCCCGCCGCGACCACGGGGCCCGTTGTCGGAAGGGCACCCGGACGTATCTGCGCAGCCTGATCACCAGCGGAACCGGAACCTCGACGGCCGCCGCGCGGATGCGCAGCCCGGGATGCGCCTGCTCGACGACGGCCTTCTCCTGCATGACCAGCACCACGGCACGCCGCAGCGACACCGTCGACAGCGGCTCGAAACTCGCGTTCAGCACCAGAGTCTCACGCATTCCGCCCACCCCAAGGATCCGTCCCCGCCCCATGGCGAAGTGGATCCACTGTGCCTCGCGGACCACCGGCGGACAACGCAATTACCGTGCGGGGAAAGGGGATCGACGGGGTACGGGAGCGGCTCCCGGAAGGGTGGCCGGGCGGGTGGACAGCGAAAAATGCCGAACGCCCCGGACGCTTCCCCCCGTGCGTAACGGAAGCGTCCGGAGCGTACGGCAGCCGGCGTGGACACCGGGCGGGAAACACCTGGTTCCGGCGGACGGCCGGCATCGCGCGGGCGAGAACCACCACGACGCAACGCCCCGCCGCCCCCGCTACAGCGGTACCGGCTGCCTGGTGATGGTGGGCCACCACCAGACACGTACCACTGTGCGATTCAGGGCGCCGGGGCGCAACGCAATTAACGGGCGCCCGCCGGCCACGGCGGACGCCCGGCCGTCAGCTACCGGCCGGTGCCTCGTACTCGCCGATCAGCTGGGCGCGGCCCAGCGTGTGGAAGCGGAGGTTGAAACCGATCACGGCAGGCGAGGCGTCCGCGTCCGGCCCGAGCTTCTCGGTGTCCACCGCGTACACGGTGAAGACATAGCGGTGCGAACCGTCCCCCGGCGGCGGCGCGGCCCCGCCGAAGTCCCGCGTCCCGTAGTCGTTCCTGACGTGCAGCGCACCCTCGGGCAGCCCCTTGAAGTCCCCGCCGCCCGCGCCCGCGGGCAACTCGGTGACGGACGCGGGAATGTCGATGAGCGACCAGTGCCAGAAACCGCTGCCGGTCGGCGCGTCCGGGTCGTAGCACGTCACGGCGAAACTCTTCGTCCCGTCGGGGAAGCCCTCCCACCGCAGGTGCGGTGACGTGTTCCCGGCCGCGTACACCTGCGCGTCCTTCAACACCCCGCCCGGCGCCACGTCATCGCTCACCACCGTGAACGACGGCACCGGCGGATGGAACTCGTGGGGGAGCGGCCGCCGCTTCTGCTCGGTCACCTCGACACCTCCTGATCGCAAGAACAGCTAGGGACCGCGGCCGGGCTGCGCCGGCGCGGCCTTCTGCGCACCGAGCCTAGATCCCTAGAACCAGTTGCGCTTGCCGCCGACCTCCGCCAGCCACTGATTCAGGTACGCCGCCCAGTCGGTGCCCTGGAAGGACTGCAGACCGACCGTGAACGACCGGTACGAGTCGCTGCCCTCGCCGAACAGCCCCGGCTTCTTGTCCATCTCCAGGATCACGTCCATCTCGTTGCCGTCCGCGATGAAGGTCAGCTCCACCTGGTTCAGCCCCCGGTACTGGTGCGGCGCCCGGAACTCGATCTCCTGGTAGAACGGCAGCCGCTGCCGCGTCCCCCGGATGTGCCCCTTCTCCAGGTCCGCGGCCTTGAACGCGAAGCCCAGGTGCCCGAACGCGTCCAGCAGCGCCTGCTGCGCCGGCAGCGGGTGCACGCTGACCGGGTCGAGGTCACCCGAGTCCACCGCGCGGGCGATCGCCAGCTCCGTCGTCACCCCGATGTTCATCCCCGACAGATGCCGGCCGAGGAACGTGGTGACCGGCGTCTCCCACGGGATCTGCAGCCCGAACGGCACGGTGTGCACGGCCCCCGGCGCCACCTCGAACGCCCCGCCCAGCTGCTGCCGGTGGAACTCGATGTCCTGCTTGTACTCGTTGTCGCCGCTCTCGACCTCGACCCGGGCCTGCAGCCCGACGGAGAGCCCCTCGATCTGCTGCGCGACCGACCCGCCCTGGATACGCACCTCACCCTGGACAGTGCCGCCCGGCACCACGTTCGGGTCCGTCAGTACGGTCTCGACGGACGCCCCACCGGCACCCATGCTCGCAAGCAGCTTCTTGAAGCCCACGTTGTCCCACTCCTCATACCGGCGGTTGACTGTTTCTTTACGTTATCTACGGTCACTACGAACGCGGAACCGCCGCGGGCGGTTCCAGTACCCTCGTACCGCATGATCGCCGACGCGGAAAGGGCCCCGCTCGCCCGGCCCTTCTTCGACCGCCCGGTCCTCGACATCGCACCGGACCTCCTCGGCCGGATCCTCGTCCGTGACACCCCGGGCGGCCCGATCGAGCTGCGCCTCACCGAGGTGGAGGCCTACGCGGGACCCGTCGACCCGGGATCGCACGCCTACCGGGGCCGCACCGAACGCAACGCGGTGATGTTCGGCCCGCCCGGCCACACCTACGTGTACTTCACGTACGGGATGTGGCACTGCCTCAACCTGGTCTGCGGCCCGGAGGGCACGCCGAGCGGGGTCCTGCTCCGGGGCGGCGAGATCACCCGTGGGGAGGACCTCGCCCGAGCGAACCGCCCCACCTCCCGCAAGGACACCGACCTCGCCCAGGGCCCGGCCCGGCTGGCCACCGCGCTCGCCGTCGACCGGTCGCTCAACGGATCCGACGTCTGCGACCCCTATACCGGTCCGGCGGGCGAACCGGCCGGCAGCCCGTTCCGCGTCCTCACCGGTACCCCGCCGGCCGCTGACCGGGTGCGCTCCGGCCCGCGTACCGGCGTCGGCGGCGAGGGAGCCGTGCACCCCTGGCGCTTCTGGATCGACGGCGACCCCACCGTCAGTCCCTACCGTGCCCACACCCCGAGACGCCGCCCATAACGACTCGCCATGACCGCGTACTCTCGGACACGCTGTACAGACGCTCTGCGACCGCCGGTGTGCGGACCGCGGAGCACCGACTCATCGCACTGACCCAAGGAGACAAGAGAACCGTGACGGACATCGTCGACGAGCTGCAGTGGCGCGGGCTGATCGCCGTATCCACTGACGAGGACGCACTGCGCAAGGCGTTCGCGGACGGCCCGGTCACGGTCTATTGCGGCTTCGACCCCACGGCGCCCAGCCTGCACCTCGGCAACCTGGTGCAGATCCTCACCATCCGGCGGCTGCAGCAGGCGGGCAACCGGCCGCTGGGCCTGGTGGGCGGGGCCACCGGCCTGATCGGCGACCCCAAGCCGTCGGCGGAGCGGACACTCAACGCTCCCGAGGTCGTCGCCGACTGGGTCGAGCGGGTCCGCGGGCAGATCGAGCCCTTCCTCTCCTTCGAGGGGCCGAACGCCGCGACGATGGTGAACAACCTGGACTGGACGTCCGGGATGTCGGCGATCGAGTTCCTGCGTGACGTGGGCAAGCACTTCCGAGTCAACAAGATGATCGCCAAGGAAGCCGTCGCCCGGCGCCTCAACTCCGACCAGGGCATCAGCTACACCGAGTTCAGCTACCAGATCCTCCAGGGGATGGACTTCCTGGAGCTCTACCGGCGCTACGGCTGCACCCTGCAGACCGGCGGAAGCGACCAGTGGGGCAACCTCACGGCCGGCATCGACCTGATCCACCGCGTCGAGGGCGCCTCCGTCCACGCCCTCGCCACTCCGCTGATCACCAAGGCGGACGGCACCAAGTTCGGCAAGACCGAGGGCGGCGCCATCTGGCTCGACCCCGAGATGACCACGCCGTACGCCTTCTTCCAGTTCTGGCTGAACGCGGACGACCGTGACATCTCCAAGTTCCTGCGCATCTTCAGCTTCAAGTCCCGCGAGGAGATCGAGGAGCTGGAGCGCCTCACCGAGGAGCGCCCCCAGGCCCGCGCCGCCCAGCGCGCCCTGGCTGAGGAACTGACGACCCTGGTCCACGGGGCCGCCCAGTGCACCGCGGTCACCGATGCGTCCAAGGCGCTTTTCGGCCAGGGGGAACTGACGGACCTGGACGAGGCCACGCTGGCGGCCGCTCTCTCCGAGCTGCCGTACGCCAAGGTCACGGCGCTGGAGCCGGTCGTCGACCTGCTGACCGCGGTCGAGCTGGTGGCCAGCAAGTCGGCCGCCCGCCGGGCCATCAAGGAGGGTGGCGCCTACCTGAACAACGCCAAGGTGACCAGCGAGGACGCGGTGCCGGCCGAGTCCGACCTGCTGCACGGCCGGTGGCTCGTCCTCCGCCGCGGCAAGAAGAGCCTGGCTGCCGTCGAGGTCGGCTGAAATCGTGCGTTTGAGCGGCGGTTGAGCTTGACTCTGCCGCCGCTCCTCCGTAATGTAGTCCGAGCCGCTTGAAACGGTGCGTCCGGTTCGTCCGGATCCCCGCGGGGGTGGCCACCCACTACTACGACTTCCCGACAGGGTTGCTTTTGGGTGCGCCGAAATTCGGTCCGAATAGCTCGATTATGAGCGTGGCGGGAAATCGGCTAACGTAGTGGACACGCCGCAAGGCGAGAAACAAAAGCCCGCCTCAGCGGGTGGCAGAAACGGGAAATCGGATCTGCTAAGCTGAGAAACACGAAGGGAAGCCCGGAGGGCGCCGGTAAAACGGCACCGAAGGAAGCGTCCGTTCCTTGAGAACTCAACAGCGTGCCAAAAGTCAACGCCAGACTTAAAACACCCCGGGCGGAACCCATTCGGGTTTCGTTTGGTGGTTCCTTTGAAAAAGTCCTTCTACCCTCCGGTCCTTCGGGACGGGAACTGGTGGGAGGCAATTACACAGCGAGGACGCTGTGCACCACGGGCCTTATTCCGGCCGGTGGTGCCGCTCTTGCGTGGAGACATTCACGGAGAGTTTGATCCTGGCTCAGGACGAACGCTGGCGGCGTGCTTAACACATGCAAGTCGAACGATGAAGCCCTTCGGGGTGGATTAGTGGCGAACGGGTGAGTAACACGTGGGCAATCTGCCCTTCACTCTGGGACAAGCCCTGGAAACGGGGTCTAATACCGGATAACACTCTCCTCCTCCTGGGGGTGGGTTAAAAGCTCCGGCGGTGAAGGATGAGCCCGCGGCCTATCAGCTTGTTGGTGGGGTAATGGCCTACCAAGGCGACGACGGGTAGCCGGCCTGAGAGGGCGACCGGCCACACTGGGACTGAGACACGGCCCAGACTCCTACGGGAGGCAGCAGTGGGGAATATTGCACAATGGGCGAAAGCCTGATGCAGCGACGCCGCGTGAGGGATGACGGCCTTCGGGTTGTAAACCTCTTTCAGCAGGGAAGAAGCGCAAGTGACGGTACCTGCAGAAGAAGCACCGGCTAACTACGTGCCAGCAGCCGCGGTAATACGTAGGGTGCGAGCGTTGTCCGGAATTATTGGGCGTAAAGAGCTCGTAGGCGGTCTGTCACGTCGGATGTGAAAGCCCGGGGCTTAACCCCGGGTCTGCATTCGATACGGGCAGACTAGAGTGTGGTAGGGGAGATCGGAATTCCTGGTGTAGCGGTGAAATGCGCAGATATCAGGAGGAACACCGGTGGCGAAGGCGGATCTCTGGGCCATTACTGACGCTGAGGAGCGAAAGCGTGGGGAGCGAACAGGATTAGATACCCTGGTAGTCCACGCCGTAAACGTTGGGAACTAGGTGTTGGCGACATTCCACGTCGTCGGTGCCGCAGCTAACGCATTAAGTTCCCCGCCTGGGGAGTACGGCCGCAAGGCTAAAACTCAAAGGAATTGACGGGGGCCCGCACAAGCAGCGGAGCATGTGGCTTAATTCGACGCAACGCGAAGAACCTTACCAAGGCTTGACATACACCGGAAAGCCGTAGAGATACGGCCCCCCTTGTGGTCGGTGTACAGGTGGTGCATGGCTGTCGTCAGCTCGTGTCGTGAGATGTTGGGTTAAGTCCCGCAACGAGCGCAACCCCTGTTCTGTGTTGCCAGCATGCCCTTCGGGGTGATGGGGACTCACAGGAGACCGCCGGGGTCAACTCGGAGGAAGGTGGGGACGACGTCAAGTCATCATGCCCCTTATGTCTTGGGCTGCACACGTGCTACAATGGTCGGTACAATGAGCTGCGATACCGCAAGGTGGAGCGAATCTCAAAAAGCCGGCCTCAGTTCGGATTGGGGTCTGCAACTCGACCCCATGAAGTCGGAGTTGCTAGTAATCGCAGATCAGCATTGCTGCGGTGAATACGTTCCCGGGCCTTGTACACACCGCCCGTCACGTCACGAAAGTCGGTAACACCCGAAGCCGATGGCCCAACCCGCAAGGGAGGGAGTCGTCGAAGGTGGGACTGGCGATTGGGACGAAGTCGTAACAAGGTAGCCGTACCGGAAGGTGCGGCTGGATCACCTCCTTTCTAAGGAGCATCTAGACCGTCATTGACGGTCCAGGGCCATTACGCCGGCATCTGTTCGGCGGTGGTTGCTCATGGGTGGAACGTTGACTATTCGGCACACTGGGAATCCGGAAGCAAGTACTGCTTCGGCGTGGAAAGCGTCTGGATTGCTGGTGGGTCGGGCACGCTGTTGGGTCCTGAGGGAACGACCTTTGTTTCTTCTACACCCCGGCCCCGTTAACGACGCGGAAGCGTTGGAGACGGGTGACTGGTCGTTGCTTGAGAACTAAACAGTGGACGCGAGCATCTAGTTAGCGCAAGTTTCTAAGGGCGCACGGTGGATGCCTTGGCACCAGGAACCGATGAAGGACGCGAGAGGCCGCGATAGGCCCCGGGGAGCTGTCAACTGAGCTGTGATCCGGGGGTGTCCGAATGGGGAAACCCGGCAGTCGTCATGGGCTGTCACCCATACCTGAACACATAGGGTATGTGGAGGGAACGCGGGGAAGTGAAACATCTCAGTACCCGCAGGAAGAGAAAACAACCGTGATTCCGGGAGTAGTGGCGAGCGAAACCGGATGAGGCCAAACCGTATGCGTGTGATACCCGGCAGGGGTTGCGTATGCGGGGTTGTGGGATCGCACTTCAGCAGTCTGCCGACTGTTGGGCGAGTCAGAAACCGTATGGATAGGCGAAGGACATGCGAAAGGTCCGGCGTAGAGGGTAAGACCCCCGTAGCTGAAATCTGTACGGCTTGCTTGTGCGACACCCAAGTAGCACGGGGCCCGAGAAATCCCGTGTGAATCTGGCGGGACCACCCGCTAAGCCTAAATATTCCCTGGTGACCGATAGCGGATAGTACCGTGAGGGAATGGTGAAAAGTACCGCGGGAGCGGAGTGAAATAGTACCTGAAACCGTGTGCCTACAAGCCGTGGGAGCGTCGCTGTGCATGCTTGCATGCACAGTCGTGACTGCGTGCCTTTTGAAGAATGAGCCTGCGAGTTTGCGGTGTGTGGCGAGGTTAACCCGTGTGGGGTAGCCGTAGCGAAAGCGAGTCCGAATAGGGCGAATGAGTCGCGCGCCCAAGACCCGAAGCGGAGTGATCTAGCCATGGGCAGGTTGAAGCGGAGGTAAGACTTCGTGGAGGACCGAACCCACCAGGGTTGAAAACCTGGGGGATGACCTGTGGTTAGGGGTGAAAGGCCAATCAAACTCCGTGATAGCTGGTTCTCCCCGAAATGCATTTAGGTGCAGCGTCGCGTGTTTCTTGCCGGAGGTAGAGCACTGGATAGGCGATGGGCCCTACCGGGTTACTGACCTTAGCCAAACTCCGAATGCCGGTAAGTGAGAGCGCGGCAGTGAGACTGTGGGGGATAAGCTCCATGGTCGAGAGGGAAACAGCCCAGAGCATCGACTAAGGCCCCTAAGCGTACGCTAAGTGGGAAAGGATGTGGAGTCGCAGAGACAACCAGGAGGTTGGCTTAGAAGCAGCCATCCTTGAAAGAGTGCGTAATAGCTCACTGGTCAAGTGATTCCGCGCCGACAATGTAGCGGGGCTCAAGCGTACCGCCGAAGTCGTGTCATTCCCGTGTGAAGCCCTAACGGGTGCGGGGATGGGTAGGGGAGCGTCGTGTGCCGGGTGAAGCGGCGGCGGAAGCCAGTCGTGGACGGTACACGAGTGAGAATGCAGGCATGAGTAGCGATACACACGTGGGAAACGTGTGCGCCGATTGACTAAGGGTTCCTGGGTCAAGCTGATCTGCCCAGGGTAAGTCGGGACCTAAGGCGAGGCCGACAGGCGTAGTCGATGGACAACCGGTTGATATTCCGGTACCCGCTTTGAAACGCCCAGTATCGAACCCTCTGATGCTAAGGCCGTGAAGCCGTCCTGGAGCCTTCGGGCAAAGGGGAGTGGTGGAGCCGCCGGTCCAAGGTGGTAGTAGGTAAGCGATGGGGTGACGCAGGAAGGTAGTCCAGCCCGGGCGGTGGTTGTCCCGGGGTAAGGGTGTAGGGCGTTGCGTAGGCAAATCCGCGCGACATATAGTCTGAGACCTGATGCCGAGCCGATTGTGGTGAAGTGGATGATCCTATGCTGTCGAGAAAAGCCTCTAGCGAGTTTCATGGCGGCCCGTACCCTAAACCGACTCAGGTGGTCAGGTAGAGAATACCGAGGCGTTCGGGTGAACTATGGTTAAGGAACTCGGCAAAATGCCCCCGTAACTTCGGGAGAAGGGGGGCCACAACTGGTGAGGGGACTTGCTCCCTGAGCTGGGGGTGGCCGCAGAGACCAGCGAGAAGCGACTGTTTACTAAAAACACAGGTCCGTGCGAAGCCGTAAGGCGATGTATACGGACTGACGCCTGCCCGGTGCTGGAACGTTAAGGGGACCGGTTAGTCACATTTCGGTGTGGCGAAGCTGAGAACTTAAGCGCCAGTAAACGGCGGTGGTAACTATAACCATCCTAAGGTAGCGAAATTCCTTGTCGGGTAAGTTCCGACCTGCACGAATGGCGTAACGACTTCTCGACTGTCTCAACCATAGGCCCGGTGAAATTGCACTACGAGTAAAGATGCTCGTTTCGCGCAGCAGGACGGAAAGACCCCGGGACCTTTACTATAGCTTGATATTGGTGTTCGGTTCGGCTTGTGTAGGATAGGTGGGAGACTTTGAAGCGGCAGCGCCAGCTGTTGTGGAGTCGTCGTTGAAATACCACTCTGGTCGTGCTGGATGTCTAACCTCGGTCCGTGATCCGGATCAGGGACAGTGTCTGGTGGGTAGTTTAACTGGGGCGGTTGCCTCCTAAAGAGTAACGGAGGCGCCCAAAGGTTCCCTCAGCCTGGTTGGCAATCAGGTGTTGAGTGTAAGTGCACAAGGGAGCTTGACTGTGAGACTGACGGGTCGAGCAGGGACGAAAGTCGGGACTAGTGATCCGGCGGTGGCTTGTGGAAGCGCCGTCGCTCAACGGATAAAAGGTACCCCGGGGATAACAGGCTGATCTTCCCCAAGAGTCCATATCGACGGGATGGTTTGGCACCTCGATGTCGGCTCGTCGCATCCTGGGGCTGGAGTCGGTCCCAAGGGTTGGGCTGTTCGCCCATTAAAGCGGTACGCGAGCTGGGTTTAGAACGTCGTGAGACAGTTCGGTCCCTATCCGCTGCGCGCGTAGGAATATTGAGAAGGGCTGTCCCTAGTACGAGAGGACCGGGACGGACGAACCTCTGGTGTGCCAGTTGTCCTGCCAAGGGCATGGCTGGTTGGCTACGTTCGGAAAGGATAACCGCTGAAAGCATCTAAGCGGGAAGCCTGCTTCGAGATGAGTATTCCCACCCCCTTTGAGGGGTTAAGGCTCCCAGTAGACGACTGGGTTGATAGGCCAGATGTGGAAGCCCGGTAACGGGTGGAGCTGACTGGTACTAATAGGCCGAGGGCTTGTCTAACTATTTTTGCTTCGCGTCCACTGTTTGGTTCCCGGGTTGCGAACAGTCGCTCCGGTTGAACCAGTACTACTTAAATTGAAAAGTGTGCTTGTTCGCTTGGCACTGTCAATAATCCCGTTCAGCGGGATGGCCCGATAGTGTTTCGGTGGTCATAGCGTTAGGGAAACGCCCGGTTACATTCCGAACCCGGAAGCTAAGCCTTTCAGCGCCGATGGTACTGCAGGGGGGACCCTGTGGGAGAGTAGGACGCCGCCGAACAATCTTTATGGACCCTCGGTCCCGGCCTCTGCGCTGGGACCGAGGGTCTTTTTGTTTTGCCCCACCGGTGCGCGGTCACTCGGCAGGTACGAGAGACTGGCACTACAGCAGCACGAACCAAGGAGTTACGACGATGTCCAACTCGCCCGAGGATCGGTCGGATCGGCCTGAGCGCCGGGAGCCGCGACAGAGCGGTGGCGACCGGGGCGGTTTCCGCACCGGCGGCCCGCGCCGCGATGGTGACCGGGCCGGCGGTTTCCGCCGGGATGACCGTCGTGACGACCGACCCCGTACCGACCGCCCGAGTTCTGACCGCCCGAGCTCTGATCGCCCCCGTTCTGACCGTCCGCGTGAAGACCGCCCGCGTACGGATCGTCCCAGCGGTGACCGCGGCGGCTTCCGCCGTGACGACCGTCCGCAGGGTGACCGTCCGCGTTCCGGCCCGCCGCGTGGTGGCTTCCGTCGCGATGACCGCCCGCAGGGTGACCGTCCGCGCTTCGGCCCGCCGAGTGGCGACCGTCGTGACGGCCCGCCGCGTGGTGGCTCGCGTCCCGACGACCGTGGCGGCAGCTTCCGCCGTGATGACCGCCCGCGCTCCGGCCCGCCCAGCAGCGGCGACCGTGGTGGCTTCCGTCGTGACGACCGCCCGCAGGGTGACCGTCCGCGGTTCGGCCCGCCGAGTGGCGACCGTCGTGACGGTCCGCCGCGTGGTGGCTCGCGTCCCGACGACCGTGGCGGCAGCTTCCGTCGTGACGACCGTCCGCAGGGTGACCGTCCGCGTTCCGGCCCGCCGAGCGGTGACCGCGGCGGCTTCCGCCGTGACGACCGTCCGCAGGGTGACCGTCCGCGCTACGACCGCCCCAGCAGTGACCGTCCCCGTGACGACCGTCGTGACGGCCCCCCGCGCTCCGACCGTCCGCGCTCCGGCCCGCCCAGCGGTGACCGCCGTGACGACCGTGGCGGCAGCTTCCGCCGCGACGACCGTCCGCAGGGTGACCGTCCGCGTTCCGGCCCCCCGAGCGGTGACCGCGGCGGCTTCCGCCGTGACGACCGCCCGCAGGGCGACCGCCCGCGCTACGACCGCCCCAGCAGTGACCGTCCCCGTGACGACCGCCGTGACGGCCCGCCGCGCGGCCCCCGCCAGGACGACCGCGGCGGCAGCTTCCGCCGCGACGACCGTCCCCAGGGCGACCACCCCCGGTACGACCGTCCCAGCAGCGACCGGCCGAGCAGTGACCGTCCCCGCGAGGACCGGCCGCGCTTCGAGCGTCCGCGTGAGGACCGTCCCCGTGAGGACCGTCCGCGCTACGAGCGGTCGGGCAGCGACCGTCCCAGCAGTGACCGTCCGAGCAGCAGCCGTCCCGGCAGCGACCGCCCGCGTGAGGACCGTCGTGACGGGCCGCCGCGCGGTCCGCGTCAGGACGACCGCCGTGACGCGCCCCCGCGTGGGCCGCGCCGTGACGACGACCGGGGCCAGAGCCGCCGGCCGGCGGAGGAGAGCCACGGACGGTTCGAGAGCGCCGGGCGTGAGGACCGCCGTGAGGAGCGGGAGCCGGTCAAGCGGCTGCCGATCCCGGACGAGGTCACGGGTCAGGAGATCGACCCGAGCGTGCGCCAGGAGCTGATGAGCCTGCCGAAGACGCTCGCCGACGATGTGGCGCGCAACCTGGTCATGGTGGCGCAGCTGCTGGACGAGGACCCGGAGGCGGCCTACGAGTACTCCAGGATCGCCCTGCGGCTCGCGTCGCGCGTCGCCGCCGTGCGGGAGGCCGCCGGCTTCGCCTCGTACGCGACCGCTCGCTACGGCGAGGCGCTCGCGGAGTTCCGCGCCACCAAGCGGATGACGGGTTCCGTGGACCTGTGGCCGGTCATGGCGGACTGCGAGCGCGGCATGGGCCGTCCGGAGCGCGCGCTGGCGATGGCGGGTGCGCCGGAGGTGCAGAAGCTGGACAAGGCCGGTCAGGTCGAGATGCGGCTCGTCGCCGCGGGCGCCCGGCAGGACATGGGCCAGCCCGAGGCCGCGGTGGTGACGCTGCAGGGTCCCGAGCTGGCGGCGAACGCCATGAACCCGTGGACCGCGCGACTGCGGTACGCCTACGCCGACGCGCTGCTCGCCGTGGACCGCAAGCCCGAGGCGCGCGAGTGGTTCGCCAAGGCGGCGGAGGCCGACCAGAGCGGCAGCACGGACGCCTCCGACCGGCTCGCCGAGCTGGACGGCGTCGAGTTCGTGGACGCGCTCGTCGAGGACCCCGCGGAGTCGCACGACCTGGCGGAGTCCGTCGTGCCGGCGGACGCGGAGTCCGAGGACGACGCGGACGATGACGAGGACGACGAGGACGACGTCGAGATCACCGAGGCCGAGGTCGACATCACGGACGAGGCCGATCCGGCGTCGTTCCTGGACTCGCCCTTCAAGGAGCCCGGTACGGGCACCAGCAAGGCCTGAGCGCTCGCACAACTGAGAGGCGGCACCCGCGGACATCGCGGGTGCCGCCTCTTCGCGTTGCGTCCTTGCGGAGCGAGCTCGGGCGTCGGCTCAGCCCAGTTCGAGGCTGCGCATGACCAGGCCGCTGGCCGGCTTCGGTCCGAAGGAGGTGGACTTGCGGGGCATCGTGACGCCCTGGCGGGCCAGCTCACGGACGACGGCCTCGTCCACGGGGTGCATCAGGACTGCCGTGCCGCCGTGCCGCTCCGCCTGCTCGACGGCCGACTCCGTCGTGTGCAGATAGCTGATGTGCTCCGGGACGTCGGGCACTTGCCAGATGTCGTCGAGGAGCAGGCTGTGCAGGACCGTCGCGTCGAGCTGCCGCCATTCGCGCGGCCGGTCGTGCGGTACGGATCGGTCGATCTGCAGTGGATCCGGCCGGTCGAGCAGCCGGAACCGGCCGTCGCCCGCGAGCAGGAAGGCGTTGCCCTCCGCCGCGGCCGCCGCCAGCGCGTCCAGCGCCACCGGCAGCGGTCCGTCGACGTCCGTCACGCGGAAGGCGTGCCGGGCGGCCTCGACGGCGTCGGCGACCGGAAGCTGCGGGAGCACCCGGTGGATGGCACGGACCCGCAGCGGGTAGTGGGCGGTGTCGACGAGGAGCACCAGGCCGTGATCCCAGGGGCTCGGCCCGGACTGCTCGGCCTGCAGCCGCAGATAGGTTGCCCAGCGGTGGTGGCCGTCGGCGATGAGCGCCTGGCGGGGCGACAGGTCGGCGTCGATCGCGGCGAGGGTCCCCGGATCGGTGATCGACCACAACTTGTGGTGGATGCCGTCCTCGGTGGTGGTGGCGAGCAGCGGTTCGGTGTCCGCCGTACGGTCGACGATCTCCGCGACGGTGCCGCCGCCCTGGTAGGCGAGCAGCAGCGGTTCGAGGTTGGCGCCGGTCGCGCGCATCAGGGCGGCGCGGTCGGCCACCGGCCCCGGCATGACGTCCTCGTGCGGGAGCACGATCCGCTCCTCGGGCGGCGTGAGCCGCAGGACGCCGATCAGGCCGCGTTGCAGATGGTCGCCGTCCCGCTGCTCGTACACGTACAGCCCGGGTTCCGGGTCGGGGGCGAGGACGCCCTCGCGCTGCCACCGGTCGAGGGCCGTGGCGGCCTGCCGGTGGCGGCTGGTGGGATCGGCGTTGTGGGGCAGGATGAGACGGACGACGTTGTGCGGGTCGGCGGTCTCCAGATGACGCTGCCCGTCCGGCCGGACCACGACGTCGTACGGGGGCGAGGTGACGGCGGCCAGGCTGCCCACCCTCTCCGGCACGTAGCGGAGCCCGCGGAAGGGCGCGAGGCGCAAGCCGTGGGGAGCGGGTCCTGAAGTGGTCATCAGGGCATGCTACGTGGCCCGCGGCGATGGGGGATGATCAAGGTGATGGACGACATACGAGGAGCGGACACGCGATGACCCACCGGACCAGTCCGAGCGGTTCCGACCGAGCACTGGACGCCGCGTACGACACGGCTCTGCTCGATCTCGACGGGGTCGTGTACGCGGGAGGCGAGGCCATCGCGCACGCCGTCGAGTCCCTCGCCACCGCGCGCGAGCACGGGATGCACCTCGCGTACGTCACCAACAACGCGGCCCGCACCCCGCAGACGGTGGCCGCACATCTGACGGAGCTGGGCGTGCCCGCGGAAGCGGAGGACGTGATCACCTCGGCTCAGGCGGTCGCCCGGCTGATCGCCGAGCAGGTGCCGGCGGGCTCGCGGGTGCTGGCGATCGGCGGCGAGGGGCTGCAGACGGCGCTGCGCGAGCGCGGTCTCGAGCCGGTGGCGTCGGCGGAGGACGGTCCGGCGGCCGTGGTGCAGGGCTACGATCCCGAGCTGCGCTGGTCGCTGCTGGCGGAGGCCTCGTTCGCGGTGGCGCGCGGTGTGCCGTGGTTCGCGTCCAACACCGATCTGACGATCCCGAACCCGCGCGGGATCGCGCCGGGCAACGGCGCGGCCGTGGAGGTCGTACGGATCGCTACCGGCGCCGAGCCGCAGGTGGCGGGCAAGCCGCAGCCGCCGATGCACCGCGAGACGATCCTGCGGACCGGTGCGAAGCGACCGCTGGTGGTCGGCGACCGGCTGGACACCGACATCGAGGGTGCGACCGGCGCCGAGGTGGACTCGCTGCTGGTGCTGACGGGTGTGACGACGGCGGCGCAGCTGCTCGCCGCCGTGCCGAAGCACCGGCCGACGTATGTGGCGGCCGATCTGCGCGGGCTGCTGGAACCGCAGCCGGAGGTCACGGTGGACGGTGACGGGGCGCGCTGCGGCGGCTGGACGGCTTCGGCGGACGGCGACGCGCTCACGGTGGAGGGCGATGGTGACGCCCTCGACGGACTGCGGGCCCTGTGCGCGGCCGCCTGGGCGGCGGCGGGCGACGGCGCGTGCGAGTCGGACGCCGGGAAGGCGCTGGCGCGGCTCGGGTTCTGAGCCCCGGGCCGTCGGTGGTCGGAGGTCGGTGGCCGGCCGGGTGCCGCCAGGGCGTGTGTCGAAAGTGGCGCCGTTCGCCCGTAGGGCGCGTCCAGGCGTCGCGTGCCAGGCGGGACTTTCGCAACACGCCCTAGAGCAGTGAGCGCAGCCGCAGCAGGTCCCGCAGGCCGGCCTCCAGCTTGACCCGGCCGCTCCCCCACGCCTTGGCGAAGCTCAGTTCGCCGCCGACCAGGGCGATGAGGTCGTCGCCGGCCATCGCCAGCCGGATCTGCGCCTTCTCGGCGGGTGCGCCGGGCACCGTCGTCACGTCATGGATCCGGCCGTCCGTCAGCCGTCCGACGAAGGTCGTGCCGAGGTCCGTGATGTGGCAGCTCAGCGACCGGTCCAGGGACGTGGCGCTGCGGATGTCGCCGTTGGCCCGCGTGAGGTTCTCCGACAGCTGGTCGAGTGCGCTGCGGCACTCCTCGATGGTCGCCATCGGTCGGGCGTCTCCCGTTCGGGTGGTGCGTACAGGCGCCGGGGTCGCCCGCGCCACGATCATGTGATCCGTTCGATCGACGGTACCTCAGGGCACCGTACGCCGTGAGCCGGGCAGTACGGGTAGCGTCAGGTGCGGATACGTCAATGGCGAGGCAATGGCGAGGCGAGGAGTGAGGGCGATGCGGGACGCGCTGCGTACCTGTCTGCAGATCGCGGGCGGCCTGACCGAGGCGACCCGGCGGCGGGCGGTGGGGGCGGCCAGGGAGCTGCTCGACCAGACGGGGATAGATGTCGACGCCGTCCAGCGCAGGATCGGCGAGAGCATTCCGCCGGAGGTGCAGACGCTGGCGGACGAGCTGATGGCGGCCGGACGGGCCAACCGCGATCTGCTGATCGGGCTGATCCGCGAGGAGGTCGACAAGGCGATGAGCCGGGTCGGACGGGTCGCCGACGAGGTCACGAAGGTCGGGGTGGTCCTGGAGGCGCTGGAGCGCCGCGTCCGGAACCTCGAGGACGAGGAGGAGGACGTGGACGCCGGCTTCGGGGCCGCTTCCACCGGGACCGCGTCACCGCTGTTCGAGCGGATCACGGTCGACCCGATGGAGCCGGCCGAGCCGGCCGAGCCGGTCTACCCCGTCGATCCGGAGGCTCCCGCCGGGCCGGCCGCCACCGAGCGGCCCGTAGCGCCGGTCCGGTCCGTGACGTCCGCGAAGTCAGCGAAGCCGGCCAAGCCCGTAGAGACGGTGCAGCCCGAGCGGCCCGCGGCGACCGAGCCGAAGGCTCCGGCCAAGGCTCCGGCCAAGGCGAAGAAGACGTCGCCGGCCGCCACGAAGACCGCCCCGCCTGCCAAGAAGGCCGCTCCCGTGAAGAAGACGGCTCCCGCCAAGAAGACGGCTCCCGCCAAGAAGTCTCCCGCGGCCAAGGAGACGGCTCCGCCCAAGGAGCCGACTCCGGTCAAGAAGACCTCCGCAGCGAAGAAGACGACGCCGGCGAAGAAGACCGCTCCGGCGAAGAAGGCCCCCGCCGCGAAGAAGGCCGCACCCGCCAAGAAGACCGCCGCCCGCAAGAAGACGGCCTCCGATGAGTGAACCGCTGCCCGGGGAGGGGCCGCCGAACGGGATCGCTCCGCTGGGCCTGGCACCGGCGCCCACCGGCCAGGCCGCGGTGGACACGCTGATCGTGCGGCTGAGCGACGCCGACGACCTGCCGACCGCGGATCACATCGAGGTGTACGAGGATGTGCACCGTGGGCTGCGCGAAGCGCTCACCGCACTCGACGACAACAGGAGCTGAACCGTACGTGGCACGACGCCGACTCGACGCCGAGCTGGTGCGCCGAAATCTGGCGCGCTCGCGCGAGCACGCCAGCCAGCTGATCGCCGCGGGGCGGGTCACCATCGGCGGCGCCACCGCGACCAAGGCCGCCACGCAGGTGGAGACCAGCGCGGCCGTGGTGGTGGCCAAGGACGACAACGAACCCGACTACGTGTCGCGCGGCGGCCACAAGCTCGCCGGCGCGCTGGCCGCGTTCACCCCGCTCGGTCTGAAGGTCGAGGGGCGGCGCGCGCTGGACGCGGGGGCCTCCACCGGGGGCTTCACCGATGTGCTGCTGCGCAACGGCGCCGCGACCGTCGTCGCCGTCGACGTCGGCTACGGCCAGCTGGCCTGGTCGCTGCAGAGCGACGACCGGGTCGTCATCAAGGACCGCACCAACGTGCGCGAGCTGACGCTGGAGCACATCGACGGCGAGCCCGCGGACATCATCGTCGGCGACCTGTCGTTCATCCCGCTCGGCCTGGTGCTGCCCGCGCTCGTGCGGTGCGCCGCGCCCGACGCGGATCTCGTGCTGATGGTGAAGCCGCAGTTCGAGGTCGGCAAGGAACGGCTGGGCACCGGTGGTGTCGTGCGCAGTACGCAGCTGCGCGCCGAGACCGTGCGGACGGTCGCCGGGCAGGGCGCGGCGCTCGGACTGGGTGTCATGGGCGTCACCGCCAGTCCGCTGCCGGGACCTTCCGGCAATGTGGAGTACTTTCTGTGGCTGCGCGCCGGTGCGCCCGATCTGGACCCGGCGGATGTCGACCGTGCTGTGGCGGAGGGGCCCCGTTGACGACGAACACCGAAACGCAGGACTGTGCCGGGCCGAAGGGCCGCATGATCTTCCTGCTCACGCACACCGGCCGCCCGGCCGCGATCCGCAGCGCGGAACGGGTCGTGCTCGGCCTGCTGCGCTGCGGGATCGGGGTGCGGGTCCTGACGGACGAGGCCGCGGACCTGGCCGCGGAACTGCCGCTGCCCGCCGAGGTGGAGCTGGTGACGGAGGGCGGCCCCGGGGCCGTCGAGGGCTGCGAACTGATCATCGTCCTCGGCGGTGACGGGACGCTGCTGCGCGGCGCGGAGTTCGCGCGCGCTTCCGGCGTACCGATGCTGGGGGTCAACCTGGGGCGGGTCGGGTTCCTCGCCGAGGCGGAGCGGGACGACCTGGACAAGGTCGTGGACCGGGTGGTCACCAAGCAGTACGAGGTCGAGGAGCGGATGACGCTCGACGTCCTCGTCCGCAACGACGGACATGTGGTGCACACCGACTGGGCGCTCAACGAGGCGTCGGTGGAGAAGCAGGCGCGCGAGCGGATGCTGGAGGTCGTGACCGAGGTCGACGGCCGTCCGGTGTCACGATTCGGCGGCGACGGCGTGGTCTGCGCGACCCCGACCGGTTCGACGGCCTACGCCTTCTCGGCCGGCGGCCCGGTGGTCTGGCCCGAGGTCGAGGCCCTGCTGATGGTGCCCATCAGCGCGCACGCGCTGTTCGCGCGGCCGCTGGTGACCTCGCCGCGCTCGGTGCTCGCCGTCGAGGTGCAGCCCAAGACACCGCACGGCGTGCTGTGGTGCGACGGCCGGCGCACCGTCGAGCTGCCCGCCGGGGCCCGTGTGGAGGTACGGCGGGGCGCGGTGCCGGTACGCCTCGCCCGGCTGCACCACGCCTCCTTCACGGACCGTCTGGTGGCGAAGTTCGCCCTGCCCGTCGCGGGCTGGCGGGGCGCGCCGCAGTAACCCGGGAGTGCCGGTGGCCGATGCCCGTCGCGCGCCGGGCCGCAAACCTCGTATGGTCGTATCCGTGTTGGAGGAGATGCGGATCCGGTCGCTGGGTGTCATCGAGGATGCCGTGGTGGAGTTTTCACCCGGTTTCACCGCGGTGACCGGCGAGACCGGTGCGGGCAAGACCATGGTCGTCACGAGCCTCGGCCTGCTGTTGGGCGGCCGGGCCGATCCCGCTTTGGTGCGGATCGGTGCGAAGGCGGCGGTGGTCGAGGGGCGGATCACGCTCGGCCGGGACTCGCCGGCCGCCGTCCGCGCAGAGGAGGCGGGGGCGGAACTCGACGACGGCGCGCTGCTGATCAGCCGTACCGTCTCGGCCGAGGGGCGGTCGCGGGCCCATGTCGGCGGGCGTTCCGTGCCGGTCGGGCTGCTCGGCGAGCTCGCCGACGACCTGGTGGCCGTGCACGGCCAGACCGACCAGCAGGGCCTGCTGCGTCCCGCTCGGCAGCGCCAGGCGCTGGACCGGTACGCGGGCGACGCCGTGGCCGTACCGCTGGCGAAGTACGGGGCGGCGTACCGGCGGCTGCGGGAGGTGGCGGGCGAGCTCGACGAGCTGACCACCCGGGCCCGTGAGCGGTCCCAGGAGGCGGATCTGATCCGGTTCGGGATCGGCGAGGTCGCCGACGCCGAGCCGCTGCCCGGCGAGGACACCGAACTGGCCGCGGAGGCCGAACGGCTCGGCCACGCCGAGGCGCTGGCCTCCGCCGCGGCGGTCGCGCACGCCGCGCTCGCGGGCAATCCCGAGGACCCGGAGGGCAATGACGCCAACACCCTCGTCTCCGGGGCCCAGCGCGCGCTGGAGGCCGTCCGCGCCCATGACCCGGCGCTCGCGGCGCTCGCCGAACGCATCGGTGAGATCGGCATCCTCGTCGGCGACGTCGCCCAGGAGCTCGCCGGCTACTCGGACGACCTGGACGCCGATCCGCTGCGGCTCGCCGCGGTGGAGGAGCGGCGGGCGGTGCTCTCCCATCTGACCCGCAAGTACGGCTCGGACATCGATGGGGTGCTGGCCTGGGCCGAGCAGAGCGCCGCCCGGCTCGGTGAGCTGGAGGGCGACGACGAGCGGATCGCGGAGCTGACCGGGGAACGGGACGCGCTGCGGGCCGAGCTCGGGGACCTCGCGCAGGCGCTGAGCGACGCCCGTACCGAGGCGGCGGACCGTTTCGCCGCCGCGGTCACCGCGGAACTCGCCGAACTGGCGATGCCGCACGCCCGCGTCGGGGTGGCCATCCGGCAGACCGCCGATCCCGAGGGGATCCAGGTCGGCGGCCAGCTCGTCGCCTTCGGCGCGACCGGCGCCGACGAGGTCGAGCTCCAGCTCGCCCCGCACCCCGGCGCCCCGGCCCGGCCGATCGCCAAGGGCGCGTCCGGTGGTGAGCTGTCGCGCGTGATGCTCGCCGTCGAGGTCGTCTTCGCCGGATCGGATCCCGTGCCGACGTATCTCTTCGACGAGGTCGACGCCGGTGTCGGCGGCAAGGCCGCGGTCGAGGTGGGCCGCCGGCTGGCGCGCCTCGCGCGGACCGCGCAGGTCGTCGTGGTCACCCACCTCCCGCAGGTGGCGGCGTTCGCCGACCGGCAGCTGCTCGTGGAGAAGACGAACGACGGTTCGGTGACCCGCAGCGGTGTCACCGTTCTCGAAGGAGAGGACCGGGTGCGGGAGCTCTCCCGTATGCTCGCCGGGCTCGAGGACTCCGAACTCGGCCGGGCCCACGCCGAGGAGTTGCTGGCCGCGGCCCGCGCCACCAGCTGAGCCCGGCCGGTCCCGGTCGAGCCCGGCCGGGGCCACGCCCGGCACGGCGCGTAAGCGCACTCGTTCGAGTGATCCACGGCGCCCGTACCCGGGCCGGGAGGCGGTCGGTGCCCACGGCATGCCGTGGGGGCCTGGCATCCTTGGGGTACGGCGCAACAGCCGTCGTCCGACGCCGAGTCAGGAGCTGTACCCGGGTGAGCAGCACTCCGATCCCCCCGCGAGGACAGCTGCACGCCGTCCTCGTGCTGGGCGGGGCGGGCGGTCCCGCAGGTGCGCACGTCAGCTCGCTCGCGGGCGGCCTCGTCGCCCGCGGAGTGCGGGTCACGGTGTGCGGCCCGGCCGCCGCCGAAAACGATTACGCCCTCACCGCCACCGGCGCCCGGTTCGAGCCGGTGGAGATCGCCCACCGGGCGGCCAGGTCCGACGCGACGGTCATCACGGAACTCCGGGTGGCCTGCACGGACGCCGACGTGGTGCACGCGCACGGCCTGCGCGCCGGGTTGCTGTCGTCGCTGGCGCTCAGCGGCCGTTCCACCCCGCTGGTGGTGACATGGCACAGCGCGGTCCTCGTCGAGGGCGCCAGAGCCCGGCTGCTGCGCTGGCTGGAGCGCCGGGTGGTGCGGGCCGCGGCCGTGGTGCTCGGGGCCTCTTCCGACCTGGTGGACCGGGCCAGGACACTGGGCGCCCGGGACGCGCGGCTGGCGCCGGTCGCGGTGCCGGTGCCCAGGGTCGCGGCCCCGGAGCCGCATGGCGACGCCGAGCGGATGCGGCAGAAGACACGGGCCGAGTTCGGGGCAGTGGACCGGCCCCTGGTGCTGGCCGTCGGCCGGCTGGAGCCGCACAAGGGCTACGACCTCCTGCTGGACGCCTGCCGCATGCTGGCGGACCACGACCCCCGGCCCCTGGTCATCGTGGCGGGAGAGGGCTCCCGGCGGGCCGCGCTGGAGCAGCGGATCGACACCGAACGGCTGCCCGTCCGGCTGATCGGCCGCCGGGCCGATGTCACGGAACTGCTGGCCGCCGCCGATGTGGTGGTGCTGCCGAGCCGGTGGGAGGCGCGCGCCCTGATCGCCCAGGAGGCCCTGCACGCGGGGGTGCCGCTGGTGGCCACCGCGGTCGGCGGGATCCCCGAACTCGTCGGTGACGCGGCGGAGCTGGTGCCGTACGGCGATCCGGGCGCGCTGGCCCGGATGGTGGCCCGGCTGCTCGACGAACCGGAGCGCCGGCTCGCGCTCGCCGCGGCCGGGCGGGCCCAGGCCGCCACCTGGCCGACCGAGGACGACACGGTCGCCCAGGTGCTGAGCATCTACGACGAGTTGGCGCAGCGCTGAACCCCTGAGCCGCGGACCCCCGCAGCGCTGAACCCCAGAGCCGCGAACGCCTGAGCGGTGGGGGCGGGGCCGTGTGGCCCCGCCCCCACACGTACGGGCTCAGCCGCCGCCGTACGCTCCGCAGGCACTCAGCCGCAGCGCCGTGTCGATGAGCGGCACATGGCTGAACGCCTGCGGGAAGTTGCCGACCTGGCGCTTGAGCCGGGGGTCCCACTCCTCGGCGAGCAGCCCAAGGTCGTTGCGGAGCGCCAGCAGCTTCTCGAACAGCTGGCGGGCCTCGTCCACCCGGCCGATCATCGCCAGGTCGTCGGCCATCCAGAACGAGCAGGCCAGGAAGGCCCCTTCGTCACCCGGCAGCCCGTCGAGGTTGTCCTCGCCGCTGTTGGTCGGGTAGCGCAGGATGAAGCCGTCCTCGGTGCTCAGCTCGCGCTGGATCGCCTCGATGGTGCCGATGACGCGCTTGTCGTCCGGCGGCAGGAAGCCCATCTGCGGGATGAGCAGCAGCGAGGCGTCCAGCTCCTGGGAGCCGTAGGACTGCGTGAAGGTGTTGCGCTCCTTGTCGTAACCCTTCTCGCAGACGTCCCGGTGGATGTCGTCGCGCAGTTCGCGCCAGCGCTCCAGCGGGCCGTCCGCCTCGCCCGACTCGATGAGCTTGACGGTGCGGTCCACCGCGACCCAGGTCATCACCTTGGAGTGCACGAAGTGGCGGCGCGGGCCGCGCACTTCCCAGATGCCCTCGTCCGGCTCGTTCCAGTGCGATTCGAGATAGCGGATCAGCTTGAGCTGCAGCAGGCTCGCGTAGTCGTTGCGGGCCAGCCCGGTCATATGGGCCAGGTGCAGGGCCTCGGTGACCTCGCCGTAGACGTCCAGCTGCAGCTGGTGGGCGGCGCCGTTGCCGATCCGGACCGGGGTGGAGCCCTCGTAACCGGGCAGCCAGTGCAGCTCGTTCTCGCCGAGCTCACGCTCGCCGGCGATGCCGTACATGATCTGCAGGTTCTCCGGGTCGCCGGCCACCGCGCGCAGCAGCCACTCGCGCCAGGCCCGCGCCTCGTCCCGGTAGCCGGTGCGCAGCAGCGAGGACAGCGTGATCGCCGCGTCGCGCAGCCAGGTGAACCGGTAGTCCCAGTTGCGGACCCCGCCGATGTCCTCGGGCAGCGAGGTCGTCGGAGCGGCGACGATGCCGCCGGTGGGCCCGTACGTGAGGCCCTTGAGGGTGATCAGCGAGCGGACCACGGCGTCCCGGTAGGGGCCGTGGTACGTGCACTGGTCGACCCAGTCCTGCCAGAACTGCTCGGTGGACTCCAGCGAGGCCTCCGGCTCCGGCAGCGACGGCGGCGGGCGGTGCGAGGGCTCCCAGCTGATGGTGAAGGCCACCCGCTCACCCGGCGAGACGGTGAAGTCCGCGTACGTCGTCAGGTCCTTGCCGTACGTGTCGACCTCGGTGTCCAGCCAGACGGAGTCCGGCCCGGCCACCGCGACCGTGCGGTCGCCGACCTTGTGCACCCACGGCACGATCTGGCCGTAGGAGAAGCGCATCCGCAGGGCGGAGCGCATCGGCACCCGCCCGCTGACGCCCTCCACGATCCGGATCACCTGCGGGGCGCCGTCACGGGGCGGCATGAAGTCGATCACCCGGACCGTGCCGCGCGGGGTGTCCCATTCGGATTCCAGCACGAGGGAATCGCCCCGGTAACGCCGTCGCGTCGCCGCGGGCGGACCGGTTCCGGCGGCGTGGGCCGGGCCCAGCCTCCAGAATCCGTGCTGCTCGGTTCCGAGCAGGCCGGCGAAGACCGCGGGGGAGTCGAACCGGGGCAGGCACAGCCAGTCGACCGTGCCGTCCCGG
This sequence comes from Streptomyces sp. So13.3, assembly GCF_005860785.2. NCBI lineage: Bacteria > Bacillati > Actinomycetota > Actinomycetes > Kitasatosporales > Streptomycetaceae > Streptomyces > Streptomyces sp. So13.3. The sequence goes on along the minus strand of NZ_CP048835.1, from coordinate 2,818,382 downwards.
CAGACCAGTGCAGCGGTCTGCATATCGCCGATGAGTGCGTAATCCTCGATGCGCCCGGCCACCTGCATCTCCAGTCGAATGACGGCGCCGGCCTCGGAGGGCCGGTCTTGCGGTCTGGGGATTTTCGACGAGCTCGTGTTCCGGGAGCGGGCGGGGTTGATGCCGTGCCGGCCGGCTCGCAGCGATGTGTCCGAGCAGGATACGTCGTCGGGGAGGGAGGTGCGCGCGTGGCGGTTGTCTTCACTGGGCCGGTCGGGTGCACTTGTTCCGCTCATGCCCGAGCATGCCATGAGTCCCCTTGCGAGCTGCTAAAAGCGGGCTAGTGACGTCGCCGCCGGACACAGCCGCCCACGGTCGCTGTTACCCTGGTAGCCCGTGGGCCGGTGGGCCGAACCACTGAACCGCCGCGACGGCACTCCCCCTGATTCCGTGCCGTCCCGACCCTCACCTCGCGACCACGGGAGCCCCCTCTTGGCAATTGCGCCCAAATCCACGACGACCAAGCACATCTTCGTCACCGGGGGTGTCGCCTCCTCCCTCGGGAAGGGGCTCACGGCCTCCAGCCTCGGTGCGCTGCTGAAGGCGCGCGGCCTCCGGGTCACCATGCAGAAGCTCGACCCGTACCTCAACGTGGACCCGGGCACGATGAACCCGTTCCAGCACGGTGAGGTCTTCGTCACTGACGACGGTTCCGAGACCGACCTCGACATCGGCCACTACGAGCGTTTCCTGGACGTCAATCTCGACGGCTCGGCGAACGTGACCACGGGCCAGATCTACTCCACGGTCATCGCCAAGGAGCGTCGCGGCGAGTACCTCGGCGACACCGTCCAGGTCATCCCGCACATCACCAACGAGATCAAGTCCCGGATCCGCCGGATGGCGACCGACGACGTGGACGTGGTGATCACCGAGGTCGGCGGCACCGTCGGCGACATCGAGTCGCTGCCCTTCCTGGAGTCGGTGCGCCAGGTCCGGCACGAGGTCGGCCGCGACAACGTCTTCGTGGTCCACATCTCGCTGCTGCCGTACATCGGCCCCTCCGGTGAGCTCAAGACCAAGCCGACCCAGCACTCCGTCTCGGCGCTGCGCAGCATCGGCATCCAGCCCGACGCGATCGTGCTGCGCGCCGACCGACCGGTGCCGGACGCCATCAAGCGCAAGATCTCGCTGATGTGCGACGTCGACGAGGACGCGGTCGTCGCCGCCATCGACGCCCCGTCGATCTACGACATCCCCAAGGTGCTGCACACCGAGGGCCTGGACGCTTACGTCGTCCGCAAGCTGGACCTGCCGTTCCGTGATGTGGACTGGACCCAGTGGGACGACCTGCTGAAGCGGGTCCACCAGCCCGCGCACCAGGTCACGGTCGCGCTCGTCGGCAAGTACATCGACCTGCCCGACGCGTATCTGTCGGTGACCGAGGCGCTGCGCGCCGGCGGTTTCGCCAACAACGCCAAGGTCACCATCAAGTGGGTCACCTCGGACGAGTGCAGGACCCCGGCCGGCGCCAAGAAGCACCTCTCCGGCGTCGACGCGGTCTGCGTACCCGGTGGCTTCGGCGACCGCGGTGTCGAGGGCAAGGTCTCGGCGATCACCTACGCCCGCGAGAACAAGATCCCGCTGCTGGGACTCTGCCTGGGCCTGCAGTGCGTCGTCATCGAGGCGGCCCGCTCGCTGGCCGGCATCCCGGACGCGAACTCCACCGAGTTCGACCCGGCGACCGGCCACCCCGTCATCTCGACGATGGCCGAGCAGCTCGACATCGTCGACGGCAAGGGCGACCTGGGCGGCACCATGCGGCTGGGCCTGTACCCGGCGAAGCTCACCGAGGGCTCCATCGTGCGCGAGGTGTACGGCGGCGAGCCGTACGCCGAGGAGCGCCACCGCCACCGCTACGAGGTCAACAACTCCTACCGGGCCGAGCTGGAGAAGAAGGCCGGACTGGTCTTCTCCGGGACCTCGCCCGACAACAAGCTGGTGGAGTACGTCGAGTACCCGCGCGAGGTGCACCCGTACCTCGTCGCCACTCAGGCGCACCCCGAGCTGAAGTCCCGCCCGACGCGCCCGCACCCGCTCTTCGCGGGTCTGGTCGCGGCGGCGGTCAAGCGCCAGCAGGGCTGATCATCGATTGATCGGTACGGTGCTGGGGACGGATCTTCGTGATCCGTCCCCAGCACCGTTCTGTCTGCCGGCCCGGCGCTCGCACCGGGCCGTTACGTTCTCACCGGTTCACGGAGGGCATCATGCTGCAGGACATCGCCGAGGAGTGGCAGGTCACCGCGACCTCGACGCCGTTCGCCGGGGCGAAGACGAGCGTCCGCACGGACGCGGTCGTCATGCCGGACGGCGGCACCGCCAAGCGCGACTACCAGGTCCACCCGGGCTCGGTGGCCGTGGTCGCCCTCGACGAGGACGGCCGGGTCCTGGTGCTGCGCCAGTACCGGCACCCGGTACGGCAGAAGCTGTGGGAGGTGCCCGCCGGGCTCCTCGACGTGCCCGGTGAGAACCCGCTGCACGCGGCGCAGCGCGAGCTCTACGAAGAGGCGCACGTCAAGGCCGGGGAGTGGCGGGTGCTCACCGATCTCTACACCTCTCCCGGCGGCAGCGACGAAGCCGTCCGGATCTTCCTGGCCCGCGACATCGCCGAGGCGGAGGGCGAGCGGTACGAGGTCACCGGGGAGGAGGCCGACATGGAGTACGCCCGGGTGCCGCTGGCCGAGCTGGTGCGCGACGTGCTGGCCGGGCATCTGCACAACAGCTGCCTGGTGGCCGGGATCCTCGCGCTGCACGCGACGCTGTCCGGCGACGGGGTGGACGCGCTGCGGCCCGCCGACGCGCCCTGGCCGGCCCGGCCCTTCACGGCATAAGCGGTGTCGGCGCGCCGCTGATCCGATGGAGTGATCATTGTGCGGATCGGCTGCGCGGGGCCCCCGGGCCGGGCATGTCCCCGTGCACCGGGTCCGGCCGTCCGGGCGACCGTCCCGGACTCCGCGCGAGGCCGCGCGGTGGCCGTTCGTGATCGCCCGGACAGGGCCTAGGCTCGATGGTGTTCCCGTTCGCAGCGGCGGCGGGCTCGTGCGCGCAGGCAGAACGGGAGAGTGCCCGTGGCGGATCAGGTGCTGGACGCCGGTGAATCGGTGGCCGACGCGGACTTCGTGCCGTCACCCGGCCATGGGCCGGAGGCGAAGGACCCGGTCCCGCCCCCACCGTCGGTGCCGGGCTGCGCCCTGCCCGGGGACGTGCCGCACTTCGTCGGGCGCCGCCGGGAACTGGACGGGCTGCGGGCCGACATCGACCGGCCGGGCCTGGCCACGCTGGGCGGCAAGGTGGCGGACGGCAGCCGCGTCCTGCTCATCGCGGGACGGCCCGGCTCCGGGCGGACCGCGCTCGCCGTCCATCTCGCCCGGGACGTCGCCGCGCGCTACGCCGACGGGCAGCACTTCGTACGGCTCACCGGCAGCGGCGGCGAGCGCACCCCTCCGGAACAGGCCGCGCGGGCGCTGCTGCGGGCCCTCGGCGCCGGGTCGCCGCTGCCGGAGGCGGAGCCCGGTGAGGTGTACGCGGCACTGCGCGCGGCACTGGCCGGCCGCCGCACGGTCCTGGTGCTCGACGACGTCTCGCACGCGGACCAGCTGCTGCCGCTGCTCCCGGAAGGGCCCGGCAGTCTGGTGGTGGCGACGTCCGAGGGACCGCTGCCCGGTGTCCCCGACGTCCGGCCGTGCACCCTCGGCGGGCTGGACACCGCCGCCTCCGTCGATCTGCTGTCGCAGGCGATCGGCCCGACCCGGGTCACCTGTGACCCGCGGGCGGCCGAGACCCTCGTCCAGGAGTGCGCCGGGCACCCCACCGCGCTGCGTCTGGTCGCCGCCTGGCTCGCCGCCCAGCCGCGGCTGTCGGTGACCGACGCCACCAGCCGGCTGCGCGCGGTACCGGATGAACCGGCGCCTCCGGCGAAGACCGCGGCGAAGACCGGGCCCCAGGCCGGGCGCGGCGCCGTGCCGCCGGCGGAGCCTGAAGCGGCTGCCGCGACCGGCTCCGACGGTGCGCCCGGGACCGGGACCGAGGCGGGCTCCGAGCGGGTGGCCGGGTCCGGGCCGAAGGCGCGCGCGGAGGTGACCGCGAAACCGGAGGCCGGGCCAGCTCCCGCGGCGGCATCCGTCGCCCACGCCACCGCGCCGGAGGCGTCACCGCGCGCCACCGCGCCGCCCCAGCTGGTGCGCGCCTTCCGGCTGGTCTACGACTCGCTGCCGCCCACCGCCGCCCGGATGCTGCGGCTGCTGGCGCTCGCGCCGGCCGGACTGGTGGACTCGCACATCGCCTCGGCGCTGGCCGGCTGCTCGGTGACCGCGGCGCAGAGCACGCTGGACGACCTCGCCGCGCACGGGCTGCTGCACGGGGATCCGGTGGATCCGCCGCTGCCACCGCAGTACCGGGTGCCCGGCTGTCTCGAACCGCTGCTGCGCGCTCTGCTGGAGACCCGGGACCGGACGGGCGAGGTCCAGCTGGCCAGGGCCCGGATGCTGGAGCGGACGGTGCGGCTGCTGCAGTCGTGCCGCATCACGCTGGAGCCCGACGGTTCCCCGGGCCGGGCGTCGCTGGAGGGCCTGCCGCGCTCGATGCGCTTCGCGTCGCGGTCCGCCGCCGCCGTATGGCTGCGGGCCCGGCTCCCCGCGCTGCTCGCCGCGGCCCACGCGGCGGTCGCCGACGGGGAACTCGACACTCTGGCACGGCGGTTGGTCGCCAACTTGGTGCGGGCACTGGGCGTGGATCCGGCGGACCGGGAGACGGCGGGGGAGCGCTATCAGCTGCACGCTTTGGTGCTCGATGTGGCGACCCGCCGCGGGCTGCCCCGGGAGAAGGCGGCGGCGCTGATCAACCTCGCCGACCTCGATGTGGAGGCAGGCAGGACCCGGGAGGCGCTGGACCGCTACCGGCTGGCCCTCGGCGAGGCGCGGACCGGTGACGACGGGGAGGCCGAAGGCCGGGCGATGGAGGCCATCGGCGGTACGTACCTGGAGCTCGACGACCCGCAGCGGGCCGCGGACTGGTACGGCAGGGCGCTCGCGCTGCGGCTGGCCCGCGGCGAGACCGGCCACGCGGCCCGGCTGCACGGCCGCCTCGGCGCACTGCACACCTACGCCGGCCGCTACGGCCCCGCGCTGCGCGAGTGGCGGGCCGCCGCGGGCGCCCACCGGCGGCTCGGCGACCTGCCGGCCCAGGCCCGCGCGCTGAGCGAGGCGGCCCGGGTCCAGGAGTACGCGGGACATCCCGAGGACGCTCTGCGGACCTGTCGTGACGCCCTGTACTGGGCCCGGCAGGCCGGCGACGAACGGCTGGAAGGCGCCGTCCTGCTGCGGATGGCCGACACCCTCGACCGGCTCGGCGACCCGGGCGGCGCACGTCTGCAGCGCGCGGCCGCGAAGCGCCTGCTCAGCCCGGGTGAAGTCCCTGGCTGAGCGGGCCCGAAAAACGGTGGCCTGAAGGCGTCAGCGCCCCAGGCCTACGAATCTGTCATCGTTCTCGGCCAAACTAATCACTTTGTAAGGCTAGACAGAGAGTCTTCCTTCACTAGACTGGGCTCCGCCGCGCACATCGCGGTCAGGTCCGACGTGTGACGCTTTCTCGCGCCATGTACGGACAGCTGCAGCCATTCCTGTCTTCCAATGAGTGCAAGGACCGTGATCGACGTGAAGGTCGGCATCCCCCGCGAGGTCAAGAACAACGAGTTCCGCGTGGCCATCACCCCCGCCGGCGTGCATGAGCTCGTGCGCCACGGACATGAGGTCTACGTGGAGCAGGGCGCCGGTCTCGGCTCCTCCATCCCCGACGCCGAGTACACCGGCGCCGGCGCGAACATCCTCGGCACCGCCGACGAGGTGTGGGCCACCGCCGATCTGCTGCTGAAGGTCAAGGAGCCGATCGCCGAGGAGTACCACCGCCTCCGCAAGGACCAGACGCTCTTCACGTACCTGCACCTGGCCGCGTCCCGCGCCTGCACGGACGCACTGCTCGAGTCCGGCACCACCGCCATCGCGTACGAGACGGTGGAGACCGCGAACCGCGCCCTCCCGCTGCTCGCCCCGATGTCCGAGGTGGCCGGCCGGCTCGCCCCGCAGGTCGGCGCGTACCACCTGATGCGCTCGGTCGGCGGCCGCGGCGTGCTGCCCGGCGGCGTCCCCGGCGTCCAGGCCGGCAAGGCCGTCGTCATCGGCGCCGGTGTCTCCGGCTGGCACGCGACCACGATCGCGCTCGGCATGGGCTTCCACGTGACCCTGCTCGACAAGGACATCAACAAGCTGCGCGAGGCCGACAAGATCTTCGGCACCCGCGTCCAGACCATCACCTCCAACGCCTTCGAGCTGGAGAAGGCCGTCCTCGAGGCCGACCTGGTCATCGGCGCGGTGCTGATCCCGGGTGCGAAGGCGCCCAAGCTCGTCACCAACGAGCTGGTGTCCCGCATGAAGCCGGGATCGGTTCTTGTCGACATCGCGATCGACCAGGGCGGCTGCTTCGAGGACTCGCGTCCGACCACGCACGCCGACCCGACCTTCGAGGTCCACAACTCGGTCTTCTACTGCGTCGCCAACATGCCGGGCGCGGTGCCCAACACCTCGACCTACGCGCTGACCAACGCCACGCTGCCCTACATCGTGGAACTGGCCAACCGCGGCTGGCGTGAGGCGCTGCGCCGCGACGCCGCGCTGGCGCTGGGCCTCAACACCCATGAGGGACAGGTCGTTTACGGTCCGGTCGCCGAGGCGCACGACCTGCACAGCACGGACCTGCACACGCTGCTGGGCTGATCAGCGGGCGTGTGACGGGCGCGCGAAACGTCTACACGTCAACACGGCGACAACGGCCGGGCCTTGGAGACCCAAGGCCCGGCCGAGTGCGTCGAACGTACCAGTTTCACCGTTTCGTACCGCGCTGAAACATCGGCGACGACGCGGTTACGCCCTTGACAGCGGGGTGTTCGGTTACCGACACATCGTGCCGTGTCCGGCGGATTGTGTTGCTGTGAACCACTGACACGCCATAGAGTCGCCAACCGTCGGCATGCTGTCGCGCTGACCTATCGAGAAGTTTCCTGGTCACCAAGGAGGTAAGACGACTTGTGAATGAGTCGACATTTGCTCCCGGGGGTGGTCAACCAGGAATGACCGTTCAGGTCGAGAGCCCCAACAGGCTCGAGACCGTCGGTTCCGTCGCGGTCCGCACCTTCGAGGCACGCCGGGCCGACAAGAACACGGAGACGCACCCCACACACGCCATGGCGCCATACGAGGACGATCTGCAGGACGGTCAGTTCTACGACCCAGACGCGGAGTACGAGCCGGATCCCGAATACGCGGCCACACTCGCCCCGGACGCTGCCCGTCAGCGCCGCGAGCGGGTCGGTCCGACGGGACGCCCGCTTCCGTACTTCCCGATCCCCAATCCGCTCACCGACCACGGCCCGGCGAAAATCGTCGCGATGTGCAACCAGAAGGGCGGGGTCGGCAAGACGACCTCGACCATCAACCTGGGCGCCGCGCTCGCCGAGTACGGCCGCCGGGTACTTCTCGTCGACTTCGATCCGCAGGGCGCGCTCTCGGTCGGACTCGGCGTCAACCCGATGGAACTCGACATCACCGTCTACAACCTGCTGATGGAACGCGGGTTGGCGGCGGACGAGGTGCTGCTGAAGACCGCGGTGCCCGGTATGGACCTGCTGCCGAGCAATATCGACTTGTCGGCGGCCGAGGTCCAACTGGTCAGCGAGGTGGCGCGCGAGTCGACACTGCAGCGCGCCCTCAAGCCGCTGATGGCCGACTACGACTACATCGTCATCGACTGCCAGCCCTCGCTCGGCCTGCTGACCGTCAACGCGCTCACCGCGGCGCACTCGGTGATCGTGCCGCTGGAGTGCGAGTTCTTCGCGCTGCGCGGTGTCGCTCTGCTGACCGAGACCATCGAGAAGGTCCGGGAACGGCTCAACCCCGAACTCGAACTCGACGGCATCCTCGCCACGATGTACGACTCCCGCACGGTGCACAGCCGTGAGGTGCTCGCCCGCGTGGTCGAAGCCTTCGACGAGCACGTGTTCCACACGGTCATCGGCCGTACGGTGCGCTTCCCGGAGACCACCGTCGCCGGCGAGCCGATCACGACGTACGCGTCCAACTCCGTTGGTGCCGCCGCCTACCGTCAGCTCGCCAGGGAGGTGCTCGCCCGGTGTCACGCCGAGTGAGTCTCCCGGGTGCGGACGAACTGTTCCGCACCACAGGGGGCATGGGGCTGCAGGCCTCGCAGCCCCGTAAGCACGCCAACGGGGACGCCCAGAAGGCCCCTCAGGCCGACGGGCGGCTGCGGCCGGTACCCGACGCCCCGGCGGACGGGAACGAGCCGCAGACGGGCACAGCGCCCGACGGCGGCGGCCAGGACGGGACCCCGGCCGAGCACAGCGGCCGCGAGGGGATCCCGCAGGGCCGCCGTCCACAGGCCGCGGGCCAGCCGCCCACGGCCCCGGTGCCGGTGCAGCAGACGCGCCGCAAACAGCAGCGGCCGCGCCCCAGCGGCCGTGAACGGCACGACGAGAAGATCACCGTCTATGTCTCCGCCGAGGAGCTGATGGATCTCGAACACGCGCGGCTCGTGCTGCGCGGTGAACACGGCCTGGCGATCGACCGCGGCCGGATCGTCCGCGAGGCGGTCGCCGTGGTGCTGGCGGATCTGGAGTCCCGCGGGGACGCGAGCATCCTGGTGCGCCGCCTGCGGGGCCGCTGAGCCACCGGGCGGTGGTCGGCGTGGCCACGGCGACGTCGGACGGGGCGGCTCAGTAGGCTCCCTGCCGGGGGGCCGCCCCCGCCGACCCCGCACGATGGACAGCGATGCCGATCACCGACGACGACGCCCCCCAGCCGCCCCGCCGTGCCCTCGGCCGGGGGCCGGGCCGCCCGGCCGCGGTGCCCGTCACGGGGCCCGCGGCGGAGCCGGCGCCTGTCGTGGACCCGGCACCTGTCGCGGTCCCGGAGCCCGTCGAACCGGCGGTACCCGTGGCGCCTGCCGTCCAGGACCCGCCCGACGCCTCCGCCGATACCCCGGCCGACGCCGTCCCCGGACCGGCACCCGACGGCCGCTTCACCGTGCGGCTGGTGAACTTCGAGGGGCCGTTCGACCTGCTGTTGCAGCTGATCTCGAAGCACCGGATGGACGTGACAGAAGTCGCGCTGTCGACGGTCACCAACGAGTTCATGGCGCACATCCGTGCGATGGGGGTCGACTGGGACCTCGACCAGGCCACCGAGTTCCTCGTCGTCGCCGCGACCCTGCTCGATCTGAAGGCGGCCCGGCTGCTGCCGACCGCCGAGGTCGAGGACGAGGCGGACCTGGCGCTGCTGGAGGCGCGCGACCTGCTCTTCGCCCGTCTGCTGCAGTACCGCGCCTACAAGCGGATCGCGGCGATCTTCGCCGAGCGGCTGGAGGCGGAGGCGCTGCACCACCCCCGCACGGTCGGTCTCGAACCGCAGCACGCGGACCTGCTGCCGGAGGTCGTCTTCAGCGTCGGCCCCGAGCGGTTCGCGAAGCTGGCCGTCAAGGCGATGCAGCCCAAACCGGTGCCGCGGATCTACACCGACCACATCCACGCGCCGCTGGTCAGCGTCAGGGAACAGGGCGAGCTGGTGGTGGCCCGGCTGATCGAGCTGGGGGAGACCAGCTTCGCCGACCTCGCGGCGGACGCCCCGGACACCCTCACCGTCGTCGCGCGTTTCCTGGCCCTCCTGGAGCTGTACCGGGAGAAAGTGGTCGCGCTGGACCAGGAGGAGGCGCTCGGCGCGCTGCTCGTGCGCTGGACGGGCGGCGATCAGGAGACCGCGCGGCGGCTCGTCACCGATGAATTCGACCCGGAGGGCAAAGAAAAATGACGGAAGACGCAGCGGCGCCCGCCGGGCCGCTCTCCGCCGAGGTGGCCGCCCTCGACCTCCGGCCCGCGCTGGAGGCCGTCCTGATGGTCGTGGACGAGCCGGCCACCGTGGAGCAGCTGGCGACGGTGCTCCAGCGTCCGAAGCGCGCGGTCGCCGCCGCCCTGCGCTCGCTGTCCGAGGACTACACCGCCCAGGGCAGGGGCTTCGACCTGCGGCTGGTCGCCGGCGGCTGGCGGTTCTACACCCGGCCGGCCTTCGCACCGGCCGTGGAGAAGTTCGTTCTGGACGGCCAGCAGGCCCGTCTCACCCAGGCCGCGCTGGAGACGCTGGCGGTCGTCGCGTACCGCCAGCCGGTCAGCCGATCACGGGTTTCGGCGGTCCGCGGAGTCAACTGTGACGGTGTGATGCGCACCCTCCTGCAGCGCGGTCTGGTCGAGGAGGGTGGGACGGAACCCGAAACAGGTGCGATCCTGTACAGGACGACGAACTACTTTCTGGAACGGATGGGCCTCAGAGGCCTGGACGAGCTACCCGAGCTCGCCCCCTTCCTGCCGGAGGCGGACGCCGTCGAGGCGGACTCCTTGGAAGGGGTTCCGTCGTTCGACCCGGATGCACCGGACGATGCAGATACGACGACTCAATCGACGACGGAACTTTGATGCGAAGCAGCGACAGGAACAGCGGCGGCAACCGGAACCCCCGGGGCGGCAACCCCCGCGGCGCGGGCGGGGGCTCCGGTAGCGGCGGCTCCCGCGGCGGCGGCGGCAGCGGTGGCGGCTCCCGCGGTGGCAGCAGCGCCGGTGGCGCGGGCTCCCGCGGCGGCAGCGGCGCCGGCGGCCCGGGCTCCCGCGGCGGCGGCTACCCCCGTGGCGGTGGCAGCACGCCCCGCACCTCGGGCAGCGGCCAGCAGCGTGACGAGGAGCGGCGCGCACAGAACCCCCGTCCCGAGGAGCGTCGCTACGACGTCGGGAACACCGGACAGTCGGGCGCGAACCGGCCCGGCGGCGTGCCCCCCGAGAAGCCGCGCTACCGCGCGACCGGCAACCTCGGCCGCAAGCCGATCCCCGCGAAGTCGCGCGAGCTCGAGGCCAAGATCGAGGAGCGCAACCGCTCCCGGTACGAGAACCGCCCGGAGATCAAGACTCCGAAGACCTTCGGCAACGACCAGGAGGGCGAGCGGCTGCAGAAGATCCTCGCCCGTGCCGGGATGGGATCGCGCCGTGCGTGCGAGGACCTCATCCACCAGCACCGCGTCGAGGTCAACGGCAAGATCGTCGTCGAGCAGGGCATGCGCGTCGACCCGGAGAAGGACGAGATCAAGGTGGACGGCCTGACGGTCGCCACCCAGTCGTACCTGTTCTTCGCGCTGAACAAGCCGGCCGGCGTCGTCTCCACCATGGAGGACCCCGACGGCCGCCAGTGCCTGGGCGACTACGTCACCAACCGTGAGACCCGGCTCTTCCACGTCGGCCGGCTGGACACCGAGACGGAGGGCCTGATCCTCCTGACCAACCACGGGGAGCTGGCCCACCGCCTGACCCACCCGCGGTACGGCGTCAAGAAGACCTACCTGGCCGCGATCCAGGGCCCGCTGCCGCGTGACCTCGGCAAGCAGCTCAAGGACGGCATCGAGCTGGAGGACGGTCTGGCGCGCGCCGACCACTTCCGCGTCGTGGAGAACCTCGGCAAGAACTACCTGGTCGAGGTGACCCTGCACGAGGGCCGCAAGCACATCGTGCGCCGGATGCTCTCCGAGGCCGGCTTCCCGGTCGACCGGCTGGTGCGCACCAGCTTCGGACCGATCCCGCTCGGCGACCAGAAGTCCGGCTGGCTGCGCCGCCTCACCAACACCGAGGTCGGCATGCTGATGGGCGAGGTCGACCTCTAGGTCGTTCCACGCGAACGCGTTCCGGCCGGCCGGAACGGTCCTCAGGGCCGTTCCGACCGGCCGTTTCCGTTGGGCTCCGACCCCGAAACCACTGGCCCGTCGGCCCGCGGTCCGGGGAGGATGGTGACCATGACCATCCACGCCGACCCGCTCAGCGCCGCGGGACTGCCCGATCTGCGCCCGGTCCTCGCCGAGCTGACCGGCCGGGGACTGCCCCTGCTCCTCACCACCGTCTCCGGCGCGCACCTGTACGGATTCCCGTCCCGTGACTCGGACGTCGATCTGCGCGGAGTCCACCTCCTGCCGCTGGCCGATCTCATCGGCCTGCGGGAGGGCGAGGAGACCCAGACCCGGATGTGGGACCGGGAGGGCCTGGAGCTGGATCTGGTCACGCACGACCTGCTGAAGTTCTGCCGGCTGATGCTGCGCCGCAACGGCTATGTGCTGGAGCAGCTGCTCTCCCCACTGGTCGTGCACACCAGTGACGTGCACGGCGAGCTGGCCGCCCTGGCGCCCGGTGTGATCACCCGCGGCCACGCCCATCACTACCGCGGGTTCGCGGCGACGCAGTGGCGGCTGTACGAGAAGAACGGCGAGCTCAAGCCGCTGCTCTACACCTTCCGCGCGCTGCTCACCGGTATCCACCTGATGCGCGGCGGCGGTGTCGAGGCCCATCTGCCGACGCTGCTGGGCCAGGTCACCGCCCCCGCCTACCTCGGCGAGCTCATCGAGGCCAAGGCGGTGGCCGAACACGGGCCGGCGACGGGCATGGGCATCGCCCACGTCGCCCGGGACGTCGAGACGCTGCACGCCGCGCTGGACGAGGCGCAGGCCGCCTCCCGGCTGCCGGACGAGAGCACCGCGCACGACGCCCTGCACGACCTCGTGGTCCGGACGCGGGTGGCGGCATGAGCGGCGACGAGCGGCGCCCGGCGACCGGCGCGCTGATCGGGCTGGCGCTCGGTGACGCGCTCGGGTTCCCGACCGAGTTCAACGATGTGCCCTCGATCCTGAAGAAGATGGGCCCGTGGCGGGAGATGGGGCTGCTCTGGCCCGCGATCGTCACCGACGACACCCAGATGACGCTCGCGCTCGGGCGCGGTCTGCGCACCGCGATGGAGCGCGGGCCGCTGGCACCGCTGCGGCTGGCACGGCCGGTGCGCGAGGAGTACGTCGAGTGGTGGCGGTCCCCGGAGAACAACCGGGCGCCCGGCAGGACCTGCATGGTGGCCTGCGAGCGGCTCAGCCACGAGGGACGGGTCTGGCAGGACGCGAGCCAGACCGGCTCCAAGGGGTGCGGCGCCAATATGCGGGTGGCGCCGATCGGGCTGGTGCCGGGGCTCGACGAGGAGACCCGCGCGGGCGCCGCGCAGCTCCAGTCGGCGCTGACCCACGGGCATCCCACCGCGCTCGCGGCGAGCGACCTCACCGCGCACGCGGTGCTGCTGCTCGCGCAGGGCGCCCGGCCGGACGAACTGGTCGGCCTGCTGCGCGGCTACGCGACCGCCAACCGCTCCGTCTACCACCACCGTTGGCTGGACGACCTGTGGACGTACGCGCAGGACCCGCTGCCGACGAGCTTCATCGAACGCGGCTGGGACGACTGCCTGGCGGCGCTGGACCGGCTGGAGGCGGCGCTGCGCGACCCGGACCCGGAGGCGGACCCCTGTCTGGCCACCGGGGCCGGCTGGATCGCCGAGGAGGCGCTCGCCACCGGGCTGCTGTGCTTCCTGCTCTTCCCCGACGAGCCGGTCACCGCGCTGCGGCGGGCGGCCTGCACCTCGGGGGACTCGGACTCGATCGCCTGCCTCGCCGGCGCCTTCGCGGGCGCCCACCTCGGCGCGGCCGCCTGGCCCGCCGACTGGGCCGGGCGGATCGAGTACCGCGAGGAGCTACTGGAGTTCGGTGCCCTGTGGGACGGCGTCTGAGGCGGCAGCCGGGAACGGGTCCGGGGCGCCGGCCGAGGCGCGGCGCACCCGGACCAGGAAGTCCTCGACGCGGGCCCGGTCGGGTTCGGCCGGCAGCGGCGAGCGGCTCGCCGCCGCGTCCGACGCCTCGTGCAGCTCCGCCATCCAGACCCGCACCTCGTCCCAGGAGACCTCGCCGCGCTTGACGGCCAGCAGCCGGTCCCGGTGCTCGCCGACGTCGATCCGCAGCTCACCGCTGCGCAGCACGTCACGGCAGCTGATCAGCAGCCGCAGCAGATGCATGGCGTGCTTCCAGCGCGGTGCCCCGTGGTTGCGGATGTCGCGCTCGATCTTGTGCAGCTGCTGGGCCGCGTAGCCGCGGAAGGTGGCGTCGACCTGCCGGGACAGGAAGGCGTCGCGCAGCGCGAGCAGCTCGCGGCCGGTGTCGTCCAGCCGCTCCACGAGGGGTGAGTGCAGACATTCGAGGAGGTTGGGGTTGGCGCGCAGCGCCAGCTCGCAGAAGCGCTCCACCTCCCACGAGAACTGCTCCTCCGCCGGGCCGTCCACGTGCGTCGGGGGCTTGGTGAAACCCCAGAAGAGCGGGGTGGGGGCCACGTAGACGCCCCGGCGGTCGGTGTCGCTGTCCTCGGTGGCCAGCCCGAAGGCGCGCGAGCCCATGACACAGGAGTAGACGGTGTGACGGCGTACGAGTTCGTGTCCGGGCATACGGCGATTATGACCAGGGGGCGAGCCGCAGCGGGTGGCCCACCGGGTCCCGTTCGACCTCCAGCATCCCGGTCACCGCCGTGCGGTTGATCCGGCCGTACACGTGGGGGAAGAGGGTGCCCTCGGCGACGCCGGGCGGCGGGGCCGGGTCCGCGGCCTCCCAGCGCACCGGGTGGTCGAGCGCCTCCTCGTCGATGAGCAGCACCATCAGCGGCCCGGCCGTGTCCCGGTAGAAGGCGTCGGCGACGGCCAGGGTGACGGCCTCGTCGGGGGAGCAGTGCACGAAGCCGTCCTCGGCGAGGGAGGCGGGCGCGTACGGGCGGTCGGGCTCGTGGAGCCAGGTGTCCAGCGGGACGAGGTGAAGGATCATGTCCATCGTTGTACCGGACGCCGGTGACCTCCAAGTGGCGGATGTGTCCGCTCCGGGAGAGATTGACCATGTTCGTCGCCGGGAGATTCGCGGGAAGCGACCCCGGCCGGTCTTTCGGAAAGGCGTGCCATGGCGGGACGCACCCTTTGCCGTGCGGCGGCCGCCCGTCTCGCTGGGCGGTCGCCGCGACCGTGTGCCTGATCACTTGGTTACGCTTGCCGGGTTCGGATCCGAGGGCATGAGGGAGCAGTGACGTGGCGGTACGAGCGGTCCGCGGAGCCGTCCAGCTGGAGCGGGACGAGGCGGAACACATGCACGGACAGGTGTCCGAGCTGCTCACCGCCCTCCTGGAGCGCAACCGGCTCGCGGTGGACGACCTGATCAGCGTGATCTTCACCGCCACCCCTGATCTGCACAGCGACTTCCCGGCGGTGGCCGCGCGCCGGCTCGGCATCGTGGACGTACCGCTGGTCTGCGCCCAGGAACTGGACATCGAGGGCGCCATGCCGCGCGTGGTCCGCATCCTCGCGCACGTCGAGAGCGAGCTGCCCAGGAGCGAGATCGGGCATGTCTACCTCGGCGCCGCCGCCGCGCTCCGCAAGGACATCGCTCAGTGAGGACCGCCCTGGTCATCGGAACCGGCCTGATGGGCACCTCCGCCGCGCTCGCCCTCGTCTCGCGCGGCGTCGAGGTGTACCTGGAGGACCACGACCCGTCCGTCGCGCGCACCGCCGCCGCCCTCGGCGCGGGCAGCGCGCTGCCCCCCGAGGGTCAGGTCGACCTCGTCGTCGTCGCCGTACCGCCGGCCCACGTGGCGGCCACCCTCGCCGACGCGCAGCGCCGCGGCCTGGCCCGCGGCTACCTCGACGTGGCCAGCGTCAAGGCGGGTCCGCGCCGCGATCTGCAGGCGCTGGGCTGCGACCTGTCCCGCTACATCGGTACGCACCCGATGGCGGGCCGCGAGCGCTCCGGCCCGCTGGCCGGCACCGCCGACCTCTTCGAGGGCCGCCCGTGGGTGCTGACCCCCACCCGGGAGACCGGGACCGAGGTGCTCAACCTCGCCCTGGAACTGGTCGCCCTGTGCCGCGCCGTACCGGTGGTGATGGACGCCGACGAGCACGACCGGGCCGTCGCGCTCGTCTCGCACACCCCGCAGCTGGTCTCCAGCATGGTCGCGGCCCGGCTGCAGCACGCCGAGGACACCGCGGTGCGGCTGTGCGGGCAGGGCATCCGCGACGTCACCCGTATCGCCGGATCGGAACCCGGCATGTGGATGGACATCCTGGCCGCCAACCCCGGCCCGGTGGCCGATGTGCTCGCCGAGGTCGCCACCGACCTGACCGGCGCCGTCGAGGCGCTGCGCGGGCTGCAGTCCGCCGACGAGGACAAGCGCCGCACCGGCGCCGCCGGGATCGAGGACATCCTGCTGCGCGGCAACGCCGGCCGGGACCGGGTCCCCGGCAAGCACGGCACGGCCCCCAAGGCCTACGAGGTCGTCGCGGTGCTCATCGGCGACCAGCCGGGCGAGCTGGCGCGGATCTTCGCCGACGCGGGCGCGGCCGGTGTGAACATCGAGGACGTCCGCATCGAGCACTCGACGGGCCAGCAGGCCGGCCGGGTGCAGCTCATGGTGGAGCCGGCGGCGGCGCCGGGCCTGACGAGCGCGCTGCGCGACCGGGGCTGGTCCATCCGGTCCTGAGCGTCCCGCGGCGGACCTGGGGCGCGGGGTCCCGCGACGGCTCCCGATGGCCCCGCGGCCGCCCCGGCGGCCCGATGTGACGGGTTCCGGCGGCCGGGGACAACGGCTGTGGTACGTGTGCTGGCACCCGGCCGGTAACCTTATGGGATGGCCTCCGGCGTCAGCCGGGCCCACCTCACCCCGTAACCGTGCCCAAGGAAGGCCCTCGCGCTGTGGAATCTCCGGTGATCGTCGCCATCGACGGCCCCTCGGGCACGGGTAAGTCCAGCACGTCCAAGGCCGTCGCGGCCAAGCTCGGCCTCAGCTACCTCGACACCGGCGCCCAGTACCGGGCGATCACCTGGTGGATGCTGAGCAACGGCGTGGACGTGAGTGACACCGAGGCCGTGGCCAACGCCTCCGCCAAGCCCGTCATCGTCTCCGGCACCGAGCCCGTCGGCCCGACCATCACCGTGGACGGCGAGGACGCCTCCGGGCCGATCCGCACCCAGGAGGTCACCGCCGCGGTCAGCGCCGTCAGCGCGGTGCCCGAGGTGCGCACCCGGCTGGTCGGCCTGCAGCGCGCGGCCGCCGCCGCCGCGCCGGACGGCATCGTCGTGGAGGGCCGGGACATCGGCACCACGGTGCTGCCCGACGCCACTCTCAAGATCTTCCTGACCGCCTCCGCCGAGGCCCGCGCGTCCCGGCGCAGCGGTGAGCTCAAGGGCGCGCAGAGCGTGCAGGCCACCCAGGACGCCCTGGTCAAGCGGGACGCGGCCGATTCCGGCCGGAAGACCTCGCCGCTGGCCAAGGCGGACGACGCCATAGAGGTCGACACCACGGACCTCTCCCTCGACCAGGTCATCGAGTGCATCGTCACCCTGATCGAGGAGAAGCGAGCGGCTCGGTGACGTCCCAGACCCTGACGGCGCCCGGCCCGCGCGGAGCGGCGGTCGGCCGCCGCATCGGCATTGGCCTGATGAACGGCCTGTGGCGGCCCCGCGTCCTCGGCGCCTGGCGGGTGCCGGCCCACGGGCCGGTCATTCTGGCGGGCAACCACGCGCACAACGTGGACGGGCCGATGATCATCGGCACCTCCCCGCGACCCGTGCACTTCCTGGTCAAGAAGGAAGCGTTCGTCGGCCCGCTGGACCCGTTCCTGCGCGGTATCGGGCAGCTCGCCGTCGACCGCTACAGCGCCGACCGCACCGCCATCACGGCCGCGCTCGGCGTGCTGGCGCGCGGCGGAGTGCTCGGGATCTTCCCGGAGGGCACCCGCGGGGTCGGTGACTTCTCGGAACTCCGCTCCGGCCTGGCGTACTTCGCGGTGCGCTCCGGCGCGCCCGTCGTACCCGTCGCCGTCCTGGGCAGCGCCCGCCAGGGACGGGTGATATCGGGGCTGCCACCACTGCGCAGCCGTATCGACATCGTTTTCGGCGACCCGTTCGAGGCGGGCGACCCCAGCGGCCGACGTACCCGTTCGGCGATGGACAACGCCACGTTGCGCATCCAGGAGCGCCTCACCGCGCACCTGGCCCACGCCAAGCAAGCCACCGGCCGCTGAACCACATCAGGTACCGCAGCCACCACTGTTGATCGACGGAGAAGCTTTCATGGACAACCAGAACGAACACGGCGACGTCGGCGCGCTCGGCGACGACGAGTACGCGGAGTTCATGGAACTCGCGGCCGAGGAGGGCTTCGACCTCGAAGAGGTCGCAGGCGACCTGGCGGCGGCGGGCCACGGCCCGCTCCCGGTCCTCGCCGTCGTCGGCCGCCCGAACGTCGGCAAGTCGACGCTGGTCAACCGCATCATCGGCCGCCGTGAGGCGGTCGTCGAGGACAAGCCGGGCGTCACCCGCGACCGGGTCAACTACGAGGCGAACTGGAACGGCCGCCGCTTCACCATCGTCGACACCGGCGGCTGGGAGCAGGACGTCCTCGGCATCGACGCCTCCGTCGCCGCCCAGGCCGAATTCGCGATCCAGGCGGCCGACGCGGTCGTCTTCGTCGTGGACTCCACGGTCGGCGCCACCGACACCGACGAGGCCGTCGTCCGGCTGCTGCGCAAGTCCGGCAAGCCCGTCGTGCTCGCCGCCAACAAGGTGGACGGCCAGTCCGGCGAGGCGGACGCCGCCGCACTGTGGAACCTGGGCCTGGGCGAGCCGCACGCCGTCTCGTCGCTGCACGGCCGTGGCACCGGCGACCTGCTCGACGCGATCATGGAGGCGCTGCCCGAGGCGCCCGCGATGACCTTCGGTGCTGGGATCGGCGGCCCGCGCCGCATCGCCCTGATCGGCCGCCCGAACGTCGGCAAGTCGAGCCTGCTCAACCGCGTCGCCGGTGAGCACCGCGTGGTCGTCGACAAGGTCGCCGGCACCACCCGCGACCCGGTCGACGAGCTGATCGAGCTCGGCGGCATCACCTGGAAGTTCATCGACACCGCCGGTATCCGCCGCCGCGTGCACCTGCAGGAAGGCGCGGACTACTACGCGTCGCTGCGGACCGCTGCCGCGCTGACCAAGGCGGAGGTCGCGGTGGTCCTGATCGACACGACCGAGTCGATCAGCGTCCAGGACACCCGCATCATCACCATGGCCGTCGAGGCCGGGCGCGCCGTCGTCATCGCCTACAACAAGTGGGACCAGATCGACGAGGAGCGCCGCTATTACCTGGAGCGCGAGATCGAGCAGGATCTCGTCCAGGTCCAGTGGGCGCCGCGGGTGAACGTCTCGGCGCTCACCGGCCGTCACATGGAGAAGCTCGTCCCGGCGATCGAGGCCGCCATCGCGGGCTGGGAGACGCGTATCCCGACCGGCCGCCTCAATGCCTTCCTCGGCGAGCTGGTCGCCGGCCACCCGCACCCGATCCGCGGTGGCAAGCAGCCCCGCATCCTGTTCGGCACGCAGGCCGGCACCCGGCCGCCGCGGTTCGTGCTCTTCGCCTCGGGCTTCCTCGAGGCGGGCTACCGTCGTTTCGTCGAGCGCCGGCTGCGTGAGGAGTTCGGCTTCGTCGGCACGCCGATCCAGGTCTCGGTGCGGGTCCGCGAGAAGCGCGGCCGCAACAAGTAGTCGTGGCCGGTGGGGCGCGGGCCCGTGCGGCCCGCTCCCCACGACCGGCCGTGTGTGACCCGTCCGGAGCTCGTCTAGAGCCCGTACATCCGGTTGTCGGTGCGGCCCGGCGGCAGCGCCGCGGCCGGGCGGTTGCCGCGGTGCCGGCCCGGCGCGGCGTCGTACGGCTGCTCGTGCCACGCCGAGAACGCGTTGAACTGCATGGCCTCCTCGCCGGAGCGGTCACCCGGCAGGGCTCGGAACAGCCTGCGGTACTCCGAGTAGAGAGCGTCGTAGATCGGCGTGCCCGAGCCGACCCCGGAGGGATCCTGCGCGCTGCGCATCGACGGAATCTGGCTCTGGTAGGGGACTCGGGAGAAGGCGTCAAAGGTGTGCACGAATGTGCCAACGACTGCTTACCGTCCAAGATGCGGGCAGCACGGGGTAAATGCGGATCTTCGGTCGCACGAGAGGGGGCGCGTACGGGTTTCCGTACGCGCCCCTTCGTTCAGCGGTGCGCTGCGCCGTTCGGTGGTGCGAGGCGGGGCCCCGGGCCGCACGGGCCGCTCAGGTGCCCGAGAGCGGCATCGTCGCACCGACCAGCAGCCCGCGGGCGGCCGCGCGCTCCAGCGCGTCACGCATCAGGTCCTCGCGCGGCTGACGGCCGATCGAGTCGGCCGGGGCGGCGTAGACGTACACCTCGTTGGTGCGGTTCACCGCGCTGCGCCAGCCATCGCTCACCTGCAGCGGCTGGTGGGCCTGCCACCAGGAGACGGCGGGGCCGCCGGCACTCGGCTGCAGGACCGCGTGCAACTGGCCCATGGCCAGCAGCACCGACCAGCCGCTCAGGGCGGGCGGCGGTACCGCCAGGTCGAGCTGGGGCATGAAGCCCTGCTCGATCATGAGGGGGAGGAAGTCGTCCCCGTCGGCGGTGGAGCCCGGGCGGCTGATGGCGCCGGTCGGTTCGACCACCAGGGCCGGCCGGAGCGTTCCCTCGACCAGGACGAGCCCGCAGGTGATGCCCAGCACCGCCTGGCGCGGCGCGGCCGCGGCCCCGGCCTCCCGGGCGCCGTCCACCAGGGCGGACGCCGTGCCGCCGGCCGCGTCGTCCGCGGTGATGCTGCGCACCGCGCCCTGGAGCTGCTCCTCCGAGACCGGCACCACCTGCGAGGGGATGCAGGTCGCGTGGGCGAAGGCGAGCACCGCGGTCTCGTCGCTGACGAACAGGACGGTGCTGGTGCGCTCCTGGCCGGTGTCGCCGGGGGTGCGGCAGGAGGTGCAGTCGTACGTCCCCGGGGCGTTCTCCCCGGCGAGCAGACGCGTGGCCTCCTCCTCGCCGATCTCGGCGCGTACCTCGGCGCTGACGTCGAGCATGGGCGGCACGGAGGCCTCCTTGACTGTGCGGCTGCGGTTTGCTGCGCAGGGCGTTCCCCCGCGCACAGTGACAACGGACGACCTGTGGTGAGGGTCACGCTTTGCGGCACATCCGTTCCCGCCGCCGGGTGCGCAGGGTGACCGGCGACCCGGAGGATCTCACTCCCTGTCGAGATTCCGTCCGGAGGGAAGTTCCTGCCGCGGTGAAGTGGGTCACAGCCGGTGCGGCACCCATCACGATTTAGGGTGACAAGGACGCGTCAATTGGACGGCGAAAATACGTCCTTACTTCGGGTAACCGTCAAGTGGCCTGCAACGAACCGGATTTGGTTGATTCGGTGCACCTGGGGTGTCTAGGTTCTCGGCTCGTGTGCAAAGAGCACCGCCCGGGTTCGGACGGGCACCGGCGTCAGACGCGCCGGTGCGCGTTCTCGAGGCACGTAGGGGGAACCCCGGGTCCGTGGAGAGGGAATCCATGGTCTTGGCCAAGTACCGAGTCATCGCTGTGCTCACCGGCATGGCGGCACTGAGCCCGCTGGCCGTCCTGGCCGCCGGAGGACAGGCCGCGGCGGCCGACAGCGGAGTGTGGGACCGCATCGCCAAGTGCGAGAGCGGCGGCAACTGGCACATCAACAACGGCAACGGCTACTACGGCGGACTGCAGTTCGCCGCCGGCACCTGGCGGTCGAACGGCGGCACGCAGTACGCCCCGACCGCCGACAAGGCCTCCCGCGAGCAGCAGATCGCGATAGCGACCAAGGTGCAGCGGTCGAGCGGCTGGGGAGCGTGGCCGGTCTGCGCCCGCCGCGCCGGAGCGTACGGCGACGCGCCGTCCGCCGGCACTCCCAAGGCGACACCCCCGAAGACGAAGACGGTACGGCCGAAGGCGCAGCCGCCGCAGGCCGCCGAACACCCGAGCCGCAGCCAGGAGCGCGCGGCGATCGCGGTCACGTCCCGGGCGGCCGGAGCCCCGCTGGCGGTCCGCGCGCCGGCCTGGTGGCCCGCCTGGTGACGGCTTCCTCGGCGTGGCATTCGGCCTGACATCGGTTCAGGACGGCTGCTCCGACCGGGTGGGACGCCCGGCGCGCCGCGCGCGCCGGGCGCCGGGAGCGGACAGGGCGTGCTTAGCGTGACCCGCTATGAACGACCTGTCCTCATTTCATCGCATGAACGTACTGGTCGGGCGCCGGGCCATGGTCCTCGCGGCAACCGCCGCCACCGTCCTGGCCGCCCTGCTCCCGCTCTCGGCCGCACCCGCCCGCGCCGACACCCCACCCGCGCACGGGGACACGCCCACCACCACCGGGACCGCCGCCCACGCGGGCACCCCGGCGGGCACCCCGGTGGTCCCCCGCCCCACGGTGTGGGAGGGCCTCGCGATGTGCGAGAGCAGCGGCGACTGGCACATCAACTCCGGCAACGGCTACTACGGCGGCCTGCAGTTCTGGCAGCCGACCTGGGAGGAGTTCGGCGGTCTGAAGTACGCGCCGCGGGCCGATCTGGCCACCCCGGCGCAGCAGATCGCCGTCGCGCAGGAGGTACAGCGCGTCCAGGGCTGGGACGCCTGGCCCGTCTGCGCCAAGGAACAGAACCTCACGGGCCGCGTGCACACCGTCGTGGCGGGAGACACCCTGCAGTCGATCGCCACGAAGTTCGCGGTGCGCGGCGGCTGGCAGGAGCTGTACCGGGTCAACCAGAAGGTGATCGGCGCCGACCCGGACCGGCTCGACGTCGGCACGACGCTGCTCATTCCGGACGCTCCGCGGGCTCGCCTGTGAACACCACCTCCCCGCGCCGCAGTTCATGGACCACGGTGGTCGCCGGGCGCAGCGCGGCGGGCAGCCGCTGCTCCGCCACGACGACGGTGCGCCCACCGCCCGCCGTGAGGCCCGCCAGCGCCCCGTAGGCGTGCGCCGCGGCCCGGGGTGACAGTCCGAGGCCCGGCTCGTCCAGCAGGACGAGCCGGGCCCGCGTCAGCAGTGCCCGCGACACCGCCAGCATCCGCTGCTCGCCGCCGGAGAGCGTCCCCGCCCGGCGGCCGAGCAGCGGGCGCAGCGCGGGAAACACCGCGAACACCTCGGACGTGGCCAGCGCCTCGAGCGCGTCGAGTGCGGGCTCCTGGCCGTGGTCCTGCCCTTGGTCCGTGAACAGCGCCAGGTTCTCGGCCACGGTCAGCGAGCCGAAGACCGGCCGCCGGTCCGGTACGAACGCCAGCCCGAGCCGGGCCCGCCGGTGCGCGGGCAGCCGGGTCACGTCGGCGCCCCGCCACAGCACCCGGCCCGCGCTCAGCGGCACCGAGCCGGCGAGGGCGTGCAGCGCGGTGGTACGGCCCGCTCCGTTGCGCCCGAGCAGCACGGTGACGCTGCCGCGCGGCACCACCAGATCGACCCCGTGCAGCGCCTCCAGCGGGCCGTAGCGCACCCTCGCCCCGTACAGCGCGATCTCCACGCTCATCGGGAGCCCCTTGGCTCCGGCACCGTCTCCGACGGTGGTGGGGTGGTGAGCACGGTGCCGGGCGGGCCCGTCGCGGTGATCCGGCCGTCGGTCATGACGTACACGATGTCGGCGAGCGCCCCGACGAGTTCGAGGTCGTGCTCCACGAGCAGCAGCGCCATGCCGTCGGCGGCCAGTGCGCGCAGCACGTCGCGCAGCGCTCCGATCTCGGCGCTGTCGAGCCCGGCGGCGGGCTCGTCGAGCAGCAGCACCCGGGGCGCGCCCGCCAGCGCCCGTCCCAGCTCCACCCGGCGCAGCGTGCCGGTCGGCAGGCCCGCGGCGGGAACGTCGCGTACGGGGCCCAGCGCGAGCAGCCGCAGGATCCGTTCGACCGCCTCCGGGTCGCGTACCGCGCCCTGTTCCGCGCCGATCCTGATGTTCTCGCCGACCGTCAGCCCGGGGAAGACCGCCAGTTGCTGGAACGTGCGTGCCAGCCCGAGCCGGGCCCGGCGGTGCGGCGGCAGCCGGGTGATGTCCCGGCCGTCCAGCAGCACCCGGCCGCGTCGCGGCCGGGCCGTTCCGCACAGACAGTCGAACAGCGTGCTCTTGCCGGCCCCGTTGGGCCCGGTCAGCGCCGTCACCCTGCCCGGTGACACGGTGAGGTCCACGCCGTCGACAGCCGTGATGCCGTCGTAGCCGAGCGATATCCGTCGCGCGGTCAGCCGTGCTTCGCCGGCTGCCACGGCCCCACGCGCCTTCGGGCGGCGCACCAGGACCGGGCGGCGGTCGCGAGCCGGCAGGACAGCCGCCGCGAAGGCCGGGTACCGGAGCCGCAGGGCGGCGGGAAGGCCGCCGGGGGTGCGGCCGAGCAGCACGGCGAGGACGCCGACGACCGCGGCGGCGACGCCCTCCTTCGTCCCGGCGTCGAGACCGACGAGGAGGGCCGCCGCGGCCATCGCGCCGAGCGGGCTGTCCGCGCCGAGGACGACCACGGCGGCGAACCACAACAGCCCGCGCAGCGGGTCGAAGGACGCGACGTCGAAGCTCCGGACGCCCATCCCGAGCAGTCCGCCGCCCAGCGCCGCGAACCCCGCACCCGCCACGAACGTGAACAGCTTCAGAGCGGGCACGGGCACCCCGGCCGCCGCGGCGCCCGCCTCGTGGTCGCGGATCGCGGCCAGGGCGCGTCCCGTCCTGCCCCGGCGCAGCAGGTGCACAGAGACCAGCGAGGCGGCCAGCAGCACGAGTTCGAGGACGTAGTACGCCCGGTCGGCGGTGAACCCGGCGGGGCGCCGCAGATCCAGTCCCGAGGTGGCGTACGGCTGCGCGAAGACGAACCGGCTCACCGCGACCCCCACCGCGAACGTCGCGAGCGCGAGCGCCAGACCGCGCCGCCGGACGGCCGGCGCACCGGTGAGCAGCCCGAGGGGAGCGACGAGGAGCACCGCGAGGGCGAGCGCGGGCAGTTCGGGGAGCGCGGGCACCGCGGGAAAGCGGCCGGCCGCGAGCAGCGCGGTGAACAGGGCGCCGAGCCCGGCGTAGGCGGCCTGCCCGAGGGAGATCTGGCCGCCGAGGCCGGTGACGACGACCAGCGAGAGCAGGATCAGCCCCATCGCGGGTACCTGCACGGACGTGGTCAGATCGGTGCCCGCCAGGCCGAGCGGCAGCAGGAAGAGGAGGCCGCAGACCGCCCAGGCCCAGGGCGGAGCCCGGAACCGGGCGGTGACCGGCGGCGCGGGCGCGGCATCCGGCGACGCGTCACCGATCGCGGGCATCAGCAGCGCCGCTATCAGCAGGGCGACGACGAACAGGTTGGCGCCCACGGCCTGCAGCAGTGGCTCCTGCCAACTGCCGCCCGGATGCAGCCGGGTGAGCTGGCTCTGCCCCACGCCGACCGCCACCGCGACCCCGACCGCCACCGGCAGACTGCGCATCCCGGCGGCGACCGCGACCGCCATCGTCTCCATGACCAGCAGCGACAGCCCGTACGGATCGAGCCGCAGATACGGCGCGAGCAGCACCCCGCCCAGACCCGCGGCGAAGGCACCGAACGCCCAGCCGGCCGCCGCGACCCGGTCCGCGTCGATCCCGCCCAGCACGGCGAGCCGCCGGTCGTCGACGACCGCCCGCAGCCGCGTCCCGAACCGCGTCCAGCGGGTGACGGCGCCGACCGCGCCCGCCAGTGCGACCACCGCGGCGAGCTGCGCCCAGGGATCGTCCGGCACGATGACGGGCGCGTCGCCGCGCGCGTCGCCTCCCCACGCCAGATACGCGGCGCCGACCAGCAGGACGAACACCCCCAGCGTGGCGACGAGCGTCTCCGCCGGGCCCGCCTCGCGGGCCGCCAGCGGCCGGAACACGACGCGGTCCAGCGCGAGTCCGATGCCCGGCGCGACCACCAGCAGGCTGACGGCCGCCGCGGGTGCCGGCGGCCAGCCGTGGACCACCACCAGCTCCCGCAGGACGTACGCCGTCACCATCGCGATCGCGCCGTGCGCGAGGTTGAACACCCCCGTCGCGCGATAGGTGACCACCAGCCCGATGCCGGTGAGCGCGGCGGCGCTGCCGACCGAGAGCCCGGCGAGGGTCAGGTCGTACGTCAGCGACGCCACGTCAGCGGCCCGGCTCGCACACCGGGCACGGCGTCAGGGCCCGCGACCGGATGTCATCGGGCCCGGCCGGCGCCGCCTCCGGTTTGCCCTGCACCAGCGGGCAGTCGGGGCGGTGCAGCAGCGTGCCGCCCGGGACCGCGACGGGCGGGGCGGTGGAGACGGCGACGGGTCCGGTTCCCTCGGCGGCTTCCGCTTTCTCGTAGGGTTCCGCCACCAGGACATCGGCGGTGGGCGCCTGTTGGCCGGCGGATCCCGGGTCCGGCGGCCGGGCGATCAGGACGGCGCCCGCGACGATGAGAGCCCCTCCGGGGATCGACGAGGAGGCGAGATACGGAATCTGACGCTCCGCGTAGCGCTCGCCTGCGATCCCGTACCAGCCGAGTCCGCACAGTACGGCGCCCGCCGCGAGAAGCAGCCAGCCGGCCCGGTGGACGTATGCGCCCCACGGGACGAATGCGGGTGTGGCGTCATCTCGCTTCACACGGCGTATGGGCATGTTCACCGATTAGCGCCAATATGCCGGTGGGGGCAATACCCCGAACCGCACGGCCCGAGCCGGGGGATGGTGGGACACATGGTCCGTTCCGCACGCGCGACGCTGGTCGCGATGGCGTTGACCACGGCGATGCTGGTCGCGCTGACCGGTTGCGGGGGCGGAGGGGACGGCGGGGACACGCCGTCGAAATCACCGGCGACCGCGACCGGTTCCGCGACCGGCACGCCCTCCGGCACTCCTTCCGACACGCCCTCCGGCGGTTCCTCGGCCACCGCCACCTCGCCCCCGGCCGACAGCGGAGCGGCCGAGCAGCAGATCCGGCAGAACTGGGAGAAGTTCTTCGCCCCGGGCACGAGCGCCGGCGACAAGGCGAAGCTGCTGGAGAACGGCGACCACCTCGGGCCGCTGCTCGCCGCGTTCTCGGGCGACCCCCGGGTCGGCCAGGTCCGCGCGAAGGTCAACCAGGTCCGTCTCACCTCGGCCACGGCCGCCGAAGTGACGTACACGCTCTCGCTGCAGGGCGCCGACGTACTGCCGAACACCCTGGGCACGTCCGTGCTGCAGAACCAGGTGTGGAAGGTGTCGGTCAAGAGCCTCTGCGCCCTGATCGCCCTGGACGCCGGTGGCACCGCCGTGCCGGGCTGCTGACCGTCCGGTGTCCGTCTCGTTCCGCGGGGCGAAGGACCCGGGCCGGCGGCTGCCGGCCTCGTCCCGAACCGCCGTGGCGGTGCTGGCCTTCACCACGGTCCTGGTCGCGGCGGGCTGTGGCAGCCGGCTGCCGGAGCGCGACTTCGCCGACCCGCCGTCCGCGACGACGTCCGCGCCGGCGCCGGTCCGCGTCGGGATCGTCACCAGCGCCACGAGCCCGGTCGGCGGGGGAGCGTTCAGCGGACCGCGGGACGGCGCGCTCGCGTACATCGACGCGCTGAACGCCCAGGGCGGCGTCAACGGGCACCGGGTGGAGGCGGTCACCTGCGACGACGGCGGCAGTGGGGTGGGCAACAACGAATGCGTACGCCGACTTGTCGACCAGGACAAGGTGTTCGCCCTGGTGGCGACCAGTGCCCTCGACTACGCCGGAGCCTCGTACGTGAGCGGCAAGGGCGTCCCCGACATCGGCGGCATCCCCATCGGCACGGCGTACGACACCTATCCGCACCTGTACGGGATCTACGGGAGCGACGCCCCCCGCGGGGGCACCCCCGGCTGGGGCGGCACGCTGTACGCGGGCACCGAGGTCTACCGCTGGTTCAAGGACCGGCAGCAGGCCAGGACGGCCGCGGTCGTCCACTACAACCAGTCCGCCTCGGCGCGGTACGCGCAACAGCTCCTCCAGGGGCTGCGGGCGGAGGGATACAAGACGATCAGTGAACAAGTCGACTTCGCCCTGCCCAACTTCCGCGCCGTCGCCGCCGATCTGCGGGCCCGTGGTGTCGACATCCTCTTCGACGCCATGGACACCCACGGCAACGGCCAGCTGTGCCGGGCGATGCAGGCGGCCGGTGTGACGGTCTCCGCCAAGGTCACCAACGTCCAGAACTGGGCGACGACCGTGCCCGCCGACTACCAGGGCGCGGCCGGCTGCCGGAACGCGCTGTGGGCGACCTCGGGCAGCCGCAACTACGACGAGACCGGGCAACCGGCCGTCGACGCGTTCCGTAACGGCATGGCGGCCTGGCAGCGCGCGCACGGCAAGGACGCCGGGCAGTTCTCGCAGTGGCAGCTGGAGGGCTGGGCCGCCGCGATGTGGTTCACCGACGCCCTCACCGGCTGCACCGCCGGCGGGGCGGCCCCCGACCGCGGCTGCGTCGAGCGGTTCATGGGCCGCGCGCAGCCCTACGACGCCCGGGGGCTGCTGGCACCGGTCACCTTCGCCGCGCTGCCGGATCCGCCCGCCACCCGCCGCACCTGTCTGTCCGTCGCCCGCTGGTCGGACGCGGCCCAGGACGGCCACGGCGGATGGGTCACCCAGGGCGGGGACCCGGCCGGCAACTGCCTCACCGTGCCCCAGCTGCCGTACAGCCCCTGAGGCTGTGTCGGGCCACCGTCGCCCTGGACGCGGCAAGTGACGCCTGGACGCGCCAGGGACCCCTGGACACAGCAGGGGACAAAGGCCAGATCTTGCTATCGTCCGTCTGACGTCCGTCTGTCGTCCGCGGACGGCAACGGGCGGGGAATCCGCCGGGCAACCGGGAGACACGGAAACGCATGCGCATCTCATTCCTGATCCACAACGCGTACGGAATCGGTGGCACCATCCGTACGACGTGCAACCTCGCCGGCAAGCTGTCCGAGCGGCACGATGTGGAAATCGTCTCCGTCTTCCGGCACCTGGACGAGCCGCAGTTCGTCTACGACCCCCGCGTCCGGCTGCGGCACCTGGTCGATCTGCGCCAGGACAGCCAGGACTCCGACCTCGACGACCCGCGGCGCGCCGTCCCCGCCACGGTCTTCCCGGCGTCCGACCGCCGCCATGACCACTACAGCGCCCTCACCGACGAGCGCATCGCCCGCCACCTGGCGCAGCTCGACGCGGACGTCGTCGTCGGCACCCGCCCCGGGCTCAACGTCCACATCGCGCGGCAGGCCCCGCGCACCATGGTGCGCGTCGCCCAGGAGCACCTCACCCTCGACACCCACTCCACCAAGCTCGTGCTCCTGCTGCGCCGGCTGTACCCACGGCTGGACGCGGTGGTCACCACCACGGCGGCCGACGCCGCCGCCTACCGCCGCCGGATTCCGGGAGTCCGGGTCACCCCGGTGCCGAACAGCGTCCCGGCCTCCGACGACGACCCTTCGCCGTGCACCGAACCGGTCGTGGTCGCCGCCGGCCGGCTGGCACCCGCGAAGTGCTACGACGACCTGATCCGGGCCTTCGCCAAGGTCGCCGCCGAACGGCCGGACTGGACCCTGCGGTTGTACGGCGCGGGCGCCGAGCGGAAGAAGCTGGCCGCCCTCGTCGTCGAGCTGCACGCGCAGGACGCCGTCCGCCTGATGGGCCCCGCCTCGCCGTTGGAGCCGGAGCTGGCGAAGGCGTCGATCCTGGCCGTCTCCTCCAGCATGGAGTCGTTCGGCATGACGATCGTCGAGGGCATGCGCGCCGGCCTTCCCGTCGTCAGCACCGACTGTCCGCTCGGCCCGCGGGAGATCATCTCCGACGGCGTGGACGGCCTGCTCGTACCGCCGCGCGACATCGACGCGATGGCCGCCGCGCTGCTGCGGCTGATCAACGACGACGAGCTGCGCGTCACGATGGGCCGCGCGGCGTCGGTCAAGGGCGAGCAGTACGACCCGGACCGGATCGCCCGGCTGCACGAGACCCTCTTCCAGCGGCTGCTCGACGCCCGCGCCCGGCGCGGTGGCCGCGGGCGCGCCGCCGTGATGTCGGCCGGCGGACAGGTGCTGGGCGCTGCGTACGCCCTCGGCGACGTGGCAATGGCGGCGGGGCGCAAGGCCCGGCGGACGCTGGGCAAGTGACGCCTGGTAATTGATGCCTGCTCAGTGACGTTTGGTCAGCGACGTTTGTCCAGCGACACTTCGTCGGCGTCCAGCGCCGACAGCGCCCCGGCCGGCACCTCCGGGTGGTGCAGATCGAAGGCGGGGGATTCGGAGCGAATCCTCGGCAGCGTCGTGAAATTGTGCCTGGGCGGTGGGCAGGAGGTGGCCCACTCCAGGGAGCGGCCGTATCCCCAGGGATCGTCGACCGTCACCTTCTCGCCGTATTTCGCCGTTTTCCAGACGTTGTAGAGGAACGGCAGCGTCGACATTCCGAGCAGGAACGCACCGATCGACGAGATCGTGTTGAGCGTGGTGAATCCGTCGGCCGCCAGATAGTCGGCGTACCGGCGCGGCATTCCCTCGACGCCCAGCCAGTGCTGCACCAGGAACGTGATGTGGAAGCCGAAGAACAGCGTCCAGAAATGGATCTTCCCCAGCCGCTCGTCCAGCATCTTCCCGGTGAACTTCGGCCACCAGAAGTAGAAACCGGCGAACATCGCGAACACCACGGTCCCGAACACCACGTAGTGGAAGTGCGCCACGACGAAGTAGGTATCGCTGACATGGAAGTCCAGCGGCGGGGAGGCGAGAATGACTCCGGTCAGCCCGCCGAAGAGGAAGCTCACCAGGAATCCGATCGACCACAGCATCGGCGTCTCGAACGACAGTGAACCGTTGATCATCGTGCCGACCCAGTTGAAGAACTTCACACCGGTCGGCACAGCGATCAGGAACGACATGAAGGAGAAGAACGGCAGCAGAACGGCGCCGGTCACGAACATATGGTGGGCCCACACCACCATCGAAAGACCGGTAATGGCCATGGTCGCGCCGACCAGCGTCAGATATCCGAAGATCGGCTTGCGCGAGAACACCGGGAGGATCTCGGAGATGATCCCGAAGAACGGCAGCGCGATGATGTAGACCTCCGGATGGCCGAAGAACCAGAACAGGTGCTGCCACAGCAGCGCCCCGCCGTTCTGCGGCGCGAACACCATCGAGCCGAACCGCCGGTCCGACTCCAGCACCAGCAGCGCCGCGGCCAGCACCGGGAACGCCATCAGGACCAGGATCGACGTGAACAGCACGTTCCAGGTGAAGATCGGCATCCGGAACATCGTCATGCCGGGCGCGCGCATTCCGATGATCGTGGTCAGGAAGTTCACCGCGCCGAGGATCGTGCCGAAACCGGACAGTGCCAGTCCCATGATCCACGTATCGGCGCCGATTCCGGGGGAGCGGGTCATGCTGTTCAGCGGCGCGTAAGCGAACCAGCCGAAGCTCGCGGGCCCGTCCGGGACGAGGAAACTGCCCAGGACGATCAGCCCGCCGAAGAGATACAGCCAGTACGAGAACATGTTCAGCCGCGGAAACGCGACATCGGGCGCGCCGATCTGCAACGGCATGATCTCGTTCGCGAAACCGGCGAAGGCCGGAGTCGCGAAGAGCAGCAGCATGATCGTGCCGTGCATCGTGAACAGCTGGTTGAACTGCTCGTTCGACAGGAACTGCAGTCCGGGACGGGCCAGCTCGGCGCGCATCATCAGCGCCATCAGCCCGGCCGCCAGGAAGAACCCGAACGACGTGATCAGATAGAGATGGCCGATCTTCTTGTGATCGGTCGTGGTGAGCCAGTCCACCACCACGCTGCCCGGCTGCGGCGCACGCGCCGGTTCGGCAGCGGCCTCCTCCTTCGCAGGTGCCGTCATTGGCTTCCTTTCGCTGTCCGATCGCCGCCAACCGTTCCACGACGCACGTCAGTTAAACCGCCATGAGCCCATCATGCTCGCCGACCTGACCATCACGCGAGAGTGCGCAAGCCATCTGGCCGAGCCGGTTCACTAGCAGTAGCGTGCGCCGCATCAGCTCTCGGCATCATCAAAAGGAGCAGGCTCATGACGGTCTATCAGCCCCCCGGAAACTCTGGCAGCCCCGCCTCCTTCCCCTCCCGCTACGAGAACTGGATCGGCGGAGAATGGACGGCCCCCGCCGCCGGGGGATATTTCGAGAACCCGACGCCCGTCACCGGCCAGGCGTTCGTCGACATAGCCCGCTCCACCGCGGCGGACGTCGAACTCGCCCTCGACGCGGCGCACTCGGCGGCCCCCGCCTGGGGGCGCACCGCCCCCGCCGAGCGGGCGTCCGTCCTCAACCGGATCGCCGACCGGATGGAGCAGCACCTCACCGAACTGGCCGTCGCCGAGGTCTGGGACAACGGCAAGCCGGTCCGTGAGGCGCTGGCCGCCGACCTGCCGCTGGCCATCGACCACTTCCGGTACTTCGCGGGCGTGCTGCGCGGCCAGGAGGGGTCGATCTCCCAGATCGACGAGGACACCGTCGCCTACCACTTCCAGGAGCCGTTAGGAGTGGTCGCGCAGATCATCCCCTGGAACTTCCCGATCCTGATGGCCGTCTGGAAGCTCGCCCCGGCGCTCGCCGCCGGCAACTGCGTGGTCCTCAAGCCGGCCGAGCAGACCCCGGCCTCGATCATGTACCTGATGGACCTGATCCAGGACCTCATCCCGCCGGGCGTCGTCAACGTCGTCAACGGCTTCGGCACCGAAGCCGGCAAGCCGCTCGCCTCCAGCCCCCGCGTCGCGAAGGTCGCCTTCACCGGCGAGACCACCACCGGCCGGCTGATCATGCAGTACGCGAGCCAGAACATCGTCCCGGTCACCCTCGAACTCGGCGGCAAGAGCCCCAACATCTTCTTCGCCGACGTCGCGGCAGCGCCCGACGAGTTCTACGACAAGGCCCTCGAAGGCTTCGCGATGTTCGCCCTCAACCAGGGCGAGGTCTGCACCTGTCCGTCCCGCGCCCTCATCCAGGCGTCGATCTACGACAGCTTCCTCGGCGACGCCCTGGAGCGCACCCGCTCGATCCAGCAGGGCAACCCCCTCGACACCGGCACGATGATCGGCGCCCAGGCCAGCAACGACCAGCTCGAGAAGATCCTCTCCTACATCGACATCGGCACCGCCGAGGGAGCCAAGCTCCTCACCGGCGGCGAACGCGTCGACCTCGGCGGTGCCCTCTCCGGCGGCTACTACGTGGCCCCGACGATCTTCGAGGGCGACAACAGCATGCGGATCTTCCAGGAGGAGATCTTCGGCCCCGTCGTCTCCGTCGCCCGCTTCGACCAGTTCGACGACGCCGTCTCCATCGCCAACGACTCCCTCTACGGACTCGGCGCCGGCGTCTGGACCCGCGACATGAACACCGCGTTCCGCGCCGGCCGCGCCATCCAGGCCGGCCGCGTCTGGACCAACTGCTACCACGCCTACCCGGCCCACGCGGCCTTCGGCGGCTACAAGAACTCCGGCATCGGCCGAGAGAACCACAAGATGATGCTCGACCACTACCAGCAGACCAAGAACCTGCTGGTCAGCTACAGCCCCAACGCACTGGGCTTCTTCTAGCCGCTCACGACCCCCGGTCCGCAGAATGCGGTCCGGGGGTCTGCGGGGCGCACGGGGGTCGCAGGTCGGGTTCGAGACAGGGACGGTGAAGCATGGATGTGGCAAACCGGGTCGAGGTGACCGGGATGGCGGCGGAACTGTTGCGGCGGCTGGCCGACGAGCACGGTCCGCTGATGTTCCACCAGTCCGGCGGGTGCTGTGACGGCAGTTCGCCGATGTGCTACCCGGCGGGCGAGTTCCTGACCGGGGACTCGGACGTGCACCTGGGGGACCTGGGCGTGGCGGGCATGGAACCGGTGCCGGTGTGGATGGCCCGGGACCAGTTCGCGTACTGGAGCCATACGCATCTGACGATTGACGTGGTGCCCGGGCGGGGGAGTGGTTTTTCCCTGGAGGCACCGACGGGAAATCGCTTTCTTATCCGCTCCCGGCTGTTGACGGACGAAGAGTTGAAGGCATTGCGGACATGATGTGCGCGAGCCATGCGCATGCTGTGTCCACGGTGAATTAACCGCTTTCCGAACATTTCCGCGAGAGATCAAACTCCTCAGCGGATTCTGTGACAGAAGCGTGACGATCAATGCCGGGTACTGCCCGTACGCGCCTTCCCGGATGTACGCCGCGTGCTTACGGTGGGGTATGGCACCGATACCGACACCTGGACCCCGGACCCCGGACGACCCCGCGAAGGCCTACACAGGGCTGCCGAAGGACGAGGCGGAACGGCGCGCGAGAGAGCATGGCTGGACCACGGTCCGTTCCCTTCCGGAGGGGGCGATCATCACCATGGAGTACGTCGCGGGACGGCTGAACTTCAGTGTCGCGGACGGCAGAGTGACGCGCTGCTGGCAGGGCTGACCGACGGGAAACGGCGGGAGGCCGTGGGAACCGCCGGAGCGGTTCGCACGGCCTCCCGTGGTCGTTGGAGTCGTCGGAAGCGGCGCTAGCTGCCTGCGGCGCCGCGCCCGCGCACCTGCTGGTGGGCGAGCGGGATGGGGCGGACGGGCCGTTCCGCGGGCGGCCGGCGGCTGCCGGTCGGGGTGACGGGGGTGCGCTCGTGGCGGGCGGCCGGCGGCCGTCCCGGAGCGTGCGGCATGGTGGCCGCATGGCCACCCGTGGCGGCGCCGACGGGCTCCAGCGCGGGCTGGCCGCCCGTCTGGGAGGCCCGCTGGGTCACCAGGCCGGGGCGCTGCCCGAGCGTGCGGGCCGGGACGGGAGCGAGTCCGGAACCGTGCCGGAGCCGGTGCCAGGCGGCCACCAGGAAGTCCTCGGCCCAGGCCATCGCGGGTTCGAACCAGGGGAGCGCGAGCAGCACCAGCAGGCCGGCGGCCCAGCCGAGCAGCACGTCACTGACCCAGTGGGTGCCGAGGTAGATGGTGGTCATACCGACCCCGAGGGCCAGCAGCGCGGCGATGACCGAAGCCCACCGGCGTACCCGTGGCGTGGTCGCCAGATATGCCAGAACGCCCCAGGTCACGACCGCGTTCGCGGTGTGGCCCGAGGGGAATATATCGCCGCCGGCGAAGAGTTCGGGGGATCCCACGGCGGTGGCGTAGTGCGGGCCGAGCCTTCCGAGCCCGTACTTCACGGCGCCAACGGTGATGTTCAGCAACAGGAGGGAGGCGCCGAGGGCCAGCATCGGGTGCAGGCTCCGCTGCCGCCAGGCCCGCCAGCCCAGCCAGGCCGCGACCATCACGGCCGTCGGGCCGCGCTGTCCCAGGACCACGAAGTAGTCCAGGGCCGCGTGGATCTGGGGCCACTGCTTGTAGGGGCGCCACAGCATCACCTGCCAGTCCAGCGTCACGAGCTTGGAGGAGGTGACGACGCCCACGACGATGGCCACGTAGACCGCAAGCGTCGAGCCGAACAGCCAGAGGCGTGTTCGGCTCATACGCGGTAGGTCGCGTGTGGTCGGGTACTCCGCCGGTCGGTGGAGCTTCTCATCGGTACGCACCGAATCGACGTTACAGCGTGTGACAGCAGTGATCGGCCGAACGAGCGTCTTTGTAATGACGATGTGATGTGGAGTGCGTCTCACCCGTTCCTTTGGCACTCACGGATTGAGTGAAAATTCGGGAACTCTGGATTTTATGTTCGGGTGTCGATACTCACATCACAACCGCCTTTTTATCGGCTATTACCCTCAGGGATGCACTGCGTTTCCCGTCCGAATGGCGGGACGCCGCGGTGATCATGGGTCCCGGAACGTGCGATAGCGTTTGGGGCCGCCTCGGCGGTACCCGCGTGACCTGGGCCTTCGGGCCCGCCGGGCGCGGCAGGTAACGCAGCGTCAGGATCGAAGCGCAGGACGAACCAGAGGAGCACGCCGTGGTCCGCCCCGGGAGGCAGCCGGCACTCGTCGTCGCTGTCGTGTTCACCGCAGCGGCGGTCGTCCAGCAGATCCTGCCGGCCGTCGGCGTCGGCGGCCCGCTGCCGGGCTGGCAGCCCCTTCCGTTCCTGCTCGTGGCCGCTCCCGCGTGGCTGCTGGCCCGCCCCTGGGCGACCGCCGGGCGCAAACCGCCGTACGTGCTGTCCTGGCTCGTGGTCCGGCTGCGCCATGTCCCGTCCTGGGCGCTGCCCGCCGCGGTGCTCGCGGCGGCCGCCGTGGTCTGGGCCGCGCTGCAGGACCAGGAGCCGTACCTCGGGCACGAGGAGGCGGTCTACGCGAACAAGGCGCGGTCCTGGCTGGACGGCACCCCGGACGCGGGCTGGGGCACCTACCGGCCGATCGGACTGCCGGTGCTGGGCCGGCTCGCGCTGGGCCTGAGTGACACCGTCGGGGCGGTCAGGGCGGTGGCGCTCGTCCTGGCGCTCTTCACCCTCACCGTCACGTACGTCGTCGCCGCCCGCTGGACGACCCCGCGGCGGGCGGCCGTCGCGGCGCTGCTGATGCTGGGCGGGCTGGGCTTCCTGCGCCGGATCCCCGAGTTCCTCAACGACATCGGCTCCACCGGCCTGTTGCTGATCGTGGTGTACCTGCTGACGAGGGCGCAGGAGAAACCTTCCTCGCGCGCCCTGCTCTGGGTGCCGCCCGTCGCGCTGGCCGCGTTCTACCTGCGCTACGGCGTCGCCGGGAACCTCGTCGCGATCGCGATCGCCGCCGTCGCCGCCTACGGGCCGCGCGCCTGGCTGGAGCAGCGCGGCCGGCTGGCCGTGGCGGCGGCGGTCTTCCTCGCCGGCCTGGTGCCGCACTTCGTCTACGCGACGAAGGTGGCCGGCTGGCCGCTGGGGCTGATCTTCTCCGCCACCTCGCACGCGAACCGCGCCTACGTGGGCGACGGATTCGTCTACTACCTCGGGATCTTCCCGTACCGGCTGGCCGGCGACCTCGGCGCGGTGGTGATGGCGGCCGGCCTCTACGCGGCGGGCGCCGCGTTCCGGCGGCGCCTGAGCACCGGGACCGAGGGCCGGACGGCCCGCCGGAAGGTGTTCCTCGGGTCGACGGCCGTGCTCGTCGTCGTCCTGCTCGGGATGGCCACCGACGGGGAGCCGCGCTTCATCTACCTGTCGGTGGTGCTGCTCACCATCCTCGGAGTGCAGGCGATCGCCGACCTGACCGGCCGCTGGTCCGCGCACGTCCTGACGGCCGTGGCGCTGCTCGCCGCCATCACCGTGCCGGCGACCGCCATGTCCGTGGCCCGCGGGGCGATGCCCGCACCGAACGCGGAGCGTGACTCGACGGTTCCGGTGGCGGAACAACTCGCCTCGGACGGTCCGTGCCTGCTGGTCACCGGGTACGAACCGGAAATGGGCTGGTACTCGGGCTGCGACGCGATCACCTACGCCCAGGCGGCGGAAACGGACTTCCCGGCGGGCACCAGGGTCAGTTTCGTGCTCTTCCGGCACGGCCGGCTGCAGCCCGGCGCCGCCGCGCTGCGCGACCTCATCGACGGCCACTCCGTCACCACCCGCACCATCCGCACCACCGGGTCGCTGGGCACCGCCACCGTCATCACGCTGCGCTGATCCCGGTCCTGGCCAGGCCCCGCAAGGGAACCGGCGCACCGTCCCGCCGCCGCCCCCGGAGCGGGTCATTCCGTCAAGGTGAGGTGGGCCACATGACCAGACCTCCACCTGGCGTACTCTGTCGTCTCACTCGCCTTTACCGCCGGTCAACCGGAATGGTGTAGCGACGTCCAGTTCCGAGGTAGTGAGAGCACCCCGCTGGGAGGTACGTAGATGACTGGGACGACAACGGTCGGCTCGGTGAGGCCGGCAGCCGTCCCACCGCATCAGCGTCCGGCCGGACGCTGGACCGTCCTGGTGGTCCTGTGCGTGAGCCTGCTGCTCGTCGCGCTCGACGCGACCGTGCTGCACGTCGCGGTCCCCGCGCTCACCGAGGACCTGCACCCGGGCGCGATACAGCTGCTGTGGATCGTCGACGCCTATCCGCTCGTCGCCGCCTCGCTGCTGATCCTCTTCGGCACCCTCGGCGACCGCGTCGGACGGCGAAAGATCCTGCTGATCGGCTACGGGCTCTTCGGCCTCGCCTCGGCCCTCGCCGCGTTCGCCACCGGCGCGCACGTCCTCATCGCGGCCCGGGCGCTGCTCGGGGTCGGCGGCGCCATGATCATGCCGGCGACGCTGTCGATACTCCGCCAGGTCTTCCCCGACCGCCGGGAGCGCGCGGTCGCCATCGGCGTGTGGAGTGCCGTCGCCGCCGTGGGCGCCGCGGTCGGACCGGTACTGGGCGGCTTCCTCGTCGAGCACTTCTGGTGGGGATCGGTCTTCCTCATCAACATCCCGCTGATGGCCGTGATCCTGCCGCTCTCGCGCTGGCTGCTCCCCGAGTCCAAGGGCGAGGGCTGCGGCCCGTGGGACGTCCTCGGCGCCCTCATGGCGGCGTTCGGCGTCCTCGGCGTGGTCCTCGGGGTCAAGCGCCTCGGCGGCGGTGCGAGCCTGCTCGACCCCGGGGCGATCGGTCCCGTCGTGGTCGGCGCGGTGCTGCTGGTGCTCTTCGTGCGCCGGCAGAAGCGCCGCGAACACCCGCTCATAGACATCGGCATGTTCTCCCGCCCCACCTTCAGTACCTCCGTCGGCTGCATCGTCCTGGCCATGCTCGCGCTCGTCGGCCTCGAACTGATCGCCGTGCAGTACCTGCAACTGGTGCTCGGCCTCAGCCCCTTCGCGACCGGGCTCCGCCTGCTGCCGCTCACCTTCGCCGCGATGGCGGCCGGACTGTGCGGCTCGCGCCTGCTGCACCGCTTCGGGCCACGCGCCATGGTCGGCACCGGGTTCGTGCTCACCGCCGTCGCCGTCCTGTCCCTGACCCTGATGGGACAGACCGACCGGCCGATGCTGCTCACCGGCGCCTTCGTGCTCCTCGGATTCGGCCTGGAGACCACGATCTTCGGCGCGTACGAATCCATGCTCAGCGAAGCCCCCGCCGCTCAGGCGGGCGGCGCCGCGGCCATCGGCGAGACCTCCTACCAACTCGGCGCGGGCATGGGCATCGCGCTGCTCGGCAGCGTGATGAACGCCGCGTACGGCCCCGGCGTGGCGCACGTCCCCGGCGTCCCGTCCGCCGACGGCGCCGCCGCGGGGAACTCGCTGGGGGAGGCGTACGACGTCTCCGGCCGGCTCGGCGGCCCGGCGGGAGCCGCGCTGCGGCAGGCCGCCCGGCACTCCTTCGTGACCGGGCTGCACGTCACGCTCGTCGTCAGCGCCGGCCTGCTGCTGCTGGGCGCGCTCGCCGCGCTCCGCCTCCCGCGGGTGATGGACTGCGGCGCCCTCCTCCTGAAAGCGGAGGGATTCGCAGAAGTCGAGACCCCCGCCCACGAGGTGTCCGCCGCGGAACACCGGCCGTCCCTCGCGAAGCACCCGGACCACTCCGGCCACCACCCGGACCACTCGGGCCACCCGCTGCCCGCTCAGTACCACGCGCCCGACGCCGAACGCCTGGTGTCGGCGGGCGAACAGCAGGCGGGACTTTACGTGGCGGGAGCACGCACGTAGCGTCGTCCACGACCTTGTAGATCACCTCGTAGCTCACCCAGGAGACCGTCATGTCCGGGAGCGCGCTGCCGCCGTTCGATCCGTACGATCCGCTCGGGATCGACGATCTGCTCAGTGACGAGGACCGCGCGGTGCGCGAGACCGTCAGGAACTGGGCCGCGGACCGCGTACTGCCGTACGTGGCGGGCTGGTACGAGTCGGGCGAGCTGCCCGTCATCCGGGAGCTCGCCCGGGAACTCGGCGCCATCGGCGCGCTCGGCATGTCCCTCACCGGCTACGGCTGCGCGGGCGCCAGCAACGTCCAGTACGGCCTGGCCTGTCTGGAACTGGAGGCGGCCGACTCCGGGATCCGCTCGCTGGTCTCCGTACAGGGATCGCTGGCGATGTACGCCATCCACCGCTTCGGCTCCGAGGAGCAGCGCCAGGAGTGGCTGCCGCGGATGGCCTCCGGCGAGGTCATCGGCTGCTTCGGCCTCACCGAGCCCGACGTCGGCTCCGACCCGGCCGGGATGCGGACGTACGCCAAGCGCGACGGTGGGGGCACCTCCCGGACGGAGTCCGGGGGAGACTGGGTGCTCAACGGCCGCAAGATGTGGATCACCAACGGCTCGGTGGCCGGGGTCGCCGTGGTCTGGGCCCGCACCGACGACGGCATCCGCGGCTTCGTCGTCCCGACCGACGCCCCCGGCTTCTCGGCGCCGGAGATCAAGCACAAGTGGAGCCTGCGCGCCTCGGTCACCAGCGAACTCGTCCTGGACGACGTCCGGCTGCCCGCCGGTGCCGTGCTCCCCGAGGGCGCCGGCCTCAAGGGCCCGCTCAGCTGTCTGAGCCACGCGCGCTACGGCATCGTCTGGGGCGCGATGGGCGCGGCCCGCAGCAGCTTCGAATCGGCGCTGGAGTACTCGAAGACCCGCGAACAGTTCGGCCGGCCCATCGGCGGCTTCCAGCTCACCCAGGCCAAACTCGCCGACATGGCGGTCGAACTGCACAAGGGCATCCTGCTCGCCCACCACCTCGGGCAGCGGATGGACGCCGGGCGGCTGCGCCCGGAGCAGGTCAGCTTCGGCAAGCTCAACAACGTGCGCGAGGCGATCGAGATCTGCCGCACCTCGCGCACCATCCTCGGCGCCAACGGCATCTCGCTGGAGTATCCGGTGATGCGGCACGCGACCAACCTGGAGTCGGTGCTCACCTACGAGGGCACCGTGGAGATGCACCAACTGGTCCTGGGCAAGGCCCTCACCGGACTCGACGCCTTCAGGTGACCGGACTCGACGCCTTCCGGTGAGCGCCGCCGCAGGTCAGCGTCCTGCCGGAGCCTGCGGAGTCACCCCGCTCCTGCCCGGTGGATGGGCATCAGGGGTGGTGAACGTGTAGCCGGCGTCGATCAGCCGGGGCAGGTAGTTCTTCAGCGCGGCCACCGTCTGTGAGCGGTCGCCGCCGCTGCCGGGCGCGGGATCGTCGTCGCCGCCCTCGGTGCCGTCGTGGTTCAGCACGATGGCACCGGTGGCCGCACCGGCGACGACCCGGTCGGCGATGGTGCCGGTGCCGGGGTTGGCCCAGTCCGTCGGGTCCACCGACCAGGAGATCGGGCGCAGCCCGAGGTCGGCGCAGACGGCAAGCGAGGCGTCCGCGAAGTCGCCGTAGGGGGCACGGAACAGCACCGGCGCCCGCACACCGGTCTTTGTGACGGCGTCCTGGGTGCGCTGCATCTGGTCGCGTACGTCCGCGGCGGACAGGTCACTGAGATGAGGGTGGGACCAGGTGTGGTTTCCCAGCGAGTGCCCCTCCGCGGCGATGCGGCGCACCACGTCCGGGTACAGCCCGACGTTGTCGCCGCACACGAAGAACGTCGCATGGACGCTGTGGGCGCGCAGGACGTCCAGCACCTGCGGCGTGTACTGCGGACTGGGGCCGTCGTCGAAGGTGAGGGCCATCACCATGGAACCGGCGTTGACCTCGGTTTCCGGTGCGGGGACCCGCCGGGCACGCGCGGCCGCCGGCGCCGCCGCGGCACCGAGGCCGAGCAGAGCTGTGGCGCTTACGGCGAGGAAGCGGCGGCGGGGCAGCGGACTGCGGGGCTTTGGCATGGGACCATCTTGAGCGGCCGACGGCCCGGCTCGATGAGGGACGCGCCGAGTCCGGGCGGATCAAGGGCGAAGCCGAAAAAGACACACGCCAAGGCTCCGACCGCCGGATGCTGCTTCACCGCCGGGCCGCCCGGTGGCCGTCCGAGGGTGACCAAGGACGACTACCAACGACCGTTGACGACGACTCCCAAGCTGCTCACAGCGTTGTCCATACCGTGCTTCCGTGGTGCTGAGCGTGGTTGATCAGTTCTGGTTGAAGAATCCGTCGGCGCCGCGCTTCGACTCGGCGTTGAGGACCATGTAGTCGGCGGGGGTCAGCAGGAAGACACGGGTGGCGATGCGCTCGATCGAGCCGCGAAGCCCGAAGGTGAGACCCGCCGCGAAGTCGACGACGCGCTTCGCGTCGCTCGACTCCATACCCGTAAGGTTCACGATCACCGGCACGCCCTTGCGGAAGAGCTCGCCGATGCCGCGGGCATCCCGGAAG
Source organism: Streptomyces sp. So13.3 (assembly GCF_005860785.2). Classification (NCBI taxonomy): domain Bacteria; kingdom Bacillati; phylum Actinomycetota; class Actinomycetes; order Kitasatosporales; family Streptomycetaceae; genus Streptomyces; species Streptomyces sp. So13.3. The sequence continues at coordinate 2,776,491 of NZ_CP048835.1, read as the reverse complement.
CCGTCCGGGGTCACGGTGGCGATCTGGCGGCCCTGTTCCTCGGCCGTCTCGCTCGCCACCTGGACCCTGGGGTCGGTCACCCAGGTGTCGCCGCGCTCGGATCCCTCGCCGTAGTCGGCGTACTCCTCGTCGTAGTAGCTCTCGTCGCCGTTGTCGTCGACGAGGCCCAGCCAGGCACTCGCCCGTCGAACCGAACCCATGGACGCCTCCTCTCACACGCGGTCAATATCGTCCGCACCCCTATGGTCGTCCATGATGCCGATGATGCGCCAAGCGGATAGCCGCCACCCAGGGGACTTGTGACGGTACTGGTGCACAAGATAGGTGTCGGGGAGTCAGGTAGCCATAGGCATACGGATGGTGACGAAGTGATGGGAGCGCTCCCCTCTTCCGGGTGACGCCGCACGGCCGGACGGCGGTACGCCAGTCATGAGATCGTTCCATCGGTAGCATGTCGGGCCGATCGTACGATGAAGCCGCTGGGGGAGCGTTGTTCGGAATTATCAGGCCGTGTCGCCACCGGATGTCGGAGGGACTCGCCACTTCCTGGATGGCGCACCTGTGCGGGCTGTGCCTCGCGTTGCGCGACGACCACGGGCAGCTGGCCCGCATCGCCACCAACTACGACGGGCTGATCATCTCGGCGCTGGTCGAGGCCCAGGTCCCGGGCGCGGCGGCGTCGGCGAAGTGGCGGCGGACCGCCGGGCCCTGTCCGTTGCGCGGGATGCGCACCGCGCCGGTGGCGACGGGCGAGGGCGCGCGGCTGGCCGCCGCCGTCTCGCTCGTGCTGGCGTCGGCGAAGATGCGTGACCATATCGACGACCGGGACGGCGCCATGGGGCGGCGGCGGCCGGTCGCGGCGGCGGCGCGGACCGTCGCCCGGCGCTGGGACCGGGCCGGCGCGCGGACCGGCGGCGGGCTCGGGTTCGACACGGCGGTGCTGGTGGACGCGGTGGACCGGCAGTCCGGGATCGAGGCGCTGGCCAGGACGGGCACCCCGCTGCTGACGGTCACCGAGCCGACCGAGACCGCGACCGCGGCCGCCTTCGGCTACACGGCGGTCCTCGCCGGACGGCCCGGGAACCGTGCGCCGTTGGAGGAGGCCGGCCGGCTCTTCGGCCGGCTGGCGCATCTGCTGGACGCGGTCGAGGACCAGACGGCTGACGCCGCGTCGGGTGCGTGGAACCCGCTGACGGCGACGGGCACCGGCCGCGACGAGGCCCGGCGGCTGTGCGACGACGCGGTGCGCGGGGTGCGGCTGGCACTGAAGGACACCGAGTTCACCGACGGCCGGCTCGTCCACGTCCTGCTCGCCCATGAGCTGCGGCGCTCGGTGGACCGCGCCTTCGGCGGCTCCTGCGCGCACACCCACCCCAACGCGCTCGAAGGGCAGGGTCTCGGCCGGGCCCAGGGTCTGGACCTGGGGCAGCTGGAGCTGCCGCAGCTGAGCGGGAATCCGTACGGTCCTGGTCAGAGCCCGTACGCGCCCGGTGGGCCGGGCTTCCCGCCCAACGGTTTCCCGCCGCCCGAGCCGCCGCGCCGGCGAGGGCTGATCGCCGGGTGCGCGCTGTGGAGCGGGCTGTGCTGCACCTGCCAGCTCTGCTGCCGGGACCACTACGAGGACCCGTGGAACGGCAGGCGCCGCGAGGGATGGTGCTCGAACTGCGACTGCGACTGCTGCGATGGCTGCGATTGCTGTGATGGGTGCGACTGCTGCGATTGCGGTTGTGACTGCGGGTGTTGAACGGGAGATGAAGAGTCCTTCTCGAACTCGAAAGGTGCGTAACGAGGGAGGGAGAGAAGGTGGCGTGGGTGCGGGAAGGAAGACCGGGCTGACGGGGAGAGCTACGGGAGAGCCTGAGGTGAAGCGGCCGCGGCGGGAGTGGGACAGTGCGCGCGGGCGGGCGGAGCCAGGGCCGGCCGAGCAGGCCCTAAAGGGTCAGCGACAACACGAGGACGACCACACCCGACCGAAGTCGATGTGGTCGCGGGTGACCAACTGACAGCTGCGCATGGGGTCAGTGGAACAGCCGCCGTCCCCATCCGTCAACCACGCTGAGACGCGGCGCCCACCAGTTGGACATGCTTGACAGTGGGCGACGCTGTGGGATTAGCCTCGGGCCACGGTCATGACGACCCGGTCGCGTTGAGGGACGCGGCGTGCGTGAAGGCAACTCCCGTGCTCCTCCAGTGTGTCCACGGAGTCTCCGCATGCCCGAAACCCCTCCAGGCCATCGACCCATCCGCCCGCTGCACCTGGCCTTCGCGATCGACGGCCGGGAACGGCATCCGGAACCGTACGAGGCCTCCTCCTGCATCGAGCTCGCCCGGCTCGCCGAGCGCGGCGCGCTGGACTTCGTCACGCTCGACGACGTCCCGGCGCCGGCCGACGGCGGTGCCGGACGGCTCGACGCGCTCGCCGTCCTCACGCGGGTCGCACCCGCCACCGACCGGATCGGCCTGGTGGCCGCCGTCACCGCCACGCACCACGGGCCGGTCCCCGTCCCGGCGGCGCTCGCCACCCTCGACCGGGTCAGCCGCGGCCGGGCCGGCTGGACGCCGCTGCTCCCCGACGCGGACGCCCTGCTGCGGGACGGCTGGGCGGACGCCGCCGGGTTCCCTGACGTGACGTCAGTCGAACCCGGACCGTTGGAGGGCCGGCCGGTGCTCGCGGTCGACGCGACGCTGGAGGCGCCGCGCGAGACGGCCGCGCGGCACGCGGACGTGGCGTACGTACGGGTCGGCGGTCCGCACTCGGAGCGGCTGGCGTACGAAGCCCGCACTGACCTGCGCCGCCGGGCGGCGGCGTACGGCCGGGACCCGGACCGGCTCACGGTCCTGGCCTCGCTCGCCGTCGAACTGTTCGATCCGGCCGACGCCGTGGTCCTCGCCGACCTGTTCGGCGACTGGCACCGCGACGGGATCACCGACGGCTTCCACGTACGGCCCGCCGATCCGCGGCGGGATCTGGCCCGGCTGGTGAACGCGACCGTGCCCGTGCTCCAGCAACGCGGACTGTTCCGCCGCTTCCAGCCCGGCACGACGCTGCGCGAACACCTCGGCCTGGACCGTCCGGTGAGCCGCCCGGCGACCGCACGGTGAGCGGAACGGTGAGCCGCCCGGTGTGCGGCACGGTGGGCCGTCCGGTCGGCTGACCGCCGCCGGCGATCCGGACGGGCCAATTCCGGCCACCGCCCCACCGTCCGGCCGGAGGGCAGCCGCCGACCGGAGTACGGGGAGCACGACGCCGCGCGATCATCTCGGCCTGCGGCAGCCGCTATGGAAGGTTGATGACCATGAGTTCCGAGACTGAGCAGGACTGGAAGAACTGGCGCGAGCGGCGCGCCGAGTCGGTCGCCGCGCCGTACGGGCCACTGGCCCTGACCGGCACGTACTGGCTCGCCGACGCGGCGGACGGGAAGATCCCCGGGCTGCCGGGGGAGTGGCGGGAGCAGGACGGCTCGGTGGTCCACCAGGGCGATGGCGTCTTCGGGCGGCTGGAACCCGAGGGCGAGCCGGTGCTGTTCGGCGAGAAGCGGATCGTGGCGATCGACCGCGAGGGGCTGCTCGCCCTCCGGATCTGGGACCCGGCCTCGGACGCCCGGCGTGATTTCGCGGGGATCGGCGCGTTCGACTACGACGAGCGGTGGGTGCTGCCGGCGGTTTTCCGCCCGTACCCCGAGGGACGCGCCGTGCGCGTGCCGCACGCCGACGGCCGGGAGCGCGGACTCGGCGTCAGCGGCGAACTGGCCTTCACCGTGGACGGCGCTGAGCACTCGCTCGCGGTCGCGGTGGAGGAGGACGGCACGCTCTGGGGCGTCATCGCCGACGCGACCAGCGGAAGGAGCAGCTACCGCTTCCGTTTCCTGCGGACCCCGGCGCCCGCCGCGGACGGCCGCGTGGTGCTGGACTTCAACCGGACGCTGCTCCCGCCGTGCGCGTTCGCCGACGCCTTCGTCTGCCCGTTCCCGCCGCCCGGCAACACGCTGCCCTTCGCACTCGAAGCGGGCGAGAGCAAGGTGCTCACCAGCTGAGACCCGGCTCGAAACCCGGTTCGAAACCCGGTGGGACCGGCTTCGGTGGCTGGTTCCGGTTCCGGTTCGAGATGCTCCGGCCGAGGTCCGTTCGAGAGACGGCCGCGGCCGGTTGAGATGTCGTCAGCACGGGTGTGCCTCGGTGGTCCGTACGGTCGCCGGGGCGCCGTCGCGTCCGAACAGCGCGGCCGAAAGGCGCCCTTGTGTGTTCCGCGCGGGCTCTGAATACTCCCGTCCAGTGCTTGTCAGGGTCACGTCGAGTTCGTTAATCGGTGCGGCGCTGACAGGCCGAGCTGACCTCCACCCCCCACAGGAGGAATGAATGAAAATCACCCGACGCGCCGGCCTGCTCGCTGTGACGTCCGGCCTGGTGGCCGTCACCGCGCTCACGCTGCCCGCCGCCAACGCCGCCCCCACGGCGACGGCAACCCCGGAGGCCGCCGCAGCGGTCGCCACCTCGCTCGGCACCGCGGCCACCGCGGGCAGCTACTACGACGCGGCGTCGAAGACCACCGTCGTCAACGTCACCTCGGCCAGGGCGGCCGACGCCGTACGGGCGGCCGGAGCGACACCCAGGACCGTCCGGTTCAGCTCGGCAGTACTCGACAAGGCAGGCGAGGCCGCCAGGTCCGCCGACATCGCGGGCTCGGCGTGGTCCGTCGACCCGCTGACCAACAAGCTCGCCGTGAGCGTCGACAGCCGGGTCACCGCCGCCCAGCTGGCCAAGCTCACCAAGGCCACCGCGAGCTACGGCGACGCCGTGAGCATCAACCGCGTGGCCGGGAAGTTCAGCAAGCTGCTCTCCGGCGGGGACGCCATCTACACCAGCCAGTGGCGCTGCTCGGTCGGCTTCAACGTCCGCAGCGGCAACACGTACTACTTCCTCACCGCGGGCCACTGCACCGAGGGCTACCCGGCCTGGACCACGTCCTCCGGCACCTCCATCGGCCCGACCACCGGCAACAGCTTCCCGAACAACGACTACGGGATCGTCCGCTACGACAACTCCTCGATCGCGCACCCCGGCGCCGTCGGCAGCCAGGACATCGCCAGCGCGGGCAACGCCTACGTCGGTGAACCCGTCAAGCGCCGCGGCTCCACCACCGGCATCCACAGCGGCTCGGTGACCGGACTCAACGCCACCGTGAACTACGGCGGCGGCGACATCGTCTACGGCATGATCAAGACCAACGTCTGTGCCGAGCCCGGCGACAGCGGCGGTTCGCTCTACAACGGCTCCATCGCGGTCGGCCTCACCTCGGGCGGCAGCGGCAACTGCTCCTCCGGCGGGACGACGTTCTTCCAGCCGGTCACCGAAGCGCTCAGTGCCTACGGAGTCAGCGTCTACTGACGCACCACCACCGACACCGGCGACGGCCTGCAGCGAACAGGACGGAGCCCCCGCCGACCCTGCCGGCGGGGGCTCTGCCATGTGCCCGTACAGAGGTGCCGTACCCCCGTGGACCCCCGTGGATTTCGGGTGCCGTGCACCCGTGAACCTCCGCCCCATGCGGTCAGTGGCTGTCCGCGACGGCTGGCAGACTGACCGCATGTTGGAGACCTCGGCGCGGCTGCTGCGTCTGCTCTCGCTCCTCCAGTCCCGGCGGGACTGGTCCGGCCCCGACCTCGCGGCGCGCCTGGACGTCACCGCGCGCACGGTGCGCCGCGACGTCGACCGGCTGCGGACCCTCGGCTACCCGGTGCACGCCGCCCCCGGCACGGCCGGCGGCTACCGGCTCGGCGCGGGCGCCGCGCTCCCACCGCTGCTGCTGGACGACGAGGAGGCGGTCGCCGTCGCGCTGTGCCTGCGCACCGGCGTGGGCGGCACCGTCGCCGGGATCGAGGAGGTCTCCGTCCGGGCGCTGTCCAAGCTGGAGCAGGTGCTCCCGTCACGGCTGCGGCACCGGGTCCAGGCCATGCAGGCGATCACCGTCCACGCGCCCCCGCCCGGCCGGGCGACCGTCGGCCAGGACGTGCTGACCGCCATCGGCGCGGCCTGCCGCGACCGCGAACGGCTGCGCTTCGACTACAGCGACCACCGCGGCACCTCCAGCCGCCGCACGGTCGAGCCGTACCGCCTGGTCAACCACGGGCGCCGCTGGTACCTGCTCGCCTGGGACACCGGCCGGGAGGACTGGCGGACCTTCCGCGTCGACCGGATCGACCCCAAGTCACCCACCGGACCGCGCTTCGCACCGCGCGAACCCCCGGAGGACGCGGCGGCGTACGTCGCCAAGGGGGTCACCACCAGGGCCTACCGCTACCAGGCGCGGGTCACCCTGCACATGTCGGCGCAGGCGGTCGCCGACTTCGGCTGGACGGGCTTCGGCACGATCGAGGCGATCGACGACAAGACCTGCGAACTGCGGACGGGCGCCGAGTCGCTCGACGGCCTCACCGTCTTCATCGCCCTCCTCGGAGCGGAGTTCGAGGTGCACGAACCGCCCGAGCTCGCCGAGCAGCTGAGAGTGGTGGCCGCCCGGCTGCTGCGCGCGGCGGACCGTACGCCGCCGGACTGACGGGCACGGTTCGGGCGGGCGGTGCGGCGGACGGCGTGGTGTGGCGGTGCGGTACGGCGGCGTGGAGAGGTCCGTGCGGTGCGGCTGCCCCGTGGGACCCCGGCGCCCCTGCCGTGCGCCGCCCCGCCCGTACGACCGGCGCTCGGCGGGGGTTCCCGCAGTACGCTGGAGACACTGCACGTGTATACGGCAGGGGGCCGAAATGATCGTGGAGCTGGTGTCCGCCGTCCTAGCGGCCGGGGCCGTTTACGGGGTGGCCGCCGCCCGGGTGGTGCGGCAGTACGAGCGGGGTGTCGTGCTGCGGCTGGGCCGGCTCAGGTCGGAGCCCAAGGGTCCCGGATTCACCATGGTCATTCCAGGGGTGGACCGGCTGCGGAAGGTCAATCTGCAGATCGTGACGATGCCCATTCCCGGGCAGGACGGCATCACCCGCGACAACGTCTCGGTCAAGGTGGACGCGGTCGTGTACTTCAAGGTCATCAACGCCGTCGACGCCGTCATCCAGGTCGAGGACTACCGCTTCGCGGTGTCCCAGGTCGCCCAGACCTCGCTGCGTTCGATCATCGGCAAGAGCGATCTGGACGAGCTGCTGTCGAACCGGGAGAAGCTGAACGAAGGCCTGGAAGTGATGATCGACAGCCCGGCGCTGGGCTGGGGTGTGCAGATCGACCGGGTCGAGATCAAGGACGTGTCGCTGCCGGAGGCGATGAAGCGGTCGATGTCCCGGCAGGCCGAGGCGGAGCGTGAACGGCGCGCCCGGATCATCAACGCGGACGCCGAACTGCAGGCGTCGAAGGTGCTCGCCCAGGCCGCCAAGCAGATGGAGGACAACCCCTCCGCCCTCCAACTGCGCCTGCTCCAGACGGTGGTGGCCGTCGCGGCCGAGAAGAACTCGACGCTGGTGCTGCCGTTCCCGGTCGAGCTGCTGCGCTTCCTGGAGCGCGCCGCGCCCACGCCGCCGGCACCGGCCGCCGAGCCCGCCGCCGTACGGCCCGCCGCGGATCCCGAGCCCGCCGCCGCACCCGTACCACCTGCGAACGAGCCCGTACCCGACGTCGTACCCATCCCCCCGGTCCCCCCGATCCCTCCGCTCGCCGCCGTGCCGACCCCCGCTGATCCGACGCCCGCGCTGACGTCGGCGCCGCCAGCGCCGGTCGAGAGCAACTCCCAGGCCAAGAACGAGGAGTAACCACCGCGGTCGAGCGAGCGACCGACGCGACGGAACAGCGACCGATGGACCGAACAGTCCGCCGGCCGCCGCTGTTCGTCGCTCGCTGTCCGCCGACGGCGCCGCTCACCGCACCGGCCTCCCGGCCCCAGCCGTAGACCTTGGTGAGTGCCGCCCGGATGCCGCTTGTTCCGCCCTGTCGGGCCCGTTGCCGTCATGACTCCCAAGCATTAGATTGGGAGTCATGACGGCCTGGGGGGTCCTGCGCGACCGCGACGCGGGAAGGTATCTGGCCGGGGTGCTGGTCTCCGGCTTCGGCAGCTCGGCGATGATGCTGGCCGCCGGTATCTGGGTGAAGTCGCTGACCGGCTCCAGCAGCCTCGCCGCGCTGGTCGGCGTCTGTCTGTGGACCCCGACGCTGGCCGGTCCGCTGCTCGGCACCGTGGTCGACCGGGTGCGCCGCCGCCCGCTCCTGGTGCTGGTCAACGCCGCGATGGCCGCCCTGCTGCCGCTGCTGCTCGTGGTCCGTACGGCGGACCTGGTCTGGATCCTCTTCGCCGTGCTCGTTCTGTACGGGACCGCGTCGGTGCTCTGCGACGCGGCCGAGGCCGCCGTCGTCACCGCCACCGTCCCCGGCGAACTGCGCGGCGACTTCAACGGACTGCGGATGACCGCCAACGAGGCGATGAAGCTGCTCGCCCCGCTCGCCGGCGCCGGCCTGTACGTCCGCTACGGCGGCGGTTCCGTCGCCGTGCTCGACGCCGTCACCTTCGCGCTCGCCGCGGCCGTCTTCGCGATGGTCCGGGTGCGGGAGGAACCGCCCGCCCCCGCCACGACGGGCTGGCGCGAACAGACCGCCGAGGGCATCAGGTACCTGCGCCGGCATCCGCTGCTGCGCCGTCTGGTGGCCGTCGGTTCGATCGCCATGCTGCTCTCCGCGCTCGGCAGCTCGGCGATCTACGCGGTGGTCGACGCGGGCCTGCACCGTTCGCCCGCCTTCGTGGGCGTGCTGTACGCGGGGCAGGGCGCGGGCTCGGTCGTCGGGGGAGTGGTCGCGGGGGCGTTGCTGCGGCGGATGCCGGAACGGGTCTTCGCGGCCACCGGCATGCTGCTGTTCGCCCTCGGGGCCGCCGTACGCGCCACTCCGTGGGTCTCCGCCGCCCTGATCGGCGGCGCGGCGATCGGAGTCGGGCTGCCGTGGGTGTTGATCGCGGCGCTGACCGCCGTCCAGCGGGAGACGCCCGCCGCACTGATCGGCCGGGTCGCGGCCACCGCGAGCACGCTCGTCTTCGCGCCCACCGCGGTGGGCGGACTGGTGGGCGCCGGCCTCGTCGCGGTCGTCGACCACCGCCTGCTGCTCGCCGCCGTCGGTACGGCGGGAGTGCTCGCCGCGGCGTACTGCCTGTTCCAGGTCCCGGCGGCGGAAGCGGACGAGGTGACCTCCGCTGCGGACCGGGGTGGCCAATTCTTTACCGACGCGTAACTAGCCGCCCTTTGCTACTGGCGCGTAAGTTGACGTGAACGTAACAACCTTGTGATCCGGATCACAGCGTGGGTGGAGTCCCAAGACTTCCCTGACCTGCGAGGAGATCACATGAGGCTGCCCTGGAAGCGCATGCTCACCGCGCTGGCTCTGGCATGTGCGGTGACGGCCGCACCGACCGCCGCCACCGCCGCAACCGCACATTCGGCCCCGTCCAGCGGATGGAACAACTTCTCGTGCCGGCCGTCCGCCGAGCACCCCCGGCCGGTCGTGCTCGTGCACGGAACGTTCGGCAACGGGACCGACAACTGGCTCGGGTTCGCCCCCTATCTGGTGGCCCGGGGCTACTGCGTCTTCTCCTTCGACTACGGTCAGCTGCCCGGCATCCCGTTCTTCGACGGGCTCGGTCCGATCGCGGACTCCGCGCAGCAGCTGGCGGACTTCACCGACCAGGTGCTGGCGGCCACCGGGGCGCCGAAGGCGGACCTGGTCGGGCACTCCCAGGGCGGCATGATGCCGCGCTACTACCTGAAGTTCCTCGGTGGCGCGGCGAAGGTGAACGCCCTCGTCGGCCTGGCTCCCGACAACCACGGAACCACCCTCAACGGGCTGGCCAACCTGCTCCCGTACTTCCCCGGAGCGGCCGACGCCATCCACTCGATCGTCCCCGGACTCGCCGACCAGGTGGCCGGATCGGTCTTCATGCAGACCCTCAACGCGGGCGGCGACACCGTCCCCGGGGTGCGCTACACCGTCATCGCGACCCGTTACGACGAGGTCGTCACGCCGTATACGTCGCAGTTCCTGTCCGGGTCGAACGTACGCAATGTGCTGCTGCAGGATCTGTGCTCGGTGGACATCTCCGAGCACGTCGCGATCGGCCTGACCGACCGGATCGCCTTCCATGAGGCGGCGAACGCCCTCGACCCGGCGCACGCCACCCGGACGACCTGCCTTTCCGTGCTCAGCTGACCCATGGCGGTGAGATGCGGGAGCCATCGGCGAGGACGGCCTCCAGGCCCACGCTGGTGGTGACCCACATCGTGGCCGGTTCCTCCGTGGGATTGCTGACGCCCAGGGAGGAGCCGGAGGGTGCGACGGCGGCGTCGCCCGGCGCCAGGGTGGACACCTCGCCGTCGATGCTGAACCGCACCGTGCCGCTCAGGACGAGGAAGACCTCCTCGCGGGTGATGGTGTGGGCGAGCCCCGCGGTGCCGCCGGGTATCTCGCCGCGCCAGGCGCACAGCTCCTCGCTGCCGTGCGCGGGCAGGATGTACGAGACGAAACGGACGCCGTGCATCTCGTGGACGACGGCTTCGGTTGCGGTGACAACAGGCATGGCGTACCTCCATATGGTCAACCTGCTTGAGCAAGTTGCTTGACAATATAGTCAAGCAGCTTGCGTAGTGTGTCAAGCTGTTCCCGTGAACAACGCTGACGCCATGAGCCTGACCGCGACCCTGCTCGCCGCGGCCGGCGGTCTCACCGCCGTGATCCACGAAGGTGTCGTCGCCCGCGGCTTCGACGACCTCAGGCCCGCCCACGGGTTCGCCTTCGCCCGGCTGGCACCGGGCGGCGCGACCGCCGCCGACCTGGCGGAACACCTCGGCGTCAGCCGCCAGGCGGCGAGCCAGATGGTCGAGGAACTCGTCGGCAAGGGCTACGTGGAGCGCCGCCCGCACCCGGACGACGCCCGCGCCCGTCTCGTCGTTCTCACCGACCGCGGCTGGGCCTGCACCCGCGCCGCGGAGGCGGCCGCCGCCGACGCCGTACGCCCCTGGGCCGCCCTCCTCGGCGAGCGCCGGCTGCAGGCCCTGCGGGACGACCTGGCCCGGCTGGCGCCGGGCGGCCCGATCCGTCCCAACTGGTAGCCGACCAACCGGTAGCCGACCGCTGCGGGTGCCCATGACACAGCAGTGCCGCTGCCCGTGGGGAGGCAGCGGCACCGGATCAGGGGGAGCGGTCGTCAGGAGCGGCGACGTCCCGCCGCGGTAGCCCTGCGACGGACGGTCGCGAGCAGCACCGTGGCCCCGGCCGCGATCACCGCGGCTCCGCCGATGGCGAGCGGCCCCGTACTGCTGGAGCCGCCGGTCTCGGCGAGATTCGTGCCGGCGGCAGGCGTGGTGGGCGCGGCGGAGCCGTCGGTCTGCGGCGCGTTGCCGCCCGCGGCGGGCATGGTCGCCGCCGTGTGGTCGTGGTGGACGGTGGACTGCGAGGCGCCCGCGGCTATCTGCGCCTCGGACGGCGCGGACGCGGCCGCCGACGGCGCGATGGTGGCCGGCGCGCTGTGCGAGGGAGTGGCCGGCGCCGGCGCCGAGCCGCCGGAGTCCTTGCCGAAGACCACGTCCGAGCAGGTGTAGAAGGCCTCGGGGCTGTCCGAGCGCTGCCAGACGCTGTAGATCAGATGGCGGCCGGTGCGCTGCGGCACCTTGCCGGAGAACGTGTAACTGCCGTCCTTGAGCGTCGGATCGGTGACGGACGCGAACGGCTTCGCCTCCAGGTCGGACCACTTCAGCGGCTTCGACGGGTCGTAGCCGTCCTTGGTGATGTACAGGTCGAAGGAGCCCTTGTGCGGGGCGGTGGCCCGGTACTTGAAGGTGAAGGAACCACTCTTCATGGCCGTGGCGGGCCAGTCCGCCCGCGCCAGATCGAGCCCCTTGAACTCCGTGTTGCCGGCGCTGCACAGCTTTCCGTCCGGCACCTTGGACCGGCTCCGCCCGCCCGCCTCGCCGTCCCGGATCCCGTTCCAGTCGTAGAGCGCCTGCGTCCCGCCCGCCGCGACAGCGGCCTTGCACGCGGCGGACCGCGGACTCTCCGGACCCTCCGCGTAGCAGGCGGACACCCGGCTGACCGGGTTCGACATCGAGCCGTGCGCGCTCGCGGGAGCGGAGGCCAGGCCGGTCAGCACCAGCGGCCCGAAGCCCATGACAGCGACTGCGGCAGCCTTGCGACGTACGGTCATTCCGGGGGTCTCCTTCGACGGTGGCACGGGCCCAACGAGCAGCACGCTAGCCCCGAAGAACCGTCAGAACCCCGCCGCCAACTGCGAAAACCCGATCTTTATGGGCGCGTTAAGGGGCCCCTGAGAGCTGATTAAGAACGCGCCCCGGTGATCGGCCGTGGCAGGGTGGCGGCATGACTGAACCGAGCCGACGGCCTGCCGCGCTGGAACTGATCGAGGCCGTCGTCGACGCAGGCAGCTGGCGTCGGTGGGACGAGCCCGTCACCGTGCTGCCCGAGGCGGCGGAGTACCGGGCCGATGTGGAGAAGGCGCGGCTGCGGACCGGACTCGATGAATCCGTCGTCACGGGTGAGGGACGGATCCGGGGTCGGCGGGTGGCGCTGATCGCGGGGGAGTTCGGGTTTCTCGGCGGGTCGATCGGGGTGGCGGCCGGGACGCGGCTGGTGACCGCGGTGGAGCGGGCGACGCGGGAGCGGCTGCCGCTGCTCGCGTCCCCGGCCTCCGGCGGTACGCGGATGCAGGAGGGCACCATCGCCTTCCTGCAGATGGTCAAGGTCGCGGCCGCCATCACCGACCACAAGGCGGCCGGCCTGCCCTACCTCGTGTACCTGCGGCATCCGACCACCGGCGGGGTGCTCGCGTCGTGGGGATCGCTGGGCCATGTCACGGCCGCGGAACCGGGGGCGCTGATCGGGTTTCTCGGTCCGCGGGTCCATGAGGCGCTGTACGGCGAGCCGTTCCCGGCCGGTGTCCAGGTCGCCGAGAACCTGCTGGCCAACGGCCTGGTCGACGCCGTGCTCCCGGCGGGACAGCTGGCCGGGGTCGCGGCGCGGGCGCTGGACGTGCTGTGCGGTGAGGCGGGTGATGACGTGGAGGCTGTTTCCGGTGCCGACCGGCGGGCGGGCACGGTTGCCGAGGTCTCCACCGCCGACTCGATCCGGCGCTCGCGCCGCCCGGACCGGCCGGGACTGCGGGCGCTGCTGGATGGCGCCGGGCGGGAGGTCACCCCGCTGAGCGGTACCGGCGCGGGGGAACGTGACCCCGGACTGCTGCTCGCGCTGGCCAGGTTCGGGCCGACGCCGTGCGTCGTGCTCGGCCACGACCGGCGCCCGGACGAGGCGGGGCCCGCCCCGCTGGGTCCGGCCGGGCTGCGGGAGGCGCGGCGCGGTATGCGGATCGCGGCCGAACTCGACCTGCCGCTGCTCACCGTCATCGACACCGCGGGTGCGGCGCTCAGCCGGGAGGCGGAGGAGGGCGGCCTCGCGGGGGAGATCGCCCGCTGCCTCGCCGACCTCGTCACCCTCCGGGCACCGACCCTCTGTCTGCTGCTCGGCCAGGGCGCCGGCGGCGGCGCCCTGGCGCTGCTGCCCGCCGACCGCGTCATCGCCGCCCGGCACGCCTGGCTCTCGCCGCTCCCGCCGGAAGGCGCGTCGGCGATCCTCTACCGCACGACGGACCGGGCGTTCGAGGTCGCGGAGCGGCAGGGCGTGAGTTCCGCCGATCTGCTCGCCAACCGGATCGTCGACACCATCGTCGAGGAGACTCCCGACGCGGCGGACGACCCCGGCGAGTTCCTCACCCGCCTCGGCGCTCTGCTCGGTACCGAGCTGGCCGCTCTGCGGGCCCGTGACCGCGGCGAACGGCTGGCCGCCCGGCGGGCCAGGTACCGCAACCTCGGGCTGCCTTCGTGAGGCTCGCGCCCTAATGAGAGAGCCCTTCTCCCTCATTAGGGGTCGTAGGCTGGGGTGAGGTCGTCGAACGGCCGGATCCGCGGTGGAGAGGGGAGATCCATGGCACGTCAGCTGGCGTTGGAGCTGGTGAGCACCGTCCGGCACGACGGGGACGGCGGCGTCGCCGACGACCTCACCACCGTCGAGGAGACGACCCGCTGGATCCAGGAGTGGGCCGGCCTGCTCTCCGTGCACAGCGCCGCCGGCGCGGAATTCGCCGCGGACGAGGAGCTCAGAGACCGTGTCGTCGCCCTCCGGCAGGCGGTCCGGGCGCTCTTTGCCCTGGCCGTGAGCCCCGCCCCGCCGAGCCGCGCGGACGCCGACCGCCTCCTGCCCGCCGAGCAGGCACTCGACCGGCTCAACTCCGCGGCCGCGGGTGAACCGGTCGCCCCTCAGCTGGTCTGGCTTCAGGGTGAGACTCCGGCCGTCCGGCTGCTGTCCACCGCAGACGACCCGGGGGTGCGGATCGTCGCCGCTCTGGCCCGTGCCGCCATCGAGTTCCTGGCGGGTCCGCAACGGGAACTGCTGCGGGCCTGCACGGCACCGCGCTGCGTGCGCTACTTCGTCAAGGGACACGGTCGGCAGGAATGGTGCAAGCCGGCGTGCGGCAACCGGGCCCGGGTCGCCCGCCACTATCAGCGCACGCGCACCGGGGCGGACACGGAGCCGGACCGGAGCTGACGCGCGCCGACCTGGTCGTGGGTGAACTCGTCGGCCGGGCCCGTTGTGCCAGGATCGCCGCCATGAGCCTGAGGATCACCGTCGCCGCCGACGCGGCCACCGCCCCCTTCGAGCAAGTGCGTGAGCAGATCGCCGATCAGGCGCGCACCGGCCGACTCCCCGTCGGCCACAAGCTCCCGACCGTCCGGGGCCTCGCCGAGGAGCTGGGCCTCGCGGCCAACACGGTCGCCAAGGCCTACCGCGCCCTCGAGGCCGACGGCGTCGTCGAGACCCGCGGCCGGAACGGCACCTTCGTCGCCGCCGCCGGCGACGCCGCCGAGCGCCAGGCCGCTGCCGCCGCCGCGGAGTTCGCGCAGCGCGCTCACCGCCTCGGGCTGGACCGCGCGGCCGCCCTCGCCGCCGTCCAGGAAGCGCTGCGCGCCGCCTACGACAGTTAGGCCCCCTCCGGCGGGCACGCCCCCTCCGACGGACAGGCCCCCGCCGTTGGGCAGGTCCTCGCTCCGGGGCGCGCGCCGCACCTGCGACGTCCGCGACACCCGGCCGAAGCCCCACCCGAACCCGGTACCGATCAGAGGTACAGACCGTCCGAGGTCGGGGCCGGAGCCGGGATGGTGGAGCCGGCGCCGCGCCGCAGCGCGTACAGCTCGGCGAGGGTGGCGCCCTCGCGCCCGATGCCCTCGGTGGTGCCGAGCCAGGCGGCGGACTCGTCGCGGGTCAGCGGGCCGACCTCGATCCGCGACAGACAGCGGCCCGGCCGGACGACGGCGGGGTGCAGCCGTTCCAGGTCCTCGTTGGTGGTGATGCCGACGAGCACGTTGCGGCCCTGGCCGAGCAGGCCGTCGGTCAGGTTGAGCAGCCGGGAGAGCGCCTGGCCGGTCTGGTGCTTGGCCTGACCGCGGATCAGTTCGTCGCAGTCCTCCAGGAGCAGCAGCCGCCAGCGGCCGCCGGCAGTGCCGTCGTCCTCGCCGATGGCGATGTCCATCAGATAGCCGACGTCGTTGAAGAGCCGCTCGGGGTCCAGGACGCAGTCCACCTGGCACCAGTCGCGCCAGGAGCGGGCCAGGGTGCGCAGCGCCGAGGTCTTGCCGGTGCCGGGCGGGCCGTGCAGGAGCAGCAGCCGGCCGGTGATGTCGTCCTTGGTGAGCTTCATGAGGCCGTCCATGGCCTCGGCCACCGGGGCCGTGTAGTTGCCGCGGAGCTCTTCCCAGGTGGCGGCCGAGATCTGCCGGGTGGTGCGGTGCGGGCCGCGGCGCGGTGAGACGTACCAGAAGCCCATGTTCACGGTCTCGGGCTGGGGTTCGGGCTCGTCCTCGGCGTCCTCGACGGCCCGCGCGAGCACCTGCTCGGCCAGTTCGTCGGTGACAGCGGCGACCGTGACGTCCGCGCCGCGGTTCCAGCGGGAGATCAGGATCGTCCAGCCGTCGCCCTCGGCGAGCGTGGCGCTGCGGTCCTTGTCGCGAGCCTGGCGCAGCACGGCGGCGTCCGACGGGATCAGCGTCAGGCCGGACTTGACGTTCTCCAGGGACGCGCCGCGGGAGTACGGCTGCTCGCCGGAGGTGAAGCGCCCGAGGAAGAGCGCGTCGACGACGTCGGACGGCGAATCGCTGTCGTCCAGGCGCAGATGGACGGGTACCGCGCGGTGCGGCGGGCGCGGGGCGTGCCGGGCGTGTGCGGGGTCGGGCAGGCTCTGCGGCACAGGCCTCCTCGGGTCATGGGGCTTTGCGGACATGCGGCCCATGATCCGGCACGGGGGCCGCATCCGCCCAGTGCTTTTCCGGGCCGGAAATCAACCCCTGAACCAGGCCGGAAACGCGGCACGGAACGAGGCCGGAACGAGGCCTGGAAGAGGTTTGGACGCGGCCTGGTCGGCGTGGAGTTGAGGCGTTACGGACGTTTCATATGAATGCAATGCACACGACAAAGATTCATGGTCAGGACACTTCCCCCCGTGGGTTACCGGCGGGTACAACAGGTCTCGCAGAGATCCTGCCCAGGGAGGTTCCATGAGACTGTCCCGGTTGGCATCAGCCGTATCCGCGCTGATCCTCACCACTGGCCTCGCGCTCATCGGCGCGGCCCCCGCGCACGCCGCGGCGCCCTCGTACGCAGCCCTCGGAGACTCGTACTCCGCAGGCGTCGGCGCCGGCAGCTACGACAGCTCCAGCGGTGACTGCAAGCGCAGTACCAAGGCCTATCCCGCACTGTGGTCGGCGGCCCACGCCCCGTCCTCGTTCGCCTTCACCGCCTGCTCCGGTGCCCGTACCGGTGACGTCCTCAACAACCAGCTCGGTCCGCTCAACGCGTCCACCGGACTGGTGAGCATCAGCATCGGCGGCAATGACGCGGGCTTCTCCGACGTCATGACCACCTGTGTGCTCAACTCCGAGAGCACCTGTCTGGCCCGGATCGCGCAGGCTCGCACCTACGCGGACAACACCCTCCCCGGTCTCCTCGACAACGTATACGACGCGATCCACGCCAAGGCCCCCAACGCCCATGTGGTCGTGGTGGGCTACCCGCACTTCTACAAGATCAACGGAAATTGCTGGGGCGGGCTCAGTGACACCTCCCGTGCCGCGATCAACGGCGCGGCCGACGAGCTCGACACCGTGACGGCCAAGCGCGCCGCCAACCACGGCTTCAGCTTCGCCGATGTGCGCGGCACCTTCACCGGGCACGAACTCTGCTCGGGATCACCCTGGCTGAACAGCCTGACGTTCCCGATCGACGAGTCCTACCACCCCAAGGCGGCCGGCCAGTCCGGCGGCTACCTGCCCGCGTTCAGCTCCGCCGCCTGATGCGCTGACCGATGCGCTGACCGATCCGTACCGTTCACCCCGGCCGCCGGCGTCGTCGACGTCGGCGGATCCGGTCGGCAGTCCACGGTGAACGACACCGGGTCGGACCGGAACTGCTTCGGGGCCCCGACCTCCACCACGATCCGGTCGGTGCTCTGCTTGCCCGCCTCGAACGACAGCTCGGTGTGCTGGTACGTCCGGGACTTCGGGCCGTCCGCGGCGAACTCGGCGGTCTTCCACCCGGGGTCGGAGTTGCGGCCGCTGTCCGTCGTCCAGCGGAACACCACCGTCGCCGGAGTGCGGTCCACCGTGATCACCGCGGTGAACTCCGGTGCCTGGCCGGACGGCGCCGGGCATGGCCCCGTATAACTCTCCCGCTCGGCGGTCACCTTGATGGTGACCTTGACGACCGGAATGCCGGACGACGAAGGGGACGCCGTGGTCGTCGTGACCGTCGGACCCGCCGTGGTCGTCGGCGGAGTGGTCCGGGTCGTGGACGTTCCCGTGCCGGTGGACGGGGTACTGCTGCTCGAACTCGCTCCGGTCCCGCCGGTGGACGCCTTGTCGTCCTCCGTCCCGTGGTCCAGCAGCGTCCAGGCCACCACGCCCGCCGTCAGGGCGAGCACCAGCGCCCCCGCCGCCAGCACCGTCGCGACCCGCCGGCGCCGCGTCGGATCCGGCTCGGCGCCGTAGGACGAGGGCCCCGGCCCGTACGGGGATCCGTACCCCGGGACGGTCGGCGGTGTCGGGCCGCCGGTCCCGCCGGATGGCATCGGCTGCGGCACCGGTCGCGGCAGCGGTTGCGGTAGCGGCTTCGTCCGGGGCGAGGAGCCGGAAGCGGCCGGGGGATACCCGGTGGACGGCGGCCCGGTGCGGCCGGCCGCAACAGCGTCCAGCATCTCCTGGGCCTCGCTCCCGCTGATGCGGTCCGCCGGGCGCTTGCGCAGCAGCCCCTCCAGCACCGGACCCAGCGGCCCCGCCCGGCGCGGCTCGGGCAGTTCGTCGTCGACGGCCGCGCGCAGCGTGCTCAACGCCGAATCGCGGCGGAACGGCGACGCCCCCTCCACCGACCGGTAGATCAGCACCCCCAGGGACCACAGGTCCGACTCCGGCCCCGGGGCGTTCCCCATGGCCCGCTCGGGAGCCAGGTATTCCGGCGACCCGATCAGCTCGCCGGTGCGGGTCAGCGCCGCGGTGCCCTCGATCATCGCGATGCCGAAGTCCGTGAGGACGACCCGGCCGTCATTGGCGATCAGGACGTTGCCGGGCTTCACGTCCCGGTGCAGCACCCCCGCGGCGTGCGCCGCGCGCAGACCGGCCAGGACGTGCGCGCCGATGTCCGCCGCCCGCCGCGGGGTCATCGGGCCGTCCGCGTCGAGGGCGTCGGCGAGGGTCAGCCCCCGGACGAGCTCCATGACGATCCACGGCGCGCCGCCGGCCACCGCCACGTCGTACACCGTGATCACGTTCGGGTGGATGATCCGGGCCGCGGCCCGGCCCTCCTGCTCCAGGCGGGCGTACAGCTGCCGCACCTCGCGCTCGTCGAGGCCGGCGGGCGCCCGCACCTCCTTGACCGCGACCTCCCGGCCGAGCAGTTCGTCGCGGGCCCGCCACACGACGCCCATGCCGCCGCGGCCGAGTTCGCCGATCAGCCGGTAGCGGTCCGCGAGCACCCGCTCACCGCCCGTGCCTTCGCTCATGTGCGAACCCCCGCCCGTAACCGGAGTGATTCGGAGGAAATCTACCTCAAGCACGCGTGGTTGAAGCCGGTCCCGGCGATGATGGTGGGAGCGGCCGGGGGTAGGCTCCGGCTGTCGGGTGGCCGCCAACTGCCTTGCGTGCGGCGGCAATTCGCTGTTCAGTCGTCAACACCCAGGGCCGGAAGGTGAATCCGGGACCTGGGATGCGCAGGTGACGCGTCGGGGCGATAGGGTTACCCTGCCCGGGCCGGGTGCCCTCGTACGGGTGGGGAGTGTCATGGAACAAATAGCTATGCGAAGCAGGCCGAGAGTGCCTGCCATCAACTGCGGAAGCAGCACGACCAGCACACGTCTGGACCGTCATCTCGCGATACTGGGCGGCCCTGCCGTACCGCACCGCGAGAGTGCGGAGGCGACGTTGCTGATGCGGGAGCTGACATCGCGGGATTCGGCGCGCACCAAGGCGAGCCGCAGTGCACGGGTGTCGCTGTTCGCGCCTCTGCGGCGCCTGCGGCGCTCGCTGTTCGGCAGCCGCGGCTGATCCCACCTTCCGGCGGTCACACCGTCCCGGCACAGCGCTGCGGCCAGCGGCGTTGCGGTGTGCTCGCCGTGAACGGCAGGAGCTCTACGCGCGTCCGCGTGCGTTCGGACACCTGTGGCGACCACCCGCGCCGTCCGAACGTGCCACTGTGCGAGCCGACCTGTGCGCCTCGGCCCACGGTTCACAGCAACGCGAACTGACCGTCCGGCCCTTCCTCGTGATGGTCCAGCACCGAGGCGGGGCGCCGTGCTCCCGCGGGAGCGGGCAGCACCCCCGCGAGGCGCAGCGCGTCGGCGGAGATCCCCGCCGCGCGCGCCCGCCGCGACCCCGGTTCCGCCGCCAGCCGCTCCGCCAGCTTCCGCCGCTCCGGACGGAGCGCGGCCAGCAGCGTGAGCACGGTGACGAGTTCGAGCAGCTCCGTGGTCGTCTCCCGGGTCCAGCGCGCGGGGCGGAGCGCCTCCAGCGTCCCCGGGGCCGCGACGGCCGTCCGCCGCTCGTACCAGGCCTCCAGCACCCGCACCCCGCCCGCGTGGAACTCCCAGGCGGCGGCCGGCACCGGTGAGACCAGCCCGTCCCCGATCCGCAGCGCCTCCTCCTCCGGGTCGTACTCCAGCTCCCCGGCCCGTGGCGCGGGGGGAAGCGGCGCGCGCACGTACGGGCGCCGGCCGCCGGGCAGCCGGGGATGGCCGGCGGGCCGGCCCACGGCGGGATCCGCGCAGCGCTCGCCCCGGGTGTGCAGCCAGATCGACGTACGGCCCAGCTCGACGGCCGCGAGCCAGAGTTCCGGGTCGCGGGTGAGCGGCACCACGACACCGTCCCGCTGGTCCCGGGCGGGCAGACTCGCGACGGTGATCCAGGCGAGGAGGTCCTCGGCGCCCACCGGCAGACCGAGGAGCTCACCGAGCAGTTCGGTCAGGCCGGGCGCGAAGTTCGGGTCCTGCCCGCCGGGCCGCCGGTACAGCGGCCGGATCCGGCCCGGTTTCCCAGCGGGGGACCGGCCGTCGGGCAGCACGGCGCCGAACGCCAGTGCGGGACCGGGGACGTTCGGGAGCCGGGCCTGCTCCACGGCGAAGATCTGCCGCTCGTCGGCGACCCGCCACAGCTCCGGGCGGGCGGCGTCGATGAGCCGGTGGTCGGGGATCAGCCACTGCAGGTCGAAGGCGCCGTGCAGGACGCGGACCGGATCAGGGCACGGCCCGCTCTCGCGGGCGAGCCGGGTGGTGGCCGCAGGCGGCCCGTCCCGTCCCGGGACCGCGAGCTGGGGCGCCGGGGTGTGCAGTCCGCGGGCCCGGCTCGGACGCAGCAGCCGCTCGCGTTCCGCGTCGTCCGGCGCCGCCAGCAGCGCGTCCCAGCGGGCCCGCAGCGCCTTCGCGTCGGGCGCCACCGCCCAGGACCGCCCGTACAGCAGCGGCGGCACGGACCACGGCATCAGATCGGCGAGCACGGGAGCGCCATGGCCCGCCCCGGAGTTGGAGCCGGCAGCTCGTGGCGGCGTCACGTCACGGGCCTCCCCAGCGCCTGGATTCGCGGATGCGCTTCCCACCGTCGGCATCGTACTGAGCCGCGCTCGCGGCCGCACCGCCACCCGGGAAGCGCGACCTGTGCGGATTGCCACCGACAGCAAAGCGACGGGCGCCCGGTGTCAGCGCGCCTCCATCGTCACGGTGAACGAGAACCGGTCCCCCCGGTAGTGGATCCGCACCACGTCCACCGCGCGGCCCGAATCGTCGTACGTCACCCCGGTGTAGTGCAGGATCGGGCTGAGCAGCGGGACCTGGAGCAGCCGCGCCGTCTCCGGGTCCGCCAGCCGGGCCTCCACCGTGTCGGTGATGCGGCTGATCCGCACGCCGAGCGCGTCCCGCAGGACCTTCGTCATCGGCCACCGTTCGAGATCGGCCAGATCGATGCGCTCGGCGAGTTCCGGACGGACGGAGTTCTCCGCCCAGTTGGTCGGCTCGCCGCTCTCCTCGCAGCGCAGCCGCCGGAAGAAGGCCGCCTCCGCCAGATCGGGGAAGTGCTCGGCGGCCCAGGACGGCACCGGCGCGGTCCCGTGCCCGAGCACCGCGGTGTGCTCACCCGACTGCTGGGCCACGATCGCGTCGACCGAGCCCAGCAGCCGGACCGGCGCGCCGCGCAGCGCGGTCGGCTCGATGAAGGTGCCGCGCCGCCGGTGCCGGCTGATCAGCCCCTCCGTCTCCAGCTCCTTGAGGGCCTGCCGCATCGTCAGCACGCTCACGCCGTAGTGGCCGGCCAGGTCGTCCTCGGTCGGCAGCCGCAGCGGGGCGTCCGGCCGGCGGCCCAGTATCGAGGCGCGCAGCGACTGCGAGACCTGGTACCACAGCGGCAGTTTGCGGTTGAGGACGATCGAGTCCGGGGCGAAGGCGGTCATGAGGTGGGGAAGTGCCGCTCAAGGCCCTGCCACACCTCGTCGTAACCCTCCTGCCGGTGATCGGCGGCGAGCGCGCCGCTGGTCGGTACGACGGGCCAGCGGGTCTCGAACATGAACGCCAGCCCGTCGTCGACCTTCTGCGGCTTCAGCTCGGCGGCGCTGGCCTTGTCGAAGGTGGCGCGGTCCGGGCCGTGCGCCGACATCATGTTGTGCAGCGAGGCGCCGCCCGGGACGAATCCCTCGGCCTTCGCGTCGTACGCGCCCTCGATCAGGCCCATGAACTCGCTCATGACATTGCGGTGGAAGTACGGCGGGCGGAAGGTGTCCTCGCCGACCAGCCAGCGCGGTGCGAAGACCACGAAGTCGGCGTTGGCCAGCCCGGGGGTGTCGGAGGGGGCGGTCAGCACGGTGAAGATCGACGGGTCCGGGTGGTCGTAGCTCAGCGACCCCAGGACGTTGAAGCGCCGCAGGTCGTAGACGTACGGGACCAGGTTGCCGTGCCAGCCGACGACATCGAGCGGCGAGTGGTCGTAGGTCGCGGCCCAGAGGTTGCCGCCGAACTTGTTGATCACCTCGACCGGTTCCTCACGGTCCTCGAAGGCGGCCACGGGCGCCAGGAAGTCCCGTGCGTTGGCCAGCCCGTTCGCCCCGATCGGGCCGAGGTCGGGGAGCCGGAACGCCTGCCCGTAGTTCTCACAGACATAGCCGCGGGCCGTCGGGTCCAGCAGTTCCACCCGGAAGCGCATCCCACGCGGGATCAAGGCCACCTCGCCGGGGCCGGCCTGGAGCAGGCCCAGCTCGGTGCGGAGCAGCAGGGTGCCGTGCTCGGGCACGATCAGGAACTCGCCGTCGGAGGACGAGAAGACCCGGTCCGCCATCGACGTGTTGGCCGCGTACCAGTGGATGCCGATGCCCTCGCGGCGCAGCACGTCACCGTTGCCGCCGACGGAGACCAGGCCCTGGACGAAGTCCGTGGGGACGTCCGGCAGCGCGGGCGCGCTCCAGCGCAGCCGGTTGGGGTCCGGTTCCACGTCGAGGAAGGGCGCGCTGCGCAGCGCGCCGTTGTCGACCCGGCGGAACGGCGGATGCGCGGCCGAGGGGCGGATCCGGTACAGCCAGCTGCGGCGGTTCTGGTGCCGGGGCTCGGTGAACGCGGTGCCGCTGAGCTGCTCCGCGTACAGGCCGAGCGGGGCGCGCTGCGGAGAGTTCCGGCCGATCGGCAGTGCTCCGGGCACCGCCTCGCTGACGTGCTCGTTCCCAAAACCGGGGGAGTACGTGAGGTCCGTGTCGTGCGTGTTGCCCATCGTGCGCTCCCGGTGCCGTTGTCCCATTCCTATGGTCGACCATAGGAATGGGACCGGCGAACCGTCAATGACCTTGGACCCCGCCGCCGCTAGGGTGGCCGGAAAAGGAGGGTGTGCCGTGACCGGCCAAGGGCTCCGCCGAACCCCGGTGCAGCAGCGCAGCACCGAACGCCTCAGCCGCATCCTCGACGCCTGCGCCCAGCTGCTGGACGAGGCCGGGTACGAGAGCCTCAGCACCCGCGCGGTCGCCGTACGCGCCGGCGTCCCCATCGGCTCCGTCTACCGGTTCTTCTCCAACAAGCGCGCGATGGCCGACGCCCTGGCGCAGCGCAATCTCGACCGGTACCTGGACCGCGTCACGGCCCGCCTCGCGGAACCGGGAGGCGGGGCGGCGCCCGGGGCGGGCGCCGGTGCCGGGCCGCTGTCGCTCGATGTCGCCGTCGGGGTGGTCGTCGACGAGTACATCGCGATGAAGGGCGTCACCCCCGGCTTCGAGCTCGTCGACTTCGGCATCCCCGGCGAATCCGAGCCCAATCGCCACGTCGCCGACCGGCTGCTGGAACTGCTCGCCGGGCGGCTGGGCCTCGACCCGGCGGACGCGTACGCCCGGCTCACCTTCGTGATCAGCGTGGAGGCCGCCGACGCCCTGCTCCAGCTGGCCTTCCGTACCGATCCGGCGGGGGATCCGGCCGTGATCGCCGAGACTAAACGCATGCTGCGCGCTTATCTCGCACGGTAGGCCGCCTCTCTTGGACGGCAGGCCGGTTCGTCGAGCCCTCGCCCCGATTGGGGCCGTCCTGGGGGTTCCCACATGCATACCGGTCGGTATGCTCGCCTGTACGTGCGCTGCCGTCGTCCCAGGAGAGCCCGATGACCCGTACCGCCCTGCGTATCTGCCCGCTGTGCGAGGCCACCTGCGGTCTGACACTCACCCTTGACGGTGACACGGTCACGAGCGCCCGCGGCGACCGCGACGACGTGTTCAGCGCCGGCTTCATCTGCCCCAAGGGTGCGACCTTCGGCGCCCTCGACGCCGACCCCGACCGGCTGAGCCGCCCCCTCGTACGCCAGGACGGCCGGCTCGTCGAGACCGGCTGGGCCGAGGCGTTCGCCGCCGTCGCCGCCGGGCTCGGCGCGGTCACCGCCGCGCACGGGCCCGACGCCGTCGGCGTCGTCCTCGGCAACCCCAACGTCCACACCGTCGCGGGCGGCCTCTACCCCGCGCAGATCGTCGGCGCGCTGCGCAGCCGCAACATCTTCTCCGCCAGCACCCTGGACCAGATGCCCAAGCACGTCGCGTGCGGCTATCTCTTCGGCGACCCGAACGCGATCCCGGTTCCCGACCTGGACCGTACCGATCATCTGCTGATCATCGGTGCGAACCCGCTGGTCTCCAACGGCAGTCTGTCCACCGCCGCCGACTTCCCCGGCAAGCTGAAAGCGCTGCGTCGGCGCGGCGGACGGATCACCGTGATCGACCCCAAGCGCACCCGCACCGCGGAGGTCGCCGACCGGCACGTCTCGCTGCGGCCGGGCACCGACGCCGCGCTGCTCTTCGCCGTCGTGCAGGTGCTGTTCGCCGAGGGCCTCACCGATCTCGGCGCGCTCACGGACCAGGTGACCGGCGTGGAGGAGGTACGCGCGCTCGCCGCCGCCTTCACCCCGGAGGCCGTCGAGGGCGTGTGCGAGGTGCCGGCCGCCGAGATCCGCGCCCTCGCCCGCGAACTGGCCGCCGCGCCCAGCGCCGCCGTCTACGGGCGGCTCGGCAGCACCGCCGTCGAGTTCGGCACCCTGTGCAGTTGGCTCGTGGACGTGCTCAACGTGCTGACCGGCAACCTCGACCGGCCCGGCGGCGCCATGTTCCCGCTCTCCCCGACCGCACGGGCACCCCGGCCCGCCGCGCCCGGCAAGGGCTTCACCGTCGGCCGCTGGCACAGCCGGGTCTCCGGCCACCCCGAGGTGAAGAGCGAACTCCCCAGCACCGCCCTCGCCGAGGAGATCGACACCCCCGGCGAAGGCCGCGTCCGGGCCGTCATCGCCCTCGCCGCCAACCCGGTGCTCTCGGCGCCCGACGGCCACCGCCTCGACCGGGCGCTGGCCGGGCTGGACTTCATGGTCAGCGTCGACCCGTACCTCAACGAGACCTCCCGGCACGCCCACGTCGTCCTGCCGCCGCCGCGGCCGACGCAGAGCGCGCACTACGACTTCGCCTTCTCCACGCTCGCCGTCCGCAACACCGTGCGGTACAGCCGCCCGGTCGTGGAACTGGAGGACGGCCGCCCCGGCGAGCCCGAGATCTACGCCCGGCTGGTCCAGATCCTGTCCGGCGCCGGGCCGGACGCGGACCCCGCCGCCGTGGACGAACAGGCCATCGTCCGGCTGCTCGCCCGCGCGACCGCCGACCCGCTCTCGCCGCTGCACGGCGGCGACCCGGCCGAGCTGGCGGCCCGGCTCGGCGGCCGGACCGGATATGAGCGGCGGCTCGACCTCATGCTCCGCCTCGGCCCGTACGGCCTCACCCTCGACAAGGTCCTCGCCCAGCCGCACGGCATCGACCTCGGTCCGCTCGCCCCCCGCATCCCCGAGGTGCTCCGCACCCCGTCGGGCCGGATCGAACTCGCCCCGGCGCCGATCGCCGCCGACGTGCCGCGGCTGCTGCGCTCCCTGACCGAACGGGCCTCGGGGCCCGTCCTCATCGGCCGCCGCCACCTGCGCTCCAACAACAGCTGGATGCACAACCTGCCGGCGCTCTCCGGCGGCACCAACCTGTGCACCCTGCAGGTCCACCCCGAGGACGCGGCCCGGTTCGGGCTCGCGGACGGGGGGACCGCCCTGGTGAAGGGCGACGGCGGCGAGATCGAGGCACCGGTCGAGGTCACCGACGCCGTACGCCCGGGCGTGGTCAGCCTGCCGCACGGCTGGGGCCACGACCGCGGCGGCACCCGGCTCGCCACGGCAGGGCTGCACCCCGGGGTCAACGTCAACCAACTCCTGGACGGCAGCCGCCTCGACCCGCTCTCCGGCACGGCCGTCCTCAACGGCTTCCCGGTGCAGGTCTCGGCGCTGCCGGGTCTCCCGGGTCTCCCGGGTCTCCCGGGCGGTGACTGATCTCCGTCCGGCGGGCGTGGGCGGTCGCCCGATCCGTCCTGTCAGGGCGGCGCGCGGGCGTGGGTCCGCACGTGAGCCAGAGCACGGAAGGGCCTCTGGCGTGCGAAAACTAACGGCGCTAGTTTGGGTGGGTCAGGCAGACCCGCCCCCTACCGGGAGGACGACGACGTGAAGGCTCACGACGGCATGTACATCGACGGGGCCTGGCGCCCCGCCGCCGGGCACGAGTCGATCGAGGTGGTCAATCCGGCGGACGAGCAGGTCATCGGATCCGTGCCGGCCGGCACCTCGCAGGACGTCGACGCCGCCGTACGGGCCGCGCGCGCCGCGCTCCCCGCGTGGGCCGCGACCGCCCCCGCCGACCGCGCCGCCCTCATCGGCGCGCTGCGCGACCGGCTGGCCGCCCGCCGCGAGGAGATCGCCGGGACGATCAGCGCCGAACTCGGCGCCCCGCTCGGCTTCGCCGCCGCCGTCCACACGGACCTGCCGATCGCCGTCGCCGGCTCGTACGCGCAGCTCGCCGCGTCGTACGCCTTCGAGGAGAAGGTCGGCAACTCCACCGTCCTGCAGGAGCCGGTGGGCGTCGTCGGCGCCATCACGCCCTGGAACTACCCGCTGCACCAGATCGTCGCCAAGGTCGCCCCCGCGCTCGCCGCCGGCTGCACGATCGTCCTCAAGCCCGCCGAGGACACCCCGCTCACCGCGCAGCTCTTCGCCGAGGCCGTCGACGAGGCGGGCATCCCGGCCGGGGTGTTCAACCTCGTCACCGGCCTCGGCCCGGTCGCCGGACAGGCGCTGGCCGCCCACGACGGCGTGGACCTCGTCTCGTTCACCGGCTCCACCGCCGTCGGCAAGCAGATCGGCGCCACCGCGGGCGCCGCCGTCAAGCGCGTCGCCCTCGAACTCGGCGGCAAGTCCGCCAACGTCATCCTGCCGAGCGCCGACCTCGCCAAGGCGGTCAACGTGGGGCTCGGCAATGTCTTCGCCAACTCCGGCCAGACCTGCAGCGCCTGGACGCGCATGCTCGTCGACGCCGACCGGTACGACGAGGCCGTGGAGATCGCCACGGCCGCCGCCGCCAAGTACGTGCCGGGGGACCGGCTCGGGCCGGTCGTCAACGCCAAACAGCGCGACCGGGTCCGCGGCTACATCCGGCGCGGCATCGAGGAGGGCGCCAGGGTCGTCGCGGGCGGGCCCGACGCCCCCGAGGGCTTCGGCGACGGCTACTACATCCGGCCGACCGTCTTCGCCGACGTCACCCCGGACATGACCATCGCCCAGGAGGAGATCTTCGGCCCGGTCGTCGCGATCCTGAAGTACCAGGACGAGGACGACGCCCTGCGCATCGCCAACGGCACCGTCTACGGTCTCGCGGGCGCGGTCTGGGCGGCCGAGGAGTCCGAAGCGGTGGCCTTCGCCCGCCGGATGGACACCGGGCAGGTCGACATCAACGGCGGCCGGTTCAACCCGCTGGCGCCGTTCGGCGGGTACAAGCAGTCGGGTGTCGGCCGGGAGCTCGGTGCCCATGGGCTGGCGGAGTACCTGCAGACGAAGTCGCTGCAGTTCTGAGGTCCGGTGCTCAGGTCCGGTGCTCAGGTCCGGTTCCGAGGGCCGGTTCCGGGTCCGGCCCCCGTCCGGTGATCCGCAGTGATTGAGTACCGTGCTTCCGGCTGCCCGAACACCGTCAGAGCCGGGTGACCCGAGCAGTCCCAGCAGAGAGTCCGAGAGGAACCCCGTGGTCCGCGCCGCCGTCCTTCCCGCCGTCAGCCAGCCCCTGATCGTCACCGAGATCGAGATCCCGGCACCGGGCCCGGGTCAGGTCCGGGTGCGTCTCGCCGCCGCGGGGGTCTGCCATTCCGACCTGTCGCTGTCCAACGGGACCCTGCGCCAGCCCGTCCCGGCCGTCCTCGGGCACGAGGGTGCCGGGACCGTCATCGAGGTGGGCGAGGGGGTCACGGCGGTCGCTCCTGGCGACCGCGTCGTCCTCAACTGGGCGCCCTCCTGCGGGGCCTGCCACTTCTGCGCCCTGGACGAGCCCTGGCTCTGCGCCAACGCCGGCGCCGCCGCCGCCGCCCCGTACGCGAAGCTCTCCGCCGACGGCAGCGAGCTGTACCCGGGCCTGGGCACCGCCGTCTTCGCCGAGGAGACGGTCGTCCCTGAGAACGCGATCCTGCCGCTGCCGGACGGGATCCCGCTCACGGACGCCGCCCTGCTCGGCTGCGCGGTCCTCACCGGTTACGGGGCCGTCCGACACGCCGCGCGGGTCCGCGCCGGGGAGTCGGTCGCGGTCTTCGGGGTCGGGGGCGTCGGGCTGTCCGTGCTGCAGTCCGCCCGCATCGCGGGCGCCGGGCCGGTGATCGCCGTCGACGTCTCGCCGGCGAAGGAGGAACTGGCGAGGGCGGCGGGGGCCACCGAGTTCGTGCTCGCCTCCGACGACTCCTCCGGCACGTCGGACACCGCGAAGCGGATCCGCAAGCTGACGGGCGGGTACGGGACGGACGTCGCGATCGAGTGTGTCGGCCGCGCCGACACCATCCGGACCGCCTGGTCGGCGACCCGCCGCGGCGGGCGGACGACGGTCGTCGGCATCGGCGGCCAGGACCAGCAGGTCACGTTCTCCGCGCTGGAACTGTTCTACTTCGGCCGTACCTTGTCCGGCTGCGTGTACGGGAACAGCGACCCGGCCAGGGACCTGCCGGTGCTCGCGGAACACATTCGGGCGGGGCGTCTCGACCTGGGCGCGATGGTGACGGAACGCATTGGCCTGGACGGCATCCCGGCGGCGTTCGAGGCTATGACGGCTGGGCGGGGTGGCCGGGCTTTGGTGGTTTTCGACTGATGGTGCGTGGTGGGTGCGGTGCCCGGGTCCTGCGGGGCGGCGGTTCGAAATCGACTGCCGCGCCGTCTCTACTCGACCTGGGCGAGCCACCCGCGGTAGGCCGTGGTGAACGGCTCGGCTCCGTCGCCTACTTGCTGCATGAGCCATTGCGCCGCTCCGGCGGCCTGCTCGATGACGTCGGCCGGATATCCGTAGCGCACCTGATGCTCGGCGAACTCGTCCTCGTCCACCAGGAGCGGTGTCGGCTCGCCGCGCTTGCGGATGACGTCGAGATCCAGGTCGATCATGGTGACCTCGGTGGGGGAGAGCCACTGCGGCGGCGTGGTGATGTCGCAGTAGATCTCGGTGCGGCGGGGCGCCGCGTTGAAGGTGCCGGTCCACCACGCTTCGCGGGGGAACAGCAGCACGTACGCGTCGGCGAACACGATCTCCGGGCCGTGGCCCTTCCGCGAGACGCTTCCCTTGGGCGCCCCGAGCCAGACGCCGTGCTCGTCCTCGCCCAGTCGGCGCATGGCCATGTTCCAGTGCAACGATCCGTCGTACTTCCGGTACTCCACCCGCACGTCATCAGACATGCGGGGCATCGTAACCGCCGTCCTTGAACTGGATGGAGAGTCCGTCGACCAGGGCCTGCAAGCCCTGGTCGAAAGCCCCCTCGTCGACCTGCTGCTGATGTTCCGCCAGCAGATGCGCGCTGCCCAGGTGCGGGTAGTCGGCCGGGTCGTACGCTCCCGCGTCGTCGACGAAGCCGCGGGCGAAGGAGCCGAGCGCCGAGCCGGCCACGAAGTACCGCATCAGCGCGCCGATGCGGGTCGCGTGGGCGGGGGGCCAGCCGGCGTCGACCATGCCGCCGAAGACGGCGTCGGCCATGCGGAGGCCGGCCGGCCGGCGGCCGGGGCCCTGGGCGAGGAACGGCACGATGTTGGGGTGGGCGGTGAGGGCCGCGCGGTAGGAGCGGCCCCATTCCAGGAGCGCTGTCCGCCAGTCGGGGCCGCCCTGGAACATCGACAGATCGACCTGGGAGACGACCGTGTCGGCGACCGCGTCCAGGATGTCGTCCTTGACCTTGAAGTGGTTGTAGAGCGACGGCCCGCTGACCCCGAGTACGGCCGCGAGCCGCCGGGTCGAGAGCGCCTGCAGGCCTTCCGTGTCCACGAGCGTGAGCGCCGCGGCGACGATGAGTTCGCGGTTCAGGAGGGGCTTGCGAGGGCGGGCCATGCCACGCATAGTAGGGCCTGCGTACTGAAAACTAGCGGTGCTAATTTATGGGAGGTGCCCCCCGTGGACCTTGCGCTCTCGCAGGAGCAGACCGCCGTCCGGCAGCTCGCCAGGGACTTCACGGAGCGCGAGATCACGCCGCACGTGGTGGAGTGGGACCGCGCCGAGAGTGTGGACCGGGGGATCGTCAAGAAGCTCGGCGCGCTCGGGTTCCTCGGGCTCACCATCGACGAGGAGTACGGCGGCTCGGGCGGTGATCATCTCGCGTACTGCCTCGTCACCGAGGAGCTGGGGCGTGGCGACTCCGCCGTGCGCGGCATCGTCTCGGTGTCGTTGGGGCTGGTCGCCAAGTCGATCGCGTACTGGGGGAGCGAGGAGCAGAAGCGCGCGTGGCTGCCGCGGCTCACGTCCGGTGAGGCGGTCGGCTGCTTCGGGCTGACCGAGCCCGGTACCGGCTCGGACGCCGCGAACCTGACGACGCGGGCGGTGCGCGACGGGGACTCGTACGTCATCACCGGCTCGAAGATGTTCATCACCAACGGCACCTGGGCCGATGTCGTGCTGCTCTTCGCGCGCACCGGCGACCCCGCGACGGCGCCGGGTCACAAGGGCGTCAGTGCCTTCCTGGTGCCCACCGACACCCCTGGGCTGACCCGCACGGAGATCCACGGGAAGCTCGGGCTGCGCGGCCAGGCCACCGCCGAGCTGGTGCTCGACGGTGTCCGCGTACCGGCCTCCGCGATGATCGCGCCCGAGGGCAAGGGCTTCTCGGTCGCGATGTCCGCCCTGGCCAAGGGCCGGATGTCGGTCGCGGCGGGCTGTGTCGGGATCGCCCAGGCGTGCCTGGACGCGGCCGTGGCGTACGCGGGGGAGCGCGAGCAGTTCGGCAAGCCGATCGCTCACCACCAGCTGGTGCAGGAGCTGATATCCGACATCGCCGTGGACGTGGACGCCGCCCGGCTCCTCACCTGGCGGGTCGCCGACCACATCGACCGCGGGCTGCCCTTCGCCACCGAGTCCTCGGTGGCGAAGCTCTACGCGAGCGAGGCCGCGGTGCGCGCCGCCAACAACGCGCTGCAGGTGTTCGGCGGGTACGGGTACATCGACGAGTACCCGGCGGGGAAGCTGCTGCGGGACGCGCGCGTCATGACGTTGTACGAGGGCACCAGTCAGATCCACAAGCTGCTCATCGGGCGCGCCCTGACCGGGGTCTCCGCCTTCTAGCCCGGTCCGATTGACCGACCGGCCGGTATCTAAGCGCTTGCTCACCTTGGCTGTAGGGTGTCGGCCATGGATGTGGAGGCAGGAACGCCCGACGCGTGGAGCGACGTCACCCCCGATGCGGCCCGTCGGCTGGTGATCGCCGCGGTCGAGGCGTTCGCCGAGCGCGGGTATCACGCGACGACGACCCGCGACATCGCCGGGCGCGCCGGGATGAGCCCCGCCGCGCTCTACATCCACTACAAGACCAAAGAAGAGCTGCTCTACCAGATCAGCCGGGTCGGCCATCTGCGCTCGGTCGGGCTGCTCGAAGAGGCCGCCAACGGCGCCGGCGCGCCGGGCGAGCGGCTCGCCGTCGCCGTCCGGGCCTTCGTCAGCTGGCACGCGGAGCGGCACACCACCGCGCGCGTCGTGCAGTACGAGCTGGGCGCCCTCGCCGAGGACCACTACACCGAGATCGTCGCTCTGCGCCGCAAGTCCGAGCGCGCGGTCCGCTCGATCATCGAGGACGGCGTACGGACCGGCGAGTTCGACGTGCCGGACGTCGCCGGTACGGCGCTCGCCATCCTGTCGCTGTGCATCGACGTCGCCCGCTGGTTCAACCCCGACGGACGCCGTACGCCGGACGACGTCGGCGTGCTCTACGCCGATCTCGTCGGGCGCATGGTCGGCCCGCGGCAGCCGTAGGGCTCTCAGAGGTAGAAGCGGGCAACCGTCTCCGCGACGCACACCGGCTTGTCCCCGCCCTCGCGCTCGATCGTCACCTTGGTGACGAGCTGGACGCCGCCGCCGACCTCGGTGACCTCCGCGATCTGCGCGGTCGCCCGCAGCCGGGAACCGACCGGGACGGGCGCCGGGAAGCGGACCTTGTTGACGCCGTAGTTGACGCCCATCTTCACGCCCTCGACCCGGAAGAGGTCGGGCGTGAGCGACGGGATCAGCGACAGCGTCAGATAGCCGTGCGCGATGGTGGTGCCGAACGGTCCCTGCGCGGCCTTCTCCGGGTCGACATGGATCCACTGGTGGTCGCCGGTGGCCTCCGCGAACAGGTCGATCCGCTTCTGGTCGATCTCCAGCCAGCCGGTCGTACCGAGCTGCTCGCCGACCGCCGCCCGGAGATCGTCCAGCGAAGCGAAGATCCTGGCCTGCGACATCTGATGCCTCCTGTGCCCAACTGTCCGACGGGTTACTAAGCGCTTGCTCAGCATGGTTCCGTGCGTCGGCCGTGTCAACGCCCGGACGGCGGACACAGGAGGGTTCAGCGTTGCCTGACGGGTCCGCTCACCACATCGAGGGCCGCCGGTGCGCCCACGGCCGGGCCGCCTCCAGCTGCGCCGACAGCGCGATGAGGGTGGCCTCGTCCCCGTACCGGCCGCCGAACATCACGCCGATCGGCAGACCGGCCGGCGTCCAGTGCAGCGGCACGCTCACCGCCGGCTGGCCGGTGGCGTTGTAGAGCGGGGTGAACGGCGTGAAGGCCGCCAGGCCGGCGAACTCCGCCTCCGGGTCGGCGTCATTGCGCAGCCCGCCCACCGGGGCGGGCGGCTGGGCCAGCGTCGGGGTCAGGATGACGTCGTACGAGGACAGCAGCGCGTCCGCGATCAGCTGTCCCAGCGCGCGGAACGCGTACAGCGCCGCCGCGAACTCCGCCCCCGACACCCGGCCGCCCTGCTCACGCAGATGCCGGGTGAGCGGCATCAGCAGCTCCTCGTGCTCCGGGGCGACCGGGTAGACGGTCGACATCACCCCCCACGCCTTGCTGAACGCGTCGCGGATGCTGTCGTCCACCGGCAGTTCCATCTCGTCCACCTGGTGGCCGAGGCCCCGCAGCAGCTCCGCCGCCGCGTCGTACGCCGCCCGGCAGTCCGGGTGCAGCTCGACGCCCGGCACCGGCGGGGTCGGCAGCGCCACCACCCGCAGCCGCCCGGGCTCGGCCCCGGCGTACGAGGCGAAGCTGGCGCCCGGCGGCAGCGAGGGCGCGGCGTACGGGGCGCCCGGCATCGGGCCGGCCAGGATGTCGAGCAGCGTGGCGGCGTCCGCGACGCTCCGGGCGATCGGCCCCGACGTGCTCAGACCGCTCACGTCGTGCTGCACGGGACCGCCGCTGATCCGTCCCCGGCTCGGCTTGATGCCGAACAGCCCGCAGACCGACGACGGGATGCGGATCGAGCCGCCGCCGTCACTGCCCTGCGCGATCGGCGCCAGCCCGGACGCGACCGCCGCGGCGGCGCCCCCGCTGGAACCGCCGGCGGAGAGCTCCAGGTCCCAGGGGGTGCGGGCGGGCGGCGCGAGCTGGTTCTCGGTGTAACAGGGCAGCCCGAACTCGGGGGTGTTGGTCTTGCCGAGCAGGATCGTCCCCGCCTCGCGGAGCTTCGTCACCACGTGGTCGTCGATGTCGGGAACGTGGTCGGCGTACGCCCGCGAGCCGAGCGTGCAGCGCACCCCCGCCACGAAGTTGAGATCCTTCACCGGCACCGGAACCCCGTGCAGCGGCGGCAGCTCCCGCCCCTCGCGACGCGCGGCCACCGCCTCGCTCTCCGCGTCGGCCGCCTGCTTGCGGGCGATCTCGGGGGTCACGGTGATGTACGCACCGACGGTCTCGTTCAGCCGCTCGATGCGGTCGAGATAGTGCTCGGTCAGCTCGACCGGCGAAATGGATCCGCCTCGTACCTGTTCCGCCTGCTCCACCGCGGTCAGATCGTGCAGCTGCGCCATGGCTGTCCCGTCCTCTGCTTGTTCGACGTCACGTCACCGTGCGTCGCGATCCTCGCACTACCCGCCGGTAGCGACCAGGCCCCGCCCGAAGCCGCCGCCCGGAACCGGCCGCGCACCGGCCGGTCAGCTCTCGGCGGAACGGCGGGGCGCGGGACGAGCCGGGCGTGAGGATGGCCGGATGAAGGGTGACACGGCGGTGCGGCGGCTTGATCTCGGCTATTTCGTCCGGCCTGCGGAGGAGGCCGGTCAGGCGTATCCGCGGGTCGAGGCGGTGCTCGGGTATCTGGTGCGCAGGGATGAGGGGCTGATCCTGTTCGACACCGGGATCGGGGACGCCGGTCCGGAGACGGAGGCGCATTACCGGCCCAGGCGGCGTCCGCTGGAGGAGGCGCTCGCGGCGGCCGGGGTCGCGGTGCGGGACATCGCGCTGGTGGTCAACTGCCATCTGCACTTCGACCACATCGGGGGGAACCCGCTGCTGGCGGGCAGGCCGGTCCTGGTGCAGGCGCAGGAGCTGGCGGCCGCCCGGCGGGGCGGGTACACGGCCGGTCAGCTCGTGGACTTCCCGGGCGCGGTCTACGAGGAGTTGACGGGGGAGGCCGAGATCTGGCCCGGGGTCCTGGTCGTGCCGACGCCCGGGCACACCGACGGGCACCAGTCGTTGGTGGTGCGGCAGGGCGACGGCACGGTCGTGCTCGCGGGGCAGGCGCGCGATGCCGCGTCGCACTTCGCGGCGGACCAACTGGCGCGGCGTGCCGCGCTCGACGGCGTGGCGCACCCGCTGCCGCCCTACCCGTCGTGGCTGGACCGGATCTGCGCGTTGGACCCGCGGCGGGTGCTCTTCGCGCACGACGGGTCGGTGTGGGAGCCGGCCG
This sequence comes from Streptomyces sp. So13.3, assembly GCF_005860785.2. Classification (NCBI taxonomy): domain Bacteria; kingdom Bacillati; phylum Actinomycetota; class Actinomycetes; order Kitasatosporales; family Streptomycetaceae; genus Streptomyces; species Streptomyces sp. So13.3. Next base: position 2,741,206 of record NZ_CP048835.1, on the reverse strand, counting down.
GCGGAGGCGACGTGATTGGGTGAACGGCATGACTGGTACCCCTGCCTTCCGTATCGAGTTCGACGGCCACCCCGCCACCGCCGAGACCCTGGCGCGCTTCGTCATGGTCAGCAGCTACGGCCACTTCACCGCCATGCAGGTCAGAGGGCGCGCGGTGCGCGGTCTCGACTTCCATCTCGACCGGCTGGACCGCGCCACCCAGGAGCTGTTCGGTACCGGCCTGGACGGAGGGCGGGTGCTGGACGCGGTCCGGCACGCGCTGGGTGACGACGTCGACGCGTCGGTGCGCGTCAATGTCTTCCGCCCCGACGAGGCCGGCGACGTCTCCCTCATGGTGACGGTCCGGGGTCCGGGACCCGCGCCGAGCGGTCCGCAGAGCCTGATGTCCGTCGACTACCAGCGGCCCGTGGCCCAGGTGAAGCACGTCGGAGGCTTCGCCCAGGGCTACTTCGGCAACGCCGCGCACGACGCGGGGTTCGACGAGGCGCTGCTCGTCGGACCCGGCGGCGTGATCGCCGAGGGTTCGATCACCAACGTCGGCTTCGCGGACGGCGACACGGTCGTCTGGCCCGACGCGCCCGCCCTGCACGGCATCACGATGCGGATCATCCAGCGGGAGATGGACGCGGCGGGCCTGCCGTGGCGGCACCGGCGGGTCACGGTGGCGGACGTGGCATCGTTCGACGGCGCCTTCGCCTGCAACTCCCGGGGGATCGCTCCGGTCGGCCGGCTGGACGAGCTGATCCTGCCGACGGATGTGGATCTGGTGAAGCGGGTGATCGGGCTCTTCGACTCCGCCCCGTGGGACGCCCTCTGAGCGGTGGTCCGAAACGTCGGTCACGACCGCGGTCGAAACGTCGGTCCCGACTGCGTACTCAACGGCGGTCCCAACCGCCCTCCCAGCGGCGGACGTCCTCTCCTACCTCCCGGTACGGCTGTTGCTTGTCGGTAAACCCGTTGGCGGCCGGAAAAGCCGAACAAAAAGGTGACGCATGTTCACCTTCCGGCGTGAGCGTACCGGCGGTAACCTCCGGCGCATCGGCCTCCGGGAGGAGCAGGAATGCCACAACGCAACGGCAGACTACGCACCGGCAAGGTAGGCACCCGCAAGGGCAAGGCAGTCACCCGCACGTTCAGACGGGTGACCGCCGCGGCGCTGCTCGCGCTCGGCGTCACCCTCGTCGTACCGCTGCCGCAGGCGGCCCAGGCGGCGGACCCCACCACCGACTACTGCCAGGGCCAGTGCGGCGACATCCTGCCGCCCGGTGAGAACGGCAACGCGACGCTCGCCGACATCCTCGCCCACAAGGTCTTCGGCACCCGGCCGGCGCACGCCGCCGACCAGCTCGGACCGTACGCCAACCTGGCCACGGGCTATCCGTCGCTCACCGATGCCACCATCACCAACTTCTTCAACGACGCCTCCTTCGGCGTCCCGTCCGGCCAGGTCGCGTCGGTGACGACACCGCGCGCCGACGTCACCATCACCCGCGACAAGAAGACCGGCGTCCCGCACATCAAGGGCACCACCCGCGACGGAACGGAGTACGGCGCGGGGTACGCGGCAGCGCAGGACCGGCTGTGGCTGATGGACCTGTTCCGGCACGTCGGACGCGGTCAGCTGTCGTCCTTCGCGGGCGGCGCGGCCGCCAACCAGCAGCTGGAGCAGGAGTTCTGGCGGGCCGCCCCGTACACCGAGGCGGACCTCCAGGCGCAGGTCGACCAGATCACGGCGGGCAACGGCGCACGCGGGCAGCAGGCGCTGGCCGACGCGCAGGCGTACGTCAACGGCATCAACGCCTACATCACCCAGTCCAAGAACGGCCGTTACTTCCCCGGCGAGTACGTGCTGACCGGCCAGATCGACGCGATCACCAATGCCGGCGAAATCCAGCCATTCAAACTCACCGATCTGATCGCTCTCGGCTCGGTCATCGGCGCGCTGTTCGGCTCCGGCGGCGGCGGTGAGGTGGAGAGCGCGATCTCGCTGCTCGCCGCGCAGCAGAAGTACGGAGTCACCCAGGGCACCACGGTCTGGGAGACGTTCCGGGAGCGCAACGACCCCGAGGCCATGCTCACCGTGCACGACGGATCCAGCTTCCCGTACGCGGGCAAGCCGGCGAACCCGCAGGGCGCGGCGATGCCCGTGCCCGGAACGGTCGTCGCGGAGCCGCTGGTCTACGACCGGACGGGCGGCGCGGCGACCGCCGCCAAGACCCCGGTCAAGGCAGGCCCGCTCAAGGACGCGCAGGGCATCTTCGACAACGGGGCGCTGCCGGCGAACCTGTTCTCCACCAAGAAGGGCATGTCCAACGCGCTGGTGGTCAGCGGCGCGCACACCGCCAGCGGTCATCCGCTCGCCGTGTTCGGCCCGCAGACCGGCTACTTCGCACCTCAGCTGCTGATGCTCCAGGAGCTCCAGGGCCCGGGGATCAGCGCGCGCGGCGCCTCGTTCGCCGGGCTCGGGATGTACGTGGAACTCGGCCGCGGCCAGGACTACGCCTGGAGCGCCACCTCGGCCGGCCAGGACATCACCGACACCTACGCCGTCGAGCTGTGCCAGGACGCCGTGCACTACGTCTACCACGGTGTCTGCACGGCCATGGAGAAGCTGGAGCGCGTCAACTCCTGGAAGCCCACCGTCGCCGACTCGACCGCCGCGGGCTCCTACCGGATGCAGGTCTACCGCACGGCGTACGGGCCGGTGGAGTACCGCGCGACGGTCGGCGGCAAGGCGGTCGCGTACACGACGCTGCGCAGCTCGTACCGGCACGAGGCCGACTCGATCATCGGCTTCCAGATGCTGAACGATCCCGGCTCCGTCCATGACGCGGCCACGTTCCAGCAGGCCACCCAGCACATCAACTACACCTTCAACTGGTTCTACGCGGACTCGCGGCAGACCGCCTACTACAACAGCGGGACGAATCCGGTGCGCGCCGCCGGCGTGGACCCCTCGTTCCCGGTGAAGGCGGAGGCCGCCTACGAGTGGCAGGGCTGGGACCCGGCGTCGAACACCGCCACCTACACCCCGCCCGCGCAGCACCCGCAGTCCGTCGACCAGGACTACTACGTCTCGTGGAACAACAAGCAGGCCAAGGACTTCACCTCGGCCGGCTTCGGCAACGGCCCCGTGCACCGCGGGGACCTGCTGAACGACCGGGTGAAGAAGCTCGTCGCCGCGGGCGGGGTGACCCGGTCCGCGCTCACCAAGGCGATGGCCGACGCCGCGCTGACCGACCTGCGCGGTGAGGACGTCCTGCCGGAGCTGCTGCGCGTGCTGCGCAGCGCACCGGTCACCGACCCGCAACTGGCCACCGCCGTCCAGCAGTTGTCCGACTGGGGCACGGCGGGCAGCAAGCGCAAGGAGACCTCCGCGGGCTCCCACGTGTACGCGAACGCGGACGCGGTCCGCACCATGGACGCGTGGTGGCCGCTGCTGATCGACGGCGCGTTCCGGCCCGGTCTCGGCGACGGCCTGTACACGGCGCTGACCGCGAACCTGTCGATCGACGAGTCACCGTCCGCCGGCCACGGGCCGACCGGAGCGCACGCGGGCAGCGCGTTCCAGTACGGCTGGTGGAGCTACGCGGGCAAGGACCTGCGGACGGTCCTCGGCGACCCGGTGCAGGGCTGGACGCCGCAGGCCTTCTGCGGCGGCGGCACCCTCGGCGCCTGCCGTGACGTGCTGCTGGCCACGTTGAAGCAGGCGGTCGCGAAGCCCGCGACCACCGTCTACCCGGCCGACGCCAACTGCTCGGCGGGCGACCAGTGGTGCTCCGACACGATCATCCAGCGGCCGCTGGGCGGGATCACCCAGGACAAGATCAGCTGGCAGAACCGGCCGACGTTCCAGCAGGTCGTGGAGTTCCCCGCGCACCGGTAGCGGTTCCGGTCGCGGTTCAGGAAGCACGTGCACGCCGCGGGACGGGGACTCAGTGCGAGATCCGTCCCGCGGCGAGCACCACCCGCGCCAGTTCCTCATGGCATATGTCACTGTGCGCGCCCGCCGGCGGAGAGCCGCTGCACACCACGGCCGACACGTCCACGCTCACACACCCGGACACCGGGAACCGGCCGGCCCGGGCGTCCTCGATCGTCGCCCGCCGGGTGCCGTCGACGGCCTGGATGCCGTCGTGGCCCATCGCGCCCCAGCGGTCGCCGAGCCCGATGAGCGAGGAGTCGTCGCGCGACAGCCGTGACGCGAGCGGGTAGATCACCCCGAGCGCGGTGTCGTGGCTGGAGAAGCAGGACACCACGGGCCCGTCCACCCGGTTCTCCGCGTCGCGCAGCGCCCCCGAGTGCGACGCGTCGCCGGGCAGCCGGCGCGCGTACGCGTAGTGCGAGAACGCGCCCTGGAGCAGCGTCACGGACTTGACGTTGTGCGCCCCGGCGGGCAGTCCGAGCAGCGCGAACGACACCAGGCGGGCGCCGAAACTGTGCCCCACCAGGTGCACCCGTACCGGTCCCGCCGCCTGCGACAGCCGGCCCAGCGCCGGGCCGAGACCGTGCTGCCCGACCGTACCGGCCCGCCGCTTCATCGCGAAGTACGTGGCCTGCCGGAGCAGTTCGTGAGCGCCGTTCCACAGCTTCTTCCCGAGCCCGCCGAACAGTTGCTGTCCACCGGGTTCGTCGGGCCCCAGATCGACCCCGGTCTCCTGGAGCGCCGCGGTGAGCTCCGCGCAGAGCCCGACCGGGTCGTCCGCGAGAATCGCCGGGTCGGGCTGCGGCCCGCCGTCGCCGGAGTCCGCGGCGAACGCGGCGGCGGGGCTGCCCGCCGGCAGTGCCACGAGGTCGCGGACCAGCCGCGCGAACTCCCCTAACGCCTCGGGGGAGTCGGGACACTCCCGCAGTAGCTCCGCCAGTCGCCGCACCGTCGCGTCCTGGCCGGGGAACGTGCCGGTCAGGGCCCGGCAGGTCTCCTCGCTGAGCTCCGTCCGGCCGCCGGGGGCGGCCGGGACGGTCGCGGTGGCTGGGAGGGGGGCGATCAGCGAGGGCGTGAAGTCCGGGATGGGCTCGTCGCTGAACCGCATGGCGGGCCACAGCACGCCGACGTAACCGAGCCGTATCCGCGTGCCGGTGCCGAGCAGCCCGGGGAAGGGCGCGAAGAACCGGTCGTAGAGCCAGGTCGCCATGGACTGGTCGTTGTTCCAGCCGTGCGAGAACATCACCAGATCGGTGACTCCCTCAGCGGCCACTCCCGCCAGTAGTTGATCACGCTGCCGGGTGTCCACGTCCCCGTCCGCGTCGAAGGTCAGTTCCCAGTAGGGCTGCACACTCATCGCTGTCACGGCGGTCCCCCTCGGTCGTATCGCCGAAGTCCCTCTCCCAGCCACCGCTGGGAGGTGCCCCCCAGCCGGCGCGGCCTGCCACGCACGCTCGTGGCCTCGATCCGCGCCATGTGCGCGCATCATCCCGAACAGGGAGGAGACCGGCCATACCCCGCGCAGACGATTTTGCTCTTCCGTCGACCTGACCGACCGCTTAGTATGCGAGAGGAGCCGTAGCCAGTCGAGTCGAAGGAGACACGATCGTGGTCGTGGAAACACTGCGCGATGCCCGAGTGGTCGTCACCGGGGCAGGTGGCGGCATCGGTGCCGCGCTGGCCCGCAGATTCGCCGCCGAGGGCGCGCGGGTCGTGGTCAACGACCTGAACGCCGGAGCCGCGCAGGCCGTCGCCGACGAGATCGGCGGCATCGCCGTACCGGGCGACGCCTCGGGCATCGTCGGCAAGGCGCGCGACGCGCTCGGCGGCACGATCGACGTCTTCTGCGCCAACGCCGGTATCGGCACCGGCGGCCCCGACGCCACCGACGAGGAGTGGGAACGCTCCTGGGACGTCAACGTCATGAGCCACGTCCGGGCCGCCCGCGAGCTGCTGCCCGAATGGCTCGAACGCGGCAGCGGCCGCTTCGTCGCCACCGTCTCCGCCGCCGGGCTGCTCACCATGGTGGGCGCCGCGCCGTACTCGGTCACCAAGCACGGCGCCTACGCCTACGCCGAGTGGCTGTCGCTCACCTACCGGCACCGCGGCATCCGCGTGCACGCGGTCTGCCCGCAGGGCGTGCGGACCGACATGATGCGCGCCGCCGGCACCGCGGGCGAGTTGGTGCTCGCGCCCACCGCGATCGAGCCGGAGGAGCTCGCCGACGCCGTCATGGCGGGCATCGCCGCCGAGCAGTTCCTGATCCTGCCGCACCCCGAGGTCGCCGGGTACTACGCGGCCCGCGCCGCGGACCCGGAGCACTGGATCGACGGAATGAACCGCCTGCAGCAGAAACTGGAGCACATCACGGGCTCCGAGGGCGGGGACCGCACGTGATCTCGTACGCGGCCAAGCCGTGGCTCCAGCACTTCACCGAGGAGCAGCGTGCACTGCCCGACGCCCCGCCGAGCGTGCTGCACGCCTTCCGCGCCTCGGTCGCCCGCGTACCGGACCGCGCCGCCCTCGCCTACTTCGACGGACGGCTGTCCTACCGCGAGGTCGACGAGCTCTCCGACGGCCTGGCGAACCATCTGGCGGAACGCGGCTTCGCACCCGGCGACCGGCTCGCGGTCATGCTGCAGAACATCCCGCAGTTCGTGATCACGCTGCTCGGCGCGTGGAAGGCCGGCGGCACGGTCGTGCCGGTCAATCCGATGTACAAGACGCATGAGCTCGCCCACATCCTCGCCGACGCCGGGGTCCGGGCGATCGTCTGCTCCGACCGCGCCTGGGACGGCTACGTCCGGGAGACCGTGGCCGGCTCGCAGGTCTCGATCGCGCTCGTCACCAGCGAGCTGGACCTGCAGACGCGCGACGACCACCGCGTCCTGCCCGGCGACCGGTTCCCCGCCACGGATGCCGAGGACCTGCTCACCGCGGCCCGCGCCGCCGCGGGACCGCCGCCCACCGCGGCCCCCGAGCGCCACGGCACCGCGCTGATCAGCTACACCTCCGGAACCACCGGCGCCCCCAAGGGCGCGATGAACACCCACGGGAACATCTCCTACAACGCCGACCGGCAGCGCTGCATGCTCGCCCTGCCCGACGGCTCGGTGATCTTCGCGATGGCGCCGCTGTTCCACATCACCGGGATGGTCGCCCAGCTCTCCTCGGCCATCGCCAACGGCGCCACCCTGGCGCTCACCAACCGCTTCGAGGCGGGCGTCGTCCTGGAGGCGTTCCAGGAGTACCGCCCCGCCTACACCGTCGGCCCCGCCACCGCCTTCATGGCGCTGATGGCCCGCCCGGAGGCCACCCGGGACCACTTCGCGTCGTTCCACTACATCTACTCCGGCGGCGCCCCGCTGCCGCCCGCCGTCGTCGAGGGCTTCCGCGAGAAGTTCGGGCCCTACATACGCAACGGCTACGGGCTGACCGAGTGCACCGCGCCCTGCGCGAGCGTCCCGGCCGGCCAGGAGGCACCCGTCGACCCGGAGTCCGGCACGCTGTCCGTCGGCGTCCCGGGTCCCGACACGGTGGTGCGGATCTTCGACGAGCTCGGCGCGGACGTACCGTTCGGCACGCACGGCGAGATCGGCGTCCGCGGCCCGATGGTGGTCCCCGGCTACTGGAACCGCCCCGAGGAGTCGGCGGCGGCCCTGCCCGGCGGCGAACTGCGCACCGGCGACATCGGCTTCATGGACGAGGCCGGCTGGCTGTACGTCGTCGACCGTAAGAAGGACATGATCAACGCGTCCGGCTTCAAGGTCTGGCCGCGCGAGGTCGAGGACGTGCTCTACACCCACCCCGCCGTCCGCGAGGCCGCCGTCGTCGGCATCCCCGACGCCTACCGGGGCGAGAGCGTCAAGGCGTACGTCAGCCTGCGGCCGGACCGGCCGGCCGAACCCGCGGATCTCATCGCGTACTGCAAGGAGCGGCTCGCCGCGTACAAGTACCCGCGCGAGGTGGAGATCCTCGAGGAGCTGCCCAAGACCACGAGCGGCAAGATCCTCCGGCGCGAACTGAAGGCCCGCGCCGGATAGGGTCCATACCGGTCGGAATGTTCGACCGGCGCATCGGTACGGAGAAAGGGCAGGCCATGGCACGCAGCACGACCACCAAGGCAACCGCGGTCCCTGAGCGGCTGCTCGCCGAGGCCACCCGCCTCTTCGCCGAGCGCGGCTACGACCGCACCTCGGTGCAGGAGATCGTCGAGGCGGCCGGGGTGACGAAGGGCGCGCTCTACCACTACTTCGGCTCCAAGGACGATCTTCTGCACGAGATCTACGCCCGCGTGCTGCGGCTGCAGACCGAGCGTCTCGACTCCATCGCCGCCCAGGCCGCCCCCGTACCCACCCGGCTGGCCGAGGCCGCCGCCGACGTCGTCGTCACCAGCATCGAGAACCTGGACGACACCAAGATCTTCTTCCGGTCGATGCACCAGCTGAGCCCGGAGAAGCAGAAGGCGGTACGCGCCGAGCGCCGCCGCTACCACGAGAAGTTCCGGGCCCTGATCGAGGAGGGCCAGCGCGAGGGGATCTTCCGCGTCGAACTGCGGCCCGACCTCGTCGTCGACTACTTCTTCGGCTCGGTGCACCACCTCGGCACCTGGTACCGCGCGGACGGCCCGCTGTCCGCCACCACGGTCGCCGAGGACTTCGCAGACATGCTGCTGCACTCGGTGCGGCAGCCCCGATAACTGGAGGTACCTGGTGAAGGCATGGCGCGTGCACGAGAACGGGGAGCCGCGCGAGGCGATGCGCCTCGACGAGGTACCGGACCCGCAGCCCGGCCCCGGTGAAGTGCTGGTGCGGGTACGCGCCGCGAACATCAACTTCCCCGACGCCCTGCTCTGCCGCGGCCAGTACCAGATCCGCCCGCCGCTGCCGTTCACCCCCGGCGTCGAGCTCTGCGGCGAGATCCTCGCCCTCGGCGAGGGCGTGACGGGCCTCGACATCGGCGCCCGCATCATCTCCCCGGCATCCCTGCCGCACGGTGCCTTCGCGGAACTCGCCGTCATCAGCGCCGCGACCGTACTGCCCGCCCCCGACGCCCTCGACGACGCCGAGGCCGCCGCCCTGCACATCGGCTACCAGACCGGCCTGTTCGGACTCCACCGCCGCGCCGCCCTCCAGCCCGGCGAGACCCTCCTGGTGCACGCCGCCGCCGGCGGCGTCGGCAGTGCCGCCATCCAGCTCGGCAAGGCCGCCGGCGCCACCGTCATCGGCGTCACCGGCGGCCCCGACAAGGCGAAGGTCGCCCGCGACCTGGGCGCCGACCTCGTCGTCGACCGCTCCAGCGAGGACTTCGTGGCCGTCGTCAAGGAAGCCACCAACGGCCGCGGTGCGAACGTCGTCTACGACCCGGTCGGCGGCGATGCCTACACCAGGTCGACCAAGTGCATCGCCTTCGAGGGCCGCATCGTCATCGTCGGCTTCACCAGCGGCACGGTCCCGACCCCGGGCCTCAACCACGCCCTCGTCAAGAACTACTCGATCCTCGGCCTGCACTGGGGCCTCTACAACACCAAGGACCCCCAAGCAGTCCTCCAGGCCCACGAAACCCTCACCCGCCTCGCCACCGAGGGCAGCGTCAAGCCCTACATCAGCGAACGGGTCCCCCTGGCCGGGGCGGCGTCCGCCGTACAGCGAGTAGCAGACGGCAAGACCACCGGCCGCGTGGTCGTCGTCAACGACTGACCCGACCACGGTCGCGCAGCGGTCCCGCCCACTGAGGGCGGGACCTTCCGCGCCCCCGGCTACCGGGCGCCGTGCCCCGTCGCTGTCACTTGCCCCACCGGTAGAACACCTTTCCGTCGCGAGGCTCCGCCCCGAACGCCTCGTAGAACGCGAGCGCTGGCGGGTTGTCCCGGTCCGCCGTCCACTCGATCCGGGTGCAGCCGGCCTCATCGGCAGCCTCACGCAGCTTGGCCATGAATACACCGGCCACACCGCGACGGCGGGCCGTCTCCCGGACGTACAGCTCCTTCAGGTAGAGCGACGCTTCGGCGCCGGCCGCAGGCCACAGGAACGAGTAGCTGGCCAGGCCGACGACATCGCCGCCCTCGCGCGCGAGCAGGACCGTAGCCATGGGCAGCGCGCTGAACAGTGCCGCGTGAATCTGGTCGATGTCGCCGGGCACTGACTCGCCGCCGTAGTACGCCTCGATCTCGCCGAGGAGTTCGGAGATCGTCTCGGCGTCCGCCGCGGTCGCCCGCTCGATGTTCACCATGTCAGCTGTCCCTCTCACCGGGGGGCAGCGCCAACACCTCGCGCAGAGCCCGCACTTCCTGTGCCTCGGGAACACTAGTTGCCAGCTCCCGGGCGCGGTAGATGATCAGCGCGGAGCGGTGGTCGGCCGGCAGCGTCACGATGGTGTCGGTCGCCAGGACGGCGGCCCCCGCGGGATCCCCATCGGCCGCCAGACACACTGCCTGATCAAGGTGGATGAGCGCGCGGTCCGTGTGGTCACCGAGCGGGTACAGCTCCAGCGCGCGGGCCTGCTGCTCACCGGCACGGGCCGTCTCCCGCAGGTGCGTCCAGGCGTTGCCGCTGTGGAACCTGAACTGCGACTCGCTGTACCCGAAGGCGCTACCGATCCGGTCCGCCGGATCGAGCCGACCGAGCGCGGTGTCCGCCGCTGCAAGTGCCGCGACGGCTTCCTCTCGGCGGCCCAACAGAGCGTGAGCGCGGGCCTCCAGCGGGGCTGCGAGGGCGGGCCCTACGCACGGCAGACCGCCCGCGAGATGCTGCGCCCGGCAGGCCAACTCGACGGCGCCCTCTATGTCGCCGCTGTAGTACTGCTGGTACGCCTCTTGCGCGTACATCCATGACAGGACCTCTCGGTCCTCCGCTGCCGCCGCGGCTGCCCGGCCGGTGCGCCACCAATCGCGGCTCGAAGCGTCACCGAGCTTGAGCAGCGTGAGGGCCATCAGCCCCGACATGTGCGCCACGGCCAGCGTGAGCCGCCGCCGGACGTGAACGGAATGACGGTGCCCGAGGAGCCTTTTCAGGTCGGCGAAATCGCTGAGCAACTCGGGTAGCAGTTCGCCCTCGGGACGGAACCGTGTCGCCCGCCCGTGCCGCGCGACGGTGTAGTCCCACTCGTTCAGGCTCGCGTCCGTCATGGGCCCTGCGGCGAGAGCGTCGGACAACCCAAGCTGAAGGGCCGCTGCTTGGGCGAGGACAGGCATGTCCGCGCGGACACCGGCGAGTGCGATCAACGCGCCGTGTGCGTCGAGGGCCGTGTCCAGGGCAGCGGCAATCGCCTCCGTCGGACGGCGCCGGCCGGTCTCCAGATCGGCCACGTAGGACTTCCCACAGGTGGCACGCTGTGCAAGATCCCGTAAGGAGCGGCTGCCGCGCAGCCTACGGAGTGCCTGTCCGAACGTCTCTTCGCTCATCATCGCCCCGTGTCCGCAGTGTCCGCAGGGGTGCGGACGGCAGCGGACACTCATGTCCTGGGCCCTGCTGCCCGTGCACGTAACGCTACTCCTACAAGCCGATCACTCATGGTGACAGGGAGAAGTCGTGGGCACGGAACACGAGCAGCCGCTGGCGATCGACCCGGAACGGCTGGCGATCAACCAGCTACAGGGGTTGAACTGCGCGCTCTGCAAGGCACGCCTGTACCGCGCCCGGTCGCTCGGTCCCGTGCCCATGGGCACGGGTGTACATGCCGACTACGTCGAGCTCTACGCGTGCGAGCCGTCCTGCGGCGCGACCGTCGTCGCCGAGCCGCACGACTGGTGTTACTACTGCCACGACCCGATCCTCGCCCAGGCCGCGGTTCCCATCGGGTACCGACCCGGGGCTTCCGGTCCCGGCCGCCTCCTCTACGCGGACGCCAAGTGCCGTGTCGCGTACCGGGTGTACCGGCTCGACCAGCACCCTGCGGGCACCGACGGCAGGCCCCGCTACCGCGACCGGGAGCCCTTCGCGCCGCGTTCCGGCTGATGTCGAGCCGTGCGGGGCCCCGACTCCCCGCTGCGGTCCGGCAACCGGGTCGAGCCGGGCGGGCCCGAACGCGAGGGGCCGGGATCGCAGCTGGGGGCACCCCCGGCCGGAGGTTGGGGGAGGGTTCGAAATGCTGCCGAGCTATTTGTGGGCCGCCAGGCCCGTAAATAGTCGATTTCGAACCCTCGCGCCGGAGAGCCCGGCCCCGCCCCACGACGGACCGCCAACTACGCGTACTTCCTCAGCTCACGACGCGCCAGCGACCGCTTGTGCACCTCGTCCGGCCCGTCCGCCAACCGCAACGTTCGCGCCGCCGCCCACAGCTCCGCCAGCGGGAAGTCCTGACCCACGCCCCCCGCGCCGTGCACCTGGATCGCCCGGTCGATGATCGCCTGCACCGCGGCCGGAGTAGCGATCTTGATCGACTGGATCTCGGTGTGCGCGCCCCGGTTGCCGACCGTGTCCATCAGCCAGGCCGTCTTCAGCACCAGCAGCCGCAGCAGTTCGATCTCGACCCGCGCCTCCGCGATCCACTCCTGGACCACACCCTGCTCGGCGATCGGCTTGCCGAACGCCACCCGGTCCGTCGCCCGCCGGCACATGAGCTCGAGGGCGCGCTCCGCCATGCCGATCAGGCGCATGCAGTGGTGGATCCGGCCCGGTCCGAGCCGTGCCTGGGCGATGGCGAAGCCGCCGCCCTCCTCGCCGATCAGGTTCTCGGCCGGCACCCGGACGTCGGTGAAGACCACCTCGGCGTGGCCGCCGTGGTCACCGTCGTCGTAGCCGAACACCCGCATGCCGCGGCGTACTTCGACGCCGGGGGTGTCACGCGGCACGAGGATCTGGCTCTGCTGGCGGTGGCGTTCCGCCGACGGGTCGCTCTTGCCCATCACGATCATGATGGCGCACTTGGGGTTCATCGCCCCGGAGATGTACCACTTGCGGCCGTTGATGACGTACGAGTCACCGTCGCGCTCGATCCGCGTCTCGATGTTCGTGGCGTCCGACGAGGCGACGTCCGGTTCCGTCATCGCGAACGCGGATCGGATCTCACCGGCGAGCAGCGGCTCCAGCCACTGCTTGCGCTGCTGCTCGGTGCCGAACTCGCTCAGCACCTCCATGTTCCCGGTGTCGGGCGCGGCGCAGTTCAGCGCGGGCGGCGCCAGGTGCGGGCTGCGGCCGGTGATCTCGGCCAGCGGCGCGTACTGCAGGTTCGTCAGCCCCGCCCCGCGCTCGCCGGGCAGGAAGAGGTTCCACAATCCCTGCCGCTTGGCCTCCGCCTTCAGCTCCTCCACCATGGGCGGCGCGGACCAGCGGGCGTCGCCCTCGGCCTGCTCGCGCTGGAGGGCGAAGACCGGCTCCGCCGGGTGGACGTGCTCCTCCATGAACGCGGTCAGTCGCGTCCGCAGTTCCTCGGTACGGGCGTCATAGGCGAAATCCATCAGTCCTCAGTCCTCCTGGGGCTGGAGCCGGAGCTTGAGCAGCCCGCGGTCGATGAACGCGGGGACCAGGGAGCCGATCCGGTCGAAACCGGCACCGACGGTCTGGCCCAGCGTGTAGCGGTAGTGGATGCCCTCGAGGATCACGGCGAGCTTGAAGTACGCGAAGGCCGTGTACCAGTCGATGGCGGAGGTGTCGCGGCCGGACCGCTCGGCGTACCGCTCGACCAGTTCCTGGGCACTGGGGTGGCCGGGCGCGTCGCCGGTGGTGGACACGGGCGCGTCCGGGACGGTCTCCTGCTCGCTGTACATCACCAGCAGGCCGAGGTCGGTGAGCGGGTCGCCCAGCGTCGACATCTCCCAGTCCAGGACGGCCCGGACCTGGTCGTCGTCGCCGACGAGAACGTTGTCGAGCCGGTAGTCGCCGTGCACGACGGTGGGCGCGGGCGAGACGGGCAGCGCCTTGCCGAGGGCGGCGTGCAGTTCCGCGATACCGGGCAGCTCCCGGCTGCCGGACGCCTCCAGCTGCTTGCCCCAGCGGCGCAACTGCCGTTCCAGGAAGCCCTCAGGACGTCCGAAGCCGTCGAGACCGGCTGCTGCCGGGTCCACCGCGTGCAGGTCCACCAGGGTGTCGACGAGCCCCAGCACGACGGCGCGGGTGCGCTCCGGGCCGATCCCGGCGAGCTGCGCGGAGGTGCGGTACGGGGTGCCGTCCACGAAGTCCATGACGTAGAACGGCGCGCCGATCACCTCGGGGTCCTCGCACAGCAGCACGGTGCCGGGCACCGGAACCGGGGTGTCGCTCAGCGCGCTGATCACCCGGTGCTCGCGCGTCATGTCGTGCGCGGTGGCCAGGACGTGCCCGAGCGGCGGCCGCCGCACCACCCACCGCGAGACGCCGTCGGTGACGGCGTACGTCAGGTTGGACCGGCCGCCCTCGATCAGCCGGGCGCGCAGTGCGCCGCGCACCAGTCCCGGCCGCTCCCGGTCCAGATGTTCGCGCAGCCGACCGAGGTCGAGCCCCGGTGGATCGGCCGGGGGATTGTCCGGCGAACCGGCCGGCGGATTGCCCGGCGGATTGTCCGGCGAACCGGCCGGGGGATTGCCCGGTGGATTGTCCGTACCGCTCATCGTCTGCTCCTCACCACCCGGCACACCTTGGTCCTGGCGTTCCTGCCATCATGCCGACCAGTCGGTATGTCGTCCAGTAGGGATCCGGAATCCGGTGTTGTGGGCCGGTTCCGGCTGGGAGACTGGCGGCCCGTCCATGCCCTTCGAGGAGCCTAGATGTACATCCCCGCCGCCGCCCTGGACTCGCTCCACGGACTCGCCCACGGGGACGCCTTCGGCGACCGCTGGTTCTCGATGTTCCGGCTCGCGGGCCCCGAGGCGCTGGAGAAACGTGTCCTGCCGCCGCAGGACACCTGGTTGTGGAGCGACGACACCGCGCAGGCGCTCGCGCTCTTCCGGGAGCTGTCGGAGAGCGGTGGCGCGGTCGACCAGGACCGGCTGGCGCGCCGCCTCGCCGACGAGTACGCCGCCGACGACCACCGCGGCTACGGTCCCTCGATGCACGACGTGCTCCGCCGGATCGGTGCGGGGGAGCCGTGGCAGGCCGTGGTGGGCGAGCAGTTCGAGGGCCAGGGCTCCTGGGGGAATGGGGCCGCCATGCGGGTGGCCCCGCTCGGCGCCTGGCACAGCGGCGACCTGGACACGGTCGCCGAACTGGCCGCCCGCCAGGCCGCCGTCTCGCACCACCACCCCGAGGCCGTCGCCGGAGCCGTGGCGGTCGCGGTCGCCGCCGCGCTCACGGCCCGCGGCCGGGGTGGTCCCGCCCCCGCCCGTGCCGAGTTCCTGAGCTCCGTCGCGGACCGGCTCGACGTCTCCGACGTCCGCTCCGGCCTGCGCACCGCCTCCCGGATGTCCGAGTACGCCTCGGTCCGCCATGCCGCCGAAGTGCTCGGCTCCGGATACCGGGTGTCGTCCCCCGACACGGTCCCGTTCGCGCTGTGGTGCGCGGGAAACCACCCCGACGACCTCCAGGAGTGCCTGTGGGCCACCGTCTCCGGCCGCGGCGACATGGACACCACCTGCGCGATCGCGGGCGGTGTGGTCGCCGCCCGCACCGGGGTCGCGGCCCTGCCGGCGGCCTGGCACGCGGCCAGGGAGGCGCTCCCGGCGTGGGTTGACGCGGACTCGGCCCCCGCCTAGCCTCTGGACTTATGGGTGAACGGGATTCACATACGCAGACAGCGGCGGCGAACGCCAGGGCACTGAGGGACTCCGGGGCACTGACGGTGACGGAGGTCAGGCTCACCCCGATCCTGATCGCCGACCCGCCGCTGCTCAACACCCAGGGCGTGCACCAGCCCTTCACCCCGCGCCTGATCATCGAGGTGGTCACCGCCGACGGCACGGTCGGCGTCGGCGAGACGTACGGCGACAGCCGGTACCTGGAGCTGGCCGCGCCCCTGGGCAAGGCTCTGCCCGGCCATGCGGTCAGCGATCTGAACGGGCTGTTCACGCTCGCCGAGCAGGTCTGCGGCGACCCCGACGACGTCTCCGACTCCGTCGACGTCGGCGGGCTGCGCGGGGTGCAGACCGCCGACAAGCTGCGGCTCTCCGTCATCTCCGGGTTCGAGGTCGCCTGCCTCGACGCGCTCGGCAAGATCCTCGGGCTGCCCGTGCACACCCTGCTCGGCGGCAAGGTCCGCGACACCGTCGAGTACAGCGCGTACCTCTTCTACCGCTGGGCGCACCACCCCGGCGCGGACACACCCCGTGACGACTGGGGCGCCGCGCTCGACCCGGCCGGAGTCGTGGCCCAGGCCCGCCGCTTCGCCGACACGTACGGGTTCGCCTCCTTCAAGCTCAAGGGCGGCGTCTTCCCGCCCGACGAGGAGATCGCCGCCGTCAGGGCGCTGGCCGAGGAGTTCCCCGGTCAGCCGCTGCGGCTGGACCCCAACGGCGCCTGGTCCGTGGAGACGTCGCTGCGGGTCGCCGCCGAACTGGGCGACGTCCTCGAATACCTGGAGGACCCGGCCAGCACCACCGCCCGCATGGCGGAGGTCGCGGCCGGCACCGATGTGCCGCTGGCCACCAACATGTGCGTGACGACCTTCCCGGAGATCCGGGAGGCGTTCGCGACGGGCGCCGTCCAGGTCGTGCTGTCCGATCACCACTACTGGGGCGGGCTGCGCAACACCCGTGAACTGGCCGCGATCTGCCGCACCTTCGGCGTCGGCCTGTCCATGCACTCCAACACCCACCTGGGAATCAGCCTCGCCGCCATGACCCACGTGGCCGCGACCGTCCCCAACCTCGACTACGCCTGCGACTCGCACTACCCCTGGCAGACCGACGACGTCATCACGTCCCGGCATGTCTTCACCGACGGCCGGCTCACCGTCTCCGACGCGCCCGGCCTCGGCGTCGAACTCGACCGGGACGCCCTCAAGGTGCTCCACCAGCGCTGGCTGGACGACGACGGCACGATGCGGGACCGCGACGACGCGGCGGCCATGCGCGAGGCCGACCCGCGGTGGTGCACGCCGTCCGTTCCGCGCTGGTGACATTGCCGCCGGGCGGCACCTTGCGGCCCGATAGACACCGCTGAGGCCCGTCCGGCCGATCACGCGCGGCCCCACCCGGAACGGCGGCTCCCGGTGTCGCCGAGGACCGGTCACCGCCGCGTGAACGGGTGCCGGGGGAGCCGCCCGTTCTGCCGCGACGGGCCACCTGCCGGCCGGAGACCGGCTGGACCGGACAGCCATGATCCGCCGGAAGGGCATTACGCGTGGCAGGCCACCGGCACGCCGCCGTTCATCTCCGTCATGTCGGCGAACGCCGCCGCCACGTCCAGCGGGGCGCCCGGCGCGATGCCGTCGAGTTCGGCGTAGACCCGGTGCAGGTTGGCGACCAGCCGCTCGGACTCACGGAGTTGGGCGAAGGCCCCGAGGTCGGCGGCGCGGGCGGTCTGCAGCGGGGTGTGGCCGGCGGCGCGGCCGGTGTCCGCGAGACAGCCGAGGTTGCGCAGATACCGCTCCATGGTGTCGTAGACGCCGGGGTCGGTGACCGGGCCGTGCCCGGGGACGACGATCTCGGCGTCCAGCGACCGCAGCAGGTCCAGCGCGCGCAGCGACCCGGTCAGGGACCCCATCAGGATGAACGGCGTGCCGCCGTTGAAGACCAGGTCACCGGTGAAGACGATGCGCTGGCGCGGCAGCCACACGATGGTGTCGCCCGGCGTGTGGGCCACCCCGGGGTGGAACAGCCGTATTTCCGAGCCGGCCGTGTGCAGCCGCATCGATTCGGAGTACGTGACGGTGGGCGCGGTGATCTCGATGTCGCCGTAGTCGACGTCGGGCCAGACCCCGTGCAGCTGGCGGCCGGCCGCCAGCAGCTCCCGGCGGCACGCGGTGTGCCCGACGACGGTCGAGCCGCCCGCCGCGAACAGGCCGTTGCCGTAGGTGTGGTCGCCGTGGTGGTGGGTGTTGACCACGTACTCCGGATGCGGCACGCCCGCCGTCGTGATGGCGTCCCGCAGCAGCCGGGCACGGCGCTCGGTGGCGGCGGTGTCCACGAGCAGCGTGCTCGTGCCGTCGCTGACGAAGCCCGCGTTGCTCAGGCACCAGCCGCCGTCGGGCTGGCAGAACGCATGGACGTCCGGAGCCAGTTCCATGAGATACGGCTCCGTGCCCGTTGTATCGACAATCGCCGTCGTGCCCATGCGTGCCCTCCCCAGGACTGTCCTCTGACGCCGCCTCGCACTACAGAACGAGCGAGAGCAGCAGGACGAAGCCTAGGGCCACCACCGAGATCACTGTCTCCATCGTCGACCACGACTTGAGGGTCTGCGGGACATCCATCCCGAAGTACTCCTTCACGAGCCAGAACCCGGCGTCGTTGACATGCGAGAAGAACAGCGAGCCGGCTCCGACGGCGAGTACCAGCAGCGCCGCATGAGTTGTCGACATGTCGGTCGCGAGCGGTGCCACGAGGCCGGCCGCGGAGATCGTGGCGACGGTCGCGGAGCCGGTGGCGACCCGGATGAGGACGGCGATCAGCCAGGCGAGCAGCAGCGGTGAGATGTTCCAGCTGTCGGACCAGTTGAGGATCATGTTGCCGACCCCGGCGTCGATCAGCGTCTGCTTGAACCCGCCACCCGCGCCGACGATGAGCAGGATGCCGGCGATCGGGGCGAGCGACTTCTCGACGGTCGAGGAGATCCGTTCCTTGGTGAACCCGGCCGCGCGGCCCATGGTGAACATGGCCAGGACGACGGCGGCGAGCAGCGCGATCAGCGGCGTGCCGAGCACGTCGAAGGTCCGGTAGACCAGGCTCTGCTGGTCGTCGACCATGATGTCCACCAGCGCCTTGGCGAGCATCAGCGCCACCGGCAGCAGCATCGTGCACACCGTCGCGGTGAAGCTGGGACGCCGCTCGAGGTTGTCCGAGGCGCGGGCCGGGGTGAGGTTCTCCGGCGGGTCGACCTTCACCCAGCGGTCGGCCACCCGGCCGAAGAGCGGCCCCGCGATGGCGAGAGTGGGCAGCGCGACGAGGACACCGAGCGCCAGGGTGGTGCCGAGGTCGGCGTGGATGGCGTCGATGGCGGCGAGCGGGCCGGGGTGCGGCGGCACCAGGCCGTGCATGACGGAGAGCCCGGCCAGCGCCGGGATGCCGACCCGCATCAGCGAGTAGTTGCCGCGCCGGGCGACCAGCAGGACTACGGGTATCAGCAGCACGATGCCGACCTCGAAGAAGAGCGGCAGCCCGATCAGGCCCGCGATCCCCGCCATGGCCCATGGCATCCGGCGTTCGCTGGTGCGGGCCAGGATGGTGTCGACGATCTGGTCGGCGCCGCCCGAGTCCGCCAGCAGTTTGCCGAGGACGGCACCGAGCGCGATGAGCACGCCGACCCCCGCGACCGTCGAGCCGAGACCCGTCGTGAAGCTCGTGACGGCCTTCGCCAGCGGTGCGCCCGCCACCGCGCCGAGCACGAGCGAGCCGATGGTGAGGGCGAGGAAGGCGTGCACCTTCCAGCGGGTGATCAGCACGATGATGACGGCGATGCCGACGAGTGCGGCGATGCCGAGCCGGGTGTCACCGGCGGAGGTGATGGGCGGCGCGGTCGTCGCGGCCAGCAGCTCGACGCTGAGTGCAGACACGTTCGTACTCCAGGGGGACGGCGGCGGATGTGGGGGTCAGCGGGGAAGCGCGGCGTACGCGCGCTCGGCGATCTGCTGCGGGCCGCCGTCGATCGTGACGACGGCACCCGCCTCGTCGGCGTCCAGCGGTTCGAGGGCTTCGAGCTGGGAGCGCAGCAGACCGGGCGGCATGAAGTGCTGCATGCGGGCCGCGAGCCGCGCGGCGATCAGCTCGGGCGGGCCGTCCAGGTGCAGGAAGAACAACCGGGGGGCGGCGGCGCGGAGCCGGTCGCGGTAGCGGCGCCGCAGGGCGGAGCAGCTGACCACACCGCCCAGCCCGTCGCGTTCGGTGACCCAGTTCGCGATGGCGTCCAGCCACGGCTCGCGGTCGGAGTCGTCCAGCGGATGGCCGGCCGACATCTTGGCGATGTTCGCCGGCGGGTGGAAGTCGTCCGCCTCGGCGTAGGGGACGCCCAGCCGTTCGGCGAGCAGGCCGCCGACCGTGGACTTGCCCGATCCGGACACGCCCATGACGACGACGACCGGGGGGCTCGGCTGGTGCTGCGGCTGGTGCTGCGCGGGTTCGGCAGTCATGCGCTCGTACCTCCTTGTGCAAGCGGCTGGCACCAATAAACGCCATAGGTACTACTTATTCAAGAGCTCGATATGAAAACGTCATACCAAGGTGGTGGCACATAGGCTGTCACCCATGCCTCAGCAGGGAGAGAGCGGCGGCCTGCACGCCCGCGTACTGGCCGAACTCGGGCCCGCCATCGCCTCGGGCGGCTACCCGCCCGGCACGGTGCTGCGCATCGACGAGCTCGAAGTGCGGTACGGGGTGTCACGCACCGTCGTCCGTGAGGCCGTCCGCGTCCTGGAGGCCATGCACTTGGTCGAGACCCGCCGCCGGGTCGGCGTCACGGTGCGGCGCACCGAGGAGTGGAACGTCTTCGACCCGGCGGTCATCCGCTGGCGGCTGGCCGGCGCCGACCGCCCCCGCCAGCTGCGTTCGCTGACGATGCTGCGCACCGCCGTCGAGCCGGTGGCCGCCGGGCTCGCCGCGCTGGCCGCCACCCCGGGCCAGTGCCGGGAACTGACGGTGCTCGCGTCCGACATGGCCGCGGCCGGCCGGGCCGCGGATCTGGGCGAGTACCTGGTGCACGATGTCGCGTTCCACCGCGTCATGCTCCAGGCCTCGGGCAACGAGATGTTCGCCCGGCTCGGCGATGTCGTGGCCGAGGTGCTGACCGGCCGTACCGAACACCACGTGATGTTCACCGCTCCCGACCCCGAGGCGGTCACGCTGCACGTACGGGTCGCCGAGGCGGTCCGGGCGCGGGACGCGGCCGGCGCGGAGAGCCTGATGCGGGAGATCTGCCTGGGCGCGCTGCGCGAACTGGATATCCTCGCGCCGTAGCGACCATGGGCAGGCGGCTGGAAAACCGGATGACCCGGTCGGCCGGTGGTGATCCACTGGGGCGTATGCCCGCTCGACCGACCGCGTCCCCCGCCGCCCCGCCGCAGCCGTTCCGCTGGAACCTCGCCACGTCCGCGGGTGCCGGCCCGGACCGGCTCGGCACGCTCACCGAGGGCGCGCCGCCGGTCCGGCTCCGCTATCTGCCGTCGCTCACCGAATGCGCCGCGAAGGTGCTGGCCCGCTCCGACGGCGCCGAGCTGTGCTTCGTCGGACGGTCGCTGGACAGCATGTACGACCTGCTGACCGGCGCGTTCGAGGGCTCGTCGTGGGAGGGCCGGCTGCTGCGGCTGCCGGTGTCGTGCACCAGCGACCAGGGCTGGACGCCCGCGATGCGGGCACGATTCCGCGAGCACCTCGCCGCGGCGGGGCTCGACCCGTACGCGCTGGCCCGCCGGAAGCGGCCGGTCGCCCTCGTGGACGTCGTGTTCCGGGGCAACACCTTCGACACCCTGCACCGCGCGCTCGCCGGCTGGATCGAGGAGAGCCGCGAGCCGTGGCCGGTGATCCGCCGCAAGCTGCGCTACGTGGGTGTCACCCAGCGGGGCAGGACCAGCCCGGGCCACTGGCGCTGGCAGCAGGACGCGTCACGCCCGTGGGTGCGTACGCTGCCCGCCGGCCATGTGGTCAATGTGTCGCTCGACCCCGGGACCTGGTCGTGGTTCGGCGACCACCAGCCCAAGGTGCACAGCTCGTTCCCGGCCGTTCGCTGGTTCGACGAGGACGCCGCGGAGCCCTGGTACCACCCGTCGCTCCCGGCCGCGCTCGCCGAATCGCTGGCGCTGGTCGCGGCGGGACGCACCCGCGCGGTGCGAGACGACCTGGTCCGCGCGCTGGGGCGGGAGCCCGGTTTCGCGGGCCGTGAGGTGCGCGCGCTCGCGGCGGCGCTGCGCCGCCGCTGATCCGGACGGGTCTCAGGCGCTTTACCCGGACGGGTCAGGCGTTGTTCTCCATCGCCGGGCGGAGCCGTCCCAGCAGGGCGTAGAGCGTCGCGCTCTCGTCCTCGTCCAGGGCGTCGAGCGCGCCGTGCGTCGCCTGCATCTCCTCGCGCACGCGCCGGATGGTGTCGCGGCCCTCGTCGGTCGCCACGACGTTCTTGACCCGGCGGTCGGCGGGGTCCGCCTCGCGGCGGACGAGCGACCGCGCCTCCAGCCGGTCCACGATCCCGGTGACGTTCGACGCGTCGCACACCAGCAGCGCCGCGAGACCGCGCATCGGCAGCGGGCCGTCGAGCTGGGCGAGGACCTTGGCCTGGGTGGAGGTGAGGCCGTGGTGGGCGGCGGCGGCCGCGAAATCCCGCCACTGGGCGGTGCCGATGGCGGCCAGCAGCTCCAGGAGCTCGAGCTTGGTCGGGACGTTCGGGGTGGTGGCGCTCATGGGTCGAGTGTACTCAAAATGCTTGACGACATCAATCATTAACTTGACGTCCTTAACTATTGAGGTCTACCGTCTGTCGAGTTGCTTGACGACATCAAGCATCCAAGTTGTGAAGCAATGGTGTGAAGCAATGAGAAGGACCCGCCAGCCATGAGCCAAGCCACCACCGCACCCGCCGAAGCCGGGCACCGGAACGAGACGGTCATCGTCTTCGCCCTGAGCCTCGCCGCCATGGTCGTGTCGATGATGCAGACCCTGCCCGTCCCGATCCTGGGCCTGATCCGCAACGACCTCGGCACCTCGACCGCCAACGTCAGCTGGGTGACCACCGCGACCCTGCTGTCCGCCGCGGTCTTCACCCCGCTGCTGGGCCGCTTCGGCGACCAGCACGGCAAGAAGCCGACCCTGGTGGCCGTACTCGGCGTCATGGTCGCGGGTTCCGTCATCGCCGCCCTCGCGACCTCCCTGCCGCTGCTGATCCTCGGCCGGGTGCTCCAGGGCGCCGCCACCGCGATCTTCCCGCTGGCGCTGTCGGTGCTGCGCGAAGAGGTCCGCCCGCAGAAGCTTCCCGGTGCGATGGCACTGGTCAGCGGCACCCTCGCCTTCGGCAGCGGTCTCGCGCTGGTCGCCACGGGCCTGCTCACCTCCGGCCCCGACGCCGACTACCGCAACGCGTTCTGGATGGCGACCGGCTTCGCCGTCCTCGCCCTGGTCGCGGTCGTCACCATGGTCCCCGCGACCCGGCACAAGACCGGCGGCCGCACCGACATCCTCGGCGCGCTCACCCTCGGCATCGCCCTCCTGCTGCTCCTGCTGCCGATCTCGCAGGGCCACGAATGGGGCTGGGCCTCCGGCCGCACGCTGGGCAGCTTCGCCGGCGCCGTCGTCATGGGCGCCGTCTGGGTGCTGACCGAGCTCAAGGTCCGCGAGCCGCTGGTCGACATGCGGATGTTCGTCCACCGCCCGGTGCTGATGGCCAACCTCGCCGGGATCCTCGTCGGCTTCGGCATGTTCGCGAACTTCCTGGGCGTCTCCTACCTCGTCCAGATGCCCAAGGCGCTCACGGGCTACGGTTTCGACGCATCCATCCTCCGGGCCTCCGTCGAGTTCCTGCTCCCCGGCGCGATCGTCTCGCTGCTCGCCTCGCCCATCGGCGGCCGTCTCGTCCGGCACCGCGGCCCGCGGGTCGTGCTCGGCCTGGCCGCAGTGCTCGGCGCCGCCGGCTTCGGCTGGCTGGCCCTCGACCACAGCCACACCGCCTCGGTGATCGGCGCCGGCCTCATCGTCGGTGCGGCCGTCAGCTTCGGCTACGCGGCCATGCCCGCCGTCATCATGGCGAGCGTCCCGCACCACCAGAGCGGTATCGCCAACGGCATCAACTCGATCTCCCGCTCCACCGGCAGCGCGATCGGCAGCGCCGTGGTCACCACCATCCTGGCGTCGAAGACGATCGAGCACCTGCCCGCCGGAGCACCGCCGCTGCCCGCCGAATCCGGCTTCAGCCTCACCTTCGGTATCGCGGCCGTCTCCTTCGCACTGGTCGGGCTGGTCAGCTGGCTCGGCTTGCGGACCAACCACGGACCCCGGACCGTCGAGGTGACGGCTTCCGCCGCCGGTACCGTCCCGTCCCCCCTCAAGGCGGCCGAGCAGTCCGACGCGACCGACAAGGCCGGCGTCGTCTGATCCCCGCCCGATCCCCCCACGGCGTACAGGAGCCATCACCATGAAGGCCGTCAGTTACCGCAGCTACGGAGGGCCCGAGGCCCTGGAGTACGGCGAGCGCCCCGACCCCAAGGTCGGACCGGACACCGTCCTGGTGAAGGTCAGGGCCGCGGCGGTCAACCCCGTCGACTGGAAGGCGCAGGCCGGCTACCTGGACTCGATGCTCGACGCGGTCTACCCCGTCATTCCCGGCTGGGACGTCTCCGGCGTCGTCGTCAGGACCGGTCCCGACGTCCCGGAGTTCGAGGAGGGCGACGAGGTCATCGGCTATGTGCGCGAGGACTTCCTGTCCCGCGGCACGTTCGCCGAGTACGTCGGCGCCCCGGTCCGCACGCTGGCCCGCAAGCCGTCCAACCTCAGCTTCGAGCAGGCCGCCGGCCTTCCGCTGGCGGGCCTGACCGCCTACCAGGCGCTCCTCGGCGAGCTGAACGTCGGCAAGGGCGACACGGTCCTCATCCACGCCGCGGCAGGCGGCGTGGGCTCCATGGCCGTCCAGATCGCCAAGCACCTCGGCGCCCGGGTGATCGGCACCGCGGGCGAGCGCAACCACGAGTACCTGCGCGGGCTGGGCGCGGAACCGGTGACCTACGGGGACGGCCTCGCCGACCGCGTACGGGCGCTGGCCCCCGACGGCGTGCACGCCGTACTGGACCTGGTCGGCGGCGACGCCCTGACCGTCTCCCCGGGCCTGCTCGTCGACAGCGGCCGGCTGGTCTCCATCGCCGACCCGGCGGTGCTGGGCATGGGCGGCCGGTTCCAATGGGTGCGCCCGGACGCCACGGACCTCTCGGCCCTCAGCGACCTCGCCGAAGCCGGTGTGATCACCGTGGAGGTCGCCGCCGCCTTCCCGCTGGAGCGGGCGGCGGACGCGCAGCGGCTCAGCGCCGAGGGCCACACCCGCGGCAAGATCGTCGTCACCATGTGACCCGTCCGGTCCCCGGCCCGGGCGTCACCACAGCACGGCCGCCCCGAAGACGGCCAGCGCCACCGTGCACCCCACCACCGCCGCGGCCGCCCGTGATGTCATCACGGGCGGCCGCGGCGCGTCCATGAGGCGGATCCTGTGCTGGGCGACGAGCAGGAAGGCGAGCCAGACCAAGGCGCCGAGCGCCACTCCCACGATCCCCACGCCGGACAGCCCCCGGTGGACCGCCTGCCGGCCCGCGAGCACCGCGGCGACCGCGCACGACAGGGTCGTCCGCCGCCAGGCCAGCCGGGTCCGTTCCGGCTGCAGACCGGGATCGCGGTCCCGCACTCCTGCGGGCCTTTCCGGCACGGCCTAGCCCGCCCGGCCGAGCAGCACGATCGCCACCATCACCACCGCGATGCCCGCCACGAGCACGGCCAGCAGCGTCGGGAAGCGGGAGAGCGGCAGGTCCTCGTTCCGGCGCATGGCCCGCTCGCAGCGCACCCAGTAGTTGACGGCCCGCACCGCGCACATCGCGCCGCCCACCAGCAGCGCCAGCGCCAGGACGACCCGGACGGTCCGCGGCAGGTCCGGCAGGAACTGGTCCACCGCGAAGCCGCCGCCGATCAGCGCCAGCGCGGTCCGGATCCAGGCCAGGAACGTGCGCTCGTTGGCCAGCGAGAACCGGTAGTCGGGCGTCTCGCCCTCCGCCTGTACCCGGGCCGGCGAGAACCACAGCCCGACCGCCGACACCCCGGCCCGCAGCCTGCCGGGCAGCGCCCGTACGAAGACGATCACCCGGTCACTGTACGTCCGGACCCGGTACCGGACCCGGACGCCGGGTGTCCGGCCGGTGTCCGGCGGGTGAGCGCCCACCGTTACGGGGCCGGAGCGGCCCCGGCCCTGTCGGTCGATGGGTCAGCGGGCGAGCGGCGCGATCACCCAGCGGCGGGTCACGAAGCCGCCCTCCGGGCCGGTCCGTGCGCACCGGGCTCCGGTTGTGGGCTTTCACCAGCACGTTCTTGAGCCAGGACGGCTACGCCACAGGAGGCCGCCCCCGCCACTCACGCAGCCTGTGGAACGCGTCGAGGCCGTCCGGGACCCACTGCCATTCGGCCAGCCGCCGCTCCAGCTCGCCGTCGGTCAGGAAGGTGTGCCAGGCGACCTCCTCGACCTGCGGGGAGACCGGGAGTTCGCACCGCACCTCGTACACCTGGGACCACCAGGAGTGCCCGTCCCGCTCGTAGAGGAACTTGAACAGCGGTACGGGCCGCGCCAGTCCCGACACCCCCAGCTCCTCCTCGGCCTCCCGCAGCGCGGCCTCGTCGTACGTCTCGCCCGCTCCGACGACCCCGCCCACGAACATGTCGTACAGCGACGGGAAGACCAGCTTCACCGCGGTGCGGCGGTGCACGAACGTCCGTCCCTCGCCGTCCTTCACCAGCACGAACGCGCAGCGGTGCCGCAGCCCGCGGGCGTACGCCTCGGCCCGCCGCTCCTGGCCGACGACCTCGTCGTTCTCGTCGACGATGTCCAGCAGCTCGTCCGCGGAACGCGGTCGGGCGGGGGCGCCGGTCACCGGGTCGAGGCGTTCCACGACGCGGAACCGCTGGGCGACGACCAGGGTCTCGTCGGTGACGGTGAACTCCGGGTCGCCGATCGCGTCGCGCATCTCCTGGCTGTGCCAGAACCCTTCATGGTTCGCCCGCCACTGCGCGACGGTCCGGTCGCCCTCGCCCTCGTCCACCGCGTGCGCCAGATCCACCTCGGCGAGCGGCAGGACGCGGACCTCCGTGGTCTCCAGCACGGCCACCGGCCGGTCCGCCGAATCGATCAGGGCGGACCGTTCGCCGACGACGGGCAGCGCGTCGCCGCAGTACTCGTAGTCCTCGACGAGCCCGGTCGTGGAGATCTTCTCCCCGGACAGGACCGCGGCGACCAGCCGGTCGCGCAGCGGACCGGGGAAGGCGAGTTCGAACGGCGGGAGATCATCGTAGGAGCCCATGGAGCCAGCCTAGGTCGCGGCGTCAAAGGCTGGGCAATGGCGTCAAAGGCGTTTCCTGGGACGGCTCCTGGCCCGTGACGGCGGCGCGCGTGGCGCGCAGTTCGCGGATCAGGACGCGCACGGCGAGCGACCGTGCCATCTCCGGAGTGGTGACATGGCCGACGTGCCGGGTCGGGCGGCCCCAGGGACTCCCCACCGCCGGGAACTTCGCCTTCGTCGAGGAGGCCGTCCCGGTACCGGGCCCCGGTCCCGCCCCGGTCGAGAACATCTACCTGTCCGTCGATCCCTGCATGCGCGAGGTGATGGACGAGGGCGGCTGGGATCTCCACGCGCCGCTGGACGGCCGCGCGATCGGCCGCGTCGTCGAGTCCCACGACCCGGCGCCGGCCGTCGGCGGCCTCGTCCGGCACCGGGTCGCCTGGCACGCCCACGCGCTGGTGACGGCCGCCGGCGCCCGGGTGCTGCCGGATCTGCCGGGAGTCCCGCGGCGCGCCACCTCAGCGTGCTCGGCGGCACCGGCCTCAGCGCGTACGTCGGCCTGGCGAAGGTCGCCCGCGTCCAGCCGGGGGAGACGGTGTTCATCTCGGCCGCCGCCGGCGGCGTCGGCACCGCGGCCGGTCAGATCGCCCGGCTGCTCGGCGCCGGGCGCGTCATCGGCAGCGCCGGATCCGCCGCCAAGGTCAAACACCTCACCGAGGACGAACACCGGCAAGGCGATCGTCCAGGTCAGCCCGGTGTGACCGCACCGGTCACGTCAGCCTGGTGTGACCGCCCCGGTGACAGGATCCGCGACACCGTCGGTACCGGACCCCGCCCGGCGGTCGCGTACCACGACGGTCGCCATCGCGACGACGACACCGGCGACCGCGTACGCCGCCAGCACCCACAGCGGGCCGGCCGTCGCGCTCCCGCCGAAGTACACGGTGTTGCGGACCGCCGTGGTGCCCGCGCCCGGCGGCAGGGACTGCCCGATCGCGCTCCAGAAGCGCGGCAGCAGCGACGCCGGATAGACGCCTCCCGCGCTCGGATTGCCCATCACGACGAAGAGCAGGATCGACAGCCCGATGCCGATGATGCCGAAGAGCGTCTGCAGAGCCGTGGTGACGGCGGCGGCCGCGAAGACCACCAGCGCGCCGATCGCCCACAGCGCCACGAAGTGGCCTGTCAGCGCCGAGAACACCGGATCCACGATGATCGCCCCGCCGAGCCCGGAGACCACCGAGAAGAGCGCGAGGGTGCCGAGCCGGATCGCCGTACGGTGCCGGTTGACCGGCCGGGCGCCGCCCGCCACACCCAGGATCGAGGCGGTCAGATAGCCGCCCACCACCCAGCCGATGACCAGGTAGAACGAGCTCAGCCCGCGGCCGTCCTCCTTGTTGGGGGCCTTGATGTCGGTGACCGTCACCTGCCGGTGCTGGGTCTTCTCGACGCTCTGCGCGATCTGCGCGGCGGTCTGCGACACCGAGGGGCCGCCCGCGGACGCCACCAGCAGCGAATCGGTCTTCCCCGCCGGGTTGATGAGGATCGCGGCGTCCACCGTACGGTTCATGATCTGCCGCCGCGCCTCGGCCTCGTCGGCCACCACGACCGCCTTCACCGGCTCGCCCGGCAGCCCGTTGAGCTGTGCGGCCACCTTGCCCGCCACCTGCGCGGGCGCCACGACGGCGGCCGGGATCCGGTGCGGGGTGGGGGAGTGGAACGCGCCCAGGTACGACACGATGAAGGCCAGCTGGATCAGCAGACCTCCGACGACCAGCAGGAAAGCCCGGAAGCTGATCGCGTCCCGCAGCTCGGCCGCGAACCCGCCCGATCCGTCCGGCAGCGCCGGAACACCCCGTGAGGCGCCGGAATCCGGGGTGGTGGAACCGGAATCCTGGGCGGTGGAAGGTGTTTCGTCCGGCGGCGGAGGGGTCGTCCCTGCAGAGCTCATGCACGAACGTTAGGCGGCCTACGCTTTCGACGCGAGAGGGGGTGCTCCGTACGGGCCCCTTGCCGGGTGGCCACTGCACGCGAAATGCTGCGCGCGGCCACCACTGCCCAGCACCGACCAGGAGTGACCGTCATGCCGGCACCGTTCGACGTCCTGCGTATCGCCAACTGCTCGGGCTTCTACGGCGACCGGCTGTCCGCCGCCCGCGAGATGGTCGAAGGCGGGCCGATCGACGTATTGACCGGTGACTACCTCGCCGAACTGACCATGCTGATCCTGTGGAAGGCACGGCAGCGCGACCCCGACGCCGGCTACGCCGTCTCCTTCCTCGCCCAGATGCACGAGGTGCTCGGCAGCTGTCTGGAACGCGGCATCAAGGTCGTCGTCAACGCGGGCGGCCTCAACCCGGCCGGACTCGCCGCCAAACTCGGCGAACTGGCCGCGCTCGGCGGCCTCCACCCCACCATCGCCCACCTGGAGGGCGACGACCTCCTCGACCGTCTCCCCGAGCTGCGCGAGAAGGGTCACGGGTTCGCCAACCTGTCCACCGGCCGGCTCCTCGCCGACTCCGGCATCGAGCCCGTCACCGCCAACGCGTACCTCGGCGGCTGGGGCATCGCCCGCGCGCTGCGCGCCGGCGCCGACGTGGTCATCTGCGGCCGGGTCACCGACGCCGCGCTCGTCACCGGACCGGCCGCCTGGGCCTTCGACTGGGCGCTCGACGACTGGGACCGGCTCGCCGGGGCGGTCGCCGCGGGCCACATCATCGAATGCGGCGCCCAGGCCACCGGCGGCAACTTCTCCTTCTTCACCGAGATCGAGTACCCGGTGCACCCCGGCTTCCCCATCGCCGAGATGCACCCCGACGGCTCCTGCGTCATCACCAAGCACGAGGGGACCGGCGGCGCGGTCACCGTCGACACCGTCACGGCGCAACTGCTCTACGAGATCGAGCGGCCCGAGTACCTGAACGCCGATGTCGTCGCCCGCTTCGACACCCTGCGCCTGGAGCAGGAGGGCCCCGACCGGGTCCGGGTCACCGGCACCCGCGGCGAGCCCGCGCCCGACACCCTCAAGGTCTGCCTCAACTACCTCGGCGGCTTCCGCAACAGCGCCACCTTCGTGCTGACCGGCCTCGACATCGAGGCCAAGGCGCGGTTCGCGGAGGCGTCCCTGCTCGACGCGACGGGCGGCAGCGACCGGTTCGACGAGTTCGACCTGCGGATGGAACGGCCCGCGGCCGACACCGCCCGGCTGACGCTGACCGTCAAGGACCCCGACCGCGACAAGGTCGGCCGCGCGCTGTTCACCGCGGTCGCCGGCACGGCGCTGGCGAGCTACCCCGGCTTCTATCTGGAACAGGCGTCCCCCCGGCCCACCGAGTACGGGGTGTACTGGCCCGCGCTGGTCGCCGCCGACGAGGTGCCGGCCCAGGTCGTGCTGGCCGACGGCACCAGACTGGACGTGCCGAGGCCGCCGACGGTGGCGCGGGTGCGTCAGGAGCGGCCGGCCGCCGGCTCCGAGCCACGCCCGGCCGTGCCGTCCGGCCCCACCGTCCGGGCACCGCTCGGGCGGCTGGTCGGTGCCCGCTCCGGCGACAAGGGCGGCGACGCCAACATCGGCCTGTGGGCCCGCACCGACGAGGCCTACGCGTGGCTCCGCGCCCACCTCGGCGTCGACGAGCTGCGGCTGCTGCTCCCGGAGTCCGCCGAGCTGGAGGTCGTCCGCTACGAACTGCCCAACCTGCGCGCCCTCAACTTCGTCCTGCACGGCCTGCTCGGCGAGGGCGTCGCCGCCTCCACCCGCCCCGACCCGCAGGCCAAGAGCCTGGGCGAGTATCTGCGGGCCCGCCCGGTCGACATTCCCATGGATCTTTTGCCTGGAGCGTGAATCTCTTTGCCCGGCGTGTAGATCTCTTTGCCCAAGTGCTGACGGTCGTCTGCGTACCGTAGGAAGCGGCCCACCGCAAGAGGCGGGTGGGCATTCCGAGGGGGGCATTTCGATGGACCAGTCGATTCTGCACAAGGCGATCTTCCTGCTGCGCGACTGCCACGAGTCCGAGCAGCAGGTGGTCACCCGGCTCAAGGACTACTTCCCCGACCTGGACCTCAGCGCCCGCGAGCGCTACACCAGCGAGGCGATGGACCTGGTCCACGGAGTGCACCCGGGCATCTGACAGGCGTACGGCATCAGGGACCCGTCGGCAGGGACCCGTCGGCACGGACCCGACGTCCAGGCGGGCCGGTGCGCAATGATCGGGATATGAGCAACCTCGATGTGAAGCCCGCACCGACCGTGTGCGGCGGCCGCGAAGACGTCTCGGCCGAGCCCGTCCACGAGCTCCTCACCGCGCGCACCGTCACGCTCGGCGAGAGCACCCAGGTACGGCGCCTCCTGCCGAACCTGGGCCGCCGGATGGTCGGCGCCTGGTGCTTCGTCGACCACTACGGCCCCGACGACATCGCGCGCGAGTCCGGGATGCAGGTCCCGCCGCATCCGCACATGGGCCTGCAGACGGTGAGCTGGCTGCACGACGGCGAGGTGCTGCACCGCGACAGCCTCGGCAGTCTGCAGACCGTACGCCCCCGCGAGCTGGGACTGATGACCTCCGGCCGGGCCATCTCGCACTCCGAGGAATCGCCGCGCGACCACCCCCGGCTCCTGCACGGCGCCCAACTCTGGGTCGCCCTCCCGGAGGCCCACCGGAACACCGCGCCGGCCTTCGAGCACCACGCCGACCTGCCGGTCGTCACCGGAGGCGGCGGTCTGCACGCCACCGTCATCATGGGCGAACTGGACGGCGCCGTCTCACCCGGCACCACCCACACCCCCCTCGTCGGCGCCGACCTCGCCCTGGCAGCGGGCACCGACACCCGCCTGCCGCTCCGCCCCGACTTCGAGTACGCGGCCCTGACGATGTCCGGCGAGGCCGAGGTCGACGGCGTAAGCCTCGCCCCTGGCTCGATGCTCTACCTCGGCTGCGGCCGCCGCGACCTCGCGATCCGCGCCGACGTGGACAGCGGCCTGATGCTGCTCGGCGGCGAGCCCTTCGACGAGAAGATCGTCATGTGGTGGAACTTCGTCGGTCGGTCGAACGAGGACATCGCACAGGCCCGTTCGGACTGGATGAGCGGCTCTCGCTTCGGGGATGTGAGGGGCTACGACGGAGCTCCGCTGCCCGCCCCGGAACTGCCTCCCGTGCCCCTGAAGCCGCGGGGACGGGTGCGCTGAGCCGGGCTTTCGATCCGGGGACGGATCTTTCTTCGGGTGACGGTCGCTCAGGCCGTTCCCGGCTCACCCGTGTTGCTGAGCAGCCGGTCCACTAGGAGTTCCGGGTAGCCCGTGGCCGGGGGGTCGATGCCGAAGATCGCTCGTACGTAGAGCGGTGCGATGAGCTGGTCGAGGATCTCTTCGAGGGGCGGGGGGATCTCGCCGCGGGCCGCGGCCCGCTCACGGATGCGTTCGATGGACTGGATCCGGCGTTCGAAGTGCTGGGCGCGTTCCCCCTGCGCCGGGGCGCTGCCCGGCATCGACAGGGCGACGGCCCGCACGAGGAGCCGGCCTTCGGGTTTGCGGATGCTCGCGACCCCCGCTTCCGCCCAGGCGATGAGGTCGCCGCGCAGGGTGCCGGTGTCCGCCAGCGGCCAGTCGCGCTCGAGCCGGGCGACGACCACGTCGGCCAGGAGCGCCTCACGGCTGCCCCAGCGCCGGTAGACGCTGGTGTGGTTCACCCCGGCGCGCTGCGCGATCGCGGGAATGGTCAGGTCCGCGCCCCCGGGGTCGGACAGCAGGTCGATGACCGCCTGATGGACGGCCGAGCGGACCTGCTCGGGGCTCTTGCGGATGCGGGGAGTCGACGGTTTCGGGGTCACCCCCACATCGTAAGCACAAATATTTGCTTCGCTGCGCTCGGAGGGTCTACAGTTCTGGCGTACGCACAGATCTGTGCTTAAGGAGAGCGTGATGAAGCAGCTGCTGTTCCCGGACAACACCCAGTTCTGGTACGAGACCTTGCGTTCGATGAGTCACATCGCTTATGGCGGCGCTGATTTCGGTGAGGTGGTCTCGACGTGTGAGCGCATCGTTGAGGGTGACTACGACAGTTGGCACACGGAGTGGCTCGCGACGGCGGACCGGGTGGCCGGCGAGGCGCGGAAGGCGCTGGAGGCCGGTCACCCGGTCAGTGCGCGGGACGGGTTCTTGCGGGCATCGAACTACTACCGGTCGGCTGAGTTCTTCCTGCACGGGCACCCGTGCGACCCGCGCCACGACCACGCCTACGACCGCAGCGTGGCCTGCTTCCAAGCAGCCGCCGCGCTGTCCACCCCGCGGATCGAGCCGGTCCGTATCCCGTACGAGGGCACCACGCTGCCCGGCTACCTCTACCGGGCCGACACCACTGGCGCACCCCGGCCGACGCTGATCATGCACTCCGGTTTCGACGGCACCGCCGAGGAGCTCCACTTCAGCGGCGCGCTGGCGGCCGTGGAGCGCGGCTACACGGTGCTGACCTTCGACGGCCCAGGACAGCCCGGACCGCGCCACCGCGAAGGGCTGGTCTTCCGCCCCGACTGGGAGAACGTCATCACCCCCGTGATCGACTTCGCCGAGACCCTTCCCGAGGTCGACACCAGCCGTATCGCGCTGCTGGGCTCCAGCATGGGCGGTGTGCTCGCCCCCCGGGCAGCGGCCTTCGAGCACCGCCTGGCCGCGCTGATAGCCGTGGACGGTGTCTATGACCTCGGCCAGATCTCCGTCCGCAACATCCCCGGCGACCGCGCCGCGGCCGAACGTCTCCTGCGCGCGGACTCGGCCCCTGAACTCGACGCGGGCTTCGAGCAGCTCATGGCCCAGGATGCCACCGCCCGCTGGGCGATCAACCACGGCATGTACGTCATGGGCGTCGACACCCCCCGCGCCTTCAGCGCCTCCTACCTCGACTACACCCTTCACCACGGCATCGCCGAACAGATCCGGTGCCCCACCCTGGTCTGCGACGCCGCCGACGACGAATTCTTCAAGGGCCAGCCCGAGCAGCTCGACCACCACCTGACCTGCCCCAAAACCCTCATGGTCTTCACCGCCGAAGAAGGCGCCGGCGCGCACTGCCACCCCGGCGCCATGCGCCTGTCCCTCGCCCGCATCTACGACTGGCTCGACGACACCCTCGCCACCAGCACCGCCACCACCGTCTGAACGAGCCGGACAGCACCGCGGTGAACGAGCCGGACAGCACCGGCAGACCTAGGCAGGGCCCGCTCAAGGACCACGCGGCGCAGACGGCACACGCCCAGCAGCGGAAAGCGCCCGCTGGACATCGTAGGAACGACGTCCAGCGGGCGCTTGTGTGCGGTCGGACGGCCCTGCGGCCGTGACTGTCAGGCGGAGTCCGTCAGGCGGAGACCGTCAGGCCGTGACCGTCAGGCGGTGGGGCGGGGCACGATGTGTCCCGCCACCTCGCCGAAGCCGATGCGGGTTCCGTTCGGGCCCGGCGCGGTCGCGGTGATGACGACCTCGTCGCCGTCGTCGAGGAACGTGCGCTCGCTGCCGTCCGCCAGTTTGAGCGGCTCCTGGCCGTTCCACGTCAGCTCGATGAGCGCGCCGCGTGTCTCGCGCTCGGGACCGCTGATGGTGCCGGAGGCGAAGAGGTCGCCGGTCCGCAGGGACGCGCCGTTGGCCGTCATGTGCGCGAGCATCTGCGCGTACGTCCAGTACATGGCGGCGAACGGCGGGCGCGAGACGACATGGCCGTTGAGCCGGACCTCGAAGGCGATGTCGAAGCCGGACGGCTCGGCCGCGGCGTCCCGGTCGTCGAGGTACGGGAGCGGCTCGACGTCGCGCTCCGGCGGGGTGGTGCGGGCCTGCGCGAGGGCGTCCAGCGGGACGATCCACGGCGACACCGACGTGGCGAAGGACTTGCCGAGGAACGGGCCCAGCGGCACGTACTCCCACGCCTGGAGGTCACGGGCGGACCAGTCGTTGACGAGGCAGACGCCGAAGACGTGCTCGGCGGCGTCGGCGAGCGCGACCGGGCTGCCCAGCTCGGTCGGCGTGCCGACGACGAAGCCCAGCTCCGCCTCGATGTCCAGGCGGCGGGACGGGCCGAAGTCCGGAACCGGGTCGGCCGGGGCCTTGCGCTGCCCGGACGGGCGGGTGATCGGCGTGCCGGAGACGACGATCGTGCCGGAGCGGCCGTGGTAGCCGATCGGCAGGTGCTTCCAGTTGGGCGTCAGCGGCTCGGAGCCCGGCCGGAAGATCCGGCCGAGGTTCGTGGCGTGGTGCTCGGACGCGTAGAAGTCGACGTAGTCGGCCACCTCGAACGGCAGGTGGAGGGTGACATCGGCGCGCGGCACCAGGCACGGCTCGACGGCCGCACGAAGGGCCTCGTCCGTCAGCCACCGGGTGACCGCGGCGCGCACCGCGGTCCAGACCGGCCGGCCGGCGGCCAGCAGCGGGTTCAGCGAGGGGGCGTCGAGCGCGGCGAATCCGGGTTCGGCGAGCGCACCGACCGCGCGGGCCGCCGCGCCCGCATCGAGAACGTGGTCACCGATGGCGACACCGATCCGGCGCTGTTCCGGCCGGTCGGCGGTGGTGAAGACGCCGTACGGCAGGTTGTGTACGCCGAACGGAGAGTCGTCAGGGACGGTGAGCGGGCTGCTGGCGCTCAACTGGCCTCCAGGGAGAGAACGAACGTCCCGAGACTATCTCCCGCCTCCGGGGCTCCGTCTCAAGGGCCGGACGTGGCCGGAGGAGGGCCGCACGCGGGGCCGGACGCGGGGGCCATGCACCTGCGCCGCACCTGCACCGTGGCAACGGTAAGTGCCGGTCCGGACACCGACGGTAGATCCAGGGGGCGCCGACGGCCTCGAGTTTGGTGGTGCTACACGTGCGTACGTAGAGTTCCGCCTGACTCGGGTGGACTCGGGGCGGAACAGACAATCCAGAAGGCAGTAACGGCATGACAGCGAGTGAGCAGACGGAAACCCGGCGCGATGATTCGACGGGCATCGACCCGGCGCGCCTGGAGCTCTGCCTGAGCGTCCTCGCGGAGCTCGACGAGCTGGACGTCGACCACCCCGACGCCATCGCCGTCCGGCGCGCCACCGCCGGCATCTACCGCACGGTGAAGCAGCGCCGCCGCCAGGAGCGCCGCGCCTCGAAGACGGCGAACGACAAGGCCGTCACCGAGGCCACGGCCACCGGCGCGGCCGACCGCATCGACGACGAGACGCTGGGCAACATGCTCACGACGTCCGTGACGCAGGAGATCGCCGGCATCCTGGAGCGCCCCCGCTCCTGCTACGTCTGCAAGACCCGCTACGTCGAGGTCGACGCGTTCTACCACCAGCTCTGCCCGCCCTGCGCGAAGGAGAACCGCAGCCGCCGCGACGCGCGCACGGACCTCACGGGACGCCGCGCCCTGCTCACCGGCGGCCGCGCGAAGATCGGCATGTACATCGCGCTGCGCCTGCTGCGCGACGGCGCGCACACCACCATCACCACCCGCTTCCCGAACGACGCGATCCGCCGCTTCAAGGCGATGCCCGACAGCCCGGAGTGGCTGCACCGGCTGAAGATCGTCGGCATCGACCTGCGCGACCCCGCGCAGGTGATCGCGCTCGCCGACGAGGTCGCCGCCGAGGGCCCGCTCGACATCCTGATCAACAACGCCGCGCAGACCGTCCGCCGCAGCCCCCGCGCCTACGCGGAGCTCGTCGCCGCGGAACTCGCCCCGCTGCCGGCCGGCGAGCTGCCCTCGCGCACCGTCCTGGGCCACTTCGGCAGCGGCGCGCAGATCGCGCTGCCCGGCCCGTCGTCGTCCGGCCACGACGCCCTGACACCCGAGTCGATCACCGCCCTGGCCCTGACCACCGGCTCCGCGTCCCCGGCCCGAATCGAAGCCGGCACCGCCATCGACGCCGGCGGCCTCGTACCGGACCTGGACGCCACCAACACCTGGATCCAGCGCGTCGAGGAGGTCGACCCGCTCGAGCTCCTCGAGGTCCAGCTCTGCAACGTCACCGCGCCGTTCGTCCTCGTCAGCCGGCTGCGCCCGGCGATGGCCGCGGCCACCGCGCGCCGCAAGTACGTCGTCAACGTCTCGGCGATGGAAGGCCAGTTCAGCCGCGGCTACAAGGGCCCGGGCCACCCGCACACCAACATGGCCAAGGCCGCCCTGAACATGCTCACCCGCACCAGCGCCCAGGAGATGCTCGAGACGGACGGCATCCTCATGACGGCCGTCGACACCGGCTGGATCACCGACGAGCGCCCCCACCCTGACAAGATGCGCCTGGCCGAAGAGGGCTTCCACGCCCCCCTCGACCTGGTCGACGGCGCCGCCCGCGTCTACGACCCCATCGTCCGCGGCGAACTCGGCGAAGACCTCTACGGCTGCTTCCTCAAGGACTACGCCCCGGCCGCCTGGTAACCCGGCCTGCCCGTCCGACTCATTCACTCGCCGCGCGGCGGTGTGCGGAAGTAGGCACCCGGGGTGAGGCCCGTCTCGCGGCGGAAGGCGACGAACGCGCTGGGCGTGTCGTAGCCGACCAGGGACGCGACGCGGCCGACGGGTTCGCCTGCGGCCAGGTACGGCAGCGCGGCGCTCAGCCGCAGCGAGGTCCGCCAGCGCCCGAAGGGGACGCCGGTGTCGGCGGCGAACGTCCGGAGCAGGGTGCGCGCGCCGGCGCCGACGGTGCGGCCCCACTCGGCGAGCGTCCGGTGGTCGGCCGGGTCGTTCAGCAGGGCCTGAGCGACGTCCCGGGCGCGTCCGTCGCGCGGCAGGGGCACGTCGAGGGTGGCGACGGGCACCGGTTCGAGCAGATCCATGAGGACGGCCTCGGCGCGCACGCGGGCGGGCAGCACACCGGTGGCCAGTTGGTGGATGAGTTGGGTGAGCAGCGGGCCCACCGCGACGGGCTGGATACCGGTCCATCCGGTCGGGCCCTGGCCCCGCTCGAAGTACAGCGACCTCATCGTGGTGCTGCCCGACGCCACCACCTCGTGCGCCAGGCCGCCCGGAATCGACAGCTTGCCGACCCAGGCGGACCGCGGCGCATTCACCGCGTGCGTCGCGGGCAGCCCGCGCGCCGGGGGCGGGGACAACACCCCACCGCCCCGCACGCCGGAGAACGTGATGCGGGATAAGCCGTCCGGACGGCCCTGGGCCGGTGAATCATGTGACGGGACCGGAGCGGGCGGATCACGAGGGGCGCCATGGGTGGGGTGGGGTTGGAGCGGAAGGCGGTGCCTGCCGGCAAGGGGGCCAGGGAGGTGCTTCTGCGGGCTGACGCCCTCATGGCGGCTGCCAGGGGAGTGATCGCCGATCACGAGCGGGTCCGCGGCGCGGTCCGGAGCGCCCTGACTCCGTTGAAGGACGAGCTGGTCCGTCGTGAGCTGGACGGCATTCCGGTCTCCCGGCTCAAGGACGTGACCGAGGGACGGCTGCGGCTGACCGCTCTGGAGCAGGCCGGGTACTCCACGGTCCGGCAGGTGTTGGACGCCCGGCGGTACGCGCTCCAGCAGCTCCCCGGGATCGGTGTGCAGAGCGCGGTTCAGGCGATAGCCGCCGCGCGGCAGATCGCCGAGGCGGTCGAGGAGCATGTCACCGTCCGCATCGATCCCGACGCGAGCGCCGATCCTCGTACGACGGCGCTGGTAACGGCATTGAACCAGCTGGTGAACGCCGGGCCGGACATTCCGCGGGCCGTCGCGGCGGCCGGTCGGATCGACGGGGAACTCGACCCGCTGATGGCCGGCGCCCGGCCGGCCCGGGGGCGGTTGCGCATGCTGTTCGCCGGACGGACGGGCCGCAAGGAGGCACAGGCCGCGGTCCAGGCGATCGACGCCCTTCTCGTCCAGTGCACTTACGACGCCACGCCGCTGCTGCTCGCCCAGGCCTCCACGGACCTGCTGCGGCCACCGGTTCCGGCCGACGAGGCGTGGATCGACTTCCAGGTCCGCTCCCCCGACTACTACAGCCTGCTCGCCGAGATCGCCGGGCTGGCGCCGGACGTGGACGCGGCCGAGGGCTTCCTGCCGACCGACATCTCCGGCCGGGTGCGGGCCCAGCGGCTGGACGACACCCACCGCCGGGTCTCGCTGCGCGGCTACCAGGACTTCGGGGCCCGATTCGCGCTCACCCAGCGCCGGGTGGTTCTCGGCGACGAGATGGGGCTCGGGAAGACCATTCAGGCCATCGCCGCACTCGCCCATCTCAAGGCGGAGGGGCAGACGCACTTTCTCGTGGTCTGCCCGGCCAGCGTCCTGATCAACTGGACGCGGGAGATCGAATCCCGCAGCACCCTGGACGCGTACCGGGTGCACGGCCCCTACCGCGAAGCCGCGCTGGACGAGTGGCTCCGGTGCGGTGACGTCGCCGTCACCACGTTCGACGGCCTGAACACCCTGGAGGTCCCGAAGGAGACCACGGTCGGCATGCTCGTGGTCGACGAAGCGCACTACGTCAAGAACCCGGCGGCCCGCCGTTCCCGATCCGTAGCCCGCTGGACGGCCCGTACCGACCACGTCCTGTTCCTCACCGGCACACCGATGGAGAACCGGGTCGAGGAGTTCCGCAACCTCGTCCACTACCTCCAGCCCGATCTCGTGCCCCATGTCCGCAACAGCGACGCCGTCGCCGGATCCGAGGTGTTCCGCCGCGCCGTCGCCCCCGCCTATCTCCGGCGCAATCAGCTGGACGTGCTGACCGAACTCCCCGAGCTCATCCAGGTCGACGAGTGGGAGGAGTTCACCGCCGCCGACCTCGCCGCCTACCGCTCGGCCGTGACCGCCGGAAACTTCATGGCCATGCGACGGGCCGCCTACGCCGACCCCGAGAAGTCCGCGAAGTTCCAGCGCCTGCTGGAACTCGTCAGGGAGGCCGCGGAGAACAACGCGAAGGTCGTCGTCTTCTCCTTCTTCCGCGACGTCCTGATCACGGTGCGGGAAGCCCTCGGCGACGCGGCCCTCGGTCCCATCACCGGCAGCGTCGCCGTCACCGCACGCCAGCAACTCGTCGACGACTTCACGGCCACCCCCGGCCACGCGGTGCTGCTCAGCCAGATCCAGGCGGGCGGTGTCGGTCTGAACATGCAGGCGGCGTCCGTCGTCATCCTCTGCGAACCCCAGGTCAAACCCACCATGGAGTCCCAGGCCATCGGCCGGGCCCACCGGATGGGCCAGATCCGCCGGGTACAGGTCCACCGCCTCCTGACGGCCGACAGCATCGACCAGCGCATGCTCGAAATCCTCGACGGCAAGAAGCGCCTCTTCGACGCCTACGCCCGCCGCAGCGACACCGCGGAGTCCACCCCCGAGGCCGTCGACATCTCCGAACAGTCCCTGGCCCGCCAGATCGTGGCGGAGGAACAACTCCGCCTCGCCACCTCCGCCACGGGGGACGAAGCCTCGTGAGCCGACGCCCGTGGCACGACCGCCGGTGTCAACGTCCGCCCGAGGGCTGTTCGTCGTACAACTGCCAGGCGGGTACCCGTTCGGCGTCCAGCAGTTCGCGGCGCCGCAGCATCAGCCGTAGATGCCGCGCTTCGTCAGCGCCTTCGTCCGGGCCCCGGTCCAGGAGGACGGCGGTGGAGCCACTGTCCGTCCGTACGATCGCGTCAGCGGGGTGGCCGTTGACGGAGATGCCGAGTTGCACCGTTGCCCCTGGGCGACCCGACTGCGCCTTGTACAGGCGCTTGAGCAGCTCGTCCGGTTCAGCGGCACCCAGGTCGCTGTCTGTGGCGTTGGCAGCGTGCACCAGTGCGGCTCCCACGCCGCCCCGGCGCTGCCAGAGCTCGACATCGCCGACGACGATGAGGTGCGATCGAGCCCTCGTGATAGCGACGTTCCAGAGGTTCAGTTGCCGGTCGACCCAGCTGATCGCCCCCGGGTGCATGCCGTCTCCCGCGACCAGGGAGAAGACCATGACGTCACGCTCACCGCCCTGGAACGTGTGCACCGTGCCCGTGCGCACCCGGTCGCCGTACGGGAGCAGTCGCCGCTTCAGGGCCTCCTCCTGGGCCTTGAAAGGTGTGATCACCCCGATCGTGGCCCCGGTCCCGTCCGGGAGTTGCTCCAGCAGATGCCGGACGCTGGCCTCCACCTTGTCGATCTCATCGTGGTTGACCCAGGAACTGCCGGAGGGCGGGCGTACGGCACGGCCAGTGACCGGCGCCCAGATGACCGCACGGCGGCCGAGGGCGGGACGGGCACGGATGTCGGTGAGCACGGTCAACCGGCCTTCGTAGAAGAGGCGGTTGGAGACATCGGCGATGTCCGGGTGGCAGCGGAAGTGCTCGTCCAGGAGGAGGCTGCCGCCCGCCGCGCGCTCCGCAGCATGGAAGGCGGAGTGGCGCCGGTGGGCGAGGCGCTGCTTCTCCAGCCAGTCGGAGTGCAGCCCGGCCGCGCGCCGGATCACCGCTTCCCCGTCGGGGTCGATCGTGGTGATGTGGGTGAGCTGCATAGGGTCGCCGATGACCAGCGCCCGGCGGGCCCGGAACAGCAGGGGCAGGACGTGCGGGATCGCGCACTGGCTGGCCTCGTCGACGACGACCAGGTCGAACAGAGCCGGATCCGGCGGGAACCGCCGTGCCGAGAGGCTGGTAACGGCCCAGCCCCGCGCCGCAGGCAGGGCGTTTCGTACCGCGGCCCAGTCGCTGCCACCGGCGTCACGGGCGGTCAGGAGCCCGGCGATGCGCTGATGTCCCGCTCGGCCGGCGCCCTGCACGGCGCTGTCGAGCAACGCCGCGGATGAGGTGCGGACGGCGGACTCCGCCAGGTCGAGAGCAGCGGTGAGGCCGGCGTCGTCCATCCCGGTCGCCGCCCGCTCGCGTTCGGCCCGCCAGGTCCGCTCGGCACGGGTGAAGTCGGCGAGCGCGGTGCAGGCGTCCATGGTGGTGCCGTCGAAGGCCGCGATGCCGAAACGGGCCAGCAGCTTTCTGCGACGCCATTCGCCGAAGAGGCGCGCGGTGGCCCTCCGCGTCGCCTTCTGCTCCAGGGCTCCCGGGTCCCGCACCGCTGCCAGGAGCCCGAGCAGCGCGGAGACAGGCAGGTGGAGCCTGGCGGCGTGCTGCTCGCGGTCCTCGCCCGCCCCGCGCAACACCCGCTCGGTGTGCGCCGAGCGGGCGAGCTGTTGCCGGACGGCGTCGAGCCGGTCGTTCGCCACGTCGACGTCCATCCCCGCGGTGGTGACGTTTACCGCGGGGGCGGGGGAGACCATCAGCCGGCGTAGCGTCGTCGCCTCGGCCTCCGCGTAGTCGGGGTCGCCGCCCGCGGGACCGGTGCGCACGACGCTCCCCGGCGACAGCTGCTCGCAGCGGCGCCACACCTCGTCAACGGCCTGGTTGTTGGTGGAGGCCACCAGCACGCTCTGGCCGGCCGCCACAGCGGTGGCGACGAGATTGGCCACCAGCTGGCTCTTGCCGGTGCCGGGCGGCCCGGTGGCCACCGTGAGGCGGCGCGTCATGGCCGAACGCAGCACTGCGGACTGGGCCTCGTTGGACGGCAGCGGTGTTACGAGCCGTACGGAACCGGGGTCCCGTTCGGCGGGAGACCCGGCCGGTCCCGCGCGTTCTGCGGGGTGGGGGGAGAGTGCGGCGAGCGCCGTCGCCCTGATCTGCGCGCTCTTCCGGGAGATGTTCTCGAAATCCGCGAGGAGCTTCTTAGTGATCTTGCTGTCGCGGGGCACCAGCAAGAGGACCGCGGCATTGCGGGCACCATTGCCCGGGGTACGGATGTCGATCCAGTCGGCGAGCTGGTCCGGCCGGGGCTCCTGGACACAGGGCAGTTCGTACTCCTGGCTCAGCAACTGGCGTACTTCGACCGCCATCCGATCGTGCTGCCCGGCGTGCCAGGTCTGCTGGTAGGTGTCGACAAGGTCGGCCGCCTGCTCCACCCCCAGCCAGTCGCGAGCCAGCCTGGGGTGCGGCAGCACGGGTCCGTACGGCTTGAGGCGGACCTCGCCGGCCTCCTGGACCGCCTCGACGCGGCGTACCAGGAGCGGAGCGAATTTCGGCGTCCGCCAGGTCCGCCCGTCACGCAGGCCGTTGAGGACCACTGCC
Source organism: Streptomyces sp. So13.3 (assembly GCF_005860785.2). Taxonomy (NCBI): domain Bacteria; kingdom Bacillati; phylum Actinomycetota; class Actinomycetes; order Kitasatosporales; family Streptomycetaceae; genus Streptomyces; species Streptomyces sp. So13.3. The sequence continues at coordinate 2,698,266 of NZ_CP048835.1, read as the reverse complement.
GGGTAGCCCGCCCAGAGTTCCGCGTCCTGCTCGGCCGCCGCGTCGACCAGCGCGGCCGCCTCGGGGGGCACGGCGGTGCAGTCGTCGTCGTCCAGATCGCCGGAGAGGAACCGCTCGGTTCCGGTCAGGCAGACGTACGAGGTTCCCTCGTCCCGGACCGGCATGAGCGGGGTCTCCGTCGTGTCCGCCAGGACACACTCCCGGTAGTAGCTCAGGAGGCTGTCCCATGTCGGCCAGGTACCGGCGGTGCGGGTTGGCGCCGCTGGCGTGCCGGGCTCGGCGGGCGGCCGCCGCGTCAGCGGCACCAGCAACGGTGCGCTTCCCAGCGGGCAGGAGGCCAGGATCATGCGGTCGTCGACACCGTGCGCGGACTTGACGGGTATCTGCTGCGAGCCCTTGGCCCGCATCCGCCCGTTCACATAGTGGAACAGGTCGTCCACCGACACCTCGCCGGTCCCGTCCTTGCCGACCTTGCCGGTACGCAGTGCTTCGACGACTTCCGCCGTGAACACGGAGGGCTCGACGCCGGCGTCGCTCTCGGCACCGCTGAACGAGTCCTCGCCCGCCCGTGACGAGGAGAGCACGTACACGCCCCGACTGGTCAGGGGCGCGGCCTCACCGGATTTGGCGGAGGGAGGAGCGGGTCCGTCGACTGTGCGCAGACCCATGGCGAAGCCACCGCTCCGGCAGCAGTCGATCAGGGCGATCTTCTGCGGGGCCCAGCACCCTTCGAGTTGCTCGTTGACGAACCCGGCGCTCACCCCGGTCGCGGCAACCGCGTCGAAGTCGGTGTCCGAGGCGACGAAGTAGAACTCGCCGCGGGCCTGCACGAGCCGGGTGCCGTGCCCCGAGACGTAGAGCAGGGCCAATTCGTCGGACTCGCAGCTTTCGAGGAACTCACTGATCGCGGAGCGCATGGCGTCCGCGGTGAGGTCGGTCTCCGTCTTCACGGACGCGAACGCACCGATGGTGCGGTGCTCCAGAACCTGGCGCAGTTGCCAGGTGTCGGCCCGGGTGGACGGGAGCCGTCCGAACCGGCTGTCGTGGTAGTTCTCGTTGCCGATCAGTAGCGCCTTGCGGCGGACGAGGCGGGTCACTCCGCCTCGTTCTCCCCGTTGTTCCCTTCGTCCTCGCGGACTGTCCCCAGGAAGTCGCGGATCATCTGCTCCTGCATCTCGTCCGGACGCCCGCTGATCGTGACGGAGTTGCCCCGGTAGGTCATCTCGACCTTCCGGTTGCGCTCCTTGGCACACCATTCCGTGACCAAGGCGATGAGGACCTGGGACGCGGGTCGGGCGGCAGCGGCGATAGAGCCCCACAACGCCACGTCGCCGGCGACCCCACCCTTATGGCCGTCACCGGTGGCCGGCCCGGCCTCCAGGAATCCGACGGCTGCCCCGTCGGCCTTCGCGAGCTCGTCATGCAGCGCCCGCGTGAGGCGTTCCTGCCGCAAGGTGTCGCCGCCTGCCAGTACTTCGAGCCGCCAGGCCCGCTCCCCGTCAACCATCCAGAACCCCCCATTACCGGCTCACCTACAGGTGAGCCACCTCGGCAAATGACAGAGCGTACTGCTGGATCACCGGCTGACGACAGAGAGTATTCGGCCAGGGCCCGAGGCTCGGCCGAATACCCGCAGCCCCGTCGCTGTACTGCGCAGGGTGCGTCCGGCCGCGCGGACGAAAAAAACGGGCCAGGAAGAGTCCTGACCCGCAACATGATCAAAAACGTGGTGTCCGAGGGGGGACTTGAACCCCCACGCCCGATAAAGGGCACTAGCACCTCAAGCTAGCGCGTCTGCCATTCCGCCACCCGGACCGGGTGTACCGCAGGCCTCTCGGCCGCGGCGACGAGGTAAACCATAGCAAAGATCCCAGGGGCCCGATCACGGGTGCCGGTGTGAAGGGATCATGACGTGGGGCGGGTGGCTCTTGGGTGCGGGGGGCGGGCGGGGGAGTATGGGGAGCGGAATCCGCCGCGGTCGCCGGATGCGGGCGCGGGAGTGCGTGAGGGACGAGGAGACAGCGTGAGCGAGTCGATTTCGGGCGCGAGGAGCGACAGGAAGATCACCGGTGAGGACGAGGTCGTCGACCTGTGCCGGGATCTGATCCGGATCGACACCAGCAACTACGGGGATCACTCGGGGCCCGGCGAGCGCGCCGCGGCCGAGTACGTCGCCGAGAAGCTGGCCGAGGTCGGTCTCGAACCGCAGATCTTCGAGTCGCACAAGGGACGGGCGTCCACCGTCGCCCGGATCGCGGGGGAGGACCCCTCCCGGCCCGCGCTGCTGATCCACGGGCACACCGACGTGGTGCCGGCCAACGCCGACGACTGGACGCACCACCCGTTCTCCGGCGAGATCGCCGACGGGTGCGTGTGGGGGCGCGGCGCCGTCGACATGAAGGACATGGACGCGATGACGCTGGCGGTGGTGCGCGACCGGCTGCGCAGCGGCCGCAGGCCTCCGCGTGACATCGTGCTGGCGTTCCTGGCGGACGAGGAGGCGGGCGGCGTCTACGGCGCTCGGCACCTCGTCAACAAGCACCCGGACCTCTTCGAAGGGGTCACGGAGGCGATCGGCGAGGTCGGCGGCTTCTCCTTCACCGTCAACGAGAACCTGCGGCTCTACCTGGTGGAGACGGCGCAGAAGGGCATGCACTGGATGCGGCTCACCGTCGACGGCACGGCCGGGCACGGCTCCATGACCAACAACGACAACGCGATCACCGAGCTGTGCGAGGCCGTCGGGCGGCTGGGGCGGCACAAGTTCCCGGTGCGGATGACCAAGTCGGTGCGCGGTTTCCTCGACGAGCTGTCGGACGCCCTGGGCACCGAGCTGGACCCGGAGGACATGGACGCGACGCTGGCGAAGCTCGGCGGCATCGCCAAGATGATCGGCACCACGCTGCGCAACACCGCCGCCCCGACGATGCTCGGCGCGGGCTACAAGGTGAACGTGATCCCCGGCCAGGCCACAGCGCACGTCGACGGCCGCTTCCTGCCCGGTTACGAGGAGGAGTTCCTCACCGACCTGGACCGGATCCTCGGCCCGCGGGTGAAGCGCGAGTCGGTGCACTCGGACAAGGCGCTGGAGACGGACTTCGACGGTGCGCTGGTGGACGCCATGCAGACCGCGCTGAAGGCCGAGGACCCGATCGCGCGGGCGGTGCCGTACTGCCTGTCGGGCGGGACGGACGCGAAGTCCTTCGACGACCTCGGAATCCGCTGCTTCGGATTCGCGCCGCTGAAGCTTCCGCCGGAGCTGGACTTCGCGGGCATGTTCCACGGTGTGGACGAGAGGGTTCCGGTGGACGGGCTGAAGTTCGGCGTTCGAGTGCTGGACCGTTTCATCGAAAATTGCTGATGATTCGACCACCTGTGTCAGTCGAACTGAGACGGGTGAAAGCTCCCGCAGTTTCGTAGCTCGTTTCCTTCGGGGTCGTTACGACTTGTGCGGTCCGCGGCTGGGACCGCATTTCGAACTAGGAGGAAACCATGATCAAGAAGATCGTCGCTGCTGCTGCTGTCTCTGGTGGTCTCGTACTCGCCGGTGCGGGCCTGGCCGTTGCCGATGCCGGCGCGCAGGGTGCTGCCGTGCAGTCCCCGGGCGTGCTCTCGGGCAACCTGATCCAGATCCCCGTCCATGTCCCGGTCAACGCCTGTGGCAACACGGTCTCCGTGATCGGTCTGCTGAACCCCGCCTTCGGCAACAGCTGCGTCAACAAGTGACGTCATGTTCGACCCCTTGAGGGTCTGAACCGGGCCGGCCCCGGAGTGCTTATTTCCGCGCTCCGGGGCCCCTCGGTCTTTATGGGGGAATCGGACAAGGATTTCACAGCCGTCCGTTCCCTTCCCGGGGCCGCGACCCCGGGGCCTCACTGAGAGCGAAGGTAGGGAAGGCTATGCGACAGGTCGCGAAAAAGGGCCTGATCACCGTGGTCGCGACGGGCGGCGTTCTCGCTGCCGGCAGCGGCTTCGCGTTTGCGGACTCGGGTGCGGTCGGCACCACGTCCGACTCGCCGGGCGTCGGGTCGGGCAACAACGTGCAGGTGCCGGTGCATGTACCGGTGAACCTGTGCGGGAACACGGCGAACGTCATCGGGCTGCTGAACCCGGCGATGGGCAACAGCTGCGCGAACGTCTCGGGCCATGGAGGACGGGGCGGAGCAGGCGGTTCCGGGGCGGTGGCGCACGGCGGTGCCTCGCACTCGCCCGGCGTTCTCTCCGGCAACTCGGCGCAGGTTCCGGTCGACGTCCCGGTCAACGCGTGCGGCAACAGCATCACCGTGATCGGCGGGCTCAACCCCGCGATGGGCAACGGCTGCGGGAACACGGAGTGGCACGCGCCGCACGGCGACGACTGCTCGGGCCAGCCGGGCCACCCGGGCACTCCGGGGCACCCCGGAAACCCGGGTACTCCGGGCCACCCGGGCCACCCCGGTCAGCCTGGACATCCGGGCCAGCCCGGTCACCCGGGGAATCCGGGGCACCCGGGGACTCCGGGCAACCCGGACCAGCCCGGCAACCCCGGCACCCCGGGTCAGCCCGGTAACCCCGGCACGCCTGGTAACCCTGGCACTCCGGGTAACCCCGGAAAGCCCGGCAACCCCGGCCAGCCTGGTAACCCTGGGACCCCCGGTAACCCCGGCACCCCGGGCAACCCCGGCACCGGTCACTCCAACCCGGGTGGGCCCTCGTCGCCCTACGCTCCGGCCGCGCACCACCCGACCGCTCAGCTGGCCGCCACCGGTGGCGGCTCGATCGGGATGGCGCTGCCGACCAGTGCCGCGCTGCTGCTCGGCGGCGGGATGCTCTACCGCCGTAACCGCGCCGCCCGTCGCTGACGGCAGGAGAGCCGCAGGGTGGCCGGAAGGCCGCCGCGCGGCTCGGCGCACGGCTCGATGGGACCCCGCGGCGGCGGGGTCCCATTTATACGTTATGGGTGGATATCAGCTCACCAGGTTGCTCTGACCTGACGGATGATCCGGCGGCGCAGCCGCACCCGGCGGCTCCCGTCGGGGTAGAGGCGCAGCCGGTCCAACTCCCAGTGGCCGTACTCCGCGTGATCGGTCAGCAGTCGCGTCGCGTCCTTCCGGGACACACCCCGGGGGACGTACATCTCTGTGAATTCGTATTCCGGCATCGCATCTATTGTGCGGGCAACGCCCTGGTGCGGATAGCGTCTGCACCATGTCTGATGACGTGCAGCCCACCGTTGCCGAGGTACGTGCCGCCGCTGAGGCGGTCAAAGCCGCGCTGGACCGCCACCTTGAGGCGATCGAGAACCGGACGGGGGAGGACGACCCCGCCGTCTACACCGCTTTTGACGACCTCGCCACGGCCGCCGAGGCCTATGACGAGCTGCTTTACGACGCCTATGACGAGGTCACGCCGTTCGAGGTGCCGTCCGGTGACACGCTGCCCGAGTACGCGGGCTCCGATGAACCTGCCGCGATCAGCGTGCTGATCCGCCGCGATTACAGCATCGTGGAGCCGCAGCGGCTGCTGCTGCAGGCCCGGCGGGTCGCCGACGCCGACTCCGGACCGGACACCGGGGTGAACGCGGCCGTCGGCATTCTCTTCGGTGAGTACGAGCCCGACGAGATCGCCCAGCGGCACAAGGAGTTCGGGCTCGAGGAGGGCGACTCGACCCTCTGGGTCTCCGCCGCGGAGCCCACCGATCCGGGGGACTGGCTGGCCACCCCGTTCGATCAGGCCGACCCCCAGCTGATCATCTGCCGGTTCGACGTCAGCTCGGTCTTCGACGACGAGCTGAGCGCCCTCGACCCGGACAACTAGACCCGGACAACAAGAGCCGGACTCCGCAGCAGGAGCATGCGCCGGGGCGGACGGGTTTCCGTCCGCCCCGGCGCGGCTCACTCCGCCGCCTGCTCGCGCGCCTGCTCGCGCAGCACCGAACGCAACCGGGTCGTGCGGTCCTTCGCCGGAATGCCGGCCACCGCCTGGGCCAGGCCCTGATCGGCGCCCTGCACCACCGAAAGGTGGCGCTCGCCCCGGCCGAAGGCCGTGTAGACCCACGCACGGGTCAGCGCCTGCACGGCGTCGCCCGGCAGCACCACGACCACGGCGGGCCAGCGGAGCCCGGCGGACTGCTGCGCCGTCATCGCCCACCCGTGCCGCAGCGCCGCCACCTGGTCGCGCGGTACGAGGACCCGGGTGCCCGCGCAGTCCAGGTTCAGACCCTCGGGATCGGCGGACAGCACCGTGCCGGGCAGCGTCAGGCCAGGCTCCGGCGCGTACACCACCCGGTCGCCCGGGTCGAAGCCGCCGAACCGGCCCGGGCCGGGGTTGAGCCGTTCCTTGAGCGCCGCGTTCAGCACCTGGGTGCCGACCGCGCCGCCGTGGCCCGGCGTGATGACCTGGGTCTCCGTGGCGGGCACTCCGATGACGCGCGGCACCGAGTCGGCGACCAGCTGCACCGTGCGGTGCACCGCCTCGCGGGGGTCGCGCACCGGGACGATGACGACCTCCTTACCGGGAGCCTCCACCGCCGTCAGCTCCCCGATGCCGATCCCCGACACCAGCTCGCCGATCGGCCCCGGGTCCGGGGTCCTGGACGCCACCTGCGGACAGGTCTTCGCCGCCAGCAGATCCGCGAAGGCCCGGCCGGGCCCGGCCGACCACAGCACCCCGGGGTCGCCGCTGAGGACCAGCCGTGCACCGTCAGGAACGGCCTCCACGAGCGTCGCCGAGAGCTCCACGTCGAGCTGCGGGGCGTCCAGTACGGCCAGCACGTCCAGAGCCAGGCTCCCGTCGGCCTCCCGGCCCGGACCCTCCTGCCCGGACAGCAGCCCGGCGACGGTGACGGCGGTGTCCTCGCCGAGGTGCGCGGCGAGCCGTCGCCGGCCCTCCGCGGTGTACGCGGCGGCGTACGCGCGCAGCCCCAGCTCCCGCGCCGCGGCGACCAGCGCGGCCGGCTCGGCGCGGGCCGCCTCTCCGCCGGTGTGCGTGACGAGACCGCTGACGGCGGCGGCGCGGACCAGCGCGGCGGCGGACGGCGACGACGTGGCGGCCGCGGCGGACTCCCAGTCGAGATCGTCGCCTTCGAAGGTCTTGAGCAGCCGGTCCAGGCCGTCCGCGAGGCTCTCCTCGGCGAGCGCGTAGCGGTCGAGGCCGAGCAGCAGCCGGACCGGCGGCCCCTCGTCCCCCTCGTCCGCCGCGGCCGGCTTCGCCCCGGGGACGTCCTCGGTGTCCTGGAACACCAGCACGCGGCCCTCGGCGATGGCGGCGCTCAGTCCTTCCTCGGCGCCGGAGACCGACTGCTTCTCCAGCGCGGTGCGCAGCACGGACGATTCGAGGGCCGTGTGCCCCTGCTCGGCGGCCCGCTCCAACAGCCATACGACCAGGGCCCGTACGCGGCGCTCGTCGTCGGGCCCGCAGTCGGCGCCGAGCAGCGCCCGCGCGAAGCCGTCCGCGTGCTCGACCCGCACGCCGGCCAGCGACAACACCTGCCACGGATCCTCGCGCAGCGCCTGCGCCGCCCGTTCGCCGAGCGCGGCCACCGCGGGCTCGGCCAGCTCCGCCGGCGCCCCGCCCTCGGCCAGCACGGCCCGCACCGCCTCGACGGCGGCCGGGTCGTACACCACCGGCATCCGCGCGAGACGGATCGGTTCCTGTTCCGCCCGCTCCCGGACAGGCCGTTCAGCGGGGACGGCCGGAGCCGGGGCCGCGACGGGTTCAGCCGCGACGGGTTCGGCGTCGACGACCTCCTCGGGCTCGTCCTCCTCGTCCTCCTCGTTCTCCTCGGCGTCGTCGGTGCTCTCGGCCTCCGCCTCCGAAGGCTCCGAAGGAGTGGGCGGCTCAGAGGACTCGGCGGACTCGGCAGGCGCGGATTCCGCGGCGTCCTGACCTTCCGGAGCAGCGGCCTCCGGACCATCGACGACAGCCGCCTCGTCCGCCCCCTCGGAACCCTCCGCCCCCTCCGCGGCTTCGGCCCCCTCGGCAGCTTCCGCCCCAGGCACGGGAACGCCCGCCACGGCCGCCGCCTCGGCGGCCTGGAGCTTCGCCGCCTCCGCGGCCATCGCGTCGCGGCGCTTGCGGCGGGCGGCCGCGGCATCGCCCTTGGGGGCGGGGGCCGAGGGGTTGTCGCCGCGTTCGATGGAGCGCATGGCGGCGGCGAGGTCCGCGAGGTCGACCGCGGGCTTGGCACGGGCGCCGGCCCGCGCGGCCGGGGCGGGGACGAGCGGCGCGGCGGCATCGTCTATGACCCGCTCCTGGGCCCGCTCCGTCTCGGCGAGGCGGGCGGGGGCCGTGGGCGGTTGCCCGTCGGCGCCGGGCGTCGCGACGTCCTGGTCGGTGCGGTCCTCGGTCACGTGGGCCTCCGTGGTGCGGCGTGGTGCGGCGGATCCCCGGCCGGGCTCGCTCAGAGCGTGCTCCAGTCGTGATCCGGGTAACGGTGCAGCGGCGCCGACACATCGTCCAGCGCCTGGCAGATCTCACCCGGAAGACTAAGGGCCTCCACTGACAATGCCTGCGCCAGCTGCTGCGCGTTGCGCGCGCCGACGATGGGCGCGGTCACTCCCGGCCGGTCCCTGACCCAGGCCAGCGCGACGTCTATCGGCCGGACGGCGAGCCCGTCGGCCGCGGTGGTGACGGCGTCGACGATGAGCCGGGCGGTGTCGTCGAGGTACGGGTCGACGAAGGCCGCCATCTCCTCCGAGCCGCCGCGCGACTCGACGGGGGTGCCGCTGCGGTACTTGCCCGTGAGCACGCCCCGGCCCAGCGGCGAGGACGGCAGCAGCCCGATGCCCAGGTCGAGTGCGGCCGGCAGCACCTCGCGCTCGATGCCGCGCTGCAGCAGCGAGTACTCCATCTGCGTGCTCGCCAGCGGGGTGCGGCCGGGCACCGCGCGCTGCCAGGTCGCGGCCTTGGCGAGCTGCCAGCCGCAGTAGTTGGACACCCCTACGTACCGGGCCCGGCCGGAGGTGACGGCGATGTCGAGGGCCTGCAGCGTCTCGTCGAGCGGGGTGGCCGGATCGAAGGCGTGCACCTGCCACAGGTCGACGTAGTCGGTGCCGAGCCGCTGCAGGGAGGCGTCGAGGGCCGAGAGCAGATGGCCGCGGGAACAGTCGAAGCGCCGGTCGGGATCGGGCACGCTGCCCGCCTTGGTGGCGATCACCAGATCCGCGCGCGGGACGAACTCCTCGATGAGCCGCCCGAGCAGGTACTCCGCGCCGCCGTCCGCGTAGACGTCGGCGGTGTCCACCAGCGTGCCGCCCGCCTCCCAGAACGTCTTCAGCTGGTCGGCCGCGTCGCGTTCCCCGGTGTAGCGCCCCCAAGTGAGCGTGCCCAGGCCAAGCCGCGACACGCGCAACCCGGTGCGGCCGAGGTGCCTCTGTTCCATGACCGCTGAGATTACTGGTGAAGTGGCTGATTGGGCAGCAGTGACGAACCCGACAGGCGCGCGAAGCACGCCATGGCGCTAAAGTCCGGAGTGACAGAGACGTTACTCATCAGTAAGGGGAGCGGCATGCGGCTCGGAATCAACCTCGGCTACTGGGGCGCCGGGATGGATGCGGACAACCTGGCCGTCGCCCAGGAGGCGGACCGGCTCGGCTACGCGGTCTGCTGGGCCGCGGAGGCGTACGGTTCCGACGCCGCGACCGTGCTCTCCTGGGTGGCCGCGCAGACCGAGCGCATCGACATCGGCTCGGCGATCTTCCAGATCCCGGCCCGTACCCCCGCGATGACCGCGATGACCGCCGCCACCCTCGACTCGCTGTCCGGCGGCCGCTTCCGGCTGGGCCTCGGCGTCTCGGGACCGCAGGTCTCCGAGGGCTGGTACGGCACGCGCTTCGACAAGCCGCTGTCCCGCACCCGGGAGTACGTCGAGATCGTCCGCAAGGCGATGGCCCGCGAGCGGCTCTCGCACGAGGGCGAGCACTGGACGCTGCCGCTGCCCGACGGCCCCGGCAAGGCGCTCAAGCTCACCGTGCACCCGGTGCGCGAGCACATCCCGCTGTACATCGCCGCGATCGGCCCCAAGAACCTGGAACAGACCGGCGAGATCGCCGACGGCGCGCTGACGCTCTTCTGCGCCGCCGAGAACATGGAGGACACCTCGCTGGCCCCGCTGCGCGCGGGCCGCGCCAAGGTCGGCAAGACCCTCGAGGGCTTCGACGTCTGTCCGACGCTGCCGCTCGCGCTGGGTGACGACGTGGACGCGCTCGCCGACATCTTCCGCCCCTACACCGCCCTGTACGTCGGCGGCATGGGCAGCAGGAAGCAGAACTTCTACAACCGGCTCGCGCAGCGCATGGGGTACGAGAAGGAAGCCGCCGAGATCCAGGACAAGTACCTGGCGGGCGACAAGGACGGCGCCGCGGCCGCCGTCCCGCGCGAGCTGATCGACCGCACCAGCCTGCTCGGCCCGGTCGAGCGGATCGCGGACCGCATGCAGGAGTACGCGGCCGCCGGCGTCACCACCCTGACCGTCACCCCGGCCGGCTGGACGCTCGACGAGCGGGTCGCCGCACTGCGCGCGGGAGTCGAGGCCATGGAGCGCGCGGGCCTCGCGTAGCCGGCAGAGGACCGGCCCCGGTCCCGCGGAGGGCCGGGGCCGGTATGCAGGTCCCGGCGGCGGACCGGCGTCCGGCCTGAGGGCCGTCGGGTTCTAGGGCGCGTGCCAGGCGTCGTGGGCCAGGCGGGACTTTCGCAACACGCCCTAGCTGGGCACCAGCCGCCCCAGCAGCCGTCCGAACGCGACGAGCCGGGCTATCTGGCCCGGTCCGCCGTCGTCGAGCGACTTGCTGAACCGGAACGCCTCCGGACGGAAGCGGGCGGCGGCGACCGGCGAGTCCGGATCGCCCTGCACGGCGCTCAACTCGTGCGGCATCGATGTCGCGAGTACCAGGTACACCCCGCGGTCGACGCGCACTCCCTGCTCGTTCCTCCCGACCAGCGTCCGCATCCCGACATGGCCGATGGAGTTCAACGGGAGCACCTGCACCGACGAGTCCAGTACGGTCCCGCCGGGTGCGCTGTCGTCGGCCAACTCCTCGCTGTGCCACAGGATCAGCCGCCGGCCGTCGCAGACCGCCGCCTCCTGCCAGACAGACGTGCCGGCCTCCGTCAGATCCACCACCCGCTCCAGGGTGAAACCGAGGACCTTGCGGCGTCCGAGCACCCCCCTGATCGCGTCCAACGCGACGTCCGCGTGCAGGAAGTAGGCGTCGGAAGCGTCCTCGAGCCGCTCGTACGGCGACCAGTCCGACCCCGCCGGACCCGACCGGCGCGTGGTCGGGCGGCTCCTCGTCGCCTTGCTGAACATGTCCACCTGCTTCGCGATTCACGGCCTCGTTGGCCCCTCAGCCCCCGTTGCACCTTACCCAGGAGGTAGGACAGTGCGGGATGAGGAGGCTCGACCGGATCGCTGGGATCTGCGGCCGTGGTGGGGGCTCGGGGGTCTTCCCCGCCACGGCCGTCAGCAAACACAACGCCTCAGCGGGCCAGGAGTTACGCCTCGCGGGGCACCCGCCCCATACGGTCACGGCGACCCGCCGCGCACAGTCTGCCCGCCACCCCACACGGTCACCGCCACCCGCACCGCCCGGCCGCAACCACCCGCCCCACCCCGCTACAGCCACCCGCGCCGTTTGAAGAACCCGTACAGGAGGGCGACGATGCCCGCCATCAGCGTCATGACGGCCGGATAACCCCACGTCTGGTGGAGTTCCGGCATGTGGTCGAAGTTCATGCCGTAGATGCCGGCGATCATCGTCGGCGCCGCGGCCATCGCCGCCCACGCCGAGATCTTGCGCATGTCGTCGTTCTGCCGCACTCCCACCTGCGTCAGATGCGCGGCGAGGATGTCGGACAGCAGCCGGTCCAGGCTCTCGCCCTGCTCGTTCGCCCGGGTCAGGTGGTCGGCGACATCGCGGAAGAACGGCCGGCTGGCCGCCGAGACGAACGGCACCCCGCCGCCCGCGAGCCGGGCCATCGGGTCCATCAGCGGACCGGTGGCACGGCGGAACTCCAGTGCCTGGCGCTTGAAGGTGTAGATCGTGCTCGCGGTGTTGGCCGTGTCCCCGGCATTCGGGGTGAACACGCTCGACTCCAACTCCTCGAGGTCCACCTGCAGTTCGTAGGCGATCTCCACGTAGTGGTCCACCACTGTGTCGCTGATCACATAGAGCACCGAGGGCGGTCCGTGCTTCAGCAGCTCGGGATCCTTCTCCAGCCGCCGCCGCACCTCGGCCAGCGCGCTGCCCTCGCCGTGCCTCACCGTCACCACGAAGGCGTCACCGATGAACACCATCAGCTCACCGGCGGTGACCGTCGCCGCCGCGTCGTCGTACTCCAGCGGTTTGAGGACCACGAACAGCGAATCGTCGTAGACCTCCAGCTTGGGGCGCTGGTGTGCGGTCAGGGCGTCCTCGACGGCCAGCGGATGCAGGCCGAACTCGGAGGTCACCAGGTCGAACTCGTCCTCCGTCGGCTCGTGCAGTCCGATCCAGAGGAAGGCGTCGCCGGACGCCCGCGCCTGGTCCAGGGCATCGGAGAGGTCGTCGGGCCCCTCGGTCCGGTGCCCGTCCTTGTAGATGGCGCAGTCCACGATCACGAGGGCTATTCTTCCGCGATCCGGCGAAGTCACACCACCGACGTAGGCTGGCCCGCATGCCCACCGTGATCCTTGTCCGCCACGGGCGGTCGACCGCCAACGCCGACGGAGTGCTGGCCGGCTGGAGCCAGGGCGTCGCCCTGGACGACAGCGGCCGCGCCCAGGCCACCGAGCTCGCCGCCCGGCTGTCCGTGGTGCCGCTGGCCGCCGTCGTCACCAGCCCGCTGCAGCGCTGCCGGGAGACCGTCCAGCCGATGCTGGACACCCGCCCCGAGCTGCCCGTTCACACCGAGGACCGGATCGGCGAATGCCGCTACGGCGACTGGACGGGCCGCAAGCTCGCCGAGCTCGCCGACGAACCGCTGTGGGCCACCGTGCAGCGCCACCCGTCCGCCGCGGTCTTCCCCGGACCGGACGGCGAGTCGCTGCGGGCCATGCAGGCGCGCGCGGTCGACGCGGTACGGGACTGGAACGCGCGGATCGAGGAGAGCCACGGCCCCGACGCGGTCTACGCCATCTGCTCGCACGGCGACATCATCAAGGCCATCGCCGCCGACGCCCTGGGCATGCACCTCGACCTCTTCCAGCGGATCGCCGTCGACCCCTGCTCGGTGACCGCGATCCGCTACACCGCCTACCGGCCGTTCCTGCTGCGGCTCGGCGACACCGGCGACCTCACCGGGCTCGCGCCCGCGCCGTCCGCGGCGGCCACCGAAGCGTCGGAAACAGGCGGAAACGCCGCCGGGGGCACGACGGGGGACGCGGTGGTCGGTGGTGGCACCGGCACACCGTGATCGGCTTCCGCAGTAGGGTGGTGGACCGGCAGTGTTCCGCCGCCCCGGACCGTGTCCGGCGGTACGGAACGGCCGGTCACACCCATAACTGAGCCCAAACAATTGAGCACAGCCGCAACTGAGCACCGCCACAGCTGAGCAGTCCCACAGTCGAGCAGCCGCACAGTCGAGCAAACGGAGCAGGACGTGCCCCGTCAGGTCTTCTTCTACGAACAACCGGACCGGTTCGTCGCCGGCACGGTCGGTGAGCCGGGCCAGCGCATCTTCTTCCTGCAGGCGACCGGCGCAGGCCGCACCACCAGCGTCGCCCTGGAGAAGACGCAGGTCGCGGCGCTGGCCGAACGGATCGACGAGCTGCTGGACGAGGTCGTTCGGCGGACCGGCGGCAGCACCGTCGTGCCCGCGGTCGCGCCGGGCGAACTGGCCGACACCGCGCCGCTCGACAGTCCCGTTGAGGAGGAGTTCCGGGTCGGCACCATGGCGCTGGCCTGGGACAGCACCCAGGAGCGCATGGTCCTGGAGGCCCAGGCGCTCGTCGAGGTCGAGCCCGACGCCGACGACGCCACCCTCGAAGCGGCCGAGGAGCTGCGCGAGGACGACGAGAACGGCCCGCCGCTGCTGCGGGTCCACCTGACCGGCGCGCAGGCCCGGTCCTTCGCCAAGCGGGCCCTGGACGTGGTCTCGGCGGGCCGTCCGCCGTGCCCGCTGTGCAGCCTGCCCCTGGACCCGGAAGGACACGTATGCCCGCGCCAGAACGGGTACCGGCGGGGGGCCTGACCGGCGACGCCGGTACGTCCGGCGATCCGGGTGACACCACCGGCCCGCCCGGCGGCCCGTCCGGCGCTGCCGGGGACGCCATGGAGCTGCTCACCCGCGGCGAGCTGACCGTGCGCGGGCGGCTGCGCGACGCCTCCAACGCCGTCCTGTACTGCGAGGTCGCCCTCGACGGCCGGACCGCCGAGTGCGTGTACAAGCCGGTCGCCGGGGAGCGCCCGCTGTGGGACTTCCCCGACGGCACCCTCGCCGAGCGCGAGGTGGCCGCGTACCTGGTCTCGGAGGCCACCGGCTGGAGCCTCGTACCACCGACGGTGCTGCGCGACGGCCCGTACGGCGAGGGCATGTGCCAGCTGTGGATCGACGAGGCCGACGAGGAGTCCGGCCAGGCGCCGGAGCTGCTGGCCCTGGTCGAGGAGGACGAGCCGGGCGAGGGCTGGAAGGCGGTCGTCCGGGCCGAGGTGGGCGGCGGCCGCACCGCGCTGCTGGTGCACGCCGACGACCCGCGGCTGCGCCGGATCGCCCTGCTGGACGCCGTGATCAACAACGCCGACCGCAAGGGCGGCCATCTGCTGCCCGCACCGGACGGCCGGCTCTACGGCATCGACCACGGCATCGCCTTCCACGCCGAGGACAAGCTGCGCACCCTCCTGTGGGGCTGGGCGGACGAACCGCTGCCCGAGGACGCCGTCGAGGTGCTCCGGCGCCTCACCGACGCCCTGAAGGGCGGGCTGGGCGCCCGGCTCGCGGAGCTGCTCACCGACGCCGAGGTGGCAGCGGTCGGCACCCGAGTGGCGGATCTGCTGCGCACCGGTCGCTACCCGCGGCCGAGCGGCCAGTGGCCGGCCATTCCCTGGCCGCCCGTCTAGGAGTCTCCAGCCGCAGGTCTGCCCTGCCGGCACAGCCGTCGGGCCGAGGACCCGGAGCCGACCCTCCCGGGCGGCGGCGCGCGGAAAAGTCAAGACGGCCAATCCGGCCCATCCGCACTCGTGCCTGCCGCCGGTTCGTTTCCGGAACCCACGTCCGGTTACGCTCATCTCATGTATGCCTGGCCCGCTTCCGACGTCCCTGCCCTTCCCGGCAGTGGCCGCGACCTCCGCCTCCACGACACCGCGACCGGTGGCCCGGTAACCCTGGACCCCGGTCCGGTCGCCCGCATCTATGTCTGCGGGATCACTCCCTATGACGCCACCCACATGGGGCACGCGGCCACCTACAACGCGTTCGACCTCGTGCAGCGCGTGTGGCTCGATACGAAGCGTCAGGTGCAGTACGTCCAAAACGTCACGGACGTCGACGATCCGCTCCTGGAGCGGGCCATCGCCAACGGAGACGACTGGACCGCGCTCGCCGAGCGTGAGACCGCCCTGTTCCGGGAGGACATGACCGCGCTGCGGATGCTCCCCCCGGCCCACTACATCGGCGCCGTCGAGGCCATACCCGGGATCGTCCCGCTGGTCGAACGGCTGCTGGAACTGGGTGCCGCCTACGAACTGGGTGGCGACACCTACTTCTCCGTCGACTCCGACCCGCACTTCGGCCAGGTCTCCCGGCTGGACGCGACCGCGATGCGGATCCTGTCCGCGGAGCGCGGCGGCGACCCGGACCGTCCCGGCAAGAAGAACCCGCTGGACCCGATGCTCTGGATGGCCGCCCGTGAGGGCGAGCCGAGCTGGGACGGCGCCTCCCTCGGCCGCGGCCGGCCCGGCTGGCACATCGAGTGTGTGGCCATCGCGCTGGACCACCTCGGGATGGGCTTCGACGTCCAGGGCGGCGGCTCCGACCTCGCCTTCCCGCACCACGAGATGGGCGCCTCGCACGCCCAGGTGCTCACCGGCGAGTTCCCGATGGCCAAGGCGTACGTGCACGCCGGCATGGTCGCCCTCAACGGCGAGAAGATGTCGAAGTCCAAGGGCAACCTGGTCTTCGTCTCCCAGCTGCGCCGTGACGGGGTCGACCCCGCCGCGATCCGGCTCTCGCTCCTCGCCCACCACTACCGCGCCGACTGGGAGTGGACGGACGGCGTGCTCGCCGACGCCGTCGAACGCCTCGCCCGCTGGCGCGCGGCGGTGTCCCGTCCCGACGGGCCGCCGGCCGAGGCGCTCGTCGAGGAGATCCGCGAGGCGCTCGCGAACGACCTGGACGCACCGGCCGCGCTCGCCGCGGTGGACCGCTGGGCCGCCTCGCAGGCCCTGTCCGGCGGCACGGACGAGGGAGCGCCCGGTGTGGTCTCCCGCGCGGTCGACGCACTCCTGGGCGTCGCCCTCTAACGACAGCCCGTACGACAGCTCGTAGCGCAACCGAACGGCCCCGGCGGATCGCCGCCGGGGCCGTTTCGTTGCGCCCGGCGGACAGCGGAACGGGGCCCGCCGCGCCGGAAGCGGTGACCCGGCACCCGACGGCCCTCTGGTCAGGAGCACGGCATCTGCGCTATACACGCTCGCAGTTGCTCATTTCTTGCTTCCAACTGCGCGCAGATGCAGCCGGAGAGGTGTTCATGCACAGGAATGCTCAAGAACATCGCAGAATGTCTGCGATGCCGCTGATGGTGATGCTGGGCCTGCTCGTGGCCCTCCTCGTCCCGGTACCGGGTACGGCGCACGCCGCCGCGCCCGCCGATACCACCGTCGGGAATCTGACCGGATTCTCCGCCGCCGGGCCCGTCTACCACCTGACGGCCGGCCAGGCCGAGGTCCGGGTCACCTTCGTGTCCGGGCAGACGTTCCGTGTGGAGCTCGCGCCCGACGGGAAGTTCAGCGACCCCACCGGCACCGACATCGTGCTGCCGCAGGGCGCCGCGCCGGCCACCCGGTGGCGGGACGCGGGTGACCGGTACGAGCTGAGTACCTCCCAGGTCACCCTGCGCGCGTACAAGTCCCCGCTGCGCTTCGCCCTCTACCGCGCCGACGGCACCAAGGTCTGGGCCGAGTCCAAGGGCCTGACGTGGAACGGCACCAGGACCACCCAGACCCTGGAGCGCGGCGCCACCGAGCAGTTCTACGGCGCCGGGATGCAGAACGGCCGCGGTAACACCTCGCACCGCGGCCAGACCGTCGAGGTCGGCGTCGACGACAACTGGAACGACGGCGGGCACCCCAACTCCGTCCCGTTCTACCTGTCCACGGCCGGCTACGGCGCCTTCCGCAACACCTATGCGCCCGGCACGTACGCCTTCACCGATCCGGTGGCGACGACCGAGCAGGAGAACCGCTTCGACGCGTACTACTTCGCCGGCCCGTCGGCCAAGGACGTCATCGGCCAGTACACCCAGCTGACCGGCCGCCCCTTCCTGCCGCCCGTGTACGGGCTCGAGGTCGGCGACTCCGACTGCTATCTGCACAACGCCAACCGGGGCGAGCGGCACACCCTGGACTCCCTCAAGGTCGCCGACGACTACGTCAAGAACGACATGCCGAACGGCTGGATGCTCGTCAACGACGGCTACGGCTGCGGCTACGAGAACCTCCCGCAGACCTCCGCCGGTCTCCAGGACCGCAAGATGAAGACCGGCCTGTGGACCGAGGACGGCATCGGCAAACTCGCCGACCAGGTCAAGGCCGGCCAGCGGATCGCCAAGCTCGACGTGGCCTGGGTCGGCGGCGGCTACAAGTTCGCCCTCGACGGCTGCAAGGACGCCTACCAGGGCATCGAGGACAACAGCGACGCCCGCGGCTTCACCTGGGCTCCCGAGAGCTGGTCGGGCGCGCAGCGCTGCGGCGTGCAGTGGTCGGGCGACCAGTCCGGCAGCTGGGAGTACATCCGCTGGCAGATCCCGACGTACGCGGGCGCCACGATGTCCGGGCTCGCCTACACCTCGGGTGACATCGACGGCATCTTCGGCGGCAGCCCCAAGACCTACACCCGCGACCTGGAGTGGAAGTCCTTCCTGCCGGCCGTGATGACGATGGACGGCTGGGCCGCGAACGACAAGCAGCCCTACCGGTACGGGGAGCCGTACACCTCCATCAACCGCCAGTACCTCAAGCTCAAGGAGTCGCTGCTGCCGTACACGTACTCCTACGCGGCCGAGGCGAACCGCACCGGGGTCGGCCAGGTGCGGCCGCTCGCGCTGGAGTACCCGGACGACCCGAAGGCGGCGTCCGACGCGGCGAAGTACGAGTTCCTGTCCGGCGAGGACTTCCTCGTGACGCCGGTCTACCAGGACACCGCGGTGCGCGACGGCATCTATCTGCCGAAGGGCACCTGGAGCGACTACTGGACCGGCCGCGTCTACCAGGGCCCGACCACGGTCAACGGCTACAGCGCGCCGCTGGGCACGCTGCCGCTGTTCGTCAAGGCCGGTGCCGCCGTGCCGATGTGGCCCGGCATCAGGTCCTACCAGGACCGCACCCCGGCCTCGCCGGTCGCCTGGGACGTCTACCCGCAGGGCACGTCGTCCTTCACGCTGTACGAGGACGACGGCGTCACCCGGCAGAGCCGGGCCGGGAAGTACGCGCGGCAGAAGGTCACCGTCAAGGCCCCGTCGTCCGGCGCGGGCGACGTGACCGTCGACGTCGGAGCCAGCAACGGAACCTTCCAGGGCAAGCAGACCGCCCGCCCGTACCAGTTCACCGTGCACACCGGTGACGCGCCTGCCGGTCTGCTGCTGGACGGGTCCGCGCTGCCGAAGTACACCTCCAAGGCCGCCTTCGACGCGGCCTCGCGCGGCTGGTGGTTCGACACGGCCGACCGGGGCGGCGTGGTGCAGGTCAAGACCCCGTCGCTGAGCACCGCGAAGGCGTTCTCCCTCCGGCTGCTGGGCGCGAGCGCGCTCGGCGGCAAGGCGCCGGGCAGCGCCGCCGTGGTGTCGTCGCCGCCGGCGCAGGAGGTCGGCGCGGGTGTGCCGGCCACCGTGCCGGTGGACGTGACGGCGGGCAGCAGGGACGCCACCGGAGTCCAGGTGACGCTGAAGGCGCCGGCCGGCTGGTCGGTGACCGCCCCTGCGCCGGTGGGCCGCATTCCCGCCGGGACGACCCGGAGGGTCCAGGTCACCGTCACCCCGCCGCAGAACGCGGCACCGGGGGAGGCGGTGCTGACGGCCTCCGCCGCCTACCGGACGGGCGGGCAGGCCCGGGTGACGGCGCAGCCGTTCGCGGTCTCCGCGATGCCGCCGCCACCGGTGGCCGACACCTGGGCGAGCGACATGGTGTGGCTGAGCGAGGGGAACGGCTACGGGCCGCCCGAACGCGATCGCAGCAACGGGGAGTCGGGCGCCGAGGACGGTCATCCGATCACCCTGGCGGGCACGGTCTACCCCAAGGGGATCGGCGCCCACGCCGACTCCGACATCGAGCTCTACACCGGCGGCCGCTGCACCCGCTTCACCGCGGACGCCGGGATCGACGACGAGATCAACGGCTATGGGGAGGTGGCCTTCTCGGTCGAGGCCGACGGCAAGGTGCTGTGGACCTCGCCCAAGGTGACGGGCGCCTCCGCGACCGTGCCGGTGGACGTCCCGCTCGGCGGGGCGCGCCACGTCCGTCTGAAGATCACCGACACCAACGGTTCCAAGAGCGGTGACCACGGGGACTGGGCCGCGGCGAAGTTCAGCTGCGCCTGACCCGTCGGGACCCCGTGACGGACGACCGCCGGCCGGATGCGCAGCGCGCACCCGGCCGGCGGCCGGTCGTCCCGCGTACCGGGCTACTCGTCGTCGGAGTCGTCCGGTTCGGGCTCCTCCTTGGCGGCGCCCCGGGCGGGGTGCGGTCCCGATGAGGTGTCCCTGAGGTAGGGATGGGCCTCGCCGGTGTCGGGGTCGCGGCGCCGCAGATAGCGCTCGAACTCCTTGGCGATGGCCTCGCCCGACGCCTCCGGCAGTTCGACGGTGTCGCGGGCCTCCTCCAACGTCTGTACGTACTCGGCGACTTCGCTGTCCTCGGCCGCGAGCTGGTCCACCCCGACCTGCCAGGCGCGCGCGTCCTCCGGCAGTTCGCCGAGCGGGATCCGCACATCGAGCAGATCCTCCAGGCGGTTGAGGAGGGCGAGCGTCGCCTTGGGGTTCGGCGGCTGCGACACGTAGTGCGGGACGGCGGCCCACAGGCTGACCGCCGGGATGCCGGCGTGCGTGCACGCCTCCTGCAGGATGCCGACGATGCCGGTCGGGCCCTCGTAGCGGGACTCCTCCAGGTTCAGGGCGACGGCCAGGTCCGCGTCGGAGGTCACTCCGGTGACGGGGACCGGGCGGGTGTGCGGGGTGTCGCCCAGCAGCGCGCCCAGCACGACGACCATCTCCACGCCGAGTTCATGGGCGAAGCCCAGGATCTCGTTGCAGAACGAGCGCCAGCGCATGCTCGGCTCGATGCCGCGGACCAGGACGAGGTCACGGGGCCGGGGGTTCTGGACGCGGACCACCGACAGCCGCGTGGTCGGCCAGGTGATCTTGCGTACCCCGGCGTCCAGCCAGACGGTCGGCCGGTTGACCTGGAAGTCGTAGTAGTCCTCGGCGTCCAGTGCCGCGAAGACTTCCCCCTTGAATTCCCGGTCCATGTGGCCGACCGCGGTGGAGGCTGCGTCGCCGGCGTCGTTCCAGCCCTCGAACGCGGCCACCATGACCGGGTCGATCAGCTCGGGTACTCCCTCGAGCTCGATCACCCAGCGCCTCCTTCCGGCCGGAGGGGGCGAGGCCGTCCCCTGCCGGCTGCTGTTCGTGTCAGTGCGGGACCAGCCTACGGCTTACGGAGGCCCTCTCCGCAGCCCTCGTACCAGGATGATCCCCACGGTCATCGCACGTACGCGTCCGGTCACGATCCGCTCCCGCGGCGGTCAGCGCCCGCCCCATCCGGACCGGTACGCGGCCCAGTCGCCGGGGGTCGCGGCGTAGTCCACGTAGAGCGCCATGCCGAAGGCCTCGCGGTCCTTTCCGTGCCTGGCCAGACCCAGTCGCGCGCCGCGCACGGCGGCCGTGACGGTCTCGGCGGAGGGATGGTGTCCGCTCGTGCTGGTGTGGTAGCCGGGCAGCCCCATGATCAGGTCGGTGCCGGCCGGGGTGACCTCCAGGGCGAGGGCGGTCTGCTGGGCGAGGTAACCCCCGAACAGGCTTTCCAGTGGCATCGCCGAGTCGTACGCCATCACCGCGACCTGGTCGACGCGGCGGGCGACCTCGGCGAAGTACTTCTGCGACCACCACTTGGGATGGTCGAACATCGACAGCGCGATGGTGTGCAGTCCCGGCAGCGGATCGATCTGGTGGGTGGCCACCGACAGCGCGGCGCCGTGCGCCGAAGTCGTGGCGCGCAACCGGTCCAGGATGTCCAGGAAGTCCTTGTCACCGGAGTAGTTGGGCTCCAGATCGAGGTGGACGCCGTCGAATCCGGCGGCCAGCACCTGCTGACCGCTGGCCTGGATGCGGGCGCGGGTGGCCTCGTCGGGCAGGTGCAGCCCGTCGTCCCCGTTGTGGTGCGCGATGACGTTGCCGAGCCAGGCCTGCACCCGGACGCCCGGCAGGATCCGGTGGACCTCGCCGATCAGCCAGGCCGCGCCCGGGTAGAGCGTCGGATCGAGACTGCCGTTCTGCTCCAGCGGTCCGGTGTGCACATAGAGGTCCCGGATCCCGGTGCCCTGGGCCTGGACGCGCAGGGCTTCGAGGTCGGCCGCGGTGTGCCGGCCGTCGACCCAGGCGTGCCCGAGCCAGACCGCGTCATGCCCCCGGGTGCGGCCCGCCGCGCCGGGATCCCCGGCGTATTCGAGCCGCAGCGCGATGGCCACGGCCACCACGGGGACCAGGAGCACCACAGCGGTCACCAGCGCCCCACGACGCAGCCATTTCAGGAGTCTCTCGCGAGACATCCGATCTGTCTTCCACAAAGTTGGCTCTACCCCCTGGACTTCGCGAGGTTTTCGGCGCTATACATCGGTTGTTCGAAAAAAGATCCGATGTCTCACGACGGGGGTGTACATGAGTCCGACCATTACCGAGGTCGACGTCTACGACATACGCTTCCCGACCTCGGAGCAGCTCGACGGCTCGGACGCCATGAACCCCGACCCCGACTACTCCGCCGCCTACGTAGTTCTGCGCACCGATGACCCCGACGGCCTGGAGGGGCACGGCTTCTGCTTCACGATCGGCCGCGGCAACGATGTCACCGCCGCCGCGATCCGCTCCCTGCGACCCTATGTACTGGGACGCGGCGTGGACAGTATTACCGGTGATCTTGGCGGACTCCACCGGGAACTGACCCATGACTCGCAGCTGCGCTGGCTGGGCCCGGAGAAGGGCGTCATGCACATGGCGGCCGGCGCCGTCATCAACGCGGCCTGGGACCTGGCGGCCAAGCGGGCCGGCCAGCCGGTCTGGGAGTTCCTCGCCTCGATGAGCCCGGAACAGATCGTGGACATGGTCGACTTCCGCTATCTGACCGACGCGCTCACCCGCGAGGAGGCGCTGGACATCCTGCGCGCCGCGGAACCCGGCCGGGCCGCACGGGCCGCGCTGCTGCGCGACCGCGGCTACCCCGCGTACACCACCTCACCGGGATGGCTCGGCTACTCCGACGAGAAGCTCGCCCGGCTGTCCAAGGAAGCCGTCGCCGACGGCTTCCACCAGATCAAGCTCAAGGTCGGCGCCGATCTCGGCGACGACCTGCGCCGGATGCGGATCGCCCGCGAGGCCGTCGGCCCGGACATCCGGATCGCCGTCGACGCCAACCAGCGCTGGGACGTCTCCGCCGCGCTGGAGTGGATGAAGGCCCTGGCCGCCTACGACCCGTACTGGATCGAGGAACCCACCAGCCCGGACGACATCCTCGCGCACGCCGCGGTACGCGCCGGGCAGCCCGTCAAGGTCGCCACCGGTGAACACGCCGCCAACCGCGTCATGTTCAAGCAGCTGCTGCAGGCCGGCGCCGTGGACTTCGTCCAGATCGACGCGGCCCGCGTCGCCGGGGTCAACGAGAACATCGCGATCCTGCTGCTGGCCGCCAAGTTCGGGGTGCCGGTCTGCCCGCACGCGGGCGGTGTCGGCCTGTGCGAGCTCGTGCAGCACCTGGCGATGTTCGACTACGTCGCCGTCTCCGGGAGCTGGGACGACCGGGTCATCGAATACGTGGACCACCTCCACGAGCACTTCGAGGACCCCGTCGTCATCGACCACGGCCGCTACCGCGCCCCCGCCCGTCCCGGCTTCTCCGCCCGGATGAAACCCCGATCCATCGCCGACCACCGCTACCCGGAAGGCCCGGTCTGGCAGGCCCGGCAGGAGGACCGCACTGTTTCGCAGGCCCGCCAGGAAGGATCCGCATGAACAACATCCAAGACCGTGAGTTGCGGGGGCTCACCGCCCTCGTGACCGGCGGCGCCTCCGGCATCGGCGCCGCCACCGCCGCCCTGCTCACCGCGCGCGGCGCGCGCGTCGCCGTCCTGGACCGCGATCCCGCGGGAGCGCCGCCCGGCACCCTGGCCGTCACGGCGGACGTCGCCGACGGCCCCGCGGTACGGGCCGCGGTCGCCGAGGCCGTCGGACTCCTCGGCGGCCTGCACATCCTCGTCAACAACGCGGGGATCGGCGCGATCGGCACCGTCGAGGAGAACGACGACGACGAATGGCTCCGCGTCCTGGACATCAACGTCCTCGGCATGGTGCGCACCGCGCGGGCCGCGCTGCCGCACCTGCGGGCCGCCGCCGCGGACCGCCCCGGCTGTGTGTCCATCACCAACACCTGCTCCATCGCGGCGACCGCGGGACTTCCGCAGCGCGCCCTGTACAGCGCCAGCAAGGGCGCGGTGCTCTCGCTGACGCTCGCGATGGCCGCCGACCACGTCCGCGAGGGCGTACGCGTGAACTGCGTGAATCCCGGTACCGCCGACACCCCCTGGATCGGCAGACTGCTCGACCGTGCCGATGATCCGGCCGCCGAGCGCGCCGCACTGAACGCCCGGCAACCGCTGGGCCGCCTCGTCGCCGCCGACGAGGTCGCCGCGGCCATCGCCTACCTGGCGAGCCCCGCCGCCGGGAGCGTCACCGGGACGGCACTGGCCGTCGACGGTGGCATGCAAGGACTGAGACTCCGCCCCACCCCCCAACGCCCTGGGGGGCAATAGGGAGCGGGCTCCCGGTGTCCTGCGACTCCGGCTCCGGCGTTGTCGTCGGTCGACGACGCTCCGCGTCGCCTCCCTCCTCCGCCTTGGATCCGAAGCCGCAGGACACCGCTCGCTGATCCACTCCCCATCGCCTCCCAGGGCGTAAGCATTCCGAGCCGCTACACACCAAGAAGGGCAGGACTCGACGATGAGACTGCGGCAGCGTTCCCTCACGAGCACCATGGTCACGGCGTGCGCGGCACTCCTCGCGGTCACCGCCGTCGCCGGCTGCAATCGCGGCAGCGACGACAAGGCGGGCACCTCGGGCAAGGTCGGTATCGACCTGCCGCGTGCCGACAGCGATTTCTGGAACTCGTACCAGCAGTACATCGAGAAGGGCGTGAAGGACGGGGTCGTCTCCGCACTGCCGCGCAGCAACTCGCAGAACGACATCACCAAGCTCGTCGCGAACACCCAGACCTTCACCGACCAGGGCGCCAAGGCGGTGGTGATGGCCCCGCAGGACACCGGCGCCATCGCCTCCACCCTGGAACGCCTGGCGGACAAGAAGATCCCGGTCATCAGCGTCGACACCCGCCCCGACAAGGGCGACGTCTACATGGTGGTGCGCGCCGACAACAAGGCGTACGGGCAGAAGGCGTGCGAATACCTCGGCCAGCAGCTCGCCGGCAAGGGCAAGGTCGTCGAGTTCCAGGGCGCGCTCGACTCCATCAACGGGCGGGACCGCTCGGAGGCGTTCGCGTCCTGCATGAAGGAGAAGTTCCCGAACATCAAGGTCATCGAGCTGGCCACCGACTGGAAGGGCGATGTCGCCTCCTCCAAGCTGCAGGCCACCCTCGCCTCGGACCCGGACATCAACGGCATCTACATGCAGGCCGGCGGCGTCTTCCTGCAGCCCACCCTCGCCCTGCTGGAGCAGAAGCACCTGCTCAAGCCGCCGGGCACGGCAGGCCACATCACCATCATCTCCAACGACGGGATCCCCGAGGAGCTGAAGGCGATCCGCGAGGGCAAGATCGACGCGACGGTCTCGCAGCCCGCCGACCTCTACGCCAAGTACGCGCTCTTCTACGCGAAGGCCGCGCTGGACGGCAAGACGTTCCAGCCCGGTCCGACCGACCACGGCTCCAACATCATCAAGATCCCGAACGGTCTGGAGGACCAGCTGCCCGCCCCGCTCGTCACCAAGAGCAACGTGGACGACGCCGCGCTGTGGGCCAACCAGCTCGGAAAGAGCTGACCATGTCCCAGGCACCAGCCAAGGAACTCCCCCGCCAGGAGCCGGCGGCCGGGGCACCGCCGCCGGCCGTGCACGCCGAGGGCGTCGTCAAGCGCTTCGGGCCGACCGTCGCGCTCGACCGGGTGCGGCTGACGGTGCAGGCCGGCGAGTCCCACGCGCTCGTCGGCCGCAACGGCGCCGGCAAGTCCACCCTCGTCTCCGTACTGACCGGGCTGCACGCCCCGGACGCGGGCTCCGTCGCCTTCCAGGGCGAGGCGGCGCCCGCGTTCGGGGACACCACCGCCTGGCAGTCGAAGGTCGCCTGCGTCT
The DNA here is from genome assembly GCF_005860785.2 of Streptomyces sp. So13.3. Classification (NCBI taxonomy): domain Bacteria; kingdom Bacillati; phylum Actinomycetota; class Actinomycetes; order Kitasatosporales; family Streptomycetaceae; genus Streptomyces; species Streptomyces sp. So13.3. The sequence goes on along the minus strand of NZ_CP048835.1, from coordinate 2,672,534 downwards.
ACCAGAAGTCCATGGTCGTCCCGGATCTGACCGTCGCGGAGAACCTCTTCCTGAACCGGTACGGCCTCGCGGCCGGCCGCTTCGGGGAGGGCCGGATCCGCTGGCCGAAGCTGCGCCAGCGGGCCCGTGACCTGCTCGCCGAGTATGGCGTCGAGGTCGATCCGGCGGCGCGCGCCAAGGATCTGACCGTCGAGCAGCGGCAGTTCGTGGAGATCGCGCGAGCGCTGTCCTTCGGCGCCCGCTTCATCATCCTCGACGAGCCGACCGCCCAGCTCGACGCGGCGGGTATCGAGCGGCTCTTCGCCCGGCTGCGCGAACTGCAGCGGCAGGGCGTCGCCTTCCTGTTCATCTCCCACCACCTCCAGGAGGTGTACGACCTGTGCACCACCGTCACCGTCTACCGTGACGCCCGGCATGTGCTCACCGCGCCCGTCGCGGAGCTGGGCAAGGCCGACCTGGTGCAGGCGATGACCGGGGACTCGGCGCAGTCCGCCACCGCCTGGCAGGCGGGCGCCACGGTGCGGCGGGAGGACGAACCCGTGCTGCGCGCCGAGGGGCTGGCGCTCGACGGCGCCTACCGGGCCATCGACTTCACCGTGCGCCCCGGCGAGGTGCTCGGCCTGGCCGGGGCGACCGCCAGCGGCAACACGGCGCTGGGGGAGACCCTGGTGGGGCTCCGCAAGCCCACCGCCGGCCGGACCGTCGTCGCGGGCCGGACCGTACGGCCGGGGAGCGTGCCGCACGCGCTCGGCGCCGGGATCGGCTACGTGCCGGAGGACCGGCACCGGCAGGGGCTGGTGCCGGGCCGCAGCGTCGCGGAGAACGCGACGCTCACCGTCACGGACCAGCTCGGCCCGTACGGCACCGTGCTGCCCTCCCGCACCCGGGAGTTCGCGCAGTCGATGATCGACTCGCTGGACATCAAGACCTCGGGACCCGGCCAGTCGGTCTCCGACCTGTCCGGCGGCAACCAGCAGAAGGTCGTCATCGCGCGGGCACTGGCCCGCAAACCGCGGGTGCTGGTGGCGATCAGGCCGACCGCGGGCGTCGACGTCAAGTCCAAGGACTCCCTGCTCGGTGTGGTGCGGGAGGTGGCGGACAGCGGGAACGCCGCGGTCATCGTCTCCGACGAGCTGGACGACCTGCGGGTCTGCGACCGCGTACTGGCCCTGTTCCACGGGCGGGTGATCGCCGAGTTCGACAGCGGATGGACCGACAGGGACGTGGTCTCCGCGATGGAAGGACTGCCCGTGACCCCGGGCGGCCGTAAGGGAGACGACGAAGATGAGTGACACCACCCAGCTGACCGTGGAGCCGGTCGGCACCTCCAAGACGCGCCGGCCGGGAGGTCTGAGCTTCCAGCTGGCCCGCTACCGGGACCTGTCGCTGATCCCGGTGCTGCTGGTGCTGTGCGTGATCGGCTTCATCGTCTCGCCGGCCTTCCTGACCTCCGACAACCTGATCGGTGTCGCCCAGCAGTCCACCGAACTGAGCCTGCTGGTGCTGGCCGAGGCGCTCATCCTCATCAGCGGCCGGATGGACCTGTCGCTGGAATCCACCATCGGCGTGGCCCCGGTCATCGCCATGTGGCTGGTGCTGCCCTCGTCGGGCCCCGCGACCTTCCACGGTCTGGGCGTACTGCCGTCCTGGACCGCGATCCCGGTCTGCCTGGCGGTCGGCGTGGTGATCGGCGGCATCAACGGCTTCCTCATCCTCAAGCTGCGTGTCAACGGCTTCATCGCCACGCTCGGGATGCTCACCATGCTGCGCGGCCTCCAGATCGGGGTGGCCGAGGGCAAGTCGATCGTCAACGTGCCGGAGTCCTTCGCCTACCTCGGCAAGGCCTCCTGGTTCGGCGCGCCCGCCGCCATCTGGATCTGCCTGGTGCTCTTCGCGGTCGGCGGCCTGGCCCTCGGCTATCTGCGGCACGGCCGGGCGCTCTACGCGATCGGCGGGAACACCGAGGCGGCGCGCGCCGCCGGTATCCGCGTGGACCGCATCACCTGGATCGTGCTCGGGCTCGGCGGGCTGCTCGCCGCGTTCGCCGGAATCCTGTACACCGGCCACTACGGATCGGTCTCGGCCAGCCAGGGCAACGGCTGGATCTTCCAGGTGTTCGCCGCCACCGTCATCGGGGGCGTCAGCCTCAACGGCGGGCGGGGCACCCTCTTCGGGGCGCTGACCGGGGTGCTCACCCTGCAGCTGGTCGTCAATGTGATGACGCTGGGCGGTGTGCCCCCGCTGTGGAACCAGTTCCTCAACGGCGCGATCATCATCGTGGCGCTGATCATCTCCCGCTTCGCGAGCGGCGAGAAACAGGACTGACCGACCGACTGACCGACCGACTGACCGACCGGCCGGCCGACGCGACGACAAGGACCGACACATGCCCGTACCGCCACTGCCCCGCCTGGGCCTCGGCTGCGCGCCGCTGGGCAATCTGTACCGGGCCATGCCGGACGCGACCGCGGCCGCCGTCACGGCGGCCGCCCTCGACCTCGGCTGCGGCTACCTCGACACCGCCCCGCACTACGGCCTCGGCCTGTCGGAGGAGCGCCTCGGCCGGGCGCTCGCCGGCCGGCCGCGCTCCTCGTACGTGCTGTCCACCAAGGTCGGCCGCCGGCTGCGGCCGCTGGCCCCGGGGGAGCGGACCGACGGCCAGGGCTTCGTCGACACCCCGGCCCGCGCCCGTGAGTGGGACTTCACCGCCGACGGGATCCGGGCCACGCTGGAGGGTTCCCTGGAGCGGCTCGGCACCGACGATGTCGACATCGTCTATCTGCACGATGTCGAGGACCACCTGCCGGAGGTCTACGCGACCGGCTTCCCCGCGCTCGCCGCGCTGCGCGACGAGGGCCTGGTGGGAGCCATCGGCTTCGGCATGAACGACAGCGGGGTGCTCGCGCGGCTCGTCGCCGACCTCGACGTCGACGTGGTGCTCTGCGCCGGCCGCTGGACCCTGCTGGAGCGCACCGCGTACGACGACCTGCTGCCGGTGTGCGCCGAGCGCTCCACCGCCGTGGTCGTCGGCGGCGTCTACAACTCCGGGCTGCTCGCCGACCCCCGGCCCGGCGCCCCGTACAACTACGCGGCGGCGCCGCCCGAGCTGGTGCGCCGGGCCCTCGACATCGCGGCCGTCTGCGCGGAGTTCGGTGTCCCGCTGCGGGCGGCCGCGCTGCGCTTCCCGTTCGGGCACCCGTCGGTGGTCTCCGCGGTCGTCGGCGCGGCGAGCCCGGAGGAGGTCCGGGACAACGCCGCGCTCTTCACGTACGAGATCCCCGACGGGCTGTGGAGCGCCCTCGTGGAGCGCGGACTGCTCGACGAGGACATCCCGCTGCCCGCGCCCGTCTGACGCGTCCTACAGCGTGGAGCGCAGCCACTGCTCGACGCTCGCGATGTGCACGGTCGCCCAGGAGCGGGCGGCCTCCGCGTCACGGTCGCGCAGCGCGGACAGGATCGCCTGGTGCTCGTGCAGGGTGCGGCTCACCGCGTCCTGCTGGGTGAGGCCGCGCCAGACGCGGGCCCGGGTGGTCGGCCCGGACAGCCCGTCGAGCAGCGAGCAGAGCACCGAGTTCCCCGACGCCTGCACGATGCCGCGGTGGAACTCCAGGTCGGAGGCGACCAGTTCCTCGACGGAGGGCTCGGGGCCGAGCGCGTCCAGCTTCCCCTGGAGCACGTCGAGTTCCGGCCCCGGGATGCGCAGCGCCGCCATCGCGGTCGCGGCCGGCTCCAGGATCCGCCGGACGGCCAGGAACTCCAGCACGGTGTCGTCGCGGTGGAAGTCCACCACGAAGCTCATCGCCTCCAGCAGCAGCTGTGGATCCAGGCTCGTCACATAGGTGCCGTCGCCCTGCCGCACATCCAGGATCCGGATCAGCGACAGCGCCCGCACCGCCTCGCGCAGCGAATTGCGCGAAAGCCCCAGCTCAGCCGCGAGCTCGCTCTCCTTCGGCAGCCGGTCGCCGGGCCGCAGCGCCCCTGAGACGATCATTTCCTTGATCTTCTCGATCGCCTCGTCGGTGACCGCCATCGCGACCTCCCCCTGTCCTTGTCCCGCTACCCGCCGCCAGACCTCCGATGTATCCGGCCATTATGCCCCCGGACGGGCCGGCGCGCGGACTCCCTGCGCAGACGGTCTCCGGCTCCGGCCTACTCGCCCGCGTAACGGGCCGGGGAGGCGCCCACCGTGGCGGTGAAGTCCCGGGTCAGGTGGGACTGGTCGCTGTAGCCGAGGTCGGCGGCGAGGGCCGCCCAGTCGATGCCCACGCCCTGGTCGGCACGGGCGGCGGCCTCGTGCAGCCGGGCCCGGCGCAGCACCCACTTGGGGCTGGCGCCGACATGTTCGGCGAAGAGCCGCTGGAGTCTGCGGACGGAGACTCCGAGGTCGTCCGCGACCTCGTCGACGCGGAACAGGGAGGGGGAGGCGGTGATCCGCTCCACCATGGCGGCGACCTCCGCCGTGACCGGGTCAGGGGCCGCGTCCGGGCCGGGGAGCAGGCTCAGGAGGAGCGATTCCGCGGTGGCGGTCATGGTGGATACGTCGGACGCCCCGAGGATCGTCCGCTCCGCGGTGGTGACGGCGGGCCCGAACAGCTCCGCGGCGGGCACCGACCGGTCGGTGAGGTCCGCGACCGGCGACCCCAGCAGCGGGCGGAAACCGCCGGGCCGGAACTTGATGCCCAGCACCTGGCCGCGGTCGCGCAACACCCGGGTGAAGACCCCGCGCTGCACCCCGTAGACCGCGGTCTCGGGCTTCTCGAAGACCAGATGCACATTGGGGTGCGAGAGGACCTTCTGCTCGTGCGGCGGCCGGCCGCGCAGATCCCAGCGCACGATCCAGTAGAACTCCACGTACGGGGCGACGGCCTCGGCCGGCTCCTCCCGCAGCAGTTCGAACTGGGTGGCCGCCACGGCGGGACGCAGCACTCCCCGCCCCATCTCCGGGGTCGTCATCCGGCCAGCCTAGGACCTCTGAGCTGTCGCGTTTGTTCAATACGGGCCCCGGCCGCGGATCTACCGTGGGATTCATGAACATTCATCCGCAGCTGGTCCGCAGCGCCGCAGAAGCCGCCCGTATCGCCCGCACCATCACGCCGGAACACCTCACCGCGCCGACCCCGTGCCCGGAGTTCGACGCCCGCACGCTGATCAACCACTGGGTGCTCTACACCTCCCACGGCCTGGAGCACCGCGCCTTGCGCACCACCCTCCCCGAGGAGCTCACCGAGCACGACTTCACCGCGGACCCGGAGTGGGCCGAGGCGTACGCGGCGCAGCTCGACCGCGCGCTCGCCGCCTGGGCCCGGCCCGAGGCGTGGGAGGGCGGTATCGACATGGGCGGGGCCGAGATGCCCGCCGCCGACATCGCCGCGATGCTCCTGCTCGAGCTGGTGCTGCACGGCTGGGACGTCGCGAAGACCGTCGGCCAGGAGTTCCGCACCGACGAGGAGACCGCCGCCGTGGTGCTCGCCGCCGTCGAGCAGCAGGCCGAGATGTACCGCCAGTACAAGGGCTTCGCCGAACCCGTCGAACTCACCGGCCCGGCCACCGATCTCGAACGCGCCCTCGCGCTCTCCGGCCGCGACCCGCATTGGAGCGCATGATCCGCGGACCGGGCGGCGCGACGCGCGAACGGCCGGGCGAACGGGGAATCCCCGCTCACCCGGCCGTTCCGCTGCCGTGTGCCGTGTACCGCCGGACGGATCAGGCCCTTCGGGCCAGCATGTCCTCGACCCGGGTCCTGACGGCCTCGGTGTCCAGACCGCGCACCGTCAGCGTGGTGCGGCGGCGCAGCACGTCGTCGGCCGTCTGGGCCCACTCGTGGTCGCGGGCGTACACGACCTGCGCCCAGATCTCCGGGCCGTCCTCGTGGATCCGCTCACCGAGCGTCGGGTCCTCGTTGACGAGCCGGGCGATGTCGAACGACAGCGACCCGTAGTGGCTCGCGAGGTGACGCGCCGTCAGCGGGTCCATCCGCATGCCCGGGTCGCGGTCCACCAGCAGCCGGTGGGCGACCGCGTTCGGGTTGGCGAGGCCCGGCAGCGGCATCCGCCGGGGGAGCAGCTTCTGCGGCTCCATGTCCTCGCCGAGCGGCCCGCCGGGCAGCTTCGCGAGCTTGTTCATCACCGTGCGGCCGATGTGCCGGTAGGTGGTCCACTTGCCGCCCGCCACCGACAGCATCCCGCCGCGGCCCTCGGAGACGACCGTCTCCCGCTTGGCGGACTCGACGCCGCCGGGCCCGCCCGGCAGCACCCGCAGCCCGGCGAAGGCGTAGGTGATGAGGTCCCGGTCCAGGTGCTCGTCCTTCACGGAGAACGCGGCCTCGTCCAGGATCTGCTGGATGTCGGCCTCGGTCGCCCGGACGTCCGCCGGGTCGCCGGTGTACTCCTCGTCCGTGGTGCCCAGCAGCAGCTGGTCCTCCCACGGCAGGGCGAAGGTGATGCGGTACTTGTCGATCGGGGTGGCCATGGCGGCCTTCCACGGCACCTTCCGCTTCATCACCACATGCGCGCCCTTGGACAGCCGGATGCTGGGCGAGGAGCCCTTGTCCTCCATCGTCCGCAGGTGGTCGACCCACGGCCCGGTGGCGTTGAGCACCAGCCGGGCGCTCACCCCGAACTCCGTCCCGTCCAGCTTGTCGCGCAGCTCCGCGCCGGTGACCTTGCCGTGCGTGAAGCGCAGCCCCGTCACCTCGGCGTGGTTCAGCACCACGGCACCGGACTCCACGGCCGCGCGGACCGTCATGACGGCCATCCGCGAGTCGTTCATCTGGTGGTCGTGGTAGACCGCGACGGCTTTGAGGTTCGCCGTGCGCAGGCCCGGGTTGTCGGCCACGGCCTTCGCCGGGGAGATGACCCGGCCGACACCGTCACCGAAGGCGGACAGCGCCGAGTACGCGAAGACCCCCGCACCGAGCTTGGCGGCGCCGTGCGGGCCGCCCTTGTACACCGGCAGGTAGAACGTGAGCGGGTTGACCAGGTGCGGAGCCACGTCCTTGGCCAGCACCCGCCGCTCGTGGTGGTTCTCGGCGACCAGCTTGACCGAGCCGGTCTGCAGGTAGCGCAGCCCGCCGTGGACGAGCTTGGAGGATGCCGACGAGGTGGCGCCGGCGAAGTCGCCGGCGTCCACCATCGCGACCCGCAGCCCGGACTGCGCGGCGTGCCAGGCGACCGAGGTGCCGAGGATGCCGCCGCCGATCACCAGTAGGTCGTACGTGGCGTGGCTGAGCAGCTCCCTGGTCTCGGATCGGCTGGGGTCGGTGCCGGCGGTCGGGTGCGTCCCGAGGGTGGGGACGCTCTGCAGGGTGGAAGACATTCTGATCAGTTCTCCTCTTCGATCCAGCCCATGGTCCGCTCGACGGCCTTGAGCCAGTTCTTGTACTCGCGGTCGCGCTTGTCCGCGTCCATCCGGGGGGTCCATTCGGCGGCCCGGCGCCAGTTGGCGCGCAGTGCGTCGGTGTCGGGCCAGAAGCCGACGGCGAGACCGGCCGCGTAGGCGGCGCCCAGGCAGGTGGTCTCGGCGACCATCGGACGGACGACGGGGGCGTCCACGAAGTCCGCGATGGTCTGCATCAGCAGGTTGTTGGAGGTCATACCGCCGTCGACCTTGACCGCGGCCAGTTCGACGCCGGAGTCCTTGCTCATCGCGTCGACGATCTCGCGGGTCTGCCAGGCGGTGGCCTCGAGCACCGCGCGGGCCAGGTGCGCCTTGGTGACGTAACGGGTGAGGCCGGCGATCACACCGCGGGCGTCGTCGCGCCAGTACGGGGCGAACAGACCGGAGAAGGCGGGCACGAAGTACGCGCCGCCGTTGTCGTCGACGGAGCTCGCCAGGGTCTCGATCTCGGCGGCGCTCTTGATGATGCCCATCTGGTCGCGCATCCACTGCACCAGCGAGCCGGTGACGGCGATGGAGCCCTCGAGGGCGTAGACGGCCTTCTGGTCACCGATGCGATAGCCGACGGTGGTGAGCAGGCCGTTGTAGGAGTTGACGGCCTTCTCGCCGGTGTTCATCAGCAGGAAGGTGCCGGTGCCGTACGTCGACTTGGCCTCGCCCTCGGCGAAACAGGTCTGGCCGAACAGCGCGGCCTGCTGGTCACCGAGCGCGGAGGCGACCGGCACACCGGCCAGCACGCCGACGGCGGCGGTGCCGTAGACCTCGGAGGAGGACCGGATCTCCGGGAGCATCGACATCGGGACGCCGATGGACTCGCAGATCTTCTCGTCCCACTCCAGGGTGTGCAGGTTCATCAGCATGGTGCGGGAGGCGTTGGTGACGTCCGTGACGTGCACACCGCCGTCCGGGCCACCGGTCAGGTTCCAGATGACCCAGCTGTCCATGGTGCCGAAGAGGATCTCGCCGCGGTCGGCGCGCTCGCGCAGGCCCTCGACGTTGTCCAGCAGCCAGCGGGCCTTCGGGCCGGCGAAGTAGCTCGCCAGCGGCAGGCCGGTCTCGCGGCGGAAGCGGTCCTGGCCGACGTTGCGGCCCAGCTCGCGGCAGAGCGCGTCGGTGCGGGTGTCCTGCCAGACCAGCGCGTTGTGGACCGGCTCGCCGGTGTTCTTGTCCCACAGCAGCGTGGTCTCGCGCTGGTTGGTGATGCCGATGGCCTTGACGTCCTCGGCGGTGATCCCGGCCTTCTCGACGGCACTGGCGACGACTTCCTGGACGTTGGTCCAGATCTCCGCGGCGTCGTGCTCGACCCAGCTGGGCTTCGGGAAGATCTGCTCGTGCTCCTTCTGGTCGACGGAGACGATGCGGCCGTCCCGGTCGAAGACGATGCAACGGCTGGACGTGGTGCCCTGGTCGATCGCGGCGATGAACGGCCCTGCGGTGTGTGCGTCGGTCACGGTGTGCTCCTCAAGGGGTCTGCGTCGGTCGGACAGGAGGGGTTACGCGAAGGCCAGCCGGTAGAGGCCGCCCGCCAGAACGGCACCGACGAGCGGGCCGACGACGGGGATCCAGGCGTAGCCCCAGTCGGAGCCGCCCTTGTTGCGCAGCGGCAGAAGGCTGTGCACGATACGCGGGCCGAGGTCGCGGGCCGGGTTGATCGCGTAGCCGGTGGGCCCTCCGAGTGACAGACCGATGCTGACGACCACCAGAGCGGTGATCAGGGCGCCGGTTCCGGAGAGTGCGAGGCCCGGCGTCAGGCCCTGGGTGAGAACGGCCAGGACGAGAACGGCGGTGCCGATGATCTCGGTGGCGAGGTTCTGCACCGGGTTACGGACCTCAGGCCCGGTGGAGAAGACGCCGAGGACCGGTCCGGCCGGACCGCTGTCCGGTCCGAGCGGCGGTGCCAGCTCGTTGTCGTCCATGTGCGCCTGGAACTGTCCGTAGTAGGCCACCCAGACCAACGCCGCGCCGATCATCGCGCCGAGCATCTGTCCGGCTATGTACAGCGGCACATCGTTCCAGTCGCCCGTCTTGACGGCGATGCCGACGGTGACGGCAGGGTTGAGGTGCGCCCCCGAGAGGCTCGAGGAGATGTACACCGCGGTGAGCACCGCGAAACCCCACCCGAAGGTGATGGCGAGCCATCCCGCGTTGCGGGCCTTGGAGCTCTTGAGCGTGACGGCGGCGCAGACGCCACCGCCCAGCAGGATGAGGACGGCGGTACCGATGGTCTCGCCGAAGAAGATATGGCTGTTGGACACCGCGACTCCCTTGTCTTACGTCCATTCAGGCGGACCGGGTCCCGTCCGGTGTTCGACAATGTCGACCGCCGAACGGCAGTTTTCTCTGCAATATCTTCCTCGTCAAGAGCTTGGGGCTGAGGACTCCGGATCGTGACCCGAGTCCCTAGAACCGTCCGGCGCCGAGGTCGCGCGAGACGGCGCGGGCGCAGTCGCGTACCGCGGCCACCAGTCGCGCCTGGATGTCGCCGTCCTCCTGGCAGACCCGTTCCACGGCCCCGGTGATGCCCACCGCGCCGACCGGCATCCGCCGCCGGTCCAGGATGGGCGCAGCGACCGAGGCCACGCCCTCCCACGTCTCCTCCAGGTCGGACGCCCAGCCCCGGGTCCTGGCGAGCTCCAGCACGTCCTCGAAGCCGGCCGTGTCGGTGATCGTGCGCGGGGTGAGGGCGAGCCGCTCGTTCTCGGCCGCCTCGCTGTGCGCGACCGGGTCGTACGCGGCCAGCACCTTGCCCAGCGCCGAGCTGTGCAGCGGCTGCATGGCACCCACCTCCAGCACCTGCCGGCTGTCGTCCGGGCGGAAGACGTGGTGCACGATCAGCACCCCCGACTGGTGGAGAACCCCCAGGTAGACGGCCTCGCCGCTGGACCTGGCCAGATCGTCGGTCCACACCAGGGCGCGGGCCCGCAGCTCGTGCACGTCCAGATAGCTGTTCCCCAGCCGCAGCAGTTCGGCGCCCAGCTGGTACTTGCCCGACGCGGCGTCCTGCTCGACGAAGCCCTCCTGCTGGAGGGTGCGCAGGATGCCGTGCGCGGTCCCCTTGGCGAGGCCCAGGGAGGAGGAGATGTCGGAGAGGCCCAGCCGGCGCTCACCGCCGGCCAGCAACCGTAGGATCGCGGCTGCCCTCGCCAGCGACTGAATCGGTCCGGGCATCCGCCAACCTCCGCAAGCCGTTCGACATTGTCGAACCCCATAGTCTCAGAGAAGATTCTGACACCTTCGTCCACCCCTCGGAACTCTTTCGAGGCCCGCGCACCGCGCCCGCTACCCTGGCCAGGCACGTAAAGCCGACAGCCGTCGCACTCCTGGGAGTACATCCATGGCCCCGCAGTCGTCCTCCACCCTCGCCAGCCAAGCCCGAGCCGACGCACTGCGTCAGGCGTTCGCCACCCGAGTGGTGGTGGCCGACGGTGCGATGGGCACCATGCTCCAGGCCCAGGACCCCTCGCTCGAGGACTTCCAGGACCTGGAAGGCTGCAACGAGATCCTGAATGTCACGCGGCCGGACATCGTGCGGTCGGTGCACGAGGAGTATTTCGCCGCAGGTGTCGACTGCGTCGAGACCAACACCTTCGGCACCAACCTCGCCGCGCTCGGTGAGTACGACATTCCCGAGCGCATCTTCGAACTCGCCGAAGCCGGCGCCCGGCTGGCCCGCGAGGTGGCGGACGGTTTCGCCACGCCCGACCGGCCGCGCTGGGTGCTCGGCTCCGTCGGCCCCGGCACGAAGCTCCCGACCCTCGGCCACGCCCCGTACGCCGCCCTGCGCGACGCGTACGAGGAGAACGTGGCGGGCCTGATCGCGGGCGGCGCGGACGCGATCCTGGTGGAGACCACCCAGGACCTGCTGCAGACCAAGGCCTCGGTCGTCGGTGCCCGCCGCGCCCTCAAGGCGGCCGGCTTCAGCCTCCCGATCATCTGCTCCGTGACCGTCGAGACGACGGGCACGATGTTGCTGGGTTCCGAGATCGGTGCGGCGCTGACGGCGCTGGAGCCGCTCGGTATCGACATGATCGGGCTGAACTGTGCCACCGGCCCCGCCGAGATGAGCGAGCACCTGCGCTACCTGGCCCGGCACGCGCGGACCCAGGTCTCCTGCATGCCGAACGCCGGTCTGCCGGTGCTGGGCAAGGACGGTGCGCACTACCCGCTGTCGCCGGTGGAGCTCGCCGACGCGCACGAGACGTTCGTGCGGGAGTACGGGCTGTCCCTGGTCGGCGGCTGCTGCGGCACCACCCCCGAGCACCTGCGCCAGGTCGTGGACCGCGTCCGGGGCCTGGACCTGTCACCCCGCAGCCCGCGCCCCGAGCCGGGCGCCGCCTCGCTCTACCAGACCGTCCCGTTCCGGCAGGACACCTCGTACCTCGCCATCGGTGAGCGGACGAACGCCAACGGGTCGAAGAAGTTCCGTGAGGCCATGCTCGAAGGGCGCTGGGACGACTGCGTCGAGATGGCCCGCGACCAGATCCGCGAGGGCGCGCACCTGCTCGACCTGTGTGTCGACTACGTCGGCCGCGACGGCGCCGCGGACATGGCCGAAGTCGCCGGCCGCTTCGCGACCGCCTCCACGCTCCCCATCGTGCTGGACTCCACCGAGGTCCCGGTGCTGCGCGCCGGACTGGAGAAGCTCGGCGGCCGGGCCGTCATCAACTCCGTCAACTACGAGGACGGCGACGGTCCCGAGTCCCGCTTCGCGCAGATCACGACGCTGGCGGCCGAGCACGGTGCCGCGCTGATCGCGCTGACGATCGACGAGGAGGGCCAGGCCCGCACGCCCGAGCACAAGGTCGCCATCGCCGAGCGGCTCATCGAGGACCTGACCACCAACTGGGGCATCCTCGAATCGGACATCCTCGTCGACTGTCTGACCTTCACGATCGCCACCGGCCAGGAGGAGTCCCGCAAGGACGGCGTCGCCACCATCGAGGCGATCCGCGAGCTCAAGCGCCGCCACCCGCTGGTGCAGACGACCCTCGGCTTGTCGAACATCTCCTTCGGCCTCAACCCCGCCGCCCGTGTCGTGCTGAACTCGGTCTTCCTCAACGAGTGCGTGGACGCCGGCCTGGACTCCGCGATCGTGCACGCCAGCAAGATCCTCCCGATCGCGCGCCTCACCGAGGAGCAGCGCGATGTGGCCCTGGACCTGATCTACGACCGGCGCAGCGAGGGCTACGACCCCCTGCAGAAGTTCCTCGAGCTCTTCGAGGGCGTCGACATGAAGTCCGTCAAGGCCGGCCGCGCGGAGGAACTGGCCGCGCTGCCGCTCGACGAGCGCCTGCAGCGGCGGATCATCGACGGCGAGAAGAACGGCCTGGACCGCGACCTGGACGAGGCGCTCACGACCCGTCCCGCGCTGGCGATCGTCAACGACACCCTGCTGGAAGGCATGAAGGTCGTGGGCGAGCTGTTCGGCTCCGGCCAGATGCAGCTGCCGTTCGTGCTGCAGTCCGCCGAGGTCATGAAGACCGCGGTCGCCTACCTCGAACCGCACATGGAGAAGTCCGACGCCGACGGCAAGGGCACCATCGTGCTGGCCACGGTCCGTGGCGACGTTCATGACATCGGTAAGAACCTGGTCGACATCATCCTGTCGAACAACGGTTACAACGTGGTGAATCTGGGGATCAAGCAGCCGGTGGCGGCGATCCTGGACGCGGCGACCGAGCACAAGGCCGACGTGATCGGCATGTCGGGACTCCTGGTGAAGTCCACCGTGATCATGAAGGAGAACCTGCAGGAGCTCAACCAGCGCAAGATGGCCGCCGACTACCCCGTCATTCTGGGTGGCGCAGCATTGACCCGCGCGTATGTGGAGCAGGACCTGCACGAGATCTACGAGGGCGAGGTCCGCTACGCGCGGGACGCGTTCGAAGGCCTGCGGCTGATGGACGCGCTGATCGCCGTCAAGCGCGGCGTCCCCGGCGCCGTCCTGCCGGAGCTCAAGCAGCGCCGGGTGGCCAAGCGCGCCAGCGTCGTGGAGGAGGAGCCCGAGATCAACCTCGGGCAGATCCGCTCGGACGTGGCCGTGGACAACCCGATCCCGACGCCGCCGTTCTGGGGCAGCCGCGTCATCAAGGGCATCCCGCTCAAGGACTACGCGTCCTGGGTCGACGAGGGCGCGCTCTTCAAGGGCCAGTGGGGCCTGAAGGAGGCCCGCGCGGGCGGAGCGACGTACGAGGAGCTGGTGGAGACCGAGGGCCGGCCCCGGCTGCGCGGCCTGCTGGACCGGCTGCAGACCGACGGCCTGCTGGAAGCGGCCGTGGTCTACGGCTACTACCCGTGCGTCTCCAAGGGGGACGACCTGATCCTGCTCAACGACGACGGCAGCGAGCGCACCCGCTTCACCTTCCCGCGCCAGCGCCGGGGCCGCCGGCTGTGCCTGGCGGACTTCTTCCGCCCGGAGGACTCCGGCGAGATCGACGTCGTGGGTCTGCAGGTCGTGACGGTCGGCAACCGGATCGGGGAGGCGACGGCCGAGCTGTTCGCCGCCAACGCCTACCGTGAGTACATGGAGCTGCACGGACTGTCCGTCCAGCTCGCCGAGGCCATGGCCGAGTACTGGCACGCCCGGGTCCGCAGCGAGCTGGGCTTCGCCGGTGAGGACCCGAACGAGGTCGAGGACATGTTCGCCCTGAAGTACCGGGGCGCGCGCTTCTCGCTCGGCTACGGGGCCTGCCCCGAGCTGGAGGACCGGGCGAAGATCGCCGAGCTGCTGGAGCCCGAGCGGATCGGCGTGAAGCTGTCCGAGGAGTTCCAGCTGCACCCGGAGCAGTCCACCGACGCGATCGTCATTCACCACCCCGAGGCGAAGTACTTCAACGCCCGCTAAGCGTTCGCCAGCGACCCGACGTACACTGGACGGTCCGGCACAGGCCGGTCGCCGCACTCCGATCAGGAGTGTGTCGCGACCGGCCTTTGTGCCCCCCTGGCCCAGCTGAGGAGTGGTGCGCATGACCAGTAGCATTCCCGCCGTCGACACCCGTCCGGCCCAAGGCCGCGGGCTGCACGCCGTGCTCCTCGACATGGACGGCACCCTGGTCGACACCGAGGACATCTGGTGGGCCGCCGAGGTGGAGGTCTTCGCGGCCCTGGGCCACGCCCTGGACGGCGCACACCGCGCGATCGTGGTCGGCGGCCCGATGGCCCGCAGTCTGGGCCACCTGATGGCCGTCACGGGCACCGAGGTCACGCTGCCCGAGCTGTCCGCCGCGATCAACGCGCGCTTCGTCGAGCTGATCGCCCGGGGCGTGCCGCTGATGCCCGGCGCCCGGCGGCTGCTGACGGAGCTGGCGGCGCACCAGGTGCCCACCGCGCTGGTGTCCGCCTCGCACCGGCACATCATCGACTCGGTGCTGCGCACGCTCGGCGCGGAGCACTTCGCGTTCACCCTCGCCGGCGACGAGGTCGCCCGCACCAAGCCGTTCCCGGATCCGTATCTGCTCGCGGCCGCTCGGCTCGGCGCGGAGCCCGCCCGGTGCGTGGTCGTGGAGGACACCCCGACCGGGGTCGCCTCCGCCGAGGCGGCGGGCTGCCAGGTGGTCGCGGTGCCCTCGATCGTCCCGATCGAGGCGGCGCCGGGCCGCACGGTGGTGGGCTCGCTGGAGCAGCTGAGCGTGCCTTTTCTGCGCTCTCTGAATGCGACTGTTCACTGAGCGTATGCCGCTGAATAGCTTGGAAACTCTGGGCGCCCGGCTGCTCATTCCGCGTCACGAATGCGCTGGCTGAATTCCGCCCCGCTCCAATTTTTGGTCACGTGATTTTCGTCACCCCTCAGTTGGTCGACAGGTACGGACGCGCATGATCCGTTTGCGTGAAACGGGGCAACAAACGCGACGTTGTGTCCGGGTTGCGACACAGAGGGGCGGATCGTTCCATCGTCCGCATATCGGTACCTGCAGTGCCGTTATCGGGATGTGATTTTGCCTCAACTTCTCCGTGTTCTGGGCAAGGAGAGCGTTCCCACTAGTGTCCTGACTGGTCAATGCCGAATCGAGTGATCGGCATTTGAGCAAGGGGAATCACTAGATGTCACGTACTAAGCGTGTCGTCGCCGCAGCTGCCGTGGCCTTCCTGGCCGTCGGTGTGACCGCGTGCGGTGGCAACAAGGACAATTCGGCGTCCGGCAGCAAGGGCGCCGTCATCGTCGGGACCATCGACTCGGTGTCGTCACTCGACCCCGCAGGAGCGTACGACTACGGCTCCTGGGAGGTCATCGACAGCGTTTACCAGAAGGTGATGCGCTTCCCGACGGGCGGCACCAAGCCTGAGCCGGACGCCGCCAAGTCGTGTGCTTTCACCGACCCGAAGACCTACGCCTGCACCCTGCAGTCCGGTCTTCAGTTCTCCAACGGTGACAAGCTGACCTCGGCCAGCGTCAAGTTCTCGTTCGACCGCATGCTGAAGATCGCGGACCCGAACGGGCCGTCCAGCCTCTTCGGCACGCTGGAGTCGACCGAGGCCAAGGGCGCGGACCAGGTGATCTTCCACCTGAAGAGCGCCGACTCCACCTTCCCGTCGGTCCTCGCCACCGACGCCGGTGCGATCGTCGACGAGAAGACCTTCCCGGCCGACAAGCTCCTCGCGGGCACCAAGGTGATCGGCTCCGGCCCGTACACCCTGGACAAGTACACCGCGAAGCAGCAGGCGTCCTTCAAGGTCAACGCGAAGTACAGCGGCCCGGTCAAGGCGCAGAACAGCCAGTTCGTTCTGCAGTACTTCGCCGAGGCGTCCGCGCTGAAGGCGGCCGTCAAGGACGGCACCGTCAACGCGGCCTTCCGCACCCTGTCGCCCACCGACACCGCCGACCTGAAGAAGACCCAGGGCGTCAAGGTCGTCGAGGGCACGGGCACCGAGAAGCGCTACTTCGTCTTCCACGCGAAGGTGAAGCCGTCGGACCAGAAGGCGGTCCGCCAGGCCGTCGCGCAGGTCATCGACCGCGAGGGCATCGCGAAGGACGCCTACAACGGCACCGTCGCCCCGCTCTACTCGATGGTCGGCAACGGCATCGACGGTCACACCGACGCGTTCAAGGACAAGTACGGCGCTCCGGACAAGGCCAAGGCCGCCGCGATCCTGCAGGCCGCCGGCATCACCGCCCCGGTCGCGCTGTCCTACACCTGGACGCCGAGCCACTACGGTGCCGCGGCTGCCGACGAGGCCACCGCGATCAAGCGTCAGCTGGACGCCTCCGGCCTGTTCAACGTCAAGTTGAGCTCGACCGAGTGGCAGCAGTACCAGAAGGACGAGAAGGCGGGCAGCTACGCCTCGTACATGATCGGCTGGTTCCCTGACCTGCCGGACGCCGACAACGACGTGTCGCCGTTCCTCAGCAAGTCGCCGTTCCTGGGCACGGGTTACGACAACCCGGCGATCCAGGCGCTGCTGGTCAAGGAGCAGGGCTCCAACGACCCCAAGGTGCGCAACGAGGCCTTCGCCGAGATCCAGAAGATCGTCGCCGAGGACGCCCCGATCATCCCGGTCTGGCAGGGCAAGCAGACCGCTGTCGTGCGTGACGGTGTGACCGGCGTGGACAAGGCGCTGGACCCGACGATGTTCCGCTTCTACGAACTCTCGACGGGCAAGTGACGGCCGGCCGGCCCGTGGGGGAGTCTCTCCCCCGCGGGCCGGCCGCCACTCCGGCTAAGAAAGACACCCCTCCATGAGTAAGCAGTCCGGGTCGCTGCGCCGCTACATCCTCACCAGGATCGCGCTCGCAATCCCCATGGTTCTCATCCTGCTGGTCCTGGTCTTCGTCCTGATGCGGGTGGCCCCCGGTGACCCCATCTCGGCCTCCCAGGGCGGCAAGCTCAACGCGGCGGAACTCGCGGCGAGACGGCATGCCGCGGGCTTCGACGCCCCGATGTACCAGCAGTTCTGGGACTACCTGAAGTCCGTCGTCACCCTGAACTTCGGCACCACGTTCTCCGACCACCGCCAGGTGCGGGACATCATCATCGAGAACGGCGGCGCCACCCTCACCCTGACCTTCGGCGCCCTGGTCTTCGCGAGCGTCATCGGTATCCCGGTGGGCCTGCTCGCGGGCCGGCTGCGGGACAGCACGATCGACGTGGCGGGCCGGCTCTTCGGCATCCTCAGCTACGCCGTGCCGGTCATCGTCGCAGCGCCCATGCTGATGCTCGCCTTCGGCGCCACGTCCGGCCAGGCCTCCCCACTGGTGCAGCTGAACGTGCCGACGCAGACCCACATCCTCATCGTGGACGCCATGATCGTGGGTGACTGGGACGCGGTCGGCGACATCGCCAACCACCTGGTCCTGCCCTCGATCGCGCTGGGCCTGCTGATCGTCGGTGTCTTCATCCGCATGATCCGCATCAACCTCATCCAGTCGCTCCAGGGCGACTACATCGAGGCGGCCCGCGCCCGCGGCGTGAAGGAGACCGCCGTCGTCGGACGGCACGCCTTCCGCAACGCGATGGTCCCGGTGATCACCGTCCTCGGCCTCCAGGTCGCGATGCTGCTCAGCGGTGCGGTGCTCACCGAGCGAATCTTCACCTGGCCCGGTATCGGTCGCCAGCTCATCGACTACATCAACCAGCGCGACTACGTCGCCGTCCAGGGCATCGTCACCGTCTTCGCCCTCGTCGTCGTCGTGATCAGCATGCTGATCGACTTCATCAACGCGCTGATCGACCCGAGGGTGCGGTACTGATGGCCCAGACGACACTCCCCGCTCCGCTCGACCCGGAGATTACCCCCAGGGCTCCGGGTCCCGGAAAGTCCGTCCGCTTCGGCGGTCTGCGGCGCATCGTGATCGCGGTCCGGCAGGCCCACGGCGTGCCCAAGTTCATGCTGTGGACCGGCGCGATCCTCTCGCTGCTCTTCGTGCTGACCGCGATCTTCGCTCCGCTGATCGCCCCGTACGACTTCGACACGTACCAGTCCGGTGGCAAGACCTTCCCGAAGCAGGGCGCGCCGGACGGCGACCACTGGTTCGGCACCACCGTGCAGAGCCTGGACGTGGTCTCCAGGACCGTCTACGGCGCCCGCACCGCGCTGGAGGTGATGGTCCTCGCCGTCGTCTTCTCGCTCATCCTGGGGGTCCTCCTGGGCCTCCTGGCGGGTTACTTCGGCGGCTGGCTCGACCGCATCCTGGTGCTGGTGATGGACGCGCTCTTCGCGTTCCCCTACCTGCTGCTCGCCATCGTGGCCGGCTTCGTCTTCGCCAGCATCACCGGCGGGGGCGTGGTGACCGCCGCGCTGTCGATCACCGTGGTCTACATCCCGCAGTACTTCCGGGTGGTCCGCGCCTCGGCGCTCTCCGCCCGTGAGGCCACCTTCGTGGAGGCGGCCCGCGCGATGGGCGCCAAGCCCTCCGTGGTGATCCGCAAGTACCTGTTCGGCAACGTCATCCAGTCGGTGCCCGTCATCGGCACGATGAACGCCGCCGACGCCATCGGCACGCTGGCCGGCCTGGGCTTCCTGGGCCTCGGCATCCAGCCCACCGACGCCGCCGAGTGGGGCTACGACCTCGACCGCGCGATCAGCGACGTCAACGCCGGAATGTGGTGGACCTGCCTCTACCCGAGCATCGCCATGGTGATCGCCATCCTCGGCTTCACGCTGCTCGGCGAGGGCCTCAACGACGTCCTCAACCCGACCATGCGCCGCCGCCGCATCACCAAGGTGGCGCTGCCCGCGCTCAGCCGCCGCCGAGTCGTCACCGCGGAGACCGCGAAGACCGCGGCGACCGCGGAATCCGCAGCAATCGCAGCTACCGCAGCAACCGCAGAAGAAGGGGAGGCCGCGAAATGACCGAACCTGTCCTTTCCGTACGCGACCTGCGCGTCTGGTACGGCACCGAACGCGGACCGGTCCGCGCCGTCGACGGCGTCAGCTTCGACGTACGCCCCGGCGAGACGCTCGGCCTGGTCGGCGAGTCCGGCTGTGGCAAGTCCACCCTCGGCCGCGGTGTGCTGGGCCTGGCGCCCACCGTCGCCTCCGTCGACGGTGAAGTGATCCTGAACAGCAAGGGGGGCAAGGGCCGCAACCTGGTGGGCCTGCCCGCCAAGGAGCTGCAGAAGCTCCGCGGCCCGGACCTCGGGCTGATCTTCCAGGAGCCGATGACCCGGCTGAACCCGCTGATGCGGATCTCCCAGCACTTCGAGGAGGCCCTGCACACGCACCACAAGGACCTCTCGAAGAACGAGCTGCGCGAGCGCGCCATCGAGGCGCTGCGCGGTATGGGCATCCCGGCCAGCCGGTACGAGAGCTACCCCCACGAGTTCTCGGGCGGTATGCGCCAGCGCATCATGATCGCGCTCGCCCTCGTGCTGCGCCCGGCGTTCATCGTCGCGGACGAGCCCACGACGGCGCTCGATGTCCTCGTCGAGGCACAGATCATCAAGATCCTTGCCGATCTGCGCAAGAACTTCGACACATCCCTTGTGCTGATCACCCACAATCTCGGTATCGTCGCCGAAGCGTGTGACCGGGTCGCGGTGATGTACGCGGGCCATATCGTCGAACAGGGCGATGCCCGCGAAGTGTTCGCGAACCCGCAGCACCCGTACACCAAGGAGCTGCTCCGCTCCACGATCTCGCTCTCCACCACCGGACTGCACTTCATCCCGGGTAGCCCCCCGGACCTGGTGCACCCCCCGGAGGGCTGCCGGTTCAGCCCGCGCTGCCCGGTGGCGATGCAGGGATGCGCGAAGGTGGAGCCGCCCGAGGTGGTACTGCCGTCCGGCGTGCACAGCGTCTGCTGGCAGCAGGCGATCGAGGTCGACCCCTCGATGGCCGACGAGTTGGGAACGGGTGGGCGCGAGCCGCTCGCCGCCGTGAAGGAGATCAGCGTTGCTGACGAAGCCTGATACAGAAGCGAGCGGTGTCGTAGCTCTCGACGACCGCGAGACCCTCGTCGAGATGCAGGACCTCGAGGTCCACTTCGGCATGCGGGGCAACGTCTTCGGCCGGCTCGCCGGCAAGGCGGCGGGCGCGGTCAAGGCCGTCGACGGGGTGAACCTGAAGCTGCGCAAGGGCGAGGTGCTCGGCCTGGTCGGCGAGTCCGGCTCGGGCAAGACCACCCTCGGCCGGACCCTGCTGGGCATGAACCGGGCCACCGGCGGCACCATCCGCTACCGGGGCGAGGACATCACCGAGTTCGGCGAGCGCAAGATGCGGCCGCTGCGCCGCAAGCTGCAGATGGTCTTCCAGGACCCGCACGCCTCGCTCAACCCGGCGATGGACATCCGCACCGCCGTCGGCCACCCGCTGCGCATCCACAACCTGGTGAGCAGCGACGCGGAGTACGACGCCAAGGTCACCGACGCCCTGGAGCGGGTCGGCCTGACCCCTCCCGAGCGGTACCTGACGAAGTTCCCCGGCGACCTGTCCGGCGGCCAGAAGCAGCGGGCCGTGCTGGCCCGCGCGATCATCGCCGAGCCGGAGCTCCTCGTCGCCGACGAGCCGATCTCCATGCTCGACATGAGCGTCCGCGCCAAGATCCTGCAGCTGATGCTGGACCTCAAGCGGGACCTGGACCTGACGTACGTCTATGTGACGCACGATCTGGCCAGCGCGAAGTTCTTCTGCGACACCATCGCGATCATGTACCTCGGCCGGATCGTCGAGTACGGGCCCACCGCTGAGGTCTTCGCCGACCCCAAGCACCCGTACACCAAGGCGCTGCTGGCGGCGATCCCCGAGCCCGACCCGACGCTCGCCGTCGAGCGCGAGCTGCTGCGCGGTGAGATTCCGGACGCGGCCAAGCCGCCGCTCGGTTGTTCCTTCCACCCCCGCTGCCCCGTCGCCCTGGCCGGCTGCGGCTGGGAGGCCCGCGACCTGCGTGGCCTGCTGGAACGCCGGTGGCTGGAACTGCCGCCGGCGGAGGCGGGCAAGGAAAGGGCGCTCTTCGGCGATCTTGACGCGCTCTCCGAATCCGGGGTCACTTCCGCCGCAGTCACCCCCGGCAGGGGGCACAGCGCGGAAGATGTGCTGGAATACCTCCGCCGACTCCGTGAGGAGGCCTCGGCGGCCGAGCCGCGCGAGCCCTTCTGGCGGGGCGTGATCACCATGCACGCAGAAGGCGGCCGGGCCGTGGTGGAGTTCTCGCCATCACAGGACCCGCGGCTCAACCTGCTGCCGGAAACGGACGTCCAAGTGGCCTGCCACCTGTACCCCGGCTCCGGCGGATAACCGCATCATCACCTACACGGTGGCGGGCGGCGCAGGCGTCGCGTCGCCCGCCCGGGAACGGCCAAGGATCGACTGAGCACGGAAAGACCAAAGGGAGAACGACGAGGATGAACCGTAAGCTACTGGTGCCGGCGATGCTTCTCGGCGTCGTCGCACCCGCCCTCGCCGGTTGCGGCGGATCGGGCAGTGGCGGTGACAGCAGCGGTAAACCCATCGTCGTCGGGACCACGGACAGCATCAAGCTGACCAAGGAGAACCCGTCACCCTTGGATCCGGCGACGTCGTACGACAGCGCCACGTGGAACGTCTTCTACAACACCTTCCAGATGCTGCTGCGCTACCCGCGCAGCGGTACCAACCCGGAACCCGACGCCGCGGAGAAGTGCGGCTTCACCGACCTGGTCGGGCAGGTGTACCAGTGCACGCTCCGCAAGGGGCTCAGTTTCTCCAACGGTCACGCGCTGACGGCCGAGGACGTCAAGTTCTCGGTCGACCGCATGTTGAAGATCAACAGTGACAACGGTCCCGCGTCGCTGATCTCCGGCGTCGCCACCGTGCAGGCGCCCGACGAGAAGACGGTGGTCTTCCGCCTCAAGGCGCCGGACTCCACCTTCCCGCTCAAGCTGGCCACGCCCGCCGCCGCGATCCTGGACAGCCAGGTCTACCCCGCGGACAAGCCGTACGACGGCTTCAAGATCGTCGGCTCCGGCCCTTACACGCTGGACGACTTCAAGCAGGACGACAAGGCCGTCTTCTCCAGGAACGCGAACTACCAGGGCACGCTGAAGCTGAACAACAGCAAGGTGGAGCTGCGGATGTTCACGTCCGCGGACACGATGGAGGCCGAGCTCAAGAAGGGCACGGTCGACGTCGCCACCCGCACCATGCGGCCCGACCAGATCAACCGGCTGCTCAAGGCCGGCGACGGCGAGAACGTCAAGCTCACCGAAGCGGCCGGCACCGAGGCCCGCTACCTGTTCTTCGACACCACGGACCCGGCGGTGCGGCCCAAGGCCGTCCGCCAGGCCGTCGCCCAGATCCTGGACCGCCAGGCGCTGACCCGTGATGTCTTCCAGCGGACCGCCGATCCGCTGTACTCGCCCGTCCCGGTGGGCATCACCGGGCACGCCAACTCCTTCTTCAAGACCTACGGCGACCCGAGCGTGACCAAGGCCAAGGCGCTGCTGCACCAGGCCGGGATCGACGACAAGGTCGCGTTCGACTACTGGTACCGCAAGGACCTCGCCGGCTCCAGCAACAAGGAGGAGGCCGAGGCGATCAAGGCTCAGCTCGACGCGAGCGGCCTGTTCGACGTCACGCTCAAGAGCGAGGAGTGGAACGTCTTCCTCACCGAGGTGAAGAAGCACAAGTACGCCGCCTACGCTCTGAGCTGGCTGCCCGACTTCCCGGACCCGGACAACTACATCGCGCCGTTCTTCGACAAGGGCAACTTCCTGAAGCTGCCCTACCAGAGCGACATCATCCAGCGCCAGGTGATCCCGCAGACCCGACAGCAGTCCCAGCGCAGCGCCACCATCAGTGATTTCGAGACCGCTCAGAAGATCATCGCCCAGGACGTGCCGATGCTGCCGCTGTGGCAGGGCAAGCAGTACATCGCTGCCCGCAGTGACATCACCGGTGTGGAATGGGCGCTCAACTCCTCCACCACCACCCAGTTCTGGGAGCTCGGGCGGGGCGTGACGAGTTGATCAGCACATACAAGGGAGAACGTCGAGGATGAATCGCAAGCTGCTCGCGCTGCCGATAGTCGTGGGTCTGATGACGCCCGTACTCGCCGGTTGTGGATCCGGCAGTGGCAGCGGGGACGACGGCAAGGCGATCGTCTTCGGCACCACCGACGAGTTCCACATCACGCCGCAGGCGCCGGCCCCGCTCGACCCCGTCACGGGCTACGACATCCAGTCCTGGAACGTCTTCTACAACACGTTCCAGACGCTGCTGCGCTACCCCCGCAGCGGTACCGACCCGGAGCCCGAGGCCGCCAAGGAGTGCCACTTCACCGACGGACTCGGCGAGCAGTACCGCTGCACCCTGCGGGACGGCCTCGAGTTCTCCAACGGGCACGCGCTCACGTCCAAGGACGTGAAGTTCTCCATCGACCGCATGCTCGCGATCAAGGACGAGAACGGCCCGTACAGCCTTCTGACCAACGTGGACAAGGTCGAGACGCCGGACGACGCCACGGTCGTCTTCCATCTCAAGGACCCCGACGCCACCTTCCCGTACAAGCTGGCCACGCCCGCCGCGGCGATCGTGGACAGCGAGGTGTACGACGCGAAGAAGCAGCACCCCGGCTTCGACATCATGGGTTCCGGCCCGTACCAGCTGGACTCCTTCAAGGAGGGCGACTCGGCCGTCTTCACGAAGAACCCGCACTACAAGGGCACGATCAAGCTGAACAACAGCAAGATCGAGCTCAAGTTCTTCAAGAACTCCACGGACATGGAGAAGGCGCTCAAGGCCGGTGACATCGACGTCATGAACCGGACGATGACGCCCGACCAGCTGAACAGCCTCAACATCAGCACCGACAGCAACGTCAAGCTGACCGAGACGGCCGGCACCGAGATCCGCTACCTGGTCTTCAACACGGCCGACCCGGTCGTGAAGCAGAAGGCGGTCCGCGAGGCCTTCGCCCAGATCGTGGACCGGCAGGCCATCACGCGCGACGTCTACAAGCGCACCACCGAGCCGTTGTACTCGATGGTCCCGGCCGGCATCACCGCCCACGCCACCTCGTTCTACAACTCCTACGGCGAGCCGAGCGTGCCGAAGGCCCGTAAGACGCTCAAGGACGCCAACATCACCACGCCGGTCGAGCTGACGCTCTCGTACACGACCGAGCACTACGGCGAGGCGACCAAGGCGGAGTTCGAGCTGCTCAAGAAGCAGCTGGACGCCAGCGGGCTGTTCAAGATCAAGCTGCAGCCGGTGGCCGACTGGCACACGTACACCGACGGCGGGCGCAAGCACCAGTACCAGGTGTACGGGATGGGCTGGTTCCCCGACTTCCCGGACCCGGACAACTACGTCGCGCCGTTCCTCGGCAAGGACAACTTCCTGGAGCTGGCGTACGCGAACCCGCTGATCCAGGGCCAGCTGATCAACTCCACCCGGCAGAAGACGCAGCGCAGCGCGACCTTCCCGGACTTCACCCAGATGCAGAACATCATCGCCACCGATGTGCCGATGCTGCCGCTGTGGCAGGGCAAGCAGTACCTCGCCGCCCGCAGCGACATCACGGGCACCGAATGGACCCTCAACGCGTCCTCCACGACCCAGTTCTGGGAGCTGGGACGAGGTGTGACGGGCTGACAACGGGCTGATCAGGACACTGGAACGGGCCCGGACGACACTGTCGTCCGGGCCCGTTCCGCTGTGCCGGGGCGACCGGGGTTGACCTTGTCCCTGGGGCAGACCACAGCATCGGGGCAGCCGGGCACACCGCCCGGCACGAGGAGGCGAGCACGGTGCTGCTGACGATCGGGGAGTTCGGACACGCGTCCGGCCTGTCGCCGAAGGCGCTGCGGCTGTACGACGAACTCGGACTGCTGCCGCCCGCCCGCGTCGACCCGCTAACCGGCTACCGGTTCTACGATCCGGCGCAGTTGGAACGGGCCGGGCTGGTGGCCTGGCTCCGCCGGCTCGGCATGCCGCTGGCCCGGATCCGGGTGGTGTGCGACCTGGCGCCGGCCGCGGCGGCGGAGGCCGTCGCCGCGTTCTGGGCACAGGTCGAGTCCGACACCGACGCCCGGCGGGACCTCGCGACCTTCCTCGTCGACCACCTGTCACGGAAGGACACCGTCATGGAACGCACCGGAGCAGCTCTGGCGATCCGCTATGCCGCGCTCACCGACACCGGTCTGATCCGCGAGAGCAACCAGGACGCGGCCTACGCCGACGCCCGGCTGCTCGCCGTCGCCGACGGATTCGGCGCCGGCGGGGCGCCCGCGAGCGCCGCCGCCATCGACGCGCTCAAGCGCCTCGACCTCGCCGACAGCACCCGCACCGGCACCACGAGCCCCGGCGTCCCCGCCGGCGGTCTCCTCAACGCCCTCGAGAACGCCGTGCAGGAGGCCAACGAGGCGGTGCGGGGCCTCGCCGGGCCCGACGGCGCGCTCCAGGGGCCGGGCACGACCCTGACGGCCATGCTGTGGACCGGATCGCAGCTCGCCCTCGTCCACATCGGCGACTCCCGCGCCTATCTGCTGCGCGGCGGCGAGCTCTTCCAGATCACCCACGACCACACCCTCGTGCAGTCGATGGTCGACGACGGCCGCATCAGCGCGGGAGAGGCGGCGTCGCACCCCCAGCGGATGCTGCTGCTGCGGGCCCTCGACGGCGGCGACGCGTCCACCGCCGATCTGCGCCTGCACGACGCCCTCCCCGGCGACCGCTATCTGCTGTGCTCCGACGGCCTGACCACCGTGGTGCCGGGCCCGGAGATCCAGCGGGTGCTCGCCTCGGTCACCGACCCCGAGCAGGCCGTCCGCGAGCTGATCGCGCTGGCCAACGCGGGCGGCGGGCCCGACAACGTCAGCTGCGCCGTCGCGGACGTCGTCGAAGCGGCCGCCGGGCCGGCCCGTTAGGCGCTGCGGGGCCGGGTACCGCAGGGCCGGTACACCCCGCCGGCGATGAGTTCTGCCCGGCCGGCAGGTCTGTCGTAGGAGAACCCACGACAGGAGGCCGACGTTGAGCGCAGCCGACGAGGCGCCGGAGCGGGCCGGACGGCAGCCGGAGCAGGGCCCGGACGGGGTCGTCTGGGTCCTGGCCGGCCCGCTCACCCGCGCCGGCATACCCGAGCTGTGCGCATGCCTGCGGGACCGGCTGCGCGGCGGGGAACCGGGCTGGGTCACCTGCGACGTGGCCGCGCTCACCGACCCGGACGCGGTCACCGTCGAAGCCCTGGCCCGGCTGCAGCTCACCGCCCGGCGGCTCGGCAGCCGGATAAGGCTGCGGAACGCCGGCGGGCGGCTGCGCGGGCTGCTGGCCCTGGCGGGGCTGCGGGACGTGCTTCCCCTGGAGCCGGGGTTACGGCTCCAGCCGGGGAGGCAGGCCGAACAGCGGAAACAGGTGCGCGGTGTCGAGGAACGAGTTGATCCCGGTGATCCGGTCCCCTGAGATCTCGATGACCTGCAGCGCCCACGGCTCGTGGCCGCCGTCGGAAGCGGGCCGGTACTGGCCGAACGCCGGTGAGCCGTTCGCCGTGACCGGCAGCAGCCGCGAGCCCGCGCAGCCTATGCCGGTGCCGAGCATCCAGCCGCGGATGTCCGCGGGGCCGCGGAACCACAGCTCGTACGGCGGCATCGACAGCGTCGCGTCCTCCCGCAGCAGAGAGGTGAGCGAGTCCAGGTCGTAGCGCTCGAAGGCGTCGACGTAGCGGGCCAGCAGGGCGCGCTGCGTCTCGTCCATCGGCCGGGCCGGGTCGCTGGCGGTGACATCACTGGCGGCCAGTGCCGAACGGGCCCGCTGCAGCGCGCTGTTGACCGACGCCACCGTCGTGTCGAGCAGTTCGGCGACCTCGCTCGCCTTCCACGCGAGCACCTCCCGCAGGATCAGCACCGCGCGCTGCCGGGGCGCCAGGTGCTGCAGCGCGGCGACGAACGCCAGCCGGACCGAATCGCGCTGGGCGGCCACCTCGGCCGGATCGCCGCCCGAGGGCAGCATCCGGCCGTCGGGCATCGGCTCGATCCACGTCGCCTCCGGCAGCGCCGGGGTCAACGGGGACGAGGACGAGACGGGGGACGCGAGATCCATCGGGCGGGCCCGGCGCTCGCGCGCCTTGAGCATGTCCAGACAGACGTTGGTGGCGATGCGGTACAGCCACGACCGCAGCGACGCCCGGCCCTCGAACCGGTCGAAGCCGCGCCACGCCCGCACCAGGGTCTCTTGGACGGCGTCCTCCGACTCGAACGCCGATCCCAGCATCCGGTAGCAGTAGCCCGTCAGCTCCACCCGGTGCCGCTCTAGCTGCAGCTCCGAAGCCACACCGTCCATTGCCGCGAGATCACTCATCGAGGGCCCCTTGTCGACCGTCGGCCGTCAGCTCCAGCCGTCCCGGTCATCCTAGGCGGGGGGTCTGACAGCGCGCCCGGGATCGCTCGGACCACGCCGGGTTCTGTCCTCAACCGGAAGATCCCGGGCCAGCAGGTCCATCATGAGACCGTCGTGCCACGTTCCGTCGGGGCCGCGCTCGTAGTCGCGCATGATGCCGACCGGCCGGAATCCCACCTTGGTGTAGCAGCGGATGGCAGCGGTGTTGTCGGCCGCCGGATCGATGATCAGCCGGTGGTGCCCGTGATCGGCGATCAGATGCCCGGCGAGGGTCCGCACGGCGTCGGTGCCCAGCCCGCGGCCGTGGCAGGCGGGGTCGAGGTAGATGTCGATGTTCGCGTGCCGGTAGTCGGGCTCCTCCTCGGCGCCCCACTGGATCGCGCCCACCACCCGGCCCTCGTGCTCGATGACGAAGACCTCGGTGTCCGGCTCGGCGAAGTCCTCGGCGACGGAGGCGGCCATCCGCTCCCGGTCACCGTGCCACCGTTCGTAGACCTCCGGGGTCGAGCGGATCGCGGCGAGCGCGGGAATGTCGGCGGCGGTGGCCGGACGCAGCGTGACCGACGCGCCGTGGAGAGTGGTCTGCATGCCGGGGACGTTACCGACCCGGCGGCGCGGCCACGACGCCCACCGCGGCCGCTCAGCCGGCTCCGGGGCGCACCAGCCCGCTTTCGTACGCGTACACCGCCGCCTGGACGCGGTCGCGCAGGCCCAGCTTGGTCAGCACATGCCCGACGTGGGTCTTCACGGTCGTCTCGCTGACGAACAGCTCCGCCGCGATCTCCGCGTTCGACAGCCCCCGCGCGACCAGCTTCAGCACCTCGACCTCGCGCTCGGTGAGGGTGTGCAGCGGCTGCGGCACGGACTCCTCGCCGGAGGGGAGCCGTCCCGCGTACTTGTCCAGCAGCCGGCGGGTGATGCTGGGCGCGAGCATGGCCTCGCCCGCCGCGACCACCCGGATCGCCTGCACCAGCTCGGCGGCCGGCGCGTCCTTGAGCAGGAAACCGCTGGCACCGGCGCGCAGCGCCTCGACCACGTACTCGTCCAGGTCGAAGGTGGTCAGCACAAGGACTTTCGCCGGTCCGTCCCGCCCGGGTCCGGTGATCTGGCGGGTCGCCTCGACCCCGTCCATCCGCGGCATTCGGATGTCCATCAGCACCACGTCGGGCTGCAGCGCCCGCACCTGGTCCAGAGCCTGCTGGCCGTCCCCGGCCTCACCGATCACGGCAAGGTCCGGCTCGGCCTCCAGAATCATGCGGAAGCCGGTACGCAGCAGCGGCTGGTCGTCCACCAGTAGGACGCGAATCGCCACAAGATCTCCCTCGTCGTTGCCGGACCCGCCCCATTCTTGCCTAGATCACGTCGTCACCGGACGGCGCGGGGCCCGGGAGCGGCAGCGGATAGGGCGGGGGAGTGCCCCCGAACTCCGGACAGACCGCCTGGTGGTCGCACCAGCCGCAGAGCTTGGTCCGCCGCGGCAGCCACTCGCCGGTCGCCGTGGCCTCGCGGATCGCGTCCCACAGCGCCAGCAGCTTGCGCTCCACGCTCAGCAGGTCCGCTTCCGACGGGTCGTACATGATCACGTCGCCGCTGCCCAGATAGACCAGCTGCAGCCGGCGCGGCACCACCCCGCGCAGCCGCCACAGCACCAGCGCGTAGAACTTCATCTGGAACAGCGCCTCGCCGGCGTACTCCGGGCGGGGCGCCTTGCCGGTCTTGTAGTCGACCACCCGCAGATCGCCGGACGGCGCCACATCGAGCCGGTCGACGTACCCGCGCAGCGTCAGCCCCGAGTCCAGCACCGTCTCCACGTACAGCTCCCGCTCGGCGGGCTCCAGCCGCGTCGGGTCCTCCAGCGTGAACCAGCGGTCGACGAGCTGCTCGGCGCTCTCCAGCCACCGGGTGAGGCCGGGTCCGTCCGCCACCTCGAAGAGCTGGGCCAGCTCGGGCCGGGCGGCCAGCAGCTTCTCCCACTCGCCCGGAACCATCGAACGGGCGCGGTCCGCCGTACGCTCGACAGCGGGGGAGTCGAAGAGCCGTTCGAGCACCGCGTGCACCACGGTGCCCCGGGTGGCCGCCTCGCTCGGCTTCTCCGGCAACTTGTCGATCACCCGCAACCGGTACAGCAGAGGACACCGCATGAAGTCCGACGCCCGTGACGGGGAGAGCGACGACGGTGGCCGGGGAGGGATGTCTGAGGTGCTGGTGCCCATGGCAGACGACCCTACGGCCTCCCGCCGACAGCCGGTGTCGGCCGCGGACCACCGGGCAATACCATCGATGGCAGAGCCCCTCGCATTGCAAGATCAATTCAGCCGGTGCGAGGGTTCACACATGAACGAGGGGAACCAGTGAGCGAGAGCGGGCAGCCGCCGTCCCAAGGCACGCAGGCCCAGCCGGGGAACGGTCAGAAGAAGAGCCCGCGCGAAGCCGGCGGCGGCATCCTCATGGGCCGCATCTTCGGCGTGCCCGTCTACGTCGCTCCCAGCTGGTTCCTGGTCGCGGCCCTCATCACCTGGGTCTTCGGCGGCCAGCTCGACAAGGTGCTGCCCGAACTCGGCAACATCCGCTACCTCGTCTCGCTCTTCTTCGCCGTCGCCTTCTACGCCTCGGTGCTCATCCACGAGCTCGCGCACACCGTCGCCGCCCTGCGCTTCGACCTTCCCGTGCGCCGTATCCAGCTGCAGTTCTTCGGCGGTGTCTCGGAGATCGAGAAGGAGTCCGAGACCCCCGGCCGGGAGTTCGTCCTCGCCTTCGTCGGCCCGCTGCTCTCCCTGGTGCTGGCCGGTGTCTTCTACGGCGGCATGCAGGTCGTCGAGCCCGGCACCGTCCCCGGGGTGCTGCTCGCCGGCCTCATGATCAGCAACCTGATCGTCGCGGTGTTCAACCTGCTGCCGGGCCTCCCGCTGGACGGCGGCCGGATGCTCCGGGCCGTCGTCTGGAAGATCACCGGCAAGCCGATGAGCGGCACGGTCGCCGCCGCCTGGACCGGCCGTGCGCTGGCCATCGCCGTCCTCGGACTGCCCCTGCTCACGTACGACAACACCGCCGACAGCAGCGGGTTCGACTCGCTCACCGACGCCCTGCTCGCCGCGATCCTGGCCGCCATCATCTGGACCGGCGCCGGGAACAGCCTGCGCATGGCCCGGCTGCGCGAACGCCTCCCCGACCTGCGGGCCCGCACCCTCACCCGGCGCGCCGTGCCCGTCAGCTCCGACACCCCGCTGTCCGAGGCACTGCGCCGCGCCAACGAGGCGGGCGCCCGTGCCCTGGTCGTCGTGGACGGCCAGGGGGACCCGACCGCGGTCGTCCGCGAGGCCGCCATCGTCGGCATCCCCGAGCACCGCCGCCCCTGGGTCGCGGTCAGCGGCCTGGCCCAGGACCTCAAGCCGGGCATGCGGGTCTCGACGGAACTGGCGGGCGAGGACCTGCTCGACACCCTGCGGGCGACGCCGTCGACGGAGTACCTGGTCGTCGAGCCGACGGGCGAGATCTACGGAGTGCTGTCCACGGCGGACGTGGAGAAGGCCTTCCTGGCCGCGATGGCCAGGCCCGCTTCTTAGGGGCTCGGATCGCCTCCGGGGCGCTACAGCCGCTCCATGGGTCCCCCCGGACGGGGTTCGGGGGAGGCCGACCGTGCTCGATCGCTCGTACCTCACGATCTCCGCGCGCTCTCCCGTTCGACAGCGACGCGCCCCTTCGGCTCACCCGCCCTGGCGAACCGAGCCCCAAAAAAGCCAGCTACGCTGTTCACATGTCCGAACCGACCGGTGCCGCCCGCCGTCGCGGCCCATTCCAAGTCGGGGACCAGGTCCAGCTCACCGACCCCAAGGGACGCCACTACACCTTCACGCTCGAAGCCGGAAAGCAGTTCCACACCCACAAGGGCGCTTTCCAGCACGACGAGTTGATCGGTGCTCCCGAAGGAAGTGTTGTCCGTACCACGGGGAACGTCGCCTACCTGGCGCTGCGTCCCCTGCTCCCCGACTATGTCCTGTCCATGCCACGCGGTGCCGCCGTGGTCTACCCCAAGGACGCGGGGCAGATCCTGGCGATGGCCGACATCTTCCCCGGCGCCCGGGTCGTCGAAGCGGGAGTCGGATCAGGCTCGCTCAGCAGCTTCCTGCTGCGCGCCGTCGGCGACCAGGGCATGCTGCACTCCTACGAGCGCCGCGCCGACTTCGCCGAGATCGCCACCCAGAACGTCCAGCGCTACTTCGGCGGGGAACACCCCGCCTGGCAGCTGACCGTCGGCGACCTCCAGGACCATCTGTCCGACACCGATGTCGACCGCGTCATTCTGGACATGCTCGCCCCTTGGGAATGCCTCGACGCCGTCTCGAAGGCGCTCGTCCCCGGCGGCATCCTGTGCTGCTACGTCGCCACCACCACGCAGATGGCCCGCACCGTCGAGTCCATCCGTGAGCACGGCACCTTCAACGAGCCCGCGGCCTGGGAGACCATGGTCCGCAACTGGCACGTCGAGGGTCTCGCGGTCCGTCCCGACCACCGCATGATCGGGCACACCGGCTTCCTGCTCACCGCCCGCCGGCTCGCCGACGGCGTGGAGCCGCCGATGCGCCGCCGCCGGCCCTCCAAGGGTTCGTACGGCGAGGACTACACCGGCCCCGGCAGCGAAAGCGGGGGCAAGCACGCGCCCGCCGCCTCGGCAGAGCCCGCTGAGGTGACTGCCGCCGAGACGCCCGCCGTCGAGGCGCCGGCCGCCCCCGAGGCGCCCGCCGAGTAGTACCGGGCCCACCGCCCCGCCGAGAGCCCGCCGAGAGCAACGGAAGGCGCCGGTGCCGGAACCCCCGCAAGGGTTCCGGCACCGGCGCCTCCCGCATTTCCGCTGTCCCGGTACTCCCGGCCGCACCTGCTGTTCCACCCGAGTGTGACGTGTGGCACCATGCTGGCCACCCCCCTCGAACGAACTCCCCAGGAGCCAGGCGAGTGCAGCCCTCCGCAGGACCGGCCCTTCCGCATACCCGAGCCCGCTCGGTGCACTGGATCTCCACCGCCGCGCTGCTCGGCGCGATCATCGGCGCCGGCGCCCTCGTCCAGCCCGCCGATGCCTCCACGCACGCCTCCCAGGCCACCCCACGGCCCGCACCGGACCCGAAGGCGGCCGTGTACCCGCTCGACTGCGCGGGGGCCCCGGTGGACGTCGTCAGCCGCGTCTCGGGGGATCTGGACCAGGACGGCAGGCCCGAGACCGTCGTCGTCGTGCACTGCCCGGCCGAGGCGGGCACCCCGCCGACCGGCGTCTTCGTCCTGACGGCCGGCGCGGCGCCGGGCAGCGCGCCGCGCATCGTCGCCACGCTGGTCGATCCGGCGGAGGAGCGCAGCATCACCGGCTTCGGGCTCCAGGGCCGCACCATCAGGGCGACGGTCCTCGGGTACTCCAGCGACACCACGCCGCGCTGCTGCCCGGACCAGAAGCGCGCGTACACCTGGCAGTGGCGGGCCGGGCGGTACTACGCCACGCCGGGTGCGCTCGCGAACAGCGTCTGAGCCGTCACCCGGCGCTGCCGGCCGTCACCGGCCGCCCGCCGGTTGTCACCCGGCGTCGGGACCGAACACCTCGACCCGGTCGGTGACGCGGCGGACATGGATGCAGTCGCCGGGGCACTCCTTGGCCGAATCCACCACATCGGTGAGCATCGTCAGCGGAACCGGCGCCGTGGCGCCCGGCGCCTGCCGCAGCTCGTCGTCGTGGCCCTTGACGTACGCCAGCCCGTCGATGTCGAGCTCGAACACCTCCGGCGCGTACTGCACACAGATCCCGTCGCCGGTGCACAAGTCCTGGTCGATCCAGACTTCCAGCTCTTCCGCGCCGGCCTCGGACACGTCACTCACGGGGTACCTCGCCTGCCGTTCATGGATCGGCCCGGACACGGACCGCAACAGTCCCTGACGGGTGTTGACCGAACCGACGATACAACCGGCCGCTTTCCGATGTTGATCCGTGGGTATCCCCCTGGCGTGAGGACGTACGCAAGGGTGAAGATCGGACACACCCCGACCGTCTTTGTGATCTAGGGGTTTCAACCCCCACCGGCCCAGGTAGGGTCTGGAAACGTCCAGCTCCCCTTGGAGGAGGTGAGGACCGTGGCGGCCCACGACGACGACATCACCCGTGGCGGCCGACCCGCTCGTGGTTCAGAAGACACCGCGAGCCAGGTCGCCTTTCTTGAGCAGGAAATCGCCGTCCTGCGACGTAAGCTCGCCGACTCTCCGCGTCACACGAGGATTCTCGAAGAGCGGATCGTCGAGCTGCAGACCAACCTGGCAGGCGTGTCCGCTCAGAATGAGCGGTTCGCGAACACTCTCCGGGAGGCCCGCGACCAGATCGTGGCCCTCAAGGAAGAAGTGGACAGGCTCGCACAGCCTCCTGCCGGTTTCGGCGTCTTTCTGCAGGCGAACGAGGACGGAACGGCGGACATCTTCACCGGCGGCCGAAAGCTGCGGGTGAACGTCAGCCCCTCCGTCGAACTTGAAGACCTCCGGCGAGGTCAGGAACTCATGCTCAATGAAGCGCTCAATGTGGTCGAGGCCATGAAGTACGAGCGCGTCGGCGACATCGTCACCCTCAAGGAGATCCTTGAGGACGGCGAACGAGCCCTGGTCGTCGGACACACCGATGAGGAGAGGGTGGTGTGGCTCGCCGAGCCACTCCTGGACGGCGCTCTCCGCGTAGGCGACGCACTTCTGCTGGAGCCCCGCTCCGGCTACGTGTACGAGAGGGTCCCCAAGAGCGAGGTCGAGGACCTCGTACTCGAAGAGGTCCCTGACATCGACTACCAGCAGATCGGCGGCCTCGCCGGTCAGATCGAGCAGATCCGGGACGCGGTCGAACTCCCGTATCTGCACGCGGATCTGTTCAAGGAGTACGAGCTGCGCCCGCCCAAGGGCGTGCTGCTCTACGGCCCCCCCGGCTGCGGAAAGACCCTCATCGCCAAGGCAGTGGCCAACTCCCTTGCCAAGAAGGTCGCCGAAGTCACGGGACAGCCGCAGGGGAAGAGCTACTTCCTGAACATCAAGGGTCCCGAACTCCTCAACAAGTACGTCGGTGAGACCGAGCGTCAGATCCGCCTGGTCTTCCAGCGAGCCAGGGAGAAGGCGAGCGAGGGCACCCCCGTCATCGTCTTCTTCGACGAGATGGAATCCCTCTTCCGCACCCGCGGATCCGGTGTCAGCTCGGACGTGGAGAACACCATCGTCCCCCAGCTGCTCGCCGAGATCGACGGGGTGGAGGGCCTGGAGAACGTCATCGTCATCGGCGCCTCCAACCGCGAGGACATGATCGACCCGGCGATCCTGCGGCCCGGCCGTCTGGACGTCAAGATCAAGATCGAGCGGCCGGACGCCGAGGCGGCCAAGGACATCTTCTCGAAGTACCTGGTTCCGACACTCCCGCTCAACAGCGAGGACCTGTCGGAGCACGGCGGATCGAAGGCCGGCACCGTCGAGGCCATGATCCAGGCCGTCGTCGAGCGGATGTACACCGAAACGGAGGAGAACCGCTTCCTGGAGGTCACGTACGCCAACGGCGACAAGGAGGTCCTGTACTTCAAGGACTTCAACTCCGGAGCGATGATCCAGAACATCGTGGACCGGGCCAAGAAGATGGCGATCAAGGCCTTCCTCGACCACAACCAGCGCGGTCTTCGCGTCGCCCACCTGCTCGCCGCCTGTGTCGACGAGTTCAAGGAGAACGAGGACCTGCCCAACACCACCAACCCCGACGACTGGGCCCGCATCTCCGGCAAGAAGGGCGAGCGGATCGTGTTCATCCGCACGCTCGTCACCGGAAAGCAGGGCGCGGACACCGGCCGCTCCATCGACACCGTGGCCAACACCGGGCAGTACCTGTAAAGCAGACCTCCGGCTGCGGGCGCCCCGACCGGGTTCCCGCAGCCGGAGTGTTTGTCCACAGGTAGGCCAGGACCGGAGCAATGAGTGAAATGATCTCCCCACCGCCGCCATCGCGTTCTAGGCTCTTCCGTACCGCGCCATGCAGTGCGGCTCAGGGAACAGCAGTCGCGCTCGGGCCATATGCGCAGCGGTACTTGAGCGTCAGCCCCAGCACGGGGCGGCGCCGGGCAAGGAGGGCCGCATGACCGTACGGCGAGTAATGGGTATCGAGACGGAGTACGGCATCTCCGTTCCCGGCCACCCGAACGCCAATGCCATGCTCACCTCGTCCCAGATCGTCAACGCGTACGCGGCGGCGATGCACCGGGCGCGCCGCGCCCGCTGGGACTTCGAGGAAGAGAATCCGCTCCGTGACGCCCGGGGCTTCGACCTCGCCCGTGACACGGCGGACTCGAGCCAGCTCACCGACGAGGACATCGGCCTGGCCAATGTCATCCTCACCAACGGCGCGCGGCTCTACGTCGACCACGCCCACCCGGAGTACTCCTCACCCGAGGTCACCAACCCGCTCGACGCCGTCCTGTGGGACAAGGCGGGCGAGCGCATCATGGCCGAGGCCGCAGAACGGGCCGCGCAGCTCCCCGGCGCCCAGCCGATCCACCTGTACAAGAACAACACCGACAACAAGGGCGCGTCCTACGGCACCCACGAGAACTATCTGATGAAGCGGGAGACCCCCTTCTCGGACATCGTGCGCCATCTGACGCCGTTCTTCGTCTCGCGCCAGGTCGTCACCGGGGCCGGCCGCGTCGGCATCGGCCAGGACGGCCACGACCACGGCTTCCAGCTGAGCCAGCGCGCCGACTACTTCGAGGTCGAGGTCGGCCTGGAGACCACCCTCAAACGCCCCATCATCAACACCCGGGACGAACCGCACGCGGACGCGGAGAAGTACCGGCGGCTGCACGTCATCATCGGGGACGCCAACCTCTCCGAGATCTCGACCTACCTCAAGCTCGGCACCACCGCCCTGGTGCTGTCGATGATCGAGGACGGCTTCATCAAGGTGGACCTGGCCGTGGACCAGCCGGTGCGCACCCTGCACCAGGTCAGCCACGACTCCACACTGCAACATCTCATCACGCTCCGCAGCGGCCGGACGCTGACCGCCGTACAACTCCAGATGGAGTACTTCGACCTGTCCCGCAAGTACGTCGAGGAGCGGTTCGGCGCCGACGCGGACGACCAGACGAAGGATGTCCTCAGCCGCTGGGAGGACGTCCTGAACCGGCTGGAGAACAACCCGATGAGCCTGTCGGGCGAGCTGGACTGGGTCGCCAAGAAAGAGGTCCTGGAGGGCTACCGGCGCCGTGACGGCCTGGAATGGGACGCCGCGCGCCTGCACCTCGTGGACCTCCAGTACGCCGACGTACGGCCCGACAAGGGCCTCTACAACCGTCTGGTGGCCCGCGGCCGCATGAAACGGCTGCTGGACGAGCCGGCGGTCGTACGGGCCGAGACCAAGCCCCCCGAGGACACCCGCGCCTACTTCCGCGGCCGCTGCCTGGAGCAGTACGCCGACGACGTCGCCGCCGCCTCCTGGGATTCGGTCATCTTCGATCTGCCGGGCCGGGACTCCCTGCAGCGGGTTCCGACCCTGGAGCCGCTACGCGGTACCCGCAACCACGTCAAGGAGCTCCTGGACCGCTGTCGTACGGCGGAAGACTTGGTCCGCATCCTTTCCGGCGGCTGAAATGGCCCAGAACCGGGAATCAAGCAAGTGAGCGGAAACAGGGCCGATGTCGGACCCGGCTTGTAGGGTCTGATCAAGTGGGAAACGCAACCGAGCGGGGTGAGCGTCATGGCTACGAAGGACACCGACGGCGGACAGCAGAAGGCGACACGCGCCACAGAAGAAGTCGAAGAGGTAGCGCAGGACGCGCAAGCCTCGGACGAACTCAAGGAGCGGCACGAGAAGCTCTCCGAGGATGTCGACGACATCCTGGACGAAATCGACGATGTACTCGAGGCCAATGCTGAGGATTTCGTGAGGTCCTTCGTTCAGAAGGGTGGACAGTAGTCCACGTATATGAACGACGCGAAATCGAAGCGCTGCTCTCGGTGTAAAAGGACGCTGCCGCACGGCGCCTTCGCCGGCAATCGGTCGACGGAGGATGGTCTTCAGGCGTACTGCCGGAACTGCTCAGCCGAGTATTACCGGCAGCGTCAAGAAGCCAAAGGCCGTGCGGTCCGGCCGAAGTTCGAGGTACCGGAAGGCTCCAAGAGGTGCCCGCAGTGCGAAACGATCAAGCCGTTTGCGGACTGGGAACGCAATTCCACTTCGCCTGACGGCTGGTCCAGCTACTGCAGGCCCTGTCGCGCCGGCCGCAACCGTGAGAGCTACTTCAAGCGGAAGTACGGCATCACGATATCCGAGCGTGACGAGCTGATCGCCTCTCAAGCGGGCGTGTGCCCGATCTGTTTGGCCGCTTCGGCAGAACATGTGGATCACTGCCACGAGACGGGTAGGGTCCGAGGCGTACTGTGCTTCAGCTGCAATGCCGCGCTGGGGCAGTTGAAAGACCGGCCTGATGCCATCCGCCGGGCTGCCGCTTACCTGGAAGGAAACGTGTGGAAGCCAACACTCGTAGCACAGGGCGTCTACCGGCTGCCTTCCTGACGCCTGGCTCGTCCTCGTTCATCGACTTCCTCGGCGAGCACTCACCGGACCTGCTGCCGCGCAACCGGAGCCTGCCGCCGCTCCAGGGGGCCATCGAGATCCCGCACGGCACGACCATCGTCGCCGCGACGTTCCCCGGCGGGGTGATCCTCGCCGGTGACCGGCGCGCGACGATGGGCAACATCATCGCGCAGCGGGACATCGAGAAGGTCTTCCCGGCCGACGAGTACTCGGCCGTGGGCATCGCCGGCACCGCCGGGCTGGCCGTGGAGATGGTGCGGCTGTTCCAGCTGGAGCTGGAGCACTACGAGAAGATCGAGGGCGCGGTGCTCTCCCTGGAGGGCAAGGCGAACCGGCTCTCCACGATGATCCGCGGGAACCTCGGGATGGCGCTCCAGGGACTGGCCGTCGTTCCGCTGTTCGCCGGATACGACGTGGACCGCGAAAAGGGCCGGATCTTCTCCTACGACGT
This sequence comes from Streptomyces sp. So13.3, assembly GCF_005860785.2. Taxonomy (NCBI): domain Bacteria; kingdom Bacillati; phylum Actinomycetota; class Actinomycetes; order Kitasatosporales; family Streptomycetaceae; genus Streptomyces; species Streptomyces sp. So13.3. Next base: position 2,633,868 of record NZ_CP048835.1, on the reverse strand, counting down.
GACGGGCGGGCGCTCCGAGGAGCACGGCTTCGCGTCGACCGGATCGGGTTCGGTCTTCGCCCGCGGTTCGATGAAGAAGCTGTACCGCAAGGATCTGACGGAGGACCAGGCGATCACGCTGGTCGTACAGGCCCTGTACGACGCGGCCGATGACGATTCGGCCACCGGCGGACCGGACCTGGCGCGGCGCATCTATCCGATCGTCACCGTCATCACCGACGAGGGCTTCCGCAGGCTCACCGAGGACGAGTCCTCCGACGTCGTCCGTGCCATCCACGAGCGCCGGCTGGAACAGCCCGACGGCCCGCGTGCCGAGCTGCTCTGACGGTCCGGCAGGACCGGATCGAGAAGAAGACCCTCGTCACCTGACAGAAAGGGACGGATAGCCGGTGTCGACGCCGTTCTATGTCTCACCCCAGCAGGCCATGGCCGACCGTGCGGAGTACGCCCGCAAGGGCATCGCGCGCGGCCGCAGCGTCGTCGTGCTGCAGTACACCGACGGCATCGTGTTCGTCGCCGAGAACCCGTCCCGCGCGCTCCACAAGGTCAGCGAGATCTATGACCGGATCGCGTTCGCGGCGGTGGGCAAGTACAACGAGTTCGAGAACCTGCGGATCGGCGGCGTGCGCTACGCCGACCTGCGCGGCTACACCTACGACCGTGAGGACGTCACGGCCCGCGGTCTGGCCAACGTCTACGCCCAGACCCTGGGCACCATCTTCTCCAGCGTCGGCGAGAAGCCGTACGAGGTGGAGCTGATCGTCGCGGAGGTCGGCGCGGCCGCCGAGGACGACCAGATCTACCGGCTGCCGCACGACGGCTCGATCGTCGATGAGCACGGCGCGGTGGCGGTCGGCGGCAACTCGGACTCGATCGGCGCGTATCTGGACCAGCGGCACCGCGACGGCATGACGCTCGCGGAGGCGCTGAAACTGGCGGCCGAGTCCCTCGGCCGGGACAGCAACGGCGGGGAACGCACGCTCACCGCCGAGCAGTTGGAGGTCGCGGTGCTGGACCGGACGCGACCGCAGCAGCGCAAGTTCAAGCGGATCCTGGGTCGTCAGCTGGCCCGTCTCCTGGAGGCGGACAGCGCTGCGACCACCAAGACGGATGATCCTTCGGACGAGGAAGAGGAGTAGCCGGCGGCCCGCCGCGTGGCTTGTGCCGGTGCTCCGGTGACGGGGGCCGGGTCCTCCGGGGCGGGGCTTCGAAATCGACTATTTACGGGCCTGGCGGCCCACAAATAGCTCGGCAGCATTTCGAAACCCCACCCCTGCGGACCCGGCCCCCTCACGTTCGCTCCCGCCTGCCGGAGGGGGTGTCTCACGCCGCCGGCGGCCCCGTCGAACCGCGGACCACGAGTTCCACCGGGAGGTCGGCGCTGTTCGCCGGGCGGCCGTCCAGGACGGCCAGCAGCGCCGCCATGCCCCGGCCGCCGATCTCGTCGGCGGGGAGCCGGACCGTGGTGAGTTCCGGTTCGACCGCGGTGGCGAGCGCGAGGTCGTCGAATCCGGTCACGGACACATCGGCCGGCACCCGCAGGCCCAGTCGGCGGGCGGCCTTGCACGCACCGGCGGCGAGGATGTCGTCGTCGCAGACCAGGGCAGTGGGCCGGGGCCCGGGCCGGGTGAGGGCGCGTTCGGCGGCGAGCCGTGCGTCCTCGACGCTGTGCGCGGAGCGCTCGGTGTGCAGGGTCACGTCGCCCGTGCCCGCCAGCGTGCCGGCCAGTGCGGCGGCGCGGACGTGGAACGTCCAGGTGTCGACCGCTGAGGCCATATGAGTGAACCGGCGGTGCCCGAGGCCGAGCAGACAGCGGGCCACCTGCCGCATCCCGTCGGCGATGTCGAAGTTGACGGTGGCGCCGGCGCCGGCCGCGCCGGGGTCGCTGTCGAGCATCACGAGCGGCAGGTCGCCGCCGCCGATGGCGTCGAGCGCGTCGGCGGCCATCGAGGACGCGATGACGCCGTCGAGCGAGGCGCGGGCCGAGCCGAAGGGGTCGCGGGCCGGCCCGATGCCGTCGGGTGACGGGTAGAGCACCACGCCGAACTCGTGCTCCGCCGCGACGCGGGCGGCGCCGGTGTAGACCCGGGCGAAGTACTCGTTGGTCAGGGCCGGGACGACCAGCAGGGCCGTCCGGGTGCGGCCGAGCCGGAGGTTGCGGGCGGCGAGGTTCGGCCGGTAGCCCAGTGCCAGGGCCGCCGCCCGGACCGCTTCCGCCGTGCGCTCGGAGACCCGCCCGCGGGACTTTCCGCCCAGGACCAGCGAAACGGTCGCCTGCGAGACACCCGCGGCCCGCGCCACGTCCCGTGAGGTGGGGCGTGCGGTATCGGTCACTCCGGGCATCCTTCCGGTCCCCGCGGATGGACCCGCGGCCTGCCGTCATGGTACGTATGACGCATCAAGTTATACGTAACACTTCGGCGGCGACGGGCGGCGACCGGGGGAGGGGAGCCGGCATGGCGGCGGGGTACGGGGATCTTCTGAGGACGCGGTATGCCGGCCGGCTGCTCGGCGGCACGCTGATCGGCCGGCTGCCCAACGCGACGGCCGCGCTGTGCATCGTGCTGCTGACCCGCTCCGAAGGGGGCAGCTACTCGCTCGCCGGTTCGCTGGGCGCGCTCTACGGGCTGGGCACGGCCATCGGCCAGCCGCTGCTGGGCCGGATCGTCGACCGGTACGGCCAGCCGCGGGTGATGCTCCCCGCGGCCGTCCTGTCGGCCGCCGGCATGGTGCTGTTCGCCCTGGTGGGCCCCGACCCGCTGCCGGTGGCCTGTGTGGCGATGGCGGTCGCCGGGCTGTTCACCCCGCCGCTGGAAGGCGGGCTGCGCGCGCTGTGGCCCGGCGTCCTCAAGAGCGAGGACCGGCTGCACGCCGCCTACGCCCTGGACGCCGCCGCCCAGGAGCTGCTGTTCACCATCGGCCCGGTCCTCGTCACCGGCCTGGTCGCGCTGTTCTCCGAGGCCGCCGCCGTGCTGTGGATCGCGGCGGTCGGCGTCGTGGGCGCGCTGGGCGTCGTGACGGCCCCGCCGTCCCGCGAGTGGCGGGCGGAACCGCGGGCCGCCGACTGGCTCGGACCGCTGCGCGCCCCGGGGCTGCGCGCGCTGATCGGCTGCCTGTTCTTCGTCGGTGTCGCGCTCGGCTCGATCGCGGTCGCCGCGGTCGCGTACGGGGATGTGCACGGCGGCGGCATGGTGAACGGCTATCTGCTGTCGGCGCTCGGGCTCGGCGCGCTCATCGGCGGTGTGACGTACGGCGCCAGGACCTGGCCGGGTACGCCGGAGCGCCGGCTGCGGGTGCTCACCGTCGGACTGGCCGTCTGTTACGCGCCCTTGGTGCTCGTCCCCGGGGTGGTCGCGATGACGGTCCTGTCCGGGCTCGCGGGGGTGTTCCTGGCGCCGGTACTGGCCTGCGCGTTCGTGGTGGTGGACCGGCACGCGCCGAGCGGCACGGTGACCGAGGCGTTCTCCTGGCTGGTGACCGCGATCGGCGTCGGCGCCTCGCTGGGAACGGCCGCCGCGGGACCCGCCGCGCAGTTCGGCGGGGTCGCCGCCGGATTCGCCGTCGCGGCGGCCGGTGGATTCATCGCACTGGCGGTGCTGGTCGCGACCGCCCGATTCCTCGCGTCCCCAAACCTGAAAACCGAGTTGGAAAAAGATCGAATCGGTGGGGTCGAACCCGGTTTCACGACCACGCATCAGGCGTAATGTTCAGTCATGGACCGCCGCATTTTCGGGCTGGAGAACGAGTACGGCGTCACATGCACGTTCAGGGGGCAGCGGCGTCTGTCTCCTGACGAGGTGGCGCGGTACCTCTTCCGCCGTGTCGTGTCATGGGGCCGGAGCAGCAATGTCTTTCTGCGCAACGGCGCCCGCCTCTACCTCGATGTCGGCTCGCACCCGGAGTACGCCACTCCGGAGTGTGACAATCTGACCGAGCTGGTCACCCATGACAAGGCCGGCGAACGCATCCTCGAAGGCCTTCTGGTGGACGCCGAACGGCGTCTGCACGAAGAGGGCATCGCCGGCGATGTCTATCTGTTCAAGAACAACACCGACTCCGCGGGAAACTCCTACGGATGTCACGAGAATTACCTCGTCGCGCGACACGGCGAGTTCTCCCGCCTCGCCGACATCCTCATTCCGTTCCTGGTCACCCGGCAGATGATCTGCGGCGCGGGCAAGGTGCTGCAGACGCCGCGCGGTGCGGTCTTCTGCGTCAGCCAGCGGGCGGAGCACATCTGGGAGGGCGTCAGCTCGGCGACCACCCGTTCCCGACCCATCATCAACACCCGTGACGAGCCGCACGCGGACGCGGAGCGCTACCGGCGCCTGCACGTCATCGTCGGCGACTCGAACATGTCCGAGACGACCATGCTGCTGAAGGTCGGTGCCACCGACCTCGTGCTGCGCATGATCGAGGCGGGCATCGTGATGCGGGATCTGACCCTGGAGAACCCGATCCGGGCGATCCGCGAGGTCAGCCATGACATCACCGGCCGCCGCAAGGTGCGGCTGGCCACCGGCCGCGAGGCGTCCGCCCTGGAGATCCAGGAGGAGTACTACTCCAAGGCTGTTGACTTCTGCGAACGCCGCGGGATCCGCAACGGCGTGATCGAGCAGGTGCTGGAGCTGTGGGGCCGCGCGCTGGAGTCGATCGGCAGCGGTGACCTGGCGGCCATCGGCACCGAGATCGACTGGGTGATGAAGTACCAGCTGATCGAGCGCTACCGGAACCGGGACAACATCACGATGTCCCACCCGCGCGTCGCCCAACTGGACCTCGCCTATCACGACATCCACCGCCGCCGGGGGCTGTACTACCTGCTGGAGAAGAAGGGCCAGGCCAAGCGGATCTGCAGTGATCTGAAGATCTTCGAGGCGAAATCCGTTCCTCCGCAGACCACTCGGGCCAGGCTGCGCGGCGATTTCATCCGGCGCGCGCAGGAACAGCGGCGTGATTTCACGGTCGACTGGGTGCATCTGAAGCTCAATGACCAGGCGCAGCGAACAGTGCTGTGCAAAGACCCGTTCCGATCGGTCGACGACCGGGTGGAGAAGCTCATCGCCGGAATGTGATCGACGAAAGCCGGAACGTGATCGGCAGTGGCTCGTGTTCAGGGGCCCCGCGCGCTGTGGCGTGCGGGGCCCCTGGCATGCCGGGGTCCTGTGATGCGGGGCAGGCCGTAGAGTGACCGCTACTGACGGACCATCCCAGCTACCCCGAGGACCACTGTGCGACGCCGACTCGCTGCCGCGCTCATCGTGCCGGCTCTGATGCTCACCGCGGCCTGCGGAGGAGGGGACGGCTCGGACAAGAAGGCCGACTCGCCGACCCCCAAGCCCTCCGCGACGCCTACGCAGCACGCGGCTCCCAAGCCGGTGTCGTCGGCCGCGCCGATGCCCACCGTCGCCGGTGAGCTGGGCAAGAAGCCGACCATCACCATCCCCAAGGGCGACCCGAGCGGGAAGTTCGTCGTGAGCACCGTGACCGCGGGCACCGGCCCGGAGGTCAAGAAGAACGACCTGGTGGTCACCAAGTTCGCCGGCAAGATCTGGAAGAGCGGCAAGGAGATCGGCGGCTCCTACGACAAGGGCGGCGCCGCGCAGGTCATCCCGGCCGGCTCGCCGACGATCATCCCGGCCTTCAGTGACGCCGTACTGGGCCAGAAGGTCGGCAGCCGCGTCCTGGTCGTCGCCCCGCCGGCCGCCGCGTTCGGCTCGCAGGGCAAGCAGGAGCTGGGTATCACCGGCACCGACACCCTCGTCTTCGTGCTCGACATCGACCGGATCATGCCGAGCCATGTCACGGGCACGCAGTCCGCCATCCCGTCCGACCTGCCGAAGGTGGACGCGGAGAAGGCGGAGGCGGCGAAGATCACGGTGCCGAAGAACGACCCGCCGAAGACGCTCGTCGACAAGGTCCTGATCGAGGGCACGGGCGATGTGATCAAGAGCGGTCAGACGGTCTACATGCAGTACAGCGGCGCGGCCTGGAAGCCCAACGAGGGCAAGGACACGGCCAAGCTGTTCGACGACAGCTGGAAGACCGGGGCGCCGTTCAGCACCGTCATCGGCCAGGGTCAGGTCATCGAGGGCTGGGACAAGGGCCTCGTCGGCAAGAAGGTCGGCAGCCGGGTGCTGCTCGTCATCCCGCCGGAGCAGGCGTACAAGGCCGAGGCCAAGGGAGCCGACCTTCCGGCCAACTCCACCCTCGTTTTCGTCGTGGAGATTCTCGGAGCAGTGTAAGACTGTCCGGGTTGTCCGCAACGTATCAAGGAGTTACCGCAGTGAGCATCGAGAAGCCCGAGATCGATTTCCCCGTTGGCGAGCCGCCGGCCGACCTCGAGATCAAGGAGATCTGGGAGGGCACCGGCGAGGAGGCCAAGGCGGGTCAGAACGTCAGCGTCCACTACGTGGGCGTGTCGTTCAGCACGGGTGAGGAGTTCGACGCCAGCTGGAACCGCGGTTCCGCGTTCACCTTCCCGCTCGGTGGCGGCCGCGTCATCAAGGGCTGGGACCAGGGCGTGCAGGGCATGAAGGTCGGCGGCCGCCGCCAGCTGACCATCCCCGCGCACCTCGCCTACGGCAACCAGAGCCCCACCCCGGCGATCAAGCCGGGCGAGACTCTGATCTTCGTCGTGGACCTGATCTCGGTCTGAGCAGGCGCGTGTCCGGGGGCCCACGCCGGCAGGCGTGGGCCCTCGCTTTTGCCGCAGCTCCCCGGAGCGGTACGGTCGTCGATCGAGAGCTGAAGACGAAGGGTGCGCGATGGCGATTGCCAAGGCCGAGCGACTGATGAACCTGGCGCTGTGCCTGATGAACACCCGGCGTCCCGTCAGCAAACGGGAACTGCGCGAGTCGATCGAGGCCTATCACGAGATAGGTTCCGACGACGCGTTCAACCGGATGTTCGAGCGCGACAAGGACGATCTGCGGGAACTCGGGCTCATCATCGAGACGGTGGAGAGCGTCGACGGCGATGTGGGCTATCTGGCCCGCCGTGACCGCAACCGGCTGCCCGAGATCGCGCTGGACGCCGAGGAGGCCGCCGCGCTGAGCCTGGCCGCCAAGGTGTGGCAGCAGGCCCGGCTGGCCGAGGCCGCCAGTGGCGCGCTGCAGAAACTCCGGGCGGCGGGCGTGCCGTTCGAGGACACCCACAGCGCGCTGGAACCGCGAATCCCCACCCCGGAACCGGCGTTCGAGCCGCTGATGGTCGCGACGCGCGAGCGCCGGGCCGTCTCCTTCGACTACCGCAAGGCGAACGCGGTGCGCCCCGAGCCGCGGCAGGTCGAGCCGTGGGCCCTGGAGTGCTGGCGCGGCCACTGGTACCTGGCCGGCTGGGACCGTGACCGCGGCGCGGTCCGGGTCTTCCGGCTCTCCCGCATCTCCGGCAAGGTCCGCTCCCGCGGCGGTGCCTTCAGCGCCCCGGTCCCCGACCACGTGGACGTCCGTGCCGCCGTCGCCAGCTGGGCCGGCGAGGGCGCCACCGCGACCGCCCGGATCCGGCTGCGCCGCGACTCGGGCTATCCGCTGCGCGCCAAGGCCGTGACGTCCGAGCCGGTGGACGCCGAATGGGACGAACTGGAGATCCCGTACGGGCATGGACTCGACGCCTGGCTGGTGGAGTTCGGCCCCGACGTGGTGGTCCTGGAACCCGCCGAACTGCGGGCCGATGTGGTGGACCGGCTGCGTGCCGTGGCCAAGGACTGACGGGACTTCACGACATGGCGAACGCGATCGACCAGACCCGGCGGATGCTCTCCCTGGTCACCTATCTGCGGGAGCGCCCCGGCGCCCGCGTCACCGATGTGGCCCGCGCCTTCGGCGTCACCGAGGCCGAGCTGATCGGCGACCTGAACGTGCTGCCGCTGTGCGGTACGAGCTTCCGCGGCGGTGACCTGCTCGACATCGACACCGACGGCGAGCGGATCTGGTGGCACAACGTCGACGATGTGGCGCAGCCGCTGCGGCTGGCCGCCGACGAGGCCACGGCGCTGCTCGTGGCGGCGCGGGCGGTGGCGAACCTGCCGGGGCTGCGCGACAGCGACCGGCAGGCGCTGCTGCGGGCCACCGCGAAGCTGGAGACCGCGGCCGGCGAGGTGGCGGCCGCCAGCTCCCAGCTCTCGGTGACCTTCGAGTCCGAGGGCAGCGTCTTCGCCGATGTGGACCGGGCCATCGCCGAACGGCGCCGGCTGTGGATCCGCTACTACTCGCCGGCCCGGGACGCGCTGACCGAGCGGGAGGTGGACCCGATCCGGCTCTTCGCGGTCGGCCACACCTACTTCGAGGGCTGGTGCCGGCTGTCGGAGGACCGCAGGACCTTCCGGCTCGACCGGGTCGCGGAGATCAAACTGCTCGACGAGCCGTCCGACCCGCCGCGGATCGAGCCGCGCGACCTGTCCCTCGGGCTGGTGCAGCCGGCGGGCGACGACCCGGAGGTCGTCATCGAGGTGGGTCCCGGCGGCCGCTGGGTCGCCGAGTACTACCCGTACGACAGCGCCGACGAGCTGCCCGACGGGGGCCTGCGGATCAGCCTGCGCACCCCCGACCCGGGTTCGCTGCGCCGGCTCGCGCTGCGGCTGGGCCGGGACGGCCGGATCGTCTCGCCGGCCGACCTCGCGGACCGGGCGCGGGAGGCCGCCGTGCTGGCGCTGGCGGCGTACGGAGAATAGGGAGTGACGATGACGGGGGCAGCGACCTCGACGATGACGGCCCCGGCGCCGTCCGCGGTGCTCTTCAAGGCCGCGTGCCCGGACTGCCGCGGCTGTTTCGAGCTGGCGTCGCAGGAGCTGCGGCTGGCGATCGGCCGCACCCACCGGACCACGTTCTACTCCTTCACCTGTCCGGAGTGCGGGCTGGCGGTCCGCAAGCCGGCGGGGGAGCGGATCATCGAGCTGCTCACCGGTGGCGGGGTGCGCACCATGCGCCTGCACATCTGCTGACGCCGACGCCGGCGCCACGGCCGCCGTCCGGAGGCCCGGCCGGCCGCGGTGCCCCGGTGCCCCGGTGCCCCGAGGACATCCGGGCGCCGGCCGAGCCGATAGGGTCGGTGCCATGTGGTGGCTCTACCTGTACGTCGGCCTCTCGACCGCCGGCATCCTCGTGCTCGGCGCACTCGCCGTCCGGCTCTTCGCCGAGGTCCAGCGGCTGGCCCGGCAGGTGGCCAGGAGCACCGACGACCTCTCCCGCGCCGCCGACCGGCTGAGCCGGGCCGCGGAGCCGCTCGCGGAGCGCGCGGGGGACATCTCCCGGCAGTGACGCGCCACCCGCCGGCCCCTGGACCTGGCGTGATCCCGGGTTCGCGGACCGGGACCGCTCCGGTGTTACACAACGGCTCTCGTTCCCGGCCGTCCCGGAGGGTACGCTGCGTAACGTGGCCCCATGAATGAGCGGCAGGGGTCGCACCTGGTGGTTGCCGACGGGTTGCCGGTCGTTTACCACCGCAGGCTACGATCACAGCCAGTACGGCGGTACGGACACACGTCCGGGTCGCCGAAGACATGGACCCACGCCGCCTCGGTGAGAAGGTAGACACTTATGCTCGGCAATCTCAAGCCCCTCGAGATCGTCCTCATCCTTCTCGTCATCATCTTGCTGTTCGGCGCCAAGAAGCTTCCCGACATGGCCCGGTCGCTCGGCAAGTCGGCCCGCATCCTCAAGAGCGAGGCCAAGGCGATGAAGAAGGACGACGAGGCTCCGGTGGCCGACACCCACACCGCAGAGTCCACGCCCGCCGCGCCGAAGACGATCCAGGCCGCGCCCGGCGATGTGACCAGCGCCCGCCCGGTGACGGAGCCGAACCACACCACCCAGGGCTGACCTCAGCCCGTACCGGTTCGCAACAAGCCGCTGACGGCTGCCGCACGAGACGAGGACGTGGGTGCTCAAGTCTGCCCGCAAGCAGGAGAAGGATCCCGAAGGGCGCATGCCGCTCGCGGATCACCTGCGTGAGTTGCGCAACCGGCTGCTGAAGTCGGTACTGGCGATTATCGTCGTCACGATCGTCGCGTCGTTCTTCTACCGCGACATCATCCAATTCTTCATGCACCCGGTGCTGAAGTCCGTGGGCTGCGTCAACGGCCAGATCAAGGGCGCCGACGGCCAGCCGTGCGCGGAGATGACGGTGAACGGGCTGACCGGCCCGTTCGCGATCGCCATGAAGGTCTCCCTGATGGCCGGCCTGGTGGCCACGACGCCGATCTGGCTGTACCAGCTCTGGGCGTTCCTCGCGCCGGGACTGCACACCAAGGAGAAGCGCTACGCGATCTCCTTCGTCGCCGCGGGCGTGCCGCTCTTCCTCGGCGGCGGCTATCTCGCCTACGTGATCCTGCCGCAGACCGCGCAGATCATGATCGACCTGACGGTCGACGACGCGCGCAACCTGTTCCCGCTCGACGACTACCTCGACCTCGTCGTGCGCATGATCATCGTCTTCGGCTGCGCCTTCGAACTGCCGCTGCTGCTGGTGCTGCTGAACTTCACCGGAGTGCTCACCGCCAAGCGCATGCTCGGCTGGTGGCGGGTGATGGTCCTCGGCATCACGATCTTCGCCGCGGTGGCCACGCCCACCGGCGACCCGTTCTCGATGTCGCTGCTCGCCGCTCCCATCGTGTTCCTGTACTTCGGGGCCGTGGGGATCGCGTTCTTCAACGACCTCCGCAAGCGCCGCCGCCGCGAGGCCGATCCGGACTTCTCGCTCGACGACGACGAGGCGTCCAGCCTCGACCACATTCCCGAGCAGGTCGGCGCCGCACCGGCCCCGGCCGCGTCGGAGCGTCCCACCGACGACTTCGACGACGCCACCTGATCCCGACCGTCGCACCTCGACCGTCGTCGCTCGCCGCTCGACCTCGACGCGGGTGATCACGCGCGGTAGGGTCCGCGCGTGACCAGCGACATCACGCTCTTCGTCAATCCCACCGCGGGGCGCGGCCGGGGCGCGCAGGCCGCGCAGCCGGCCGCCCACGCGCTGCGGGAGGCCGGGTTCACTGTCCGCACCGTCGTCGGCCAGGACGCCGCCGACGCCCTCGTACGGGCTCGCGAGGCGGTCGCCGCGGGGACCGGCGCACTGGTGGCCGTCGGCGGCGACGGGATGGTCTCACTGGCGCTGCAGGCGGTGGCGGGCACCGACACCCCACTGGGCGTGATCGCGGTGGGTACCGGCAACGACTTCGCCCGCGCCACCGGGCTGCCGGTCCGCGACCCCGCGGCCGCCGGCCGCGCGGTGGCCGACGCGCTCAAGGACGGGCGCACCCGGGCCGTCGACCTGGGCAGGGTGGGGGACCGCTGGTTCGGGACCGTACTGGCCTCCGGCTTCGACTCGCGGGTCAACGACCGCGGCAACCGGATGCGCTGGCCCACCGGGCGCTTCCGCTACGACGTCGCGATGCTCGCCGAACTCGCCGCCCTGCGCCCGATCCCGTACCGGATCCAGCTCGACGACGGCCCGGAACGGGAGATCGAGGCGACCCTGATCGCGGTCGGCAACGGGTCGTCGTACGGCGGCGGTATGCGGATCTGTACCGACGCGGCCCTCGACGACGGGCTGTTCGACATCACCGTCGTCGGGCCGTGCAGCCGCACCACGCTCCTGACGGTCTTCCCCCGGGTGTACCGGGGGACGCATCCCAGCCATCCGAAGGTCACCGTGCACCGGGCGGCGCGGGTGCGGCTCGCCGCGGACGGGGTGACGGGATACGCGGACGGTGAGCGGATGGGGCCGCTGCCGATGACCGCCGTGACGGTGCCGGGGGCCCTGCGGCTACTGGTCTGATGTTCGACCGCGCTGGTCCGCCGCCCGTCCGCCGCGGGTCCGGGCGTCGATACGAATAAAAGATCACGCGGTGTGTCGGTGGGGGCCGGTACGCTCGGTGGCAAGATGACCGATGAGATGTCCCCCGCCGAGCGCTACGCCGCAGACCGGCGTCGCGCGGCCGATCAGGCCACTGCCCTCGCGCCGTTCCGCGCGCTGTACGACTTCGACCTGGATCCGTTCCAGATCGCGGCATGTCAGGCTCTGGAGGCCGGAAGCGGAGTGCTGGTCGCCGCGCCGACCGGCTCCGGAAAGACCATTGTCGGCGAGTTCGCCGTCCACCTCGCCCTCACCGAGGGCCGCAAGTGCTTCTACACCACCCCGATCAAGGCCCTGTCGAACCAGAAGTTCAGCGACCTCGTCCAGCGGTACGGCGCGGACAAGGTCGGTCTGCTGACCGGTGACAACAGTGTCAACGGCGACGCACCGGTGGTCGTGATGACCACCGAGGTGCTGCGCAACATGCTCTACGCCGGATCCTCGGCGCTCGACGGCCTCGGCTATGTCGTGATGGACGAGGTCCACTACCTCTCCGACCGGTTCCGCGGTGCCGTCTGGGAAGAGGTGATCATCCACCTCCCGCAGTCCGTGACGCTGGTGTCGCTGTCGGCGACCGTCTCCAACGCCGAGGAGTTCGGCGACTGGCTCGACACGGTGCGCGGCAGCACCGAGGTGATCGTCTCGGAGCACCGCCCGGTGCCGCTGTGGCAGCACGTGCTGGCCGGCCGCCGGATGTACGACCTCTTCGAGGAGAAGGAGGGCGCCGCCGAGGCCGCCCGCCGTGAGGTCAACCCGGACCTCGTACGCCTCGCCCGGATGGAGAACCAGCGGACCGTCCACCCCCGTGACCGGCACAAGCGCGGTTACGAGGCGGACCGGGAGCGGGAGCGCCGGTCGAGCGGCAAGGTCTGGACGCCCAGCCGCGCCGATGTGATCGACCGGCTCGACTCCGAGGGGCTGCTGCCGGCCATCACCTTCATCTTCAGCCGGGCCGGCTGCGAGGCGGCCGTCCAGCAGTGCCTGTACGCCGGGCTGCGGCTGAACAGCGACGAGAACCGGGAGCGGGTCCGGGCCATCGTCCAGGAGCGCACCAAGGCGATCCCGGACGAGGACCTGCACGTCCTGAAGTACTTCGAGTGGCTGGAGGGCCTGGAGCGCGGCGTCGCCGCGCACCACGCCGGCATGTTGCCGACCTTCAAGGAGGTCGTCGAGGAGCTGTTCCTCAAGGGCCTGGTCAAGGCGGTCTTCGCCACCGAGACCCTGGCCCTGGGCATCAACATGCCGGCCCGCTCCGTGGTGCTCGAGAAGCTCGTGAAGTGGAACGGCGAGACGCACGCCGACATCACCCCCGGCGAGTACACCCAGCTGACCGGCAGGGCCGGCCGCCGCGGTATCGACGTCGAGGGCCATGCCGTCGTGCTGTGGCAGCGCGGCTTCGACCCGGGCGCGGTCGCGGGGCTGGCCGGCACCCGGACGTATCCGCTGCGCTCGTCCTTCAAGCCGTCGTACAACATGGCGGTCAACCTGGTCGGCCAGTTCGGGCGGCACCGCTCACGGGAGCTGCTGGAGACCTCCTTCGCGCAGTTCCAGGCCGACCGGTCGGTCGTCGGGATCTCCAAGCAGGTGCAGCGCAACGAGGAGGGGCTCGACGGCTACAAGGAGTCGATGACCTGCCACCTCGGCAACTTCGACGACTACATGCGGCTGCGCCGCCAGTTGAAGGAGCGCGAGGCCGAACTGTCGCGGCAGGGCGCCACGCAGCGGCGGGCCGCCGCGTCGGACGCGCTGGAGAAGCTCAAGCCGGGCGACATCATCCATGTCCCGGCGGGCAAGTACGCCGGGCTCGCGCTGGTGCTCGAACCCGGTGTCCCGGCCGGCCGCAGCCCCGGCCACCGGCGGCACGAGGACCATCAGGACGGCCCGCGTCCGCTGGTGCTCACCGCCGAACGGCAGGTCAAGCGGCTGGCGCAGATCGACTTCCCGGTGCCGGTCGAAGCCGTCGACCGGATGCGGATCCCGAAGTCGTTCAACCCGCGCAGCCCGCAGTCCCGCCGCGACCTGGCCTCCGCGATGCGGACCAAGGCAGGGCACTACGAGCCGGAGCGGCACCGCAAGTCGCGGGCCGCGGCGGCCGACGACACCGAGATCGCCCGGATGTGCACCGAGATCCGCGCGCACCCCTGCCACGGGTGCGACGAGCGCGAGGACCACGCCCGCTGGGCGGAGCGCTATCACCGGCTGGCGCGCGACACCAAGCAGTTGGAGCGGCGCATCGAGGGCCGCACCAACACCATCGCGCGCACCTTCGACCGGATCTGCGGGCTGCTCACCGAGCTCGGCTATCTGCAGGGCGAGCAGGTCACCGCCGACGGCAAGCGGCTCGCCCGGCTCTACGGCGAGCTGGACCTGCTGGCCAGTGAGTGCCTGCGCGAGGGCGTCTGGGACGGCCTCGGCCCGGCCGAACTGGCGGCGTGCGTCTCGGCGCTGGTCTTCGAGGCCCGCCAGTCCGACGACGCGCTGGCGCCCAAGCTCCCGACCGGCAACGCCAAGGAGGCGCTCGCCGAGATGGTCAGGATCTGGGGCCGGCTCGACGCGCTGGAGGAGGACCACCGGATCCACCAGACCGAGGGCGTCGGCCAGCGCGAGCCGGACCTCGGCTTCGCCTGGCCGGTCTACCGCTGGGCGTCGGGCCACGGCCTGGACGCGGTCCTCGGTGACGCCGAGATGCCGGCCGGTGACTTCGTCCGCTGGTGCAAGCAGGTCATCGACGTACTCGGCCAGATCTCCGACGCGGCCCCCACCGACAGCCCGGTCCGCAAGAACGCCCGCAAGGCCGTCGACGCCCTGCGCCGCGGAGTAGTGGCGTACTCCTCAGTGGGCTGAGCCCACGCCGTACCCGACACCCCGTCCGCCGGATCCACCGGTGGGCGGGGTTTTTGGTGTGTCGTGACAGAGCCCCGAGGCTCTGCGAGCCCTGCGCCAAACTCGCGATGTATCGCGCTTGTCGCACTCGCGTACACGCGATATGCTCGGCCACGGATATCCGGAAGCGAGGTGAGGATGATGGCGAAGCGGCGGAAGCTGTCCAATCCGTTGGCGCTGGCGGTGATGGCCACGCTGGGGGAGCGGCCGATGCATCCGTACGAGATTGCGCAGGTGCTTCGGCAGCGGGGGAAGGAGCAGAGCATCAAGATCAATTACGGCTCGCTCTACACCGTCGTCCAGAACCTCGAGAAGCACGGATTCGTCGAGATCGCCGGTACGCAGCGGCAGGGTAACCGTCCCGAGCGGACCCTGTACGGCCTGACCACGTCCGGGCGGGTGGAGATGCACGACTGGCTCGCCGATCTGGTGGCCGTGCCGGTGCGGGAGTATCCGGCCTATGAGGCGGCGCTCTCGCTGATTCTGATGCTGCCGCCGGACGAGGCGGTCGGGCTGCTCGGGGAGCGGGTCGCCAAGCTGGAGATCCAGGTGGCGGCGATCCGCGGGGTGCTCGGCAAGCTGGACGGGGACCTGCCCCGGATGTTCCTCATCGAGACCGAGTACCAGGTCCACATGGTCGAGGCGGAGATCGCCTGGACCCGTGGCTTCCTCGCCGAGCTGGCCGCGGGAACGGTCTCCGGCGTCGCCGAGTGGCGGTCCTGGCAGCAGAGCGGCGAGATCCCCGGCGAATGGGCGGAGATCGAGAAGCGGGTCGCGGACTCCGGGATCGGCGAACAGTTCAGGGAGCACATGAAGGAGCTCTGACCTCGGGAGTACCACCCCCGGAAACAACAACTCCGGCGCCCGCTGCGGGAACAGCGGACACCGGAGGCGTAACCCATCGGCCGGACAACCGCGCGAAGCAGGTGCCAGGCGATCCAGGTGCGGCACACCCAGGATAGCCCGGCTCCTTCCCGCGATCGGTTCGGCAGACACCGAACACCGATATGCGGAGGCACCTCATGACGACCACCCGCGCGCCCGCTGTGGCGGCGCTCAATCTGATCAAGACGTATCCCGGCGGCATCAAGGCCTTGGACGGCATGGACATCACCGTCGGAGCGGGCACGGTCTTCGGACTGCTGGGCCCCAACGGCGCCGGCAAGTCGACCACCGTCAAGATCCTCACCACGCTCGCCCGTCCGGATTCCGGGACCGCGATCGTCGCGGGCCATGACGCGCTGCGCCATCCGGACCGGGTCCGCCGGGCCATCGGCGTGGTCGCGCAGAAGTCCGGCGCCGACCCGGTCGCCACCGGCCGGGAGAACCTGCTTCTGCAGGGGCGGCTCTACGGGCTCAGGGGCGCCGCGCTGACCCGGCGGGCCGATGAGCTGCTGGACCGTTTCGATCTCACCGATGCCGGCAAGCGGCTGGTCAAGACGTACTCCGGCGGTATGCAGCGCCGGCTGGACGTGGCCATCGGGCTGGTCCACCGGCCCGAGGTGCTGTTCCTCGACGAGCCCACCACCGGTCTCGACCCCGAGGCGCGCACCGCCATGTGGGAGGAGATCTCCCGGCTGGCCGGTGACGAGGGCCTGACGATCCTGCTGACCACCCACTACCTCGAAGAGGCCGACCGGCTCGCCGAGCGCGTCGCGATCGTCGACCGCGGCCGGGTCGTCGCCGAGGGCACCCCCGACGAGTTGAAGGGCGAACTGCACGGCGACGCCGTCCAGGTCGTGCTGCGGGAGGACACCGGTCCGCTCGACGCCCGGCTGCTGGAGACGGCGCTGTCGGAGTTCGCGGGCGTCCGGGAGGCGGTCGTCGACGGCCGTCATCTGCGGGCCCGCGCCGACGACGGTCCCTCCGCGGTGCCGCATGTGCTCGCCGTCCTCGAACGCGAGGGCGCGGCCGTCGCCTCGGTGACCGTGGCCCGGCCCTCTCTCGACGATGTCTATCTGCGGTACGCCGGCCGCCGCTTCGCGGACGCCGACACCGGTGACGGCGCTCCCGTCCCGGCCACCGCTGGAGGTGCCCGATGAGTACGGCGACCCTGAACCACACCTGGTACATGACGCAGCGTCAACTGACCGCGATCCTGCGGCAGCCGGCGTTCCTGGTGATCACCCTGGTGCAGCCGGTGATCTGGCTGTTCCTCTTCGGCTCGCTGTTCCGCAAGGTCGTCGAGCTGGGCGGCTTCGGCACCACGTCCTACCTGGACTACCTGGTGCCGGGCGTGGTGGTGATGAGCGCCCTGTCCTCCAGCATGTGGGCGGGCATGGGCACCCTTGAGGAGATCGAACGCGGCACGCTGGACCGCTTCCTCGTCACCCCGGTCAGCCGGGCGGCGCTGATGAACGCCAACGTGGTGCAGCAGGGCATCAGCACCGCGCTGCAGTCCGTGGTGATCGTGCTGCTGGGCAAGCTGGGCGGCGCCGACTACCCGGGCGGCGTCACCGGACTGGTGATCCTGGTCATCGCGTCGATCCTGCTCGGCACGGTGTTCGGCGCGTTCTCCAACGCGCTCGGCATGCTGGTGCGGCAGCGCGAGAGCATCATCGGCATCAACACCTTCCTGCTGCTGCCGCTGACGTTCCTGTCCTCGGCCTTCATGGCCGTGACGCTGATGCCGTCGTGGATGCGGCACATCGCCGACTTCAACCCGGTCAACTGGGCGCTGGTGGCGGGCCGTTCGGCGATGGCCGCCGACCCCGACTGGGGCTCGGTGCTCAGCCGCGGCGGCGCGCTGCTGGCGCTGGCGGTGGCCGCGGTGTGGCTGTCCACCCGCACCTTCCGCGAGTACCAGAAGTCGGTCTGAGGACGGTACGGAAACGGCGGCCGGGCCCGGAACATCCGGGCCCGGCCGCCGTGTGCGCTCAGCGCGCCGCCGTGTGGTGCGCCCGCCGTCAGCAACGCCGCTGTCAGGAAGTGGCCGGAACGGCTTCCTGCTCCTGCTCGACCTGCTGGTTCCACTCGCGCTTCGAGGCCTGCCAGCCGTCCTCGTCGGCGCCGCGCCGCCAGTAGCCGGAGATGGAGAGCTGCCCGCGCTCCAGGCCGCGGTCGATCCGCAGGTGGCGCCGCAGTTCCTTCACGAACGTCGCCTCGCCGTGCACAAAGGCCTGTGCGGTGCCCTGCGGGAACTCCAGGGCCTGCACCGCCTCCACGAGCGCGGCGCCGATCGGCCGGTCGCCGCGGTGCAGCCAGACGATGTCCGCCTTCCCCGACGGGATGATCTCCTGCTCCTCCTCGGGGCCCGCCACCTCGATGAACGCCTTCGCGAGCGCTCCCTCGGGCAGCCGCTCCAGGGACGCCGCGATGGCCGGCAGGGCGCTCTCGTCACCCGCGAGCAGATGCCAGTCGGCGTCCTCGCCGGGTGAGTACGCGCCGCCGGGGCCGCCGAACAGCACTTCCTCGCCGGGCTGCACCCGGGCCGCCCACGGGCCGGCGATGCCCTCGTCGCCGTGGTGCACGAAGTCGACGGTCAGTTCCACCGCCTGCGGGTCCCAGGCGCGCACGGTGTAGGTGCGGGTGCGCGGCCACTGGTCGCGGGGGAAGTCCCGGCGGACCGTTTCCAGGTCCATGGGCTCGGGGTACGCGACCCCGTCCACCGGGAACTGCAGCTTGATGTAGTGATCGGTGTGCTCGCCCGCACCGAAGTCCGCGAGCTGCTCGCCACCGAGCACCACACGGATCATGTGCGGGGTGATGCGTTCGGTGCGCAGTACGCGCGCCCGGTTGAGCTTCGGGGTCCTGCGCGCCGGACGGTCCGCCATGGACTCTTCCCACCCTCTCGTTCACCTGGGTAACTCGGACACAACTTAGGTAAGCCTAACTGATTGGTCCATATCCTGGGCGGCGCATATCGGAATGATCACTAGGCCGGTGAACTCCCGCCACCGGAGCGCCGGTTCCCTTTGATGATCCACATGAGTACCGACACGGTCACCGCCATCGCCGACGACTACCGCGTCAGCCAGACGTAGGCGGCGAACCGCCCGGTGGTCTGCTCCCGCCGGTACGAGAACAGTTCCTTCGACTCGATGGTGCAGCGCGGGTCGTGCCGGACCTCGGCCACGCCGGCGCGGGTCAACTGCCCGGCGATGCCCGCCCGTACGTCCAGTCCGGCGGTGCCCTGGGTGGTGGTCGCCCACGCCTCGGGGAGCGTGGCGCAGATCTCCTCGCGCATGGCGTCGGGCACCTCGTAGCACGCGCCGCAGGCGGTCGGCCCGATGAAGGCGACCATCCGGGCCGGGTCGGCGCCCTTGGCGACCATGGCGTCGACGGTGGCGGGCACGACGCCGGCCACCGTTCCCACCCGTCCTGAGTGCGCGGCGCCGACGACCCGGGCCACCGGGTCGGCCAGCAGCACCGAGGCGCAGTCGGCCGCCAGCGCGGCCAGCGCGAGGCCGACCTCGGAGGTCACGACGGCGTCGAGCGGCGGCGCGTCCGGGCCGAAGGGCGCGGTCACATCGGCCACCGTCGCACTGTGCACCTGGCGCATGTGGACGACCCGTGAGGTGTCGAGACCCAGCTCGAACGCGGTCAGCTGCCGGTTGCGGCGGACGGCGGCCGGGTCGTCGCCGGTGGCCCCGCCGAGGTTCCTGCTGTCGTACGGGGCCCTGCTCACCCCGCCGTGCCGGTCGGTGACGGCGTACCGCACTCGCGGTGCCAGTTCCATGCGCGGTCTCCCTCGGTCGGCCTGTGCCAGCAGCGTACGGCCCCGGCCGGTACCGGCCGGAGCGGCGGCCCGCCCCGGAGGGCCCGCGCCGGTTGCCGGATCACCCGGCGGTACGGCCGGCGAGCGCTTCCACCGCGGCGGCGACCGCGTCCGGGCTGGAGATCATCGTCAGATGGCGGGCGCCGGGGATCAGTGTCGGGGCGGGGGCTCCGATGCGTGCGGCGGTCTCGGCCGGCGTCCGCCGGCTGAACACGTCGTCCTGCGCGCCGAACACGGCAGCCTTGGGCACATCCACCTGGCGCAGCCCCGCCAGCCGGTCGGCGGACATGCCGGGTACGCCCTCGCCCAGCATGCTCCACAGGGCGCCCTCGGCGCCCGCCACCCGCAGCGGCCGCCGCCACTGGTCGAGACCCGCGCCGTCCAGCCGCGGGCAGCCGGGCCCGCACTGGGAGTCGTACACCTTGCGGATCAGCCGGTCGGAGCCGAGCCCGAGCCGCAGCAGGGTGGTGCGGTACGGATCGATCAGCACGTAACGCAGCGCGGGCGGCGGGCCGGCGCCCGTGTCGAGGGCGTCGCCGTCGAGGAGCATCACCCCGCCGATCCGCCCGGGCGCGCGCAGCGCGGCCTCGGCGACCATCGCCGCGCCGCTGGAGTGGCCGACCAGGATCGGGCGCTCACCGGGACCGCCCAGCCGCATGGCGTCGAGGAAACCCAGCAACTGCCGGGTGAAGTGGTCGACGGTGTACGGGCCGCTCCGCTCGCTGTACCCCGAGCCGGTCAGGTCCAGGGCGTACACCCGGTGGTTCCGGGCGAGCAGCGGGGCCAGCCGCGACCAGGTGTCGGCCGACTCGAAGGCCCCGTGCACGAGGACGACGGGCGAGCCCGTCCCGCCCCACGCCTGGTAGCGGGTGTGGACACCGGCCGCCTCGACGTACGTCAGCCCCGGTGGCGGCGCGGCCCGGTCGGAGGTGAACACGTTGTACACGAACGACGCGGCGGTCACCGTGACCAGCAGCGCCGCACAGACCAGCGCGGTACGCCGGGCCCACCACCGCAGCCGGGAGCGCCGCGGGGCCGGGGCGGGACCGGACGGCGCCTCCGCGGGCACCTCCGCCGGCGCATCGGCGGCGGGCGCCTGCGGGACGGTGTCCGCGGCGGACTCTTCGTTCGTTCGTGCGTGTTCCAAGGCGGCTGTCCCGGTCGTCGATGGCCCGTCGGGGGCGGACCGCCCCCACGGACACTCTCGCCCCCGGCCGCTCTCCGCCGCGTCCGGCGCGAGGAGGGGCCGGCGCTACTTCGTCCGCGGCAGCCGGTCCGCGGCGCGTACTCCCGGGGGAGCAGCGCCGCGGCCCAGGCCCTATCCGTGCAGCCGGACCGGGATCTCCTGCCAGCCGTAGGCGATGAACGACGGGACCTGCCGCAACTCATCCGCCTTGACCGCGAGTTGGAGGTCCGGGAAGCGCTCGAAGAGCGCGGGGAGCGCGGTGAGGGCCTCCATCCGGGCCAGCGGGGCGCCGATGCAGCGGTGGACGCCGATGCCGAAGGCGAGGTGGTCGTCCGACTTCCGGGCGGCGTCGAACTCGGCGGCGCCCGGCCCGTAGTGCTCCGGGTCCTGGCCCGCGGCGGCGAACGTGGTGACGATGGCGTCGCCCGCCGGGATCGTCACGCCCTCGATGGTGATGTCGGAGACGGCGAACCGCAGCGGGAGCGACGCGATGGACGGCGCGACGCGCAGCACCTCGTCGATGACGCCGTCCCAGCCGATCTCGCCGGCGCGGACCGCCGCGAGCTGCTCGGGGTGCTGCAGCAGCGCGACCACGGCGTTGCCGATGAGGTTGACGGTGGTCTCGAAGCCGGCGCCGATGACGAGGAGCAGGGTGTAGAGCAGCTCCTCGTCGCTGAGCCGGTCGCCCTCCTCGTCACGGACCTTGATGAGCTCCGTGGTCATGTCGTCGCCGGGGTGCTCGCTCTTGTGGCCGATGAGCGCGGGCAGCACGGTGCCGATCTGGTGCTGGACGGACGCGGCGTGCTCCGGGCTGGGATCGGAGGTGTCCATGATGGCGGCGATCAGCCGGCCGGTGTCCTCGCGCAGCTCGTCCGGGACACCGAACAGCTCGCAGATCAGCTGCATCGGCAGCGGGTGCGCGTAGCCGGCCCGTACGTCGACCGGCTCGCCCGACGCGCCCGAGGCGTCGAGCCGGTCGAGGAGCTCGGTGGTGATCTGCTCCACCCGGGCGCGCATCGCCTCGGTGCGCCGGGCGGTGAAGCTGGGGGCGACGAGCTTGCGCAGCCGGGTGTGGTCCGGGCCGTACGTCGACAGCATGTTGACCACCCCGACCCAGCCCATGATCCAGCCCCAGGCCGGGTGTTCGCCGATCTCCGGGAACAGCGACCAGTGCTTGCGCGGGTCCTTGCTGACCCGTGGGTCCAGGATCAGCGCCTTGAGGGTGTCGTAGCCGGTGGGCGCCCAGGCGGGGATGCCGCCCGGCAGCTCGACGGCCACCACTGGGCCGAGAGCACGCAGCCGGGCGCTCTCGGCGGGGATGTCGGCGCCGAACGGGTCGATGGCCACACGGGGGGACACGGTCATGCTCGGTCTCCAGGCTGGTCGGGGATACGCGGGGTGAAGCGGACGGGAAGCGCCTTCAGGGAGCGGTGGAACGGTCCCGGGCGCCAGCTGAGGTCCTCGCGCGGGGTGGTCGCCGTCAGGTCGGGCAGCCACTGGGTGAGCCGCTCGATGGACTCGGTGGCGATCAGCAGGGCCTGCTGCTTCACGGGGCAGGCGTGCTCGCCCGCCGACCACGACAGATGCGAGGCGTCGCGGGGGTGGTGGGCCCCGGCGAACTCCTGCTCGGAGAAGAGCGCGAGGGCGCCGTAGGAGACGACGACGGGGACGGCCGCCTGCACCCAGACACCGTGGAAGCTCAGCGACTCGCGGGCGTAGAGGATGCCGTAGTTCGCCAGCGGTGTCTCGTACCGCAGCACCTCGACGACCGCTTCCATGACCGGGCGCGAACCGCTGGTCAGCGTCGAGTAGTAGGCGGGGTTGCCGAGGATGCGGGACAGCGCGTTGGAGACGAGGTTCGCGCTGGGTTCATGGCCCGCGCCCAGGGTCAGGAAGACCTGCCAGACGACCTCTTCCGGGGTCAGCTCCAGCGGGTGGTCCAGCAGCCAGCTCGTCAGGTCCTCGCCGCGCTGCGCGCTCTTGGCGCCGACGAGCCCCATGACGTAACTGCCGTACTCGGCCTCGCCCTCGGCGGAGTCGGCGCCGCCCTCCATCATCTTGCCCAGCGCCGCTTCGAGCCGGCCGCTCTCGCTGTCCGGCAGGCCGAACAGGTTGTTGAAGATCAGCGACATCAGCGGGCGGGCGAAGTCGGCGACGAGGTCGGCGCTGCCCGCCGGGCCGAACCGGTTCACCAGGACGTCCACCGCGTGGTGCACCCGCTCACGCAGGTCGTGCGGCTCCACGAGGTCGAAGGCGTCGACCAGGGTGCGGCGGTAGCGGATGTGGGCGTCGCCGTCGGAGAACAGGGTGTTGGGGCGCCAGCGCATCATGCCGAGGATCGGCGAGTCCTCGGCGACCGTGGCCTCCCACGGCCGGGGGTCGTGCGACCAGGTCTCGGGGTCGTGCAGCACCTCGAGGGCGGCTCGCCGGTCGGTGACGACGTACGCGGGGATGCCGGGCGCGAGCTCGGCCCAGCCGATCGGGCCCTGGGCCTTCAACGTCGCGTAGTAGGCGTGCGGGTCGGCGGCGAAGCCGTCCTCCCACAGGCGCACCGGCGCGGACAGCGAGAAGGTCTCGGCGGGGGCGGGATAGGGAGAGGGGTTCACCAGGTCTCCGGACGGTCGCGGGCTATCAGGTGCTGGACGAGGGCGAGCAGCGAGTCGATGGAGGAGTTGGCGTCCCGGGCGTCGCAGCTCACCATCGGCGTGCCGGGATCCAGGTCCAGGGAACGGCGGAGCTGGTCCTCGGTGTACGGCCGCGAGTCGGGGAACGTGTTGAGCGCCACGGCGTACGGCAGCCCCGTCTCCTCCACCAGGCCGAGCACGTCGAAGGAGTCGTCGATACGGCGGGTGTCGACCAGCACCAGCGCGCCGAGCGCCCCGTAGGCGATGTCCGCCCACAGGGAACGGAAGCGCTCCTGGCCGGGAGTGCCGAACAGGTAGAGCACGACGCCGCCCGCCAGGCTGATCCGCCCGAAGTCGATGGCGACCGTGGTGGTGGTCTTGTCCCGCACCCCGGCCAGGTCGTCGACCTGGACCGACGCCTCGGACATGTGCTCCTCGGTGTGCAGCGGACGGATCTCCGAAACCGAGTCGATCAGCGTGGTCTTGCCCACCCCGAACGGGCCCGCCACCAGGATCTTCACCAGATCGCGGGCGCTGTCCGGCAGGTGCAGGCCACCGGTGCCGGTGCTACTGCTTGAGGGCGCGGAGGCCATCGGCCACTCTCTTCAACAGGTCGGGGTCGTGCAGGGCGGCCAGGGGTACCGGCGGGCGGGCGCTCACCAGCCCCAGGTCGATCAGATCGGCGGCGAGGACGCGTACGGCGGAGACCGGCAGCTCCAGCAGGGCCGCGGTCTCCACCACGGTCAGCGAGCCGCCGTCCAGCGCCTTGAGCAGCGCGTGCCGGGCGGCGGGGAGCCCGTCGGGGACGTGCTCCCCGCCGGTCAGCACCGAGAGGCGCTCCAGGCTGTTGCGGCTCGGCCGCGCCACCCCGCCGGTGGACAGATACGCGGGGACCAGGGGGCGGCCGCTCCGGCGGCCCGTCATACCGGAGAGCCGCCATCGGCTCCCCGGGGCGCGGCGGCCATCGCCTTCTCACCGAGCCGTGCCACCTGCGAGTGCACCCGGTGGGCGAGCAGGTCCAGCCGGACCTCCGGGTCGCCGAAGGCGGCCACGACCGAGCCGTGCCTGGTGGGCGCGACCAGGATGTAGCCGTGGTCGGACTCGATGACGATCTGGCGGATCTGTGCGTCGTCCTGGTCCGCGAAGGCCGCGGCGGCCGCCCGGCACGCGCCCTGCACCGTGCTGGTGATCGCGGCGGTGCGCTCCGCGGTGGCCTGCGACAGTGCCGCGGAGAACCCGGAGACCAGCCCGTCCCTGGTGAGCAGGACGGCCGCCCGGACGTGCGGGATCTCCAGAATCGGGTCGAGCACCCACGCCGTGTCACCGGCTTCTCGGCTGGTCATCGCGGGTCGTTCCCTTCGGTTTCGAGTGCGGATCGGGCCGCGGCGGTCCCGGACTGCAGGGCGCCGAGCGCGGCGGCCGCCTCCTCGGGGGTCCGCTCCCGCACCCGCGGTGCGGCCGGCTCGGCCGCCGCCTGGGCGGGCACGGCGTCGGCGCGGGCCCTGCGGCGGCGCTGCGGCAGGGCGTCGCCGTCCGGCGCGGGTTCATGGGTGATGACGGCGGAGTCGCGCGCGGCGACGGGGGCCGCCGGCTGCGCCGTGGTGTGCGCGGCCGTGTGCGTCCGCGTGTGCGGCACGGGCCGCGCCTCCGCCGGCGCCTCCGGGCGGGTGGAGCGCGGAGTGCTGGCGGCGGGCGGCCGTTCGACCGGGTCGATCCGGCTGAGCAGGTGGTTCTTGACGAGCAGCACCGCGCGGACGCCGCCGTAGGGCGACGGCGACGACAGGTCGACGGACAGGTCGAACTTCCGGGTCAGCTGGCCGATCGCGGCCAGCCCCATCCGGGGCGGGTCGCCCAGCTCGGACAGCAGGATCGGGTCACGTCCCGCCACCATCCGCTGCGCGTAGGCCCGTTCGTCCGTGGCCATGCCGACCCCGGCGTCGTCGATCGTGACCGAGACGCCGTGGTGGGCGCGTTCGAGGTTCACCGTGACCTCGGTGTCCGGAGCGGAGTGCCGCAGCGCGTTGTCGAGGAGTTCGGCGACGATGATCGCGACGGGTTCCACGGCGTGCGAGACGAGCGCCATGCCCGGCTCCAGGTGGTTGTGGATCCGCACCCGGTGGTAGCCGACGAGCCGGGACTGGCCACCGGTCACCGCCTCCACCAGATGGGACTCCTCACGGGCCAGCCCCACCCAGGCACCGCACACCACGGCGGTGACCTGCGCGCGCCGCAGCGACTGCTCGTTCTCGTGGTCGAGGGCGAACAGCGTCTGCGACAACTCCGGGTCGTCGTAGCGCTGTTGCATGCCGCGCAGGACGTCCTGCAGCCGGTACAGCCCGGCCTGGATGTCCCGGGTGGCGCCGCGCATGCCCGCGCGGGCGGCCGCGTCGACCCGTTTGCGCTCCTGCGCCATGGCGGTCAGCAGCCCGTCCAGGACACTGTCCAGGCCCGCGCCAAGACCGGTGCCGGCGAGCTCCGGGTGGAGCGGCCCCGGCACCTGGATGTGCGGGTGGGCGGCGCGGGTGGCCTCGGCCGGCATGCGCTGGTTCGCCAAGTGGACGATCTCGGCGGTGAACGCGTCTGCGGAACGGCCGATTTCCTGCCGCGCGCCGTCCAGATGGGTGCGCAGGGCGGCGATCTCCTCGCCCTGCCGGGCCCGGTGACGGCGCGAGCGCAACAGCCCGCCCCCCAGGACGAACGCCAACACGGTCCCGGCGGCCAGGCCGCCGGCGGCCAGGTCCGGTATTTCGATCATCGAATGGACCTCAGGGAGATCAGGGAGCGGGGGGAACGGGGCACCATCCGCCCCGAAAGCGGATCCGCACAGTACACACCGCGACCGACTGATCCCGCACTGTTTTGAGGGAAGATCCTTTCGAATTTGGCCATTCGCGGGTCAGTTCTGTCCGAAGTGTCGGACTGCGCCTCGGCATTGTGAACGGCGCTCCTTTCGGAACGCGCCCTAGTGCGCCTCGTCCAACGCGTCCAGCAGGCGCATCAGGGAACTGCCCAGACCCCACTGGGCGGCGAGGGCTTCGAGGACCTCGGGGTCGGCGGGCTCGGTGGGCAGGGCCGGGTTGAACGCGGGGAGCGGGACGTCGGGGGCGACCGTGACGACCTTGGGGGCGACGTCCAGGTAGTCCGAGGCCTCCAGGATGCCCCGGCGCTTGGCGGGGGTGAGCTTGGAGACCGGGTCCGCGGCGGCACGCCGGACCCCGGCCAGGTCGCCGTGCTCGTTGATGAGCTGCGCGGCGGTCTTCTCGCCGATGCCCTTCACCCCCGGCAGGCCGTCGCTGGCGTCGCCGCGCAGCGCCGCGAAGTCGGCGTACTGGTCGGCACGGACGCCGTAGCGTTCGAGGATGACGTCCTCGGTGATGAAGTCGCAGTCGCCGACACCCTTGCGGGGGTAGAGCACGCGCACGCCGCGGGCGTCGTCGACCAGCTGGAACAGGTCGCGGTCACCGGTGACGATGTCGACCGCCCACAGGGCCTGGCCGGCGAGCGTCCCGATGACGTCGTCCGCCTCGTAACCGGCGACGCCGACGCGGGCGATGCCGATGGCGTCGAGGACGGCCTCGATGACGGGGACCTGCGGGGAGAGCGTGTCGGGGATCTCCTCGGTGTCCGGTCCCGACGCACCCTCGGGCGCCTCCTCGGCGACGCGGTGCGCCTTGTAGGAGGGGATGAGGTCGACCCGCCACTGCGGCCGCCAGTCGGCGTCCATGCAGGCGACGATCTCGTCCGGGCTGTGGTCGGTGACCAGCCGGGTGATGAAGTCCAGCAGCCCGCGCACCGCGTTGACGGGGGTGCCGTCGGGTGCCTTCACCGACTCCGGGACGCCGAAATAGGCGCGGAAGTACAGGCTCGCGGTGTCGAGCAGGAGCAGCTTGTTCGGGCGCGCGTCAGTCACGCGGCCAGCATGGCACGCCCGCGCGGGGTGATTCCGGCGCCGCCGCGCCGGGCCGCACGGCGCCCGCGGTGCTCTTGCGCCGAATGTGACGAGATATGACCTGAGTCACCGTTGCGTTTGGTTTGCATAAGGGGGGGCAGCCGCCGGACTTGAAGTGAGCGACCCACAAGCGGGGGCTGTGCGTCGCTCTTCCTGCGAGCCGCGAGGTATATGTGTCAAGGCTGCAAGTTGAGCATCTGTACAAGGTCTTCGGGCGACAGCCCGAAGAAGCGGTCCGCCGGCTCGAAGCGGGCGCGGACCGCGACGAGCTGCGCGAGGACGGTGTCACACCAGCCGTCATCGATGCCTCCTTCGAGGTGAGCGAGGGCGAGGTCTTCGTCGTCATGGGCCTGTCCGGATCGGGCAAGTCCACCCTCCTGCGCACGCTCAACGGACTGCTTCCACCCACTGCCGGACGCGTACTGTTCGACGGCCAGGACCTCACCGCGCTGAACGACACCGAGCTGCGCCGCGTGCGCTCGCACAGCATCAGCATGGTCTTCCAGCACTTCGCGCTCTTCCCGCACCGCAGCGTGCTGGAGAACGCGGCCTACGGCCTCGAGGTGCAGGGCGTCGCCCGTGCCGAGCGTGAGCGCCGGGCCGGCGAGGCACTGGAGATGACCGGGCTCGGCGGCTGGGAGAAGTCCTGGCCCGACCAGCTGTCCGGCGGTATGCAGCAGCGGGTGGGCCTGGCCCGCGCGCTCGCCACCGAAGCCCCCGTCCTGCTGATGGACGAGGCGTTCAGCGCGCTGGACCCGCTGATCCGCCGCGAGATGCAGCAGCAGCTGGTGGACCTGCAGAAGACCCTGCACAAGACCATCGTCTTCATCACGCACGACCCCCACGAGGCGGTGCGCCTCGGGAACCGGATCGCGGTGATGCGCGACGGCCGGATCGTCCAGAACGGCACCGTCGAGGAACTCCTGCTGCAGCCCGCCGACGACTACGTCGCCTCCTTCATGGAGGACGTGGACCGCGGCCGGGCGCTGGCAGGCGTCAGCGCGGGCTCCGCCGGCACCCCGGGCAGCACCCTCGGAAAGGAGTCGGCCGATGCCTAGGCTGCAACTCGGCGACTGGATCGACAGCGCCGTCACCTATCTGCGTGACCACTTCGCCTGGCTCTTCGACATCATCACCAACGTCGTGTCCGGTATGTACGACGGCCTGGACGCCGTGCTCGGCGCGCCGGCACCGCTGCTGCTCGCGGGGATCCTCGCGGTCGTCGCCCTGTGGCTGCGCGGGCCCACCGCGGCCGTGCTCACCTTCGCCGGCTTCGCGCTCATCGACTCGATCCAGCAGTGGGACCAGGCGATGGCGACCCTGTCGCTGGTGCTGGTCGCCACGGTGATCACCATCGTGCTCGCGATACCGCTCGGCATCTGGGCGGCCCGTAACCGCACCGTCAGCGCGGTGCTGCGGCCGGTACTGGACTTCATGCAGACGATGCCCGCCTTCGTCTACCTGATCCCGGGCATCTTCTTCTTCGGCGTCGGCCAGGTGCCCGGCGTCATCTCCTGCATCGTCTTCGCGATCCCGCCGGGCGTCCGGATGACCGAACTGGGCATCCGGCAGGTCGACGGCGATCTCATCGAGGCCGCCGAGGCGTTCGGCACCACCTCGCGCAACACCCTGCTGCGGGTGCAGCTGCCGCTCGCGCTGCCGACCATCATGGCCGGCATCAACCAGGTCATCATGCTGGGCCTGTCCATGGTCGTGACCGCGGGCATGGTCGGCGGCGGAGGTCTGGGCGCATCGGTCTTCACCGCGATCAGCCAGGTCAACATCGGGCTGGGCTTCGAGGGCGGCATCTCCGTCGTCATCCTGGCCATGTACCTGGACCGGATGACCTCCTCGCTCGGCACCCGGGTCTCACCGCTCGGCCGCCGCGCCACCGCGGCCCTGACGTCCGTCCGCGGTGCCAGCATCTGGAACTACCGGCCGCAGACCGGCATCGCGGTCGTCGGTGTGGTCGTCCTCGCCCTCGTGGCGGGCGGCATGAACATCTTCGGCGGCTCGGCCGACACGAACACCGCCGCCGCGGGCAAGAACGTCGGCGACGGCCGCTCGGTGAACATCGGCTACATCCCCTGGGACGAGGGCATCGCGTCCAGCTTCCTGTGGAAGGAAGCGCTGGAGGAGCGCGGCTACCAGCCCAAGCTCTCGCAGTACGACGTCGGTGCGCTCTACACCGGGCTGTCCGCCGGGAAGCTGGACTTCCAGACCGACGCCTGGCTGCCGACCACCCACCAGTCGTACTGGGACAAGTACAAGGACAGCCTGGACGACCTGGGCTCCTGGTACGGCCCGACCTCCCTCGAACTCTCCGTCCCCTCCTACGTCAAGGGCGTCGACTCGCTGGCCGACCTCAAGGGGCAGGGCGGCAAGTTCAAGGGCCGGATCATCGGCATCGAGCCGGGCGCCGGCATGATGAAGGCGCTCAACGACAAGGTCCTCAAGCAGTACGGCCTGGAGGGCGAGTACCAGGTCACCACCGGCAGCACCGCGAGCATGCTGGCCCAGCTCGACCGGTCGCTGAAGGCCAAGGAGCCCGTCGTCGTCACCCTGTGGTCCCCGCACTGGGCCTACAGCAAGTACGACCTGAAGAAGCTCAAGGACCCGATGGGCGCCTGGGGCGCCGGTGACGGCCTGCACACCCTGACCCACAAGGGGTTCGCGGCCAAGGAGCCGCAGGTCGCCCAGTGGCTCAAGGACTTCAAGCTCACCGAGCCGCAACTCAGCAGTCTGGAGGCGGCCATCCAGGACGCCGGACAGAACCATGAGCAGGACGGCGTGCGCGCCTGGCTCAAGAAGAACCCCGGCCTGATCGACAAGATCGCGCCGGTGAAGAAGCCGGCGGCGGCCGCCAAGGGCTGACCGGCTGCCCGGCCGCGCGACCTGACGGTGCGCGCCGGGCCCCGACCACGCGCCGTACGGTAGGCCGGTGACTCATCGTCCTGCCGTACGGCGCGTGGTTTCGCTTGTCCCCTCACTGACCGAGGCGGTGGCGGGGACCGCCCCCGGGCTGCTGGTCGGCGCGACCGACTGGTGCAGCCACCCGGCCGGTCTGGAGGTGACCCGGATCGGCGGGACCAAGAACCCGGACATCGCCCGGATCACCGCCCTCGCGCCCGACCTCGTGATCGCCAACGAGGAGGAGAACCGCGCACCGGACGTCGCCGAACTGCGAGCCGCCGGGGTGCCGGTCCTGGTCACCGAGATCCGCGACCTCGACCAGGCCTTCGCCGAACTCCACCGGGTGCTGGTCGACGGCTGCGGCCTGGAACGTCCCGGCTGGCTCGACGAGGCGGCGGCCGCCTGGCGCGCGCTGCCCGTCCCCGGGCGGCGGCTGCGCGCGGTCGTCCCGATCTGGCGGCGGCCCTGGATGGTGCTCGGCCGGGACACCTTCGCGGGCGATCTGCTCGCCCGGCTGGGCGTGGACAACGTGTACACGGAGCACGCCGACCGCTATCCGGCGATCCCCGTCGAGGAGCTGCGCGCCGCCGGCGCCGATCTGGTGGTGCTGCCCGACGAGCCGTACGCCTTCACCGCCGACGACGGCCCGGAAGCCTTCCCCGGCCTGCCCGCCGCGCTCGTCGGCGGCCGTCACCTCACCTGGTACGGCCCCTCGCTCACGGCCGCGCCCGCCGCGCTCAGCGCGGCACTGCGAGCAGCGATCCGCTGAGCAGCCCGCGCACCGTCCGCGTACCGGCGACCGCCCAGGCCGCCACGAGGACGACGTACAGCGCGGCCGCGAGCCACGCGAAGGCGTCGAGGCCGGTGTGCCGGGCCAGGCCCGCGGCGCCCGTGACACAGGTGCCGACGGGGAAGGTGAAGGCCCACCACGTCATCGCGAACGGCATCCCGCGGCGTGCCGCCCGCACCACCAGCGCCGCGGCCAGCGCCAGCCAGAGCAGGGCGAAGCCCATCACCGGCACCCCGTACAGCACGGCGAACCCGCTCATGGCCGCCGCGTACGGTGCCTGGACGACGCCCGGTGCGGCGTCGGCGAGCTGGTTGACGGCCGTCGTGGACTGGCCGAGCGGGCCGAGGACCAGGAAGAGCGTCGGGGTCAGCGCGAGCGGCAGCGGCCCGTGCTGCACGAGCCGGCCCCAGATCAGCGGCAGCATCACCAGGGTGCCCAGCAGGCTCAGCCCGAACATCGCGTAGCAGCCCAGCAGCATCGCCTCCTGCCACTGGCCGGCGGGCAGATGCGCGATCAGCGCCGGGCCGAGCGCGGCCGACACCATCGGCGCCACCACCGGCAACAGCCAGACGGGAGAGGCACTGCCCGGCTCGACGCGGTGCCGGGTGATCATCAGATACGGGACCGTCGCCGCGATCAGCAGCCCGCTGACGGTGCCCGCCGTCCAGAGCACGGAGTCCGCGGCGACCGCGGCGGTCCGCCCGATCACGGGGGAGCCCAGGCTCAAAGTGCCGCCCCCGACCGCGAGCAGCGCCATCGGCAGACAGCCGTAGAACGGGGCGACGGCCGGGTCCAGCAGATGCCGGCGGGCCTGGTCGCCGTGGCGGAGCCAGTGCGCGGCACGGGCGGTGAGCAGCGTGGCCAGCAGTCCGGCGGAGAGCGCCCAGACGACGGTGCAGGCGGTGTGCAGACCGGGGACGCGCACCGGCAGGGCGGCGCCCGCGGTGGCGACGATGGCGGTGCCCATCACGGTGGCGTACCAGTTGGGACCGAGGTGACGCAGGGCGCCGGAGCGGATCTCCAGATCGTGGAGAGCGCGGGCCCGTACAGGGGCGAGGGTGGTTGCCATGCTGTCCACGTTCCCCGCCCGGCGGCCCGGCCGGAAGGCGGCGCAGGTCTATGGGGGCATAACCTGGGCTTATGAGTTCAGACAGTGACACCGGTGACCGCGTCCCCCGGGCGGGCCTGGGCCACCGGGTGCCCGACCTCGGCGCGATGGAGCTGCTGCTCGCCGTCGCCCGGCTCGGCAGCCTCGGCCGGGCCGCCCGCGAGCTGGGCATCAGCCAGCCGGCCGCGAGCAGCCGGGTGCGGGCCGTGGAACGGCAGCTGGGCGTCGCGCTGGTGAACCGCTCGCCCACCGGCTCCACCCTCACCGACGCGGGCGCGCTGGTCACCGAGTGGGCGCGGCGGGTCGTGGAGGCGGCGGAGGCGTTCGACGCCGGAGCGCGGGCGCTGCGCACCCGCCGTGACTCCCGGCTGCGGGTCGCGGCGAGCATGACCATCGCCGAATATCTGCTGCCGGGGTGGCTGATCGTGCTGCACGGCCGGCACCCCGACACCGCCGTGTCGCTGTTCGCCGGGAACTCGGCGGACGTCGCGGAACGTGTCATCAGCGGCGGCGCCGACCTCGGATTCGTCGAGGGGACGGATGTGCCGGGCGGTCTGGACGCGGCGGTCATCGCGCACGACCGGCTGGTCGTCGTGGTGGCGCCGTCGCACCGCTGGGCGCGGCGGCGCAAGCCGCTGTCCGCGGCCGAGCTCTCCGCCACCGCCTTCATCCTGCGCGAGCAGGGCTCCGGCACCCGCCAGGTGCTGGACGCCGCCCTCGCCGGACACGGCGGCCTCGCCGTACCGCTGCTCGAACTCGCCTCGACCACCGCGCTCAAGGGGGCCACGCTGAGCGGCGCGGGTCCGGCGGTGCTCAGCGAACTGGCGGTGGCCGACGAGCTGGCCGCCCGCCGGCTCGTCGAGGTCCCGGTGGAGGGCATCGCGCTGGAACGCGTCCTGCGCGCCGTCTGGCCCACCGGCCACCGCCCGACGGGACCCGCCCGCGACCTGCTGTCGCTCACCCGCCGGCCGGCGTGACGGGACCTACGGCGGGATACACGACAGGACGAGCGGCGGGACCTGCGGCGGACGGGTGCCGGGCGGGCGGCACCGCCCGGCACACCGCCCTGCCGGTCATGTGACCTGCCTGTAACCGCCGTACTTACGGGATTCTCATGCTGTGGCCTTAGGGTGACGGCCGTGACCATGACGACCCCGCCCGGCTGGTATCCAGAGCCCGGGCACACAGGCAACGGCCCGGCCCTGGAACGGTGGTGGGACGGCGCCGCGTGGAGCGAGTACACGCGGACCGCCCAGGCCCCGGCCGACCAGGCCGCGGCCCCCGGCATCCCGTCCTACGCGGCCTATCCCGGTGGCGGCGTGCCGGACCGGCCGGCCCGCAGGGGAGGCGTGATCGCGATCGGCATCATCGCGGTCCTCGTCCTCGTCGGCGGTGTGGTCGGCGGCGTCGTCATGCTGAAGAACAGCGATGGTGACAAGGGCTCCGACCAGGCGGCCACCAGCGCGCCGACCACCCCGGGCGACGGGCCGAGCGGTTCGGACGGACCGTCGCAGGGTCCCGACCAGGCGCCCCGGACCAGTGGTGTGGTCGTGGACGCCCTGGACAAGATCAGTCTACCGATCCTGCCCGGCTGGCAGGGCAAGACCGGCGCCGGCGGCGCGGGCCTGACCATCGGCGGCTACCCGTGCGTCTCCGACCCGGCCAAGAACTGCGTCCGCGGCGGTGTGTTCTCCGTGCCGGCCGTGGCGTACAAGCTCAAGAGCACGACGCCCGAGGCCGCCGCCAAGGAGGACATCCCGCTCAACGCGGACCAGTCCTACGAGGGCGGGCTCACCTCCCACAAGGAGCTGCTGTCGCAGCCGGTCACCGTCGCCGGGCAGCAGGGGTACCTGGTGCGCTGGCAGGTCGTGACGAAGGTCGGCGACGACGGCTACGTCCAGTCGCTGGTCTTCCCGTCACCGGCCGGCCCGCAGCAGCTCGTCGTGGTCCGCTACGGCTTCGACATCAACGCGCAGGCCCCCGGGCTCGACGTCATGGACCAGATCACCAAGGGCATCAAGGCCGCCGGCGGCTCCGGCGGCTCCGGCGGCTCCGGCGGCACGGGCGGCACCGGCGTCTGACCGCGCGCCCGCCGGCCGCCGGAAACGGTGCCGGCGGGGCGGGCGGAGCCGGGGCGCTCACAGGAACGTCTTGCCCTCGCCCCGGTAGGTCGGCACCGTCGCGGTGACCCGGTCGCCCTCCACGAGCTGCAGCTCGGCGAAACGCTCGCACAGCTCCCCGGCCTTGGCATGCCGGAACCACACCTTGTCGCCGATCAGCAGATCGTCCGCGGGGGATCCGAGCAGCGGCGTCTGCACCTCGCCGGGACCCTCCTGCGGGTCGTAGCGCAGCCCCTGCGGAAGGTACGGCACGGGCAGCCGGTCGGCGCCCGCGGCGCCCGACGCCGGATAGCCGCCGCCCAGCACGGTCACGATGCCCACCCCGGGACGGCGCACCACCGGCTGTGCGAACAGCGCCGCCGGACGCCCCCGGAACGACGTGTAGTTGTCGAAGAGCCGCGGCACGAACAGCCCGGAGCCGGCCGCGATCTCGGTGACCGCGTCCTCCGCCGCCGTGTGCTGCACACTGCCGGTCCCGCCACCGTTGACGAACTCCAGCTCGGGAGCGACGGCGCGCACCGCCCGCACCACCTCGGCCCGCCGGACCGCCAGTTCCTTGCGCGCGGCGGCCTGCATCAGCCGGATCGCGCGCGAGCGCAGCGGCCGGCCCGCCACCGCGTCGCCGACCCCGGCCACATGGCCCTCGTACGCCATGATCCCGGCGAGCCGGAAGCCGGGCCGGCGGGCGATCGCCCGTGCCAGCTCGGCCAGTTGCTCGGGCTCCCGCAGCGGGGAGCGCAGCGCGCCGATCCGTACCCGGCCGCCCAGCATCCGCAGGGACGTGTCGAGTTCCAGACAGACCCTGATCCGCTCCGAGCCGCCGTGGCGGGCCGCGTCGATCAGGTCCAGCTGGGAGATGTCGTCGACCATCACCGTCACGGCGGCGGCCAGTTTCGGATCCCCGGCCAGCTCCGCGAAGCCGTCGCGGTCGGCGGACGGGTACGCCAGCAGCACGTCCTCGAAGCCGGCCCGCGCCAGCCACAGCGACTCGTCCAGGGTGAACGACATGATGCCCGCGAACCCGTCACGGGCCAGCACCCGTTCCAGCAGCGCCCGGCACCGCACCGACTTGGACGCCACCCGGATCGGCTTCCCGCCGGCCCGGCGGGTCAGATCGGCGGCGTTGGCGTCGAACGCCTCCAGGTCGACGATGGCGACCGGGGCATCGAGATGGGCGGTGGCCCGGTCGTACCGGACGCGGTCGGCTGCGGGATCAGACATGCGCGCAGCTTGCCAGACGGTGACTACCGAACGGTAGGGGTCGCGGGTCACGGGCAGGTCCCGGGCTGCGCACGGCCGGGCGGGAGGCACTTCCACGGCACTTCCGGGGCGGATCATCCCGGTACCGCCGGGTCTGGCGGTACCCGCCGCGGCACCCGTCCCGCAGTACCCCCCGCGACCTGCGCCGCTCCCGATCCACGGCATCGCCGGAGCCCGTAGAGTGGCGCCAGACCGTTTCTGACGAATAGCGGCGTCCGCCCGGAGGGCAGGACCTGCCCCGGGCTGGGGCACCTCCCAGCGGCAGCCGTTGGGGCACCTCCCAGCGGTAGTTGTGGGGGCACCTCCCAGCGGTAGCTGGGGGAGATTCGGCAGACACGGTCCGGACCACGTAGGCACATTGCGAGGGGGCACGGGTGAGCACCGGGGTCGAGAACGGAGCGGGGCAGCCGTCCCCTCCGCAGCCGCCCGCCTTCCCCGCGCTCTACCCGACAACCCCGCCGCGGCCCGTGCACCGCCCGGCGGCCCGTGAGCCGATCGCCGCGCGCAGCCCCCAGGAGCGGCCGGCGGAGTGGACGCCCGCACCGCCGACCGTGCCGCGGCCGCCCGCCGCACCACCGGCCGCCGCGTCACCGTTCCTGGCGCGGCACCCGGAACCACCGCGCCCCGGCACTCCGCCGCAGCAGGCACCGCAGCAACAGGCATGGACGCGCTCGGAACCCGAACCACCCGCCGTACCCGAGCCGTTCGCGGTGCCCGCGCCGCCCGCCCGCCGTCCCCGTACGGCCGCCGGCCGGACCGCGTCGGCGCTCTGCCTCGTCCTGGGCCTCGGCCTGTTCACGGGCGCCGCCACCGGCGCCCTGATCAACCACGACCCGGCGGCGGTCGGGACCACCCAAGGCGCCTACGCCCGCGCCGGCGACCTGTGGCACAGCGTGCCGGTCGACACGCTCCTGCCGCCCGTCGTCAGCCGGCCGGGCGCGGGACCCGGTGGCGCCGACCGCACCTACACGCGGATCGGGGTCGCCCCGGCCGCCGGCTGCGCGGGCGCCTTCGACCCGCTGCTGGCGAAGGTGCTGGCCCCGGTGGGCTGCGTGCAGGTGCTGCGCGCCACCTACGTCGACGCCACGTCCAGCCGCGTCACCACCGTGGGCCTGCTCGTCACCGGCGGCGACGCTGCCGGCATGAGCGCGCTGAACCACCGCTGGAACAGCGAACACCTCGGCTCCCGGCTGGATCTGATGCCTCATCCGGTCGCGTTCCCCGGCACCGCGGCGGCCTCCTTCAGCGACGCGCAGCGGGCCAGCTGGACGGTGAGCGTCTCCGCCACCCTCCCCGTCGTGGTCTACGCGGTGAGCGGCTTCGCGGACGGCCGTCCGGTGCCCGAACCACAACCGGCCGCCGCGGCCACCGCGCCGGGCGCCACCTCCGCCCCGGCGCAGGCCGGCCTCGGCACCGACGTCCTCGTCCTCGCCGCCGACCTCGACGCCCGGCTGCGCAAGGCCGTCACGACCGACCCCGCGTCCTCCCAGGGAGCATCGTGAGAAGATCAGCCGCCCTCGGGCGTACCGCCGCCGCTCTGCTGGGAGCCCTGCTCGCCGTGCTGCCGGCCGCGTCCGCCCGCGCCGACTCGGTCCGCGACGCAGAATGGACGCTGGACGCCCTGCACGCGCACGACGCCTGGCGCACGACCCAGGGCGCCGGCGTCACCGTCGCCGTACTGGACACCGGTGTCGACGGCACCCACCCCGACCTGGCGGGACAGGTACTGCCCGGCAACGACCTCATCGGCTTCGGATCCGGTCCGGGCGACAGCACGTGGGCCAAGCACGGCACCGGCATGGCCGCCATCATCGCCGGCCACGGCCACGGCCCGGGGTACTCGCAGGGCGTCCTCGGCATCGCGCCACGGGCCAAGATCCTGCCGGTCCGGGTGATCCTGGAGGAGAAGGACCCCCGGCGCGACGAAGCCCGCGCGAGCAGGGGAAAGGCCGTTCCGGACGGGATCCGCTGGGCCACCGACCACGGAGCCGGCGTCATCAACCTGTCGCTCGGCGACGACAGCGCGACCGCCGCGCCCACCGCGGACTACGACAACGCGATCCAGTACGCCCTCGGCAAGGGCGTGGTCGTCGTCGCGTCGGCGGGCAACGGCGGTGAGCAGGCGGACCGCGCCTCGTACCCGGCCGCCTACCCGGGGGTGATCGCGGTCGCGGCCGTGGACCGGGTCGGCGCGCACGCCTCGTTCTCCACCCGGCGCTGGTACGCCTCCGTCTCGGCGCCCGGTGTCGACGTCATCCTGGCCGACCCCAACCGCAAGTACTACGAGGGGTGGGGGACCAGCCCCGCCTCGGCGTACGTCTCCGGCGCGGTGGCCCTGATCCGCTCCGCCTACCCGAAGCTGGGCCCCGCGCAGATCAAGCAGCTCCTGGAGAGCACCACCCGTGAGCGGCCGGCCGGCGGCCGCAGCGACGCGGTCGGCACCGGTCTGATGGACCCGGCCGCGGCGCTCAAGGCGGCGGCGAAGCTCGAACCCCGGGGCGAGGCGCCGACCCCGGCACCCTCGGCGCGGCGGTACTTCGGCGCCGGCCCGACGATCACGCTCTCGCCGGCCGCGGACGGCGGCGGACTCGGCGACGGGGTGGCGGTCACCTGCGCACTGCTGGGCGGGGTCCTGGTCGGCGCGGCGGCGCTGCTCTGGTTCCGCCCCCGCCTCGGCCGGTCACGACGCCGGGCGACGCACGGAATCCCTACCTGAACACCTGACGATCCCTACTCGAACGCCCCGACCGCCGCCTGCGCGACGTCCTCGGCCAGCGCGATCCCCGCGGCCTGAGTGGTGTTCCCACTGCTCAGGACCGCGACGAGATAGGTGCTCCGGTCCGTGGCGACCTGGCCGATGCTGTTGATGTCCCACAGCCCGGTCGTGCTGCGCTGCAGCCAGCCGTTCTTGAGCGCGGTGTCGGAGGCCGGCACCGCCGCGGCCGTGACGCCCCAGTCCTGGCCGTCGGATATCCGCCCCATCAGCCCCTGCAGATACGTTCGCGAGGCGGCCTCCAGCGGTGAGTCGTCACCGAACACGGCCTGCAGCAGCCGCAGTTGGTCGGCCGCCGTGGTCCTGGTGAGCCCCCACAGGTCGCCGTCGCCGCCCTCGGTCCCGGTCAGCCCGAGGCGTTCGTTGGCCTCGGCGAGACCGTCCGCGCGGCCGACGGAGTGCCAGAGCGCGGTCGCCGCGTCGTTGTCGCTCTGCTCGATCATGACGGTGGCGTTCGCCTTCTCCCCGGCGGTGAGACCGCGCCCGGCGTCCTGCGCCGTCAGCAGCAGCGCCGCGAGGATGTCGACCTTGACGATGCTCGCCGTGTCGTACGTCCCGTCCCCGTACACCGCCTGCGCGCCGGACGCGGTGTCCAGCACGGCGACGGAGAAGTCGGCGTCGGTCGCGTCGGCCATGGTGCCGAGCGCGTCGCTCAGCTCCTGGTCGCGGTCCGCCGCGGATGCCCCGGTCTGCACGCTCTCCCCACCCTCCCCGGCCGGCTGCGCCGCGTCGGAGGAGGCGGCCGGCCCAGGCACACGTGCGGCCGGTATGACGGGTCCGGTGCCGGTTGTGAGGTCGCATTCCCACCAGCATTGGAATCGAACCTGCGGGCACGCTGAGACACGGATGAACAAACCGTGAGAAAGCGGGCCGTACGAGCCCGTCGACGGCTGCCGACCGGGTCCCGATACGCTGCCCAGCGTGTCACTCAAGAATATCCCCGACCCGGGCTTCGCCGACGACGACGGTTCGGCCGACGCGGCGCTGGCCACCGCACTCGCCGCCTACGCCGACGACAGCCGGGCCGAGCCCGGTGTACTCGCCGCGCTGCCCGGCGCCCGTCTGCTGGTCCCCGTGGTGGCCGTACTGGGCGAGGTGGAGACCGGCCCTGACGGCCTGCGCCGTGAGAAGACCAGCGACATGGCGGTGCCCACGATCCAGGCCGCCGACGGACGGCGGGCGCTGCCCGCCTTCACCTCGGTGGAATCCCTCGCCCGCTGGCGCCCCGACGCCCGGCCGGTCGCGGTCCCGCTGCACCAGGCGCTCCAGGCCCTCGCGCACGAGAAGGCCGACACCCTGCTGATCGACATGGCGGGCCCGGCCCCGTACGCCCTCACCGGCCCGGCGCTGCGCGCCGTCGCCCTGGGGCGCGAGCACGTGGATCCGCTCGGTGATCCGGAGGTGCTCGGCGCGCTGCGCGCGGCCGTCGCCGCCGAACCGGGTGTGCTGCGCGCGTATCTCTCCCCGGCGGGCACCTCGGACGGCACCCTCGGCCTGGTCCTCGCCCCGGACGCGGCCGTGGCCGAGGTGGCCCGGCGGATCGCTACCGCCCTGTCGGCCGACGAGGTGTTGCGGTCCCGGCTGGTCCGCGGGCTCGACCTCGCGCTGCTGGGGCCGGATGCCGAGGTGTCGGGCGAGCCGCTCT
Organism: Streptomyces sp. So13.3; assembly: GCF_005860785.2. Lineage (NCBI taxonomy): Bacteria > Bacillati > Actinomycetota > Actinomycetes > Kitasatosporales > Streptomycetaceae > Streptomyces > Streptomyces sp. So13.3. The sequence continues at coordinate 2,594,050 of NZ_CP048835.1, read as the reverse complement.
TCACGCGTTGAGCGGACCGGTCAGGCCGACGGCCGGGTGACATCCGGTAGGCCCCCACTGTCTGCCGAAGTGTGCGATGTGGTCCTGGGGCCGAGAATGCGAGAGCAGACCGACAGCGCACGCATACGGGCAGTAATCGACGCCAGGAGGCCCCATGGACAAGCGGACAGTGACCTGTGAATTCCTGGGAACGCTGCTGCTGGTCTTCTTCGCCGTCGGATCCGCGGTGCTGGCGGGCGAGTACATCGGCACCCTCGGCATCGCCCTCGCCTTCGGCTTCACGCTGCTGGCGCTGGCCTACGCGCTCGGCCCGATCTCCGGCTGCCATGTGAACCCGGCCGTCACCCTCGGCATGCTGGTCGCCGGGCGCGTCAGCGTCAGGACGGCCGTCGAGTACTGGATCGCCCAGCTGCTGGGCGGCATCGCGGGCGCCGCGCTGCTCTTCCTGGTGGCCAAGCAGGTGCCGGGGCTGAAGACCAGCGGGGCGTTCGGCACCAACGGCTACGGCAGCCGGTCCGCGGTCGGCATCAACATCGGCGGCGCGTTCGTCGTCGAGGTGGTGCTGACGTTCCTGCTGGTGTTCGTAGTGCTCTCGGTCACGCACAAGGTGGCGGTGTTCGGCTTCGACGGCCTGCCGATCGGCCTGGTGCTGGCCGCGATCCACCTGGTCGGCATCCCGCTGACCGGGACCTCGGTGAACCCGGCGCGCAGCCTCGGCCCCGCCCTGTTCGCGGGCGGGGCCGCGCTGTCGCAGCTGTGGCTGTTCATCGTGGCGCCGCTGATCGGCGGCGCGCTGGCGGCTCTGGTGCACCATGTGACCCACCCGCCGACGGCCGCGCGGCACGGCGGCCTCCGGGTGGACGACCTCGCCGACCAGGTCGACGATGCCGCCGGGGACGCCGGGACGGAACGGCCGGAGCCTGCCTGACGCGACCCGGGGCGGCGCGCCCGGCTTCGGTTCAGCTGTAGACGGGACCCGTGAGCTTCTCGCCGGGCCCGTGGCCGGGCTCGTCCGGCACCAGGGAAGCCTCGCGGAAGGCCAGCTGCAGCGACTTCAGACCGTCCTTGAGCGGGGCGGCGTGGTAGGTGCTGATCTCCGGCGCGCCGGCGGTGACCAGGCCGGCCAGCGCGGTGATCAGCTTCCGGGCCTCGTCCAGGTCCTTGTGCTCCGGGCCCTCCTCGGCGAGGCCCAGGTTGACGGCCGCCGCGCTCATCAGGTGGACCGCCACCGTCGTGATGACCTCGACGGCGGGGACGTCCGCGATGTCGCGGGTCATCGCGTCGAAGTCGGGGTTCTGGTTCTCGTCACTCATGGGCCTCACGATAGGCGACCGCGACACAGCCGGATGTCGACGGGTACGATCCCGCCGATTACGGGCTTCCCCAGGTCACTGGTATGCTTGCAAATCGACCGGCCGGACACACCTGTGCCCGGCCCACAAGTGGAGGCTCCGATCTCCCACCCGACCGACCGAGAGGTTGGCGGGTCCGGTCAGGCAGCGTTCTTCGGTGGATGGTTCTTCCGGACACCGAAGTGAGGCACGTGCTGCCCGATGCGCCCCGCGGTGTTCCGTGGCGGTGCTCCCGGTTTTGAGGAGCCCTGCCTGTGACCTGTATGGGGCGTTTTTTGCGTTCCTCGTGCAGGGGTCGGACGACACAGACGTTACGTGGCTGTCCGCCAGGCGGCCGCGTGGTGCAACCGAGGAGGCCCCATCAGCGCCGAGCCCCGCATCGTCGAGCCTCGCATCAACGACCGCATTCGCGTCCCCGAGGTGCGACTCGTCGGTCCCAGTGGTGAGCAGGTCGGCATCGTGCCGCTTGCCAAGGCCCTGGAGCTTGCGCAGGAATACGACCTCGACCTGGTCGAGGTCGCAGCGACCGCACGTCCGCCCGTGTGCAAGCTCATGGACTACGGGAAGTTCAAGTACGAATCGGCCATGAAGGCCCGTGAGGCGCGCAAGAACCAGGCGCACACGGTCATCAAGGAGATGAAACTCCGGCCGAAGATCGACCCGCACGACTACGACACCAAGAAGGGCCACGTCGTCCGCTTCCTGAAGCAGGGCGACAAGGTCAAGATCACGATCATGTTCCGTGGTCGCGAGCAGTCCCGCCCCGAGCTGGGCTTCCGGCTGCTGCAGCGACTGGCGTCCGACGTGGAGGAACTCGGCTTCATCGAGTCGAATCCGAAGCAGGACGGCCGAAACATGATCATGGTTCTCGGTCCTCACAAGAAGAAGACCGAAGCGATGGCCGAAGCCCGCGAGGCAGCGGCTGTTCGCAAGGCCGAGCGTCAGGGTTACGGCTCCGACGACGAGTCGGAAGAGCACGACGAGTCCTTCGACGGCACCGTCGAGAACTCCGAGGGTTCCGAGGAGTCCGCCGAGGCGCCGGTCGTCGAGGCGGCCGAGGAATCGGCCGAGAAGCCTGCCGACAAGCCGGTCGAGGACAACTGAGACCGCGTAAGGCCCCGGGGCACCGTTCCGGGATGGAAGACAGTACTGACGCTCTCCGTCCGCACCTGTTGCGGACGGGAGGGCCAGCGACGAGGAGACTACGGCGACATGCCGAAGAACAAGACGCACAGCGGTGCCAGCAAGCGCTTCAAGGTCACCGGCAGCGGCAAGATCATGCGTGAGCGCGCCGGCCGTCGTCACCTGCTCGAGCACAAGCCGTCGAGCAAGACGCGCCGCCTCGCCGGCACGGTCCAGCTCGCCAAGGCCGACACCAAGAAGATCAAGAAGCTTCTCGGCCTGTGACGGCCGCGCCCCATCGTCCGTGAGGACAACGAGGGGCGCGACGTCCAACCGGGATCCCATCGCTTTCGGGCCGCGTGAGTCCCCCCGCGGTCCCCTACAAGGAGTTATCAAGTGGCACGCGTCAAGAGGGCTGTAAACGCCCACAAGAAGCGCAGGGCAATCCTCGAAGCGGCGAAGGGTTACCGCGGTCAGCGTTCGCGCCTGTACCGCAAGGCCAAGGAGCAGGTCACCCACTCCCTGGTCTACAACTTCAACGACCGCAAGAAGCGCAAGGGCGACTTCCGTCGTCTGTGGATCCAGCGCATCAACGCCGCTGCCCGCCAGAACGACATGACGTACAACCGCCTCATCCAGGGTCTGAACGCCGCCAACATCGAGGTGGACCGCAAGATCCTCGCCGAGCTGGCCGTCAACGACCCCAACGCCTTCGCCGCGCTGGTCGAGGTCGCCAAGAAGGCGCTGCCCACGGACGTCAACGCGCCCAAGGCCGCCTGAGAACGACGCGACGGGGTGCTGCCGGGGTCGCCCCGAGTGACCCCCACGCAGTCCCCGGACCCGCAGGCTGAGCCTGCGGGTCCGTGTGCTGTCCCGGCGCCCAGGGACTACGTCACCTCCCGGATCCACCCCAGAAGCGAGCACTCCCCATGGCGAGCCCCGAGCCCGAGCTGACCTCCTTGCGATCCCCGCGTGTCACCGCGGCCCACCGCCTGGCCAAGCGCAGCTTCCGCGGCAAGGAGCGACGGTTCATCGCCGAGGGCCCGCAGGCGGTCAGGGAGGCCATCAGCCACCCCGGCGGCGCCGCCGGGCGGACGCTCATCGAGCTGTACGCGACCCTCGAGGCCGCCGAGCGGCATGCCGACATCGTCGCGGCCGCCCGCGCGATCGGCGCCCCGGTGCTCACCGCGGCCGACGACGTCGTCGCCGAGATCTCCGACACCGTCACCCCGCAGGGCATCGTCGGCATCTGCCGCTTCCTGGATTCCCCGTTCGAGGAGATCCTGGCGTCCGCCCCGAAGCTCGTCGCGGTCCTCGCGCACGTCCGGGACCCCGGCAACGCCGGTACCGTGCTGCGCTGCGCGGACGCGGCCGGGGCCGACGCGGTGATCCTCACCGACGCCTCCGTCGACCTGTACAACCCCAAGTGCGTGCGTGCCTCGGTCGGCAGTCTCTTCCATCTGCCCGTCGCCGTCGGAGTGCCCGTCGAGAAGGCCGTCGCCGGTCTGCGCGCGGCCGGAGTGCGGCTGGTCGCCGCCGACGGCGCCGGTGTACGGGACCTGGACGCCGAACTCGACGAGGGCACCATGGGCGGCCCCACCGGCTGGATCTTCGGCAACGAGGCCTGGGGACTGCCGGAGGAGACCCGCGCACTCGCGGACGAGGTGGTGCGCGTCCCGATCCACGGCAAGGCCGAAAGTCTCAACCTCGCGACGGCCGCCGCGGTGTGCCTCTATGCCTCCGCCCGGGCGCAGCGTGCGCCCGGAGGGTGCCGCTCCGTCACATCCAGCTAGTAGGGTTGCGGCCCGGGGGCCCTGAGAAGGGGGGTGCGGAGATGGACGTCGCGGCTACCGAGAGCACCACGCCTGCCATGCTCGCCGGCTGGGCGGCGGGCCTGGGCGAGTACGGACTCACACCGGACGACCTTCCCGACGGACTCGTCGTCGCGGACGAGGACGGCCGGGTCATCTGCTTCAACTCCGCCGCCGCCCGGATCACCGCGCTGCACCCGGCCGATGTGCTGGGCGCGCCGATCGAGCGGGCGCTGCCGCTGGAGGACCTCGAAGGCCGCCGCTGGTGGTCGCTGACCGACCCGTACCAGGGGCTCGCGATCAGGGTGGGCCAGCCGGAACGGAATCTGCTGCTGCCCGGCGGCCGTGAGGTGCTGGTCTCCGCGCGCTATGTGCGCACCCACCCGACCGGTCCGGTCCGCCGGCTCGTCGTCGCCCTGCGCGGCACCGAGGCGCGGCGCCGTACCGAGCGCAGTCACGCGGAGCTGATCGCCACCGTCGCGCACGAGCTGCGCTCGCCCCTCACCTCGGTCAAGGGCTTCACCGCGACGCTGCTGGCCAAGTGGGAGCGGTTCACCGACGACCAGAAGAAACTGATGCTGGAGACCGTCGACCAGGACGCCAACCGCGTCACCCGGCTGATCGCCGAGCTGCTCGACATCTCCCGGATCGACTCCGGCCGCCTGGAGGTGCGCCGCCAGCCGGTCGACATCGCCGCGATGGTCCAGCGGCATGTGGACTCGCATGTGGCCGCCGGGCAGTCCAGGGAGCGCTTCCGGGTCGACGTCACCCAGCCGCTGCCCGCCCTGTGGGCCGATCCCGACAAGATCGACCAGATCCTCGGCAACCTGCTGGAAAATGCGGTGCGGCACGGCGAGGGACAGGTCACCATCGAGGTGGCACCCGCCGTTCTGGGCGCCCCCGACAAGGACCGCGCGGAAGGTACGGCACTGACGGTGAGCGACGAGGGCCCCGGCATCCCCGAGGAGTCGATGAGCCGCGTCTTCACCCGCTTCTGGCGGGGGAGCAAGCGCGGCGGCACCGGCCTGGGCCTGTACATCGTCAAGGGCATCGTCGAGGCGCACGGCGGGACGATCGCGGTCGGCCGGGCTCCCGGCGGCGGCGCCCAGTTCCGGTTTATTCTGCCCGTCGGGGCGCCGGCGTTCATGGCCTGAGCCATGGCCCTGCTCGGTCCGATGGGCGTGACCGGCCAATCAGCGCGGCCCCAGTAGACTCGACCCTTGGCATGTGTCCGGTCGGGCAGGCCGCTCACAGCACCCAATTCGGAACGGGAAGAGATGTCGGCACCGAACAAGTCGTACGACCCTGTCGAGGTCGAGGCACTGAAACCCGAAGAGATCGAGCGCATGCGGGACGAGGCGCTCGCCGCCATCGCCGCGGCCGCCGGCCTCGACGAGCTGCGCGAGGTCAAGGTGGCACACACCGGTGACCGGTCGCCGCTCGCCCTCGCGAACCGTGAGATCGGCGCGCTGCCGCCGCACGCGAAGGCGGAGGCCGGCAAGCGCGTCGGCCAGGCCCGCGGCGGGGTGAACAAGGCGCTGGCCGCCCGCCAGGCCGAGCTGGAGGCCGAGCGCGACGCCCGGGTGCTGGTCGAGGAGGCAGTGGACGTCACGCTGCCCTACGACCGGGTCCCGGCCGGTGCCCGGCACCCGCTCACCACGCTCTCGGACCGCATCGAGGACATCTTCGTGGCCATGGGCTACGAGGTCGCCGAAGGCCCCGAGATCGAGGCCGAGTGGTTCAACTTCGACGCCCTGAACTTCCCGCCGGACCACCCGGCCCGCGAGATGCAGGACACCTTCTTCGTCCAGCCGCTGGCCGGCGGCTCCGACGGGGACTCCGCGGAGTCGGGTGTGGTGCTGCGCACGCACACCTCCCCGGTGCAGATCCGTTCGATGATCGACCGCGAGCCGCCGGTCTACGTGATCTGCCCCGGCCGGGTCTACCGGACCGACGAGCTGGACGCCACGCACACCCCGGTCTTCGCCCAGGTCGAGCTGCTCGCCATCGACGAGGGCCTGACCATGGCCGACCTCAAGGGCACGCTGGACCACATGGTCCGTGCGCTGTTCGGCAGTGACCTCACCACCCGGCTGCGGCCCGCGTACTTCCCGTTCACCGAGCCGTCCGCCGAGATGGACATGCAGTGCTTCGCGTGCCGCGGCGAGTCGGCCGTCAACCCGGACCGCCCCTGCCGGACCTGCTCCTCCGAGGGCTGGATCGAGCTGGGCGGCTGCGGCATGGTCAACCCGCGGGTGCTCACCGCGTGCGGCGTCGACCCCCGGAAGTACAGCGGTTTCGCGTTCGGTTTCGGCATCGAGCGGTTGCTGATGTTCCGTCACAACATCGCGGACATGCGAGACATCATCGAGGGTGACGTGCGTTTCACCCTTCCGTTCGGGATGGAGATCTGATGCGGATCCCGCTTTCTTGGCTGCGGGAGTACGTCGACCTGCCCGCCGGCGAAACCGGCCGTGACGTCCAGGCCAAGCTCATTTCCTCCGGCCTCGAGGTCGAGACCGTCGAGCAGCTCGGCGCCGGCCTCACCGGCCCGCTGGTGGTCGGCAAGGTCCTCACCATCGAGGAGCTGGAGGGCTTCAAGAAGCTGATCCGCTTCTGCACGGTCGACGTCGGCACCGCCAACGGCACCGGTGAGCCGCAGGAGATCGTCTGCGGCGCCCGGAACTTCGCCGTCGGCGACAAGGTCGTCGTCGTACTGCCCGGCGCGACGCTGCCCGGCGACTTCAAGATCGCCGCACGCAAGACGTACGGCAGGACCTCGCACGGCATGATCTGCTCGGCCGCCGAGCTGGGCATGGGCGACGACCACGACGGCATCATCGTGCTCCCGCCGGAGCACGAGGCCGGCACCGACGCGATCGCGCTGCTGGAGCTCGTCGACGAGGTGCTCGACATCGCCGTCACCCCGGACCGGGGCTACTGCCTGTCGATGCGCGGTGTCGCCCGCGAGACCGCCATCGCCTACGGGATCTCGCTCAGCGACCCCGCGCTCCTCGACGTGCCGCCGCCGAACGCGTTCGGCTACCCGGTCCAGGTCGGCGACCCGTTCGGCTGCGACCGCTTCACCGCCCGCACCGTGGTCGGCCTGGACCCCGAGGCCCGCTCCCCGATCTGGCTGCAGCGCAGGCTGCAGAAAGCCGGCATGCGGCCGATCAGCCTGGCCGTGGACGTCACCAACTACGTGATGCTCGAGCTCGGCCAGCCGCTGCACGCCTACGACAGGACCCGGGTCGACGGACCGATCGGCGTCCGCCGCGCACAGCCCGGCGAGAAGCTCACCACGCTCGACGGCGCCCAGCGGGTGCTGGACGCCGAGGACCTGGTGATCACCGACAACAGCGGTGTGATCGGCCTGGCCGGTGTCATGGGCGGGGCCAACACCGAGATCGCGGACGCGGTCCGCGACGAGACGACGGGCGAGGTGCGCGGCACCACCGACGTCGTCATCGAGGCCGCGCACTTCGAGCCGGTCGCCATCTCCCGCACCGCCCGCCGGCACAAGCTGTCCTCCGAGGCGTCCAAGCGCTTCGAGCGCGGCACCGACCCGCAGACCACCTCGGCCGCCGCACAGCGCACCGCCGACCTGCTGGTGCTGCTCGCGGGCGGCACCGCGGAGGCCGGCGTCACGGAGATCATCTCCCCGTCCGCGCCGCGCACCATCTCCATCCCGGCCGACCACCCGGACCGCGTCGCGGGCACCGAGTACGGCCGCGAGACCGTGGTGCGCCGGCTGCAGCAGGTCGGCTGTGACGTCTACGGCTCCGACGAGCTCGTCGTCACCGTGCCCAGCTGGCGCCCGGACCTCACCGACCCGAACGACCTCGCGGAAGAGGTCATCCGGCTCGAGGGGTACGAGAACCTGCCGTCGACGCTGCCCAAGCTGCCGTCCGGCCGCGGTCTGACCGGATCGCAGCAGCTGCGCCGCCGGACCGGCCGGGCGCTGGCCGGAGCCGGCTACGTCGAGGTGCAGAACACGCCGTTCCTCGGCGAGGCCGCCTTCGACCAGCTCGGCCTGGAGGCGGACGACCCGCGCCGCCGCACCGTCAAGCTCGTCAACCCGCTCTCCGACGAGGAACCGGCGATGCGCACGACGCTGCTGCCGGGGCTGCTGGCCACGCTGCGCCGCAACATCGGACGGGGCTCGCACGACCTGGCCCTGTTCGAGACCGGTCTGGTCTTCCGGCCCACCGGCGCCGAGCCGGCGCCGCCGCGGCTGCCGGTCGACCGCCGGCCCACCGACGAGGAGATCGCGGCCCTGAACGCCGCGCTGCCCGAGCAGCCGCGCCGGGTCGCCGTCGCCCTGTCCGGCGCGCGCGAGCAGGCCGGCTGGTGGGGCAAGGGCACCGCCGCGAGCTGGGCGGACGCCATCGAGGCCGGCCGCACCGTCGCCCGCGAGGCCGGGGTCGAGCTGATCGTCCGCCAGGACCAGCACGCCCCGTTCCACCCGGGCCGCTGCGCGGCGCTGCTCGCCGTCGTGGACGGTGAGGAGCTCCTCGTCGGCCATGCCGGTGAACTGCACCCGCGGGTCGTCAAGGCGCTGCACCTGCCGGACCAGACCTCCGCGATGGAGCTCGACCTGGACCGCGTGGAGCGGGCGTCCTCCGGCCCGGTGCCGGCACCCCGGGTGTCCACCTTCCCGGTGGCCACCCAGGATGTCGCCCTGATCACCGACGCGTCCGTACCGGCCGCCGAGGTGGAGGCCGCACTGCGCACCGGTGCCGGTGAACTGCTGGAATCGCTGCGGCTGTTCGACATCTACACCGGCGAGCAGGTCGGCGAGGGCAAGAAGTCCCTGGCCTACGCCCTGCGCTTCCGGGCCGCCGACCGCACGCTGACGGCCGAGGAGACGACCACCGCCCGCGACGCCGCCGTCGCCGCGGCCACCGCGGCCACCGGCGCGGTGCTGCGCGGCGCGTGACAGTGGCCCTTCGGGCCTGACCGAACGCCGATGGGGCGCACCCGGATCTCCGGGTGCGCCCCATTCGTCGGTCCGGGCCCGGCGGGGGGCACGGTCGTACGGTTATCGCTCACGGGATTCGGGCCGGTCCAGGATGCGCAGCCAGCTGCCGTCCGGCTGGCGGCGCGCCACCTGGGCGCGGCCGCCGGTCCCGTCGGCGGACCGGGTGGCGGTCAGCGCCAGATCGCCGTTGACCAGGGTGGGCAGCGACTCCTCCAGCGTGAAGCGCGGTGCCTGCCGCAGCAGTTGCTCGATGACGCCGCGGATCGCCTCCCGGCCGACGGTCTCGCTGCCGAGCGGGAACCCCAGCACGGCGTCCGGCTCGTAGAGCGCGGCGACTCCCTCGGCGTCGCCCGCGTTCGCCCGCTCCACGAACAGCCGGGCCAGGTCCTCCGGTTGTGCGGCGGCTTCGCGTGTGGTGGTCATGGTCGCTCGCTCTCTTCGCGTGGGTCACTGGTCGATTGGTTTCTCCTCTCCCATGGTGCGACGCCATCGAGCAGAAGTCGAAGAGATGGATCGTATGAGCGGCAGAAGTATCGGTTATGGGTAAGCGCTTGTCCTCGTGCGGAGGTTTCTTCGCTCGATCGGGTGATTCTGCAGGGCTGGGTGTCGTGGGAGGTGCACGGATCGACAGAATCGGTCGCGACGCGGGGGCCCGATCCCTGTGGGGGCGGTTCCGTCGCCGACCGCGCCAAACGGCTGCGAGGGGGAGCCGGCGGGATGATCCGTATCAGAGCAGTTCTCGGGGTGCCGTACGGCACCCCGGCCGTGCTGATGTACGTGCTGCCCGGTGTCTGGATCGCGCTGGTGCTGGTGGTCGCGGTGGTGGCGCCCGACGGGGTGAGCCCGCTGCCGGCGCTCGCCGTGGCGCCCGCCATCGCGTGCGTGGGCAGCGGTCAGCGGCAGTGTGTACTGGTCAGCGGTGTCATCGCGCTCGTGGCGCTGGTGGCGGGGCTGGTGGGCCAGGGCGTCCGTGAGGTGCAGGAGCGGCTCGGCACCGGGGTGGCGGTGCTCGCCGTGGTGGCGCTGTGTTTCTGGATGGCCGGCCGCCGGGCGGTGCTGGCGGCGGAGCTGGAGCGCACCCGGGAGATCGCCGTCGCCGCCCAGCGGGTGCTGCTGCGGCCGCTGCCGCCGCGGGTGAACGGCTATGCGGTGGCGGGCGAGTACCTCTCCGCGAGCCTGGGCGCGCGGGTCGGCGGCGACCTGTACGAGGTGCTGGCCACGCCGTACGGGCTGCGCGCGGTGCTCGGTGATGTCCGGGGCCATGGGCTGGCCGCGATCGACTCGGTCGCCGCGCTGCTCGGCAGCTTCCGGGAGGCCGCGCACGACGAGCCCGAGCTGACCGGGGTGCTGTCCCGGCTGGACCGCTCGCTCCACCGCCATCTGCGGCAGCGTTCGTGCGCGGAGCACCCGGCGGTGGCGGACACCGAGTCGCAGAACCCGGTCGCCGAGGAGTTCGTCACCCTGCTGTTGGTGCAGTTGGGCGACGACGGGAAGCTGGAGACGGTCAACTGCGGTCATCCGCAGCCCTTTGTGACCGGGCCGTACGCGACCGGCGAGCGCCCGCGGCCGCTCGCGGTGGGGGAACCGCTGCCCCCGCTGGGCCTGTTGGACGACGGCGACCGGGCGGCGCCGGCCCATCGCGGCGTGCTGCTGCCCGGCCAGGCCCTGGTGCTCTACACCGACGGGCTGCAGGACGCCCGCAACGCGTCCGGGACGTTCTTCCCGCTCCCCGAAGCCGTGGCGGCCGCGGCCGCCACCGCGCGGATCGGCGGCGCACTGGCCGCCGCGCCCTTCGCCCGCGCGCTGAGCGCCGCGGCCCTGCGGCACACCGGCGGCCGGCCGGCCGACGACATGGCCCTGCTCGTCCTGCTCCGCGATGTGGCCCGCGTCCCGCTGCGGAACCGTTCCGCCGCACTGTCGGGAACGCCGCGCCGCTGAGCCGCTCCAGGGCCGCGGGCTACGGTGGCGGGTGGTCCCGGTAAGTCGTACTTTGCGGATATCTCTCGTCTTCGCAAGGACGCCAGGGACGCAACGGAACGAGGTGTTCGCAGTGGCCGGTGAGTTCGAGGTCTACCAGGACAAGGCCGACAAGTGGAGGTTCCGTCTCAAGGCGGGCAACGGCGAGATCATCGCGGTGGGTGAGGCGTACGAGTCCACGTCCGGCGCGATGAACGGGGTGGACTCCGTCAAGCGGAACGCCGGTGACGCCGCGGTGCAGGAAGTCGCCGGCACGAAGAAGCAGTAGTCGGGGTCCGGCGCGGCGGGCAGGCACTCGGCACAGGCCCAGACGGGATAGTCGCCGCCCTCACGCGGGCGCAGCGTGCCGACCCGTGTCGTCCCGGCGCCGCTCGCCGCGCAGCGGAAGCATGTACCGGTCACGGTCGGCCTCCCAGAGATCGTCGCGGACCGCACCACCCGTCCTGCCGCGGTGTGCCTGGCAACGCAGGGCGGGCGGTGCGGGGTGGGCCGCCGCCAATGCACGAGGGGGAGTCGGCGACCCGGGGCACAGTCAATCCCGCCGCCAACTCCCGGGGGAGCGTGTGCGACCGGCATATGCGGGTGCTCCGCTCACACCCCGTGTGAACGGGCTGGTACTACGCTGCGCGCAGTGGGCGAAACCAGGGGGACCGGATGGAACCCAACACGCTGTTCGACGCCGTCCTCGACGAGGCGGGTGCCTCCCATGCGGGGCTGGCCGCCCGGATCAACGCACTCGGCCGGGCCCGGGGAATGCCGCTCCGCTACGACCGCACCGCGGTGACCCGCTGGATCAAGGGCCAGCGGCCCCGCGGCGAGGTGCCCGATCTGATCCGCGAGGTGCTCGGCGGCCTGGTGCAACGCCCGCTGACCCTCGCCGACATCGGGATGGACCGGGGAGCCGTGGCCCAGACGGCGGGTACCCCGCTGACGGGTTTCGTGGAACGCGCCACGGCGTTATGGCGTGCCGACGAACAGCAGCGACCCCATGTGCGCACCGCGCCCGTACTGACCGGGCCCAAGGCGGTCATGCCGCTGTGGGAGTGGGAGAACCCGCCCGAGGACATGGACGTCTCCCGGACCGGGGTGCAGCGGGTGACCGGCGCGGACGTGGCCATGCTGCACGCCGCCCGCGCGCACTACGAGGAGCTGTACCGGGGAGCGGGCGGCGTGGCGACCCGGGACCGCGTCGTCGGGTTCCTCAACGCCCAGGCCGCGCCGCTGCTGCGCGGCCGCTACTCCGATCCCCTCGGCCGGCAGCTGCACCGCGCGGTCGGGGCGCTCGTCGGGATCGCCGGGATCTGCGCCTACGACACCGACGCGCACGGGCTCGCGCAGCGCTACTTCCACCAGTCGCTGCGGCTGGCCAAGGCGTCCGGGGACCGGGGGCTGGGCGCCTGCGTGGTGGGCATGCTGGTCTACCAGTCGCTCCATCTGCGGGACTACCGGCAGGCGGTGGCGTTCGCGGAGGCGGCGCTGCGCACGGCGGGCCACAACGCCACTCCCGCGCTGGCGGCGGATCTGTACGCGATGCAGGCCAAGGCGTACGGGCGGCTCGGCGACCGGCCCAGCGCCCACCGCTGCGGCCGGCTCGCCGAGACCGCGGAGCAGCGGATCAGGACCGAGGACGAGCCCGCGGAGACCGCCTACGTCCAACCGGGGCTGGTGGACGTGCAGTTGGCGGAGGCGTTCCTGAGCCTCGGTGAGCTGCGGCCCGCCCTCGAACACGCCGTCCAGGCGGTGAGTTCCCCGTCGCACGCCCGGGGACGGGTGCACCGGCTGGCCGTGCTGACCCATGTGGAGCTGCGCCGGGGCGAGGCCGATCACGCCGCGACGCTGGCGGTCCGGATGGTGGAGCAGGGGCGGGGTATGGAATCGCAGCGTCTGCGCGACCGGTTCGCGGCGGTCCGCGGCCATCTGGCCGCCTACGACAGCGTGCTGGCGGTCCAGGCCGCAGGGCTCATCGACGAGCTGCTCCGCGTTCCGTTGTGACGCTCACGCGAGCTGCGATGTTGTCACCATCCGAAAGGAAGGTGGCGGAATCGTGCAATGGAAGAACCTTAGTGAGCGAACTGTGTACAGAAACCGCTGGATGCGCGTCAATCTCGCAGATGTCGAACTCCCCGACGGGCGTCATCTCAACCACTACCTGATCAGGCTGCGGCCGGTCGCGCTGGCCACCGCCGTCAACGAGGCGAACGAGGTGCTGCTGCTGTGGCGGCACCGGTTCATCACCGACAGCTGGGGCTGGGAGCTCGCGGCCGGGGTCGTCGAGGACGGCGAGGACATCGAGACGGCGGCGGCCAGGGAGATGCTGGAGGAGACCGGCTGGCGACCGGGGCGGCTGCAGCACCTGCTGACCGTCGAACCCTCCAACGGCCTGACCGACGCACGCCACTTCGTCTACTGGTCGGAGGAGGCGGAGTACGTCGGTCATCCGGAGGACGACTTCGAGTCGGACCGGCGGGAGTGGGTGCCGCTCAAGACCGTGCCGGACATGGTCGCGCGGGGTGAGGTCCCCGCGTCGAACATGGCCGCCGCGCTGCTGATGCTGCATCATCTGCGCCTGGGGTGATGTTCGCGGCCGAGCAGGCTGTTCAGGACGTGGAGTGCGGCCGCCCGCCGTGCGGGTCTGCGGGACCACACGGCGGGTGCGGCGGCGCCGATCAGCAGCAGGAGGGAGAGGGCGGCGACGGCGACCGCGGGCACCAGCGCGCGGCGTCCACCGACGACGATGGTGAGCGTGCTGAGAGGGAGGCTGAGGATCACGGGGGAGAGTGCTCTATGGGGATGGTCCGGTCTCATGTAAAAATAGTGAAGCACTTGAGAGACGTTTCGTCTACGAATTGGGACGGTGGGCATGGTGGGCAGTGAACGCCACGATCAGCTGTCCCGGTTGGTCCAGGAGGCGCAGACGGCCGGGGACTCGTACCAGGACCTCGCCGACCGGGCCATCGACCCGGTGACCGGGGCCACCGTCTCCAAGCCGTATCTGCACAAGCTCGCCCGCGGCCAGGTCGCCACCGCTCCCGGCCCCGTCCAGCTGCGCGCCATCGCCGCCGCGCTGCGCCGGCCGGCCGCCCTCGTGCAGCGGGCCGCCGCCGAGCAGTTCCTCGGCTGGGTCTCGGACGAGGTGCAGGGCTACGACGACGACATGCGCGTCATCGTCACCTACGCGGAGGCCATGCCGCCCGCGGAGCGCCGACGGCTGCGCGCCACGGTCGAGGCGTGGGAGCGGGCGCGGGCCGAGGAGCGGTAGCCGCCGGAAGGTGCGCTGCGGGGCGGTCGCGGAGGCTCGCTCGCGGGGTCGGATTCCCTTGCGGTTGTTGGCCGGTACAGCTGTTGTCGGGGTGCGGACCCGGCGGTACGTTGCCCTGTGACGCGCATCCGGTGCCTGGATTCGGCCGGCCGCGCGTGCCATCGATGGGGAATACCGTGATCCGGATCGTCTATCTCCTGGCCCCTCTCGAACCCGATGTCGGCGCGGTCGTCCGCGAACGCCGCGGCCGGGTCGAGGTCTATCTCTCCGACCGCCATCACACCCGTGACGGAGTCGCGGCCCTCAACAGCGCCTCCGAGGAGCTCCTCGCGGCAGGGCACTGGTTCCAGCTCTGGAAGGGCGAGATCGTGTCCATCCGGTCGCCCGAGCACTGACCGGGCGGCCGGGCCGCGGGCCGGGGCGGCGCGGTCAGCGCGCCGCCCCGGCCGCCTTCAGGGCGGTCACGGTGGCCGCCGCGAGGCTGTCGAGGTACCCCTTGGGCAGCGGGGAGCGGATCACGGCGAGCCGCCAGTAGAGCGGGCCCGCGATCAGGTCAAGGGACAGGTCCGCGTCGGTTCCCGCCGCCAGTTCGCCGCGCTCGACCGCCTTGCGCACGACGGCCGCCGAGATACCGCGCTGGGTGTCGCGCAGCGCCGTCTGCAGGGCCGCGGCGATCTCCGGATTGCGCGCCGCCTCGGCGAGCAGATCCGGGATGATCTGCGACGCGACCGGATGCCGCAGGGCGCGCGCGGTGACCTCCAGCAGTAACCGGACGTCACCGAGGAGCGAGCCGGTGTCCGGTGCGGGCATGCCCTGGACCGCCACGGCGGACACCGTGTCGAGGACCAGCGGCAGTTTCGAACGCCAGCGCCGGTAGACCGCGGCCTTGCCGACGCCGGCCCGGCGGGCGATCCCCTCGATGGACATCCGGCCGTAGCCGACCGCCGCCAGCTCGTCGAAGACGGCGCTGCGGATGGCGTCCGTCACGTCCTCCCGGAGCACGGCGGCTCCCGCGGGGGCGCGACGAGGGGTTCGGGGCTCCGTTGGCATGCCACCGAGCCTAGCGTGACGTGGCGACGGAACGGTTGCGTTCCATTCAACGGATGCTCTACCGTCGGACCACACGACGAGACGGATCCGTTCCGTCGTGTCGTGTTCACTCCCCGTTTTCGCCTCGAACGAAAGCGCGTCACATGACCTTGCACACGGACGCCCCCGCGGCGGCGCAGGACCTGGACAGCCCGGACGGCGGGCTGTCGGCCGCTGAGCTGGCGGCGAAGTACGGGCTGTCGGTCAGCGGTGCCCGGCCGGGCCTCGGCGAGTACACCCGGCAGTTGTGGGGCCGGCGGCACTTCATCAACGAGTTCGCGAAGGCGCGGACGCAGGCGCAGTACACCGATGCCCGGCTGGGTCAGCTGTGGCAGGTGATGACGCCGTTGCTGAACGCGGCGGTGTACTACCTGATCTTCGGGCTGTTGCTGGGTACCGACCGCGGTGTGGACAACTTCATCGCGTTCCTGGTGACCGGCATCTTCATCTTCACGTTCACCCAGTCGTCGATCATGAGTGGTGTGAAGGCGGTCTCGGGGAACCTGGGCCTGATCCGGGCCCTGCATTTCCCGCGGGCGTCGATGCCGATCGCGTTCACGCTGATGCAGTTGCAGCAGCTGCTGATGTCGATGCTGGTGCTGTTCTCGATCGTGCTGATGACCGGCGAGGTGCCGACCTGGTCGTGGTTGCTGGCGATTCCGGCGCTGTTCATCCAGTCGATCTTCAATGCCGGCCTGGCGCTGGCGGTGGCCCGGCTGGGCAGCAAGATGACGGACCTCGCGCAGCTGATGCCGTTCATCCTGCGGACGTGGATGTACACCTCCGGCGTGATGTACAGCATCAGCAATTTCACGAAGACGGCACCGTATTTCGTGAAGATCCTGCTCGATGTGAATCCCATCGCGGTGTACATCGACCTGATGCGCTTCGCGCTGATCGACAGCGTGACCGCCGAGGAGATGCCGCCGCACGTGTGGGCGGTGGCGGTGGGCTGGGCGGTCGTGGTGGGTGTCGGCGGGTACGTGTATTTCTGGAAGGCTGAGGAGAAGTACGGCCGTGGCTGAGACAGTGGAGATCGAGAAGAGCGCCACCGGCACCGACACCGACCGGAGCGCCGCCGGCAGCACCGCCGTTCAGGCTCCGGCCCGGTCCCGTATCCCGACCGTCATCGTGGACGATGTGCACATCGTCTACCGGGTGCACGGCGCCGGGAACAGCAAGGGCAGCGCGACGGCCGCCCTCGGGCGCCTGGTGTCCCGTAAGTCGTCGCCCAACGTCCGGCGGGTCCATGCCGTGCGCGGGGTGAGTTTCACCGCGTACCGGGGTGAGGCCATCGGTCTCATCGGGTCGAACGGGTCGGGCAAGTCGACGATGCTGCGGGCGATCGCGGGTCTGCTGCCGCCGGAGAGCGGCCGGGTCTACACCGACGGCCAGCCCTCGCTGCTGGGGGTCAACGCCGCGCTGATGAACGACCTGTCCGGCGAGCGGAACGTCGTGCTCGGCGGTCTGGCGATGGGGATGTCGCAGGAGGAGATCCGCGAGCGGTACCAGGGAATCGTGGAGTTCTCGGGAATCAACGAGAAGGACGATTTCATCTCGTTGCCGATGCGGACGTATTCCTCGGGCATGGCGGCCCGGCTGCGGTTCTCGATCGCGGCGGCCAAGAACCATGACGTGCTGATGATCGATGAGGCGCTGGCCACCGGCGACCGTTCTTTCCAGCGCCGCTCCGAGGCCCGCATCCGCGAACTGCGCAAGGAAGCGGGCACGGTCTTCCTGGTCAGCCACAACAACAAATCGATCCGCGACACCTGTGACCGGGTGCTGTGGCTGGAGAAGGGCGAGCTCCTCATGGACGGCCCCACCGAGGAAGTCGTCAGCGCCTACGAGAACGCCCACGGATGACGGACCGGCCCGCCGTCGGAACGGCGGGCCGGCTTTTTCACTGGTTCATCAATGCGGTCAGTACTGGTAGAAACCGGCCCCGGTCTTACGGCCCAGCCGGCCCGCGTCGACCATGCGCTGGAGCAGCGGGGGAGCGGCGTACAGCGGCTCCTTGAATTCGTGGTACATCGAATCCGCGATGGCGGCAATGGTGTCCAGACCGATGAGGTCGGAAAGCTTGAGCGGGCCCATCGGGTGCGCGCAGCCCATTTCCATACCGTTGTCGATGTCCTCGCGATTGGCGATTCCGGACTCGAACATCCGGATCGCCGACAGGAGATACGGGACCAGCAGCGCGTTCACCACGAATCCGGAGCGGTCCTGGGCGCGGATCGCGTGCTTGCCGAGGACGTCGGTGACGAGGCTCTCGGTGCGCTTGAGGGTGTCGTCCGCGGTGGTGAGGGCCGGAATCAGCTCGACGAGCTTCTGCACCGGGGCCGGGTTGAAGAAGTGGATCCCGAGCACGTACTCGGGACGCGAGGTGGCCACCGCGAGCTTCACCAGGGGGATGGACGAGGTGTTGGAGGCCAGGATCGCGTCCGGCCGGGTCACCACCTGGTCGAGGACCTGGAAGATCTCGGTCTTGACCTGCTCGTTCTCGACCACGGCCTCGATCACGAGGTCACGGTCGGCGAATTCGCCGAGGTCGGTGGTGAAGCTCAGACGGGCGAGTGTCGCGTCCCGCTCCTCCTCGGTGATCTTGCCGCGTTCCGCGGCCTTCCCGAGGGAGTTCGTCAGACGGGTACGGCCGAGCTCCAGGGCCTCGCCGGTGGTCTCCGCGACCCGGACGTCCAGTCCGGCGCGGGCGCAGACCTCCGCGATACCGGAGCCCATCTGCCCGGCCCCCACCACTCCGACGCGCTGGATGTCGCTCACTCGTAAGCCTTTCGCTGTGGTACAGGAATAAGCGGGCGCACCACGCGGTAGCGGGCCCGCCCGCTCCGACGTTACTCCGCCGGTGCGGAGGATTGCTCCAGCCCCCCGGCCGCACCATCATCAGCGGGACAGCACCCGACGATCAGGGGGCACGGATGGGGCACATCACTCGCAGGACCTTCGCCGTGGGAGCCATCGGCACCGTGGGCGCGGTGGCCCTGGCGGCCGCCACCGGGACACCCGCGGCGGCGGCCGCCAGGGCCGGGACCACGGAACGGGAGCGGCCCGCGCGCCAGTTCCGCGGTATGTGGATCGCGACCGTCGCCAACACGGACTGGCCCTCCGCACCCGGCCTGCCGGCGGCGGAGCAGCGGCGGGAACTGCTCGATCTGCTGGACACCGCCGTCGAGCGCCGGCTCAACGCGGTGATCCTCCAGGTCCGGCCCACCGCGGACGCGCTGTGGGCGTCGCCGTACGAGCCGTGGTCGCAGTACCTCAGCGGGACCCAGGGCCAGGACCCCGGCTGGGACCCGCTCGGCACGGCCGTGCGCGAGGCGCACCGGCGCGGTCTGGAACTGCACGCCTGGTTCAACCCGTACCGCATCGCCAACAACACCGACCCGAACCTGCTCACCCCGACCCACCCGGCCCGGCTGCACCCCGAGTGGGTCGTCCCGTACGGCGGGAAGCTGTACTACAACCCGGGGCTGCCGGAGGTGCGGCGGTTCGTCCAGGACGCGATGCTCGACGCCGTGCGGCGCTATCCGGTCGACGCGGTGCACTGGGACGACTACTTCTATCCGTACCCGGTGGCGGGGCAGGTCTTCGACGACGATGCCGCGTACGCCGCCTTCGGTTCCGGGTTCCCCGACCGGGCGGCCTGGCGGCGCGACAACACCGACCGGCTGGTGCGTGAGACGGCCGTCCGGATCAAGCGGATCCGGCCGCACACCCGCTTCGGGATCAGCCCCTTCGGGGTGTGGCGCAACCGGGCGACCGACCCGCTCGGCTCCGACACCACAGCGGGCGTCCAGACCTACGACAACCTGCACGCCGACACCCGCGGGTGGGTGAAGAAGGGGTGGATCGACTACATCGTTCCCCAGGTGTACTGGAACATCGGGTTCCCGGCCGCCGACTACGCCAAGCTCGTCCCCTGGTGGGCGGATGTGGTCTCCGGAACGGACGTCGACCTGTACGTGGGCGAGGCGCTGTACAAGGTGGGTGTCGCCGGCCAGCCCGCGGCCTGGCAGGACCCCGCCGAGCTCTCCCGCCATCTCACCTTCGACCGCGACTTCCCGCAGGTGCGCGGCAACGTCTTCTTCTCGTCGACCCAGGTGGCGTCCGACCCGCTCGGAGCGATGACCCGCGTCGTGGCCGACCACTACGGCGGCTGCGCGCACCCGCCGCACTGAGCCGCCGCACTGAGCCACCGGGGCCCGTGGTCCGCCAAGACCGCTCCTGTGCACGGCGGTTGCCGCGGGCCTTCCGGCGGATATTCGTTCGATCAAGGGGTTCGGGCCTGTTAGCGTCCTCCTGTGGCGAAACTCAATCAGATCATCGCGGTCGAGAAGGGCGTCAAGTCCAAGTCCCAACAGGAACTGACCGCTTCCCATCACGACCTGCAGAAGCCCGTTCTGCTCTCCGGGCTCTCCCGGACCTATCAGCCGAAGGACGAGGAGGGCGAACAGCTGCCCCCCGAGTCGACCCGGGTCCAGATCAAGGCCGAGGACGTACTGCGGACGACCGCGGTCACCCTCACCCGGCTCTTCGACGTCACCGCCACCAAGGACTGGGCGAACTGCGAGGCCCGCGCCGACGTGACGGTCGACGGCCGCCCGCTGGTGCGGGAAGTGCCGGTGTCGTACCTGCTGTTCCTGGAGAAGCAGCTGGTGGACCTGCACACCTTCATCCGCAAGCTGCCGGTGCTCGACGCCTCGGAGTCGTGGAACCTCGACCCGTCGAGCGACGCGTGGAAGACCGAGCCGGTACGCACCATCCGTACGAAGAAGGTGCCGCGCAACCACGTCAAGGCCGAGGCGACGGAGAAGCACCCCGCCCAGGTCGACGTGTACTACGAGGACGTGCCGGTCGGTTACTGGACGACCGTCAAGTTCTCCGGCGCCCTTCCGGCCCGGCGCGTCAACGAGCTGCTCGAGCGGGTGGAGAAGCTGCAGAACGCGGTCAAGTTCGCCCGCGAGGAGGCCAACAGCGCGGAAGTCACCGACCAGCGGGTCGGGGACGCCGTACTCGGCTACCTTCTCGGCCCGTAGCCGGCCACACCCCAACAGACCCCCTCCGCCTATGTGCGGAGGGTGCGCCAGGAGCGCAAAGCTCAGCCTGAAGCTTGTCGTGACGACGTGGTTCCAGTGGGGGTTCGAGTCCCTCTCCCGGCACTACCGGCCGGGGTAGCCCAACTGGCAGAGGCAGACCGCGATCAATCTCAGACTCTTGCTCCAGACTCAGCATTCGCCGCCGATCGCCGGATCCACCGGGTTCGGGCTTGGTCGTCAGGTGCCGGTTCGAATCCGGTCCGCCGCTTCCTTCCTGCGGCGGTAGTTCAATGGCAGAACAAGACGACGTAAAACTGACCCGTACCCACTCGCGCCGGCGTGTGCATATGGGCGGCATCAACAGGGGCCCGGGAGCTGGACACGCTCTCGGGCCCTGCTCCATGTCCGGGGGCCCGTTGCCCGTTGTGAACCCCTCACCCGGTGCCGGCTTCGAGGCCGGCGAGCAGTCCGGCGACGGCCCCGTCGAGCAGCCCGAGGAACACGCCGACCGCCGGGGACGGTGACAGGCCGCGCGCGGTGGCGGCGTGGACGGCGCGGCCCGGGACGTCGTCGGGATGCAGGGCCACAAGGGCGATGTCGGCCCGCACCGAGGCGGCGGCCAGCGCCGGGACGAGCGTGACGCCGAGTCCCGCCGCGACGAAGCCCTGCTTCGCGATCCACTCGGCCGCGACGAAACCGATCCGCGGCAGCCGGTCGAAGAGCGGGGCGCCTGTCTGCCCTTCCAGGGCGGCGTTCGCGCGGGAGGCGCACTTCTCCGTGGCGCTCGCGGCCAAGGACGTCCGTCTCGCGACCGACGCCGCCGAACTGCCGGTGGCGAGCGCGGTGCTCGGCTCCTCACGGAGTTCCCCGAACTCGCGGACGAGGACCTGGCGCAGGCCGCCCAGCGCTTCCGCACCCGGGCAGGTGGCCGCCTCAGCGCCGAGGCCGCGCTTCCCACCGACCGCTGGAAGCAGCTTCCGCATCTCGCAGCACACGACCTAAGGCCGGAACCGCTGGGTACGGTGAACGGGCGCGGGTACGCGTCGGGCACAACCGTGCTGGGACAACGTGGTTCCGTACACCGGGAGGCGAAGGTGCTGGACATCCGGCGGGTGACGCGGGCGGCGGACGTGATCGACGCGGAGACCCTCTTCGACGGGCCGGCCCGTCCGGAGTGGGCGGCCCGGTTCCTCGCCGAGCCGGGCCATCACCTGCTGGTGGCCTACCGGGGAGCGGAGCCGGCCGGGTTCGTCACCGGGGTGGAGATGACCCACCCGGACAAGGGGACCGAGATGTTCCTCTACGAGCTCGGGGTGGCCGAGGGGCACCGGCGGCGCGGCATCGGACGCGCACTGGTCACCGGGCTGGCCGCGCTCGCCCGCGAGCGCGGCTGCTACGGGATGTGGGTGCTCACCGACCGCGACAACCCGGCCGCCCTGGCCACCTACCGCTCCACCGGGGCGGACACCGACGAGGCCACCGCCTTGCTGTCGTGGACCTTCACCACGGACAGCGTCCCGGAGCCGTAGTGGTCCGCCCCGGTCCACCGCCCGTCCCGCCGCCCGTCCCGCCGTCCGGTGCCCGTCCGGTGCCCGCCCGGCGGCGTGGCCCGGACGTCCGGGGGACTCGGCTAGCCTGAGGGCACAATGAACCGTTTGACGACGTCATCGGGTGCGTACGACCTCACCCGCTTCCCCGAGGACCCCCGCGACAGGCTCCGTGCCTGGGACGCCGCCGACGAGTACCTGCTGCGGCACCTGGACGGCAGCGCGCCGGACGGCGGCGAGCCGGCGCCCGTGGACCTCTCCGGCACCGTCGTCGTGGTGGGCGACCGGTGGGGCGCGCTGGTCACCTCGCTCGCCGCGCACCGCCCCGTACAGATCACCGACTCCTTCCTCGCCCAGCAGGCGACCCGGGCGAACCTGGCGCGCAGCGGGGCCGAGCCCGGCACGGTACGGCTGCTTTCGGCCATGGACCCGGTCCCGGACCGCATCGACGTCCTGCTGGTCCGGGTGCCCAAGAGCCTCGCGCTCCTGGAGGACCAACTGCACCGGCTCGCACCGCGGCTGCACGCGGGCACCGTCGTCGTCGGCACGGGCATGGTCACCGAGATCCACACCTCGACGCTCACCCTCTTCGAAGAGCTCATCGGTCCCACCAGGACGTCGCTGGCCGCCAAGAAGGCCCGCCTCATCTTCAGTACGCCGGACCCCGCGCTCGTCCGCACCGACAGCCCGTGGCCGCGTACGTACGAGCTGCCCGGCGACGTCGGCGCGGCCTCCGGCCTGGCCGTCACCAACCACGCGGGCATCTTCTGCGCCGAACGCCTCGACATCGGCACCCGGTTCTTCCTCCGGAACCTCCCGCAGCGCGACGGCCCCGAGCGCGTCGTCGACCTGGGCTGCGGCAACGGCGTGGTCGGAACGGCCGCGGCGCTGGCCAACCCCGGCGCCGACGTGACCTTCATCGACGAGTCCTTCTCCGCGGTGGCCTCGGCCGAGGCGACCTTCCGGGCCAACACCGGACCGGACGCCAAGGCCGAGTTCCTGGTCGACGACGGCCTGTCGTCCGTCCCCGCCGGCTCGGTGGACCTGGTGCTGAACAACCCGCCGTTCCACAGCCACCAGGCGACGACCGACACGACGGCCTGGAACATGTTCACCGGATCCCGCGAAGCGCTGCGCGCCGGGGGCGAGTTGTGGGTGATCGGCAACCGGCATCTCGGCTACCACGTGAAGCTGCGCCGGCTCTTCGGCAACTGCGAAGTCGTCGCGAGCGACCCGAAGTTCGTCATCCTGCGAGCGGTGAAACGCTGATCACGGCCTGAGGCGGCGGCTCAGCGGGCCGCCGCGTCGCGGAGGGCGTCGATCAGGCCCAGCAGGGCGGGCTGGGCCGGCGAGGTCTCGCGTACCGCGGCGTAGATCGCCCGGACCGGCTCCGGTCCGCGGACCCTGCGCACGACGATGCCGGGATGATGGCGGTTCCCCAGTCCGAGCGTCGGCATCAGACCGACTCCGAGGCCGGCCGCGATGAATCCCTGGGCCGTGGCGTAGTCCTCGCTCTCGACCACGAAGTCCGGGCTGAAGCCGGCCGCGGCACAGGCGTCGACGACGGTCTCGAGGCAGGGGCCCGCGGGCCATTCGTTGCCGACCCAGGGCTCGTCGGCGAGGTCGGTCAGATCCAGCACCTTCTTCGCCGCGAGCCGGTGCCCCTTGGGCAGTACGGCGCGGTAGGGGTCGTCGAGCAGGTGCACGAGACGGATGCCCGCGCTGGGCCGGTCGCGTGGGTGCACCACGATCGCCAGATCGGCCCGGCCCTGTTGCACCTCGGGCAGGGGATCCTCGGGGTCGACGAGCTTGAGGTCGATCCGTACCCCCGGATGTTCGTCACGCAGCCGCGCCAGCGCGGGCGCGACCAGCGTCGCGCCCGCCGTGGCGAAGTAGCGGACCGACAGCTGCCCGGTCCGGCCGGCCCGGAGGTCGGCCAGTGCCGTCTCCGCCTCCGCGACGTTCCTGCTGATCACGGCCGCGTGCTCGGTGAGCAGCAGTCCGGCCGCCGTCGGCCGTACGCCCCGGCCGAAGCGTTCGAGCAGCGCCGTCCCGGCCTGCTTCTCCAGCGCCGCCACCTGCTGGCTGACGGCGGAGGGGGTGTACCCCAGATTCGCCGCCGCCGCGGTCACCGAACCACTGGTGACGACCGCCCGCAACACCTGCATCCGTCTCACATCGAGCATGTAGGAGAGCTTAATGGTGCATGCAACTCTTTTCTCTTGTCCTGTCGTATCGACTCGGGGCACGGTGATCACCTGAGACGGAAGACCGAACAGGGAGACAGCACGTGAGCAACAACGGCAGTGGTGGGTCCGGCCCGATGGCGTTGGTGCGGATGGGCGTCCTCGCCCTGCTGTGGGGATCGACGTTCCTGTGGATCAAGTTGGCCCTGGACGGCCTGTCGCCCGCTCAAGTGACGTTCACCCGCTGCGCGTTGGGCGCCCTGGTGCTGCTCGTCCTGTGCTTCTCGTCGCGCCGCCACCTGCCCCGCGACCGCGCGACCTGGGGCCATGTCGTCGTGGCCGCCTTCTTCTGCAACGCCCTGCCGTTCGCGTTGTTCAGCGTCGGGGAGCAGACGGTCGACTCCGGCGTGGCCGGCGTCCTGAACGCGACCACCCCGCTCTGGTCCCTGCTGATCGGCCTCACCATCGGCACGGAACGCCGGCTCCACCCCGCCCGCCTGGGCGGACTCCTCCTCGGATTCGCGGGCACGCTGCTGATCTTCGCCCCGTGGGGACGGAACGGACTCGTCAGCTGGGGTTCCGCCGCCATCCTCGGGGCGGCGGCGAGCTACTCCGTCGCGTTCGCCTACATGGGGCGCCATCTCGTCGGGAAGGGCACCGCCACCATCGCGCTCTCCGCGTCCCAGCTCCTCGCCGCGACGGGACTCAGCGCGCTGACCCTGCCGATCGGCGGCCTGGCGCCCGTACACCCCGGCCCCGCAGCCCTGTTGGCCGTCGTCGTCCTGGGGATCTTCGCCACCGGGATCACCTTCCACCTCACCTACCGGCTCATCGCGGACGAGGGCGCCACCAACGCCGCCACGGTCGGATACCTGCTGCCGGTGGTCTCGGTGGCGCTGGGCGCGATCGTGCTCCACGAGGACGTCAGCCTCAGGACCGTCGCGGGCATGGCCGTGGTCCTCGTCGGCGTCGGCATGACCCGCCGGCCGGCGCGAAGCGCGCGTGGGGACGGATCACTGTGCGAGGGAGCCGCCCTGCCCGGCCGTCCGTAGCCGGCCGGAGCTGGAGCCAGGTCCGCGGTGCCGCCGGCCGGGCCGGGCGCCCCTTGCGTACGACCCGGCCGCCCGTTCTCGGCCGCCCCTGTTCATAGGGGCGGAACGCGGCCCGGCAGACCAGCAGCGCCACGGCGAACACCGGCAGCCAGGCCAGCCGGGCGAGCACCCAGCCCGGGCCGTCGGGCACGGTGTGCAGACCGGGCAGGGGCGAGCCCACGAGCAGGCCGGTCGCGGTGACCGCCACGGGGGACGCCCGCCGGGCGGGAGACCGTGCCGACGCCGCTATCCGGGGGTCTCGCCGTTCATCAGCAGTTGCAGGGCCTTCTCGAGCCGGGCTTGCCTGCTCTCCGGCGTGAGCGCCTGGAGCAACGGCAGGATCGTCAGATAGCGCCCGGTCCTGTCGAGCGCCTCGAACGCCTTTCCCGCCGGGGGGTTCGCGTCGAGCGCGGCCGCGAGGTCGGGCGGCACGGCCGCCGTCCGCTGCGACGCGTAGGCCGCGGCCCACCGCCCGTCCTCCTGCGCCTTGAACACCTCGGCCAGCCCGGGTTCGCGCATCCGCCCCGCGGCGGTCAGCATCTCGACCTTCTCCACGTTCACCCGCGACCACAGGCTCCTGGGCCGGCGCGGCACGTACTTCTGCAGGTAGTGCCGCTCGTCCTGGGAGCGCCGCTGCCCGGAGATCCAGCCGTAGCAGAGCCCGATGTCGACCAGCTCGTCGGAGGTGACGCTCGGGATGCCGGAGTTCTTCTTGGCCATCCTGATCCACACGCCCTCTTGGCGGGTGAAGTGCCCGGCCAGCCAGCCCTCGAACGCCCCGGCGTCCGCGAAGGCGATGATCTCCACTCCGTCGAGCTCGTCCATGCGGCCCAGGCTATCGCCGGACCGGGCGCTCCAGTTGGCCCGACCGGCCGACTGGAGCGCCCACAGGAAGCGTTGGGCGGCGCGGCGGCCGGAGGCGGGGTGCCCCGGCGTCCGGTCAGCGGCCGGCGAGCAGCTCCAGCGTGTCGATCACGCGGTTCGAGAAGCCCCACTCGTTGTCGTACCAGGCGGCCACCTTGATGTGCCGGCCGTCGACGCGGATGAGGGCCGAGTCGAAGATCGACGAGGCGGGGTTGCCCGTGATGTCCGACGACACGAGCGGGTCCTCCGAGTACTCGAGGATGCCGGCGAGCGGCCCCTCCGCGGCGGTGCGGTACGCCGCCAGCACGTCGTCGCGCGTCACGTCGCGGGCGACGGTCGTGTTGAGTTCGACGATCGATCCCACCGGAACGGGCACCCGGATCGAGTCGCCCGACAGCTTGCCCTCGAGGTTCGGCAGCACGAGGCCGATCGCCTTGGCGGCGCCCGTCGTGGTCGGCACGATGTTCACCGCGGCGGCGCGGGCCCGGCGGGCGTCCCGGTGCGGGCCGTCCTGCAGGTTCTGCTCCTGCGTATAGGCGTGCACCGTCGTCATGAAGCCGTGCTCGATGCCGGCGAGCTCGTCGAGCACCGCGGCGAGCGGTGCGAGCGCGTTGGTCGTGCACGAGGCGTTCGAGATGATCGTGTGCAGGGCCGGGTCGTACGCGTCGGTGTTGACCCCGAACGCGAGCGTGACATCGGCGCCGTCCGACGGCGCACTGACGAGCACCTTCCGCGCGCCCGCGTCGAGGTGGGCACGGGCGGCCTTGGCCGAGGTGAAGCGGCCGGTCGCCTCGAGCACGATGTCGACGCCCAGCTCGGCCCACGGCAGCTGCGCCGGTTCGCGCTCGGCGAGGACCGTGATGCGACGGCCGTCCACGACGAGGGCGTCCCCGTCGACGGTGACCGGGCGGCCGAGCCGGCCGGCCGTCGTGTCGTAGGCGAGCAGCCGCGCGAGGGTGGCCGGCTCCGTGAGGTCGTTGACGGCGACGACCTCGAGGGTGCTGTCGCGCTCGAGCAGCACGCGCAGCGCATTGCGCCCGATGCGGCCGAATCCGTTGATGGCGATGCGAGTCATGAGTGGTGTCCCTTCGGTTCACCACCAGGTTCTCGCGCACCGTCGGCCGGTGGCAGCGGCGTGATCGCCATGGTTCGAAAGGATCGCGCCACGCGGTGGCGGCCTACTCGCCCCGGGTGAACCTACTCGCCCCGGGTGAACCTACTCGCCCCGGGTGAAGGTGCGCCGGTACTCGCTCGGCGTCGTGTCCAGGATGCTCTGGAAGTGCCGCCGCAGATTGGCGCCGGTGCCGAGACCGACGTCGGCGGCGATCTGCTCGACGCTCCGCTCCGAACGCTCGAGCAGCTCACGGGCCACGTCGATGCGGGCCCGCATGACCCACTGCATCGGTGTGTATCCCGTGTCCTCGACGAAGCGCCGCGAGAACGTGCGCGGCGACACCGCCGCATGCCGGGCGAGCACCTCAAGGTTGAGGGGCTCGCCGAGCCGGAGAAGGGCCCACTCGCGGGTGGCCGCGAACCGCTCGCCGAGCAGCTCGGGCACGCTGCGCGGCACGTACTGCGCCTGCCCGCCGCTGCGGTAGGGAGCCGCGACCAGGCGCCGGGCCGCATGGTTCGACGCGGCCACCCCGAGGTCGCCGCGCAGGATGTGCAGGCAGAGGTCGATGCCGGAGGCCGCGCCGGCCGACGTCAGGACGCTGCCCTCGTCGACGAACAGAACGTTCTCGTCGAGCCGCACGAGGGGATGCCTCGCCGCCAGCGCCCGCGTGTAGTGCCAGTGCGTCGTGGCGCGCTTGCCGTCGAGCAGGCCCGTGGCGGCGAGCGCGAAGGCGCCGGTCGAGATGGCGGCGAGCCGCGCACCCCGGTCGTGTGCGGCGATCAGCGCGTCGACGACGGCCTGCGGCGGGTCGTCGCGGTCCGGCAACCGGTAACCGGGGACGAAGACGATGTCGGCCCACTCCAGCGCGTCGAGGCCGTGGGCCACGTGGTAGGATAGGCCGTCGCCACCGTTCACGAGACCGGGCGCCGCCCCGCACACCCGCACCTCGTACGGCATGCTCGCGCGGGTCGTGAAAACCTGCGCGGGAATGCCGACATCGAGTGGCTTCGCACCCTGCAGCACAAGGACGGCGACGCGGTACAGGCGAGAGGCTGGCACGGAAAGAGGGTACGGGGGGCGTGACGTCGACAGGCTCCGCGCCGACCGAAGCGCTGAAAGGCCGCCTGAGGCGCTGAACGGCCGACCGAAGCGCCGGTCGCACCGGTGTGACCGAGAACTCTAGTTGGCAAGTCATGGACTGAGACGCGCAGGTCGTGGGCGAGTGGAGAATCCTTGTTGGCAAATCATGAGAGGGATAGTTGGCAAATCATGAATGCACTCGTTAACTCTCTGTCACTGGAGGCAGCTCTACCAGCGACGATGCCGGCGAGAGGTTGAGTGTGCCGCGCAAGGCTTGCGAGATGATGGACTTGAGTAGCTAGGCCACCACTGATCGCCCGCCTCCGCCGCCGGTATGCGGACCGGCCGACCTCAGCACCCAGATGATCTCCGTCTACGAAAATCTTGCCAGGGCCGCGTTCACACGTACGGCGACACGCGGCCTGCGCCACGGTGTCAGGGCCGCCGATATCGCCTGATCCAGCCCGGTCTTGCGGACCGTCTCCACCAGCAGGATGCCTCCCGCCTGCGAGACCACTGCCCGGCCACCGCCCCCAACGTGGACACGAGGGTAGGAACCGATACGCTTCTTCACCTGGGAAGTGCCTCCGACGGTGGCAGGAATAAGGACCTCGACAATACTCATTCTTGCTGGTCAGAGGCATTTTTCGTTTACCCGACCACCCGTCGGACACCGGGCTTCATGAAAGCGCGAGGTTAGGAGACGCCTGCCCTGTTCTCAATCGCGGCAGCCAGGGCACGCTTACTTGACGCAGTTGGAGGACTCGATACCTGTCCGACGACGTGGTGGAGTTCCGTCACGGATAGGCGTCAGGCGGGAAGGCTGTGCAGTAACTACGACACTGTGTCGGTGGTTCCCTCTACCATGGGGCCATGGCGCAATGCACAGCACCATCCCGAGGCCACCGCACCGCGAGTGGAGCCGCGAACTGCCCAGCGTGCAGCAACTGGGGAAGTTCGCACTCCCGGTCGTCATACCCGTCGGGCTCCTCGTACAGCAGCGGCGGGGGAGGCCGGTCTTCGTCGTACGGCTCGTCCGGAGGTGGGACCTCGCGTCGCACCAGGTCCGGCAGGACGGTGTCGTACACCCCGACCGAGTGGCAGGCGGTCGAGCCCTACGCCGAGAAGGCTGCGGTACAGGCCCAGACGTACCCGGACAAGCGAGACCTCTTCCTGTGCCACGCCTGGAACGACCGTGAGGGCAGCGCGAAGGAGCTCTACGGCCACCTGAAGACCAGTGGCGCGACGGTGTGGTTCAGCGAGGAAGACATCCCGCTCGGTTCGCTGCAGATGCGCGAGATCGACAAGGGGCTTCGTAACTCCCGCATCGGCATCGTGCTGGTCACGCCATATCTACTCGAGAGCATCAAGAACGAGGGCATCGCCGAGAAGGAACTCGCCGTCCTGCTCAACACCAATCGCGTCGTGCCCGTGACGCACGGGGTGACCTTCGACGAGCTTTACGACGTCAGCCCCATGCTCGCGTCCCACTCCGGGCTGAGCACAAAGGAATCGTCGCTCGACGCCGTCGCCGCCAAGATCGCTGCTGCTGCCGCCGCGCTTCCCGCTGCCTGACGCTTAGCTCAACCCGCACGAGCAGTCGATGCCGTTGCCGCGACAGAAGAAAAAGTCGCAGCCGGGGTGGTGCTCACGGTTGGTGCGCTGCACTGGCACCCGGTCGACTACGAACGCGCGTCGTGGTTGTGGTCCGCTGACGATCTCGCGGAGCTGCTGCACCTCGCTCGGCCACAGCCGGTAGCCCGACGACAGCCGGGCATCCACACCGAGCGAGAACGGGCCGGCGGTCTGCTGCTGGACGGCATCGGCACCGTGCTCCGTCCATCGGGTGATGGCCTTCAGCAGCGTCAGGCGAGCTTCGGACCTCTGGGCGTCGGTCGTGTCCGCACCAAACAGGCCGGGGGCGATGCGGCGAGCCTGCCCGCTGGCCCCGGCGACCATCAGCGCGACGGACGGGTGCGACCGCACGTCGGCGAGCAGGTCGGTGTCGCGGAGGACATAGTCGTCGGCCATGGTAGCCACCATTCGTTGTTCGCGCCGGAGCAGGGAGCTGAGGAGCACCGCGATGGGTGCGAGGGGGCCGGGCGACGGCTGGTGCCGTGAATTTCTCCTGTGTGTCTCGTTGCTATGCCGAGAATCAGAGATCTCGTCCCCGTGGGGTCACCCCCCTGGGTCGTCGTCTGCACAACAACCGGACGTCCGGGCCGGGCAGGAGCGGCAGCCCCCACCCGACCCCGGTAGCCGGGTGGCTCAGTCATCCGCGATGGTCAGGCCGACCGTAGTGCTGTGTTGCTGGCGAAGCCGCGGGCGGGAACTGTCGGCGGTTCGAATAATCGACTCCACCAGTTACCGACTTCGTCTTGCTCTGGTACGCGGAGGCGAACTTGAGGGTGGCCGCCTGCGTGGAGGTGCTGGGCCGCGTGCCCGCGCAGTCGTAGTTGTCCTTCATCATGTCGAAGTAGACCGAGCCGCCGAGGATTTCCTGCGCCTGGTCCGGCGTGACACCGGAGCTGTGGAAGACCGGCAGCTCGATGCCGTTCTTCCGCAGCTGCTTGAGCACCGGCAGGACCTCGCTGGTGACGCCGCCGAGGTAGATGGCCTGCGGATTGGACGCCATCGCCTTCTGGATGAACGGTGCGAAGTCCGCCGTTCCGGCTGGGTAGTTGACGTGCGCGGTGACCTTTACCCCCTAGGAAGCCGCGCTCTTCTCGACCCAGGTCTCCAGGCCCGCGGAGTACGTGTCCGCGCTCGCACCCATGATGGCGATGCTGTTCTTCTTCAGGACGTTCTTGGCATACCAGGTACAACCCAGCGCATACCCCGGCGTCGCGGTCCGCACCAGGAACAGGTGGTCGCTGTAGCGCAGGATGCCGGGATACGTGCTATCCAGGATGTTCAGGACCTGTAGGGGATTGCGCTTGATGACCGACTGATAGTTCGACGTGCCGAGGCCGATGGCGAGCGCCGGGACCTTGTCCACGACCGCGAGCTGGCGGTAGGCGGCCACACCGGTGGTGCCGGCATCGGACTTGTCGTCGATGACCTTGACCGCGAGCTTGTACTTCTTGCCGTCGACGGAAACAACGCCCGCGGAATTGACCGCGTCGATGCCCATCTGAATCGCAATCTTCTCCGGGGGGCCGAGAGTGGAAAACGCCCCAGACAGTGAAAGAATCGCCCCGACGGTGACCGCGTCGCCCGACTGGGAACCGCCTGCCGGGCCGTTACCGCACCCGGTGCTCACGGGGGCGATCAGCCCACAACCGGCCGTGACAGCCAGCGCGCGTCTTGCATTTCCAAACATGAATACAGCCTCCTTGCTGGTGGTGTCGGCCAGACCCCGCGTCCCACGTAGCCTGTCCGATGTCCCGCTGCCGCGTTGACGCTACGCATCCTGGGAACTGGTCGACAGACGGAAAATCCAGCATTTTCGCCAAGTGAACATGGTGTTTCGGAGTACTCCTGAGGAGTACTCCGCCAGCCCGTAGTGCCGGGAGTTCCCGAAATGTTCTTGGATGCCAACTGGTTGCGCCTGTGCTGGTGCACCATTCGGTTTGGTTAAGCGATGAAACAGCCGAAGGGCGATAGGGGCAAAGGAATTGGTCTCGGCAGCGAGAGCCCTGCGCGGCGCGGGTGAATGCCTCGGTCCGAATATCTTGTGGAGCCGCGAGGCCGGTCAACCTGGGGGCCGGGCCCCAGGCTGGCCGCGAGTTCTCCCCGCCAAGCCAGGGATGAAGGACCGTCAGCAGTGCCGAACAGGGAAAATCCCCGGCGAACACTCGTGCGAACTCGCCTGCAGCGTGGTGCACTGCTGAGTCCGACGACGCTCACCCCATCCAGCGAGGTCAAATTACAGCGGGCGGAATGGAGTTCAGCGGTAGAGGGAAACCGGATCAGGCTGACGAGCCGGCGGGTCCGGAGCGGCCTTCAACCCCCACGCTCGCGTCACACTGCCTGTCGTCGTCACCGTCCCGGGAGACGACCGTGGTGCTGGCCTGGGCCAGTTCGAGGAAGGCCTCTTCCCATACCTCGCGGATATGACGGTTGATCATTGTGCGCAGGTCGGGCCATTGCTCGATCAGCAGATCGCGGTCAAGAATTGCGATCAGGTCGTCGTGCTGGCCTTTTGCGAGCACGGTCCAGTACAGACTCATGCAGGCCCTAGGCTTGTCGACAGCAAAACGCGTCACTCCGACCAGGCCACATGCAGAGGAAGGACGACGACACCACGGACGGGGCCCGCCAGATCTTGGAGTCTTTCGAGCAGGCGACGGCGATAGCGCGCCCAAAGGATGTCGCCCGGGGCCGTCGGCTTTGGGGCAGCGCCCGTGCCGGTGTCCATGCCCGCAGTATCCGTCAGTTCCTATCGACACCGACGGGTCGGCCACTGGGAAACGCGCCTCCCGCACCCGCGCGCTGGGACGGCCCACTGGTATCGGCGGGTCTGCTCGCCGAATCGGACGAACTGACGTCTTGGTAGCTCGGCCGCGGGGACACGGAGTGCTGACGATGCGTTAAATTTGCGCATTTCTGGTGACCGTGAGTCTGGGTGTGCCACTGTCGCACAGTGGTATCCGCGGTGGTGCGACGCAGTCAGACGAGGCGATGCAGGGGGCGGGGATGAGTGAGGCGAATGCCGGGTTGGGCTTTCGGCTGGTGCAGCGCAGTGTCAGGCCGCCGCGTGCTGTGTCGCTGGTGTGTTCGGGAAGGGGCTGGCGTGCGGACATGCTGCGGATGGTGGAGTGCTATGCGCGTACCTGGGGTGGTGACGGCCACGGTCTGATCGCCTGTACGCCTGCGTGGGAGATTGCGGAGCCGTTCTGGCGGCTGGCGGAGGCTTTCGACGCGGATCACTGGGCGGTGTTCGCCCGGACCGGGCGGGGTCTGCAGATGTCGGACCCTCAGGCGTACGAGACGCAGCTCGCCTCGATGGTGGAGCGGTGGGCCCGGGAGAACGACGTCGACGAAGCGCAGACCCGGCGGATGATCGAGCCTCAGTTCCTTGCGACCGGTGGCGCGGGGCCGGCGGTACCGCAGGAACTGGGGGATCGTATCCGTCGGCGTATGGCTCCGCTGGCGTCGGCGCAGGTGGCGGTAACGGGTGAGTTCCGGGCGGACGAGGCGCCGCCGCACAGGCTGGTGGACATGTGCGGGCTGACCTATCAGCCAGCACGCATCACGGGCCTCGATGCGGACGGGCTGCCGATGGCGGTGCAGTTGCTGGTCGCCGCGAGGACCGGGCTTGTTGCGCCCGGGCATCTGGCGGGGCTGCGGGAGCGCGGGGAGGTGGACCGTGTCACTGCGGGGGTGGACCGGGAGGGGCTGGCCCAGGTACTGCGCTTCGCGTGGACGGGCCGCACCGACTCGGACGTCGGCTATGCCGAACCGACGTTCCTGGAGGACATGCCGCTGACGCAAACCCGGCTGGGGTGCTCCTGGTTCACCGCGTTGAGCCCGGACGCGCACAGCGAACCGCTGGTGGTCATGTGCGGGGACAGCGCCGAGGACTTCTGCTACGCCTACACCCGCCGGCGTGTGGTGGGTGAGACGTACTGGCTGCCGCTCGGCCCGGACAGCGATGAGCTGAATGCGGTCCTGTACACGGAGCTGGCGCGGGTCCTGTACGAGTCGGCGGTGCCCTCGGCGTCGGGCCGCCCGGTCCTGCTGTCGTCGCTCACCCTCGATACGGATCAGCTGGACGAGGTTCGTGACCGGCTGCTGGCCACGCCCTGGGGCCGGATGGCGGCTTCCGGTTCCCCGGGCCGTGTGGAGGTGCGTGTCTGTGCCCCTGCGGACCTGCCGGTTCGGCGCAGCCTCCACCTGCTCGACAAGGCGCATGCCGGAGACACCCTGCACGAGCCGTTCCTGGGGAGCGCCCAGGCCAGGAACGTCGAGATCCCGCTGCCTGGCCAGGCGATAGGGGTCGAGCCGGACTCCTGCCGGTGGCAGGTGGACGTCCTGGACCCCGGCACTGTTCTTCCCGCCCGGTGGGCCCTGCGTGACGTGATCATCGCCGACGGCACCTCCTGGGGCGTCCGTTCCAGTACATCCGGTATCAGCGTCGACTCTCACGGCCGGATCTTCACTCTCGCCGGCACTTCCCTGGCCCAGCGGCTGGTCCAGGTACGGGTGCGGTTCCCGACCGCCCGCGAGGTCTTCACCACCCTCTTGGCAGGAGCGGGCGTCACCCTGGAGGAGTCCGACAAGGGCCGCTACACCCGGCGCATGATCGAGCTGTGGGGAGACTTCACCACCCTTGCCGCCGATCTCGCGGTGGGCCCTGCGGCCAGCCTGCTGTCCGGATGGATCGACGTCGGCAAGAAGCCAGGACGTGTCTATCAGGAGCGTAAATACCTGACGCTCGCCGACGCCAGCGCGATGACCGGCGGGAGCGAGGAAACGGCACGGCTGCTGCTGGATCGCTACCTGCAGCGGTCCATCGCGGCCCGGGGCCTGCTTCTGACCTGCGAGCAGTGTCTCGGCACGGCCTTCCACCGGCTGGAGGACATCGGAGCGCATTTCCGCTGCCAGCGCTGCCGCCAGCACAACCCGATCGTCCGGTCGGCCTGGAAGGGGCAGGAACTGGAGCCGCAGTGGTACTACGGCCTCGACGAGGTCGCCTATCAGGGGCTGCGCTCGAACATCCATGTGCCGGTCCTCGCTCTCGCCACGCTCGCTAAGTCCGCGCACTCCTTCCAGCACATGCCCGAGGCGGTCGTCCGCCGGGAGGGCTACCCGGACATCGAAGTCGACCTTTGGGCCATCGTCGACGGCCGGATAGTCATCGGCGAAGCCAAGATCAGCGACCGCCTCGAATCGACGAAACGCAAGGAGACACAGCGCTGCGCAGCCCTCAGGGGCTTGATCGAAGATCTCAGCGCGGACGAGTTCGTCATGGCCACGACCGGACCCGGCTGGGACGGGCGCACCGAGACCCTGGTGAACGAGAAGATCGCGCCGACAGCCAAGGTCACCTGGCTCACGAACCTTCGCTGAAGCGTTGTCGCCACGCTCCGCAGAACCGTCACCCCCGACAGTGCTACCCCATACGCTGCTGTTGCACCGATGCCGCCCGCCGAAGCGGCTGGTCTCCTTCTATGACCCAAGCTGATTCGTAGAGTTCGTGAATGCGCCGGCCGCGGCGGCCACGAACAACTACCCGCGCAGAAGGGAGCCCGAGAGCATGCAGCCGCTTCCCCGTAGCTTGGACCCGTTGCCCGGGGAGAGCCTGCCCGGCTTCCTGCTGCGGCTGCCGCGCAGGCCAGCAGGAGACTGTCGCCCGCCAGTCCCGACAGACGTACCAGCGTCCGGTAGCTGAGGTGTGGCGGATGATGACTGTGGTCGTTCACTGTGCGTGACGAGCGGCGGCTCAACCAGCGACGACATTAGTGAGGCGAAGTGCAGCATAGGCCTGCGAGATGGCTTGCTCGACCAGCAACGGAGCTTCAGTGGAGGCGAGTTGACGTGGAGGCCTCGTTCTGCCGGAACCCCGTCCCTGTCAGCATGGAGCGCGGCGGCTCCTGCTGCCCTGGACCTGCAGCGAGCCTGCCCTCTGCCGGTCAGCGGGCCGTCCCACCTGCAGCGGCGCGTACCGGCACACCGACCCTCGACTCCGGCCGTTCGAGGGTCGACCTTCACGACCTGCTCGGGTACTTGGACCCGGCAGAACTGGCGGCCGGAATCACGCTGACCGGCCAGCGCGACAATCGGCGTGGTCCGAGCCACCTTGCTACGCGACGGCAGGATCGCGTCTTGGGGTGCAGCTGGGGCACTCCGACGACCTCCGCCCGGGTAGCCGTCGCCACTGACGACGTCGACGGCTGAGATTTCTGGTGCCTGACCATCGCCAGCGTCGAGCAGTCGCTCGCCGAGTTTGCGACGCCCACGAATAACCCAGCGCACCGGCGTGAGGGGGACGTTCCTGCCCCGGGGGTGCGGCTTTCCCCATGTGGCCGCACTCAAGGCCGTGTTGAGGGGAACCGGCAAGCCACTGCCGCCATGGTCATCCACCCGGCGTGATCAACCTGCTGGGGCGCAGGACGGTGCACTGGGGCGTTCAGGTTCCCAGCTCAGACGGGGTTGTCGGGGTGCTGGCTGATCCAGGCCAGACCGATGGGGTCCAGGTGGTTGCGGGCTCGGGTAACGGCGACGTACGCCAGGCGGGCTTCTGCCTCGTCGACGGGCTGGGGAACGCGATGGCCTTGGGCATCGACTTGGTCGCTGTCGGCGGGTGGTGTGAAGTCGGGTGCGATGCGCACCCGGGCCCATTCCCGGCCTTTGGCCTTGTGGGCGGTGGACACGGTGACCTCGGCGGTGGCTTCGGGAACCAGGTGGTCGACGGCCTGGAGGATGGCCTCCGGGCCGTGCTCGTCGATGAGGTTGGCGAAGGGCTGCAGGTCGCTGCCGGCCGGGTCGTGCTCGGCGTAGTCGCGCAGTGCACTCCAGGTGGTGAAGAGCACGAGTTCGGGGTGGTGGGTAGGGCGTCCCTGGATGAGGTCGCGGGCGGCCGACGCAAGGGTGCGCAGCGAATCCCCGCCGCCGACTAGTGCTGTCGCGGCGCCCGATGCGATGAGGGCGAGGACCTCGGTCATAGCTCCGACATTGGTCCGGCACAGGACTGCGTCCGGGCGTCCCGTGCGGGATCCGACGGTGGTGGGGATGTCTGGTGTTCCGGAGAGCCGGATGTGTGCGTTGCTGAGGGTGAGCCAGCGGTTGGCCTCGATGGCGAGCGCCGGGCCGAAGCGGAAGGAGCGGGTGAGGGTGAGGTGGTGGCCAGCGAACCGGGCCATCACATCGCGGGCGCCGCGCCAGCCGTAGATGGCCTGCGCCGAGTCGCCGACCATGACGATCTGGGTACGCTCCTTGTGGGCCAGGACGATCTGCTCGAGGACGGGGTTGGTGTCCTGCGCCTCGTCCAGCAGCAGAAAGTCGCCGGGCAGGACGGGTTCGCTCAGGGCCCACATCTTCAGGTAGTGGTCGTGCTCGAAACGCACCGTGCCGCCGTGCGGGTCATGCAGGTCGGCCCACGCCTTGTCCGCGTACGGCAGGATCAGGTCGGCCAGCTCCGCATGGTCGTCCGGGTCGTCGATGCCCCGCAGATGCGGAACATGATGGTGGGCCAGTTCCGCATCGGCCGATTGGCAGAAGCGGGTCACCGTGCGCAGCGCCGCGTTGGAGAGGGTTGCTGGCATCAGGCCTACCCGGCCGATCTTGGCTGGGGTGTGCAGGCCCAGGTCCTGGCCGATCTGCCAGCCGGGCCTGCGGGGACTGTTGAGACGGCCGCGGTAGAGGTGGCCGAGAGCGGCGTAGGCCAGCGAGTGGGCAGTCTTGCACTGCACCGTCGGCGGAAAACGGGCGGCGGCATCCAGGGCGATGGAGCGGTTGAAGGCGACGTAGCGCCCACGCCGCCCGGGCATCTGCGCGGCGAGGAATTCGAGCGTAGACGTCTTGCCGGTGCCGGCGCCGGCCTGGATGGCGAGATGGCCGCCGCTTCGGAAAGCCTCCAGCGCGGCGGTCTGTTCGTCGGTCGGCGAAAAAGGCATAGGACAGCTCTCTCCGGAAGCTCGAAGGCGGCCCACGTCCGTGCTACATGGGCGCAGGAAATGGGCCACACCTGGGGCAGGTGCCGGAGTGAAACGTGCCATTGAACCCGCCCTTTACCTAGGCACGTGCCGCCCGGTCCGCTCGATTTGGTGACGTCGAGGCAACAAGGGTTCGAATCTGGCACGGATGCGCTAGAGCGCTGTCCCGTTCGGATGGCCGCTGGGCGGCTGGGCTCAGTTCTCGAACCGTGGGGGTTCGTGCCCTTGGCATAGCGGGCCGAGGAGCTCGCCCAGCGGGACGCCGAATGAGTGGGCGAGCGCATGCCAGGTGGCCAATGTGCCGATGGTGCGGCCCTGTTCGATCTCGATCAGGGTGCGGCGGGACAGGCCGCTACGCGCGGCGAGCTCGTCGTAGCTCCACCCGTGCTGCGCACGCAAGTGCGAGAGGGAAAGCCTCAGTGCCATCGGATTGGGCTCCGGCGGCGGCAAGATCGTCACCCGTCCATCACACGGTGCAGACCCCTGCCCTGACAGTGCAGACCTCTGCCCTATTTGTCGGTAACGGGCGCGCTCGATAGGGCAGAGGTCTGCACTACGGTGTCCGCTCCGGAGTCGCCCGGCATCAGGGCTGGCGACTGACCGATCACAGCTTGGGGGATTGATGTCCATGGCCCTGTCCACACGCGTCTGGACCGTCACGATCGGCAGCCCGGCGGGGTACCCCGTGCTCGTCTGCAGCGGGTGCGCGCTGCCCGTCCCGACTGTGGGGGCCGCCACGGTCTCGCAGATCCGCCGGCATCTCGCAGGCCACCTCATCGAGGCCCGGCTGCCGCCGCATCTGCGCACCTGCCGGTGCTGCGAGAAGTCCTGCGCATGGCACCGGCGCCAGGGGCCCTGCTCGGGGCCGCTGCGGCTCCTGCTCATCCGGGCGGACTGCGGCCGGACCTGGCACCTCGCCGACACCTGCGCCGCCTGCGCCGGTGCCATCCCTCACGCCGCGATTGTCCCGGAACCCCCGGAAAGCACCATCGTGCCGCGCGGGCGCATGCCCGCGGGTGAGGCGCCGGCAGATCTCACCCCTGAGCCCGGCGAGTGGGTGGAAGCGCTCTGAGCGTGTGTCCCTGTGTTCCAGTCCGGTCGGCGGCACGTTCTTAGTGCTCTCGTCGCCGACGTTGGGCCCGGCGCGCGGCACCCCCGCACACTGACCAGCAAGGCCCGCTCGGTGCTCTTCGCCGCCGCCACCCGGACCCGCGACGCCCTCACCATCACCTGCCCGGGCATAGCAGGGGCAGCTCCGCAAGAGAGAAGACAAGCATTCACCCGCCAAGACCCGGAGATACCAGACCAGACAGGTAATGCGATCCCGATAGGATGTGGTGGCCTGATTCATGTCCCCCTTCGCAAGGAGAGCCATCGTGGCTGACCGCTGGGTGTCTGCTGACGACATCGCGGCGCACCTTGGCGTTACCAAGGACACCGTCTACACATGGATCGCCGAGCGCGGGCTGCCCGCGCACAAGATCGGCCGGCTGTGGAAGTTCCAGGCCGGCGAGGTCGACGACTGGGTGCGCGCCGGCAACGCCGCCTCCCCGGCCCAGCCCTCTTGAGTCTCTGGGGCTTGATCTTCGTGCACAAGACGATGACCTTCATGAAGGAGGCGGAGTGAGCGAGCCTGACGGCGCCGGGCGCTACCGGCTGTCCTTCAGCGTTGGCGGGCTCTTCGTTCAGGAGGCTCCGATCGCGACGGACCTATACCTGCACCGCACCCGCAACTGGACCCAGGTACGCGAGGCACTGGACGCGGACAATCTGCTGCAGGCCCGTACCGCCTCCTCTGCCCGCCGGATGGGCCGGGAGCTGGTGCAGCGCATGGCAGAGCTTGACAACAACGAGCTCGAGTGGCTGATGGAGGGCCGCTCGACTGAGTGGGCCTACCTGATGTGGGTCGCGGCCTGCCGCCGCTACGCCCTAATTGGGGAGTTCGCCGAGGAAGTAGTGCGAGAACGCTTCTTGCTGATGACCCCATCCTTGGAGCCGGAGCGGTTTGAGGACTTCGTACGGTCCAAGGCGTTGTGGCACGACGAGCTCGACGACCTGAGCGAGAGCACGTTGCGCAAGCTGCGCACCACTGTGTACCTGATGCTGCGCGAGGCCGGCCTGCTGAGCGAGGCAGGGCAGATCATGCCCGCGCTGCTCTCAGAGCCTTTGACCCGCATATTGCGCCGCCGTCAGCCTTCCCAGGTCCGGTTCTTTCCGACCCTGATACCCCTGACCGGAGACGACGATGACTGACCGGACCTTGCCAGAGCAGGAGAAGCACCTGTTCGACGTGCTCTCCTCTGACCGTTTTCTGCGGATGGAAGGGCTGGGTAACGAGGTGCCCTTCTTCATCCAGTGGTACCCATCGGACTGGGCGCGAGGGATGGACGATGCCCGCAAGCGGGTAAGTAACCGCCTGTCCGCGCAGGGCATCACCGTGCGGGAGATCAACCTGTACGATCTGTCGATCGACCTGCTAAAGGACCGGGGGGTGTGGGAGCAGGTGCTGGCCGCGGAGCCGGAGTTGGGCAAGGACGAGTTCCGTGAGCTGTTGCAGAACATGCTTGACCCGCAGCAGCACCTGGCCCCGGCTGTCGCCGAACGGATTGGCGACGGCGGATTCGACATCCTGTTCCTGACCGGGATCGGGGAGCTCTTCCCCTACATCCGCTCTCACAACGTGCTCAACAACTTGCAGAGCGTCGTGGTGGCCAAACCGATGCTCAT
The DNA here is from genome assembly GCF_005860785.2 of Streptomyces sp. So13.3. Lineage (NCBI taxonomy): Bacteria > Bacillati > Actinomycetota > Actinomycetes > Kitasatosporales > Streptomycetaceae > Streptomyces > Streptomyces sp. So13.3. The sequence continues at coordinate 2,553,197 of NZ_CP048835.1, read as the reverse complement.
GTTCTTTCCCGGCAAGTACGCGCAGTCCGAGACTCTCGGGTCTTCGCTGGTGCTGTTCGGGCTGCTGCAGGACGACCAGTACTACCGAGCCAAGGACATCCAGGAACAGGAGGCCTGAGCAATGCTTCTGGGCACCATCTTCGCCAAGGACGTGCAGCGCCCCATCGAAGGCGTCATCAAGGCCGACGATACCTCGCACCTCGCTACCGAGGTCGAGGAGTATGTCCTGACCAACGAAGCCGCCAAGGGCCTGGAGACTTTGCTGGAGGAGTACACCGACTACCAGCACGCCAACGGAGTGTGGATCTCGGGCTTCTTCGGCTCGGGTAAGTCCCACCTGCTCAAAATGCTCGCCCACCTGCTGGGCGACGTCGATAGGCAGGACTTCACCCGCGTCCAGGTCACCGAGGCCTTTCGGAGTAAGGCCTCGGCGGACAATGCGTTCCTTGCGGCGCTGCTGGACAAGGCTGACCGCATCGGCGCGTACAGCCTGCTGTTCAACATCGACCAGAAGGCCGACGTGATCAGCAAGGACCAGGAAGACGCCCTGCTGCAGGTCTTCGTCAAAGTCTTCAACGAGCACCGCGGCTACTACGGCAAGCAGGGCCACGTGGCCCGCTTCGAGCGCGACCTGGACCGCAATGGTCAACTCGAAGACTTCAAGGCCGCCTACCAGCGCATCGCGGGCAAGCCCTGGAACGTGGGGCGTGAGGAAAGCGTGCTGCAGGAGTTCAATATCTCGCAGGCCTACGCTGAGGTTTCCGGGCAGACCGAAGGCCGCCCCACGGGGATCCTAGCCAAGTACCGGCAGGAGCACTCGGTCTCCATCGAGGACTTTGCCGAGGAGATCAAGGACTGGCTGGACGCCCGGGACGATCCGCAGACGCGCCTGAACTTCTTCGTTGACGAGGTCGGACAGTTCATCGGCACCAATAGCCGGCTGATGTTGAACCTGCAGACCATCGCCGAAGCCCTCAACTCCAAGTGCAACGGGCGTGCCTGGGTGTTTGTGACCTCCCAGGAGGACATGGAGATGGTCATAGGGGACCGCACCCGCTCCCAGAGCCACGACTTCTCCAAGATCCAGGCCCGATTCAAGACCCGCCTGAAGCTGACCAGTGCTGATGTCGAAGAGGTCATCCGCAAGCGTCTGCTGCGCAAGAACGGGCAGGGAGCTGCCGCACTGGAGGGCGTGTACGCCGAGCAGCACCCCAACTTCCGCACTCTGTTCGACTTTGTCGAGGGCACGACCTACCGCAACTACCCCGGCGAAGACTCCTTCGTGGGCACCTACCCGTTCGTGACCTACCAGTTCCCGCTGTTCCAGTCCGCGATCCAGGGGATCTCCGATCACAACTATTTTGAGGGCCGTAGCAGCTCAGTCGGCGAGCGTTCCATGCTGGGGGTCGTGCAGGAGGTTGCCAAGGAGCTCGGAGGCCTTCCAATCGGGTCGCTGGCGACCTTTGACCAGATGTACTCCGGCATCCGTGCGGCGCTGAAGTCTGCCACGCAGCGAGTCATCGTCCGCGCCGAGCAGAACCTGCCCGAAAACCAGCTCGCCATGCGCCTGCTCAAAGCCCTATTCCTGGTCAAGCACGTCGAAGGGTTCGTCGCCAACCCGCACAATCTGACGGTGTTGATTACCGATGGGTTTGATCGGGATATCGCCGAGCTGACCCGGCAGGTCAAGACGTCCCTGGACCTGCTGGAGACCGAGAACTACATCCAGCGCACCGGGACCGTGTACGCCTTCCTCACTAATGACGAGCAGGAGATGGAGGCGGAGATCAAGAACGTCGACATCGAACCTGGTGAGGTCAAGGGTCGACTGTTCAAGATTTTGTCGGAAAACGTGGTGCGCCTGAACAAGGTGCGCTACGCCAAGAACAACCAGGACTTTTCCTTCTCCTACAAGCTCGACGACCAGCCCTACAGCCGCAACCAGCAGGCTGACCTGACACTGCACTGCATCAGCCCGGACTACGAGTACGACTTCGATGTCGTCAAGGCTCACAGCGCGGGCCGGGACGAACTGCGCGTGGTCCTGGGCGACGACGCCCAGGCCATGGGTGACCTGCAGCAAGTCATCCGCACCGAGAAGTACATCAAGCGCCGTCAGACGACATCACTGTCGGCTTCCCAGCAGCAGGTCCTGCAGGCCAAGGCCGCGCAGAACATTGAGCGCACCAAGGACGTGATCGAGCGGCTGCATACCATGGTGGGCAAGGCTCGCCTGGTGATCAACACGGCCGAGGTGCCTGTGACCTCTGGTGATGCCGAGGCTCGCGTGCGTGAGGGCATGCAGGAGCTCATCACACGCACCTACACCAGCCTGCAGATGCTGGGCGGGGTGCGCTATCAGGACAACCAGATCCAGGCGGCAGCCAACCCTGAGGGGCAGGCCCTCTTCGATGCCGAGGGCCTGTCCAAGCTGGACGTGCCTGCCGGCGAGGTGCTCTCTCACGTGACTCGGCGGGGTAACAAGGGTGAGCAGGTCACAGTCAAGGCGCTGGTTGACCGTTACAGCACTAAGCCGTTCGGATGGGACCTGCCCTCCATCGAGGTCGTGATCGCCCATCTGGTGGGAACAAGCAAGCTCACCCTGAGCATGGACGGTGCCACCCTCAAGCGCACCGAGATCCCGCGGGCGCTGAGCAACACCCAGAAGCACTCCCACATCCTCGTCTCCCAGCAGAAAACCTTTGAAGCCCGCAAGGTCAAGGATCTGCAGACCTTCGCCAAGGACTTCTTCGACGAGCCGACCGTTCCCGGCGACCCGTTGGAGCTGGGCCGGTACGTGGCCGACAACCTGCAGAAGAAGCGCGCTGAGCTGGCTGGCTATCAGGAGCAGCAGGGCCGCTACCCGTTCCTGGCTGGGCTGGACGGCCCGGTTGCCCTGTTGCAGCAGGCCGTGGGCAAGGGTGAGGAGTGGTATTTGACCGACTTCATCATGGCCGAGGACCTGCTGGATGCCAAGGACGAGCAGATCACCCCGGTCGTGAGCTTCTTCAAAGGAGCCCAGAGGGGCATCTACGACTCCGCCCGCGACTTCCTGCAGACCAATAGCACCAATCTCGGCTACCTCGAAGCAGACGCCACTGGGCAGATCCAGGCCCTGCTGGACGACGAGAACCTGCTGCGAGGAGGCAAGATCACCAAGCTCAAGCAGGCCGTTGAGGGCGTGCAGGCCCAGGTTGCTGCCCGCGTAGAGCAGGCCGTCCAGGAGGTCGCGGCACGCATAACCGATCGGGTGCGGTTGCTGCAGGAGACCAGCGACTACCAGCAGGCTACTGACGCCGCCCGCCAAAAGGCCGACCAGACCGTCAAGGTCCTATTGGACAGGATTGCCGCGGCTAACCAGATCGCCACGATCAACATGTTGGCTGGTGACTTCGCCGACACTGCCTACCCCGCGCTCCTGGACTCCCTGACCAGCAGCACGCCCCAGAACGAACCCGAGCAGAACGGCGCCTCTGACAACTCTGGGAGCGGGGCCGCAGGCGGGCGGGCCAGCACTCCCGTGCCTGTGCCGGTCAAGCACACGACCGTCTCCATCAAGCATGTCAAGGTCAATGGTGGGCCCACCCTGCTGGAAAGCCCCCAGGATGTGGACGCCTACCTCGATGCCCTGCGTCAGGCACTGATCACCACCATCGATTCCGGGAAGCGAGTGGTCCTGTGATGGACATCAATGCGCTGAGGAACTTCGCGACCTGGGCACGCACCGTCCTGCTGCGCGAGGTTGAGGCCCGTGCCACTAGCGTCTTGGCCGCAGGTTCGATCGAGCGCGTCGAACACCACGGGCGTGTCCGACGCCTGGAAGCTGACATTCAGGCGGCCGGAGGCGAACAGGCCGGCCGTCAGGCCGTGGTTGACAAGGTCGCCTACACGTGGTTTAACCGCGTTATCGCGCTGCGTTTCATGGATGCCAACGGGTACACCGGTGTCGGAGTCGTCTCCCCGGCCGAGGGCCAGCTGGGCGGGCAGCCCGAGATCCTGATTGATGCGAAGAATGGCGTTTTCGATGCCAACGTCGTGCGTCAGACTGTGATTGACGAGGTCAACGCCCTGCTGGACGAGCAGCGCACCAGCAACGACCCTCAGGGCGAGGCGTATGCGCGCCTGCTGGCCGAGTACTGCCATCACTGGCATCAGGCGATGCCGTTCATGTTTGAGTCCGACGACCTGCAGGACTACACCGAACTACTGCTGCCCGCTACGCTGCTGGCCGAGGATTCCATCGTCTCCCGTGCCGCCACAGCCCTCACCACAGAGGTGTGCGAGGACGTCGAGGTCATCGGATGGCTCTACCAGTTTTACATCGCAGAGCGTAAGGGCGAGGTTTTTGCGGGCCTCAAGAAGAACAAGAAGGCTGGCGCCGAGGAGATTCCGGCGGCCACCCAACTGTTCACTCCGCACTGGATCGTGCGTTACCTCGTGGAGAACTCGGTGGGACGCCTGTGGATGCTCAACCACCCCGGTTCTTCCTTGGTCGACCGGATGGACTACTACATTCCCCCGACCAGCCAGCAGGCCGACTTCCTGAAGATCACCTCTCCCGAAGAGCTCACGGTCATTGACCCGGCTTGCGGGTCCGGGCATATGCTTACCTATGCCTTTGACCTGTTGTACGCGATCTACGAGGAAGAGGGCTATGCACCCTCCGAGACCCCGGCCGCGATCCTGACCCACAACCTCTACGGCACCGAGATCGACCCTCGCGCTGCGGCCCTGGCCGCCTTCGCGCTGACGATGAAGGCTCGCGCTCGCCACCGCCGCTTCTTTGCCAAGCAGACTGAGCCAAACATCTGCGTGCTCAACCCGATCTTCTTTACCTCGACTGAGCTGGACCTCTTGATCACCAAGGACGCTGACCGGTACCAGGAGGAGATGTTCTGGAACCAGTTCCAGCATGCAGACACCCTCGGCTCGCTGATCAAGCCTGACGCCTCACTCATTGACCAGCTGCACCAGCACATCGAGACCACGCTCAAGGTCAGTGACGACCTCCTTACGGGGGCCCTATACCCCAAGGCGACGCGTGTGCTGCAGCAGGCCCAGTACCTGCAAACCCGCTACGCCACGGTTGTCGCCAACCCTCCGTACATGGGCGGGCGCAGCATGAATGGGGTCCTTGCGGACTTCGCCATGGAGGAGTACGCCAACTCCAAGGCAGACCTATTCTCGATGTTCATCGAGCGGGCACTGAGCTTTCTGACCCAGCAGGGTCTGGCCGCAATGATCACTATGCAGGGCTGGGCATTCTTGTCCTCCTTTACCAAGCTGCGCGAGGCGGTCCTAGCTGAGGCGAATGTCCACCTCTTCGCTCACCTGGGGCCCCGAGCCTTCGACAGCATCGGAGGCGAGGTGGTCACTACCGCAGCCTTCGTACTCGAAGAAGCGCCTGCGAAGCGGAGTGCAGGGACCTACATTCGCCTGACCGACGGGCGTAACGAAGCCGAGAAGAGCGCCGCCCTCCGTGCCGCTGCCAAGGCGAAGAATCACCCGCAGCGTTACGAGGTCCACCCCGACGCTCTGAGCACTATTCCCGGCACCCCGCTGACATACTGGGTCACCGAAGGTGCCGTGCAGGCCATCGCTAAGTTCCCGACTCTTGGTGAAGCCGCCAAGCCCCGCCAAGGCCTGGCAACCTCTGACAACGACCGCTTCCTCAAACAGTGGTGGGAGCCGGCTCTCGGCGAGATCGGTTTCGGAATGCCCGACCGTCATGCCGCGCAGGATTCAGGGCGGCGTTGGTTTCCCTGCCAGAAGGGCGGACCCTTCCGCAAGTGGTACGGAAATCACTCGCTGGTGGTCAACTGGCACAACGACGGTGAGGAGATGGTCGCCCTGGCCACGGAGAGGTACGGCTCGCCTTCCAAGCGCATCCCTAGTATGGATTTCTACTTCCGCCAGGGCGGCACTTGGTCGACCATCTCAGCTAACTCCTTCGCCATGCGCTACAGCCCCGCCGGGTTCATCTCGGAAACCAAGGGGGCCATGTGCTTTGCGGACGACGAAGCGACCTTGAAGGCGATTATGGCCTACGCCAACAGCACTAGCGCCGACTACTTCCTGGGACTCACTTCCCCCACCTTGGACTTTCATGAGGGGCCGGTCAGCAGGCTGCCCTTCGATCCCGCGGTCTCGTCTGAAGTACTTGATCGTGTGGGTCGGTGTATCGAGATCGCCCGAGCGGACTGGGACTCCCGTGAGGAGTCCTGGGACTTTCAGCGTTCCCCGTTCCTGCAGAAGCACTTCACCACCACACAGGCGCTGGCCGAACGGTACGAGCTGATCCGCCAGCAGCAGCGCGATGAGGTAGACGAAGTCCGTGGACTGGAGGCGACGAACAACGCCTACTTCGCCGACCACTACGGGATCTCCGGTGATGTTGAGGTCGACGTGGCTACTGAAGATGTCGCCCTGTGCGCCAACCCCGACTTCACCTTCTCTCACCTGAAAAGCGTCGATGAGCGCGAGAATGCCATGCGCGCCTCGATGGCCACGGACCTGGTGTCCTACGCGGTGGGTTGCATCTTTGGCCGCTACAGCTTGGACACGCCTGGCCTGATATTGGCCGATCAGGGAAGCGGCACGGCAGTCTATGAGACTGAGGTCCCCGAACCATTGTTCCTGCTGGATGAGGACAACGTCATCCCGGTGCTGGGCGACGACCGGTTCGAGGACGACATTGTCGCCCGTTTCCGTAAGTTCCTGCGAGCAGCGTTCGGTGAGGAGCGCTTTGAAGAGAACCTGCGGTTCGTGACCGAGGCACTGGCTGCCAAGGGCATGCGGGAGTACTTCGTCAAGAAGTTCTACGAAGGCCACGTCCAGCGATACAAGAAGCGCCCTATCTATTGGATGTTCTCCAGCCCGAAGGGAACCTTTAGCGCACTGGTCTACCTGCACCGCTACACGCCCTCGACGCCCAGCACGGTGCTGGGCTACCTGCGCGAGTACCGCAACAAGCTGGCCTCTGCCCTGGAGAACGCCGAGCGCACTGCGCAGAGCGCTGCAGGGCGCGAGGCCGCTGCCGCGCGCAAGGAGACCGTGCAGTTGCGCAAAGACTTGGTCGAGCTGGAGGCCTACGAGCATGAGGTGCTCTACCCCCTGGCCACCCAGCGCATTGAGCTGGACCTGAACGACGGAGTCAAGGCCAACTACCCGAAGCTCGGCTGTGCGCTGAAGAAGATCAATGGCCTGGAGGCCAAGTAATGACTTCGATCGCCGCCCGCCTGCGGCGCCTGTTCGAGACCCAGCGGGTTGTGTTCTGGCACGACCCGGCCAGCGAACACACCGCCTCCCTTGAGGCGCTGGACCTGCCCGGCGTCGAGGTCGTGCGAGTGCAGAACAATGAGTTCGCGCTCAAGCACCGCTTCCTGAGGGAAGAGCCCGAGACGAAGTTTCTCGTCTACAGGTCTGGTCAGGTCCCCGAGAAGACCGGGAACTGGCTGCTGGACCAAGAGCTGGCCTGGGGCGTGTTTTCGGCGGACAAGGCAAGCCTTCTGCGCCATGACCTTGGCCTGGAGGGCGAGGGCATCGACGAGATCGTGGCTGCCCATGAGGCATTCTTCTCCGACGAGACCTTGGTGGCGCTGCTCAAACCCCGCCTGGCGGCAGGGGACGGACCGTTGAAACTACAGGCCAAGATGAGTGGGGTCCTGTTGGAGGAGAAGGACCACAGCCTGCGGGAGATCACCCGCAGGCTGTTGGTCGAGCATGCCTCGGGCAAGGGCAAGCAGACCGCGTTGTTTGACCGTCTGGCCGAACACCACCTGGACTCCTACTTCTGGCAGGGCGCCGCCGGCATCTACGGTTACAAGTCGGCGCAGCCGAGTATGGCCGACTTCGTGCTGTGGCTCTTTACCCAGGCCTTCCGGCGCTTCCCCGGGAAGGACACGGCAGCCAGGGATATCCGCCTGGACTTCGAGTCCTGGCGCAACGGCCGGCGCAGCCAACAAGCCATGCAGAAGCTCGCCGAGCAGGTCGCCCAGGACATCTCTTACGCCGACCAGATTGAGAACCGTGACTTTCGCGATCTGTTGGAGGACGACGTCTTCCCGCAGACTGAGCAGAAGATTATTTCGGCCCTGGCCGGGAAAGTCACCGACCGTACCATCCCGGCCAGCGAGGTTGCCGAGATCGTGCGCAAGCGCAAGCCCAACAGCCTCTGGTACGACCAGTATGAGGCCGCCTACCGGGGCCTGGAGATCGCGGCGGACCTGATCAATCGGTTGTGGACGATCGACCTGAGCATCGTGTCCTTCGATGACGGGCTGACCAAGTACTGCACTGGCTGGTACGTCATCGACCAGCGCTACCGACAGTTCCTGCACCAGGCCCGAACCCTGGCCGACCGCTCCGACGTCCTGGAGCACCTGCGAGAACAGATCAACCGGCAGTACCTGAATCGGTTCCTGCAGCCGCTGGGTGAGGCCTGGTCGCAGCACCTACATGCCCTGACGGCGTGGAAGTCGGACGTTCTGCGCCCGCAGACGAAGTTCTTCAACGACCACGTGGCCCCGCTGCACCGCAAGGACCGCCGCGTCGTCGTGATCATCTCCGACGCCCTGCGCTTCGAGGTTGCCGATGAGCTCAAGAGCGAGATCAACGGCCTGGACAAGTACTCCGCCGTCCTGGATGCCGAGAGCACGATGCTCGGGGTGCTGCCCAGCTACACCCAGATGGGCATGGCGGCCCTGCTGCCGCACACCACGATCGGCCCCACCGGCAAGGACGACCAGGTCCAGGTTGACGGACAGGCGGCCGGGGGCGTGGCCAACCGGTCCAAGATCCTCGCGGAGGTCGGTGGGACCGCGGTCAAGGCAGATGACGTGCTGAGCATGAAGCGTGATGGCCTGCGCGCGCTGCTGCAGGAGCACAAAGTCGTGTACGTCTACCACAACCGCATTGATGCAGTCGGCGACAAGATGGAGACCGAGCGCAACACCCCCGAGGCCGTGGCCGCCACCCTCGAGGACCTCAAGAAGCTCGTGCGGCTCTTGATGAACGCCTACGCCGGCACCGTGATGATCACTGCTGACCACGGGTTTCTGTACCAGGAGATCAAGCCCATCGACCCCGAATTCGTATCCGAGGAACTGCCGCAGGGCGACGAGATCTTCAAGCAGGCCCGCCGATACGTCCTGGGCAAGGGTCTCAAGGCCGCTCCCGCGCTGCACACCTTCACCGCCGCACAGATCGGCCTGGAAGGCGAGGGCATGCAGGTGCAGGTTCCCCGGGCCAACCTGCGGCTGCGCCGCTCGGGCTCGGGCACCCGGTTCGTGCACGGCGGCGCTTCCCTGCAGGAGGTCGTGGTGCCAGTGGTCAAGGTGACCAAGAAGCGCACCAGCGACCTGTCTCAGGTCGGGGTCCGCATCATGGCCGAGGGCGACAAGATCACCACCGGGCAGGTCGTGGTGCGCTTCTACCAGGAAGACGCTGTGACCGAGAAGGTCCAGGCTCGCACCGTGCGGGTTGGCCTGTACGTCGACAACGTGCTGATCTCCAACCAGCCCGAGCTGCACTTCGACCGCACAAGCGAGGACAAGCGCGACCGTTTCCAGGACGTGCGGTTGCTGCTGTCGCGAGAGGCTGACGAGCTCAACGACCGCACTGTTGAGTTGCGTCTTGATGAGCCCATAATCGGCACCACCGGGTGGAAGTCGATGTCGCAGAAGGCGACCTACACCCTCAAGCGCTCCTTCACCTCCGACTTCGACTTCTAGGGGAACCACGTGATCTACGACGACACCACCCCTAGCCCCACTACATCCGCTGGCGGGGTCGGGGTGCCGGTCAAGACGCCTCTGGACGAGAAGATAACCCGTCACTTCTCAGGCGTTGTCGTGCGCAAGGACCTGGTCAAGGCCGTCAAGGGCAACGCGATTGTTCCCTCTTACGTCCTGGAGTACCTGCTGGGCCAGTACGCGGCCTCCGACGACGAGGCCACCATCCAGGCCGGCATTCAGGCTGTACGCAAGATCCTTGCGGATCACTACGTGCATCGCAACGAGGCCGAGCTGGTCAAGTCGACCATCCGTGAACGGGGCCGTCACAAGGTCATCGACCGGGTCACCGTCACCCTCAACGAGAAGGACGACGTCTACCAGGCCGAGTTCGCCAACCTCGGAATCAAGAGCGTCGTCGTCAGCCCCGACACCGTCAAGAAGCACCTCAAGCTCCTAGTCGGGGGTGTCTGGTGCATCTGTGACATCGAGTACTTCCACACCGACGACTACCGCTTGGTGCCCTGGACCCTGGGCTCGATCAAGCCCATCCAGCTGTCCCACTTCGACTTCGCCGGATACGTCCAGGCCCGTGGCGAGTTCACCACCGAGGAGTGGATGAACCTGCTGGTCCAGTCCATCGGGTTCAACCCCACGATGTTCTCTCGTAGGGCCAAGCTCATCCAGCTGGTGCGTTTGGTGCCGTTCGTCGAACGCAACTACAACCTTGTTGAGCTTGGCCCCAAGGGCACGGGCAAGTCCCACATCTACTCAGAGTTCTCCCCGCACGGCATGCTGATCTCCGGCGGCGAGATCACCGTGCCCAAGCTCTTCGTGAATAATTCCAACGGGCGCATCGGCTTGGTCGGGTACTGGGACGTGGTTGCCTTCGACGAGTTCGCCGGCCGCAAGAAGCGCACCGACAAGGCGCTGGTCGACATCATGAAGAACTACATGGCGAACAGGTCGTTCTCCCGTGGTGTCGAGACCCTTGGCGCGGAGGCATCCATGGTCTTCGTCGGCAATACCTCGCACACCGTGCCGTTCATGCTCAAGCATTCCGACCTGTTCGACGAGCTGCCTGAGGCCTACCACGACTCCGCCTACCTCGACCGCTTGCACCACTACATTCCCGGATGGGAGGTCGATACCATCCGTGAGGAGATGTTCTCCGAGGGGTACGGGTTTGTCGTGGACTACATCGCCGAGGTCCTCAAGTCCATGCGCTCCGTGGATGCATCCGACCGGTACCAGGAGCACTTCACGCTCTCGAGTGACATCTCCACTCGTGACCGCGACGGCATCCACAAGACCTTCTCCGGCCTGATGAAGCTGCTCTACCCCCACGAGCAGGCTACGCCCGAGGAGATCGAGGAGGTTCTGCGGTTCGCCATCGAAGGCCGCAAGCGTGTCAAGGACCAGATCCTGCGCATCGACACCACGATGGCCGAGGTCCGCTTCGGCTACACAGACGCCCAGGGCACCTGGCACTCGGTGGCCACTGGAGAGGAGAAGGACTACCCGGAGTACTACAACAGCCGCCGTCGCAGCGCGGACGGCCAGATCCCGATCGAGGAACCTGCGGCCGGTCCTGCTTTGGCAGACCAATCTGCCGCCCCCGCGACAGAGAAGAAGTCAGTCGTCGAGGAGGTCCTCAAGAACGGTCTGGTGGAGTGGGAGGAAGGGCAGCGCGGGTTCACTTTCTCTAGGCAGATTGTCCCGTACCTGCGTGGGTCCTCCCAGATCACGCTGATTGACCCCTACATCCGCTCCTACCATCAGGCCCGCAACCTGATGGAGCTCATCGAGGGCATCGCCCGCGTCAAGGAGTCCGCTGACGAGGTCACCCTCAAGCTGCTCACCGTGGAGGTCCCTGACGATGTCGAACGTGCCCAGAAGCAGCTGAAGTTCCTGCTGCAGATCAAGAAGAACGCGGCCATCCTCGGCTTGCTCCTGGACGTCGAGCTCGTCAACGACGGCACTATCCACGACCGGTCCATCGCCACCGACACGGGTTGGAAGATCCTCCTGGGCCGTGGCCTGGATGTCTTCCAGAGGCCTGCCGAGTCCAACGCTTTCGACCTGTCGATCAAGTACCAGCAGTACCGGGAGGTACGCGGCTTCGGCATTACCTACCTGCGCCAGAATGAGCACATCGGCCAGTGACCAAGTGCGGGTGTGTCCAGCCAGGAAGCAGGAATTGCTCCGCAAGCTGGAGCTCACTTACTGCGGCAACGCGGTGTGAGGCGCCTCGAGATTTTCGGACAGGGAGATCCCTGTTGTAAAGAAGCGAGAGATAGGACGTGGCTCTCTGCACAACCTGGCACAGTTCTGGCACGTCTGCCGGGGATCCCAGCCACGGGAACAAGGGCGTTGTCAGTGGTCGCAAGTACCCTTCCGTCATGGCTCCCGATGAACTGACCGCGCTCGCCGAGCAGTAGCGCGTGCACGCCCTTGGATGTGCTGTGAGGCCAATTACGCGCGAGTTGTGTATTTTCTGCCTGAGACCTAGGAGTACAGGAGTCGCATGAATCACGAGTGGCACCTTCGCTTTGTTCGAATTCCAGAAGGAACGCATCTTTCGGGCTCCAAAGATTCCCTCGGCATTGAGCGCGACCTCCTGCGTGAAGACGGCACCAATAAGCTCTTAGGGCCCACCGAATCATTTCCGGCTGACGTGGGCGCACTTCTTAGAGATCACGCGTATAAAACGGATTGTCTAAGAAACGCGGACGTGCGGGAGCTCTCGCCGACCCAACAAGCGCTAGCAGACGCGATAGCGGAAGCGCTCGAGGTAGTCGTAAGGGAATTTGTTGTCCCCGTTTTCAGGGAGGTCGTCGCTCCAGCTGTAATGCGTAAATTGAGCGGGATTACCAGGAGCCTTCTGTCTGCAATTATAGAGGCTCGCGGCCAAGCCGGCACTACCGAACTGGCTGTTCCGACTGCAACTCCACCTGCGGATTCTTCCAAAGAATTGGACGCTGCGGTCGAGGAGCCTACACTCAGCATGAGTAGCGCAGAATTTTGGGAGCGCCTTATTGCGGCTCTAGTAGCCGAAGAATTCGCGGCAGCTCAGAAGGTAATGATATCTAATGCCCGCATCGAAGATGGCGATCTCTCTCCGGAATTGAAGAGCGCAATTAAGTTGGTTCTTGAGAAGAATGCTTCCTTGCTCGACGAAGAAATGTTGGAGTTCTTGTCGGGAGCTCGATTCGCTGAAGGCGAGTATTTGCTTCCGGGAAAGGAGGAGGCCTTAGAGGGGCTGTGACCAGCAGGCGGCCCCGCACATCGTCCGCCCGGGGGAATGAGGGTAAATGAGGCCCAGCCGACCTTTTAGCGAACGGTGGAGGAGACCGTAATCGCCGGTCTGAGGTCTACTCAGCCTTCTGGGAAGCACTGCTCCAGGTTTTCCACCACGCCTTCGTCCTGGATGTGCCAAAACCCCCAATTTAGCCAGATATTTTTAACTCTAAAGACTTCACTCGCCTTATTTCCGGGGAAGCGATCAGGTACACAAATTCCCAGATCGCGCACGACTTTCATCGGGAAGGTATGGGAGTATCTATCTGCGTCAGGCCATGGTGCCTCGCTGGCAACGCTCGCCGCCGCACTTGCCTGGATCTTTGCCCTTAGACCGCCGTCTCTCGACGATCCATTTGCGAACCAGATAAATACCACGTCACCGGCCTGAACCATCCCGGCCGCCTTCTTGGCGTTATTACTAGCCCCCGGAACGCCCCAAATGTCGTTATTCTTGCAAATATCCCAATTTGATCGTCGTGTCGCCTTGATGCAGGCGATAAAGGCTCGCATATGAGGGATGGTAGATGTTCCGAGCGTTGCGCAGAAGAGGATTCAAGAGGCTGCATCTGTTTGATGTCGACGGCGACGTACTCGCGCGGTAGAGCGATTTTGGCCTGGAGCTACGGTTGAACAGGTTCCGTTGTGCTGCTACGTGTCGTTCTTCGGCCGCTCGAAGGCGCCGGTCCACTCGGCTACGGGTTCCAATCGTCCGCCGGAACGTGGCATGGCGTCGCTGCGTCTGGAATGACATGCGTCCCCCCACCGGACTTAGGTTTCACGCACACCAGCGCCCCCGGTTCCCAGCAGTACCCTCGCGCGTTCGCCGTACGGACGCATCAGCGGGTCCAGCTCCGTGCGCACGAGTTCAGCGTCAGTCGGCGGGAGGAAGGGCCAGCAACGCCCGCCCTTCACCAGGGGTGTACGCAGACCGGTGAGCAGCCGGTCCAGGCCATTGCCCCACACGCCGGACTTCATGACTTTCGACGGAATTTGGCTGCCTTCGGTGACAGGTGCGTGGCGGTGAGTGAGGGGCCTGCGGCCGTCCAGGTTCTCGTGAGCGCCCTATGCGCATGGGCTCGCACTGTGCGTGATCTATCCAGACTCTTTCTCGGGGGATAGGCCTGAGTCGATGTCCCGCTCAAGTCGCTGCGCGTACTTGGCGAGAATGTGGCGCAGGTCCGCGTAGTGACCCAGCGGATCGGGACGAGAGAACTGGAACCACGCGGTGTTCCGCCGCCCGGCCCACTGCTGCCGGATCCCGTCAGGTTGAGCGGCTTCGAGTGGGCGCGGGGCAAACAGGTGCTCGCCTCGCGTGACCAACGTCCAGATGAACACTGAGGCGTCCTGACGCTTACGGTCGTCGGTCAGGGTGCGGAATCGGAGCAGCGTGGGTGGAAGTTTGCTGACCAGGTCATTCCAGGTGTCGATGCTGAGTACCCATTCGTGGAGTGCTTGCCGTCTGCGCCGGTAGTCAACTGGTAGTTGACGTGGTGATTGCAATTCTGAGGCAAGTGCGCGGAGGGCTCTGTCGAGCTCGAGAGGGTTGCAGCCTGTACGCACCGATCGCCGAGACTGGCGTCCGGTGAGAAGGTGTGTCTGGACGGGCGTGATCCCGAGAAACTCCGCAGCGTCGTCGTAGGCTCCACCCATGGCCCACTGGACGAGTCGGACGGCGGCGGCTCTGCGCACGGTCGTCGATTCTGAGCCCGCGCAGCTGGCAAGGTAGCGCTGATACCAGTCCGGCTCCAGGAATGCCGGAATGTGCTCGGCTTGGTAGCCGGTTCGGAGGGGTGCTCGTGTGCCCCCGCGGCCGTTGACTCGGGGGAACGCCTGGGTCACGGGCTCAGCTACCTGTCGGAGTCGCTCGGAGCAGTCGTTCTTGTGCTTGTCGTAGAGAACCGCCCATGGTGTTTGGCTGGAAGGGCTGCCGAAGGCGGCGCACGTGATCTCCGACATGAGGTCAGGCAGGTCGCCTCTGGAAAGTAGGCGGTCTGCGGCCATCAGCAGAGCTCCGCAGACAGCGGGGTCGCGCGGCGGCGTGTCACGGAGTTGTTGGTTGTGCCTTCCGCGCGGACCGAGCTCTAGTCTCTGTGAGTCGGAGTCGATTCGCTCAGCGGTGTCGGCATCCAGGAGGTCCCGGCCATGAGGCCATGTCGTGCGGATCAGCGCGGTAGCCAGTCGGAGATCTGTGAAGTACTCGGACGCGTCTGTTGTGGGAGTGGGCGATTTTAGGCGGCCACGGATGGATTTCTGGAAGCGGAGGATGTCCGCAGTCGGTTGTGGCTGGTCACACGCAGGGGCGGTGCGGTGGTCGAGTCTGCCGGCGCAGGCGAGAGACTTCCTCCTGGGTGTCTGAGCGTCGACTGTCCACCGGCACTGCGCTGGATGCAGCGTATGGTCGTTGGCGCGTTGGACCAGGAGTCCTTGCGTGTCGTGCGGCTGACCGCAGTGGAGGCATTTGGCTTCCAGATAGATCCGATGCTCGGTGCAGGCGAAGACGACGGGCAAGTGCCAGAGCTTGAGCCATGGCCCGCCGTGCAGTTGCTGGGCCGCCGTGCCGTCGCCCGCCAGGCAGGAGGGGCAGAAGCGGGGCGAGCCGACGTAGAGCCATGCGTCTGGTCTCACCAAGCGCCCCGGGGCGGGCATGGAGCGGGCGATCGGTGGATAGCGGACCCGCCACTGCGCCAGCGTCAGAGCGGAGACTTCTCTGGTCGTTTGCCCTGTGAGCTGGGCGAATGCTTCGGCCTGGCGCTTGGGAAGGTCCAGCAGCAGACTGCCTGGGAAGTGATTGGGGTTGCCTCGCTTGGTCCAGCCTGCCGCGCGGATCAAGTGCAGAGGCGAAAGGCCGAGACGGTACCCAAGTCGAAGGAGGTAGCTGGCCAGGGACTCTCCGGATAAGGTTTCTAGGCTCCGAGGCAGAGGATGCATAACGGGCTCCATCCGTCAGGCACCCGCGCGGGCAGTTGGGCCAGGGTCATCGAAAACGGTATTCCGGGGGCGTTTTACCCGCGTGGTCTTCTTGACGGCGGTCTGCGGGCTGGCCGGGATCACGGGCTCGTCCGGCGGCTGCTCGGGCTCGTCCCGCCGGAGCACGATCTCGTCCAGCAGGCTCTCGTCGATCATTTCCTTCCCGGACCACATGGCTTCCTGGGCGCCGTCTTCGAGCAGGCGTCCCAGCAGGCCGATGACACCGCCGGTGCGACGCATCAAGTACTCGGGCATGGAGCCACCGGTCAGCATGCCCGCCTTCGAGTTCATCAGCCGCAGGTGCTGCTCGATGCCCTCCAGGTGATCGACGAATGCCCCGATCTGTGCCGGGGTGATGTAGCGGAACCGGTCGATCTCGATGAGCTCGAAGCGGTGTTCCGTCTGGGTGACCTCCAAACCGTGGATGCGGGTCGACTCCAGCGGTGGCATCTCCCATTGCAGGGTCTTCTTGTTCCACTTGGCCTCACGCAGCAGCCCGATGCCGGAGATGTTGACGCCGGTCAGGATCAGAGTGACGTCCAGGCTCATAAAGGCCCGCATCAGGTCGAGGACGTCCTGGTCGTCGGCTCTGTGCATCCGCAGCCGGCTGATGTCGTCCAGAATCAGCGCCTTGACGCCATGGTCATAAAGGGAGTCGGCGACCTGCCGTACCAGTTCCGGCAGCGTGGCCGACTTGCGGGCCGGGGCCCGGAAGAAGCCTAAGAGCGATGTGCAAAGGCTTTTCGGGGTTGCTGTCACCGGGGTCGAGACATAGACGACCGGTGCGTGGAGATCACGGGTGCCCGGCAGAGCCTGGGGGTTGAGGTGGCCGTGCAGTTCCAGCCACTGCTTTTCGAAGACGGCCCCGGCTGAGCAGACGGACGCGGTCTTGCCGTAGTTGCCCCAACCGCTGATCATGACGCCGGCGCGGGTCGGGTCGTTCTTCTTCCTCGTGTTGCCGCTCAACCGGCGCCGGATCAGCTTGCAGACCTTGTCGTGCATGGGGGTGTCCTGCAGCGGGAGGTTCGCATTCGTCAGCTCCCTGTAGAGGTCGTAGTCGTACTGACGGCTCGCAGGGAGCATCGACCACTGCTGCGGCGAGATCGCCGCAGCGGGGACGAGTAGGTCGTAGTGGGTGCGGTAGTGCTGCCAGCCGGCGTAGGTGTCCAGGGGCGGGCGGCTGCCCAGGATCAGCTCGGCGATCCTGGCTCGTGAAGGCAGGCCGTCCAGGGGACCATCGTGAGAGAGGGCTCGGGTCACGTGTCGTCCTCCTGGACAGGTGTATCGGCTTCCGAGTCGTCGGGGGGCGGAAGCCGGAACATGGGACGCCGGTTCAGGGCCTCGTGCAGCGTTGCCGGGGCCACGGGCTTGACGTCGGCGAGGGCTTCTTCGCGTCGTCGACGGCGGTCGGCATCGACCGCGTGGTCAATCGTGCGGGCGTGATCGGCCCAGGTCGCGGGCATCCCAGCCGGAGCTGGCTCATCCGCGACGACGGGTGCGGCGGGGCGGTCAGCGGCCGCAGCCTGTGCGCGGGTGATCTCGCGGGCCTGGGCGACGCGCTGCTTCTTTCCGGCCTTCTTCTTGGCCTGGCTGGGCCATTGGTCAACTGGGGTGACCGAGCCGAGGATCCCGAGCAGATGTTCCAGGAGTTCGCTCTCGGAATGGATCCTGATCTTGTTCGCCCTCACGTGTGTCAGCAGTGCGTCGGCGGTCTTGTCCGAGAATGCAGGGATCTCACCTTCGGGCGGCAGTCCTCTCCAGCGCAGGATGTGCCAGGTCTCGTGGTCGGCAGGGTCCTGGAAGAACACCTGCCGGCGGTCCCTCCGGTCACTGCGGACCACCCACTTGCCCGTTCGTTTGCCGCCCCGGGCGGAAGGCTGCTGGAAGCGCGTCTCGTCGAAGACCGGGTGGTGATACCAGAGCCCGAGGATCTTCACCCCGCGACGGGGATGGATCTTCACGTGGTGCTTGCGCAGGACCTTGTAGTAGAAGCTCGGTTCGGGGAAGTCCAGGTCGAAGCCGCCCTGTTCCATCGCGGCAGCGAACAGGGTGTTGGGGCTGTGGTCTTCACCCGGCGCCCAACTCGGGGCGTATTCGCCTAGTTTACGGTTCTGCCAGATCTGGACGATCCAGGTCGCGATGATGTGCTCGGCTTGCGCGAGAGTGAGGCTCGCATCGCGTTCCGGGTCGGCCCCGCGGTCCGCGACGTCACCGCCGGTGAATCCCAACAGGTGCTCGAAAAGCATGGTCTGGATGGTGAGGAACTGGCGCTCGACCGCGAACTTGTCGGTCTGCCGCAGGACGCGAGCAGGCAGGATCCGGCAGCCGATCTCCGTCTCGGCTTCCACCAGGTCGTGATTCTTGTAGGGGCCGCCGTGGTCGGTGGTGACCGTCTCCGGGGCGAAGAACGGCAGAGCGGCCACCCGGTGCCCGGTGAACTCGGCGATCACCTCGGCCGGCACCCCTGCGTAGGGCCATTCCATGTCCTCGTCCCAGCCGTCCCGCATCGGAAGCGGCAGCATCACGTCCCGCAGCAGCATCGCGATGTCGACCGAGGTGTCGGACTGGAGCGTAAGCCGGAAGGCCGGCAGCCCGTGCGTGTAGAGATCGAGTGCGAGGGTCAGCGTCGCGGTGATCGCGTCGCCAAACACGGTCTCGCGCAGCTTCACCGGCATCGGGGTCGAGTCCAGCACCAGAACCTGGCCTGGCCGGTGGACCACCATCCGGCCGGAGACCCCGGCCTCCGCGGCCGCCTCCGCCGTCCGCCCGTAACGCGGCCGGGCTCCGCCGGGCCCGAACCACTCCTTCCAGACGGCCGCGAGCGTCCAGCGGGAAGGGATCTTCTCAGTGGGAAACGTCGGGAACCGCTCACGCATGTACTGGTGCATCAACCGGTGCTTGGCACCCTGGCTCAGGCGGGCGCGTGGGGCGCACTCGGCCTTTACTGCGAAGATCGCCTCCCGGACCTCCTTCGTGATGGTGCGGTGCCCGCTGCGTCGCCGTGTCCAGCGCCCGTCCGCGCAGGCCAGCAGGAGACTGTCGCCCGCCAGTCCCGACAGACGTACCAGCGTCCGGTAGCTGAGGTGCTGCAGACCGCACCGGACCGCCTCGGGACGGGGCATCGCCTCTATCTCCGCAGCCTTCGTGTACCGACGCTGAGTCAACGTCGTGCGGTCCGGGTCGTAGGCCGGCCTAGGCTCACCCGGCAGGGCCCGAGCCGGGTGGCCCTCCCGGAACCCCGTCTCGGCTTCCAGCACGTGCGCCGCCCGCAGTCGGGCCCGCTCTAACTGGTCCTTGGTCAGGTCGGCCAGGGTCCTCGGCTGCCGGGCGACCGGCGGCGGGCGCCCTGACTCGACTGCCGGAAGAAGCCGCAGGTCAGCATGGTTGATGAGCCAACGGAACGAGCGGGTCTCCGCGCGGCCGTTGTCATCCACGAGGACGAGCCGGCCGAGTTGGCCGTGGACGTCGTCAACCGTCCACTCGACGCCATTGAGCGCAACCCGCCTACCCGGGGCGATCTGCAAGAACCCCCTCGCTGCCATCACACCGCCCAGATCAGTGAGCTGTGGCGCAAGGGACTGCCCAGGTCAACGCCGAGCTCGCGGTGCCAGAGCAACCGGACGATGTTCGCCCGGCCCACGGAAGGCACGCTAGTCGCCTTCGCGAGGTCGGAGAACGTCATCGCCTGCCCCGGCTGCCCGCTGATAGCGGTGAGCAGTTGCTCGCGCATGCCGAGAAGGTCCCTCGCCGGCCGTCGGCGCGAGGACAGGTGGTCAAGGACGCTCCAGACATGCGGTTGCCAGCCCGCGACCACCGAGTACCGCCAGCCGCAGGCAGCCGCCACTTCCCTGGCCGCCGCGAACTTCAGCGCGTCCTCTTCCTTGATCAGCTCCATCGGGCGGACGTCCAGCAACCACATTCCACCGCCGATCACGGCCAGGAAGTCCGGGATGTGCCAGGAATGCCCGCCCGCATGCTCGAAGTCCAGCCGGAACGGCTGCGACAGAACCTCCGATGCCCTCAAGAAGTCCAGCGCGACCAGCAGGCTCACTTCCTTCAGCAACTCGAAGCCATGCTTCCCGCCCGCTGACGCCATCGCCTCCAGGCCGGGGCGGTGCCGCTGCTTCGCCCGCCACGTGAACCCCCGCATAGGTCGGGACGACATCACCGGTACGTGAGCCATATCTCGGACAGGCCAGCAGACCTCGTCGGCGCCCACCTGCCACGTCGAACTCCACCGACGCGGCCAGTCGTCCCCGAGCCGCAGCCGATCCCGCAGTCCGGCGTCCCCGTCGTACGCCATGGCAAGGTGGTCCAGCTGACATGAATTCGACGGGATCTTCGCTAGCGCTGCCTCGCCCACTCATCCAGAGAAGCACTACTCGACCGGCAACGGAGGCGTTTCGCCGGTACTGCCCGCAACGCAGCGTGACGGGACCAAGATTTGCCAACTAGCTTGCTCCATGTGCCAACTAAAATTCTCCGTCGCAACCGGTGAGCCGGCCCTCGGCCGAGATCTTTGCATAAAGCTTCGGTGGACCGTATAGTCATGCCATCGACGAGGAGGGTTCGATGGCTTTGCGGGCAGCGGTGGCAGGGGCGAGTGGTTACGCGGGAGGTGAGATCCTGCGGCTGCTCCTCGGGCACCCGGAGATCGAGATCGGTGCGCTCACCGGCAACTCCAATGCGGGACAGCGACTGGGCGCACTGCAGCCGCATCTGCTGCCGCTGGCCGGACGCGTACTGGAGCCGACGTCGGCCGAGGTGCTGGCCGGGCACGACGTGGTCTTTCTCGCGCTGCCGCACGGGCAGTCCGCGGCGGTCGCCGAACAGCTCGGCGACGGTGTGCTGATCGTCGACTGCGGTGCCGACTTCCGGCTGAGCGATGCCGCGGACTGGGAGAAGTTCTACGGCTCCCCGCACGCCGGGACCTGGCCGTACGGGCTGCCCGAGCTGCCCGGGGCGCGGGTCGCGCTGCAGGGCTCGAAGCGCATCGCGGTGCCCGGCTGCTTCCCGACCAGCGTCTCGCTGGCGCTCTTCCCGGCGTACGCGGCCGGGCTCGCCGAGCCCGAGGCCGTGATCGTCGCCGCTTCCGGCACGTCCGGCGCGGGCAAGGCCCTCAAGCCGCACCTGCTCGGCAGCGAGATCATGGGATCCGTCACCCCGTACGGCGTCGGGGGCGTGCACCGGCACACCCCCGAGATGATCCAGAACCTGTCGGCCGTGGCCGGGGAGCCGGTCGGCGTCTCGTTCACCCCGACCCTCGTACCCATGCCGCGCGGCATCCTCGCCACCTGCAGTGCGCGGGCGAAGGCGGGAGTCACCGCCGAAGCGGTCCGCGCCGTGTACGAGAAGGCCTTCGCGGACGAGCCGTTCGTGTACCTGCTGCCCGAGGGGCAGTGGCCGTCGACCGGCGCGGTGCTCGGCTCCAACGCCGTACAGCTGCAGGTCGCGTACGACGAGGCGGCCGGCCGCATCATCGCCATCAGCGCGATCGACAACCTGACGAAGGGCACCGCGGGCGGCGCGGTACAGAGCATGAACGTGGCCCTCGGACTTCCCGAGGACATGGGACTTTCCACGACAGGAGTGGCACCGTGAGCGTCACGGCAGCACAGGGATTCACGGCCGCGGGGATCGCCGCCGGGATCAAGGACAGCGGCAACCCCGACCTGGCCCTCGTGGTCAACAACGGGCCGCGCCTGGCCGCCGCGGGTGTCTTCACCTCCAACCGTGTGAAGGCCGCGCCCGTCGTCTGGTCCGAGCAGGTCGTCAAGGGCGGGCTGGTGTCCGCCGTCGTCCTCAACTCCGGTGGCGCGAACGCCTGCACGGGACCGCTCGGCTTCCAGGACACGCACGCGACCGCCGAGCGGGCCGCGGAGGTCCTCGGACAGAACGCGGGCGAGATCGCGGTCGCCTCGACCGGTCTGATCGGGCTGCGGCTGCCGATGGACAAGCTGCTGCCCGGCATCACCAAGGCGGCGGCCGAACTCTCCGCGCACGGCGGCGAGAAGGCCGCCATCGCGATCAAGACCACCGACTCGGTGCACAAGACGGCCGTCGTCGAGAAGGACGGCTGGACCGTCGGCGGGATGGCCAAGGGCGCGGGCATGCTCGCACCGGGACTGGCCACCATGCTGGTCGTGCTCACGACGGATGCCGACCTGGACGCCGGCACCCTCGACACCGCGCTGCGCGCCGCCACCCGCACCACCTTCGACCGGGCCGACTCCGACGGCTGCATGTCGACCAACGACACCGTGCTGCTGCTCGCCTCCGGCGCCTCCGGCACCGTCCCCGCCTACGACGACTTCGCCGCCGCCGTCGAGCAGGTGTGCGCCGACCTGGCCCGTCAGCTGATCGGTGACGCCGAGGGCGCGTCCAAGGACATCAAGGTCGAGGTGATCAACGCCGCGACCGAGGACGACGCCGTCGAGGTGGGCCGCTCCATCGCCCGCAACAACCTCCTCAAGTGCGCAATCCACGGCGAGGACCCCAACTGGGGCCGGGTGCTGTCCGCGATCGGCACGACCGCCGCCGCCTTCGAGCCGAACCGGTTGAACGTGGCCATCAACGGCGTCTGGGTCTGCAAGGACGGCTCGGTCGGCGAGGACCGCGACCTGGTCGACATGCGGTACCGCGAGGTCGTCATCACCGCCGACCTCAGCGCGGGCAGCGCCGCCGCCACCATCTGGACCAACGACCTGACGGCGGACTACGTGCACGAGAACAGCGCGTACAGCTCATGACCAACCCCACCGCGCGCAACCACACCGCGCTCCCCAAGGCCCGCATCCTCATCGAGGCGCTGCCGTGGCTCACCCGCTTCAACGGCAAGACCGTCGTCATCAAGTTCGGCGGCAACGCCATGGTCGACGAGGAGCTGAAGGCGGCCTTCGCCCAGGACGTCGTCTTCCTGCGGCATGCCGGCCTCAGGCCCGTCGTCGTGCACGGCGGCGGCCCGCAGATCAGCGCGCAGCTCGACCGGCTCGGCATCACGTCGTCCTTCACCGCGGGACTGCGGGTGACCACCCCCGAGACGATGGACGTCGTCCGGATGGTGCTCGCCGGACAGGTCCAGCGGCAGCTGGTCGGACTGCTCAACGAGCACGGCCCGTTCGCCGTCGGGATGACCGGCGAGGACGCGCACACCATGACCGCCGTCAAGCGGCACGCGGTCGTCGACGGGGAGCAGGTGGACATCGGCTTCGTCGGCGAGATCACCCATGTCGACCCGGGCGCCATCCAGGCGCTGCTGGACGACGGCCGGATCCCGGTCGTCTCGTCCATCGCCCGCGGCGAGGACGGCCATGTCTACAACATCAACGCGGACACCGCCGCCGCCGCGCTCGCCTCGGCGCTGGACGCCGAGGTGCTCGTGGTCCTCACCGACGTCGAGGGGCTGTACGCCGACTGGCCGTCCAGCGAGGACGTGATCAGCCAGCTCACCGCGAGCGAGCTGGAGAAGCTGCTGCCCTCGCTGGCCAGCGGCATGGTGCCCAAGATGGAAGGCTGTCTGCACGCGGTGCGGCACGGCGTCGGCAGCGCACGGATCATCGACGGCCGGGTGCCCCACTCGATGCTCCTCGAAGTATTCACGGACGACGGCATCGGCACGATGATCGTGCCGGACGCGCAGGGGGACGGGTCATGAGCAACGAGGAACTGACGCGGCGGTGGCAGGGCTCGCTGATGGACAACTACGGGACGCCGCGCGTCCCGCTGGTCCGCGGCGAGGGCGCGAAGTTCTGGGACGCCGACGGGAAGGTCTATCTCGACTTCGTCGGCGGTATCGCGGTCAACTCCCTCGGCACCGGCCACCCGGCCGTGGTCCGGGCGGTCTCCGAGCAGATCGGCACGCTCGGCCATGTGTCGAACCTCTTCATCGCCGAGCCCCCGGTGGCGGTCGCGGAACGGCTGCTGGAACTCTTCGGCCGGGCAGGCCGGGTCTTCTTCTCCAACTCCGGTGCGGAGGCGGTGGAAGCCGCTTTCAAGATCGGCCGGCTGACCGGCCGCACTCACATGGTCGCCACCTCCGGCGCCTTCCACGGCCGGACGATGGGCGCCCTCGCGCTCACCGGCCAGCCGAAGAAGCAGGAGGCGTTCCACCCGCTGCCCGGTGATGTCACCCATGTGCCGTTCGGGGACGCGGACGCACTGCGCGCCGCCGTCACCACCGACACCGCGCTGGTGGTCATCGAGCCCATCCAGGGGGAGAACGGCGTCGTCGTGCCGCCCGCCGGCTATCTGAAGGCGGCGCGGGAGATCACCTCCGCCACCGGCACCCTGCTGGTCCTGGACGAGGTACAGACCGGCATCGGCCGGACTGGCCACTGGTTCGAGCACCAGGCGCACGGCGTCGAGCCCGATGTCGTCACCCTCGCCAAGGGGCTCGGCGGCGGTCTGCCGATCGGGGCCACGATCGCCTTCGGCACCGCTGCCGACCTGCTGACGCCGGGTCAGCACGGCACCACCTTCGGCGGGAACCCGGTCTCCTGCGCCGCCGCGCTCGCCGTACTGGACACCATCGCGGCCGACGGGATCCTCGACAACGTCAAGCGGCAGGGCGACCGGCTGCGGCACGGGATCGAGGCGCTCGGGCACCCGCTGGTCGATCATGTGCGCGGTGCGGGGCTCCTGCTGGGTATCGTTCTCACGGAGCCGCTCGCACCGCAGGTGCAGCAGGCGGCTCAGGACGCCGGACTCCTGGTGAACGCCGCTGTGCCCGACACGGTACGGCTCGCTCCTCCGCTGATCCTCGGTGACGACGAGGTGGAGGTGTTCCTCCAGGCGCTGCCCGCCGTCCTCGACGCGGTACACAGGGACCAACGATCCGGAGAAGGGCGACGATGACCGAGGCGCAGCACGGCCAGGCCGTACCGCAGACCCGCACCGCACGCCACCGGCGGATCGTGGACATCCTCAACCGGCAGCCGGTGCGGTCGCAGAGCCAGCTGGCGAAGATGCTCTCCGACGACGGGCTGAGCGTTACGCAGGCGACGCTCTCGCGGGACCTGGACGAGCTGGGCGCGGTCAAGATCCGCAACTCCGGCGGCGAGCTGATCTACGCGGTGCCGTCCGAGGGCGGCTTCCGCACCCCGCAGGCGCCGTTGGGGGAGTCGGTCAAGGAGGAGCGGATGGCCCGGCTCGCCGGCGAGCTGCTCATCTCGGCGGAGGCGTCCGCCAACCTGGTCGTGCTGCGCACCCCGCCGGGCGCGGCCCAGTTCCTGGCCTCCGCGATCGACCAGGCCGAGGTGCACGACATCCTGGGCACCATCGCGGGCGACGACACCCTCATGCTGATCAGCCGCGACGCGGCGGGCGGCCAGGCGCTGGCCGACCACCTCCTCCGGCTGGCGGCGGGCGACCACCGGCAGAACTGAGCCGGCGCCGTACGACCCGGATCGTGTCGCCGAAGCCGTCTGGAAGGGCCCCCGTTCCCGGGGGCCCTTCGGCGTTCCCGGGGCGCCGGAACGCGCCGGAAGGCCTTTTTGACGAATCATGCAGTGCAATGCATACTTATGCCAGTCAGTGCGGTCGTCACCAGGCGACGGTCCACGCGACACTTTCGAGGAGCAGCGGTGAGCAGCAACGGCGATGTCAGGCTCTGGGGCGGCCGGTTCGCGGACGGCCCGGCGGAGGCCCTGGCCAAGCTTTCGGCGTCGGTCCACTTCGACTGGCGGCTGGCCCCTTACGACATCGCCGGCTCCCGCGCCCACGCCCGCGCCCTGCACAAGGCCGGGCTGCTCACCGATGACGAGCTGGGGCGGATGCTGGCCGGGCTCGACCAGCTGGCGGTGGATGTCGAGGCGGGCACCATCACCGGCACCATCGCCGACGAGGACGTGCACACCGCGCTGGAGCGCGGTCTGCTGGAGCGGATCGGCCCGGACCTGGGCGGCAAGCTGCGGGCCGGCCGGTCCCGCAACGACCAGATCGCCACCCTCTTCCGGATGTACCTGCGCGACCACGCGCGGATCATCGGCGGGCTGATCGCCGAGCTGCAGGAGGCGCTGGTCGGTCTCGCCGAGACGCACGCGGACGTCGCCATGCCGGGACGTACGCATCTGCAGCACGCCCAGCCGGTGCTCTTCGCCCACCACGTCCTGGCGCATGTGCAGGCGCTGAGCCGGGACGCCGAGCGGCTGCGGCAGTGGGACGACCGGACAGCCGTCTCGCCGTACGGCTCCGGCGCGCTCGCGGGCTCCTCGCTCGGCCTCGACCCGGTGGCGGTCGCCGCCGAACTCGGCTTCGAGCGCGGTTCGGTCGCCAACTCCATCGACGGCACGGCCTCGCGCGACTTCGTCGCGGAGTTCGCGTTCATCACCGCGATGATCGGGATCGACCTGTCGAGGATCGCCGAGGAGATCATCATCTGGAACACGAAGGAGTTCTCCTTCGTCGCCCTCCACGACGCCTTCTCCACCGGCTCGTCGATCATGCCGCAGAAGAAGAACCCGGACATCGCCGAGCTGGCGCGCGGCAAGTCGGGCCGGCTCATCGGCAATCTGACCGGTCTGCTGGCGACGCTGAAGGCCCTGCCGCTCGCGTACAACCGCGATCTGCAGGAGGACAAGGAGCCGGTCTTCGACTCCTGCGACACCCTCGAGGTCCTGCTGCCCGCCTTCACCGGGATGATGGCCACCCTCACGGTCAATGCCGCGCGGATGGAGGAACTGGCACCGGCCGGCTTCTCCCTCGCCACCGACATCGCCGAATGGCTGGTCAAGCAGGGCGTTCCGTTCCGGGTCGCGCACGAGGTCGCGGGGGAGTGCGTCAAGGTCTGCGAGGCCGGCGGCATCGAGCTGGACGAGCTGACGGACGAACAGTTCGCCAAGATCTCACCCCATCTGACGCCCGAGGTCCGCACCGTCCTCAACGTCAAGGGCGCGCTCGCCTCCCGCGACGGGCGGGGCGGCACGGCGCCGGTCCGGGTGGCCGAGCAGCTGGCCGAGGTCAAGCAGGACGTGGCCGTACAGCTGGCCTGGGCGCTGGCCGAACGCTGACACCGGGCGGAGCGCCGGGCCGTGACGGCCCGGCCTCTGCCGTTCTGCGGATTTAATGTGAGACATCCGTGTCTCATGCGCGCTATATTTGTCTCATGAGTTTCGATCGTGAACAGGTGCTGCGCGACGCCGCGGCCCTGCTGAGCCGCCGGGCCACCGCGTCCATGGACGAGATCGCCAAGGCGGCCGGAATCAGCCGCGCCACCCTCCACCGGCACTTCCCCGGCCGCGACGCCCTCGTCCGGGCCCTCGGCCTGCTCGGGATCGCGCAGATGGACGAGCGGCTGGACGCCGCCCGCATAGAGGAGGGCGACCCGGTCGAAGCGGTCCGCCGGCTGATCGACGAGGCCATGCCCGTCTCCGGTTTCCTGGCCTTCCTCTACGGCGAGAACCAGCTGTACGACCTGCCGGAGGTCAACGAGGGCTGGGCGAGGGTGGACGAGCGGGTCAGCGCGCTGTTCCGGCGCGGCCAGGAACAGGGGCTGTTCCGGTACGACCTGACACCGACCTGGCTGGGCGAGGCGCTGTACGCCCTGATCGCGGCCTCGGCCTGGTGCGTCCAGGATGGACGTATGGCACGGAACGATTCCGCCCGTATGGTCTCCGAGCTGATGCTCGGCGGGATGCTGCGGAGCGCGTCATGACCCGCGACGCCCTGCACAAGCCCACCGCCCCCGTGCCCCCGACGCCCCCGCACCCCTCCCGCTGGCTCGCGCTCGGCATCCTCACACTGGCGCTGCTGCTCGTCGCCGTCGACGCGACGGTGCTCGGGCTGGCGATGCCGTTCCTGACCGAGGACCTGGAGCCGTCCTCGACGCAGGTGCTGTGGATCGGCGACATCTACTCCTTCGTCATCGCCGGGCTGCTGGTCTCAATGGGCAGCCTCGGTGACCGCGTCGGCCGCAAGAAGCTGCTGCTCATCGGCTCCGCCGCGTTCGGCGGGCTGTCGGTGCTGGCCGCTTACGCGCACACCCCGGAGATGCTCATCCTCGCCCGCGCCCTGATGGGCGTGGCCGGCGCCACCCTCATGCCGTCCACCCTCGCGTTGATCCGCAACCTCTTCACCGACCCGCGGGAGCGCAGCTTCGCGATCGGTGTGTGGGGCGCGGCCTCGACGGCCGGCGCCGCCGTGGGACCGGTCGTCGGCGGCATCCTGCTGGAGCACTTCTGGTGGGGCTCGGTCTTCCTGATCAACCTGCCGGTCATGGTGGTCCTGGTGGTCGTCGGCTACAAACTGCTGCCGGAGTCGAAGAATCCCGACCCGGGTCCCTGGGACCTGGTCAGCGTCGCGCTGTCGCTCGTCGGCATGTTCGGTGTCGTGTACGGCATCAAGGAGATCGCGGCGCACGGCGCGAAGCCCGCCGCCTTCGCCGCGGGCGCGGTGGGACTGGCCTGCCTCTATGCCTTCGTCCGGCGGCAGTACACGCTGCCCGCACCGCTGCTGGACATGCATCTGTTCCGCAACCGGGGCTTCTCCGCCTCGGTGCTGGCCGATCTGCTGACCGTGCTGGGCCTGTCCGGGCTGATCTTCTTCCTGTCACAGTTCCTGCAGATGGTGCAGGGGCGCTCGCCGCTGGAGGCGGGTCTTGCCGAACTTCCGGCCATGGTCGGCGCCGTGGGGGCCGGGCTCTGCGCGGGCATGGCCGCCCGCCGGTTCTCCGTGCGGCTGGTCGTCGCGGGCGGTCTGGGCGCCAGCGGTCTGGCGCTGGCCGGACTGTTCGGGCTCACCCCGGAGACGGGCTACCCGCTGCTCTTCGCCGTGCTGCTGATCGTCGGTGTGGGCGCCGGCTTCTCGTTCACCGTCACCGCCGACGTGATCCTCTCCAGCGTCCCCGAGGAGGAGGCCGGCGCCTCGGCCGCGGTGTCCGAGACGGCCTACGAACTCGGCGCCGCCCTCGGCATCGCGCTGCTCGGCTCCATCGTCACCGGCGTCTACTCCAACCTGACGCTGCCCGCCGGACTGCCGGCGGGCAGCGCCGCGCAGGCCAAGGACTCCCTGGCGGGGGCCGTCGAGGTGGCGGGCACGCTGCCCGGCGAGAGCGGGAACACCCTGCTCACGGCGGCGCAGGCCTCGTTCACCGACGGGCTGCGCATCGCCGCCCTGGTCGGCGCGGTGGTGCTGATCGGGGCGTCGGTGTGGGCCTGGCGGATGCTGCGCCACACCAAGCTGGCAACGGCCCGCTCCGCCCATCACTGAGGGGCGGAGCGGGGCGCCTCGGCGCCGTGGGTCAGGCGGCCTTGGCCTTGGTCGCGTACATGTCGACGTACTCCTGGCCCGACAGCCGCATGACGTCGCTCATCACCTCGTCGGTGATGGCCCGCAGCACATAGCGGTCACGGTCCATGCCCTCGTAGCGGGAGAAGTCGAGGGGCGCGCCGAAGCGGATGGTCACCCGGTGGATGCGCGGCAGCTTCTTGCCGGCCGGCTGGACGCGCTCGGTGCCGATCAGCGCGCAGGGCACGACGACCGCGCCGGTCATCAGGGCGAGCCGGGCGACACCCGTACGGCCCCGGTACAGCCGGCCGTCGGGGGAGCGGGTGCCCTCCGGGTGGATGCCGAAGATCTGGCCGTCCTCCAGCACCCGGCGGCCCGTCATCAGCGCCGCCGCGCCGCCGCGGGCGCCGTCCCGGTCCACCGGGATCATGCCGACGGTGGTGAAGAACGCGGCCTTCGCGCGGCCCTTGATGCCGCGGCCGGTCACGTACTCGTCCTTGCCGAGGAAGAAGACCGGGCGCGGGGCCACCAGGGTCATGAACGGTGAGTCCGAGAAGGCGAGGTGGTTGCCCGCCAGGATGACGGGTCCGGTCGCGGGGATGTTCTCCATTCCCTCGACACGCGGGCGGTACAGCACGCGGAGGAGCGGTACGAGCAGCGCATTGATCAGGAAACGGAACAACGGGCCCTCCGGGCAGGGGATCGGTGGATCGCAGACCAGGGGCGCACGCCCACTGGCGCACACCCCCTATAGATGAGGACGATACTTCCGTTCGCCTGGTCAGCGCACGCCGGGTTCACACACTTGCTACGCAGTGTTGACGTACGTTCCGCGCATGTTTCGCCTGTCGTGGCTCGTACGAAAGATGTACGCGCCTACGATGCGCGGGTCGACCGGCAGGTGCCGCACAGGCGTTCGGCCGCAGTCACCGGAGACAGGGGAGAGCTCATGACGCACGACCAGCAGGGATCAGGACCGGCCCGCCGGGCCGTCCTCGGCGCGGCGGCGGCCCTGGGCGCCGGCGGCGCGGTGTTCGCCCTGCCGGGGACGGCGGCCGCCGCGGACACCGCGGCCAACCGCGGCGGACACGGCTCGCCCAAGCTGCCGGTGCCGACCGTCATCGGGCACCGCGGCTCCAGCGGCTACCGCCCCGAGCACACCTTCGGCTCCTACCAGTACGCCCTGGACATCGGCGCGGACGTCATCGAGCAGGACCTCGTGCCCACCAAGGACGGCCATCTGGTCTGCCGGCACGAGCCCGAGATCGGCGGCACCACGGACGTCTCGAAGCACCCCGAGTTCGCGAGCCGTAGGACCACCAAGACCATCGACGGCACCGCCATGACCGGCTGGTTCACCGAGGACTTCACGCTCGCCGAGCTGAAGACGCTGCGCGCCGTGGAACGGCTGCCCGCCAACCGGCAGCGCAACACCCTCTACGACGGCCGCTGGGAGATCCCCACCTTCGAGGAGGTGCTCCAGTGGGCCGAGGAGCAGGGCCGCAAGCGGGGCCGTCCGGTGTGGCTGCACACCGAGACCAAGCACCCCACGTACTTCCGCAAGCTCGGCCTCGGCCTGGAGGAGCGGCTGGCCAGGCTGCTGCGCCGCTACGGCCGTGACCGGAAGAACTCCCCGCAGTTCCTGGAGTCCTTCGAGTCGGGCAGCCTGCAGCGGCTGGGCGCGCTCGGTGTCGCGGCCCCCAAGATCTTCCTGCTCTCCGGCCTCGGCAGCCGCCCGTGGGACTTCGTCGAAGCGGGCGACCCGCGCACCGTCGACGACCTCATCACCCCCGCCGGCCTGCAGTGGACCGCGCACTTCGCGCAGGGCATCGGGCCGACGCTCACCCTGATCATCCCTGTCGACGCGGCCGGGAAGCTCGGCACGCCGACCACGCTGGTGCGCGACGCGCACGCCGCCGGGCTGATCCTGCACCCGTACACGATGCGCAACGAGAACGCCTTCCTGCCCGCCGACTTCCGCAGGGGCACCGACCCGAACGCCTACGGCGACGCCTTCGGCGCGTTCAGGAAGTACTTCGAGCAGGGCATCGACGGGATCTTCTCCGACAACGCCGACACCGCGCTCCTCGCCCGCCAGGACTTCCTGAAGTCCTGATGCGGCCCTTCGGGCGGATGATCCACTCTGACGGGTGAAGACGGCCGCGTCCGGCAACCGCCGGGCGCGGCCGCGTCGTCCCGGCGATCATGACGATGTCGCTGCGTGAGGACGAACTGACCCGGCTGCGCCCGCTGGTCGCCGCGGAGGCGGCCGCCGAAGAGGTGGCCGGCGGCATCGAGGCCGCCGACCTCGAACAGGCGGTGTGGCTGAGGATGCTCGAACTGGCCGTTCCGCCGGCCGATCCCGCCCGCTGGCTCCGGGCCGCGGTACGGCGCGAGGTGCGCGAGGCCGCCCGCCGGGTCCGCCGTGAGCTGCCGTACACCCCGGGCCGCGACCCGGCGGCCGACCGCGGGCCGTCCGTCGAGGAACAGGTGCTCGGCGCCGAGCAGCGAGCGGCCGTGCACGCCGCCGTGCGGCGGCTGCCGGGACGCTGCCCGCAGGTGGTTGGTGCACTGATGTCCCGTTCCGACCCCACATACCAGGAAATCTCCCGGGAGTTGGGAATCTCACAGGGCAGTATCGGCCCTTTGCGCTCACGCTGTCTCGGCTGCCTGCGCTCGATCCTGAAATCCGGGGTTGCATCCCCGGTAAGACGGGGTAAGGCACGGTAAACAGTCGGCGACAAGGCGTTCCTTGCGCGTTCGAACGTGGCCGGATGCGGGTATTGCGAGGCATCTACCGCGCCGGGGCGTTTGTGCGATCATCGGCGCCACGGAGACGGCGCACACCCGTACCAACTCCGGTCAGGCACACGTCCCGGGCGCGCATCACACCCTCATCAGCCCGGGCGGACTCGAAGGGGAGGCCTGCGCACATGGGCATGAGCGTGACCATCTCTACGGCGGATCCAGACGACGCCGAGAAGATCCTCAAACTCCAGTACCTCTGCTATCAGAGCGAGGCGGAGCTCTACGGCGACTACACCATAGAACCGCTCACCCAGACCTTCGAGGCGCTGCGCGCCGAGCTGGCTCAGGGGTGCGTCCTGGTCGCCCGGCTCGGCGACGAGGTCGTCGGCTCGGTACGCGGGGTCGTCGACGTCGACGGCACCGCCCGGATCGCCAAGTTGATCGTCCATCCCCGTATGCAGCGGCACGGTCTCGGCGGCCGGCTGCTGCACGCCGTCGAGGAGCGGCTGTCCGCCGAGAGCGAGGCGAAGCGGTACCGGCTGTACACCGGGCACCGCAGCGACCTGAACCTGCGGCTGTACCGCAAGCTGGGGTACGAGCAGGTGGGCGACGCCGAGCCGGTCACCCGGCGGCTGAGCCTGGTCACCATGGAGAAGGACGCCCCGACGGCGACGTTCGCCGCCAGCGCCTGAACGGTTTCCGTTACGGCTGTTGTGGCCGCGCCGACCTGCGCAGCCACAACAGCCCGGCGACGGGCAGCAGCAGCGGCAGGAAGAGATAGCCGATCCCGAAGTCCGACCACACGGTCGCGTCGGGGAACGCGGACGGGTCGACGAGGGTGAAGGTGCCGACCGCGAGCACGCCGGCCAGTTCGGCCGAGCAGCACACCAGCGCCACCCTGCGGGCCGCCTCGCCACCGCGCCGGAGCGCGACGGTGATCACCGCGTAGACGAGCCCGGCGACCGCCGACAGCACGTACGCCAGCGGCGCGTCATGGAACTTCGTGATCATCTGCACCAGCGAGCGCGACACCGCCGCGACGGTGAACACCCCGTAGAGCGAGAGCAGCAGCCGCCCGGGACCCCGGCCGATCCGCCCGGCCCCGGCTTCGTTCGCGGCCGGCGCCCCGGATGCCTCGTGTGCGGGCTCAGACACTGCCGCCTCCCCAGATGTCGAAAAGCCGTACTTCGAGCACGGCGAGGATCACTCCGCCCGCGGCGACGATCGCCGATCCCCAGCGGGTGCGTTCGGTCAGCGACATGAAGGCGGCCGCCGGGATCGTGCAGGCGGCGCCGACCAGGTAGGAGACGAAGATCAACGTGCCCTGGTCCGGCTTCTCGCCGCGCGAGAGCTTCACCAGGGCGATCACCAGCTGAACCAGCGCGAGCACCGTGACCACGGCCATGCCGATGAAGTGCCAGTCCTTGGTCGGCTGGTCGTGGAAGGCGGCGAAGCCGCACCACGCCGCGAGCAGCAGCGCCGCGACCGAGACCGTGATGGTGACTGCGTCGAGCATGCCGCGACTCTATTACGGGTCAAAAGGGCCGGGCCCAGCGGGATCCAGGAGCCCTCCGCGCCCGGCGTAGGGTGGCCGGATATGAAGATCACCACGCAGGCGCTGCTGTTCGACAACGACGGGACGCTCGTCTCCTCCATGGACTCGGTGGTCCGCTGCTGGAGCCGGTGGGCGCGGGAGGAGCGGGTGACGGCCGAGGCGTTCGCGGCGGTGCAGCTGCACGGCAGGACCGCGGTGGCCATCATCCGGGACCTGCTGCCCGAGGAGCGGGTCGCGGCGGCGGTGCGCCGGATCGAGGAGCTGGAGCTGGCCGACGCGGACGGCGTGGTCGTCCTGCCCGGCACCCTCGCGCTGCTCGGCTCGCTGCCGGCCGGCCGCTGGGCGGTCGTCACCTCCGCCACCGGCCGGCTGGGCGCCGCCCGGCTCGCCGCCGCCGCGATCGATCCGCCCCTGCTGATCAGCGCCGACGACGTGACGAACGGCAAGCCGGACCCGGAGCCCTTCCTGCTGGCGGCCCGGAAGCTGGGGGTGCGCCCGGAGGACTGCACCGTCTTCGAGGACGCTCCCGCCGGTCTCACCGCGGGCCGCGCCGCCGGGATGCGGACCGTGGCCTTGGCCACAACCCATGCCGTCGAGGAGTTGGCCGCCGACGTGGTGGTCCGGGACCTGTCCGCGGTATCGGTGCAGGTCACGGACGCGGGCCTGGAGATCACCACCGCTGGATGAGCGGCTGTCCGCATAGTGAACGGCCTGCCCGGAATGCGGGACGCGACCGGCAGGTCTGCTTTACTGGATCTCATGACCACGACGAACAGCCGCTGCCGCGCGACCGAGGCGACCACGCCCGGTGTTCGTTGTATGTGTCGAATGTGTGACTAGCCGAGGGCTCAGCCCCGCGTCACGACATTCCGTGGTTCCAGCGACTTCCTCTTCCTGCCGCTGATCCCCGCTTGGCCCCTGACGGGCCGATCCGTGCCGCGATCCGAGAAGAATGCCCCCTGTGCGGTGCTATGTCTGCCGCGCACTCGACAGTGACGGATACCCCTGTGATCACCACCACGGACCTGAGAAAGGTCTACCCCTCGCGTGACCGCGAGATCACCGCCCTGGACGGCGTCGATCTGCACGTCCGCGAGGGCGAGGTCTACGGCGTCGTCGGACAGAGCGGCGCCGGCAAGTCGACCCTCATCCGCTGCGTCAACCTCCTCGAGCGCCCCACCTCCGGCACCGTCGAGGTCGCCGGGCAGGACCTGACCGCGCTCGGCGGCCGGACCGACCGGGCGGGAGCCGCGCTGCGCGCCGCCCGCAGCGGCATCGGCATGGTCTTCCAGCACTTCAACCTGCTGGCCTCGCGCACCGTGCAGGGCAACGTCGAGCTGCCGCTGGAGATCCTCGGCATCTCCGGCAAGGAGCGCTCCCGCAAGGCCCTCGAACTCCTGGACCTGGTCGGTCTCGCCGACAAGGCCCGCGCCTACCCCGCGCAGCTGTCCGGCGGTCAGAAGCAGCGCGTCGGCATCGCCCGCGCGCTGGCCGGCGACCCCAAGGTGCTGCTCTCCGACGAGGCCACCTCGGCGCTCGACCCGGAGACCACCCGCTCCATCCTCCAGCTGCTGCGCGACCTCAACCAGCAGCTGGGGCTGACCGTTCTGCTCATCACGCACGAGATGGACGTCGTCAAGGCGATCTGCGATTCGGCCGCGCTGATGAAGAACGGCAGGGTCGTGGAGTCCGGCACCGTCGCCGAGCTGCTCGCCACCCCGGGCTCCGAGCTCGCGCACGAGCTGTTCCCGGTCGGCGGTGAGCCGTCAGGACCGGACCGCACGGTCATCGACCTCACCTTCCACGGCGAGAGCGCGACCGAGCCGGTCATCTCCCAGCTGGCGCGCACCTACAACGTGGACGTGTCGATCCTGGGCGCGGCCATGGAGACCATCTCCGGCCGGCAGATCGGCCGGATGCGGATCGAACTGCCCGGTCCTTTCGAGGACAACGTCGTACCGATCGGCTTCCTGCGCGAGCAGGGCATCCAGGTCGAGGTGGCACGGACCGCCGCCGCACGCGTGAAGGAGACCGTGAAATGACCTGGGCCGAAATACAGCCGCTGCTCACGACGGCCTGTTGGGAAACCCTCTACATGGTGGGCTGGTCCACCGTGATCACGGCCGCGATCGGCCTGCCGCTCGGCGTGCTCCTGGTTCTCACCAGCCGGGGCGGCCTGCTGCAGAACGTGGTGCTGAACAAGGTCATCGGCGTCGTCGTGAACATCACGCGGTCGCTGCCGTTCATCATCCTGATGGTCGCGCTGATCCCGTTCACGCGCTGGCTCGTCGGCGCCGCGTTCGGGCTCAACGCCGCCGTCGTCATGCTGTCCGTCGGTGCGATCCCGTTCTTCGCGCGGCTCGTGGAGACCTCGATCCGCGAGGTCGACCCCGGGCTCGTCGAGGCGGTCCACGCGATGGGCGGCAACACCCGCACCGTGGTCGTCAAGGCGCTGCTGCCCGAGTCGCTGCCGTCGCTGGTCTCCGGCCTCACCACCACCGTGATCGCCCTCGTCGGCTACTCGGCCATGGCCGGCACGATCTCCGCCGGCGGCCTGGGCAACCTCGCGTGGACCTACGGCTACCAGCGGTTCGAGAACAAGGTCATGATCGCCACGATCGTGCTGCTGATCGCGCTGGTCACCGTCGTCCAACTGGCCGGCGACCTGACCGCCCGGGCGCTGGCCCGCCGCGGCGCCCGGACCTCCGGCGCCCCCGGACTCCGCCTGCTGCGCGCCGCCCGCGTCGCGGAGACCACTGAGACCTCCTGACCCGCCGGGCTTCCTCCGGCTCGTACCATCCACTGAGAAAGAGGCACTTTTCGTGCGTAACACCACCAGGATCACCACTGCTGTGCTGGCCGCCGGAGCCCTCGCTCTGGGCCTGAGCGCCTGCGCCTCCAACCCGACCCAGAAGGACGGCGAGAACGACGCGCTGGTCGTCGCCGCGAGCCCCGTGCCGCACGCCGACATCCTGAAGTTCGTCAAGGACAACCTGGCGGAGAAGGCCGGACTGAAGCTGGAGGTGAAGGAGTTCGACGACTACGTCATACCGAACACCGCCACCGAGAACGGCGAGGTCGGCGCCAACTTCTTCCAGCACAAGCCGTACCTCGACGACTTCAACGCCAAGAACAAGACGCACATCGTCCCGGTCGTGAACGTCGAGCTCGAACCGCTCGGCCTCTACCCGGGCAAGGCGAAGACGCTCGCCGAGATCAAGGCCGGCGACACCATCGCCGTGCCCAGCGACACGACCAACCAGGGCCGCGCGCTGCAGCTGATCGCCTCCAAGGGCCTGATCACGCTCAAGCCCGGCGTCGGCGCCAACGCCAGCCTGCAGGACATCGCCGACAGCAAGGGCCTGAAGTTCAAGGACGCGAAGGCGGAGCTGCTGCCCAGCCAGCTGCCCGACGTGGCCGCCGCCGTCATCAACGGCAATGTGGCGCTCGGTGCCAAGCTCGACCCGGCCAAGGGCACGCTCGCCCTGGAGAAGGCCGAGGGCAACCCCTACGCCAACTTCCTGGCGGTCAAGGACGGCAAGCAGAACGACCCGCGGGTCGTGAAGCTCGTCAAGCTGCTCAACTCCCCTGAGGTCAAGAAGTTCATCGAGACCAAGTACCACGGCTCGGTCGTCCCGGCGTTCGGCAAGCCCGCCGCCTGACATCCGCGCCTCCGCACCCCGGCCGCCCGACCAGGCGGCCGGGGTGCGGTGCGTCGTGGCCCGTTACCGGCGCCGCACCCAGTACACGTCCGTCATGTACGGCATCTCGATGTCGCCGCCGCGCCGGGTCGGCTCGTGCGCGCCGAGCAGCGACTCCAGATCGGCCCGCACCCGCTCCTGCTCGGCCGCGTCCAGCACCGCGATGTGGCTGGACGACATCATCCGCTCGACGACGTCCTCGACGGTCGTCGAATGCGGGTTGGGCCAGTGCCGCTCGTGCACCCGGCCCCAGCCCGGCCGTCCCTCGAAGGACCTGCGCCACCGGTTGTCGGGATCCCCGATGCCGGAGGCCAGCGGCGGGCTCGGCAGATCGCGCGGCGCCAGCCGGAAGAAGATGTCCTGGAAGTCGCGCACCCACGGCACCGAGGTGTCGTACGTGTTCCACACCAGGGCGAGCGCGCCGCCCGGCCGCAGCAGCCGCTCCACCTCGTCGAGCGCGTCCGTCTCCTGGAACCAGTGCCAGGACTGCGCCGCCACCACCGCGTCCGCGCAGCCGTCCGGCAGCCCCGTCGCCTCCGCCGTGCCCGCCGTCACCACCACGCCGGGCAGCAGCGCGGCCAGCCGTTCGCGCATCTCCGGCACCGGCTCCACGGCCAGCACCTCGGCCCCGGTCAGCGCCAGCAGCCGGGTGAACTTGCCCGTGCCCGCCCCGAGATCGACCGCCGTCCGCCCCGCCTGCAGCGGCAGGGCGTCCGCCAGCGCGGCGAGCGCGGCCATGGGGTACGAGGGGCGGGAGCGCTCGTACAAACCCGCGGCCCGCTGGGATCCGACTCCTGCTGCGTGGTGCAACGTCACGCGGCCAGACGCTAGCAGGGTCGGACGGCGGCAGCCGATACCCGCCCCGGCCGTCATACGGCCTACCCTGGAAGGGCGTTCACGGATCACCCCTCCCGTGAACCGTTCTGCGAGCCCGCTCTGCGAATGTCGCGGCCGATGCTGCATGCTGTGCTCTCCACACATGCCCTGGTTACGGAGCAGCGAATGACCTCCACCTTTCCGGACATCTCCATCAGTACGGAGCGGCTGGTGCTGCGCCCCTACGAGGAAGCCGACATCCCCGCCCTCGCGGAGATGATGAACGATGAGCTGGTCACCGCCTGGACGTCCGTCGCCCAGCCGTACACCGAGGACGACGCCCGCGCCTTCGCCACCCGGATCGCCCCCGCGGAACGCACCGAGGGCCGCGGCATCGTCTTCGCCGTCACCGAGTTCCTCACCCAGCGGCTGGTCGGCACCGTCCATCTGCAGAACACCGACTGGCGCATCCGCAGCAGTGAGATCGGCTACATGACCGCCCCCTGGGCGCGCGGCGAGGGATACGCCTCCGAGTCGGTGCTCGCCGTCACCCAGTGGCTCTTCGACGACCAGAAGTTCGAGCGCCTCGAACTGCGGATCGCCGCCGACAACACCGCCTCCCAGCAGGTCGCCCAGAAGATCGGCTGCATCAGCGAGGGCGTGCTGCGCAACGCCGGCATAGTGCGCAGCCGGCCGGAGGAGGACCCGGGCGGCCGGTGGGCGGAGATGAGGACCGACCTGATCGTGTGGAGCCTGCTCCCGGAGGACCTGGACGTACCGCGCGGCCGGGGCTCGGGGGACGAGGGGTACGTGGCCTTCGCCGACTGGGAGTAACGACCCTGCAGGCGCCGTCGGCGCCGTCGTCCGGTCAAGATCGGGCCCCGGGGTACTGTGCTTTCCCGGGGGAGCGCGCCACGCCCGGACACCGACCGCGACCACGCCCAGGAGACTGACGACATGGCCGACCGGGTCACCGTGATCGGGTGGGACGGCTCGCCGCCGTCCGATGCCGCGCTGTCGGCGCTCGCCGCAGCCACCCTGGTGGCCGGTACCCGCCGTCATCTGGACCTGCCGTACGTACCGGCGGCCGCCGAGCGGATCGTGCTCGGCAGCATCGAACTGGCCGCCCGCCGGATCGCCAAGCACCGGGGCACCGCGGTGGTACTGGCCGACGGCGACCCGGGCTTCTTCGGCGTCGTGCGCGCCCTGCGCGATCCGGAGCACGGCCTGGAGATCGAGGTCGTCCCCGGCGTCTCCTCCGTCGCACGGGCCTTCGCGCTGGCCGGCATGCCGTGGGAGGACGCCCGCGTCGTCGTCGCGCACAGCCGGTCGCTGCGCCGCGCGGTCAATGTGTGCCGGGCCTACCCCAAGGTCGCCGTGCTGACCGCACCCGGCGCGGGCCCCGCGGAACTCGCCCTGCTGCTCGAGGGCGTACACCGCACCTTCGTCATCTGCGAGGCGCTGGGCACCGAACACGAGCAGGTCAGCGTCCTCACCTCGGACAAGGTCGCCGACCACATCTGGCGCGATCCCAACGTCGTCCTGGTCGTCGGCGGCATCACCTCCGCGGACCCGGCGGTCGCGGGCCGCAGCGGCTGGATCGCCGGCCGCGACCCGGGGTTCCCCGGCGCGGTGCGCGGCTGGGCCCTGCCGTCCTCGGAGTACGGCGGCGACGGCTCGCACCAGCTGCGGGCGCTCCAACTCGCCCGGCTGGGACCGCGCACCGGTGACCTGGTCTGGGACATCGGCTCCGCGGACGGGGCGTTCGCCGTGGAGGCCGCCCGGTTCGGCGCGGCGGTGATCGCGGTGGACCGTGACGAGGACGCCTGCGACTGGATCACGGCGGCCGGCCGGCGCTTCGGCGTCCAGCTCCAGGTCGTGCACGGCACCGCGCCGCAGGCGCTGGAGGACCTCCCCGAGCCGGACGTCATCCGGATCGGCGGGGGAGACGCCGAAGTCGTCACGGCGTGCGCCGCCCGGCGCCCCGAGCGCATCGTCGCGAGTGCGGGCAACCGGGACGAGGCGGAGGCGGTCAGCCGGGCCCTGGAGGAGGGCGGCTACGACGTCGAACGCGCCCTGCTGCAGACCGTCGAACTGGATTCCGGCTGGGCGGAACGCGAACGCCTCGTCACCTTCGCCCTCTGCGGCCACCGCAGGTGACAGCGGGCCCGCCGGCCCGCCCGCACTGTGGACCCTTGGACCGTCCTCCGGCGCACGCGCGGTAGGCTGGCGGATCGTTGTGCCGTCGTCGTGCGTTGACGGATCGACCCGTTGTCGATCTGCTGGTCATCCGTCGCCGCCGGGCAGCACACGCGGTGCCGACGCGCCGCATTCCCCGCCTTCCGGCCGTTGTGGCCGGCGGGTGGACAGTGTGCGCGGCGCGGCGTTGGAAGGAGCGATACCGATGGGCGAGGGGCACGCATGACTGACACCGGCCAGGTCCCGGGCGAGGGACTGCCGGAGAACGCAGTCGGGGAAGCGGTTCCGCAGCCGCCCGCCGATCTGCCCGGCAGTGCCGCTCACCAACCGACCGCTCCCCACTGGGGAACGGACGCGCTGAGCGGCGACGGCGCTCCCGCGTACACCTTCCTCGACCAGTCGGAGCCTTCCGGCCCGGCGGTCGACGACGACGAGGACCTGCTCCTGATGCCCAGTCTGCAGGGCTCCTGGAGCGATCCCCAGCCCGTTCCGCCGCAGCCCGAGGTCGTCGTGCCTCCCCTCAACGGAGAGGGGCACGCGTCCCACGAGTCCGCGGGACGCGACTCCGGATCCCTCGACTACGGGACGGTCCGGCTGCCGCAGGCCGAGCAGCCGCTGCCCGAGGGTGCGGTCCCCGCCGCCGTCCAGGAACCGGAGCCCGTGGCCCAGCAGGCCACGGAGCAGGTTCCGGAGCCGGCGGCCGAGCCGTTCGCCGCCGAGCAGCCGGCCGCCCAGCCGACGCCGCCCCGGCGGCCGTTGCACATGGGTCCGCCGATGCCGGACCCGGCTTCCAGCGGTGTCTCCGTCCGCTCGCTGGCCGACCGCGGACCGGCTACGGCCCAGGGCCAGACGCCCGCCCCGCTGCGCGCGACCGGCGGCCCGGCCACCGCGGGACCCGAGTACCTCGACGTCCCGCACAGCGACTCCGCAGCCATCCCCGCGCAGCAGACCGGCGAGGCTCCCGAGCCCGCCGCCGTCGGGCAGCCGGGCTCGCCCGTCCAGGGCAGCGCATGGCCGTCGGCGGCGCCCGCCGTCCCCGTGGCGCAGCAGCAGGACCTCCCGCCCGTGGTCCTCGCGGCGGTACCCGCGCCCGAGCCGGTCCAGCCGCAGCCGCAGGCCGCGGTGGAGCAGTCGGTCGCGGCCCAGCCGTCCGTCCAGGCCGAGCACCCCGCCGCGGTCCAGCCGCAGGCCGTGGCACCGGTCGTCCCCGCCCAGGGAGTGCCGGCAACGCCGCACGCGGGCACGCCCGTCCCGGACGCCGTGGCCGCACCGATCGCCGTCGCGCCGGCAGCGCAGGCCGAACCGGTCGCGCCCGTCGCACCCGTGGAAGCAGTGGCACCCGTGGCTCCCGTCGCACCGGAGCCGGTGCAGCCGTCCGTGAACGTGCAGGTGCCGCCGGTCGTCGTCGCCGCGCAGCCGCCGGTGCAGGTCACCGAGGTCCCTGCCGAAACGATCACTCCTCCGGCGGCTCCCGCCCAGCACCCGGCGGAGCCCTACGTCCTGCCCGACGCGCTGCCCGAGCCCATCGGCGTACCGGCAGCGGCGGCCCCGGCGCCGTCCGCACCGCAGGACGCTCCGGTGCCGGACGCTCCCGCCCCGGACCTGACCGCCGCCGTCCTGGCGCCGGTTCCGGCCGAGCAGCCGCCCGTGCCCGGTACGCCGGTCCCGGCCGAACTCCCCGGTGAGCCGGACGAGTCCGCCGCCCCGCCCGCCGAGGCACCCGTACCGGTCGTGCGGCAGCCCGCCGCCGACGGGTACGAACCCGCCGTCCGTGACGCGGTCCACCGCGTGATCCGCGAACGCCGGGACATCCGCAACGGCTTCCGCGACGACCCCATCCCGCACGAGGTGCTGCTGCGCGTCCTGGAGGCGGCCCACACCGCCCCCAGCGTCGGCCACTCGCAGCCCTGGGACTTCGTGGTCATCCGCTCCGCCAA
Source organism: Streptomyces sp. So13.3 (assembly GCF_005860785.2). Classification (NCBI taxonomy): domain Bacteria; kingdom Bacillati; phylum Actinomycetota; class Actinomycetes; order Kitasatosporales; family Streptomycetaceae; genus Streptomyces; species Streptomyces sp. So13.3. Next base: position 2,511,019 of record NZ_CP048835.1, on the reverse strand, counting down.
GACCCGCGAGCGTATGCACGAGCTGGCAAACGAGCAACGCGACGCGTACGCCAAGTCGCTGCCGAAGGCCCGCGCCAAGCAGTTCCGGGAGCTGAAGATCGAGGCGATCCTCGACACCCCGGTCAACATCGTCGTCACCGCCGACCCCACCCGTGGCGGCCGGCACACGCTCGGCCGGCACACCCAGCCGCAGATGGCCCCGTACTCCTCCGCCCTCGCGGTCGAGAACCTGTGGCTCGCCGCCCGCGCCGAAGGGCTCGGGGTCGGCTGGGTCAGCTTCTTCGACGAGCGCCAGATGGTCCGTGAGCTGGGGCTGCCCGAGCACCTCGAAGTCGTCGCCTACCTCTGTATCGGCTACGTCGACGAGTTCCCGGAAGAGCCCGAGCTGATGCAGGCCGGCTGGTCCCAGCGCCGCCCGCTGTCCTGGGTGGTCCACGACGAGGAGTACGGCAACCGCGCCCTGCCCGGCGAGGAGCCGCACGACCTGCTGGAGGAGACGCTCCGCGGCATCCGCCCGCTGGACGCCAAGGCGCTCGGCGAGGCCTGGGAGCGGCAGAAGCGGATGACCAAGCCGGCCGGCGCGCTCGGCATGCTGGAGATCATCTCCGCGCAGCTCAGCGGCCTGTCCCGGCAGTGCCCGCCGCCGATCCCGGAGCCCGCGGCCGTCGCGATCTTCGCCGGTGACCACGGGGTGCACGCCCAGGGCGTCACGTCCTGGCCGCAGGAGGTGACCGCCCAGATGGTCGCCAACTTCCTCGGCGGCGGCGCGGTCTGCAACGCGTTCGCCAACCAGGTCGGCGCCGAAGTCTGCGTCATCGACGTCGGCGTCGCGTCGGAACTCCCCAGCACCCCCGGGCTGCTGCCCCGCAAGGTCCGGTACGGCACCGCGGACTTCACCGCCGGTCCCGCCATGACCCGCGACGAGGTGCTGCGCGCCATCGAGGTCGGCATCGAGACCGCCCGCGACCTGGTCGCGGCCGGCAACAAGGCGCTGCTCACCGGCGAGATGGGCATCGCCAACACCACCACCTCCGCCGCGCTCATCTCGGTCTACACCGGCCAGGACCCGGCCGAGGTGACCGGTCGCGGCACCGGCATCAACGACGAGATGCACGCCCGCAAGATCGACGTCGTCCGCCGTGCGCTGGACCTGCACCGCCCGGACCCGGCCGACCCGATCGGCGTACTCGAGGCGATCGGCGGCCTGGAGCACGCCGCCATGGTCGGCCTGCTGCTCGGCGCCGCGGCGCTGCGCACACCGGTGATCCTGGACGGCGTCAGCGCCGGCGCCGCCGCGCTGGTCGCCCGCGCCATCGCCCCCGAGGTGCTGGCCGCCTGCATCGCCGGCCACCGCAGCGCCGAGCCGGGCCATGTCGCGGCCCTCACCAAGCTGGGCCTGCGACCGCTGATCGACCTCGACCTGCGACTCGGCGAGGGCACCGGCGCACTGCTGGCGCTGCCGCTGGTGCAGAGCGCTGCGCGCGTCATGCACGAGGTCGCGACGTTCGACTCCGCGGGAGTCACCGAGAAGGGCTGACGCCCACGACGTCAGCAGCGAACGCCGGGCGCGCCGGGTGCCGCCGCCCGGCGTCGCCGCGCGCAGGTGTGATCTTGCGCGCTGCGGCCCGGGCGCATCCGACCGTAGGGTTGGCAGCAGGGGCCCGGCCCCGCGCGCACCACAGCCGCTCCAAGGGAGCAGCGGCAGCAACTTCGCCACAAGGAGCCGTACAGCCATGGCCGACGACCGCAACGACGCTCCCGCCTATCCCGTCGGGTTGCGGCTGTCCGGACGGCGGGTGGTCGTGCTCGGCGGCGGTACCGTCGCGCAGCGCAGGCTGCCGGCGCTCGTGTCGGCGGGCGCCGACATCGTGCTCGTCTCGCCGACGGCGACCCCGTCCGTCGAGGCGATGGCCGACGCGGGCGAGCTGCGCTGGGAACGCCGTCCGTACCAGGAGGGCGACCTCGCGGACGCCTGGTACGCGCTGATCGCCACCACCGACACGACTGCGAACGCCGCCGCGTCCGCGGAGGCCGAGGCCCGCCGCGTCTGGTGCGTGCGCAGCGACGACGCCGAGGCCGCCACCGCGTGGACCCCCGCCACCGGACGCAGCGAAGGGGTGACCGTCGCCGTCCTCACCGGGCGCGACCCGCGCCGCTCCGCGGCCGTCCGCGACGCGGTCGTCGAAGGGCTGCGGGACGGCACGCTGGTCGCTCCCCGGCACCGCGAGCGGACCCCCGGCGTGGCGCTCGTCGGCGGCGGCCCCGGCGACCCGGACCTGATCACGGTGCGCGGCCGGCGGCTGCTCGCCGAGGCCGACGTGGTCATCGCCGACCGGCTCGGCCCCCGCGACCTGCTGGACGAACTCCCGCCGCACGTCGAGGTGATCGACGCCGCGAAGATCCCCTACGGCCGGTTCATGGCCCAGGAGGCGATCAACAACGCGCTCATCGAGCACGCCAGGGCCGGCAAGGCCGTGGTCCGGCTCAAGGGCGGCGACCCGTTCGTCTTCGGGCGCGGCATGGAGGAGGCCGAGGCGCTCGCCGAGGCGGGCATCGCCTGCACCGTCGTGCCCGGCATCTCCAGCTCCATCAGCGTGCCCGGCGCCGCCGGCATCCCGGTCACCCACCGGGGCGTCGCGCACGAGTTCACGGTCGTCAGCGGCCATGTCGCCCCCGAGGACCCGCGTTCCCTCGTGGACTGGCCGGCGCTCGCGAAGCTGCGCGGCACGCTCGTGCTGCTCATGGCCGTCGAACGGATCGGTGCCATCGCCGCCGCGCTCGTCCAGCACGGCCGTTCCGCCGACACCCCGGTCGCCGTCATCCAGGAGGGCACCATGGCCGCGCAGCGGCGTGTGGACGGCACCCTGGCGACCGTCGCCCAGGTCGTCGCCGACGCGGAGATCCGGCCGCCGGCCGTCATCGTCATCGGCGACGTCGTCACCGTCGGCCGCGCCGTCCAGGGGTAGGCAGCACCCGGCGGGTACCGGCCAGGTAGCCACCCCGGCGTTGGCATGTGCCGCGGGACAGGGCAGTATCAGCCTGTGGCTGAGCTCATCACGATCGACGACCCGGACGACCCGCGCCTTCACGACTACGTGGCCCTGACCGACGTCGAGCTGCGGCGTCGCCGCGAGCCCGCCGAAGGGCTGTTCATCGCGGAGGGCGAGAAGGTGATCCGGCGCGCCCGGCACGCCGGGTACCGCATGCGGTCCATGCTCCTGTCGGCCAAGTGGGTCGACGTCATGCGCGACGTCATCGACGAGGTGCCGGCGCCGGTGTACGCGGTGAGCCCGGAGCTCGCCGAGCAGGTCACCGGCTACCACGTGCACCGCGGCGCGCTCGCCTCCATGGGCCGCAAGCCGCTGCCGGAGGCGGACGACCTGCTGGGGACCGCGCGCCGCATCGTCGTCATGGAATCCGTCAACGACCACACCAACATCGGCGCCATCTTCCGCAGCGCCGCGGCGCTCGGCATGGACGCCGTGCTGCTCTCCCCGGACTGCGCCGACCCGCTCTACCGACGCTCCGTCAAGGTCTCGATGGGCGCGGTCTTCTCGGTGCCCTACGCCCGCCTCGACAGCTGGCCCCGCGACCTGGAGACGGTGCGCGCGGCCGGCTTCAAGCTGCTCGCCCTCACCCCGGCCGACAAGGCCACCGACATCGACGAGGCCGCCCCGCACCGGCTGGAACGGGTCGCCCTGCTCCTCGGCGCGGAGGGCGACGGTCTGTCCACCCAGGCCCTCGTCGCCGCCGACGAATGGGTCCGCATCCCGATGGCCCACGGCGTCGACTCCCTGAACGTCGGCGCCGCGGCGGCCGTCGCCTTCTACGCGGTGGCGTCCGGCCGCCCCCAGGACTGAGAAGCGCCCGTCCGACCCAAGGGGACGTGGCGGGGTGCCGCCGCAGGCGACGAGAATCCACCACCGTCACTGTGCGGACGGCCCGCGGGTTCGAGCGCCGAGGAGGTGCCCCGCCACGTCCCCGACCCACCCGCGACGGTGCCGCCGTCGCCGGGCAGCAGGCGCGATGACACCTCCACCCGCGAGCCGGGGCGCCCATCAGCCGGAGGCGCCCGGCCGTCCCACCGACTGACGGCCGGTCACCACCCGGGACTCAGGCCGGGAGACCCACCAACTCGGCGAGAGCCGCCCGGTGGCGGCCCGGCGTGCCCAGGGCGATCTCGTCGGCCTTGGCGCGCTTGAGGTAGAGGTGGGCGGGGTGCTCCCACGTCATGCCGATACCGCCGTGCAGCTGGACGCACTCCTCCGCCGCGTGCACGGCGGTCGTGGCGCAGTGCGCCTGGGCGACGGCCACCGCGACGGCCGCGTCAGGACTGCCGGACGCCAGCGCGTCGGCGGCGTTGCGCGCGGCGGCGCGGGCCGAGACGACCTCCAGCCAGAGGTCCGCCAGCCGGTGCTTGAGGGACTGGAAGGATCCGACGGGACGGCCGAACTGATGCCGCTCGCCCAGGTAGCGCACGGTCTCGTCGAGGCACCACTGGGCGATGCCCAACTGCTCGGAGGCGAGCAGACCGGCCCCGGCGAGCAACGCGGCGCGCAGCGCATCGGCGGCCGAGTCGGGACCGACGAGCAGCCGGGCGGCGACCGCGTCCAGGGTGAGGTCGGCGATCGGCCGCGTCAGGTCGAGCGAGACCGGCACGTCGATGGAGACCCCGGGGGCGTCGGCGGCGATCTCGTAGAGGCCCGGCCCGTCGGGGCCGACCGCCGGCACGACGAGCACGTCCGCGGCCGACGCGTCGGCGACGCCGGTGATCCGGCCGCTCAGCGTGCCGTCGGCCGCAACACGAACACTCCCCGGGAACGCGGCGCCGGGCGCCGTGGGCAGCGGTACGGCCAGCGCCGCGGTGGCCTCGCCGGAGGCGAGCCGCTTCAGCAGCGGACCCGCCGCCGCGGGTGCGGCCAGCAGCGCCGAGGTGGCGAGCACCGCGCTGCCGAGGAACGGCACCGGCGCGACCGCGCCGCCGAGTTCCTCCAGCACCACCGCGGCCTCACGGGCGGACGCCCCCTGGCCGCCGAGCTCTTCCGGTACGAGCAGCCCCGCGATGCCGATCTCCGCGGCCAGCGTGCGCCACAGGTCCAGGTCGTACGGGGTGCCGCTCTCGATCCGGGCCAGCACCGCGGTCGGCGGGCAGCGGTCCGCCAGCAGACCGCGAACGGCGGACCGCAGATCGTCCTCGACGTCGGAGTACAGCAGATCGGGGGTCGCGGGCTGCGACGACGGCTGGTTCATCGGGGAAGGTCCTTCCAGGCGGCGTCCTTGTCGGTGCGGGGCTCGGACGGCAGGCCGAGCACCCGCTCGGAGACGATGTTGCGCAGGATCTCGGAGGTGCCGCCCTCGATCGAGTTGCCCTTGGCGCGCAGATAGCGGTAGCCCGCGTCCCGGCCGAAGAAGTCGACGGTCTCCGGGCGGGTCATCGTCCAGTCGCCGTAGCGCAGTCCGTCCTCGCCGAGGAGTTCCACCTCCAGGCCGCTGATCTGCTGGTTGAGCCGGGCGAAGGCGAGCTTCAGCCCGGAGCCCTCGGGGCCGGGAGCACCGGCGGCGAGCTGCTGGCGGACCCGTTCCGCGGTGAGCCGGGAGACCTCGGAGTCCACCCACAGGCGCAGCAGCCGGTCGTGCAGGTCCGGGGTGCGCAGCTCGGGCCGTTCGCGCCAGGTGGCGGCGACCGTGCCGATCATCCCGCCCTCGCGCGGGATGGAGGCGCCGCCGATCGCGACCCGCTCGTTCATGAGGGTGGTCTGCGCGACCCGCCAGCCGTCGCCGACGGCCCCGAGCCGGTGCGCGTCCGGGATCCGGACGCCGGTCAGGAAGACCTCGTTGAACTCGGCCTCACCGGTGATCTGCCGCAGCGGGCGGACCTCGACACCGGGGTCGGTCATGTCGCAGACGAAGTACGTGATCCCGCGGTGCTTGGGCAGGTCGGGGTCGGTGCGGGCGATGAGGATGGCCCAGCGCGCGTTGTGCGCGTTGGACGTCCAGACCTTCTGGCCCGTCACCACCCAGTCGTCGCCGTCCCGTACCGCGCGGGTGCCGAGCGAGGCCAGGTCGGAGCCGGCGCCCGGCTCGCTGAAGAGCTGGCACCAGACCTCCTCACCGGTCCACAGCGGCCGCAGGAAGCGGGCCTTCTGCTCGTCGGTGCCGAAGGTCAGGACGGTCGGGGCGGCCATGCCCAGGCCGATGCCGATCCGGCGCGGATCGTTCTCGGGCGCTCCGGCCGCCGCCAGCTCGGCGTCCACGACCCCTTGCAGGGAGCGGCGGGCGCCGAGGCCGCCCAGGCCCTGGGGGTAGTGCACCCAGGCCAGGCCCGCGTCGAACCGGGCCCGCAGGAACGCGAGGCGGTCGGTGGAGGCGGGGTCATGCGCGGAGAGCAGCGCCCGCACACGGTGACGCAGGCCCTCCTCGTCGGGGGTGCCCGCCGGTTCGGTCGTCATACGCCACGTCCTTCCCGCTCATCCATCTCATCGCGACTAAGCAAGCGCTTGGTAACGTAGTCGATGTGAGGGTGCCGACGCCAGACCCCGCAGCAGCGCGGGTGGGCTTCGGGAGAGGGGTCAGCGCGGCCAGGCGCCCTGCGCGACCGCGATACAGGCCGCGGCCAGCAGCGTCACGATGACGAAGACGATGAGGCGCTGCCGCAGCAGCCGCCGGTCGGGCCCGCCGGGCCGGCGTCCCGCGGGCGTGCGGGGCGCTGGAGTGCGCGGTGCGGGAGTGCGCTGCCCCGGCGGCCGCGGGACCGGCGTACGGCCGGTGTGCCGCGCCGAGGACGCCGTACCGCCCGCCGTCCGCCGCTCGGTGTGCTGCTGGGCGTACTCCTCGGCCCGCCGCCCGGTGGGCCGCTCCGGGCGCGGGCCCGCCGTCTTCGGCACCGCCTCGCGCCGGGGCGCGCCGAGCCCGCGCGCCTCACGCGCCGCGATCTCGGCCAGCCGCTCGGACAGCTGAACGGTGCTGGGCCGGTCCCCGGGGTCCTTCGCGAGACACGCGTAGACCAGCGGAGCGAGCGCGTCCGGCACCCCGCTCAGATCCGGCTCCTCGTGCACGACCCGGTACAGCATCACCTCGGAACTGCCCTGCCCGAACGGCGAGTCGGCGGTCGCCGCGTACGCGAGGGTCGCGCCGAACGCGAAGACGTCGGTCGCCGGGGTGACGGCCGCGCCGCGCACCTGCTCGGGGGCGAGGAACCCGGGGGAGCCGACGGCCGTCCCCACATGCGTCAGGGTGCTCGCGCCGGTCGACCACGCGATCCCGAAGTCGATGATCCGCGGGCCCTTCGGCGACAGCAGGATGTTCGACGGCTTCAGATCGCGGTGGACCACGCCCGCCTCGTGCACCGCCACCAGGCCGTCGGCGAGCGCCGCGCCGATCGCGGCGACCTCGGACGCCTGCAGCGTCCCCTCCTCGGCGACCTTGTCGTGCAGCGAGGGGCCGGGCACGTACTGGGTGGCGAACCACGGCCGGTCCGCGTCCAGATCGGCCGCCACCAGCCGCGCCGTGCAGCCGCCGCGGATCCTGCGCGCGGCCGAGACCTCCCGCGCGAACCGCGAACGGAACTCCTGATCCTCCGCCAGTTCCGGCCGGATCACCTTCAATGCCACCCGCTGGCCGCGCTTGTCGGCACCCAGGTACACCACACCCATGCCGCCGGCGCCCAGCCGCCGGTGCAGCCTGAACGAGCCGACGACACGCGGATCCTCGCGCCGGAGCCGCATCATCGCCATGTTCTTCCCCGCTGCCTGGCCAGTTGGACGTCCACAGCTTACGGACTGAACTCCCGCTGCGCCGATAGGCCGCGCATGCGCCGGACGGGGGATTGTCAGTGCCGGGTGGGATCCTTAAGAGGTGGGAACGGACCGCTCCGAAGGGGTGGAACGGCCGGGCCCGCACCATCAACGGCCCGTCTGCCAAGGGGGAATGACGCCGTGAAAGGTGATCGCGTGGAGATAGTCGTGGATGCCGGGGACACCACCCGTACCTATGAGGTGGTGGCCACCAGGGCCGGCCGCCGGGTCGAGACCGCGGTGCGCCGCGGTGTGGTGGAAGTGAGTGAAGTCACCCGCAACGGCACCGTCGTCCGCACCGCCCGATTCATGTCCACCCGGGTGCTCGCCCTGGTGGAGCAGCCCATTCCGAGGGACGACACCGAAGCCTAGGCCGGGTCCAGCGCGACCGAAGGGCCCGGCGGGCGGTCATCCCCTGGGGGTAGCCCCCTCAGGGATCACCCTGGGACCGGGGGCCCGGTGTCCACCCAGGGGAGTACCCCGGGCGGGTCCGCGTCATCCTCCCGGAGGCCCGGAAAGCGGTACGACGGCATGACGACCAGGCCATGGCGCGCACCTAATCTTGAAATCAAGCGGCGGGCGTAGCACTCGTCCCCCGAGGTCAGACGCCCGCCGCTTGCCTGACCGACAACCAGACGTACCACCAGCGTGAACGACCGACACCTCAGGAGAGGGCCATGGCGAACACAGTGAGTCGTACGGTGCGCCCCGTGCGCGGCAGCAGGATCGCCGCCTTCGGTACCCGCCCGTCCGGCACGCGCCATCCGCTGGTCGCAGCGGCCATGGTGCTGCCACTCGCGGTGCTCCTCGCCCTGCTCTTCGGAGGCTTCGACGCGGTGGCCGCACAAGCGTCGTCCGTAGCCGGGCTGATGGGGCGCTGACACAGCGCCCCGTTGCATCGGCCCCATGCCCGGAAGAGCGGTCCGGGCTGGGGAACCGGTACGAAACCCCGTGGGGACGGGGGTGCGACGGACGGCCGTGATGCCCGGGTACCAGCGGTGGTACCTGGGCATCACGCACGTCAGGGCCCGCGAGGGTGCTTGACTGAACGTATGACAGTGGTGGGGGAGGAGCTGACGGCGGAGCTCGCCGCGCTCGCCGCGGGCATCTCCGGCATACCGGAGACCTCGGTGCTCGCCCACCGGCCCGACGGCACGGTGGTCCGCAGCGGCGCGCTCGTCGCCAAGGCCCACGCCGGTGACACCGACCGGGAGGCCCTCACGGTCCGCCTCGGGGTCGCCGCGCACCCGTTGCTGCGCGGCATCCTGCTCGCCCCGCTGCCACTGCCGGCGCCCAGGACAGGCTCGCTGCTGCACGGCCGCCCCGTCACCGCTTGGCCGCTGGGTGTACCGGTGGACCGCGAGGAGCCCGGCAGCGCCCCCTGGGAGGACGCCGCCGTCCTGCTCGCCCGGCTGCACGCCGTCCCCCCGCAGACGCTGCCGTACCCGCTGCCGCCCATGCGCGGCCCCGCCAAGGCGGCCCGCGCCGTCGCCCGGATGACCGCCGGCGCCCGGTCGCCCGCCGCGGACACCGTGCTGCGGGCCTGGGAGTGTCTGCCGGGCTGGGCCCGCGACGAGGCACCGCAGCCGCGTGCGGACACCCTCTGCCACGGTGATCTGCACCTCGGCCAGCTCGTCCGGCATCCCGCCCCCGGCGGTCCGTGGCAGCTCATCGACGTCGACGACCTGGGGATCGGCGATCCCGCCTGGGACCTGGCCCGCCCCGCCATGTGGTTCGCGACCGGACTGCTCGACCCGGACGCCTGGACGCGCTTCCTGGGCGCCTACCGGGACGCGGGCGGCCGGGCGGTGCCCCCCGACGGCGACCCCTGGCCGTATCTGGACGTGCCGGCCCGCGCGTTGACCGTCCAGTCGGCCGCGCTGGCCGTGGTGCGGGCCGCCCGCGAGAACCGACCGCTCGACGAAGTCGAGCAGGACCTCACCGCTGCCTGCGCCCGGATCACCCACGTATCGTGAACCCAGCTCCGCCGGACGGGCGTTCCGGTGGCGAATCACCGCAATTGAGGAGTTGAGCCGGAGATGCACTGTCCCAAGTGCCAGGGCCCGATGCACACGTTCAATCGCAACGGCGTCCAGATCGAGCAATGCGGCAACTGCCGGGGGATCTTCCTGGACTACGGCGAGCTGGAGGCACTCACCCGTGTCGAAGGCCAGTGGAACCAGCCGGCCGCGCCGCCGCAGCAGGCCTACCCGGCCCAGCAGGCCTACCCGGCACCGCAGGCATACCCCGCGGGTCCCGCCTGGGGCGCCCCGCAGCACGGCGGCCACGGCGGTCACCACGGCGGCCACCACCAGAAGCACCGCAGCTTCGGGCACATGCTCTTCTCGTCCTGATCCCAGGACGGATGCCGGGGACGCCCGGCGAGCGGCAGCGGGAACGACCGAGGGCCGGAGCGATGATCGCTCCGGCCCTCGGTCATGACGTGTGCGCGATACTGGGATTGAACCAGTGACCTCTTCCGTGTCAGGGAAGCGCTCTCCCGCTGAGCTAATCGCGCGGGACCCACTACAACTGCTGCCATGCAAGTGGTGCTGTGCTGCGTGCGCGATACTGGGATTGAACCAGTGACCTCTTCCGTGTCAGGGAAGCGCTCTCCCGCTGAGCTAATCGCGCGGGACCCACTACAACTGCTGCGATACAAGTGGTGCTGTGCTGCGTGCGCGATACTGGGATTGAACCAGTGACCTCTTCCGTGTCAGGGAAGCGCTCTCCCGCTGAGCTAATCGCGCGTGAGGTGGAGACGGGATTTGAACCCGTGTAGACGGCTTTGCAGGCCGTTGCCTCGCCTCTCGGCCACTCCACCAACATCGCGGGGGACGGGAAATCCCCCACGCCGAGCGGACGACGAGATTCGAACTCGCGACCCTCACCTTGGCAAGGTGATGCTCTACCACTGAGCCACGTCCGCAGGTGTCGTAGCTCCGGGGCGCTTCCGCGTCCCGGCGACGTGTTGAACTCTAGCGGATTCCACGGCCAGCTCAAAAACCGGTTTCCGTAGCGTGCCGGGCTGCTGACCAGCGGATGACCAGCGGGGCGCCGCGACGGGCACCGCTCTAGACTCGGCCACACCCCTTCGGACCGACCCTGGAAGCACTGTGCGAGACCTCGTCCCGATGGCCCGCTTCGGCGGCCGCGTCGCCTCCGACCTGCGAGATGTCACCAGCGATCTCGCCGCGCTCGACTCCTCGGGCTTCTGGGCGGTGTCCGTGGACTTCGAGGGACAGGTGGTGTGCGCGCGCTTCGGGGACGTCCGCAGCGCGCCGCCGGCGGCGCCGGACGGCTGGTGCGGACCGGCCACCGGAGCGTGGACCTCCTCACTGGACCGGGACGCCTATATCGCGGGTGTGCGCCGTATACGCGCGTACATCGCGGCCGGCGACGTCTACCAGGCCAACCTCTGCCGGGTGCTGTCCGCTCCGCTGCCCGACCCCGCCCGGTCCGACGTCGACGCGCTCGGCTCGGTGCTCGCCCACGGCAACCCGGCCCCGTACGCGGGCACCATCCGGCTCCCCGGGCACGGTGTGGAGATCGCCACCGCGTCCCCCGAGCTCTATCTGCGCCGTGACCGCTCCCTCGTCGAATCCGGCCCGATAAAGGGCACCGGACGTACGGAGGCGGATCTGCTGCCCAAGGACCACGCCGAGAACGTGATGATCGTGGACCTGGTCCGCAACGACCTGGGGCGGGTCTGCGCGACCGGTTCGGTCACCGTCCCGGAGCTGTGCGCCGTCGAGAAGCACCCCGGGCTGGTCCACCTCGTCTCGACCGTGCGGGGTGAACTGCGCCAGGACACCGGCTGGGCCGGGCTGTTCGCCGCCACCTTCCCGCCCGGCTCGGTCACCGGAGCCCCCAAGTCCAGTGCGCTGCGGATCATCGAGGAACTGGAGACGGTGCCGCGCGGCCCCTACTGCGGGGGTATCGGCTGGGTGGACGCCGATCGCGGCACCGGTGAACTGGCCGTGGGGATCAGGACGTTCTGGGTCGACCGCACCGGCCCGGAACCGCTGCTGCGCTTCGGCACGGGAGCCGGCATCACCTGGGGCTCCGACCCCGTGCGGGAGTGGGACGAGACCGAGCTGAAGGCGTCCCGGCTGCTGGCGGTAGCGTCGGGGGACCATCCGGGACACGAAGGGACCACACCGTGAAGATCTGGGTCGATGGCACGCTGCGGGACGCCGCTGACGCCACGGTGTCGGTGCTGGACCACGGGATCACCGTGGGTGACGGGGTCTTCGAGACGCTCAAGGCGGTCGACGGCGCGGCGTTCGCGATCACCCGCCACCTGGACCGGCTGACCCGGTCCGCACGCGGTCTCGGACTCCCGGACCCGGACCACGACGAGGTGCGCAGGGGCTGCGCGGCGGTCCTGGCGGCCAACCCGGTGCCGCTCGGCCGGCTCAGGATCACGTACACCGGCGGGCTCTCCCCGCTCGGCTCCGACCGCGGCGACGCGGGACCCACCCTGATCATCGCCCTCGGCGAGGCCGCCGCCCGGCCCGACACCACCGCCGTGGTCACGGTGCCGTGGACCCGTAACGAGCGGGGCGCGCTCAGCGGTCTGAAGACCACCTCCTACGGCGAGAACGTCGTGGCGCTCGCCCGCGCCCACGCCCACGGCGCCTCCGAGGCGATATTCGGCAACACCGTCGGGCGGCTCTGCGAGGGCACCGGCTCCAACATCTTCGTCGTGCTCGACGGGCAACTGCTCACCCCGCCGCTCTCCTCCGGCTGTCTCGCCGGCATCACCCGCGAGCTGGTCGCCGAGTGGAGCGGGGCCCAGGAGGCGGATCTGCCGCTGGAGGCGCTCGACGAGGCCGAGGAGATCTTCCTGACGTCCACCCTCCGCGATGTCCAGGCGGTACGGCTGGTCGACGGGCGGGAACTGCCGGGAGCACCGGGCCCGGTCACCGCCAAGGCGATGCGGGTCTTCGCGGAACGGGCCGGAGCCGACCCGAATCCGTGACGTGGCGCTGAGGAGCGGGTAGAACTGGCCCCAGTCCAAACGGGGGAGTGACGCCATGACAACCACCCTGCGACCCGATCAGCCGGAGCGGCACGGAGCGGCGGGCGCGCGTTCGCGCCGCTACACCGTATGCGTCAACAGCAGGCCGGTCGGCGGGATCGAGCTCTCCGCCGGGCCGCGGTTCGGCGTCACGGCCGGCCGGATCACCGGACTGGAGATCCACGAGGCGGACCGGCGGCGCGGCCGCGCCACGGTCGCCGCGCTCGCCGCCGAGGAGGTGCTCCGCGGCTGGGGGTGCGACGAGGTGACGGTCGACATCCCGGCGGACGCCGTCCTCGCGCAGCGGCTCGCGGACACCCTCGGCTACACCGAGCGCAACCGCGGCATGGTCAAGCGGCTGTCCGGTCCCGCACCCGAACTGCCCGCAGGCAGCACCGTCCGCCCGGTGACCGAGGCGGAGTTCCCCGCCTGGAACGAACAGAAGATGATCGCGTACGTGGAGGGCATGGTGACCCGCGGCGTCCCGTTCGCCCAGGCCTCCGCCCGGGCCGAGGCCGACCACAGCGCGGCCCTGCCGGACGGCCCCCGCACCGACGGCACCCTGCTGCTGACCCTGGTCCACCGGCGCCGGGACGTCGGCACCCTGTGGCTGAGGCTGCGGGACGCGGCCGACCCGGGGGTCCCGGCGTGGGTCTTCTCCGTCGAGGTGGCCGAGGAGCACCGCGGCCAGGGGCACGGCCGCACCCTGATGCTCGTCGCGGAGCGGGAGTGCCTGGGCGCCGGGGTCGGCACCCTGGGCCTGAACGTCTTCGGCGGCAACACGCCGGCGCTGCGGCTGTACGAGTCCCTGGGGTACGCGACCACGCGCCGCCATCTGTTCAAGCGGCTGCTCTAGCGGCTGCTGCTCCAGAGGAGAGGACTTCGGACCGGACCTATCCGGCCAGCAGCCGGTCCGCGATCTCCTCGATCCGGGCGCGCAGCCCCTCCTGGCTCTTGCCGCCGTCGAGCCGCTGCCCGTCGATCACATACGTCGGCGTGCCCGTGACACCGATCGCCCGGCCCTCGGCCTCGTCGGCATCGATGATCAGCAGGTGCCGGCCGTCGATCAGCGCGGTGTCCACCTCCTCCGCGTCCAGCCCCATTTCGCGGGCCACCTCCACGAGAAGCTCCTCGCCGCGCTTGCCGAGCTCTTCCGTCCGGGCCAGCACCGCCTCGGTGTACGGCCAGCCCTGCCCCTGCGCCCAGGCCTCCTCGGCCGCCTGGGCGGCGGCGAGGGCGTGCTGGTGCTTCTCCAGCGGGAAGTGCCGCAGCTGGATGTCCAGCGCGTCGCCGTAGCGGGCGCGCAGCGCGCGTACGTCGTCGAGGGCGGTGCGGCAGTCGGGGCACTGCAGCTCGCACCAGACTTCCAGGACGGCGCGGGCGGTGGCAGGGGGAGTGACGTCGTTCATGCGGCCCAGTCTGGCACCTGGGGAGGAGCCCTCCCCCGAGATCACCCTGAGACAGGTCCCGGGACGTGGCCTCCGGCTTCGCGACGGGTGCACGATGGATACAGGAACATCCCGATACCGCCGCAGGAGTACAGGATCAGGAGCACTGGATGCTGACCGCTACCGTATGCGTCGCACTGTCCGCGGCGGGCCTGGCGATCGCGATGCTGACCGCGTACCGCCGGCGTTACCTCGCGGCCGTCCGCACCGCCGCCTTCGCCCTGCTGCCGGTGGGCCTGTACATGACGGGCCTGGTGACCCTGGGCCGGAAGGTCGGCACGGCCACCGGGAGCTGGGCCGCGGACCTGGTCTTCAAGCCGACGGTGTGGCTGGGCTTCGGTGTGCTCGCGGTGTCCGTGGTGCTCTACACGGTGACGCGCTTCGCCGCCGGCCGCGCCGGCGGCAGCCGCCGTGAACGCAAGGCCGCCGCTGCCGCCGCGGGTGCTCCGGCGGTGGCCCCCGGCGCCTCCCAGCCCTCACTGCCCGCGGGGCGCAAGCCGGCGGCGAAGTCCAAGGCCGCGACCGACGGCGGACTGTCCGATTTCTCCGACATCGAGGAGATCCTCAAGCGCCGCGGCATCTGACCTGCCGCAGGGCCCCGGAACGCAGAACCACCCCTGAGAGTTCGCGTGTTGGGCGCGGCGGCATGGGGTGCTGCGTCATCATCGCGGTGTGCTGCGATCTTCCGGGGGGTCACCCCCGTGCCCACGGCCGACACCTGAGGCCGAGAGGCCGGCCCCCGGAGACATTCCGCGGCCGAGGGCGGGCGCCGACGAGCCCAAGGGCTGTCTGTTCGCGCTCTCCCAGCCGCCGCTGATGCTCTTCCTCTGCGTGATCGCGGGGCTCATCGGATTCGGCGCGCTCTACGACATCGTCATGCTGTGAGCCGCGGCTAGGGCGGTGTCGAAAGTAGCGCTGTTCGCCCGGAGGGTGTGGCCCACGGTGTCTGGTGCGTGCGCTCGCAAGGCGGAGGGTCGTCCTCGTACTGGTCGTACGTGGACGAGCCCGACAACGCGGCGAGGGCGTGTGCCAGGCGGGACTTTCGCAATACGCTTTAGGGTCGGCTGGCCTCGCGCTGCCGGGCCCGGTACGCGGCGACATGCAGCCGGTTCCCGCAGGTGCGGCTGTCGCAGTAGCGCCGGGAACGGTTGCGCGACAGGTCGACGAAGGCCCGGCGGCAGTCGGGGGCGTCGCAGCGCCGCAGCCGCTCGCACTCACCGGCGACGACCAGGAACGTCAGCGCCATGCCGCCGTCTGCGGCCAGGTGGTCGGAGAGCGACGCGCCCGGGGCGAAGTAGTGCACATGCCAGTCGTGGCCGTCATGGTTCGTGAGCCGCGGGGTGGTCCCGGCCTCGGCGACCATCGCGTTCAGCAGAGTGGCGGCGGCCTGGGCGCTGGGGGCGCAGAACACCTGCGCGAACCGCTCACGCACCCGGCGCACGGTGGCGAGGTCGTGCTCGCCGAGCCGGCCCACCTCGCTCACGTGGTGTTCCTCGACGAACGCGCGCAGCGCGGCCACATCGTGCAGACCCTCCCGGCCCTCGCTCTCCGGGGAGGTGTTGATCAGGTCCACCACACAGTCGAGTGCGTACCTGGTGTCATGGTTGATCAACACGGAATCGCTCCCTGGCCGGTGGGGGTCGGGCGGCTGCGTTCCGGCGACTCTAGCGCGCGAGAGCCACCGCCGTGGGGGTCGTGGTCCACGGCGGTGGCTCTGTGAAGCGCATGCGAGGCTTCGTACGGCGGTCGGGTCCGGGCCATGCCCCCGAGTAGGACGGCACCGGACGGCTGGTGGGCTGGGGTCAGCTCTCCGCGAGGATGTGGGAGAGCTCGGTGTCCAGATCGAAGTGACGGTGCTCGGTGCCCGGGGGCACGGCGGCGTCGGTCCGCTTGAGGAACGACTCCAGTGCCCGCGCCGGGGCTTCGAGCAGCGCCTCCCCCTCTGGGGAGCTGAGGGCGATGCACACGACGCCCTGGCCATGACTGCGCGACGGCCAGACCCGGACGTCTCCGGTGCCGGTAGGCCGGTGCAGGCCCTCGGCGAGCAGATCGCGGGCAAACACCCATTCGACCGTCTCTTCGGCACCAGTGTGGAAGGTGGCGTGCACGGCATAGGGATCGGCCGTGTCGTACCGCAGGCCTGCGGGTACAGGCAGTGAGGATTCGCTCGACACAACGAGGCGCAGGTGCAGCTCGCAGCTGACCGTGGTGTTCATAAGCGCCAGGGCCTTTCGCTCAGTGTGCGCTCGGGGATTCGCACGTCGGCGAAATCGACATGCCACCTGCGGGGACGTTGTAAACCCCTCTGACTGGTTTGTGAGGCTTCTGGTACCTCGTCCGGCCCAGTACTTTTACGGTGTCGAAGGCCATTCCGGTGATCTCCGCCCTTCGGGTAGGTTTGGCGCCATGACTGCGGAGAGTGACGAAATTCAGGGGAATGTGGCCATGGACCGGAGACTCGGTTCCAAGGCTCCTGAATTCATCAGGAAATCCCGGGGACTGCACCTCAGCTGGCAGGTGGGGGTGTTCATCGTCGGGCTGGCCGTGGTGGCGGCCGGTGTGGTGATGCTGCCGCTGCCGGGCCCCGGCTGGTTGGTGATCTTCGGGGGAATGGCGATCTGGGCCACCGAATTCGTCTGGGCGCAGCTCGTGCTGCGCTGGACGAAGCGCAAGGTGACCGAGGCGGCGCAGCGTGCGCTCGACCCCAGGGTGCGGCGCCGCAACATCATCCTGACGGCCGTCGGACTGGTGATCATCGGCGCCCTGCTCGGCTACTACGTCTGGCGGTTCGGATTCGAGATGCCATGGCGGATCGGCTGACCCGCGGATGGTCCGGGGCACCGTCTGAGGTGCGGTAATGTTGTCCCCGCACGGGGGCGATTAGCTCAGTGGGAGAGCACTTCGTTCACACCGAAGGGGTCACTGGTTCGAACCCAGTATCGCCCACCCCGACCGAGGGCCCGGAAGCGAAACGCTTCCGGGCCCTCGGCGTTTCCGGGACTCCCGCGCCCCGGAAACCCAGCGCGCCGCGCTCAGCGCATCCGGCCGATGACCTCGCGCACCCGGCGGACGTCGCGCAGCCGGCGCTCGTACGTCGTGCCCAGCGCCAGCAGCAGCAGACCCGCCACCGCGAGCGGCAGCCAGCGCGGCGCCGCGCCCACGACCTGGACGACGTACGGGGCCAGCTCGTGCAGCGCGAGGAGCACCAGGACGGCGCCGCCCAGCAGCAGCGGGGCCCGCAGCCGGTGCCGGGCGCCCAGCAGCGTCACGGCGAGCGCGCCCGCGCCCAGCAGCAGCGGGCGCTGCCAGTGCGCGTCGCCCCACGCGGCCACCAGACTGGGCAGCAGGGTCGCCGCCAGCCCCGGGCCGTAACTGGACCAGGACGAGGCCGCCGGGTCGCGGCGGCGGCGCAGCCAGCCGACGAGCAGCCCCGCGGCGGTCAGCGACAGCGTGTAGGCCTCCGGTGTCGTGACGCCGGAGGCGGCCAGCCGCACCCAGCTCGCCGCGGCCGTCAGGGCGCCGGCGGCGTAGACGGCCTGCCGGCGGTCCTGGCGCAGGGCGAGAGCGGCGGCCAGCACACCGGCCGCCGCGAGGACCAGGGCGAGGGCCGGAGCGTCCGGGACGGCCAACACGACCGCCAGCGCCGCCGCGACCCACCCCGCCGACTCCAGGGCCTGCCGGGGCCACCCGGACGGCGCCGCGGACAGCACGGCGGTGGCGCCGACCGCGAGGACCAGGAAGGCCGCCACCTGCGACGGATGGCCCGCGGCCGCCGGACCGGCCCAGGCCGGCCCGGTCGCGCACGCCACGGTGCCGACGGCGCCCACCGTCCGCCGCACGATGTCACCGCGCACCGCCGCGGTCCCCGCGAACGCCGCCAGGAGCACACCCAGCACGGCGAACGTGGCGGTCCGCCCGGCGAGACCCCAGGCCACCGCGGTCACCGCGGTGGCCGTGCCGGCTATGAGCGCGGTGCGCGACAGCAGCGGCACGCGTACGGCCACGGCCGCCGCGAGCAGCGCGACGGCGAGTGCGAGCCGCAGGGAGAGCGCCACCGGGTACGTCGCGCCGGCGGCCGCGGGCAGCGCCGCGACGGTCACGGCGCCGCACACCACGGCCGCGGGGCCCGGCACCCGCCACGCGGGGCGCCGCAGCGCGGTCGCCGTGAGGACCAGGGCGAGCAGCCCGGCGACCACCACCATGGACGGCGGAGCGACCCGCAGCCCATGAGGCGTCAGAGCGTCGTGGGCGCTGTGCGGGGCGCCCGACCAGATCGAACCCACCCAGCTCAGCGGCCCGAAACAGGTCACGGCCAGCGCGGGCACCGCCCACAGCGCCGCCAGCAGATGCGCCGCCGAGGCTCCCGTCGCGACCCCGTCGGCCGTGGCGCCACGCGATCCGCCGCGCAGGGCGGCGGCCAGGGCCAGCACCGCCACCGCGCAGCCCAGGTACCCCGGAACGACCCAGTCGTCCGCGACCCACGTCCGCACCACGCCACCGGTCCCGGCGATGGTCACGAGAGCGGCCAGAGCGGCGAGCAGTGCGGCGGCGGGGTGCCGGGTGACGGGGGCGCTGAGGGGCGGCGTACCGGCGACGGGAACCGGGTGCACCGGAGCCGCCGCCGGGAGGCGGTGGGCGGCCGTGAGGGCCACCGCGGCACCTGCCAGCAGCAGGCCGCAGGCCTGCAGCGCGGCGCCGGTCGACGCGGCGTCCAGCGACAGCCACAGCGCGGCGGCCAGGCCCAGCAGACCCGACACCGTGCCGGCCACGGCGCCGGTCGTCCGCAGACCGCGCGGCAGCCGGCGGCCCGGTGCCGTTACGGCGAGAGCTGCGTCCGACGCGGCGGCGAGGAGCACGGCGGCGGCGAAACCGCGCACGGAGCTGTGCGCCCACGCCCACAGCGGCAGCGGCAGTTGGGCGAGGACCAGCGCGACGGGCGCGGGCAGCACGAGCCGGCCGCGCAGCAGCAGCCCGTAGCCCGCCCAGAGGGCGCTCACGACGGCGAGGCACCCGGCGGTGTACACCAGCGCGTGGATCTCGCCGAGCTCCGCGCTCACCCGCCGCACGGCGTACGCGTCGAGCAGCAGCAGGACCAGCCCGAGGCAGGCGATCACCTCGGCGGTAGCCGACAGCGCACGGCGCAGCAGGAGCGCGGGAACGGCGAGCGCGGTGAGGGTCAGCGCGCCCAGGACCGCGGACCGGCCGCCGATGCCGAGCTGTCCCCAGTTGACGACGGTGAAGGCGGTCACCGCGACGGCGAGCAGGGCGCCGCCGAGGGAGAGCAGCAGATTCTGCGCGCTCGGCGGTGACGTCTCACGGACGGGACCCGCGACGGGACGCGCGAACGGAACCGCGAAGGGACCCGCGGCCGGACCGGGGCGCGGGCCCCAGCCGGGCGGCGGCGGTGGGTAGGCCACCGGGCGCGCCGCGGCGAGCAACTGGGCCCGGCGGCCCAGGAGACGGCCGCGTTCCGCGTCGACCGCGGCGAGCGCGGTCCCGACCGCCCGTAGCTCCGCGGCGATCTCGCCGGTGAGCGGCAGCGCGCAGCGCGGGCACACCGGTACGGGCATCGCCGGGTGCGGAAACGTTCCGCAGGCCGGGCATTGGGCGGGTGGCGGTAGGGGCTCCATACCGATGGAGTGTGGCGTGGACCACGAGATCCGTCATCCGGGCCGGTACTCAGAACGTGCCTGAGTACCCACACTGGCTTCCATGGACTGGAGCCGTTACCGCTTCCGCACCACCTGGCGTCTCGGCGCCCGCCCCGATGCCGTCTACGCCGTTCTGGAACGTCCCGACGAGTACCCGTCGTGGTGGCGGCAGGTGCGCGAGGTGCGGCGCACCAGCGAGACCACCGGCACCCTCCGGTTCCGTTCCGTGCTCCCGTACGACCTGGTCGTCGACGCGCGCGAGTCGCGCCACGACGACGCCGCCGGAGTGCTGGAGGTGACGATGACCGGGGACCTGGAGGGCTGGGTCCGCTGGACGGTGACGGCCGACGGCGGCGGCACGCGGCTGCTCTTCGAGGAGGACGTGGTCGTCCGCAAGCCCCTGATGCGGCGCCTCGCGGTGCCGTGCCGGCCGTTCTTCCGGGCCAACCACGCGCTGATGATGCGCCAGGGGCGGCGGGGGCTGCGGGACCGGCTCGTGGCCGGCCCGGCCGGGAATGGCGTTTGAACGGACGGGCCCGCGCCCTGTATTGTTCGGGACGTCCCGGGCGATTAGCTCAGCGGGAGAGCACTTCGTTCACACCGAAGGGGTCACTGGTTCGATCCCAGTATCGCCCACAGCAGGGAAACCGGCCGGTCCTCATGGACCGGCCGGTTTCGTGCGTGACGGGCGCCGCGCGGGTCCTGGCGCTCAGGCGGCAGGGGGCCGTGCGCGCTGCGCGGGGATCATCGGCGCGGGCCGCAGCGGCTAGGACGGGTCGCAGCGTTCCGGCGTACCGTTCCTGGCGAAGTAGGCCTGCAGGCCGCGGGCTTGGCCCGCGTGCCACGCCGTCTGGCGTTCGTGCAGCTCGGCGGGGCCGAGCTCGGCGAGCCGCTCCGCGAAGCGGCGGCCTATCGCCCGGGCCAGCTCCAGGGACGCCGTCGCGTCCGCCGCGGCGTCATGCGCGTCCGCCAGCTCGACGCCGTAATGCGCGCACAGGTCGGTGAGGGTGCGCCGGCCCTTGCGGTAGCGGTCCAGCGCCTTGTCGAGCACCCGGGGGTCCAGGACGCACAGCGCCGCCCCGTCCAGCCGGCCGTGCAGCGTTCCGCCGCGGTGCCGTTTCAACTCCCGGTCCAGCAGCGTGAGGTCGAACGGCGCGTTCATCACCACCAGCGGCACCGACCGGGCCGCCCGGCCGGCGAGCGCCTGCGCCATCTCCTCGACGACCGGACCCGGCCGGCGGCCGTGCCGCCGCAGGAAGGCGTCACTGAGTCCGTGTATGGCTCGCGCGCCCTCCGGCACGGGCACACCCGGGTCCACCAGCCAGCGCAGGACACGGGGTTCGGCGCCGGGAGCGTCCTGCTCCACGAGGGCCCCGGAGACTATGCGGTCGTGCTCCACGTCCACGCCGGTGGTCTCGGTGTCGAAGGAGGCCAGTGGTCCGTCGTACCAGCGAGGCATGGGGTACTCCCAAGGATGTCGGGGAGGTTGACGGGCGGTCAGATCTGCCGCCCCTGAGCGGTATGTACCCGTAACTCGTGGTCACTGAACCGCAACTGTTTGCGACCCTCCGCTGGTGGAGAAGACACAGGTGACGGATACGCACTGACAACGCACGGCTCGGAAGGCACGGAAGAGCGATGGCGCTCACGCAGCCCGCCCCGGGCGAGCCGACGGCCGAGCGGGCCACACCGCTCAGGGGAGGGCTCGCCACCACCAGTTGCATGGAGACCCTGCAGGTGGGGTATTTGCACGCGGTCGCGGCGGCGGCCGGCTGCTCGCTCGCCCAGCCCTTCCCGGACAACGGCATCGACTGGCATCTCAGCCACAGTTCGCGCGCGCACGCCGTCGACGACGAGGTGACGATAAAGGTGCAGCTCAAGTGCACCTACCAGGTCGCCCCGCATCCGGCGGGGCCGACCTTCGGCTTCACGCTGGAGAACGAGCACCTGGTGAAACTGGCCAGGACCCCGGCGTCGGTGCACAAGATCCTGGTGGTGATGCTCGTGCCGCGCACGCAGGACGAGTGGCTGGCGGCCGGGCACGACCGGCTGGAACTGCGGCACTGCTGCTACTGGACGAACCTGGCCGGCGTCGCCGTGACGGGCAAGCGCAAGACCACAGTGCGGATACCGACCGCGCGGATCTTCGACGACCGTGCGCTGTGCCAGATCATGGCGCGGGTCGGGGCGGGAGGAAGACCGTGATGCACCGGCCCACCGACACCGATGAGCCCGTTCTGCCCGACCCCGAGCGGGTCGACCCCGCGGTACTGACCGCGCTGCTCGTCCGGCACGGCTGGGAGCGGCGCGGCGGCGCCCCCGGCCGCTACAGCCGCTGGACCCCGCCCGGCAGCGCCGTCCGGCTCCAGGACGCGGGGGCGGACGCCGGCCGGCCGACGGGGAACGGCACCGGCACCAGCCTGCTCGTCCCCGAGGGCCGTCCGCGCCGCGGCCGGACCACGGACCCGGGCTACGCGGACAACACCGACCTGCTCGGTGAGGCGCTCACCGCACTCGCGCGCTCCGCCGCCCCGTCCGCCCGCGAGGTGCTGCTCGCCCTCACCGTCCCCGGCGACGAGATCCGCTGGCGGCGCGAGGTGCCGCGGATCGGCGAGGCGGTGCCGTGGACCACCGCCGAGCAGCTGCGGGCCGGCGCCCGGGCGATGCTGCTGGCCGCCGCGCGCGCCGCCCGGCAGACCGCCGGGTACTTCGGCGAGCGGCACGGGCCGCATGCCGCGGGCTTCCTGGAACAGGTCCTGGTCGGGCCGGTGACCGGCGGCCATCTGCTCACCGCGTACGCCCCCGTCCCCGAGGGCCGGCCGGCGACCTCGACGCTGCTGCGGGCGCTGCAGGCGGCCCGGGACGCGGTGGACCTCCAGCGCGCCACCGGCGGGATGGAGGCGTTCGACGCCGCGGTCGACCTCGGCGTCTGCCATGAGCTGGCCGAGGCGCTGGTCCGGCTGGTGCGCGGCACCGAGGGCATGGAGGTGGCGCTCGCCTGGTCACCGGCGGCCGGTCCGCCCGGCGGCTTCGCGAGCCGTCCCGAGCCGGTGGAGTTCTCGCCCGGTGACCTGCCGGCCCTGGAGGCGGCGAGCGCCCGCTATCTGCGCCGCGAACCGTCGGTCCCGGTCCGGGTGACGGGCACCGTCGTCCGGCTGCGCCGGCCCACCCCGTCCGGCGGCGGTTCGGTCCGGCTCCGGGTCCTCGCCGGCGCCGACGTCCGCCAGGTCCGGGTCCGGCTGGACGAGGCGGAGTACCGTATCGCCGCCCACGCCCACCTGGTCGGACTGCCGATCCGGGTCAGCGGACGGCTGGAGAGCCGCGGCGGCTTCCGCCGGCTCACCGAGGCCGTCGGCGTCACCCCGGTCCAGGTGGACGAGGCCGAACGGGACCGGCTGCTGAAGTCGCTGCACGGCGGCGTCGACACCTTCGAGGACGCCTGCGGCGGAGACTCCTGACGCGGGAACGGCCTCTCGGTCGCTCACCGCCCCCCATCACTTCGCGGCGGACCCGCCGGGCTCGGTACGATTCACCCGTGCGGCATCCGCCGCCGTGCGGTATTGAGTCATGGGAGAGAACCGGTGTCAGACGTCCGTGTGATCATCATTCGCGATTCCGTTGAGCGGGAAGAGCGGGTGGTCACGACCGGGACGACCGCCGGAGAGCTCTTCGACGGCGACCGCAGCATCGTCGCCGCGCGCGTCGCCGGCGCGCTGAAGGACCTGGCGTACCCGGTCGCCGACGGCGACGAGGTCGAAGCCGTCCCCCTGACCAGCGAGGACGGGCTGAACATCCTGCGGCACTCCGCCGCGCATGTCATGGCCCAGGCCGTGCAGGAGCTGTTCCCGTCGGCGAAGCTCGGAATCGGCCCGCCCATCAAGGACGGCTTCTACTACGACTTCGACGTCGAGACCCCCTTCACCCCGGAGGACCTCAAGAGCATCGAGAAGAAGATGCAGGAGATCCAGAAGCGTGGCCAGCGCTTCTCTCGCCGCGTGGTGAGCGACGACGACGCCCGCGAGGAACTGGCGGCCGAGCCGTACAAGCTGGAGCTGATCGGCCTCAAGGGCTCCGCCTCCTCCGACGACGGCGCGAACGTCGAGGTCGGCGCGGGCGAGCTGACCATCTACGACAACATCGACAGCCGCACCGGCGAGCTGTGCTGGAAGGACCTCTGCCGGGGCCCGCACCTGCCCAGCACCCGGCTCATCCCCGCCTTCAAGCTGATGCGCAGCGCCGCCGCGTACTGGCGCGGCAGCGAGAAGAACAAGCAGCTGCAGCGCATCTACGGCACCGCGTGGCCGTCGAAGGACGAGCTGAAGGCGTATCTGGAGTTCCTCGCCGAGGCCGAGAAGCGCGACCACCGCAAGCTCGGCTCCGAGCTGGACCTCTTCTCGATCCCCGAGGAGATCGGGTCCGGCCTGGCCGTCTTCCACCCGCGCGGCGGCGTCATCCGCCGGGTCATGGAGGACTACTCGCGCAAGCGGCACGAGCAGGAGGGGTACGAGTTCGTCTACACCCCGCACGCCACCAAGGGCGCGCTCTTCGAGAAGAGCGGGCACCTGGACTGGTACGCCGACGGCATGTACCCGCCCATGCAGCTCGACGAGGGCACCGACTACTACCTCAAGCCCATGAACTGCCCGATGCACAACCTGATCTTCGACGCCCGGGGCCGGTCCTACCGTGAACTGCCCCTGCGGCTCTTCGAGTTCGGCACCGTGTACCGGTACGAGAAGTCCGGTGTCGTGCACGGCCTCACCCGCGCCCGCGGCTTCACCCAGGACGACGCGCACATCTACTGCACCAAGGAGCAGATGGCGGATGAGCTCGACTCGACCCTCACCTTCGTGCTGAACCTGCTGCGCGACTACGGCCTGGAGGACTTCTACCTCGAGCTCTCGACCAAGGACCCGGAGAAGTTCATCGGGTCGGACGAGAACTGGGACGAGGCCACCGAGACGCTGCGCAAGGCCGCGGAGAAGCAGGGCCTCGAACTGGTCATGGACCCGGGCGGCGCCGCCTTCTACGGCCCGAAGATCTCCGTCCAGGCGCGCGACGCCATCGGCCGGACCTGGCAGATGTCGACCATCCAGGTCGACTTCAACCTGCCGGAGCGCTTCAACCTGGAGTACACCTCCGGCGACGGTTCCAAGCAGCGTCCGGTGATGATCCACCGTGCGCTCTTCGGCTCGATCGAGCGGTTCTTCGCGGTGCTCCTTGAGCACTACGCGGGTGCCTTCCCGGCCTGGCTGGCGCCGGTGCAGGCGACCTGCATCCCGATCGGTGACGCGCACGTCCCGTACCTGCAGGAGTTCGCCGCCAAGGCGAAGGCCCTCGGGCTGCGGGTCGACGTGGACGCCTCCTCGGACCGCATGCAGAAGAAGATCCGCAACGCCCAGAAGGCCAAGGTGCCCTTCATGATCATCGCGGGTGACGAGGACATGGAGGCCGGCGCGGTCTCCTTCCGCTACCGCGACGGCACCCAGAAGAACGGCGTGCCGGTCGACGAGGCCGTCGCCGAGATCGCCAAGGCCGTCGAGGACCGCGTCCAGGTCTGACACACGGCGTACGACCGCAGGCCCCTGGGGCGCGAGCGACTCGCACCCCAGGGGCCTGCGCGTTGCCGTGGGAACCGCCCCTGCGCCACGTGGCGGGACCCGGAAGTCCTATGCTGATCGGCATGACGAGTGAGCCGGAGCAGCAGATCGGAGTGGGTACGCAGGACGCGTTCCAGCGCCTGTGGACCCCGCACCGTATGGCGTACATCCAGGGTGAGAACAAGCCGACCGGCCCGGAGGCCGGCGACGGATGTCCGTTCTGCTCGATCCCGTCCAAATCCGATGAGGACGGCCTGATCGTCGCGCGGGGCGAGCACGTCTACGCGGTGCTCAACCTCTACCCGTACAACGGCGGCCACCTGATGGTGGTCCCCTACCGGCACGTCGCGGACTACACCGAGCTGGATCTGGCGGAGACCGCCGAGCTGGCCGGGCTGACCAAGCGCGCGATGACGGCGCTGCGCACCGCGTCCGGGGCGCACGGCTTCAACATCGGCATGAACCAGGGCGGGGCGGCGGGCGCGGGGATCGCCGCGCATCTGCACCAGCACGTGGTGCCGCGCTGGGGCGGCGACACCAACTTCATGCCGGTCATCGGGCACACCCGGGTCCTGCCGCAACTGCTGGCAGACACCCGCAAGATGCTCGCGGACGTCTGGCCGCACTAGTCCCTGCCGGG
Organism: Streptomyces sp. So13.3; assembly: GCF_005860785.2. Classification (NCBI taxonomy): domain Bacteria; kingdom Bacillati; phylum Actinomycetota; class Actinomycetes; order Kitasatosporales; family Streptomycetaceae; genus Streptomyces; species Streptomyces sp. So13.3. Next base: position 2,484,864 of record NZ_CP048835.1, on the reverse strand, counting down.
TGCGTCGTGGGTCGGGGGCCGGGACCTCCGGGGCAGGGGTCCGAAATCGACTATTTACGGGCCTGGCGGCCCACAAATAGCTCGGCAGCATTTCGAAACCCACCCCTGCGGCCCCGGCCCCCTTCCGTCCGGTGTGCCCATGATCCGCCGGACAGGCTTTACGCGTCGTACGCGTCCGCCTTGCGGGGTTCCGCGCCCTGGACCAGGCCGCTCAGCATCAGCGAGCGGTTGGTGAAGTGCGAGGTGTCGACGCCGTTCTCCTTCATGACGTGGATCGCCGCGGCGTGCACCGCGCGCAGCACCGGGGTCGCGGCGCGCAGCGCGTCGTCGGCCATGAAGCGGTGCTTCCACGGCTTGTCCGCCCAGGTGTGCCGGAGGCCGAACGGCTCGGGCAGTGCGAGCGTGCCGCCGAGGTGGTCCAGCACGCTGGGGAACCGGGTGAGCGGCGCGCGGGCCGCCAGCCGGACCACCTCGCCGGGGTGGATCAGCGGTAGCTGCACCGTGTGGGTCTCCCAGAACTTGACCGGGTGCGAGACGGTCTTGGAGTTGGGCGCCGGCGGTGCGGTGAAGATCGGGTGCACGGGGCCCAGCGCGTGGCCCGTCACCTCGACCCGCAGGGTCTGCGCCAGCACGGTCACCGTGACCATCAGCGTTATCACCAACTGGCCGTCCCACAGGACGAACTGGATGCCGAGGTAGTGCCGGTTGCCCTTGCCGAACTGCTGGTTGTTGCAGATCCGCTGGATCTCGAAGTCCTTGACGGTGAACGCCTCGACCTCGGCGCCGGTGGGCCGGGAGATGGCCTTGGCGTTCTCCCCGGTCGGGGCGACGACCCAGTGCCGTATCGACGCCTTGGGGAAGCCTCCGGTGTGCAGCGGGCCGCGCTCCAGCATCCGCAGTTTGTCGTGGATGGCGCGGATGACGTCCCAGCTGCGGAAGGGGTGGATCTCGGCGAGGCCGTCGCGTGGCACCAGCTCCTCGGCCATCTGCCAGCTGCCCCAGCGGGTGCCCATGCCCAGTATTCCCTTGGGGCCCGCATAGAAGACCACGTTGCTGTTCTGCTCGGCGGAGAGCTTCGCCAGGCTCTGCCGCAGCGTCTCCGCCCTGGTCTGGTTCGGGTTGCGCGGTACGGCCTCGGGGATCTTGGCGCCGACGCCGGTGCCGGAGACCAGGCCGGCCCAGCGCTCGCGCAGGTCCTTCGCGGTCTGCTCGCAGATGCGCTTGGCCCAGAACCAGCCCAGCACCGGTACGAGCATCATGACGCGCAGGTACTGGCGCCAGAACCCGGTAAGCGGCGGCTTGATGATGAGCAGGGCGGCGAACGCGACGACGATCAGCAGGATCACCGCGCCCAGCGGGCCCGCCTTCGAGTCCTGCGCCTTCGCCAGCGACCTGCGCAGCTGGAACGCGCCGAGCCAGATCAGCACCCCGGGCAGGAACAGCAGCCCGAAGACGGCCATCACGATCGTCAGCCGGTTGTCGCGCTCCTGCCGGATCCGGTTCGCGGCGAGACAGTGCTCGACGACGGACTGCGGTTCGGCACCGAAGGACTGCACGAGTTCGCCGCGCGCCGCGCCGAGCATCCGCACCTGGACGGAACGGGCGAACGCCTCACCGAGGTTGGGCTCGAAGAGCGAGAGCCGGGGAGGGGTGAAGACCGCGTCCTCGTTGGCCTTCCTGAGGTCCTCGACCGGGGAGTCCCGATAGGCCGCGGACGACAGGGCCTGGGTTGCGGCGGTGCCGCCCTCCGTACCGATCAGCGGGACCTGCGCCCCGGGGCTGAAGTCGAACCCCTTGCCGTCTGCCACTACCGCCCCCTCATTCCCCCACACGACCCCGCGGGCACAACGGCTCCACCGGCCCATTCCCCGCGAGCGGGGCCGTCACACTTCTGGAGCAATGCCCACAGTATCGGCGCGGCGGTCCGCGCGGGGTGCACACGGACCGCCGACCGGCCTTCCTGCGGCGTTACTTGGCGGAATCCGCCTGTTCCCTGAGCTTGGCCGCGAGCGGCGGGGGCATCGGCTCGTGGCGGGCGTACGCGCGGCTGAAGCGGCCGGTGCCGTGCGACAGGGACCGCAGGTCGACGGCGTACCGGCCGATCTCGATCTCCGGCACCTCGGCCCGCACCAGGGTGCGGCCAGGACCGGCCGGTTCGTTGCCCAGGACCCGGCCGCGCCGTCCGGAAAGATCGCTCATCACCGAACCGACGTAGTCGTCGGAGACCAGCACCCCGACCTCGACGACCGGTTCCAGCAGGTCGATCCTGGCCCCGGCGGCCGCCTCCCGCATGGCGAGCGCCCCGGCGGTCTGGAACGCGGCGTCGGAGGAGTCCACCGAGTGCGCCTTGCCGTCGGTGAGGGTGACCCGGATGTCCACCACCGGGTGGCCGAGGGCCACACCCCGGGCGGCCTGCGCGCGGACGCCCTTCTCCACCGACGGGATGAACTGCCGCGGTACCGCGCCGCCGATCACCTTGTCGACGAACTCGATGCCGGAGCCGGCCGGCAGCGGATCGACCTGGATCTCGCAGATCGCGAACTGGCCGTGCCCGCCGGACTGTTTGACGTGCCGGCCGCGCGCGGTGGCCTGCTCACCGAACGTCTCGCGCAGCGACACCCGGTGCTGCACGGCGTCCACCTGGACCCCGTAGCGGCTGCGCAGCCGTTCCAGCGCGACATCGGCATGCGCCTCGCCCAGGCACCACAGGACCACCTGCCGGGTGTCCGGGTTCTGCTCGAGACGCATCGTGGGATCCTCGGCGACGAGCCGCGCCAGACCCTGCGAGAGCTTGTCCTCGTCGGCCTTGCTGTGCGCCTGGATGGCCACCGGGAGCAGCGGGTCGGGCATCACCCACGGCTCCATGAGCAGCGGCCGGTCCTTGGCCGAGAGGGTGTCGCCGGTCTCGGCGCGGGTCAGTTTGGCGACGCAGGCCAGATCGCCCGCGACACAGCTCGCCACCCCGCGCTGCTGCTTGCCGAAGGGCGAGGACAGCGCGCCCACCCGCTCGTCCACGTCATGGTCCGCGTGCCCGCGGTCCTCCATGCCGTGCCCCGAGACATGGACCGTCTCGTCCGGCCGCAGCGTCCCGGAGAAGACCCGCACCAGGCTGATCCGCCCGACGTACGGGTCGGAGGAGGTCTTCACCACCTCGGCGGCGAGCGGCCCGTCGGGATCGCAGGTCAGCGGCGGGCACGGGCCACCCTGCAGGGCGCTCACCGGTGGCGCCTCGCGCTCCAGCGGGGTCGGGAAGCCGCCGGTGATCAGTTCCAGCAGCTCCAGGGTGCCGAGCCCCTGCCGGGCGCCGTCGGCCGCGGGGGCGGCGGCGAGCACCGGGTGGAACGTGCCGCGGGCGACCGCCCGTTCCAGGTCCTCGGTGAGGGTCTTGAGGTCCAGTTCCTCGCCGCTGAGGTAGCGGTCCATCAGGGTCTCGTCCTCGCTCTCGGCGATGATCCCCTCGATGAGCCGGTTGCGGGCCTCCTCGATCAGCGGCACCTCCCCGGGCTCGGGGGCCCGCTCGGTCCGCTCGCCCGTCGAGTAGTCGAAGACCCGCTGCGACAGCAGCCCGATCAGCCCGGTGACCGGGGCGTGCCCGTCCGGGCCCTGCTCGCCGTGCAGCGGCAGGTACAGCGGCAGCACCGACTCGGGGGAGTCGTCGCCGAGGACCCGGGCGCACAGCGCCGTCATCTCGTCGAAGTCGGACCGGGCCGCCTCCAGATGCGTCACCACCACGGCCCGCGGCATCCCGACCGCCGCGCACTCGTCCCACACCAACCGGGTCGCGCCGCCCACGCCCGAGGCGTCCTGCGCCGCCGAAACGACGAAGAGGGCCGCGTCCGCTGCTCGCAGACCGGCCCTCAACTCCCCGACGAAGTCGGCGTATCCGGGAGTGTCCAGCAGATTTATCTTGATATCGCCCCAGAGGACCGGCACAAGTGACAGCTGCACCGACCGCTGCTGCCGCTGCTCGATCTCGTCATGATCGGAGATCGATCCGCCGTCCTCCACCCGCCCTGCCCGGTTCACCGCGCCGGTTGCCAGCGCCAGGGCCTCGACGAGTGTGGTCTTGCCCGCTCCGCTGTGGCCGACCAGCACCACATTGCGCACCTTCTCGGGCCGGCCGGCCGCCGGTGCCCTTCCGGCGGCTCCTGGATGTACGTCTCTCCTGTCGGCTGCTCCACCCACGGGTCTCGCCTCCATGTCCGTCACTGCATGGGGGACCGCGCCCTCTGCAGGGGCACAAACGCGCAACGTCACGGGAGACCGCACCGGAGGTGCCCCGGGACGGGGTACAAAGGGAGGGTTTCCGGCGACGCCCGCGGTTATCCGACCTTCCCACGGCGGTCACGGTGCGTCCATACGTCGTACGTCCCCAGGGTACCGGCGGGTGCCTCCCGCATACGGACGACGAGGGCTGGCTACGATGGGCCGTCCAGTGGCCGACCGGGCCAGCCGACATCCACCGATCCATCCGGGAAGGCCATGCTGAACAAGTACGCGCGTGCATTCTTCACGCGTGTTCTCACGCCGTTCGCCTCGTTCCTGCTGCGCATCGGGGTCACCCCCGACGCGGTGACCCTCATCGGCACCGGGGGAGTGATGGCGGGTGCGCTGGTCTTCTACCCCATGGGCGAGTTCTTCTGGGGCACCGTCGTCATCACCCTGTTCGTCTTCTCGGACCTGGTCGACGGGAACATGGCGCGGCAGTCCGGGGTGTCCAGCCGATGGGGCGCCTTCCTCGACTCCACCCTCGACCGGGTCGCCGACTCGGCGGTCTTCGGCGGGCTCGCGCTCTGGTACGCCGGGGGCGGTGACGACCTCGTGCTCTGCGCGGTGACGATCTTCTGCCTCGCCAGCGGCCAGGTGGTGTCCTACACCAAGGCCCGCGGTGAGGCCATCGGCCTGCCGGTGAACGTCAACGGGCTGGTGGAGCGTGCCGAGCGGCTCGTCATCACCCTCGTCCTGTGCGGTCTCGCCGGGCTGCACAAGTTCGGCGTTCCCTATATCGAGTGGCTTCTGCCGATCGCGCTGTGGGTCGTCGCCGCGGGCAGCCTGGTGACCCTGATCCAGCGGGTCGTCACCGTGCGCCGAGAGGCGGCGGAGGCCGACGCGGCCGACGCCGTCGCCGGTGCGAACGGGGGCGGCGCCGCGTGAAGGACCGGTTGATCGACGGCCTCTACGGCCTGGGCTGGAGTGCGGTGAAGAAGCTGCCGGAACCGGTGGCGAACGCCCTCGGCCGGCAGATCGCCGACCTGGTCTGGCGGCGGCGCGGCAAGGGAGTGCTCCGGCTGGAGTCCAACCTCGCCCGTGTCGTGCCGGACGCGGACGAGGCCCGGCTGCGCGAGCTGTCCCGGGCCGGAATGCGCTCCTACCTGCGGTACTGGATGGAGTCCTTCCGGATGCCCTCCTGGGACCGGGACCGCTTCCGCACCGGCGTCGACATCCAGGACGCGCACATCCTGAAGGACGGCCTGGCCGCCGGGAAGGGCGTCATCCTGGCGCTGCCGCACATGGGCAACTACGACCTGGCCGGCGCCTGGGTGACCACCAAGATCGGCGTCCCGTTCACCACCGTCGCGGAACGTCTCAAGCCCGAGACGCTGTACGACCGGTTCGTGGCCTACCGCGAGGGACTCGGCATGGAGGTACTGCCGCACACCGGCGGCTCCGCCTTCGGCACCCTCGCCCGCCGGCTGCGCGCGGGCGGCCTGGTCTGCCTCGTCGCCGACCGCGACCTGTCCGCCTCGGGCATCGAGGTGAAGTTCTTCGGCGAGGCCACCCGGATGCCCGCCGGCCCCGCGATGCTCGCGCAGCAGACCGGCGCGCTGCTGCTGCCGGTCACCCTCTGGTACGACGACTCGACGATCATGCGGGGCCGGATCCACCCGCCGGTCGAGGTCCCCGAGCTCGGGGAACGGGCCGAGAAGGCCGCGGTCATGACCCAGGACCTCGCCGACGCCTACGCCTCCGGGATCGCCGAGCACCCCCAGGACTGGCACATGCTCCAACGGCTGTGGCTCGCCGATCTCGAAGCGCGTCCGAACAGTTCCGGAACGGAGAAACTTTGAGGATCGGGATCGTCTGCCCGTACTCCTGGGACGTCCCCGGCGGCGTCCAGTTCCACATCCGCGACCTCGCGGAGCACCTGATCAAGCTCGGCCACGAGGTCTCCGTGCTCGCGCCCGCCGACGACGAGACGCCGCTCCCGCCGTACGTGGTCTCCGCGGGCCGCGCCGTCCCCGTGCCGTACAACGGCTCGGTGGCCCGGCTCAACTTCGGCTTCCTGTCCGCCGCGCGGGTGCGCCGCTGGCTGCACGACGGCGGCTTCGACGTCATCCACATCCACGAACCGACCTCGCCGTCCCTCGGCCTGCTGGCCTGCTGGGCGGCCCAGGGGCCGATCGTCGCGACCTTCCACACCTCCAACCCGCGCTCGCGGGCCATGATCGCCGCCTATCCGATCCTGCAGCCCGCGCTGGAGAAGATCCGCGCGCGCATCGCGGTGAGCGAGTACGCCCGGCGCACCCTGGTGGAGCACCTCGGCGGCGACGCGGTGGTCATCCCCAACGGCGTGGACGTCGACTTCTTCGCCACCGCCGAGGCCGAGCCGAAGTGGCAGTCGGAAGGGGCGCGCAGCACGGCCCTGGACGGCGTGCCGCGGCCGGGCGGGACGATCGGGTTCATCGGCAGGATCGACGAGCCGCGCAAGGGCCTGCCCGCCCTGATGCGGGCCCTGCCGAAGATCATCGCCGAACGCCCGGACACCCGGCTGCTGGTCGCCGGAAAGGGTGACGAGAAGGAAGCCGTCGAGGCCCTGCCGGAACACCTACGCGGCCAGGTGGAGTTCCTCGGCATGGTCAGCGACCGGGACAAGGCCCGGCTGCTGCGCAGCGTCGACCTGTACGTGGCCCCCAACACCGGCGGCGAGAGCTTCGGCATCATCCTCGTCGAGGCGATGTCGGCCGGCGCCCCGGTGCTCGCCAGCGATCTGGACGCCTTCCGCCAGGTCCTGGACGGCGGTGCGGCGGGCGAACTGTTCCCCGTCGAGGACGCCGACGCGCTCGCGGCCGCCGCGGTGCGGCTGCTCGGTGACCCCGAGCGCCTCGCGGAGCTGCGGGAACTGGGCAGCAGGCACGTCCGCCGCTTCGACTGGAGCACGGTCGGCGCCGACATCCTGTCCGTCTACGAGACGGTGACGGAGGGCGCCACCGCCGTCGCCACCGACGAACGCGTCGGCCTGCGCGCCCGCCTGGGGCTCGCCCGGGACTGAAGTACCCGGCGCGACGGTAGCCTTGCCGCCCGTGACCACCTTCATCTGGGTCGCGGTGGCTGTCGTTGCCATCGGCCTGTACCTGAGCTGGACCGCGGGCCGCCTTGACCGGCTGCACGCCCGTATCGACGCCGCCCGTGCCGCCCTGGACGCGCAGCTGCTGCGCCGCGCCTCGGTGGCCCAGGAGCTCGCGACGTCCGGGGTGCTGGACCCGGCGGCGTCCATCGTCCTCTACCAGTCCGCGCACGCCGCCCGGCAGGCCGAGGACGAGCACCGAGAGGTGGCCGAGAGCGAGCTGAGCCAGGCGCTGCGCGCGGTCTTCGCCGAACCGGACGCCGTCGAGGCGGTGCTGGCCGCGCCCGGCGGCGAGGAGACCGTCGGCGAACTGACCCAGGCCGTACGCCGGGTGCCGATGGCCCGCCGCTTCCACAACGACGCGGTCCGGGCGGCGCGGGCGGTGCGCAGGCACCGGGTCGTGCGCTGGTTCCGGCTGGCCGGCCACGCGCCCTTCCCGCTGGCCTTCGAGATGGACGACGAGCCACCGATGGCGTTCACAGCGGACGGCGCGGCAGGCCACTGACCCCGGATTGGCCCTTTTCCGGCCAGGTGGACCGGTTCAGGATGGGTACAACGCACCATTCGTCATCGAGTGAGGTCATACCGTGTCCACCACCCCCGCCACCGCCCAGAACCCCGAGACCGGCACCGCGCGCGTCAAGCGCGGTATGGCCGAGCAGCTCAAGGGCGGCGTGATCATGGACGTCGTCAACGCCGAGCAGGCGAAGATCGCCGAGGACGCCGGCGCCGTCGCGGTCATGGCCCTGGAGCGGGTGCCCGCCGACATCCGCAAGGACGGCGGCGTGGCCCGTATGTCCGACCCGGACATGATCGACGGCATCATCAACGCGGTGTCCATCCCCGTCATGGCGAAGTCCCGTATCGGCCACTTCGTCGAGGCCCAGGTCCTGCAGGCGCTCGGTGTCGACTACATCGACGAGTCCGAAGTCCTGACCCCGGCCGACGAGGTCAACCACAGCGACAAGTGGGCCTTCACCACCCCCTTCGTCTGCGGCGCGACCAACCTGGGCGAGGCCCTGCGCCGGATCGCCGAGGGCGCGGCCATGATCCGCTCCAAGGGTGAGGCCGGCACCGGCAATGTCGTCGAGGCCGTGCGCCACATGCGCCAGATCCGCACCGACATCCGCCGCCTCGGCACCCTGGACGAGACCGAGCTGTTCGTCGCCGCCAAGAACCTCCAGGCCCCGTACGAGCTGGTCAAGGAGGTCGCGGGCCTCGGCAAGCTGCCCGTCGTGCTCTTCAGCGCCGGCGGTGTGGCCACCCCGGCGGACGCCGCCCTGATGATGCAGCTCGGCGCCGAGGGTGTCTTCGTCGGCTCCGGCATCTTCAAGTCCGGCGACCCGGCGCAGCGCGCCGCCGCCATCGTGAAGGCCACCACCTTCTACGACGACCCCAAGGTCATCGCGGATGTCTCGCGCGGTCTGGGCGAGGCCATGGTCGGCATCAACTGCGACACCCTCCCCGAGTCCGAGCGCTACGCCAACCGCGGCTGGTAACCGGACCGTGAGCGCCATACCCACCATCGGCGTACTGGCCCTGCAGGGCGATGTACGCGAACACCTCGCGGCGCTCACCGCCGCCGGCGCACAGGCCGTGCCTGTGCGCCGGCCGGCCGAGCTCGCCGGGATCGACGGCCTGGTCATCCCCGGCGGCGAGTCCACCACGATGTCCAAGCTGGCGGTCATCTTCGGCATGCTGGAGCCGCTGCGCGAGCGGGTCGCGGCCGGAATGCCGGCCTACGGATCCTGCGCGGGAATGATCATGCTCGCCGACAAGATCCTGGACGGCCGGGACGACCAGGAGACCATCGGCGGCATCGACATGATCGTGCGCCGCAACGCCTTCGGGCGGCAGAACGAGTCCTTCGAAGCGGCCGTGGAGATCACCGGCATCGGCGGCGGCCCGGTCGAGGGCGTCTTCATCCGCGCCCCGTGGGTCGAGTCGACCGGCGAGCGGACCGAGGTACTGGCCCGGCTCGAGGACGGCACCGTGGTCGCCGTACGCTCCGGAAACCTGCTGGCCACCTCGTTCCACCCCGAGCTGACCGGCGACCACCGGGTTCACGAGCTCTTCGTCGACATGGTGCGCACCGCGGGCTAGCCCGACCCCGGTAGGATCTCTTCTGTTCATTTCTACTGGCGACGTTGTAAGGAGCTGGCGATGTCCGGCCACTCTAAATGGGCTACCACCAAGCACAAGAAGGCCGTGGTTGACGCCAAGCGCGGCAAGCTGTTCGCCAAGATGATCAAGAACATCGAGGTGGCGGCGCGCATGGGTGGCGGTGACGTCTCCGGTAACCCGACCCTTTACGACGCCATCCAGAAGGCGAAGAAGAGCTCGGTCCCGAACAAGAACATCGACAGCGCGGTCAAGCGCGGTGCCGGTCTGGAAGCCGGCGGCGCCGACTACCAGACGATCATGTACGAGGGCTACGGGCCGAACGGTGTCGCGGTGCTCATCGAGTGCCTCACCGACAACCGCAACCGCGCGGCCTCCGACGTCCGGGTCGCGATGACCCGCAACGGCGGCGCCATGGCGGACCCGGGCTCGGTCTCGTACCTGTTCAACCGCAAGGGCGTCGTCATCGTCCCCAAGGGTGAACTCTCCGAGGACGACGTGCTGGGCGCCGTGCTGGACGCCGGGGCCGAAGAGGTCAACGACCTCGGCGAGTCCTTCGAGGTCATCAGCGAGGCCACCGACATGGTCGCGGTCCGTACCGCGCTCCAGGACGCGGGCATCGACTACGACTCGGCCGACGCCAACTTCGTCCCCACCATGCAGGTGGAGCTCGACGAGGACGGCGCCCGCAAGATCTTCAAGCTGATCGACGCGCTGGAGGACAGCGACGACGTGCAGAACGTCTTCGCCAACTTCGACGTGAGCGACGAGGTCATGGAGCAGGTCGACGCCTGATTCCGCGTTGTCAGCACCACGGGCCGGCGGGACACATCCCGCCGGCCCGTCGGCGTTGGCGGCGTTGTCGGTGGGAACGGCTAACCTGCAGGAACAGTTGACCGACAGGGCTTGAGGGGTGACGGGGTGCGGGTACTCGGCGTGGACCCGGGACTGACCCGGCTCGGCATCGGAGTCGTGGACGGCGTCCCCGGGCGCCCGTTGACGATGCTGGGCGTAGGCGTGGTGCGCACCCCGGCCGACGCGGATATCGGGCACCGACTCGTCCTCATCGAGCGCGGCATCGAGGCGTGGTTGGACGAGTACCGGCCGGAAGTCGTCGCCGTGGAGCGGGTGTTCAGCCAGCACAACGTCAGCACGGTCATGGGCACCGCCCAGGCCAGCGCCGTCGCGATGCTCTGCGCCAGCCGGCGCGGACTCCCCGTCCATCTGCACACCCCCAGCGAGGTCAAGGCCGCCGTCACCGGCAGCGGACGGGCGGACAAGGCCCAGGTCGGCGCCATGGTGACGCGGCTGCTGCGCCTGGACGCCCCGCCCAAGCCGGCCGACGCCGCGGACGCGCTGGCGCTGGCCATCTGCCACCTCTGGCGCGGTACCGCCACCAACCGTCTCCAACAGGCCATCGCCGCCCACCGGCCGGCACGAATCCAGGAGCCCCGAGCATGATCGCCTTCGTCAGCGGCCCGGTCGCCGCACTCGCCCCGGACGCCGCGGTCATCGAGGTGGGCGGCATCGGCATGTCCGTCCTGTGCACCCCGGGCACCCTCGCCACCCTCAGGACCGGGCAGCCGGCCAGACTCTCGACGTCGTTGATCGTCCGCGAGGACTCGCTCACCCTGTACGGCTTCGCGGACGACGACGAGCGGCTGGTCTTCGAGCTGCTGCAGACCGTCAGCGGCGTCGGCCCGCGCCTCGCGCAGACGATGCTCGCCGTGCACTCCCCGGACGCCCTGCGGATCGCGGTGGCCACCGGGGACGAGAAAGCGCTCACCGCCGTCCCCGGCGTGGGCAAGAAGGGCGCCCAGCGGCTCCTGCTGGAACTGAAGGACCGGCTCGGCGAGCCCGTCGGCCCCGGGGCGAACCGCGGGATCGGCAGCCCCGTCAGCGCTTCCTGGCGCGACCAGCTGCACGCGGCGCTCATCGGGCTCGGCTACGCCACCCGCGAGGCCGACGAAGCGGTCTCAGCGGTCGCGCCGCAGGCAGAGGCGGAGCTGGCCGGGGGCGGAGCGCCCAATGTGTCCGCACTGCTGCGAGCGGCCCTCCAGACCCTGAACCGCACCCGCTGAGGGCATGCCGCCGCACGGACACGATCCCCGCACCGACTGCCTGACGCCGCTACGACCCGACGAGCCCCGCACCCACGAGCCCCGCACCGACGACCCGAAAGTCCGACATGAACTGGGACGAGCCCGCACCCCCGACCGCCGGCGAGCTGCCGGACCGGCTGGTCGGCTCCGATGCCGACGGTGAGGACCAGGCCGTCGAGGCCGCGCTGCGGCCGAAGGACCTCGGTGAGTTCGTCGGGCAGGAACGGGTGCGGCAGCAGCTGGACCTGGTGCTCAAGGCCGCCAAGAAGCGCGGCGGCACCGCCGACCACGTGCTGCTCTCCGGAGCGCCCGGCCTCGGCAAGACCACCCTGTCGATGATCATCGCCGCCGAGATGGGCGCCCCGATCCGCATCACCTCGGGCCCGGCCATCCAGCACGCGGGCGACCTCGCCGCGATCCTCTCCTCCCTCCAGGAGGGCGAGGTGCTGTTCCTGGACGAGATCCACCGCATGTCCCGGCCCGCCGAGGAGATGCTCTACATGGCGATGGAGGACTTCCGGGTCGACGTGATCGTCGGCAAGGGTCCCGGCGCCACCGCCATCCCGCTGGAGCTGCCGCCCTTCACCCTGGTCGGCGCCACCACCCGGGCCGGCCTGCTGCCGCCCCCGCTGCGGGACCGCTTCGGCTTCACCGGCCACATGGAGTTCTACGCCCCCGCCGAGCTGGAACGCGTCATCCACCGCTCGGCCCGGCTGCTGGACGTCGAGATCGAGACGGACGGCGGTGCGGAGATCGCCGGCCGCTCCCGCGGCACGCCCCGTATCGCCAACCGGCTGCTGCGCCGGGTCCGGGACTACGCGCAGGTCAGAGCCGACGGCCGGATCACCCGCGAGATCGCCACGCAGGCCCTGGAGGTCTACGAGGTGGACGCCCGAGGCCTCGACCGGCTGGACCGGGCGGTGCTGCGCGCCCTGCTCCAGCTGTTCGGCGGCGGCCCGGTCGGTCTGTCGACACTGGCGGTCGCCGTCGGTGAGGAGCGCGAGACGGTCGAGGAGGTCGCCGAACCGTTCCTGGTCCGGGAGGGTCTGCTGGCGCGTACTCCCCGTGGCCGGGTGGCTACCCGGGCGGCCTGGACGCACCTCGGCCTGGTCCCGCCCCAGCAGCCCGGGGGCCCCGGCCAGGGTGGCCTGTTCGGACCGTGACGGCATGGGGACTCGCCCCCCAGGAACCCCAGTGCCATGCTGGGCGTTGTTTCACCGGCGAGGACTCGCTTAGACTCCGCCGACGCCCTTCCTCCGGAACGGCATACACCCCCGTAGATCAGGCCAGCCACCGCGGCCGTGCGAAGGAACGTTGTAAATCGTGAGTATCGGCTTGCTCCTCCCGTTCATCATCCTTATCGGTGCCATGTTCCTCATGACCCGGTCTGCCAAGAACAAGCAGCGGCAGGCGGCGACGATGCGGAACCAGATGGAACCGGGCTCCGGTGTCCGCACCATCGGCGGCATGTACGCCGTGGTGAAGGAAGTCAACGAGGACACCGTCCTCCTGGAGCTGGCCGACGGGGTGCACGCGCACTTCGCGAAGAACTCCATCGGCGCCGTCCTGGACCAGTCCGAGTACGACCGGATCGTGCACGGCATCGAGCCGGACGAGCTGGAGGACGGCTCCGAGGACACCGACGGGGACGCGGCCACCGATGAGGACGCCGTGACGGCCGAGGCCGCCGATGACGAGCGCATCGACCTGAGCAAGACGGAGGACGAGCCGAAGAAGGACGGCACCGACCCCAAGTAAGGGCGCGTCGGTCCGGACTCTCACATCACTTCGTGGCCACCCCACGGGCGCGCAGGCCCGGGGGCTGGTTGGACAGGGAGATACAAGAAGGTGGCAGCACCCAAGAAGGGCCGCAGGTCCTCGGGGAGTCAGGGGTACCCCGGGCGCGCCCTGGCCGCGATCCTGATCGCGCTCGTGGCGTTGACGGGGACGATGTTCCTCTCGCACAACACCAAGCCGCGACTGGGCATCGACCTCGCAGGCGGTGTCAGCATCACGTTGACCGCCAAGAGCGATCAGGCCGGCGCGGTCAACAAGACCAACATGAACACCGCTGTGAGCATCATCAACCAGCGTGTGAACGGTCTTGGTGTCTCCGAGGCGGAGGTGCAGACCCAGGGCGACAATCACATCATTGTCAACATCCCCAAGGGCACCGACCCCAAGCAGGCGCAGGAGCAGGTCGGCACGACCGCCCAGCTGTACTTCCGGCAGGTGCTCGCCGAGCAGGCGAACCCCCCGGCGGCCAAGACGCCGCCGGCGACGCCCACCCCGTCCGTGACCCCTTCGGCGACTCCGTCGGGCAAGCCCGGTACCAAGCCGACCGGTACGGCCACGCCGAAGAGCACGCCCTCGACGAAGGCCACTCCCTCGTCGAGCGCCACCACTCAGGGCCGCGCGGTCACCGACGGTCTGAAGGCCGACCCGGCCAAGGCGCCGACCCCGACGCCCACCCCGTCCGCGCCCCCGGCCGGCACGCTGGACAGCACGATTCCGGCCGATCTGCAGGCCAAGTTCACCGCCCTTGACTGCAACGACCCGAAGCAGCGGCTGGCCGCGAACCAGGGTGTCAAGCCGGAGAACAAGGTCGTCGGCTGCGGCGAGCGTGGCGACGGCAAGGACAAGATCTGGTACAAGTACGCGCTCGGCCCGGCCGTCCTCGACGGCAAGGACGTCTCCAAGGCCAGTGCGAAGTTCGACACCACGTCCGGCAACGGCTGGGTCGTCGACCTCAGCTTCACCGGCGGTGGCGCCAAGAAGTTCACGAGGGTCACCACGCAGCTCGCCGCCCAGCAGCCCCCGCTGAACCAGTTCGCGATCGACCTCGACGGCAACGTCGTCTCGGCGCCCTCGGTTTCGCAGGCCCTGCCCGGCGGCAGCGCGACGATCTTCGGCAGCTTCACCCAGACGTCCGCGACGAACCTGTCGAACGTCCTGTCCTACGGTTCGCTGCCGCTGTCCTTCGACATCAGCGACGTGACCACGGTCTCCGCCGCACTCGGCGGCGAGCAGCTGCGCGGCGGCCTCATCGCGGGCGCCGTCGGCCTCGCGCTGGTCGTGCTCTACATGCTGGCGTACTACCGGGGCCTCGGCCTCGTCGCGATCGTCAGCCTCCTGGTGTCGGCGGCACTCACCTACACGCTGATGTCCCTGCTCGGCCCGGCCATCGGCTTCGCGCTGAACCTGCCGGCCGTCTGTGGAGCCATCGTCGCCATCGGTATCACCGCGGACTCGTTCATCGTCTTCTTCGAACGGATCCGTGACGAGCTGCGCGAGGGCCGCTCGCTGCAGCCCGCCGTGGCCCGCGGCTGGCCGCGCGCCCGGCGCACCATCCTGGTGTCGGACTTCGTGTCCTTCCTGGCCGCCGCGGTGCTGTTCGCCGTCACGGTCGGCAAGGTCCAGGGCTTCGCGTTCACGCTGGGTCTGACCACCCTGCTCGACGTCGTGGTGGTGTTCCTCTTCACCAAGCCGTTGATGACGATCCTGGCCCGCAACAAGTTCTTCGCGGAGGGCCACAAGTGGTCCGGCCTCGACCCGAAGGGCCTGGGTGTCCAGGCCCCCATCCGCCGCGTCCGCCGCAGGACGAGCACCGAGACGAAGGAGGCCTGATGTCCAAGCTCGGTAATCTCGGACAGCTCGGACACCGGCTGCACCGTGGCGAGATCGCCTACGACTTCGTCGGCAAGCGCAACCTCTGGTACGGCGTCTCGATCCTGATCACGATCGTGGCCATCGCCGGCCTGGCGATCAACGGCCTCAAGCTCGGCATCGAGTTCTCCGGTGGCGCGGTCTTCACCACCGGCAAGACGCCGTACTCGGTCACCGACGTGCAGAACAAGATCGCCGGCCACACCGGCGGTCATGTCGCCACCGTGCAGAAGCTCGGCAACGGCGGCGTCCGGATCCAGGTCAGCGACATCTCCACCGAGGAGTCGAAGACCATTCAGGAGCAGGTCGCCACCGACCTCGGCGGCTCGACCAAGATCGACGCACAGATCGTCGGCCCCAGCTGGGGTGAGGAGATCTCGAAGAAGGCCTTCACCGGCCTGATCATCTTCATGATCCTGGTGGTGATCTATCTCGCCATCGCCTTCGAGTGGCGGATGGCCATCGCCGCCCTCGTCGCCCTGATCCACGACCTCACGATCACCGTCGGCGTCTACGCCCTCGTCGGTTTCGAGGTCACCCCGGGCACCGTGATCGGTCTGCTGACGATCCTCGGTTACTCCCTCTACGACACCGTCGTCGTCTTCGACGGTCTCAAGGAGACGACCCGCAGCATCACCAAGCAGACCCGCTACACGTACAGCGAGCTGGCCAACCGCAGCCTGAACCAGACCCTGGTGCGTTCCATCAACACCACGGTCGTCGCGCTGCTCCCCGTCGGTGCCCTGCTGTTCATCGGTGGCGGCATCCTCGGAGCCGGTGTCCTCAACGACATCGCGCTCGCGCTCTTCGTCGGCCTCACCGCCGGTGCGTACTCCTCGATCTTCATCGCGACCCCGCTGGTCGCGGACTTCAAGGAGCGCGACCCGGAGATCAAGGCCCTCAAGAAGCGCGTGCTGGCCAAGCGCAAGGCCGACGCCGCCAAGGGCGTGGACCCGGCCGACGAGGACCGGCGCGCCCGTGAGGACGTCGCCGCCGCCGAGGACGCCGAGGACGACGAGCCGGAGGACGGCGACCGTGCCGCCGCCGGCGGTGTGGTCGGCCAGCGTCCCCAGGCCGCCCGCAACCGTGGCAAGAACCGTCCTTCCGGGAAGCGGCGGTGACGGCGACCGCGGCCGGCGCCGAAGCGCTGCGCGAGCAGCTGCTCGGCCGGATCCGGGACGTGCCGGACTACCCGCAGCCGGGTGTGATGTTCAAGGACATCACCCCGCTGCTGGCCGACCCCGACGCGTTCAACGCCCTGGTGGACGCCCTGGCCGTGCTCTGCGCGCGCCATGGCGCCACCAAGGTCGCCGGACTGGAGGCGCGCGGGTTCATCCTCGCCGCCCCCGCGGCGGCCCGGGCCCACCTCGGCTTCGTGCCCGTGCGCAAGGCGGGCAAGCTGCCCGGCGCGACGCTGTCGCAGCGCTACGAGCTGGAGTACGGCAGCGCCGAGATAGAGGTGCAGCAGGACGCCCTCGCCCCCGGCGACCGGGTCCTGGTCATCGATGACGTGCTGGCCACCGGCGGCACCGCCGAGGCCTCGCTGGAGCTCATCCGGCGGACCGGCGCGGAGGTGGCCGGGGTCGCGGTCCTGCTGGAGCTCGGCTTCCTCAAGGGCCGCGAACGGCTCTCCACCGCCCTCGCGGGCGCCCCGCTGGACGCACTGATCATCGTCTGACACCACAGGCACAGCGCCCTGCGGCACCACAGCACCGCCCGGAGGCGGGCGCCCGGAAACCACCGGGCGCCCGCCTCCTGCCACAGATCGATACCATGGGTGCTCCCACCCGCGTGAGGAGTGCTCTTGCCAGACGAGGCCCAGCCGCTCGACGCCGAAGGCGGGGACGAAACCCCCGCCGGGAGCAACGGAGCCGCCCCCGAGCCGCCGACGCCTGCCGTCCGGCCCGTACGGACCCCCGCCAGCGCGACGCCGTCGCGCGCCGCAGGCTCCTCCAACCGCGTCCGCGCCCGCCTCGCCCGGCTCGGTGTGCAGCGGTCCAGCCCGTACAACCCGGTGCTGGAGCCGATGCTGCGGATCGTCCGGGGCAACGACCCGAAGGGCGACACCGCGCAGCTGCGCCAGATCGAGCGCGCCTACCAGGTCGCGGAGCGCTGGCACCGCGGAGTGAAGCGCAAGAGCGGCGACCCGTACATCACCCACCCGCTCGCGGTCACCACGATCCTCGCCGAGCTCGGCATGGACCCGGCCACACTGATGGCGGGACTGCTGCACGACACCGTCGAGGACACCGACTACAGCCTGGACGCGCTGCGCCGGGACTTCGGCGACCAGGTCGCGCTGCTCGTCGACGGCGTCACCAAGCTCGACAAGGTGAAGTTCGGCGAGGCCGCGCAGGCCGAGACGGTACGCAAGATGGTCGTGGCCATGGCCAAGGACCCGCGCGTCCTGGTCATCAAGCTCGCCGACCGCCTGCACAACATGCGCACCATGCGGTATCTCAAGCGGGAGAAGCAGGAGAAGAAGGCCCGCGAGACGCTGGAGATCTACGCCCCGCTGGCGCACCGGCTGGGCATGAACACCATCAAGTGGGAGCTGGAGGACCTCGCCTTCGCGATCCTCTACCCCAAGATGTACGACGAGATCGTGCGGCTGGTCGCCGAGCGCGCCCCCAAGCGCGACGAGTACCTCGCCGTCGTCACCGACCAGGTCCAGCAGGACCTGCGCGCGGCCCGGATCAAGGCGACCGTCACCGGCCGCCCGAAGCACTACTACAGCGTCTACCAGAAGATGATCGTGCGAGGCCGCGACTTCGCCGAGATCTACGACCTGGTGGGGATCCGCGTCCTCGTCGACACCGTCCGCGACAGCTATGCGGCGCTCGGGACCATCCACGCGCGCTGGAACCCGGTGCCCGGGCGGTTCAAGGACTACATCGCGATGCCCAAGTTCAACATGTACCAGTCGCTGCACACGACGGTCATCGGGCCCAGCGGAAAACCCGTCGAGCTGCAGATCCGCACCTTCGACATGCACCGCAGGGCCGAGTACGGCATCGCCGCGCACTGGAAGTACAAGCAGGACCCGGTCTCCGGCGCCTCGAAGGTGCGCACCGACACCCCGCGCAAGAGCGACGGCGACACCGTCAACGACATGGCGTGGCTGCGGCAGCTGCTGGACTGGCAGAAGGAGACCGAGGACCCGAGCGAGTTCCTGGAGTCGCTGCGCTTCGACCTCTCGCAGAACGAGGTCTTCGTCTTCACCCCCAAGGGCGACGTCATAGCGCTGCCGGCCGGCGCCACCCCGGTGGACTTCGCCTACGCGGTGCACACCGACGTCGGGCACCGGACCATAGGGGCCCGGGTCAACGGCCGCCTGGTGCCGCTGGAGTCGACGCTCGACAACGGCGACCTGGTGGAGGTCTTCACCTCCAAGGCCGCGAGCGCCGCCCCGTCGCGCGACTGGCTGGGCTTCGTGAAGTCCCCGCGCGCCCGGAACAAGATCCGCGCCTGGTTCTCCAAGGAGCGCCGCGAGGAGGCCGTCGAGCAGGGCAAGGACGCCATCGCGCGGGCGATGCGCAAGCAGAACCTGCCGATCCAGCGGGTCCTGACCGGCGACTCGCTCGTCACCCTCGCCCACGAGATGCGCTACCCGGACATCTCCGCGCTCTACGCGGCGATCGGCGAGGGGCACATCACCGCCCAGTCCGTCGTCCAGAAGCTGGTCGACGCGCTCGGCGGCGAGGAAGGTGCGACCGAGGAGATCGAGGAGGTCACCACCCCCTCGCGCAACCGCTCCAAGCGGCGGGCCAACGCCGACCCCGGCGTGGTCGTCAAGGGCGTCGACGACGTGTGGGTCAAGCTGTCCCGCTGTTGCACCCCGGTGCCCGGCGACCCGATCATCGGCTTCGTCACCCGGGGCAGCGGAGTCTCGGTGCACCGCACGGACTGCGTCAACATCGAGTCGCTGTCCCAGGAGCCCGAGCGGATCCTGGAGGTCGAGTGGGCGCCCACCCAGTCGTCCGTCTTCCTGGTCGCCATCCAGGTCGAGGCGCTGGACCGGTCGCGGTTGCTGTCGGACGTGACGCGGGTGCTGTCCGACCAGCACGTCAACATCCTGTCCGCCGCCGTGCAGACCTCCCGTGACCGGGTCGCGACCTCGCGTTTCACCTTCGAGATGGGCGACCCCAAGCACCTGGGGCACGTCCTGAAGGCCGTACGCGGCGTCGAGGGCGTCTACGACGTGTACCGCGTCACCTCGGGCCGTCAGCGCTGAGCCCGTACGCGAGCGGCCCCGGTACGGAAGATCCGTACCGGGGCCGCTTCGTCGTGCGGTGCGGGCCTCAGGGCCTGCTCAGCCGCCGAACTCCTCCAGGCCCTTCAGGGCCTGGTCCAGCAGGGCCTGCCGGCCCTCGAGCTCACGGGTGAGCTTGTCGGCCTTCGACGCGTTGCCCGCGGCCCGGGCGGCCTCGGCCTGGGTGCGCAGCTTGTCGACGGCCGCCTGGAGCTGGCCCGTCAGACCCGCGGCGCGGGCCCGCGCCTCCGGGTTCGTCCGGCGCCACTCGTTCTCCTCCGAGTCCTGGATCGCGCGCTCGACCGCGTGCATCCGGGCCTCGATACGGGGCCGGGCGTCGCGCGGCACATGGCCGACGGCCTCCCAGCGCTCGTTGATCGCGCGGAACGCCGCACGGGCCGCCTTGAGATCCGTCACCGGAAGGATCTTCTCGGCCTCGATGGCGAGCTCCTCCTTGAGCGCGAGGTTCTCCCGCTCCTGGGAGTCGCGCTCGTTGAAGACCTCGGTGCGGGCCTGGAAGAACTGGTCCTGGGCGCCGCGGAAGCGGTTCCACAGGTCGTCCTCGGACTCGCGCTGCGCGCGGCCTGCGGCCTTCCACTCCGTCATCAGCTCGCGGTAGCGGGCGGCGGTCGGACCCCAGTCGGTGGAGTTCGACAGCGCCAGCGCCTCCGTGACCAGCTTCTCCTTGGCGCGGCGGGCCTCCTCGCGCTGGGAGTCCAGCGACGCGAAGTGCGCCTTGCGCCGCTTGGAGAAGACCGAACGGGCGTGGCTGAAACGGTGCCACAGCTCGTCGTCGGCCTTGCGGTCCAGGCGCGGCAGCGCCTTCCAGGTGTCCACCAGGGCGCGCAGCCGCTCGCCCGCGGTCCGCCACTGCTCGCTCTCGGCCAGCCCCTCGGCCTCCGCGACCAGCTCCTCCTTGGCCACCTTGGCCTCGTCGGTCGCCTTCGCCTTCGCGACCTTGCGCTCCTCGCGGCGCGATTCCACCAGCCCGACGAGTGCGTCCAGCCGTGTGGCGAGCGCCGCCAGGTCGCCCACCGCGTGCGCCTCGGTGACCGACGCCCGAAGGTGCTCGATCGCGGTCAGCGCGTCCTTGGGCGCGAGGTCGGTGGTCTTCACCCGCCGCTCGAGGAGGCCGATCTCGACGACAAGCCCCTCGTACTTGCGCTCGAAGTAGGCCAGTGCCTCATCCGGAGACCCCGCCTGCCACGAACCGACCTCCCGCTCCCCGTCGGCCGTACGCACGTACACGGTCCCCGTCTCATCGACGCGGCCCCATGGGTCGCTGCTCACAGCGCCTCCTCCACGTGATGCCCGGCCGCTTTCCGGCTCGCGGGCATCGTTCACAGTTTCCTCCGGCCGGGCTGCGCCCTGACCGGTCCAACGCCAACATAGGCGACCGGCGCCCCGGCTGTCCGCATCCAGCACACGCGAAATTTACCGCCGGGGCCCGGCTCATCAGGGGTTCACGACTGCTTCACGACCGCCTTGTTGATCACCACGGTCGCGTTCGGGGCGGTGTTCTGCTGGGCGTCGGGGGCCGCCGCGCCCGCCGCCGCGATCTTCTGCAGCACCTTCATGCCGTCGGCGCCGATGGTGCCGAAGGGCGTGTAGGACGCCGGCAGCGGGCTGTCCTTGTAGACCAGGAAGAACTGGCTGCCGCCGGTGTGCGGCTGCCCGGTGTTCGCCATCGCGATCGTGCCCGCCGGGTAGGTGCCCTTCGCGACGGCCGGGTCCTTGAGGTTCTCGTCCGGAATCGTGTAGCCGGGGCCGCCCTGGCCGGTACCGGTCGGGTCGCCGCACTGCAGGACGAAGATGTTGTCGGCGGTGAGCCGGTGGCACTTGGTGTGGTCGAAGAAGCCCTTGTCGGCGAGGAACTTGAACGAGTTCACGGTGGCCGGCGCCTTCGCCGCGTCCAGCGCCATCGCGATGTCACCGCAGGTGGTCTGGAGCGTGAAGGTGTACTTCGCGCTCTTGTCGATGTCCATCGCCGGCTCGGTCTTCCACTGCTGCTTCCCCGGGGTGCCCGCGCCCGGCTTGGCGCACGGGTCCGGCGCCTTGGAAGGCGTCGTGGCCGACGGACTGGCGGCCGCGTCGGTCTTCGACTTCTCCTTGCCGTCCAGGCTGCCCGTCGCGTACGCGGTGGCGCCGGCGGCCACCACGACGGCCACCACGGCGGCGATCACGCTGTTGCGCCGGCGGGCCTTGGACTGCTCCGCGGTCCTGCGCTGCTGCTGCCGCTCGAACTTCTCTCGGGCGAGCTGTCGCCGCCGCTGTTCCTTGGTGACCACTTCGCCGTCTCCCGGTCTTCTGCTTCAGTCTTCTCGAAAACGTCATCTCGAACGTGAATCCGCGTGCGGCAGATCTTCGCGCCCCACCCGGCCCGCAGTCCAGTACCCGCGCGCCACGCACAGGCGCACCTGCGGGACGATACGGGTTCGCGGCGGCCACTCCCGCGCCGGTAGGCTCGTGAGCTGCCGACAGCTCCGCGGACGACAGAAGGACGAACGTGCTTATTGCCGGGTTCCCCGCCGGGGCCTGGGGGACCAATTGTTATGTGGTCGCCCCCGCCGCCGGTGAGGAGTGCGTGATCATCGACCCGGGTCACCAAGCGACCCAGGGCGTCGAGGACACGCTCGCCAAGCATCGCCTCAAGCCCGTCGCCGTCATCCTCACCCATGGCCACCTCGACCATGTGGCGTCCGTCGTGCCGGTCTGCGGGGCCCATGACGTCCCGGCCTGGATCCACCCCCGGGACCGCTACATGATGAGCGACCCGGAGAAGGCCCTGGGGCGCTCCATCGGGCAGCAGCTGCTGGGCGAGCTGACGATCGGGGAACCCGACGACGTCCGGGAGCTGACCGACGGCGCCGCCCTCGGGCTGGCCGGCCTGGAGTTCACCGTCTCGCACGCGCCGGGCCATACGAAGGGGTCGGTGACCTTCAGGCTTCCCGAGACCTCCGACGTGCCGTCGGTGTTCTTCTCGGGCGACCTGCTGTTCGCCGGCTCCGTCGGACGCTCCGACCTGCCCGGTGGCTCCGCGGACGAGCTGATGGAGTCGCTGGCGCGGGTGTGCCTGCCGCTCGACGACTCGACCGTGGTGCTGTCCGGCCACGGCCCCCAGACGACCATCGGCCGCGAGCGCGCCGCCAACCCCTACCTGGGGGAAGCGGCCCGCGGCTTCGGAGCCGGTTCACCGGCTCCGCGACGAGGATTGTGACAAGGCTTCCTGTGAGTACCTTCCAGGCCCCCAAGGGCACGTACGACCTGATCCCGCCGGACTCCGCGGCGTATCTCGCGGTGCGCGAGGCGATCTCCGCACCGCTCAAGCGGGCCGGCTACGGCTATATCGAGACCCCCGGGTTCGAGGCGGTCGAACTCTTCTCCCGCGGCGTCGGCGAGTCCACCGACATCGTCAGCAAGGAGATGTACACCCTCACCACCAAGGGCGGCACCACGCTCGCGCTGCGCCCCGAGGGCACCGCCTCCGTGCTGCGCGCCGCCCTGCAGAACAACCTGCACAAGCTCGGCAACCTGCCGGTCAAGCTCTGGTACTCGGGCTCGTACTACCGCTACGAGCGCCCGCAGGCCGGCCGGTACCGGCACTTCTCGCAGGTCGGCGCCGAGGCGATCGGCACCGAGGACCCGGTGCTGGACGCCGAGCTGATCATCCTGGCCGTCGACGCGTACAAGGCACTCGGCCTGAAGAACTTCCGGGTGCTGCTCAACTCGCTCGGCGACAAGGAGTGCCGTCCGGTCTACCGGGCCGCGCTCCAGCAGTTCCTGGCCGGTCTCGACCTGGACGAGGACACCGTGCGCCGGGCGGAGATCAACCCGCTGCGCGTTCTGGACGACAAGCGCGACGCGGTGCAGAAGCAGCTGACCGGTGCCCCCATGCTCCGTGACTACCTGTGCGAGGCGTGCAAGGAGTACCACGAGCAGGTGCGCGAGCTGCTGACGGCCGCGGGCGTGGCGTACGAGGACGACCCGAAGCTGGTGCGCGGCCTGGACTACTACACCCGCACCACCTTCGAGTTCGTGCACGGCGGTCTCGGCTCGCAGTCCGCCGTCGGCGGCGGCGGGCGGTACGACGGCCTGTCCGAGATGATCGGCGGCCCCGCGCTGCCGTCCGTCGGCTGGGCGCTGGGCGTGGACCGTACGGTGCTGGCGCTCAAGGCCGAGGGCGTCGAGCTCGAACTGCCCGCGACGACCGACGTGTTCGCCGTACCGCTCGGCGAGGAGGCGCGCCGCACGCTCTTCGGCACGGTCACCGAGCTGCGCCGGGCGGGTATCGCCACCGACTTCGCGTTCGGCGGCAAGGGCCTGAAGAACGCGATGAAGTCGGCGAACCGCGCCGACGCCCGCTTCGCGATCGTGGCCGGTGAGCGTGATCTGGCCGAGGGCGTGGTGCAGCTCAAGGACATGCGGAGCGGTGAGCAGACGGCGGTCGCCCTGGACGCGCTGGTCGCCACCCTCCAGGAGAAGCTGGCCTGACCCGCTGCTCCGACCTGCGGCGAAGGGCCCGGACAGCTGTCGCTGTCCGGGCCCTTCGCCCTGTGCGGGACGCGGGGTCAGATCAGCCCGTGCCGCATCGCGCTGGTGACCGGCCTTGTCCTCCGGACCGACCAGGGCGATGACCTCCGCCGGATCGCGCGGTCGCGGGTAGTACCGCGCGAAGTGCCGCACGCTCTCGCGGAGGGTCAGCTCCGCCGGCGCCGACTCGTCCTGCCAGACGATGCCGACCCGTGAGCGCCAGGCGCGGCCGGCCAGGTCCGGGTCCTCGCCCAGCACGGTCACCTCGCCGCCGTCCCCCGACCGGTGCCCCTGCAGGATCTCGACCGTCGTGCTCTTGCCCGCCCCGTTGGGGCCCAGGATCCCGAACGCCTCGCCGCGTTCGATGTCGAGATCGACTCCGTCGACCGCGGTGACCTCGCCGTACCGCTTGCGGAGGCCCCGCACCCGCACCGCCTCGTTTCCCATGCCGGTAGGAATCCTCCTGGGCACGCGCCGCGGGGGACGACCAGGAGGACACTCCCGTGTCCACCGTTCGATGGACCACCGGGCACCTGCGGGCCCTGCCACTGGTGCACAATGAAGGTCGCGCGGGATAACGACGGATCTACGGAACGGCGATATGACGACTTCGGCGCTCGACCAGACTCTCACCGACGGTGACCGCGAGACCGGGAACACCATCGGGACGGGACGTCCCTTCGCGTGGCTGCTGGTGATCTGCGGCGCGCTCGGCACGCTCGCGTCCTTCGTGATCACCTGGGACAAGTTCAAGCTCCTCGAAGACCCGAACTTCGTCCCGGGCTGCAGCCTGAACCCGATCATCTCCTGCGGCAACATCATGAAGAGCGAACAGGCCCACGCGTTCGGCTTCCCGAACCCGATGATCGGCCTGATCGCCTACCCGATCGTGGTGTGCATCGGCGTCGGTGTGCTCGCGGGCGCCCGCTACCGGGGCTGGTTCTGGCTCGGCCTGCAGGCCGGCACCCTGTTCGGCGTCGGGTTCGTGACCTGGCTGCAGTACCAGTCGCTGTACAACATCAACTCCCTGTGCCTGTGGTGCTCCCTGGCCTGGGTCGTCACCATCGCGCTCTTCTGGTACACGGCCGTGCACAACATCAAGCACGGCATCATCAAGGTCCCGGCCGGGGTGCGTAGCGCGGTCCTGGAGTTCCACTGGGTCGTGCCGGTGCTCTGGTACGGCATCATCGCGATGCTGATCCTGACCCGCTGGTGGTCGTACTGGAAGACGCTCATCTGAGCCCGGGGGCCCGGTAGGCCCGCCGCACCCGTCCTCCGGGCGCGGCGGAACCCGCGGCTACTGCGGGGTGACGTACGCCCCGCCGATGCCGCCGTCCACGAGGAACTCGCTCGCCGTCATGAAGCTGGAGTCGTCGCTGGCGAGGAACGCCACCGCGGCGGCGATCTCCGTCGGCTCGGCGAAGCGGCCCACCGGAATGTGCACGATCCGGCGGGCGGCGCGCTCCGGGTCCTTGGCGAACAGCTCCTGGAGCAGCGGGGTGTTGACCGGGCCGGGGCACAGCGCGTTGACCCGGATGCCCTCGCGGGCGAACTGCACGCCCAGCTCGCGGGTCATGGCCAGGACGCCACCCTTGGACGCCGTGTAGGAGATCTGCGAGGTGGCCGCGCCCATCTTGGCCACGAACGACGCGGTGTTGATGATCGAGCCCTTGCCCTGCCGCTGCATGTACGGCAGCACGGCCTTGCAGCACAGGTAGACGGAGGTCAGGTTGACCTCCTGGACCCGGCGCCAGGCGTCCAGGCCGGTGGTGAGGATCGAGTCGTCGTCGGGCGGCGAGATCCCGGCGTTGTTGAAGGCGATGTCGACCGATCCGTAGGTGTCGTACGCCGTCCTGAACAGCGCCTCGACCTGCTCGGGGTCGGTGACGTCGACCTTGACGAAGATCCCGCCGACCTCCTCGGCCGCGGCCTTGCCCGACCCCTCGTCGATATCGGCGACGACCACGTTCGCGCCCTCGGAGGCGAAGCGGCGTGCGGTGGCCAGCCCGATGCCGCTGCCGGCGCCGGTGATGACCGCGGTACGGCCGACGAGGCGGCGGCAGACTTCGGTGGTGGATGGCTCTGACATGCGCTGCTACTCCTCAGTGCTGATGAAGACGTTCTTGGTCTCGGTGAAGGCGGCGAGGGCGTCGGGGCCCAGTTCCCGGCCGAGGCCGGATTCCCCGAAGCCGCCGAACGGCGTCGCGTAGCGGACCGAACTGTGGCTGTTGACCGACAGGTTGCCCGCCGCGACCCCGCGCGACATCCGGAGGGCCCGGCCGAGGTCGCGGGTCCAGATCGAGCCGGACAGCCCGTAGCGGGTGGCGTTGGCGAGCCGCAGCGCGTCCGCCTCGTCCTCGAAGGGCAGGACGACGGCGACCGGCCCGAAGATCTCCTCGGTGGCGGCGGGGGCGGCGGCGCCGACCGGGGCCAGCACCGTCGGCGGGTACCAGAAGCCGGGTCCTTCGGGGGCGCTGCCGCGGGCGGCGACCGGCAGGTCGTCCGTGACGAGCGAGCGGACCCGATCCCGCTGGACCGCCGAGATCAGCGGACCCATCTCGGTGGCGGGGTCCGACGGGTCGCCTACCCGGACGGCCTCGACCGCCGGGACCAGCAGCTCCAGGAACCGTTCGTAGACCTCCCGCTGGACCAGGATCCGGGTGCGGGCGCAGCAGTCCTGGCCCGCGTTGTCCAGGAACGCCATCGGGGCCGCCGCCGCGGCCTTCTCCAGGTCCGCGTCGGCGAAGACGATGTTCGGGCTCTTGCCGCCGAGTTCGAGGGTGACCCGCTTCACCTGACGTGCGCACTGCTCCATGATCCGCTTGCCGACGGCGGTGGAGCCGGTGAACACGATCTTCCGCACGTCCGGGTGCTCGACGAGCCGGGTCCCGGTGACCGGGCCCGCGCCGGGCAGTACCTGGAAGAGCCCTTCGGGCAGGCCCGCGGACAGGGCGAGTTCGGCCAGCCGCAGTGCGGTCAGCGGGGTGGTCTCGGCCGGTTTGAGCAGGACGGCGTTGCCCGCCGCGAGCGCCGGGGCGGTGCCCCACGCCGCGATCGGCATCGGGAAGTTCCACGGGGCGATGACGCCGACGACGCCGATCGGCTCGTGGAAGGTGAGGTCGATGCCGCCGGCGACCGGGATCTGCCGGCCGCTGAGCCGTTCCACGCCGCCGGCGGCGTAGTCGAGCAGATCACGGACGTTCCCGGCCTCCCAGCGGGCGTTGCCGAGGGTGTGGCCGGCCTCGCGGACCTCCAGCGCGGCGAGCTCCTCGGCGTGCGCGTCGACCTCGGAGGCGAACCGGCGCAGGCCGCGCGCCCGGTCGGCCGGGGCCAGCGCCGCCCAGCCCTGCTGGGCCTTGGCCGCCGCGGCGACGGCGGTGTCCACGCCCTCCGGGGTGGTCGCCGCGACCGTGGCGACGACCTCCTCGGTGGCGGGGTTGAGTACCTGGTGGTGCTCGGTCACGGGGCTGCTTCCTTACATCCGCTCGAAGGAGCGGAACCGCTCCCAGTCCGTGATGGCGGTGTCGAACGCTTCCTGCTCGATCCGCGCCATGTTGCTGTAGTGGTCGACGACGTCCTGGCCGAAGGCCTCCCGCGCGATCGGGCTGGCCGCCCACAGTCCGGCGGCCTCCCGCAGGGTGCCGGGCACCTGCGCGTAGTCGGCGGTGTAGGCGTTGCCCGTGCAGGCCTCCGGCAGTTCGAGCTTGTGCTCGATGCCGTACAGACCCGCCGCGACCATGCCCGCCACGGCCAGGTACGGGTTGACGTCGCCGCCCGGGACGCGGTTCTCCAGGCGCAGCGAGGCGCCGTGCCCGACGACGCGCAGCGCGCAGGTGCGGTTGTCGACGCCCCAGGCGACCGCGGTGGGGGCGAAGGAGCCCGGCCGGAAACGCTTGTAGGAGTTGATGTTGGGCGCGTACAACAGGGAGAAGTCGCGCAGGGCGGCGAGCTGCCCGGCCAGGAAGTGCCGCATGAGGGGCGACATCTCGCCGTCCTCGCCCGCCATGACAGGGCGTCCCGCCTCGTCCCGCAAGGAGAGGTGGATATGACAGGAGTTGCCCTCGCGCTCGTTGAACTTCGCCATGAAGGTGAGCGAGGCGCCCTCCTGGGCGGCGATCTCCTTGGCCCCGGTCTTGTAGACGGTGTGCTGGTCGCAGGTGACGAGCGCCTCGTCGTAGCGGAAGACGATCTCGTGCTGGCCGAGATTGCACTCGCCCTTGGCGGACTCCGGGGTCAGGCCCGCCCCGGCCATCTCGTTGCGGATCCGGCGCAGCAGCGGCTCGACGCGGGAGGTGGCGAGCACCGAGTAGTCGGCGTTGTACTGGTTGGCGGGGGTCAGGCCGCGGTAGCCGCCGTCCCACGCCTGCTCGTAGGTGTCGCGGAAGACCATGAACTCCAGCTCGGTGCCGGCATGGGCGGTCCAGCCCTGGTCCGCGAGCCGGCCCAGCTGGTGGCGCAGGATCTGCCGGGGCGCGGCGACCACCGGCTTGCCGTCGTTCCAGGCGAGGTCGGCGATGAGCAGCGCCGTGCCGTCCTGCCAGGGGACGTGGCGCAGGGTGCTGATGTCGGGGTGCATGGCGAAGTCGCCGTAGCCGCGTTCCCAGGAGGACATCGCGTAGCCGTCGACGGTGTTGAGGTCGACGTCCACCGCGAGCAGGTAGTTGCAGCCCTCGGTACCGTGGGCCAGCACCTCGTCGAGGAAGAACGGTGCGGCGAATCGTTTGCCCTGCAGCCGCCCCTGCATATCGGCGAAGCCGAGGATGACGGTGTGGATCTTCCCCGCTGCCACCAGGGCGCGCAGGGCGTCGACGGACAGGGGGGGTGTGCGATCTGCCACGAGGGAGGTCCTCTCGGATCGGGCGGAAGCACTAAGGTATGGGTTGGAACCATTGATTGGGAAGGGGCCCGCGCATGAGTGAGCAGCAAATCTCCGCGGATCCGCTCGCCTCGGTGCTACGGCCGGTCCGCGGCGGCAATGGTTTCGAGGAGGCGCTGGAGCAGGTGCTCCAGGTCGTCCGGCTCGGTCTGGTGCCCGACGGCGAGCGGCTGCCCGCCGAGCGCGAACTGGCCGAACGGCTGCGGATCAGCCGCGTCACCCTGCGCGAGGTACTGAAGGTCCTGCACGAGCAGGGGCTGGTCGAGACCCGCCGCGGCCGGCACGGCGGCACCTTCGTCCGCAACCGCCCGCCGTCCCACGGCGCGGGCCGGGCGGACGCGGAGAACGAACTGCGGCGCAGGGCGGCCGGACTGGGCACCGGCGGCCTGGACGACGTGCTGCGCTTCCGCGAGGTCCTGGAGGTCGGGGCGGCCGGTCTCTGCGCCCGCACCGAACTGACCGGGGAGCAGACGGACCTGCTGCGCCGCCGGCTGCGCGAGACGGGCGACGCGCCCACCGCAGACTACCGGCGCGCCGACACCCTGCTGCACCTGGCCATCGCCGAGCTCTGCGGCTCCCCTTCGCTGGTCACGCAGTACGCCGCGGTGCGCGCCCAGGTCAACGAACTCCTGGACTGCATCCCCATCCTGGTACGCAACCTCGAACACTCGCAGGGCCAGCACACCGCGCTGGTCGAGGCCATTCTCGACGGCGAGGAGGAGGCCGCGGCGGCGGTGATGCGCGAGCACGCCGAGGGCACCGCGGCCCTGCTGCGCGGCTTCCTCGCCTGACCCCGCCGTGGCCGGCGAACCGGCCGGCCGGTCCCTGCCGGGGGCTTGCGCATCTCCGCGACAGCCGTAAAGGTATGCGTTCAAACCTTTACCCCTCGTCCCGTACGGGAGTGACGCATGCCCCAGCCCGGCGATTCACCGTTCCCAACAGGCAGCACGGCAGGCAGCACGGCGACGGCGACCCCGCCCGGCGGCGACGACTACCTGGAGCGCCGCACCCTGCGCCGCGGCACCGCGGGCTGGCTGCTGCTCACCGGACTCGGCGTCGCCTACGTCGTCTCGGGCGACTACTCCGGCTGGAACTTCGGCCTGCGCGAGGGCGGTTTCGGCGGACTGGCCATCGCCACCGCCCTGATGGGCCTGATGTACACCTGCCTGGTCTTCTCGCTCGCCGAGATGTCCTCGGTGCTGCCCACGGCCGGCGGCGGCTACGGCTTCGCCCGCCGCGCCCTCGGACCCTGGGGCGGCTTCCTCACCGGTACCGCCATCCTCATCGAGTACGTGCTCGCGCCCGCCGCCATCGCCACGTTCATCGGTGCCTACGTCGAGTCCCTCAACCTCTTCGGGCTCACCTCCGGCTGGCCGGTCTTCCTCGCCTGCTTCGTGATCTTCATCGGCGTGCATCTGTGGGGCGTCGGCGAGGCGCTGCGGTTCAGCTTCGTCGTCACCGCCGTCGCCGTCCTCGCGCTGGTGGTCTTCGCCGTCGGAGCCCTCGGCTCCTTCGACGCGAGCCGGCTCAACGACATCAAGGTGACCGACGCGGTCGGCGCCGGATCCTGGCTGCCCTTCGGCCTGATGGGGATCTGGGCCGCGTTCCCCTTCGGAATGTGGTTCTTCCTGGGCGTCGAAGGCGTTCCGCTCGCCGCCGAGGAGACCAAGGACCCGGTGAAGAGCCTGCCCAGGGCCATGGCGCTCTCCATCGGCATCCTCGTGGTGCTCGCCGTCATCACCCTGCTTCCGACGGTCGGAGCGGGCGGCGCCGACGCGCTCAAGGAGTCCGGGAACCCGCTGGTCGAAGCGCTGCAGACGGCCAACGGCGGGAAGTCCTCCGCACTGAGCCAGATCGTCAACTACGCGGGTCTCGCCGGTCTGGTCGCCTCGTTCTTCTCGCTCATCTACGCCGGATCGCGGCAGCTGTTCGCCCTGTCCCGGGCCGGCTATCTGCCCCGCTTCCTCTCCCTGACCAGCAAGCGCAAGGCCCCGTACCTGGGGCTGGTGGTCCCCGGCACCATCGGCTTCGTCCTGGCGGCGGCCAACGCCGACGACGGGTCCAAGGTCCTGAACATGGCGGTCTTCGGCGCGGCGGTCAGCTACGTCCTCATGGCGCTGTCGCACATCGTGCTGCGGCTGCGCGAGCCCGCCCTGCACCGGCCCTACCGCACCCCCGGCGGCATCGTCACCTCCGCCGTCGCCTTCGTGCTCGCCGTCGCGGCCGTGGTCGCCACGTTCCTGGTCGACATCGACGCGGCCCTCACCGCGCTCGCCGTCTACGCCGTGGCCATCGCCTACTTCGCCCTCTACAGCCGCAAGCGGCTGGTCGCCTCCGCCCCCGAGGAGGAGTTCGCGGCACTGGCCGCCGCCGAGGCCGAGCTGGCACGGGACTGACGGCCGCCGCGCGACACCCGCGCGGCTCCGGACGCCCGGCAGCCGTCCGCGCCACAATCGACCCCGTCATCCAGGAGGATCAGTTCATGCCCGAGCAGCCGCTGGTCGGCGTCACGACCTATCTCGACACCGCCAGGTGGGGCGTCTGGGAGACCAGCGCCGTACTCCTGCCGGAGGTCTACCCCCGCATGGTCCGCGCCGCGGGCGGCATCGCCGCGCTGCTGCCGCCGGACGATCCCGACGTCGCGGCCGCGGCGGTCGCCAGGATGGACGCCGTCATCGTCGCCGGCGGCCCCGACGTCGAACCCTCGCTCTACGGGGAACCGCGCCATCCGCGCACCGGGCCGCAGGCGCGCGAGCGCGACCGGTGGGAACTGGCGGTGCTGCGGGCCGCGATCGACTCCGGCACACCCGTCCTGGCCGTGTGCCGCGGGATGCAGCTGCTGAACGTGCTGTGCGGCGGGACGCTCGTCCAGCACCTCCCGGAGCAGGTCGGCCACGACGGGCACGCCGTCACGCCGGGGGTCTTCGGCGACCACGTCGTGACACCGGTGCCGGGCACCCTGCTGGCCCGGATCACCCCGGCCCCGGAGAAGGTGCCGACCTACCACCACCAGGCCGTCGGCTCGCTCGGCGCCGGTCTGACGGTGAGCGCGTACGCCGAGGACGGCACCGTGGAGGCGGTCGAGCTGCCCGGGCCCGGCTTCGCGCTGGGCGTGCAGTGGCACCCCGAGATGGGCTCCGACCCGCGGCTGGTGCGGGCGCTGCTGGCCGCGGCAGGAGGCGCTGTCACACCCGTGCCATAGGCTCGGACGAATGGAGCCCGACCTGTTCACCGCAGCTGCCGAGGAACGCCAGGAGAGGGAGCCGGGCAACAGCCCGCTCGCCGTGCGGATGCGTCCGCGCGTCCTGGACGAGGTGGTCGGCCAGCAGCATCTGCTCAAGCAGGGAGCACCGCTGCGCCGGCTCGTCGGCGAGGGCAGCGGCGGCCCGGCGGGGCCGTCCTCGGTGATCCTGTGGGGCCCGCCCGGCACCGGCAAGACGACGCTCGCGTACGTGGTCAGCAAGGCCACCAATAAGCGCTTCGTCGAGCTCTCGGCGATCACCGCGGGCGTCAAGGAGGTCCGCGCGGTCATCGAGAGCGCCAAGCGGCAGTCCGGCGGCTACGACCGGGAGACGGTGCTCTTCCTGGACGAGATCCACCGCTTCAGCAAGGCGCAGCAGGACTCGCTGCTGCCGGCCGTCGAGAACCGCTGGGTCACCCTGATCGCGGCCACCACCGAGAACCCGTACTTCTCGATCATCTCCCCGCTGCTGTCCCGCTCGCTGCTGCTCACCCTGGAGCCGCTCACCGACGAGGACCTGAGCGGAGTGCTGCGCCGGGCGCTGACCCACGAGCGCGGTCTCGGCGGCGCCGTCACGCTCCCCGCCGACTCCGAGGCCCATCTGCTGCGCATCGCGGGCGGGGACGCACGGCGGGCCCTGACCGCCCTGGAGGCGGGCGCCGGCGCGGCCATCGCCAAGGGCGAAGCGGAGATCACCCTCAGCACGCTGGAGGAGTCCGTCGACCGGGCCGCGGTGAAGTACGACCGGGACGGCGACCAGCACTACGACGTGGCGAGCGCCCTGATCAAGTCCATCCGGGGCTCGGACGTGGACGCCACGCTGCACTATCTGGCGCGCATGATCGAGGCGGGGGAGGACCCCCGCTTCATCGCCCGCCGGCTGATGATCTCGGCGAGCGAGGACGTCGGCATGGCCGA
The DNA here is from genome assembly GCF_005860785.2 of Streptomyces sp. So13.3. Lineage (NCBI taxonomy): Bacteria > Bacillati > Actinomycetota > Actinomycetes > Kitasatosporales > Streptomycetaceae > Streptomyces > Streptomyces sp. So13.3. Next base: position 2,451,813 of record NZ_CP048835.1, on the reverse strand, counting down.
CCCCACCGCGCTGCAGACCGCGGTCGCCGCCGCGCAGGCCGTCGCGATGATCGGCTTCCCCGAGGCGCGCATCATCCTGTCGCAGGCCGCGATCGCGCTCGCCCTGGCGCCGAAGTCCAACGCGGCGTACATGGCGATCGACGCGGCGCTCGCCGATGTGCGCAAGGGCCTGGCGGGGCCGGTGCCGCCGCATCTGCGCGACGGGCACTACAAGGGCGCGGCCAAGCTCGGCCACGCGCAGGGCTACCAGTACCCGCACGATCTGCCCGGCGCCATCGCCGCCCAGCAGTACGCCCCCGACGAGATCCACGGCCGCCGCTACTACGAGCCCACCCGCTACGGTGCGGAGGCCCGGTACGCCGACGTCCTCGACCGCGTCCGGGAACGCCTGTCGGGGGAGTGACCCCGCCGGCAGGGCGAAGTGGCCGGGCCCGTGATCAGACCGGCAGTTCCTGGCGGTACTCCGCCATCGCCGGCACCGTCTTCGTGGCCAGGAACTCGGTGATCCGGTAGGCGCAGACCCCCGCGGTGACGAACGGGTCGCCGGAGACGATCTCCTCGATCGCCGCCCGGTCCCGGGCCACCGCGAGGATCACCCCGCCCTCGCGCGGCTCCTTGCGGCCCGAGGCCAGGAAAGCCCCGGCCGCGTACTGCAGGTCCAGCCAGCCGACGTGATCGGCGAGGACGGCGTCGACCTGCTCCACGGGGGCGGTGTACGTGATGTCGAGTACGAACATGAAGGTCAGGCTACGCCCCGTGAAGATCGTCCGCGGAGGCGCGGGCCGCGTCGAAGAGGGTGTGCATCGCGTGGTGCAACTCCTCGTGGCCGCGCACTGGTTCGGGGAAGTCGAAGCGCGCGTCGAAGCTGCCGTCGGGGTCGGTGAAGCGGACCCGCAGCCCGAAGCGGTCCAGCGCCACCGGCACCGCCGTCCGGGTGCCGGCGCACTCGGGGCCCCGTCCGCCGTAGCCGCCGACGAGCCCGCACAGCCACCCCACCTGGTCCTCGTGCGCGGCGGCCAGGTGCTGGAGCAGCTCGGACTCGTGGGCCGCCAGCGGGTCGGCGGTGGCGTCGGCGAACTCGTCGGGTTCCACCTGCTCCGCGCCCCACAGGTCGTCCACGGACGCCTCGCCGACCTCCAGCCGGAGCAGCGCGGTGCCGGGCACGACCGGTTCGTCGCGCACCGGCGTCAGCCAGCCCGCGATCCAGGCCCGCCCGCGGATCCGGTACGGCACCGAGACCGGTGCGACGTCCGTGATCTCCAGCACAGCGGTCAGCTCGTCGGCCTCGGCGTGGGTGGCGGCCCGCACGGCCGGGGAATCCACCGGGAACAGCAGGAACACGTCGCCCTCGGGGCCGACGCTGCGCATCTCGGGGACCATCTGACCGGGCAGTACGGGGTCCAGCCCGGGAATGACCAGGACAGCCGACGGGTTACCCTCGACTAGAGTTCGCGCGCGTTCGGCTGCCGATGGCATCCGGAGCGCATCGTCCACGTCGGGGCGCGGCTGACCGTGCGCAGGCATGGGGTTCCCGGGTCGAATCATGCGATCTCCTCAGCTAAGGTAAGCCTTACCTAATTTACATGGAGGATCGTTCCACGTGAACCAGTCGCGTCCCAAGGTCAAGAAGTCGCGTGCGCTCGGCATCGCGCTGACCCCGAAGGCAGTCAAGTACTTCGAGGCCCGCCCCTACCCGCCCGGCGAGCACGGTCGCGGTCGCAAGCAGAACAGCGACTACAAGACCCGTCTGCTCGAGAAGCAGCGTCTGCGTGCCCAGTACGACATCAGCGAAACGCAGATGCGCCGTGCCTACGACCGCGCTCGGAAGGTCGACCTCAAGACAGGCGAAGCGCTGATCATCGAGCTGGAGCGCCGTCTGGACGCGCTCGTCCTGCGGGCCGGTCTGGCCCGCACCATCTACCAGTCCCGGCAGATGGTCGTGCACGGTCACATCGAGGTCAACGGCCGCAAGGTCGACAAGCCCTCCTTCCGCGTGCGCCCCGACGACGTCGTCATGGTCCGCGAGCGCAGCCGCGAGAAGACCCCGTTCCAGGTCGCCCGTGAGGGTGGCTGGGCCGGCGAGGGCGAGACGCCGAAGTACCTGCAGGTCAACCTGCAGGCCCTGGCCTTCCGCCTGGACCGCGACCCGAACCGTCGCGAGATCCCGGTGATCTGCGACGAGCAGCTCGTCGTCGAGTACTACGCCCGCTGATCCAGCGAGAGCCCCCGTACTCTCAGCCCGCCGTCTCCCCGCCGCCCACGGCAGGGGAGGCGGCGGGTTCGTGCGTACGGGGGCCGGCCACCCGCGCCACCGTGCCGAGCCGCTCCGGCGGCTGCTCCGCCGGCAGCTCGCGCAGCGCCCGTGCCACCGCCGCGTCCAGGCCGAACCGCGCGCCCTCAGCCAGCCCCGCCTCATAGGCGGCATCGCCCAGGGCGGTCCTGGCCCGCTTCTCGCACAGCTCGTGCGGCGCGTTGAAGAACTGCGAGCCGAACAGCCGCAGGCCCACCGAGCGCCAGAGCCGGCCGGCCGCGCCCTGCAGCACCGCCGCCTCGTACGGCGCGCCCTCGCCCTCGGTGATCAGCGCCAGCAGCTCGATGGCGAGCACCGCGCCGACCAGGTCGTGGAAGGCGTGGTCGATGACCAGGCACTCCTCGACCAGTTCCCGGGCGGTGGCCGGGTCCCCGCCGAGCCAGGCCGCGTACCCCAGTACATAGAGCGCGTAGGCCAGCGCCCAGCGCTCACCGTGGTCGCGGCAGATGTCGCGGACCTCCTCGCTCAGCGCCACCGCCCGCTCCAGATCGCCCCGGAAGGCGACCGCCATCGCCAGCTCGACCTGCGCCATCAGCACATTGCTGTTGAGCTCGCCGATCTCGCGGTAGGCGTCCAGCGCCGCCCCGATCAGCTCCTCGGCCCTGACCATGTCGTCCGACAGCAGCGCGAGGCATCCCAGCCGGTGCACCGCGTACGCCGAGGCCGGCGCGTTGCCCGTCAGCGCGGCCTCGTCGCGGCACTCCTGCAGCACGCCGAGCGCGCACACCGGATCGCCCTGCAGCACGGCCACATACCCGTACACCCACATCGCCTTGGCCCGCGCCTCGGCGTGCGAGGTCTCCAGCTCCAGCGCTCTGGCCAGCCAGAGCCGGCCCTCGGACAGCCGGCCGCAGCCCACCCAGTAGAACCAGAGGGTGGCCGCGAGGTACTGGCCCACGTGCGGATCCTCGGCGCCGCTGAGGCTGAACTCCAGCGCCAGCCGCAGATTGGGCAGATCCGTCTCGACCCGGGCGGCGACCTCGGCCTGCCGGGGGCTGAACCAGTCCAGCTCGCACCAGGTGGCCAGCCCGAGGTACCAGTCGCGGTGCCGGCGCTGCATGCGCTCCGTGTCGTCCAGCGCCTCCAGCCAGCCGGCGCCGTACTCGCGGACGGTCTCCAGCATCCGGTATCCGACGCCCGCCTCGCAGGCCACCACCGACTGCGCCACCAGCTGGGCGACCGTCTCCATGACGTCCTCGGCGGGCAGATCGGGACTGGAGCACACGTACTCCGCGGCCTCCAGGTCGAACAGTCCGGCGAAGACCGAGAGCCGGGCCCACAGCAGCCGCTGGGCGGGCGTGCACAGTTCGTGGCTCCAGCCGATCGCGGTCCGCAGTGTGTGATGCCGGGTCGGCGCGCTGGGGTCGCCGCCGGTCAGCAGCCGGAAACGGTCGTCGAGGCGCTGCAGCACCTGGCCCACCGAGAGCGCCCGCAGCCGGCCCGCCGCCAGTTCCAGCGCCAGCGGAATGCCGTCCAGCCGCCGGCACAGCTCCACCGTGGCCTCCTGGTCGGCCGCGGTGACCGTGAAGCCCGGCAGCACGGCGGCCGCCCGGTCGGCGAACAGCCGGACGGCGTCACCGTCCGCGGCCGCCGCGGGCAGCGGCGCCAGCGGGACGGTGTGCTCGCCGGTGATGCCCAGCGGCCGGCGCGCGGCGGCCAGCACCCGCAGCCCGGGTGCCCGGCGCAGCAGTTCCGCGACGAGTTCCGCGCACTCCCGCACCACATGCTCGAAACCGTCCAGCACCAGCAGCAGTTCACGTTCGGCCAGTTCCTCGGCGAGCGCGGTCCGCGGCGGCCGTCCGGTGTGGTCGGCCAGCTTCAGCGCCTCGGCCAGGCTGTGTTCCAGCGGCTCCGCGTTGTACAGGGCGGACAGCTCCACGAGCCACACCCCGTCGGGGAACCTGCCGGCCACCTGCCGTGCCGTCCGCACCGCCAGCCGGGTCTTGCCGACGCCGCCGACCCCGGTGATGGTGACCAGCCGCGCCTGCTCCAGCAAACCGGCGAGGGCCGAGAGTTCGGCGGCCCGCCCGACGAAGCTGTTCAGCTCGGCGGGGAGGTTTCCCGCAGTGTCCATGGTCTACGGAGAGTACGGGGTGGTAAGCGGAACGTACAATCACGCCACCTCCGGGGGCCCGGGGCACTACCCTGCGACGCTGCCGCCGCGCCGGGAATGCGGTACGAACGCCGAGGCCGGGCGCGATAGGGTCGGTAGCTGATTGTTGTTGTGAAGTGGTGACGGTGAGGGAGCGCAGCAACGTGTCCGGTGGAGAGGTGGCCGGCCTGATCGTGGCCGTCTTCTGGGCGATCCTGGTGTCGTTCCTGGCGGTGGCGCTCGTCCGGCTGTCCCAGACGCTCAGGAAGACCACCGAACTGGTCGCGAACGTCACCGAACAGGCCGTTCCGCTGCTCGGCGAGGCGACCTCGGCGCTCCGCTCCGCGCACACCCAGCTCGACCGGGTCGACACGATCACCGCGGACGTCGCCGAGGTGACCGCCAACGCCTCCGCGCTCTCCTCGACGGTGGCCTCCACCTTCGGCGGGCCGCTGGTGAAGGTCGCCGCCTTCGGCTACGGGGTGCGGCGCGCGGTCGGCCTGCAGGCCAAGGGCGCGGGGAAGACCCGCACCGTCGTGGTCGGCAAGGCGCTGCCGGCCGCCCGGCGCGGCAGCCGACGCAACCGTTCGAAGGGCTGACACACCATGTTCCGCCGCCTGTTCTGGTTCTTCACCGGCGCCGCCGCGGGCGTCTGGGCCACCACCAAGGTCAACCGCGCGGTGCGCAGGCTCTCCCCGGACAGCCTCGCCGCGACGGCGGCCGACAAGGCGCTCGAAACCGGCGCCCGCCTGCGGCTCTTCGCCCAGGACGTGCGCGCCGGGATGACCGAGCGCGAGATCGAACTCAAGGACGCGCTGGGCCTGGAGGCCGCCGAGGGAGACCTCCCCGGGCAGCGCCGGGCCGAACTCGACGCACCGCAGCCGCTCCCGCAGCAGTCACACCCCCAGAAGTCCTACAAGCAGTCGCACAAGCAGTCGTACAACCGGAAGGACAATCACTGATGGAGTCGGCAGAAATCCGCCGCCGCTGGCTGCGCTTCTTCGAGGAGCGCGGGCACACGGTCGTGCCCTCGGCGTCCCTCATCGCCGACGACCCGACGCTGCTGCTGGTCCCGGCGGGCATGGTCCCGTTCAAGCCGTACTTCCTCGGCGAGGTCAAGCCGCCCTTCGAGCGCGCCACCAGCGTGCAGAAGTGCGTGCGGACGCCCGACATCGAAGAGGTCGGCAAGACCACCCGGCACGGCACGTTCTTCCAGATGTGCGGCAACTTCTCCTTCGGCGACTACTTCAAGGAAGGCGCCATCACGTACGCCTGGGAGCTGCTCACCAGCTCCGTGGCGGACGGCGGCTACGGCCTGGAGCCCGAGAAGCTCTGGGTCACCGTGTACCTGGACGACGACGAGGCCGAGCGCATCTGGCGCGAGGTCGTGGGCGTCCCCGCCGAGCGGATCCAGCGCCTGGGCAAGGCCGACAACTACTGGTCCATGGGCGTCCCCGGACCGTGCGGACCCTGCTCCGAGATCAACTACGACCGGGGCCCGGCGTTCGGCGAGGAGGGCGGCCCGGCCGTCAACGACGAGCGCTACGTGGAGATCTGGAACCTGGTCTTCATGCAGTACGAGCGCGGCCCCGGCCAGGGCAAGGACGACTTCGAGATCCTCGGCGAGCTGCCGTCGAAGAACATCGACACCGGCCTCGGCCTCGAACGCCTCGCGATGATCCTGCAGGGCGTGCAGAACATGTACGAGACCGACACCCTGCGCGTGGTGATGGACACGGCCACCGAACTCACCGGTGTCCGGTACGGCGCCGACCACGGCACCGACGTCTCGCTGCGCGTCGTCGCCGACCACATGCGCACCTCCGTGATGCTCATCGGCGACGGGGTCACCCCCGGCAACGAGGGCCGCGGCTACGTGCTGCGCCGCATCATGCGCCGCGCCATCCGCAACATGCGGCTGATGGGCGCCACCGGGCCGGTCGTCGGCGAGCTCGTGGACACCGTCATCAAGACGATGGGCGAGCAGTACCCGGAGCTGGTCACCGACCGCAAGCGCATCGAGACCGTCGCCCTCTCCGAGGAGGTCGCCTTCCTCAAGGCGATCAGCGGCGGCACCAACATCCTGGACTCCGCCGTCAGCGAGACCAAGGCCGCCGGCGGCACCGTCCTCTCCGGCGACAAGGCGTTCCTGCTGCACGACACGTGGGGCTTCCCGATCGACCTCACCCTCGAAATGGCCTCCGAGCAGGGCCTGTCGGTGGACGAGGAGGGCTTCCGCCGGCTCATGAAGGAGCAGCGGGACCGCGCCAAGGCCGACGCCCGCGGCAAGAAGCAGGGCCACGCCGACCTCTCGGCCTACCGTGAGGTCGCCGACCGCTCCGGCACCACCGAGTTCACCGGCTACAGCTCCAACCAGAACGAGGCCACCGTCGTCGGACTGCTCGTCGACGGTGTCCCGTCGCCGGCCGCCCACGAGGGCGACGAGGTCGAGATCGTCCTGGACCGCACCCCGTTCTACGCCGAGGGCGGCGGCCAGCTCGCCGACACCGGCCGGATCAGGATCGACACCGGCGCGATCATCGAGATCCGCGACGTGCAGCAGCCGGTGGCCGGCGTCAGCGTGCACAAGGGCGTCGTCCAGGTCGGCGAGGTCACCCTCGGCGCCGGCGCGCTCGCCCAGATCGACCTGGTGCGCCGCCGGGCCATCGCCCGCGCGCACAGCGCGACGCACCTCACGCACCAGGCGCTGCGGGACGCGCTCGGCCCCACCGCCGCCCAGGCCGGTTCCGAGAACTCCCCGGGGCGCTTCCGCTTCGACTTCGGCTCGCCCGCCGCCGTACCCGGCACGGTGCTCACCGACGTCGAACAGAAGATCAACGAGGTGCTCGCCCGGGAGCTCGACGTGACCGCCGAGGTCATGAGCATGGAAGAGGCCAAGAAGCAGGGCGCCATCGCCGAGTTCGGCGAGAAGTACGGCGACCGGGTCCGCGTGGTCACCATCGGCGACTTCTCCAAGGAGCTGTGCGGCGGTACGCACGTCGGCAACACCGCCCAGCTCGGGCTGGTCAAGCTGCTCGGTGAGTCGTCCATCGGCTCCGGAGTGCGCCGGGTCGAGGCGCTGGTCGGGGTGGACGCGTACAAGTTCCTGGCCCGTGAGCACACGGTCGTCGCGCAGCTCACCGAGCTGGTGAAGGGCCGTCCCGAGGAGCTGCCCGACAAGATCTCGGGCATGCTCGCCAAGCTCAAGGACGCGGAGAAGGAGATCGAGCGGTTCCGCGCCGACAAGGTCCTGCAGGCCGCGGCCGGACTGGCGCAGGGCGCCCAGGACATCAAGGGCGTGGCCCTGGTCACCGGCACCGTGCCGGAGGGCACCGGCGCCGACGACCTGCGCAAGCTCGTCCTGGACGTGCGGCAGCGCATCGGGGGCGGCCGGGCCGCCGTCGTCGCGCTGTTCACCGTGGCCAACGGCCGCCCGCTCACCGTCATCGCCACCAACGAGGCCGCTCGCGAGCGCGGTATCAAGGCCGGTGAACTCGTCAGGTCCGCCGCCAAGACCCTCGGTGGTGGTGGCGGCGGCAAGGACGACGTCGCGCAGGGCGGCGGCCAGAACCCGGCCGCCGTGGACGAGGCCGTCGCCGCGGTCCAGCGCCTGGTCGAAGAGAAGGCCTGACGGTGCGCAGAGGCAGGCGTATCGCCGTCGATGTCGGGGATGCCCGGATCGGGGTCGCCTCGTGCGACCCCGACGGGGTCCTCGCGACACCGGTCGAGACGGTTCCGGGGCGGGACGTCCCGGCGGCGCTGCGCCGCCTCGCTGCGATCATCGAGGAGTACGAGCCGATCGAGGTCGTCCTGGGGCTGCCGCGCTCGCTGAGCGGGAACGAGGGTCCCGCGGCGGTCAAGGTCCGGGCGTTCGCGCAGGATGTGGCAAAAATCATCGCGCCCGTCCCGGTGCGGCTGGTGGACGAGCGGATGACCACGGTCACCGCCACCCAGGGCCTGCGGGCATCGGGCGTCAAGGCCAAGAAGGGCCGTGCGGTGGTCGATCAGGCAGCCGCGATCGTCATCCTGCAGAGCGCCCTCGAGACCGAACGGGTGTCGGGGAAACCAGCGGGGGAGAGCGTCGAAGTGGTCATCTGATCGCGGTACGGTAACGTTCCGCGCGACACGGCGGCGCCACTTGGCGCCGCCCGTTTCGCAAGGGGCGGCCAGTTCCGAGGATGCGATCGCCCCGCGTACCGACGCGTACCAAGGGGATCGATGACTGACTATGGCCGGGGCTCCGGCTCCGAACCGTGGCATCCCGAGGACCCGCTCTTCGGTGACCAGGGGTACCAGCAGCAGCCGCGCCAGCCGCAGCCGCAGGACGACTGGGACCCCTACGCCACCGGGCAGCAGCCGCAGTACCCGTACAACGGTCAGCAGGCTCCCCAGCAGCAGTACCCCCCGCAGCAGCAATACCCCCAGAACCAGCAGCAGAACCCCCAACAGCAGCAATACCCGCAGAATCCGCAACAGCAGCAGTACCCCCAGCAGGAGCAGTACCCGCAGCAGGGGTACCCCCAGCAGCAACAGCAGTACCCGCAGCAGCAGCAGCAACAGCACCTCCAGCAGGGCCAGCAACAGGGCCAGCAGCAGTACAACGACTGGGACACCTCCGGGGGTTCGTCCGCCCCGTACGGTGCCAACCCCGGCGATCCCTACGGCGGCCAGCCGCCGGCCGATCCCTACGGCTCCCAGCAGCCCGACTTCTACGGCCAGGGCGGCTACCCGCCCCCGCAGCAGCCGCAGCACCGGCAGCCGCCGGAGCAGCAGCCCCAGCAGCCGATGCGGTCCGCCCCTGACAACACCGGCGACTGGGAGGCCGAGTCCGAGCCCGAGACGCACGCCTTCTTCGCCGACGGCACGGACGAGGAAGAGCCGGACGACGACACCCCGGCCGGCCGCGGCGGCCGCAAGCGCGGCGGCAAGGGCGGCAAGAAAGAGGGCAAGAAGCGCCGCAGCGGCTGCGCCTGCCTGGTCGTCCTGCTGGTCCTCGGCGGCGGCGTCGGCGGTGCCGGCTACTTCGGCTACCAGTTCTACGAGAGCCACTTCGGCGCGGCACCCGACTTCTCGGGCGAGGGCACCGGAGACGTGCAGGTCACGATCCCCAAGGGCTCGACGCTCACGGACATGGGCAACATTCTCAAGACCGCCGGCGTGGTCAAGAGCGTCGACGCCTTCACCGCGGCGGCCGGCAAGAATCCCAAGGGCAAGAGCATCCAGGCCGGCATTTTCCTCCTCCACAAGGAGATGTCGGCCGCGGCGGCGGTCACGATGATGACCGACCCGACCAAGCAGAGCGCCATCATCATTCCCGAGGGGCTGCGGGCCACCGAGATCTACGCCGCCATCGACAAGCGGCTGAGCATCAAGGCGGGCACCACACAGGCCGCCGCCAAGGGCGCCGACCTGGGCCTGCCCGCCTGGGCGCAGGGCAATGTCGAGGGCTTCCTCTTCCCGTCGAGGTACAGCGTCGGCAAGGCCACCAAGCCGCTCGACCTGCTCAAGCAGATGGTCGCGCAGGCCCAGAGCGAGTACAAAAAGGACAACATCGAGGAAGAGGCGAAGAAGGTCCACAAGACGCCGCTGCAGATCGTCACCATCGCCAGCCTCATCCAGGCCGAGGCGCAGGAGGACGAGGAGTTCGGCAAGGTCTCGCGGGTCATCTACAACCGCCTCGACAAGGACATGGCGCTGGGCTTCGACTCGACGATCAACTACGCCATGGGCCGCTCCACGCTGAACACGTCCACCAAGGACACCAAGTTCCCGTCGCCGTACAACACCTACCTCCACAAGGGCCTGCCGCCCGGTCCGATCGGCAACCCGGGACACCAGGCGATCGACGCGGCGCTGCACCCGACGACGGGCAACTGGCTGTACTTCGTCACGGTCAAGAAGGGCGACACGCGCTTCACCGACAGCTACACGGAGCACCAGAAGAACGTCCAGGAGTTCAACAAGAACAAGGGCACCGGCTGATGAGTGCACCACGCCGGGCCGGAGTCCTCGGCTCGCCGATCTCCCACTCGCTCTCACCGGTGCTGCACCGGGCCGCGTACGCCGAGCTCGGTCTCACCGGCTGGCGCTACGACCCCTTCGAGGTGGGTGAGGCGGCGCTGCCCGGCTTCCTGGCCGGGGTCCGGGACGGCACGGGGGAGCCGGGCAGCTGGGCCGGGCTGTCGCTGACGATGCCGCTCAAGCGCGCGGTCATCCCGCTGCTGGACGAGGTCAGCGCCACCGCGGCCTCCGTCGAGGCCGTCAACACCGTGGTCTTCACCGCGGACGGCCGGCTGACCGGCGACAACACCGACATCCCGGGAATCGCCGCCGCGCTGCGCGAACACGGTGTGACGAGCGTGGAGTCCGCGGTGGTGCTCGGCGCCGGGGCGACCGCCTCGTCCGCGCTGGCCGCGCTCGCCCGGATCTGCGCCGGCGAGGTCACCGTGTACGTGCGCAGCGCCGCGCGCGCCGCCGAGATGCGCGAGTGGGGCGAACGGCTGGGCGTGCGGGTGCGCACCGAGGACTGGGGCGACGCGGCGAAGGCGTTCGAGGCACCGCTGGTGATCGCCACCACCCCGGCGGGCGCCACCGACGGCCTCGCCGAGTTCGTGCCGGAGCGGCCGGGCGCGCTCTTCGACGTGCTGTACCACCCGTGGCCGACCGCCCTCGCGGCCGCCTGGACGGCCCGCGGCGGCGAGGTCGTCGGCGGCCTCGACCTCCTGGTGCACCAGGCCGTGCTCCAGGTCGAGCGGATGACCGGCCGGACTCCCGCACCGCTCGCGGCGATGCGCGCCGCCGGCGAGGCGGCACTGGGTGTCTGACACCGGCGGCGTCCACCCGTTCTGAGCCCGCCGCGCCGCCACGTCCACAACCTGGACCGGAGGCGGGACGTCCGCCCCGGCCGTGGGAGGATCGGTGGTGGCGGGCCAGGGCCGCGCACCCGGCCGTGCCGTTGAATTTCGGACGTTCGAGGCGCGAGCAAGAGGAGCACCGTTGAGCAGGTTGCGCTGGCTGACCGCGGGGGAGTCGCACGGCCCCGCACTCGTCGCGACGCTGGAGGGGCTGCCCTCCGGCGTACCCGTCACCACGGCGATGGTGGCGGACGCGCTGGCGCGCCGGCGGCTGGGTTATGGCCGCGGTGCCCGGATGAAGTTCGAGCAGGACGAGGTCACCTTCCTCGGCGGCGTACGGCACGGCCTGACCATGGGCAGCCCGGTCGCGATCATGGTCGGCAACACCGAGTGGCCCAAGTGGGAACAGGTCATGGCGGCCGACCCCGTCGACCCGGAGATCCTGGCCGGTCTGGGGCGCAACGCGCCGCTGACCCGCCCGCGCCCCGGCCACGCGGACCTCGCCGGTATGCAGAAGTACGCGCTGGACGAGGCCCGGCCGATCCTGGAGCGCGCCAGCGCCCGGGAGACCGCCGCCCGCGTCGCGCTGGGCGCCGTCGCCCGCTCCTACCTCAAGGAGACGACGGGCATCGAGATCGTCAGCCATGTCGTCGAACTGGCCGCGGCCAAGGCCCCGTACGGGGTCGTGCCGGTGCCCGCCGACGAGGCCCGCCTCGACGCCGACCCGGTGCGCTGCCTGGACTCCGACGCGAGCGACGCGATGGTCGCCGAGATCGACCAGGCCCACAAGGACGGCGACACCCTGGGCGGAGTCGTCGAGGTGCTGGCGTACGGCGTTCCCGTCGGACTCGGCAGCCACGTCCACTGGGACCGCCGGCTCGACGCGCGGCTGGCCGCCGCCCTGATGGGCATCCAGGCGATCAAGGGCGTCGAGGTCGGCGACGGCTTCGGGCTGGCCCGGGTGCCGGGTTCGCAGGCGCACGACGAGATCGTGCCCAGCCCCGAGGGCATCCGCCGCTCCACCGGCCGCTCCGGCGGCACCGAGGGCGGGATGAGCACCGGTGAGCTGCTGCGGGTCCGGGCGGCGATGAAGCCGATCGCGACGGTGCCGCGCGCCCTGGCCACCGTCGACGTCACCACCGGTGAGGTCGCCGCGGCCCATCACCAGCGCTCGGACGTCTGCGCGGTGCCGGCCGCCGGGATCGTCGCGGAGGCCATGGTCGCGCTGGTGCTCGCCGACGCGGTCGCGGAGAAGTTCGGCGGCGACTCGGTGGGCGAGACCCGGCGCAACGTCCAGGGGTACCTCGAGAACCTGGCGATCCGTTGACCGGGCCGCTGGTCGTCCTCGTCGGCCCGCCCGGTGCGGGCAAGACCACCGTCGGCATGCTGCTCGCGGCCCGGCTCGGCACCACCTACCGGGACACCGACGCGGATGTCGCGCAGACGGCGGGCAAGTCCATCCCGGAGATCTTCATCAACGACGGTGAGGACCACTTCCGGCAGCTCGAACTGGCCGCGGTCACCGACGCCCTCGCCGAGCACACCGGCGTACTGGCGCTCGGCGGCGGAGCGATCATGTCGCCGGTCGCCCGCAGCCTGCTGCGCGGCCGCCCGGTGGTCTTCCTGGACGTCGGAGTCAACGACGCCGTCAAGCGGGTCGGGCTGGACGCCCCACGCCCGCTGCTCGCCGTCGCCCCGCGCCAGCAGTGGCGCGAGCTGATGGAGAAGCGCCGTCCGCTGTACACCGAGGTCGCCCGCGCGGTCGTCTCCACCGACGACCGCACCCCCGAGGACGCTGCCGAAGCGGTCCTCGACGCACTGGAGTTGAAGGACGCATGAGCGAGAACCCCACCCGTATCGCGATCGCCGGCACCGCGGGTACGGAACCCTACGAGGTGCTGGTCGGACGCCAGCTGCTGGCCGAGCTGCCCGCCCTCATCGGGCCGGCCGCCAAGCGGGTCGCGGTCCTGCACCCGGAGGCGCTCGCCGCCACCGGCGAGGCGCTGCGCGCTGACCTCGCCGAGCAGGGCTTCGAGGCCATCGCGATCCAGCTGCCGAACGCCGAGGAGGCCAAGACCGTCGAGGTCGCCGCCTACTGCTGGAAGGCGCTGGGCCAGACCGGCTTCACCCGCACCGACGTGATCGTCGGCGTCGGCGGCGGAGCCACCACGGACATCGCCGGCTTCGTGGCGGCGACCTGGCTGCGCGGAGTGCGCTGGATCGCCGTCCCCACCACCGTGCTGGGCATGGTGGACGCGGCGGTCGGCGGGAAGACCGGCATCAACACCGCCGAGGGCAAGAACCTGGTCGGGGCGTTCCACCCGCCGACCGGGGTGCTGTGCGACCTCGCGGCGCTGGACTCGCTGCCGCCCAACGACTACATCAGCGGCCTCGCCGAGATCATCAAGGCCGGCTTCATCGCCGACCCGGTGATCCTGGACCTGATCGAGGCCGACCCGGCCGGGGCCCGTACGCCGCAGGGCGAGCACACCGCCGAGCTGATCGTGCGCTCCATCCAGGTCAAGGCCGACGTGGTCTCCGCCGACCTCAAGGAGAGCGGCCCGCGCGAGATCCTGAACTACGGCCACACCCTGGCGCACGCCATCGAGAAGAACGAGCGCTACAACTGGCGGCACGGCGCCGCGGTCTCCATCGGCATGGTCTTCGCCGCCGAGCTGGGCCGGCTGGCCGGCCGGCTGGACGACGCGACCGCCGACCGGCACCGCACCGTCCTGGAGTCGGTGGGGCTGCCGCTGACCTACCGCGGGGACCAGTGGCCGAAGCTGCTGGACACCATGCGCGTCGACAAGAAGTCCCGCGGTGACCTGCTGCGCTTCATCGTGCTGGACGGGCTGGCCAAGCCCACCGTCCTGGAGGGCCCGGACCCGGCGGTCCTGGTGGCCGCCTACGCGGAGGTCTCCAAGTGACCGGGGTGAGCGGCCGCGTCCTGGTGCTGAACGGGCCGAACCTCGGCCGGCTCGGCTCCCGCGAGCCCGACGTGTACGGCGCCACCTCGTACGCCGGGCTCGTCGAGGCCTGCACCACCCTCGGCAAGGAGCTCGGCTTCGACGTCGAGGTCCGCGAGACCAACGACGAGGGCGAGCTGATCCGCTGGCTGCACGAGGCGGCCGACGGCCGGATCCCGGTCGTCATCAACCCCGGCGCGTTCACCCACTACTCGTACGGGATCCGGGACGCGGCGGCCCAGCGCACCGCTCCGCTCATCGAGGTGCACATCTCGAACCCGTACACCCGTGAGGAATTCCGCCACACCTCGGTCATCGCGGCCGTCTCCACCGGTACCGTCGCCGGCTTCGGCATCGGCTCCTACCGGCTGGCGCTGCGCGCCCTGGCGGAGGAGATCACCGGCTGACATCGCCGTCCGGGCACCTGTGCCGCTCCCCGGCCGTTCACACAAGAGCCTCCGGGGACGGTACGGTTCGGTTCGAACGGCCTGTTCCCGGCCGTCACGGAAGCAGAACCTCCGGCACGAGATGGAGTGGGACGGGATGCAGCACGCTGTGGGGGCACCGCAGCCCGGCCGGCCGGGACCTCAGCCGGCCCCCAGCACCACCGGCCACTTCCCCCTGCCTGCCGCCGGCCCGGTCCAGCTGCCCGCCGCTTCCGGCGGCTCGCCGCCGGGCGGCGGCCCGGGGCCCGTGGCGGTCCTGCTGATCGGCGCGGCCGGGGCCGGCAAGACCACCATCGCCCGGCACTGGGCGGACAACCGCGGCGTACCGACCGCCCACATCAGCCTCGACGACGTCCGCGAGTGGGTCCGCTCCGGTTTCGCGGACCCGCAGGCCGGCTGGAACGAGCACTCCGAGGCCCAGTACCGGCTGGCCCGCCGCACCTGCGGCTTCTCGGCCCGGAACTTCCTGGCCAACGGCATATCGTGCATCATCGACGACGCGGTCTTCCCGGACCGGCCGGTCGTCGGCCTCGGTGGCTGGAAGCGGCACGTCGGCCCCGGCCTGCTGCCGGTCGTCCTGCTCCCGGGCCTGGACGTGGTGTTGGCCCGCAACGCCGCGCGCAACGGGAACCGGCGGCTGTCCGACGAGGAGGTCGCCCGGATCCACGGCCGGATGGCCGGCTGGTACGGATCAGGACTGCCGATCATCGACAATTCGCAGCTCGACGTGGTCGCGGCGGCCGCGGCCCTGGACCGGGTCGTGGCCCGCAGCGTCCAGGGCCCGCCCGTCTGGTAGCCCGGCGGGCCGTCCCCGGTCGGACGCGCTCGGGCGGCCCCCCGGACGGCCCGCACGTACGCTCGCGACATGTCCGACGTGCACGCAGCCCGCAGAGAGCGCCTGCGCGACCGATGCGCGGCGTCCGGAGCGGCGGCGGCGCTGGTCTCCCGCCCCGCGAACGTCCGCTATCTGACCGGCTGCGCGCCGGCCGGCGCGGTCCTGCTGATCGGCCCCGGCGACCAGGACGCGCTGGTCCGCAGCCGCCCCGCGGTCGGGGACCTGTCCGAGGCGCAGCCGCCGGAGGACGTACGGACCGTGGTCCTGGCCCGGTCGGACGGCGATCCGGTGGTGGCCGCCGCCGGACTGGTCCTCGACCGGCGGGGCGACACGCTGGCCGTCGAGGAACACCACCTCACGGTCAGCCGGCACCGGGCGATCGGCTCGGTCGCGCCAGGCCTGCGGCTGACCGACCTCCGCGGGGCCGTGGAACAGCTGCGGGTGGTCAAGGACGAGCAGGAGATCGCCTCGATCCGGATCGCCGCCGAACTCGCCGACCAGGCGCTCGGCGAGCTGCTGGAGTCGATCCTGGTCGGCAGGACCGAGCGGCACCTCGCGCTGGAACTGGAGCGCCGGCTGGTCGACCACGGCGCGGACGGTCCGGCCTTCCCCACCTGTGTGGGCACCGGGCCGCACTCGGGGGCCGCGCGGCACGTCCCCACCGACCGGCGCGTCGAGGAGGGCGACTTCCTCACCGTCCGGCTCGGCGCCTGCTACCGCGGATACCGCTGCGAGGTCGGCCGCACCTTCGTCGTGGGGACTTCTCCCGCCGACTGGCAGATCGAGCTGTACGAGCTGGTCTTCGCCGCCCAGCGGGCCGGCCGGGAGGCGCTCGCACCCGGTGTGGCCTGCCGTGATGTGGACCACGCGGCACGCTCCGTACTGGCCGCCGCGGGCTACGGGGAGGCCCTCGGAGAGGTGACGGGACACGGCGTGGGACTCGAAATCGACGAGGACCCTCGGCTGTCACCTGCGGCCATGGGTAAACTGGACGCTTGCGTGCCGGTCACCGTCGAACCGGGGGTCCACCTTCCGGGCCGCGGCGGTGTCCGCATCGACGACACACTCGTCGTACGTCCACCGACGGACGGCGGGCCCGAGCTACTCACCATTACGACCAAGGAACTGCTCGCCCTGTAAAAGGGCGCGCCCCCTCGGTCTCCGAAGCTGCACTTTCAGGAGATTCCGCAACCGTGGCATCCACGAACGACCTCAAGAACGGCCTCGTGCTCAAGCTCGACGGCGGCCAGCTCTGGACCGTTGTCGAGTTCCAGCACGTCAAGCCCGGCAAGGGCCCCGCCTTCGTCCGCACGAAGCTCAAGCACGTGCTGTCCGGCAAGGTCGTCGACAAGACCTTCAACGCCGGCATCAAGGTCGAGACGGCCAACGTCGACAAGCGCGGTATGCAGTTCTCCTACAAGGACGGCACCGACTTCGTCTTCATGGACACCGACACCTTCGACCAGGTGTACATCACCCCCGAGGTCGTCGGCGACGCCGCCAACTACCTCCTCGAAGGCTTCGAGGCCGTCGTGGCGATGTACGAGGGCGCTCCGCTCTACATCGAGCTCCCGGCCTCCGTCGAGCTGGTCATCGAGTACACCGAGCCGGGTGTCCAGGGCGACCGGTCCACCGGTGGCTCCAAGCCGGCCCGGCTCGAGACCGGCTACGAGATCGGCGTTCCGCTCTTCATCACCACCGGTGAGAAGATCAAGGTCGACACCCGTTCGGGTGACTATCTCGGCCGGGTGAACAGCTAACGTGGCTGCTCGGAACAAGGCCCGCAAGCGTGCCTTCCAGATCCTCTTCGAAGCGGATCAGCGGGGTGTCGACCCGAAGACCGCCATGGCGGACTGGATCCGGCTCGCCCGGACCGACGACCGGCAGCCGCCGGTCACCGAGTACACCATGCAGCTGGTCGAGGGGTACGCCGCCAACGCGCCCCGCATCGACGAGCTGCTCGCGACCTACTCGGTGGGCTGGACGCTGGACCGGATGCCGGTCGTCGACCGGAACGTCCTGCGGCTCGGCACCTATGAGTTGATCTGGGAGGACGAGACCCCGGACGCGGTCGTGCTGGACGAGGCGGTCCAGCTCGCCAAGGAGTTCTCCACCGATGAGTCGCCCGCCTTCGTCAACGGGCTGCTGGCCCGTCTGAAGGACCTCAAGCCGACTCTCCGGCGATAGCGTCACCCGCACCGACCAGGCCCGGAGCAGAAGCTGAACAATCTTCTGCTTTGGGCCTGGTGCGTTTCCCGGACGGTGGCCTAGTTTCGCTGGCATGTCCGATCAGGAGACCGATCAGGAGATCATCGACCGGCTGACGGCGCTGCGGTCCCAGGACCTGCCGGTGCGCGGCGGCCGCACCATGGCGTACGTCTACGACTCCGGGCTGGACGGTCTCGACGACCTCGCGGAGCGCGCCCAGGCGGCCTTCGCCGGGGTCAACGGCCTGGACATGACGGCCTTTCCCAGCGTGGTGGCCCTGGAGAACGACATCGTCGGCCGGGCCGCCGGACTGCTCGGCGGGGACGACCGGACAGCCGGCACCTTCACCAGCGGCGGTACCGAGAGCTGTCTGCTCGCCGTGCTGACCGCCCGGAACCACGCCCGCCGCACCCGGGGCGTCACCGCCCCGGAACTCGTGCTGCCCGCCACCGCCCACGCGGCCTTCCGCAAGGCCGCCGCGCTCTTCGGCCTGACCGTCGTCACGGTCCCGGTGGACCCGGTGACGTTCCGGGCCCGCCCGGAGGCCATGGCGGCCGCCACCACCGACCGGACGGCCCTGGTGGTGGCCTCGGCACCGTCCTACGCCCACGGGGTGATCGATCCGGTCACCGAGATCGCCGCCGCGGCGGCCGGGCGCGGGGTGCTGTGCCATGTCGACGCCTGCATCGGCGGCTGGTACCTGGCGCACCTGCCCAGGACGCTGCCCCGGCCGCCCGCGTTCGACCTGGCGGTGCCGGGCGTCACGTCGCTCTCGGTGGACCTGCACAAGTACGCGTACACCCCCAAGGGCGCCTCGGTGCTGCTCCTCCGGGACGCCGAGCTGCGCCGGCACGGCTGGTTCGCGGACGCCTCATGGCCCGGCTACCCGGTGGTCAACGCGACGCTCCAGGGCACCAAGTCCGCCGGGCCGCTGGCCGCCGCCTGGGCGGTCCTGCGGCGGATCGGCCCCTCGGCCTACGCCGAGCTCTCCG
Source organism: Streptomyces sp. So13.3 (assembly GCF_005860785.2). Classification (NCBI taxonomy): domain Bacteria; kingdom Bacillati; phylum Actinomycetota; class Actinomycetes; order Kitasatosporales; family Streptomycetaceae; genus Streptomyces; species Streptomyces sp. So13.3. The sequence goes on along the minus strand of NZ_CP048835.1, from coordinate 2,433,109 downwards.
GGCGCGTGCACGAGGCGGTACAGGCCCTCGTCGGGGGCATCGGCCGAATCGACGGGCTGCGGGTGCTGGGCAGCCCGCAGGCGTCGCTGGTCGCCGTGGCCTCCGACGACCCGGGGCTCGACCCCTTCGTCGTCGCCGACGAGATGCGGCTGCGCGGGTGGTTCCTGCAGCCGCAGCCCGCCTTCGGCGGCTCCCCGCCCAATCTGCATCTGACCGTCACGGCCGCGGTGGCGTCCCCCGGGCGGATCGCCCTGCTGCTGGAGGAGCTCGGCGGCGCCGTACGGCGGGCCCGTGACCTCGGCCCGGCCACCGTCGACGAAGGGCTCGCCGGGCTCGCCGCCCAGCTCGATCCCGACACGCTCGGCCCCGAGGAGGTCGCTCTGGCCCTCCAGCTCGCCGGCATTTCCGACGACGGGGCGCTCCCGGAGCGGATGGCCCCGGTGCTGGCGGTCCTGCAGGAACTGCCGCCCCGGCTGACCGAACGGCTGCTGCCGGAAGTCATCGGCCGGCTCTACCGGGCGCGGACTGGGCCGTACGAGTGACGGAGACCGCCGCGGGCCCCTTCCGGGCTCCGGGGCAAACAGAACCGCCCGGGGCGGTGTCCCTGCGGACACCGCCCCGGGCGGTACGTTTCTGCACTTGTGTTTGACAGCCGTTTTCAGCCGTCTTCGTGCTGAACCGCGCGGCGCGCGTCGGCGTCGAGGACGCCCCAGCCGATGAGCTGCTCGGTGAGGACCGACGGCGACTGGTCGTAGATCACGGCCAGCGTGCGCAGGTCGTCCTGGCGGATCGACAGCACCTTGCCGTTGTAGTCCCCGCGCTGGCTCTGGATGGTGGCGGCGTAGCGCTGCAGCGGACCGGCCTTGTCCGGCGGGACCTGGGACAGTCGCTCCAGGTCCAGGACAAGCTTCGGCGGCGGCTCGGCGGCCCCGCCCGGCGTGGTGCCGGGCAGCAGTTCCTGGACCGGCACTCCGTAGAAGTCCGCCAGCTCGGCGAGTCGCTGTACGGTCACGGCGCGGTCGCCACGCTCGTACGAGCCGACGACGACGGCCTTCCAGCGGCCCTGGGACTTCTCCTCGACGCCGTGAAGGGAGAGACCCTGCTGCGTGCGGATGGCGCGGAGCTTGGCTCCGAGCTGTTTGGCGTAATCGCTGGACATAAGGCTCCCCGGACGGAATCTCGGTGACTCACTGTGAGGTTACGCAGCGTAATTTGACTTCGTCAAGCCGAATGGTCCGGACCGGTCTCCCTGTACTGCACGAGCGTCCGATTCGTACCGGTGTGCCTATCGTGCGGGTGACCGCCCGAGAACGCGACCTGCGCGCCTGGTAACGTGAGGCTGTATCCCTGGCGTCCTTTAAGACCCGTCCTGTGAGGCGGGGAAGGAGAGCCCTTCATGGCTGAAGACCGCAGTACATCCGCACGCCCGGTGCTCGAAGCACCGGACATGGCCCGGGTCCTGACCCGCATCGCCCACGAGATCGTCGAACGCGCCAAGGGCGCCGACGACGTGGTGCTCCTCGGCATTCCCACCCGCGGTGTCTTCCTCGCCCGCAGACTGGCCGACAAGCTCGCCGACATCACCGGCCGCAAGGTCCCGGTCGGGTCGCTCGACATCACCATGTACCGCGACGACCTGCGGCTGCACCCGGCCCGCGCGCTGGCCCGCACCGACATCCCCGGTGACGGCGTCGACGGCCGGCTGGTGATCCTCGTCGACGACGTGCTCTTCTCGGGCCGCACGATCCGCGCCGCCCTCGACGCGCTCAATGACATCGGCCGGCCGCGAGCCGTACAGCTCGCCGTCCTGGTCGACCGCGGCCACCGCGAACTCCCGATCCGGGCCGACTACGTCGGCAAGAACCTCCCCACCTCGCTGCGCGAGACCGTCAAGGTCCACCTCACCGAAGAGGACGGCCGTGACACGGTCCTCCTCGGCGTGCGCGAGGGCTCCCCGGCGGACGAATAGCGCAAGCACGACCCGGACCCCTGTGTGGTCCGGGCCCACGAGCATGCCCTCCGCCGTCCCAGTACCCCCTTCGGAGTGACCCGATGAAGCGCCACCTGATCTCGGCCGCCGACCTGACCCGCGACGACGCCATCCTCGTACTCGACACCGCCGAGGAAATGGCCCGCGTGGCCGACCGGCCGATCAAGAAGCTGCCGACCCTGCGCGGCCGCACCGTCGTCAACCTCTTCTTCGAGGACTCGACCCGCACCCGCATCTCCTTCGAGGCCGCCGCCAAGCGGCTCTCCGCCGATGTCATCAACTTCTCCGCCAAGGGCTCCTCGGTCTCCAAGGGCGAGTCCCTCAAGGACACCGCGCTGACCCTGGAGGCGATGGGCGCCGACGCCGTCGTCATCCGGCACGGCTCCTCCGGAGCCCCGCACCGGCTCGCCACCTCCGGCTGGATCGGCGGCTCGGTCGTCAACGCCGGTGACGGCACCCACGAACACCCCACCCAGGCGCTGCTCGACGCCTTCACCATGCGCCGCCACCTGGCGGGCGCGAAGGACGGCGGCCCCACGTTCCACCGCGGTCCCGGTGACGGAAGCGGGCGCGATCTGGCGGGCCGCCGGATCACGATCGTCGGCGACATCCTGCACAGCCGGGTCGCCCGCTCCAACGTCCATCTGCTCAACACGCTCGGCGCCCAGGTCACCCTGGTCGCCCCGCCGACCCTGCTGCCGATCGGCGTGGACACCTGGCCCTGCGACGTCTCCTACGACCTGGACGCGGTGCTCGCCAAGTCCGACGCCGTGATGATGCTGCGGGTGCAGAGCGAACGGATGAACGCCGCGTTCTTCCCCACCGAGCGCGAGTACTCCCGCCGCTACGGCCTCGACGGCGGCCGGATGGCCGCCCTGCCGGAACACGCCATCGTCATGCACCCCGGCCCGATGAACCGCGGCATGGAGATCACCGCCGAGGTCGCCGACTCCGAGCGCTGCACCGTCGTCGAGCAGGTCGCCAACGGCGTCAGCATCCGGATGGCCGTCCTGTACCTGCTGCTCGGCGGGAACGAACCCGCCATCGCCACGGCCGCCCCCGCCGCCCGCACCGAGGAGAACCACCAGTCATGAGCAAGACCCTGATCCGAGGCGCGAAGATCCTTGGCGGCGACCCGCAGGACGTCCTGATCGACGGCGAGACGATCGCCGCCGTCGGAACCGCTCTGGAGGCCGGCGACGCCACCGTCGTCGAGGCCGACGGCATGATCCTCCTGCCGGGCCTCGTCGACCTGCACACCCATCTGCGCGAGCCGGGCCGCGAGGACTCCGAGACGGTCCTGACCGGCACCCGCGCCGCCGCCATCGGCGGCTACACCGCCGTGCACGCGATGGCCAACACCTTCCCCGTCGCGGACACCGCGGGCGTCGTCGAGCAGGTCTGGCGGCTCGGCCGCGAGTCCGGCTACTGCGACGTGCAGCCGGTCGGCGCCGTCACCGTCGGCCTGGCGGGCAAGCAGCTCGCCGAGCTCGGCGCGATGGCCGACTCCGCCGCCGGTGTGCGGGTCTTCTCCGACGACGGCAAGTGCGTCGACGACGCGGTGATCATGCGCCGCGCGCTGGAGTACGTGAAGGCCTTCGACGGTGTCGTCGCCCAGCACGCCCAGGAGCCCCGCCTCACAGAGGGCGCCCAGATGAACGAGGGCATCGTCTCCGGCGAACTGGGCCTGATCGGCTGGCCGGCCGTCGCCGAGGAGTCGATCATCGCCCGCGATGTGCTGCTCGCCGCGCACGTCGACTCCCGGGTGCACATCTGCCACCTGTCCACGGCCGGCTCCGTCGAGATCGTCCGCTGGGCCAAGTCCAAGGGCTGGAACGTGACCGCCGAGGTCACCCCGCACCACCTGCTGCTCACCGACGAGCTGGTCCGCTCGTACAACCCGGTCTACAAGGTCAACCCGCCGCTGCGCACCGAGGCCGACGTCATGGCGCTGCGCGAGGCGCTGGCCGACGGCACCATCGACTGCGTCGCCACCGACCACGCGCCGCACCCGCACGAGGACAAGGACTGCGAGTGGGCCGCGGCCGCCATGGGCATGGTGGGCCTGGAGACCGCGCTGTCCGTCGTCCAGCAGACGATGGTCGACACCGGTCTGCTCGACTGGGCCGGCGTCGCCGACCGCATGTCGGCGCGGCCCGCCGCCATCGGCCGGCTGGCAGGACACGGACGGCCGGTCGCCGCGGGCGAGCCCGCGAACCTCACTCTCGTCGATCCGGCATACCGTGGAGTGGTGAACCCCGCGGGCTTCGCCTCCCGCAGCCGCAACACCCCGTACGAGGGCCGCGAGCTGCCGGGCCGGGTGATCGCCACCTTCCTGCGGGGCAGGGCGACGGTCGTGGACGGGAAACTCGCGTGACAACTCTGACTCTTCTGCTGGCGGCGGACCAGAAGTCCCAGCAGGTCACCGACTGGTCCGCACGGATCGGCTGGATCGTCGGCCTGGGCCTGTTCGTCGCGCTCGTCTACTGGCTGATGCGCGAGGGCTGGAAGTGGCGCGGCACCCTGCAGGGCGGCCTGCCCGAGCTGCCCACCGCCCCCGAGGACGGCGCCGAACCGCTGCTGACCCTCGAGGGCCGCTACCACGGCAGCACCACCGCGGGTCAGTGGCTTGACCGCATCGTCGCCCACGGTCTCGGGGTGCGCAGCATGGTCGTGCTCACTCTGACGGAGCAGGGCCTGCGCGCGGAACGGACCGGCGCGCCGGACTTCTTCGTCCCCACCGCCGCACTGCGCGGCGCCCGGCTCGACAAGGGCATCGCCGGCAAGGTCCTCACCGAGGGCGGCCTGCTGGTGATCACCTGGGAGCACGGCGGCCGGCTCATCGACTCGGGCTTCCGCTCCGAGCACGCGGCCGAGCACGCCGGCTGGGTCGACGCGGTCGACTCCATGGCATCAACATCCGGGGCCGCGGCATCCGCAGCGGACGCCCCCGAACCCGACCAGCACCCCGGCGACAGTGCCGTCGCCGCCCCGCTCCACCAGGAAGGCCCACGATGACGACCTCCACTCAGCGGGCAGACAGGACCCCCGCCGTACTCGTCCTGGAAGACGGCCGGATCTTCCGCGGCCGTGCTTACGGCGCGGTGGGGGAGACCTTCGGCGAGGCCGTCTTCTCCACCGGCATGTCCGGTTACCAGGAGACGCTGACCGACCCGTCGTACCACCGCCAGGTGGTCGTCATGACGGCCCCGCACATCGGCAACACCGGCGTCAACGACGAGGACCCGGAGTCCTCCCGCATCTGGGTCGCCGGCTATGTGGTCCGCGACCCCGCCCGGGTCTCCTCCAACTGGCGCGCCCGCCGCACCCTCGACGAGGAACTCGTCAACCAGGGCGTCGTCGGCATCAGCGGCATCGACACCCGCGCCCTCACCCGCCATCTGCGCGAGCGCGGCGCCATGCGGGTCGGCATCTTCTCCGGTGCCGGCATCGGCACCGACGCGGACCTGCTCGCCAAGGTCCTCCAGGCGCCCGAGATGAAGGGCGCCGACCTGTCGGCCGAGGTGGCGACCAAGGAGTCGTACATCGTCCCGGCGATCGGCACCAAGCGCTTCACCGTGGCCGCGATCGACCTCGGCATCAAGGCGATGACGCCGCAGCGGATGGCCGAGCGCGGCATCGAGGTCCATGTGCTGCCCGCCACCGCGACCGTCGAGGACGTGTACGCCGTCGCGCCCGACGGGGTGTTCTTCTCCAACGGCCCCGGCGACCCGGCCACCGCCGACCACCCGGTCGCGGTGATGCGCGGTGTGCTGGAGCGGAAGACCCCGCTCTTCGGCATCTGCTTCGGCAACCAGATCCTGGGCCGCGCGCTCGGGTTCGGCACCTACAAGCTCAAGTACGGCCACCGCGGCATCAACCAGCCGGTCCAGGACCGCACCACCGGCAAGGTCGAGGTCACCGCGCACAACCACGGCTTCGCCGTCGACGCGCCGCTCGACACGGTCTCCGACACGCCCTACGGCCGGGCCGAGGTCAGCCACGTCTGCCTGAACGACAACGTGGTCGAGGGACTCCACCTCCTCGACCAGCCGGCGTTCAGCGTCCAGTACCACCCCGAAGCAGCCGCCGGCCCGCACGACGCCGCGTACCTGTTCGACCGCTTCGTATCTCTGATGGAGGGCCAGCGTGCCTAAGCGCACCGATATCCAGTCCGTCCTGGTCATCGGCTCCGGCCCGATCGTCATCGGCCAGGCAGCGGAGTTCGACTACTCCGGTACCCAGGCCTGCCGGGTGCTGAAGTCCGAGGGCCTGCGGGTCATCCTCGTGAACTCCAACCCGGCCACGATCATGACCGACCCCGAGATCGCCGACGCCACCTACGTCGAGCCGATCACGCCGGAGTACGTCGAGAAGATCATCGCCAAGGAGCGCCCCGACGCGCTCCTGCCCACCCTCGGCGGCCAGACCGCGCTCAACACGGCGATCTCGCTGCACGACAACGGCGTCCTGGACAAGTACAACGTCGAGCTGATCGGCGCCAACGTCGAGGCGATCAACAAGGGCGAGGACCGCCAGCTCTTCAAGGGCGTCGTCGAGGCCGTCAACGCCAAGATCGGCTACGGCGAGTCCGCCCGCTCCGTCATCTGCCACTCGATGGACGACGTCATCTCGGGGGTGGACACCCTCGGCGGCTACCCCGTCGTCGTCCGCCCGTCCTTCACCATGGGCGGCGCCGGCTCCGGCTTCGCCCACGACGAGGAAGAACTGCGCCGTATCGCCGGCCAGGGCCTCACGCTCTCGCCGACCACCGAGGTGCTCCTGGAGGAGTCCATCCTCGGCTGGAAGGAGTACGAGCTGGAGCTGATGCGCGACCGCAACGACAACGTCGTGGTCGTCTGCTCCATCGAGAACTTCGACCCGATGGGCGTCCACACCGGCGACTCCATCACCGTCGCCCCGGCGCTGACGCTGACCGACCGCGAGTACCAGAACCTGCGGGACGTCGGTATCGCGATCATCCGCGAGGTCGGCGTCGACACCGGCGGCTGCAACATCCAGTTCGCGATCAACCCCGAAGACGGCCGCGTCATCGTCATCGAGATGAACCCGCGGGTCTCGCGCTCCTCGGCGCTCGCCTCCAAGGCCACCGGCTTCCCGATCGCCAAGATCGCCGCCCGGCTCGCCGTCGGCTACACGCTCGACGAGATCCCGAACGACATCACCGAGAAGACCCCGGCGTCCTTCGAGCCGACGCTCGACTACGTCGTCGTCAAGGTGCCGCGCTTCGCCTTCGAGAAGTTCCCGGCGGCCGACGCGACCCTCACCACCACCATGAAGTCGGTCGGCGAGGCCATGGCGATGGGCCGCAACTTCACCGAGGCGCTGCAGAAGGCGCTGCGCTCGCTGGAGAAGAAGGGCAGCCAGTTCACCTTCGTCGGCGAGCCCGGCCACAAGGACGCGCTGCTGGCCACGGCGGCGGTGCCGACCGACGGCCGGATCAACACCGTCATGCAGGCGATCCGCGCCGGCGCCACGCCGGAGGAGATCTTCGACGCGACGCGGATCGACCCGTGGTTCACCGACCAGCTCTTCCTGATCAAGGAGGTCGCCGACGATCTGGCGGCCGCCGACAAGCTCGGCCCCGAGCTGCTCGCCGACGCCAAGCGGCACGGGTTCTCCGACATTCAGATCGGTGAGATCCGGGGACTGCGCGAGGACGTCGTGCGCGAGGTCCGGCACGCGCTGGGGGTGCGCCCGGTCTACAAGACGGTCGACACCTGCGCCGCCGAGTTCGCCGCCAAGACCCCGTACTTCTACTCGTCCTACGACGAGGAGTCCGAGGTCGCGCCGCGCGAGAAGCCCGCCGTGATCATCCTCGGCTCGGGCCCCAACCGCATCGGCCAGGGCATCGAGTTCGACTACTCCTGCGTCCACGCCTCGTTCGCGCTGCACGACGCGGGCTACGAGACCGTGATGGTCAACTGCAACCCCGAGACCGTCTCGACGGACTACGACACCTCCGACCGCCTGTACTTCGAGCCGCTGACGCTCGAGGACGTGCTGGAGATCGTGCACGCCGAGTCGCTGGCCGGCCCGATCGCGGGCGTCATCGTCCAGCTCGGCGGCCAGACCCCACTCGGCCTGGCGCAGGCCCTCAAGGACAACGGGGTGCCGATCGTCGGCACCTCGCCCGAGGCCATCCACCTCGCCGAGGACCGCGGCGCCTTCGGCCGCGTCCTGGCCGAGGCCGGACTGCCCGCCCCCAAGCACGGCACCGCGACCACCTTCGACGAGGCCAAGGCCATCGCCGACGAGATCGGTTACCCGGTCCTGGTCCGCCCGTCGTACGTGCTCGGCGGCCGCGGTATGGAGATCGTCTACGAGGAGGCCCGGCTCTCCTCGTACATCGCCGAGTCCACCGAGATCAGCCCGACCCGCCCGGTCCTGGTCGACCGGTTCCTCGACGACGCCATCGAGATCGACGTCGACGCGCTCTACGACGGCACCGAGCTCTACCTCGGCGGCGTCATGGAGCACATCGAGGAGGCCGGTATCCACTCCGGCGACTCCGCCTGCGCACTGCCCCCGATGACCCTCGGCGGCTACGACATCAAGCGGCTGCGCGCCTCCACCGAGGCCATCGCCAAGGGTGTCGGCGTCCAGGGTCTGATCAACATCCAGTTCGCGCTGGCCGGGGACATCCTCTATGTCCTCGAGGCCAACCCGCGCGCCTCGCGCACTGTCCCCTTCACCTCGAAGGCGACCGCGGTGCCGCTGGCCAAGGCCGCCGCCCGGATCTCGCTCGGTGCGACCGTCGCCGAACTGCGGGCCGAGGGCATGCTCCCGAAGACCGGCGACGGCGGCACCCTGCCGCTGGACGCGCCGATCTCCGTCAAGGAGGCCGTCATGCCGTGGAGCCGCTTCCGCGACATCCACGGCCGCGGCGTCGACACCGTGCTGGGCCCGGAGATGCGCTCCACGGGCGAGGTCATGGGCATCGACTCCGTCTTCGGCACCGCCTACGCCAAGTCCCAGGCCGGCGCGTACGGCGCGCTGCCCACCAAGGGCACCGCGTTCATCTCGGTGGCCAACCGCGACAAGCGCAACCTGGTCTTCCCGGCCCGCGCGCTCGCCGACCACGGCTTCGAACTGCTCGCCACCTCCGGCACCGCCGAGGTGCTGCGCCGTAACGGCATCCACGCCACCATCGTGCGCAAGCAGAGCGAGGGCACCGGCCCGGACGGTGAGCCGACCGTGGTGCAGCTGATCCACGACGGCAAGATCGACCTGATCGTCAACACCCCGTTCGGCACCGGCGGCCGCCTCGACGGCTACGACATCAGGACCGCCGCGGTCTCCCGCGGTGTCCCGTGCCTGACCACGGTGCAGGCGCTCGCCGCCGCCGTGCAGGGCATCGACGCGCTCAACCGCGGTGACATCGGGGTCAGATCGCTGCAGGAACACGCGGAACGGCTGAACGCCGCCCGCGAGGGATAGCGCCAGGAGGGGGACACCGACCGGTGTCCCCCTCGCCATGTGACCGCCGCCCCGCAGAATCCCGTAGAAGGCTCCGCATGTATCCCCTCCTCTTCCGACTGCTCTTCCGGCGCATGGACCCCGAGCGGGCGCACCACCTGGCGTTCGCCTGGATCCGGTTCGCCGCCCGCGTCCCGGTCCTGCGTACCCTCGTGGCGGCCGTGCTCGCGCCCCGCCACAAGGCGCTGCGCACCGAGGCGCTGGGCCTGCGCATGCACGGCCCGTTCGGCCTCGCGGCCGGCTTCGACAAGAACGCCGTCGCGATCGACGGCATGGCGATGCTCGGCTTCGACCACATCGAGATCGGCACCGTCACCGGGCAGCCGCAGTCCGGCAACCCGAAGAAACGGCTCTTCCGCCTCGTCCAGGACCGGGCGCTGATCAACCGCATGGGCTTCAACAACGAGGGCTCCGCCGCGGTCGCCGCCCGGCTGGCGGCCCGTAACCCGGTCTTCCGGACGACGGTCGGCGTCAACATCGGCAAGACCAAGGTGGTCCCCGAGAACGAGGCCACCGGGGACTACGTGACGTCCACCGAGCGGCTCGCGGCCCACGCGGACTACCTCGTCGTCAACGTCTCGTCGCCGAACACCCCGGGCCTGCGCAATCTGCAGGCCGTCGACCAGCTGCGCCCGCTGCTGACCGCGGTGCGCGAGGCCGCCGACCGCACGGTCACCACCCGCCGGGTACCGCTGCTGGTGAAGATCGCCCCCGACCTGGCCGACGACGACATCGACGCGGTCGCCGACCTCGCCGTCGAACTCGGTCTGGACGGCATCATCGCCACCAACACCACGATCGCCCGCGACGGCCTGGGGCTGACCTCGGACCCGGCGCTGGTCCAGGAGACCGGCGGGCTGTCCGGCGCTCCGCTGCGATCCCGCTCACTGGAGGTGCTGAGCCGGCTGTACGCCCGGGTCGGCGACCGGATCACCCTGGTCGGGGTCGGCGGCGTCACGACCGCCGACGACGTCTGGGAGCGCATCCTGGCCGGCGCCACCCTGGTCCAGGGGTACAGCGCCTTCATCTACGAGGGCCCGTTCTGGTGCCGCGCCCTCCACAAGGGCCTCGCGGCCCGGCTGGCCGCGAGCCCGTACGCCACCCTCGCCGACGCGGTCGGCGCCGAACACCGGAAGGTGAGCTCATGAGCGTGGAGAACCTGGAACCCTTCGGCGCGCGGCTGCGGCACGCGATGGACACCCGCGGTCAGCTCTGCGTCGGCATCGACCCGCACGCGGCGCTGCTGACCTCCTGGGGCCTCAACGACGACGTGGCCGGTCTGGAGCGCTTCACCCGCACCGTGGTCGAGGCCCTCGCCGACCGGGTCGCCGTCCTCAAGCCGCAGAGCGCGTTCTTCGAGCGCTTCGGCTCGAAGGGCATCGCCGTGCTGGAGCGGGCCGTCGCCGACGCCCGCGCCGCCGGCGCGCTGGTGCTGATGGACGCCAAGCGCGGTGACATCGGCTCCACCATGGCCGCCTACGCCGCCACGTTCCTCGACAAGGACTCCCCGCTCTTCTCCGACGCGGTCACCGTCAGCCCGTACCTCGGCTTCGGCTCGCTGCGCCCCGCGCTGGACGCGGCGCGGATCTCCGGCGCCGGGGTCTTCGTCCTCGCTCTGACCTCCAACCCGGAGGGCGCCGAGGTCCAGCGGGCCACGGCGGCGAACGGTAAGTCGCTCGCCCAGGTGATGCTCGACCACATCGCGGCGGAGAACGCCGGCGAGCGGCCGCTCGGATCCGTCGGCGCCGTGGTCGGTGCCACCCTCGGCGAGGCCGGCGCGGACCTGGACGTCAACGGGCCGCTGCTGGCCCCCGGTATCGGCGCCCAGGGCGCGACGCCCGCCGGTCTTCCCGGGCTCTTCGGGTCCGCGGTCGGCAACGTCCTCCCGAGCGTGAGCCGCGATGTGCTGCGGCACGGCCCCGACGCGGCCGGACTGCGGGACGCCGCGGCCCGGTTCTCCGACGAGGTCCGTGCCGCCCTGGCGGGCTGAGCGGCAACCGGCGCCCTTCAGGACCCCTGTCGGGAGCCGCGACAGCGTCAACCGGTGCCGATATGTCCTAAAAATCCCAGCGGATCGAGTCTGACCAGGACTTTTCGTCTGTTCTCGCTGACTTGAGCCGCCGTGACCGCTAGTCTCCGACGAGAGCGAGCACGCAAGTGCTTCGTTCGTTGCCCTGCAGGTGAGGGCGACTAGGTTCCACAACCGGTCCGTATCCGACAGTTCGATATCCGAGGTGACGTAGGCGTGGCTCTTCCGCCCCTTACCCCTGAACAGCGCGCTGCCGCGCTCGAGAAGGCCGCTGCGGCTCGCCGGGAGCGCGCCGAGGTCAAGAATCGGCTCAAGCACTCCGGCGCTTCGCTGCACGAGGTCATCAAGTCGGGCCGAGAGAACGATGTCATCGGCAAGATGAAGGTCTCGGCCCTCCTTGAGTCCCTGCCCGGTGTGGGCAAGGTCCGCGCCAAGCAGATCATGGAGCGGCTCGGCATCTCCGAAAGCCGCCGGGTGCGGGGTCTCGGCTCCAACCAGATCGCATCTTTGGAGCGTGAGTTCGGCGGCGGCGCCGCCTGACGGTCCCCAGCACCTCCGGGAACCGGGATAATCGCTTCATGGCTGCAACATCCCGGGGGACGTCCCCCGTGCCCCCGGACGTACGTCCGCGGCTGACCGTGCTCTCCGGCCCCTCCGGGGTCGGCAAGAGCACGGTCGTCGCTCATATGCGCAAGGTCCACCCCGAGGTATGGCTCTCGGTGTCGGCCACCACTCGTCGGCCACGGCCGGGCGAGCAGCACGGAGTGCACTACTTCTTCGTGGACAACGACGAGTTCGACAAGCTCGTCGCCAACGGTGAACTGCTGGAGTGGGCCGAGTTCGCGGGCAACCGCTACGGCACCCCGCGCAAGGCGGTCCTGGACCGGCTCGACGCGGGCGAACCCGTGCTGCTGGAGATCGATCTGCAGGGTGCCCGGCTGGTCCGCCAGTCGATGCCCGAGGCGCAGCTCGTCTTCCTGGCCCCTCCGAGCTGGGACGAGCTGGTCCGCCGGCTCACCGGGCGGGGCACCGAATCGCCCGAGGTGATCGAGCGGCGGCTGGCCGCGGCCAAGGTCGAACTGGCTGCCGAATCCGAGTTCGACATCACCCTTGTCAATACCTCCGTCGAGGATGTAGCACGTGAGCTGCTAGCCTTGATGAGAGTTGTATGATCCACTTCCATTCTTTTCCACAAGCAAGTAGGGGTAGGTAGAGAATGTCCTCTTCCATCACCACGCCCGAGGGCATCATCAACCCGCCGATCGACGAGCTGCTCGAGGCCACGGACTCGAAGTACAGCCTGGTGATCTACGCGGCCAAGCGCGCGCGCCAGATCAACGCGTACTACTCCCAGCTCGGTGAAGGCCTGCTGGAGTACGTCGGCCCCCTGGTGGACACCCACGTCCACGAGAAGCCGCTGTCGATCGCGCTGCGCGAGATCAACGCGGGACTGCTGACCTCCGAGGCCATCGAGTCGGCCGGCTAGCAGTACCCGAATCCTTGTCACCACGGGCCCGGCAGCACCGCTGCCGGGCCCGTGGTGTGTGATGGACACCAGAGAATCCACAGCTCGGCGGGAGAGACGATGGGCCAGCCACAGGTCGTCCTGGGGGTGAGCGGCGGGATCGCCGCCTACAAGGCGTGCGAGCTGCTGCGGCGGCTCACCGAGTCCGGGCACGGCGTACGCGTGGTCCCCACCGATTCGGCGCTGCACTTCGTGGGAGAGGCCACCTGGTCGGCACTGTCCGGCAACCCCGTCTCGACCCGGGTGTGGGACGACGTCCAGGAAGTCCCGCACGTCAGGATCGGCCAGCACGCCGACCTCGTGGTGGTCGCCCCGGCCACCGCCGACCTGCTCGCCAAGGCCGCGCACGGCCTCGCCGACGACCTGCTCACCAACACCCTGCTCACCGCGCGATGTCCGGTGGTGTTCGCGCCGGCCATGCACACCGAGATGTGGGAACACCCCGCCACCCAGGAGAACGTCGCCACCCTGCGCCGCCGGGGCGCGATCGTGATCGAGCCCGCCGTCGGCCGGCTGACCGGTGTGGACACCGGCAAGGGCCGGCTCCCCGACCCCGCCGAGATCTTCGAGGTCTGCCGCCGGGTGCTCGCCCGCGGCCCGCGGGGGCTCGCGACCGATCTCGCCGGGCGCCATGTGGTGATCAGCGCAGGCGGCACCCGTGAGCCGCTGGACCCGGTGCGCTACCTGGGCAACCGCTCCTCGGGCAAGCAGGGCTACGCACTGGCCCGTACGGCGGTCGCCCGCGGCGCCCGGGTCACCCTGGTGGCCGCCAACACCGACCTCGCCGACCCGGCGGGCGCCGATGTGGTGCGGGTCGGCACCGCGCTGCAGCTGCGCGAGGCGGTGCTGAAGGCGGCGGCGGACGCCGATGTGGTCGTCATGGCGGCGGCCGTGGCGGACTTCCGGCCCGCGTACTACGCCGAAGGCAAGATCAAGAAGAAGGACGACCAGGAGCAGCCGCCCCTGGAACTCGTCCGCAACCCCGACGTCCTCGCCGAACTCGCCACACAACGTTCATACCCCGGACAGCTCATCGTCGGGTTCGCCGCCGAAACCGACGATGTACTGGCGAACGGTCGGGCCAAACTGCTCCGCAAGGGCTGTGACCTGCTCGTTGTCAACGAGGTCGGGGACCACAAGGCGTTCGGCTCCGAGGAGAACGAAGCCGTGGTGCTGGGTGCGGACGGCAGCGAGACCCCGGTACCGTACGGTCCGAAGGAAGCCCTCGCCGACCAGGTGTGGGATCTCACGCTGGCCCGGTTGACGTGAAATAGTTTCCTCCGGGTGTACCAAAACCGGAATTCTGCGGCATTCTGCCCGTGCGACAAGGCCGATCGTCGTACCGGCGCCAGTGGTGTCGCAGGTCACGGCATATCCAAGTACCGAGATGGCTTGTCGGTCCGGCCGGAGCGAACGATAAACTAGCCACGGAACGCCGGGCGCAGCCCCGCGCGTCCCACCCCATGATCAGCCAGCAGCCGCTGCAACCCCAGGGAGCAATGTGTCCCGCCGCCTGTTTACCTCGGAGTCCGTCACCGAGGGACATCCCGACAAGATCGCTGACCAGATCAGCGACACGATCCTCGACGCCCTCCTCAAGGAGGACCCGACCTCCAGGGTCGCGGTCGAGACGCTGATCACCACCGGCCAGGTGCACGTCGCCGGTGAGGTCACCACCAAGGGATACGCGGACATCGCGACCCTGGTGCGCAACAAGATCCTCGAGATCGGCTACGACTCGTCGAAGAAGGGCTTCGACGGCGCCTCGTGCGGCGTCTCGGTGTCCATCGGCGCGCAGTCGCCCGACATCGCCCAGGGTGTGGACACCGCTTACGAGCAGCGTGTCGAGGGTGACGAGGACGAGCTCGACAAGCAGGGCGCCGGCGACCAGGGCCTGATGTTCGGCTACGCCTGCGACGAGACCCCCGAGCTGATGCCGCTGCCGATCCACCTGGCACACCGGCTCGCCCGCCGGCTCTCCGAGGTCCGCAAGAACGGGACCATCCCGTACCTGCGCCCGGACGGCAAGACCCAGGTCACCATCGAGTACGACGGCGACAAGGCCGTCCGCCTCGACACCGTGGTCGTCTCCTCGCAGCACGCCTCGGACATCGACCTCGAGTCGCTGCTCGCGCCCGACATCCGCGAGTTCGTCGTCGAGCACGAGCTCAAGGCGCTGCTCGGTGACGGCATCAAGCTGGAGACCGAGGGTTACCGCCTGCTGGTGAACCCGACCGGTCGCTTCGAGATCGGCGGCCCGATGGGCGACGCCGGCCTCACCGGCCGCAAGATCATCATCGACACCTACGGCGGCATGGCCCGTCACGGCGGCGGTGCCTTCTCGGGCAAGGACCCGTCCAAGGTCGACCGTTCCGCCGCGTACGCCATGCGCTGGGTCGCCAAGAACGTCGTCGCCGCGGGCCTCGCCTCGCGCTGCGAGGTCCAGGTCGCCTACGCGATCGGCAAGGCCGAGCCCGTGGGTCTGTTCGTCGAGACCTTCGGCACCGCGTCCGTGGACGTCGAGAAGATCGAGCAGGCCATCGCGTCGGTCTTCGACCTGCGCCCGGCCGCGATCATCCGCGACCTGGACCTGCTGCGTCCGATCTACTCCCAGACCGCCGCGTACGGCCACTTCGGCCGCGCGCTGCCGGACTTCACCTGGGAGCGCACCGACCGTGTCGAGGCGCTGCGCGCCGCCGCCGGTCTGTAGGACCCGGCAGCAGACACACCCGCACCACGCGTACGGCCCCGGACCCTGCGGTCCGGGGCCGTCGCGCTGTCCGGGACGTCTGGTAGGACTGGGGCTGTGAGCAGCGAGGACGAGCGGACGAATCCACCGGCGGGGGAGCAGCTGGCGCTCATCCGCGAGTCCGTGCGCAAGGCGAAGGAACCCAAGGCCAGGCGTGGCACCTGGCGCGGTGCCGATCTCGCAGAGGGGCTGCCCGTCGCCCGCGTCCTGGTCGACAAAGGCGTGCTGCACCTCGACAAGTACTTCGACTACGCGGTGCCCGCCGCGATGGACGCGGACGCGCAGCCCGGGGTCCGGGTCAGGGTCCGCTTCGGCGCCGGGGCGCACAACGTCGTCAGCGGACGCCGCGAGGGCGGCGGGCTGATCGACGGTTTCGTCGTCGCCCGGCTCACCGAGTCCGACTACGCAGGCCCGCTCGCGGCGATCGCCCAGGTGGTGTCCCCGGAGCCGGTGCTCAGCCCGGCGCTGCTGCGGCTCTGCCGCGCGGTCGCCGACCGGTACGCCGGATCGCTCGCCGACGTGATCCAGCTCGCCGTGCCCGCCCGGCACGGCCGGGTGGAGAAGAAGCCCTCCCCGGAACCGCCCGCCACCCCGCCCCACCGGGCCCGGCACCTGGTCGCGCTATCCGACCGGCCCCGCGCTGCTGCGCGCGCTGGGCCGCGGTGACTCCCGCGCGCCGTGTGGACCGCGCTGCCGGGCCCGCACTGGCCCGCCGAGCTGGCCGCCGCCATCGCCGCCACCCCTCGCCTCCGGGCCGCGGCGCGCTCGCGGTGCTGCCCGACGGCCGGGCCGCCGCCCGGGTCGACGCGGCGCTCACCGCGCTGCTCGGCGAGGGCCACCACGTCCTGCTCACCGCGGATGCCGGCCCCGAGGCGCGCTACCGGCGCTGGCTGGCGGTCAGCCGGGGCGCCGTCCGGGCGGTCGTCGGCACCCGGGCCGCGATGTTCGCCCCGGTGCAGGACCTCGGCCTGGTCGCGCTGTGGGACGACGGCGACTCCAGCCACGCCGAGCCGCACGCCCCCATGCCGCACGCCCGGGACGTGCTGCTGCTGCGGGCCACGGAGGAGCGGGCGGCCTTCCTGCTCGGCGGCCTCATCCGCACCGTCGAAGGCGCCCAGCTCGTCGAGACCCAGTGGGCGCTGCCGGTGGACGCCACCCGTGAGGCGGTCCGGGCGGCGGCGCCGCTCGTCCGCACCATCGGCGACGGCGACCAGGCGCGGGACGGGGCGGCCCGCGCCGCCCGGCTGCCGAGCCTCGCCTGGCAGGTGGCCAGGGAAGCGCTGCTGCGCGGCCCCGTCCTCGTCCAGGTCCCGCGCCGCGGCTATGTGCCGCGGCTGGCCTGTGAACGCTGCAGGGAACCCGCCCGGTGCGGAAAGTGCGCGGGACCGCTGGAGCTGACCGACGGCAGCAGCGCGCCGCAGTGCGGATGGTGCGGCCGCCCCGAGGCGGCGTGGCACTGCCAGGAGTGCGGCGGGTTCCGGCTGCGCGCCCAGGTGGTCGGCGCCCGGCGGACCGCGGACGAACTCGGCCGGGCGTTCCCGAAGGTCCCGGTCCGCACCTCGGGACGGGACGGCATCCTCGGAGCCGTCACCGGTACCCCGGCGCTGGTCATCTCCACGCCGGGCGCCGAACCGGTCGCGGAGGGCGGCTACGCGGCCGCGCTGCTGCTGGACGGCTGGGCGCTGCTCAACCGGCCGGACCTGCGGGCGGGGGAGGAGACGCTGCGCCGCTGGACGGGCGCGGCCGCCCTGGTCAGGCCCGCGACCGAGGGCGGCACGGTGCTGGTGCTGGCCGAGCCCACGCTGCGGCCGGTCCAGGCGCTGGTGCGCTGGGATCCCGCCGGGCACGCGGCCCGCGAACTGGCCGAGCGGGCCGAACTGGGCTTCCCACCCGTCTCGCGGATGGCCTCCGTGACCGGGAGCCCGGCGGCGGTGGCCGCACTGGTCGAGCTGGCCCGGCTGCCCGAGGGGGCCGCCGTCCTGGGACCGGTCCCGGTGTCCGGCGACCGGCCGGGCGGACCGCGCGGGGCCGGGGACGCCCCGGCGGGGGAGCACAGGGAGCGGATGCTGATCAGGGTCCCGCCGGGCAGCGGGGCGGCGCTGGCCGCCGCTCTCAAGGCCGCACAGGTGGCCCGTACGGCGCTCAAGCAGACCGATCAGGTCCTGGTCCGCATCGACCCGCTGGACATCGGCTGACCGGTCCCCAGAGACCCAGGACGTCCGGTCCGGTTCTGGACATGGCGCCGCCCCGGCGTCCGACCTGTCGGCGTGGCGGGCGGCGGGGCGGCTGGTCCTGCGGAAACGCACCGCGGGTGGTGCAGCGGTGCGGGTGGTGCGGGTGCGGTGCGGTGGTGCGGGTGGTGCCGCTCAGCCGCTGCGCGGACCGGGAAGCGCGCCGGGGAAGGCGTCCTCCCGGGCGTTGGCCGGCAGATGTCCCGGCACATGTCCCGGCATCTGCTGCGGCAGCTGCGCGGGCAACGGCCCGGACCCCTGCGAGGGCAGGTGCCCGGACATCGGCCCGGCCGGCTGCCCCGACATCGGCGCGGACATCTGGTCCGGCATCGAGCGCGCCGCCGGCACGCCGGCCATCGGGGGAGCGGACGCCGCGGCGTGCACCCCCGTGGTGTCCGGCTGCGAGGACTCGTCCTCCGTACCGTGGACGGCATGGCGGCGCGCCCCGTACCGGCGGTGCACCGCCTGTTTCGTCACCCCGAGGGCGGAGCCCACCGCGTCCCAGGAGAACCCCAGCGAGCGGTCGAACTCCACCGCCGCCGTGACCAGGGTCTCCACACTGTCGCGGAGTTCCTGGGCGAGCCGCACGGTGGGTGCGGGGGCGCGTCCGTAGACGACGAATCCGGCGGCGGGACCGCTGCGCCGCGGTCGGTACACATTGCCCAGCTGGGCGGTCAGGGTCCGTAGCGCGTCCACCTGTCGGCGGACCCTTTCGATGTCCCGCACCAGTAGGTGCAGGCTTGCCCGGGCCTGGGCGTCATGGGTTGCGTGGTCGGGCATCAACAAGCCTCTCCAACCGGCGTTGATAAGGATCGGGCCGTGTCCGTGGTGTGATGGCCCTTTTTCGGTCAATCTCTCTTGACCAACGCTCCAGCGGGCCATCGAGTCACGCATCAGGGGGCGTGCTGATGTTTCCGGGGGGCGCGAACGACCGCGTGCACCCCCGAACGGGTCGGCCCCTAGAATTGGACGGCCCCCAGCTACCGCTGGGAGGTGCCCCCACAGCCACATCCCCCGAACTTCGTCCGGGGGTGCCCCCAGGGGTGCCGCCCGCTCCGTCCGACCCGGGAGCCCGCCAGCCGTGTCCGTCACGCCCATCCGCCTCTTCGGCGACCCGGTGCTGCGCATGACGGCGCAGCCTGTCACCACCTTCGACAAGGAACTCCGCACCCTCGTCCAGGATTTGACCGAGACCATGCAGGCGGCGCCGGGCGCCGGCCTCGCGGCCCCGCAACTGGGCGTCTCGCTGCGGGTCTTCACCTACTTCGTCGACGGCGAAATGGGGCATCTGGTCAACCCGGACCTCACGCTCAGCGAGGAGGAGCAGGACGGCCCCGAGGGCTGTCTGTCGCTCCCCGGCCTGACCTACGACTGCGTCCGCTCCTACGGTGTCGTCGCCAAGGGCTTCAACATGTACGGCGACCCGGTCACCATCGAGGGCACCCAGCTGCTGGCCCGCTGCATCCAGCACGAGACCGACCACCTCGACGGCATCATCTTCATCGACCGGCTCGACGCCGAGCAGCGCAAGGCCGCGATGAAGGCGATCCGGGAGGCGGAGTGGGCGGACCTGGGCGTGCCGCAGGTGAAGGTCTCCCCGCACAGCACCTTCGGCAGCGCGCTGTGAGTCCGGCCGCCCGAACCGCTGCCCTGACCGCTGCCCTGACCGCCGTCCGACCCGCCGCGCGGACCACCGCCCACGGCCGTCCCCCCTGCCAACGAGAGGCACAGAACCCACGATGAGGCTCGTCTTCGCAGGCACTCCCGAGGTCGCCGTCCCCGCCCTGGAGGCGCTGCTGGCGTCGGACCGGCACGAGGTCGTCGCCGTCGTCACCCGCCCCGACGCGACCGCGGGCCGCGGCCGCAAGCTGGTCTCCAGCCCGGTCGCCCAGCGGGCCGAGGAGGCCGGCATCGAGGTGCTCAAGCCCGTGAAGCCGCGGGACGAGGACTTCCTCGCCCGGCTCCGGGAGATCGCCCCGGACGCCTGCCCGGTCGTCGCGTACGGCGCGCTGCTGCCCAAGGCCGCGCTCGAGATCCCGGTGCACGGCTGGGTCAACCTGCACTTCTCGCTGCTTCCCGCCTGGCGCGGCGCGGCTCCTGTACAGCACGCGGTGATGGCCGGTGACGAGGTCACCGGCGCCTCGACGTTCCTCATCGAGCAGGGGCTCGACTCCGGCCCGGTCTTCGGCGTCGTGACCGAGGAGGTCCGGCCCACCGACACCAGCGGAGATCTGCTCACCCGGCTCGCGCACAGCGGCGCCGGGCTGCTCACCGCGACCATGGACGGCATCGAGGACGGCCGCCTGGTGCCCCGTACACAGCCCACCGAGGGCATCACCATCGCCCCCAAGATCACCGTCGAGGACGCGGCGGTGGACTGGAACGCGCCCGCGCTGCGCGTCGACCGGCTGATCCGCGGCTGCACCCCGGCGCCCGGCGCCTGGACGCTGCTCGACGGCGAACGGTTCAAGCTCGGCCCCGTGACCCCGCTGCCCGGCCGCGAGGACCTCGCGGGACTGGCCCCCGGCGAGCTCTCCGTCGCCAAGAACGCGGTGTACGTGGGCACCGGCAGCCACGCCGTGGAACTCGGCGAGGTGCAGCAGCAGGGCAAGAAGCTGATGCGCGCCGCCGACTGGGCGCGCGGCGTCCGCCTCGCCTCCGGCACCCGCCTGGGCGCGTAGCCCGCACCCCTTCCGACGAGGAGCGCCGTCCCGCCGGACGGTGACGGCCCGCGGCCGGCCCCGGTCGCCCGGGTGAGCGGTCGGCGGGCCGGCGGCCGTACGCTTTGTTCACGCCCTGTGCGCGGGAGGGGGCATCCCGCCGCCCGGGCGCAGCAGTTTTTTCCGACCGAGTCCGGAGCACATTGATCGTGAACGACCAGCCGCGCAGCCGACCGCAGGGCACCTCGCAGGGGAAGTCCCAGGGCAAGCCGAAGGGCAAGCCCTACCGCAGGCCCCAGCGGGATCCGGTCCGGATCCTCGCCTTCGAGGCGCTGCGGGCGGTCGACGAGCGCGACGCGTACGCCAACCTCGTCCTGCCCTCGCTGCTGCGCAACGCCGAGGCGGAAGCGGTCAAGAAGGGCGGCGAGTTCGACCGCCGGGACGCCGCCCTCGCCACCGAACTGGTCTACGGCACGCTGCGCCGTCAGGGCACCTACGACGCCGTGATCGCCGCCTGTGTGGACCGGCCGCTGCGCGAGGTCGACCCGCCGGTGCTGGACGTGCTCGCGCTCGGCGCGCACCAGCTGCTCGGTACCCGCATCCCGCCGCACGCCGCCGTCTCGGCCACCGTCGAACTGGCCCGGTGCGTGCTCGGCGACGGCCGGGCCCGGTTCGTCAACGCGGTGCTCCGCAAGATCGCCGCGCAGGACATCGACGCCTGGGTCGCCCAGGTCGCCCCGCCGTACGACGACGACCCCGAGGCGCACCTCGCCGTGGTTCACTCGCATCCGCGCTGGATCGTCTCCGCGCTGTGGGACGCGCTCGGCGGCGGCCGGGCCGGTATCGAGGACCTGCTGGAGGCCGACAACGAGCGGCCCGAGGTGACGTTGGTGGCCCGTCCCGGCCGTTCCACGGCCGAGGAGGTGGCCGCGTCGCTCCCGCCGGAGGCGACCGAGCCCGGCCGCTGGTCCCAGTACGCCGTACGGCTGGCCGAGGGCGGCGACCCGGGCGCGGTGGAAGCCGTCCGTGAGGGCCGGGCCGGGGTACAGGACGAGGGCAGCCAGCTGGTCGCGGCCGCGCTGGCGGCAGCTCCGCTGGACGGCCGGGACGCACTCTGGCTGGACGGCTGCGCGGGCCCCGGCGGCAAGGCCGCCCTGCTCGCCGCGCTCGCCGCGCAGCGCGGCGCCCTGCTCGTCGCGTCCGAGAAGCAGCCGCACCGGGCCCGGCTGGTGGAACGCACGCTGGCCGGCAACCCCGGCCCCTACCAGGTGATCGTCGCCGACGGCACCCGTCCCGCCTGGGCCCAGGGCTCCTTCGACCGGGTGCTCGTCGATGTGCCCTGCACCGGCCTGGGCGCGCTCCGCCGCCGCCCCGAGGCGCGCTGGCGCCGCAAGGCCGAGGACGTCGCGGGCTTCGCGACGCTCCAGCGCGGACTGCTCACCGAGGCGCTGCGAGCCGTCCGCGTCGGCGGCGTCGTCGGCTACGCCACCTGCTCGCCGCACCCGGCGGAGACCCGTGCCGTCGTCGACGACGTGCTGCGCGGCCTGGGGGCACCTACCAGCGGCAGCTGGGGGACGGACGGGCAGCCGGCCGCCGAGTGGATCGACGCCCGCCCCCTGATGTCCGGCGTCCCCGCGATCGGCGACGGCCCGGACGTCCAGCTCTGGCCGCATCTGCACGGCACCGACGCCATGTACCTGGCCCTGCTGCGCCGCACTGCCTGAGCTGCCCGCGGCCGAACGGGTCTCAGGACCGCTGTGCCAGATCGTCGTCCTGCTGGTGGGCGGTGGCCTGCGGCGGTGTGGTGCCGGGGGCGTCCAGCTTGCTGGGCCACCAGACGTGGTGACCCAGGTCGAGGGTGATCGCCGAGACCAGGATCGACCGCACGATGAACGTGTCGAGCAGGACGCCGAAGGCGACCGCGACCCCGAGCTCGGCGAAGCCGACCAGCGGGAGAGTGCCCAGCGCGGCGAACGTGCCGGCCAGGACCAGTCCCGCGGAGGTGATGACACCACCGGTCGCCGCGAGGCCGGTGAGCGTTCCGGCACGGGTGCCGGAGTGGGCCGTCTCCTCGCGGATCCTGGTCATCAGGAAGATGTTGTAGTCGATGCCCAGCGCCACCAGGAACACGAAGACGAACAGCGGGAACGAGGTGTCCTCGCCCTCGAACCCGAACAGGTGGTGGAAGGCGAACGTGCTCGCCCCGAGCGCCGCCGCGAAGGACAGCACGACGGTCGCGATGAGGATCAGCGGGGCGACCAGCGACCGCAGCAGCAGCGCGAGGATGAACAGCACGACGGCGAGGATCATCGGGATGAGGAGCTTGTTGTCGTGCGAGGTCGCACGGTTGGCGTCCTGGATGACCGCCGTGCCGCCGCCGACCTTGGCGTCGGCGCCCGGCACCGCGTGCAGCGCGTCACGGGCCCGGTCGACGGTCTGCTTGGCCGCCGTACTGTCGGCCGCCGAAGCCATCGTGGCTTCCAGATAGACCCGGCCGTTCTTCTCGGCTGGGACGCCCGGTGGGGTGGTGACGGAGCCGGGCGCGACGCCCTGGACCGAGCCGAGGGCGGTACGCGCCTGGTCCGCGGCCCCGGCGTCGGCGATGACGACGAGCGGCTGCCCGGCGCCGGCGGGGAAGTACCGCGCCGCGACCTCTTGGCCCACCACGGAGTCGGGGGTGCCGGTGAAGCCCTGGGCGGCCGTCAGTCCGTTCGCCTTCAGGCCGATCAGCCCCAGTGAGAGCACCGCGAGGGCCACCGCGGTGCCCGCCCAGACCGCGCGCGGCCGCTGGGAGATACGCCCGCCCACCCGCGCCCACAGTCCGCTGCGGGTCGGCTCGTCGGATCCCATGTGCGGCACGGCGGGCCAGAACGCCCAGCGTCCGACGATGACGAGCAGCGCGGGGAAGAGCGTGGTCATCGCGAGCAGGGCGACGGCCACGCCGATGGCCGCGACCGGCCCGAGCCCCGAGGTCGAGTTCATGTCGGCGGCCATCAGGCACAGCATGCTGACGGCGACAGTCGAGGCACTGGCGAGCACCGCGGGCCCGGCCCGGTGCAGGGCCAGGGCCATCGCTTCGTGCCGGTCCTCGTGGCGGCGCAGTTCCTCGCGGTACCGGGCGACGAGCAGCAGCGCGTAGTCCGTGCCGGCGCCGAAGACGAGGACGGTGAGGATGCCGGCGCTCTGCGCGTTGACCACCAGACCGGCGTGCCTGGCGAGCAGATAGATCACCGCCTGGGCGGTGAACAGCGCGCCGATGACGGAGATGATCGGCAGGAAGACCAGGGTCACGCTGCGGTAGGTGAGCAGCAGGATCACCACGACCACCGCGAGCGCGGAGAACAGCAGCGTGCCGTCGAGGCCCTGGAACGCCTCGGCGGAGTCCGAGGCGTAGCCGCCAGGACCGGTGAGGTGCACATCGAGGCCGGCGCTGTTCGCGTCGGCGGTGGCGCGGATGTCCTTCACCGCGTCGGCCAGGCCGTTCCAGCCGCCCGCGTCCACGCTGATCGGGACGATGATCTGGGCCGCGCGCGGAGTGCCGGTCTTCTCCAGCACCGGTCCCACGGTGCGGGCGCCGAGGATGCCGTGCTGCGTCATGGCCTTGAGGGACGCCGTGTCCTTGACGATCTTGGCGCGGTCGGTCTCGGTCAGGCCGCCCGGCCGGGCGTATACGACGACGGCTGGAGCGGTGTCGGGGAGGAAATCCTTCTGGAGGGTGAGGACTTGAGTGGATTCCGCGCTCCCGGGAAGCCACGTCGACGAGTCGTTCTTCTGTTCGTCCGTCAGCTTCTGCGCCAGCGGTGAGACCGCCACCAGCAGAATCAGCCACAGGACGAGTACGACCCACTTGCTGCGCCGGCCGCACACCAGGTGTGCCCACCGTCCGGTTCCGCCCACGACGAGTCTCCCCGCTTTGCGTACGTCTGTCGGCCCTCCCGAAATCCTTGTGGGGAGAGTGCTTGGAGAGCCAGCATGGCACCGGTGTTCGAGATCGTTCCGCGATTTTACGGAACGGACCCGTTCCTTGCGGGGGCAGGGATCTGGCACCCTCCGGGATCTGGTTTGCTGGGCATATGAGCGTGCAGATCAACCCCAGCATCCTTTCCGCCGATTTCGCCCGGCTCGCCGACGAGGCGAAGGCCGTGGAAGGCGCCGACTGGCTCCATGTCGACGTCATGGACAACCACTTCGTGCCCAACCTGACGCTCGGTGTGCCGATCGTGGAGTCGCTGAGCAGGGCGTCGGACATCCCGCTCGACTGCCATCTGATGATCCAGGACCCGGACCGCTGGGCCCCGGCCTATGTCGAGGCGGGCGCCGGTTCCGTCACCTTCCACGTCGAGGCGGCGGCCGCGCCGGTGCGGCTGGCCCGGGAGATCCGGGCGAAGGGCGCGCGGGCGTCGATGGCACTCAAGCCCGCCACCCCGATCGAGCCGTACGAGGACCTGCTGCCCGAGCTCGACATGTTGCTGATCATGACGGTGGAGCCCGGCTTCGGCGGGCAGGCGTTCCTCGACATCATGCTGCCCAAGATCCGCCGGACCCGTCAGCTGATCGACAAGCACGGCCTGGAGCTGTGGCTGCAGATCGACGGCGGGGTGTCGGAGCGGACCATCGAACGGTGTGCCGAGGCGGGCGCGGACGTCTTCGTCGCAGGTTCCGCGGTCTACGGTGCGGACGACCCGGCGGCGGCGGTGCGGGGGCTGCGTGAGCTGGCCACGGCGGCCTGTACCCACTGACGGTCCGGCTACGCGTCCGTAACACCGCGCCATCTGCGAGGATGAGCGCGGAGCCGATCAGATGGGCAACTGGGGAGAGCAACGTGACCACAGGCCGCACACAGGTGCGCATGGGCCCCGGCGAGATGGTCCAGGCCGCAGCGATGGCGCGCCGTTTCTACCTCGAGGGCAAGTCCAAGATCCAGATCGCCGAGGAGTTCGGCGTGAGCCGCTTCAAGGTGGCCCGGGTGCTGGAGACCGCCCTCGAACGTGACCTGGTACGGATCGAGATCCGGGTCCCGGCCGAGCTGGACGCCGAGCGCTCGGACGCGCTGCGCGCCCGCTACGGCCTGCGGCACGCGGTCGTCGTCGAGACCCCGCCGGAGCAGTCCGACGCGCCCGACCCGGAGAACCTGGGCAAGGTCGCCGCCGACCTGCTCGGCGAGCTGGTCACCGAGGGCGATGTGCTCGGCCTGGCCTGGGGCCGCTCCATCATCACGATGGCCAACGCCCTGGACCGGCTGCCGCAGTGCACCGTCGTCCAGCTGACCGGTGTGTACGACGTGGGCACCGCCGAGCGCGGCTCCGTCGAGGCGGTGCGGACCGCCGCCGCGGTCTCCGGCGGTGAGGCGCACCCGCTGTACGCGCCGATGGTGCTGCCGGACCCGGCGACGGCCGCCACCCTGCGCGCCCAGAGCGGAATCGCCGCCGCCATGGGGTACTTCGACAAGGTCACCGTCGCGGTGGTCTCGATCGGCTCCTGGGCGGCCGGCATCTCCACCGTCCATGACGCGCTGACCGACGCCGAGCGCGCGCACTACGCGGGGCTCGGCGTCGCCGCCGAGATGTCCTCGCACCTGTTCGACGCCGCGGGGCGCCGGGTCGGCCGCGACCTGGGCGAGCGCTGCATCACCATCGAGGCGGACCGGCTCCGCCGGATCCCCGAGGTGCTGGCCATCGCGGGCGGGCTGCGCAAGGCCGCCGCGATCGACGCCGTGCTGCGCTCCGGGCTGGTCACCAGCCTGGTGACGGACACGGCCGCCGCCGACCACCTGCTGTACTCGACCGGCGCCGCCCCGCGCCCCGCCCTGGACCGCGCGGACCCCGACGGACCGTAGTCCGCCGGGGTCGCACGTGCCCTGGTCCGGCCGGATCAGCGGGTGAACCAGGGGTTCCCGCCGAGGGACCACACCGAGACCTTGGTGACGCCGAGGCCGGTGAGGACCTGCAGCTTGCGGTCCATCGACGTCTGGTCGACGTAGTCGTAGAGCTTTCCGCCCGAGGTCCAGCGGATCTCGCCGGATCCGCTGTCCCGGCGCTGCTCGATGGTGGACGCGTTGCCCGACCAGCCGGGCTTGCCGCGCATCACGCTGAACGGGATGTTGCCCTCGATGGCCGAGGTGTCGCACGACGCGGGGGCGCTGTAGCCGTACGAGGGCAGTCCGATGACCAGCTTGTCGTGGTTGGGCACCTTGCTCCGGGCGTACTGGACGACCTGCTTCAGCCAGGCGTACGGGGTGATGGCCTTGCACTTTCCGCCCGGGTCGGAGTCGTACTCGTCGTCGTAGGCCATGATCGCGAGCTCGTCGACGCCCGTCGCGACCACCGCCGCGTAGTCGTAGTAGGGCGCGTCCTCGGTCATGGCCGGGGCGTCCACCTGCAGGCGCTTGCCGGAGGCGTGCAGCGATGTGGCGAGCTGGGTGAGGAAGGTGCGGTAGGTGGCGAAGTCGCCGGTGGACCAGGACCAGTAGTCCTCCATGTCGACGTCGATGCCGGTCAGCCCGGCGTTGACCGTCATCGCCGTGAGCTGCTGGACGGCCTGGCCGCGCCGGGCCGAACTGCCCACCAGGGCGCGGACGGTGGGGGTGTCCATGCCCGAGACGGTCGGGTACTGGTACGTCGAATGTGCCTTGAGATCGGTGACGTTGGCCGCGCTGTAGGCGTTGCACAGGCCCTGCGCCGTGGTCTCCAGGAGCAGGGTGCCGTTGGGCTGGACCGCCCAGTACTCGGGCTTGAGCGCTCCGCTCCTGAGCCGGTTGTCGGCGTACTCGGCCTGGCCGGAGCACTGCGGCTCACCGGCGGAGCCGGGGTAGAGCCAGCCCTGCAGCTGCACACCGGACGGGACGGCGGGGACGGCGGCGGGAGCGGCGTGGGCCGGGGCGGGCGTACGGCCCGCGGGAGAACCCATGGCCGATCCGGCGGTGAATGCCGCGACCGTACAGGCGGCGGCCGCGGCGGCGGCGGTGAGAAGTCGGCGATTGCGCATGGTGCTGGCCTCCGGTGACGGTGGTCGGAATCCTGACCAGTGGGGGGATGGCGCTGGGGTGATGGTGGACCAGGAGGCGGCAATTGGTCAATAAGTGGTCAGTTTATTTACGCCAACCTGTCTGCTGACCTAAGCTGAGAGCACAAGATTGGCCACTGTGTGCTCACTGCGCGGGAGCGGCGTACCCGATGACTGCCGGACTGAGAAAACGCGATCTGATCCGCGAGCACCTGATCTCGCTGATCGAGGCCCGTGCGGTGGGGCAGGCCATCCCGGCCGAACGGCAGCTGTGCGTCGAACTGGAGACGTCCCGGCCGACGTTGCGCGCCGTGGTGGACGAACTGGTCAAGGACGGCTGGCTGGTGCGCGAGCACGGGCGCGGGGTGTTCGTCGGCACGCCGAAGATCTCCCAGCGGATCGTGACCGCGCCGGCCGCCGATCAGTCCGGCTACCCGGCGGCCCCGGGGACGTGGACCAGCCGCGTCCTCGACCACTCGGTGATCCCGGCCGGCATGAGCATCGGGAGCCGGCTCCGCGTCGAGGCCGGCACCCCCGTGCTGCGGGTGGCCCGGCAGCGGCTGGTCAACGACGAGCCGATGGCGCTGGAGACCATCCACGTCCTCAGCGAGCTGGTGCCCGGCGCCACCGCGGACGACGTCGAGAGCGGCTCCTTCTACTCCCTGCTGCGCGAGCGCTACGGCATCGAGCCCTCCGCGGCCGAGCAGATCCACGAGGCGCTGTCCGCCGACACCGTGCAGGCGTCGCTGCTCGGCATCAGCGCCGGAGCGGCGGTGCTGTCCTCCGAGCGCGTCACCCGCGACCAGCACGGCCGGCTCTTCGAGTACACGCACGCCATCTACCGCGGCGACCGCTACCGGCTGGTCTCCCAGCTGGCCCTCAGCGGTCCGCCGGACGCCGCGAGTCCCCAGGTCACGCCCACCGTCTGACCGCGCGCGCCACCGTGCTCCGGCCGGGGCCGTGTGGCAGCATCGGCCGCATGCTGCTGCGGTCCGCCACGCGCGCGGCCGCCGCCGCGCTCCTGATGTGCCTCGTCGTGCTCCTCACCGGCTGCTCCTCGGACACCGGGACGCGCACCGGGACGACGGGTACCGGGACCGCGACGCGCTCCCCGGCGTCCCCGGGCAGCGGCTACGGCCCCACCGCCTCCGTTCCCGGCTGGGCCTCGGGACGGGCGACGGTCGCGGCCGGCCGGCTGCCCGCCGAGGCGCGGAACACACTGGCGCTGATCGACCGGGGCGGCCCGTACCCGTACGCGAAGGACGGGGCGGTGTTCAGCAACTTCGAGAGGGAACTGCCCCGCGAGAAGTCCGGCTACTACCACGAGTACACCGTCACGACCCCGGGCTCACGCGACCGCGGGGCCCGCCGGGTCATCACCGGCGAGGGCGGGGAGTTCTACTACACCGACGACCACTACCAGACCTTCAAGGCGGTGCTGCGGTGACGGCCACCGTGCTCGACCTCGCCGGTGTCACCACCCGGCACGAGTTCATGGACCGCTGCGCCCGGTCGCTGTCCCTGCCGGAGTACTTCGGCCGCAACTGGGACGCCCTGGCGGACTGCCTCACCGACCTGTCCTGGTGCCCGGCCGCCACCCGGCGCCGGCTGCGGGTCACGGGCTGGCAGGAGTACGCCGCCGTCTCGCCCCGCGAATGGCGCATCGTCACACAGATCCTCCGGGACGCCTCCGACTTCTGGCAGCACACCGACACCCCCCTTCACGTGATCGTGGAGGAAGCCACAAACGAGGTCTGAGCCCCCTGGTGGAAGGCACAGAACGGGGGGCGCCGGTTCGCCAGAACTTGGTCGCATCGGCGATGATGGCGTAGGAGCCGCAGCCTGGACGGCGCTGGTTCGGTGCTGACTCCCCACCCGCCCCAGACGTATAACCGCAGGTGAGGCAGCCAGTATGAAATTCCTCAATGACGTGAAGCCCCCTTACGACCTGACCTACGACGATGTCTTCATGGTGCCCAGCCGCTCCGCGGTCGGGTCCCGGCAGGCGGTGGACCTCGCGTCCCCCGACGGCACCGGCACCACCATCCCGCTGGTCGTCGCGAACATGACCGCCATCGCCGGCCGCCGGATGGCCGAGACGGTCGCCCGCCGTGGTGGCCTCGTCGTGATCCCCCAGGACATCCCGATCGACGTGGTCGCGGACGTCGTGGCGTACGTCAAGAGCTGCCACCTGGTGCTCGACACCCCGATCACGCTGGCTCCGCACCAGACCGTCGCCGACGCGCTGTCGCTGCTGCCCAAGCGGGCGCACGGCGCGGGCGTCGTCGTAGAGGACGGCCGCCCGGTCGGCGTCGTCACCGACCACGACCTCACCGGCGTGGACCGCTTCACCCAGCTGTCCGAGGTGATGACGCGCGACCTGCTGCTCGTGGACGCCGGCATCGACCCGCGCGAGGCCTTCAACCGCCTCGACGCCGCCAACCGCAAGCTCGCCCCGGCCGTGGACGCGGACGGCCGGCTGGTCGGCATCCTGACCCGCAAGGCCGCGCTGCGCGCCACCCTGTACACGCCCGCCACCGACGCCAACGGCAAGCTGCGCATCGCCGCCGCCGTCGGCATCAACGGCGATGTCGCGGTCAAGGCCAAGCAGCTGCTCGACGCGGGCGTCGACACACTCGTCGTCGACACCGCGCACGGCCACCAGGAGTCGATGCTCACCGCGGTCAGGGCGGTCCGCGCCCTCGACCCGCAGGTGCCGATCGTGGCGGGCAACATCGTCGCCGCCGAGGGGGTGCGCGACCTCATCGAGGCCGGCGCGGACATCATCAAGGTCGGTGTGGGCCCCGGCGCCATGTGCACCACCCGCATGATGACCGGCGTGGGCCGCCCGCAGTTCTCCGCGGTCCTGGAGTGCGCCGCCGAGGCGAAGAAGTACGGCAAGCACGTCTGGGCCGACGGCGGCGTCCGGCACCCGCGCGATGTCGCGATGGCGCTGGCCGCGGGCGCGTCCAACGTGATGGTCGGCTCCTGGTTCGCCGGCACCTACGAGTCCCCGGGCGACCTCCAGCAGAGCGCCGAAGGGCGGCTGTACAAGGAGAGCTTCGGCATGGCCTCGGCTCGCGCGGTGCGCAACCGAACGAGCGAGGAGTCCGCGTACGACCGGGCCCGCAAGGCGCTCTTCGAGGAGGGCATCTCCACCTCGCGGATGTTCCTCGACCCGACGCGTCCGGGCGTCGAGGACCTGATCGACTCGATCATCGCGGGGGTGCGCAGCTCGTGCACCTACGCGGGCGCGGGCTCGCTCGCCGAGTTCGAGGAGAAGGCCATCGTCGGCATCCAGAGCGCCGCCGGCTACGCCGAGGGCAAGGCCCTGCACGCCAGCTGGAGCTGATGACGCAGCACGCCGAGCGCCGGACGGGCTGGGACTCCAGCCCGGTCCGGCGCTCTCGCGTTCGCCCCCACAAAGCGGACAACGCAACGACCTGCCGCAGCGATGGCAATGATTCGGCGCACTCCGGCGGTTTCGCGCAACGATCATCCGCAGATGCGCAATAGACCCGCATTACAGGCACTCGTCATACCTCGTAAGGTCATGCCCTGTACGTGGAGCGGTGGCGACCCCAAGCTCGGCGGTTCCCACCGGTAGTGCGCCGGGACGCGCACTCCCGTACGGTGCCGCCGCGACCTCGCCGCCGCCGTCCGAACCGGCACGACCAAGGAGCTCCCGCAGTGGCACGAACTGGCGCAGCGCCGTCCACCCGCGACCGGACCGGGGCGGATCCCGCCCCGGGCGGCCCCACCCCCGGCGGCGGCTTCGGAGGCAGGCTGATGCGGCGCAAGCCCGTCGACCGGCTCGTCGCCGAGGGCGGCCACGGTGACGGCGGGGAGCTGAAGCGCTCCCTCGGCATGTGGCAGCTGACGATGATCAGCATCGGGGCGACCCTCGGCACCGGCATCTTCGTGGTGCTGGGCGAGGCCGTCCCCAAGGCCGGCCCCGCGGTCGTGATCTCCTTCGTCATCGCCGGGTTCACCGCGCTCTTCTCGGCGCTCTCCTACGCCGAACTGGCGGGCAGCATCCCGGTCTCGGGGTCCTCGTACTCCTACACCTACGCCACGATGGGCGAGTTCATCGCCTGGCTCTGCGGCTGGTGCCTGATCCTGGAGTACGGGGTGTCGGTCGCCGCGGTCGCGGTCGGCTGGGGCCAGTACCTCAACGAGCTGCTGCACGGCACGATCGGGGTCACCATCCCCGACGCGTTCGCCAACCCGCCGGGCGCGGGCGGCGTCGTGAACATCCCCGCACTCCTGGTCGTGCTGCTCTCCATGGCGTTCCTGCTGCGGGGTGCCCGGGAGAGCGCCCGCGTCAACACCGTCATGGTCGTCGTGAAGATCGCCTCGCTGGTGCTGTTCTGCGCGGTCGCCTTCACCGGCATCCGGGCCGGCAACTTCCACCCGCTGATGCCGCTCGGCATGGCGGGCGTCAGCGCCGCGGGCGCCACGCTGTTCTTCTCCTACATCGGCTTCGACGCCGCCTCCACCGCAGGCGAGGAGGCCAAGAACCCCAAGCGCGACATGCCGCGCGCGATCATCCTGTCGCTGCTCATCGTCACGGTGCTGTACTGCCTGGTGGCGCTGGTCGCCGTCGGCGCCATGCCGTGGCAGCAGTTCAGCGACGCCCACGCCGCCCTCGCGCAGATCCTCCGCCAGGTCACCGGCCAGAGCTTCTGGGCGGTGCTGCTCGCCGCGGGCGCCGTCATCGCGATCGCCAGCGTGGTGCTGACCGTGCTGTACGGACAGACCCGCATCCTGTTCTCGATGTCCCGCGACGGCCTGGTGCCCAAGATCTTCTCGAAGGTCGACCCGAAGAGCGGCACCCCGCGCGCCAACACCGTGATCGTCTCGCTCTTCTGCGGCATCCTGGCGGCCCTGGTGCCGCTCGGCGAGCTCGCCAACGCCACCAGCATCGGTACGCTCTTCGCCTTCGCCCTGGTCAACGTCGCGGTGATCATCCTGCGCCGCACCCGGCCGGACCTGCCGCGCACCTTCCGCGTCGCGTTCTCCCCGGTCACCCCCGCCATCGGGTTCCTGCTGTGCCTGTGGATGATGACCAGCCTCGGCGCCCAGACCTGGAAGTGGTTCGGAATCTGGATGGCCGGCGGACTCGTGCTGTACTTCACGTACGGCATGCGCCGGTCCCAGCTCGCCCGAGAAGAAGTGTGAACCACCCGCTGTGCGCCTGAATGATCTCGACGAACGCATCGTCCATGCCCTTGCCGAGGACGCCCGCCGCTCCTACGCCGACATCGGCACCCAGGTCGGGCTCTCCGCCCCCGCCGTCAAACGCCGGGTGGACCGGCTGCTGGCCTCCGGCGCCATCACCGGCTTCACCGTACGGGTGGACCCGGCGGCGCTCGGCTGGGAGACCGAGGCGTTCGTCGAGATCTACTGCCGGCGCAACACCGGCCCCGGCGACATCCTGCGCGGCCTCGCCCGCTACTCCGAGGTCGCGACCGTCTCGACCGTCACCGGCGAGGCGGACGCCCTCGTCCAGGTCTTCGCCTCCGACGTGCGGCACTTCGAGCGGGTGCTGGAACGGATCGCCGGGGAGCCGTTCGTCGAGCGGACCAAGTCCGTCCTGGTGCTGTCGCCGCTGCTGCGCCGCTACACCTCGGGCTCGCCGGCCTAGGCCGTGCCGTCCCAGGCTGTGGCCTGAACCACATACGCAACAGATCGCCGCCGGCCGGCTCCGAGACGCAACGGATCGCTGGTAGGTGCGCAAGATTCACATCTTGTTGCGTAGGTGGCCGGAAACGTACCTTCTAAGAGACCCCGAACAGACCATCGAGCGACGAAGAGGATCCATGCCGCCGCTGCGCATCGCGCTGTACCAAGGCCCCGGCGGCGTTCCGGATTCCACCGGCGCCGCCCTGGCCGCGCTGGACGGCGCCGCCCGGCGGGCGGCGGCCTCCGGCGCCCGGCTGCTCGCCAGCTCCGAGATGTACCTGACCGGGTACGCGCTCGGCGACCGGATACCCGGGCTGGCCGAGCCCGCCGACGGTCCGGGCGCGCTGCGCGTCGCGGAGATCGCCGCCGAGCACGGCATCGCGATCGTGTACGGCTATCCCGAGCGGGCGGGCGCCGCGGTCTTCAACTCCGCGCAGCTCATCGGCCCGGACGGCACCGCGCTGGCGAACTACCGCAAGACCCATCTGTTCGGCGGCTTCGAGCGCGAGCACTTCACCCCCGGCGACACCACCGTGGTCCAGGCGGACCTCGACGGCACCCGGATCGGGCTGCTGATCTGCTACGACGTCGAATTCCCGGAGAACGTCCGGGCCCATGCCCTCGCGGGCACCGACCTGCTCGTCGTTCCCACGGCGCTGATGCGCCCGTACGAGTTCGTCGCACAGACCCTCGTCCCGGCCCGCGCGTACGAAAGCCAGCTGCATCTGGCCTACGCCAACCGCTGCGGCGCCGAGGGCGAGTTCCACTTCACCGGGCTCAGCTGTCTGGCAGGGCCCGACGGAACGGTCCGCGCCCGGGCCGGCACCGGTGAGGAGCTGGTGATCGCCGACGCCGACCCGGAGCTGCTGCGGGCCGCGCGGGACGAGACCCCGTACCTGCCCGACCGGCGGCCCGAGTTGTACGGCACGCTCGTCTGACGTTCGTCTGACCCCTTTTTCGCGAGGAGACACCCCCGATGACGTCCGTGCCCACCGCGGTCCATGACGAGCAGCATGTCCAGGCGCAGGCCGAGCCCCCGATCACGATGTTCGGGCCGGACTTCCCGTACGCCTACGACGACTACCTGGCGAGCCCGGCCGGGCTCGGTGCCGTACCGGCGACCGAGCACGGCACCGAGGTCGCGGTCATCGGCGGCGGGCTCTCCGGCATCATCGCGGCCTACGAGCTGATGAAGATGGGCCTCAAGCCCGTCGTCTACGAGGCGGACCGGATCGGCGGCCGGCTGCGCACCGTCGGCTTCGAGGGCTGCGACGCCGACCTGACCGCGGAGATGGGCGCGATGCGCTTCCCGCCGTCGTCCACCGCCTTCCAGTACTACGTGGACCTGGTGGGCCTGCAGACCCGGCCGTTCCCCAACCCGCTGTCGCCCGGCACCCCCTCGACCGTCGTCGACCTCAAGGGCGAGTCGCACTACGCCACGTCCGTCGACGACCTGCCCGAGGTCTACCACCAGGTCATGCACGCCTGGAACGCGTGCCTGGAGGACGGCGCGGACTTCTCCGCGATGCAGCGCGCCCTGCGCGAGCGTGACGTCCCCGTCATCCGCGAGATCTGGTCCGCGCTGGTCGAGAAGCTCGACAACCAGACGTTCTACGGGTTCCTCTGCGACTCCCCGGCCTTCAAGTCCTTCCGGCACCGGGAGATATTCGGCCAGGTCGGCTTCGGCACCGGCGGCTGGGACACCGACTTCCCCAACTCCATCCTGGAGATCCTGCGGGTCGTCTACACCGGCGCCGACGACGACCACCACGGCATCGTCGGCGGCAGCCAGCAACTGCCGCTGCGGCTGTGGGACCGCGAGCCGGACAAGCTCACGCACTGGGAGCGGGGCACGTCGCTGTCGTCGCTGCACGGCGGCACGCCGCGCCCGGCGGTCACCCGGCTGCACCGCACCGCGGGCAACCGCATCACGGTCACCGACGCGGCGGGCGACATCAGGACGTATCCGGCGGCGGTCTTCACCGCGCAGTCCTGGATGCTGCTCTCCAAGATCGCCTGCGACGACTCGCTCTTCCCGATCGACCACTGGACGGCGATCGAGCGCACCCACTACATGGAGTCGTCCAAGCTCTTCGTGCCGGTCGACCGGCCGTTCTGGCTGGACAAGGACGAGCAGACCGGCCGCGACGTGATGAGCATGACGCTCACCGACCGGATGACCCGCGGCACGTACCTGCTCGACGACGGCCCGGACAAGCCGGCGACCATCTGCCTGTCGTACACCTGGTGCGACGACAGCCTCAAGTGGCTGCCGCTGAGCGCCAACGAGCGCATGGAGGTCATGCTGACCTCGCTCGGTGAGATCTACCCCAAGGTCGACATCCGCTCGCACATCATCGGCAACCCGGTGACCGTGTCGTGGGAGAACGAGCCCTACTTCATGGGCGCCTTCAAGGCCAACCTGCCCGGCCACTACCGCTACCAGCGGCGGCTGTTCACCCACTTCATGCAGGACACGCTGCCCGAGGACAAGCGCGGCATCTTCCTCGCGGGCGACGACATCTCCTGGACGGCGGGCTGGGCCGAGGGCGCGGTCCAGACGGCACTCAACGCGGTGTGGGGCGTCATGCACCACTTCGGCGGCGGGACCGACGCGACCAACCCCGGTCCTGGCGACGTCTACGAGGACATCGCGCCGGTCTTCCTCGACGAGGACTGAGCGCCGCCGGGCATCCGTGCGGCCGGCCGGGTTGACGTCGTAACGTGACCGGGGCTTAAGGAGGCGTATAGCGGGACGCCAGCCGCTCGCGGTGCAATCCTCCGAGTAAGCGGCCCGCCCCACGCGGGCCGCCGGATCCCGGAGGTAGCGCATGAGCCGTCGCCTGCCCGTAGTCCTGGCCCTTCCGGCCGCCGCCCTGATCGCCGTCGCCGGCGCCGCAGTTCCGGCGTCGGCGGCACCCGCCGACAAACCCCAGGTCCTGTCCAGCTGGACCCAGACCAGCGCCTCCAGTTACAACGCCTTCATCTCGGCACGCAACAACCAGGGTGCCTGGTCCGCCTACGGCTTCGACTGGTCCACGGACTACTGCTCGTCGTCGCCCGACAACCCGCTGGGCTTCCCGTTCAACCTGGGGTGTGCCCACCACGACTTCGGCTACCGCAACTACAAGGCGGCCGGACAGTTCAGCGCCAACAAGCCCCGGCTGGACAGCATGCTGTACGAGGACCTCAAGCGGGTGTGCGGTTCGCACGGCTACAACGTCGTGACGAAGGCCGCCTGCAACAGCCTCGCCTGGACGTACTACCAGGCGGTCAAGCAGTTCGGCTGACCTCCGGTCCGCCCCGGCCCCGCGTCACCGGCCGGCCAGCGGAGTGAGCAGGAACCGGCCGACGAGCCCCACGCCCGCGTCGAGCCGGTCAACGCACTCCCGGTACATCGCACCGGTGTGCCGCAAGGACCAGAGCAGGCGGGACGCGGCCCAGGCCGCGTCCCGCGCCCGTTCCAGGCTCCAGGAACCGACCAGATGGGTCAGCGGGTCGGCGACGTCCAGCAGGTCGGGCCCCGGCATGAGGTCCTCGCGCACCCGCTCCTCGATGGCCACCAGCACATCGCCGATCCGCCCGAAGTCCCCCTCCATCGCGGCGGGTTCACGGTCCAGCGCCCGGCAGGTGTCGACCAGCGCGAGCGCCAGGTCATGGCCGATGTGCGCGTTGATCCCGGCGAGTGCGAACTGCAGCGGCCGAACCCCGCGGTGCCCGCGCAGCTGCAGCAGCGGACGCCAGCAGGCGGGGGCCCGGCGCCGGGAGGACTCCGTGCCGACCGCCGCCAGGTAGCGGCCGGCGAACCGTACGTCCAACTCGGCCGCCGCGTGCGGATCGTCGAAGACCCCCGCGGACATCAGCCGCCGCATCTCCTCGGTGACGGAGAGATAGACCCGGTTGAACACCGCGACGCCGTCGTGCGGCGGGAGCGCGGCGTCCAGCGCGCGCATCCGCGCCACCACTTCGTCCACGTCACCGGGGACCGTCCGCCACACCGTCGTCATGTGCCCAGCGTCCCAGCCGGCGGGCACGGGGCACGGCCGCGCGCCGGTGCGTCCCTGAAACGGGTGATGCCGGACCGCCGGTCACAGCGCGCCCGCGTCCCACGCGGTCCACACCGAGGGGTAACGGGGGCTGAACCCCAGCTCGTCGCGGATGCGGGCGGTCGACACCACGCCCTCCCACGGGTCGTCCAGCGGCCGGCCCGCCATGCCTGCGGGCAGCTCCACCCCGTTGAGCTGGTGCAGCTCGACCGCGGACACCGGGGCGTCATCGGCGATGTTGTAGACCCGCCCCGCCGCTCCCGGTGCGCGCAGCAGCCGCAGCAGACCCTGGGCGACATCGGCGTGGTGCACCATCGTCAGCCGCTGGTGCCCGGCCCAGCCGCCCGCCCACCGCAGGGACTGCGCCAGATGCGGGTCACCCTCCCCGTAGACGAAGGCGAGCCGGCCGATCCGCACATCGAGACCGTGCTCGCGGTGCAGCGCCAGCAGACCCTGCTCCGCCGCGGACTTCGAGGCCGGGTAGGCGCCCCACATCGGGGAGCCGGGCAGCGGCTCGTCGTCCTCCACCGCCGGGCGCCCGCGCCCCGCGCCGTACACCAGGTTCGTGCTGACCTGGACGAAGCGGCCGGCGCCCGCCTCGACGGCGCCCCGGCCCAGCTCCAGGGCGGCGTCGCGGTTGACCGCCCAGGCCTCCTCGTCCGGCACGCCGCGGAAGGCCGCCGCGATGTTCAGCACCGTGTCCACCCCGGCCAGCGCCTTGCGCACCGCCTCCGGGTCACGCAGCTCGCCGACCGTGACCTGCGCCCCGAGCGTGGCGGCGGGGGCGCCCCGCTCCTCGTCCCGCACCAGCACCCGGACGGCGTCGCCGGGCGCCGTCCGCGCCAGCAGCCGGGGGACGAACCGCCGTCCGACCTCGCCCGTCGCACCCGTCACCAAAGTCAGCATGTCCCGCTCCTCGTATCCGCCGTGTGAGCCCTGCCGGCGGATCGTGCCCGCCGTGCCCCAGCGTGCGGCGGAAGGACGGGCGGCGGGAGAGACCCGTCGATCCGGGGATCAGCAGTCCCTGGATACCGTCCGGCCGCGGCCGCATGCTGGAGGAGTGGACAGAACCGAACTCGCCGACTTCCTGCGCCGCAGCCGCGCGCGCCTCAGCCCCGCGGACGTGGGCCTCACCGGGGGAGCCCGCCGCCGCACCCCGGGGCTGCGCCGCGAGGAGGTCGCGCAGCTGGCGGGGATGTCCGCCGACTACTACGCACGCCTGGAGCAGGCCCGCGGCCCGCGGCCGTCCCGGCAGATGCTGGCCGCGCTGGCCCGGGCGCTGCGGCTGACGGAGGACGAGCGCGACCATCTGTTCCATCTGGCGGGGGAGGAGCCGTCGCCCGCCCACCGGCGGGGCGACCCGGCGTACGACCGCGAAGGCGCCGCCCATGTCAGGCCCGCGCTGCTGCTGGTCCTGGACCGGTTGCACGACACCCCGGCGCAGGTGATGAGCGACTTCGGCGACGTACTGGCACAGAACGCGCTGGCCGCCGCGCTGGTCGGCGACGTGTTCTCCGGCCCGCCGGGGCAGCGCAACATCGTCCGCCGGATGTTCACCGACCCGGCGGCGCGCGAGCTGTTCCCGGTCGAGGACCGGGACGGGCTCGCGCGCGGTCAGGTGGCGAATCTGCGGGCGGTGCTCGCGGCCCGGCCCGACGATCCCCGGCCGGCCGCCCTGGTGGCGGAACTGCGCGCCTCCAGCGCTGAGTTCGCGCGGCTGTGGGAGGCCCACGAGGTGGCCGTCCGGCGCTCCTCGTCCAAGCGGTTCCAGCATCCGGTGGTGGGGTTGCTGGAGCTGGACTGCGAGGTCCTGCTGAGCACCGAGCACGACCAGCGGCTGATCGTCTACTCGGCGCGGCCGGGCACCGACTCCTACGAGCGGCTGCGGCTGCTGCGCGTGGTGGGGCTGCAGGACCTCACGCCGAGCGGCCTCGGCTGACCGCGGCGGCGCTCCGCCTCACCGGGACAGCCGATTGCGGACCTTGCGCCTGACCATTCCGGCGAGGCCGCGCCAGTTGGTGACGATCAGTTCCGCCCGGCTCTCCGGGTCACGGGAGAGCCAGACGAGCATCGGGCGGAGGCCGGAGCGGAGCCTGCGGCGGCCGGCCGCGCCCGCCGGGAGCTTCGTTCCGGGAAAGCGCACCGGGAAGTCCTCGAACTGCTCGCCGTACGACAGCCGCAGCAGCATTCTCCACGCTCCGGGCCTGCGGACCTCGGTGCCGAGATGGCGTACGTCGAAGACGGTCCTGAAGGTCAGCGCCGGCTCGACGCCGCCCGGATCCGTGGTGGGCACCACGACCTCGTGCCCGTCGCCCACCCGCTGGAGCACGAAATGGTGTTCCAGTTTCCCGGGGCGGCTGGTGGCCCGCA
The DNA here is from genome assembly GCF_005860785.2 of Streptomyces sp. So13.3. Lineage (NCBI taxonomy): Bacteria > Bacillati > Actinomycetota > Actinomycetes > Kitasatosporales > Streptomycetaceae > Streptomyces > Streptomyces sp. So13.3. The sequence continues at coordinate 2,393,322 of NZ_CP048835.1, read as the reverse complement.
GCCGGGTGCGCAGGGTGGCGGTGAACCGCAGGTTGTCGGGCAGCCAGGCCATTTCGGTGATGTCCGCCCAGTCGGACTGTTCGAACCGGGCGAGAGCGATCAGTTCATCCAGCTGACCGCGGCGGAGCAATTGCCCGCGGGTCTGGTCGAGGGGGGAGAGCGGGGCGAGGACCTCCTCGGGGATGAAGTCCTCGAGGAGTTCCGCGGCCAGCCGCACATAGGCCTTCTGCTGGTCCGCCGGCCAGCGCGGGAAACTGCGGCCGAACTTGCCGAGAATCTCCACCTGACCCCAGCGCAGGAGCAGGCTGTTGCGCCGGGGGCCGGGTTCGGTGTTCTCGACCACCGTCTGCAGGACCTTGCGGATGCCCGCGTAGAAGTGCTCGGGATCGGGACCCTGTTGGGTGAGGTGGGCGAATCCCTCCCGCTTCATGAGGTAGTAGCAGTCGTAGTCCGCGACCACCGAGATCGCCCGGGCGGCGAAATAGGCGGGCACGATGAAGATCTGCTCCTCGGCCAGCCGGACACCCTCCGCGAAGCGCAGTCCGTGCTCGGCCACCAGCGAGCGGCGGAACAGCTTGTGCGCGGTCAGGCTCCATACCGCCTTGGTGCTGTAGATGTCGCCCCGCGCGACGTTCTGCCGGAACGGTCCTGCGGCCGCGGACCTGCCGACCCCGCGGATCCGTCCGAGGACCACATCGGAATCGTCGCGGCGGGCCGCCCCGACCATGCGCTCGAAAGCCTCGGTGCCCAGGTAGTCGTCGGGGTCGGCGAAGAAGAGGAACTCTCCGGTGGCCACGTCGATGGCACGGTTGCGCGGGCCCCCGGGAGCGCCGGAATTCGCCTGGTGGAGCACCCGGATCTCCGGATGCCGTACCGCCCAGCTGTCGAGCAACTCGGCGCTGCCGTCCGTCGATCCGTCGTTGACGACCACGACCTCGATACGGTCGATTCCGATCGTCTGATGAACCACGGATTCCAGGCATTCATCCAGATAATCAACGGCGTTGTAGACCGGAATGATGACGCTGACCCATTTCTCGGGCACGGTCGCGGTCGCCTCCTTGGTATAGCCGCAGCAAAGAGAGGGGAAGTCATGATCCGGTCGGCGAGGCGGGGATCCCGCTGCCGAGAATGGGCAATCTAGCGTAAAGCGGGGGTTGCGGGGTTTCCGTTCATTGATTGGTACCTGCCCGGCGGGCGGTCGCGGGAACCGGCGCCGCGCGGGGCATTTCGCCCCCTGTCGGTCACATCCATGAATCCTGCGCCAGGCGTTGTCAGGCCGAAGCGGCCGCCCTACGCTCACACGATCGTCAGTGTGAACACCATTCATGTATGTGATGGGAGTCTTTGATGAGCGGAAGACGTAGGGGCCGTGGAGCGCTGCTCGCCACCGTGGCCGGGCTCGCCGCCCTGCTCGCGCCCATGGCATCGCCCGCGTCCGCGGCGCCCGCGCACGTACCGGCACACACCAGCGCCGCGGCGAAGGTGCCGCGGACCGTCGTGCTGGACGGCGAGCAGCTGCGGCAGACGAAGGGGCGGCTGGCGAAGGGCGACCCAGCGCTGCGGCGGGCCGTCGCCGACCTGCGGACACAGGCCGACGGCTGGCTGGGCCAGGGCCCGTGGACCGTCACCGACAAGGACCGCACGCCGCCCGGCGGCGACAAGCACGACTACCTCAGCCAGGCCCCGTACTGGTGGGCGAGCCAGCCGAAGACCGCGGACAACCCGATGGGATGCCCGTACCTCCAGAAGGACGGGCAGCGGAATCCCGAAGTTGACGAACTCACCGACCACGACGAGCGCGGCGAGGTGTTCGCGTCCGCCTACACCCTCAGCCTCGCCTGGTACTACACCGGCAATCCGGCCTACTCGCGGCACGCCGCCGAGATCCTGCGTACCTGGTTCACCGATCCGGCCACCCGGATGAACCCGAACCTGGACCACGCGCAGATCATCCCCTGCAAGTACGACGGCCGGGCGATCGGCATCATCGACTTCTCCCAGGGCTTCACCAGCGTCCTCGACGCGACCGCGATCCTCGACACCGGAGCCCCCGGCTGGACCAAGGGCGACCGTGGTGGGATGCGTACCTGGTACGAGGGCTTCCGCAACTGGCTCGGCGGCGCCTTCGGCAAGGAGGAGGCGGCGGCGGCCAACAACCACGGCACCTTCTTCGACATGCAGCTGGCCGCGCTCCAGCTCGCCACCGGTCACGACGGCCTCGCCCGGCAGACGGTGCTGAAGGCCAGGGCCGGGCGGATCGATCCGCAGATCGCCGCCGACGGCAGCCAGCCGGGCGAGTTCTCCCGCACCCGCAGCTGGCACTACTCCACCTTCAACCTGGTGGCGTTCACCCGGCTCGCGGCGATCGGCCGGCACGTCGGTGTGAACCTGTGGTCCTACCGGGGTCCGGCCGGGCAGCGGCTCTCCGCCGCGGTCGACTACCTGCTGCCCGCCGCGACCGGCAAGGTGCCCTGGCCGCACCCGGAACTGGACTTCCGGGCCTACGCGGCGAGCGACATCGTGCATGCCGCCGCCGACGCCGGGGACCCGAAGGCCCGCGCGGCGGTGCCCGCGCTCCAGGCCCCGCCGGGCGGCGACCTGTGGGCGCTGCGGCCCGCGGCCGAGCAGCTGGACTCGATCACCGGCTGAGCCCTCGCTCACCCGCCGGACGGGGCGGAAACAGCCCGTCCGGCGGCCGGGCGCAGCACTCCCGCGCCCACCACGAGTCCCGCCGCGAGCAGCGTCACGAGGCCGAACGACGCCGTCAGGGAACTGGCGTTGGCGATGACCCCGATGGCGGCCGGGGCCACCAGTCCCGAGGTGTACGTCACGGTCGCGACTCCGGCGATGGCCTGGCTGGGCACCGGGCCGGCGTGCCCGGCCGCGGCGAAGCAGAGCGGCACGACGACCGCGATGCCCACCCCGAGCAGCGCGAAGCCGGTGATGGCCAGCGGCTGTGCGTCGGCCGCGACCACCAACAGCCCGCCCACGACGGCGAGCAGGCCGCCGGCCCGCACCGTCCGCACCGGGCCGAGCCGCCGGACCACCGCGTCCCCGGCGAGCCGGGTCGCGGCCATGGTGCAGGCGAAGGCCGTGTAACTGGCCGCGGCGACACCGGCCGAGGCGCCGGTGACATCGCGGAGGTAGACCGCGCACCAGTCCATGCTCGCGCCCTCCGCGAAGACCGCGCAGAAGCCGATCGCCCCGATGACCAGAGCGGAGCGCGGCGGCAGGGCGAACCGCGGCGGCGCCTCCGCCTCCAGTTCCGGGTGGATGTCGGGAGCGCCCGCGCAGGCGAGGTAGCCGAGCGGCACCAGTACCGCGGCCGCGACCGCCAGATGCAGCCGGGCGTCGACGCCGCCGTGCGCGGCGGCCACGCCGATCGCCGAGCCCGCCAGAGTGCCGGCGCTCCACATGCCGTGCAGCCCCGACATGATCGACTTTCCCTTGCGCTGTTCGACGTCGACGCCCAGCGCGTTCATCGCCACGTCGGCCATGCCGGACGTGGCGCCGTACACGAAGAGCAGACCGCACAGCCAGACCAGGCCGGGCGCGGCGGCGGGCAGCGCCAGTGCCGCGCACCACAGGGCCAGCAGTCCGCGCAGCGCGGCCCGGGAGCCGAACCGGTGCATGATCCGGCCGGCCAGCGGCATCGCCAGTGACGCGCCGATCGCCGGGAAGACCAGCGCCAGGCCGAGCTGGCCGGCGCTGAGGTCCAGTTGGTCCTTGATCCAGGGGATCCGGGTGGCGAAGTTGCCGGTGACCGAGCCGTGCACGGCGAACACCGTCGCGATGGCTATGTGGGCCCGGCGGAGCCCCGGTTCGGCCTTCCGCGTCACTGCACTTGTCATGGCGCGTAAACTATCAGGGAGCCTACCTGATAGAAATGGCTTTTCGGATGCCTGTTCCACGGCCCGTGTCTGGAAGGATCCCGGCATGACCGCCACCCGCGCGCACAACGACACCGCGCTCCCCGGCCCCACCGCCTCGCCGCGCACGGCGCGTGTCATCAACGACCGGCTGGCGCTGGGGTTGCTGCAGAGCGAGGGGCCGCTGACCGCCGCCCAGCTGAAGAACCTCACCGGGCTGTCCCGGCCCAGCGTCGCGGACCTGGTCGAGCGGCTGCAGGACGCCGGGCTGATCGAGGTCGTCGGCACGTCGGGGGACGACCGCCGCGGTCCCAACGCCCGGCTCTACGCGATCGTCGCCGACCTCGCGTACATCGCCGGAGTGGACATCCGCACCTACAGCATCGGCATCACCGTCGCCGATCTGCTCGGCCGCACCGTCGCCACCGCGGCCATGCCCGTCGGCCCGTCCGACGACCCGGAAGAGGTGACGCGGCGCGGGACGGCACTGCTGGAGCGCACCGCCCGCGAGGCGGGCGCGGGAGCGCTGCACACCGTCGCCTTCGGGGCGCCGGGCCTCGTCGACCCCGCCACCGGCCAGCTCCGCGCCACCGGCGCGCTGCCCGCCTGGCACGGCGACCTGGTCACCGAGGTACGCGGCCGGCTCGGCATCCCGGTCCTGCTGGAGAACGAGTGCAACCTGGCCGCGATAGCGGAACAGCGCGTCGGCGCGGCCCTCGGCCAGCACACCTTCGTCCTGCTGTGGCTCGGCGCGGGTGTCGGGGCGGCCGTCGTCCTCGACGGCCGGCTGCGGCGCGGCGCCTCGGGCGGTACGGGCGAGATCGGCTTCCTGCCGGTGCCCGGCACCTCGCGGCTGCCGTCCGTCACCGACTGCGAGGGCGGCTTCCACTCCCTGGCCGGCTCCGCCGCGGTCTGCGCGCTCGCGCGCCGGCACGGCTTCCCTGACCCGGGCGACGGCGTCGACACGGCCGAGGCCGCCGTCCGCTGGGCCCGCGGATCCGGGCCGGGGGAGCGGAACGCAGCGTTCCTGGACGAGCTCGCCGACCGGATCTCCATCGGCACCGCGGCGGTCTGCGCGGTGCTCGACCCCGGCTGCGTGGTGCTGGCCGGAGAGATCGGCCGGGCCGGCGGCGAGGCGCTGGCCGGCAGGGTCGCGGAGCGGCTCCCGCTCATGTCGCCGCTGAGCACCGACGTACGGGCCGGCACGGTCACCGGCAGCGCGGTCCTGCGCGGCGCCGTGCTGTCCGCCATGGACGCCGCCCAGGAGGACCTGTTCGTCCCCGCGCCGTGACCCGCACCCCTGGTCGTCCCCGTGGAAGCCCTCCCGGACCGTATTCCGGCCCCTCTCGTGAGCCAGAGCACAGTCGCCTCTCTACCGGTGCTGTGATCGGACGTGGCAGACTGAGGGATGTATCAGTGACGTTTGCGCACTCCGGGGTCGGTGTAATTCCGAACCGGCGGTTACAGTCCGCGACCCGTCCGCAGCCAGCGGGCGGTTGACCAGGTGAAATTCCTGGACCGACGGTGAAAGTCCGGATGGGAGGCAGTGCGCGGCGGGCAATCACCGGTGCGCCGCTGCTGTCGGCTCGTCCTTCGGGCGAACCGTTTTCCGGCCTCGGCGTCTCTTGGTGCATCGTCCGCTTCCTGTCCTTCGTGACAGCCCCGGAGTCCGTGCCCTATGAGGCAGGAGGACCCGGTGGCCCCCGTTCCGGCCCACATCGCGGCAATGCGCCGAGCCATCGAGCTCGCCGCCCGCGGGCTCGGCTCCACCAGCCCCAACCCCGTCGTCGGCTGCGTCGTCCTGGACGCCGCGGGCCGCACCGTCGGTGAGGGCTGGCACCAGCGGGCCGGCGGCCCGCACGCCGAGGTCCACGCGCTGCGCGCGGCGGGGGAGTCGGCCCGCGGCGGCACCGCGCTGGTCACCCTCGAACCCTGCAACCACACCGGCCGGACCGGCCCCTGCTCCCAGGCCCTCATCGAGGCCGGCATCGCCCGTGTCGTCTACGCGGTCGCCGACCCGAACCCCGACGCCACCGGCGGTGCCGCGACCCTGCGCGCCGCGGGGGTCGACGTCGAGGGCGGACTGCTCGCCGCCGAGGCCGCCCGCGGCAACGAGGTGTGGCTGACGACCCTCGCCCGCCGCCGCCCGTTCGTGGTGTGGAAGTACGCGAGCACCCTCGACGGCCGGATCGCCGCCGCCGACGGCACCAGCCGCTGGATCACCTCCCCGGAGTCCCGCGCCGACGTCCACCGGCTGCGCGCCGAGGCGGACGCCGTCGTCGCCGGCTCCGGCACCCTGCGCGCCGACGACCCGCACCTCGCGGTGCGCGGCCTGGACGGCGCCACCCAGCCGCTGCGGGTCGTCGTCGACACCGCCGCCACCGTCAAACCCGGCGCCAGGGTGCTGGACGACGCCGCGCCCACCCTGATCGCGGTCGCCCAGGACACCAGGACCGCCCACCTGGACGGCCTCGCCGAGACCGTCCGGCTGCCCCGCGCGGCAGCCGGCCCAGGACTGGACATCCCCGCCCTGCTCACCGCCCTGTACGAGCGCGGGGTCCGCTCCGTGCTCCTGGAGGGCGGCCCGACCCTGGCCGGCGCCTTCGTGGCCGCGGGCGCCGTCGACAAGGTCGTCGGCTATCTCGCACCCGTTCTGCTCGGCGCCGGACCCACCGCGCTGGCCGACGCCGGAATCACCACCATCACGCAGGCGTTGCGGCTCGATGTGACCGAGACGGTACGCATCGGTCCCGACCTCCGCATCACCGCTTATCCCCACGCCGAGGAGAACTGAGTGTTCACCGGAATCGTCGAAGAACTGGGCGAGATCACCGCAGTCGAGGAGCTGGCCGACGCCAGCCGCTTCCGGGTGCGCGGCCCTGTCGTCACCGAAGGCGCCAAGCACGGCGACTCGATCGCCGTCAACGGCGTCTGTCTCACCGTCGTGGACTTCGGGGACGGCGAGTTCACCGCCGACGTGATGGCCGAGACGCTCAGCCGCTCCAGCCTCGGCGCGCTGGCCGCCGGCTCCCGCGTCAACCTGGAGCGCCCGATGGCGCTCGGCGGCCGGCTCGGCGGCCACCTCGTCCAGGGCCATGTGGACGGCACCGGCACCATCGTCGAGCGCAAGCCGGCCGAGCACTGGGAGATCGTCAAGGTCTCGCTGCCCGCCGAGCTGACCCGCTACGTCGTCGAGAAGGGCTCGATCACCGTCGACGGCATCAGCCTCACCGTGGTCGACGCGGGCCCCGACTACTTCACCATCAGCCTCATCCCGACCACCCTCGCGCTCACCACGCTCGGCTTCAAGCAGCCCGGCGACCCGGTCAACCTCGAGGTGGACGTACTCGCCAAGTACGTCGAGCGGCTGCTCGGCGCGAACCGGACGGAGACCACGCCATGAGTGCGCTGGACTGGCTCAACGGCGAGGCGTTCACCGCGTTCGACCAGCACATCCTCCGGTCGGACATGGCGGGGAACCTGCTCGGTCTGGGCGCCCTGGCGCTCGGCTGGCGGCGTTCCCTGCTGACCTGGCCGGTACAGCTGCTCTCCGGCCTCGTGCTGGTCGCCGCCTACGCCTCCGCGCACCTCAGCGGCGGTATCGGCAAGCAGATCGTGGTCGTCACCGTCGCGGTGTGGGGCTGGGCCCAGTGGCGGCGCGGCGGTGCCACGAAGGGCCGGCTGGCCATCCGCTTCGCCACCTGGACGGAGCGGGCCTGGCTGGTGGCCGGCACCGCCGCGGGCACCGTCGCCCTGGCGCTGCTCTTCACCGCCTACCCGAAGCTGTCCTGGGACCCGTGGCCCGACGCGTACATCTTCGTCGGCACGCTGACCGCCATGGTCGCCCAGGCCCGTGGCTGGGTGGAGTTCTGGTTCGCGTGGCTCGCCGTCGACGTGGTCGGTGTCCCCCTCGCCTTCAACAACGGGCTGGCCTTCTCGGGCCTGGTCTATGTCATCTACTTCGTCCTGGTCGTCCTCGGTCTGCGCGCCTGGTGGCTGCAGACCCGGACGGACAGGACGCCGAGCGGGACCGTCCCGGATGGAGCCACAGCATGACCGCGCTGCAGACTTGGTACGCCGACCACGACGGTGATCTCGCGCTCGACCCGGTCGAACGGGCCATCGCCGACATCGCCGCCGGCCGTCCCGTCGTCGTCGTCGACGACGAGGACCGTGAGAACGAGGGCGATCTCATCATCGCCGCCGAGAAGGCCACCCCTGAGCTGGTCGCCTTCATGATGAGCGAGTGCCGCGGGCTGATCTGCGTGCCGATGGAGGTCCCGGAGCTCGACCGGCTGGAACTGCCGCAGATGGTCGAGGCCAACACCGAGTCGATGAAGACCGCGTTCACCGTCTCGGTCGACGCGAGCGCCGCGCACGGCGTGACCACCGGCATCTCCGCCGCCGACCGGGCCACCACCATCCGGATGCTCGCCGACCCCGCCTCCGTAGCGGGCGACTTCGTGCGCCCCGGCCATGTCTTCCCGCTGCGCGCCCGCCCGGGCGGCGTCCTGGTCCGCAACGGCCACACCGAGGCCGGGGTCGACCTGGCGCGGCTGGCGGGACTGCGGCCGGCCGCGGCCATCGTGGAGATCGCCCGTGAGGACGGCACCATGGCCCGGCTCCCCGAGCTGGTGCCGTTCGCCCGCAAGCACGGCCTGTCGATCATCTCCATAGAGGATCTGATCGCCTACCGCCGGGCGTCCGAGCCCACCGTGCGCCGCGAGGCCGCGACCCGGCTGCCCACCGCCTTCGGCGACTTCCGGGCGTACGGCTACCGCAGCACCACCGACGGCATCGAGCACATCGCGCTCATCGCCGGTGACCTCGACGCGACCGGCGCCCTCGCCGACGGCGACGACGTCCTGGTGCGGGTGCACTCCGAATGCCTCACCGGCGACGTCTTCGGCTCGCAGCGCTGCGACTGCGGACCGCAGCTCCAGGCGTCGCTCGAAAGGGTGGCTTCCGAGGGCCGCGGTGTCGTCGTCTATCTGCGGGGCCACGAGGGCCGCGGCATCGGCCTGCTGTCGAAGCTGCGCGCGTACGAGCTCCAGGAGCGCGGCCGCGACACCCTGGACGCCAACCTGGAACTGGGCCTGCCCGCCGACGCCCGCGACTACGGCGCCGCCGCGCAGATGCTCACCGACCTCGGTGTGCGGTCGGTGCGGCTGCTGACGAACAACCCGGAGAAGGTCGACGCGCTCACCCGCCACGGCCTGAAGGTCCTCGCCCGCGAGCCGATGGCTGTCGTGGCGGGGGAGCACAATCTGCGGTACCTGCGCACCAAGCGGGACCGGATGGGCCACGACCTGCCGTGGCTCGACCCGGTCGTGACCAGCCCCTGCGGCAACCAGTAGCGGCGGCGAACCACCCGCACGACCACCCGCACCACCCCGCACGACCCCGTACGACCAGTACGACGAGCACCGGAACTGAGGAGAGACGTGAGCGGTAAGGGCGCCCCCGAGCTGACCGTGAAGAACTGCGGTGACCTGCGCGTGGCAGTGATCGCGGCCCAGTGGCACGTCCAGGTCATGGACGGCCTGGTCGAGGGCGCGCTGCGCGCCCTGGCCGAGCTGGGCATCGACGAGCCGACCGTCCTGCGGGTGCCCGGCAGCTTCGAGCTGCCGGTCGTCGCCAAGGTGCTGGCGGGCCGCGGCTACGACGCGATCGTCGCCCTCGGCGTGATCATCCGCGGTGGCACCCCGCACTTCGAGTACGTCAGCCACGGTGTCACCGCCGGCCTCACCCAGGTCAGCGTGGACACCGGGGTGCCCGTCGGCTTCGGCGTGCTGACCTGCGACACCGAGGAGCAGGCGCTGGACCGGGCCGGACTGCCCGGGTCGAACGAGGACAAGGGCCACGAAGCGGTCACCGCCGCGGTGGCCACCGCGACCATCCTGCGTTCAGTATCCGAACCCTGGCGCTGAGCGTCCGGCACTTCCGCGTAGGGTGTGAGCCACCATGGCCAAGAAGACATTCGAGGAGCTCTTCACCGAGCTCCAGCACAAGGCCGCCACCGGCGACCCCAGTACCTCCCGCACCGCCGAGCTGGTGGGCAGCGGTGTGCATGCGATCGGCAAGAAGGTGGTCGAAGAGGCCGCCGAGGTGTGGATGGCCGCCGAGTACGAAGGCGCCGACCGCACCGCCGAGGAGATCTCCCAGCTGCTCTACCACCTGCAGGTGATGATGGTCGCCCGGGGCATCTCCCTGGACGACGTCTACGCTCATCTCTGAGCCGGCACCCGCACCGCACCGCCGCTCGCGTCCCGAACACCCCGAACCGCAAAGGAAGCTGTCCTCATGCTGCGCATCGCCGTTCCCAACAAGGGTTCACTCTCCGGGCCTGCGTCGGCGATGCTCCATGAGGCCGGCTACCGGCAGCGCAAGGAGTCCAAGGAGCTCGTCCTCGTCGACAGCGACAACGACGTGGAGTTCTTCTACCTGCGGCCGCGCGACATCGCGATCTACGTCAGCTCCGGCCGGCTCGACATCGGCATCACCGGCCGTGACCTGCTGCTGGACTCGGGCGCGGACGCCGAGGAGATCCTCCAGCTCGGCTTCGCCCGCTCCACGTTCCGCTACGCCGCGGAGCCGGGAACGGCGGAGTCGGTCAAGGACCTCGGGGGCATGACGGTCGCCACCTCCTACGAGGGCGTCGTCGAGAAGCACCTCGCGGACAACGGCATCGACGCCTCCGTCGTGCACCTGGACGGCGCCGTCGAGACCGCGATCCAGCTGGGCGTCGCCCAGGTCATCGCGGACGTCGTCGAGACCGGCACCTCGCTGCGCAACGCGGGGCTGGCGGTCTTCGGCGAGCCGATCATGGAGTCCGAGGCGGTCGTCATCCGCCGTACGGGTGTGGACGGCGAGGACCCCAAGGTCGCGCAGTTCCTGCGCCGGCTGCAGGGCGTCCTGGTCGCCCGCCGCTACGTGATGATGGACTACGACATCCGCGTGGAGCAGGTCGAGCGGGCCGTGGCCCTCACCCCGGGCCTGGAGTCGCCGACCGTCTCGCCGCTGCACCACGAGGGCTGGGTCGCCGTCCGCGCCATGGTCCCCAGCCGCGACGCCCAGCGGATCATGGACGAGCTGTACGAGCTCGGCGCCCGCGCGATCCTCACCACCGGCATCCACGCCGCGCGCCTGTGATGTCCGGCAAACCCGGCCCGTCCGCCGCCGCGGTCCTGCCCGAGCTGCCCGTCACCTTCCGTCCGGTCCGCACCCGCGTGGTGCTGCTGACGGTCGGAGCGGGCCTGCTCGTCGTGCTCACCGCCGTCGCCCTGATGATGCCCAGCGACGGAGCGCAGCCCTGGGGCCCGGGGGACCGGGCCACCATGATCATCACCGGACTGCTGATCTTCGCGCTGCTCGCGGTGCTCAGCCGGCCCAAGGTGGTCGCGGACGACGACGGGATCACCGTGGTGAACCTGGTCGCCAGCCGCCGGCTGGAATGGGCCGAGGTCGTCAAGGTCAATCTGCGGACCGGCGACCCGTGGGTCTATCTCGACCTCACCGACGGCACCAGCCTGGCCGCGATGGGCATCCAGCCCGGTGGCGGCCGGGACCAGGCGGTCCGCGCCGCCCGCCAGTTGCGGGCGCTGGCCGAAGCGCGCGGCACAGGGCAGCCCGGCACCAGGTAGGGCTGCCGACCGAGCCCCGCTCTTGATTACTCTGGAGTCGGGCAGTGCTTCCGCAGACTGCCCGCGGGGCCCCACCGACCCAAGGAGTGACACCCAAACGACGATGTCCAAATCGTCTGGTAGTACCTGCGCCGCCCCTCCCTCCAGCGGAGTTCCCGTAATTCCCGGAGCGGCGGCATGAGCACCTCGTTGTTGCTGCTGTGTGCGGCATTCGTCCTGATCCTCGCCAACGGCTTCTTCGTCGCCGCCGAATTCGGTCTGGTGACCGTCGACCGGCCGGCCGCGGAACGCGCCGCCGCCGAGGGCGACCGCCGGGCCCGGAGCGTGGTGGCCGCGCTGCGGAAGCTGTCGTTCCAGCTCTCCGGCACCCAGCTGGGCATCACCATCACCTCGCTGGTGGTCGGCATGCTCGCCGAACCGGCGCTGGCCCAGCTGCTCACCGGCCCGCTCACCTCGGCCGGACTGCCCGAGCGCGCCGCCCCCGGGGTCGGTGTCGTCATCGGCATGATGCTCGCCTCGGCCGTCCAGATGGTCGTCGGCGAGCTCGTCCCCAAGAACTGGGCGGTCTCCCGCCCGCTGCAGGTGGCCCGGTTCGTGGCCGGCCCGCAGCGGGTGTTCTCCACCGCCTTCCGGCCGGTCATCGAAGTGCTCAACCGGATCGCCAACCGGCTGGTGCGGATGCTCGGCGTCGAGCCCGCCGACGAGCTGGCCTCGGCCCGCACCCCCAGCGAACTGGTCTCCCTCGCCCGGCACTCGGCGCAGGCCGGCACCCTGGAGCAGGACACCGCCGACCTGTTCGTCCGTACCCTGTCGCTCGGCGACCTGACGGCCGCCAACGTGATGACGCCCCGGGTCCGGGTCAGCGCGCTGGAGGACACCGCCACCGCCGCCGACGTCCTCAACCTCACCCGGGCCACCGGCCTGTCCCGCTTCCCGGTCTACCGGGAACGGCTGGACGACATCATCGGGATGGTCCACCTCAAGAACGCCCTCGCCGTCGCCGCCCCGCTGCGCGACCGCACCCCGGTGGGCCGGATCTCGGTCTCGCCGCTGCTGGTCCCCGAGACGCTGGCGGGCCGGCAGCTGCTGCAACTGCTGCGCAGCCAGCAGCCGATCGCCGTCGTCGTCGACGAGTACGGCGGCACGGCCGGTGTCGTGACCCTGGAGGACATCATCGAGGAACTCGTCGGCGAGGTGCGCGACGAGCACGACGCCGTGGACCTGCCGGAACTGGCACAGGCCGCGGCCGAGGACGGCCTGCCGGCCTGGGACGCCGACGGCGGCTGCCGGGTGGACACGCTCGCCCGGATCGGGCTGCAGGCCCCGGAGGGCCCGTACGAGACGGTCGCCGGGCTCGTCGCCGACCTGCTGGCGCGGATCCCCGAACCCGGTGACACCGCGGTGCTGCCCGACTGGGAGCTGCGGGTGCGGGAGGTCTCCCACCACCGGGCGGAACGGGTGCGCATCGTGCGCACCGGCACCGGTGCCGGCACCCAGGACGAACAGGGGGCCGCCCGATGAGCGTCCTCCAACTGCTCTTCGCCGTCCTGCTGGTGCTCGCCAACGGCTTCTTCGTCGGCGCGGAGTTCGCCCTGGTCTCGGTACGCCGCAGCCAGATCGAACCGCTCGCCGCGGAACACCGGCGGGCCCGTACCGTCCTGTACGGGCTGGAGAACCTGCCGCGCATGATGGCGGCGGCCCAGTTCGGCATCACCGTCTGCTCGCTCACCCTGGGAGCGGTCGCCGAGCCGACCATCTCCCATCTGCTGGAACCGCTCTTCGAGGCCGCGCAGATGCCCGAGGGGCTGGCGCACGCAGTCGGGTACGTCCTGGCGCTCGCGGTGGTGGTCTCGCTGCACCTGGTGATCGGCGAAATGGTGCCGAAGAACCTGGCGATGGCCGCCCCGGAGAAGACCGCGCTGTGGCTCAGCCCCGGACTCGTCGCCTTCGCCCGGGTGTTCCGGCCGGTGATCACCGTACTGGGCAGCTGCGCGCGGGTGATCCTGAAGCTGTTCCGGGTCGAGCCGAAGGACGAGGTCGACTCCGTTTTCACCAGCGAGGAGCTGACGGTGCTCGTCGAGGACGCCCGGCGGGCCGGGCTGCTCGACCACGACGAGCAGGAACGCCTGGAGGACGCCCTGGAGCTGGGCACCCGCCCGGTCATCGAGGTGCTGCTGCGCCCCGCCGAGCTGATCACGGTGGATCCGTCGGTGACCCCGCGCCAGGTCGAGGAACTCACCGTGCACACCGGGTACTCACGGTTCCCGGTGGCCGGCCCCGACGGCGCCTATCTGGGCTATCTGCACGTCAAGGACGTCCTGGACGTCGAGGACGGCAGCCACCCGGTGCCGCAGCGGCTCTGGCGCCCGATGGCGACGCTCCGCGCCGACCTGCCGCTGGACGACGCGCTCACCCAGATGCGGCGGGCGGCGTCGCACCTCGCGGCGGTCGCGGACGCCGACGGGCGCCCGATCGGACTGGTCGCGCTGGAGGACGTCCTGGAGATGCTGGTCGGCGAGGTCCGCGACCCGGCGCACCGCGAGCTGCCGACGATCGCCGGACGGACCTGACGCCTGGCGTTTGCCACCCGTGGCGGACCGGCCTACTCGGCCGGTTCGCCCGGCGGCACCCCCGGGCCGCGCCCCGACAGCACCTCGCCGTAGGCCTGCATCAGATCCGGGAGCCGCAGCGTCGACAGATCGTCGCGGTTGGGGGAGCCGGGGTAGTCCGACAGCCGCAGATCGCGGTAGGCGCAGCTCTTCTCGTACAGGGTGCGCAGCAGCCGGCCGTTGCCCAGCTCGTCTATCCAGCCCTGGTCGACGACATGGGCGCTGATCGCCCGCAGTTCCTCCAGCGCCTCCTCGTCCCAGTGGTCGCCGTTGTCCGCGGCGAGGACCTCGCCGATCCGGGTCAGCTCCAGCGGCCGGTAGCTGGGGAAGTCGACCCGGGTGGTGAAGCGGGAGCTGAGCCCGGGGTTCACCGCCAGCAGCCGGTCCATGCCCTCCGGATAGCCGGCGAGGATCACCACGAGGCGGTCGCGGTTGTCCTCGGCGCGCTTGAGGAGCACCTGGAGCGCCTCGTCGCCGTAGGCGTCGCCCTTGGAGTAGCCGGAGTTGGACAGGGCGTACGCCTCGTCCACGAAGAGCACCCCGCCGAGCGCGGAATCGATCAGCTCGTTGGCCTTGACCGCGGTCTGCCCCAGGAACTCGCCCACCAGGTCGGACCGCTGGGCCTCGACGAGATGATCGCCGCCGAGCAGCCCCAGCGCGTAGAAGACCCGGCCGAGTATCCGCGCCACGGTGGTCTTGCCGGTGCCGGAGGGGCCGGAGAAGACGAAGTGACGCTTGGGGGGCTGCACCGGCAGGCCCTGGCCGGCCCGCAGCCGGGCCATCCGCAGTTGCGCCGACAGCGCCCGCACCTGCCGCTTCACCGGCTCCAGCCCGACCATGCGGTCCAGTTCGGCGAGTGCCTGGCCGAGCAGCATCGGGTCCGGCGCCGTCATCGACAGCGGGGGCGGCAGCGCCATGGACGCCACCCCGGCCTTCTCCCGTACGTCGTCGTCCGGCGGGCCGAGCGTCAGCGCGGGCTCCTCCAGTTCGGTGCCGGGGCCGCGGCCGTCCATCGGTTCGCCGGTCAGCAGGGCGGAGTCCGGGCCGTCCAGCACATCGGGGGAGGCCTGGCCGAGGCCGGACAGCGAGACGGCCGCCAGACCGGCGCCCGCGCCCTCGTCGAGCCCGTCGGACTCGTTGATCGCGGCCAGCCGGGCGGCGGTGTCCATGAACGCCGGGTCCACCCGGTGCACCGCCCGGTACAGCGGCAGCGCCGCGGCGGTGCGGCCGGTGCCCTCGTAGGCCCGGGCCAGCCAGTAGCGCAGCTCCTTGCGCTGCGGCTGCTCGCTGCGGCAGCGCATCAGCGCGGCGGCCAGCAGCGGTTCGGCCTGCCCGCACAGCTCCAGCCGGACGCGGGCCATCCCGCCGAACAGGCCCGCCTCGATGCCGAGCACCGGATCGCCCAGCAGCGGCTCGGTGTTGCGGACCAGCTGCTCCCAGTCCTTGACCAGATAGGCCCGGCAGGCGTGCAGAAAGCGCACCTGCCGGTCGGTGTCGACGGGCGGGCACTCGGCCAGCGCGCGGTCCAGCTCGGCGACATGCCGGCCGTCCAGCCAGTGCGAGGCGTGCGCGAGCAGCAGATCGCGGTCCGACTCCAGCACCGGCTGCACCCACCAGCCGAGCCAGTACCAGGAGTTGATCGACCGCCGGTGGGCCCGGCGCTCCTCGCCGAAGCGGTCCCGGTGGCGGTACATCTGCAGCAGCGCCGTCGAGGTGTCCGCGCGCAGCGCGTGCAGGCCAAGCCAGGCGTCCGCCATGCCCGGATCGAGCCGGACGGCGGCCCGGAACTCCTCCTCGGCCTGCGCGTACGCCCCGACGGTGTAGGCGTCCACGGCGCGCAGCCAGGCGAGGCCGGCGGGGGCGCCCGAGCGCTCTGTCCCGAAGTCCATCAGGTCCCCACCAACCGTTCCCCCGCGGCTTGCTGCTGTACCCCGTCCCAACCCTGAGGACCGGGACGGGAGTTGGCGCAGGGGAGTCGTGCCCCCACCTGCCACCGCACCCCGTTCGCATCGTACCTGCGATGACGTCGGTGCCGTAGAGCGGCGCAGCGGTCCCCTCGGCCCCGCACCGTTCGACGCACGGACTCCGGGTGGTGACAGTGGGTGAGGAAAAGGCGGCCCCAGGGGCCCGGTGGACCGGGCCGGGACGCAGCGAAGCCCCCGGTCACGGGGGAACAACCGGGGGCTTCGGATCATGGGAGCGGCCCGCACTGACCGCTTATTGAGAACGTAATTCCTGTACACCCCCCCGGTCAAGCCGCTCCGGAGGGCTCCGTGAGGGCCTTCTGGAAGTGGCAGCGCACCGGCGGTAATCGGTCACCGTCCGTGAGGGATCATGGTGTTCGGGAGTGCCTCCCGGGCCCCGGAAGCATCTCGTATCCCTCTGGTCTCAGCAGTACCAGATGGTCCGCGAACGGCTGTGAGGGATCGGACACGAAGTGCGCGTCCTGCGCGCGCATCCAGGAGGACCAGAACGCGTCCATCTCCGGGCCGTCCCGCAGCTGTCCGCGGTCCCTGGCCGTGTCACGGGGGACCTCGAGCCACAGCAGGTGCGACAGCAGCGGTCGGAGGGCGGCCCGTCCGCTTCCGACGCCCTCCAGGAGGACGACGGGTGCGGGGGGCACCTCGCGGACGCCGTCGAAGCGCCGCCGCGTCCAGTCGTAGACGCCGTGCCGTGCCGTCCGGCCGGCGGCCAGCGGCTCCAGGACCTGCTCCCGCAGCCGGCCGGTCCACGCGAACAGCTCGTCATGGGTGGCCAGATCGTCCAGATGGACGACGGGCGCCCCGCCGAGCGCGCCGGCGAGCCGGGCGGCGTACGTGGTCTTGCCGGAACCGGCGTGCCCGTCCACGGCGACGATCCGGACCGGGCCGCACGACGGCGGCAGCTCCCGCAGATGCGCGGCGAACTCCGCGAGCGGGTCGCTCGGGGCGGGGGCGGCTTGATCGTTCATCGGGCCCAGCGTAGCGAGCCCTGAGTACGGCGCGGCCGGGGCCGCGACGCGTCCTGCCGGCCGGCCTCCGCCGGACGCCAGGGGCGTCTACCGTGTGACGCGTGACCGACTCCGCAGCTTCCGCCGCCGACTCCGCCGGGCTGTATCCGGCCGAGCGCCTCGAACTCGCCCGCAAGGCCGCCGCCGGCGCGGGTCTGGACGCCCTGCTCATCTCGCCGGGCGCCGATCTGCGCTACCTCACCGGCTATCAGGCGCTGCCGCTGGAGCGCCTCACCTGCCTGGTGGTGCCCACCGAGGGCGACGCGTTCCTCGTCGTCCCCGCCCTGGAGCGGCCGGCCGCGCTGGCCTCGCCCGTCGGCGGCCTCGGTATCGACATCACCGGCTTCGCCGAGACCGACAACGCCTACGAGCTGATCGCCGGCCGGCTGCCGGCCGGCGCCCGCCGGGTCGCCGTCGACAACCACATGTGGGCCGAGAAGCTGCTCGCCTTCACCGCCGCGCTGCCGCGGGCCGAGGCGGTGCTGGCCGGCGAGGTGCTGCAGGAGCTGCGGATGCGCAAGAGCCCGGCCGAGGTGGCGGCGCTGCGGCGGGCCGGGGCCGCGATCGACCGGGTGCACCGCAGGATGGGCGAGTGGCTGCGGCCCGGCCGCACCGAGCGCGAGATCGCCCGCGACATCGCGGACGCGATCCTCGCGACCGACCATGTCACCGTCGATTTCGTCATCGTCGCCTCGGGACCCAACGGCGCGAGCCCGCACCACGAGGTCTCCGACCGGGTCGTCCGGGCCGCCGATCCCGTCGTGGTCGACATCGGCGGCACCACCGAGGACGGCTACTGCTCCGACTCGACGCGCACCTACGCCGTCGGCGAGCCTCACCCCGACTTCCGGGAGCTGTACGACGTGCTGCAGCGCGCCCAGCACGCGCAGGTCGAGGCGGTGCGCCCGGGGATCACCGCCGAGGCGCTGGACGCCGTCGGCCGCGACATCATCGCCGGCGCCGGTTACGGCGAGCACTTCATCCACCGCACGGGGCACGGCATCGGCCTGGAGACGCACGAGGAGCCGTACATCGTGGCGGGCAGCAAGCGCCCGCTGGAGCCGGGGATGGCGTTCTCCATCGAACCCGGCATCTACCTCCCCGGCCGGTTCGGTGCCCGGATCGAGGACATCGCGGTCTGCACCGAGAACTCCGGCGAGCGGCTGAACCTGACGGGCCGTGACCTCGTGGTCCTGCCGGGATAGCGTCAGTGGTCTGTTCCAATGTTGGTCGGTGGCACGCGCCGGAAACCCTGGCAGAAAGGCCGGAGGAGCCGCGATAGTAAGGCGCATCCGCCGCGGGCCCGCCGACGCGGCCGGACCGACTCCGTCGTTCACAGCGAGGGGAACACCGCCATGACCAGACCCGCTCCGCGGCGCACCGTCCTGGCCGCCGCGCTCGCCGCGGTGGCCGCCACCGCGGCCGCTCCCGCGACCCGGGCAGCCGCCGCCCCGCGAGCCGCCGGGCGGCCGGGAGACGCGGGGGCCGCGGACCGGGGCGCCCCCGCCCACGGCGCGCCGGCCGACAGCGCGCCGGTGGACTACACCGGCTGGACCTCGTACACCGACTGGCGGTGCGGCGAGCGCGGCGGCACCCGTCCGGTGCCCGGGGTACGGCCCGGTCTGGTCATCGACCGCCCCAGCGGTTCGCTGGACTACACCGACCCGCACACCGGCACCACCTCCACCTGGGACTCCGCCACCTGGACCTCCCCGGTGCACACCCTGCGGCACCCCGCGAGCGAACTGATCTCCTCGTGGAACGCCCGTACCCCGGCGGGCACCTGGCTCCAGGTCGAGCTGCTCGGGACCTACACCGACGGCACCGCCACTCCCGCCTACGTGATGGGCCGCTGGGCCTCCGGGGACGGCGACATCAAGCGCACCTCGGTCGACGACCAGACCGACGGCAAGAGCAGCATCTGGACCGACACCTTCTCCATCGACGACGCGGCGGCCGGACCGCTGCTCGCTTCGTACCGGCTGCGGGTGACCCTCTACCGCAAGCCCGGCAGCCGGCTCACCCCGACGCTCTGGCGGCTGGGCGCGATGGCCTCCACCATCCCCGACCGCTTCACCGTCCCGGCCTCGGTCCCCGGCGCGGGCGCCGGGATCGAACTCCCGGTGCCGCGCTACTCGCAGAACATCCACAAGGGCCAGTACCCGGAGTACGACAACGGCGGCGAGGCCTGGTGCAGCCCGACCTCGTCGGAGATGGTCATCGAGTACTGGGGCCGCAAGCCCTCGGCGGCCGACCTCGCGTGGGTGAACCCGGCCTTCGCCGATCCGCAGGTCGACCACGCGGCCCGCTTCACGTACGACAACCAGTACCAGGGCTGCGGCAACTGGCCGTTCAACGCCGCCTACGCCGCCACCTACCGTGACCTGCAGGGTGTCATCACACGGCTGCACTCGCTGAACGACGTCGAACGGCTGATCCGCGCCGGCATCCCGGTGATAACGTCCCAGTCCTTCCTCGCCACCGAGCTGGACGGCGCCGGCTACGGCACCTCCGGCCACCTGATGTGCATCGCCGGCTTCACCGCGGAGGGCGATGTGGTGGCCAACGACCCGGCCAGCTCCAGCGACGACGCGGTGCGCAACGTCTACAAGCGGGCCCAGTTCGAGACCATCTGGCTGCGGACCAAGCGCTACAACGCCTCCGGGAACGTCAGCAGTGGGACCGGCGGCGTCTGTTACCTCTACTGGCCGGCCCACCCGAGCCCGGGGCAGCGCCGCGCGCTGGCCGCCGTCGGCATCCGCTGATCAGGGACGGGTTCCTTCCGGCAGCGCCGGAGGGGACCCGTACCGGTGGGTCCCCTCCGCTGCGGCCGGCCACGGCCAGCCCTCGCCGCGCAGGTCATGGAGGCGGATCCGCAGGATGCGCTCGGTGACACCGAGCCCGGCGGCCGCGGTGCGGACGTCCGGGGCCCATCCCGCCGCTTCGGCGAGGTCGGATATGGCGACGAGTTTGCGGGCGGCCTCGATGTCGGCCCGCCGCTCCTGATGGATGCTCAGGACGCCGAACCCACAGGCCGCGTCATCGCTGAGGACGTGTTCGAGCTCGTGTGCGAGGACGCACCGTTCCTGGACAGGGCTGAGACCCGCAGCGATGACGATCTTCCGGTGGACCGGTGACCAGGCGCCCCAGGTGTCGCGGAGCCACTCACGAATTACGGGGATGTGCATCTCATCCAGCAGCGCGGCCGGCGAATAGGGCATAGGTCCCCCTACGTCTATCAGACGTGTGGGAGGCACCCTGGCAGATCAACAGATGTACCTCAAGTGCGCGATTAATGGAAGGAAACGTTCCGAAATCGTTCGAAGGCGCGCTACTCCGGAGTGCGCTCCATCGCCCGCAGAATCCGCTCCTCGTCGTCGCTCGCGGGCCCTTCGCCCTCCGCGTGGGGGCGGTAGGCCGCCAGGCGGTGGCTGTCCTGCGTCGCCACGACCTCGCGGGGGATCGACTCGACGAGCCGCTGGAGCGCGGTCTCGAAGGCGTCGCGCAGCGCGGGGTCCCCGCCGAGCGCCGAGCACAGCCGCCCGAACTCGTAGACCCTGGGCATCAGTTCGATCAGCCCGGGGCCCCTGGGGTGCGCCGCCTCGCCGGGCGCCGGCCGCAGCGGTGGCTCTTCCGGCTGCCCGGCCCGGTGGACCAGCGCCGGATCGCCCCCGTCGAGCACGACATGGATGCTCTCGGGGGTCCAGCCATGGGCGGCGGCGATCTTGACGACGGTGCGCGGCAGTTGCTTCATGGGCGTCGCGCCGGCCTCGGCGCTGTACACGGCCTTGGTGGAGACCCCGGCCTCCTCGGCGAACTTCGCCTGGGTGAGCCCGCGCCGGTCCCGCGCGTCACGGAGCAGCCTGCCGAGCCTCTTCCATGCTTCGGGGTCCCGATTCACGCCGTCAGCTCTCCTGGGAAACGCCGGGCAACAACAGACAACAAGCTAGCAAGATCCGGCAGCGCGACCCTAGCGATTCCCGATCCACGGCCTTTAGTTACCTAATCTTACGGAATATAACGGGTCATCATCTTGACCCTCCGTCTGATACTTACGTAATCTTACTGGTGCGCAAGCCGCGCTGATCGACTCTCCGATCGGAACAGGAGGCGTCGTGTCCCGTACCCGGGCCCTGCTCGCCGCTCTTGTCCTAGCCGCTTCCGTCCTCCTGGGTGCCGGCGCGCCCGCCTCCCAGGCCGACGACCCGCCGCCGCCCTCCTTCACCCTGCCGCTCTCGCTGGACCTGCACGACGGGGTCATCCAGAAGTTCGGCGGCACCTACTACGCCTACGGAACCCAGTACCGCTGCGGGTTCCAGTGGCAGGTCCCCAGCACCTGGTGCGGATTCGGGGCGTCCAGCGCGCCGTCCCTGACCGGGCCCTGGTCCACGCCGGTCCGCTTATTCTCGCCCGCGGACACCGACCCCTGGACGAGCACGACATGGCAGACCGAGTGCGGCGGGGGATCGGCCTACGGGTGCTTCAACCCGCGGATGCTCCAGCGCACCGGCTGGGGCAGCGACGACGGCACCTTCATCCTGTGGTTCAACTCGCCGGCCGACTACGCCCGGAACCACGCCAACGCGTACAACGCCATGGGGTGCAACGGGCCCCTCGGCCCGTGCGGCCCCTCCGCCGGCCCGCCGCACGGTTCCTACGTCAAACCGTCGCTGACCATCTGCGCGGCCAACGGCGACTTCGGCTTCATCGCCAGTGCGACCCCCGGCGCCCGCCCGGCCCTGGTGTGCACGATGCCGGGCAGCGCCGCCCTCAACATCGAGGAACTCAACACCTGGGGCGTGGGCGGTGACGGCACGGGTGTCCAGGGTGTCGCCGGCCTGGCCCACATCGAGAGTCCTGGCGGCTGGTACGACGCGGCCGCGGGCCGGTACGTCCTGACCTACTCCGACGCCAACTGCGGTTACTGCACCGGGACCGGGACCGGGTACGCCACCGCTCCGAGTCTGTACGGCACCTGGACCGCGCCGGTGAACCTGGGCTTCGGCCAGCCCGCCAACGGCCGCCGGGTCTTCTCCGCCAACTCCTGCGGCGGACAGCCCCGCACCGTCAGCCTCATGGACGGGCAGGCCTTCCAGGGCATCGACCTGTGGACCGGCAGCAGGAACGAGACCGCCGCCGGAGCCATCTTCGTGCCGCTGACCTTCGGCACCGCGACGGGGACTCCCGGGGACGGCGGTGTATGGCGGCCGCCGCTCACCCTCGACTGCTGACGGAGCGCCCCACGTCATATGCGGATCGAGTATTCACTCGATCGAGTGACGTGCCCATGGGGCTCGAGTGACCGTTGGTCAGAGTGGGACCGCATCGCATGCGCCTGGGTGCCGCGCTGCTCCGGACGCCTGATCGGCAGGGCTTCGGCCGCCGCTCCGGGCGACCCACGGAAGCGCACCGGTTGTCGGGAGGCACTGTTCGCCAAGTGGGTCCGGCCGCCCCGATCCTGCGTCCAGGGACCGGGGCGGCTGCCATTCCGCGCGCGGCTCGACGCCCGTTCGGTGCGGTTCCGTGCGGCTGGGTGTCGTGCGGTTCCGACTACCTCTCGTGCTCCGATCCGAACGGCACGGGCCCGTTCCCGGTGACCTCGGCACGTCCCGTCTCCGGGAATACCTTGGTGATGACGCACTCGCCCTGCCGCCCGTTGGGCAGCCGCAGGTCCAGCGTCTTGCCGCGCACCGCCCACCGGCTCGCCCCCGCGCCGGTGTGGAGGCTGCCGTGCCAGGCCGAGAGGCGGCCCTTTTCCTGAATCGCGTACAGATCGGCCTCGACCGCGGTTCCGGTCCCGTCGGCGATCACTGTTGCCCAGCCCCGATAGGTGTTTCCCATGGGGCCAGGATCCGCCGCCGGACCCACAATTGCGACCTGGCCTAGACGGCGGGCAGGCCGAAGGCGTCGGCCAGGGCGTCCAGCGAGGCCGTGAGCAGCGTCGACGGGCTGTGGCCCATGCCGCTGAACTGGGACGATACTTCGAGACTGACCGATCCGTGCAGCTGGGACCAGGTGAGGACGGCGCCGGCGAGAGCCGTGCCCCGGCCGGCCGCCGAGGCCGCCGACTCGGGCGGGTCCCAGGGCCCGGTGTGCTCCGCGAACCATCCGGCCACCGCGGGATCCCGCTCGGCCCAGGCCTCCATCTGGCCCACCAGCGTTTCCATGGCCGGCTTCGGCCGCCCCTGGACGAAGACCTTCATGAAGGGTCCGAGCGCCGCGCGGGCGCGCAGCAGGGTGTCGGGCGGGGCCGTGTAGCCGGGCACCGGGGCGCCCGCGATCAGCGGATAGCGGTGCGGGTCGGCCACGGCCCAGGCCCGGAACGAGCCGGCCAGCGCGTGCAGCCGGGCGCGCGGTGACGCGGCCTCGGAGCCGGCCGCGACGGCCTGCTCGATCGCCGTCGCCAGATCGTCGTAGGCATCACGGATCAGGGCGCTGAGCAGATCGTCCCGGCTCGCGAAGTAGCGGTAGAGGGCCGGCCCCGACATGCCCAGTTCCTTGGCGATGCGGGTGAGCGCGACACCGTCCGTACCGCCCTCGGCCAACTGCCGCAGGGCGATCACCTTGATCTCGTTGCGCGTCTGCTCCCGGAACCGGGCCCGTGGGCCCTCGGCTGCCGCCATCACGAAATGTGTCCTCCCCTGGGTTGCGTGACCCATCTTAGCAACTGTTATAGTGTGTAACGAAAGCGATTGACCATAACGCCTGGAGGTCCTGGTAAGGACTTCCGGCCGCTGTCACCTGCCCACGAGAAGAAGTGAAGGACATCATGGACATCGATCACGCGGCTCCGGCCATCGCCGACCTCAGCGTCACCATCGACGCCCCGCTGGAGACGATCTGGCGGCTGCACACCGACATCGGCTCCTGGCCGCGCTGGAACCCCGGTATCACCAGCGCCCGCCTGACCACCGAACTGGAGGTGGGAGGGATCTTCGAGTGGCAGACCGCCGGTCTCACGATCACCTCCACCATCGGTGAGATCACCCCGATGGGCCGCATCGCCTGGGGCGGCCCGGCCCACGGCATCATCGGCATCCACGTCTGGACGTTCGAGCCGGGCGCCGGCGGCGTCGTGGTGCGGACCCGGGAGTCCTGGGACGGCGAACCCGTCCGGGCCGATCCCGACGGGATGCGGGCCGGGCTCACGGCCTCGCTCGTCGACTGGCTCGACGCCCTGAAGTCGGCGGCCGAAGGCGGAACGCCCGCCTGACACCCGCCTGAACGAGGTGGCGCGGCGGGCCGGTGGCGTCCCCGGGCGGGCCGCCACCCCCTCGGGGCCCTCTGCGATCATGTCCCCGACGGACCCTGGGACCGGACGGACCAGGACCGTACGGAACGGGCGGAGGGCCCCCGCATGATGGAGACAGGCGCGGACGACGCACGGGTGACCGCGTTCTGGCGCGGACTGGGGCTGCCGGGGCTGATCGATGTGCACACGCACTTCATGCCGGAACGCGTGCTGGACAAGGTGTGGGCGTACTTCGACGCCGCCGGGCCGCTCGTCGGCCGCCGCTGGCCCATCACCTACCGCCACCAGGAGGACGAACGGCTCGCGGTACTGCGCGGGTTCGGCGTCCGGGCGTTCACGTCCATGGTCTACCCGCACAAGCCGGGGATGGCCGGCTGGCTGAACAGCTGGGCGGCGGACTTCGCCGCCCGGACGCCGGACTGCCTGAGCACCGCCACCTTCTTCCCGGAGGAGGGCGCCGCGGACTATGTGCGCGCGGCCGTCGAGGGCGGCGCCCGGGTCTTCAAGTCGCATGTCCAGGTGGGGGCCTACGACCCCAACGACGCCTGGCTGGAGCCGGTCTGGGGGCTGCTGGCCGAGGCGGGGATCCCGGTGGTGACGCACTGCGGGTCCGGCCCTGTGCCCGGCAAGTTCACCGGACCCGGGCCGATGGCCCGGGTGCTGGAGCGGCATCCCCGGCTGCGGCTGGTCGTCGCGCACATGGGGATGCCCGACTACACCGCCTTCCTGGACCTGGCGGAACGCCACCCCGGGGTCCTGCTGGACACGACGATGGCGTTCACCGACTTCTCCGAGGAGTCCGCCCCGCTGCCCAGGGCGGAGTACCGGCGGCTCGCGGACCTCGGCGACCGGATCCTGTGGGGGAGCGACTTCCCGAACATCCCGTACTCCTACGCCCATGGCCTGGAGTCGCTCGAACGACTCGGCCTCGGAGACGCCTGGCTGCGCGCCGTGTGCCACGACAACGCCTCGATCCTCTTCGGAATCTGATGGCACGCCAGGTCGCAGGCCTTTAGTGGTTTAGTCCTAGGTCTAGTCCAAAGCCTTGACGAGTTCGCGTCACAGCTGGATTCTGGCTGCGTTTCCCCCCACAGGAGGTACGACGTGAAGCGCCTCAAAGCACTCTGTTCCGGGGTGGCGGCAGCCACCCTCGCGGCGGCCGGCCTAGCCGCCGCCGCCACGCTCGGCACGGGCCAGGCGTCCGGCGCCGAGACCGCGGCGGCCGCCCTGGGCAACAACTGGTACGCGGCGGCGCCGTATCTGATGCCCCGGGACAACAATCCCCCCGACGCGGGCGCGATCATGGACGCCACCGGACTCAAGGCGTTCCAGCTCGCGTTCATCCTCGCCCCCAACGGCGGCGGCTGCAGCCCGACCTGGGACGGAACCGCGGCTGTCTCCTCCGACACCGCGGTGGCCTCGGTGATCAGCGGGATCCGTGCCAAGGGCGGTGACGTCTCCGTCTCCATCGGCGGCTACGGCGGCACCAAGCTCGGCCAGGCCTGCTCCACCTCGGCGGCGACCGCCGCCGCGTACCAGCAGGTCATCACCAAGTACCAGCTGAAGGCGATCGACTTCGACCTCGAGGAACCGGAGTACGAGAATGCCACCGCGATCTCCCACGAGATCGGCGCCGCGAAGATCCTCCAGCAGAACAACCCCGGCCTCTACGTCTCGGTGACCACGGCCGGAACCGCCGACGGCACCGGCTGGTTCGGCAAGCAGATGCTGAACGAGGCCAAGGCCCAGGGCTTCACGCCCAACAATTTCTCGATCATGCCGTTCGACGGCGGCTTCAACGGGGCGGCGGCGCAGACCAGCGCACTCACCAACTTCAACTCGATCCTGCAGACGACGTTCGGCTGGAACGCCGCCACCGCCTACGCCCACGAGGGCTTCTCCGGAATGAACGGCCGCAGCGACACCGGCGAGTACTTCCGCCAGGCCGATTTCCAGACGGTGCTGGACTACGCCACCAGCCACGGAATGGGGCGGTTCACCTTCTGGTCACTCAACCGTGACCGTCAGTGCACCCCGCCGGAAAACGGCACCACTTCCGGAGTCTGCAGCAGCGTTGCGCAGACGCCCTGGGAATTCGCCAAGTTCTCGGTGAAGTTCGCCGGCGCGACCCCGCCCACGAACCCTCCGACGACGCCCCCCACCACGCCTCCGACGAACCCGCCGGGCCAGTGCACGGTAGCGGCGTGGAGCAGTACCGCGATATACGTGAACACCAATGAGGTCTCCCACAACGGCCACAAGTGGAAGGCCAAGTGGTGGACCCAGAACGAGGAGCCCGGCACCACCGGCGAATGGGGTGTCTGGGTGGACGAAGGCGCCTGCTGACATTCCACTGAAGCCCGGTCACGGCATACGCTGCCGGGACGGCGTGATGTGCGGGGCCCACCGGCCGACGGCCGGTGGGCCCCGCACATGTGCGCGAATCCGCAGCGGCGCGTTTTGGCAGGTGCATATGCCGGGAGTTCTCGCCGAAAACGGACGGACCATTTCCGGATGATATTCCGCTTCGCCCGGGTGATCGATAGCCTCGGGTCGAGTGCAGGCCGGTATCTTGGTCAGTCCAAGATCATCTGATGAGCTGGAGACCGTGATGGAGCGTCCCGCCTGGGCACCCCAGGGTATTGACCTCTCGGTGCCGAGTGTGTCGCGTATCTACGACTACTACCTCGGCGGTTCGCACAACTTCGAGGTGGACCGCGAGGCCGCCCGCCAGGCCATGGAGATCTTCCCCGGGCTCCCCAAGATCATGCAGGCGAACCGCGCGTTCATGCGCCGCGCGGTCCGCTACGCCGTCGACCAGGGCATCACCCAGTTCCTGGACATCGGCTCCGGCATACCGACCTTCGGCAATGTGCACGAGGTCGCCCAGGCCGCCAGCCCCGGCGCCCGGGTGCTCTACGTCGACAGCGACCCGGTGGCCGTGGCGCACAGCCGGGCGGTGCTCGAGGGCAATCCGACCGCCCGGATCGCCGCCGCCGACCTGCGCACGCCCAAGGACATCCTGACCAGCCCCGAGGCCACCGAGCTCCTCGACTTCGACCGGCCGGTGGCGCTGCTGCTCGTCGCCGTCCTCCACTTCCTGGCCGACGAGGACGACCCGGCCGCCGCGGTGGCCGAGCTGCGCGACGCGCTCGCCCCCGGCAGCCTGCTGGTCCTGACCCACGCCTCGACCGAGGGCGGCCCCATCTCGCCCGAGCAGGGCGGCGGCGTCCAGGGCGTCTACCGCAAGGCCAGCTCCCCGCTGATCATGCGCACGCGGGCCGAAGTGGCCGCGTTCTTCGAGGGCTTCGAGCTCATCGAACCCGGTCTGGTCCCGATGCCCGACTGGCATCCGGACACCCCGGCCGGTCACGAAGAGGACCCCGCGGCCTTCGTCGGCTTCGCCGGCGTGGGGCTCAAGGCGTGACCTCACAGCCGGCGGGGACCGGGGACTCCGGCCTGCACCTGGCCGGAGGCACCGGGCAGGACGCCACCGGGGACACCGCGCTGGACGCACGGGCCGACGGCCTGCGGCGGTTCGCCACCATCTGGAGCCGTGCGATCTACCCGGCCACCGCGACCTCGATGACGCGCGCCGAGTTCGAGGAGTACCTGCTCCCGCTGGCCCGCGGTCTCGACGAGGCGCTGCGGGCCACTCCGTTCGACCCGCGCCCGGCCTTCGAGGTCGGATCCGCGCTGGTCGCCGCGCACTGCACCGACCCCGAGGTGCTGCCCAGCATCCTGCGGGTGGTCGACGCGTACCTGGTGCTCTACTGCCCGCCGGAGGACCTGCCGGCCGACGAGAGCCGGTCCCGCTGCGCCCGGCTGCAGCACGCCATCGCGGCCGGGTTCGCCCGCGCGCTGGTCGAACGCACCCGCTACGAGCAGGAGGCCATCTCCCGGGCGGCGATCTCCGCCCGGGCGGAGGCGGAGACCGCGCTCCAGGCCAGCGAGGCCCGCTTCCGCGCGGTCTTCGAGGGCGCCGCGGTCGGCATCGGGATCGCCGACCTCGACGGCCGGATCCTGGAGCTCAACGGCGCGCTGACCCAGATGTTCGGCGGCGAGCACCACGTCCGCAACCGGAACGTCAGCGACTTCGTGCACCCGGACGACGGCGCCGACGTCTGGGGGCTGTATGGGGAGCTGGTCCGCGGCGAGCGCGACGACTACCGCATCACCAAGCCGTACTACCGCCCCGACGGCACCGCGCTGTGGACCAACCTGTCCGTGTCGCTGCTCAGGGACTCCTCGGGCGTCCCGCAGTACCAGTTGGCGCTCATGGAGGACATCACCGAGGCCCGGCTGCTGACCGAGCGGCTGCGCCACGAGGCGACCCACGACACCCTCACCGGGCTGCCGAACCGGGCGCTGTTCTTCGAACGGCTGGAACAGGCCCTGTCGCCCGGGACCGGCACCGAACGCCTCGGCCTGTGCTACCTCGACCTCGACGGCTTCAAGGCGGTCAACGACAGCCTCGGCCACGCGGTGGGGGACCGGCTGCTGGTCGCGGTCGCCGAGCGGCTGCAGGCGTGCGTGACCGCCCCGGACCAGCTGGTCGCCCGCATCGGCGGCGACGAGTTCGCCGCCCTGATCGTCGATCCCGCCACCCAGGGTGAGGTCACCGATCTGGCCGACCGGATCCTGGCCGCGCTGTCCACCACGGTCCGTCTCGACGGCCGTGAACTGCCCGTCCACGGCAGCATCGGCATCGTCGAGGGCCCCACCGGCACCCGCGGCGCGGCGGACGTGCTGCGCAGCGCCGACATCACGATGTACCGGGCCAAGGCCGCCGGCGGCAACCGCTACGAGGTCGCCGACCCGGACTCCGACGCCCGCGCGATCACCCGGCACGGTCTGACGAACCGGCTGCCGACCGCCCTGGAGCGCGGCGAGTTCTTCATCGAGTACCAGCCCCTCATCCGGCTGGCCGACGGCAGCGTCCAGGGTGCGGAGGCGCTGGTCAGATGGTGCCACCCGCTGCACGGCGTGCTCGGGCCCGACCAGTTCATACCGCTGGCGGAGAGCACCGGGCAGATCGTCCCGCTCGGCCGCTGGGTGCTGCAGGAGTCCGCCCGGCAGGCGCGCGAATGGCAGCGCCGGAGCGCCGACGGCCTCCCGGTCCGCGTCAACGTGAACCTGTCCCCGTGCCAGCTGTACCATCCGGGGCTCGTCGACGAGGTCGCCGCCGTCCTGGAGGAGACCGGGCTGGACCCCACCGCCCTCTGCCTGGAGGTCACCGAGAGCGCCCTGATCGGCGCCGACGAGGACGCCCTCAAGCCGCTGCGCCGGCTGGTCGACCTGGGTGTCGACATAGCGCTCGACGACTTCGGCACCGGCTACTCCAACCTGTCGTCCCTGCGCTGGCTGCCGATCAGCAACCTCAAGCTCGACCGGGCCTTCACCCGGGGCATCCGGCAGCACCCCGCCGACCCCGTCGACCTCAAGATCGTCGAGGGGATCGTCTCCCTCGCGCACACCCTCGGCCTCACCGTGACCGTCGAAGGGGTGGAGACCCGCACCCAGGCGGAGCATCTGGGACTGCTCGGCTGCGACACCGCCCAGGGCTGGTACTACGCCCGGCCGGGGCCGCCGGACCATCTCCACACCCTGACGCTGTGCGACGCGATGAGCGCCTGACGGCGGCCCGCGAGAACGTCACGGAGGACTCACCGGTCCTGGCATCAGGACCTGTCGGCGGCGTGGTGCATGCTGGCTCCTGACCCCGCCATGTGTGCGCCCGCTACCTGCGGCTTCGCCATATGACCGCCGTAAGCCCCGTGGAGACCGACCCTGAGCAGCACCGCCGCCGAGATCCTGTCCGTCGTCCTGCTCCTGCTGGTCCTCGGGTTCGCGGTGGCCCGCCCGCGCGGCTGGCCGGAGGCGGCCGCGGCGGTGCCGGCCGCGGTGCTGGTGACCGCGACCGGCGCGGTGCCGTGGCAGGACGCCTGGGACCAGACCAGGGAACTGCTGCCGGTCGTCGGTTTCCTCGCCGCCGTGCTGGTGCTCGCGGAACTCTGCGCCGACGCGGGGCTGTTCACCGCGGCCGGGGACGCGATGGCCCGCGTCTGCCGGGGCGAGCCGGGCCGGCTGCTGGCCGGGGTGTTCGTGGTGGCCTCGCTGATCACTGCCGTGCTCAGCCTGGACGCGACGGTGGTGCTGCTGACCCCGGTGGTCATCGTGACCGCCGCCCGCGCGGGCACCCGGTCCCGGCCCCATGTCTACGCGTGCGCCCATCTGGCGAACTCGGCGTCGCTGCTGCTGCCGGTCTCCAACCTGACCAATCTGCTGGCCTTCGCCGCGGCCGGGCTCTCCTTCACCCGCTTCGCGGCGGTGATGGCGCTGCCGTGGCTGGTGGCGATCGGCCTGGAGTACCTGGTCTTCCGCCGGTTCTTCGCCGCCGACCTGGCCGCCCCGGCAAGCGCCGGTGAACCGGTGCCACGGCCCGCGCTCCCGGTGTTCACCCTTGTTGTCGTCGCCCTGACCCTCGCGGGCTTCGTCGTCACCTCCCTGGCCGGGGTGAACCCCGCCTGGGCGGCGCTGGCCGGCGCGCTGGTGCTGGGGGTGCGGGCGCTGCGCCGCGGGCGGACGACCGTACGCGGCCTGGCGAGCGCGGCGAACCCGCTGTTCTGCCTGTTCGTGCTGGCACTGGGCGTCGTCGTCAAGGCCGTGGTCGACAACGGCCTGGCCGATGCGGCGGACCGGGTGCTGCCGGACGGCGCGGGACTGCCAGAACTGCTGGCGGTGGCGGCGCTCGCCGCCGTGCTGGCCAACCTGATCAACAATTTGCCGGCGGTGCTGGCCCTGCTGCCGCTCGTCGCGACGGCCGGACCCGGCCCGGTGCTCGCCGTCCTGATCGGTGTGAACCTCGGCCCGAACCTCACCTACGCCGGCTCGCTGGCCACCCTGCTGTGGCGCCGGATCCTCAGCGACCACGGCAAGGACCCCGAGCTGGGCGTCTTCACCCGCCTCGGCCTGCTGACGGTGCCCCTGACGCTGGTGGGCGCCACGACGGCCCTGTGGGCCATGCTGCGGCTGACGGGCACCTGACGGGGCCTCACAGCCGCCCGGCGGGGCTCCTCGGACGGCTCCCGGGGCGGCCCCTGGGACCGCTCAGTCCCGGCCGCCGCCGGAGACAGCCCGTACGGATGACGGACGCATACGCCGCCGCGCCCGTCGTCCACCGCGGCGCGGCGTACGCCCGGGTGCGCCCGCCGTCGGGCCGCCGCCCCCGGAAGACCCCTGATCTGTACCGGTACCGGGCCTCGCCCCGTGACGCGGAGCGCCCGATCGGGCATACTCCATCGCGCCACAGCCGCTGATCAAGCCGCGCCGAGACCCGGCGGGAGACGATCGGCATTTGGGCATCGCAAGACGTACGGCACCGCCACACCCTGGGCGGTCGCCGCCGCGCCTGACAGGGAGGAGCGTGCCGCCATGCCTCACAACGGCCCGCAGCCGGTAGACCGCCACTTGCCCACCGAGGAGGCCCGAGACCTGCTCGCCCTCACCCGCGAGCTGGCCCAGCGGGAGATCCTGCCCCGGGCCGCCGAGGAGGAGGACACCGGGCACTTCCCGCGGGACACGTTCGCCCTCATCGGCGAGGCGGGGCTGCTCGGCCTCCCGTATCCGGAGGAGTACGGCGGCGGGGGACAGCCCTACGAGGTGTACCTGCAGGTCCTGGAGGAGCTGGCGGCCGCCCGGCTCACCGTCGGCCTCGGAGTGAGTGTCCACACCCTCGCCTGCCACGCGGTGGCGCACTTCGGCACCAAGGAGCAGCGGGCCGAGCACCTGCCCGCCATGCTCGGCGGCGCGCTCCTCGGCGCGTACTGCCTCTCCGAGCCCGCAGCGGGCTCCGACGCCGCGTCCCTGAACACCCGCGCGGTCCTCAAGGACGGCGACTGGACCATCGACGGCACCAAGGCGTGGATCACCCACGGCGGCGTCGCCGACTTCTACACCGTGCTCGCCCGCAGCGGCGCCGAGGGCCCGCGCGGCATCACCGCGTTCCTGGTGCCCGCGGACTCACCGGGCCTGACCGCCGCCCAGCCCGAGCGGAAGATGGGCATGAAGGGCTCGCCCACCGCCCAGGTCCACTTCGACGGCGTGACCGTCCCGGACAGCCGGCGGGTCGGCGAGGAGGGCCAGGGCTTCTCCATCGCGCTGTCCGCGCTCGACTCGGGCCGGCTCGGCATCGCGGCCTGTGCCGTCGGGGTCGCCCAGGGCGCCCTCGACGAGGCGCTGGCCTACACGCTGGCCCGCAAGCAGTTCGGCCGTCCGCTCGTGGACTTCCAGGGGCTGCGCTTCATGCTCGCCGACATGGCCACCAAGATCGAGGCCGGCCGGGCGCTCTACCTCGCCGCGGCGCGGCTGCGCGACGCCGGCCGGGACTTCTCGCGGCAGGCGGCGATGGCCAAGCTCTTCTGCACGGACGCCGCGATGCAGGTGACCACCGACGCCGTCCAACTCCTCGGCGGCTACGGCTACACGGTGGACTTCCCCGTCGAGCGCTACATGCGCGAGGCCAAGGTGCTGCAGATCGTCGAGGGCACCAACCAGATCCAGCGCATGGTCATCGCCCGGCACCTCGCAGGACCGGAGAGCAAGCCGTAGTCCGCAGAGCGAGCCCTGGTCCGGAGGGCGAGCCGTAACGCCGCGCCGGTGCCGCGCCCCCCGGGGACGCGGCACCGTATCGCAGGCGGTCGCCGCCGGGTTCAGGCCGCGCGCTGGCGCGGCACCCGTACCGGACGGGACTCGGGGCCGTACGCGTGAGAGAACGGCTGGGTGCGCCAGTCGAGTCCGGCCGGCAGCGTCAGCAGGGTGGCGAGCTCCTCACCGGTGTACTCCATGCCGTCCACCTGCTGCGCGTCCCGCAACGCGCGCCCGGAACCGGCACAGACGGTGAGGCCGAACGGATTCCACGGCGTGGGGCACAGCGCGTGCTCCGGCAGCACCTCCTCGCCCTCGAACAGCGCGATCGGCCGCGCGCAGTCCGGGCAGTGCACCCGCAGGATGTCGTAGACCTCGTCGTCGAACGCCTCCTCGGCGTCCAGGGCGGCGGCTTCGAGCGCCTGGGCGGCGCGTTCGTCGTCCTCCTCGAGTACGGGCTGCGTACGTTCGCTGCGGCTGGGCCGCACATGGGTGCGCATAGTGGGATCCCCCTTGGATGAACGCCCGTTCGACGGGCCCGCCGGGCACGACGGCCACGGCCATAGCGAGCACTTCCCGCCCGGCGCGCCCGATAACCGTGGCGGCCGCCACCATGGGGTGCATCCGGTGTGGCCTTCGTCACATCCGGCGCCGTTCCGGGCGTGCGCGCGCCGGGAGAACGCCCTCCCGCCCCGGCGTGCCCCCTGCCCGCTGTGCCGGAGGCCCTCCGGGGCAGTAAGTTGACCGCCGTGGAGGAGCTGGATCAACAGATCGTGGAACTTCTCGTCGCCGATGGGCGGATGAGCTACACCGACCTGGGCAAGGCCACCGGCCTGTCCACCTCGGCGGTGCACCAGCGGGTGCGCCGTCTGGAGCAGCGCGGGGTGATCCGCGGCTACGCCGCGATCGTCGACGCCGAAGCGGTCGGACTCTCCCTGACGGCGTTCATCTCGATCAAACCGTTCGACCCGAGCGCGCCGGACGACATCGCGGAGCGCCTCGCCGAGGTACCGGAGATCGAGGCCTGCCACAGCGTCGCGGGGGAGGAGAACTACATCCTCAAGGTCCGCGTCGCGACCCCCGGCGAGCTGGAGCACCTGCTCGCCCGGATCCGCACCCTGGCCGGGGTCTCCACCCGCACCACCGTCGTGCTGTCCACTCCGTACGAGGCCAGGCCCCCGCGCATCTGAGCGCTCCGGGCAGGGGAGAGACTGTCCCTCATGAACGAGCGCACCCCTTCCACCACCGTGCTGCTGCGCGGCGGAACCGTCTACAGCCCCGCCGACCCCTTCGCCACGGCCATGGTCGTGGAGGGCGGCACCGTCGCCTGGGTGGGATCCGAGGGCGCCGCCGACTCCTTCGTGGACGGCGTCGACGAAGTGGTCCACCTCGACGGCGCGCTCGTCACCCCCGCGTTCACCGACGCGCACGTCCACACCACCGCGACCGGGCTGGCGCTCACCGGCCTCGACCTCACCGCCGCCGGCTCCCTCGCCGACGCGCTCGCCCGCACCGCCGCGTTCTCCCGCGACCGCCCCGGCGACCGGGTGCTGCTCGGCCACGGCTGGGACGAGTCGCGCTGGCCCGAGCGGCGGACGCCGTCCCGCCAGGAGCTGGACGAGGCGGTCGGCGGCCGGCCGCTCTACCTGACCCGGGTCGATGTGCACTCCGCCGTTGTCACCACCGCGCTGCTCGACCTGGTCCCCGGCGTGCGCGACCTGCCGGGGTACCACCCGGAGGGCCCGCTCACCAGCGACGCGCACCACGCGGTGCGCCGTGCCGCGCACGCCGCCGTCACCCCCGCCCAGCGGCTCGCGGCGCAGCGCGCGGCACTGCGCCACGCCGCCTCGCTGGGCATCAGCGCGGTGCACGAGTGCGCCGGCCCCGACATCTCCTCCGAGGACGACCTCACCGGCCTGCTGGCGCTCGCCGCGGCGGAATCCGGGCCCCGGGTCTTCGGGTACTGGGCGGAGGCCGTGAAGGACGCCTCGGGGCTCGACCGGATCCGGGACCTGGGCGCCGTCGGCGCGGGCGGCGACCTGTTCGTCGACGGCTCCCTCGGCTCCCGCACGGCCTGTCTGCACGCGCCCTACGCCGACGCCCCGCACAGCGGTACCCCCTTCATCGACACCGACACCATCGCCGCCCATGTCGCCGCCTGCACCGAGGCCGGTGTCCAGGCGGGTTTCCACGCCATCGGGGACGCCGCCGTCTCCTCCGTCGTGGCCGGGGTACGGGCCGCCGCCGAACGCGTCGGCACCGACCGGATCCGGGCGCTGCGGCACCGGGTCGAGCACGCCGAGATGATGACGCCGGACACCATCGCCGGCTTCGCCGAACTCGGTCTGATCGCCTCGGTGCAGCCGGCCTTCGACGCGGCCTGGGGCGGCGAGGAGGGCATGTACGCGGAGCGGCTCGGCGCCGAACGGGCCGGGACGCTCAACTCCTACGCCGCGATGGTGCGGGCCGGTGTGCCGCTGGTCCTCGGCTCCGACAGCCCCGTCACCCCGCTCGACCCGTGGGGCGCCGTACGCGCCGCCGCGTTCCACCGCACCCCCGGGCACCGTATCTCGGCCCGCGCCGCCTTCAACGCCCACACCCGGGGCGGCTGGCGCGCGGTCGGCCGGGACGACACCGGTGTCCTGATGCCGGGCGCGCCCGCCGACTACGTGCTCTGGCGCGGCGGCGAACTGGTGGTGCAGGCCCCGGACGAACGGGTCGCCAACTGGTCCACCGACCCGCGTTCCGGCACTCCGGGCCTGCCGGACGTGGCGCCGGACCGTGCCCTTCCGGTCGCGCTGCGTACCGTCGTGTCCGGCCGCACGGTCCACACACGGCCGAACGAGTGACCCACGGCGGCCACATGCGGCCGAACGGTGTGCCCTCGGCCTGTCGCGCCGACTCACCGGGCCCCGCACTGACCTGCTGATTTGAAGGATCATCGCAGGTCAAGTGGCTGTTGACAGCCAACGGTCGAGGGCGAGTAGGTTCGGCCGAGTCCACCACAGGACGTCGGACCGGGGACCCTCCGCGAATCCGTCGACCGCCGCTGGGCCATGGGGTGTCGCGCCGCACGTGCACGCCGCCACTGGCAGCCAGGTCCAGCGTCAGCGGCACGGAAAGCGGCTCGCTTCACGGCGAGTGCCGCCGGACGGCAGGTGTGACCCGGGAAGGGCCCGGACGCCCAGTAGACAACGGCCTTGGCGCCGACTCGCAGCCAGCGGGTCCCAGGTCGGCCCGAAGGGCGTTCCGGGCCCGTTCCGTAGCGGGCGCTCCCGCACGGCCCCGCCTCGAGCCCGGCCCCCGCGGCGGCCTGCGCGCCCGCCGGCGGATCGCCGCCCAGATGACCGGGTAAGCTTCCGGTCGTGCGTCGCGAGAATCAAGCGCGCACACCGTGCTGATCGAGAACCAAGACAGCACAAGCACCTCCAAGCTTTGCCGTACCAAACCGGGCTGGTCTCAACCCGGCTGGTGTTGATCGTGGAAGACCTGTCGGATCGCTGACCCGCAGGCATCGTGAGCCAGGAATCCCCCTGCTTGAGCTGGGGGAGGATTCAATGCACCAGCTCACCACCTGCTGCAGGAAGGCCGCGACGTGCGCCCGCGACCCGACACCGCCCCGGCCGTGGATCCAGCCGCAGAACCGGCCGCGGATCCAGCCAAGGACGCGGTCGTGGACCCGGCCGCCGATCCGGACGCGGCCCAGCCCGTGCCCGTACGTCCCGGCCGGCGCCGCCGTGCCGCGCTGGCCGCCCGCCGCGCGGCCCCCCGCAGCGCCGCCGCCGCGCTCTGCGGACTGGCGCTCGCCGCCGCGTTCCCGCCCTACGACCTGTGGCCGCTGTCGATCGCCGCGGTCGCCGGGCTGTCCGTCCTCACCCGTGGCAGGACCGCCCGGCAGGGCGCCTGGCTCGGCTTCGCCTTCGCGCTGCCCTTCTTCCTGTGGCTGCTGCTGTGGCTGCGGGTCGTCGGCTACGACGCGGTCTTCGGGCTGTCCGTGCTGGAGGCGCTCTTCATCGCCGCGCTCGGAGCCGGCCTGGCGATCACCTCCCGGCTGCCGGGCTGGCCGCTGTGGGGCGGCTGCCTGTGGGTGGCCGAGGAACTGGCCCGGGACCGGCTGCCCTTCGGCGGCTTCCCCTGGGGACGCCTGGCCTTCGCCAACACCGGCTCGCCCTACACCCCGCTGGCCGCCCTCGGCGGGGCCCCGCTGGTCACCTTCGCCGTCGCGCTGACCGGCACGCTGCTGGCCGCGGCCGTGCTCGCCGCCCTGCGGCTGCGCACCGCCGGGACCGCGCGCACCGCCCGGACGCTGCTGCCCGCCGCCGGGACCGCCGTGCTCGCGGCCGCCCTCCTCGCCGCCGGCTACGCGGTACCGGTGCCCACGGACGCCACCGACTTCGTCAAGGTGGCCATCGTGCAGGGCAACGTCCAGCAGCCCGGGATGCACTTCCTCGGCCGGCCGATGCAGATCCTGGACAACCATGTCGCGGCCACCCTCAAGCTGGCCAGGGACATCAAGGAGAAGCGCACGCCCAAGCCGGATCTGGTGATCTGGCCGGAGAACTCCTCCGACCTCGACCCGTTCAGCAACCCGCAGGCGTACGACAGGATCACCGGCGCGGTGCGGGCCGTGGGCGTCCCGGTCCTGGTCGGCGCGCTGGTCGACGGCCCGGACGCCCGGCATGTGCAGAACGAGGGCATCGTCTGGGACCCGGTCTCCGGGCCCGGCGCCTCGTACACCAAGCAGCACCCGGTGCCGTTCGGCGAGTACGTGCCCTTCCGCACCGAGCTCACCAAGGTCATCCACCGGCTCGACCAGATCCCGCGGGACTTCTACCCGGGCAGGAACACCGGCGTCCTCAAGATCGGCCCCGCCACGCTCGGCGACGTCATCTGCTTCGAGGTCGCCTACGACGAGATCGTGCACGACACCGTGAAGGCCGGGGCGCGCGCGATCATCGTCCAGACCAACAACGCGACGTACGGCCGCACCGGACAGCCCGAGCAGCAGCTCGCCATGTCGCGGCTGCGGGCCGTCGAACACGGCCGCGCCATCGTCACCGCCGCGACCAGCGGCATCAGCGCCGTGGTGGCCCCCGACGGCACCATTGAGCAGCGCACGAAGGAATTCACCCAGGATGTCCTGAGTGCCCGGATCCCGCTGCGCGACGAGCTCACGGTGGCCGACCGCGTCAGTACGGTTCCCGAGTGGACTCTCGCTATGGTGGGGATTCTGTCCTGCGCTGTCGCCATCGCGCTCGGCAGGCGCGAAGCCACAAAAGCGAAGGGGCAGCAGTGAACGAGGGCGGTGGGGTTCCCCATGGCGGAGCCCAGGGGAGGGACTTCGGTCCGCTCGGCACGGTTCTGGTCATCATCCCGACCTACAACGAAGCCGAGAACATCAAGCCGATCGTGGCCCGGGTCCGGTCCTCGGTACCCGAGGCGCACATCCTGGTCGCCGACGACAACAGCCCCGACGGCACCGGCAAGCTCGCCGACGAACTGGCTTCCGGTGACGATCACGTCCACGTGCTGCACCGGCAGGGCAAGGAAGGCCTCGGTGCCGCCTACCTGGCCGGCTTCCGCTGGGGCATCGACCAGGGATACGGCGTCCTGGTCGAGATGGACGCCGACGGCTCGCACCAGCCCGAGGAGCTGCCCCGGCTGCTCACCGCCCTCAAGGGCGCGGACCTGGTCCTCGGCTCCCGGTGGATCCCCGGCGGCCGGGTCGTCAACTGGCCCAAGTCCCGTGAGTTCCTCTCCCGCGGCGGCAGCACGTACTCGCGGATCCTGCTGGACGTGCCGATCCGTGACGTCACCGGCGGCTACCGGGCCTTCCGCAAGGAGACCCTGACCGGCCTGGGCATGGACGAGGTGGCCTCGGCCGGCTACTGCTTCCAGGTCGACCTGGCCTGGCGCACGGTCAAGGCCGGCTTCCACGTCGTCGAGGTCCCCATCACCTTCGTGGAGCGCGAGCGCGGCGACAGCAAGATGAGCCGCAACATCGTGGTCGAGGCGCTGTGGCGGGTCACCGCCTGGGGCGTGGGCTCACGGGCGAGCCGGGTCTTCGGCCGTACGTCCCGCTGAGGGCGGTCCGGCGGGGTGCGATCCGGGCGGGCGTGATCGGCGATGTCCGCCGATGATCGTGGCTTTATCCGGGCCCAGGCACAATTGACCGTATGACTACCAGCACCCCGCCCCCCGTCCGTCCCCGGCGCTCGCGCGTCCGCACCTTCGCGCCGCTCGTGGTGGCGGCCTGGGCGGTCCTGGAGATCTGGCTGCTGACGGTGGTGGCCTCGGCCACCAGCGGCCTCACCGTTCTGCTGCTGCTCGTGGCGGGGTTCGTGCTCGGCGCGCTCGTGGTGAAGCGGGCCGGGCGCAGCGCCTGGCGCAGCCTGACCGTCTCCATGCAGCCCGGTGCCCCGGGAGCCCCCGGCGCTCCGGGCATCGCCCCGTCCGGGAGCGAGGCGACCGGTGCGGCGCTCGGCATGCTCGGTGGTCTGCTGCTGATGATCCCGGGCTTCGTGTCCGACGCGGCCGGGCTGCTGTGCCTCTTCCCGCCGACCCGGGCACTGCTGCGCAAGGCGGCGGACCGCGCCCTCGGGCGCCGCAAGAGCTACGACTCCGGTTCGATCGGTGATCTGTTCCAGCAGGCGCGGGTGGCCAACGAGCAGATCCGGATCCACCGTCCCGACGGCAAGGTCATCCCCGGCGAGGTCATCCAGGGCGAGGTCGTGGACCCGGACCGCAAAAACCCCGGGACAGAGCGCTGATCGGCGCTCCGCCACGGGGCAGAAGTGTTGGGCGGGCCCGTGTGTCACCACGGGCCCGATGCCTGTTGGTCAGGCGCTCTTGCGGTTGTCGCGCGGATGCACCGCGATGTTCATCGCTCCGGACCTCAGGACGGCCAGCCTCTCGGCCAGCACCTCCTCGAGTTCCTCGAGCGTGCGCCGCTCCATGAGCATGTCCCAGTGCGTGCGCGCGGGCTTGGTTTCCTTCTTCTCCGGGCCCTCTCCGTCCACCAGAAGTGCGATGGTGCCGCATGCACGGCACTCCCACTCCGACGGAATCTCGGCCTCAACCGAGAACGGCATCTCAAAGCGATGTCCGTTCCGGCATGCGTACTCAACGGTCTGGCGAGGTGCCAGATCGATACCACGGTCGGTCTCGTAGCTAGTGGCCCCGAGTCGCGTACCGCGGAGAGCTCGCTCACTCATGAATCGTGCCTCCCGGGCTTTGTCGCCCACAGGACAGGTGTCGCTGTCGTCGTCATCCGGTCAACGTCCGGTCGGCGGTGAAGATTCCCGTTGAGGGACATGCGCCCGCCCGTCGCCCACCGCCACCCTTTCTAGGAGGGCGCTGCGCGCCGCGCTTTTTCCTACCGTCGTGCCGCCCCTGTTTGTACCCACCATTGACCGTTTTGTCACATCTGTTACCAGATGTCACCCGGCGCTTAGCTATCTTTGGCGCGCAGTAACGGTCAACCCGGCGGGACAACCGCGTACACTACCGGCCCGCGACCCCCAATACCTAAATTGTGTCCGGGACGCGATTTCCCGCGGCCTCCACCGCCGCGCGCACCGGCACCCGGGCCAGCAGCACGAACCCCACCGCGAAGAAGACCACCAGCGAGATGATCGCGTCGCGATAGCTGCCGGTCAGCTGGTACGTCAGCCCGAAAAGCAGAGGTCCGAGCCAGCTCGTTCCCCGGTCGCTGACCTCGTACACGGAGAAGTACTCGGCCTCCTTGCCCCGCGGCACCAGGTGGGAAAAGAGCGATCGGGACAGCGCCTGGCTGCCGCCGAGGACCATCCCGATGGCCGCAGCGAGCGCGAAGAACCACACAGGTTCACCCGCCGGGAGGAAATATCCGGCGCCGATGGTGACGGTCCAGGCGGCCAGTGAGCCGAGCACGGTGCGCTGGGCCCCGTAGCGGGCGGCCAGCCGGCTCAGTACCAGCGCGCCGACCACGGCCAGCACCTGGACCAGCAGGATGGCGGTGATCAGCGTCCCCTGTTCCAGGCCCAGCTCCTCCGAGCCGTACACCGACGCCTGCGAGATCACCGTCTGGATGCCGTCGTTGTAGACGAGGTACGCCAGCAGGAAGGCGAGCGTCAGCGGATAGCGGCGCATGTCCCGGGCGGTGGCCGCCAGCTGCCGCCAGCCCTGGCCGAGCGCGCCCGGCCCGGCGTCGCCGGCGGACGGGCCGGCGGCGGAGCGTGGCGACGGGCGGTCCCGCAGCCGGCGCAGCGGCACCACCGTGAACACCGCCCACCACAGCCCCGCTGAGGCGAGGCAGATGCGCACCGCCGTGCCCTTGGAGACGCCGAAGGCGTCATGGCCCAGGAACAGCCCCAGGTTCGCCACCAGCATCAGCGCGCCCGCCGCGTACCCGAAGGCCCAACCCCTCGACGACACGGCGTCCCGCTCGTGCGGCTCCGCGATCTGCGACAGGAAGGCGTTGTAGAGCACCACGGACGCCGCGTACGAGACGTTCGCCACGATCAGCAGCGCGCCGCCGAGCAGATAGCGGTCGCCGGACAGGAAGAACATCCCGGCGGTCGCCGCCGCCCCCAGATAGGCGAACGCGCCCATCAGCGGCTTCTTGCGGCCGGTACGGTCCGCGACCGCGCCCGCCAGCGGCATCACCAGCACCGACAGCAGCACCGAGGCGGAGATCGTGTACGCGAAGTACGCGCCCGCCCGCACCGGGATGCCCAGCGGGTGCACATACCCGTCGGCGTCGGCGGCGGCCTTCGCGACCTCCGTGAGATAGGGGCCGAGGAAGACCGTGATCACACTCGTGGAGAAGACCGAGTTGGCCCAGTCGTAGAAATACCAGCCGTGCTGCTCGCGGCGCCGCTCCAGTGCGCGCTCCGCGACCGCCGTCTCCGTTACCGCCGTGTCCACCAGGTCCCCCGCTCGGACAACACCGTGCGCAGTGCCTCGATGTGATCGGTCATGATGCCATCCACTCCGAGGTCGAGGAGCGCGGTCATCCGGCGGGGGTCGTTGACCGTCCAGACATGGACCTGCAGACCCCGCCGGTGGGCGGCGTCGATGAACCTGCGGTCCGCCACCGGAACGCCCGCGACGCGCTCCGGCACCTGGACGCAGACCGCGCCCTGCCGTACCGCCGCGTCCAGCAGCCGCGCGGGCAGCCGCTCCAGCGGCCGGCCGCCGTACGAGCGCAGCCGCAGGCCCGCCACCCCCCGGGTGCCCAGCGAAGTGGCCAGCCGGGGTCCGGCGAGCGCCCGCAGCCGGGCCACCCGGGCCTCGGAGAACGATCCGGCGCACACCCGGTCCCACGCGTCCGCCGTACGGATCGCGTCGAGCAGCGGTCCGGCGGCGGCCTCCGCCTTCACGTCCACGTTCCACCGGGCCTCGGGAAAGGCCGCCAGCAGCTCCGCGAACGTGGAGACCGGCTCACGGCCCGCGACCCGGGCCCGGGAGACCTCGCTCCACGGTAGGGCGGCGATGGCGCCGCGCGCGTCGGTGACACGGTCCAGGGTCGCGTCGTGGAAGGCGACGAGAACGCCGTCCGACGTCAGGTGGACGTCGGTCTCCAGATAGCGGTAGCCGAGGTCGACGGCACGGCGGAAGGCGGTCAGGGTGTTCTCCAGGCCGTCCGCCGCACCTCCGCGATGGGCGAAGGCGAGGGGTGCCGGATGGTCCAGATACGGGTGGGCCGGGGGAGGGGGAGGTGCGCTCACCTACGGCAGTATGGCCGGGTCCGCGGCGGCCCCGGCCACCGGGCGGTCCCCGCAGGCCGCGACGGCCGGCGAGCGTTCCGGCCGCAGGTCCGGTTCCCGGTCCGGTTCCAGGTCCGGATCCGGCGGGGTGACCGGCTGAGCGGTCGGCTGAGCGGCCGGCTGCGGGATCTCGAAGAACCGCAGGAAGTACTGGGCGAGCGGTCCGATCGCCACCGCGTACAGCACGGTGCCCACCCCGACGCTGCCGCCCAGCAGGAAGCCGACGGCGAGCACCGTCAGTTCGATCCCGGTGCGGACCAGCCGGATCGACCGGCCCGTCCTGCGGTGCAGTCCCGTCATCAGCCCGTCGCGCGGGCCGGGTCCGAAGCGTGCCGTTATGTAGAGGCCGGTCGCCACTCCGTTGAGCACGATCGCCGCCACCAGCAGCGGGATCCGGACGCCCAGCGCGTGGACCTCCGGCAGCAGCCGCAGCGTGCCGTCCATGGCCAGACCTACGATGAAGACGTTGG
Source organism: Streptomyces sp. So13.3 (assembly GCF_005860785.2). Taxonomy (NCBI): domain Bacteria; kingdom Bacillati; phylum Actinomycetota; class Actinomycetes; order Kitasatosporales; family Streptomycetaceae; genus Streptomyces; species Streptomyces sp. So13.3. The sequence continues at coordinate 2,350,092 of NZ_CP048835.1, read as the reverse complement.
ACACGGTGCCGAGGCCGGGCCGCTGCCGCAGCGGCCACCACAGCAGCAGCACCGCCGCGCCCACGACGATCGACACCATGCCGATGCTCAGCCCGGAATGACCGGAGATCCCCTGGTGGAAGACGTCCCACGGGTCCAGACCGAGACCGGCGCCGACCAGGAGGCCGTCACTGGCGCCGTACAGCACCAGACCGGCATAGAGATGGACGATGCGGCGACCGGTGTGCACGGTGACCCCCTGGTGAAGGTGGCAAGATACGTGGCACTCTGTGGCATGGATGTGGGTGACCGCCACAGCCAATCCGCGAAAGGTGGACTGAATTCCATGTCGCAGTGGACTGCATCGGTAGGAGCGGCTCCGCTCGCCCGGCTGCTCGAACCCCGGCCGGCTCCCGGTGGCGGCGGCCGTCGCGTACCGGCCTACCGCGGACTCGCCGACGGCGTACGGCTGCTGGTGCTCGAAGGCCGGGTACCGGTCGCCGCCCGGCTGCCCGCCGAGCGGGAGCTCGCCCTCGCGCTGGGCGTCAGCCGCACCACCGTCGCCGCCGCGTACGAGGCGCTGCGCGCCGAGGGGTTCGCCCGCTCCCGGCGGGGCGCCGGCAGCTGGACCGCCATACCGGAGGGGCACGCGCTGCCGAGCCGGATCCTCGACCCGCTCCCGCCGGACTCCGCGGGCACCGTCATCGACCTCGGCTGCGCGGCGCTGCCCGCCCCCGAGCCGTGGCTGACCCGTGCGATGGAGGGCGCCCTGGCCGAACTCCCGGCCTACGCGGCCACCCACGGCGACTTCCCGGCCGGACTTCCGGTGCTGCGCGAGGCGATCGCCGACCGCTACACCGCCCGCGGGGTGCCCACCATGCCCGAACAGATCATGGTCACCACCGGCGCCATGGGCGCCATCGCGGCGGCGGCCCGGCGGCTCGTCGGGCTCGGTGAACGGGTCGCGGTGGAGTCCCCGAGCTACGCCAACGTGCTGGAGCTGTTCCGCGAGACCGGCGCCCGGCTGGTGCCGGTGGCCATGCGCGACAACCTCGGCGGCTGGGACATCGACGCCTGGCAGCGGGTGCTGCGCGACGCGGCGCCGCGGATGGCCTACGTCATGCCCGACTTCCACAACCCGACCGGCACCCTGGTCGGTGACGAGCAGCGCCGCGCCCTGGTCGAGACGGCCCGTGCCTCCGGGACCGTGGTGGTCGCGGACGAGACGATGGCGGAGCTGGTGCTGGACGCGGACACGACCGTGCCGCGGCCGATGGCCGCCTTCGACCGCGGTGGCACGGTGATCACCGTCGGCTCCGCGAGCAAGGCGATCTGGGCTGGGCTGCGGATCGGCTGGGTCCGGGCGGCGCCCGACGTCGTCCGCCGGCTGGTCTCCGCCCGCGCCTATCTGGACCTCGGATCCCCCGTCGTCGACCAGCTCGCCGTGGCCTGGCTGCTGCGCGGCGGCGGCTGGGACCAGGCCGTCGCCACCCGCCGCGCCCGGGCCGCCGGACACCGTGACGACCTGGTGGCGGCGCTGCGCGAGCAGACCCCGGACTGGGAGTTCACCGTGCCGGCCGGCGGTATGACGATGTGGGTGCGGACCGGTGACGTGTCGGGTTCCCGGCTCGCGGTGGCCGGCGAACGCCTCGGCGTCCGCGTCCCGTCCGGGCCCCGGTTCGGGGTCGACGGGGCCTTCGAGTCCTATGTGCGGCTGCCGTTCACGGTCGGCGGCGCCACCGCCAAGGAGGCCGTCTCCCGGCTGGCCGCCGCCGCCCACATCGTCCGCTCCGGCGGCGGCTCCGACGCCGAGGGCGCCGGCCTCTTCGTGGCCTGACCGCGCGGAGCGTCAGCGCTCCAGGTCGGCCGTCCGGCGGATCAGCGGCTGCGGCAGCGATTCCCGGTCGGGCTCCCGCTCCGGTTCGTGCTCCGGTTCGTGTTCCAGGGCGTCGGCGGGGACGTCGGCCTGGGGGAGCAGGGCGAGGACGGCCTCCCGGTCGGCCTCGCCGGTCTCCTCGTCGTACGGGTCGGGGGTGGCCGGGACCTGCAGCCGCAGCACCGGGCCGGTGCCGAGCCGGGTGTAGCCGCGGCCGGCCGGGACCTCGGCCGCCGAGGTGGTGCACTGCGGGGCGCCGAGGACGGCCCGCGCGTGCTCGGGGTCGAGCGCGCCGAGCAGGACGCGGGCGCGGGTGTGGGTGACGACGGCCGGGGTCAGTACCTCGGCGGCGTCGATCTGGTCGGCGACGGCCACCGCCACGTTGGCGGTGCGCCCGTGCCGCAGCGGGACGTCCAGCAGCAGCTGCGGGTCGGGGCGGCCCTCGGCGTGGGCGAGCTGGGTGAGCGCGGTGGGCCGGTCGACGAGGATCCACAGCGGGCGGCGGGTGTCCTCCGGCGCCGGATGCCCTGCCTGGCGGGCCCGGTTGACGGCGATCAGCCGTCGTTCGGTCTCGTGCGCCGCCCATTCGAGAGTGGCGCAGGTCCCGGCCAGGCCGCTCTCGACGGCCAGCACGCCGGGACGTCCGACGAGGCAGGCGTATTCACCGCTGCCGCTGCCGTCGATGACCACGACATCGCCGTGGCACAGCGCCTGCAGGGCGATCGACCGCAGCAGGCTGGTCGTGCCGGTGCCCGGCCGGCCCAGCGCCAGCAGATGCGGCTCGGTGGCGCGCGGCCCGGTCCGCCAGACGACGGCCGGGGCGTCGCGGACCTCGTCCCCGTCGGCGACCGGGACGGTGCGCTGGACGGCTTCGGAGTCGGTGAAGCCGAGGACGGTCTCGCCGGGCGCGGTGACGAAGCGCTGGGCGGTGATGCCGGTGGACAGCGGCCCCAGCGCGGTGAGGGTGAGGTGGTTCTCCTCCTCGTTCCAGTCGAAGCGGTACTCCCGGCCGCGCCCCGCCTTGGCGTGCAGCAGCTGCTCGACGCGGGACCGCGCCGTGGCCTCGCCGTCGGTGAAGTACGCCGGGTAGCGCAGATGCAGCCGGGCCAGCCGGCCCTCCTCGAAGGTGTACTCGGTGAAGGCGCTGTCCCAGCTGCCGTCGCGCGCGTACAGCGGTGCCGGGTCGTCGGGGTCGGACAGATACGGCACCAGCGCCTCGTACAGCGCCTGGAGCTTCCCGGACTCGGCCTCGCTGGGTCCGGTCGGCGCCGGGGCGGTGCGGTCGCGGCCCATCCAGCCGGCGCAGGCCAGCAGCGCGCCCAGTGCCAGCAGCGGGCCGTACGGCATCAGTGCGACGACGACGATCGCGGCGGCGCCGAGCAGCAGCGCGGGGCCGCGCCGGTCCTTGGGGGTGCGGGCCCACCAGCTGCGCGCCCAGCCGGCCTGCATGCGCATGCCCCGGGTGATGGTGATCAGCGGATGGAGCACGTCGGTGGCACTGTCGGCGGCGGTCCGCGCGAGTTCGCGGCTGCGCGCGAGCGACGGCCTGCTGCTCACGATGGTCGCGAACGACGGCCTGCTGCTCAGGATGCTGGGGAGGGGGCGCCTGGCCACGGATGCTCCAGTGGGTGGGTTCGCGGGAGGGTGGCGGGTCGTGGGTGACGAGGTGGGGCCCGGAGCGCCGGCATGCGGCCCCGGGCCCTGGGGCTGCCGTCGTAGACGGCCCCGCTAGATCCTGATCCCGCCCAGCAGGCTCGCAAGGCTGGCTCCGCCGGCCTTGATGCTCGGGGCGATGCCGGTGCCCGCGAGGTAGAAGCCGAAGAGGGCGCAGACGAGAAGGTGGGAGACCTTCAGTCCGTCCTTGCGGAAGAACAGGAACGCGATGACGCCGAGCAGAACGACGCCTGAGATAGACAGGATCATTGGGCTTTCTCCTGGGTGATGGGGACGGTCACCATGAGTTCTTCCAGGCTCACAAAAAGTAATGGGTACTGGAAAGTGGTAAATGGGTGATTTGTAGGAAATTTCCCCCGGATGGTCGTTCCGGAAGCCCGCCGGAGCGATCTCGGCGCGATCATTGCCGGGCCCGCCGCGGGTCATGTCCGCCGTCACGCCGATGGCGCAGCCATGTCGCCCGGACGGCCGAGTGGCCCCGCCGATCCAGGGCCAGGACGTGGCACCGCGTATGCGACGATGCCGCCCATGCGGCTGACTCCGATCACCTGGCCCCGGCTGGCCGGGACCCTCGCCGACCGGGTGGCCGGCCTCACTCCGACGGCCGCCAGGCCGTGGCTGCGGGTGGCCGTCGACGGCGCCCCGGCCGCCGGGCCCGCCGCCCTGGCGGACGCGCTCGCCGGTGAACTGCCCGCCCGCGGTCACCGCGTCCTGCGGGTGCGCGCCGCGGACTTCTGGCGGCCGGCCTCGCTGCGCTTCGAGTACGGCCGCGAGGACGCCGACGCGTACTACGACCTGTGGCTGGACACCGGCGCGCTGCGCCGCGAGGTCCTCGACCCGCTGGCGCCCGGCGGCAGCGGCCGGGTGCTGCCCTCGCTGTGGGACGCGGCCACCGACCGCGCGACCCGGGCCGGCTACGTCGAACTGCCGCCCGGCGGCGTCCTGCTGCTGGACGGTCAACTCCTGCTCGGCCAGGGGCTCGGCCTGGACCTGACGGTCCATCTGCGGCTCTCCCCGGCGGCCCTGGCCCGGCGCACCCCGGACGAGGACCGCTGGACGCTGCCCGCCTTCGGCCGGTACGCCGACGAGGTCCGTCCGGCGGAGGCCGCGGACGTCCTGGTGCACGCCGACGATCCCCGGCACCCGGCGTGGAGCGGACATCCCTTGCCGCCGGACCGCGCGGACGACTAGCGTCGCCACCCACCATGACCTTCGCGATCGCGCCGATGAGCGCCGAGCACATACCCGAGGCCGCCGCGCTGTACGACCGCTGGTCCGGACACTCCCGCAAGGGCCGGCCGCCGGGTGCCCCGACCGGCGAGGAACTGCTCGGGAAACTGCTCGCGGAACCGGACACCGAGGCCTACTTCGCCCGGGACAGCGGCGGCAGGCCCGCCGGCTATCTCGCCGCCTCCCCGCTCGACCTCGCCGAGGACACCCCCGCCGCGCTCCGCAGCCACCCGCGCTCCGCGGTGGTCCGGCACGGCGGGCACGCACCCGCGCCGGGGCAGCGCGACAACGCCGCGCTGCTCGCCCTGTACACCGAGGCCGCCGCCCGGCTCGTCGCCCAGCGCCGGCTGGTCCACTACGTCGAACTGCCGGCGTCCGGGACCGCCGCGATGGACTGGTGCCGACTGGGCTTCGGGTTCGAGGAGATGTACGGGCTGATGGCCGTCAAGCCCCGCGGCCGGCAGCCGCGCGGGGTGGACGGGCTGAGCATCCGCCGGGCCGGCCCGGGTGATCTGCCGCAGATCGGCCGGATGGCCGCGGAGTCGGCCCGCTACCAGCGGCAGTCGGCGATGTTCCTGCCGCAGTCCGACGCCGCCCTGGCCGCGATGCGCACCCGGTACACCGACACGCTCTCCGATCCCCGCTGCGCGGCCTGGATCGCCGGCCGCGGCGGTGAGGAGATCGGCATGGTGCTGCTCGCCCCGTCCCCAGCCGGTCCGGTCACCCCGGACGGCTGTGTGGAGCTGGCCGAGGCGTACGTCGAGCCGTCCGCGCGGGGCGAGGGCGTCAGCCGGATCCTGCTGGCCACCGCGGCGGCCTGGGCGTACGACCACGAGTACCGGCACATCGGCGCCCGCTGGCACTCCGCCTCGCCGCTGGCGGCGGGGCACTGGCCCGCGGTGGGCTTCCGGGTCGCGGCCTACCGCCTCAGCCGTGTCCTCGACCCGCGGATCCGCCCGGGGCACGCCGCCGGGCAGTTCGCCGGACGGGCCCAGGGGCAGGACCGGGCACCGCTCGGCACGTGACCGCGCTCACACCGGGCCCGCCGAGTGAGCGGGCTCACGCGTGTGATACGCAGAGCTGCCGCCTTCTCCACGGTGCGTTCCCGGCATACGCCTTTTATTACGCCTTCCATGTGTCGCTTCACTGAAAGTGAAGAAATCGCACACGTACAGACCGGGCCGAACGACTCAGGGTCACCGAAATGCACGGGCGGCTCCGCACGTGATATGCGGCTCATGCCCGGATGTTGCCCCGCCCTCGGGAGTTCGCTTAGCTTCGCTCTCCTGCGGGTCAAATGCTCGCAGGATCCCACCGGGTGGAACGCCTAGTCCTGCCGCTGCCCGGTGCTTTGAACACCAAACTTCTACGGCAGGAGCGGGGGACCCAGGTAAGTGCCGTTCCCGAAGGTCAGGAACGGCTTGGGGTTAAGTCGCAATGCGCCGCGCGTCCATGGCGCATGCCGCGACCGGGCAGCTCCAGCCCGAACCCGACAGCTCACCTCGCCGGCGTAGGAGAGGAACTCCCCCATGCCCGCAAAGGGAAAGCACCGTATTGGCCGCATGAGCCGGCTCACCAAGATCTGCGTCGCGGCCGGCACCGGTGGCGCCGCTCTCGCCCTGCCGCTGGCGATGTCGTCGAACGCCTTCGCCGCTGACACGCACGTGACCGCCGCGAACGTCGCCGCCACCGCCCCGACACACGCCGCGCAGCCGGCCGCCAAGGCCGCCAAGGCCGCGCCGGCGAAGACCGCCCACAAGTACAAGGTCGTCGGCGGGGACAGCCTGTCCAAGATCGCCGACGTGCACCACGTCAGCGGCGGCTGGCAGAAGCTGTACGCCGACAACAAGCAGACCGTCGGCGGCAACCCGGACCTGATCTTCCCGGGCCAGACCCTGGCCCTGGGTTCCAAGGCCGTGCCGTCGAACTCCGCTCCGTCCGCCGACCCGGCGCCGAAGTCGTCCGCGAAGTCCTCCTCGGAGACGAAGAAGGCCCCGGCGAAGAAGGCCCCGGCCAAGAGCGACTCGACCGCGAAGTCCTCGTCCTCCTCCGACAAGGCCCCCGCCGCCGCGAGCTCTTCCTCCGGCTACACCCTCCCGGTCTCGGGCGCCAACATCGGCACCCCGTACCACCAGTCCGGTTCCAGCTGGTCCAGCGGTTACCACACCGGTGTCGACTTCGTCGTGTCGACCGGCACCACCGTGAAGTCGATCGCCGCGGGCACCGTCATCTCCGCGGGCGACGGCGGCGCGTACGGCAACCAGGTCGTCATCCAGCACAGCGACGGCAAGTACTCGCAGTACGCGCACCTGTCCTCGCTGTCCGTCTCGGCCGGCGAGACCGTCACCGAGGGCCAGCAGATCGGTCTGTCCGGCGCGACCGGCAACGTGACCGGCCCGCACCTGCACTTCGAGATCCGCACCGGTCCCGACTACGGCTCGGACATCGACCCGGTCGCGTACCTGAACGAGCACGGCGTGACCGTCTGACCCGTCCCGCGACGCCGCGCGTGAACTCGCGCGCCTCGTGAGACGCGCAGTGCCCGCCTGTCCTGGAACTGACCCAGGACAGGCGGGCACTTCCGCGTTCCGCCGCGCTCCGGTACCGGTGCGCGGTCAGCCGGCAGGGTGGTTGTAGCCGAACACCCGCGCCCCGGTCTCGGAACGCGGCTGGTGGCTGGAGCCCTGTTCGAGCACGACGTAGGTACCGGGGCCGTGCCGCAGGTCGCCCTCGATCACCTCGCCCTCGGCCACGTAGTAGCCCTCGCCGACCGTCTCGTGCACATCGACGCCGGGCCACCGGGCGCCGGGTTCGAAGTCCACCACCCAGAAGCTGAGCGGGGCCGGGCCGGGCAGCTCGCGCAGCAGGATGCCGGGGCCGATCTCGGTGGTGGGCACATCGTCGACGTGGAGGGTCAGGACACTTCCCGGGGTTCTCGGAGCCTGATCAGGTGCGTTCATCCGGTCAGCATCTCCCGGCCGGCCCGTTCTCCGGGGGCGATCACTCGAAAAGGGCGGAGAGTTCGCCGCGGGAGGCGATACCGAGCTTCGGGTACGCCTTGTACAGGTGGTAGCCGACGGTGCGCGGGCTGAGGAACAGCCGGGCCGCGATGTCCCGGTTGGACATCCCCTGCCCGGCGAGCCGGGCGATCTGCAGCTCCTGCGGCGTGAGCCCGGCGAGTACGCCCGGCTCCCGGCTCTGCGGGGCGACCGTGCCGGTCGCCCCGAGTTCGCTGCGCGCCCGGTCCGCCCACGGCCGGGTACCCAGCCGCTCGAACACGTCGAGCGCGGCCCGCAGTTGGCCGCTCGCCTCGCTCTTGCGACGGGCCCGGCGCAGCCATTCGCCGTACAGCAGCGCGGTACGGGCGTGCTCCAGCGGGCGGCGGTGCTCGTCGTGCAGCTTCAGCGCCGCCGTGAAGTGCGCCTCGGCCTCGGAGTCCGCGGCGAGCAGCGCCCGGCAGCGCAGCACCAGTGCGTCGGACCAGGGCTGCCGGGAGCGGGCCGCCCAGTGTTCGAAACGGGCGAACGGCCCGGCGGCGCGCGGGCCGAGACCCAGCCGGACGGCCGCCTCGACGAGGTCGGGGGTGCTGCGGGTGGCGCAGAAGTGGTGCCGCAGCGGTTCATGGGTGAGCCGCTCCAGGCCGTCGAGTGCCGACTGCGCCCGGCCCAGGCCCAGATCGAGCATGCCCTGCGCCCAGTACGACCAGGGCGCGCCGGGCGGCATCGCGGCGCCGGCGACGACGGCGAGCGCGTCGTCCGTGTACGTCCGGCAGCGCTCCTCGTCACCCTCGACGGCCGCCAGATAGCCCAGCACGCTGCTGAACTGGCTGGTCCACTGCTGCTGTCCGGTGTCCCCGGCGATCCGCAGCGCCTCTTCGGCGGTGGCCAGCGCGTCACGGTGCCGGCCCGCGAACACCTCCGCCTCTGCCATGAAGAAGAGCACCGTCGGCAGCCGGCCGATACCGCCCCGGTCGCGGCTCTCGGCGGCGAGCGCGGAGGCCAGTTCATGGGCCTCGTCGTCCTGCCCGACGGCCAGCCCGGCGCCGCACAGCAGCATCAGGTCGCGCGGATCACGGGATCCGGCGGCGCGGGCCGCGGTGACGGCGGCGGTCAGGTCCGGCGGCCCGCCGGCGGCCGGCGGGCCGAGGGCGGCGGTGATGAAACGGGCCACCGGTGTCACGGGATCCGTCGCGGGCAGCACCAGCGCGTCCAGCCGCGCCACCGTGTCCGCGACGTCCTGTTCACCGAGGTACCAGGCGGTGTGGGCGGCCTGCATGAGCATCCGCGCGGCGCGCTGGGGATCGGCGGCGGCCGCGTGATCGGCGCCGTCGATCAGCAGCCGGTGCGCGGTGGGGAAGGAGCCGCTCAGGAAGTCCGACAGGGCCCGGACATGGTGCAGCCGGGCCGTCAGCCCGGGATCGTCGGTCCGGCGCGCGGCCTGTCCGGCGAAGTCGCGGGCCCGGTCGAGCTCACCTGCCTCGGAGGCCGCCTCGGCCGCCAGGGCGAGCCGCCGGGTCGTCGCCGCGGGGTCGGTGCTGAGGCGGGCGGCCCGTTCGAAGGCGAGGGCGGCCGCCCCGTAGCCGCTGCGGTCCCTGGCCCGTCCCGCGGTGTCCTCCAGCGCGGTGGCCGCCGTCTCGTCGGGGCCGGTCGCGGCGGACGCCAGATGCCAGGCCCTGCGGTCCGCGTCCTGCGGGGCGTCCAGGATCGCCGCCAGTGCCTGATGCGCGGTCAGCCGGTCGGCCAGCGGCGCACGTTGGTAGACCGCTGCCCGGACCAGCGGATGGCGGAAGCGCAGCCGGTCGTCGTCCAGCCGGATCAGACCGCCCTCCTGCGCGGGCGGCAGGTCCGCCGCGCCGGCGCCCAGCGCCCCGGCCGCCCGCAGGACGGCCCGCAGATCACCGGTGTGGTCGGCGGCCGCGACGAGCAGCAGCAGCTGGGTGGCGGGCGGCAGATGGCTGACCCGGCCGTGGAACGCCATGTGCAGCCGGCTGGTGAGCGGTAGCGCGCCCGGCCGGAACCGGCCGTCGGGGCGCTCCGCCTGGAACGCGACCGGCAGTTCCAGCAGCGCCAGCGGGTTGCCCTGGGCCTCGCTGAGGACGCGGTGCCGGACGGTGGGGGACAGCCCGTCGCCGTGCAGCGTGAGCAGGGCGCCCGCCGACGCCGGCGGCAGTCCGCGCAGCCGCAGTTCGGGAAGGCCGGGGGCGGGGAAACTGCCCTCGCCGTCACGCGCCGCGAGGACCAGGACGATCCCCTCGGCGTGCAGCCGCCGGGCGGCGAACATCAGCGCGTCGGCGGACACCCGGTCCAGCCACTGCGCGTCGTCCACGACGCACAGCAGCGGTCCGTCGCCCGAGTGCGCGGACAGCAGGGACAGCACGGCGAGCCCGACGAACATCGGGTCAGGGGCCGCCCCGACGGTCATCCCGAACGCCGCCTCCAGCGCGAGCCGCTGGGGTTCGGGAAGCACGCCGAGCGAACCCATCGCGGGACGCAGCAGCAACTGGAGCCCGGCGAAGGGCAGTTCCGCCTCGAACTCGGTGCCGGAACCACGGACGACCGTCATCCCGCCGGCCGCGTCGACCGTGTCGTCGAGCAGCGCCGTCTTCCCGATGCCCGCCTCGCCGCGCAGCACCAGCACCCCGCTGCGGCCCGCCCGGGCAGCGGCCAGCAGCTCCCCGATCGCCGCCTGCTCCTCGGTACGCCCGTGCAACATGCCCTGAACGCTATCCAACGGTCCGACCGCCGCCGATGCCGGGAGAGCCTTCCAGGCCTCGCCGGATCGCGGTCTCCACCGGGCAGTAGGCGCCGTTGGACCGTTCCAGCTCGTAGTGGACCGCAGGGAACAGCGGGGGCTGGGCCATGAACCGGGGGCGGCTGCCGTGGTGCGGCTGGGCCGCGTGCACCAGGAAGGGATGGCACAGATAGACGTCCCCGGGGCTGCCGGTGGCCAGCGCGACCGGCCGGTGCGCGCTCACCTCGTCGATGCGGGGAGCAATCTCCAGGATCGACGCCCCCTCCTCGCCGAACGGCCGCAGGACCGGCGGAACGTCCAGGTGCGAGCCGACCCGGATCCGGGTCGGCGCGTCCTCGGGGCCGGTCTCGGTGAAGAGGAACAGCATCAGCAGCGCCCGGCCCTCGGAACGGAGGTTGGCGAACGGCCACTTCTCGCCCTCGCGGTAGTAGCTGCCCTCGATGTGCCAGCCGGCGTCGTCGGGCTCCTGCGGGTGCGGGAAGCGGAGCGGGAAGGAGCCCAGCGAGGGCCGCGGCACCCAGCGGCCGGGGCCGACCAGATGGTCGAACGCGTCGTGCAGAACCGGGGTGTTGGCGGCCTCGACGAAGGGGGCGTCCGACATGTCGGAGACCCAGTGCACCGGTTCCGTCCACGAGGCCGGGTCGTCCGGATCGGTGCCGGTCTTCGCCCAGAGCAGCTCCGCGCAGGCCCGCGCGGTCTCCTCGGAGAAGGCCCGTTCGATCCTGATGAAGCCGTTGTCGAGGAACTGTTCGATCGTCGTAGGGTCCACCCGACCATCCTCACCGTTACCGGGCGGCGGGAGCCAACGGGTTTCCGGCCGGAGTGATGAGCTTCTGGAGCGCGGGGGCACACCGCTCGACGAGGGCCGGGACGGTCATCGCGCGGACCGCCTCGCCGCGCGCGATCCCGTAGACGGCGCCGAGGCCCAGCAGCATGCCCACGGTGAGTTCGGCCCGCAGCTGGGCTTCGGGACCGCTCAGCCGCCGGGCGAGGCCGGCGATGACCTGCTCGCGGAAATTGGCGCGCAGGATGTCGCCCTGGCCCTCCGCGGAGTGGAGCGGTGCGAAGACGATCCTCAGGATGGGGTCGATGCCGCGCTCGTTCTGGCTGGTGAGGACCTGGGTGACCATGTGCCGGCCCAGCTCGTCCAGCGGGGCGTCCAGGAGTGCTTCCGCGTCCGACTCGAAGGAGATGATGCGGGCGAAGAGCTTCTCCTTGTTGCCGAAGTACTTCACGATCAGCGGCGCGCTCACCCCGGCCCGCTCCGCGATGGCCTTGAGGGTGATGTCGCCGTAGGCGCGCCGGCCCAGCATGGTGCGGGCGGCGCGCAGGATCGCGGCCTTGGTGGCGTCGGCGTCACGGCGCGGGGTGTCGGGGGCGGCTGTCGTCATGGGACTCATGCTCCCTCCAGCGCGGGGTCCGCGGTGGCCTCGGAGCGCTGCGCGGGCCGTGTCGGAGTGCCGCGCCGGCCGCCGGGGATCGACACGGCCGCGAGGAAGGCGAGGATCGCGACGCCGCCGGCCACGGTGAAGGCGATCAGGTAGCCGCGCAGCGTCGGGATCTCCAGGCCGCCGATCGGCGCCGTGTGGTGGATCAGGATCGCCGCGACCGCGGCGCTGCAGGTGGCCTGGCCGACGGTGCGCATGAGGACGTTGACGCCGTTGGCGGACGCGGTCTGGCCGGCCGGGACGGCGCGCAGGATCAGCGTCGGAAGGGCGGAGTAGGCCAGCGTGGTCCCCGACGCGACGACGGAGGCGCCGACGATGATCGCCCACAGCTGCCGGCTGTCCGCGATGCGCAGCACATAGCCGAGGGTCAGCAGCACGGCTCCGGCGGCGAGGGTGAACTTCGGGCCGCGGGCCGCCGATATCCGGGCCGAGACCGGGGACAGCAGCAGCATGATGATGCCGCTGGGCAGCAGGCACAGCCCGCTCGCCACGATGGACAGCCCCAGCCCGTAGCCGGTCTCCTTGGGCGCCTGCACCAGTTGGGCGGTCACCAGCGAGTTGGCGTAGAAGGCGAAGCCCGCGAGGAGCGCGGCGATGTGCGGCAGCGCGACGCGCGGGCTGGCGGCCAGCCGCAGGTCCACCAGCGGGCTGGTGGCGCGCAGTTGCTGCCACCGCCACCCGGCGAGGATGACGACGGAGGCCACGGCCAGGCTCAGCACGGCCGGGCTGGTCCAGCCCCACTGGCCGCCCTGGGAGACCGCCAGCAGCAGGCAGACGAGTCCGGCCGCCAGTCCGGCGGCGCCGGTGAAGTCGAAACGGCCGGGGGAGCGGATCGGCGACTCGCGCACGACCCACCAGGCCAGCCCGAGGCCGAGCGCGCCCAGGGCGGTGGTGGCCCAGAACATGACGTGCCAGTCGGCGTACTGCACGATCAGGGCGGCCAGCGGCAGTCCGAAGGCGGCACCGATGCCGACGGTCGAACTCATCATCGCCACGGCGGAGCCGGTCCGGTGCGGGGGCAGCTCGTCGCGCAGGATGCTGATGGACAGCGGTACGACGGCGGCGGCGGCGCCCTGCAGGGCGCGGGCGGCGATCAGCAGCCGGATGTCGGAGGTCACGGAGCACAGCAGGGAACCGAAGGTCATCAGCCCGAGCGCGATCAGCAGCACGCGGCGCTTGCCGTACATGTCGCCGGCCCGGCCCAGTACGGGGGTGAGAACGGCTCCGGCCAGCAGGGTCGCGGTGACCATCCAGGAGACGCCGGCGGGCGAGGCGCCGGTGAGGCGCGGCAGATCGGGGAGGAGCGGCACCACGACGGTCTGCATGATCGCCATGAGGATTCCGCCGAATGCCAGGACGGGGACCATGAGCCGTTTCCGGAAGTCCACGGGGCGCGCTCCATGAGACGTGAGGGAGGTGAATGGACGTTCACCAGATGAGGTGAATTATTATTCACTGCCAAACGTCTTCCGGTCGAGTACGGCCGGAGGGAGCCGGTCGGGGTTACGCCCGGACGGTCGGCTCAGGTGTTCAGGTGTTCAGGCGCCGGGGACCGTGCGCTGGATCTGCTGGAGGAACGTGGCGTTGTCCGGGGACTGCCGCATCCGGTCGAGCAGTATTTCGAGGGTCTGCTGGGTGTCCCTGGACTGCAGGGCCCGGCGCAGGCCGCGCACGGCCGCCAGCTCGGCGGCGGGCAGCAGCAGCTCCTCGCGCCGGGTGCCGGACGGGGTCACGTCGATGGCCGGGAAGATCCGCTTCTCGGCGAGCGAGCGGTCCAGCCGCAGTTCCATGTTGCCGGTGCCCTTCAGCTCCTCGAAGAAGTAGTCGTCGGCCCGGGAGCCGGTGTCGACGAGCGCGGTCGCGAGGATGGTCAGGGAGCCGCCCTCTTCGGCGCAGCGCGCGGCGCCGAAGAGCCGCTTGGGCGCCTGCACCGCGGCGGAGTCGACACCGCCGCTGAGGGTGCGGCCGTTGCCGGGCGCCGCGTTGTTGTGGGCGCGGCACAGCCGGGTGATCGAGTCGAGGAGTATCACCACGTCCTGGCCGAGCTCGACGAGGCGCTTGGCGCGTTCGACGGCCAGTTCGGCGAGGGCGATGTGCTCCTTGGCCGGGCGGTCGAACGTCGAGGCGAGCACCTCGCCGCGCACTGACCGGCGCATGTCGGTGACCTCCTCGGGGCGTTCGTCCAGGAGGACGACCATGAGGTGGGCATCGGGGTGGTTGACGGCGACGGAGTTGGCCAGGCTCTGCAGGAGCAGGGTCTTGCCGGTCTTGGGCGGGGCCACGATGAGCCCGCGCTGGCCCTTGCCGACCGGTGCGACGAGGTCGACGAGCCGGGTGGTGAGGGCGCTGGGCGAGGTCTCCAGCCGCAGCCGCTCACGCGGGTGGACGGGGGTGAGATCACCGAAGTGCGGGCGGACGCCGGGAGCACCGGCTTCGCGGCCGTTGATCCGTTCGACGGTGCCGAGGGCACGCGGCCGGTCGGCGGTGCCTTCGACGAGGTCACCCTTGCGCAGGCCGTACTTGCGGATCTGAGCCGTTGTCACCTGCGGGTCGTCGGGCGTCGGGTGGTAACCGCCGGTGCGCAGGAAGCCCTGGTTGCCGACGATGTCGAGGACGCCGGTGACCGGCGTCGGGAGGGTGGTGCGGGTGGTTCTGGCAGGGGGGTGTTCGAGTGTGGTGGTCATGCTGGGTCCTTTCACGGACATGCCAAAGAAGGGTCCCGGCGGGGGCGGAGTGAGGGTGCGGACGTGTCACGCACCACTGGCTTGCCGACCCGCGAGGGAGAAGGAAGGAGATTCACTGCCGGGCGGCCGGTCCAGAAGGACGGAATTCGCCACGGCGGGGAGTGGAACAAGCACCGGCGCCGAGAAGCGGCGTACTCAAGTGCTGTTCGCACTGTAGCACGCCGCTTCGGGTGGCCGGGGGAATTCCGCCGGAAAGCCGTCGGAAGGCCGTCGGGAACAGCCTTCCACCGCTCTTTCCGGCCTGTCGCGGTCAGCGCGAGCGGAGGTACCGGCGGCGGGCGAAAACGGTACCGGCGGCGGCCGCCACCAGGGCGCCCGCGGCGGCGGACCAGGTCCAGCCGTTCCGGAGCGAGGCGGATTCCGAGGCGGGAGCGGTGGTCATCACCGGTGCCAGCGCGGCGGCCGCCGGCCGGCGCGGCGCCGAGGCGGGCACGGCGCGGGTGACGGTGTTCAGCGTGCCGACCGAGCCGTTCACCCCGGCGGCCTCGAAGCCCCAGTCCAGCAGGGCGCGGGCCTCTTTGTACACGGCCTGTGCGACCCCGGACTGCGGGTTCATCACCGTGGCGATCAGCGTGCGGTCACCGCGCTGGGCGGCGGCGATCAGGGTGTTGCCCGCGTTCGTGGTGTAGCCGTTCTTCACCCCGATGATCCCCGGGTACGTCCCCACACCGTCGGCCCCGGTCAGCAGGCGGTTGGTGTTCTGGATCTGGAACGGCGGCACCTCCCTGCCCCTGGAGTCGGTGCCGCCCGGGAACATCGCGGTGGCGGTGGAGGTGTAGCCGGCGAAGTACGGGGTGGCGAGTCCGGCACGGGCGAAGAGCGTCAGGTCGTAGGCCGACGAGACCTGGCCGGGGGCGTCGTACCCGTCGGGCGAGACCACCTCGGTATCGTCGGCGCCGAGCATCCGCGCCTTGGCCTGCATCTGGGAGACCGTCAGGGGCACCGAACCGTTCATCCGGGCGAGTACATGGACCGCGTCGTTGCCCGAGCTGAGGAACACCCCGCGCCACAGGTCGGCCACCGTGTACGTCTGCCCCGCCTGCACCCCGACCCGGCTGCTGCCCGCTCCGATACCGGACAGCTCGTCCTCGGTCACGGTGTGGGTGGTCTCCTGCGCGAAGCGCGGCAGGACGGTGACGGCGAAGAGGGTTTTGAGGGTGCTGGCCGGCGGCAGCGCGCGGTGCGCGTCCTTGGCCGCGAGCACCTGACCGGTGCGCGCGTCGGCCACCAGCCAGGACAGGGCCGACAGGCCGGCGGGCAGCGCGGGCGAGCCGGACTTCGGCAGGACGTGCACCCCCGGCCGCGCCAGCGTCGCGCCGCCGATGACGGTACGGCCGGGTCCGTGGCCGTCGTCACCGTGGGCGAACGCCGGGGCGGCCGGGCAGCTGACGGTCAGACAGACGGCGGTGAGAACCGCCGCGCGGAACCGGAGGGACGGTGTGCGGGCAGGACCGGAAACAGTCATGGGTTCACGGTAGGAACGCTTTCGCCCGTTCTGCGCGGTGACCTGCTCCATACGGTGGAGCAAGCGGCCGGACGGAGGAACCCCGGCGGGTTACGCGCCCTCAGAAACCTGTTCGGACAGCGGATCTGACCGGTCGTCGGAGACCGCCCGGGCGCTGCGCCCCTTGGCCAGCTCGGCGTTGAAATGCGCGCCGACGAGCAGCGCGATGTGGGACACCCACAGCCAGACCAGGAACACGACGGTCCCGGCCAGCGACCCGTACAGCCGGTTGTACGTCCCGAAGACGGAGACGTAGAGGGCGAACCCCACCGAGGAGAGCAGCCACAGCACGACGGCCAGCGCACCGCCCGGCGCCATCGCGCGCAGGGGCCGGAACCTGGCGGGTCCCGAGCGGAACAGGATCAGGACCAGAACCGTCGCCAGACACAGCAGCAGCGGCCACTTCACCACGTTCCAGCTGGTCACCGCCGCCTCGTCCATCCCCAGCACCTGTCCGGCACGACGGGCCAGCTGACCCGTCGCCATCAGGGTGACCGCGCTGCAGACCAGCAGGGTGAGCAGCACCAGCGCGGTGATGACGATGCGCGGCGCGGTCCGCCAGGCCGGCCGGTGGTCGGTCACGCCGTACATCGAGTGCAGCGCCCGCCGGAAGACGGCGAGATAGCTGGAGGCGGACCACATCGCCGCCACCGTGCCGCTGGCCGCCAGGAACCACGCCGCCGAGTGCTCCTGTGCCATGTCCTTCATGGTGCCCGCGACGAGCTGCCGCGACTCGGCCGGCACCACCGCTGTGACCTGGGCGATGAGATCGCTGGTCGAGGCGGTCCCGGCCAGGCCGATCACCGAGACCGTCACCAGGAGGGTGGGGAACAGGGCGAGCATGGCGTAGTACGTGAGCGCCGCGGCCCGCTCGGAGGCGTCCTCGTCCCAGGCGGCGACGGCCGCGCCGCGCAGCGCCGTCAGGATCAGCCGCCGGCGTCCGGTCGCCCGGGCGACCGCCGCGGGCTCGCGGCCGGTGGGCCCCAGGGCCAGTACGGCCTGCTCGTCGATCATTCCGGCTCCTCGGTGGAACGGTGTGCAGCGGATGCTGCCCGGTGGAACGGTGCCCGTCGAGACGGTGCTCGCTGAACGGTACGGAGTCGGCGGTGTGCCGGTCTGCCGGTCGGATACCCGGGAACGGCCGGTCCAGCCCGACCCGGAGCCGGACACGGTTGCCGGGCATCCGGCGGTTGAAGGGCCGAATGCGGGCAAGACGCAGGGATGACCGATCAGTTGTGGACATCGTGTGAACCTCCGGTGTGCTCGGGAGGCTCAAAAAAGCTTGGGAAAGGAAGTCCGGATGCTCGCCATCGCCGCGGCCGTCGTCTTCGCGGTCGCCTTCATCATCAACGCGACCGAAACCTCGACGGACATCGTATTCGCACCCGGTAGCCTCCAGCTCGTGGGGCTCGTGCTGGTCGCCCTCCACCTGGCGGGACTCGGCTCCGGATGGTCCGTCCCCAGCCGCCGCCGGCGCCGCCGCTGACCGCGGACGCCGCGGGCGGACGGGCGGAGAAAGCCGCGGACGGATGTCCGGGGAACACTGAGGTGGCCACCGGCGAGTGGCGCGGCCGGAGCGGGTACAAGACTCCGGACGGGCGCCCGCCGGGCCGGCCCGCCGACTGGAGGACCGGATGAGCGACACCACCCTGGTATGGACCCTGGCGGCACTGGCCGTCGTGGTCATGCTGGTCATCGCCGTACGGCTGGCCGTGCGCCTGGTCCGGGTACGCCGGCTGCTGGTGGCCGCCCATGTTCCGCTGACCGGGAAGGCGATGTTCTGGGGAGCCATCGCCTATCTCGTCTGCCCGGTCGATCTGCTGCCCGACCCGATCCTGATCGACGACATCGGCGTGCTGTGGCTGGCCGTGCGCGCCCTGGAGAGCGCGGCCCGCCGGGCGGGCATCGGCCCGGGCGAGCCGGACGGCGACCGCCCGGCGGCTCCCGCCACGCATGGAACACCGCCGCTGGGGCAGAGGGCGAAGAGAACGAGCACGTGACCGGCGAGGCAGAAGGGGCTCACCCCACATGCTGGATGTACTCACCACCGTGACGGAGCCTCTGCGGCGATCGGTCCGCTACTCGGGCAGAGACGGCAGCATCGCGGCCGCCCGCGACACGGCCGCCGCGTTCCTCGACGACCTCGCCCCGGACCGCGCCGCCCCCGTGCCCGGTGAGCGTGCCGAGGAGATCCTGCTGGTCGTGAGCGAGCTGGTGACCAACGCCGGACGCTACGCCCCCGGGCCGTACGAGATGGAGCTGAGCTACTGCGGCGGCGCCGTCGAGATCACGGTCTGGGACACCAGCTCCCAGCTGCCCCGGCGGTTCGAGCCCGACCCGCTGCGGATCGGCGGTCACGGGATGGAGATCGTCCGCCGGCTGTGCCGGCAGGTCACCGCCGAGCGCGTCCACGGCGGCAAGCGCGTCACCGCCCGCCTGGACGTGGACCGGCCGGCCTGAAGTGACGTGACGCGCGGAGGCCCGGTCGGCGTGGTGCTGGTTGCCGACCGGGCCGGTGGAGCGGGGATCAGGACGCGTACACCTCGAACTCGGAGAGCTGGCCCGCGGGCCAGCCGGTGTTCGCCGTGAACGTCAGCCGCAGATAGCGGGTGGTGGTTCCGGCGGGCAGCGTGATGCTCGCGCTGTTGCCGCTCGCCGGGTTGAAGGTGTAGCCCGCGGGGCCCTTGAGGGTGCTCCACGAGGAGTTGTCGGCGCTGCCGAGCACGCTCAGGGTCTGCGTGCGGGTGGCCCAGGCCGACGGCGGCGGGAGCTTGAGGACGATCCGGCCGGCCGCGGTCGCCGCGCCCAGGTCGACGGTCACCGACTGCGGGAAGGCGTTGCTCGCGCTCTCCCAGTAGCTGGCCGAGTTCCCGTCGTTGGCGTTGCGGGCCGCGTAGACGTCATTGCTGCTGGTGGCGCTGATGTTCTTGCCCGCGGCCAGGTTGCTGTTGGCCGGCGGGGTGGTCGGGGGAGTGGTGGGCGGAGTCGTCGGCGGCGTACCGGTGAGGCGGACCTCCAGCTCGGAGAGCTGGGCGGCCGGCCAGCCGGTGTTGGCCGAGACGGTCACCCGGACATAGCGCACATTCGCCGCGGTGAAGCCGGCGGTGACGGTGTTCGCAGCGCCCGGGTCGAAGGCGTACGCCTTCGGCGCGGCCAGCTGGCTGAAGTTCGTTCCGTCGGCGGAGCCGAGGACCGCGATGTTCTGCGAGCGCGACTCCCAGCCCGGCGGCAGCTTGAACGTCACGCTGTCGACGCCGGTGGCCGCGCAGAGGTCGACGGTCAGCGACTGCGGGAACGCGTTGTTGTTGCTCTCCCAGTAGCTGCCGGCGTTGCCGTCGACGGCGTTCGCCGCACTGTAGCTGCCGTTGGCGCTGGTGGCGGTGACGGGCTTGCCCTGCGCGAGGTTGCCGGTGCCCGGGACGCAGGCCGGCGGGGTGGTCGGGGGAGTGGTCGGCGGCGTCGTGGGCGGGGTGGTCGGCGGGTTCGAGGGGTCCGACGGGATGCCGCCGTTGGTCCAGATCGGGGCGGGCCAGTTGCCGGTGCAGGTGGAACCGGTGTTCCAGCCCGAGTTCCCGCCGCCGTCGACGATCACGAAGCTCGGGCCGACGCAGTTGTGGATCGGGGTGGCCGCCTGGCCGATGTGCTTGGCCGTGACATTGGTGAACTTCATGGTGGCCTGCACCTGGGCCTGGATGGCATAGGTCCCGGCGCCGTCGATGTTGATGTTGGTGAAGTTGACGCCGCTGACGCCGCCCTCGATGGTCTGGATCGCCTCGTAGGAGCTGTCCAGGATGTCGGTGTCGGTGATGTTGATGACCGCGCCGCTGATGGCCTCGTTGAGACCGTCGAACCAGATCGCGCCGACTCCGAAGTTCCAGTTGAAGTCGCTGTTGCCGGTTCTGATCAGGGTGTTGCGGGCCGCGGTGATGGTGCCCGCGACGGCGGTGCCGTTCCCGGACGTGACCCCTGGGTAGCGGTTGGCGATGTGCAGGCCGCCGCCGTTGGAGATGGTGTCCGCCATCACGTTGTCGGAGATCGTGAAGTTCTTGCCGCCGTAGGTGACGATGTTGTTCGCCAGGATCGGCAGGATCACCGTGTTGTGGGTGAAGGAGTCGCCGACGTTCGCGACCCGCTCCGGCCAGGACGCCAGCCCGTCGTCACCGAGGTTGCGCAGGAAGGTGTTGGTGACGGTGGAGTTGGTCACCCCGGTGTGGAAGTTCACGCCGTCCGCGGTCTGGTCCAGGATGCGGCTGTTCTTGATGGTGAAGTTGTCCATCGGGCCGTCCATCCAGGCACCGACCTTGGTGTGCTGGATCCACAGGTTGTCGACCACGGAGTTGGACATCGCGCCGCCGAGGGCGTTGACCTGGTCGTCGTCCGAGCGCTCGCGGATGTCGCCGATGATGGCGAAGTCCTTGAGGGTGACGTTCCGGCTCGGCCCGTTGGCCTCCTGCGGCCGCACCCCGCCGGTGTAGCCGCCGCCGGGGACGTACTTGCCGTAGATGCCCGCGGCGCGGTTGCGGTTCACCGGGTCGCGCCCGCCGAGCACGCTGTACCACGGCCCCGCGCCGGCCAGGGTGACCCCGTCGACGACCACGTGGTCGTAGAGCGTGAAGTTGCCCTGCGGGATGTAGACGGTCCTGCCCTGGGCCTGGCCGGCGTTGACCGCGGCCTGGAACTTGGCGGTGGAGTCGGCGGCGCCGGTCGGGTCCGCGCCGAAGTCGGCGACCACGTCGAGCGCGCCGGCCGGCTTGGCTATCGGGGCCGCGACCTGCTCGAAGTCGGCCAGGTCGATGGTGAAGGTGGGGGAGGCGGCGGTCGAGGCCACCTGCAGCCGGATCTTCGTCCCGGCCGGCAGCGTCGAGCCGAGCAGGGTCCGGGTCTCGTCGTAGAAGTGGTGCGGGTTGGTGTCGCCCGGGTTGTTGTTGAACGGGTAGCCGCCGTAGTACCAGCTGTACTTGGAGGTCACCGGCACGCTCTTCAGCGTGGAGCCGTTGACCTTCAGGTCGATGGCCGCGTCCCGCCCGGCGCCGTTCGACGTGTCGGGCAGGCTGTAGCGGAACGACATGGCGTTCGCGGGGGCGCTCAGTGTGAACTCGACGTACTGCCCGACCGCGTTCAGCGTGACGGCCTGCCGGCCCTGCGCCTCGGACGGCAGATTGCCGTACAGCCGGTCCGGCCCGATCACCGTGCCGTTGGTGGCGGCGTACTCCGCCTCCTGCTCCTTGAACGGCACGACCGCGCCACGGTTCGGAACATCCAGGGGCGACAGCGCGGCGACGCCCGCCGCGTGCGCGGCGGGCGCGGTGGCGAGGCCCACCCCGGTCAGCGCGGCGGCCGCGCTGACGACGAGGGAGACGATCGCGGTGGTACTGCGCCTGAGGCGGGGACTTGGGGGTGCATGCATCACAGAGGCACGTCCTTGCAGGTCGAAGGTGGGGGGCGGGAGGCGCGCGTTGCGGCTGCGCTTCGGGCACGTGTCGTGGGGGTTTCGGCCGGGCGTGGGAGAGACTACGAGCACCCCTGCAGCAAGTCCATAAGTCAGCGCAATATTGCGACGATCGATTGCAAGGAAGAGCTAGACCCATGGCACAAAAGGGCGTTGAAGGGCAGCGCGGGAGACCCGGAGGTCGGAAGCACGCGCTGCGACAGCCGTTTCCGCGGCGGTGGGGACCCGTTATCGGGTGACGAAGACCTCGATGCCGTCGAGCAGGCGGCGCAGCCCGAACTCGAAGATCGTGTCGAGGCTGATCTCCAGGTCGTGGCGCCCGGCGAGGGAGGAGTACGTGGGGAACCGGCCCGACGCCACGATGGCCTGCATCGCCGCGTCGTTGGCGTCCAGATACTGCTGGCTGGTGATCCCGGTGGCGTGCTCGGCCTCCGCCTCGGCCTCCAGGTTCACCGCGGTGCCCCGGGCGTAGTTCACCATCGTGACCGCCACATGGATCATGTCGGCCGGATCGAGGTGGTCCAGTGCGCGCATGGACCACTCGACGACGGCCATCGCGTTGGGCACCAGCGGTGGCCTGGTCGTCGACATCACCTGCGCCAGCCACGGGTGGCGGCGGTACATCTCCCACTGCAGCCGGGTGCCCTGCTCCAGCCGGTCCCGCCAGCCGGACGGTCCCGGCTCGGGCAGTTCGCCCCGGCCGGCCGCCTCGTCGGCCATCAGCACGACGAGCACAGCGTCCGCGAGACCCTGGGCAGCGCCCAGGCGGTGGCCGCGCAGCTGCCCGGCCGGACCGGTGACGCCGTACTGGGCGCGGCGCGCGACGCGTTCGTCGGCGGACTGCACGCCGCCGCCGTCGGCGCCGCGGTGGTGTGCGCCGCGGCGGCCGTCCTCGCGCTGTACGCGCTGCGGGACGTGCCGGCCGCGTCGCCCACCACCGTGGCGGATCCGGAAGCGGGTCAGCCGCGCGGGTACACCGAGGAGAGTACGGACGGCAGCGCGTACCAGTCGGCGGTCACCAGGCTGCCGTGACGCGCGGCGACCTGAGCGGCCTTGGCCCTCGCCTCGGCCTCCGTCGGATGGGTGCCGTCGATGGCGGGCGCCACCTTGTTCACGTCCGTCATCACCACGATGTAGTGCCGGCTGTCGTACCAGGCGGTGTCGATCCCGCCGTCCACATAGGCGGCGGCGTCACCGTCGAAGAACACGAACCACGGACGGAGCGTCGCGTCCGGGTAGCGGGAGGTCCGCGGGTCGGCCGCCGCGGCGCCGTGCACGGCGGGGAAGGCGGCCGCCTGGGGCAGCGTTCCGGCTGCGGCGAGGTTCCGCAGCCGGGTCGCGTACTCCTTGTCGGTCCACAGGCTGTCGAAGGGGTTGCTCTCCTCGACGGTGCCGGGTATCAGGTCGACGAGGAACTTGCCCGCCAGCGCCGCCCGCGTCGGCCAGGCGCCCGCGAGCGCCGCCGCGTCGAGGGTGCCGTGCCCGCCCACCAGGTCCGCCGGGCGGTACAGGGTGTTGCCGAGCTTGCTGCCCACCAGGGCGTCGAACTCGTCGGGGCCCAGGCCGCCCTTGTCGTTGAAGCCGTCCTTCATCTCCACCTTGAGCAGCACCGGGGCGTGTCCGGGGTGCGCGTCGCTCCACGCCTTGATGTCGGCGAGGCAGCCCTCGAAGCTCTGGTTGACCGGCTTGACGCGCAGCTGGGAGGCGTTGGCGGCGTTCTCGCAGTTGTTGTCGTTGCCGAAGGGGTTGCTGTGCGAGACCCGGAACTTCGCGCCGCCCAGCGCATTGGTCCAGACGTCCAGTTCCAGCAGCGCGGCACCGGAGTCCAGCGCGTCGGCGAAGTACGGGTACTTGGCCTTGTCGTACGCGTTGTGCACACCCACCCCGGTGCTGCCGGAGTAGGGGAGGGTGTCGGTGCCCGCCGCCTGCGATCCGGTCGGGACGAGAAGGGTCAGTGCCGCCGCCGCGGCGAGTGCCGCCGCTGCCGATGTGCGTCCGAACATGCGCATGAGCCGCCTCCCATAAAGAGCAAGTGGGAAGCAGGTTAGGGGAGTTGCACTGCCACAGGGTGATCGCGGGACGACGGGAGGTGAACTACTCGGTGCCGGCGGCCAACGAGGACGCCGCTAACCCGTGATGTCCACGATGAAGTTGTCAAAGATGTGCGCACCCGGCCGGCCGCCGGTCTCGGTGAGAGCCTTCCGCAGTGCCGTCAGCTGACCGGTGGTCAGCTGCAGCGGTGGCTCGTCCGGCTGGTATGTGGTGCCGCGCGGATACGCGTCGCCGGGAGTGGTGGTCATCTCGATGTGGCAGCCCAGGATGTGGCTCACCGGGCGGGTGGCGCAGAAGTCGAGCAGCCGGTCGACGGTGGCGGTGAACGCGGCGGTGTCCTGGACGTAGAGCATGCCCGGGTAGAAGGAGTCGCCGGTCAGCAGCAGACCGGTGGCCCGGTCGTAGAGGACGACGGCCGCCTCCTGGTGGCCGGGGCCCGGGATCACGTCCAGGACGCGGCCGCCGCCGAGGTCCAGTTCGGCCCGGGTGTCCGGCCAGCCCGTCAGGCCGAAGAAGTCGATGACGTCCGCCAGGCCGGGTCCCACCACGGTGGTGTCCGGGCGGCCGGTGAACTGGCCGTCGGCCGCGATGTGGTCGCCGTGCCCGTGCGTGTGGGCGACCAGCAGCCCGTAGCCCGGCCGCGGATGGCGTACCAGCCAGTCGTCGATCGCCGCGTCGACCGTGCGGCGCAGCGGGAAGTACCGCTCGTCCGCGGTTGCCCCGGTGTCCAGCAGCAGGGCCCGGTCCGCGCCGAGGAACAGGAAGACGAACGGCGCCTCGAAGTGCACCGACATGTTCTGCCGCAGGATCAGCGTGTGCTCGTCGTACGCGTGCACCTGGATCTCCGGCGCGGGGTCGTGCTTCGCCGACGGCCAGCCGGCGTGCCACCGGACGTCGAGGTCTCCCGGCCCGGCCGGCCCGCTGAAGTCGTTCATGGGGCGACGCTACAGGGCGCCCGCCGGGGTGCCCATGCCCACTGCCACGGCCAGCCGGCCGAAGGAGTCGAGCAGTTCCGCGCGGTCGAAGGTACTGGTGGTCAGCAGGATCTCGTCGGCGCCGGTGCGGCCCACGAGAGCGCCGAGCGCCGCGGCCACCTCGTCCCCGGTCCCGTGGAGCTGGCCCTCCAGCGCCGCGTCGAAGTACGAGCGCTCACGCGCTGACATGTCCAGCGCCTCCACCTCCGCCGTCGGCAGGAGCGGCGGGAAGGCCCCATGAGTGCGGGAGTACGCGCTCGACCAGGCCTCGGACAGCAGCAGCCGGCGCGCGGCCGCCGGTGTCGCGGCGGCCGCGGCGCCGGCGGACACCACGACGTACGGCTCCGCCGACCAGGCGGAGGCACGGAAACCGTCCCGGTACCGCTCGATGGCGCGCAGCATCGGGTCCTCGCCGCGGACGGCGCCGATCACCAGCGGCAGCCCCAGCGCCGCCGCGTGATCGGCCCCGGAGCCGGTGGCCAGCACGAACGCGGGCGGCCGCAGGCCCTCGGCGGGCCAGGCGTGCACCTCGGGGTGCACCCGCTGCTCGCCGGTGAACCAGCCGAGCAGCTCCGTCAGCTGCGCGCCGAAGTCCTCGGCGGCCTCCTTGTCGCGGCCCAGCGCCCGCCGGATGCCGTCGGTGAACCCGACCGACCGGCCCAGGCCCATGTCGACGCGCCCGGGGAAGAGCGCCTCCAGGACGCCGAACTGCTCCGCCACCACCAGCGGCCGGTGATTGGGCAGCATCACGCCGCCCGTACCGACCCGGATCCGCGAGGTGGCGGCCGCGACGGCCGCCGCCAGCACGGTCGGTGCCGAACCGGCCACTCCGGGCACACTGTGGTGCTCCGAGACCCAGAACCGGTGGTAACCGAGCGTCTCGGCCTGCCGGGCGAAGCGGACGGTGTCCCGCAGCGCCTGGGAGTGGCTCTGTCCCTGGCGGGTGCGCGACCGGTCCAGGATGGACAACGGGGTGTCTCGGAGTGCTGATGTCACCTTCGGTTCAACGCCGTGGATCACTGAGGATTCCCGGCCCGGATCCGCCGTCCGGCCCCCGGTGGCGCGGCGCCGGTGCCGAATGCGGGTTCATACGCGAAAATGGGGCAAACGATCAGGACTGCCGAGCCCCAGGAGGCATTGCCGTGCCGATCGCGACCGTGAACCCGGCGACGGGCGAGACGCTCAGGACGTTCGAGGCCCTCGGGACCGCCGGGGTAGAGGAGAAGCTCGCCCTGGCCGAAGCCGCCTTCCGCCAGTACCGCACCACCTCCTTCGGCGAGCGCGCCGAGCTGATGCGCCGCGCGGCCGCGCTGCTGGAGGAGGAGGGCGAGGACATCGCCCGCACCATGACCACCGAGATGGGCAAGACGCTGGTCGCCGCCCGCGCGGAGGCCGCCAAGTGCGCCAAGGCCATGCGCTGGTACGCGGAGCGCGCCGAGGGCCTGCTGGCCGACGAGCACCCGGAACCGGCCGACGTCAAGGACTCCGGTGGCGCGCGCGCCTATGTGCGCTACCGCCCGCTGGGCGTGGTGCTGGCCGTCATGCCGTGGAACTTCCCGCTCTGGCAGGTGGTCCGGTTCGCCGCGCCGGCCCTGATGGCGGGCAACACCGGCCTGCTCAAGCACGCCTCCAACGTTCCGCAGACCGCGCTGTACCTGGGCGACCTGTTCCACCGCGCGGGATTCCCCGAGGGGTGCTTCCAGACACTGCTGATCGGATCCGGCGCCGTCGAGGGGATCCTGCGCGACCCGCGGATCGTGGCGGCGACCCTGACCGGCAGCGAGCCGGCCGGCCGCGCGGTGGCCGCGACCGCCGGTGACGTCGTCAAGCACACGGTCCTGGAACTCGGCGGCAGCGACCCGTTCGTGGTCATGCCGTCCGCCGACACCGCGCGGGCCGCGAAGACCGCGGTCACCGCCCGGGTGCAGAACAACGGGCAGTCCTGCATCGCGGCCAAGCGCTTCATCGTGCACGCCGACGTGTACGACGAGTTCGCCGCGCTCTTCACCGAGACGATGGCCGCGCTGCGGATCGGCGACCCGATGGACGAGTCCACCGATGTCGGGCCGCTCGCCACCGAACAGGGCCGGGCCGACCTGGAGGAACTCGTCACCGACGCCGAGAAGCTCGGCGCGACGGCGCTCTGCGGCGGGCAGCGTCCCGCGTCACAGGCGGCGGGCTGGTTCTACGAGCCGACGGTGCTCGCGGGGATCACCGAGCGGATGCGCATCCATCACGAGGAGGCGTTCGGCCCGGTGGCCACCCTCTACAAGGCCGCGGACCTCGACGAGGCGGTGCGGCTGGCCAACGACACGCCCTTCGGGCTCAGCTCCAACGTCTGGACCCGGGACGAAGCCGAACAGGAGCGCTTCGTACGGGACCTGGAGGCGGGCGGCGTCTTCTTCAACGGGATGACCGCCTCCCACCCGGCCATGCCGTTCGGCGGGGTGAAGCGCTCCGGCTACGGACGCGAGCTGTCCGGGCACGGCATCCGCGAGTTCTGCAACATCACCACGGTGTGGCACAGCGCGGCCTCCTGACGCCTGCCGGTTCGTCCGTGACCCCCGGTGCCCCTGTGGCGCCGGGGGTCACTGCTGAGCGGGTGCGGACATGACACCTGGGGCGGTGTCGGGACGCGGGAGGGGCGGGTGTAGGGTCCGCGTCTCGCACACGCGCGGTTGAACGGGGCTGCCGCCAAGGGAAGTTCATGGAGGATTCATGCAGATAGAGCACCACGGCCGGGTTCGTACCGGTGCGATAGCCGCCGTCAGTTTCGCGGCACTCGTCGGAACGGGCGTTCTCGCCACTCCGGCATCGGCGCACACGCCGGTCTGGTCGGTCACCTGCGACAAGGTCACCGTCGACCTCACGCAGTACAACAGCAAGGTCGAGAACACCGTCACGATCACCGTGGACGGCAAGGACCTGCTGGCGAAGACCAGCTTCAAGAGCTCCTTCCACAAGACGCTGGACCTGGCGAAGCACGGTCAGGACGTGTCCGTGCACCTCGTCGTCAAGGCGGGCGACACGTCGGACAAGCACAACTTCGACAAGGACGAGACCAAGACGGTCGCTCCCTGCAAGGGTGACGAGTCCACCCCGCCCAAGACTCCGCCCACCACGGCGCCGTCCACGAAGCCGTCCACCCCGCCGGCCACGCCGACGTCGAGCGCGCCCGTCGTCAAGCCGAGCCAGTCCACCCCGCCGACCAACCTGGCGGAGACCGGTGGTTCCAGCTCCACGCCGATCATCGGCGGCATCGCCGCGGCCGTCGTGGCCGCCGGTGCGGGCCTGCTCTTCATGAACCGCAAGCGCCGCTCCTCGCACAGCTGATCCACCAGTTCCCACCCGCAGGCGGAATCCCCGTAGCGCGTCGGAGGGCCCGTACTCCTGGACTGTCCAGGGGTGCGGGCCCTTTTCGTCGGACCTCTTCGTCAGCCGGCCGCCTGACGGGACGACTTCGGCTGCCGGGGCCCGCCCGGCGCGAAGTGCATGTACGACTTCTCCTGGAAGCGCTCAGCGATACGCCAGGCGCCGCCGACGCGGACGAAAGCATCGATGTACCACATACCGCAGTGCAGTACCCCGCCGTCCGCCGCGCCCTGGTCGCCGGGCAGGACCAGCGGGTTGTGGCACATGGTGCGGCCGGTCGCGGTGTCGCCGTCGAGCCGGATCGAGGCGTTGCCCAGGAGGTGCTGGTAGGCGGGGAACCGCCCCATCACGGAGCCGAGGAAGTCCTTGATCTCCGGGAGGGTGCCGCGTGGCCCGCCGGTCGCGGTGTAGTCGATGACGGCGCCCGCGGCGAACACCTCGTCGAGCAGGTCCCATTGCCGGGTGTCGACGGCGTGGCAGTAGTCGACCATCAGGTCCTGTATCTCCAGCCGGTCGGAGATTTCGGTGAGCGTCAGCATGCGGCTCCCGGTACTTCGCGGCCCCCGAGGGGCCGTTGGGCGGTCGGAACCGCCATGGATCGCACGGGCCGTTCGAGAAGTCAAGGGAGGCGGCCGTCCGGGGCCCACTGCCGCGGTGTCTGTGAATACGCGGGGAATCCCACGGCCGGTTCGAGGCCGGCCGTGGTGGCGACCGTAGGATCGGACCATGGATCTTCGACTGCCGCGGCGCAAGCGGTTGCTCACCGGCGCGGTGGTGCTCGCCCTGCTCGGTGGCGCCGGAACGTGGGCGGTGGCGTCGTCGGCCGCCTCGTCCGGCACCGCCGTGCACCAGGAGGACGCGATGCTCCCCGGGCAGGGGGAGCGGCTCGACACGTCGTTCTTCACCTCCGGCGGGACGCAGCGCCGCCCCGCCGTGCTGCTCGGACACGGCTTCGGCGGCAGCAAGGACGACATGCGCGACCAGGCCGAGGACCTGGCCCGCCGGGGCTACGCCGTGCTCACCTGGTCCGCCCGCGGCTTCGGGAAGTCCACCGGCACCATCGGCCTCAACGCGCCGGACGGTGAGGTCGCCGATGTGAGCCGGCTCGTCGACTGGCTCGCCAAGCGGCCCGAGGTACGGCTCGACGCGGCGGGCGACCCCCGGGTCGGGGTCGCCGGGGCGTCCTACGGCGGGGCGATCTCGCTGCTCGCCGCGGGGTACGACCGGCGGATCGACGCCATCGCCCCGCAGATCACCTACTGGAACCTCGCCGACTCGCTCTTCCCCGGGGACGTCTACAAGAAGCTCTGGGCCGGGATCTTCTTCTCCAGCGGCGCACGGGCCGGCGATCCGGCGTGCGGACGCTTCGCGCCGGCCGTCTGCGCGATGTACCAGCGGGTCGCCGTCGCCGGGAAGCCCGACGCGGACGCCCGCGCCATGCTGGACAAGCTCAGCCCGTCCGCCGTCGCGGACCGCATCAAGGTGCCGACCCTGATCGTGCAGGGCCAGAGCGACTCGCTCTTCCCGCTCGGCCAGGCCGACGCCATGGCGAAGGCGATCACCGCGAACGGCGCGCCCGTCGACGTCGACTGGATCTCCGGCGGCCACGACGGCGGCGACCTGGAGACCGCCCGGGTGGACGGCCGGGTCGCCGCCTGGTTCGACCGCTACCTCAAGGGCGACACCTCGGCCGGCACCGGACCGGCCTTCCGGGTGACCCGCACCGGCGGGGTGAACTCCACCGACGGCCGCGCCGTGTTGCGCGGCGCGACCGCGGACCGCTACCCGGGCCTGGCCGGCACCTCGTCCCGTACGGTCCCGCTCACCGGCGGCGAGCAGACCATCGCCAACCCCGCGGGCGGCAGCCCGCCCGCGATCTCCTCGCTCCCGGGCATCGGCGGCCTCTCTCAGCTGTCCAGCCTCGGCGCGGGCATCTCGCTGGACTTCCCCGGCCAGTCGGCGCACTTCGACTCGGCCCCGCTCGCCTCCGGGATCCGCGTCACCGGCTCGCCCACCGTCACCGTGCGCGTCAGGACCGCGGCGGACGACGCGGTCCTCTTCGCGAAGCTCTACGACGTCTCCGCGGACGGCCGCCAGTCGCTGCCCGCGCAACTCGTCACCCCGGTACGCGTCGGCGGTTCGGCCGGCGGCAGCAGCGTGGAGCTGCGGCTGCCCGCTGTCGACCACCAGTTCGCGGCCGGCCACCGGCTGCGCCTCGTCCTGGCCAGTACCGACCTCGCCTACGCCTCACCGGCCCCGGCCGCCACGTACACGGTCTCGCTCACCGCTCCCGCGCTGACGCTGCCGACCGCCCCCGGGGTCGCCACCGCGGCCGCCGGGCTGCCGTGGTGGACCTGGGGCATGCCGCTCGGCGCGGCCGTCGTCGCCGCGCTGCTGCTCCTCACCGGCCGCCGCCGGGTGCGGACCCCGGCCCCCGACCCGGCGCTGTCCGGGGTACCGCTGCAGATCACCGACCTGAGCAAGAAGTACGCCAAGTCCGCCGACCGCTACGCCGTCCGCGATCTGACGTTCCGTGTCGAACGCGGCCAGGTGCTCGGACTCCTCGGCCCCAACGGCGCCGGAAAGACCACCACACTGCGGATGCTGATGGGGCTGATCCGTCCCGACGGCGGCGAGATCCGGGTCTTCGGCGAGGCCATCAGGCCCGGTGCGCCGGTGCTGTCCCGGGTCGGCTCGTTCGTCGAGGGCGCGGGCTTCCTGCCGCACCTGTCGGGGCGCGCCAACCTCGACCTGTACTGGCAGGCCACCGGCCGGCCCGCGCAGGACGCGCACTTCGAGGAGGCGCTGGAGATCGCCGGCCTCGGCGACGCGCTGCGCCGGGCGGTCCGCACCTACTCGCAGGGCATGCGGCAGCGGCTCGCCATCGCGCAGGCGATGCTCGGCATGCCGGACCTGCTGATCCTGGACGAGCCGACCAACGGCCTCGACCCGCCGCAGATCCGCGAGATGCGCGAGGTGCTCATCCGGTACGCGGCCGAGGGCCGCACCGTGATCGTCTCCAGCCATCTGCTCGCCGAGGTCGAGCAGAGCTGCACCCACCTCGTCGTGATGGACCGCGGACGGCTGATCACCGCGGGCCCGGTCGGGCAGATCACCGGCTCCGCCGACACCCTGCTCGTCGGGGTCGAGGGCGAACTGCCCGAAGGGGTCCTGGAGAAGGTCGCCGAGCTGCCGGGGCTGTCCGGCGCGGTGCGCGGCGACGACGGCCTGCTCATCGCCCTCGACGGGATGACCGTCCCGCAACTCCTCGTCGAACTCGTCCGGCTGGACGTCCCGGTCACGCGGGTCGGACCGCAGCGCCGCCTGGAGGACGCCTTCCTCACCCTCATCGGAGGCAACGCATGAGCGCCACCGCCTCGGCACCTTCCCCGGCCTCCGCTCCCGCCACCTCCACGGCCCCCGGCTACCACCCGCGGCGCACCCTGCCGCTTTGGGTGGAGGCGATGCGGCAGTTGCGGCGGCGGCGCACCCTCGTGGTCGGCGCGGTGCTCGCCGCACTGCCCTTCATCCTCATCGCGGCCTTCGCCATCGGCGGCCAGCCCGACGGCAGCGACAGCCGCAACGGGCCCTCCCTCATCGACACCGCGACCGCCTCCGGCGCCAACTTCGCCGCCACCTGCCTGTTCGTCTCTGCGGGCTTCCTGCTGGTGGTGCCGGTGGCGCTGTTCTGCGGCGACACCATCGCCTCGGAGGCCAGCTGGTCCTCGCTGCGCTATCTGCTGGCCGCGCCGGTGCCCCGGATGCGGCTGCTCACCAGCAAGTTCCTGGTGGCGCTCGGCTTCAGCGCGGCGGCGATGCTCCTGCTGCCCGTCGTCGCCCTCGCGGCCGGCACCGTCGCCTACGGCTGGGGCGATCTGCAGATTCCCACCGGCGGATCCCTGCCCTCCGCCACGGCGCTGCCGCGGCTGGGCATCGTCATCACGTTCATCTTCGTCAGCCAGCTGGTCACCGCGGCGCTCGCCTTCTGGCTCTCGACAATCACCGACGCCCCGCTCGGAGCCGTCGGCGGAGCCGTCGGGCTCACCATCGTCGGCAACGTCCTGGACGCCGTCACCGCGCTCGGCTCCTGGCGCGATCTGCTCCCCGCCCACTGGCAGTACTCCTGGGCCGACGCCCTCCAGCCGCACCTCGAATGGTCCGGCATGATCCAGGGCGCCGCGGTCTCCGTCTCCTACGCCCTGGTGCTGACCGCCCTCGCCTTCCGCGGATTCCGGACGAAGGACGTCGTGTCCTGAGCGGCAGGGCCCTGGCGGGCGGTGCCGTTCGTCCAGTGCTGGGCGGGAGTTCACCGGAACGTGGGGCCGCGTTGGGCCAGACCGCAGAGCCTTGGGGCGCTTGACGTACTGGCGTTCTGGGGAGGTCCGATGGCTCTGCGTTCTCTGCGTCGTCCGGTGGCGGTGGTGATCCCGGTCGCCGCGCTCGCCGCCCTCGGGCTGCCCGGCCAGGCCGACGGCGCGCCCGCCGCGCACCGTCCGGCCGCGCGGGTCACCGGCACCGCCACCCTGCCCGCCATCCCGCTGGGGACGTTCAGCAACCGCCTGCTGCCCGGCACGGTCGGGGACGACCGCGGGGTGAAGCTCGGCGGCATCGGCAGTGACATCTTCCCGGCGGGACGTCCTGGTGAGTACTGGACCGTCACCGACCGGGGACCCAACGGCCAGATCAAGGTCGGCAAGGACAAGCGGCGTACGTTCCCCGTGCCGGGGTTCGACCCGGCGATCGTCAAGGTGAAGGTCGTCGGCGACACCCTCAAGGTACTGACGTCGATCCCCGTCACGACCTCGCACGGCGCGCCCGTCACCGGGCTGTCGGACCAGGCGTCGCGGGACGAGGCGCCCTTCACCTACGACGCGTCGACCCCGCTGGCGTACAACCCGAACGGGCTCGACACCGAGGGCATCGTCCGGGCGGACGACGGCACCTTCTGGCTCGTCGACGAGTACGGCCCCTCGCTGGTCCACGTCTCGGCGAAGGGCCGGGTGCTGGTCCGCTACGTGCCCAAGGGGCTCGGGCTGACCGGTGCCGACTACCCGGTCGTCGAATCGCTTCCGGCGATCCTGCTCCAGCGCAAGGCCAACCGCGGCTTCGAAGGGCTCACCCTGCTGCCCGGCGGTGACCTGGTGATGGCCGTGCAGAGCCCGCTGTCCAACCCGGACAAGACCGCGGGCGAGACCTCGCTGACCACCCGCCTGCTGCGCTTCTCGCCGCGCCACCGAGCGGTCACCGCCGAGTACGTCTACCGCTTCGACCCGGTGAACGTCGTCGACCCGAGCGAGACCGACCCCGCCGAGCTGAGGATCTCCTCGGTCGTCGCCGTCGGCCGGGACCGGCTGCTCGTCGAGGAGCGCACCGACAAGGCGGCCCGGCTGCACCTGGTCACGCTGCGCGGCCGGGACAACGTCCTCGGCCGGTCCTGGGACGACCCCGCGACCGCGCCCTCGCTGGAGCAGCTCGCCGACCCGGCCGCGGCCGGGGTGCCGGTCCTGGCGAAAAAGCTCGTCGTGGACCTGAACACGGTCCCGGGCGTGCCGCAGAAGATCGAGGGCGTCGCCGTCGTCGACCGCTCCACGCTCGTCCTGATCAACGACAACGACTTCGGCATGACGGACGGCCCGGGAGCGTTCGACGCCGCCGGACGCCTGGCCGACAGCGGTGTGCGGACTACCCTGGTACGTGTACGGCTGGACCGGCCGCTGCCCTGGTGAGCCGGATCCGGGAACCAGGACGGACCACTGGGCGTTCTTCCTGACAAGCGCGGCATGTGCCGCGGACGGAGGCGGGGAAGATGTCCAATCGTGCGAAGCTCGCCATCGGCGGAGTGGGCATAGGGATCGTCCTGCTGATTCTGGGCGTCCCCTTCTGGCTCGCACTGCTGGTGGTCATCGGTGTTCCGGTGGCCGCGTATCTGACGCTCGATCCCTCGCAGCGGCGTCGGCTCAAGAGGATCTCCCGCCGGGAAATAGGCCGCTGACCTGCCCCTCGCCGAGAGTAGGGTGATCGTGGAATCATCCACCGGTCGAGGGGGCAACGGCTCATGGGCGGGACGGTCACGGCGGTCAGCCGCAGTGCGGAGCACCACTTCACCAAGCCGAACGAGGAGAGCATCCGGCTGCTCGCCGGTCTCGGTGTGGAGGGCGACGCCCACTTGGGCGTGACGGTCCAGCACCGGTCCCGCGTTGCCCAGGACCCGACACAGCCCAACCTGCGCCAGGTCCATCTGATCCACGCCGAGCTCTTCGACGAGCTGCGGACCGCCGGTTACGACGTCGCCCCCGGCGACCTGGGCGAGAACATCACCACCCGTCAGCTGGACCTGCTCGGCCTGCCGGTCGGCGCCCGGCTGCGGCTCGGTGCGGAGGCGGTCGTCGAGATCACCGGACTGCGCAACCCGTGCCTGCAGATCGAGCACTTCCGCACCGGCCTGCTCAAGGAAGTCGTCTTCCGCGACGAGGCGGGCGAGCTGATCCGCAGGGCAGGGATCATGGGCATCGTGCTCTCCGAGGGCGAGGTGCACCCCGGCGACCCGATCGAGGTCGAACTGCCCGAGGGCCCGCACCGGCCGCTGGAGCGTGTGTGACATGGCGGAAGCGGAAACGGCCGCCGGCGCCCGGTCCGTCGAGGACCTGATCGAGTACGCCCGGCTCGGCCGGCGCGTCAAGTACGTCCACTTCTGGGGCCATCAGCCGCAGCGCGACGGCAGCGTCGGCGCCGGTTGCTTCAGCCAGTGGTGGCCGTCGCCCTTCACCGTGAACGGCGTCGAGTACGCCACCGCCGAGCACTGGATGATGGCCGGCAAGGCCCGCCTCTTCGGCGACGCGGAGGCGGAGCGCGCCGCCGTGACGGCCGTTCACCCCAAGGCCGCCAAGGCCGCGGGGCGTTCGGTGCGCGGTTTCGACGACGCGACCTGGCAGCGGGAGCGCTTCGAGCTCGTCGTCGAGGGCAGCGTGGCCAAGTTCGGGCAACACCCCGAACTACGCGACTACTTGCTCGGCACGAACGAGCGGGTGCTCGTCGAGGCCAGTCCGCTCGACCGGATCTGGGGCATCGGACTGGCCGGCGACGACGAACGCGCCCAGGACCCGGCCCGCTGGCGCGGCCTCAACCTGCTCGGCTTCGCGCTCATGGAGGCCCGCACCCGGCTCGCGGCGGATCCGGCGCACCCGTCGGACGCTCGGACCTGACGGCTACGGGCCGGTGACGGGGGCGCTGCCGTCACCGTTCCCGTCGTCGGTCTCCGCCTCGGTGGCGGCGGGCCCGAGATGGCCGGCCGCCGACCGGCCGGCGGCCGCGACGCGTACGTAGTCCTCGATGGCGGCGTCGAGACCCACGTCGTGCTGGGCCTGCTCGGACAGGAACCAGCGGTGCTCCAGGAGCTCGTGGAACACCTGGGCGGTGTCCAGGGAGGCCCGCAGCTCCTGCGGGACCGCCCGGACCGTCGGCCGGAAGACCTCGCGGACCCAGCGGTGCGCGAGGACCTCAGGACGCGCGCCGAGCGGGTCGCCCGGCGTGTAGTCGTCCTGCGAGGCCATCCAGGTCTCCAGGTCGTTCAGGAGGCTGCGCGCCTGGTTCTCCTCGGCGTCCATGCCGGTCAGCCGCAGCAACTGCCGCTGGTGGTGGCCCGCGTCGACGACCTTGGGGAGGAACGTGACGGCGTCGCCGTCCGGCGACCGCTGGATCTGCATCTCGGCCACGTCGAAGCCGAGTTCGTTCAGGCGGCGGATGCGCCGGTCGATGTAGTGCCGCTTGCCGACCGGATAGACCGACTCCCGGGTCAGCTCGTGCCACAGTTCCTCGTACCGGTCGGCGATCGCCTGGCCGAACAGGACCGGGTCGACCGACGGGTGCAGCGAGCCGCCCGCCTCCAGGTCCATCAGCTCGCCCGAGATGTTCACCCGGGCGACCTCGATGTCGTACTCGCGCTGCCCGCGCGTCAGCTTCGGCTGGATCTGGCCGGTCTCGGCGTCCACCAGATAGGCGGCGTACGCTCCGGCGTCCCGCCGGAAGAGCGTGTTGGAGAGGCTGCAGTCGCCCCACGCGAAGCCGGTCAGATGCAGCCGGACCAGCAGCACGGCCAGGGCGTCGAGGAGCCTGCTGACGGTGCCGGGCCGCATCGTCGTCTCGAACATCGACCGGTAGGGCAGCGAACCGTTGAGGTGCCGGGTGATCAGTACCGGCTCCAGCGGCTCCCCGTCCGCGTTGGTGCGGCCGGTCACCACCGCGACCGGGTCGACCGCGGGTATCGCCATCCGGTCGAGATCGCGCAGCAGCCCGTACTCGCGCACGGCGGCCCACTCGCCGACCTCCTTCACCGCGACGACCTCGTCGCCGGCGCGGGCGAACCGCACCACGTGGCGCGAGATGCCGCGCGGCAGGGCGACCAGGTACTCGTCGGGCCACTCCTCCAGCGGGATGCCCCAGGGCAGGTCGAGGAGGGCCGCCGGGTGTTCGGGCGCGGTCGCGGTGATCTGCAGCTCCATGACGCACCAGTGTGCGGCAGCCTCGGCGCGCCCGGACAGGCGGGTCGGGGAAACTCTCGGGGGCCGGGTTCCGTTGAGTGATCATGCGGTGGCGCGGGTCGCGGTGGCCGCGGAGGCTGACAAGGAGCGTGGGAGACATGGCGGAACGACTGGTCGTCATCGGCGGGGACGCGACAGGGATGTCGGCCGCCTCGCAGGCACGCCGGCGCCGGGGCCCCGACGACCTGGAGATCATCGCCTTCGAGCGCGGTCATCACACGTCCTACTCGGCCTGCGGCATCCCGTACTGGATCGGTGGCGAGGTCGACGGGGCGGACGCGCTGGTCGCGCGGACCGCCGCCGAGCACCGCGAGCGCGGGATTGACCTGCGGCTCGGCACCGAGGCCGTCGGGATCGACCTCGACCGGCGGCGGGTGCGCACCCGGGAAGTGGCGGGCGGCGCCGAGTCCTGGACCGGGTTCGACCAGCTCGTCATCGCCACCGGCGCCGTCCCCACCCGGCCGCGGATTCCCGGCATCGACGCGGACGGGGTGCACGGCGTGCAGACCCTGGACGACGGTGAGGCCGTGCTGCGCACCCTGGAACGCGGCGACGCACGGCGGGCCGTGGTCGTCGGAGGCGGCTACATCGGCGTCGAGATGGCCGAGGCCATGATCCGCCGCGGGCTGGAGGTCACCATGGTCGACCGGGGCGAGCAGCCGATGTCCACGCTCGACCCCGACATGGGCCGGCTCGTGCGCGCGGCGATGGAGGGCATGGGCATCGAGGTGGTGTCCGGCGCGGAGGTGCGCAAGGTGCTCACCGGGGACGACGGCCGGGTGCGGGCGGTCGCGACCGAGGACGCCGAGTACCCGGCCGACGTCGTGGTGCTCGGGCTCGGCGTCCGGCCCAACACCGCGCTCGCCCGGGACGCGGGCCTCGCCCTCGGCGAGCACGACGGGCTGCTCACCGACCTGGCGATGCGGGTGCACGGCGCTGAGGGCGTCTGGGCCGGCGGCGACTGCGTCGAGGTCCTCAACCTGGTCTCCGGCACCCACCAACACATCGCGCTGGGCACGCACGCGAACAAGCACGGACGGGTCATCGGCATCAACATCGGCGGCGGGTACGCCACCTTCCCCGGCGTCGTCGGTACCGCCGTCAGCAAGGTCTGCGACGTCGAGATCGCCCGCACCGGTCTGAAGGAGTCGCAGGCGCGGGCCGCGGGGCTGCGCTTCGTCACCGCCGTCATCGAGTCCAGCAGCCGGGCCGGTTACTACCCGGGAGCCGCGACCATGACGGTCAAGATGCTCGCGGAACTCCGCACAGGGCGGCTGCTCGGTCTGCAGATCGTCGGACGCGAGGGCGCGGCCAAGCGCGTCGACATCGGCGCCGTCGCCCTCACCGCGGGCATGACCGTCGACGGGATGACAGCGCTCGACCTCGGCTACGCGCCGCCGTTCTCTCCCGTCTGGGACCCGGTGCTGGTCGCGGCGCGCAAGGCCGCCGACAAGGTGGAGGCGGAACTGCGGGGGCACTGAGGTGCTGGTTGAGGGCGCTGGAGTATCGATATATCGATGCCGATGGGGCGGCTCGGTGCGCTCAGACGGGCCGGGCGGCCAGTCGGTCCAGCGCGTCCAGCAGGGCCGGCAGCGCCGGGCCGCGCCGGACCGGATGGACCTCGCCCGGTTCCTCGTCGAGGAGTACGAACGCCATGTCGTCGGTCCGCGCCACCAGGCTCCAACCGGGCCCGTCCGCGCGCACCGCTCCATGGGCGGCCCGGACGCGTCCGGGCGGCGGCGGTGAGCTGAGATACGCCTCCGCGCTCTCCAGCGCCCGGCGCACGCCAGCATGGTGCACGGCCAGGGCCACGGTCCCGGCGTCGTCGCTCCCGACCGCGTCGTCCGTGGCGTCCTCGTCGGCGGAGGCGTTGCCCGTGGCGTCCTCGTCCGTAGGGGCCTCGTCGGTAGCGGCTTCGGCATCGGGCGCCGCGTCCGGTGCGGTCGCCTCACCGGTCGCCTCGTCACCGGCCGTCGCGTCGCCGGGCGCTCCGTCCTCGGGCGCCGGAGCGTCCTCGGTCGTTGCTTCGTCCCCGGCCGCCACCTCGTCGACGGCGTCATCGGTGAGCTGTTCGCGCCAGGCCCACCACCGCAGTGCGATCTCGTCCGCGCCCAGCCGCCGTTGCGCCCCGCCCCAGGTCTCCAGGTCGGGCGGTGCCAGTGGCGGCCGGCCGCCCTCCTCCTCCGACGGATCGTGCGGATCGGGCACACCCGGCGCGGCGACCGCCACCGGCAGCGGCCAGCCCGGCAGGGCCGCGGCGACGTAGCGCTCGTCCGGTGAGAGGTCGTACTCCAGCCCGCAGTCCCAGGCCGCCAGCGCGCACGCGACCAGGGCCGTGTCGGTGATCGCGACGGTCCACCGGGCCCCGCCGCCGTCCTGTCCGAAGAGCAGACCGTAACCGTCCCGCGCCGGCTCCAGGCCGAGCACCTCGCAGGCCTGCGGGTAGTCGTCGGCGAGCACGCTCGGGAATTGCGCCGGCGTCAGCATCGCCGCCGTGAGCACGAACAACGCGTCGTCGTCCTGCTGCGTGTAGTCGTCCGTATCGGTCACGGGGCCCCTCCCTCTCTTCGGTCCGCGCACCTTAACCAGCGGGTAACGTCCGCGTCGATAGCGGGGCCCGCCCGGAGGAAAAACCGCTCGGAACGGAGGCGCGGCGCCCCTTACCCTGCGGGGTATGGGTGTCCACCGCACGCACTACGTCTGCCTCCCGTGCCGCGCCTCCTACAAGCAGGAGTACGGGCCGGAGCGGGCCCGGCGCTGCCCGCGCTGCGCGGCCGGGCTGATCCACGCCGGCTCCGCGTTCGCGGCGCCCCGCCGGAGCGACGCCCCGGCATGGCGGGCACTCACCGTGCTCCTCACCGCGGGGGTCGGATTCCACACGTCCTGCTGCGGCGGTCCCGGCTTCCGTCCGCGGACCCCGCGCGAGGTGCGCGAACGCCTGGCGCACGCGGCCGCCACCGGCGAACCCGTGGTGCGCGCCCTGACCCGCTACGACCTCTCCTTCACCGACCGCCGTCCCGGTAAGCCGGGTTCCCGCCCGCTGCAGCGGAGATAACCCAGGGGAGAGCGCGGACTCGGCGACGGGGAGAGGTGATTGACATGCCCGGCCTGCTGCACAGGATCGGCGACGTGTTCAGACTGCCGGTGCGAGCACCCGACCCGGCGGGTCCCGGCGACCGGGCCCCGCTGGAGCACAACCTGTTCGACGCGGCCGCGACCTATGTGGTGGCCTGCATCGCCGACGACCAGGACCGGATCGACGAGGCCGTGGGCCGAGTCGCCCCGGACGCCCTGATGTTCGGCGTCAACGAGCTCGCGCAGCGCGCGGTGCTGACGCTGGCCCGGGAACACGGAACCGAGCCGGAGATCATGGCCCGCACCTTGCTCGGCCTGCCCGCGGCGTAGGGCCGGTCCGGGGCCGTTCCCGCTACTTCGCGCCCGGATCGTCGCCCAGTTCCGTCAACGTGCCGCGCAGCCAGTCCAGTTCGGCGCGGCTGGTGGCGCGGGCGATGGTGAGGACGCCCCTGCGGTAGGGATCGTCGAGCTCCTCGGCCCGCACCGGCCGGTCGCCGTCGTAGAAGAAGCTGGCGGGCTGCTCCAGGAAGGCGAGCCGGCGGCGGAGCACCGCGGCTTCCTGGCGGGCGTCGTCGAGGTGGCGCAGGAACGCGAGGAGGGTGAACCAGCGGTTCTCGTCGCTCAGATCGAGCTCCGCGGGCTCGGCCAGCCGCCGCCGCAGTTCGGTGCGGCCCTCGGCGGTGAGGGTGAGGACATGGCGGGGAGCGGCGACCGCGCCGGGCTGTGTCTCCCGCCGGAGCCAGCCCGCCTTCTCCAGTCGTTTGATGGCCGGATACAGGGTGCTCTCGGCGACGGGCTTGACGTGCCCGGTGAGGGCGGCGATGCGTTTGCGCAGCTCATAGCCGTGCAGTGAGGCGTCGTACAGAAAACCGAGGATCGCGAGCTCCAGCATGAGGGCATTCTCCCGCATCGTCACGCGCAGCGGTGTACATCGATAGCGCTATACATCGGCACCGATGTATAGTCGCATCGTCCGGTGGACGCGTTGTCCGGCGCAGACGAAGGGGAGTCAGATCATGCGGCAGACGGAATTCGGGCCGGCGGCACAGGGAGCGGCCGGTACGGCGGAGGAGCGGCGGCCGTTCATCCGCTGGACGGAGGCGGCCGGCAACGGCCCCGCGCGGGTGTACCTGCATGGACTCGGCTCGGCCTCCGGGCCGTACTTCGCCCATGTCGCGGCGCATCCGGCGCTCGCCGGCCGGCACTCGCTCTTCGTCGATCTGCCCGGATTCGGGATCAGCGACCGGCCCGCGGACTTCGGCTACTCGCTGGAGGAGCATGCCGACGCGGTCGCCGCGGTCCTGGAAGCGGCCGGTGTGAGCGGCGCCGAGGTCGTCGGGCACAGCATGGGCGGCGCGGTCGCGATCGTCCTGGCGCACCGCCGCCCGGACCTGGTGGCCCGGCTGGTGCTCGCCGAGGCCAACCTCGACCCGAACCCGCCGGTCGGAGCCGGCAGCAGCGGTATCGCGCGGTACGAGGAGCGGGAGTTCGTGGACGGCGGTGGATTCGCCGCCGTGCTGGAGCGGGTGGGCCCGATCTGGGGAGCCACGATGCGGCTCGCCGACCCGGTGGCGCTGCACCGCACCGCCACCCGGCTGGCGCGGGGCAGCGAACCCACGATGCGGACGATGCTGCTGGCCATGGACATCCCCCGCACCTTCCTGGTGGGGGAGTTGAGCCCGGACGTCGACGGCCGGGCGGAACTGGTGGCTGCGGGTGTCGGGGTCGAGACGGTGGCGGCCGCCGGTCACAACATGATGTTCGACAACCCCGAGGCGTTCGCCGCGGTGATCGCCGGGGCCGGTTCGGCAGCGGTCAGTTCACCCGCGTAGCCACGGCCAGGTACCGGTCCTCGGAGTCGTCGTACACCGTCAGCTCCCAGCCCGCGTCGGTCAGCAGCGGGGGGAGGTTGGGCTTCGCGCGGACGTCGTCCTCGTGCAGCTCATGGCCGCGCCGGGCGGCGAGCGCGGCGCGGCCGATCGGGTGGAAGAGCGCGAGCCGGCCGCCGGGCCGGGTGACCCGGGCGAACTCGCGCAGCCCGGCCGCCGCGTCCGGCAGATGGTGCAGCAGCCCGGCGGCGAAGACGGCGTCCAGGCAGGCGTCGCGCAGCGGAAGACGGGCGCTGTCCGCCTCGATCAGCGCGCCGGAACGGTGGCGGCCGAGCGCGGTCGCCTCGTGCAGCATCTCCGGGGTCAGATCGGCGCCGATCACGGTGCCCGCCGGGCCGACGGCGGCTCGCAGCGGGGGCAGTGCGCGGCCGGTGCCGCAGCCCACGTCGAGGGCCGACCGGCCGGCTCGCAGGCCCAGTTCCGCGACGGCCGCCGCGTAGGCGGGACCGTCGTCGGGGAAGCGCTTCTCCCAGCCCACGGCCTTGGCGGCGAAGAATTCGCGGACTCGTTCACGTTCGGTCTCCATGCATCATGTTCGCATGATCACGCTGCGTTCCGCCGCTCTGTTCGTCCTTGCCGCACTGCTGGAGATCGGCGGTGCCTGGCTGATCTGGCAGGGCGTCCGCGAGCACCGCGGCTGGGCCTGGACGGTCGCGGGTGTGGTGGCCCTCGGGTGCTACGGGTTCGTCGCGACCCTGCAGCCGGAC
This sequence comes from Streptomyces sp. So13.3, assembly GCF_005860785.2. NCBI lineage: Bacteria > Bacillati > Actinomycetota > Actinomycetes > Kitasatosporales > Streptomycetaceae > Streptomyces > Streptomyces sp. So13.3. Next base: position 2,307,831 of record NZ_CP048835.1, on the reverse strand, counting down.
GCCGAGTTCGGACGGATCCTGGCCGCGTACGGCGGTGTGTTCGTCGCCGGTTCGCTCGTGTGGGGGATGGTGGCCGACGGCTACCGGCCCGACCGGTTCGACGTGGTGGGGGCGGTGGTCTGCCTGGTGGGAGTGGGCGTCATCATGTATGCGCCACGCAGTGGCTGAAACGTCCCGCCTGCGCGCACGTTCGAGCGTTGCGCGATCGTTCGGGGCCGGATCAGCGTACGAGACGGTCAATAACCGTCGGGTTCCGAACTGCCCGAAGGACTGCGAACATCACGGGGCTAGCGTCCCGGACCCATGGGACACATGGACCAAGCCGGCTTCGGCTGGCTGACCCCGACGCTGTCGTACGTGATGGCCTGCGTGGGCTCGACGCTCGGCCTGCGCTGCACCGTACGGGCGCTCGGCGCGACCGGCCGCTCCCGGCGCAACTGGCTGCTGACCGCGGCCAGCGCGCTCGGCACCGGCATCTGGACGATGCACTTCGTCGCGATGCTCGGCTTCCGGGTCTCCGGCACCGAGATCCGCTACAACGTGCCGCTGACCGTCCTGAGCCTGCTGATCGCCGTCGCCGTCGTGGGCGTCGGTGTGTTCATCGTCGGCTACGGGCGGGGCCGCATCCGTTCCCTGCTGGCGGGGGGCCTGGCCACCGGACTCGGCGTCGCCGCCATGCACTACGTCGGGATGGCGGCCCTGCGGCTGCACGGCACCATCGGCTACGACCCGGTGCGCGTCATGCTGTCCGTACTGATCGCGCTGGCCGCCGCCACCGCCGCGCTGTACGCGGCGCTGACGGTGCACCGGCCGGTCGTCGTGGCCGGGGCGTCGCTGGTGATGGGCGCGGCGGTGAGCAGCATGCACTACACGGGGATGTTCGCCGTGCGGGTGACGGTCCTTCCGTCGTCCGAGGTGCTGCCGGGCGCGAGTGCCACCGCGTTCCTCTTCCCCCTGGTGGTCGGCCTCGGCTCGTACCTCTTCCTGACGTCGGCGTTCGTCGCGCTCTCCCCGAGCGCCCGTGAAAGCGCCGCCTCCGCGTCGGCCCAGTCGCTGCAGGAGGGTGCGGCGTGAGCGCTCCGCGCGGCCGCCGCGCGCATGCCGGACCGCCCGCCGACGAGCGGATGTCACCGCTGGCCCTGGCCGCGGGCGCACCCCGGGCGGGGGGTTCCGGGGGTCCGGATGTCCCGTCGTGGACGGATGGGGATGCGGACGCGCCTGCCGGGGTGAACGTTTCCGCCGGAGCGAACGTTTCTGCCGGGACCGGTGGTCCGCGACGGCCCGGGGCAGGGCCGCCGGTTCGGTCGCGGTTCGTCCCGGGGCTGGTGCTGCGGCCGAGGACGGTGCGGGCGAAGATCGTCTCCATCCTCATGGTGCCCGTCGTGTCGCTGATGGCCCTGTGGGCCTTCGCCGCCGTCAACGCCGCCCAGGACGTCTCCGGCCGGCTGCGCACGCAGCAGGTCGAGAAGGAGGTCAGCGGCCCCGTCGCCGCCTCCGTCACCGCTCTGCAGGCCGAACGCCGCGCCGCCGCCCTGTACCTGGCCGCCCCGACCGCCGCCCGCGCGGCGCAGCTCGACAGCGCCGCCGCCACCACCGACCGGACGGCCGGCGCGCTGCGGCAGGGGAGCAGCCACACGATCGCCGACGGCATCGGGCTGCCCTCGGACGTCGCGCCCCGGCTGCGGACGTTCATCGACGGCGTGACCGGGCTGCGCGCGCTGCGGGCACGGGTCACGGCCCGCAGCGCCGGCTGGGACGAGACGTACCGCGGCTACTGCGACGCGATCGAGAACGCCTTCTCCGCCATCGGCGTACTGACCGCCGGCTCCGACCCGGTCCTGACCTCCGGCAGCCGTGTCGCCCTGGAGTTCGGGCGGGCGGGCGAGATGCTCGCCCGTGAGGACGCCCTGATCTCCGTCGCGGAACTCACCGGCACCCTGGACGGCCCGCGCTACCGCGACTTCACCGGTGCCGTACAGGCCCGGCGGCTGCTGCTCGACGCCTCGGCCGGTGACCTGGGGGGCGGCGGCCGCTCGTCCTGGGAGAGGCTGAGCGGCTCCGCACCGTACAGCGCACTGCTCGGCGTGGAGGACGGGGTGCTGCGCGCCGACCCAGGGCCGCGCGCCGCGGCCGCCGCGCCCGCGGGCACCTGGACGGCGGCCTCCGGACCGGTCATCGGCGGACTGCGCGCCATCGACAACCCGGCGGGCGGCGCGGCGACCGTCTCGTCCGGCACCGACCCGATCATCCGGGGGCTGGCGAGCACCTCCGGTGCGGCGGTGCTGCTCGGCCTGCTCGCCGTCATCGTCTCGCTGATCGTCTCGGTGCGGATCGGGCGCGCCCTGGTCACCGAACTCGTCGAACTGCGCAACACCGCACTGGAACTCGCCCGCCGCAAGCTGCCGTCCGCCATGCGCCGGCTGCGCGCGGGCGAGGAGATCGACCTGGACGCCGAGGCGCCGCAGGGCACCCATGGCGCGGACGAGATCGGCCAGGTCGGCGAGGCGCTGCGGACCGTCCACCGTGCCGCGCTCACCGCCGCCGTCGAACGCGCCGAGCTGCTCAGCGGCGTCACGGGGGTCTTCGTCAACCTCGCGCGCCGCAGCCAGGTCCTCGTCCACCGCCAACTCGCGCTGCTGGACAGCATGGAGCGGCGTACGGAGGACCCCGGCGAGCTGGAGGACCTGTTCCGGCTCGACCACCTCACCACCCGCATGCGCCGGCACGCCGAAGGCCTGATCATCCTGTCCGGCGCGGCCCCTGGCCGGGCCTGGCGCCGGCCGGTGCCCCTGCAGAACGTGGTGCGGGCCGCGGTCGCCGAGGTGGAGGACTACGCGCGCGTCGAGGTGCGGCGGCTGCCGCAGGCCGCCGTCATCGGCGGCGCGGTCGCCGACCTCACCCACCTGATCGCCGAACTCGTCGAGAACGCCACCCAGTTCTCGCCGCCGCACACCAAGGTGCGGATCAGCGGTGAACAGGTCGGCAACGGATATGTGCTGGAGGTCGAGGACCGCGGGCTGGGCATGGGCGGCGGGGCGCTCGAAGAGGCCAACCGGCGGATCGCCCGCGCCCAGGCACTGGACCTGTTCGACAGCGACCGGCTCGGGCTGTTCGTGGTGAGCAGGCTCGCCGCCCGGCACGACGTCAAGGTCTCGCTGCGCCCGTCCCCGTACGGCGGGACGACGGCCGTCGTGCTGCTGCCCACCGCGCTCATCGAGCGCTACGTTCCCGACCCGGCCCCCGCCCGCCGCGCCGCCGAGCGCAACCGCGCCCAGCGCGCCCACCGCGAGGACCCGGTCGTCGTCCGGCCGCTTCCGTCGCGGAACGGTGCGGAGTCGCGGAACGGCAGGGCGTTGGAGAACGGGAAGGCGTCGGGAAACGGTAGAGCTTTCGGGAACGGCAAGGGGCTGGGGAACGGCGACGAGCGGGACGACGGGTCCGCGGAGCCGGTCGTGGTCCGCGGGTCCGCCGCCTCGTCCGCGCATCCGCCGCCGGGTCCGGACGGCCCTGCCGGCCCTGCCGGTCCTGCCGCACCGGCCGCCCCCGTGGGTCCGGCGGCGAACGGCACCGCGCACGGCGACGACGATCTGCCGCGCCGGGTACGGAAGGCGAACCTCGCCCCGCAACTGCTGGAGCGACCCGCTCCGGAGCGGGACGGCCATGCGCCGGGCAACGGGTCGGACGGTGAGTCGGAGGACGCGGGCGGGCGTACTCCTGAGCAGATCCGCGCCATCATGACCGCGTACCGCAGCGGTTGGGCGCGCGGCGGTGGCCGTCCGGCCGGCCGCCCGGCGTCGAACGAGGGAGACCCGGCATGATCGAGGCGAACCGTTCCGGCCGGCTGGACTGGCTGCTGGACGAGCTGACGGACCGGGCGGCCGGGGTGCGGCACGCCGTGGTCCTGTCCAACGACGGTCTGGCGGTGGGCGCCTCACGGGCGCTGAGCCGCGAGGACGCCGAGCATCTGGCGGCGGTCGCGTCCGGATTCCACAGCCTCGCCAAGGGCGCCGGCCGGCATTTCGCCGCCGGTGACGTACGGCAGACCATGGTCGAACTGGACGGCGGCTTCCTCTTCGTGGCCGCCGCGGGCGAGGGGTCGTGCCTCGCGGTCTTCGCGACCGCCGGGGCCGACGTCGGGCTGGTCGCCTACGAGATGGCCCGGCTCGTCAAACAGGTCGGCGAGCATCTGCGGACGCCCGCCCGGCCGGACTCCGACACCACGGCAGGCGGCTGAGCACGGATGGACGGCCGCTGGTACGACGACGAGGCGGGCCCGATGGTCCGTCCCTACGCCCTGACCGGCGGCCGGACCCGGGGAGACGGCGGCAGCGCGCATCTCGACCTGATCGCGCAGGTCGTCGCCGAACCGGGCGCGGAGCCCGGCGCCGCAGGCGACCCGGCCCTGGCCCCGGAACACGGCACGATCCTCGCCCTGTGCCGGACCGACCCGCTGTCGGTCGCGGAGATCGCGGCCGACTCCGACCTGCCGGTGGGCGTCGTACGCGTCCTGCTGGGCGACCTGCTCACGCTGGGATGGGTCCGGGTGCGCCGGCCGGTGGCGCCCGCCGAACTTCCCGGCGAAGACATTCTGCGAGAGGTGATCGATGGACTTCGGGCGCTCTGAGCAACCGGGCAGGCGTGATGAGCCCGCGCTGGCGTTGAAGATTCTGGTCGCGGGCGGCTTCGGGGTCGGCAAGACCACCCTGGTGGGAGCCGTCAGCGAGATCCGGCCGCTGCGCACCGAGGAATCGCTCAGCGAGGCGGGCCGGGGAGTGGACGACACCGGTGGGGTGGAACGCAAGACCACCACCACGGTCGCCATGGACTTCGGGCGGATCACGATCCGGGCGGGGCTGTCGCTCTATCTCTTCGGCACCCCTGGGCAGGATCGTTTCTGGTTTCTGTGGGACGAGCTGTCCCACGGCGCGCTGGGCGCCGTCGTGCTGGCCGACACCCGCCGGCTGGAGGACTGCTTCCCCGCAGTCGACTTCTTCGAGCACCGCGGCATCCCCTTCGCGGTCGGCGTCAACTGCTTCTCCGGCGCGCGCTCCTACCGGCCCGAGGACGTCTCACGGGCCCTGGACCTGACGGAGGGGACGCCGGTCGTGCTGTGCGACGCGCGGGACCGTGAATCCGGCAAGGACGTGCTCATCGCCCTGGTCGAGCACGCCGAACGGATGCACGCCGAGCGTCAGCTGCGACGGGTCGGCTGACGGGACCCACCGGTGGGGCCGCTGATGGGGGTTATTGGTGAGGTCTGTTGGTGGGGGCTGTTGGTGAGGGCGGGCAGGCCATCCCGGTGGGGCCCGCTGCCGGATAGCGATGCCGGTCGTGACCCGATGGGGACTTGCCGTAGCGCGCTGTTCAGGACAGTCTCGTACCGCAGTCGATACGGGGAGGCCGGGAATGACGGTGGGCAATGGACTCGCATGGCTGTTGGACGACCTGACGGAGCGGGTGCCGCATGTGCAGCACGCGCTCGTACTGTCCAACGACGGCCTGGTGACCGGGGCCAGCGGCAGTCTGGACCGGCCGACGGCCGAGCATCTGGCGGCCGTTTCGTCCGGGTTCCACAGCCTTGCGAAGGGTGCCGGCCGGCAGTTCCGGGTCGGTGGAGTGCGCCAGACGATGGTGGAGTTCGACGAGGGCTACCTCTTCGTGACCGCGGCCGGCGACGGCAGTTGTCTGTCGGTGCTGAGCGGTATGGAGGCCGACGTCGGGCAGGTCGCCTATGAGATGACGCTGCTCGTGCACCGGGTGGGCGAGCACCTCGGGGTCGCGCCCCGGCAGCCAGGGATCACGCCTACCGGAGGGTGAGCCTGCGGGCCGTTGATGTTTGCTGCCGCAGGCGGTGTGCCGGTGGGGGCGGAGTTATCCACAGGCCACGTGGTTGGGTCATCGGGCTGCGCTACATTCGTCACTGTCAGTAGTCGAGGCGGTGGGGGAAGTCATGGTGGTACGGGAGTCACTCGCGGTCGGGGTCGCCGTCGCAGCGGCAGCGGCAGCGGCAGTCGGTAAGGAATCGCCTGCGGGCGGGGCGCCGGCGGGCGAAGCGCTCGGGATGAACCGGGCCAGGGAAGAACTGGAACTGGAAACGGGGGAGTTCGAGCTGGCCGTCCAGCTCGGCGAGGTCCGGGCCGTACCGGCCGGGCCGGGCCGCAGGCGCGTCATGCGCGAGGAGGTCGACCGGCTGCGAGCGGCCGAGGGCTTCCCGCAGGCGCTGCGCGACCGGCTGCGCGTGGTCGGCAGCGGCGATGGAGCGGAGCTCATCGGGGTCAGCCGCGACCGCTTCGTCAAGCTGGCGAAGGGCGGCTTCATCCGGCCGGTCCGCTGGTACGTCAACCGCTACCGGGCCGTCGTCTGGATGTATCTGGCCGACGAGATCGGGCAGTACGCCCGGGACCATCCTGAAGCGCTGCACGGCAGGCTGCCGGTAACGCTGCGTGGCGCTCTGGATGACGGCGCGGACCACCGGGCACGTGGCTGGCGGGCCCGCAGGGCCGGGCAGTTGGTGCGGGACGCGGCCGACGCCTGGGAGGAGGCGGCGGTCTGGGCGGCGCTGCTCGGCACCGACGGCGCGGCCGAGGTGGTGCCGGATCTGTACGAACGGGCCTATCTGCGCAGGTTGCGGTCCGGTCTGCCACCGGGCAGGCCCGGAGAGTTCGCCTCCCGTGAACTGATCGACGCGGCGGTCACCGCGGACCATCCGGACGAGATCGCCCTGGCCCGGCTCTCCCTGGCCGAGGCTCTCGACCGCGCCCGGCAGGCCCGTCCGGCCCCCCGCCCGGCACCGGCCGCGGAGCGGGAGCCACGCCCGGCCCCTGCAGTGGGACCGGAGCCGGAGCCGGGGCCGGGTCCCGAGCACGAACCCGACCACGAACCCGAGCGCGAACCGCAGTTGCGGCCGCGGCCGGAACCTGCGCCGGAGCCGTGTTCCGAGCGTGGGCCGGAGCCGCGCCCGCGCCGGGGCTGGCGGTTGCAGCGGCCCGGGGACAGCGCGGGGACCCGCCGCCGGAAGAAGCTGTTCCGGCGTCCCTGAACGGCGGCGCCTGCTGCCGCCTGCCGCCGCCGCGTGGGGTGCTGGTCAGCCGCCGATCTTGCGGAAGAGCCCTTCCTGCATCACGGAGACCAGCAGCCGGCCCGAGCGGTCGTAGATCTGGCCGCGGGCCAGGCCGCGGGCGCCGGTCGCGATCGGGGACTCCTGCTCGTAGAGGAACCACTCGTCGGTGCGGAAGGGGCGGTGGAACCACATCGCGTGGTCGAGGGAGGCCATGTCGAAGCCGCGGGGGCCCCACAGCGGTTCGACCGGTACCCGCACCGCGTCGAGCAGCATCATGTCGCTCGCGTACGTGAGCGCGCACGTGTGCACCAGCGGATCGTCGCCCAGCGGTCCCACCGCGCGCATCCACACCGCGCTGCGCGGTTCGGCGCCCTCGATCTCCTCGGGCGTCCAGCGCAACCGCTCGACGTAGCGGATGTCGAACGGCTGGCGGCGGGCCATCCGCTCCAGCGACTCGGGCAGTACCCCCAGATGCTCGCGCAGCTCGTCGCCCAGCTTCGGGAGACTCTCGGGCTCGGGTACATCGGGCATCGGGATCTGGTGCTCGAAGCCCGGTTCCGGCTGATGGAAGGAGGCGGTCAGATTGAAGATCGTGCGACCCTGCTGGATCGCCACCACCCGCCGGGTGGTGAACGACCGGCCGTCACGCACCCGTTCGACCTGGTACACGATCGGCACACCCGGCCGGCCGGGCCGCAGGAAGTACGCGTGCAGCGAGTGCACCGGCCGCTCGCCGTCCGTGGTGCGGCCGGCCGCGACCAGTGCCTGCCCCGCGACCTGCCCGCCGAACACCCGCTGCAGCCGCTCCTCGGGGCTGCGGCCGCGGAAGATGTTCTCCTCGATCCGCTCCAGGTCGAGCAGATCCACCAGCCGCTCGGCGGGGTTGGTCATCGGAACTCCCTCGTGTCGTGCCCGGTCACAGCTCGCCGACGGTCGTCACACGGATGATCGCCCGGCCCTCCTCGTCGGAAGCTGCCAGATCGACCTCGGCGGAGATACCCCAGCCATGGTCGCCGTTGGGGTCCGCGAACGTCTGGCGGACCCGCCAGAGCGCGTGCTCCGGCTGCTCCTCGATCTGCAGCAGCTTCGGGCCGCGGGCGTCGGGGCCGGTGCCCAGGTCGTCGTACTCGTCCCAGTACGCGTCCATCGCCTCCGCCCACGCGTCGGCGTCCCAGCCCGACTCGGCGTCCAGCTCGGCCAGCACGTTGTACTTCTCCAGCGCCGCCAGCTCGACCCGGCGGAACATGGCGTTGCGCACCAGCACCCGGAAGGCTCGGGCGTTGGCGGTGACCGGCTTGACCTGGTCGGCGCGTTCGGCGGCCTGCTCGGCCGTCTCGACCTCGGGGTTGGCGAGCTGCTCCCACTCGTCCAGCAGGCTGGAGTCGACCTGGCGCACCAGCTCGCCGAGCCACGCGGTCAGGTCCTGGAGGTCCTCGGACTTCAGATCGTCCGGGACGGTGTGTTCCAGGGCCTTGTACGCGCCCGCCAGGTAGCGCAGCACGATCCCCTCGGTGCGGGCCAGTTCGTAGTGCGAGGTGAACTCGGAGAACGTCATGGCGCGCTCGTACATGTCGCGCACGATCGACTTGGGGGACAGCGGGTGGTCGCCCACCCACGGGTGGCTCTGCCGGTAGATGCCGTAGGCGTGGGAGAGCAGTTCCTCCAGCGGCTTGGGGTACGTGACCTCCTGCAGCCGCTCCATCCGCTCCTCGTACTCGACCCCGTCGGCCTTCATCAGCCCGATCGCCTCACCGCGCGCCTTGTTCTGCTGCGCGGCCAGGATCTGGCGGGGGTCGTCGAGCGTGGACTCGACGACGGAGACCATGTCCAGGGCGTACGACGGCGACTCCTTGTCGAGCAGCTCGAAGGAGGCCAGCGCGAACGTCGACAGTGGCTGGTTCAGCGCGAAGTCCGACTGGAGGTCGACGGTGAGCCGGACGATGCGGCCCTCCGCGTCCGGTTCGGCCAGCCGCTCCACGACGCCGCCCGCCTCGAGGGAACGGTAGATGGCGATGGCCCGCCGGATGTGCCGCAGCTGGTTGCGCCGCGACTCGTGGTTGTCCTCCAGCAGGTGCCGCATCGCCTCGAAGGCGTTGCCCGGCCGGGCGATCACCGACAGCAGCATGGTGTGGGTGACCCGGAAGCGGGAGGTGAGCGGCTCGGGGTCGGAGGCGATCAGCTTCTCGAAGGTCGCGTCGGACCAGTTGACGAAGCCCTCGGGAGCCTTCTTGCGGACCACCTTGCGGAGCTTCTTCGGGTCGTCCCCGGCCTTGGCGACGGCCTTCTTGTTCTCGATGACGTGCTCGGGCGCCTGCGCGACGACGAAGCCCGCGGTGTCGAACCCGGCACGGCCGGCCCGCCCGGCGATCTGGTGGAACTCCCGGGCCCGCAGGGTGCGGACCCGTGTGCCGTCGTACTTCGTCAGGGCGGTGAAGAGCACGGTCCTGATCGGCACGTTGACGCCGACACCGAGGGTGTCAGTACCGCAGATGACCTTCAGCAGGCCCGCCTGCGCGAGCTTCTCCACCAGCCGCCGGTACTTCGGCAGCATGCCCGCGTGGTGCACGCCGATGCCGTGCCGGACGAACCGGGAGAGATTGCGGCCGAAGGTGGTGGTGAAGCGGAAATTGCCGATCAGGTCGGCGATGGCGTCCTTCTCGGCGCGTGTGCACATGTTGATGCTCATCAGTGCCTGCGCCCGCTCGACGGCCGCCGCCTGGGTGAAGTGCACGATGTAGACGGGCGACTGCCGGGTCTCCAGCAGCTCCGTCAGCGTCTCCGTCAGTGGTGTCGTCACGTACTCGTAGGAGAGCGGCACCGGCCGGGTCGCGGAACGCACGACGGTCGTCGGGCGTCCCGTGCGGCGGGTGAGGTCCTCCTCGAAGCGGGACATGTCGCCGAGGGTCGCGGACATCAGCACGAACTGGGCCTGCGGAAGCTCCAGCAGCGGGATCTGCCAGGCCCAGCCGCGGTCCGGTTCCGCGTAGAAGTGGAACTCGTCCATGACGACCTGGCCGACATCGGCGTTCCGGCCGTCGCGCAGCGCTATCGAGGCGAGCACCTCGGCCGTGCAGCAGATGACCGGTGCGTCCGCGTTCACCGAGGCGTCGCCGGTCAGCATGCCGACGTTCTCGGTGCCGAAGAGCTTGCAGAGGTCGAAGAACTTCTCCGACACCAGCGCCTTGATCGGAGCGGTGTAGAAGGTGACCTGGTCCTTCGCCAGCGCGGCGAAGTGCGCCCCCGCCGCGACCAGGCTCTTCCCGGAGCCGGTCGGGGTCGAAAGGATCACGTTCGCCCCGGAGACGACCTCGATCAGCGCCTCCTCCTGAGCGGGGTAGAGGGTGATGCCCTGGCTCTCCGCCCAGGTCGAGAAGGCTTCGTACAGGGCATCGGGGTCGGCCTCGGGAGGCAGCTGATCAATGAGGGTCACCCCACCATCTTGCCTGGCTTCGGGCCCCGCGGCGGAACCGGCGGTAATACGGAAGATCGCCAACGGTATGGTGTGCCGTCGACTGGGCGTCAACTCCGCCTGCGGGCGGGCCGAAAGGGGCGGGGCACCACACATGATGGGACCGGCACATTCACTTTCCGGAGCGGCGGCATGGCTGGGGGTGGGGGCGGGCGCGGCCGCGCTCGACCACCCCATGCCGTGGCCGACGCTTGTCGTCGGCGCCCTGATCTGCGCCGGCGCCGCTCTCGCTCCGGACCTGGACCACAAGGCGGCGACCATATCGCGTGCTTTCGGGCCCATCTCCAAAGCGCTGTGCGAGATCATCGACAAGCTGTCGTACGCCACCTACAAGGCCACCCGTATGAAGGGCGACCCGCGCCGTACCGGCGGCCACCGCACCCTGACGCACACCTGGCTGTGGGCCGCCCTGATCGGCGGCGCCTGCTCGGCGGCGGCGCTCTTCGGCGGGCGCTGGGCGGTGCTCGGCATCCTCTTCGTCCATATGGTGCTGGCCGTCGAGGGTCTGCTGTGGCGCCAGGCCCGTGCCTCCAGCGATGTGCTGGTCTGGCTTCTCGGGGCGACCGGCGCCTGGGTCCTGGCCGATGTCCTGGACGACCCGGGCAACGGCAAGGACTGGCTCTTCACCGAGCCCGGCCAGCACTATCTGTGGATCGGCATCCCGATCGTGCTGGGCTCGCTCGTGCACTGCATCGGCGACGCCCTGACCGTGTCCGGCTGCCCGATCCTGTGGCCCATCCCGATAGGCCGCAAGCGCTGGTACCCGATGGGGCCGCCGAAGTTCATGCGGTTCCGGGCCGGCAGCTGGGTCGAGATCAAGGTGCTCACCCCGGCGTTCTTCCTGCTCGGTGGAGTCGGGGCACTGGGCGCTCTGGGCTTCCTCGGCTGACGCCCCCGGTTCCGTGCCCGCCGCCGAGCAGGCGGCGGGCACGGAACCCGGGAACGGGAAGCGGCGGGCCGCTCCTAGCCGTGCCAGGAGCGCCACAGGGCCGCGTACGCCCCGTCCGCCTCGACCAGCTGGTCATGGCTGCCCAGCTCGCTGATCCGGCCCTCCTCGACGACCGCGATGACATCCGCGTCGTGCGCGGTGTGCAGCCGGTGCGCGATGGCGATCACGGTGCGGCCCTCCAGCACCCGCGCCAGCGAACGCTCCAGATGCCGGGCGGCCCGCGGGTCCAGCAGCGAGGTCGCCTCGTCCAGCACGAGGGTGTGCGGATCGGCGAGCACCAGCCGGGCCAGGGCCACCTGCTGGGCCTGTGCCGGGGTGAGGGTGGAGCCGCCGGAGCCGACCTCGGTCTCCAGACCGTCGTCCAGCGCCCGCGCCCAGCCGTCGGCGTCCACCGAGACCAGCGCGTCCCACAGCTCGGGATCGTCCGCCCCGGACCGGGCCAGCCGCAGATTGTCCCGCAGCGAGCCGACGAAGACGTGGTGCTCCTGGTTGACCAGCGCCACATGCCGCCGTACCCGCTCGGCCGGCATCCGGGCCAGCTCGGCCCCGCCGAGCGTCACCTCGCCGGTCCGCGGCGCGTAGATTCCGGCGAGCAGCCGCCCGAGGGTGGACTTGCCCGCGCCCGAAGGCCCGACCAGCGCCAGCCGGGTGCCCGGCCGCAGCCGCAGCGACACCCCGTGCAGCACGTCGCTGCCCTCCCGGTAGCCGAAGCGCACCTCGTCGGCGTGCATGTCGCGGCCGTCCGGGATGACGTGCTCGTCCGACTCGTGCTCCTCGACCTCGCGGACCCCGACCAGCCGTGCCAGCGATACCTGGGCGACCTGCAGCTCGTCGTACCAGCGCAGGATCAGGTTGACGGGGTCGACGAGCATCTGGGCGTAGAGCGCCCCGGTGGTCAGTTCGCCGACCGACACCCAGCCGTGCAGCGCGAAGGTCCCGCCGATCATCAGCACCGACGCCAGGATCAGGGTGTGCGTCAGGTTGATCACCGGGAAGAGCACGCTGCGCAGCCACATCGTGTAGCGCTCCCAGCCGACCCAGGTCCTGATCCGCTCGTCGGAGTCCGTGATCCGGCGGGCGCCCAGCCCGTGCGCCTCGATGGTCCGGCCGGCGTCGACCGACTCGGCGAGCGAGGCGGCGACGGCCGCGTACCCGGCGGCCTCGGAGCGGTAGCCGGCGGGTGCGCGCCGGAAGTACCAGCGGCAGCCGACCAGCAGCAGCGGCAGGGCGACCAGCACCGACAGCGCCAGTGGGGGAGAAGTGACGGCGAGCGCGCCGAGCAGCAGCGCGGCCCACACCACGGCGATGGCCAGCTGCGGCACGGCCTCGCGCATGGCGTTCGACAGCCGGTCGATGTCGGTGGTGATCCGGGAGAGCAGATCGCCGGTACCGGCCCGCTCCAGGACGCCGGGCGGCAGCCCGACGGACCGGACGAGGAAGTCCTCGCGCAGGTCGGCCAGCATCCGCTCACCGAGGATCGCACCGCGCAGCCGGACCAGCCGGACGAATCCTGCCTGGACGGCGAGTGCGGCGAGGAAGAGCCCGACCGTGAGCTCCAGATGCAGCTCCCGGCGCCCGGCCGACAGGTCCTCGACCAGCTGTCCCAGCAGATAGGGCCCGACCATGGAGGCGACCACGGCGACCGTGTTGACGGCGACCAGCAGGGTGAAGGCGCCGCGGTGGCGGCGGGCCAGCTCGGTCACGTAGGTGCGTACGGTGGCCGGCGAACCGACCGGCAGCGTCGTCGTCTGCTGCGGCGCGTCCGGATCGTGCTCCGGTGGCTTCACGCCGATCATGCGGATTCCTCGATCCTGGTGTTCTCCACGGCCCCGGACGGGACCACGGACGGGCCTTCAGCGGTGACAGCGGCCGTGACGCCGCCGTTCACAGCGGCGGTCACACCGGCCGGCTCCTCGGTCTCGCGGGTGACCACGGCGCGGTACTGCTGGTCGGCGCGCAGCAGCTCGTGGTGGGTTCCGGTGGCCGCCACCGCACCGTCGGCGATGAAGACCACCAGGTCGCAGCGGTCGAGCAGCAGTGGGCTCGACGTCAACACCACCGTGGTGCGGTCCGCCCTGATCCCCTTGAGGCCGCGCGCGATACGGGCCTCGGTGTGCGAGTCGACAGCCGACGTCGGCTCGTCCAGAACCAGCGCCTCCGGGTCCGCGACCAGCGATCTGGCCAGGGCCAGCCGCTGGCGCTGGCCGCCCGACAGGGAGCGTCCGCGCTCGGTGATCCGGGTCCGCATCGGATCACCGGAGTCGTCCACCGAGGCCTGGGCGAGCGCCTGCAGCACGTCTCCGCACTGGGCGGCCGTCAGGGCGTCGGTGGCGGAAACGTTGCCGGAGGACGGTACGTCGAGCAGCTCGTGCAGGGTGCCGGAGAGCAGCACCGGGTCCTTGTCCTGCACCAGTACGGCGGCGCGCGCCGCCGCCAGCGGCAGCTCGTCGAGCGCCGTGCCGCCCAGCAGGACCGAGGACTGGCCGGCCACCCGGTCCGGGCTGTGCCCGCCGAGCCGGTCGGCCAGCCGCCCGGCGGCGTCCGGGTCCCCGCACACGACTGCCGTCAGCTGCCCGGCAGGAGCGAGCAGACCGGTCTCCGGGTCGTACAGATCACCGGAAGGAGACACATCAGGCGAAGGAGCTGAAGGAAGTGACGGAGATGTATCCGGCTCCACGCCCCGCACCAGCGCCAGCACCCGCGCCGCGCGCTTCGCCGACGGCCGGGAGAAGGACCACGCCATCGCGATCTCCTCGAAGTGCCGCAGCGGGAACATCAGGAAGGCGACGGTCCCGTACACGGTCACCAGCTCTCCGACCGAGATCCTGCCGTCCAGCGCGAGGACCGCCCCGTACCAGGCCACCCCCACCAGCAGCAGTCCTGGCAGGACCACCTGTACGGCGCTGATCAGCGCCCACATCCGGGCACTGTGCACGGCGGCCGTACGGACCTCCTGCGAGGCCTTGCGGTACCGGTCGAGGAACAGCTCCTCGCCACCGATACCGCGCAGCACCCGAAGACCCGCGACGGTGTCGGAGGCCAGCTCGGTGGCCTTGCCTGCCTTCTCCCGCTGGACGTCGGCGCGCTTGGTCGCCGCCGGCAGCAGCGGCAGCACGGCGAGGGCCAGGACGGGGATGGCGGCGGCCACCATGAGGCCGAGTTCCGGCTGGTAGAAGGCGAGGGCCACCGCGATGCCGATGGTGGCGAGGAAGGCGGAGGTGAAGCGGGCGAACGCCTCCACGAACCAGCCGATCTTCTCGACGTCGCCCGCGCCGACGGTGACGATCTCGCCGGCCGCGACCTGCCGGGTGAGCACCGAGCCCAGTTCGACGGTCTTGCGGCTCAGCAGCTGCTGGACGCGGGCGGCGGCGGTGATCCAGTTGGTCACCGCGGTGCGGTGCAGCATGGTGTCGCCGAGCGCGCTGAGTCCGCCGAGCGCCAGCATCAGCCCACCGGACAGCGCCAGCCGCCGGCCGGAATGGTCGACGACCGCCTGCACGGCCAGGCCGACGGCTGCCGGGAACAGTGCGATGGACGCCATCAGCAGAGTGCCCCACGCGGCGGCTGTGAGCTGCCCGCGCAGCTGGCGTTTCTCCAGCCAGAGCAGGAAACGGAATCCCGATCTGACGTCGGGGACACCGGGGTCCTGGAAGGGGAGTTGGCGAAGCGACATGACGTCCCGAGATGCTCTGGATGGGGGGTGCGAAGACGTGCAAGGTTCGCGTCACCGCACGTACCGGGTCAACCGATTTACGGCCGCCACGCCCGGAATAGTCCGGTATCGGCCAAGGTCGCCGGCGGGGCCGTCCCGCGGGCGAGGCGGTCTGTCGCGCGGCGCCCGACCGGGCCAAGCTGTGCGCTGTACTTCGTGGTCATCGCATGACGAGGAGGCACCACCGCGTGGGAAGACGGATACTCGCGGCGCTCGCCGCGGCAGTGGGGTTCGCGCTTTTCGCGGGCCCGGCGGCCGCGGCCACCACCGCGCCCCCGGCAGAGTTCGGCACCGACTGGCACGACCCCCTGACGGCCGCCCCGCCCATCAGGACCCCCGGCGGCCCGTCCTGCACCACCCAGATCGTGGCGGCGCAGTTCAGGGACTTCACGCCGTACACGAGCACGTACACCCCGCCGCGCGGCTGTGGTGACCGCTGGAGCAAGGTCGTGCTGCGGCTGGACGGCCAGGTCGCCGGGCGGCAGTACGACCGGCTGGGCTATCTGCGGATCGGCGGCGTGGAGGTGCTGGACACCTCGACCCCCGAACCGTCGCCCGAGGGCATCGCCTGGAAGGTCGAGAAGGACGTCACGCGGTACGCGGCCGCGCTGCGCGGCCCGCAGCCGGTCGAGATGCTCATCGGCAACGTCGTCAACGACACGTACACCGGCGTGATCGACGTCAAGGTCTCGCTGACGTTCTACCCGGCACGCGGAGCGGGCGGCGGGGACCCGGCGGGAGCCGCGCCGGACCAGGTGCTGACTCTGGCCGGTTCGCACAGTGAGGGCACGGCGCTCGTCGGCGACCTCACCACGCCGCGCAACAGCGAGCGCATCGTCGCCGAGGTGTACGCCACCGGATCCGGCGGCGGCTGCGAGGAGTTCTGGTACCTGGCGGTGCCCGCCGATGTGCCGTACTCCTGCCAGGCCGGTGGTCCCTACCGGGAGGTGCAGCTGCGGGTGGACGGCCAACTGGCGGGGATGGCCGCGCCGTTCCCGACCGTGTGGACCGGCGGCTGGTCCAATCCCTTCCTCTGGTACGTGATCCCGGGCCCGCGCGCCTTCGACGTCAAACCCGTCGAGTACGACCTGACGCCGTACGCCGGCCTGCTCAACGACGGGAAGGCACACCGCGTCGAGGTCTCGGTGCTGGGCGTGCCCGCGGGCCAGAGCGGCTGGAGCGTGCCGACGAACGTGCTGGTCTGGCAGGACGAGCACCGCGCTCATGTGCCGGGCGCTCTGACCGCGCACCAGGAGAGCACCCCGGACACCTCCACCTCCTACCGGCCCGGTGACGAACGGGCCCTCGACGCGACCGGCAGCCACAGCCTGACGGTCTCCGGCTATGTCGACACGTCGCACGGCCGCGTCGCCACCACCGTCCGCCGCGCGCTGTCCGCCACCTCCACCCACCGGTGGAACGCCGACGAGAGCACCGACGCGCTGACCGCCCGGTGGACCGACGACGCGACGGTGACCACGGCCGGCCACGGCCCGGCCACCAGCACCGCGGTACGCCGCGCGTACACGATGGACGGCCGTACGTCGGTCGGCGCGGCCGACCGGCTGCGTACGGTGATGCTGCTCGGCGACCGCGCCGACACCGTGGTGACACGCGGGGGCCGGACCGTCGGCAGGTCACTGTTGGGCGACGTCTACCAGGGCGACGCGTCCTTCACCCTCAATGTGCCGCGCGAGCAGCGGCACGCCACCGGCACCTCGTCCGAGCACTACCGGATACTCGGCTCGGACGCTCCCGGCGGTTGCTACGACCGCCGGATCGCGACCGCGCAGGGCGCGCTGACGGAGGACCGCACGATCCGTTGAACCGGCGCGTGCAGGCGTTTGGAAGAGGTTTCCGCAAGTAGTTGAAAATGTTTCCACCGGTCTCTTGACGTGCTCACAGCCACGGCGGGAAGCTCCTCGGCGGAACCCCGTGGGACGCGGGGTTCCGCACCCCCACCCGGCGGCTTGGCGCGGGCTGCCTTCGAGGGCACAGCTGTGCCCGCACTCCGGAGGAGCCGCTCATGCGATCCCGCACATCCCGGGTACCCCGAACACCCACGCCATCCACGCCATCCCGGACCTTCCGCTCCTCCCGCCGATCCCGGGCCCTGCACGGCGCGCTCGCCGCACTGCTCGCCGCGACCGGCCTCACCGTCGCCGCCCAGCAGCCGGCGCAGGCGACCCCGCCGGGCAGCAAGGACGTCACCGCCACCCTCTTCGAGTGGCGCTTCGACTCCGTCGCCAAGGCGTGCACCGACACCCTCGGCCCGGCCGGCTACGGCTTCGTGGAGGTCTCCCCGGCCCAGGAGCAGATCCAGGGCGCCCAGTGGTGGACCTCGTACCAGCCGGTCAGCTACAGGATCGCCGGACGGCTCGGTGACAGCACCGCGTTCCAGCACATGGTGGCCACCTGCCACACCGCGGGCGTCAAGGTCATCGCCGACGCGGTGATCAACCACATGGCGGCCGGCCCCGGCACCGGGACCGGCGGCACGAACTACTCGAAGTACAACTACCCCGGCTACTACCAGGACCAGGACTTCCACACCTGCCGCAGCAACATCACCAACTACGCCGACCGGAACAACGTCCAGAACTGCGAGCTCGTCGGGCTCGCGGACCTGGACACCGGCAGCGACTACGTCCGCTCCACGATCGCCGGCTATCTCAACAACCTGATCGCACTGGGCGCCGACGGCTTCCGGATCGACGCGGCCAAGCACATCGCGGCGGGCGACCTCGCCGCCATCAAGTCCAAGCTCAGCAACCCGGGCGTCTACTGGGCGCAGGAGGTCATCTACGGGGCCGGTGAAGCGGTGCAGCCGGGCGAGTACACCGGCACCGGGGACGTGGACGAGTTCCGCGCCGCCACCGACCTCAAGCGGATCTTCACGAGCGAGAAGCTGTCGTCCCTGAGCAACTGGGGGGCCTCCTGGGGCTATCTGCCCAGCGTCAACGCGCGGACCTTCACCGACAACTGGGACACCGAGCGCAACGGCTCGACCCTCAACTACAAGGCGGGCGCCACTTACACCCTCGCCAACGTCTACCTGCTGGCCTGGCCCTACGGCTCGCCGAACGTCTACTCCGGCTACGAGTTCTCGGACAACGACGCGGGGCCGCCCAACGGCGGCACGGTCAACGCCTGCTACGCCGACGGATGGAAGTGCCAGCACGCCTGGCCGCAGATCGCCGGCATGGTCGGCTTCCGCAACGCCGTCTCCGGCACCGCGGTGACCAACTGGTGGTCCAACGGCAACAACGCCATCGCGTTCGGCCGCGGCAGCAAGGGCTTCGTCGCGATCAACCACGAGAGCGGCGCGCTCACCCGGACGTACACCACGTCGCTGCCGGCGGGCAGCTACTGCGACGTCCAGCACTCCGGGACCAGCTACACCGTCGGCTCCGACGGCCGGTTCACGGCCACCATCGGCGCCAACGACGCGGTGGCGCTCTACACGGGGGCGACCTGCGCCAGCGGCGGCACGGGCGGCGGCGGGACCACCGACCCGGCCTCCGGCGCCTCCTTCGCGGTCAACGCCACGACCACGCCGGGCCAGAACATCTACGTCACGGGCAACAACGCCACCCTCGGCAACTGGGACACCGGCAAGGCCCTGCTGCTCTCGTCGGCCGCCTACCCGGTGTGGAAGCTCGACGTCGCGCTGGGCGCGGGCA
Organism: Streptomyces sp. So13.3; assembly: GCF_005860785.2. Lineage (NCBI taxonomy): Bacteria > Bacillati > Actinomycetota > Actinomycetes > Kitasatosporales > Streptomycetaceae > Streptomyces > Streptomyces sp. So13.3. The sequence goes on along the minus strand of NZ_CP048835.1, from coordinate 2,288,958 downwards.
CGTCGTTCGAGTACAAGTACCTACGCAAGGACGCCGCCGGGAACGCGACCTGGGAGACCGGTGCCAACCGGACCGCCACGGTGCCCGCGAGCGGAAAGGTGTCACTCAGCGACAACTGGCGCGGGTGATGGTGGGCAGGCGGTCAGGATCAGGGGAGACTGGCACATTCCAGTTTCGTGATCACAGAGGGGATTCCTGAGTTATGAAGGGCTTTCGTACGTTCCTGCTGCGCGGCAACGTCGTCGAACTCGCGGTCGGCATCGTGGTGGGTGCGGCCTTCACCGCACTGGTCAGCGGCTTCGTCAAGGCGTTCCTGACCCCGGTCGTCGGGCTCATGTCGGGAGCTTCCGGCGACTACTCCCGCAAGGCGTTCACCGTCTCGGGAGTGACGTTCCCGTACGGCGCCTTCATCGACGCGACGATCAGCTTCGTGATCGTCGCCTCGGTGATCTACTTCCTGGTCATCCTGCCGATGAACCGGATGCAGGAGCGGTTCTTCCCGAAGGCCGCCGCGGCGCCGATGGGTGAGTGCCCGGAGTGCCTGACCCCGATACCCCAGGCCGCCCGCCGGTGCAGCGCCTGCACCGCAGTGGTCCAGCAGGTGCCTTCCGAGAACGGCGCCGGCCACCGCATGCCGTCCCAGCGCTAGCGGTCGCCGGCGGTTCGCGGTTCCTCCCGGCGGAGGGAACGCCGCCGGGTGAGTTCCACCACGACGCCCCCTCGGGCGCGCTTCAGCAGCGCGGCCGAGGGGGCGCCGCCGCGTCCAGGGTGGCGAGCAGCGCGGTCAGCGCCTCGCGCTGGGGGGTGTCCAGCGGGGCGAGGAGATCCTCGGCGGCGGCCCGGCGGGCCAGCCGCAGCCGGTGCAGCGTCGCGCCGCCGGCCTCGGTCAGCTCGATACGGATCACCCGGCGGCTGGCGGGGTCGGGGATCCTGCGCACCAGGTCGTGCGTCTCCAGCGCGTCCACCAGCGTGGTCACCGCACGCGGAACGACATCCAGCCGCCGGGCCAGGTCCGCCATCCGCGGCGGGGCCTCGCTGTGCGCGACGGTCCGCAGCAGCCGGGACTGGGCCGGGGTGATGCCGAGCGGCTCCAGGTGCCGGCGCTGGGCCCGGTGGAGGCGCTTGGTCAGATTGAGCAGCTGGTCGGCGAGGCGGCCGGTGGTCTCGGCGGCGGCGGACTCCGCCGCGGACTCAGCGGCGGGTTCGGGCGCGGGGGTGGTGCGGGGATCCATGGCCCAAGGATATCAGGATGTAAGTCATTGTGAACATAGGTAACAATGACTTACACTCCTAAAGTCGGCCCGGCCCGGCGGTCTGTGCGGGCACTGTTCCGACACCGCCGGCCCGAACCGGCACCGACCTCCAGCAACCTCCCGAGGAGCCCTTTGCACCCCGACAAAACACGGTGGACGCCACCGCCCAAGGACCCCGACACACCCACCGACGTACGCCGCATCGTGCGGCTCTTCCGTCCCTACCGCGGCAAGCTCGCCTTCGTGGGCGTGCTGGTCGCCCTCTCCTCCCTCGTCTCGGTCGCCTCGCCCTTCCTGCTGAAGGCGATCCTGGACACCGCGATCCCGCAGGGCCGCACCGGGCTGCTCAGCCTGCTCGCCCTCGGCATGATCGCCACCGCCGTCGTCACCAGCGTCTTCGGCGTGCTGCAGACCCTGATCTCGACCACCGTCGGCCAGCGCGTCATGCACGATCTGCGCACCTCGGTCTACGAGCAGCTGCAGCGCATGTCGCTCGCCTTCTTCACCAGGACCCGCACCGGCGAGGTGCAGTCCCGTATCGCCAACGACATCGGCGGCATGCAGGCGACCGTGACGTCCACCGCGACCTCGCTGGTCTCCAACCTCACCGCCGTCATCGCCTCCGTGGTCGCGATGCTCGCCCTGGACTGGCGGCTGACGATCGTCTCGCTGCTGCTGCTCCCGGTCTTCGTGTGGATCAGCCGCCGGGTCGGCCGTGAGCGCAAGAAGATCACCACCCAGCGGCAGAAGCAGATGGCCTCGATGTCGGCCATCGTCACCGAGTCGCTGTCCGTCAGCGGCATCCTGCTCGGCCGCACCATGGGCCGCTCCGACTCGCTGACCCGCTCCTTCTCCGACGAGTCCGAGCAACTGGTCGACCTCGAAGTGCGCTCCAACATGGCCGGGCGGTGGCGGATGTCCACCATCGGCATCGTCATGGCCGCCATGCCCGCGCTGCTGTACTGGGCCGCCGGCCTGACCATGAGCAACGGCGGGCCCGCCATCTCCATCGGTACCCTCGTCGCCTTCGTCTCGCTCCAGCAGGGACTGTTCCGCCCGACCGTGAGCCTGCTGTCGACCGGTGTCCAGGTGCAGACCTCCCTGGCGCTCTTCCAGCGCATCTTCGAATACCTCGACCTGCCCGTCGACATCACCGAGCGCGCCGACCCGGTCCGCATGGACCGCGCCCGCGGCGACGTGCGCTTCGAGAACGTCGACTTCTCGTACGACCCCTCCGGCGCCCCCCGCACGCTGCACGGCATCGACCTCGCCGTACCGGCCGGCGGCAGCCTGGCCATCGTCGGCTCCACGGGTTCCGGCAAGAGCACGCTCAGCTATCTGGTGCCCCGGCTCTACGACGTGACGGGCGGCCGGGTCACGATCGACGGCGTCGACGTCCGCGACCTCGCCTTCGACACGCTCGCCGAAACGGTCGGCGTCGTCGCCCAGGAGACCTACCTCTTCCACGCCTCGGTCGCCGAGAACCTGCGCTTCGCCAAGCCCGACGCGACCGACGAGGACATCGTCGCCGCCGCGAAGGCCGCCCAGATCCACGACCACATCGCCGGTCTCCCCGACGGCTACGACACCCTCGTCGGCGAACGCGGCTACCGCTTCTCCGGCGGCGAGAAGCAGCGGCTGGCCATCGCGCGCACCATCCTGCGCGACCCGCCGGTCCTCATCCTCGACGAAGCCACCAGCGCGCTCGACACCCGCACGGAACAGGCCGTCCAGGAAGCCATCGACGCACTGTCGGCCGGCCGCACCACCATCACCATCGCCCACCGGCTCTCCACCGTCCGCGACGCCGACGAGATCGTGGTCCTCGACGCGGGCCGGATCGCCGAACGCGGCACCCACGACGAGCTGCTGGCACGCGACGGCCGCTACGCGGCGCTGGTCCGCCGTGACGAGCGGCTCTCCACCGCCGAGTTCGCCAAGTCCGCGTAGACCGTCGGATCAGCCGCTCACCGCGCCGGTTCGCCCACCAGGACCACTTCCAGCGTGCGCGGACCGTGCACGCCCTCCACCCGGTCGAGCTCGATGTCGCTGGTGGCCGAGGGGCCGGAGATCCAGGTCAGCGGGCGGGCGGGGTCGAGGCGTTCCATCGCCTCGGGGATCGAGTCGACGATCTGGCCGGGGGCCAGGACCACACAGATGTGATGGTCGGGCACGAGCGTGATGCGGCGCCTGCCCTGGCCCGCGGAGCCGTCCAGCACGATGGTGCCGGTCTCCGCGACGGCCACGGCGCAACCGGTCACCACGCTGTCCACCGCGTCGAGTTCCCGCGCCGTCAGGGCGAGGGTGTCCGCGACGAGTTCCACCCCGGTGAGGGCGGTGAGCCAGCTGTCGGGCAGGCCGTCGGGAACGACGGCGGAGCGGGCGCCGCGCTCGGCGAGCAGCGTGGCGATCAGCTCCGCCAGCCCGTCGGCCGGGCACCGGTGGACCAGCGCGCGGTAGTCCGCGAGATGGACGGCCAGCAGGTCGGCGGTCTGCTCCGGGGTCCGGGTCCCGTGCACCCGCAGATAGTCGCGGTCCAGCGGGACGCTGCCGGGGAGCTCGTCGCGCGGCACATCGGCCAGCGCGCGGCGGATCCGTCCGAGGACCCGCTCCCGGCTGCTCGCACCGCCCGGCCGGCTCACAGGGTTGGGGTGGCTCATGTGTTCTTTCCTTCTCCCCGGGTGCGCTGCCACCAGTCACGGAACGATTCGGCGGGTACGGCCGGCAGTTCGCGGGTGGCGGACCAGGCCCGCCCCGGGCCCGGCAGCCGGGCCGGGTGCAGCCGCCGGGTGCGGGCGGCCAGCCGCTGGCCGGCGCGGAGTGCGGCCGGATGGTCGAGCGTCCAGCGGGCGGCGCGCATCGCGGCCCGCTCGGCGGCGTGCCCCTTGGCCGGCTTGATGACGGCCCGGGTGCCGCGCAGCGTCACCGCTCCGCCCTCGACCACCCGTTCCCGCAGGTGGACCAGGACTTCGGGGATGTCGATCGCGACCGGGCAGACCTCGTAGCAGGCGCCGCACAGCGTCGACGCGTACGGCAGTGAGGCGTCCAGCGCCGAGGCCGTACCGCGCAGTTGCGGGGTGAGGATGGCGCCGATGGGTCCTGGGTAGGCGGAGCCGTACGCATGGCCGCCGGCCCGCTCGTAGACCGGGCAGACGTTCAGACAGGCGGAGCAGCGGATGCAGCGCAGCGCCTGGCGGCCGACGGTGTCGGCGAGGGTGTCGGTGCGGCCGTTGTCGAGCAGCACCAGGTGGAACGTCTGCGGTCCGTCGCCCTCCGTGGTGCCGGTCCAGGTCGAGGTGTACGGGTTCATCCGCTCGGCGGTCGAGGAGCGGGGCAGCGTCTGGAGGTAGATCTCCAGGTCCCGCCAGGTGGGGATGGTCTTCTCGATGCCGACGACCGAGATGAGGGTCTCGGGCAGGGTCAGGCACATCCGGCCGTTCCCCTCGGACTCCAGGACGACGAGGGTGCCGGTCTCGGCCACCATGAAGTTCGCGCCGGAGATGGCGACCTTGGCCCGCAGGAACTTCTCCCGCAGGTGCAGCCGGGCCGCGTCGGCGAGGTCGGCGGGCTCGTCCGACAGCCCGGCGGGTGCCGCCCGGCCCCAGTCGCCCATCCGCTCGGTGAAGATGTCGCGGATCTCGGACCGGTTCTTGTGGATCGCGGGGACCAGGATGTGCGACGGGAGATCGTCGCCGAGCTGCACGATCAGTTCGGCGAGGTCCGTCTCGTAGGCGTGGATGCCGGCCTCGGCGAGGGCCTCGTTGAGCCCGATCTCCTGGGTGGCCATCGACTTGACCTTGACGACCTCGGTCTCGCCGGTGGCGCGGACGAGGTCGGTCACGATCCGGTTGGCCTCCGCGGCGTCGGCCGCCCAGTGGACCACGCCGCCCGCGGCCGTGACCGCCGTCTCCAACTGCTCCAGATAGTGGTCGAGATGGCGCAGCGTGCGGTCCTTGACGGCGGCGCCGGCGGCCCGCAGCTGCGGCCAGTCGTCCAACTCGGCCACCGCCACGGCGCGTTTGGCGCGGATGGTGTGCGTCGCATGCCGCAGATTGCCGCGCAGCTGGGTGTCCTGGGTCGACTTCGCGGCGGCCTCCGGGAAGGCCGGCATCCCCAGATACGTGCCGCTCATCGGACCTCTTCCATCGGGTAGGGGTGCTCCTCCGTCGCGGCGAGGATCTCGGCGATGTGCACCGGCCGGACCGGCGAGCCCTCCCGGGCCAGCGTGCCGCCGATGTGCATCAGACAGGAGTTGTCGACGGTGCAGACGGCCGCCGCCCCGGTGCCGGCGATGTGCCGGGTCTTGTCCGCGCCCATCGCGCCGGACACCGCCGCGTTCTTGACGGCGAAGGTGCCGCCGAAGCCGCAGCACTCCTCCGCGCCCTCCAGCTCCCGCAGCTGCAGACCTCCGACCTTCTCCAGCAAGGCGAGCGGGCGCCGCCCGAGCCCCAGGACCCGCAGCCCGTGGCAGGTGGGGTGGTAGGTGACCGCGTGCGGGAAGTACGCCCCGACGTCGGTCACCTTCAACACGTCCACCAGGAACTCCGTGAGTTCGTACGTCCTGGGCACCACGGACGCCGCCGCTTCCGCGAGGCTGTCGCCGCGCCCCTCGGCGGCGGCCTTCGCCCCGATCCGCGGGTAGTTCTCGCGCACCATGGCCACACAGGAACCCGACGGGGTCACGATGTAGTCGTAGCCCTCGAACGCGGCCGCGTACCGGTGCACCAGCGGCTCGGTCTCGTGCCGGTAGCCGGTGTTGAACTGGGGCTGCCCGCAGCAGGTCTGCGCCGGGGGAAAGTCGACGTCCACGCCCAGCCGTTCGAGCAGCGCCACGGTGGCCCGCCCGGTGTCCGGGTAGAGCATGTCGTTCACACAGGTCACGAAGAGGGCTACGCGCATGGGCTCATACTGCCGTAGCGCGGGAGCAGTGGGAAGCAGACATCGGATGTTTTCTGGCGTGCCGTGCTCCAGTGGCCTCGTAGCGCCCAGGGGGCAGCCGTATCGAGGGCGCCGGGGAAGGCGGGGAGCTCCCGCCGCGAGCGCGAGTTGACCATGGGCGGAAGGTTAGCGCTCCCCGCGGCCGGGCGGTCAGTGCGCGAGGGCGGGGGACCGTACGGGGGTGGGCTCCTCCGGTTCACGGGCTCCGCGGGCTCCGCCGGCGAGGAGTTCGCGGATCTCGCGGACCGCGGTGCGCCCGGCCCGGTTGGCGCCGATGGTGCTGGCGGAGGGCCCGTAGCCGATGAGGTGGATGCGGGGGTCCTTCGCGACGCGGGTGGTGCCGTCCAGCCGGATGCCGCCGCCGGGCTCACGCAGCCGCAGTGGGGAGAGGTGGTCGAGGGCGGCGCGGAAGCCGGTGGCCCAGAGGATGACGTCGGCCGTCAGCTCGCGGCCGTCGTTCCAGGCGACGCCGTGTTCGGTGACCCGGTCGAAGGCCGGCAGCGGGTCGAGGATCCCGCGCGCCCGCGCGGCGCGGACCGCCTCGGTGGCCGCCAGGCCGGTGACGCTGACCACGCTCTGCGGCGGCAGCCCGGCCCTGACCCGCTCCTCGACGAGGGCGATCGCGGCGCGGCCCCAGTCCTCGTCGAACGGCTGCTCGCGGAAGAGCGGCGGACGCCGGGTGACCCAGGTCGTGTCGGCGACCTCGGCGAGTTCCATCAGCAGCTGCACGGCGGAGGTCCCGCCGCCGACGACGATGACCCGGCGGCCGGCGAACTCCGCCGCGCCCCGGTAGCCGGCGGTGTGCAGCTGGCGGCCGAGGAAGGTCTCCTGGCCGGGGTAGTGCGGGATGAACGGGCGGTCCCAGGTGCCGGAGGCGTTGATCAGCGCGCGGGCGGACCACGCTCCGGCGTCCGTCTCGACGAGCAGCCGCCCGCCGCCCGCCTCGCGGACCGCCGATACGTTCACCGGGCGGTGGACGCGCAGGTCGAAGGTGCGCTCGTAACGGTCGAAGTACTCGGAGACCACCTCGGCGGAGGGCCGGGCCGGGTCGGCGCCCTCCAGCGGAAGGCCCGGCAGGTCGTGGACGCCGTGGGCCTTGGCGTAGGTGAGCGAGGGCCAGCGGAATTGCCACGCGCCGCCGGGGCCGGGGGAGTGGTCCAGGACGGCGAAGCCCTCGTCGGGACGGAATCCGGCGCGGCTGAGGAAGTACGCGCCCGACAGGCCCGCCTGTCCTGCTCCGATGACGGCGACGTCGACCTCGTGCACTCCGCTCAAGTCGTTCACGGTTCTACCAACCGTAGGCGGCGCGGAAAGCTTCCCGCGAGGCGTCAGCGGCGGGTGGCCGAAGCGTGCGCCGAAACAGGGGTCGAGGAGGAGGCTGCGGCCTGTTCCGCGGCCGTCGGTGCCGGCATCCGCGGCTCCGACGCCCAGCGCCGCAGCCGGGCCACCCGCTCGGCGGCCTCCTCCAGCCGGGCGGGTGCGAGGTCCCCGTCGGCCACCGCGGGGGCGGCGGCGGTGTGGATCGCCTCGCGCACCCCCGCACCGCACGCCGGGCCGAGCTGTACGAGGTCGACGCCGGCGATCCAGGCCAGCACGGCCGCGCCCGGCACGCCCCAGCCGTTGACGATCGACGGGGCGTCGAGGGTGTCGCTGACCACCACCCCGCCGTACCCGAGGTCGCCGCGCAGCACGCCCGTCACGGCCTGGCCGCTGAGGGTCGCCGGGAGGCCGTCGCCGCCCGGAACGGGCGTCCGTCCGGCGGTGATCGCCCGCACCCCGGCGGCGGCGCCTTCGGCGAACGGCCGCAGCGGGCCCTCGCCGGTGAAGGGGCCGAGGGCCGCGGCGACCCCGTGCGCCTGCAGATCGGTCACGAAGACGCGAGTCTCGTCGGCGCGCAGCGCCGGCCGGACGCCGAGATGGAAGTTGGCTCCCAGGCCCACCAGTTCGGCGGCCGCGGAACTGCCGCTGCCACCGGTTCCGGAATCGTTGGCGCGAGGGCTCGGTGCTCCGCCCGGGCGGCCGGTGAGGCCGTCCGGGAGCCGCTCGTGCAGCGCGTCGGTGATCCGGCGGGAGGCGTCGGGAGAGCTCGCGTAGGCGACCACTCCCGGCATCCCCCGGTCGAGCCCGAGCCGTATCCAGTCCGGCAGCCGTTCGCTGCGGCAGGCGGGGAGCAGGCAGGCGTCGACCAGTGCGGCGATACGGTGCAAGGTGTTCACGTCGGCTGTCCCCCTTTGGCGCGCGGCGGCAGTGGGAGGGTATCCCGACAGCGGGCAAATGGTCCAGACCAATCGGGAAGCGGCTGCCCGTCCGCCGGGAACGATCTCCCGGCGGACGGGCAGCCGTGAACTCCGCCGCCGCTCAACGCCCCCCGGCGAGCAGCAGCGGCGCACCGCCCGGCGCGGACGCCGGACGGCCGTTCGTGGCCGGGACCCCGGCCAGCGGGGAGCCGGGGACGGTGTCGAGCAGTCCGCGTGCCGCCAGCTCGGGCGTCACGCCCTCGCCGAACCAGTACGCCTCCTCCAGGTGCGGGTAGCCGGAGAGCACGAAGTGGTCGACGCCCAGGGCGTGGTACTCCTCGATCCGGTCCGCGACCTCGGCGTGGTTGCCCACCAGCGCCGTTCCCGCGCCGCCGCGCACCAGCCCCACCCCGGCCCACAGGTTGGGGGAGATCTCCAGCTTGTCGCGGGAGCCGCCGTGCAGGGCCAGCATCCGCTGCTGGCCGACCGACTCGCTCTTGCCGAGGGCCTGCTGGGCGGCGGCGACGGTGTCGTCGTCGAGGTCGTCCAGCAGCCGGTTCGCGGTCGCCCAGGCGTCCTTCGAGGAGTCGCGCGAGATGACGTGCAGCCGGATGCCGAACCTGACCGTGCGGCCCTCCGCCTCCGCGAGCCCGCGGATCCAGTCGATCTTCTGCTTGACCTGCTCGGGCGGCTCCCCCCAGGTCAGATAGATATCCGCGTTCCGGGCCGCGACCGGCCCCGCGGCCGGCGACGAGCCGCCGAAGAAGACCGGCGGGCGCGGCTCGGGCGGCAGCGCCACCAGGCCGCCCTCCACCTGGTAGTGCTCGCCGTGGAAGTCGAACGGCTTGCCCTCCCAGGCGCCGCGCACCACCGTCAGGAACTCGTCGGTCCTGGCGTAGCGGTTGTCGTGGTCCAGATGGTCGCCGAAGCGCTTCTGCTCGGTGGAGTCACCACCGGTCACGACGTTCAGCATCAGCCGGCCGCGGGTGATCCGCTGGTACGTGGCGGCCATCTGCGCCGCCAGCACCGGCGAGATGACGCCGGGCCGGAACGCCACCAGGAACTTCAGCCGGTCGGTGTGCTGCGAGAGCGCCACCGTCGTCAGCCAGGCGTCCTCGCACCAGGTGCCGGTCGGCGTCAGGACGGCCTCGAAGCCCAACTGGTCGGCGGCGCGGGCGATCTGCGCCAGGTAGTCGATGTCGGGCGCGCGAACCCCGCTGATCGGAGTGATCCGCGAGCGCTTGATGCCGCCGTCGGTGTAGGCGTGGCGGTCGACCAGGGTCCGGCCGTCGCCGCCCGTGGGAAGGAACCAGTGCAGGTGCACGGACATCAGGAGGAGGCCTTTCCGAAGGTGCGAGCCGGTGTGTTCGACGCCGGCAGACCGGTGTTGAAGCGCTGGTCGACGAAGTCCTTGAACGTGAAGTGGTTCGGGATCAGCCGGAGATCGGCGAAGGTGTCGGCGATCTTCTGCTCGGAGGCGATCGCGGCGTCGTCCACGGCGACCGCCACCCGGGTTCCACTGCTGCGCTTCACCGCGTCCAGCGCGACGGCGTAGGGCAGCCCGGTCTCCTTCGACCAGACCTTCGCCCACTCCTCGGGGTGCTTGAACGCCCAGTCCTGGGCCCGGCGCAGCCGGCCGAGGTAGTCACCGATCGCCTGGGACTTGTTCTTGTCCGCCAGTGCCGCGGGCGCGGCGACCTGGAAGGACAGCCCGTTGACGACGCCGTCCCCGGTGGTCAGCACCCGGGCGCCGGTGTTGCGCAGGATCTGCGAGGTGTAGGGGTCCCAGATGGCCCAGGCGTCCACCCGGCCCCGGCTGAACGCCGCCAGGGCGTCGGCCGGCTGCAGATAGCTGACTTTGACGTCGGTGAGCTTCAGGCCCGCCTTCGCGAGTGAGGCCACCAGCTGGAAGTGGGCGGAACTGCCCTGCGCGACCGCCACCGACTTGCCCTTGAGGTCGGCCACCGACGTCAGATCCGAGCCCTTGGGCACCGCGATGACCTCACCGGCGGACGAGCCGTGCGAGGCGCCGACCACCGTGACCTTCGAGTGGGCGCCCGCCGCGAAGACCGGCGGGGTGTTGCCGACCCCGCCGATGTCCACGGCCCGCGCGTTGACCGCTTCGAGCAGGGGTGGCCCGGAGGTGAAGGTCGACCATTTGATCTTGTACGGGACCTTCTCCAGTTCCCCGGCGGCCCGCAGGATCGTCTCGGAACCGCCTTTCTGGTCACCGACGTTGAGCGTGACGCTCCCCAGGCCACCCGAGGTGTTCGACGAGCCCGAGGAGTCGTCGGCCGCGGACGACCCGCCGCAGGCGGTCAGCAGAAGGGCGAGCGGGAGCAGCAGGGCGGGGGCGAAGCGTTTCATGGGAGGTCGTTTCTTCCGTTCGGAACGAGCGCGAGAGGTCAAGAGGTCGGGAGGTCGCAGGGTCGAGAGGTCGTCAGGCCGCCTGGGCGGCCGGGTGGTTGTCCACGCCGAGCTGATCGAGCAGACGGGACCGCAGTTCGGCGAACCGGGGGTCACCCGGATCGCGGGGGCGCGGCAGTGCGACGGGGTTGTCGTGGGCGATCACGCCGTTCTCCATCACCAGGGCGCGGTCGGCGAGCAGCAGGGCCTCGTCCACGTCATGGGTGACGAGCAGCACCGCGCACCCGCGCCGCTGCCACAGTTCGGCGACCAGCCGCTGGGCGGTGATCCGGGTCAGCGCGTCCAAAGCGCCGAACGGCTCGTCGAGCAGCAGCAGATCCGGCTCCCGCACCAGGGCGCGGGCCAGCGAGGCGCGCTGGGCCTCGCCGCCGGAGAGCGTCTTGGGCCAGGCGCCGGACCGGTGGCCGAGCCCGACCTCCTCCAGCGCCTGCTCCGCGACCGCGCGGTCGGGGTGGCCGGGCAGCCCGAGCAGCACGTTGCGCCACACCGGCTTCCACGGCATCAGGCGCGGCGACTGGAAGGCGACCGCACGCCGGCGCGGCACCAGCACCGAACCCTCGACCTCGCGGTCAAGACCGGCCAGCACCCGCAGCAGCGTGCTCTTGCCGCAGCCGCTGCGCCCGAGCAGGGCGGTGAACTCGCCCGGCCGGATGTCGAGATCGAGCCGGTCGATCACGGCGCGCCCGTCGAAGGCGCGGGTCAGCCCCTCGACCCGGACCGCCGTTCCGGCCCCCGTTCCTGTTCCTGTCCCCGTTCCTGTCCCCGTTCCCGGACGGTCCGGCTTCCGGTCGGTCTTCTGGCCTGCGGGCCGGATCACTTGCCGGTGAAGGTCGGTCGCCATTGCAGCAGCAGCCTTTCGAGAGTGCGGACGACGATGTCGGCGGTCAGGCCGAGGAAGGCGTAGACGACGAGGCAGACGACGATCACGTCGGTCCTGAAGAACTCGCGGGCCTGGTTCATGACGAAGCCGATGCCGTCGTCGGCGTTGATCTGCTCGCTGAACACCAGCGCCAGCCACGCGGTCGCCAGCGAGTAGCGCAGCCCGGTCATCGCGCCGGGCAGCGCGCCCGGCAGGACGACATGGCGCACCAGGCCCCAGCGGGACAGGCCGAGCGAGGTGCCGGCCTCGATGAGCTGTTCGTCCACGCCGCGGATGCCGGCGTAGACGTTCAGATAGAGGTGGAAGGCGACACCCAGCGAGATCAGCGCGATCTTGGGCGCCTCGCCGATGCCGAGCCAGATGATGAACAGCGGGATCAGACCGACCCAGGGCACGGTCCGCAGCATCTGCACGCTCGCGTCGACCAGGTCCTCGCCGAGCCGGGAGAGCCCGGAGACCAGAGCGAGCGCGGTGCCCGCCAGAACGCCGAACACGAGGCCGAGGGCGACGCGTTGGAGCGAGACCAGCATCGCCGACGGCAGCGTCCCGTCCGCGATCAGCTCCTTCCCGGCCCGCGCGATGGTGCCGGGGGAGGCGAGGATGTCGGGCTCCAGGACCCCGGTGCTGCTCAGCACCTGCCACAGGGCCAGCAGGAGCAGGGGTCCCGCGGTGCGGCGCAGCCAGCGGGGTACGTGGCGGCGCCGGGAGGCCGCCGAGATGATCGGTTCCAGCTCAAGGACGTCGCCCTGGTCGGGAATTACGGATATGTCCGGCGGTGGTTTGCTGATGGTCATGGCGACTCCACGGCGGGGCGGCAGACGGAGACACGCCTCGGCGCGCAGGCTCCCGACGGGTCGGATCCGTACGAATCCGTACGGATATGTGCGGGATCAGCCCGGGAGCGCGCTAAAGAGCGAGGCGAGAAGAAGGACGAACGAGTGAGAAGGCGTCAGCAGCCGCGACGACACGCGGCGGAGGCCACCCGCAGCAGGTCGATGTGACCGCGCGTGGTGAGCAGAAGAGGACGCAACATGCGGGAGAACCTAGCGAGCCGTCCCGTACCCGGTCAACGTCGTCTCGCCACCCGGACGGGAATCTCAAACGCGGATCCGGCGGCGTTGGGCGACCATGGAGACATGGCCGACGCGTTCACCACCCGCACCCTCGACATCCCGACCGGCTCCGCCGAGACCGTCCACGATCTCACCGCAGCCTGCACCGAGTTCCTCGACCAGGCCGCACACGGCCGCGACGGGCTGCTCAACGTCTTCGTCCCGCACGCCACCGCGGGCATCGCCGTCATGGAGACCGGAGCCGGCAGCGACGACGACCTGCTGTCCGCACTCCACGACCTGCTCCCCGCCGACGACCGCTGGCGCCACCGCCACGGCAGCCCCGGCCACGGCCGCGACCACGTCCTCCCGGCCCTGGTCCCGCCGCACGCCACCCTGCCGGTGATCGCCGGCCGCCTGGAACTGGGAACCTGGCAGTCCGTCGTCCTGGTGGACACGAACATCTCCAACCCCCACCGTCAGGTCCGGTTGACCTTCCTGGGGTGAGGCAACAGGGCCGTCGGCGTGAGTTGATATCCCGACCGTTACGAAGAGGGGCATGACCCCAGGCGGTGGGCGGCGCCAACACTTCACGCGCTCGTCTTCGGGATTCGAACCCGAGGCCTACGCATGACGAGACAATGAGCGATCAATTCCGTGGTGCCGTGTCGTGCCAGCTCGTGATGTTTCTGCTGGTCAGACTAGGTACAGCAAATTGCTGCACACCGCCTCGTGTTGCACTGTCCAAAGGCGTCTGTCCACCGGCTGTCCACCGGCTGTCCACCGGCGGGGTTGTCCCCAGCTCGCCACCGACACTGGCGCTGGGCTGCCAGCGATGCCGGCGAACGGACGGAGAGAGACGAGCGGGGGCACTGTGGAACCCCTACAAGCCATCGGTCAACGCTGCCGGTGCTGCCCTCGCCCCGCACACCGCTCCGAAGTCACCACCTCAGCCTGACTGGGGGCCTGGAATCGGAAGAGGCTGGGGTAGACGGATGTGTGTTCCGGCTACCCCAGCCTCGTCGGCCCTGCAGTGATCAGGCGATGTCGGCGTACCAGATCCGGCTCGGCGGGCCGGTCAGGTCGGAGTCCTCGAAGCGCTTGGGCATCCCTGGCCGCAGTGCCGGGCGCAGCAGCCGCCACGTCCGTTCGATCGCTTCGCCGGTGAAGTCGTCGAACTCCGGCGTGACCTGGAGCAGCACCGCGCCGTCGCGCAGGGTCTCGATCCGGTGGAAGTCACCGGCCGCGGTGATCCCGTCGGCGCCGCCCAGCAGCTGGGCGATCTCGCGCGGGATCACCATCAGCCACTCGTATCCGCGCAGCAGCTGCCGCGACTCTGCCAGCGACAAATAGGGCAGGAGCGGGCCGACCCGCTCCTCGTACTCAGTGCGGCCCAGCGAAAGGCTGTAGCCGATCTGGGCGTAGCTGGGGTCGACCTCCTCCGCGAAGTCACGCAGCAACTCGGTCCAGCGGAGCTGGGCCGACGCGAAGCGCTCCTTGGGTGCCTCCGCGCTCAACCTGATCCAGCCCTCGCCATCCTCGTCACGCGCGACACCCATGCGCAGGAGCTCCTGGCCGGGCATACCTCGGTCGTCCAGCTGGTAGACCGCGGTCTCGGCCAGCTGCACATCCGAGACCAACCACTTGCGCAGCATCGGCAGATTCTTGCGGGTCAGCACCCGGGAGCGGTTGCTGACCCCCCGGCCGGTGCCTTTGACACTGGTCACCGATAGGAAACCCCAGAGCGTCCCGGGCGGACCGCACGGTACCGACTTCTTCAGTGACTCCTCCACCTGCCCGGTGGAGTCGAGGGTCCCCTGGAAGGACTCGTCCTCCAAGCGGTCCGCGCCCTCGGTGAGCCAACGCCAGGCGAGGTCGGCGAGTGCCTCGGTACCGCTGTACTCGGCGTCGATCTCACATCGGATCGTGTGCATGCTGGCTCACCACTCCTTTCAGGAGAGCTTCGGGAGAGCTGTCGGTCGAAATCGGACATCATCCTAGGTGACGGGGTTACAGAGGATGAGGACGGCTCCGAGGAAGCCCACCACCGCCGCCACCCCGGTGTCCTCCTGCTGCTGGGGGGTCATCTTCGGTACGTTGAAGGTGAGCCCGTCTCCTCCGTTTTCGGACGGCGCCGCGTGGGGCATCAGTCCTCCTGCCGGCAGGCCCTTGATCGGGCGGGTCGAGGTCCAGTCCGGCCGCCTGCCCCGCTCCTTCAGCTGCATCGGGTTGGGTTGCGGGCCGGGTACAGGGTGGGGCACGGGGTCCGGCTCACCGCCGCGGGTATCCTCCCGTGACCACGTGTAGCTGATGATGCCGGCCTTCCCACTGTCCTTCGCGGTGATGAACTCGGCGGGGTTGCCGAAGTTGGGCACCGGGCCTAGCTCCACCCCGAGCGGTTCGCCGATCTTCACTCTCCGGGTGTCGCCGCTGGCGACCAGCATCGCCTGCATCTTCGAGACATACCGGGCGAGCTGCGCCGGGCCGGCCTTCTCCGCCGCCCCACCCTGGTGTTTGACCTCCCAGATCGTGACGTCGTTCTTGCCCCACTCGACGATGTCGGCGTAGCCGGGCTCCCCATTGCCCTTCGCGGAGGCGCCGCGGATGAAGACGTCGTTGTCGAAGTCGTTGTACGGGTGCTTGGCCTTGAGGTAGGCGGTGACCATGAGGACGGCAGTGTCATGGCGCGGCTGCCAGACCTTCCACCACTTCTCCTCCTCCTTTGTGGGCTCGTCCTCGCCAAGGCCCACCGGCTCGCTATCCCCGGCCGATTCGGAGGCGGGTTGGTTCGCCCGTCGTTGCTCCTGCTCCCAGGCCCGCTGGTCCGGGTCGTAGAGCCCGGACGGGTCGCTGCGGTTGACCGGGTCGCTGTGTGAGTAGCCGTAGCTGTTCCATTGCTGCGGATCATCCGGTACGAGCAGTGGGTCCGCGCAGAGGAAGCGTCCGGTGCTCGGTTGGTACTCCCGGGCACCGAGGTTGGTCAGGCTGGTGACATCGTCCTTGCTTCCGCCGACGAAGCCCTTGTCACCGGCCCAGACTCCCGGCGCGGGCTGGGTGCCGCGCGGGTTGCCGAAGGGGTCCATCGGACGGCGGGTGACGGCAAGGCTGGTGGCATCGACTGTCAGGGTGCCGCTGTTGTGGTGGTCGGCGAGCTGGATCGTCAGACCGCCGGCGCCGACCCGGACCATGCTGAGACCGCCGGGAACCGGGTAGTACCGGGTGCCCGTGAGGGTCTTGGCCACCGTGTCATAGGTGACTTGGTCGGTGCCGAGGTTGATGGTGGTCTTGCCTGGATTGCGCCGGATCAGCTGGTTGCCGTCGGCGTCGTAGACGTAGCTCGTGGTCTGGTTCGGGACGGTCCACTTCTGACCGGCCGGAAGAGGCGTCGCGCAGTCGCCCATCGCCAGGTCGGTGCCGTTGGTGGTGACGTTGCCAGGCACCGCCAGGCAGCGGGTGGCGGCCGCGTTGAGGATGGTGCCGTCCGCGCGGACGGTCCAGTTCTGAGAAGCACGGCCGTCACAGGGCTGGAGCTGCACGACGGACCCCGCCGCGGTGCCCATCGCGGTGATGCACTTGCTGAACACCTTGAGCAGGCCGCCGTTGGTGGCGAAGCGCTGGCCGCCGCCGGAGGTGCAGGTGTCGATCTGCAGCGGGTTGCCGTTGGCCGAGCTGCCGCCCTGCATGTCCAGGCACTTGCCACCGATGCCGGTGATCGGACCGGCCTGGGCAAGAGCGCCGAGTTTGCCCTCGCTGTTCCAGGTGAGGTCGGCGGTGCCGGTCTTCGAGGTGTAGATGCCGGTGGTGTTGCCGGCCGCGTCATAGGCGTCGTTGCCTGACACCGTGGTGCTGGTTCCGACCTTGGTGCTGGTGCCGGTGAGCGCGTGCGGACCGCCGCTGCCGCCGCCGGTGTTGACGGTGCCGGCGCTCGGAAAGGTCTGCGTGGTGACGGAGTCCTTGGTGGCGTCACCGCTGGTGTCGTGCTGGACGAACCTGGTCCGGTTGCCCGTCACGTCGTAGCCGTACTCCTGCCAGTACGGGGTGCCACCACCAACAGTGGTCTGGGCGGGCGCGATCGCGCCGCTGGTGGGGCTGGTGTTGGTGCACCGGCCCTGGTCCTGGGTCTGGTGCTGCAGCGCGTCGGGGACTGTGACGCTGCCGGTGTCGGTCCACGCGGTGTTCAGTCGGCCGAGGCTGTCGTAGTCGAAGCACTGCAGATCGCGGCCGACCGGAGTGTTGTCGGGGGTGCTGCTGATGGAGGTGACGCGGCCGGAGTCGTCGTAGGTGTAACCGGTCTGCTGGACCGCGCCGCTGGCGGAGGTCTGCTTGTCCAGGAACTGGTTGCGCAGCCGTCCGGTGGCCTGGTCGTAGTCGTTGGTGACCACCACCTGGCTGGCCCATGGGTTGACGGTGGAACGGATTACCCGGCCGAAGGCGTCGTACTCGGTCTGGGTGTCGTAGGTGGTGGCACCCGCGTACTTGAACAGCTGGCCGTAGTCGTTGTAGGAGTACGCCATGTCGTCCATCGGCAGGCCGCCAAGGGCGGGCAGTAGCGTGGACTTCAGATTGCCGGTGATCTTGTCGAAGCTGCTGGACACGGCATAGGTGAAGTTGCCGCTTGCCAGACCGACCTCGCTGCCCGGGATGGTGATGCTCAACCCGGTGGGCCGATAGGCGTCGTCATACCCCTTCACGGCTGTGGTGTACGCCTGACCGCCGGCTCCTCCGACGTAACGGGTGGCGGAAGCCGGCTTGCCCTTGATCACCGTGTCGTAGGACCAGCCCGCGAGCTGGTTGGCCGGGGCGACACTGCCCTCGTACACGCCGGTCTTGCGGCCGGTCAGTTCGTAGGTGAAGACGAGCTTGCGGCCGCGGTTGTCGGTGGTGGTGGCAACCCGGGAGGCCTCGTCGAAGGTCTGGACGACCGTGCCGGTGTCCGGGTCGCTCGCCGAGATCTGCCTGTCCTGCTGGTCGTAGCCGTAGGACCAGCGGTTGCCGACCGCGTCGGTACGAGTCTCGGGCTTGCCATCAGCGGTGTAGGTGTAGCGGGAGATCACCGCATCGGCCGGGTTGCCTGTCGCGGTGGGCGTGTTGTACTGCCAGCGCTCGACGGTCTTGTCGCGGGCGTTGGAGACCGAGCTGGTCGGCCAGGTGCCGGCGGGCGGCAACAGGTCGATCCGGTCGACTCCGGCGTAGACCGTGGTGGTGCGGTTCTGCTCGACACCGAGCGACCATGAGGCGACCACGGTCGCCCGGCCCCGGCCGTCGTACGTGGTGCGGGTCTGTGCCGGGATGGTCGACTCGGCGGCCTGCACCAGGGTCGTAGTGGGGCCGGAAACGTTGTTGTACCAGGCGGCGTTGGCCGTCTTCACCCTGCCTTGCGAGTCGTACAGGGAATCGGTGATCATCCGGCCGGTGTAGGCCGGGTTGGCGGGTGAGGCCTGGGCCTGCCGGGTGCGTCCGAAGCCGTCCAGAATGTCGATGCGACGGGTGTAGACCGGCATCGCCAGATCCCGCTTGAGAACCGAGGTGGTCACCGAGGAAGGCACCCCGGCCTTGTTCGACAGGTTGTAGGCATAGGCGAGGTTCGCGTTGGCGTTGGCCGCCGGGTTGCGTCCGGCCAGCCAGACGCCGGTGAGCCGGCCGAGGGCGTCATAGACCTGGGTACTGGTCTTGCTGTTGGGATCCTTGACGGTCAGCGTGTTCCCGCGCCGCGGGTCGATCGTGGTGACGGTGTCCCAGCTGCCGGTGGCGGCACCGGGGATCGGCGCCGAGGAGGTCAGCGCGGACGGGAGCTCGCCCGCCGCGGCAGCCGCGTAGCTGGTCCGGGTGGTCGCACCGTTCGGATGCAGCGCGTCCTTGACGGTCAGCGCGGTCACCGACTCCGTCCGGCCGTACTTGTCGAAGGTGGTGCTGGTCTTGGTGGTGAAGGTGGCGCTGCCGTCACTCTCGTAGCGCTCCAGCTCCTGGGCGCCGCTCGGGTTGGCGCTCGCCGCAGCCTGGCCGAAGGGCAGGTTGTCGTAGAGGACCCGACTGCGGGCGGTGGTGTTGCTGGGGCCGGCGGCCGCAGTGCAGGCATTAGGGCCGGAGAGTGTCAGGGTTTCGGCGGCGAGGTCGGTGCGCTGCGGGTCGGGCCCGGTGGCGTAGGCAGTGCGTGTGCACAGGTCGGGCAGACCGTCGGCCTGGTCGAGCGAGGTGAGCAGACGGTTGGCGCGGGACGGATCGGTGACCGTGGTCTTGGTGGTGGTGCGCCAGCTCTGGTCGGCCTTGAGCGCCTGGCTGGTCACCGCCTGGGTGGTGGCGGTGTATCGGGCGACCAGGTCGGGCAGGCCGGTGCCGCGCGAGTGGGTGGCTGTGGCGACCTCGCCGGAGGCGCCGTTGACAGTCCGGGCGGTGACCTTTCCGTCGGCCTGGTCGAAGGTCTCGCTCTGCAGTGGCTGGCCGGCCAGCCAGTCGACGTCAACGACATCCCGGCCGAGTGCATCGGTCAGGTGGACGCTGCGGCTTCCGGCGTCCTGGCGGACGTCACCATCCATGCCCTGCCGGTAGGTGGTGCGGGTCTGCGCCCGGGGACCGTCGGTCCCGCTGCCCACAGTGGTGGTGACGGTCCTGAAGCCGCGGAAGTCACCCCAGGTGCGGGCCTTGGTCTCGGTCAGCTCGGCGTCATCGCGGTGCCAGCCGGCCGACTCGTAGGTGTACTTCGTGATCTTCTGCGGGGCGTCGGTGGCAGTGTCGTTCTCGGTCAACGAGGCGACCGTGTAGTGGTTGAACCAGTCCAGCACCGGGTCGGCATCGGCCACCGACCCGGAGGGCAGCCAGCGGATCGGGTAGCAGGCCATGCTGTTGTCGTCCTCGGCAGCCGGCATCACCTTGTTGATCCGGGAGCAGCCCGGCAGGTTGTAGTCGACGTTGAGGACGCCGCCCGTCTCGTTGTGGATCTGCTGGATACGCGGGCGGTTCATCAGCGGCGGCGCGGGCACCAGGTCGGTCCCGTCCACCCGGTTGGGAAGCATCACCGGGGTGAAGGTGACGGGGAGGGTGGAGAGCTCGGGAGTGGCCGTCTTGCCGGTCCGCTCGACCGAGTCCAGCCAGAGCGCCTTCTGGCTGGTGTTGTCCTTCGGGTCGGGGAAGGAGTGGGTCAGCCTGTAGGAGTCGACGTCCTTCCAGGCATTGTTGATGCGGACCTGAGTGGTGATGGTGCTCAGGCGCTTGGTGGTGAAGAAGCTCGGGCTGGAGTGGGTGCAGGTGCCGTCCTGCTTGCACTCCTGGTCGACCGGCACGTCAGGCCAGTTGTTCTTGTTTGCAATGGTGCGCTGGGCGGGGTCGCAGGTCGCGCTGTCCAGGCAGCGCTCGGCGGTGGCGAAGGCTATTCTTTCGGCCGGTTGCAGGGCGCCCTTGGCTGCCAGCTGCTCGTCCAAACGCTGGCCGTACGCGATCGAGGCCGGCAGGTTGGCCCGGGTGTAGGAGGTGCGGGTGCCAGTGCCGTTGTTCTGGCCGGCGCCACGGGCGTACCAGTTGGTCTCCGGGGCCCAGGTGTAGGTGGTCAGGTTGCCCTTCGGGTCCACCACGTAGTCCAGTGAGAGCCGCTGCCACATCTGGCACCAGGAGGCCTTGCCCTGCGCCGAGTCGTAGCAGGGGTCGCCGCTGCCCGGGGAGTACACAGGGAGGGTGGACACCGAGTTGGCGGCCGGGTCGCTCTTGTCCCCGCCGGGCAGGTGGTTGAGCCCGAAGTAGTAGACGGTCCCCGAGCTGTCGGTGACCTTGGCGTACGCGCCGTCCCGGGCGTCGTTGCCCGCGCCCGAGCCGAATTCGATCTTGGTTCCGTCGTCGTCCTTCGGGTGCCATACGCCGGTGGCCGCGTCGGTGGTGGCGCTGGACGATCCCGCGTTGCGGTCGCGGACCAGTTGGCCGGAGTGCGAGCCGAGCGAAAGCGTCGCGTTGAAGCCGCCCCAGCACTGGTCGCCGGAGTCGGCGATCCCGCTCTTGTCGCAGGGCTTGAAGTCGCGCTCGATGAAACCGGGATTCAGCTCCCAGCCGTCGCCGGCCCAGGACGCCTGGGCGTTGGTGGCCGAGGTCTTGCCGTCCACCGATGAGGAGTTGTAGGAGAGTCCGACCGTCGGGGCCGCGCCGCCGAGCGAGGGCGGCACCTGGACCGGGTAGCTGTACGTCAGCGCGCCCGATGCACTGCCGGCGGCCCAGGCGGAGGAGGGCGACAGCGTCGACGCGGCGTAAGTGCCACCACCACCGGCCGGGCCGGTCTCCGCGGCCAGCAGCAGCGGCGCACCGGTGGGTGCGGCGGCCGGGTGCACACCGGTGATGAACGAGGACTGGGCGGCGCCAGTACGTGCCGGTGTGGCGGCGGGCAGCGGCACCTCGGCCACCATCCGCCCGGTGGCCTGTTCGAAATGGGCCGCCACGGGCGTGCGGACCTGGCAGGAGGGAGATGCGGGGGTGGTCGCGGCACAGGCAGGCAGCTTCACCAGGCGCCCACGGGAGGCGAATTCACCGCCGGTAGCGGCGTTCAGCGCGGCCACGTCCACAGCGACCAGCACCAGAGTAGTGGGCGACTGCTGGCGCGTGGCAGGGGCTGTGGCGGCGGAGGTGCTCTGCGGCTGAGCGGTCAAGGTGAAGAGCAGCCCGTTCACCCCGGCCGCGTGGGCGGTCTGCCCGTCACTCTGGACGACAGTCACGGCCTGCGACGTAGCGGGCGCGCCGGGCTTGGGTGCCACCCAGACGGGCAGCTTCCCGGCCCTCAACGGCCCTTTAGCCTGTGCTCCGGACAGATCGACAGTGGCGGACGCGCGCTGGGTGGGCGCCGGGGCGGCCATCTTGCCGGCCCGCGAGGGCACCGGGTAATGCGGCGCGATCGAGGCCGCCTTGGCGACGTCGGTGACATTTACCGAGGTGGTGCCGGGCAGCGGCGTATCCGGTGGCTGCCAGATCTTGGAGAAGTCGGGGCCGGCCGTGGCCTGCGCTGCGGGAGCGAGCAGGGTGCCCGCGACGGCGAAGGCCACCGGCCCGACGACACATCTCCATGAGAATCTCGTACGTCTTGGTCTCTCCGGACTTGCCACTGGACCCCCGTTGTCTGTGAAAGATCTGTGATGATCACCAACACAATCGGACGGGAAACTAGCAGTCGGATGACGTGCCGTCAGCAATACCGACGATCAGCGATCGCATGACATATCTCACAGGCCGCCGGTTAGGTCCTTTTGGCTCTGATATCACGACAACAGAATCAATACCCCTTTGTAGACAGGCAGTCAGGACTGCCAAGGTGCTGCGGATCTCTGCACATCCGCAATGCGGAGCGCGCCAAACCACGGGGGAACTCGATGTCCACCAGACCCAGACCCGCCCGGCTCGCCAGACGGTCCGTATCGGCCGCCGTCACATTCGTCCTCGCCGCAGGCCTACTGACGGCTACTCCGCTCGTCGCCCACGCCGCCGATGGCACTCCGGAACCTGCCAAACCCGCGGGGCAGCCCGCCCCGCCCGCCCAGGACGCCGTCCAGCAGGCCATCACCCAGGCGAAGAGCGCGGGTAAGGATGTTCCCGTCCCCGTACTCACCGACGAATACACCACCGTGGTAGCGACTGCCGAAGGCAAACTGCGCTCCGAGCAGCATGAGATGGCCCAGCGCACCAAGCGCACCGACGGCTCCTGGGCCACCCTGGACGACACTCTCGTCAAGAACGCGGACGGCACCGTCGTCGCGACGGCCTCCAGCGGAGACCTGGTCATCTCCGGCGGCGGCAGCGGCCCGCTGGCCACCATGACGACCAAGGACGGCAAGCAGCTCGCCGTCTCCTCGCCTTTCCCCGGCCCGCTCCCCGCCCCGAAACTTATCGGCAACGGGGCCCTGTTCTCCGATGTGGCCCCGGACACCGACCTGCAGGTGACCGCCACCAAATGGGGCGGCTATACCACCGTCATCGTGCTGCGTACGCCCACGGCTGCAGCCAATCCGGCAGTGCGCAACCTCGTCTTCCCTACGGCCACCAAGGGTCTGGACCTCGCCAAGAGCGACGGCGGCGCGCTGACCGCGACCGCCGACGGCGAGCCGGTGTTCACCGCGCCGGCCCCCCAGATGTGGTCCGCCAAGGAAGCCCGGACCCCGGCCGGCCGGGCCGCCGCGAAATACGCCGTCGAGACCGCGCAGGCCTCGCCTGCCACCCGCAACGCCAAGGCGGCCGATGCCGGCTCGGACGACTCCGGTGACGCGACCCACGCTCCGCCGGACGCGCCGAGCACCACAGCCGGCCCCGGCGCACTGGCCAGCGTCGCTACCATCCCGGTGACCGAGGCCAAGGTCCAAGGCAACAGTGACCACGCGCAGGGTTCGATCTCTTTGGCCCCGAGCCTCGACCTGCTCGACGGTGCCAACACCTCGTACCCCGTCTACGTCGACCCGTCGTGGTCGCAGGACGCCCGTGGCAAGCAGCACCATGCCTGGGTGATGCAGGCGCACAACACCACTGGCAACTTCGACCGCACCGGCTCCACCGACCGTGATCGGCCCGGATCCGGCTTCCAGGGCTGGGAGACCGCAACCGGGATCGAGCGGGCTCTGTTCGAGTTCAACCTCAACGGTTACGCCGGCGCCACCATCAACTACGCCAACCTGCGCATCAGCCAGTACATCTCCTCTGACCACTCCTGCACAACGACCTACCCGGTCAACCTCTACCGGGCAGGGGCGTTCGACGCGTCGGTGACTTGGAGCAACCACGAGATCCGGGAGTGGGTCGACAGCAAGTCGGTACCCGGCAACGGCACCTTGTCGGAGTGCTACAGCGACCTGCCGATCGACTTCAACATCACCGGTGCGCTGCGCGACGGCATCCGCACCACCAACGTGCCGCTCGCCTTCGCAGTACGCGGCCCGGAGGGCAGCGGCCAGCGGATGGGCTTCAAGCGGTACAACTACGACGCCACGCTTAGCAGCACATTCGATTTCCCGCCCGGTGTGCCCGGCAACCCTCACACCGTCCCGGCCCCGCACCGGGTCACCACCGCGGACACCGATGCCTGCGCCAGCGTGCCTCTCTCCTCGTATGGCTACATCACCAGCGCGAACACCAGTCTCAGGTCCACCGTCAACAGCCCCAACCAGGGCCAGCTGACCGAGTGGATCAACATCTGGGACAACACCACCGGCGGCAACTCCGTGCACACCGGCTGGTCTGGCTTTGTGAGCCGGGGCAGCGAGGCCTCCTACACCTTGCCGATGGGCACCCTCCAGGACGGCCACCACTACGGCTGGCAGGCTTACGGTGACGACGGCCTGCTGCGCGGATCCCCGAGCCCTGTCTGCCACTTCGCCGTCGATGCCACCCCACCGGTGCTCGCCTTCGGCACATTCACCGACCCGGCCACCCAGTTCCCGCCGGCCGGAAACGGCCAGACCACCAAGCTGCATCTGGGCGACACCGGGCACATCCCGTTGATCGCCTCCGACCCGAGCCCGGGCACCGGCCTGATCTCCTCCGGCCTGGCGTGCCTCCGCTGGAGCTACGACCCGCAGATGTCGGGCGCCGAGCAGAAGTGCACCCCCACCTCGGGCACCCCACTGGTGGTCAACGACGTCGCGACCAAGCCGACCCACTGGGGCACCAACACCCTGTACGCCCAGGTCTTCGACGAGGCCGGTAACTCCTCCCAGACCATGTCGTACTCGTTCTACGTCCCGTGGACGGAGGGCCCGGTCGCATTCGGCGACACCACGGGTGATGCCCGGCCCGACATCCTGGTCACGGATCAGGCAGGCAACCTGATCACCCACGGCCGCGCCACTGACCCGGGCAACTCCAGCGTGCCGCCCACCGGTACGGCCGCGGCCGCCGCCCAGGCCCCCGGTGCCGACGCTCCAACGAACCCCCGGACTTGGAAGGACTACCGGGTCGCGCACCGCGGCGCCCTCGACCCCACCACCAACCTCGACGACCTGTTCGTCCACAAGGACCCGAGCAGCCCCGGCGCCTCCGACGGTGACGACGCGCTCTACTACTACTCCGACACGCTCTCCGACCCGGGTCGCTTCACCCGCGGCACGATGACCCCGCTCGACCGGCCGGACTGTGACCCCGATCTCGCCACCTCCTGCGCCGGCCACCACGACGGCAACTCTTGGGCGCAGGCCCGCCAGATCACCCCGATCGGCTCGGCCAAGGACACCCGCACGCCGAGCCGCACGGTCACCGACGCGACCGGCGTTTTCGCCATCGACTCGGGCAACCTCTGGTACTACCCGGTCAAGACCAACCACACCCTGGCGCCGCCGTCCCTGGTCTCCACTGGTGGCTGGGACGACAAGGACCTGATGGTCCCCGGCAACACACTGGCCATCGGCGCCACCAGCGCCACCGCTCCCGCGCTCTGGGTACGCAACCGGACCAATGGCGACATCTTCCAGTACGCCCTGACCACGGCCACCCGGCCCGACACCTCCACCGAGGTGACGGGCATCACCGCCAGCCCCGTGTCCAAAATCGGCTACGGCGTCACCGCGACGTCCTTCCCGACGGTCGGTTCCGACGGCAACCTCACCGACGACGACGTGCCCGACCTCTGGGCCACCGACACCTCCGGCAACCTCCACGTCTGGCCGGCCGCCGTTGCAGGCACCCAGGTCACCGGCTTCGCCGGAGACCACTTCCGCGGTAGCAGCCAGGCCCCATACGTCCAGTGGCCGCTAACCGGCAACGCCAAGGCCAACCCGGCCTCCTACAACGGCACCGCCGCGAATGTCACCTGGGGCGAGGAAACCGTCGACGGCCGCAAGACCAATGTCGCGGTGTTCGACGGCACTGCCCAGTCCACCATCACCAGCAGCAAGGGCGTGGTCGACACCCACAAGAGCTTCACCGTCAGCACCTGGGCCTACCTGGCCAAGGACGACGCCGGCATGGTGGTCAGCCAGGAGACCGTGAACGGCAGCTCGTTCATGATCTATGCCGACCACGGTGCCTGGAAGTTCGGACTCGCCCGGGGCGACGCCAACAACGACTGGCCGTACGACTTCTCCGGCGCGACCGGCCCCGCCGCGGCCTACCAGCTCAACACCTGGACTCAGCTGACCGCCAGCTACAACGCAGACACCGGCCAGATGAACATGTACGTGAACGGCGCCCTGGCCGGCACCGGTCAGCACACCGCCTCGACCAGCCCCACCGCGAGTGGCACTCTTGTCCTCGGCCGCTACCGGAACAACAACACCTTCACCAACTACCTGACCGGCCGGGTCAGCAACCTGGCCATCTACAACACCGCTGTCGCGGCGACCACCAGCAACGGCCCGATCCGCTTCTCACCCCACTCCGGGCGTTGCATGGACGCACCCAACGCCAGCACTGCCAACGGCGTGCACCCCCAGCTCTACGACTGCAACAGCACCGCCGCCCAGCGCTGGAGCATCAACGCCAACGGAGCCCTCACCATCGGCACCCAGTGCCTGTCTGCCAGCGCCAACGGCACCGCCTCGGGCACCGGGATCATCCTGTGGAACTGCCTCGGCGAAGGCGGCCAGCAGTGGCGCGCCCGGGCCGACGGCACGATCTACAATCCGCAGTCCAACATGTGCCTGGATGTTCCGTGGGCGACCAGCGACCGCGGCACCACGTTCCAGCTCTATCCCTGCAACTCCACCGCCGCACAGCGCTGGAGCATCCCGACCCTGAACACCCCAATCCTGCCCGTCAACCCGTAGCCTCCTGCACGCAGCGACAGAATGGGCCTGAGGCGCACCCCGCGCCTCAGGCCCTTTCGCATGCTCAGAGGGCCTGCGGCGTTGTCGGACCCGGCCACTAGGGTGGCGCCGTTCACGATTCTCAGAGGGGGGTGGCTCGATGGGTGCCAGCGGATGGGATTACGTCACCGCGTACGACGGGGACGTCGCGGCGGCACTGGACGCCTTGCAGGCCAGGGTGTTCCAGGAGGAGTACGGCGACGGCGACAGCTACGGGAGTCTGGAGGAACTGCGCGAGGACCACGAGTTCATGGGGCAGGAGGGCACGCACACGATCCTTGATATCGACACAGTCGTCTCCGCGTCCGACTCCCCGCAACGGCCCGAGTACGGCACCTTGCGCCCCTTGGCAACAGACCGCGTCGTCCACCATTTCGGCACGGATCACCCGACGCCCCAGCAGTACGGGGAGCTGATCGCCGCCGCCAACGACGCGATGAGCCATCAGGAATACGAGCAGAGCCTGCTCGGCGAGTGCCAGATGCGGTGGACCGGCCGTTACGTCGTTCTCCATACCGAAGGTGTGCCTACCCACCTGGGGATCTTCGGCTTCTCCGGCGACTAACAGGTACCTTGCCGATCATGTGGCCACTCCGCCCCGGGTTTGTTGTTCTGGGCCGCGTACCCAGAACAACAAACCGGACGAACTGCGGAACGCCGGGTCAGCCGCAGCAGCCCAAGCCCATGCCACGGAGAACTCGCGGCATCCGTCGGTCACCGCAATCAGGTCCTTCGTGCCGCCGGCCCGCACGTCCATCAAGCGTGGCCATCACTTCTTTCAGGCGAATGCGCAGGTGGACGGCGCCAACCCAGAGGTGCACGTAGTCGGCGGAGAACAGGTCGGAGTCTCTGACAGCGTGTCTTCAGCCGAGTCATGGCAGCGGGTGAGAGACGGGGCTGGATCTGCCGTCACTGTAGGAGTGATGTCCGGCCGCACCAAGTGAGAGAGGTTCAGTTCTGGCCAGGGCAGGGCGAGCGGTGCTGCGCGGCGATGTACGCCTGGGGGATGTCACCCGCGAGCAACTCGGTGACAGGCCCGTGGTGCCGAACGAGCACGATGGCCGCTGGGGAGCGCTTGCCTGTCTTCCGAAGCTGGACTCGCGGCCGACCTCCAGTGGCGCCGCCGGTGACCTGGCCGGTGAACTCGAACGCGGGCAGCGGCTGTGGCCCACTTGCACGCCCGAGGAACTTGCCCTTCACCTCGCCATCCGCGGCGCGGGAGACCGCCGGGCGAAGGCGATGACATGGGTGACCACGGGAGGCTGCCCATTGACCGTGACGACTAGTGTTCTGAGTCGGGAATTCTGTTCAGATGTGTAGGCTTGGTCTATGGCACGGATGGGGCGGCCGAAGGCCGAGTTGACGCTGTCGGGTGAGGAACGGGCCGCGCTTGAGGAGTGGGTGCGGCGTCGTTCCACGCCGCAGGCGTGGGCCTTGCGGTGTCGGATCGTTCTGGCGTGTGCCGAGGGTGTCCCGAACAAGGACGTGGCGGCTCGACTCGGTTCCACGCCGCAGGCGGTGGGCCGCTGGCGGGCCCGCTTCGTGCAGTACCGGATTGCCGGGCTGGGTGACATGCCGCGTCCGGGTGGCCCCAGGACGGTGACGGACGAGCAGGTCGCCGCTGTGGTCACCAGGACGCTGGAATCCAAGCCGAAGAACGCGACGCATTGGTCGACGCGGTCGATGGCGAAGGAAATGGGCTTGTCGCAGTCGTCGGTGTCGCGGATCTGGCGGGCGTTCGGCCTGCAGCCGCACCGGTCGCAGACGTTCAAGCTGTCGACGGATCCGTACTTCGTGGACAAGGTGCACGACGTCGTCGGTCTCTACCTGGACCCGCCTGAGCGGGCCCTGGTCTTCTGCGTGGACGAGAAGTCGCAGATCCAGGCGTTGGACCGGTCCCAGCCCGTGCTGCCGATGATGCCCGGGGTTCCCGAGCGGGCCACCCATGACTACGTCCGTGCCGGCACCACCACCCTGTTCGCCGCACTCGAGGTCGCCACCGGCAAAGTGATCGGCTCCCTGCACCGCCGGCACCGGGCCGAGGAGTTCAAGAAGTTCCTGATCAAGCTCGACAAGGAAGTGCCGGCCGACCTGGACGTCCACCTCATCTGTGAGAACTACGCGACCCACAAGACCCCTGCGATCAAGAAGTGGCTGCTGGCCCACCCTCGCTTCCAGTTGCACTTCACCCCGACCGGGTCGTCCTGGCTGAACCTCGTCGAGCGGTGGTTCGCCGAACTCACCAACAAACAGATACGACGAGGCGTCCACAAGTCCGTTCAGGCCCTGGAGAAGGACATCCGCAACTGGATCGCCACGTGGAACACCGACCCGAAGCCCTACGTCTGGACGAAGACCGCTGACGAGATCCTCGAACGCCTCGCCTCATATCTGAACAGAATTCCCGACTCAGAACACTAGCGCCTGTCTCGTTGGCCGGCGTTTGCTTCGTGGCGGGGCTGGTTAGTCTGCGGCGAAGACGGACAGCAAGCTGATCGTTGACCTGCGCGGTCGGCTGATCAAGCCCAGTTATGCCGGCGAGTGCCGGCCGAGGCGCCAGGGGAGTGAAGGCCCGCCATCGCGTGAAGCCGTGACGGGCCTTGATCTCTTTGTAAGTCCAGCGACCTATGCCCGGCCGGCGCGACCGCGACTGAGCCTCGGGTCCGGCTCGACTTCCTCCTCGTTCGGCTCCCACTCAGGCCGGAAGTCGGGGTGTGTGGCGTATGCCGCAACGAGGTGGCGGAGCGGGAAGGTAGTCGCAGAGAGCGCAATCATGGCGGGACCGTGAACCATGAAGTCGTCCTGTTCTGCGCCCTGCTGCATCTGCTCCACAAAGCGCAGGACACCACGTTTGGCGGAGATGTCGGCGAGAACCCGGGCCTTCAGCCCTGCGGTGCCCTGGGCCGTGTCGGGCTTCACGGCCAGTGCCACAGCTTCGTCCTCGTCAATACGAGCTTGGAGGAAGTTCGTTAGGTCCGCGACTTCGTCATTTCTCATAGGTGGTGCCCCCTCGGTGCATAGCTGAAGGAAGCATCATGCCGGACGGTCGGGTCTGCTGCAGGGTTGGGTGACAGGTTGACCTGCCCCACGGTTTGGGTTCCAGCTGTGGTGGCTAACTGGCGGCGGGGATGGTGTCTTGTTCGGAGAGTAGTTCGTACTCGATCGGGGTGCGGTAGCCCAGAGCTGAGTGGCGCCGCTGTCGGTTGTAGAAGATCTCGATGTACTCGAAGATTGCGTTCGCCAACTCGACCCGGGTCTTCCACCGTTTGCGGTTCAACAGCTCGATCTGCATTGAGGACCAGAACGACTCCATCATCGCGTTGTCCAGGCCGTCTCCGACGGTGCCGAACGATGGCAGGAGCCCGGCGGAGCGGATCCGTTCCCCGAAGACCCAGGAGGTGAACTGGGCGCCGTGATCGGCGTGCACTATCCCGCCTGGTTCGGGGCGCCGGTTGCGGAAGGCCATGTCCAACGCGTTGACCACGAGGGTGGAGTCCTGTCTGGAGTCGATCGACCAGCCCACGATCTTGCGGCTGAACGCGTCCAGGACCGCCGCGCAGTACACCCACCCTTCTCTGGTGCGGTGTTGCGTGATGTCGGTGACCCACAGCTCGTTGGGACGCAGCCGATGGAACTTCCGGTTGACCAGGTCATCGGCGGTGACGACACCCCGCAGGCGCTTGATCCGCACCGGGCCGGGCAGTCCGTAGATCCCGGCCTGTGTCATCAGCACCGACACGGTCCTCGAGCACACCTGGATGCCCATGCCCAGGGTGAGCTCGGCGTGGACGCGGCGGTAGCCGTAGGTGCCGCGTGAGGCGACGTGGACCTCCCGGATCAGCCCGGTCAGCCACTCCCGCCGCAACTGCCGCGCTGTGGTCGGGGTGCGCTTGTGTTTGTAGTAGTTCTGCCGGGCGACCCCAAGGATCCGGCAGCATCGGTCGACCGGTGCCCCGGCATCGACGAGACGGTCGATCACCGGGTAGAGCCTTTTGGGGCCGGCTTGTCCTCGCCGAGGAACTTCGCGGCCTTGCGCACGATCTCGAGCTCGGTTTCCAGCTCGTGGATTCGTCGCCGCGCTGCACGCAGCTCTGCGGACTCCGCCGAGACCCTGCCAGGCCGTCGGCCATTGTCGATGTCGTCCTGGCGCAACCACTTCGCCAACGTGACCGGATGGATGCCGAGGTCAACGGCGGTCTGCTTCTGTTCTTTTCCTGCCCGCACCAATGCGATGGCGCGGGCGCGGAACTCAACGGGGTAGGCGCGGGGCATGTCCGGCAGCCTTTCGTGAAGGCCGTCAGTTAGCCAGCAGAACTGGAACCTGTGAGGTGGGGCAGGTCAGGTTCGGACACGCGGCTTGGAGGGCCGGTGTGGTCATGGCGATCGCGTATGCGATGGGGGCGATTCGGTCGAGGACGTTCTTCCGCAGCAGGCTGAAGAAGGATTCCGTGCCCGCGTTGACGCCTGCCGCCCCGCCTCGCCCTATCGAGCCGGCGATCTGATGCCGTCCAAGTGCCCGGACGAATTTCCGGGACGAAATTGCGACCCACGATCGCTGTGCAAAACACAGCCCGCACAGGACACGCGACTTTCGATGTCACCCGATCGTGCGGCAGCCCCTCACGAGGTCAGGAATTGACGTGCGCGTAGTTCAGCCTGAGGCGGCGCTCGTCCACGCCCGTCCACCGGACCCGGCACGGGTCTCCAGCAGTGGGCCGCCACCGGTGGCGGCCACCAGATCTGGACCCGGTGCTGACCGACGCGCGGAGCCCGCAACGGCCCTCGCGTTCGGAGCCGGCCGTGTCGGCGGCCGGGGCGCGGGGGCCATCGCCGGTGGTGGCGTCTTCGGCGGTCACGCCCCTCCTGGCTGGTCTTGACCATGCGGAGGTTCCGGGGAACTGTCCTCGCCCGCCTGGACTTTGAACGACGATGTATCTGCAGGTCCGAGTAGGACAGCAGGTCGAGAGTCAGGAGGCGTCATGTACGTTGATCTGCGTATGGAGCAAGGTGAGGGCGAACTGCGTTCGCTGCATGCCTGGCTGCGGAACGACGCAGCCGTACGGCGGTCCTCCACATCGGAGGTGAGGTCGGACGGGCCCCCGCAGCCGGGGCAGATGGGGTCGACCCTGGAAGTAATCAAGATGGTGACCGAGAATGGCTGGAGTGCGGCCTCATTCGTGATGGCTGTCGTCGCCTGGAAGCGGACTCGACCGCAAAGCGCGCAGATCACGATCACCAGGGACGACACGACCATCGCGCTCACCAACTGCAGCGACGACGAAGTACGGCGTGTGATCCGCGTCCTGGACGACGGTCAGAGGGGGGAGAGTCGAGGCGAGTGAGTGTGTTGCCTGATCCGGGCGCATCGCGTGCCGTCCTCATCGGATCGAGCCAATTCGATCACCTCGAGCCGTTGCCGGCCGTTACCAACAATCTCGCCGCACTCGCTGAAGCGCTCGCGTCGCCCACGTCATGGGGGCTGCGGCCGGAGCACTGTGTGATCTTGGCGAACCCCGGGTCCGCAGACGAGGTGATGGCCGTGCTACGGGCTGCTTCCCTGGAGGCCCGGGACACCCTGCTCGTCTACTACGCCGGACACGGCCTGGTCGATCTGCAAAGCCGTTTGCAACTGGCGTTGCCCAAATCCCAGCAGGACTGGCCGGAGTCGTCTCTCCACTATGAATGGCTACGCCAGGCAGTCCTGGCGGGGCGCTCGGAACGACAGGTACTCCTGCTGGACTGCTGCTTCAGCGGACTCGCCTTGGGGACCATGGCCGGCGGCCCCCCGAAGCTGGCCGATCACGCTTCGGTGGAGGGGAGTTACCTTCTGGCCGCATCCTCGGAAACGAGTGCCGCTCTCGCTCCGCCAGGTGAAACCTACACGGCCTTCACCGGCCAACTACTGGAAGTTCTGCGCAGTGGAATAGTCGGCGGTCCAGAGTTGCTGGAGCTCGACGCGGTATATCAGCAGCTGCGGGTGTCGTTGGCCGCTCAGTCGCGCCCCGAGCCGCAGGCCAGAAATAGGAACACGGGAGCCCGACTGGCTCTCGGTCGAAACCGAGCGTTCGACCCGGACTCTCCCGTCGGTACGTCCGGTGGCCTAGATCCGTCCCTCCGCGCCTGGCCCTCGCCCGGTGGTATCCGGACAGCCGAGGGGTTCATCGCGCGGCTCGGGGATATCCGTGTGGTGGCCGGGCTGTCGCAGAAGGCGATCAGCGAACGCTCGGGCCGCAAGATTGCGGACGGCACGGTCAGCAACTTGCTGAATCGCGAGACGCTTCCGCGTACATGGACTGCCATCCCCACGTACTTGTCGGCGTGCGGAGTACCTGAGGACCAGGTGCGGCAGTGGAAGGAGGTGTGGGAGAGGATCCGCGGGGAACAGGCTGGCAGAGCACAGGACTTGACGCCCTCTGCTGCAGAAGACCGGGAGCCCCAGACATGGGCCAGGAGACTCTGGCGGAGGAAGGACGGTAATACCGCACGTCCCGAGCGGGGTTGAGAGCTCGGCCTATCGGGCTGGCGACACCTGGGCAGGGGGAGTCGTCTGCTGGGGTGTCGTAGCGGGAGTACCAGAACCGCCGCCGAAGAGGGTGTTCCAGGCGGCGATGGCGAGCACTGCCAGAGTCACCACGACCCAAGTGGCGGGCTTTTTCATGCGTCGGGAGACCGTCGTGGGCCTGACGTAGGTCGCTGCCCGGTAATGCCCCTTGCGGCTCTGCGCCACTGCTAATCCTTCCTCGCAAGCCGATGGGGACGAGTAGCTCGTCCTGGGGGGATTGTTGCAGGGCACTGCTGTGGTTGTCGGCGCCTTCGGGCCTACCGGCCGGAATCCGATGGTGTGGGTTGATCGCCTGCGCGTACCAGGCGGCCTTGACCACTGCGCGCAACGAGCCGCCCGCCTCTCCACGGGTCGCCGTCCGGCAGCTTCTCCCGGATGGCCTCGAGGCCACGCCGCTCGCGGTCGAACTCCGACTCGGTGACCGTGCTCCGTCACACGCGTGAGGCCGGGGCGGAGAGCGGCCTTGCGGAGTGAATACGCCACGTTCCGCACCCAACTGGCAACCCGCTCCGCAGCCCTTGGAGGCGACCACGTCGCGATCGCCTTCGTGCGTCGAGCTGGGCTGCGGTGCATGCCGCGATCGAAGGAGGGTGGCGAGCACAAGGATGACAGGGAGGCACTTTGATGGCTTCCGCCCGCACACCGAGTCATCGGATTACGATGCGACCCGGGGAGTCTCGGCGTTCCGGCCTGCGCCGGGAGCCGGAACGTATGTGCGCCGCATGAGCTCCTCCGACGACCGATCACTTCGCAGTCCGCCAGGAGCGCAACGTGCCGTACACGGCCGAGATCAGCCGCAGCAATCCGACGAGTATTATCTTCCTCGTCGATCAGTCGACCTCCATGAGCGACCCCATCGGCGGTGAAGTCCCGCAGCAGAAGGCTGATGTCGTCGCCGACGCCATCAACCGGCTCCTCACAGAGCTCTCGGTCAAGTGCGCGAAGGAAGAGGGTGTCCGCGACTACTTCCACGTCGCGGTCGTCGGTTACGGCGCCTCCGTCGGCTCCGCCTTCGCCGGTGCGCTCGGCGGACGGGACATCGTTCCCCTCAGCGAAGTGGCGGACAACCCGGCGCGCGTCGACGAGCGAATCAAAAAGGTGCCGGACGGTGCGGGCGGCCTGGTCGAGACCTCGGTCAGCTTCCCTCTGTGGATGGACCCGGTAGCCCATGGCGGGACGCCGATGAACCGCGCTCTTCAGTACGCCGAGAGCCTCGTCGCCGGCTGGACTGAGCGCTTCCCGGCGAGCTTCCCGCCGATCGTCATCAACCTGACGGACGGGGAGTCGACCGATGGCGATCCCACGGCTGCCGCCGAGGCCATCACCTCGCATGCAACGGCTGATGGTGCCGCTCTGCTGTTCAACCTCCACGTGTCCGCCGCGGGCGGCACCCCCACCGCGTTCCCGGACACCACCGACGGACTCCCCGACAGCTATGCCCGCACTCTGTTCTCCATGTCCAGCCCTCTGCCCAGCCATATGCGTTCATACGCGGCCTCGCAGGGGCAGCGGGTCAGCGAGACCACCCGTGGCTTCGTCTACAACGCGGACATCACCACGGTCGTGCAGTTCCTCGACATCGGCACCCGCGCCACCGAACTGCGGTGACGCAATCGCCTTCCTGCGTGTACGTCACGCACCTGGTAGCCCCTAAGTACGGCAGTACGCAGGCGGAATGCGAGGACGCCGTCGTCGTGCTGCCCGACCATCCGCATGACCACATGCTGCGGGAACCGATCACCGTCGGCGTCTGTGACGGGGCAACGGAGAGCGCTCTGGCGAAGGATTGGGCCCGGCTTCTGTCCCGTGCGGCGGCCGAGCGTGCTTTGGAGCGGCCTGACCTCTTGCAAGGCGGCGCCGCTTTCGAGGAGTTCGCGGCGTCAGTCGTGGGCCGGTGGGAGCCCTGGCTCGAGCAGTACACGCAGGTGCGCGTCGCTGACGGGCGCCCGTTGAAGTGGTACGAGCACACCAAGCTCGCCGAGGGTGCGTTCGCGACGCTGCTCACCGTGCGGGTGGACCCGGAAACCGTTTCTGAGCCCGACGCCGGCGTATCTGCCCCGGTATGGCGGTGGCGGGCTGCCGCCCTGGGGGACAGCTGCCTGTTCCACCTGCGGAACGACCAGCTCGTCGAGGCATTCCCCGTGGAGTCCGCCGAAGAGTTCGGCACCGTCCCAGACCTCTTCGGCAGCCGTAACCGTGATGCGGCGTTGCTGGCCGGCCGTACGCGGTACACCGAAGGCCGGTGCCTGCCGGGCGACCGGCTGTTCCTCATGACCGACGCACTGGCGGCATGGTTCCTGTCGGTGCCCGACCAAGACGACGCGCTGAGGGAGCTGCTGGAGTTCTCCGCGCCAGATGACCTGGGGGCGTTCGTGGACTGGCTGAATGGTCTTAGGGAGCGTCAACAGCTACGCAACGACGATGTGGCCATCGTGCGGATCGATTTCGAAGGGCGGTGACCATGGGATCTCCCACCGCTCCGCAGCGGCAGTTCCCCAGTGGTGCCGCCTACGCGGAGGCGCTGCAGCATACGCAGCTGTGCTTTCAGCACCCTGAACTCAGAGGCGCGCGGCCGGAATTGACCAAGCTCGGCCTGCCTCGCGCGATCTCCGGCGCCTTCGCGAGTGTCTTCTCGCTGACCTCGCCCACGTCGGGTCACCGGTATGCGGTCAAGTGCTTCACCCGCTATGTCCCCGATCAGGAGCGTCGCTACCAGGCCATCAGCGCCCGTCTGGCGCGGTTGGACGGGGCGGAGCTCTCCCAGCCGTGGAAACTCGGCTTCGAATATCTCCCTGACGCGATCACTGTG
This sequence comes from Streptomyces sp. So13.3, assembly GCF_005860785.2. Taxonomy (NCBI): domain Bacteria; kingdom Bacillati; phylum Actinomycetota; class Actinomycetes; order Kitasatosporales; family Streptomycetaceae; genus Streptomyces; species Streptomyces sp. So13.3. The sequence goes on along the minus strand of NZ_CP048835.1, from coordinate 2,253,052 downwards.
GGCCAGGAACGTTATCCCGTCCTGAAGATGGAGTGGATCGAGGCGGTCACCCTGTCCTCCTGGCTCGATGCCAACCATGCGGACCGGTACGCCGTCGACCGCCTGGCCGACCGGTTCGCAGCCCTGACTTGCGATTTGTCTCGGAATGAGATTGCTCACGGGGATCTGCAGCACGGCAACCTGCTCGTCGCTCACGACGACACCCTGCGCCTGGTCGACTACGACGGCATGTACGTGCCGGCGCTGTCCGGGCTGGGCGGCACGGAGCGGGGCCACCGCAACTATCAGTCGCCCCTGCGCGGAAACGATGACTTCGGGGTGACGCTGGATAGGTTCTCGGCCTGGGTCATCTTCATGTCGCTCAAGTCGATCGCCACCGACCCCGCCCTCTGGAACAGGTTGCACGAGCCGAGTGGTGAATTCCTGCTGCTCACGGAGGATGACTTCAAGAGTCCGGGCGGCTCCACAGGACTGCAGACGCTGCTCGCCCACCCCGACCGGGCGGTGAGCAGTCTCGCCGAGCAGGTAAGGTCCCTGGCCTTTCAACCGCTCGATCTGCTTCCCCCGCTTTCCGATGCCATCCCGAAGCAGCGCACCGCCGCTACGACGAGTACACCGGCTTCCCCTGCGGCTACTGTTCCTGGTGGCGCCGGTGGACTCCCCGGCTGGATGAACGGGTACGTCACACCGCAAGCGGGGCTACCGCAGGCTGCGCCACCAGGGGCAGCACCGAACTGTTTCCGCACCCGAACGGTCCTGGACGTGGTCACGGCCGTGCTGGTGCCACTCCTGCTGGCCGTGACCGGCCTTCTACTCGTCGCCGGTAGCCCGATGCCGCTGACCGGGATCGGGGCACCCGTCGTCGTCGCTGCAGCCATCACCATGATCGCCTGGAGTCGCCGCGTCGAGCGGGCACAGTCCCAGGCCGTTCTGGCGGGACTCACGACACAACTGACCCAGCTCGACGACCCGGTCAAGGCAGCCGAGAAACTGCGCAAGCAGAAGGCGAAGTTCGACGCCCAGGAGGCGAAACGGACCGACGCCCACCCCAAGGAACTGGAGAAGCTCAGAGCCCGGTACCACGCCGAGCTCAAGGAAGCCGAACAGCGTAAGGTCCGCAAGCAACGCGACATCGCCAAGAAGATCGACGGGCTCTCGGAGGAGCTCCGCAATGCCCTGGCGAAGGCGCTCGCTGCCAAGCAGACGGCCTATGTCCGGGATCAGCTCGACCGGCGACTGATCGCCCAGTCCCCGCCGCACGGCATCGGGAAGACGCTCGCTGCCCGTCTCGCCGACGCCGGCATCCGGACGGCAGCGGATTTCACGGGCTACCGGGCAGTGCAGAACAGCTCCTACGCCAGCGTCGGCGCTGAACTCAGGCTGCGCAGCGGCCGTTTCGTAAATATCCCGGGCATCGGTGAGGCCAAGGCCATCGCACTCGATATCTGGCGCAAGGATCTGTACAACTCCGCTGTCGCCCGTCAGCCAAGCGCTCTCACCCTGCCGGAGCGACTGCCGATCGAGCACGACAACGCCCGCTATCGGGCTCAGCTCACCGGCCAGCGCCAAACCCTGGAGTCCGCTGCCGAAGCGCTGCGCGAATCGGCGCGGAAACAATTGGAGGAGGGCCAGAAGCGGCTTGCCCGGGAGAACACGCTCGCAGGTGAAGACGCTGCGCGACAGCGACGTGAGTTCAGCCGACGGACCGTCACGCTCCAGCAGAACAGTGCGCTCCACGGGGCGCTCAGCGCCTCGGCGGACGCAGCCAGGCTCCGACGGCGCGGGCTGTCCTACGCGCGCTATGTATGGTTCCTCTACGCCGGGCGCTGAGGCATCGCGCGATGTCGTCGCGTCAGACCTGCCAACCAGCGTGGTAACCGCTTCGTAGTCCGGACCGGTTGCCCGGCAGGCGCTCGCGGCACCGCACCGCCTGGTGCGTGCCCACTGGGCGGTTAGTCTGGGGTTGCCTTAACGGAGTTTCGTGGACACCAACCACGACAACCCGCGGCGCCAGGTGCGGCTGTCCTTCCTTGGATGACACAAGGATCCGTCGGGTGAGCTGAGCTTCCGACCTCGTCGTCCCGAATCACGGGCACGCCAGTCACTCAGGTCGTCTACGGCTCCGCGCTCCTCGGCGGTGGTCGTTGACCGCCGCCGCTCCTCCGTCCGTTCGGTGGACTGCTGGGTGGTCTCGCGCATACATCAGCGTGCTGATGGTCTCGTACCTGCGGATCGAACCATCCGGCGCCTCCATGTCCCGGGCCTCGGGCTGCCGTGGTGGGTGGCTACGAAGGGCCGCCCACCACGGAACTCTTGGCCGGTATCTCCCCCGGCACACCACCGCGCTTCGTCACCGGGTTCGCCCGCCAAGGCCCTGTCCTATCGATCTCGCCGGGAGCGCGACGTCGGACAAGATCGACCGGACTGGGCATTGGCGAGCCGGTGGTCAGGCGTAAATGCTGCGACTCATCGTTTCGCTGCGAAGGCCGGCCGATTTCCGCAGGTCGCTGGTGAAGACAACCCGGGAGAGCCAACGCGACTTGCCCGCGGGAAGCGGCTCGTATGCGTCTCGTGCGTGCACGCACCGGAAGTTGTCGACGTAGACGAACTCGCCGGCCTGCAGCACGAGGGTGGCCTTGTTCTTTTCGAGGTACTCCTTGAGCCGCTGCAGTGCGCCGCGTTCGACACCGGAGTAGTCCGCGAGGTCGAGGGCGGCGAAGTTGACGCGCACGTAGGGACGTTCGCGGCGGCCGAAGAAGATTGGCTGCCAGTTCTCCTCGACGGTGCCCGATGTTTCGTGGATCGGGTTGTGCCCAATGTTGAACCGGGGCGCGAAGAGGGCGTCCCGCTCCTCGGGCTTCAGGTTGTCGATCCCGTCGACGCAGGAGACCGTGGTCCCGGCCTGCTCGTCGTTGCGCATGCAGGCAAGTCCGAGGAAATCGGGACGCGCCGGGTGGAAGGCATCCTCGACGTGGAACCCGAAGTCGAACTTCGAGCCTGAGCTGGAGTTCGAGATCTCGGCGAGATGCGGCATCGGAGCGATGGTGTTGTAAATGCTCCCGGCCCGCTGGGAGGTGAATCCGATCGGCTCGCCCAGCAGCGCGCCGTAGAGGCCGTGCAGCACCTGGGCGTCGTTGATGGCGAAGCCGGGCTCGGTCTCCACATAGCTGGTGGGCGTGGCTCCAGCCCCGTCCCGGAGTACAGGGCTGCCCGCCACGTGAAGCACGCCCCCCTCCTCGCGACGCTTGAAGCGGTAGAAGGTTTCCCGGACGCGCCGGGGCAGTTCATGGGACAGGACGTGGGACCGCTCCAGGAAGTAGTACTGGTCGGTCATCCGGGGATCTTCCGAGATCTCGTCCAGGAGTTTCCGTGTCTCGACCGCTTCGTCAGCGGTCAGCTCAAGTCGCAGGACGCTCGTTGCCATTTCATACCTCTCATCAGAGACGATTCAGCTCAATATGACCGGCCGCGGGCACATAAGTGCGTACACAGCCGATTTCGGAAAGAGAACGGGAAATTCGTTCGACCGCAGGGAAGGCGCAGACGGAGATCAAATCTCCGGTGAACAATCGGACCGCACCTGGTTCTTTTTGATTACATCGCGGAGCGCAGCTGGATTCATGGAATTTCAGGGTGCTGGGCGCTCGGCAGGGGTGTACCGGAACAGACCTCCTGGCTTGAGTACGTCGTACAGATCGAGCAGCGGACCCGGCGAGTCGGCTGTCGCGACCACTCGAGCGACGGTTCCACCGGGAGTTCCCTGGTGCCACGCGGGGCGTTCGCCGATCGCATAGGGCACTTCTGCGTCCACGATCTCGGGGATGGCAAGTAGTTCGTCGACGGTCGGACCATCGGACAACACCGCGTCGAAGGCCGGCGCCTGCATGGTGTAGTAACCGGTACTGAGCACGGGGGGCGTGAATTCCGGCAGCGGACGCCCCGTGGCGATCGCCGCACGTGCCAGCACCGAGTCGTACCCGCAGCTGTAGTGCAGCATTTCCGTCACACCGCCGCCGATTCGGCTGTTCACCTCGATCACCCGAGGGCCGCCCGCGGTGAACATGATTTCGGTGTGCACGCCGGAGTTGACGATTCCTATCGCCTCGATCGCCGTGGACGCGCAGTCCAGGAGCGCGACGATGTGTTCCTCGGCCAGCACGGACGGAAGTATTCCGCCGTTCTCACGGAAGTTCGGCGACAGTGGCAGTTTGTCCGTGACCGCGAGGTGCTGGATTTCGCCTCTCTGCACGACTGACTCGACGCTCGCGTAGGCACCGTACCGCGGGTCGGGGTAGGGGCTGGAACTGATCATGAACTCTTCCAGGATGAAATCCTGGGCCGCACTGCCTCGAGGATCCGTGGCGTAGTTGGCACAGGCTTCCGCCCACAACTCGGCGAGGTCGGTCGCCTCGTCCAGCCGGTACGTCGCCATACTGCCCGCGCCTGCCACGGGCTTGAGAATGGCCGAGGTGCCGACGTGGGCGGTGGCGTGGCGGAATTCGGCCAGGCTACGGACCGAGGCGTAGCGGGGCGTCGGGATGTTCGCCTTGGCAAGGAGCCGACGCTGTTCGTGCTTGTTCCGCAGAGCTTCGATGGACCACGGAGCATTGGCTGGTAGGCCAAGATGGGAGGCCGCCGCGTGGACGGGCATCATGGTCATCTCACCGAAGCCCAGGATGCCCTCGGGGCGCCAGTTCCGGGCAAAGGCAGTGAGTTCCTCGGTCGCGGTTTCCTGGCCGTGCATGGTCGTATGGCCGCACCATTCCTCGAACTGCGCTGCCCTGGCCAGATCTTTGACTGCGTCTCCGCTGGGGATCCACATGATGTGCAGGTCGTAGATTTCACAGAGCCGCGGAAGGTAGAACTTGGGTCGAGGCCCCGTGGTCACATCGAAGAGAAGCAGTCGCGGATGTGGTGAATATGTGGACGCCATGGCCATACTCGCTCCCGGGTAGGTCAGAGCCCCATCGCGAGCCCCATGGGCATGAGTTCGCGGGAGCCAGTCCGAAGAAGACATAAGAGGGGGTGTAATGAACTGTCGAAGGCTGCCGGGCCGGCCCAGCCAATCGAGGCTTTTTGTGCAGGGCGAATGAATCGAACCGTTTCGACTGTCCGGCCCTCCGTCGGCAAGTCAATGCTGATGACTGGCGATGACGCGCTGGTCCGGTGGCGGCCGCCCGCCTTCCACCCCGGGGCTTACGGGCGACAGCCGGGAACCGGGTGGCGTGAGGTGACGAGAAGCCTGGTCCGTGCCGTCGAGGAACGGCCGCGCGGTAGCCACGCCGGACGTCACCAGGAGCTCGCGGGAGACTGGCGCCCCATCGGCCAAGGCGGCCCCCAACGGATAGGTCCGGGCGGCGGCCGGCAGAACTCCCTCGCGGCCACTGAGCAGCACCTTCACCTCACTACGGCAGTTGGAGGAGCTGTTCATGGCCGCCAGCCGTCGCAGGGTCTGTCTCGCCACGGCTTCCGCGGTGTCGTACAGCGTCGTGTGGGTGGGCAGACGCGCGCGAATCCGGTCGGCCACTAGGGGGTAGTGGGTGCAGCCCAGGACGACGGAGGTGCAGTAACCGGGCGTCCGGGCCACGGCATAGGCGATCGCGGCGTCGATCGCAGCCGTCCCGCCCCGGTCGATGGCCTCGGCCAGAGCTGGGCATGCCACGCGCGCGACGGTCTGGTCGGGAGCGAACTCACTGATCAACCGCTCCTGGTACGGACTCGCCGTGGTGGCCTCGGTCGCCCAGACCGCGAACGGCGCGCCGGTGACCGCCGCCGGCTTCACCGCAGGAACAGTGCCGATGACCGGGACAGCGGGTTCGAACTCGGCGCGCAGTACTTCCAGCGCGGTGACGCTGGCGGTGTTGCACGACAGTACGAGCGCCTGGGCGCCCAACCTGACGGCGTGCTCGGCAGCCCGGAGGACCCGGTTCGCGATGAACGCCGCTGAGCGCGGGCCCCAGGGCGCGCCGTCGGGGTCAAGGAGCAGAATGACCTCGCGCTCGGGGTCCATGTGCCTGATCCAACCCGCGGTGGGCAGCAGGCCGAGCCCGGAATCGATCAACCCGATGGTCATCGTAGGTCCTTGCTCTCCCTTCTCGATTGCTACGGACGGTGGGTCGGGCTACAGACCGGGGAGCCCCACGGGTGATTCGATCTCGATCTCCAAGGCGTCGACGCATGCGTCCAGGCGCCCGCGAAGCGCCTCCGGCGATGAGTCGAGCGCCACCACGTGCCCCAGACGCAGCATGAATGCTCGGGGCGGCAGGGCCACTTCCTGTCCGACCGTCACGTGCCAGCCGAGTTCGCACCAGAGCCGCTCGGCGTCCGCGGCGTGACCCAGAGCACGGACCGTGCCGTCATGCCGCGGGTAGACCATGCGGATGCCGGCCACGCGGTCGTGTGTCGGGGTGACCTCGACGGGCTCGCCGGTCAGCGAGGCGACGGTGAGGGCCACCAGGTTGACGCCGGTCGCCAGACTGGTCACGAACGGGATCTTGTCCCCGGCCAGGCGCGCGGCGACCTCGATCATTCGTGGCCCCGATGAGGTGAGCCTGAGCTCGGAGTGCGTCGCTCCGAAGGTGATCCCCAGTGCCCGGTGCGCCTCGACGACCACTCGCTCAACAGCGCTGTAGTCCGGATGCGCCGAGGGCCTGCGGCACGTGTGGCCGAGTTCCTCGAAGTATGGGGCGAACCCCACCTCCTTCTCGGTCAGACCGCAGATCTGGACGCGACCGTCCTGCGACACCGCCTCCACACTGATCTCCGGGCCGTCGAGGTACTCCTCGACGAGCACACCGGGAAGGGCAGTGACCCGGGCGTCCCGCGCGCTCGCCGCCAACTCGAACCGGGACCGCAACTGCTGCTCGTCCTCGACCCGGACCACGCCGCGACTGCCGCCCAGATTCCGCGGCTTGACGACGACGGGATAGCCGATGAGCGCGGCGGCCTCCACCGCCTCTTCGGCGGTCAGGGCGAGGATGCTCCGGGCCGACGGCACGCCGACGGCCCGGAACGCTTCGCGCATCAGACGCTTGTCCCGGCACATGGCCGCGGTCTGCGGCGACAGACCAGGCAGGCCGAGATCCGCGGCCACCTCCGACGCCACCTCGACTCGTGTCTCGTCGTACGTGAGTACGCCGTCGAACGGATCGGCGGCGTGCAACTCCTTCGCCAGGGCTCGTACCTGCTCGCGGTTCCCCAGGTCCACCTCGTGCACCGAGTCCACCAGAGGTACGGCCCAGTTCCGCTGCGGGGGGGATTCGATGAGATCGACCCGGACTCCCGCGTCGGACATGGACTCCAGGATGTACCTGCGGTACATCTCGTTGCCCGCGCTGAGAACCAACAGATGCTTCACGGCTTCTCTCCAGGTATGACATACAGGTATGGCGGGCAATACGGACTCGACACTCCACCGCCGGCTCGCGAACGGCACGGGCAGGCCGGTTGCGGGCCCGATTTCTCCAGGCTGACCCGGTGATCAAGTCGGTGCGCATGGCTTTTGACTGTCCATCAGGCCTCTGCCGCACGCTGGATCCAGATCAGGAGTCGTCGGTAGTGCGGCGGCGTTCGTCATCTTGCCTCCGCCCTCTCTCTCACATGTCGGTCGACGGGAGCCCCCGAATCCTGCCGATCGGCGCGGGCGTGTCCGCGCAGGCCGGCGAACCACACGACCACCGCCGTGGTGACCGCGAGCAGGCCGGATCCGATGAACACCGGTCGCGGGTCGCCGTGGTGAAGGCCGGTGAGAAGTCCCGCGAGCATGGCGCCCACGGGGCTCGCCGCCAGCGCCGTCATGCGGGCGGTGGCGGTGACCCGCCCGAGCAACTCGCGCGGCACCGTCTGCTGTCGGATGGTCCGGATGACGACGACCGCGAGGACCGCACAGGCGCACACGACGAGGTTGAGCGCGGCCAGAGGAACGACTGAGGCGGTCAGACCGATGGCGTCGAGGGCCATCCCGAGGCTGACGGTACTCAGGAAGACGAGCCAGAGTTGCCGTGCGGGTGTGGCCAGCCGGGATGCCAGGACGGCACCCGCTATCCCGCCCACACCGCCGCAGCCGACCACGACGCCTACCTCCGGGGCGCCGAGTCCGAGGATGTTGCACGCGTAGAAGGGGATGAGCGTCTCCACCGCGATGAACAGGTTGGCGGATGCCTGACTGCACGTTAAGAGAAGGATCAGCCGCGAGTTCCGCAGGTACCGCAGGCCTTCGGCCACATCCCGCCGCAGGCTCTTGAGAGCACTGCCGAGCGTTCGCGGCCGCGCGGCTCCCCGCAGCGCACTCCGGCCGCTGACCGCGTAGATCGTCACCAGCGACAGCAGATACGTGGCGGCGTTGCCGAACAGTGCGGTGTGCAGACCGACGGCAGCGGTCAGCACACCGAAGAGGCCCGGTCCCACCGCGAGTGAAGCCTGGTTGGTTGCCTCAAGCCAGGAGTTGGCCCGCACCAACCGTTCGCCCTGAGCGAGGTCGCGCACCGCGACGGCGAGCGCGGTGTCGAAGAAGACGCCGGCCCCCGAAGCCAGGAACGCCAGCACCAGCACCACCCACACCTGCAGATCTCCCGCGCGGGCGAGCAGTGCCAGGGTCAGGAAGACCGAGAACCGGATCGCGTCCATCATGATCATGATGACGCGCGGGTTGAAGCGATCGACGATCGCTCCGGCGATGAGACCGACCATCAGGTAGCCGATCGTGCGGGGCGCGGCCGCGAGCGCCGCGGCGAAGGCACTACGGGTGAGTCCCAGTACGACAAGAGGAAAGGCGAGGAAGGCCAGCCCATCGCCAAGGAGGGAGAAGACCTGCCCGCCGAAGAAGACAACGAATCGGGACTTCGAAGGGGAATCGGTTTCTTCGTCCGTCCGGCCGCTCGGAGCAGCCATGCCCCATACCTCCTGGTCGGTGTTGAGTGATTGGACAACTGACGCGGGACGGCCTGGCCGCTCACCACAGGGACGGATCGGCGCGACGACGTTCCTGGTCCGCACCGACCTGGACTTCCCCTTCCGTCGGAGAAGCTGACCCGGGCATACAGCTGTCCCAGGTCATTGGGCGGACAGCCGATGCACGCAGCGTGGAATGCGGTGTGGGCCAGGCCGTCAAGAACCGACCACCACGGCTAGGGGCTGCCGGGTGGGATCACCTGCAGCCGTCGTTGAACCTCCGGGTACCGATGTACAACTGGCCGGCGTCGTTCATGTCGACGGTCGAGCCCGTTGCCCGGACGGAGCCGACGGTGTTGCTGGCCCAGACGGCACGGCCGCTGCTGGTGTAGACGACGAAGTTTCCGTCGTTCTGGTAGGACGCGTAGGCGCCACCCGAGTTCTCGGTGTGGGTCGCCCAGCAGGCACCGAAGTGGCCGCCGTACTCGACGAGGTTGCCGTCGCTCTGCATGACCAGCCAGACGTGGCCGGTGCTGGTGTACCGCTCGATGGATTCCCCCGCGTTGAGGGTCTGGCCCCGATCGAGGTGGTCCGAGCCGGCTGCCGTGGCCGTGCCGGTGAGACCGATCATCGAGATGGCGGCGACTGCGCCGACAGTGAATGTCTTCGTGAGTGTCTGACGTATGTTCATGTCTGGTGTCCTTTCAGTTGGATTGTCCGTGCGTTATGACCATTGGCAGGATGGGCTTCTGGCTCCGGTGACCTGGGACGTGTAGCAGATTTCCATCGAGAACGCCGGAACCATGGCCGTGCGCGAATCCTGGCCCAGGTATTGCCACATCAGATTCCAGGCCGTGGTCGCGGTGTTGGTTCCGTCGCCGGTCGCGTGGTGGTCCCAGACGCCGATGTACGGGATGCCGCAGCCGCTGACGTAGGGGCAGCCGCTGGCGTGTGCTGTCGCGCCGTAGCGGGATATCAGCGCCCACTGCTTCGGCTGGTCGCTGTTGTAGATCTCCGGCTCCGCGCTCGCCCGGCCGACACCCTGGCTGATCCAGTAGATGTCCTCCATGCTCCAGCCGTTGTTGCAGGCATGGTTCACCCTGGTGTCGGTCGACATCGAGACCGGACATCCGTCGGCGGAACCGAAGTTCGTCAGCAGGCGGTACGTGCTGTCGTGGAAGGCCTGGACCCAGGCCCGGGTGGCGGCGATAGAACCGCTGAACCCTGGTTCCATGTCATTGGCGCCGTCGACCTGCGCCGTGCTGCCGATATCTCCGGACCGGGCCCGGAGCCAGTTGTCCACGTCGTTGACCACTCCGGCCCAGGCCCGGCCGGTGGCCGCGGTCACCGTGATGTCGTTGTTGGTGCCGATCCCGATGTTCACGAACGGGTAGTGGGTCCCGTGGTCCGGGAACACCGGCCGCACGCACCGGTGGTAGCCGGTCGCGTACGCCTCGACGTAGCTCTCGATGGCGCTGTTGCTGACGATGGTGCTCAGACCGGGAAGCTGCGTGCCGGAGCCATTGGAGGTCTGACCGCCGAACGCGAAGATGACGTAGCTGCTTTTGACGTAGTTGACGCTGTTGGCGACGTCAAGGTTGGCCTGGGTGCAGCCGAAGCCGTCCGCCATGGCGTTGTCCATGCTCTGGACGTAGAAGCTCCGGTCGGTGGCAGGTTTCGGGGGAGTGGTCGTCGTGGTGTCTCCGACGGGGATCGTCCCGCCGGGGGGTGTGGATCCGCCGGAGCACGCCGGGATGCTGTCGTAGGGGTCCTGGCGGGTCGAGACGTCGACCGCGGGCATATAGCCCCAGGCCCGGCGCGATCCCTGCCCCCCGACGACCCGGTCGCCCTGGGTGTAGTACCAGACGTCGTTGCCGCCGGCGTGCTGCGCGCCGTGGGCGTAGCAGACGAACCAACTGGTCGTGGAGTCCATGTAGCCGACCGTCGTGCTCGCATCGGGCCCGGCGTACAGGGCGGCGCCGGCGCGGCTGTGCGAGTACCAGTCCGCGGGCCAGTACTGTCCCGCGTAGTCGGTCTGCGACTCGTTGGACTGCCACATGTCAGGAGCGCACGCGGGCACCCCGGGAGATGGGTCCGTACTGGTCCACAGGTTGACCGCCGGCATGAAGCCCCAGGCCTGGCGGCCCTGCCACCCGGACGCGCTCCGGTCGCCCTGGGTGTAGTACCAGACGTCGTTGCCGCCGGCGTGCTGCTGCCCGTGCCGGTAGCACGAGAACCAGCTGTTGGTGCTGTCCATCCAGCCGACGAGTGTGCTGTTGTTGGCGCCGGCGTACAGAGGTGCGCCGCTGTCGTTCCCGCAGTACGACACACTGCTCCACGACTGCCCGGTGTTGGGGTCGGTATGGCTCTCCGAGCGCTGCGAACACGATGCCGCCGAGGCCGGCGCCGCGCCGGCGAGCAGACCCGCTGTCAGCATCACCAGGGCCAGCAGAAGCCGCAAGAAGCGTTTCATGGCATCCCTTCGTGAAATTGCGCACCACAGGGTGACGGGTGCGATGGGGTGGGCGGTCCAAGAGGTCGCCGGCCGCCGCTCAGCAGTCCGGCACGCCGGGTACCCGCTGCCAGTTGCCGCCCTGGACGAGGTAGGTCGCCGGCAGATAACCCCAGTAGCCGGGGCCGTCGTCGACGCTTTCGTCGGCGAGGGTGAACAGCCACCAGTCGTTCCGGTTCGCCGATCCGTCGGCGTTGTAGGTGACCGGGTTCTGATGCCCGATGTCCTGGCGCTGGCAGGTGTACCAATTGCTACCGGCATACATCCAGCTGTGCTGCGTGATGAGGGTCCGGCCGTAGACCGGGGCTTTCTGCCAGCTGTCGCAGTAGTAGACGGTGTCGACCACGTATCCCGACGGATACGTCTTCGGCTCGTAGCGGGCGGTGCAACTGCCCGACGTTGCACCGGCCGGGGTGACTGTCCCGACACACGCCGCCACGAGGGCCAGCATGGTGGCGCCGCATGCGGCAAGACGCGTCAGTTTCATGGGCGTTCCTCTCCTGGAGATCGATGTGAGGGGAAGCGGCTCAGTGACGCCCGACACGCCGAACGGAAGGTCGCGTACTGGGCGCACCGGCGCTGCTTCCGGTGGTGCACCGTCAGGCGGCGTAGCCCTTACCGCCGATGAGGGTCTCCAGGTCGTAGGTCGACATGGTCCACTGCCGGGGTACGTTGCCCCAGCTGGACCCACCGGCGCCTTCCGCGGCCGGGTCGTAGACGTAGACCGTGTCCCCGTTGTTGGCGTACCCGACGACCGTCACGTAGTGGAAGATCGTCCGGTTCTGGTTGGGATAGTTCGGCGGCGCCCCGGTGTAGCCGGCCGGGATCCACAGGTTCACCACCATGGGGTAGCCCCGGTCGATGTCGAACATCACGTCGTACTTGAAGAGGTTCCGCTGTGCCTGCGTCGGGTTCCAGTCGATGGTCTTGAACTCGTACCACCGGGTGTTTCCGGAATTGTTGAGTTCGGTTGCCACCTCCTGGGCGCTGTCCGTGCCGTCGCCGTCGGTCCCCATGTGATTGGCGTACGTCGTCTGGCTGTGCGGCGTGTAGCCGAGCCGGGACTGCAACGCCATCTGGACCGAGGCGGGGGCGCAGAAGTTGCCGTTCTCCTGCGGGTACCAGGAACGACCGATGAAGACGGTGCCGGGAAGGCCTCCGCCTGGTGGGTCGGCCAGGGCGGGTGAGGCCGGTGCGAGGACGGCGGCCAGCGCGCTGAACAGCACCAGGCCCATCATGGTGGCGCGACCTCGTGCGCGGCCTTGCTTGTTGCGTCGAAGCATGTTCACTCCCGTGTGACGTGTGGCGGACCGGGCTGGGCCTTCGTGCTTCGCCCTTGTCGTATGTGCCACAACCTCGCTCGCCTGGGGTTTGTGCGACAGGTGCGGGGGCGTCGGACAAACAACGCCGGACAAAGCAGGCGCGTTCTGGCGGGGGAAGGCCGTCATGATCCGGGGGCTCTAGCATGTCCAGGGGGTTCGTTGGGGCTCGTTGAAGTGGTCGTGTCGCGGTGCGCGTTCACGGCCGTTGGGGGGTTGTGGTGGGTCGTCTGGAGAAACCGGTGGATCCGGAGGCCGGCGAGGTTCAAGCGCTGGCCTGGCAGCTGCGGCAGCTGCGGCAGGGGGCCGGGAACCCGGGATATCGCCTGTTGGCCAAGCGGGTCCACTTCTCGGCGAGCACGCTGGCGGATGCCGCCAGGGGCGAGCGGCTCGCTTCGCTGGAGGTGGTGTTGGCCTACGCCGAAGCGTGCGGCGGTGACCGTGACGAGTGGCGGGCGCGATGGTCGGCGGCTGCGAAGGCTCGTGCGGCGGCCGGTACCAAGGAGTCCGGACACGACGACGAGGCAGGCGCGGGTGAGCGGGAGGCCTGCCCCTATCAGGGGCTGACGGTATTTCAGGCAGAGGAGGCGGCACGGTTCTTCGGCCGCTCGCAGCTGGTCGGGCGTTTGGTGGGCCGGGTCGAGCAGTTGTCGTTCGTCGCGCTGTTCGGGGCGTCCGGCAGCGGGAAGTCCTCGCTGTTGCGGGCCGGGCTGCTCGGTTCGATCGCCGCGCATCCGGAGGCGGCAGGGCGCTGGCGGATCCTGCTGATGACGCCGACCGCCCATCCGATCGAGGAATTGTCCGACCAGCTCGCGAAGTTGTCCGGCGCCGATGTGCACCGGATGTACGAGGATCTGTCGCAGGATCCGGCCGCTTTGGACCTCGCGATCCGCGGCGCCATGGCCACCGATCCGGAGGAGTGCCGGGCGCTGCTAGTGGTCGACCAGTTCGAAGAGGTGTTCACGCTGTGCACCGGCGAGGGCGAACGCGCACGGTTCATCGAGGCGCTGCTGGACGCGGCCCACGGCCCCGGACGCCGCACCACGGTGGTGCTCGGCGTGCGCGCGGACTTCCTGGCGCACCTCACCCAGCATCCCGGCCTGGCCGAGGCACTGGGAGACCAGGCGCAGCTGCTGGTCGGCCCGGTATCGGCCACCGACCTGCGGGAGATCATCGTCGGGCCTGCCGCTCATGCCGGGCTACGGGTCGAACCGGAACTGCTGGCGACGGTGCTCGCCGACGCCGCCGGGGAGCCGGGCGCGTTGCCGCTCGTCTCGCATGCCCTGCTGGAGACGTGGCGGCGGCGATCAGTGAACTCCCTCACCCTGGCGGGGTACCACGCCAGCGGTGGTGTGCGCGGAGCGATCGCCCAGACCGCCGAGCGGGTTCACGACGGGCTCAGCCCGGAGCAGCAGCAGATTGCCCGCAAGATCTTCCTGCGGCTCACCGCGCTGGGGGACGGCACCGAGGACACCCGGCGGCCCATCGTCCGCACCGAACTCGACGGCGTTGCGGATGCGCCGGTGGTCGCCGAGGTACTGGACCGGCTGGCCGGGGCCCGGCTGGTCGTGCTGGGGGACGGCACGGTGGAGGTGGCCCACGAGGCGCTGATCCGGGCCTGGCCCCGGCTGCACCGCTGGCTCACCGACGACCGGGCGAGCCTGCTCGTCCACCGCGGGCTCACCGAGGCCGCCCACGGCTGGCAGTCGTCGGACCGTGATGCCGGGGCGTTGTACCGCGGGGGCCGGCTGGCGGCCGCCCGCGCCTGGGTCCAGGAGCATCCCGGGAACCTGAACGAGTTGGAGGATGCCTTCCTCGCGGCGGGCAACGCCGCGGAACACGCGGAACACGCCAGCGCCCGGCGCCGCACCCGCCTGCTCAAGCGTCTCGTCATGGGCATGGCCCTGCTCATGACACTGGCCATGGTCAGCGGTTTCGTCGCCATGAGCCAGCGCACGGACGCCCGCCGTCAGCAGCAGGTCACGTTCGCCGATCAGCTCTCGCTGCGGGCCAGGAATCTGCTCGCCACCGATCCGGCTCTGGCCGGCCGGCTGGCGGTGGAGGCATACCGCTTGCACCCGGACACCGAAACCGGCGGCGGCCTGCTCAGCGCCGCCGCGGCACCCAGACCGGTCGTCCTCAACGCCGGTGGTCCGGCCGTCTACGCGCTGGCGTTCAGCCCGGATCACTCGGTGCTGGCCTCCGCGGCCGTCGACGGGACGGTCGGCCTGTGGGACCCGGTGCGGGGCGCCCTGATCGCCACGCTCGACGGGCACGCCGGACGCGTGATGGCCGTGGCCTTCAGCGGGGACGGGAACCGGCTCGCCTCCCTGGCGATCGCCGGGACGTCCGGATCCGTCACGGTCTGGGACACCCACACCCACCGCCAGGTGCGCCGGCTGGCCATCGACCACCCCGCCGCGGCCATGGCCTTCAGCTCCGACGGCGCGACGATCGCCGCCGGCACCGACACCGGCGGCATCGCCCTGTACGACCTCACTCACCCATCCGGTGCGCCGTCCGCAACACTGCGGAGCCACCAGCACACCGTGCTGTCCCTGGCGTTCAGTTCCGACCGTCAGTACCTCGTATCGGCGGCCGCGCAGGAAAGTCCCATCGTCTGGAACACGGCCACCGCAGCGGGCACCACCCTGCGCGGCGCCGATCATGTCGACTCGGTGGCGTTCGAGCCGTCAGGGCACCGCTTGGCGGCCGGGGCGGACGATCGAGGGGTGTATCTCTGGCTCGATGGCGACCTTTCGGCTCCGGCGACCTCCCTTCCCCTGCACGGTTCGTTCGGATGGGTGATCTCCGCTCCCGTCAACGACAAGATCGCGGTGGCGGACGAGAGCGGCACCGTCACCCTGCGGGACCTGCGGGGTGTCGAGCCCCCGCAGGCCTTCCGGGACCGGGGCCGCGTCGAGACGATGGCGGTGGCCCTGAGCCGCGACGGGTCGATCCTCGCCTCCGCCGGCTGGGACGGCGGCATCGTGCTGCACGACCTCCGCAACAAGCCGTTCGGCGGGTTCGACGCACAGGTCAACGATGTCGAGGTCAGCCCGGACGGACGCACGATCGCCTCGGCGGGCAGCGACGGATCCGTGCGACTGTGGGACGGCGCCGGGAAACCGGTCGGCGTGCTGGGAGATCAGCCCAACGGCGTGCAGGCGGTCGCCTTCAGCCCGGACGGTCACCTGCTCGCCGCGGTGTCCCGCAATCGCACCCTGACGATCTGGGACACCACCACCCGGCAGCCCGTCGGCCGGCCCGTCCAGATCCCCGCGGTCGGCGCCTCGACCGATGTGGCCTTCGGCCCTGGCGGCCGCTACCTCGCCGCGGCCACGCTCGGTCCTTATCTGTGGGACATGAGTCACCCGGCGTCGCCGGTTCCGGTGCCGCCCAAGAGCGCGCGCCTGGCCACGGCATTGGCGTTCAGCCCCGATGGGCGCCGCCTGCTGACCACCAGCGTCGGGGGATTCGTCAACGTTATCGACCTCGCGACCGGCGTCCAGGCAGACCGGTTCGACACCCACCAAGGCGTGGTGCAGGACCTGGCGGTCAGCCCGGACGGCACGACCCTCGCCACCGCCGGCGACAGCCGTACGATCAAACTGTGGGACACGGTGACCCACCGTCAGATCGCGGTGCTGAGCGGGCACAGCGCACCCATCCAGGTCCTCGCCTTCAGCCCGGACGGCCGCACCCTCGCCTCGGCCGGCGATGACCACACCGTAGTGACATGGGAGGTTGCCACCGGCCGCCGCATCGTCACCCTCACCGGCCACACCGGCACAGTCCGCGGCCTGGCCTTCACCGCCGACGGCGCCCTCGTCTCCGGCGGCCAGGACGGCAGGATCATCCGGTGGACCCTTGATCCCGCCGCGGCCATGACCCGCGTCTGCACCGTGGTCGAACGCGGCCTGAGCCGGGATGAATGGGCGGCATACCTTCCGTCCCTTCCGTACCGGCCAACCTGCGACCGCGTCAGCGGCGTCACATCGCGCTGACCCCGCCCATCGGCCGCAGTTGGCGCAGGGCGAGGATCCCTCCGATGCCGGGGAGCAGCGACAAGGCCGTGATGCGCGGGGTTCGGCGCGCACGCCCGGTTCAGGGCCGAGTACGGCGGCTGCTCGGAGCTCCCGCGCTCGGATGACTTGGCGGTTGTCTGAATGGAGGTGGGCGGACACGAACAAGGACAATGTGAATCGGCGGGTGCGGCTGAGTTTCCTCGGGTAGGGCGATGACCGGACGAGACTGTAGAGCCGAAGTCCGGCCGCACCAAATGGCTGGTGTGGGCGGGCGCGTGCGGGCTCAGCTCAGGTCCTCCACCAGTTGGTCGAGGGTGGCCTCCTCGTGGAGGGCGATGCTCAGTCCTTCCATGGTGGGCGCGAGGTCGGCGTCCCAGTCGGCATCGACCGGATGGCCTGACAGCGGAAGCCGGGGGACACCCTGGGCCTGGGTGCGGGCGGCGAGGCGTTCGTAGTCCTCGGCGTGCAGACGCCATGGATCCGCGTCGTAGCGGCGGGTGATCCGGTTGGCCAAGGCGATGCCCGGCCAGTCGAAGTCGCCGTGATAGGCGAAACGGCAGCCGGTGGCGGCGAGGGCGTCGAGGAGGGTGAGGGTCGCGGTGGAGGCGCTGCCTGACGTGCAGACGAGCGGTTGTGTGCAGGCGGCGTCCGCCGCGGCTTCCACCACGCGGGGGTTCTCGCAGATACGGATGAGCGTGCCGGGCGCCATGGTCAGCCGCAGGACGTGCAGGTCACGCAAGGTGAGGTGCGTTTCGGCGTAGTTCTTGGTCCGTTCTCGCAAGGCCCGTTCGCGCCAACTGTCGCCCTCGGGGCGCAGACCGTAGGCGAGGACAGTGCTGGAAACCTCGTCCGGGGTGACGCCGGCCAGCCGCCACAGGGCGCGGCGTCCGGCCGCATTGTCGGGCAGCTCGGCGCCATGGGCGAGGGCGATGCCTCGCTGGACGAGCCGCGCCAGCCAGGTGCCGTCGTCCAGTCCATGCGCGGACCCGGTTGCTTCCGCGGCGATCTCACCTCGGCCACGGACCCCCGCTCTCGCCGGTCCCAGTAGCAGAGCGAGGATCTGTACGGCCTGGTGGAGGGTGGCTACCGCGGCCTCAGGAGCCACGCCTCCGGGCACGCCTGATCGGCGGAGCCCGTCGTACCACTGCTGTGCCCAGTCCTCGCCGCCGAGAGCGGACGCGTCCAAGGACGTGGAGACCGAGGACCACATGTGTTCTCGCCGGGTTTCGGCCGCGGACCGGACGGCCCGGCGATCAGTGAGGGCCGGTCCGAGTACTTGGAGGGTATCCACCAGTCCGGTGCCGGCGGCCGAAGCCCGCAGACGTGCGTCCAGCTCGTCGAGCCGCACGGTGACCGTGGTGCTCGTGAGCGTCCTGCCGAGGAGTTGGGACAGAGCGGTCCGTTCCTGTGCGTTGAGGTTGGTTACCTTCAGCGATCCGATTGCCTGGAGGCCGTTGCTCTCCAGGCGTTTGCGCGTGCCGTTCCACAGCCGGTGGAGGTCGGGACCGGCCAGCCAGGTCCGTGTCTCGGCGGGCAGCGTGCTCATACGGACACCAGGCGCCGGTGGCGGCCGTTCCAGGTGTAGTGCAGGGTGGCCACGCCGCGTACATGAGGATCGCGCAGACACTCGTAGATGTGCAGGGACGGCACCTCGGGCCAATTGCCCATGAGTCGTTCGCTGGTCAGCACGAAGTCGAGATCGAGGTCGACGAGGATCCGGCCGAGCCGTCCGTGGGTGGGCTCGTCGACCTTGGCGAAGGCATCGTCGAGCAGGATCAACCGCGGTGCGTGCGGTGCGGATTCGCCGAGGGTGGTGAAGTGGGCGGCGGCCGCGGCGAAGAGTATGAGGTAGGAGAGCACGCGCTGCTCGCCCTGGCTGAGGCCGGTGCGGCTGGTCAGCCGGCGCTTGCGGCCCGGGGCTGCGTCCTCGACCACGAAGGTGTGGAAGCGGTACCAGTCACGGTAGTCCAACGCGGTACGCAGATGAGCGGCATAGCCGGCCGACGGGTCGGCCCTGCGGGCGTCCTCGATCCGTCGCTGCAGCACTTCCCGGAGCCGGTCGGTCTGCTCGCGTGTCCGGAGACCCGAGGGGCTGCGGAGCAGCTCGACGGCCGCACGCACGTCCGTGTCGACGTCCTCGTCGAGCTTCCATTGCAGCTCTACTCCGAGCCCGTGCGATGTGCGGACAGTCCTGAGCGTGGCGTTGAGCGCTGCCACCAGGTTGGCAGCGGTGATGACCTGTGTCGACAGGTGGTCGCCGAGTTCGCCGGCGAGAAAGCGCTGGAAGACCTCGCGTTCTCGCTCGGTGAGCCGGCCGCGGGCCTCGGCGGCCTGGGAGGCGATCCGCTCTCCCACTACGGCGACGTCATGGGAACCGTGGTCGTCCAGGAGGCGGCAGACCTTGATCCCGTCGCGCTCGTCCAGCTGTGCGTCATAGCCCCCGGCGAGCGCGTCACGCAGTACGTCGTACCGCCGCATCAGCGTGTTGTCGGACACGTCGTCGCCCGAGCGCTCCAGCCGCGCGTTGACCGCGTTCGCCAGTTCACGCAGGGCCCGGATTCCGGCACGGGCGTCCGCCGTGAGCAGGTCGGCGGAGCTCTCCGGCAGGCCTGTCCGGTCCCATCCGGCGCCGCGGAGGACCTCCGGGCGGGCGAGGGCCCCGCGCAGGGCGTTGCCGGCGTCGATCACCGCGGACTCCTGGCGGGCCAAGTCCTCGCGAAGTCCCTTCTCCGCTTCCTCGGCTCGGGCCCGGCTCTCCCGAAGTTCATCCATGGTGTGCTGGGCCTTGGGGAGGGCACCCAGTGCCGCCGTGGTCCGTTCCTTCGCCGCTTCCTCCCGGGTCAGGATCTCGCTTTCGGCCGATCCGACGGCTTCTTCGAGGGTAGCCAGCTCCCTGCGGGCCGGGCGGAGTGCGTCGAGCCGGGACTGGTAGTCACCCTGCGCCCGGAGACGGTCCGCGTATGCCTTCTCGTACGCCTCCAGTGCGGATAGCTCGGTGCCGGATCTATTGATCGTGCCGTGGACCGCTCTGGACAGCCGCACGAGGCCACTGTGCACGGTCGCCAGCGCGGTGTCGATGCGTTCCAGGGCCTCGGTGCCGGTGGGCAGGTCGTTCGCGGTCGCGGCGGCTTCGGCCGCGGCGCGAGCTCTCGCTGCGCGGGTGCGGGCCCCCTCTGCCGTGCGGGCGGCCGTCGACGCCTTACTGGTCAGGACTTGGAGGTCGGACTCCCTGCCGTTGGCTTCGTTCCAGGCGCTGGAGAGCAGGCGGGAAGGGGGGAATCTCCGCAGCGCGTCCGCCAGGGACCGGCGTTGGGCATTGAGGCGATCCAGTTCTCGGCGTTCGCCGGTGAGCTGTTGAGCGGCCTCCGCGAGCCGGACGTCAAGTTCGGCCAGCTTGCGGCGACGGGTTTCGGCGCGGGTGGCGGCTCCCACGAACTCGGCCGCGGGCTTGAGGTGCCGCCCTCTGAGTGCGCCGAGACGCCAACTGCCGTCGACCTGGACCGCGCTGGCCGCCGCGGTCTCGTAGGCCGGGGCCAGAGCGATGGAGGACAGGACCCGGTCGACGAGTTCAGCTGTGACACCGGTCTGGGCCGGTACGACTGGGCGCAGGGCGGCTGCCAGGGTGGGGCCCTCCGGCACCGCCGCACGCGAGTCGAGGAGGGTGTCGAGGGTGCCCGGATCGAGGACCGAGCCGTCGGCGCTGATCCAGGCGTCCAGGAGCCCGCTGGCCTCCAGCGCTGCTTCCAGATGTGCTCGCTCGGTCGTGGACAGTTCCTCGGTGAAATCCACCAGCTGGTAGAAAGGCGCCCCACTCCCCGCGGTGCGGTCAGCGGCGCGGTGGGGAGGGACCGGGGGCTCCGGGTCGGTCTGCCGCTCCCAGGCCCGCCGCTGCTGCTCCAGATCCTTGTACGAGACAGTTAGCTGATGGACCGCCAACGCGGCATGGTCCCGCTGATCGGAAAGCCACTGGCCGTACGGGTCGAGGACGAGGTGAGCGGCTTGTCCGGCTTCCGTGTCGATCTCCGCGGGAAGCGTTCGGTCCGCGAAGGGCGCGTCCGGTGCGGTCTCGCAGACGATCGCCTCCAGAACGGGGTCGAGAGCTGGGCAGCCGGGGGCGAGCGCTGAGATGACGTGCTCAGCCCAGTCGGTGACCTCGCGTGCGTAGGAGACGCTGGTGGCAACCACCTGCGTGCGGGCATGCTCCAGTCGGCCGGCGACGTCCTCCATCTCCGTCTCCAGCCTTTCCCGTTCGGCATCCGCAAGCGAGGCTTCCGCTACTGCTTCGCGGGTGTGCGCGGAGAGCCGTTGTACCTCCTTGACCATACGAGAGCGGTTCTTGGCCACCGACTGGCCACCTTCCAACTGCGCACGCCATGCGTCCAGGGCCCGCGCGGTGGCTGCCGTGTCGGCAGCGATGACGCGTTGATGTCGCACGGTCTGCGTTTCGCCGTCAGGGTCCGCCACCTCGACGCTCTGTGAACCGGCGATGTCGGTACAGCGCAGAGAGACGGCCTCGCCGAGGTGGCCCGTGGGCAGGCCGGCTCTCTCGGCCTCAGGCATCAGTTCCCGGTGCTCGGTAGCCAGTTCCGCGAGACGCTCCGCCATGCGGCCTACGTCGTCGGACAGCCGTCCGGCCGCGCCCTGTTCGGCACCATGCGCGGTCAGCACGGTGGTGTGCGTGGCCGCGGCCGCGGTGTACAGGGCCGCCACAGTGTCACGGCGCTCTGACAGTTCCTGCACGCTGCGATAGCCGTCACTCGCATGCAGTGCGGCGAGTTCGGCCTGTGCGGCTTCTTGATCCTCCTTGACCGCGGACAGCCGTGCGTCGGCTTCGGCTTCGCGTCCTTTGAGGTCGCTGGTCCTCTTCGCCGCGTCTCCGGTCCTGCGCCGCCACTCGGTGAGGACATCCAGCTCGTGACTCACAGCTGCTGAAGCCCTGCGCAGGACCCCTGTCAGGTAACCGCGGTAGCCGGTGAGGAAGGCCCCAAGCGCCGCATCGGTCCTTTCCAGCCTGCCCAGTTCATCGCGGACGGCGTCCAGGTCATGGAGGTTGCGCGCGACCTTCTCCACGACCTCCTCGTCCAGTCCTGGCAGCGTTTCGCTCAGGAGCGAGACCAGCCCGCCGGATTCGATGCGGTCCCCGACCGTGGGTCGGCGCAGACGGTGGAGGAGTTGCGTGAGGTTGCGGAAGCGTGTCGAATCGGTGATCCCGAACAGCTCGCGGGCGACACGGGCCCGGTGTTCGACAGCGCGCTCCGTGACGTTCGCGGCGCCGATCGACTCCTTCAGCTTGTCGACCGGCAGCGGTTTGCCCGCCTCCACCAGATGAAGGTCCTCACCCACCCGGAGCGGAGTCACGAAGAATGCCGGGACGGCCCTCTTCGTCGATTTCGACGCTCGAACGGCCGCGCCGATGGTGAGATACCGGTCCCTACCGTCGGCTGCTGCCATGCGGAATTCCACCCAGAGGTACCCCAGGCGATTGGTCTGCTCGAAGCCGTCCAGCATCAACCACACCAGCGTGGTCCGGCCGGTGCCCGTGGCGTCGAGAGCTCGCGCATCACCGTCGAGCAGATACGGCAGCAGCATCTCCAGGGCCTTGGACTTGCCCGCGCCGTTCTTACCGCGCAACAGCAGCCTGCCGTCTCCGAACGCGAACTCCTGCTCGTCGTACTGCCACACGTTGCGGATACCCGCGCGGTGCAGCCGGAACCGGGAGGCGGCTTGCGTGGCGGCACGCTGCATGGGAACGGGAGCGCTGAAGTCGGTGGTCATAGGGGAAGCTCCTGTTGTCCGTCGGCCTCGGAGGTCGAACCTGGAGCGGTTCGTACGGTGACATGGGTGGCGTATCTGGCCGCACCGGCGAGCAACATCAGGCCGCTGCCGCTGCCGCTACGGGTACCTGCGACATCGGTGACGGCACGGCCTTCGGGAACGGCCTCGTCGTACCCCTCCGGCAAGCCCCGTCCTGCGGAGCGGAGCGAACCGTCGCGTGCCACGAGCCGCATCCGGATCAGCAGATCCACTACGGATGCCCGAAGCGCCGGCGGATCATCGACCAAGTCGCGCTTCCAGTTGCTGCGGTGCCCATACGCCGCCACGAGTTCTGCAAGGACCTCTTCCATCAGTCCGTCCGGAATCGCCACACCGACGACGAGGCGGCCCCCAGTCGCGGGATGACCCGGATCTTCCGGACGCAGCTGCTCGACCAAGCGCTCCAGGAGAAGGAGTGCGGCCTGCGCGAGTGTTCCGCTACCGGGCAGGTGCAGGTCGGACAGCTCGTCCTCGGGATCCACCAGCGCTGCGCCTTCCGCTCGGATCTCGGTCTCCAGGCCCAGGAGTTCGGAGAATGCCTGGGCTTCACGGCGCTGCCGGGTGCGGAGCCAGTCGCGCTCGGCGTCGGTCAGCTCGTCAAGGTAGACGACCGGCGTCTCCACCAGCATCCGGCGCACATAGGTACGGGCTCCGCCGAACCCAGGATCCGCAGCCCGGCGCACAAGATCGGTGCCGCTCCTGCTCTGCGCGAGCGGCCCGGACACCACAGCGCGAGCGATCTCCCGGTCCACCGAGATCAGTGCCTCGCCGCTGTCGTCCTGCTCGACGGCAGCCACGCTTCCCTCGGTTTCGGTCAGGACGCCCCAGTCGACCAGCTGCCGCAGCGCGGCCGCCAGCGTCCGTTTCTGCGCTGTCCGGCCGGCGTCCTCCCATTCCACGCCCGCATCGGCCGCTGCGGCTTTGATGTCGGCGACCAGTTGCGACAGCAGAACCTGCTCGGGCGCCGTCACCAGCACGGACAGGGCCAGGGCCAGGCATGCGTAAGTGCGCGGTGTGAATGCTGTACCGCTGGAGCGCTCCAGTTGGTGCCCCGCACCGGCGCCCAGGCCCGCTTTGAACAACCGCGCGTACGACGTATCGACCAGGAGCCGATAGCCGAGAACATGCTGGAACCGTTTGGTGAGCCAGTCGGCGTGTCGACGGATCAACGGAAACAGGTCGGCGTGCGGACCGTCCGAGGTCAGCAGCGGGTAGGCGAGCAGCAGCCGGCCCGCGCTGCGGCGCTCCGCGGCCAGCGCTACATCGTGGGCCGAAGGGAGCGTCACGAGGCGCTCACCCGCGCCTCGCCGCTCGGTGCCAGGCCGGCAATGCCCTCGACCGTGAGTTCCAGTTCATCCAGCGTCAGCTCGCCGTCGGCCGAGTGCAGTACGGTCCCACCTCCCGGGATGCGCCGGACCGTGAGGCGGACGCCGAGTTCCGCATCCTCGCTGCACGCGGCGTCCAGGGTGAAGTCGCGCTCCTGCTCCGGCGTCCAGGCCTCGGCGCGGTGAAGCTGCGCATTGCCCAAGGCCGTGGCCAGCAACTCGAGCAGCAGCGATAGCGCGGCCGATGTGAGCCGTATGTGCTCGAAGCGACCGGAGGAACTGCGTAGCTCGTCCGCAGCGGCACGTCTGTCATCCGCCTGCTGCCGCGCCGCCCGCTGAAGGCGCTCCTTCTGTTCGGAGTGGTCCTCCACCGCGGACGCCCGGCCCCGCTGGGCACGATTGCCCCGCTCGCGCAGTGCCACCGGAACCTCGACCACCGGACCGGTCCACCAGCTGGTGTATGCGGGCACCACCTCGTCCGTGGCCGGCGGAATGCCCAGATGCCGGGCGCTGTACAACCCGAAAGCCGCGACGGCGATGTCATGGGCGTCTTCCGGAGCGGCTTCGTCGAACCACCGTGCAAGCCGCAGCAGGTCCTTGCGCCGAGACATCTCTCCGGATGCCGAGCGCAGCATCCGTTTGGCGTTGGCGAGCAGCGATTGCAACGCACGCAGGGTGGCATCACGCAGCTGATCAACCTGGCTTCCCCGCCCCTCGACGTCGGTGAACCAGCCGCGTAGTCCCTCCCAGTCGGCCGGCTCGCGGCCCCGGCTCCGCTGCACCCGCGTAGCCAACTGGCCATCCGCGCCATGGGGAACTCCCGAGAGCCCGCGGGTGTGGGAATCGAGACGTTGCAGGAGGGCGGGTAGGTGGGGCCAGAGTCTGTCGAGGACTGCTGCGATACGGGGCGCCCGGAAGGACACGTCCTCTGTGATCGCCTCGACATAGTCGAGCAGTAGCTCCTTGAAGCCCTGGTACTCGGCGCTGTCGAGGTCGTAGCGCGCGAGTACTTGCCCGAGGTAGGCGTAGAAGTCCCGGATGGAGTCGGCGAACTCCGTGAACTGCACGAAGATTGTGCTGACGCGTTCCAGCGCTTCCTGCGGCTCTGCTCCGCCCGGTTTCCGGATCAGTTCGTCAAGTTCACGCAGCCCGCGCTCGACGAGGGCCAGCAGCTCACTGCTCACCTCGCGAGCGGCATCGGCTCCGGCGAGCACGTCGTCAGCATCCCGTTGAATGCGTTCGCCCAGCTTCGACAGCTGGTACCGGGAACGGGCGCGCTGGTACTCGGAGATGCTCGACGCCTTCACCGTGTGCGTACTGGGAAGGAGATTCCCCCACTTCGCCAGCTGGTCCAGCCGGGTTGTCAGCGTCTCCGCGTTCAGGTGCGCCGCCGGCCCGTCGGCGTCGACGAGTCTGTCCAGCACATCAGGTACGGCCAGATCCGCCAGCAGGGTCCCGCAGAAGACCCGCATGATCGCGACATGCTCCAGCCGTTCCGGTGCGCTCAGATAGGCATAGGCGGTCAGCCGCTGCCATGCTCCGTCGCGTTCGCCCTCCGACGTGGGCTCTTGTGGTGATTCCTCCATGAACACGAGGCTACGCAGGACTACTGACAGCGGGAGGCGGTTCTGGGTCTTCGTGCTCGTGCTCCGGCTCCTGGAGCAGGTGGCCGGGTGAATTGCCCCAACGCAGATTGGTGGAGCGCGCCTGACAGTCCGCGCGGCAGTGACCTGCGGCGTCGTCCCAAAGGTTTGAGTTGCACTGTCTTTCCTGGGACGCACCGGGTGGAGGTCCAGTACTTGGGTAGCTCGGCAGTTGTCCTGACGGAGTTCCGCGGACACCAACCGCGACCATCCGCGGCGCCAGGTGCGGCTGTCCTTCCTGGGCCGAGCGGGAGCGCTCACGTTGCGCGCATCTGCGGGCCGGCGGCGGCCCCGGCAGCTCCACCTGCTGACACAAGCCCTGTCTATGGGATCCCATAAGGCTGCCTTATGAGGTCATAGGTCTGACCCGGCTACTAACTTAGGTTTGCCTTAGTTTAGGCTTCCCGGCGAGTCCGCCTGTTACCGCTCGAAGGGAACCTGATCATGCTTCGCCCTGTGCGGGTAGCAATTGTCGGAGCCGGCCCCGCCGGGATCTATGCCGCCGACGCGCTGCTGAAATCCCCGGCGGCCGTCGAGCCCGGTGTGTCCATCGACCTCTTCGAGCGGATGCCGGCCCCGTTCGGTCTGATCCGCTACGGCGTCGCCCCCGACCACCCGCGGATCAAGGGCATCGTCACGGCCCTGCACCAGGTGCTCGACAAGCCGCAGGTGCGGCTCTTCGGCAACGTGGACTACCCGGGTGACATCAGCCTGGACGATCTGCGCACCTTCTACGACGCGGTGATCTTCTCCACCGGGGCGACGGCCGACCGGGCGCTCGACATAGCCGGCAGCGACCTCGACGGTTCGTACGGCGCGGCGGACTTCGTCTCCTGGTACGACGGGCACCCGGACGTGCCGCGGACCTGGCCGCTCACGGCGGAGAAGGTCGCGGTCCTCGGGGTCGGCAACGTCGCGCTCGACGTGGCGCGCATCCTGGCCAAGACGGCGGACGAACTGCTGCCGACCGAGATCCCGCCGAACGTCCATGAGGGTCTCCGGGCCAACAAGGCCCTGGAGGTCCATGTCTTCGGCCGCCGTGGCCCGGCGCAGGCGAAGTTCAGTCCGATGGAGCTGCGGGAGCTGGACCACTCCCCGAACATCGAGGTCATCGTCGACCCCGAGGACATCGACTACGACGACGGCTCGATCGCGACCCGGCGTGGCAACAAGCAGGCCGACATGGTCGCCAAGACCCTGGAGAACTGGGCCATCCGCGACGTCGGTGACCGCCCGCACAAGCTGTTCCTGCACTTCTTCGAGTCGCCCGCCGAGATCCTCGGCGAGGACGGCCAGGTCGTCGGGCTGCGCACCGAGCGCACCGCCCTGGACGGCACCGGCAACGTCAAGGGCACCGGCACCTTCAAGGACTGGGACGTCAGCGCGGTCTACCGCGCGGTGGGGTACCTGTCCGACGAGCTGCCCAAGCTGCCCTGGGACGTCGCGTCGGGCACGGTCCCCGACCAGGGCGGCCGGGTGATCGAGGAGACCGGCGAGCACCTGCGGTCGACCTACGTCACCGGCTGGATCCGGCGCGGCCCCGTGGGGCTGATCGGCCACACCAAGGGCGACGCCAACGAGACGGTCGCCAGCCTGCTGGACGACTTCGCGAACGGCCGGCTGCACACCCCCGCCTCGCCCGCCCCGGAGGACGTGGAGGCGTTCCTCGGCGAGCGGAGCGTTCGCTTCACCACGTGGGAGGGCTGGCACCGGCTGGACGCCGCGGAGCGGGCGCTGGGCGAGCCGCAGGGCCGCGAACGCGTGAAGATCGTCGAGCGTGAGGACATGCTGGACGCGAGCGGCGCGTAGTCCGGCCGTCTCCCGCCGTCCGGCTCGTCCGGCGCAGCCCCGCGGCTCGGGGTGACGGGAATCGTCATAACCCTGTCCTTGCCGCCACCATCCGGGGCGGTGACGATGAACCGGTGAACGACCACCGCATCGTCTTCGTCGCCCCGGACTTCCAGATCCTCGGTCTGACCGGGCCGCACGAGGTGTTCTCGCAGGCCGGACGGCACAGCCAGGCCGGGCCCGGCTAACGGATCGACGCCGTCGCGGCCGCCCCGGGCCGGTCGGGTCCAGCGGCGGGCTCGCCGTCCCCCCGTCGCTGACATTCGACGAGTGCGAGGGGCCGATCGGCACCCTGGTCGCCGTCGGCGGCCCCGGTATCCGGCGGGCGGCCCGGGACGCGGAGTTCGCCGGGTGGTTCGCCGCGGCCGCCCGGCGTTCCGACCGGGTCGCCTCCGTCTGCAGCGGTGCCTTCCTGCTCGCCGCGGCCGGGCTGCTGGACGGCCGGCGCGCCGTCACGCACTGGAACAGCCGCGCCGAACTGGCCGAGCGGTTATCCGGAGGTGACCGTCGACCCCGACCCGATCTTCGTCAGGGATGGTGACGTCTGGACCTCGGCTCGCTGGCCGCGCGGGAGGATCCGGAGGCCACCGCCATCGGATGCCCGGCCGCGTGCAGTAGCTCCACGAACTCGCGCATCCGCGGGAAGACCGCGGTCGCGGTGGCCGCCAGGCGCAGATAGAGCCGGTTCTTGCCGTCCAGCAGCTCCTCCACCGGCGCCGACAGACCGTACTCGGCGCTCAGCGCCTCCAGCGTCTCCTTCGTACTGATGCCGATGTAGCGCGCGTGCTGCTCCCAGCCGAAGTCCGTGACCCCGTGCGCGGCCAGCAGCCGGCGGCCGGCCTCGTAGTAGTTGGGCTCGCTGTCCACCAGCGTGCCGTCCAGGTCGAAGATCACCGCGGGGAGGGTCATGGTCCCCAGCATGCCGACCGGGCGATCACGGTGCCCGGTCCGCTCCGCTCCGCCCCGGCCCCTCGGCGCTCCGCCCCACCGCCTCGACCAGCGGCAGCACCCGGTGCGGCACGCGCTCGCGCAGCGCCACCTCGGTCCGGGTGCGGACCACGCCCGGGGTGCTGATCAGCCGCTGGACGACGTCCTCGAGATGCGCGTTGTCGCGCGCGACGACGCGGGTCAGCAGATCGCCGCCGCCGGTGACCGAGACCGCCTCGATGATCTCGGGCACCGCGGCCAGCGCGTCACCGACATCGTCCAGGTGCCCCTGGGTCACCTCGATGTGCACGAAGGCGAGCACCGGGTGGCCGAGCGCGGCGGGCGACAGCCGCGGGCCGAAGCCGGTGATCACGCCGTCGCGCTCCAGCCGGTCGATCCGGGCCTGGAGCGTGCCGCGGGCCACGCCCAGGACGCGGGCGTACTCACGCACGCTGGTGCGCGGCTGTTCCAGCATCAGCCGCAGGATGCGGGCGTCCAGCGCGTCGACGGCCATGGGCCACTGGTCTCCTTCTGGTCGATCATCGGGACTCATCACTGTACCAATGGCTCACCTTCGGCTGGCTCGTTTGAGCCATTGCCCCTGGTGATGCTTTCCTTGGCGTGACGATGGCGTTGCGGTCCTCCGCAACGCCTTTGCCATGTCCGCAGATCGAACGATGCCGAACAAGCTGAACAAGGGGCGGGGACCACCGACGTGAAGAGGATGTTCATCGCTCCGGACCCGGGACTCGCGCGGCTGCGCACCGCGTCCCGCGCGGTCCTGGGCATCGCGCTGGCGGTCACCTCCGCCCTGCTGGCGGGGCTGCCGATGCCCGCCGTGGCGGGCGGCGGGCTCGCCGCGCTGCTGGCGCTGTTCGTCGTCGGGGACGCCCGGGTCGGCCAGCAGGCGGTCACCACCGCCCTGATGCCCGTCGTCGGGCTCCCGGTCCTCGCGGTCGCCGCGTGCCTGCACACGGTCCCGTACGCCCGTGACGCGGTCTTCCTGGCCGTGGTCTTCGCCGGCGTCTACGCCCGCCGCTGGGGGCCGCGCGGCCACGCGCTCGGCGTGTTCGCGTTCATGATGTTCTTCATCTCCCAGTTCCTGCACGCCGTCCCGGCCGCGCTCCCCGAACTGTGCGGCGCCGTCGGCCTGGGCCTCGGCTCCGCCGCGCTGGTCCGCTTCGGCCTCTGGTGCTACGAGCGCCGGGCCACCCCGCCGCCCGTCGTCGCGCTGCCGCAGGCGCGCGGACTGCGCAGGATCACCACCCGCCAGGCCTTCCAGGCCGCCGCCGCGTCCGGCTGCGCCCTCGCGCTCGGCCAGGCGCTCTCCGAGGACCGCTGGTACTGGGCGGTCGGCACCGCGTGGTGGATCTTCGTCAACACCGCCCACCGCGGCGAGACGCTGGTCCGCGGCTTCCGCCGGGTGCTCGGCACCGTGACGGGCATCGCCGCCGGTCTCGCGCTGGCCCTGCCGCTGCACGGCGCGGGGGCGCCGACCGCCCTGCTGGTCGGGATCTGCGTCTTCGGGATCTTCTACACCGCGCCCGTGTCGTACAGCTGGATGATGTTCTTCGTGACCGTCATGGCGGGCTCGCTCTACGGGCTGCTGGGCATCCTTCACCCGGGTCTGCTGTGGCTGCGGCTGGAGGAGACCGCCGTCGGGGCGCTCGGCGCGGCACTGGCCGTGGTCGTGGTCCTGCCGATCAGCACGCACTCCGCCACCGACGCCTGGATCCAGCGCGCGCTGCACGGCGTGCGCGACTTCACCACCCAAGCCGCGCACCACCTGGCCGGCGGCCCCGGCGAGGACCTCGCGCAGCGCGCGAAGGAGCTCGACCTCGTACTCGGCAGGGTCAGGACCACCGTCGCCCCGCTCGTCCACCCGTTCAGCCCGCTGCGGGCCCGCCGGGCGCGGGCGCGCCAGGTGCTCGCGCTGCTCGACGAGTGCGCGGACCGGGTACGCGGCCTCGCCGCCGTGGTGGCCGACCCGGACGCGGGGCACGACGAGCGGCTGCTCGCGGCCTGCCGCCGCGTCGAGGAGGCCGTCCACCGGCTCGTGGCGCCCGGTGCGCCGCACGTCCCGGCGCAGCTCACCGTGGTCGCGGAGGCCGCCGAACACCCGCACGCGGAGCACGCGCTGGCGCACCTGCACGCACTGGAGGGGGCGCTCACCGAACTGGTCGCACCCCTGCGCGCGACTCCGCGCGCCCCTTTGGCCGCCTGAGCTGCGACGTGGACACGCGGACCATGTCTGAGGCATGTGCATCGGCCACGAACAGGATGGATCAGCCGCTCCACGGGTAGGACCTTGCGCATCGGAATTCCGCGGGCCGCAGCGGGATGCGGCCCGGGAGCCGAACATCTTGGGGAGTGCGCGGCGTGCTGAACTTTCTGCGACGGACCGACGTCAGGGCGCATCAGGAGCGGACGGTGGGGGCGGAAGTGCCGGTCGGGCGTCCGGCGCCCCGCCCGGTGGGACCGGAGCAGCGGGAAGCGCAGGCCGAGGTCTGGCCGCTGGCCAGGGAGTTCCTGCGGCAGCTGCACCGTGAGGAGGCCGACCCCGACGCCCTCGCCGCCCGTCTGACGCGGGTGCGGGCCGAGATCGACGCGACCGGCACCTACCGGCACACGAGACAGGAACTGGTCTTCGGCGCCCGGGTCGCCTGGCGCAACAACAACCGCTGCATAGGGCGGCTGTACTGGAACTCCCTGCACATCCGCGACCGCCGCCGGATCTCCGACGCCGCCGGCATCGCCGAGGAGGCGGCCGCCCATCTGCGCGCGGCGGCCAACGGCGGACGGATCCGGCCGGTCATCACCGTCTTCGCCCCCGACGCACCCGGCCTGCCGGGACCGCGGATCCACAACGAACAGCTGATCAGGTACGCCGGCTACCGGGGCGCGGACGGCGGGGTGACGGGGGATCCGCGCAACACCGGCATCACCGAAGCGGCCGAGCGGCTGGGCTGGCCGCGCGGACCGGGCACCGCGTTCGACGTCCTGCCGCTGATCGTCCAGGGCCGCGGCGAACAGCCGCGCTGGTTCACCCTTCCGGCCGACGCGCTGTTCGAGGTGCCGATCGTCCACCCGGAACTGGAGTGGCTCGCCGAATGGGGCCTGCGCTGGCACGCCGTCCCGGCGATCTCCGACATGAGCCTGGAGATCGGCGGGATCCGCTATCCGGCCGCGCCGTTCAACGGCTGGTACATGGGCACCGAGATCGGGGCCCGCAACCTCGCCGACACCGACCGCTACGACCTGCTGCCGCGGTTCGCCCGGCGGTTGGGCCTGGACACCAGCAGCGACCGGTCGCTGTGGAAGGACCGCGCGCTGGTCGAACTCAACCGGGCCGTCCTGCACTCCTTCGACCGGGCCGGCGCCACCGTGACCGACCACCACACCGAGTCCCGCCGCTTCCTCACCCACGTCGACCGTGAGGAGCGCAAGGGGCGCAGCGTGCCGGCCGACTGGTCGTGGATCGTGCCGCCGATCTCCGGCTCGGCCACCGAGGTGTTCCACCGCTACTACGAAACGGGCGACCGCACCCCGGCCTATGTGCACCGCTCCGCCGCACCCCGCACGGAGCCCCGAACGGGTCAGGGAACGTGTCCGGGATCGGTGTCCGTGTAGCCCCGCCCGTGCGGCCGGCCGCGCCGCGCACTAATGTCGCCGCAGCACACGTAGCAGGAGCGACAGGAGCAGTGGTGGCCGCGCACGCATACATCGGATCATTCACGTCGGCGGGCGGACGCGGCCTCACCACGGCCGCCGTCGACCCCGGGACCGGTGCGCTCACCGTGCTGGGGTCGGCGGCGGAGGTGGCGGACCCGTCCTTCCTGGCGCTCTCCGCCGACCGTGAGGTGCTGTACACGGTCAGCGAGACGTCCGAGGGCGGCGCCGCGGCCTTCTCGCTGGCGGATCCCGCCGCGCCGCGCCAGCTGGGCGGCACCGTGCCCGTACGCGGCAGCGCGCCCACCCACCTGTGCCTGCACGGGGGGCACCTGGTCACCGCCAACTACTCGTCGGGCAGCGTCAGCGTGCTGGCCCTCGACGCGGCCGGCGGCGGGCTCGGCGCGGTGCGCAGCGTGCTGGAGCACGAGGGCGACGGGCCGCACCAGAAGCGCCAGAGGGGCCCGCACGCCCATATGGTCCTGCCGGACCCCTCGGGTCGCTGGTTGCTCAGCGTCGACCTCGGCACCGACTCGGTGCGGGTGTGCGAGCTCGACACGGCCACCGGCGAGCTGGAGATCGAGCGGGAGCTCGGGCTGCGCTCCGGGGCCGGACCGCGCCATATGACCTTCCACCCGCGCGGTGACCGGGCGTACGTCATGAACGAGCTGCGGTCCGTCGTCACCGTCTGCAGGTGGGACGCGGCGGCCGGATCGCTGCGGCCGGTGACCGAGGTGTCGGTACTGCCCGAGGGCGCGGCGGGCCCGGAGAACCCCAACTACCCGTCGGAACTGGTCGTCTCGCCCGACGGCCGGTTCGCCTGGGCGGCCAACCGCGGCCACAACAGCATCGCGGTGCTCTCCCTCGACGAGTCGGGGGACCGGATGGAGCTGCTGGAGACCGTGCCCTGCGGCGGGGACTGGCCGCGCCACCTCACCGCCGACCCGTCCGGCCGCCGGCTGTACGCGTCCAACGAGCGGTCCGGCGACGTGACCTGGTTCGACATCGACCAGGAGACCGGCATCCCCAAGCAGGCCGGCTCGGTCGACGTGCCGGCCGCCTCTTGCGTGCTGCTGCGCTGAACGGCGTGGTGCCGCGCTGATTGGCGTCCTGCCGCGCTGAACCCGGCACAGGGACAGCGGACACAGCAGTGCGGGCGGCGCTGAACGCGTCGCCCGCACTCTTGGTGGAACGTCAGTGCACCGGGGCGCCCTGCGGGGCGATACCGAGCGCGGTCGTGTACTGGGCGACCACGAGCTTGCCCACCGCCGGGTAGGGGCCGAGCGCGTCGGCGCCGGAGCAGCCCGCCTCCTCGGCGGCGGAGTGCAGCAGCTGGGCGGCGACCTCGGGACCGATCAGGCACGGTGCGAGGGCGAGGTTGGTGGAACCGGAGGACCGCAGCTGCTCGGCGGCGCGGGCGATCGACCCGTCCACGTCCAGCGCGGCGGCCAGCACCGGAACCGCGAGCCGGGCCGCGAGCAGCAGACCGGTGACACCGGCCGCCTGTACGGCCTCCTCGCCGCCCACGGTGGCCAGGATGATGCCGTCGGCGGCCGTCGCGACGGTGAACAGCCGGGCGCGGTCCGCGCGGGCCAGACCGGCCTCGGAGAGGCGCACGTGCAGCGCCTCGGCGAGCAGCGGGTGCGGGCCGAGTACGTCGGTCACCTCGGCGCCGCAGCGGCTGTCGGTCACCGCCTGGCGGATCCGGCGGACCACCGACGCGTCGGGCCCGGCCAGCAGCGGGACCACGACGGCGGCGGGGGAGCCGTCAGGGCGCTCGGAGGCGGCCTGCGTGAGCACGGCCTCCAGCGCGGGGAACTCGGCGTCGTCCCCTTCGAGGTAGCCGATCCGCGGGTCCAGGCCCGACAGCTCGGAACGGGCGATGCTCATGACCTCTTCCGCCAGACTGCGAACGGCGGGGGTCGGGGTGCCGGGAACAGCGAGAACCAGCACCGGCGCGCCCTCGGGCGCGGCCAGGGGCTCCGGTCGGCGGTGGCGTCCCGGCTGGCGGGGACGCGGCATTCGAACGGGGAGGCCGGGTGCGGGGCCAGTGGCAGTGCTCATGGCGTCGCATGTTAATGCCTCGTGGTGCGCGGGTGTTCGGGTGGGTACGTCCTAGGGGGGACCTGTCCCGTTCCGTCCGAATTTCCTTCACGTTCGGTCACATTTGGCTGTCCCGATGCACGTGCATCGGGACGTGCAGCAGGGCGGGGTCCTCCGGCAGCGACAGCGTGCCCGAGGCGAGCGCGCCCGCGATGCGCAGGGCGCCGAGCAGCGGATCTCCGTCGGCGGGCACGAACTCCGCCGCGGGGAACACCTCGGGCGCCAGCTCACGCAGCGGGCCGAGCAGCGGCTCGCCCATCTTGAACAGACCGCCGGTCAGCGCCGTGCGGCACGAGCCGTTGGCGGTGGCGGTGATCGGACGTACGGCGGCGGCCGTCTCCAGGATGTGCCGGGCTGCCTGCCGCAGGATGTCCGCCGCCACCGGATCGGCGGCCGCGCAGCGGGCCACCGCCGGGGCGAACGAGGCGAGTACGGCCGGCCGGTCGGGCCGCGGGTACAGCTGCCCCGGCAGGCAGTCGACCGGGCCGAAGAGCGCTTCCGCACGCTCCAGGAGCGCGGTAGAGCCCCCCGCCCGCCCGTCGTGGGCGCGCAGCGCGGCGTCCAGCCCCGCGCGGCCGATCCAGGCGCCGCCGCCGGAGTCGCCGAGCAGATGGCCCCAGCCGTCGGCACGGCGCCAGCCGGAGTCGTCGAGTCCGGTGCCGAGGGCGATCATGCCGGTGCCCGCCGCGACCACGACGCCGGGGCGCATGCCGAGGGCGCCCGCGTACGCGGTCACCGCGTCCGCGGCGAGGGCGAGCGCGCGCACGCCGAAGGCCTCGCGCAGCGCCCCGGGCAGTACGGCGCGCAGATCGTCGCCGAGGGTGGCCATGCCGGCGGCGCCGACCGCGGCCGCGATCAGCGTCTCCGCGCCCGCCGCCCGCATCAGTTCCCGCGCGGCGGGGAGCACTTCGTCGAGCAGGCTGTCGGCGTCGATCCCCCGGTCGGCGACCACGGCGGGCCGCTTGGAGGAGACGGTCGCGGACCTGGCGGTGCCGTCGGCACGGGCAAGGGACACCCGCACCCCGGAGCCGCCGGAGTCCACACCGAGGACCCAGCCGCCGGAACCGGCCATCGGGTCAGCCGAGCCCGCGGGAGTCCTGCTTGAGCGCGGTGTCCACCGTGAGTGCGGAGGCGACCACCATGCTCAGCAGTGGCTCGGAGAGCTGCCGGTGGATCTGCAGCACGTAGTTGTCCGCCGTGGTGAACATGGTCTTGGCCAGGCCCTCCCACGTCTTGGTGATGCGGGCGACCTCGGTGTCGGTGTGGTCGACGATCGCGAAGTTCCAGGCGCGCCAGTTCTCGGCCTTGATGGCGCCGATCTTCTGGCCGTTGACCTCGAACGAGAAGTTGATCTTGCCGATGGCGTTCTGCTGGACGATCTCGCCGAGCGTCTGGCCGTCCGGGCGCTGCACGATCACCTTGGACTTGATGAACTTCGCCGGGCGGGTGAGCAGCAGCTGCGGCTGCCCGTGGGCGTCCCGCACCTCCAGCTTGACCGAGAGGAACTGGTCGACGCTGGAGACGAAGCGCAGCACCTTGCGGGCCGTGCTCTGGCCGACCTGGCTCACCGAACCGAGCGAGCGGCCCTGCTGGTCGAACACGCTGTACTCGTTGTTCAGCTCGATCAGCT
Organism: Streptomyces sp. So13.3; assembly: GCF_005860785.2. Lineage (NCBI taxonomy): Bacteria > Bacillati > Actinomycetota > Actinomycetes > Kitasatosporales > Streptomycetaceae > Streptomyces > Streptomyces sp. So13.3. The sequence goes on along the minus strand of NZ_CP048835.1, from coordinate 2,217,345 downwards.
TGGCCTTCTGGTTCACGACCAGGATCGGCTCGTTGAACAGCGTGCCGCCGCCACCGCCGGCCGGCGCGACACCTGCCTGGTGCTGCACCTGGCGCTGCACCTTCGACGGGTCGTGGCCGCCGTCGACGTTCAGCTCCCAGGCGTTGCTCGTCTGCTGCTGGGGCACCTGGCCCGGCCGGCCGGTGTTCGTGTGCTCGGTCCACTGGGATCCGTCCCAGTAGCGGAGCAGGTCAGGGGTGCCTTGCGGGTCCGCGTACCAGCCCGCAGGAGTATTCGAATGCGTCGTCACCCGGGCAGCGTACAGTCCGGCTCCGTCAGGGCAGGCGCCAGTCCACGGGATTGGCCCCGAGTCCTGTCAACAGGGCGTTGGCCCGGCTGAACGGCCGGGAGCCGAAGAAGCCGCGGTCCGCGGACATGGGTGACGGGTGCGCCGCTTCGAGCGCCGGCAGGTCGCCGAGCAGCGGACGCAGATTGCGGGCGTCGCGCCCCCAGAGGATCGACACCAGCGGGGTGCCGCGCGCCACCAGCGCCCGGATCGCCTGTTCGGTGACCTCTTCCCAGCCCTTGCCCCGGTGGGCCGCGGGCTTGCGGGGCGCCGTGGTGAGCGCCCTGTTGAGCAGCAGCACGCCCTGCCGCGTCCACGGCGTCAGGTCCCCGGTGGCCGGCCGGGGAACGCCGAGGTCGGTGCCGAGCTCCCGGTAGATGTTCTCCAGGCTGCCGGGCAGCGGGCGCACCTCCGGAGCCACCGAGAAGCTCAGCCCCACCGCGTGGCCGGGCGTGGGGTACGGGTCCTGACCCACGATCAGCACCCGCACCTCGTCGAACGGCTGCTGGAACGCGCGCAGCACATTCGGCCCGGACGGAAGGTAGGTGCGGCCCTGGGCGATCTCGGCGCGCAGGAAATCTCCCATCGCGCCGATCTGCCCGGCGACCGGCTCGAGGGCCTTCGCCCAGCCGGCCTCGACGATTTCGTTCAACGGTCGCGCTGTCACGATCCGTCACTCTAGTGGCTCAGTCGATGACGGCCGCACGCACGCACAGCACGTCGGGGAGATGGGAGACGGCGAGCTGCCAGCTGTCGCCCTCGTCCGCGCTCGCGTACACCTCGCCGTTGCGGTTGCCGAAGTACACCCCGGCCGGATCCGCGTCGTCCAGGTACAGCGCGTCCCGCAGGACGGCGCCGTAGTGCGGCTCCTGCGGCAGCCCCTGGGAGAGCGGCGCCCAGGTCCCCCCGGCGTCCTCGGTCCTGAAGACCCGGCAGCGCAGGTCCGGCGGCAGCCGGTGGGCGTCCGCGGTGATCGGGAAGACATAGGCGACACCGCCGCGGCGCGGATGGGTGGCGATGGTGAAGCCGAAGTCGGCGGGCAGGCCGGCGCCGATCTCCGACCACTTCGCCCCCGCGTCGTCACTGCGGTAGACCCCGCCGTGGTTCTGCAGATACAGCCGGTCCGGGTCCTCGGCGTCCTGCGCGATCTTGTGCACGCACTGGCCGAACTCCGGGAACCGCTCGGGCTGGAAGGTGCACTGCACCCCGGTGTTGGACGGTGTCCAGCTCGCCCCGCCGTCCAGCGAGCGGTAGACCCCGCCGGTGGACACCGCGACGGTCACCGCGTCGGCGTTGCGGGGGTCGGTCACCACGGTGTGCACGGCCTGGCCGCCGAACCCGGCGTTCCACTCCGCCCGTTGCGGGTGCTCCCACAGGCTGCGGACGAACGCGAAGCTCTCACCGCCGTCCTCCGAGCGGAACAGCGCGCCCGGCTGGGTACCCGCGTACACCACGTCCGGTGCGGCGGGTCCGGCCGGATGCAGCTGCCACACGCGCTCCAGCGAGGTGCCGGTGTCCTCGGGGAACTTCACGGCGGGCCGGGCGGGTTCGTGCCAGTTCGCCCCCAGGTCGTCGGAGCGGAACACCGACGGCCCCCAGTGCGAGCTGTCCGCCCCCACCAGCAGTCTGGGCGTATCGCGGCGCGTGTCGATCCCGATGGAGTACACCGCCTGCATCGGGAAGTGCGGGCCGCCGAAGCCCCACTCCCCGGCGCTGTTCCTGCGGCCGAGGAAGAGACCCTTCTGGGTGCCCACTGCGAGCAATACGTCGTTCATGGCACGTCGCCTCCAGGATGGAATGTGTCCGACATCACAGAGTCTCCACCCCGCCACTGACAATGGCTCGCCGCACGGAGTTCCCGCAGGTCGGTGCCGCGTCCTCCGCCCCGTTCGACCGCCGCCGAGTGGCGGCGCTACTTCGAGGTCAACGTGCTGACCGCGGTCCGGATGACCCGCGGCTGTCTGCCCGGCATGGTGGAACGTTCCTGGGGGCCCTGGTGTGGGTGGGGCCGGCGATCACGGAGTTGACGGTGACACCGGTGCCGGCCGCCTCCTTCGCGAAGCCCCGGGAGACCGCGAGCAGCGCCGGCGGCGCGGTCCGGGTCGACGGTGGATACGTGGACTCGATCGTCCCGTAGCGCCGTCCTCCGCCCCCGGACCGGCCGGACCGGGGACGGAGGGCGGGTCTCAGATGGCCCATCCGTACTGGTCGGGAACGCGGGATTCCGCGCCCAGTTCGCGCGCCGCGCGCAGCGCCCAGTGGGGGTCGCGCAGCAGTTCGCGGCCGAGCAGGACGGCGTCGGCGCGGCCGGAGGCGATGATCTCCTCGGCCTGCCGGACATCGGTGATCATGCCGACCGCCGCCACCGGCAGATCGGTCTCCGTCCTGACCCGCTCGGCGAAGGACACCTGGTAGCCGGGGCCGGTCGGGATCCGGACCTTGGGGACGTTGCCGCCGGTCGAGACGTCGAGCAGGTCGACGCCGTGGGCGCGCAGTTCCTTCGCCAGCCGGACGGTCTCGTCCGCGGTCCAGCCCTCGCCGGTGCCGTTCTCCGTCAGCCAGTCGGTCGCGGACACCCGGAAGAACACCGGCAGCTCCGCGGGCCACACCGCGCGCACCGCGTCGACGACCTCCAGCGCGAGGCGGATCCGGTTCTCGAAGCTGCCGCCGTACTCGTCGGTGCGGTGGTTGCTGTGCGGGGAGAGGAACTCGTGGATCAGGTAGCCGTGCGCGCCGTGCACCTCGACGACCTGGAAGCCGGCCGCGAGCGCCCGCCGGGCCGAGTCCGCGAACCGCTCGGTGATCTCCCGGATCTGTTCGACGGTCAGCTCCCGCGGTACGGGGTGGCCGTCGGCGAACGGCGCCGGGCTCGGGCCCGCGGGCTGCCAGCCGTGGTTCTCCGCGCCCACCGGGCCGCCGCCGCGCCAGGGCCGGTCCGTCGACGCCTTGCGTCCGGCGTGGGCGAGCTGGATGCCCGGAACGGTGCCCCGCTCCTTGAGGAAGCTGGTGATCCGGCCGAACGCCGCCTGCTGCCGGTCGTTCCACAGCCCGAGGTCGGCCGGGCTGATGCGGCCCTCCGGGCTCACCGCCGTCGCCTCGGTGAGGATCAGGCCCGTGCCACCGGTCGCCCGGGCGGCGAGGTGCGCGAAGTGCCAGTCCTGCGGTACGCCCTGCTCCGGACCGTCGACCGCCGCGCTGTACTGGCACATCGGTGCCATCCAGACGCGGTTGGGGATCGTCAGGGACCGCAAGGTGTAGGGCTCGAACAGTGCGCTCATGGCGCTCTCCTCGTCATAGGGCTCACCGGATCGACTCACCGGACGCCTTCTACGATAGCCATCGTAATACGGCGGATGTCAAACTACGAGAGAACTCGTACTATGGACGCATGACACCGCAGACCGCCCCCGCCGCCCGTGCGCTGGAGCACCCGGAGCGCACGGCCATCCGCCTCGAAGGCGTGCTCCATGCGCTGTCCGACCCCATGCGGCTGCATGTGGTGCGCACCCTGGCCGCCGCCGAGACCGAGCTGGCCTGCTCCGATGTCGAACTGCCGGTCAGCAAGTCCACCACCACGCACCACTTCCGGGTGCTGCGCGAGGCCGGGGTCATCGAGCAGAACTACCGGGGCACGTCCAAGATGAGCGGCCTGCGCCGCGAGGATCTGGACGCGCTGTTCCCCAACCTCCTGGACTCGGTGCTGGCGGCGGCCGAGGGGCAGTGCGAACGGATCCACCCAGGAGCGACCGCCGCCCGTTGAGGCCGCCTCCCGGTTCGGGTCAGGCGGCCAGTCGCGCGGCGGCCAGCAGCCCCGCCCAGTCCTGGATCTTGACGGTGCCCCGGTCGAGCGACCGGCCCAGCGCCATCTCCGCGGCCTCGATCGACAGCCAGCCCGGCCACGCCACCGGATCGCCGCCGCCCGACCGCAGCGCCTCCAGCGGATCGCGGGGGAGCGACCTGGCCAGCAACCGCGGTACGTCCTCGAGCAGCGCCGCCACCGTCTGCTTGGCACAGGGCCGGTTGGTGCCTATCACCCCGGTCGGCCCGCGCTTGATCCAGCCGGCGACGTACTCCCCGGGCGAGGGCACACCGTCCCGCAGCACGCGGCCGCCGTCGTTCGGCACCACCGCGTGCCGTTCGTCGAACGGCAGACCGGGCAGCGGCACGCCCTGATATCCCACCGAGCGCAGCACGAGCTGCGCTTCGATCTCCTCCGACTGCCCCGTCCCGCGCACTCCGCCCAGCCCGTCGGGCAGCGTCCGCTCGAAACGGACGCCCGACACCCGCCCGTCACCGAGGAGTCCGGCCGGACGCAGGAAGAACCGCAGATGGATCCGGCGCGGCCGGCCCTCCGGGACCCGCGTGGTCCATTCGCGCAGCACCTCGACATTGCGACGGGCCACGGCGGGCAGCGCGGAAGGGTCGGCGTACCCGGGATCGAGCGCCAACTCGTCGGCGTGCACGATGACATCGGCGCCGGACAGCCCGCCCAGCTCGCGCAGCTCCTTGGTGGTGAACTTCGCCTGTGAAGGACCACGCCGCCCCACCATGTGCACATCGGTGACCTGGCTGGCGTCCAGCGCGGTGAGCGCCGACTGCGGGATGTCGGTGTGCCGCAACTCGTCCGCACCGCGCGCCAGTACCCGGGCCACGTCGACCGCGACATTGCCGACCCCGATCACCACCGCCGACCGGGCCAGCAGCGCGAACTCCTCCGGCGGTTCGTCCGGGTGGGCGCTGTACCAGGAGACGAACCGGGTGGCGGAGTAACTGCCGGGCAGATCCTCGCCCGGTACGCCCAGCCGCCGGTCGGCGGCGGCGCCGAAGCAGTAGACCACCGCGTGGTAGAGCTCGCCGAGCTGCTCGGGGCCGAGCGCCGGCCCCACCTCGACATTGCCGAGGAAACGCACCCGCGGGTCCTCCAGCACCTGCCGCAGATTGCCCTGCAGGGACTTGATCTTCTCGTGGTCCGGCGCCACTCCGTAGCGCACCAGGCCGTACGGGCACGGCAGCCGGTCGAGGACATCCACCGCCACGTCCGGCACGGTGGTCTGACGGGTCAGCGCCTCGGCCACATACACGCCGCTGGGACCTGAACCGACTACTGCGACACGAAGCACGAGCTGGCTCCTTCCGCCGTGGACGACCTGGCGCGCGATGGAGAGCGGGCTCCCGACGCCCTGCGGCCCCTCCCCCAGCAGCGCTGGGAGGGGCCCCCAGGCGTTGTCGTCGGTCGACGACGCTCCGCGTCGCCTCCCTCCTCCGCCTTGGATCCGGAGCCGCATGACGCCGCTCGCTGATCCGCCCTCCATCGCGCGCCAGGTCGTAAGCCCAGCATGCGCCATCCCCGTGCGTTGCGGGAGTGGCGCGCGCAGCTCGCCGCTCAGGGGCGGACCCTCAGGGCAGTGGCGAGCGCGCCGGGCGGCGGGTGTCCGCCGCGGCCAAGGGTCCGGCGTCGGCGGGCGGCGGAACGCCCAGTTCCCAGTCCAGGCCGTACCTGGTGAACAGCTCGGCCCGCAGCCGCGGCAGCGGCATCGGGACGCCGGGCACCAGGAGCGCGACCACCGCGCCCATCAGGAGCGCGCGCATCATCGGGTACTCCGTCCCGGGATCCTCCGCGCCCCACCGCACGACCGTGTCCTGCAGCAGTGCGGCGAGCCGCTGCTGCTCGGAACACTGGATGAAACCCTCGGCCTGCAAGATCGACGCCATATGCGTGCGCATCAATTTCGTGTGCGTCTGGGTCAGGCCCAGAATCGCGTCGATGGCCCGCGCCATCCGCTCCTGGCCGTCCTCGGTCTGCGGCTCCCGTTCCAGTGCCGCCGCCAGCTCCAGATGCATCAGGCGGTGCACCGCGGACTGCACGAGCTGGCGTTTTCCCGGAAAGTAGTACGACACCAGGCCACGCGCGGTGCCCGCCCGGTCGGCGATGTCGGCGAGGGTGGTGGCCTCGTAGCCGCGTTCCTCGATCAGTTCCACCGTCGCCTGGAGGAGCCGTTCCCGGGAACGCCGCCGCATCTCTTCATTGACCGATGCGCTTCGGGGAGACATGCTTTACTCCTGCGTTGACTGGCTCTCAGCCAATATACTCAACGCACCCCCGCCGGGCCTACACGGCCATGCGGGGAACGGGGGCCTGGATCGGCGCCCGGCGGCGCGGGGGACCGCCGGGCGTCGACCCGGTCACAGCGTGTCGGCGCCGGAGAACCGGTCGCCGGTCAGGACCGGTGCCGTGGCGGCCTGGGGAAGAAACCGCTGGTACGAGCGGTGTACTCGGCGAATCCCGGGCGGCGCTCCATATGCCGTTCCAGCATCGGCTTACCGCTCCCGCGAAGCAGCAGAAAGCTCATGACCAGCGGCGACACCAGAGTGACGACCACCAGCGGGGTCGAGCAGGCGAGCAGGAACAGCCCCCACCAGACGCAGAAGTCACCGAAGTAGTTGGGGTGCCGGGTCCAGCTCCACAGCCCCCGGTCCATGATCGCGCCGCGGTGCGCCGGATCCCGCTTGAAGCGGGCGAGCTGGAAGTCGCCGACGGACTCGAAGAAGAACCCCACCAGCCACAGCGCCACCCCGGCCGACGCGAACCCGTTGAGCGCGCCGGGCACGTACATGGCGAACTGGACGGGAAGCGACACCACCCACACCAGGACCGCCTGCAGCAGGTAGACCATGCGCAGCGCGTAGAGGTTCCGGCTGCCGGGCGCGCGCGACAGCAGCCGGTCGTAGCGCGGATCCTCGCCGTGGCCCCAGCCGCGCAGGCCGATGTGCACGGACAGCCGCAGTCCCCATGCCGCCGTCGCGATCAGGACCAACAGCCGCCGGCCCTCGTCGCCGTGGCCCGCGGACAGTGCGTACGACACCGCCGCCACCCCGGCGAAGGCCGTTCCCCAGGCCACGTCCACGACCCGGTGCAGGCCCTTCGCCGCGCCGGCGGCGAAGGCTGCGAGGAGCACCGCCAGGGCCGCGCCGGCCGAGGCCGCGAGACAGGTGGCGAAGTCGCCCCACGGAAAATCGTTCACAGGGTGCCCGCCGCGCCGCGCACCAGCAGCAGCTGGCGCACATCCAGGTAACCGGATCGGAATCCGGCCTCGGAGTAGGCCAGGTAGAAGGTCCACATCCGGCGGAAGGTCTCGTCGAACCCCAGCTCCGCCACCTCCGCGGCCCGCTCGGTGAAGCGCTCGCGCCACAGCTCCAGCGTCCGGGCGTAGTGCGGCCCGAACCCGGTGTCCTCCGCGATCCGCAACCCCGTGTGGCGGGCCAGGACCTGCTCGACGGCGGTCACCGACGGCAGCAGGCCGCCGGGGAAGATGTACTTCTGGATCCAGGTGAAGGTGCGCCTGGAGGCCAGCAGCCGGTCGTGCGGCATGGTGATGGCCTGCAGGGCGATCCGTCCGCCGGGCGCCAGGAACCGCTCCAGCGCACGGAAGTACACCGGCCAGAACTCCTCGCCGACCGCCTCGACCATCTCCACACTGACCACGGCGTCGTACGCACCGCGGATCTGCCGGTAGTCCCGCAGCAGCACCGTCACCCGGTCCTCATACCCAGCCTCGCGGATCCGCAGCCGGGCCAGCTCGCGCTGCTCCCGCGACAGGGTCACCGTCACCACCTCCGCGCCGCGTTCCGCGGCCCGCAGCGCCAGCTCGCCCCAGCCGGTGCCGATCTCCAGCAGCCGGGTGCCGGGCCGCACGGCGGCGAGGTCCAGCAGCCGGTCGATCTTGCGGTGCTGGGCGACGGTCAGCGGCTCGGCCCCGGTGGGGGAGCGGACGTCGGCGGGCTCGCCGTCCGGCGGGAACAGAGCCGCCGAATACGTCATCGACTCGTCCAGGAAGAGCGAGAACAGGTCGTTCGACAGGTCGTAGTGGCGGCTGATGTTGCCACGCGCCCCCACGACCGTGTTGCGCTGGGCCGACGGCTGCCGCAGTGCCCACGCGCCGCGCAGCCGCTGCAGCGGAGCCGGGACGAGCGACCCGACCTGCGAGGCGAGCACGGTCAGCACCCCCACCAGGTCGTCGGAGTCCCATTCGCCCGCCATGTACGACTCGCCGAAGCCGACGAGTCCCGACGTGGCGATCCGGGCGAAGAAGGCGTCGGGCCGGTGCACCCGCAGCAGCGGGGCGTCCGGGTCCGCCGACCCGGCCGGTGCGCGGCCCGGCAGAGCGAGACGCAGCGGCAGACGGGCCACGGCCCGCCGCACCAGGTGCTCGGCGACGGCCGCGCGGACCGGAGCGCCGGGTACCCGGACGACGTCCGGCCAGAGTTCCGGGTTCACCGGCAGGCCGCGGGCCAGGGGCTGACGGGACTCCGGCGGACCGGCCGCCGACGGACGGGAAAGGACCGGACGGGAGAGGATCGGACGGGAAACGGGGGCAGTCACTGCACACCCTCCTGGGGTCGGTGCGGGGGACGGGGCCGCACGGGCAGGCCGCGCAGGTACAACAGGACGCCGTGCATCCGGATGAGCGCGGACACGGTGGCCGTCGACCACGGGTGCCGCACGGTGGTCCGCAGCAGGCCCGCGGTGGTCGCGGGGCGCCGTTCGCCCCGCAGCGTCGCGGTGAACGGCCGGGTGCCGGCCCGCTCCAGATGGACCGTCAGAGCGAGTCGCGCGCCGGGTTCCGGCAGCTGCATGCGGTACTCGCCGTCCACCGGGAAGAACGGCGAGACGTAGAAGTCCTTCGCGGTACCGGCCCGGCCCGCGGTGTCCGGGCGCAGCAGGTAGCAGTGCCGTTCGCCGTAGGTGTTGTGCACCTCGGCGACGACACAGGCCGTCGAACCGTCGGAGCGGTGGCACCAGTAGACGGTCAGCGGGTTGAAGACATGGCCGAACACCCGGGCCGCGGTGAGCATCAGCACCCGCCCGCCGGGCGGCTCCACCCCTTCCGCCGCGAGGAAGCGGTCGAGTCCCGCGCGGATGTCCGGTGCCGTGCCGCCGAAGTGGTCACGGGCCTCGAAACGGGCCAGCGGGCGCAGCGGGCGCGGCAGCCGGGGCAGCGCGTTCAGGTCCACCAGCCAGAGATACGTACGGTGCCGGAAGGAGTACCGCAGCGGGGCGGTGCGCACGTGCGACACCACGCACTCGTACAGCGCCGCGGTCACCACCGGACCCCCAGCGCCGCGGCCGCCGCGACTCCCGAGCGGCAGCCGTCCTCGTGGAATCCCCAGCCGTGGTAGGCCCCGGCGAAGGTGGTGACCGGGCCGTTGAGCTCCGGAAGCCGCCGCTGGGCGGCGACCGAGCGGGTGGTGAAGACCGGGTGCGCGTAGTCCATGCGGTCCAGGACCCGGGCCGGGTCGACGAGCCGCTCGCCCCCCAGGGTCACGACGTACTCCTGTGGGGTGTCGAGCCGCTGCAGCCGCGTCATGTCGTAGCTCACCAGGACCCGGTCGGGGGTGGCGCCGCACGAGGGCAGCAGATAGTTCCAGCAGCCGCGGGCGCCGCTCGCCCGGGGCAGCACGGAGGCGTCGGTGTGCAGCAGCGCCGGATTGCGGGAGTAGGAGAACGCGCCCAGCACCTCGGACTCCGCGGGCGTCGGGTCGGCGAGCAGCCGCAGCGCCTGATCGGGGTGGACGGCGACGACCACGGCGTCCGCGGTGTGCTCGGCGCCGTCGCCGGTCCACAGCCGCACTCCGCCGGGACGGCGGGTGAGCGCGTGCACCGGGGCCGACGTGTGCACCGTGGTGACCTGCTTGGCGATCCGCCGGACGTATTCGTGCGAGCCGCCGCTGACGGTCCGCCAGGCCGGCGCCCCGGTCACCGAGAGCATCCCGTGGTTGTCCAGGAAGCGGAAGAGATAGCGGGCGGGATAGCCGGCGGCCTGCTCCGCGCCGCAGGACCACACCGCGGAGACCAGCGGCGTCATGAAGTGCGAGACGAAGTACGGCGGGAAGCGCCGTTCGGCGAGGAACTCGCCGAGGGTCGGCTCCGGTCCGTCCGCAGGCCGTGCCAGCAGTTCGCGGGCCGCCCGGTGGAAGCGCGGCACCTGTGCGAGCAGCCGCAGATAGCGGACGTTCGCCGCGTTGCCGGGGCGCGCGAACAGCCCCGCCGCGCCGCGGGCTCCGGCGTACTCCAGACCGCAGCCGTCGCAGCGCACCGACATGCTCATGTCGGTCTCCTGGGTGGCCACGCCGAGTTCGGCGAAGAGCCGCGTCAACAGCGGGTACGTACGGCGGTTGTGCACGATGAAACCGGTGTCGACGGCGAACGCCCGGCCGCCGTCAGCGGCCACGACGTCGTGGGTGTCGGCGTGGCCGCCGAGCCGGGCGTCCGCCTCGAACAGCAGGACATCGTGCGTCCCGCGCAGGACGTATGCGGCCGTGAGTCCTGCGATCCCGCTCCCGATGATCGCGACCCGACGTCGTTCCGTCATCACAGTCCGCCCTCCTCACGCCCGCATGTCCTGTGAGGTATTCGGAGCGGCGGCCGGTGCGGATTGGTGGATCTACAGCAGATCGAGAATCTTCCGCAGACCGTCCGGCCGCTCATCGGCCGGCAGATGGTCGACGAGGTGCACCGGGGAGCCCAGCGCGGCGGCGCCCGTGTCGGCCCGCCGGTCGTCGCCCACCATCGCGACCTGCGCGGGAGGCAGTCCCAGCGCCTCACAGGCGATCGTGAACAGCCGGGGGTCCGGCTTCTGGATGCCGTGTTCGAAACTCAGCACATACGCGTCGACGAACGCGTCGAGTCCGTGGGCGCGGAAGACCGGCCGCAGGTCCCAGCCGATGTTGCTCACCACGGCCACGGCGGTCCCGCGCCCGCGCAGTTCCCCCAGCACCTCGGCGGCGTCGGGGTAGGGCGTCCAGGCCGCCGGCGTCATGTGGCGGTCGTACAGGGCGTCGTAGACGTCCCACGGCAGCTCCGCCTGCCGGGCCATGCCGGTGAACGCGGCCCGGTGCTGTTCCGCGCTGCGGTCCCGCTCCTGCCAGACCTCCCGCAGCGCTTCGGGCACCGCGCTCGGATGCGCGCCGCCGGGCAGCGCCCCGGCCCGCTCCAGCCGCTCCGCGTACCGCGCGGCCTGTCCGGCGGGAACGTCGTGCCCGGCCGCGGTGAGGACCGCGTCCAGCCAGCGCCCGGCCGGTTCGATTCTCATCAAGGTCCCGGAGAAGTCGAACATGCATCCCTTGATCACCATGGCGCCATTCTCCGGAACGGGCCGGGGAAGGAGCCGTCAGGGGCCCGGAAGGAGCGATTCCGGTCGGCTACGCGAGAGCGCTGAGCCCCGGAACGAACGCGATCAGGAGCGGAACGGCCGGGACGAGGAGCGCGGTCGCGGTCAGCCCGGCCCGGCGTACCGGAGCCAGCCGCGGCGCCGGGTCCAGCAGCCGGTGCACCCGGCGCGGCAGTTCGGCGAGCGGGGTCGGGCAGGGGCCGAACACCCCGCGGTCCTCGTTGAGCTCGACCAGGGCCAGTGCCGTGGTGAGCCGGCCGAAGCGGCGGGAGGCGGTGTCGTCGGCGGACAGCTCGATCAGCCGGTGCACCTGGTCGCGGAACCCGGCGAAGACCGGGACCTGCGGGAAGCCGGAGGCCAGCGCGCCCGCGCAGTGCAGCAGCACATCGTGCCGGGCACGGACGTGGCCCTGTTCATGGGCGAGCACGGCGTCGAGCTGGCGGCCCTTGAGCCGGCGCAGCGCGGCCGTGGTGACGACCAGCTGCGGCTGCGCGCCCGACAGCCACCAGGCGTCGGGCCGGTCACCCTCCAGCACCACCAGCCGGTCACCGGCCGGCGGCTCCTCGCCGGGCAGCCGGGGGGAGCGGACGAGCAGGTCGGCACGCCGCTGACGGCGCCGGCCCCGCGCCCCGCGCACCTCGCGGGTGAGCATCGCGGCGGTCCACACACCACCGCAGGCCAGCAGGACCGCCAGCGATCCGGCCCAGCGCCCGTAGCCGGGCAGACCGTACGCGTCCACGACACCGTGCGGGGCGAAACCGAACAGGTGCCAGCGGACCGCGGCCGAAGCGGCGGCGGCGCTGAGCGCCATCGCCAGGACGCAGCACAGCAGGACGGCGGCGACGACGCACTGCCAGACCCACAGGGCCAGCACGGGTTCGCGCTCCGGCCAGGCGGCACGGGACAGCAGGCGCGGCGTCATCGCCGCCGCCAGTGCGCCGACCACCAGCAGCACGAACGGGACCGTCATGCCGCTCACCCTAGGAGGCCCCGGGAGCCCCGGGTACGGTCCGCCGTCCGAAGTGATGCACGCCTCACCCCGTCCCGCCCCCTCGCCCGCCGGCCGGTGCCCGGCCGGCGCGGGACTCGGCCGGGCGTACGAGCCTTCGTCGCTATGGGTGACGTGGGGCGGCAGCCGGTCGCGTCGTCCGACGCACCGGAAACGCACGACTACGGTGCGTCATGCGGGCCGATCATCGGAACGGCTCGCCCTCGATTTGCCCACGACCCTGTCCGCGACGACCTCATCGAACTGGAGGCGTGGTGTGCCGTATCGGTGCCCTGCTCGCCGTCCTCGCTCTTTCCTTCGTCACGTTCCTCGGGGGTGCGTCCACCGCTCAGGCCGATTCGGCTCCTGAGGGGCAGCCCGTGGCGTTCAGCCTGCCCGCCTCGCTCGACCTGCACGACGGCACCGTCCAGAAGTTCAACGGCACCTACTACGCGTACGGAACCGCGTACGCCTGCGGGTTCCACTGGCAGGTGGCCAACACCCCTTGGTGCGGCTTCAAGGTGTCCACCGCTCCGTCGCTCCTGGGACCCTGGTCCACTCCCCAGCTGCTGTTCGGCCCGAACGACATCGATCCGTACACCGGGCAGACCTGGCAGGTGGAGTGCGGCGGCACCGGCGCGGGCTGTTTCAACGCGCGGATGATCCAGCGCAGCGGCTGGGGCGCCGGCGACGGGGCGTGGATCCTGTGGTTCAACTCCCCGGCGGACTTCAACCGTGACCGGTCCAACGCCTACAACGCGATGGGCTGCAACGGCCCGGCCGGCCCCTGCGGTCCCACCGCCGGTGCGCCGAACGGCTCGTACACCAAGCCCAGCCTGAAGTTCTGTACCGGTAACGGGGACATGGGCTTCATCGACTCCGTCACGCCGGGTGCCGCGCCCGCTCTGGTGTGCACGATGCCCGGTGCGCTGTCCCTGTCCATCGAGGAGCTCAACGCCGCGGGCGTCGGCGGTTCCGGATCGGGCGGGGTGACCGTCGCCGGACTGAAGAACATCGAGAGCCCGGGCGGCTGGTACGACCGGGCCAGCGGGCAGTACTTCCTCACCTACTCGGACCCGGGCTGCGGTTACTGCACGGGCACCGGTACCGGCTACGCCACCACCACGAACCTGTACGGGACCTGGGTCGCGCCCCCCAACCTCGGGTTCGGCCAGCCCGCGAACGGCCGCCGCCTCATCTCCGCCAACAGCTGTGGCGGACAGTCCCGCACGGTGTCGGTCGTCGACGGGCAGGCCTGGCAGGGCATCGACCTGTGGACCGGCGACCGGAACCAGACCGGCGCGCGGATGATGTTCGTGCCGCTCAACTCCAGCCCGGCCTCCGGCACCCCGGGTGACGGCCAGGTCTGGCGGCCGCCGCTCGCCCTCGCCTGCTGACGCCGTCCGGGGCGGCCGGCACCCCGGGTCACAGCGTCAGCAGCATCGCGAACATCCCCAGCGCCATGGAGACCCGGCAGGCCGCCAGCTCCGGCGCGATCGCCACCCCGGCCGGCGGACCGCCGGCCGGGGCGACGGCCGCCACCGTCACCAGCCGGGCCCCGGCGGCCAGGACGTATCCGGCGAAGTACACCAGCAGGGCCCCCGTCAGCAGCGGAGCGCCCGCCGGGGCGTGCCCGGCGTGGCCGCCGGCCGGGGCGGCGGTGCCCATGGCGGCCGCCATGTAGACCATCGCGGCGGCGCCCAGGGCGTGGTGCAGATGGTGGCCAGGCCGCCGGGCGAGCAGCAGGGCCCGGACCGCCGCCGCCGCGAAGACCAGCGCGAGCAGCAGCGACCCCCAGGGCCGGGGGTCGAGTACGGACAGGGGCACGGCCATCACCGCCATGCCGGCCCCCATCAGGGCCTCGTGCCGTGCGGCGTGCCGCAGCAGGCACGAGAGCCCCGTCGCGGCGCTGAGTACGACCAGCAGCCACCCCACCAGCGGTGGTCCGTGCATGACCGGCCTCCCGTTCGCGGCGTTCCCGCCCACCGGCCGCCCCGCGTCCCCGGGCGACGGCGGTCCGCTGGAGAGCTGCCCAGGCACGAGGGCGCACACTCACGCGCACGGACGTACTCGGGGGGCGCGATGAAGGACTCGAGGAGCGGGAGCTCAGGCCCTGGCGCGCTGGGTGACCGCCACGCAGACCAGGACGGCGAGCGCCGCGAGCGGGGTGGCGGCGTCAAGGTGCTCGCCGAGCAGCGCCGCGGACCACACCAGCGTCAGCAGCGGCTGCGCGAGCTGGAGCTGGCTGGCGCGCGCGACGCCGATGGCGGCCATGCCCCGGTACCAGACCATGAGGCCGAGGACCTGGGAGACGGCCGCGAGATACGCCAGCCCCAGCAGCGCCTGGCCGCCGAAGTGCACCGGCTCGAAGGCCAGCGCGACGAGCGAGCCGGCCAGGGTGAACGGGAGCATCGCGATCAGCGCCCACGAGATGACCCGCAGTCCCGGCATCACCCTGGCCAGCCGGCCGCCCTCGGCGTAGCCCGCCGCGCACACCGCGAGCGCGCCGAAGAGGTAGAGGTCGCCGGTGGTCGGCGCCCCGCCGCTCTGCGCGAGGGTGAACACCGTGACGGCGCCGGCCCCCGCGACCGCGGCGGCCCAGAAGGTGCGCGACGGACGGTTCCCCTCCCGGGCCGCGGCCACGATGGCGGTGGCCAGCGGCAGCGCGCCGATGACGACGGCGGCGTGCGACGTGTCGGTGGTCGTCAGCGCCAGCGTGGTGAGCAGCGGGAAGCCCACGACCACCCCGAGGCCGACGACCAGCAGTCCCGGCCAGTGCTCCCGGGCGGGAAGGGGCGCCCGCCCGGCGACCAGGCAGACACCCGCGATGACGGCGGCGAGCACACCGCGCACGGCGACGGTGGTCCACGGCCCGAAGCCGCCGAGCGCCCAGTGGGTCGCGGGGAAGGTGAAGGAGAAGACCGCGACGCCGAGCCCGGCGAGGGCGGTGCCGTTCACCGCTATCGGCCGCAGTGCGGTAGCGCTATTATGTGCTGTCATGAACGACGGTAGCAGTTCGCATTCCCTGGCGGATTCGCTGCGAGGAGAGCTGAAGCGCTTCTCTCCCGGAGCGAAACTGCCGTCGAGCCGCTCCCTCGTCGACCGGTTCGGCGTCAGCCCCGTGACGGTGTCCCGGGCGCTGGCCGCGCTCGCCGCTGAGGGGCTGGTGGAGACCCGGCCCGGCTCGGGCACCTACCGGTCGCAGCCGGCGGCGCACCCCGCCGGCCCCGTCGACACCTCCTGGCAGCAGGTCGCCCTGACCGCCGGGGACCAGCACGGCGAGCCCGCCCCCCGCGTCGTCGACGCCTCCGGGGTGCTCGCCACGCTCGCCGCCCCGCCGCCCGGTGTGATCCCGCTCAACGGCGGCTATCTGCACCCGGATCTCCAGCCGCAGCAGGCCCTCGGCGCCGCGCTCGCCCGCGCGGCCCGCCGGCCCGGGGCGTGGGACCGGCCGCCGGTGGAGGGGCTGACGGCGCTGCGCACCTGGTTCGCGCGCGAGGCCGGCGTCGGACCCGCCCAGGTGCTGATCACGGCGGGCGGCCAGGCCGCGCTCACCACCGCGCTGCGCGCGCTCGCCCCGCCCGGCTCCGCGCTGCTCGTCGAGTCCCCGACGTACCCCGGAGTGCTCGCGGTGGCCCGGGCGGCCGGACTGCGGCCGGTCCCGGTGCCGACCGACGCCGACGGCGTACGCCCGGACCTGCTCGCCGACGCCTTCGACGCCACGGGCGCACGGGTGTTCTTCTGCCAGCCGCTCTTCCAGAACCCGACGGGCACCGTTCTCGCCCCGGCGCGGCGGGCGCAGATCACCGGGATCGCCCGCGCGGCCGGGGCGTTCGTCATCGAGGACGACTTCGCCCGGCGGCTGGGCCACGGCGGCCCGCTGCCCGCGCCGCTGGTCGCCGACGACCCGCACGGCACCGTCGTCCATGTCACGTCGCTGACCAAGCCGACCTCGCCCAGCCTGCGGGTCGGCGCGCTCATCGCGCGTGGCCCGGTCGTGGAACGGCTGCGCGCCATCCAGGTCGTCGACAGCTTCTTCGTCCCCCGCCCCCTGCAGGAGGCGACCCTGGAACTGGTCGGCGCACCCGCCTGGCCGCGCCATCTGCGGGCCGTCGCGACGGGGCTGCGCGAGCGCCGCGACGCGATGCTGGCGGCGCTGCGGCGCGACCTGCCGGACCTCGTCCCCGACCGGGTCCCGAGCGGCGGCTACCAGCTGTGGCTGCGACTGCCCGACGGCACCGACGAGACGGAGCTGTGCACTGCGGCCCTGCGCGCCTCGGTCGCGGTCGCGGCCGGGCGCGCCTACTTCGCCGCCGAGGCCCCGGCGCCGTACATCCGCGTCAGCTTCGCCGACACCAGCGGCACGGAGGAGATCGACGAGGGGATCCGGCGGCTCGCGGCCGCCTTCACGGAGGTCAGGGCCGGTATCTGATCGGGTGGTCGGCCGGCACCTCCACCACGACGATCTCCAGCCCGTCGGGATCCGCGATCCACATCTCGACCAGCCCCCAGGGCTCCTTCACCGGCGGCCGCAGCACGGTCACCCCGCGACCGGCCAGTTCGGCGTGCGCCGCCGTGACGTCCGGGACCTGCAGCCAGATGCGCAGCGCCGCACTCATCGGCGCCCCGGAGCGCCCGGAGACCTCCAGATAGCCGCCGCCGAGAAAGAACACCGTGCCGCGCTCAGGACCGCTGCCGAACTCCCGGTAGATCGCCAGCCCGAGATCGTCACGGTAGAAGGCCCGGGATCGTTCCAGGTCGGTCGGCTGCAACAGGATCCGGCTGCTCACCACATTCACCATGCGGTGAAGCTACCCGGCCCCGGCGCCCCGGATGTGCTCCCGGGTAGCCTCGGCCCCATGGACATCAGCGAGCGCACCGCGCAGCCGACCTTCCGCACGGCCACGCCGGCCGATGTTCCCGCCGTCGTGACTCTCGTCGAGTCGGCGTACCGGGGGGACTCGAGCCGGGTCGGGTGGACGACCGAGGCGGACATCCTGCAGGGACAGCGGACGGACCCCGAGGGTGTCGTCGAGGTGATCGAGAAGGCGGGCAGCCGGCTCGTCCTGGTGGAGCGCGCGGGAGAGCTGATCGCGTGCTGCCACATCGAACGCCGCGGGGACAACGCGTACTTCGGGATGTTCGCGGTCCGGCCCACGGCCCAGGCCGGAGGTCTCGGGAAGACCGTCCTCGCGGAGGCCGAGCGCTACGCCGCGACCGAGTGGGACGCGGCGCAGATGCACATGACGGTGATCACGGCGCGCGCCGACCTCATCGCCTGGTACGAGCGCCGCGGCTACACCCGCACCGGCGAGACGCACGCCTTCCCCTACGGGGACGAGCGCTTCGGGGTGCCGCAGCGTGACGACCTCGAGTTCGAACTGCTGGTGAAGGACCTCAAGGACCTCAAGGCCGCGGCCACCGGCTGACCCGTTACAGCCGCCCGGCCTCCGCGAAGCGCCGCAGGAAGCGCTGAGTGCGCTCCTGCTCCGGTGCCCCGAACACCTGCTTCGGGGTGCCGCGCTCCAGCACCACCCCGGCGTCGAGGAAGCAGACCTGGTCGGCGACCTCGCGGGCGAAGCCCATCTCGTGCGTGGCGATCACCATCGTCATGCCCTGGTCCTTGAGATCGCGGACGACGCCCAGCACCTCGCCGACCAGCTCCGGGTCGAGCGCCGCGGTGATCTCGTCGAGGAGCAGCAGCCGCGGCTGCCCGGCCAGCGCCCGGACGATCGCGACGCGCTGCTGCTGGCCGCCGCTGAGCCGGTCCGGGTACTCGCCGGCCTTGTCGCCGAGGCCGAGCCGGGCGAGCAGTTCACGGGCCCGCTCGGCCGCCTCGGCGCGCGCGACCTTGTGCACCCGGCGCGGCGCGAGGGTGATGTTGTCGAGCACGGTCATGTGCGGGAACAGGTTGTACGCCTGGAAGACGACCCCGATCCGGCGGCGCACCGTGTCCGGGTCGACCCGCGGGTCGGTGATGTCCTCGCCGTCCAGGAAGATCGCCCCGTCGTCGATGTCCTCCAGCAGGTTGGCGCAGCGCAGCAGCGTCGACTTGCCGGAGCCGGAGGCGCCGATCAGCGCGGTGACGGTGTGCGGGGGCACGCTGAGATCGATGTCGCGGAGCACCACCGTGGAGCCGAACGTCTTGCGTACGGACTCCAGCCGCAGCACGGGTGTCGTGCTCGTGCCGTCACTCATACGGTTCCTCCCTGCGACTGGCGGCGGTTCATCCGGGCGGTGATCCAGTCGGTGAAGCGCGTCATCGGGATGGTGAGCGCGACGAAGATCAGGCCGGCGACGACGTACGAGGTGTAGTTGAAGGTCTTGCCCGCGTAGATCTGCGCGGCGTACACCGCGTCGACCGCGCCGGCGATCGACACCAGACCGGTGTCCTTCTGCAGCGAGACCAGGTCGTTCAGCAGCGGGGGCACGACCCGCCGGACGGCCTGCGGCAGCACCACGTGGCGCATGGTCTGCGCGCTGCTCAGCCCCAGCGAGCGGGCGGCGGCGCGCTGGCTGGGGTGGACGGTGTCGATCCCGGCCCGGAAGACCTCGGCGACGTACGCCGAGTAGGTGAGGACCAGGGCCGTGCCGCCCAGCACCACCGGGTCGGTGGTGACGCCCTGCAGCCGCAGCGCGGGGACGCCGAAGACCACGCCGAGCAGGCAGATGATCAGCGGCAGACCGCGGAAGAAGTCGACATAGGCGGTGGCGAGCGCCCGCAGCGGGAAGAACACCGGCCCGCGCAGGGTGCGGGTGACGGCGAGCAGCAGCCCGAGGACCAGGACGACAGCTCCGCACACCACCATCAGCTGGAGGTTGAGCCAGAGCCCGTCGAGGATCTTCGGCAGTGACGCGCGCGCGTCGTGCGCGTTGAAGAAGGTCTCGCGGGTGCGCTGCCAGCCGGGGGAGCTGACGACGAGCCCGATGAGCAACCCGGCGGTGGCGAGCGTGCTGACGGCACCGATGATCACCGCGCGGCGGGTGCGGGCGCGCCGGAAGCGCTCCCGTTCGATCCGCCGCTCGGACGGCCGGTAGGTGTCCGGCCGGACGTCCTCCAGCGTCACTTCAGCACCGGCGCGTCGACGGCCTCGGACAGCCACTGCTTCTCCAGCCCGGCCAGCGTGCCGTCCTTGCGCAGCGCGTCGACAGCCTTGCTGACGCACGCCGTGAGCTTGCTGCCCTTGTCCAGGACGAGGCCGAACTGCTCCTTCTGGGCGCCGCCGGTCTCGAACTGCCCGACGACCTTGGCCTCCGGCACCTCGGCGCCGGTGATGTAGAACGCGGTGGGCAGATCGACGACGATGCCGTCCACCTGACCGTTCTTCAGCGCGCTCTTGGCGAGGTCGTTCTTCTGGTAGACGGCGGGTGCCTGGGTCGGCTTGATGACGTCGTTGAGCACGTCCAGGCTGGTGGTGCCGACCTGGGCGCCGAGCTTGGCGCCCTTGAGGTCGGCGATCGACCTCGCGTTCGCGATCTTCGAGGTCTTGAGCGCGATGACGGCCTGGCGCACGTCGTAGTAGCCGGACGAGAAGTCGACGGCCTTCTTGCGGTCGTCGCTGATCGAGACCTGGTTGATGTCGAAGTCGAAGGTCTTCGCGCCGGGCGCGAAGGCGTTGTTGAAGGCGACGGTCTGCCAGACGACATCGGCCTGGGCATAGCCGAGCTGCTTGGCGACGGCGTAGGTGACGGCCGACTCGAAGCCCTTGCCGTTGGCGGGCTTGTCGTCGGTGAACCACGGGTTGTACGCGGGCGTGTCCGTGCCCACGGTCAGCTTGCCCGCGGTGCGGGTGGACAGACCGGCCGGGGCACAGCTCGCGGCGGACGTTCCCGAGGGCGCGGCGGTGCTGCCCGCGGAGTCGTCCTCCTGGGGCGCGCAGCCGGTGGCGGCGAGGGTGAGCAGGGCGGCCGCGGCGATGGCGGCGAGGCGCGGGGACAGCAGGTTCGCGGAACGCATGGCCGGACATTGACATCGGCCGGGGGAATCTGTCCAGGCCGCGGGAGCATACGTCCGAATGCCGGACGTTTGTGTCCGGGGTGTTGCCCCGCGCCTCGCCAGGAGGCCTACCTGTCAGGCCCGTCCGGCGATCTGCGGCATCGCCCGACCGTCGATGGACGGCAGGTCGGTCACGATGCCGTCCAGCCCGAGTGCGTGCGCCAGGTCCAGCTCCTGCGGAGTGTTCACCGTCCACGCGATCACGGCGAGCCCGGCGTCCCGGCAGCGGCGGACCACGTCGAGGCTGAGCTGCGGCAGTTCCAGACTGACCATCCGGGCACCCACGGCCCGCGCGCGTGCCACCAGGTCCCGGCCGAGCTCGCTGGCGACCAGCACGCGGTGCGACTCCGGCAGCAGTTCGTGGATCTCGCGCAGCGCCTCGTCGTGGAAGGACAGCACGCTCACCCGGCCCACCTCGTCGCGGTCGCGCAGCACCTTCGCGAGCACCCGGGCGGCGGCCACGTCCTTGATCTCGGCCTGGATCGGTCCGGTGACCGCGTCCAGCACCTCTTCGAGGACGGGCACCCGTTCGCCCTGCCCCGCGTCCAGCTCGCGCAGCTCGTCGAGGGTGAGGTCGCCGATCCGGCCGGTGCCGTCCGTGGTGCGGTCCACCTCCGCGTCATGCATGACGACGAGCGCGCCGTCCTTGCTCAGGTGCAGATCGAGCTCGATCTGGTCCAGCCCCTCGCGCTCGGCGCGGGCGAAGGAACGCAGGGTGTTCTCGGGCTCCACGCCCATGACACCCCGGTGACCGACGGTGAGGAAGTTCATGGCCGACATCCTAGGGACGGGCGGTGACGGCAGGTGGAACGTGGTGTGACGGCGCGGAGTGCGAGGAGCGGACACCCGCCGTGCCGAGGACGAATCCGGTGATCAGGGCGGCGACGAGGACAGCGCGGGTACTCATGACCCCTCTCCTACCGCCGCCGGACCCCGGCCTGCCGGTTCCGTCACTCGTGTGAGGGCGTGCCGCCCGCCGGGCTGCCACCGGGCCGCCGGGATCCGGCGCGGGGATCGCGCGCGCCGGGAAGCTGGGCGAGACTGGAACGAAGTCGCTTTACGGTCATAAGGGAGCAATGTTCCGAAGGTCGGCCGCCCCATCATGACGCAACTAACAGAACTCATCGCGAGAACGGCGCATGACAGGAAAATGACCGGTCTTGTGGGGGGTCGCACAGGATAATCTGCTCCGACCCCCCTTGAACGGAGGAAGCTCGTATAGATACGCTTCCTTGGCGGATCAAGCGCGTTTCTTCTGTGAAGGAGGGGTCATGAGTGAAAATCTTTCGGCTGTAGTGGCTGACGGGGCCGGGATATCCGGCGAGGGCATCGCCTCGCATCCGGCGTGGGCCGTACTGAAGCAAGCCGTGGAAGCCATCAGGCCCTGGCAGCAGAAGGACGGCTCGATCGACTTCTCCGCCGAGGTCGTCCCGTCGCTGGCCGATGTGGAGCGCACCTTGGAGCGCGTCATCGACGCGATCGAGCAGCTCTCCCCGCTGGTGCCGCACGACACGGCGTACCACCAGGCGCTCGTCACCGACCTGCGCCGCTGGGCCGACGGCGGCTTCGGCGTCCCGGACTTCCTGGACTCGCTGCTGGCCTTCCAGCCCGCCGCCGACCGGCGCGACGGCCTGCAGCACCTGGTCGTCTTCCCGATGTACACGCAGAACGGCAACCCGGACCGCAACCTGGAAGCCGTCGCCCTGCGCGTCGTGTGGCCCGACTGGCTCGCCGAGCTGGAGCGGACCCGCTACGACAACCCGCTGTTCGTGCCGATCACGTTCCAGGACTTCACGCCCGGCTACGACACCAACTCCGCGGTGCTCTTCCCGGAGACCGTGGCCGTCCGCCAGGCGCCCGAGCGCTGGACCTGGGGCGGCATCTTCTGCGACCGCGAGGCCGCCCGCTTCCGGGCCGTGACCGCCGCCGCCGTGGACACCCTCGGCCTGGAACTGCCCGGTGAGGCCGCGCGGCTCATCGAGGACCAGGAGCTCTCCCAGCAGACGTTCGTGCTGTGGGACATGATCCACGACCGCACCCACAGCCACGGCGACCTGCCGTTCGACCCCTTCATGATCAAGCAGCGGGCGCCGTTCTGGATGTACGGCCTCGAAGAGCTGCGCTGTGACCTCACGACCTTCAAGGAGGCCGTGAAGCTGCAGGCCGAGGGCCACCCGATGGGCCTGGGCGTGCAGTACGCGATCCTCTTCGACCGCCTCTTCCGCTTCCCCGTCACCGGCGAGCGGGTCCGCAACTACGACGGCCTGGGCGGCCAGCTGCTCTTCTCCTACCTGCACAAGCACGACGCCGTACGCTGGACGGACAACACCCTGCACATCGACTGGGAGCTGGCTCCCAAGGTCACCAACCAGCTCTGCGCCGACATCGAGAAGCTGTACCGCGACGGCATCGACCGCCCGAAGCTCGTGCACTGGTTCGCCGCGTACGACCTGGTCGCGACGTACCTCTCGCCCCACCCGGGATCGGTGTGGGCCAAGGGCCCGGACGCCCTCGACCTGTCGCTGCCGCCGCGCAAGCTCGTGGACGAGGTGCTCGTCGACGAGTTCCCGCTGAGCATGTTCTATGAGGCACTCGCGAAGAAGCTGCGCGACGTGATCGCCTCGACCAAGGGGATCACCGCGAGCGGCGTCGTACGGACGGCGGCGTGAGCGACGCGGCCGAGGAGGCGAAGATGGCGAACGGGACCGAAAGCCAGGGACCGCTCCAGGGAGCGGTCATCGCGGTGGCGGGAGCCGGCGGTCCGGCCGGCCGCGCGATGCTCCAGCGGCTCGCCAAGGCGGGCGCTCATGTGGTCGCCGCAGACGCGAACCCCGAACGGCTCGCGCAAGCCGTCGACCAGGCCCGTTTCGACGCCGGCGGTGCGGACATCACCGGTGAGATCGTGGACCTGCTCGACCCCGACGCGACCCGTGAATGGGCCGAGCGGATCGAGAAGGACCACGGTCCGGTCGACGGTCTGGTCCATCTGGTCGGCGGCTGGCGCGGCTCCGCGTCGTTCACCGAGACCGACCTCGCCGACTGGGACTTCCTGCACAAGCTGCTGATCCGCACCGTCCAGCACACCTCGCTGGCGTTCCACGACCCGCTGCTGCGCAGCACGCGCGGCCGCTATGTGCTGATCAGCGCCGCCGGTGCCAGCAGCCCGACGGCCGGCAACGCCGCCTACGCCGCGTCGAAGGCCGCCGCCGAGGCCTGGACGCTCGCCATGGGGGACTCGTTCCGCAAGCTGGCGGGCACCGACCCGCTCACCGCGGCGGCCAGCGTCGTCGTCATCAAGGCGCTGGTGCACGATGAGATGCGGGCGCAGCGCCCGAACGCCAAATTCGCCGGCTTCACCGATGTGACGGACCTCGCCGAGGCCGTCACGGACATCTGGAACCGGCCCGCCGAGGAAGTGAACGGAACCCGACTGTGGCTGACGCCCCAACCGTGAGCGAGCAGCTCGCCACCGACGCCGTCCGGCGCCACGACCCCGAGGTCCGGGGCTTCGCCAGCGACAACTACGCCGGCGTGCACCCCGAGGTGCTCACCGCCCTCGCCCTCGCCAACGGCGGCCACCAGGTCGCGTACGGCGAGGACGACTACACCGCCCATCTGCAGGACATCTTCCGCGGCCACTTCGGCCCGCGCGCGGAGGTCTTCCCGGTCTTCAACGGCACCGGCGCCAACGTCACGGCGCTGCAGTCCGTCACCGAGCGCTGGGGCGCGGTGATCTGCGCGGAGTCCGCGCACATCAACGTGGACGAGTGCGGCGCTCCGGAGCGCGTCGGCGGGCTCAAGCTGCTGACCGTCCCGACGCCGGACGGCAAGCTCACCCCCGAGCTGATCGACCTCCAGGCGTTCGGCTTCGAGGACGAGCACCGGGCGCAGCCGCAGGTCGTCTCGATCACCCAGACCACCGAACTGGGCACCTGCTACACCCCCGACGAGATCCGGGCGATCTGCGACCACGCCCACCAGCACGGCATGGCCGTCCATCTGGACGGGGCGCGGATCTCCAACGCCGCCGCCACGCTCGGTGTGCCGCTCGCGGCGTTCACCACCGACGCCGGGGTCGACATCCTCTCCTTCGGCGGCACCAAGAACGGCCTGCTGATGGGGGAGTGCATCGTCGTGCTCACCCCCGAGCGGGTGCGCGCCATGAAGCATCTGCGCAAGCTGTCGATGCAGCTCGCCTCCAAGATGCGCTTCGTGTCGGTGCAGTTCGAGGCGCTGCTCGCCGGCGACCTCTGGCTGCGCGGCGCGCGGCACGCCAACGCGATGGCGCAGCGGCTGGAAGCGGCCGTCCGGGGGGTCGACGGTGTGACGATCGTCCGTCCGGTGCAGTCCAACGCCGTCTTCGCGATCCTGCCGCGCGAGGTCAGTGAGCGGCTGCAGAAGCGCTACCGCTTCTATTTCTGGAACGAGAACACCGGTGAGGTCCGCTGGATGTGCTCCTTCGACACCACGGAGGACGACGTCGACTCGTTCGCGGCTGCCATCGCCGCGGAACTGGCCGGACACTAGTCCCGCCACCGCTGTCCCACGGCCCGGCCACGGCCCGGAACAAGCCAACTTCCGCTGCTGTCCCAACCGTTGACTTCATCGCCGACCGGCGGGTATGACACGTACACATGCGCATCGGCGCACGCCCATCACCAGGAGTGGGGGGCCTGCCATGTACGACGATCAGCCCGCCTTCGGCGCCAGTCGGCGATCGGTGGCCGGGACCACCGTGGTCGAGCTGTGGGGAGAACTGGACGTCCTCGCCGCGGCGGGGCTGTCCCCTTTCCTCGACGCACTCGCCCGGGTGGCCGACTCGGACTTCATCATCGATCTGCGGCCCGTGACGTTCATCGACTGCAGCGGTCTTTCGCTGCTCTGCCGGTTCCGGATGCACGCCCTCGAGAACGGGGGCCGCATCCGGATCGTCAGCGCCGATCCGTCCTTCACGAGGCTGCTGCGGCTCACCCGGCTGGGGCGGGTCTTCGAGATCCATCCCGATCTGGCGTCCGCGCTGGCCCGGCACGCGGACGACGCCGGACCGGGCGCCACGAACGGTGCGATCGCCTAGCCCGCTCCTGAATAAGTATGCACTGATTCGTATTTCGATTGATCGGACGTGTGATCCTGCCTAGGGTTCCGAATATGGAACTCCTCCAGGACGTACCCGGTCCCGCGGCGTATCTCGCCGCCGACGACGTCATCGACCATGACCATCCGCTGGTGCGCGAGACCGCGGAACGGCTGCGCGCGGGTAGTGACGGCGCGTACGACTACGCCCGGGCGGCCTTCGAGTTCGTCCGCGACACCGTTCCGCACTCCGGCGACGCCGACGACCCCCGGGTGACCTGGCGCGCCTCGGACGTCCTGCGGCTGCGCACCGGTATCTGCCACGCCAAGTCGCACGCCCTCGCCGCGCTGCTGCGGGCCGAGGGGATTCCCACCGGGCTCTGTTACCAGCGCCTCACCGACGAAGCCGGTGGCAATCCGCTGGTGCACGGCCTCGTCGCCGTCCTGCTGCCCGGGCGGACGCAGTGGGCGCGGCAGGACGCGCGGGGGAACAAGCCGGGTGTGGACGCGCAGTTCTCGGCGGAGCGGGAACAGCTCGCCTGGCGGGTCCGCCCCGAGTTCGGCGAGGCCGACTACCCGGTGCTGTACGCGGCTCCGCCGCCGGCCGTGCTGGAATCTCTTCAGCGCGCCACCGACCGGCCGCACCTGTGGCAGCTGCTGCCCACCGCGCTGTGAACGCCGTCCCCGTCAAGGAACCAAGGTCTGCGATGCCCCCGACGAACCCCGCTCAGCCCCTGAACATCACCGTGGCCCCCGAGGTGCACGAGCTCGCACCCGGATTCGTCCCGCTCATCGTCGAGGCCCGGGGCCTGACCAACGGGCCGAGCGACGAGCGGAGCTCCGCGCTGCTCGACGACGCCGTGCGCCGGCTCACCGCGCGGCTGGCCGGCCGCGCCCCGCACGAGGACCCGCACATCGCGGCCTGGCGCGACGCGTACACCGCCTTCGGCGCCAAGCCGTCCCGCACCCGCAACTCCGCCGAGGCGCTGGCCAGACGCGCACTCGCCGACGGCGGGCTGCCGAGGATCAATCTCCTCGTCGACCTCTACAACGCCGTCAGCGTGGCCCATCTGGTGCCGGTCGGCGGCGAGGACACCGACCACATCCTCGGCGGGATGCGGCTGGTACGGGCCGGCGGCGACGAGAAGTTCGAGACCGCGGCCGGTGGCGAGCCGGTCGTGGAGCACCCCGAGCCCGGCGAGGTCGTCTGGCAGGACGACACCGGGGTCACCTGCCGCCGCTGGAACTGGCGTCAGGGCGTCCGCACCCGGCTGACGGAGGACTCCGTCAACGCCGTCTTCCTGCTCGAACGCCTCACGCCGATGCCGCTCGACGAGCTGCACACCGCCGCGGGCGAGCTCGCCGAGGGACTGCGTCTGCTGAGCCCCGCGGCCGAGGTGACGGTCCGCGAGGCGGACTGAGCCCGGCCGGGCGCCGTGGCGCGGTGGGTCAGCGCCTGGCCGCCCGCTCGTCGCGGTCCGCACGGTCCAGCTCGGCGGCCTCTTCCGGGGTGGGCGCGGTGCCGCCGAGGTGGCTGGGCAGCCACCACCGGTCGTCGGGGCCGCTCGGCTTGCCCGGGTAGGCGCGCTGCGCGTCCTCCAGCAGCTCCTGGACGCGCATCCGCAGCCGCCGGGTGAGCGCGCCCGGCTTCTCGCCCTCGTTCGCCCGCATCGGCTCGCCCACCCGCATGGTGATGGGGAACTTGTTGCGGCCGAGATGGCGCGGGTGCCCCTTGGTCCACAGCCGCTGGGTGCCCCACAGGGCCATCGGGAGCAGCGGTACGCCGGCTTCCTCGGCGAGCCGCGCCGCGCCGGACTTGAACGACTTCAGGGTGAACGACTGCGAGATGGTGGCCTCGGGGAAGACCCCGATGATCTCGCCGGCCCGCAGCGCGTCCAGCGCGTGCGCGTACGCGTGCATACCTTCCGAGCGGTCCACCGGAATGTGCTTCATCGCCCGCATCAGCGGACCCGACACCTTGTGCCGGAAGACCGAGTCCTTCGCCATGAAGCGGACCAGCCGCTTGTTCGGCAGCGCCGTCAGACCGGCGAAGACGAAGTCCAGGTAGCCGATGTGGTTGGAGACCAGCAGCGCTCCGCCCTTGCGCGGTACGTTCTCCGTGCCGCCGATGTCGAAGCGCAGCCCCTGCACACGGAACATGGTGCGGGCAACGCCGATGACCGGGGGATAGACGAGTTCAGCCATGTCCGGGTACCTGCTCTCTCCGGGGGCGGCTCTCCCGGCGGAAGTTACGCGCCCGTAGGTTCCGGTCGCTGATGGATCGTGCACCGACAACGTGCCCCGTGTCACCTTGCGTGCCCACGATCCCGCGAGATTCTCGTCACGTCACCCCGTCGCACGCCGGAACAAGAGATACATCTCGCACCCCAAGCAGTACCCGAAGGCAGCGTTGAGAAACGCCGCGGCCAGCGCGCAGCCGGTCGCGGCCATACCCAGCCACAGCGGTCCGGCGAAGTAGCCGACCAGACCGATGAGCGCGAAGACGAGCCCCACGGCCTGCGCGAAGCGCGGCGGCGCGGGGTCCTCGGTCTCCTGCGTCGGCCCGAGCCGGGGCCGTACGACGGTGGCGAACAGCCAGCCGTAGGGGGAGCGCCGCACGCCGGCCGCGGCGCCGGTCGCGAAGACCACCGCCTGTACGGCCAGCAGCCAGCCACTCCCGGTGACCAGGACGGCGGCCAGGACGACGGTGGTGAGGACGGCGCCGAAGCGGGGCCCGCGGACATCGAGGCTCGAGGCGGGGGCGGCGTTCGCGGCATTCATCGCGTTCATGGAGCCGATGATCCCGGACCGGGGCGCACCCGGCCCCACGGGAATCATTGCGGTCCCGTGAACGCTGCACCGCTGCGGGAGGAAAAGATGACGGGATTGGTGGTGTGCCTCGCTGTCCTTGCGGCGGCGAGCGCGTTCGGCCTGGTGCACCAGCGCCGGAACGGGAGGATTCGGGTGCGGACGAAGGACGGCCAGGAGCGGCTGACGGCTGCCGAGATCGGCGGGCCGCTCGGTGCGCGCGCCACGCTGGTGCAGTTCTCCAGCTCCTTCTGCGCCCCGTGCCGGGCCACCCGGCGGACGCTCGACGAGATCGCCACCATGGTGGAAGGGGTGACCCACGTCGAGATCGACGCGGAGGCCCATCTGGAACTCGTCCGCAGGCTGGCGATCCTGAAGACCCCGACCGTCCTCGTGCTCGACGCGAGCGGAGCGGTGGTGCGCCGGGCGGCGGGCCAGCCGCGCAAGGTGGACGTGATCGCGGCGCTCGGCGCCGCGGTGTGACGGCCGGCCCGCGGACCGGCGCATCCGGACCGGTGATCTTGTGATGGGGATCCCAAATCCCGGGCCGCTCTTGACGGAGCCCGCCTGCCATCGTCACTCTGACGTTATGTCGCGAGACCCCCTTCTTCACACGCGCGCGGATGTCGATCTCGGTCGCCATTCGAGTGCGCGCTGTCCGAGTTGTTGAGCGCCCCAGACGACCATTCGCCTCCGGCCCGACCGCTCCAGAAGGACAACTCCATGACTGCCCTGACCGACCTCGGCACCCTTCCCGGCACCGCCGCCGGCTTCGACCCGGCCGTCTTCCGCTCGGTGTTCCGCCGCCACGCGGCCGGGGTCGCCGTCATCACCGCGGCCGGCGACCGGCCGGTGGGTTTCACGGCCACCTCGCTCACCTCCGTATCGGCCGAACCCCCGCTGCTCTCGTTCGGCATCAGTACCGGTTCCTCCAGCTGGCCCACGCTGTCCGAGGTCCCGTTCGTCGGCGTCCATGTGCTCGGCGACCACCAGGAAGCGCTGGCCGCGACCTTCGCGCGCAGCGGCGCCGACCGGTTCGGCCCGGCCACCGACTGGCGCGAGGGGCCGCACGGTGTGCCGGTGCTCGGCGAGGTCTCGGCCTGGCTGGTCTGCCGCGTGCTGGCCCGTATCCCGGCGGGCGATCACCGGATCGTGGTGGCACAGGCCGTCGCGGGCGACCCGACGGGCCCCGGCAGCCCGCTCCTCTACCACCAGGGCGGCTTCAACGGGCTGCGCCACTGACCCGTTCCGGGCCGTGGCGTCGGCAACGTCACAGTTCATCACCCTTGCTTACGGGTGAGGAGCTGGGTGTACTGGCGAGTAACCTTCTGTTGGAACGCTGGTGCGTGCCGGTGGGGGGCCACCCCGCTAAGGCGCCTATGCTGCCTGCAAGGGCAGTTGACGAGACTAAGCAGTAGGAGAGCAGGCGTGAGCTTGAGGATCGTTGTCTGTGTGAAGTACGTGCCCGACGCCACGGGCGACCGTCACTTCGCCGAGGACCTGACCACTGACCGCGACGCCGTTGACGGTCTGCTGTCCGAGCTCGACGAGTACGCGGTCGAGCAGGCGCTGCAGATCGCCGACGCCGCCGACGATGCCGAGATCACGGTACTGACCGTCGGTCCCGAGGACGCCAAGGACGCGCTGCGCAAGGCGCTGTCGATGGGCGCCCACAAGGCCATCCACGTCGAGGACGACGCACTGCACGGCACCGACGTGTTCGGTACCTCGCTGGTGCTCGCCAAGGCCGTGGAGCACGCCGGGTTCGACCTGGTCGTGTGCGGTATGGCCTCCACCGACGGCACCATGGGCGTGCTGCCGGCGATCCTCGCGGAGCGCCTCGGCGTCCCGCAGGTGACCCAGCTGTCCGAGGTGTCCGTCGCCGACGGCAAGGTGACCGGCCGCCGTGACGGCGACGCGGCGAGCGAGCAGCTCGAGGCGTCCCTCCCCGCCGTGATCTCCGTGACCGACCAGTCGGGCGAGGCCCGCTACCCGTCGTTCAAGGGCATCATGGCCGCCAAGAAGAAGCCGGTGGAGTCCCTGGACCTGTCCGACCTGGACATCGACGAGGCCACGGTCGGCCTCTCCGGCTCCTGGTCCACGGTGGACGAGGCCACGCAGCGCCCGGCGCGCACCGCCGGCACGATCGTCAAGGACGAGGGCGAGGGCGGCAAGCAGCTTGCCGCCTTCCTTGCGGAGCAGAAGTTCATCTAGAGCAGCCTCGCGAGGCTGAAGTTCATCTGAGCCGCGACCCATCCGCCCCCGCCCCTACAGATTTCGCAGGAGACCGTACCCATGGGTGAAGTCCTCGTCCTCGTCGACCACGTGGACGGTGCCGTCCGCAAGCCGACTCTCGAACTGCTGACCCTGGCCCGCCGGATCGGCGAGCCCGTCGCCGTCTTCCTCGGCGCCGGTGTCGACACCGCCGCCCCCGTGCTCGCCGAGTACGGCGCGGTCAAGGTGCTGGCCGCCGACGCGGCCGAGTTCGCCGACTACCTCGTCGTACCGAAGGTGGACGCGCTGCAGGCCGCCGCCCAGGCCGTGGAGCCGGTGGCCGTCCTGGTGCCGTCCTCCGCGGAGGGCAAGGAGATCGCGGCCCGCCTCGCGCTGCGCCTCGGCTCCGGCATCATCACCGACGCCACCGACGTCGAGCCGGGCGAGGGTGGCCCGGTCGCCACGCAGGCGGTGTTCGCCGCGTCGTTCACCACCAAGTCGCGCATCACCACCGGCGTGCCGGTCATCACCGTCAAGCCGAACTCCGCCGCCCCGGAGGCCGCCCCGGCCGCCGGCACGGTCGAGCAGCTCGCCGTCTCCTTCGGCGAGCTGGCCACGGGCACCAAGGTCCTCACGCGCACCCCGCGTGAGTCCACCGGCCGCCCGGAGCTGACCGAGGCCGCGATCGTGGTCTCGGGTGGACGCGGTGTCAACGGCGCCGAGAACTTCCACGTCATCGAGGCGCTCGCCGACTCGCTCGGTGCGGCCGTCGGCGCGTCCCGTGCCGCGGTGGACGCCGGCTGGTACCCGCACACCAACCAGGTGGGCCAGACCGGCAAGTCGGTCTCGCCGCAGCTCTACATCGCCAACGGCATCTCCGGCGCCATCCAGCACCGGGCCGGCATGCAGACCTCGAAGACGATCGTGGCGGTCAACAAGGACGCCGAGGCGCCGATCTTCGACCTGGTCGACTACGGCGTGGTCGGCGACCTGTTCCAGGTCGTCCCGCAGCTGACCGAGGAGATCACCGCCCGTAAGGGCTGATCCCGAGGAACGCCTCCGACGGCCCCCGCACGCCTGGCGCGTGCGGGGGCCGTCGTGCGTTCCGCCAGGTCCGCAGGGCCGGGAAAGAATAGGAAATCGCGTTTTACCCCGACATCGGGCCGGTCCGGGTGTTGACCCGGTCCTGCGGCGCGGATAGCTTCCCTTCAACGGTTTGTTGAAGTTCGGGAGGCTGGCACATGACGCAGGGTGAGACGGTCGGCACGACGTTGGCGGACGCGGTACGAGAGGGCATCGGTGCCTCTCTCGCCGCGACCGACGCGGAGCTGGCCCGCCGCTACCCCGGGGACCCGGGCACCCGGCAGCCGGTGCACACCGTCTACGTCCCCGCCGACGCCTTCACCGCCGACACCGTCCGCAGCTGGGGCCGGCAGGCGCTGGCCGCGCTCGACGAGCACGCCCCGGACGCGGCGGCCCTCGCTCGGGTGCTGGGCCTGAGCGACGAGCTCGCCGGGCCGGTCCACGACCGGGTGCGCGCCAAGCTGGAGCGCGAGCCCGTCGAGGACCTGCGGATCGACTTCGAGGACGGCTACGGCCAGCGCCCGGACGCCGAGGAGGACGCCGCGGCCGTGGCCGCCGCCCGGATCGTCTCGGCCGCGGTTGAGGACGGGACCGCGCCCCCGTACATCGGCATCCGGATGAAGTGCATGGAGGCGGCGGTCCGCGACCGCGGGATCCGCACCCTGGACATCTTCCTCAGCACCCTGATGCGGTCCGGCGGCCTGCCGGACGGGCTGGTGCTGACGCTGCCGAAGGTGACCTTCCCGCAGCAGGTCAGCGCGATGGTCCGGCTCTGCGAGGAGTTCGAGAAGGCGCACGGCCTGACGCCCGGCCGCATCGGCTTCGAGATCCAGATCGAGACGACCCAGTCGATCCTGGGCCCCGACGGCACCGCCACCGTGCCGCGCCTCATCGACGCCGCCGAGGGCCGCGCCACCGGACTGCACTACGGCACCTTCGACTACAGCGCCTCCTGCGGGGTCAGCGCCGCCTACCAGTCGATGGACCACCCGGTCGCCGACTACGCCAAGGCGGTCATGCAGGTCGCCGCGGCGGGCACCGGCGTCCGGCTCTCCGACGGCTCCACGAACGTGTTGCCGGTCGGTCCGACCGCCCAGGTGCACGACGCCTGGCGGCTCCACCACGGCCTCGTCCGCCGCTCGCTCGCCCGCGCCTACTACCAGGGCTGGGACATGCACCCCGGCCACCTGCCCACCCGCTACGCCGCCGTCTACGCCTTCTACCGCGAGGGCCTCGACACCGCCGCGGCCCGGCTCGCGGCGTACGTGGCCAAGGCCGGCGGCGATGTGATGGACGAGCCCGCCACCGCCAAGGCGCTCAGCGGCTACCTGCTGCGCGGCCTGGACTGCGGCGCCGTCGACCTCGAAGAGGTCACCGCCCGCACCGGGCTCGGCCGTGCGGAACTCGACGCCCTGGCCGGCCGCTGAGCCCCGGGGGAGCCCCCACCGACCGTGCCCGGCCGGCGCGCCCTGACGGCGCCCGGCCGGGCACTGCGGTTCCGGGCCGGGCACCGGGGCCGCCGGCTACGGCGCCGGCGGGATCTCGCCCGAGCCGCGCACGATCAGCCGGGTGGGCAGCTCGATCCGGCGCGGCTTGTCCGATCCGCCGTCCAGCCGGCGGAAGAGCAGCTTGGCCGCCGCCCGTCCCAGTCCGACGGCGTCCTGCGCGATCACGGTGACCGCGGGGCGCAGCAGGTCGGCGAGCTCGAAGTCGTCGAACCCCACCAGGGCGACCGGACGCACCTCGCCGAGGAGCACCCGCACCGCGGTGACGGTGACCCGGTTGTTGCCGGCGAACAGCGCGGTGACCGGTTCCGGAGCGGCCAGCATCGCCGTCAGCGCGGCTCGTACCCGCTCGGGCGCGGTGGGGCCCATCGAGATCCACTCCTCGCTCACCGGCAGCCCCGCGGCGGCCATCGCCTCGCGGTAGCCGCGCAGCCGCTCGTTCGCGGTGTGGATCCGCAGCTCGTCGCCGATGAAGCCGATCCTGCGGTGGCCGTGTGCGATCAGATGGGCGACGCCCTCACGGGTGCCGCCCGCGCTGTCGCTGAGGACGACATCGGCGTCGATGCCGCCGGCCGGCCGGTCCACGAAGACGGTGGAGACACCGGCGTCGATCTCCGGTTCCAGATAGCGGTGGTCGTCGCTGGCGGGCACCACGACCAGCCCGTCCACCCGGCGGGCGCAGAACGCGAGGACCAGTTCCTGCTCGCGTTCGGCGTTCTCGGCGCTGGAACCGGTGAACAGCAGGGTCGAGTGCGCGCGGGCCACCTCTTCGACGGCCCGGCTCAGCGGCGAGTAGAAGGGGTCGGCGAGATCCTCCAGCACCAGCCCTATGCTGGCCGTGCGTCCGGTGCGGAGCAGCCGTGCGCTGTCGTTGCGCCGGAAGCCGAGGGCGTCGATCGCCTCCCGTACCCGCTGGATGGTGTCCGGGGTGACCCCCGGTTCCTCGTTGACCACCCGGGAGACCGTCTTGAGCCCGACTCCGGCCCGCGCCGCGACGTCCTTCATGGTGGGGCGGGGGGTATGCCCCGGGGTATGGGTCACTGTCGCGATATTCCTTGCCGCAATGAATGGACAACGTTGTCAGCGAAAGGAAACACTACTCCTAACCCCGCGTCACGTGCGGGTATCCGGCCAATGAGAGGGAGAACGGAACCCGATGCACTCCGACCGCGCCGCAGGCTCGCTGATTGCCGCACTGGACATCGGCGGAACGAAGATCGCCGGCGCTCTGGTCGACGCGAGCGGCCGGCTGCTCGTGCGCGCGCTGCGGCCGACCCCCGCCAAGCAGGACGGGGAGACGGTGATGCGCGCCGTCGGGGAGGTCCTCGGTGAGCTGCGCCTGGACGGAGGATGGCGGCGGGTGGTGGCCGTCGGCATCGGCAGCGCGGGCCCGGTGGACGCCTCGCGGGGCACCGTCAGCCCGGTCAACGTCCCCGGCTGGCGTGACTTCCCGCTGGTCGAGCGGGTGGCGCGGGCGGCCGACGCGCTTCCGGTCGTCCTGACGGGCGACGGCGTCGCGATGACTGCGGCCGAGCACTGGCTGGGCGCCGCCCGCGGCTACGACAACGCGCTCTGCATGGTCGTCTCCACCGGCGTCGGGGGCGGGCTGGTGCTCGGCGGCGCCCTGCTGCCCGGCCCCACGGGGAACGCGGGCCACATCGGCCACATCAGCGTCGACCTCGACGGCGACTCCTGCCCGTGCGGATCGCGCGGCTGTGTGGAGCGGCTGGCCAGTGGACCGAACATCGTCCGCCGGGCCCTGGAGAACGGCTGGGTGCCGGCCGGCGGCGCCGAGCCGACGGCCGCCGCCGTGGCGCAGTCCGCGCGCGCCGGCGACCCGGTCGCGCTGGCCTCCTTCGACCGGGCCGCGCAGGCGCTCGCGGCCGGGATCGCCGCCACCGCGACGCTCGTCGAGGTGCGGGTCGTGGTGATCGGCGGCGGGGTGGCCGGCGCGGGAGACGTGCTCTTCGGCCCGCTGCGCGCGCATCTGGCGCGCTACGCGACTCTGTCGTTCGCCGCCGGGATCGAGGTGGTTCCGGCGCTGCTGGGCACCGACGCGGGTCTGGTCGGCGCCGCGGCGGCCGCCGCCCAGGTGCTCGGACTGGCCGAGTTCTCACCGGAGTTCGCCCTGGAAGGGTGACCAGCGCTCCGATGACTGGCGGTACGCGGCGCCTGCGGAGTAGGGACATATCGTCCCGGATTCGGCTCCGCCCGGAGTGACGCAGCGTCATTCCACGAAAATGGCGATTGTTTGTGTTGAACAATGGTGGAAATTGGTGAGGCGAGATCCTCTAGCTGTTGCCGGTCATCCGGTCAGAAACCTTGACACCGCCTCCTCTTGGCGATGGGATCGCACCGCTCGCGTTCGGTTGTGTTCAGTTCCACCCACGAGGAGGGGGACATGGCGCAGTCATCGTTCAGTGGTCGGCCCACAGTCGGGGAAGCGTCCGGACATCGGATCTCCCGCCGAAGTCTGTTACGGGGCGCGGCGATCAGCGCGGGAGCGGTCACCCTTCCCTCGCTGCTCGCCGCCTGCGGCAGCGGTCCCTCCGGGGACGGCAAGACGGTCACTCTCGGTTCCAACGCGTCGGACGCCGTGCCGAAGACGGCGTTCCAGTCGGCCTTTGACGCCTATCAGCAGCAGTCGGGCAGGACGGTGAAGGTCAACACCGTCGACCACAACACGTTCCAGGAGAACATCAACCGCTATCTGCAGGGCAGCCCGGACGACGTCTTCATGT
Source organism: Streptomyces sp. So13.3 (assembly GCF_005860785.2). Classification (NCBI taxonomy): domain Bacteria; kingdom Bacillati; phylum Actinomycetota; class Actinomycetes; order Kitasatosporales; family Streptomycetaceae; genus Streptomyces; species Streptomyces sp. So13.3. The sequence continues at coordinate 2,181,444 of NZ_CP048835.1, read as the reverse complement.
GGTTCGCCGGCAACCGGATGCAGTTCTTCGCGGAAAAGGGCCTGCTGTCCGACATCAGCGATGTGTGGTCGGGATTCAAGGGCTTCTCCGACGCGCTCAAGGCGCAGTCCACCGGGCATGACGGCAAGCAGTACTTCGTGCCGTACTACTACTACCCGTGGGCCGTCTTCCACCGCAAAAGCCTCTTCCAGCAGCACGGTTACCAGCCGCCGAAGACGTTCGACCAGTACACCGCGCTCGCCCGGCAGATGCAGAAGGACGGGCTCACGCCGATCGCCTTCGGCGACAAGGACGGCTGGCCCGCGATGGGCACGTTCGACTACATCAACCTGCGGGCCAACGGCTACGACTTCCACGCCTCGCTCATGGCCGGCAAGGAGTCCTGGACCGACCCCAAGGTCAAGCACGTCTTCGACCTCTGGCGCAGCCTGATGCCCTACCACCAGAAGGGCGCCAACGGCCGGACCTGGGAGGAGGCGGGGCAGAGCCTGCAGCAGCGCAAGACCGGCATGGCGGTCTTCGGACTGCCGCACCCCGGCACCCAGTTCCCCGAGGCCGAGCACGCGGACCTGGACTTCTTCCCCTTCCCGGAGATCGATCCGGCGCACGGGCAGGACTCGGTCGAAGCACCCATCGACGGCTTCCTGATGTCGAAGAAGGCCAAGAACAAGGACGCGGCACGGAACTTCCTCACGTACCTGGCCACCCCGGCGGCCGAGGACTCCTATCTCGCGAGCGACCCGAACAACGTCGGTGTCAACTCCGGTGCCTCCACCGCCAAGTACACCGAACTGCAGAAGAAGTCCGCGGTACTGGTCGCCGGCGCCCAACACATATCCCAGTACCTGGACCGCGACACCCGTCCGGACTTCGCCTCGACCGTCATGATCCCCGCGCTGCAGACGTTCATCAACAAGCCGGACGACATCGACGGGCTGGTCAACAGCATCGAGAGGCAGAAGAAGTCCATCTTCGCCGCCGCGGACTAGGAGTACAGGCTGTGCCGCAGATCATCACGCGGCGCGCCGGACGGCGGGGTCCGCGGAGGTTCTCCCCCCGCGACCTCGCCGTCCTCGGTGTGCTGCTCGGGATACCCGTCCTGCTGGAGATCGGCCTCATCTGGGGCCCCACGTTCGCCTCCATCGGGCTGTCGTTCACCAGCTGGGACGGCGTCGGCAGCATCCACTGGGTCGGCACCCGCAACTACCACGACCTGTTCACGAACTATCCGCCGTTCTGGCGGGCCGCCCGCAACAACCTGCTCTGGCTGGGGTTCCTGGGCCTGATCGCCACCCCCTTCGGGCTGCTGCTCGCGGTGCTCCTGGACAAGAACATCCGCTTCAGCCGCTTCTACCAGAGCACCCTGTACATGCCGGTCGTGCTCTCACTGGCGGTCGTCGGCTTCATCGCGCAGCTGGTCTTCTCCCGTGACCAGGGCGCCCTCAACGCCGTCCTGGCGAACACCGACAACCCGACCGACTGGCTGGGCGATCCCTCGCTGAACATCTGGGCGATCCTGCTCGCCGCGGCCTGGCGGCACACCGGCTACGTGATGATCCTCTTCCTGGCCGGGCTGAAGTCGGTGGACCCGGCCCTCGAGGAGGCCGCGGCGATCGACGGGGCCAGCGAGGTGCAGGCGTTCTTCCGGGTCGTGCTGCCGGCGCTGCGGCCGGTGAACGTCATCGTCGTGGTGATCACCGTCATCGAGGCACTCCGGGCGTTCGACATCGTCTACGCCGTCAACCACGGGCGCAACGGTCTGGAACTTCTCAGCGTGCTCGTCACGGACAACATCATCGGCGAAGCGAGCCGGATCGGTTTCGGATCGGCGATCGCGGTGGTGCTGCTCACCATCTCGCTGGGATTCATCGTGACGTACCTGGTCCAGGAGATGCGCGAGGAGAGGAAGCCATGACATCCGCCGTTGCCGCCCGGCCCTCCCACCAGCACGCGAAGGCCGCCACCGGCGGTTCGCGGGACCGGCGCCGGGTCCGGCCCGCGCGTCTGGGACTCCACACGTTCCTGATGGCCGTGTCGCTGGCGTTCCTCGCCCCGCTGCTGCTCGCGGTCTACGCCTCGTTGCGGCCCTACCAGGAGACCGCGAAGTACGGGTACTTCTCCCTGCCGCGGCATCTGTCGTTCGACTACTACCGGCAGGCGTTCACCGAGGGGGAGATGAGCAAGTACTTCGTCAACTCCCTGATCATCGCGGTGCCCGCGCTGCTGCTCACGCTGTTCTTCGCCTCCTTCGTCGCCTTCTCGGTGTCCCGGATCCAGCTCAGGGGCCGGGTCTTCCTGCTGGTCATGTTCACCGCGGGCAACCTGCTGCCGCAGCAGGTGATCGTGACCCCGCTGTACGCCCTCTTCAACCGGATTCCGCTGCCGTACTGGATGTCCGACTCGATGACGATGTACGACTCCTACTGGGCCGTGATCGCCGTCCAGGTGGCCTTCCAGACCGGCTTCTGCGTATTCGTTCTCGCCAATTTCATGCGCACCCTGCCGATGGAGATCATCGAGGCGGCGATCGTCGACGGCGCGGGCGTGTGGACCCAGTACTGGCGCATCACGCTGCCGCTGTGCCGGCCGGCTGTCGCCGCGCTCGCCACGCTGCAGTTCACCTGGATGTACAACGACTTCCTGTGGGCGCTGGTCTTCATGTCCTCCGGCGACAAACTGCCGATCACCTCGGCGCTGAACAACCTGCGCGGACAGTTCTTCACCGACTACAACCTGCTGGCGGCCGGGTCGGTCATGGTCGCGCTGCCCACGATCCTGGTCTTCATGATCCTGCAGCGGCAGTTCATCGCGGGCCTCACCCTCGGCGCGAACAAGGGGTGAAGCGGGAGAGTGCCCGGCGGTCAGCGGGTGGTCCGGCGCAGCGCCGGGACGAGGACCGCGGCCACGGCGGCGTGCACCAGGCACAGCGCGACCTTGGTCGCCGTCGTGGCCTCCTCGGCGAGGACCGGCAGCAGCGACAGCAGCAGCACCGCCGTGGCGAGCGTGGTCCACGCGGTGCGGGCGTGCCGGGTGAAGTGCTCCAGCAGCGCCAGGCCGCCCCAGCCGAGGAGTGCGAACAGCAGGCTGAAGACGGCCACGACCGGCAGGCTGATGACGGTCCTGCCCATGGAGTCGGCGAGCGCGAAGTCCGCACCCGCGGCGTGGCCCACGGCCCGGACCGCGCAGGTGGCCACGACGGCGCCGGCCACGGCGGCGGCCCGGACGCGCCGCCGCCGGCCCGATGCGGCGGCGGACAGCTGGCGGGCCGCGGAGGGGCGGTTCACGGACGGGGACGCGGAGTGGGTCGTGGTCATGATGCTGCTCCTGAGGTGGGGAGGGACGGCGTCCGGGCCGGGTGCTCCGGCGCTGCGCGCCGGCCGGACCGTGCTTCTGCTCACGGCTTCTACTCATGCGTCGAACGGGGTCGCCCCGGATCGACACGGCGGGAGAACTTTCTTCCGGGCCGGGTGACGGGCGGGTGCAGGCTGGGCGCCGAGAGGGGCGTGGGGAGGCCGTCGGGAGGCCGTCGGTGGGGGCCGGTACGAGCCGATGGCCGGTACTGCGCGTTTGCCGATAGCGATGATCCGGGCAATTCGTAGGGGGCTACGGAGAAGGGGGCACCGTGATCGTCTGGGTGAACGGGGCGGTCGGCGCTGGCAAGACCAGCGCCGCACGCGAACTGCTGGACCTACTGCCGGGCAGCACTCTCTACGATCCGGAGGTCATCGGTACGGGACTCGGCCAGCTGTTGTCCGAGAAGCGGCTCCAGGAGGTGACCGACCTCCAGGACCTGCAGATCTGGCGGCGGCTGGTGGTCGACACCGCCGCCGCGCTGCTCCAGGAGGTCGGGGGAGTGCTGGTCGTCCCGGCCACTCTGCTGCGGCAGGAGTACCGCGACGAGTTGTTCGGCGGTCTGGCCTCGCGCGGAATCGTGGTGCGACATGTGCTGCTCGACCCAGGGGAAACGATCCTGCGGGAGCGTCTCGCCCGCCGGGAGGAGGCGGAGGAGGAGCTGCGGGCGGACCCCGGCGAGGGACTGGACGGCGGACCGGTCGGCGGGCTGCCGCTGCCGCCCGGAGCCGGCGCGCCGGCGCGCCGCTGGTCCGGGAACCACCTTCCGGAGTACCTGGACGCGCTGTCCTGGCTCAGCACCGACGCGTATGTCATCAGGACGGCGAAGCTGACACCCCGCCAGACCGCGGAGCGGATCGCCGAGGCGCTGCGCCAGGGTGTGGGGCGCTGCGACATCGTGCAGACCCCGGAACCCACGGCGGAGACCGTCGCCTCCGGGGTGCTGCTCTTCGACGAGCACGACCGGGTACTGCTCGTCGATCCGACCTACAAACCGGGCTGGGAGTTCCCCGGCGGGGTCGTCGAGCGGGGCGAGGCACCGGCGCAGGCGGGACTGCGCGAGGTCTCCGAGGAACTGGGCATCGAACTCGCCGTGGTGCCGAGGCTGCTGGTCGTCGACTGGGAACCGCCGGCGCCACCCGGCTTCGGCGGAATGCGGCTGCTCTTCGACGGCGGACGCATACCCGCGGCCGACGCCGAACGGCTGCTGCTCCCCGGCGCCGAACTGCGCGGCTGGCGGTTCGTCACCGAGGACGAGGCCGCGGGGCTGCTGCCCCCGGTACGGCTGGACCGGCTGCACTGGGCGCTGCGGGCCCGCGAGCGCGGCGTCCCGCTGAACCTGGAGGCCGGCCGGCCCGTCGAGTGAACCGGCCTGACGGGGTCCCGCCGCTCAGCGGCGGGACCCCGTCAGCTCATACGGACTTGGACGCGGCGAACTGGCCCAGGAACAGCGCCTCGGCCAGCGACAGGCGTTCCAGCTCCTGCGGGGAGACGCTCTCGTTCACCGCGTGGATCTGGGCGTCCGGCTCGCTCAGGCCGATCAGCAGGATCTCCGCCTCGGGGTACAGCGTGGCCAGGGTGTTGCACAGCGGGATCGACCCGCCCTGACCGGCGATCTCCAGCTCCTGGCCGTACGCGGTGCGCATGGCGTCGGCCATCGCGGTGTACGCCGGGCTGGTGGTGTCGGCGCGGAACGGCTGGCCGCTGCCGCGCTGGGTGACCTCGACCCGGGCACCCCAGGGGGCGGCCGCCCGCAGATGCGCGATGAGCGCGTCGGCGGCCTCCTGCGCGTCCATGCCCGGCGGCACCCGGAGGCTGACCAACGCTCCCGCGCTCGCCTGGACGGACGGGGTCGCGCCCACCATCGGCGGGCAGTCGATGCCCAGCACGGTCACCGACGGCCGGGCCCAGACCCGGTCCGAGACCGTGCCGGTGCCGACGAGGCCGACACCGTCCAGCACCTTGGCGTCCTTGCGGAAGTCGTCCTCCGGGTACTGCAGCCCGTTCCACCGGCCGTCCGCGGCCAGCCCGTCGACGGTGGTGGCGCCGTTCTCGTCGCGCAGGGTGCCGAGCATGTGGATGAGCGCGGCGAGCGCGTCCGGGGCCGCACCGCCGAACTGGCCCGAGTGCAGATTGCCGCCGAGGGTCTCGACCTTCACCTCGACCATCGCCATGCCGCGCAGCGTCGCGGTGACCGTCGGCAGCCCGACCCGGAAGTTGCCCGTGTCACCGATCACGATCGCGTCGGCCGTCAGCAGCTCGGGGTGCGCCTCGACATAACGTTCCAGGCCGCCGGTGCCCTGCTCCTCGGAACCCTCGACGATGACCTTGATGCTCACCGGGGACCCGCCGTGCTCGCGCAGCGCGCGCAGCGCCGTGAGGTGCATCAGGATGCCGCCCTTGCAGTCGGCGGCGCCGCGCCCGTACCAGCGGCCGTCCCGCTCGGTCAGCTCGAACGGCGGGGAGATCCAGGCGGCTTCGTCCAGCGGCGGCTGCACGTCGTAGTGCGCGTACAGCAGCACGGTCGGCGCGCCCTGCGGTCCTGGGAGGTATCCGTAGACCGACTGGGTGCCGTTCGGGGTGTCCAGCAGTGCCACGTCCTGGAAGCCGTCGGCCCGCAGTGCGTCGGCGACCCAGCCGGCGGCCTTCTCGCAGCCGCTCCTCGGGAACTGGCGTTCGTCGGCGACCGACGCGAACGACACGAGCTCGGCGAGTTCCGCGCGGGCGCGCGGCATGAGGGAGGCGACGGTTTCGGAGAGCGGGACGGCCTGCATGGGCGCTCCTTGCGGGTGTGATGGTGTGTTCGTGCGCACAAGTGGACGTTGCCGATGGTGCCACAGCGGTCGGAGCCGGGTTCTCGCCATAGGATGCGGCTGAGCAGGGGCGACGAGAGTCGGCGGGTCGAGCGGGAGCGGAATCACACGTGAGCAGCGAGCAAGCGGCGCAGGGCAGCGGTTCGGCGGACGACGGAGCGGACGACACGGTCTGGGATGTCGTGGTGGTCGGTGCCGGCCCCGGTGGTGCCTCGGCAGCCCATGCGGCGGCCGCCGCCGGCCGCAGGGTGCTGCTGCTGGAGAAATCCGAACTCCCGCGCTACAAGACATGCGGCGGCGGCATCATCGGCCCCTCCCGCGACTCGCTGCCGCCCGGCTTCGAGCTTCCGCTGCGGGACCGTGTGCACGCGGTCACCTTCAGTCTCAACGGCAAGCTGACCCGCACCAAGCGCTCGCGGCACATGCTGTTCGGCCTGATCAACCGCCCCGAGTTCGACGAGGCCCTGGTCCGGACGGCGCAGGAGGCCGGGGCCGTGCTGCGGACCGGGGTGACCGTCTCCCGCGTGGAGCAGCACGGCCCGGCCGTGCCCGACCGGCGGACGGTCGCCGTCGTGCTCAACGACGGGGCGACCGTCCTGGCCCGCGCCGTGGTCGGCGCCGACGGCAGCGCCAGCCGGATAGGAGCTCACGTCGGGGTCAAGCTGGACCAGGTCGACCTCGGCCTGGAGGCCGAGATCCCGGTACCGGTGTCGGTGGCCGAGGACTGGGCCGGCCGCGTCCTCATCGACTGGGGCCCGCTGCCCGGCAGTTACGGCTGGGTGTTCCCCAAGGGCGACTCGCTCACCGTCGGCGTGATCTCCGCGCGCGGTGACGGCAGCGCGACCAAGCGCTACCTGGAGGACTTCATCGCCCGCCTCGGGCTGGCCGGCTTCGAACCGAGCATCTCCTCCGGGCACCTCACCCGCTGCCGCTCCGACGACTCCCCGCTGTCCCGTGGCCGGGTCCTGGTGTGCGGTGACGCGGCGGGGCTGCTGGAGCCGTGGACCCGTGAGGGCATCTCGTTCGCGCTGCGCTCCGGACGGCTGGCGGGGGAGTGGGCGGTCCGGATCTCCGAGGCGCACGACGCGGTCGACGCCCGCCGGCAGGCGCTGAACTACGCCTTCGCCGTGAAGGCCGGGCTCGGTGTGGAGATGGGGGTGGGGCGGCGGATGCTGGCCCTGTTCGAGAAGCGCCCCGGTCTGCTGCACGCCGTTCTCACCACCTTCCCGCCGGCCTGGAACGCTTTCGCGGGGATCACCCGCGGCAAGGGCACCCTCGCGGACCTGGTCCGTAACCATCCGCTCGCCCGCCGGGCGCTGTGGGCGCTGGACCGTTCGTAACGGCGGCCCATGGAACGGCACTTGAGGGGAAGGCGACTTCCCAGGAGGTGCCGTCAACATGGTGTTGCGCGACAGTGCGGGCCGAATGCCGTGGTGGGCCAGGCTGACCGCCACGGTGGTGGTCCTGGCCGGGCTTTTCTTTCTCTTCGCCAAGGCAGACCTGCTTCCCGGAATCCCCAATCCGTTCGGCGAGAAGACCAAGGACCGCAGCGGTCCCGTGGTGCTGAAGTCGATCCAGGACATGAGCCGCTTCCAGGGCGCGAGCGGGAACTTCCAGGTCGTCGTCGATCTGCAGAAGGACGCGACCTTCCTTCCCGACTCCGTGAAGGGCAAGCGGACGCTGTACGTCGGCGCGGGCAGCGTCGACTCCTATGTGGACCTGGGCAAGGTCGGCAAGGACGCGGTCACGGTCTCCGCCGACCGCACCGCCGCGACCATCCGGCTGCCCCACGCGGAGCTGGAGCGCACCGCCCTCGACCCGAAGAACTCCTATGTGGTCTCCCAGCAGCGGGGCTTCTTCGACCGGCTCGGCGACTTCCTGGGCAACAACCCCGGGAACGAGAAGCAGCTGAACGAACTGGCCGCGCAGAAGATCCAGGACGCGGCCAAGGCGACCGAGCTGGGCCGGCGCGCGGAGGCCAACACCCAGTCGATGCTGCAGCGGCTGCTCACCTCGCTCGGGTTCACCAAGGTCGAGGTGACCTTCGCCCCGTAGTCCGACGGCTCCGTGGTCCCGTGGCCCGTCGGCCCCTGTTCCTGGCGGTCCGCCCGCAGGCCGTTCGCGGGCGGTTCGCCGTCAGCCCGAGGTGGTGACCAGGAAGACGGGGTGCTTGTGCGCTATCGCGCGCAGCTCCTCGTCGGTCGAATCGGGTCCGACGCCGCCGAAGAACACGCCGACCTCGGCCTTCCAGCGTTTGAGGTAGGCGCGCAGCAGCACCGGCTTGTCGTCATCGGCGATCTCGGTCGCGGTGAACTCCTCGGTCCTCCGGCCGAGGATGAGCTGCCCGCCGCCGGCCGCCCGCATGTTGTGCGTCCACTGGACGTGCCCGCGCGGGGCCACCAGGTAGCGCTCCTCGCCGACCGTCAGCAGGTTGACCGGGGTGCGCCGCCATTCGCCGCTCTTGCGGCCCTTCACGGCCAGCACCCGCGATCCCCAGATGCTCAGCCCGCGCCGGGTCAGCCACGCGACCGTGCGGTTGAAGACGTTGACGGTGAACCAGCCGGGCTTCTTGACGTGGTCGCGGTCGGCCATGATCGGTGCTCCCTGAGGCGAAATGGAGAGCGGTGCTCTCGCTTGAGTTCAGCCTGTCACCGTCGTCCGGAAAAAACAAGAGCGGTGCTCTCATTGTTGGCCGATGCTCCGGAAGATGGCAGACTGGACGACATGAGTGTGATCCGCGGAGCCAGGGAACGGGCCCGAATCGAAGTAACCGCCGCCATAAAGGAAGAAGCGAGACGGCAGCTGGCCGCCGAGGGCGCGTCCCGCCTCTCCCTGCGTGCGGTGGCGCGCGAGCTGGGCATGGTCTCCTCGGCCCTCTACCGCTACTTCCCGAGCCGGGACGAGCTGCTGACCGCGCTCATCATCGACGCGTACGACGCCATGGGAGCGGAGGCCGAGGCCGCCCTCGCCCGCACGGCCGGCGACGCCCCGCACGCGCGCTGGGTGGCGGTCTGCCGCTCGGTGCGCGACTGGGCCCTGGCACGCCCGCACGAGTACGCCCTCATCTACGGCTCGCCGGTGCCCGGCTACATCGCGCCGATGGACACCGTGGGCCCCGCCTCCCGCGTACCGCTCACGCTGGTCGCCGTGGTGCGGGAGGCGCATGCGGCCGGCACCCTGGGCCCGCCCCCCGGATCGCCGTTGGCCGCGCCGGTCAGGGCGGACGCCGCCCGGCTGGCGGCGGAGCTGGGCCCGGAGCTCCCCATCCCGGTCGTCGCCGCGCTGGTCGGCAGCTGGGCCCAGCTCTTCGGACTGCTGAGCTTCGAGCTCTTCGGCCAGTTCAACCGCGTGGTGGAGGCCCGCGGTGCGTTCTTCGACCAGGCCGTGGGCGCGCTGGCCGGCCAGGTCGGGCTGTCGCCCGCCGCCGTACTCCCAGCGGAGTAGTCACGATGACCACCGGCAGCGGACGACGGCCATCGGTCCGCCGGTCTAGCGTTGCGGCATGACAGACCAGGAGTCGCCCCGGGCACCCCGGTTCCGTGGCATCGCCACCCGCTACCCCTGGATCTCCTCGATCGCCGTGGCGGTCGCGCAGCTCGTCGGCTCCAACGGAGCGGCGCGCAACCAGACGGGCCGCGTGCCCCTGGACTCGCTGGCCTACGTACTGCTGCTGGCAGGACCGGCGATGCTGCCGCTGCGCCACCGCCTGCCGGTGTTCGTCGCCGCCGGCACCGCCGCCGTGGCCGGCGGCTATCTCGCGCTCGGCTACCCGTACGGGCCGGTCTTCCTCAGCGTGGTCGTGGCCTTCTTCGCCGCCATCGGAGCGGGCCGCCGCCGCGCCGTGCTGATCATCGCGGGGGTGGTCTACGCAGGGGAGCTGCTGGTCGGCCAGTGGCTGTACCGCTGGCTGCCGCCGGAGGGCGACGGCCCCTCGTCCTGGATGGCCGCGTCCGGCATCGCCGCCTGGCTGCTGGCGGTCCTGGCCGGCGCCGAGCTGTTCCGGGCCCGCCGTGAGCGGATCGCGCGCGAGCGGCGCGAGCGCGAGGAGGCGGAGAACCGGCGCGCCGACGAGGAGCGGCTGCGGATCGCCCGGGAGCTGCACGACGTCCTCGCGCACAGCATCTCGGTGATCAATGTGCAGGCGGGTGTCGCCCTCGCGCTCATGGACGACCACCCCGAGCAGGCCCGTACGGCGCTGACCACCATCAAAGCCGCCAGCAAGGAGGCGCTCGGCGAGGTCCGACAGGTGCTCAGCACCCTGCGGGCACCGGGTGACGCGCCGCGGTCGCCCGCCCCCGGCCTGGACCGGCTGCCCGAACTCGCCGAACAGGCGGCCGGCGCCGGTCTGACGGTGGACATCACCACCGCCGGAGCGCGCTTCCCGCTGCCGCCCGGCGCGGACCTCGCGGCGTTCCGCATCATCCAGGAGGCGCTGACCAACATCGTCCGGCACTCCGGCTCCCGCACCGCGCGCGTCCGCCTCGGATACGGGCCGGAGGGGGTCGAGCTGAGCGTGGACGACGACGGACCCTCGGCGCAGCGGCAGGAGGGCGACGGGGGCGGCGGCAACGGCCTGATCGGTATGCGCGAACGGGCCGCGGCGCTGGGCGGCACGGTCGAGGCAGGACCGCGCCCCGGCGGCGGCTTCCGCGTGCTGGCACGGCTGCCGTCCGGCGCGGCCGGTACCGTGGCGGGCGCCACCGAGGAAGAGGGCCGATGATCCGCGTACTGCTTGCCGACGACCAGGTCCTGGTGAGGGCCGGCTTCCGGGCGCTGCTCGACGTCCAGAGCGATATCGAGGTGGTCGGCGAGGCCGACGACGGGGAGGCGGCGCTGCGGCTGGTGCGCGAACTCACCCCGGACGCCGTCCTGATGGACATCCGCATGCCGCGTATGGACGGTCTGGCGGCCACCCGGCACATCACCGCGGATCCGGCGCTGACCGGCGTCAAGGTGGTCATCCTGACCACGTTCGAGCTGGACGAGTACGTCTTCGAGGCGATCCGCGCCGGTGCCTCCGGCTTCCTGGTCAAGGACACCGAGCCGGCGGAACTGCTGCGGGCGGTCCGGGCGGTGGTGGAGGGCGACGCCCTCCTCTCGCCGGGGGTGACCCGCCGGCTGATCGCGGAGTTCGCGGCCCGGTCGAAGGAGCCGACGACCGTCGCGGGCCTGGAGCACCTCACCGACCGCGAGCGCGAGGTGATGGCGCTGGTGGGCATCGGCCTGTCGAACGAGGAGATCGCCCGCAGACTCGTTGTCAGCCCGCTCACCGCCAAGACCCATGTCAGCCGCGCCATGATCAAGCTCGGTGCCCGCGACCGGGCCCAACTCGTCGTCCTGGCCTATGAGTCCGGGCTGGTACGCCCTGGGTGGCTCGGCTGACCGAAGGGGCCGGCACCCGACCGGGGTTGAATCGATCCGGCTCAGCGGGATTCTCTGCGGCCCGGTACGTCCCGCGCTTCGCGCGTCCGGTTCTCGTGGCGCTGCAGGACGCCGGCCACCGTGCCGCAGAAGGTCACCACCGCCACGGCGACGGCCGCCGTCACCCAGCTGTGCCGGGCGTCGCCGTGCACCCGCCCGGCTAGCACCGGGCTCACCACCAGGGCGAAGGCGATCGCGGCGAAGACCGTTCCGGCCGCCGCCGCGTACATCATCTCGACCGTGGTGGCGTCCCGCTCGGCCTGTGTACGAGTCCCACGCATAGGAACACCCTTCCCCTGGGACCGGCGGCACAATCCGCCGGTCCGGCACCCGGCCCCGCGCCACGGGAGACGTCCGGCCCCGCGCCCTCCCTCGTGGCGCGGGACCGGACGACGGTCGGTTCCCGGGTGGTACGGCGGACCGGTCGGTCAGTCGCGCACCGCCACCGGCTGCGCCTCGGCCTCCGCCGCCACCACACCGGCGGACGAGGCCGACGGTACGGAGGTCGCGACGACGATCTCGTGGGCCGGACGGCGCTTGCGCAGCCCGGTGACGGTGATCAGCAGCCCCGCCACCCCGATGAGGGTGACGACCACGAGCCCCGGCCGGTAGGTGTCCAGGACCGCCTGCGGCGTGCTGGGCGACCCGGTGCCGCTCGACGTCACCACCGCGGTCACGATGGCCAGGAAGATCGCCCCGCCCACCTGGAACGAGCTGTTGAGCAGGCCGGAGACCATGCCCTGCTCATGGTCGCTGACGCCGTTGGTGGCCTGGATGTTGAGCGACGAGTAGGCGAGGGTGAAGGCGGTGCCGAGCAGCAGCATCGACGGCAGGATGTCGAGGGCGTAGGCGGGCGACAGGTCGACCCGCAGGAAGAGCACATAGCCGAGGACGAGCGAGGCGAAGCCCGCCGTGATCACCCGCGGGGTGCCGAACCGGTCGACCACCGGCCCCATCCGGGGCGAGGCGATGGCCACCAGCGCGCCGGCCGGCAGGAAGGCGAGCGCGGTGTGCAGTGCCGACCAGCCGAGCAGGGACTGCATGTACTGGGTGACGAGGAACTGGAAGCCGATGTACGACCCCATGAAGGTGGCGCCGCCCAGGTTGGCGCGGATCTGGTTGGGGGAGCGCAGGATGCCGAGCCGGATCAGCGGGTGCGCGGAGCGCCGTTCGATGGCGATGAAGCCGGCCAGCAGTACGGCGACGACGCCGAACGACACCAGGGTGCGGGCCGAGCCCCAGCCGGTCTGTCCGGCTTCGACGACGGTGTAGACGAGCAGCAGCATCGCGGCGGTACCGGTCAGCGCGCCGGGCAGGTCGTAGCCGCGTCCCGCGCCGCTCTCGCGGGGGCTCCTGGGGATGAGCTTGAGGCCGACGACGAGGGCGATCAGGGCGACCGGTGCGGGCAGCAGCATGGTCCAGCGCCAGCCCACCTCGGTGAGCAGCCCGGAGAGCACCAGGCCCATCGAGAAGCCGGTCGCGCCGCAGGAGGCGTAGATGGTGAGCGCCCGGTTGCGGACCGGGCCCTCGGCGAACGAGGTGGTGATGATCGACAGTCCGGCGGGTGCGGTGAACGCGGCGCTCAGACCCTTGATGAAGCGGGTGGCGATGAGCAGCTCACCGGAGTCGACGACGCCGGCGAGCAGCGAGGCGGCGGCGAAGACGCCGAGCGCGATCAGGAAGACGCGGCGGCGTCCGAGCAGGTCGGCGGCGCGGCCGCCGAGCAGCAGCAGACCGCCGTAGCCGAGGATGTAGCCGCTGACGATCCACTGGAGCGAGGCGGTGGTGAGGTCGAGGTCGTGGGCGATCGAGGGGAGGGCTACGCCCACCATCGATACATCGAGCGCGTCGAGGAACAGCGCCGCGCAGAGCACCAGCAGGGTGCCCCACTGGCGGGCGTTCCAACTCGCTTCGGTAGCGCGGACGGTGGAGGACGGAGAGGTCATGCGGAGCAGACTACATGCGCATGCATCCAATGCAAGTGCATTTAATGCTTGCGCATGGAGCGTCGTTTTTCTGCTACCGTGCAGAGATGACCGGTGACAAAGGTGAGCGGGCGCTCGTGGAGGAATGGCGGGCGATCCTCGCCGTCCACGCGCGTACGGCGTGCGAACTCGACCGTGAGCTGCATCAGCACGGTCTCGGGGCCAGCGATTTCGAGGTCCTCGACGTACTCGCCGGCGGGGATCCGGCGGACGGCGGCTGCACCTTCCGCGTCCAGGAACTGGCCGACCGGGTCCATCTGAGCCAGAGCGCGCTGTCCCGGCTGGTGGCCCGGCTGGAGAAGGACGGCCTGGTGAGCCGCGGGATCTGCGACGAGGACCGGCGCGGCGTACGGGTCGGGATCACCGACCTGGGGCGCACCCGGTACGAGGTGGCCCGGCCAGGGCAGCGGGCCGTACTGGAGCGCATGCTCGGCACGGTGTGACCGCTTTCTTCGAGCAGCGCGTGCTCCTTCGAGTAGGCGTGACCGTGCCCTCCGCGTGTCGCCCGGCCGCGGGCCGCCGGAGTCGGTAGCTGTTGGCGGTATGTCCGTCTCCATCGCGCTGTTCACCGGCGACCTCCGGCTGCACGACAACCCCTCGCTCCGCGGCGCGTTGGGCTCGGCCGACCAGGTCGTCCCGCTCTTCGTCGTGGACCACGCGATCCGCGACGCCGGCTTTCCCTCCCCCAACCGCGCCGCCTTCCTGGCCGGCTGCCTCGCCGATCTCGACACCCGGCTGCGCCGCACCGGAGCCCGGCTGGCCCTGCGCACCGGCGACGTCACCGAACAGGTCCGCGCGGTGGCCGCCGAGGCCGGCGCGGAGCAGGTGCACCTCGCGGCCGGCGTCAGCGGCTACGCTCAGCGCCGCGAGGAGCGGCTGCGCCGCGCCCTGGAACTCGACGGCCGCCTCCTGGTGGTGCACGAGGCGGTGGTGACCGCCGTCGCCCCGGGCGCCGTGACACCGCAGGGCAAGGACCACTACGCCGTCTTCACCCCGTACTTCAGACGCTGGGCGGAGCAGGGCGTCCGCGAACCGCTGCCCGCGCCGCGCCGGATTCCCGGCGCGCGGGTCCGGTACGGATCGCTGCCGTCCCCCTCGTCGCTGGCCGGCGGTACACCGTCTCCCACGCTGCCCGAGGGCGGGGAGACGGCGGCCCGCCGGCGGCTCGGCCGCTGGCTGGACGGGCCGCTGGAGGGGTACGCCGACGGCCACGACGACCTGCCGGGGGACCTCACCTCGCGGCTCTCGCCCTATCTGCACTTCGGCTGTCTGTCGGCCGCCGAGCTGGTGCACCGGGCGACGGCCCGCGGCGGCGCGGGCGCGGACGCCTTCGTACGGCAGCTGGCCTGGCGGGACTTCCACCACCAGGTGCTGGCCGCCCGTCCCGCCGCCGCGCACCGCGACTACCGGAGCCGGGGCGACCACTGGCGCGCCGACGCGGACGAGATCGAAGCCTGGCGTGCGGGCCGCACCGGCTATCCCATCGTCGACGCCGCGATGCGCCAGCTCCGGCAGGAGGGCTGGATGCACAACCGGGCACGGCTGCTGGCCGCGAGCTTCCTCACCAAGACGCTCTACGCCGACTGGCGGACCGGCGCCCGCCACTTCCAGGAGCTGCTGGTCGACGCGGATATGGCCAACAACCAGCTCAACTGGCAGTGGGCGGCGGGCACCGGCACCGACACCCGCCCCAACCGTGTGCTGAACCCGCTCACCCAGGCCCAGCGCTTCGACCCGGACGGCAGCTACGTACGCCGCTACGTTCCGGAGCTGGCGGGCATCCCCGGCGGTGCGGTCCACCGGCCCTGGCGGCTGCCCGCGGCCGAACGCGCCGCCCTGGAGTACCCGGAACCGATCGTCGACCTCGACGTCGCCGCCGCGCGCTTCCGCCGGGCCCGGGGGCTCGACGACTGAACCACCGGGCCCCGCGCACCGGAGCGCCTCACATGATGGGGGAGGCCTGCTGCCACAGCTCCACGAGTGTCCTGTCCCCGGAGACGTCGAGCCCGTCGTACGGTCCGCGGTTCCACAGCGCGAGGTAGAGGTCGGCGGCAGGTCCGCTCACCGTGCAGTCGGCCGCGCCCGGCGCCCCGCGCTCGACCCGCGGGGCCTCCTGGGAGAGCTGGACCAGCCAGTCGCCCGTGCCGGCGGGCGCGTCCACCGCCCGGACGCGCAGGGTGCGCGGCAGTTCGCTGCGCACCCGGCTGCGGGGGCGGGTGTGGAATCCGGCCAGCAGTTCATCCACGCCGTCGGTGGCGAAGGCCGTGGTCACGGGGGAAGGGGCAACGCCGAGCGCGGCCTCGGCGTCCACCCGGTGGACGGCCGTCTCGTGCGCCTGGCGCCGCGCCCAGAACTCCAGTGACGAGGGGGCGGTGAGGAAGTGCCAGCACCGCAGATCCGCCGGGGCGGCGGTGAGCGCGGCCACGAGGTCGGCGTGCGCCTCGCGGTACCAGTCGAGCAGCGCGCCGTCGTCGGGCACCTTGCCCTCTATCGGCGCGGGTTCCTTCCGGCCTTCGACGATGAATCCGGTCGCCCAGCGGTGGACGATTCCGGTGTGCTGTACGAGGTCGCGAACCCGCCAGTCGGGGCAGGGCGGCACCGGTGCGTCCAGGCCGGCCTGTTCGGCGGCATCGGCGAGCAGCGTTCCGTTGTGGCGCAGGATCTCGATGAACTCAACCGTCTCCATGGCGGGATTGTGACATCCCGTCACGGCGCGTGGTACGCCCGTACGGCACCGGCCTCGCGGTGCCCGGCGACACCGCGCCGACCTGCGCCGGAACCGGTGCCACCGCGGCGCGGATCGTATACCCGGCACCGGGTCCGGCCCCGGGCCGGGACGCCGGGCCGGGACGCCGGGCCGTCAGGGGCCCGGACGGGTGCCCAGGTTCCGTACGGCGTAGGCGATGGCGGACGCGGTCGCGGCCAGCAGCGCCACCGTGGTCAGCGCGGTCGGCAGCCCGAAGGCGTCGGCCAGGAAGCCGATGGAGGGCGGGCCGAGGAGCATCCCGCCGTAGCCGAGGGTGGAGGCCGCCGCGACACCGCTGGGTCCGGCGAGCTCGCCCGCGCGGGCGATGGCGACCGGGAAACAGATTGGCCAGGCCGAGGCCGGTCACGGCGAAGCCGGCGAGCGCGAGCCAGATGGACGGGGCGAGCGCGCCGAGCAGCATGCCCGCGGCGGCGGTCAGCCCGCCGAGTACCAGCGCCCGGGTCTGGCCGAGCCGTTCCAGCAGCGCCGTCCCGGACAGCCGGCCGAGCGCCATCGCGAGCGCGACGGCCGCGTATCCGGCCGCGGCGATGCCCTGGCCGCCGCCGAGGTCCTCCTGGATGTGCAGCGGCCCCCACTCCGCGAGAGCGCCCTCGCCGTAGGCGGTGCAAAGCGCGATCAGGCCGAACACGGCCACCAGCAGGCCGGTCCGGTGCACGGCCGGCGCGGCGCCGGCCGTCCCTTCAGCGGGGGAGCCCGCGGATCCGCTGCGGTCCTGCCGGTCGTCAGCCGGCGGGGTGATCCGCTGGGTGAGGAGCGTCCGGCCGGCGACGGCGGCGACCAGCAGACCGACCGGGGTGAGCAGCAGCAGATGGGTGGTGGGCGACAGATGCGGGGCCAGCAGTCCGCCGAGGGCGGCGCCGAGCAGCCCGCCAAGGCTGTACGCGGCATGGAATCCGGACATCACCGGACGGCGCAGCGCCGCCACCAGGTCGACGGCGACGCTGTTGATGGCGACGTTCATCCCGCCGTAGGCGGCGCCGAAGGCCAGCAGCACCAGGCCGAGGGCGAGCGCCGAATGGGTGAGCGGGGGAAGCGCGATGCTCAGGGCCATCAGCACGCCGGTCACGACCGTGATCCGGCGGCTGCCGAAGCGGCGGCAGAGCCCGCCGGTCAGCACCATCGTGGCCACGGCTCCCGCCGAGACACCGAGCAGGGCGAGGCCCAGCTCACTGGAGGAGGCGCCCACTTGCGCTTTGATGGCCGGAATGCGGACCACCCAGCCCGCGAAGATGAAGCCGTCGAGGGCGAAGAACGTGGTGAGGGCGACGCGGAGCCGGGTGAGAGAGGGGTCGGTCGGGGGGCGGCGGGAGGCCGTAAGGGCCATCCCTATTTTGTTTAGCGTCGGCACAAAGTCAGAATAGGGGCGTGACCCAGATTCGGACAAGGCTCGAGCGAGGCCGGAGCGCACTCGGCCCGGCGCTCGCACTCGTGCACACCGGCCGCGCGCCGACCCGCGCCCTGCTCACCTCGGAACTCGGCGTGACCCGCGCCACGGCGGGCGCGGTCGCCGCGGAACTGGAGGCACTGGGGTTCATCCGGGTGGACACCCGGCCGGGCGGTGCCTCCGGGGCGCAGGGCAGGCCCTCGCACGGACTGGACCTCGATCCGGCGGGACCGGTGGTCCTCGCCGCCCAGGTGCACTCCGACGGCTTCCGCGCGGCACTGGTCGGGCTCGGCGGGCGGATCGTCGCCACCGCTCCCGGCTGTATGACCGTGCCCGCCGATCCGGCGCACGTCCTGGGCGCGGTCGTCGAAGCCGGCGCGGAGCTGCTGCGGGCCTCCGGGCGCACCTGCCTGGGCGCGGGGCTGGCCGTACCGTCCGCCGTCGCGGAGCCCGAGGGCACCGCTCTGAACCCGCTGCACGTCGCCTGGCCCGCGGGCTCCCCGGTGCGCCAGGTCTTCGCCGAGCAGATCGCCCGGGCCGGCATCACCGGACCCGGCGGCGCCCCGATGGCCTCCTTCCTGGGCAACGACGTCAACGTCGCCGCCCTCGCCGAGCACCGGCACGGCGCCGGGCGCGGCGCCGGCCAGCTGCTGGTCGTCGCCACCGGCCACCGCGGCGTCGGCGGAGCGCTGGTGCTCGGCGGGCGGCTGCACACCGGGAGTTCGGGTCTGGCCCTCGAGGTCGGCCATCTGACCGTCAATCCGGCGGGCCGGCCCTGCCACTGCGGCAGCCGCGGCTGCCTCGACGTCGAGGTCGACCCGCTCGCCTTCCTCGAAGCGGCGGGACGCCCGCCGGGACCGGCGGTCTCCCTCCTCGAACAGGCCCGCGACCTGCTCCGGGACGAGTACGAGGACCCCGCCGTCCGCGCCGCCGCGCACACCCTCATCGACCGGCTCGGCCTCGGGCTCGCCGGCCTCGTCAACGTCCTCAACCCCGACCGCATCCTGCTCGGCGGCCTGCACCGCCACCTCCTTGACGCCGACCCGGAGCGGCTGCGCGCGGTCGTCGCCGACCGCAGCCTGTGGGGGCGCAGCGGCAGCGTTCCGCTGCTCGCCTGCGCCCTGGACCACAACAGTCTGGTCGGCGCCGCGGAGCTCGCCTGGCAGCCGGTGCTCGACGACCCGCTGACGGCGCTCGGCGGCTGAGCCACGGCGGGCCGGACACCCGGGGCCGGCGCGCGGTTGCCCGTGCTGACCGCGGGTCCGCCGCCGATGAGCGGCAACCCGCGAAACGGTGACCCGGCGCTGAACAGTGCGGGGCGGGCGGGGGAATTCCCGACGCCGCGCCACCGTCCGGTCGGGCCCCGCGACCGTCCCGCCAGGCCGCCCGGTGGACGCCCGCGGCACCGCACGGAGCCGCCGAACTACCCGTGTGACCAGGGAATATCCCCTGCTGAGGGGCGCCGCCGAGGGGTGCGTCCGGGGGCATCCGGGGTGCCGGGCGAGCGGAACCCTGCCGTCAGGTCGCGCGTATATGGTGCGCCTCAATCGACGGCGCGGCCGTCAGCGAGGTGCGCCCGTCAGCGGCGCGCCCCGCGCGGTGCCGGCGGTGTCGGCGGCGGAAGAAGTGGAGCCATACGGTGGCCGGTTGGCTGCGGAAGCGGGTGTCGGCGTGGGCCGCCGCCGGTACGGTCTGGACGCTGGCCTTCGCCACGTTCGTCACGCTCATGACCGCGTGGTCGCTGGCCACACCCATCACCGCGCCTCCGGACGAGGCAGCCCACATGGTCAAGGCCGCCGCCGTCGTCCGCGGTGAGTTCGGCGGCGAGCAGCGGGTCATCGAAGCGCATCACGTCGGGGTCGACGTCGAGGTCGGATTCACGGCGGTCCGCGTGCCCGCCGGATACCGCGACCTGGATGTCACCGACGGCGTCTACCGGTGTTTCCGCAACGACGACAAGCTCTCCGTCTCCTGCCGGGGCACCGTCGCCCCCTCCGGCGACACCGCGACGGTCATCACCAGCGCCGGCACCTACGGCCCCGGCTACTACCTGCTGGTCGGCTGGCCGAGTCTGCTGCTCACCGGTGAGGCGGGCCTGTACGCGATGCGGCTGCTGAGCGCGCTGCTGTGCGCCGCGCTGCTGGCGAGCGCCGTGGTGACGGTTCTGGAGGGCGCGGCCAAGGGATACAGCGGACGGGTCGCGCTGATCGGCGTGCTGACCGCCGTCACTCCGACGGCCGTCTACCTCGGCGGCGTCGTCAATCCCAACGGTCCTGAGGTCACGGCGGCCGTCCTGGCCTGGGCGGTCGTCGTCCGCCTGGTGACCGACGAGGACGGTCTGCCGCTGCTGCGCCGACGGCTGGTGCGGCTCGGCGCCGCCTGCGTCCTGCTCGCCTCGATGCGGGCGCTGGGCCCGCTGTGGATCGCGCTGGTGCTGGCCGGAGGCCTGGTCCTGGCGCGCCCGGGACGGCTGCGGCAGCTGGCGCGGCTGCGCCCGGTGTGGGTGTGCCTGGGGGTGGCGGCCGCCGCGGGGCTGGCCGCTGTCGCCTGGACGATGACGGCCGACACGCTCGCGCTGCCCACCCAGACCCTGGAGCAGTACACACCGCTGACCTCCGCCCTCAAGGCGGTCTTCGACCTTCTCCCGAACTACCTGCACCAAATGGTGGCGATCTTCGGTTCGTTGAACGTCGCGGCCCCCGAACTCACCTACGTGCTGTGGTGGGTGATGGCCGGCTGCCTCGTGATGCTCGCCCTGGCGACGGGACGGGCGCGCGAGATCCTCGTCCTGGCGGCGCTGATGGCGGGCACCGCCTTCGGCCCGCTGGTGCTGATGGCCCCGCAGGCCGCCCACCTGGGACTCATCTGGCAGGGCCGCTATCTGCTGGCCGTCGCCGTCGGGATCCCGGTGCTGGCGGCGGTGGTCGCCGGCCGGCGCTGGAGCGACCTTCCCGAACGGCTGCGGACCCGGCTGCCCCTGCTGCTGATCGGCTGCTGGGCGCTGGCACAGGGCGGCGCGTTCGTCTGGGCCGCGCTGCGCTACGCGTTCGGCCGGGCGAACCAGTTCTCCGGCGGCCCGCTGCAGTGGTCGCCGCCCGTCGTGGGCTGGTCCGCCGCGCTCGTCCTGCCGGCGCTGTCGGGCTTCCTGCTGGTGCTGCTGGCGATCAGGGCGGGGCGGCCGATGGCCGCGGATCCGGCCGGGACCGCGCCGCGCGCGTCCGCCGGGCCGTCGGCGGAGAACCATGCCGTCCGGGAGCAGGAACCCAGCCGCGGCTGACCCGGACGGGCGGACGGGCCCCGGGATCGCGGGAGTTCGGAACGGGAGTTCAGAAGAGCGGCTCCGGAACGTCCTCCGGCCGGGGCACGGGAGCGGTGGGGGCCGTCGAGCGCGGTCCGGGGGCGGGCGTGGTGAGCGGCCAGCCGGAGACCAGCCGGGAATCGAGCAGCAGCCCGCCGTCCGGCGTATCGAGGTACAGATCGCTCCCGGCCGCCGCCCGCACCGTGCCGGTGACCGAGGTTCCCGGCGCCAGCGCGGTGATCCGGGCCGCCGGCCGCGGCGGCTCCGGCTCCAGCCCGAACAGCGCCGCGTGGTCGACCAGGGCGTAGGGCAGCCGGTCCAGGGTTTCCGGCAGTCCGGTCACCGCCTCGTACAGGGCTCGGAGTTCGGCGGCCCGCTCGGCGGCGGGCGGCAGCGCCCACCGCGCCGCCCGCTTGGCACCGGCCGTCACGCGGTCGGGAATGCCCAGCGCGGCGCCGAGCGAGGCCTCCGTACGACGGGCCGCCATCAGCGGACCGCGTCCGAGGAAGCTGAAACAGACCGCCGCCTGCTCCACCAGCCGGGTCTCGCCGCGCTCGGCCGCGGTGATGCCGACCTTGGTCAGACCGGGACCGAAGTAGGCCAGGTACACCGAGTACGGCCGGGAGTCGTCGGCCATGGTGTCGGCGGCGACGGACGAGAGCCGGTCGAGCGCCGCGCAGTCGTCGCACAGGTCCCGGCGGGCCGTCGGGCCCAGCTCCGCCGCGCGCGGGCACACCAGGTGACGGCCTTGCCGCTGTACGCCGGTACAGCGCCGCACCGCGTCCGGGCCCACGGCCAGGGCCAGCGGGCGGCCGACTGGGACCGGGCTGCTCCGCTCGCCGTGCCGGGGGTGCGACCACTGCCAGCACGGCTCCCAGGAGCCCGGGCCGCCCTTCCAGCGCAGTCCGGTGCATCGCCACGTCTCCACCAGCCCGATGGTAGGCGGAGCGTGGTGGTCCCCGTTCCCGCGGAGTACCCTCCGGTTCCATGGTGTCCGACGAGCTCGCCCGCAGCCCCTACGTCAGCCTGACCACCTACCGCCGCAGCGGCGACGCGGTGGCCACCCCGGTGTGGTCGGTCCGCGACGGGGACGAGCTGCTCGTCTGGACCAAGGACGACACCGGCAAGGTCAAGCGGATTCGCAACAGCGGCCGGGTGACCGTCGCCCCGTGCGACGCCCGGGGCAGGATCGCGGCCGGAGCGCCGACCGCCGAGGGGACCGCGCGGCTGCTGGACGCGTCGCAGCTCGACCGGGTCCGCAAGGCCATGGCCGGCAAGTACGGCCTGCGCTTCAGGGTCCTGGACGTGGGCGGCGCGCTGCTCCGGCGTGGCAAGCGGCCGCACGTGGGGATCGCCGTCACCTTCTGACCGGCCGCCGGACGTAGCCGCGGCCGGCGTGCGTACTCCCCACGTGGTACGCGGAGTGCCGCTGGCCGTACGACGACCCGGCGGCCGTTCCGGACCAGGCTCGGTGGTGTCGGGATGCATCGCATCCCACCATCACCGAGGAGACGATGCAGATGAACGTCATGGCATGGAACGACGGCGGGCCCGGCCCGTGGATCCTGTTCTTCCCGCTCGTCTGGGCGCTCGTCGTGGTCGGCATCGTCCTGGTGCTGCGCCGCACCGTGTGGCGCGGCCGGGGCTGCGGCCGCGGACCGTGGCAGTGGCGGGCGGTGAGCGGCGAGCACTCGCCGGTGGCGCTGCTCGGCCGCCGCTACGCGTCGGGCGAGATCGACGAGGACGAGTACCGCAGCCGGCTCGCCGTACTGAACGAGCAGCACGGACCGTACGAAGAGCACGGACCGCGCGGGACGTTCGACAAGTCCGGCACCGAGGACGGCCCCCGATGACCACCCTCACCCCTGTCGGCACCTTCGCCGCCCGCGTCGTGGACGCTTTCAAGGTCTACGGCGCGGGGGACGCCGAGGTCCGCGCGCTGGACGGCGTCACCGTCGGGTTCCCGGCGGCGCGCTTCACCGCGATCATGGGACCGTCCGGCTCCGGAAAATCCACCCTGATGCACTGCGCCGCAGGCCTGGACACGCTCAGTTCCGGCTCCGCGTTCATCGGCAGCACGGACCTGGGCACGCTCGGGGACCGGGATCTGACGCTGCTGCGCCGCGAGCGGATCGGCTTCGTCTTCCAGTCGTTCAACCTGGTGGGGACGCTGACCGTCGCCGAGAACATCACCCTGCCCCTCGATCTGGCGGGCACCCGGCCGGACACCGGCTGGGTGGACGCGCTCATCGACGTCGTCGGCCTCGGCGACCGGCTGCTGCACCGCCCGAGGGAACTGTCCGGCGGCCAGCAGCAGCGGGTGGCGGTGGCCCGCGCGCTGGCCGGCCGCCCGGACGTGGTCTTCGCCGACGAGCCGACCGGCAACCTCGACTCGCGCTCGGGCGCCGAGGTGCTGAACCTGCTGGGGCGCGCGGTGCACGAGATGGGCCGCACCGTCGTCATGGTCACCCACGACCCGGTCGCCGCCGCCCACGCCGACGAGGTCGTCTTCCTCGCCGACGGCCGGCTGGTGGACCGGATGACGGACCCCACCGCCGAGAAGGTGCTCGACCGGATGAAGGCCTTCGACGGCCTCGCCGGTGCGGGCGCGGGCCGGGGGACGGTGTCATGAGCGGCGCACGCACCTCACTGCGGATCAGCCTCGCCTCGCTGCGCGCCCACAAGCGGCGCTTCGCCGGCACGTTCCTGGCGGTCTTCCTCGGGGTGTCGTTCCTGGCCGGCACGATGGTCATGGGCGACACCCTCAAGGCCAGCTTCGACACCCTGTTCACGGACGCCAACCGGGGTACGGACGCGGTCGTCCGCAGCTCCGACGTCATCACCGTCCCCGGCGGCGGCCAGGGCACCCGCGAGCCCGTCGACACCGCGCTCGTCCAGCGGATCGAGGCGGTGCCGGGAGTGGCCGCGGCCGCCCCGAACATCACGGGCGCCGGCCAGCTCGTCGGGGCCGACGGCAAGGCCGTCGGCGGGAAGGGCCCGCCCACCCTCGCCGGCAACTGGATCGAGGACGCGCAGCTCAACCCGTACACCCTCACCGGGGGCCGGGCCCCGAAGGTGCCCGGCGAGGTCGTGATCAACCGCGGCGCGGCCAGGTCCGGCAAGCTGCGGATCGGTGACACGACGGTGCTGCGCACGCCCGATCCGGTCCGGGTGACGATCGTCGGCGTGGCCGCCTTCGGCGGCGAGGACGGCATGGGGCAGACCACGTTCACCGGCCTCACCCGGGCCGACGCGGAGCGCTACCTCACCCCGAAGCCGGGCCTGGCGTCGACCATCCAGGTGCGCGCGGGACCCGGCGTCGGCCAGCGGGAGCTCGCCGAGCGGCTCGCGCCCGTGCTGCCCGCGAACGTCGAGGCGATCACCGGGCAGCAGGCCACGGACGAGAGCCTCACCATGATCTCCGGCACATTCCTGAAGATCTTCACCTCACTGCTGCTGGTCTTCGCGGGCATCGCCCTGCTGGTGGCGACCTTCAGCATCCACAACACCTTCGCGATCGTGGTGGCCCAGCGGACCCGGGAGAACGCGCTGCTGCGGGCGCTGGGCGCGTCCCGCCGCCAGGTGCTCGGCTCGACGCTCGTCGAGTCCGCGGTCGTCGCGGTCGTCGCCTCGACCGCCGGACTCCTCGGCGGCATCGGGGTCGCGGCCGGACTCCAGGCGCTGTTCCCGGTGGTCGGCTTCCCGTTCCCCGACGGTGACCTGGTGATCGGCGTGACCGCCCTGGTCCTGCCGTTCCTGGTCGGGCTGCTGGTGTGCACCGGCTCGGCGCTGCTGCCCGCCGTACGGGCCGGGCGCACCGCGCCGCTGGCCGCACTGCGGGAGACCGCCGTGGACACCTCCGGTGCCTCGCGCAATCGTGCCGTGCTGGGCACGCTCGCCGCGGTGACGGGCATCGCGCTGACCGTGACGGGCGCGGCGGGCACGTCCGACGTCTGGCTCACCGGCGGCGGCTCGGTGCTCACCCTGGCCGCGTTCGTGGTCCTCGGACCGGTCGCGTCCTCGTACGCGGTACGGCTGCTGGGCGCCCCGCTGGCCCGGCTGCGCGGGGTGACCGGCGGACTGGCCCGGCGCAACGCGCTGCGCAGCCCGAAGCGCACGGCCGCCACCGCGACCGCGCTGATGATCGGGGTGGCGGTCGTCTCCCTGTTCACGGTCTTCGGCGCCTCGCTCAAGGCGACGATGGACCGGACGGTGTCGCGGTCCTTCGCGGGTGATGTCGCCATCAGCGCCCCGGTGTTCGGGGCGGGCGGCAGCGGACTCAGCCCGAAACTGGCCCCCGCCGTGGCCGCGCTGCCACAGGTGCGGACCGCGGTCGGGCTCGGCAGGGGCGTCGCGAAGGTCGACGGCGGCGGCCGCGCGCTGACCGTCACGGATCCGGCGGCGCTCGCTACCGTCCTCGACCTCGGTACGGTCGACGGTTCGCTCACCGGCCTCGGCGCCGACGGCATCGCGGTCGCCAGGGACGAGGCGGACAAGCACGGCTGGACGACCGGCAGTACGGCCTCGCTGGTCTTCACCGACGGGAAGCGGCTGCCCTTCACCGTGGCGGCGGTCTACGAGCGGGCGGACCTGGCGGGCGACTACGTCATCACCCGCGAGGCCTGGGCCCCGCACCGGGTGCAGGACTCCGACACCCTCGTCGCGGTCGCCTTCAAGGACGGGGTGTCCACGGGCGACGGCAAGGGAGCGGTCGAGAAGGTGGCGGCAGAGTACGGCGGTCCCACGGTGCAGACCCGCGCCGAGTACGCCAAGTCCTCCGCGTCGGCCATCGACATGATGCTGACGCTGGTCTACGCACTGCTGGCGCTCGCCGTGCTCATCGCGCTGCTGGGCATCGCCAACACCCTCACCCTGGCGGTGCACGAGCGCACCCGGGAACTGGGGCTGCTGCGCGCGGTCGGCCAGACCCGGTCGCAGCTGCGGGCGATGGTGCGCTGGGAGTCGGTGCTGGTCGCCGCGTTCGGCACCGTCGGCGGTCTCGGCCTCGGCGCCTTCCTCGGCTGGGCGCTGGTGAAGGCCACCGACAGCTCGGGGACGAGCGCCTTCGCGGTGCCGCCGGCCCAGCTCGCGGTGGTGCTGCTGGTCGGCCTGGTCGCGGGGGTCCTCGCGGGATGGCGCCCGGCACGCCGGGCGGCCCGGCTGGACGTCCTGCGGGCCATCGCCACGGAATGAGCCGTCAGGGCATCCGGGGGAGAACGGATCCGACGAAAACAGGTCGGCTCCGAACGGGCCCGGCCCGGGCATGGTCCCGGCCCGGGCATGGTCCCGGACCGGGCACGGCCCCGGCCGCCGCGTCCCGCACAGGGGGACACGGCGGCCGGGGCCGTCGGGAGGTCAGGCCGCGGCGGCGACGGCGGGAACCCGCCGGGCTGCCGGGCGCCTGCGCGGCGCCGGTGCCGGAGCCTCGACATGCAGGCTGAACCAGACCACCTTGCCGCCGTCCGGTACCGGATCGGCTCCCCAACTGTCGCTGA
This sequence comes from Streptomyces sp. So13.3, assembly GCF_005860785.2. Lineage (NCBI taxonomy): Bacteria > Bacillati > Actinomycetota > Actinomycetes > Kitasatosporales > Streptomycetaceae > Streptomyces > Streptomyces sp. So13.3. The sequence continues at coordinate 2,154,930 of NZ_CP048835.1, read as the reverse complement.
GCGCCGCCACCATGGCGAGCCCGCGGCCGCCGGTGGCGAGCGGCTCGGGGGAGCTGACCTGGGGCAGCTGGGGATCGCTGTCCAGGACGGATACGGTCAGCCGGCCCGAGACCAGGGTCAGTTGGACCGAACAGTGCTTGTCGGATCCGGCGTGCCGGTAGACGTTCGCCAGCAGTTCGGTGATACCCAGCAGGGCGGTGTCGAGCAGCGGGTCGAGATGCCAGTAACGCAGCTGCGCTGCAACGATTCGGCGTATCTGCTGGATGCGGGACGGCAGTGCTTCGAGTTCCAGCGTGCACTGTCGGTCGGCTTGCATGATCACGGCTGCGACTCCCTCCGCGGCGAGGGCCGGCCGCCGTGTCGGAAGCCGTGTCCTGAACCGCTCGGAATGAGAACACCTGAGCGAAAATGCGTAGAGTGACTGCTGCAGTACTCCGTGATGTGACTTCAGAGTCACCCCCCGTGGCGGGATCCGCAACCCGCATGGTGCCGCGCGCCTCCCGCGGGGCCCTCCGACCCGCTGTCCGTCGGCCAGAACTCCGGCTCCGGCGGCCCGGCGGAGGCCGGCTCCGTTCCGCCCGCGAAGGGCGCGCCAGGGTGCCTTCGAGCGGGTCCGGCGGCGAGGGGCGACCGGCTGCCTGGTGCGCGACAGGGGGCGGATCAGGTCGTTATGATCCGAAATGGCCCGGCGTGCCGCCGGGGACCGGCACGAGCGGAGGCTGGCGCGGTGGGCACGATCGAGCGGGCGGACGACAGCGGCTGTACGCGCACGGTGGACGTGGACCGGACGGACCACGGGTACCGGGAGTGGCTCAAGGAGGCCGTCCGCAAGGTCCAGGCGGACTCCAACCGTTCGGCCGACACCCATCTGCTGCGCTTCCCGCTGCCCCTGGAATGGGGCATCGACCTGTATCTGAAGGACGAGTCGACGCATCCGACGGGTTCCCTCAAGCACCGGCTGGCCCGTTCGCTCTTCCTGTACGGCCTCTGCAATGGCTGGATCCGGCCGGGCAAACCGGTGATCGAGGCGTCCAGCGGTTCGACGGCGGTCTCCGAGGCGTACTTCGCGACGCTCATCGGGGTCCCGTTCATCGCGGTGATCCCGCGGACGACGAGCCAGGAGAAGCAGCGGCTGATCGAATTCCACGGCGGGCAGTGCCACTTGGTGGACGATCCGCACACCGTCTACGCGGTGTCCGCCCGGCTCGCCGCCGACTCCGGCGGCCACTACATGGACCAGTTCACCTACGCCGAGCGAGCCACCGACTGGCGCGGCAACAACAACATCGCCGAGTCCATGTTCGAGCAGCTGAAGCTGGAGCGGTATCCCGAGCCGGCCTGGATCGTCGCCACCGCGGGGACCGGCGGCACCTCCGCCACCATCGCCCGCTACGTCCACTACACCCAGCGCGACACCCGGATCTGTGTCCCCGACCCGGAGAACTCCTGCTTCTTCGACGGCTGGGTCACCGGCGACCAGGGCGTGACCAGCGACGCCTCCTCCCGGATCGAGGGCATCGGACGGCCGCGCATGGAGCCGAGCTTCGTGCCGGGCGCCATCGACCGGATGATGAAGGTGCCGGACGCGGCGTCGGTCGCGGCGGTGCGGGCGCTGGACGCCGCGATCGGCCGCAAGGCCGGCGGCTCGACGGGGACCGGGCTGTGGAGCGCCTTCAAGATCATCGCGGAGATGGTCGCGGCGGGGGAGACCGGCAGCGTCGTCACCCTGATCTGCGACCCCGGCGACCGCTACCTCGACAAGTACTACTCCGACGACTGGGTCGCCGAGCAGCACCTGGACATCGCCCCGTACACGTCCGCCATCGAGCACTTCCTCGCCACGGGCGCCTGGCCGAGCTGAGCTCCCGTCCCCTCCGGGCGGTCCCTCCAGGCGATCTCTCCGAGCGGGTGCTTCAGCCGACCATCGCGTCGTCCGGGGAGCCGGCGGCGATCGCCGCGAGGGTGCCGAGCGCCGTGGAGAGCGTGTCGGGCGGCGGCGAGGCGAGGGCGACCCGGACCGCGTTCGGTGCGCTGTGCGGAGCCACGGCGAACGCCGCGGCCGGGGTCACCGCGATACCGCGCCGGGCCGCCGCGGCGACGAACGTCTCGGCCCGCCAGGGCTCGGGCAGGTCCCACCAGACGAAGTAGCAGGACGGGGCGGTGCGTACCCGGAAGCCTGCGAGCCGCCGGGCCGCGATCTCCTGGCGCAGCGTCACGTCCTCGCGCTTGGCACGCCCGACGGCCGCCACCGTGCCGTCCGTCATCCAGCCGGTCGCCGCGTCGAGCGCGAAGCCGGCCGATGTCCAGGCACCGGAGCGCAGCGCGGTCGCGATCCGGTCGGTGAGGCCAGGGGGCGTCACGGCGAAGCCGACGGTGAGGCCCGGGGCGAGCCGTTTGGACAGGCTGTCGACGACCACGGTGTGCTCGGGGGCCCAGGCGGCCAGCGGGGGCGGGCCGTCGGACAGGAAGGCCCAGATGGTGTCCTCCACCGCGTGCACACCGGTACGGCGCAGCACGTCGGCGAGTTCGGCGCGGCGCCGCTCCGGCATCGTCGTCGCCAGCGGATTGTGCAGGGTCGGCTGGAGGTAGACGGCGGCCAGCGGGGCGCTGCGATGGGCGGCCAGCAGGGCGTCGGGCAGCAGTCCGTTCTCGTCCTGGGCGAGCGGGACGAGGGTGACGCCGAGCCGGGCGGCGATGGCCTTCACCACCGGATAGGTGAGCGCTTCCACGCCGAGGCGGCCGCCGGTGGGCACCAGTGCGGCGACGGCGGCGGCGATCGCCTGCCGGCCGTTGCCGGCGAAGAGCACCCGCGCCGGATCCGGTGCCCAGCCGGCCCCGGTGAGCAGCGCGGCAGCCGCCTCGCGCGCCGGAGGAGTGCCGGCCGGGCCCACCGGCCGCAGGGCGTCCGCCAGTACATCGGTCCGCAGCAGCCGGCCGAGCCCCTCGCCCAGCAGGGCGGTCTGCCCCGCCACCACCGGGTAGTTCAGCTCCAGGTCGACCGGCGCGGCGGCCGGCTCGGCCAGTGCCGGCCCCGGCGTCCGCGGGGCGGCCCGGACGAACGTGCCGCGCCCGACCTCGCCGACCACCAGACCGCGCCGGGCCAGTTCGCGGTAGACCCGGTTCGCCGTCGAGTTCGCGATGCCGTGCCGGCGGGCGAACGCGCGCTGCGTGGCGAGCCGGTCGCCCGGCCGCAGCCGGCCGGCACCGATGTCCGCCGCGACCGCGTCGGCGACCGCCCGGTAGTCCTCCATCACGCGCTCCGTCCCGTTCCACATTGCACCGAGAACAAGATAAACATTGCACTCCCTCATGGCCAGTCCTAACATCGGGCGGGGGACCGGCCACCAGGGCGGTACGGGGACCGGCCGCGACGGACAACGCGGCCGGACGAAAGAGAAAGTACCGGTGGAGAGCGCGATGACGGCGGCAACGGCACAGGTCAACGGCATCACCGTCGGATACGAGGACGCGGGTGCGGGCGACCCGCTGGTCCTGGTCCACGGCCATCCCTTCGACCGCTCGATGTGGGCACCCCAGGTCGGTGCATTCGCCGGGGAACGGCGGGTCGTCGCCCCCGACCTCCGCGGCTACGGCGCCACCACCGTCGTCCCCGGCACGACCCCGCTGGAGACCTTCGCCCGGGACATCGCGGCCCTGCTCGACCACCTCGGCCTGGACCGGGTCGTCATCGGCGGTCTGTCGATGGGCGGCCAGATCGTCATGGAGTTCTGCCGGCTCTTCCCCGACCGGGTCCGCGGCCTGCTGCTCGCCGACACCTTCCCGGAGGCCGAGACCGAGGACGGCAAGCGGGTACGGCGTGCCATGGCGGAACGGCTGGTGCGCGAGGGGCTGAAGGGGTACACCGACGAGGTGCTGTCCCAGATGGTCGCGCCCCACAACATCGAGGCGCTGCCCGCCGTCGCCGACCATGTGCGCGGGATGATGTACGGCGCTCCGCCCGAGGGGGCGGCGGCGGCCCTGCGGGGGCGCGCCGAACGACCCGACTACGTGGACCTGCTGGGCCGGATCGCCGTGCCCGCCCTCGTCGTGGTCGGCCGGGACGACGAGTACACCCCGGTCACCGACGCGGAGGCCATGCACCGGCGGATCGCCGGATCCGAGCTGGTCGTCATCGAGGGTGCCGCTCATCTGCCGAATCTCGAACGCCCGGACGAATTCAACGCGGCGCTGGACCGCTTCCTGACCCGAGTTATGACGAAAGCCTGACGTCAGGGCGCCGCCCCTGGCCAGCGGCTGTTCGACGTGCTCGAATCGACCTATGGAAGAACCCCGCGTGGACGATGCCCCCGACGACCCGGGGGAAGAGAACGAACGGCACGGTGCGCCGGTCGGGCGGCGCGTCGTGCTGGGAATGCTGGGGCTGGGCGCCGCGGGGGTCGCGCTGGGCAGCCATGTGCAGGACCGTATCGACGCGGTGCTCGCCGAGGTGAGCGCCAAGGACCCCACCGGGGTGACGGGACTGCTGCCCGGCGGCGGGGGATTCCGCTACTACTCGGTCACCTCGTCGGTGCCCAAGCGCAACGCCGAGAACTACCGGCTCACGGTCGGCGGGCTGGTCGACCGCCCCATGACCTACCGGCTCGCCGACCTGCAGGCCATGCCGCAGCAGCGGCTGGTGCACGACGTCCAGTGCGTGACCGGCTGGCGGGTGCCGAAGACCGCCTTCTCCGGTGTGCGGCTCTCCGCGCTGCTGGCCGCCTCAGGGGTGCGGCCGGAGGCGACCGCCATCCGGTTCGACTGCTTCGACGGCGCCTACACCGAGAGCCTCACGCTGCAGCAGGCCCGCCGCAGCGACGTCATGGTGGCGCTCACGATGCAGGACAAGCCGGTCACCCACGCCCACGGCGGCCCGGTCCGGCTCTACGCGGCGCCCATGTACTTCTACAAGTCCGCGAAGTGGCTCTCGGGGATCACCCTCACCAAGAGCGTCGAACCCGGTTACTGGGAGAAGCTCGGCTACGACGTCGACGCCTGGGTCGGAAAGTCGAACGGACGGTCCGATGACCCCACTTCCTGACGCCCCGGCCGCACCGACCGCCCCACGGCAGCCGGCACGGCGGCTGCGCCGCTTCAGCCGCGCCGAACGCTGGGTGCACCGCGGCACCGCCTGGCTGATGGGCATCTGTGTCTTCACCGCCGCCTGTCTCTATCTGCCCCCGCTCTCCGAACTCGTCGGCAGACGGCGGCTGGTGGTGACCGTCCATGAGTGGTCCGGCCTGATGCTCCCGGCGCCGCTGATCGCGGGGATGTTCTTCCGCGCGCTGCGAGCCGACCTGAGCCGGCTCAACCGCTTCGGCCGGCACGACTGGCACTGGCTGCGCACCGTACTGCGCAAGCGCAGCAAGGAGGGAGTGCCCGCGGGCAAGTTCAACGCGGGCCAGAAGCTCTACTCGGCCTTCATCGCGGGAGCGGTGCTGGTGATGATCGGCACCGGGCTGCTGATGTGGTTCACCCACCTCGCCCCGGTGCTCTGGCGGACCGGCGCCACCTTCGTCCACGACTGGCTGGCACTGCTGCTCGCCGCCGGCATCACCGGACACGTCTGGATGGCCAGTAAGGACCCGGAGGCGCGGCTGGGCATGCGGACCGGAAGCGTGGCCTCGTGGTGGGCGCGGCGCGAACACTCGCTGTGGAAGCCGGACGACAAGGACTGAGCGGGCTGACAGAGTTGACGGCCTGACGGAGTTGACGGACTGACGGGGTGGGCGGCGGGGCCGGCCGCGGGCCGGCTCTGCGGAGGGGCGGCCTCCGTTCCTAGCTGTTACGGGCCGGTCACCTGGAGTCCGCCGGTGGGACATCCTCCTTTCCGGGCACGCGCCTAGCGTCGCGATATGACGACCTCTCAGGCGCCGCCGGTCCAGCGGGTGTCCGCGACCGAGGAGCCGCGGGCCGCGCCGGCCGGCGGACCGGCCGCGCCGCCCACCCCGCCGCCGCGCGCCCGGCGCTCCCGGGCGCCGCGTCCGCGGCTGCCGCTCACCGGTCCCGTACGGCTCGTCGTGTCGGCCGTGATCGCCCTGGCCGCGCTCGCCGCGCTCTGCGCTGCCGCCGTCCTCGGCGCGGTCGACGTCCGGGGCAACGCCTCCGACCTGGGCACGACCGTCTCCCAGCGGGCGGCCGTCGCCGCCGAACTGCGGTTCGCGCTCGCCGACCTCGACGCCCAGCGGGCCAACTCCCTGGTGCCGGGCCACTCGGCGCTCCAGCCGGACGTGGAGGTCGGCAACCGGCTGCTCGCACTGATCACCGCGCAGCAGCGCCGCACCGAGGTCAGTGGACTGCTGCGGCAGCTCGGTGCCGACACCGCCCAGGGCGACCGGGTCCGCTCCCTGCTCGACGCGCTCGGCCGCTACGACGACGCCAGCGCCCGCTCCTCCTACGTGGACGAGACCCAGCCCAACCGCCCGGCGGGAACTCCGCCGCACGCCGCCGTCGCCCTGTCCTCCGAGGCCGCCGACGTACTGCGCAACGAGCTGCTGCCCGTCGCGGCGGCGCTGTCGGAGACCTACGCCCAGCAGGCCGCGCACCTGGAGTCGGAGACACAGGACAGCGCGAAATGGTCGGCGGGCCTCGTCGGGGTGCTCGGTGTTCTCACCCTCGGCTTCCTCCTGTGGTGGCAGCGGGACCTCGCCCGCCGCTACCGGCGGGTCTTCAACCCGGCGCTGGTGGCCGCCACCGTCGCCGCGCTGGTCGTCACCCTGGCGGGCGCGCTCTCCTTCGCCTCGGCGGCGTCCGAGGTCGGCGCCGCGGGCCGGGAGGGACTGCGTCCCTGGTCCCGGCTGGCCGAGGCCCGCGCGGTGGCCGCCGATGCCGCCGCCACCCAGAGCCGCTGGCTGGTCCACGACACCGACTCGGCCGGCTACCAGCGCGAGCGGTTCGACACGCTCACCCGCCGGCTCGACGTGCTCCTCGCCCCCGAGTCGTACGCCACGGCCGCGGAGCGCCCCGCCTACCAGGAGGTCCTCACCCGCTACGGCCACTTCCGCGCCGACGACCGGAAGCTGCGCGACCTGCGCGCCGCCGGCCGGCTCGACGAGGCGGTCACGGTGCTCACCGAAGTCGGCCGCGGCCAGGTCGCGTTCGACTTCTGGGACTTCGCCACCACCCTGGACGCGCTCGCGGACCACCAGCGGTCCGACTTCGACCTGCACACCGGCCGCGCCCGCTCGGCCCTCGCCGGCTGGCCCGCGGTCCCCGCCGGCGCGCTGGCCGCCGCGGCGGTCCTCGTCCTGCTGGGAATCCGCCCCCGGCTGGCCGAGTACCGCTGACGAACGGAAGCTAGGGCGTGCGTCGAAAGGAGCGCTGTTCGCCCGGAGGGCGTGGCCCACGGCGTCCGGTGGGTGCGCTCGCATGGCGGAGGGTCGTTCTCGTACTGGACGTACGTGGGCGAGCCCGACAACGCAGCGAGGGTGCGTGCCAGGCGTCGTGGGCCAGCCGGGACTTGCGCAACACGCCCTAGCTACCGGGCGGCGGCGCCGTGCTCGCGCGGGCCATGAGGCGCGGCAGGTCGTCCTGGATCTCGCGGGCGGGGTTCCCGTCCAGGAGGCTGAGCAACTGCTCGGCGGCATGGCGGCCGAAGCTGCTGGTGTCGCGGACGAGCGCGGTCAGCGCGGGGTGCGCGCTGCGGCAGAGCACGGAGTCGTCCCAGGCCACGAGGGACAGATCGCCGGGGACCGCGAGGCCGCGCTCGTTGGCGACGGCGAGACCGGCCATGGCCAGGACGTCGTTGTCGTAGACGATCGCGGTCGGCGGCCGGGGTCGGGCGAGGGCCCGGCGGGTGGCCTCGGCGCCTTCGGTGTCCGAGTAGTCGGTGCTGATGGAGTGGACGTCGGGCAGCCCGCGGCGGGCGGCCTCGGCGTGCAGCGACCGGATCCGGCGCTGGGTGTGCGCGAGGTGCGGCAGGCCGGCGATGTGCAGGATCCTGCGGTGCCCCAGCCCGTACAGATGGTCGACGATCGAGGCCATGGCGCCCGCGTCGTCGGCCCACACGGTGGAGATGCCGGAGTGCGCGGGTGTGCCCGGGGCGAGCGCGCCGATCACGACGGCGGGCAGGCCGAGTTCGTCGAGCAGCGCCGGCCGCGGGTCGTCGAGCCGGGGGTCGACGACGAGCAGCCCGTCGACCCGGCGTTCGGCCCACCAGCGGCGGTAGATCGCGCACTCCTCGCCGAGATCCTCGACGACCTGGAAGAGCAGCCCGAGATGACGCCGCGCCAGCACCTCCTGGATGCCCGAGACGAGTTGCAGGAAGAACGACTCGACGCCGAGCGTGTGCGCCGGCCGGGCCAGGACCAGGCCGACGGTGGCGGCGCCCTCCCCGGACAGCGCCCGCGCCGCGGTGCTGGGGCGCCAGCCCAGCTGTTCCGCGACCCGGCGGACCCGGTCGCGGGTGGCGGGGGAGACGCCGGGCCGGTCGTTGAGCGCGAAGGACACGGCGCTCTCGGAGACACCCGCGCGCTGCGCGATGTCCTTCATCGTCGGTCGGCGGGCCGGAGTGCGGCGCACGGGATCCATGGCTGGATTATGTCCTACTCCGGGGCCGGAGTGCGACCGGCTACTAATGCGCTTGAGCTAATGACTACTAAAGCGCATTAGTTTTGTGGCCTGAACTGCTCTCACCTGCACATATGTGAGATGGCGCGAATTCATCTCCGGTTAACCGTTGACGTTGCTCGCAACGCGGGTGCAGCCTTACGTCGCCCCCCTCCTGGCCCGAGCGAAGGAGCTTGTCAGCCATGTCCGTATCCAGTGGAAGAACCCGTGGAGAGCGCGGCAGCAGCCGCGGCGCCACCCGTAGAACAGCCGTTGTCGTCGTCCCCCTGCTGCTGTCGGCGCTGACGCTGACCGCCTGCGGATCCGGCGGGGACGATGCCGGCAGCAGTGCCGACGGCAAGATCGAGGGCGACATCAGCTTCCAGACCTGGAACCTGCGGGCGAACTACAAGGACTACTTCGAGGGCCTGGCCAAGGACTTCGAGAAGCAGAACCCCGGCGTCCATGTGAAGTGGCTCGACCAGCCCGCCGAGAACTACGCGGACAAGCTCAGCGCGGACGCGGCAGGCGGCACGCTCCCCGACGTCGTCAACGTCTCGCCCGACCTGTCGTACCCGCTGGCCAAGGCCGGCGTGATCATGAGCCTGGACAAGGAGCCCGCCGCTGCCAAGTTCAAGGGCGACTACACGCCCGAGGCGTGGAAGGGCAATGAACTGCCGGGTCTGGAGGGCTCGTACGCCTTCCCCTGGTACCTCAACACCGGCCCGCTCTTCTACAACAAGACGCTGTTCCAGAAGGCCGGCCTCGACCCGGCCAAGCCGCCGAAGACCTACGACGAGCTCTTCGCGGACGCCAACACCATCGCGGTGAAGTCCGGCGGGAAGACCGCCACCCTCGCGGGCACCCCGTCCATCGAGGACTTCGGCCGCTACGGCGTCCCGCTGATGAACGCCGACGCGACCAAGTTCACGTACAACGACGCCAAGGGCACCGAACTGCTCACCAAGTACCTGGAGCTGTTCAAGAACGGCGGCCTCGATTCCCAGGCACTGACCAGCGGCCCGGACGCCGTCGGCCAGAAGTTCCTGCAGCAGAAGGTCGCGATGAACCCGGGCAGCGCGCACGACCTGGGCACCTTCAAGCAGAACGCGCCCGACCTGTACAAGAACCTCGGCATCACCGACGCGCCCAACAACACCGGCCACCCCAACATGTACGTGATGGGCATGGCGGTGAACAGCAAGAGCAAGCACAAGGCCGCGGCCATCGCCTTCGCGCACTTCATCACCGACAAGCAGAACCAGGAGTCGTTCGCGCACAAGGTCGCGATCTTCCCGAGCACCGCCGGCTCGCTGGACCAGCCGTACTGGACCCAGGACGACGGCACCGACGAGGGCCGCATCCGGGTCGCCTCCGCGCGGCTGCTCAAGGGCGCGGTGAACTACACGCCGGTCGTGATGACCGACGAGATGAAGACCATCCTCAAGAACGAGGTGGCGAAGGCGCTGCAGGGCAAGAAGTCGCCGCAGCAGGCTCTGGACGACGCGGTCAGCCAGAGCGACAAGCTGCTCAAGCAGAGCTGAGCGGGCGGACCCGACATGAGTGCACGGACCCACCGGGCCGCCAGCCCCTGGCTGTTCCTGCTGCCCGGCCTGGTGATCATCGCCGCGTTCAGCCTCTACCCGTTCATCAGCACCGTCGGCACGGCCTTCACCGACGCCCGCACCCTGACCCCGGGCCACTGGGTGGGGCTGCGGAACTTCCAGGACATGCTGGACGACGAGCAGTTCTGGACCGGGCTGCGCAACAGCACGCTGTACGTGCTGCTCGTGGTGCCGTGCACCGTGCTGCTGCCGCTCCTGCTGGCCCTGCTCGTCCAGAAGCAGGTCCCCGGCATCGCTTTCTTCCGCTCCTCCTTCTACACCCCGGTCGTCGCGTCGGTCGTCGTGGTCGCGCTCATCTGGGTGTGGATGCTGGACGACCGCGGGCTGGTCAACGGGATCCTCGGGTACTTCGGGACCGGCCCGGTGGAGTTCCTCAGCGACCAGTGGCTGCTGCTGTTCAGCGCGATGGCGCTGACGGTGTGGAAAGGCCTCGGCTACTACATGATCATTTACTTGGCGGCGCTGGCCAACGTGCCGAAGGAACTGCACGAGGCGGCCGCCGTGGACGGTGCCGGAGCGGTCCGCCGCTTCATCAGCATCACCGTCCCGGCGGTCCGCTCCACCATGGTGCTGGTCGGCGCGCTGTCGTCGGTGGCGGCCTTCAAGGTCTTCACCGAGGTCTATCTGATGGCGGGCCCGACCGGCGGGCCGGCCGGCGAGGACACCACCATCGTCATGCTCGTCCAGCGCGTCGGCACCGGACTGTCGGGGCGCACCGGATACGCCTCCGCGCTCTCCGTGGTGATCTTCGTGGTCACGCTGGTCCTGATGCTGCTGGTGCTGCGTGCCGACCGCAAGGACGGTGAGTGACATGGGCGGCCGTATGCCCCGCTGGCAGCTCGTCCTCCGCTACGTCCTGCTGCTCGCCGTCCTGGCCGTCACCATCGGCCCGTTCCTGTGGCAGCTGAGCACCTCGCTCAAGGGCCCGACCGAGGACATGTACAGCTACCCGCCGAAGCTGCTCCCCGAGCATCCGACGCTGGACAACTACTCGGGCGTCGCGGACATCATCCCGGTCTGGGAGTACGCCCTGAACTCGCTCAAGGTCGCGGCGGCCAGCGTCGTCACCAACTGCGTGGGCTCCGCCCTGGCCGGTTACGCGCTCGCCCGGCTGCGCTTCCGCGGCCGCAAGCTCGCGACCACCGCCTTCGTCATGGCGCTGCTGGTGCCGTTCGAGTCCATCTTCATCGCGCAGTTCACCACCATGCGCGATCTGCAGCTGAACAACACCCTCATCGCCGTCGTGCTGCCCGGCTGCATCGGCGCGATGAACGTGCTGCTGATGCGGAACGCGTTCAGCCACCTCCCGTACGAGATCGAGGAGGCCGCCGTCATCGACGGCGCCAACGTCTGGCAGCGCTTCGTACGGATCGCGCTGCCCTCGGTCAAGGGCACGCTGGCGGTCGTGGCGATCTTCTCGTTCATGGGCGCCTGGGACGACTTCCTCTGGCCGCTGATCGTGCTGTCCGACCCGGACAAGTACACGCTGACCGTCGGGCTGAACTTCCTGCACGGCACGTTCGCCAACAACCCCAGGCTCGTCGCCGCCGGGACCATCATCGCTGTAGCCCCGCTCATCGTCATGTTCGCCTGCCTGCAGCGGTACTTCTTCCGCGGCGTGGGCGAAGGCGCCGTCAAGGGCTGAGCCTCCGCTCCCCTTCTCCCCGCACTGAGGACACCGCACCGGATGAACGCAATGCGCTTCGGCGTCAACTACACGCCCACGCGCGGCTGGTTCCACCACTGGCTCGACTTCGACCTCGACGAAGTCCGCGCCGACCTGGACTCCATCGCCGCCCTCGGCCTCGACCACATCCGGGTCTTCCCGCTCTGGCCGGTCTTCCAGCCGAACCGCACTCTGATCAGGCCGCGCGCCGTCGAACAGCTCGTCCAGCTGGTCGACGCGGCCGCCGAGCGCGGCCTCGACACCGCGGTCGACGGGCTGCAGGGCCACTTGTCCAGCTTCGACTTCATCCCCTCCTGGACCACCACCTGGCACCGCCGCAACCTCTTCACCGACCCCGACGTCATCGACGGCGAGGTCAGCTATCTGCGCACGCTCGCGGCGGCGCTCGCCGGCCGGCCCGGCTTCCTGGGCATGACCATCGGCAACGAGATCAACCAGTTCTCCTCAGGACCGCACCCCGACCCCGACCGGATCACCCCCGCCCAGGCCGAGTCCTGGCTGCGGCGGGTGTTGGCCGCATGCGAGGAGGGCGCGCCCGGCAAGTTCCATCTGCACGCGTCCTACGACGCGGCCTGGTACCAGGACGACCACCCCTTCACCCCCGGCCACTCCGCCCAGCTGGGTGCCGCGACCGCCGTCCACTCCTGGGTGTTCAACGGCACCGCGCAGCGCCACGGCCGTACCGGCACCGCCACCGAGCAGCACGCCGCCTATCTGATCGAACTGTCGAAGGCCTGGGCCACCGACCCGCACCGGCCGGTGTGGCTGCAGGAGGTGGGCGCGCCCGCCCCGCACATCCCGGCCGGGCACGCCGCCGAGTTCACCGAGGCCACCATCGCCGCGGCGCTGGACTGCCCGGACGTGTGGGGCGTCACCTGGTGGTGCTCGCACGACGTGGACCGCGCGCTCGCGGACTTCCCCGAGCTGGAGTACAGCCTGGGACTGCTCACCACCGACCGCACGGTCAAGCCGGCGGGCGCGGCCGTCGCCCGCGCCGTCGAACAGTGGCGCGGGCGCGAGCACCGCCCGGCGCCGCGCACCACCGCGCTGGTGGTCGACGCGGGCGACCGGGTGAGCGCGCCCGCCCGCTCCGTGTGCGCGCCCGGCGGGGCCTTCTTCGAGGCGTGGATGCGACTGGCCGCCACTGGTGCCCGGCCCACCGCCGTACTCGCCGAACTCGCGGGCGACGCCGGTCATCTGGCGGCCCGTGGCATCACCGAGGTCCTCACCGTCGATCAGGTCGAACACCCCTAGGGAGCGCACCGATGACCGAGCACCGCAGCTCTGCCGACCCCGCCTCCGCCCTCCCCGCCGCGGACCGGTCCCGGCCCTCCCGCCGCCGGGTCCTGATCGCCGGGGCCGGCACCGCGGGCCTCCTCCTGGCGCCCGGCCTGCCGGCTGCCAGCGCGGCAGCAGGAACCGCACGGAACCTGCAGCCCCACGCCTCGTACTGGTTTCCCGACAGCCTCCCCGCCGGGACACCTGGTGACGGCATCCAGTGGCGCAGCCTCAAGGCGTGGACGCCGGAGACCGACCCGGACCTGGCGTTCAACACCGCGAGCGTCCCGCTCGCGGCCCGCTTCGCGCCGCCGCCCGCCAACACCACGGCCCGCACCGGCCAGGCGCGGATCTCCGGCCTGGCCGCGTTCGACCACACCGCGGGCAACCCCTCCCAGGGCTCCGCCACCGCCGACTACTACGCGCTGACGCACTGGGCGTACCTGGACGAGCTGGTGTTCTGGGGCGGCTCGTCCGGCGAGGGCCTGATCCTCGCCCCCAACGCGCCGGTGGTGGACGCCGCGCACCGCAACGGCGTGCCCGTGCTGGGCACCGTCTTCCTGCCACCGGTCGCCTACGGCGGCGATCTGCGGTGGACCCGCGACCTCGTCCAGCGCGGTGCCGACGGCCGGTTCCCGATCGCGGACCAGCTGATCCTGGTCGCGCGGGCGTACGGCTTCGACGGCTGGTTCATCAACGCCGAGACCGGCGGCGGGGACGCGGCGCTCGCCACCGCCATGCGTGACTTCGTCCAGTACCTGCGCGCCCACGGCCACGGCCTGCGCGTCACCTGGTACGACGCGATGACCGACACCGGAGCCGTCGACTGGCAGAACGAACTCAACCCGCGCAACCAGGAGTTCTTCACCGCCGCCGACACGATGTTCGTCAACTTCGACTGGAGCAGGTCCGGCCTCGCCGCCTCCGGCACCCTCGCCGGGGAACTGGACCGCAGCCGCTACGCGCTGTGGGCCGGCATCGATGTCGAGTCCCGCGGCTGGGACACCCCGGTCGACTGGGACGCGATCGTCCCCGCCGACGCGCGGCATGTCACCTCGTACGGCTTCTACCGCCCCGAGTGGACCTGGACGAGCCTGCCGGCGGACCGGCGCGCGCCCGGCGACTTCCACGCCCGCGACGACCGCTTCTGGACCGGCCCCTCACTTGATCCCTCGGCACCGCGCAGCGGCACGGGAGGCTGGCGGGCGCCGGCCGAATCCGTCGCCGACCGCTCCACGCTCACCGCGCTGCCGTTCGCGACCACCTTCAACACCGGGCACGGCCTGCGCTGGTACGAGCACGGCACCGCGTCCTCCGACACCGCCTGGAACCACCTCGGTCTGCAGGACCGGCTGCCCGGCCGCCGCTGGGTGGTGCACACCGCCGGCGCCCGGCCGGCGGTGGCCTTCGACTTCGCCGACGCCTGGCGCGGCGGCAGCAGCCTGCTGGTGGACGGAGCGCTCGACGCCCCGGCCACGCTGGAGCTGTACGCCGCCCGACTGCCGCTGACGGGTGGCGCGGTGGTGGAACTGACCCACCGCACCGACCCCGGTTCCGGCCCGGTCCGGGTGGAGGTGGCCGTCGCCCTCGACGGCCCGGGCACGCCCGGCACGCCGCCGCGCTTCCGGTACGTCCCCGCCGGGTCCCTGCCCGCCGGCGGCCGCGGCTGGACCACGGCGACCGTACGGCTGGGACAGCCGCACGGAAACGTCCTGCACGTCCTCGGCGTCCGGCTCACCGGATCCGGCGGCACGGCGGTCCGCTGGCGGCTCGGCGGCATCGCGGTGCGCGATGCCGCTCCGAAACCCCCCGCCCGGCCCGGCCTGCCGGCCGTCACCTCCTCGGCCACCGCCGCGGATGGCATCTCGGCCGCCCTGCGCATCGGCTGGCGCCGCTCGGCCGGTCCGGTCCGGCACTACGAGGTGCACCAGGTGCTGCCCGGGGGCGGCCGGCGCTTCCTCGGCGGGACACCCGGCACCGCCTACTACCTGCCCGCCCTGCGGCGTACCGCCGGTGAGGCCGTCACCCGGCTCGAAGTCCGCGCCGTCGGCGAGCTGTTCACCTCATCCGCCCCGTCGTCCGCCGCGTTCACCTGGATCTAAGGAAACCCACCCTCATGCACAGCAGCCGAACCGTCACCGAGGACCGGCTCAAGCGGGTCCTCGACGAACGCATCCGCCCCGCCGTCTATCCGCAGTCGGTGCCGCTGGACATCGGGATCTGGAACGCCCCCGGCGAGCCCGTCCCGGTGGCCGAGGGCCTGGCGGCGCCTCGTACGCCGATCGAGACCGGTGAGCCCTGGGGCCCGCCGTGGGGCACCAGCTGGATCACCGTGACGGGCGTCGTACCCGACGAATGGGCCGGCCGGACCGTCGAGGCGCTGCTGGACCTCGGCTTCGACGAGAACATGCCCGGCTTCCAGTGCGAGGGCCTGGTCTACCGGGCGGACGGCTCGCCGGTGAAGGGACTCAACCCGCGCAACCAGTGGATCCGGATCGGCGCGCCCGTCACCGGCGGCGAGCGGGTGGAACTGCACATCGAGGCCTCGTCCAACCCGGTGCTGCTCGACTACCACCCCTTCCTGCCCACCGACCTCGGCGACAAGGAGACCGCCGGCAGCGAGCCGCAGTACAAGCTCGCCCGGATGGATCTCGCGGTCTTCGACGAGACGGTGTGGGAACTGGTCCAGGACCTGGAGGTGCTCGGCGGGCTGATGGCGGAGCTGTCCACCGACTCACCCCGCCGCTGGGAGATCCTGCGCGCGGTGGAACGCTCCCTGGACGCCGTGGACCTGCAGGACGTCGGCGGCTCGGCGGCCGCGGCCCGCGAGCAGCTGGCCGAGGTGCTCGCCGCACCCGCGCACCGCTCCGCGCACCGCATCAGCGCGGTGGGCCACGCCCACATCGACTCGGCCTGGCTGTGGCCGCTGCGCGAGACCGTCCGCAAGGTCGCGCGCACCACCTCCAACATGACGGCGCTGCTGGAGGAGAACCCGGAGTTCGTCTACGCCATGTCGCAGGCGCAGCAGTACGCCTGGATCAAGGAGCACCGGCCCGAGGTCTACGCACGGGTCAAGAAGGCCGTCGCGGACGGGCGGTTCGTGCCGGTCGGCGGCATGTGGGTCGAGTCCGACACCAACATGCCGGGATCCGAGGCGCTGGCACGGCAGTTCGTGCACGGCAAGCGGTTCTTCCTGGAGGAGTTCGGCATCGACACCGAGGAGGTGTGGCTGCCGGACACGTTCGGCTACTCGGCCGCCCTCCCGCAGATCGTCAAGCAGGCCGGCGCCAAGTGGTTCCTGACCCAGAAGATCTCCTGGAGCGAGACCAACAAGTTCCCGCACCACACCTTCTGGTGGGAGGGACTGGACGGCACCCGGGTCTTCACCCACTTTCCCCCGATCGACACCTACAACGCCCAGCTGTCGGGCAAGGAGGTCGCCCACGCCGTCCGCAACTTCCAGGAGAAGGGCTCCGCGACCCGGTCGCTGGCCCCGACCGGCTGGGGCGACGGCGGAGGCGGCACCACCCGCGAGATGCTCGCGCACGGCAAGCGGCTGGCGGACCTGGAGGGCTCGGCGAAGGTCGTCTTCGAGAAGCCGTCCGCCTTCTTCGAGAAGGCCCACGCCGAATACCCGGACGCCCCGGTCTGGGTGGGGGAGCTCTACCTCGAACTGCACCGGGCCACGCTCACCAGCCAGGCCCGCACCAAGCAGGGCAACCGCCGCAGCGAACACCTGCTGCGCGAGGCCGAACTGTGGGCCGCCACCGCGGCCGTACGGGCCGGCTTCCCCTACCCGTACGAGGACCTCGACCGGATCTGGAAGACCGTCCTGCTGCTGCAGTTCCACGACATCCTCCCCGGCTCGTCCATCGCCTGGGTGCACCGCGAGGCGGAGGCGAAGTACGCGGCCGTCGGCGCCGAACTGGACCGGATCATCGCCGACGCACAGGCTGCCCTCGCGGGCAGCCCCGCCGACGGAACCTCCGTGCTGTTCAACGCTGCGCCGCACGCCCGCTCCGGCGCCCCCGCGGGCGGCGCCGTCGTCACGGCGCCGTACACCGGCGCGGCGGTCACCGCCGTACCGCGCGAGGGCGGCGGATTCGTCCTGGCCAACGGGCTGCTGAGGGTGGCGGTCGACGCGCGCGGACTCGTCGTCTCGGTCTACGACCTCGAAGCCGGCCGCGAGACGATCGCCCCGGGCGCCGCCGCCAACCTGCTGCAACTGCACCCCGACTTCCCCAACCGCTGGGACGCCTGGGACGTCGACACGTTCTACCGCAACACGGTCACCGACCTCACCGACGTCGACACCCTGGAACTGGACGCCGTCGGCGGCGGAGTGGCGGCGGTCCGGGTGACCCGGAACTTCGGTTCCTCCCGGGTGGAAGAGGTGCTCACGCTGACCGCGGGGGAGCGCCGCCTCGACATCGCCACCGAGGTGGACTGGCACGAGACCGAGAAGTTCCTCAAGGCGGCCTTCCCTCTCGACCTGCACGCCGACCGCACGGCGGCCGAGACCCAGTTCGGCCACCTCTACCGGGCCACGCACACCAACACCAGTTGGGACGCCGCGAAGTTCGAGGCGTGCGCCCACCGGTTCGTGCATCTGGAGGAGCCGGGCTGGGGTGTCGCCGTCGTCAACGACTCGACGTACGGCTACGACGTGACCCGCACCGTACGGCCGGACGCCGAAACCGCACGCACCGGCGGTACCGAGGCCGCACTCAGCAGCGGCACGACGACCACCGTCCGGCTCTCCCTGCTGCGCGCCCCGCGCTTCCCCGACCCGCACACCGACCAGGGCACGCACCGGTTCCGGTACGCGCTGGTCCCCGGCGCCGCGATCGGCGACGCGGTGCGCGAGGGATACCGGATCAACCTGCCCGAGCGGCGGGTGCCGGGCAGCGCGGCGGTGGTGCCGCTGGTCTCGGTGGACCAGGACGCGGTGGTCGTGACGGCCGTGAAGCTGGCGGACGACGGGAGCGGTGACGTTGTGGTGCGGCTGTACGAGTCGGCCGGCGGCCGGGCGAGGGCGCGACTGACGGCGGGGTTCGAGCTGGCGTCGGCCACGGTGTGCGACTTGTTGGAACGTCCGACGGGTGGGGTCGTGGGCGGTGGTTCGGGTGTCGAGCTGTCGTTGCGGCCGTTCGAGATTCGTACCCTGCGGCTGGCTCGGGGCGACGTCTGACCGTTGGTGGTGCGGTCGGGGGCCGGGTCCTCCGGTGGGGGGTTCGAAATCGACTATTTAGGGCCTGGCGGCCCACAAATAGCTCGGCAGCATTTCGAACCCCCCACCTGCGGCCCCGGCCCCCTCACGTCACAGCCGGCCGGAGCGGGGTGTGGGCCTACTTGCGCAGCAGGAGGATGACGCCCGCCACTGCGACGCCCAACACCACAGCCGATGCACCGTAGGCCAGTCGGTGGGAGCGGAGGATGGGGAGGTAGCGGTCGGCGGCCAGGCGGCCGGGGCCGGTCAGGGCGAGGGCGGCGGCGGCCGCGGTCAGCAGCAGTTCGTACTCGACGCCCTGGGGCGCGAAGAAGCCGCCGCCCCACTTCACGGCCAGCGCGTTGACCATGGTGCCGACCACCGCGGCGCCCGCCAGCGGGGTGAGCAGACCGACGGCGAGGCCGAGCCCGCCGAAGGTCTCACTGAGACCCGCCACGACGGCCATCGCCTTGCCGGACGGGTAGCCGCTCATGGTGAAGAACTGGCCGGTCCCGTCGAGGCCGCCCCCGCCGAACCAGCCGAACAGCTTCTGGGCGCCGTGCGCGGCCATGGTGAGGCCGACCGCGAGCCGGAGCAGGAGCAGCCCGGCGTCATAGGCGTGCGGGGTGGCCGCCGCGGTCGCCGGAGCGGGCGCACGGAGGACGGGCGGAGTCAGCTGGGTGGTGGGGGAGGGCATAGGGCGGTTCTCCTGGGGTGGGGGACGTGGCGTGGTTCAAATTCGAACCACTGGTCCGACCGTATCGGCTAATTCGAATTTGAACAACAGCGCTACGATGGCCCCATGGACAACACGAGGTGGCTCGACGAGCAGGAGATGGCGGCCTGGACGGGCTTCCTGGCGGCGAGCAACCTGCTGGGCCGCCGGGTGGAACAGCAACTGAAGGACGACGCCGACCTCTCGCATCCCCAGTACGAGATCCTCACCCGGCTCTCCGCGGCCCCCTGCGGCGAGCTGCGCATGACCGAGCTCGCCGACGCCCTCCTCACCTCCAAGAGCGGGCTGACCTACCAGGTCACCCAGCTGGAGAAGAGCGGCATGGTCCGCCGGCGGTCCTTCCCCGGTGATGTGCGCGGCGTTGTCGCCTGCCTCACGGACGAGGGCTGGGCCAAGGTCCGCGAGACCGCCCCAGGACACGTCGCCCTGGTCCGCGAGCTACTGATCGACGTCCTCACCCGCGAGCAGCTCACCGCCATCGCGGAGGGCCTGGGCGAGGTCAGCCGCCGGTTGCGCGCGTCCACCGTCCGCTGAGTCCGGTAGCCCCGCACCCCCACCTACTCCGCCCCCGCAAGCCGCCGGTCCAGCGCCAGCACCGCGCCACGGAACGCCCGACCCAGCCCCGGCCGCAGCACCCGCATCAAAAGGCGCAGTGGCGCCGGGCCGTCCATCGCGAAGGTCCACTGCACCAGGCTGCCGGGTCCGACCGGCTCCACCCGCCACTCCTCCAACAGGGCCCGCAGTCCTGGGGCGTTGCACGTGTCCGCCCGGTAGACGTAGCGCTTCGGCGCCTCGTCGACCAGTACCGTCTCCTCGAAGCGGACGCCGCCGGCCAGGGCAACATCGCGGCCCACCTCGGTGCGCCGCGCGGATTTCACCGCGGTGAACCACTCCGGGGTGCTCTCGGTGTCCACGGCGATGGCGCGGTAGACCGCCTCCGGGGACGACGTGATGGCGAGGGTGAAGACCAGACGTACGGGCGCGGTGTCGAGGAAGTCCAGTTCGACGCGGCGCAGGGGGCGCGGTGAGCGCGATCGGCGGGCCATGGGCGCACCTTACGTGACGAGCCGTCAGCTGTCTGCGTCGGTGTCCGTCTCACCCGCGACGACCAGGTCCGAGAGGTACTCGGCGATCTCCGCGCGCAGCACCTCGGGGATGCCGGCGTCCGTGACGAGGGTGTCGACGTCCTCGAGGGAGGCGAAGGAACTGAGGCCCACCGTCCCCCACTTGGTGTGGTCGGCGATCACCACGACCCGGCGTGCCGAGCGCACGAACTGCCGGTTGGTCTCCGCCTCCGCCAGGTTCGGCGTGGACAGGCCGGCCTCGACCGAGATCCCGTGCACGCCCAGGAACAGCATGTCGAAGTGGAGCGAGCCGATCGCCCGGTCCGCGACCGGGCCCACCAGGGAGTCCGACGGGGTCCGTACTCCGCCGGTGAGCACCACCGTCGCGGCGCCGTCCCGGCTCTGTGCTCCCGGCCGGCGCTGGGCGGTGTGGAAGACGTCGGCGACCCGCACCGAGTTCGTCACCACGGTCAGGTCGGGTACGTCCAGCAGGTGGTGGGCCAGGGAGTAGGTCGTCGTGCCGCCCGACAGGGCGATCGCGCTGCCCGGTGTCACGAGCTTGGCGGCGGCCCGCGCGATGGCTTCCTTCGCGCCGAGCTCCAGGCCCGACTTCGCCTCGAAGCCCGGTTCGTGGCTGCTCGCCTCGACCACCGGCACCGCGCCGCCGTGCACCTTCTCCACGACACCCTGCCGGGCCAGCGCGTCCAGATCCCGGCGGACGGTCATGTCCGAGACGTTGAGCTTGCGGGTGAGTTCGTTGACCCGTACCCCGCCACGCCGCCTGACCTCGTCGAGGATGAGGGCACGCCGCTGCTCGGCGAGGAGATTCTGGTTGTCGCTCACCCGTGGCCCTGTCTCTCGTCTCATGCGTCCCGTCGACCGCCATCGAACCACGGTCATCCTTCCATGCGGGAGGCATCAGGGCGTGCGGGGGGTGATCGGGGCTCCGCGGCGCGTCCTTGTCACGATTTCGGGTCACATTCCGTACGGAGTGCTGCGCCCGCCCGCGGGGGCGCCGATCCTGGGACTGCACGACAGGACGGGGGACACGTGAGCCGGCATCCTGGACCCGGTACCGCGGAGGCGTGGGAACCGGCACTCGAACTGCTCGTCCACGGCGTCGGCGGCGCCACACCCCAGGGGATGCTCGGTGATCCGCGCACCGTGCGGGTGGCGGGCGACGACACGGCCGGGCTGTACCGGCGGACGGTGGACGCCGACGCCGAACTCCACCCCGGCGCGGACCGGGACGCCCCGGTGCCCGAGGCGTACACCTGGTGCAATCTGACCTCGGGGAACGGCAGCCGGGCCATGTGGCTGCTGCTGTTGCCGTTCATGGTCGCCAACCTCGCCCACTGGATGCGCCCGCCGACCGCCAGGGACGGCCTGAACCGGGCCTATGACGTGCTGGTGCGGCTCATCGCGCTCACCTTGACGCTGCTGCTGGTCGCCGCCGTCTGCGAGGTCTCCATGGACCTGGTCGGCTGGCAGTGCGCGGGCAGTGCCTCGTGTGTCCGCGGCAAGTACTGGCTCGGCTTCGCCGCCGCGCACCGGGGCGGCTGGTGGTCCGAGCCCGGTCGGCGGCTGGCCCTCGCGGCCCTGGTGCCCGGCGGGCTCACCGCGCTGCTGTGGTGGCTCTCGCACCGGACCTGGTACGCGTACGAGTCCCAGCGTCCGGCCACCGACAGCCGCCCCGGCGCGGGCGGGCCCGCGCTGGCGCTGCCCGGCTTCTGGTACGGCCGCCGGCTGGTCGCCCGGCTGCGCTCCGCGCACACCGCCGCCGGCGCCCTCACGGTCGCGACGGCGCTGCTGGTGCCGGCGCTCCGTCGCGACCACGGCGCGCTCGGCGCCACCGGCTGGGCACTCGGCGGGCTGATCGCCGTCCTCGCCGCCGCGGCGGTCACCGAGACCTGCCGTGCGGGGCGCAGCGAGACGGAACCGGACGACGGCACGGACCACCGCACCGCCCGGCTGCTGCTGTGCGGCGGCCCGGCTGTCCTGGCCGCCGTCGCCGTCCACGCCGGCTGGCACCGTCCCGGCTGGGCCTCCGCCGGGCGGTTACCGGCCGATGTCACCTTCACCGCCCTCACCCTCGTCCAGGGCGCCCTGATCGCCGCGCTGGCCGTGACGGCAGCCCTGATGCACCATGAGGCCGACGATCCGTCGCCCAGGATCCCGCCGCAGGTATCGGAGCCCGCCGTGGAGGCGCCGCACTTCGGCGGCCACGCCGGGCAGGCGGTGCTGCACGGCCTCGGCGGGCCCGCGGTGGCGATGCTCGCGTGCGCCCTGGGCGGTGTGCTCACGGGCGGGGTGTCCCAGCGGATAGCGGACTGGTTGGACCGGGGCGCGACGCCGGGTCAGGACGGCGGTCCGCTGTGGGGACCGCCGGCGCTGCTGACGTGGCAGGCGTCGATCATCCCGGTTCTGCTGGTCGTGCTGGTGGGCGTGGTGGCCGGTGCAGCATGGCGGCTGTGGCGGGAGCGGCTGGCCGTCGGCGAGGAGATGGCCGGGCTCTATCCGGGGGAGGCCCGGCAGCCGGCCAGGACCCGGCAGATCGCCGGGGCGATCGCCCGCGCCGGGCTGACCGACTCCGTCGCGTCGCTGGTCGCGCTGGTCTGCGGGGTCTCGTTCCTGCTCGGCGCGGGCGCCGTCGTCGGGGCGTGGACCGGCGGGGCCGGTCCCGGAGAGGCGGCGGAGGGCGCTCCCGGACCGCTGCCGGACGTGGCGCGGGCCGCCCAGTCGCTGGGCTCCTGGCTGGTCGGCGCGGGCGTCGTCGCCCTGCTGGCGCTCGGGCGCCGCGCCTACCGGGACGCGTCCGCGCGCCGCACGATCGGCATCCTCTGGGACGTGGGCACGTTCTGGCCGCGCGCCGCCCACCCGTTCGCGCCGCCCTGCTACGCCGAACGGGCCGTGCCCGACCTGACCTGGCGGATGGCGACCTGGACCGCCCGCACCGGCGGCCGAATCATCCTGTCGGGCCACTCGCAGGGCAGCGTGCTCGCGGCGGCGGCCGTCTGGCAGCTGGACCCGGCGACCCGGCGCCGGGTCGCCCTGCTCACCTACGGCTGCCCGCTGGAGCGGCTCTACGGCCGGTGGTTCCCCGCGTACTTCGGCCCGCCGCAGCTGTGTTCGCTGCACCGGGAGCTGAGCGCGTGGCGCAACCTGTGGCGGCGTACGGACCCGATCGGCGGCCCGGTGCGGGTCGGGGAGGGCACGGTGGTGGACCGCGGACCGCTCAAGGACCCGGTGGCGTACGGCCGTACACCGCAGCATCCGCTGCCGGAACCGGTGCTGGGCCACTCCGGCTTCCCGTGCGATCCGGTCTTCGCCGCCGAACGGGCCGCGCTGCTGCGCCGGTTGCCCGCCGCGGGAACACCGGAGCCGCCCGATCCGGAGCCGCCCGGCCTTCCCGTTCAGGGCAGTTCCGGCAGGTCCTCCGGGTAGAGCAGCTGCAGCTCGTCATGGCTCGGTTCGGTGACGTGCGCGAGGCGTCCCGCATGCCGCTCGACCATCGCCTCGAAGGTCTGCCGCGCGGTGCGGCCGTTGCCGAAACCCGGTCCCCGGGGCAGGGCGTTGAAGTACTTGAGGATCGCGTCGCCCGCGTCGTCGCCGAGCTGGTACTCGTGCTCGATCGCCTGTGCCTGGACGATCCGCAGCAGTTCGTCGGCGGTGTAGTCGCCGAAGGTGATGGTGCGGGAGAACCGGGACGCCACACCGGGGTTGGAGGCGAGGAAGCGCTCCATCTCGGCGGTGTACCCGGCGACGATGACCACCACCGCGTCGCGGTGGTCCTCCATGAGCTTCACCAGGGTGTCGATGGCCTCGCGGCCGAAGTCCCGCCCGGAGTCCTCCGGCGACAGCGCGTACGCCTCGTCGATGAACAGCACACCGCCGCGCGCCCGGTCGAACGCCTCCTGGGTGCGGATGGCGGTCGAGCCGATGTGCTCGCCGACCAGGTCCACCCGGGCCACCTCGACCAGATGCCCGCGCTGCAGCACACCCAGCGCGGCCAGGATCTCGCCGTACAGCCGCGCCACCGTGGTCTTGCCGGTGCCGGGGGAGCCGGTGAAGACCAGATGCCTGCGCAGCGACGGCGCCTTGAGGCCGGCCTCCTGGCGGCGGCGGCCGACGGCGATCAGATCGATGAGGGTGCGCACCTCGCGCTTGACGCTGTCCAGACCGACCAGCGCGTCGAGTTCGCCGAGTACGTCGTCCGAGGCCCGGATCACGGGCTCCGGTGCCGCCGGCTCGGCGGAACCCTGCTGGGGCACGCCGCCGAGCAGCCCGAACGACTGGACGGCGGCCACCGCGGTCACCGGCTGCCCGGCGTCCGGGGTCTGCTCGGCCGCCCGGTCGCTGGTGCAGTCCTCGGTGACCGGGCCCGGCTCGGCGAACTCGTAGCCACCGCGCTCGCAGCGCTCGGTGCGGCAGCGGGTCAGGGTGCTGCGGCAGCCGTCGATGACGTGGAAGCCGTAGCCGCGGCTGCCGGTGACCCGGCAGCCGGTGAAGGTGCCGCGGCCCTCGGCCGACACGTAGAAGCCGGCCTCCGCCGGGTTGGTGACCGTGCAGCGGTCCAGCACCGGGTCGGCGCCCTTGGTGACGATGACTCCGGTCGCCGTGTCGTCGATGGTGACCTGCGCCAGCGTGCCGCCGCTGCCGTGGTCGCGGAACCAGGCGCCGGTGGCGGCCTCGCGGATCCGGCAGTCGTCGAGCTGGACGGTCGCGCCGTCGCTCACCGACACCGCCGTGTTGCGCACCTGGGAGAAGTCGCTGTCCACGACCTCGGCCCGGGAGCCCCGGTCGAGGACGAACAGGGCGTCGGGCACGTCGTGCACCCGGCAGGAGTCCAGCACGGCCGCGGCCCCGTCGCTCACCCAGACCGCCGGGTAGTCGCCCGTACTGTCGTGGATCTCGCACCGGTTGGCGTCCACCCGGGTGCCCGGGTCCCACACCGACAGGCCGTTGCGGCCGAAGCGGCGGACGGCGGACCGGGTGAGGGTGAGGACCGAACGGGCCCGCAGGTCGATCGCGTTCTCGGGGATGTCGTGGATGTCGCAGTCGGACAGGGTGAGCACCGCGTCGGTGTCGAGGGTGATCCCGTCGCCCGTGGTGCGGTGCACCTGGCAGTCCGTGAAGTGCCCGGTGGCGCGCGAGGCGACCTGCACACCGGTGCCCTTGATCTCGTAGACCTCGCAGCCGACGGCCTCGGCGGAGGTGCCCTCACCGGTGACGGACAGGCCCGCGCCGTTGGTGTGGTGGATGCGGCAGCGCTCCAGCCGGGGCGAGGCGCCGCCGCGCACCGAGACGCCCGTCTGGCCCGCGCAGACCACCTCGCAGTCCTCGAACAGCCCGCCGGCCGACTCCAGGACGCTGATCCCCAGGCCCGCCGGATTGTCCACGGTGCACTGCCGGACGGTGGGACGGGCGCTGTCGCGCACCTCTATCCCGACGGCCGACCTGGTCGCGACCCGCAGGCCGGTCAGCTCCGGGGCGCAGCCCTCGATGAGCAGCGCGGCCGCCGAGGTGTCCTGCCCCTCGACGGTCAGGTCCTGTACGAGGGCCGCCGCGCGCAACGTCAGCGCCACGCCGCCGGCGGGCGCGATCCGCACCGAGCCCAGGCCCTCCGCGGCACGCAGGGTGACGGCCCGGGTAACGACGAGGTTCTCCCGGTAGGTGCCCGGGGCGATCGACAGGACGTCGCCGTCACCGGCCGCTTCCAGGGCGGCGGCCAGGGTCTCGTACTCTCCCGAACGGCGGCGCCACCGCGAGCTGCTCGTGCTGGTCACCTGCACCACGCCATGTGCCATCGGGCTGCCCTGCCCCCACCTCTTGCGTATAGCCGACCGGGGGATCCACCGTAGCGTGAGTGGGACGCCCTCCATGACGAGTCGCGGTCAGCCGCCGGCGCCCGCCCGTCCCCAATCCTGGCCCGCGCGGGTCCATTCGCGCTCCCATTCGAGCAGCCGGCGGCGCATCAGCCGCCACAGCAGCAACTGCCGTATGCCCAGCAGCAACGCGCCCGCCAGGGCCGCCCCGCCGAGCCCTGCCAGGGCCGCGTGGGCCCTGGCGGTGGCGCGGTCCAGCGGCGGATCGACCGGCCGGCCGCCGCGATCGGTCCAGATGTGCAGCCGGCCGTCCACCTGTTCCTGGTTCTCGACGCGGACGGTACCGCTGCGCGCCGAGCCGTCCGGTGCCGCCCACGTCAGTACGGCCGGCCGCCGGGTCTGCCGCGCCTGGCCGGCCTCGGCGTCCGTCCCCGCCGCCGACCGGGGCGCGGCGGTGACCAGGGCGGCGGGTACCAGCGCGCGCTCCGCCAGTTGGTGGCGCACGGTGCGCTGCAGGGCGCGGTTGGCGGCCTGGCCGGTGAACCAGCCGGCCGCGGGCACGGCACAGAGCACGAGGACCACGGTGACCAGGCCGATCCACGCCTCGGCGAGATCCGACGCGCGGCGCAGCGGATTGCGCCGCCACCGCCACCAACGCACCTTGGAGCCCAAGGAGCAGCACCCCCTTCGACCGTTCGAATACCTCAAACGGCGCGGCGACCGCGCGGGGTGAGCGGAGCCGTCCGCGCGGTGGTCGCAGGAGCGATGCCTCGACGCGTCACTCCAGGATGGTCAACGGGTCGCCGACCCGCAGGGTTCCGGGGTGTTCGGGGATCAGATTCTGGCCGAAGATCGTCGCGCCGTCGATCCGGTGGTGCTTCGCCAGGCTGCGCATCGGTTCCCGGCCGCGTTCTGCCGTCTCCTGGTTCGTGGTCGGTACGACGCAGCGCGCGCAGCGCTTGGCGACCCGGAAGGTGACCTCGCCGATCCTGATCCGCCGCCAGTCGTCCTCGGCCCACCCCTCGGTGCCGTCCACGACCGCGTTGGGCCGGAAGCGGTTCATGGGCAGCGGTCCCTCGGACGCGTGGGCGCCGCGTGCGATATGGGCGTTGAGGGTGTCGAGCGAGGCGGTGGCGGTGAGGAGCAGCGGGAAGCCGTCGGCGAACGACACCGTGTCGCCGGGGCGGGAGAACTCCGGATGGACGGGGCGGCAGACCGCCGGGTCGGTCATGTGCACCAGGCGTGCCGGCACCCCGAGGTAGTCGCTGAACCAGGTGTCGGCCGCGTCACCCGCCGCGACGGCGTCGACCTTGTCGTGGAAGATCAGCACCGGTTCCGGCGTTCCCTGTTCCGGCGGGGCCACCTCCAGTGCCTCCTGGCCGGGCGCGGTGAACCGCAGCGAGCCGCCCCCCGACGGCTGCGCGGTCACCAGCGCCGTACTCGCCTGCTGCCGTTGCGTGATGACGCGCCCGTCAGCGTCCACCAGCATCCACCTGCGGTCTCCGGCGAGCCCCCACGGCTCCACGTCCGCCGCTTCGCGGGCAAGGCCGCGAAGCGATTTGACCGGGTAGATGTACAGGGCGCTGAGCAGGGCGTGCGTCGGCATACCGGCATCCTGCCAGGACCGGCCGCGGCCCGCCCGGCTGTATGCCGCACGCTGCTCAGCCCTGGTAGTAGCCCTGGTTCCCCTGGCCGAGCGGACGCCGCTGCTGATACGGGTCCTCGACATAGCCGTTAGGCACCTGACGGGGCTGCACCGGGCGCTGCGGCGCCTGGCGCGCGGAGTCGTGGCCCAGACCCTGCGCGGGGGCCTGCGGCTGCGGCTGCTGCACCGGATAGCTGCCGGTGGAGCCCGGGTTGTACCCATTGGCCCCGGTGAAGCCGTTCGCACCGTTGAAGCCGTTGTACGAGCCGCTCGCGCGCCCCCCGCCGGCCTGCTGCGGGATGTACGGCGCGGGAGTGTGCTGCACCGGCGCGGGCTGCGGCTGGTAGCCGTTCGACGGGTAGCCGTTGTACCCGCCCTGGGCGGCCGGGTACTGGGCGTACTGCGACGAACCGGACGGCAGCGCGGGGAGGGCGGCCGGCAGTGCCGGGAGGTTCCTGCCGGTCTCGTACGACGGGTACGAGTACTCCGACGGAACTCTGATCGGGGCGATCTGGGGGGTGCCACGCTCAGCGACGAGGCTGTCGTAGATCGGCGTGTCCGGGAAGGACGGCGCTGCGTAGTAGCCGCCACCATAGGTGCCGCGGGGGGAGCTCATGGCACTTAAGTTAAGCCCACGATGTGCTGGTTGGGGAGACCGATTAGTAGGTTGTTTTGTGTGCTGTGAGTGACGGTCGATCCCCAATACGAGCGAATCAACGAAAATCGGTCACCATTAGGCGTTGAGATCGCGTAAAAGCCGTGTCCGCGGGGCGTTACCGGCGGTCGCCCCCGACCGCGGAGCGGCAGCATATGTCCGACGGCCATGGGTCCGGGCTACGGTGGACGGCACCGTGCAAAAGGGGAGAGCATGACGATGCGCAAGGGCACGAATGTGCCGGTGTCCGTGCCGGCGGTCCGCGTGGAGCTGGGATGGCGTACCGGTCCCGGTGTCCCGGACGTGGACGCCTCCGCTCTGCTGCTGGTGGGCGGCAAGGTCAGGTCCGACGCCGACTTCGTCTTCTACAACCAGCCCGCGCACGCGTCCGGTGCCGTACGGCACGAGGGCAAGCGCACCGCGGGGGACGCGGTGACGGACACCCTGTCGGTCGATCTCAGCGGTGTGGAACCGGCCATCGAGACCATCGTGCTCGCCGCCTCCAGCGACGGCGGGACCTTCGGGCGGGTCCCCGGTCTGCACATCCGCCTCAGCGACCCGGCCAACGGCGCGGAACTGGCCCGCTTCGACAGCACCGACGCGTCCGTGGAGACGGCGTTCGTGCTCGGCGAGCTCTACCGCCGCCAGGGCGCCTGGAAGTTCCGCGCGGTGGGCCAGGGCTATGACAGCGGACTCGGCGGGCTCGCCACGGACTTCGGGATCTCGGTCGACGAGCCCGCCGCGCCCGCGCCGGTGACCGCTCCCGCTCCGGTGGCGCCGGCGCCGCAGACCCACCAGGCCCCGCCGCAGCCGCACCCGGCGTACCAGCCGCCGCCCCCGCCGCCGCAGCAGTACCAGGCGCCGCCGCCCCCCCGCAGCAGTACCAGGCACCGCCCCGCCGGTGCAGCCACCGCCCGCTCCGCCGGCCGCGCCGCAGCCCGTGCGGCTCACGAAGGTGACGCTGACCAAGGAGGCGCCGTCGGTCTCCCTCACCAAGCAAGGCGGCGTCTCCGGCGCGATGCGGGTGAACCTGAGCTGGCAGATGCACAAGCAGTTCAAGGGCTGGGGGCGCAAGAGCGGGAAGCCGTCGGCGTTCCACTCCGACCTCGACCTCGACCTGTGCGCGCTGTTCGAACTCGCCGACGGCAGCAAGGGCGTGATCCAGGCGCTCGGCAACGCGTTCGGATCCCTCCACCAGCCCCCGTACCTGCACCTGGACGGTGACGACAGGACCGGCGGCTCCGAGTCCGGTGAGAACCTCACCATCAACCTGGACCACAAGCAGGCGTTCCGCAGGATCCTCATCTTCGTGACGATCTACGAAGGCGCGCGCAGTTTCGCCGGACTGCACGCGACCGTCACCCTCCAGCCGCTGAACGGCGCCCCGATCGACTTCTCGCTCGACGAGTGCACCGTGCCGTCGAACGTCTGCGCCCTCGCGCTCATCACCAACCAGGGCGGTGACCTGGTGGTGCAGCGCGAGGCGCGCTACCTGGTGCCGCAGCGCGGGGTGAGCCCGCAGCGCACGGTCGACTACGCCTACGGATGGGGCATGAACTGGACGCCCGGCCGTAAGTGACCCGGAGCGCGCGGAACCGGCCCTGACGGAGGCGCCGCTGTGCCACAGTGGCGCCCCGGAGCGGTGGATTCCGGGAGGTTTCCGCCGCGCTCCGTGAGGAGTCACAAGGGGTGAGGCCGTGCGGGTCGCCATGCTGTCCGGACCGGACGGGCCACGACGGCCGGACGCCTGGCACCGGGCCGCGGCCACGGTCGCCGATGTCGTCGAGCTGGTCACCGTCGGCTCGTTGAGCACTCCGCCGCTGCCGGGACTGCCGTTCGCCGGGCGCGACGAGCGGAGCCCGCACCGCTACGAGATCGAGGCCGCGCACGGGGGACGGAACCGTCCGGCCACCGCTGCCGTCGGGCAGCGGGTCACCGCGGGCCGCATGGAGGCGGTCCTCCGGGTCGAGACCTCGGAGTGCGGCGCGATCGACGTCCTGCACGGCCATGCCCCGGGTGCGGCAGGCCAGCTGCCGTGGCTGTCCAAGGTCACCGGTATCCCGTACGTCCTGTCCGAGCACGACCGCCGCTGGCTCGGCCACCCGACGCGGCCGCTCCCCGGACTGCTCGACCGGCGGCGCGCGGCCCGGCTGTACCGGGAGGCGGCCGCGATCCTGCCCGTCAGCGACCTACTGCTCGCCCGGCTCGGTGAACTCGGGCTCCCCGGCCGCCATCTGCTGGTGCCGCACCCCGTGGACACCGAGGCGCTGCTGGACGTTCCCGCCCGGGCGCGGATCCGCCAGGACCCGGTGCGCATCGTGGCCGCCGGCCCGCTCGTCGGGAACGAGGGCTGGGACGTACTGGCCGACGCCTTCGCCGAAGCGCTCGGCAAGGATGCGCGGTTACGGCTGCGGATCATCGGTGACGGGCCCGGGCTCGGCGCCGTCCGGGAACACCTCCGGCGCGCCGGGACCGGCGGCGCCGCCGTCCTCACCGGTGACCTCGGCCGGAAGGAGACCCTGCACGCCCTCGCGCACGCCGACCTCTTCGTGGACCCGCGGCACGTCAGCGGCTTCGGCACCACGGCACTCGACGCGCTGTGCTGCGGCACCCCGGTCGTCGGCAGCCGCACCGGCGCGTTGCCCGAACTCGTCGGTGGCGACGGCGGCATCCTCGTACCGCCCGCCGATCCGCACGCCCTGGCCCTCGCGCTGGTCGAGGCCGCCGCGGAACTGACGCGGCGACAGCCCGCGGCGCTCGCGGACCGGACCCGGCGGCACTTCGGGCCGGACGCCGTCGGCGCGCGGCTGGCCGCCGTCTACACCGAGGCGTCGGGACGCGCGTAGGTCCTGCCCTTCCACGCCGCGCCCCGGCCGCGGTAGTGCTGCACCGCGGAATCGACGGTCATCAGCAGATACAGCGCCGCGGTGAAGGGGAGCAGCGGCGCCGGCCACAGCGGCTGCCGGTAGTAGCGCAGCATCGGCAGATAGGTCCCCGCCATCACCGCCCACGCGGCCGCGCCCAGAGCGCACAGCGGCCAGGCCCCCGCCGCCGCACCGCCCAGCGCCGCCAGCGGTGGCACCAGATAGACGAGGACGAGCCCGGCGACGGTCGCCGCCAGGACCGCCGGATTGTGCCGCAGCTGCGCGTAGGCGCTGCGCGAGACCATCCGCCACAGCTCGCCCAGGTCCGGGTACGGGCGCACGCTGTCCACCCGGTCCGCGAGCCCCAGCCAGATCCGGCCGCCGCCGCCCTTGACCGCGCGGGCCAGCGCGACATCGTCGATCACCGCGTGCCGGATCGACTCCGGCACCCGGGCCGCCTCGACGGCCGAGCGGCGGATCAGCACACAGCCGCCGGCCGCGGCGGCCGTCCTGCCGCCCGGACGGTTGATCCAGCGGAACGGGTACAGCTGGGCGAAGAAGTAGACGAACGCCGGGACGATCAGCCGTTCCCAGACCGTCTCCACGCGCAGCCGGGCCATCAGCGACACCATGTCGAGGTCCGCCGCCCGCGCCGCCGCCACCAGCGCACGCAGCGAATCCGGTTCGTGCGCGATGTCCGCGTCCGTGAGCAGCAGGTACTCCGCGCCGGTGCGCTCGGTGGCCAGCGCGATGCCGTGCCGTACGCCCCACAGTTTCCCGGTCCAGCCCGCCGGGAGCTCACCGGGCGAGTCCACCGTCAGCGGCAGCCCGCCGTGCAGCGCGCCGAGCGACCGGGCGGTCTCGCCGGTCCCGTCCGTGCTTCCGTCGTCGATGAGGAAGACCTCGGCCCGGCCCGGATAGTCCTGCGCCAGCAGCGAGGGCAGGCTCAGCGGCAGCACGGCCGCCTCGTCCCGGGCGGGCACGACGACGGCCACCGTCGGCCACGCGTCGGCCCCACCGCCCGGTCCCTCCTCCGGTCCCGGCAGCCGGACATCCGTCCGCCAGAAGAACCCCTGTGCCAGCAGCAGCCACACCCACGCCAGCAGCGACACCCCAGCGACCCACGTCAGCACCGTCACCTGCCGCAGTCTGCCGCAACCGCGCCACGGCGGGTCCGGACGCGCCCGGACCCCCCGTGCCCTGAGGGCCGCGGGCGGTCGTCGCATAAGGTGACCGGGTGAAGATCGCGCTGCTGGACTCCGGAATCGGCCTCCTGGCGGCGGCCGCCGCACTGCACCGGCTGCGGCCCGACGCCGACCTCGTACTGTCCTCGGATCCCGACGGGATGCCGTGGGGCCCGCGCACCGCCGAGGACGTCACGGCGCATGCGCTGGACTGCGCGCGGGCGGCCGCGGAAACCCGCCCCGACGCGCTGATCGTCGCGTGCAACACCGCCTCCGTGCACGCGCTGGCCGCGCTGCGGGCGGAGCTGGAACCGGCCGTGCCGGTGATCGGTACGGTGCCCGCGATCAAGCCCGCCGCCGCGGGCGGCGGGGCGGTGGCCATCTGGGCCACGCCCGCGACGACCGGCAGCGCCTACCAGCGCCGGCTGATCGACGAGTTCGGCAACGGGGCGGCCGTGACGGAAGTGGCGTGCCCGGGGCTTGCGGACGCCGTCCAGCACGCCGACGACGCGGCGATCGACGCGGCCATCGCCGTCGCGGCGGCCCGTACGCCGCACGATGTGCGCGCCGTGGTCCTGGGCTGTACGCACTACGAGCTGGTGACCGAGCGGATCCGCGCCGCCGTCCAGCGGGCCGGCGGTCCTGCCGTCACCCCGCTCGGGTCGGCGGAGGCGGTCGCCGCCCAGGCGCTGCGCAGGCTCGGCGCGCTTCCCGAGCCGGCGGCGGAGCCGTCCGGCAGCCTGACGGTGATCCTCAGCGGCCGCCGGTCCGAGCTTCCCGCGTCCGCGCTGGCCTACCCGGAGGGCGCGGCGCTCGGAGCGGGCCGCATCCGCCTCAGCCCGTCGGCTTGAACCCGTCCCGCCCGGGTCCGTCCGGCCGGCGTTCATCCGCCCGCTTCATGAGGCTGCCGACTCGCCGGTAGCTGAGTAGGCTGCGGACCATGACGGAAGCTCCTCAGGGAGACGCGCCCGCGCCCCAGATCTGGCCCCCGGTCTGGACAGGACGCGCCCACAACCGCATGCAGTGGCTGCCCGCGGCCGCCGGCGCCGCCTGTATGGCGCTCGGGATCGAGCTGGCCGTGGAAGGCCCCTACACCTCGGGTCTGGCGCCGCTGGTCATGTCGGTGGTGGGCTGTGTGGCCGTCGGGCTGCTGGTGCTCTTCGGCACGGTCGCGTTCACCCATGTGCGGGTGACGGTGGACCGCGAAGGCCTCTACGTGCGCTGCGGCCACATCGGCGTACCGCGCCGCCGCATCCCCCTGGACCAGGTCAGCTCCGCGGACCTCGCCCCCCTCGTCAGCCCGCGCACGTGGGGCGGCTGGGGCTATCGCTGGCGGCCCGAGATGGGGACCGCGGTCGTCGTACGCCGCGGGCCGGGTGTGGTGCTGGTGCTGGGCAGCGGGCATGTCTTCACAGTGACGGTGGACGACGCCGAGGGTGCCGTGGCGGCGATCCGGCAGTGGGTCGGCCTGCGGCCGCGCAACGGCCTGCCGCCGGTTTCCTGACACGGGTCGTGGGCCGGGCCCTCCGGGGGAGGGGTCCGAAATCGCATATTTACGGGCCTGGCGGCCCACAAATCCACGGCAGCATTTCGGACCCCTCCCCCTCCGGCCCCGTCCCCCTCACGTTCGTCCCTGATCCGGCCCGGCCCTCGGCTAGGGCGCGTGCCAGGCGTCGTGGGCCAGGCGGGACTTTCGCAACACGCCCTAGTCCGGCAACGGACGCGCCGCCGCCAGGCCCGCCAGGATGCCTGCCGCGGCGGTCACCACGGCGTAGCTGAGCACGTGGTCGACGGTGGCGAGCATGGAGAGCCCCGTCAGGGCGGCTCCGGCGGTCAGGACGACCGGGGTGGAGCGCGGGGAGCGCCACAGCGTGCACAGGACCCAGGCGAACGCCGCCCCGAGGAGGGCGAGGCCGGGAAAGCCCTGTTCCGCGGCGACCTGGAAGACGGCGGACTGGGGAGTGGGCGGTCCTTCGGTGGCCGCCAGTGCGCCGGCGCTCTCCACGCGGAAGCGGTCGGGGCCGACGCCGCGCACCGGGTGGTCCTCGGCCATTCCCACCGCGTCGCGCCACAGCTCGACCCGGGGCGCGGTCAGCTGTCCGGCGAGGGAGGCGGAGAGGCCGGACGGCAGGGTGTCGGTGGCCACCGCGTACGTTCCGCCGACCGCTATCGCGGTCGCCAGCGCGAACCCCACCAGGGCCAGCAGCCGACGGCGCATGTGCGAGGCGGCCAGGGAGCACAGCAGCACTCCGACGGACGCGGCGAACCCGGCCGTGGAGCCGAGGGCCAGCGCCAGCGCCCCGGCGCCGGCTCCGAGTGTGCGCAGCACCAGCCGCAGGGGCGGGGAGGGCGCGCTCCAGGCGGCGCAGCAGGCGGCGCCGGTGGCCAGGACCAGCAGCGCGGCGTCGGCGTTCGGGTAGCCCAGCGGCGGCGTATCGGCGGCGCCGGAGAGCCGGCCGGGCATCACCAGGGTCGCGACGACGATCGCGAGCGCCATGCCCGCCGGGGCCGCGACGGGCAGCAGGGCGCCCGCGATCCGGCCCGTCGCGTATCCGGCGGTCACCGCGAGAAGTGCCAGCAGCAGACCCTCGGGGCGGGCCGGACGGCCCGCCGCGGCGATCAGCGACCAGGTGGCCCAGCAGACGAGCACGGCGACGCCGAGCGCGTCGGTCCTGCTGCCCTGAACTCGTTCCTCCGGGCCGTCCCGGCCGTCCGCACGCATCGCTCCTGACGCCCCGCCGGTCGCCGTTCTCATCCCCCGGTACCCCCTGACGCCACCTGGACGCGACGGGGTGCCGTCGCCGTCCGGTCCCCGCGTAGGCGCTGTCCCGGTCACCGTAACGGCTCAGGTGGTGAGTTGTGGATATGTAGTGCAGGAACGATCCACCACTTGGTGGCCCTGGTGCTGGTGTGACGATCAGGGGCTCTCGCTAGGCTCGGAGGATGCCGATTCCCGAGTTCATCCGCGCTATCCGTGCCAAGGCGGGCAACACGCTGCTGTTCATGCCCGGCGTCGTCATGGTGGTCTTCGACGACCGCGGCAGAGTGCTGCTGAACCGCCGCTCCGACACCGGGAACTGGGCGCTGATCGCCGGTATCCCCGAGCCGGGGGAGCAGCCCGCCGCGGCCGCGGTGCGGGAGATCCAGGAGGAGACCGCGGTGGTCGCCGTCGTCGAGCGGATCCTCGGTGTCTTCACCAACCAGGTGATCGAGTACCCCAACGGGCACCTCGCGCAGTACATGGACGTGGTGCTGCTGTGCCGCGCCGTCGGTGGCACGGCGAAGGTCAACGACGACGAGTCGCTCGACGTCGGCTGGTTCGCCCCCGACGCGCTGCCGGAACTCGCGCCACTGCACCGCGAGCGCATCGCGCTCGCCCTCAAGAACGAACCGGCGGCCTGGTTCGTCCCGGCCCCGGACCCCGGGCTCCACGAGCGCTGAGCACCCATGGCGGCACGCCACACCTGGTGGCGCCGAAGTGTGGGTGCGGCCGCCATCGGTCGGCGGGCGATCGCTGCCTAACCTGCCCAGCATGACGCTGATCTCGCCTTCCGCCGTGGACCTCGGCGGCCGCACCGCACTCGTCACCGGGGCCGCCGGGGGCATCGGCCGCGCCTGCGCCCTGCGGCTGGCCGCCGCCGGGGCCAAGGTGCGGGCCGTCGACCGTGACGCCGACGGGCTCGCCGCGCTGCACGAGGAGGCCGCGGGCCGGCCCGGCTCCGTGGAGACCCTGCTGCTGGACCTCACCGATCTCGACGCCGCCGAGCAGGCCGCGGCCGGTACCGACATCCTGGTCAACAACGCCGGGCTGCAACTCGTCCGCCCCATTGAGGACTTCCCGCCCGATGTCTTCTCCACCGTTCTGCGCGTCATGCTGGAGGCGCCCTTCCGGCTGATCCGCGGGGCGCTGCCGCACATGTACGGGCAGGGCTGGGGCCGCATCGTCAACATCTCCTCCGTGCACGGGCTGCGGGCCTCCCCGTACAAGTCCGCGTACGTCTCCGCCAAGCACGGTCTCGAAGGGCTCTCCAAGACCGCCGCCCTGGAAGGCGCCCGGCACGGGGTGACCTCCAACTGCCTGTGCCCCGGCTATGTCCGCACCCCGCTCGTGGAGCGGCAGATCGCCGACCAGGCCGCCGCGCACGGCATCGCGCCCGAGCGCGTCGTGACCGAGATCCTGCTGGCGGACTCGGCCGTCAAACGGCTGGTGGAGCCGGCCGAGGTCGCGGAACTGGCCGCGTATCTCTGCACGGAACAGGCCTCCTTCATCACCGGCGCCTCCCTCACGATGGACGGTGGATGGACCGCCCACTGAACGCCGCTGGCGCCGGGGCCGGGCGGGCCGGTATGCCTGTGCCCATGAATGACGATCACCCGGCAGCCGACGAACCGGCCGAGGCCCCCTACCTGCGGCTCCTCGCTCGGGGCGCACCGGCCGAGGAGTACGAGCGCCCGGTGCTGCGGGCCCGCGCCGACGGCGCGCCCGTCACCCGGCTCGCGGAGCTCGAACGCGCCAAGCGGCTGGCCCTAAGGGTCCGGGACGAGCTGGAGGGGCGGCGGCGGCGCGAGGCGGAGCTGTCGGCGCTCTTCGCGACCGCGGGCGATCTGGCGGGGCTGCGTGATCTGGACGCCGTACTGCAGGCCATCGTGCAGCGGGCCCGCTCGCTGCTGGGCACCGACGTCGCCTACCTCACCCTCAACGACCCCCGCGCCGGGGACACCTACATGCGGGTCACCGAGGGCTCGGTGTCCGCCCGCTTCCAGAGCCTGCGGCTCGCGATGGGCGCCGGGCTCGGCGGGCTCGTCGCGCAGACCGCCATGCCGTACGTCACCGAGAGCTACTTCGACGACGAGCGGTTCCGGCACACCCACACCATCGACTCCGGGGTCCGCGACGAGGGCCTGGTCGCCATCCTCGGCGTGCCGCTCGCCCTGGGCAGCGGGGTCATCGGCGTGCTCTTCGCCGCCGACCGGCGGATCAGGGTCTTCGAACGCGAGCAGATCGCCCTGCTCGCCTCGCTCGCCTCCCTCGCGGCCGTCGCCATCGACACCGCCAACCTGCTGGAGGAGACCCGCTCGGCGCTCGACGGCCTCGGCGCCGCCAACGACACCATCCGCACGCACAGCGCCGTCCTGGAACGGGCCTCCGAGGTCCACGACCGGCTCACCGAGCTGGTGCTGCGCGGCGGCGGGGTCGACGACGTGGCCGCCGCCGTCGCCGAAGTGCTCTCCGGCACGGTCCAGGTCACCGGAACCGGTACCGGCGGCGAGCCGGTGCCCGCCGCCCTCGCGGCCGCCGTCGCCCGCTCCCGGGCCGACGGCCACGCGGTGCGCGAGGGCGACACCTGGACCGCCGCCGTCACCGCGGGCGGCGAGCTCCTCGGCGCCCTCGTGCTGCGCGGCCACCCCGGACTCGACCCCGTCGACCAGCGCACCCTGGAACGCGCCGCCATGGTCACCGCGCTGCTGCTGCTCGCCCGGCGCACCGCGGGCGAGGCCGAGCAGCGCTTCCGGGGCGAGCTGCTCGACGACCTGCTCGACGCGCCGCACCGCGATCCCCGGCTGCTGCGCGAACGGGCCGGCCGGCTCCGCGCCGACCTCGACGTACCGCATGTCGTGCTCGCAGCCCGGCCGGCCGACGGCGCCACCGCCGACCGCCAGCGCCTGTGGTCCGCCGCCTCGCACGTCGCCGCCACCCGGCACGGCCTGGCCGCCGCCCGGGACGGCGGCACCGTACTGCTGCTGCCCCTGGAGGACGGCGTCGACGCGTCGACGACCGCCCGCCGGCTGGCCGCGCAACTGGGCGCGGCCGTCCACGCCGAAGTCACCGTGGGCGCGTCCACCCGCGTCCCCGCCCCGGCCGCGCACCCCGAGGCGGTCGCCGCGGGATACGCCGAGGCGCAGCGCTGCGTCGACGCGCTGCGGGTGCTCGGCCGGGGCGGAGAGGGTGCCGCGGCCGAGGACTTCGGCTTCCTGGGCCTGCTGCTGGCCGACTCCCGCGATGTCGGGGGCTTCGTCCGGCGGACCATCGGCGCGGTCACCGACTACGACACCCGGCGCGGCACCGACCTCGTCCGTACCCTCGACGCGTACTTCGCGAGCGGGATGAGCCCGGCCCGCACCAAGGACGCGCTGCACGTCCACGTCAACACCGTCGCCCAGCGCCTGGAGCGCGTCGCCCAGCTGCTCGGCCCCGACTGGCAGCAACCGGAACGCGCCCTCGAACTCCAACTGGCCCTGCGCCTGCACCGGCTGGGCGGCACGGGCTGAACCGCCGCCGGTCCGCGACCACCCTCCTGGTCGCGGACCGGCTGATCCTTCCGCGGTCAGCGCGGCGCGGTCGCGGCGGTGGCCGCGGGCGCCGGGTCCGCGGCCCGTTCCGGTTCCACCGCGGTGAGGTCCCGGCCACGGGTCTCCTTGGCGACCGCGACGGCGACCAGGGTGATGACGGCGGCGAGGACCACGTACAGGGAGATCGGGGTGGA
This sequence comes from Streptomyces sp. So13.3, assembly GCF_005860785.2. NCBI lineage: Bacteria > Bacillati > Actinomycetota > Actinomycetes > Kitasatosporales > Streptomycetaceae > Streptomyces > Streptomyces sp. So13.3. Next base: position 2,116,129 of record NZ_CP048835.1, on the reverse strand, counting down.
CGTCCCGTAGTCCTTCAGCAGCGCGGTCGCGATGAGCGGTGCGGGCGCGCCGGCCGCGACCGAGGCGAACTGGGCGCCGATCGAGGCTCCGGAGTACCGCATGCGGGTCGAGAACATCTCCGAGAAGAAGGCCGCCTGCGGCGCGTACATCGCGCCGTGGAAGATCAGTCCGACGGTGATCGCGAGCACCAGCGAGCCGAAGTTCTCGCGGTCGATGAGCATGAAGAACGGGAACGCCCACAGCCCCACCCCGGCCGCGCCCAGCAGGTACACGGGTTTGCGGCCGATCCGGTCGGACAGCGCGCCCCAGGCCGGGATCACCGCGAAGTGCACGGCGGAGCCGATGAGTACGGCGTTGAGCGCGGTCTGTTTGCCGAGCCCCGCGTGGGTGGTCGCGTAGACCAGGACGAACGCGGTGATGACGTAGTAGCTGATGTTCTCGGCCATCCGGGCGCCCATCGCGACCAGCACATCGCGCCAGTGGTCCCGGAACACGGCCACCAGCGGCATGCGTTCGACGGGATCCTCGGACGTCCGCGCCGCGGCCTTGGCCAGCGCCGCCTTGAAGACCGGCGACTCGTCGACCGACAGCCGCACCCACAGGCCCACCATCACCAGCAGACCGGAGAGCAGGAACGGTATCCGCCAGCCCCAGGCGAGGAACGCCGAGTCCGACATGAGCGCGGTCAGCGCGGAGAGCACCCCCGTCGCCAGCAACTGCCCGGCGGGCGCCCCGGTCTGCGGCCACGACGCCCAGAACCCGCGGCGCTTGGCGTCCCCGTGCTCCGACACCAGCAGCACGGCCCCGCCCCACTCACCCCCGAGCGCGAAGCCCTGCACCAGCCGCAGCACGGTCAGCAGCACCGGCGCGGCCGAGCCGACCGTGGCGTGGGTCGGCAGCAGACCGATGCAGAACGTCGCGCCGCCCATCATCAACAGGCTGATGACCAGCAGCTTCTTACGCCCGAGCCGGTCACCGAAGTGCCCGAACACCAGGGCGCCGACCGGCCGGGCGGCGAAGCCGATCGCGTAGGTCAGGAACGACAGCAACGTGCCGACCAGCGGATCGGAGCCCGGGAAGAACAGCTTGTTGAACACCAGGGCGGCGGCGGAGCCGTAGAGGAAGAAGTCGTACCACTCGATGGTGGTGCCGATCAGGCTCGCGGCGACGATGCGCTTGAGGGACGAAGGTGCGGGTGGAGCGGATGCCGAGGCAGCCATGGTCACCACTTCCGGGCGGGGACGGGGACGATTCGATGTCGCCACACGGTAGGAAGCCGCTGGTCAGGCGCACATGTGGTGGGACACCACACTTTCGGTGCCGGGTGTCCGCGCGGCAGCCATGCGCGGCATCGGAAGCCAGGCCGGCGCCTTCCGACGGCGCCGGACGCCCCGCTGCGGAGACGCGGCTTTTGGCACATTTTGACACCGCGGTGCTGACTCCCGTGCTGGTTCGGTGCTGACTGAAATCCCCTGTCAGCACCCCTGATCACCTCTCCCGTGCTGGTTTGGTGCTGACTACGGAGCGTTGAAACGGGCAGGCCAGTCCGAGTGGGTGCCGCAGCGGGCACATTGAGAGCAGGGATCTTGCCGAGCGGTGGAGCGAGAGCATGGCCGTGGCGCGGTAGATCGTGCGCTCCTGGCTGATGGCCACGTACTCGGAGTTCTCGCAGAGTCGCCGGTAGCGACCCGTCCTGCTGGCCTTCTCTCGATCGCCTAACGGCGCGAGACCGAGCGAATATCGGCACCTCGGGCGGTTGAACGTCGGTTTGACTCAGATGTCGCGGAAGGGACCATAGGGCCCCGTGACCTGCCAGGATGAGTGGCTGTGGGGTGCTGACCTGCGCAGATAGTCTTTCGTATGTTTCAGGGTTGTGCCTGTCGATACGGCTGGAAGTCCCAGGGGGTCCCGAGGGTGATGGCCACTCCTCGGCTCTGCAGCGGCTCGCGACTGGCGAGAATCGTGGAGTCGGCGCGCCCGAGAATGGCACCAGTACTAAGCGGGGCCACTGCCTGCTAATCGGTCAAGGAGGCAGGCTCTGGGCGCGAGCCCTCCGGAGCTGATGACGACTCGGCGTGCGGGGCGACGACGCGGGGTTCACCCTCCCGTTACGAGCCCTCCAGGGCTGATGACGACATCAGCTACGACACCGTGTACGCGGTCCGGCAGCAGTTGCGAGCCCTCCAGGGCTGGTGACGACCCGCCGCCGTGGCATCGGCTTCCGTGCTGGCCCGCACGTTGCGAGCCCTCCAGGGCTGATGACGACGGGCGCAGGGCGCGAACGGGACACTCTTCGCGATCGTGTTGCGAGCCCTCCAGGGCTGATGACGACGGGATCGGGCGGTCCGGGTCTGGACAGTCATCAGCTGTTGCGAGCCCTCCAGGGCTGATGACGACCGCCCTCGGCGCCGCATGGCTCCTCGACGCGCAACTCGCGTTGCGAGCCCTCCAGGGCTGATGACGACCCAGCGCCGTGACCGCCCTGATCCAGCGGAGCATCCGTTGCGAGCCCTCCAGGGCTGATGACGACGCGGTTGCCGACCATCCTGCCGGGCCTGGGTCGCCAGTTGCGAGCCCTCCAGGGCTGATGACGAACACGATCGCGATGTGCGGGTATCTGTGCTGGCAGTAGTTGCAAGCCCTCCAGGGCTGATGACGATTCGGACACGGTCACCGTGTACCGGGCCGAGTGCCAGTTGCAAGCCCTCCCGGGCTGATGACGATCGCGAACGGGTGATCGCGCACCACGCCGGCGCACGCGATGCGAGAGTCCCAGGGTTGTTGACGATCTTGAATGAGGCCACCCCCGTCGTCACGAACATCATGTTGTGAGCCGTCCAGGGCTGATGACGACGCAGTACTTCGTCCTGGGCGCCACGTCCAGCTACGTGTTGCGAATCCTCCAGGGCTGATGACAACGTGGATGGGGTCGACCGAAGGGCGATCTACCCAACGTTGCGAGCCCTCCAGGGCTGATGACGATCGGCGCCGGTTGGAAGACTACGAGACGTGGATCGCGTTGCGAGCCCTCCAAGGCTGATGAGGATGGTGGGTGGCGCGTCCTGCTGCCGGCCGAGGTCCTCGGCGGCGCGTTGCGAGCCCTCCAGGGCTGATGACGATCTGCTGCGACGGCAGCACCACGGCCGGGCGGAAGATGTTGCAAGCCCTCCAGGGCTCATGACGATGTCCCGGATACGCGCTCCCAGGGCCCGGCGGTAGTGTTGCAAGCCCTCCAGGGCCGATAACGATGGCGGCCCGGCTGGTGAAAGCCGGCGTCAGCACACGGTTGCAAGCCCTCCAGGCTGATGACGATCGTGGCCGCCAGCGGGGGGCCGGAGGATCCGGTAACGCTGCAAGCTCTCCAGGGCTGATGACGATGCCGTTGTCGGCGCGCGCCGCCATGTGGTGCAGCCGGTTGCGATCCCTCCAGGGCCGATGACGATCATGATCGTGATGACGCGCTCGCCGCTGCCGCCGGGATTGCGAGCCCTCCAGGGCTGATGACGTTCCACGGGCATGGCGCCTACATCCAGCTCACCCACGTGTTGCAAGCCCTCCAGGACTGATGACGACACCGCGCAGGTGGTCCGCACGAAACTCGGCCTGTCGTTGCGAGCCCTCCAGGGCTGATGACGACCAGGCTGGACGTGCCGGTGGGGATGTTCGAGGACATGTTGCGAGCCCTCTTGGGCTGATGACGACTCGGTGCGTCGATGGCGTACAGCTCGCGGTACTGCTGTTGCGAGCGCTCCTGGGCTGATGATGACACGGGGGTGGCCGTCCGTGCGTAAGCCGCGGACACGTTGCGAGCCCTCCTGGGCTGATGACGATGCAGAGTGGCACATCACCATGACCGTGAGTTCACGGTTGCGAGCCCTCTAGGGCTGATGACGATACCGGCGAGGGCCTGCGCCAGGTCCCCATACCCGCGGTTGCGACCGTCCAGGGCTGATGACGATGCCCGAGCCGACCGTCAGTCTCAGCCGTGTCTACACGTTGCGAGCCCTCCAGGGCTGATGACGATGACGAGCTGATGACCGCCGAACCCAGCGGGCTGCCATTGAGAGCCCTCCAGGGCTGATGACGACCACGGGGACCGGCACCGAGACGTTTCTCGGCTACGTGTTGCAAACTCTCCTGGGTTGATCACGACACAGGCGGGACCACCGACGGCGTGAAGCTTGCGATGTTGAGAGCCCTCCAGGGCTGATGACGATGGGCTTGGCCGCCATGGGCTGCCGGGTGGCGGTCATGTTGCGAGCCCTCCAGGGCTGATGACGATACGGTCAGGAAGTCGCCGCAGTTGGCGCAGGCGGGCGTTGCGAGCACTCGAGGGCTGATGACGATGGAAGCGTTCCGGGATCTGGTCCGCCAGGCCAAGCGGTTGCGAGCCCTCCAGGGCTGCTGACGATGCATGACCAACTGGCCGAGCTGCAGGGCCTGCGCAAGTTGCGATCCCTCCAAGGCTGATGACGATCGGAGCCGAACCCGAGGACTGCACCGGCGAGTTCTCGTTGCGAGCCCTCCAGGGCTGATGACGACGCCACAGCCTGGCGCCTGCAGCACCTCCCCGGCGGGTTACAAGCCCTCCAGGGCCGATGACGATCTGACGCTCCCGTTGTGGGTGGTGCGTCGTGCTGACGTTGCAAGCCCTCCAGGGCTGATGACGATGCTGGTCAGGGTCGCGGCAGCTGCCGGGGCACGCGTGTTGCAAGCCCTCCAGGGCTGATGACGATGGGCTTCCCGGCGTCCACGCCGTACACGTTGGCCATGTTGCAAGCCCTCCAGGGCTGATGACAAGCCCCGTCTTCCACTACGACCGTCAGCACGACAACGGGTTGCAAGCCCTCCAGGGCTGATGACGATCCCGTGCACCCAGGACCGCAGCCCAGACCGGTCACCAGTTGCAAGCCCTCCAGGGCTGATGACGATCCCCAGGAGTGGATCCACGCGTTGAGCGCGGCCCAGCGTTGCAAGCCCTCCAGGGCTGATGACGATCGCCGGGCCGCCGACTGCAATCCGGTGCCAGGTCGCGTTGCGAGCCCTCCGGGGCTGATGACGATACCGGTGCGACACCTGGGTCATCGGCGTTCCTCGTTGCGAGCCCTACAGGGCTGATGACGATGCTGTACGAAGCGTTTGCTGGCGTCGTTGCGGGCGCGTTGCGAGCCCTCCAATGCTGATGACGATGCCACAGAGCCCGGGTCGAGCATGCTGGTGGCCGTGTTGCGAGCCCTCCAGGGCTGATGACGATGACCGCGCGGGGTCATCCCGAGATTCACCCAATTGGGTTGCGAGCCCTCCAGGGCCAATGACGATAGCCGAGATCGGCCGCAGCGCCGGGTCGGAGGGCACGTTGCGAGCCCTCCAGGGCTGATGACGATGGTCGACCGGGTCACGTTCACCGTCGCTGGCCTCAAGTTGCGAGTCCTCCAGGGCTGATGACGATCAGGAAGGTCGTCCACCACACCGGTCATGGTCGTGCGTTGCGAGCCCTCCAGAGCTGATGACGATCCGAGTTCCGGCCGCCGAGCTGCAGCATTTGCTGCTGTTGCGAGCCCTCCAGGGCTGATGACGATAAGTGTCCTGAACCGCGCGGCGCGCCAGATGACCCCGTTGCGAGCCCTCCAGGGCTGATGACGATCAAGGGCTTCAAGTCCGGGGGGATGCAGCGCGCCATGTTGCGAGCCCTCCAGGGCTGATGACGATGGCCGAAGACCCCGACGGCCGGCTCTACCTCTACCGGTTGCGAGCCCTCCAGGGCTGATGACGATGGCGTTGGTCGCACCCCCAGCGCCGGTCGTGCGCAGGTTGCGAGCCCTCCAGGGCTGATAACGATCCCATGGCCGGTCTACAACGTCAGCCGCGCCCGCGCGTTGCAAGCCCTCCAGGGCTGATGACGATCCGGGAGCCAGGGCTCCATCTACAAGTTCACGCTGTTGCGAGTCCTCTAGGACTGATGGCGACTCGTGTACCGTCCCGAGTTGCTGGACCTGTGCCACATGTTGCCAGTCCTCCAGGGCTGATGACGACCGCGCGGGTCCACACCCCGCCGCGCCCGTACATCCTGTTGAGAGCCCTCCTGGGCTGATGACGACCAGCGGCGCCCTCAGCGCCTGCGTTCTGCATGCGCGGTTGCGAGCCCTCCTGGGCTGATGACGACGTGTTCACCGGCAAGCGGGCGCCGCGTACCGCGGGTGAGCTGATGTGGCGAGCCCTCCTGGGCTGATGACGACCACCCTGCTCCACCTCGCCGTGCGGCACCCGCAGTTGTTGCGAGCCCTCCTGGGCTGATGACGACCACCGTCCTCACCGGCACAACCGTGTCGGAGTGGGGGTTGCGGGCCCTCCTGAGCTGATGACGACGCTGACCGCAGCAGGCTTTCCTCCGTTGAGCGCGGAGTTGCGAGCCCTCCTGAGCTGATGACGACCGGCGGCCGGGCCGGCATCATCGAGCGCGTCCCCGGTTGCGAGCCCTCCTGAGCTGATGACGACCGGCGGCGGTGGCGGTACCGGCCAGCCCCAGAACGGGTTGCGAGCCCTCCTGAGCTGATGACGACCCCAGCTTCGCGCGGGGGTCGATCGCCAGCTTCGGGTTGCGAGCCCTCCTGAGCTGATGACGACGGCGGAGAACAAGGCCGAAGCCCAGCGGGCCGCCGCGTTGCGAGCCCTCCTGAGCTGATGACGACATGGCCCCCGCTGGCTCGGCGGCGTCCACAGGCCGCCGTTGCGAGCCCTCCTGAGCTGATGACGACCTGAAGGTAAAGCCGCAGGTCATGCGACGGCTGACAGTCGTTTAGGGAAGTGGATATGCGGCGGTCTGCTGGTGATGCATTGGTGCAGGTCAGAGAATATCTCCGGGGGTGCCCAGAGCTACGCCGAGGGTGCTGGTGTCGATCATGTCGGGGGATCGGGCGGTGTAGGTGATGATGCTGTCGTAGTCCGGGTCGATGGCGACAGTGAGGGCGGAGGTCAGTGCGCGGTATTGGGCGGCGGTGAGTTCGCCCTGGAAGACGCTGCGTTGGGTCCAGTGCAGGTATTTGCGGCAGGTCTTGAGGACTTTCGGGTTGCGTTCGGCGGCGGTGTCGTAGACGAGGATCACGAAGATGACCGGTCACCACCAGGGATGGAACGGCTTGTAGGGCTTGTCTTCCAGGCACAGGCGGACGATTTTCAGCGCTTCGAGGTGGATCAGTTCCTCGTAGCTGACCTGGCGCTTGAGGGTGCGGTGGAAGACGGTCGTGGCGAGTTCCTCGCGTACCAGGGCGGCGATCTTCTTGCGGCCGTCCTTACTGAGCGAGGCGCGCCCCACGTCGGTCTCGAAGTCGCTGGGTCTGAGGTGTTTTTGGGCAGCGGTGCGCTTCAGGAGGCGTTCGGCGAACAAGGGCTTGAACGGTTCGGCCAGGTCGAGGGCGAGGGTGTTGCGGCGCCGGTCGGTGTCGGCGTGGAGGAAGCCGATAGCTGGGTGGAGGGGGGTGCTGCGCAGGGCGGTGAGCATGCGGGCGTAGACGAGGGAATTGAGGTAGCTGACGAAGGCGTTGCCGGCGTTGGTCGGCGGCCGGCGGGTGCGTCCGTTGAGTCGCAGCCAGGCGGGTAGCTGGGTGTCGAGGACGGCCCAGGCGGTGCGCCGGAAGTTGCCTTCCTGGCCCATGATCGCTTCGCTGTCCTGGCAGGTGGGCAGTGCGGTGTGCAGGGCTTGGAGGGCGGGATCGAGGAGGTCGGTATCCAGGGCCCAGCGCAGGTTCTGTGCCGTGGCGAGGACGAGGTCTCGGCCGACCCTCGTCCGGTGTTCTGCATCACCGGTGAGTTCCACCTGGCGGCGGACGACGGCGGCGGAGGCCATCGATTCTGCGGGGCTGAAGTGGCCGGCGTGGTTGCCGTAGTGGTCCAGGACGTGGAGGTTCACGCCGTGTCGGCTGAGCAGGGACAGGGCGGAAGTGTTGATGTCGATGTGGTCGAAGGCGATGAGATCGCGGATATCGGTGATGGGAATGTGGACCGGGCTGCCGTCGTGCCGCTCGATGCGGATGCTGTCATCCTCCCGGCGGATGCGGCATGGTTCGGTCAGCCAGTATGTGCGGCCGGCGGCGGCCATCAGTCTCCCCAGCAGTAGTCGAGATAGGAGCAGCCCCGGCATTTGGCGCGGGCGAGGCGCGGCGGCGCTGTGGCAGCGGCGATGACAGCGCGGGCTTCGTCCTCGGTGTCTTCCGCCTCGGCGCGGGCGGCCTCGTCCCAGGGGACGTCGGTGGTGCGTCGGATGAGCGGGTAATGGACGGTTCCACCGCGGACGGCGATGCCCCGGCGCTCCAGCAGCAGGCAGTAGTGCCGGACTTGTGCCGCATGGGCCGGTGAGGGGGTGCGGGACGATTTGGTCTCGTGCACGACGGCGCCGGCGGTCACCCAGTCGATCTTGGCTTCGCCCAGGTCGATCTCACGGCGGCGGGTGAAGGTCGTGTCGGCGACGACTTCGCCGAAAGCGACGAGGTCGCTGCGGTGTTCGGGCCGGTAGCCGCGTGCGTACAGCCATAGTTGCCGTGGGCAGTGGCGGAGGTACTTGATGTGGACCCCGCCGAGAGCGGCACCTTTGTCATCAGGGTGCGCGGGGTCGAAGGCGGGAGGGCTCACAAGATGGTCTCTTGTTCGGAGGGTGGTCGCAGGCCGGTGACCTCGTCGTAGACGCCGTCGATCACGTGGACGCCGAGGTGGGGGTCGAATCGCCCTGCGTACATCGTGAGCTGGCGGTATCGCAGGGGGATCAGGAGCCCCGTGGCGAGGAGCGGGTCACCGTGCTTGCCCTTGACCAAGGTCCGATATTCCTCGATGTCGTCGTGGTGCAGGACCTCGACGGTGTCGAACTGTTCGCTGAGGGCCTCGGCGAATTCGGTGCGGTCGTGGAACGGGTCGGTGAAGGTGAGGAATTCTGAGGTGAACGTGTCGCGGGCTTCGCGCGCTTCCTGCGCCCACTCCTTGCCCCAGGGTGTCGCGTAGGCGTGGGTGAGGAGGTGGTCGATGTCTTGCTCGCTGAGGGTGTCGACTCCGTGCTCGACGAGTGCGGTCAGGGCCGCCCATGCTGCTTCGACCGCGCCTTGGGCGTAGGGCCGGTGTCCGTCGGTGCGGTGGACGCGGAATTCGGCGGCGCCGTCGGGGTGCAGGCCGCGGCGGTTGACGCGTCCGGCTCGCTGCGCGACCGCCTCGACGGGGGCGTTGTCGACCGCGCCCCGGTCGAAGTCCAGTTGCAGGGAGACTTCGACGGTTTGAGTGGCCACGACCAGTCCGCCTCGCCTGGCGGCTTCGTGCGGCTGCCGCTCCGGGTGTCGCCGCAGCAAGGTTCTCTCGATCAGGTCGCGGTCACGGTTCTTGAATCGGGAGTGCAGCAGCAACGCCGCGTACGGGTCTTCGGGCCGGGCGCCGCGGGCGGTGTCGGCCAGGGCCTCGAACAGTGCCTGGGCAGTGTCGACCTTGTTGGCGACGACGAGCACACTGTGCCCATCCTCCAGCCAGGACCGCAGGCGTTCGATACTTGCGGGTGCGCTGAGTGGGTCGTCGTCCAGGACGAGGCGGTGGCGGATCGGAGCGGTGCCCTGCGCTGCCCGGCGCACCGCCACCGGCTGTTCCAGGCTCTCTTCAATGATGTCGATCATCGTCTGGGACAGGGTCGCGGACAGGATCGCGACCCGGCTGCCGAGCTGTTCCCAAAGTCCCATGGCAGCGCACAGGCGGCCGAAGGTGTCGGGGTCGTATGCATGCAGCTCGTCCATCACGAACAGTGAGTTGGCCTGCTCCAGGAGGACGGAGGAGTACACGGGGCCGGCGATGGCTCCGCGCAGGAGTTGGTGGGGGGTGGCGACGCGTACCCGCTGGGCGAACAGCCTCATGGCTGCCGCCTGGGCGCGTGCCTTGCGGGCCTGTGCTGGGGTCGGCTCAGCGCGTGCTGTGGTGCCGCCGCAGTCGTCGTCGACGGCCTGGGTGAGCAAGGTGTGCGCTACGGAGCCGTGCAGGAGTCCGATGTCAGCCTTGTCTTGCCCGGGTGCTGGGACGAGATCCAGTTCGAAGCGTCGGCGCACCGCGTTGAGGGATGCCCGGTAGGGCAGCGTCCACACGACGCGCACTAGGCCGGGCATCGTCGTGGTCTGGTAGGCGGCCCAGGCCAGTCCGCCTTCCGTTTTTCCGCTGCCGGTGGGGGCGATGAGGATGAGATGACCTGTGGTGATGGCGGCCTGCTGCTGGTGCAGGTGCGGTGGGTGGGGGAAGCGGTCGAGGTAGTCAGGCAGCAGCGGCATGTGGGTCTGCAGGCGTTCGTGGGCAGAGCCTGCGTGGTCCGCCAGGGTCAGGGCCCCTTGTGCGAGGACGGCGAGCAGGCCGCGGTGTGGTTTGACCGGGTGCCGCCAGGCGTCCAGTACCTGGCCGAGCAGTTCCTCTGTCCGGCGCGCCAGTGTGGGTCCGCTACGGCTCGCCGGGGGCGGGTCGACGGTGAGGAACCCGGCCAGCCAGGCCAGCAGTTCTCGGTGCAGACCCAGGGTTACCTGGACCTGCACCTGCCCCGCGGTGGCTCCGGGGGTGGTGCCGAACGCTTCGTCCCATTTCGTGTGCGCGTTGTATTGGCGCGACAGGCTCGGCCTGCCGCCGGTGCCGCCGGAGGAAGCGTCGTGCAGAGCCCGGTGATGGGAGGCGACCAGAGTCGCGACCATCAGCCGGTCCTGGTCGCTCCAGCCGGTCCGGGCGGCGAGCAGGTCCACGTACGCGAGGGACAACACCTCGTGGCGTTCCCCCCAGGCGTCGCTCCCGGGGAGGAGTTGCTGCTGGAAGCCCTCCGCGATCTTGCCCGTGTCGTGCAAAAGCGCGGCATGGCGGATCCGGGGCCAGAAGGCCGGGTCGGTCGCCAGGATCCCGGCGTTCCCGATACGCGCCTCGATCTGCGCGACGGTGTCGTGGACCGTCCGGGAGTGGGTGGTCAGCCGCTCGGGGTCGTCCGCGGGCCGTGATTTCGCCCGGACGTCGGTGAGAGCGCGTCTGCGCGGTACTGGGCTCACGGGGCCAGCAGCCATACCGCCCTCCCCGGCCGGCCCGGCTCCGGGTCCTGGTAGGCGTCGTGGACGGGGCGGCGGCCGGTGGGTTCGTCGCACCACTGGTAGTCGGCCCAGGACGTGGTCATCCGGTCGGTGGAGATGGAGGCCGCCAGGCGATGGACGGTGGCGAACGGCACGTCGTGCCCGCCGACCGGCGCCAAGGCGTGATCGACGACCGCCTCATCGGCGGGCTCCAATAGGACATGGTCCCGCTCCAGGGGGTGGACAAGGTCCTGCGAACGCCCCAGCCGCAGCGGCCAGCGCGGACGGCGCAGCGCCCGCGCGATCCGGTCTCCGTCCTCGCCCGGCAGCCACAACGTGAGGTGGACGCCGGCCAAAAAGGGCCGATCGCGGATCGTCATACCGCCCTTGCCCTCGCGCACCCGGCCGGATACCGCCGGGTTCGCACCCCCCGCGGCGATCGGGTGGTACGTCTCCGCGTCGATTCCGCCGCCCTCGGACCAGGCCGCCATCCCGAAAGTCACCGGCTCCGACGGCCGTCCGGTGGCCGCGGCGAGCAGCCCCCGTACCGTCGAGGGAGGCGGCACTGGCAGGCCGTGGGTGATGCCGGGAAACAGCGGATCGCGGAACGACGCCACGGGTGCGTAGAACTCCAGCCGCCACGCCGGCACTGCTTCACGCGGCACTGGGAGCACCGGCGGGATCGTCAAACCAGGAATCCAGCCCTCCACCGCGCAGCTCGGCCGCCAGACCGCGCAGCACCGTCCGGGGATGGTCAATGACGATCGTCCCGGCCTCGAGTTCCTGCGCGCACTGCTTCTCGAACACCGCCCGCATCTCGTCCCGGAAACCGGGGCGCCAGCCGATCCGGACTGGAGCCTCCCACTCGCCGTCCCACGCCGCGAGCTCCTTGCGCAGGACGTCACCCCGCACCCGCAGACCAGTGCTCTCTTCGCCGTCCACACAGTTGGCCAGCGGGTTGATGCCGCCCTTGAACGGCACCAGCACGATCAGCGCCGGAACCCGGTCGCCGTAGTGCAGCGCCTGCTTGGCCCCTCCACTGAGGTGCGCCAAAGCTTCCAGCAGCAGCGCGGCCCGCTTGCGGCGCTCCTCGATCGGCAGCCGTACGGCTGGCTGATCACGGAACGTCGTCGCCTGTGCGCCAGCGGCCGCCGCGTCGGCGACCTGCAGGGCCTGCTCTTGCGTCAGGTAGTTCGGGCGCCCGACGCCGCCTGGGTTCGGCAGCGTGAACGTGCCGATACGCGGCAGGTCCAGCAAGAAGGGCGCTGCCAAGTCCGCGGTGTAGAACTCGTGGCCGTGCAGCACCGGCTCACTCACCCCTCGGGACATGACCCCGAAATCCTCCGTCGGATACGCCGGCTCCACGGACATCAGCGTGCCCAGCATGAAGGGGCTGTCCCGCAAGGTGGTGGCCGCATCGTCCTTCTTGGCCCCCGCCCGCATGTAGCCGAACAAATCATCGTCGGCGTACCGGATCGGGTCCGCATCGGTGTTGGCCTTCTGCGCCCGATTCTGCGCCTTCCCTACCCGCGTCACCGGCGAGGGCACCGAACCCTGCTCGACCATCCCGTCCCGCATCCAGCGCCGCACAGCCTGCGCGGAGACATACGGGTACTGCCGACCCCGGATCCGGGCGAACTTCACCCGCGCCTTCGTCTCCTCGCCCTTACCGTTATTGGGCGCACCCGCCTCCACCGCGAGCACCATCTTGCCTGCCAGGTAAGCCATCAGGCCGCCCCCATCTCATCGTCGTCATCCAAGGCCAGCACCGGCAGCTCCACCAAGCGCTCCGTGCGTTCGCGCTCCTGCGCGTCCACGGGTTTCTCGTTCACAGCCACACCCCGTTCCACCAGCAGCTTCGACACACTGGCGAACAACAGCATCCGCTGCTCCCAAGCACGGGACCGCTGCTGCAGCAACGGCTTCCAGTCCTCCGGACCGGCCTGGGGAGGACGCCCGTCGAACCACAACCGCCCATGCGCCTGCACCAACAGCAACCCCAGCTTGTAATCACTCAGCGCAACACTGCGGTACTCCGCCAGCCGCCCCCGCGGGCTGCCGCTGCCATGCTCGATCCAGTCAGCGATCACCGTCGCCACCGGCATCAGGTCCACATCCATCCCCAAAATCTCCTCCGCGTACGTGAAAGCGAGCCGCGCCAAGTCCGACAGGTCCCGCGGGCTCCACGTGCCTTCGGCCTCGCGCAGCAGGTAATTCACCTGACGGAGAACGGACCGGCTCCTGCCGTCCTCAGCCTCGAACAACAGCCGAGCCGCCTCCGCCGCCCCATGGGCCGCCACCTTGCCGCTCTTATCGCGCTGGGTGAGGGCCAACTCCAGCAACCGCCAACCCCGCCTCAACGGCGCGTTGCCCTCGACCATCGCCAGGAACCGCGGGATCGCACGGCGGGTACGCGTCACTCTCAGCCACGGATCCTGGTTATCGTTCTTGAAACTCCACAAGGTGGTGGCGCACAACTCCGGCCCCACGCCGCGCAGAGCTCGCAGCACCACCAGTTCCGGACGCGCGCCTGCCGCCAGACCGGTAAAGCCGGCATGCATGATGCGCCGCGCCCGCTGCACATTGCGTTCCGCGAACTGGCGCTCGGCGCCCTCCCGCTCACAGGACAGCACCGTCGCTGAGCCGGCCGTCACCCACGACCCGTACGGCAACGCCCACATCGCGACCCGACAACCCCGGCAGACCGGCCACCCCGCAACACCGGGCGGCAACGTATTGAGCGCCTTGTTCGTGTCGAACATCGGCAGCATCGACTTCGCCCACAACGCTGACGCATCGGTGCCGCAAAAGGTGCAGGGCCACGTCCCGCCATCGAGCGCATCCGGTGCGAACATCCCCGCGAGGGCCGCTCTGAGCACGTCCTCGTCGCGCGTCCGGCCGGCGTGCGTCACCTTGGCATTCGGATACAGCGCGAACAAGACCTTCCACCAGTCATAGGCCGGCGCATCCTTCGCAGCCACCGCCGCCCTGCACGCGTCAGCGACGATGCGAGCGGCCACCTCATCCAGATCGGATACCCCCACCTGATCCGGGCGCTCACAGCCGGCCATCACCGCTGCCGCCCACGCACCCGCACGCTGCAACGGATGGCTCGTCGCCCGCAGGCATCCCAGCGCCACCGCGGCGCTCACCGAATCCACCCGAAGCCCTGGATCGTGTCCAACCCCAACCCCCAGGAGCGCACCGCGTCGACGAACCGCGCATCCGCCTCCATCGACACCCGCACCTGTGCCCCGATCCGCGGAGCCCCCTGGACCGTGAACCGCCGCCGAGGCCCGGCCTCAAGCACCCGCAGCCCGTGAGGAGCCGGCAGACCCAGCACATCGGCCTTGTGGACCAGGTTGTGCTCCAGCCGCTCGACGAAATGATCATCCCCCGGCAACAGATCGCGCCCGTCATGCTTGACGACAACTGGGGTAGCCGTCGCCATCTCCACCGGGCCACTCGTCGAGGGTGCATCGAAGTCGACGGCGAAGCCACGCACCCGCAGGCGCGTCGCTCCCCAGACAATCTCCGTCCGCGAAGCAAGAGCAGCAACTAGCACGGCCGCGATCTCCGGCACCGGCGAACCGAACCAGACCGACCCCTGGGAGGAGGTGGTGTATACCCCCCTCTTGTTGGGCGCGCCTCTGAACTGCGGGCTCGTCACCCCGAGCGGCTTGAGCGGATGGCCCCGCCAACCCTCGTCATGCAACGACTGCGCCAATACCGGGTCCTGGCTCCCCAGCAGCCCATACACGACGGCCCGCGCTGGTCCGTGCACGTCCTCCCAACGCAGACTCGGCGTATCGGCACTGACATCAACCCTCACCCGCATCGAAGGCCACCTCGAGGTTCCGTGTTGATGCCGCAGTTCTTCGGCGCAACTGGCATGCGCGGCACCATAGTTGACCGAAGTAAGTGAGGTAGTGATTTCTTTTGAAATACCATGAATGTCTCCGTTGAGTGCTATGCCGCATCGGGAGGTCGATTCCGCCGAAGCCGCGATGAAGCCATAGTGGTGACTAGCAGCAAACCAAAGCCCGCCGTCGACGCTACGTCCGTCTGCTGCCAGACTGAAGGATGGTGGGGTAGCCGCACAAAACGGCCTGACCTGCGCTGATGCACTACCGGCGGATCGCTGCCAATTCCCCTCGAACGACCACCTCAAGGCTTCCGCTGACCAGTACCTTTACCCTCGAGTCGTCATCAGCCCTGGAGGGCTCGCAACGGGAGGTGGACACAGAACCGGGGACAACGAATGATCCCGGGTCGTCATCAGCCCTGGAGGGCTCGCAACCCGGTGGCAAGACCGGGAGCCGCTGGGCCGTTCCGGTCGTCATCAGCCCTGGAGGGCTCGCAACCGGCAGGCTTGGCTGCAGTAGGGGTAGCCGTTGGGGTCGTCATCAGCCCTGAAGGGCTCGCAACGGGATCCGGCCCACGTAGTTGGCGGCGAACGCCGAGTCGTCATCAGCCCTGAAGGGCTCGCAACGCGAGACGCCGGAGCAGGATGTGCCCGGGAGCGAAGTCGTCATCAGCCCTGGAGGGCTCGTAACGAGAACGCGGCCGTGTCCGCCACGGAGATGGACGACGTCGTCATTGGCACTGGAGGGCTCGTAACGTGCGAATGCGGTCCCGCTCGGCCACGGCTTCTTTGTCGTCATTAGCCCTGGAGGGCTCGCAACAGTGGTCCCCCCCCGAGCCGTACACCCCGCACATCGAGTCGTCGTCAGCCCTGGAGGGTTCGTAACCACCACCCGGCTGGATCCGTGCCGTGCGCGGGAGTGGTCGTCATCAGCCCTGGAGGGCTCGTAACGCAGGTAGAACGTGGGCGCCAGGAACGTGCCCTGCAGTCGTCATCAGCCCTGGAGGGCTCGTAACCGGACGGGGACACCATCACCGTCGGCGGCCTCGACGGTCGTCATCAGCCCTGGAGGGCTCGTAACAACAGGGCGCGGCGGCCGGGCCGGCGCTCGTTGAGGTCGTCATCAACCTTAGCGAGGCTGGAACATGCGGCAGGCGCTTAGGAGGCACTAGCCCTACGCGCCGCGCCAAGGGCGCTGACCTGCGTGAACGCACTCTCCTGGCGCCAACCCCCGCAACGTGGGGGACGTATGGGGGAAAGGCAAACCCCTGAGGTCCAGGGGGACACGGGTGTTCCTCGTAGGCCGTACCTGCAGGTTCCCACGCTGTCTCCACCAGGTTGAAGGCCCCGGTGGAAACAATCTTGCCCCTGCTCGGCGTTGTTGATCTCGGGTCGAGGAGGGGGAGGTGTCGGGTCTGAAGCTGTTCCGCACGATGAAAAGCGGAGTGACCGAGGTCGCGCCGCGTCTTGCTGAGGTTGAGGCGGATGTGCAGGGCCTCGTCGAGGCGCATATGGAGGCGCTGCTGGACGTCCGGTTCCTGGCGAGTGAGTACGGCACAGGGCCGGCGCACGGGGGCCGGATCGACTCGCTTGGGCTAGACGAGAACGGCTCACCGGTCATATTGGAATACAAGCGCGGCGTCGACGCGGGCGTCATCAACCAGGGGTTGTTCTATCTCTCGTGGCTGATGGACCATCGGGCTGAGTTCGAGCACCTGGTCCGCGACCGGCTCGGGGCTACGGCCGCGTCCCAGGTGCTGTGGAGTGGACCGCGCCTGATCTGTATTGCCGGCGACTTCACGCGTTACGACGTTCACGCCGTACGCGAGAACCGGAGGTCGATCGACTTGGTCCGCTACCGGTTCTTCGGCAACGACCTGCTCGGCCTTGAGACCGTGGCGTCCGTGAGCGGCGGGACACAGACGCCCCGGCGTGCGCGTCGGCAGGAGGTCGCACGGGTGGCAGCCGCCGTCCCGGGTGCGTCGATGGTCGCGATGGCGACCGCGGTCGACGAGGCGTTGCTCGGTCTCGGGGACGGCGTGAACCGCGTGGAGCGCAAGCAGTACAGGGCGTATCAGCGCCTGCGGAACTTCGCCTGCGTCTGCCCGCCCCAGCGGACCAAGCTCCTCGTCTACCTAAAGGTCGACCCGAAGCACGTCGACCTCATTCCCGGCTTCACCCGGGACGTGTCCGGGCTCGGCCACCACGGGACGGGTGACTTGGAGGTGCAGCTTCGCACGGCTAGGGACGTGGAGCGTGCGCAGGATCTGTTCCGGGCGAGTTACGCCGCGGCGTGATCGCTAGACGGCGCCGTGGCCGTGAGCGTTTCGGTTGGTCTGGGGTCGTGGGGTTGTGCCTTTCGACGATTGGGCAGGTCGTGGCGGTGGACTATCAATGGTGCGCGGGATCGCCGGTTTGGCTAACCGGCGATCCCGCGCTATGTTGCCCGCGCTGCTGTGGGGCCGGACCCAGGGGCTGGGCACAACTAGGGTGCGAACTCAGTGGTGATCTGGCTGGGCGGTGAGCCATCATGACTCTCGTGAGCTTGGACTTGAGCAACTACGAACTCCTTTGGCCCACGGAGCTGTTCATCGCTGAAGGTGAGCGAATCAGCCGAGCCAACAACAGGTTTTGGAGCGACCGGGCGATCTGGCTGCTGACGGAGGCATTGTCAGGAACAACCGCGGTAGCAGATTTTGAGGACCTCCCAGCTCAGAGCGGTGTCAACGACGATCCATGGGCTCCCAAGCAATCGTGGGGGGCTCCGCAACGTGCCATGACTCAGCACGATTGGTTCGACGAGTTGATCAGCCGAGCAGGGGAGCTTCGACATGCAGCCGCGCCAAGACCGTACTGGCCTCAGCGGCGAGGGCAGAATGCCTCGCATGATGGAAGCACTCCCCGTGACACACGCCGCGAGTTCGCGCGGATCATCGGTGGATTTCAGGACAATGGTTATCTGGTGGAGGTCTTCGGCGAAGAGTGTGTTGATGCTCGCGATGATCTTCCAGATGCCTCAGGGGTGATCGAAAGGCGCCTTGGAATTGCTCAACTTTGGCCGATAAAACCAGAGTCTTGGGACGAGGATACCTTCTATGGCCTCATCGAAGTATTTCACGATTTGGTGAGTCGGCCGCGAATGCGCAACTTCCACTCCTATGGTTCCTGTGGTTGGCATCATTCTGAATTTCATTCGGGCCCCGCAAAGACTCTTTACCGGGTGAAGGTAAATGAGATGCTGCGGAATTCTGGGATCGACTACGAGCTAGCAGCTGAGGGTGAAGACCTAGGACGCTTGGTGGCGGTGACCGATGACGCCAGGAGCCAACTCGTCCATCAGGCTTTGCACGTCTCGCAACCCGACATCCAGGAGCGAACCGAACACGCCATCGCCCTATTCCGAAGTCGCAGCACCTCCCGAGAGAGCAAACGTTCTGCGATTGTCGCGCTGGCGGGCATCCTAGAGGAGCGTCGCAAACTGATCAAAGATGAAATGACCAGTGCAGACGAAGGGGCGCTCTTCCTGATCGCCAACAAGTTCAACCTCCGGCATCGGGATGCCGGTCAGCATGTCGACTACGACGACAACTTTCTGGATTGGGTCTTCTGGTGGTACTTGGCCACGGTGGAGCTCACTAACCGAATGATCTCGAGTAGATCTCTGCCAGGACAGTCATCCAAGGTCGACGGCTCGGGCGGCAGCCTGGTCGTGGGCGGGAATACCCAAGAAAACGGGGGATCCCTTCCGTTCTAGCCTTTCGTCGAGCTGAGTGATCTTCTCTTCGGCGGCAACGACGCCAAGGGCTTCGTCATCGACTTCCTTGCGCGGGATCGCCGGTTTGGCTAACCGGCGATCCCGCGCGACGTGGCTCCGCCCTGTCGGTGGTCAGCGGGTACGGCTGGCTGTGGGGCCGGCCACGACCGCCGGAATGGCAGAGGGCGTGGTGTCGGGGCTCGTCCTGCGTTCGCGACCCGTGGCCGGCAGGTGGCGAGTGCCGGTGCCATGGGCGAGGTTCTCGGCGAGATCGGCCAGCAGCGTGCTGGGGGTGTGCGGGGACGCGGTGAGCGTCCAGGTGGGGTGGTCGGGGTTTGGGCCGGCCCAGATGGTCCAGGTGGCGAGGTTTCGGGTCGGGTGCTGGGCGGCGAAGGCGTCGAACTGGACTCCCGCGTCTGCGGTGGGAGACGTCCAGCGGATCCAGCGTCCGTCCACGGTGTGCTTCCATCCTGCCTTGGCCAGGGGCTGTGTGGCGGCGGTGACGGTCTTTTCGTCCACCGGGGTGCCCACGGCTGTGCTCCAGCCGTCTCCGTCGGCGAGGTGCTCCAGTAGTTCTTGCAGCACGGGGGCGGGGGTGGCACCGGTCGCGGTGAGAATCCACATGCGGTCCGAGACCGGTGTCTCGTATGCCGCGACGGTCCAGGCGGTCTCGTGGGCGGGGGCGTCGTGGATTCGCTCGATGCGCAGGGTTTGGTCTTCGTGGATCGCGTGGGTCGTGTCGTCGGACCAGGTCCGCCACTTCGCCCAGTCGTCATGAGCGGCGAGGAATGCGTTCAGGAGCGCATCGTGGTCGCCGGCATCGGCGGCGTACGCCGGGACGGTTTCCTGCTCTGGTGCGGGTACAGGTTCGACGCCCGGTATGGCGAAGGAGGTGCGGGCCTGGACGGCGTCGTGCTCGATGTCGGTCATGGGTGCCGGGCCGGGCCGCATCGTGCCGCCGTGGACTTTTTCGAAGGCGACCAGGGCCTGAGCGGGTGAGTCGAAGGTGTCGGCGACCTGCCGCAGGTGGTTCTCGCCGTGGAGGTAGACGCTCTTGCCGCTGCTGAGGTAGGTGCCCACCGCGACGGTGGCGTGGCTGTCATCGGCGTGAGCGTGGATGAGGAGCCGGCCGTGGCGGATGTCGTCATAGATGGTCTGGGCCTCGTTGGAGACCTCGCGGATCTCGGTCCGGGTGCACCAGGGCATCGGGTAGTCGGCCCATGTCCAGTCTTCGTCCATGGCTTTGCGGAGCTGGGGGGTGATCTCGACGGTGATCCCGTCGGCGGCCAGTTGCTGGGCGGCCTGTTCGGCCCAGTAGGGCTCCTCATGGTCGATGCGGGCAAGAACCAGGGTGTTGGTGGCGACGACGTGCCAGTTGGCGGCCTCCAGGCCCAGGTGGGGGATGTGGGCTTGGGAGCCGGTCGGCAGGGCGGTTACGGCGCTGGAGTGGGTGGGGTGGCTGTCGAGGAGGACGTGCGCGTCCAGGAAGGGGGTCGACACGAAGGGGGCTCTCTTCATCGGTCGCCGGGGCGCAAGGGCCCGGCATGTCCGGCTGGCGGCAGGGGGCTTAGCGGGAACTCCGGGCGGCGGGCGGAGCTGTTGTCCGCGGTGGCCCGGCCCCGGATGCGTGCGGGGCCCTGCGAGGCTTATTGGGGTGGGGTGGGTGCGCCGGTACGGGTGCGGTGGCGTGGTGCCATCGGGTGCGTACGGCGGACAGGTCGGCGAGAGCGCGGCGGCTGCCGACGACGAGTTGGTTCGGCGTGGTGGCCGGATCGTTGGTGAAGGCGTAGATGACCTGGCTGGTGTGCTGGGCGGTGGCGAGGAGGGAGCGCTGAAGGACGCGCTCGCCCCAGTGGTCGGGGGAGCCGAGCGGGCCGGCGAGGAGGCCGAGCACTTCTCGCGGGTCGGCTCCGGCGGCCATCAGGCGTCGGTGCTGTGCCTCCCACAGCAGCGTCACGGGGTCGACGGGGGCGCCGCGTCGGATCAGGGCGTTCAGGCACTGCCACAGCCCGGCGTGCAACGGGTGGGTGAAGTCGTCGGGTGTCAGCCACCGCATCTGCTCGACGTCGGTGGGGAACGCGGTGGCGGTCGCGAGCAGCAACTGTTCTTCGCCGAGGGCCTCCTGGTCGGGGGCCGGGGTCTGCCGAGAAATGCGGGGGCGGGGCAGGGGGCCCGCTTGTGGGGGGAAGCGGGCGGTGATGTCGTCCACCACGGTGGCCAGGGCGTCGGCCTCATCGAGGGTGGCGTCCACGAGCTGCGGCAGGGAGGTGTCCCGGGCCGTGTCTCCGAGGCGTTGGGCGGCGGCGGCCAGACGGCGCCGGGCGTGCTCGGCTTCGATCATTCGTGCGTACGCGGGCGCATGCCGGGGCCACGGGCAGACCTGGATGAGGTGGTGCAGGTAAGTGGCGGTCAGGCCGGGCGCCTGCTCGCGAGCCGTGCCGAGCACGGCATCCAGCCACTGCGTGCTCTGCGTGTGGTCGCCCGGGTCGGATGCTGGCAGGGACGCGATCGCGCGGAACACGGCACCGTGTGCGGCGGCGGAGAACGCGTCGGGGCCGATGCCGGTCACTTCACCGAGGTGCTGGGGTTGGAACAGGAGCGCGCCGAGCAGGGCTTGCTCGGCGTGGAACACCGGGGGCGGCGGGGCGGTGGCGTCGAGGTCGTCTGCGTCGGGTTCGGGGGTGTGATGCATCAGGCGGCCAGGGCGAAGTCGTCGGGGTTGAGGGGAACGTTCAGGTGCGGGGCGAGGAGATGGGCGGCGAGCAGCGGAGGGACGGCGTTGCCGATCTGCGAGAACTGCTGGCCCTTGTTACCGGTCCAGGGGTGGTCGGCGGGGAAGGTCTGCAGGATGCCGGCCTCGCGGGCGGTGATCCGGATCGGATCCGGGACGGGACCCGCCGCAGCGTCCTGGTGCGGGGATGCGGGCGGTTCAGCGATCCAGGTGCATTCGTTGGCCCGATGCCCGAAGAACAGGGTCCCCGCGGGCTCGGACAGCGGCCGGATGGTGGCGTTGGTCTGGTTGTTGCTCCGCAAGGACCAGGACCAGCCAGGTGACCCGGTGATGGCTGGTCGCGGAGCGGTTGCCGGACAGCCCTCGCGCTGTCCGGGCCAGGAAGCCCGAGACGGCAGCATCAACCCCTCCGGCCGCGACATCCAAGTCCCGCGCTCACGCGCATTGGACAGGGCCTTGCGGGACCCGGAGGGAAACGGTTCAGGGCCACCCCCGGGCCCGCCGCCGGCGCAGACGGTTGGCACGGGCCGGTCGGTGGCGCCCCACCCGAGTGCTTCGGCCATGCTGACCCAGCGAATGCGGCCCGGACCGAACAGCGAGTCGGGCTCGCCGACTTGAGCATGGGTCGGGGCAGGGGGCTGGGCGGTGCGGACCCGGGAGGCGAGCAGGATCGCCCGCCGTCTCGTCTGGGGTACGCCGTAGTCGGCGGCGTTGAGGATGCCCGTCCACACGCTGAACCCCCACGCCCGCAGCACGGCCGCGTACTGCTTCCACAAGGGCAGGACGTCCGGTACCTCCTCCATGGCGACCCACTCGGGTTCGCCGGCGGTGTTCAGGGCGTGGAGGTAGCGCATCGGCTCCGCCGCGAGCAGGGAGCGCTCGTCGCGGCAGAGGGTCAGGAGGCGTGCCCGGGTGTCGCGTCCGGCGGCGAGCTGGTCAACGGCCTCGTGCACGAGCGGCTGGTCGAGCAGGCCGAGACGCTTGCCGGCTGTGCTCCATGCCTGGCAGGGAGGAGACGCGATCAGCCCGCGGGTCCGGCCGACAAAGGGCCAGGTCGGATAGCGCGCCACGTCCGTCCGCACGGTCAACAGGCCGGCCGACTGACGGGTTTTGCTGGCCCACTCGTCCCATTCCAGGCCCACGTCCTGGACACCGAACACGGTCAGGGCCCTGCTCCAGCCACCCGGCCCCGCGAAGAGATCCAGGATCACGTGGCCAGCTCGTAGTCGTCCTGTTCCGGCCCCGTCGCCGATCCGCGGCAGGCCCAAGGGGAGCACCCGTCGGCGACTCCATGCTCCAGTTCGTCCGCCTCGGGATCGGTGTCGCCGGATGGCTGCTGGAGAGCTGCCCGTTCGGCGGCCGTGACGTGATCGATCGGGGCCTGGTCGAGCGGCACGCGGGAACGGTGGAGGAATGCCTGTCCCAGGAGTCGGTTGCCGGTCGCGTTGGCGCGGGCGTTGCCCTGGCGAATCGCGGCGTCGAACGCGACGACATCCGCCCACTCCGACGGAGAGGTGTCCCGGATGCTTCTCCACTGCGCGTTGCCGTGGAAGGGACAGCCCAGGCAGCTCGATTTCGGGGTTTCGGCCAGGCCCAACTCGGTGAGGTAGTCGACGCAGTCGCCGCGCGACCAGTTCATATCCGCGATCAGCGGGTGGCGGTTGCGCATGTACTGGACGTCGGAGTCTTTGGCGCGGTGGAATTCGTCGGTGGAAATGCCGACCCACTGCTCGACGAACACGCCCTTCGGGACACGCTCCGGTGACGGGTAACCCAGAAGGTCCCGGACCCTCTTCTTGATCGGTTTGATCTTGTATTCGCCAGTGCACTGGCGCCGCGTCATGCCAGGTCGGCCATCCTTGTTGAGGATGTAGAGAGGCATGGAGGCGAACCGGTGATCTGGATCCAGGGCGTCATCGCGAATATTGCCGGACGTCACACGGAGGATAGGTATTCCGGCGGGTGCGGCTATCTCGCGCTCCAGCCGGTCCAGATGGGAATAGACCGCTGCGGGTTCCCATCCGGTATCGGCAAAAATGGCGTAGTCGACCTTGGGTAGAATCCCTTTCGCCGACAGCGCGAGCAGGGCGCTGGACTGAACTCCCGCCCCTAGGGAAAGGGCGCGAAATACGGGCTTTTCGGAAATATTCTGTCCTTGGGTGGGGGAAAGAGGCGCGGTAAGGGGGAGCGCGACTGCGGCAGCGCGTGGCCGGCGGATTCCCCGCCCGGCGGGCGCAGTCAGCGAGGGTGCCGAGTACAGCTGCCCCCGCGCCCGGCGGCTATCGGGCATCGACAGGCCCGGCGATGGCGGTGGGTGCCAGGCCCCTTCGGTGGTGTGGGTCCGAGGTCAGCGGGTTCGGCTCGGTGCCGGCTTGGCCGGCGCTGGCTGCAATGCGCCCTTGGTGGTCTGTGGGGCGGGCCGGGGCCGGCTCAGGAGGGCAGCGAGCTCGGTGATGCCCGCGGGGGATAGGCGGATCCGTGACTGGTGTGCGGCGTCGCGGTGAGCGGGGGGCAGCATCTCGTGCTGGAGGAGGCGTTTGGCCTGCAGGGACCGGAGGGTGCTGATGGGGACGCGGGTGCTGCGGATGCTGGCGGACTGCTTGCCGAACAGGTCCGTCGCCAGGACATGACCACTCGCGGCAGCGCGCAGGGCGGTGTACTGCGCTGGCGACAGGCGGATCTCCTGCGGGTGAGGTTCGGCCGCCTTCTGGCGGTGTGACTCGCGGGCGATGTGTTCGGCTGCCTCGACGATGGCTTCGGGTGCCAGGGCGGTCAGCTCGCGGGCCAGCTGGATCCGGCGGGACGCCGCGCGGAGCGGCTCCGGATGAGCCGCGAGCTGGTCCGGGCTCCCGGCGCCCTGCTCGCGGGCCGCACGCAGGAGGTCCACTGCGTCCAGGAGGTGGTCGGCTGCCTCGGTGGTGAGGTAGGCGAGCTGCTTGAGGCGTACCAGCGTGTCCTGCACCTGGTGGGTGTGGTGCAGCGGCTGCTGCTTGATGACGGCGATGGTGGCGAGGGTCTCGCGGGCGAGGCTTTGGGTGAAGGCGACGTGTTGCAGCACGTTGCTGGTTGCGGATGGGCCAATGGCGGTTAGGGCGGTCAGGGCGTCGTTGTGCCGGGAGAAGTCGCCGGCGAGCTCCAGGAGCTGCTCGGGCGCAGTGGGCGGGGGCGCGGCGTGCTGCTCGTCGCGGGACGGTGTGGTCATGGTGCGGGGGAGTCCTCCGGTGTGGTGATCGTGGTCGCGGGCCGGGTGGTTCAGCGGCGGTGGGCGTGATGAGCACGGCCCGCTTGGGCGGCGGCGTGGTGGACCTGCGGGTTGACGGTGGCGCCGCGGATGGGGGTGATCAGCGCGTCGTCGAGGTCCCGAACGAGGTACGGGATCTCGCCGTACCGGCGCTCGACGGGGAGGGTGGAGGCGAGGTGGGCGAAGAACTGCGCGATGAGGCGATCGGGGGTGTCCTGGGTGAAGGTCGCGTTCCAGTGGGTGTCGAACCCGTCGTAGACGCCGTGCGCGGCGCTCCAGGCGGCGTCGCTGTCGGCGCTGCGGCGCAGGGTGCACTGTCCGTCGGGCGAGGTGAACGCCTCACCATGCGGCGACGCGGCCCAACCGTTCAGGTGTGCGATGTCGGCGAGGCTGCTGGTGCTGAGGTGGATGCGATCGGCGTGGCGGTGGTCACCGAGCAGCTGCGGCAGGACCTGGGTGACGGCCGCGATCGCCTCGATGGGGGTTTGTCGGGTGAACCGCGCTTCCCAGTACGGCTGGTGGTGGGCGATGGTCCACCAGATGCCGTCCACCCGGGTGGGCTCGAAGTCGACCGTCAGGCTGTGGTCCGGGCTGTCGAGGGCGACGTGCCCGCGGGTGGGGTCGTGCCCGGTGGGCCACCCGAAGAGGTGAACCAGGGGGCCGATGGCGTCGGCGAGGCGGTCCAGGCCGGCGCCGGCGAGGTGGCGCGGGGAGATAAGGACGCGGTCGTCCTCCAGGAATTCGCTCACCGGCGCGCCCCGAGGGTGGACGCTGCTGTCGGCGGCGCCGGGACAGCGGCGCTGGGGAGGGTGGCCGTGATCCGGCAGTGGGCCAGGGCGCGGTGGCCTTGCGCCGTGACGCTGACGTTCTGCCCCTGATAGAGCGGGGCAGAGGTGTCCACGTGGATCAGGCCCCGCCTGGCCAGCGACGCGAAGGTGGCCAGACCCACCCGGCTGCCGTCCGGGACGTAGACACGAGGAGTGGCGTAGTTGTTCGCTGCCCGCAGGCGCGCCCCGCCCGTCGCCAGCGCGGTCAGCGCATGCTGCTGGGTGGGGCTCACTTTCTGCGGCGGCGTGGGCTGGGTGTTCTGCGCGGTGGATGCCAGGTCCCGGTCGAACCCGCTGGCCACGTAGCGGCAGGCCGTCGCGCACAACTCCAGCTGCTGGGTTGCGTTATGCAGGTGGTCGGCCATGACTGGCAGGGCGTGGGCGTGCCGGGCCTGGCGGATGCCGTCCTCATCATCGGCCGGCTCGCCGAAGGAAGCACCGTCGAGGGGGCTGGCGGCCAGCGCGTGCGCTAGGTCGGTGCCGGCCAGGGATACGGATGAGACGACGCTGGAGAGGGCGTCCAGGGAGGCCCTGCTGCCGGGGACGGCGGTGTACTGGCTGCCGTCGAGTGCGGACAACTGCAGGATCGAATTGCCGACCAGGTCATGGGCTTTGAGGATCAAAGGCTCGATGCGGCGCACGGCATCGGGGCCGGGTGTGAACGTGAGATCGCGGATTTGGATGCGAAGGGCCTCGAAAGCGCAGGCGAGGTGGCGCAGGCGCTCGCGCTGGCTGGGGAGGTCGATTTCTTTCGTGGGCAGAGAGGGCTCCGG
This sequence comes from Streptomyces sp. So13.3, assembly GCF_005860785.2. Classification (NCBI taxonomy): domain Bacteria; kingdom Bacillati; phylum Actinomycetota; class Actinomycetes; order Kitasatosporales; family Streptomycetaceae; genus Streptomyces; species Streptomyces sp. So13.3. The sequence goes on along the minus strand of NZ_CP048835.1, from coordinate 2,089,889 downwards.
AGGCGGGTCATCGGGTCAGCGGTCATGCGGCGGCCGTAGCCAGGCCGGCGAGACGGTCGCCAGCGGTCGACGGCGCAATCCGCTTGGTGGAGTTGCATTCGGGGAGGCACGCAACCCAGCGGGGGTGCGCTCACACGGCCTTGCCGAAGTCGGATTGCTGCGGTGCGTGCTTCGCGATGGCGCGGGTGGTGATGGCCTTCGATGCGCGGGCGGAGGCGCCGGCCAGCTCGTCGGCGCCGGGCTCCAGGTACCACGGGCGCAGGTCGAGCATGGCGGCACGCATTCCGGTGGCGAAGCAGAGCGCCGTGCCCTTGGGCAGGGCGCGGATCGCGTCGGCGGGCAGGATCCGTTCCTGCCGCATGCTCACCGAGGTCGACTTTCCGGATTCGGAGTGCGAGGTGGACGTGGTTTCCACGTCGTGGTCGCCGATCAGCCGGGACAGTTTGTCGGCGAAGTCGGGGTCATCGATACCGGCGCCGATGACCTTCACGGTCGAGGCACTCCACATCGCGTCCATACCGGCGTCGCCCCAGACTTTCTGGCCCTGGCGGTAGGACTGCAGGATCGTGATGGGGATGATCCCGCGGCTGCCGAGGTGTGAGTACAGGTCCGGCAAGTCGCTGATCTTGCAGACGTTGGCTGCCTCGTCGAGGATCGCCAGCATCGGCGGGTCGAGGCGTCCCCCGGCACGCTCGGCCTGGGCGGTGGCCGCCCGCATGACCGAATCCGCGCACGCCGCGATCAACGCCGAGGCTCCGCCGCCGCCGTCCTTGCTCAGCAGGAACAGGGTGTCGGTGGAGGTGACGAACTGCGCCGGCTGGAACTCGGGGACGTCCTTTTGCGGTGTTACCCAGGCCGCGATCTCGGTGTTGAGCAGGGCGGCGGCGTACTGGCGGGCGGTCTCGTAGATCCCGTCTCTCGTCTCCGGCGGCCCTTCAACGGTTCCCTTGAGCTGGGCGGCGACGGCGGCGAAATCATGGTCGCGGAGGATGTCGAGCGGGGTGCGGTCGGCCGGGAAGGCGAGCCACTGCATGATGTCGGTGATCGGCCGCTCGTCGAGGGCGGCGGCCAGCAGGAGCTGGCTGAGGATGTTGCTGCCGGCCTTGGACCAGAAGTCGCCCTGCGCGCTGGCATCGACGCTCGCGGCGAGGAAGTGGCCGGCCAACCGGCCGGCACCGTCGAGGGTCTTCGCGCTGGCGAGGGGGTTCCACCACATCTCGCGAGCCGCGTGGGCGATCTGCTGCGGGTCCATCGTCCACACCTGCCCCGCCTCCGCACGGGCGTCGTAGGCGGCGGTGAAGGCGTCACCGGCGGCCTTGTTCGAGGTCAGCAGGACCGGGCCGGGTGCGGCGAGCATGGAGGGGATCGCGAGCGAGGTGGTCTTGCCGGACCGGGGGGCCATGATCGCGACAGCGACGTCCTCGAACCCCATCCGGACCTCGTGGCGGCTGCCTTGGAGGTTGCCGAGCAGGATGCCGGTGTCCTTCGGGACGATGCGCTTGGCGTCCTTCAGGCTCGGCCGCAGGGCTCGGGCCTTGGCGGTGATCGCCTTGGCCAGCAGCGGCTCGATGTCCCGGGCCTTGGCCATGTCGGTGATCTTCTTCCGGCCGCCGCTGCGGTTCTTGTGCCGGGCCCACAGGACGCCAGCTGCGATCCCGAGGGCCAGGAGGAGAAGTCCGGGGACGATGCGGGTGCCGATCAGCAGGGACGTTTCCCCTGCCTGCGGCCAGAGCCGTTCGGGGTGGAGCAGGGCGATGGTCGGCTGGTACGGCGCCCAGCTGGTTCCGGTGACGTAGGCGTTGGCGTTGCCGCCCAGCCAGGCGAGGTGGGACAGGGGGACGACGATGGCGAGCACCCCAAGCAAGAGGCGCAGAACGAGGTCGTAACCGTCGGTGGAGCTGTTGGACGAGGGCGGCAAAGGGCTCCAAACTTCCGGGCGGGGCAGGGGTAGCAGCGGCTGCCGCTGTGATTGAGGGGCGGCTGTCGCGGGCAGTTCAGAGGTCGTGCGGGTGCGTCACCGGCGCTTCCCCGGGCCCTTAGCGTGCGGGGTGGAGGTCACCGGCCCCTGGAGGGGAGTGCCGGTAGGAGGCGCCGCCTGGGCCTGCCGGAACAGCACATCGGCGGCAATGAGCGCAGGGCCGAACGAAGTCCACTGGTTGAGGTGGTGCCAGGCTTCGGCGTTCCGCTCGGCCAGCGCCTCGGCGTCAAACGCCGGATTGCTGGGCATGGCGCCATGGCGGGCCGGCCCTTCGACGTGCAGGGCGTGGAGGCGGTCCATGCTGGTGTGCAGTTCGCGGATCTGCCCGGTCAGCCCGACGGCATCGGCAGGAGGCAGCTGGGCGAGCTGCTGTTCGGCGGTGTCGAGCATGTCGTCGGCGACGTAGAGCACGCGGGCGAAGGAGTTCCACGTGTCGGCGTCACGTTGGCGCTGGCGCAGCCCGTACGCGGTCTCGTCCAGGGGCTCGTACGTTTCGGGGTCGGAGTGATGGTCGGAGTAGGCGTCCCAGTCGGCCAGGATCTGCCGGCTCTCGCGCACGTAGTGGGCGAGCTGGCGCATGCGCAGTTCATGGACCCAGTGGGTGGGGTGGGTGGTCATGGCGGGCTTTCCGTTCGGGGCGGTCACCGGCTTCGCACCGCGGGCGCTGCGGTGGACCGGGCGGCGAGCGCGGCGCTTTGACGCCGGCGGGCGGCCCGGGTCTGCGCCCGAGTCGTCGCCAGGCGGTTGGCGTGGGCATCGACGACCTGTTGCGGTGTGAGAGCACTGCGCTCTTGGGTGGCCCCGTGGCCGGTCCGGTCGAACATGCCGCGCTGCAGCGGAGCGGGATCCGCGAGCGCCGCGACGAACGCGGTCACGAGGTGTTCGGGCGTATGACCGTCGAACCAGGCGTGCCACAGGCGGGGACCGTTGACGAAGACCTCAGGCTGGTCATGGACCTCGATGTGCCAGGACACACGCTCCGGTTCACGCCAGGGCACGGTGCCCCGGCCGCTCTCCGGTCGGCGCTCCACCGTGCACCCCGGTGGGTCGGAGGCGGCGGACCCGCGGCCGTCGATGAGCCAACCGGCGCCTTCCAACACGGACAGCGGTCTGCTCGGCTCGGCGCGTGCGGGAGCGACGAGGGCGTCGGTGATGCCGGCGAGGACTTCGGCGGGGACGAGTTCGCCGAACTCGGCGAACCAACCTGGCTCGGAGCCGGCGGGCTCAGCCCGCAGCCGCCACCACGCGGAGGTGGCGGACTGCGGGTTGAACTGGAGGGTGTGCCGAAGGTCGGGACTGCGCAGGACGATCTCGGCGCTTAGCGGGTCGGAGGTGGGGGTCCAGCCGGCGGCGGCCAGGCCGTGGGTGACGTGGCGGGCGTCTCCGGGGCCGGCGAGGTGGCGGGGGCTGGTGTCGAACGGGATCTGCCAGGCGTGCGTGGAGGCGAAGGTGGCGAGCTGCCGTGCACTCACCGGCAAGCGCAGCACCCCGGTTTCGTCGCCCGAGCCTGGTCGAACAGGAGCCGCAGATCGTCCAGGGCGTAGTGCAGGGTGTGCTGGTCGGTCTGCTCCCACGCGGCGTCCCGCAGCTCCGCGATCAACTCGCGGGCCCCGGCCGGCCACGGGGTATCGAGGTGACCCGCTACGGTGCGGGCGAAGGCGCGCAGGATGTCGGCGAGCTGGATGGGCAGGCCGGTGTACTCGTCGAGCAGCGGCTCGACGAGCGCGAACGCCGTTTCGGGGTCAGGCTCGTCGCGCAGATACTCGGTGAGGTGGGTCAGGGTCTCGGTCGCGCTTCGGATGGTGTCCGGGGTGAGTGCGGGCATAGGGCTCCTCGGAAGTTGTGAGTGCTGGGTCAGCGGCGAGTTCGGGTTCCGCCGGCGTGCGCGTGGGGGCGAGCCGTGGTGCGGGGCCGGTTACCTCGGGCGGTGTTGCGGGCCCAAGTGGCGGCGCGGGCCGCGGCGATCCGGGACTGCTGCCAGGCGCTGAGCTGGGAGGGCAGGACGGAGACGGACGTGGTGCGGATCTGGGTGCTCTGGGGGACGCGGCCGAGCGGGCGCATCACCGGCTCAGGGCTGGAAAGCGCGGTCGAGAAGGCTTGCACCAGATGCATCGGGGTGGTGGCGGTGAACTGGGCGGACCACCCGTTGCCTTGGCCGCCCTTCGCCTGGGCCCGCCACATGGGCTGGCTGCCAGGGACCTCGTGGTACTGCAGTCGGGCGCTGCCGTCAGGGCTGGTGGCGGTGTAGTGCCCACCCGCGGGACCCGTCTGCCAGTCCTGCTCCTGCAAGGGCGCCCAGACGTTGGGGGCATGCGCGGAGCGGGGAGCGGTGAGCGCGTCGGTGAGACCGGCGACGATCTCCACCGGTGTTTGCCGCCCAAGGACCGCCCACCACTCCTCCTGTTGGCCGCTCGCCCTGCCGTGGATCGTCCACCCACCGGGCAGGACGTAGGGGTCGTAGGAGATTCGGATAGCGCGCTGCGGGCTCTCCATGACAAGGGGGCCGCCTGTCTTGGACTTGTCCCGCCATCCTGAGGCACGCAGGAATTCAGATACGTGCCGCAGGTCACCGCCGCCGGCGAGGGCCCGAGGCTCGACCAGGTAGTGCTGCTGGGCCTGCTCTCCTGCCCCCCAGTTCTGCCGCTGCTGCTTGCTCATCGGTGCCGCCGGACGACGAGCGATGCGGTGGCTGGCGGCTTGCCCGCGCTGGTGGCGGGTTGTGTGGAGGCGTGCTGGAGAGTCTCCCGGTGTTCCTCCAGGTCTGCGCTGGTGTGGGCGAGGTCGTTCGCGGCTCGGCCCAGGGCAAGCCATACCTCGGCAGGCAGTGCGCCGCGCTCGGTCTGGCCCTTGGCGAACCTGCTGCTGCGGTCGACCAGGTGGGCCACGCCACCGAGGAGGCCGTGGTCGGGGTCGCAGATCCGGGCGATGACCTGGGTGGCCTCGTGCGCCAGCAGGTGGGTGAGGTGCTCGGCGAGCTGGTCGAGTTGGCGGCTGATCTCGTCAGCGAGCCTCACCGGGTACGGGGTGGGATGGGACATGCTCCTCCAGAGCGGGGCGGTCAGTGTCTGGGCAGGGTGCGATCTGCTGGGATTCGGGGAGAACGGCCTGCGGGCCGGTGGGGATGCATGCGTGCAGGTACCGGCGGAATAGAGCGGTCGCCAGGCGGGGCTTGCGGCTGTGGGTGATCGGCGGGGGCGTGCGGTGTGTTACGGGTTTCTCCGATGGTTCGGACGGTGCGGGCCGGGCGGCTCCGGTGGGGTGTCGGGACCGCCCGGCCCGCTTCACGGGGTGCGCGGGGACGGTGCGGGGCGCTTGGGGGCAGCGACCGGTGTGGGGTATCGCGCCGCGGGATCGGGTTTGCTGGCGCGGATCTCGTTCACGGCCTGCTGGTAGGCGTCCTCGTCGAAGACGTCGGGGGCGCAGTTGACCTTGTACCCGGCCAGGAGGAGGGCGGGGATCGCGCGGGTGGCCAGGCGCTTCTGCTCATCAGCGTCGAGGTGTTCGGGCACAACATGCCAGGTGTAGACGGGGCCGGCGGTGCGGATCTCTTGGCGCTCCAGGCCGAGTTGGTCGAGCAGGTCGTGGAGCCTTGCGGGGGCGTCGGTGGGGGTGTCGGCGTGGATGGTGGTGCTCGGGGCCCTGGGGTAGATCTCGACGTCGGTGCCGTACTCGTCGGCCAGATTGGCCATGGAGGTCTCTCCCATTCAGCCGCAGTAGGGGCGTGAGGTCAGCCTCTGTGTGTCAGCGAGCCGGGCGGGCCTGGGCGCGGGTCACAGTGGGGACTGGCGGCAGGGCGGCCGGTGTGACCGTGGGTGCGGTCCGGCCGGCGGGGTGCTGCAGGCCGGTGCCGATGCCGTGCGCGTCGAGCTGCGCGCCCAGTTCACGGACGGCGCGGGCCTGCGCGGTGGTGTCGTCTCCACTGAGCCGGTGGATGCCGGTCTGCGGGTCCTGGACGAAGCCGTTGGCCACCAGGACGGCGGCGGCCATCTCTCCGATGGGTGCGGCGGCGAGGAAGCCGTCGGGCTGCCAGGTCAGGACTACCCGCTCGGGCTGGGACGGCTGGAAGCCGCCGATGGCGTTGTGGCGGACCTGGGCGAGCGCGGTGTCGTAGCGGGCGAGCAGGTCGCCCGCTACGGTCTCGGCACCCTGGAAGGGGTCGTCAACCAGAGCGATGCCGTTGGGTTCGGCGACTGCGCGGTACGCCTCGTCGGGAAGGTCATGAGGGGCGACGGCGGCGATGAGGAAGCCGTCGCGCTCGTCGGGCCGGTCCAGGACGATGAGCTGGGCGCCGTCCGGGCGGCTCAGGACAGCCGCATGCTGGAGCGGGATTTCGGCGAGGGTCGCGGCGACGAGGTCCAGGTCCCAGACCCGCTCGGCCAGTTCGGCGAGGTCGTCCTTGTCCGCGGACGGAAGGTACGTGCTGGTCCACGCGCCGGGGAGTTCACCGGCGAGGATGTCGGCGTACGAAGCAAGGCGCTCGGAGTTTTCGTGATCGTGCATGGTGTCCTTGGGTGTGGTGGAGGTCAGCGGCGGAGCCCGGTGGCCACCGGTGGCGGCGGGGCGGGAGCTATCCGCGGCGGGGGTGGGCAGGCGCAGACGGCGGAACGCTCGCGTTCGGTGGCGGGAACCTGTTGGGCGCAGGGGCTGCGGCCGGGGTGCGGGGCGTGCCGGTCGGCGAGGGCGTTGCGGGTAGCGGCCAGGTCGGCGCTGATGATGGGCAGGCGCTCGTTGGCGAGGTAGTGAAGCCGTTGGGCGATGTGCGGGTCGGCGGCCTGGCCGAGGTTGTCGTGGAACTCGGCGGTGGCGGTCAGGACCTCGGCCAGGGCGGCGAGGATGCCGTCGTGGGCGGCGGTCAGCTCGGTGAGAGCGTCGGCTGCCTCGTCGGTGGTGGTGGCCTGGCGGATCCGCTCGGCGAGGTGGGCGACGGATGCGCCCAGCGGCAGGTAACTGGCCGGCCGTGCTTCGGTGTGGAAGTCCTCGTCGCAGTTGACGTGGTATCCCGCGGATCGCAGCCGGGCGACGGCTTGGAGGGCGAGGCGGGATTCCTCGTCCTGGCCGAGACCGGTGGGGGTGCGGTGGTAGGTCTCGTGGACACGGACGACGGGCACGAAACCGGTGCGCTGCAGAACGCTGTGGGCCTCTGCGTCTCCACCGCGGGCGAGGACCTCATCGGAGTGCGGATCGCGCCGGATAACCAGAATGCGGTCGGCTAGAGGCAAAGAATCGTTTCTCCTACGGCGATCGATGGGCGGCCCGGTGAGCAGCGGGCGGTGCGGCGGCTACACGGGGGCGGCTCAGGTCACTCAGGTGGGCTGCGGCGCCGTCCAGGTCGTGCTGGATGGCGTGAAGGCGGCCGGCGATCAGCTCCAGGCGGTGCGCCGTACCGGCCCCGGCTGTGCCGGGTTGTCGTGCGATGCGGTGAGCGGTGTGCTCAACGAGCCCTCGAACCGTGGCGAGCGGCCCGGACTGCTCGTCGGCGAGCTGCGCCAGGAGGGCCCCGAGCTGCGTGGACGCGGTGGGAACGGCCGGCAGCCGACGAGCGGTTGGGGCGGGGATGAGGCGCAGGTCCTGCTCGATGCGGCGGGACTCCTCCGCCAGCTGCCGGTGGGCATCGGCAGGCGGGGCGTGCCATTCGCCGTCGAGGCGGATGAGGTTGGCGATCAGGTCGAGGCGGCCGGGTTGAGCTTGGGCGGCGATCCACCGGCAGCCGTTCTCGTCACCGGGGACTTCGATGCCAGCGGCGCGGGCGAGCCGGTGGGCGGCCTCGGCCCATTCGGGGCCGGTCAGCACCCGGTCATCGGGGTGGAGGCGGATATCGAGGTGGAAGATCGCCCGCCGGTCGTCGTTCGGGCTGGCAGCGAACGGGTGCTCCAGCAGCGGATCTTCAAGGTGCTCGGCCCACTGGGCGGACGTCCAGATCTTCTGCTCGTCATCCAGGGTGTAGGAGTCCAGGCCCGGCCAATGGGCGACGACGGTGTACTCGGTCAGCCCGTCGTCCGGTGACACCGGGCGCCCCAGCGCCTCACTGAGCGGATCGTGCGGAGTATGGGTGCGCTCGTTGATGTGGGGGATCACCTCGGTGTGCCTCCGAGGGCGCTGTCCGGGCGTTGGATGGGGAGAATCATCGGCCGCTCTGGATGTCGGCGATGTGCACGAGCTGGCCGAGGGCGGTGATGGTGTACCAACCGCAGTTGGTGACGGTGTTGGGGTCGGTGAACTTGGGCAGCAGGTAGTCCTCCATGGCCCGCAGGTGGATCAGGCAGTCGGGGCAGCGCCGCGACAGGTGCACGAGGTAGCGGGGGTGGGCGGTGAGGAAGGTCTGCTCGCCGCCCTGGGGATTGCGCAGCCGCCAGCCGTCCTCGTCAGTCGGGGCGTGCCAGGACGGGGCGACCACGCGCATGGCATCTCCCCACAGCTCGCCTGCGGCGGCCCCTTGATGACGACGATCTGATCGCCGGGCTGGAAGTGGGCGTGGGTGATGTCCCGCCCGGGAGTGAAGGGGTCGCGGGTCGGCACGAAGGCTGGGGTTGGCGGCGGCGTCCAGGACGGCGGGATCATGAAGGTCCTTCCACACGGAGCGGGTAACGGCGGGAGGATCAATGGTCCGCAGGAACGCCGGTTTGGCTAACCGGCGATGCCCGGCTATGTTCCGTTCGCTCACCAGGATTTGGCTCCGAGGCGCGGATGCTGCGCGGCTCACCTGAGCGTTCGGCAACCGGCAATAGGCAACGCAGTGGGTCTGGGGGCGAACGCTCGTAGCGATGTCAGTACCGGAAGGTAGCGTTCCGTTCATGACTATGGATACCGCTCCTGCCGTGGACTGGACCAGCCTGGGCCAGTCCTTCGCTGACGCCTACTCGGAACTCGATGCAAACGACTACTTGGGCACCCTCGACACCGAAATACAGGAGGACTTGCCCGAGCCGGCGGTGGTGGACGCCGAAGAGCCGGATGGAACGGACAAGCTTCGCCAGGTATGGCTTCGGCCGGTCGAAGACCTGCGTTCGTTCTTCCCGCATGAGGCATCCAACCTCACTCCATGGATCGCCAAGCGGCTCCAAATCATCAGGCGTGCGGCATGGTTTGAAAATCCGCTTACCCTTGTCGGCACTGAGCAGAAGATCGCTGGGTACCGAATCGATATTCTCGCCAAGACTTTGGTGGGCGACCGTGAGCGATTCGTCGTGATTGAGAATCAAATGGAACGGACCGACGCGGATCATCTCGGTCGACTCATCACCTGCGCTGCCACGGTGGAAGCAAGTCACGCTGTATGGATCACCACGGAGTTCAGGGATGACCATCTGAAGGTGATGGAAGCCCTCCAGCGCAACCACAGGGACTGCTCGTTCATCCCACTGGTGATTGACGGCGCGTTCCTGGACGCTGAGGGGAGCGCCAGCTTCAAATTGGTGATCCCGCCAACCTACTCAAGCCCGGACGATCACCTTCGAGAGAAGCTGCATGAGGCACTGAGGCAGGCACAAGAGGTCAACTACACGCTGGATCGCCTCGCCGGGCTGGTGGCCAAGCACCCTGACGTGGACTTCTCGAGATACCGCGACACCATCGAAGAATCCGGATGGTGGAGCAATCGTGCGGATCGCAGGGTCGATAAACTTCTGGAAGCGATTCCGGTGGAGCGGCGGAAGCGAAGGCTGTAGGAGGCTACCGTCGAGGAGACGATGGGTCCGCCGGGAGGGTCCTAGCGGAAGGGGTTTTCGTTGCCCACATCGTGTTCGGTTGCGGCGTCGAGGAGTTCGAGCAGGTCGGAGCCCTCCGTGTCCCGTTGGTCGAGCCACCATCCGGCCCGGGTGATCGCGCGAGCCTTCTCCTCTAGTTCCGCCCAGTCCGCCTCGTCCCAGGTGCCCTCGACGACCAGGGCGGTGTGCGCGGCTGTCATCAATTGATGACGGGATCGTTCGCCCCAGTCGAGGGCCCGCTCCGGGCCCTCCAGCGGCGGCATATCGAATCGCTTCGCCCACTCGACAGCGGCCTGCTGTTCCTCAGCGCGCTTGCCAGCCAGCCACTCTTCTCTGGATTCCGTGTTGGAGTCGCGGGCTGCCTTCCAGCAGTTGGTGCAGTCCCGACCCGCGAGCCAGCGAGCGAATCCGGATCTTTTGTCTGCGGCCCTACCGGACAGGTCGTGGGTGATCGAGTGGCCACAGGGATGCTCGATGATGAACTGCGTGCGGACAGCCATATGTGGATCTCCTAAAGGAATGACGGACGGGGGTTGAGGCACGATTCCAGGCGGGTGCGCGACGGTGCCGTCGAGAGAGGGCAGGTGCTGGCCAGGGCGGGCGAGAAAGGAGAGCGGTGAGGGCAGCAGCGGCGCCGGCGGCGGGGAGGGCAGCGCTGGCGAGGGGGTGCTCGGCGAGGTACCCGGCGAGTGCGGTGCCGGCGGACTGTCCGACGCCGATCGACAGGATCAGCCACGCGTACGCCTCACTGGTACGGCCTGCCGGAGCGAGGACGTCCGCGGTCACGAAGGCGCAGGCGACCACGACGGTGAGGAACGCGCCGGGCACGACGACCGCGGCGGTGGCCGCGTACGGACCCAGGAGGGCAAGGAGCGGCAACCACCCGACCAGGAACCCGGCTGTGGCAGCGATCAGTCGCCCGGTGGTGGTGCCCGACCAGGTGCGGCGTCCGTAAAGGAGGCCGCCGACGAAACTGCCCATCGAGAACGCGGCGGGGATGACCCCGGAGAGCAGGTCCTGGCCGTGCTGCTCAGCCATGGCGATCGACCACACGTTCATGGCCCCGATCGCGAACCCCACCCCGGTGAGGGAGACGAACAGCAGCACCAGGCCCTGACAGAGCAAGCGGCGCCCTCGCTTGGTGTCCGAGTCCGCAGACTGTGGAGGACGCCAGCTCCGAGAGGGCGGTGCGCAGGCGACGGTGACGGTGCCCGCGAGACCGAGAGCGGCGGTGACGGCGAGCGCCAGGGACGGGTTGCATGAGAAGGCGAGCGCGGCGACGAGCAGCGGGCCGAGGACGTACAGCAGGCCCTGCATGCCGGTGTCGAGGGCGAGCGCGGCGTGCCGCAGCCGGGGGCTGGGCAGCACGGTGGGCCACAGAGCCCGCAGCCCGACCTCCAGGGCCGGCGTCGTCAGGCCCGCGGCGAGCACGATCACCGTGGCCGTGGTCGGCCCACCGTAGGGTCCGGCCACTGGCAGGACGGCCACCAGTACGGAGTTCAGCACAGCGGCCGGCAGGTGCACGCTGGTCTGCCCGTAGCGGTCCATCAGACGCCCCATGACCGGCTGGGCCAGCGACGACGCCAAGCCGTACAGGGCGCTGAGCAGCCCGCCGAAAGCGATACTGCCGCCGGTAGCGGTGGCCCACAGCACGATGGCGACGGGCGCCATAGCGTTGGGCAGGCGGCCGGCGAGCGTGCCGCCGAGCAGTCGGGCGACGTACGGGGTGCCCAGCACCGCGCCGTAGCTGATGCGCGGTGCCGGGGCCGGGGGAGCGGTCAGGGACAACGGGTGCTTTCTCGTCGGGAGCGGCGCCTACCGGTGGCGGGCGGTGGTGGTGGTGCGAGGCGCCGCCGCCGGTGGTGTGGTGTCCACGGCGGGGCGCGGACGGGCTCGCAGCACGGGGGTGCGGTGCGGCGGCAGGACGGAGACGGTCGCGCCGAGGTCCTCGGCCGCCTCGTGTACTTCGCGGGTGAGGAAGTTGATCTGCCGGCCCAGTGCTGACAGGCGGGCAGCGATCTGTCGGCCCTGCACGGTCTCCAGCGCGCTGGCGAACTGGCCGGCGGTCTCCACGAGCTCCTGGAGCTGGACCATCGGGCCCGCGCCGTGCCCGCGCTGGGTCGCGGTGAGCAGGGCGTTGGATGCGTCACCGGCGTGCTGGGCTTCGACGACGTCCCGGATGAGTTCATGCAGCGGCACCTCGGGGTCAGGTGCGGGTCGGTTGAACCGGGAGGCGTCCGCCCGCAGCACGCCGGGCGGGACCGCGGCGGGCAGTGCCTGCCCGGCCTCGTATTCGTGGGCGTAGTGCCCGATCACCTGCCAGCCCGGTGCGTCCGGGTCTCCTCGCAGCGCGATCACGGTCGAGTCGTCGCCCTCGATCAGATGGGCGAGGGTGATCGGCTGGCCGTCAGCGGCGTACCACGACTCGGTGAGCTCCAGCTCACCTCGCCTTTGTGCGGCCTGGGCCCGCTCGGTCCACACCTGCTGCTCTTCGTCGGTCAGCGGCGCCTGGTGGTGCTGGCGGTGTTCCTGGTCGGCGAGGTCGCTGGCGATGAAGCCGTATTCCGCCCAGGCGGCGAGGTGAGGCCACAGGGCCGCATGCTGCGCGCGTTCGGCTGCCGAGCCGGCAACAGCGGGCCGGTCGAGCGCCCGACGGACCTCACGGGCGGAGGCGGCGAGGTCATCCAGCACGGTCCGCCACCCACTGAGGTGCCGGGCGGGCGGCAGCGCGTCGAGCGACAGGCGGGCGGCGTCGAGCAAGGGATCCGTGTGCGGGGCGAGGTGCGTGACGTACGCCTCGACGGCTGCCCGGTCGCGACGGGTCCAGGCAGCCGCCGCGGCTTCGGGGTGAACGGTGTGCCCGTAGCGGTCGCGTGTCAGGTCGAGCGCGGTATCGGCCTCGGCGTTGATGACCGACATCCGTAGCCGGAAGTCACGCGCCTGGTGCGCCAGTTCGGGCACCAGCGGCCGGGGGCTTTCGGGGGTCGGGTTGCTGGGACTCGTCATCGGGATCGCGCACCGCCCGAAGACGTCAGGTGGACGGTCGGCGCGTAGGAGGGCTTGGGTGGGATAGGCCGGGTCGAAGGCGACGATGCGGTCGGCGGCTTTGCGCGTTGTGTCGTTCGGCCGGCAGCAGCTTGGGCGAGGCGGCTGCGGCGCTCCAGTAGCCCGTGCGGCAGCACCGGATCAGCTAGGCCAGGGGAGAGCGCGGGGTCGAGGACGATGTCGGCGTGCACGGCATATCCGTGACGGCGCAGGTCGGTTACCGCCTGGCGTGTGCGGCGGTGGCCGTCACGCTCGGGTTCGCTGAGTCGATACAGCCCGGGACGGGCGGGTACGGGTTCGAACTGCTCGCGGGTCAGAAACCACTCGGCCAGATGCGGGGATATCTGCGGCGTCGCGGCGGCGACGAAGCCCAGGTCGGGGTGTGTGCCGAAACGGAAATGGTCAGGCAGGGGGAAACCTCTTCTTTGGGGGTGTCAGCGGTGCGCGTTCGCCGGCCGGGGAGTGGCGGGCTGGGGCGGGCGGGTGGTGAGCAGACGCGGGGTGGGCGCGGACAGCGCCACCTGTCCACCGGGGACAGCGGCGCGGGCCTGGCGCTCGAACGCTTCGCCGTCGGCGAGCCAGGTCGCGATCTGCGGCAGGACGGTGGCCCCGAGCTGGCTGCGTACCTGGCTCCACTCCGGGGCCGACAACGTCGCGGGAATGGAGTACAACTCCGCGCGCAGGTCCTGGAATTCGGCCCAGGCATCCTGGCTGCTGGCGAGCGCGTCGCGCAGCCGGGCCAGCGCGGCAGCGTCCTGCGGCCAGGCACTCGCGGAGGGCCGGCAGCGGCTGAGCAGGAGAGGCGCGTGCTGCAGGACATCTTGGAAAGAGCGCCAGCCGCGGTCGGCGTACGATCGCTCCATCTCTTTCAGCAACCGCGGGTTGTCGAACGGCATGCCGTCGCTGTACCGGCCGGACTCTGCAATCGCCTGCAGGGTCTCGTGGTCCGGGCGGATCCGGTTCAGCGCGGCCATGACGGTGTCGAGCCGCCGGTGGTGCAGGGCGCTGCGGTAATCGGGCAGGAAGGTGTGGGCGACGGCCTGCGCGGCGAGCTCCGCCTCAGCACGATGCTGCGGGGCGCGTGCGGGTCATCCCAGTTGTCGTCGTACTCCTCGGTGGCGAAGGCGCCCAGGAGATAGCCGCTGGCGTGCCCGGGACGCTCGATCAGGAGCAACGCGGTGCCGGCTGGGTTCTCCAGCACGATTGCGCACCGAACGTGGTCGTGGACCATGGCCTGGAAGAGGTCGCCGCTGTCCCACAGCGAGCCGACGATGTCCTCCTGCCAGTGTCGGCGGGGGTAGGTCTCCACCGTAGCGGTCCAGGCGCCGGGCAGCCGTGCGGCGATGTCCTGGCCGGTGTCGCCGAGGTAGGGGCGGCTGCTGGTGGTGATGCTCACGCCGTGGTCGTGGGCCCGGTGCACCAAGGCGCTGGCTGTGTCGCGGGCTGCCTGCGCCCCACGCAGTGGGGCGGCGAAGGCTCCACCGGGTAGGTCGCTGAACCCGGCTTCGTGCAAGGCGGCGCGGGCGTCGAGGAACCTCTCGCCGGAGGTGATGGCGACGAGGCCGTGGGTGTGGCTGGTCGAGAGAATGATTTCCGCGTCGGGCGGGGTGCTCATGTCGGTGATCCTGAGTGTCAGCGGTGCGCGCGAGCCGGCAGCCCTGCAGCAAGCGCCGGCGGGCGGGTGCGGGCAGCGGGCTTGGGCTGCTGGTTGCGGAGGGCGGAGCGCAGGCTGCGGCCGTACTGCCAGGCATGCTCGCGAGCTGCCGCCTCCAACTCGTCATATCCGGGCTGGGCTGTGAGCTGGCCGGCGTGCTTGCGGTACCTGTAGACCGGGACGGGCAGCAGGATTCCGGGGGCAAGATTTGATATGCCGACGGCCGTGCAGTAATCCTCCCCCTGGACGAGGCCGCCCATCGGTGCGGCGCGTACGAGGTCGGTACGGGCCAGGATCGTGGTCGGCCCGATCGGGATGGTGTCCGCCGGGGACTTCCAGTACGTCCACACGTCGCCGGCCTCGTGCCGACCCGGTGGGGTGGGGCAGCGCCACAGGCTGGTCGAACCGTCCGGATACAGGTCCTCACTCCACCCCGCACACCAGCCCACCCCGGCTGACTCCAGGGCGTTCAGGCGCAGGGACATGGCGTCGTCGGTGAACTCGTCGTCATCGTCCGCCCAATTTGTGTACTCGGTGTCGACTTGGGCGAGGGCGAAGTTTCTGGCGCAGGCGGCGCCGACCGGGCGGGGCAGCGCCAGGGTACGGACGCGCGGGTCGTCGGCGAGCGGGGTGGGCAGGCGGTCAGCAGATACCCCGTCGAGCGCGATCAGGGCCTGCCAGGGGACGGACTGCCGGGTCAGGCTGGCGTGCATGGCGGTGAGGTAATCCAGCCGGTCCTCGCGCAGGCGGGTCGCGATGACGACGGTGATCAGGGGCGTGGTGTGCGGGGGCAGAGGAGTCTCCGGGGAACGAGGGGAGGGCTAGCGGCGCGTGGCGGGTCGCTGGATGTCGGTCTTGGCCGGGGCCGCCGCGGGAGAGCCCAGGGGCGGCGTGTTCTGCACGGACCGGATGACCGGGGCGGGCTCGTCGCAGAACCAGAGCTCGCGATCGTCGCTGAAGAGGGTGCGCGGGTCGGTGGACCACTTCACGATCGGGCCGAGGTCCTGGTGGTGCAGGCTGATCACCTCGATCCCCTGCTCGTGCAGGACGTAGCCCCACTGCATGCCCTGCGCGTCGGCGGTGTCGTCGGTGACGGTCATGCGCACCGGAGGGGAGCCGTCCGGGGTGATCACGTGGGCGAGCGCGCGGCTGGGCCACTGCGCGCCGCCGGTCAGCGCGGCGATGAGCGAGAGCGGGGCCCCGTCGAGAAGGTCGGTGCCCAGCTCGTCCCAGCCAATGGCCACCGTGTCGATGAGGTGATGGGACATGGCTTCCAACCTGCGACGGAATCGGTGCTGGTAGGCGGCCAGGAGCAACGGCAGGTGGTGGCTGGGCACGCCGTCGACGTGGACGTAAATGCCGCTGTAGCCCGTGCGATCGGTGGGGCGGGCGATGAAGGCGCGTGTGGACAGGGGGTCTCCAGGTCGCAGGGTGGGTTGGGGCCGGTCAGCGCGCCGGGCGGTGCGGGGGAACCTGACCGGGTGGTGTGCTGCTCGGCGGGGGTGAGGCAAGACCGGGGGTCGGACTCTTGGGCGTCGGCGCGGGGTCGTATGCGGCCCGTAGCGCTTCCAGATCGGCGTGGTCCGCGATGGCCAGGGCGGACAGACTGCGGCTGGCCGCTTCCAGGAGCAGCTTGGGTGGGGAGTCCTTCGCCGCTTCGCGGTGCTGACCGCGCCACTGGGCGGCGGCGACGAGGTAGTCGCTCATCGCGCGGAGCGCGGGTTCAGCGGCGTCCAGGAGGCAGCTGGTGATGGCGTGGACCTCGGCGGGCGTCTGGGCCGCGGCGAGTGCAGCCAAATAGGGGGCCGGGTCCGGGCTGGGTAGGGGTCCGTCCGGCAGCGGGTGCTCGGCCAGGAACGGCACGGCGTCCCGCCGAGCCCACCGCAGCAGGTCGGCGCGCGTGGCTATGCCGTAGCGAGCGGCGCTGATCTGTTCGGCGTCGCGGCCGGCATTGTCGTACAGCTCGAAATCAGGGTGGGACAAGAGTGCTCCTCGGCAGTGCAGGGCTTATGCGCGGTTCAACTGCCGGGGTGTGGACGGCGGGCCGGAGGCGTCGGTGCGGGCGCACGTGTAGCCGATCAGCCGGGAGGGGGCGCCCTTGGCGGGGACGGTGGCGGCGTCGTCGCACACGAAGGTGTACTGGATGGAGAGGCGCGGGATGTCGTGGAGCCAGGCCCGGTCGTCCTTGCCCGGGATGATCTCCAGGCCGGCGTGGGCGACGGTGTCGGTCTGGGTGTGGGTGTGGGAGAAGAGGATCAGCGCGCCGCCGTCGGTGGTCTTGAGCGCGTAGGGGTCCGGGAAGCGGTTAACGGTTCCGGCGAACACGCTGGTGCCCTGGGATCCGTACTGGCGGCCGGTCTCGTCGTGGACCTTGATCTGCCGCTTGCTCGCCTCGGTCGCGGCGAAGACCTTCTGGCCGGTGGTGGTGCCGCCGGTGGCGAAGTTGTCGAGAACGCCGTTGCGCAGCAGGTCTGCGCCGGCGGCGAGGCGCGGGTCGTTGGGCGCCACCGCGGTGGCGTATCCGTCGGAGTCCAGCGCGACCGCAGGCAGGGTGCCGTTGTCGAGGTCGGTGACGGAGACCATCTCCCACCGCTGGTGCTCCGGCTGCTCGGCGAAAACGGCCAGCCGGGAGGGGGCCTTGCCCTTCGCGGTGGACAGCGCGGCGACGAACCAGCGGGACTGGCCGGCGGTGACCCGCGGGATGTACAGCCGGGCGCTCGCCAGGTCGTAGGACCACGGCTTGTACGGCTGGCGCTCGGACTTGGTCAGCCCGCCGTATTCCGTGTACTCCGCGAGCGACATGGCATACAGCGAATCGTCTTCGATGGTGTCGAGCAGGGCGCGGTCGTCGGTGGCATTGGCCTGGTTGTTGATCACCGAGTAACGGGCGATGACGGCCTGGGCCTGGGCGGCGCTGAGGGCAGGTGCGGGTTTTGCCACGGAGCTGGTGGTGGGGGTCGGTGCGGCGGGGGAGGAGCTGCTGCCGTTGGTGCAGGCGGCCATGGCCAGGGTGAGGCAGGCGGCGCCGGTGATCAGCGGCAGGGTGCGGCGGGCGATGCGGATACGGACTCCAAAGGTCAACGGGGTGTGGTCAGCGCGTGCGGGGTGAAGAGCGGCTGACGGCCTGAGCGGCGGCGGGTGTCGGCGCACGGCGGGGTGTGAGCGGTGTCGGGGTGAGGTGGTCCGCGTCGAGGCGCAGTTGGTGTGATGCCTGATAGAGGTGATCGCGGGCGCGGTTGAGCAGAAGGTCGAGGGCGGAGCGGGTGACTTGCCGGGCATCGGCCCCCTCCGGCGAGCCCTGGAGAGGCGCGGCCTGATGCAGGAGGCCGGCGTGGGCGACGGCTGCCCCGAGATCGGCCACGACGCACCCCAGGGCGCCCACGGACTGCGTCAGCGCCGTGACTCTGCGCTGGGTGACGCCGTCCTTGGCGCCGGCATGGCCGCTGACGACCCGGTGCGCGAACGCGGCGGCACTGGTGACATGCATGATCAGTCCGGCGATGTCGCGGATCCGGTCTTCCAGCTCGTCGAGGTTGTCATTGACGCAGTGCCGGGCGTTGGTGAAGGGCATGTCCTGGGCGGCCTGGTGGATGCGCTCGGCCAGGGACCGCAGTTGGCTCATGGCGTCGAGGTCGGACAGCCGGTGAACTCCGCGAGGCGCGCTCAGGAGCGGATCACCGATGGGACGTGCGGGCGGCCCGCCCCGAGGTAGGTGGGGGCGCAGGTCTGGTGTTGGGATCGGCGTGTCGTAGGTTCACCCCGATGTCCTTGGCCGTGAGCAGTCGGAACACGGCCTGGAGACGGAGCGTCCGACCGTTCTCGCTGTACGTGGCGGGCAGGAGGATCGCGGCCTGGTGCGGGTGGTACTGGAAACCGCAGGCGTACAGCGTCATGCGGGCCTGCTCAGGCACGCTTGCGTACGGTGCGCCCAGGACCCCGTCCTCGTACAACGTCAAGGTGAGAACCTGTGCGACCTGCGGCGGCGCGGGCCGGTGCGGCGGCTCAGGCTGGTCTGCGGCGTTGTCGCGCACCACTTGCAGGGCCTGCTCGTAGCGGGGCAGAACCCGGCGGTCGACCCCGGCTGCCGCTCGCGCGGGATCGTTGGGGACGGCGATGCCGTTGGGCTCCGCGACCCCCTCGAAGTGATGCGGCTGAGTCTCGTCGTCGTCCGGGGCGAGCGGGGCGACGACGAACTGATGCGGGTAGTGCGGCCGGTCGACGACATAGAGCCGTTGCCCGTCCGGACCGTGCAGGACGGCGTCGTGGGTCAGGACGTACTGGCTGACAATGTGCTGGACGTGGCCGAGGTCCCACAGCTGCTCGGTCCGGGAGAACTGGTCCGCGTACGTGGCGTGGCGTTGGTAGTCGCTGGTCCAGGCGCCGGGCAGCCGGGCGGCCAGGCCATTGGCGAACGTGGACAGATCGGTGCGGGGTGGGGTCATGGATTCCTGGGGGCTGTAGGGCGGTGTGCCGGCATTAGCGTGTGTGCCCCGGCGGTGCCGAAGGGAGGGCCGGCGGGGGAAAGGGCGAAGTCCGGGGAAGGGCCGCCGACGGTCGGGGCGCCGGCGGTAGCGGGGTCAGCGCCCGCATCCGGTCCTCGGCGACGTGTAGAACGTCCCCGAGGTTGCGGATCTCGGCAGCGGCGTCGGCGAGGTCGTAGGACAGGTCGAAGCCGTCGTCCTGCTCGGCTTCCTTGGCCTTCTCACCTGCCGCTTCGAAGAACTCTCCGAGCCGTTCCAGCAGGCCGTTGATCGGGTCCAGGATCTGGTGCAGCAGCGCGGCGGCCTCGGCGTGCGAGCCGGCTCCGTTGAGCTGGTCGGTGAGCGCGAGGAGAGCGTTGCCGTAGACGTAACCGGCGGTGCTGTCTGCGACCTCGGCGGGAGGTTCCGGTGCTTCGGGCTGGGCTGCGGTGGGCAAGCTCGGGCTTCCGGTGGACGCGGGAGGCGCTGGCAACAGCCTGAGTTGGGTGAGCCGTTGGTCGATGGCCTCGATCACCTGCGTGGCACTGCGGCCGTGGCGGCCTTCGGGACGCGCAGGGGCGCCGGGGTCGGTCGAGGGGACCGAGTCGTAGATCAGCTCGAACAGCTCTGGTCTGTCGTGGTGTTGACGGGTCACGATCCACCCCTCGGGATCCCCCGGCGGACGCTCGGAGGGATGTTCCTGTGGTGGACCGATGATCAGGTAGCTGTCGTCGGGGAGCGATACGTGCACGATGTATGCGCTGAGACCGAATTCGATGTCGCACTCCAGTCCGCGCTGCCGCAGAGGCGTGGTGATGTGCGCGTGGCGCCGCCACAGCTCCTGCCACCAGGCGGTGTGCACATTGCGGTGTTCGGGAAGCGGTGCGAGAGGCGAAGTGCCGGCAGGCAAGCGGCGCGCGGCGGGGAAGGAATCCGGAAAGCCTTTGTCGTCAGCTGCCACGGTTGTGCCTGCGGGGAGTCAGTGCGCGGAGGCGCGGTGCCCGGGGGGCGAGGTGGGGCTGTTGCTCGGGTCGCGCTGGGGCGGCGGAGTCGAATTCGTCGGCGTCGTAGGCGCAGAGCAGTTCGTGTTCCATCTGGGCTTCGTGATCGGCGATCTGTGCCATGAGGTCTTCGTGTTTGGCCTGGCTCTGCTGGCACTTGGCCCAGTCGGCGTCGCTGAAATGGGTGGGGCGGTTCAGGGGACTCCTTGGGAAGGGGATGCCGGAGGGGGCTAGCGGCGGTGTGTGCCCGGCTTGGGCTGCAGGGGCGCCGGGCTGTCGGGTCGGGATGGCGTCGGGAAGAAACGGTGGAGGTCGAGGTGTTCGTCGAGTTCCTTGACCGCGTCGCGCAGCGAGTCCGACGTGCGCCGCAGGTAGGCGCGCGCGGTGGCGTGGTCGATGACCATGCGGTTTTCGGCGTACTGCAGGTCGGTCGGGCCACAGGACCGGGGCAGGGAAAGGGCGGCCTCTGCCGTCTCGGCGAAGTGCGGTGCGGCGAAGGCCGACAAGGTGGCGGCCGTCGCCAGGTGGGCCAGGACGGAGCTGCCGGCGCGGTTCGTGCTGTGTGGGCTCTGGGCGAACTGGGCAGCCAGGTTGACGACTTCGTGGGAGATGGCCTGTGCCTCGGCGGCATGCTGGATCAGTGAGGAAAAGTCCGGCGTTTGCGGAACACGCCCCGCGTCCGTGAGCAACCGCATCTGCTCAGCCGTGTCCTTGAGCCGAAGCACCAATTCCTGCAGTTGGTTGATCAGGCGAACCGTGTCGCCTCGGGGAATGAGCTGCCGCGCAATACTGGGATTCATGAACGCTTCGCTGTCCTTGTCCAGGGTGTGGGTTGGTTGCCCGACGGGCGAGGACGGGGCGAGCGGAGCCGGGACGAATGCCGGTCATGGCCGTCGATGACGTGGCGTGCCGAAGCTGCCGAGATGTCATCGGGCATCACCGCTCTGGACTTGCTCGACGTCTGCAGCGTTCTGGGTGACCAGGGCGTAGAGGTGTACGGCGAGAACAAGGATGAGAGGCGCCACAACAGACATCCATGTGGTGGCGACGTCTGCGGGCTGCCACCTGCTCCCCGGGCTTTGACGTGTGCCTAGGACGCCGAGCACGAGGACCGTGATGCCACGAACGATGATCGCGAGTACCGCCATGGTCCACGCGGACGCTTCCTTGTTCTCGTCGGGTCGCAGCCGTACCGCGGCGTAGATCGCGAAGGTGATGAAGCCATCGATGACGCCGAGGAACAGGTAGGGGACAGAGGCGGGAGCGTGCGTCGTGGCTGCGAGTTGCTGCAGCAGGTTGAAAGCGAGTAGATAGGCGTAGGCGAGCGCGAGGAACCCGGCTGCTGAGGTGCTTTGCGGCAAGAACGGCCGAGGCAGGGCGGCCCGCGCGGTCGAGGCAGGTGGCGTGGTGGGGTTCGGCATGAGCGCACCTCCTTGGTGGCGTTGACGTCGCAATTCGTGAACCCACGAGAGACTCAATGCATGCGAGCATCTGTGTCGAATAGCGACAATTCAAGTGCGTGCAGTTGGTGTTGGACGATGAAAGATCGTCCGGCGACCTTCCAGAGCCCGCGGCCCCGGTTGAGGTGCGCGATGGCGTCCATCTCGACGGAGGTCAGGCCGAGCAGCGAGGCCGCGGCGTGGAGCTGGTCGGTTTCCTGGCGGTAGATGATGCGGGTGCTGCAGTCGGCGAGGAGGCCCTCGGCCAGGGCGCGTCCGCGGGATCCGGCGTCGCCTGCGGTGAGCAGGTCGGACAGCCGGTGGATCACCATGAGGTTGGCGATGCCCAGGCCGCGGGAAAGTTTCCATTGGGCCTGCATGCGTTGCAGGAGGCCGGCGTGGCGCATCAGGCGCCATGCCTCGTCGTAGACGATCCAGCGCCGGCCGCCGTTCGGGTCGGTGAGGGCGGACTCCATCCAGGCGGAGGCGCAGGTCATGGCCAGGACCAGTGCGGTGTCGTCGCCGGATCCGCCTAGTTGCGACAGGTCGATCGTCAGCATCGGCGCGCTGGGGTCGAAGGTCACGGTGGAGGGGGCGTCGAACATGCCGGCCAGGTCGCCGTGGATCAGCCGTCGCATGGCGTGCGCCAGGTCGCGGGCCGCGTCGCCGAGTCGTCCCGACATCATTCCGGCGGCTTCGTCGAGGGTGGCGGGGTCGTTGAGGGTGGTGGCGACGTCGCCGAGGAGTGGGGTGCGGCCAGTGGCGGTGGCGTGGGTGACGGTGGCGTCGAGGGCGATGTCCAGGGCGGTGTGCTCCATGGGCATCAGGTCCCGGCCGAGGACGGTCCGGGCGAGGGAGCCCAGCAGGAGCAGGCGCCGCTTGCGGATTTCCCCGACCCAGTCGGCCGCCGAGATGCTCGCCGGCCGCGGGGCCGCGTCGAGGGGATTGAGCCTGCCGGGCAGGCCAGGACCGAGGGCGACGGAGGTGCCGCCCAGAGCCCGCGCCACTGCGGTCCACTCGCCCTTGGGGTCGCACGGAACGTAGACGCGGTAGCCGAAGGCGACTGACCGCAGCGCGAACGATTTCGCCAATGCGCTCTTGCCCTGGCCGATCACCCCGGCCAGCAGGATGTTCGGGTTGGTGAATCCCTCGATCTTGCCGTACAGGGCGAACGGGTCGAACACGAACGACGCTTCGGCATGGACGTCGCGGCCGATGTAGATGCCTTCGGCGCCGAGGCCGCCTTCGGCGAGGAAAGGGTACGCGCCGGCTGCCACCGCGGTCGTCATGCGGTGCGCGGGCAGCTTCAGCCGATTCCTGCGGGCCGAGGCTGCCCCGGGTCGACCGCTCGGAGGGTAAAGGGCGGCGGGAGTCTTGTGCTCGGCGGGTGTGGTGCCTGCCGAGTGGGCGCTTGCGTCGGTGCGGGCCTTGGCGGTGGCCTCCGCTAGTTGGCGGCGGGCTGCTTTGCGGCTGGCCCGGTCGGTTCCGTGCGGGGTGAACAGGGGCGACGCGGAGGCGCGGCGGGCGGGCCGGTGGCTCATCGGGTGCCCTCGATTCTGCGGGTGCTGCTCATCGCACGCAGGCCGTGGTACGCGGGCGGAGGTCGGTGGGGGTGGTCTTGCGCCGGATGCTGTGTCCGGCGGCGAGGTGGCGCTGGCAGATCGTCAGGACGGGTGGTCCCTCGGGCAGCCGTTCCGGATGGCACTCGCTCGCCTCGGCGCCTTGTGCCGCTGTGCTGCTGGGCAGCAGGTGGAAGGCCGAGTGGATCTCGGCGGTGGCCTGCCACAGGCGGGTGTGCGCGGTGGTCAGGTGGCGGCCTGCGGCGGGGTGCGGCGGCCGGGTGGCCTCGGCGAGCTGGTCGAGGAGGCGGTGCAGGGCGGTGAGGTGGGTGTGGAGCACGTCGAGGTGCACGCGATCCACCGGCGCCGGAGGGGTGGCGGTGGTCCGTGCCAGGGCGCGGGTGTGATGGCGGACTCCGGCGCTTGCGGCCCGGAGATAGGGGTGCGCGTCGTCCGGACGCGTGCGATAGGTCAAAGGTGGTGGTCCTTCCTGCCATAAGGCAGGGATAGCGGCGGGTAGGGAGGGTGGTCAGCGGGAACGACGCGGTGCCTTCGGCGGCGGGGCCGGCGCCGCGGCCGGGGGCTATGTGGGGGCACGCTCGGCCAGGACGCGGGCCTGCTCGTGACGCAGGTCGATGTATGAACCCGGGGCGCGGGTTCCCGGGTGGCTCTGCGCGGCTACCAGTTCCCCGTCGCCGTCCATTAGAGGCGCGATTTCCTCCAACCACTGCTTGTACGAGGGCATTTCGGAGAGGGTGCGGTGTGCGTCGTCGAGGTCGGTGGCCAGGACCACGAACAGCCACGGGAGCGCACCTTCTTCGTGACCGGGGCTGGTGAGGGCGACTGTGAAGGCGCGGCGTGTGGGGACGGACGCCAGCAGCGCGAGCCGCTGCACCACGATGCCCAGAGTGTCGCTGGCCTCCATGGCCGTGGATTCACGGGTGCCTTCGTATGCGCGGCGCTGGTCCTCGATCACCTCGCCGTCGGTGTTCCGGTAGACGTCCAGCTCCTCCTGGTGGCGGCGGTGCATGGCCTGCAAGGGGGTGAGCAGGGCCAGAATTTCGTCCATCAGGTGTGGCGCGGGGCCGGCGGTGGGAAGCGACTCGGTCATAGGGCGGTCCGGGCGAGGGGCAGGGCGGCGAGGGTGAAGGCGTCGGGCTGCTGGTAGTTGAGCCGTCGCAGGTCGACTCCCGAGGTGACGGCGTGGGTTTCGATCTGCGCGCAGGCGGCGTCTAGGAGGGCGTCGGTCGCGGCGGTGACGGTGACCAGGCCGGTCAGGGCCACGTCCGCGTGCCCGGCGATCAACTGGCGCTCTCGCGTTTTGACGTCGGCGTACTCGACGGAGTCTTCTTCACTGTCGACCTGCCCGCGGCGGGAGCGCTCGTTCGCGTCGGCTATGATCGACGCTTTCTTCCGCTGGACGTCGCGCAGCGCGGACTCCAGCCCCTGCGGTGCGTAGATAAGGGACAAGGTGCGCCGCACTCCGGCCGTGAACATGATGCCGTGCAGGAAGCCGGCCCCCATCTCGGTGCGGGGCCAGTTCTCCACCCAGTAGGTGGCGTGGCGGGCGGAGTCGGTCGCCAGGCGGTCGTACTCCTCGACCTGGACGACGGGTCCGGCGGCTGCGGGGTCCGCCTCGGCGCGACCAGCCGGGGACCACTGCTGGAGCGCGGCGAGGGCCTTGGGATCGTAGGCGGTGCGGATGACGGCGGCGATCTCCCGCGAGCTCAGCCAGCCCGTCACCATCAGCCCGGCGTTGCGGGCGGCCTGGGCGATGGACGTCGTGGTCTGCCCCATGACGGTGAACGCACCCGGCAGCCCTCCGCCAGCCTGCGAGATCAGGCGCTTGGCGGCTTTGAGGTCGAGGGAGATCGCGAGGTAGGTCTCGTGCGGGGCGGCGGCGGGGCCGGCCGAGGCGACCAGTTCGGAGTAGATCTGCCCGGCGACCGGCGTCTGGGGCTGCCCGTTGTGAGCCCAGTGCCGGGTAAGCGTGTCTCCGCTGTCAGGGACCGTACGCTCCAGGACCTGCACGGTGGCGATGTGCCCGGTGCGGGCGATGCCCGCCAGCGCGCGGCCCCAGCTGCTGACGTTGTGGTTCTGGGTGGTGGGGTCGAGCAGCGCGAAAGCGCGGCTGGTGACGCGGGCAACAGCGGTCAGGGTCTGGCGGTGCGGGTCGTACACGGCGGCAGCGCCGTTGGCGGAATCGCCGGGGGTGACGACCTTGAGGGAGGCAGCGGTCCCGGGCAGGTGCAGGACGCCGTCGTGGCGGGGCCGGGTGACGGGCCGGGCGAGCCACAGAGTTTGGCCGGTGTGCCGGCGGTGTGTGTAGCGGGCGACGATTGGCGCCCAGTCGATCAGGGAACGGGCGTGCCGGCGGATCGCCACCAGAGCGGCGACCGCGGCCCACAGCGGTGTCAGGGCGATGGCCCCGAGTAGGCCGGTGGAGACCACCGTCATCAGCAACAGAGCCAATGCACTCGATACGAGGACGAGTTGGGGGAGGGAGAGTCCGAGGAGGATGCCGCGGCGGGACCGGTGCGGGAACTTCACCGTGACCGGGGCGACGGAAAGGTCAGTCAAGGGGCGGGTCCTGGGGTCGCGGGTGGGGGCCGGGGGCGGGAGGTGATGAGCACCACCCGCCCCCGGACAGCGGACAGGGGGTCAGAGGCCGGCTGGGGGCGTCGGCGGTGGGGCCGTCCCATTGGTTGTTGTGGGCTGTGTGCCGGGGGGCGGCGGTGCGCCCTGGGGCGGTGGGGTGGTGGTCGGCGGGGCTGACTGCCATCCGCCGCGCTGGTTGGGCGGGGCGTTCGTTCCGGGACCGTTCGGTCCCGTGTCGCCCATCGGGGCGTTGGTGTCGTCGGTCACGCTCGTCGGAGGGGGCTGGACTGCCTGCTCCAGGCCGGGCGGGGCACCTTCACCGTCCCCGCCGGTCGGGTTGGAGGCAATGTCGCCGGGGAATCCGCCTGCGGGGTCGGGGCCTTGCGGGGTGGCTTCCGCTCCGGCTGCCGCGCCGCCGCCGGCTCCGGCGGTGGCTGCTGCTGCGGCCTTGCGGGCGGCCTTTTCGGCGTGTTGCTTGGCGATCTGGGCTCCGGCTCCACCGGCGCGGTGGATGGACTCTCCGTCGGTGCCGTCGGCTGCCCAGTGCACGAATTTGAAGACCGCGTACGGGCACAGCAGCACCATGATCATGATCACGATGCCGGACATGACATCGGCGAGTGCACCGATCCCGTCCTTGGCCTCGGTCTTGCCCATGGCGGCGATGCCGAGTACGAAGATCACGGTCATCAGGAGTTTGGAGACCACGAGGGTGGCGGTGGCTTCGATCCAGCCGCGGCGCCACC
Source organism: Streptomyces sp. So13.3 (assembly GCF_005860785.2). Taxonomy (NCBI): domain Bacteria; kingdom Bacillati; phylum Actinomycetota; class Actinomycetes; order Kitasatosporales; family Streptomycetaceae; genus Streptomyces; species Streptomyces sp. So13.3. Next base: position 2,063,706 of record NZ_CP048835.1, on the reverse strand, counting down.
GGCGGGTTGCTTCCCAGCCGCCGCCGGCGCTGGCGAAGATCGCCAGGGTGACCATGACGAGGATGCCGACCTTGCGGACCATCATCACGCACCAGTACAGGACGGCGCCGAGTGCGGCGCCGAGGCCGGCGAGCGTCGCGATGAGCCACCCCAGGGGGATGATGGCGCCGATTTCGGAGACCTTGACGATACGGCGGACGGCCGACTCGATCGATAGGTGTGAGGCTCTGAACAGGCCGTCGGACAGGGCGTCCACCACCTCGATGGCGACGGTGGTCAGCGCGATGGCTGCGAATGCGAAGATCACACCGGAGGCGGTGCCGGTGAATGCCTGGGTGAGGGCCTGGCCGTCGCGTTTGATCGCGGCCCGGATGAGTTGGGCGCAGAAGGTGGCGACGAGTAGGACGAGGCCGAGCGGCAGCAGCATCTGGTAGTTGTCGCGGAACCAGGGTGCGTTCAGGTCGACCTTGGTGGTGGTGTTGACGGCTGTGGCGGCCAGGTCGGCGGACGTTGCGGCGAGTTCGCCGGCGGACTTGGCCATCCAGTCGCCGATCGCCTTGCCCGGATCGCTCACAAAGTCCACGGCGTCGCCGACGGAACACAGCTTGCCCGCGACGGGCAGGTCGCAAAAGCCCATGGGTGGAGGTCTCCTTTCTCAGTCGGGCGGGTCACGGCGCGACGCGGGGTGCGATGGCGACCAGGGAGCAGTCGTGGGAGGGCCGGCACTGCACGGCGAGGGTCACGGCCCGGTCTTCGGCTCCGCCGCCACCCCCTTTCCAGGTGATCTGCTGTTTGCCGTTGACGGTGACGACGTAGATATATGCCTCGGTGATCGCGGTCGGGTCGTCCGCGAGGGCTTGCTCGAAGGCACTGGGGTAGTGCGCTTCGGTGACGGTGGAAGTGGCGTGCTGGTCGTTGTCGGCCATGCGCGACCACAGCACCGGGTCGGGGACCTGCGCCGAGATGGACTGCCAGTCGGCGTACTGGGTCTCCTTGCTCATCCACGCCTCCATGCCGGCGAGCTGCTGGCCACGGCTGGTGTCGCGGGCGTTGTAGGACCACAGCATCGTGGCGGCAGCCTTGGCATAGGCGACCGGCTCGGAGACTGGCGGTGGTTTGGGAACCGAGCCTGTGCCGCCGGCCGGAGTAGGCACGGCCTGGGACGGTGAAACGCTGCTAGGGGACGAACGAGTGGGCGCGCTGGAACGGTCGTGCTGGTCACCGCCCCTGGAGAGCCAGGCGGTGGTGGCGGCGACTGCGAGCAGACCGGTGATGACGATCGCGGCGATCGTTACCCGCCGGTGCGCTGGCCAGTCGACTGCGCGGGCGGACAGAGCGAAGGAGGGGAAACGTTTCTGCATTATTTGACCTGGGACCCCAGCGTGCTGAAGAACATCACGATGCCGTTGGCGGCACCGAGACCAAGGGCCGCGCCCGCAGCCACGGTCGCGCCCTTCTTGCCGTTAGCTTCGGCCTGGTGGCCGCCGCTGTGGTGGCCCCAGGCCCACACGGCGAGCGATACGGCGAGGGCACCGACGACGGCGATGATGCCGAACAGATTGATGCTGTTGACCACGTTCTTCAGCACGGACAGGCCCGGCAGCCCGCCTTCCGCGGGCGCGATGCCGGGGTCATAGGCGAGGTAGGTGGCGCGGTCTGCGAGGGACAGGGGTATGGCGGGACTCCTTGTGTACGCAGGCCAAATGGACACCTGCGGCGGGAATGGGGGCTGGAGGCAGCGAGATGGGTCATCCGGCCGCCCGGAGCGGTGTCCGGGCGCGGTGCGGCGTCAGACGACGCGGCGCACGGCGAGGATCGCCCAGTCCTTGATCGGAGTGATCCGGACGGGCTTGGTGGTGCGAGGCGCCTCGATGACCAGGCCGGCGCCCAGGAACATGCCGACGTGCTCGGGACGGCTCGCGGTGCCGCGGCTGAAGATCATGTCGCCGGGCTTCAGTTTGTTGGGCGCAACCGCTTTGCCCTCGTTGACCTGTTCGTACGTGGTGCGGGGGAGCTGGATGCCGGTGTGGGCGTATGCCTGCTGCATCAGGCTGCTGCAGTCGCAGCGACCCATCGGGTCAGGGCCGTGAGAGTCGGTGCAGCTGCCGCCCCACTGGTAGAGCGTCCCGAGCTGGTACATCGCCCATTCGATGGCTTTGCGCGCCTTCGGGTCGGCGTCCAGCGGGATCTTGTATCCCTGCGGGACGCTGCCTTCGGGGATGCGGCCGAACCCGGAGCCGTCCGCGGCAGGAGGACAGGCGGTGGTGCCGGCCGCAGGCGGCTTGCCCTGGTCCGGCGTCGTGCCGTCCGTGTCCTTGCTGGCGTTCGGGAAGGTCTTGGCGATGGCCTGCTGCAGCGCGCTGGCCAGGGGTTCCCATTGCGCATACGCGTCGGGGTAGCCCGATGCCTGCACGGCCTGGGCGGCCTGTGTGACGGTCAGTTGCTGCCAGCCTTTGACCTTCAACAGGTGTTGGTAGAACTGCTGGGATGCGTAGATCGGATCGCGGATCTGCTGGGCGGTCCCCCAACCCTGCGAGGGCCGCTGCTGGAACAGGCCCAGCGAGTCGCGGTCCCCGGAGTTCAGGTTGCGCAGCCTCGACTCCTGCATCGCGGTGGCGATGGCGACGACCTGCCCACGCACCGGCACCTTCAGGCTGATCCCGGCGGCCACGATGGTCCGGGCGTTGGGGATCTGCTCGGCCGGCAGGGTCAGGCCCTCGATGTGCACGTCCTTGCCGGACGCTCCGTCGAGCATGGCGGTGACCTGCTGGGCGACGGCATCAGTATCGATGTTGGAGCGGCAGCTGAACGAGCCGGTGCTCTGGGCGGCTTCGCTGGAGGTGGCCGCCATCATGGCCGTTCCCGCGAGCAGGAGTGGAGACAGGAAGACGACGCCGAGGCCGGCGGCGAGCGTCTTCAACCGGAGCGGACCGCTCGGGTGTCAGCGATGTCGGGCCGGGTCGGGTAGCGGGAAGTCATGGGCGTTGTCCTTCGGGGTGCGGTGTCCGGCGTGCCGCGGATGCGTTGGTGTGGTGGAAGGGCGCGGCGGCCGGTGGTGGGCGATCGAGGGAGGCCGGTGCGGGCGAGTTGCCGCTCGCGTCGCATGGCCGGGCCGTGAGCTAGGTGTGCCGGGACAGGGCGAACCTCCGTGCGGCGTGATGTGGAGTAGCCAGCGGCGGTGTGCGCCGACTGGTTCAAAAACAGTAGAGGCGAAATCGCCGACGACCAAAAAATAGGCGTGAGGGGTCGAAATCCGCACCCTCAGCCAGTACTTCTTGGCTGTCGGCGATTTCGCCTCTACAGTTTTTGGACTCCCTTCGCTCTCCCTGATCTGCGGCCCGGGCATCCTCATGCCCGATTCCGGCCCGCAGGGACTCTCATGCGAGACGGGCAGTCCCTTTCACGCTCCCACACCCGAATTGGGGTTCCTCTTTGCCTTTTTCCCTTCACCAGGGCGACGCCCTGAGCGTCTTGGCCGGCCTGCCGGACGACTGCGTCGACTCCGTCATCACCGACCCGCCGTACAACTCAGGCGGCCGAACGGCGAAAGAGCGCACGACGCGCTCTGCGAAGCAGAAGTACACGTCCGTGGATGCCCAGCACACCCTGCCGGACTTCACCGGCGAGAACATGGACCAGAGGTCGTACGGGTTCTGGCTGACGCAGGTCATGACCGAAGCTCAGCGGCTCACCAAGACCGGTGGCACCGCTCTGCTGTTCACCGATTGGCGTCAGCTTCCCATCACGACGGACGCGATCCAGGCGGCCGGTTGGCTGTGGCGCGGGGTCCTGGCCTGGCACAAGCCGCAGGCCAGGCCGCAGAAGGGTCGGTTCACCCAGAACTGTGAGTTCATCGTGTGGGCGTCCAACGGCGCGATCGATGGTTCTCGGAACCCCGTCTACCTGCCGGGCCTGTATTCCGCCTCGCAGCCCTCGGGCGCGAAGCGCCAGCACATCACGCAAAAGCCCGTCGAGGTGATGCGCGAGCTGGTCAAGATCAGCCCCGAGCGCGGCACGGTGCTGGATTTCTGTGCCGGTTCCGGCTCCACGGGTGTCGCGGCCCTGCTGGAGGGCCGGGATTTCATCGGCGTGGAGAAGACCACGCAGTACGCAGCCATCGCGGCCGACCGGCTCACCGCGACGATCCGCGAAACCCTCACCCAGGACGACATGGTGCTCACCGCCTGACGTTGCGATACCGCGGCGGAACTGGCGACCGTCTCCTGTCCCGGGCACGGCCCGCCACGAATGTCCTGTGACCCCGATGGCCGGTCCGTTCGTCATCGCTCCTGCTCCCCTGTTCCTTGTCCTCTAGGAGGCCCTTCCCTTCATGTCTGAACCCGTAGAAACCTCGCTTGATGGCGAGTTGGAGCCGGTCCGAGTTCCGGATCCCCGAGCGGAGGGGGTGGAGGCCACGGTTCGACGGCTGATGGACCGGCAGGCCCAGCAGGAGCAGCAGCTCGACCGTCTGGCCTCAGCGCCGGCCCCCGGCAGCCCTTCGCCGTTCGCGGCGTTCGGCATGCCGGGGTTCGGCGGCCTGCCTGCGGTCGCGCCGCCGGAGCCGCGGCCGATCATGGAGCTGGAGGGGGAGGAGCGCGAGGACGAGCTCGACGGCTTGTCGGACTGGGTCGATGACTTCCTCCTGCCGGTCTACGGGGCGGAGGTCACCACGGCGGCGCCCTGGTGCTTGCAGTGGCAGGAGCACGACGACGTCGTGGCGTGGCTGCACGCCCTCTGGCTGGCCTACCAGCAGCACAAGGACCCCGAAGCCGGACTGAGCGGCCTGTTCGTGTGGCACCGGGACTTCCTCACCCACGCCACCGCGGCGATCCGCGCGCCGGGCGGTCCGCTGTCCGCCTGCATGACCTCCCCCGAGCGTCCCGCGCATCGGCTTCTTCCCGGCCCGCCGCCCTCAGTGCGAACGGAGAAGGCGACCACCAACGCGGAGGAGCCCGCCGGGCCGGCTGAGTTGGGCGAGCCGACGTCATGAACAGCGGGCGGCAACCGGCCTTCGGGCTGAGCTTCGACCCCCGCGCCCTGACCGACCTCCTCCAAGCACCCGGCGACATCCGCGATCTCACCCTGGCCTACCTGCAGGAAGTGGTGAACGCCGAGCGTTTCGGGCCGCGGCTTACGGGCGATCTGGAGGGCTACCGCAAGATCGTCGTGGACACCCGCAAGGACTGGCGCGTGGTCTACGGTCTCCGCTCGGCGCCCGAGGGGTCCGCGCACCAGCGGGAGATCCACGTCGTCGCGGTCCGGCCACGGGCCGGCAACGACGTCTACGACGAGGTCGGCCGACGCCTGGGCATGGCCCGCCGGCCGCTGAGCGCCCGCACCCACGCGGCACGCTCCCGCCCCCCGCAGCTGATGACCAGCGGCTCCACACCGAGACCGGGTCCGCCGCCGGCCGCGATGCCGGGCGTTCCCCGTCTCGCGCACCACCCCTCGCCCTTGCACATCCGCTGAGTACACGGAGCCTTCGCCTATGCCCCCAGACCCCGCGCCGGCAGCAGCCCGGCGCTCGGTGACACCACTCGACCACCGCATCGAAATCGTCACCGGCCAGGACGTCGACACCCTTTGGACGTACCGCGACCGCGGCGTCTTGGACGCGCCGCATGCCCACCTGGTTGACCGGCACCGCGAGCTGGCCAGCGCCGAGACCGGCGTGACCTTCTACCGCACCCTCCTCCAGCGGCTGGCCAGCGGCGATTTCCCGTCGACGGCGCCCTGCTGGAGCGCATCGACCGCACCGTGGACCAGTTGGAGGAGGCCGCCACGGAGCGGGACGTCGCGGCCCGCCTGGTGCTGGCGGCCTTGGAACCGATCGAGGCCACGGCTCTGCAGGACCCGTCGGACAAGCACGGGCAGCTTTCGGCCGCTGACCAGGCGGCGCTGCTGTCCATCGCGGGCGGCGCCAAAGTGCACGCGCACCTACTGACCGGGCGGATGTCCGTACCTACCGCCTCTGGCACCAGGGTCGCGTACGCCCACCTGCAGCGGCTCGAAGCCGTCGGCCTGGTTTGCCGTGACACCGACCACTCGGTGCAGGTCGGGCAGCCAGTGACCTTGACCGACGCCGGCCGCACCGCTCTGGCCGGCAGCCGCAGCCACCGACCGGCTTCGGCACTGGCGCCGCCACGGTCCGGCACCTGGCCCGCTGCCCCCACTCGCTCCCGGCGCTGAACCCGGGCGCCCACGAGGAGACCTATGCCCACACCAGAACTCGACCTTCGCCTTGATAACTTCGAGGCAGAAGACCCGCAGATCGAGGAAGCATTCCTGCACGCGATCGAACTCAACCAGGACATGCTCGTCCCGCTGGCCGAGTACCACAGCCCGTCCGGGGCGGGCAGCTTCTACGTTCTGCACGACGGCTCGGCCACCTGGGGGATCCCCGGGGTGCCGCAGATCGTTGCTCTCCACCTGCAACGTGACCTGACGGACCAGACGTTCCACTTCGAACACGCTGAGCTGCCGTTGCCGTCGATGGCGCAGTCCTGGCTCATCCGCCGCGGCTGCCCTGCCAATGCCATCCCCCTCAACCCTGACCTGGGTCCCCCGCCGGCCGACGAAGCCACACGGGCACTGGAGCGACGGCTCATGGGCGACGGAGACCACTACGCGTACGGATACTCCTACACCCGCGACGACCCGGACGACACGGTCACCGTGGTGGCCCTGCGCGCCATGGATGAGCGAGCCCCTTCCCCGTTCCGTGTCGTGGTCGAGGAAGTCGACACCAAGGCATGGACCCGCACCCTGCGCGAGGGCGGTTTCGCCACCGTCGATGAGGCCCTCGAATGGTGCGACGAGCGGATCAGCGGCACGGCCGGCCCGCTTCCGCCCGTCCGTCCGGCAATTGCAATCAGCCCGTCGCCGGCCCTGCCGAAGGCTCCCGCTCCTCCCCCGGCCGGCCGATCGCGCTGAGCCATGCTGCGGTCCGGCGGGCCGGAACATAGCCGACGATCGCCGGTTAGCCAAACCGGGAATTCTCCGGACTCTTATACAGCCGCCGGACAACAAGGCGGTGCCTTTCCTCGTAATCCCTATGCCTGCACGGAGGTTGGTTCCGCATGCGCTCGCATCCCTTATGCCGTCGCGCCGTTTAGGGCACGTACTGAGCCGACAACCACAGGCGCCGTGACTTGCAGGCGTCGGGGGCCAGTCAACGTACGAAGGCGCCAGGTTGCGCCTTCTCTCCTCATTTCCCCAACCCTCAAACGCGGGCGCTTTCGCCTGTTGGAAAGGAGTTCCCCTTGTCCGATGACATTTCCGACGGCCCTGAGGATGTCGTGGGCGTGCTTACCGAACAGATCGCAGCCCACTTCGGCATGGACATCGAGCGGTTGAAGGCCGCAGTCGCCCTCGCACCGACGGCCAACCCCGAGGCCACGGAGGTCGTCAAGTGGCACGGCCTTCTCATCGGCGCCCAGACGGCGCTCGACCGCACGCAGGACGACCTCCTCGCCGCGCTGGACACGCAGCCCAGCGAGGTCGACGACCCCACGCTGCACCTCGCCCATCGCGTCAACGCAGCCGTCACCGCACGCGATGGGCGCGCCCTGGTCGTGCGCTGGCTCCTCGACCCGCCCGCACCCGGGAAGAAGGACCGCGCAGCCCAACGGTTCGCCCGTCCCAACCACGCCTCCGGTAACGGGCCGGCCGTAGGGACCCGCGCTCCGCACATCCCCGCGACCGCACCGGCAGCGGGGGTACGACCGGGACGGACAGCGCAGCGATGAACGTCGAACTCAAGTCCAGCAGCGCCGACGAGCGCCTCACCGCCGCTTTCGGCGCCCCCGTCACCGTGCTGTACGCCACCGCAACCGGCCCTGACGCGCTCCCGGCGGTGACCCGCGCGCTGGAGCTGCGCTCCTTCCTGGTCATTGCCGAGGAGCAGGTCGCCTGCGTCCGGGACCGCGTTCACGCCGCGATGGCACCCGGCCGCGACTTGGCTGAACTGTCCGCCGATGACCTGCGTCTTGAAGCCCGCTGGCTGGAGGCGGCACTTGATGCCCGCGACGGCTACCGCGCCGCGCTCGACGAGCTGCTGCACACCATGCCAGCGCCCGACCAACGGCCTGTGGCGTCCGCCTCCGCCCGCCGGACACCGCCGGCGGTCACCGCCCACCTGCCCTCGCGCGTCGCCGCCCCGGCACCACAGCGTGCCGGGGCGGGCCGACACCGCCGACCGTGAAGGCCACCACTTGCCCCACCTGATCTCCCCGGAGATCGCCGGACGGATCGAGGACCTGTACGGCGCACCACTCGCCGACCTCGCAGCCCACGTCCAAGACCAACCACCCGGCATGCTCTCCGCCCTGCTCGGCATGCACAACAGCCTGACCCTCGCCGAGCGCAGCATCGACTTTCACCGCGACCACCTGGCCCGCGTGGTGCACCCCGAGCGGCAGATCGGCCCGCACGAGGTCTCCCATCTCCTCGACGGTGCCCGCCGGCTCGCCGAAGCGGTCGCCATTCGCGACGTCCAGGCCACGTCCCTGTCCGCCGTCCTGCAGAGCCTTGCTCGCGTCACGACGCCGGCGACGCCCCCAGTCTCCGTTCCGGCCGTGCCCGCTCCACCCGGCCCGGCCGTGAGCGCTGCACCCAGCCGCTGATCTCGGCGGGCAATCCCTCCTCATACCTCCAGGAGTTCCTCCCTTGGCCCTCTCCGGTCTGACCCCTGAAACCGACGCCGACATCGCCCGGGTCACCGAGGCCCTCGCCATGATCACTCCGCGCTGGAACGCGCGGATCCTGCTGGCCCTGTCCGGCCCGCCGCAGCGGTACAGCGAGATCGCGGGCAAGATCTCCTGGTTGCAGGACAGCCAGCTCCACCCCAAGCTGCGAACCCTGTGCGACGCCGGCCTCGTCCAGCGCACCGAACACACGTCGCGGCACGTCACCTATGGGCACACCGCCCGCGGCACAGCTCTTCTGTCTGTCCTGCCGATGATCGTCGCTTGGGCAGAGAATCATCTGGAGACGGCAGATCGCCCGCTGCCCGCGATCGAGCAGATCGAGGACAGCCTCACCCTGCTCACCCGGCGCCACGCCGCCGCCATCTTGTGGGTGCTGAAGTCCCGTGAGGAGGTCAGCGGCCGTGCCCTGGCCAGGATCGTCATGCCCAGCAGCGACTGGTCCAACATCTACCCGCCGCTTCGGCAGTTGGTGGCGGACGGCCTCGTAGACACAGACGGCATCGGGCAGCCCTACCGCCTGTCGGTCGCGGGCCACGGCCTGGCGCCGGTCTTCGGTGCCCTGTCCGCGTGGTCCGCCGGGCGCTCCATGGCGCCGGCCGCCCAGCACCCGGTCTGGGGAGACCCGCCGGCTGCACCCACCCCGACCACGTGGGTCAGCAACCCGTCGCGGCTATCAGCCCCTGCCTCATCACCGCCCCCGGTCAGGGCGGCACAGACCTCCCGTCCGGTGTGGCAGGGCCCGGACTTGTTCTCGCACCCCATAGCGGCCCGCCCGACGGCGGCGCTCCCGGCGGGAGGCCCACGCCGATGACTGCCACCTTCACGCCTCCCGAACTCCGCAAGGTCCTCGACGTGTTGTCCTCGTCAGCGGTGATCCGTCTGATCACCGAGATCGACGACAACGGGCCGATCCCGCCGCGCAGGCTGACGGGCACACTTCCCGACCTCTCCCCGCACCAGCTGCGCCAGGCCACGGAGACGGCACGCGCCCACGGCCTCGTCCAGGTCCTGCCCGGCCTCGGCATGGACCTCACGACGTCCGGCTCGGCGCTGGCCGACGTCTACGACACAGCCGCCCGATGGGCTCGCCGCCACTCCTACCCGACCCCGGTCTGCGACTTCACCAGCCGCCTCCAGCACACCCTTGCTCTTCTGACGCCCCTGCTTGCGGTCGAGGGCCTGCCGCACGGTGACGCCATCGTGGAGCTGGCCCTCCTGCGCGCTGCGCTGGTGCAGTGGCTGACCACCAACCCCGGGGTTGCCCTGCGCTGCGAGCTGGGGTCTGTCGCGTGAGCGGTGGCACCACCCCACGGCATGCCCGCCATACCGCGGGGGTGCTGCGCAGCATCTACCTGCCGCGCTCGGTGGAAGCGCTCGCGTCCGCCATGAGCACCTACGGCGTCCCGCTCCTGGTCCTGGCCACCACGCGCTCCGCAGCCCTGACGGGAGCGGCGTTCGCCCTGGAATGGGTTCCCCGGTTGGCGGCGTTCGGGTGGGCGGGGGCGATCGTCGACCGGCGCGGGGCATCGGTCGTCTTCTTCCTCGCCTCCCTCAGCCGTGCTCTGCTGGTCGCGGTCGGTGGGGTCCTTCTCTTCCTGTATCCGGCCGGCACGGTGGCGAACGTGACGGTGATGGTGCTCGCGGCCAGCACCGGCGCGCTCACCGAGTTCAGCTACATCGCGGCTGAGACCGCCGGCGCTGCCGCCGGCCGCCGAGCGGGAGCGCGGGCCCACCGCGTCCAGGCCGTCCTGCTGGGCGTCGACCAGATCGCCAACCTCGCCGGCCCAGCCCTGGCAGCAGTACTCCTGCTCGCCGGCCCTCCGCACATGCTCGCCGTGATCACGGGGCTCTCACTGATCGCCGCACTCCTCGCGCTGCGCACCCCGCCCTCGCCGGTCGCCCCGGCCCGCGCCCCGAAGACCACCACGAGCGGAGGGGCCAGCGCGGGGCTGCGGACCGGCTGGCGCACCATCCGCTCCCTGCCGGCGCTTGGCTGGCTCGTCACCGGCCTGACCCTGTCCAACCTGGCCACCGGCTTCCTCCAGGCCGCCGGCCCCGTCATCGTCGTCAACCACTACGGGCAGTCCACCACCGCCGTCGGACTGGTGTGGTCCGCAGCTGCCGCGACCACGCTGCTGAGCGTCACACTCTGCCGGTTCGCGATCGACCGCCTCGGCCTGTGGCCGGTCGGCGCCGCCTGCGCCGCCATCGCCTCGCTCGCCTGCCTCGCCGCAGCCCAGGCCCCCGACTACCTCTCTTACCTGGTACTGGTCGCGATCCTTCTTGCCGCGGAGGGCGGCCTGGCAGTGGTCCTGCGCACCCTGCGCTCTCGCCTGATCCCCCCGGACCGGTTCGGCAGCACCCTGTCGGCGACCATCCTCATCCTCCTTCTGCCCTTCCCCCTCGCAGGCGTCCTCACCGCCCTCACCCCGCCCGACGCGCTGGGCCATGTCATCACCGCCTGCGCGGTCCTGCAGGCCCTGGGCCTGTTCCTCGCTTTCGCCCGCCTGCGCACCGATCCCGCCCTGCGCCCCTGAGCAGATGCTCGCCCCCAGCCTGTGGAGAACTTCCCCATGCCCCCTGTCGGTCCCGCTGCCTACCGTGTCCGCGGTCGCAGTATCACCGAGCAGTTCCACGCCTTCCACGCCCAGCACCCTCACATCTACCGCGCGCTGGAGCGCATGGCAGCCTGCCAACTGGCCTCTGGCGCCACGCGTGTCGGCCTGAAGAACCTCTTCGAGGGCCTGCGCCGACAACTCCCGCACGGCGTGAGCGGACTGAACAACAACTTCACCGCCCTCTACGCCCGTCAGCTGATCGAAGCGCACCCCCAGTGGGCCAGCGCGTTCGAGCTGCGCTGCCGTCGTGCTGCCTGACAGGGTCCCTTCGTCCTGCTGCCCACCCGATTCGGAGAGTCCTTTTTGTCCGCTCGCCCTCTCATTCTCATAGTTTCGCCCTGCGATGAGGAATATCGTTCCTATTGTCTTGAGCAGGTGGCCGCTGTTTACGACGTGGTCCTGCTCACCGACGTCGAGCCGTCGTGGGAGAAGCCGTACATCGTCGACCACACGGTCGTCGATCTCTACGACGACACCGCTGTCCTGGCCGCCGGCCGCGCCCTGGCAGCCCGCCACGAATTCGCCGGCTTTCTGACCTGGGACGAGTGGCACCTGGTCGCCACCGCCCGCCTGGCGCGCGCGCTCGGTCTGCCCGCGAACTCCGTGGAGGTGATGCGGGGCTGCCGCAACAAGGCCACTGCCCGAACGCTGTTCGCCCGCCACGGGGTGCCGTCGGCAGCCTCGATGACGGCCCGGACCCTGCTGGAGGCAGGGCTCGCCACGATGACGGTGGGTTTTCCCGCAGTCTTCAAGCCCACGGCGTTCGCCGGCAGCATCGGCGTGATCCGCGTCGACCGGCCCGAGGAGTTGCCTGCTGCCTTCGAGTTCGCCTCGGCCGGCGCGAGCCAGAGCCACGAAGACACCGCCGTCCTGGTCGAGGAGTACCTCGACGGACCGGAAGTCTCCGTCGAGTGCGTCACCTATGAGGGCGTGACCACCGCCGTCGCGGTGACCCGCAAGAGCCTGGGCCCTGCCCCGTATTTCGACGAGACCGGACACACCGTCGATGCCGCAGACCCGCTCCTCGCGCAGGTCGCCCTGGTTGCTGCCGCCGCCGTCAAGGCACTGGGGATCACCGCTGGCGTGCAGCACGTCGAGATGCGACTGGTCGACGGTCGCCCCCGACTGATCGAGGTCAACGCACGCATCGGCGGCGACCTGATCGGCCATCTCGTCCACCTCGCGACCGGCATCGACCTGCCGAGGGCCGCCGCCGACGTCGCCTGTGATCGGGCCCCGGACCTCACACCGACCCACTCTGGGGCTGCGGGGATCCGCATGCTCTACCCGGCCGCCTCCGGCACCCTCACGGAACGGCGGATCAACCAGCCGTTCGCCGCCCACACGCCCTGGCTGCGACAGGTGCAGTGGCAGTGCCAGGTCGGCGAGCTGCTCCTGCTGCCGCCCGAGGGTGACCTGTTCACCGCCCGGGCCGGGTTCTACATCGTCACCGGCTACGACACCATCGAGGTCAACCAGCGCCTCGACACGGCCGCAGGCGAGATCGCCGTCACCACGCAGGCCGACCGATGAGCCTCGAGCCCAACCCGCGCCTCGACACCGACATCGACGGAGATGTCTACGTCTCCCCGCGCTACCTAGCCTCCACCACCGGAATCGGCGACCCAGCCCTCGCCCCGCTCCTCGCACTCAGCTGGGATATGCGGCACGACGACCTCGGCAACGCCTATGTGACCGCCCCCGACCGGCGGGTGCGCCTGGGCTACCTCCCCGAAGGCGAGGACGACGGCCTATGGCGCATCAACGCCTACAAGGACCCCTTCGGGCCACCGAGCTGGGGCGTCTGCTTCAACGACCGCACGCCCACCGAGTTCGTCCGAGCCTTCACCACCGCTCTCGCCTCGGCGTACGAGCAGGGACCTGATGCCTACCTCGCCCGGCCGGTCTCCGGCGTCGCTGAGCACGACCCTTATCTGGCCATCGCCCCCCTCTTCCAGCAGGGATGGGGGATTGACCGCCCCCGCGGGGAAGTCCTCGCGGTCCACGCACCGGACCGGCTCGCCGGTATGGAGTTCACTCTCGGCAGCCTCGATCCGGAAGCCGAGCTGACCACGCGCGACGCCCGCTGGCAGCTGTGGGCCGGCAAATCCATCGACCGCCCCGCCTGGTACGCGACAGCCAGCACCGACACCCCTGTCGCCTTGCTCACTGCCGTCACCCAGTGTGTCGCCGACCCGGCCCCGCTGCCGCGTTGGCGCGAGGAAACCTTCAGCTACATCAAGGGCATGGCCCAGCTCACCCCCGTCCTCCTGCCGCAACCGCCGGCGCCCACCCCGCTCGACGTTCAGCGGGCCGCCGCATCACGCCGCCCGGCCACGCTCCCCGCTACCAGCGTCCCGCGTTGGAGCACCACCACCACCACCAGCCGCCCGGCCCTGCCCGGCCCCCGCCGATAGCTCCCGACCGACCGCGACGGGAACGCTTCTTGTCCCTGCAAGCACCTGAGTTCTACGCCGACCTGTGCCTCCCCTTCCACAACAGCACCGTCGTCGGCAACACCTACTACGCCACACCCGTCCCCGGCGCACCGCTGACGCTGCGCATCGGCTTCACCGGAACCATCCACGCGGACACCTACGGCGGCCTGCGCCTAGCGGTCATCCACCCAGATCGGGGCGAGATCGACGCGGTAGCCCTCACCTTTGTGGATCACGGCACCTTCCACCGCCGGGACGAAGCCCGCAACACCTCCCCGAACAGCAAGCAGTACGGCACCTTCGACACGTACCACCGCGCCGGCCGGCCGCCGTGGGAGGGCGCCGTCACCACAGGGCTGCGCGATGCCATCGAGCAATACGCCGCCGTCTGGTTCCCCGGTGCCTGGGCTTCGTCCGCACCGAGCCGAGCAGCCGGCCATCACGCGCACATGTCGCCCGCCCCACCGGCCACCCACAGCGCTGGCCGGACCCGATGACCTCCCGACCACCTGATCAAGGAGACCCCCTCTCGTGCATGTTCGTTTCATCCGTGGTGCCGTGCGATCCGCTGTCGTCGCCGCCGCAGTGACCAGCGCCCTCGCCTGGGCGCCGGCCGCGACCGCCCAGCCATCCGAGCCGACGCCCTCGGCCTCCAGTGCTCCCGCCCAGACACCGACCCCGAACGCGGGCAGCATCGCGATCACCAACAAGGACGCTGCCGGGGACGTCCTTCCCGGCGCCACCTTCGTGCTGCTCGACTCCACCGGCCAGGAGGCCGGACGAGGACAGACCGACGCGCAGGGCAATTTGACCTTCCCGGATCTCACTCCGGGCGTGTACCGGTTGAAGGAGACAGCCTCCGGCAGCGCGCTCCACGAGGTCGCCGCCAACCAGGACGTCATCGTCACACCAGGGGAGGCCACGCGGCTGACCATCAGCAATCCGTTCAAGGCCGCCAAGATCCTGTTCCAGGCCAAGGACGACAAGACCGGCAAGCTACTGCCCGGCTCCACCGTGAACATTGGCAGCGGTGACAAAACCCTGCTCGTCCTCACTACAGGGCCAACGGGTACGGCCAGCGGGGAACTGCCCGTGACGAGCCGTAAGGCCGACTTCTGGGTCAAGCAGATCAAGGCCCCCGTCGGCTACGACCTCTACAAGCCCGCGAAGACGGCCACCGCCGGTCCCGGCGCCCTGGTCACCGTGACCGTCACCAACGCCAAGACCGCGACCACCCCGAAGCCCGACCCATCCGAGAAGCCGTCGGACAAGCCGACCGCCAGCCCCTCTGGCGTGGCGCAGCCCGCCCCGGCCAACTCCGCCACGCCGAGTACCGACTTCTCACCCGTCCCGGCGGCAGCCGCGACCGAGAAGGCGACTCCGAAGGACCTGGCTGGCTCTCTCGCCCACACCGGAACCGACGCCACCCCGTGGATCCTCGGCAGTGGCGGACTCCTCGTCGCCACAGGCAGTGGTGCCCTCATCGCCGCCCGCCGCCGCAGGACGGCCGAAACCGAGCAGGACAACGACGGCGAGATCAGTTAACCCTCGACACTCCCTAGACCAGCAGGCCCCCGAGAAATCTTCTTGGGGGCCTGCCGTGCATCCCCGTATCGGCTGCTTACAAGCGCTGACCGCCGTACCGCGATCTCGGCCTCAACGGCGCCCTCGCCCGTCTTTTCAAAGGTCGGCCCTCAGCACTCGGTCTCGCCGAGGTGACGCCCCGCGGGGCACCACGGTTCCCTCATCGCCGAATGGCCCGAGCCACGAAGCCAGCAAGCGCGGTAAGTGCGCTCATGACGGCGGCACCGACGCCAAGAGGCTGCGCGAGAGTTGGGTGCTCGCGGGCGAGATAGATGGCAGCACCAGTGATCAGGAGCCCCACCGTCAGGGCGAGGAGAATCACCACCAGGCGTAGCTCACGCTGGCCGCTGTCCTGCAAACGGGGCGCGTCCGTGTCCGTGATCATGAACAATGACTTCCTTTTCGCATCGGGCATCTGCGGCCAGCGCCGCACCATGCAGTTGGCGGATGGCATTCACGGTGGCTGCTGCGCAGCGGCACTACCGCGTCCAAAGGACGCCATTCCTCTGTCAGTTCACACGACGGGCGCCAAATCGACCGGCCAAAGGTGGGGGGTCTCTAAACCGCCATCCGCACTCGGTGCGCTCCGGTAGCGTCGTGCCATGGCCTCTCGCAAGCCGCCCAGCACCGCCGACCAGCAGCTCGTCGAGCATGCGCTGCGCCACGATGCCACCGTCACCGTCAAGCAGCTCGCCGGCTGGCGGCGGACCGGACTCCTGCTGGGGAACACCCCCGGTGGCGGCCTCGGCCGGGGCCGGGGCAGCACGTCCACGCCGCCGCCTCAGAGCTTTGAGCTGGTCGTTGCTCTCGGCCGCCTCGCGGGGCGCGGCAAGCGGCCGGCGGATCTGGCGCTGCTGCTGTTCGCCGAGGGCGTCCCGGTACCGGAGCCAGCGATCCGTTCCGCGTTCCGTGCCGCCGTTGACACCGGTGCTCTCCCCGGCGAGGACGACGCCCCGCACGACAGCGTCGATCTTGACGAGCGATTGAATCGGCTCTCCAACGGGCTCCTCGACAGCGGCCAGACGATCACTCTCGTCCCGGCTCGGGTACGACGCATCGACGAGCGCATTGCCCGCTCGCTCGGCGAACTTCCCGCCGAGATTGTCGAAATGGACCGGAACGACGAACCGTCGCGGCTCACTCCGCAGGACGCCACACTGACCGCCGTGACCGCGGCCCTCGGTGGCTCCATCCCGATACAGGACATCGGTGGCCTGCTGCGCGCCATGAGCCCGGGTATGCCCGCCCATCCGTTCGCCTCGCTCATCGAGACCACCCAGGAGGACGCCCCAGAGGTTGCGGACTTGGTCCTCTCGGACGACGGCTCTCTGTCCTTCATCCCTAATGGTGACTTCCGTGGTCTGCTCCGGGTACTAGCCGACACGGCGCCGCTGGAGGATCTCGCCGCAGGCTGGCGGACTGCAACTCAGGTGCGTGAGTGGGCCCTGGACTTGTGCCGACGGGTCGAGCGCGAGCTGGATAGCGGGCAGCTCGGGGAGGCCGTTACGGAGTGGCTGCATGGCAGGCAGCTGCTGTCCGGGCTCTCCGTCGTCGAGACCCTCCGGGATCGCCGCTGGTCGCCATCGAAGGGTGCGTTCTCGGCGCTGATGCTGCTCTTCCAGTGCCAGATGTTCGTGATGCTCGACGGTCTGGTGCCCGGCTGCCAATGGCACGTCCTTCAGATGCCAGGCGTGCTGCCGCCGCCCATTCGTGATCTGGTCCTCAGCAAGATCGGCCAGGAAGCAGCGGTGGCCGGAGAGTCCGCCAGCGGTACGTGAGGCGGAACAGGGGCAGCCGACGCGCAGTTGCGGAATTGCGGCCTAGTCTGCCCTGGCCAGCGGATCGCCGTCGACTACCTCATAGGGCGAGGACACGGGGCATGTCTTGTCAGTAGAGCCTCCGGTGTGAAGGGGCCCTCAGCGGCCTTGACGCCAGCTAGGCTCTTTGGTCAAGCGCCACACGAAGTCGCCGGACATGCAACTCAGAGAAGGGGCACACTCGTGCTGGACCCCACAACTGCCGCAATCGTGAGTGGAGCGGCTGCCAACCTTGCCGCCACCGGCATCGGCTACGGTGTTTCTCGCATTAGCGACGGCATACAGAGTGCGCGCGGACGTCTTCGTAGCGCCCTTAGCCGTGCCACCAACGAGGACCAGGCCGCCGCGCTGAGTACCTATGACACCGCAACGGCTCAGCTGGTTTCACGCATGACCGGGGAGCAAGATATCCCTCTTGCCGAAGCCGAACTGACCAACCTGCTGAGGCTGATTCTCACCAGCTATGCCGAACGCTACCCGCAAGCCCGACCGGACATCCAGGGTCTTGCCACCTCCTCAACTGAAGCCGCGTCGATCACGCAGACCGGATTCGACCGGGCAACAGTCATCGGCAAGGTAGACGGCGGCCTCACCATCAACCAGGGATAGGAGCCGCGGGAGAAGTGGTCAATGAGCCCGTATCTGGCACTGATGTAGAGATAATCCGGTGGCCTTACATCCGTGGTCGCCTCGACGTCATCGCGGAGCACAGCCCGAACCTCGCCGGAACTCTTGAGTACGCGCTCTATACAGACGAACAAGAAGGTGCGATCAGGATCACAGGGGACGACCGCGACGGAGCAAGGCATCAGTATTGCGACACGGCGGTGGCAATCCGCGAAGCGGCCAAACTGCTCGAAGCCCTGGCTGAACTGCAGGAACTAGCGAGAAATTTCCGCAAACCGCCGGATTTCGGAGAAATCGAGCAGCACAGGGAAGACATTACCTCTGAAATCACCGCAATCGCTACAAGTGCGGCAGGTACCCTCACCGCACGCATGATTGATGCCACTCCAGCAGCGCTGCGCGCCGAGGTCGCTCATCTCTACAAACACGGCCCCCGGGAACTGATCCGCGCAAGTCTCGCCACGGTGTTCGAAGACGCGCGGATCCTGCGTGATCTGGCCCGCGAAGCAGCAGGACCATTCCAGGCCAGCACCGAAGGTGAAGCCGCGTACATCGCTCGTGTGACCCAGACCGAGCTGGAGAACAGCGAGAACTCCATAGCCGGCGCTTGGGCATATCGGCTTGCCCTGTACGTAGTCGCTTACCCCGAAGCCTTGCCCACTCTCGTCGAATTCACCGACGGATCCCTACTCTACAAACACCCTGGTGGAACCCCAACTAGGGTGATACTGCGCCGCGTGGACGATGAGCGGGATGCCGTAGCCATCCACCAGACCGCGAACCACCGATCCGCCTCTGTCGGAACCGCGCAGACCGTGAACATCAACCACTACAGCCCCAGCGAAGAGAACGACGCGTAGGAGAAGGGGGAAAGCTCTGCGCGGCTTCCTGCGCATGGTGGGGGTTTCTGCGCTCCCCGAGCGATCCGATCAGCTCGCTCAGTACGGCACACCTTCTCGCGTTGGTGCTCCTCGTGGTCGAGGTGAAGCACGGATCAGAACAGCCTCCGCCCCAAGGCCGCCCGACTGCGCGCCGTTCTGGTAACAGGTCCCGCGGCGCTAGGCCACCCGCCACCGACCGCGCAATGGCCTGATCCCGCCGGGCCTGTCGTCCTCAAGCTCTACCCAGGTAACGGTCTCCGTCCTGCAGTTCACGACATGAACCATCAATCGACTGGGTTCAATGACGAGTCGACTGGTTTCACTGGCGAAGGGCAGTTCGCCGGAGGCAGACAGGAAAGATCCCCCAAGGACTGGCCAACGCGGGCGGGCGCATGTCAACGTAGACGACTGGTGCAAGAAGCCCCAGGTCAGCGAGGTATTCGTCCGTGGCCATAGCTCCCATTGGCTCCGGATTCTCCACGACCATCGACGCCCATCGGCTGCGTGAGTGGCAGCTTGGTCCGGGTCAGCCCAGGCTCGTCCTGGATCAATTCTCCGCCGGGGACTTCCGCCTGATCGTGGACGACCGGGCGGACGTGCACATCAGTAGCCGAGATGGCCGTTTCTACCTCGGCTGGTCTGCTCGGCCGCCCTTGAACCAACGGCGAGGGATGAAAAGCCGGTGTCACCGGCCCGGTCAAGGTGTCCGGGTGTCACTTGTCCTTCGACACAGACCAGCTGATGTTGTCGCAGCCGCTGCGACGTGCGTGTTGGAGACCTCTCGGCGTGTGTCACGCCGGAGGCTCAAGGCAGTGTTTCCGCTGAGGGCAGCTCTTCGACTGCCACAGGCGTGCCAGCCCGCCATGCATCGATTTCCCCACGCAAGTTTCCCCACACAAGGAGGCTGTCCGTGACACACGCGGAGATGACCGTCGGCGATCTCATCGGTCTTTTGTCCGCCTGCGACCGGGACATTCCGGTTCGGATGGCGATGAACCCGTTCTTCCCGATGGCGCACCGCCTCACGCAGGTCGCGGCGTCCGTGGACGAGACCGGTCGGCCCGTCGTCTACCTCGCGGAAGGGCGCGACGCCGACACCCAGCTCGGTCATCTGCCGCCCGAGGTCGCCGTCGCCCTGACCTGGCAGGGACCAGTCCAGGCACCCCCGCGCCGCCCCCGCCGCTCCGCCGGCGGCGGCAAGTAGAACCGCACCTAGCCTTGGAGGCGCTCCTGTACCCGGAGTATCCGCTTGACCCGCCCAGCCCGTCCGGTACCCAGCCTGCGTACTGGGTGGGACCCCGGCACCTGGCCGGCGACGACGGACGTCTTTACGACGCGGTCGCCGACACGCTCACCGACCTCGGCTGGACCAGCCTGACGATCGTGCGCGGACGGCGTGAGCTGGACGAGGCGCCAGAGGACCGGCAGGTCCTGCGCAGCACCGTCCTGTTCATCAGCCCCGACACTCTGCGCTGGGCCCAATGGGTTCTGGCGGATGAGCCGTTCTATCTGGGGGATCTGCCGATCGCCTGGCAGGTCTCCGCTCGCCCGGACGCCAGCACCCCCCTCGCGCAGTGGTCGGCCTACTTCACCCCCGACGTCCCCGGGGAGACCCTGGCCGACTTCCTCGTCGCGCTCGATGCCCGCGACCAGCCCGCCGTCCCCTTCGGCGAACCTGAGTTGGTCCTGGACGCCGTCACTGCGCATGGGTGGCTCCGGGACATCGACCAGCCCCACCCGGGAGCGACGGATTCCACGTTCAGCTCGCACGTCAGCCTCGGCGAAGTGCCGCCCCTCATCCAGGACGCCGACCCGCGCGCCCTGACAGTCGCAGTCGACGAGGTGGGCCGGCCCGGATGGCAGGCGTGGGCCGAGCCCACGCTCGGCGCACCGTGCCTGTGGGCGGCATCCTTCAGCGCCAGCGCACCCCACGACCTTGTCAGCGCCTTCGCCTCCTCCCTCAGCTCGACCGCCCCGGTCCTGCGGCGGGTGCTGCCAGAGAGCACCAGGGAGCGACTCCTGCGGGCGCCGGCCAACTAGCGGTCAGCGGCCCTTCGATCCGACACACAGCCCGGCCTTCCCGAATGGGAAGGCCGGGCTTCTTGCTTCTCTGCCCTACCCGTTCGCGGGATCAAGCGCTGCTGCCCCCCGACCGTCGCGATCGGCGGGCAGCGCTGTGTGGGGTTCAGCGGGTTGCTGCCGCCTTGGCGAGGGCCCTGTCGAGGTGACGGTCAACGAGGGCCGGCGAGCCGGAGAAGACCAGCAGCACATTGCCGTAACGGATCGCGGTCTGCTTCGTCACCGTGTCCCGCCCACCGACAGAGAACGTCAGGAGCTGGCTCCACTGCTCGTCGCCGAGCTGAGGTGCGGTCATCTTCTGAGAGGCTATGTCGATCTTCGTGCTGCCGGCGATGACCTGATAGGTGGAGCATCCGGTCATGGCGTTGAAGATCTGACGGAAGCCGCCGGACAGGTCTGCGGCGGTGTTGCTGTAGAGCTCCTCGGAAATCTCCGAGGAGACGCCGCCGGTATAGGTGAAGGTGGCCTTCGCCTGACGGGGGAAGTCGAGCGAGCCGCCGGTTGCCGCGTCGCCGCCCAGCTCGTTCAGAGCGGGGCAGCCGACGATGGTGACGTCGTCGTGCTGAGAGGGGGACTCCGGCTTGCGCAGGTAGCCGCTGCCCAGGTCACTCTCGTCCAGCAGGCGCTTGTCCAGCGCGGCCGACGACAGCGGAGCCGCGTTCTGGTCGGCGCTGGTCGACTTGCCGGCATGAGACGAGGCGGCGGGGCTGGCCTCGGCCTTGGTGGCTCCGGCGGAGCAGGCGGGCAGGGCGAGGATGGTGACGGCGGTGAGGCAGAGGGCGGTGGCGACGCGAACGCGCATGGTGGACTGACCCCTTGGTGCTAGTGCTGAATTCCTCAACTTATGGGTATACACGGTGTGTTGAGGAGTGCGCTGGGGGTGGATGGTGCCGACATTGCTGCGGGCTCGGCCTGCTTCGGGTCCGGATGAGGCGTTGATGATCGACCGGCTGACGAGGGCTCGGAAGGCACCGGCTGACCTGGTGCTCAGAGCACAGATCATTGTTCTGAGCTGGGACGGTCTGCGGGTGGCAGCGATCGCCGTGGAGCTGGGGTGTCATGCGAAGACGGTGCGGTGGTGGCTGCACCGTTTCAATGAGCTGGGGGTGGAAGGGCTGGAGGACCGGCCGGTCGCGGGCCGGCCGCGCCGGATCACCGAGGCCGAGAGGTCCCGGATCATCGCGCTGGTCAGACAGGAGCCACCGGGACGTCTGACCAGGCACGAGGACGGCGAACTGGCGGCGCAGGACGAGTCAGGGGCACCGCAGTGGACACTCGACGCCCTGGCTGAGGCTGCCCGCCGCGGCGGCATCGAAGTGGGCCGGTCCCAAGTCCGCAGAATCCTGGTGGCCGAAGGCGTCCGATGGCGCCGCACCCGTTCCTGGATCCGCTCAAAGGACCGGGATTTCGAGGAAAAGGACGCGGGTCGTCGGCCTCTACACCTGCCCGCCCGAAGACGCGACGGTCATCTGCGTCGACGAGCTCGGACCGGTAATCCCGCGCACCTTCCCCGCTTACGCCGGGCTGGTCGCCGGATGGACATCGCATCAAAGCAGAACTCGACTACGGCCGCGGCCCGGAGAAAACCTGGGTCTACGGCGGCCTCCGCATCCGCGACGGACAGCAGGTCACCATGACCGCTCCGTCTCGCAATAGTGCCTTCTACCAGCAGTTCCTCCAACGCATCGAGGAAGCCAACCCCTGCAGGCGACATCTATGTGGTGACCGACAACCCGTCCTCGCACAACAGCCTCTCGACCCGAACCTGGCTCGAGGACCACCCCCCCGCATTCACCACGTCTTCATACCCGTCAGCGCTTGCTGGCTCAACCTCCAAGAAGGCTGGTGGCGCATCTTCCGCAAAGTCGCACTCGCCGGCCACAGCTTCGCCGGACCCGACGAAATCACCCACGCCACCGAACTCGCGACAACTCAACTCAACGCCCGCGCCAAACCCTGGATCTGGGGCAGACCCGCCCCACCCACCCGACACCTACGCCGACGCTACGTCTACTGCCTTTGAGGAATTCAGCACTAGTACTGCAACCGCATGTGGTGTGACTGTTGGCGGTGTGGCTCGTTGGTCCGACTGTGTGACGAATCGTTGACGGTGGAGCAGGTCGAGTCGTGGTCCGAGGGCGTAGAAGAGTTGCATGCCCGGTTCGCAGGGCGTTTTGGCAGGTCGGAGCCGCGTGAGCGGGCTTTGGACTATCTGATGGGCTTGCTGGCTCCGTTGGAGAAGAAGAATGGTGGACGCTGGCCGAGCAGGTCGGCCCAGCTGCGCCCCGACGGTGTGCAGCGTCTGTTGAATCACCCGAGTGGGACCAGGACGCGGTCCGTGATGACGTGCGGGACTTCGTCGTGGAGAGCATCGGGTCCCCGGACGGGTGCTGATCGGTGACGACACCGGCTTCCTGAAGAAAGGCACCAGGTCAGCGGGCGTGCAGCGGCAATACTCCGGCACCGCGGGCCGCACCGAAAATTGCCAGATCGGGACGTTTTTGGCCTACGCCTCAGCCAGGGGGCGGGCGTTGATCGACCGGGAGCTTTATGTTCCGCAGTCCTGGACGGGCGACCGGGCACGGTGCCGGGCGGCCGGGATCGGCGACGAGGTGCCGTTCGCCACGAAGACCGAGCACCCAAGCGGATGCTCCAACG
Organism: Streptomyces sp. So13.3; assembly: GCF_005860785.2. NCBI lineage: Bacteria > Bacillati > Actinomycetota > Actinomycetes > Kitasatosporales > Streptomycetaceae > Streptomyces > Streptomyces sp. So13.3. The sequence goes on along the minus strand of NZ_CP048835.1, from coordinate 2,040,296 downwards.
TGCCATCGATGCGGCGGTGCCCTTCGCCTGGGTCACCGCGGACGAGGCATACGGGCAGGTCAAGGACTTCAGGATGTGGCTGGAGGAACGCAAGGTGGCGCATGTGCTGGCCACCAAGCTCAACGACACCGTGACCACGACCGACGGCTGGCAAGTGCGGGTCGATGATCTGGTGGCCGCGCTGCCCGCGCAGGGGAAGCGGATCTCCGGGGCCACGCCCACGGCCAGAGGATCTACCACTGGGCCCGCATCGCGATCCGGCCCGACTGGGCTGATGGGTTCGGACACTGGGTGCTGGCCCGCCGCAGTCCGACCGATCCGACCAAGATCGCCTACTACATCTGTTACGGGCCCGCCGCGACCCGGTTGAAGGACCTGGTCATCACGGCCGGCGCGCGCTGGCAGGTGGAGGAATGCTTCCAGATCGCGAAGGGCGAATGCGGCCTGGACCACTACCAGGTACGGCTGTTCCGGGCCTGGTACCGGCACATCACCCTGGCGATGGCCGCGCTCGCCTACCTGACCGCCATCCGCGCCACAGAAACCACAAAAGGGGCAGCGCCGGCGACGAGCACGACCTCATACCTCTCAGCGTCCCCGAGATCCGCCGGATGATCGGGCACCTCGTCTTCACGCCCCGACACCTGGACAACGACCATCATCTGCACTGGTCACGCTTCCGACGCCGCAGCCAAGCCCGCGCCCGCAGATGCCACTACCAACGCCGAGGCCACCACCCCCACATGCGGTTGCAGTACTAGGCGATGGGTGGTCAGTGCGGGCCCTTGGGCCCGGCGGGTTGTAGGGGAGGGGGTCAGTGGCCGAGGTGGCGCAGGCAGTCCTCGAACGTGGCATGCGTGCTGTCCGCGGGGCCGGTGTGCCGGTTGTACCAGGCGGTGTCGAGACGCGTCTCACGCTGCTGATGGCCCGCCGGGCAGCGCAGCCAGATCTGGTCGCGGGTCGAGAGGATGACCCAGCCCCGGTACACGCCGCACTCGGCACAGGCCACCAGCTCGCTGTCGAAGACGAGCGGCTGCTGCCAGGACGTCATCCGGCCACCGAGCTGGTCGTGGGTCGGCACGCGCAGCTCCGGCGGAAGGAAGTCGTCCACCACGGCGGCCGGATCGGTAGCCGTCGGCTCGGCCCGTATCCGCTCGACCTCCGTCGGTATCTGCGCCGGCAGCCGCGCCACCTGCGCGAAGAACTGGCGCTGCATTTCGCTGGGCTCCGCGGCCCGGCGTCGTATCCGGTCAAACACCTGAGGTCCTCCCTCATCTCGTCCTGCACCCGTCATGATCGTGCCCGAGGTCCCGGACAGCTTCAACTCACAAACTCCACAGTCACAGTCACAGTCACAGTCACAGTCACAGTCGCGGGCGCGAAGGCCCGGGCCGATCCGCCGTGCCGTGTCGCGCCGGCTGCGGCGCGTGGCCCGTTCCCGGGCGCTGGTTGACCTGGTCGCTGGTGTCGGCGGGTAGACCTGCGGTCCGGCGCAACCGCCACACCAAGACTTCGCTGACGGACTCCGCCGTGCCAAGCTCCCGCCGCTGCGCGGCGTCGGCGAGGAGGGCGGCCGGGCCGTGGCCAGCGGCTTTGGCGTCGGTGAGGGTGGCGGCGAGGGCGGGCCAGCCGTGCTCGGCGAGGACCTGCTCGGCCAACTCCGGAAGCGCCTCGCGCAGCATCACTGCCTGCCGCTGGAGCAGGGGACGGTTCAAGGTTCGGCCGCGCTGATACAGGGCTCCGAGGGGTTGGGCCGCAGCCGTTCGGTAGGCGCAGCGCAGGTGCTCGGCGGCCTGGTGGGCAGCGGCGGCCTGCTGCGCGTGCCCCTTCTTGGCGTGCCAGTGCACGGTGGCGGTGATGAGGAAGAACAGCATGTCGATAGCCATGGCGGTCGTCGCGCCGTCTTCGCCCCGGCCCAGGGCTGGTCCGCCGTGCACGAGGTCCCGGGCAGCCTGCCGCAGGGCCTGGTCGTGGCCACGCTCGGCCCGGACATGGGAGCGCGAGGCGCGTTCAAATGCGGAGGCGGCGTCGCGCAGGTCACGGCGGGTGTGGGCGGCGGAGGTCGTCGCGAGCGCGTCCAGGACCTCACCGGCCGCCGCGATGTACGCGGCGGCGACCGCGTCATCGCCGCGCTCGACGATCAGCACTGCGGTCCAGGCGGCCGAAGCGGTCCGCCGACGCGCGCCAGCCGGACTGCCCGGTGCCGGGCGGCCGGGATTATCTGATGGTGCCTGGTCGGGATAGTGGGCGGACCAACGCTCCCGAATGCGGGGTAGGGACAGGTCCGGGGCGAGGCGCGCACCGGGATAGAACACGGGCTCGTCGTCCTTGTTGCGGTCGTCGGGCAGGGCCACCTTGTAGCCGAGGAGGTCGCCGGAGGGGGCTATGCGCTTGCGGATCAGGAGGCCGGCGGCGGCGAGCCGGTCGAAGAACTCGCTCTCGCCGGTCGCGCCCGCCACGGCGCGCCGTACCGTCTCGCGCAGTTCTTCTCGCGCGGTGCGCTCGCGGCCCTGACGCTTGGCCTTGTGGCGTTCGGCACTGGTGGGGCGCTTCGCGGCGGTGCCGTCGCCGGGCGCGACGAGGTGGAGGCCGAGTTCCTTTTCGATGAGGCGGGCTTCGGCTTGGGCCCGTTGGCCGGAGCGGTGGTGGTCGGGCCGGCGGCCGTCTTCGCGTACGAGGGTGGCGACGATGTGGATGTGGTCGTCAGCGTGACGTACAGCAGCCCAGCGGCAGCCCGCGCCGTCGCGGGGGTCGATCCCTGTGGCGGCAACGATTCGACGGGCGATGTCCGCCCATTGCTCGTCGGTCAGGGTCGGGTCGTCGGGTGCGGCGCGCACCGAGCAGTGCCACACATGCTTGTCGGGGCGCTGGTCCGCGGGCAGGAGTTGCAGGGGCTGATCGAGTAGTTCCTGAAGGTCCTTCTTCGTCACTGTCGCATCCCGACCGGGGTCGGGGGACATGCCGTCGAAGGAGGCGACGAGGTGCGGGTCGATGTGTTCCTCGTGGGTGCCCTTGCCATAGAGGTAGTGCAGCAGCCCCAGGGTGTTGGCCCCCTGTGGGTGAATCTGTGGAATCAAGGCGCCTCCCCCGTCTGCCGGTTGGCCACCCTGTTGGCGGCGGTCCGCACCGCGTCGGCCGCCCGGTGGATATCGGCGATCACTTGCGTCAGATGGGGTACGTCGCTGCCGGAATTGAGGACCTTGGCGGCCTGGTTGAGGTTGCTGCCGGCCCAGCCGAGCTGCCGCCGCATCGCGAACAGTTCGGTCAGTACCTCGCGCTCGGTGGCGATGGCGACGGCAGTACGGGACTGGTCACGGGCCATGGCCAGCCCGCAGTAGGCGAGGAAACCGGCCACACTCATGCCGACGGTGTCTGCTCCGGCCTGGATGAGGGCGTGCTCAGATGGGTTGAGGCGGACGCTGTGCGCGCGGCGCTGCTTCTTGTCGCGCGGGCGGGCTCTTCCCTGGCGCCGCCCCTTGGGGGCGGTTCCTGGCTGCGATCCGCCCTCGGTCGCAGCCTTCCCGACCGGCGCCCCCTGGTGCCGGTCGGGCCCCGCCACCCCAGGGGCGGGGACAGGTTCGGACGCTCCCCCCTCGGGGGAGTGTCCGAACCTCCATCTTGCTCGCTCTGGGACCGAGTTGAGGTCCTGTGTAGGTTCGGGGGTGGAGTCGTTCTGGGGCGGGTTCGTCATCGAGATACGGGCCTCGTGGAGTGGATGCGGTGCTGGATGGTCGCGACCAGATCGATGACGGCCGCCGGTCCCGGGAGGACGCGAACGGGTCCGTCGGGGCGGTGTTGGACGAGCCATTGGCCGGTCGGGGCGAGAACGGCTGTGTGCAGGAGCCGTCGGCGGACCAGGACGTCCGCCCCGGCGCCGGCCTCGGCGGACGTGGGTGCGGATGAGCGCACAGGACCCGGGATCACGACGCGCCTCCGGAACGGGGCGCTGGCCCGGCACAAGGCCGGACCAGCCGGGTGGACAGGGGCATTGAGCTGCTGCGTTGCCGGTTCATCCGCACTCAGGGCAGCGTCCGACGTGACTGTTGAGTGCACGGGCCATCCGTGCCTTCGTCGATATGGCTTGTTTCGCGCTGGACTTGCCCGATGGCTTGCCCGCGTGCCGTTCGGCGTGACCGAGCATGAACCCGATCTCCCGCTCGTACTCTGCACGGACGGTCTTGAACCGGCGGCATATCTTCATCGGGCGGTGCTCCTCGTTTTCGTGGCGTCGTCGTTCCGCAGGTGCTGGAGGACGAGGCTCAGTCGGTCGTTCCGGCCGCCCGTCAGGCCCTCGCGCCGGAGAATCTCCCGCAGCTGGACCCGGGTGACCGCTTCGTTGCCGTCGCGTGCGAGCAGGGCGGGGACGTGGGGGCGGATCTGCTGGGTGAGTTGGTCTACGGACTGCTCCAGCTCGCGCGGCGGGCGTTGCGGCTGCGAGCTGCGAGACCGACCGTTGCGCTTGCCCCTGGCTTTCGCGGTCGGCTTCCGCGGGAGGGGGACCTTGTGTCCCCGGTCCCCGGTGGGCCCGGTCCCCGGTCCGGTGCTGGTCGGTCCCCGGTCCCCGGTGGGCCCGGTCCCCGGTCCGGTGCTGGTCGGTCCCCGGTCCCCGGTGGGCCCGGTCCCCGATCCGGCGCCCGTCGGTCCCCGTTGCGGTCCCTGGGCCTGAGCAGGCACTTCGACCGAAAGGCGGCCGGTCCCCGCGCTACCTTCGTGCCCCTGGTTGGGCTCTTGCCTGACGGGCTCGGTCCCCGTTTCGGTCCCCGAATCACGGTTCTCGGTCCCCGCCTCGTGGTCCCAGATTCCGGGGACCGGTCCCCTCTCCTTGCACGGTCCCCGGTCCCCGCTCAGTTCGGTAACCAGCTGGGGACCGTCCTTGGGGACCGACGCATTCTGGGCCTTCAGCGAGGGGACCGTGGAGGTCGTCATGCTGCAGTGGTGCGGGGACCAGGGAGAGGGCAGCGAAACCGTGGCGAGCGCGAGTGCGTGCCGGCGGGCGGCGAGCTGGTCGAGCAGTTGCCCGCGCTGCAGTGGGTCGGTGCCGACCGAGGCCCGGCCGACCGCCTTCGACAGCCGCCGGGTGAGCCGACGGCCGCGCCAGCCTTGCCGTTGGGCAGGCGTGCGCTCCGCGAGGCGGGCGGCGAGGGCGACGGCGCTGGCGGTGGCCCGGTCGCGGGTGATCTGCGCGGCGTCGCGGTCCCGGGCGGCGATGCCCAGGCGGGACAGCAGCCGCTCGCGCGCCTCCCGGCCCAGTGTGGCGACCAAGCCGTGGGAGGCGGCGTTCGGGGTGTGCAGCCGCAGTTCGATGCCCATGGCCAGGTGCCACAGCATCGCCGCCATGATGGGCCCGACGAAGGCGCGGACCGTGCCGCCGATGGGGCCGCTTTCGGCGAAGGCCGGGATCACCTGCACCGTGGTGATCACCCAGACCAGCGTGCCCGGCAGGCCCGGCGCCCCCTGGGTTGCCAGGTTCTGCCGGGCCATCAAGGCGGTCGCAAAGAGCGCGAGTTCGGCCGCTGCGAACATGCCGGCGCGTTCGGCGGTGCCGGCAATGTTGAGGTAGTCGGCGGCGAAGCGCCAGCTCGTATCCGCGCTGTAGGCGGTGCAGGCCAACGCGGCGAGCGCGGCAACCTTGACCGCCGGGCTGCTGCGGCGCTGCCGCGGTGGCGCGCCTCGGCGCCGGACCGCCCAGCCGGCCAGTACCAGGGCGAGGGCGGCAATGGACCCGCCGATCGTCAGAAGGAGAGGTAGGTCCGGTGCGGCACCGAGGGGCAGGGCGAGGTGGGTCATGCGGCCTTTCCAAGAGGGGTGCGCGCCGAAGACGACGTCGCCGGACGGGACACCGGCCGGCTTGGTCCGAGCTTGGAGGGGGCGGGGGTGCCGTTGGTCGGGGCGCTCTTTGCTCGCTTCTTCTTGGGCCCTGGGACGCCGTAGGTTCGGTCGCGGTCGAAGACCTTGTTGGCGGACTGTCGGAGCAGGTCGCGGGCGTGCGTATAGCTGATCTGTAGGGCGGCAGCCAGCCGGTCGGGTCGCCAGCCGCGAACGTAGGCGTGGTCGATGACGATTTGGCGTTCGGCGGCGGTCAGGTGCACGTCGCGTCCGTTGAACACCGCGAGCACGCGGGCGTAGTCGGTGCGTTTGTGCAGCCCGCTGTGCCAGGGGCGCCGTTCGGCTTCGGTGAGCCCGCCCCAGATGCCCTCCTTGAGGACGTTCTCCAGGGCGAAGTTGAGGCAGTCGCGGCGGACGGGGCACCAGCCGCACAGCTCCTTCGCCTCAGCGATGTCCGCGTGGTCGCGAGGGCCGGGGAAGAAGACGGCGTCGGCGTCCTCGGGGTCCATTCCGTAGCACGTACCGCGGGCGTGCCAGCTGGTGTCGCCGATGCCGCGCAGGCCGGTAGCCGGGGCGTGGTGAGTGGTGATGTGGCGCATGGTGGTCTCCGATGTGCTGCCGCGTCGGTCGGCCGGGGGCCGGGCGCTGAGTGGACGCGGCGTCGGGTGCCGGCTGCGGCGCAAGGCGTGTGCCGCAGCCAGGACGGGACGATGGTGGGATGGCGGTGCGCCGGGTGGGATGCACCGGCGGTGTGCGCCGGTCAGGCCAGGGCGGGCTGCTGGGCCTGCTGGGCGGCGGCGAGGTCGGCGCGGCTGGGGTGCGGGGTGGCGCGCGGGGCGGTGCCGCGTGCTCCGCCGTCGAGGCCGACCCGCCGGCGCCGACACGGTTCGCCGGCCGGGGCCAGGCACCAGTCGCACCGCACCGCGAGGGCATCGGGCTGACCCTGAGCGAGGGCTGCCTCGCGCGTCGCGCGGGCCGGCCGGTAGCAGGCGAGGGCGGCGCGCGCTGCGGGCGGTATGCAGGAGCCGACCTCCCGCAGCCTCGCCAGGTCCGGATCGAGTTGGCCGCTGGTGATCGCGCGGTACTGCGCGGGCTGGGCGCTGCCGGTGGCCACCGCGCGCCGGGTGCTGACCAGTGCGGCGGTCCAGGCGGCCTGGTCGTCCGGGTCGACGGCCGGGGTGGGGTCGGTGTGCCGGCCCAGTCGGTCGCGCCGGTAGCCCTCCCACGGGCGGGCGACATCGGCGGGCAGGATCGGGTAGGGCGAGATGCGGATGTGCTGGCGGGCGACGACGCGGGCGTCCCAGCCGTGCGGGGTGGCCATCGGCACGTCGCCGAGCAGCTCGTGCCACTGGGCGAGCTGGTCGCGGGCCTCGCCCTGGTCGGTGCGGATGGTGCGGGGGTCGAGTCGGCCGATGTAGGCCAGCAGGGCGGCGATTTCGCGGCGATCCACGGTCAGCCCTCCGTACCGGTCGGCTCGTCGAGAGCGGCCAGGAGCGCTGCGGTGTGGGCCTCGGCCCGGGTCATGCCACCCGGCGCAGCGGCGCTCTTGCCGGACACGGCGTAGAGGTTCGGACGGCCCGGTGGATGCTCTCGGGCGATCCAGGAGCGCCAGTCGGCAGCCCACGCTCCTGCCCCCCTCGGCTTGAAGTTGGCGCGGTGCAACCGCCACTTCTCGTCGGCGGCCTGCAGGCCCTGTTCGCCGAGGCGGTCGAGGTGCCCCTGCTGGCGGGCCCAGGCGTGGGTGGCTGGGTCGACCTGCCACTCGGCGGCTGGGATGACGCCGGCCCCAGCACTACTGCTGTACCTACGGTTCACCTTCGGTTCACTACGGTTCTGGGGGTCGGATTCCGCACCTTCGAGGGTGTTGTTTCCGTACCGTCGAGGGGTCGGATTCCGTCGCGCGGGGTCGGATTCCGCACCGGTCGGATTCCGACTCGAGGGTGCCGAATCCGTACCCTTCTTGGGCCAGATCCCATACCGCTGGAGCTTCTCCGGCACCAGCTTCGGCACCGGGTCCGCGTCGGACGGCTCCACGTGCGCGTCCGGGTCCTCCTGCCTGGCCGCGTCGACCTTGGCCTGGAAGGCGGCGGCGCGGGGCAGGCGGTAGACCGTGACCCGCTGCGGGCCTTGGTAGTCGTCGAGCAGCTCCAGCTCGCCGCTGTCGGCGAGAGCCAGCAGAGCCGCGCGCACTGCGCTCCGCGACCCGTTCGTCCGCTCGATCAGGCTCGTCAGCGAAGCCCAGGCCACGCACTGCTTGTCAGGCACCCGGTCGGCAATCGACAGCAGGACCAAGCGAGCGGTTCCCCGGCTGGCACTGTGCTCCCACACCCACTCGCGGGAATCGACGCTCATCGGCCACTCCCACTCACGGGGCGGAGCTGATGACTCGGTGCGACGGAAGCGGCTGCCGCGCAGGCCGGAGAGATGGGCCTTTTGCGCAGGGCAGGAGGCATGCAAGAATCCCCTTTGCAGTGTTGCCACGCTGAGACGTCCCGCGGAAGGGATCAGCGTGGTGATGGTGGGCACTCTCCGCCCTTGCCGGGGCGGGTTATGCCGATTGGCGTTCGGCGTCCGGGAGTTCATAGCTCTCGGACGCCGCCGCTGTTTTCGGACCTGCGTGGTTCGATCCGGGGCGCTCGCTCCTCGCAGTCGTAGCGCCGGGCAGGGTTGCCTGGGGTGACGACGAACATACGCAGAGACCCGCATCAAGATCCAGAGTTGGTTCTAAAACTCTGTACTAGTTGCAGAGAGTGATGGGGGCGAGGCGTCGAAACGCCCCCGGGTAGTGCTCACGTAGTACGCCGGGGAGCGTTGCCGCGATGGCCCGAAGCGCTTGGCAAGGGCCACGCCTGGAGGCGGTCGGCAAAGCTGGGCTACAGGCTGCTCGCTCCGAAAGGCGGAGTTGATCTCACTGCGCCCCCCACGTGACCTATGTCTCAACGAATTGTTGAACTCGCTGACCGGGGCGATCTAACCCAGGCTCCACCGGAGCCGTCAAGGGTGAGTTCTCGTTCGCTCCAGGGACAAAGATCGCCAAAGTCGTACGTGCCACTTTTTGGGCTTAGCGTCCCCTATGTCGCTCGCCTGTCCGGGGGTAACGGTGATCCCGCAGGGTCGGAAAATGGGCAGCTCGCGCCGTGGTGTCGGCCGCGCCAACGCGCGGGCTGGCCGCAACCGCGATCTTGCTGTTCGTGGCGGGTGGCCCGCTGCGGGGCCGCCGTCAGTGCTTGCCGGCGTTGATGGGCCGGGCCATGCCTCACGAGTCCATCCCATCCTTGGAACGAGTTCCGAATACTAGTTCGATAACGTTGCCGCCACGGGACAGAGCGCTCCCCCATGCGTCGCGCGAGCAGCTCCGATGCGAAGCGGAGCCACAAGTTCAGTTGCTATCCTAGACAGAAGGTCGAACAGATTGTCTACGAGTATCAACCGTGATGAATATCGAAGGGGAGGAGCTACCGTGACCCATACCCACGGAACGCAGACTCCGGACGAGGCGCACGAGCTGCCTGCCAGGAGCACCTTCGCCGAGCGCCTGGACTTCTTGTGCACTCACGACCCGCGGGGGCCGCTCAGTAACCCGCAGGTTGTGCAGATGCTGGAGGAACAGGGCCTTCCCAGCTTCTCCAACACCTACATGTGGCAGCTGCGTACGGGTCGGGCCGACAACCCGACGAAGAAGCATATGGACTCGCTCGCGGACTTCTTCGGGGTGCCGCGGGACTACTGGTCCAACGCCGCCACGGCCAAGGTCGTGGACACGTTGATCGCCCAACTCAATGGGTTCAAAGCCGGCGGGGCGACCCCCGAGGCCCTGCACAAGCAGCTCGCCGGATTTACCCGGCGGATGAGCGAAGGCGATGCCCCCGAGGCCCTGATGGCGCAGTTGGACGAGCTGGCCCGGCTGAATCAGCATGGGGTGAGCGCGGATATGCTCAAAAGCCTCCAGGACGCGCGCGTGACCAGCATCGCCATGCGGGCGGTCGGTCTCAGTGACGCGGGCCTATCCACCGTCAAGTCCTTCATCGAAAACTTCCGCCTAGCCGAAGGGTTGCCGGCCGAACCGCACACCCCGACCGAAGGCGATCAGGGGACCATCTGACAATCAGCACGAGGAGCGATCCATGAGGCGCCGCTCACGCCGCACCGGCCGAGACGAGGAATCGACACTGGCGCAGCCAGTCCTCGACAAGTGCCGTAGCTTCGTCCGGTCTCTGGATCTTCCTCGCGTCGAAAGCGTTCGCGAGCTGCACGACTACGTCGAGAAGCTGATCGGCGAGCCTGTCATCATCTCGCCGACCATGCCCGCCGATGGGGGCACCCCCTGCGGCCTGGTGGTCAAGATCGCCGGTGTGAACTACATCGGCTACGACCCGGGCACTAGCCCGTCTCACCAAGATCACATCATTGCCCATGAGTTCGGTCACCTTCTCAAGGGACATCGGGGCAATCAGGTGGCTCCGGCCTCCGCGGCCGGGATCATCCTGGGAGACCTCGACCCCGAACTGATCCAGATGGTTCTCTGCCGGGCCCGGTACGACGACGAGCAAGAGTTGGAAGCCGAGATCATCGGCACCTACTTGCAAACGTACGTCCGCCACAGGAGCAGCACTCCTGCCACGCAGGGGGCGGACGCGGACCGGGTCATGCGAACCCTCATACGAAGAAAGAACAACGCACAGTGAGCGCGCTGCACCCCTACTGCCTGGCCATATCCAGCCTGGGATTCGTCCTGTTGCTCTGGGGTCTGAAAAGCAACAAGACGAAGACGAATCCGGCGCTCCTGCTGCTGGCGCTGACCTATCTGGCTTCGGCCGTCAGCTTCATCATCGAGAAGCCGCCGATCTGGTCCCGCATCGACAGCACCTTCGGCGTCACCAACATTGCCGTCCCGCTCTCTATGAGCTGGGTCATGCTGGTGTGCACGTGCCAGACCAGCGTCATCGCCTACTGGGCCTACGCCCCCGGCCAAGCCCGCCGCGCGGCGAAGTGGTTCTTCGCAGCCGGCGCCGTCGTCATCGCCGGCCTGATGGTGACGTTCTTCCAGATCCCCATCGACGACTTCTCCACCTATCAGGTTCGTGAGTGGTCCTACGCCTCGTACCTGAGCATCTACATCACCGCCTACACCGCCGCCCAGGCGTACCTCACGATCCAGTGCTGGAAGCTCGCGCGCCGCGTGGGCGTCTCCTGGGTCGCCTGGAGCCTGCGCATCATCTCCGTGGGCGCCCTCATCACCATCGGCCAGAGCATCATCCGCTCTGCGAACCTCCTCGGCATGGCCGACGTGAAGTGGCTCGATCTTGCTTGGCTGTGCGGCGACCTCGGCGCGCTCCTGACCAGCGTCGGCTATCTCCTGCCCACCCTCGTCGACCGCGCCCGTGAAACCTACACATGGGCCAACGAGCACTACACCTACCAGCGACTCGGTCCCCTGTGGGAAGCCCTCCGCGCCGCTTCCCCGGAGATCACCGCCGTCGAAGCCCCGCCCCAGCGCAGCACCTTCCTGCGACTGCGATCGATCAACTTCGCCCTCTACCGGCGCAGCACCGAGATCCGCGACGGCATGATCGAACTCCGGCCATACCTGGGCGCCAGCGCCCGCGGTTCCGCCGAAACCCGCCACGCGCAACTCACCGCCGCTGAATGCGCCGCCGCGGTGACCGCCGAGCAGATCCACCATGCGCTACGCGCCCACCAGGAAGGGCGCCCGGCCACGACCCCGGTCGAGTACGCCGACGCCCGAGTGCCGGCCGACACCGCGGCACAGGAGATGCGGCTCCTTCTGCGCATTGCCGCCCACTTCAAGAGCCAGGCCGCGACTGCTGCCGCAGCACCTGGCTCTTCGTTGGCGCCCGCAGTCGGCTGACCCGCATTGGATCGCACCTGAGCACGTCAATCCAGGTCAGCTGCCCCCCGACCCGGAAACCCGTGGATCGGGGGGGCACGTGGATCTACAGGGCTTCGCCGCCGCGCACCGCCGATTCGACCAGCCGCACCGCGGCCCGAAGACCCCGCTGGGCACCCTCCGACCACGACGGCACGCACCGTTGCGCCGCCACGTCGTACTCCATCCCCAAAATCCCCGCGTGATCGGTGTCCACCGGCTCCCAGTGCACCGGCCATCCCCGGTCGAGCACCGCCCCCGCAAATCTCTGCGACTCCCGCCAGTCCAGAACGTCGTCCGCCGTCCCATGCGACAACCACACAGGTACCGGCGACGCGGTTGTCACAGCCAGTTCCTCGACCGGTGGGGTCCCTGAAGAACGCGCCACCAGGTCGTAGCGCCCGGCCAGACCGACCACCGCCAGCGGGCGCCACCCGTCCACCAGGTCCGGACGGAACGCCATCGAAACCGCCGGCCCCGCCCCCGCCGACCAACCGGCCGTCACCAGCCGCCCATCGCCCCCATACTCGGCGGCGTTCTTCCGTACGAATTCCAGTGAGCCGAGCAGGTCCGCTTGCCCGCCGTCCTTCGCGTCCGACTGCCAGTCCGCCGCGAACGCCGGAATGCCCAGGCCAGCAAGTTGCTCTGCGACCGCGCCCATGACGTCTCGCTCGTTCGGCCCGAGCCCGTGCCACAGCAGAACGGCGGGCCGAGCTGCTGCACCGACGCGTACGGGCTTGTACACATCGACCGACCTGTCCCGGCTCGTGGTAACCGTCACCCGCTCCACACTGTCCACCACGTCAATTCCCATGCTTCATGTTCGTCGTTCCTTCGATCTGCTCATGGTCGGCCCAGCTCGTCATGGTCAGCATGAGCCCGAAGCACGAACCAGAGTACGAACACGGCCGCCCTTACACCAAGATCACGAGCCGCGACCTCGGTTCGACCGCGCAGGCTATCGAGATCAGCGTCCACCGCACGGCAGCCGGTGGCGGCTACACCCGGATGGCAGGCAGCCGCTGGGCGACACGGCGGACCGGCGCGAAGTCCGTGCAGGCCGCACGGCGGGCAGGACGGTACTCACCGGCCGATGGCTGGCAGGCGCTGAGCAACGTGACAGATCGTGCAGTCCGCCGCGATGTCCTTCTGGGCGGCTGCTGCGCGGGCCTGTGCGGCGGTGAGCGGCGTCCCACTTTTCGGTATCCAGCAGTCGCCATGGTGCAGGCTGCGCCGTGGAGGGTCCCCGCCCAGCGTGTGCAACTGCCACTCGGCCTCCGGAGGCGGGTCAGGCTCCGACGGCGCCGTCGGCGGCCCGGGTGCGCGGCGGGAGGAGCGCAGACGACGCACCGCGTCGGGATGCCGACGCAGCGGCACACCCTCGTAGGAGGTGTCGGGGACCGGGGTGACGCGGTGGGCGGGAACGGCGAAGCGGATGGGCGCAGGCTCGGCGATCTCCCGGTCCGGCAGCCGGGTCAGGGTCCAAGCGGTGATTTCCACGTCGCAGAACCATGCACCATGGCGGGTCTGGATCCAGCCGTGCAGCAGGGCGGTAATTTCCTGCCGGTCCGGCAGCATCACCCATGCCGGCGGTATCGGTGCGGACGCGGGCGGCTCCGCCCCATCATGTCGGTCGACCTGCTCATGCTCCTGGCGCTCGCGCATGGCTACGCCGCCTGCTCCAGCGCCCCCATGCGCAGCGCCGGCAGCGCTCGGGGTGACGACGTTTCTCCATGGGCAGCGGTCGTCCAGAACGGATCCCCAGCGATGGCGGCGCGTAGTTCGCGCTCGCGGTCCAGTAGTTCCTCCACCGCCGCGTGGTCCGTCTCGCTCCAGCCAGCTGCCGCCGGGTGTGCGGTGCCGTCGGGGGCCGATCCATGCCGCGGCCGACACGGCGTAGCGGGGGAGTCGGCCATACAGAGCGGCGAGCTCGCGGCAGGTGAGGTGCAGGGCGAGCTGCGCTGCGGCCAGATCCTGGGGAAAAGAGCGGAGCGGAGGGGCCATACGCCCATCGTACGCGTGTTCGAATCGTCTCGCTGGCCTGGGGCGCGATCACGGTCACCGGGCGACGGCTGTCGATGGCTGAGCCGGACGAGGAGCGGGTGCTCGTCCGGACGTGAGGGCAACCGCCGTGTTCACCCGCGGGGCCGTGTGGCCGTCAGGACCAGCGTGAGGTTGGCCTCCGCCCGCCGGGCCGGAACCTCGACGCAGCCAACGCCGGTGAAGCCGTGCCGGATCAGCAGGTTCGTCCAGGCGGTGCCGTCGCGGCTGTAGTGGACGACGGGCAGTCGGGCGCAGTCGGCCAGGGTGAGGTTGTCGACCCACGTACCTTGCAACTTGCCGGCGCGGACCCGTCCGACGGAGAAGACCAGTCGCCCGCCGGGCCGCAATGCGGCGTGGATTCGCGCAGGACACGGCAGAGCGGGTCGGTGACCAATGGCGCGTGGGGCCGGTTGGCCGGGAGTGAGTCACGATGCAGCGGGCCGTGGGGCGCGTGGGTCGGGAGCGAGGGTGACAGTCATCCACGGTGCTGCCGTCTCGCGGAAACTGTGTCCGACGGGTTCGATGCCTGTCTGGTCGGTGAGGCTGAACCCGGTCACCATGATCATGTCCGAGCCGGCGGCAATGGAGATGACATGGGTTCCGCAACGAGGGCAAAAGCCCCGCTTGAGGGTGGTGTAGGTCGCGAACCAGGTGGGTTCGTGGCCGGGGCCGGTCCAGGTCAGTCCGTCCTTGCGGAAGCCGACCCAGAGCACAGCGGGGCCGCCGGAGATGCGCGTTTCGTGTTCACAGGAACACAGGTGAGGGTCGTCCGGTGTGCCGAGGACCTCGTAGGCGATGTGACCGCACTGGCAGTGCCCCGTGCGGCGCTCCGATTCCATGCCCGTGGCAGCAGTGCCCAGGGGGAGCACGGACCTGCTAGGAACAGCCGCGGGGGGCGGAGCTGGGGCGTCGGGCGTGGACGGTGTGCGAGGCAAGGGGTTCATGGAAGGTTCCTCGGGAGGGTGGTAGATGGGGAGCAGACGGCTACCAGGCAGTGGGGCCGGTGAGTTGGGTGACGGGTTGGCGGGCGGCCCGGGGGAGGCCGAGCTGCCGGCGAGCCTGGTGGACGGCGGCGAGTTGGTCGGCGGCCGCAGGTCCCCAGTCGAAGAGGTCCGTGGTCTGTTCGGGGGTAGCCAGGATGCGGGTGTAGGTGTGGCCGGTGGCCGGATCGGGCCGGGCGGGGTCGACGCCGATGAGTGCCGCGGCGTAGCGCAGGTATCCGCGCCGCGCGGCGGGGTCGGTGACGTGTCCTAGGAGCAGCGGGCTCCCGAACCGGGCTGACGCCTCCTCTTCGGCTTCGCGGCGCAGGGTGGATACGGGGTCGTCCTGGTCCTGTTCCTCGGGCGTGCCGCCGGGCAGGATGGCGACTCCTGTGTGGGGGTCGAGGAGGACGAGGACGCGCCCGTCCGGCGCGAACAGCCACGCCCATACCTGGGTGACGGTGAGGTCGTGCGGGGCTGGGCCCTGATGCCAGGGGTAGCGGTAGGTGGGGCGGGCGGTCTGCAGGACGCCAAGCCGGTCGAGGACGGTGGGGGCGATCGGGAGGCCGTTTTCCAGAAGTACCGTGCCGGCCGCGTTGATCCGGGCCCGCAGCGCAGACATGGCGCGTCGGGCATCGGGCGGGGAGAGCAAGTCGGGCAGCCGTGCGGGCTCGACGAACTCGATCGCGGTGATCTCGCTTGGCGGCAGACGGATTTCGCCGATCCGGTCGTCGTCCCATGTGCCGCCGTCGAAAACGTGCAGAATCTCGCCGGGAAACCGCATGGCCGCCGCCGTGCCGGTGCTGTTGGCGGAGACCCAGTCGACGGCCAGGCCCCGGTCGGTGACAGCGGTGATGGCGAGCTCCTCCACCAGTTCACGGGCGGCGGCGTGAGCGGGGGACTCGCCCTTGTCGACGGCGCCGCCCGGCAGAAGACACGTGTCGCGATAGTCGACGTGTTGGACGAGGACCTGCCCGAGCTGGTTGGTGATCAGCACGGACGTCCCGACCCACAGGGCGGCCGAGGCACGCAGGGCGCCGTACGCCTCGTCGGTCATTGCGCTGCTGGGCAGTTCGCCGGGAACGGATGTGGTCGTCATGGCTCTCCGAGTCGGAAGGGGCCGGTGGGGCCGGGGGGTGGACTGAGGCGGGGGCTCCCGTCAGGCGGTGAGCCGGTGAGGTGCGTCCGGGACGGGCCCGGTCGCGAGCCGGGAGAAGTACTCGGTTGCGATGATCTTTCGCCGGGTCTGCGCAGGTAGGCGGGCGAGGATCCCGGGCAACGCGCGTTCACGGGCGACCTCCCCGCGGTGCGCGAGGATTGCCGACCACTTCTGTTCCAGCCAGGGGGTGACGTCGACGGCCGTGGTGGCGTACGCGTCCGGGGTCGCGAGCACGCGTTTGCCGACGGCCTCCAGCAGCGGCCCGAGATCGCCGACGCCGGACTCGGGATGCGTGGCGCAGTACACGGCGCGCGGTTGCCAGGGCTCACCGGCTTCAGGGTGCAGGTACGCGAGCCCCGCGTCCTGAACGGCCAGGACAGCGGCCTGGTGGGTGCGGCGGTGGTCGGGGTGACCGGTGAGCTGGCCCAGCGCGTCGTGCGTCACCACGATGTCGGGGCGGAACGAACGGATCTGGTGGACCAGAGCGGCGATCACTTCGTCCAGCGGTGCGTCGACGAGCCGCGGGCGGCCTGGGGCCGACTGTGGGTTGCGGGCGTCTTGGTATCCGAGCATGCGAGGCGCGCCCGCGCCGAGTGCGCGCAACGCGTGGGAGAGTTCGGCGGCTCGCGGGCTGTCGGTCGCCCACGTCATGGTGACGACAGCGGTGCGCGCTTGCACGGCGGCGTGCTGGGCGAGGACCCCGCCGGCGAGGAGGCTTTCGTCGTCGGGATGGGCGAACACACCGAGCAGGGAGGGTGTTGCGGGGGACGTCACGGGCGGGATTCCTTCTCGCAGGGGGCTGGGACGGTTCAGATGGCAGGGGGACGGCCGACTCCGGTGAGCCGGGCCACGGGGGCCAGGACGTCGGGTACTGCGTCCACGCGCGGTGTCACGCTGCCTCTTGGACGAGGGAGACGGCAGCCAGGGGCATGGCCGTCAGACGGCCGACCTGGGTCACCAACAGCAGGCGGGGCGGCAGGCACAGGATGGCGGTGCCGATCCACATCGCTGTGGGCACCGAGCAGGCGCCGGCCAGAACTGCGGCGCCGGCCGAGGCGACGGCCGGGCCCCGGAGACTCGCCGCCTCCCCGGTCAGGTACGCGGTGAACGAAGGGTGGACGCACAGTGAGAACGAGGTCGGCAGCCCGCCAGCCTCTGGGGGCTCGGATTCCGCAGGGATCGACTCGGCGGAGTCAGGTACGCCGGCCGCCCACCGCGAGCAGGTCCTGCGTGCCGTCGGGAACGCGGCCGGGCCACTGGAAGACGAGCCTCGCGGAGGGCTTGTCGAGCACGTCGCCGGCCGGCAGCTGCTCGTCAGGGGTGCCGGCTGGGTGGACGGTCATCGGCGGGTAGCCGCGCTCGCGCACCTTGTGGTCCCAGGTGCGCACGCAGTCGGCGAAGCGCTCCGCCAGCTCGTCGGCGGCTGGGCCGTAGGCGTGGATGAAGAACTCGGTGAGACGGTCGGCCGGATCCGGGGCGTCCTTGACCTTGCGGTAGGTCAGGTAGGCGAGGGAGCCGTCCGACAGCATCGCGGTCGCATCTTGTTGCGCCACCAGCGTGGACCCTTCCCGGGCGGCCAGCCGGCAGAACCCCGGCAGTGTGGTCGCGGCGTAGACCTGCAAGGTCTCGAAATTGAAGGTACCCGAGACCACGAGGCCGGTGGTGAGCTCGTACCGCGCCCCGCGCAGAGCCTCCTCAAGCCCGGTGGTGTCACCGGGCTCACCGTCTTCCCACCTCACTGTGACCTCGCCGTCGGCCAGACGGACGGCAGGAGCGGTGCGGGCGGCGGCGCCGCGATCCCGCACGAAACCGCAGTACGTCCAGTGCTCGCAGTGCAGCACGTCGCCACGCCGCACCAGGGTGAGAGAGCGGGTGTAGCCGCCCATCTCCAGCGGCACGACCAGCCGTGCCCCCTCGGAGAGTTGATCCCGCCAGGCCGGCGCGATGTCAGCCGCGTTGTGGGTGATCATCACACCGTCGAACCCGCCAGCAGGGACATGTGCGGGTGCCCCAAGTCCGCCGTCGCCGAGGACGGCGGTGACTCGGCCGCTGCCGGCTTCCGCGCACAGGCGCTGGGTGCGGCGCACGACGTACGGGTCGACGTCCACGGTCACCACGCGCCCAAGCGGTCCCAGGACATGCGCCAGGAGCTCGCCGTTGTAGCCGCCCGATCCGACTTCCAGCACAGTCATCCCCGGCTCCAGCCGGAGTTGCTCGATCATGTCGGCCTGCAGCCAGGCCGCGGACACCGAACTGATCGCGGTTCCGGCCTCGTCGCGCCGGGTGATGACAGCACGGTCGCCGCCGTCGTACGCGGTCGCGAGGTTAACCTCCGGGACGAACCGGTGGCGGGGCACGGTCTGCAGCGCATCCCGGACCGGCTGGGAGGGGGCCCAGCCGCCAGAGACGACCGTCTCCGTCATCTGCTGGCGATACCGGACGGCTTCGGCCGGCTCACCGGGCACCGGCGGGACCACGGTGGCGCACGGGTAGGAGTGGACAGACGGCAGCCCCGGCAGCACCCCGGGCCACACCGCGGTGAGCGCCTGGGCGCTGGGCGCGAAGATCTTCCCGAGGGTGTGCAGGGTGTTCAGGTCGTGCCACTCCCATCGCACGAAGCGGTGCGGTTCCGGCAGGCCAAGTTCGCCCTCCCAACCGGTGATGCGGACCACCGCGGTGATGCGGCGCACATCCAGCCAGTCGTCGTGGAGCACTGTGACGACATGCGCGTCCTCCGTGCGCGCCGTCAGCCCGCTCTCTTCCGACAGCTCCCGCACGGCAGCGGCTTCGGCGGCTTCGCCTGCCTCGATCCGGCCGCCCGGCAGCTCCCACATCCCCCGAGTCGAGCGGCCCAGTAGGACCCGTCCGAACGCATCGGTGACGACCATTGCGGCGCCGAATACGGCCTGCGGATCGGGCCGTGACTTCTCCTCCGCGCTGAACGACCCGCCGCGGCCGCGCAGAACCAGGACCGCCAGGCCCTCCGCGTCAAAGCGCTCGGTCTCGTTGAACCCGTCGGTAAGCGCGGCGAGTTCATCCTCGTCGAGCGCGATGTGGCGCCTCTTCTCGGGAGTGTGTTCCGCGAGCGGCGTGATGACGATGAGTTTCCCGTGCTTGCCCAGCCGCGCGGCCAGGCGGCGCAGGATATAGGTGCGAGAGCGGAGGAAGGCGATGGACAGTCGGATGACGATCAGCGCGTAGCCGTCGTGGAGATCAGCAAGGTCGTCGTGCTCGATGTCCAGGCGCAGCCAGCGCAGCCCCTCCACTCCGGGATGCTCGGCGCGGGCACGGTCGAGGGCGCCTTCGGCGAAGTCGGCAGCGTCGACCATGTACCCGAGCGAAGCGAGGTAGGCCGCCATCTCGCCGGTGCCGCAGCATGCATCGAGTGCGCGGCTGCCGCTCTCGGGCGCCGGTGCGTGTTCGAGGAGCAGGCCCTTCTCCTCGTCTCCCAGTTGCCGGAAGCCTCGCCCGTCGTTGTAGTGCTCGGTCCAGTCGGCCCGGGTGTATCCCACAGATTGCTCCTCGTTCGTGAAAGGCGGAATGGTGGTGGGGCCGTTACGGCAGTTCGAGGGGCCGCAGTGGGCGGTCGGCTCGCATTCCTGGAAGGGGATCGCGGCCACCCTCCGGTCGGATATCAACACGACGCTGCTGCTCAACGGCGCCTGGGGCTGGGTCACGGTGCCTGCCGGGGAATGACGGCTTCGGTGTCGCTGGCTTCGCTTTGGTATTGGCGCGATTGCAGAAGGAACATGCGCCGGAAGATCCCCGGGCCGTCCGCGTTGTCGTCCATGAGCGTCGCGAAGGTTCCGGCCTCGGCGAGTCGTCCGTGGTGCAGGACATAGATGCGGTCGGCGGTAGTGACGGAGCTGAGCCGGTGGGTGATGAGGATGATCGTCTGGCCGTCGGCAGCGAGGTTGCGGATCTGCTCGAATGCGGCCACTTCAGCCGCCGGATCCAGGGCGCTGGTCGGCTCATCGCAGACCAACAGTTGTGCATCCCTGAAGTACGCGCGTGCAAGGGCAATGCGCTGCCACTGGCCACCGGAGACTTCCACGCCGCCGTGGTAGCCGCGCTCGATCAGGGTGTCCCAGCCGCGTGGCAGGTCATCGACGACGATGCCCAAGTCGGCGTAGTCGGCGGCGGCTGCGCGCCGGGCGGTGTCCTCCCGGGCGGCGGGGCGGCCGATGATGACATTGGCTGCCAGGGTGAACGGCCAGCGCATGAAGTTCTGCAGGACCAGTGCGCATCGGTCGAAGAGTTGGTCGCGGTCGAGGTCGCGGATGTCGATGCCGTCCCACAGGATGCGGCCGGCGGTTGGCTGGTAGAGACCGACGAGGGCCTTGGCCAGTGTGGTCTTGCCCGAGCCGTTTTCTCCCACGAGTGCGATGACCTGGCCCCGGCGGATGGTCAGGGAGATGTCGTCCAGGGCGGAGGTGTCGCGGCCGGGGTAGGTGAAGGAGACTTTCTCGAATTTGATGGTGGCTGGGCTGGCGGGCACGGGCAGGCCCCCGGTGGGGATGGCGCGCTGCTCGGCCTCATCGCGGGCGCGGATGAGGTCGTTGAAGAACAGACCTTGTTCGTAGAGATGGTGCACGTTGCCCACCAGGCCGCGCAGTCCAGTGGTGCCGGTACTGATGGCCAGGACGGCGGTGGCTGCCGCCGCGAGCGGCATGTGCCCGCTGGTCAGCAGCCACGCCAGGACCACATAGGTCGTGGCGGAGGTGACACCGGAGATCGCGGAAGTGGCCAGTTCGGTGCCGGCCTCTGCGCGGGCGAGCCGGGTCTGCTCGGCTTCGCCCTCCTTCGTCATCGTTTCGAACTGGTCGAGTAGAAACGGCCCGGCCGCGTGCACGCGCAGTTCCGGCGAGGCGGTCTGGGAGATCAACAAACGGCGCAGCGTTGATTGTTGGCGGATGTGCTCGATCCACAGCTGGAGCGAGGCGTAGGTGCGGCGGGCGGCGCGGATGGTGCCCCAGCCTTTGGGGACGACGACCGCCAGAAGCAAGGGCAGCAGGATCGGGTGCAAGATCAGCAGGACGCCCCCGGTCGCTACCAGCGCCATGACGCCTTCGATGATCCCCAGGGTGTGGAGGATGAGGTTGCGGGCAGCCATCGTGCCGTGCTGCCCGGAGTCGACGAGGGCATGGAACTCGGGGTCCTCGATGGTCTCCATCTCCACGCGGATGATCCGCGCGAGCATGCTCACCGCCGCCAGCCGCTCGACCTTAGGCCCCAGCCGCCCGCCCGCGGCCTGGGAGACCGCGCGCAGCACCGCGGCCAGCGCGCTGGCGGACGCCATCAAAGCCAGTGCCGGGACTGCGGCTTTGACCTTGTCGCCGGTCGGTCCGCCGGCGAACAGGCCCAGCAGGACGCGGTTGGTGGCCAGCAGCCCGAACGCCATGGCGGCTCCCTGGCCGAGCTGGGCGAAGACAACGGCGATCAGGGCGACGCGGTCCACCGCCCAGCCCATGGCGGCGGTCTGGCCGATCATGCGGGGAAGCTGCCGCAGGACGGATAGGAACGTGAGGTTCAGGCGGGCGCCCTCGTGGGTGGTCCAGCCCCAGTCGCCCTTGAGCCTGCCGCCGAACAGCAGCTGCTCGGCCGCGGACAGCGGTACATCGCCCGGGGCACTATCCTGATTGCGGATCTTCACGGGCGCCCGCCGCTTGGTTTTGATGCCGTCAGGGTGGTGTCCCAGCCCATGGCGGTGAACGGCCGGCCGACGCGGATGGCGTCGAGCGCGGTGCGGGTGTAGCCGACCAGCGGCTCTGGCAGTGCGTGCAGCGAGTGCCACTCCCATCCCGCGCACCGGTCCGGTTCCTGGGTCGTGATCACCCCGCTGTGGGCCAGCACGCGGAAGAACAACTGGAGCCGATCGCGGCCGTCGTCCCCGTCGTGCTGATGGACGACGTGCACCAGCTCCAGGTCGAACTCGTCGTCAATGACCACCCCGAGTTCCTCGTATGCCTCGCGGGCCGCGCCGGCCGTCACCGGTTCGCCAGGCTCCAGGTGCCCTGCAGGAACGTGGTAGACGCCTTGCGCGTACGAGGTATTCAGGCGCTTCCCGAGCAGCACCTGGCCGTCATTTTCGAACAGCAAATGGACACCGACGATGTTCTGATGGGGATGCACGACGCCTCCTGAAGTTCGGACAGGTGCTCGGAAAACGAGCCTCTCGACGGCCCGTTACGCCCCCCAAAGGGTCATTTGCCGATCTGATGTTCGGGCAACGGCATGGATCCCAGACAGGGCGGGCGAGACCCGAGCGAGCGGTGTGCGATTTCACCCCAGCGGCGCCAACCACTCCCGAGAGAGGTTTCACCGCCCCGAAATTGGTACCGGCCACCCGGCCAGGGGTGTGTCCGAGAACGCCCCGACAGGTAGCAGCTCCGCACTCCGTCATTACCGGGGGCCTGCTTTCGACTCGACGAGGAAGGCCAGCGCGTATTCCATGTCGTCGAGCCCTGCGAGTAGCCGGTTGACGGTGGCGTTCTTGTCGTTCCAGTACTCCAGCAGTCCGACGTGAACGTGTGCCGGCACGTCGAGGTCGTCGGTGACGGCGCCGAAGGTGCTGAACAGGAAGTACAGCAGGGCGATCCGCGCCGTGGCGATCAGGTCGGCGCCCGGGATGTGGGGGTTCTCGTCCCGGTAGGCGCCGATCACGACCAGGGCGGTGTCTTGCCAGGTCGCGGAGTGGGCGACAGTCAGCGGGTCGAAGGCGATCCGGCCCAACTCCCAGGCGACCGGTCCGGTCAGTGCCTGGAAGTCGATGACGGCCGTGACCTGATCGCCCGAGACGAGGACGTTGGGGCGGGTGAAGTCACCGTGCAGCGCCTGATCGGCCAGAACATTGGGCAGACCCTTTTGCAGCAGGCGGCTGTGTGTGATGAGGTCCCGGCGCCGCTGAGCCAGCTGGTCGTGTCGCAGGTCGCCCTGCGGGCCCGGTCGTCCTCGCAGGTATTCGAGGAGGCGTTCGCATTTATTCGCTACGGGTTCCGGGGCGTCGTGGCGCCACGGCGTGGAGCGGCGCCGCAGGGGGCCGTGGTAGTCGGCGGCGACGCGGTGCAGTCGTCCGAGGGTTGCGCCGATGCTTTCCGCGCGTGCCACGGTCAGGGTGGCGCCGGGGTGCCCGGCAACCTCGTCCATGACGCACCAGGCTGTCTCGGCGTGCCAGGTCACCGGCTCGCCATCGCGATCGCGCCAGATACCCGGCGTCGGCACCGCTGCTTCCTGGCAGTACGCGGCGAGGGCCAGAGCAGACCGTACGGCGGTGGTATCGGTGCCAGCGGAGTAGCGTTTGACGAAGACTCGGGCGCCGCCCGCCAACCGCACGCGAGTGTTACGGGTTTCCGTTCCCGCCGCCTCCGGCTCCACGGCCTCGGCCCGCACCCCGTACCGGGCGGCCAGCATCTCCACCACCTGCTGCTGGTCGTCGGCGTTGAAGGTCATGCGTGCCACCCGACCACGGGCATCGCGTCCAGGGGCCAGAATGTCAATGTGGCGCACTGATGTTGCTCGGCATTGATCACCTCTCCTCCGACGGCGGGCCGCACCCGGCCGTCCTGGACCATCGCCAGGTGGACGCCGGTCTTCGTGCGATGAACCATCGTTTCCCCTACTCCCTACGGTGTGTCGTTGCTGTCGTACGCGGGCCGCTCAGGCTGGTCGGCGGCCGAGATGGATGACGAAGGTGTTGTCCTCGATGAAGGTGTCGTTGTCACTGAACAGGGCCAGAATCCGCTTCACCGCAGTCTCGAATCGGTCGCGCCGGTCACCGAACAAGTGCGGCGCGGCAAACGAGGTGGAGTACAGATAGCCCAGGACGCCGTCGGTGGACCAGGTGCGGCGCACCGGCACGTAGGTCTCGCTGACATTGCTGAACGCCGAGGATCGCAGCGTCTGCCCGAACGGCTCCGGGGAAGCGGGGAACGCGCCGCTGCCGGCGCGCCGCTGTGTGCCCAGGAAGTCCTGCACCACACTGCGGACCGCCTGTTGCCAGGGATTGGTGGCCGTCCACAGGCTGCGGTCGGCCAGCACAGCCACCGCCCCGTGCGGCGCCACATGCTGGTTGAGGCGGGCCAGGACGGCAGCCCGGTCGAGCCAGTGGAAGACCCGGCAGAACGTCACCAGATCCGCCCGCCAACCCTGCGGCGGCATGAACTCCTCGGCAGCACCGCGGCACAGCGACAGACGGGCGCCGTGCGGAAGGCGTGGCCGCAGATCCGTCTCGGCGACCACCAGCATGTCAGCGTCGGTGTCGAGGGCAATGATGTCGTCGAACTGGTCGAGCAGTGCCTTCACCACCAGCCCTGTGCCTGTACCGATGTCCAGGAGCCGTCTCGGGCGGGAGGCGGAGCCAGCGTCCGCCAGCAGGGCGATGACCTCTGGTGGCAGGCCCGGCCGGTAGCGGCCGTAGTACCCAGCGGTGCCCTCGAAGACACTCACGCGCCGCTCACCTCCCCCTCGCCGGCGCTGCTGCTGCCTGCGACGGTGGGTTCGGCGCGCAGGGCGTCGAGCATGGTCCGGGCCTGCTGGACGGCTTCATCATCGTGGTGTTCTTGTCCCCAGCGCAGGGCGCTCACGGCGTCCAGGGCGGCGTACGCGGAGCACGCCCGGCGCTCACCGTCGGTCAGTGCCCGCCCGTAGCCCTGGTAGAACGCGAAACGCAGATCCGGCCGTTGGGCGAAGAGCCGGTACTCCAGCCGCGACAGATCCCGGCGGGCGGCGCACTCGATGCCGGTCCGCTCGAAGTCGATGATGTGCAGGCGCTCGGTGTGCGGGTCCCAGAGCCAGTTGCGGGGCATGTAGTCCGCGTGGGCCACGACCTCGGGCAGCGCCGGCGGTGGCTGCAGGGTGAGGGCGCGCAGCAGGGCAACGTCGTGCGGGGGCAGGATCGGCGCCGCGTTGCGGAGCATCCTGGCCACCTCCGCCTCCCAACCGGCCGCGGTTGCGCGGTCGGCCGGAGCGGGCAGGGCGATGTTGTGGAGCCGGGCGAGGAGTTCTCCGGCTTGCCGGTAAGCCACCCACTCACTGTCCAGTCCCAGCGGCTGGTCGTGGAGGCTGCGACCAGGGACGGAGGTGAGGACGATGGCCCGGGTAGCGGGGTCTGCGGCCAACTGGGTCGGGGCCCGGCTCTCGCCGAGGGCTGACGTCCAGTACCGGTAAGCGAAGGTTTCCCGACTGTAGCCCTTCGGGCTGGCATGGTGTTTCACGAACAGGCGGCGGCCGTCGACGGCTTCGACTTCCCACACCGCAGGCCGACCCGGTCCGGCCCAGGAATGCACGGCAGTGATCGTGAACGGTCCGATGGCGGAGTCGACGAAGCGTCGCACCGGATCTGGCATGTCGGTCACAAGGGTCCTTGGTCGATGAGAGGTGGAGGGCCCGGGCGGTGCTCACCGGGGTGGGCCGCCGTCCGGCGGGTGTGCCGGCTCGCCGCCGGGGTCCTCGGCGGGCGGTGGGGCGGGCAGAGGTCCTGGGCGAAGTAGCTGACGGTGGCGAACAGCGCGAGAGCGGCGAAGGCGACGCTGGAAACCACCGCAGTGACCTCGGAACTGCTCACTCAACAACCCCCTTCGTGCGATGTGGTGCTCGGAGATCCAGGCATGGGGAACGCAGGTCGTGGCAACGACGGTGGGCCGGTGGTGTCACCGCGGCGCGCCCGCTCAGGCGCGGGTGAACCAGCGGTGCCGGTCGGTGTCGGTGACGGCGAAGCGGTGGGCTTCGACTTCGATCTGCCCGAGACGGGCATAGTGCGCGACCACCTCGGGGCCGAAAGCCTGCTGGGCGACCGGGCTGTGGCGAAAGGCGGTCACCGCGTGATCGAGGGTGGTAGGGACTGGTGGCGCATCGGTGGTGTCGTAGGCGTTGCCAGTGCATGGCGGCGGGGGCTTCAGCTCGTTGTCGAGCCCGTGGGTGATGCCGGCCAGGACGGCGGCGAGGGCGAGGTAGGGGTTGGCGTCCGCGCCGGGCAGGCGGATCTCCAGGTGCAGGCCGTCGCCGTGGCCGACGACGCGCACAGCGCAGGTGCGGTTGTCGATGCCCCAGGTGAAGTGGGTCGGGGCGAAGGAGTTGGGTGCGAACCTCTTGTAGGAGTTGGCGTTCGGTGCGTACAGCGGCGCGAGCGCGGCCAGCGCGTCGAGTAGCCCCGCGATGGCCTGCTGCGCCACCTGCGACAGGGTGCCATCGGGATCCACCAGGATCGGATGAGCTTCCCTCCACAGGGACACGTGCAGGTGCAGGCCGCTGCCGGTGCCAGTGGCGGGGGCGGCCATGAAGGTCGGTGCCATGCCGGCGCGCTGGCTCATCAGACGCACGGCGTGCTTGAACACCAGGTGCCCGTCGCACGCCGTCAGCGCGTCGCCGTAGGGGAAGGTGACCTCGACCTGCCCCAGAGCGCCCTCAGTCTTGATCGCCTCGACCGGCAGACCCGCACCGGACAGGGCCGCCTGGAGTCGTCGGAAGAACCGGTCGATGCCCGGGTCATGGTCCAGGGCGTAGTCCAGATTCTCCGGCGTGATCGGTTGGAGACCGTGGTGCCCGGACGCGGCTGCCTGCGCGTAGGTGCCCTGGTAGAGGACGAACTCGCTCTCCAGGCCGGTCTTGACGTGCAAGCCATGGTCGGCGAACCGAGCCAGCTGGCGGCGCAGCATCCGGCGCGGGGACACCTCGAGCAGCTGCGCGTCGGGGTCGACGGCGTCGGCGAGGACCAGCGCGGTGCCCGGCATCCAGGGCAGGACCCGCACGGTGGACAGGTCGGGGCTGACTCGCAGGTCCTGGTAGCCGGTCTGCCAGGAGGCCAGGGCGAACCCGTCGACCGGGGTCATGTTGATGTCGGTCGCCAGCACGTAGGCGCAGACCTCCGCACCGCCCTCGGCAACGCGGTCGACGAAGTGCCGCGCGTGGTACCGCTTGCCCTTCAGTCGGCCCTGCAGGTCGGGTAGGGCGAGCAGTACGGTGTCGATCCGGCCGGAAGCCACGTGGTCGCGCAGTTGGGGCAGGGTGAGCTGGCCGGTCGGGCGGCGCCCGCCCGCCACCTGGGGCAGAAGGTCCGGGCGGGAGGCGGGGCCGCTGCGCGCGGTGGTGCTGGCCATCAGACGATCTCCGCTTCCAGCTTCGCCATCTCCCGGTCAGCAGCCACGGTAGGAACCTCGTAGCCGCGCCTGGCAATGCGCCACCAGATCGCGGCCAGCGCCAGCACGACCACCAGCGCAATGGGCGCGTAGTTGAAGGAGGTCACCGAGACCAGGCCGTGCTCGGGGCGGGTCTGCGGCAGGCAGAACAGCACCGTCACGAAGACCACCCAGGCCACGGCGACCCAGCCGACCAACACCCCCCAGCGGCCCAGGTTCCACGGGCCGGGCGCGAAGCGGCGACCGGCGCGCAGCCGCAGGTAGATGGGGATGGCATAGGCGGGGGTGATCCCGATGACATTGATCGCCGTCACGGCCCCGTACGCGACCGTGCTGTACAGGGCCGGCAGCGCGAGCAGCGCAGCGACCGTCACCGACAGCAGCACCGCCCGGGTCGGGGTGCCGGTACGGGAGCTCACCCGCCGCCAGTGCCGGGAGCCGGGCAGGGCGCCGTCGCGGGAGAACGCAAAGACCATCCGGGAGCACGCGGCCACCTCGGCGTTTCCGCAGAACAGCTGGGCCACGATGACGATCAGGAGCAGGCCCTTGGCGCCGGAGATGCCCAGGGCGTCGAGGAAGATCTGCGCGGGCGGCACCCCGGTCGCGGAGCCTTGGGTGCCGGCGTAGTCCTGGATGGCGAACGTCAGACCGGCCAGCAGCACGAACCCCGCCAGCCACGACCAGGCGATCGAGCGGACGATGCCACGCGGGGCGCTGGTCTGGGCATCGGTCGTCTCCTCCGACAGGTGCGCGGACGCGTCGTAGCCACAGAACGTGTACTGCGCCAGCAGCAGCCCGATCATCACCACGTACAGGCTGGAGTGCCAGCCGGTGCCGTTGACGAACGTCGTGAACACGAAATGCGCCGACTGATGGTGGGCGGGCACCAACGTCAACGCGGTGACGATCACCCCGACGCCGGCCAGGTGCCACCACACGCTGATGGAGTTCAGGACGCTGACCAGCCGGACACCGAACAGGTTCAACGTCGCGTGCAGGGCCAGAATCACCAGGTAGATCACCATGATCGACTGCGGGGTGGGCTCGAACCCCCACTGCAGGTTCGCGAACGCCCCCGTGAACAACGCGCACCCGTAGTCGATTCCGGCGATCGCCCCGAGCAGCCCGAGGAGATTGAGCCAGCCGGTGTACCAGCCCCAGCGGCGGCCGCCGAGCTGGTCGGCCATGTAGTACAGGGCGCCGGAGGTCGGGTAGGCGGAGGTGACCTCGGCCAGCGCGGCGCCGACGAACATCACCATCGCGCCGACCGCGATCCAGCCCCACAGCATCACCGCCGGGCCGCCCGCGCCCATCCCGAACCCGTACAGGGTCATGCACCCGGACAGCACCGATATGACGGAGAAGGAGATGGCGAAATTGCCGAACGCCCCCATCCGCCGGGTCAGGACCGGCTCGTAGCCGAGATCGCGCAACAGGGCATCATCATCCGACAACCGGGTAGGGCCGGATCGTGGCATGGGGGACATGGAAGGACCTCCGGAACAAGAGTGGAGAGGAGAAAAGGGATAGAAGAGGCGCTGAGCTGGGGCGGTCGAGTTGCGGTAGTGCCGACGGCGGGCGGCGGGTCAGCGGTGCGGACCGGCGCGAGCCGCGACTTCGGTGGCGGCCAGCGCCTGGCCGCGGGCTCGTACGAATTCCGCCTCTGCCAGATCCGGGCGGCCCGGGTCGTCTGTGACGTATGCCCACGGGAGCCGGGCGGCGTACGGTCCCAGCGCGGTGAACACCTGTGCGGCGTCGGTGAATTGGTGTGCCGCCCACAGGGCATGGGCGAGGTAGTTGAGATCCAGCACCGACCGGGCAGCGGGTACCGGATGGTGGAACCAGCCCGTCAGGGCTCGCTGCACGTCGAGGACGATGGGCTCCTGGGCCCACTGCCGGCGCATCAGCCGGTCCTCCGCGCCGCGCGCCCGCTGGCTGCGGCAGTTCTCGGCATAGGCATACAGCGGCAGAACCGACAGCGCCGTCCCCGACGGAGCCCATGAACCCACCCAGCGTGCGAAATCCAGCGCCACGGCCTGCGAGCCCACCGCCTGCGCGTGCAGGAACTGCAGCACCCGGTGGTACGCCTCACGACTGCACGGGTCACGGGCATTGACCTGATCGAGCAAACGCCACGGCCCCAGCGGCAGCATGGGCTCCGTGGGCCGCACCCGGTGCTCCACCCGCCGCAGCCCCCGATCCAACTGCGCCAACGCCAGCAGACATACCCACGGCACCGGATCAGCCCGCGCCAGATCGGCAGCGATCAACGACGCCTCCCGCGCCTCCCACGCCAACACCTCGGTACTGCCATGCCCGGCCCGGCCCGCGTGCAGGGCCCGCTCCACCGCGACCCGGGCCCGCATCACCTGCGCGTCCACGCTCCCCGGCTCCTCGACCAGCCACGCCTGCACCACACCCGACCGCGCTGCTGCTGCCGCCAGCACCTGGGAACGAGACGTTCGCAGGTCCCATTGGGTCCCGGTCCGCGCCAGCAGATCCCGTATCGCCATCCACCGGCCCGTCCCCACCTCCTCTAGCGCCACCCGCAGCTCGGCATCATGGCCCGCGGGGTGATAGACGGGCCGGAACTCACCCCGGCCGGATGACGCACCTCCGCCCCGCATCAGCCCACCCAGCCAGTCAGGACTCGCCGTAACGAGCGGGACGAGGAGCACGAGGTCCTGGGTGCTGTTCCCCGACCGCGAGCGCCGTCCAGGAGACAGGCGGCAGCCACGCCCGCCGCCGAGCTGCTGCTCTGGCACGCAGCCAGAAGCTGCGGAATCTGCATCATCAGGTGGTCCTCGGATCGACGGTGTTGGGGAGAAAGGGGGCCGTCCCCGGGGGCGAACGCTCAGCTACTGCCGTGGGGGTGCACCAGCAGCTGAGCGCCCGGCCCACCGGGGGCGGCCGGTCTAGAAGTGCAGGCCGGCGATCACGCTGGCGAGGTTCGCGACGCCCTTCGTGATCGCCGGTGCAGCCCTGGAACTGGCCAATTCGAAGCCGAGCAGCGCGCACACCAGCGCGGGAACCGGCTTAACGGCCTTCTGCCGGATCAGCAGGACGACAACGATCAGCAGCAGAATGACCAGCGAGACGCTCAGCGCCACGAGAGCGCCTCCTTCCGGGTATGCGATTAGCGGACCTCGGGACGAGTCGTTTGGGACGCACTGTCTGGGGACTTGCCCTGGCCACCGACAAGGGCCATGGGGGCCGTCCCGCACTCGCGCGATCTTGGAGAGTGCGGGACGGCCGGAAGGACGCAGGCCCTACAGGGGTGGGCGCACTGATCGATGCCCAAGACCTACGTCCCCCGCCTCGCTCGCTGGAACGAGGAGGCGGTCGTTCCCTCACTGCGGGCCGTCGGGCGGGAGAAAATCGCCCGTGGAGCGTCCGCGGCAGGGAGGCTTTGCGCCCTGGACTACGGGCTGTGAAGTTCGAACCAGACGTACTTGCCGCCCGTTGAAGGAAACGAACATCCCCAGGTCGATGCCAGTGCATCGATCAAGGACAGGCCACGGCCCCCACTGCTCACCGTCGAGTCCGGTCTTATCAGTGCAGGCAGCGGTGTTGGGTCCGCATCGTGTACCTCAATCCGCAGGATGGGGGGCTCCCAGACGGCCACGACGCCCACGTCCACCACTCCCTCGGCATGGCAGATCGCATTGGTAACGGCCTCACTCACCAGCAACTGGGCGTCATCAACGAGCTCGTCGGCATCCCACAAATGGAGATCGTCAGCCAACTGCCGCCGTACCGAGGCCACGGATCGTGGTTCCGGCGACATCGACATCGACAGTCGCTGGGCCGACTGTCCGGTGGTGAGCATCAGACCCCCTGAGGTTGATCGCGAGCCCCAGAGGTCGTGAGGTTGTCGGCTCACGGGCTGAGGCACTAGTGACGGCCCATCAACCATGTGTGAGGATCGGGGTTTCTGCACATTCGCTGGGTGATATCGCGGGAGTGATATCCATTCGTTCAAGGCTGCACCGCTCATCCGCGTGTCCGCCGGCAGGAGGTTGGAATGGCCGCCGAGGTCGGACGCCGGTGCGTGCAGTGTGATGGTCTGCTGAGCCGGTACAACGACGCCGACCGGTGTGCGGCCTGCACACGGCTTGAGGCCGCTCTCGTGCCGGAATTGCCGCGCGTTCCGTCCAGGGTCTGGCGCGATCCGGCAGTCCAGGGTGCCCTTGCAGACTGGGACTTCGGCCTGGCCAGTCGCCTGATTCGCCAGCGTTCATCACTCCGGCAGGAAGACCTCGCAGGACTCACGGGCCTGAGTCAAGCATTCCTCTCCATGCTGGAATCCGGCTCGCGCCGGCTCACCAACATCGACAAGATCACTGCCTTCCTGGGTGGACTCGAGGTGCCCAGCCATCTCGTCCAGGTGCCGATCCCCGGACGTCCATCCCGCGCAGTGCCTTTGCCACCGCGACCCCAGAGCGAGGACCAGGATCCGGCGCTGTCGTGGACGGCCGGCCGTATGGTTGCCACGTTGAACGACGCGGTTGGAGGCCGGTCCGTGGAACGTCGCAGTTTCCTCGCGGTGAGCGGTATGGCGTTAACCGCCTATGTCCATCACTGGAGTACCGCCGATGCGGAGCCCCTGGAGCGCGCAGTGGATGGCAGCAGCGTTTCTGCCGCACTTGTGCTGCATCTTCAGGGCACGATTGATCATCTGCGGACGATGGACGCGAGTGCCGGCAGCGGCAGTCTCGCGCAGCTCGGCAGCGCACACCTGGCACTTCTTTCGACGACCTTGAAGCATGGAACCTACGGGGAGGCCATCGGTCGCCAACTCGCGGGTATCGCGGCCGATACTGCGGCACAGACTGGCTGGTTCTATTTCGACTCCGGGCAGCACGATCTCGCGCAGCAGTACCTCCTGGCCTCCTTGCGCGCAGCTCACGCTTCCGGTGACCCCAGGCTCGGAGCGGCGGCTCTGTCCTACCTCGCCATTCACAGCTACTCCACCGGTCACCCGCGGGACGCGGTCTCGGCCGCGCAGGCCGCGCGGGAGAAGACCAAGTCGTTGGGGACCACGGCGCTCCACGCAATGCTGCTGACGCGCCAAGCCCGGGGGCACGCCAAGCTCGGTGAAGAGCAGGCAGCATGGCGGGCTCTCGAGCAGGCAGCGGAGTTGTGCGCCAAGGGCCGCTCCGAGCAAGATCCACACTGGTTGTACTGGATCAACGAAGGCGAGATCCACGGTCAGGCCGGCAGCTGCCACCTCGACCTCGACAATCCGATCAAGGCCATGGAGAGCCTCGGAGCGGCACAAGCTGCTCTGAACCCGGCCGATCGGCGTACCCGTGCTCTGTTTCTCACCCGAGCTGCCACGGCACAGGTACGCATCGGCGATATCGAAGCGGCGTGCGCCACCGCCCACGAAGCCATCTCACATGCCGAACACCTGCAATCCGCTCGGTTGAAGGACCACCTCACCTCCTTGACCACCGAACTCAGGACCGCCGGTCCCAACGCGTACGCTCACGACGTGATCGAACGCGCTGCCACCGTCTCGCGGACGGAGACCTGACACTGTGGCCAACCTTTCGCTGATTCTGTGGGACATCGACCGAACCTTGCTCTATGTCGGAGACTTCGACCGCCAGGTCTACCGCGAGGCGTTCGCCGAGGTCGTCGGCCGCCCGGCCGAGCAGCTGCCCGCTCGGGGCACCGGCGTCACCATGCCCCTTGCCATCCGCGAGCTGCTACTGACCAACGGCGTGCCTGCGGAAGCGGTCCCCGACCTCCTCCCCTCCATGGTGGAACTACTGCCGAAGTACCTCTCGGCCTATGCAGCCGAGATGAAGCGGACGGGCACGCTCATGCCAGGAGCGGAAGACGCTCTGCGTGCCGTCCAAACGGCCCCTGGACTGATCCCCACGGTGGTCACCGGCAACCTCAAGCCGAACGCGATGATCAAGCTGCGCGCATTCGAACTGGACGCCTACGTCGACACGGACATCGGCGGCTTCGCCTCCGATGATCACAACCGTCCCGCACTCGTCCGCATCGCCCAGAGCCGGGCCCAGACCGAGCACGCTGTGGAGTTCACCCGGGCAAATACCGTCATCATCGGTGACTCGCTCGAAGACGTACGAACCGGCTTGCTCGGCGGCGCACCCGTCATCGGCGTGGCATCCGGCAAGACGACGAGCGAGGAGCTCTCGGCGGCCGGGGCAGACATCGTCCTTCCCGATCTACGCAACCTGGACGATTTGCTGGCAGCCATCGCCGAGCTGACCGGGTGAGGCGCCCTGGGGAAGGAGACGCAGCTGCGCTAGCAACCGCGTCCGCCGGAGGTGCTGGAGTCCGCAGAGGCGCTGCGTACATGGCGGTCCCGGCCAGCCTCGTATGTCATTTGCGACCCAGCCCTTCCCCCGTCAATTGAACTTTACGGAGGAGTTCGGTGCATTCAGTCCGGCCTTCGGCCCAATCTGCAAGTTTTCCCACCGAGGGCCCTCCGTCACTGACGGATCCACACTTGATCGCAGAGCATGAATGGGCCGCCTTCTCCAGCTTGTCCGAAATGGGCAACCATTGGCAGCGGCCAGGTTGGGGGCCGGACACCCGGCGCTATTACTGGTTCCTCACTGTTGACCACGCACCGAAGATCGCGGATCTGGCCCGGCGCTGTCAGGAGCCGCTGGAGGGCGGTGGCTTCGACATCGTCCCGGCTGAGGGCCTGCACATCACCATCTGCCACATCGGTGACAAGCACGACGTCACCGAGCAGACCCTGAAGAATCTCGTGGCAGCCGCCCAGTCCGGGTGCCGCTCGCTCGCTGCGTTCGATCTCCAGGCAGTCCCGGTGGCCGGCTCCCGCGGAGCCGTGCGGCTGAGCCTCGCCCCGTGGGCACCGCTGCTCGCGCTCCACCTGGCTGTGGCCACCGCCTGCGTGGTCGCGGGTCTCAAAGGGCACCAACCGACGCACGACTTCCGCCCGCATCTAGGTGTCGCCTACTGCAATCAAGAGACGAAAGCCTCACGCGTCCGCAAGAAGATCCAAGAATTACGGAACGTAGAGTCACAGCAGTTCACCGTTCGTGAAGTCCAACTGGTTGAACTACGCCGCGAGAGTCGGGTCTACCGTTGGGACGTGAAGCACTCCATCCCCTTGCTCTCTGCGACGGCCCACCTCGGGCCGCCGACCTGATGCGGACGACATCGCTGGGACGGGGAGCCATCCGCTCGGTGCCATCGGGAGCGCGTTGCGGAGTTGCCGAAAAGCCATACGCTGCCGTTCATGATTCGTGCTGTCGTGTTCGACGTTGGTGAGTGCCTGGTTAACGAGACCCGCGAGTACGGCACGTGGGCGGACTGGTTGGAAGTTCCCCGGCATACCTTCGCCGCGATGTTCGGAGCTGTCATCGCGCAGGGCCGGGACTATCGAGAGACGTTCCAGGAGTTCCGGCCAGGCTTCGCCCTGACCGAGGAGCGAGAAAAGCGTGCTGCGGCGGGAAAGCCGGAGTGGTTCGGCGAAGACGACCTGTACGCCGACGTGCGGCCTGCGCTCGCCGCGCTGCGCGAGGTCGGGCTGTGGGTCGGGATCGCGGGGAATCAGACTGTCCGCGCCGGCGGCCTTCTGCGCGGCCTGGACCTGCCTGCCGACATGATCGCCACCAGCGATGACTGGGGCGCGTCCAAGCCGGATGTGAAGTTCTTCGAGCGCGTCATCGACGCGACCCCGGCCGAAGCGGGCGAGATCCTGTACGTGGGAGACCGGCTCGACAACGACATTCGCCCGGCCGTCAAGGCCGGTCTCCTCACCGCTTTGATCCGGCGCGGCCCGTGGGGCACCATCCAGCAACGTGATCCCGATGCCGAAAGGATCACCACGATGCGCATTGACTCGCTCGCCGAACTGCCGAAGAAGATAGCTAAATTCAACGCTGCAGCGCGCTGACCGTTGCACCCCAGCCGTCTTTGCCCGTCCGCGACCTCTCAGTTGAAGATCACTTCCTCGTCCACAGCCTGCGGACGTCGCGGGCGCAGCCCCAGGACAGGGTGACCCCAGCGCCGCCGTGACCGTAGTTGTGGATCAAGAGCGTGCCGTCTGGGAGAGGCGCGGCTTCGACGCGGACGCGATCGCGGGTAGGGCGGGCGCCGATCCGGTGTTCGAGGACGCGCGAGTTCGCGAGCCTGGGCTCTACCGCGATGCAGCGGGTCAAGATGCCCGCTGCAGCTTCGGTATCTCCATCGAGGCTCGTGTCTCCGTCGAGGGCGGTACCGCCGAGAATCACGGTGTCACCGTGCGGGTAGATGCAGAGCAGGTCAGGCGAGGCTCCGGTGTCCTCGGAGAAGAACTCGGTCAGTCCTGGGTTGGTGACAACGACGTGCTGGCCGCGGATCGGCCTGACGTTGGGATCAGGAACCAGCGCCCGGGAGCCCAAGCCGGCGCAGTTGATGATCGCCGAAGCGGGGCCGGGCTCCGAGAGCGAGCGCAAGGTGCGCTGCTCGACGCCGCCCCCGGCTGCCTGCAGCCGGCGCTGGAGATAGTCCAGGTAGACCGGCATGTCGATCAACGGCACGGTGAATCGATAGCCGGAAGCGAAACCCTCGGGCAGTTCGGCGGCATCGCACGGGTGGAAGCCAGGCAGGGCAGTGGCCCAGTCGGGCGCGGCCTCGGCATGACGGGAGGCTTCGATGCCGCTGGTCATCCGGACACCGGTGGCCGGGTCCGATGCCAGTGTTTCGAATTCGGCCAAGGAGTCGCGACTCCACTGGTCGACCTTGTCCTTGGGCTCGACCAGGTACGGCCCCCACATGGCGCCCGCTGCCAGCGAAGTTGGTCCAGGCAGCCGATCTGCGATCACCTCCACTGCCGCCCCGGCTTCGGCCAACAGGACGGCGGTCGTCAGTCCGGAGACACCGGCCCCGACCACAACAACGCGCTCGTTTCGGGTCATGGAACCGGACTCTAGCGGGATGGCCCAGGGGCTGGCGCATTCTGGGCAAGGGCTTGTTCTAGCACGGGCAGGAAGCTGCTGACGTAGGGATTGCGCTGGCGTCGGCGTAGGTCAGCGGCCAGTTGTTGGAGCAGGGCGGTGCTACGCGGGGAGCGGACTACGTCGAGGCGGTCGGCTGCAGTTTGGCCTACCTGGCATGCAAGCTCCAGGTCACCCCGTGCGCTGTGGCCGAGCGCCAGCCAGGCTCCCTCGAATAGGCCCCGTCGCTGGCTGGGGTCACCCCGGACGACCTTGTGGGCGCCGGTTTCCAGTATGTCGGAGCCCTGCGTGAGGACTGATTTTGCGGATGCGTTGGAGCCGTCGCGTTGTTGGGTGCGTCCCATTTGGATCAGCGAGTATCCCGCCTGGCAGTCCAGGTGGTTGTCGGTGAGGAAGTACATCCAGCGTGGTTCGTCCTCGCCTCCACCGCGCCGTTCGATGAGTTCGCGGGCGGTGGAGCGGGTGCGTGCAAAGTCGGCGGCGCGGCCGGCAGCGGCGTAGGCGTATGCGAGCCGTGACAGGACCGAGGCTCGGACAGCGAGCGGGGCCGCGTCGCTGGCCCGGCGGGCGGCTTCGCCGAGGGCGATGGCGTCGGCGGGGTGGCCTCTGCTGGCGGCCTGGAAGGCTAGGTCGGCGAGGATGTGCGCGCACAGCGGCAGGTCGTTGACTTGGTGAGCAGCGCGCAGTGCCGTGACGAAATACCGCTGAGCCAGACCGTGGTCGGCAGCGTCGAAGGCCATCCACCCTGCGAGTTGGCCGATTTCAGCCAAAGCCCGCACTAGTCGGGTCAGTACCGTCTCGGAGTGTCCTCCGTCGTGGACGAGCAGACCCACGGCCCGGAATTGAGCGCCGACGTAGGGAAGGTGCCGGGCCCCTCCGTGCTCGTCGTCCAGCATCTGCAAGAGCGGCAGGTGGTGTTCGACCTGATCGATCAACGGGTCGGCACCCGAGGCGCTTGCCATGCGGCGCGTATAGATGCCGCGCCCGGCGGTGCCGTCCAGGTATTGAGCCACCACGGCGATCAAGCCGGAGCCGGAGATCGCCAGGAAGCGGCGTCGGTCGACGAGTCCTCCGAGCACCCAGTCCTCCACGATGCTTCCCAGGCCCTGAACCGTCCAAGGGCGCGCGAGATCGGTATCGGCGGGGACGAGCATCGGAGAGTCTCCCGCACGCCCCTGCCACAGTTCGGCCACCGATATGACTCTGCCCAAGTCCTGGGATAACACGTACGCGGTCATAGCCGGCAGCGGAGAGCGAGGCAGGGCTGAGGTATCACGCCAGTGATACGGCGCAGACTCGGCCACCGTTCCCGTCCCGAATACCCGGTTGAGCTTGCGGGCCAGGACCTTCGGGCTCCAGCCCAGCTCCTCCAGACACGCGACCAAGACCGCGTTCGGCTGTACGGACCGCGCACCCACCGCCGACCACCCCACGTCTTCCAGAGGATCCGAATCCGGAACCTGTCCATCGTCATGCCCACCGACCGCCGCTTGCCCACCCCTTGACGGAAGTTGACCGAGTTGACCGATTGATCGGCTGATGCCAGCAGGCCCCTATCCGGTGTTCTGGAGTCAAGGGCAGAAGGGCGTCACCTTCGCCGCTGATGGAGAGGGGACCATGGTCTTGAAGCGCCACGCGAACATCTCCCGCAGTCGGCCGTGCAGTGCCCCCGAGCCCAAACCTGAGCAACCGCACCCTGCAGCCCTTACGTCGGGACACCTGCGGATGGATTTGCCGTTCACTCCGCTGGTGGCAGACGTTGCCCGTAGTGCTGTGACGGTCGACTTGCTCAGCGCAGGCCCAGACAAGCCGGGGGACGACGCCCGACTGGCTGTCTCCGAGATGGCCACCAACGCGTTCATGTCCGGCAGCCCGCCGCTCGTGCTCTGCCTGGACTGGACCGCCGAGCACAGCCACATCCTGGATTTCGAGATCACGGTCACCGACGGCGGCTGCGACAGCAGGAACGACGCACCAGACACTGGCTGGCCAGCGGACGGGGCGGAATCCGGTAGGGGCCTGGGCATCGTCCAAGCCATGGCGTCGGCTTGGTCCCTGGACATCGGAATGCATGCGACCCGCGCTTGGTGCCAGCTCGCCATTCTTCCTGAAGACCCCCTCGGCCATCGCAGCCACTGATCACACCTGCGCCCGCCCGCACTTCCGTCCCCGAAGGAGGCGAGACACCTTGCCAGAAATCCATCTGCCCCAGACGATCGGGGCACCGCTGATCGGCCGGCCCCGCGTCGGCCCACTGGTCGTACCCGGATCCGACCGGCAGCCCCGCGTGATTGTCGCCCTGCACGAGGGCTTCTACGGGGCCAGTTCGGGCAGTGGATTCAGTAACCGCGCCTTCCTCACGGCACTCACCCGGCTGCTACCGCCTGGCCGCCTCACCGTGGTGCCCGCGCACATCCCGGCTGGACATCCCGGCCACGACCGACAGTGGGCCGCCCAAGTCCACCGGATGTTGGACGCTGCGGGCGCCGAGATCCTCCCGATCCCGAATGGGCATGCGCTGACCGATTCGGTACGCGGCAGTGAGAACCTGTGCGGACTGGTCGGGGAGGAGAGCGACCCCATCGCCGCCCGGTCGGACCGCTGCCTCCTGATCGGCCTGGACGTACCATTCCTTGGCCTCGCCCCGTACACACCCAAGGGCGTGGACCTGCTGCTGGTCCCGCGCTCCACAGCCGCTCTGGCCCACCCCGAGGACAAGGAGCGCATCCGCTGGGAACGGGCCGGTCTTGCATCGGCTGCCAATCGCGGTAGCCGGATCGGGGCGATCTCCCGGCACATGAACGAGCACCTGAAGCTCACCTACAAGGTCCCCGCCACAGCCATCGTGGATTTGCCGAATGGGTTGCTGCTGCAGGAGGAGCCCCATCATCCGGCGGCGATCCTGCCGCTTCCCCTCCGTGCTCGGGGTGGCTTCCTGTTTGCCCTTGGGCGTCCCGTGCCGGAGAAGGGATTCCAGGACCTGCTGTATGCCCTGCAAATTCTGCGGGACCAGCACGTCCGAGTTCCCCACCTGGTGCTGGCGGCGACAACACCAGGACAGCGCGAAAACCGGGACCAAGCCCACTTAGCCAGCACGATAGGCGAACTCGGGCTGGACGCGACCCTGCTCACGCACTTCAGCCCCGCCATCCGTAGCTGGTTGCACAGCCCCGCGCTGCGGGCCGTGGTGGTGCCGTCCCGCAAAGAACCGTTCGGCCGGATTCCGTTGGAAGCCTTCGCGGCCCAGGCCGGGCCGGTGGTAGCGACACGTACGGGCGGCCTCCTCCAAACCGTCCTGGAGGGCCAGACCGGATTCTCAGCTGCTCCGGGCGACCCAACCTCCTTGGCTGCCGCGATCCAGCGGGCCCTGACGGTCATGCCGCGTGACCGCATACGCCTGGTACGAGCCGGGACCGCGCTGCTCACCCAGCGGCACGACTACCTGGCCACCATCGGCTCGTTGCTCGCCGAACAGGCGCCCTGGGCTCTTGTCCCGGCTCCAGCGACGATCGGCGGCCCACGATGAGCCGCACCGTGGTTCTGGCCTGTCTGGAGTCCCCGCATTTCTTCTGGCGCCTGTCCGCGATCCAGACTGACGCACTACGCGCTGCGTTTCCCGGTGTGGACTTTCGCGTCGCCACCATCGAGACCGTCCCCGACCAGCTGCCTGGCGCCCACGTGTATTTCGGCTGGCGATTCGACCCCAGTTGGTTCGCCGCCGCTCCGGACCTTAGGTGGATCGCCTCGCCCGCTGCCGGAACAGATCACCTACCGATCGTTGAGGCAGAGGCCGCGGGTATCGCTGTCACCCGCTCCTACGGGTTCCACGGCCGCCCGATGACCGAGCACGCCATGGGCCTCATCCTCGGCTTCTCCCGTGGCCTATTCACCAGCGCCCGCCTGCAACAGACAGAGCCCTGGTGGAAGGACGACCTCGTCGACGACTTCTTCGACCTGGCGGGAGCCACCATGACCATCGTCGGTTGCGGCAGCATCGGCTCCCATCTTGCTCGCGCTGCCAGCGCCTTCGGCATGCATGTCATTGGCATCCGCCGCAATCTGCCGTCGCGCCGTGCGTCTGGCATCACCTGGATGCCGCCCGATCAGATCTACCAGGCGGTCGGCGCTGCTCAGGTCGTTGTTGATCTCCTACCGGCGACCGCTGATACGGCCGGATTCTTCGACCGCGCGACATTTGCTGCCTTCCGGCCAGGCGCGCTGTTCCTCAATCTCGGCCGGGCCTCCACCGTCGACCACGCCGCGCTGCTCGATGCGCTGGACAGCGGCGCCCTACGCGGTGCGGGTCTGGACGTCACCCAGCCGAGACCCCTGCCGCTGGACGACCGCCTGCGCCGACACCAACACGTCGTCCTCACGCCCAAGACCGCCACCTTGTCGCGCACCTACATGAACGACGCTGTGGCGTTCTTCAGCGACAACCTTCAGCGCCATCTGACCAGCTCACCGCTCAACGGTCTGGCCACCAGCCGGCCCGCCGCATGCTGACCGAAGGAGGTTGACCGATGCTCGCCACCGGCCATCAGGACCTGATCGCGGCCTTCACCGCCACCGGCCGCAACCACCCCTATCTCGCCCTCACCCTCAATTCGCTCTGCAACCTGGACTGCGTCTTCTGCAAGCCCAGCTGCATGCCCGACTACGGCCACAAGGAACGGCCCCTGACCGCCGCCAACTACGCGGCCATCGCCGCCGAGGCAGGTGCCTGGAATGTGAAGAAGGCCCACTGCTCCGGCGGCGAGCCCACCCTGCGCGCCGACATCCTCGATGTCATCACCGCCCTCGCGGACGGCCTCGGTACCGGCGCCTCGATTGGCATGACCAGCCACGGCAATCTCCGCCGCGGACTGAGCGTCGAACAATTCCACCAGGCCGGACTCACCTACCTGAACGTCAGCCTGCACAGCCTCGAACCGACTCGATCAGCGGTCATCATGGGCGGCGGCGATCCCCGCAAGACCCGCGCCACGATCGACGAGGCCCTCGCCCGAGGGCTGAAAGTAAAGATCAACTGCGTCCTCCAGCGCACTTACCTGGAAGACGCCCTGGGCGTCGCAGAGCTCGCCAGGCACCTGCCCGTCGCAGTCCGCCTCATCGAGCTGCAGAACATCGGCCCGGCCCAGGCCATGTTCGACACGGAGTTCATCCCCGAGGCAGAAGTCCGTACACGGCTGGACGACTGGTTCGCTGACGCGGGAGAAGTCACCCGTGAGGAACTCGGTGTCCGCAGCCCCGGCCGCTATCTCCAGCCGACCGGCTGGGCCGGATCGATCGGGTTCATTTCCAACTCCAGCTGCGCGACCTGCTCGGACGCCAACCGCATCAAGATCACCCCTAGCGGGATCGCCCGGCCATGCATCCTCCACAACCGCGACATCCCCCTCAAGACGCACCTGGCCGACGGCACGCTCTCTGACGCCTTCGAGCACCTGTTCCGCGCCATGCTGGAGCGCAACGGCAACGAGGCATGGCAGGGCTTTCACTACGTCGACTACGACCTGCGCTGGGACCGGATGGAACGACCCGAAGGCGCCCCCGTCCTCCCCCTGCTGCCCATGGTCACCACCGGAACCGGCTCCCCGTCATGCGCCCGGCGCCCATCGGACGGAGAAGAGCAGTGACCCCCGCTCCGACCACGACGCTGCCGTTGTACGAGGTGCTGGGCGCACAGTACGAGCGGGCGCTCGCCCGCCACGGCATTAACGCGGCGATGCTCACACACAAGTGGCAGCGCGCTGATTTGCGCGCCCCGCACTCCG
Source organism: Streptomyces sp. So13.3 (assembly GCF_005860785.2). NCBI lineage: Bacteria > Bacillati > Actinomycetota > Actinomycetes > Kitasatosporales > Streptomycetaceae > Streptomyces > Streptomyces sp. So13.3. Next base: position 1,998,538 of record NZ_CP048835.1, on the reverse strand, counting down.
ACCTGGATGTCCGCGTCCTCCTGGAGTCAGCCCCCGCGGACTGGCGGGAGTGGAACCATCACCTGGCGGCCGCCCACGCCGACGCCGTCATCCGCGAGCCCCGCAACCGGCGGCTGCTGGAGCACCCGCCTGGCTTCGCCTTCACCCTGGCGGAGGTTCATCAGCGCCGCATCTCACCACCTGAGTTGGCTACCTGGAGCCTGATCCACGGCCACGAACCCACACTCCAACGGTGGAAGTCCCACGCCCAGATGGTCCCGTGGACTCGCCAGGACGAACGCTTCTACCGGGGCATCCTCGACTCCCGCCTCAATGGCCGGTATCAATTGGCCGCTGACAGCGTCGACAACGTCAGCGAAGACCTGCCCGGATACCGCCGGCACTGCGTGGCCTGGCACTACCTCGCCCCCTGCTGGTTCGCTGCTGCATCGCTGGCGACTCGCACCCGCTGCCCGGGAAAGTCCGCCGCCCTCACCCAGTGGCACCCCGCCGGACTGGAGCGGCACGCCGAGATGTTCCTCCGCCACGCAGGCAGCGGCCCGCCGTACGAGACAGGCCGCACCCCTGCGATACGGGATCTTCTACGCGCCGCGCACATCGCTCTGGACGCGGCTATGCACCAGGTCCCCGCCCCGGCCGACGGTGCCGAATTCGAAGAGGCCGAGGGCTCACGCGCCATGGCCTGGACGATGACCGCCGGGATGCTCCGCGTCCGCGTCGCCCGCTGGTTGTACTACCTCGACCCGCCACGCGGCGCCATCACCGGATACCTCATCACCCGCGAGGCCAAGGAACTACGTGCCGCCACCGAGGTCCTGCGCTCCCTGGCCTCCGACGGGAGCACTCCCGAGCAGAGTCTCGCTGCCCGCATGGCCGACATCTTGCCCGCCGGCCCCACTACTGCCGCCGTCCTACGCGACGCCCTCACCCAGTGGGCGCGCCATCACGCGCTGGTGGAGGACTTCCTCAGCGCACACGCCGCATGACGCACCACCTCTCGTGACCCAAGGAGTACGACCATGCCCACCGGAGCCGCCCGATCCCGGATCCTGAAGACCGCCAAGATCAAGATCACGACGAAGTGCAACCGTTCCTGCGACTTCTGCATCTTCGCCGACGGCGCCCAGGGCGAGAACATGCCTCAGGAGATGTTCTCCACGGTTCTGGACCGTCTGGACACGATCCCGTTCCAGCAACTGCACATCAACGGCGGCGAACCCACCGTCCACCGCGCCTTTCCCGAACTCAGCCGCCTGGCCCGCACCCGGCTCCCCGACAAGGTCATGGTGCTGGGCACCAACGCCATCACCCTCGCCCGCAACCACCGCCTGATGGACACCACGCTGGAGTGCTACGACCAGGTCCTCATCGGCTGCGACGACGAACACGGCAACTACGAGCAGGTCCATGCCACCGTCCCGATCCTGCGCGCCGCGGGCAAAACCGTCGTGGTCAACAGCGTTCTGGAAGGGATCAGCGACCACCGGCTCTCCCAGCTCGCGGACCTCTGCGCTGCCTACGGGGCCATCCATGTCACCAACCACGTTCACCACATCGACGTCGGCCAGCCCCCGAACGACCTGGGCGGTCTGTGCGCCCGCTACCTCGACCAGCACCTCATGGTCGAACTCGACGGCTCCTGCTACCGCTGCTTCAACGCGATGGCCAAGGACGACAGCGAGTTCAACATCTACGACTCCGACTTCGCAGCCAAGGTCTTCGCACCGCGCTGCGCGCACTACCGCTTCTGCGGCAAGTGCCACGAATATACCGACTCCGGCTCACCCGTGATCCCGCTGCGTGTCCCGGAGTCTGCCACCGCTGCCTGACCCACGATTCCCCGCTCGGAGGTGCTTGCTCGTGCCCGCAGTCCTCGGCCTGAACTTCCACCACGACACATCCGCCGCACTAATCGTCGACGGTCGCCTCTACGCAGCCGAAGAGGAACGATGGAGCGGCATCAAGCACCATCGGCACACCCACAAAGGGGTCCTCACCAACCCCACCCACTCCCTCGCCTGGTGCCTGGATGCCGCCGGCATCACCCCAGCCGACATCGACGCCGTCTGGGCCGCATCCATGCGCCCCGCCCCGGCCGCCGGAAGGTGGCTAGGCGAAGAGCGCGAAGAACTCGCCGCACTACTCCCTGCGCCGCTCGGCGACCGTCTACGGCTGATCTCCCACCACACCGCGCACATCATGGCCGGGTACCTGCTCTCGGGGCATGACCACGCGGCCGGACTGGTCATCGACGCGGGCGGATCCTCCCTCGGCGCCGACTTCGGCCCAAGCCGGGAACGCATTACCGGCTACGACCTTCGCCCCGACCGCGTCGACCGAATCCACCAGGCCATGCCGACCGTTGCCCCGGACACCACCGGTCCGCGCCGCGTGCACCCCTCGCTCGGCCACTTCTACCGCAACCTCGCTATGAGAATCATCCCGCCGGGCGATGAGCCCGAAGGCAGCATGATGGCGTTGGCCGCGTTCGGTGACCCCGGCCGCCATCGCGAAGACGTCCGCTCCCTCGTTCGCATGGACGCTGACGGTGAGGTCCGGATCCCGCACCCACTGGGCTCGGCGGACACCACTACCCCGCTCGTCATCGGCGACCGCGCCTGGACCGCCGACAGCGCCGCCGATGCCACACTGACCGAACGAGCTGACTTGGCCGCCGCCGTCCAAGAGGTCTTCGCAGACGCCGTCACCCACGTCGCCCGCCATCTGCAACGGCTCACCGGCGCGAGCACCTTGGTCTTCTCCGGCGGATGCGCCTTGAACTCCCACCTGAACGGACACCTGGCCGCCGACGCCGGATTCGAGACGCTGTTCGTCGCCCCCGCCCCACACGACGCCGGCACCGCGCTCGGAGCCGCCCTGTACGCCTGGAACTACCAGCTCGGCCAACCCCGACTGGCGGTCCCCATCGACGCCGGCTGGGGCCCGGAACCCGGGCGATTTCCTACCACCGGCCTGCCCGCCGGGTACCAGGCCATCTCACACCTGGGTGAACGCCTCGAACCAACCGTGGCTGCTCTGCTCGCTGACCGCCACATCGTCGGATGGGTCCAAGGGCCAATGGAGTTCGGACCGCGCGCCCTGGGCCATCGCTCGATCCTGGCGCACCCTGGCGACACCAGCACCCGCGAACGGCTCAACGCCCTCAAGCAGCGAGCAGCCTACCGACCCTTCGCCCCGGCCGTACTCGCCGAACACGCCGCCGACTGGTTCGACGGAGACGGCGACCCATTCATGAACCGCGTCGTCAAAGTCCGGCCCGACCGAGCCGAACAGGTGCGCGCGGTAGTCCACCACGACGGGACCGCCCGTCTGCAAGTCGTCGAGGCCCACCACCAGGGCATGCGCTCCTTGCTGGAGGACTTCCACCGCCGCACCAACCTGCCTTTGCTCCTCAACACCTCGTTCAACCTCAAGGGCACACCGATCCTGCGGACTGCTGAGCAGGCCGTGCACGCGGCGGCTGAACTTCGGCTCGACGCTCTCGCTGTCGACGACACCCTCCTCCTCGCCGACCACATCGCCAACACCCCCAATGGCCCGCTGAACAGCGCGGGTGAGAGGCCAGCCTCATGACCACGCACAGCCTCAGCACCATCGTGGGCACCCTGAACGCCGCCACATGGGATGAGCCATATAGGTCCCGCGGTCGCGAAGCTTCGGCCCTCGCCTTGACTATCTATGCCGGTCACACCCGCGACCAGGGAACCCCTTACCTGGAGCATCCCCTTGCCGTCGTCACCGTCCTGCGAGACGAGCTCGCCGTCACCGATCCCGACACGCTCATACTCGGCCTGCTACACGATGCCCTGGAAGTCTCGCCCGACGCGGGCCCCCTCTTGGCCGCACAGATGGGCGAGGACTTCACCGAACGGCTACGCGCGATGACCCCTGCACACCGCCTGGAGATGCGGAGCAAACAGCCCGGAGACGAGGGAGCCTGGCGATCCAAGACCGCAGGTCTTGAGCCCGCCGGGCTGCTGGTGCGCTTCGCCGACCGCATCCACAACCTGCGTGACCTGCAGCAGTCCCCTGATCCCGGTCGTCGCCAGAAGTTCGTCTCCACCCTGGCCGACTTCTATCTCCCTCTCGCCAAGGCTGCCAGCCCCTTCAACACGCATCTGGAATTGGCGTACACCCTGCTCCACACCGAATACGAACGACTCCAGCGCGGCGGCCAGGAGGCACGAATATGAAGCCGGTGGTGCACTCCATGGAGCCGATAGGTCGCACCGGAGGCCGGGCCTACCTGCGGATGCTCCATGAGACCACTGCCGAACAGGTCGAATGGCGCACCATCCCCGACTACAAGCGCACCTACCGCACACGTCGCTGGCGCAAGGTACGCCACCTCGCCCGCCTTGCTCCCAGCATTCGCGCCCTGGAACACACCGGCGGCACCTTTGTCTGGGACGACCTCAGCCTGCTGCTGTTCTCCCCGGCCATGCGAGCCCGCACGATCTTCGTTCTGCACCATTACGAGCCGCTCCAGCACGACTCCGCTCCCATCGAGGCGATGCTCTGGCAACGGTTGTTCGCCGTCCTGCCGCAATGCGCCGCAGTGGTGTGCGTCGCCCCGTACTGGGCCGATTTCCTTCGCACCTACGGGGTCCACGCCACTGAGGTCATCTACAACGCCTTCGACCTCACCGAGATGGACCGGGCCCGCACCCTCAACCGCGACGAGTGCCGGGCAGAGTTCGACCTGGCCCCGGACACCATCGCCGTCTACACCGGCAAGGCTGTCCACTGGAAGGGCACCGAGGCCATCGCTGCCGCTCTGGCCGGGGATCCAGACCTGCGGGTGATCGCCACAGGCCACAACACCATCGGCTTCACCGGAACCCACTACGACCTCCCGCGCGAGCCCTACCTCCGGCTGCTGAGAGCCTGCGACGTCGGAGTGTTCGCCCCGCAGATGCAGGAAGGCTGGAGCCGCTGCGCGGCTGAGGCCCTCCTGGCCGGCCTGCCTTGCCTGATCCGCCCCATCGCCGGCCTCGGCGACCTCGCCACCCTCACCGGACAGCCCGCCCCCGATCTCGCTCGCCTTCGTGAGCAGATATACGAGCGGGCCGCCGTACCGCGGACGGAGATGAAGGAGGCGTACGAAGCCCTCGCCAAGTTCGACCCCGGCTACTTCGCAGATGCCTGGGGCAGCCTGCTGTCCAAGATCGCCTGAGACCGGCTGCTACTGAGCGGCTAGCCGCTCAGTAGCAGCATCCAGCCGAGCCAGCACGCGGTCACGGCCGAGCAGCTCCATGGACTCGAAAAGCGGCAGGCCGATGGTGCGGCCGGTAACCGCAACCCGGATCGGAGCCTGGGCCTTGCCGAGCTTCAGCCCGTGCTTGGCGCCCACGGCCTCCAGTACAGCCTTGAGGTCGCCCGCGTTCCACGGAGCGGCGGCCAGATCGGTACGGGCGTCGCGCAATACCTCGGCGGCGTCCCCCTTCATGGCCTTGGCCCACGACGTCTCGTCGAAGACCGGCTCGTCCAGGAACAGGAAGTCCACGTTCGGCGTGATCTCGGACAGAACTGCCACCCGCGTCTGCGCCAGCGGCGCCACCGTCTCGAAGACGGCCTGATCGAACGCCTCGGGCTTCCACGGCGCGTACGGAGCCACCAGCCACGGCGCACACGCCGCCGCGAACGCCTCCGGGTCCAGCGCCCGGATGTACTCGCCGTTGAACGCCGCCAGCTTCTTCACATCGAAGAACGCAGAGGACCCGTTCACATCCTCAACGCGGAACAGCCGCTCCAGCTCCTCGTACGGCAGGATCTCCTGATCGCCGCCAGGACCCCAACCGAGAAGCATCAGGTAGTTGACCATCGCCTCCGACAGGTAGCCCTCGGCGAGGTAGTCCTCCAGCGCCACCTTGTCCCGGCGCTTGGAGAGCTTCTGCCGCTTCTCGTTCACGATCACCGGCAGATGCGCCCACACTGGAGGCTTCGCACCCAGCGCCTCCCACAGCAGCTGCTGCTTCGGTGTGTTCGACAGGTGCTCCTCACCCCGGATGACCTGGGTGATTCCCTCGTCCAGGTCATCGACGACGTTCGCGATCAGGAAGACCGGAGAGCCGTCCCCGCGGGCGATCACGAAGTCCTCGATCGCACTGTTCGGGAACGCTGGCTCCCCGCGGATCAGGTCGACGACCACGGTCTCGCCCTCGTCCGGAGTCCGGAACCGCATCGCCCGGCCCGCCTCGTACGCCAGACCCCGGTCCCGGCAGAACCCGTCGTACCCGAGCTGCTGCGAGCCCGTCCGCTCCGTGACCTGCTCGCGGGTGCAGTCGCAGTAGTACGCGCGCCCGGACGTGAACAGCTGAAGACCGGCGTCGCGGTGACGGTCGGCGTTCTGGGACTGGAAGTACGGACCTTCGAACGTGGCATCGGAGTCATTGATGCCGATCGCGGAGAGGGCGCTGAGGATGCCCTCGATCCACTCTGGCTTGTTCCGCGCCGCGTCAGTGTCCTCGATCCGCAGTACGAACGTGCCGCCGGTCTGTCGCGCCACCGCCCAGTTGTAGAGAGCGGACCGCGCCCCGCCGACATGGAACATGCCAGTCGGAGACGGGGCGAAACGAACACGAACCGGGGCAGCAGACATACGGTAAGCCTACCGAATCCGCAGCGCGGACTAGAGCACCGTCACGATGCGTACCGCCCCCTCACGAAACTCCGTGGCGGATCGGCCGGCGAGGACGAGGCTTCTTCCTCATGCTCTCTAGGATGGACATCCTCCCAGGGCCGAATCTCTGACCTCGAATGTCGGTCAAAGCGGATCAAGCCTGGTTACTGGTTGGGCGTGTCCCGCATCCCACAAGGTGCACGACTGGACCTACGTTCGGCCCCTCTGGCGATTGGGAAGATCACGCCATGCCTGAGCGGGCCGCAGGGGGGTGGCCTTTGATCCTTGGCGAGCACCTCTGACAGCGCAGACAGACTGTCGCGCCGTGGTGAGATGATCGTGACTTAGCGCGTCACAGTAGCTTCACTGGGAGGGGCAGGGAGTGGCCAAGGCCAAGGATTCAGCGTTGAGGGGCTATTTGCTCGAGGAGTCGTTGGCTTGGTTGTTGCGTTTCAGCGGGTACCGCCTTTTGGTTCACGAGGACCAGGACCCGGAGGAACTGGTGTCCCACGGCGACACGCTGCGGGTCCGCGGACGAGGGGCTCTCCACCAGGTGGATGTGCTGGGGGAGTTCGCCTTCACCCCAGCGTTCTCGATGCCGGTCCGGCTGTTCCTGGAAGCCAAGTTCTATCAGAAGCCATGCGGAATTGAAGTCGTCCGCAACGGACATGGGGTGCTGCATGATGTGAACGAAAACTTCATGACCCACCCCGGTACCCGGCCCCGGCAGCGCTACCAGTATTCCTACGCCTTGTTCTCTGCGAACGGCTTCACTTCGGAGGCGCAGAAGTACGCGCTCGCTCACCAGATTTCCCTGGTTGACCTGTCCGGGGCCTCTTTCTCGTGGCTGCTTGGCGCTATCGGGAGTACGGCGTGGTCCTTGTTCGAGGCGCAGAAGTACCTGCCGGACTCCGAGCCCTTCCCGATGTCGTGGCTGCGCAAGGAACTTCGCGACGCGCTGGGCACGTCGCCGGTGAACCTGCTGCCTTCGACGGCGGTCCGTGAGGGGAAGTTCAAGCAGGCTGCTGATGCGGCGATCGCACCGTTCATTGATGTGCTGCGCCAGCACAGTGATACGGAACTCCTGCTCGGCTTCCCAGCGGCGCCCTTCATCCTTCCGCTTGCCGCGAACGATCACAAGCAGTTCTTGGCGTATGCGGAGGCACAGCCGGCCCATACGGTGCGCATCCGGCGACGTGGTCACGGCGGCGCGGCGGAATGGACAGTTTCACCCGTGGGCGACGAGGGAGCATATGAGCTGGCATTCAAGTTGCCGGAGCACATCGAGAGGTGGATCAGCGGGATCGCTGACAAAGAGCGCCGACGCACTTTGGAGGTCAAGGAGCAATTCTTGTCGGCGATCACGATCTACCGGATGAACGGCAGCGGGGTCCGGGCCCAGGGCCTCGGCGTGAAGTCGACTTGAGCGGGTTCGCCCCAACTGGCCTTGCTGGTGGGGTAGGTGGCAACATGCGGCAGGCGCGGTTGCCAGCGATCATGTGAGTGTCTACGTCCCATGATCCTTGCTGGAAGACCGTGCCTGCTCTCGCTGAATCATCTCCCATGCCCGCCGGGCTTGACCAGCTCACCGCCTCGCCGTCTCTGGCGGCTCAGGAGTGTCCCGGCCTGCTGGTCTGTCTCGCGAGGGTGACTGATCCCCGTGATCCACGGGGCCGGTTGCATCCTCTGGTCGGCGTGCTCGCCATCTGTGCGGCCGCGGTGCTCACTGGTGCGACCTCTCTGCTGGCGATCAGCGAGTGGGCGGCCGACGCACCGCAACTGGTCCTGGCTCGGCTCGGTGCCCGTCGCGACCCTTTCACCGGCCGTCACCAGGCCCCGTGCGAGACCACGATCCGCCGGGTCCTGACCCAGGTCGACGGCGATGTGCTGGATCGGGCCGTCGGCGGTTGGCTGTCTTCCCGGCTCCCGCAGAGCGCCGGGAAGTTGCTGCGGGCGATCGCGGTGGACGGCAAGTCCCTGCGCGGAGCCGCCCGCGCGCACGGCCGGAAGATCCACCTCCTGTCCGCCGTCGACCACGCAACCTCCGTCGTCCTGGGGCAGGTTGATGTCGAGAACAAGACAAATGAGATCACATGCTTCCAGCCCCTGCTGGACGACATCGATCTGCGCGGGGCGGTCGTGACCAGCGATGCGATGCACACCCAGCGCGAGCACGCCGAGTACCTGACCGGCCGGGGAGCCCACTACATCGTGATCGTCAAGGGCAACCAGAAGAAGCTCCGCAAGCAGATGAAGTCCCTCCCCTGGAAGCAGATCCCGCTACAGAACCGCACTACCGAGAAGGGACACGGCCGAGGCGAGATCCGCCGCATCAAGGTCTGCACCGTCGCCGGCCTGCTCTTTCCCGGAGCAGCCCAGGCCATCGAGCTCAAACGTCGGCGGGTGAACCGCAAGACCGGGAAGATCAGCATCAAGACGGTGTACGCGGTTACCAGCCTGAACGCCGGACAGGCCAACCCGACCGAGCTCGCGGCCCTGATCCGCGGGCACTGGTCGGTGGAAGCTCTGCATCACGTGCGAGACACCACCTTCGCCGAGGACGCATCGCAACTACGGTCGGGCAACGCGCCCCGCGCCATGGCCACCTGGCGCAACCTCGCCATCGGAGCACTCCGCCTCATCGGCCGACAATGCATCGCCGCCGCCCTCCGGAGAAACGCCCGCGACGCCACCCGACCGCTGCACATTCTGGACATTCCATGATCGCGAACCGGTCATACCGACTTCACGCCGAAGCCCTGGGTCCGGGCCTACCAGCTGAGGTACGAAGCGAGTTCCTTGTCGCACGGTTGATCGGCATGCGCGGCGGCCCCGCTCGTGAATCCGGGCAGTCTCTTGTCAGAGCGAGACTGGCCCGGGTACGGCAGCGGGGCCGGTAGCGGCATCAGATCGGCAGGTACGGGCTGGGCTTGTCGTGCCAGCTGATGTTCAGGGCGTCGCGGGCTCGGGTCGTGGCGACGAACAGCAGGGACCGGGCCTTGCGCTGCTCGCGCTCATAGCGTGGCGGGTCGTCGGTGCGGTAGCGCTCGATTCGGCTTGTCTGCGGGATGATGCCGTCGCTGGCACCGACGATGGCGAGGCGCTGGTACTCGAGTCCCTTGAAGCGGTGCATGGTCCCGACGTGGACTTCGCCGTCACCTTTGGGGCCGTCCTTGGTGAGCTCGGCGCAGGTGATGCCGGCCTTGGTGACCAGGTAGTACATGGCCTGACTGACCATGTCGCGGTCGGCGACACAGACGGCGATGCGGCCGCCGGGGTCGCTGGGAGCACCGTTCTCGTTCGTGGACAAGTCGTCGCGCCAGATGGCCAGGGTGGCAGCGAGGCCAGCGAGTTCGTCGTCCCAGGTGCGGTACGGGACGAAGGTGGGATCGGGGCCATGGAGGACGGAGCGGTAGCCGGCGAGATTGTCGGTACCGTCGTCGAGGTCGTCGTAGGTGGCCTTCCTATCGTCGACGACGCGCATTGCTTGGACGAGGATTTCCTTGGTTGTGCGGTAGCTCAAGGTCAGGCGGGAGGAGCGGCCGCGGATGTTGATGCCGAGGGCGCCGAGGCTGACCTGGTGGTCGTAGATGCGCTGATGGGTGTCGCCTGCGATGAACATGTCGTTGGCGAGGTCGGGGTCGGCCATGGCACGCAGCATCTTCCAGTGGGCGGGACGGAGATCCTGGCCCTCGTCGACCACGATGTGCTGGTACCGGTAGCCCAGGTAGCGCATACCGGAGCTGTTATCGCGATGGATCAGGTCCTTGCCGCCGATCTCGGCCTTGTACTCCCGGCGGGCCTTGATCTTCGCGGCGCGTTCGATCTCGAAGCGGGCGGCGCGCTCGGAGGCTTGGCCCCAGGTTTCGACGCCAAGCTTGTCGAGACGGGCGGTGAACTGCTCGAGGAGTTTCCAGATGTGGTTGCGCTCGGGGCGGGTCAGTGCCCGTCCCCGGCCGGCACGGCGGGCTTGGAAGTAGGCGGAGCGGGTGGGGACGGACTGGCCGAGGACGACCTGTTCCCATTCCTCGATGAGGAACTCCGGCTCCCAGCGGCGGTCGTCGAGTTCGGCCAGGAGCTGTCGCATCTCGTTCACGGCCACATGATCGTAGACGCGTTGCTTGCCGCGTCCGGGGGCGGTGTTCTCGCCCAGGACGCGGGCGGCGAGCTGGTCGATGTGGGCGATTTCGACCCGAGCGAGGAGTTCGGGCTCGATGAGCGAGGCCAGGCGCAGGCGGAGGTCGGTGGTGAGGTTCTTGGTGAAGGTCGTCAGCAGAATTGGCTTGTTGTGCCCAGGGGGCAGCTGCTGGGCGAGGTGCTTGACCCGGTGGAGAGCGACGATGGTCTTGCCAGTGCCGGGGCCGCCGGAGACGCGGGCGGGACCGTTGTAGTGGCGCTGCACGATGCGTTCCTGGGTGCGATGCAGGAAGACCTTCCAAGCGCGGAAGTCGCCTTCGTCGATCGCCGCCTGGACGTCGTCGTCAACCGCGGTGACCTTGGTGCGGGTCGCGGCGGCGGCGAAGTCGTCGAGGTCGGGCTGCTGCCCGAGTTCGACCGGCTTGGTGATCTCCTGGCGGACCTCATCGATGTCCATGCCGGCGGCGAGGCCGTACAGGACGTCCTTGGACAGCAGAGGGGCGCCCTCGAGGAGCTGGTCGAGTTCAGAGCTCTCGGTGACGGTGAGAGCGAGGTCGACGAGTTGGTCGGCGACACCGAGGTCGCGCAGCTGACCCGCATCGTAGGCGGCGAGCAGGGCGGGTGCCGCCTTGGGTTCGGCTTCGTACTGGACCGGGGCAGGCTCGGGTACGGCAGCCGGCGCGGTCTCTTCGGGTTCTGCAGGGGTGAGGGTGATGCCGGCACGGCGCAGGGCACTGTCGCCGACAACGGCGAGGTCGACGAACTCGATCTCGCCGGTGACACGGTTGACGGCGACCTGGAGCTCTTCGTAGACATCGCGACGGTGGCGGACGGCGATGACCAGCCAGTTCTCCGTGCCGTCCGCGTCGACCCCAGTAGGGGTGAGCAGGGCACGGTACGACTGGTTGACCCGGGCGGACCAGATACGGGAGTCGCCCTTGAGTTTCCGCTTCTTCAGGCCCGGCTGGTCGGGGTTGGTCCGGAAGATGTGGCAGAAGTCGTAGAACTGGGCTTTGACCGAGCGGTCGAGCTTGTACAGCTCCTGTTCGGCCTTGCGGTACAGGCTGAGCCGGGCGGTCATCGGGGGGTGCCTTCCGTGTCGGGGAGCTGATCAAGCAGTTCGTCGAGGCGAGTGAGCCATTCGCCGGCTGTGCGGACCTGCCAGCCGTCGTCGGCGTAGGCGGTGTCGCGTCGCTGAGCCTCGGGGTCGTCCTGGTCCTGGTGGGCGGTCACGACAGCGATCTTGAGTCCGGGGGATTGCCAGGCGAATTCGGCCTGCCAGCGGCTTGTGCCGAGTTCGAATCCGAAGACCGGTGCCTGCTTGCCTCGGTCGGCGAGGTTTTCGGCGAGGCGCAGGAGGTCTGGGGCCTCGTCGGGCTCCTCTCGCAGTATTTCCAGGATGTCCTCGTCCCAGGCGGCGTCTCGGAGCATTTGGATGACGGCGGCCTCGGCGGTCGAGTCATGGTCCGGATTCGGGTCGACCGGATGGATCGCTCCTGCAGGCGCGGCGGACTCGGCTACGTCGGTCACCGGTACGGGGGCACCGATTAGGGAGTCGAGTTCGCCGAGGCCGCCGCAAACGGCGAGGACTTCGACTTCGAAGTCGGCGGCGCGGCTGGCGGCGAGCTGGACGCCGTCGCCGCCGGCCAGGGACAGGAACTGGGTGAGGTTGCTCCAGTACAGCCAGGACCGCCAGCGCAGCTTGTGCTCGTCGCTCTCCAGGACGGCATCGCTGTCGTCGAGGACGGTGAGTGCGCTCCACCGCGGGTTTTCGGGGTCGGCGGCATCCAGGGTGACGAGGATCGGCAGTCCGTTCTCGTCCTGGGCCCGGAAGACGTGGACGGGCCCGATGCCGGTGGCATCGGGTACGACCGGCTTATCCTGACGTGTATTGCTGTTGAAGGTGGCTAGCTGGCTGCGGAGCGCCGCGACCAGTTCGCTGCGGCGCCCGGTAGCGGCGAGGGGCGTGGTCCCGGCGGTGCTGAGCAGGCCGGTGACCAGGGCGCGGGAGCGGCGGGCCCAGCGGTCGGCATCGGGATCGCGTAGGTAGGCGATGAGCGTGTCGATGGGGTTGGCGAAGACCGCGTTCGCGAAGTGGGCGCGCTGCCCGCCGTATTGCTCGTAGGCGGCCTTGGCCTGTTCTTGTGCCGTCCCGCGGTAGGGCGGCCAGACGGGCTTGGTCCGGGTGGGGCGCTTCTCGAACAGGTCGATGTCCGCCCAGGTGACCTGGAAGACGATCTCCCCTTCGGCCCGCAGCTTGGTGCGCTGAGCCGCGTCGTCGGCGATGCGGTTGTGTTCGCGGCTGGCGTGGAAGCGGAATCCTTCGAGGTAGACCTTGACGCTCTGGGCCGGGCCGTCGACCCGGGTGAAGGTGAAGTCTGTCCGGGTGCCCTGGAGTTGCTGCTGGGCTGTGAGCCTCCAGTGCGTGACGTCGGAACCGGCGGTGAAGCGAAGATGTCCGCTGGCGTGGCCGTCCTCGTCCAGGGCGGCGTCGTCGGTGACCTTCACCCAGTCGCGCAGGGCAGCCAGGAAGCGTGCCTCCAGGTCGGATTCGACCTGGGCATCCAGACCGACCAGCCCGGTGTGCTCGACCTCATCGGTATCCCAGCCATCCGCACCGTCTGCCGTGAACAGCAGGGACTCCAGCATGGTCAGGGCTGACTGGCGCGAGACGATGTCCTGGAAGCGCTCGGGGGTGTAGCGGTGCAGACACCGGTGGCAGGCCCGGCGTTGTTCCTCGGCGCATGGGCACTGTTTGAGCATCTCGTACGCGGCTGCGAGGGTGTCGCGGAAGGCGATGGGATCGGTCAGCCGGTCCAGATAGCCGGTGCCGCCGGGCAGGGAGTCGAAGAGCACCAGGAACCAGCGGCGCTCTCCGCTCTCGGCATCCGGCATGGAGGCCACAGTGGTGTCCAGGTGCTGCGGGTCGCCGCCGAAGTGCAGGTCCACACCGAGCCGAAGTGCGGCACGGAAGGAGTGCACCTTGGCGTCCACGTCCGCGGTGGCGGCCGGGATCAGCACTCGCAGAGCCTCGGTCTTCAACGTGTGGGCCAGCAGCACGGGCTCCTGGGTGGCGTCCTCCCGCTTGCCGCGTCGTAGCGGGCACCAGGGGCGGTGGTGTTTGAGCTGTGGGCTGCGGGCGGCTGCGGAGTCGAGCGCGTCGGTGTCGTGGTCGAAGACCGGTTTGCCGTCCGCGCTGGCTGCTCCGCAGGCGGTGCACACATGGAACGGGTTGAGCCGCACCAGGTGTCCGGCGAAGTCGTCGCGTGCCGGGGCGTCGTAGCGGACCGGCCCCACATTGATTCGGCGGATCATGGCGCTGCGGCAGTAGTCGACGCCGAATGTCTGCTTCGTGTGCCGCCACGAGCCGGGCTCGATCTCGCCCACAGGGATGTCGACCGCGTCCACGACGGTGTAGTGGCGGCGATCGCGGTCGTCCTTGTCGTCGCGGATCCGGGCGTCCTCGCGCTTGTCACGTGAGGTCACGGTGGCTGGCTCCACGATCTGGAACAGGCAGGAACCGTCGTCGGCGATGTGGGCGCTCTTGCAGCGCGGGCACGACGACCGGTCCTCCGCCGCGTTCTCGGTCCGCACAAAACCACAGCCCGGGCACACACGCCAGGTGCGCCATTCCTGCCGGCCGCCGGTGGCGATCTCTAGGCCGGTGATCTCGTGCCGGTAGCCGTTGACATAGAAGGAGTTGCCCGGGGCCAGCTCCGAAAGTGCGTAACGGCGCGGGCGGTCGTAGGAGTCGGTGGTGGAGGTGAACTTCGCCCTCCCCGTCTTCGCGTCGATCCCATCCTCGCCGTACAGCGTCGCCGACAGCGTGGTGACCGAGTCGATCAGCGCGTAGTTCGGTAGCAGCCCCAAGTCACACAGAGCGCTCTGGGCGGCCGTATCACCCAGATTGAGCAGGCGCCGGCCTACGCCACGCCGCTCGGCATCCAGTTCGTCCTTCTGCCGCGCCTGGTCGGGGTCGGAATCGTGCAGCTCGTCGTGGGCCTCGTCGATCTGAGCCAGCCGGGCGCGCAGCGCCTGGTCTCGGCGGCGCCACTCCCGCTCGGCCTCTTCCACCGTGCCGCGCAGCTCGTGCATCGCGTACTTGCGCAGGTCTTCCTTGGCCCGGTCGTTGACGCCGGTGGGGAACATCTCCAGGAAGCCCTTGGCGAGCTCTTCCCCGTGGGCGATGGCTACTTCCACCAAATCGATCAGGTAGCCGGACGGACCGAACAGAGCGGGTGCCTTGGTCGGCAGGGCGCGCAGCACGATGCCGTCACCGCGGATCAGCCGGCTGGCAGCTGCGAGGTCCAGCAGGTGCGCCAGGTACTGGCGGCGCAGGATCTCCACCGCTGAAAGATGGCATCCCGGGGGCACGATCGTGCCAGCGATCAGATCCTTGGGGCGCTCCAGGAAATACAGGTCACGCCGTCGACGATCGGGAATCGTCAGCAAGAACGCATTGCCGGTCCGGCGTCCGGCCCGCCCGACCTGCTGGGCGTAACTGGCCGGCCGGCGCGGCAGCGCGGCCAGCACCACCGCGGACAGGTCACCGATGTCGATGCCCATCTCCAGCGTCGGCGTGCAGGAGAGGACATTGGGGTCCTTGAAGCCCGTACGCCGCTTGAACGCCTCCTCCACCTTCTCGCGCTGCGCGCGCGTGAGCATGCCGGTGTGCTCGGCGGTCACCACCTGGTACGTCCCGGCCTTCCGGTACAGGTGTCGGTAGTAGTCGAGGGTGTAGTCACGGTCGCGGTGGTGCACTCCCAGCCGCTCGGGCCGGTCCCCGGCCACCAGACGGCCTCTGCGGCAGCGGTATGAGGGGCAGGGCTGATCGTGCCACTGATCGAGAAGGGAGGGGTGGACCGTCTGTTCCCAGAAGCACACCGGGCAGCGCACATACGCGTGCCGGACCTGTTCGTCGTCCAGGAGCAGCGCTTCGATGTTGCCCGGCTTGAGCCCGTAGACCCGTACTGAGGTGTCGTTCGGCGTTCGAGACGACAGCAGCCCGATGGCGGCCAGTTCCGGCAGGAGGCGGCTCCAGAACTCCGGTGACACCTCGCGCGACAGCCCCAGGCAGCGCCCGGCCCACCGCTCATACCAGGATAGCCGGCCCGTCGCGAAGTCGAACTCGCTGCCGTTCTTGGGCGAGCTGAGCAGGAACACCGGCGCCGCGACCCGCTTGGGGAATGCACGCATGCCGGGCGCGCGCTTGCCCCAGATGAAGTACCGGCTGGTGCCCGCCTCATCGACGTACTTGTCCAACCACTGGTGTGCGATCGCGCCCCGTGTACGCAGGCGCTCCAAGAACACCCGCAAGAACGCCAGATAACGTGCGTCGTCCTGCGGCTGAAGGGGCAGATCAGCGCGCTCGAACTCCTCGTGAATCCACTTGACCAGAGCCACCACGGCCTCCGGATCCGCGATGCGTACCTGCGCGGCTGCGGTCCGGGTCAGTTCCAGGGTGCGCCCGTTGCGGGAGCGGAACCCGAACTCCATCAGCGCTTCGAACGCCAGGCGCTGACCGATCAGTCGCCATGTCGGCAGATCCCCGCCGCGCCCCTGCCCGGACAGCAGCCGGTCCACGCCCTTGAAGCCGTGCAGATCCGGCGGCACCACCGCGGCCAGTGTGTCCTTGTCGGTCGTGGCTTCGACCACGTTGGCGATCAAGTCGTTCAGAGCTGTGGGCACGTCGCTGCGCAGGTGCTTCGCCAGCAGGGCGCGCAACGAGAAAGTGTACGAACGGTTCGCGACGAACCCGGCCCGGTGCGCGGCATCCTGCACCGAGTCGTTGAACATCAGCGTCTTGTCTTCGTGCCGCTCTTTGTCGAGCTCCCCGCCCGTGAACAACTGGGTGATCGATGCCGCCGTCATCGCAGCGGCTCCAGTGCCCAGATAGCGGACCGCGTTGCGCTCCCCGCACGCCGGGCACCAGTCCTCTTTCGCCGCCGTATTCGCCGTATCCCCGAAATTGACCAGGACGAACGCCGAATCGCGGGCCGTCAGCCGGGGCTCCTTGGACTCCTTGTCGTAGTCGTTGAGCGGATCGGGCAGCCGCAACCGCTTGCGGGCACCGTCCAGCACCATCAGCAGACCGCCCGCACTCTGCAGCGCTGCTGCGGCCCCCTTACCGCCCCGGCCGCTGGCCGGCAGTACCGCGGCCCCGGAACCCTCGCGCGCCTCCCGCTCGGTCGCCGAGACCAGGTTCCGCACCCGGGCCTTGTCCTGACCCAACGAGGCACGACGGATCTTGTATGTGTCGAATTGGACCTCGTGGTCGTCGCTCTCCGGCGAGAACACCGCCCAGCCCGACCGCCCGCAATCCCGGCAGTAGACCGCCGGCAGAAACAGATTCGCGCTCTGCCCCGACGTGGCTGTCGTCACCGGCGCCGAACGGTTCCCACTTCCCGCACTGGCATCGGCCGCACCGGCCACATCCCAGCGGAACTCCGCCTTGGGCCACGGCAGTACGCCGCGCAGCAGCCGCGAGACCGACCGGGCCCACTGGTGCACCTCGACATGCACGAACGGCCGCGGCGGCTCTCCCACCGGCGACTTCGGGTCACGCGCGTACGACAACAGCGCCACGAACCGGGCGAGCGCCTCAGCGGCCTTCTCTGGCTGCCGGGCCACCGCCTCCGCCCAACCGGCCGCACCTGCACGCCACATGACGTCCAGCACCTCGGCGCCGGTCTTCACCTCACCGTCCAGTGCCTGCATCACCGCACGGGTGAACAGGTGCCGCTTCAGGTTCTCGCCCAATACGAGGGGGTCGTCGTTGCGGACCCCGGTAACCGACTCGATGAGGTCCAGCATCGCCTCATCGCTCGTCGCGGGATCGGGCAGCGCTAGCAGCTCGTCCGGCGTCGGCAGCCCCTGCATCCGCACGTCCGCCAGCGGGATGAACTCCTCCACCGACAGCCGGTTCTCCCCGACGATAGACTCCGCCGTGAATTCCGTACCGAAGACCTGCGTCGCAACCTCGAGCAGCTGGGCCACTCCGTCGGCATCAGTCCCAGACGCGAGCGTCGCCGATGTCGCCACTGGACAGATCGAACCCAGCGGACGCCCCTCCTCGGACGCACCCACCGCGGCCGCGAGCCGCCGCAGCAGCATCGCCACGTCCGTGCCCTGTGCACCGTCATAGGTGTGGAACTCATCCACCACCACATACCGGATGTCCGACCCACGCCACAGCGGAGCATCATCCGCACGCTGCAGCAACAGATCCATCATTTTGTAGTTTGTGATCAAGATGTCCGGCGGCGAGAGCTGCATGTCTGAGCGGCGCGTACGAACGTTGTCGTACTTCATGGCCGCCTTGTCACCGATGTACAGCCCGGCGGAAAGCTTGTTCAGCGCATCGTTCTCCGTGATCAGCTCGTTGATGCGCTGCGCTTGGTCGGTAGCGAGGGCGTTCATCGGGTACAGGAGCACCGCCTTGATACCGGTCTTTCCCGCCTCCCGCTCGCGGAGACAGTGATCCAGCACCGGATACAGGAACGCCTCCGTCTTACCCGAGCCCGTCCCCGTCGTTACCAGCGTCGGCTGCGGCACATGCCCGTTCGCCGACGTCAGCCGCCCGAAGGCCACGGCCTGGTGCGCGTATGGGGTGAACCCCTCGCGCTCCCAATCCAAATGCTGCCGCCACTCCTCGCCGGCCACCGTAAACGGCGTCCGGATCCGCAAGTACGGTCCCCGGAACATCCCCGACGTCTCATCACCCAGGAACCGGTGCAGCGCCTCACGAGCACCCTCATCCGTGAGCGCGTACGTAGTCGACAGATACTGCAGCAGGCTCTCCTTGAGCCCCCGCGCCTCCAGCGTCGGCCTCACGGCTTCGGCACCTCCTGCTTGACCGGGTCCCATTCGCCACGCGCGACCGCGTCGTTGAGTTGCTTCACGAAGACGGCGTGCGCGGCCCGCATCTCTTTCTCACGATCCGCCTTGTAGAAGGGCGCTGTGTATCCCTCGGGAATTGGCGCCCTGTGTGGATTGGCGAGATGTGACTGGATATGGGCGTAATCCTCCTTCGCCTGACCATATCCGAATGCATACGGATCCTGTGCAAGGCGCCGACCTTTTGCGTCGAACCACATTTCCGCCTCTCGGTCGGCAAGAATTGAGTAGCGGGATCGGTAGATAGCCGTTAGCTGGTCCGCGGTGATCCCTAGCCAAGCGGCGACGAGTGCATCCAACTCAACGAGGGCGGCTCGTCGCTCATATTCGGTACGCAAAGGTGTCCGCTGCGTCCACTCTCCAGAGATTCCGGCACTCAGTGTCCCTTCGAGCAATGGCCAAATGGCAGCCCACTTCTCCCGGTCAGCCCATTCCCTCCGGAATAGTTCGCTCCATAGAGGAGCAAATTCGCCCGTGATGCAAGCTAGGCGGAGAGTTCGGAGCAGCAGGGGCTCGGCCAGAGGGTGTGAAGCGAATGCCGCAGGCATCTTCTGCACCTCGGCAAACTGTAGATGGGACCGGCCCGTGATGCGGAGAAAGTAATCTAGGGGCAGCGACGACCAGAATCCCGCGTTCAGTGTCGTTGTGAGGTTATCTTCCAGGGCGAGTGAGTGCACGGCGTGAACGTGAGTTGGGCCTGGTGGGATGATGGCAGAGAACAGACTGCGCTCGGTATTCTTGGAATCGATCATAGCTCGCCACGCCAGACGGAAATAGGCAGAGTATGGCCTCCCCAGCCACTGGTCCTGGCGTTCCAAGTACTGCTGCTTACTGCAGGCCCGCGCGTAGGTGGTGCGCGGGATGGAATCATCGGGCAGAGAAGGGATGTCCCACGGAGACCAATCCTTAACATTTCGCATGGGAAGGTTTGGTTGCTTTCCGAAGAGTGAACCAACGCCGAGATGTGGCCCCTGGATGACTACCTCGCCCCAACTGTCGGGGGCATGTACTTCGTAGCGGATGGTTCCGTCGGTCTTTCCGGTCGCCTCGTGATAACCGGAGCTGATTAGTGGATTGTGATGCCCGATTCGTCGCTTGAGGTTGCCCAGAGTTGAGATTGCCTCCTGCTCGATTGTAGTGACAGGATAAAGCAGTTGCGTCTCGTCCGTCGCGCTATCCGTGTCTCCGCCCAGCTTGCGCCATTCGGAGAGGAGTTCATCCGTGACGTGAATGATGCGTGCGCGGTGGGGTCGCACGTCCCATGCGCCAGCATATTTTTGAACCGGGACGTCTCCCTCTCCGTCGTGGGCGAGGGAATCAGGGAGCACGCGAGCAGCCCGCAGCTGGCTTAGATTGAGAAAATCGACGCGTTTCCGCTCCTTTCCGTAGATGTGCATTCCGAAGGAGACAGTCCGATCGACATCATCAAAGGCCCAGTTCGCCGAGTTTACAAAGCTGGCATGCAATCGCAGGTGGCGATAGGAGGTGGCACGCAGCTTGCCTTCTTTTACCCCCTCCAGGTGCGTGTCCGGATGGAGCAGTCCGGCCACTCCGTTACTGCCCAGGTGTTGCCACACTCGGCACATGAAGGCTCGGTATAGATTGGCTTGAGTGCCGGCCAGCAGCGGGTAGACCTGCGGGGCGGTCAAATAGTCGGCCGTAGTGACGGTTTTCGTCAGCTCGCCGAGAATATAATCTCGTACTTCCTCTTTGGTATATTCGAAGGCCCGACGAGTATCTCTCTCGGTAGTTGGCGGCTTCTCCGCCAGCATGAACCAGGGTTCGTGCTCCGCAAGAACCGAGTTCTCCTTCCATACTGGGCGAACCCACGGCGGATTACCCACCTGAAGGTCAAATCCGCCATCTCTCGCGAAGACGAGAGCGAACTCCAACTCCCAGTGCAGGAAGCCCTGTTCCTCCGCGATATCTCGTACTGCGCGCACCCATGGGAATCGATCCTCCGGGTTACTGGTGTCCATGCCCATGAAGCCAGGGAGTGTCTCTTCGAAGTCCTTGAGAGCGTCCAGACTCTTGAAGCTGTCGATTAGGGTGCCTTCGGGAACGTCGGCCGTTCCGAGCATGGCTTCCAGGAAGTCCAGCCAATCGTCCAGTTCCTTGAGAGGAATGATTGGGCGGCGTGAAGCCGTCTTCGGCCTCGGCGCCGAATTCTTACCCGGCGCCACACCGACCCTCTTTGTCTCGACGACCACTTCATCGTCAACGGTCAGTTCTAGGTCCTCGAAAGAGGTCTGCTCGGACCTTAGAGGGAAAAGGGCAGTTGCTTCGACAAAGCGCGGCTCTGCCTTGGGCGTCGGAGTCGCCGACGGCTTGGGGGCAACCTGAACTTGAGGCCGTTCTCCGGCCATTGGCACACCGCTGAGCAGTTTGCTGAGGCTGTCCGCTCCGCTGACTACCATCCTTGCCTCGTAGTCACCGTCGGAGCCGTCCAGCAGCCCTGCTTTGTCAGGGGGCCAGAACCACAGGGCGCACCAAGCGTCCATGACCTTCTTTAGCCGCCAGTAAGGGGTGTCGGCGGCACTAAAGAGGTCTTGCAGGACCTTCTCTTTGGACACGGCTTGGTCGGGGTGTTGGAGGAAGGCGTACTCGGGATCCGTCGGGTCAGCCTGCCAGACATTGATCCGGCGGGCGATCTCCTGCTCGGAAAGTTCCATGCGCTTGATGACGACGGACCACAGGAACTCGGTCCGTCGAGTTGCGTCCCGCAGTCGTGTGAACTGTGACGGGGGTTCGGCCCTCGGTTGCTTGGACTTGGGGTGGAGTTTGGGGCTGCCGTCCTTGTTGAGGTGAGCAGTGCTGCGCCTGGGGCGTTGGAGGATGCCCTTCTTCCACTCGACCAACTGCTTGGCCTGATCTTCGGCCAGTTCCTTGGCCTCCTTCGATCCCGCGATCGCGGCCCATCCCGGGCTCGGCAGCAGGAACTGGTGTACCGCATCCTGAGGCAGTGGTTGGGTCTGGCCGCCTTTGAGGAAGGGCAGTGGGGTCGGGGCCAGGGCACCCTTGTTCTTCAGCCATGTTTTGGCTGGTGAGGTGATGTCCTCGCCCGAGTAGACCGCGCGGCGTGCGCCGATAAGGGAGTTGCCGCGGCGCAGGTGGAGGCCGAACCAGGGGGCCCGCATGCCTGGGTGCATGGTGTTCAACCACAGCGACACTTCAGCGAGTTCGACTCCGGTGGAGTTGAGGTCGACTCCGTAGGCGTTGTGTAGGGCGATGTATGCCTTGGCCCTCTGCTTCTCAATGAGTGCGTCGGCGGTGGGGATTGTGGTGCCGAGTTCGTCCTGGCGCCGGCGCAGATATTCGTTGGCGACCTGGTTGATGGCCTCGTTGAGGAAGGCGCCGGAGCCGAGGGCCGGCTCGCAGATCTTGTACTTGAGGAGTGCAGAGGCGCGGGTTTTGATGACGTTGCCGTTGGAGTCACGTTCCTGGTCAAGGCGGTTCTTCAGGGCGAGTTCGACGGTGACCTGCGTGAGCGACTCGGGGGTGTAGTAAGAGGCGGAGGTTTCACGGTCACGGCCGGCGAGCCGGTAGACGAAGGAGCCCTTCTCGTACTTCTTGACCCCGCGCAGCCCCTTTCGGGCATCGTCCTCGCTGTAATGGATGAGGGTTGTGTCGGGGTACTGGTCCTGCTTGTGAGAGGGGATGAGCCAGGAGCCCTTCTCCGGGTCACCGCCCTTGGCGACCTCGCACAGCTCTTCCTCGGCGATGATGCCGGTGTAGGACATCAACCCCTCGTAGACGGCGCCGAGTTGATTGATGCCGAGGTTGCGATAGGAGATGAAGCCGCCGCGTTCGCCGCGCTTGCCCTTCTTCATGGTCAGTAGACGCAGCACTTCGTGGAGGGTGGAGTTGCGCAGGCGCAGGTCGAGCCAGCGCGGGTCGGTGTCCTCGTCGCTGGTTGGGTCCAGGACGCGGGTGCCAATGAGGCGGATAGCGGTGGGTTCGAAGAGCTCGCTGCGCAGGGGTTCGAAGCGCAGCCCGCGGTCTTCGCTGCGGCGGGCGGCCTTAGCCTCGCGGGCTTCTTCGTCGTCGCCGGGCTGGTCGTCGTAGGGCTCGGTGCCGTAGGCACGGTGGCCGAAGTTGACCTTGTTGAACAGAACATCAAGGGACTGGAAGAGGTGGAAGCCGTTCTTGGCCTCCTCGTCGACGAGCTCCTCGTCGCGCTCGACGAGTTCGCGCAGGCGGGCCATGGAGTAGCCGGCCTCGTAGCTGCCATCGTCGGAAGGGAGGATGCCAAGTTCGGGGCGGGCCTCGGCGTACAGCAGGAAGAGGATTCGGTAGAGGTAGCGCAGGGATTCGCGGGTGAGTTCCCGGGCGAAGCGGATTTTCGGGTTTTCGATGTCGGCCGGGGTGACCTGGTTCTTCGGCTCGGTCATCCGGCTGAGAACTTCGTTGGCGATGACCTCGACCGAGCGCTGGAGTCCATAGCGCAGTTCGTTGGAAACGCCGACCGCGTTGGTACTCGACGACTTGAGCAGGCCGTCGATCGCCCGGTTCTGGTCGTTGTCGCCGGGGCGGAGCATGTCCAAGCTGAACAGTGCAGCAATGGTGGAGAGTTCACCCTGCTGGCTACGGTCGTTGCGTTCCAGGGCCGCGTCGAGGCTCACCGCGAGGTAGCGGCCCTCGCGCCAAGACTGACGGTCAGCAAGCAGGATCACGCCGCCGATGAGGAGCAGCACGAAGCGGGGATGAGCGCCGCCGGGTTCGCCCAGCTCGCTCTCGAAGAGCCAGGAGGCCAGATCCTCGCCGGTCTTGTAACTCTCGCTTGCGCTGACACGTAGCGGTGCCAGGAGGCGTCCGGAGCCGTCGGCACCCAGAGCGGTGTCGTTGTCGGCGGCCCAGCCGCAGTCGAGAGCGATGATGCCGTGGCCGTGGTAGGCGACGGACATGGTGTGCTCGCTTCCGGCGCGGTGCACGGTGAGCTCGCTGGGGGCGACGTCGTATCCGAGGGCGCGCAGGACGGTCTGGTGCCACTCGGCGAGTCGCTTGGCCCACTCAGGGTTGTTGTGCGTGTGGAGCCCTGCCTCGTCACCGGCATCGCGTTGGGCGGCGTCGGCGAAGTAGGCGCGCATGTCTTCAGCAAGGTAGGCGGAGCGCAGAGCGCGGACCTGCTCGCGAGGGGTCTTACGCGCGTCATTCTCGTCGCCCTCACGAAGCGTCCAGGTGGCGAACAGCCCCTTCTTAAGGTCGGCGCTGAGTTGTTCGGCGAAGTAATACGCGGACAGGTACTCGCCGCGGTTGACGAAGGAGTCGGAGTCGGTGCTCATCGTGCAGTGCCCCCTTCGGCGGCGTGCGGTTCCAGGACAGCCAGCAGCCGCAGCATCGGCTCGCCCTTCGTTTCTAGGGACTTGACCAGGCGCATCCGATCACTCGCGGCTCGGCCGACCCCCTGCTTGTCCGGGCGCGGACCGAAGGAGAGCGCGTCCTGTTTCCAGTGGGTGACGCGCTTGCGGTAGGGGGCAAGGGTCTTCTCGATGCGCTGGCGGTAGTGCTCCTCAAGCGTGCCGAGGTGTCTCTTAGCCTCATCGATCGCGTCGGGGACCAGAGCGGTGAGGCCGGGAAGATCGCGGGGAGTGGCGCGGCCGGGCATGCTCGGGCCGACTCCGTAGCGCTCCAGCGCCTCTTCGGTCAGTTCCACCGTGTTCGGCTCCCCGGGCAGGCCAGAGACGGCCATCCACTCGACAATGGTGGGCCGACCCTGACCATTGGAATAGATGCCCTGCACCAGGAAGGTGGGACTGTCCACGGCGGCGGCGAGTACCGGGGCCTGGTGGCGGCCGATCTCGACGAGAACCTTGTCGGTGAGCCAGTCCAGCACCGGGTGGACGTCCGTGACGTAAGAGACGTTGGGCCACTGTGACTTGGAGGTCTCCCGGGCCGCCTTCAGACGCGCATCGGCGAGGTCCTTGGAGAACGTGATGCGCAGCCGACCCGGCTCGGTCTTACGTGGCATGATCCGCTGCTCGTCCAGGTACGACTTGGGCAGCGCCTTGAGCCGGTAGAGCAGGTCGCGCGGCGGCTCGAAGGCGATGGTGCCGTCATCATCGCGCCGCAGGGACAACTGGTCCTCGGGGTTGGGGTGACAGACCTGCCGCAACGCCTCGTCAAAGTAGTCGGCGGTGGACCGGAAGAGCGTCGGTACCACCGCACGCTGCACTTCGGGGTGTTCGGGGACCGCACCGACCTGACCGAGCAACCCGGCCAGGAAGGCGGCACCGCCCTGCTGGGACTGTTTGATCGACTCCTCGACGGTACGGCCGGCGATCAGGTCCTGTGTGAGGCGGTTCTCCTCCTCCTTGGCCCGATACAGGCCGGTGACGGCCTCGGCCGAGCCCTCGATCTTGTGAGCCTCCTCCTCACGCCCCAGGAGCTTCTCGCCCACCAGCCGGTCGTCAAGGGTTCGCGCCTGCCCGCTGACCGCATCCGTGCGCCACGGGATGTCGCTGGTCAGGACCAGTGCCCGAAACTGCGGCGGGTACGCCTGGCCGTAACGGTCGATACGGCCATTGCGCTGCTCGATACGGATCAGGGACCACGGCAGGTCGTAGTGCACGAGCAGGTGGCACTGCTGGTGCAGGTTGACGCCCTCGGAGGCAACGTCGCCGGTGAACAGGACGCGCACCGGATCGTCGCGCAGCCCGAACTTCTCAACGATGTCCCGCTGCTCCTCGTCGCTGCTGGCCTCGCCGTGCATGACCTGAACTGCGCCGCCGAAGCCCAGCCACGGCTTGCTCTCATCCGGGCTGGTGCCGCTCGCAAAGCCGAGCGCGGCCGGTACGGTCTCGGCCAGCCACTTCAGGGTGGGGATGCGCTCGGAGAACACCACAACGCGGGTATCCGAGCCCGGACCGACACCCATCTTGCGCAGCTCAGCCAGGAGCGCGGTGAGTTTCGCCGAGTCGGAATCCTGGATCTGCTCGTTCAGCTGTTGCAACTCCACCAGAGCCGCACGCTCCCGCTTGACCTCCGCCTCTCGGACCTTCGGATCAACCGGCCGGGTCTGCTTCTTTTTGTCGGCCGACTTTTCGACGGGTGGCTTGTCCAGCGTCGCGATCCGCGTCTTGATCGACTCTCGTAGGGCCCGGTGCGAGGACAGAAACGACTTCAGCAGCTGGTACGGCACGAGCTGGTGCCGGCTGACCGAAGGCTGGTCGGGGTCACCGGGAATCCAGCGCGTAGCCAGCTCGCGGAAGACGGCGAGCTCCTTCTCACCGGCCGGCGCTCGCAGCGGCTGGGACGGCCCCCGGTCCGCCCAGGCACCCTTGAGGGACTCGCGTACCTCCGCCGTGGTCTTCGTACGCCGGATGTAGAGGTGGTCTAGGTCCTTGACCTCATACCGGTTCGGGTTGGCGATCGCCGCCTCGTCCAGCATCTTGACCAGCTCGGCGAATGAAGAGGCATCGCCGTTGTGTGGCGTGGCCGAGGCCAGCACCAGCGCGTCGGTCTTCCTCGCCAGCAGTCGGGCGAGCGCGTTGTTCTTTGTCCCCTGGTTGACGAGGTTGTGAGATTCGTCGATGACGACGGCGTCCCACTCGGTGTGCTCCAGGTGGTGGGCGTAGACGTCGCTCTTCAGCGTGTCCACGGAGATGATGGCCCGCTTGAAATAGGCGAAGGGGTTCCGGCCTGCGGGGATGTCCTGCTGCACCCGCTGGATCCCAGTCGAGTCCAACCGCACCAGCGGGATCGCGAACCGGGTCCACAGCTCCCGCTGGAACTGCTCCAGCACATGTTGCGGCGTTACCACCAAGATCTTCTCGCCGCGGCCGCGCCGGATGAGCTCAGCTAGGAGTACCCCGATCTCCAGGGTCTTGCCCAGACCCACCACGTCCGCGATGAGGATCCGCGGCCGAGGGTTCTTCATCGACAGCGCGAGCTCGGCAGGCCGCAGCTGGTGGATCTGCTGGTCCATGAGGAAGTTGTCCGCCAGTGCCAGCCCGTGCTCGGTCTGCGGCAGGAACGTCTTCCTCATGATCGCCTCAAGGAACAGCCGAGCCCTGCGATGGTTCGCGGAGTCGTCCGCGACCAGTCGGGTCTCGCGTGGGTCGAGCACGCTTACGAGATCGAGCTTGTCGTAGAAGACGGCCTCGACCCCACGGACGAACGAGGAGATGCCGCTGACGTCGACCATCCATCCGTCGCTCCGCGTGGGTGTGCACTTGCGGACCAGCCACAGTTCGTCGCGGATCTCCACCTGTGCCCCGGGCGCGTACCCGGACGTGGCGGGCGCCTGCTCTTCGGGCGACGGCTCGTCGGGCTCCCAGGCATCCCATACCGCATCGCTCTGGCCGCCCACGGCTCCCGCCTCGACGCTCAACGTCCGCTCCGATCCTTTACCAGCGGCACGCAGGCCGCTCAACGTCTACCGGGCCTGCGGACGGCTGACCAGCCGACCGAACGTACCCGTTCCAGCAAGTTTCCCACCCGGCACTAACGACCCTGGGTCGTCAGAGGGCGGGATCCACTGCGTACTGCTCTCGCAGTTCGCCCGCCACCCGTTGCGACGCCGCAGGCCGCCCGCGCGAAGTGCGATCTTTTGGCCTGACGGGCGCGGTAGGCAGCTCCGGAACCGGTTCCTCGTCGACTTCTGGCTCCGCCACAGTCGGGGCGTCGAGCGGGCTGACCACCGTGAGCGCGGCCTGTTCATCGATCAGCTTCTCGAACGACGCAGACAGGGGTTCGTTTGTCGGAACCTCCCCGCCTGCTGCTGTTGTACGGTCTATGAGCGCGAGCCGTGCAGCGGCCGGCGTTTTACCCGCAACTCTGATGAGATCCGCGCAGACATCCGCCACCGCGGCCAGCGAGGGCCGGCCTTCCGGCGTGTGAGCGAGCATCGCCGCGAGGAGCGCCTTGAGCCCCTCCGGTACGCCGCTGAGGTCCGGGCCGATCTCCGGGTTCGCAATCTGCATGGCGACGGCTTCCCACTGGTGCCCGTCGTACGGATAGTGCCGGGTCGCCGCGTACAGCAGGACCGTGCCCAGCGCGTACACATCCGCCGCCGGTGTCACCTTGGGATGCCCGCTCGCCTGTTCCGGCGGCATACAGCGCACCGTCCCGATGATCATCCCGCTATGCGACAGCGTTTCCTTGGCAGCGTCCATGAACGCCCCAAGCCCGAAGTCGATGATCATGGGACCCTCGGTTCCCATGATGATGTTCTGCGGCTTCAGATCACGGTGCACCAGCCCCGCGGCGTGTACGGCGCTCAGTCCTTCGGCCAGGAGCGCTCCGAGGCTGGCCACCATCAGCAGGGGCAGCTCGCCGTCGCTGTCCACGCACGCCAGAAGGGTCCGGCCGGCCACGTACTCCATCGCCAGCCAGGGACGATCCGCGAAAGGGTCGGCATCGAGGAACCGCGCCACCCGATTGGTGCCGATCACTGTGCGAGCGATCAGCGCTTCCTTCTCGAAGCGTGCCCGCGTCACCGGGTCCAGCTTGTCGCTGCGAATCACCTTCACCGCGACCGGATCTCCACCTGGCGAATACGCGAGGTAGACCTCGCCCATGCCCCCTGAGCCGAGTTCCCATGCCACCGTGTACCGGCCGATCCGAGTGGGGCTCCCCGTCATGAGCGCGTCCACGCCTTCCCGTACATATGCCTTGGTCCGCATCTGGCATCAGTTTGCCTGGTATTTGAACACTCTTGGTAACCGGCCCTGCTCCGGGGGCTGCGGAGGTGCCTGACCATGATCTGTCGTTTGCAGTGCCCAGTGAGGCGGAGGTGCCGACATTGGCTTGAAAGCGGTGTTTGAGTGATCCGTGGTCGCTAAGTACGCGCTTGTTCCTCAGGCAGGAGAGGACTCTTCCGTGGGCCTATGGCCTATGGACTTCCGTCTTCCCTTTCGGTTGCGGATCTCCAGTCGGACAGGAGGAGGTCGGCGACGGCCTCTTCGTAGACGGCGCGGTTCTCCGTCCCCATGGTCTGGGCGAGCGTGGGGTCCCAGGGCGTCTCCTGTGGCTGGCCCTTGAGTGGGACGTGGTCGACGTCGGTGCGGACACCGAGGAGGTAGTCCGCTGCCGTCATGCGCCAGGGGCGTGCCCCGTAGCGGGTGCAGAGTTGGTTGGTCATGTCGATGCCCGGCCAGTCGAAGTCTCCGTGGTAGCGCAGGACGCCGCCGTTGCTGACGATTGCGCGGGCCAGGCGGTGGAAGGCGGTGGAAGGACGTCCCTCGGCGCAGATCAGCGGCGGGCTGTTTGTGCCGAGCTCTCCGGCTGCCCGGCGGAGGACGGCGGGGTTCTCGCAGACGTACACCGTTGGCAGGTTCACAGCTATCGGGAGGGTGACGAGCTGGTGGAGGGTGATGTGGAAAGGGGTGCCGTAGCGGGCGGCATCGGTGAGCCACTGGCCCAGCCCCTGCCCGGTCGCGGGGAGGTTGAGGACGAGTACGCGGCTGGCGAGGTCGTCGACGATGACGTCGAACGCGTCCCACAACTCGCGTCGGGACTCGGCTCCTGATCCGAGCGGGATTCCGCGTGCCATGGCCAGGGCTCGCAGGACCAGGTTCGACAGAGAGCCGTGGCCGGGGTTGAGAGCTTTGGTGTCTCCCGTGATGGTGTCGGCCAGTGACGGCAGCATTACCGGGGGTGATCCGCTGGGGCGGTTGTAGAGGAACTCTAGGACGCGGACAGCCTGGCTGAGGAGGCGAGTGTCCTCCTTGTTGATCAGCCCGGTGATCGTGCCGTCGGATGCGAGGCCAGCCAGCCACTGCCGGTACCAGGGGTGCTCGGTGTGCAGCGGGCTGGTCTCGCCCACGGCCAGGACGCTCTGCCGCGCTTGTTCGAGGGTGGTCCGCTCATCGGCGCGGAAGCGCAGCTCCGGGCCGATCCGTTCCAGGACATCGCGGAGTGACAGGCCCGCGACATTGCGGACGCTCTCCTCCAGTGTCGTGAGAGGGATGGTGATGCGGCGGACGTCGGCCGAGCGGTAGGTGCCGGTGATGCCGATGACTGCGTTGCGTTCGGCAGGGGTCGGGGTGGTGAGGCCGATGGAGCCCTTGATCTCGCCGCCGTTGCGCTCGAGCGAGCGCCGGGCAGCGGTCATGAGGCGGCGGAACTCGGGGCCCTGGTAGCGCTCGTATGCCTCTGCGGCCTTGGTCATTCTGATTCCTCGACGTCGTCGCTCGTCGGCTCGTCGTCGGGGATGTCACCGAGCAGTCCTACCTGCTCGGGGACGTGGCGGCGGGGTGCGAAGCCTAGGAGTTCTGCGGCCAGGTCATCGGATCCGGGATATTCGAGGTCATCGAGGATCTGTTCGCCGTCCCAGACAAGCAGCATGGCGGAGACGGTGTGGGATGCCTCGTCGTGCTTCATGTCGTAGTGCGAGATCTGTGGCACCTCGGGGTAGGTGATCCACAGGTCATAGCCGGTCATGAAGAGGTCGAGGTCGAACTTGGCGGTGAGGGCGAGAAGGTCGGGGCGGTACTTCTCGTCGATGCCGGCGAATGCCTCGTCCAGCGCGATCAGGCGCGGGCAGGTGGGGTATGCGGAGCTGTACTGGGCGTGGGCGGCGGCGAAGAGCGGCAGGTGGATCGAGGCGGACTTCTCACCGCCGGACATCACGCTGTGCTTGGCCTTGGTGAGAACCTCCCCCTTTTTCTTCTCCTCCGGGCTCATGCCCTGCCGGAACAGGCGGAGTTCGAACCTGCGCCAGGCGCGGTAGTCCAGGACTTCGGCGATCACCTGTTGGTAGCTGCGCTTCTTGTCGGCAGCGGCCTTGGCGCGGATCTGGCTGCGCAGGTGGGAGCGGAGTTCGGCCAGTCCAGCGGGGCCGAGGCCGGAGGCGTCCTTGTCGAGCAGCCTGTTGACGGCCTGCTGGGAGTCGGTTAGGGCGTCGGAGACGACCCAGTTGATGCCAACCGTCGCGCCGGAGGACATCGGCTTGGCTCGGGTATCGGCGTCCATGCTCTTGACCAGGTCGCGTGCGGCGATGGTGCGGTCGTGGATCTGCTGGGCCAGTCCGGTCAGGAGCCCGTCCTCCAGGACGGTGCGTTCCTTGTCTTCCAGCAGCACACTCTGGTCGGCAAGCTGTTCGGCCAGACGGCGTCCGAAGTCCGCTACGGGGGCGGGTCCTTCGCTGTCGGTGACCCTGGCCAGGATGATGTCGCCGGCTGGCTCCCACTCGAAGAGGTAGCCCTGGTCGGATTCCAGCAGGGCTGACTCCAGCGTGGTGATGGCGGTGGAGATCTTTGTCGTGACGGTCTTCAGGAGGCTCGCGGTGATCGGGCGACCACGGGTCGCCTCGTCGAGCGCGGTGATCGTTGAGACGACGGATTCGGGGACGACGCTCCGGGCGGCCTCTGTGGCCGTGAGAGAGGTATCGGGTGAGGTGAGGCTGTTCATGAGGGCTTGGACTGCCTGCTCGGGACTCGGCCACATGTCGTGCGGTAGCCAGACGGTGTCGGTGGTTGTTTCGAGCAGGCCGAGAAGGTCGGGCCGGGCGTACGGTTCCAGCGTGAGTGTGGTGCGCACCTGCTCGGCTACGGCCGTGGCCAGCGCTGCACGGCCGAACTCCAGGGCATGGTCGGCCTTCAGAAGCCGGTCTCGCTGCTCTTGCGCGTCCTTCTTCGCACGGCCGTAGGTCGTCTGTGCCTCCGCGAGCTGTTTCTCGGATTCCGCGATCTGCTGGAGGATCTCTTGCAGAGGGGCTTCGAGCGTTGCCTCCTGGGTCCGCAGACGCTCCTCCTGAACGGCGAACTCGTCCTTGCGCGCCTGCAGTGTCTCGCCTTGCTCTGTGCAGGACTCGGTCTGCTCGTCGATGATCTCCTTGCGGCCGGCGATGTCGCGCTCGGCGGCACCGGCTTGCTCCCGGCAGGTGGAGAGTCCTTTGCCGGCGTCGGCGAAGTCATCGATGGCCTGGGCGACGTTGTCCAGCTCCTCCCGATGCGTGGGCAGCTGCGCGGCCGTGGCGGCATGCCGAAGCTGGCGGTTCTTCTCGTGGGCCCGGGCGATCGCCCCGTCGAGTCGCTTGCGCGCTTCGGTGAGGCGGCGGCGGGCTCCGGAGACCTTCTCCGCCATTACCGCCACCTCGCGTACCGCTTCGATGATTGCCTGGGTGCGGGGAAGCTCACGCCTGGCGCGGTCGAAGTCGTCGAATGCTTCGTTCGCGTACCGCTGCTGTTCCTCGATGCCGGCGAGCTCAACTTCCATGGCGGCGATGGATTCATCGAGTCTGTCCAGCCGTTCGCGTCGGCGGGCAGCCCGCGCGGTGGCCCCGATGTACTCCGGCTGAGCCTTGGGATGCGCACCGACCTGGACGCCGAGGCAGAAGTGCGACCCCGTGGTCACGGAGGGAGCAGACAGCGCATCGGCCGCTGCCGGGGCGTCGTCCATTACGGCAATGGAGGCCAGGACGGCCTGGACGGCAGCAGAGCTGACGTGCGGCTGATCTTCGACGACCAGGACATCGGCCAAGGTGCGTCCGGTGGGCCGCCGAGCAGAAACCAGCGGGCGCAGATAGGCATCGGCGACCTTGTCGTGCAGTGCCTGGTCGGTCAGCTCAACGTCGGGGTGAAGCCAGGCGGTGAGCAGGCCAGCTGCGTACAGGGCGCCTTCCACCGCAGCCGCGTGGCCGTCGGAGATGTGATCGGCGAACCGCACGAGCTGCCACAGCGGAGCGCCCGGCCGCTCATCGCGGCTGGCAGGACGCAGGTCGCTGGACGGGGGTGCATCGTCGCCCTCGGCTGCCACGGTGTCGCGCTCGGCCTGCTTGGTTCGCAGAGCGTCCGCAATTTCCTGGTGCTGCCGCTTCAACGTCTCGACGCGGGTCAGTGCGCTGGTGCGGCGCCGGTCGGCGAGGGTGTGGAAGGTCTCCGGTAGCGGGGCCGCTTCGGGTTCCCCTACGGCGCTGATGGCTGCGTGCAGCTCGTTACCGTCGGCGGCGACCAGGACGGCGGTGTCGTCGCTGCCGGTCCAGCGGCCGATGAAGTCGTCCAGCTCGCGGCCGGCCTCGACGCGACCGATGGTGAGCTTCTCGTCCGCTGCGGCGGACTGCCGCTCGGCCTCCGTCAGCTCACCGTTTGCCGCGTCACAGTGCTTTTGCTCGCGTTCCTGGTCCTTCGCGGCGTCCTCGAAGGCGTCGAGAAGATCTTGTACGTCCTGCAGTTCGCTGCGGCGCGCGGCAACCCGACCCGAGATATGCGTGTCCAGCTCAGCACCGAAATCCAGCGTGTCGTCGTCGTAAACGATGCCGCAACGCCGCGCCGCGTCCAGGAGGTCGTGGGTGTGCCGGGAGGCAGTCTTGCGCAGTTCATCATGCCGTTGGAGGGCGCGGTCAGCCTCTCGCTTGAGAGTGGCCAAACTCTCCTGAGCCCGGTTGAGGTGGCGTTCGCCATCGTCGATACCCAGGCGCTCGGCGCGTACGCGCTCGCGCAGCTCCTTGAGTCCGTCCTGCTTCTTGATGGCGTCATGGTTCTTGTACTCGGTCAGGCGGGCGTCGATCTCATTGCACCGGCGTTCGCTGCTATCCCGCTCCTGCTGTGCCGCGGTCAGCTGCTGCCCAGCGGTGCGGCGGTCGCCCGCTGCTCCCATGATCGTCTCGCACTGGGTGGCCGTGTCCTGGATGCGCCCGAAGATATGGTCGACGCGGTCACGGGCATGGACGCGCAGGTAACTGGTGTATTCACGCAGGAAGTTGCGGACCGCGGTATCTGCCCCCATGAGAGCGTTGAGAAGCGCCTGGATCTCGGCGAGGTTCTCGAAGTCGCGGGCAGCTTGGAGGACGAGGGCGTCATCGACGGGGCGAAGCCCGGCGGTGAGGGTGTCGGACACCTTGACCGGGTCGAGGTCCTTGGCCAGCAGAGGGCGCCGCAGCTGGAGCAGAAGATTGACCAGTTGGTTGTAGCGCTCGCGGCCCAGCCCGAACAGCCGGTCATCGATCGCCTCACGGTATGCCTCCGCCGTTGCGTAGGTGGCCCCCTCGCCCAGCAGCTTCTTCAGGGCGTTCTCCCGCAGCGGGCGCGAGGCGGCGTCCAGCAGGCCGAAGTCGATGCCGACCCTGCCCTCGGTGACGAAGAAGAAGCGGGCCGGCGTGGACATGGGCTTGGTTACCCGCATACCGATGCCCACAGTGACGGCTTCGAAGACCTCATCATCGTGTCCGGTGCGGGCGAACTCCATCCATACATAGCCGTAAGCGGACTCCTGCCCCTTGTAGAGCAGATTCGACTTCATCGTCCGCTCCTCGCCGCTGAACGGATCAAGACGCCGCGCGTCAAGGACACCGTCCAGCACAAGGGGGAACAGCACTTCGAGGGCCTTGGTCTTGCCGGAACCGTTGTGCCCGCGCAGGACCAGGCGGCCGTCGGCGAAGACGAACTCCTCATCGGTGTAGTCCCAGAGGCCGATCACGCCGGCGCGCGTGGGCTTGAATCGAACCTCCGGCTGGTCAGGGGTGCGGGAATGAGGGATGAGCGTCATCGAGAGGTTTCCTCAGCGGGGAAGTCGAGAGCGAACTGGCCGTCGAGCGCGGGACGTGGCAGCACGGCGGTGATGTTGCGGTAGCGGCCGGCCGCGGGGCGCACCAGGATTCCGCCGGGAACGATGTGGACAAGGCGCAGCTCTGCCAGGAGCGTGATGGCCTCTGCCAGCAGCCCGCCGGGATCGGCCTGCCACTTGTTGGTGAAGGAGGAGGGGCCGAATTCTCCATAGAGTTCGGTGATCATCTGGTCCAGGCTGCCGTGTTCCACGAGAGGCAAGCCCGTCTGCCCCTCCTGCTCTGGGGCGTCCGGATCGGCGTCGTTCGCGTGCTGGCTGGTGTCCGCGTGGGGGTCGTGAGCCAGGGCGTCGAGCGTGCCGGCCTGGGGCAGGGCCATATCGATGCGGCTCAGCAGGTTCGCGTGTTCCTCCATCGGGTCGGCGGGCAGCAGGTACTGGAGACTGCCGGCTCGATCCGGGTCCTCTCGCAGGTCCGCGATCTTCGCGAGCATCAGCCCGGCGGTGCGGTTGACGGCTCCGCCGCGGCCGGGGAACCGCTTGTCGGTGAAGTGCCCGGTGGTGTCGACGAGCATGATCCCCTCGGCCCGGCGCTCGACAGGCAACCCGGTCAGCCGTGCGATGTCCTCAGCCAGGGTCGGCTGGCGCAGCGCTATCGCCGTCTCCGCGTCGGTATCGCCGAAGTAGACCACCGGGTACTCGATCAGCAGCCGCCGGGCTCGCTGGGCAGCGAGCCGCCGACGGGGGTCCCGGCCGGTGCCGGCGGTCGGCGTGTCCAGCAGGCCAGCAGCGCTGGCCAGATGCTGCAGGGGCTTGTTCGGCCGGAAGAGCGCCGCGCAGGTGTCGTGGTCGATGTCGAACAGCGCGTCACCACGGTCGTGGTCACGGGCCCATTCCTCCATGGACCCGTCAGAGATCCGCAGCGCACCGCGGTCCACCAGCCAGTCCATCACGTCAACGAGCGCATCCTTGTGACCCGGTGCGGTCGCATCAAAGCCAAGGTGCTCGATCGCATTGGCGGAGGGCGCGAGAAGTTTGACGAGATCAGCGAGGTTGATCTCGATCCGTGACCGGTGAAGGCACGCCAGGATCAGGCAAAGGTAGGCCAGCCGGCGCCGGCCGAACGCCTTCTTGCTCTTCACCGTGAGGAACGCCTGGCTGGCGTCGAAGGTGTCCAGCCGCCGCAGCAGCCGTGCGTGACGGGCGCTGGTCTGCAAGGAGTAGCCGAACAGGTCGCGGAAATCCTTGGCCAGTTCGTCGGCCCATTGCAGTACCAGTGAAAGGGCCTTGGCCCGCGGGTAGCTTTCGGTTATGACGCCGTGCAGCAGCATGAGCCGGGCCGCTTGCTGGTACGAGCCGAGGTCCACGGGCTCCACGGAGGCGGCTACGCGATGGACGGGCATCAGAACGTCTCCGCTCGGCGTCGGCGCATCCCACCGTGGGGTTTGATCTCCAGGGTGAAGCCAGGTAGGTGCAGCGTGCCGGTTTCGGTCCGCAGCTGGCTGCCCCGCTCGCTCGGGACCAGGCGCAGTGTCAGGACGTCGCTGCTGCCGGTGCCCGATCGCAGTCGGCCCGCGACGACCGTCCGGGCCTGCAGGGCACGGGTCAGCAGTTTCAGCACGGCGCGGGTCTCCGCCGGGTTCAGCACCCGGTCGTGGGGCCCATGGTCCAGAAGATCGGTGGCGGCTTCCCGGTCCGCGGCCCGATCCACCAACTGCTGCTCCCGCAGCCGGGCATGGGCACCACGGCTCGTACGGACCGGCTGTGGGCCACCCGGTGCCGGCCGCTTGCCATGCCTGAACAGGCTGATGCTGACCTCAACCCCGGGCGCATCCCACCACGTCGTTCGTGGCGAGATCTGGTCGTCATCGTCGTGAGCACCCGACAGATGCCGCACGGAGCGCAGGTCGAAGGCGGCGGACACCAAGGCGTTAGCCGCCTGTTCATCCGGCGCCCCGGCCGCCCAGGCGGCGAGATGCCGCAACTGGGTGGTTCGGCTCACCCCGCCGCGACGCGATTCCGTCACCTGGCGCAGCAGGGCGATGACTCCGGAGATGGCGGTGCGGGTAGCGCCTTGCAACTGGGCGGCCTTGGTCTCCCCAGGGCCTTCCGCCAAGAACCACTGGCGCAGTCCCATCCAGCGCCGCCGCCAGTCCTCAAGCCGCGCGGCCGGACGCATCATAGGCCGCTCATCTACTGCGGCGGCCCGCTCCAGCAGAGTCTCTACCCCGCTGTCTTCCACCTCGTACACAGCCTCGGCCAGCCGGGGCGCGTAGCGCTCCAGCTCTGCCGTGAACTCACTCATGTGCGCCAGCAACGCGTGCTTGTAGCGCAGGAACGTCTCCGGGGAGACGTCCGTCGTACGCGATACGTCGTTGAGGGTCAGATAAAAACGCGCCGCCCGCTGCGTCATGTCTTCCAACACGCTGTCGAGGCGGGCGAGCTTGCGGTACACCTCGTCCCGGTCGCCCTCCCGGTTCGCGGCCGCCAGCGCCCGGAAGTCCGCCAGGATGTCGGCGAAGACCAGCCGTGACAGGTTCGCGTCCTGCACGCGGGAGCCGATGACCTCCTCCACGGCGGAGTAGACGCGGTAACCGATCTCTGTGAACTGGTAGACCGACTGCCGGTTTCGGTATGCGGACAAATTGCCGCACCGAGCCGCGTCCTCCACGCGGTAGAGGACCTGTTCATTGTCCGCGGAGAGGTTGTCGAGCATCGCCCGCAGGTTCAAGTCT
The DNA here is from genome assembly GCF_005860785.2 of Streptomyces sp. So13.3. Taxonomy (NCBI): domain Bacteria; kingdom Bacillati; phylum Actinomycetota; class Actinomycetes; order Kitasatosporales; family Streptomycetaceae; genus Streptomyces; species Streptomyces sp. So13.3. The sequence goes on along the minus strand of NZ_CP048835.1, from coordinate 1,961,686 downwards.
CCAGCGGACGGCACCTCATCATGTGCTATCGCGAGCTCGTTAAGCGCGCTCGCCACATCGTCGGGGTGGACCTGCAGTTGGTGTACGGCCCGCAGTACGTTCATCGCCCGCAGCACCCACAGATACGCCACGTGATCATCACGCTGGGTGAAGTTGAACAGTCGCAGGCGGTCGCCCACCGTCAATGAATCAAGATCGAATGACTCGGAGACTCCCGAGTCATCACGCTGGAACACCAATGCCGCCCCTCATCTCGCCTCGCAATACGCATACCCTGACAGACGGCACTGACAGTCGATCCACGGTCGGGAAAGAAGGCTGCTTCCAGCCCCTCTCTTTTGAAGTGCTGTCGGCAGGCGACGTCTGTGCGCGTTCCGTTCTGGGACTGCCACACCGCCTGTTCCGGGCACTCCAGGTACGACGACACGGGTGCCAAGCCAGGCCATCGCCTCCGTGTTCGCCTCGGAGGCTGGCACGGCGGTGAACGTCAATGTTGCCCAGCCAGCCGGAGACGGCTAGGTGTTCTGTCCACGGAGGTGCCGCGGAGGCTGCGTCGGGGTGCTGGCGCTCTTCTCCCGCCCGTAGAGGGCCGTCTCGCGCTGGGTGTCTGCACGGCATTCGCCCACAGCAGACGAGAAAGAGCCCCAAGGGACTGGAACCTCCTCCGGGACCATGTCAACCTACAACCTCCCCGGAAAACACCAGGTCAGCGAGGAGATGCGGGCTTTGGAATCGACCGGCAGACAAGCCGGCCACCACGGCAGCCCCACACCTCGTCCTACTCGGTCTCGCTGCTCCCAGAGGCCCGTTGCAAGGAGGCTCACCTATCGAACTCTGCTCGCCGATCTGCCCGTTTCACTGCCCAAATCCTCTTGGCGCTCGGCGCCCTGAATGCGTGGACCGCCCAGGAGCGTGACGATTACGGGCTGTGCCTACGGAGCTCTGCTTCTGCGTCTGCGCGGTTGGGTTGTTCGGCGAGGACCTCGTGCAACGTGGCTACTGCCGGGATAGAGCGGGTCCTCGCGCACATCGCGGTCCACCCCGGAGCGGCGACCCAGCATTTTGCCCAAGGCGTCGGTGCTTCCGAGCGCGCAACCTCCATCTACTCACCGACGAGGGGCTGCTGGCTGGCGCTCGTCACTGACGGCGCGCACCCCGCAACTCGGTCGTACCGGCTGGCGCCCTGATGGGCTCAACGGCGGCCAACGTGGCAGGGGAGTCGCTGCGCTGAGCGCTTTATAGCCGACGATCCCCGGTTAGCGAAACCGGGGTTTCTGCGGACAGTTGTTGTCGCCCGCACCGGCTGCTTGGCGGTGGAACGAGTGCGGACGCTTCCAAGGCCCACACCCGCTCCTCGCTAGGCGAGCAGCGGCAGAACTGGACAGGTGTGTAGATGGCCCATCGAAGAATCCCGATTTCCCCTGTGCCTGTTTCGTGGTGGCTAGGCGTAGGCGCATCAGCGGATGAGGCTGCACCGCTGAAGGGAAACTGAATTGACCCAAGGGGGTAGTTACAGAATTCTGACGCCCGCAGAAGTGGCTGATTGGCTCAAGGTGAGCGAGACGACAATCAAGAACAAGTATCGGTCCTGGGGGCTCCGGCCCCAGAAAGTCGGACGTCTTTTGCGATTCCGGGAGCGCGATGTAATTGCCTACCTGGAATCAAAGTACGGATAAGCGGCAGCGAATTCACGTATGAATGGTTCGGCGAGGGGGTTAAATTGGCGCGGGTGTTCCAGAAGTGCAAGGAAGATGAGAAGAGTAAGTTCTACCCGTGTGTCGTGACTCGATGCGGGCATCCGTGGACGGTTCGGTACCGGGAACCGGGAGGCCGCACTGGACGTCAGCGCGAGCAGTCCTTTGACAAGAAAGGGCCGGCGGATACATTTTCCGCCAAGGTCGAACGGGAAAAGGACCTCGGCACCTACATAGGTCCGACTGGACTCCTGACGCCGCTGGTCGCGGTGTACCGGGAATTTATCAAATCTGGCGACCGGGTCAGTGGTACGCGATATCAATATGAGACAAGCCTGCGGCTCCACGTGGAGCCGTACTTCAAGTCCCAACCAATCGGGGCTGTGAAGGCAAAAGATTTGCAGGCTTGGCTCACGTGGATGGTCGACGAGCGCGGCTATGAAGAGAGCACCGCTATCAATCGGTACGAGACGCTCAGCGGGGTCTTCAGTTTCGCCGTCGCCAACGATTACATCATGAAGAATCCGTGCCATCACGTTCGTACGGCTCGCAGGCGCGCCAAGCGCAGGGCGAAGAAGACCATCCGCCTGCCGACGCTGGTCGAGGTGCAGGCGATAGCGCAAAACCTCCCAGGGCCGTACCGGCTGCTGGTCTGGCTGATGGCTGGGTGCGGTCTGCGAATCGGTGAGGCAAGTGCCGTTAGCCTCCAGCAGTTCGACTTCGAAGCCGGAACGCTCTACGTGGATCGCCAGATCACGCAGGACGGCGAGAACGCAGAAGCGCAGACCAAGGTGCAGAAGGCCATTACGAAGGGCCGCGGTCGTGCCCACACCATCCGCCATCTCAAGTGGCGAGATCGAGACGAAGGCCGGGCGGTCCCGCTGCCGCGCACCATCGCAACGAAGGTCAAGGAGCACATCAAACGATACGGCACCCTCCGCATCGAGAAGGGACTCAATCGCATGGCGGGTGACTACCTTTTCGCCAATGTGGGGCGCACCAACATCCTGATGTACTCCCTCGTGGACCGGCTCTGGCGCAAGGCCCGGACGGCTGCGGGGATCACCACGAGGAGCATCACCCCCCACTGGCTACGCCACTTCTTCGCGTCTGCTGGCCTGTCTAAGGGCGTGCCGGTGACGGATATGGCCGAGTGGCTCGGACACCGGGATCCGAAGATCACTCACCAAACCTACGCCCACGTGATGCCGGACGCGCCAGATCGTTTGCGGACCGTGATGGATTCCGTGTTCAACCTGGAGACGGAGCTCGCTCTACCGCTGGAGTTCGAGGCGTTGGTCGAGGCTGGGTAATGCCAGCTCGTCGTTCCCGATGCCGCCGGCTGGAGCTTCCATGCGGCGGCATCATGCGTTCCTTTGTCAAGCCTCGCCGTTGCAGTTGGGGTGCGGCTGAGGGTGGGGTAGATCCCCACCTGGCCAGAGGAGGAGAACGCGGCCGTCGATCACTTATCGGATCCGGCTCGCGGGTGGCGGCACTACGTGGTCGTCGCCGCTTCCGGTCCAGCGTCCAAGGACCAGCCAGAGTTCGTAGTGCAGGAGCCATGCTGAGGTCCACGGCAGGATCGTGTTCGAGAGGAACATGTGCTCGTTCCACTCTCCGGGCAGATACAGGCACAGGTCGCCGTCGGGGTAGACGTGCGGGAGAGCCGTGGCGTTGGGATGCAGCGCCAGCGGCGGATCAGTGATGGTCACGCGTGGTCTGCGCCGGTGGCGGTAGACGATCCGTACCGTGTAGTTCCTGCTCGCAGTAGTGGGCTGCAGGGTGAACGTGCAGACGAGTTCACCACCTCGTACGGCAGCCTGGACGCCGGGGATGACCGCTTTGATCGCGGCCATCTGGCGGCCGAGGTTAACCGCGCGGGCCGGGATGCTGGCCATAGAAGGTGTTCGGCTTCCTGCGGGGACCGACGGCCGTCGCGGAGAGCAGTCCGGTGGGGCTCATCCGCTGGACGGTGGAGGCTTTCTCACGGGCCGCGTAGCGCTCGTAGGAGCGCATCATGGGGCCGGCCTCGAAGGATTTGACGAGACGGGAGTACACCACGTCCAGGCCCTTGGACTCCATGAGGGACAGGCCGTCCATGGTCGTGCTGATCTCGTCGAACCAGGAAAGGAACTTCCGGCGCCGCTCAGGATATTCGTTCCATTTGTCGGTAAAGTTCTCCTCTTCGTGGGCGGGGTTGGGAACCCACCACTGGCCTTCGCGATTTTCGATCAAGCGCGCCATGGCGGCGAGCACGTTGCGGACAGCGGTGAACAGGTCGTCTTCACCGCGGTAGGCGCGGCCGGCGAGTGTGGTCAGGAGAATGGACGGCGGCCGGTTGTCGGTGTCCTCGGCGAAGAAGAGCATGCAGTGCCACTTGAGGATCTGCACGAGGCGCTGCAGGGTGCTGCGGATGTGATGTTCGGGGACCTCCGCGACGTTGGCGTGCAGCTTTTCGAGAAGGGCGCGGGACTGTTCCGAGCGTTTGCGGAACCAGTCCGCGTAGCCCAGGGGGTTGCTGTGCTGCCACTTGTGGAGGTTCTTGTCCGTCAGGAGGATGCCGGTGGGCGGGTGGTCCTCGTCGGGGATGGCGGGCAGGACGTCGAGGTGGAAGCCCGGGTATCCGAGGGTCCAGCAGCGGCGACGGGCCTCGAGGCTGTCCGGCCCGTCGGTGTGGCCCTGGCGCTGCTTCCATCCCCGGTAGGCGACGAGCTGGTCGCCTACGCGCTGCTTGAGTCCTTCTTTCGACGTGCTTTCCTGCTTCAGCGGGAGTCGGCAGACAAGGTCGATGTCGTACTCGCCGCTCTCCGTGCCGGGGCGGACCACGGTACCGAGGAGGAAGGAGCCCTGGGAGTGGATCTCCCATCCGGGGCTGCCGTTCTCCGCGAGCCAGGCCCCGACCTCCTTGTAGCGCCGGACCGCGGTGTCGTGGAGATCCGGGGAGATGTCGAGGACTTCCACGGCGCCGTCGAGCAGCATGGACAGCATCTGTTCGAGCGAGTCGGTGTTGTCCCGCGTCTGATGGAACGCGTTCACGATATTTCCTTACGAGCGGGGTAGAGGGGGACGAATGCCGCTGCGTGGTGATCGCAGAAGGTGCGGTGGATGGCCGGGGAGGCGTCGCGGCTGACGTGCCCGGCCAATCCCGACAGGGTTTTGATGTCGACGTCGTCCAGGGCGACAGCGCCGGTGGGGACCGTCGGGTTGAGGCGGAGCACGTTGTCCTTGCCGACGAAATGGCGTACCTGTTTCGCCGCGCTCTCGCTCTGTGCGCGCATGAGCACCTCGACAGCGTCGCCGGCCCAGGGCAGCAGACCGCCGCGGTCGAGACGGTGGTGGCGGCGGCGGACGTCCGTGGTGGTTCCGAGACTGAACACCCGGATCGCGTCGAGGGGCACGGCCAGCGGGCCCACCGCCTCGGTCAGCGCGACCATGGCCGGGTTGTTCGCCCAGACACCGCCGTCGACGAGCCGTGCTCCGTCCAGAGGCATCCCGGGCAGGTAGGTCGGTGCGGCGGAGGTGGCCAGCGCGACGTTGACGGCTTTCTCGCGCCAGTCGCGCTTGAGACCGGGCAGATGCGGGGTCCGGAAGAGGTATACGTCGTCCGCGGCGATGTTGTAAGAGGTGATCACCAGGCGTTTGGTGCTCTCGCCGAAGGTCCGGTCGCCGAAGACTTCGGTGAGGGCCGCGCGCAGCGGCTCCGTGCCGTACTTCGCGCGCACCAGGTGCCTCAGGCCCCGCATGCGGCTGCGGTCCCGGAAGATGCGGGGCCCGTGCTCGGTGTAGAACTCGAGGATCTGCTGCGGGGACAGCCCGAGTCCGAGGCCCAGCGCGATGATTCCGCCTGTCGAGGTGCCCGCGATCAGGTCGAAGTGGTCCGCGATGCGGACACCGAGATCCTCTTCGAGGCGGGCCAGGACCGCGGCAGAGAACATGCCGCGAAAGCCGCCACCGTCGAGGGCCAGTATCTGGAAGCGCTCCATCAGTTCAACCGCCCCCGAACCATGCGTCTTTCGAAGGCTCCGCCCACCGGGGCCGGATCTTCGCCGTTGAGAGTACTTAATATCACGACACGCATTTCCGTGCGCGTTTCTACGCGCGCGTCGTAAGGTCTGTGTCGGCCACGCACCCTGGAGCGTGTGCGGGATCCGTGTTCCGCCAAGATGTGGAGACCAAGATCAGACAGGTCGAGCAAGGGGAAAGATGAGCACGCAGGCGTTCGAGCGCACTCGGCTGCGGACCGCCCGCGAACTGGCCGGGCTGAGCCAGACGCAGCTCGCCCGCGAGAGCGGGCTCACTCCTGCCGCGATCAGCCAGTTCGAGAGCGGCGCGGCACGGCCCAGCCCGGACACGACCGGTGTCCTGGCCGGGGTTCTTGCGGTACCCCCGGGGTTCTTCCATGAAGCGATGGTCGAAAGTCATGAGGGCTTCTTCCGGTCGCTGCGCCGGACCTCGGTGTCTGACCGCCGCCGCGCGCGAGCCATCGCGCACGTCGCCCACGATCTGGCCGTCCATGCCTCGTCCGCGCAACGGTTCTGCTCTGGCGACGTGCCGATGCTCCCTGTGAGCGGATTGCAGGCCGAGCGGGCCGAGATTGAGGAGACCGCAGCCCGGGTACGGGCGATGTGGGGACTACCCTCAGGACCGGTCCCCAACGTCGTGGAACTTCTCGAGATGCACGGGATCGCGGTGACCCGCCTCCCCCTCGACAACACGGACGTTGACGCCTTCTCCCTGCCCTTCTCCGACCATCCGGTCATCGTGCTGGGCACCGACAAGAACGACCGGGCCCGATCCCGCTTCGACAGCGCGCACGAACTCGCCCACCTCGTGCTGCACGGCGAGCAGATCTGGGGTGTCAAAGAGGTCGAGACCCAGGCTCACCAGTTCGCGGCGGCCTTCCTTATGCCCGCCGAGGACATCCACGACCAGTTGCCGACCACGGTCGACTGGCCGGCCCTGTTCGCGCTCAAGCGGCAATGGCAGGTGTCCCTCGCCGCTCTGCTCATGCGCGCCCGGACCCTGGGGCGCATGAGCGAGAACACCTACCTGACCGCTATCAAGGCGGCGTCCGCGCGGGGGTGGCGCCGCATCGAACCGGTCCCTCTCGGCCGGCCGGAGCAGCCGACAAGGCTCCTCGCCTACCTCGCCTCTGCCGACAGCGCCCCGGTACGGGCAATCCTTCCGTCCCAGATCGTGGAGAGCCTCAAGACCGCGTCCACGGGATGACCGCACCGGCTCGTAGCGTTCTCCTGCTGATCTGGATGCCATGCCGGAGGACATGCCCTTCGCGCGACCAGTGTCTTGACTGGCCCCTCCGTGCACAGCAGGGCGTCGACCAGCTCGAACAATGCGTCACCACGCACGTCCAGGCAGCCGTAGAGGTCCCGCCGAAACCCGGACAACACGCTCAACTGGTCGACGTAGCCGACCCCATCCAGCACACTCATCACAACGGCCGGTCAGTGGCACTTCGAAGCTCGACACTCCGAAGAATCGCGGGCGGCCGTTCCCGTTGTCAGCCAAACGACAAACCCCGACGAGAAATGATCTTATCGGGGTCAAACGCCAAGCTTAGTAGGGTCGGGGACTGGCGCGGTGGCTGACGCTCCGTTTCCAGTCCCCGCCGCTTCAAACCGTGCATGCAGTTCTCCCGCACACGGCTTTCCGACATCGTTCACCGGCTGGCATGCGCCGTCGCCCTGCGCACATTTCCGGTAAGACGGTAGACACCGAGCCGAGTGATCCACCCGTACGTAAATCGGGTGGCCCAGTTCCTGCCCGCGAGTCTGTGTTTCGCGCTGGCGAAAATCGCCAGCCGCTCGTGGACGTAGCCATCAACTACGTTGAACTTCCGCCCGGAGTTCCCGTTGCGGAAGTACGCAGCCCAGCCCCGCAGCACGGGGTTGAGATCGGCTACCACAGCGGATACTGGCCGTTCAGTCTTCGAACGAGCGGTCGCCGCGCGGACTTTGTCCCGCAGCACCCGCATCGCTCTGGCCGAAGGCCAGCGTTGCAAGTAGTACTTGCCCCGCCATTTCCACGACTCCATCTTCCGGTGGTGGAAGCCAAGGAAATCGAAGCCCTGTCCGCCTCCGGTGAGGCAGATGATGCCGGTCTTCTCCGGGTGCAAGCGCATCCCGAGCTGTTCCAGCACTCGCGCCGCCAATTCACGGGCCTGTTCAGCCCGTTGTGCGGTCGGCGACAGGACCACGAAATCATCGCAGTACCTCACCAGTGTCCCCAGCCGGCGGCCTTCGCTCTGCCACGCCTCATCGAGAACGTGCAGCGCGATATTCGCCAGCAACGGGGAAATCGGTGAGCCCTGTGGGGTTCCTGCCCCGGTCGGGGATGTCACCCCGCCCTCCAGAACTCCCATCCACAGCCAGGCCCGGATCAGCTTCAGCATCGACCGGTCCACCACACGCCGTGCCACCTGGGCCATCAGCGCCTCATGGTCGATCGTGCCGAAGCAGTCCCGGATGTCGGCCTCGAACACCCACTCCCGCCGCTGGTTCGCCGCGACGCGCACGGCTTCGCACGCGTCGATCGCGGACCGTTTCGGCCGAAATCCGTAGCTCGCCTCGGTGAACTGGGCTTCGAATACTGGTTCCAGGACCAGTTTCGCGGCCGTCATCACCACCCGGTCCGCCACGGTGGGGATCGAAAGCGGCCGGAGCTCGCCCGGCCGCCCCGGTTTGGGAATCTGGACCCGTCGCAGCACCGACGGACGATACGTATGCGTCCGTAGTCTCTGCGAAAGGTCCTGGAGGAATGCATCCACCCCCGAGGCTTCCACCGCCTCGACGGTCATGCCGTCCACACCGGGGGCTCCTCGGTTTGCGCACACACCGGCCCATGCCCGCCTGAGAACGTCCATGCGGTGGACATGGCCATACAGGGTATGAAACCGGCGTTCGGGTTCTTGCTTGGCACAGCGGTAAAGCGTCCGCTGCAGGGTTCGGACCTTGTCCAGAGAACGACGGCCCGGTCCTGCGGCGCCTTCCTCCCGGCGGATGGAACTAGCCGAAACGGCACTCATCCGAGTCCCTCCATGTTCGCGAATCGCATCGATGAAGCAGGGGCCCTTCGCTCCCAGCGGGTTGTGTTGTCCCGCCGATCATCACTACTACGACCCCCTCCGACTGCCTCTCGGCAACCCTCCATTTCCCGGTTCTGCCGGTTATAGGAAGGTCACGCTTCCCGGGCCGCAAACCCGGGGCCGAGGAGGCTCTCTCCAGTTCCCAGGACAACCTTCCGACCATTCCACGCCCCTTACGCCGGGAGGTTCTTCGGCGACCGCTCCAGGTCCGAGATCGCCTTCCGTGGCCTTCGCCAAACAAGCACAGGCTCGGCTCCTCCTTGGCCCGCCCATGGGCGGGGGTTAAATGACGACGCTGCAGGCTTCACTTCATGTTGCGGACTGGTCGGTTGCACGCCCCCGGAGGGCGCTTGTCACTCCACTTCGACGCCACCATTTCGGGTGACGCCGGGAGTCAGCTACCGGGGACCCTGGCGTCTCCCCGGACCGGACTTTCACCGGCTGGCTATCCTGAGCTTGACGTCCGGTTACATCACCCTCATCCCTTCTGAGCTGCGATGACGCCCGGACTGCTGGACGTACGCTTGCCGTTTAACCTGTGGGGCTCTGCGAGGTTGAACGGGAAGATGAGCGCATGAGCTCCAATTCCGTTCCTGATCCGACGAGCGTACGAGACCGTGAAGCCGTCGAGCACGTTCTTGGTCGCCCTCTCGACCAGCATTGGCCGGCCGCTGCGTTGACTCCGGGCAGTCGGGTCAGCGTGTTGCGCGATGCAGAGTGGGACGGGCCGTGGCAGTGCGAGTTCCTTGGCGCGATCGATGCACTCGGCGCCCCCGAGCCGGTCCGGCATCCCCACGCACGAAGTGGGGAATTGGTGTATTGGGTCAGCTTCGATGAACCGCACTACGACGCCGCCGGGAACGGCCCCTACCGCAAGGCCCAGATCTGGGACCGATACCTGCAGCCCAAGGCGTAGCCCGCGGTGTGCGGACTGCAGGGTCGTCTGTGGCGTGGGGGCCGTTACGAGGTTGGTTTCAAGCAGTACGGCGAGGGCCGCATCTGCAATGAGTGCACCCGGATCACGAACGCGAAGAGCAACCTGAGGGCTGGCTACGGCCTCACATTCGACGACATCGCGCGCATGCTGGCAGAGCAGGACCACGCGTGCGCCACGTGCCGGCGACCCTTCACCACGGTCGATACCGCTGACTTCCGGATGGGGGATGCCAATGTCGATCACTGCCATGCCCGCGGGCACCACCGGGGTCTGCTCTGCATGAGCTGCAACATCGCGCTGGGCAAGGTCATGGACAATGTGGAAACGCTCCGCAGGATGATCGCCTACTTGGAGGCGTAGTCCACCGGCTCCGCGTCCGCCTCAGGCGCTGGGCGCCGTCGTAGGTGGACCACCCCGTCGCCCAAGGCCCCGGCGCCGAGAACGACTTCGTGATCGGTGGATATCCCGAAGTCCTGCGCCTCTTGGTCGTTCACCTGCCGGGCCTGCTACCGGTAAGCACCCATACCGTTCCGTGAGGTGCGGCCGGCGGCGGCTCGTCGGCGTGCCCAGAGCGCCGAGCGGGGGCTGTGTCCCGATCGCGGCAGTGAGCCCGGTCCGTCCGGCGTCTGCCGGGGCTGCGAGGTCCAGCGGGCCGTCGACAGAGGAGCGGCTGCGGCCCCTACACGCCCGCCCGCTCGTCATCGACGAAGACCGCCAAGAAGCCGAACGACAGGATGACGTAGGCGAAGAGCATCGACGCGGCGGCCGTCGGGGACGGATGCCACAAGCGCGCGCGGTGCAGGAAGAGGTATCCCGTCACCGCGCTCAGGGCGAAGTACTTGAGGTAGATCACCTGCCCCGTCCTGGCCACTGCGATCTGGTGGGCCACCAGGGAGAGCAGGACGTAGACCCACAGCCAGCTCTCGGTCAGGGCGAGCCACGCGCAGACCGCGACCACCGGCACGGATACCAGCAGCAGCACCGCCGAGCGCAAGGAGAGCTCCGCGGTCGTCCGGCGGCGGAAGGCGGCTCTCGATATGCCGGACCCTCGCTGCCAGACGAGCAGCGAGGGTCGGCCGAAGCGGGCGATGGGGAGGCTCACCTCTTGGTCCGTCGCCGCGTTGTACACGGTCACGTGCACCCGGCCGTCCCGGCAGTGGAACACACTTCCCTGGGGCATCCTGCCGATTTCATGGCGCATTCGGTGGACCAGGCGGATCACCCTCACGGAGCCCCAGCTCATGAGGTGCAGCAGCGCGGTCACGGCGGCCCAGAGGGTACCGGCGATCAAGGTCGAGACGAGGAACTGCTTGAGGAGGTCCATCACGCCCATGAGTTCACCCGGTCTTAGTGGAAGAGGTCATCGATGAAACCGCCGAACCCGTGGCCGGACCCGTTCCCGGCCACCGGGCCGGCGCCGTGACCACCTGGGTGGGAGGCCCGGCCACCGCCACCGCGGTGCTGGTCCACGTCCTGGTCATTGAAGTCGCCGCTTCCCGACGCGGGGGTCGTCCCGGATCCGCGGACACTGTCCTGGAGCCAGCGCCAGGCCCGTTCCGCAGCCTCCGGGGCCTCGACCCCGCCCACACCGCCTCCCGCGCCCGCGCCGACGCCGAGAAGCCAGACCAGCACGGCCTTCGCACCGGCTTTCCTGGGCGGCGGCGGGAAACCTCCGGCCAGGGCGATCGGGGTCAGGCAGGCCCCGCCGCCCCGGGGATCACCGAGGTCCTCCAGCAGCGCCAGGATGCCGTGGGCGAAGGGCCTGTCGGCCAGGGCCCGGCTGAACACGTCAGCGGGGACCGGGTGTCCGCGCCGGCCGGCCTCGCGCGCCTGGGTCACCAGCATGGCCAGGCGGGGCGCGGTGAGTTCGGCGAGGTGGTCCTGCCACCCATCTGGCAGCTGCGGCGTCTGGACCACGGGCCATAGGGCGAACACCGCGAGGTCGACCATCACCGACTCGGGGAGCGGGTCGGTCGGAGGCCGCGCGGCCTGGTGGAGGTACTGCGCGGCGCCGGCGGCGAGCAGCCTGCGCATCTGGTTCTTGCCGTGCCGAGGTCCGGTCGCGCCGTCCAACTCGTGCCGGAGGGCGTCGAGTTGGACGAGTCCGTCCGTACGCCGGCGTCGTTGTGGCGGCAGGTCTCCCGCGGAGATGAGAGCCCGGTAGTCCGAGGCGAGCCGCTCGATCCACACCCGCAGATCGGGCAGGGCCAGCGGTGCCGGGGCGCTGTCACCAGGGTAGTGGTGGTGATGGACGACGTTTTGGGTCCCGCCGTGGACCTGATGGATCTGCGCGTGGCCCTTCGCGCGTGCCTGCTGGTGGACCTGCTCCGCCGGATCGGGTCCATCACCGGGGGCACGTGCCGTCATGCGGCACAGCTTGACGGAGAAGCATGATCGAGTGCAGTCGAATCGACACAAGTGGACGGCGGCTGTGCCATGTTGGTCGCCTTGCTGTCATCGGCCGGCCCTGTGGCGGGCCGTGAGGAAGGGTGGTGCGCGATGTCGGGCCCCGTACGCAAGACGGTGGCGGCTGTGTCGTCCGTGGCGGCGGCCGTCGTGGTGCTCTGGGTGGTGGGCACCGCCTCGTGGGGATGGCTGCCCGATGACGACGGAGCCCGCTGGACGGTCGGCACCGCGGTCGGAGCCGTCGTGGCCGCGGCGGTGCTGTTCACCCTGGCGGCCTGGGCTTCCGCGCCGGCGGTTCCGGCCCCCGCACCCGGCGGCCGCCGGGTGTCCCAGGCCGCGGACGGGCGGGACGACGCCGTCATCGAGCAGGCCGCCGGACACCGGGTTCCGCCAGCCGCGGTCCCGGGGGCCGCAGCCCCCCTGGACGAAGTGGACCAGCGCGCGAAGGGAAAGGGTCGAGCGCGCATCCGCCAGACGGGAGGCGACGACCAGCCCTGACACCTCGGGCGGTAGGCAGTGTCGCGCGCGAAGCAACTCGCCGAACAGGGCCACACATCGGCGCTCCATCTCACGGCGTTCCTCACCGCGCGACAGTCCCCAGGAGAGGAAGCACTCTCCTGGTACAGGAAGGCAATCCTGGCGGGAGAACCATTTGCTATCGCCGAGATGGCGGATCTATTGAAGGAACTAGGGCGGCGCGACGAAGGCGATCGCTTGCACAAGTATGGTTTGGAAGCCGATGGGCAGATCGCTAGCGGCGCGGGCTGACCCACAACTGGCGTCGCGTGGGAGCGCCCTGCTGGCGCGATCGAGGCTGTGTGGCGAGCCATCGCGAACGGCACCACCGACTGGGTCACGCGCCGGCACGAGCTGGCCGCCGTGATGGCGGCCACGGGAAGCGGCCGACTCCGCAGACAGCACTCCTAAAGACGAGGAACCGGGCCAGAAGACGTGTGCTTTCGAAGTGCTGGCCAACTTGCGCAAGGGCCAGGGGGTTGTACCCATCAGAAGCACGTAGGGCTACTTCAACCCACGGAAAGAGGTTCGTCAGTCAAGTTCGAGCTCTTACCTTGTTTGGACAGAAGGCCGGACCGACCGTCCATCATCGCCTGCTCGATGGCCAACTGAAGGGCTCCGCATGACAACCAGCGACGCCGTCCGCGTCGGGCGTTTCCATACCGGACGAATCCATGATGGACGGCCCCAAGCGCTGGATGCGTGGCGTGTCACCACGGATATCGAGCGGGTAGCAACCGGTGTGGCCAGCCTGATGGGTGGCCAGCCCACTGCATGCGCGAGTGGTGACCACTCGCTGGAAGTACTGACGGAACACGAGAGTGTACGGATCATCATGGATCAGCCCGGCGCGGTACAGGCCCACATGGTCCTCTGGCGACAGAACAAGCGGGTCCACCATTGCGACGGTATCGAGTTCCTGACACCGGAGGATAAAGAAGGCCAACCCTGCGGCTGTCCCTCGCTATTCGCGGAACGCAGAGCAGCAGCGAGATCGGGTACGGGGCCTATGCCCTCCACCGACCTCGTGTTCAGGCTTGCTGCCGACCCCGCTCTCGGAGAGTTCCACCTCCCGACGAGCTCCTGGCAGATGGCCGAGCAGAGCGCCGAGCTGCAGGCCGACCTGAGCCGAGTCGAAGGCCAGGCGGTCTGTGACCTCACGCTCGAAATGGTGCTTCTTACGACGCGCAAGGGCATGCTTGTCAGCTATCACAAGCCCGTCGTCACCGTGCTTGGCAGTCCAGACACCGTTGCCCCCGAGCCCCCTCGGATTGCCCCATCCGCCCCGGTCCCCGTCGTCGTTCCCTCCACCGGGCCAGCCGCGCATAGGAACCGCTCCAATGGTGACAGGAACATTGCGCATCCCTCCCCATCTGTTCCGTCGACGACGCCACTGGTCGGCGTCGACACCGAACTGATGGCCCGCGCGGCCCGCATCCTCGGCACCGACAGCGACCAGGAGACGGTTGCCGCTGCCCTTTCCAGCGTACTGAAGAACCAACAGCAGGCCGTCGAATTCAACCGGCTGCGCGAGGACCTCCATCGCATCGCGGTCATCACGGAGCACGCTCTCCAAACTGACAACGATAATAAGCCCTAGCTATGCCCCGTTCCGTGGTCTCCAAAGCCGCGCGGTCTTCCATGTTGCGAGCAGATCGACTCCAGTTACCCGGCCTGCAGGTACCAGTTTTGGGCTCATTCATAGACGATGCTGATCTTCGAATAACGCCCAACGTCAAGGGCCATTGTGCCAAAATCGGCCGGTTCGATGGGACAGTGCAGAAATCTCCCCTCGCGCCCTGACGCGCTGACGGTCCTTGTCCAACCCCCACGCAGTCCGCCGGCCCGCACGGTCTGGTTCCCGGCGATACCTACCCACAGCACCGCTTCGCACAGAGCAGCCAGCGTGAGCCGGACGTCGGGTAAGGGTCGCCCTCGCCGAACCACTCCGGCTATCCGGCGGCCGCGCACTTCGCCCGTTCCATGGTCAGACGGGACCCTGGAACGTCTCGCGATAGTCACGGCCTTGAGCGATGACCGCCCCGAACATGGCCGTGAAGGTGTGCCATGGCACACCAGCCGGTCCACCCAAGTCTCATAATCCCGAGCTTCGTCAACCAAACGCTCACCCACGTTGAACACCACCGCACGAACCATGGTCGGCCGGTTAGTAGGCGGTACGGCGCGGGGCGAAGCGGTCCTTTCGGCTTGCGATCAGCCGCCGCGCGCCACGACTTCTGCGAATGCGGTCGGTTGCTACTCCAGATCGGTCGCCTCTGATCACACGGAAGCCGAGGACGGTCAAAGCGAGGGGCCTGAGCACCGTCTCCCGCACACTGGGCTCGCGAGCAATGGAGCGGAGGTCACCGTGGGCAAGCTGACGGAAGAACAGCGGCAACCGCGAGCCCGTGCGAGGGCCCGTAGCGAAGCACTGCAGGCGGAGGAGGACGACCGACGCCGGGAGGAAAAGCGCGCGCAGTGGGTGCGGGAAGGTATGTACCTAAGCCGGCAGGAACTCAAGGCGGGCCAGCCCTGCCGCGGTTGTGGTGAACCGATTCTCGACGGCCTTGGTGAGCGGCCGCCGCTGCTGCGGTTGACGCCAGAGGAACGGGCCGAGCACGATGCGGCAGAGGCCCGTTACAAGGAGCGCCACGGCGATTGCCGAGCTATGCGCTGGACGATGAGCGGATCCCGCACGCAGCACTGCGGTTACTGCTGCCCGCCGCCTCCCCTGGGCGAGGAGCAGGCGAAGGCGATCGCTGAGATCCTGTTCTCCCACAAGACCGACAGACGAGACTTGGACGACTGGGACCTCACGCTCACTTGCGACCACACCGTCTGCCACACCCAACACCGCGACCATCAGCGCTACTCGACAGCCGTCGTGAACTGCCCGACCTGTCAGACGCGGCGAGGCGTGGTCGAGGCTGTGCACATCGGCCCCACGGAAGATCTCCTAGGCGAGGTGCAGCGAGAGCGCTTGGCTGCGGAGCTTCGGGCAGCCGAGGCGAAGGGGGAGCGGCAGCGCAAGGCCGCAGCTAAGACGGAGCAGCGGATTGCCGAGATCACCAAGGAACTCTCAGGTACTGGCGGACGCTCCGGCGATTGACCGAGGTGGTCTCATTCACCACCGTTCAGCAGGATCTGGATCGCGGGTCTGCTTGCTTGTCTCTGGAGGCGGCATTCCCTGCCATCGCCAATATGCGGATACTCGCCGCCATGACCTCGACTTCGCAGGAAGAGATAGAGAACGTGGCACAGGTCATCACAGACCTCCACATCGCGACGGTCCCTGGCGAGCATGCTCGCGCGGCCAGCCATGCTGCGGCCAACCTATGCTCAGGCGCCGGCGCTGACCTCTTGTACGCTCCGACCAGGCTGCAACAGTTGATCACCGAGGCCATCGAGGTTGGATACGCGACGGCCCTGCGCGATGTGCGCAACGGCGACTTTGATGGGGACATACAGGCGTGGCGGCCTGACCTGCTCGAGGAGTGAGCCGAAGCGGGTAAGTCGACCGGCCGGGGACGAGGCTGCTCCATGGTTTCAGTTGTGGTTGCGTTCACCGCCGTTCGGAACCGTCCGAGCGAAGGTGGCCGAGCCATTTGACCGCAGGTCAGAACGCTCGTGATCTTGTCCGGACCCCAAGCGAACATTTGGAAAGCGTGTTGATGGCAACCCCTTACGAGTTCGAATCTCGTATCCTCCGCACCCGCCCAGCTGGGCAGATGAAGGGCCAGACGCATTGCGTCTGGCCCTTCATCGTTGTCGCTCACCCGTCGTTGTCCTGGCTTTTACCCATGCCGTGTCGGGCAGAGGTGCCTGGCTCCAGAACTGGCGAGGCTTGCAGCTACCCGCAGCGGGCTGTCAGTCCCCCTCACTAGGTTGCGGTACATGCAATCGCTGATCACCGTCATTCGCACGCACGACGATGCCGCCGCTTTTCTGGCCTGGCCAGGTGACTTCGACCTGGACCAGGGTGACCACGGCGAGGATGTCCACCTTGCCTCAGGTGCGGCGCTGGAGGGCCTTGCCGGTCACGGGGCCGGGGGCACGTACTTCTTCTGCGGTGAAGGCGGCGAGGAGCGGCCGATTCTGTTCGCGGACTCCGAAGGCCATGCGGCTCTGGTGGCCGTCGGGCTGCCCGAGCTCCTGCGGCTGCTGTTGGTGGTGCCGTGGTGGCAGGACTGCCAGACGTTCACTGCGGAGGAGAGCCGCGAGCTGGCTGCCGAGTATCTGGAGGACATGCCCGATCTCTGGGCTCGACGAGACCGGGCGGCAGCCGCCCTCGGTCTCTCCCTTCCGACGGAGGCCGCTGCGTTGGCCCGGCTGCGTGAGGCCGTCACTGTGACGGGCAGGGATTTCCTTCTGGTCTTCACGCCGGAGAGCGAACCGTACGACGCGCTCTTCAAGGACCTGGCATGACCGGGAGGCAGTGGGTTCTGGCCCTGTCAGCCGGCGAGGAGGCCGAGCGGCACGCCGCTGTCGCCAGCTTGGTCGCACTCGGTCCTGCGGCACTGCCCGCCCTCATGGGCGAACTGCGCGACGACACTTCCCCGGTGACCGAGACCGCGCTGCTTTCGGTGCTGTGCAGCATCGGCGCCTCGGCCTTCGATCCGGTGCTCGATGTCCTGCAAGACGCGGTGCCGGGATCGCATTGGCGGGCACTTCGGGTGTTCACCCGGTTGGGAACCCCCGCACTGGAGGGATACCTGCGGGCGCTGGCCCACGACGATCCTTTCGTACGCCGGGCAGCGGTCATGGGCATCAACGACTGCGGCGAGGACGCGCTGCCCGTAGCAAATCTGCTGGTGCCGCTGCTGGGTGACGGCGACGAGGAGGTACGCCGGGCCGCAGTCCGGGCCTTCTGCTCGTGGGGAGCAGTTGTAGTGCCGCTGCTGCAGATGGTGCGCCGTGACGGGCCTGGTACGGCGCGCGGGGGTGCACTGGAGTGTTTGGCGGAGATCGGCGGCGAGGCGGCGGTCAGTGCGCGTGACCGAGCAGCGCTGGAGCGCCTTGTCCAGATCAAGCTGATGGACGACATACCGGTCCCCATCTCGTGCTGCTTTCTCTCCTGGATCGCGGTGAGTACCGGCGACCAGGCCGGCGTCATGGAGATGCTGGGCCTGCCCGCTGCGTATCCGGTGCCGTTCTCCGCCGGGGTCGACGCTGCGGACTGCGACAGCCACGGCGGACTCGACGACGACCCGCACCACCAGTACCGAAGGGTTTTCGTCACGCCTGAACTCGCGGGCTGGACCCTGGTGGTCGGCTCCTGGTGCGACCCCAGTGCAGCTGAGCGCGAGGCCGCAGTGCTGAAGGCGTGCGAACACCTCAGCGCCCGGTACGGGCGTGCCCAGGCGTACTGGTACGGAGCCCAGAGCGACGGCTCGGCCGTCCTGGTCGCCGAGCGCGGCGAGACCGTACGCCGCCTCGCCTACATCCCGGGCGACGACACACAGCACCTGGAACTCGGGGCCCCACTCGCGTACGAGCAAGATTGCCGTACGGCTCTCGGGCTGCCCGCGTTGACAGCGGAGCACCTGGAAGTTGACGAGGACGACGATGAATGGATGTGGGAACTGCTCGAAATGGCCACCAAGCTGGCAGGGGAGCTGAGTATTGACCCCCTGTCGATCGACGCCGACACTCCGGCCCGGGGAGTCGGCCTGCTGGCCCTCACCGAATACGGCCGCCGCCTCGGCGCCCCGTGCGGAGCGCTGCGCCTGTAGGAGTCCCGGTGCCGCATGCCTTCGTGGTCAGCTGGTCTGGGGGTGCCGAGGGTTGCAGTCACCCCCGTTCAGCACGGTGCGAGCGCCTGCAACCAGACCACATGGATCCAGTTCAGGACACTGATGAACCCGTCCGGACACCCGGACGAACAGTTGGAAGGCGTGTTGGGGGCAACCCCGGACGCTATGCGTTTCTGGTCTCAGTTTTGATCTCAGTTGCCTCTTCCGGATCGGATCACAGACTCACTTGAGTCGGTGGCCGGAGGAGGCTCCCGCCTCGTGCGTGCCTTCGCGAATCCTGCGAGGCCTCCTGCCCGCTGAACGCGCGAGGCGCTCCGTAGGAGCATCCCGGCGCAGCGCCTCGCGCGTGGGCCACAGCGCAGCGGCCTTTCAGTCGCTGTAACTACGCGTTACTGTCCTTGGCGGCGTGGACTCGGACCAGCGCCTGCTCCATGCCGCGCAGGCCGGCATCCAGGCTGATCTGCTGGAGCCAGTTGTCGACAAGGGTGCGACGCTCGCCGGGGTCGCGCTGGTCTACGCCCGGGTCGGCCAGGAGGTTGGCTCCGTGGGAGGTGCCAGCGTCGGGAATGGGGGTCAGTCCGTTCCCGGCGAGCAGATCCGGCACGTCCGGGCCGCTGATGAAGTCCAGCCCGAGGGGCTGGGGAACGACCAGCGGATCGACTCCCGCCAGAGCGGCGAGGGCAGTGATCACGGGGTCGCCGACCAGCGTGGTCACCAGGGAGTCCACGAGGTCGCGAAGGGCGCCGACTGCGAGCGGGGGGCTGCCGGGCAGCTTCAGGGCGTACCCGATGCGTACGACGACTTCCAGGCTGACTTGGAGGTGGGAGACAGGGGCTCCGTAGGACGACGGCAGGTCGAGCTTCGCGATGGCTTCCAGCGGGAAGGGCTCCGCCCCGTTAGGGCCGCCCTGCCACAGCAGACGAACCGTGCGGGCCCGGTTGAAGCCGGATCGGTGGAAGGGATTCATCCCGCCATCCCCGAGCGAGGCGCACCAGCGGAAGAGTGCCTGATGCAGTGGGGAGCTGTTCATGGCATTGGCGAAGGCCTCCACCGCGTTCTCGGAGAGCGGGCGCCAGGTGGCCGAGGCGTCGACTGGGACGAACATGCCGGTGCGGACCAGAAAGTCGGCCGTGTTCTGGCCGTTAGTGTCTCGGGGGAGTTCAGCGGGCGGCAAGCGCAGCCCGATCGTCCTTAGTTTAGGTGGAGCCTCGGTGATCAGCTGGATGAGGCGCGGCAGGCTGGCGACAGCGTTGCGGCCGTGCAGCCGGATCGGAGCGGCCCCCTGAATCAGTAGGGGTCTGGGGGCCTGCGCGGGGTCGACGCGGACCACGAGCACCATCAGGCCGCCGCTGTCAGGCAGGGGCACCGGGATGATCTCGGGCTCCCACGGGGGTTCCAGCTTCTGGTGGCAGGCGCTGACGATCTGAACGATCGTCGACTCCGGAACGCCGGTGATCCGGTCGTCCAGGTTGCGCTCGGTCACGCCGACCAGGATCAGGCCGCCGTAGCTGTTGGCCATCGCCGCGACCGAGTCGGGGATCTTCGCAGCGAAGCTCTCCTTGTACTCCAAGGTCAAGCTCTCAGGCTGCCCGATAGCCACGAGTTCGCGCACGCGCTCCAGCGTCACGTCGTCTGGGCGGCACGCGAATAGGGAAGTCGTAGACGTCATTCGGGCCACCGGATCGTAGCGGCAGCGTGCTTGGTCAGTTTCACCCAGCTCAAGCTAGCGAAGCCACAGCAGCGGGGAGGGGCATTTCCCCTGCTGCTAGCTCAGCCGCGGCTTCTCGATCGGCGATGGCGGCGCGCAGCTGCTCCCCGACCGGCGGTCGGGCGTCTCAGGCCAGGGCCGTGAGTCGGTCCGAGGGCAAGGCGGTGTCAGGAGGCACGCGGCTTGACGCTGAAGCGCTCAGTCAGCCCTTGGGCCAGGAGACGATGAGCCTCGTACTGCTCGGCTACCGCCGTCGCATCGCCCCAACTATCTGCGTCGGCAAGCGCAAGTGTCGCCTTTCGCACCGCCTCGCTCAGCTGCGCCATGGTCGCAGTGGTGACAACCCGAGTCCCCGGCGGAGCGACCGCGTTGTGCTCCAGGAGGTTGACCCTGTGCAGAATCACAGGGGTGGCGCTGCAGCTCTGGTCGTACGTCTGCTGAAACCAGTTCATAGAGTGGGCCAGCTGCGCGACGTCGGAGCGCCAGATCTTGTCGACCGTCGCGCCCGACTTCGCCTCAAGCACCAGGTACTTCAGATCTCCGACAGCCCATAGGACGTCGGGTCCGTTGCCGGTAGCACGTTCCGGACGCTGAGCCTCGAAGCCGAGAAGTCGCCCCAGTCGCTCCAGTGCTCGCTCGAAAGCGGGTACACGCTTCGGGTGGTAGATGAGTTCGTCCACCAGGACGTCGATGCCGACCAACAGGTCGTTGCGGTTGGCGTAGGTGCGCGCCAGGTACGCGGCTGCCATCACCGCCTGGGGGTCGGTCACCTTGATACGGGTGGCCTTCACGCCCGCGATGGGCCGCAGCAGTGCAGGGTTGTACTCCAAGGCCTTGACGAGGGTCTGCTGGGCCTTGGGTTCGTCGATGAAGTGTTGATAGGCAGCCAGCTGCTCCTGGAGGAAACCGCGTTCAGCGAGATCAGCAGCAGCGGCGACAGCTTTGCTCATGTGCCCCACCGCCGCTGCGTACTGGCCCAGTGCGGCCTGGTCGAAAGCAAGGCGGGCGGGTGCGGCGACCGGCGAGATCGTGCTGACCGGGTAGGTGACTGGGGCCAGTGCGCCACGGGACGCGGTGATCCACGCTGGATCACGGTCCAGGACTTGCCGGATCACGCCCTCGATCTTCTCCAGCGGCTGGCCCACCAGGGTGGCAGCTACCTTACGGGAGAGGTCGATCTGCGCGAGGGTGGCGGGTCCGAACCTGGCGCGGTACCGTGGCGTGGCGATCAGTTGCGACAGATGGGGACTCAGCAGCAGGACTACACAGTGGTCGTTGGCCGACCGTACGCCGCGGCCCATGCCCTGCTCGATGCGCTGCAGCTGCCGGTTGATCATCTCGTCGGAGTCACCCAGTACGATCGCCTCACGGCGCGTCAAACCGCCGTAGGCCTGCGGAAGGCCGTCCAGGACAAGCACCTCGCACGCGGTTCGCGGCAGGTCGATCCCGTCGTACTGGTTGACCAGTACGACCAGGCCCACGTGACCGGCTCGCAGACGAGCGACTGCGTCACCAATACCTTCGGACTCCGCGGCGGTAATCTCCGCATAGTCAGCCCATGCGGCAGCTCTGCGGTAGGACGGGACGATAACCACTACGTTGACCCGCTGGGCGAGGTCCGCAGCCATTTCGCGCACCTCGCTCTCCCGAATGGCAGGGCTGATCTCCTGGGGAGCCAGGATGAGCCGATCACCGAGGTAGCCAGCGTTCGCCGGCGTGATCGCAGTTCCTACGGTGGTGGGGTCGGCGGCGAAGTCGGTCACCAGAACACTGTCGTCGGCAAGGGTGGCGGTCAGGTGCACCCGGCGGCGCGCCCGCGAGAAGCTGGCGATCTTACCGATCGGCGGGTACGGCGGCTGAATCTCCAGCCGGTCGGCGGTGAAGACCGCACGGCATACCGGCAGCACTTCCTTGATCAGCGGCCAGGACCACTCCAGATCATCTTCGTAGCGCAGCGCATGAAGCGTCTCGGTGACCGTATCGATGTGGCGCGTCCAGGCCCAGAAGGGCACCTGCGCCACTGCCGAAGAGTCCTGGGTGGTCAAGTCCAGGTACTGGCTGGCGGACTGCTGGCGCAGGTCGTCCGCGAAGAGCTCCAGCAGCGCGGCGAACGGCTCGGAATACTTGGTTCGCGAGAGCGTCAGGGTGAACTTCTCGCGCACGGTGGCGAGCGCCGCGTGGGCGTCGTCGACCACGATCGTGCCGACCTCGGTCACCGGTCGCCCATCGCCCTGGAGCCCGAAAATGCTCTTGCCGTTGACGAACCGGTGCAGGCTAAGCACACAGATCGCCTCACCGCTGGCGAAGCGGGCGGATTTCGGGTCATTTGTGACCTCCAGGCCCAGGCCCTGGGCCTGCTCCATGGCCTGCCGGGCCAGGTAGGGGTCCGGCGCTAGATAGAGCACGGGGCCGACGCCTTCGTTCTGGCTCGACTGGCAGATGAGCAGGCCAACCACGGTCTTCCCGCCGCCGGTGTTGAGCTTGATGACTAGGTCCTTCGCGGTCCTGCGCTTGTACCACGCCTGCAGGACCTGTCCTTGCGGGTCGCGAAGAAACTCGTAGCGTTCGGCGCGCTGCGGAAGCGCGTCGAACAGCTCACGGGGATTGGTCGGTGTCGGGGCCGGCCCGGAATCGAAGGCGGAGAAGTCGAAAGCCACAAATGCCCCCGGGGGCTCGCGTGTTGATGTGGCTCCCGCTGGGGCCACAGCCGCACACGCTAGCGGAGGAGCTGGCTTAGATTCATCTTATTTGCGCCATTTGCAACGCTGGTGTATCCCGTGGCACAGGAGGCCGGGCACGATTCCGATCGGAGCCTGGGCCGAACCCTTCCGGCACGTGGAACCCACCCATGCTTGGGTCACTCCTACTCCAGGTCGGCGTGCGGGAGCCGTGGTCGGCGGCCGGACTTGCCGCCGGCGGAGCAGGCCGCACCGCAGGCACCGCGACCGCATGCGGCACCGGCGCGACGCACGGCACCGCGGGCGGCGCGGGCGGCAACGGCTCCTTCCCGGCCCCAGTCGGCGGCCCCGCAGGCGCGGCGGCCGGCTACGACGGATCCGGCGGCGCCGGGTACGGCACGAGAGGTGGCGACCTCAGGGCACTTGTCGAGGAAGCTCCGCATCGCTCGGCTTTGGACGACGTGTGCGTCAATGTCGTCGCACGCCGTCACCGGGGCCCACCTGGGCATGTCATCGATCGTGGCCATCTCCCCGACCACTGCTGGAGACGCCTCAAAAGGACCCACCCGTGATCCTTTTGCGAGTTCTTAGTGGGCGTTAAGTCCGTTTCTGGTAGCGGCCTCGTCCGGGTTGGGTGAGGAAGCCTTGGCGGAGGAGGCGGGCGAGGCGGCTTCGGGTGATGTTGACGGATGCCTCGTCGATGGGCATGTCGAGGTGTTCGTGCAGTTCACGGGCCCGGAATGCCTGGTCGGGGTGCTGGTTGAAGGTGTTCACGATGGCCTGGTAGGCGGTGCTCATCTCCGTCTGGGGTGGTTCGGGTTCGGCTGCTGCCGGAGCGGCCTGCTCGATGACCTTCCGGGTGATGTCCAGCTCCGCGAGCCGGGCCTCGGTCTCGGCCAGCCCTGCGGTGAGGTGTTCGATCTGCTCGCGGAGTTCACCGGCGCGTGCGGTGGCCGCCTCGTGCTGGGTTTGGAGTGCGGCGAGGAGTTCGGTGACGTTCACGCTGCCAGCCCGAGGTCGTCGCGCCAGGCGGGGCTCGGTGTGGTCAGGCGGCGGGTCATGTTCGAGGTGGAGGCCCAGTAGACGCGTGAGGCGGAGGTGTCGGGCCGGTGGTCGTACTCGCGGGCCAGGCGCCGGTGCAGCAACAGGGTCCCGTTGACCTGCTCCACGATCCACCGCTTGGGCTGCGGGACGAAGCCCTTGCCCTTGTCGTCCGGGTTCCGGCGGACGATCTCGACGTCGATGTCCTGCAGCACGCCGTGGATCACCACCTCGTCCTTGAAACCCTGGTCCACCAGGGCCTTCTCCAGACGGTTCCCGCAGCGTTCGGCGGCCTGGTCGAGCAGGGCGGTGCCGGCGGCGTTGTCGTGGGCGGAGGCCGGCAGGACGACGACGCCGATGACCAGGCCCAGAACGTCGACGGCCAGTCCGCGCTTGCGCCCGGACACCTTCTTGTTGACGTCGAGTCCCGTCGTGGTCGTCGGGACACCGGCTGCCGCACGAACGGACTGGGTGTCGATGATCACGAGGGACGGGTCCTCTAATCGGCGGGCCTTCTCCCGCACCTGGCAGCGCAGGAGCTCCTGGATCCGCTGGTCCAGGCCGTCCTCGCGCCACAGCGTGAAGTAGTAGAACACCGCTGACCAGGACGGCAGGTCATGCGGCAGATAACGCCACTGACAGCCCGTCCGGTTCTGGTAGAAGATCGCGTTCACGACCTCCCGGAGATCACAGGACCCCGGGTCCCCGGTCGCCGACCGCGCCACCCGGTCCTGCTTCCAGCCCGTGATCATCGGCTCGATCAACGACCACTGCTCGTCCGACAAGTCACTCAGATACGCCTCTCTGCCCATGCCCGGCATCCCAGCATGTCCATGCCGAGTGTCGGGCCCGCACCACGATCCGTCCTCCGATCGAGCGACCCTGAACTACGAAAGAACGGACTTAACGCCCACTTAGGTTCCATAATCGCTGCCCTGCGCCGGGCGTCGACCTCTACTGTCCAACTCATGCATATGGACGCAGAACGGCTCGCGCGTTCCTCGCGCAAGTGGATGACCGCCGCATTCGAGGCCTTCTCTGATGGACCGCCCTCGGAAGACATGGCGGTCCATCACGCAGGTGTGGCCAGGGCTTCGGCGTGAAGTCGGTATGACCGGTTCGCGATCATGGAATGTCCAGAATGTTCAGCGGTCGGGTGGCGTCGCGGGCGTTTCTCCGGAGGGCGGCGGCGATGCATTGTCGGCCGATGAGGCGGAGTGCTCCGATGGCGAGGTTGCGCCAGGTGGCCATGGCGCGGGGCGCGTTGCCCGACCGTAGTTGCGATGCGTCCTCGGCGAAGGTGGTGTCTCGCACGTGATGCAGAGCTTCCACCGACCAGTGCCCGCGGATCAGGGCCGCGAGCTCGGTCGGGTTGGCCTGTCCGGCGTTCAGGCTGGTAACCGCGTACACCGTCTTGATGCTGATCTTCCCGGTCTTGCGGTTCACCCGCCGACGTTTGAGCTCGATGGCCTGGGCTGCTCCGGGAAAGAGCAGGCCGGCGACGGTGCAGACCTTGATGCGGCGGATCTCGCCTCGGCCGTGTCCCTTCTCGGTAGTGCGGTTCTGTAGCGGGATCTGCTTCCAGGGGAGGGACTTCATCTGCTTGCGGAGCTTCTTCTGGTTGCCCTTGACGATCACGATGTAGTGGGCTCCCCGGCCGGTCAGGTACTCGGCGTGCTCGCGCTGGGTGTGCATCGCATCGCTGGTCACGACCGCCCCGCGCAGATCGATGTCGTCCAGCAGGGGCTGGAAGCATGTGATCTCATTTGTCTTGTTCTCGACATCAACCTGCCCCAGGACGACGGAGGTTGCGTGGTCGACGGCGGACAGGAGGTGGATCTTCCGGCCGTGCGCGCGGGCGGCTCCGCGCAGGGACTTGCCGTCCACCGCGATCGCCCGCAGCAACTTCCCGGCGCTCTGCGGGAGCCGGGAAGACAGCCAACCGCCGACGGCCCGATCCAGCACATCGCCGTCGACCTGGGTCAGGACCCGGCGGATCGTGGTCTCGCACGGGGCCTGGTGACGGCCGGTGAAAGGGTCGCGACGGGCACCGAGCCGAGCCAGGACCAGTTGCGGTGCGTCGGCCGCCCACTCGCTGATCGCCAGCAGAGAGGTCGCACCAGTGAGCACCGCGGCCGCACAGATGGCGAGCACGCCGACCAGAGGATGCAACCGGCCCCGTGGATCACGGGGATCAGTCACCCTCGCGAGACAGACCAGCAGGCCGGGACACTCCTGAGCCGCCAGAGACGGCGAGGCGGTGAGCTGGTCAAGCCCGGCGGGCATGGGAGATGATTCAGCGAGAGCAGGCACGGTCTTCCAGCAAGGATCATGGGACGTAGACACTCACATGATCGCTGGCAACCGCGCCTGCCGCATGTTGCCACCTACCCCACCAGCAAGGCCAGTTGGGGCGAACCCGCTCAAGTCGACTTCACGCCGAGGCCCTGCAGGTGTGGCCACCGAGCATCTACTCAAGGCGTTCCTCGTCAGGCTGCACCCGACGCTGATAGTCGACGGCAAGGACTTCAATTCGATGCTCTACGCCACGGGGCATGGCGCACTCCGGCAGGTTCGGGGGTCACAGGTCAAGACGATCCAACTCGGTGAGGCGTATGACCGAGTGCAGAAGATCTTGAAAGGCAAGATCCCCCCGAGGCCCCAGGTCTGGCCGCTTGCTGACGCACGCAATGGCGTTGCCCACTGCGGGTACCACGATCGTGCAGAGGTGAACGTGGTCTTCACCAACTGCATTGCGGTGATCGATCAGCTGCTTGTTGAGCTTGCGATTGAGCCCGACTACTGGGGTGACTACAAGGCGCTGCACGACAAGCTGCTCGGCGAGGGAGTGGAAGCTGCTCGTGTTCGGCTGGAGGGCAAGCTTGCCAGAGCGCGGCGCGTCTTCGCGGAGCGGTATGGGCACATCAACGAGAGGGATCGGGAGCTCGTGCTGACCACCGTTGCTCGTGTGATCACTCCGGGGTTCATCGGCGAGCACTCCGCGTCAGCGGCCTGTCCTGCGTGCTCGTCACGGGGCTCGTTGATGGGTCACAACTCCGTGGATGAAGAGAGGTGGACTGTCGTGCTGACACCCCGCATCTTTCGGTGCTTTGTCTGCGACCTTCGCCTTGAGATGGGGGAGCTTGACCTGCTGGTCGTACCCCTTGGAGGCGACGTCGACGTGGACATTTCGCCCGAGGACTACTACAACGAGTTCGAACCAGACGAGGATTACGAGCCCGACGGCGACGACGAAGCGGACGGCGACGAGCCGGACTATAGTGCGCTGCTCCGCGCCTACAGAAAACGGTGACTACCTCATGGCAGGCAAGCTGGGGCGCGGGGGAGTCCCGCTCGATCTCCGGCAAGGGCGTACCGAACATCAAGCGCCTGGGCAAAGTCCCTACGTCGTCGAGCAGAAACTTCGCCCTGCGCCACCAGTTCAAACGCCTCGCCGTCCGCTGGGAATGTCGACTCGAACTTCACGATGCCTTCATCTCGTTGGCCTGCAGCCTCATCTGCTGGACACGCCGTGGACATGAGCCGTTTCGCCACGGCCGGCCACCTGGCCTCCTGGGCCGGCATGTGTCCGGGCAACAACGAGTCGGCGGGCAAACGCCTTCACAGCCGTACGCGTCACGGCGACACCTGGCTCAAGACAGCGTTGTTCCTGGCGGGCATCGCCGCGGCCCGCACCAAGGGCACCTACCTCGGCGCCCAGTACCGACGCCTGGTCCCACACCGCGGCGGCAAGCGCGCCACCGTCGCCGTCGGCCACTCCATCCTGAAGGCCGCCTGGCACATGCTCCACGACCTCGTCCCCTACCAGGACCTCGGCGCCGACTACTTCACCAACCGTCTCGGCAAAGAACGTCAGACCCGAAGGCTCCTCGCCCAACTCGCAGCCCTCGGCGTCCAGGTATCCCTCGACAGCAACCCTGCGACCACCTGACACACCGATCACCACACCGAAGGAGGATTTTCAAGAGAGCGCCTGCTCAGGAAGCATGGAGTACACCCGATGGCATGAGCCTTCATGGAAAGGAAGAGCAGGAAGAACATTTCTGGAGTTTCCTGTCAAGTACGCGCCCGAGCACATATTCGCTGACCCGGCAGATAGGGGCTAGAATACCAAGATGACTTCCAACCGTGAAGAGATTTATGACTTGGCAGTCTCCTTTGCCGGAGAGCACCGCGAGTATGTTGAGCGAACGGTGCGCAGTTGTGAACGGCTTGGCCTGCGCGTGTTCTACGACCGGGATATGAACAACGAGTGGTGGGGCAAGAGCTTCATCCGAGAGCAGCGCGAAGTTTACTCGTCCCGGACTCGCTATTTCGTGCCCTTTATTTCGACAGAGTATCTCGCCAAGCCGATCCCGATGGATGAGTTTTCTGCGGCTATGATGACGGCCGTTAAACAAGGCGATGGCTATGTCCTTCCCGTTCTAATGGATGACGTGCAAGTGCCACCCGACTTGCTCCATCCCCACATTCATTACCTACGAGCGAAGGACTACTCGCCGGAGCTGTTGGCAGAACAACTGCACGCTCGGGTGAGGCAAGCCGAGAATATCGGCCAGCAAGCGCGCGAAGTCGGTGAGGTCGTACAGGAAGCCCTTAATCTGCGTTTGCCGAAGGTGGTTCCCGGAGACTTCAGCAAGTACGAAGAGCTTCAGGTGGTCTTCGACTATTTCGGTAGCCAGTTTCAGACTGCGGCACCACTGCTTCGCCCACGGGGCTTCATCTGTACCGTGAATCGTACTCAGGAGCGAATTTCGATTCGCATTGAGAAACGCGGCGAGATTGTCTACTCGCTGGACATCTACAAGGGCGGCAGTATGGGTGACGATAAGCTCACATTTGGGCTTGATCACCACCGCAGCTTCGCTACTGGAATCAACGGGTGGGCTGGGCCCTATTTCGACGTTGAGGCTGAAATTCCCAAGCTTAAGATGATGGACCTCTCGGTACTGGGCAGCTTCGGTGGAAGTGAGCGTGAATTCACCAAAGAGGAACTCTTCAACGCCCTCTGGGAACGGATCGTAGATCGGCTAGAACAGCGCTAGAGATCTTCTATGGCTGAGGTTACGGCGGTTGGAAGTCGAGGCCGGTCTTGGCGATGAGGCCGTCGATGAGGCCAGGTCGGTACTGCATCCGTTTGAGTCGGGTCTTCACCAGCGCCGTGAGCTGGTCGAGGCTGTGTTTGGTCAGGTTGGCAAGCGACCGTTTCGGGTGCGACCACACACCCTCGACCGGGTTGAACTCGGGAGCGTACGGCGGCAACCGGTAGACGGTCAGCCATAATCGGGCGTCGACCAGCTGCCCCATGGCGCGGCTGACGTGCGTGTTCAGATTGTCCCAGACCAGGACTATCGGGTCGCCGAGCTGCTGGTGTGCGGCGTCGAGCAGGCCAGCGTAGTCGGTCTCGGTGAAGCCCTTTCGTCGACCCTTGTGGGACTACACGCAGCGAACCCTCCGCTCTGGTCCGCAACATGCACGCGGGATCTGGCGGCGTGACTCCATCACACGCGCTAGCTTTGGAGTCCAGCGGGGACATAGAGGGGGCGACGGCCATACGCGCAACTACGCGGGTCCTTGTCGGCTGCGTCGGTCTTACGGCCATCGTCTGGTACTTCATCGTGGCGAGCGTGGCTGGTGCACTGCCATCGACCCCAGCATTCCCCGGATGGGTGACGGTGCTCGTCCCGACCACGTCTGAGACACATCAGGTCCGTTTCGTGGCAACCCCGCTGGTGCCGGGCGCGCCAGGTGCTCATCCAACAGTCACCTATCTGGTGAGCGTCTGCGGGACATCACCTTTCCATGCGGTTCTGCTCATGGGTGGTGCGGCGCGACTCACCAACGCGACTTTCGCGGCTTCCGACCTGACCACAAAACCCATCATGCCGACGTCCTTGAAAGGAACCTTGGACGTCCCAGCGACCGGAGATAGCCTCGTATTAAGTGATACCGCATGGGTTCCAATCGACATCCCCTCGGTCGTAGCGTGTGCACCATCGGGAACCGCTGGCTTTGCGACACTAGGCACACCCGTTGAAGTGACCGGCAATCTTCGCGCACCGGTCCGACATCACCCAAGAGTGATTTGGGCAACTCCACGTGAGTCTCAGAGTTGGCCGCTGATCGGCCGCCCACCCGGGGTGTCCAGTAATGACCTGGGGGAATTCAGAATCACCGGAATACCTGGCTCCTGGAGTCGGCCGGTGCAGTTCACGTCACAGGTTTCGGTCGGCAATCTAGGGCACAACGTCCAGGTTGAGTCGAGCCAACCCGCACTTGAAAGTACCGAAACACTGTCGTGGTCAACATCTACCCCGATCGCGCCATCTGCCCGCTTGATCGACGTCGATGAGCAGGCTCTCTGGCAGAGTCGGTTGACAACGGCAGGAATCGGGCTCGGGATTGGCTGCTCCCTGCTGGCAGCTTTGCCGTTCGAGATTGCAGCCACGCGTACCGGCCGGTTGTCACGCCCGGGGGTGCAGAATGAGGAGGTTGGGCAACGATCGTCGGAGCGTAGTTCCGCCGGGGCGTGGTTCGTCGTGGTGCTGGTGCTCCTGCACTGGCTGTTCACTCGCCGCCCGCGACGTAACCGGAGCCAAGCATCTTCACGCCAGTAGTCCGACTTTTCCGTCCTGCATGCTGGGCGCGCGGAAAAGGCTCACACGCACGTCCCCCGGTCCGGCGGATGCACGCGAGCGTCCCCCGGCCAGGGCCAGGGCCAGGTCAAAGGCCAAGGAGGTCCGGGCGTGGCTGGTGTGGATGGTGGAGGAGCGGGGCTATGCCTTGAGCACCTCCTATAGCCCGTATGGGATTCTGTGCGGGGTCTTCGGGTTTGCCGTCGCCAACGACTACCTGGCCAAGGACCCGTGCCGGCAGGTGCGGTGGGGGAAGCGGTACGGCCGACGCGGAGTCGCAGGGTGATCCGGCTGCCGTCGCTGAGTGAGATCGTCGCCATCTCGGAACATCTTCCCGGCCCGTACCGGTTGTTGGTGTGGTTGATGGCCGGGTGCGGGCTGCGGATCGGTGAGGCGAGGGCGGTCTCGTTGGGGCAGTTCGACTTCGCGGCTGGCACGCTGTGCGTCGACCGCCAGATTATTCAGGACGGTGAGGAACACATGCCGGGGGTGCGTGGGCGACGGGTCCTGCCCAAGGGGCGGGGAAGGGCGCACCGGATCCGCCACCTCCAATGGCGGGAGCGTGATGAGGGGCGACTGGTGTCGGTGCCGGTGAGCATTGCGGCTAAGGTCCGCGAGCATGTCCGCTGCTATGGGACGTTCCGTGTCGAGGACGGGCCGAACCGGCTTGTGGGGGACTATCTGTTCGCCAGTCTGAGGGCGGACCAACATCTTGATGTACTCGCTCATCAGTCGGCTCTGGCACGCCGCCAGGCGCGCCGCGGGGATCGTGCGGGAGATCACTCCGCATTGGCTGCGGCACTTCTTCGCCTCCGCCGGCCTCGCGAAGGGGGTTTCGGTGACGGACATGGCCGAGTGGCTCGGCCATCGCGACCCCCGCACCACGCACCGGACGTACGCACACGTCATGCCCGATGCGCCGGAGCGCCTGCGAACCGTCATGGACTCCACCTTCAACCTCGAGGCCGAGGTGATCCTTCCGCTCGAGTTCGAGGCAGTCCATGAGGCAGCGTTCGCAGTGAGGTACCGAGGCTCATCCTGGGACGCCTCGGTCCTTCGCCCGCTGGCGTCGGGTGGCGCAGGGTCCGCGCTGTTGGAGAGGCTGAAGATGGGGCGGTTCGGAACGCTCCGTGATCGTTCCTCGCCTGCTATCGGACTCGGCGGCAAACGCCGCGGTGCGGTCCAGCCAGCACCGCCTCGGCCGCCAAGATCCCGGTGCTGGTTCCGTGCTGACTGCGACGGCCCGGATCATGGAAACCCGCAGGTCCTAGCTCTCTTCGGATGAGTGGTCGTACCAGTCGATTGTGGTTCCTATGAGGCTCGCGGCTACAACTTTCGCCATGTTGCGGAGAGTTGGCGGTGGGGCTGTGGGTGCGGTCATATCGGTCTCTTCCGGGCGGGGATGAGGGTGACTTTGGTGTTGCTCACGGTAGGAATGGCCCGGGCGTTGCCCCATGTGGTGGTAGTCCATAATTCAACGTCGTCTCGTGGTGGTGGGAGCCGTGGAGCTTGCCCAGTGCGAGGCACCTGGCAGCAACTGTCGTCATCCCCGGTAACCCGTACCGTGCTGATTTGCACGGGCTGCGGGCGGCAGGCCGACACTCCCGCGCCGCGCCCATTGCCGGCGTTGGTAAGGTTGGGGCCTCCAAGAGGTCGAGAGCCCTCTTCTCTATTCCAGTGGATCTCGATCAGGCTCGTTGTCCGACCTGATACCGACCGGACGGTGACCACCGAGGGCTGGATCATCGTCGCCGCCGAGATCGCCTCCGGCGGCCTCGACTTCGCCCAGGACCCGATGGTCACCGCAGGGGAGCGGGAGCTCGACGCGGCCGGCGTCAAGAACCGCCCCGAGGTGGTGCTCGCTAACGGGACGTGCTCGAATGCGGGCGCGCCACCCGGCCTGGCCAGCGTGAGGACGAAGCACAGGGGCCGACAACGCCCATCCGCCGACAAGTGAACCTTGGTGGTCAGCCCACCGCGGGAGCGCCCGATGGCATGGTCGGCGGGCTCGTCGGCCGGTGACCCTTTTTACGGGCCCCGGCCGCATGCTGGTGGGCACGCACGATCGTGGAGTCCACTGCGACAGCCCAATCCAACTCGCCCTCGGCATCGGCCTGGGTGAGCAGGGCAGTGAACACCCGCTCCCAGTTACCGTTGATCGCCCACTTTCGCAGCCGGGTGTAGACGTCCTTCCACGACCCGTACTCGGCGGGCAGGTGCACCCACTGCGACCCGGTCTGGAACTTCCACGCGATGGCGTCGATCACCTGCCGGTGATCACGCCACCGCCCGCCCCGCCTCGGCGTCCGGTCCGGAGCCGGCCACGTAGCCGATCTCGGACCCTTCCGGACCGCCGGGGTCCGCGAACCGGTCATGCCCACCGCTTCGATGGGCCGTCCGATGATCCGTGCGATGGGGGCGAAGCAAGGGTGGGGCTCCCGCCCTTGCTGCTCTTCTCGCATCCGCGAGAGGCGACGTAGGTCAGGAGAGGTGGCTGACCTGCGGCCAGTCGATGTCGACAGCGGCTGCCTTGTTGAAGTAGTTGGTGAGGATGTTGAGGGCCACGTGCGCGACGACCTCGGCGATCTCGGCGTCATTGAGACCGGCTTCGCGGGCGGTCTTGAGGTCGGTGTCGGTCACGTCCCCGCGGGTTCGCACGAGGGAGGTGGCGAGCTTGAGGGCGGCGTCGCACGTGAGGTCGGCGGACTGTGCCCTGCGTGCTGATTCCGCCTGCTCCGTGGTGAGCCCCGCGAGGTTGGTGGCGATGTAGGTGTGCGCGGAGAGGCAGTAGTCGCAGGTGTTCTCCTGCGCCACGGCCAGCGCGATGCTCTCGCGGACCGTTGCGGGGAGTTCGCCGGTGGCGAGGGCGCCCGAGAACTCCAGGTAGCCCTTGAGGACGGCGGGGCTGTTGGCCATGGCCTTGGTCATGTTCGGCGTGACGCCGAGCGTCTTCTGGACTGTGGCCAGCAGGTCGGCGGCTGCGCCCTGGGCGTGGGCGGGCTCGATGATCGGGAGTCGGGACATGGTTTCCTCCAGTGGAACGACACTAATTCTCACGGTTGATAGTTCGATCAACCGTGAGAACAGTAGTCATACATTTCTCACGGATGCAAGCCAGTGTTACCGTGAGGTTATGAAGGTTGAGGACTTGGAGGGAGGCGGTGCGCCCGCGCTGGGGGAGCCGCTCCCCATTGAGCTGGCCAATGCCACCTATGCGGTCAGGGGACGCCTGGTCGACGGGCTGCAGACCGTCGAGCACGTCGCGGCGTGGTTCCGTGACAACCGGGCACGGTTCGCGGAGCAGTGCGCGGACGCGGACCTGCTGGCCACCGGCTCCGAAGAGCTGCGCGCCACGCGGGCCCTGCGCGACGCGATCCGTGTTCTCGCGGAGGCGGCGGTCCGTGGCGGGACACCCCCGCGCCAAGCCGTGGAGGTGATCAACGGGCAGGTCCGTGCGGCTGCTCGATGGCGGGAACTCTCGTGGGCCGATGGCCCGTCCGTTCGTGCCCGCAGCGCGACGACGTCCGTCGTGGCCGCGCTGGCTGAGATCGCTCAGCGAGCAGTGGACTTCTTCGGCGGTGACCGGATCGGCGACCTGCGGGCGTGCCAGGCGCCCGGGTGTGTCCTGTATTTCGTCAAGGACCACCCCCGTCGCGAGTGGTGTTCAGCCGGATGCGGGACCAGGGCCCGCGCGGCCCGCCACTACGAGCGGACGAAGGCGGCCCGATAAGCCGCAGGTGGTGCGCCCTCGGATACGGGTTCTCTCACGCGTCCGGCCTATCCGCGCCTGGCGTCAGAGGGCTTTGCCTGGTGGAGTGGTTCAGAACTCTGCCCATCCGAGAGCGGAAGGCACCCGCATGCCGGACACTGCGCCGTCCTACTCCGATCTGCGCGCCCTGGTCATCAACTGCACGCTCAAGCGTTCTCCCGAGCGCAGCAACACCGAGGGTCTGATCGACGTCAGCCGCGGCATCTTGGAGCGGCAGGGTGTCGCGGTCGACGTCGTCCGCGCTGTCGACCACGACATCGCCACCGGTGTCTGGCCCGACATGACCGAACACGGCTGGGAGAGCGACGACTGGCCGGTCCTGTACAGCCAGGTGATGGCCGCGGACATCCTCGTGCTGGCCGGGCCGATCTGGCTGGGGGACAACTCCTCGGTGATGAAGCAGGTCATTGAGCGGCTGTACGCCTGCTCGTCGCTGCTGAACGAGGCGGGACAGTACGCGTACTACGGCCGGGTGGGCGGCTGTCTGATCACCGGCAACGAGGACGGCGTCAAGCACTGTGCGATGAACGTGCTCTACAGCCTGCAGCACCTGGGTTACACCATCCCGCCGCAGGCCGACGCCGGGTGGATCGGCGAGGCCGGGCCCGGCCCGTCCTACCTGGACGAGGGCTCGGGCGGCCCGGACAACGAGTTCACCAACCGCAACACCACGTTCATGACGTGGAACCTCCTGCACCTGGCGCGGATGCTCAAGGACGCGGGCGGCATCCCCGCACACGGAAACCAGCGCTCCGAGTGGGACGCGGGCTGCCGCTTCGACTTCGAGAACCCCGAACACCGCTGACCGAAGCGGGATGTCAGGTCGGCGTTTCCCGTACACGCGGTGCTCCGTGGCCCTGCCCTCAGGCTCGTTTTCGAGGCGGAGCCATGATGCCCGGTCCCCGTCCGGCCCCGGATTCATGCTCTCTGCGGGTCGTCTCCAGGCGCTCCCGGGGTTGGCGTGATTTCGACGAAGGGGATGTGATCGTGGCCGATCTGGTAGTAGTCGTCGGCGGTGCCGTCAGTATCGATGCCGCACCAGCCCATCAGGCGGCGAGCGGTGCGTGGGTGCAGCGGGGCGTAGGCAGCCATAGTGTGCCCGGATTCCTCCGGGGTCATGGGGCGGGCGATGGCGGGCATGCGCGTTCCACCGACCTGGATGGTGACGTGGGGGGAGTGCAGAACGTTTTGGTACCACTGTGATGTGGGGCCGAAGCCGGAGGCGAGATGGTAGGCGCCGGTGGTCGCATTGCGACCGGTGACCTCAAGGACGACCAGGCGGGGCTGGCCGCTGGTGCGACCGGTGTGGGTGAGCAGGAGGACGCGGTGGCCCATCAAACGTCCCAGGTGCCAGCGGTAGAGGTGGATCGGGGCGCGTGCGAGCCGGCGGCGCCAGCCGGTGGGCGGCGGGACGGCTGTGATGTTCCGGATCACGGGCGGGCTCCTCTTCTGGTGGCGCGTGGGTTCACCGCTGGTGGCCGTGCGGGCAACTGGCTCTTTCGCCGGGTGCGCGGGTCCAGTGGTGCTCGCAGTACGGTGCGTCGCAGCCGGCACAGAATCCGGCGTCGCTGTAGAGGTCCGCTCGGTGCACGCGTTGGTAGGTGCGGGGATGGTGGAAGGCATCGCTGAACTGTTTGGCACGCTCGGCGGTGACGTTCTCGCCCGGACCGTTGTCGTAGCGTTCGCTTGCGACGATCAGCCACCACATGGACGGGTCGCGGCCCGCGGCGTAGAGGTCCTGGGATGCGCGGTTCCAGCGCAACCAGCGCACGGGGGACTGGCGGGGCGGAGCGAGTTCACGTTGGGCAGCCTGCGCTCCGCACAGAGCACACATCAGGTGCAGGACGAACCAGGCAGCGGGAATCTGCCGCATGCGACCGTTCCTTCGCTGAGGTGAGCGCTGACGAAACCCCATCTTTGCACAATGCAAACAATTGCGGGAAAGGTTCCGCGGGTCCCACGCGAATCAGGAGGTGGCGGGTTCTGGCCAGCCCAGCGGGTACAGGTCGGCTCCCGTGGGGGCGGCAGGCTCGCCTCCCGCCTCGGCGAAGGCGGTCAGGGCGTCGACGAGAGCCTGTCGCTGGTCGGGGGTGACGCGGGCGACGATCGCGGCGATCTCGTCGCGGCGGCGGGCGGTGGCCTCGTCGACGATGCGGCGACCGGCCGCGGTGAGCTCCAGGAGGTTCTCCCGCCGGTTTCCGGGATTGACCTGACGGGAGGCGAGCCCTGCGGCGATCAGGCGGTCGATCATGCGCATCGCGGTCGAGGGGTTGACGCCCAACTGCTCGGCAAGGACCACGAGTTTGGTGGCGCCCTGCGTGGACAGCACCACCAGGAGCCTGAACTGCGGCAAGGTGACCGCGTCCTCCATGGCGGCCAGCGAGCGCGCGGAGACGGCGACCAGCACGCGTGAGGCGGTCAGTACCGCACGGGTCACCGCATCGACGTCATCCGTGCCCGGCAGGGGCTGCGCGCTCTGGTTCATGCCCCCTTTCTACCCCGCGTGTGACAGGGAGCCATCCTCTTGACTATCTTTGCATAATGCAAAGGTAGCTTTTCGAGGAGACAGACCATGAGCAGTTCCCGCATTCGGGACCCAGCCCCCACGGCCGTCAGCGCGGTGCCACTGCGGTCGCGGCCGCCCGCGGTCGTGACCGGGATGCGTGAAGCTCCCTGGGGCCTGACGGTCCTGGCCCTGCTGATCGGCACCGGAGCCGGGCTCGGCTCGATCGCCTTCCGCTGGCTGATCCAGACCTTCACCCGGCTGTTCTCCGGACACGCCGACTACGCGGGCGCCGGCCATGCCGCCAACCCACACGTCCCGTGGCTGGGCGTGTACTTCGTCCTGCTGACTCCGGTGATCGGCGGCCTGCTCTACGGGCCGCTGGTCGACCGCTTCGCGAAGGAGGCGCGCGGCCATGGGGTGCCCGAGGTGATGCTGGCCGTCGCGCAGCGCGGCGGCCGCATCAACCCCAACGTCTCCGTGGTCAAGGCGCTGGCCTCGGCGCTGTGCATCGGCTCCGGCGGCTCGGTGGGCCGTGAGGGCCCGATCGTGCAGATCGGCTCCGCGCTCGGCTCCACTCTGGGACGCTTCGTCAAGGTCGGCGAGGGGCGCATGCGCCTGCTGGTGGCGTGCGGCGCCGCCGGCGGCATCGCCGCCACCTTCAACGCCCCACTGGCCGGGGTGTTCTTCGCCATGGAACTGATCCTGGGCGACTTCGCCGTCGAATCGTTCGGCGCCGTCGTCATCGCCAGTGTCGCCGCCAGCGTCATCGGGCGTGCCGCGTTCGGCGACACCGCGTTCCTGACGCTGCCCGCCTTCCACATCGACCACGTCGCCCAATACCCGCTGTTCGCGCTGCTCGGCATCACTGCCGGCGCGGTCGGCGTCGGCTTCACCCGCATCCTCTACCTCATCGAGGACGCTTGCGACTGGGCCTGGCGCGGCCCCGAGTGGCTGCGCCCCGCCGCCGGCGGCATCCTGCTGGGCGTTCTGCTGCTGGTACTGCCCGAGATGTACGGAGTCGGTTACCCCGTTCTGCAGAACGCGGCCCAGGGGCAGTACGTCGCCGGGTTCCTGCTGCTCCTGCTCGCGGGCAAGATCCTGGCGACCAGTCTGACGATCGGCATCGGCGGTTCCGGCGGCGTGTTCGCCCCGAGCCTGTTCATCGGCGCGATGCTCGGCGCGGCCTACGGCACAGCCGTCCACGGCCTGGTACCGGGCACGGCCGGCGCGGTCGGCGCGTACGCGTTGGTCGGCATGGGTGCGGTCTTCGCCGGCGCCTCCCGGGCACCGATCACCGCCGTGGTCATCCTCTTCGAGCTGACCGGCCAGTACACGATCATCCTGCCGCTGATGCTGGCCATCGTCGCCGCCACGCTCGTCAGCCGTCTGTTGTCCCGCGACACCGTCTACACCCTCAAACTGCGGCGCCGGGGCATCGATCTGCACGCGCCCGCCGCGGGTGCGCGCCTGGGCAGTCAGACGGTCGCCACGGTCCTGGAGGACCTGCCGGATCCAATGCCCGCGGCCACCGGACTCACCGAGGCCGCATACCGGCTGAGCATGTCGGACCACGGTGTACTGCCCGTCATGGACAGTGACGGCCGGTACCTGGGCACGCTCACCGCTCGCACCGTCGCCGAAGCCCTGGCCGAAGGAACGGGCGGTGAACCCGGTGTCCCGTCCACAGCGGGCGAACTGGCCGAGTTCCCCGGCCCCGTCACGGTCGACATGTCCCTGGCCACCGCCCTGCACGTGCTGGTGGCCGCCCCGGGCACCGGCCTGCCGGTCCTGGACCAGGACCACACCCAGCTGGTGGGATGGCTCACCCACCAGAGCGCCCTGCGCGCCCTGGGTCCGCCCTCCCCGGCGTGACCGCGCCGCGGGCCCGGCCGTTTCCCGGGCCCGCAGGACTTGGTATCCGGCGGCTCCTTGGGCGCGGTCGCGTGGGAACACCGTCAGGAATGCGCCAAGAGACCGTAAGGGTCGTGTAAGTTCGGTGACGGTGTGCCGGGAAGTCTGGTCGGCGATCGCTTTGGCGATCCTTCTGCCGATCCAGGGAGCT
This sequence comes from Streptomyces sp. So13.3, assembly GCF_005860785.2. Lineage (NCBI taxonomy): Bacteria > Bacillati > Actinomycetota > Actinomycetes > Kitasatosporales > Streptomycetaceae > Streptomyces > Streptomyces sp. So13.3. Next base: position 1,922,858 of record NZ_CP048835.1, on the reverse strand, counting down.
TCTTGTGGTACTCGTCGCGGTGTTCGGTGTCGCCCTGCTCATAGCGGTGTTGGTGTCCGGTCTCGCCGCCCGCTCCGTCCTCTCCACATCCCTGCTGTTCCTGCTCGCCGGTGCCGCTGTGGGTGACGGCGCTCTGGGCCTGGTGCACATCGCCCCGGACAGCCCCCTGGTGACCGCGACCGCGGACCTGGCGCTGTTCACGGTGTTGTTCACCGACGGCATGCACGTCTCCTTCCCCAGCCTGCGCGCCGCGTGGCGCAACCCCGCCCGCGCACTGGGCATCGGGATGCCGTTGGCGTTCGCGGGTGTGGCGGTGCTGACGCACTATCTGGTGGGACTGGACTGGACCACGTCGTTGCTGGTGGGTGCGGTGCTGTCCCCGACGGATCCGGTGTTCGCCTCGGCGATCGTGGGCCGCAAGGAGGTACCGGCCCGGCTACGGCAGTTGTTGAACGTCGAGTCGGGACTCAACGACGGTCTGGCGCTGCCAGTGGTACTGGTCCTGATCACCGCCGCCGGCCCGCTGCACGCCGAGGGGAACGGCTCGCTGGGGGTCGTGGGCCTGGAGCTGGCCGGCGGTCTTGCGCTGGGCGTGGTGGTGCCGCTGCTGATGACCGCCGTGGTGCGGCTGCCGGGACTGGGCGCGGAACCGCGCCTGCAGCCGTTGGGGCCGCTCGCGGTCGGCATCGTCCTGTACGCGACCTGCCACCTGACGGGCGCCAACCCCTACCTGGCGGCCTTCGCCGCCGGTGCGGTGCTGGCCTCCTCCGCCCCGCAGACCGCCCACGCCTTCGAGCCGTTGGGCGAAGCACTGGCGGAACTGAGCAAGTTCGCCGCCCTGCTGGTCTTCGGCGCGCTACTGACCCCCGCCCTGTTCGGGAGCCTGTCGGTCGGTGGATACGTGGTGGTGGTGCTGGCGATCGCGCTCATCCGCCCGGCATCCTTGCTGATCTCCCTGCTCGGCACACGGATCGACAGCCGGGAGAGGTGGGTGGCGGCCTGGTTCGGACCCAAGGGCTTCGCCTCGGTGGTCTACGGGCTGCTGGTGCTGCAGGCGGGCATCCCACAGGGCGAACAGGCGTACACGCTGATCGCGGTGTGCATCGCGGTCTCCATCGCCGTGCACTCCAGCAGCGACGTCCCCATCGCCCGCCTCTTCCACGTCGACGACCTGCTCGGTATCCCCGACGACGAGGACGACGACACCGCCGGCGTTGTGGAAGGCCGCGATCCGCAACCACCGGTCCCCGCACCGGCCGCGGACCCGGAAACCGCCCCGAAGAACGACGCCGACCCCCACAGCAAGGAGCCCCGACGTGCGCGCACGTGATCTGGCCGAACCGTACCCGAGCATCGGAGTCGGCGACGACGCCCTGACCGCCGCCCGGCTGTTGGCCGAGGAACGCCTGCCGGCCGTCCTGGTGCTGGACGCGCACGGGATGCCCGGCGCGATCCTGCCCGCCTCCCAACTGGTACGCCTGCTGGTGCCGAACTATGTATTGGAGGACCCGGCGCTGGCCGCGGTGATCGACGAGGCCCACGCCGACCGGCTGTGCCAGGCACTGACCGGCCGCACGGTGGGGGAGGTGCTGCCGAAAGACGCCGGAGCACCTCCTGTCGCTGACGCCGATGACACGGCGGTGGAGGTCGCGGCGCTGATGGCGACGTCCCGCAGCCCCCTGATCGCCGTGGTCGAACACTCCACCGACCGCCGACACGGCACGGACCATCTACTGGGCGTCATCACCGCCTCCCGGCTCCTGGAACGACTGCTGGACACCGCATGAGCAACTGGCACGCCTGGGCGGCTCTGGCGGTATTCGCCGGCGCCTACGTCCTGATCATCACCGAATGGGTCCACCGGGTGGCCGCCGCCCTGGGCGGCGCGGCCCTCATGCTCGCGCTGCGCGCCACCGACGCGGATGCCGCCTTCTTCTCGACCAGTTCCGGTATCGACTGGAACGTCATCTTCCTGCTGCTGGGCATGATGATGATCGTGGGCGTGCTGCGCCGCACGGGACTGTTCGAGTTCCTGGCGATCTGGGCGGTCAAGCGCGCCCGCGCCAAGCCGTTCCGCGTCATGGTCATGCTGGTGGTGATCACGGCGGTGGCGTCCGCGCTGCTGGACAACGTCACCACCGTGCTGCTGGTCGCCCCCGTCACGTTGCTGGTGTGCGAGCGACTCAATCTGCCCGTCGCCCCGTTCCTGATCGCCGAGGTACTGGCCTCCAACATCGGCGGCATCGCCACCCTGGTCGGCGACCCGCCGAACATCATCATCGCCAGCCGCGCCGGCCTGAACTTCAACGACTTCCTCGTCCATCTCGCCCCGCTGGCCGTGATCCTGACCGCTGTTCTGGTGGTCATGTGCCGGTTCATGTTCCGCCGGGCGTTCGTCTACGACGAGAAGCTCGCGGCCGAGGTGATGGCGTTGAGCGAACGCGAGGCGATTCGCGACCGCAGGCTCCTCGTTCAGGGGCTGGCGGTGCTCGGCCTGGTGGTGGCCGCGTTCGTGCTGCACCCGGTCCTGCACTACGAGCCGAGCGTCGTGGCACTGCTCGGCGCCGGCCTGCTGGTCGCCATCAGCCCCGTCAAGACCAACGACGTGCTGGCCGATGTGGAGTGGCCCACCCTGGCGTTCTTCGCCGGCCTGTTCATCATGGTCGGCGCCCTGATCGAGACGGGCGTCATCAAGGAAGTCTCGTCCGCCCTGGCCGACGCCACCGGCGGCAACGCCCTGGGCGCCACCATGCTGCTGCTCGGCGCCTCCGCCGTGCTGTCGGGCATCGTGGACAACATCCCGTACGTCGCGACGATGGCCCCCATCACCGCCGACCTGGTCCACACCGTGGGCGACACCCACGGGCACGTCCTGTGGTGGGCCCTGGCCGTAGGCGCCGACCTGGGCGGTAACGCCACCGCGATCGGCGCCTCCGCCAACGTCGTGGTCCTGGGCATCGCGGAACGCAACCGCACCCCGATCAGCTTCTGGACCTTCACCCGCTACGGCGCCCCCGTCGCGGCCGTCACCATCGCCGTCTCCGGCCTCTACATATGGCTCCGCTACTTCGCCCTCGCCTGAAAGATCAGCCAAGCGACGGCAACCGAGGTACCCAGCCCGCAGCCCCTCCGCACCATCCACCCCAGGCAGGCCCCATTGAACGCCACTCTCCTCTGGACGATCCTGGCGATCTGCAGCGCCGTTCTGCTGCCGGTCGGCGTCCTGCTGACCACCGGCACCCCGCTGCCCCGGCTGGCACCGTTCTGCACTCGGCGCCGGATGCTCGGCGTGTGCGCGCTGCGGTATTACGGGGCCGCGGCGGTCACCACCGTGGCGCGCCTCGTTCACGCCCACACGGACACCCTCCTGCTCTGCACCGGCATCGGCATAGCCATGACGCACGCGGCACTGACCCTCACCACCATCGCCTCCACCGTAGGACCCCGGTCCGCTCGCGCCCTGCCGTGACCCGACAGAGCCATCCGGACCGGCGCAGCCACAAGGAGATCACCATGCCGGAACGAGGATGGAAAGCGTGGCGCGCAGCCCGCGCCCTGCGCCGTATCGTCCATGTCCACCGCAATGACCGCGAACGCCTCGTCGTGAGCCTGCACGGAGAGATCAACCACGCCAACGCCGCACCGATCGGACAACTGCTGGCGGCGCTCCTGCAGGCTTCACCCACCGAGGCACACCTCGACTTCGTGCAGGTCCCCCGCCTGGGCACGGCAGCAGCCTCGCTGTTCTTCCCCCTGATGGCCGCCGCCCGCTCCCACCGCACTACCCTCATCGTCCACCGCGCCGACCCATCGTTGCGCGCCGCGCTCCACGAACTCGGCCTCGACCGAACGGGACTGTCCTACAGCGGCGATCCCATCTGACGCCGTTCGCCGATCGGCGCGGGGGCAGCGTCTGGAGGCGCGTCACAGCCGTGTCATGATCTCGCTGGCGTCCGGCGTGGGTCCGGCGCGCGGGAGAGAGATCATGAACCCCTACCTTGCTCTGCCCCTTCTCCTCATAGCGTCGCTCATCGCCGCCGCGGGCTTCGCGGCGGTCACCCGTGGCTGGGTGCTGCCCAGGAATCGGCGCCACATCCGCAACCCTCGTCTCTACGGCTGGGGCCAGCTCATAGTGGCCTTCGCTCTGTGCTGGCAGCTTGTCTTCGGCATGCCGAGCCGCGATCCCGAAACCCGGGCGTGGGGAACCCTGACCGGCGCGGTGATGCTTGTTGCCGGATTTATCGTCGCGTTGATGGGCCAGCTCACGAGTAGTAGACGCAAAGGCAACAGCACGCGGTAGGAGAGTGCTGTGGCAGACCACGCGCGATCGCGCTGAGCAGACAGTATGGAGCAGATGGAACTCCCGTCGTGCGGGTAGGTGGTGTGCACCGGCCTCGTAGGCAGGACAGTGTCCGGCCTCCGGGCACAGCCGGTGCGGCCAGGAACAGGATGCACGAGAACACGGTGATGCCGATCCGCAGCCAAGTCATAGGCGATGAAGCCCCTCTCGCCGTGTCGAGGCATCCGAAACGGCTGATGTCCCTGAAGACCGGGCGCAGCACCGATGCAGCCTGGTGGCAGCCCGGCATCCGGTCATCGCCCGGCCCGATGAGAGAAGCAGGGTGAGGGCCGCTTGGTAACTCGGCGGGATCCCGGTGCTGCTACTGCCGAGCCGGGTCAGCTGGGCGATGTGGGCGCTCAGGGTTCACGCGCACGGTCAGGCAGCCCCCGCCGAACTCGTCCCCGGAGCGCCATCCGGCCCGGACTGTTCGGCACCGCCCATCTCCTGAGTGAAGGCCAACGGGTCGCTGTCGAATCCGCGGGTCATCTCGTGGAACTCCCACTCGCCGGAACTCAACCTGCTGAACTCCGCGACCGTGGTGGCGGTGGAGCTCGCAACCAGCGTGAAGTCGGTCGCCAGCAGTTCGGTGTATCCCTCAACGACCACTACGGCGGCGTTCTCGATGGCACTGAAGGTGCGACGCCCGCCGTCCTGATGGATGACCACCCCCACCACGACACGCCCGTAGGAGGATGACAGCCGGTCGAGTTCCAGCACCATGACCTCGACGAAGCCGAAACCCTGTCCGGTCTGGCTGTGCCGGGTCATGTTGATGGTGCCGTCCGGTGATCTGCTGTCGTAGTGAACGACATATACCGGCCGCCCGTGAAGGTCGTCCAGGGAGTAGGTCGCAGCGATGATGTCGAGATGCCGGGGCGGTTCCCCGAAGGGGCTGGGGTCCCACTTGAGTCTCACATCGATCTTTCGGAGCCCCTTGTTCACGCTGCTCACCGGACGCTGCCTCCCCGCTCCCGACCCCTGCGGGACCCACCTGGCCCCACCCTTCAATTATGGTTCGTGACGAGCCACTTGATACTTCGTTAACGCTTCTGTGCCAGGGCTGCCCAAGCATCGGCCCTGGTCATCATTCCGTCGCTCGTCCAGGATCCGGCCGATTGCGGCGGGCTCGGGGTCCCTGGCCTGTCCGTTTGGTTGTCAGTGCGCGTCACACCCCTGTGGACCGTCTTCCCGGTCGGCGAGACCGTGCAGGTGGGCGCGGCCTCACCTGACCTGAGCCTGTCCGGGCCGGGCGAGTTCGACCTCTTCGGGCGGGCGATCCCCACCCGACTGCGGTTCGAACTCCCCATCCGTTCTCTGCTGCGGCTGACAGGCATCTGATGTCGGCGTCTCTACAGCGGCCTTTTGGACACCCGATGCCTTCTCACGTCCAACGTCCGCACCAGCCCGTCGAGATCCAGGAGAGCGTGTGGCGCAGTGGGAGATATCGGAGCATTGTCTCGAGGGGTAGGCCAGTATCTTGGCCGAGGTGTGCCTGACGGGCCGTCGGCTGGCCCGTGACGAGCTCGAATCGGCACATGCCGTCCGGTCGCCGAGGGTCCCGCCGTGAACGACGACACGGACCCCATCACCCGTCGGGTGGCGGGCGCGCTGATCAGCCGGTTCGGCGATAGCGGGGTTCTACTCACCACGAAGGAGGGCCGGCCGGTCTGCATCGCCCCGGGCGATCAGGCGGATGTCCTGGCCCATTTCGATCAGCAGCCGTAGGCGGCTTCGCCCGGCGGACCTGCTGCTTCCCGGTTCTGACCGGTGACCGGCAGGCAATGGCAGATCTCGTGCAGAGCACCCTGGGGCCGTTCCTGCAACCACGTGGCGGAGCCGGCCATTCCTGGAGACACTGACCGTGTACTTCGAAGCGGGCTGTGTCTCGGCCGAGGCCGCGCGGCACCTCGGCTTGAGCGTTCGTGCCCTGACTTACCGACTTGACCGCATCCGCCAACTCACCGGCTCCGACCCCGCCGAGCCGATGCATCGCTACACCCTGCAGGCCGCCGTGATCGGGCCCGGTTGCTGGACTGGTCGATTGAGGAGATCCAGTCGGACCCCAGCGCATGATCCGTACCCGGACGGGGTGGCCGCAGGACACCGCCTTGCGGCACTGTACGGAGGTGCTGAACCTCCCGAACCAGCTCCCTCCCGCAAATCACGTCGGCCACATGGTGGTGTGCGGCGACGACGCGCTCGCGTACCGGCTCGTTCACGAGCTCAGCGGCGTTTACGGAACGCACGTCACCGCCCTCGTGTCATCCCTGGAGCGCAACCATGCTCCGCGGATCGCCGAACTCGGCCTGCTTCCCGGTGTGTCGGTGACCGTCCTGGAGGCACTCGACCCGGACGAGGCCACGCTGCGCGCGGCAGGTGTGGATCGGGCGGTGGCAGTGGCGCTGACGTACGGGGACGACCAGACCAATATTCACGCCGCTTTGCGGGCCCGGCGCCTCAACCCGGACGTGCGCCTGGTGATCCGCATGTTCAACCGCAAGCTCGGCCGGCATCTCGGCGAGATGTTGGAGCGGGCTTCCGCGGCCCGGTCCCCTCAGCCGAGGCGGTCCGACATTGACGCGTCCATCACGGTGCTGTCCGATGCCGACACCGCCGCACCGGCCCTGGTCGCCGCGGCGGTCGTCGGCAGCAGTAAGGTCGTCCAGGCTGATGGCCTGCTGTTGCGCGCCGCCGAGCGCCCGGTGGGCAGCGAGGGAAGTCGCCCGCACTTGTGCACCCTGGCCCTGCTGCCGGACCCGGTCACCGACCTCAGCCGTGACGACCCCGGCTCTGATCCGCAACTGTTGCCTGACGACGCGGCGGTGAATGCCGCGGACGGCGGTCGCAGCCGGGTGGTACTGGAGGCGATCACGCGACGGCCCGGGCCCGCGGTGCCCCGCAGGCGGCTGCCGCGCGGGCTGCCGATGCGGGAGCTGTTCTCGAGGCGGCTGCGTTGGACCGTCGCTGGGCTGGCCATTTTGCAGGGGCTTTTCGCTGTCCTGACGTGGCAGGTGAGCGGTGGGGCGCCTTTGCGGGCAGCGTACTTGTCGATGCTCGACCTGCTGAGTCTGGGCGATCCGGCGCTCGGTGAGCCGACCGGGCGGCAGGTGCTGCAGTTGCTGTCCGGCTTGTCAGGGATGGCACTGCTGCCGGTGCTCTTCGCGATCGTCGTCGAGGCGTTGGGCGCGTTCCGTAACGCGACCGCGCTGCGGCTGCCGCCGCGCGGACTGTCAGGGCACATCGTGCTGCTGGGTCTCGGCAAGGTCGGCAGCCGGGTGCTGGACCGGCTGCACGCCCTGGACATCGATGTGGTGTGCGTCGAGCAGGACCCGCAGGCCCGCGGTGTCGTGCTCGCTCGCTCTCTTCGGGTGCCGGTGATCATCGGAGACGCGACGCAGGAAGGTGTACTGGAGGCGGCGAAGATCGGTCGCAGCCGTGCCCTGCTGGCCTTGACCAGCAGCGACAGCACCAACCTGGAGGCGGCCCTCTACGCGCGCGAGAGCAAGGCCGAACTGCGGGTGGTGATGCGACTGTTCGATGACGAGTTCGCCACCGTCGTCTCCCGGACTTTGCGGGCGTCCTACCCCCAGGCCACCACCCGCAGCCGCAGCGTCTCCACCCTGGCCGCCCCGGCCTTCGCCGGAGCGATGATGGGCCGCCAGATTCTGGGCGCCATCCCGATCGAGCGGCACGTCCTGCTCTTCGCCGCTGTCGACGTGCGGGGACTGCTCGAACTGGAGGGCCGTACCATCGCCGAAGCCTTCCAGCCCGGCGCCTGGCGCGTCCTGGCGCTTGACCTGGCCGAGCCGGCGGAACGCCGCCCCGACCTGTCCGCCACACCGGAGAACGGACCCGCAGCGCGAGAGCCGGAACTCGCCTGGGAAGTTCCCTCGGGCTACGTTCTGCGCCCCGAGGACCGTGTCGTCCTTGCAGCCACCCGCCACGGCCTCGCCCGCCTTTTGCGCCACGCCGGCCAGAGCGCACACAGCACAAGCTGAAGCCCCGCACCGCGACTCACCCCGGACTCTCCATGGCCGGTCGATAGAGCCAGTCGCCGCGGACAAGGCGATCGACGCCATCACGTGGCCTTGCACGCGCGTGGCGGGTCGTCAGGGTGATGTCGGAATGTCGCAAGGAGTCGCTGACGCTCGCGGACGGCCGCTACGGCATACGGTCATCTGGATACTTTGAGTGACCGAGAAGGGGCAGAGATGGACGATGAGCAGGATGCGAACCTTCCTCCCCTTCCGCGGCCTTCGGGGGGCGGCCCCAGCAGTTCTGGAGATGGTGCTGCTGAGCAGTCGGCTGCTGAACCGACCTCATCCGAGCCTGTGAGTCGGTACGATGGCGAAGCCTCCGCCCCTACTCCCGCCGACGCCCCGGAGCCGACGCCCGAGCAGCCTGGCCGTTTGCGGGCGCTGCTTGCGGCCGGCCCGCCGCCGGGTCCTGCCCGGCCGGGGTTCTGGCGCAGCCCGTTGCGCGGTCCGTGGCTGACGTCGGTGTTCGGGCTGATCCTGCTCGTGGGTATCTCGGTGCTCTTCGTGACCGGGCTGCTGTCCTACGCCGCGTACAACCCGGACCTGTCTCCGGTCAATGACCAGACCCCGGACAAGGGCATTCTGGGGTTCTACCTGTTCTCCTGGCCGACGCACCCGTACTGGCTCTACCGCCTCCTGCAAGGTGTGCACGTCACGCTGGGGGTGGTGCTGATCCCGATCCTGCTGGCCAAGCTGTGGTCGGTGATCCCGAAGCTGTTCTCCTGGCCGCCGGTGCGCTCGGTCAGTCATGCGCTGGAGCGATTGTCGCTGCTGCTCCTGGTGGGCGGCGCGCTGTTCGAGTTCATCACGGGCATTCTCAACATCCAGCTGCACTACATCTTCCCCGGCTCCTTCTACACCCTGCACTTCTACGGGGCGTGGGTGTTCATCGGCGCGTTCGTCGTCCACCTCGCCTTCCGCATTCCGACCATGGTCCGCGCCCTGCGCAGCCGCCGGATGCGCACCGAGTTGCGCACCCCGCTGGAGCGGACCGAGTCCGAACCCGCGGACGAGACAGGTCTGGTCTCACCGCGGCCGGCCCCGCCGACGATGTCGCGACGCGGCGCGCTGGGCATGGTGGGCCTGGGATCCGCGACCCTGCTCGTCGTCACGGCCGGGCAGAGCATCGGCGGACCCTGGCGCCGCACCGCACTGCTCGCCCCACACGGCGGCCCCAACCCCGGCTCGGGCCCTGGAGGGTTCCAGATCAACAAGACGGCGGCCGATGTCGGCATCCGGGCCCGTGACATCGGGCCGGAGTGGCGACTGACCGTGCGCGCCGGCACCCGTCAGATCGTCCTCACCCGGGCCCAGGTCCTGGCGTTGCCGCAGCACGGAGCCTCGCTGCCGATCGCATGCGTGGAGGGGTGGTCCACCGACAACCAGGACTGGTCCGGCGTGCGGCTTGCCGACCTGGCAGCCCTCGTCGGCCTGCACACCAGCCCGCCGGACGTCGCGGTGGAATCCGTACAGCGCGGCGGCGCCTTCCGGTCAACGGTGCTGCGAGACAACCAGGTCCGCGACTCCCGCTCGCTGCTGGCACTGCGGGTCAACGGAGCAGACCTCACCCCGGACCACGGCTACCCCGCCCGGATCATCGTCCCCGCCAACCCCGGCGTGCACAACACCAAATGGGTCACCCGCCTCACCTTCGGAGGCACCCTGTGAAAAGCCTCCGCGCCCGGTACGGCGCTTCCCCCCTGCACCTGCTGCTCGTCCTGTGCTCCTTCGCCCTTACCGCGTACGCCGGGACCCGGCTCCTCAAAGGCGACACGCTCCGCATCGCGATCTGGTTCGTGGGCGCGGCCCTCATCCACGACCTGGTGCTGCTCCCGCTCTACACCCTCACCGACCGCGCAACCCAAGCCCTCGTCGGCTCCCGCGGCGGTGCCGGGAGACACGACCGGCCCCGGACGACGTGGATCAATTACCTTCGCGTGCCGACCTTCGTCGCTCTGCTCCTGCTGATCACCTGGTACCCCTTGATCCTCAGCAAGGTCCCCGGTTACCAGCTGGCCACGGGCCTCCCCGCCGACGTGTTCCTCGGCCGCTGGCTGCTCATCACCGCCGCCCTCTTCGCCGCCTCGGCCCTCTGCCTGATCACCTCGATGCGGCGCCACCGCACCCCGCGTACCGAGCCACGTACGCAGACCAAGGGAGCAGGTGAATCGTCAGATTCCTCTCCATCCGCGAAACCTGGCCACAAGGCCTCACCAGAACAGAAGGAGCCTGAGAGCGACACCTGAGACATTTGTCCGGCTCCAGCTGCACTGGGCACGAGGCAACTCCGGTAGGTATGAGAGGGAGCGTGGTGACGGCCGGGTTCCGGGACTCTGGTGGTTCAGTTGACCACACCGGATGTGACAGTTGACGTCCGTGTTTCGTAAGGATCGAATGGCCGGAATGTCGGCCTCGGATTCGTAGGGTGAGGAGCGTGACCAACCCACCGACACCGCCTGTCGACGTCGTACTGCCGTGCCTGGACGAGGCCGGTGCCCTGCCCTGGGTGCTGGAGCGCATTCCGTCCGGCTGGCGGGCGATCGTCGTCGACAACGGCTCGACCGACGGCTCCGCCGACCTGGCCGCCTCCCTCGGCGCGACGGTGGTCCGCGAGCCGGTCCGGGGCTTCGGCGCCGCCTGCCACGCCGGACTGCTCGCCGCGACCGCCGACATCGTCTGCTTCTGCGACTGCGACGCCTCGCTCGACCCCGCCCTGCTGCCGTCCGTCGCGGACCCGGTGCTGCGGGGTGATCTCGACCTGGTGCTCGGCCGCCGCAGGCCGACCGCCCGTGGCGCCTGGCCGCCGCACGCCCGGCTCGCCAACCTCGAACTGGCCCGGCTGATCCGCCGCCGCACGGGCCTGCGGCTGCACGACCTCGGCCCGATGCGGGCCGCCCGGCGGACCGCGCTGCTGGGCCTGGAGCTGGCCGACCGCCGGTCCGGCTACCCGCTCGAAATGCTGGTCCGCGCCGCCGACGCCGGCTGGCGGATCGCCGAGACCGACGTCCCGTACGCGCCCAGGACCGGCCGCTCCAAGGTGACCGGCACCTGGCGCGGGACCTGGCACGCGGTCCGCGACATGAGCGCCGTGCTGCGGCAGCCCCCGATCGGCGCGCCCAGGGACGAGCGGACCGCCGCGGTCGCTCAGGCCGCACGATGACGGGCGCTCCCGGCGTGACGACGCTGCTGGTGATCGCGAAGGAGCCGGTGCCGGGGCGGGTCAAGACCCGCCTCACGCCGCCGTACTCGCCGCGGCAGGCCGCGGCACTGGCCGAGGCGGCGCTCGCCGACACCCTGGACGCGGTGCTGCGCGCCCCGGCCCGGCGGCGGGTGCTGGTGCTGGACGGCGCGCCCGGCCCGTGGCTGCCGCCGGGCTTCGACGTCGTTCCGCAGGGGGCCGGTGGCCTGGCCGAACGGCTCGCGGCGGCGTTCGCCGGCTGTACGGGGCCGACCCTGCTGGTCGGCATGGACACCCCGCAGCTCACCCCGGCCGTGCTGGAGCCGGCGCTGCGGCCGGACGGCTGGCTCGGCTGCGACGCGTGGTTCGGTCCCGCGGCGGACGGCGGCTTCTGGGCGCTCGGCCTCGCCGAGCCGGATCCCCTGTTGTTCCCCGGAGTGCCGATGTCGACGGACCGCACGGGCGAGATCCAGCGCCGCCGTCTCACCGACGCCGGGCTGCGGGTCCGTGACCTGCCAGTACTGCGCGATGTGGACACCGCGTCCGACGCCGCCGCACCCGGCTCGCGCTTCGCCGCCGCACTGCGGGCAGCCGAGCTCAGCCCGGAAGGCGCGCTGACGGCCCCGGGCCTCGCCGTCGCCGGCCGGACGGAGGCCCGATGACGGCGGTGGACGGAGCGACCGCGACGATCGCGCAGCGGCCCGAAGTGCCCGCCCCCGCTCCCTGGATCGACGATCCGTACGCGCACGCGATCCGCTCCGGGCGGGGGCCGCTGTTCCTGCGCAGGGCCGACGGCTGGCTGCTGCCGCTGGACGTGGAGCGCTGGTGCGCGGCGCCGGACGCCGCCGACATCGCGCTGCTGTACCGGTGCCGGCGCGGCCCGGTGCTCGACATCGGCTGTGGTCCCGGCCGTCTGGTGGCGGCGATCGCGGCCACCGGGGTGCCGGCCCTCGGGGTCGATGTCAGCCCGGCGGCCGTGGCCCGCACCCGGGACAGCGGCGGGGCGGTGCTGTGCCGTTCGGTCTTCGACCGGCTGCCCGCGGAAGGCCGCTGGGGCACGGCGCTGCTGATCGACGGCAATGTCGGCATCGGCGGCGACCCCCGCGCCCTGCTGGCCCGGGTCGGCGAACTGGTCGCCCCCGGTGGCCGGTTGCTCGTCGAGGCGGCGGCCTACGACGTCGACGAGCGCTTCACCGTACGGGTGCAGGACGGCCGGGGCCGGCACGGCCGGGACTTCCCGTGGGCCCGGCTGGGTGCGGCCGCCCTGCGGTCGGCCGCCGACAGCACCGGCTGGACGCCGGTCGAGGAGTGGTCCGTGGACGGCCGCCACTTCGTGGAGCTGTGGCGGGCTGACGTTCCGCATCCCGCACACAAGAACACCGGACAAAACCGATGAAACTGGGCACTCCTTACGGATCGCGGACGCGGGGCCCGGCGGGAGCCCGCCGGGTGCTTCCGCCTGCCACGGTGGGCGGTGTGGGAGTCCGCACTGTATGCACCTCAGTCCTCGTCGCCGTGCTGACCGCCGTCGTCGCCGTCACCATTCGCTCAGGAGGTTCCGAGGCGGACCCGCGACGCCTGCTGTACTGGTACGCGGCGGCCTGGGTGCTGTTCGCCGGAGCCGTATGGGCGGTACGCAAGGTGCCCGTGCGCGCCGCCGTGGTCCTGGTGCTCGCCGGCAGCGCCGCGCTGTCGCTGGCGGCGCTGAGCGGGCCGCCGCGCACCAGCAGCGACATGTACCGGTACGCCTGGGACGGCCGGGTGCAGGCCGCGGGCATCTCCCCGTACGCCTATCCGCCCGCCGCGCCGGAGCTGGCCGGGCTGCGCGACCGCTGGCTCTTCCCGCCCGGCCAAGTGTGCATTCCCCCGGATCTCCACCCGCTCGGCGGCGGCTTCTGCACGCTGATGAACCGGCCTGGTGTGAACACCATCTACCCGCCGGTGGCGGAGGGGTGGTTCCTCGCCGTTCACGCGCTGTCGCCCGACGGCGCCCGCCACAAGCCGACCCAGATCTCGGGCGCGCTGCTGGCCGTCGGGACCAGCGCCGCCCTGCTCCTCGTCCTGCGGCGGCGCGGCGATCCACGGCGCGCGGCGCTGTGGGCCTGGTGTCCGGCGGTGTCCTTCGCGGCCGTCAACGACGCGCATGTCGACACGCTCGGCGTGCTGCTGACCGTGCTCGCGCTCGGCACGTCCGTCCTGCCGCGCCGCGGCGCGCTGCTCGGTGCGGCCATCGCCGTCAAGCTGCTGCCCGCGGTCGTGCTGCCGGGCGCCCTCGCCCGCAAGGGCCCCCGCGACGCCGCGCGCGTCCTGGTGCCCGCCGTGCTGGTGATCGCGCTCGCCTATCTGCCGTACATCTTGACCTCCGGCTTCGGCGTCCTCGGCTATCTGCCCGGCTATCTGCAGGAGGAGGGGTACGAATCAGGCAGCGTCCGGCGGTTCGCGCTGCTGCGGCTGTTCCTGCCGGACGGCGTCGCCGCCCCGCTCGCGGTGGTCCTGATCGCGCTGACCGCCCTCTACGTCATGCGCCGCGGCGACCCGGAACGGCCGTGGAGCGGCGCGCTGCTCGTCACCGGCACCGCGCTGCTCCTGACATCGCCCTCCTACTACTGGTACGCCCTGCTGGTGATCGCGCTGGTCGCGCTCGACGGCCGCTGGGAATGGCTCGCCGTCCCCCTCGCGGGCACCGTGCTCTACATCGGCAACGCCATGGGCGCGCACGGCAGTTGGCTGCAGTCCTGGTCCTACGGGACCGCCGCGGTGACCGTCCTGGCGAGCGCAGCGCTGCGGGCGTATGGCGAGAGGCAGCGGTCCAGAAATGCCGTAGCGGCACGTCGCACTGCTGCTCCGGTGGTCGGTGATGTCCCTGCCACCAGTACCCCGGAACCCACAGCCCGGAGGTGAGAGCCCGGCGTCGATGTTCGACGCTCGTTGTCGCAATGTCGCTAGGGGAACGGAGTTGACGGAGTGTTGGTTGATCGCGCTGCTTGGGCCAGAGCCTGTTGGTCCGCGAGGGCGATCGCCAGTTCTCCGGCCGCAGTGGGGTGCAGTGGGGCGTCCGCGTCTGGTCCTTGAACGAAGGACTGGTCGCTGCAGAGCCGGTGCCCGTCGAAGTGCTGCTGGACGTCGATGAATCCGAAGGTCTGCGCTCCCTCGCGGAGGACGGCGTTGAGGTCCGACAGCCGGGACTCCAGAACCTTCGCCTTGTCGGCGGTGATGCCTTGGTCGGCCAGGCAGCCCACGTCGTCTCCGAAGGGGTTGTAGTACTCGTTGATGAGGACCGTGGGATGCTGAGGCAAGGCCGCCAAGTTCCCGAGCAGCGTGTAGTAGTCGTAGGCGAATGACGCGATCTGCTGATGGAAGTAGGCGGTTGACGCACGGTCGCCGCAGGCATCTGCCGCTGCGCACACGGCTGCCAGGGCCGACCAGTGCACATCGTTGGCCCCGACGCTCACGATGACGACCGATGCTTTCGGGGACCGTACGACCGCGGACAGTTGGGGCGGAGCTTCGCTGGCCCCGGCTTTCTGTGTGCCGAGCAGGCCCTCCCTGATGGTGGCGCTGCTGCAGGCCGCGTTCAAGGTGTTCCAGCCGTTGACCTCACCCAGGCGCACGGCGTAGGCGTCCTTGCTGCGCCGGCATGCCCGGTCCAGCGTGCTGGGATGGTCGACCAGGGGATTGCCGTCTCCCGCTGCGGTCGAATCCCCAATGATGACGGCCTCGATCCCCGGCATAGTGGGGCCGCCCGTTGCTGCTGTTGCCGGGGGACTCTTGCCGACCAGGTCCTCAATCGATCGCACCTGCCGCAGCGCCCGCGGTGTGGACGCCGCCAGGAGGTAGACGCCCGCTGCGTTCAGTGCGCATACCCCCACTACGGTGCCGGCCAGTATCTTGATCATCCACGCTCGCGAGGAGCGCCGAAGCCCTGCAACTGCCACGGCCATGAGCGCCGCGAAACCGGCCGCGATCAGCGTCTGCCACAGGAGGTAGCGTGCCCAGCCCGAGGTCAGGGCTCGGCTGAGGTCTGTCTCGACATTCTGTTGGCCGCCCGGCTGGGTGACGGCGTTGGTCTGGGCGTTCAACGTGATCTGCGCGAGCTTGAGACGCGGCCGGATGGGTCCGTCGAACTGCGGCTTGGTCGCGATCACTTCACCAAAGAGATCAAGCTCGCCCGGCCCTGACCAGTGCAGATCCGGTGCTGCCGCGCCTACCTGCACTCTCTGTCCCACTCCGGAAACCGACTGGAGCGGCGTCACTCGCACTGAGAGCCAGATAGACAGGGCGGCGATGCAGGCGAATGCTCCTGCGTACCCCATCGCGGCCGTGGCCCGCCGGCGCCAGAGCCGCATGGTGTTCCCCCTGCTCACCCAGCTCCACTGATCGATACCCGCCACCTCCAACTCTGTGACGTCCGGTCGCTGGAAGGCGCGGGCCCGGTCCGTCCTGTTGTGACGCTGACCCCCACGCTAACGCGCTTGGCCCTATCGGTAGCGAAGGGCCTGAACCACCCGAATCCGGGTAGTCGGCCCCCAGGCTACTTTGCACTGTGCAAATATGGTGACCGCGGTGAGACCGGACGCAAGGAGAACAGGCACCTACGGCCGTACGCCCCGTTTGCGGCCCTGTTCCCAACAGCTGCGGTCCGCATGATCGGACGCGTCGGTGACGACGCGGGCCAGGAGGAAGACCTTGGATCGGACGGCGCCGCCCCAACGCCAATTCCTACTTGTGGCCATACCGTTCGCCGCGATGGCCATCGTCGCGGGCGTCGATCTGCTGGCAGGTCCGGACGTGGGATTTCTGCCCTTGTTCTCCCTGGGGCCGGCCTTCGCGTGCGCAGCGGGAACGGTGCGCAGAGCCTTGCTGGTGGGTGGCCTGGCCTGGGTACTGTGTCTGAGCGTGGCTTCCTATGACGGCCTGCTGCTGTCGCATCGGGTGACGGTTGCGCTGGCCTCGACTCTGGGCGTCACTGCGGCAGCTGCTCTGGCTGCCTCCATCCGACGTCGTCACGAACATGAGTTGGCGGATGTGCGTTCGGTCGCCGAAGTCGCCCAGCGCGTCCTGCTGCGCCCGGTGCCACGATATGCGGGGCACATGCGTATCGCGGTGTCGTACACCTCGGCTGCCGCCGAGGCCCGAATCGGCGGAGACCTCTACGAAGTCGTGCCCCTGGGTGCGGGCGCTCGGGTCATCGTCGGTGACGTGCAGGGCAAGGGGCTGGAGGCCGTGGAGACCGCAGCTGTGGTCCTCGGCGCGTTCCGTGAGGCAGCGCCCGAAAGCATGTCACTCGCCGTGGTCGGTGACCGGCTGGAGCGCTCCTTGAACCGGCGCTTGGAGGGAGAGGAGTTCGTGACTGCGGTACTCGCTGAGATCGGCGAGGACCACAGTGTGCTCATGCTCAACTACGGCCACCCGGCGCCGCTGCTGCTGCGAGCAAATGGCACGGTTCAGTTCGCCGAACCCGACAGCTACGCCGCGCCCCTGGGGCTCGCCTCCCTGGGGCCTCCGAGTCCTACGCCGTACAAGATCGAATTGGCCCAGGGGGACCAGATGCTCCTCTATACCGATGGAGTCAGCGAAACCCGCGATGAGCGCGGAGAGTTCTACCCCTTGGCCGAACGGGCCCATCTGCTGGATGAGCTCGACCCCGAGACCGCGGTCGAGGCCCTTCGGCTCGATCTGGTCGCCTACGCGCATGGGCCCTTGCGTGACGACGCCGCGATGCTGCTGCTGCGTCATCGCGATGTGCCTGGAGTTCGCCACTGAGATGGCCGCTCGGGCGCCGCCGCGGGCGGGGTTGATCGACTCACGGGGCGGCCGGAGGGCGCCCGGCGGCCTGGAGCCGGCGTCGCAGGGTGGCGGCGAAGTCCTCGGCGCGCGAGAGCTGGACCCGTAGGTCGGCGATGCGGTCTTGGGCGGCCTGCTCGTAGCCGCGCACCTGTTCCAGCAGTCTCTCCCGTTCCCCGGGCCCAACGGGCGTGTCGGTGTCGAGGCGGTCGGTGGCTTCCAACAAGTCGCGCATCTGGTCGAGGGCGAAGCCCAGCGGCTTCATCCGGCGGATCACCATCAGGCGGGCAACGTCGGTTTCGGTGTAGAGCCGGAAGCCGCCCTGGGAGCGAGCGGAGGGGGCGACGAGGCCGGCTTCCTCGTAGTGGCGGATGGTCCGCAGGGACAGTTCGGTTCGGGTCGCTACCTCGCCGATCTGCATGTGTTCGGATTCCACGCCCGTCATCCCTGGCCTTTCGCGTCCACAGATTCACTTCGAAGTCGGCGTCCCGGCAATCCCTACTCTAACGTTAGGGTAGAGTTAAGGAGTGCGGAGGCGACATGCGTGCCCCCGCCGACCTGCGGCCTTCGAGTCTACGGGCGGGCTGCCCGCCCGTCGGGGCCAATGGCGTCCCCGCGAAGCCCGCTGAGCAGGAGATGCAGCGCGCGACAGCCGCAGGTGCCCGCGTTGTCTTCCGCCTTTCGTGCCACCCCCTCCGTGCTCACCGAGATGACCGGGGCCTTGAAGCCGGCCCCAATCCGGCCCGTCCGCCTTCGCTCACCGCCTCCAGGCGATCCGCGGAGGGCCGTCTTTGAGTACGCGTTCACATTCTCGCGCGCCCGGCCGGTCGCGCCCGAGCACGACAGGTGCCTACCGACTTGCAGACGTCCCTGATCACCGCTGCCGCGCGCCTGCGCGTCTCCCGCCCTGCCTGGCTGTCGCCGAAGGTCGCCCGCACCGAGGCGATCGCCGGCCTCGTTGTCGCGCTCGCGCTGATCCCCGAGGCGATCTCGTTCTCGATCATCGCCGGTGTCGACCCGAAGATCGGTCTGTTCGCGTCCTTCACGATGGCCGTGACCATCGCGATCGTCGGCGGGCGCCCCGCGATGATCTCCGCCGCCACCGGGGCCGTCGCCCTGGTCATCGCTCCTCTGAACCGCCAGCACGGCCTGGGATACCTCGTTGCCTGCGTCATCCTTGCGGGCGTCTTCCAGCTCGTCCTGGGCGCGTTGGGCGTCGCCAAGCTCATGCGGTTCGTGCCGCGCTCGGTGATGGTCGGCTTCGTCAATGCCCTGGCCATCCTTATCTTCACGGCGCAGATTCCCAACATGGTGGACGTGCCATGGGTGGTCTACCCGCTCGTTGCGGGTGGCTTGGCCCTCATGGTGCTGTCCCCGCGGATCACCAAGGTGATCCCGGCGCCGCTGGTGTCGATCGTGATCCTGACCGCCATGACGGTGGGCGCCGGCATCGCCGTGCCGAGCGTGGGTGACAAGGGCAAGCTGCCCTCGTCCCTGCCGGTGCCGGGCCTGCCGGACGTGCCGTTCACCGCCCATACTTTGACGATCATCGCGCCTTACGCGCTCGCCATGGCGCTGGTGGGCCTAATGGAGTCGCTGATGACCGCCAAACTCGTCGACGACATCACCGAGACCCGCTCGAACAAGACCCGCGAATCGATCGGCCAGGGCATCGCCAACATCGTCACCGGCTTCTTCGGCGGTATGGGCGGTTGCGCCATGATCGGCCAGACCATGATCAATGTGAAGACGTCCGGGGCCCGCACCCGACTGTCCACCTTTCTTGCGGGCGCCTTTCTGATGGTGCTGTGCATCGGCTTCGGCCCTGTCGTCTCGGACATCCCCATGGCCGCGTTGGTCGCCGTGATGGTCCTTGTCTCCTTCGGCACCTTCGACTGGCACTCCATCGCTCCCCGGACGCTGCAGCGGATGCCCGCCGGCGAGATCACCGTCATGGTGATCACCGTGGGCGTGGTCGTCGCGACCAGCAACCTCGCCATCGGCGTCGTCGTCGGTTCCGTCACCGCTATGGTCATCTTCGCCAAGCGCGTCGCCCACCTTGTCAACGTCTCCGCGGCTGCCGACCCAGATGGCACCAGCGTCGTCTACTCGGTCACTGGAGCCCTGTTCTTCGCTTCCAGTAACGACCTCGTCGGCCGCTTCGACTACAGCGGAGACCCGGACAGGGTCATCATCGACCTCACTGCCGCGCACATCTGGGACGCCTCCTCCGTCGCAGCCCTCGACGCCATCGAGACGAAATACCAGAAGCGCGGCAAGACAGTGGAGATCATCGGTCTCAACCAGCCCAGTGCCAAGATCCACGAAACCCTGAGCGGTGAACTCACCAGCCACTGAGGGCCTGCGCCGGCAGGGCGCCGAGTGTGTCGTGGGCTGAGTGCGGTGGCAGTGCGGTGCGCGGCCCCTGGCATGGGCGGCGTTTAGGTGGGAGGCGCGATCTCGCGCACCCGCCGGAGCCTTGCTGGTGGGAACCTCGGCCGTCTCACCAGCGTTGTTTGGTCAGGTAGGCGTTTTCGACGACAGGCGCGGTTCCCGCGCTGGATTGAGTAGGGGTTTGTATGGGTGTCAGCCTTGCTAAGGGCGGCAATGTCTCGCTGACCAAGGAAGCCCCGGGGCTGACGGCGGTCATCGTGGGACTGGGCTGGGACGCACGCAGCACCACCGGCGCCGATTTCGACCTCGACGCCAGCGCGCTGCTGGTCAACACGAGCGGCAAGGTCGCCTCGGATCAGCATTTCGTCTTCTACAACAACCTCAAGAGCCCGGATGGTTCTGTCGAGCACACTGGCGACAACCTCACGGGTGAGGGCGAGGGCGACGACGAGGCCGTCAAGGTCAACCTCGCCGCCGTCCCCGCCGACGTCGACAAGATCGTGTTTCCGGTCTCGATCCACGAGGGCGAGAGCCGTCAGCAGAGCTTCGGCCAGGTCCGCAACGCGTTCATCCGGGTGGTGAACCAGGCGGACAACAACGAACTGGCGCGTTACGACCTCACCGAGGACGCCTCCACCGAGACCGCGATGGTCTTCGGCGAGCTGTACCGCAACGGCGCGGAGTGGAAGTTCCGCGCCATCGGCCAGGGCTACGCCTCCGGACTGCGCGGCATCGCGCAGGACTTCGGCGTCAACATCTGACCTCAAGCCACACTGTGTCGGGGCCCGCGAACCACGCGGGCCCCGTTCGGCCGTTTCAACAACTTTTTGCACCTGAGGAGACGCCAGATGGCGCTGTGGGACAAGCTCAAGGAATCCGCATCCACGATGCAGGGCCAGCTCGAAGCGAAGAAGAACGACCTCAAGAGCGGGTCCTTCCGCGACGCGAGCATGGCCATGTGCGCGCTGGTGGCTGCTGCGGACGGTTCCATCGACCCCTCGGAGCGCCAGCGTGTCGCCTCGCTCATCGCGAGCAACGAGGTGCTGCGGAACTTCCCCGCCGACGACCTCCAGCGCCGCTTCAACGACTACCTGGCCAAGCTGACCGCCGATTTCGACTTCGGGAAGGTCAGCATCCTCCAGGAGATCGCCAAAGCGAAGAAGAAGCCCGCCGAGGCCCGTGCCGTGATCCAGATCGGCATCGTCATCGGTGGCGCCGACGGCGACTTCGACAAGAGCGAGCAGGGCGTCGTCCGCGAAGCCTGCTACGCCCTGGGCCTGCCGCCCGCGGAATTCGACCTTTAGCCACCAACAGGCCCGGCACGTCGGGCCTTGTCCAGCGTGAAGCGGCTGGTGTCGTGCAGCAGTTGGTTGCACAGCCCCGCCGTGTCATGCATCTGTAGGTCACTCCCGAAGGACTCAGCGGCGTGCCTTGGCCCGGTCCAGGGCGGCGATGCCAACAGCGGCCAGGGCGATCTGGATGATCCATTCGATCCAGTCGACGCCCTTGGTGTCGTCCACCTTCAGCGCATGAGCGATGGCGGCACCGATGAACGCCGCCACGATGCCGACCAGAATCGTCCAGACGACCCCGACGTGCTGCCGGCCGGGCACGACGAGCCGGCCGATGATGCCGATGATGAGGCCGATGACGATGGCGCTGATGATGCCTGAGATCTCCATGACGTCCTCTCCTTGACGAAGCTCCTGTGGCCACGTCTGCCCGCCACCACCGCGGGCACGCAGTTTGGGCATCGGGCAATCCATGCGCTGCTCGGCTTGGCGCCGCAAAGGAATCGACCCGGCCTGGGCCGCAATCCACTCGATTGTCGGGGGACCGCCCGGACGGCGCCCCGATCCGCGTGATCCTGGACAACCTCGCCGCCCACAACCAATTGGCGCATCCGCCGTTGGGCGGCGAAGAACAGGATCGAGCTGTGCATCCCGCCGGCCTACGCCGCGTGGGCGAAACTGATCCCAGGACCCTGGACAGGTCACGGACCAGTGGCCACCAGCAGATCAACCACGTAGGTCTCTTCCACCGCCTCGTCGGGGAACATTTCGCTCAGTCGTCTGCGCTCCGCGTGGAGAAAGGCACGCCTGTCATCCTCGGCAAGGACAAGGAACGCCGAGCGGCTGCTGATGTTGGCAAGGTGTAGGTCGAGAGAGACCATACGGCTCCATCGCACCTGGCGGCGGGCGACCTGGAGCCCCGTCAGGCCCGCGAGCCGGACAGCTTCACTGTCGTCGGGACGTGCCTGAGAAGTGGGCTTCAGTCCGCAGTGGTGCGCGATCCGCCGGCGCTGCCCACGGATCCAGGGCACATCGAAGGCGGTGGTGTTCCACCAGATCGCGAGCGCACCGCCCGGAAGAAGGACCCGCAGCGCCTCCGGGACCGAGCGGGCAGTGTCGGTCCACTGCCAGGATTGCCCGTAGGCGATGAGGTCGTGGGAGGCGTCCGCGAAAGGGAGAGCGTTGCCGTCACCTCTGACGATCGGCACATCCGGGAGCATGGTGTGGAACTGCGCGGCCATGGCGTCGCCTGGCTCAACGCCGACCACGTGAGCCCCGCGCTCACGCAGTAGAGCGGTGGCGATTCCGGTGCCCGCGCCGACATCAGCGACGCGAGCTCCCGCCAGGGGGCGGGTCATGAACTGCTCGATGAAGTCGAAGAGCGCGGGTGGGTACGAAGGGCGGCTGGCCGCGTACTGGTCAGCGGCCGCGTTGAAGGAATGGGCTCGTGAAATGGCGGTCATCCCCACATCCTCACCCCTGCTCCGCTGACTGCCCACCCCGGTGGTCGTCTCCGGCCACAGCACTGGCGGGGTGACCGAGGGCAGCCGGCGGACCGTGCAGTAAGCAGGCCGGGGCCGCGTCGGAGAGCGGGTCGATGACCAGTGAGCCCACGGTGATATCCAGTTGGGCAAGCGACAGCTGGAACGTCAGCCGACGCGTCGTCGGTCAGAGCGGGTTCGGTATATGCGCCTGTTCCCGGCCGCATGGCCGAGTTCGGACTCCGGGGAAAACCCTGACCCGGGACCCCTACCGGAGCGCATGGCGAGACCGTGCGGGGAGGGGCCTGGGGGGATGTTGGGCCCCGCCCTCAGGTGGGGGCTTCACCGAGGGTTAGCTCTGACCGGGGTGTCCCTGGTGGTTCCCGCTGTTCGGTCTTTGGTTGTGGGCGAGGGTGCCAGGGTGTCCGTGGTGGTCGGTGCCGGGTGGGCCGCCCATCATGCGGAGCATGCCGCGTCCGCCGGTGCGGAGGAATCGGATGAGGAGGGTGGCGGCCAGGAGGAGGAAGGCGATGTTGAGGTAGGTGGTGTAGTTCCAGGTGACGCCTTCCATAGGGAGCTTCGCGTCGGCCTGGTCGGGGATGAGGCCGAGGCCGCCGAAGGCGAATTCCACGATGTATCCAGCGATGACGGTCGCGAGGTAGAAGGTGCCGAGCAGGAACAGCGCCATGCGGGCGCCGTAGTACTTCCGGTAGATGTTGAGGATCGGCAGAATCAAAAGGTCGGCGAAGATGAACGCGACGACGCCGCCGAAGCTGATGCCGCCCTTCCAGAGCACGACCGCGAGGGGCACGTTGCCGATCGAGCAGACGAACGAGGCGATGGCGACCAGCGGGCCGATGACTGGCCCCCAGAGTTTGGATGCCAGCGGATGGCCGTCGAAGAAGAACGTGCGCCAGAACGCGTCGGGCACCCAGGCGGCGACGGCCCCGGCGATCAGCAGGCCGATCACGAGATCGCGCAGAATCGAGGCCCACTCCATGACGAAGACGTGGCTTGTTGAGGTGAACCCTTCACGGGAGAACAAGCGGCGGGCGAAGGAGCCTTCTCGCTGTACGGACATGTCCATCGCGGCATGACCCTCCATGGAGCCGGCCAGCCCGCGGTCGGCTTGCTCGCGTGCCCGGTGCAGGAGTTCGTCGCGCAGGAACAGGCGGAACAGGACCGCCAGTGCGACGATCATGATGGGGCCGCCGACGAATTCGGCCGCGGTGAACTGCCAGCCCATCAACAGTGCCAGGATCACGCCGAGTTCGACGACGAGGTTGGTGGAGGCGATCTCGAAGGCCATCGCGGCGGTGAAGTTCGCGCCCTTGCGGATCAAGGAGCGAGCCAGGGCGACAGCGGCGTAGGAGCACGAGGACGAGGCGGCGCCTAGGCCCGCGGCGATGGCCAGGGTTCGGGGGCGGTCGTCACCCAGCAGGGAGACGACGGTGGACTTGCGGATGACCGCCTGGACCACGGCGGACAGGGCGAAGCCCAGAATCAGGGCCCAGGTGATCTCCCAGGTCATGGAACCGGTGATCGACAGGGCGTGCACTACGGCAGGGATCATCTCTGAAGCCTTCCGACAGAGGCACAACAACGGGGCCACCGACACGGCGCATCCGAGAGGGCGTCGTACGGGTGGCCGAGTGAGGGGCGTTGCCGCGTCGGCGGCGCCCCTCGGCGGTTCAGTCGACGTTCGGGGCCAGGGCGGCGGTGCGGAGTGTTCCCCCCGTCTGGAA
Source organism: Streptomyces sp. So13.3 (assembly GCF_005860785.2). Classification (NCBI taxonomy): domain Bacteria; kingdom Bacillati; phylum Actinomycetota; class Actinomycetes; order Kitasatosporales; family Streptomycetaceae; genus Streptomyces; species Streptomyces sp. So13.3. Next base: position 1,898,605 of record NZ_CP048835.1, on the reverse strand, counting down.
CTGCAGGAACAGCCGGTTCCGCCGCACCGCCGACCGTGTTCGGGAGCGGATGCTCGGTCGTCCGACATGGTCGCCGAGGTTCGTGAAACCCACGCCGAACATCGCAGGAACTACGGTACGCGTTGCGTCCATCGACGAACTGCGCAGCTTCGGCCACACGGTCACACCGCAAACGGGCCGCGAGGCTGATGCGCGAGAACGGCATCGTCAGCCGTCACCCGCCTAGGAGGAAACGCGTCATGATCCCGGACCGGCTCGCGCTGCCGGCGCCGGATCCGGCCCAGCATAAGTTCAGCGCCGACGCTCCGGATGGAATTGGTGCGGCGATATCGCCCCTGTGCAGGTCGCAGCTACCGGGCTCCACCTCGCCTGCGCAATCGAGCGTCCACACTCCGGGGGTCATCTCATTTGGGAATGGTGGAGGCGACGTCGTCGAGGGTGGCGTCCGTGACCAGGCCGGTGTCCTCCAGGACTTCCATGTGGTCCTGGACGGTGTTGTTGGTCTCGGTTGCCAGTCGCCTCACCAAGGAGTTCTTGGTGGATGCCCGGACCTCGCCAATGGTGATGAACACCTTGCCGTGGGACGCCCGGAGCAGGTCCACGAAGAGCTGGTCGAAAGCGGGGCCGTTGACCTTCTCCAACTGGTTCACCCAGCCTTGCTGTTCGGCTGTCGCCTGGTTGGGGATCGGCACGTTCAGTGCCTCGGAGTCCTCGCGGACCAGTTGGTCGAGTTTGCTGTGACCGTCGAGCACATGCATGCCGGCCCGTTTGATCGCTTCGCTCGACGCGTGTGTCTGGGCCAGTCGGCCTGCCGGCATCTCCCACAGTCCTGCCTGCCGGACCTTGGTGAGGAAGGTCTTGTCCAACGCGGTGACTGCGCCGGTGTTCGCCGCCTGAAGTGCTGCCGGTCCCGTCCCCGCTGCCGGGAGGTTGGCCGAACCGGACTCGTCGGCCGCGCTGTTCTTCTGCGCGAGCCACACGGTCACGATGGCGATGACTGCCAGGAGAGCGACCGCGGTGGCTATCAGGCGGCCACGGCCACTACGGGACGAAGGCCGGGAATTTCGTGAGTGAGACTTCATCATGCCTCCTGGAGTGCGCGACGGGTCACGGGTGCTGTGGTGCCTGAGACCGCTGGGGCACAGGCCACGCTAACCTTTGCACTGAGCAAACAAATGGATTCAGCGACGATGCTCAAAAGCAGGGAGCATGTGGCATTCATCGGATAGGATCCCGCTTCCTTCGGCCACTACGCCGCCGCGGTATGCGTCAGCTTCGTCGTCGGTCCACCGGCCATGACCCGCTTCGCCCGCACGGAGCACCGGCGTGCCCTGGCGGCTCTGAACGCCGCCCGCCGTCGCTGGGTCCGCGCCGGGCACCCACCGGAGTTGAGGATGTCGAAGCCCCGGTCGAACGGAGCGCGACCGAACCCGTGCGATCGCCCGGCGGATGACCGTCCGGTCAGGGTGCCGTCCCGCAGGTGTCGAGCGCCGCCAGGAACTGTCGGCGCAGCTCGGGTCTTCAACGGGGCGCAACGGAGTCCGGACACGGTCGTGCAGCAGCCAGGGACACCGGTTTGCGGCGGTCCGGAGCAACGATCCGCGGAGGCAGGCCTTGGCGGCCTCAATGAACGGTTGAGTCCTCGCGGCCGGTCTCGTCCGGACGTGCAGTGCGGAAACAGCACGGTGGTTGGATGACAGTCAACGACGTGGTCTGCGAGACTCAATTGCTATGGGAGAAGCGGTAGATAGTTGTGTGTCAGTGACCTGAAAGCGACCCTGGGCATTCTGATGGGGCCTCCTGGCAAAATACACCGAGCTTCCGCTGCATGTGATGCATGGCAATTGAAGACGGGGGTTTTATGGAGATCTACATACTGGGCCTGGTGTCCGTTTCTGCGCATGGCGGACGGACTGAGATACGGGCGAACAAGGTGCGCGCCATGCTCGCGACTCTTGCGCTGGACGCGGGAAAGGCGATTGCGCATGTAGAACTGGCTGATGAGCTGTGGTCGGGTCAGCCCGTGGGCAATACGCTCAACGCTCTGCAGGCGACGGCCACCCGCATACGCAAGGTGCTCGATGATTCGGGCAGCAGTCCGAAGAGCCCGACGGTGCTGCGTGCCGTCCGTAACGGGTACCTGCTCGATGTTCCGCCCGCGTGTGTCGACGGCAACAGGTTCCTGGACCTCGCGGCCCAGGGATCCGCGATGTTGCACAACCAGCCGGAACAGGCCTTGGAACTGCTGCAGTCCAGTCTTGAGTTGTGGCGCGGCCCGGCGCTGCTGGACGCGGGCGACGGTCTGCGGTGCCGTGGAGCCGCCGCTCTCTACGACGAGCGTCGGATGACCGTGTGGGAAGACCTGATCAGCGCTCGGCTCGCCGTCGGTGACGAGCGCCAGGCGATTTCGGAGCTCCAACAACTCACTGCGCAATACCCGTTGCGCGAGCGGTTCTGTGAACTGCTGATGCTCGCGTTGTACCGGACCGGCCGACAGGGTGAGGCGCTGGACGTGTTCCAGACGACATGGCGCCGGCTGGACGAGGAGCTGGCGGTACAGCCGGGAATCCCGCTGCAGCGTCGGCACGCCGAGATTCTGGCCCAGGACCCGGCGCTCACCGACCCGTCAGCCGTGTGGTCCGGGCACCGGGCACCGGGCGCCCGCGGACTCGACCTGCTGAGGGCCCCCTGACCTCGGGTTCCACAAGCCATGGGCGCGACTACGGATGGCGGCAGAGCCGCCATCCGTAGGCAGGTCCCCGGGCTATGGGTCAGGTGACCGGTTCGTCGCGCTTGTGGCGCAGCGGGTGCGGCCACCAGATGTGCCGTCCGATGTCCAGGTTGAGGGCGGTGACCATCACCGACCGGACGATGAAGGTGTCCAGAAGGATGCCGAACGCCACGGAGAAGCCGAGTTCGGCGAACTGCGTCAGAGGAAGCGTGGCCAGCACCGCGAAGGTACCCGCGAGAACCACCCCCGCCGACGTGATGACCCCGCCGGTCGCGGCGAGTCCGATCAGGGTCGCGGGACGGGTGCCGTGCTTGGCCGTCTCCTCCCGGATCCGCGTCATCAGGAAGATGTTGTAGTCGATGCCGAGGGCGATCAGGAAGACGAACACGTAGAGCGGATAGGAGTTGTCCTCGGCGCCGAAGTCGAAGATGTGCCGGAAGACGAGGGCACTGACACCCAAGGTCGCCGCACAGGACAGGACCACGGTGGCGATCAGGAGCAGCGGGGCGACGACGGCCCGTAGGAGCAGCACCAGGATCAGGAGAACCACCGCCAGCACGATGGGGGCGATGAGGTTGCGGTCCTGCCTGGTCGCCCGTTCGACGTCGAGCTTGAGTGCGGTGTCGCCGCCGACCTGGGCATGCGATCCCGGTACGGAATGCACTGCGGTACGAACACGGTCCACGGTCCGGTAGGCCGCGCCGCTGTCGGGCGGGTCGGTGAGCGTCGCCTGCACATAGGCGAGATCGCCCTTGACCAGCGGCTGCGTCACACTGGCCGGTTCGATGCCGTTGACGGTGAGCAGCGTCCTGCGTACCTCGCCCGCGCCTTGCGCGGTGCTGGTGACGACGAGGGGACTGCCCAGCCCGGCTTCGAAGTGCTGCGCGAGGGCGGTCTCCCCGGCCACCGAGTCCTGGTGGGTGGTGAACGCCTCCTTGTTGGACAGGCCGCTGGAGTTCAGTTGGACGATTCCCACCGCCGTCGCGGCAAGGACCAGTGCGGTCACGACCCAGGTGAGCCGCGGCCGGCGCGCGATCCGGTTGCCGATGGCGGCCCAGCGGCCCGTCGTGGCAGGCTCCGTCGTGCCGTACTGCGGTTTGGCGGGCCAGAAGATCCACCGTCCGACGGTGACCATCAGCGCGGGGAAGAGGGTCAGCATGACGACGGCGCCCACCACGATGCCCACGGCGAAGACCGGGCCCAGGCCCTTGGTGGAGTTCATGTCGGCGAGCATCAGGCAGATCATGCCGACCGCGACGGTCGAGGCGCTGGCGATGATGGCGGGACCCGACCTGCGCAGGGCCACGGCCATGGCCTCGTGGCGGTCGCTGTGGCGGCCGAGTTCCTCTCGGTAGCGCGCGATGAGCAGGAGCGAGTAGTCCGTGGTGGCGCCGAAGACGAGGATGGTCAGAATCCCGGCGCCGTCCGCGCTGACGGTCAGTCCCGCGTGTTTGGCGAGGACGTAGATGGCGGCCTGGGCTCCCGACAGGGACACTCCCGCGGAGACGATCGGCAGCAGCCACAGCAAGGGGCTTCGGTACGTCACCAGCAGGATCACGATGACGACGGCAAGGGTGGAGAAGAGCAGCGTCGTATCGATGCCGCCCACGGCCTTGCTGAGGTCGGCCTCGTCCCCTGCCGGCCCGGCGATGTGCGTCTCCAGGCCGGCCGCGTCGTGCTGGGCTGTCTTCCGGAGCGCTGCGACGACGTCACCGGCTTTGCTGAAGGTGTCGGGGCCGAGGTTCAGCGGGACGGTGACCTGTGCGGCGGTGCCGTCCTTGGCCGCGATGGGGCCGATGACGGGACCGTCCAGGTCCGTGCGCTGACCGAACACCTTGGCGTCAGCCGCCATCTTCGTCCGGTCGGCGTTCGTCAGACCCGAGGCGCGTTGGTACACGATGACCGCAGGGGCCGTGTACGGCGAGCCGAACGCCGCTTGGGCGTTGAACACCTGCGTCGATTCCGCGCTCTTGGGCAGTGAGGACTCGACGTCGTTCTTCTCGACCCCGGAGAGCTTGCCCGCGTACGCCGCGGTCACGGCGACCAGGACCAGCCAGAAGGCGATCACGATGTACTTCGTGCGGCGTCCGGTGATCCATGCGGAGAGCGACCTCTTCCGAGCGGATCGGACACCGACGAGCGCTTTCGAATTCTGGGGGGAATTTCCTGGCATGGCTGAAGCCTTTCCTGATCGTCGTCATACTTCGACGCTTCCGGTGCCGGTGGGCTTGGGGGGTGGCCTACGCGGCGAGATAGCCGGGTTCGATGGGCTGTCCCACGAATTCGTCGACTACCGAGGCCATTTCGGAGAATCCGAGGGCGAGCCGGCGGAATACGCTGGTCTGCGTGTCCCGCTCGAAGGCTTCGCGGCTGCTCACCCAGATGATCTCGAAGAAGTGGACCTGAGCGGTGGGAGATCGGGAGACGTTGTGCACGGTGAAGGCGTTCACACTGGGCAGTTCGGCGCAGGCGGTGTAGTCGGTTTCCCGTACCCAGGCCTCGAAGTGCTCCGGACTGGCACCCGGGTGCAGACGAATGGGGTGAAAGATTACTTCCATTGGTGTCCTCCGTACCGAATCAGTGCCGCCGGATCGGGCGGCTTAGGCCCATGGCGCGGGCGATGTTGTTCTTCTGGATCTCGTTGCTGCCCGAGAAGATGCGCGACGGCAGCGCGTCCCGCAGGAACGTCTCGGCCTCGCCGTCGAGGACCCCGACTGCTCCGCGCAACTGGACGGCGTCCAGCCCGAGTTGCACCGCCGCCTCGCTCACGGCGAGCTTCGCCAATGCCGGAGGCGTCTCGTCCTCACTGCCGCGGGCCAGCCCGGAGGCCGCCTTGTAGAGCAGCAGCCGCGCTGACTCCAACCGCAGGGTCATGTCCACGATGCGGTGGCTGACCGCCTGGAAGGAGCCGATCGGAACGGTGAACTGCTCGCGTTCCCTGACGTAGCGAATGGTGGAGTCCAGCACGCGGCGCATCGCGCCGAGGTACGCGGCGAACAGGCAGGTGCGTTCCCAGTTCATCGAGGACGAGAACACGCCGGCCCCCGTTCCCTCGGCTCCCAGTACCTGGTCGGCGGGGACGGCGCAGTCCTCGAGGTGCACGTCCGCCGTGGGGGAACCGCGCAGGCCGACCTTGTCGTAGGGCCGGCCGACGGTCAGTCCGGGAGTTCCCGCTTCGACGATGAACGAGGTCAGGCCGAAGAAGCCGGCGCCGGGCTCGGTGACGGCCTGGACGACGAACACATCGGCTACGGGGGAGTTCGTGATGAAGCACTTGTCACCGTTGAGCACGTAGTGGTCACCGACGCGTCGGGCTCGGGTGCGCAGATTCAACGCGTCGGATCCGGCGTCCGGTTCGGTGATCCCGTGTGCCGCTATGTGTTCTCCGGAGCTCAGGCCCGGCAGCCAGCGTTTCTTCTGGTCCTCCGTCCCGAAGGCGGATATCGGCATGAGGCAGGCGAAGAGGTGGGCGGCGACGGAGAATGCGAAGCCGGTATCGGTGCAGCCCTCGCCGAGCGCCTCCATGAGAGCGGCGGCAGTTACCGCGTCCAGTCCGCCACCGCCGTACTCGGTCGGGACCGTACTGCCCACGAGGCCTTGGTGCCCGGCCAGTTGCCAACGGGAGCGGAACTCGTCGGAGTCGAAGCCGGTGGTGGTGGCGCAGAGCTTCTTCCGTGAGAACAGTGCCACTGCGTCGTACATCTCTTGGGTGGCGGGGTCGAAGTCGAAGTTCATCGTGATCCGTCCAGGTGTTCCTCTACGAGCAGGTGATAGTTGATTCCGCCGGTGCCGAACGAGCTCACGCCCGCGCGGCGGGGCCGGCCGGGCGGAGCGGGCCAGGGTGATGGTTCGGTGGCGATCACGGCAGGGATCGCCGCGAGATCCAGTGCCGGGTTGACGGTCCGGAGGTTGACGTTCGGCGGCAGGGTCTTCTCCCGGATGGCCAGCAGCGCGCGCAGCAGCCCTGCGGCGCCGGCGGCGGCGAAGGTGTGGCCGAAGAAGGACTTCGCGGAGCCGATCCGCAACGGGCGGGTCCGCTCCTGGCCGCCGTACACCTGGGCGGCAGCGGCGATCTCGACGCGGTCCCCGACCTGGGTTCCGGTTCCGTGCGCCTCGAGGTAGTCGACCGCGGCCGAATCGAAGTCCACTTGGCTGAACGCCTGCCGCATCGCGGCGGCCTGGCCCGCGGTGTCGGGCGCGATCAGGGACTTGGCGTCGTTGGAGGCGCCGACTCCTCGCAGTAGACCGAGGATGACATCGCCGTCGCGCACTGCGTCCGTATGCCGTTTGAGGAGGAACAGCGCGCAGCCGTCGCCCGGTGTGAACCCGTCGGCGCCGGCGTCGAACGGGGTGATCCTGTTGTGAGACAGGAGCCCCAGGGAGGAGCAGAGCACCATGTCCCGGGCGTTGCAGGCCAGTTCGACTCCTCCGGTGACGGCATACTCGACCGCGCCGGAGCGCAGCGCGCTGACAGCGACATCGAGCGCGGCCAGCGAGGACGCGCACGCCGCTTCCACCGCGATGGGCAGGGCGTCCAGGTGGAACTCGTTGGCGATCAGTGCCGCCACGCCGCTCGCGAGGTAGCCGTCGAGGTCGGCGGGGGAGAGGGGCTGGTCCGTGGGGCCGTACCGCTCGCGAACCTCTTCGGTCAGTGCCGCCTTCTCCGCTGCGGACAGGTGGGCGAGTGTGCTGAGGTCACGGACCTCGGCCGCCAACGTGCCCAGCGCGCGTTCGGCGTTCAGCCGGCGCTCCCTGGTCAGGCCCAGGTTGCTGCCGACCACGATCAGACCAGGGCCGGTGAGCGGGCCCGCAGAGCGACTGCGTTGTGGGAACAGTTCGCTGGCGACGGTCAGGGCGACGCGCTGAGCGGCGTCCATGGCCGCGTAGCGCAGCGGAGTGATGCGGAGTTGCGGAGGCGGCGCCTCGGGCAGCGGGACGTGGCCGCCCTGATCGGTGTAGCTGTGGGTGAGGCTGAGGGCGCCCTCGGCGAAGTGCAGCTCCCTGTCGAACCGGGACTCCGGTACCGGGCCGATCCGGTCCCTGCCGGACAGGGTGGTGCGCCAGAAACTCTCCGCGTCCGGCGAGCCGGCGAAGTATGCGCCGGCGCCGATCACGGCGATCGGTTCGGCATCCCGCGTCCGGGCGCGCGGCGGAGGCGGTGGTGCGGTACGGGCCGGTCGGCGTGCGTCGTGTTCCTCCAGGACCAGGTGGACGAGTGCACCGGTCAGTGACGCTCCACCGACGGCGGCGCGGCGAGGGCCACCCGATACGCCGGGAGGCCAGTTCCGGAGGGTGGGGGAGAGGTGGAACGGGGTGCCGGTGAGATCCAGTTGCGGAGTCGGGTCGGGCGCCCAGTGCGGGGGGATTCTGCGGTGGTAGAGGGCCAGGGCGACTTTGGTGAGGCTGGCCAGTCCGGCGTTGGCGAAGGTGTGGCCCAGCCGGTCCCGGACACTGCCCAGCGCCACCGAACCCGCCGGCATACCGTTGAACTGCCGGTTGAGGGACGCTATTTCACTCTCGGTCTCGCGGCTGATGCCGGAGCCGGCGCACTCCACGTACTGAATCGATTCCACCGGCACCCCAGCGGCCCGGTAGGCCGCCGAGACGGCTTCGTGGCGGTTGCCGACGGAGGTGGAGTAGCGGAAGGTCCCGGGGCGGGAGTCGTACCGTTGGGAGCAGTCGAGGATCGACGCGTAGATGCGGTCCCCGTCCTGGACCGCCGACGAACGGCGTTTGAGCAGCAGGGCGCCGACTCCCTCGCCGAGCGCGAAGCCGCGGCCGTCGGCCGCGAAAGGATGAGTGCCGGGTGCCAGCAGGCCCTTCGCCGCCAACGCGTCAGTGAGCAGGCCACTCTCCTGTAACTGGCCGGCGAGGACGAGTACGGCGTCCGATACTCCGCCTCGCAGGCTGTTGAGGGCGTGCCAAATACCGATGAATGACGTGACGTCGGCGGATTCCAAAGCCAGGGTGCGGCCGCGGAGTTTGAAGACGGTGGCGATCCGGGCCGGAATGGTGCTGGCCATCTCCCCGACTCGGTCGTGCGGCGATCCGCCCATGCGCCGGGCCAGGACCGACCGCAATTCCCTGCCGGTCTCGGCGGAGTTGCGGCGGGTGGCGCCGCGCGGAGCGGCGGCGGTGGCGTTCTCCAGCTCCCGGACGTACCGGCCGGACTCGATGCGCAAGGCGTTGGCGTACTGCCGGTCGAGGCCGAAGCACGTTCCCGCGATCACGTCCGTCCGGTCGGTCTGCAGGGGCCGTTCCGCGTAGCCCGCGTCGGTGAGGCACATGCGGGCTGTTTCGAGCATCAGTGTTTGCAGCCGCGTCATCGACTTCGACTGTGCGGGCGGGATCCCGAAGCGGGCGACGTCGATGGCCGTGCTGTCGAGCACAGGGGCGGGATCGGCCGGGTCGAACGGTTGCGTCTGCCCGCAGTGGTTCCACCGGGCGCCGTGCTGCGGACCGGAGCCCGCCGCTCCACCGGGGGCCGGGATCGCGCAGCCGCAGTGCAGAGACGTGGCCTTCATCAGGTCCCAGTAGGCGTCGGTGCCGCGGGCCTGCGGATACAGCGCCGCGATGCCCACAATGGCGATGGGCTCGCGCGCGTCTGTCGCCTGGCTGCGATGGGCTTCCGACTCGGAGGTCATGATGCGGCGACTCCTGTGTCTCGGTCTGGTCGATGGCGGTGGTGGCCGGCAGTTGGAGCGCGAGCCCGCTGGATGGAGCGGCCGGAACGCGAAGCCGGCGCGCCGTAACGGGGTTGGCGGCGGCTTCGCGGTCCGGCGCCCGGCCTGGCCGGGGGTGGGCTTCAGGACGGACCAGATGCCTCCGTTCCGTCGCGGAAGCCGACCAGGCGTCCCAGGGGGCCGTCGACCCGTACGGAAGCCAGGCCCGGATCGATGAGGCGGTTCAGCACCAGGCCGTCGATTACGGCTCCCAGAACGACGGCGGTGGCTTCCGCGTCAGTGGCTCCGTGGTCTCGCAGCCACTGCGCGACGCCGCTCCGCCACTCGCGCAGCAGGGCACAGAGCTGCTCACGCAGCCGCTCGTTGCGGGTGGCGGCCAGCAGCATCTCGGTGAACAGGATCGTCGCGGAGTCGTCGGCGGAGTACTGGGCCATTCCCGCCAGTGCCTGTTCCACTCCGGCCGGGCCCTCCGCGGACTGCGACAGCATCGCCATCAGTCCGCGGACCTCGCGTCGTGCCGTGTCCAGCGCGGCTTCGACCAGGAGCACCGTGACGGTCTCGAAGTGGTAGTGGACCAGCCCGGGGCGCAGCCCGGCGGCGGCGGCCACTTTCCGCGTGGTCACCGCGCCCCAGCCCTCCTCCACGATGAGCCGCGCTGCGGCGGCGAGCAGCCGGGCCCGGGTTTCCTGGCCCTGCTCCACCGAGGTCGGAGTCACTGATCGCTCCACATCTGCCATGTGGCACCTCCGCGCGGAACGCGGTGATCGCGCACACCTGTTTGGACGTTCGCCCTGGGCGATTGACCAAGGCGTCTGGGACTGAGCATAGACCCGACGGGGGCGCGCGTCACCACCGTTCCGGAACGATGGCTGACATTCGGTCACTCCGGCGTGGTGACCTGGAGTTTCGCCGGAGCGGAGCCCTTGGAATGGCCAGATCCGTTTTCCGGAGAGCTGTTCGCCGCCGGGGTGCGGCCGGCGGCCGGATCGGCCGCGGCGCCGACTTCCGCCTCGGCCTCGGCGTCCTTCTTGAGCTTGTCCCGCAGTACCAGATACTTGGCGTTCAGCTCGTCCACGGCGACGAGCTTGTTGACGCCGCGTCCGCTGATCTTCGGCTCCACGCGGGTGACCACGCGCATGTCCTGGACCTCCTGGACGCGCTTCTGCGCGAAGAGCGCGAAGCGCGGGATCAGCAGCCGGAGGCTCTTGAAGCGCAGGACCTTCTGCAGGTGCGGATCCTCGTACCAGCGGAACATCACCTGGGTGTGCTCGTCGTCGATGGGCGTCATCCAGATCGTGACGTCGAACGGCGCGGTGTGGATGTGCACCATGCCGGGGAAGGTGAACGTCACGTTCAGGAAGTTGCGGTTGGTGGGATCACCCTCCTCGCACAGGTCGAAGGCGTGCCGGATGGTGGTCCCGTCCGTCTCCAGAACGCTGTTCTCGACCTTGGTCATGGCGATGTAGCGCCTGCGTCCGTCGAGCCCCAGTTTCTTGAACGTGCCTCCCCAGCCCATGTAGTCGGCGTAGTTGAACCAGTGGTCCCGGTGCACGATCGGCACGTGGTAGAAGTCCAGGAGGCTCTCGATGTACCGGGTGTAGTGGACCGGCTGGCTCCAGGTCGCCGTCGCGTACAGCGCGGGCTTGTCGGCGACCTCGGGCGGCACCTGGATCTCGGGCAGGACCTCCATGTGGCGGCCCCACCACATCCAGACCAGCCCGTTCTGCTCGCGTACCGGATAGGTGTCGATACGCATCGACTTGGGGATGCGTGCCTGCGGGCCGAGGCACGGCGCCAGCTTGCACTCGCCGTCGGTGCCGAACCGGAAGTCGTGATAGGGGCAGCCGATCGTGTCGCCGCGCAGCCGGCCGTCCGCGAGGTTGGCCCCCTTGTGCGGGCAGCGGGCCGACTGGCAGACGAGCTGCCCGCTGGTGTCCCGCCAGATGACGAGCTCCTGCCCAAGCCGGCGGGCGCCGGTCGGCCGGTCCTTCCTGACGTCCTCTGACCGCAGGATCGCGTACCACTGATTGGGGATCACTTTCTGGCTCCTGTCTGGTCCCGCCCCTGGCGGGGCACGGAATGGGTGGTGGGGCGAGGGACACGGGCGTCCCGCGTTCCTGTTATGTCCTCAGCCTTCGACGACCTCGACGACACCGGTGCTGCCGTCGACCATGACCATGTCGCCGGTGGCGATGCGCCGGGTCGCGTGCTTGGTGTTGACGACCGACGGCACGTTGAACTCGCGCGAGACGATGGAACTGTGCGAGAGCATGGAACCGATGTCCGTCACGACACCCCCGGCGATGGCGAACAGCGGGGTCCATGACGCATCGGTGAAGCGCGTCACGAGGATCTCGCCGACCTGGAACTCGTCCGCCTGCCAGACGAGGTCCTCGATGATGCGGGCGCGCCCGATCACCCGCCCGGGGCTCGCCCCCAGCCCTTCCAGACGCGCGCCGTCGGCCGCCGGCGCGATCGCCTGGGTGACGTCGTACTCGCCGATCACAGTGAGCGGCGGCTCCGGCAGCCGGTTGTAGTTCTGGAAGACCCGTCGGGCCTCGTCGAGCGCGGTACGGGAGAACACCGACCGGGCGTCTTCGTCGCCGCCCAGATAGCGCAGGATGTCGTCGAAGTCGAGGTAGGCGACCTCGTCCAGGGTGCGCAGCACACCCTCCGCGACGAGCCGGCGGCCGACCTCGTAGACCACGTTCCGTACCAGCCAGATCGAGGTGACCATCGACATGCGGGTGATCTCGCGCAGCTCGCTGCACATGACGAAGAGGGAGATCACCTTCTCGATCACCTTGCGCTTGGCGGTCGGCAGCCGCCTGAGCACCGTCGTCGAATCGCCTTCGGTGTAACCGCGACTGCGTTCGAGGATCTCGTCGACGGACAGCCCGTCGTCCGCGTACCGCCGGATCATCTGGAACACATAGGACGGATCATCGATCCACCGGGGATGTGTGAGCTCCATCTCCTGCCGCCCGCGGGTTCCGTTGTTGCGCAGGAACGCCTCCATGTAGGTGTTCCAGAAGGAGCGGCCGTTCTCGTCCGCGAGGAGGTTCTCGCGGATGTCCCCCAGATCGCTGTCGCGGATGATCCGCAGGACGCCGGGACGCTCCTTGGCAGCCTGAGCCACCGCCCATATCTCCCGCGCGGATTCGACGGTCCGCAGGCTCGACATGTCGGTCTTCACGCGGTTTTGCAGATTGGCGCCCTCGTCGCCGAGCCACTTGGCGCACAACTCCGTGAGGATGCCGTAGAACCCGAACGCGTTGATGTAGTAGGGCATGTAACCGACGTGCATGTCGTGGAAGTAGCCCAGGTAGCGGGAGAGTTCGGCGTTCAGTTCGCGGCGGCTCAGCCGTTCCAGACTGATCCCCCGCGCCCGGTCGAACTCGTAGAGCCGGGACGCCACCATCTGTTTCGACCGCTTCTTCATCCGCGCCATTTCGGCGCCGGTGTGCTTGACCCAGTACGCGAGGGACCGCAGGTCCTCCATACCGCCCGGGAACCGGCCGAACGGATTCTCGTACCCGTCGAGCGATACCTCCTCACTGACGAAGCGGCTCGTGAAGTGGCGCTGGTCGCGGGTGGGCAGACACTGGCCGAGCATGTACGAGGTGTAGGAGATGTTGAGATAGATGTGTCCCTGCAGATAGCCCATCTGCAGTCCGACGTCACCGGTGTCGCGGACACCCACGGCCGCCGCGCAGTCACCGTGCACCGTCCGCTGGTAGTACTGCGCGAAGGTCTGCCCCAGCGGGGACATGACACCGTTGAAGATCTCTCCGATGTCCATCCGCGACCAGAGGGTGCCCTGGGTGACCGCGTCGCTCTGCGGTGTGAGGTAGGGGCTGGTGCGCGGTGCGGCGACCGGCGTGGTGGTGATCGGCCTGGTCTGCAGGAGGTGGAGCTGCCCGTCGTGCAGAGCCCATTCGATGTCCTGCTCGGCACCGTAGTGTTCGCGGACCTGCACAGCCAGCCCGGCCAGGTCCGCGAGCTGCTCACGGGTCAGACACGGCGCGTTGCGGGCGGCCGCGTCCACCTTGGTGATGCCGACCTTGCCCGGCTCCACCGCGGCACATTTGGTGACCTTGTATCGGACGCGTTCCTCGATGACCTCCAGACTGCGGTCGTCCACCACGAAGAAGTCGGAGGTGACCCGGCCCGCCACCAGGCCCTCGCCCAGTCCCCAGCACGCCTCGACGACCATGCGGTGCGGGGCGTCCGAGGTGGGATCGGTCGTGAACAGGACCCCGCCCCCATCGGCGTGGATCATCCGCTGCACGACGACGGCGATCGCGCCGACCTCCGCGGGATCCGTCCGGTAGGCCGTGGCGCGCTCCGACCACAGGGATGCCCAGCAGACCTTCACCGCATCCAGCAGTGCCTCGTCCCCGGCGATGTCCAGAATCGTGTCGTGCTGCCCGGCGAACGACTGGGACGCGGAGTCCTCCTTGACCGCCGAGGACCGCACCGCGACACGGGGGCGGCCGAGGTGCTCGTAGGCGTCGAGGATGGGGCGGGCGATCGCTTCGGGTACCGGGCCGGCGAGTATCCGGTCACGGATCTCGGTACTTCCCGAGGTCGCGGCGAGGGTGTCGAGTCCGCTTTCGCGCAGGAAGTCGCCGAACAGGTCGGTGGTGATGCAGAACGCGGCCGGCACGGGGAGCCCGGCCCGGATCATCTCGTCGAGCCGGGCGGCCTTTCCGCCCAGGAGACCGTCGTCCGCCTTGTCCTGGCTGCCGAGGACGACGATGTCGGTGATTCGGGGGTCCTCGGCCGTTTGGTTCACGGTGGGGGTTTTCATGGTGTGCTCTCCTCGGGGTTCAGATCTGCGCGGCACGTGCGTTGGTCCCGACGAAGGCACGGAACTGTTCGCCCGGGATGATCCGGCGGGCGGTGACGTCGGTGTATCCCGCACGTTCCAGCTGCCCGGTGAGTTCGTCCTCGCGGGGCAGTGGGCCGCCGAAGTCGGCGTAGGTGAACCAGAGGTTGAGTACTTCGAGCCCGACGTTGCCGCCCTGGCAGGAGGTCGTCAGCAGCACCTTGCCACCCGGGGCCAGGAGCGCCCGCGCACGTTCCAGGACAGCGGTCCGTTCGTCCCGGGGGAAGTAGTAGATGTTGTTGTGCAGGGTGATGAGATCGAACTGGGGCTCCAGCTCGAGGGTGCGGATATCGCCCTGGCGGGTCTCCACCCGGTCCTGCAGACCCCACTCCGTCATGTTCTCCGCGGCTTGCTTGGCAACGTCGCCCTGCAGATCGATCGCGAGTGCGGTCAGCCGCGGGTTGAGGGAGGCGGCGTGCCGGACGTAGACGCCGCTGCCACAGCCGACCTCCAGCAGTCGCACCGGCGTTGTACGGTCCAGGGTGTGCGCGACGGCCTCTTCGACGAAGGGCTGGACCACACGGGTCGAGCGGGCGATCACCGCACCGTCCTGGTCGCTCAGCGAGAGCCGCCGCCCGTCGCGCAGCATGTCCGGGGCGTCGAGGAGCACCGGCACGTGGAAGCGCAGCACCTCCTCCAGGGCGGCGGCCACCGAGTCCTGGCCGGCGCGGGCGAGCGCCTTGGCGGTGCGGCTCCTGAGCCGGTAGGCATCGTCCGACCAGGAGAGATCGCCGAGCTGGACGCCGATGTCGAGCCAGGCGCGCAGCGGCGCGGCGTCGCCGTGGATCCCCAGGTGTTCGGCCAGCGTCTCCAGGTCGCAGGGGCGCACGGCCATCCGGCGCAGTACGCCGCGGCTCGCGGCCGACGCCAGGAAGGTCGCCCGGTAGAGCGGGGTCACGAGATTGCGCGTGAGGGAGAGCAGCAGCGGGATCTGTCGCTGCCTGATGACTTTGCTGAGGGTCAGTGCGTCCATGACGGGGTCCTTCGGGCAGTGAGGGTTCGCGCCTCCTGGTCGGGGCGGAGCCGGTCGAGTTCGCCGCGCAGCTCCCGCAGCAGGCGGAGCCGCGATGCGCCGGTGAGGAAGAAGTGGTCGCCCGGCAGATGCCGTCGCAGCAGCGAGCCGGTGGTGCACTCGCGCCAGGCCTCCGTCCCGGCGGCGGTCGCGATCGGGTCGTCGGTCCCGGAGAACGCGGTCATCGGACACCGCAGCGGCCTGCGTGGGGTCCAGCGGTACGTCTCACAGACCCGCAGGTCCGCGCGGAGCACCGGTAGCCGGCGGTCGAGGTAGGAACGAGCCGTCACGTGGTCGTCGCCGAGCCCGCCGAGGTCATGGACCAGGCGGCGCAGATCGTCGTCGGACAGCGTGTGGTCCTGCCGCGTCCCGTACAGGTGCGGCGCCCTGCTGCCCGACACGAACAGATGGCGTGGCTCGCGGTGACCGCGCCGCCGCAGTTCGCAGGCGACCTCGTAGGCCAGCAGCGCTCCCATGCTGTGGCCGAAGAGCGCGAAGTCGGGGGTGAGTCCGAACTCGACGAGGGCGGTGGCCGCGTCGGCGGCGAGCGGGCCCATATCGGTGTAAGGGGGCTCCCGTAGTCGCAGTCCGCGGCCCGGCAGCAGCACCGGGACCACCTGGACGCCGTCGCCGAGTTGCCGCTGCCAGTCACGGAAGACGGAGGGTGTGCCGCCGGCGTACGAGAAGCAGATGAGCTGGAGCGTCGCCGGGGCGTGGGTGTCGGCGGCGGGGAACCAGGCTCCGGTGGGGTCCCGGTGCTGCTGGATGGTGAGCGGGTGATGGTGGAGCGGCATCCTGACCTCCTGTCCTCGTCGCGGTGGTACGGCTCAACGGCTCACGTGCCGGCGGCCCTCCGCGGAGTCCAGCCAGTCGATGGTGCGGCGCATGGCCTCCTCGAAGCCGACCTCGCTCTTGAAACCGAAGTCATTGCGGGCACGCTCGATGGGATAGGACTGGTCCCGCTCGAAGAGGTGCACCGCGTGACGGGTGAGGACCGGCCGTGACTTGATGCGCAGCGTGCCGTAGACCTTTTCCGAGACCGTCGCCACGCCGGTGGCGACCGCGCTCGGCAGACTCATCGAGGGAGGCCGTACGCCCAGGCCCTCGGCGAGCGCCTCCATGTACTCGCGCCAGGTGGTCAGGTCAGGGTCGCGGAGGTTGTAGGCCCGGCCGATCGTGGCCTCGGAGCCGCAGGCCGCGATCATCGCGTCGACCGCGTTGCCCACGTAGAGCAGCCCGGCCGGAACGTTGCCGCGGCGGATGTAGACCATCTGCTTCTGCACGATCAGGTTCGCCAGTTCGATGACGAAGTCCTTGCTGCGCGGGCCGTAGACCGAGACCGGACGTACCACGGTCAGCGGGATGCCGAGCCGCTCCGCGGTTTCGCGCACCACGGTCTCGCCGAGCAGCTTGCTGCGGTTGTAGGGCAGTCCGGTGTCGCGCGGGGTGGCGCTCTCGTCGCAGGGCCGCACCGGGTAGCCGTACACGTCGGTGGTGCTGACGTGCAGGATCCGCTCGACGGTGCCGGCCTGGTGCGCGGCTTCGACGAGGTTCCTGCCGCCTTCGATGTTGACGTGCCGGAACTCCTCCCATGGACCCCAGTCCGCGGACTTCCCGGTGCAGTTGTAGACCTGCTTCACCCCGTCGGTGGCGCGGCGCAGGCTGTCGGTGTTGCCCAGCGAGCCCACCTCGACCTCGACCGGAAGATCGCCGAAGGCCGAACGGTCGCTGTTCTCGCGGACGAACACCCGGACCCGATGGCCCTGCTCCACGAGCCGTCGGGTCAGGTGGCCGCCGATGAAGCCGCCGGCTCCGGCCACGAGGATGTCGGCGTCGCGGCGGGCGGCGGGGGAGGCGGACGGCTCCGCGCGGGTGCGGGGGGCGGGGGGTGGCAGTTCGCTGTCGGATGACATGGCATGCCTCAAGAGGTCGAGGGAGTGTTCCAGATCGGACTCGCGGTGATCGACGTTGATGAAGAAGCGCAGCCGGCACTTGTCGCGCGCGACGGCGGGGTATCCGATGGGCATCACGTTCACGCCCTGGGCCAGCAGCCGGTTGGAGATCGTCATGGACCGTTCCCAGCTGCCCAGAATGATCGGCACGACCGCTGAGGCCCGCGACACTCCGATGTCCAGGCCACGGGCGCGCGCTGCATCCCGGAAGAACTCCGCGAGCTCCTGTGCTTTGCGCACCCGCTGCGGCTCGTCCCGGATGACCCGGAAGGCCTCCAGCGCCGCCGCCGCGTTCGCGGGGGAGATTCCGGTGCTGAAGATATAGAGCGGGGCGGTGAACTTGAGGTACTGGATGATGGGCGAGCGGGCCGCGATGTACCCGCCGAGACTGCCCAGAGCCTTGCTCAGCGTGCCCATCCAGAGGTCGACGTCGCGCCGGTCGACATCGAAGTGCTCGCCGATACCGCGGCCGGTGCGCCCCAGCACTCCGATCGAGTGCGCCTCGTCGATCATGAGCATCGCGTCATGGCGCTTCTTGACCTCGATGAACCGTGGCAGATCGGGGATGTCGCCGTCTTGGCTGTACGCGCCCTCGATGACGATGACGGCCCTGCGGTGGTGCCGGCGCAGGGCACCCAGCATCCGGTCCAGGGCCTCCCAGTCGTTGTGGGGGAAGGGCCGGCGCCGCGCACCCGAGAGAATGCAGCCGCGCACGGTGCTGTCGTGGATCCATTCGTCGTGCAGGATCACGTCCTCGGGGCCGAACAGATGGCCCACGGTCGCCACGTTCGTCGCGTGGCCGCCCGCGAAGACGATAGCGGCGTCGGTGCCGAGGAACGACGCGATCTCCGCGTCCAGCTCGTGGTGGAGCGGGGTCTCCCCGCACAGCAGCGGGGTCGCGGAACTGGAGGTGCCGTAGTGGTCGATCGCCGCGGTGGCCGCTGCTCGAAGCCGGGGGTGACTGGACAGAGCCAGGTAGTTGAAGGCGGAGAAGTTGACGATCTCGCGGCCGTCCATCGAGATCCGGCCGGTGTTGTAGCCCTCGTGGACGCGGCCGTAGGCGTTCGCGCCGCTGGACTCGATCTGCCGCAGCCGCCCCTGGAGTTCCGCGTACTCGGCCCACTCCTCGAACTCGCGCTCCACCCGGACGGGCGGCGCGGCGAGCTCCGGTGTCGGTGCCGGTTGCGGCGGGGCCGAGGGCGGCGCGGTGTACTGCTGCGGGACCTGCGCGTACTGCTGGGGAGCGGGCAGGTACTGAGGTGTCGATGCGAGGACGGCCTGGCCGGCCCCCAGCACTCCGACGAGGTCCTGCACGGTCGGATCGTCGGGCAGGGACCGCCGCAGGTCCCCTAGCCGGTGTGGGTACTTCTGGGCGATGTGCCGTTGCAGTTCGGTCTTCATCAGTGAGTCGAAGCCGAGATCCATTCCCAGGCGGGCCTGCACGGGGATCTGATCGGTGGGAAATCCGCAGACCTGGGAGACCCAGCCGACCACATCGCGTTGCACCACCGGCTGCGGGCCATCGTGACCGTTCCACGTCGGCTGCCAGTCCGTTCCAGATCCGTCCATGCCGTTCATGCCGTTCATGTCGTGCTCCCTTCGCTCCTGGACGAAGCCGTTCGGTTGCTGAGCCGGGACGCCGAGATCGCGGGTGGTTGGCTCCGGAGCCGTGAACCAGTAGGGCTGCCGCTCGAAAACGGTGCGTGGCACGGAAACCCGTGCCGGGGGAGACCCCTGCTCCAGCGCGGCCCAGTCGACGTCGCCGCCAGCGCAGTGCAGGCGGGCCAGGGACTGCAGGAACGTCTTCCAGTCGTCCGCGCCACGGCGCAAGGACGGCAGCCGGAGCACGGCCACCGGGCCGTTCCCGGGGTCCGCGGCCCGGGTCAGGCCGAGGAGAGCGGGATGCGGGCCGATCTCGACGAAGGTGTCGCAGCCGAGGCGGCGCAGTGTCGCCACTCCGTCGGCGAATCGCACGGTGCCCAGCAGATGATCGACCCAGTAGTCGTCATCGACGTGATCGACCGGTTCACCGGTCACGTCGGATACCCACGGGATGCGCGGCTTCGACGGGTCCAGCTCACGGGCAGCCGCGCGCAGCGGGTCGGCGGCGCCCTCCATCATCGGTGAGTGGAAGGCATGGGAAACCGTCAGCGGCCGGACAGCGACCGACCTGGCCTCCAACTCGGCGCGCACCTCATGGATCCGGTCGGCAGGCCCCGAAAGGACCAGCTGGCCGGGGGCGTTGACCGCGGCTACGGAGACCGGCGGATGGGCGGCGGCGAGTTCGAGGATCGTCGCGGGATCACCGCTACAGGCGATCATCGATCCGTCACCGGGCTGCTCGTCCATGTGGCGGGCGCGGGTGGCCGTCAAGGTGAGGGCGTCCTCCTGGGAGAGCACACCCGCCACGCAGGCGACGCTGTACGCGCCGACGCTGTGGCCGAGCAGCGCGGCCGGTCGCACGCCGACCGAAATCCACAGTTCGGCCAGCGCGATCTCCAGTGCCACCAGAGCCGGCTGGCAGTAGCGGGTGCTGCGGAGCCGGTCGGCGCCGGATTCCTCGAAGAGGAGCTCCGTCAGCGGGATGCCGAGCAATGGCCGCAGCACCCGGTCGCTGCGGTCCAGTGACCGCGCCACCCCTTCGTGGGAGTCGTACAACTGCTTTCCCATGCCGGCGTACTGCGTCCCCTGGCCGCTGAAGAGGAACGCTGTCCTGGGCGCGGGCCCGTGGGAGGCGTGACCGACGACGAGCTGGGTGTTCGCTGCGCCCTGGGAGAGCGCGGCCAGTCCCTCGTCCAGCTCTGCCGAGTTCCGTCCGTTGACGACGGCCCGGTACGGGAGGTGTGATCGACCGGTGTTGGCGGCGTGGCACAGGGCGCCGGTCGGTACGTCCGGGTGCGCGACGAGGTGTCCGCGGTAGCGGCGTGCCAGCTCCGCCAGCGCGGTGGGTGAATGGGCCGACAGGCACAGTGCGTCGGCCGTCCGTGGGGACCGTTCCGGCGGTGCGGCCGGAGCGACAGGCGTCGGCGGCGCTTCGAGGACGACATGGGCGTTCATCCCGCCGAATCCGAAGGAGCTGACCGCGGCGCGCGCGACGCTCCCGGCCGGAAGCGCGCGCCGCCGGGTGGGGACCTCGAGTCCGGATCCCTCCCGGGCGAGTCGCCGGTTCGGGGTGGTGAAGTGCAGTTGCGGTGGCACCTCCCGGTGCCGCACGACGAAAGCGGCCTTGATCAGCCCGGCGATGCCGGCAGCCGCCTCCAGATGGCCGATGTTGCTCTTCGCCGAGCCGACCAGGCACGGGCGGTCGTGTTCCTGGTGCCGGCCGTACGCCGCCACCAGGGCCTCCCATTCGACGGGGTCGCCGAGCGAGGTTCCCGTTCCATGAGCCTCGACATAGTCGATCTCGGCGCCGTGCGAGCCCGCCTGGCCCAGGGCCCGCTCGATCACCGTGCGCTGCGCGGACCCCCGCGGTGCCGTCAGACCGTTGCTGCGGCCCCCATGGCCCAGGCCGGAGCCCGTGATGGTCGCGTGGATCCGGTCGCCGTCCGCGATGGCGGCCGCCAGGGGCTTGAGGCAGACCAGGCCGACGCCCTCGCCGCGGACGTAACCGTCGGCCGCATCGTCGAAGGTGCGGCAGCGGCCGGTGGCGGAGAGCATCCCACCCTCGGAGAAGGCCACCGAGAGCGCGGGAGTGATCAGCAGGTTCACCCCGCCGGCGAGCGCGATGTGGCACTCTCCGGAGCGCAGTGACTGGCACGCGGCGTGCACGGCGACCAGTGAGGACGAGCAGGCGGTGTCGAGGGCGATGCTGGGGCCGCGCAGATCGAGTGTGTACGAGAGGCGGTTGGCGGCGATGGCGTGGGCGTTGCCGGTCGCGGCGTGGATGTCCGTCGTCAATGGGTCGCTGAGCTGGAGCCCGGAGTAGTCGTGGCTGCTGATGCCGACGAAGACCCCGGTGTCGCTTCCGGCGAGTGCGCTGGGGGCGATGCCCGCGTCCTCGATGGTGTGCCAGGCGGTTTCCAGGAGCAGACGCTGCTGCGGGTCCATGCGTTCGGCCTCGCGCGCCGAGATCCCGAAGAATCTGGCGTCGAACTCGTCTATGTGGTCGATGAACCCGCCGAGCCGGGGCGCCTTGACGACCGTGGTGTCCCAGCGGTCGGCCGGGACTTCGGTGATCGCGTCACGGCCGTCCAGCAGGAGCTGCCAGTAGCTGTCGGCATCGGGCGCGCCGGGGAACCGGCAGCCGATCCCGACGATGGCGATGGGCTCGTTGCCTCCGGCCGGCCGCGCGGTCGCGGCCTCCGGTGCGTCGCCGGGTGTGAGCGGTGTTGTCGTGCCGAGCGCGGTGGCGACGGCTCTGATGGTCGGATGATCGAAGACCACTCCGGGGAGCAGGGTCCGGCCGAGCCACGTCCCGAGATCGTCGCAGATGGCCACCGCCTGGCGGGAATCGAGCCCGAGTGAGGCGAAGGGACGTGTGGCGTCGATCGTGCCGGTGGCCAGACCGAGACGGCCGGCGATCTTCGCGGTCAGCCAGGCCTCGATGTCGTCCACCGCACGCGGGGACGGTTCCGTGGTGGTGGACGGAGAGTCGGCAGGCGTGTCGCCGAGCAGGAGAGCCGTCAGAGTGTCCACATCGGGGCACACGAGCAGATCCCCGAGCGGGACCTCGACCCCGAGCCGCTGTCCGAGCAGCCGCACCGCTTCGGTCAGCCGCGGGTAGTCGAGACCGATGTCGGCGAAGCCGCGCCCGCTGATCCGGGTCGCTCCCGTGATGCCGGTGAGAACATCGTCGACGGCTTCGGCGACGGTGGCCCGGCCCCGCCCGGCGGAAGGGCCGCCGGTCCCGACCGGTCCGTCCGAGTCGCTGACGACGCTGGCAGCCACGGCGGTCAGACCGAAGCGGAGAAAGTCAGTCCTGCACGCGCCACGCTGGATCTTCCCGCTGGTGGTGCGGTGGACGGTGGACCTCTTCAGCAGCACCACCGCATGCGGCGACACCTCGTGTTCCTGGGCGATGGCGGTGCGCAACCGCGCCAGGAGCGCCGCCGGATCACCGAGCTTCCGGCCGTCGACCTCGTAGGCCACCACCAGGGCCTCGCCGTTCCCGGTCGGGATGCCGAAGACGGCTCCGCAGTTCGCGCGGATCGCCGGATCGGCCTTCTCCACGGTCAGCTCGATGTCGTGCGGGTAGTGGTTGCGGCCCTGCACGATCACGACGTCCTTGGTCCGGCCGACGATGTGGAGCTGACCGGCGTGCAGGAATCCGAGATCGCCGGTGCGCAGGTACCGGGCGCCGGGTTCGCCGTCGATCTCCGCGTGGAACGTCTCGCGGGTCGCCTCGGGCTTGCGCCAGTACCCGCGTGCCACGCCGGGTCCGGAGACCCAGATCTCGCCTGTCCGGCCGGCGGGCACCCGGCGACGGACGGCCGGGTCGACGATCTCCACGCTGACGCCGTCGGCGGCCGGGCCGCAGCCGACGATCCGGGTCACCCGGTCCGTTCCCGGCCCGGCGGGCTCCGGTGCTCCGGCCTCGAGCGCCTGCGTGGCGAAGGACCCGACGGCCGGCGGTTCGTCCGCCCGGGTCCCCGACACCAGCAGGGTCGCCTCGGCCAGGCCGTAGCAGGGCATGAAGGCCCGGCGGTCGAAGCCGCTCGGGGCGAAGAACTCCGCGAAGCGGTCCAGGGTGTCGGCGCGTACCGGCTCGGCGCCGTTCAGGGCCAGCCGCCAGTGGCTCAGATCGAGCGAGTCGCGCTCCTCCGGGGACACCCTGGTCAGGCAGTGCTCGAACCCGAAGTTCGGCGCGATGGCCGTGGACGCCCGGGTCTGCGAGATGGTCTCCAGCCACAGCAGCGGTCGCTGAACGAAGGTCATCGGCGCCATGAAGTGCAGCGGGATGCCGCTGTAGAGGGCGGTCAGGATGCCGCCTATCAGACCCATGTCGTGGTACGGCGGCAGCCACAGCGCCATGGCCGAATCCCGGTCGTGGCGCAGCCGCTGGTGGATCGAGCGCAGATTGGCCAGCAGGTTGTCGTGACTGACCATGACGCCCTTCGGCGTCGAGGTGGAGCCCGAGGTGTACTGCAGAAAGGCGAGGGTGCCGCCGGTGGTGCCGGGATCGTGCCATCCGTCGCCCGTGGGGTCGGCGGAGGTGCCTGAGCCCAGCCAGGTCAGGTTCGCCAGCCCGAGGTTCTCGAGCTCCCGTTCCTGGTTCGCGACGAAGTCCCGGACGCTGTCGGTCGTCAGTGCGTGGGTGGCCCGTGCGTCACGGGCGATGGCGGCAAGCCGGGGGAAGGTCTGGCCGAAGCGTGACGTGTCCGGCGGGTAAGCGGGGACGGCGATGGCGCCGGCATACAGGCAGCCGAGGAAGTTCGCGATGTAGTCGAGCCCCGGTGGGTGCAGGAGCAGGACCGGCCGGCCGTCCAGTTTCGCGTCCTGGAGGCGGGCGGCGACTGCACGCGCCCTGCGGTCGAGCTCGCGATGGCTCCAGCTCTCGCTCCGGCCGTCGATGCCCGTGATGAAGCGGTAGGCGAGTCCGTCGGGATCGCTCGCCAGACGGTCGCGCAGCAGCGCTGTGACCGATGCGGGCCCCGCTCCCCGGTCGGTGCACGTCGGTTCGGGGCTCATGAGGGCCTCCGGTCGGCGTGCGCCGCGCCAGCGGCCAGCCGGGGGTAGGCGATCTTGCCGTTGGCGTTGTAGGGCAGCTCGTCGAGGCAGGTCGCGACCCGGGGCAGCATGTACGCGGGTACGTACTGCGCGCAGTGCCGCTTGATCTCCAGGAGTCCCGGCCGCTCGGCCCCCGGGTGGAGCGTGTAGTACAGCGCGACGCGGGCGGTGGGGCCCTCGCCGTCCAGGACGATCGCAGCGGTGGCCACCGCCGGGTGACGCAACACGGCGGACTCGATCTCGCCCAGCTCCACCCGGTAGCCGGAGAGCTTGACCATCCGGTCCTTACGGCCCCGGTAGACCAGCAGGCCGTCCTCGTAGCTCACCAGGTCGCCGGTGGCGTGGCTGCCCTTGGGGTGGCCGGCCGCGAGGGATTCCTCCTCGCGCCGCCAGTAGCCGGCGGTGACGCAGTCGCCTTCGACGACGAGTTCACCGAAGGCGTCCGCACCGTGCAGGGCGAGGCCGTCCGGGTCGACGACGGACAGCCGCGCTCCGGCGACCGCGGAGCCGATCGGGACCGGGTCGGTACGCGTGGCGTCCACGGCCCGCAGCCGGTAGTAGGTGCAGACGTTCGTCTCCGTCGGACCGTAGAGATTGTAGAGGACGGTCTGTTCGGGCAGGACGTCGAGCAGGGCGCGGAGTTGCGGC
Organism: Streptomyces sp. So13.3; assembly: GCF_005860785.2. Taxonomy (NCBI): domain Bacteria; kingdom Bacillati; phylum Actinomycetota; class Actinomycetes; order Kitasatosporales; family Streptomycetaceae; genus Streptomyces; species Streptomyces sp. So13.3. The sequence continues at coordinate 1,874,022 of NZ_CP048835.1, read as the reverse complement.
ATCGGGTAGACCTCGCCGGCGAACAGTACGTAGCGCAGGCTGCGTGCGGTCCCGTCGGTGAGGGCGCCCGACGCCGTCAGGAGATGGAGGATGGAGGGCACCGAGTACCAGACGGTGACGCCGTTTTCGCGGATGCCGGCGGCCAGCGCGGCCACGTCCCGGGCCTGGGAGTCCGCCACGATCCACACCGCGGCGCCCACCGACAGGGCGGTGAACAGGTCGAAGGTGCTCAGATCGAAGTTGAAGGACGCGTGGTTGGCGAAGACGTCATCGGGGCCGACGTCGAGCTCCTGGCGGGCCCAGCCGATGAAGCAGGCCAGATTGCGGTGCGAGATCTGGACACCCTTGGGAACGCCGGTCGAACCCGAGGTGTAGAGGATGGCGGCCAGGTCGTCGGGTCCCGGGCCGGAACCGGTCTCCGGGCCGCCGGCGGCCCGGACGGTGGCCGACGCGGCGGAGAAGGACTCCCAGGTTCTGACCGGCACGCGCTCGGCGTACGCGGCGGGCACATCACCGCTGACAACGATCACCCGCAGGGAGGTGGGCAGGGTGATGCCGGACAGCGACGGGAGGTGTCGGACGTCGGTGAACAGGGCGATCGGTTCGGCGTCGGCGAGGATCGTCTCGACGCGGCTCGGCGGCTGCGCGCCGTCGAGCGGGACGTAGGCGCAGCGCGCCTGCAGGGCTGCGAGGATCGCCGTGGCGCCGCAGGGGGTCTTGTCCATCCAGATGGCGATCCGGTCGCCCGCGGTGGCACCCAGGCCCGCCAATCGAGAGGCGGCGGCGTCCACGTGCGCCGCCAGTTCGCCGTAGGTCAGCGGTGCCGGGCCCAGGAAGGCGGTCCGCGCCGCCTGTTCGGTGGAGAACGGACGGGGCAGCCGGATCACACGGAGGTCGGGCGCGGGTTCATGTTCGGGTATGGGTACGGGCAGGGCTGTTTCTGACATCGCCGTCACTCCGATACGTTCCGGTCGCGGGCGGACCTGGCGTCGGCGGTCGCGGGGGACAGCACCCCGGTCTCCTGTCCGGCCTCGGTGAACATCTCTGCCGCGAGCTCCAGGTCCTCCCGGGTGTGCTCGGACGTCACGCTGATCCGCAGCCGGGCGTCGCCGAGCGGGACCCCGGGGAAGACCACCGTCTGGCAGAACAGGCCGCGGGCGCGGACCGCCCGTCCCATTTCCATCGCCCTGCGCTCATCGCCGATGACGATCGGCAGGATCGCGCTCTGGGTGTTCTCCAGATCGAATCCGGCATCGGCCAGCCGGCCGCGCAGCAGGCGGATGTTGGACCAGAGGGTGGCGACGCGCTCGGGCTCCGACTCCATCACATCGATCGACGCGATGAGTCCGGCCGCGACGCCGGCGGGAATCGTCGCGGCGAAGACATAGGAGTTGGAGTAGAAGCGCAGATAGTTGATGACCTCCTCCTCGCCGACGACGAAGCCGCCCATTCCCGCGAGGGTCTTGCTCATCGTGCCGAGCTCCAGGTCGACCTCGCCCTTGAGCCCGAAGTGTTCGGCGGTACCCGAGCCGCGCATCCCGAGGACACCGGTCGCGTGGGCGTCGTCGACCATCACCCGGGCGCCGTACTGCTGCGCCAGCCGGACGATCTCCGGCAACTCACAGACGTCGCCGTGCATGCTGAAGACACCATCCGTGACGATGAGCTTGCCCATCGCCTGGTCCGCGCTGCGCTGCAGGACCTTTTCGAGATCCGCCATGTCGTTGTGCCGGTAGATTCTGCGGTTGCCGCCGGAGAGCCGGCAGCCGTCGACGATGCTCATATGGTTCAGCTTGTCGACGATGACGGTGTCGTCCCTCTTGACGAGTGCCGATATGGCACCGATGTTCGCCGAGTAGCCGCCGGGATAGACAATGCAGGCGGGCCGCTGTTTGAAGGCCGCCAGGCGTTGTTCGAGTTCCTTGTGCAGCACATTGGTGCCGCCGATGAGGCGGCAGCCGGTGTTGGTCGCCCCATAGACCCGGGTGGCATCGCAGACCGCCTCGACGACCTTGGGGTGATTGGCCAGACCGAGGTAGTTGTTCGAGGCGAACATGAGGAACTCGCGGGTGCGGCCGGTGATTTCATCGCGGATGACAGCCCGGTTCTCGCAGCGGGATTGGAGCGGCATGCCATACCAATAGAGCTGGTCGTCGTTGCGTTTCCGGAAGTAACTGCCGAAGCTGCGCGCCTTGGCGAAGAGATCGGGATCGCGCTGCTCCGTGAAATCCTTCATGGAACGGTCGTCCCAGGGTCCGTCCTTCGCCGCGGGTGTCTGCGGGGCATGCTCCCGGACCGGTGTGGTCGTGGGGGCCGGCAGGGCGGGAGAGGGAGCGGGTGCTGTGGCGGCGGGAGTGAGCGGGGCCGGGGGTCCGGATCCCGCCCGTCCACCGGCGAGTTCGACACCCAGTGCGCGAAGGGTTGCCGCCGTGACCGTGACCGGTGCGCTGCCTGCCAGGCCGCACAGCTGGGCCACCTCGGCGACGATCGAGGTCAGGACCACGGAGTCGATTCCCAGTTCACTCTCGAAGTCGGCATCGAGATCGAGTTGGTTGCGCTGGTAGTGCGTGTGCCGCATCGTGACGTCGACCAGTGTCTTCAGAAGGTCCTGCGGTACGGAGCCGTCCGGGCGCGGCGGCAGCGGCGCTGCCTTCAGGCGGTCCTGCGTGCGCGGGGTCAGGGACTGCTCGACCTCGTGGACGAGCTCCTTGATCGTTGAGATTCCCCCCGGGAGTGCGGAGGGGAGGCCGAAGTGCTCCCTCACCGTCAGCAGGATCGATTCGAGAATGACCGAGTCGATGCCGAGTTCACCCTCGAAATGACTTTCCGGAAGGAGATAGGACTGGTCGTAGAGAGTGCGGGACGCCACGATGTCCACCACTTGCTCATGGATACGCGCGGTGTCCTGGCCGGCCGCCAGAGTGTCGGTCATCAGCGAGCCGCCCCCTCTGTCTGCAGACGCTCGACAAGAGCCGCGATGTCGTTGATTGTTCTGAAGTTCCGCGGCGTGATCTCCTGCAACGGCACGGTGATGTGGAAGTCACTCTGCAGATGGTGGACGAGATCGAAGATCGCGGCCGAGTCGATGATGTTCATCTCGGTGAGCCGGACCTCCGCGTCGAGTCCGTCCGCGTCTCCGTCCATCCAGGTATCGGCGATGTAGGTGATGAGCGACTGCTGAGTGGTCATGTTCGTCCTCGATCCATGTCCCGCAAGGAGGGATGGGCGATGGGTACGTCGGGCACCGCTGTGCAGGGGGCTCACCCGGAGGTGAACACCAGCACCGCGTTCTGACCGCCGAATCCGAAGGAATTGCTGACAGCCACGTCCAGCCGCCGGTGCCGGGGAGCACCGGCGACGATGTCGAGCTGGATCCCGGGATCCTGGTGGTCGAGGTTCGCCGTCGGCGGCACGGTCTCGGTCTCCAGGCTGAGCACGGTGAACACCGCCTCGATCGCTCCGGCGGCGCCAAGGGTGTGACCCACCACGCCCTTGGTGGAGGTGACCGCCGGTCCGGCCCCCAGCACCGCCTCCAGGACTCGGGCCTCGGCAGCGTCGTTGAGCTGAGTGGACGTGCCGTGGGCATTGACGTGGTCGACCTCGTAGGGAGCCACACCTGCCCGTGACAGTGCGGTGTTCAACGCACGTCGCACGCTGGTGCCCTCCGGGTCCGGGGCCGTCATGTGGTGCGCGTCGGCGGAGGCGCCGTATCCCGCCACCAAGGCGCGCACCCGTGCGCCCCGTGCCGTCGCGTCACGTTCCCGTTCCAGCACCAGCATGCCGCTGCCCTCGCCGGTGACGAACCCGTCCCGGTCGGCATCGAATGGACGGGACGCGGAGCCGGGGTCGTCGGTACGCCGGGACAGTGCGCCCATCTGCGTGAATCCGGTGACGATGAGCGGGCTCACCGCCGCCTCGCTGCCGCCGGCGATCACGACATCGCAACTGTCGTCCCGCAGGAGCTGCAGGGCGGTGCCGATCGCGGTGGCTCCCGAGGCACACGCTGTCGACGTGACCAGATTCGGGCCGGTGGCATGGAACTCCATGGCCAGATGTCCGGCGACCATGTTGGGCACGAGCATGGGGATGAGCAGTGCGGACACAGCTGCCGGGCCCTTTTCGAGCATGGCACGCAACTGCGTCTCACCGGTTGCAGAGCCTCCGACTCCGCAGCCGATGACGACCCCGACTCTCGCACCGTCCCAGGTCAGCGGGTCGAGCCCGGCATCAGCCACGGCCTCGCGGGCGGCAACGATGCTGAGCTGGACGAAACGGTCGTGAACCAGTTTGCTGCGGCGTCCGACGTGCTTGGCCGCGTTGAACCCCGGCACGGTACAGGAGATGTCCACCGCCAGACCGGCGAGTACCGGGTCGCGTTTGGCGGCCGAGACACCGGAACAGACACCGCGCCAGCTGGCTTCGACACCGATACCGGCCGCGGTGACGAGGCCGAGGCCGGTGACCGCGATCGGTACCGCGCTCATGACGTCGTCGTCGCTGCGGCTACCTGCTCCTCGATCAGCTCCGCCGCCCGTTCCAGGGTGTCCCGTGGAGAGGCCGTGTCCTCGCTGATGGCGACACCGACCTCCGACTGCACGACCAGCAGCAGCTCGACCAGGAACAGCGAATCCATCTCGAGCTGTTCGAAAGTGACACCCGGCCTGACGTTCGTCCGGTCCACTTCGAACTTGTCCACCAGCAGATCGACGAGCCGTTCGTACATCGCTGTCATCGTGTATTCCTTTCGTCGTGGTGCGGCAGGGGACATGCGGTGTCACAGGGTGGCCAGCTCCGGCCAGGTAAGTACCGCCGACCCCCAGGTGAGACCGCCGCCGAACGCGGTGAGCAGTACACGGTCTCCCGCGTGCAGCCGGCCGGCGGCATGTGCGTGGTCCAGGGCGAGCGGGATGGAAGCGGCCGCGGTGTTACCGACTTCACCGATGTTGCCGATGCTCTTCTCGGGTCCGAAGCCGAGATCGTCAGCCACCCGGTTGAGGATCCGCAGGTTCGCCTGATGAGCGACCAGCCAGTCGACGTCGGCACTGCGCCACCCGGCCCGTTCCAGGACCGCGCTCGCCGATCGCGACATACGCTGCACGGCGCGCCAGAAGACTTCCTTGCCCGCCATGGAAAAGTACTGCTCGTCGGGCGCGACCGCCACGGAAGACAGCCGCTGTTGGGAACCGCCGGCCCGGACGGTGATCAGGTCGGCGCCGGTTCCGTCGCTCCCGAGGTCGAAGGGGCCGAACGCCCCGGGCTCGTCGGATTCTCCGGCACGCAGGAGCATTGCTCCGGCACCGTCCCCGAAGATGACTCCGGTGGAACGGTCGGCCGGATTCAGGATCGTGGAGAACGTCTCCGCTCCGATGACCAGGACCCGGTCCGCCGCTCCGGCGGAGATGAGGCCCACCGCGGTGGCGAGACCGTAGACGAATCCAGTGCAGACGGCGGAGACGTCGAACGCGGCGACTCCGGTCATTCCGAGCTTGGTGGCGACCGTCGGGGCGGTGGCCGGGCAGGGCCGGTCCGGCGTGGTGGTGGCGACCACCACCGTGTCCGCGAGGTCAGTGCCCGCGGACTTCAACGCCCTCGCGCCGGCGCCGGCCGCCAGATCGGACGTGGTGGTGCCCTCGGCCGCGAAGAAACGCTGACCGATCCCCGTACGGGTGCGGATCCACTCATCAGAGGTGTCCAGCCGGGCTGTCAATTCCTCGTTGGAGACCGCCCTGGGCGGCAGGCAGCTGCCGATTCCGGCCAGCACGGCGGCCCGGCTCACCGGCTGTCACCGGGGTGAGTGGGAACCGCTGGGAGCGCGGGGCTGTTGCGGCGTGGGAACACGGTCGTCTGCTCCTCGCATCCAGGTCGTGGTGCTTCGGTGCCGCCCACTCTGGTCCCGGGGACTGACGGGAAGCTGACCGGAAGCTGACGAGTTCCACCGGCCGTGACCGGCCCGAACCACGTCAGTGTCCGGTCAGCTTCCCGTCAGTCCGGAGCGCGAGGATGCAGCAGCAGGACACGACCGACGGCGCACCCGGAAGCGGTGGCGCGATGTCACTCAGGAACGGAGACCCTTCATGGCAGCACGTATCCTCACCCCACGACGCCTCGCGGGAACGCTCGGTGCGACGGTGGCGATCAGTACCCTCTTGGTCCGGTCCCGGGGTGGCGGCGATCCGCTCGGTGACCTGGCGTTCTCCGACGGAGAACCCGTTCGGGGCGGCGTCGCCCGGTTGCTCGCTCCCCGGCGCATAGGTGGCGCGGTGCTCGTCGCCTGCGCCGTCTACCCCCTGTACCGCCGTCGCGCCTCACGGGGATCCGATGTGCTGCTGAGTGGCGCCGGCGGATACGAGAACTGAGGGGATTCCCATGTCGTTCACCGTTCCGGGCAGACAACTGGCGGACCTGGAGGAACAGGTCCGGACGGCACTGCTGACCGGAGATGACAGTGCTCTGGACGTCCTCGGTTACGGCGAGGTGACTCTCGTCCTGCGACTACGCACAGCCCGGGGCGCGTTCGCCTGCAAACGGCTGCCCGTCTTCCCCTCCCGCGCCCGGTTCGAGCGCTACCGAAGGACACTCGACGAGTACCTCGTGCGGCTGCGGGAGGGCGGAGTGCGCGTCGCCGACACCGAGTTGTGGCACATGACGCGGCCGTCGGGAGAGGTCGTGGCTTACTGCGTACAGGAGGCTCTGCCGTCGAACCGTCTGTGCTCCGCGCTCATGCACAGTGCGGGCGAAGCGTGGGCCCGGGAGTTCTTCGAGCGCTTCCTCGACAGTGTCGAACGCGCGGTGCGACCCGAAGCGGGCCTGGACGGACAGGCCAGCAACTGGATGGATGTGGACGGCGATCTGGTCTACCTGGATGTCACCACTCCGCTGCTGCGTGATGCGCGCGGCCGGGAACGACTCGACGTCCGGCTGTTCTTCACCTCGCTCCCTTGGATACTGCGTGATGTGGTGCGGCTGTCGATGACCAGGTCGATCTTCGACAAGTTCTACGGGACACGCGGCGTCGTCCTGGACTTCCTCGGGAACCTGCACAAGGAGCGGCTCGACGCGCTGATCCCGGCATTCGTCGCCCAGGCCAACAGGCGTCTGGCCGAGCCGATCACCGAGGCGGAGGTGGCTGCCTACTACGGTGGTGACGCCCGCATGTGGGAGTTGATCCAGCGGTTGCGCAAGGCCGACCGGTTCTGGCACCGCAGGATCCGGCGGCGGCCGTATCCCTTCCTTCTGCCTTCGGTCGCCAACCGGTGACGAGTGCTCTGGTGCCTGGCGCTGCAGAGCCGGTACCGCCGCTCGGCGGGGGTGTGACCCTCGACCCGGCACGTCCCTTGCAGCTGCGGCACGCACGGGGCCCCCTCACCCTCGCGGTGGTCTCCATCGCGTGGCTCCGCTCACAAGGTGAGGACACCCACTCGGCGCTCTCGGAGCGTCATCTGTGCGCCGAGGAGATCGCCCACGCGGCGACGCTGCCGCTCGCCAAGAGGCGTATCGAGTGGCTCGCCGGCCGACTCGCGATCAAGCACGGCGTCTGCGCCTACCGGCAGCGGAGCGCCGGCTTCTCGATGAGAACGGCCGACGTCCGGGTCCGGGCCGTCGAGAACGGTGTTCGCGCGGGGAAGCCGGTGGTGAACGTCCCGGTCGAAGTGGGTCTGTCGCACTCCGCCGACTTCGCCATCGCCGCGTGCGGACCCCGGGAGATCGGCATCGATCTGGAACGGAGCCGGGCGATGTCGCCGCTTCTTGAGGATCTGCTCGCTTTCGACACCGACTCACGAGGCGCTCACGGCGGCGGACGGCTGCAGCGGATGCCGGTGCCTCTGCGCTGGGCCTGCAAGGAGGCGGTGCTCAAGCACTTCGGCGTCGGGTTGCGCGTCGACAGCCGTGAGGTGGTCCTGACCGGTTGGCGGGCCGACGGTCGGTTCTCGTGGACGGCCAGTCCGGAACTGCGGCGGCGGATTCCGGATGCGGCGGGTCCGCACTTCGAAAGCTGGGCACGGGAGATCGACGGATACGCCCTGGCCATGGTCTGGCGCCAGGAGCCTTAGTGGAGGATGTCTGATGCAGCAATCCCCGGCACCGCGGACGCCCGCCCGCCCACCGCGCCCGCCCGGCTTCACGGAGGCGTTGCGTGAGGCCGCAGCCATCGCGGCGCTCAGTCCGTCGTCGCACAACTGCCAGCCGTGGGCGCACGCGCTGCTGAGCAGCTCCGGTGCCCGCGCGGCCGCTGCCCGTCTGCTCGGGGGCGACGATGAGGAGGAGACAGCCGAATATCTGGTGCTGGCGCTCGACCACGAGCGCCGGCTCGGAGCTCTGCCCGCGCACGCCGTCGAGATGCAACTGAGCTGCGGTGCGTACTGGCAGCTGCTGCTGTGCGCGCTGGACGCGCAGGGGTGGGTGCTCGACGCTCTGCGGTTCGGCGACGACGAGGGACACCTCACGGAGCTGTTCGGTGACGGGTGCCCCAGGACGTGGTCGCTGTTGAGTGTGGCGCGCCTGCGCCGGATCGAGGGGGACGGAGGTACCGGTGCGGAGCTGGCCGGGTTGCGCGCCACCGCTGCGGCGCGGCGGACCAACCGTGCTCGGTACCATGAAGGCCTCGTCGACCCGGCCGTACTGCGCGGGCTCACCGCACCCTGCGGAGCGGCGGCGTCCGGCGCATTGGTGACGGTCCGTCATCTGCGGTCCGGATTCGAGCGGGGGAGACTGGCCGACTTCGTGGCCGGCCACGGAGGCCGCGACTTCGCGCATGAAGAGGCCTGGCGCGAGACGCACTCCTTCATCCGCTGGAGCCACATCGAGGCTCGGGTCAGCGGGGACGGGTTCACGCTCGCCCAGCTCTTCGGGCCGCTGTCGCGGGCACGTCACCGGCTCATGCGCACGGCGCTTGCCCCGTCGACCATGCGCCTGCTGAGTCGCGTCGGCTACCAGAACTTCCTCGCACGGCAACTCGCCGCGATGGTGCGGCCCACCTCCGTCGTGGTGGCCATGAGCCTTCGCGATGACGAGCCGAGCTTGGCCGACGTCCTTCAGGGCGGCGCGATGCTCGCCGAGTACTGGCTGCGAGCCACACGCGCCGGACTGGCACTGCACCCTGTCAGCGTCGTCCTGCAGCACGAGGATGTCCGGCTCGGCCTGCAACGACGTCTCGGTCTCACCGGCCGGGTGTTCTTCCTGAGCCGGCTTGGTTACCCGACCGTAGAGTTTCCGCCCTCTCCGCGTCATTTCAATTCTTCGACCCGAACGATCTGAACCCTCCGCCCTGGCGCCGCTAATCGACCGCTTAGTCCGTGCTACGGCCAACTCGGGCCTTCGTCCTTCGTGCTAGCCTCAAGTCCCGGCACGGGCGCCGGGATTCCCGGTACCAAGGGAGCTGCACTGGCGTAGGCGTGTCGGCACGGTAGGTGCGCAAAAGAAACGGATGATCGGGTTCATTCACGGGGGTGTGAATGGGTAACGGATCGTGCTGGGCGGATTCACTCGTCCAGCGCCCCCGCGCCGCATGTTTTGTCGAATGGTCAACCAATTCCACCATGGGTTGGTCTCGTGATGGGTCCCGGGGCGGGTCGGCCGATCGGTCCGGCGGTGGGTGCTCGTGGAGGCAGATCCGAGTCGGGGCCATCTCCCGCTTCGCGGTTCCTGGCGGTCGCTCATGATCGCGCGCGTATTGATTTGCTGCAACAAGTCAATAATATGCGGAGGGTTGCGAGCGTTGATCGCCCAGCGCGATGACATGGAAGTGGTCGCTGATGTCACCGGGGCCCGGGTGTTGGCGGCGGTGGAAAAGTGGAGCCCGCAGATTGTCCTCGTCGTGTCTCCGGCGTTGACCATTGATGACAAGGGCGTACTTTCCAAGCTCGCCACATTGTCGAAGGTCCTTCTGATAGCCAAGACCGAGAATACCCACCGCTCGTTAGAGGCGATTGGCGTGGGTGTTCGGGCAGTTCTCTCGCCAGAAAGTTCCTCCGATGAACTGCTGCAGGTGCTGCACATGGTAATCGAGGGGGATACGTTGGTGATCCCGGTCGCCGCACAGGGCAGCATCGACACGAGCGGCACTCCGCGTACGTCCGACCTGGCACTGCGATTGGTCGGGACCCTCACCCCCCGCGAGGCAGAGGTCATGATCCTTGTCGCCAGGGGAAGCTCGAACGCCGATATCGCCGCCAAACTGTCGGTTTCCGCGGCCACGGTGAGGTCGCACGTCCATCACCTCCTCACCAAGCTTGAGGTGGGAACACGAGCCCAGGCGGTCGCTGTCGCCTATGAGACCGGACTCGTCACAGTCCTGGAGCAAGGCTTCAAGTGAGGTTTGCACCCTGCGCCGCGACACTCCTGAAAATGGATCCTGGTCCATGGGCGGAAGGTCCCGAAGAGGGGCGTTCGTCGAAAGGTCCGACCCGACACGCTCGCCGCGATGCCCGTCCGGACAAGGGGATGTGGATCTCGGCAGCGAGCGCGAACAGAGGGGGGGTGGCCTGCGCCGGAGATCTCTGCCCGGCCTCGGAGGTCCAGGCGGCGTAGCCTGGGAGAAGAGGAGAGATTCGTCGCGATCTCATCGAGCCGCCTGCCGCGAGTGCGGTCGGCGACGCCCCGCCTCCCGCTCCGGCCCGATGGCGAGGAGGAGTGATGTCCGTCGCAGAGCTGGACGCAGTTGAGCAGGAGGCGTTCGCGGGCCGCATGATCCAGATGGTGAATGACGCCTGCCTGGGGATGATGACGGGTCTGGGGCACGAGAGTGGTCTGTTCGACACGATGGCCGGGATGCCGCCGGCTCGGAGTGAGGAGATCGCCCTGGCGGCCGGGCTGAACGAGCGCTACGTGCGGGAGTGGCTCGGCGCGATGGTGGTCGGCCGGGTGGTCGACTACGTGCCGGAGCACGGCACCTACGTCCTGCCGCCCGAGCACGCCGCTTCCCTCACGCGGGCGGCCGGGCCCGACAACCTGGCCCGCATCGCGCAGGATCTCAGCATGATGGGCGAGGTCGAGCAGCAGGTGCTGGAGGCGTTCCGCACCGGGAGCGGCGTTCCGTACTCCGCCTACCCCCGGTTCCAGGCTCTTCAGGCAGAGGAGTCCGGGGAGGTGTACGACCTGGCGCTGGTGAACGCGATCGTCCCGCTCGTGCCGGGCCTGCCCGAGCGGCTGCGCACCGGCATCGACGCTCTGGACATCGGCTGCGGCCAGGGCCACGCGGTCAACGTTCTGGCCGCAGCGTTCCCCGCGAGCCGCTTTCATGGGCTGGACATGTCCGAGGGGGGCATCGCGGCGGCGCGCGCCGAAGCCGCCGAGCTGGGACTTGCCAACGTGGAGTTCCAGGTCGGTGACTGCGCCGCGCTGACCGGCTCCTACGACCTGATCACGGCATTCGACGTCATCCACGACCTCGCCCGGCCCACGCAGACGCTCGCCGCGATCGCCGGCGCACTGAACGACGACGGGGTGTTCCTGATGGGCGACATCGCCGCGTCCAGCCGGCTGGAGGAGAACACCGACCACCCGCTGGGCCCGGCGCTCTACACCTTCTCAACGTTCTACTGCATGAGCGTCTCGCTCAGCGAAGGCGGCGAGGGCCTGGGAACCGTGTGGGGCGAGGAGACCGCGCGGCGGATGCTCACCGAAGCCGGTTTCAACCAGGTCGACACGCAGCGGGTCGAGGGCGACATCCTCAACGTCTACTACGTGGCGCGCCGCTGACGGCCAGGGCGCACGCGACGCGAGATCGGTGTTGCGATGACCGACCGGGTGAGGACGGCGAGTTCTCCTTCGAACCCGGCGGCGCCTACCGGACCAACGTCAAGGGCGAAAATCGCGCCGCCGGGCGCTTCCTCGAACTCGACCCGCCCAAGCGCGTGGTCTTCACCTGGGGCTGGGAGACCGGCGACATGCCCGTCCCGCCGGACTCCACGACCGTAGAGATCACCCTGTAGCCGGACGGCGAGGGAACCCTGCTGCGCCTGTCCACCACGACCTGCCGGCGCAGGCCCGCTCGCCCCACGAGGAGGGCTGGGCCCACTACGTCGAGCGGCTGGCGGTACGCGCCGAAGGCGGCGACCCCGGCCCCGACCGCTGGGTGGAGAACGCCCCCGTCTGAGCGGCCTGGCAGTGCGTCCAACGCTGCCGGCCCTCGCAAGGAGTGGCAGACGGTGACGCGCGTCCTGGTGACCAGGATGACGGGAAGGGCAACTGCCGCCATGTACCTGGTGCGCATCCACCATGGAGGAAACTGCCACGAGCACTGGGACCAACTGGGTTAAGAGTAGTGTCTCGGCGGTGGGTGGTATCGGGAGGGTGAACGCGCTGCGGGAGTCTTTCTTGTCGCTGGTGTCGGGGTAGCTGAGCTGTGACATGCGCGCCGATGGGAGTGGGCTGGGCGTTTGGCCAGTGTGTTTCAGAAGTGCAAGGTCGATAAGAGGAGTAAGTGCTACCCCTGTGTCCGGTCGCGTTGCGGGCATAGCTGGACGGTTCGGTATCGCGAGCCCGGCGGTCGCAGTGGGCGTCAGCGGGAAGTGTCGTTCCGCCGCAAGGCGCTGGCCGATGGTTTCGCGGCCAGGGTGGAGAGTGACAAGGTTCTCGGTATCTACATCGGTGTTACCGGATGGAAGAAGCCGCTGGCCGAGGTGTACCGGGAGTTCATTGACTGCGGCGACCGTGCCAGGACCACCCGGTGCCAGTACGAGGCGAGTCTTCGCTGCCATATCGAGCCGTATTTCCGCGGCAGGCCCATCGGTTCGGTCAAGGCCAAGGACGTCCGGGCGTGGCTGGTGTGGATGGTGGAGGAGCGGGGCTATGCCCGGAGCACCGCCTATAGCCGGTATGGGATTTTGCGCGGGGTCTTCGGGTTCGCCGTCGCCAACGACTACCTGGCCAAGGACCCGTGCCGGCAGGTGCGGTGGGGGAGCCGGTACGGCCGGCGCGGAGTTCGCAGGGTGATCCGGCTGCCGTCGCTGAGCGAGATCGCCGCCATCGCGGAACATCTTCCCGGCCCGTACCGGTTGGTGGTGTGGTTGATGGCCGGGTGCGGGCTGCGGATCGGCGAGGCGAGCGCGGTCTCGTTGGGGCAGTTCGACTTCGCGGACGGCACGCTTCGCGTCGACCGTCAGATCACTCAGGACGGCGGGCAACACCTGCCCGGGGTGCGTGGGCGACGGGTCCTGCCCAAGCGGCGGGGCAGGGCGCACCGGATCCGCCACCTCAAAGGGCGGGAGCAGGACGAGGGGCGGCTGGTGCCGGTGCCTTTGAGCATTGCGGCCAAGGTCCGCGAGCATGTCCGCTGCTATGGGACCTTCCGTGTCGAGGACGGGCCGAACCGGCTTGTGGGGGACTACCTGTTCGCCAATCTTGGGCGGACCAACATTCTCATGTACTCGCTCATCAGCCGGCTCTGGCACGCCGCCCGGTGCGCCGCGGGGATCGTGAGGGAGATCACTCCGCATTGGCTGCGGCACTTCTTCGCCTCCGCCGGCCTCGCGAAGGGGGTTCCGGTGACGGACATGGCCGAGTGGCTCGGCCATCGCGACTCCCGCACCACGCACCGGACGTACGCACACGTCATGCCCGATGCGCCGGAGCGCCTGCGAACCGTCATGGACTCCATCTTCACCCTCGAGGCCGAGGTGAACCTTCCGCTCGAGTTCGAGGCAGTCCATGAGGCCGCGTTCGCAGTGAAGTACTGAGCCTCACCCTGGGACGCCTCGGTCCTTCGCCCGCTGGCGTGGGTGTCGGGGCACGAGGGGACAGAGGGGCTGGCGTGTTCGTTCGTTTCACTCGATGGGGTGAGGAACCGGCCTTGGGCGGCGTAGGGGCCGCGCTGGTGGAGAGGCTGAAGAGCAAGGTGGTTCGGAACGCTCCGTGATCGGTCCTCGCCTGCTGCCGGGCTCGGCGGCAAACGCTGCGGCGCGGCCCAGCCAGCACAACCTCAGCACGCCAAGATCCCTGTGCTGGATCCGTGCTGACTGCGACGGCCCGGATCATGGAAACCCGCAGGTCCTAGCTCTCTTCGAATGAGTGGTCGTACCACTCGATGGTGGTGCCGATCAGGCTCGCGGCGACGATGCGGCGGAGCGAGCCGGGGGTGGGTGGCGCGGGGGCCTGGGCAGTCATGGTTTCCACTTCCGGGCGGGGACGGATTATCCGGGTGCTGCCACACCGTAGAAACAGCTGGTCCGTTGACCCATGTGGTGGGACACCACAGGCCCGCCGCCCCCTGTGCGCGCCGGCCCCATGCCGCGTCAAGTGCGAGAGGCTGGGTCCATGACGGACATCTCTGAACTGGTCGCGCTGCTCGGTCTGGAACCCCATGTCGAGGGCGGGTGGTACCGGGAGACCTGGAAGGCCCCCGGCGAGGCGGTCCCCGCCGGGTATCCGGGGCCGCGGGCGTTCGCGACCGGCATCTACTTCCTGCTGCACCCGGGCGAGGTCTCGAAGTGGCACCGGGTGCGCTCCGACGAGCTGTGGCTGTGGCACCGCGGAGGCCCGCTGCGGATGCGGCTGGGCGGCGACGGCGAGCGCCCGGACGAGGCCGGGGCCGTCGAGGCGGTGCTCGGGAGCGGGGTCGAGAACGGGGAGCAGCCGCAGTTCCTGGTGCCCGGCGGGTTCTGGCAGTCCGCCGAGCCCGCGGGCGACGAGCCGGTTCTCGTGACGTGCGTCGTCGCCCCCGGGTTCGACTTCGAGGACTTCACGCTGGAGTGACCGGGGTGAGGTGAGTGCTCCGGGGCGGGCCGCCCGCCCCGGAGCACTCCCGGGCGGTTCAGGCGGGCGCGCCCAGTGATTCGACGGCGTTGGCCAGCGGGGTCAGCTCGGGGTTCTTCGCGGCCTCGTCGAGGGCCTCGCGCAGGGCGGCGTCGTTCGTCGGGCGGGCCTCGGCGAGGAGTTTCAGACCGGCCTCGCTGACGTTGGTGTAGATGCCGCGGCGGTCGGTCGGGCACAGATAGCGGGAGAGCAGCCCGCGGTCCTCGAGCCGGGAGACCAGCCGGGTGGTCGCGCTCTGGCTGAGGACGACGGAGTCGGCGACCTGGTGCATCCGCAGGTGGCCGCCTTCGCCGTCGTGCTGGCGGCTGAGGACGTCGAGCAGTGAGTACTCGCGGACGCTCAGGTCGTGCCCCGCCTGCAGCGCCCGCTCGATGTGCGCCTCGATCCGGCCGTGCAGCAGCGACAGCGCCCACCAGCCCTGGGCGAGACCGGTGAGTGCGGGGTCGGTGGCGGTCATGGAGGGTCCCTTCTGCGGCGAGGTGCGGGCGTGAGCGCGCATACAGCACAGGATAGAGCACTACCGCGATAGCCCGCGTTTGCAATGAAACGCGTCTGCAATTATTGTGAGGTCCCGTAAGGCGCACTCGCAACGTTACTGGGAAGTGAACCCCATGCCTCTCGCACTCCTGGCCCTCGCTATCGGGGCCTTCGGGATCGGCACCACCGAGTTCGTGATCATGGGGCTCCTGCCCGAGGTCGCCGCCGACTACGGCGTCACGATCCCGACCGCCGGATTCCTGGTCACCGGCTACGCCCTCGGCGTGGTGCTCGGCGCCCCGCTGATGACCGTCCTCGGCACCCGGATCTCCCGCAAGCGCATGCTGATGCTGCTGATGGGCCTGTTCATCGCGGGCAACGTGATCTCCGCGGTCGCCCCGGTCTTCGGTGTGATGCTCGCCGGGCGCATCGTCGCCTCCCTCGCGCACGGCGCGTTCTTCGGCATCGGCGCGGTGGTCGCGGCCGGCCTGGTCGCCCCGGCGAAGGAGGCCGGAGCCATCGCGATGATGTTCACCGGTCTGACCGTCGCCAACGTGGTCGGCGTACCGCTCGGCACCCTCGTGGGCCAGAACTTCGGCTGGCGTACCACGTTCTTCGTCGTCGCGGGCCTCGGCGTCCTGGGCCTGCTCGGCATCGCCAAGCTGCTGCCGGAACAGCCCCGGCCCGAAGGCGTACGGCTGCGCCACGAGCTGGCGGCCTTCCGCAACGTCCAGGTGCTGCTCGCGATGGCGATGACCGTCCTCGGTTTCGGCGGGGTCTTCGCCGCCATCACCTACATCACCCCGATGATGACCGACGTCGCGGGCTTCGCGGACACCTCCGTCACCTGGCTGCTGGTCCTGTTCGGCCTCGGCATGGTCGGCGGCAACCTGATCGGCGGCCGGTACGCCGACCGCCGCCTGATGCCCATGCTGTACGTGACGCTGGGCTCCCTCGCGGTCGTCCTGACGCTGTTCACCTTCACCGCCCACAACAAGGTCGCGGCCGCCGTCACCATCCTGCTGATCGGCGCCCTGGGCTTCGCGACCGTCCCGCCGCTGCAGAAGCGGGTCCTGGACCAGGCGGCCGGTGCCCCGACCCTCGCCTCCGCCGTGAACATCGGCGCCTTCAACCTCGGCAACGCCCTCGCGGCCTGGCTCGGCGGCATCGTCATCGCCTCGGGCCTCGGCTACACCGCGCCCAACTGGGTCGGCGGCGCGCTCGCCGCCGCGGCGCTGGTGCTCGCGATCGTGTCGGGCTCCCTGGAGCGCCGGACCACCGCCCACCGCCGGCTCACCGCCGACAGCGTGCCCGCCGCCTCCGCCGCGCCCACGCCGACCGTCGAGCGGGAGCCGGTGTCCGTTCCGGCCCACCTCTGAACCATCCCGTTTCCCACCGCGGGACCCCACCCGCCCCGCCCCGTCATCGCACCACCCCACTGAGGAGAACCACCCCATGAGCACCACCACCCCCAAACGCTGTCTTCCCGCTGACCATCCAGGACGCCGAGACCCTCGTCGAAGCCGCCCGTGCGGCCGCGGAGACCGCCGGAGTACCGGTCAGCGTCAGCGTCCTCGACGCCGGCGGGCACCTGCTGGCCTTCCGGCGCGACGACCGCGCGGTGCTGATCTCCGGCGAGACCAGCACCCGCAAGGCGTTCACCGCCCTGCAGTTGAACGCGCCGACCGCGGACCTGGTCGAGGCGGTCCAGCCCGGCGCCCCGTTCCACACCCTGCCGACCGCCCTCGACCGGCCGCTGCTGTTCATCGCGGGCGGCGTGCCCGTCCACCGCGGCGGGCGCCTGATCGGTGCGATCGGCCTCGGCGGCGGCGCCCCTGAGCAGGACCACGGCATCGCCGTCACGGCGCTGCGCGCCCTCGGCGACGTGGCCTGACCTCTGCCGGCGGACAGCACGGTGGGCCGCCCCGGATCAGGAGCGGCCCACCGTGCCGTCCGCCGACGGGAGGCCGGCGGGTCGTCAGCTCAGCACTCGCGCAGGCCCGGTGCGGGGTCCACCGGCGTCTTGACGCTCACGGCCGGCACGTTGCCCCACTGGCCGTTGTCGAGCTGCGTCCAGTACCAGATGTCGTTGCCGCCCCCGTGCCGGTCGCCGTGGCCCCAGCACTGGAACCAGCTGAACGTCGAGTTCAGCTGTCCCCTGACCGCGGAATTGTACGAACGGTCTGCGTACCCCTTCGCTCCGGCCGCGTTCCCGCAGTGCAGGCGGCCGTCCGCCCAGATGCTGCAGTCGGCGGCGGCCCTGGCGTGCGGGGCGGGTGCCGCGGGCGCGGCCGAGGCGGGGACGGCGGCCGTCAGCCCCGCGGTGAGAGCGGTGGCGGCCAGCGCGAGGACGAACCTGCTGCGTGCGGACATGACTCCTCCAGATGATGGGTGCGGGTGGTGCGTGGGGTGAGGTGGAACGTGAGGTCCGGGGCGGCGCTACGCCCTCACGGACAGGTGGGTACGCCGACGAGCCAGGCGGGACCCTTGATGTAGATGTTGGTGATCCACGCGCGGTAGTCCGGCAGATAGGACCAGGCGTCGTTGGTGAAGCCCTCGGCGGTGACGGACTGCGCGTGCTTCTGGCAGCTGATCTTCACCGAGGTCGGGCCGGCGAACTTGTACACCCGCGCGCTCGTGGTGGACGCGTCGGCGTGCGTCCAGACGTCGGTGCCCCAGGTACTGAAGCCGCCGCCCGGCGCCGCGGTGCCGTCGATCCGGACCGCTCCGGCGTAGTCGCCGCCCACCCGGGCGTCGCTGACCATGACGTGCGTGCCCGACTGCCGGGCCTCGACCATCTTCCCCGCGCCGAGGTAGACCGCGATGTGGTGGATCGCGCCGCCGTTGCCGTAGGCGAGCAGGTCACCGGGGCGCAGCGGTGCGGTGCCCTGGGCGGCGCTGAAGCGTGCCGACGCGTGTGTGGTGTTGAACTGGCTCCGGGAGGTGCCGTTGAGGATGTCCTGCCCGGTGGCCTGGGCGTAGGCGAACCGCACCAGCCCCGAGCAGTCGAAACCGCGCCGCTCGGGGTCGTGGTTGCTGGCGGGGTCGCTGGGGTCCACCTGCCCGTAGGTGGCGCCGGGCTGCGCACCGTGGCCACCGCCCCACGAGTACCAGACGCCGATCTGCCCGCAGGCCGCCCGTACCGCCTTCTCCGCCACCGCCGAGGCGCCCGGCGCGAGTACGTCGCAGGTGCCGGCCGCCGCCGCGGCCCGCGCCGGGGCCGACGGGGCCGCTTGCGCGGTCGGCCCCGCCGCCCATCCGCTGAGCGCCAGTACGCAGAGGGCGCTGGCCGCCCTGGTGATCCTGTTGATCCTGTGCCGGGTGTGTCGCATTCGTGGTCCCCGTTCGTCCCGCCGAAAGTCCGGTCGCTGCGGTTCGGTTGCTGCCCTCCGAGCCTGTGCGGCGGGCCGGTCGGCGTCGAGGACCCGCCCGTCGCCCGATCCGACGGGAAACGGGAAACACCTGGGGAAACAGCTCTGATCAGCGCTGATCGGCCCTGGCCTGCGCTGTCATGACGGGCAGACGGGCCGGTACGGCACGCCGGGGAGCAACTGGGCCCAGCGCGTCCGGCCCGCTCCTCCGGCCAGCCGGCAGATCTCGGCGCCGCGCTGCCGCACATCGACGTTCCACAGCCGCACGGTGCCGTCGTTGCTGCTGCTGGCCAGCATCGGCTGCCGGGGGTCGAAGGCGACCCCCCAGACCGCGCCGCTGTGTCCGGTGAGGGTGGCGGTGAGCCGCCACCCGCCGGTGTCCCACAGCCGTACGGTGCCGTCGCTGCCACTGCCGGCCAGCGTCCGGCCGTCCGGGCTGAAGGCCACCGCGCGCACCGCGCCGCTGTGGCCGGACAGTCCGGCGGTGCGGCCGTCGGCGCCGGGCCCGCTCGGGTCCCAGAGCCGTACGGTCCCGTCGTTGCCTCCACTGGCCAGGGTCCGGCCGTCCGGGCTGAACGACACGCCCCGCACCGAACCGCTGTGCCCCCGGAGCACGGCGCCGGCCCGGCGTCCGGCCACGTCCCACAGCCGCACCGTCAGATCGTCGCTGCCACTGGCCAGCGTCCGCCCGTCCGGGCTGAACGCGACGGTGTTCACGAAGTCCTGATGCCCGGTGAGGTCCGTGACGAGCCGGTGCCGCGCCACGTCCCAGAGTTTGACGGTGCGGTCCGCGCCGGCCGAGGCGAGGAGGCGTCCGTCGGGGGAGAAGGCGACGGCGAAGACGGATCCGTCGTGGCCGGTGAGGTCGGCGAGCAGCCGGCGGTGGGTGACGTCCCAGAGTTTGACGGTGCGGTCCGCCCCTGCGGAGGCGAGGAGGCGTCCGTCGGGGGAGAAGGCGACGGCGAAGACGGATCCGTCGTGGCCGGTGAGGTCGGCGAGCAGCCGGCGGTGGGTGACGTCCCAGAGTTTGACGGTGCGGTCCGCCCCTGCGGAGGCCAGCAGCCGTCCGTCCGGGGAGAAGGCCGACTGCCAGAGCTCGGCGAACGGACGCGTGGTCAGCGCGGACCTGCCCAGGTCCCACAGCACCACGGACTGGTCGAACCCCGCCGTGGCCAGCAGGTTTCCCGGCCCGACGGCGATGGACAGCACGTAGTCCGTGTGTCCGGCGAGGGTGGCGGTCACCCGGTGGGTCGCCGTGTCCCAGAGCTTGGCGGTGCCGTCGCCGCTGGTGCTGATGACAGCGGTACCCTCCCGGCTGAACGCCACCGCGTTGATGTCGTCGTTGTGGCCGGTGAGAGTGGCGAGCGGCCGCTGCTCCGCGACGTCCCAGAGCCGGACGGTGCGGTCGGCGCTGCCGGAGGCGAGGGTTCTCCCGTCCGGCGCGAAGGCGACGGAGAGCACCTCGTCGTTGTGGCCGGTGAGGGTCGTCAGCGGTTGCCGGCCCACGGCGTCCCAGATCCGGATGGTGCGGTCGGCGCTGCTGGAGGCGAGGGTTTTCCCGTCCGGCGCGAAGGCGACGGAGAGCACCTGGTCGGTGTGGCCGGTCAGCGTCGTCAGCAGGCGCCGGCCCGCGACGTCCCAGAGCCGGACGGTGCCGTCCGCCCCGCCGGACGCGAGGGTCGCGCCGTCCGGCGCGAAGGCGACCGCCCGGACGCCGCCGCTGTGACCGGTCAGCGTCCCGGCCGCCCGGTGGTCCGCGACGCCCCACAGCCGTACGGTGCCGTCCGAGCCGGCCGACGCGAGCAGCCGGCCGTCCGGGCTGAACGCGACGGAACGCACCGGAGCGCCGTTGCCGGTGAGGGCCGTCACCGTCCGGTGGTCCGCGACGGACCACAGTCGTACGGTGCCGTCCGAGCTCGCCGAGGCCAGCAGCCGGCCGTCCGGGCTGAACGCGACCGCGTTGACCGGTCCCGTGTGGCCCCTGAGCCGGCCGGCGAAGTACTGGGACTGCGTGCTGAGCAGGGCGCCGCGCGCCTCGGTGGTCGGCGCCGTGCGGTACGCGGCCGCGGCCAGCAGTATGGACGCCTCCGGCTGCCCGGTCGCCAGCGCGCCGGACCGCACCGCCATCTCCTGCGACTGCGCGACCCGGCGCTCGTCGACGGCACGCGACCGCTGCTGGAACGCCAGGCTTCCGGCGAGGACCGCGACGACCAGCAGCGCCGCGAGGGTGACCAGCAGCCGCCGCTGGACCGTGGCCTGCCGCCGAGCGGCGGTCCGGCGGCGCCGCTCCTCCGCCAGGCTCGCGTCCAGGAACTCCGTCTCGTGCGGGCCGAGTTCCGCGCGGCCGTCGGTCTGCTCCGCCCA
Organism: Streptomyces sp. So13.3; assembly: GCF_005860785.2. NCBI lineage: Bacteria > Bacillati > Actinomycetota > Actinomycetes > Kitasatosporales > Streptomycetaceae > Streptomyces > Streptomyces sp. So13.3. Next base: position 1,853,059 of record NZ_CP048835.1, on the reverse strand, counting down.
TTCCCGCGCGACGGACAGCCGGTTGCCGCGGTGCAGCAGCCCGGGGTCGCGCCGCTCCCGCACCCACTCACCCGCGGCCTGGGCGAGCTGCTGATGGGTCAGCAGCCCCGCCCGGTCGTTGTCGATCCAGCCGCGCAGCCGGGGCCAGGCGCGCAGCAGCGCCTCATGGGTGATCTCCACGGCGTCCCGGTCGACGGTCAGCAACCGGGCCCGGACGAAGGCGTCGAGGGTCGCCTCGGCGGCCCGCCGGTCGGGCAGCTGCGCCAGCAGCGGATCGCGGTCCGCCCGGCGCCGGGACTCCACGTCGCCGTCGCCGACGTGCACCAGCCGGACCAGGATGCGCCGGGCGAGGTCCTGTTCGGCCGGCTGCAGCCGGCCGAAGACCTCCTCGGCCGACCGGGCGATCGCGCCGTGGATGCCGCCCGTCATCTCGTACCCGTGCACGGTCAGCGTGCGGCCGCTGCGCTGCTGCCAGGTGACGAGCAGCGCGTGGGAGAGCAGCGGAAGGGCGCCGGACGCTGTCCCACGGGAGGCGCCTCGCACCTCCAGGTCCCGCAGCAGCAGTTCGACCAGGCCCGGCTCCAGTGCGAGCCCGGCCCGTTCGGCGGGGCGGACGACGGCCTCCCGCAGTTCGGCCGCCGTCATCGGGCCCAGCGCGAACAGGCCGTGGGTGAGGACCGCCGCCAGCTCCTCGTGTTCGAGGCAGCGCCCGCAGAAGTCCGCCCGCATCCCCAGCACCACCACGGCGGGCGGCTCCCCGCCGCCGGACGCGGCGCGGGAGACGGAGCAGAGCACGGAGACGAAGGCGTGCCGCTCCGCCTCGTCCGCGCACAGCGTGAACGTCTCCTCGAACTGGTCGACCAGCAGCACCAGCCGCGCCGTGCCGAGGACCGGGCGCAGGATCTCCGCCAGCCGGCCGGGCCCTTCCTCGAGCTCCTCAGGGGTGACGCTCAGGCCGGTCCCCAGGGCCTCGGTCACACAACGCAGCAGCTCCTTCAGCGGGTTCGGGGTGGGCGTGCACACCACCACCGGCCAGCCGCAGGATCCCGCGACAGGCAGTGCACCGCGCTCCAGCGCGGGTACCAGCCCGGCGCGCAGCAGGGAGGACTTTCCCGCGCCGGACGGGGCGATCACCGCCAGCGGCCCGCCGCCGATCCGGCCGGCGAGCTGTTCGAGCAACCTGGCGGTGGCCCGGTCCCGGCCGAAGAACCACCGCGCGTCCTGCGGGCGGAAGGCCGCGAGCCCCGGGTAGGGGCACACCGCGTTCCGCGGGTCGTCCGCTTCCGGTGTCCTGGCCGGTGGCACCTCGGGGACCAGCCGCGCCAGCGCGCCCCCGGCCAGCAGCTCTTCGTCGCACCGGCGGGCCAGATCGGGAGTGGGCGGCTTGCCGCCGTTCTCGATCTTGCTGAGATAGCCCTTGCTGTAGTGGATCCGCTGCGCGAGCGCCGTCAGCGACAGCCCGCGCTCACCCCGCAACCGGCGCAGCTCCGCCCCGAATCCGGCCGGTCCGTGCGCCGACGTTTCGTCCGGTCCACCCATGCGTACTCCCGCGGAGATCCGGATCACCACGCTACAGGTGGGATCGTGATACTTGGTCACCAATGGGCATGACTGCGGGAGATGGCTGCGGGAGATGGTGGCGGACAGCTCGGGCGTGGTGCCGGCCCCGGAGTGCCGGGGCCGGTCCCGCCGTCACCTGGTGCTGATCTGCACCTTCCGGATGTCCACGGGAAGGGCCGGGTAGCCGTCGCCGGGGCCGTTCTGGTCGTCCTCGCCGGCCGCGGCGATCTTCTGCAGGACGTCGAGCCCCGCGGTGACCTTGCCGAACGGGGTGTAGGCGGGGGAGAGCTTGGTGTCCTTCCAGACGAAGAAGAACTGGCTGCCGTTGGTGTTCGGACCGGCGTTGGCCATCGCCAGCGTCCCGGCCGGGTAGGTGGCGCCCGTCAGGTTCTCGTCGGGGAAGGAGTACCCCGGCCCGCCGCTGCCGGTGCCCGTCGGGTCACCGCACTGCAGCACGTACAGCCGCTGGGTGGTGAGGCGGTGACAGTGCGAACGGTTGAAGTAGTCGCGCTCGGCCAGGAACCGGAACGAGTACGTGGTGCACGGGGCCTTGTCCGTCAGCATCTTGACGGTGATGGAGCCCTGACTGGTCTTCAGCGTCGCGCTGTACGGTCTCGCGGCCTTCCGTGCGTCGAAGACCGGTATCCCCTTGAAGTTGTCGGCGGGGACGGCCGCGGTGTACGCGCAGGGGGCGGGCGCCGGTGGCGGATCGTCGGCGGCCGCGGCCGTCGTCAGGCTCAGCGGGAGAACGGCGGCGGCGGTGAGCAAAGCCCATTGCTTGCGCTTCATACGAGGACCCTCCGGATCGGAACCTGACACGGCCGCACCATGCCTGCCCGATCTGGTGGGGGCTAAGCGCCGCATGGGCCCGGTGGGACGTGATGGCCGAAACCGGTGCGTCCCCGCGCGGGTTCCGTACCCCCCGCACCGGTGCGGGGGGCGGGCCGCCCGCTCGCGCGGGAGGCCCGCCGGGCGGCCGGTCACACCTTGCGGTACGTGTACGCCTCCTCGGCCGCGGCGACGACCGCCGCCAGGTCCGCCCCGGCGGACGCGGTGACCACCGCGGCGACCGCGCCCTCGACGAAGGGCGCGTCGACGAGCCGGGTGTCCGGGGGAAGTTCGTCCTCCTCGGCCAGCATCGCCTTGACGGTGAGCACGGCGCTGCCCAGATCGACCAGGACCGCCACCCCGGCGCCCTGGTCCACGGAGTGCGCCGCCGCCGCGATCAGGTCCGAGCTGGTGCCCAGCTCACCGTCGGGAGTGCCGCCCGCCGGTGCGACGCGCGCGACGGCGCCGCCGCCGGCCAGCCCCGTCGCGAGCAGGCCGACCGCTTCGGCGACCGCCGCGCTGTGCGACACCAGGACGATGCCGACCAGGCCGTCGCTCATGCGACCGCCTCCGCCGCGGTGTCCGCGAGCGCGGCGACCAGCAGCGCGGCCGAGGTCGCGCCGGGGTCCTGGTGTCCGATGCTGCGCGGGCCGAGATAGCTCGCGCGACCCTTGCGGGCCTGCAGCGGCACGGTCGCCGCCGCGCCCTCGTCCGCGGCGATCCGGGCGGCGGCGAGGCCGTCCGCGAGCCCGGCGCCCGCGTCGAGCGCGAAGGACAGCGCCTCGACCGCCGGGACGAGCGCGTCGAGCATCGTCTTGTCGCCAGGTACGGCCCCGCCGAGCTTCCCGACCGCCTCGACCCCGGTGCGCAGGGCGTCGCGGAACTCCTCGGGGGTGGCCGGGGTGCCGTCGCCCAGCGCCTTGCCCGCCCTGCGCAGCAGCGTGCCGTACAGCGGGCCCGCAGCCCCGCCCACGGTGCTGATGAGCTGCGAGCCCACGAGGGTGAGCACCCCGCCCGGGGTCTGCGGCGGCTCCAGCTCCACCGCCGCGTGCGCCGCGGTGAAACCGCGCCGCATGTTGCTGCCGTGGTCGGCGTCGCCGATGGGGGAGTCGAGTTCGGTCAGCCGGTCCGCCTCGCGGTCGACGACCGCGGCCGCCGTCGCCAGCCAGCGGCGCAGGAAGTCGGCGTCGATCACCGGGCCGGGAGCCGTGGATGCGTTCATGCGGTCCTCTCTACGGGGCGTGTCCATGGAGTCGCGGGTGGCAGGGCCTGGGTCACGGCCGCGATCAGCAGCACCAGCACAAAGGCTGGTTCGCGGCCGCGCCCCAGGTGTATTGACCCGCAGGGTGGTTTGCGCGGGTCAATACACCTAGCAGCCCCAGCGCAGGCCCGGCGTCGAGACCGGGGCGTCCCACAGCCGCAGCAGCTCCTCGTCCACCTGGCACAGGGTCACCGAGCAGCCGGCCATGTCGAGGGACGTCACGTAGTTGCCGACCAGGGTGCGGGCGACCGGTACCTTGCGTTCGGCCAGCGCCCGGTGCACCTCCGCGTTGAAGCCGTACAGCTCCAGCAGCGGGGTGCCGCCCATCCCGTTGACGAGGGCGATCACCGGCGCGTCGGGCCGCAGGTCCTCGACCACCGCGTCGACGACGACATCGGCGATCTCGCCCGACGTCATCATCCCGCGCCGCTCGCGGCCGGGCTCGCCGTGGATGCCGACGCCCAGCTCCAGCTCACCGGCGGGCAGATCGAAGGTGGGGCTGCCCTTGGCGGGGGTCGTGCACGCGCTGAGCGCCACGCCGAAGCTGCGCGAGGACTCGTTGACCCGCCGGGCGAGCGCCTCGACCCGCTCCAGCGGTGCGCCCTCCTCGGCCAGGGCGCCGGCGAGCTTCTCGACGAAGAGCGTCGCGCCGGTACCGCGCCGGCCGGCCGTGTACAGGCTGTCGAGGACGGCGACATCGTCATTGACCAGGACCTTGGCGATCTGTACGCCCTCGTCCTCGGCGAGCTCGGCCGCCATGTCGAAGTTCAGCACGTCGCCCGTGTAGTTCTTGACGATGAACAGCACGCCCGCGCCGCTGTCCACGGCGGCCGCAGCGCGGACCATCTGGTCCGGCACGGGCGAGGTGAACACCTCGCCGGGGCAGGCGGCGTCGAGCATGCCCCGTCCGACGAACCCGCCGTGCAGTGGTTCGTGCCCGGAGCCGCCTCCCGAGACCAGACCGACCTTGCCCGCGACGGGCGCGTTCCGGCGGACGATCAGCCGGTGCTCGACGTCGACGATCAGTTCCGGGTGGGCGGCCGCCATGCCGCGCAGGGCGTCGGCGACCACGCTTTCGGCCACGTTGATGAGCATTTTCATGAGGTGCGGCCCTCCGCTTCAACAGCTGTCGTTGCGTCCACTGTGCACGCTGGCAGCCTACGTACCGGGCCTGGCGAAGGCACCCCGGCGGCGGGCCCGGCGCGGCGCCCGCCCCGTACGACCTATGGCGGAGAGGGCTCCGCCCGCAGGCGCAGCGACCGCGCGACGATGCTGTCCGACGTCACGAGGGCCTGCTCCGCCTCCACGCGCGTGAGGAAGACACCGGGCGGGATGACGGGCGGCATCGGCAGCTTGTCGGGGGTGAAGGTCACGCAGAAGACGCCTTCGACGCAGCCGCTGAGCCGGGTGAGGTACAGCAGGACGTTCCCACCGAGATCGAGCCGGTCCGCGCTCAGGGCGAGCCGGCCGGGACTGTCGTGGGTGGACAGCCGGTAGTCGGTGAGTGACGCCGACGCCATGCTGACGACCATGACCTTCAGCGGGCCCCCGGCGGTGGGCACGGTGGTCACCGAGGAGAGCACGAAGCCGTTCGGGGTGAAGCGGCTCGTCGTCACCGTCGGCGGCACGGACCGGTGCGGCGCCGGCGCCGGCGCCGGCGAGGATCACCAGCAGGACGGCCGGCAGCGCGACGGCGAGCGCCCGGCCGCCGGTACTGCCCGTAGCACCGCCTGTCGCGCCGGGCACGGATCCGGATCCGGGGTCCGGGTCCGCCCCTTCCGCCGGCCCTCCGCCGGCGGTGCCGGGCACCACGGGCTCGTCCAGGGTCCAGCCGAAACCCATCGCGCTCCCGGCGATCCCGAGCAGCATGCCGACCAGGAAACCGCCGAGGTTCGTGGCGGCGAACGAGAGCACCGACAGGATCAGCGCGTTGACGCTGACGTACTGGCGGGTGCAGCGGATCCCACCGGCGGCGGATGCCCGGCCGGTGCGGCGGTGCGGGTGATCAGGAGGTGCGGGTGATCAGGCGTGCGGGGACGTGCCGCGACAGGACCCGGCGGAGGGCGGTGACGCCCGGCGGCCTTCTGGCATACTGCGGAAATCCTGTGGCAGTTGGAGAGTAGGCCCGATTTTGAATAATAGTCAACAGCGTGGAACGGACGTTCCACGAGGACCGCGCGGCACCGACCGGTCCCTGGCGCGGCGAGCCGAACTCATAGCCACCGGACGGAAGTTGTTCGCCAACACCTCGTACGACGCCCTGTCCATGGACGACATCGCCCGGCACGCGGGCGTCGCCAAAGGGCTGATCTACTACTACTTCAAGAACAAGCGCGGCTACTACCTCGCCATCGTGCGCGAGTCGGTCGAGGAGCTCGTGGTGCGTGCCTCCAGCACCGCCGACCTACCGCGCGCCGAACGCGTGCACCGCACCGTCGACGGCTATCTCCGCTACGCCCAGCACAACCAGGCCGCCTACCGCACGATCGTGAGCGGCGGTGTCGGCTTCGACGCCGAGGTGCACGCGGTCCGCGACGCGGTGCGCGAGGAACTGCTCGCGGCGATCGCCGAAGGCGCGTACGGGCACCGGGAGCTCCCGGTGGTCGCGCGCACCGCGCTGGTCGGATGGCTGTCGTGCGTCGAGGGCGTGACCTTGGACTGGCTCGGCCACCAGGGGCTGGAGCGGGACGTGGTGCGGTCCCTGCTGGTGCGCATGCTGCGGGACACCCTGCTGGCGATCCAGGACTTCGAGCCGTCCTGCCCCGCGCCGGTCGCCGAGTGACGGGGCAACCCACCGCCCGGTGTTAGCCCTTCCGAATTACTGGAACGCGTTCTAGTCTGTGCGCCGTCGCCGCAGGGACCGGGGACCCGGAGACCTTAGGAGGGGCCGTGCACCTGGACTACACACCCGAGCAGCAGCAACTGCGCGTGGAGCTGCGTTCGTACTTCGCCGGACTGGTGCCGGACAACGTCTACGCCCGCTACGCCGATCCCGCGGCGCAGAAGAAGTTCTACCGGGACACCGTCCGCCGGCTCGGCGCCGACGGCTGGCTGGGCATCGGCTGGCCCGCGGAGTTCGGCGGCCGGGGGCTGTCGCCGATGGAGCAGTTCATCTTCTTCGACGAGGCGGCGCAGGCGGGTGTGCCGCTGCCGCTGATGGCGCTGAACACCGTCGGTCCGACGATCATGCAGTTCGGCACCGAGGAGCAGAAGGCGTACTTCCTGCCGAAGATCCTCGCCGGGGAACTGGACTTCGCGATCGGCTACTCCGAGCCGGACGCGGGCACCGACCTCGCCGCGCTCAAGACCCGCGCGGTGCGCGAGGGCGACGAGGAGTCCGGCACCTACACCGTCAACGGCCAGAAGATCTGGACCACCAACGGCGACACCGCCGACTGGGTCTGGCTGGCTGTGCGCACCGACCCGGATGCCCCGCCGCACAAGGGCATCACGATGCTGCTGGTGCCCACCTCCGACCCCGGCTACTCGTGCACGATCATCAACACCCTCGCCTCGCACGACACCACCGCCAGCTACTACGAGAACATCCGGGTCCCGGCCGGCCGCCGGGTCGGCGCGGAGAACAAGGGCTGGCGGCTGATCACCAACCAGCTCAACCACGAGCGCGTCACCCTCGCCGCCCACGGCACCATGGCGATCCGCGCCCTGCACGACGTGCAGCGCTGGGCCGCCGACACCAAGCTCGCCGACGGCAGCCGGGTCATCGACCTGGGCTGGGTGCGGCGCCGGCTCGCGCTGACGCACACCCGGCTCGACGCGATGAAGCTCCTCAACTGGCAGATGGTGGACGCCCTCCAGCAGGGAACGCTCACCCCGCAGGACGCCTCCGCGGTCAAGGTCTACGGTTCCGAGGCCCGCCGGGACGCCTACGCCTGGCTGATGGAGATCACCGCGGCCGCGGGCCCGATGAAGGAGGGCTCCGCGGGCGCCGTCCTCCACGGCGAGCTGGAGCGCGGCTACCGCAGCGCGGTCATCTTCACCTTCGGCGGCGGCAACAACGAGATCCAGCGGGAGATCATCTCGTGGATCGGCCTGGGTATGCCGCGCGTCCGCCGTTAGCGTGGAGGTGGGGGCACACGGGCGGCGATGGAGGCGGCGATGCGCGACGCGGACCCCGGGCTCTTCGGACCCCGGTCGGTCACCTGGCAGCTGCACGGCGATCCGATCATGTGGGTCGCGGGGGTGCGCGCCCTGTATCTGCAGGCCCTGCACCCCCGCGCCGTGCAGGGCGTCATGCAGAACTCCAACTTCCGGAAGGACGCCTGGGGGCGCCTGCTGCGGACCGCCGACTTCGTCGGCACGATCACCTACGGCACCTCCCTCCAGGCCGAGCGGGCCGGGGCCAGGGTGCGCGGCATACACCGCCGGCTCGGCGCGATCGATCCGCGCACCGGTGAGCGGTTCGGCGTGGACGACCCGGAACTGCTGCTGTGGGTGCACTGCGCCGAGATCGACTCCTATCTGGCGGCCGCCCGCCGGTCCGGGCTGCCGCTCACCGGCGGCCAGGCCGACGCCTACGTCGACGAGCAGCGCACCGCCGCCCGGCTGGTCGGCCTGGACCCCGGCACGGTGCCCGACAGCACCCTGGCGCTCGCCGACTACTTCGAGAACGTCCGGCCGGAGCTGGCCGCCACCGAGGACTCGGACGCGGTCTACGCGTTCCTGCAGGCGCCGCCGGTGCCCTGGCCCCTGGTGCCGGCCAGGGCCCTGCTGTGGGCCCGGGTCGCGGACCTGGCCTACGCGGCGCTGCCGCCCTTCGCCCAGCAGCTGTACGGCCGCCCGGCGCCCTCCGCCGCCGCCACCGGGCTGCGGCTGCGGCTGGCCGGCCGGGCGCTGCGCACCGTCCCCGCCCAGCTGCGCTGGCAGCTGCCGCCGGGACATATCCTCAAGGCGGTGGGGCGGCTCGGGCCCGGAAGCCATCCGTCCGTGTACAAGCTGCGCGAAGGGGCGCGTTCCCTGCCGTAATGCGACGTGCCTCCCGGCGGTGCCTGCGGCCATACTGGACGCCGGGGGAGTTACGCGGAACGACGGGGGCGGCGGCGGATGATGGCGGCTGTACACGATGGCAGTGGCACGCTGATTCAGAGCCGGTACCGGCTGAACGAGCTGATCGGCCGGGGCGGGATGGGCGAGGTCTGGCTGGCCCTGGACGAGTCGCTCGGGCGGCGGGTCGCGGTCAAGTGCCTCAAGCCGCTGAGCCCGGCCGCGGACGCCGGGTTCACCCGGATCCTGCAGGAGCGGTTCCGGCGCGAGGCCCGGGTGGCGGCCTCGCTGCAGCACCGCGGCGTGACCGTGGTGCACGACTTCGGCGAGCACGACGGCGTGCTGTTCCTGGTGATGGAACTGCTCGACGGACGCAATCTGCTCCAGGTGCTGGACGACGCCCGGCGCCAGCCGCTGCCGGTCCCGGACCTCATGGACATCGCGGAACAGGTCGCGTCGGCGCTGGCATACACCCACGCGCAGGGCATCGTGCACCGGGATCTGAAACCGGCCAACATCATCCGGCTGAGCGACGGCGCCGTGAAGATCTGCGACTTCGGCATCGCCCGGCTCGGCCACGACATCGGCTTCACCTCCCGCCTCACCGGCACCGGCATCGCCATGGGGACCCCGCACTACATGTCGCCGGAACAGATCGGCGCGTCCGAGGTCGACCAGCGCAGCGACCTGTACTCGTTCGGCTGTGTGCTGTACGAGCTCGCCACCGGGGCGCCGCCGTTCGACATGGACGACGCCTGGGCGGTGCTGGTCGCCCACCGCGACGCCGTGCCCGAGCCGCTGTGCGCCGGCCGGCCCGACCTGCCGCAGGAGCTGGAGCGGCTCATCCTGGACCTGCTCGCCAAGGCCCCGGACGACCGGCCGCAGAACGCGGCGGACGTCGGCGGCCGGCTGAAGGCGATGCGCGGCGCGGCGGAGCGCCCGGTGGTCCCGGCGGCCCCGCTGCCGTCCTGGGCGCGCGACCTGGCCTCGGACTCCGGCGCCCGCGCCACCCGGGCGTTCCACGCCGCCGCGCCGCCGCGGCACGAACTCACCGGCGCCTGGTCCACCCGCACCGCCTCGGGCGCCGTCGCGCCCGCGCCGGAGCAGCTCGCGACGCTGGCCGCCCGGCACACCGAAGGAATCGACCTGGAGCGGCTGGGCCGCTGGCAGGAGGCGTACGACCTGCACACCGCGGTCGCCGCGGAACGCGACCGGGCGCTGGGCACCGAGCACCCGGACACCCTGACCAGCCGCCACGAGGCGGCGTCCTGTCTGGCCCGGCTGGGCAGGACCGAGGACGCGATGCGGCTCTACGACTACGTCGGCGGGGTGCGGCAGCGGGTCCTCGGCCCCGACCATCCCGACACTCTCGCCGCCCGGCACGAGGCGGCGTACGCGCTCGGCCGGCTCGGTCTGCACCTGGAGGCCCACCAGGGCTACTCCGCGGTGCTCGCCGCCCGCGAGCGCACCCTGGGCGCCGAGCACCCCGACACCCTGCGCTGCCGGCACAACCTGGCCTTCAACCTGGGCCGGCTGGGACGGCTCGACGAGGCGTACGCCATGGCCGTCGAACTCGCCGCGGTCCGGGCCGGGGTGCTGGGCCCCGACCACCCCGAGACGCTGGTCACCCGCTACGAGGTGGGCTACGTGCTGGGCCAGCTCGGCCGCTGGGCCGAGGCGCTGGAGGTGTACGGGGAGGTGGCCGCCGCCCATGAGCGCACCCAGGGTGCCGGCCATCAGGACACCCTGGCCGCCCGCTACGAGATGGGGATATGCCTGGGCCGGCTGGGGCGCAGCGCCGAGGCGCTGGAGCTCTACCGCGACCTGGTCGCGGCCCGCACCCGTACCGCGGGCCCGTCCGACGCCGAGACGCTGCGCGCCCGGCACGCCCTGGGCGTCAACCTCGGCCGGCTCGGCCGCTGGGACCAGGCGCTGGCCGAGGCGGGGACCGTCGCGGAGATCCGTGAGCAGGCGCTGGGCGCGGACCATCCCGACACCCTGGTCAGCAAGCGCGAGGTCGCGGTGGGGCTCGGCTGGCTGGGCCGGTGGGAGACCGCGCTGGACGTGTACCGCGAGGTCGCCGACGCCCGGACCCGGGTGCTCGGCCCGGCCCACCCCGACACCCTCACCAGCCGCAACGACGAGGCGCACTGCCTGGAACAGCTCGGCCGCTCGGCGGAGGCGCTCGCGCTCTACCGCAAGGTCGCGGCGCAACAGGGGGGCCCGCAGAGGCTGTGAGTTTCCCAAATATCTGACGTTGCGTCAGATAATCTCTTCCGTCTCCGCGCCCGCTGCGGCATCCTGCCCACCATGGAGACGGAGCTGAGCAAACGGCTGGGTATCGAGCACGCCATCTTCGGCTTCACGCCGTTCCCCGCGGTGGCCGCGGCCATCAGCCGCGCCGGGGGAATGGGCGTGCTCGGTGCGGTGCGCTATTCGGACGCGGACGAACTCGCCCGCAGCCTGGACTGGATGGAGGAGAACACCGGCGGCCGGCCCTACGGCCTCGACGTCGTGATGCCCGCCAAGAAGGTCGAAGGCGTCAGCGAGGCCGACATCGAGGCCATGATCCCCGAAGGGCACCGCGAGTACGTCCGCCAGGTGCTCGCCAAGCACGGCGTACCGGAGCTGGGACCGGACGACGTGTCGGGCTGGCGGATCACCGGCTGGATGGAACAGGTCGCCCGCAACCAGCTCGACGTGGCCTTCGACTACCCGATCAAACTGCTCGCCAACGCGCTGGGCTCGCCGCCCGCCGACGTCATCGCCCGCGCCCATGAGCACGACGTCCTCGTCGCCGCCCTCGCCGGCAGCGCCCGCCACGCCGGGCACCACAAGGACGCCGGCATCGACATCGTCGTCGCGCAGGGCTACGAGGCCGGCGGCCACACCGGCGAGATCGCCAGCATGGTGCTGGTCCCCGAGGTCGTCAGCGCCGTCGAGGGCATCCCCGTGCTGGCCGCGGGCGGCATCGGCACCGGTGAACAGGTCGCCGCCGGACTGGCCCTGGGCGCCCAGGGCGTCTGGCTCGGCTCGGTGTGGCTCACCACCACCGAGGCGGAACTCCCCTCGCAGGTGCTCATCGACAAGCTGCTCGCGGCGGGCTCCGGCGACACCGTCCGGTCCCGGGCCCTCACCGGCAAGCCGGCCCGTCAGCTGCGCACCGAATGGACCGACGCCTGGGAGGACCCGGCCGGTCCCGGCACCCTGCCGATGCCGCTGCAGGGCCTGCTGGTCGCCGACGCGGTCTCCCGGATCCAGAAGTACGAGACCGAGCCGCTGCTCGGGACCCCGGTGGGCCAGATCGTCGGCCAGATGAACTCCGAACGCAGCGTCCAGGCGGTCTTCGACGATCTCACCCGCGGTTTCGAACGGGCCGTCGACCGTATCAACCGCATCGCCGGCCGAGCCTGAGGAGGCACCATGACGTCCACCGCACCCAACGGCTTCTGGGCACAGGCCGCCCAGGACCCCGACCAGCTGGTGCTGGTCGCCCCGGACGGCGACGAATGGAACGCCGGCCGGCTCAGCGCCGCCTGCAACCAGCTCGTCCACGGACTGCGCGAGGCCGGGCTCGAACCCGGTGACGCCTTCGCGGTCGTGCTGCCCAACAGCGTCGAGTTCTTCACCGCCTATCTCGCCGCGTTCCAGGCCGGCTTCTACCTGGTGCCGGTCAACCACCACTTCGTGGCACCCGAGATCGCCTGGATCCTGTCCGACTCCGGCGCCAAGGTCCTCATCGCCCACGAGCGGTTCGCGGCCGACGCGCAGGCCGCCGCCGACGAGGCGGAGTTCCCGGTGGACCGGCGGTTCTCGGTCGGCGAGGTGCCGGGCTTCCGGCCGTACGCCGAACTGACCGACGGACAGCCGGTCGGCGCGCCCGCGGACCGCACCAGCGGCTGGGTCATGAACTACACCTCGGGCACCACCGGGCGCCCCCGCGGCATCCGCCGCCCGCTGTCCGGGAAGCTGCCCGAGGAGACCTACCTCGGCGGGTTCCTCGGCATCTTCGGCATCAAGCCGTTCGACGACAACGTCCATCTCGTCTGCTCGCCGCTCTACCACACCGCGGTGCTCCAGTTCGCGGGCGCGGCACTGCACATCGGGCACCCCGTCGTCCTCATGGACAAGTGGTCGCCGGAGGAGATGCTCCGCGTCATCGACCGCTACCGCTGCACCCACACGCATATGGTGCCCACCCAGTTCCACCGCCTGCTGGCCCTCCCGGAGCAGGTCAAGGAGCGCTACGACGTCTCCTCCATGCGGCACGCCATCCACGGCGCCGCGCCCTGCCCCGAGCACGTCAAGCGCGCCATGCTCGACTGGTGGGGGCCCTGTGTCGAGGAGTACTACGCCGCCAGCGAGGGCGGCGGCACCTTCGCGCCCGCCGCCGACTGGCTCAAGCGGCCCGGCACGGTCGGCAAGGCCTGGCCGATCAGCGAGATCGCCATCTATGACGACGACGGCAACCCGCTGCCGGCGGGTGAGGTCGGCACCGTCTACATCAACATGAAGACCGGCGGCTTCAGTTACCACAAGGACGAGGGCAAGACGAAGAAGAACCGCATCGGCGACTTCTTCACCGTCGGCGACCTCGGCTATCTCGACGAGGACGGCTATCTGTATCTGCGCGACCGCAAGATCGACATGATCATCTCCGGTGGCGTCAACATCTACCCCGCCGAGATCGAGGCCGCGCTGCTCACCCACCCCGCCGTCGCCGACGCCGCGGCCTTCGGGATCCCGCACGAGAGCTGGGGCGAGGAGGTCAAGGCCGTCATCGAACCCGCCGCCGGCCACAAGGCGGGGCCCGAGCTGGCCGACCACATCCTGGCCCACTGCGAGAAGCGGCTCGCCGGCTACAAGCGGCCCAGGACCGTCGACTTCATCACCGAGATGCCCCGCGACCCCAACGGCAAGCTCTACAAGCGGCGGCTGCGCGACCCGTACTGGGAGGGCCGCGACCGCGCGCTGTGACCACGACCGCCGGGCGGCCGGCACCCGCCCGTCCTGACCGGCGGGCGGGCCGCGTCAGATCTCCGGCGGCGGGCCCCAGCGGCCCGGGTCCGGGCGGCCGAACGGCAGGCCGGCGCTCTCACAGGCTTGGCGCAACTGGTCGGTGTCCGGCAGGTCGAAGCTCTCCTTGCGGATGACCTGGCCGGTCGGCGACCAGACGAAGAGCGCCTCCTGGCCCTCCTCGTGGGTGTCGACGCCGATGCCGCCGATCGCGGTGCGGGGGTACTCCCACCGGGTACGGCCCGAGCCGCCGCGCGAGGCGAGGCGGATGCCGTCCGGGCCGAGGGCCAGCCCGGGGCGGCGCAGGTCGTACAGGCCGCCGAGCAGCGCTCCTGCGGCCGCGGCCGCAGGCAGGCCCCAGAGGAGCCAGCTCATGTCACCGCTGAGATAGCGCATCTTGAAGCCGACCACCCCCACCACGACGACCATGAGCACGGCGCCCGCGATGTAGTACCACTTGCGGGTGGTCCAGGGCATGTCCAGCACGACGGGCTCGGCGGTCGTTCCGGCGGTCACGGCCGGCCGGTCCTGGACGACGCCCGCCGCCAGGCTCGCGTAGGCCGCCGTCTGATAGGCATCGTGCTCCGGATCGGTGAGCGGATAGCCGAACGCCCGCGCCCGGTCCCGCAGTTCGGTGCGGGAGATGCGGAGCGCGCTGAGCGGCGCGTCCAGCTGCTCGGTCCCGTCCTTGCCGCGCAGCCGCAGCCAGGGGTGACCGTGGCGGGTGTTGATCTCCATCGCGCCGATGTCCGCGCGCTGGACGCGGATCTCCGCGCCGGCGCCCTCCCAGCGCAGATACTCCGCGGTGACGGCCAGTACGGCGTCCGGGGCGATCTGATGGGGGAGGAAGCCCGGCCGCAGGTCGTAGGCGCGGCTGCGCGGCCCGTCCTCGATCACCCGGTAGCCGCGCGACCGCAGCACCGCGAACAGCTCCTCCGCCGGGATCCGGCCGGTGTGCGCGGTGCCCAGCAGCGCCAGGTCATGGCCGTAGATCTGCAGCAGCGCCGCCGGCTCGGCCCCGCCGCCTCCCGTGCCGGGGGCGGACAGCGGCTGCGCGACCAGCCCGGCGATGCGCTCCGCGGCCAGGTCGGTGCTGCCGAAGACCGGATCGAAGGCGGTGATCCGCTCCGGGGTGACGGTCCAGCGCGCGGGCCGGTTCCCGGCCAGCCGGACGAGGTAACCCGCGGCCAGCACCACGACCGTGACCCCGAGGGCGTTGATCAGCGCGACGCGTCCGGGGACCGCCGTCGGGCCGTCGCCGACCGCCGCGACCAGCAGCGCGGTCGCACCGCAGGCCAGCGCCGCCAGCCGGCGTCCGTACTGCCGGGCCCGCAGCCCCGGTTCGGCCCGCGACAGCTCGACCGCGCTCTCCTGGGCCGCCGGCAGCGGTCCCTCCGCCGCGGCGGACAGCAGCGCCGCCTCCCGGCGGGCGAAGACCGTCTCCCAGTGCACCGCCGCGCCTGAGGCGGCGCCCTGCCGGTCCACGATCCGGACCGGGGCGCCGAGCCGCCGGGCCGTCAGATGGAACGGGAACATCGCCAGCGCCATGTCCTCCACGCCCATCGAGCAGAGCCTGCCGACCTTCGTCGCCCCGTATTCGGCCGGCGCCAGGACCTCGAGATCCGGCACCAGGAGCGTCAGCGGCTGCTCGCGGGAGAACGGATGCGTCACCCGCACCCGGCCGCCCCGCAGTTGCTGCAGCCCGCTCGCGCTCAGCCGCCAGAACGTCAGCGGCCGCAGCCGCCGCCACCCGGCCGCGGCACCCCAGACGAGCGCCGCCAGGGCGAACGGCACCACCAGCCGCAGCAGCCGGTCGTCCGCCAGCACATAGGCGATCACACCCGCGAGCACCGCTGTCGACGGCGGCATCCACCAGGGCGCCGGGTCCGCCCGCAGCCGGTTGCTCTCCAGGACGGCGCCGGCCCCCGGCCCGGTGACCGGCCCGGCGGACCGGGGCGACGACGCGTGCGACGGCTGCATAAGTGGCCTTGTCCCGAGACGGCGGTGGGTCCAATATCCTGTCAGACGCCCGGAAGAGCGAGGCCGGTGGATCGTCCCTCGTCGTCAGCCGGTCCGCGCGGCGATGGCGCGGGCGCACACGAGGGACTCCGTGGCGGTGGTGTCCACCTCGAGGTCGTACTCCACCCCTTCGTGCACGAGCAGGGCCTGGGACCGGGCCATGCCCGCGACCCGGTCACCGCGGGCGGCCTCCCGCTCCTCGGCGACCCCGGCCTCGCACCGCACCCCGACCCACAGCACGTGGAGACCCGTCAGTGCCGTGCGCCATCTGGCCTGCGAGCCGGCGCCGCCGAGGAACACCTCGTCGACGACGATCCGGGCACCGGCGCGCGCCATGGCCGCGATGCCCTCGGCCCAGGCCACGTCGAGCAGCCGGAACGCGGCCCCGGTGGTCACGTCGCCGTCCGGGCCGAAGGAGATACCGGAGTCCGAGGCCCGCATCGCGGCGGGCAGCGCATCGACGAGGGTGTCGACACCGAAGCTCAGCCACGGCTCCGGAAGGACGGTTTGCAGACAGCGGGCGATTCCGCTCTTCCCCGCGCTCGATCCGCCGTTGAGAATGATCACTTGGGTGGGCATGCCGCCACCGTAGGCGTCGGGAGAGGAAGCGGCCAGTGGATACTGCGAGCGCCCGGGACGGCGGAACCATCCGCCTGATGACCTGGAATCTATGGTGGCGGTTCGGGCCCTGGGAAGCGCGCAGGGACGCGATCGCGCACGTGCTGCGGGAGGAACGGCCCGATGTCCTGGGGCTGCAGGAGGTGTGGGGGAGCGCGAGCGAGAACTTCGCCGGGTGGCTCGCCAAGGAACTCGGCATGGAATGGGTCTGGTCCCGCTCACCGGTCCAGGACCGGTGGCACCGGCGCAACGGCGGTGACACCTCGGTCGACGTGGGTGTCGCCGTCCTGAGCCGGTACCCGATCCTGGAGACGGCGGAGCGCCGGCTGCCGGCGGCAGGCTTCCCCGACGACGGCAAGACCGTCCTGCACGCTCTGATCGACGCCCCCGGCGGCCCGCTGCCGTTCTTCACCACCCATCTCAACTCCGGCCCGGCGGAGTCCGGCGTGCGCTGCGCGCAGGTGCGGGAGCTGGCGGCGTTCGTGAACGAGCGGACGGGGTGGGGGACGGTGCGGGCGAGCGGGAGCTTCCCACCCGTCGTGTCCGGCGACTTCAACGCGGAGCCCGACTTCGACGAGGTACGGCTGATCGGCGGCTACAAGACCGCACCTGCCGAACCCGGGCTGGTGCTGCTGGACGCCTGGCGCTTCGCCGACCCCTCGCAGCCGCACGGCACCTGGGACATCGCCCACCGGGATTCGGTCAACTTCGGGGATCGCCCGAGCCGTATCGACTACCTCTTCGTCGGACTGCCGGGCCCCGACGGCCGCGGCTGGATCCGCAGCGCCCGCCGCGCGGCCGACGCACCCGTCGACGGGGTGTGGCCCTCCGACCACGCCGCCGTCGTCGCCGAGCTCGCGACCGGCCCTGTTCTAGCCGTCGATCCACTCGGCTGACAGCGCCCGCGCCGGATTGGCAGCAGCGGCGGCCCCCGACGTCCTCGACCTGCTCTGCGGGAAGTTGGAGGTGCCGCCGTCCAGCGTGATCCTCGTGTCCTTCCCGACGGCGTCCTTCCCGAGGGCGGCCGTCACGACGCGCAGTCCCGCCAGCGCCTTCGGCACACCGATGTACGGGGCGAGATGGACCATCACCTCGACGATCTCCCGCGGCTCGATCCCGATGCGCAGGCTGTTGCGCACATGGTCGTCCAGCTGCGGCTCCACACCGCCCAGCGCCGCCAGCGCGGCGAGGTTGGCGATCTGCCGGTCGCGCAGCGCCAGCCCCTCGCGCTGGTAGGTGCCGCCGAACAGGGCCGTCACGATCCAGTCCGGGAATCCGGGGGCGACCGCGTCGAGGCGGGAGAGAGTGGCCTCGATGGTCTCCGGGCCCGCCAGTTCGCCGAGCAACCGGTAGCCGGCCTCGCGGTCGATGCTCGCCTGCTTCACCACTGTCGTCCCGTCTCGATGGTGTTCCGTTCCGGCGCCGACAGGTGCAGCACCTCGTAGCGGTCCCCGGCCGCGGCGGGAGCGGTGTGCTCCCAGAGCGTGAAGTGCAGCAGTTCCCAGTGCCGGGGATCGACGGCGAGCGCGGCCGAGTGCACGCCGGGCGTGCCGGCGTACTCGCGGACGGTGCCGGCGGCGCGGTCGATGACGGCGGCCGGATCCTCGCCGGGAGGGATCGGCACGGCGCGGCGGGCGGCCGCCCGGGGAACCCGGCCCGCCGCGGGCCCGTGCTCGAAGGCCAGCCCCGTCCAGTGCTCGACCTCGGGGCGGCCGAAGTCGTCGATGATTCCCTGGAATCCCGGCCCCCAGAGGAAGCTGTTCATGCCCTGCGGGGTGTTCCACAGATAGAACGGCGCGTACTGGTTGACGGGCGACTCGCCCCCGACCTCCGGCTGGGAGGTGCCCCCCGTGCCGCGCTCGCGGATGAGGTACGCCTTCAGTCCGAGACCGGGGAAGTCGTCGAGCAGATGGCCCCGGGACTCGACCCGACGGCGGATGATCTTCATGTCGTAGTCGGCGGGCAGCGTGATCCGGTACTGCATGGCGTGCATCGGGCTGAACTCCCTACGGCTCGGCGGTGGTCACCGGTCGGCGGTGGTCGAGCGGGCGGCGAGCAGCGCGACCGCACCGCGCACCGCCTGGTGGAACGGCTCCTGCGAGTCCTCGGCGCGGGCGAGCACATAGCCGCCCTGGACGACGGCGGTGATCATGGCGGCGGTGTCCCGCGGATCGAGCGCGGCGTTGAACTCGCCCGCGGCCAGGCCCTCGGCGATGATCTCCGCGAGCCGTCCGCGCAGCCAGGCGAAGGTCTCCTGGACCGGGCGGCGCAGCTCCGGGCTGTCGATCACGTCCGGATCCATGGCCATCCGGCCGACCCGGCAGCCGCGCAGCGCGTCGCGCTCGCGCAGCAGATAGGCCGAGACCCGCTCCAGTGCGGTGCCCCCGCCCGACATCTGGGCGTCGGCCTGGGCCATCAGCTGCTCCGCGCTGCGCCGCATCGCGGTCAGCGCGAGCTCGGGCTTGCCGGAGAAGTGGTGGTACATGCTGCCCTGGCCGGCGCCCGCGTGCTGCTGGATCGCCTTGGGGCTGGTGCCGGTGTAGCCGCGTTCCCAGAGGAGTTCCTGGGTGCTCGCGATCAACCGTTCCGAGGTCTCCATGATCCGAGTGTACATACTAGTAGGTACAGAATCCACGGGGTGAGGCGATGTGCCGTGCGGCCGCACCGCCTCACCCGGTCGGAGGCCCTAGTCGCGCCGGAAGCCGTAGGCACGCTCCACGCGGGCCACTTCGACGCTGTACGAGGCGTACCACCGCTCCCGGCCCAGCCGTTGCACCTCCAGGTGCTCCGGATCGGCCTTCCAGGAGGCTATGGACTCCGCGTCCGAGTAATAGACCACCAGCAGATCGCGGCCGTCGGGACCGCTCTCCGACTCGCGGCCCAGGTATCCGGGCCACTTGGCGGAGAGCGGTCCCATGCGGCGGTTCGCGTCCGCGTACCCCTCCGGGTCCTCGCCGCTCGGCAGTGTCGTGATGATGACGGCGTAGTACGGCGGCTCGGGACGTTGGAACGAGGTGGAATCGGCGGACACGCGCGCACTCCGATCGACGGGGGATCCTGACCGCTGATCGTAAGCGCCGCCACTGACAACGGCCCGGGACGTCCCCTCGGGCGGCCGCCCGACTACCGCCCGGCCTCCGCCGCGTCGGTGGCCACCGAACGGGCCCAGCGGTAGTCGGCCTTGCCGCTGGGGGAGCGCTGGATGCTGTCCATGAGGACGAGGCTGCGCGGGATCTTGTAGCCGGCCAGCCGGGTGCGGCAGTGCGCCTGGATGTCGTCGAGGGTCAGTGGGTCCGCACCGTCGCGCGGCTGGACGACGGCGGCGACGTGATTGCCCCACTTCTCGTCCGGCACCCCGGCGACCAGTGCGTCATAGACGTCGGGGTGCGCCTTGAGCGCCTCCTCGACCTCCTCCGGATAGACCTTCTCGCCACCGGTGTTGATGCACTGCGAACCGCGCCCGAGAACGGTGACGACGCCGTCCTCGTCGACCGTCGCCATGTCCCCGAGCAGCACCCACCGCTCGCCGTCCCGCTGGAAGAACGTCTCCGCGGTCTTCTCGGGGTCGTTGTAGTAGCCGAGCGGTACGTGTCCGCGCAGGGCGATGCGTCCCGGTTCGCCGACCGTGACCGGCTCCAGCGTGGCCAGGTCGACCACCGCGATATGGGAGTTGACCCGCAGCCGGAAGCCGTTGGCGGGGCTGGAGTCGTCGGTGGCCGTTCCGTTGAAGCCGGACTCCGAGGAGCCGAAGTTGTTCAGGATCATGACCGTCGGGACCAGCGCCTGGAACTGGGCGCGGACGGTCTCGGACATGATCGCGCCCGAGCTGGAGATGGTGAACAGCGAGGAGCAGTCGGTGCCGGCCAGCGGTCCGGCGAGGGCGTCCGCCAGCGGCCGGAGCATGGCGTCGCCGACCAGCGAGACGCTGCTGACCTTCTCCTTCTCGATGGTGCGCAGCACCTCGTCCGGCACGTACTTGCGGTGGATGACGACCTTCTGGCCGAAGTTGAAGCCGATGAACGCGGTGAGCGTGGAGGTGCCGTGCATCAGCGGCGGGGTCGGGAAGAAGACCAGCCCCTCGCCGCCCGCGGCGACCCGCTCCGCCAGCTCCTCGGGCCGCTTGACCGGCTCGCCGGTGGGGGCGCCGCCGCCCATGCCGGAGAAGAAGAGGTCCTCCTGGCGCCACATGACGCCCTTGGGCATACCGGTGGTGCCGCCGGTGTAGATGATGAACTGGTCGTCCGCGGAGCGCGGCGGGAAGCCGCGGTCCGGGGATCCGGCCGCCTCGGCGTCGGTGAAGGCCACCGGCGCGATGGCCGGTTCCCGCTCGTCCCCGGCCGGAACGCCCACCCTGACCAGGTGCCGCAGCTTCTCGGTGTGCGGCAGTGCGGCGGCCACCCGGCCGGTGAACTCGGCGTCGAAGACCAGTGCCGTCAGATCCGCGTCCCGGTAGAGGTAGACCAGCTCCTCCTCCACGTACCGGTAGTTGACGTTCACCGGCACGGCACGGGCCTTGACGCAGGCCAGTGCCGTCTGCAGGTACTCGATGCCGTTGTAGAGATGCAGTCCGACGTGGTCGCCGGGAAGGATCCCGCTGCCGATCAGGTGGTGCGCGATCCGGTTCGCGGCCGCGTCGAGCTGGGCGTACGTCAGCCGCCGCTCGGCGCCCGATCCGGGGTGGTCGATGTAGACGAGCGCCTCCCGGTCCGGGACCACGTCCACGACCGACTCGAAGAGGTCGGCAAGGTTGTACTCCACGGCTCCTCCAGCCTTGATGCTGCGAAGGTCTCGGCGGTCATTAGAACCCTCCTGGAGCGAGGTGGGAAGGGTTCCCGGGCGGGAAATCTGACTGGTAGTCAGAAAACTATTGAACTCGACCTGCGCCTACTGCAACCTGTTCTAGGTCCGCGACGGAAGATTGCGACCTTGGAGGCCGGCCATGGGCGGCACGGAACATCTCACGGTGGAGCGCGTCGGCGCGACGCTCGTACTGACCCTGAACCGGCCCGAGGCGAAGAACGCCCTCTCGCTGCCGATGCTGGTCGGTCTGTACGACGGCTGGCTGGCGGCCGACGCCGACGACTCGATCCGCTCCATCGTCCTCACCGGGGCCGGCGGCACCTTCTGCGCCGGCATGGACCTCAAGGCGCTGGCCTCCGACGACGGCGCGATGGCCGGGCAGGAGTACCGCGACCGGATGAAGGAGGACCCCGATCTGCACTGGAAGGCGATGCTCCGGCACCACCGGCCGCGCAAACCGGTGATCGCCGCCGTCGAGGGGTACTGCGTGGCCGGCGGCACCGAGATCCTGCAGGGCACCGACATCCGCGTCGCCGGGGAGAGCGCCACCCTCGGGCTCTTCGAGGTCCGGCGCGCGCTCTTCCCGATCGGCGGCTCCACCGTGCGGCTGCCCCGGCAGATCCCCCGCACCCACGCCCTGGAGATGCTGCTCACCGGCCGCCCCTACTCCGCGGCGGAGGCAAAGGACATCGGCCTGATCGGCCATGTCGTGCCCGACGGCACGGCGCTGAAGCGAGCCCTGGAGATCGCGGAACAGATCAACGCCAACGGGCCGCTGGCCGTCGAGGCGGTCAAGGCGTCCGTGTACGACACCGCGGAGATGACCGAGACGGAGGGCCTCAAGCACGAACTGGAGCGGGGCTGGCCGATCTTCGCCACCGCCGACGCGAAGGAAGGTCCCCGGGCCTTCGCCGAGAAGCGCCCCGCGGTCTTCAAGCGCGCCTGACCCCAGGGACCCAAGGAGAGAAGCCCCCCATGACCGAAGTCCTCAGCGCACCACTGGTCGTCGAGTTCCCGTTCACCCGCTCGCTCGGCCCCGTCCAGAGCGCGTTCCTCACCGGCCTGCGCGAACGCACCGTGCTCGGTGTGCGCACCGGCGACGACCGGGTGCTCGTACCGCCCGTCGAATACGACCCCGTCACCTCGGCGGAGCTGCGGGAACTCGTCGAGGTCGGCGCCACCGGCACCGTCACCACCTGGGCCTGGAACCCCGACCCCGGGCGCAACCAGCCGCTCTCCACGCCCTTCGCCTGGGTCCTGGTCCGCCTCGACGGCGCCGACACCGCGATGCTGCACGCCCTGGACGCGGCCGGCCCCGACGCCGTCAGCACCGGAATGCGGGTACGGATCCGCTGGGCCGACGAGCGGGTCGGCGCGATCACCGACATCGCCTGCTTCGAACCGGACGACGGGACCGGGCCGCCGGAGCGCGCGGCCACCGCGCACCACGGCGAGTTCACCGATCCGGTGACCGGCATCGTCGCCCCCGCGCGCCTCGACTACGTCTACAGCCCCGGCCGGGCCCAGACCCGCTACCTCGCCGCGCTCGCCGACCGCAAGATGATCGGCGAACGCTGCCCGTCCTGCCGCAAGGTCTACATCCCGCCCCGGGGCGCCTGCCCCACCTGCGGCGTCGCCACCGAGGAACAGGTGGAAGTGGGACCTGGCGGCACCATCACCACCTTCTGCATCGTCAACATCAAGGCCCGCGGCCTCGACATCGAAGTGCCGTACGTCTACGCGCACATCGCCCTGGACGGCGCGGACCTCGCCCTGCACGGGCGCATCGGCGGCCTCCCCTACGACCAGGTGCGGATGGGCATGCGCGTCGAACCCGTGTGGAGCGACGACGGCGGCTTCCCCGACCACTACCGGCCGACCGGAGAGCCCGACGCCGGCTACGACACGTACAAGGAGATGGTCTAGATGCGGGACGTCGCGATCGTGGCGTTCGCCCAGAGCCGGCACGCCCGCAGCACGGCCGAGGTCTCCGAGGTCGAACTGCTCATGCCCGTGCTGCACGAGGCGTTCGACCAGGTCGAACTGAAGGCCAGCGACATCGGCTTCACCTGCTCCGGGTCGTCGGACTACCTCGCCGGCCGGGCCTTCTCCTTCACGATGGCCCTGGACGGGGTCGGCGCCTGGCCGCCGATCTCCGAATCGCATGTCGAGATGGACGGCGCCTGGGCGCTCTACGAGGCCTGGGTGAAGATCCTCACCGGTGAGGCCGACACCGCGCTGGTGTACTCCTACGGCAAGTCCTCGCCCGGCGACGTCCGCGAGGTACTGACCCGCCAGCTCGACCCGTACTACGTCGCGCCGCTGTGGCCCGACCCGGTCGCGCTCGCCGCGCTCCAGGCGCGGGCCCTCATCGACGCGGGGCACACCAGCGAACCCGAACTCGCCGGGGTCGCCGCCCGCAGCCGCGCCTCCGCGCGGGACAACCCGTACGCGCAGCTCACCTCCGTCCGCGACGGCGGGGAGTACGTCGTCCAGCCGCTGCGCCGCCAGGACTGCCCGCCGGTCGGCGACGGCGCCGCCGCGATCGTGCTGGCCGCCGGGGACACCGCCCGCCGGCTCTGCGCCAGGCCCGCGTGGATCCGCGGCCTCGACCACCGGATCGAGGCGCACAGCCTCGGCGTCCGCGACCTCACCGACTCACCGTCCACCCGGCTCGCGGCCGAACGGGCCGGGCTCTTCGACGCGCCGGTCGACACCGCGGAACTGCACGCGCCGTTCACCTCCCAGGAGGTCGTGCTGCGCAGGGCGCTGCGGCTGGGCGACGAGGTGGACGTCAACCCGTCCGGCGGTCCGCTCGCCGCCAACCCCATCATGGCCGCCGGCCTGATCCGGCTCGGCGAGGCGGCCGCCCGCATCCACCGCGGCGACTCCGACCGCGCCGTGGCCCACGCGACCTCCGGTCCCTGCCTGCAGCAGAACCTGGTCGCCGTCCTGGAAGGGGATGTGAAATGAGCAAGGCACCCGTGGCCGTCGTCGGCATCGGCCAGACCAAGCACGTCGCGGCCCGGCACGACGTGTCGATCGCGGGGCTGCTGCGCGAGGCGGCCCTGCGGGCGCTCGCCGACGCCGAACTCACCTTCGCCGACATCGACGCGGTCGTCATCGGCAAGGCCCCGGACTTCTTCGAGGGCGTGATGATGCCGGAGCTGTATCTGGCGGACGCCCTCGGAGCGGTCGGCAAACCGATGCTGCGGGTGCACACCGCGGGCTCGGTCGGCGGCTCGACCGCGCTGGTCGCCTCCAACCTGGTCGCGGCCCGCGTCCACCGCACCGTACTGACCGTCGCGTTCGAGAAGCAGTCCGAGTCCAACGCCATGTGGGGGCTCTCGCTGCCGATCCCGTTCCAGCAGCCGCTGCTCGCCGGCGCCGGCGGCTTCTTCGCCCCGCACGTACGCGCCTACATGCGCCGCACCGGGGCGCCCGACCACATCGGCTCCCTCGTCGCGTTCAAGGACCGCCGCAACGCCCTGAAGAACCCCTACGCCCACCTGCACGAGAAGGACATCACCCTGGAGAAGGTGCGGGCCGCCCCCATGCTGTGGGACCCGATCCGCTACTCCGAGACCTGCCCGTCCTCCGACGGCGCGGTCGCGATGGTGCTCACCGACACCGAGGGCGCGGCCCGGACGCCGCGCCCGCCCGCCTGGCTGCACGGCGGGGCCATGCGCAGCGAGCCGACGATGTTCGCGGGCAAGGACTACGTCAGCCCGCAGGCCGGCAAGGACTGCGCCGCCGATGTGTACCGGCAGGCCGGGATCACCGATCCGCGCCGGGAGATCGACGCGGTCGAGATGTACGTGCCGTTCTCCTGGTACGAGCCGATGTGGCTGGAGAACCTCGGCTTCGCCGCCGAGGGGGAGGGCTGGAAGCTCACCGAGGCGGGCGTCACCGAACTCGACGGCGATCTCCCCGTCAACCCGTCGGGCGGGGTGCTGTCCACCAACCCGATCGGCGCGTCCGGCATGATCCGGTTCGCCGAGGCGGCGCTGCAGGTACGCGGCCAGGCCGGTGAGCACCAGGTGGAAGGGGCCCGCCGGGCGCTGGGCCACGCGTACGGCGGCGGCGCGCAGTTCTTCTCGATGTGGCTCGTCGGCGCGGACCGGCCCACCACCTGATCGGGCGGTGTATCCGGGCAGCTTGTCCCATTGCCTGTCGGGCAAAGGGCCCGGTGGCTAGGCTGGGTCGCGGATGACGACGTGGGAGGAGAGCGGACGTGGCCGAGAGCACCATCGGACAGCCGTTGACCAACGGTAAGAAGCCGCAGCTGGATCTTGCGAGCGCGGACTGGCAGTCCAGCAGTCAGGGCACGGGCGACGTCCAGATCGCCTTTATCGAGGGCTACATCGCGATGCGGGACGGGCGGAGCCCGGACGGGCCGTCGCTGATCTTCACGCCCGCCGAATGGCGCGCCTTCGTACTCGGCGCGCGTGACGGCGAGTTCGACCTCACCTGAGGCGTCCGTCCCGTACGCCCCACCGGCCGCCGGGCCTCGTCACCGAGGCCCGGCGGCCGGCTGTTCGGGGCCGGACACCAGCATGGCTACGGCCACGGCTACGACTACGGCCACGGCCCGAGTTCGGGCAGCGGCGCCACTCCGCTGTCCAGCGGGCCCAGCGGCTCGCGTCCCGCCAGCCAGGCGGTGAGGTCGGTGAGCGCACCGCCTACGGTGACCGGTTCGCCGTCCCCGAGGACAAGTGCCTCCGGGCCGTCCGACGCCGCGAGCGTCAGCCGCACCGCGTCCGGTACCCGCGGCGCGAGGAAGTCCAGGACGTGCGCGCAGAACGGCCGTGACCACTGCGCGGTCCGGTACCCGATCGCGGCGTCCGCCGTGTGGATCTCCAACTCCCGCCACCAGGCGAGCGCGGCGGCCGACAGCGTGGCGTCGCGATAGCGCACCGGCCGCTCCAGGTCCCGCGGGCCGACGGCCGTCCACGCCTGCTCGGCCTCGTCGAGCGCCGCGGTGACGGCCGCCCGCAGTTCGGCGGCCGAGCGGCCGTGTCCGGCCTCGATGGCGGCGTCTCGGGCCGGCCGCCCGCCGTCGTAGGGATCGATCAGCTCGTCCTTGAGGGCGTAACGCGCCTGCCGGGCCAGGGCGAACCCGACCCCTTCGACATGGCTGAGCAGGTGCCCGCGGGTCCAGCCGGGCAGTGCGCTCGGGGCGCGGACGTCGGCGTCGGTCAGCCCGCCGAGCAGCGCCCGCAGCCGCGACTGACTCTCCAGGACCGCCGGTACGGGGTCGGGACGGTTCACGGCCACGGCAGCTCCTTGTGCCGGCCGCCGTCGGAACGGCGGTGGGTCGACCGGGTGTGATCCCGGTTCTTGTCGCCCCGCCGGAAGTCCACTTGCCGGCACTCCACCTGCTGGGCGCATCAGCTAATGCATCGCCGCGAATATAACATTAGGTCTCCGCTCCGGGGTGGCTGGTTCCGGCCGTCCCGGTGGCGGGTATCAGGACGTCCGGCGGCTTTGCCCGTGCTTGGGTCGCCCGTCATCTTGTGTGTGGCAAGTGGCCATGGCAGTCTCCGCGCGTATTGGCGCGCCCGTCGCGTTCTCCCCGTTCAATTCGGCGCGACCCCGCACCTGTGTCCCCTGACCGAGGAGTCGCCTTGACGCCCTTGTCCCGCCGTGGATTCCTGGGAGCGGCCGGCGCCGCCGCCGCGTTCGGCACGCTGCCCGCCTCCATCCAGCAGGCCATGGCCGCCACCTCGGCGGCCGGCACGCTCGACGATGTCGAGCATGTGGTGATCTTCATGCAGGAGAACCGTTCGTTCGATCACTACTTCGGCACCCTCAAGGGTGTACGCGGCTACGGCGACCGGTCGCGGCTGCGCTTCCCCAACGGCCAGGACGTGCTGCGCCAGACCGCGAACGGTCCCTCCGGCGGCAGTCTCGTACTGCCCTGGCACCTGAACACCGCGACGACGGACGCGCAGCGGGTGCGGGACCTCGACCACGGCTGGTCGGGCACCCACAGCGCCTGGAACAGCGGCAAGTACAACAACTGGGTGCCGGCCAAGAGCGCCTGGTCGATGGGGTACTACCAGCGCGCCGACATCCCGTTCCAGTTCGCGCTGGCCGAGTCGTTCACCCTCTGCGACCAGTACTTCTGTTCCGTGCAGGGGCCGACCAACCCCAACCGGCTGTACCAGTGGACCGCCACCGTCGACCCGGCGGGCAGGAACGGCGGGCCGGTCACGGACAACTCCGAGAAGGGGTACTCCTGGACCACCTACGCCGAGCGCCTGCAGTCGGCGGGCATCTCCTGGCGGGTCTACCAGCAGCAGGACAACTACGACGACAACCCGCTCGCCTGGTTCAAGAACTTCAAGAGCGCCGCCACCACGTCACCGCTCTACGTCAACGGGATGCAGCGGCGTTCCGCCGACGCGTTCAACCAGGACGTGAAGAACGGTACGCTGCCGGCCGTCAGCTGGGTCGTGGCCCCGGCCAACCAGAGCGAGCACCCGGACTACCCGCCGGCGTACGGCGCGAACTACACCTCGAAGTACGTCCTGGAGTCGCTCGCGGCGAACCCGGCCGTCTGGGCCAAGACCGTGGTCTTCCTCAACTTCGACGAGAACGACGGCTTCTTCGACCATGTGGCGCCGCCCGTCCCGCCCGCCGGAACCGCGGACGAGTTCATCGGCGGGGTGCCCATCGGTCTCGGCCCGCGCGTGCCGATGATCGTGATCTCGCCCTGGAGCCGCGGCGGCTACGTCAACTCCGAGGTCGCCGACCACACCTCGCCGCTGCGGTTCCTGGAGAACTGGACCGGGGTGAAGGAGACCAACATCTCCGCCTGGCGCCGCACCGTCTGCGGTGACCTGATGAGCGCCTTCGACTTCAGCACGAAGAACACCACGTTCCCCTCGCTCCCCGACACCGCCGCGCTGGTCGCCGCCTGCGACGCCCAGAACTCGCTGCCCGACGCCGCCCCGCCGTCGGCGCAGGTGGCGCCGGTCCAGGAGTCGGGCACCCGGCCGGCCCGGAGGATCGGCTACGGCTTCGACACGACGTCGTGGACCGAGACGAGCACCGGCCGCATCTGGATCAAGGTGGTCAACACCGGGACGCTGGGCGCCGGGTTCGCGATGTACACCGTCAACCACCGCACGTACGACAACTGGCGCTACACCGTTCCCGTCGGCGGCAGCGTGCAGGACTACTTCAGCGCCCAGACGTACGGCGGCGGCCTGTACGACATCGACGCGCACGGCCCCGACGGCTATCTGCGCGGCTTCAAGGGCGATGTGCGGACCTGGTCGAACGCGGCCAAGGGGCACCCCGAGGCGGCCGTGGCCATCGCCCGCGCGACGCCGCGGAACCTGGCGCTGACGCTGACCAACGGCGGTGGCGCGGCGGTGGTCTTCACCGTGGGCGGCAACGCCGCCGGGGACGGTTCCGGCGGCAGTACGGCGACCGTCGCGGCGGGCGGTACCCAGCAGGTCGCGCTCACATCGGCGGCCGACGGCGGCTACGACTACACCGTCACCGCGAACGCCGGCGACGGTTTCGAGCGGCGCTTCGCGGGCCGCACCTACCCTGCCTAGGAAGTCGGCGTCCGCCCGCATCCGGGCCGCGCGAGGGACCGGGGCCGCACTCCCGTGCGGCCCCGGCCGTTCCGCCGCTCCGTTCACGGCCGGTTCAGCCGAGGCCACCGGGGCGGGCGCGGTCCGCGCCGAAGAGATCCGACCACGGCCGCTGTCTGCCGCCGCTCACCGCGGCGACCCCCGAAGCGCGGTACCGCGCGGTCTCCAGGGACCAGTCGAGATTGCCGCGCATCACATGGCGCATGGCGCGCACATAGTCCTCCACCTGCGTCCGCAGCGCGGGCGCGGCGTTGTACTCGTCGAGCACCGCGGGAAGCCGCGCGGCCAGCATCTGGAACCGCTGCACGCGCGCGTTGGCAGCCCGCGCGATGAGTTCCACGGCCCCCTCCAGCGTGTGGTCGCTGCTGTCGAGCAGCAGGATCACACTGTTGTTGACGTCCCCGGCGGCCAACTCCTTGTCCACCGACATGATGTCGTTCACGAAGATCACCACATCACTGGTGATCTCCCGCATCTCGGCGAGCGGGCCCGAGTGCAGCATGTCCGGCAGGGTGTAGCCGCCGCAGCGCTCGGCGAAGTCCAGGCACGGCTGGACGCCGATGGAGTCCCGGCGGCCCCGCAGGAAGGTCTCGAGGGTCATGGCGGGCCGCCGCGTCCGGTTCAGCGCCTCCCAGTGGTAGGCCCGCAGATAGTCCCGCCAGTGGTCGCGGAAGCGGTGCTGCCACACGGTCGGCGTGCCGGCCGCCGAACGGACCCAGATGTCGCGGAATCCGTCCGCGAGGGGGTTGTCCGACGGGTTGGCGGCGCCACGGACGGGGGAAGGTGGTTCGTAGAGGATCGACACCAACGTGTCGACCTCGCGCTCCACGTCGTCCGGCCGACGCCCCAAAGGGCCGTCGAACTGGTCGTCGAAGATGAAGAACCAGGCGTTGAAATCGGCGGCGAGGTCGAGGTCGGGTCCGGTGGCACGGGGGTAGAAGAACGCCATCAGGCGCTCCAGCCGTAGGGCGTCGTACTCCTCGACGTCGCGGTCGAAACGGAGTATCGCCAGGTCGCGCAGCCACTTGAGGGTGTGCCGGCGGGCTCGGTCGGTGTGCGGGCTCGACCGCCCGGGGAAGGGAATGCTCAGCAGGGTGGTGCGTTCCGCGAGGATGTCGCGCTGGATGGGGCCGCTGGGGGCTGTGGTGTCCGACAAGGTGCCCACCTCGGGTTGCGTCGCGGTGGTCCGGAGCCGCCCGGACCATGGGGAAAGTGAACTGGCGTTTGCCATCTACCCGTTCGTCCGACGTGGATATCCCCAGGGGGCACTACAGAGCGTCCCGGCGGGCGTACGCTCGGCGCTACCTGCCGAACAGGCAACGAGAACGGGAACGGACATGCCAGACGCGGTAGAACAATTGGGACGAGTGAATCGCTTGGTTCTCGAACGTGAGTCCGAACTCGTCGCGCTCGACGGCGCTTTGAACGATCTCTGCGGGACTCGGTCCGGCACGAAGCACGGCGGGCTGCTCGCTTTCGCGGGTCCTGCCGGGGGCGGCAAGACCGCACTGCTCGCCGAGGTCCGCAGGCGAGCGGCGGCGCGCGGCTGCACCGTGCTGTCCGCACGCGGTGGCGAGCAGGAGCAGGGCATGGCCTTCCATGTCGTCCGCCAGCTCGTCCAGCCGGTGCTCGCGGCGGCCTCCGAGGAGGAGCACCGCCGGATACTGGGCAGCTGGTACGACATCGTCGCCCCGGCGGTCGGGCTGGTGGCCTCGGCCGGCGACGGCGCCCCCGATCCCACCGGCGTGCGCGACGGCCTGGACTGGGTGGTGACGCGCTTCGCCGTCCAGCAGGCGCCCGTCGTCCTGATCCTGGACGACGCGCACTGGGCCGACGCGGAGTCGCTGGCGTGGCTGACCACCTTCGCCCCGCGCGCCGAGGAACTGCCGATGCTGGTGATCGTCGCGTACCGGCCGGACGAACTGCCCGCCAACGCGATGGCGTTCCGCAAACTCGCCGGCCGGCACGGCTCCCGGCCCTTCGACCTGGTGGCGCTCACCCCGGGCGCCGTCCGGCGCATAGTGCGCGACGCCGTGGGGGAGAGCGCCGAGGAGGCGTTCTGCCGTGAGGCGTGGGCGGTCACCGGCGGCAACCCCTTCGAGGTCACCGAGCTCACCGCCAAGATCTGCGACCGCGAACTCAAGGGCCAGCGCGAGGAGATCCCGGAACTGCGCGAACTGGCCTCCGCCGTCAAGGGCAGCGGCCTCATCGAGCGGATCGAGAAACTGGGCCCGTCCGCGGTCCGCTTCGCCTGGGCCGCGGCCGTCCTCGGCACGTCCATCGCACCGCCGCTGGCCGCGGGCGTCGCCGCGCTCGGCCGCGAGGAGGCGGCCGACGCCTTCGAACGGCTGCGGGCCGCGCGCATCCTGACGGTCGGCACCAACGACAGCTCCACCCTGGAGTTCGTCCACCCGCTGATCGCCACCGCCGTCTACCGGGCGATCCCCAGCGCGCTGCGCGTCGGGATGCACGGCGAGGCGGCATCGGCCGTGACGGAAGCGGGACTGGGTGCCGCCACCGCCGCCCGGCACCTGCTGGAACTGCACCCCGAGGGTGACGAGTGGGTGGTGCAACAACTGCGCGGCGCCGCCCGCGAGTACCTGCGGGCCGGTGCGCCCGAGGCGGCCCAGCGCTGCCTCGCCCGCGCCCTGCGCGAACCCCCGCCCTACGGTGAGCGCGCGGCCGTGCTCTTCGAACTCGGCTGCTCCTCGCTCCTCAACGAGCCCGCGAACACGGTCAACCACCTGCGGGCCGCCCTGGAGGAGCCGGAACTCGAACCGGAGCTGCGCGAGGCCATCACCTACCGGCTCGCCCAGGCGCTGGGACACACCGGCCGGATGGCGGAGGCCGCCAGAACCGTCGAGGCCGAGGCCGGCCGGGCCAACAACACCCGCACCCGGCTGCGCATGCAGGCCGAGCAGTTCATGTGGAACGCCTTCCGGGCCGACGAACAGGACTCGCCCGCCCGCTCCCGGCGATTGGCCCGGCTGGCGGACCATCTCACCGGCCGCGGCCCGGCCGAACGCTACATCCTGGGACTGCGCGCCTGGGACGCGATGGTGCGCGGCGAACCGGCCCCCGTCGCGGTCCGCTACGCCGAGGAGGCCCTCGGCGACGGCC
The DNA here is from genome assembly GCF_005860785.2 of Streptomyces sp. So13.3. Taxonomy (NCBI): domain Bacteria; kingdom Bacillati; phylum Actinomycetota; class Actinomycetes; order Kitasatosporales; family Streptomycetaceae; genus Streptomyces; species Streptomyces sp. So13.3. The sequence goes on along the minus strand of NZ_CP048835.1, from coordinate 1,821,223 downwards.
TCAGCTGGACCGACGAGAACTGGGGCTTCGAGGTTCCGGTCCTGGTCGCCCTCACCTTCATGTACTGCGACCAGCCGGGCCGCGCCGAGGACCTGTTCACCAAGGGCATCGCGGAGCTGGAACGCAAGGGCTGGCGCGGCGCGCACCTGTCGTTCGGCTTCACGCTCCTCGGGTACATCCGCTACCGCCGCGGGCGGCTCGCCGAGGCCGAGGACCTGGTGCACGCCGGGCTGGGCATCGCCGACCGGGTGGGGCCGGGAGTGCCCGCGCAGTGGTTCGCGATCGGCATCCTCATCGAGATCCTGCTGGCCCGCGGCCGTACCCACGAGGCACAGGAGCTCGCCGACACGTACAACTACGGCGAGGTGATCCCGAACGCGGTGGTCTACCCCGACTCCCAGACGGTCTTCAGCGAACTGCTGCTGGCCCAGGGCATGCGGGGCGACGCCGAACGCCATCTCACGGTGGTCGGCCAGCGGCTGGAGGCGCGCGGCATGCGCAATCCCGGCTGGTGCCCGTGGCAGCTGCACCTCGCCCAGGCGGTGGCGCTCGTCGAGCCCGAACGGGCCGCGGACACCATCCGGGAGGCCGTTCAGCGGGCCCGCCAGTTCGGTACCGCGTCGGCGATCGGGCAGGCGCTGCACGCGTCCGCCGAAGTGACCGGTGGCGCCGACGGTCTGCGGCTGCTGGCCGAGGCCGTCAGCCATCTCGAACGCTCACCCTCGGCGTTCGAACTGGCCCGCGCGCAGGTCGCGTACGGTGCCGCGCTGCGCCGGGCCGGACTACCGCAGGACGCCGCCGACCGGTTGCACGCCGGTCTGGAAGGCGCGCTGCACTGCAACTCGGACGCGCTCGCCGGCCGGGCCCGTGACGAGCTCGCGGCGGCGGGGATGCGCCCGCTGCAGCTGCGCAGTACCGGGACCGACACGCTCACCGGGCCGGAGCGGACGGTGGCGGAACAGGTCGCGGGCGGCCGGTCCACCGCCGAGGTCGCGAAGGAGATGGGCGCCGCGGAACGCGAGGTGACGCGCATGCTGTCCGCCGTCTACCGCAAGGTCGGCACCGATCACGCCGGGCTGGCCAAGGCCCTCGAACAGACATCGGACAACGGGTTCCAGCACTCTGCGCTGGGGCGATGAACCAGGACCTCGGAAGGTAGGGCCGCGGCAGGTCCGGGACAGGGTCCCGGACCGCCCCGCGGGCGTACGCTGAGGTGGCATCGGACGCGCGAGCGCCGAGCGCATCGGGCGCCCGGCGTACGCGGTGGTACCAGGGGGTGCACGATGCCGGAGCACAGGGCCCGTTCAGGGCGCCCGTTGCTCGAACGAGAGCCCGAACTCGCCGCTGTGGACGAGGCGTTGCGCCAGCTCACCGGCTTGCGGGCGGACGGCGGCGAGAGCCGCGAGCGGCCGCGCGGCGGCCTGCTGGCCTTCTCCGGCACCGCCGGGCTCGGCAAGACCACGCTCCTGGCCGAGACCCGCCGGCGCGCGGCCGACCAGGGCTGCACCGTACTGTCCGCCCGCGGCGGCGACCAGGAGCAGCGGGTGGCCTTCCATGTGGCCCGGCAGCTCCTGCAGCCGCAGCTCGCCGGATCCGGTGAGAGCGAACTGCGCTCCTCGCTCGGCAGCTGGTACGGGATCGTCGGCCCGGCGCTGGGCCTGTGCGCGGCGGGCGACGGTGCGGCACCCGACCCGCAGGGCCTGCGCGACGGCCTGGACTGGGTGGTCACCCATCTCGCCCAGCGGCGCGCCCCGGTGGTCCTCGTCCTGGACGACGCCCACTGGGCCGATCCCGAATCGCTGGGCTGGCTCGCAGCGTTCGCGCCGCGCGCCGCGGAACTGTCCATGCTGATCGTCGTCGCCTACCGGCCCGAGGAACTGCCCGAGCACGCCGGGTCGTTCCGCGGACTGCCCGGCAGTACCGGCCACCGGCCCCTGGACCTGGAACCGCTCACCGCGGACGCGATACGCGACCTGGTGCGCGCGTCGGTCGGGGAGCACGCGGACGACGCGTTCTGCCGCGAGTGCTGGTCCGTCACCGCGGGCAACCCCTTCGAGGCCGTCGAGCTGACCGCCAAGGTCCGCGACCGGGGCCTGCGCCCCGACCGGACCAGCGCGCACCTGCTGCGCGAACTGGCGGCCGCGGTGAAGGGCAGCGGGCTCACCACCCGGCTGGAACGGCTGGGCGTGCCCGCCGTCCGGCTGGCCTGGGCCGCCGCGGTGCTGGGGACGGAGATCTCCCCGGAGCTCGCCGCGGACATCGCGGGCATCGGCGCGGCGGAGGCGGCCGAGGCCGCGGACACACTGCGCGGCGCCCGGGTGCTGACCGGCGGCGCGACCCTCGAATTCGTCCACCCGCTGATCGCCACCGCTGTCTACCGGGCGATCCCCGACGCGGCGCGGGTCGCGCTGCACGGCCGGGCGGCCTGGTCGGTCGTCGACGCCGGCCTCGGAGCCTCGGCCGCCGCCCGCCATCTGCTCGAGACCCACCCCGAGGGCGACTCCTGGGTCGTGGGCCAACTGCGGGACGCCGCCCGCGAGACGCTGCGCGCGGGCGCCCCGGAAGCCGCCCGCAGCTACCTCGGCCGGGCCCTGCGCGAACCCCCGTCCCCCGGCGAGCGCGCCGCCGTCCTGTACGAACTCGGCTGCGCCTCCCTGCTGCTCGAGCCCGCCACCACCGTCAACCATCTCCGGGCCGCGCTGGAGGAGCCGGCGGGCGACCCCGCCCTGCGCGAGGGGATCCTCTTCCACCTCTCCCAGGCACTCGCCCACAGCGACCGGCTCGACGAGGCCGCCGACACCGTCGGCCACGCGGCCCGTACCGCCACCGATCCCCGGGTCCGGCTGCGGATGCAGGCCGAGCAGTTCATGTGGGACGCGTTCCGGGCGGACGAGCCCGGCTCACCCGCCCGCTCCCGCCGGCTGGCCCGGCTCGCCGACCGGCTGACCGGCCGCGACCTCACCGAGCGGTACATCATCGGGCTGCGCGCCTGGGACGCCGTCCTGCGCGGCGAGCCGTCCGGCACCGCGCTGCGCCACGCGGGCCGGGCCCTGGACGGAGGGCTGCACTGGGCCGAGGCGGACTGCGGCTTCGAGGTCCCGGTGCTGGTCGCCCTGGTGCACATGTACGCGGACCGGCCCGGCCGGGCGGAGGAGCTGTTCGCCGACGGGATCGCCGAGTTCGAACGCCAGGGCTGGCGCGGCGCCCATCTGTCGTTCGGCTATCTGCTGCTCGGCTACGTCCGCTTCCGGCGCGGCCGGCTCGCCGAGGCCGAGGACTTCGCCCGCGCCGGACTGCGGCTCGCCGAGCGCGTCGGCCGGGGCACCCCCGTCCAGTGGTACTCCGTCGCGGTCCTCATCGAGGTGCTGCTCGCCCGCGGCCGGGTGGCCGAGGCGACGGAACTGGCCGCGGACCACGACTTCCACGCCCCGTTCCCCGCCGCCGTCACCTTCCCCGACGCCCAGGGCGTCTACGGCGAGCTGCTGCTCGCCCGCGGTATGGCGAAGGAGGCCGCCGTGGAACTGGCCGCCGTGGGCCGCCGGCTGAACCAGCGCGGCATGCGCAATCCCGCCTGGTGTCCCTGGCAGCCGCACCTGGCGCTCGCCGAGGCGTCCACCGCCCCGGACCGGGCCCGCGCCACGGCCATGGAGGCCGTCGCCCGCGCCCGGCAGTTCGGAGCCGCCTCCACGATTGGGCACACCCTGCGGATCGCCGCCGAGGTGTCCGGGGGAGCGGAGCGGATGAAGCTCCTGGAGGAGTCCGTCGACTCGCTGGAGCGCTCCCCGGCCGGCCACCAGCTGGCCTGCTCGCTGGTCGCCCACGGGACGGCGCTGCGCCGGGCGGGCCGCCCGGCGGAGGCCGCCGAGCAGCTCTACCGGGGTCTGGAGGGCGCCCTGCAGTGCGGCGCCGACGAACTGGCCTCACGGGCTCGCGGGGAGCTCACTTCGGCGGGCCTGCGGCCCCTGCGGCTGCCCGCCACCGGGACCGCCACCCTCACTGAGCAGGAACACGCGGCCGCCGCCCGCGCGGCCACCGGCGCGACACCGGCGGCGATCGCGGCGGAGCTGTCCACCGGCGAGGTCACCGTCGGCCGGCTGCTCTCCGCCGTCTACCGCAAGCTCGGCACCGACCCCGGCGGGCTGCCGGGGGCGTACCGGACCGACCCGCCCGGCGGCCCGTCCGGGGCAGTCGCGGGGGAGGAATGAGGACGGGCCGCCGAGAGGTCCGGCGGCCACGGCCCCCGGCGCCGCGCAAGGGGCCGCGGGCCACGTACGATGGCCGTATGTCGTTCCTCCGCCGCCGCACCGCAGCCACGCCCACCGGGCCGGACTTCGATGTCCTGGCCATGGACCCGGGGGACTGGCCGGGCATTCTCGGCGCTGGGCTGCTGCCCGGTCCCGACGGCAGCTGCCAGGGCATCTTCCTGCGCTACGACCTCTTCGGCGGGCGCGGTCCCGCCATGCTGATCGGCAATCTCCCCGAGGGCTCCCCGGCGCGTGAGCTGGAGGACGGCCAGGTGCCCTTCGAGGTGGCCCAGCTGATGGTGGCCCTCGGCAACGAGGAGCCGGTGGAAGTGGTCAGCACCGAGGACACCCCCGCGATGCACGGCGACGGCCTGCTCATCGTCCGGCGGATAAAGGTCTCGGAAGCACGGATCGCCTGCGCCCAGTTCGACCGCAGCGACGGCGTCCAGGTCACCATCGCCACCTGGGACCGCCCCATCACCGACGACCTGTACCAACTGCTGAAGCCGCTGCCCGCGGAGATGTTCCAGCAGGGCTGACGGGACGCACACCGCACGTGACAGGGGCGCCGCCGGGATCCGGCGGCGCCCCTGTCACGTCCCACGGCCGAACATCCGCCCGTGGGAGAACGGCTCAGCGCGGAGCGCCCACCTGGGACGGCAGGACGGTGACGTCCTCGGCCCTGACGTACTCCACCCGATGGCCGAACTGGATCTCGTAGTAGACCTGCTTGCCGCGCACGACCTGGTGCGAGGCGGTGTCGAAGGTCGTCGAGTAGTAGTACTCACCCTGGACCCGGTTGCCGATCGCGTACTCCTGGCCCGCCAGGAGCTTGTACGGCATCGGCACGATCGCCTGCACGGGAACACCCGCAGGGAACGCCGCCGCCTCGGGATAGGCGCGCCCGTAGACCGGGATGTCGGCCAGGCCCGCCTTCGGGGTGGCGGTCCAGCCCCAGGCGTTGACGGCGGTCGGCTGCGACCGCGGGTTGTGGAACCAGGCCTTCTGGCCGAGGTACCACACCGCCGTCCAGTCGCCCTGGCGCTCGGCGACCGCGTACTGCTGACCGGTGGAGGCACGCGCCCCGACGTCGTTGACGCCCGTCGTGGAGTCACCCGTCGGGTGCAGACCGATGTCCTTCACCAGCGGCGCGTCCTCGCTCGGCGCCGTGTGCAGCCGCACCGCCTCGGAGCCGCGGGCCGGGCAGGTGTCGCCCGCCGTGACGCAGCCGGTGTACAGCGGCCGGTTCTCGTCGTAGTCCGGTCGGATGGTGACCAGGCCGCCGCCCGGACCCGCCGTGGCGTGCAGCGGAGCGCCCATCAGCTGGAAGTAGTGCGCCCAGTCCCAGTACGGCCCGGGGTCGGTGTGCATCCCGCCGATGTACGCACCGGTCGGTCCCGGCACGGTGTCGTGGCCGAGGATGTGCTGGCGGTTCAGCGGGATGTCGTACTTCTTCGCCAGGTACGCCACCAGCCGCGCGGACGTCCGGTACATCGACTCCGTGTACCAGGTGCCCGGGTCGATGAGGAAGCCCTCGTGCTCGATGCCGATCGACTTGGCGTTGGTGTACCAGTTGCCCGCGTGCCAGCCGACGTCCTTGGTCCTCAGATGCTGGTCGATGTGGCCGTCCGCCGAGCGGACCGTGTAGTGCCAGGCCAGATACGTCGGGTCCTGCACCAGCTTCAGCGCGGTGTCCCAGCTGCCCTCGGTGTCATGGATGACGATGGTGTCGATCTTCTGGCTGGCGGGCCGGTCGGCGAGGTCGTGGTTGCCGTAGTCCCCGGGAGTCGTCTCCTGGTAGGGCGCGGGCAGCCACTCGCAGCCCACCCCGCGCGGGCACTCCGTCCCGCTGTCGTTGACGTGCTTCAGGCCCAGCGCCGCCGCCTGCGCGGTGGCCGGGGCGATCCCCGGAGCCGCCGCCAGGGTGACGTTCTGCCCGGCGTCGGTCGTGCGGGACTCGCCCTGCCGCAGCACGTCGTAGACGTCGTCGGCGAAGGCGCCGGCGGTCGCCGAGTCGTCGGCGCCCGAGAAGCGCGCGACGGCGCCGTACCAGTCCGCGGGGTCGGCGCTCAGCGGCTGCCCCAGGGACTTCTGGGCGGCGGCGATCAGGGCCGCGCCGCCGGCGACATTGGCCGCCGGGTCCTTGCGCAGGTCCTGGGCCGGCAGGCCGGTCAGTCCCGCGGCCCGCTCCAGCGTGGTGAGGGTGGCGGGCAGCTTCGACAGGTCGGCGTCGGGAACGGCCTGCCCGGTGCCGGTCAGCGGCCGGGAGTCGTCACCGCGCGAGTCGTCACCGCCGTCACCCTTCTGGGGGAAGTCGGTGAGCGCCGTACGGGCGTCCGTGAGGTGCATCGGGCCGTAGCCCGCGGTGACGCTGGGCAGCCCCTGATGGGTGTCCCAGCGCGATTCCATGTACGACACGCCGAGCAGGACGCTCGCCGGCACCTGGTAGCGCTGGGCCGCGTCGCTGAACGCCCGCTGCAGCGACGAGGTGGCGGGCTGGGCGGCGTTCGCGGATGTGGCCGTGGAGAGCACGGGCAGCAGTGCCGCGGCAGCGGCCGCCGCGGTCACCGTACGCAGTGTGCTCCGTCGGTGTCTCGCTGATCGGGCGGCGGACTCTCGCAATGCGGCCTCCTTGAAGCGGTACTGGGGCGAACGGCTCCACAGAGGTATCGGCTCCCGGACGATCCGTCAACAGGCCCCAATCGGGCACTGTTTGCGCACGTCAAACGCCCGTGCCGGGAGTTTCCCCGGCACGGGCGTGCTGGCCTGCCCCGCGTCAGTGGTCTGAACCGGTGACGCGGGTGCCGGCGGGTGGTGAAAACCCCCGTGATCCGGGGGGCGGGACGGGTCCGCGCGGGGCTCAGCGCGTGCCGACGGCGGCACGCACCGCCCGCCGGGCCAGACCGCAGTCGTCGTGCAGCCGGCGCAGCAGCAGCCGCTGCTCCTCGCCCGCTCCGGGCACGGTCTGCGCGGGCGGGGTGGCGCTGCGCATGGTGCGCTGCACGGCGGTCTCGTAGGTACGGATCTCGCGGGTCAGGACGAGCATCAGGTTGACCAGGAAGGCGTCCCGGGAGGCGGGACCCTGGTTCTGGGCGAGCTGGCTGATCTGGCGGCGCGCCACCGGGTCGTTGCCGAGCGCCGACCACAGCACCGCCAGGTCGTACCCCGGCAGGTACCAGCCGGCGTGCTCCCAGTCGACCAGCACCGGGCCGGCCGGGGACAGCAGCACATTGGAGAGCAGGGCGTCGCCGTGACAGAACTGCCCCTGCACATGGGCGAGTCCGTGCAACAGCTTCTGCAGGTCACCCATGTCCCGGTCGGTGAGCAGCCCCAGCTCGTGGTAGCGCGAGATACGTGCCGGGTAGTCGATCGGCGCGTCGAACACACCGGCCGGCGGCCGCCACAGGTTGATCCGGCCGAACGCGCCGATGGCCGCACGGACATCGGACCGGGGCGGGGTCTCGGTCGGATGGCGCTGTACCGACACGACCCGTCCGGGCATTCGCTCCAGGACCAGCACACAGCTCTCCGGATCCGCGGCGATCAGCCGTGGGACCCGGGCTGGCGGCCGGTGGCGGACGAACGCCCGGTAAGCCGCTATCTCGTGCTGGAACCGCTCGACCCACGCTGGGGACTGGTCCAGCAGACACTTGGCGACCGCGGGACTGCGTCCCGACGTACCGACGAGCAGTGCGGTGCGCCCGCTGCGGCGCAGCATCTGAGCAGGGTTGAACTCGGGGCATATCCGCTGAACCGCGGCGATGGCCGTCCGCAGCTGAGCGCCCTGGGGGCCGGTCAAGTCGAGTCTCCCGCTGAGCGGATGGGAGGTGCCCGTCGGGAGGCCCCGCCGAGCGGCGGTGAGCGGCGGACGGGTGCGCATGGAGGAGTCCGTACCAGCGGGGTGCGACAACCGGGGCGGAGCGGACACGGAGGACGATGCTGAATACATGAGGGGGAAACAGATCCCTTCGTGTGCCTGCGAGCTCATGACAGTGATGCGGTGCTGCGTCGGTGCGGTACCGCCTCCGACGGTGTCCGCGTCGCGGTGCCGCGACGTGGTGGCCGGTCGGTGGCGTCGGTGGTCCGGCCGGCGCGTGGACGGTTCGGAACCGGTGTCGGCGTCCGGACCCGCACCCTGGGGAATGCGGGTTCAGGCCGGTCGGCCCGGTCCGTCCACGCGCCGCACGCCCCTCCCGGGGCCGGTCGTCCCCTCCACAAGAGAGCAGTTCAGGGCTGCTCACGGGTGACTCGAACGACCTTCCGGGAGCCGGCTAGTGCCGGGCCGGGGTGGCGCGTTCCTACATCACACCCTGGCGCGGGTGGCAGACCATCTGGCGCACCCTGGCGAAGCGTGGCGAATACTCGCGGGGCCTTTGTCAGGCGATTAGTGTCAACCGTGCCGAGGAACCTGGGGGCTTGACGTGAGCAAAGAAGCCAACACCCGACTTGCGGACCTGTTCGGCCTTACCGGCTGGTCCAAGGGCGAACTCGCACGGTTGGTCAACCGGCAGGCGGCGGCCATGGGCCACCCGCAGCTGGCGACCGACACCTCGCGGGTGCGCCGCTGGATCGAAACCGGTGAGTCGCCGCGCGAACCCGTTCCGAAGGTGCTGGCAGCTCTGTTCACCGAGCGGCTCGGCCGTGTCGTGACCATCGAGGATCTCGGGTTCGACCGGCACCGGCACGCGGGGAAGAAGCAGACCGGAGAAGGTCTGCCGTGGCCACCGGAACGAACAGCCGCGGTCCTCACCGAATTCACGGGAATGGACCTCATGCTCAACCGACGCGGTCTGGTGGGCGCGGGCGCCGCGCTCACCGCTGGCTCAGCACTCAGCAGCGCAATGTACGACTGGTTGCACACCGACCCGGCCCTGGTGGCCGATGCACCGGTCATCGACAATCCACTCCACGCCGAACCCGCCGCGTACGACCGGTACGAGGCGGCTCCGGTGGGTTCCCAGGAGATCGAGGCTCTCGAGCGCTCGGTCGAGGTGTTCCGTGCCTGGGACGCGGCCCGCGGCGGCGGGCTGCAACGCAAGGCTGTGGTCGGCCAGCTCAACGAGGTGGGCGGCATGCTCGCCTACCACCACCAGGACCATCTGCAGCGCAGACTGTGGGGTGTGGCCGCCAATCTGGCCGTGCTCGCCGGGTGGATGTCCCATGACGTGGGCCTGGAGCCCACGGCGCAGAAGTACTTCGTGATCGCCGCGCACGCGGCGCGGGAGGGAGGCGACCGGCCGCGGGCCGGCGAGGCGCTGTCCCGCGCGGCCCGGCAGATGGTCCACATCGGCCGTCCGGACGACGCGCTCGATCTGATGAAGCTGGCGAAGTCGGGATCGGGCGAGCAGGCCCTGCCCCGCACCCGCGCCATGCTGCACACCATCGAGGCATGGGCCCAGGCGTCCATGGGGCGCGGCCAGGCGATGCGGCGGACGCTGGGGGAGGCCGAGGACCTGTTCGTCTCGGACAAGGGCGATGTTCCGCCGCCGAGTTGGATGCAGATGTTCGACGAGGCGGACCTGCACGGGATGCAGGCACTGGCGTACCGCACGCTGGCCGAGCACGACCCGTCCGCCGCCGCCCAGGCGCAGATGCACGCCAAGCACGCGCTGGAACTGCGGGTGTCCGGCCGGGACCGGTCGAAGATCTTCGACTACATCTCGCTGGCCTCGGCGTGCTTCATCGCCAACGACCCGGAGCAGGCCGACCGTTACGCGCGGATGGCACTGCTGACGATCGGCAGCACGTCCTCGCACCGGACATGGGACCGGCTGCGGGAGATGTACCGGCTCACCGGGCGGTACGCGGACTACACGACGATCCAGGATCTGCGGTCGGAGATCGAGGCCGCGATGCCGCCGCTGCCGAAGAACAGGAGCACCCGGCAGGTCTGACCGGCCGGGCAGATCCAGGGCGGATCCAACGTCTCCGCAGATTCAACCAGGTCAACGGCGATCTGGTCTAACCGATTCTCGCGACGAGCACGCAGGCGTCGTCCTCGCGCTCGGGGGCACCGAACTCCTCGACGACCAGCCGTACGCAGTCCTGTGCGGTGCGGGCCCGGGTGAACAGGGGCGCCATCGCGAGCAGCCGTCGTGCGCCGTCCGTCGGCTCCGTCGCGGCCGGGAACGACGTCCGGCGGGGTACGAGTCCATCGGTGTGCAGTACCAGCAGGTCGCCCGGGTTGAGGGGCTCGGCGGCCTGGGTGTACCGCGCGTCGGAGGTGGCTCCGAGGAGCACGCCCTCGGGCGGATCCAGCGCGCGCCCCGTCCCGTCCCGGAAGAGCAGTGGGGCGGGATGGCCGGCCTGGGCCCAGGACAGGGTGCGGTCGGCGGGGTCGTAGCGGCAGCACAGCGCGCTGCCGAGGGTGGGCTGGGCCGAGGTGTCCAGCAGATGGTTCAGCCTGCCCAGCAACGGTCCGGGCTCCAGCCCGGCCATCGCCATGCCGCGCAGCGCTCCGAGCATCATCGCCATGCCGGAGGTGGCGCTCACGCCGTGTCCGGTGAGATCGCCGACGGTCAGCAGTGTCGCACCGTCGGGAAGCTGCAGTGCGTCGTACCAGTCGCCGCCGATCAGGGCGCTGGTACCGGAAGGGAGGTAGTGGGCGGCCAGGTCCATGGTGGTGGGCCCGCCGCCCTGCGGGAACCGCAGGGAGCCGCGCCACGGCGGGAGCACGGCTTCCTGCAGTTCAACCGCCAGCCGGTGCTCCGACCGCGCGAGCTGCCGCTGTCGCTGGAGAGAGTCACGGGTCTCTCTCAGCGTCAGCTGGCTGCGGCGCAGCTCACTGACGTCCCGCAGTACGGCCCACATCGAAGCGGTGCCGCCGTCAGCGTCGAGCACCGGCTCGCCCACCATGTGCAGCGTCCGGGTGGATCCGTCGGAGCGGACGATGCGGAACTCACCGTCGATGGGCCTGCCGTCGACCAGGCAGCCGGTCACCATCGAGGTGAGCGCCTGCTGGTCCTCCTCGAAGAGCCAGGAGGGGAGCTCGTCCAGTGTCAGCGGACCGTCGTCCGGGTCGCGGCCGAAGATCCGGTACAGCTCGTCGGACCATTCCGCCTCGTCCGTCAGCAGGTCCCACTCGGCGCTGCCGGCCCGGCCGGGAGCGTGATCCGGCACACGGTCCGGGATGGCGGGGGACGGGAGATGGGCATCGGCGAAGTCACTGGGGACGAACGGGGCCGCGGCACTGCCGTCGTCCGCTAAACCCTCGCGGAGCTGCCCCAGATGCTCGCCCAGATCGTCGAGCTGGTGCACCGCGAGATCACACAGCGCGCGCTCCCAGCGGACCCGGGGGTCCGCACCGTCCGGTGCGGCGGTGTCGCGGCGTACCGCGTCGACCTCGCTGCGCAGCCGGCGGGCCTGGGAGATCAGCGCGTCCACCGCATCGGGGTCGGTCGACGGTGCGGCGGAGTGATCCGCGTGCAGATGGGACGGCATGACGCTCTCCGAAGGTGACTCCGATACCGGATACCGGTGCTGAGCGGCCAAGGCAGACGATGGGCCGGTAACGACTGTGGCACACGGCGTGATGGCCCGTAAGGGTTTCGGCAATACCCGATCCGGTGGTGCTTATGGCATATGCCATAAGCCTTCCGGAGCCTCCGGCGGCCCGGAGCGACACGGGCGGGGAAACCTCGGTAGGCTGCGGCCCGCCCCGGCCCCACACATTCCCACCCTCCGCCAGGCTTGAAACGCCAGGTGGCCGGTAAGGATGCCGGGCACCCGCAGCGGAAATCCCGTTGCCTTGGAACCCCCCGCACCGGATGCTGACCTCATGTTCGACCCAGACATAGCGCCCAGTGGAACCCTTCTCGGCCTCCTCCAGCGAGGACGCGGAGACGGGACCCTGCATGCCCTGGCGGCGCAGCGGGCAGATGCCCTCGCCGCTCTGGAGCAGTGCGTCCTGCGGGACCCCCGCCTCGACTGGCGGGTGGAATCGCGCTCCCTCTATTACGCGCGGCTGTACTCCGAACTGGAAGCCGGGCTCGACGGGATCGAACAGCACCTCTTCCATCCGGACGACCTCCTGGACCCCGACGAGCACCGCTGCGGTCTCGCGCTGTCCGTCCTCGGCCACCTCGCCGGCTACGGGCGCGGTGACGCCCTGCGCCTGCTGCGGCGCTACGCGGCCACCGGCGGCACCTGGGAGTGGGCCCTGGACGAGCTGGCCGTCCGTGACGACGAACAGGGACTGCGCGGCCTCGGGCCCGCCCTGCTCGCCCGTTTCCCGGAGACCGCCGAGGGCGATACCGAGCTGGCCGCGGCCGTGCGCGAGGCGTACGAGCCCCGGCCGTGGCAGTTGTGGGCCGAGGACTCCCGGCACCCCGCGACCGCCGCCCGGGTCCGCAAGGCACTGGAAGAGGTGTCGTTCGACCGCTGGCAACGCCAGCTGCGCCCGACGGGACCGACCCCCGGCTGGAGCGTCCGCGCCGTACTCGAATGGGCTGACGAGGGCCTTACCCAGTACCCGGCCGCCTACCGCGATCAACCCGCGGCCCGCTGCCTGGCCGCCGTCGCCGGACCCGAGGACCGTCCCGAGCTCGTCGCCGCCGCCCAGGACGGCCCCGCCGCCGCCCGCGCCGCCGCGCTGCGCCACCTCGCGGACCGGCAGGACCCGCAGGCCCTGGACCTCATCGAGGCCGCCGCCGCCAGTCCCGTGGACCTCGTCGTCAGAGCCGCCCTCGAATCGTTCGAGCGGATGCGCAGCAGCGACGCCATGGACCGGGCCCGCTCCTGGTCGGAGCGCGAGGACGCGCTCGGCATCTCCGCCGCCCGCATGCTCGCCTGCCGCGGCGGCGACGAGGACACCGGCCGGGTGCTGGCCGGACTGCGCAGACTCGTCCAGAGCGACGGCGCCGACGCCGAGGGCCTCGCCGTCCTCATCGAAGGCGCCGGCCGGCTCGCCATCGGCCGCGCGGCACCCGTGCTGCGCCACGTCTACCGCGAGACCTCCTCGTCCCAGCTGCGCGGCTGCGCCGCCCAGGCGCTGGCTGCCACCGATCCCGGCTTCGCCGCCGGCTTCGCGGTGGAGTGCCTGTGGGACTGCGAGGAGACGACGCGCGAACTCGCCGCGCACCAGGCCGCCACCGGAGACGTCCGGGTGCTGGCCCAGCTGCGCCGGATGGCCGCCGATCCGGCCGAGGAGGCCGAGGTGCAGACCGCTGTGCGGGGCCGCCTCAGCTCGGGCGAACCGGCCCGCTAGGACGCTTCTCCCACGGCCCCCCGCCTCCCGGCGGGGGCCGTCGGCGGTTCACGGAACCGGAAACGGCGGCCCGGCCGCCCGAAGGGTCATCACGCGTTCCACGGCGGTATAGATCGACGTGGCCCTGTCAACGCTCGGCATGGCGACAACGTGGGTATGCGAGTTGCGATCGTCACCGAGTCCTTCCCACCCGACCTCAACGGAGTGGCGCACTGCGCGCTCCGCACCGCAGAACACCTCGCCAGGCGCGGGCACGAGCCGCTGGTCATCGCACCGGCCGGGCCGAACGACATACCGGCCGGCGACGACCCCTGCCCCGTCATCCGCGTCCCCTCCCTGCCGCTGCCCCGCTACCCCCAGGTGCGGGTGGCCCTTCCGGGCCGCCGGACGGCCGCGGCCATCGCCGCGCACCGCGCCGACATCGTCCATCTCGCCAGCCCCTTCGTCCTCGGAGTGCGGGGCATGGCGGCCGCCGAGCGGCTGCGGGTCCCGGCGGTCGCCGTCTACCAGACCGACCTGGCCGGCTACGCCCGCTCCTACCTCCCTGTCGGCGAGGCCGCCGCCTGGCGGCGGATCCGCGCCGTGCACGCGGCCGCCGCCCGCACCCTCGCGCCGTCCACCGCCTCGGTGCGGGAGCTGGAACGGCAGGGCGTTCCCCGGGTGCACCTGTGGCCGCGTGGCGTCGACCCGGTGCGCTTCCGGCCCGGACTTCGCGATCCCGCGCTGCGCCGCAGCCTCGCCCCGCGCAGCGAGCTGATCGTCGGCTACGTGGGCCGGCTCGCCCCGGAGAAGCAGGTCGGCCTGCTCGCCGGGGTCTGCGGGCTGCCCGGCGTCCGGGTGGTCGTCGTCGGCGACGGTCCCAGCGCCCCCGGGCTGCGCGCGGCGCTGCCGGGCGCGGTCTTCCTCGGCTCCAGGACCGGCGACGAGCTGGCCCGGATCTTCGCCTCGTTCGACGTCTTCGCGCACACCGGCCCCTTCGAGACGTTCTGCCAGACCGTCCAGGAGGCGATGGCCAGCGGGGTGCCGGTGATCGCCCCCGCCGCCGGCGGCCCGCTCGACCTCGTCGCCCACGGACGCACCGGCCTGCTGGTGCCGCCCGGGGACGCCGACGCGCTCTGCGACGCGGTGCAGCTCCTGCAGCGTGCCCCGGCGCTGCGCGCGCGGTACGGGGCGGCCGGCCGCGCCGATGTCGCCGCACGCACCTGGGAGGCGGTCGGCGACCAACTGCTGGACCATTACGCGCAGGTGCTCAGCGCCCGTACGGCGGTCGCGGCATGAGCCGGCCGCTGCGGATCGTCCGCCTGGCGAACTTCATCACCCCCGTCTCCGGAGGGCTGCGCACCGCCCTCCAGCACCTGGGCGAGGGCTACCTCGCGGCCGGCCACGAGCCGGTCCTCGTCATGCCGGGGTCCGCGGCCCCGGGACGCCCGGCGATCCGCGCGGAATCCACCACCCAGGGGAAGGTCATCACCCTTCCCGGCACTCCGGTCCCCGGCACCGGCGGCTACCACGTCCTCGCCCGCAGGCAACCGGTCGAGGCGCTGCTCGACGCGCTCGCCCCGGACCGGCTGGAGGTCTCGGACCGTACGACGCTGCGCTGGACGGGGGAGTGGGCCCGCAGGAACCGGGTCCCGGCCGTCATGGTCTCCCACGAGAGCGCCGACGCCGTACTCCGTACCTGGGGGATGCCGCCGGGCGCCGCCCGGGCCGCCGCCGACCGGCTCAACCGCCGTACCGCGCACGCCTACTCGCGGATCGTGTGCACGACCGCGTGGGCGGCCGCCGAGTTCGAACGCCTCGGGGCGCGCAACGTCGTACGGGCCCCGCTCGGCGTGGATCTCGACCGGTTCCGCCCGGCGCTCCGCGACGGCGCGCTCCGGGCGCGGTACGCGGGCGGCGCCGCGGTGCTGCTGGTGATGTGCTCGCGGCTGTCGGCCGAGAAGCGGCCGGGCCGGGCCCTGGAGGCCCTCGCGGAACTCCGGCGGCGCGGCGTCGACGTGGCGCTCGTCGTGGCCGGGGAGGGCCCGCTGCGCGGCCGCCTGGAGGCCCGGGCGCGCGCCGCGGGGCTCCCGGTCACCTTCCTCGGCCACGTCGCCGACCGCGACCGGCTGGCCGCTCTCCAGGCCTGCGCCGACATCGTCCTCGCCCCCGGCCCCGCCGAGACCTTCGGACTGGCCGCCCTGGAGGCGCTCGCCTGCGGCACCCCCGTCGTCGCCAGCGCCCTGTCCGCACTCCCCGCCCTCATCGGCCCGGCCGGCGCCGGAGCCACCGACGGCCGTGGCTTCGCCGACGTCGTCCAACGCCTGCTGGCCCGGCCCGAGTCCGCCCGCCGCGCCGCCGCCCGCAGCCAGGCCGAGCGGTACGGCTGGCCCGCGGCCGTCTCCCGCGTTCCTCGCCGCCCACGAAGCCGCGCCCCTGATCACCGCTTCCTCCGTCGGCGCCCTGCCCGCCCGCACACCGGGAGCCACGCCATGACCCGCCGCCGCCCGCTGTCCACCCGGGCCGCTGGGGAGACCCCGTGACCGCCCCCCCGTCCTGGCACCCGACCCCCGGCCGGGCGGTTTAAGACGACCACCCGCCGCCGGACGCCTGGCGGACGGGCACCCGCTTACGATCCGCTTCGCCGCGCTGGGCGACTCCCCCTCACCGAGGGACTCGGCGACCCCGGTCCCGACGGGCGGTGGCGCGGCTGGGCGGCGCTGCTCGCGCCCGGCCTGGGAGCGGGGCCCCACGACGTGGAACTGCTCAACTGCGCCCACAGCGGCGCGCTCACCTCCGACGTGGCGGGGCGGCAGCTCGACGACGCGCTGCGCTTCCGGCCGCATCTGGCGTCCGTCCTGGTCGGGGCCAACGACACACTGCGCGGCTCGTTCGACATCACCGTCGTCGCACGGCGCCTCGACGCCGTACTGGGCGCGCTGCGGGCCGACGGCTCCGGCGTGCTGACGGCCTGCCTCCCCGACCCGGGACGCGCCATCGGGCTGCCCTGGCCGCTGGCCCGTCCGCTCGCCCGCCGGATGCGGGCGGTCAACCACGTGGTGCACGTCCTGTCGCAACGGCACGGCGCACTCCATCTGCACGCGGCGGACCGGCCGTGGACGGCGGACCGTGCCGCGTGGAGCGCGGACCGCCTGCACCCCAGCGAACTCGGGCACCGGCTGCTGGTAAGCGAGTTCCACGCCCTGCTCACCGTGCACGGCCTCGCCATGCGAGCCCCGCACCCGACCCGCAGGACCCGGCCCCTCACGGGCGGCGGGCGCCTGGTGGATGGCGACCCGCGGCACCCACTGGATCGCGGACCGCTGCACGGATCTGCTCCCCGGACTCCTCCGCCTCGCCGCCGCGGAATGCCGCCACCGGGCCGCCGGCACCACCCACGTCCTGGACACCCGGGTCCACGACCTGACCACCGGGGCGCTGGCCGCGCTCGACTAGGGCGTGTTGCGAAGGTCCCGCCTGGCCCACGACGCCTGGCACGCGCCCTCGCGGCGTTGTCGGGCTCGTCCACGTACGTCCGGTACGAGGACGGCCCTCCGCCTTGCGAGCGCACGCACCGGACGCCGTGGGCCACGCCCTCCGGGCGAACGGCGCTCCTTTCGCAACACGCCCTAGCCGCGGCCGCGCCGGAACCCGCGCCCGTGCACCGGGAGGAACCGTACGGGCGTGCCGGGGACGGCCTGCGCCGCCGCGGCGAGCCGCGGCTCCGGCACGACGCCGATCACGGGATAGCCGCCGGTGGTGGGGTGGTCGGCCAGGAAGACGACCGGGCGGCCGTCGGGCGGCACCTGGACGGCGCCCAGCACCATCCCCTCGCTGGGCAGCTCGCCGTCGAACGCCCGCCGCAGCGCGGGGCCTTCGGTGCGCAGCCCGATGCGGTTGGAGGCGGCGGAGACGGTGTACGCGCCGGCCGCCAGCAGCCGTGGCGCGTCCTCGGCGAACCAGTCGTCACGCGGGCCGAGCACGAGCGGCAGGACGAGTTCGGCCGGCGGCGCGGGCCACGGCATCGTGTCGGCGTCGCGGGACCTCCCGCTGGGTGCGCCCAGCGGGAGCGTGTCGTGCTCCGACAGCGGTGGCGGGCCGAGCCCCGAGAGCAGGTCGGCGGAGCGGCTGCCGAGCACCGGCTCGACGTCGATGCCGCCCGCGAGCGCCAGATAGCAGCGCAGTCCGCCCTCGGCGGCGCCGAGTTCCAGGACGGCGCCGGCCGGCACCAGGACCGCGGCGCCCCAGGGGGCGGGGCGGCCGTCGATCCGGACGGCGCAGGGCGCGCCGGTGACGGCCGCGACGACGGGGCGGTCCGTCCGCACCGCGCAGCCGTTGACGGTCGTCTCCAGGGTCGCCGCCCCGTCCGGGTTGCCGACCAGCCGGTTGGCCCGGCGGTGCGCGGGCGGGTCCAGTGCCCCGGAGCGCGGCACACCGAGGTGGGCGTGGCCCGGCCGCCCGAGGTCCTGCACGGTCGTCAGCGCGCCGGCCCGCACCACCCGCACCGACCCCCGCGCCGTGTCACGTTCCGCGTGCTGTGTCATGCCGCGTCCCGCGTGAAGCGCACCTGGGTGCCGGGGGTCAGGAGTGCCGCCGGCTCGCGCCGCGGGTCCCACAGGACGGCGTCGGTGGTGCCGATCAGCTGCCAGCCGCCGGGGGAGGAGCGCGGGTAAACGCCCGCGTACGGTCCGGCCAGCGCCAGCGAACCGGCGGGAACCGAGGTCCGGGGGGTGGCCCGGCGCGGTACGTGCCGGTGCTCGGGGAGTCCGGTCAAATACCCGAAACCAGGAGCGAAGCCGCAGAACGCCACCCGGAAGACGAGGCCGCCGACGATGTCCGGGACCTCCTCGGGTCGAACGCCCCACAGCCCGGCGACGTCCGCCAGATCGGGCCCGTCGTACCGCACCCGGATCTCCGTCTCCGCCCCGGCTTCCGCCGTGAGCGGCGGGACGGTCCAGGCGGCGAGCTCCACGGCGAGCGCGCGGGGGTCGGCCAGGCCGTCGAGCAGGATCGTGCGGGCCGCCGGCACGATCTCGCGCACCTCCGGCAGCGTCCCGGCCGCCCGCCGCCGCAGCAGCTCGGCGTGGAACGCCCCGACCTCGCCGTCCGCGTCCAGCTCCACCAGCAGCGCGCGTTCCCCCACCGGGAGCGTCCTCATGCGAAGGGCCGCAACGAGACGCCCGCGTCCTGGAGTTCGCGCCGCACCCGCCGCGCGAGGTCCGCCGCGCCGGGCGTGTCGCCGTGCAGGCACAGCGACCGCGCGCCGGCGGCGATCCGCCGGCCGCCGGCCGCGACGACCTGCCCGTCACGGGCGACCGCCAGGGCCTGCGCGACGACGGCGTCGGCGTCCTGGAGCACCGCGCCCGCCTCACTCCGCGGCACGAGGGTTCCCCGCTCGGTGTAGGCGCGGTCGGCGAACGCCTCGGCCACCGCTGTCAGCCCGGCCTTCTCCGCCGCGGCCAGCAGCTCGGAGCCGGGCAGCCCCAGCACCGGCAGCCCGCCGTCCGGCCCGCCGGCCAGCAGGACGCCCGCCACCACGGCGGCGGCCTGCGCCGCGTCTCCGACCGTCCGGTTGTAGAGCGCGCCGTGCGGCTTGACGTACGAGACCCGTGAGCCCGCCGCCCGAGCGAAGACGTCCAGGGCGCCGATCTGATAGGCGACTTCGGCGGCCAGCTCGTCCGATGGCACGTCCATGGCGCGCCGCCCGAAGCCGGCCAGGTCCCGGTAGGAGACCTGCGCGCCGATCCGTACGCCGCGCTCGGCGGCGAGCGCGCAGACCCGCCGCATCGTGACCGGATCGCCCGCGTGGAAGCCGCACGCGACGTTGGCGCTGGTGACGACGGAGAGCAGCGCGTCGTCGTCGGTGAGGGTCCACCGGCCGAAGCCCTCGCCGAGATCCGCGTTGAGATCGATGACCATGTCCGCCATGGTGCCATCGGGTACGGCTCTGACAGGGCCTGTCTTCGAAGTGGCGGCGTCCGCCCGCCGGGCAGGCGGCAGTTTGACGACAGGCCCTGGGGGTGACTTGTGGCCGGGCGGGTGATCCGTGCCGTTTCGTTCGATGTCGGTGGCACCGCCTAATGTGTGCGTCGTGACCGTAACCACCCCGTACCCGACGACGGGCGCGCCCCGCCCCGCTCCGGGCCCGGCCGCCGACGAGGGCCTGGCCCGCCGCCTCAAGGCGCTCGCGTGCACCGCGCCGCTGCACGACCTGGACGTGCGCAAGGCGAACCTGGCCGGTGAGTACTCGGTGTACGCGATGGCGGAGGTGGCGCTGTCCGCCATCGACATGGTCACGCTCAACATGGACTTCGACACCGGGGCCGACCCGGAGCAGATAGTGACCAGGCTGCTGCCCCGGGTCGCCGCCCAGTCACCGCGCCGGCCCGTCGAGGAGCACGAGCGGGTCGCCCGCTGGGTGCTGGAGAACCTGATCAACGTCGGCAGCGTGGACCGCGGCTTCCGCGCGGTCTACGGCACCTTCGGCGCCGACGGAGCGTACGTCCGCCGTGACTACGACTTCAAGCTGATCGAGGAGGTGCCGGGCCCCGGCGGCGGCGTGTATCTGCGCACCACCGACGAGGCGGTCAACGTCCTGGTCGGCGCGCTCGACACGGACGTCACCAGCGCCCAGATCGCCGCCGAGGTCAAGCTGGAGGTGCTGATCAGCCGGGGACGGCTGGCGGACGCCCAGCTCGCCGCCGAGCAGGCCCGCTACCGGACCGTGCAGTACGCGGAGACGCTGCGCCGCGCCCTGGAGGCGACCCGGCGCAATGTCCGGGCGGTGGACTGGCTGCGCGCCGTCCCGGACATGATCGCCGAGGCGCTGGACCACGTCGCCGACCGGTACCGGCACGAGAACGCGATCCTCACCAACATCCGCAAGGCGCGCGACGAGGCGGAGGACCCCGAGCACAAGCGGCGGGCCGCCGAGCTCGTCGACATCGTCAAGGACTGCATCCGCCGCCACACCCAGCTGCAGTCCCGGCTGCTGGAGGCCGGGCCGCTGTTCCGCGCGGAGCAGGACCGCCAGGCGTTCGCGTCGGCGCCCGCCCGGGCCGGGCTCGACCTGTACGGGCAGCTGGTCTCGCCCGTCCTGCCGCTCCCCGTCGAGCAGGCGTCCCGGGTCACCGACGCCTTCTTCGCCCGCGGCGCGGGCTTCCGCACCCCGCCCGCGGTGCGGATCTGCGACCTGGTGGACGTGCTGCTCACCCCGCCCACCGAGCGCGAGC
The DNA here is from genome assembly GCF_005860785.2 of Streptomyces sp. So13.3. Lineage (NCBI taxonomy): Bacteria > Bacillati > Actinomycetota > Actinomycetes > Kitasatosporales > Streptomycetaceae > Streptomyces > Streptomyces sp. So13.3. Next base: position 1,800,563 of record NZ_CP048835.1, on the reverse strand, counting down.
ACCTGGGCGCGGCGATGCCGGAACCGGACCTGGTGGCCACCCCCGCCGACAGCCGCTTCACCGAGGAGCAGCTGGAGAGCGCGCTGGAACTGCTGGACCTGCCGGACGACGCGCCGCGCCGGCTGTCCGGGCTGCTCGCCGACGCCCGCCGCCGCGACCCCGAACTGCCCTACCTCGTCGCCCTGCTGGCGGTGCACGCCGCCAGCCCGCCGGTCGGCACCGCCTACCGGCAGGGCGAGCCGCGGCTGCTGTTCTCCGTCGACGACGGCGAGGAGCTGACGGATCCGGAGTTCGGCGGCGCCGACCTGATCGTGGGCACCGCCCGGCTCGACACGGCCGGGATGGCCGCGGCCCGTTCGGAGATCGCATGACAGCCGCCGCACCCACCCGGGCCCCCGGCCCCTCCCCCAGCTACCGCTGGGAGGTGCCCCCAGGTCGGCGGGGTCTGGTACGCACGCTCCCTGGGCGTTGTCGTCGAAGTCCCGCCGAGCAGCCATCCGCCGTCCGCCCCGAGGAGATCCACCCGTGACCGAGTACCGCGACGCCGAGACCGCGCCGCCGGCCGCGTACGGCGATGCCGCGCCGGCCGCGCGATCCGGCGCCCCGTCACCCGTCACCGCGGCCGACGCGGCGGACGCCGCCCGGCTGGTCTCCTACGGGCTGCAGCCCAAGCTGCTGCCGGCCCGGGACGCGGAGTACGCGGAACTGATCCGCAGACACCGCGAGGAGCCCGCCTTCGCCCGGCTCGCGGACGCCGTCGCCGCCGGGCTCGGCCTGATCGTCCTGGAGGTGTCGCCGCGCGCCGGGATGGCCGTGGCCGCCGCCGAGGACTCGGTGTTCGCGGTCCGGATGGGCGAGTACTCGCGGCGGGCCGCCTCCGACGCCGCCGACCGCTTCCTGCACGGCCTGGCGCACCTGGCCACCGCCACCATGGCGTTCCCCCGCCCCGAGGACCTCGCGGACGACGGGTACATCGGCCGGATCACCGTCAACGGCATCGACGGGTTCGTCCGCCAGGCCTGCCGCCGGCTGGAGGAGCGCGCCGAGGAGCAGGGCGAGAACACCGACCCGGCCAGCGACGCGCCCGGCCTGGAAGCGGCCTGGCGGGTCTGGACGCGCCGCAGCGCCACCGGCGCGACCAAGGACGCCCGGCGGCTGGCCGGTTCCACCACCGGCATCGTCGGCAAGGCGGTCGCCTTCCTCGTCGACTCCGGCTTCCTGCAGCGCACCGGGGACGACGCGGGCGGCACGTTCCGCACCACGGCCCGGTACCAGCTGCAGGTCAGGGACATGGCGGGCAGCGCGGCCATGGCCGAACTCCTGGAGCTGGGCGTCGTCCCGGTGAGCGACGGTTCCGCGACCCTGCTGCCGCCCGACGACACCGGGGAGCTGGACCTCGTCGCCGAGGCCGGCCTGCCGTTCCACGAGAGCGACAGCCACCGGGGCGACGGCCACCGGGGCGACGGCCACCGGAGCCACGGCCGCGAGAGCCACGGCCGCGAGAGCCGGCACAGCCAAGAAGACCAGCACAGCCACTCCTGAGCCGTAACCACCCGCGCGCCCACCCGCGCAGATAACGAGAGTCCGCCGCCATGTACGAGCTGTCCCGGCTCCGCCTGTACTCCATCGGCCCCGCCGGTGCGCGGTACGCAGACACCGTCCTGGACCTGCGGGGTGTCGGCGCGCCCGTACCGCAGCCCGCGCCCGCCCAGGCCGAGTTCTTCCAGGACGAGCCGACCGGCCCGCTGCGCCGCCCCGCCCCCGCGGGCGTGCTGTTCCTGGAGAACGGCGGCGGCAAGTCCGTCCTGCTCAAGCTGATCTTCTCGGTGATGCTGCCCGGCCACCGCAACACCCTCGGCGGGGCCAGCTCCGGCGTGCTCCGCAAGTTCCTGCTGGCCGACGACTGCGGGCATGTGGCGCTGGAGTGGCAGCACACCGTCACCGGCGAGCTGGTGGTCGTCGGCAAGGTCAGCGAGTGGCGCGGCCGCCAGGTCTCCTCCGACCCGCGCAAGTTCGCCGAGGCCTGGTACTCGTTCCGCCCCGGCCCCGGGCTCAGCCTGGACTCGCTCCCGGTCGCCGAGTCCACCGCCGTCCGGCCGCCCGCCGAGGGCGCCTCGGGCGCGACGGGCCGCCGCCGCACCATGAAGGGCTTCCGCGACGCCCTCACCGAGGCCGGCAAGTTCTACCCGCACCTGGAAGTGGTGTGGGAGGAGATCCACGACCGGTGGAACGAACACCTCGGTGAGATCGGCCTGGACCCGGAGCTCTTCCGCTACCAGCGGGAGATGAACGCCGACGAGGGCGAGGCGGCCGGGCTCTTCGCCGTCCGGCACGACTCCGACTTCGCCGACCTGCTGTTGCGCGCCGTCACCGACACCCGGGACACCGACGGACTCGCGGACCTCGTCCACAGCTTCGCCGGCAAGCTCGGCCGCCGTGCCGAACTGACCGCGGAGCGCGACTTCACCGCCGGCTCGCTGGAGCTGCTGGAGCGGATCGTCGAGCACGCCAGTGCCCGTGAACTGGCGCGCGGCATCCACACCCAGTCCGAGCGGCGCACCCGCGCCCTGGCCCGCCGGCTGTCCGCGCGCGCCCGGGAGGAGCGCGGCCGCGGCGCGGAACTCGCGCAGAACACCGACCGGGCCGCCCAGGCCGTCACCGACGCCGACCGGGCCCGCGGCCGCAGCGCCCTGGTGGCCGCCGAACTCGCCTACCGGCACGCCTCGCTGGCCCTCGCCGCGTCCGACAAGGCCGCCGCGGGACTGCGCCGCGAGCTGAACGAGGCGCGCACCCTGCACTCCGCCTGGCAGGCGGCCGAGACGGTGCTGCGGCACCGCGCCGCCGGAGACCGGCTGGCCCGGGTCAGCGCGGCCATCCAGGAGGCCGAACGCGACGCGGCTCCCGCACTGGCCGCCCGCACGCTGGCCGCCGGTGACCTGGTGCGCGCGCTGCACGCGGCGGCGGACGGCGCCGACCAGCAGGCGGACCGCGAGGAGGAGCGCTCCGCCGCGCTCCAGGAGCAGTCCATGGCCGCCCACCGGGACGCCACCGCCGCGGCCACCGAGGCCCAGCGGTCCCGCAGCGAGGCCGGCCACCTCGGGCAGCGGCTCGCCGAGGTCGCGCAGGAGACGGCCGAGGCCGTCGGCGCCGGCTGGCTCGACGACTCCGCCCCGGACGCCGACCCGGCCCGTGCCGCACTGGAGGCCTCCGACGCCGAGCGCGTCGCCGCCGCCGGCGCCGAGGCCGCCCGGGAGACCGCGCGCCAGGCCGCGGAGCACGCCCGTGAGGCCGCCGCGGCCGAATCCCGGGTGGAACTGGCCGCCGCCCGCGCCGCGGACGCCCTGGCGGCCGCCGAGGCCGCCCACTCCGCCGACTTCCGCGTCGCCGAGGCCCTCGCGGCAGAACCACGGCTGTCCGAACTCCTCAGCCTGCCGGGCCCGACGGCGAACGAGTCCGTCACCCGGGACGCCATCCCCGGCCCCCGCGGCTCGGCGGCCTCCGCCGGCGACCGGCACCGCCCCGACGCCGCGCCCGCCGCACCGCACCGCCCCGACGCCCGCCCGCTGGGCGCCATGGAGCTGGACGCGTTCGCCGAACCGCTGCGGGAGCTGCTGGACGGCACCGTCGCGGCCGCCGAGCGGCAGCTGTTCGACCTGCGCACCACGGCCGCCGACGACGCGCGGATCCTGGCGGCGCTCGGTGACGGCGGCCTGCTGCCGCCCGGCCCCGACGTGCTGGCCACCGTGGAGTACCTGGGCGAGCACGGCATCCCCGCACTGCCCGGTTGGCGCTACCTCGCGCAGGCCGTGGACCCCGCGGACCACACCGCCGTGATGTCGGCGCGCCCGGAGCTGGTGGACGGCGTCGTCGTCACCGACCCGGAGACGTACCGCAGGGCCCGCGAGGTCCTCGCGCAGGCGGCCCTGCTGCCCCGCTCGACCGTGGCGGTGGGCACCGCGGCCGCCCTGCTCGCACCGACCCCCTCGGGCGGCGACGGGTCCGACGTGTTCCTCGTCCCGCCGAACCCCGCGATGCACGACGAACTGGCGGCCGACGGCGAACGCCAGGAGCTGCGGACCCGGGCGAGCGCCCGGGAGGCCGAGATCCGCGCGCTGGCCGCCCGGCTCGGCCATGACCGGACGCTGGCCGCGCGGCTCGCGTCCTGGCGGTCCGGCTGCCCGCAGGGGCAGCTCGGCCAACTCGCGGTGGCCGTGGAAGCGGCCGTGGAGGCCGTGGCGGCGGCCCGCGCGGAACTGACGGAGGCGCGCGCCCGGCGCGCCGAGGCGGACGAGGTGTCGGCCGAGGCGGCCCGGGAGCGCGACGCGCGCCAGGACGCGGCGCAGCAGGCCCGGCGCCGCGCGGACCTGCTGGCCGGGCTGGCCCACCGGCTGCGCGAACGGGCCAACTGGCAGCGCCGTACCCGGGAACTGACCGAGGACGCGTCCGAGGCCGAGGCCCGCGCCGAGACCTGTCTCGCACTGGCCCAGGCGGCCGACGAGGACCGCAGGGCCGCCCAGCGCGGCGCGGACGACGCCCGCCGCACCGCCCGGGTGCTGCGCGCCGAACGCTCCGAGATCGCGGGCGCGCCCGACGAGCCCGCGCGGGACACGGCGCCGCCCTCCGGCGAATCGCTCCCCGCGCTGCGCGAGGCCTACCGTGCGGCCTCACAGCTGTACGAGCAGGTCGGCGTCGGCGCGGACCTGCGCGCCGAACAGGCCCGCGCGGAGAGCACCGAGAGCTCGGCCCTCACCGAACTGGACCGGCTGACCAACAAGGTCCGCAGCCGCGCCGCCCAGCTCCTGGAGGGTTCCGACGGCGCCGACGGCCCGTCCCGGCAGGCCGCCGCGGCCCGCGCCGAGCAGCTCGTCCAGACCATCGAGGCCCGCGCCTCCGCGGCCAGCGAGCAGCTGGGCCGGCTGCGCGGTGAATCCGAGCGGCTCGCCCCCGCCACCGGGGAGTCGCACACCGAGCTGCCCGCCGGACTGCTGCCGCGCGACGCCGGGCACGCCCAGGAGCTGCTGCGCGGCGCCAACGGCGAACTCGCCGCACGCACCGAGGCACTGGACGAGGCCCGGGGCGCGCACGCGGACCTGGTGCGCTCGCACCGGGCCGCGGAGGACGCGGCCGGCGGCTTCGACGAACTGGCCGCGCTGCTGCGCGATCTGCTCAGGGACGGCCCGGCGACCCACGAGGAGGCCGAAGCGGAGCCCGAGCCCTACGCGGGCACCCTGGAGGAGGCCCGTACGGTCTCCGCCGAGGTCCGCCGGAGCCTGCGCGGCTGCGCCACCGACCTCTCGGCGGCCGAATCGCAGCTGCGCGAGGCGTCCGACATCCTCGTGCGCCATGCCAACGCCGCCCGGTTCGAGCAGGTCAGGACCCCGGCCCGGCAGCAGATCCGTGAACTGCCGGCGGCCGGACTGCCCGAGCACGCGGCGGCCTGGGCGGTGGCGTTCGCGCCGCGGCTGCGGGTGCTGACCGACGAGATGCAGCAGTTGGAGCGCAACCGCGACAGCATCGTGGACCGGCTGCGCGGCCTCGTCGAGTCCTCGCTCGCCACCCTGCGCTCCGCCCAGCGGCTCTCCCGACTCCCCGAGGGGCTGGGCGACTGGTCCGGGCAGGAGTTCCTGCGGATCCGGTTCGAGGACCCGGACCACGCGGCGCTCACCGAGCGCCTCGGCGAGGTCATCGACGAGGCGACGAGCGCCGCCGTCCGCAAGAACTCCGACCTGCGCCGGGACGGGATGTCCCTGCTGCTGCGCGGCGTCGCGGCGGCGCTCCAGCCGAAGGGGATCTCCGTGGAGATCCTCAAGCCGGACGCCGTGCTGCGCGCGGAGCGCGTCCCGGTGGGTCAGATGGGCGATGTGTTCTCCGGCGGCCAGCTGCTCACCGCGGCCATCGCGCTCTACTGCACGATGGCGGCGCTGCGCAGCAACGACCGGGGCCGCGACCGGCACCGGCACGCCGGCACGCTCTTCCTGGACAACCCCATCGGCCGGGCCAACGCGACGTATCTGCTGGAGCTGCAGCGGGCGGTCGCCGACGCGCTGGGCGTCCAGCTGATCTACACCACCGGCCTGTTCGACACCACGGCGCTCGCCGAGTTCCCGCTGGTCGTCCGGCTGCGCAACGACGCGGACCTGCGCGCCGGGCTGAAGTACATCACCGTCGAGGAGCATCTGCGGCCCGGTCTGCCCGTCCAGGACACCGGCAGCGAGACGGTGCACGGGGAGATCACGGCCACCCGGATGTTCCGCCGTCCGCCGGAGCAGTCACGACCGCAACCGCAGTCGCAGGAGGCTCCGTCACAGGAAGCTCAGCCGCAGCCCCGGTAGCCGTGGTCGGGCCGGGGCAGGAGCGGGGGCCGGCGGCCGGGTCCAGGGTCCGGATCCGGCCCCGGGGGTCCTTCACGGCCGGTTCAGGGGCCGCCGCACGCCCGGTTCAGGCCCGCGACAGCGACCGGGGTATGTGCCCGCGCGGCTTCGGCTTCCCCGCGGTCCGTTCCTTGCGCCGTGCCCTGCGCCGCTCCCGGCGCAGCGCCCGCGCGGCGCTGCTCGGGCTGGAGACCACGCCGTTGCGCTGGTTCCACACCTGCCGGGTCACCCACACGTCCAGCACCGCCCAGGTGGCGACGATCGTGCTGACCACGGTGAAGATCATGGCCGGAGCGGACCACCAGGAACCGCCGAAGGTCAGCAGCGTGGTGATCACCGCTTCTATGAGGGTCACGGACGCGATCATCACGGCGCGGACGGCAGCGGCCCGGACAGGATCGGCCATCCGCGGGGTACCGACGGGATCTTCGACCCACAGGGAGAGGGGTTCTGTGTCCATGGAAGGTGACTGCCCGCAAATCGCCCTCGACATTCCGCAGTACCTTTCCAGCCACTCGCGGCAACGGTGCATCGCGCCCGAACCGGGGTGTCCCGCACCACCTTGCCATCCGGGTTGCCCGGATTAAACCCGAAAACAAGCCATCGGAAAATCTGGCCGACGGACTCCGGCCACCGGACTGGCTTTCGAGTTACCTGTGAGGCAGTAGTAGGCTCGCGCAGATTCCATGCGATCGAACACCCCCCGAACGGGGCTGACGTTGGGGAGGCCATGCGCTTTCGCGGTACGACGATCCGCCGGAAGATCGTGGCGCTGCTGCTGATTCCGCTGGTGTCGCTCACAGCCATCTGGGCATTCGCCGCCACGCTCACCGGCCGCGAGGTCTGGGGTCTGCTGGACATCGAGCGCATCGTCAACGACGTCGGCTACCCGACCGAGGACGCGGTCCAGGCCCTGCAGCAGGAGCGGCGCGCCGCCATCCTGTACCTGGCCGACCCCCGCCGTTCGGACTTCAAGGCCGGGCTGGCCAAGCAGGAAGCCGTCACCGACAAGGTCTTCGCCAAGTTGCGCACCAACGCGTTCGACTCGGGCGTCAGGTCCGACCTCAGCGGGGAGGCCAAGCTCCGACTGGACGCCGTGACCCAGGGGTTCGAGGGACTGCCCGCGCTGCGCGCCAAGGTCGACGGCCAGACCATCACCCGTAACGACGCCTTCGGCGCCTACAACACGATGGTCGACCCCTGCTACGACTTCCTCGACTCGCTCAGCCCGCTGAACAACGTGTCGCTCGACAGGCAGGGCCGCGCCCTCATCGTGATCACCCGGGCCCGGGAGGCGATCAGCCGCGAGGACGCGCTGATGGCCGCGGCCATCAGCGCCGGCCGGATGAGCCCGCAGGAGTTGCGTTCCTTCACCTTCGCCGTCGGCGAGGAGCGGGACTACTACGACGACAACCTCAAACTCCTTCCCGACGACGAGCGGACGCTCTACGACGAGTTCTGGCGGGGCGCCACCGGCAAGGCACTGCGCACCGCGGAGGACTCCGTGATCGCCGCGGGCGCTGCCGCCGCGCCGCGCGCCGCCGACCGGGCCTCCTGGCTCGGCACCGCGACCACCGCGCTGGGCGACCTCGACCGGATCGGCGTCCAGTCGGGCGACCTGCACAAGAAGCGCGCCGAGCCCTACGCCCTCAAGCTGTTGATCATGGCGGCCGTCGCGGGCGGCCTCGGCCTGATCGCCGTCTTCGCCTCGATCTTCGTCTCGGTACGCATCGGCCGCAGCCTGATCCGCGACCTGTCCGGGCTGCGCAAGGAGGCCCAGGAGGTCTCCGGCACCCGGCTGCCGCGCGTCATGCGGCGTCTCGCCGCCGGCGAGAAGGTCGACGTCGAGACCGAGGTGCCGCGGCTGGAGTACACCGACGACGAGATCGGGCAGGTGGGCAAGGCCCTCAACACCCTGCAGCGCGCCGCCGTCGAGGCGGCCGTCCGCCAGTCCGACATGCGGCGCGGCGTCTCCGACGTCTTCGTCAACCTCGCCCGCCGCAGCCAGGTCCTGCTGCACCGCCAGCTCACCCTGCTGGACGCCATGGAGCGGCGCACCGAGGACACCGAGGAACTCGCCGACCTCTTCCGGCTCGACCACATGACCACCCGTATGCGGCGGCACGCCGAGGGCCTGGTGATCCTCTCCGGTGCCGCGCCCTCCCGGCAGTGGCGCAAGCCCATCCAGCTCATGGACGTGGTGCGCGCGGCGGTCGCCGAGGTCGAGGACTACGAGCGCATCGAGGTCCGCAGGCTGCCCAGGCTGGCGGTGGCCGGCTCGGCCGTCGCCGACGTGACGCACCTGGTCGCCGAACTCATCGAGAACGCCGCCGTGTTCTCCCCGCCGCACACCGCGGTCCGGGTGCACGGCGAGCACGTCGCCAATGGCTTCGTCCTGGAGATCGACGACCGAGGCCTCGGCCTCACCCCGGACGCGCTGCTGGAAGCGAACCTGCGGCTCGCCGAGACCCCCGAGTTCGAGCTGTCCGACACCGACCGCCTCGGCCTCTTCGTCGTCAGCCGGCTCGCGCAGCGGCACGGCGTACGTGTCTCCCTGCGCCTGTCGCCGTACGGGGGGACCACAGCGGTCGTCCTCATCCCGGCCACGCTGCTCACCGATGCCGGTGAGGACACCGGAGCGACCCGCCTCGGCGGGATCCTCGGGGCGGAGGAGATCGACATGGACCCGACCGGAACCGAACTCTCCTTCCGGCAGTGGGGACTCGAGACCGCCGGGAGCGAGAACGGCAGGGAGCACGTCCAGGTACCGGACATCGCCCCCGAACCCGTCGCCCCCGGTCCTGACGGCGGTGACGGCGAACCGCTGCCGCTGCCGCGCCGCCGGCGTACCGCCCCGGTCCTGGTCTCGGACCGGGGCCGCCCGGTCGCCCCGCCGACCGTCCCCGCGGCCCGCTCCGCGGAGCCGTCCGGCCCGTCGGCACCGACGGCGGCCCTGCTGCCGAAGCGCGTCCGGCAGGCCAACCTCGCCCCGCAGCTGCGCGTCGAATCCGTGTCGCAGGACACCGGGACCGCGGTGCGGCCCGGCGCCGGGGCACCGCGCGAACGCACCGCCGACGAGGTGCGGGACCGGATGGCCGCGCTGCAGCGCGGCTGGCAGCGTGGGCGCGAACACGACATCGCAGAAGACAGCGTCGGCCCGCACGGCCCGGGCGACGAACCAACAGCACCGAGAACGACTCCTGAGGGGAACGGTCGATGACCGCACCATCGAGCCCGACACGCGAGCTGAGCTGGCTCCTTGACGACCTGGTCACCCGCGTGGCCAGCATCCGCAAGGCCCTGGTGCTCTCCGGCGACGGCCTGGCGATCGGCGCTTCGGACGGACTGACCCGCGAGGACTCGGAACACCTCGCCGCCGTCGCCTCCGGCTTCCACAGCCTGGCCAAGGGCGTCGGCCGGCACTTCGACGCGGGCGGGGTCCGGCAGACCATGGTGGAGCTGGACGACGCCTTCCTCTTCGTGACCGCGGCCGGCGACGGCAGCTGTCTCGCGGTACTCAGCGACGCCGATTCCGACGTCGGGCAGGTGGCGTACGAAATGGCGCTGCTGGTCAAGCGGGTCGGCGCCCACCTGGGCACCGCGCCCCGCACCGACAGCGGCGCGGCCCTCAGCGGCTGACGGCATGACCTGAGGACGGGTACGGGGTGACATGACTTCAGAAAAGGACCGATGGTACGACGACGCCGCCGGCCCGGTGGTGCGTCCGTACGCGATGACACGTGGCCGCACCAGCCACGCCGCCGAGGGCCGGCTCGACCTCATCGCCCTGGTGATGACCGAGCCGGAGGGCGAGGACGGCGCGGCCGAGGGCGATCACACGCTGTCGCCCGAGCACCTCGACATCGTCGACCGCTGCCAGCTGATGGCGACCTCGGTCGCCGAGCTGGCGGCCGATCTCGATCTGCCGGTGGGCGTGGTGCGCGTGCTCGTCGGCGACCTGCTGGACGCGGAACTCGTCCACGTCAGCATGCCTGTTCCGCCGGCTGAACTGCCGGACGAGAGCATTCTCCGAGAGGTGATCAATGGGCTTCGGGCGCTCTGACCGACGCCGCAGGTCCGCCCCCGATCCGGTAGCGCTCAAGCTGCTGGTCGCGGGCGGTTTCGGGGTCGGCAAAACGACGTTGGTGGGTGCGGTCAGCGAGATCAGGCCGCTGCGCACCGAGGAACCGCTCAGCGAGGCCGGCCGGCCGGTCGACGACATCCACGGTGTCGAGGCGAAGAGCACCACCACCGTCGCCATGGACTTCGGGCGGATCACGCTCCGCGAGGACCTGGTGCTCTACCTGTTCGGCACGCCGGGACAGGACCGCTTCTGGTTCCTGTGGGACGAGCTGGCCCAGGGCGCGCTCGGCGCGGTCGTGCTGGCCGACACCCGCCGCCTGGAGGACTGCTTCGCCGCCGTCGACTACTTCGAACGGCGCGGCATCCCCTTCACGGTGGCCGTGAACGTCTTCGACGGCGCCACCCAGCACGCGACGGAGACGGTCCGCGACGCGCTGGACCTCGACCCGCACGTACCGGTCGTGATGTGCGACGCGCGGGACCGGGCCTCCGCCAAGGAGGTGCTGATCACCGTGGTCGAGCATGCCGCGAAGGTGGCGGCGGACCGCCGGGAGCCCGCCGCCACCTGATGCCGAAGGTCTAGGGCCGGTCGTCCTGACCGTCCTCGTCCTGCCAGCCGAAGCTGCGCTCGACGGCCTTCTTCCACCGCCGGTACTCGCGCTCCCGGGTCTGCTCGTCCATGCCCGGGGTCCACTCCGTGTCGCGCTTCCAGTGCGCCTTGAGGGTGTCCAGGTCCGGCCAGACCCCGGTGGCGAGGCCGGCCGCGTAGGCCGCGCCCAGACACGTCGTCTCGGCGACCACCGGCCGGATCACCGGCACCCCCAGGACGTCCGCCTGGTGCTGCATCAGCAGGTTGTTGACGGTCATGCCGCCGTCCACCCGCAGCGAGGTGATCCGCACCCCGGAGTCCTGGTACATCGCGTCGACGACCTCGCGGGTCTGCCAGCTGGTCGCTTCCAGCACCGCCCGCGCGAGGTGCGCCTTGGTGACGTAACGGGTCAGACCGGTGATCACCCCGCGCGCGTCGGAGCGCCAGTACGGGGCGAACAGACCGGAGAAGGCGGGCACGATGTACGCGCCGCCGTTGTCCGCGACGCTGGCGGCCAGCGGTTCGATCTCGTCGGCGGAGCGGATGATGCCGAGCTGGTCGCGGAACCACTGCACCAGGGCGCCGGTGATCGCGATCGAGCCCTCCAGGCAGTACACCGGCGCCTCCCCGCCGAGCTGGTAGCCCACGGTGGTGATCAGGCCGTTCTTGGAGGGCACCGGCCGGGTGCCGGTGTTGAGGAGCAGGAAACTGCCGGTGCCGTAGGTGTTCTTGGCCTCGCCGGGTTCGTAGCAGGTCTGCCCGAAGACGGCCGACTGCTGGTCGCCGAGCGCGGCGGCCACCGGCACCCCCGCGAGCTGGCCGACGGCGGTGCCGTACACCTCGGAGGAGGACCGGATCTCCGGCAGGATCGCCTCGGGGATGTTCATCGCGCTGAGGATCGACGGCTCCCACTGGAGCGTTTCCAGGTTCATCAGCAGGGTGCGCGAGGCGTTGGTGACGTCGGTGACGTGCACCCCGCCGTTGACACCGCCGGTCAGATTCCAGATCAGCCAGGAGTCGATGGTGCCGAAGGCGATCTCGCCGTTCTCGGCGCGCCGCCGCAGGCCCGGCACGCTGTCCAGCAGCCAGGCCGCCTTCGGCCCGGAGAAGTAGCTGGCCAGCGGTAGCCCGGTCAGCTCGCGGAAGCGGTCCTGGCCGTCCTGGCCGCCGAGTTCGTCGCAGAGCGCGGCGGTGCGGGTGTCCTGCCAGACGATCGCGTTGTGCACCGGCCGGCCGGTGGCCCGGTCCCACAGCACCGTGGTCTCCCGCTGGTTGGTGATGCCCAGCGCGCTGAGCTGGTCCGCGCGCAGTCCGGCCTTGGCGAGCGCGCCCGCCACCACCGCCTGCACCTTGGACCAGATCTCGGTGGCGTCGTGCTCCACCCAGCCGGGCCGGGGAAAGATCTGCCGGTGCTCGCGCTGGTCGACGGCGACGATGGAGCCGTCGGTGTCGAAGACGATGCACCGGCTGGAGGTCGTGCCCTGGTCGATGGCGGCTACGTACGTGACGGACTCGTCGCTCATGACGGCTTCCCTTAGAACGCGGCGTTGTAGAGGGCCCCCGAGAGCGCGCCGCCGATCAGCGGACCGGCGACCGGCACCCAGGCGTAACCCCAGTCGGACGTGCCCTTGTTGGGGATGGGCAGCAGTGCGTGGACGATGCGCGGGCCCAGGTCGCGGGCCGGGTTGATGGCGTATCCGGTGGGGCCGCCGAGCGACAGCCCGATCCCGACGACCAGCAGGGCGACGATCAGCGTGGTGGTGCCGGACTCGCCCAGGCCCTTGTTGCCGGGGATGGCGAGCACCGGCAGCACGAGTCCCATGGTGGCGATCACCTCGGTGACGAGGTTCTGCCAGGGGACGCGGATCTCGGGGACGGTCGAGAAGATCCCCAGGGTGCCCAGCGGTTCCTCGTCCTGGCCGGTGTTGGCGGCGAACTGGCCGTAGTAGGCCAGCCAGGCCAGGGCCGCGCCGGCCATCGCGCCGATCAGCTGTCCCGCCAGGTAGTACGGGGTCTGGTCCCACTGGCCGGTGTCGATGGCGATGCCGAGGGTGACGGCCGGGTTGAGATGGCCACCGGACAGCGGCCCGGCGGTGTACGCCCCGGCGAGGACCCCGAAGCCCCAGCCGAAGGCGATCACGATCCAGCCGGAGGCTCTCGCCTTGGAGTGCTTGAGGGTGACCGCCGCGCAGACCCCGGCGCCGAACAGGATGAGGATCGCGGTACCGATGATCTCGCCCAGGAAGACGTCTCCGTTGGAATGCATGGCGGGCTCCTTCGTGCGGGCTGCACTGACCGGGCTTGTGCCATCCGAAGAGCGCGCGCGACATCACCAGCGGTGGAAAAGGACCTCCCGCGGGCCTGCGCACCACCGGAAGTGTTCACCTGGTGTGATGGAGCGTCAAGGCCGCGAACGGTTCACCGCACGGCCACCACCGAGGAGCCGTGGCCGAACAATCCCTGGTTGGCGGTGATCCCGGCCCGGGCGCCCGGCACCTGCCGGTCACCCGCAAGACCGCGCAACTGCCAGGTCAGCTCGCAGACCTGGGCGATGGCCTGGGCAGGTACCGCCTCGCCGAACGAGGCCAGTCCGCCACTGGTGTTGACCGGGATCCGGCCGCCGAGCGCGGTCGCGCCGTCCCGCAGCAGCTTGGCGCCCTCGCCGGGCGCGCACAGCGCCAGGTCCTCGTACCACTGGAGTTCCAGGGCGGTGGACAGGTCGTAGACCTCGGCCAGGTCCAGGTCCGACGGGCCGATCCCGGCCTCCTCGTACGCGGCCGCCGCGATGGATGCCCGCAGTCCCAGCGCGGGCGGCTCCACCGCGGCCGCCGAGTCGGTGGCGAAGTCCGGCAGGTCCAGCACGGTCTTGGGATAGGACGGGGTGACGGTGGAGACCGCGCGGATCCGCACCGGGTCCGTGGTGTGCCGGCGGGCGAACTCCATGCTGGAGAGCACGACCGCGGCGGCCCCGTCGGAGGTCGCGCAGATGTCGAGCAGCCGCAGCGGATCCGCGACGACCGCGGAGGCGGCCACCTCGTCCGCCGAGACGGCCTTGCGGTAGCGGGCGTTGGGGTTGGCGGCGCCTGCTGCCGAGTTCTTCACCTTGACCTGCGCGAAGTCCTCCAGGGTGTCGCCGTGCAGGGCCATGCGGCGGCGCGCGTAGAGGCCGAAGTACGTGGGGTTGGTGGCGCCCAGCACACGGAAGCGCAGCCAGTCCGGGTCGTCGGGGCGGTTGCCGCCGGCGGGGGCGAAGAAGCCCTTGGGCGCGGCGTCCGCGCCGATGACCAGGGCGACGTCCGCCATCCCGGCCAGGATCTGGGCCCGCGCGGCGTTGACGGCCTGCGCGCCCGACGCGCAGGCGGCGTACACGCTGGTGACGCGGGCGCCCTGCCAGCCCAGCGCCTGGGCGAAGGTGGCGCCGGCGACATAGCCGGGATAGCCGCCGCGTACGGTGTCCGCGCCCACCACGAGCTGGATGTCGGTCCAGGCCAGCCCGGCGTCGGCGAGGGCCGCGCGGGCGGCGGCGACGCCGTACTCGGTGAAGGACCGGCCCCACTTGCCCCACGGGTGCATGCCCGCGCCCAGCACTGCCACGTCGTCCGTCATCGGTCGCCTCCCAGGGGCTGCCAGTGCCAGGTGGTCCAGGTGGTCTCGTCGTCCTCGTTGAGCACACCGGGGACGAGTTCGACCTCCATGCCGACGGCGAGGTCCGCCAGGGCGGTGCCCGGGGCGGCCTGGCCGAGCACCACCATGCGCTCCGCCGCGAGTTCGACGGCGACCAGGACGTACGGCTCCCACTCGCGGGCGGGGTCGGAGACATAGGGCGCGGGCGGCCGGTAGCGCCCGTCGGTGTACGACCAGACGCGGCCGCGCCGGGACAGCGGGGTCTCCTCCAGCGTGGTGCCGGAGCAGGCCGGGTTGCGGCAGAAGGTGTCCTCCCGGGGGAAGAACACCGAACCGCAGTCCTGGCAGCGGGTGCCGATCAGCCGGAAGTCCTGGTCGGCGCCGGTGCCTTGGGCGGCCGGTCCGTCGTCCGTGTGCGGTCCGGCCTCCGTGAACCAGCCGGCCACCACAGGTTTGCGCGCTCGCGCCACGTGCCGCCTCCCCTTTGAATCTGACGGTTCGTCAGAAGTCTGCCACGGCAGGGCGGGAGAGGGAATGGCGGGGCCGGGGCCGGGCGCCGGGCCCGGTCGTCCGGAAGGCGCGTGCGCGGCCGGGTCAGTCCTGCGGCTGCTCCGCGAGCCACTTCGCGGCGATGTCGCCCAGTTCCGCGTCCCGGCCGGCCAGCATCGTCGCGATCATCTTCGCGTCGCCGCGCAGCGACCAGGCGGGGTGGCCGAACGAGGCCGGGTTGTTCTTCTCGATCAGGAAGTGCGCCGGCCAGGCCGTCCCGTAGCCGATCAGCGGCAGCGCCGCCAGATACCGCCGGCGCCCCCGGGCCAGCCCGTACGCGCTGATCGCGAGCCCGGTCAGCGTCCCCGTCAGGTGCACCCAGCGGGTGGCGGACCGGGAGTGCATCGCCACGTAGTAGGGCCAGAAATCCTCGAACGAATCGAATGTCCGCTGCGTCATGTCCGCACGCTAACCCCGGGGCCCGCCCGGCCGACAGGCCCCGAACACCTGGACGCCGTCAGAGGGCGGTGCTAAGTTCTTCTCGAACAGAGAATTACTCAATGTGAGAAGAACTCGACGAGGGGAAGCCATGGCACCGCAGCAGGAGGAGGACCGCTTCCTCGCCGCCTACGACCCGCGCGCCTTCGACCCGATCGCCGTGACCGTCGACGTGGTCGCCCTGACGCTGCGCGAAGGCGCCCTCCATGTGCTGCTGGTCCGCCGGGGCGCGCCGCCGTTCGAGGGCGCCTGGGCGCTGCCCGGCGGATTCGTCCGGGCCGGACGCGAATCGCTCGGCGAGGCCGCGGCCCGGGAGCTCGCCGAGGAGACCGGTCTCGACGCCGCCGACGGGCTCGGCCGGGTGCACCTCGAACAGCTCGGTTCGTACGGCCGCCCCGAGCGCGACCCGCGGATGCACGTGGTCTCCGTTGCCCACCTCGCCTTCGCTCCCGACCTCCCGGACGCGAGGGCCGGCAGCGACGCCGCGGCGGCCGCGTGGATCTCCGTCGTAGAACTTGAACCCGGATGGCAACCGGACGCGGCGGACCCGCGTCCCAACGAACAGGGCCGGCGGTCCGGGGCCCACGGGGGTGGTCCCGGCCGCCGGCCCGAAGGCCCCGAGCTGGCGTTCGACCACGCCGGAATCCTCGCCGACGGCCTCGACCGCGCGCGCTCGAAGATCGAGTACACGCCGCTGGCCACCGCCTTCCTCGGCGAGGAATTCACCATCTCCGAACTGCGCGCCGTCTACGAAGCCGTCTGGGGCGCGACCCTGCACGCGGGCAACTTCCACCGCAAAGTGCTCTCGGTCCCCGGCTTCGTCGAGTCCACCGGAGGCACCGCCACCCACGGCAGCGTCCGTGGCGGCCCGCGCGCCCGGCTGTACCGCGCGGGCGACGCCCGCCTCCTGCACCCCGCCCTGCTGCGCCCGGACCGCGAGGAGACCGTGCGATGACCCTCACCAGCGGCGCCGTCCACACCTTCGACCAGGCACTGGACGCCCTGCGCCACGGCTTCCCCGAGGACTTGGCGGCCGCCACCCGGCTGCACCGCCGGCTGGCCCGGCTGCTGCACCCCGACACCGCGCCGCCCGGCCGCCGGCCGGAAGCCTCCGCCGCCTTCCTGGCCCTGGCCGAGCGGTGGCGGGAGTACCTCGACGCCGCGAACCCCGCACCCCGCACCGTCACCACCCGCCGGCACACGTACCTGCTCGGCGACCCGCAGGCCACCGGCGACCTCGCCGTACTGCGCCGCGCCTCCTACCGGCGCGCCGACGGGACCCGGCACGACGCGCTGCTGAAGATCCCGCTGCAGCCGTACGACAACGATCTGATCGAGCACGAGGCCGCTGTGCTGACCCGCCTCGACACCGAGGCGGAACCGCGCCACCGCGCCTACGCCCCGCGGCTGATCGAGACGTTCCGGCACCGCGACACCGGCGGCACCGAGCGCCGGGTCAACGCGCTCGAACCGCTGGACGGCTTCCACAGCCTCGCCGAGGTCGCCGCCGCGTACCCCGGGGGCCTCGACCCGCTGGACGCCGTCTGGATGTGGCGCAGGCTGCTGGTCGCGCTCGGCTGGGCGCACCGGGCCCGGCTGGTGCACTGCGCGGTCTTCCCCGAACACGTCCTCATCCACCCCGGGCTGCACGGGCTGGTGCTCGTCGACTGGTGCTACGCGACCGCCACCGGCACCACCGCGCCGGTCCTCATAGAGCGGCACCGAGACCGGTATCCGCCCGAGATCCCCGGCCGGCGGCCGGTCACCGAAGCCACCGACCTCCACCTCGCGGCGCGCTGCATGGAGCACCTGATGGGGGAGCGCACCCCGAAGCCGCTCGCCGCCTTCATCCGCGGCTGCACGCTCCCCGGTGAGGCGGGCCGGCCGCACGACGCGTGGCGGCTGCTCGCCGAGTTGGACGAGCTCCTGGACCGGCTCTACGGGCCGCGCACCTTCCGCCCGTTCACCATGCCGGCCGCATAGCGACAAACCGACAACTACACCCGATCACATCAACAAGGGGGAACACCATGGGCAGCGGAAGCTGGTCGACCAATGTCTACGACGCCGCCGCACGCTACCGCGCCGCATCCGGCGCCGGTGCCTTCGCGTACAGCGACCACGTCACCTCGTCCGCCCCGCGCGGCTCCTGGACGGCGCACCCGTCCCTCGACCCCAAGGACCTCACCGTCCGCGAGAGCCGGGACTCGGCGGAGCACCCCGCATCGGTCGCCATCTCGGTGCTCTTCGACGTGACCGGCTCGATGCGGTCCGTCCCGCAGACACTGCAGACCAAACTGCCCGAGCTGTTCGGGCTGCTGCTCCGCAAGGGCTACGTCGAGCACCCGCAGATCCTCTTCGGCGCGGTCGGCGACGCCACCTGCGACCGGGTGCCGCTGCAGCTCGGCCAGTTCGAGTCCGACAACCGGATGGACAACGACCTCGGCAACATCCTGCTGGAGGGCGGCGGTGGCGGGCAGATGACCGAATCGTACGAGCTCGCCATGTACGCGATGGCCCGGCACACCTCCATCGACTGCCACGAGAAGCGCGGCCGGCGCGGCTATCTGTTCCTCATCGGCGACGAGATGCCGTACGGCAAGGTCAAGGCCCGCGAGGTCCGCGACGTCATCGGCGACGACCTGCGGGAGGACATCCCGATCACCGCGATCATCGCCGAGCTGCGCCGGAAGTTCGACGTGTACTACATCCTCCCGGCCGGGTCCTCGTACGTCGGCAACACCGAAGTCCTCGGCCTGTGGCGCAAGCTGCTCGGCCAGAACGTCATCGAACTCGACGACCTGGACGCGGTCTGCGAGACGATCGCGCTCACCATCGGTCTCGGCGAGGAGGCCATCGACCTCGCGGAGGGGCTCGCCGACCTCGACGACGTCGGCTCGGACGCGGGCGCCTCGGTCGGCAAGGCCCTCGCCGCGATCGGCCGCGACCGCGCCACCGGCCCGGCCGCAGGCGCCCCCCTGATCGACGGCGCGACCACCACCGGAGCCGCGGGTACGACGCGTCTGTGAGCTGAACAGGGACGCGCCGGCGGGGGCACGGCGGGGTGTCCCCGCAGGGCGGCGGACGAACCCGACCGGCACCTTCGAGCGGACACGCGCGTTCGCCGCCCGAGGAGATACCCCGGCGGGCCCCCGACCTTCGCACCGCACCGCGCGGAGGCGACCGCCTCGCCGAAGCGACCAACGAACCACCCCGGAGGGACCATGCACACCATCGTCGCCGACCTCGGCTACGGGGACGCGGGCAAGGGTGCCGTCGTGGACCGGCTCTGCTCGGCGGAGCCGGTCCGGGCGGTGGTCCGCTTCAACGGCGGCGCCCAGGCCGCGCACAACGTCGTCACACCCGACGGACGCCACCACACCTTCGCCCAGTTCGGCTCCGGCACCCTGCGCGGGACACCCACGTACCTGTCCCGCTTCATGCTCGTCGACCCGCTCGCACTGGCCGCCGAGGCGGACCACCTCACCGCGCTCGGCGTCCGGGACCCGCTGTCGCTGCTCACCGTCGACCGGGACGCCGCGCTCACCACCCCGTACCACGCGGCCGCCAACCGGCTGCGCGAACAGGCCCGCGGCGGGGAGCGGCACGGCTCGTGCGGGATGGGCATCGGCGAGACCGCGGCCTACGCGCTCGCCCACCCCGAGGACGCGCCCCGGGTGGGCGACTGCGTCTCCCGTCCCCGTCTGCTGCGCAAACTCGGGCTGCTGCGCGACCGGTTGTCCGACGAGCTGGGGCGGCTGCCGGCGCCGCCCGTCGAGCACTGCGCGGACGCCTTCGCGGCGTTCGCCCGCGCGGTCACCCTGGCCGGCGAGGGGCATCTCACGCGGCTGCTGGCCGAGGGGCCGGTCGTCTTCGAGGGCGCGCAGGGCGTCCTCCTCGACGAGTGGCACGGCTTCCACCCGTACACGACATGGTCGACCACCACCTTCGCCAACGCCGAGACGCTGCTGGCCGAGGCGGGCGGGGCGGGCACGGCGCTGAAGCTCGGTGTCGTGCGCACGTACACCACCCGGCACGGTCCAGGACCGCTCGTCACCGAGGACCCGGAACTCGCCCGGGAGCTGCCGGAACCGCACAACGGTCACGGCCGCTGGCAGGGCGCTTTCCGCACCGGGCACTTCGACGCGGTGGCGCACGCCTACGCCGTCGAGGTCTGCGGGGGAGTGGACGCGCTGGCAGTCACCCATCTCGACGCCCCCGCCCGCTGCCCCGGACTGCGGATCGCCCGCGCCTACGGCATGGACGGGCGGCTGGTCGAACGCCTGCCGGCCGGCGCCCCCGGCGATCTGGGGCGCCAGGCCGGGTTGACGGCCCGTCTGGAGGCGGCCAGACCGGCCGTCTGGGAGACCCCCGGTGCCGACCCGGCCGCCTGGTCGGCCGCCGTCGGCGAGGCGCTGTCCGTACCCGTCGCGCTGGAGTCCTACGGGCCGACGTGCGCGGACGTCAGGGACCGCCGGGAGACCGGGAAGTCGAAGTACGTGTCGGGGAACCGCTCGGGTGTGTACGTGTAGTGCCACCACTCCTCGGCGAGATTGACGAAGCCCAGTCCTTCGAGGGTGCCCTTGAGCAGCAGGCGGTTCTCCCGCTGCACACCCTGGATCCGCGGGTCCAGGGTGTGCGAGAGCGTGTCGAAGTAGTCGAACGGGGTCCCCATGTCGACGCTCCCGCCCGAGAGTCGCACGATGGTCACATCCATGGTGCTGCCCCGGCTGTGCCCGGACCTGGCCGCGATGTAACCGTCCTCGAACAGCCGCGACTTGTCGACATTCGGATAGAACTCGCTCTTCATCCGCTGGTCGTCGAGGTCCTTGGCCCACGCCACGAAGTGGTCGACGGCGCGCTGCGGCCGGTAGCAGTCGTACACCTTGAGCGAGTACCCGCGGCGCAGTAGCTTCAACTGCGCCGCGTGCAGGGCCTCGGCGGCCGGCCGGGTCAGCAGGCAGATCGGCTGCCGGTAGCCGTCGATGGGCACCCCGACGAAGTTGTGCGCGGTGGCGTAGCGCATCTCCTGGAGGATCGTCGGGTCGACGTCCCGCAGCGCCACGAACGCCTTGGGGGCCTTCGGCCCGCCGCCCCCGTGCCCGTCCCCGGACCGTGCCTGCGCCGGTGCGGCGGCGGTGCCCGCAGCGACGGCGATGAGCGTGGCGACGGACACGGCGAGGGTGCGGAGCACGGTCGTGAGTCGTGGCATGGGTCCTCCAGCGGTCGGACGGATGTGTCGGACGGAGTCAGGCGTGATCGTTCGGGCCAGGCGTGATCGTTGACGCGGAACAGTGTCGCGGATCGGTGACGCGGGCGGGTGATCCCGGAGTTGATGCTCCCGGTGCGGGTGATCGGATACAGTCCCGGCGTGCCCGATCGTGAGAAGGACTCCCACTGCTCCTCCTGCGGAACGGCGTTCGGCCCCGCCGCCGGATGGCCGCGGACCTGCGCCGCCTGCGGCGCCACCGCCTACCGCAACCCGCTGCCGGTCGCGATCACGCTGCTCCCGGTCCGCGACGACGCGGGCACCGGGCTCGCCGTCATCCGCCGCACCATCGAGCCCGGCCGCGGACTCCTCGCCCTCCCCGGTGGATTCATCGACCACGGTGAGACCTGGGAGCAGGCCGTGGTGCGGGAGCTCCTCGAGGAGACCGGGATCGTGGCCGCGGCCGACCCCGCGCTCGCCGACACCCTCACCGACGCGGAGGGCGGGTTCCTGCTCGTCTTCGGGCTGCTGCCGCTCCGGGACGCCGCCGACCTGCCGGCGTCGGTCCCCACCGACGAGACCGAGGGCTGGGAAGTGCTGTACGAGCCCGCCGAGTTGGCGTTCCCGCTGCACACCCTGGCGGTCCGCCGCTGGTTCGACGGCGGTTACGGCGAACACGGCGACAGGACGGTCCGGCCCGGAGCCCGCTGAGAGCGTCGTACCGACGGCCGTCCCGTCGGCGGCCGTCACTCCGTCACCCCCGTCACTCCGGCAGGCCGCGCACCCGCACCCGGTGGCCCACCTCGTCCTCCCCGTCGCGCTCCACCACCACCTGCCCGTCGGCCAGCCGGGTCGTGAAGCGCTCCACCAGCGGTGCGGCCCAGCCGTCGCCTTCATCGGTGAAGAGGATCCCGCCGCCGGTGCGCCCCGCCACCGGGGCCCACACCTCCAGTTCCACGGCGCCGTCGTCGCCCGTCACCGGCAGGACCGCTCCGGCCCGCGCCAGCACCGGGATCCGGCCGAGCGGCGCGTCCAGCAGGATCTGTCCCGGCCCCTCGTACGCGGTGCCGGTCGCGGTGTCGTACCAGCGGCCCCGCGGCAGCCGGATCGCGCGGGTGACCGAGCCGCGCTCCAGGACCGGGGCCACCAACAGGGCGTCGCCCAGCAGGAAGGCGTCCCCGCAGCCGCGCAGCCTGCGGTCCTCCGGGTCGTTCCACCACAGCGGCCGGACGTACGGTGCGCCGGTACGCCGTGCCACGTGGGCGAGGGTGTCGAAGTACGGCAGCAGCCGCTTCCGTTCCCGCAGCGCGGCCGCCGCGTGCTCCTCGACCTGCGGCCCGAACTCCCACGGTTCCCGCCGCCCCGCCGTGATCGCCGAATGGGTGCGGAAGAACGGCAGGAAGGCACCGAGCTGGAACCAGCGCAGATAGAGCTCGGGGGACGGTGTTCCGGTGAACCCGCCGACGTCGGGCCCGGAGTACGGCACCCCGCACAGCCCCAGCCCGATCACCAGCGACAGCGAGGCCCGCAGCCCGGACCAGCCGGTGGTCACATCGCCCGACCACGTCCCGCCGTACCGCTGCATGCCCGCCCAGCCGGAGCGGGAGAACAAGAACGGCCGGGTGTCGGGCTCCAGTTCCCGCAGCGCCTCGTAGCCGGCGCGGGTCATCGCCAGCCCGTAGACGTTGTGGGCCTCGCGGTGGTCGCCACCGCGCCCCTCCAGGGCGTGCCGGGCCGACCGTGGCAGGGTCGGCTCGCCGAACGCGGCGAACGACACCGGCTCGTTCATGTCGTGCCACACCCCGGCGAAGCCCTGCGCCAGCCGCTCCGCGTACAGCGCTCCCCACCACTTGCGGACCCGCGCGTCGGTGAAGTCCGGGAAGACCGCCTCGCCCGGCCACACCACGCCGCGCACCTCCTGGCCCCGGGCGTCCCGTACGAACGCCCCGGCGGCCGTCCCGCTGTCGTACACCGGGTTGCCCGGCTCCGCCTTCACCGCCGGATCGACGATCGACACCAGCCGCACCCCGTCGCGCCGCAGCTCCGCGGCGAGCCCGGGGAGATCGGGGAACCGCTCCCGGTCCACGGTGAAGACCCGGTGCCCGTCGTAGTGGTCGATGTCCAGGTGCAGCGCCGACAGCGGCAGCCCGCGCTCGCGGAAGCCCGCCGCGACCCTGCGGACCTCCTGCTCGCTGCCGAAGCCCCAGCGCGAGTGCTGGTAGCCCAGCGCCCAGCGCGGCGGCAGCGCGGGCCGGCCGGTCAGCGCCGTCCAGCCCGCCAGGATCCGGGCCGGCGAGCCGGTCAGCACCCAGTAGCGCAGCGGCCCGCCGTCGACCCGCAGCTCGCAGCCGCCCGGCCGGTCGTGCCCGGAGCCGGCGCCCTCCTCCCCGTCGCGCAGCGTCACATGGCCGTCCCACGTGTTGTCGTGGAAGACCAGATGACAGCTGGCGTCCGCGACCACCATCTGCACCGGCATGGTGATGTACAGCGGGTCGTCGCCGGGGCCGAAGGAACCGCCCGGGTCGGTGTTCCACAGCCGGTACGAGCCCTCCCGCAGCCGCGGTCCCGACGCCCGGCCGCCCAGGCCGAACACACACGCGTCCGCGGCGGTCTCCGAACGCTGCACCCAGCGGGTGCGGTCACCCGGCTCCCGGCCCGCCGGATCCCACCAGCGGGGCGGCAGATCGCGCCGCAGCAGTATGCCGCCCGGGGTACGGAACTCCACCGCACCGTGGCGCGAGACCAGCACCGTCACCCGCTCCGACACGACCCGCCAGCCGTCCCCGTTGCGGTCGCTCTCCAGCTCCACGCGGGTGTCCACCGGCGGGCACTCTCCCCCGAAATCCGTCCGGGGCGACCCCCACAGCGCGTACGACGGCTCCGGCTCGGCCCCGTCCCAGCCGCAGAACACCGCGCCGCCCACCGCGACCCGCACCCGCAGCGACGAGCGGGTGAACCGCACCACCCCGCCGCCCGGCAGCGGCTCCACCCCCTGCGCGGGGCCGGGCACCCGGGCCCGTTCCGCTCCCCGCCGCGGCAGGTCCCGCCCGTCGGTGCGCTGTCTGCGCCACGCGGACCGCAGTGTCCGCAGGCCGTTCGCGGACCCGACCATCCGTACCGACCGCACCAGGTCCCGAGAATCCATGGCGCCCACCCTTCCACTGCTCCCGGCCGCCGTACCGCGCGTTCAGCCAGCGTTCACCTGTAGGTGAACCACATCGCGGCATTCCCCGTTGTGGGGGTCCCGCCCTGGCGCCGAAGACGATCACATGGCATCGTCCTGCCCAGCCCTGCCGTAGGACATTCCGCCCGCGCAGGGTCCAGCCGCACACAGAGCGACGTGTCGCCGTACCCGTCTCGTCGTACCGTCCGGGAGCCGCCCCATGAGCACCACGACCGAGCCCGCCCACGCCCCGGAGCCCTTGTGGACCCCCGGCCCCGAGCGGGTCGCCGGCGCGCGGATCACCCACTTCCAGGCCTGGGCCGCGCAGCACCACGGCGCCCCGGCCGGCGATCCCGCGGACCCGCTCGCGAGCTACCGGGCGCTGCACGCCTGGTCGGTACGGGAGCCGGCGGTCTTCTGGGGGGCCGTCGCGGAGTGGTTCCAGGTGCGGTTCTCCACCCCCTACGAGGCCGTGCTCGGCGACGCGTCCATGCCGGGCGCCCAGTGGTTCACCGGCTCGGCCCTCAACTACGCCGAGCACGCGCTGCGTCCGGCCCTGGACCCGGAGCGCGCCGACACGCCCGCCCTGGTCCATCTGGACGAACGGCCGGAAATCGCCGAGACCAGCTGGGCCGAGCTGAGCCGGCAGGTCGCCTCCGTCGCCGGCCGGCTGCGCGACCTCGGCGTCGCTCCCGGCGACCGCGTCAGCGGCTATCTGCCCAACATCCCGCAGGCCGTCGTCGCCCTGCTCGCCACCGCCGCCGTGGGCGGCGTGTGGACCTCCTGCGCCCCGGACTTCGGCGCCCGCAGCGTCCTGGACCGCTTCCAGCAGGTCGAGCCCGTGGTCCTGTTCGCCGTCGACGGCTACCGCTACGGCGGCAAGGAGCACGACCGGACGGACAGCGTCGCCGAGCTGCGGGCCGAGCTGCCGTCGCTGCGCGCCGTCATCCACATCCCGGTGCTCGGCACACCGGCGCCGGACGGTGCGCTGGAGTGGGACAGCGTCGTCTCGGACGACACCGCTCCCGCGTACGAGCAGGTGCCCTTCGACCATCCGCTGTGGGTGCTGTACTCCTCGGGCACCACCGGCCTGCCCAAGGCCATCGTCCAGTCCCAGGGCGGCATCCTGCTGGAGCACCTCAAGCAGACCGGCCTGCACATGGACCTCGGTCCCGGCGACCGCTTCTTCTGGTACACCTCCACCGGCTGGATGATGTGGAACTTCCTGGTGTCGGGCCTGCTGGCCGGCGCCACCGTCGTGCTCTACGACGGCAGCCCCGGCTACCCCGACACCGGCGCGCAGTGGCGGATCGCCGAGCGGACCGGTGCCACCGTCTTCGGTACCTCCGCCGCCTACGTCATGGCCTGCCGCAAGGCCGGGGTCCGGCCAGGGCACGACTTCGACCTCTCGGCGGTCAAGTGCGTCGCCTCGACCGGCTCACCGCTGCCGCCCGACGGGTTCCGCTGGATCCACGAGGAGGTCAAGGAGGACGTCTGGATCGCGTCCGTCAGCGGCGGCACCGATGTGTGCAGCTGCTTCGCAGGCGGCGTTCCCACCCTTCCCGTCCACATCGGGGAACTGCAGGCCGCGGGGCTGGGCACCGACCTGCAGGCGTGGGACGTGTCCGGCCGGCCGGTCATCGACGAGGTCGGTGAGCTGGTCGTCACCAACCCCATGCCGTCGATGCCGGTGCGGTTCTGGAACGACCCCGGGGACGCCCGCTACCGCGAGAGCTACTTCGAGATGTTCCCCGGCGTGTGGCGGCACGGCGACTGGATCACCATCACCTCGCGCGGCACCGTGATCATCCACGGCCGCTCCGACTCCACCCTCAACCGGCAGGGCGTCCGGATGGGCTCCGCCGACATCTACGAGGCCGTCGAACGCCTCCCGGAGATCCGCGAGTCGCTCGTCATCGGCGTCGAACTGCCGGACGGCGGCTACTGGATGCCGCTCTTCGTCCACCTCGCGCAGGGCGCCGCGCTCGACGACGGGCTGCGCGGCCGCATCAAGGACGCGATCCGCGCCGAGCTCTCCCCGCGCCATGTCCCGGACGAGGTCATCGCCGTTCCCGCGGTGCCCCACACCCTCACCGGCAAGCGCCTGGAGGTCCCCGTCAAACGCCTGATGCAGGGCGCGGCGCTGGACAGGACGGTCAACCCCGGCTCCGTCGACGACATCGAGGTGCTGCGCTTCTACGAGCGGCTGGCACAGGACCGCCGGGCCTAGATTCCTGACGGCGTGTGCCGTGCTGACGCGGCCGACCGCGTCAGCACGGCGCCGCCCTCACCCGGTGTACTGGGCGAAGATCTTCGAGAACTCGTAGGGCGACTGCGGGACGTTGGTGCACATGTACAACGCCCCGTTGCAGGCGTTGCGGTCGCGGGTCTCCTCCCAGAAGCCGAGCATGCCCAGGTGCTTGCCCTGGGCGAACGACACGAGCTGCCGGGAGTCGGCCTGGTCGAAGATGTGCCCGTCGTCGTTCTGGCCGAGCATCGGGGTGACGCCGGTCATCGCCCACAACTGGGCGTCGGTCTTGGCGGGGTACAGGGTCTTGAGCTGCGCCTGGGTGCTCTGCGCCGCCTGGACGGCCGCATCACCGTAGTCCGTGGCGCGGTAGTAGTCCATGGCCATGACGTTGACGGCGTCGAGGGTGACGCCCGCGTCGCGCGCGGACTTCACGATGGTGATCCCGTCCGCCGTCAGACCCTCGGGCAGCACCGGCAGGGTGAGCGAGATCCGCAGCCCGGGGTGCGCCTGCTGGAGCCGGGCCAGCGCCTGGGAGCGACGGCTGATGGAGGCGGGTTCGGCGGTGGCCGCCCCTTCGATGTCGAAGTCGGCGTAGGTCAGGCCGTACGCGGTGACGACGGCGTCGTACTCCGCGTACAGCGAGTCGACGGTGGTGCAGGCCTGGGCGAGTTCCGATCCGGAGGCGCCGCCGAAGGAGATCTTCACGTCGCCGCCGCCCGCCCGGATGGCGTCGACCTGGTCCTTGGCCCAACCGGCCCGCGGGTCATAGGCGTTGAACCACATGGCCTTGCAGCTGGAGGCGGTGATGAAGGCCATGGTGAAGCTCTTCAGCCCGCTCGCGGAGGCCATGGCGGGCATGCTCGGCGTCGGCCAGGCACCCATGTCGACATACGGGGCGGTGTGCACGGTGCCGGGGCCCGGGCCGCCGCCCGTGGTCGTGGTGCCGCCGGCAACCGCGCTGTAGGCGGAGGTGTTGCCCGCCGCGTCCTTGGCCCGGACCCGGAAGCTGTAGCTGGTGGTGGCCTGCAGTCCGGTGGCGGTGTACGAGGTGCCGGTCACGGCCACGGGTGCGGCGCCGTCCCGGGAGACCTCGTAGCCGGCGACCGAACCGGAGTTGTCGGTGGAGGCCGTCCACCGCACGGTGAGCGAGGAGCCGGTGGCCGAGCCGACGGTGACGCCGCCGGGTACCGATGGGGCGGTGGTGTCGGGCGGCCCCGCCTCGCAGGAGCCGCCGTTCAGCAGGCAGTTGGCCGGGGTGCCGGTTCCGGCGGCGACCCAGCCGAAGACCGCTGACGCGCCGGGTGCCAGGGTGCCGTTGTAGTCCCGGTTGGTGAACGTGTAGTGCGAGGCGTTCTTGGTGAGCAGCGCGTCCCAGTAGCTGCCGACACTGCTTCCCGACGGCAGGTCGAACTCGACCTTCCAGCTGGTCAGGGTGGAGGTGCCGCCGTTGGTGATCCGGTACTGGGCCTGGTAGCCCGAGCCCCAGTCGGAGGTCTTGCTGAACGCCGCCGAGGCACCGCCCGCCGCGGCGGCGGGCGGCGTGAGGAACAGGACGAGCGTCCCGAACAGTGCCAGGACGAGCGTGAGGGATCTTCGCATACTGGACTCCCATAGGTCTGTACCAATGCCGCCCAGTACGTGAATACTTGACCACCAGGTGCACGTCAAGGTTCACGACAGGAGTCACTGATGACCCGTCAACCTCCGTAGGTGCTTTCCGACTCACCCAGCACTGCCGCGAAGTCGCCCGCCAGCCGGGCCGCCTCCTCCACCGGCAGGGCCGCCGTGGTGATCCGCACCCCGGGCGCCGACGCGGTACGGAACCGGGCGCCGCCCGCGACCCACCACCCGTGCGACCGCAGTCCGTTGACCACCGCCGACTCGTCCCTGACCGGCACCCAGACGTTCAGCCCGCTCCGGCCGTGCGCGGTGATCCCGCGGTGCGCCAGTTCACCGATCAGCGCCTCCCGGCGGGCGGTGTACGCGGCCTCGGCCCGCGCCACCAGCGCTGCCGTCGCCGGATCCGTGAGCAGCCGCAGCACCGTCTCCTGCAGCACATGGCTCACCCAGCCCGAGGTGAGCAGCAGCAGCCCGTCGTGCCGGGCCAGCGACGTCTCGTCGCAGGCGAGCGCGGCCCACCGCAGGTCGCTGCCCAGATGCTTGGACACGGTACGGACCTGCGCCCAGCGGGGGAGGCCGCCGGTGGTGAGGGAGTGCAGCGGGACCCCGGAGGTGTCCGCCGTGTAGTCGTCCTCGATGACCAGCACCTCGGGGGCCGCGGTCAGCACCGCCAGCAGGTCCGCCCGGCGCCGCTCGGAGAAGCACGCGCCCAGCGGGCTCTGCGAGCGCGGCATGCAGACCACCGCCCTGGCCCCCGCGCGCAGCGCGGCCCGCAGCGCCTCCGGCCGCATCCCCTCCTCGTCCACCGCCACCGGAACGATGCGCAGCCCCAGCGCCGGAGCGAGGTCCAGCAGCCGGTGGAAGCCCGGGTCCTCCATCGCCACGGCGTCGCCCGGCCGCAGTTCGGCCGAGAGCAGCCGGCCGATGCAGTCCAGCGCGCCATGGGCGAACGTCACGTGTGCTGCCGGTACGCCGTCGCGCCCGAACCAGCGGCGGGCCACCGCTTCCAGTTCCGGCAGCCGCGGCGAGGTCCGGTGCGAACCGGGCCCCGGGGTCACCCGGGACGGCGGCACCAGATCGGGCAGGAACGCCGGATCGGGGTGGCCGCCGGCCAGACTCCGTACGCCCTCCGGGGTCTTGGGCGGGCGGCGCGAGCCACTCGTCCCGACGGAGGGGGCCTCGGCGACCACCGTTCCGCCGCGCCCGCGGGTCAGCACGATGCCGCGCTGGCGCAACTCCTTGTAGGCCGTGGCCACGGTGCCCGGACTCACCCCGAGATCCTCGGCGAGCCTGCGCACCGGCGGCATGGCGCTGCCGGGCGGCAGCGAGCCGTCCGCCACCGCACGTTCGACGGACGCGGCAATGCCCTTGGCGGTTGTACCACTGATCGCATATTGTGTTGCCACATTCGCAAGTATGTATTGATACAAAGACGGAGTCAAGGGGGAACGGGTGCGGAAGCGACCGGGGACGGGGACAGGGATGGCGGCGCGGATTCCGGGAGGGCCCGACGGCCGCCGGATGCTCTGGATCAACTTCGTGGACAAGACCGGGTCCGGTCTCTGGCTGAGTGTCACGGCGCTGTACTTCCTGGTCGTCGCGGACCTCAGCGCGAGCCGGATCGGTCTGCTGATGGGACTGGCCGGCGCCGTCGGCATCGCCGGCTCACCCGTCGCCGGCCGGCTCGCCGACCGCTTCCGCCTCACCCGGCTGCTGCTCGCCGTCCAACTGCTGCGCGCCGCCTCCGGCCTGCTGATGCTCGCCGCCCACGGCTTCTGGCAACTGCTGCCCCTGGTGGCACTCGGCAGCTTCGGCGAACGCTCCGCCTCCGTGCTCACCAAGCTCTACGCCGCCCGCGTCGCCGGCCCCGACCGGTCCCGCTACCAGGCGGTCCAGCGCACCGTCGTCAACGTCGGCTACACCCTCGGCGGCCTCGGCGCCTCGGTCGGCCTCGCCTTCGGCAGCGCCACCGTCTACCGCGGCCTCCTGCTCGCCGACGGCCTGTCCTTCTGCGTCGTCGCCGTACTCGTCGCCCGCTGCGCCGAACCCCCGTCCGCCACCCGGACGGTGGCCTCGTCCGCCACCAAGTGCCCGCCCGCAGCCGCCCGCCCCGCGGCAGCGCCCGCCAGCCCATGGCGCGACCGCGGATACCTCGGCTACGCCGCCACCGACGCCCTGCTCTTCCTCGACGGCTCCGTACTGCGCGTCGGCATGCCGCTGTGGATCATCAGCGCCACCACCGCGCCGCACGGGCTCGCCGCCCTGCTCTTCGTCATCAACACCGTCGTCGTGGTGCTCTTCCAGGTCCGGCTCTCCCGCCACGGCCACACCCCGCACCTCGCCGCCAGGACCCTGCGCCACGTCGCCGCCTGCTACTTCCTCGGCGGAGCCGCCGTGGCCGCCTCCGTCGTCGACGACCGCTGGGCGGCCATCGCCGCGATGCTCGTCGCCGCGGTCGCCTTCACCTTCGTGGAGATGTACCAGGCCACGGTCTCGTGGGAACTGTCCGTGGCCCTCGCCCCGGACGACGCGCAGGGCGCGTACGTCGGGGTGCACGGACTGGCCCAGTCCGCCGAACGCGCCGCGGGACCGCTGATCATGACGACGGCGGTCATCGCGGCGGGGCCGCTCGGCTGGCTCGGCCTCGGCACGGCCCTCGCCGGCACCGCGTTCCTGCAGAAGCGCATGGTGCTGCGGCGCCTCGACTCCACACGGCCGGTGACGAACCCGTCCGGATTGTCAGTGTCTCCGATTACAGTGAGTGACAATTGATCGTCACGCCGAGGGGGAGCCATGGCACACACCAGGAACGGGAAGCGGAACAGGAACAGCGGCCGGACGAGCGGCCGTTCACGGGACAGCTCGGGCGGTCGCCGGCCGGAGCGTTCACGGGACCGCGCAGAGGACCGCTCACGGGGTGTTGTTCCGCGCCGGGTGAGCCAGCGGCGCGCCCTGCGCCGTGAAGCTCCCGTCATCGTCGCGCTGCTCGCCGGTGAACGGGATTTCGCCGTGATGCGCCGCTACCGCGGCTTCCCCTGCGAGGACCACCCCGAGTATCTGCGGCAGATGGACGGCCTGCTGCGCTCGCTGCTCTCCCAGGGGCTGTTCGTCACCGTCACCCTCTTCGATCCCGGGGAGTACGCGGAGTACTGCGCCGACACCGGCCAGGACCCGGACACCCCCGCCACCCGCGCCCGCTACACCGCCGACATCACCGCGGGCGGCCCCGGCGTCCCGTACAGCGGGCAGCCGGTGCGTCAACTCCTCGCACAGCTTGGCCACGAGGCCGACCGGCAGATGGCCTGGGACCGCGCCACCGAGGTCCTCACCGCGGCGGAAAGCCGCACCGACGGCGGCCGCGAACGCGCGAGCATCGCCTTCGAACGAGCCTCCCGGGCGCTGACAGGGCTCATCGAAACCGCCGGCACCGGCATCCACCACGTCGTCTGCAGCGTTCCGCTGGACGGCACCCCACTGCTCGCCGTCCTCACCGCGGAGCGCGCCGAATCGGGCCGGATCCACTTCGCGGAGGCCGACGCCCTGGTGTTCTGCACGGTCCTCGCCGCGGCCGCCGTCAGCGACAGCCCCGGCGGCATCGTCGTCCGGTCCACC
Source organism: Streptomyces sp. So13.3 (assembly GCF_005860785.2). Classification (NCBI taxonomy): domain Bacteria; kingdom Bacillati; phylum Actinomycetota; class Actinomycetes; order Kitasatosporales; family Streptomycetaceae; genus Streptomyces; species Streptomyces sp. So13.3. Next base: position 1,769,054 of record NZ_CP048835.1, on the reverse strand, counting down.
GGCGCCGACGGACGGGACGAGGTACGCGGCTGGTCCCTGCGCGACGGCTGGCCGCAACCGCTCACCGAGGCGGAGGTCTTCAACGCCTACTGCACCGACGCCGAAACCGGCGAACCGGTACCGCCGGAACCGGGCGTCACGTACCGGCCCGGCCTGCCGCTGCGGCAGGCGCCGCGCGACTGACGCGCACCCCGACGAGCGAGGGGCGTTCCACCGGAAACCGGTGGAACGCCCCTCGGACCTACCTCAACCACACGCGCCGGCGATCACTCGCCGGACAGCACCGCCTGCGCCGCGCGGCGCGCCTCGTCAGCGGTGTCGGTCGCCCGGGCGGCAGCCGCCGCCCGCTCGCACTGCGCCAGCGTGTACTTCGCGAGCGTGGCGCGTACATAAGGAATGGACGCCGCACCCATGGACAGGCTCGTCACACCCAGACCGGTGAGCACACAGGCCAGCAGCGGGTCGGCCGCCGCCTCGCCGCAGACACCACAGCTCTTGCCCTCGGCCTTGGCCGCGTCGGCCGCCGCCGCCACCAGGTCGAGCAGCGCTGGCTGCCAGGGGTCCTGCAGCCGGGAGACCGCGCCGACCTGCCGGTCGGCGGCGAAGGTGTACTGCGCCAGGTCGTTGGTGCCCAGCGACAGGAACTCGACCTCCTGGAGGATGGACCGGGCCCGCAGCGCCGCCGAGGGAATCTCGACCATCGCGCCGAACTTCGCCCGCAGACCGGCCTCGCGGCACGCGTCGGCGAACGCCTTGGCGTCGATACGGTCGGCCACCATCGGTGCCATGACCTCGAGATACACCGGCAGGCCCTCAACAGCCTTGGCCAGCGCCCGCAGCTGTGTCTGCAGCACGTCGGGGTGCTCCAGCAGCGACCGCAGACCCCGCACGCCCAGCGCCGGGTTCGGCTCGTCCGCGGGGGTGAGGAAGTCCAACGGCTTGTCGGCGCCCGCGTCGAGCACGCGCACGACCACCCGGCCCTCGGGGAACGCTTCGAGGACCTTGCGGTACGCCTCGATCTGCTTCTCCTCCGACGGCGCCTTCGCGGAGTCATCGAGGAAGAGGAACTCGGTGCGGAACAGGCCCACACCCTCGGCGCCCGCCTCCAGCGCCGCGGGAACATCGCCGGGACCGCCCACGTTGGCGAGCAGCGGAACCTTGTGACCGTCGGAGGTGGCGCCGGGACCAGAGGTCGCCGACAGCGAGGCCTTGCGTGCGGCGGCGGCCTCTTCCAGCTCCGCGCGCTTCTCGGCGCTCGGGTTGACGAAGAGCTCACCGGTGCTGCCGTCCACCGCGATGACGGTGCCTTCGGCGATCTCACCCGCGCCGGGCATGGCCACCACGGCCGGCACTCCCAGGGCACGCGCCAGGATCGCGCTGTGGCTGGTCGGGCCGCCCTCTTCGGTGACGAAGCCGAGGACCAGCGTCGGGTCGAGCAGCGCGGTGTCCGCGGGTGCCAGGTCCCGGGCGATCAGTACATACGGCTCGTCGCTGTCCGGCACACCCGGCATCGGGACGCCGAGCAGCCGGGCCACGATGCGGTTGCGGACGTCGTCCAGGTCGGCCACCCGGCCGGCCAGGTACTCACCCGCGTTGGCCAGCAGCGCACGGTAGGAGGCGAAAGCGTCGTAGACGGCGCGCTCGGCGGAACTGCCCACCGCGATCCGGCGCTCGACGTCGGCCATCAGCTCCGGGTCCTGGGCCATCATGGCCTGGGCCTCCAGCACGTGCTGGGCCTCACCGCCGGCCAGGTTCCCACGCGCGATCAGGTCGGCTGCCACGGCCTCGACGGCCTGCCGGGCACGGCCCTGCTCACGCGGAGCCTCCTCCGCCGGGATCTGCTTGGCCGGGGGCTCCAGAACAGCGGTACCCATGTGCCGTACCTCGCCGATCGCCACACCGTGGCTGACACCGACGCCTCGCAGCGTTGTCTCCATCTCACCTGTCTCCGGTCACTGCGACGATCGATGCCGTCGCTCAGATTCTTCCGACGTCCTCGTTGACGCCCCCTGGGGTACAGCGGTTACGCGGGGGAACTACTGCCAGACGAAGAGCGGGGCACCGGCCTTGACGTCGCCCTCGACGGCCACATCGCTGAGCGCCTCGGCGGTCGCCTCGAGTGCCACGACGGGGCACACCGGCGACTTGCCCGCGGCCTCGACCGCGGCCGGGTTCCAGCGGATGACCTCTTGTCCACGCTGCACGGTGTCGCCCTTCGCGACGAGCAGCTCGAATCCGTCCCCATTGAGCTGAACGGTGTCGATGCCCAGGTGCGTCAGTACGCCGTGTCCCTCGTCGTCCACGACGACGAACGCGTGCGGGTGCAGGGAGACGATGATGCCGTCGACGGGGGAGACCGCGGCCGAAGGCTCGCGCACGGGGTCAATGGCGGTGCCGGGGCCCACCATCGCGCCGGAGAACACCGGGTCGGGCACAGCCGCGAGCCCGATGGCACGTCCGGCCAGGGGGGACGAAACGATCGTCATGGGGAAGCCTCCTAGATGCGGAGCTCAAAGACGCCGTCACCACCTGTCACCGGACGGCGATGCCGCTTGAGCAGCCTAAGTCATGTGAAGTAAGGATTCCGCCCGAGCGGATCCGACCATCGGGTGATCGATCCCGACCACTCAGTGTGGCATCTTCACCGGACCCGATCCGAGGGCCGAAGGACCCTCGTAGCCGATTTGCACGGGGCGAGGGCGTCCAGTACCTTGGCACAACCGCCTCGACGAGTGCCGCGGAAACGTGTGTTTCCAGGGCAGACTCGAATTGGCCGGGAAATCCGACAGAAACCTTCTGGTAAAGTCGGGTGCAGCGGGAAAGCCGAAAGGCAGAAACGCTAAAGCAACACAATGCAGGATCTGCAGTACTCCCGCTGACCGGGAATCGGGCGTGAAAGCGTCTGATAGAGTCGGAAACACGAAGGGAAGCCCGGAGGGCGCCGGTGACGGCACCAAAGGAAGCGTCCGTTCCTTGAGAACTCAACAGCGTGCCAAAAGTCAACGCCAGACTTAAAACACCCCGGGCGGAACCCATTCGGGTTTCGTTTGGTGGTTCCTTTGAAGAAGTCCTTCCGCCCTCCGGTCCTTCGGGACGGGATCTGGTGGGAGGCAATTACACAGCGAGGACGCTGTGCACCACGGGCCTTATTCCGGCCGGTGGTGCCGCTCTTGCGTGGAGACATTCACGGAGAGTTTGATCCTGGCTCAGGACGAACGCTGGCGGCGTGCTTAACACATGCAAGTCGAACGATGAAGCCCTTCGGGGTGGATTAGTGGCGAACGGGTGAGTAACACGTGGGCAATCTGCCCTTCACTCTGGGACAAGCCCTGGAAACGGGGTCTAATACCGGATAACACTCTCCTCCTCCTGGGGGTGGGTTAAAAGCTCCGGCGGTGAAGGATGAGCCCGCGGCCTATCAGCTTGTTGGTGGGGTAATGGCCTACCAAGGCGACGACGGGTAGCCGGCCTGAGAGGGCGACCGGCCACACTGGGACTGAGACACGGCCCAGACTCCTACGGGAGGCAGCAGTGGGGAATATTGCACAATGGGCGAAAGCCTGATGCAGCGACGCCGCGTGAGGGATGACGGCCTTCGGGTTGTAAACCTCTTTCAGCAGGGAAGAAGCGCAAGTGACGGTACCTGCAGAAGAAGCACCGGCTAACTACGTGCCAGCAGCCGCGGTAATACGTAGGGTGCGAGCGTTGTCCGGAATTATTGGGCGTAAAGAGCTCGTAGGCGGTCTGTCACGTCGGATGTGAAAGCCCGGGGCTTAACCCCGGGTCTGCATTCGATACGGGCAGACTAGAGTGTGGTAGGGGAGATCGGAATTCCTGGTGTAGCGGTGAAATGCGCAGATATCAGGAGGAACACCGGTGGCGAAGGCGGATCTCTGGGCCATTACTGACGCTGAGGAGCGAAAGCGTGGGGAGCGAACAGGATTAGATACCCTGGTAGTCCACGCCGTAAACGTTGGGAACTAGGTGTTGGCGACATTCCACGTCGTCGGTGCCGCAGCTAACGCATTAAGTTCCCCGCCTGGGGAGTACGGCCGCAAGGCTAAAACTCAAAGGAATTGACGGGGGCCCGCACAAGCAGCGGAGCATGTGGCTTAATTCGACGCAACGCGAAGAACCTTACCAAGGCTTGACATACACCGGAAAGCCGTAGAGATACGGCCCCCCTTGTGGTCGGTGTACAGGTGGTGCATGGCTGTCGTCAGCTCGTGTCGTGAGATGTTGGGTTAAGTCCCGCAACGAGCGCAACCCCTGTTCTGTGTTGCCAGCATGCCCTTCGGGGTGATGGGGACTCACAGGAGACCGCCGGGGTCAACTCGGAGGAAGGTGGGGACGACGTCAAGTCATCATGCCCCTTATGTCTTGGGCTGCACACGTGCTACAATGGTCGGTACAATGAGCTGCGATACCGCAAGGTGGAGCGAATCTCAAAAAGCCGGCCTCAGTTCGGATTGGGGTCTGCAACTCGACCCCATGAAGTCGGAGTTGCTAGTAATCGCAGATCAGCATTGCTGCGGTGAATACGTTCCCGGGCCTTGTACACACCGCCCGTCACGTCACGAAAGTCGGTAACACCCGAAGCCGATGGCCCAACCCGCAAGGGAGGGAGTCGTCGAAGGTGGGACTGGCGATTGGGACGAAGTCGTAACAAGGTAGCCGTACCGGAAGGTGCGGCTGGATCACCTCCTTTCTAAGGAGCATTCTGGCTGCGAAAGCGGTCCAGGGCCATTACGCCGGCATCTGTTCGGCGGTGGTTGCTCATGGGTGGAACGTTGACTATTCGGCACGGTTTGTTTGTTCTGTCAGTACTGCTTCGGCGTGGAAATCAGAACGAGTTGACCGTACCGGGCACGCTGTTGGGTCCTGAGGGAACGAAAGTCCCCTCTCGACGCCGGCCTCATGAACCTTCGAGTTGATCGAAGCGGAGTGGGGGAGGGTTCGTTGCTTGAGAACTACATAGTGGACGCGAGCATCTGTAAGGCAAGTTTTTAAGGGCGCACGGTGGATGCCTTGGCACCAGGAACCGATGAAGGACGCGAGAGGCCGCGATAGGCCCCGGGGAGCTGTCAACTGAGCTGTGATCCGGGGGTGTCCGAATGGGGAAACCCGGCAGTCGTCATGGGCTGTCACCCATACCTGAACACATAGGGTATGTGGAGGGAACGCGGGGAAGTGAAACATCTCAGTACCCGCAGGAAGAGAAAACAACCGTGATTCCGGGAGTAGTGGCGAGCGAAACCGGATGAGGCCAAACCGTATGCGTGTGATACCCGGCAGGGGTTGCGTATGCGGGGTTGTGGGATCGCACTTCAGCAGTCTGCCGACTGTTGGGCGAGTCAGAAACCGTATGGATAGGCGAAGGACATGCGAAAGGTCCGGCGTAGAGGGTAAGACCCCCGTAGCTGAAATCTGTACGGCTTGCTTGTGCGACACCCAAGTAGCACGGGGCCCGAGAAATCCCGTGTGAATCTGGCGGGACCACCCGCTAAGCCTAAATATTCCCTGGTGACCGATAGCGGATAGTACCGTGAGGGAATGGTGAAAAGTACCGCGGGAGCGGAGTGAAATAGTACCTGAAACCGTGTGCCTACAAGCCGTGGGAGCGTCGCTGTGCATGCTTGCATGCACAGTCGTGACTGCGTGCCTTTTGAAGAATGAGCCTGCGAGTTTGCGGTGTGTGGCGAGGTTAACCCGTGTGGGGTAGCCGTAGCGAAAGCGAGTCCGAATAGGGCGAATGAGTCGCGCGCCCAAGACCCGAAGCGGAGTGATCTAGCCATGGGCAGGTTGAAGCGGAGGTAAGACTTCGTGGAGGACCGAACCCACCAGGGTTGAAAACCTGGGGGATGACCTGTGGTTAGGGGTGAAAGGCCAATCAAACTCCGTGATAGCTGGTTCTCCCCGAAATGCATTTAGGTGCAGCGTCGCGTGTTTCTTGCCGGAGGTAGAGCACTGGATAGGCGATGGGCCCTACCGGGTTACTGACCTTAGCCAAACTCCGAATGCCGGTAAGTGAGAGCGCGGCAGTGAGACTGTGGGGGATAAGCTCCATGGTCGAGAGGGAAACAGCCCAGAGCATCGACTAAGGCCCCTAAGCGTACGCTAAGTGGGAAAGGATGTGGAGTCGCAGAGACAACCAGGAGGTTGGCTTAGAAGCAGCCATCCTTGAAAGAGTGCGTAATAGCTCACTGGTCAAGTGATTCCGCGCCGACAATGTAGCGGGGCTCAAGCGTACCGCCGAAGTCGTGTCATTCCCGTGTGAAGCCCTAACGGGTGCGGGGATGGGTAGGGGAGCGTCGTGTGCCGGGTGAAGCGGCGGCGGAAGCCAGTCGTGGACGGTACACGAGTGAGAATGCAGGCATGAGTAGCGATACACACGTGGGAAACGTGTGCGCCGATTGACTAAGGGTTCCTGGGTCAAGCTGATCTGCCCAGGGTAAGTCGGGACCTAAGGCGAGGCCGACAGGCGTAGTCGATGGACAACCGGTTGATATTCCGGTACCCGCTTTGAAACGCCCAGTATCGAACCCTCTGATGCTAAGGCCGTGAAGCCGTCCTGGAGCCTTCGGGCAAAGGGGAGTGGTGGAGCCGCCGGTCCAAGGTGGTAGTAGGTAAGCGATGGGGTGACGCAGGAAGGTAGTCCAGCCCGGGCGGTGGTTGTCCCGGGGTAAGGGTGTAGGGCGTTGCGTAGGCAAATCCGCGCGACATATAGTCTGAGACCTGATGCCGAGCCGATTGTGGTGAAGTGGATGATCCTATGCTGTCGAGAAAAGCCTCTAGCGAGTTTCATGGCGGCCCGTACCCTAAACCGACTCAGGTGGTCAGGTAGAGAATACCGAGGCGTTCGGGTGAACTATGGTTAAGGAACTCGGCAAAATGCCCCCGTAACTTCGGGAGAAGGGGGGCCACAACTGGTGAGGGGACTTGCTCCCTGAGCTGGGGGTGGCCGCAGAGACCAGCGAGAAGCGACTGTTTACTAAAAACACAGGTCCGTGCGAAGCCGTAAGGCGATGTATACGGACTGACGCCTGCCCGGTGCTGGAACGTTAAGGGGACCGGTTAGTCACATTTCGGTGTGGCGAAGCTGAGAACTTAAGCGCCAGTAAACGGCGGTGGTAACTATAACCATCCTAAGGTAGCGAAATTCCTTGTCGGGTAAGTTCCGACCTGCACGAATGGCGTAACGACTTCTCGACTGTCTCAACCATAGGCCCGGTGAAATTGCACTACGAGTAAAGATGCTCGTTTCGCGCAGCAGGACGGAAAGACCCCGGGACCTTTACTATAGCTTGATATTGGTGTTCGGTTCGGCTTGTGTAGGATAGGTGGGAGACTTTGAAGCGGCAGCGCCAGCTGTTGTGGAGTCGTCGTTGAAATACCACTCTGGTCGTGCTGGATGTCTAACCTCGGTCCGTGATCCGGATCAGGGACAGTGTCTGGTGGGTAGTTTAACTGGGGCGGTTGCCTCCTAAAGAGTAACGGAGGCGCCCAAAGGTTCCCTCAGCCTGGTTGGCAATCAGGTGTTGAGTGTAAGTGCACAAGGGAGCTTGACTGTGAGACTGACGGGTCGAGCAGGGACGAAAGTCGGGACTAGTGATCCGGCGGTGGCTTGTGGAAGCGCCGTCGCTCAACGGATAAAAGGTACCCCGGGGATAACAGGCTGATCTTCCCCAAGAGTCCATATCGACGGGATGGTTTGGCACCTCGATGTCGGCTCGTCGCATCCTGGGGCTGGAGTCGGTCCCAAGGGTTGGGCTGTTCGCCCATTAAAGCGGTACGCGAGCTGGGTTTAGAACGTCGTGAGACAGTTCGGTCCCTATCCGCTGCGCGCGTAGGAATATTGAGAAGGGCTGTCCCTAGTACGAGAGGACCGGGACGGACGAACCTCTGGTGTGCCAGTTGTCCTGCCAAGGGCATGGCTGGTTGGCTACGTTCGGAAAGGATAACCGCTGAAAGCATCTAAGCGGGAAGCCTGCTTCGAGATGAGTATTCCCACCCCCTTTGAGGGGTTAAGGCTCCCAGTAGACGACTGGGTTGATAGGCCAGATGTGGAAGCCCGGTAACGGGTGGAGCTGACTGGTACTAATAGGCCGAGGGCTTGTCTAACTATTTTTGCTTCGCGTCCACTGTGTAGTTCTGAAGTAACGAACCGTGATAATACCCGGTTGGTTAACTTCATAGTGTTTCGGTGGTCATAGCGTTAGGGAAACGCCCGGTTACATTCCGAACCCGGAAGCTAAGCCTTTCAGCGCCGATGGTACTGCAGGGGGGACCCTGTGGGAGAGTAGGACGCCGCCGAACAATTATTACGAGGCCTGGCCTCGGATCTTCGATCCGAGGCCAGGCCTTTTTGTCGTCTGGGGTAGGGTCGGGTGGAATCATCGGCACGTACATACAGGAGGGGCCCCCGGTGGAGGTCCAGGAGACACGGGTGCAAACGGATCGGATCTTCACGATCCCCAACATCCTGAGTATGGCTCGCCTGGTGGGCGTTCCGGTGTTCCTGTGGCTGATCCTGTGGCCGGAGTTCGGCGGTCCGAAGGCCGACGGCTGGGCTCTGCTGGTGCTCGCGCTCAGCGGCATCAGCGACTATCTGGACGGCAAGCTCGCGCGGCGGTGGAACCAGGTCAGCAATCTCGGCCGGCTCCTCGACCCGGCCGCGGACCGGCTGTTCGTACTGTCCACCCTGATCGGGCTCACCTGGAGGGACATCCTCCCCTTGTGGCTGCCGTTGCTCCTGTTGGCCAGGGAGGTGATGATGGGGGTAATGCTCCTGATCCTCCGGCGGCACGGATACGGGCCGCCGCAGGTGAACTTCGTGGGCAAGGCAGCCACCTTCAACCTGATGTACGCCTTCCCGCTGTTGTTGCTGAGTGATGGCAGCGGATGGCTCGCCACGCTGGCCGCAATTTGCGGATGGGCGTTCGCCGGATGGGGTACAACTCTGTACTGGTGGGCAGGGATCCTCTATGTAGTGCAGGTCCGCAGACTTGTGCGGATGGACGCCACGGCTGATTGAGCCGCAAGGAGGACTTTTCCGACATGAAGGCCGTCGTGATGGCCGGCGGTGAAGGCACGCGCCTTCGCCCAATGACCTCGAGTATGCCCAAGCCCCTGCTGCCGGTTGCGAACCGGCCGATCATGCAGCACGTGCTGACGCTGCTCAAGCGGCACGGTCTCACCGAGACCGTGGTGACCGTGCAGTTCCTCGCATCCCTCGTCAAGAATTACTTCGGGGACGGCGAAGAACTTGGCATGGAGCTCACCTACGCCAATGAGGAAAAGCCACTCGGGACAGCCGGGAGTGTGAAGAACGCCGAAGAGGCGCTCAAGGACGACTCCTTCCTTGTGATTTCGGGCGATGCGCTCACGGACTTCGACCTCACCGAGCTCATCGAATTCCACAAGGAAAAGGGCGCACTTGTCACCGTATGCCTGACGCGGGTGCCCAACCCGCTGGAGTTCGGCATCACGATCGTGGACGAAGAGGGCAAGGTCGAGCGCTTCCTGGAGAAGCCGACCTGGGGCCAGGTCTTCTCCGACACCGTCAATACGGGCATCTACGTCATGGAGCCCGAGGTCTTCGACTACGTGGCCGCCGACACGTCCGTCGACTGGTCGAGCGATGTCTTCCCGCAGTTGATGAAGGAAGGCAAGCCGGTCTACGGCTTCATCGCCGAGGGCTACTGGGAAGACGTCGGCACGCACGAGAGCTACATCAAGGCGCAGGCGGACGTCCTCGAGGGCAAGGTCGATGTGGATCTCGACGGCTTCGAGATCTCACCGGGCGTCTGGGTGGCCGAAGGTGCCGAGGTCAGCCCCGACGCGGTACTGCGCGGTCCGCTGTACATCGGGGACTACGCGAAGGTCGAGGCCGGAGCGGAGATCCGCGAGCACACGGTCATCGGCTCGAACGTGGTCGTCAAGTCCGGGGCGTTCCTGCACAAGGCCGTGATTCACGACAACGTCTACGTCGGTCAGGGAACGAACCTGCGCGGCTGTGTGGTCGGCAAGAACACCGACATCATGCGGGCGGCGCGGATCGACGACGGTGCCGTGATCGGCGATGAGTGCCTGATCGGCGAGGAGTCGATCATCGCGGGCAACGTCCGCGTCTATCCGTTCAAGACCATCGAGGCCGGCGCGTTCGTCAACACGTCGGTCATCTGGGAATCGCGGGGCCAGGCGCATCTGTTCGGTGCGCGCGGTGTCTCGGGAATCCTGAACGTGGAGATCACCCCGGAACTGGTCGTCCGGCTGGCCGGTGCCTACGCCACCACGCTGAAGAAGGGGTCCACGGTCACCACGGCCCGCGACCACTCCCGTGGTGCGCGAGCGCTGAAGCGCGCGGTGATCTCGGCCCTGCAGACCAGCGCCATCGACGTCCGGGACCTGGAGAACGTCCCGCTGCCGGTGGCCAGGCAGCAGACGGCGCGCGGCAGCGCCGGCGGCATCATGATCCGGACCACCCCCGGCACCCCGGACTCCGTCGACATCATGTTCTTCGACGAGCGCGGCGCGGACCTGTCGGCGGGCGGTCAGCGCAAGCTGGACCGGGTCTTCGCCCGCCAGGAGTACCGGCGTGCGTTCCCCGGTGAGATCGGGGACCTGCGCTTCCCGTCGAGCGTTTTCGACTCCTACACCGGTTCGCTGCTGCGGGCCGTCGACACCTCGGGTGTCGCGGAGTCGGGGATGAAGGTCGTCGTGGACGCGGCGAACGGCAGCGCGGGGCTGGTGCTGCCGAGCCTGCTCGGACGGCTGGGCGTCGACGCGTTCACCATCAACCCCGGGCTGAACGAGGCCCGGCCGACGGAGACCGCGGACGAGCGCCGGTCCGGGCTGGTGCGGCTGGGCGAGATCGTCGCCTCGGCGCGCGCCGCCTTCGGTGTCCGGTTCGACCCGGTCGGTGAGCGGCTGTCGCTGGTGGACGAGCGCGGCAGGATCGTCGAGGACGACCGGGCGCTGCTGGTGATGCTGGACCTGGTCGCGGCCGAACGGCGCAGCGGACGGGTGGGACTGCCGGTCACCACGACCCGTATCGCCGAGCAGGTGGCGGCGTACCACGGCACGCAGGTGGCGTGGACGACGACGTCGCCGGACGACCTCACACGGGTCGGCCGGGCGGAGAGCACGATCTTCGGCGGCGACGGCCGGGGCGGCTTCATCATCCCCGAGTTCAGCAGCGTCTTCGACGGGTCGGCGGCGTTCGTGCGGCTGATCGGCCTGGTGGCCCGTACCCAGCTCACGCTCAGCCAGATCGACGCCCGGATCCCGCGCGCCCATGTGCTGCGCCGCGATGTGGCGACACCGTGGGCGGTCAAGGGGCTCGTGATGCGGAGCGTGGTCGAGGCCGCGGGCGACCGGTCGGTGGACACCACCGACGGCGTCCGCGTCGTGGAGCCCGACGGCCGCTGGGTGATGGTCCTGCCCGACCCCGCGGAAGCGGTCACCCATTTGTGGGCGGAAGGGCCGGACGACGCGTCCGCCCAGGAGCTGCTCGACGAGTGGTCGGCGATCGTGGAGGGCGCGGGTCGCTGATTCCGGGCCCGAACGGCGCGCCGTAAGGGGGCCGTTCGAGTGGAGCGGCCCCGACGTGCAACGATGTGCGGCATGCCGCAGCAGCACCAGGATGGGAGCAGCCCCAGCCCGAAGGCCCCGCCACGGCGCCCCGACGCCTCGATGTCGCTGCTGACCAACGTGATGGATCACAGCCTCGACGACGGCTACGCGGAGGCGGCGGAGCGTCGTGGCGTGGTGGGCAGCTCACGGCTGCCCACCACGCTGCGGGCCAAGCTGGGGTTCGCCGTGGGGCTGGTGCTGGCGGCGCTGGTCGTCACGCTCGGGGCCGCGCAGGCGAATGTCGCGGCGCCCACGGTGGCGCTGGAACGCCAGAAGCTGATCGAGCGCATCCAGTCCGGCACGAGCTCCGCGGACGCTCTGCAGAAGAACGTGGACCAGCTGCGCGACGAGGTCGACGCGAAGCAGCGCGCGGCCCTGGGCGACCAGGGCGTCGGCAGTACCGCCCTGGTGGCGCTGGAGGCGGGCGCCACGCCCGTCAAGGGTCCGGGGGTGAAGCTGGTCGTCGACGACGCCAAGGAGGCGTCGACGGGGAACGGCGGCGGGCCGCGGGAGAGCAACGGATTCTCCGACACCGGCCGGGTGCGCGACCGTGACATGCAGCGGATCGTCAACGGGCTGTGGGCGTCGGGAGCCGAGGCGATCTCCGTCAACGGCCAGCGTCTGACGGCGCTGTCGGCGATTCGTGCCGCCGGTGACGCCATACTGGTCGACAACAAGCCGCTGGCGCCTCCGTACACGGTGCTGGCGATCGGGGACGGCCAGCGGCTCAGCACGGCCTTCCAGGAGAGCGCGGACGGGCAGTATCTGCACGTACTGCAGCAGAGCTACGGGATTCGCGCGAGCATCTCCGCGGAGGACGAGGTGCGGTTGCCGGCCGCCCCCAGTCTGATCGTGCGCTACGCCAAGCCGGTGCCCGGCAACACGAAGGCGGACGCCGCCAGAACAGGGAAGGGTACGAAGTGATCGCCGTACTGGGCCTCGTCGTGGGAGTCGTGGTCGGACTCGTGGTCCGCCCCGTCGTGCCGACAGTGGTCGAGCCCTATCTCCCGATCGCCGTGGTCGCCGCGCTCGACGCCGTCTTCGGCGGTCTGCGGGCGATGCTCGACGGGATCTTCGACGACAAGGTGTTCGTCGTCTCCTTCCTCTCCAACGTGGTGGTGGCCGCGCTGATCGTGTTCCTCGGGGACAAGCTCGGTGTCGGCGCGCAGCTGTCCACGGGTGTGGTCGTGGTCCTGGGCATCCGGATCTTCTCCAACGCGGCTGCCATCCGCCGCCACGTCTTCCGGGCGTGACCGCCGTATGAGCGACGAAGAACTCCCCGAGCGCGCCGTGACGCCCGAGAGCGACGGCGTCCCCGAGAGCGCCGGAGCACCGGAGCGCGCCGAGACCCCGGGGCACTCCGGTGCCCCCGAGCCGGACGACGCGCCCGCGCGGCCCGGGAAGACCCTGCCGCCCGAGGTGCCTGCCGCCCCGGCATTGGACGCCGGGCCCGCCAAGCCGGCCCCCGGCGAGACCGGCCGGCAGCGGCTGCTGGCGGGGCTGTGGCCGCCGCGGCTGTCCCGGGCGCAGCTCATCGTCGCGCTGCTGCTGTTCGTGCTGGGTCTCGGGCTGGCCATCCAGGTGCGCTCCACCAGTGACAGCGGGGCCCTGCGGGGCGCCCGTCAGGAGGACCTGGTGCGCATCCTGACCGAGCTCGACAACCGCACGCAGCGGCTCCAGGACGAGAAGCGCCGGCTGGAGACCCAGCGCTCCGAACTGGAGACCAGCTCCAACCAGGCCGAGGAGGCCCGTAAGCAGACCGAGCAGAAGGCGCAGCAGCTCGGTGTGCTCGCCGGTACGGTCGCCGCGCAGGGCCCCGGCATCAATCTGACGATCGCGGACCCCAAGGGCGGCCTGGAGGCCGACAAGCTGCTGGACACCCTGCAGGAGCTGCGAGCGGCCGGGGCCGAGGCGATCCAGATCAACGATGTACGGGTCGTGGCCGACACATACTTCACCCAGGGTTCCGACGGCATCGAGATCGACGGCCACAAAGTCGTCCAGCCCTACCGGTTCAAAGTCATCGGAAATCCGCAGGACCTGGAGCCGGCGCTCAATATTCCTGGTGGAGTGGTGCAGACTTTGAAGAAGGAGCAGGCCACGGCGGATGTCGTCCGTTCTGAGAAGATCGTCGTGGACGCCTTGCGGCCATCGAAGCAGCCTGACTACGCTCGGTCGTCATCACAGTGACGCGGGGGGTCGGAACTTCGTCGGGGTGGTCCGTGTTGGAAACTGTGTGTAGCGAGGGTTCGTCCTGCCCCACGGGCGGGTCTGTTTCGGTCAAGGGGAATCGCCCGTGAAGTTGTTTGGGAAGTTGTTCGGCAAGAGCGCGCGGCAGGCCAAGCAGGCCGGTGATCCCGCTACCGCGCGTCATCGTGCCCCGCGCCACGGGCAGGAGGACGGCGCGGCCGAGGGGCGGCCGCTGTTCCGCGACGAGCCCGCCGGGGCCTACGGCGACATTTCGGGCGGACAAGGTGTGGCGTCTGTTGACCCTGCCGCGTCCGGCCGCATAGGTTTCGGAGAACCATCAACCTCAAGTACGGGTGGAGGGTTTCCCTCCGCTCCGTACGCTTCGAACGTCCCCGCGGGCGATCCGCGGCAGGAGGCTCAGTCCATGACGGCCTTGCCGGTATGCACGAGGTGCGGGCACACCAACGCGGAGGCGAGCCGCTTCTGCTCCAACTGTGGTGCGCCGCTGCGTGCCGGGGCTCCGTCCGAACGGCCGTCGGAGACCACGTCCACGATCTCGATCTCGGGGCTGGAGGCCTACGAGGCCGAGGCGACCGGTCAGATCGTGACGCCGTCGCTGTCCCCGGAGGCCCAGGCGGCCGTGGACGCGCTGCCGATCGGTTCCGCCCTGCTGGTGGTGCGCCGCGGCCCGAACTCGGGCAGCCGCTTCCTCCTGGACGGCGAACTGACCACGGCCGGCCGTCACCCGCAGAGCGACATCTTCCTGGACGACGTCACCGTCTCGCGCCGCCACGTGGAGTTCCGCCGGGCTGCCGACGGTGGCTTCACGGTCTCGGACGTGGGCAGCCTCAACGGCACGTATGTCAACCGGGAGCGGATCGACTCCGTGTCCCTGGCCAATGGCGACGAAGTCCAGATCGGTAAGTACCGACTGGTCTTCTACGCGAGCCAGGGCGGCATCTGAATCCCCTGGACTCCGTCCGGGGGGACCCTCAGGGAAGGCCCATGCTTAGAACACCGTCAGGCGGTGCCGGAAACGGCACCGCCACCGCGGACGGCCGGCTGCTCAGCATCGGGGCCGTGCTGACCCACCTGCAGGACGAGTTCCCCGAGGTCACCATCTCCAAGATCCGTTTCCTGGAGGCGGAGGGCCTGGTGGAGCCCCAGCGCACTCCTTCGGGCTATCGGAAGTTCGCGATGCGCGATGTGGAGCGGCTGGGCCATGTGCTGCGGATGCAGCGGGACCACTATCTGCCGCTGCGCGTGATCCGGGAGCATCTGGACGCGCTCGACCGGGGTGAGCAGATTCCGCTGCCGGGGCCGGGCGAGGCACGGGAGCTCGCGGACGGCACGGCGGCCACCGAAGGCTCCGGCGAGCTGCGGATCGGTCGGGAGGCACTGCTGGCCGCCACCGGCGCGGAGCCGGCCGACCTCGACCAGTGGGAGTCCTACGGCCTGGTGGAAGCCGGCCGTGACGGCGGTTACGACGCCGAAGCGGTGAACATCGGGAAGCTGATCGTCGACCTGGGCCGCTTCGGGCTCGAACCGCGCCATCTGCGCGCGGTGAAGGCCGCGGCCGACCGGGAGGTCGGCCTGGTGGAGCAGGTGGTCGCCCCGCTGCGGCGGCACCGCAACCCGCAGACCCGGACACACGCCGAGACGACCGCCCGGGAACTGGCCGCGCTGTCGGTCCGTCTGCACGCCGCCATGGTCCAGTCCGCCCTTCGCCTGCGGCTCTTCTGAGAAGCTGTGCGATACCTGTCAAGTCCGCCGTGCGGGATGCTCGACTACCCAAACCGGCCGGGCACGTCCTAGGGTTACTGTGTGAACGAGCTCGACGTCGTGGGTGTCCGGGTCGAAATGCCCTCCAATCAACCGATCGTGCTCCTGCGCGAAGTGGGAGGCGACCGGTATCTACCCATCTGGATCGGGCCTGGGGAAGCCACGGCCATCGCCTTCGCGCAGCAGGGCATGACGCCTGCTCGCCCGCTGACCCATGATTTGTTCAAGGACGTGCTCGAAGCGGTCGGACAGACGCTCACCGAAGTGCGGATCACCGATCTGCGCGAGGGTGTCTTCTACGCCGAGCTGGTCTTCGCCAGCGGTGTCGAGGTCAGCGCCCGCCCGTCCGACGCCATAGCGCTGGCCCTGCGCACCGGAACGCCGATCTACGGCAGCGACGGAGTGCTGGACGACGCGGGGATCGCCATCCCGGACGAGCAGGAGGACGAGGTCGAGAAGTTCCGCGAATTCCTGGACCAGATCTCGCCGGAGGACTTCGGCACGAGCAACCAGTAGCGGGCTTTTTTGGCCCATCCGGCTAGCCGTTCCCCGTTCGGGGGCACGCGAAACCACTCTTGGGGTTGATATCACTCGGCGTGCCGAGTGTGGCGATCGTTGACGCACCCCGAGTGACTGCCTACCGTCGAGATGGAAAGTCCCGTTGGCACGTGCACGTGCCGACCGGGACGCGAAGGGACGGAGGGCGGCGTGAGAAGCACCGGCGACGGTATGGCCACGGGCGGCCCGTATCCCACCCGTGGGGCCTTGGCCCGGCAGCCCGCACCGGCCGGCGGTGCGGTGGCCGGCGCGGCGGAGCCCGAGACCGAGACGGTGGGCTACCGGGGGCCGACGGCGTGCGCGGCGACCGGCATCACCTACCGCCAGCTGGACTACTGGGCGCGTACGGGCCTGGTCGAGCCGAGCGTCCGGGCGGCCTACGGAACAGGCGCGCAGCGCCTCTACGGGTTCCGGGACGTGGTCGTCCTCAAGATCGTCAAGCGGCTGCTGGACACCGGGGTCTCCCTCCAGAACATCCGCACCGCCGTACGCCACCTGCGCACCACCGCACCCGCCGAGCTCACCCGGATGACCCTGATGAGCGACGGCGCCACCGTGTACGAGTGCACCTCGCCCGATGAGGTCGTCGACCTGCTCCAGGGCGGCCAGGGCGTCTTCGGGATCGCCGTCGGAGTGGTGTGGCGGGACGTCGAGAGCTCCCTCTCGCAGCTGCACGGCGAGCGGGTGGACACCGGTGAGACGCTGGCCGGCCACAACCCCTCCGACGAGCTGGCACGGCGCCGCAACCGCGTGGGGTGAACCGTTCGCCGTACGGCCGTACGGTGAATGTCAGTGCCGTGCGGGAGCATCGGTGACGTGAGAACCGCTCCGACGATCCTGCACCTGGACATGGACGCGTTCTACGCCGCGGTGGAACAGGCCTCCAAGCCGAGCCTGCGGGGCAAGCCGGTCGTGGTCGGCGGTCTCGGACCGCGCGGCGTCGTCGCGACCGCGTCCTACGAGGCACGTGTCCACGGCGTCCATTCGGCGATGGCCATGGCGCACGCACGGCGGCTGGCCCCCAATGCCGCCTACCTCATTCCCCGCTTCGACCTGTACCGGCGGGTCAGCGAGACCGTGATGGGGATCCTCGGGGAGCTGTCGCCGCTGGTGGAGCCACTCAGCCTGGACGAGGCCTTCGTGGACCTGGAGGCGGGCGGGACGACCGAGGCCCCTCGTGAGGTGGCGGAGCGGGTACGGGCGCGGATCAGGGCCGCCACGGGGCTGACGGCCTCGGTGGGGCTCGCGGGCTCCAAACTGCTGGCCAAGATCGCCTCCGAGCAGGGCAAGCCGAACGGCCTGGTGGTGGTCGAGCCCGGCACCGAGCGGGCGCTGCTGGACCCGATGCCGGTCCGGGTCCTGCCGGGCGTCGGGCCCGCGACCGGTGAGCATCTGCGCCGCGCCGGGATCGGCACGGTCGGCGAGGTGGCGCTGGCCGGGGAGTCCGAGCTGGTGCAGTTGCTCGGCAAGGCGCACGGCGCCTCGCTCTACGCGATGGCCCTGGGCCTGGACAGCCGGCCCGTGGTCGCGGACCGGGACGCGAAGTCCGTCTCGGTGGAGGACACCTTCGACGTGGACCTCACCGACCGGTTCCGGGTGCGCTCGGAGCTCGACCGGCTCGCGGACCGCTGTGTGCGGCGGCTGCGGGAGGCCGGGCGATCGGGCCGGACGGTGGTGATCAAGGTACGGAGCTACGACTTCAGCACCCTGACCCGGTCCGAGACCCTGCGGGCGCCCACGGACGACCCCGGAGTGGTGCGGGAGACCGCGCGGCGGCTGCTGGACCCCGTCGACACGGCCAACGGGGTCCGGCTGCTGGGTGTGGGCGTCACCGGGCTCGCCGACTTCACACAGGAGGACCTGTTCGCCCAGGCCGCCGAGCTGGAGGCCGAGCTCGTGGCGGAGGCCGCCGCGGTGCGCGCTGCGGAGCAGGCCGAGCGGGAGGCGGCGGATCCGGAGGGCCGGCCGGCGCCGCCGGCGGAGCCCGCGCGGGCCGTGCGGTGGATGCCGGGGCAGGACGTGCGGCACACGGAATTCGGTGCCGGGTGGGTGCAGGGCAGCGGCGTGGGACGGGTGACCGTGCGCTTCGAGGAGCCGACGGACTGCGTACCGGGCCGGGTGCGGACGTTCGCCGTGGAGGATCCGGAACTGGAAGCGGCCGAACCGCTGCCGCTGGTGCCCTGACCTGGGCACATGGTCTCCGGTCGCTCAGTCCTCGCCGGCCAGCCGGCCGAAGTCGTGGTCTCCGGCGCTGGGGGCCTCGGTCCCCGCGGACGGGACGTCCATGCCGTAGTGGTGGTAGAGCTGGATCTCCTGCTCGGGGGAGAGATGGCGGCCGACGCCGAAGTCGGGGGCGTCCTTGATGAGGGCCTTAGGGAAGGGGACCCGCAGCTGCCCGTCCACCACCTCGCTCGGCTCCAGCGGTACGAACGCGTCACGGCTGAACAGCCCGGTGCGTACCGCGGCCCACTCCGGCTGTCCGGTCGCGTCGTCGAGATACACCTCGTCGACCGTGCCGATCTTCGCCCCGTCGCTGTCCAGGGCCCGGCGGCCGATCAGGCTGCGGGGATCAATATCGGTCTGCACGGTCCCTCCAACAGATCGGTGCTGCTCTGCTAGACCAACCAAAGGCCACATTGGGGACGGTGTCGACTCGAGGGATCCACGAGGAATCCGCCCCCATCCCCGCTGGTAGGCTGAATGGCGGCTGCAGACCCCATGCGGGAGAGTCCTCCGAGATCGTGTCGGGGGCGCCGAAGGAGCAAATCCTCCCCGGAATCTCTCAGGCAACCGGTACCGCATGGATGAGGTCACTCTGGAAAGCAGGGCGGGCACCGGGCATGACTCATGCGCGGGACCCGGCCTCACCGACGGTGAAAGTCGTGCTTTAGGCAGCACGGTGAAGCTCTCAGGTTGTGATGACAGAGGGGGAGGCCGTTCGGGTGCCCGCGCCGCGGCACCCCTCGCAGGTCGTGTCAGACCAGGAGGCCTCCGTAGATGACTGCCCACCGCATCCCACTCTCCGAGCTCGAGAGCGGCATCCCGTTCGAACAGCGCCACATCGGCCCCGACGGCGGTGCCCAGGCCAAGATGCTGGCTCACGTCGGTTACGGCTCCTTGGACGAGCTCACGGCCGCCGCCGTGCCGGACACCATCAAGAGCGTCGAGGCGCTGCGGCTGCCCGCCGGCCGCACCGAGGCCGCGATACTCGCCGAGCTGCGTGACCTCGCGGACCGCAACCAGGTGCTGGCGCCGATGATCGGCCTGGGCTACTACGGGACGTTCACCCCGCCCGTCATCCTGCGCAATGTGATGGAGAACCCCGCCTGGTACACGGCGTACACGCCGTACCAGCCGGAGATCTCGCAGGGCCGGCTCGAGGCGCTGCTGAACTTCCAGACGGTCGTCGCCGACCTCACCGGGCTGCCGACCTCCGGGGCCTCGCTCCTGGACGAGGGCACCGCCGCCGCCGAGGCCATGTCGCTGGCCCGCCGGGTCGGCAAGGTGAAGCAGGGCGTGTTCCTGGTCGACGCGGACTGCTTCCCGCAGACGATCGCGGTGATCCAGACCCGCGCCGAGCCGACCGGCGTCGAGGTCGTGGTCGCCGACCTGACCGACGGCATCCCGGACGAGGTGGCCGAGCGCGGCGTCTTCGGTGTGCTCCTGCAGTACCCCGGCGCCTCCGGCGCGGTACGCGACCTCAAGCCGGTCATCGAGCGGGCGCACGAGCTGGGCGCGATCGTCACGGTCTCCGCCGACCTGCTCGCCCTGACGCTGCTCACCCCGCCCGGTGAGCTCGGCGCGGACATCGCGGTGGGCACCACCCAGCGCTTCGGCGTCCCGATGGCCTTCGGCGGCCCGCACGCCGGCTACATGGCCGTCCGTGAGAAGTTCGCCCGCAGCCTGCCCGGCCGCCTCGTCGGTGTCTCCGTCGACGCGGACGGCAACAAGGCGTACCGGCTGGCCCTGCAGACCCGTGAGCAGCACATCCGCCGCGAGAAGGCCACCAGCAACATCTGCACCGCCCAGGTGCTGCTCGCCGTCATGGCGGGCATGTACGCGGTCTACCACGGCCCGGACGGGCTGGCCCAGATCGCCCTGCGCACCCACCGCTACGCCGCCATCCTGGCCGAGGGCCTGCGAGCCGGCGGCGTCGAGGTCGTGCACGACGGGTACTTCGACACCGTGACCGTCCGGGTGCCCGGCCGCGCCGCCGAGGTCGCCGCCGCCGCCCGCGCCGCGGGCGTGAACCTGTGGGAGCGGGACGCCGACCTGCTCGGCATCTCCTGCGACGAGACCACCGGCCGTGAGCAGCTGACCGCGGTGTGGGGTGCCTTCGGGGTGACCGGTGACGTCGAGGCGCTCGACGCCGCCGTTCCGGACGCGCTGCCCGCCGGGCTGCTGCGCGATGACACGTACCTGGCGCACCCGGTCTTCCACCAGCACCGTTCCGAGACCGCGATGCTGCGCTACCTGCGCCGGCTCTCGGACCGTGACTACGCGCTCGACCGCGGCATGATCCCGCTGGGCTCGTGCACGATGAAGCTCAACGCCACCACCGAGATGGAACCGGTCACCTGGCCCGAGTTCGCCGGGCTGCACCCCTTCGCGCCGGTGGAGCAGGCCGAGGGCTACCTCACGCTGATCCACCAGCTGGAGGACCAGCTCGCCGAGGTCACCGGCTACGACAAGGTCAGCATCCAGCCCAACGCCGGATCACAGGGCGAGCTGGCCGGGCTGCTCGCGGTGCGCGCCTACCACCGCGCCAACGGCGACACACAGCGCACCGTGTGTCTCATCCCGTCCTCCGCGCACGGCACCAACGCGGCGAGCGCCGTGATGGCCGGCATGAAGGTCGTCGTGGTCAAGACCCGCGACGACGGCGACGTGGACGTCGAGGACCTGCACGCCAAGATCGAGCAGCACCGTTCCGAGCTGGCCGTCCTCATGGTCACCTACCCGTCCACGCACGGTGTGTTCGAGGAGAACATCACCGACATCTGCGCGACGGTGCACGAGGCCGGCGGCCAGGTGTACGTGGACGGCGCCAACCTCAACGCGCTGGTCGGCCTGGCCAAGCCCGGCAAGTTCGGCGCGGACGTCTCGCACCTGAACCTGCACAAGACCTTCTGCATCCCGCACGGCGGCGGCGGTCCCGGTGTCGGCCCGGTCGCGGTCCGCGCGCACCTCGCTCCGTACCTGCCCAACCACCCGCTGCAGCCGACCGCGGGGCCCGCCACCGGCGTCGGCCCGATCTCGGCGGCGCCGTGGGGCTCGGCCGGCATCCTGCCGATCTCCTGGGCGTACGTACGCCTCATGGGCGGCGAGGGGCTGCGGCGCGCCACCCAGGTCGCGGTGCTCGGTGCGAACTACGTGGCCAAGCGGCTGGAGCCGCACTACCCGGTGCTCTACACGGGCCCGAACGGTCTGGTCGCGCACGAGTGCATCATCGATCTGCGGCCGCTGACCAAGGAGGCGGGCGTCTCGGTGGACGACATCGCCAAGCGCCTGATCGACTACGGCTTCCACGCGCCCACGATGTCGTTCCCGGTGGCCGGCACGCTGATGATCGAGCCGACCGAGAGCGAGGACCTGGCGGAGCTGGACCGGTTCTGCGAGGCGATGATCGCCATCCGCCGGGAGGTCGACAAGGTCGGCTCCGGTCAGTGGCCGGTGGAGGACAACCCGCTGCGCAACGCCCCGCACACCGCGGCGTCGCTGGGCGGGGAATGGAACCGGCCGTACTCCCGCGACGAGGCGGTGTTCCCGGCCGGCGTGTCGGCCGCGGACAAGTACTGGCCGCCGGTCCGGCGCATCGACGGCGCCTTCGGTGACCGGAACCTGGTGTGCTCGTGCCCGCCGCTCGACGAGTACGACGCGTAGTACCCGCGTCGGGGTCGTCCTACTGCTACTGACGTCCGCGGATACTGTCCGGGCCCCGCTGCTGTCGGCGGGGTCCGGCGGTTTCAGGCGGCCGTGGCGATCTGTTCGCTGCCCAGCGGCCGGTGCGGGGCGATGATCTGCCCGTCGGGCAGCAGCTCGCCGGTGTCCTCGAAGAGGAGGACGCCGTTGCACAGCAGACTCCAGCCCTGCTCCGGGTGGTGGGCCACGATGAGGGCGGCCTCCCGGTCGGAGCACTCGGCGGTGGGGCACTGCGGCTGGTGCTGGCACATGGAAGGTGTCTTTCGCTGCTGTAGAGGAGTCGTGCGGTCGGATTGGCCTGATACCTGGTTCATAACCGCCCCCGTTCGTTCGGTCGGTCCCAGTGTTGCCCCACGGAGCGGAATCCGCAGGGATTTCGCGCGAGCTGTTCCTGCTAGGTGAGGGCGCGTCACCCGACCGGGCGGTTGCCCTCACAGCGTGTGCCTTTCCGGGTGGTACAGATGACCGATCCGGGCTACGTCGTCACGGTACGCACATGACAACGCCCCCGTGACCCAAGGGTCACGGGGGCGTCCGCCCGCCGTCCGGCAGCGCGTCAGACAGCAGACCCCAGAAGAGATGCGGGTGCCAGTCGCAGCGTGAGGACGGGCACCAGATCGGACAGCCGGTGCAGCCGGTGGGCGGCGATCCCCGGCGGCGCCGGTGCGAGCGGCACCAGCAGATCGGCCGGGGCGGGCTGGGCGGAGCCGGCTTCGGCCGAGATGTCGCTGTGCAGCCAGAGCGCCAGCATGTACAGCCCGGGCACGGACAGCAGATGCGGCTGGTAGGCGGTCGAGAGGGCTTCCGCCTGCCGCAGGGCGCGTTCGGTGGAGGCCAGGTACGGGCCCTCCGAGAAGTGCGAGAACGCCCATCCGTCCGGGGTGCGGACGGTCTCGCCCGCTGCCGCGACACGGTCGCCTGCGCGGATGTTGAAGCGCCAGCCGGTGAGCCGGGCGTGCGGCAGCCCGTGGCCCGAGGCGGCCGGCTCGAAGACATGCACCGGCAGCGGGTGCTCGGGGATGAGCGGGCCCTCGGCCGAGCGGAGCGCCGGCGTACGCGCCTCCAGAACGGCGGTGGGCGAACTCAGGGCGGCGAGGACACTCCGAAGGGCGGGTGCGGGTACAGCGGGGACATGCAGCGGCATGGTGGGTTGCCTCTCAGTCGGAGACACGGTGGTGCTGGGCGGGTGCGGACGGCACTGTCAGCGGTGCGGCGGTGAGGGGGTTCCTGCGCAGGCTACGTCCGACGGATCGCGGAGTCTCTGCCTTGTGCGCGAAGTTTATACGACCTGTGTTCACGCAGTGTTTCGGCTAGCTGTCGCGGGCATTGCCGGCAAGAAGGTAATAGGCCTTCCTCGCCAGATATTTCCTCCGCATTTGCGCCGGAGTACGCTCCCGCGAACTGCACATTCCCTGCCGCTGCGGACGGCTGGATCTCGTCGGTCTTTGTCACGAGGGGTACCCCTCATGCCAGGTTAGCGCGACCATGCCGGGGGAATGTGCCGGAGTGTCTAATCCGGCAGCTTAGCTTGCGCTCGGCGCCGCCGGACCGTTATCGATCTTATGGGTTGGGCATCATCGTCACACGGCCCACTCGAGGAGGGACGCTCCGATGGGGGAGAAGGTCGTAGCCACCGGGTTCGACCTGTCCGACCGGCAGCGGTACCGGATGAAGCTTCGCCAGTGTCTCATGGGACTGGAGCGACTGCTGGACGAGAAGAGGTTCGACCGGCCCAGGAATCTCATGGGACTCGAGCTGGAGTTGAATCTCGCTGATTCGGCAGGTCTGCCGCTGATGATGAATGAAGAGGTGCTGGAGCGGATCGCCAGCACCGATTTCCAGACGGAACTGGCGCAGTTCAATATTGAAGTGAACATCGCCCCTCATCATCTTTCCGGACGGGTGCTCGACCGGCTCGCGGAAGAGCTGCGCATCGGGCTGGGATACGCGGACCGCAAGGCCCGCGAAGTCGGCGCGCACATCGTCATGGTGGGTATTCTGCCGACCTTGAGCGCACAGGATCTGGTGGGTGCGAACCTGTCCAGGGCGGACCGGTACACGCTGCTCAACGACCGGATACTGGCCGCCCGCGGCGAGGACATCACCCTGGACATCGCGGGGGTGGAGCATCTGCTCTACACCTCGGGATCGATCGCCCCGGAAGCGGCCTGCACCTCCATGCAGATGCATCTGCAGGTGACGCCCGCCCGGTTCGCGGCGGTCTGGAACGCGGCGCAGGTGCTGAGCGGGCCGCAGGTCGCGGTGGGAGCGAACTCGCCGTTCCTGTTCGGCAGGGAGCTGTGGCGGGAGACCCGGCCGCCGCTGTTCCAGCAGGCGACCGACACCCGGCCGCAGGAACTGCGGGCCCAGGGCGTACGCCCGCTCACCTGGTTCGGGGAGCGCTGGATCGACTCGGCGTACGACCTGTTCGAGGAGAACCTGCGCTACTTCCCGCCGCTGCTGCCGATCTGCGACGACGAGGACCCGCTGGCGACCCTCGACGCGGGGACCGTGCCGCACCTCAAGGAACTCACCCTGCAGAACGGCACCGTCTACCGCTGGAACCGCCCGGTGTACGCCGTGGTGGACGGCGTCCCGCATCTGCGGGTGGAGAACCGGGTGCTGCCCGCGGGACCCACCGTCGCCGATGTCATCGCCAACACGGCCTTCTACTACGGGCTGGTGCGGGCGCTGGCCGAGGCGCCCCGCCAGGTCTGGCACCGGCTGCCGTTCGGCGCCGCGGCGGCGAACTTCGACGCCGCCTGCCGGCACGGCATCGGCGCCGTCATGCACTGGCCGCGGCCGGGGCGGGGCGGCGGGCTCGTGGAGCTGCCGGCCACGGAGCTGGTGCTGGAGGAGCTGCTGCCGCTGGCGTCGGCCGGGCTCGACGCCTGGGGTATCGAGCCCGTCGACCGCGACCGCTACCTGGGCATCATCGAGGCCCGCTGCCGGCTGCGCACCAACGGCGCCGAATGGCAGTCGGCGGTGTTCCACCGGGCGCTGGAGCGCGGCCTCGACCGGCGGGCCGCGCTGGTGTCGATGACGCTGCGCTACTGCGAGCTCATGCACTCCGGCGAGCCGGTGCACACCTGGCCGGTGAGCTGACCGGGGTCCCGGCCGGCCCACCGGCTCCGGAGGGCATCGCCGGCCCGTGGTGGCGGCCTCCGGAGGGCGTCAGCCGGTGGCTGCGGCCGCGCTCGCCGCGGCCGCCACCACCGCCTTGAACAGCACCGCCTGGATCTGCGCGGGGTCCGTCACCCGGTACGCCGCGCCGCCGGTGGCCCTGGCCATGCGGTCGCACGCGGACTTGTCGGCGTCGGGGCCGACCGCGATGACGATGAGCGGAACGGGGTGGGCGGGGTCGCCCAGCTCCTTCAGTTTGGCGGTCAGGGCGTCGAGGGAGATGCTCCCCGGGTCCTCGTTCGCACCGTCGGTGAGGACGACGACCGTGTTGAACTTGCCCGCGGCGAACGACTTCCTGGCGTCCTGGTACACCGCCAGCGTCGTGTCGTAGAGGCCGGTCGCGCCGCCTTCGACGGGCTGCAGGGCGCCGAACGCGCCGGTCAGCCGGTCCCGCTGGGTGGTGCCCTGGGCGGTGCGTACGCCCAGCCGGGCCGTCTCGACGATCTTCTGGTAGTCGCGGGAGCCGTCGAGCCGGGTGGAGAACCGCCACAGGCCCACCTCGTCCTCGGGCGTGAACTGCGTCAGCGCCTGCAGCAGCGACGCCTTGGTGACGTCCAGCCGGGTCTTGCCCTCGGTGCCGGGCACCGGCGCCGCCATCGAGCCGGAGACGTCGACGACCGTGGTGATCCGGGCGCTCTGCACGGTGATCTGCCACATGACGCGCAGCTGCTGCAGGGCCTGTCCCGACGGTGCGGGTACCGGCTCCGCGCCGACCGGCTGCGGCTCCTGGCCGCCGGCGCCGACCACCAGCGCCGGGTCGGGGGCGCCGGTCGCCGGCCGGAAACCGCGGGCGGACAGCAGGCGCACGCTCTCGTCGCTGCCGAGGAGTGACATGAAGCGCGACACGGCCCGGGACTGGTCGGTGGAGAGCGTGTCGTCGTCCAGCGCCGCGTACGGGTAGTCCAGATCGACGGAGCCGTCCTTGGGATAGAACAGCTTCAGGCCGGGACGGCCGTCGCCCGCGGTGTTGCGGACGAACGCCGCCTGTTCCGAGATCACCAGCGCCTGGTTGCGCTGCGGGTTCTGCAGTTCCGACGTGCTGCTGTCGTTGGGCAGGGTGGCCACGATCTGCGCGTCGCCCGGGGCGGTGTACTGCGCCAGCATCTTCGCCGCGGCGGCCGACTCGGTGTCCACGTCACCGCCCCTGCGGCCGATCGACGACGTGATCATCGTGAACCCGAGCAGACCGGTCGCGCTGCGCGCGGGATCCGCGGTGCCGAGGCGGAAGTTGCTCTTCTCACCGGCGGCCGTGGTCAAATCGGCCCAGGTGTACGCCTTGGCGGGCCAGCCCAGGCCCTTGGCCTGCGCCTGCAGCGTGCCGACGACGACGGGGGAGCGGGCGATGCTGGTCATCGAGGACAACGGGGTGCCGCGGCCGCCGATGGTCACCTGGTCGAGCCAGACGCTGGAGTCCGGGATCCAGACCTGGAAGCCGGGGTGCGTCGGGGCCTTGCCGAGGGCGTCCGCCACATCGGCCGAGGCACGCGAGGTCACGGTGACGTCGAGGCAGCGCCCGTCGGTCTTCACGCCGGTGGCCCTGGCCTGTTTTGCGATGGTGGTGAGAGCGGGCGCGATGTCGGGCGAGGCGGCGACAGCGATCTTGACCACGCCCTCCGCGCAGTGCCCGCTCAGCGGCAGCAGGCCGCCGCGGAGCACGACGAAGGTACCGGCCCCCATCGCCAGAACGAAGCTGGTGGTGACCGCTATGGTGCGGCGGCGTACCCGTGGGCGCGGCGCTCCGCCGGCCTCCCGGGGCTCAACTGGAATGCGGTGACGTCCCATGGCTGTTGGGTCTCTCCTGAGGGGTGCTCCGGCCTGTCGCGCGCGATCTTCGTATCTTTTTTCGAGACCCTAGCCAAGCGGGAACGGTACCGAGGCGGGATGACGTAAATGGAGGCTCGGGTGCACACAGAGTCATACGGGGCGGAGGCCGGACTCGCGCGGCGGACCCTGCGGAGCGAGACCCTGCTCGTACTGGCCCTGTCGCTCGGCGCCAGCGGTGTGGGCGCGCTCATCAGCTTCGTCGGGTCGCTGACCAAGCCCGGATCGCTCAAGGACCAGGCGGCCACCCTGGTGGGCTCCCAGGCGCCGGGCCGGCCCTGGCTC
Organism: Streptomyces sp. So13.3; assembly: GCF_005860785.2. Classification (NCBI taxonomy): domain Bacteria; kingdom Bacillati; phylum Actinomycetota; class Actinomycetes; order Kitasatosporales; family Streptomycetaceae; genus Streptomyces; species Streptomyces sp. So13.3. The sequence goes on along the minus strand of NZ_CP048835.1, from coordinate 1,741,679 downwards.
GACCTCGCCTGGCAGCTGTTCGGGATCGCCACCGCCCTGGTCCCGGTCGCCCTGGTCGCGCATCTGCTGGCCCGGGAACGGGTCGGGATAGGTTCCATCGGCTTCGACCTGAAGGAACCCCGCCGCGACCTGGGGCGCGGCACCCTGGTCGCGGCCGCGATCGGCGGCACCGGGCTGCTGTTCTACCTCGGCGTCCGCGCGGCCGGGTTCAACCTCACGGTGGTGCCGGAGTCGCTGCCGGACGTGTGGTGGAAGATCCCGGTCCTGATCGCGTCCGCCGTGCAGAACGCGGTGCTGGAGGAAGTCATCGTCGTCGGCTATCTGCTGCGCAGGCTCGGGCAGTTGGGCTGGTCCCCGGCCGCCGCCCTGGCGGCGAGCGCGGTGCTGCGCGGTTCCTACCACCTGTACCAGGGCGTCGGCGGCATGATCGGGAACATGGTGATGGGCGTGGTGTTCGTCCTGCTCTACCGCCGATGGGGACGCGTCGGCCCGCTCGTCGCCGCGCACGCCCTGATCGACACGGTCGCCTTCGTCGGCTACGCGCTGCTGGCGGGCAAGGTCGGCTGGCTGCCGACGGGTTGAGCGCGCACGCGCCGTGGCGCCGCCGTCCCCGACGCGGCCGGGACGGCTACGGCGCCGCGTGCAGCTCGCCGTCGATGACGGTCACGGCGGTACCGGTGAGCAGTACCCGGTCGCCGCGCAGTTCGGTGCGGACGAAACCGCTGCGTGCGGAGACCTGCAGGCCGGTGAGTTCGGTACGGCCGAGCCGGGCGGACCAGAACGGCGCCAGGGCGGTGTGGGCGCTGCCGGTGACCGGGTCCTCGTCGATGCCGACGGCGGGGAAGAATCCGCGCGAGACGAAGTCGTAGCCGCGGGAGGGGTCTTCGGCCGCGGCGGTGGCGATGACTCCGCGCGGGCCGAGGGCCGCCAGCGCGGCGAAGTCCGGGGTGAGGGCGCGCACGGCCGCCTCGTCCGCCAGCTCGACCAGCAGGTCGCCGACGTCCGGGCCGGTGTCGTACCCGGCCAGCGGCTCCGCGCCGAGCGCTAGCGCCACGGCGGGCGGTGGTGTGGCCGCGGTGAGCGGCGCGGTGGGGAAGTCCATGGTGAGCGCACCGCCGTCGGCGGGCCGGACGCTCAGGACTCCGCTGTGGGTGGCGAAGCGCACCAGTGAGGTGGCGGCGCCCGTGGAGAACAGCACATGCGCGGTGGCGAGCGTGGCGTGCCCGCACATGGCGACCTCGGCCGCGGGCGTGAACCAGCGCAGTGCCCAGTCGGCGTCCGTGGCGTCCGCCGTGCCGTCGAGGCGGTGTGCGAAGGCGGTCTCGGAGAGGTTGACCTCGGAGGCGACCCGCTGCATCCAGCCGTCGTCGGGGAACGCGGCGCCGTCCAGGAGCAGGACTCCGGCCGGATTACCGGCGAAGGGCCGGTCGGTGAAGGCGTCGACGATTCGAATCCGCATGGGACGACCGTAGGCAGCGGTAACGCCGCAGGCCAGAGCCAATCGAGGGGAGGTGGCCCGGAAGAGGGTTGCCGAACGAACGCTTCCGATATATCGTTGAAGCATCGCGACCGATCAACGATGGAAGGAGCGTAACCATGCGTTCCCAAGGACATGAACACGAACACCGCGGACCCGGCCACCATGGCCGGGGAGAACGAGGAGAGCAGCGCCGTGCGGCCTTCGGACCGTTCGGACCGCCCTTCGGGGGTGGCCCCTTCGGCGGCCCCGGCGGGCGCGGTCGGGGCGGCCCCCGGGGCCGGGCGAGGCGCGGCGATGTACGCGCGTCGATCCTTGCGCTGCTCAAGGACCGGCCGATGCACGGCTACGAAATGATTCAGGAGATCGCCGAACGCAGTGGCGGCGCGTGGAAGCCGAGCCCCGGCTCGGTGTACCCGACGCTGCAGCTGCTGGAGGACGAGGGCCTGATCACCAGCGCGAGCGAGGGTGGCAAGAAGCTGTTCACGCTCACCGACGCCGGCCGGACCGAATCCGAAGCGGGGCCCGAGGCCCCGTGGGAAGAGGCCGGCCGGGGCGTCGACTGGGATGCCATGAACGAGATCCGGAAGGCCGGCGGGGGGCTCGTCGAGGCCTTCAAGCAGGTCTGGTCGACCGGTACGCCCGCCCAGCGCGAGAAGGCGCTGGCCGTGGTCAACGAAGCCCGTAAGAAGCTCTACCTCATCCTCGCCGAAGAGGACTGAGGCCGGAGAAGTCCGACCCACGAGCCGGCCCGGGGCACTATGCCCCGGGCCGGCTCGACGCGCGGACGACGAGCCGGGTCGGCACGATCCACGGCTCGGCCGGCTCCGCCGGATCGGCGTCGAGCAGTCCGCGCAGCGCCTTGACGGCCGCCGACCCCAGCGCGCGCTGGTCCTGGGCGACGGTCGTCAGGGCCGGGCGGACCAGCGACGCCGCGTCGATGTCGTCGAAGCCGACGATCGCGAGATCGCCGGGTACCGACAGCCCCGCGTCCGCGGCCGCGTGCAGCGCGCCGATCGCCATCTGGTCGCCGGCCGCGAAGACCGCGGTGGGCGGCTGCTCCGTGGCGAGCAGGGTGCGCACCGCGTCCTGGCCGCTGTTGAGGAAGAAGTCCCCCGTGACCACGTACTCCGGGGGCACGTCCAGTCCGAGCCGGGCGCACGCCTCCCGGAATCCGGCCAGCCGTTCGGCGGCCGGCGGCAGGTACAACGGGCCGGTGACGGTGGCTATCCGGCGGTGCCCCTGGGTGTACAGGTGCTCCACGGCGGCCGCCGCGCCGGCCGCGTTGTCGGAGGTGACCCGGACGGTACGGGGGCCGCTGAGCGCGACGTCGATCCCGGAACACGGGACGTCGGAGGCGGCGAGGGCCCGCAGGGCGCGGTTGTCGGCGGGGGTGCCCAGCACGACGACGCCTTCGAGGTTGTGCCGCCGCACCGCCTGCAGATAGGTGGTGTCGGCGTCGCCGGGACCCGACGTGGTCAGCAGCATCAGGTGGTAGTCGGCCTCGGACAGCGCGTTGCGCACCGCGCTCAACAGGCCCTGCAGGAAGGGATGCTGAAAACCGAGGGTCTCGTAGCCGGTGTCCCAGACCAGGCCGATGGTGTCGGACCGGCGCCGCACCAGCGTGCGGGCGGGTTCGTTCGGGGCGTACCCGAGTTCGCTGGCCAGCCGCCGGATACGGTCGCGGGTCGCCTCGCTCACCTCGGCCCGGTCGTTGAGCGCGCGGGAGACCGTAGCGGTCGAAACACCGCTGCGGAGAGCCAGTTCGCGGATGTTCACGGCGATTGCACCTGTTCCTGGAGTGGCGAGGGTGTGTGCTGCACACAGTCTTGACGATGTGTCATGGCGAAGACAGACTTCCGGCGCACCGGAAACGTTTACGTAACGCGGCTCCGCCACCGGGGCCCGACAGAAACGGGATGCTGCGATGCCACGCGCGATGCCAATGAAGTCACCCAGGACCCGCTTCAGAGCACTTGTCACCCTGGCCACCGCCGCGGCCTGTGTCGCCGCGGTCGGCGCGGTACCGGCCACCGCCGGCAGCTCGGCCCAGTACACCGACGCCAGGGCGCCGATCGATCTGCGCGTCAAGGACCTCCTGAAGCGGATGACGCTGGAGGAGAAGATCGGGCAGATGGACCAGATCGCGGTCGCGCGGGTCCAGGGCGACTGCGAATGGAGCGGCGGTGCCCTCAACGAGACCTGCATGAAGTCGGTGCTGGGCGACTACGCGGCCGGCTCGATCCTCTCCGGCGGCGGCATGGGCCCCGCCGTGAACACGCCCGCCGAGTGGGCGAAGATGGTCAACACGGTGCAGAAGTACGCCGTCGACAACTCGCGGCTGCACATCCCGGTGCTCTACGGGGTCGACGCCGTGCACGGTCACAACAACGTGCTCGGCGCCACCGTCTTCCCGCACCAGATCGGCCTGGGCGCCACCTGGGACCCGGCCACCGTCCGGGCGGCGGGAGCCTCCACGGCGCGCTCGGTCGCCGCGACCGGCATCGACTGGAACTTCGCGCCCGTCGCGGACCTCGCCCGCGACCAGCGCTGGGGCCGCTACTACGAGACGTTCGGCGAGGACCCGCTGCTGGCCGGGACGCTGGCCGCCGCGAGCGTCACCGGCATCGACACGGCGAACGGCGCCAAGCACGTCGTCGCCACCGTGAAGCACTTCGGCGGTTACTCCGAGCCGGCCAACGGCCACGACCGGGTGCCCGCGGACGTCTCCATGCGCTATCTGCAGGACACCCTGCTGCCCTCGTACAAGCAGGCCGTGCAGGCCGGTGCGAAGACCGTGATGGTCAACTCCGGTGCCATCAACGGCGTCCCCGCGACCTCCTCGAAGTACCTGCTCACCAAGGTGCTGCGCGACCAGTGGGGCTTCAAGGGCGTCACGGTCAGCGACTGGGAGGACGTCCGGGCGCTGCAGACGAAGTACAAGCTCGCCGCCGACTACCCCGAGGCGATCGCCCTCGCGGTCAACGCGGGCCTGGACATGGCCATGGAGCCGTACTTCGCCAAGGAGTGGAGCACCGGCCTGAAGACCGCTGTCGACCGCGGGCTGGTCTCGGTCAAGCGCATCGACGAGTCGGCCGGCCGGATCCTGCGGATGAAGTTCGAGCTCGGCCTGTTCGAGCACCCCTACGTGGACGCGGCCAAGGCCGACGCCGCGGTGCTGGGGGCGGACAAGGCCCTCGCGCGCAAGGCGGCCGCCGAGTCGCAGGTGCTGCTGCGCAACGACGGCGGGGTGCTGCCGATCTCCCCGGCGGCCAAGAAGATCGTCGTGGCGGGTTCCTACGCCGATGACATCAACGACCAGGCGGGTGGCTGGACCATCGGCTGGCAGGGCGTCCCCGAAGGTGTGACGCTGCCGGGCACGACCGTGCTGGCGGGGATCAAGGAGGCGGCGCCCGCGGGCACCGAGGTGGTGCGGGCCACCAGCGCCGACGACGCGGTGGCGCAGGCCAAGGACGCCGATCTGACCGTCGTGGTCGTCGGCGAGAAGGCCGCGGCGGAAGGCGCCGCGGACAGCCCGCGGCCCGAACTGTCGGCGGACCAGCAGGCGTTGGTCAAGGCGCTGAAGGCGGCGGGCAAGCCCGTCGTCACCGTCGTCATCGCGGGCCGGCCGCTCGCGCTCGGCGACGCGGACGGCACCCAGGGGCTGCTGATGTCCTGGCTGCCGGGCAGCGAGGGCGGGCACGGAATCGCCGACGTGCTGTTCGGGGCGGTCAACCCGAGCGGCCGGCTGCCGGTCTCCTGGCCGAAGCACATCGGCAACGAGCCGCTGTACTACCAGCAGCTGCCGGGCACCAACGGCGGGCCGGAGTCCTCGTACGACGCGGCCTACCCGTTCGGCGCCGGTCTCTCGTACACCTCCTACGCCTTCGGCGCGATCACGGCCGACAAGGCGGTGGTACGGGCCGGTGACCCGGTCGGTGTCAAGGTGACCGTCTCCAACACCGGCGGCAAGGCGGGCGATCTGGTGGTGCCGGTGTACGTGTCACGGCCGACCAGCGACGTTCTGACGCCGGCGACCCGGCTGGTGGCCTTCACCAAGGTGCACCTGGCGGCGGGGGAGACCCGTACGGTCCGGCTGCAGGTGTCGCCGGGAACCCTCGCGGTCACGCCGGGCGACCTGGACGGCGCGGGCGCGCAGAAGGTCGAGCGCGGCGCGTACACCTTCTCGGCGGGCGACAAGAGCGCGGCGGTGACGGTGCGCTGAGCCGGCGGGTGCGGGGCGGCGGTCGGTCCCTGCCGCCGCCCCGCACCCGTCCGTCCGCACCGGAGCCGCTCGTGCGCCCGGCCCTGCCGTCGCTACTCGACGAGCCCGGCCAGCTTGCGCAGCGACTCGTTGAGGGCGGCGGTCGCCGAGTCCTTGAGCTTGCCCGCCATCATGGCGACGGCCGCGCCGGCGAAGCTGCTGTCGATCCGCAGTTCGGTGGCGTCGCCGTCGGGCGTCAGGGTGTAGCGCATGCTGAGGTTGACACCCATCGGGCCCTTGCCCGCGATGCCCAGCACCCGCTCGGCCTCCAGGGCCTCCACGGTCCAGGTGACCTCGGCCGGGAAGCCCATCATCTTCATGTTCTCCTGATAGGTGGCACCGGCCGCCAGCGGCGCCGGGCCTCCCTTCGGGAAACTCGTGTGGGTGGCGCTCCACTGGCCGTACGACGCGAAGTCGGTCAGCTGCCTCCAGACCTTCTCGGCCGGGGCCGCGATGCGCGCCTGTGCGGAGACTTCGGCCATGCGATCACTCCTTGTGCGAAGGCGCTGCGGCTCGCGCGCAGCGACGGTGTCGCGGAACGTAGTCGCAGCGGCCCGAACATTCAATACTGATGAAGTGTCAGAACTGATGAACCGTCAGAGATTCCCGGCGGGCCAGCCGTACGCTGCGGGTCGGCAGCGGCCCGCGGCTCAGTAACCGGTCCACATGACCCCGGTTCAGACCGTGCCCGGGATTGATCCGCAGCAGCACCCGGTCGGGTCGGAAACGCGCCTGCCGGGCGAGCCGGCGGGGGATGACGTCATCGATCCAGGCGAACGGACGGCCGCCGGCGTGGCGCAGGATCGGCGCCCACTTCCGGCCGGTGAACAGGTCCGCGCGCGGCAGCCGCGGATCGCCGGGACGCGGGCGGTAGCGGCCGAACTCCACCACCGGCAGCACCGGCAGGCCCAGCCGCGGGGCTATGTGCCGGTTGGCCTCGTGCTCCCAGGTGCTGGCCCAGGTGAGCTCGTAGACCGCGGACAACTCGCGCAGCCACGCGCCGTGTGCGGCGGAGAGCAGCACGGTGTGGTCCAGGATGTCGTACGCGGTGAATTCCGCCGAGGGCAGTACCGGATTGAGGACTCCGTCGATGTCGAGGAAAAGCAGCGGTTTGGCCATCGCTCTCCTTCCCCAGGGCGGGGCAGGCGGTTACTCGTGCCTGTGAGGGACGAGGATCGGGGCCATGGTGGTTGCACGCTCAACAGGAGGACATATGGACGAGGAACTGCCGGCCCGGCTGCGCGCCGTTCCGGTGCTGGCCGGACCCCTGCCGCGGTTCGACCCGGACGGTGCGGACCCCTCTCCCGGGCGCCAGTTCGCCCGCTGGCTGGACGAGGCGCTGGACGAGGGTGTGCCGGAACCGCATGTCATGACACTCAGCACCGCGGACCGCGACGGGCGTCCCTCGGCGCGGGTCCTCATGCTGCGCGGCCTGGGCGCCGACGCGTGCACATTCGTGTTCGCGTCCGACGCGACCAGCCACAAGGGCCACGACCTGGCGGCCAACCCGCACGCGGCGCTGAGCTGGTACTGGCCGCGCCAGGGCCGGCAGATCCGGGCGGCGGGCCCCGTCGAGGCCCTGGACGCCGGGATCGCGCGCGGCGACTTCCTGGGCCGCCGCGAGGCCTCCCGGATCGCCGGGTTCACCGGACGGATGAGCGCCCCGCTGGCCGGGCCCGGCGCGTACGACGAGGAGCGGCGGCGGGCCGCGGACCTGGTCGCGGCCGACCCGCAGGCCGTTCCGGCGGGGCACACCGTCTACCGGCTGCGGGCCGACGAGATGGAGTTCTTCCAGGGGGACCCGGACAGCTTCCATGTGCGGCTGCACTACGCCCGGCAGGGCGACGACTGGAAGCGGGGACTGCTGTGGCCGTGAGCGTCCGGTCATGAGCGGTCCGGTCATGAGCGGTTAGGTCATGAGCGGTTGGGTCAGGAGTGGTCCGGCCGTGAGTGGTCCGGTCATGAGGGGTCCGGCCGTGAGTCATCCTCCGGGATGAGGCCGGCCGGACGACCCCGCCTTCGGGGGGATGCGCACATGGCCCCTGGCGGGGATGTTCCCGCCTCCCCGCCCTGATGGGGTGGGGTATGTGCACAGCGAAGCCCGGCCCCTGGACCTGACCCACCCCGACAACGACGCGCGGTTCGGTGTGGAGCTGCGCACGGTGGCGGCCAGTGCCCGGCGGCGGGCCGGGCGCGACGGGGACCGGCAGATCGACACCGCGCATCTGCTGCACTCGCTGCTGGAGACCGACCCCCGGGCCCGTGACGCGTGCGACGCGGGCAGCGGGCAGGTGGTGCGCGTCCTCGGGTACCTGGCGCAGCGCAGCATCGGCTACGGCCTGGAGTGGCAGGGCTCGGTGGAGGACTCCGGGGCGCTGCCGGTGGTCACCGCGCGGAGCACCCCGGGCTGGAGTCCGGCGGCCGCCGCCGCGATGCGCACGGCCGTGTGCTCGGCCCAGCGTGGAGGCCGCGGCCAGGCCGACGGGATCGATCTGCTCAACGCGCTGGCCGCCGACCCGCACAGCCGCGCCGTCGAGGTACTGCGGACCGCCGGTCTGGACGTCAGCCGCTACCTGGACGAAGGACCTGTCGCGAGCTGACATCATGGCCCGATGCATGCGTCTCAGGGGAGGAACGCGGGGCTGGGGCTCGCCTTGGCGTCGGCGTTCGCGTTCGGTGGTTCAGGAGTAGCGGCGAAACCGCTCATCGAGGCGGGGCTCGACCCGCTCGATGTGGTGTGGTTGCGCGTGGCGGGAGCGGCGCTCATCATGCTGCCGGTCGCGCTGCGCCATCGCGCCCTGCTGCGGCAGCGCCCCGGACTCCTGGCGGGCTTCGGCCTGCTCGCCATCGCGGGTGTGCAGACGTTCTACTTCGCGGCGATATCCCGGATCCCGGTGGGCGTCGCGATCCTCGTCGAGTTCCTCGGCCCGGCCCTGCTGCTGGGCTGGGTGCGCTTCGTGCAGCGCCGGCCGGTGAGCCGGGCGGCGGCGATCGGGGTGGTGCTGGCGGTCGGCGGCATGGCCTCGGTGGTCGAGGTGTGGTCGGGGCTGGCCTTCGACGCCTTCGGTCTGCTGCTCGCCTTCGGCGCGGCCTGCTGTCAGGTCAGCTACTTCGTCCTGGCCGACCACGGCACGGAGGGCGAGGACGCCCCCGACCCGATCGCCGTCATCGCCTTCGGGCTGCTGATCGGCGCCGCGGTGATGACCGTGGTGGCGCGGCCGTGGGGGATGAACTGGGCAGTGCTGGGCCATCAGGCCGCGCTCGGCGACAAGCAGGTGCCCGCGGTGCTGCTCGTCGGGTGGATCGTCCTGGTGGCGACGGTCGTCGCGTATCTGACCGGGGTGCTGGCCGTGCGCAAGCTGACCCCGCAGGTGGCCGGGGTGGTCGCCTGTCTGGAGGCGGTGGTGGGGACCGTGTTCGCCTGGATCCTGCTCGGTGAGCACCTGGGCGTCCCGCAGATCATCGGGGGAACGCTGGTGCTGGCGGGTGCGTTCGTCGCCCAGACCACCACCCAGAGCGGTGGGAGCAAACCGGTGGCCGAGCCGCTGCCGCAGCCCGATCTGGTCTGAGGACGGCCCCTGCTCCGAGCCCCGGGTCCCCGGATCTCGCGCCTCGGAACCGCCTTGTAGGGGCGCGTCCGCACCTCGTAAGGTGACGATCATGCACCTCACCGTTCTGCCGCCGCCCGCCGCCTAGGCGGGCTGCCACCCCACGGACGACCCGGCTCGGGCACGTACCCGAGCAGGTCGCGGCTGCCCGCACACGGGACCACGCGACCATCTCAAGTCCTCCGCGGGAGAACACTCGTGCCGTCGAACCATGGCCACACCCTTGCCCCGTCCGTCGGACGCGGCCTGCTCTACGTCACCTTCGCCGCCACCGCCTGGGGCACCGCGGGCGCCGCCGCCGCGCTGCTCCTGGTGAGCAGCGGCCTCGGCCCCGTCACCCTGACCTTCTGGCGCACCGCCGGCGGCTTCGCGCTGCTGCTGCTCGTCCGGCTGGTCCGCCGCCGTCGCGGCGCCGTCCGTACACCGGCCAGGAAGGAACCCCGGCGGCGCGCGGTGCTGCGCATCCTGGCCACCGGCCTCGGCCTGACAGTCTTCCAGACCGCCTATTTCGGCGCCGTCGAGTCGACGGGACTGGCCGTCGCGACCGTCGTCACCCTGGGTGCGGGCCCGGTCATCATCGCGGTCGTCGCCCGTCTCATCATGGGCGAACGGCTCGGCCGCGGCGGCGCCGTGGCCGTCTCCGGCGCTCTGGCGGGGCTCGCGGTGCTCGTCCTGGGCAACGGCGGCGGGTCCGTGGCCCCGGCCGGGGTCGGGCTCGCGCTGCTGTCCGCGTCCGGCTACGCCTGCATCACGCTGCTGACCCGCTGGATGGGCCGCGGCGGTGACGGCGGCGACCCGTTCATGACCTCGCTGTGGGCCTTCGCGGTGTGCGCCGTGACCCTGCTCCCGCTCGCCCTGGCGGAAGGGCTGTGGCCGCGCGGCACGGACCTCGGCCACACCCTGTGGCTGCTGGTCTATCTGGCCTCCGTGCCGACCGCACTCGCCTACGGGCTGTACTTCGCGGGCGCCGCGGTGGTCCGGGCGGCGACGGTCTCCGTCATCGCACTGATCGAACCGGTCTCCGCGGCGGCCATCGCCGTCGTCGTCCTCGGCGAACAGCTGACCGGCGCGACCGTACTGGGCACCGTCATCCTGCTCGGCGCCGTGACGGCGCTGGGCCTGGAGGAGGCCCGGCTGGCCTCGGCCGGCCGCCGCGCGGCGGCCGGCACGGGATGACCGCCGGGGGTGCGCGCCGACACCGGACGACGGTGGCGGGTGCGCGCAGGCTCGTGACCTAGGCGCGGTCCGGGTCGGATGCCGCCAGCCGGCGCAGCTGGTGGGCGCGGGCCGCCTCGTCGTGCGGGGCGGCCCGCTCCGCGAGGCGCTCCGCGTCCCGCTGCTGCATCTGCCGGGGCTTGTTGCCGCCGTACTTGAACTTCGCGCGGACCTCGGTCACCTCCAGCCGGATGCCGCGGATCCCGGGCAGCATCCGGCCGAACGGGGCCTGTCCCGGGGCGACGGGCGCGTAGTCGCCGGCCGGCTGGAAGTGCGCGAGCTGACGGTGCAGCACGGCGGCCTTCTGCGCCTCGTCGTCGATGACATGCGCCGTGCACAGCAGCTGGACGGCGGCGTAGAAGCTGGTCGGGGTGCCGTGCTCGGCGGGCACGCCCTCGGGGGCGTGCCAGGGGCCGGGGATGAACGTGTAGTCGTCCACGACGCTGAGCGTCACCCGTGGGTTCGCCTCGAGGGCGTGCCACAGCGGGTTGGGGCGGGCGAGGTGGGTGAACGCCTCGTTGCGCTCCGGGTCGTAGGCGAAGTGCAGCGGTTGGACGAACGGGGGTTCGCCTGGCAGGCCGTTGACGGCCAGCTGCCCGAAGTCGTGGGCGGCGAGCCAGGTCTGCCACTCGGTGTCGTCCTGCGGTGCGTCCCAGGGGTGGATGAGCATGTCGGGTCCCTCAGGGTCAGGTTCTGGTTCAGGTTTCAGCACAGACTCAGGCTCAGGCGAGGTAGGCGGGCAGGGCGACGGCCGGGTCGAGGTCGTCGGCCGGAACGGGGGCGCCGTAGACCTTGGTGACGGGCACGATCCCGGTCCAGTACGGCAGTCCGGTGTCCTCCGGCTCGTCGTTCGGGCCGCCGGTGCGGACCTTCGCCGACACCTCCAGGAGGTCGAGCCGGATGACGGTGGTCGCGGCGAGCTCCTTGGCGTTGGCCCGGCGCGAGTCGTCCGCGCGGCCGGCCACCACCTGGTTGACCAGCGCGTCCAGCGCTTCGGCGCGCTCCGCCGGATCGGTGACCTGGTGGGCGGTGCCGTGCACCACCACCGAGCGGTAGTTCATCGAGTGGTGGAACGCGGAACGGGCCAGCACGAGGGCGTCGAGGTGGGTGACGGTCAGGCAGACGGCCAGCCCCGGGTCCTTCGCGCCGCGCAGCGGGCGCGATCCGGTCGAGCCGTGGACGTAGAGCCGCTCGCCGATCCGGCCGTAGAGGGTGGGCAGCACGACGGGGGCGCCGTCGCGGATGAATCCGAGGTGGCAGAGATAGCCCTCGTCGAGGATCGCGTGGACGGTGTCACGGTCGTAGGCGGCGCGCTCCCGTATCCGGGTGGGGACGGTGCGTTCCGTCGCCTCGTACGAAGGGGCGGGGACGGTGGGGGCGGCGGTGTCGGCCATGGCGCAATCCTTTGAACTAGTGCATAATCAACTTTGTGCTAGGAGAGTATCGAATCACAGGCCGGGGCGCATCGGGTATTGCCGCCGACATCGAGCGGGCGGTGGGCGAGGGCGCGCTCAAGCCGGGCGCGGCGCTGCCGCCGCTGCGTGAACTGGCCCAGGAACTGGACGTGAACCCCAACACGGTGGCCGCCGCCTACCGGCTGCTGCGCGACCGCGGGGTGATCGAGACGGCAGGCCGGCGCGGCAGCCGGGTGCGCTCCCGGCCCGCCACCACCTCGCGCGACCAGATCCGGATCGATGTGCCGCCGGGGACGCGGGACATCTCCAACGGCAATCCGGACGTCTCGCTGCTGCCGCCGCTCGACGCGGCGTTCGCGGCGGCGGTGGCCCGTAACGCCGAGAACCCGGCGCTCTACGGCGGACCGGCCGTCGACGCCGGGTTGAGCGCTCTCGCCCGCGCGGCCTTCGACCGGGACGGGGTGCCCGACGGCCCCATCGGACTCACCTCGGGCTCGCTCGACGCCATCGAACGGGTGCTGGCGGCCCATCTGCGCCCGGGGGACGCCGTGGCGGTCGAGGACCCGGGGTGGGGGAGTGTGCTGGACCTGGCGCCGGCTCTCGGGCTGCGCGCGGTGCCGGTCGGGGTCGACGACGACGGCCCGGTCGTCGCGGACGTCGCACGGGCGCTGCTGGCCGGCGTACGCGCTCTCGTCGTCACCGACCGCGGCCAGAACCCGACCGGCGCGGCGATCTCCGCGGACCGCGCCCGGGAGTTGCGCGAGGTGCTCGCGCGCCATCCCGAGGTGCTGGTGGTCGACGACGACCATGTGCACGGACTGGTCGACCTGCCGCTGCACTGTCTGTCGGGCGTCACCACGCACTGGGTGCTGGTGCGCTCCACGGCCAAGGCGTACGGCCCGGATCTGCGCCTGGCGGTCTTCACCGGCGACCCGGTCACCGTCGACCGCGTTCAGGGCCGCTACCGGCTGGGCGCCGGCTGGGTCAGCCATCTGCTGCAGCGCGCCGTGGTGCACCTGTGGGAGTCCGGCGCGGTCGACCCGCGGGTGGTGGCGCCGTCGTACGGCCGGCGGCGCGACGCCCTGGTCCTGGCCCTGGCCGAACGCGGCATCGCGGCCCATGGGCGCAGCGGCATGAACGTCTGGGTGCCGGTCTCCGACGAGACCGGTGCGGTGGCCGGCCTGCTGCAGGCCGGCTGGGCCACCGCCCCCGGCGCCCGCTTCCGGCTCGCGTCCTCCCCGGGCGTGCGGCTCACGGTCTCCGCGCTCCGTGACGCCGACATCGTGCCGCTCGCGGACGCGGTCGCCCGGGTGGTCGGGGCGTCGGGCGCGGGACGCTACGGCTGAGACGGCTCAGGCTGCGGCGTTACGGCTGAGTCGTACCGGCGGCCGGTCGGGAACGGCGGGGGCGCAGTTGGGTGAGGGCGGCGCCGGCCAGGACGACGGCCGCGCCGACCGGCTCGTTCCAGCCCAGCCGCTCATGGAGCAGCAGTACGCCCGCGGCGGTCGCGACGACCGGGATCAGATAGGTGACCATCGCGCCGATCGTCGGGCCCTTCTCGGCGACCAGCCCGTACTGGAGCAGGAACGCGATACCGGTGCCGAGGGCGCCGAGCGCGACGACCGAGAGCACCGACAGGATCGGGAACGAGGCCGGCACGGAGGTGAAGAACGGTGTGACCAGGGCGAGCTGGACCGTGCCGAGCAGCAGCTGGCTGCTGGAGAGCGCGAGGTTGGAGTTGCCGGACCCGGCCAGGGTGCGGCGTACGTACGCCCAGCCGACCGCGTAACTGGCCGCGGCGATCAGGGCCATGGCGGTGCCCGCCGGGTCCTGGCCGGAGAAGCCCTGCCAGGCGCCGAGCACGGTCAGCACGCCGACGAAGCCGAGGCCGACCCCCGCGAACCGCTGCCGCGTCGGCTTGTCCTCGGAGAGCGCGACGACCGAGACGACCATGCTCCACAGCGGGGTGGTCGCGTTGCAGATCCCCGCGAGCGTGGAGGGGATGGTCAGTTCGGAGTAGGCGAACAGTGAGAACGGCAGCGCGTTGAGCAGCAGTGCGGCGACCGTCAGATGCAGCCAGGTCCGCTTCCCGCGCGGCAGCCGGTCGCGCTTGACGAGCAGGGCGGCGACCAGCACGACCGTGCCGAAGACCATCCGGCCCAGTGTCACCTGAAGGGGTGCGAACGCCTCCGTGCCGACCTTGATGAACAGAAAGCTGAAGCCCCAGATGAGGCCCAGGACGGCGAACCGGATCCGCCAGTCCACCGCGCGGCGGGCGACCGGTGGCGCCTCCGGTATCGGAGCGGGCGCGGCGGTGGCGGAGGCGGGCCGAAGGCCGGCGGGGACGCTCATGCTCCTAAGATGACGGATTTGATTCCGTAGAACAAGCGAGTTTACGTACGATGGAACGCGTAGAATCCCTTACATGTTGAACCTGGAGCGCCTCCGGATCCTGCATGCCATCGCCACCTACGGCTCGGTCAGCGCCGCCGCCGACGTCCTGCATGTGACGACCTCGGCCGTCTCCCAGCAGATGGGCAAGCTGGAGCGCGAGACCGGTCAGCAGATGCTGGCCAAGAACGGCCGCGGCGTCCGCCTCACCGACGCCGGCCGGCTGCTCTCCGGACATGCGGAACGCATCCTCTCGCTGGTCGAACTGGCGCACTCCGATCTCGAGGCGCACCGGGGAGCGGCCGTCGGTGAGGTCGTCCTGGGGGCGTTCCCGACCGCCGCCCGCGGGCTGCTGCCGATGGCGCTGGCGGCCCTGCGCCGGGACCACCCCCAGTTGCGGCCCCGGATGCAGGAGATGGAGCCGGCCGGTTCTGTGGCCCGGGTGGTGCGTGGCGACATGGACCTCGCCGTCGTCCTGGACTGGTACAACAGACCGCTGTCCCTGCCCTCCGGCCTCGCCAAGGCGCCACTGCTGGACGACATCGCCGATGTCGCGATGCCGTCGGACCATCCGCTCGCCGGCCGGGCGCAGATCGAGCTGGAGGACTTCGCGGACGACGACTGGGTCTCCTGGCCGGACGGCGAGTTCTGCCACGACTGGCTCATGTTCACCCTGCGCGGCAAGGGCATCGAGCCCCGCCTGTCGCACTCCGCCGAGGAACACCACACCCAGCTCGCCCTGGTCGCGGCCGGCCTCGGCGTCGCGGTCGCCCCCCGCCTCGGCCGCGGCCCGGTCCCCGACGGCGTGAGCGTCGTCCCCGTCCGCCACACCATGCACCGCCACGTCTACGCCGTCTGGCGCGAGGACGCCGACCGCCGCCCGGCGATCCGTGCCGCGGTCGAAGCCCTGCAGTCCTCAGCGGGCGCCGCACTCGCCGCGTCCACGGTCTGACGCGCGCCGTTCACGTCACCGGCGGTCACTCGGGCTTGCGGGCGCGGAGGGCCAGGACGGTCGGGGTCGGTGCGCCGCCCTCCGTGAACTGTTCGGGCACCAGGCCCGCCGCGAGGAACGCGTGCATCAGGTCGGGCAGCGGGTAGTGCGTGGCACCGACCTTGTCGCGCACTCCCGCGCTCGTCCAGGACGCCTTGGTCCAGTGCCCGTCGCGGTAGCCGGGACCGATCACCACCGCGTCCGGGTCCGCGCGGTCGGCGAAGCCGCCGCAGAAGCAGGGGTGCACGCCGACGTGCACCAGCACCCCGCCGGGACGCAGCACCCGGGCCGCCTCGCGCAGCACCGCCGGGTATCCGGGCATGTCGGTGTGGACCATCATCGAGATGACGGCGGGCACCGAACCGGCCGCTATCGGCAGCCGCTCGGCGTCGGCCCGCGCGATGGGGAGCCGGCCGCGCGCGTGCCGCAGCATGCCGGCGGAGAGGTCAACGCCGACGGGCGTCCAGCCCAGTGCGCGGACCCGTTCGGCATGGGTCCCGGTGCCGCAGCCGATCTCCAGGCAGATGCCGCTTCCCGCACCCAGCAGTTCGCGTGTGGCGCGGTGGATGCCCAGCGGATCGACGTCCGCGACCGGTTCGCCGGTCCCGGTCCCCGCCTGCCGCCCACCGAGGAACTCCTGCTCGTACCAGTCGGCGATCTTGTCGTATGCCGCAGTCGGGGCCATGGGGAACCTCCGCGTGTCACGTACCTCCGGGACAGCGGCCGGTGGTCCGGCCGCTGTTGGGCCCGAACCTTCCCCGGAGGACCCACGGGTACCGCTCGTTCGCCAGGGGCTTAGCCGTGCTCGGCGTGCTCGGTCGGCTGGGTGCGCCGGTGGGGCGCGGCATGGATGACCCCGGCCAGGCCGGTGTGCGGGTGCACGTCTGCCGGACGGCCGGAACCGTGCGGGGAAGCACCGGGGTCAATCGTTGAGCGCACAACCAAGTGTGCGCACTGAGACGCCAGGTGCGCACGTGAATCGCCGTACTGGGGCGGATCGGACGCGACGACATCGGCCTCTCCGCCCGGATTGTCCTGTGTTGCTACGGTGTGGCGAGCTGGACGAGCCCCTCGGTGGCGATGCGTTCGAAGAGCTTGGGGTCGGCGGCGAAGTCGGAGTCCGGGATCGGCCAGTGGATGACGATCTCGTCGATGCCCAGCTCCGCGTGGCGGCCGGCGAAGTCGGTGAAGGCGTCGAAGGAGTCCAGCGGGCGGTCCGGGGTGAAGCCGGTGAGCATGGTCTTGTGCAGTTCGGCGGGGTTCCGGCCGATCTCGTCGCAGGCCGCGCCGAGCTTGGCGATCTGGCCGCGGACGGCCTCCAGCGACTGCTCGGGCGTGCCGGTCTCGAAGAGCTTCGGATCGCCGGTGGTGACCCAGGCCTGCCCATGGCGCGCGGCGAGCTTCAGTCCGCGCGGCCCGGTGGCGGCCACCGCGAAGGGGATCCGGGGCCGCTGCACACAGCCGGGGATGTTGCGGACCTCGTGCGCGGAGTAGAACTCGCCCTCGTACGACACCACGTCGTCGGTGAGCAGCCGGTCGAGCAGCGGGACGAACTCACCGAAGCGGTCCGCGCGCTCGCGCGGTGTCCACGCCTCCTGGCCCATCGCGGTCGCGTCGAACCCGGAGCCGCCCGCGCCGATGCCCAGCGTGATCCGTCCTCCGCTGACGTCGTCGAGCGTGATCAGGTCCTTCGCCAGCGTCACGGGGTGCCGGAAGTTGGGCGACGTGACGAGCGTGCCGAGCCGCAGCCGCTCGGTGGCCGTCGCGGCCGCGGTGAGGGTGGGTACCGCGCCGAACCACGGCCCGTCCCGGAAGGTCCGCCAGGACAGGTGGTCGTAGGTGTAGGCGGTGTCGAAGCCGAGGTCCTCGGCCCGCCGCCACACCTCCCGGCCCTCGGTCCAGCGGTACACGGGAAGGATCACAGTGCTCAGTCGCATACCCCGACCTTACGACGCTGCAGGCCGGGCCCGCACAGCCGCATTCCGCTGTGGGCGATTCCGCTGTGAGCATGGAACGGCTACCGCCGGGCCGGTCCGGGGGCAGGGTGATCCGCATGAGGATTCTGCTGCTGGGTGGGACGGAGTTCGTCGGGCGCGCGGTCGCCGACGAGGCGTTGGAACGGGGCTGGGAGGTGACGGCGTTCCACCGCGGACGCCATGCGGCGCCGCCGGGGGTCGCCACACTGCTGGGCGACAGGACCGCGGAGGGCGGTCTGGCGGCGCTGGACCGGGGCGAGTGGGACGTCGTCGTCGACACCTGGTCCGGTGCGCCGTCGGCGGTGCGCGACGCGGGCCGGCTGCTCGCCGGCCGGGCCGGGTCCTACGCCTACGTGTCCAGCCGGTCGGTGTACGCGTTCCCGTCGCCCGCCGGCCTCACCGAGGACGGGCCGCTCGTCGACGCGTCCCCCGACGACGGCGAGGTGGAGTACGCCCAGGCCAAGCGAGGCGGGGAGCTGGCGGCGCTGGCGGCCTTCGGCGAGCGGGCGCTGCTGCTCAGGGCCGGGCTGATCCTCGGGCCAGGGGAGAACATCGGACGGCTGCCGTGGTGGCTGGGGCGGATCGCCCGCGGCGGAACTGTGCTGGCGCCCGGCCCGCGGGACCTGGGGCTGCAGTACATCGACGCGCGGGACCTGGCGGCCTGGACGCTGGACGCCGCCGTGAAGGGGCTCGGCGGCCCGTACAACCTGGTGAGCCCGCCGGGGCACACCACGATGGGCGAGCTCCTGGAGGCGTGTGTGCGGGTCGCCGGCTCGGACGCCGAACTGCGCTGGACCGATCCGGAGACGATCCTCGCGGCCGGCATCGAGCCATGGATGGAGCTCCCGGTCTGGCTGCCACCGGGCGAGGTCCACGACGCCATGCACCGCGCGGACGTCTCCAAGGCGCTCGCCGCGGGACTGCGCTGCCGCCCCGTCGAGGAGACGGTGG
This sequence comes from Streptomyces sp. So13.3, assembly GCF_005860785.2. Classification (NCBI taxonomy): domain Bacteria; kingdom Bacillati; phylum Actinomycetota; class Actinomycetes; order Kitasatosporales; family Streptomycetaceae; genus Streptomyces; species Streptomyces sp. So13.3. The sequence goes on along the minus strand of NZ_CP048835.1, from coordinate 1,723,391 downwards.
CCGACACCTGGACCTGGCTCCGGTCCCTGGGCGGCACCGCGCCGCAGCGGCCGGACCGGCCCGCGCTCGGACTGGACCCGGAGAAGGAGGCGAAGGCTTTGCGCGGGGGGAACCCCAACCCGGGCGGGGCGTAGACAACTTCCGTACCCGACTCGGCCGTCCGCCGCCGACGGCTCCCGTACCTTCCTCCTACGGCGTGGGAACGTACGAAAGGAACCGCGAGGATGTCCGGATCGCGAATTACCTTCCTCCAGGGGCAGGCCGACCAGCCGAACGCGCTGGAGCGGGTGGTCGCGCATGTGCGCGGGCAGTTCGAGGGGGCGGGCCTCGAGCGGCTGCGTGCCGCCGAGCGCCCGCTCTTCGCGGGGATCGGCGCCTCGTACGCGGCGCTGGGTGTGGCGGTCGACCTGCTGCGTGCCCGGGGTGTGGTCACCCAGCGGGTGCTCTCCAGCGAGATCGAGCGGGGCACCGCCGGGTTCGACGTCGATGTGCTGATCGGGGTGTCGCAGGGCGGCCGCAGTTCGGAGACCCTCGCGGCCTTCAAGGAGGCGAATGACGTGCCGCGCGTAGCCCTGCTGAACGTCATGCCGTCCCCGCTGGGCGACCTCGCGGAGATGACGGTCGATCTCGGCAACGAGCCCGACTCGTACGCCTCGACGATCGGATTCACCGGAGCGGTCGTCGCCCTGGACCTGATCGCCGGGGCGATGACGGGCCGGATCGGCGCGGACGATCCCTGGCAGGGGATCGCGGCGCTGGCGGCGGCCGTTCGTCATGACGCGGCGGAGGTGATCGACCCGCTGCGGGCCCGCGCCGCGCGCCGGGTGGCCGCCGACGTCGTCGCGTCGGGTGCGTCACGGGCCGCCGCCGAGGAGGGTGCGCTGCTGCTGCGCGAGGTCGTCCGGATGCCGGCCACCGCCTCCGTCACCAGGAACTATCTGCACGGCGAGATGGAGTCCGCGGGCCGGACCCTGCACATCGTCTTCGGGGACGGCCGTGAGGTCGCCCTGGCCCGCTCCCTCTCGGGTGCCGGGCACCTCACGCTGCTCGTCACCACCCGGCCGGTCGACGGCGGCGCCGACCTCGGGGTGGTGCGGCTGCCCGACGTGCCGCCGAGTGTCCGCGTGGTGCTGGAGACCGTCGTCATGCAGGAGCTGGTGGCGGCGCTCAGCGACGAACGGAACATCTCCATCGAGTCGTTCGTCTTCGCCAACGACGACACGAAGCAGGGCGGCGTGGACCCGGCGGACTTCGCGATCGCCCCGCCGGCCCCGACGGCGCTCGACTGAACGCCACTGACCGAACGTCACCGACCGCCGACCCCCAACCCCCGACCGCTGATCAGCGGTCCGGGCCGAGTTCCCGTTGCCGGCGCGTGAGGAAGTCGTTCTCCGGCTTGTTCCCGGTGAGTGCGATCGCCGCCTCGTACGCCGACCGCGCCTCGGCGGTGCGGCCCAACCGCCGCAGCAGATCGGCCCGGATGGCGTGGAACACGTGGTATCTGTCGAGGCCGAGCTCGTCGACGAGGGCGAGCGCGGTCTCCGGTCCCTCGACCTCGGCCACCGCGACCGCGCGGTTGAGAGCCACGACGGGGGTCGGGGTGAGCGTCAGCAACTGGTCGTAGAGCTGCAGGATCTGCCGCCAGTCCGTGGCGGCCGTGCTCGGAGCGTCGCTGTGGACGGCGTTGATGGCCGCCTGGACCTGGTACGGGCCGGGCCGGCCGCGCCGCAGGCACTGCCGGACGATGGTCTGTCCCTCGGTCACAAGGGCGCCGTCCCACAGGGCCCGGTCCTGCTCGTCCAGCGGGACCAGTCCGCCGTCCGGGGCGGAGCGGGCCCGGCAGCGGGACTCGGTGAGCAGCATGAGCGCGAGCAGCCCCATGACCTCGGGCTCGTCCGGCATGAGTTCGGCCAGCAGCCGTCCGAGCCGCAGAGCTTCCGCGCACAGGTCCTCGCGGACCAGCCGGTCGCCCGAACTCGCCGTGTAGCCCTCGTTGAAGATGAGGTAGACGACGGCCAGTACGGCCCGGAGCCGGCCTGGAAGGTCCGCCTCGTAAGGGACCCGGTAGGGGATCCGGGCGTCACGGATCTTGCCCTTGGCCCGCACCAGCCGCTGGGCCATGGTCGGCTCCGGGACCAGGAAGGCGTGGGCGATCTCGGTGGTGCTGAGGCCTCCCAGGAGCCGGAGCGTCAGGGCGACCTGCGCTCCGGTGGCGAGCGACGGGTGGCAGCAGGTGAAGATCAGACGGAGCCGGTCGTCGCGCACGGGGCCCTCCTCGGGCGGTTCGTCGCGGGCGTGCAGCAGAGCGGCCTGGGCGTGCCGGTCCTGGCGGGACGCCTCCCGGCGGAGGCGGTCGATCGCCCGGTTGCGTGCGGTGGTGATGATCCAGCCGGCCGGGCTCGGTGGCAGCCCGGCGGACGGCCACCGTTCCAGCGCCGTGGTGAAGGCGTCCTGGACCGCCTCCTCGGCGATGTCGATGTCGCCGAAGACGCGGACCAGGACCGCCACCGAGCGGCCGTATTCCGCACGGAAGACCTGTTCGACGTCCGGGGAGGGGACGGCCGGCAGGTCAGGCATCAGCCGGTGGCTTCCCAGTAGAAGGGGCGTACCTCGATCGGGAGGGTGGTCGCCCGGGCGCTCTTGCGGCCCCATTCCAGCGCGGCGTCCAGATCGGGCGCCTCGATGATGGACAGGCCGCCGAGATACTCCTTGCCCTCGAGGTACGGGCCATCGGTGGTGAGTACCTCACCGTCCTGGAGACGGACGACGGTGGCGGTGCTCGGGGCGTGCAGACCACCGGAGAAGACCCACGCTCCGGCGGCCTTCAGCTCCTCGTGCAGAGCGTCCACGTTCCGCATGATCTCCTGCAGGACCTCGGGGGCGGGCGGCTCCCCTTCGGGCTGCATCACGCTGAGCAGGTACTGCGGCATGGTGTCCTCCTAGGTCGTTCCGCCGGCCTCGTGCCGGCTTCTCACTCCCTATACGAACGGCCCGGGCCCGGATCGACACCGCGGCGAGAACACCTGCGGATTTCTGCGACTACCGGTGCTGGGGAGTGTTCGACAGCCGGTCCAGCCATTCGGTCAGCAGGACCGTCTCGGCGACGCTGAGTGCCTGGTCGGGCGACTGGCGCAACAGCGCGTTCAACCGGCTCGCGGTCGACTGCAGCCGCGCGTCGTCCTGGCCGCCGGCGGAGCCGTCCGGGGCGGCCCGGGTGCCGAACACGTCCGGGGTGAAGACGGAGGCGTGCACGGCGTCACGGACGCGATGCGATGTGCTCGGATCGGTGAAGGTCGCGGGCCGGGCGACGAGCATCAGGGCCACGCCGACGTTGGCCGACATCACTATCTGGGCGGCCAGCTCGGGGGCGAGCCGCAGTTTGCCCAGTGCCGCCGCCCGCTCCAGGTCCCGGGTGAGGATCTGATGGGACTCCAGCGCCGCAGCCGGAGTGGTGCGCATCGCGGGGGAGTTCATCAGCCGGTACAGGTTCGGGTTCTGCAGGGCGAACTCCACATGGCTGTCCCAGCCGTTGCGCAGATCCTCGATGGGGTCGGCACCGGCGCGGTGCCGCCGCTTCGTCGCCAGGTACTTGTCGAAGCCGTGGTCGACGACGGCCGACAGCAGCCCTTCCTTGTCCCCGAAGTACCGGTAGAGCGCCGGGGCGCCCACCTGCGCGGCCTCGCACACCGCTCGCGTGGACACGTCCCCGTCCGGAGACTCCGCGACCAGGTCGGCCGCCACTTCCAGGATGCGCGCTCGGGTACTCACAAAGGGAACGCTATCAAGCATGGCGTAGCGGTGCTACGTGCGGTGGCGGCCTTTCCGCGCCGCGGCAGGCCGGTCGTCATCCGGTGATCCGCATCAGGGAGATCCGGTCGCCGGCCACCGTGAACGCGAAGTCGGAGGGACCGTTGAAGCCGTTCCCGCCCACCGTCGCGCTGACGGTCTCGGTGTCGCCCGACCGGCGCACCGCTGTGACGTCCAGGCTGACGTCCACCCCGATGAACTCCTTGTCGCTCCACCCCCGGATGGCCTCGCGTCCGGCGAAGACGCGGCCCCAGTCGTCGACCGCGCCGTCCGCGGTGAAGCTGTCGAGGAAATCGTCGGTGACACCGGCGTTGGCGGCGTCCACCGCGCGCTGGACGGCGGGGTGCAGTTCGGTCGTGGTCATGGTGTTCTCCTTGTCCGATACGGGCCGGTCGGGGCGGAGCGGGGACGGTCTCATGGTCTCCGCGCTCGCGCCGGGGTGCTACTCGGCGGTGTGCGGGTCGGTGTGCGGGTGGAGGAGGTCGCCGAGGCCGATCCGGGCGAGGAATTCGGCGCGGATGCGGTCGGCGACCTCGCTGACCTCTTCGGCGCCGTCGCCCGCGGGGTCTATGTGGACGCGGAACGGCCGCGTGCCGTGCGGCGCGTTGACGACGTCGACGATGGCGTCCGCGACCTGGGAGACGTCGGCATCGGCCGGGGCCAGGTCGGCGAGTCGTCGGGAGACCTGGTCCATGAGGCCGGCGTAGTGCTCCTCGTAGGCGTCGACGATGTCCTGCTGGGCCGGGTGCCCGCCCGTGGCGAAGTGGTTGGTGCCCGAGGTGAAGGAGCCGGGGACGACGATGGAGGTCTCGATGTCGAAGCGGGCCAGTTCGGCGGCGTAGCTGACGGCGAGTGAGTCCATGGCGGCCTTGGCGGCGAAGTACGGGGCGAGGTACGGCGGGGTGCCGCCGCGGGTGCTGGTGGAGCCGATCCACAGGACGAGGCCGTGCCGCTGCGCCCGCAGATGGGGGAGGGCGGCGCGGTTGACCCGCTGGGTGCCGAGCACGTTGGTGTCGTAGACGGCGGTGAGCTCTTCGGGGGTAAACGCCTCGGTGGGGCCGGTGACCATATGGCCGGCGTTGTGGATGACGACGTCCAGAGTGCCCGCCTCGGCCAGGATCGTGGCGACGGCCGCGTCGGCGGACTCCTGGGAGAGGACGTCGAGTTCGACGGTGCGCAGGGCCACGTGGTGCTCGGCTGCGTACTGCCGGGCTTCGGCGACCCGGCCGGCGTTGCGGCCCGTGGTGTTGCGCATGGCGGCGTAGACGGTGTGGCCCGAGCGGGCCAGCGCCCGTGCGGCCAGGGCTCCGAAACCGGAACCGGCTCCTGTGATGACGATGGTGCTGCCCATGGCAGAACTCCTCGGTCGGTCGAGCGCGAAAAAGCGGATGAGAAAGGCGGAAGGGGCGGAGGAGGAACGCGGAAGGGAAGGCCGGGGCGCCGGTCAGACGATGCCGCCGTTGGCGCGGACGACCTGGCCGTTCACCCAGCGGGCGGGGCCGGCGAGGAAGGAGACGACCTCCGCGATGTCCTGCGGGGTGCCGAGGCGCTCCAGCGGCGCCTGGGCGGCCATCCGCGCGATGGTCTCCTCGTCCTTGCCGTCCAGGAACAGCGCGGTGGCGGTCGGTCCGGGGGCCACCGCGTTGACGGTGATGTCCCGGCCGCGCAGCTCCCGGGCGAGGATCAGGGTCATCGCCTCGACGGCGCCCTTGGTGGCGGCGTAGGCGGTGTAGCCGGGGATGGCCAGTCCCACCACGGAGCTGGAGAAGTTGATGATCGCCCCGCCGCCGCGCAGCCGGCGGGCGGCCTGTTGGTCGACGACGAAGGTGCCGCGGATGTTCGTGCGGTGCATACGGTCCAGGGCGTCCAGATCCGTGTCGACCAGCGGTGCCAGCGTCATGACACCCGCCGCGTGCACGACGACGTCGACTCCGCCGAAGGTCCTCTCGGCGGTGTCGAAGAGGGCCGAGACCGAGACCTCGTCGGCGACGTCGGCGCGGAAGGCGACCGCCCGCCCTCCGGTGGCGGTGATGGCCGACACCGTCGCGTCGGCCTCGGCCTGGTTCCCGGCGTAGTTGACGACGACGGCGAATCCGTCGGCGGCCAGTCGCTCGGCGCTCTGCCGGCCGATGCCGCGGGAGCCGCCGGTGACGATCGCGACCCGGTTCGAAGACTTGGAGGTGGTGGTCTGCGCGCTCATGGCGGTGCTCCCTGATTCGGCTGGGGCGGCGTCCTTCGCCACCCGACAACAGCAACGCTAACACCAAAGAGGTATCGACGCTACCCTCAAACGTAGCGCTGTTACGCCGCGCCCGGCGAACCCTGCGAACCCGGCCTTCAGCACCGGTCCGCGGAAGCCGCCGCGGAAGCCGTCACGTATCCGCTGTGAAAGCCGCCGTGAAAGGCGCCGTGAAGGCCATCGGGAAAGCACCCCGCCGCCCACCTGCTGTGATTGCCGACGAAGGCCGGGTAGGCATTCCCGTATGCCCGAAGACGAAAGCACCCGCCGCTGCCTGGTCACCGGAGCCACCGGATACATCGGCGGCCGGCTCGTGCCCGAGCTGCTCGACGCCGGGTACGCCGTACGCTGCCTCGCCCGCACGCCGGAGAAGCTCCGTGACCACCCCTGGGCCGATCGGGTCGAGACGGTTCGGGGCGATGTGACCGACGCGGACTCGCTGCGCTCCGCGTTCGAGGGCGTGCACACCGCGTACTACCTGGTGCACGCGCTGGGCACCGGACGTGGCTTCGAGGAGACCGACCGCCGGGCCGCCCGGCTCTTCGCCGAGCAGGCCCGCGCCGCCGGAGTGCGGCGCATCGTCTATCTGGGCGGGCTGACGCCGAACGGGGTCCCGGAGTCGGAGCTCTCCGCGCATCTGCGGTCCCGCGCCGAGGTCGGGCACATCCTGCTCGGCTCGGGGGTGCCCACCGCCGTCCTCCGGGCCGCGGTGATCATCGGCTCCGGTTCGGCCTCCTTCGAGATGCTGCGCTATCTCACCGAACGACTGCCGCTGATGGTCACCCCGAGCTGGGTCAGGACCCGCATCCAGCCGATCGCCGTCCGCGACGTGCTGCACTGCCTCGTCGGCGCCGCCACCCTGCCGCCCGATGTCAGCCGGACCTTCGACATCGGCGGCCCGGACGTCGTCACCTACCGGGGCATGATGCAGCGGTACGCGGCCGTCGCCGGCCTGCCACGGCGGTTGATCCTCCCCGTACCGGTCCTGACGCCGGGCCTGTCCAGCCACTGGATCGGCCTCGTCACCCCCGTGCCGCGCTCCATCGCCCGCCCGCTCACCGAGTCACTGCGGCACGAAGTGGTCTGTTCGGAGAACGACCTGGCGCGCTACGTGCCCGACCCGCCCATCGGGCGGACCGGCTTCGACGACTCGGTGCGCCTGGCCCTCAAACGGCTGCGGGACGCCGACGTCCCGACCCGCTGGTCGTCCGCCGCGGTGCCCGGAGCCCCCAGCGACCCGTTGCCCACGGACCCGGACTGGGCCGGCGGCAGTCTGTACACCGACCGGCGCGAACGCACGGTGGACGCCCCGCCGGACGCGCTGTGGCGGGTGATCGAGGGCATCGGCGGCGAGAACGGCTGGTACTCGTTCCCGCTCGCCTGGGCGGTACGGGGTTGGCTGGACCGGCTGGCCGGCGGCGTCGGGCTGCGCCGGGGCCGCCGCGACACCGCGCGACTGCGGGTCGGGGACTCGCTGGACTTCTGGCGGGTCGAGGCGATCGAACCGGGCCGTCTGCTGCGGCTGCGCGCCGAGATGCGGCTGCCCGGCCTGGCCTGGCTGGAACTGTCGGTCGACCAGGACGACGCGGGCGCCACGCTCCTCCGCCAGCGTGCGCTGTTCCATCCACACGGTCTGGCCGGTCAGCTCTACTGGTGGAGCGTGGCGCCGTTCCACGCGGTGGTCTTCGGCGGCATGGCCCGCAACATCTCCGAGGCGGCGGCGAGGGCGGGGGAGCAAGTGACGCCGCCCGCGCCGCCGCCCAAACCCGCCCGCGCCGCTGCCCCAACCCGCCCGCGCCGCCGCCCAAACCCGCCCGCGCCGCTGCCCCAACCCGCCCGCGCCGCCGCCCCAACCCGCCCGCGCTGCCGCCCGGACCCGCCCGGCTGCCTACTGCGGAATCTTGCTGAAGTCCCAGGAGGCCATCCGTTCCGGGGTGAGCCGGAGCCAGGCGTGGCGGCCGTCGTGCGGCATGGTGTCGAGCCCGAAGTTCTTGGCCGAGAACAGCCGCTCGGGGGCGTCCAGCTCGGGGACGGGCTCGCCGGTACGGGGCGCCTCGCCGATGAACTCGACGGTTCCGGAGAGCTCGATACCGCGCAGTTCCCCGTACTCCACGCCGTCGTCGATCACGACCGAGACGCGCGGATCGCGCAGCAGGTCGGTCCAGCGCTGGCTGCGGACGATGGAGTAGAGCCACAGCGATTCGCCGTCCCAGGCGAACCACAGGGCGCCGACGTGCGGACGGCCGTCCTTGGAGACGGTCGCCACGCGGCAGGTGCGCTGCTCCGCGAGGAAGGCGTCGACCTCGTGCGGGGTCATCATGATTCTGCGGCCCCGCCGCTGAATGACGGCCATGAGTCGAGCACCTCCATTTATCTGACTGTGTGTCAGAAATAATGGAGGACGGCGGCGCGGCCGTCCAGTGCTGGTGGCCGGCGGGCTCCCTCGCGCGCCGCATCCCTTCCTGGCTGACGGTTCGTCAGCTACGGTCGCTCCGTCGTCATCCGTTGCGGGTCCCTTGTGGCCCGTTGCGGTCCGTTGAGGTCCGTTGAGGTCCGTCGTACGAGGGGGCAGTCATGGCGCCGAGCGACCGGCTGGTGGAGCTGCTGGACCCGGCGGTCACCGCCGTACTGACCGTGGAGTGCCAGCGCGGCGTCGTCGGGCCGGACAGCGCGCTGCCGGAGCTCGCCGCCGAGGCGCGGGACTCAGGGGCACTGGGCAACGTGGCACGGCTGGTCGGCGGCGCCCACGAGGTGGGCGCCGCCGTCCTGCACGCCATCGCCGAACGCCGCCCGGACGGGCTCGGCGCCAACCACAACGCGCGGCTGTTCCGTGCCGCCGGGCGGCTGCCCGTGCAGCAGCTGACGGGCACGCCCGCCGTGCGGCTCGCCGAAGGGATCCCGCTCGCCGACGGCGACCTGGTCGTACGGCGGCTGCACGGGCTGTCACCGATCGCCGGGACCGATGTGGACGCCCTGCTGCGCAACCTGGGCTGCCGCACGCTGATCGTCACCGGGGTCTCCGCGAACATCGCGATCCCCAATGCCGTCTTCGACGCCGTCAACCTGGGGTACCAGGTGGTGGTGCCCGCCGACGGCATCGCGGGGGTGCCCCGCGAGTACACCGAGGCCGTCGTCCGGCACACCCTCGCGCTCGTCTCCACGGTCAGCACGACGGACGACATCCTGGCCTGCTGGAAGCGCCAGGGGCAGCGCGCCGGAAAGCCGTAGCCGCCAACGGCCCCGGCTACTCCGACGCGGCCCCGATGGCGCTCGCCAGCCCAGCTGCGACGAGTCAGCCCAGCTGCAACGAGCCACCCGCGACGGTGACCTTGGCGGCGGCCAGCGGCTTGGTCGCCGGACCGTTGGCGACGCTGCCGTCCGCGATGTTGAACTTGCTGCCGTGGCAGGGGCAGTTGATGGTGCCGTCCGCGACGTCGCTGACCGCACAGCCCTGGTGCGTGCAGACCGCGGAGAACGCCTTGAAGTTTCCGGCGGTCGGCTGGGTGACGACGACCTTCTGGTCCGCGAAGATCTTTCCGCCGCCCACCGGGATGTCCGCGGTCTTGGCCAGCGCGTCGCCGCCGTCCCCGCCCGGGGTGGTGGCGGCCGGTGCCGAGGAGTCGGCCGGGGCCGAAGGCTGGGCCGGGGTGGTGGCCGGGGTGTCACTGGCCTTCGTATCCGATCCGCCGCACGCGGTCAGAGCGGCCATGAGACCCACGCCGCCCGCTGCGGCGACCATCGTGCGGCGGGTCGGAGCCGCGGGAATACCGGAGGTGTCGGTCATGTGGCACTTCCTGTCGGTAGAGGAGCCGGGTGGCGCGGGAGCGGTCGCCCGGTGGGCGTGATGCCGTGCCCGCCCGGTCATACGCAGAGATCCTCCGGCGCGTTCAAAGCCGCCCGAAGAATTCCGGCGGATGGCCCAGCGCCTGCTCGATCACCGGCCCCGCCACCGCTCCCCGCCACTGGCCCCCACCACCGTTCCCGTCCCCACCCCCTCCTCGTTCTCGCCCCCGCTCCGCGTCGTCGTTGCCCGGCGCCGCGCAAGTAGCCTGGTGCGATGCTCACAGAGGTAACAGGGATCCGTTACGTGACGCCCTTGCGCGAGGGCGGCTCGGTGCCGGGGGTGGTCGAGGCCGACGACCTCGGCACGTACGTCGTGAAGTTGTCCAGCTGACGGCTTTGACCTGGAGTGATGTCGCTGAACGGGGCTCTGGCCTGGGCGGATCCGTCTTTCTGGATCTTTCAGACTCGTGCCCGGTTGTGCAGTTGATACTCCCCACGCGCTCCCCAGAGGCGCTCGCACTCCCCAAATTCTCCCCAAGAGGTACTGCCGTAGGAGCATCGCCTGTCCCGTCTGGCGGTGCAGGTGTGGGTCGTGCCGGTTCGCTTTGCGTAAGCGCTCAGAGGAGGTGTCCGCATTCGCCCAGTCAGATGTCGCGGAAGGGACCAGGTGGGTCCGTGACCTGCCTTGATGGGCGGCTGCGGGGCGCTGGCCAGCGCAGATGGTCTTTCGGCTGTTTCACGGTCATGCCCGTTGATGCGGCTGGAAGTCCCAGAACAGTCCCAGGGAGATCCCAGGGTGGTAGCCACTCTTACCGCTTTACGTTTTGCGCGAATTGTCGGTGAATCACCTTCAATCGCCATCTACAGGAGCTTTCTCAAGCGCTCAGGGGCGGCCGGTGTTCCGGCCGCCCCTTGGTGGTGTTGGTGGTGGGTTAGCTGAGTTGGGTGGGGGTGGGTTGGTCGTGGTTGAGGGCGGCTACGGCGGCGGGGGTGAGTGCGGTGTTGAAGGTTTGGACGTTGCTGATGTTGCCGGGGAAGTAGTTGCTGGTGCCGGCGCTGCCGATGTGGAGGGGGCCGGTGGCGTTCCAGGCGGTGGTGTTGGTTCCGGTTCCGGCGAGGGTTCCGTTGATGTAGAGGTTCATGGTGTGGGTGGTGGCGTTGTAGACGCCGACGAGGTGGGTCCAGGTGTTGAGGGCGGGTGGGGTGGAGGCGATGGCGCCGGGATAGGTGCCGGGGGTGGTGCTGTCGCTGGCGGGTGAGATGAAGGCCCAGGCGTTGTATGCCTTGGAGTACTGGAGGTAGAAGGCGTCGACGCCGGTGCCGGTGCTGCTGGCCTGTCCGACGGCGGTGTTGTAGGTGTCCGCCTTGGTCATGTTGACCCACGCCGAGACGGTGTAGCCGGCGCTGGTGTCCAGGACCGGGGCGGTGGTGGTGGCGTCGCCGGTGGTGCCGTTGAGGTGGAGGACGGTGCCGCGGGCGGGGTCGGTGGTGAAGGTGGCTCCGCTGTTGGCGGTGAGGCTGTTGGCGGGCCGCACGCTGTTGTCGGTGTTGTTGAGTTTCCACCAGTCGGTGGGCTGGAGGAGGTAGCCCACCGTGATGGGTGCGGCGAATTGCGCGATGCCTGCGGTGGCGGTGACTCCGGGGAATTCGAGGATCTGGCCGGTGGTATTCGTTACGTAGAGGTCGGGGTTGCCGTCCGGGCCGCCAGAGGCGCCAGGGACGATGTTGTTGGTGTCACCGGGTGAGGCGATGGTGGGGTAGGTGATGTCGTCCAGGCCGATGGGCAGGATGGGTGCCTGGGCGGGCAGGGTGCCGTTGGAACTGCCGGTCCAGTTCTGGTCGACGTATCCGGGGTGGCAGCCGTAGAGGATGAGCTGGGTGCCGGCGGTGGTGCTGCTGCCCGGGTCGGCGAGGCAGAGGTTGGACTGCGGGTTGACCAGGGACCCGCCGAGGCCGGGCTTCCACTGTTGGGCGCCGGTGCCGTTGCAGGTGTAGAGCTGGATGAGGCTGCCGGAGGTGGTCCCGGCGTTGGAGGCATCCAGGCATTTGCCCAAGACCCGGATGGTGTTGTCGGTGCCGAGGGTCATCTGCTGGGCGTCCGAGCCGTTGCAGGCGGCGACCTGGATTTTCGTGTTGTTCGCTGTGGATCCCTGGGCGACGTCGGCGCACACGGTGCCTCCGCCGGGGACCGTGATCGCGGACACCAGCGGGTGGTGGGCGGGCGCGGACAGGAGCGAGTTGGGCAGGCCGGTGGGGTTGAACGTCAGCGGGTAGGTGTGCAGGGTGCCGGTGATGTTGTCCCGGGCCCACAAGGTGCGTGTGCCACCGATGGTTCCGGGGGCGATGAGAGTGGTGTTCGACCAGTCGTCGCTGCTGAGGAGGACTCCGGGATCCAGGTGCAGATCTGCCTGGCGGTTACCGCGGTAGTACCAGAGCTTGCCGTCCTCAACGGTGATGAGGTCGGTAGGACCGGAGCCCGAGCCGGAGCCGCCGGGGGCGATGATCTGGCTGACGTAGTCCCAGGAGCTCTTGTACTCCGTGCAGACGGAATTGGGATTGCAGATCGGCTTGCCGGTGATGGGCGTGATGCCCTCAGTCGCGGTGAAGTGGCCGGCGATGCCATCGGTAGTGCTCTCGGAGTCGTTGCGGTAGATGTACAGCTTCTTTGATGTTTTGTTGTAGACGAACAGGTCGTCCACACCCGCGTTGACGATGGCACCACGGTGGGTGATGAGGTAGTTGTTCCACCCGATGTGGTCGGGGCTCCTGCTGGGAGTGGAGGCGATCTCGGGCGTGGCGGCGGCGTCGGTGTTGCCGGGGATGAGCAGGAGGTTGCCGTCGGTGGAGGGCGTCAGGAGATCGGGAATGCCGTTAGCGGTGAGGTCTCCCGGCGCGACGGGAGTTGCGGGGTTCCAGGGGGCATAGAAGCTGTAGGCGGCGGGGTCGGCGTTGTCGGCGCCGTCGACGGCCTGGACGTACAGGGTGTGAGTGCCCCACTGTTCCGCGTTGACGCTGATCGGGATGTCGGCTTGGGCGAGGCCGGTGGCATCCGTGGGCACGTTGATGGTGTGGGCAGCGTCCATACCGGTGGGCCCGATCGGCTTGTCCATGGAGTATTCGAACTTGCGAATGCCGCTGCGGACGCAGGCCAGAGGCGCGCAGGGGTCAGCGGGGGGTGGATCAGTGCTGGTGACGTGGATGGTGAGTCCGGGATCACCGGCGTGCTTGGTCGGTGCGGTGCTGCTGCCCAGGGGCGGGAAGTCGGTGGAGTCGGTGAATGCGGCTTGCGTCGGTGGGGTGAGGTCGGCCTTGAAGTGGCAGCTGGTGGTCCAAGGGCCGTACTGGATTCCATCCCAGGCGCGGACGCCCCAGCCGTACTGGTGGCCGTCCTGGGCGGCGAAGCCGAGATTGTGGTGGACTTCGGTGCCGGAGGCGACGCCGGCGGTGAGCGCGGGGTTGAGGACGGTGGCGTTGCCGTTGGGTTGAGGGAGCATGTTGTCCCACATGGAGTACTGGGCCTGCAGGTTCTCCCCGGGCATGGTGGTGGTGAGAGTGGCGCTGAGGGTGATGTTGCTGTTGGTGCCGGCCAGGGTGGTCTTGCCGATCCAGCCGTCAGCGACGCCGCCGCACGCGGCGCTTGCGGGGTTCAGGCTGGGGGGATCGGTCTTCATTCCGCTCGGCGCGTCTGGGGGAAGGTCGAAGACCGTTTTGATGGACGGGTTGCTGCTGAAACGCATGAACCCGTAGTTCGTGGCGTACTTGGACTCATTCCCACGAAGGGAGAACGCCCAGGTGTCCTTGTCGATATGGGCATTGCCCTTGATACCGGCGGTGACGTCGAAGTTGACGTATCTGGTGCCACAGCCGGCATTGACGCTGGCACTGGCGACGCTTTGTGACCCGATGACCGCGCCGACGCTGGGCTGGAAATTCCAGTCCAGGTTGCCCGGGAAGTTGGTGGTGCTGTTGATGTCGGCTGTCGGGTAGAGGAAGACGGGCCAGGTGTTGGAGCAGCCCGCGTCGGCGCCGTCTACTTCGGCCAGGGAGAGGGTGGACTTGACGATGGTCATGTTCGTGTGCAGGTTGCTGGTGTTGAGCTCGAAGAACGAGCGCTCCAGCCCGTAGCAGGTCGAGGAGAAGTGCTGGTAGCCGATGCCTTCGCCGCCGTACTTCTGCGGGGTGTCCCACTGCGGTGAGTCCGGGCAGCCCTCCTGTGCCTCGGCGTAGTGGTTGGTGGTGCCGGTAGCTGGGTTGACGATGGGGTCGATGAACACCGGGTATGTGGTGGTGGTCCCGGTGAGCAGTCCCGCGTCCGGGGTGAGGGTGACCGCGCCCGGGGTAGCGGTCAGCGCGACCGGCTGGACCTGGGCGCCCGTGCCGGGGCCGTCGGTGGTTGAAGGCTGCGCGGGGTCGCCCTGTGCCGCGGTGGTGGCGCGTGCGGATTTGGTTGACTGGGTGCCGGTCGGCGCGGCTGTGGTGGTCGAGGAGTCCCACATCGTGGGTGTGGGGCTGGAGTAGGCCACAGCGCCGTCAGCGGTGGTGGCGGACAGGCGGCCATGGGCGTCGGCGGCCAGGTTCAGCCCCTGGGTGGCGGTCGCCAGGCGCAGGGATTTCAGCGCCGGGTTCGCGGCGGCGGTCGCGTTGTGGACGATCAGCACCTCGCTGAACGCACCCTGGTCGCTGACGGACGCTTCCAGGTCCACCCCGGGCAGCACATTCGCGTACCGGGCGGTGTCACCGGTGACGGTGGGTGTGGGCAGGGCGGTGGGGAAGGACAGGGCCAGGCGGTGTCCGGCGGCGTCGGTGAGGGTGGCCAGCGGCCCGTTACCTCCCCCGGACAGCGCCACGCCTGCCGGGGTGGCGGCGGGGGAGTAGGTGCCGTCGCTGTTCCTGCCCAGCGTCGCGTCCACTGCGGCCCAGGTGTTGTTCTTCTTCACCCGGACGGCCTGCAGGTTGGTGGCGCTTTCCAGGGTGCCATCGGGGTTGGCGATGGTCTGCTCGGTTTGCGTGGTCAGTGAGTCCACGACGACCGGCTTGCCGGTGGCCTTGGCCTGCAGCAAAGCCGTCTGCATGGGACCGCCGGGTGTCAGTGGCGGAGCGGTGGAGCTGTCGGCTGGGACGGATGGCGGTACATCGTCGGCCAGGGCCGGACCTGCCAGTGACAGGACGAGACCACTGACCGCGGACACTGCCACCAGTCGGATCGGGTTGCGGCGCCTACTTCGGCGCGCGCGGATGGAACCCCCCACGATTTCCCCTTTCCAGGGCAAAGAATTGACCAAATCGCGAATAGGGCGTGATGGGCTCACGCCGGAACTGCCGCGTTGGTGACGCATTTTTTGAAACCCCCAGCACCCTCTTGTGTCCCGGTAACTGCCCTTTTACGGGTCTGTCGTGACTGGTGTGGCTCTTGAGGATGCCGAGGAAGGCTATTGCGGTTCGCACAGACGTGGCAATACGGTTCCGACGGATCGTTGGGGCACATCTGCCTCGCGAGTGGGCAGTCCATTGCGGGCTGTCGGGGTGGGCTGGGGGGTCTGCGAAGTGCGTTCCAACGTGCGCTTGTTCACTGATGTCCGGACACGGGCACGGCTGCGTGGCGGGATCGTGGCCACATCCACGCTCGCCGCGATGGCACTGATCGTCCCGCTGGCACAGGCGGACGTGATCGGCGGCTACCACTACACCGGCAAGATGTGGGCCGACGGCCAACTGCCCGCCCAACCCGTCGTCGACGGCCACCCGGTGACCACCCCGGGCAAAGCCAGACAGTCAGCCCCACCCAAAGGTGCTCGGGAACTGCGGGCCCACAAG
Organism: Streptomyces sp. So13.3; assembly: GCF_005860785.2. Classification (NCBI taxonomy): domain Bacteria; kingdom Bacillati; phylum Actinomycetota; class Actinomycetes; order Kitasatosporales; family Streptomycetaceae; genus Streptomyces; species Streptomyces sp. So13.3. The sequence goes on along the minus strand of NZ_CP048835.1, from coordinate 1,707,748 downwards.
CCGGCGGCCGCAGTCTGGCCGACTGCGAGCACCTCGACGGTTGCCCTGACCCACCCGACGATGCTGACGACACCCGCGAGCGGACCGAACAGCTCCAAGGCCGTGCCGTCGCCCACCATCGGCGCGGCCCCGGTACTGACGCCGGTGCGCGCGGGCTTCTCCCCGGTCTGGGTCGGACCGGCCCCCGCAACTTCCCCCACCGCCCGCAGTACGCAAGGCGCCACCACGCCGCAGATCGCCCCCGCCGCAGTCACGGTCCGGACCGCCGATCGCACCCAGGCGCAGTCCGCCAACGTCGACGGACTGCTGGTGGGCCTGACCCGCGCGGACGGCAAGAACGCCGCCGGCAACGTGTCGGTCTCCTTGAACTACAGCACCATCGCCCAGGCATACGGGGGCGGGTGGGCTTCCCGCCTCCACCTCGTATCCATGCCCGGCTGCGCTCTGAGCACGCCGAAGGTCCCGGCCTGTCGTGTCCAGACGCCGCTGCCCACGACCAACGACACCACAGGCCGCAAGCTGTCGTCCAGCGTCGTAGTGCCTGCTGCGACGACAACCCGGAGCGCTACTGCGGGCGCTGCGGTCGCACCGTTGAGTGTGGCTGTTGCTGCCGTATCCGGATCGGGAGGTTCGCAGGGAAACTATGCGGCGACCTCGCTGTCGTCCTCCGGTACCTGGTCGCAGTCCGCCACCGGTGCGTTCACCTACAACTATCCGATCGCTGTGCCGCCAGCGCTGGGCGGCAGCGCCCCGTCGGTGGCGTTGTCGTACAACTCCCAGAGCATCGACGGGGAGACCTCGGCCCGCAACTCGCAGTCCTCGTGGATCGGGGACGGCTGGTCGTACTCGCCCGGCTTCATCGAGCGCTCCTACAAGGCGTGCAAGACGGATGGGATCAAGGACTCGGGCGATGAGTGCTGGGGCGGATACAACGCCACTTTGTCGCTGGGTTCACACACAGGGGAACTGGTCCGCGACAGCAGCGGCGGCTATCACCCACAGTCCGACGACGGCACCAAGGTCGAGCGGCTGACCGGCGCGAGCAACGGGCTGTGGAGCGGGGAGTACTTCAAGGTCACCACGACGGATGGCACGGCCTACTACCTGGGCCTGAATCATGCGCCGGGTATCACTTCAGACAGCGCCACCAATAGTGCCTGGAGTGTGCCGGTCTACCACCCCAAGTCCGGCGACCCGTGCTACGACTCGGCCAAGGGCAACACATCGCAATGTGACAAACCGGTCGGCTACCGCTTCAATGTCGACTTCTCTGTCGACCCGCATGGCAACGTCCAGCGCTACGACTACGCGACCGAGACCAACTACTACAACATGGGCGTCGGGCAGGTCGCTGCATCCGGCGCCGGTGGCACCATGACCCCGTACACACGCGCGGGGTACCTCACCACGATCTCCTACGGCTACAAACTCGCCGATGCCCAAGCTGGTCGTGATCCGGCCGCGCGGGTCACGTTCGACACAGCGCAGCGCTGCACCACCTCCGATACGGTCTGCAAGTACTCGAACTTGTCGGCATCGACGGCCACCAATTGGCCGGATGTCCCGTACGACCTCAACTGTCCCTCCACCGACAAGACGTCGGGTGAGGGCGACGGGGTGTGCCGGGTCGGCGCGCCGACGTTCTGGTCCACTTACCGGCTCAAGTCGATCACCACGCAGGTGAAGTCCGGATCCGGCTACCAGGATGTCGACTCCTACAGCCTCGGCCACGTGTTCTCCGACGCCGGCGGGGTCATCGACCCGGTCACCGGGAACGAGGAGCACCCCGAGAACGCCGGCCAACTGCAATCGATCATGTGGCTGCAGTCAATCCAGCACACCGGCCTGGACACCGCTGCCGGCGGTAGCGGCAGTGTTGCGCTGGACCCGATCACCTTCACAGGTATCGAGACCGACAACCGCGTCGACGGTCTCACCCCGGGCGCCCCTCCGCTGTACCACCCGCGGATTTCCAGCGTCCATACCGAGACCGGTGAGTCGATTGCCGTCACCTACAAACCGCCCGCGTGTTCGCGCGTCAACCACACCATGCCGGCTTCGGCCGACAGCAACAGCATGGCCTGCTACCCGGTCAACTGGTCCCCGCCCGGCGCGGCCGACCCGATCGCCGACTGGTTCAACAAGTCCTTGGTCACGCAGGTCACCACCAGCGACCTGACCAAGGCCGGATCACCGGCGAAGGTCACCAACTATGCCTACAGCGGCGCGGCATGGCACCGCGACGACTCGGATCTCACCGACGATCGATACCGCACCTGGAATGATTTCCGCGGCTTCCGTAGCGTCACCGTCACGACCGGGGCGGACCCGGATCCGATCACCAAGACCGTCACCACCTACCTGCAGGGGATGGATGGCGACCGCAGGGCGGACGGCAGTACCCGCGCAGTCGACGTCGCTAACACGCTCGGCGAGAGCACTGCCGACAGCAATTGGCTGGCCGGCAGTGTCCTGGAATCCGATACCTATAGCGGCGCCGGATCCGGGCAGAGCATCATCAGTAAGTCGGTCCACGACGCCCCAGGCATGACCAGCACGGCCCATCGCACGCGTAGTGCTTGGACCTCCGAAGACCCCGCGCCTGCGAGTTTGTCGACTCTTCCGGACCTGGCCGCACACCGTCCCCAGACCGCCTCGTCCCGCGCACTGGCTCTGCTGGCCAACGGCACCTGGCGGACCACGAAGACCAGTACCACCTATGACGCCTCCGCCCGTGTCAGCCAGGTCGACAACAAGGGCGATATCGCCGACCCCAAGCAAGAGCGCTGCACCACCACCAGTTACGCCGCCGCCCCGTCCGCGAATCCGATGATGCTCGCCTACCCCAGCCAGACCCTCACCGTCTCAGGGGCATGCGGTACCACCCCGGGTACGTCCACCACCATCAGTGACCGGCGGATTTTCTACGACGGAGACGGCACCACCGGCAACCTGGGCCCCCTGGGACAGCTCGGCCAGACCTGGGCTTCGGACGGTAAGACCCACTCCCTGGGCTATGCCACCGCGACCCAGACCGTGAAGTCCTACGACGGCACAGGCCAGCCGGTTTATCAAACGGTGCAGGCGACGACGTTCGACGACTACGGGCGCACTACCCGGATGGTGGATGCCTCGGGAACGGCTGTCACCACCGGGATCTCGCCGGCCACCGGCGTTCTGCCCACGAAGCTGACCACCACCAACCCGTGGGGCTGGACCTCCAGCGGGACCGTTGACCCGGCTCGCGGCCTGGTCACCGAAGTCGTCGACGTCAATGGACGGGTCACCGACAGCACCTTTGACGCGCTCGGCCGACGGACCGCATCCTGGCTGCCCGGCCGGGACAAGTCCGCTCATCCCAATGCCCCGGACAAGAAGTTCGCCTACGCGGTGCACGGCGCCGGCGACCATCCGGACCCATCCACGGTGACCACCCAGACACTGCGCGAAGACGAAAGCTACAACACCGCGATCACGCTGTACGACGGAATGCTGCAGGCCCGTCAGCAACAGTCGACGACCGCCAACAATTCCGCCGGCCGGCTCATCACCTCCAGCACCTACGACAGTCATGGCTGGCCACTCGCCACCATCAATGCATACTCCGACCCCAACAACGCCCCCAGCACAACCATGTGGTCGGAACTGGAGACCACCGTTCCCTCGGAGGCCAAGACGGTCTACGACGGGCTCGGCCGCCCGACTGCCAGCCAACTGTGGTCCAAGGCCACACTGCTGTGGCAGTCCACCACCGCCTATCCCGGCGCAGATGAGGTGGACACGACCCCGCCCACCGGGGGCCAGTCGACGGCTGCGTTCACCAATGCGCTCGGCCAGACGATCGCTACCCGCGTCAAGGACACCACCCCCAATCAACGGTTGGCCCCGAATGCGGTCATCGCGTCCGGCAGTTCCGTGGCATCCAACAGCGTGCGATTGACGATGCAGGCGGACGGCAACCTGGTGCTGACCGGGATAAACAGCGGAACTGTCTTGTGGTCGTCCGGTACTCCGGGCAACGCCGGGGCGAGCGCTACGGTCAGAACCGACGGCAACCTCGTAGTCACCAGCATCACCGGAACAATGCTCTGGTCCTCGAAGTCCGGCACGACCGGGAGCACCGGCGGGCACGCCTACGTCCGCGACGATGGCAGTCTGCAAATGTACAACACCGGAGGCCAGAGCCTCTGGAGCACCGGCACGACCGGCAAGGCCCTCGCCGCCGACATCACTACCCGCTACACCTACACCCCTGCAGGGCAGAGCGCCTCGGTCGCCGACACCGTCGGCAACACCTGGACCTATCAGTACAACCTGCTGGGCCAGAAGGTCTCCCAGACCGACCCGGACGCCGGCACCAGCTTCTACGGTTACGACCAGCTCGGCCGTCTCAACCAGACCACGGACGCCCGTGGCCAGATCCTGTCGCTCGCCTACGACGCGCTGGGCCGCAAGACCGGTGAATTCAACGAGGCCGCCACGGGCACCCACGACCCCGCCAAGCAGCTGGCGGGTTGGACCTACGACACCCTTCCCGACAACACCGTCGTCAAGGGACAGCCCGTCGCCTCCACCCGTTACGTCGGCGGGAGAAGCGCCAGCGGCAGCGCCTACGTCAAACAGATCAACGGGTACACCCCCACCTACCAGCCCACCAGCATCACTACGGTGATCCCGCCTGCTGAAGGCAACCTCGCCAACACCTACACCGCCAGCGCCGCCTACACACCCACCGTCGGCCTGCTGGCCTCGACCACCTACGGTGCTCATGGAGGGCTCCCGGCAGAGACCGTCGGGTACGGCTACGACCTGCAGGGCCTGCTGCTCGAGACCGGCTCACCGGACACCGCCTACCTCGACACCGCCCTCTACAGCCCGCTGGGACAGATTCAACGGTCCACCTACGGCGACTACGGCAAGCAGATACGCACCGCCCAGACCTACGACGCGGCCACCGGGCGCCTGGCGACCAACACCGTCAGCCTGCAGCCCAACACCTTCGGCCCGATCGACTCCAGCACCTACGGCTACAACCAGGCCGGCCAGCTCAACGCTGTCTCCGACACGCAGTCCAACGGCACCACGATCACCGGCACCGACACCCAGTGCTTCAGCTACAACGGCCAGGGCCGCCTCGCCGAAGCCTGGACCGACACCAAAGGCACCACCACCCCCACGGTCCTGGGTCAGCTCGGCCAGTGCACCACCGCGACACCGAGCGCGGCCACCGTCGGCGGCCCCGCCCCGTACTGGCAGTCGTTCACCTACAACCTGCTCGGCGACCGCACCCAACAGGTCAACCACGACCCTGCCGGCAACGCGCTGAAGAACATCACCCAGAGCAGCGCGTACCCCGGTAACGGCACCACCACTGCAGCACAGCCGAACACCGCCGCCACCATCACCACCGCCGGGCCGGGCGGAACCACCACGCTGACCCCGCACTACGACGCGGCCGGCAACACCACCAGCCGTGACACCAAGGTCGGCACAGCCGCGACAACCACTCAGACCCTCAAGTACAACGCCGAGGGCCGTACCGACACCGTCACCGCCAAGGCCGGCGGCACAGGCGATGCCGGCTACATCTATGACGCCGATGGCGGCCTGCTCATCCAGAAGAGCACCGCCAGCAATGTCCTCTACCTCTTCGGCGGGGCCGAGCAACTCACGCTCGACAATGCCAAGAAGACCGTCACGGGCCAGCGTTACTACACCAACCCCGACGGCACCTGCATCGTTCGGTCCTCCACTGGCACCGTCACCTACCAGCCCACCAACCCGCAACACACTGCCCAACTCCAGATCAACGCCGCCTCACTGGCTGTCACTCGCCGCGCCTACGACCCCTACGGCGCACCCCGCGGTACCGCTCCCGCGGCTTGGGCTGACAACCACGGCTATCTCGGGCAGCCAGCCGACACCACCACCGGCCTAAACCTCCTCGGCGCCCGCAACTACGACCCCGTCCTGGGCCGCTTCCTCACCGTGGACCCCGTCTTCGAAGCCGGCGACCCCAACCAAATGGGCGGCTACACCTACTCCGGCAACGACCCGGTCAATGGCAGCGATCCCAGCGGCCTGAGAGAGGAATGGGGAGCGGCCGGCGGCGGATACGGCGACGACCCTGGATACACGACTCCCGACCCGCCCGCCGATTCGGGTGGAGACGACGGTGGGGACGACGACGGGTGCAGTGGCTTCTGGAACTGTGCCGGAAGGCTCATCGAAAAGGCCGCCCCGGTCGTAGTCGTGGTCATAGTCACAGTCGTTGTCGTGTCGGCTGTCGCGGTCTGCGTCGGTGAGACCGCCGGGATCGCCAGCCCCGTCTGCCTGGAGGCCGGAGCCACCGCCGTGGTCACGACATGCGGTGCCCTGATGGGCGACTGCGGCCCCGGCGCTGGGGAAAGCCCCTCCAGCGAAGCCGCCCGCGACGAACCCCGAGGGAGTAGCGGAGCCGCCCACGACGCACCAGGAGGGGGAGGAGCCCGGCCACGAAACACTGGTGACGGACCTGTCCGTGACGAGGCACCCCCCGCCGCCGGCAGTGACACCAGCACAGCCACCCACGACCCCACCACTTCCGCACCCGCCGCCAAGGCCGCTGAACCCGCCGCACCCAGCAAGGGCGCCGGAGGAACCAAATCGACTGGTGGATGCAGCTTCGCCCCGGACACACCCGTCCTCATGAGCGACGGCAACACCAAGCCCATCGCCGATATCAAGTCCGGCGACCAGGTTGAAGCAGCCGACCCAGCCAGTGGCAAGCTCGACGGCCCCCACACCGTCACCGCCACCATCGTCAATCACGACAAGGACCTCGTCGACGTCGACATCCTCGGCCCCGACGGCGTCATCTCCACCCTCCACACCACCTCCGAACACCCGATCTGGGATGCCACCACACACACCTGGGTCCCCGCCGGCAAGCTAATCCCCGGTCACACCCTGACCACAAACACAGCGCACGAAGTCCGCGTTACTGCGGTCCGCACCACCCCAGGAGAAGCCGACCGCTACAACCTCACCGTCGCCGAACTCCACACGTACTATGTACTTGCTGGCCAGACGCCGGTCCTGGTGCACAATACGTGCGGTGACGATCCTGCGGTCCTTTATCGATCTCCTGGGACGGGCAAGAAGGCCAGCGAGTCTAATGGCCTGAATGCGGCCAATCATGGCGGTGACCATCCGACGGCGTATCTTTCTAATTTGCCGGAGGGTGCGGCGCACTATGCGGGAAATGGCCACGATCTAGGAATGCACGTGTTTGGCATGAAGCCGGGATTCCGAGAGGCATTCGGTGACCTGGAATTCCCGCTGGAGAATTCTATGGGGTTGACTGAGGGGTTGACCGAATGGAGGATCCCGGCGGGACGGTTCGATGAGTTCAACTCCTACATCGATCATAATTTGACCGAATGGTGGGATGCGGCCGACGGCCACTTCTTCCCGCCGCCGGGATCGATACATTCTCCGTGATGCTGCTGGAGTGGGATGATCCTGAGGAGGGTTGTCCCACTCGCTGCAAGAAAAGTTGGAGCTTAAGGTGACTGAGTCTGGTGGTTCCGAGCGATTCGCTCGCTTCGTAGAGCGCTTGAGCTTGGCGCTTGGTGCTACTGCAGAGGTTCGTGAGGTTGTGCCGCGCGTCCCGGCCGACGGGCGAGTCTATTCGCTAATATTTGCGAATCGGCCGAAGTTGGGGTTTGTGACCGGGATTACCTATGGTCTCTCGTCGTTGGTCGATTCGCCGGCTTCGAGGCGAGAGCTTTGCATCTCTATGCACTCGGATGATCTGGAGTGGGCTATGGTTCCAGCGATCACCGTGGCCGCCTTGCGCGGCTTGTGTCCTTTTGAGCCCGGGATGGTGATTGGCTACAAGAAGCCATATGTTGACGGTTCTGGTTTGAGTAGTCTTCTACTGGGGGCGCCTGAGGCCAGGCTAACGATGGATCACCGAATTGATCTTGGATTCCCGCCGGGCCGAGACGTCGATGATTTTGTAGAACTCGTGGGGGCGTATCCGATCTATCCATCGGAGAGGAATTTCTTCCACGCCCACGGAGCTGAAATGGCATGGAACTCTGGATGGGACCCAACTGATCCGATTCGATCCGCCTTGGTATGACGGAAGCGGCCCCACCGGAAGTATCTCCGGCGGGGCCGCTTCGGCGTACTGCGAGGGTCTGACGGCAGTAGTTGACGGCAACGTCAGCGGACGGGCGTTGCGCAGAGGGGTGGTTCGTTGCCGTCGTCGGGCTTGCCAGTGATCTCGGCGGTGTTGCGGAGGGCGTGGCCGAGGAGGTCGATGGCGTCGCGTTGGAGGCGGAGCCGGACATGGGCGTAGACGGTGGCGGTGACGCCGATGTGGGCGTGCCCCAACAGTTCCTTGATCACGACGAGTTCGACGCCCTGCTCCAGGAGGAGGGTCGCCGCTGAGTGTCGGAGGTCGTGGAACCGGATGCGACGGAGCCTGGCGCGGTGGAGCAGGGTGTTGAAGTGTCGGGTGAGGGTGGCGCCTTCGATCGGGGAACCGTCGGGCCGGGTGAAGACGTAGCCGCTCGCCTTCCAGCCGGTCCCGGCCGCTTCGCGTTCCTGGCGCTGCCGTTCGCGGTGCTGTTCGAGGGAGTGCAGGCACTCGGTGGGCAGTGCGATCCGCCGCTCCGAGCTCTGGGTCTTCGTCGGGAGGGCGGTCAGGCCGCTGGAGTTGGTGCGCTGGAGGGTGCGGCGGATGCTGGCGGTTCCGCCGGCCAGGTCGAGGTCTTCCCAGCGCACCCCGAGGAGTTCGCCCTTGCGGAGCCCGGTGTGGAGGGCAAGTTCGAACAGGGCGTGGAGCCGGTGTCCGCGCGCGGCGGCAAGGAACTGGCGGGCTTCGTCGGCGGTGAGGGGTTCGAAGCGGCGGGGTCGGGGTGTGCCGGTGCGGACGTTGCGGGCGACGTTGCGCGGTATCTCCTCCTCGCGTACCGCGTGCTCCAGGGCGGACTTGAGGACGGAGTGCACGTAGGCCAGGGTTAGCGGTGAGAGCCGCTTGGAGCAGCACGTTCCGGCGGCGCAGCAGAGGGGGCGGTCGCGGGCGGTGTCGAGGCCGCGTGCGCAGCACTGGCAGGTGGTGCGGAGCTGGTTGAGCCAGGTGCGGACGTCCTTGGCGGTGAGTTTGGCGAGCTTCTTCTTGCCCAGGCCGGGGATGAGGTAGAGCCGGGTGACGGTGGTGTAGCGGGTGTGGGTGTTCTCGCGGAGTTGGTGGACGGCGACGTTCTGAAGCCAGTACGTCAGGTATGCAGTCAGGCCGCCCTGCGCGGAGGGTGCGGGGAGGCCGCGGTTGCTGGCGGCGATCTTCTCGGTGAGCTTGGCCAGGGCTTCCTTGCGGGTGGTCCCGTAGACGCGGACGCGCTTGCGGGTGTTGCCGGGGGCGAGGACGTAGCCGGCGGCCTCCCAGCGGCTGTCCTTGCGCTGGTAGACGGTTCCGTCACCGTTGGCGCGGACGCGGCGGGAGGCGGGGGTGTCGCGGGGCGTGGTCATCAGGCGGCTTCCTGTTCGAGGCGGGCGTGGATGAAGTCGGTGAGCGCGTGGGATGGGATGCGGCGGGCGCGTCCGAGGGTGATTGAGGCGAGTTGGCCGGAGCGGAGCAGGTCGTAGACAGCGGAGCGGCCGAGCTGGAGGCGGGCCATGACCTGGGGCACCGTCAGCAGCTCCAGCGCGGATGCCGCCTCCGGACGGAGGGCGGTGGGCGGGGGCGAGATCATCAGCTGCCGCCTTCGGCCGTGAACTGCCGTTCCAGTTGCTTGCGGTGCCAGACGTGGGCGGCGAGGAGGGCTGCGCCGGGGCTGTAACCCGAGCCGAGGTAGTTCCAGTGGCCGACGACGAGGGTGGTCGTCGGGTCGGGCTCGGGCAGGCCAGAGTGGGCGCGGGACTGTTCGGTGCGCCAGGCGCGGCGGGCGTCGCGCAGCGCGCCGAGAGTGGTGGAGTAGCTGCGGGATTTGGTGGAGAAGTGGCCCCGGAAGCCGAGCATGTGCGCCCACTTCCGGAGCTTGAGGTGGGCGAACTCCGGCAGCCTGCCCAGTTCCCAGCAGGTGCGGATCATCCGTCGCACATGCCGGGCGACGGGGAGCCGGGTCAGCGGGCGGGCCTGCCCGGTGCCGTCGCAGGCAGTGCATGGGAGCGGCGTTCCGTGGGGCAGGAGGGTGGCGCCGCGTCCCTGGCAGGGGCGGCAGAGCAGGGTGTGGTCGAGGGTGCCGGAGGCGTCAGCGGACTTGGTGGCGTACTTCGCCACGTAGGCGGCCACGGCCTGATCGGTGAATTCGGCGTCAGTGCCGAAGGAGGCGATCTCGCGCACGTCGAACTGCTCGCCCCAGCCGAGTTCACGCTCCCCGACCACATCCGACTTCACCGTGACGTGAACCCGCTTGGCGGCGGCGCGGGCGGCCTTGGTGAGTACGGCGACGGTGGCGTACGGCGGCGGGGGCGCGGTGTTGCCGTCCGGGCCGTCGAGTCGGATGACGGCGTGGAAGTGGACCAGGCCGCGCTGCTGGTACTCGGCGACCTTGGCGAAGGAGATCCGCAGGACCGCGTGGGCGGCCTTCTGGGTCATGCCGAGTCGGGCGGCGATCTCGCGGCGCAGGTAGGTGGTGAAGCGGGCCCACAGGGCGGAGGCGTGGGCGTTGAACAGGACCGCGCCTTCGTAGTCGTACGTCGTGGGGTTGAGCGGCGTCCCGATCAGGGCGTCGTTAAGTTCGTGGAGCTTGCGGCAGCGGCAGGGCCGGATGTCGCCGCCGGGGGTGGTGAGGCGGTTGTGGACGGGGCCGAAGGACGGTGGGGTGAGGGTGACGAAGACGCGGGGGTGGGTGCGGACGGTGTCGGGTACGGTCTTGCCGCCGGAGAGGCCGGCGCGGATGAGGTGGTAGGTGTCGGCGGCGTAGAGGCGGGAGCAGGCCGGGCAGCGGGAGGCGCGGCGGTTGCCGCATGCGGTGAGCAGGCTGCCCGTGGGCTCGGTGGAGGATGTGTAGGTGCGCAGTACCTCGCCGGTCGTGGTGTCGACGGTGGTGGTGTGGCCGGTCAGGCGCACGGGCTCGGTGCAGCCGCCGAGGTGTTCGATCTGCTGCTGTGCGCGGTCGAAGTCGGGGTGGTTAACGAGGTGGAGCAGGTCCCGTACGGCGGGGCTTGCCACGTGGCGCAGGTCCAGGGTGACCATTCGGGGCGTGTCCCTTCTGTTCGGGTGGGTAGCCCCGAGCAGCAACCAGCCCGTCAGGGAGTGGTGTTGGTGCTGCTCGGGGCATGACGAACCAGGCCCAGGGGGCGGGCGTGGGTTTCAGCGAGGGGGATGTGGCCGATGCGGGCCGGGGTTCAGAGTTGAGCGAGTGCGGTGGTGGCCACCGGCAGGGCGATGCCCATGCGTGTGCCCAGGTGGGCGGCGGTGATCGGTGTTCCGTGCTCGGCGCGGTGGGTGTCCGCGATGCGCCGGGCCGCGTCCAGCAGGGCGGTCGGCAGGGCCGGGCCGGAGGCGGGCCGAGTTGCCTTCGTGACGGCGACCGGAGTTGGAGCCGGGTCCAGTTCCTCGGCCGGGGAGGTGACGACGACCGGGGCGGGCGTCGGGGGCTTGGGTGCGGGTGCTTCGCCGGGCGCCGGTCCGGAGATGGCGGCTGCCTCCAGGTGCCGGGTGGGGTGGGTGAGGGTGTGGAACTGGGCGAGGAAGGCGGGGCCGACGTGGCCCCAGCCCAGGAGCAGAAGCGGGGCGACGGTGTCCAGGCAGGCCCGTCCGTAGCGTCCGGCCAGCAGTGGTTCGGCGGTGTTCAGGGCGAGGGTGAGCAGGCCGCACAGGTGCAGCAGCCGGGTACCGGCCCGCAACTCGCCCTTGGGGACGCCGCGCAGGGCGAGGAAGCGCAGTGCGACGAGGAGCCCGACGACGGACAGGTCCACCATGGGGGCGATCAGTGGGGCGATCGGGTGGGGGACGCCGAGCCGCAGGGCGAGTGCCCAGACGTTGCCGAAGGAGAAGACGAAGGCCAGGGCCGCGATGACCGCCATGACCATGGTCACGATGCGCCGGGTGAACCGTTCCTCCGCCATGTCCTCAACCTCCTTTCCGGTGTGGGTGTTTCGGGATCACTTGGCGAGCGGAGGCGGGGGCGGTGCCGTCCTGCCGGTCGAGCGGAGAAGAGCGTCCAGGCACAGGTCCGGGTCGGCGGTCAGGTGCGAGGTGTCCTCGGTGACGCGGGCCGCGTCGGCATCCGAGACGTAGGGGGTGCGGATGCGGGTGTAGCCGGGGCGGCCCTGCATGGCCATCACCGCGACGCCGACGTAGGCGGGGTCTTGCAAGGTGACCGGGCTGGCGTCGGGCCAGTTGCGGATGTCGTCCCCCAGCGCGGCGACCGCGGCTTCCACGGTCTTCTGTGCGAAGGACAGCCCGATGGGGCACACGTCGCGGATGAAGGTGGGGATGGCGTCGCCGGTGGTCTTCTGGCTGATCAGGATCACCAGGATGCCGACGCTGCGGCCCTTCTTGACCAGGTCCTCCACCAGCCGGGCGTTCTCCGCCGTCAACGCGGCCAGTCGCTTGGTGGTCACGTCGCTGCTCTTGTACTCGCGGAAGTACGTATGCGCCTCATCGATGATCAGGACCGTGAGCGGCCACTCGGGAGAGGGGCCGACGTGCCACATGTTCTTCACACCCAGCACGTCCCGGATGGTCGCCGAGCGTCGCTTACGCAGCTCCACCAGCCGCTTGAACAGCGCGTTCGCCTCATCCAGGTCATCCCCGCAGAACGCGAACATCCGCTTGACCAGGTCGGCGTAGTCGCCCTCCGAAGCCTGCGACACCTTCCCGTCCGCCGTCGCGATCTGCACGGCCGCCGACGGCGCGAAGTCGCAGACGAACTTGTTGACCCCCGATGTCTTGCCCGCGCCGGGAACGCCGGCCACGGTCACCCCGGGCACATTGGCCAGGGACACGCACACCTGCGCGGCGTACTCGTCCACTCCCAGCTCCCAGCGCGTCAGGTCCACGGGGGGCCGGCCGGTGGGCCGGTGTTCAGTGGTCGTGGTCAGGGGATCGGAGCGCACGCCCCGGATCACCACCTTGCCGGGGCCGTCCGGCAGCACGGATACCCGCGTGCACCGCCAGGCGTCCGCCAGGAACCGCGCCGACTTCTGGTACTCCTCCAGCCCGACCTGCGGCAGCGTCCGCGCCCGCACGATCACCCCGAACTGGTCGGGCTTCACCTTGATCTTCGGCGTCAGTACCCGGGGCGCGGGGGTGGCACCGTCCTTCTGCGCGGTGATCTGCGCGAGCAGGCTCGGGGTCTTGTCGGTGACCGTCAGCCCGGCCATCCGCGCGAGGCGTACCCAGCCCCAGCGGACCCGCACGGCCTGCCGCATGCTCACCCGCGTCCCCCGGTCGGCCCGCAGGTAGCGCACCACCGTCACCAGCAGCCACACACTGACCAGCACGACCACGGTCAGCAGCGCGACCGGCGCATATCCCGTCACGGCTTCCACGTTCACGCCCCCTCTTCGAGTATCAGGCGAAGCATGTGCTTCCCCGGCAGGGGCCGGAGCGGATGCAACTCCCGCTCCGGCCTGGGGCTTTCGAAGGGGATCACTGGGCCGCCTCCACCGTCACCAGCTCCAGACGGGCAGCGCGGTAGGCGACGCCGTCGGAGAGCTGTCCGTTGAAGATGCGCGCCCACGGGGTCGCGAACAGCTCCACCGGCCGCACCATCACCCCCGGCTTCAGCCCAGCCGCGAGACCGGTCTCCGGAACGGTGATCTTCAGAACCTCGGCCCGGCCCTCCTCCATCAGCATCACCATCACCGTGTGCAGCGACGCGCCGGTCTCCCGGTCGGTGGCGACCTCCCCGGTCTGCTGGTCCTTGATCTTCAGCACCGGCTCGGTGCCCGCGATGCACACAGCCGACGGCAGCAGAGCAACACGGATTCGAGTCATGGCCATGCCATCACATCCTCGTTCAATGGAGCCGCTTGATCGACTCGCCACGACCATAGCGCTACGGCGATACGGACGCAACGCTCGCTTAGGTGGGACGGTCGATCAGGTCGGCCACGTGGGCATGCGTCGTGGGCGCTACGGCCGCTACGGTTGGCTCATGACACTGCCCTTGGACGAGGACTCGCGGCCCCCCTACCTTCAGGCCGCCGAAGTGCTGCGGGCCGCCATCCTCAGCGGCGAACTCCAGCCCGGTGAGCGACTGCCGTCGGCACGTGACCTGCAAGAGCGGTTCGGCGTCGCCAGCTCCACCGTCCAGAACGCCCTGCGCGTCCTGCGGCAGGAGGGGCTGGTCTACTCCGTGCTCGGCCGGGGCAGTTACGTCAGCTTGCCTCTCGACGAGAAGGGCACCGAGGGACGGGAAACCGACGGGGAGGCGGACGAGGACGGCCCTTTCCCGCCCGGGTGGCGCTCGGCCCGAGCCGAGGACAACCGTCCTCCCTTCGTCCGGACAGCGGACACCCTGCGCGAAGAGATCGAAGAAGGGGTCTTCCCTCCAGGCAGCCAACTTCCCTCGGCGCGTGAGCTGCAAGAGCGGTTCGGCATCGCCAACTCCACCGCGCAGAACGCCCTCCGCCTCCTGAAGAGCGAGGGACTGATCTACGCAGTCAAGGGACGCGGCGTCTTCGTCCGCACCGCCCCCACGCCGGGCAAGCACCCCAGGTCCAAAGTCGTCCAGCACCTCCAGCGCGAGGAGCTCGAACGCCAGGTCCGGAGTGTGGCTGGCGAGTTCTCGCACCTTTCCGACGCCGAGCTCAAGGCGCTCGCCAGCCAGCTCCACGACGAGCTCAACCGGACCCGCGAGGCTCATCAGGCGGCAGTCGAGAAGGGGCGAAAGATCACCAGAGAACTAGCCCGCCGAGGCCAACTCGCGCCACCGCTCCACGACGACCCCGCAGCAGCCCGCAAGGAACTCGAAGACAAGCCCTCCCAGGCGAAGAAGCGCCCCTGACAAGCGGCCCACGCCCCGCCAGGCAGCCAGATCCAGCCACCGCAGTGAGCGAGCTGTTCAGAGTTTCTTTACTTGATCGAGGCGGCCCGCTGGCGCGGCCCGCGCGCGCCCGGCCCTGCGGGGCCGCTGCCCGCTCCTGTCTCCGCCCCGCTCGCCGCCGGCCCCGCCGGTCCGGGCGCGCTACAACCCACACAGCGAATCCTTTCCAGGGGCTCCGCCCCAGACCCCGGCCCTCCCTCCGAGGGGCATGGGGCATGTGGGTCGGGTGCGGTTTCGTCGTGGTGTGGGGTTCGCGGTCGCGGGAGGGGGTCCCTCGTCGCCCGGTCACCGGAGGCGTACCAGGAACCCCCGGGGGCCGCCAAGGCCGAGCGCACGCGTCACGAGGTGAGCCTTGGCGGCCCCCGGGGAACCCTGGCACGGCGAAGCTGCCCGACCGACGAGGGACCCCCTCCCACTCAGGCCGTGATCCTGCCGGAGGCCGGCCCATCGCCTGCTCGTCGGGCGTACCGTGGGGTGGGAGGTGGTGAGTTGATGACGACCGAGCTGGCCGACAACGTCCGCAAGTACCGGCGCCGCGCGGGGATGAGCCAGGAGGAACTGGCCCACAGTGCAGGCGTATCGTCAGGAACCGTACGCAAGGTCGAACAGGGCGGCACCGTCCGCATGGAGACTCTGCACACCCTGGCCCGCGCACTGCGCGTAACGACGGCGACCCTGTTGGCCCCGGACGCTCCCCAGCCCGTCGGGCGGGGAGAGGACCCGAACCGGGTCAACCTGATCCAGCTTCGCGCCGCCCTCACCCCGCCCGTGGGACTGGCCGACACCGACGGCGAGGGCGCCCAGGAGGAGCCGAACCTGCGGCGCTTTCGCCGCCCCGTCCACGACGGGGCTGTGCTCTACCACTCCGACAGCTACACGAGCGTCGCCTCCCAACTGCCCGCCCTCCTGCGCGACGCCAACACCGCAGTGGCCCACTTCGACCATGGCGAAGAACACCACCAGGCCCTCCTGGCCCGTGCCGAGGCGATGCAGTTGGCCGGCCGCTATCTGACCCAGGTGCGGCAGTACGACCTCGCGTACTGCCGCCCTGTCCCACGCGATCACCGACGCCCGCCGCACCGGTGACACCCTCACCGCGGCCTCCGGCGTCATCGGCATGTGCTGGCTCCTGCTGCGCCAGGGCCGCCTGGACGAAGCCGAACAACTCGCCGCCCAGACCGCCGACGTGATCGAACCGAGGCTCTCGCGCGCGACACCGGACGAATGCGCGGCCTGGGGATGGCTCGCCCTGCGCGCCGCCGCAGCCGCGGGCCGCAACAACCGCCCCCAGGAAGCCCGCCAATACCACCGGGTGGCCACCACCGCCGCAGCCGCCGTGGGCCGGGAGCACACCGGATCGTTCTTCCGGCACTGGACAACCTTCGGACCGCTCACCGTCGGGATGAAGGGTGTCGAGGACGCCATGGTCGTGGGCGACGCCCGCACTGTCGTACGCAAGTCCAGCGAGGACGCCATGTCGCCCAAGGTGTGGAAGTACACCGGCAGGCCGAGCGACGACAACTGGAACCGCCACCGCCTCGATGTGGCCCGCGCCCTCGCCCGCACCGGCGACCTGACCGGCGCGATGGATGAGCTGGCAGGCGTCCGCCATGCCTCCCCCGAATGGCTGCGGCACCAGCGGATGGCCGCCGAGACGATGCAGGAGATCCTCAAGAAGCGCAAGCGCACCCTCACCGCCGACATGCGTGAGATGGCCGACCACCTGGGCGTCATCGGCTAACTGCCACGCAGCGCAACACTTTCCGCACCATGTGTCACCAACTGCCTTGACGCAGACCTGGGGTGACGGTCCGTCAGTACCTACGGTCCTTGTGTCTCTATCAGCGACCCAGGCCCGGGGGTACACGGTGAATCAGCCCAGGAGCGACGCGGACCGCATGCGCCGCAGGGATCTCCACGACGCGGCAGCAGGACTGACAGGCCCGCGCCTGCTGCCATGGACCACCCCCGAGGGGAAGCCCTGCTACCTCAGCACCGACGGTCGCGGCTACCTCTCCACCCTCGCCGACAGCATCGAGTCGGTACAGCTGGGCATGGGCAAGGAACTGCTGGAGTGCGCCCGCGACACTACGGCCCCCGGCGCGAAGAGCCTGTCGGCCACCGAATACCGCTGGCTGGCCTGCCGGTTGACCGAAGCCCTGGCCGACGCGCTCCGGGTGGCGGACTCGCGCGGGCTGCGTCTCCCGGATCCGGAGGAGGAAGAGGTGGACGAGGATGCCTGACGCCGCGAACCCCGCCACACCGGCCCGCAGCGCCACGCGAGGGCGCTACCGATTCCGTGAATACCGCGTGGCCGCTGTCCCCGACCCCATGACGCTGCCCGGCTACGAAGCGGTCTGCGTCACTGGCGAAGAACACGACTGCGCCGCCGCATCCGGCACCCTGCACACCCCGGGCGAGCTGACCCGCTGGATCGCCGAACACTGCGCCACCACCGGCCACGAGCTGTACGAGCAGACCACACGCGCCATACTCCGTGCGGAACCCGGCGCATGGCAGTAAGGTCCACGTGCGTCACAGCCGCCCCAGCAACAGCGCGACGCAACTCCCGTACCCCTGACGGCAGTAGCGACGGCAACACTCACGGATTCCCCCGCACAACCACGGACACCAGCGGAACCCGAAACCGCCGCTGATCTGCGAATACGCAGATAGAGAGGGGCCGCGTAGCACACGTACTATGTACTCGCAGGTACCACGCCGGTCCTCGTGCACAATGCATGCCCAAGAACCCGTCCGGACGGAGGTAAATACGGGCGCGTTAAGCCTTCGGGGACCGGAAATGAGGTCAATCACATGCCTCCTCAGTCTTCCTTTAAGGGTCAGGGAATGACGGCCTACTCCGGTCCGTCGATCCGTATGGAAGAGGCTGACCATACTCAGCTTTGGAGCACTGATTCATTTCGAGAGTCCACGGCGTGGCAAATGATGCAGCGACATCTCGTTTCGCAAGGGAGAATTGATGAGGCATTGCAGAATGATATCAACGACGTAGTTACGCGCTTTCCCGGAAAGTACGATAGCGCGATCAATCAACTTCTGGATTCCTTGTCGGGAAATGCGCAATATCAGAATCTGAGGATCGTTCCATCTTCCATCAGCTTCCAAATGGCTTTGTTCTGATCCCGAAGTTCTCCGGTTGATGGCTCCAAATGAAAGGTTTGCTCTGTGCTCGAACTGGAAGTCACACCCGCTGAAGGAATCGGCCCGTTTGCGCTCGGACTGACGGAGTCAGAACTGCATAGTGCGTTTCGGGCTATCGATGGATACCGGGAGCCAGATGCATTCCAGGCGCGCCCTCGGGGATTTGCGAGCTATACGTTTCATATGATCGTCAAAGCTCGACTGGACCGCCAAGGATCTGTCGAATCAATCCAAGTATCGGGATCAGGATCGGGCGAAAGTTTCGTCGTGCGCTTTCGGGGTCTTGACCTCCTATCGACTCCGGCCGATGAGGTAATTAACTTCCTTTCGCGCATTGATGACATTAGCGTTGACGAATATGGATTCAAGATGGTGGCGCCCCAGCTTGGGATTGTACTTTCGCGTAACGTTGTACCAGATGATGAAAATGACGAGGATGGTCGCTATTTCACTTCGGTGCTAGCATCCCGTCAAGGTTCAATTGACCTTGAGCAGTGAGTCGGTCATCTCATCGGCGACCTTGCATCGGCCGGCGAGTGGTCCAGAAGGAGTTGACGCAGTTGAAAGTTCCTTCATGGCGTCTTCGCTTGGTAGGCCACGTATTCGAGCGTTGACCTGACGGAATTCGTAAGCTTCCGGTTGTGGCTCGTGCCGTTGCCGTGTAAATGCTAAGAGGGCTCACCAGATCTTGATCTGATGAGCCCTCTTAGCATTTACACGGCAACGGCAGTGGACAGGTACTCCTGTCGAGATCATTCGAATTAGAGGCGTGCATGATTGAGGGTATGTTGAATTGGCGTCTTTTTCCTGTGGGGATTTCTGTGGAGGAACTGGTTAAGCGCGCCGAGGATGCTTGTGATCGAGGCGATTTGATTGGCGCCGGAAATTGGTACTTTCATGCGAAGCGCCGCGGAGCGATGAATGTTGGAGTGAAGATTGCATCTCTTGTTCCAGCATTGGAACTGGCTGTCGGTCAGGGAAGCGCGGATGCGAAGGCGCTACTGGCTGCTGTCCTGCTGGACCAACGAAATGACCTGGGCCGTGCTGCGTGCCTGTTCGGCGAAGCCTCTGATGCGGGTGTTTTGGAGGGAATGCGCGAATTGGGCTTCATGTTAACCAAAGGCATCGGACTGGATCGGGACGCTGCACGCGCGAATGTCCTATTTCGGCAAGCGGCGGATGCTGGTGATGGATATTCCGCGTTTAACCTTTCGGTTAATTACTATCATGGCGTCGGCGTTGCGCGGAATTTCCGGGAATTCTCTCGTTGGTTGCAGCTGGCTGCCGATTTGGGAATTCCGGAGGCGTGCGCGGTTTTGGGTGACCAGTTGGCTAAGAAAGGTCGCGAAGACGAGTCTCTTGACTGGTATGTGCGGGCCGCCAGGTCAGGGCATGCTCCGGCCATGTTTGCCGCGGCCGGTAGATATCGTGACGGAATTGGCTGTGAGCCCGATCTGGTGCAGGCGGTCAGGTGGTATCTGGCCATGCTCGACCGGGGAAGCGGTGACGGAATCCATGAAGCCATCAAATTGGTGCCATCAATGACCCCGGAACAGATAGTGGAGGCTGGGCGCTTGTCCGGCCGTAATTCGGAGGCCGAGACGCTATTGGGATCATCCTAATCTAATCTCGGAGCCGTGGTATAAGCGGACGTGCGCGGCTTCGAAGTAGCCGGTGATGTGGGGCTGGCGTTGCCGGTGGCGGAAGAACCTGCGGGCTTCGGCGGCGAGTTCGGCCTGGTTCCGGGCCTGGTGGGTGTGGGGCAGGCTGCGTTTGAGGTCGGCGTTGACCAGCTCGTCCGGGTTCAGTTTGCGTGAGTACGAAGGCAGGAAGTGCAGCTCGATCCCGTCCTTGGGGTCGGCGAGCCAGGCGCGGATGGCCTTCGAGCGGTGGGCCGAGTGCCGGTTGACGACCAGATGGACCTTGGGGTCGAAGTGTCCGACGACCCGGGTGAGGAAGCGGCACATGACCTTCGCGTCGAAGGACTCGGTGAAGACCATGAAGGGCATCCGGCCACGGGTGCTGATCGCGGACATCGCTTTGACGGAGAACCGGTTCCCGGTGCGGCGGACGACGGGAGTCCGCCCCTTGGCGCCCCAGGTGCGGCCGGTGACCTGGTCCGAGCGGATCCCGACCTGATCAGCGAACAGGATCTCGCCGTTCTCCGCCTTCGCCCTGGCCCGGATCGTCGGCCGGGTCTCCTCGCGCCAGGTCCGGACCGTTTCCGGATCCTGCTCGACCGCCCGCTGGAAGGTCACCCCCACCGACCCACCCCGGGCTCGGTGAAGCGGACCCCGCACAGCTTGAAGATCAGCCTGCCTATCTGCCCCCGCGTCCACAACTAACCGCAAAGCCCCAGGCCGGACGAGTGTGATCGAGGACGGCCTGCCGAACGGCGGCCTGCTCGGCCTCGGACAGGGCCTGGTGCTCACCCACACGACGGCCTCGGGGGCGGGACAGCAGTGCGTCCCGCCCGCTGCCCTGCCACTTCGCCCACCAGTTGTCCACGGCCCTGGCCGACACCTTGAACAGGGCTGCAACTTCTCCCCGATCCCGGCCCTCCACCAGCGCGGACACCGCCAGCAACCGCACAGCCTCCTGTGCATCCGGCGACCAGGTCCGCGCATCCCCCACCAGATCACTCACACACCGTCAACGAGCCCGAACCCAAAGCGTTTCAGATCAATATGTGCGGAGGATCGGGCTAGCCGATACCCCTCCCAATCCCGAATTCCACTTGCATGGCAATTGGGGGGTGAGACAGCGTCTTGTCATAGTCCGCCCAAAAAGGGCGGGCTGCTGACTTGGGATGGTGCAGGTGCTTAGAAGGCACTCGCCCTATCCATCGAGCAGTGGGGTCTGACCTGCCGAAACGCAGTCCTCTGAGCGCTCGTCCCGCGATCTTGTGGGACGTATGTGGGATTTCGATATCCCTGGGAGCCGTGGGACGTCGGGCTCCTCGCGGCGACCGTAGGTAGCCTCTCACGCCACCTTCACATTCCCGAGGCCCCTTGCGGAAACAATCCTGCCCCGACTCGGCGTTGATCTCCGAGCCGAGGAGGAAGGTGTCGGGCCTGAAACTGTTTCGCGCGGATACGACAAATGGCGGCATGACCGAGGTCATGCCGCACCTTGCTGAGGTCGAGGCCGATGTGCAGGGTCTGGTCGAGGCGCACATAGAGACGCTGCTGGGCGTCCGGTTCCTGGCGAGCGAGTACGCCACGGGGCCGGTGCACGGGGGCCGGATTGACTCGCTCGGCTTGGATGAGAACGGGTCGCCGGTCATCGTGGAATTTACCGACCGCGGGTAGTGCTGCCCGTGATGTCCTTCTGGGCCTGTGACTTGGGCGTCGCGGGCTCGTTTACCGACCGTGTCCGGAGCGCCCCTCATGTTCCGGAGTCGGTACGGAGGACGAGTGGCACGGCGAGTGGTGGTCGGGGACCTGAGGGTTCAGCGGATCGACCGGAAGGACGGGCGGCGGTCGTGGACGATCGTGTGGCCGGAGGGCCGTCTTCATGCGGAGGCGGACCGGTTCCTGCGCGTGCACGACGGGTCGGGAACGCAGAGGACCTACGCGTACTACCTGGTGGACCATCTGCGGTGGCTGGAGCGCGAGTGCCTGGCCTTCGAGAAGGTCGTGCTGCGAGACCTTGAGCGCTACATGGGTATCGTCGGTGCGGAGGTCCGCATGCCGCTCGGCGAGCCGTGGCGGATCGGCAAGCGCCCCTACGGACGCTCCGCGCTGTCGACCGCGGCGGCCTGTCTGAAGGGCTTCTACCTGCATCAGTCGTCCCTGGGCGTGAATGGCGAGCTCGGCAAGAAGCTCGACGTCTCGCGGCTGCCCACGCGGGCGGACCGGCGCCGCGCGTTCCTGGGGCATGTGAAGACCTCCCTGCCCACCAACCCGCTCGCGACGGCGCGGCCGCGCCGTCGGCACCCGAAGATGCTCCCCGACGGGGCGCGGGACAAGCTCCTGGCGGTGGTGAACGCCGCCCGCGACAGGCTGGTGGTGACCTGGCTGGCCGATGGCGGCCTGCGGATCGGTGAGCTCTGCGGGCTGCACCTGGTGGACTTGCACCTACGGGAGAACGCGGCCTGCGGGGAGTGCCGCGCCCCGCACGTCCACGTCTGCCACCGGCCCGGCAACCCGAACCGGGCCGAGGCGAAGACCAAGCTCCCCTGGCGCATCGAGGGCGGCACGGTGACCGGCGGGCTGATCAAGCGGGTCAGCCCGGCGATGGTGCACACCTACTTCGAGTACCTCACCGGCGGCGAGTACCCGCGCGGCACCGCCGGGCACGGCATGCTCCTGGTCCAGCTCCACGGCAAGAACTCGGGGCAGCCATGGGCGCCGGTCGGGGCCCGCCGGATGCTCGGCCGGGCCGGGAAGCGCGCCGGGCTCGGCGTCGTGAAACCCCATGCCTTCCGGCACATTGTCTCTGCTTAGTTCCCGTGTGGCGATTGGCTCCAAGTAGGCATGTGGCCTTGGGGTTTGTGAGTTGCCCTGGGTCGTGTGGTGTTTCTACTGTCAGTGCTCGTGATCCTGACTTTCTTCTCGTCCCACGGCTGGCGGTCTTGGGACATCAAGCACCGGCCGTTGATCCCCGAGGGGATGCCCGTGCTCGTCGACGACGACCTGCGCTTCGAGGACGGCCCGGCCGCACCCCGCCCGGCGGCGGTGGTGAACCGCTGGTTACGCGAGCTACCGGCGAGCGGGGCCCCGGCGCCGAGCTCGTGGGAGAACTACGCGAGGGTGCTCAAGGCGTGGACGGAGTTCCTGGCCGAGCACGGGGTGGGGCTGTTCGACTCGCGTGAGCGGTTGAAGGCGGGGTTGAGCCGGTATGCCGAGCACCGGGCCGCCGGGCCGGCCGAGGCGCGGTTCGCGGCGACGACGTGGGGCCAGCACATGAGCATCCTGTCGTTGTTCTACCGGTGGGCGATGGCCGAGGACTACGCGGCGGCGGAGCCGTTCACCTACGGGTCCGCGCGGGCGCTGTTCGCCGGGACCGGCCGGGAGGTGCGGGTGAACCTGGCGGTCCGCCGCACTCCGAAGCCGCACGTGACGATCAAGTACCTGGAGCCGGACTTCACCGAGCTGTTCCGCAAGGGCCTTCGCGGGCTGGCGCCGGACGGCTCGCAGGACACCGGCTTCCACGGCCGGGAGCTGGCCCGCAACGCCGCGATCGGTGACCTCGCGCTGGCCACCGGCCTGCGGCTGCAGGAGTTCACCCATCTCCTGCCGTGGGAGATCCCCCCGCTGCCGCTGGCGCCGACGACAGCGCCGATCCCGTTCCCGGTTCCGGCCGGGATCACCAAGGGGAAGAAGTTTCGCACTACCTGGATCTCCTACCAGGCCCTCGCCGCAGTGCACGACTACATGGAGCTGGACCGCGCGGCCACCACCGAGGACTCTGCGTGGCGCCCGCCGCGCCGGTGGGGAGAACCACTCGTGGTCGCCGAGCCCAGTCCCCGCGGCGGGCGGGTCAACGGGGTGCGCCGCTCGTGGGACTCCCTGATCCCGGCCGAACGCCGCCGCCTGGTCGCCCCCGAGGGAGGATCGTGCCTGCTGGCGGTGAAGAACGGCGGCGGTCCGTTCACTGCCTGGGCCGCGGTCTTCGAGCGCACATCGGACCGGATCCGGGCCCGATTCGAGCCCCGGTTCCCGCACGTTCACGCCAACCGACTCCGCCACTCGTTCTCGATCAGGACGCTCGAATACCTGGTCACCGGCCACTACCGGCAAGCAGCAAAGCTTGTGAGAGACACCGACGCGGATGCGGCGCTGGTCTTCTACCTCTCCAAGGCAGACCCGCTGCTGATCCTGCGGGACCTTTTGGGGCATAGCACCGTACTCGTCACGGAAAAGTACCTCCGCCGCCTGGACACCACCCGCATCTACCGGGAGGCATACGAGGGCGCTGGGACAGCAGCCGGGCTGACCAACAATGCGGAGGCCGAGCAGGAAGCCGCCGCCGAGTTCAACGGTGATCTCAGCGAGAAGGACGTCTGATGCCGACTCAGCTTATCGAGGAACCGCTCAGCATCACCTGCGTGTTCAGCAACGGCCGCCGGTCCGACTACTGTCTGGACGGGCTCCCCAACCCGCTCCTGGCCCGTGACCTGGCGACCGGTCTCGTGGACCTGATCCACCCACACGGCACTGCCGACTCGGACGGCACGGTCAACTTCTACGTCCAGGCCCTGCGGAACATGGTCCGCACCCTTGCCGCGCAAGGCTTCACCGGTGGCGCCGCACAGCTGCGGCGGGGCCAACTGGCCGAGTTCTGGATGACCAGCCCGACCAGGCTGGAAGCCCTGACCCGCGGCATGCTGGAGGGCTTCGCCCAGACAGGTGGCACGCTCGGCGAGGGGGTACTGGACCTCGCATCCGGCCGGCACTTCAACATCCAGCCCTACCGTCATGCCTTGCCTCCCTATCCGGAGGAAGAATGGCAGCGGCTGGCCGAGGTCTGCCGCACGCTGGTCGACGAGTCGTACGCTGTCCACCGGCAGGCCCTTGCCGCGGCCGCTCGCGGCAAGCACCCGGGCTCGGGCGGCTGGACAGCCGAGAATGTGCGGTGGCTGCTGGCCCGCCTCGGCCCGGTGACCACCGCGCGGTTCGGCAAGGAACTCGGCTGCACCGAGGGAGCGATCTGGCAGCGGGGAGGATTCCTGCAGGCCAACGCCGGTCTCTTCCCCACCCATGACGCTCTGATCGCCTACCGGCTGCTGTTCGGCATCTACTCCGGCATCGTCCCCGACGGCATTGACGACCTGGTCACCGACGACATCGACTGGGCAGGGGACTCGACAGTCCTTCTCTCTTATATCAAGGGCCGCACGGCGACGGAGAGCCTGACCCTGCCTCGCCGGGCCGTGCGCCTGCTGGAGCAGTGGCTGGCGCACTCGGCTCTGCTGCGGAGTTTCACCGGTCCTCGGGACCGGCGACAGCTGTGGGTGGCTCTCAGCCGCCCGGGGCAGTTCACCGTCGTCACGGGCTCCGGTGCACGGGCGGCCATCCAGCGGTGGGTGGTTCGCCACCAGATACTCGCGCAGGACGGCAGCCCGTTGAAGATCCACCGATCCCGGATCCGCACCACGCACCATGCGATGCGCGACAAGAACACCTGGACGGGCAGCGGGCGGGCCACCATCGACCCCAACCACACCCCGGCGGTCGAAGGCGACCACTACCTGACCTCCGTGACACCGGCCCAGCAGCGCGCCGTCGAGGCGGTCATCGAAGACGCACAGCACGACATGCTGCGGCGGTCCCATCCACCGGCGGTAATCACACAGGAGGACGCGGTCGCGCTGGCCTGCGGCTACCCGCAACTGATGGCGGCCCTGGACCTGGACGACGCGGCGATCGCCGAACTCGTCGGCGGACAACGGGACGTGTTCACCGCCGCCTGCGGGGACCAGCTGTCCGGACTGCATGGCCCGAAGGGCAGGCCTTGCCCGGCCCGTCCCTGGGTCTGCCTGCTCTGCCCGCTCGCGGTGTTCGCCCCGCGGCACGCGGCGAACCTCCTGCGGCTCAAGGCGTTCTTCTCCCGGCAGTGGCAGCAGATGCCCGCTGCCCAGTTCATGGCCGTCTTCGGCCCTTATACGGCCCGGATCCAGCAGATCCTGGACCGCTTCGATCCGGCCGTCCTGGCGGCGGCGACCGTTCACGTCGCTGACCGCGATGACGAACTTCCCTTGCGGCCTGAGGAGATGACCGCGTGACCACCGCCGTTTCCTATGCCTTCGACGGACGGTCCGCCGTCTTCGCCGGCGCCGACGTCTGCCGGGAGGCCGGTCTCTGCCTGCCCGATACCGTTCGCCGCCCGCTCTTCGAGGACGACGTGTGGGATTTCACCGAGGTCGTCGGCCTGCCGGTCCACATGACCCTGTCCCTGCGACGCTTCGACTTCGCGACCATCACCAACATCCACTGGCGGATGGTCGCCAAGGAGTTGATCCTGGCCCTGCTTGCCCCTCGGCAGCCGGCGGTCGCCCTGCTGCCCCGCGCCTACCGGACCGCGCTGCATCTCACCAGTTGCGCAGGCCGGCTAGACGAACTCATCAAGTTCCTGGCCTGGTTGGGCGGCCAAGGCGTGACCAGCCTCGCCGTGATCGACACCCGGATCTGCGAGGCATACCTCAGCCATCGCCGCTACGTGACGGATGAGCGCGGAGCCGTGATCGGCGAGCAGAGCCCAGGAACCCGGCGCCGGGCCGCGCAGGCCGTCGTCGACCTGGTCAGCTACCGCGAGCTGTTCACCGCCGACCGCGTTCCCGCAGATCTGCGGCCGTGGGGTGGAGCCACCGCCACCGCGGTCGCTGAGATGCCCAGCGGCCGGACGGAGAACAAGACCCGGCCCGTCGAGGACACCATCCTGCAACCGATGCTCGCCGCGGCGCTCTACCTGGTCTCCACGCTCGGCCCGCATGCCGTCGAACTCGCCGGACAGGTGCGCGAGGCGGACCGAACCACGTCCAACAAGGCGGGAGGACTGCGGCACGACACACTCATCCCCTTGGCCGAGTTCACCGAGTTGCTGGCCGAGTACAGGAGAACGTGCAGACCCCTGCCGATGCTGGCCGAACACCACGTCGCCGACCGCCTCGCCAACGGCTGGTCTGCTGATGATCCGCTCCTACCGGTGGCCACCGGAGTGCTTGCCCGCCAGGCCGGAGCCCGACAGTTCTGGCCACAGTGGATGCGCTCCCTGCGCGGGGTGCTGGAGGACGCGGTCGCTGAGGTCGGGGTGAAAGAGGTCTTCGGCCGGGACGCCGCCGAGATCACCACAGCGAACGCCTCGTCCACGCTGGCCTGGACCATGCCGCTGCACCGGCTTCAGGCCGTGGCCCTGGTCGGGATCGTCCGCACCGCCACGGTCATCGTCCTGGCCACGGTCTCAGGAATGCGAGCAAGCGAGCTGATGGAGCTGCGGATCGGGTGCCGACGAATGTCCGAGGAACCGGCTTCTGGCCTGCACCGCTACCGGCTCGCCAGCAAGGTGGTCAAAGGCCAGCCGCTCGGCGGCACCGCCGACGAATGGGTCGTCATCGAGCCGGTCTATCGCGCTGTCGAACTCGCCGAGAGCCTCCACGACGGACCGGACGACGGGGCACTGCTCTTCGGCCGGTTCGCCTTCACGATCCGATACCGGTGGTTCAGGAACTGGGTGAACTCCCCAGCAGGACAGCGACTGGGCCTGACCGCGATCCCCGAAGGACAGGTCAACTTGCGGATGCTCAGGCGGACTTTGGCCCTGGAAATGGCTTACCGGCCCGGCGGAGTACTGGCCTCCAAGATCCACATGAAGCATATTGCTGTCGCCACAACGGAAGGATATGCCTCGCGCCCCGGCGGGGCCCAGGCCGAACTCCTGGCCGAGGTCAACAAGCACGAGAGCGACCGCAACCTGGACCTGGTCCTGGCCGAGTTCCGCAACTACCAGCAGGGCATCCTGCCCGCCGGTCCCGGAGCCCGAAGCCTCACCGAGTTCTTCGCCAGCGTCGACGAGAAACTCGAACCCGCAGCAGCGTCGGCACCCCGGACCCAGCGCAGTGACCGGGACGTGCTGAACCTGCTGACCAAGCGCGCCATGACCCTGCACATCGGACCGGCGAACTTCTGCTGGTTCACCGACCCCTCCCGCGCGCTCTGCCTCAAACTCGCCGGCACCCCCACCGCCGACCGGCCACTGATCGGGATGTGTGACTCCGCCCGCTGCCCGCAGGCCACCCACCACCCCTGCCACCGGCCCGTCTGGGCCGACCACGCCGAACGGACGAAGACGTTCCTCGGCGACCTGGGCAAGACCCGCCGGACCGAACACGCCCGCCTGCAGCACGACTACACCCGGGCCCTTCGGGTCGTCGCCGAGATCGACGCAGCCTCCACCGACCCATCCGACAAGGACTCCGCATGAGGATCACCGCAGCACAACGGACCGAGAACGAGAACCGTATCCGAGCCGCCATGGACCGCCTCCTGCGCGGCGAAATCCCACCCGGCGGCACCTGCGACATCAAGACCCTCGCCCGCGAAGCGGCCGTCGACCGCACCGCCTTCTACGGCACCCGCCCCTATGCCCACCTGCGCGAAGAGTTCGAACACCGCCTTGCCTCACTGCAACAGGCCGGCGAGACCCCCGACCCGCGAGACGCCCGGATCGCCCGGCTCAAAGCAGAGATCACCAAGCTGAAGGAGCGACTCACCCAGTCGGAGAGCATCGCCAACAACCTCACCGACTTCCGGGCCCAGGCCCTCGCCCGCCTCGCCGCCCAGCATGAAGAGATCGTCCATCTGCGGGCAACCGCCACCACAGCCAGCCGCGTGACCCGCCTCCCTGGAGCGCGGACAACCATCATCGGATCCTGCAGTTGACCACGGCGATCACCCACCCGCGCCACCGCCACAGCCAGGCCGCTATCGTCGCCAGATGCCTGAAGCCCCCGAGAAGTTCGACACCGCGATGACCACCTGGCAGGAATGGCAGGACGCCCCATGGGGCCGACTGCGCTACTCGATCGCCGAGGCGAACCTTCTCCGCCATCTCGACAGCCTGGACGGCGGGCCGCTGCGAATACTCGACCTCGCCGGCGGCGACGGCGGCGACGCCATCCGCCTGGCCGCCCGCGGGCACCACGTCACCATCGCCGACTACGCTCCCGCCATGCTCGCCTCGGCAACCGAGCGGGCCGCCGCAAGCGGCCTAACAGAGCTGATCACCTGTGTCGAGGCCGACGTGACCGATCTCCCCGCGGATCTCGCCGGCGGGGAGTTCGACATCGTGCTCTGCCACAACCTCCTCCAATACATGGACGACATCCCCGGAGTCCTCGCCGCAGTTCTCGCCCCGCTCAAGCCCGGGGGCCTGGTCTCCGTGATGGCGATCAACCGGCATTCGGCGCCCTTGAACATCGCCATCCGGCAGATGGACCCCATGGCCGCACACGCCGCGCTCGAAACCGACCAAGCCCGAACCGAGATGTTCAACTCCGCACTGACACTTCACGCAGCCGAAGAGATCATCCCCATCCTGCAGAACCTGGGCTGCCGAGACGTCAGCCACTACGGCATCCGCAGCTTCTGTGACTACATCACCGACGACGCACGCAAGCACGACCCTGCCTTCTACGCCGACCTCGAACGCCTCGAACTCGCCACCACCGCACGGCATCCCTACATGCACACCGCCCGGATCTTCCAGCTCACCGCATGGAAGCCGACCGACTGATGTCGGGTCAGCCGTCTCGATCCTGGCGTCTTCCTCGCCATCCGAGACGGCTGGCCCACCCACCGCTTGAATGTGATGCCAGTCACTCCATGGCCATCGAATCGCTACACAGGCTCAACACCCGGGTCGCAAACGCACCCGCGAGCCCACCCAGCGAATAGCGACACCGACATCTCTGCACACGGCCTCTGCGGAGACAAGCCACAACTTCACCTCCGCGGTACTCGACGCGGCCGGGGGCAACCTGCTGATCGCCCGGGACGCCGGAGGCTGGGCCTCAGCCGCGATGGTCGACGAGGTCTACGGGCACGTCGACATCCACGACCTGGCCTTCGACACCGCCCTGCGTACGGTCTGGGGTGGGGCCCAGTGACCGTGCCCTCCCTGCTGCCGCGGCAGGACGCCCGCACGCAACGGGACCGGCTGGAGGTGCTCACCGTGCTGATCAACGGACCCGAGTTCGACCCGGTGCTGCGTGGCGGGGTACTGAAGATCCCGCCGTCTCACCCGGTCTATCCGTGGAACTGCACGGTCCCCGACTGCGCGCGGTCGCGCTGGCGGCGGTACGCGATGTGCTCGGTGCACGCCGATCAGTGGCAGGAGGCAGAGGCCGGCGGGATGACCCGGACCCAGTTCCTGCGCGGGGCGGAGCCATTGGCGGCGTGGGAGGCCCCGGAGGAGATGATGTGCCGGATCTGCCCGCAGCGACCGGCCTTCAGCCTGCGCCTGGCAGTGTGCTTCCGGCACCGCAACCGGTGGCTGAGCCACCTGAAGCGGCACCCCGGCGCCGACGAGGACGACGGGTGTCGGCGTACTACCTAACCTCCCCAACCGCGTACGGATGAACGTCCCCAGCTATGTCGTGTGCGGGAGCACGGCTGCGTCAGCCCCTGACGATGCAGAAGGGATGCCCGGCCGGATCAGTGAGGACCCGCCACCTGTCCTCATGCGGCTGGTGATGAGCCTTGCCTGCTCCCAGCTCCAGCAACCGAGCCTCCGCCTCGTCCAGGTCCGCGACGTCGAAGCAAAGGTGAAATTGTTGGGGAACGGCCTGATCAGGCCAGCTCGGCGCCCGGTAGTCGTCGACCCGTTGAAAGCCTATGAGGAGTCCATCCTCACGGTTGAGACCGGCAAAGTCAGCGTCCGACTTCGGGTGCGGCTCAAGGCCGGTGGCCTGTTGATAGAACACCGCCAGAGCCAGTGGATCAGGGCAATCTAGTGTTATCGCGCTCAACTTCATCTTCAAGGGCATGGCATCTCCGAGCTGATCAGCAGACTTTCCTGATGCCACCCTAAAAGGGGCCGCCCCGCCGGCCGGTTCGCGACGTGGCCTGTCAGGCCACGTCTGTGTCCCGCTCGATGGCCTTGAGTCGGTTCTTGAGCCGGTAGCTGGGGCCGTTGATGGAGATCACGTCGCAATGGTGCAGGAGGCGGTCGAGGATGGCGGTGGCCAGGACCTCGTCACCGAACACCTGTCCCCATTCGCTGAAGGTCTTGTTCGAGGTCAGGATGATCGAGCCCTTTTCATACCGCTTGGAGATGACCTGGAAGACCAGGTTGGCTTCTCCGCGTTCGAGGATCTCGTAGCCCACCTCGTCGACTACGAGGACACCCGGCCGTAGGTAGGTGCCGAGCTTGTTGGCCAGGCGGCCGGCGGCTTCGGCGGCTTTGAGGTTGCGGACCATGTCGTCGAGGCTGGTGAAGTAGACCGAGTAGCCGGCCCGGCAAGCCGCGACCGCGAGAGCGACGGCGATGTGTGTTTTACCCACCCCCGGCGGGCCCAGGAGAGCCGCGTTGGCCTTGGCCTCGACGAACGAGAGCGTGGCGAGGTCCTTGACCTTGCGCGGGTCGAGGTCGGGCTGGAACGAGAAGTCGTACTCATCGAGCGTCTTGTGGTGCGGCAGCCGGGAGAGTCGCAGACCCTGCCGGAACCGGCGGTCGTCGCGGACAGCCAGCTCCTCGGAGAGGACCAGGTCGAGGAAGTCGAGATAGCCCATCTTCGCCTCGTCCGCCCGGCGGGTGAACTCGTTGATGGTTTCCGCGAGGTGGGGCAGGCCGAGCTTGCCGGCCGTGGTGCGGATACGGTTGCCGGTCAGCTCGCTCAAGAGGATTCCTTCGTCGCTCGATGGGTGGTGAAGGGACGGGTGCCAGTCAGCTCGTCATAGACCGACAACGGTCGGCGCCCGACCTCGATCCGGGTGGCCGCGGCCCGGTTCAGCAGGGCCTGCAGCGGGCCGGTCTCCTCGCCCCGCGGCCGCTCTTGCCGAGGCTGGATGGGGATGTCGCCGGTGGTGGTCCGACGGTTCTTACCGGTGGGCAGACCGTCCCAGTGCGACTCATCGACGACACGGGCACCGCGGCCGATCGCCCGGGGGTGGGCGGCAAGCAGCGTGCTGCCATGGATGTCAGCAAGGGTGCCATGCAGCATGACCTGGGACTTCGTGGCTCGGACCTCGACCAGCTGACGAGCACGGACTCGCCGGGCCGGCACGGAGTAGAGGTTCCCGTCGAAGGCGACCAGGCAGTCCTTGCCGACGTGCCGCAGCTGCCGCTCGGCCACCAAGTACGGAACCGACGGCAGCGGCTTGAGCGCCGCGTGATCTCTCGCCGCCCGCTCCGCGATGACCTCCCGGTGCGTCTTGTGGATCTGGGCCCGCCGCAGCGGCACCCACGCGGTGAACGCGGCGTCCATCTCCTCGACGGAGGAGAACGACCGGCCGGACAGAACGTGATCGCGGACGATCAGAACTTGCCGCTCGACCCGGCCCTTGCCCTGCGGCCGGTAGGCGGCCAGCACGTCGATGTCGAAGTCGTAGTGGCCGGCGAAGCCGACCGCTTCCGGATGCAGCGGGACCGCCTCACCAGGAGCAACGTGGCGGCGGACGACGGTCTTGGTCCGGTCGTAGACGATCGTCATCGGAGCCCCGCCGAAGTGGGCGAAGGCCCGGCGGTGGCAGTCGAAGAAGGTCTGCAGGTCCTGGCTCGTGGTGAAGCAGCAGAACGGGTCCCGCGAATACGACAACGTCATATGGAAGGAGTAGACCTTCGCGATGCCCATGTGAGCGAGGATCTTGCCCTCATCACCCCAGTCAACCTGGGCCTGGGCCCCCGGAATCACCTCGAACCGGCGGTGCATCCCCGCCAGTTCCTTGGGCGTGATGCCGAGTTCCTCGGCGATTCTGGGCCGGGAGGTCTGGACGTAGAGCTTGACTCGCTGGTAGTTGCCAGTGAAGCCGTACTCCTGGGCCAACCGCTCATGAATGACCGCGGCCTTCATCAGGACCTCGGCCCGAAGCATCGAGTCGATCAATGGCCCGAACTCGTCGATCACCCTCGCCCGCGACCGCCCACTCGGCGACCGCCGCGGAGGCGTCGCCGGACCCGGCGCCGACAGGTACTTACGGACCGTTTTGCGGTCCAGCCCGGTCTCCCTGGCGATCTCCGACAGGCTCATCGCCCCGGACTCCAGCAGGCCCCGAAAGCGCCGGAGCTCCAGCCAACGCTGCGGATCCAAGACCACTGCCAGCCCCCTCCGCCGCCCGAATCGACCAAGCATCAGAGTGCCGAGCAGCATGTCTCACCGCATCAGCAACTGTCCCTTTTCATCCGTACGAGGCTGGGGACGTTCACGTGTACCCCGACAACGGGGAGTTCGAGAGGTGGCTGGCCGATCAGCAGCCCTGCCCGGGCTACGGCGAGTGCCGCGCGGAGGTGTGCGACGAACTGGCCGCCTCGCCGCTGGGGTTGTGCGGCGCGCACGAGCGCGGCTACATCCGGGCCGGGCGCCCGGGCGGGGCCCGGCTGCCGAAGAACTTCTTCGCCACCTTCGAGCGGCACGAGCTACCCGTCCCCATCTCCTGCGATGACCAGATCGCCTTCCGCGCCTGGTGCCGCGCGCAGTTGCCGGTGCACCGCACGGGGCAGATCTACCTGCGCGGCCTGCGGCCCTTGCTGCGGGCCGAGTTCCAGTGGGGCATGTATGTCCACGGCCTGCAGCCCACCGCCGTGTGGAACTTGACGTGGGTGCAGTCGCTCGCGGACGAGTGCCAGCGTCGCGACGTGGCGTCCCTGGCCGGCCTGGACCCGTCCGTCTTCCACCGCGACTACCACCAGCGCATGGTCAGTGAGATGCAAGAAGCCCTGCGGAAGGTCTACTTCAGCCCGGGCGACACCCGGGATGCCGGCTACATCGAGACCGAGCACTTCGGAGTGCGCTTCCCCCACCGCTCCAGCTACGTCGACCTGACCTGCGTCTCCCAGCGGTGGCTGCGCGACCTGCTGTGGGACCACATCGCCGATGTGCTGCGCTCGCCGTCATGCCCGCGCAGCGCCCAGCCGGTGGACTACCAACGCCGCGCGGGCGCTGAGCTGAGCGCGTTCCTGGAGGCCGAAGCCCCAGACGGCGGCCACGATCCGAGGGCGCTGCGCGAAGAGCATGCCCACCGCTTCGTCGCGGACCTGCGCAACCGTGAACGTCTCGGCCTTGCCTTCCGCGGCCAGGCCCGCCTGGACGGCAAGAAGTCGAGGGTCACCGAGAACATGCGCCGGATGATGCTCAACTACGGCCGGGCCGTGCTGCGCGGCGCCCTGGACAACGGCAGCGCCGAGCAGATCGGATTGAACCGCGCCTTCATTACCGCCGTGCCGGTCGGCGGCCCGGGCACGCCCCGCCGCCGCAACCCCTTCCCCGACGAGGTCGCCCGCGCTCTCGCGGACGAGAGCAACCTGCTGCAACTCGCCGAAGACCACGACCCGCACGACCGCGGCCTGCGGGATATGTGGGAGGCCATCATCATCACCGGCCGACGCGCCAACGAGGTCATCCAGCTCCACCTGGACTGCATCGGCCGCTACGGCGGGCTGCCCGTGCTCTGGCACGACCAGACCAAGGTCGGCAACCTGAACGCGGCCATCCGCATCCCCGACCGGCTCATGGACCGGCTTGAGGAACGCCGCCGCAAGACCCTGGCCCACTTCGCCGACCGCCACGCCGGCCGCGCGCCCACCCCCGCCGAGCGCGTCCACCTGGCCCTGTTCCCCACCGACATGCTCAACTCGGACGGCCGTCGCGCCCTGTCCTACACCTGGTTCCATACCGGCCTGCGCAACTGGATCACCGACCTCGACCTGGGCGGTCACTACGTCGCCCACCAAGCCCGGCATACCCTGGCAACCCGGCTGCTGCGGGCCGGGGCGAGCCTGACGCACATCCGCCGGTATATGGGGCAGGTCAGTGACCGAATGGCGGAGCATTATGTCCACCTGACCCAGTCCGACCTCGACGACGTCCTCCAACGTGTCTGGGTCGCCGGCCCCGGCACCGCCAACCCCGGTGAACTCATCACCGAGGGCGCCGCTCCACTCACCCGCGAGCAGGCCCAGGCCCTGGCGATCGACCTGTCGCGCCGCAGCACCCCGGCCGAGGGCGGGTTCTGCACCTTCCAGCCCGTCGTCGAGGGCGGCGCCTGCCCCTGGAACCTGAACTGCCACAACTGCGACAAGTTCGTCCTGTCCGGCGCCGACCTCCTCTATTGGCGGCGCAAGCGCGAGCAGTGGCGGCTGCTGGCCGAGGGCGCCCCCGACGACGCCACCGCCGACTACCTCCACCGCTACTTCGAACCCACCGCCCGCGCCATCGACGGCCTGGAGAGCGCCCTGGCCGGCCTTGGCCTCCTTGACGACGCCCTCGCCCTGGACCTGCGCAAACCCCAGGACTACTTCCACCGCGTTTGGTCCACCGCCTTCCGCGCCGCCGACCTCGCCGAGGCCGCCGGTGACGAACAGGAGCAATGCGCGTGACCACCACCGTCCCCGATCCACGCACGGCCGCCGCCCTGACCGCCCGTCGCCGCAGCACCGACGCCGCCCTCGGACGGGTCCGCGACGCCATCGCCCGGCTCCGCCGCGAGAAGACCCAGGTCAGCGTCTCCGCGGTCGCCCGCCGCGCGAACGTTTCCCGCACCTTCCTCTACGGCCACCCCGACGCCAGGGCCGCGGTCGCCGCCGCGATGGCCGAAGCGGGCGAACGACGGACCCAGATGGTCACCGACCAGGACGAGGCACGCGAGGCGACCTGGCGCGAGCGGGCCCTGAACGCCGAGAATGCCCTCAAAGCCGCCCACGCCGAGATCCTCGCCCAACGCACCCGCATCGGTGAACTCCTGGGACAGGTCCGCGACTTGGAAGCCGAATGGACCCAAGTGTGGACGGTCACTGATTTCGGCTCTGTCGCTGATCTTGTGCTTGGTGGTCAGGTCCGGTGCAAGATCCGCTTGCGTAGAAGGTCGAAGTTCGCACGCCCGTATCCGGCCCGCTTGATGAGCTTGACTCTCGTGTTCTGTCCCTCGACCTGGCCGGAGCTCCAGGGAGTGGACAGTCCGGCGATGACGGCGTCCTGGTCCCGGCGGAGCCCGGTGATCAGGGAGTGCAGCGCGGGCAGGGGGTCTTGCTCGACGCGCTCCATCCAGTCGGGCAGCTGGTCGCCGCGCAGGTCGCGCATCATCTCGGCGAAGTCGCGGACGTGGTCGGTGACGGCGTCGAGTTCGGGGCAGCCGGCGCGGATTTCCTTGAGGGTTGGGGCGTCCTCGTCGGTGAGGTTGCCCGGGTTGGTCATGATCCACCGGACGACGCGGCGGGGCCGTGGCGCGGGCCTGGGCGCCGGTGCGGGAGCTGAGGGCGTGAAGGTTCGCAGGTAGCGGCGGACGGCCTGGATGCTGCCGGTGAAACCGAGGGCGGTAATGTCGCGGTGCAGTTGGGCGGGGTCGTGGCAGCCCCTCGTTCCACCGCTGGTGGAGGTAGGGCCGGTACTTGTCCAGGATCGTCGACCGGTTGACCGCCTTGACCAGGAGCTCGTCGATGCTGGTCGCGCGGGCGAAGCGGCGGACGGTGGAACGGTCCAGCTGGAGCCGGTGGCAGATCGACTCCAGCGAGGCGCCCCTGGCCCAGCAGGTCCTGGACCAGGGTGAAGCGTTCCCGGGTCCGGACCACCAGGCGGCGCTCGCGCCCGCAGACGTCCAGGGTCCCCCACCGGTGCCGCCACCGGGCCTTCGTCATCAGCGGGCGCGTCGGTGGGTGCGCGCGGCATCTCCTCGAACACGGCCCGCACGCAGACGAAATGGGCACCGACCGTCTTCTCCACCGCCTCGCCGACGTTCTTCCACAAGTGCCACGCGTCGGCTACCTGCACCGCTTGAGGGCGTTTGCGCGGGCACCTTCCGCGTAGGAGCCACCCGGTCCCGGCAGATCACCTCCACCTCGGGGGTGGTCACGGAGCCAGGCTGCCAGCGGTTCTGCCTCGCGTCCCGGCAGCACGTCGACGGGGCGTCGCCGCTCCAGGTCGACCAGGACGGTCGCGTACGAGTCGCCCTCCGTAGCGCGAAATCGTCGACGCCCAGCACCCTGACCTGCCCGACAGGCTCCTCGGGGAAGGCCCTGAGCAGGCGTAACAGGGTGTCCTTCGCCACCGGGACCCCCAGCGCGACCGCGAGTCGGCCGCCTACCCCGCCCGGCCAACGCCAGCGCGATCGAGGTCAGCGTCCCGCGCATCAGCGGAGTGTAGCGGGCATGCGGGCTGGTCAAACCGGTGACCTGCTCGGCGAACGTCACGGCCGCGCAGGCGGCATTGAGGCACCGGAACCGGCGTATCAGCAGCTCGATGACTACCCGGGTGCCGCTGATCGCCGCGTCGGACAGGCGTCGCAAGTAACGCCCGTGCACACGTCCCGATGGGCTCCGACAGTGCGGACACGGCGCCTCGACCGCACGGACACGGGCATGCATCGTGATCCCGCCAGCCGACCGCTCGACCAACTCCACCACGACACCGGACAGATGAGGCAGAAGCGCCTCGAAACTCGGCGAAGAACACGCGGGACAGGATGCCAGCCGTCAACACCTACCGATCACAAGATCAGCGACAGAGCCGAATTACGTGACGCGGAAGGCACCTTCGTTGGGGAATTGCGTGACCGCTGACACCAAGAGGCCATCCAGCGGATTGCCACCGAGAACACCGCCCTCAAGCAGCGCGTCCGCCAGCTCACCGCCGACAACCGATCCTTCGACGAACGCCTCCAGGCCGCCCGCTCCAACCTCCGCTTCCAGGACCGCCGCGTCGCCGACCTCCAAGCCCAGCTCGCGGCTCCAGCGGGCTGATCCGACGTGACCGGTGACCGCCGCATCCCTGGTGGGGCGGCCACCGGCCGTAGTGCACACTTGGCCGATGCTGTTGACGTTCATCGCAGAAGTCGCGGACGAGCCCCTGGTCCTGGACCCGGGCAGCCAGGCGACCGAGTCGCAGACCAACACCTGGCATCTCGGCACCGACGCCGATGAGCGGGCGACGCTGTCCGTGAAGGAGGTGGCTGCCGCCTTCGAGAGCACCGCGAGGGCATTGCGTGACCGCATCCGGACCCTCGGTCTGGATGGAACCGCCACGTTCTACGTCTGGCACGACGAGCAAGCCGGACAACTTCGCTGTTCGACCTCCTCACAGCCTCCGGAATCGCTCCCGTTCGGTGGTCACTACGTGCTGACCGAGACGCTCGAGCCGATCATCACTAGCTTCCTCGACGACAGTGATCCCGGCTCGGTGCCGTGGACCGACCTCACACCAATCGAGTCCGACGGCCAGGACCGGGCAGACGTCATGCCGCCGCCGTTCCCGGTCTGGACACGTCGAATCGGGCGCGATACCTGAACGCCCCTCGGTCTCGAAGCCGGGGAAAGCCAGTAGCCGCACCAGCCGGGGTCATGCGAACATCCCCAGCATGGAGCCCCAGGACGACCAAGCGGCAGGCGAGGTGCTGCACGGGCGCGGCTGGCGCAAGGCATTCACCGTTACCGAGATGGTCGACCAGTGGGCCTCGCTCGTCAGGACCGTTGAGAACGGCTACGAGGACCTCATTGACGAGTACACCAACGACCTCTACAGCCGGAACTGGCTCCACGAGGCGTGGGTTCTCCTGCCCGGGCACGTGCTCGTGACCTGGAACCAGCGGATCCAGGAACTCGACGACTGCTTCCGGGACGCAACCGCCTTCGACGACGGCCAGGCACTGTCCCAGTTTCATCGGATCGGTCGGTTCGATCCCGACGCTATGTGGTGGTGGCGGCGCTACCCGCGGATTCTCGTCGGCGACCTCGGACACGCGCTCCGCTCAGCCGGAGCCGTTGACCTGTCGCCAAGCCCGTGACCTGCCCGAAATCTGTCAGCAGCTTGGAACAGCACAGGCTTCAGAGTCATCTCAGACGACCAAGCCGAGCACCACCCCATCGGGCGACCTCAGAAAGTAGTGATGCATCGTCACGGACATGTAGTCTATAAATCGTCGCAGTTCAGAGCCGGTATCCGAGCTCCTGCGGTCGGTAAAGTGGAATTCAAGCGCGGGGTCGACGCAGGGGCGATCCATCAAGGGCTCTTCTACATGGCCTGGTTGATGGACCACCGCCGCGAGTTCGAGCACCTGGTCCGCGACCAGCTCGGGGCAACGGCCGCAGCCCAGGTGCTCTGGAGCGCGCCAAGGCTGATCTGCATCGCCGGCGACTTCACGCGCTACGACGTGCACGCCGTACGCGAGCACCGCAGGTCGATCGGTTCGCTACCGGCTCTTCGGCAGCGACCTGATCGGGCTGGAGACCGTGGCGTCGGTGAGCGGTGGGACCCAGGCACACCGGCGTGTGCGTCGGCATGCGGTCGCACGGACGGCGGCCGATGTCCAAGGTGCGTCGATGGTCGAGCTGGCGAGCGCGGTCGACGAGGCGTTGCTCGGTCTCGGGGACGGCGTGAACCGCGTAGAGCGTAAGCAGTACCGGGCGTATCAGCGCCTGCGGAACTTCGCCTGCGTCTGTCCGCCCCAGCGGAGCAAGCTCCTGGTGTACCTGAAGGTCGACCCCAGGGATATTGACTCCGTTCCTGGGTTCACCCGGGACGTGTCCGGGCTCGGGCATCACGGGACGGGCGATTTGGAGGTGCAGCTTCGTACGCTGCGAGACGTGGAGCGAGCGCAGGGTCTTTTCCGGGCGAGCTACGCAGCGGCTTGATCGCGTGCCGGTAATTTAGCCTTGAGTGCTTCGCGGTCGGTCTCTGCTAAGGGCTTGCAGGCAATCAAGGTGTTGCTTCTCGTATCGGGGATCGTTGTTGTGGTATGCGCATCCCCGATGAGACTCGTGCCCAACTTGCCGTGAAGTTTGCGGTGTTGCTTCCGCACCTGGACGAACGGCAGCGGCGGCTGCTGTTGGCTGCGGAGGCCAGGATGCTGGGGCATGGGGGCGTCCGGGCCGTTGCGCAGGCCGCGGTGGTGAGTGAGACGACGGTCCGCAAGGGCGTCTTCGAGCTTGAGGCCGGCGAGAGGCCCCTGGACCGGGTGCGGCGGCCAGGCGGGGGACGCAAGCGGGTCGCGGATCTCGACCCGGGGCTGCGTCCGGCCCTGCTGGCGCTGGTCGAGCCGGACGAGCGGGGAGATCCGATGTCGCCCCTGCGATGGACGGTGAAGTCCACTCGAACCCTGGCCCGGGAGCTCACCCGAGCCGGGCACCAGATCAGTGCCGACACCGTCGCCGACCTGCTGCGGGAGGAAGGCTTCAGCCTGCAGGCGGGCGTCAAGACCCTGGAGGGAGGCCAGCACATCGACCGGGATGCCCAGTTCCGCTATCTCAACGAGCAGGCCCGTGAACACCGGGATACCGGCCAGCCGGTGATCAGCGTGGACACCAAGAAGAAGGAACTCGTCGGAGAGTTCAAGAACAGCGGCCGCCAGTGGCGGCCGGCAGGCGACCCGGTGCTGGTGGGTGTTCACGACTTCGCCGACCCGCAACTGGGCAAAGCCGTCCCCTACGGGATCTACGACCTGGCGGCCAACACCGGCTGGGTCAACGTCGGCACTGACCATGACACCGCCGCGTTCGCCGTGGAGTCGATCCGCCGCTGGTGGCACGGGCAAGGCCGACCCGCCTATCCGCGGGCAACACGACTTCTGATCACCGCCGACGCGGGCGGCTCCAACGGCTACCGCACCCGGGCCTTCAAACTCGAACTAGCCCGCCTCGCAAACGAAACCGGCCTCACCATCACCGTCTGCCACCTGCCTCCCGGCACACAATGCCGTTGCTTGATTAGTGAACTATCCCGGGATGCAGAGTGATGACCTTGGGCTCGACCCTCCGTGTGGGTTGCCGGTCCCGGGTGTTGATTCGGTAGGAAAGCTTGGAGGAGTACTTCGAGTCCGGGCGCTTCAGGTGCCGGTCCGCCTCCCGTAGACGCCGGGTGCCGTTGTCAAGCTTGCGGTGGACCTTTGCCGCCATCACGGCCAGGAACTTCTTGATCTTCGTCGGCGTGTCCGCGCACTGGCGGACCACGCTACGGCGTGTGTGCTTGAGGACTTTGACGAACGACACCCGGTCCGGGTCGATACCGTTGTCGTCAGCCAGCTGCATGACGACCCGGGTCAGGCAGTGGTGCACCGTCAGATGAGCCCAGACCTCCTGCCGGACAAGGGCGGGGTCGCCAGAGCGCAGAACTTCGGCCGGTCCGCGCTGGAACGTCTTGATCTGCCGAAATGCCGACTCCGCCTCCCATCTTTCCCGGTACAGAGCTGCCAGCTCCGCCGCCGGGTACTCCACCGGGTCCAGCAGGTCGGTCAGTAGCCTGACCATCTCACCGCCGTCGATGCGGTACTCGATCACCCGGACCAGTACACCGCCGGGGTGCGCGCCCTTCTGCCCGGCCAGGTTCATCCTCGCCAAGTAGGTGCCGTCAGCCAGATGCTCGACCGGACGGTGGGCCACTGGTGAACGGGCCCGGAGCAGGAGATGTGACCCGGCTTCCAGATACGCCTTCCACAAGGCGACTCCGGGAAAGTTGCGGTCCATGACCACGAGCATCCCGGCTGCCGAGCCTACCAGAGTGATCGCGAGTTCCCGCTCGCCGCCGTTGAAGCCGCCCACCGCCGCGTCGATCTGCGCGTGGGTGCCACACTCGGTCAGTGTCACCACCCTCACCTGGGGAAACCCCGCCGACTGGCCGTTCTTGGTCGGTCCGCCGAACGCAGCCCGATTCACCTTTGTGTCCGGCGCGTCCAGCACAAACCCGTCCACCGCCGCCAGCCGCATACCGTGGTAGAAGGAGCCCTCCAGCCCGACCGGCGCCAACGGGCTTACCAGCTCCTGGAACACGGCCTCCAGCACCAGGGGCCCCAGACGCCCGCGCGCCCGGGTAAACGACGACGACTTGTTCGGAATGCACGCACTCAACTCTGGCACACTGCCGACCAGTTGTTCAGCTACATCGTCGTATGAGTCCTGCTGGAACAGTGCCAGCGCAAGGGTGAAATAGACCATGAACCCAGCGGGCAGCGCGCCGGGCTTCTTGTCCCGGACCCGGCACTTCTCCAGCACCCCGGCAACCAGTTCCGGCGTCACCCACCGCGTCACCACCCCCAGCCGCACATGATCTGACAACCCCACCCAAGGATGCATGCTTGGTCCAACGACCCCGCCCCTGCAGCGTCACTGCGAACTGCTTAACGAGTTCAAGCAACGGCATTGTCCCGGCACATCGAAGTGGAACAAGATCGAGCACCGACTCTTCTCGCACATCACCATGAACTGGCGTGGCCGCCCGCTGACCAGCCACGAAGTCATCGTGAACAGCATCGCGGCGACCACCACCCCCACCGGGTTACGCGTGAAGGCCGCCCTCGACACCAACAGCTACCCCACCGGCGTGAAGATCGGCGACGCGGAGATGGCCGCCCTGCCGCTGGTCCGGCACACGTTCCACGGTGACTGGAACTATGACCTCCACCCCCAGCCCTGCCCCCACCGTCCCAGCGGCGCGAACCCCGCAAGAACCCGCCTCGAAGTGGGACCAGGCCCTGCTCTCTGATCCCGCCCTGACCGGGATGACCCGCCCCCAACTGGACGAACTCACCACAACGTTGGCTCCTGACGGTGATACCCAAACCGGCCGTCCACCCCGGCTCACCTTCCCCGAACAAGTCCTGGCCACCGTGCTTCACCTGCGGGTCGCGCTAGCCGCGGAACCCCTGGCCGTACTGTTCGGCAGCAGCCGCACGGCCATGCACCGCACCCTCCTCAAGAACAGGAAACTGATCAAGGCGCACAGGATCACCATCCCGCCCGCAGCAGCCCCACCCGCGACCCTCGCCGTTCTCCAAGCCCGCGTCCTCACCCTGACCGGCGAGCCCGCAACCAAGATCAAGACGACGTGTTAATGATCTGCAAGCCCTAAGACCTGTCCCGTAACTGCCGGTCATGGGTGAGATGATCTTGCGGTGTCTGCTGTGATCACGGCGTCGGAGCCGTCTTGGATAGCCCCGTTCACCGGGCTGAGTCCGCGTTCCTTCGGCAAGTTGGTGACGGCACTGCGCCGCGAAGGGGCGGATCCGGTCCGTAAGGGCCGACCGTGGGGCCTCCCGCTGGAAGACCGCGTTCTGCTGGTGGCGGCGTACTGGCGAACAAACTTGACCATGCGCCAGCTCGCTCCGCTCTTCGGTATCTCGAAGTCCGCGGCCGACCGGATCATCGACCATCTCGGCCCCTCGCTCGCGCTCCAGCCACGCAAGCGGTTCCGCAAGGACACCGTGCTCAT
The DNA here is from genome assembly GCF_005860785.2 of Streptomyces sp. So13.3. Taxonomy (NCBI): domain Bacteria; kingdom Bacillati; phylum Actinomycetota; class Actinomycetes; order Kitasatosporales; family Streptomycetaceae; genus Streptomyces; species Streptomyces sp. So13.3. The sequence continues at coordinate 1,664,749 of NZ_CP048835.1, read as the reverse complement.
CGTGGACGGCACCCTGGTTCCGACCCGCGACCACACCATCGCCGCGCAGTCCAAGAACTACCGGTACTCCACCAACCACCAGGTCGTCATCGACGCCGACACCCGTCTTGTCGTAGCGGTCGGCCGGCCGCTGCCCGGCAACCGCAACGACTGCAAGGCGTGGGAGGAATCCGGCGCGAAGGCCGCCGTCGGCAGGACCATGACGATCGCCGACGGCGGCTACCCGGGCACCGGGCTCGTGATGCCCCACCGCCGCCGCAAAGGCGAAGAACTACCGGACTGGAAAAAGGCCCACAACACGTCCCACAAACAAGTCCGCGCCCGCGTCGAGCACGCCTTCGCCCGCATGAAGACCTGGAAGATCCTCCGCGACTGCCGCCTCAAAGGCGACGGAGTCCACCACGCCATGCTCGGCATCGCCCGCCTGCACAACCTCAACCTCGCCGGATAGGCGAACAGCCAGACCGACCACCGACCACGCCCACAGCCACCCCAAGATCATTTACGGGACAAGCCTTAGTCGGGTGGCTCCTTTCAACGGTCGGGCAGGGCGCAATGCCACGAAGCTTAAGTTGATCAAGGTTTCAATGGCGGCTCGCCGTTGGGTGGACTCGTGCGTCGTTGAAGCTCGTTTCGGGCGGACGGCTACGGTTGTCGCATGGATCAGGGGGCAGTTGAAGCGGGTAGGCCGGTTGCGCGACCGGACCAGGTGTCGCTGGGGGTCTTGGTCGCTGCGGTACCGCGGTTCAAGGTCGACGAGGCCGCTGCAGTGTGTGGGGTGGCTGAGCAACGTCGTGGTGGGAAGCTTCCTCCACATGTGACCGCGTACCTGACGATGGCACTGTGCCTGTTCGCCGATGACGGCGCTGAGGAGGTCGCGCAGAAGGTCACCGGGTCGCTGTCGGAGTTCGGCGTCTGGGACGCAGCGTGGGAGCCGCCGACGTCTTCGGGGATCACCCAGGCCCGCAAGCGGCTGGGCCGTGATGTGTTGCGTGAGACGTTCTACCGGGTCGCCGAGCCGGTGGCTGCCGGTGAGAGCCGGGGCGCTTGGCTGCGGCAGTGGCGGCTGATGGCCATCGACGGTTTCGACCTGGACCTGCCCGACACGGCCGAGAACGCAGCCGAGTTCGGCTACGCGGGCAACGATCAGTCCCGCTCGGCGTTCCCCAAGGCCCGGGTGGTGGCTGTGGTCGAGTGCGGGTCTCACGCGTTCATGGACGCCGAGGTCGGCCCGTGGAACCGCAGCGAGAAGGCGATGGCCGCCTCGCTGTTGATCTCGATCTCCAGCGACTGGCTGCTGTTGGCCGATCGCGGCTTCTACAGTTTCGCCGCGTTCAGTGCCGCCACACAGACCGGGGCGGCGTTGTGCTGGCGGGCGCCGACGCAGCTGCGGCTGCCGGTCCTGGAGGTCCTGTCCGACGGCTCATATCTCTCGGCGCTGGTCGACCCAGCGATCCGCGGCCGTGAGCGTGAGGAACTGCTGGACGAAGCGAGGTCGGGGGCGAAGCCGGACCCTGCCGCGGCCCACGTGGTGCGGGTCGTGGAGTACGACGTTCCCGACCGCGACGGGCAGGAACTGATCTGCCTGATCACCAATATCACTGACCACGACGCCTTGACGGCCGGAGAACTCGCCGGCGCCTACCAGCAAAGATGGGAGGAGGAGACCGCAAACGGGCAGCTCAAGAGCATCCTGCGCGGGCCGGGGAAGGTGTTGCGGTCCAAGAGTCCGGACCTGGTCCACCAGGAGATTTGGGCCTACCTGCTGGTCCACTACGCGATCAACTCCCTGATCTGCCAAGCCGCAACCGGCGCCGACATCGACCCGGACCGGATCAGCTTCCTGAGGACCGTCAATATCGTCCGCCGCACCGCCACGGGGACGGCGGCCTTTCCCCCCTGAGCGGTGGGACGCCGTGGCAGCCGAGATCCTTACAGCGCTCGCAGCACGCCGAAACTGCAACCCCGAACGGCGCCAACGCAGTTACCCACGGGTCGTCAAACGCGCCCGCCACAACTCCTATCCGGTGAAGAGGGCAACAGACGCCGGCACCCACCATGCGGGCCCACCCATCCTCAGGTTCGCCCTGCTCGGCTCACCTCCCACCAGATCAAGATCAAGATCAACTTAAGCTTCGTGGCATTGTCCCAAGCCCCGCCGATGGAATGCGTGAGTGGGGTGTATGGCTAGCCGTTGAGAAGCGGCAGGCGCTGGCCGGTAGAGGTCACTCCGGTCAGGTGGACACCGCCGCCTCGGGGTAAAGGGAGAACCCACCCCGGTCGTATCTCATTCGTGTGGAACGTGGAAACCCCGTTGGGGTCCGGGCGGCTCTGGCCCGGTCAGCCGACCGCAAGGAAGGCTCAACTCCCCAGCGGGAACAGGACGGCCCAACAAGCCAACGCCGGAAGCCGAAAGGAAACGGGAAAGTGATACATCATGATCGGCCCCTCCGCCGGCCGCCTCACATAACCGTCCGGATACGGGTGCACTGCCCGGACCCGAAAGGGTGCTGACGTGGGCCGAGTGAGCCTGTACAGAATCACTGGATAAAGATGACGGAACCGAGGGGCAAGTTGGACACCATGTTGATGGCGGACGGACCGGCCTCGGCCCTTCCGGCTGCTTCCGCGCCGGTGAACGAACCCGAGGGCGAAGACTTGGACTGGGCGTCGATTGACTGGCGTCGGGTCGAGGAAGACGTACGGCGTCTGCGGCAGAGAATCTTCACGGCATCGCAGGCAGGGGATCGCAAGAAGGTCCGCAATTTACAGAAGCTGATGCTCCGTTCCCGCTCAAACACGCTCCTGAGCGTGCGGCGGGTCACGGAGATCAATGCTGGACGCGCGACGGCGGGAGTCGACGGAAAGGTCGTGCTGTTGTCCCAGTCCAAGGCCGCGTTGGCTGACTAGGTCCAGCATCGCGCCCGACCGTGGATTCCCAAGCCCGTCAAGCGGGTGTTCATCCCCAAACCGGGGACCACGAAGAAGCGCGGACTCGGGATTCCCGTGATTGTTGACCGGTGCCTGCAAGCTGTGGCACTGGGAGCACTGGAACCCGCGTGGGAAGCGCGGTTCGAGCCGAAGTCGTACGGCTTTCGGCCCGGCCGCGGCTGTCACGACGCGATCGGGGCCATCTACTCCACGCTCAACGGGAAGAACCCGCAGCGTGCGTGGGTGCTCGACGCAGACCTGACGGCGGCGTTCGACCGCATCGACCACGCCCGGCTCATGGCCGCACTCGGTACCTTCCCCGCCCGGGGACTGGTCCGGCAGTGGCTGAAGGCCGGGGTCGTGGATCGCGGTCGGTTCGCCCGACCGAGGAGGGAACTCCGCAGGGTGGGGTGATCAGTCCGTTGCTTTTCAACGTGGCTCTGCACGGGATGGAGGAAGCCGCAGGGGTCCGCTATTACACCACCGGCAGAGATGCAGGGAGTGCGCAAAGCGGCAGCCCCGTGCTGGTGCGATATGCAGATGATTTTGTCGCGATGTGCACCAGTCGTGAACAGGCCGAGCAGGTCAAAGAGCGGCTGGTTGCATGGCTGACGCCCAGGGGGCTCGCTTTTCACGAGGACAAGACACGCATCGTCCACGCGGAGAGCGGATTCGACTTCCTGGGGTTCAATGTCCGCCGCTATCACGGCAAGTTGCTGATCAAGCCGAGCACAGCGGCTCAACGACGGATCCAGGAACGGCTCAGCACCGAAATGGTGGCTTTGCGAGGGGCCAACGCCGGTGCGGTACTTAAGAAGATCAACCCGGTCGTTCGGGGTTGGTCGGCCTACTACCGGACGGTGGTGTCCAGTGAGATCTTCACGGCGCTGGACAATCACATGTGGAAGCTCGCTTACAAGTGGGCCAAGCACAGCCACCCGAACAAGCCGAAGCACTGGATATCCGCCAAGTACTTCGGCCGGTTCAACAAAGCCAGGATGGACCGGTGGGTTTTCGGTGACCGCGACAGCGGCGCCTACCTGCTCAAGTTCTCCTGGACGAAGATAGTCCGGCACCAGTTGGTCAAGGGGAAGGCGTCTCCGGACGACCCTGCCCTGGAATCCTATTGGGCTCAGCGGCGCCGCAAGGGAACTCCTTTGCCAGTTGACGCTATGACCGTGCGCCTTCTACGGGAACAGCACGGCCGTTGCTCGATTTGCGGAGGGCTCTTGCTGCACGCCGACCACCCGCCACGAAGCCCACAAGAATGGGAAGCGTGGCGGGTCGTCATACGGAAGGCGATCTCCAAGCAATACATCGCGTTCCCAGGTGGGGGCACACCGGACGGTCAACGACTCCGTCTCCTCCACGCCCATTGTCAACGGCGGAATGAAGCCGCCGCGATGACAAGCCCAGCATTTGTACCTGCCGGCGAGCCTTCGGGGCTTGCTTGAGCCGTGTGCGGTGAAAGCTGCTTGCACGGTTCTGAGGGGGCGGGGACGCAGTAATGCGTCCCCGCTACCCGACTGATCATCGGGCTGAACCGATCGGCGATCGGAACTGTCGTGGAACGAACAACCCGCTACACACTGCTCGTTCACCTGCCGCGGGCCGAGGGCTACGGCACCGTCCCACCGACCAAGAACGGCCCCGCGCTGGGCGGCTACGGGGCCGTGGCCATGAAGGATGCACTGGCCACCACGATGGCCACCATGCCCGACCAGCTTCGCCGCTCACTGACCTGGGACCGCGGCAAGGAGCTGTCCGCTCACGCCCAGCTCACGGTTGAGAACCGGGCTGCCGGTCTACTTCGCGGACCCGCACGCCCCGTGGCAGCGGGCCACGAACGAGAACACCAACGGGTTGTTGCGCCAGTATTTTCCCAAGGGCACTGACCTGTCCCGATGGAGCGGCAACGAACTGGCCGCCATCGCCACGGTCCTCAACTCCCGCCCCCGCAAGACTCTCGGCTGGAAGACACCAGCGGAAGCCCTCAACGATCATCTACGATCAGCGCAAGCCGGTGTTGCGACGACCGATTGAATCCGCCTTGTGCACGCCGATCGTTGAGGTGGGCGTGGTCCTGGCAAGCGGGGCGACGAAGAGAAGGATCTGGGGTGGTCACGGTGGAGCAGTTTCAGGTGCGGGCGATCGGCCCTGCCCGGCCGGGCGTGGTTGTCCTGGCGGTGTCCGGCGCACTGGACTTCGGCACCGAGCAGCTCCTGGGCGATGCGGGGAGCCGGGCGTTGGCCGGCGGGTGCCGGCGGCTGGTCCTGGAGTGCGCCGGGGTGACGTTCTGCGACTCCCAGGGCCTCAACCGCTTCCTGAAACTGCGCAGGGAAGCCGAGCGCGGCGGTGCCGCACTGGTCCTGGCCGCGATCAGCACACCGGTGCGGCATGTCCTGGAACTCACCGGAGCCCTGCCGGTCTTCGGCCTCGCCGACACCGTCGACGAGGCCCTGCGCGCCGCGGGTGATGCGGACGCCGACACACCGGGCCGGGGAATCCCGGCGATCTGACCGCGGATGGGCGGCGCGTCAGGTGGCACCCGGTGCGTGGGTCTACGCGGGCTGGATGGCCGCCGACGGCTGTGTCCGAGGCGCCGCGGTGCTTTACCCTGCCCGCATTTTTCGATTCTGGTTCGATTTATGGATGTGGAGGAGTGGGCAGGCACGGTGTAGGGCGCGTGCCGGCTACGCCGACCTGGTGTGGTGAGGATCGGCCCTGAAGGAACGGAACGGCTGAGGCAGTGATCGGTGATGGGTGAGCGGTACCGGGCGTTGAGGGTGGCCGGCGATGTCGGCGCGGCGCGTCGTTGGGCGCTGGAGCAGGTGGAGAGCTTCGGCTGGGATCCCTCCTGGCGCCCGGATCCGGCGGCGGTGGCGTTGGTGGTCTCGGAACTGGTGACCAATGCGCAGCGGCATGTGGGCGGTCGGATCGGCCTGTCCCTGGAATTGGACGCGGGCCGGTTGCGGATCATGGTGCGTGACGGGTCTCTGCGTGTGCCGGTTCAGCAGCCCGCCGAGGCCGGCAGGGTCGGTGGTCATGGGCTGCGGATCGTGGCGGAACTGGCCGGGGGCTGGGGTGTGACCTGGCGGGGCGTCGGTAAGCAGGTGTGGGCCGACCTGGTGCAGCCCGGCCCGGTCCTGGTGCCCGGTTGGCGCCGCCGTGTGCACAGTGTCCCGCGCCCCGCCTGGCCGGTGGCCGCACTCGTGCTCACGTGCGCTGTTCGGGCCGCCGCACGGGGACGTCGCCACGCGCGCGATCAGCCTGCACCGCGTGGCCGGCTTGCGTGAGGATCACCCACAGGTCATGCCGCACCGTGGTAGCCCTCCCGCCAGGCCGGCGATTCCGGCTGGTACAGGCGGGTGCGCAAGAACGCGGGGATGGTCGGCGGGCCTGGGCCGGAGGGGGGATGCGTCACCCCATCAGGCGATCCCGCACCTGTTGTGCTGTCTGATAGGCCGAGGTATGCGCACTGATCCTGAGCATGTTCCCGCCGTTGTCCGCGAGATCATCGACGACATTGTCGAGGCTGTCCGGGCCGAAGGCCACCCTCGGCTGCGGGCCCTGCTTGATGACCTTGCCCAGGTCGCCGACCACGCCGCTCTGCTCTTGCTTCGCAGCCGGCTCCACGATGATCTGACTTCCGGCGGCTCGGGGCTGGTGGGACTGCTGCGGTGACGCGCGTGAACGTCGTGACGTCGTGGGCCCCCAGTGGGGTGGTGGGCGGCCGGAGAGGGTTGCTGTTCGGGCGCGCGGTCGTTGGCTGGGAGTGACAGTCATGCAGGGGCCCGTGATCCCGACCGGTCGGCGGCGCAGGACAACCGGCGACGGCGGGGAAACGGTCCTGCGCGTGGACGAACCGCCGATCTATGCGGAGCTGGCTGCCCGGTGGCGGCAGAGCGGGCGGTCGATTCCGGGTCAGCACGACCGTGAGTGGGCCGATCTGGTTACCGCGGTGCCCCACCTGGGCCTGTAGTCACGGGCGCGGTGCCGGCCTTCCCCCCGGCATCCCGCCGCCCCGCTCGCAGCCTCCATCCTCCGAGGTCCTCGTCGGTGCGTCGGTGTGCTTGGTCTACTTCGCTGGGATCGTCCACTCGACTGGTTCCGGTGCTGACTCCGGTGCGTAGATCACCCGCACCTGGCGGCGGGGCGGCGACCGTTCCGATGATCAGCTACCGGATTTCGGTCAGTTTGACGCTGATGACGGCCCGTTCGTAGGCCTCCAGCGCCCTCGGTTCGGCGTCGAGCCGGAGGGTTCTAGCCGTTCTGTCCTGTGACATTCCGGCCTGGGTGCTGTCAGTTTGGCGATGCCGTGTATTCGGCCATCTCGGCTCAAACAAAGAAAAGGTGAGCGGTCGGCGCAGGGTGTCAGCGCGGCCCGGCTCTACCTGCCCTGGCGCTGCGCCGGCGCGCTCATGGGGCGCCGGGCGCCGGGTGGCCAGGATCGCCTTTCGGCTGCCGCAACCTGACGGAAACCGCAGTTCAGCGTGCTGCAAGTCTCAAAATTTGGGACGTCGTAACCGCTCATCGGCGTTTGGCAGTCAAACCAACGAGCCTAGGGAAAACATGTGATTCGGGGGAGTTCTTCTACCGCAGATGAAGTGCTGCCCCACCGGGCAAATATCGATGGAGATCGCACTCCTCATACCATTACAAATATTTGGTCATGCGTGTCTTATGGGAAGAGCCTGGAATTTGCGCACTGCCCCGGCGGCATGCGGCACGGAAAACCATTTGGGGAACATCTATTCCCTTCTCGGTGCCGTGTCGGCCTGATGTCGCGCCTCGGCTCCACCCCCTGACCTAGAGGAACCCTGTGAACAGGAAACAGACCGCCGCTCTCCTTGCCCTCCCCACCTTCTTCGCCGGCGCAGCGCTCTTCCTCGGCACTCCCGCCGAAGCGTCCGCGCTGGCCTGCACCGCCGGCACCGCGGGTGTCGCCGGCGCCAACGGCAACGCCGCCCACCCCGCCGGCTATCCCGGCACCGCGGGCGGTCCCGCGACCGGAACCGGGGACTGCGCGGGCGGCGCGGGTGGAGCAGGCGGCGCGGGCACCAAGGGTGGTGCGGGCGGCACGGGTGGTTCGGGCGGTAACTCCGGCGCCAACGCCGGCGCAGGTGGACGCGGTGGCATCGGTGGCGCCGGGGGATCGACAGGTGGTGCGGGCGGTAACGCCGGCAACGGTGGCATCGGCCACGGCGGCGGCGCGGGCGGCAACGGCGGCGCCGGCGGGATCAACAGCTCCGGCAACGGAGGCAAGGGCGGAAAGGCCGGAAACGGCGGCAACGGCAGCACCGGCGGCGCTTACCCGGGCGGCGCCGCAGGCATCGGCGGGGCCGGGGGCCTGAGCTCCGGAGGCCTCCTCAACTCCGGCGGCAACGGAGGCAACGGAGGCAACGGCGGCGCCAAGTCCGGTGCCAGCGCAGATGGCGCCTGCGGTATCGGCGGCGCCGGCGGCAACGCCACCGGGGGCCTGCTCTTCCACGGCGGCACCGGCGGCACCGGCGGAACCTTCGGCGGCGGCAGCCCCTGCGCGAACGGGGCCAACGGCACACCGTGACCTGCCACACCCAGGTGCCCCCCGACATCGCGCCGCAAGGACACCTGGTGCACTCACACTCCGGGGCGTGACGAAACCGCCCAGCTTCCCGCCATGAGAGTCGGCTCACCGAGCCGACTCTCATGGCGGCGGTGTGCCCCGGCCGGCATCCGCGGCACAGCGAGGGGCGATGCGTTGCCGGCTGCGGGAACGCATGAGCGTCGAGAGCCACCTCGCAGCGCATCCGAGCGCACGCGCAAGGCCGGTCTCCTACGGAGCGTCGCCTGATGGGCGGCGTGGTGCTCCTGGGGGGGAGCGTCAGGGGGTGGGGAGCGGCGGGACAGGAGCTGGCACTACGCAGCCGGCTGCGGCGGCTGCGGTCTTGAGGGCCTCCGCCGCTGCGGCGTTTGCCGTCTCCTGGGCCTTGAGGGCTTCCGCTGCCGTGGCTTGGGCGGCGGCCGGGTTGGCAGCGATGACCAGGGCGGCGGCCATGCTGGCCGCCGCCGTGACGTTGGCGGCCGCGAAGGATGCGGCCTTGGTGGCCGCGTCCTGGAGCAGACCCACGCAGGCTGCGGCATCGGGGGGAACGGGAGCGGCGGCGGCTGACGGCGCGGTCAACAACCCACCGCTGACCACCAGGAACGAAGCGGCCAGGGACGTAGCGACTGAACGACGAAGCTTCATGCAATGAACTCCTCACACATAAGGGGACGCACCCACACAGGGCAGAACCAGAGCCGGATCAGAGCCTCGTAGGGCGGGCCCACCACCACGCGGCAGGCGATGGCTACTTGTCCTACGGCAGGCCACGGGCGGCCCCACCAGAGCCGACCACGCTCCCACCCCCTCCGCACTCTCAAGCAGGCCGAATGAGTTTCGGCCTTATGACGAGGACTCAAAAAGCGAACAGCCTACACACGTTCGACCGACCGGCCTCGGCGCTGGGCACGTTTCTCTTCCCAGGTCGCAGATGCGGCCGCACGACGACGCATCGGTCGGCATCTCCCGGCAGTCCTCCCCTGCAGAGCAGCGGCCAGAGTCCAGCCGACAACCGCTTGCCGGTAGCGGAGCGTGCTCCATCGGCCCAGCGGCGACCCTCTCGGTGCGGGCAATTACAGCCAGACATCACTGAATCTCTCTATTTCAAGACATTTGATCATCTAGTGCTGCGCAGGTGGGGCCATTGCCGCCTACGTTGTGGGTGTGCCGGTCGGGGAGTATCTCCGAGCGCACAAACCGAAAGGCGTACCTCATGCGCATCTTGCGCACCAACGCTCTTGCCCGGACGCTCCTGATCAGTGCGATCGCCGTGGCCGGCCTCGCCACCCCCACCCTGGCGTCCGCGTCGGCCCACTCCGACGCGAACGGTTCCCGGACCCACAGCAACCTGGGCGCCCAGGGCGTCCCCGGTGCTAACGGCGCCAACGGAGTGGGGAGCAACGGCGGTCTCGGCGGTCTGGGTGGCACTGGTGGAGCGGCCGGTGCGAACGGCAACGGCGGTAACGGCGGCGGCGGCGGAAACGGCGACGGCCTCGGAAGCACCGGTGGCGCCGGTGGAGCGGGCGGAGCCGGCGGTGCCAACGGCAACGGCGGCACAGGTGGCGCGGGGGGCGCTGCCAACCAGGGCGGCACCGGCGGCAAAGGCGGTGTGGGCGGTGTAGGCGACGCCGGCACCGGCATCGGAGGCGGCAAGGGCGGCAAGGGCGGCGCGTCCACAGCCGGCGGTACCCACAAGGGCGGGACCGGTGGCGCCGGCGGCGCCGCAAGCCCGGTGTGTCCCGGCAACGACGGTGGCAACGGCACCGCTGCCACGTTGACCGCGGACGGCATCACGGGCGCCACCGGCGCCGCCGGACACACCACCCTGCCCTGCTAACAGCACACCAGACGTCGCGGACGTCACCCACAGGTGCCGACGGCATCGCCGGCTCCCACAACATCCGCAACTGCACCTGCTGAGCCGCGCCTCCTTCCGACCGAGGCGCGAACTCTGAGGAACCCATAGCGAGCCGTGCCACACGCCCTGCACTGTGCCCGGACCGGGCACAGTGCAGGGCCCCGCGCACCTGCGGATCCTTGCCGACCGTAGGCCGCCGGCCCCTTCATCAACACGCATGTGTGCAGGATCGGTGCCAGAGGCAGCCGATAACGTGACCTCCCGGGCAGTCCGATGCCGGACCTTCTGCGGGGCATCGCAGGCGCCCCGATCTCAGAGGGCATTTGATCTAGGAAGATTGCCGTTTATGTCCTAGTAGGTACCTCGCCAGGTTGGTGTGGTCTCGTCCGTTATGCGCTTGGCGAGGTTGTCGATCGAGGCGATGTGGATCATGGCTTCTGAGCTGGAGGTGAGGGTCTCGTAGTCGCGGGCGAGACGTCGGTGCATCATGATCCAACCCAAACTTCGTTCAACCACCCAGCGCCTTTTGACGACGTGGAAACCTCGAACTCCGGATTTTCTGTTGACGACTTCGACGTCGATTCCAAGGTTGGCGCCGTGTTCGACGACGGCGTTCTTGAAGCCGGTGTCGACCCAGCTCTTGGAGATGGTCGGGTATGTCTTCTTGGCCTGGTCGAGCAGGCGTAATCCCACGGCGTTTTCCGACAGGCTGGCGGCGGTGACGGTCACGGCGAGGATCAGTCCGATCGTGTCGGTGAGGATGCCTCGCTTCCGGCCGACGATCTTCTTCGCGGCGTCCATTCCCTGGCTGGTCAGGGGCACGTTGTGGGAGGTCTTCACGCTTTGGGTGTCGATCACGGAGGCGGTCGGCTCGGGCTTGCTCCCCTCCTTCACGCGGGCCAGGCCGGTGAGGTCGTAGTTGAGCTGGGCGAGGATTCCCTCGTCGCGCCAGGCGGCGTAGTAGGAGTAGACGGTGCCGTGGTTCGGGAAGTCGTGCGGGAGGTATTTCCAGGGGATTCCCGTTCGATTGACGTAGAGGATCGCATTGAAGACGTCACGCAGTTCGACTTTGGCCGGCTGTCCGGTGGGCCTCCGGTCGAGCCTGGCTTTTCTCCAGGCCGTCAACGTCGGCCCGATCAAGGCCCATCGGGCTTCGGACAGGTCGCTGGGGTACGGCTTGCGCTCGCTCACGGCGTAGCGTGATCATGTGCGACGCGGAGAGCTTAGTTCCGCTGGTGATCAGGCGATTCTGTGGCATCTTCAAACCAGACGGACTTCCGGGCACGGAAGCGAGCGATACGGGCGCCCTACCTCCACGGCTCGGGCGAGGCTGTTCATCTCTTACAGCTATGAACAGCGTCAAACCATGACACACGCAAAAGACTTACATCGGAATAACCCTCTGTAAACGCCCACTGAGGTCGTCGAACCTTGCTGCACCGCTGGCGTGCACCGGCGTGTGACTGTCTTGGCCCTCGGGCCGTCGCCTGTTGGCTCGCTACGACGGTCACCAACCGCGGACGGCGACCGCAGCCGAGGCGAGTGTTCCCCCAATGCCGCAACAAATGGCGCTGGGTTCCCAGAGGTCGCAATGCCAGGGCCTGCCAATCGACGTACCACCGTCGGCGCCATGGCCTGAAATCATACGGCTCACCCGACACCGTGGCCGGTCCTTGTGCCAGGTCTCGACCTCAGACAGCCACACCCTGCCCGGTGTAGGACAAGTATCTCGACCTTCGCGTCCCGGCGCGGCTCTCCGCTGCTCAATCGCCGTCGGCATCAGATTGCGGACGGGTCCTGTATTCATCCGCCCGGTTGCAAATACCAGCCCTTTTCGATAAGGCTGCTAAGGGGTTTCTGGTAGAGCTTTCGACGATTCGCGTGACTTCGTAGGCCCGCGGTATGTGAAATCGGGGCAGGGGGCTGAGAGATTCGCCCACGGCAGACAAGAAACAACTCCAAAGGACTGGAACCTCCCGCCAGTGGCATGTCAACATCCAACGTACCGAAAATACAAGGGCAGCCAGGCCAGGCGGGCTCCTACGGCGGGACCCAGATGTCCCACCGGGCTTACCGCGCGGGCGTGCTCCCTGCTCAAGGAAGCACCACTGTCGGACCCCATCCTTCGATCCGCTCGTTTCACCTCCCCCATCCTCTTCGCGCTCGGCGTGCTGAATGCCTGGAGCGGCCCGAAGGTGGGGGACTACGGCGCCGTGTCCACCGCGCTGTGCCTGTGCGTCTGCGCGGCCGGCTTGCTCGGGGAAGATCTCCTACAACGCGAGTATCGCCGTGACCGAGCAGCGCTGGCGCACATCGCTGTCCATCCCGGAACTTCAACTCCGCATGTGGCCGACGCTGTTGGTGCTCCTGTGCGCGTGGTGGAGCGAAATCTTGACCGCCTCATTCACGACGGGTTTCTGGTGCTCGTCACGGACGGCGTGACTCCGGCCTTGCGTTCGTACCGGCTGGCTTCCTGACCCAGGAGTCCGAAGGGCGTCAGAACCCGGGGATGTGGCGCGCAACATAGCCGACGATCGCCGGTTAGCCAAACCGGCGTTCCCGCAGACCATTGGAGATATTCGGGGCTGCCCACCGCCCCCTGCCGTTCCGTACCTCACAGAAAACCACCGATGCCTGCGCGATCGTTGCCCACGACATTTGCTGCCCCCACTCCCCAGGCCGCAGCACACGCGGCCTTCCTGAGCGTGAAGGAGGCCGCGGAGTATCTCGGCCTCTCACCGCACACCCTCTATGTCTGGCGTCATCGGCGGCAGGGACCGCCGAGCTTCCGCATGGGGCCGCGAGGCCGCGTCATGTATCGGCGGGAGTCCCTCAACGCCTGGATCTGCGAACAGGAGCAGGCGGACTCCCGCTCCAACACATCCCTGAACCCCCTGATCGCTGCTCCGCAGCATCGGTTCAGTCACACCTGCAATGCCTGACGCGCGCACATCGTAGAGCGCCGCTTCCACCCGCCTCAACAAGGAGACTCTCCTGGCCGGCTATGTAGAGGACCGTTGGATCAAGAAGAAGAAGGACCCGATAAGCGGTAGAAGGGAAAGAACCGCTCGCTACGGCAAGGGCAAGCGATACAAGGTCGCTGGCATTGCTGGGATCCGGGATAGATCCTTCGACACCCTGGAGGACGCCAAGGCGTGGCTCCGCCGGTCAGCTACCGATGAGGAACGCGGGGAGTTCGTGGACCCGCGCGACGGATCCATCACCCTGGTCGACTACATCGCGATGCACTGGGCACCGGGCAGAGGAGGAGCCCCGAAGACCCAGCAGAACCAAGAGCGGAGAGCGCGGCTTCACATCGTCCCGCATCTCGGCCAGCTACCGCTGAAAAACATCACGGCGACAGAGCTGCGCGCCTACATCGCAAAGTTGGAGGCCACCGTCGCCTCAGTCGACTACCGACGTGGCATCTTGTCCGAGCTGTCCAGTGTTCTGGAGGCGGCCGTCGATGACAAGCGGCTTGCTAGAAACCCCATGCATGCGAAGTCTGTGCGGTGGCCCAAGGCGCCGAGGGAGCGACGCGAGGTTTGGTCGCTGGAGACGGCGCGCCGCGTTCGGGACGGGATTAGCCAGCGAAACAGGATATCCGTCGTACTCGGTTTGGGGTGCGGACTACGTCAGGGTGAGGTATTCGGGTTGAGCCCGGAGGACATTGATTACGCGCGAGGTGTAGTTCATGTCCGCCGCCAAGTCCAGGCGATCAACGGGAAGTTGTACTTCGCCCTGCCAAAGGGTAAGAAGACGCGCACCGTCGACCTGCCCTCCTCGGTGGCCGAGGAACTGAGGGTTCACGTTGCGTCGTTCCCGCCGGCGGAGGTGGAGCTTCCGTGGGAGAAGCCGGGGGCGGACCGAACCATGAGGAAGTTCTCCCTTCTGCTCACCACGCGATTCGGCAACGCCGTGGCGGTGAACACCTGGAACACCTACAGCTGGAAGCCCGCGCTGGCCAGGGCCGGAATCATTCCTCCGCGGCCCCAGGGCGCGAAGCCGTGGCAGTGGGAGGCGGCGCCGAAGGACGGCTTCCATGTGCTACGTCACACGTACGCCTCGATCATGTTGGAAGCAGGAGAGTCCGTCGTGACGTTGGCACGGTGGCTCGGGCACTCCTCGCCAGCTGTCACGCTTGGTTACTATGCTCACTTCATGCCAGAGGCCGGGAGCAAGGGGCGCACAGCGATCGACGAACTGCTTGAGGGGCGGGGGAGCGGCCTGGCAGCCGAAACTCCCCAGATTCTCCCCAAGGCTGATTGCGGAGAAAACCCCCAGGTATGAGCGGTGAGAGCTTGGCATGGATTGTAAGGCAAACGAGTCTGGCGGCCTGGGAATATGCTGAATGAGGTAACGGGAATCCGTTATGTGACCCCCCTGCGCGAGGGCGGCTCGGTGCCGGGGGTGGTCGAGGCCGACGACCTCGGCACGTACGTCGTGAAGTTCACCGGCGCCGCGCAGGGCCGCAAGGCGCTGGTCGCCGAGATCGTGGCGGGCGAGCTGGCCCGCCGGCTGGGACTGCGCGTCCCCGAACTCGTCCGGTTCCAGTTCGACCCGGTGATCGGGCTCGGCGAGCCCGACGCCGAGATCCAGGATCTGCTCAAGTCCAGCGGTGGCCTCAATCTGGGGATGGACTTCCTGCCGGGCTCGCTCGGGTTCGATCCGCTGGTCTTCGAGATCGAGCCGGCCGAAGCCGGCCGCATCGTCTGGTTCGACGCCCTGATCGGCAATGTGGACCGGTCCTGGCGCAACCCCAATCTGCTGATCTGGCACAAGGACCTCTGGCTCATCGACCACGGCGCCTCACTGATCTGGCACCACAACTGGAAGACGGCCGAGCAGGCGTCGGCGAAGCCCTTCGACGCCGCCGACCACGCGCTGTCCCGGTTCTCGCCCGACCCGGCCGCCGCCGCGGCCGAGCTCGCGCCCAAGGTCACCGAGGAGCTGCTGCGCGAGGTCACCGCGCTGGTGCCCGACGAGTGGCTGGACGGGGAGCCCGGTTTCGACGGTCCCGACGAGGTGCGCAGGGCGTACGAGCGGGTGCTGCTCGCCCGCGCGGGTTCCGTGCACGAGCGGATCGTCCTCGTGGCGGGGCAGAAGCCGAAGCAGGACGCGCCGGACTGGCTGCGCACCTGGGTGGACGGGAAGGCCGCGAAGTGAGCGGGTACCGGGGCAGTGGCCGGGATGTGTTCGAGTACGCGCTGGTGCGCGTCGTCCCGCGGATCGAGCGCGGCGAGATGATCAACGCGGGGGTGCTGGTCTACTGCCGCGCGCGGTCGTTCGTCGGCGCGCGGATCCATCTGGACGAGGCGCGGCTGCGCTGTCTGGACGAGCGGGTGGACGTCGAGGGGGTGCGCGCCGCGCTGCGCGGGTACGAGGGTGTGTGCGAGGGCGGGGAACGGGCCGGGCAGGCGGCCGGCGACGACCCGGGACGGCGTTTCCGCTGGCTCACGGCGCCGCGCAGCACGGTGGTGCAGCCGGGTCCGATCCACACCGGGCTGACCGCGGACCCGGAGGCCGAGGTGGACCGGCTGCTCGGTCTCCTGGTGCGCTGAAACACACTCGCGAGGGGTTCCGTTGACAGCGGGTCACAGGGCTCCTACGGTTTCGACAACTAACCTACTAAGCGGTTGCTCATGTGCGGAGTCCGTGCGGGATTCCGCGCGGCGCCGTATCTGAGGGCAAGGAGACTGCATGTCCACGACCGAGCAGCGCGTCGCGATCGTGACCGGGGCCGCGCGCGGCATCGGCGCCGCCACCGCCAAGCGGCTGGCGGCCGAGGGCCGCGCCGTCGCCGTACTCGACCTCGACGAGGGTGCCTGCAAGGAGACCGTCGAGCAGATCACGGCGGACGGCGGCAGGGCGCTCGCGGTCGGCTGTGACGTATCGGACGAGGCGCAGGTCGAGGCGGCGGTGGCCCGGGTCGCGGAGGAGCTGGGCGCGCCGACCATCCTGGTGAACAACGCGGGTGTGCTCCGCGACAACCTGCTGTTCAAGATGAGCGCGACCGACTGGGACACCGTCATGAACGTGCACCTCCGGGGTGCCTTCCTGATGTCCCGCGCGGTGCAGAAGCACATGGTGGCGGCCAATTTCGGCCGGATCGTCAACCTGTCGTCGAGCTCCGCGCTCGGCAACCGCGGCCAGGTCAACTACTCGGCCGCCAAGGCGGGTCTGCAGGGCTTCACCAAGACGCTGGCCTTCGAGCTCGGCAAGTTCGGCGTCACCGCCAACGCCGTGGCGCCCGGCTTCATCGTCACCGACATGACCGCCGCCACGGCCGCCCGGATCGGTATGGGCTTCGAGGAGTTCCAGGCCGCCGCCGCGACCCAGATCCCCGTCCAGCGGGTCGGCAACCCGGACGACATCGCCAACGCGATCGCCTTCTTCACCGGTGAGCAGGCCGGCTTCGTCTCCGGCCAGGTCCTGTACGTGGCCGGCGGCCCGCTCAACTGACGCGCATCGGAGATCTGAGCACCATGACACGTGAGATTCCCACCGACAGCGGCAAGGTCGCGCTCGTCACCGGCGCCAGCCGCGGTATCGGCTACGGCATCGCCGAGGCCCTGGTGGCCCGTGGCGACCGCGTCTGCATCACCGGCCGGAACGAGGACGCGCTCAAGGAGGCCGTCGAGAAGCTCGGCGCCGACCGGGTGATCGGCGTGGCCGGCAAGGCGCACGACGAGGCTCACCAGGCCGTCGCCGTCGAACGCACCATGGAGGCGTTCGGCCGCGTCGACTTCCTGGCGAACAACGCGGGCACCAACCCGGTCTTCGGCCCGATCGCCGAACTCGACCTGAACGTCGCGCGCAAGGTCTTCGAGACCAATGTGATCTCGGCGCTCGGCTTCGCGCAGCAGACCTGGAAGGCCTGGCAGAAGGAGAACGGCGGGGCGATCGTCAACATCGCCTCGGTCGCCGGTCTCGCCCCGTCGCCCTTCATCGGCGCCTACGGCATCAGCAAGGCCGCCATGGTCAACCTGACGATCCAGCTCGCCGCCGAAATGGCGCCGGGCGTGCGGGTGAACGCCATCGCCCCGGCGGTGGTCAAGACGAAGTTCGCCGCGGCGCTGTACGAGGGCCGCGAGGAGGAGGCCGCCGCGGGCTACCCGCTCAAGCGGCTGGGCGTCCCGGAGGACATCGGCGGCGCCGCCGCCTTCCTGCTCTCCGAGCAGGCCGGGTGGATCACCGGCCAGACCCTCGTCGTCGACGGCGGGTTGTTCCTGCACGCGGGCGTCGCCTGAGTCCGCTGTCCGGGCCGGGTCCGGGCTTCGGCCCGGGCCCGGCTCAGCTGTTTCCCCGTGTGCCGCCGGGCGTCGCGTACGCACCCGCGGAGCGCGTTGTCAGTGCCTCCCGGTACGTTCTGAGTACCAGCAACGGATCGTGTACCGGAGGTTCCTGACGTGCCCAGCATGCTGCCCGACTCCTGGCAGGACGTCCTCGGCGAGGAGTTGGACAAGCCGTACTTCCAGCAGCTCACCGAGTTCGTGGAGACCGAGCGGGCCACGCACAAGATCTTCCCGCCCCGGGACGAGGTCTTCGCGGCTCTGGAGGCCACGCCTTTCGACCGGGTGAAGGTGCTGATCCTCGGCCAGGACCCGTACCACGGTGAGGGACAGGGGCACGGGCTGTGCTTCTCGGTGCGCCCTGGCGTCAGGACCCCGCCGTCGCTGCGCAACATCTTCAAGGAGATGAAGGAGGAGCTCGGCCACCCGGTGCCGGACAACGGCTACTTGATGCCGTGGGCCGAGCAGGGCGTCCTGCTGCTCAACGCGGTGCTGACGGTGCGGGAGGGCGAGGCGAACTCGCACAAGAGCAAGGGCTGGGAGAAGGTCACTGACGCGGTGATCAAGGCCGTCTCCGACCGCTCGGACCCGGCGGTGTTCGTGCTGTGGGGGAACTACGCCAAGAAGAAGCTCCCGCTGATCGACACGGAGCGGCACACGGTGATCCAGGGCGCGCACCCCTCACCGCTGTCCGCGAAGCTCTTCCTCGGCAGCCGCCCCTTCACGCAGATCGACGACGCGGTCAAGGCCCAGGGCCACGACCCGATCGACTGGCGGGTGCCCGACCTCGGTGTCCGCGCCTGACCGGGTTTTCCGGACCCTGCGGCTAGCGTCAGCAGGATCAGCGGGAACGGGACGCCCGCGGGGCGCAGGAGGCGGCAGTGACGGATCAGGAACAGAGCTGGGGTGTCGGCCAGGACACGGTCATGACGCGGATCGGCCAGGTCATGATGCTGCTGCACGGCGGCGACCGTGAAGAGGCCAGGACCCGGTTCGGCCGTCTGTGGGAGGAGATCGGCGAGGACGGCGATCCCCTCCACCGCTGCACGCTGGCGCACTTCATGGCCGACACCCAGGACGATCCCGAGGACGAACTGGAGTGGGACCTCAGAGCCCTGCGGGCGGCCGACGGTCTCTCCGACGAACGCACCGGCCGGCACCACGAGTCGCTCGCCGTGCGGGGCTTCTATCCGTCACTGCACCTGAACCTCGCCGCCGACTACCTGAAGGTCGGCGAGCGGGAGCTGGCGCGCAACCACCTCGTCCGGGCGAGGAGCGCTGCGGGCGCGCTCGGTGACGACGACTACGGCGACGGCCTGCGGGCCGCGATCGGGCGGATGGAGCTGAGGCTGGACGGCTCCGGTCACCGTCCGTAGGACTCGTGGCAGATCCGCGCCGCGTCGCTGTCCTTGGCCCAGCCGCCGTAGGTCTCGCCCAGCGCGCAGACCCCCGCCCCGCCGGGCAGTGACGCCGCCGGGCGGGGGTGCGGAGCGGCCTTGGCGGCGGGCACCGGATCCCGTTCGGCGGGCTCCACCGGGGTCCGCGCCCGGTGATGGCGCCGCACGTGCCGCGGCGGTGCTGGGGCCGCGGCGGAGGTCCGCGGACCGGGCTCCGGTTCCACCGGAACGGTCGCGAGCGACTGCTGGTCGGGCTGCCGGACGACCGTCCGGTCCTGGGGGAGCGGGAGGACGGGCAGCGCCGGCGCCGACGAGGGGCCGGGGGCGGGCTGCGAGGGCACCGTCGTACACCCGGTGACGGCCGAGGCCGCCGCAATGAGCACTACTGCTGCTAAATGACGCATTCGGACAACTCTGCCGGTCGGCGGCACCGTTGGGTATTCCCCGCAGGAGTGACGCGGAGTGACACCGCCGGAGGACGGCTCCGGCAGGCCCCGTATGCTGCCAGAACACATCAGACCTGTTGCCACGGTGACGCGGGCGGAGACGCGCGCGGCAGCGGCGGCGGGCGCGGTCGAAGCGGTAGCGGCAGAACGGGAGAGGCACATGGGATCCGGCAACGCCCCCCTGAAAATCGGGGTGATCGGCCTCGGTGACATCGCCCAGAAGGCATATCTGCCGGTGCTCGCCGCCCAGCCGGGGATCGAAGTGCATCTGCACACCCGTACCCCCGCCACCCTGGACCGGGTCGGTGACGCCCTGCGGCTGCCGCACCGGCACACCAGCCTGGAGGCGCTGATCGGGCAGGGGCTCGACGCCGCCTTCGTGCACGCGCCCACCGACCGGCACGTCGAGATCACCGAGGCACTGATCGAAGCCGGCGTCCCGGCCTACGTCGACAAGCCGTTCGCGCCCGACCTCGACGGGGCGCGGCACCTGGTGAACCTCGCCGAGCAGCGCCGGGTCAGCCTGATGGCAGGCTTCAACCGCCGCTACGCGCCGGGCTACACCCAGTGCGCGGACCACCCGCGCGATCTGATCCTGATGCAGAAGAACCGGGTCGGGCTCGCCGAGGAGCCCCGCTCCGTGGTGTTCGACGACTTCATCCATGTCGTCGACACGCTGCGCTATCTCGCGCCCGGGCCCATCGAGCACACCGATGTCCGCGCCAAGGTCCGCGACGGTCTGCTGCACCATGTCGTCCTGCAGCTGTCCGGTGACGGGTTCACCGCCATCGGCACGATGAACCGGATGAGCGGCTCCACCGAGGAGATCCTCGAGGTGAGCGGCGACGACACCAAGCGCCAGGTCGTCAACCTCGCCGACGTCATCGACCACAAGGGCCAGCCGACCCTGCGCCGCCGCGGCGACTGGGTTCCGGTCGCCCGCCAGCGCGGCATCGAGCAGATCATCCTGGTCTTCCTGGACGCGGTGCGCAGCGGCAAGCTGCTCGATGCCCAGGACGCGCTGCGCACCCATGAGCTGTGCGAGCGGATCGTCACCGCGATTCGCGAGCAGTCCGCCTGACCCGCAGCGAGACCTCGTACCCCGCGGCCAGCAGGACGACCAGCAGCGCGAGGTGCGGCACCCAGTCGCCGAACCGGACGTACGGGCTGCGGCCCTCCGACAGCGGCACCTGGTAGACCGCCGCCGTGCTCGCGCTGGTGCCCAGCCACGAGCCCACCTGGCGCCCCTGACCGTCGTAGACCGCGCTCACCCCGGTCAGGGTGGCGTGCACCATCGGACGCCAGGTCTCCGCGGCCCGCAGCGCGGCGAGCGAGGCGTGCTGGGGCGGCGCCCAACTGCCCTGGAACGACGAGGTGGACGACTGCGCCACCAGCAGCTGCGCCCCGTCGTCGGCCAGCTTCCGGCTCATGTCGGGGAAGGCGGCCTCGAAGCACACCAGCGGCCCGAAGCGCAGGTTCCCCGCGGTCATGACCACCTGGCGGTCGCCGCGCCTGCGGTCCTCGCCGGCCGCCTTGCCGACCGACGTGGCCCAGCCCAGCACCGAGCGGAACGGGATGTACTCGCCGAACGGCACCAGACGCATCTTGTCGTAGCTCGGGCCGGTGATGCCGTCCGCTCCCACCAGCACCGACGTCTTGGAGATCCCGCGCCCGTCCGCCCGCTGGGCGTCCACGTTCACCAGGACGTCCGCGTCGGCCTCCCGGGCGAGCGCGGCGAGCCGGTCGGCGAGGTCCGGCCGGGACGACAGGTCGAAGCCGACGCTGCTCTCGCCCCACACCACCAGGTCCACCCGCTGCCCGGCCAGTGTGCGGGTCAGCTGCTCCTCGCGGTCGAACCGGGCCTCCGCCCCCTCGATCACGCCCGGCTGCACCACCGCGATCCGTACCGTCCTGGTCCGGTCGGGCACCGGCGCGCCCAGCCACACGGCGGTCGTGCCGACCGCCACCGCGGCCAGCGCGGCGCCGGCCGGGGCGCGGACGGAGGGCGCCGCGATGAGCGCCGCCACCGCCGTGTTCACCGTCACGACCAGCGCGCTGATCAGCCAGACCCCGCCGACCGACGCCAGCCGCAGCGCGGGGGCGACCTGCCACTGGCTGGCCCCCAGCAGCCCCCACGGTCCGCCCAGGTACTGCCAGGAGCGCACCAGCTCGACCATCAGCCATCCGCACGGCGCCAGCACCAGGGCGGCGGCCACCCGCCGCGGTCCGGGATGCCCGCCCAGCGTCCGCCGCAGCAGCCAGCCCCACGGCGCCCACAGGGTCCCCAGCAGCAGGGCCAGCACGACGATGAAGACGTTGAGGCTCGGGAACAGCCAGTGGTGCACGGCCAGCATGAAGCCGGCCCCGCCCAGCCAGCCGTCGAGCGCGGCGCGGCGGCCCGTCGGCGCGGAGCGCGCGAGCAGGATCCACGGCACCAGCGCCACGTAGGCCAGCCACCACAGCGACATCGCGGGGAAGGCCAGCGCCGGCAGCGCGCCCGCAGCGGCCGCGGCGAGGCCGCGCGTCCAGGGCGAGGTGAGGCGGGATACCTGCCGGTCGGCTGTCACCGTCATACCCGCTCCCTAGTGGGTGTTTCGCCTCAGTGTCGGGGGTGCGGACGCCTCGTGCACAGAGGGCGACATTCCGGGTGACCCGGCGTGTCCCCGAATCGTCCGGCCCGCACGGTGCGACTGCCCGGTGCGGCTCAGGGCATGCGGTTCCAGGACACGAGGACCGGACGGCCGTGCTCGGTGCCGATCCGGCTGACGGTCCCGGTGGCCAGCTGGAACAGGGCGCCGTCCGCCGGCGGGAGTCCCAGCCGGCGGGCGGTCAGCACCCGCAGGAAGTGGGCGTGGGCCACCAGGACGATGTCCCCGTCGTCCCCGAGGTCGCGGAACGCGGCGTCCACCCGGGCGAGGACCCGGTCGGCGCGCGCGCCGACCTCCGCCGGCAGCTCACCGGGGTGTCCCGGGATACCGGGGGGTACACCGTCGGTCCACAGGTCCCAGTCCGGCCGCGTCCGGTGGATCTCGTTCGTGGTGATGCCCTCGTAGCCGCCGTAGTCCCACTCGTGCATATCGGGATCCACGGTGGTGTGCCCGAGGCCCGCCAGCTCGGCCGTGTGCACCGCGCGTCCGAACGGGCTGGTCAGGACGAGCGCGATGCGGAATTCCGCCAGCAGGGGTGCCAGACCGCGGGCCTGCTCCTCGCCCCGGGGAGTGAGCGGGAGGTCGGTGTAGCTGGTGTGCTGCCCCGACGCGCTCCACTCGGTCTCGCCGTGCCGGACCAGGATCAGTTCACCCATGGCGGGTCCCTCTTCTCTTTCGTGCTCAACCCCCGCGACGCTACGCCCAGTGGCCGCGCGCGACCGCGCACCCCCCTCCGCGGCCGTGTCAGCTTCCGGCGGGGGCGAGCTCGGCCGCCGGTTCCGCGGCGTCGGCGCTCTCCGGCTGCCCGTACCAGGCGACGGCCACCGCGCCCGTCACGGCCAGGACGAAGCCGGCGATCGCCACCCAGCCGAAGCCGTCGCGGGAGGTGTCACCGAGCCAGAGGACCCCGAGGATGCCCGGGACCACGGTCTCGCCGACCACCAGGGCGGCCGTGGCGCCGTTGATCGAACCGATCTGCAGGGCCACCGTGTGCAGGTACATGCCGCCGATGCCGGCGACCAGGATCGCGTACAGGGCGGGGTCCGCCAGCAGCGTCGGGAGGTCGAACGGGTCCACGCCGTCCAGCACTCGCACGCCGACGCCCAGGGCGCCGAAGCCCAGCCCGGACAGCAGACCGGCCAGGATCGCGCCGCGTGCGCCGAGGCGTCGCACCAGCAGGCTGCCGGCCCCGATGATCGTCACGGCGGCGACGAGCAGCCACCAGTGGGTGGCGCGTGCGGTGTGACCGCTGCCCTCGGGACCCGCCGCCGTGGCCAGCAGCACCAGGGCGGAGCAGACGACGCCGATGGAGATCCACTCGGGCCTGCTCAGCCGGATGCCGAGCATCCTGATGCTCAGCACCGCGGTGATCACCAGGTTGGCGCTGATCACCGTCTGGGAGAGGAACAGCGGCAGCAGCCGGGCGGCCAGCGCCCCGAGCCCGAAGCCGATGAAGTCCAGCACCGTGCCGAGCATGAATTCCCAGGTCACGGCGGCTTTGGCGGTGGAGGAGAGGCTCGGGCCGCCGTGCTCGGTGGTGCCGGTGGTGGAGGCGGCGGCCGCTTCGCGTCGGGCCGACTTACGTGATCCCACGGCCTGTAGGACCGACCCCGTGCCGTAGCAGGCCGATGCCGCGACGGCTGTCAGAAGGCCGATGTACACCAAGAGCTCCGTTCCCGTACCACTGTGTCCTGCCGCGGAGATCGTCTCCTCCGGTCTACTGGACGCGCTGCCGGGGACGAAAGTTCCGTAAACCGGGCGCCGGGTGTCCGGAGGCCGTGCCGACACTCCGGCTCCGCGATCTTCTGCCGTCACTCGACCGGTCATATCGTATGGTCATCGGAATTGGCTGGTAGCGGCCGGGCGAGTGCGTTGTGGATCATGTACGGGGGAACGGATGTCGCTGGGTCGCCGATGGGTACTCACAGCCGTGGCGGGCGGATTCCTGACGGGATGCACGTCGGCTCCCGGCCCCGCCGAGCGGTCGCAGGACCCGTCGTCCCCGCCCGGATCCGGCCCCGGCACGGTCCCCACGCCGTCCGTCGCGCCACCGTCCCCCGCAACCCCGTCGCCCAAGCCGGCTCCCCGGGTGACCCGGGCCGCGACCGTCGCCCGCTACGGCCGGATGACCCCCACCGGCTGGGGTTTCACCGCTCCCGGGGTGGTCACCAAGCTGCCGCCCGCCGCGGGACGGGCGATAGCGCTGACCTTCGACGCCTGCGGGGGACCGGGTGGCGGCGGCTACGACCGGGAGCTGATCGACCTGCTGCGAGCCCGCAAGGTGCCCGCGACGCTCTTCCTCAACGCGCGCTGGATCGACGCCAACCGCGCGCACTTCGAGCAGCTCGCGAGCGATCCGCTGTTCGAGATCGCCAACCACGGGACGCGTCACCGGCCGCTGTCGGTATCGGGCCGCTCCGCGTACGGCATCGCCGGGACACGCGACGCCGGGGAGGTCTTCGACGAGGTCGCGGGGAACCAGGACAAGCTCACCGCCCTGCTCGGACATCCGCCGCGCTTCTTCCGCTCCGGCACCGCGTACTGCGACGACATCGCGGCGCGCATCGTCGCCGAACTGGGGGAGCGGTTCGCCGGATTCAGCGTCAACGCCGACGCGGGGGCCACGTTCACCCCTGCCCAGGTGCGCCGCGCCGCCCTCACGGCCACCGCCGGATCGGTCGTCATCGGCCATATGAACCACCCCGCGGGCGGTACGGCCGAGGGCATGGCCCGTGCCCTGCCCGCGCTGCTCGCGGCCGGCCACCGGTTCGTCCGGCTCTCCGACGCCGTGCACTGAGGCGTCGCGGACGGCGCACCCGGTAAGCTCATCACTGAGTACTTGAACCTTCAAGTGCAGATTGCTTGAAGTTTCAACTGAGTCGGCGTACCGTCGGAACAGGCCCGCCGACCACGGGGCCGACCGATGTCCGACCAGGAGCGCCACCATGCCTGTACGCCGCCTCAACCACGCCGTGCTCTACATCCGCGATGTCGCGCGCGCCGTCGAGTTCTACACCGATGTCTTCGGCTTCAAGATCGATGTGGAGATCCCCGGACGGGCCGCCTTCCTCAGCGCCCAGGACACCCTCAACGACCACGACCTCGGCCTCTTCGCGATCGGTGCGGACGCCCCCGGCCCCGAGCAGGGCCGGGTCGGCCTCTACCACCTGGCCTGGGAGGTCGGCACGCTCGGCGAACTCGCCGACACCGCCGCCAAGCTGACGGAGCGCGGTTCGCTGGTCGGCGCGACCAACCACGGAGTGTCGAAGTCCCTGTACGCCAAGGACCCCGACGGCAACGAGTTCGAGATCATGTGGCGGGTGCCGCGCGAGGACTGGCCGGCCGGGGACGAGCCGAAGCTGCGGGCGCTGGATCTCCAGGAGTCGCTCGACCGCTGGGGTCCGGACCTGAAGACCGGTGCCGCCGCCGGCTCGGCCACCTGACCCGTCCCTGTCTGCGACGCCTGGCGTACCGCCGACCCCCCTTTCGAACGCGAAAAGCGGTGGTTTCAGGTCGAGAGCGGTGGGCCGGGAACACTCAGGGCCCGACGTTCTCCCAGCTCACGGACATCTCAGTGGCCGCGCCACGCGCGGGTGTCCGCATGCTGGACGGTTCGCCGAGTGCGTTCGGGGCGGCCACTGAGCTGCCCGTATCGAACAATGAGCCATCGTCCGATCACACAACGCGACCGGAAGTGGTCGTTCGAAGTGCGGCCACGAAACACCTCCGTAATACTCCTGTCCGTTATCTGCAACCAACGGAGAAGGAGTGTTCGGAATGCGATACACCCTAGGTGCGATCGGAGTGGGGGCCGCCCTGGCTCTCAGCTGCGTGGCGGGCACCAGTGGGACCGCCCGAGCCGAATCCGCCCAGCCGCACAGTCTGTACGCGCCCTCGTCGATGGTGCTGACCATCGGCAAGGGCGAGGACGCCGCGACCGCCGCTGTCCAGCGGGCCGTGCTGCTGCGCTGTCGCCCCACCGCCGGAGGCGACCACCCGGACGCACAGGCCGCATGCACGGAACTGACCCTGGCGGGCGGGAACTTCGACGCGCTGTTAGCCTCCGACCCCAACCGGATCTGCCCCAAGATCTGGGATCCGGTGGTGGTCACCGCGGACGGAGTGTGGCAGGGGCAACGCGTCTCGTACTCCCACACCTACGCGAACTCCTGCATCAAGGCAGGGGGTACCGGGGCGGTTTTCGGCTTCTGAGCCGGAGCTGAACGACTGCACCGAGGCGGGTCACGGCTGTTGTGATACCGGCCACTCGGGTCAAACCCGACAGGCCGTGTTCACCTTGCACCGGTAACGTGCCCTTCGACCCCCTTGCCACGGCGCGGTTGCCGCGGAGCCCGAGCGCAGCGCGGCCCCGGTGGAAAACCCGGATACGGCGCTCACCCGGAGGGCCGGGACGGTCCGTCCTCGGAGCGCGCCCGCGGCACCCGGCAAGCAGTCCACGTACCTCGGAGGGTAAGACATGCGTCCGTTCCTGGCCGGCACTGATCGGATCGACGCGCGCTGTGCGCCGCCGTCCTTCACCCCGGCCGGGAACGGGAGCGCTGTATGACGCTGGCAGAGGCACCCGAGCTGACGCTCGACACCCTGATCGACCCGGCCGAGCTGCTGGCACCACCGCGCGCGGTCTTCTCCGGGAAGGGTCCCGCGCCCGAGCGGACCCTGCTCGACATCCTCGCGGAGACCACCCGAAGACACCCGAATGGCCCAGCCGTCGACGACGGTTCCACGGCGCTGAACTACCGCGCCCTGGCGGCCGAGACCGAGGCGATGCGGCTGCGGCTCGCGGCGGCCGGCATCGGCGCCGGCGACCGGGTCGGCATCCGGGTGCCGTCCGGCACCAACGACCTGTACGTCTCGATCCTCGCGGTGCTGGCGGCAGGCGCCGCCTATGTGCCGGTGGACGCCGAAGACCCCGACGAACGCGCCGAGTTGGTCTTCTCCGAAGCGGGAGTGAGCGCCGTCATCGGCGCGCACCGCGAGTTCCGTCCCTGCGGTACCCCGCACGGCGTCGTGGGCCGGCGGCCCGGACCCGACGACGACGCCTGGATCATCTTCACCTCAGGGTCGACCGGCAAGCCCAAGGGCGTTGCCGTCACCCACCGCAGCGCCGCGGCGTTCGTCGACGCCGAGGCCGGGCTCTTCCTCACCGAGGAGCCCATCGGCCCCGGCGACCGGGTGCTGGCCGGGCTGTCGGTCGCCTTCGACGCCTCCTGCGAGGAGATGTGGCTGGCCTGGCGGTACGGCGCCTGCCTCGTCGCCGCGCCGCGGTCACTGGTCCGCACCGGGCTCGACCTGGGCCCGTGGCTGGTCGAACAGCGCATCACCGTCGTGTCGACGGTGCCCACCCTGGCGGCGCTGTGGCCGTCGGAAGCGCTCGACGACGTCCGGCTGCTGATCTTCGGCGGCGAGGCGTGCCCGCCCGAACTCGCCGAGCGGATGGCCGTCGAGGGCCGCGAGGTGTGGAACACCTACGGGCCCACCGAGGCCACCGTGGTCGCCTGCGCCGCTCAGCTCACCGGCGAGGGCCCGGTCAGGATCGGGCTGCCGCTCGATGGCTGGGACCTGGCGGTCGTGGACGCGCGGGGCGAGCTCGTGCCCATGGGCGAGGTCGGCGAACTCGTCATCGGCGGGGTCGGGCTGGCCCGTTACCTCGACGCGGACAAGGACGCCGAGAAGTACGCGCCGCTGCCCTCGCTGGGCTGGGAGCGCGCCTACCGCAGCGGTGACCTGGTCCGTGCCGACGCCGAAGGGCTGCTGTTCGTCGGCAGGGCGGACGAGCAGATCAAACTGGGCGGCCGCCGGATCGAACTCGGCGAGGTCGACGCGGCGCTGCAGGCGCTGCCGAACGTCGCCGGTGCCGCGGCCGCCGTCCGCACCACCCGGGGCGGCAACCAGATCCTCGTCGGTTATGTGGTGAGCGCGGCGCAGGACACGGCCGGTGACACCCCGGTCGGCGACGACAAGGCCCCCGACGGCGCGGCGCAGGCCGGCGAGCCGTCCGAAACCGACGAAACCCGAGCCGACGAAACCCAGACAGACCAGGCCCAGACCGACGAGGCCCAGGCCGGTGAGGCTGAAGTGGGCGCCGTCAGCGGGGTGTTCGACCCCGTCGACGCGCTGCGCCGGCTGCGCGAGGCGCTGCCCGCCTCGCTCGTGCCGCTCATCGCGGTGGTCGACACCCTGCCCACCCGGACCTCCGGCAAGGTCGACCGGGCCGCGCTGCCCTGGCCGCTGCCCACCGTGGACACCTCCGGGCAGGAGGGCCCGCTGGAAGGCACCGAGGGGTGGCTCGCGGAACAGTGGGCCGAGATCCTCGGCACCTCCGTCGGCACCGCCGACGCCGAGTTCTTCGCGATCGGCGGCAGCAGCCTCGGCGCCGCCCGCCTGGTCGCCCTCATCCGGGCGCGCTTCCCCAACGTCTCCGTCAGCGACATCTACCAGAACCCGTCGCTGGGCGCGCTGGCCCGCGTCCTGGAGGCGTCGGACGCCCGTGAGAGCGCCGTGCGGACCGTACAGCCCACCCCGCGCCGCGCCGGTGCCGTACAGGTGGCGCTGATGCTTCCGCTGCTGACGATCTCGGGGCTGCGCTGGGCCGTGGGCGTCGCCGCGCTGAACAACGTGCTCGCCCGGTACGGGGACTTCCCGTGGGCGCCCGCCGTGTCCTGGTGGTGGGTGGCACTGGGCTGGGTGCTGTGCGTCAGCTCGGCCGGCCGGGTCGCCGTCGCGGCCGGCGGCGCGCGGCTGCTGCTGCGCGGCGTCCGCCCTGGTACCTATCCGCGCGGTGGCAGCGTCCACCTGCGGCTGTGGACCGCGGAACGCCTCGCCGAGCGCGTCGGCGCGAACCGGCTGACCGGCACCTGGATCACCCACTACGCCCGTGCGCTCGGCGCGCGGATCGGCGCGGACGCCGATCTGCACTCGCTGCCGCCCGTCACCGGGATGCTGCGGCTCGGCAAGGGCTGCGCCGTCGAACCCGAGGTGGACCTGTCGGGCCACTGGCTCGACGGGGACCTGCTGCACATCGGCAAGATCCGGATCGGCGCGGCGGCCACGGTCGGCGCGCGCAGCACCCTTTTCCCCGGCGCCCGCGTCGGCAAGCGCGCCGAGATCGCGCCGGGCTCCGGTGTGACCGGGGCGGTGCCGGCCGGCCAGCGCTGGTCGGGCGTTCCGGCGGCCCGCTCCGGCAAGGCCGCCCACCGCTGGCCCGGCAGCCGCCCGCCGCGCACCCGTGGGTGGTCCCTGGTCTACGGCCTCACCTCCACCGCGCTGGGCCTGCTGCCCGCGCTGGCGGCGCTGCCCGGACTGCTGACGCTGCTGTTCTTCGTCCGCGGCGAGTCCGCGCCCGGCGCCGCGCTCGCCGCCGCGCTGATCGCCGTACCGCTCGCCACGGTGGTGTCGCTGGCCACTTACGCGCTGCTCGTCCTGGTCCTGGTCAGGGCGCTGGGCACCGGACTGCGCGAGGGGTATCACGCCGTGCACAGCGGCGTCGCCTGGCGGGCCTGGGCCACCGAGCGGCTGATGAACACCGCCCGCGTCGTGCTCTTCCCGCTGTACGCGAGCCTCTTCACCCCGGTATGGCTGCGCGCCCTCGGCATGAAGGTCGGGCGGCGCGTCGAGGCGTCGACCGTCCTGGCGCTGCCCGCGATGACCACGGTCGGCGACGGCGCCTTCCTCGCCGACGACACGATGGTCGCCACCTACGAACTGGGCGGCGGGTGGATGCGTATCGCCGCCGCCCGGGTCGGCAAGCGGGCGTTCCTGGGCAACTCCGGGATGACCGCGCCCGGCCGCTCGGTACCGAAGAACGGCCTGGTCGGTGTCCTGTCCTCGACGCCGAAGGGCGCCAAGGCGGGCAGCTCCTGGCTGGGCATGCCGCCGATGAAACTGCCCCGGGCCGCCGAGGCCGGCGACCAGAGCCGCACCTACGACCCGCCCCGCGCCCTGATGGTGGCGCGCGCCGCCGTCGAGGTGTGCCGGGTCGTCCCGGTCATGTGCACCGTCGCCCTCGCGGTCCTGTTCGTGGGCGCGTTCGAGGCCCTGGTGAGCACGGCGGGACTCGCCGTCGCCGCCCTGTGCGGCGGCCTGTTGATGGCGGCCGCGGGTCTGCTGGCGTGCGTGGTCGCCGCCGCGGCCAAGTGGCTGCTGGTCGGCAGGTTCCGGACGGTCGAGCATCCGCTGTGGAGCTCGTTCGTGTGGCGCAACGAGCTCGCGGACACCTTCGTCGAGGTGCTCGCCGTGCCGTGGCTGGTGGGATCGGTCCCCGGCACCCCGCTGATGAACCTGTGGCTGCGGACGCTGGGCGCGCGGATCGGCCGCGGCGCCTGGTGCGAGACGTACTGGCTGCCGGAGGCCGACCTCGTGCGGGTCGGCGCCGGGGCCACCGTCAACCGGGGCTGCGTGGTGCAGACCCATCTGTTCCACGACCGGATCATGCGCATGGACACGGTGACGCTGGGGGATGGATCAACCCTGGGTCCGCATGGCATCGTGCTCCCCGGCGCGACCGTCGGGCCGCGCACCACCATCGGTCCCGCCTCGCTCGTCATGCGCGGCGAATCGGTGCCCGAGGGCACCCGCTGGCTCGGCAACCCGATCGCCGCCTGGCACACCGACCGGCACGCAGAGGGGACCCGCAGTTAGTGAACAAGGCACCGGGGGGCGGCCGTGCGGCCGCCCCGGCCAGGCCCGGGGCGGCCGTCTCCACCGATTCGTACCTGCCCGAGCACGGCAACGGCGGCTACCGTACGGTGCGCTACGACCTGGAACTGGACTTCCGGCCGAGCGCCGACCGGCTGTCCGGCCGGGCCCGGATCTCCGCGGTCACCGAGCACGCGCTCTCCGAGTTCAGCCTCGACCTCGGAGCGTTCCGGATCGACCGGGTCCTGGTGGACGGCAAACGGCCCGCCCGCTACACCCACCGCGCCGGGAAGCTGCGGGTGCGCCCCGCCCGTGAACTGCCCGCGGGAACGCCCTTCGCCGTCGAGGTGCGCTACGTCGGCACCCCGCGGCCGATCCGCAGCCGCTACTGGGGTGACCTGGGCTGGGAGCCGCTGGAGTACGGCGCGCTGGTGGCCGCCCAGCCGATCGGCGCGCCCTCCTGGTTCCCCTGCAACGACCATCCGTCGGACAAGGCCGTCTACCGCATCGCGGTGACGGCGCCGTCGGTGTGCACGGTGCTCGCCAACGGCACCCTGGAGTCGTGCACCATCGGCGGTTCCACCACGACCTGGGTCTACGAGCAGCGGGCGCCGATGGCCAGCTATCTGGCCAGCGTCCAGATCGGCCCCTACGAGCTGGTGGAGCACCTCGGCGGCCCGATCGCGCAGCCCGCGGCCGTCCCGGCCGCCCTGCTCGCCCCGTTCGCCCATGACTTCGGCCGCCAGCCGGAGATGATGGAGCTGTTCCAGGAGCTCTTCGGCCCGTACCCCTTCGACGACTACGCGGTGGTCGTGGTCGACGAGGAGCTGGAGGTTCCGGTCGAGGCGCAGGCCCTGTCGGTCTTCGGTGCCAACCACATCGACGGACGGCGCGGCTTCGAGCGCCTGGTAGCCCATGAACTGGCCCACCAGTGGTTCGGCAACAGCCTCACCCTCGCCGACTGGCGCCACATATGGCTGAACGAGGGCTTCGCCTGCTACGCCGAGTGGCTGTGGTCGGAGGCCGCGGGCGGCGCCCCCGCCACCGTCCTGGCCACCCGTGCGCACACCCGGCTCGCCGGACTGCCGCAGGATCTGCGGCTCGCCGACCCGGGCGTACGGCGAATGTTCGACGACCGGCTCTACAAGCGCGGCGCGCTCACGCTGCACGCGCTGCGGACGACGATGGGCGACACGGCCTTCTTCGCGCTGCTGCGCACCTGGACGTCGCAGCACCGCCACCGCACCGTCACCACCGAGCAGTTCACCGCCCTCGCGCAGCAGTACACCCCGCGCCCGCTGGACGCCCTGTTCACGGCGTGGCTGCGCGAGCCCCGGCTCCCGGCACTGCCGCGGGCCGGCGACTGACCGCACTCGGCATCCGGCACCACGGCAGTCCGGCACCACGACATCCCGCACTCCCGCATCACGACATCCGGCGTTCCGGCATGCCGACACACCCGGAACAGCCCTGGATGCCGGGATATGTCATACAAGATGTATAGGCTCGGCGTCGCAATATGGGCTAAATCGGTCAACTCCTATCATCATCGAGGCTCTGCAGGCCGAGAAGTGAAGGTCCGTCATCGGTTCGCCCTCTCACAGCTGCGGTGATCACCGACTAGGAGACGCCCGTGCCAGGCACTCCCCACTTCTCCCTACGGCGCGGCGCTCCTCGCCGCGGAAACCGTCCCCGAACCCGTCGCGGACGCCCGAGGCACCTCGCCGTCCTGCTCGTGGCGGCCCTGTCGGCGAGTCTGACGCCCGCGGTGGCGGGATCGGCGGCGCAGGCGGCGCCGGGCTCCGACCCCGTCGTCCCCTGCGGCATCACGACGGCTGCGCTGAACCGGCCAGCCACCGCCTCGTCGACCGAGAAGTCCGACACCCCGGCGGAAGCGGCGTTCGACGGCAACGCGGGCACCCGCTGGTCCAGCGCCGCCGCCGATCCGCAGTGGCTGCAGGTCGACCTCGGATCCAGCCGGCCGGTCTGCGGAGTGCAACTGGCCTGGGAGAACGCGTACGCGAGGGCGTACCGGATCCAGGTCTCCGACGACGGCACCGACTGGACCACCGTCTACTCCACCACCGCGGGCCAGGGCGGCATCGAGACGGTGGCGCTGAACGGAACCGGCCGCTATGTGCGGCTGGCCGGCATCCAGCGAGCCACCTCGTGGGGCTATTCGCTCTGGGAGTTCAGCGTCCTCACCCCCGGCGGCACCAGCAGCCCGCCCGGCGGCGGCGACGGCAGCTGCCCCTGGTCGGGGTCCAGCGCGCCCGTGGCCGAGCGTGTCACGCAGGTCATGGCGCAGATGACGCAGGCCCAGAAGATCCAGATGGTGCACGGCACCGGCAACACCTCGCCGTACGTCGGGAACCTCGCCGCGATCCCGTCCCTGTGCATCCCCTCGGTGGGCTTCCACGACGGCCCCGGCGGGGTGGGCGACGCTTTCTCCGGTGTGACCCAGCTGCCCGCGCCCGTGTCGGCCGCGGCCAGCTGGGACACGGCACTGCAGCACCAGTACGGCGCCGTCGCCGGGAACGAGTTCGCGGGCAAGGGCGCCGATGTGGCACTCGGCCCGACGCTCAACATCGTGCGGGACCCGCGCTGGGGCCGGGCCTTCGAGAGCTACAGCGAGGACCCGTACCTGTCCGGCGAGATGGCCGTCGCCAACATCCAGGGCATCCAGAGCCAGGGCGTCATGGCTCAGGCCAAGCATGTGGCGGTCTACAACCAGGAGACCAACCGCAACGGGCCGAAGGACAACGCGGTCATCGACACCCGCACCCTGCAGGAGATCTATCTGCCCGGGTTCCAGACCGCGGTCAGCAAGGGCGCGGCGGCGTCGGTGATGTGCGGCTACAGCACCGTCAACGGCGCCTACGACTGCCAGCACCCGTACCTGCTGAACACCGCCCTCTACCAGCAGGCGGACTTCGGCGGGTTCGTCACCAGCGACTGGGGCGCGACCCACTCCACCGTGGAGTCCGCGAACAGCGGGATGACGATGGAGATGCCCGGCGGGTACTACTACTCCAACTACCTCGCCCAGGCGGTCGCCAACGGCCAGGTGAGCCAGGCCACGCTGGACACCATGGTGAGCCGGGTACTCACGCAGATGTTCGCCTTCGGCCTCTTCGACCGGAAGCACACCGGGTCGACCACGGCCCTGGTGACCTCCGCCGCCCATCAGGCGACCGCCCGTCGGATCGCCGAACAGGGCAGCGTCCTGCTGAAGAACACCGGTGTGCTGCCGCTGTCGACGGCGTCGACGCACTCGATCGCGCTGCTCGGCCCCGACGCCGGCGCGGGCGTGCGCAGCGTGGGCGGCGGCAGTGCCGTCGTCACCAGCTCCGGCACCGTCTCGCCGCTGGCCGGGATCCAGAACCGGGTCGCGGGCACCGGCACCACCGTCCAGTACAACGACGGCACGGACATCGCCGCCGCGGTCGCCCTGGCCCGCGCCTCCGAGGTGGCGGTCGTCTTCGTCGGGTACGGGGAGAAGGAGGGCACCGACCTGACGGGCATCGATCTGCCCGCCCAGCAGAACGAGCTGGTGGCGCAGGTCGCGGCCGCCAACCCGAGGACTGTGGTGGTGCTCAACACCGGCTCCGCGGTCACCATGCCGTGGCTGGGCCAGGTGCAGGGCGTGCTGGAGGAGTGGTACGCCGGGCAGGAGGTCGGCAACTCCGTCGCCCGGCTGCTGTTCGGCGACGCCAACCCGTCGGGGAAGCTGCCCGTCACCTTCCCGGCGAGCCTGGCCGACGTGCCCGCGCACACCGCGGCCCAGTGGCCGGGCACCGACGGCAAGGTGCAGTACTCGGAGGGCCTGAAGGTCGGCTACCGGTGGTACGACGCCGGCGACGTCACCCCGCTCTTCCCGTTCGGGTTCGGGCTGTCGTACACGACGTTCGCCTTCTCCGGACTCCAGGTCGGGACGCCGGACGCGAGCGGCAACACCACCGTCTCCGCGACCGTCACCAACACCGGCAGCCGCGCCGGCGCGGAGATCGCCCAGCTCTACGTCGGCGCTCCCGCCGCGACGGGTGAACCGGCCCGGCAGCTCAAGGGGTTCCAGCGGGTGGAACTGCAGCCGGGGGCGAGCCGGCGGGTGCAGTTCACCGTCACCGCGCACGATCTGGCGCACTGGTCGGACACCACGGCCGGCTGGACGACCACCCCGGGCGACTACCGGATCCAGGTCGGCGACTCGTCCCGTGAGCTGCCGTTGACCGGGACCCTGACGGTCGGCACACCGCTCTCGGCCAGGACGGTGACCAGCACCGTTACCAGCACGGGCAGCGTCACCGTGACCAACCCGCACGGTATGAGCAGCCGTGCCGGCACCCCGGTGCGGCTGGCCATCGCGGCCCGCACCACCGGATCCGCCGGGACCGGCCCGGTGTTCACCGCGACCGGGCTGCCCGAGGGTCTGTCGATCAGCCCGGCCGGGCTGATCTCCGGTACCGCGACGGCCCCGGGCACCAGCACGGTCTCGGTCACCGCGACCGGCCCCACCGGCGCGACCGACACGGCCGGCTTCGTGTGGACCGTCAGCCGGTCCTGACCTCGCCGACGTGGCCGGTCCGTGCCGTGCCGTCGTGAGCCGGCGACGGCACGGCGCGGCCGACCACGTTGACGGCGGTCCACGCGGCGCCGACCGCGGCGTACTGGCTGCTGGCTGCCCCGTAGAGGTCGCGCGCCGCCGCGAGGGTCGCGGTCCGCGCGGCGTGGTAGTTGGTGGTGGACGTCATGTACACGGTCAGCGCCCGGTACCAGATCGCCGCCGCGGTGTTCTGCCCGATCCCGGTCAGCACCGAGCCGTTGACGGTCGGGCTGTTGTAGGAGATCCCGTTGATGACCCGCGGGCCGCTGCCCTCGGCGAGCAGGAAGAAGAAGTGGTTGCCGATCCCCGAGGCCACGTGCGGGTCGAGGTTCGGGACCGACGTCGACCAGTAGTCGGGTGAGACACCGTCCCTGGACGGCCGGTCCATGTAGCGCAGCGGGGTGCCGTTCCCGTTGAGGTTCGCCTTCTCGCCGATGAGGTAGTCCGGCACGTCGGCCGGGATGTTCGCGGAGAACTCCACCATGGTGGCGAAGATGTCGGAGGTGCTCTCGTTGAGCGCGCCCGCCTCGCCGCTGTAGGTGAGCCCGGCGGTGGCGGAGGTGATGCCGTGGGTGATCTCGTGCGCGCCGATGTCGATGGTGGTCAGCGGATGGGCGTTGTCCGATCCGTCGCCGTAGTTGACACAGCCGCAGGCATCGCTCCAGAAGACGTTGGTGTAGTGGCTGCCGTAGTGGACGACGCTGCGGACGCCCTTGCCGTCGTTCCTGACCCCGAGCCGGTTGAACGAGTACTTGAAGTAGTCCCACACGGAGACGGCGGCGAACTGGGCGTCGACGCCCGCGGACTGGAGATTGGTCGGCAGCCCGTTGCCCCAGATGTTGTCCGCGTCCGTGAGGATGGTGTTGGTACGGCCGTCGACGGTGACGGTGTTGCCACGCGTCGGGTCCTGGAGCAGATAGGACGAGATCGTCTTCGTGGTGGTCAGCGGCACCTGGCCGTCATGCACCCCGTAGCCCGTACCGAGGGCGGGGGAGTCGGCGGCGGCCGTCCCGGTGCCCGCACCCATGACCGACGCCAGCAGCGCCGCGGCCGCGAGAACGGCCCCGGCGGTGAGTCTCCGTCGCATCTGACTGCCTTCCTGTCGCCGGCGCGGGCGCGGTGGCGCCTCGCTCTTGGGGCGCCGGGTGGGCGCCGGGACGAAGCATGACGGTACGGACAGGATCCTTGGCAGGGGCCCGTCAAGAATTGGCGCGCCTTCGCCGGTCAGGAGGCCGGATACGTTCGGCCGGCGGCCGGTATCCGATCCCAGGCGCCCTGGACGGAGCCGGTGCTCCCCTCTACGGTTGCGTCCGTGGACCGGATGAGCGCCTTGGATGCGGGTTTCTACTTCATCGAGGACGAGAACGTGCCGATGCACGTGGGATCGGTCCTGGTGTTCGAGGGGCCGGTGCCGTCGTACGGCGATGTCATCAGACTTCTGGTGTCCAAGCTCCCCGACGTGCCCCGGTACCGGCAGCGGGTCAAGAGCCTGCCGATGCATCTGGGCCGTCCCGTCTGGGTCGACGACGAGCACTTCCAGATCCTCTACCACGTACGCCACACCGCGGTGCCCGCACCGGGCGGCGACGACCAGCTGCGCAACCTCGCCGGCCGGCTCTTCGCCCAGCGTCTGGACCTCACGAAGCCGCTGTGGGAGATCTGGCTCGTGGAAGGGCTGGAGGGCGGCCGTTGGGCGCTCATCTCCAAGGTCCACCACTGCATGATCGACGGAATAGCCGGCACCGACATGATGCAGCTGGTGCTGGACTGGCGTAAGGACAGCGAGCTGTCGGAACCCCGGCCCTGGACGCCGGAGCCGAGCCCGTCCACGCTCGACCTCGTCGCCGACGGAGTGCGCGACGCGGTCCTGACGCCGCTGGAACACCTGTCCGCCGTCCCCGCGCTCGCCCGGCGGTTGCGCAGCGGTTCCGAACTGCTCGGCATCGCCCGCGCCCTGGCCGGCAGCCTGCCGAACACGGCCCGCCGGCTCACCACCCGCGCGGCCGGCTCCCTCAACGGGTCCCTCGGTCCGCACCGCCGCTGGGTGTGGGCGAAGGCGGATCTGACGGAGACCAAGCAGATCCGCAAGGTGACCGGCGGAACGGTCAACGACGTCATCCTCGCCGCGATCACCCGCGGTTTCCGCGATCTGCTGGAGAGCCGCGGTGAGCTGTCCGAGGGCATGGTGGTCCGCACGATGGTGCCGGTCTCCGTGCGCTCGCGGGACCAGCGCAACAAGCTGGACAACCGGGTGAGCGCCGTCCTGCTGAACCTGCCGGTGAGCGAGCCGGATCCGCAGGCGCGGCTGGCCGCGGTGCGCGAGCAGATGGACGACCTCAAGAGCAGCCGCCAGGCGGCGGGCGCCGACGCGATCACGGGTATGGCGAACTTCGCGGCGCCCACCCTGCTCGCGCTGGGCTCGCGCACCGCCATGCGCTTCCCGCAGCAGTTCCTGCAGACCGTCACCACCAACGTGCCGGGCCCGCGGGTGCCGCTGTACATGCTGGGCCGGCGGCTGGCCGAGATCTACCCGTACGTGCCGATCGCCAGCACCATGCGGATCAGCGTCGGGATCTTCTCCTACCTGGGCCAGATCACCTTCGGCATCAACGCCGACTTCGACGGCGTACCCGACATCCAGGTGCTCGCGGACGGCATCCGCGAGGGCTTCGACGAACTGCTCGCGCTGACCTGACACGCGCTCCGTCGCGGCCCCGGTGATCGATTGGCGGGGCCGTGCGGGCAGGCTTAGCCTCGAAGGAGTGACCGAATTCGTTCACTTCCGACCTGAGGCGCAGGCAATCGCGCAGGCACTCCCATGACGGACTCTCAGACGGCATCCCCGGAGTCTGCCGCATCCCCGGAGCGGGGCCACGGCAGCGGTATCGCACTCCTCGTCATCTGTTCGTGCCAGCTGATGGTGGTCCTCGACATCACCATCGTGAACATCGCCCTTCCGCACATCCAGACCTCGCTCGGTTTCTCGACCGAGAACCTGTCCTGGGTCATCAACGCCTACACGCTGACCTTCGGCGGACTGCTGCTGCTCGGCGGGCGGCTGGGCGACATCCTCGGCCGTCGCCGGGTCTTCATCTTCGGCGTGCTGCTCTTCGTGCTCGCCTCGCTGCTCGGCGGACTCTCCCAGGAATCCTGGCAGTTGCTCGCGGCCCGCTCGCTGCAGGGCGTCGGCGGCGCCGTCGCCTCTCCCACCGCCCTCGCGCTCATCACCACGACCTTCCGCGAAGGACCCGAGCGGAACAGGGCGTTCGGTGTGTTCGCCGCCGTCTCGGCGGGCGGCAGCGCGATCGGACTGCTCGCCGGCGGACTGCTCGTGGAGTGGCTCGACTGGCGCTGGGTCTTCTTCGTGAACGTGCCCATCGGCCTGCTGATCGTGCTCGCGACCCCCCGGTTCATCCGGGAGTCCGAGCGCCATGCCGGCCACTTCGACATCATGGGCGCGCTCACGTCCACGCTGGGCATGGTGCTGCTCGTCTACGGATTCATCCGGGCCTCCAAGGACGGCTGGAGCGACAGCGTCACCATCGGGGCCTTCGTGGCGGCCGTGGTGTTCCTGTACCTGTTCATCACCATCGAGCGCCGGTCGCGGCAGCCCATCACCCCACTGTGGATGTTCCGTGACCGCAATCGCGCCGGTGTGTACGGAATGATGCTGAGTCTGTCCGCCGCGATTTTCGGGATGTTCTTCTTCCTGACGCTCTTCGTGCAGAACATTCTGGGATTCAGTCCGCTGCGGGCCGGTCTCGCCTTCCTGCCGGTGAGCGCGATCATCGCGGTGGCCGCGGGGTTCACCTCGCAACTGCTGCCCAAGTGGGGACCCAAGCCCTTCATGGTGGTGGGGGCGGTGCTGGCCGCGGTGGGACTCGGCTGGCTGACGATGACCGATGTCGACAGTTCGTACCTGGGCAGCATCCTCGGCCCCATCCTGGTCTTCGGCACCGGCATGGGTCTGCAGTTCGTGTCCCTGACGCTGATGGCGGTATCGGGCGTCGAGGCGAAGGAGACGGGTGCGGCCTCCGGGATCCTCAACGCCACCCAGCAGGTGGGCGGGTCGCTCGGCCTGTCCGTGCTGGTCACCGTCTTCGGCACGGCCAGTCGCAACGAGGCCACCGACCAGGTCCCCCGGTTCCTGGCGCAGGCGACCCCGGCCCAGCAACTGGAGTTCCGCAGGACCGGACAGCTCCCGTCGCCCTGGGGCGACCAGGTGCTGACTTCGGGCATCTCGACCGCATTCGTCGCCGCCGCCGTCTTCGCTGTCGTCGGCGCACTGATCGCCCTGCTGGTCATCCAGGTACGCCCCTCCGACCTGGAGCGT
Organism: Streptomyces sp. So13.3; assembly: GCF_005860785.2. Lineage (NCBI taxonomy): Bacteria > Bacillati > Actinomycetota > Actinomycetes > Kitasatosporales > Streptomycetaceae > Streptomyces > Streptomyces sp. So13.3. The sequence continues at coordinate 1,625,002 of NZ_CP048835.1, read as the reverse complement.
CTCCAGGGTGGCGGCGCTGTTCCGCTCGTGCCCGCAGAGGTGGGCGAGACGGCTTCCGAGGCGTCGCCGCGAGTGCCGGACCCGCGCGATGTTCCCCCTCCGCCCGGCTGAGCGCCGGGCTCGTGCACTCCGACCACTCGCTTACCGGGGTCAACCGGGGTACACATAGGCCATGGCCCGGTTGACGGTCCGATCCTCGGGCGCCCTGCCGGCCGGCCGACGCAGGTGGATCAGGGGGATACGCAGCGTCGCCGGCCAGGTCTTCGCGCTGCAGGTGGTCGTGGTGCTGCTGCTCGTCCTGGCGGCGGTGTTGGCGCTCGTCCTGGAATCGGAGCACGACAGCACCCAGGAGGCCCGCAACCGCTCGGTCGCCGTCGCGCAGACCTTCGCGAACTCGCCGGGAATCGTGGCGGCGCTGAAGGCCCCGCACCCGACCGCGATCCTCCAGCCGAAGGCCGAGGCCGCCCGGATGGCGTCCGGGGTGGACTTCATCGTCGTGCTCAACACCGACGGCATCCGCTACACGCACCCCAAGCCGGACCGCATCGGCAAGAAGTTCGTCGGCAACTACGAGTCGGCCCTGCAGGGCCAGGTGATCACCGAGAAGATCGTCGGAACCATCGGGCCGCTCGTCCAGGCCACGGTCCCCGTCTACGACACCAACGGCAAGGTCGTCGGCGTGGTCTCCGCCGGGATCACGATCACCAAGGTCAGCGGGGTCGTCGACCGACAGCTGCCGCTCATCCTCGGCGCCGCGACCGTCGCGCTCTCGCTGGCCACGGTCGGGGCGGCACTCACCAGCAAACGGCTACTGCGCCAGACCCACGGTCTGGGGCCGACCGAGATGACCCGGATGTACGAGCACCACGACGCGGTGCTGCACGCGGTCCGGGAGGGCGTGGTCATCGTTGGCGGGGACGGCAGGCTGCTGCTCGCCAACGATGAGGCGCGCCGGCTCCTCGGACTGCCGGCGGACGCCGAGGGGCGCCCCGTGGCCGGCCTGGGACTCAGCAGCCGGGCAGTCGAGCTGCTGGCCTCGGAACAGGCCATGAGCGACGAAGTCCTGCCGGCCGGTGACCGGTTGCTGGTGGTGAACGTCCGGCCCACGGACCGTAACGGCGGGCCCCCTGGCATGGTCGCGACCCTGCGGGACTCCACGGAGCTGCACGCGCTGTCGGACAAGGCCGAGGCGGGCCGCAGACGCCTGCGACTGCTCTACGAGGCCAGCGTGGCCATCGGCACCACCCTGGACGTGGTGCAGACCGCCCAGGAACTCGCCCGGGTGGCCGTCCCCCGGTTCGCCGACTTCGTCTCCGTCGACCTCGCGGTGCCCGTGCTGCGCGGTGAGGAGCCCTCGGGGAGCTCCGGCACCCAGATGCAGCGGGTGGCCGTCAGCGCCATCAGGGACGATGCCCCGCTGTATCCGGTGGGCGAGCCGATCACCATCATCCCGTCCACTCCGCAGGCCTGGAGTCTCGACACCGGACAGGGCGTGTTCGACCCCGACCTCGCGTCGTCCACCGACTGGAAGGTGCAGGATCCCGAGCGCGCCGACGCGATGCTCGCGTACGGGGTCCACTCGGTCGTCAGGGTCCCGCTGCTGGCCCGTGGCGTGCTGCTGGGCATCGCCAAGTTCTGGCGCTCCGAGCGGCCGGAGCGCTTCGACGAGGACGATCTCTCCTTCGCCGAGGAACTGGTCACCCGCGCGGCGGTGTGCATCGACAACGCCCGCCGCTACACACGCGAGCACGCCATGGCCGTCACCCTCCAGCACAGCCTGCTGCCGCACGGCCTGCCCGAGCAGAACGCCGTCGAGGCCGCCTACCGCTATCTGCCCGCGCAGGCCGGCGTCGGCGGGGACTGGTTCGACGTCATCCCCCTGCCGGGCGCCCGGGTCGCGCTGGTGGTGGGTGATGTCGTCGGCCACGGCCTGCACGCCGCCGCCACCATGGGGCGGCTGCGCACCGCGGTCCACAACTTCTCCACGCTGGACCTGCCGCCGGACGAGGTCCTCGGGCATCTCGACGAGCTGGTCGGCCGGATCGACCAGGACCAGACGGCCGCCGGCTCCGGCGACGACGTCACGGGCGCGACCTGCCTGTACGCGATCTACGACCCGGTCTCGCGGCTGTGCACCATGGCCAGGGCGGGCCATCCGCCGCCCGCGCTGGTCCACCCGGACGGGACGGTGGAATTCCCCGACCTGCCCGCCGGCCCGCCGCTCGGCGTCGGCGGTCTGCCGTTCGCGACGGCGGAGATCAGGCTGCCCGAGGGCAGCCGGCTGGTGCTCTACACCGACGGGCTCGTCGAGGACCGTGAGCGGGACATCGACGACGGCCTCGAACGGCTGCGCAGTGCCCTCAAGGACACCGACCGGACCCCGGAGGAGACGTGTGAGGCGGTCCTGGAGGCCCTCCTCCCCGCCCACCCGAAGGACGACATCGCCCTGCTCGTCGCCCGCACCCACGTGCTGCCGGCCGACCGGATGGCGGAGTGGGAGGTACCGTCCGACCCCGCGGCCGTGTCCGAGGTCCGTGCCGCGGTCAGCCGGAAGCTGGCGAGCTGGGGCCTGGACGAGACGGCCTTCGTGACCGAGCTGATCCTCAGCGAGCTCGTCACCAACGCCATCCGCTACGGGGCGGAGCCGATCAAGGTCCGGCTGCTGCTCGACCGCACCCTGATCTGCGAGGTGTCCGACACCAGCGACACCTCACCGCACCTGCGCTACGCCGCCACGATGGACGAAGGCGGCCGGGGACTCTTCCTCGTCGCCCAGTTCGCCGAGCGCTGGGGCACCCGCTACACCGCCGACGGCAAGGTCATCTGGAGCGAGCAGCCGCTCCAGGGCTAGCCGGCGAGCCGGACGTCGTCCAGCCAGTCCAGCATCCGCGCGGCGACGACGTCCGGTATCTCCAGCTGCGGCACATGGCCGACGCCGGGGAAGGTCTCGAAGCGCCAGCCGGGATTGCGCGCCGCCGCCGCGCGGGCCGACCGCACCGGCACCAGCCGGTCCCGCTCCCCGCTCATGAGGAAGACCGGCACCCGCAGCGACCGCATGGCGGACCAGTACGTGGTCCGCCGCGCGTTCACCAGCACCAGTGAGCGCGCTGCGGCCAGGAAGGCCGCGTCGAGCCCCGGCACCCCCGCCCGCCGTTCCGCCAGCTCGACCGAGGCGCTGACCAGCTCCTCGGGAACCGCCGACGGGTCGGCGCACACGAGACTGAGCAGCCGCCGTACCTGCTGCCGGGCCGTGCTCCCGGCCCGCGACCGCGCGAGCACCCGTTCCCCCACCCCCGGCACGGCGTAGAGCAGGAACGCCGACAGGACCAGCGGATCGGGCCGGGCCCCGAACGGCAGTGGAAGGGCGGGGTCCACCAGCACGAGTCCGGTGGCCGTCCCCGGACGGGCCGCCGCCTGCAGGATCGAGATCATCCCGCCCATCGAGTTGCCCACCAGCAGCGCCGGCTCCCCGACGACCTCCCGCAGGAAGCGGTCGAGCAGCGCGACGTTGTCCCGTACCGCCGTGCCCCGGCCCGCCGGCTCCGTCAGCCCGAATCCGGCCAGGTCCACGGCGGTCACCCGCAGCCGGGCGGTCAGCAGCGGGGCGAGCAGACACCAGTTGAGGTGGGACCCGCCGAGCCCGTGCACCAGGACCACCCGGGGTGCGCCGGGCGGCCCCCCGAAGTCGACCCAGTGGACGCGCCCGCCGAGGTCCGCGTAGCGGCTGGTTCCGCCCCAGTGGGCCACCGTCGTCATGGCAGTCAGTATTCGCCGCGGTGCTACCCGGCGGTAGGGGGAGGCGGCTGCGGGATGGGGGACGCACCCGGTGCGGCACCGCTGCGGCGGTTTCCGGGCCGCTCGACGCGGTCTCGAGCGGCCGTCGTTGATGCCCCCTCCACACTTACCAGGAGGTAACCCCTGATCTGTTCTGCGGTACTTGTGGACGTCCGGGGCTCGGTGTGAACATCGACCGCTACGGAGCCGGCGGGACCGCCCTGAACGCCGGGCCCGCCGCGCCCGTAGAACACCGCACAGTGTTTTCCGCCCGGCAGCCGCTCCTGAATGGACTCGATATGAAGCCTTCCTTCCGTGCCCAGCTGATAGAGCGGAACCCGGGCGAGCCCGAGTTCCACCAGGCGACACAGGAGGTGCTGGAGACCCTCGCGCCGCTGCTCGCGGCGCGTCCCGAGTTCGCCGAGGCGAAGCTGGTCGAGCGCATCTGTGAACCGGAGCGCCAGCTGATGTTCCGGGTCCCGTGGCAGGACGACTCGGGCGAGATCCACGTCAACCGGGGATTCCGGGTGGAGTTCAACAGCGCGCTGGGTCCGTTCAAGGGCGGTCTGCGCTTCCACCCGTCGGTGAACCTGGGCATCGTGAAGTTCCTCGGGTTCGAGCAGATCTTCAAGAACGCCCTCACCGGACTGAACATCGGTGGCGGCAAGGGCGGCAGCGACTTCGACCCGCACGGCAGGTCGGACTCCGAAGTGATGCGCTTCTGTCAGTCGTTCATGACCGAACTCCACCGCCACCTCGGCGAGCACACGGACGTCCCGGCGGGCGACATCGGCGTCGGCGGCCGCGAGATCGGCTACCTCTTCGGCCAGTACAAGCGCATCACCAACCGGTGGGAAGCGGGCGTCCTCACCGGCAAGGGCCTGGAATGGGGCGGCTCCCAGGCGCGTACGCAGGCCACCGGCTACGGCAACGTCCTGTTCACCGCCGAGATGCTGAAGAAGCGCGGCGAGGACTTCGACGGCCAGCAGGTCACGGTCTCCGGATCGGGCAATGTCGCGATCTACACCATCGAGAAGGCCCAGTCCCTCGGCGCCAACGTCCTGACCTGCTCCGACTCCGGCGGCTATGTCGTCGACGAGAAGGGCATCGACCTCGAACTGCTGCAGCAGATCAAGGAGGTCGAGCGCGGCCGGGTCAGTGACTACGCGGAGCGGCGCGGCGCCTCGGCCCGGTACGTGGCAGGCGGCCGGGTGTGGGACGTGCCCGCCGACGTCGCCCTGCCGTCGGCGACCCAGAACGAGCTCGACGCGGACGCCGCCGCCGTTCTCGTCCGCAACGGTGTGAAGGCCGTTTCCGAGGGCGCCAACATGCCCACCACCCCGGACGCGGTCAAGCTGCTGCAAACCGCCGGGGTCTCCTTCGGGCCCGGCAAGGCGGCCAACGCGGGCGGTGTCGCCACCAGCGCACTGGAGATGCGGCAGAACTCCAGCCGTGAGTCGTGGTCCTTCGAGCGCACGGCGGAGGAGCTCGCGACCATCATGCGCGGCATCCACGACACCTGCTACGACACCGCCGAGCGCTTCGGTGCCCCGGGCGACTACGTCACCGGCGCCAACATCGCCGGCTTCGAGCGCGTGGCCTCCGCGATGCTCTCCCAGGGCGTCGTCTGACCGGTCTCCCGCGGGCGGTGCCCAGCGGGGTGCCCGGAAACCGCTCTGTCAGCATCGGCCGCATGGTCCATCAGACGCCCGGCCTCGTCCCGCGCCGGTACGTGGATCTCCAGTACCAGGCCACCGCCATCATGCCCGCCACGTTAATCGCACAGATGTACGAATGCGTATAGGCTGGTCCCATGGCCGTACATCTGCAGAACTCGCTCTTCGACCAGGAGGACGAGATCGCACCGCGCCCGCTCGACGGGCTGCGCCGTACCGACATCGGGCTCGGCGCCTGGATCGACGTGCTGCCGCAGTGGCTCGTCGGGGCGGACGCGCTCTTCGAGGCGCTGGCGCGGGACGTCGAGTGGCGTGCCGAGCAGCGCGTCATGTACGAGCGCACGGTGGACGTGCCGCGGCTGCTGTCGTTCTTCGGCGACCGCGACGCCCTGCCGCACCCGGCGCTCGACACGGCCCGCTCGGCGCTGAGCGGGCACTACGCCGCCGAGCTCGGTGAGCCGTTCACCACGGCCGGGCTCTGCTTCTACCGCGACGGACGCGATGGTGTCGCCTGGCACGGCGACACCATCGGCCGCGGCGGCACCGAGGACACCATGGTCGCGATCGTCTCCCTGGGGGCGCCGCGGAACCTGGTGCTGCGGCCGCGCTCCGGCGGTCCGGCCGCCGTGCGCATGCCGCTCGGACACGGTGACCTCATCGTCATGGGCGGCAGCTGCCAGCGCTCCTGGGAACACGCGATTCCCAAGACGGCGCGGCCGGTGGGACCCCGGATCAGTGTGCAGTTCCGGCCGCGCGGGGTGCGCTGAACCGGTAGCGGACGGGATCGGGTCGGGTCCGGGCGGGGGCCGGGCCGCTTCGCCCCGGGAGACGGAACGGGAAAGCGGGTACGCATGGGCCACGCGCAGCCTTCACCGCCCCAGCCCTGGAGTTCCCCGCCCATGCTGCTTCACGAACTGGCCGTCACCTCCCAGGCCGTCGGCGCCGAGCCGGCCCGCAACGCGAAGATCGCCCTGCTGGCCGGATACCTCCGGAGCCTGGGGCCCGACGAGCTGCCCGCGGCCGTGGCCCTGCTGTCCGGTGAGTCCCGGCGGATGCGGATCGGGGTCGGCCCCGCCGGCCTGCGCGAACTGCCGCCACCCGCCGGCGAACCGGAGCTCGGCGTGCGGGAGACCCAGGACGTACTGGCCGCGCTCGCCGCCGTGCACGGATCCGGCGCGCAGGGCGAACGGCGCCGGCTGCTGGAGGAGCTGTTCGCCAGGGCCACCGCGCAGGAGCAGACGTTCCTGAGCGCGGTGCTGGTCGGCGAACTGCGGCAGGGCGCACTGGACGCGGTGGTGGCGGACGCCGTCGCCAAGGCGGCCGGTGTGCCGGCGGCGGACGTCCGCCGGGCGCTGATGTTCCGCGGCTCCGCCCGCGCCGTCGCGGCGGCCGCCATGTCGGGCGGGAAGGAGGCGCTGCGCGCGTTCGGGCTGGAGGTCGGGCGCCCGGTACGGCCGATGCTCGCCGCGGCGGCCCCGGACGTCGCCGCCGCCCTGGAGCGGGTGAGCCCCGCCGCGCTGGAGTGGAAACTCGACGGGATCCGGGTCCAGGCGCACCGGGACGGGGACGACGTCTCCGTGTTCACCCGGAGCCTGGACGACATCACCTCCCGCGTACCGGAAGTGGTGGAAGCCGTACGCTCACTGCCCGTGCGGACGGCCGTGCTCGACGGCGAGGCCATCACCCTCGGCCCGGACGGCCGGCCCCGCCCGTTCCAGGTGACCGCCGCCCGCACCGCCTCGCGGCAGGACCCGGAACAGCTGCGGGCCGAGGTGCCGCTGAGCGTCTTCTTCTTCGACCTGCTGCACCGCGACGGCGCCGATCTGCTCGACCTGCCCGCGGAACGCCGCTGGGCGGAACTCGACGACGTGGTGCCGGCGGAACTGCGCGTGCCGCGCACCGTCACCGCGGACGCCGACGACGCCGCGCGCTTCTTCCAGGAGGCACTCGCCCGCGGCCACGAAGGCGTGGTGGCCAAGGACCCGGCCGCGCCGTACGCGGCGGGCCGCCGCGGCGCCGGGTGGATCAAGGTGAAGCCGCGGCACACCCTGGACCTGGTGGTGACGGCCGCCGAATGGGGTCATGGCAGGCGCCAGGGGTGGCTGAGCAATCTGCATCTCGCGGCACGCGGCGAGGAATCCGACCCCGCCCCCTGGGTGATGCTCGGCAAGACCTTCAAGGGGCTCACCGACGAGCTGCTGACCTGGCAGACCACCGAACTGCTGGAGCGGGAGGAGACCCGCGACCGGTATGTCGTCCACGTCCGGCCGGAGTTGGTCGTCGAGGTCGCCTTCGACGGCCTCCAGCGCAGCCCCCGCTACCCGGCGGGCCTCGCCCTGCGCTTCGCGCGCGTGCTGCGCTACCGCGACGACAAGACCGCGGCCGAGGCGGACACGGTGTCCACCGTGCGGGCGCTGGCCGCCGAGGAAGGACTGTAGGTCCCACCTCGTCCTCCGGGTGCGGTGACCACCGCACCCGGACACGGAGCGTGCTTACCAGCCCACCGCGACCAGCAGGTACTGCGGATTCGCGTGGGAGACGAACGAGGACTGGCCGGCGTAGTCGTCGTACGGGAACCCGTACGCCAGCTTGCTGATGCCGTGGTCGTGCCAGAACTTCGCGTAGTAGTTCGCCGGGCCCGCCTGGTAGTACAGGCTGGGGTCCGACCACTGCGACTGCGGCAGCGTGGCGACATGCCGGTTGAGCGCCGAGCACATCCCCGGGCTCTCGGACAGGGTGCCCGCGCAGCCGAAGACATCGGACGTGGGAGCGTTGACACCGACCGAGTTCGCGTAGGCGGTGTAGTAGTTGGCGTTCACCCCGCCGGCCCGGAACGTCGGGTCGCTGCCCGGCGCGATGATCCGGTACGGGGCCTGGGACTGCGCCAGCACCTTGAACTGCGCCGGCACCTCGTTGATGAACTTCTGGAAGGTGACCGACCGGTCCTCGGCGAAGGTGGCCTGGTCCTCACCCACGGACACGTCGTAACCGTCGCGGGTGTGCAGCCGCATCGCGAGCTTCAGGCCGAACGCGTCGACCCGTGTGGTGTTGCCGTTGAAGACGTTCGCTCCGACGGTGAACTCGATGAAGTCGAAGTACTGGCCGTTCGGCGTGCCGACGTAGAAGTACATCCGCCCGGCGGAGTTGACGGGCATGTCGAAGTACGGCTGATCGGCGATCGAGTGGACCTGCCCGTTGTAGCTCCAGTAGACCTGGCTGTCCGGGTACTTGCCGTTGGTCCGGTTGAGGATCTTGAGCATGACGACGTTCTGCGCGGGCGGGATGGTGCTGGTGTCGCCCCAGAACGAACCGGGGTCCGTCGGGGGAGTGGTGGGCGGGGTGCCCGGTGAACCGGAGCGCACCTGGAACTCCCACAGGGAGTAGCCGTAGGCGGTGGCGCGCGTGGTGCCGTTCATGCGGACGTAGCGGCCGGTGCCGTTGACGTCGAGGGTCTGGGTGCCACCGGTTCCGGTGGTGGCGGAGTAGACCGTGGTCCAGTTGCCCGTTCCGCTGTCGGAGACCTGGATCTGGAAGCCCTTCGCGTACGCCGCCTCCCACTGCAGGACGACCTGGCAGATCTGCTGCGACGCGCCGAGGTCGACCTGGACCCACTGCGGATCGCTGAACGCGCTGGACCAGCGGGTGCCGGTGTTGCCGTCGAACGCGGCGCTCGCCGGACTCGCGGCGTTCTCCGTGGACGACGCGGTGGCCGGACGGTTCAGCGCCGCGTTGGCGGAGCCGCAGCCGCCGGGGGTGAGGACGCCGTAGACCTGGAACTCCCACAGGGAGTAGCCGTAGGCGGTGGCGCGCGTGGTGCCGTTCATGCGGACGTAACGGCCGGTGCCGTTGACGTCGAGGGTCTGGGTGCCGCCGGTTCCGGTGGTGGTGGAGTAGACGGTGGTCCAGTTGCCGGTTCCGGTGTCGGAGACCTGGATCTGGAAGCCGCTCGCGTACGCCGCCTCCCAGGTCAGCCCGATCTGGCTGACCGAGGCGGTGGCCCCGAGGTCGACCTGGATCCACTGCGGGTCGCTGAAGGCGCTGGACCAGCGGGTGCCGGTGTTGCCGTCGACGGCGGCGCCGGCGAGGGTTCCGGCGTTCTCGGCGGAGGACGCGGTGGCCGGCTTCCCCTGCGAGAGCAGCGCGCCCGCCGCGTGGGCCGGCGGCTGCGTCACGACGAAGAGCAGGCTCGCAAGTAACGCGGTGAGCAGGGCGATGAGGACATACGGTCGGCGCTTGTCGCGGCTCAACCGATGGCGCACCAGCAAGGAACGATCGCCTGACATGGCATCTCCTGAACGGGTGGGGGTCCGTGATGGAGCCGGAAACGTCGAGAGAGCGCTCTCCCGGTGGGGTGATGTTTACAACCGCGTTTCCTCGGCGTCAAGAAGTAGCTCCATAATCGCCCCAACCCACCTGCTGACAACGAGGGTTGAACACGCGCCGAGCGCGGGGAACCTGACAGGCCGGGTTCCCCGCGCTCGGCACGGATCGCTGTGCGGGGCCGGCTCAGGTGTGCGGCCGCCGGCCCTTCTCCTGCTTCGGGAACGTCTGGTCGGCGCCGGGGAGAACCGGCTTGGGGAGGGTGGCCACTTCCTTCTTGGCCTCCTCCAGCTGCTTCGCCGTGTCGTGCGGCAGCCGCGGCGGCCGCACGGTGGCGTGGGAGAAGCGGAACGCCGAGGTCAGATCGCCGAAGGTGCGCCGCCGCCACTGTGTGACGTTCGGTGCCTCGACGCCGGTGAACCGCTCCAGGAACTGCAGTGCCGAGGTGTGGTCGAAGGCCTCGCTCGCCACCCAGCCGCCCACGGTCCAGGGCGAGACGATGATCGCCGGGACCCGGAAGCCACCGCCGATCGGCAGCCCCTGGACGAACTCGTCGACCGTGCCTGCCTTCGGCGTGGGCGGGGCCACATGGTCGAACAGGCCGTCGTTCTCGTCGTAGTTGAGGATGAACGCGGTCTTCGCCCACACCTTCGGATTGGACGCGATGGCCTCGATCTTCTGCGCCACGAAGTCGGCGCCGGCCGCCGGCAGGTAGTCCGGGTGCTCGGACTGGAAGCTCGTCGGCATGATCCAGGAGACCGTCGGCAGCCGGTCGTTGCGCGCGTCGTCCTCGAAGGTGCCCTCGGGCTGCGGGCGCATGCCGCGCTCGTAGAGGTCCTCGCCCGGCTTGGAGTCCCGGAACGTCTTGAACTGCTCCAGCATGTTGCAGCCGTAGTCGTCGTCCTGCTGGTACACCTTCCAGCTGATGCCGGCGGCCTGCAGGCGCTCCGCGTAGGTCGGCCACCGGTACGGCGTGGGCGCCTTGTTGGTGAGCACCGGGCCGCCCATCGTGCCGCCGGGGTCGATGGTGCCGGTCATCCAGTACAGGCGGTTCGGCCAGGTCGGGCCGAAGACCGAGCAGAAGTAGTTGTCGCAGATGGTGAAGGTCTCCGCGAGGGCGAACTGGAAGGGGATGTCCTTCCGCGTGTAGTAGCCCATCACGTACGGGCCGTTGACCCCGTCGGCCTTGCGGTGTGCGGGCAGCCACTGGTCCATCCTGCCGCCGTTCCAGGCGGCGTGCTGCACGGCCCAGGCGTGGCTGGTGGACGGGATGGCCTGGGCGCTGGACTTGTGGGTGTCCAGATGGAACGGCAGCAGATAGCCGTCCGGGTTGACGGTGTCGGGCTGGTAGAAGACCGAGCGCCTGTTGTCCAGCTTCAGCGCGTGCGGATCGTTGAAGCCGCGGACGCCGGAGAGGGTGCCGAAGTAGTGGTCGAAGGAGCGGTTCTCCTGCATCAGCATGACGACATGCTCGATGTCGTTCAGCGAACCGTGCCGCGGTGGTCCCGCCGCGACGGCCTTCTGCACGCTGGGCGGCAGCAGGGAGAGCGCCGCCGCGCCTCCCATCGCCCCCGCCGCCGATCCGAGGAGTCTGCGTCGCGTCAACTCGGCCATGAACATCCCTTCTCGACCTGTCGGTGCGAGCCCTGGTCGTGGACCCATCAACACCTTTGCGGGGACCGGGAGGGAGGCGAAGGGGGCAATCGGTGAACACGTGACCAACGAGCAGCGAGCACCGGGCCACGGCACGGCAGGCCGCCGCGGGAGGGCGGGAGCTCCACCGGACGTCATGTCTCCATGGGGCACCTGACGCAGAGTCATGGTGCCGGGACACGCCCATGGCCGGGCCGGCGGGGGATGATGACCGGGTGGAGATCCGTATCGAGGCCTCAGACCTGCCCGGCCGTGCCTTCGTCCTCGGCCCGGACTTCCCCGCCGCGGGCAACGTTCACATCGGCGTGCAGCGCAAGGACCGGCCGGGCGAGTGGACGGGCCTCCACCCGGGTGACGCCGCGTCGGCGAGCTGGACCCTGGAGGCCGTCGCCGTGGCGACCGCCACCGGGACGGAACTCGAAGGCCCTTACATCCAGAACCGGCTGGGCGGGCAGTTCGTCTTCCTGTCCTGGGTCACGGTGGACGCGGCGGGTGTGACCGACATGCTGCGCCGGGCGAAGCTGATGTTCGCCGACGTCCCGTCGGAGACGTTCGACGAGGCGGTGCGCGGTGGCCGGCTGACCGCGCGGCTGCGGCTGACGACCGCCGAGGGCCGGCCGCTGTGCGGGCGGGTGCGGCCGCCCCTGGTGACCTGGTCGGCAACCACCCCGCAGACGCTACGGCCCAGGTGAGTTGTCAGAACCGGATGCCACACTTTTCCCATGACTGAGACTGTGAAGGGCCCCGCCGCCTATTTCCCCTCGATCGAGCAGAAGTACGGCCGCCCGATCGCCGAATGGAAGGACCTCATCCGGTCCTCGCCGCTGACCAGGCACATGGAACTGGTCGGGTGGCTCAAGGCCGAGCACGGCATGGGCCATGGCCATGCGAACGCCCTGGTCGCGCACACCCTCGCCGAGGACAACGGTAAATAGCCCGCCGGCGCGGACTCCGCGCGGCGGGCTGTCGCCCGGATCAGACGGTGGCGAGGGAGATCTCGGTCGACTTGATGAGCGCGACCACGGAGGTGCCGGCGGTCAGGCCGAGGTCGGTGACGGCGTCCTTGGTGATGGCCGCGGTCAGTTCGCCGCCCGGGACGGTGACCTTGACGCTGGCCATCGCGCCGCCGGTGGCGACCTCGGAGATGGTGCCGGCGAGCTGGTTGCGGATGCTCAGGCCTTCGACCGGGCCGGTGGCCAGGGAGACCTCCGTCGACTTCACCAGGGTGCGGACGGCCGTACCCTCGGCGATCCCGAGCTCCTTGACGGCTTCCAGCGTGATGGCCGCGGTGATGTCCTGGCCGCCGTCCAGCCGGACCTTGACGGTCGCCATGACCTCGCCGGCGGTGACGTCGGTGACGGTGCCGGGAATCTGGTTGCGGATGCTCAGACTCATGAAGGTGCGCCTCGCAAAGTGAGTGGAATGTCGGGCTTGGCCCGTCGTGTCCCTTCACCGTAGCCACACTCCGCGCACCCGTTCCGGCACGCGTCGCAAACGCCATGCCAGTGGCGGGAACGGCCTGGCACATCCCCCACAACTGCCCGATTCCGCCGGTTCGCCACGCCGCGGCCGGGCGACCGCTCAGCCCTCCAGCGCCTTCCGGTCGACCACGCCGACCGCGCGCCCGTCGAGCAGGACGACGGCGGCCTCGTGGCAGCGTTGAGGAGTGTCGAGGCAGGCGAGCGCACTGGAGAGCGGCTGGCCGAGGCCGACGACGGGCAGCGCCGGGGCGAGGTGGTCGCGCAGCGGCTCCTCAGGACCCGCACCCGAGTCGAGTGCCCGCTGGAGTCCGGCGGCCTCGGCCGAGCCGGTGATCTCGGAGGCGGCGATACCGAACGGCCGCTCGGCGCGGGCGAGCACCACGGGCGCGACATCGGTCCGCGCGGCGCGCAGCACGGCCAGTGCCTCGCCCAGCGAGGCGGTGGAAGCGACGGTGACGAAGTTTTCGCCGTGGCCCCGGGCGTCGCCCAGGACCGTGCGCACCGTCGGTTCGGTGTCATCGCGGTGCCGGGGCTCCTCCAGGAAGCCGCGCTGCCGCAGCCAGTCGTCGCTGAGCGCCGAGGACAGATAGGAGCGGCCCGAGTCGGGCAGCAGGACGACGACCAGGTCGTCGGGGCCCAGCCGCCGTGCCACCCGTAGCGCCGCGGCCACCGCCGTCCCCGAGGAGGGGCCCACCAGCAGTCCTTCCTCACGGGCCATCCGCCGCGCCGTCAGCAACGACTCCCGGTCCGGCACCCGTTCGAACACGTCGACCACGCTCCGGTGGTACGACTCGGGCCACACGTCCTCCGAGGTCTCCGGATGGACGAAGTGGCCGATGCTCTCCACGAAGTAGGAGCTGCCGTCGCCGCCGGCGTACACCGACGCCTCCGGGTCCGCGCCGACGACGGTGACCCGTCCGTCGGATGCCTTCTTCAGGAAGGCGCCGGTGCCGCTGATGGTGCCGCCGGTGCCGACGCCCGCCACGAAGTGCGTGACCCGCCCGCCGGTCTGCTCCCAGATCTCCGGCCCGGTGGTCACCACATGGGCGTCCGGGTTGGCCGGGTTGTCGTACTGGTTCGCCAGCCAGGCGCCGGGGATCTCCTCCGCGAGCCGGCGCACGACATGGAAGAGGTGGTCCGGATGGTCCTTGGAGAGCGCGGTCGGGGCAAGCACGACCTCGGCGCCGTAGGCCCGCAGGATGTCGCTCTTCTCCGGGGCGGCCCGCTCGGACACCCCGATCACGACCCGGTAGCCGCGCTGCCGTCCGACGATGGCCAGCCCGATGCCGGTGTTCCCCGACGTCGCCTCGATGATGGTGCCGCCCGGCCGGAGCTCACCCGTACGCTCGGCCTCCCGCACCATCGACAGCGCGGCACGGTCCTTGACGCTGCCGCCGATGCTGAGGAACTCCGCCTTCGCGTAGACCGGAGTCACGATTCCCGCGCCCAGCCGCGCCAGCCGGAACAGCGGCGTCCCGCCGATCGCGTCCGTGACCGATTCGTAGACGGTCATCTCTGGAACCTCGTCCCTCTTCCGGTGGTTTCGACGCGACGGAACCACCGGGTGTGAAGGACCAGCGGCAACACCGCGGGGCCGGTGTCCGGTTCATGGACCCGCAGGGGGACGATACCGTGACCGCCCCCGGCCCTGCCCCGGGTGTGTGCCGCCGGGTGGTCAGCCCTGGCGGGAGGATTCCAGATGGGCGAAGACGACGACGTTGTCCGTGTAGTCCTTCTTCGAGTGGTCGTACGCGCCGCCGCAGGTGATGATGCGCAGCTGGGCGTTGGGGGTGTCGGCGTAGACGCGCTGGTCGGGGAAGTTGTTCTTGGAGAAGGTCTCGACGGAATCGACCTTGAACTTCGCGATGACGCCGTCGGCGCGGGTGATCTCGGCGGTGGCGCCCGGCTTGACCATGCTGAGCAGGAAGAACACCGCGGGGCCGGTCTTGGTGTCGACATGGCCGGCGACGATGGAGTTGCCGCGTTCGCCGGGGGTGGGGCCTTCCGCGTACCAGCCGGCGAGGTTGTTGTTGTCCGACGGCGGGGGATCCAGTTTGCCCGACGTGCCGATGTGCAGCGGGGTGAAGGGTGCGCTCACGCCGATGTCGGGAATCGTCAGCAGGGTCGGGCGCGAGGCGGGCAGTCCGGGGGCGGCGCTGACCGGCGGCGGGGCCGCCGCGTGCGCTGTGGCCTGCGCCACGACGGCGGCCGGGGGCGGCGCGGCCTCGGAGGCGTCGACGGAGTTGTAGATCAGGAACGCGCCGAGCAGAGCCGCGCCGGTGGCCCAGCCCAGGACTCGGGACGAGCCGTCACCGCCCGGTGCGTTCTCCGCCGCTCGGGCGCTGTGCTGTGCGGACTGCTGGGCCATTCGGTGATGCCTTTCATCAGCTCTGCGGTTCGTGGTTCTGCTGCCCGCGAGCGGGGCGGCGGGCCGGGCCCGGAACCGGCGCTGCCACCGTCATCGTGGGACGACGGTGGCAACGACGGAACGCGTGGTGCGGAACGTGCGTCGGATCAGGCCGCGAGGCCGGCGCCGGCCGAGGTGTTGCGGCGGCGCAGGACGAAGGCGCCGGCGCCGAGGCCACCGAGCAGCAGAACGGAACCGGCGGCCAGGCCACCGCCCGAGAGGGCCATGCCGCCACCGCCGGTGTGCATGCCACCGTGCGGCTTCTTGGCCTCCTGGC
The DNA here is from genome assembly GCF_005860785.2 of Streptomyces sp. So13.3. Lineage (NCBI taxonomy): Bacteria > Bacillati > Actinomycetota > Actinomycetes > Kitasatosporales > Streptomycetaceae > Streptomyces > Streptomyces sp. So13.3. The sequence continues at coordinate 1,609,414 of NZ_CP048835.1, read as the reverse complement.
CCTTCCACCCTTCCTCGGACTTGGCGCCCTTCTTGGACTCCTCGCCCTTCCAGCCGTTCTCGGACTTGGCGCCCTGCTCGGACGGCGACCAGCTGTCGCTGGAGCTGGAGCTGGAGGAGCCGCTCGGGTCGTATGCGTTGTGGGCACCCGTGGCGGCATGGGCGGCGGGAGCGGCGATGGCGAGGACAGCGGAGAGGGTTGCTCCGGCCAGCAGGGTGCGAGCAGTGCGCATGGGAAGGTTCCTTCCGCCGCGACGTGCGCTGGCTGACAGGGCATCAGCCATAGGAAGCGCAGTAGCGACGTCATCACCGTCAGTCATATACCGAGGTTGTGCCACCGGAGAGAGCACAATGGGTGACGGAGTGCTCTCTTCGGGTGGTGCCGGCCGTGGGGGAGTGGGGCGGCACCGGGCTGACGGTGCCTCACCCCGACGGGGCATCAGCACCCCCGGCCCGCGGGCCGGACCACGGGGAAATGCGGCGTCACCCGGCGTGACACGGCGGAGCGGGCCGCGCGGCGTCGGCGCGGCCCGCTCCCGGTGGCAGCCGTCACCCGTTGCCGGGAACGCCGCCCAGTACCTTCTCCAGCACGTCCGTCAGCGTCCGCTCCGCGTTCGCGTCCGCGGTCCGCGACCGCCAGGCGATGAATCCGTCGGGGCGGATCAGGACCGCCCCGTCGTTCTCCGCCCCGTGCAACTGCGCCCAGTCGGCGCCCTCTTCGGGGACGAGGTCGTGATTCTCGTCCGGGCCCACCCGGAAGCAGGCCAGCGGGATGCCGGTGCGCCCGGCGACGCTCAGACCGGCCTGGTGCCAGGCGCCGCCGTCGGGACCGCTGAGCAGCACCGGGGTCCGCTCGTACAGGTCGAGGGTGGAGAGCCGGCGGCCCTCCTGGCTGAGCCACATGTGCGGGGCCCGGCCGCCCGGCTGGGCCAGCGGACGGAACTCCTCCGGGACGGCCGGCTGGTCCTGCGGGGCGCCCACCACCGCGCCGTCGAGGTAGCGGTAGCCCAGCACCACCGCGAGCATCCCGGGCTTCCGGCCGGCGCCGGGGCTGACGTCGTAACCCGGGTGACGGTGTTCCGCGGAACGGGTCGAGGCGCGGGCGCCGGTGGCCAGCGCCACCGGCCGCCGCTCGGCGTCGTACGTCTCCAGCAGCCCGGGGCCCGCCCAGCCGCGCAGCACCGCGGCGAGCTTCCAGGCGAGGTTGTGTGCGTCCTGGATGCCGGTGTTGGAGCCGAACGCCCCGGTCGGGGACATCTCGTGCGCCGAGTCCCCGGCCAGGAAGATCCGGCCGGTGCCGTAGCGCTCGGCCACCCGCTCGGCGGCATGCCACGGCGCCTTCCCGGTGACCTCCACCTCGAGGTCGGGCACCCCGACCGCGGTGCGGATCAGTGCCTCGCACCGCTGGTCGGTGAAGTCCTCCAGGGTCTCGCCGTCGTCCGGGCGCCAGGGTGCGTGGAACACCCAGTTCTCGTCGTTGTCGACGGGCAGCAGCGCGCCGGGGCTCTCGGGGTTCGTCAGGTAGCAGACGATGAAGCGCCGGTCGCCGACCGCGTCGGCCAGCCGCTTGGCCTTGAACGTGATGCTCACGTTGTGGAACAGGTCGCCGGCCCCGGTCATCCCGATGCCGAGCCGCTCGCGCACCGGGCTGCGCGGCCCGTCCGCGGCGACGAGGTAGTCCGCCCGGATCGTCCGGTCCTCACCCGTCTCACGGGACCGGACCACCGCCGTCACTCCTTCGGCGTCCTGCTCGGCGGAAATCAGCTCGGTGCCGAAGCGGATGTCGCCGCCGAGCTCGCGGGCGCTGCGCAGCAGCACCGGCTCCAGGTCGTTCTGGCTGCACAGGCACCAGCCCGACGGGCTGAACTTGGCCAGCGCCCCGCCGGGGTCGATCTGCTTGAACAGCCACTCCTGCTCCGAGCCGGTCAGTGTGTCGGCCTGCAGGATGCCGTGGTTCTCCGCCAGGACGGAGGCGGCCTCGCGGATCAGCGGTTCCACCCCCGCGGTCCGGAACAGTTCCATCGTGCGGACGTTGTTGCCCCGGCCGCGGGGGTGGTGCGAGGTCTGGGCGTGCCGTTCCACGAGCAGGTGCTCGATGCCGAGCCGGCCCAGGAACAGCGAGGCGGACAGCCCCACCAGGGAGCCACCAACGATCAGGACGGGCACGCGATCGTCGATCTTCGACGTCATGAGGTCTCCAGAGAGGGTTGTGCGGGAGCGGGTCCGCCACGGATTCGTGACGGCCGTTCGGCTGCGTTCCTCCTTTCCCTGTCGCAAGCCTGTTGACCGGGAAGTCACTCGCCCGCCTCACGTACCGTGCGCGATTCATGCCGTTATGTGAGCATCGGCCGTAGCCGAGCACGCCTGGTGCATATGCAGAGGGCAAGGCCTGCGGCAGTCGGCAGGGGTGTCGGAGTTTCCCGACCCGTCATCGAAGCCGCATTCCGTGGCGGGCGGTACGCCCGTCCCCCGACAGAGAGGAACGATCACGGTGACGACTCTGGACGACCGGCGCATAGCGGACCCCACCCTGGAGACGACGCGACTGCGCGTCGTGCTCCTGCTGGACGTCCTCGACGGCCGACAGGAGCGCTTCCTGGAGGCGTACGAGGAGATCAGGCACCAGGTGGCCGGAGTACCGGGCCACGTCAGCGACCAGCTCTGCCAGTCGCTCGGAAATTCGTCCCAATGGCTCATCACCAGCGAATGGGAGGGCAGCGAGCCCTTCCTGGCCTGGGTGGAGAGCGCGGCCCACCGCAAGATGGTCGAACCGCTGCACGGCTGCGTCCGGGACACCACGTCCCTGCGCTTCGTGATCGCCCGGGAGACCCCCGACCCGCTGGACCCCCCGGCCCGCCCGGAGCGGCGTGCGGCCCGGCCGGGCCCCGCCAAGGGGAAGGCCGCCGCCAAGCGCGCCGCCGGTACCGACCCGCTGCCGGCACCGCCGCTGTGCTCCGGCGGCGTCGTGCGCCACGCGATCACCTTCACCGTCAAGCCCAGCAGCGAACCGGCCGTGGCCAAGATCCTGGCCGGCTACCGCTCGCCGCAGGCCCGCGTCGACGACACCACGCAGCTGCGCCGCACGTCGCTCTTCATGCACGGCAACCGCGTCGTGCGGGCCGTCGAGGTGACGGGTGACCTGGGCAACGCGCTGCGGCACGTCGCCGCCCAGCCCGAGGTCAGGGCCGTCGAGGAAGCGATCAACCCGTATCTGGAGGAGGCCCGGGACCTCACCGACGGGTCGTCCGCCCGCGCCTTCTTCGCCCGCGCGGCGCTCCCCGCCGTCGAGCACGTCACCGGCTCCGCGACCGCCCCGGACGACGGCGTCACCCGCCGGGCGTACTTCTACCCGGTCAAGCCCGGCCGCGGCGAGGAGGCGGCCCGCCTGCTCGCCGAGCTGGACGCGGCCGCCGCCGCGGACCCCGGGCAGCGGCTCGTGGGCAGCACGGTCTTCCACCGTGACGACGTCCTCGTCCGTGTCGTCGACCTGGCGGACCCGCAGCGGCGCTCGCCGGCCGGCGAGCTCGCCGATGTCGTGCCCGAGGAGCTGAACCGGCTGCTCGACCTCGGCAAGCACCACGACCCGTCCGCCGCCGGTGAACTCTCGTACGGAGTCGCGGCGATGGACCTCATCACCGACCGCCGGGCGCAGGCCGCCTGAAACCCCCAGCGCGTCCGGCTCCGCAACCGGACGGCACCGACCAAGGAGCGGCCATGACACCTCAGCAGGCACGTATCGTCCACCTCGACGACACCAGCCCCAACACCCGGCGTGGCGGAGACATCCGCGCCGTCCTCACCCCGACGTCCGTGGGCTCCACGAGCGGCTTCATGGGGCTGGCGATCATCCAGCCCGGTGAGCAGATCGCGGAGCACTACCACCCGTATTCCGAGGAGTTCGTCTACGTCGTCTCGGGCGCGCTCGAAGTGGACCTGGACGGCGTCAGCCACTCGCTCCGCCCGGACCAGGGGCTGCTGGTTCCCCTCGACGTCCGGCACCGCTTCCGCAACGTGGGCACCGAAGAGGCCCGGATGGTCTTCCATCTGGGGCCGCTCGCGCCCCGGCCGGAACTGGGCCATGTGGACACCGAGGAGACCGAGCACGTCCAAGCCGGAACGATGGCTCCCCCCGACCCCGCGGGGGCGAGGACGTGACCCGGCGGGTGGCGGTCACCGGACTGGGCGTGGTCGCCCCCGGCGGCGTGGGGGTTCCTGCCTTCTGGGACCTGCTCACCGCCGGGCGTACCGCGACCCGGGGCATCACGCTGTTCGACCCCGAGGGCTTCCGCTCCAGGATCGCCGCGGAGGTCGACTTCGATGCCGCCGCCTGCGGTCTCGGCCCGGACCTCGAGAAGCGCGCCGACCGGTACGTCCAGTTCGCGCTGGTCGCCGCCCGCGAAGCGGTCCGGGACTCGGGGCTCGACATGGAGGCCCAGGACCCCTGGCGGGTCGGGGCCTCCCTCGGGTCGGCCGTCGGCGGTACCACCCGGCTCGAACACGACTACGTGAAGGTCAGCGACTCGGGTGGGCGCTGGGACGTACGGCCGGAAGGTGCCGGACCGCATCTGCACCGGGCCTTCTCGCCCAGCGCGCTCGCCTCCGAAGTGGCCGAGGACCTCGGCGCCAAGGGCCCGGTCCAGACGATCTCGACGGGCTGCACGTCAGGGCTGGACGCGGTGGGCCACGCCTTCCACGCCATCCAGGACGGCAAGGCCGACGTGATCGTCGCCGGAGCCGCGGACTCACCGATCTCCCCGATCACGGTGGCCTGCTTCGACGCGATCAAGGCGACCTCCACACGCAACGACGACCCCGCCCACGCCTCCCGTCCCTTCGACGCCGAACGCGACGGGTTCGTCCTGGGCGAGGGCGCCGCCGTGCTGCTCCTGGAGGAATGGGAGCACGCGCAGAAGCGCGGCGCCCGGATCTACTGCGAGCTGCGCGGCTTCGCCACGTTCGGCAACGCGTACCACATGACCGGTCTCACCACCGAGGGCCTGGAGATGTCCCACGCCATCGACCAGGCGCTGGACCAGGCCCGTATCGACCGGACCGAGATCGACTACGTGAACGCGCACGGCTCCGGCACCGTGCAGAACGACCGGCACGAGACGGCGGCCGTGAAGCGCTCCCTGGGCGCGCACGCGCACACCGTACCGATGAGCTCGATCAAGTCGATGGTCGGGCACTCGCTCGGCGCCATCGGGGCGATCGAACTCGCCGCCTGCGCCCTGGCGCTGACCCACGGCGTGGTGCCGCCGACCGCGAACTACGACACCCCCGACCCCGACTGCGATCTCGACTACGTGCCGAGGACCGCGCGCACCGCCCCGCTGCGGTCCGTGCTGTCGGTCGGCAGCGGCTTCGGCGGCTTCCAGTCCGCCGTGGTGCTCGGGCACGCGGAGAGGAGCCCGTCATGAAGCGAACGTCACCGGATCGGAGCACCACCGGCCGGCAGACCGTGGTGACCGGCCTCGGCGTCATCGCGCCGAACGGCGTCGGGACCGACGCCTTCTGGAAGGCCGTCCAGCAGGGCGTGTCCGTGCTCGGCCCGGTCACCCGCGAGGGCTGCACCGAGCTGCCGCTGCGGGTCGCCGGAGAGGTCGCCGGGTTCGACCCGGCCCTCCTGGTCGAAGGCCGCTATCTGGTCCAGACCGATCGCTTCACGCACTTCGCGATGGCAGCGGCCGATCTCGCCCTCGGCGACGCCCAGCTGGAGCACGACCCGCAGTCGCCCTTCGCCATCGGCGTGGTGACCGCGGCCGGCTCCGGCGGCGGCGAGTTCGGCCAGGGCGAACTGCAGCAGTTGTGGGGCCAGGGCCCGCACTTCGTCGGGCCGTACCAGTCCATCGCCTGGTTCTACGCCGCGAGCACCGGCCAGATCTCCATCCGGGGCGGCTTCCAGGGCCCCTGCGGAGTGCTCGCCAACGACGAGGCCGGTGGCCTCGACGCGTTCGGACACGCCTGCCGCACGATCCGGCGGGGCACCGACGCGGTCGTCGTCGGCGCCACCGAGGCGCCGCTGGCCCCCTACTCGGTCGTCTGCCAGCTCGGCTACCCCGAGCTCAGTCTCGCCACGGACCCGCACCGGGCCTATCTGCCGTTCACCGACGACGCCTGCGGATTCTCGCCCGCCGAAGGCGGCGCGATGTTCGTGGTCGAGGAGGAGTCCGCGGCGCGCCGCCGCGGCGCCCCGGTCCGGGCCGTGGTCGCGGGACATGCCGCCACGTTCACCGGCACCGCGGGCTGGGAGCACTCCCGGCCGGGTCTGGCGCGGGCGATCCAGGGCGCGCTGGACGAGGCGGGCTGCTCCGCCGAGGACATCGACGTGGTCTTCGCCGACGCCCTCGGCGTACCCGCGGCCGACCAGGCCGAGGCACTGGCGATCGCCGACGCCCTCGGCCCGCACGCCGCGAACGTCCCCGTCACCGCGCCGAAGACCGGCTTCGGCCGGGCGTACTCCGCGGCCTCGGCACTGGACGTCGCCACCGCGGTACTCGCCCTGGAACACGGCGTGGTGCCCCCCACCCCCAACATCACCGAGGTCCGCCACGACCTCGACCTCGTCACCGGCGAGGCCCGCGCCACCGAACTGCGCACGGCCCTCGTCCTGAGCCGCGGTCTGATGGGCTGCAACTCGGCCCTGGTGCTGCGCCGCGTTCCCGACGACCGGCGCTGACGGGAACGGCGCGCCCACCGGGCGCCGTTCCCGCGTCCCCCGACCGCTGTTCCCCGGAGCTGTTCCCCCGAGCCAAGGAGAAACCAGTGATGAACGGACCTGTCACGTTCGATGAGCTCGCGTCCCTGATGAAGGGCCGCGCCGGCCTGTCCGTCGACCCGGGCGAGATGGAGAAGAGGCCCGAGGCGACGTTCGAGGAGTTCAACCTCGACTCCCTCGGCCTGCTCGGCATCGTCTCCGAGCTGGAGAACCGCTACGGCCGGCAGATCGGCGACGAAGCGGACTCGTGCAAGACCCCGCACTCCTTCCTGCAGAGCGTCAACGCCCAACTCACCCTCGGAGCCTGACATGACCGGACACACCGACAACGAGATCGTCATCAACGCGCCCCTGGACCTCACCTGGGAGCTCACCAACGACCTCGAACGCTGGCCGACGCTGTTCAGCGAGTACGCGTCCGTCGACGTGCTCGAGCGCCAGGGCGACACCGTCACCTTCCGGCTGACGATGCACCCCGACGAGAACGGCACGGTCTGGAGCTGGGTCTCGGAGCGGGAGGCCGACCCGAAGACGTTCACCGTAAAGGCCCGCCGCGTGGAGACCGGTCCCTTCGAGCACATGAACATCCGCTGGGAGTACCGGGAGGTGCCGGACGGCACGTCCATGCGCTGGCTGCAGGACTTCGCGATGAAGCCCACCGCGCCGGTCGACGACGCGGGCATGACCGACCACATCAACCGCAACTCGCTGATCCAGATGGAACGCATCCGCGAGCAGGTCGAGCAGCACGCCCGGGTCGTCTGACCGACCCCGCTCCGACCCCGAAGGGACCACCCCGATGCACCGTTCGCTCATCGTCGCCCGTATGCGGACCGACGCCGCCCCCGACATCGCCGAGGCCTTCGCCGCCTCCGACCGCGGGGAACTGCCGCGCCTCATCGGTGTGACCGGGCGCAGTCTGTTCCAGTTCGGCGACCTGTACCTGCACCTGATCGAGGCGGACCGGCCGCCCGGCCCCGAAGTGGCCCGGTTCAAGGGCCATCCGGAGTTCCGGGACGTCAGCGACCGGCTCGCCGCGCACGTCCAGGCGTACGACCCGGCCACCTGGCGCGAGCCCAAGGACGCGATGGCCCGCGAGTTCTACCGCTGGGAGCGCAGCGACGCCGACTAGTTCGGAGCAGCCTGGGGCCGGATCTCCGGCCCCAGGCAACTTGCGATGCCCGCACGTTCGAGCCCTGCACGGCAGGCTGGAAGGACACCACCTCCCATGGTCGAGGTCGAGATTCCCCACAACGCCGAGCCCCCGGCGTGGGTGCGGTGCGACAGCTGCGTCACGCTCATCTACGCCAAACGCTTCACCCGGGCACTCAAGGTGTGCCCCGACTGCGGTTCCCATACCCGGCTCACCGCCCGTCAACGGCTGGAGCACCTGCTCGACCCCGGAACCGCGGTACCGCTGGACCCGGTCGAGTGCGTACCCGACCCGCTGGGCTTCTCCGACACCCGCCCGTACGTCGACCGGCTGGTGGACGCGCGGGCGGCGACCGGACAGCGGACGGCGGTGCTCTGCGCCCGCGGCACCATCGAGGGCCGGCCGGTGGTGGTCGCCGCGATGGACTTCGGGTTTCTCGGCGGCAGCCTCGGCTGCGGTGAGGGCGCGCTGATCACGGCGGCGGCGCACACCAGTCTGCGGATGCGCGTCCCCCTGCTGCTCGTCACCGCCTCCGGCGGCGCGCGGATGCAGGAGGGCGTGCTGTCGTTGATGCAGATGGCGAAGACCACCAACGCCCTGGCCGAGCTGGACGAGGCCGGGATCCTGGTGATCTCGCTCATCACCGACCCGACCTACGGCGGCGTGGCCGCCTCGTTCGCGACGCTCGCGGATGTGATCATCGCCGAACCCGGTGCGCGGCTGGGCTTCGCCGGGCCGCGGGTGATCGAACACACCACCGGCGAGACGCTCCCGGAGGGCTTCCAGACCGCGGAGTTCCTGCTGAGCCACGGACTGGTCGACGACGTCGTGCCGCGGGCCGCACTGCGGGCGACGCTCGGCCAGCTCCTCGCGCTGCAACCGGCCGCGGACCCGGAACCGGATGCGGCGGCGACCGCGGCTCCCGCCGCGACGGCCACTGACAGCGGAGCCATCCTGCGCCGGCCGGAAGAACTGGCCGGCGCCGACCCATGGGCGACGGTGCAACTCGCCCGCCACCCGGACCGCCCCACGACGCTGGACTACGCCGCGCACCTGCTGGACGGCTTCCACGAGCTGCACGGTGACCGGATCGCGGAGGACTGCGCGGCGGTGGTCGGCGGCCCGGGGCTGCTGAACGGCCGGCCCGTCATGCTGATCGGCCATCAGAAGGGCGGCACCGGACTCGTGGAGCGCAAGCGCCGCAAGTTCGGGATGCCGAATCCGGGCGGATACCGCAAGGCGGCCCGGCTGATGCGGATGGCCGCGAAGCTCGGACTGCCCGTCATCACGCTGATCGACACCCCCGGCGCCAACCCGGGTCCCGACGCGGAACGCACCGGCCAGGCCGGTGCCATCGCGGCGAACCTGCGGCTGATGGCCCGGCTGCCGGTGCCGATCGTGGCCGTCGTCACCGGCGAGGGCGGCAGTGGCGGCGCGCTGGCGCTGGCCGTCGCGGACCGGGTGCTCATCAGCGCCAACGGCATCTACTCGGTGATCAGCCCGGAGGGCTGCGCCGCCATCCTCTGGAAGGACGCGTCGGCGGCGCCGACCGCCGCCGAGGCCCTGCGCGTCGATGCCCGGCAGCTGCTCGAACTCGGCATCGTCGACGGTGTCGTGCCGGAACCGCCGGGCGGTGCGCACACCGACCACCCGCAGTCCGCCGCCCTGCTGGGCGCCGCGCTGACCGCGGCGCTGAACGAACTGGACCCCTGGGAGCCGGAGCGGCTGCTGCGCGACCGCAGCAGCCGATTCCAGCGCTTCGGGACCGCACACAACCTGAGCGTGGAAAGAGGTGCGCTGTGAAGCCGGACCACGAGCAGCGGAACAGCAGTGACGGAAACCCGCCGGCGGACGGCCAGGTGCCGGGCGCACCGCCGGTACCGGACGCGGTGACGCGCGACGCCGTGATGCCGGACGCCGCGATGCCGGCCGGAGCGGTGCTCGACGCCGTGTGCCGCAGTGTCGTGCGGCTGAGCGGGACCACCGCCCATCCGCCGTCCCGCATCCGGATGCAGGACGGCCAGATCACCGTCGAGGTCGAGTGGCCGGACCCGGCGGCCCTGAGCCGTCCCGCGCCGGCCGCCGGCGCTCCGGTCGCCGCCCCGGAATCCGACGCCGCGCCCGCCGGGGACGGCGAGGCGCTGGACTACGTCCGGGCGCCCATGGTCGGCACGTTCTACCACGCGAGCTCCCCGGACGCGCCGCCGTACGTGTGCGTCGGCGATGTGGTCGCACCGGGTCAGCCGGTAGGTGTTCTGGAGGCCATGAAGCTGATGAGCACCATCACGGCGGAGGTCGGGGGCCGGGTGACCGAGGTGCTCGCGCCGAACGGGCAGCCGGTTGAGTTCGACCAGCAACTGATCGCGCTGGAGCCGGTGGACGCCGAAGCGGGTGCGGGTGCGGACCCGGTCGCGGTCCGTGAGCCGGCGGCCGTCTCCGGGCCGTCGAGGTGATGCCCGTGTTCTCCACCGTGCTGATCGCCAACCGCGGGGAGATCGCCCTGCGGGTGGCCCGCACCTGCCGTGAAATGGGCATCCGTACGGTCGCGGTGTACTCCACCGCGGACCGCGACTCCGCGGTCGTGCGGTTCGCGGACCAGGCCGTGCACATCGGCGCGCCGCCCGCCAAGGGCAGCTACCTCAACGTCCCCGCCGTCATCGAGGCGGCGCTGCAGACCGGCGCGCAGGCCATCCACCCCGGGTACGGCTTCCTCTCGGAGGACCCCGACTTCGCCGAGATCTGCGAAGCGCACGACATCGTCTTCATCGGGCCGCCCCCGCAGGTCATGCAGCAGCTCGGCGACAAGGCGGCGGCCCGCTCCCTGATGGCGCAGGCCGGGCTGCCGGTACTGCCCGGCAGCATGGACGCGCTGACCTCGCCGGCCGAGGCGAAGGAGCTCGCCCGGCAGGTCGGCTACCCGGTGATCCTCAAGGCCGTCGCGGGCGGTGGCGGCCGCGGCATGGCCGTGGTCCGGTCCGCCGACGACCTCCGCCTCGCCTACAACGAGACCCGCGCCCACGCCCGGGCGGTGTTCGGCGACGACCGGCTCTACCTCGAACGGTTCGTCGACGACGCCCGCCACATCGAGGTGCAGGTGCTGTGCGACCGGCACGGCAACGCCGTCCACCTGGGCGAGCGCGACTGCTCGGTGCAGCGCCGGCACCAGAAGCTCATCGAGGAGGCGCCGGCCACCGGGCTGCCGCAGGAGCTGCGCGAGGCGATGCTGACGGCCGCCGTCCACGGAGCCACGGCGGTGGGCTTCGTCGGGGCCGGCACGTTCGAGTTCGTCGTGACGCCGGACGACCGATTCTATCTGATGGAGATCAACTGCCGTCTCCAGGTGGAGCACCCGGTCACCGAACTGGTCACCGGAATCGACATCGTCCGCGAACAGATCACGGTGGCCGCCGGGCTGCCGCTGTCGTTCCGGCAGAGCGACATCACCCTGCGCGGCGTGGCCGTCGAGTGCCGCGTCAACGCCGAGAACCCCGACAACGAGTTCTCGCCCACTCCCGGGCTGCTGTCCGAGTTCGTGCCGCCCGGCGGCCCGTTCGTACGGGTCGACACGCACGCCTACCCGGGCTGGCCGGTCGGGCCCGACTACGACTCGCTGCTGGCGAAGGCGGCCGTGTGGGCGCCGGACCGCGAACAGGCACTGGCCAGGATGGACCGCGCGCTCAGCGAGTTCCGGGTGAGCGGACCCGGTGTGCACACCACGCTCGGCTTCCTGCGCAGGACGCTGGCGCACCCGCTGTTCCAGGCGGCGCTGCACACCACCGGGCTGGTCGGCGCGATGACCGCCGAGGAGTCCGACCGGGACGGCGACACGAGCAAGGAATCCGCACCGGTCGGCTGACCGGACCGTACGACGCACTGTGCGCCACGCTCCCTGAGGGGCGTGGCGCACAGTGCGTGGTGACGGTGACGACCCCTAGACGGGGACGACGGCCTCGAACGCGTGCAGGTAGGGGTTGACCGGGCGGATCTGGCCGACAGCGAGCCCGGCCTCCTCCATCAGGGCGGCCATGCTGACCTTGGAGTGCTTCGCGCCCCCGACGTTCAGGAGCAGCAGCAGGTCCATGGCGGTGGTGAACCGCATCGACGGGCTGTCGTCGACCAGGTTCTCGACGACCAGCACCCGGGCGCCGGGGCGCGCGGCCTTGACGATGTTGGCCAGGGTGGCGCGGGTGCTGGCGTCGTCCCACTCCAGGATGTTCTTGATGATGTACAGGTCCGCCTGGACGGGGATCTCGTTGCGGCAGTCGCCCGGGACGAGCCGGACCCGCCCGGCCAGCGGGCCGCCGTCCCGCAGCCGCGGGTCCGCGTTCGTGATCACCTTGGGGAGGTCGAGCAGGGTCCCGCTCAGCTCCGGGTTCCGCTCCAGCAGACAGGCGAGCGCCAGCCCCTGGCCGCCGCCGATGTCCGCGACGCTCGACACCCCGGTGAGGTCGACGAACTCGGCGAGGTCCTCTGCGGACTGCCTGCTGGACGACGACATCGCCCGGTCGAACACCACGGCCGACTCGCTCGCGTCGGTGTGCAGGTAGTCGAAGAAGTTCTTGCCGTACAGCTCGGGGAAGACGTCCTTGCCGGACCGGACCGCGTCGTCGAGCAGCGGCCACGCGTCCCAGGTCCACGGCTCCGTGCACCACAGCGAGATGTACCGGAGGCTGTCGGGGGAGTCCTCGCGCAGCAGCCGCGACATCTCGGTGTGCGTGAAGCGGCCGTCCTCCGTCTCCGCGAACAGCCCGTAGCACGACAGCGCACGGAGCAGCCGGCGCAGCGGCTTGGGCTCGGCGTTGACCTCCTGGGCCAGTTCCTCGACCGTCGCGGGGGTGTCGCCCAGGGCATCCGCGACCCGCAGCCGGGCCGCGGCGCGGACGGCCGCGGCGCAGGCGGCGCCGAACACGAGTTCCCGCAGGCGCATGCCGGCGTGCGGGGTGATGGCGGATGCGGATGCGGGTGCCGCGGGGACGGGTGCGGTGGAAGGGGTGGTCGTCATGGGGCTGCCTCTCCTGGGGATCGGAAGGGTGTCGGACGCGGCGCGGCGGACCACTCGGTCAGCAGCGGCCCACCGGAGCTGAGACCAGACAGTGGTTTCCGTTGAAGGTGTTGCCGAGGCCGGTGTCCCGGTCGGACAGGTCGGCCGGACCGTTGCGGAGCGCCGTGTTGTCCTTGACGGTGTTGCCGGAGTTGGGACCGCCCGCGAAGCTCGGGAACAGCACGACGCCGCCGGACAGCGGTGAGGTCCCGACGTTGTCGATGATCCTGTTCAGCTCCACGGTCGTGTTCTCCACGCCGGTCAGGACGATTCCGGAGCCCTGGATGACCGGCAGCCGGCTGTTCGCCGGGCAGAACTTGTTGTTCGCCACCACCTTGTTGAGACGGATGCCGATCGCTCCGGCCCTCGGCGTCCCCTCGTCCCCCACGACGAAGACGCCACCGCAGTTGCCGGTCATCGTGTTGTTCTCGACCGTCAGATTGCGGACCCGCCGTGCGACGACGCCGATCCGGTTCCCGGAGACGTCATTGCCGCTGATCATCGCGCTCTGGGTGTCCATGGCGCCGCCTTCGCCGCTGGTCAGGTTCGCCATGAAGATGCCGGCCTGCCCGTTGTTCCGTGCCCGGTTCATGGACAGCCGGGCGCGGGTCGACTTCTCGACGCTGATGCCGTACTGGCCGTTGTCCTGGGCGAGCACGAAACGCACGCTCAGTCCGTCGGTGTCGGACGCGTTGATCGCGTGCTTCGTGAACCCGGAGACCGCGAGCGACTCGACGGTCACACCGGTGACCGGCTGGTCCGCCGTTCCGGTGACGCAGATCCCGTAGCCGCCCGCGGCGCAGGTGTTGCCGCCCGGTACGGCCGGAGGGGTGATCAGCGTCCGGTCGCCGGACCCGCGGATCGTCAGATTCGGGATCGTGACCTGAACGCTCTCCTGGTACGTGCCCGGCAGCACGAGGACCGTGTCCCCGGGTTTCGCCCGGTTCACCGCCTCTTGGATCGACTGACCCTTGCTGACGAGAAGTACGCTCTCCGCCTGTACGGGCGGCGCCGCCGCCAGCCCTACGGCGGCGACGCCGACAGCAGTACCCACCAGTTGATGAAACCGTCGCGTAGCCATGACCGGAACCCGCTCTCCAGGATGGTCCTCCCGTAACAGCGCCGGGCTCGGCGACGGATCCGAGGGACGTTCGACAGCGGCACCGCATTCCTCGCCCGTACAGAGCGTGCGCCCGCCGGTTCGAAGCTATGGGTGATCATCAGGCCCCGCCACTCATAGTCGACCGCCCGGGAAGAGCGCGTTCAGCCGAGCGTGTCCAGCGTGTCGAGTGCGGCCAGGATGTCGGCGGGTTCGGCGCGCACGGTGTAGTCGGACCTGACGAAGGCCCAGCGGATGACGCCGGAGCGGTCGATGACGTAGGTGGCGGGCAGCGGCAGGGTGCGGGCATGGCCGCCGTTGACCCGCTGGAGCTCGAAACCGAACCGGTCGTACACCTCGCCCAGTTCGCCGGAGAGGTCGAACGCGATGCCGAACCGGTGTGCGACGTCGGAGCCGATGTCGCTGAGAACGTCGAAGGTGAGTTGCTCCTTCTCGGTGATGGAGAGGGTCTCGTCCGGGATCTGCGGGGAGACGGCCACCAGGCGGGCGCCGCGGGCGGTGACGGCGTCCTGGTGCAGTTGCAGGGAGCGCAGGGCGAGATTGCAGTACGGGCACCAGGCGCCGCGGTAGAAGGTGAGGACCACGGGTCCTTCGGCGAGCAGCGCGTCCAGCGCGATCTGCTCCCCGGTGGCTGCCGGAAGGGTGAACCGAGGAGCCCGCGCACCCGGGCCCAGGGCGCGCTCCGCCAGGCCGGACGCGGCGAGCTCGGACCCGCCCCGGTCCATGACCTCGAGCAGCTCGGCGGGGAGTTTCCGGGGTCCGTTCTCGTACAGGTCGCGCAGGTCGCGCAGCTCATCCTGGAGGCTCACGATCGCCGTCCTCTCTCTGTGCAGGGGAGTGCGGAACACATCCCGAACATCTTGGAACACTCGTTCCAGGATGATGGCGGGTCGGTTCGCACGTCAAGGGTTATCTTGGAATCACCATTCCAAGTACTCGGGAGCGGTGAGTGATGCCCGACATCAAGCACTTCGATCCGGACACGGCGCTGGAGCGCGTCGAGCGGCTGTTCTGGCAGCACGGCTCGGACAAGGCGTCGATCCAGGCCGTCGCCACCGCGACGGGGCTCAGCCGGTCCAGTCTGTACACCACCTTCGGCGACAAGCGGGAGCTCTATCTCGCCGCCCTGCGCCGCTATCTGCTGCATCGCGCGCAGCCGGCGTTCCGCGAACTGGCGGAGGACGGGCGGGGCCTGCCCGCCGTGCGGGACTTCTTCGCCGGTCTGATCGAGGCCCGCTGCTCCGGTGAGTACGCCGGATGGGGCTGCATGGTCGTCAACGCCCATATCGGCCCCGAGGGCAGCGACCCCGCCGTCCGCGCCCTGCTCGACGAACACCACCGGCTGCTGCGGGACGCGCTGTGCGCGGAACTCGAGACGGCCCGGCGTCAGGGGCAGCTCGCCCCGGGCGTCTCCCCGGACGCCGCCGCCGAGACGCTGGCGCTGCTCGCCTACGGCGTGAACCTGCGCTCGCGCGGCGGAGCGGACGTGGAGACGCTGCTCGGCACCGTCCAAGCGGCCCTCGAACTGCTCGGCCGGCGGGAGCGCGGTCGGTAGGGCCGTCGTTCGATTAATAACAAGCCCTGTGGCTTGTTTTCCCGTCGCCGACGAAAAGCCCAAAGCGCCGGCGGAGGAGGGGGCGCCCCTCATCACCGGTATATGTCCTGGTCGTTAAGTAGATCTTGTTCAACTTCTTGACGCGAACACGTCGTGCGCTAAGAATCCAACACGATCCTGTTGGGTGAGAGCGCTCTCATCTCGCTGGTTCGAAGGCATCCCTGGGGATGATCGCTTGCCTTCGGCTGTGAGGTGAAAGCGCGACCTGCCCGGACCAGCAGGGCTTCGGCGTGAAGTCGGTATGACCGGTTCGCGATCATGGAATGTCCAGAATGTGCAGCGGTCGGGTGGCGTCGCGGGCGTTTCTCCGGAGGGCGGCGGCGATGCATTGTCGGCCGATGAGGCGGAGTGCTCCGATGGCGAGGTTGCGCCAGGTGGCCATGGCGCGGGGCGCGTTGCCCGACCGTAGTTGCGATGCGTCCTCGGCGAAGGTGGTGTCTCGCACGTGATGCAGAGCTTCCACCGACCAGTGCCCGCGGATCAGGGCCGCGAGCTCGGTCGGGTTGGCCTGTCCGGCGTTCAGGCTGGTAACCGCGTACACCGTCTTGATGCTGATCTTCCCGGTCTTGCGGTTCACCCGCCGACGTTTGAGCTCGATGGCCTGGGCTGCTCCGGGAAAGAGCAGGCCGGCGACGGTGCAGACCTTGATGCGGCGGATCTCGCCTCGGCCGTGTCCCTTCTCGGTAGTGCGGTTCTGTAGCGGGATCTGCTTCCAGGGGAGGGACTTCATCTGCTTGCGGAGCTTCTTCTGGTTGCCCTTGACGATCACGATGTAGTGGGCTCCCCGGCCGGTCAGGTACTCGGCGTGCTCGCGCTGGGTGTGCATCGCATCGCTGGTCACGACCGCCCCGCGCAGATCGATGTCGTCCAGCAGGGGCTGGAAGCATGTGATCTCATTTGTCTTGTTCTCGACATCAACCTGCCCCAGGACGACGGAGGTTGCGTGGTCGACGGCGGACAGGAGGTGGATCTTCCGGCCGTGCGCGCGGGCGGCTCCGCGCAGGGACTTGCCGTCCACCGCGATCGCCCGCAGCAACTTCCCGGCGCTCTGCGGGAGCCGGGAAGACAGCCAACCGCCGACGGCCCGATCCAGCACATCGCCGTCGACCTGGGTCAGGACCCGGCGGATCGTGGTCTCGCACGGGGCCTGGTGACGGCCGGTGAAAGGGTCGCGACGGGCACCGAGCCGAGCCAGGACCAGTTGCGGTGCGTCGGCCGCCCACTCGCTGATCGCCAGCAGAGAGGTCGCACCAGTGAGCACCGCGGCCGCACAGATGGCGAGCACGCCGACCAGAGGATGCAACCGGCCCCGTGGATCACGGGGATCAGTCACCCTCGCGAGACAGACCAGCAGGCCGGGACACTCCTGAGCCGCCAGAGACGGCGAGGCGGTGAGCTGGTCAAGCCCGGCGGGCATGGGAGATGATTCAGCGAGAGCAGGCACGGTCTTCCAGCAAGGATCATGGGACGTAGACACTCACATGATCGCTGGCAACCGCGCCTGCCGCATGTTGCCACCTACCCCACCAGCAAGGCCAGTTGGGGCGAACCCGCTCAAGTCGACTTCACGCCGAGGCCCTGCCCGGACCAGTACTTCCCTTTCGCTTCGTGAACAGAAGAAGGGATACCAGTTTTCCGATGCGCAGAACCCCACTTCCGCGCCTTGATCGGCCCCGACGGCGCTGGAGCCGCAGCGCCACCGCACTCGCCTCCGCCGTCGTCCTGGTGCTCGCGGGACTGTTCGGTCTCACCGCCGTCGCGGGGAACGCGGCGGCCGGACCGTCCGACTACACCCAGAGCGTCACCGCTACCGGTTCCACTCAGGCGCGGATCACCTTCACCCCCACGACGACCGCGCTGTACGTCGATGTGCACTACCAGGTGAACGGCGCCGGCCAGCAGAACTTCCGGATGACCAACAGCGGGGGCAGTTGGACCCGCACCGTCGACCAGCTCTCGACGGGCTCGGTCCTCACCTACTGGTTCACCTACGAGAAGGGCGGACCGCAGTACGACACCCCCCAGTTCACCTACACCCAGGGCGGCGGCGGAACGACCGGCGGCACCACGGGTGGCGGCGGTGGCGGGCAGCCGGTGCCCGGGACCATACCGCTGAAGATCACCAACAACTCGGGGCGCGGTGGCAGCGTCTACATCTACGACCTGGGCACCCAGCTGTCGAGCGGTCAGCAGGGCTGGGCGGACGCCAACGGCGGGTTCCACGCCTGGCCGGCGGGCGGCAATCCGCCGACCCCCGCCCCTGACGCGTCGATCCCCGGCCCCGCCTCCGGGCAGTCGGTGACGATCCAGATCCCGAAGTTCTCCGGCCGGGTCTACTTCTCCTACGGCCAGAAGCTGGCGTTCAAACTGACCACCGGCGGTCTGGTGCAGCCCGCGGTACAGAATCCGAGCGACCCGAACCGCAACATCCTGTTCAACTGGTCGGAGTACACGCTCAACGACAGCGGGCTGTGGATCAACAGCACTCAGGTGGACATGTTCTCCGCGCCTTACGCGGTCGCGGTGCAGTCCACCACCGGGGCCGGCCAGACCACGGGCCATCTGAAGCCCGGCGGATACAACGCGGTCCTCAACGCGCTGCGCGGCCAGTCCGGTGGCTGGGGCGGGCTGATCCAGACGGCGCCGGACGGTTCGGTCCTGCGGGCGCTGGCGCCGGGGCACGGCATCGAGTCCGGTGCGCTGTCCAACGGCGTCCTCGACGACTACATCAACCGGGTGTGGCAGAAGTACTCCACCTCGACGCTCACCGTGACGCCCTTCGCCGACCAGCCGAACACGAAGTACTTCGGCCGGGTGTCGGGGAACGTCATGAACTTCACCAACACCTCAGGGGCGGTCGTCACCAGCTTCCAGAAGCCCGACGCCGACAGCGTCTTCGGCTGCTACAAGCTCCTGGACGCCCCCAACGACCTGGTGCGCGGCCCGATCTCCCGCACGCTGTGCGCGGGATTCAACCGCTCGACACTGCTGGTCAACACCGGTCAGCCCGACGCGAGTTCCGCGAACTTCTACCAGGACGCGGTGACCAACCACTACGCGCGCTTCATCCACGCGCAGATGGCCGACGGG
This sequence comes from Streptomyces sp. So13.3, assembly GCF_005860785.2. Lineage (NCBI taxonomy): Bacteria > Bacillati > Actinomycetota > Actinomycetes > Kitasatosporales > Streptomycetaceae > Streptomyces > Streptomyces sp. So13.3. Next base: position 1,590,678 of record NZ_CP048835.1, on the reverse strand, counting down.
AACGCGTACGCGTTCGCCTTCGACGACGTCGGCCACCACGAGTCGCTGGTGCACGACGGCAGCCCGCAGCAGGCATCACTCATCCTCGATCCCTTCAGCTGACGTCGCCTCCCCGGAACCCATCCGCACCTCTCGTACATCGCGTACGTCTCGGAGCTCTGCAGAAAGGCCACGACCGCCCATGAGGAAAAACGTCCCGCCCGAAACCGCGTCGAGCGCCGCGCGCCGTATGCGGCGTGTTCCGCTCACTGTCTTCAGTGCTCTGCTCATGCTGGTCGCCGGCACCCTGGGTCTGTCCCTATCGGGCGGGTCGGCCGCCGCGGCGCCGGCGCCTCCGGCCGGCTGGACCACGGTCTTCAGCGATGACTTCAGCGGCGCGTCGGGCAGCGGTCTCAACAGGGCCAACTGGCTCTACGACATCGGTACCAACTACAACTACCCGGGTGCGGCGCCGAACTGGGGGACCGGTGAACTGGAGACGGCGACCGATTCAACGGCAAACGTCTACCAGGACGGTGCGGGCCATCTGGTGATCAAGCCGATCAAGGACGCCGGCGGACACTGGACCTCCGGCCGGATCGAGACCCAGCGCACCGACTTCGCCGCCCCGGCCGGCGGTCAGCTGCAGATCAGCGCTTCCATCCAGCAGCCCAACCCGGCACACGGACTGGGCTATTGGCCGGCGTTCTGGGCGATGGGCGCCGCGGCCCGCCCGGTGGGTGCGACCAACTGGCCGAACATCGGCGAGCTGGACATCATGGAGGACGTCAACGCGCTGAGTCAGCACTCGACCACCTTCCACTGCGGTGTCTGGGCCGGCGAGTGCCATGACCCGGACGGCATCAGCAGTGGGCTGCAGGCGTGCGGCGGCTGCCAGACCGGGTTCCACACGTACTCGGTGATCGTGGACCGTACCGACACCGCTGCCGAGCAGCTGCGGTTCTACCTGGACGGCGGTCTGACCTATCAGGTCAATCAGAACCAGGTGTCGACGGCTACCTGGCAGGCGGCCGTCGACCACGGGTTCTTCGCCATCTTCGATGTGGCGATCGGCGGTTCGTACCCGAACAAGGTCTGTGGCTGCACCTCGCCCTCGGCGGACATCACCTCGGGCGCCGGTATGAGTATCGACTGGTTCGGTGTCTACCAGACCAACGGCGGTGGTACCACGAACGGTGGCACGACCAATGGTGGGACGACGACCGGTGGGACGACCACCGGCGGGACGACGACCGGTGGTACCACGGGCGGCACCTCGTCACCCGACTACTCGGCGAGCGCCACCCGGATCAATGCCACTCAGGCGCGGATCTCCTTCACGCCGACCACGGCCGCGCAGTACGTGGACGTGCACTATCTGGTCAACGGGGCGGGTCAGCAGAACTTCCGGATGGCGAACAGCGGGGGTACCTGGACGCAGACGGTCAGTCAGCTTTCCGCGGGCAGCGTCATCACCTACTGGTTCACCTACGAGAAGAACGGTCCCCAGTACGACACTCCGCACTTCACCTACACACAGAGCTGAGCGCCGAAGCCGAGTACGACTGCCGGCCGGTGGGAAGGGCGATCCTCGCGATCGCTGTTCCCACCGGTCCGCGGCGTTCCGGGCATGGTTGCGCCGAGGCCGCGGGCCGGTCATATGCGGGTACGGAACGGTACCAGGGATTCCGGGTAGGGCTCCGATGTTTATCCAATGGTGATGATCCCTCAACAGGAGTGCCACATCCGGCACTAGCGTCCGGTGGCACCCGGGAAGGCGGTGCCCGCCGCATGTCGGTGCGGATCCTCTGCGCCGACATCCCCCTCCCGGCAAAGCGCAAGGAGGCACTGTGCGGACATTCGTCCGGCGATCCGCCCTCGGCGCGTCCGTCGGTTTCCGGTACACCACGGGAACCGTCCTCGTCATCGGTGCCCTCGCGGTGACGCTCGTGGCGCTGCTGATCCCCATGCAGAAGTTCGGCGGTCAGAATTCCGCGGTGGCCGCTCCTCCGATCACGGACGACGGCCTCGGGGTCGTGAACACGCAGTACGGACCGCTGACCCCGCTCGACCGGGACTTCGTCCGGAAGGTCCGGCTCGCCGGGCTGTGGGAGGGCCCCGCCGGCCACCAGGCGCAGCAGCGCGGCACGCAGGAATCGGTCAGGACCGCGGGGCTGCATCTCATCGACGGGCATACCGAGTTGGACGCGCGCGTGCTGCAGGTGGGCCAGGCGCTCCATATCGATCTGCCCAACCAGCCGAACTCGGACCAGCAGGGCTGGCTCGCCCAGATGGATGCCGCCACGGGGGCCCAGTACGACCGGCTGTTCGCCAATCTTCTGCGCCGCGCGCACGGGAAGGTGTTCGCGCTCGTGGCGCAGGTTCGGGGGCAGACCCGTAACTCCATGGTCCGGTCCCTGGCCACCAGAGCCAACACCGTGGTCCTGGACCACATCTCGGTTCTCGAGGAAACCGGGCTCGTCGATTTCGGCGCGCTCGCTGACGGGGCCTCGCCCTCCGGGAAGCCAGTGGTCACCGTCACGGCTTCCGCTTCGACTCCGGAACAACGAAGTGAAGTGAAGTGATCTCATGAGCAAAAAGGACCATAAACGCTCCCGCCTGACGAACAAGACCGTCGCGGTGATCACCGCGCTGGTGTTGGGCGCGGGCGGGGTCGCTTTCGTCGCCGCCAACGCCTCCGCCGGCAACTCGCGGCAGGATTCGGCGAAGACCGAGCAGGTGGGGGCGGCCACGATCGCCTGTCCCGATGTGGGGGACCGGCTGCGTGACGTTCCCGACCAGGCCAAGCCGGAGGTCGACAAGAATCTGGCGCAGCTCGACGCGCAGGTCGCGGACTCGTACAAGCAGCTCTCCGCCGGGCAGTGGAACAAGGACACGTCGCTCAGTGAGCTGCAGCAGAAGCGCAGCGGCACGATCGCGAAGATCGACGACGCGATCTCCCAGGTGGCCCAGCCGCCCGCCGGGCTGGACGAGTTGAGTGCCTGTGAGATGAAGGCCACGGATGTGAAGCCCGGTGACACCGGGGGCGGCGGTCAGGATGACGCCGTTGCCGTTCAGGGCCAGCAGGACGGGCAGGGTCAGGCCGTTCAGAACCAGGCTGTGCAGGATCAGAGCAAGAAGCAGGGCAAGGGCCCGTCGAAGGCGGACTTCGTCGACATCACCAAGGTCCCGCCGAACGTGGTGAAGCCCCGTGCCCGTGCCGGTGCGTCCACCGGTTCCTTCACCTCGAAGTGCGGCGTCAACGCGAACAAGCACCTCAATCCGGACAATGTCATCGTGGCACCGGGTGTGAGCAACGGCGCCCACCACATGCACGACTACGTGGGCAACAAGACCACGGACGCGTTCTCCACCAACGACTCCCTCGCGGCGGCCGGCACGACGTGCAGCAACGGGGACCAGTCGGCCTACTACTGGCCCGTGCTGCGCGTGCAGAACGCCGGCCAGGGTCCGGACGTGAACGCGCCGGGCGGTGGCCAGGACGCCAACGTCGGTACGATCCTGCAGCCGAAGACCACCACGATCCGCTTCGACGGCAGCGCCGTCAGCCGGGTGACCGCGATGCCGCGTTTCCTGCGGATCATCACGGGCGACGCCAAGGCCTTCACGAACGGCACGGCCAACGCGAACGCTTCGTGGAGCTGCACCGGGTTCGAGAACCGCCAGCTGAAGGACAAGTACCCGATCTGCCCGAAGGGCAGTGACGTGGTGCGTACCTTCACCTTCCAGAGCTGCTGGGACGGCAAGAACATCGACAGTGCCAACCACCGGACCCATGTCGCCTTCGCGGACCGCAACGGTGCGTGCGGCAAGGGGTTCAAGGCGATTCCGCAGCTGGTGGAGCGGGTCACCTACAGCGTCCCGCAGGGCGCGCGGATCGCCGTGGACAGTTTCCCCGAGCAGCTGCACAAGCCGGTGACGGACCACGGTGACTTCGTCGAGGCGATGTCGGACCGGCTGATGCGGCAGGCGGTGAACTGCGTGAACAGCGGCCGCAGGTGCTGATGGTAGCGGGAGGGAGCGTCTCCGGGCCGGCCCGGAGCGGTTTCCTCCGCTAGAACCCTCGGGGCTGGGCGCTCCCCATGCCCCCGCCCGGCCCCGAGACGGGCGATGGCCCCGGAGCCGACTCCGGGGCCACCGCCATGTCGTGCCACAATCCTGCCGACCGACCTGTGCGGCGGCTGTGGAACGCGTACGGTTCGGCGCACGTCCCACGGAACACGACTACGGAGCCGGGGCCGAATCCGGAAACAACTCCGTAGTCGCTCGATTGTGCGAGGTGGCAGTGCTGGGCTCTCGCGAAGCCGCGAACGACCGGGAACGCACGGTGGCGCAGGACGCCGTGCCCTCCGACGAGGAGCTCACCCGGCAGCTCAAGGACGGCTACGGCTCAGGCACCGCCAACCCGGCCGCGGGTGACATCCTCTACCGCCGGCACCGCGAGGCCGCGCTCGCGTACGCGCACCGGTGCTGCCGCGATTCGCACGACGCCGAGGACCTGGTGTCGGAGGCGTTCATCCGTACGTTCCAGGCGGTGCGTTCGGGGGGCGGCCCGCTGGGGGCCTGGCGGCCGTATCTGCTGACGGTCGTGCGTCATACGGCCATCGAGTGGGGTGCGGGTGACCGCAAGGCGCTGCTGACGGCGGACTTCGAGTCGTGGTGGCAGCAGTCGGCGGCCGGTACCGATCCGCAGCAGCATCTGCTGGCCAGCGAGGACCGCCAGTTGCTCGTCCGCAGTTTCAACACGCTGCCCGAGCGCTGGCAGGCCGTTCTGTGGCACACGCTCGTGGAGAACGATTCCCTGCCGGAGGTCGCCGCGCTGCTGGGCATCACTCCGAGTGGTGTCACGTCGTTGGCGTTCCGGGCCCGCGAGGGGCTGCGCGAGGCCTATTTGCACGCACATGTGGACAGTGTGGGCGACGACCGGTGCCGGCACTTCAGTGCCATGATCGGTGCGGCGATACGGCGCAGCGGCGCTGTCCGCAGCCGTGAGCTGGCGCGGCATCTGGCGGACTGTGATTCCTGTTCGCGGGCCTACACCGAGCTGCTCGACCTCAACGCGACGATGCGCGCGGCGGTCCCTGCCGGGTTGTGACGCGCCTGCGGCGGATCACGGATGTTTTCCGTGATCCGCCGGGGCGGGCCGGCCGGCCCGGGTGGGTCAGAGGCCGTTGACGCGTGCTTCCCGTGCGACGACCAGTGGGCGGAAGCCCACCGCGACGGTGCGCGCCCTTCGGGTGACCCGGGAGCCGCGCCGTCCTATCTCCGCCATCAGCCGGCGGCTGCGCAGGGCCATCTCCAGTTCGAAGCGGGTGCGTGGGTCACGCAGTCCCTGTCCGAACAGCTTCTCCAGTTGACGCATGCGGTATCGCACCGTTTGGGGGTGCACACTCAGGGCTTTCGCCGCCTCCGGTGCGCCGCCGCCTTCGAGCCAGGCCAGCAGGGTCACTTCCAGCCGTTCGCTCTGGCGTGGTGTCAGTCCTGCCAGCGGCCGCAGCCAGCGGGCCGCCAATGCCTTGGCCAGCGGTTCGTCCTGGAGCAACAGCAGGGTGGAGAGGTGGTCGTCGACGAAGACGGGCCGGGCGTCGGGTCCTCCGGGGGCGGGGGTCAGGGTCAGCAGGCGTCGTGCCCAGCGCAGTGACGATGCGGCGTCACGGACCGGGACGGAGTGTCCGACGGCGGTGGAGCGGCCGCGCAGGGCGGCCTCCAGTGCGCCGCGGGTGTCCGGGTCGGGGCTCGGTATCAGCAGGCACGGTCCGTCGCCGCCCATGCCGACCAGGCAGTCGTCCAGGGTCGCCGCCAGTTGATGGGCCTCGCCGGGGGAACTGACGGCGACGGCCCGGACGGTGTCGGGCAGTGGCCAGCCGGCCCTGCGGGCCAGTTCCGGGAGGACTGCGTCCGGTACCTCGGTGGCACCGGTCAGTGCGTTGAACAGGTCCTGGCGTGACCGGTCGAGGGGTGCCGCGGTGGTGGGCAGCTCCTGGGGGATGTCTTCGTCCTTCGGTGGCTTCCGGTAGCCGAGAGCCGTCAGCAGGGCTTCTTCGAGCCCCTGCCTGACCGTTTCGCGGCCCATGTCCTGGAGAAGGTCGGCGAAGCCGGGAATTTCATGCCGAAGCGCCTCGACCATCTCATCTGCCAGTGACGGGAGTTCCTTGCGCAGAACGCGAGTCCATTCGCCACGGGGGAGGGACCAGATGCGGTTAAGAAGTTCGCACATCTCTACCTCGTTCATGCCGGGGTAAGACCTGCCTGGGGGGAGGACAGGTCTTGCGGAGGTTGCCTCCATCGCCGTCGTCCTTGTCCGGCGGAGGAGTTGAGGGTCCTCCTGCGCCCTCCTAGAGGTTGCTTCCCGCCGATGGTCCCGGAGTTTTACCGGGTCTTTACCACCAGGGTGCGGCCGGGCCGGTTTAGACCCGGTCCGGCCGGAACCGGAAGCACTTGGTTGAGCATCTTCCGCAGTTGCACACCGTGACGACGACGGGGAAGCAGGAACTTGTCACGATGCGATAAATCTTGTGGAGATGCTGGGAAGTTGAGCGATGCTGCTGCACCCCGGGTCACTGCTCGTCGGCTGTGGAGGCGATCCCTCCGAGAATCCGCACCGGAGCCGGTCCGACCGCCGTTGTGTTGCGGCGGGTTCCGGCTCCTCATATCCCCGTGCGGGCCTGTGCTGCCCCGGGTCCCACCAGCTGCCGCCAGGCAGCGCCGATATCAACCCCCTGGGCTCCGGGTGCGACTTGCAGTGCTCGGTACCCCCCGCTCGGGAGGCTTTCCCTATGCCCTTGTCCCCCATGCAGTTCCCCCGCTCGCACGGACCGCGCCAGTCGGGGCGGTCGCACCGAAGGAGAATGAGTGCCGGAGCGGCCGCCGGCGGACGGCGAGCCGTCCGCCGGCCTCCTTTGCTGTCCGGAGCCGGCAGCCGGCGCCCGGTCACCATCGTCACGCTCGTCCTGGCGATCCTCATCGCGTTGGCCGTCGCGGGCAACGCGGGCGCGTTCAGCAGGCCGCTGGACTTCCTGGACTTCGGAGCGGGAGTGCTCTCGCTGGTGTCGCTCACCGCCACCGTGCTGTGGGGTCTGGCATCCACCGACCGGCTGCTGCTGCACTCCAGTCACCGGCTCCTCGCCCAGGGGGTGCACCGGGGTCTGGCGAGCAGCGGACTCGGTTTCCTCGCCCTGCACATCTGGGTGAAGGTGCAACGACAGGAGACCAGCGCGGGTGCCGCGGCCGTGCCCTTCACCGACGGCCGCCAGCCCCTGCTGATCGGGCTCGGCACCCTCGCCGGGTATCTGTTCCTGACCGTGGCGGTGACCGGCGCGGTACGCAGCGCGTTCGCCTCCGGCACGCGCTCGCGCTGGTGGCGGGCCCTGCACATGGGCGCCTATCCGGCCTGGGGCGCGTCGCTGCTGCACGGTCTGAAAGCCGGCCGGCCCGCGAGCACCTGGGTGACGGTGTCCTACATCCTGTGCCTGCTCGGCATCGTCGTGGTCCTCACCGTGCGGCTCAGGACCCGGCAGAAGCGAACGGCCGCCGGAGCGCAGGCCGTGACGGCCGCCGCCTACCGGGTCGTCCCACCGCGTGAGCCGGACCGCCCACCGAGGGCCGCTCTCTACGTGCCCCGCCAGGACACGGGCACCATGGACCGCTCCGGCGGGCGGGTCGACAGCACTGCTGGATGGCGGCCGTGAACGGCCCCCGCCCGGCCATCGGTTGTGTCGGACCGCCCCGGGTGCTCGCCGGACTGGACGAGGTGCCGCGGCTGGACCGTGTCACCCATCTGGCCGTGCACGGCTCGCTGCCCCGGCTGCGGCCGGAGGAACTGCTGGCGCTCGCCGAGGACATCGACCTGCGCGGCCGCGGGGGAGCGGGCTTCCCGTTCGCCCGGAAACTGAAGTCGGTGACCCGGGCGGCCGAGAGCCGGGACGGCCGTACGGCCGTCGTCGTCAACGGCAGCGAGGGCGAGCCCAGCTGCCTCAAGGACACGGCGCTGCTGCTGCACTCCCCGCATCTGGTGATCGACGGAGCACTGCTGGCCGCCGCGGCGCTGAACGCCGAGGAGGTCGTCGTCGGGGTGACCAGGACCGACGTCGAGCAGTCCGTTCGGGACGCCATCTACGAACGCGGCCCGGTCGGCCTCAAGCTCCGGGTGACGCTGCTCCCCGAGCGTTTCGTGACGGGCGAGAGTTCCGCTCACGTCAGCGGGCTGAGCGGCGGTCCCGCGCTGCCCTCGGGGCGCTCCATCCGGACGAGCGACCGGGGCCTGGGCGGTCTGCCCACCCTGCTGTCCAACACCGAGACATACGCCCAGCTCGCCCTCGCGGCACGGGTCGGCGCACTGGGCTACCGCTCGGTGGGCCTGCCGACGGAGCCGGGCACGCTGCTGCTGACCGTCGCCGGGGCCACGGTGATGGAGACACCGACCGGTGTCCCGCTGTCGTACATCCTGGAACTGTGCGGGCTCGGCCCCGGTCAGGGTGTGCTGGTCGGCGGCTATCACGGCAAGTGGCTGGACCCGTACTCCGCGAAGGCGGCGGAGATATCCCGCGAATCCCTGGTCTCGTTCGGCGCGGTGCTCGGAGCCGGAGCGGTGCTGCCGCTGCCCGACGACACCTGCCCGGCCGGTGAGGTGTTGCGGGTCACCCGTTGGATGGCCGGGGAATCCGCAGGTCAGTGCGGGCCCTGCGTGCTGGGGCTGCCGGCGCTCGCCGACACCCTCGAACTGGCCGTCCGCGGAGGCGGCCAGGCCGCGCTCGACGCCGTCCAGGCCCGTATGCAATCGGTCAGGCGCCGCGGCGCCTGCAGCCACCCCGACGGGACGTCGAACTTCGTGGAGTCGGCGCTCGCCACGTTCCCGGACGAGTTCTACGACCACGCGCTCGGCAGCGGCTGCGGCCGGCCGGTCCTGGGGACCCTCCCGCTGCGCGCCGACGAGACCGCCGCGGCGCCGGCCGCAGAAGAGAGCACCGAGCGGCTGCTCGTGGACTGGACGCGCTGCCAGGGGCACGGGCTCTGCATGGACGTTCTCCCCGAGATCATCCAGCTCGGCGCCGACGGCTATCCGGAGAAGGCGTCGATGGAACTGCCCGGGCGGCTGCGCCCGAAGGCGCTGCGCGCGATACGCCGCTGCCCCGCCCTCGCGCTGCGCATCCAGGACTAGGGCGCGTGCCAGGCGTCGTGGGCCAGGCGGGACTTTCGCCACACGCCCTAGACCCGTCCGGCGGGCGGGCTCGACCGCCCGCCCCACGACGGCAATTCCCGTCGTCACGTGGGCAAATGCCCTGCGTCTACGCAGCGTTGAATCTCTCGGTTCTTGCTCTGATGTGACAAGTTTTGATTCGGCTGAACACCCACCAGGGTCTCCCCGTATCCATGAGCAACGGCGAGCGAAGCCGCCGGACCGAATGCGAAGGAGCAGTCATGGTAAACAGGCGTCGAGCGGCATTCGCTGGAGCGGCCACCGTGGTACTTCTGCTGACGGCAGGATGCGGCAGCAGCGAAAAGGGCAACAACGCCCAGGGAACCAATGTCCAGCCCGCTGGAGACAGCAAGGACATCGGGACCGGATACGGCTCGGATTACGGTGCCAGCAGTACGGGCGGATACGGCACCGACGCCCAGGCGGGCGCGAAGAAGGGCGAGCCGGCCAAGGAGCTGGCGGTGCGCAGCGACGGGAAGCTGGGGCCGATCGTCACCGACAGCAAGGGGTTCACCCTCTACCGGTTCGACAAGGACACCGCCCAGCCGCCCAAGTCCAACTGTGACGGCGCCTGCGCCATCACCTGGCCCGCCGTGCCGGCGGACGACGCCACCGCCTCCGCGGGCATCAAGCCCGAGCTGCTGGGTGAGGTCATCAGGACCGACGGCAGCCGCCAACTGACCCTCGCGGGCTGGCCGGTGTACCGCTACGCCATGGACACCCAGGCCGGCGACACCAAGGGCCACGGGGTCGGCGGTACGTGGAACGCGCTGGCGCCCGACGGCAAGAAGGCCGGACAGCAGGCCGCTGCCCCCGCCCCCGGCCCCAGCCAGACCCAGAGCCAGGTCAGCGACGTGCAGCTGTCGGTCACCGACAACGACGAACTGGGCAAGATCATCGTCGACGGCAAGATGCGGACGCTCTACCGCTTCAACAAGGACAGCGCCTGGCCGATGAAGTTCGCCTGCCTCGACGCCTGCCTGAACACCTGGAAGCCCGCCAAGCCCGTCGACAAGACCAAGGTGCGCGGAGTGGCGTCCAAGCTGGTCGGCACCGTCACCCGGCCCGACGGAACGAAGCAGCTCGCCATCGACTGCTGGCCCGTCTACTGGTTCACCGGGGACGAGAAGCCCGGTGACATCAACGGCCAGGGCAAGATGGGTCTGTGGTTCGCGGTCACCCAGGGTGGCAAGAAGGCCGGCGCGGGTTCCTAGCACCGTCCTCCCCGGCGCCCATCCGCACGGGGAGGACCGGGCCCGGCCACCGGGCCCCGGCCTCCCCGTGCGGGCACCCGCCCCGCACGGGGAGAAGAAGCAGAGTCGCGGAACGACGGAATTCCGTAATTCCGACCGAATCAATGGGGTTGATGTGCCGAATTTGCGACTGGGACGTGTCGTCGCGGCGCTGTGTGTGGTCCTGCTGAGCGGCTGCGCCGGGAATGCGCACACGAAAAGCACGGCGGCAGCAGTTCCCACCACCGTACCGGCGGTCGCCGGCCCCGCTTCGATACAGCAGATCGCCGCTGTTCTCGGCTGCAAGGCCGAAATCAGCGTGGTCGCGACGGAACTGCGACAGGGTTCGTGCCGCACCGGGCAGGGCGAGTTCCGCATGCTCACCTTCGCCGCGGAAACCGGCCAGCGCGACTGGCTGACCGAGGCCCAGGCGTACGGCGGCATCTACCTCGTCGGGACCCGCTGGATCGTCACGGCCCAGTCCCAGGAGGCCCTGAAGGGCCTGCGTGCGACGCTCGGCGGAACGATCCAGGCGGCACCGGAGCACGCGGGGCACGGCGGCTGAGCCACCCCCGGGCGTACCCGATGCGTCGCACCGCCCACCGTCCCGCGCGCCCCCCCCGTCACCCACCGGACCGCAGGCTTTTACGCGCACCCAGCGCGGCTGGCGGCGCGACGGCCGGCTCCCGCCGGCGCACCGCCGTCCCGAGGGCCAGGACCGCGACGGGGTCGCCCGATGTGCAGGCCGCCCAGGCCACTCCGGTGAGCAGGGGTCCGACGGCGTCGTGCTCCGGCACAGTGCACGCGGCCTCCAGCATCCCGGCGAGCGCACGCGGTCCGGTGGGCGCCCCGGTCAGCAGATACCGGGTCTCGCGCAGCCAGTCCTCCGTGGGGCGGACCTTCCTGGCGGTGCCGCAGTGCGCGAGGAGTTCGATGACCCCGTCGTCGAACAGCACCGGGCCGAGCGCGTCCCGGACGGCACCGCCGAAGGGTTCCGCGGCGGGAAACAGCCGAGCGTCCCTCTCGAGGAGGTCCGGGGCGGGAGGGATCGCGTCGTGCGGTTCCGGTTCCGGCGGGGCCGGGTCGTGTGACGGCGAGTCGGTGGCGTCAGGGACGTCGAGCGGCGCGCTGGGAGGCCGGCCGTGGCGGCGGGCCCGGAACCGCGGGCGGCTCAGCGCCGCCGCGATCCGCGGTGTCAGCCAGTGCGTCGATGCCATCGCGCCCCCGTCCCCCGACCGCACCGTACCCCGGCGTGCGGAGCCGGCGGGAGCACTTCGCGTGCGAGGAACAAACGGACTGGTCACGTCACTTCACCGCGTTCCCGGTCCCCAGCGCTGCGGGCGGCGGCGGAAACTGCTGCCAAAGCGCCGACCGGACGCGTGGACACCACCCGTGGTGAACGGGTGTGCTGGAGAGCGGCTTTCCGCGGGACCACCGTCCGCTCGCTCATCCGTCTCGTCCGCTCCTTCAGGAGGGCATGTGTCGCTCCATCCCCAAGTGGAGACCCTGCGCGCGCGCCTCGTCGCCGCCGGGACCCGGCCCCTGTACACACTGGATCTCGCCGAAGCGCGTGCGGCCGACCTGGCCGCCGCCCGGTCCGCCGGCGGGGTCCCGGAGCCCGTCGGGAGCGTCCTCGACGCCGAGATCCCGGGGCCCGGCGGGCTGCTGCCCGTCCGGGTGTACCGGCCGGAGTCCGACGGCCGCCCGCTCCCCGTGCTCTGCTACTTCTTCGGCGGCGGCTGGACCCTCGGCACGCTCGACACCTGTGACGCGATCTGCCGCAGGCTCGCCAACGCGGCAGGGTGCGTCGTGGTGACGGTGGGCTACCGGCTCGCCCCGGAGCACAAGTTCCCCGCCGCGCTGTACGACTGCCGGGCCGCCGTCGAATGGATCACCGGGCACGCCGACGCGCACGGCGGCGACGGTTCGCGGCTCGCGCTGGGCGGTGACAGCGCGGGCGCCAACCTCGCCGCCGCCCTGGCGCTGCACCTGCGCGACCACGGAGGCCCGCCGATCGCCGCCCAGTTGCTGGTGTACCCCAACACCGACCATCTCGCCGACACCGCGTCGCGGCGCGAGAACCAGGACACGGTGTTCTTCAACCACCGTTCGGTGGACTGGTACTGGCGGCACTACCTGGCCGATCCGGCGCACGGTGCGGACCCGTACGCGTCACCGCTGCGCGCCGGGGACCTCGGCGGGCTGCCGCCCGCGCTGGTGATCACGGCGGAGTACGACCCGCTGCGGGACGAGGGCGAGCAGTACGCAGAATGCCTCGCCGCCGCCGGGGTGCCGGTGGCGCTGAGCCGGTACGACGGCATGATCCATGGATTCTTCGCGATGCCGGGGGAGTTGGATGCCGCCACCACCGCCCAGGACGAGGCGGCCGCGTTCCTGGCCGAGCGGCTCGCGGAGGTGCGCGTATGACCTCGCCGACTCCCGCCGGAGACACCGCGCTGCGGATCGAGGATCTGCACGGTTCGCTCCGCGACCCGGTGCTCGACGCGATGAACTTCCTCAACGAGGTGGTCTCGCGCTACCCCGAGGCCATCTCGTTCGCGCCGGGCCGCCCCTACGACCCGCTGCTCGACCCCGGCGTCATCACCGACTGCCTCACCGCCTATACCGACCATCTGCGACGGGACCGGGGACTCAGCGAGCCGCAGATCAACACTCTGCTCATGCAGTACGGGCCCACCGCGGGCATCATCCGGGAGCCGATCGCGCGCTCGCTCGCCGAGGACGAGGGCATCGACGTCCCGCCCGAGGCGATCGTGGTGACCGTCGGAGCCCAGGAAGGGATGCTGCTGGTGCTGCGGGCCCTGTGCGCCGGGCCGGACGACGTGCTGCTCGCGCCCTCGCCTTGCTACGTCGGCATCAGCGGTGCGGCCCGGCTGCTCGACATCCCGCTCTTCCCGGTCCCGGAGGGCGAGCACGGGATCGACGCCGCCGACGTGGTGGACGCGGCCCGCCGGGCCCGCGCGCAGGGGCTGCGGCCGCGCGCCCTGTACCTCGTGCCGGACTTCGCCAACCCGTCCGGCGTCTGCATGACCGTGCGGGCCCGCCGGGAACTCCTGGCGGCGGCGGGGGAGGAGGGGCTGCTGGTCCTGGAGGACAATCCGTACGGGATGTTCCGGGCCGACGCGGAGAGCACCCGGCCCACCCTCAAGGCGCTGGACACCGACCGCCGGGTGATCTACCTCGGCTCGCTGGCCAAGACCGGGTTCCCCGGGGCCAGGGTCGGCTATGTCGTCGCCGACCAGCGCGTCGAGGGACCCGGCGGGAGCACGCTGCTCGCCGACCAGCTCGCGAAGGTCAAGAGTATGACGACCGTCAACACCCCGGCGCTCAGCCAGGCTGTGATCGGCGGGCTCCTGGTGCGGCACGGGTACCGGATGCGGACGGCGTCGCTGGCCGCGGCCGCCTTCTACCGGGAGAACATGGCGCGGCTGCTCGACGCGCTCGACCGGCACTTCCCCGAACCGGAGCGCACCGCACGGGGCATCGACTGGAACCGGCCCGAGGGCGGTTTCTTCGTGGTGCTGTCCGTGCCCTTCGACGCGGACGAGCGGGCCCTTGAGCGGTCCGCGGGGCGGCACCAGGTGCTGTGGACGCCCATGAGCCCGTTCTACATCGGCGGTGGCGGTGTGCGCAGGCTGCGGCTGTCGTGCAGCGCGGTGCCACCCGAGCTTGTCGACGAGGGCGTTCGGCGATTCGCCGAATTCGTCGCGGAGTCGGAATCCGCGGCTGTTCACCACTCGGTGGCGACCAGCATTTCCGCCGTCGGCTGAGGGGAATTCTGCCGGTACTGCTCCGGCAACCGCAGCTGTAACGCATGGACTGCCGGAACCGCTTGAGCGAAGCTTGAAGCGTCCTGAGGCGACCGCATCAGGTGGCTGTCCAGTCAGGTGAATGGGAAGTCCGCGTGGACGTTGACGAGCTGTTTCTCGCCGGTCCGGCCGATGAGCCGGTGCTCCGGCTCGGAGAATCCATCGATCGTGGCCGGCTGCGGAAGCTGGTGTCGGAACGGCAGCAGCAATTGCGGGACTCCGGGCTGCACACCGGGGGTTCCGTCGCTGTTCATCTGCCTCCTTCGCTTGAATACATCGCCCATGTGCTGGCCGTCTGGAAATGCGGTGCGCAGGCGATTCTGGTGGACCACCGGTTCACCGAATTCGAAGTGAATTCCTGTGTCGAGCGGCTGGCTCCGCAGTTCATCGTGGAGCCGGCCGAACCGGCCACCGGCATGATGCGCGGCTTCCAGGACACCCGCAGCGTGATCAGGCCGCTGGAGGGCGGCCGTGCGCCCGGGACCGGGCACGCGCTCATCCAGTTCAGCTCGGGCTCCACCGGTCCCTCCAAGGTCATCGGCCGCACGGCCGCGGACCTGGTGGCCGAGGTCGAGCGCTACACCCGGATCGACGGTTTCCCGGGCGCCGGCCACCAGGTGGTGATGCTCGCGTCGATGACCAACGTGCTCGGCCTGGTCGGTGGCCTCCTCAACAGCCTGCACACCGGCGCCGAGATGGTCATACCCCGGCACACCGGCAAGGACGGCATCCTGCGCACCCTCGTCGAGGCGACCGCACCCACCGTGCTCATCGGGGTGCCCTCCCAGGTAGACCTGCTCGCCCGGGTCGCCGACCCGCCCGCGTTGCCGCTGTTCCGACGCGTCATCACCGGCGGCGAGTTGGTCGGCGACGCGCTGTGGAACTCCTTCGCGCAGCGGTACGGGGTACGCATCGGCACGATGTACGGGATGACCGAGGCCGGAGTGATGGCCGTCGACGTCCTCGGTGAGCACCGTCCGGCACTGCTGCCCGCACCCGGTCATGAACTCCGCGTCGAGAACGGTGAACTGATGCTGCGACAGCCGGCGTCGCCCTATCTCGGCGACCCCGACCCGAGCCGGTGGTCGGACGGCTGGCTGCACACCCGGGACGCCGGGACGGTCGACACGTCCACGGGACGGGTGACCGTCCTCGGCAGACTCGACTCCCAGGTGTCGGTCGGCGGGCTCAAGGTCGACCTCAACGAGGTCGAACAGACACTGGCCGGTGCGCCCGGCGTGACCGAGGCCGTGGTCGTCCACGACGGTGCGATCCAGGCGTTCGTGGCACTGGACGGCGGAGGCACCGGTGCGGCCGGGATCGAGGCGTATCTGAGACAGCGACTCGCAGGTTACAAGCGGCCTCGCGCCGTCTACGTGCTACCGGCGCTCCCGCGGACCAGCAGTGGCAAGCCGATCCGCAACGCCGCGACGCTCAACGCCTCCCGGCTCGGCGCGGCGGCCCCGTCATGAGCCGCCGCCAACGGGCCAGGGCCGGCACCCCGCGTGGCCCGATCCGTAGAGCCGCAGAGGCACTCCGGCCGGGGATCCCTGCGCCGCCACCGCCACGACCAGGCCGTACGGGGCGGGCGGCAGGGCGAGCGACAGGTCAGGACCGTCCGGCAGCGGCGCCAGCTCGTCCGCGTCCGCCAGCAGCTCCGGCGGCACCCGCCGCCGCAGTCCGCCGCCCCGCAGCCCCACGCCGAGTGCCTTGCCCAGCGCCTCCTTCGCCGTCCACAGGCGGAGGAAGTCGGGGGTGCGGCCGGCCGCGGGGCGGTCCGCGAGCCACTGTGCCTCGGCAGGGTCGAAGTAGCGCCCGGCCAGCCGTAGGGCTGGCAGCGTTCGTACCGACTCCACATCCACACCGATCCGTCCGGACCGGGTGAGGGCCACGGCGACGACGTCGTCGCAGTGGCTGATGCTCACCTGAAGTTCCGCCCCGTCCGCCCGGGTGAGATACGGGCGGCCCAGTCCGTCGCGCTCGATGCGCGCCGCAGCCGGCGCCCCGAGCAGCTCGTCCGCGACCCGTAGCAGCAGTCGCCGGGCGGCGTCCCGCCGGTCCCCGCAGGCCGGGGCCAGCACCACAGTGACCGCGTTCGGATCCATCGCCGGGCGCGCAGACATGAGAGGCAGTACACCAGTGAAGGACGACATTCGCCAGTTCCTCATCTCGGCCCTGATCAAGATGAAGTACGACCCGGAGACGGTCAGCGGGTCGAGCTCGCTGGGGCCCGCCGGCATCGACCTCGACTCCCTGGGCGTGGCCGACCTCGTGATGCAGTTGGAAGACCGCTTCGGGGTGCAGATCGACGAGGACGAGTCCGAGCGCTTCGCGATGATGACGATCGATCAGATCGCGGAGGAGTCGGCGAGCCGCCTCCAGGCCGCCTAGCGCGCCGGTCCGGCCCGGTCACGAACGGCCCGCCGGCGCTCCCCGCAGAGCCCCTATCACCCTGTCCAGCCCCTCCTGTTCGACCCTCACAGGGAGAAAGCCACATGACCGTCCGACAATTGCGAGCGCAACTCGCGGCCGACCAGGAGCTGGGCGTCGGCAATGTGCTCAGCACCCTGGTCGCCCGCGCCGGGGAGTCCGCCGAGTCGGCGCTGACCTTCGACTCCGAGGTCGACGGGCACCCGGCCTGGCAGCGGCTGACGCTGCCCGACCTGGAGCGTGCCGTCGCCGCCCGCGCGGCGTGGCTGCACGCGTGGGGGGTGCAGCCACGCGACGCGGTCGCGGTGTTCGTCTCCACCGCGGCCGACCATGTGCTCGCCTATCTCGCGCTGACCAGGATCGGGGCCATCCCGGCGCTGCTCAACGCGAACATGGACGGGACCACGGCCCGCGCCTACATCGGGAAGGTGGCGCCCCGCGCGCTGCTCACCGACGCCGCGCACCGCGAACGCCTCGGCGACGGGGAGTTCCCCGGCCTGCTGCTCGGTGACATCGCCGGGATCGGCACCGGCGACCCGGCCCTGGCTCCCGGCCAGTACCGCTTCCACCCCACCGACGCCGCCGTCATCACCCACTCCTCCGGGACCACCGGGCTGCCCAAGCCGGTGATCGCCACCCACGCCAGTCTGTTCGCCGCCTCCCGGCACCGGCTTTCGCTGCCCAAGCCGCGCACCATCGACCGGATGCTCAGCGCTCTGCCCGCCAACCACGCGGCGATGGTGATCGCGGTGACGCTGGCGCTGTGCAGCGGCACCGAGTTGATGCTCGTGTCGGAGCAGGACGGTCTGAAGGTCCTGGAAGCGGTGGACCGCTGGAAGCCGTCGTGCGTCTTCGGTTTCGCGGCCACCTGGCCGCAGCTGGTCAACCGGGACCTGGGCGCGTACGACCTGGACAGCGTGCAGATGTGGTGGAACACCGGGGACGCCGCGCACGAGGCGCACATCAGGAAGCTGGTCGCGGTCGGCCACCGGCTGGTCGCCCAGCGCGGCGGCGGGATCGCCCGCAAGGAGGGCGCCACCTTCATGGACGGCCTGGGCTCCAGCGAGATGGGCCACTCGATGTTCTTCATCACGCACACCGCCGAGACCGACCGCTACAACCGGTGCATCGGCAAGCCGCACGCGTTCGCCGAGGTGGCCGTCCTCGACGAGCTGGGCGAGCCGCTGCCGCCCGGCCGGATCGGTGAGCTGGGCGTGAACGCCCCCACCGTGTCGCCGGGGTACTGGAACGACTCGGCCACCACCTACCGCACCCGCAGGGCCGGCTACTTCCTCACCGGGGACCTCGTCTACCGGGACGAGGCCGGCTACTACTACCACGTCGACCGGGTCGTGGACACGGTCGCGCTGTCCGGCGGGCGCTATCTGCACACCGCGCAGTCGGAGGAACAGATCCTGGCCCGCTGCCCGGAGGTGTCCGACTGCACCGTCATCGCGGTGCCGGGCCCGGACGGTGCGGTGACCACCGAGGTGCTGGTGAGTATCCTCCCCGGCGCGAAGGCGCCAGGGGATCTGGACGAGCAGGTGCGGGCCGCGCTCGACGAGCATGTCGCGGCCACCGTACGGAGCGTCGTGGTGGTCGACGACGAGGACATCCCGCACGGGCCGACCGGCAAGGTCCGCAAGGTCATTCTGCGCGAGCGCTACAGCCAGGCGAAGGCAATGCCCGTGATCGAGCAGGGAGTTGAGACGGTATGAGCGTACGGTCGGAATCGGGTGTGGTCGTCACCGGCATCGGTGTGGTCAGTTCCCTGGGGCGGGACCTCGTGGACACCTTCGACGCCCTGTGCGAGGGGCGCTCGCAGCTCTCCCGGCCCACCCCGGAACTGGGGGAGCAGTCCCTGGTCGAGGTGGTCTCACAGGCACCCGACATCGACCCGGCCGAGGTGCTGAAGCCGCCGATCGACCCGGGCGTCGACCGCTTCCTGATCCTCGCGCTCGCCGCGGCGGAGCAGGCGATGGCGGACTCCGGGCTGCGGGTCGGCGAGAACGCGGACCCGGAGCGGGTCGCGGTGATCACCTCCACCGCCGGCGGACCGCTGCGGACGTACGAGGAGCAGGCCGCGGCGCGCCGCGAGCGCGGCCGCAGCGCGGTCAGCCCGTATCTGTGCCCGGGGATGATCCCCAACATGTCGGCCGCCCGGATCGCCATCAAGTACGGCATCCGCGGCTACAGCCTGCTGCTGTCCACCGCCTGTGCGGGCGGCGGCCAGGCCGTCGCCGAGGCGTTCCGGCTGATCCGCGAGGGTGAGGCGGACGTGGTGGTGTGCGGCGGCTCCGACGCGCCGCTGCATCCCACGGTCGCGGCCGCCTTCGTCAACGCCCGTTCGCTGGCGAACGGTTACGACGACCCGACGAAGGCGAGCCGGCCGTTCGACCAGGACCGCAACGGCTATGTGCTCGGCGAGGGCGCCGCGATGTTCATCCTGGAGCGGGCGGAGCACGCGGACGCCCGCGGCGCCGCCGGATACGCCGACGTCATCGGCTGGGGCGCGACCACCGACGGGTACCACGTGACCAAGCCCCGTCCGGACGGCTCGGGCGCCGCGGCCTGCATGCGGAAGGCCGTCGCGCGGGCCGGGCTGCGGCCCGAGGACATCGGTTACGTCAACGCGCACGCCACCAGCACCGGGCTCGGCGACATCGCCGAGGCGCGGGCGATCCGGGCGGTGTTCGGCGACGAGACCCCGCCGGTCAGCTCCACCAAGTCGGTCACCGGCCATCTGATGGGCGCCTCCGGGGCGTTCGAGGCCGCCGCCACCGTGCTGGCCGTCGCGCACGGCACGCTGCCGCCGACGTTCAATTTGGACCAGGTCGGCCGGGGCTGCGAGCTCAACCACGTGCGCGGAAAGGCGTACCGGACCGAGGTGCGGGCGGCGCTCTCCAACTCCTTCGGGTTCGGCGGCCACAACATCTCGCTGGCCATCGGCACCCCCACCACCCGGGGCCGGCGCCTCGCCGACGGAACGCGCAGCGATGGCTGAGCGGGCAGGCGACCTGCCGCTGCACAAGTTCTGGTGGCTGCACGACGCCCGCTGGTACCAGGGAGTGATGAAGCGGTACGGGCAGGAGGCCGCCAACGAGATCAACGCGGAGGCGATGCTCTTCGTGGCCCGCCGCGTCGCCCGCTGGTACACCGCCCGGCACGACGTCGACTTCGAGAAGCTGCCGATGGACGAGTTCGTCGACCGGTTCAAGGAGATCCCCCGGGTCATGTGGCCCGAGGACATGACCAACTACCAGCACCACGCGGTTGGTCCCGACACCTTCGAGACCGTGGTCACCGAGCACTTCGCGCTGAAGATGCTCAAGGCCGCCCGGTCCTTCGACAGCTACCGGTGCCCCTGCCTGGAGATGCGGGCCGGCTGGTTCGAGGGCATGGGGCTCACCGTCGAGGACAGCCGCAGCGAGTGCATGACCAGCGGCTCGGAGGTCTGCCGCTTCCGCGCGACCGTGCGTCGCACCGACCCGGATCCGGCCTGAACGCACGCGCGAACGCGCCCTGCCGGAACGTTCCGTCCAAGGGAGATCCACACCCATGATCGCAGGTATTGACCACGTCGAGTTCTTCGTGGGCGACGCCCAGCAGTCGTCCTTCTATCTCTGCGGTGCCTTCGGCTTCCGGCTGTGCGCCGAGGGCGGCCCGGAGACCGGCCTCACCGGGCACCGCTCGCTGCTGCTGCGCCAGGGCGGGGTCCGCCTCGTGCTCACCTCGGCGCTCACCGCGACCGCCGAGGCGGCCGGATACGTCAGCCGGCACGGCGACGGTGCGGCGGTGATCGCCTTCGGCACCGATGACGCCAGGGCCGAGTTCCACGCCGCCGTCGAGCAGGGCGCGGCCCCCGTGCGGGAGCCGGCCGTGTACGCGGACGCCGGAGCCCGGGTGGTGGTCGCCGAGGTCGCAGGGTTCGGCGATGTCGTCCACCGCTTCGTGGAACGGCACGGCGACCCGGACGCGTTCCTGCCGGGCCGGATGCAGACCCTGGCCCCGGACCCGGAGGACGGGGAGTCGCTGTTCGAGCTGATCGACCACGTCGCGGTGTGCGTGCCGGCCGGGGAGCTGGACCGGACGGTCGCCCACTACGAGAAGGCCTTCGGCTTCGCCCAGGTCTTCGAGGAGCACATCGAGGTGGGCGAGCAGGCGATGAACTCCAAGGTGGTGCAGTCCCCTTCGGGCGGCGTCACCTTCACGATCCTGGAGCCCGACACCACCCGCAGGCCCGGCCAGATCGACGACTTCATCGGCCGGCACGGCGGCGCCGGAGTGCAGCACCTGGCCTTCCTGGCGCCGGACATCTTCACCGCCGTGGACCGGCTGCAGCAGCGCGGAGCCCGCTTCCTGGCCACCCCGGACGGCTACTACGACGGCGTCGCGGGACGGGTCGGGGCCACCACGGTCGACGCGGCGGAACTGCGCCGCACCAACGTCCTGATCGACCGGGACCACTGGGGCGAGATCCTGCAGATCTTCACCCAGTCCATGCACGTGCGGCGCACCTACTTCATGGAGGTCATCGAGCGGCGCGGGGCGCGCAGCTTCGGCAGCGGCAACATCAGGGCGCTCTACGAGGCCGTGGAACGTGACGGTTCGAGCGCCGCGGCAGTCTGAGCGCCGCGGATCCGAGCGGGAGAACAGGACAGCGGGGAAGGCAGTTCATGGACGCGGGACAGACGGAATTCAAGCTCACCGACAAGGAAGCGGCACTGCTGCCGACGGACGACGAAGTACGGCAGTACGCCGAGCGCGGCTGGTATCTGTCGCGCAAGCTGTTCACCGACGACGAGATCGACGTACTGACCTCGGCGAGCGACCGGTACTACGCGGGCCACCGGGACCGCACGCTGCCGGTCCGGCCGGCCAGGCTGGCGTACTGGACCCCCGAGGACGGGCCGGTCCAGCGGCACAACGACTACATCCACTACGAGGACGACCGGATCGCGGCGATCCTGCGCAAGCCGCTGCTCGGGGCGGTCGCGGCCCGGCTCGCCGAGGCCGACGAGATCCGGGTCTTCCAGGCCACGATGATCTACAAGCCGCCGCGGCCCGACGAGCGCACCAACCTGGTGCCCTGGCACTTCGACAAGCACTACTGGGCCACCTGCACTTCGGAGCGCATGCTCACCGCCTTCATCCCGTTCCACGACTGCGGAACCGGGATGGGCACCATCACGATGATCGACGGGAGCCACCGCTGGCGCGAGGCCGCCGTCGTCGACAGTGCCACCCGACACTTCGCCGAACGCGACCGCTCGGAACTGGACCGGATGCTGGCCGAGAACGCCACGTACAACAGCACCCAGGTCACCAAGGTCCCGATGGAGATCCCCAAGGGCCATGTGAGCTTCCACCACTGCCGGACGTACCACGGCAGCGGACCCAACCTCAGCGACCGGCCGCGCCGGGCGATCTCGCTGCATCTGCAGGACGGCGCCAACCAGCACCGGCCGTTCCAGCTGTCCGACGGCTCACCGGTCGAGTACAACCACGACGTCCTCGTCCGCCGTACGCCCGCGGGCGAACCCGACTACTCCGACCCCGCGTTCTGCCCGGTCGTCTGGCGTTCCGGCACGGGACGCTGAGCCGCCGATGCGAACGGTGGCGGTGGTGGGCGGCGGGCTGATCGGCACCTCGATCGGTATGGATCTGCACGGGTGCGGGGTGCGGGTGCATGTCATCGACCGTGACCCGGTGACCCAGACGGTGGCCGCGGAACGCTGCCGGGGGTACGAGGGCGCACCACCGGAACCCGCCGACCTGGCGGTGATCGCGGTGCCGCCGGGCGCGGTCGCTCCGGTGCTGCGCGAGTGGCAGTCCCGCGGCCTGGCCCGCTGCTACACGGACGTGGCCAGCGCCAAGGAGTCCGTGCACCGGGCCGCCACGGCGGCGGGCTGTGCGCTGGACGCCTTCGTCGGCGGCCACCCCATGGCGGGGAGCGAGCGGCCGGGACCGTACGCGGCGCGCGCCGGGCTCTTCACGGGCCGGCCCTGGGTGCTCACCCCGGACCGGCACACCGGGACAGCCGCACTGTCCGCGGCCCTCGCGCTGGTCGAGGCGTGCGGGGCGCGGCTGGTGGTGATGGGCCGCGCCGAGCACGACCGGGCGGTCGCGACGACCTCGCACGCGCCGCACGTGGTAGCGAGCGCACTGGCCTCGGCGGTGGGCGCGGCTCCGCAGGAAGTGGTCGAACTGTGCGGGGCGGGGATCCGGGACGCGACCAGGATCGCCGCGGGCGAGACCGGACTGTGGAGCGACATCCTCGGCAGCAACGCGAGTGCGGTCGCGGCGGCACTGGAGCCGCTGATCACCGAACTCACCGCCGCCCTGGTCCAGTTGCGGGAGGTCGCGGGCGCTCCGCCCGGATCCCCGCCGAGGGCGCTGGCCGGGCTGCTGGACCGCGGCGGGGAAGGCCGCGCCCGCATCATGACGGCCCAGCCGGCCGCGGCCCCCGCGCCGCCACCGGTCGCGGTCCCTTCCTACGCCTAGCCGCGTCCTGCGCGCGGTCCCGTCCCGAGCCCGGTCCCGTCCTACGCCCAGCCATGAACGACGAGCGGAGAGGAGACAGCAGATGAGCCGGTCGGTCCTGGTCACCGGGGGCAATCGCGGTATCGGTCTGGCGGTCGCCAACGCCTTCCTGGCGCAGGGCGACCGGGTCGCGGTGACCTGTCGCGAATCCCCGCCGCCGGACGGAAAGCTGTTGGCCGTGCGGTGCGATGTGACCGACTCCGGGCAGATCGACGCGGCCTTCGACGCGGCCGAGCGCGCCCACGGGCCGGTCGAGGTACTGGTCTCCAACGCCGGGATCATCGACGACGTCCTGCTGCTGCGGATGCGCGAGGAGCAGTTCACCCGGGTCGTGGACACCAACCTCACCGGCGCCTACCGGGTCGCCCGGCGGGCCGCGCGCGGCATGGTGCGCGGCGGCTGGGGACGGATCGTGCTCATCTCCTCGGTGGCCGCCGTGCGCGGGGCTCCCGGGCAGGCCAACTACGCGGCGAGCAAGGCCGGTCTGGGCGGGCTGGCACGGGCCGTCGCGCGCGAGCTGGGCTCCCGGGCGATCACCGCCAACGTGGTACTGCCCGGTTTCATCCCCACCGACATCAACGCGGACCTGCCGGAGAAGGTCCGCCGGGAGGCGCTCGCCCAGATCCCGGCGGGCCGCTACGGGCGGCCGGAGGAGGTCGCGGCGGCCGTCACGTTCCTCGCGTCGGATGCCGCCGGCTACATCACGGGGGCCCTGCTGCCGGTGGACGGCGGACTCGGCATGGGCCACTGACACCGCAGGTCACGTCGGACCGGATCACGTCAGGCCGCAACAGGTCACGTCGGACCGGATCACGTCACGTCAGCTCTTGGAAACCGCAGACGACCGGGGGAGGACCCCTTGCACGCCACCCGCACCGTTCCCTGTCCGCTCGGCGCCCAGTCGCCCGACGCGCTCGGCGCACTGGCCCGCGAGCTCGTCGCGAAGCTCACCGCCGACCCGGGGGTGTCCCCGGCCCAGGCGGCGCGCGGTCTGGCCGGCAGCCCCGCCGGGCCGCACCGCGCCGTGGTGCTCGCGGAGGACCAGGCCGGGCTGCTCGACGGCCTGTCCGCGCTGGCCGCCGGCCGGCCCGCCGACCACCTCGTCACCGGACAGGCCGTTACCGGCGCCGGAACGGCCTTCGTCTTCCCCGGCCAGGGCTCCCAGTGGCCGGGCATGGCGACGGAGCTGTACGCGCGGTCGGAGGTCTTCCACGACCGGCTCGACGCCGTGGCCGCCGAACTGGGCCGGTGGAACGACTGGAACCTCCTCGACGCCATGGCGGGCGCGGAGGGCGCGCCGGGTTTTGAACGGGTCGACGTGGTGCAGCCCGCGCTGTTCGCGATGATGGTGTCGCTGGCCGCGCAGTGGGAGTCGTACGGTGTCGTCCCGACGGCCGTGATCGGTCACTCGCAGGGCGAGATCGCCGCCGCGCACGTCGCCGGGATCCTCAGCCTCCAGGACGCCGTACGCATCGTGGTGATGCGCGGGCGCGTCCTGCGGAAGCTGACCGGGCGCGGCGGGATGCTCTCGGTGCCGATGCCGTACGAGTGGGTCGAGCGGTACGTGGCGGAGCACTCGGCGCGGCTGGCGCTCGCCGCCGAGAACGGCCCCGGCAACCTGGTCGTCTCCGGCGATGTGCCCGCCCTGGAGGAACTGGTCCAGCGGTGCGCGGAGGAAGGCGTCCGGGCCCGGATGGTGAAGGTCGACTACCCCTCCCACTCGCCGCAGATCGATGAGATCCGCGACGAGCTGCTCGCCGGCATCGCCGGCGTGGCCCCCGGCCCCGGCCGGATCCCCTACTACTCGTCGGTGGCCGCGGGCCGTATCGACGGCACCGAACTGGATGCCGACTACTGGTTCCGGAACCTGCGCCGCACGGTGCGCTTCGAGTCCGCGGTGCGCGCCGCGGCGGACGACGGCCATCTGCGGTTCGTGGAGAGCAGCCCGCACCCCGTGCTGGTGCGGGGAGTGCAGCGCACGCTCCGCGACGTGCCGGACGGCCGGGTGATCGAGTCGGTGCGGCGCGGTGAGGGCGGCCCCGACCGGTTCCTGCGCTCGGCGGCCGAGGCGTACACGCACGGTGCGGACGTCGCCTGGCCCGGCGCGCTGTTCAGCTGAATCCGTGGATCCGGAAGAGCCCGGATCCCCGGCGCCCACATGCTCCGGGAACCCAAGAGTCCCGGCGGTCTCACGAGTTGTCCCACTCTGGAGGAACAGATGTCACGCTACGACTGGGAAATCGACAACCCCGGCATCGCCCGCCTTGAGCAGGCCGTGGAAGGCGCCCGCAGCCGGGTGGTCGGCCACCCCGTCTACCACAGCCTGGACAGCCTGGGCGCGGTGGTCACGTTCATGGAGCACCACGTCTTCGCCGTCTGGGACTTCATGTCCCTGCTGAAGTCGCTGCAGCGGAACCTGACCTGCGTCTCCGTGCCGTGGATCCCGAGCGGCCCGGCCGCGAGCCGGCGGCTCATCAACGACATCGTGCTGGTCGAGGAGAGCGACGAGATCGGCGAGGGCTTCATCAGCCACTTCGAGCTCTATCTGCAGGGCATGGCCGAGGCGGGCGCCGACACCGGGCCGATCGACTCCCTGGTGGCGCTGCTGCGCGAGGGCAAGCCGGTGCTGCCGTCCCTGAAGGAGGCGGGCGCGCCCGCCTCGTCCATCGAATTCGCCACGAAGACCTGGGAGTTCATCGAGAACTCCCCGGTGCACTGCCAGGCGGCGGCCTTCGCCTTCGGCCGCGAGGATCTGATTCCGGACATGTTCGACAAGGTGGTCGCCGTCAACCGCGACCAGGGCAACCGGCTCGGTTCCTTTGTCGACTATCTGGAACGGCACATCGAGGTGGACGGCGAGGAACACACCCCGATGGCCATGCAGATGCTCGCCGACCTGTGCGGCGACGACCAGGACAAGTGGGCGGAGTGCGAGGAGGCCATCAACGGGGCACTCGACGCCCGGGTCCGGCTGTGGGACGGCATCCTCGCGGAAGTCCGTGCCTGACAGCCATCATTGAGGTCACGTCACTTCAGCCAGCAGCGACGGAACTTCACATGACTCCCGCTGAATCCCACCAGGAGGACGACGTGCCGACGCAAGCGACAGAGGCATTATGGGCGGACCGCAGCGCACTTCTCGATCTCTGCGCGGGCCTGTGCGAGGCGGACTGGAAGACGGAGAGCGGCTGCCCCGGCTGGTCCGTACAGGATGTCGTGGCGCACATGGGCGCACTGTTCACCTCGGTGGTCGCTCCGGGGACGCTGCCCGACACCGCGGGCCTCGCGACCGAGCGGGCGCAGGACGTCCATGTGGAGTTCCGGCGCTCCTGGTCGGCCGCCCAGGTCGTACGGGACTACGCGTCGGTCAGCACCCAGGCCATCGGGGCGCTGGAGCGCCTCGCGGCCGTCGACCGGCAGCTGGACCTCGGTGACCTCGGGACGCATCCGGCGGCGCTGCTGCCCAACGCCTTCGCCTTCGACCACTACACCCACATCCGCGCCGACCTGTTCGCTCCGCGCGGCCCGCTGACCGGGACGCCGCCACCCTCCGACGAGCTGCGGCTCACGGCCGCGATCGACTGGATCGAGGCGGCCCTGCCGCAGCAGAACCGGGAGCTGCTCGCCGGGCTCTCGGGCTCGGCCGACCTGGTGCTCGACGGGCCCGGCGGCCGCACCATCAAGCTGGGGGCCGGCGGCCGGACGCTGCGGGTCGCCGGCGACACCACCTCGTTCGTCCGCTGGATCACCCAGCGCGGCAGCTGGGAGGAACTGGACGTCACCGCGTACGGCGATCCGGAGCAGGCGGCGCTGCTGCGCCGGCTGCGGGTGTGGTGACGCGGATGTTCCCCGACTTCACCACGACCCCGGAAGACCTGCGGCGGGCCGCGGCCCGCACGGCCGCGCTGCTGCGGACCGTGCCGGAGCCCGGCGCGCCCGTGCCGGGCCTGGCGTGGACCATCGGTGAGACCGCCGCCCATCTCGTCGTGGAGCTCCAGCACTACGCGGGCTTCGCCGGCGGCGAACTGGACGCCCGCACCGTGCTGGACGTCCTGCCCACCGGGCCGGGAGTGACCCCGGGCGAGCTGAACGCCGCCGCCAATACCCATCTGCTCGCCGGGTTCCCCGAGCGGGACCCGAAGGTGCTCGCGGACCTGCTGGAGTCGGCGGCCGCCGACTTCGGTGCGGCGGCCGGCCGCCGCCGCCCGGACGAACCCGTCCTCACCACCAACGGCCTGCACATGACCGTGCCGGTGATGGCGGCGACCCTGCTCGGCGAACAGGTCGTCCACGGCCTGGACATCGCCCGCGCCCGGCGGACGCCCTGGCCGGTGGACCGCCGGGACGCGCTGCTGATCGTCGAGGGCGTGCTCGCCATGGCCCCGGAGTACGTCGACCGGAAGCGGGCCGCCGGGATGCACATCGCGTACGAGCTGCGCTTCCGCGGCGGCCCGGGATACCGGTTCGCGGTGGACGACGGGACGGCCGAGGTGACCCCGGCGGGCGCCCGCGCGGACTGCCGGATCACCGCCGACCCGGCGGCCTTCGTGCTGATGGGCTACGGCCGGGTCGGACAGTGGGGTCAGGTGCTGCGCGGCCGGATCGTCGCCGGGGGACGGAAGCCCTGGCTCGCCTCGGCGTTCGGGTCGCTGCTCACCCCCGTCTGACCGTACGGCCGGGCGCGACGGCGGGATCGGTGGCTCGAGGTCGGAGGGCGGGGGTCAGAAGAGCTCCACGCCGGGAAGGTGCGGGCCTGGCTGGACGGGCAGTTGCGCGACCAGGGTGGTGATCCGCATGGACGGGTGCAGGGCGGCGTGCGCGCCGGCCGTACTCAGCGCGAGGGGGGAGCGGCGGCAGATTTTGATCAACTCGGCCGTCGCCTCCTCCTCGGCCACCACCCTGCTGTGGCCGAGCAGCACCTCCAGCGAGGCCCGGGCGTCCTGGAAGGAGAGCACATCGAGGCTGACCGGGTGCGCCCCGTGATGAGCCACCAGGCTGACGAGCTTGCGGCGGCTGGTCACCAGCGTCAGACACCCCGCGGCGCCCGGCAGCAGCGGCGACACCTGTTCCGCGGACTGCGCGTCGTCCAGCACCAGCAGCATCCGCTTGCCGGCCAGCAGGCTCCGCAGCAGCGCCGACCGCGCGGGCAGCCCGGCGGGCACCTGGTCCGGCTGCACGCCGAGCGAGTCGAGGAAGTCCGCGATCGCCTCGTCCGGCCCCAGCCGGGCGGGCGTGCTGCCGCGCAGGTTCACATAGAGCTGGCCGTCCGGAAAGCGGTCGGCGTGCTGATGGGCCCAGCGCACGGCGAGGGCGGTCTTGCCCACCCCCAGCGGGCCGTCGATCACGGCGAGACCGGCGTGCCGGCCCTGGTGTTCGAGCAGCGCGGTGAGCGAGCGCAGCTCGCGGTCCCGGCCGGCGAAGTGGCGGGCCGCCATGGGTATCTGCTGCGGGACCACCACCTGGGCGACGGGCTTGCCGGGCGGCCCGGGCACCGCCGCGGGGTCCCCGTCGGGGGCTCGCCCGGAGGCGAGCCGCGCCATGTCGCTCGGATCTAACTCCAGTGCGGTGGTGAGGAGTTGCAGGGAGCGGGGATGGGGTTTGCGGGTCCTCCCGCGTTCCAGGTCACTGATCATGCGGACGCTCAGCCCGGTACGCCGGGCCAGGTCCTCCTGAGTGAGGCCCATGGCCTCCCGGCGCTGGACGAGAAGTTCGGTCGAGTCACTGCTGATGTGCACGGTGTTCCCCCGTTGTGAAAGTACTGGTCCGCTGGCGGATGGCGCTGTTCCTAGGCGGGACGGCCGCCGGGCGGCCGGTCGTGCGGATGGAGCAGCGTCCGGTCGACCAGGTTGAGTTCCGGCAGACCGCAGAGCAGCATCGCCTCGGCCAGTTCGTCGCGCAGCAGGCCGAGTACCGCCGCCACTCCGGTGGACCCGCCGCAGGTGAGACCCCACAGCGCGGGCCGTCCGATCAGGACGGTGTCGGCGCCCAGCGCCAGCGCTTTGAGGACATCGGAGCCGTGGCGGAAGGCGCCGTCCACGAGCACCGCGCACCGTCCGCGCACTTCGGCGGCGATCTCGGGCAGCGCCGCCACCGCCGTGACGGCGCCGGGCAGTTGGCGGCCGCCGTGGTTGGAGACGACGACGCCGTCCATGCCGTGCTCGACCGCGAGCCGGGCGTCCTGGGCGGTCAGTACGCCCTTGAGGAGCAGCGGCAGTTTGGTGCGCCCGCGCAGCCAGGCCAGGTCGGCCCAGCCCACCGAGGTGTCGAACTGCTCGGCGGAGTGTGCCGCGAGCGCCGACGTACCGGCGACGGCGCGATGGGTGGTGGTCATGACCGAGGAGTCCAGGTTGACCGCACGTACGTCCGCGGGGACCGAGAACGCGTTGCGCAGGTCCCGCGGTCTGCGGGCGACCACCGGGGCGTCCACCGTGAGCACCAGCGCGCCGAATCCGGCCTCCTCGGCGCTCGCGACGAGCTTCTCCAACTGGTCGCGGCGGCGCAGCCAGTACAGCTGCAGCCACAGCGGTCCGGACGCCGCGCCGGCCATCTCCTGCAGTGTCCGGTTGGCGAAGATGCTGGCGATGAACAGGGCGCCGGCGGAACCCGCCCCCTGGGCGGTGGCCACCTCGCCCTCGGGGTGGAACAGCCGGTGGTGCGCCATCGGCGCCACTCCGAGCGGCACCCGCAGCGGGCGTCCCAGCAAAGTGGTGCCGAGGTCGGGCCCGGCGGTACCGGTGAGGACCCGAGGATGCAGTCCCAGCCGGTCGAGTACGGCCTGGTTGGCATGGACGGCGGATTCATCGCCGCTGCCTCCGGCCAGATAGTCCCACACCGGCGGGGAAAGGCGCCGGCGAGCCTCTTCTTCGAAATCCCTGACGTGCAATAACGCGCGTTCTTGGGTCACGAGTTGCAGTCTCTCAGTACTTGGTTCGGATGCGGGTAATATCTTTTCCAACTCACGGTGTCACCGTCCGGAAGTCCTGGCTTTCTGCGCCGGGAGGAAAACGCGGAAGCCGCCGCGGTGCGGGCGGCGGTTCGGCGATCGATGAATTGCGGTGAGTTCCGGTGGGTTTCTCAGGACATCACGGGCAGTACTCCTCACGCGTCAGACGGCAATGACCTCGATGGCGCCTTCCCCGTTGGGGTCGGTGGCCGGGGCCGGATGGACGGCGGTGACCTCGAAGCCCGCTTTCTCGGCGAGCGCGCGGTACTCCGGTCCCGTCCTGTTGCGGCCCTCGACCATCGCCAGCATCAGCAGGTCGTACACCTTGGCCTGGCTGGGGCCGGGTCCTGAGGGGATGATCTTCTCCAGGATCACCAGGCGGCCGCCTGCCGGCAGGGCCGCGCGGGTGGTGCGCAGAATGGCCAGGGCCTTCTCGTCGGTCCAGTTGTGCAGACAGCGGGAGAGCAGATAGAGGTCGCCGCCGGTGGGGACCTCCTCGAAGAAGCTGCCCTCCACGAGCGTCGTCCGGTCGGTGAGGCCCGCTGCTTCCAGCCGCTGCCGGGCCTGGCTCACCGCCTCGGGCAGTTCGAGAAGCACTCCGTGCAGTTCCGGGCGGTCCGTGAGCACCTCGGCCAGCAGGTTCCCGTTGCCGCCGCCGATGTCCACGACCGTGCGGACACCGTCGAGTGAGCACTGCGCGAACGCGGCGGGCACCGCGCCGCGGCTGCCCAGCGCCGCGTTGAAGGTGCGGGCGACCTCCTTGTGCTCCTGCAGATACGTGTACATCGGCATGCCGTGCACCTCGTCGAAGGCGGGCGTTCCGGTGCGTACGGCGTGCACGAGCGCGCCGAACGAGCGGAACACCTCCTCGCCGAGCATGATCGCGCTGTTCCGCATCGAGTTGGGCACATCCGAGCGGAGCAGGGCGGAGACCGGAGTGAGCGAGAACCTGTCCTGCTCGTCCTGTTCGAAGATCCCGACCGAGGCGAGCGCCCGCAGAATGCGGTGCACCCCGTCCGGATGCGCATCGCATTCCGCGGCTATCTCCGCCGCCGCTTTGGGGCCTTCGGCCAGGACGTCGGAAATTCCGAGCACCGCGGCCGTATAACAGGCCTGTGCCACCCAGGATCCGGTGAGCGCACCGAGCAGTGTGCGGCTCGCGGCCGCCCTTTCCTGATCCGACGTCGATTCCTCGTCCACCGGGCCGTGCGTCCGGTCATTGCCACTCATTGCGTCATCGCTTTCTTTCGGTCTTCCTTTTCGACGGCGGGCCTTACGGCCGGCCTCTTGACGGCCAGACAGGTGAGGGCGGCGAGCGCGGTCACGGCCACGGGCAGGGCGATCGTCGCGTGCATCGCGTCGATGAATCCGTGGGCCAGGGCCTGTCGCCCGGCCTCCCTGAGTTGACCGGCCAACTCGGCGGGCACCCCGGCCGGCGGCCCGGGTGCGCTGCCCGCCCCGACTTCGAGGCCGCGTTCGGCGGTGGAGCGCAGCCCCGACATGAAGGAGGCGCGGTACTGCTCCGGCAGCGCCAGGGAGCGGCTGTTCGCCTGGTCGCCGATCGACGCGACGAGCCGGTTCTGCAGCAGCGCACCGACCGCCGCGGTGCCGATGACCGCGCCGAACTGCCGGTTGGAGTTGAAGACCCCGGAGGCCGCCCCGCTGAGTTCGGGCCGTACCCCGCGCATCGCGATGGTCGGCATCGGCGCGAACGTCCCGCCCATGCCGGCTCCGGCGACGAGCAGCGGGGGCAGGAAGTGGTACCAGCGGGAGTCCGGTTGGGCGATCGCGGCCATCCACCCCATCCCGGCCGCGAACAGCAGCAGCCCGGAGACCAGGATGTAGCGGCCGTCGATCCGGTCGGTCAGCCGCCCCGCCAACGGCGCCAGGACCATCGACACCATCGCGGCGGGCGCCAG
Source organism: Streptomyces sp. So13.3 (assembly GCF_005860785.2). Lineage (NCBI taxonomy): Bacteria > Bacillati > Actinomycetota > Actinomycetes > Kitasatosporales > Streptomycetaceae > Streptomyces > Streptomyces sp. So13.3. The sequence goes on along the minus strand of NZ_CP048835.1, from coordinate 1,558,585 downwards.
GGTGAGCCCCGCCCGCAGCGCGCTCATCCCGGCCACCGACTGCAGATAGAGGTTGAAGAGCAGCAGGAAGCCGAGCATGCCGATGTTGACCGCACCGCCGACGACGTTCATCAGCGCGTAGTCGCGGTCCCGGAACAGGGCGAACGGGATCAGCGGATCCCGTTCCTGCGAGCGGGCTTGCAACCCGAGGAAGACGGCGAGGAGTACCACTCCGACGCCGAGCACCAGCGGAATGCTGATGAACGAGACCACCGTTCCCCAGTCGTAGCGCTGCCCCTCGACCAGCCCGTAGCAGAGCGCCAGCAGCGCCAGCGTGATCAGCAGCACGCCGAGCGGGTCGAGCCGGCGCGATCTGCTCTCGCGGACCTCGGTGACGACCGCGAACGTTCCGGCCAGCACGACGATCGCGATCGGCAGATTGATGAAGAAGATCCACCGCCAGCCGAACGCGGTGACGAGCAGACCGCCCACCGTCGGCCCGGCGATCGCGGCGATGCCCGCCACCGCGCCCCAGATCCCGAAGGCGGTACCGCGCCGCTCGGGCGGGAAGCTGTGGGTGAGGATGGTCAGGGTCTGCGGCATCAGGATCGCCGCCCCCAGCCCCTGCACCGCCCGGAACGCGATCAGCTGACCCGGATCGGTGGCGAACCCGCAAGCCATCGAGGCGAGCGTGAACAGGACGACGCCGGCCGCGAAGGTGCTGCGCGGGCCCCACAGGTCGCCGATGCGTCCCGCGGTGATCAGCAGCGCCGCGAGCACCAGGGTGTAGCCGTTGATGACCCACAGGATCTGATCGAGCGAGGCACCCAGGTCATCGACCACGTCCGGGATGGCGATGTTGACGATCGTCAGGTCGAGCAGCGTCATGAAGTAGCCGAGCGAGATGACGATCAGCGTGGCCCACGGGTTGCCGCGCAGGTTCCTCATGGCAGCCCCGCCTTCACTCCGCCTCGGGTGCGGGACCGGTCAGCGACTCGCTGATCGCCTGGCCGACGGCGCCCGCCAGGAAGCGGTGGAACTCGGCGTTGCCCCGCCGGTCGGTGACGACCTCGACGAGCCGGGGGCCTGGCGCCCGGACCGCGTCCAGCAGCTCCGTCATCGAACCGGCTCTGGTGTACGGCCAGTCGGCGGCGCGGGCGACGGCGTCGAGCCGCACGTTGTGCGGCGTGCCGAAGAACGTCTCGAAGCCGTCGATGGGTTCGCTCTGCGGGGTCATCGAGAAGATCCCGCCGCCGTTGTTGTTGACCACGACGATCACCAGGTCCGGCCGGGCCGGAGCCGCCCCGGTGATCAGCCCGTTCTGGTCGTGCAGCAGGGACAGGTCACCCAGCAGGGCGTACGCGCGCCCCGACGTCTCGGCCTCATGGGCCAGTGCGGCGCCGATCGCGCTGGACACCGCCCCGTCGATCCCGCTCAGCCCCCGGTTGGCCAGGACGCGCAGATCGCCGCGCGGCCGCAGGGTCCGCTCGACATCGCGTACCGGCATGCTGGACGCGGCGAACAGCAGCGATCCGGGTGGCAGCGCGGCCGCCAGGTCACGGGCGATCCGGGGCTCGGTGACCCCGCCCGCGTCGAGCGTGCTGTCGAGCGCCTCCAGGGCCGCCTTGTCCGCGTCCCGCCACAGCCGCAGCCAGTCCGGATCCGTCTTCTCCTGCACGGGCTTCCCGAGCCGGGAGATCACCTTGGTCGCGGTGCGCGCCGGATCGGCCCAGTCCTCCGCCGGATCCACGACGATCAACTCCTTGACGGAGCCGAGGTAGTTGAGCAGTGCCAGGTTCACCCCGGCCCGGCCGACGGCGACCACCGCCTCGGGGTGCGCCACGGCGCGGAACCCGGGGTGCGACAGCAGATAGCCGTACGTCGTGATCGCGTTGCCGCCCTGGCGGGCACCGCTCTGCGGTTCGGCCAGCAGCGGCCAGCCGGCCTGCTCGGCGAAGGCCACGGCGCCGGCCGGGTCCACCGCGGCGTCGCCGACCACGACCACCCCGCGCGCCGGGACCTCCAGCGCCTGCGGTTCGGGCAGGCTGCGCACCACGCGTATCCTCGGGCGCGGTTCCTGGTTCGCGACGCCCGCCCGACCGGCCTCGGCGTCGGCGGTGTTCTCCAGCGGGTCGGGCAGCATCAGATTGAGCTGGACGGGCCCTCCGGCCGCGGCCGCGACGGTACGGGAGAGCACCGAACGCCAGTACCCGGTGGTCGCCTCGTCGCCGGGGACGGACTCCAGCTCGGCGAAGAACCCGGTCGAGGTGCCGAACATCCGCACCTGGTCGGTCGTCTGGTTGGCGCCCGTGCCGCGCCAGACCGGTTTGCGGTCGGTGGTGATCACGACGAGCGGCACCCGGGCGTGCCGCGCCTCGAGGACCGCCGGGTGCAGGTTGGCCGCCGCGGTGCCGGAGGTGCAGGCGACCGCGACCGGGCGGCCACTGGCCCGGGCGAGCCCGAGCGCGAGGAATCCGGCGGAGCGTTCGTCGATCCGTACGTGCAGCCGCAGGCCCGGGTGCCGGTACAGGGCGGAGGCGAGCAGCCCCGAGTGCAGTCCGGGGGAGATCACCGCCTCCGTGACCCCGCACTGCGCCAGTTCGTCGGCCACGGTGGCGGTGAGCTGGTCGGAAAGGTTCATGGTGTCCCGGTCTCCAGATCGGATCGATACGGCGAGGGGCTGTTCGTGGCAGCGGCCGGTCGGGCGGGCCGGTTTCCGGTGCGGCGGCCAGCCGTCGCGGGACCGGTCAGCTGCCCGGCCGGTCCCACAGGGCGCGCGCCCGCCGCTTGATGTGCTCGGGGAAGTTCTGCTCGAAGGCGGTGCTCACGGGCCGCTTGTCCGCGTCCGGGGAGAGCAGGCAGTCGTACGCCATCTTCGGGCCGCTCAGGCTCTGCATCTCGGCGGCGGAGTAGATGATGTGCAGCGGGGTGAACAGCTGGTCCTCGATGAGGACCTGCCCCTGCACCGGATGGCAGCGGGTGGCGAACCCCCAGGCCAGATCGCGCAGATCGGTGGGGTCGAGGTCGTCGTCGAGCACCAGGATCCGGGTGATCCAGAAACCCACCTTGGGCCGGAGCACCACATTCGCGATGGCCCGGGTCAGCATGCGGGTCGTGGTGTGGATGCCGCCGCCCCACTGCCGCCAGCCGCGCGGCACGGTGATCGCGGCGAGCGTGCACGAGCCTTCCGGGATCAGCCACGCGGCGGTCACCGGCAGCCCGGCACCGCGCAGATTGCGCAGCACCTCGGCGGCGTGCGTGGGGCCCACCACGGTGTGGACCTCCTCGACCGGCTTGCCCGCCGAGACCACCGGCAGGATCGGGTCGTCCCGGTGGGTGATCGCGGAGATATGGAAGACCGGCCGCTGTCGGGGCTGCCCGGATATGTAGCCGAAGAACTCGCCCATCGGCCCCTCCGGCAGGGTCTCGTCGAGCGAGACATGGCCCTCGACGACGATCTCCGCGGAGGCCGGCACCTGCAGATCGACGGTGCGGCAGCGCGTCACCTCCAGCGGTTCGCCGAAGTAGCCGCCGAGGTACCCGGACTCGTCACGGCCGGAGGGCAGCGCCATCCCGCCCGCGAACGGGATCGCCGGTTCGCTGCCCTGGACCAGCGCGGCGGGCATGGGTTCGCCGCGCTCCTTCCACATCGCGTAGATCTTCCCGATGTCCTGCGGCGGGTTGATCATGACGACCAGCGTCCGGCTGTCGGCCGCCATCACCCGCGTGATGGCCCAGTTGGTCCACGAGCCGTCCGGGCTGCGCACGATGATGACGCCCCAGGTGTTGAGGTAGCGCCCGGCGTCGCCCGCGTGCACCAGCGGCACCGGGAACGCGTCCAGCGTGGCCTCGTCGCCGAGCAGCACGTTCTGCTGGCAGGGTGCGTCGGTGATCTCCACCGGCGGGATGGGTTCGGCGTCGAGCGCGGCCGTGAGCTGGTCCACGATGGCCAGCGGATGGGTCCCGGGCTCCAGCCCCAGCGACAGCGCGACCCGTGCCCAGCGTGCCTCGGGCAGCGAGCTCAGTGCTCCCGGTGCTCCGAGGATCCGATAGCCCGGCGGGTGTCCGGCGAGCCGGTTGAACAGGGGGGCGGGCAGTTGGTTCTCCACGGCGTAACGGATCACCGCGCCGGCCTCGAGTTCGGTACTCACCTCGTCGTCGATTTCGCGTAAGTCGCCTATTTCCCGCAGTTCCTCAAGATATGCCCGAAGACTGGTCAAGTGCTTCTTCATTCGGAGCTGGCACCTCGTGTAAACCGGTTGATGAACCGGCAGGAGAGCCGGTATGGGATGGCGTGTCAATGCGTGCGGATACCACTGATGAAGGCAAGGGGAAAGGAGGGCCGGCCGGTGCTGTCGTCATCGCCCGGGCGGCCGAATATGAGCCCCGCGTCCCCGGGGAGTCCCTCTCCGGGAGGGCCGCCCGCGCCCGAGGGGCCGTGCAGGGCCTGTGCAGAGTCTGTGAAGGTCGGGAGGGGTGGCCGGCGGCACTGGAGGACGTCAATTCGGAATATTGAATTCCGCTCATCTCTCAGGCTTGCTCCTCCCGTGAACAGCTTCGGCGGGTCGGCGGTGTGGCGGGCGGGAGAACGCATTAGCGTTTTCCTGACGCCTACTGCTCAGGTACTTCGCGCGAGTCATGTCTTTGAGGCGAGCTGTGTTCAAGTGGCACTTGAGGGCAACACTAGCCTGCGCCCGGAGCCGGTTCAAGGGCGGCCAATTTTACGCAGGTAAAGTGCCGGAAAGCCGCGCGAAGACCCCCGAGAACGGTTGGGCGAGTTCTCGCCAATTCCGTTCGTACGGTGCGTGGCGGCAGGCGAACCACTGGGTGAACCGTGCCCCACAAGGCCCGGCCACGGCTCCTGGACAGCCGGACCGCTGTCCTGCCGGGCCGGCGCCGATCGGCGGAATCCCTACCGCGGTTCCCGCTCCGGGAGGGGACCGTCGCCGGGTTGATGGGCGGAGACGGCGATGGTCTCCTTGCGGAAGAACGCGGGGCGGATCACCCGGTAGACGAGCATCAGAATGCCGCCGAGCACCAGCGCGCCGATACCGGTGACGAAGACTCCGCCGAACGTCCAGTGCGGCGGGAACGGCAGGGTCCACGAGGTGCTGCCGTAGTCCGAGGCGGAGTACACCACGCAGGCGTTGATGAAGAAGTACAGCAACAGGACGCCGCCGATCCCCGGCATGATCCCCTTGCCCCACAGATCGCGCGGGCTCCGGGTCAGCACCTTGCGGTAGTACCAGACACAGGCGAACCCGGTGAGCCCGTAGTAGAAGGCGATCATCAGGCCCACCGAACCGATGGAGTCGGCCAGCACGTTCTCACTGACGCGGGTCAGCATCACGTAGAAGGCGATGGAGGCCAGTCCCATGCCCACCGTCGACCAGGTCGGGGTGAGGAACCGGGGGTGCATCCGGGCGAACCGGTCCGGGATCGCCTTGAACGCGGCCATCGAGAGCGTGGTGCGCGCCGTCGGCAGGATGGTGGTCTGGGTGGAGGCCGCGGCCGAGGTGAGCACCATGAAGATCAGGAGTTTGGTGGCGAAGCCGCCCCAGCCCCCGGTACCGAAGACCTCGTTCCCGAGGCTGGACAGCACGTCCCCGGAGTTGTCGGGGTTGGCGAGCCCGATGCCCTTGTCCCCGACCCCGGCGAAGGCCTGCGCGGACACGGTGACCACGACGTAGACGAGCAGCAGGATGACGGTGGACATGACCGCGGCCCGGCCCGGGGTGCGGCCGCGGTCCTTGGTCTCCTCGTTGACCGACACGGCCGTGTCCCAGCCCCAGTAGATGAAGATTCCGGCGAGGATGCCCTTGGTGAGGGCGTCCAGCGAGTCGATCTTGGCGGGGTTGAACCACGACCACGAGATCTCCGTCGCCACGCTCGACGCCGTTCCCCCGTACACCTTGACCAGCGCGGTGATGGCCAGCAGGAAGAGCACCACGATCTCGATGGTGAGCAGCACCTTCTGCAGGTTGGCCGAGAGCTCGATGCCGATGTAGCAGATCAGCGTCATCACGGCGATCCACAGCACGCCGACCACGGTGACCCACGTGGTGTTCTGGGCCAGCCCGTCGGCGCCGATGAGCTGGAAGCCGTAGGCCCCGGCGATCTGGGCCAGATTCGCCATGACGATGATGTCGGCGGCGATGATGCCCCAGCCGCCCATCCAGCCGGTCCGCGGGCCGAAGGCCCTGGAGGCCCAGGTGAAGGTGGTGCCGCAGTCCGGGTCCGCCTCGTTGAGCTGCTTGTACGCGTAGGCGATCAGGAACATCGGGATGAAGGCCAGGATGATCACGATCGGTGACTGGAACCCGACGACCGCGACGATGACCCCGAGGGTCGCCGCGAGACTATAGGCGGGCGCCGTCGAGGCCAGGCCGATCACCATGCTGGAGAACAGCCCCAGCGCGCCGTCCTTGAGCCCCTTCTCCGTCGATCCAGGTCCCGACGGAGGCCGGGCCGCGGGAGGGGGAGGGACAACAGGTACACCCATAACGGCCGCCTCCGGTCAAAGAAGCACACCCCACGCATTTCCACAATGGACCGCTTCCCCGCAGGTCCGCAACCCAAAGGCGCTAGGCCGGGTCTGACAAATACCGGCGTCCGCCCGAAGAGCGTGCGTGCCAGGCGCCCCGGGCTGGGGGCACCTCCCAGCCGTAGCTGGGGGAGGGATTTGCCAGACCCGGCCTAGGCCGGGTCCGAGGGCGCTTCGCGTCGGCCGGTGTCCGCCGGGGCGTCGTGCGGGGCGCTCAGCGGCAGCAGCCGGGGGCGTTTCGCCGTGCGGCCGTCGCCGGAGGACCGGCCGCGCAGCCGGCGTCCGGGCCAGGGGCCGAGGAACGCGGTCGCCCAGCGCAGTTCGGCCGCCGCGGTCTGCCGCCGGGTGGGGGCCGCCTGGGGCGGCAGCGGGTGGGTCCACGCGTCGCTGCTGCCCGGCAGCCGGACGGCGTCGGCGATGGCCGCTGCGATCCGCTCGTGGCCGAGGGGGCTGGCGTGGAGCCGGTCCACGGTCCACATGCGCGGGTCGGTGGTGACGGGAGGCGCGGCGGTTTCGGCGACCGAGACGCCGTGCCGGGCGGCCGCGGTGCGGATCCGGTCGTTGAGGTCGAGGACGCGGGACGCGAGGGGCCGGGCGAGCGGTGCGATCTTCCCGATGTCGGGGAAGGTGAGGGTGACCACGCGGGCTCCGGCGGCGGTGAGCGCGGCGAACATCTCCTCCAGCTGCCCGGCCACCTCCGCGGCGTCGAACCGGGGCCTGAGCAGGTCGTTGACCCCGGCGACCACGGTGGCCAGGTCGGGGCGCAGAGCCAGGGCGGGCTCCAGCTGTTCGGCGCGGACCTGGCCGGCGACGCGTCCTCGTACGGCCAGATTCGCGTACTGAAGGCCGGGGTTGACGGCCCTGAGGTGCTCCGCGAACCGGTCGGCGAAGCCCCGCAGGCCGACGGTGTCGTCCCCGTCGCCGAGCCCTTCGGTCTGACTGTCACCCAGCGCGACGTAGCGCAGGTATTCACCGTTCGGCATGGGTCGACTCCCTATCGGGGGTTGAGGAACATCCATGTCAGATCGTGCGCTAAGCCCTCGTCGCGCCTGGTGGGCGGCTGGCAGAGCATGGGCAGCGAAGGCGACCTGAAGTCTTCCCACAGATAACACCCCAATATCTGCGGTAACTTGGTCCGTCACCTGCGGTGACGTTCTCCGGCCGCTACGTGAAGCAGCCCTGTTATCTGCGGCAAGGGGGAAGCGGTGCCGACCGTTGTACAGCTGTCGACCGGGAAGGCGTTGACCGTCCGGGCGGCGGCCGACGCGTTCCTCGACTCGTTCGGCAACCCGAACACGGTCCGGAACTACGGGATCGGGGTGGGCAAGACCGCCGAACGGCTCGGTGAGGGCCGGCCGCTGGCGTCGGTCGCGGATGACGAGATCGGCGAGACGCTCGAACTGCTCTGGGGCACCACCGCGGTCAACACCTGGAACTCCCGCCGGGCTGGGGTGCTGTCCTGGCTCGGCTGGTGCCGGGAGCGCGGCTACGACGGTCCCGGCGTTCCGGCCTGGGCCAAGCGGCTGGCGGTGCCGGACTCCGAGACCCCGGCCCGCTCGCACATGGCGGTCGACCGGCTGATCGCACGCCGGGAGGTGCATCTGCGCGAGAAGACGCTGTGGCGGATGCTCTACGAGACCGCGGGGCGTTCGGAGGAGATCCTGGGCGTGAACATCGAAGACCTGGACTTCGCCGGCCGCCGCTGCCCGGTCAAGGCCAAGGGGGCGAAGTCGAAGTCACGCCGTCGGGGCCAGGCGCGCGAGGACTTCTTGCTGGAGACGGTCTACTGGGACGCAGGGACCGCCCGGCTGCTACCGCGGCTGCTGAAGGGCCGCACGCGTGGCCCGGTGTTCGTCACCCACCGCCGCCCGGGGCCGGGGAAGGTCGTCAGCGCCCGCGACGTCTGCCCGGACACCGGCTTCGCGCGGTTGTCGTACGGGCAGGCCCGCGCGCTGCTGGACGAGCACACGGCCGTCCGCGGGCCGGGTACGGGATGGGACCTGCACGAGTACCGGCACTCCTCCCTGACCCACCTCGGCGAGGCCGGGGCGAGTCTGCTGATGCTGATGGCGAAGTCGCGGCACAAGAAACCGGAGAACGTTCGCCGCTACTTCAAGCCCTCCCCGGAGGCCATTGCCGAGCTGACCAGCCTGCTGGCCCCCGGGAACGCACGGCGCTGACGGGCCGTCCCCGCACTTGCAACCGGTACCGAGGTACAGGTTTACCGTCAGAGGTGTCCCCGCCCCGGGGACGTGACGACGGGAGTGAGAGCGATGAGCGATCTGGCGTGGGTGCCGCAGTCCTGCACGCTGCCCACCGAGGAGCAGCCCCTACGAGTCGCGGAGTGGGACGCGCTGTTCTCCGAGCGGCTGACCAAGGTGTCCAGGCCCCAGCCGCTGCGGCTGCGCCTTGACCTGGCCGCCGGGCCGGGCACCGAGGAGCGGATCCGGGACCTGGTGGCGCGCGAGAGCGGCTGCTGCTCGTTCTTCACCTTCACCACCATCCCCGGTGAGGACCTGATCGGCCTGGACATCGCGGTGGACGCGGAGCACGAGGCGGTCCTGGACGCCCTTGCCACGCGGACGGCCGACCGGGTGCAGGGGTGAGCGCGGGCCTGCGCAGCGGGCAGGTCGCCGAGGCGGCCGGGGTGAACATCCAGACCCTGCGCTACTACGAGCGGCGCGGCCTGCTGGCCGAGCCGGAACGCAGCAACGGCGGCCACCGCCTGTACGACGAGGACGCGGTGACCGCGCTGCGGGTGATCAAGGCCGCCCAGCGGCTCGGATTCACGCTGGAGGAGGTCGCCGAACTTCTGGAGGCCGGCAGCCACCGGCACGGCCGTCCCGTCGCGGGTCTCCAGGATCGGGCCGCGGCGAAGCTCGTCGAGGTCGACGCGAAGATCGCCGACCTGACGATCATCCGCACCGCCCTGGCCGCGGCCGTCGCGGCGGGCTGCGACGACCTGACCCTCTGCGCCTCCAGTGCCTGCTGCCCCATCCCCTTTACCGACCTCGCCGAGGAGAACCGCCATGCCGGACCCTGCTGCTGACCCCCGCCCCCACCGCACGCCGAAAGCACTCGGGGGCCTGGCCGCCCTGGCCTGTGTGGCGTGCTGCGCGCTGCCCGTCCTGATCGCGGCGGGCGTCGTCGGCGCCGGCGCCGGGGTGGTGGTGGGCTGGCTGCCCGCCCTTGCCGTGGTCCTGGCCGTGCTCGCCGCCGGAACCTGGTGGCTCTCCCAGCGTCGTGGTTCCTGCTCCTGCGCGCCTAAGACCGCAGGTGAGAGCGGATGCGGCTGCAAGTCGTCCAACGACCCGCTGAAGATCACGAGCGCGGGCCGCCAGTAGGGTCAGGCGGTATGACCATCGCTCGTTCCCTTGCCCTGTTCGCCGTCGCCGCCCTCTTCGAGATCGGCGGCGCCTGGCTGGTCTGGCAGGGCATCCGCGAGCACAAGGGCTGGGTCTGGATCGGTGCCGGCGTCATCGCGCTGGGCCTGTACGGGGTGGTGGCCACCTTCCAGTCCGACGACAACTTCGGGCGCATCCTTGCCGCGTACGGCGGGATCTTCGTGGCTGGGTCGATCGCCTGGGGCATGGTCGCCGACGGCTACCGTCCCGACCGCTTCGACGTCATTGGCGCCCTGGTGTGCCTCGCGGGCATGGCCGTGATCATGTACGCGCCGCGCAGCCACTGACTGCTGCGCGGGCTGCCCGTCACAGCCGCCGTTTACGGCGCCCCGCTGCGGCCTCATGCCGTGGATTTAGGCTGGCCCGGTGAGGTTCCGGTACCGGCCGGGCAGCGGGAAGGGCATTGACGTGACGGAGCACGAACGGGAGCTGGCCGAGGCCCAGCGGGAGCACTGGCAGCAGACGTATGGCGAGCACCCCGGCATGTACGGCGAACAGCCGTCCGAGCCGGCCGTCCACGCCGCCGATGTGCTCCGTACGGCCGGGGCGAGCGACGTGCTGGAGCTGGGGGCCGGGCACGGCCGCGACGCCCTCTACTTCGCCCGTGAGGGCTTCACCGTCCAGGCCACCGACTTCAGCCCGACCGGCCTGGACCAGCTGCGGGACGCCGCCCGTTCCCAGGGCGTCTCGGAGCGGGTGACGACCGCGGTGCACGACGTGCGCGAGTCGCTGCCGCTGCCGGACTCCTCGGTCGACGCGGTGTTCGCGCACATGCTGCTGTGTATGGCCCTGTCCACCAAGGAACTCCACGCCCTGGTCGCTGAGGTGCGCCGGGTGCTGCGGCCCGGCGGGGTGTTCGTCTACACCGTGCGGCACACCGGCGACGCCCACTACGGCGCGGGCGCCGGACACGGTGACGACATCTGGGAGCACGGCGGCTTCGCGGTGCACTTCTTCCCCCGCGACCTGGTCGACGCCCTCGCCGACGGCTGGCAGTTGGGGGAGGTGCACGCCTTCGAGGAGGGCGGCCTGCCCCGGCGGCTGTGGCGCGTCACCCAGACCCTGCCGCGGTGATGGCCGCCCCGGTACCGGCTCCCGGCATCACCGTCGACGGCACCGGCCTGCTGTGCGTCACCCTTCTGCTGCGGCTGCGCAAGCGGATCGACGGCGCTGAGCCGGGCACGCTTGTGCACGTCATCGCCACCGACCCGGCCGCGCCGCTGGACCTGCGGCCTGGTGCCACATGGTCGGGCACGAGTACCTCGGCCCGGTGCCCGGCGGCGGCCCTGCGCTGTACGCGCTCCGGCTCAGCGCCGTCAGGACGGCAGCAGCGGCCCGAAGGTCTGCCGTCCGATGTCTTCGGCCTCGTCCTGGGCGACGATGTGGCCGGGCACGTCCGGGTGCTCCTTCGCCCAGGTCCGGGCGGAGGCTTCGCCGGCGAAGAAGTTCAGGGCGTCGCAGCACAGGGCGGCGGCGGGCCCGGAGCCGTCACGGCGGCCGATGAACACCACGGCCCCGCGCGGCTCCCACTGCGTTGCCCCGTTCACTGAGGTGACGGTGACCGGGGCGCCGGTCACCGGGTCCTGCGAGGAGATCACCGTGTCCCGGCCGAGCATCGCGGCGATGCCGAGGGCGTCGACCGCGCACATCGACCACACCTCGGTACCGCCGGCGATCCGGACCCGGTGCGGGGTGGGTACGGCGGAGAACGGATAGGCGGCCCGGATCTGCCCGGCCTCCTCCAGGGTCAGGAAGTCCTCCCGGGCCAGCTCCGCCAGCACGTCCTGCGCGGTGCGTCCGGCGGTGGACGCGACCGGCTCCAGATCGGCGGCCGCGGGCGGGCGGCCGGTGTCGGCGAAGTGCCGCAGCACGGCCTGGTGGACGGCCCGCAGCCCGCCTTCAGCCGGGGCCAGGCGACCGCGGCCGCCCCGTCCGATCACGTCGAGCACGTCCGCGTCGCAGCAGTCCTCGCTCGCGGTCCCGACGGCAGAGGCCGCGCCGGCCAGTGCCTGGCGCAGTTCCTCCACGCTGGGCGCCCCGTCCGCCGCGCCGTCGGCGTCCCGGTAGATCCGGCACGACACGCTCGGCACCGCGCCCGCCGGCGCGAAGGGGTCGACGCCGTCGATGAGGACGGTCGGGGAGCCGGTCATGCCCCAGCGGGCCGCGTCGTCTTGCTCGCGGACCTCGACCCGTTCCACCTTCGCGTCCCGCCCGGACAGCGCGGCGGTGATCCGCTCCTCGATGACCGGCCCGTTCGGGCAGTCCGGAACCGTCAGCACCGTGATCTGCATGGTGGTGTCCTCCCAGTTCATAGCCTGTGTGGCTGACCGTAGACCTTCCAGTGCGCTGGAAGGTCAAGGGATTAGCCTTCAGGCATGCGCATCGGGGACCTCGCCAGGGCAAGCGGACTGACCACCAAGACCATCCGCTACTACGAGCAGGCCGGCCTGATGCCCGCTCCGCCCCGCACACCGGGCGGCTACCGCGACTACCCCGCCGAGGCCGTCACCCGCCTCACGTTCATCCGCGACGCCCAGGGCGCCGGGCTCACGCTCGCCGAGATCCGCTCGGTCCTGTCCCTGCGCGACAGCGGACAGGCCCCCTGCGGCCGGGTCACGGAGCTCATCGACCAGCACCTGAGTGAGATCGAACGCCGCCTCGTCGAGCTTCGGGCGACCCGCGAGGCCCTGCGCGGCCTCGCCCGCCGAGCGGCCCGGACCGACCCCGGCACCTGTAGCCAGGGTGACATCTGCACCATCCTCACCCCGGCCGCCGAACCCCGGCCCTGACCCCTGGCCGGGGCGCGCCCGCCACCCGGTCTCCTACTCCTCCATGACGTCCGGGTCGCGCAACGGCCGCAGGCCCCCGGGCAGGTCGGGCAGGGAGAAGGAGTAGCGGCCCAGCATGTTGATGTGGTGGCGGACGAAGGGCGAGAGGCGGGCGACGTCCTCGTCGCGGACGTCGAAGCCGTCGTTGCGGAGCTGGGTGACGGCGGCGTCCATGTATCGGGTGTTGAACAGCACCAGGGCGTTGAGGACGAGTCCCAGCGCGCCGATCTGGTCCTCCATGCCGTCCTGGTAGCGCTGGTAGAGCTGCCCGGCCTTGCCGTGAAAGATCTTCCGGGCGAGCGCGTGGCGGCCCTCCTGGAGGTTGGCCTGCACCTTGATCTTCCGCCGGTAGGCCGGCTCATCGGCCAGCCGCAGGATGTGCAGGGTCTTGGCGATCCGCCCGTAGTGCGCGATCGCGTCGCCCAGCGGGGTCGGCCGGCCGTCTCGCGACAGCATCCGGATCACGTCGTAGGCCCGTACCGCCCCGGTATGGATGGAGCCGATGATCCGCAGGATGTCCTCCCAATGCCGCTCGACGCGGATCAGATCGACCCGGCCGCGGGCCGCGTCCTGGAACGCGCCGTAGTCGGCCGCGCGGTCGATGCGCCACATCTTCTGGTCCGGCAGGTCCGCCAACTGCGGCGCGTAGGTGAACCCCGCCAAGGTCAGCAGGCCAAAGACAATGTCGGAGTACGAAGCGGTATCGGTAACGATCATGTCGGGACGCTTGCCGCCGTCACGGTCGTAGAGCACGTCCAGCACATACAGCGAGTCACGCGGAGTGCCGGCCACCACCTTCCCGCCCAGACCCGCCGCCTGGTCATTGATCATGTTGAGCCAGGTGGCACCGCCCCGCCGCCCGAAGAATTTTGGGTTCGGGCGGGCGTAGACCGACGGCACCGGCACCACGAACCGCATCCCGTCGACCGAGGCGACCAGACCGCCACCCCACGCCCCGGCAAGACCGATCGCGGCCTGGGCCTGAATCAAGGTGGCGTTGGCGGCCCGGTACGTCGCCAGCCGCAGATACGTCTGGTCAACGTGGGACAGCCGCCCGTACTTCAACGCGTCGATGCCGCTGATCACGGGTGTGTAGCCGACGTTGCAGCCGTGCGCGACCAGCAGCCCGGCGATCGTCACGGGCAGGTCCTTCAGCCGGGCCTCGCCGCCGGTGACCGAGGTGAACGCCTGGTCGGCGCCGGTCCAGGAGAACACCTCCAGCAGCACCTCCGGCAGGTCCACGCGGGGCAGCATCGCGTTCACTGCCGCCCGCAGATCGCGCAGGGAAGCCGGTTCGGGCTCCGGCTCCAGCGCGGCGAAGTGCAGGCGGCCGTCGTCGTCGAAGGAGATCTGCGCGTTGTCCGGCAGGCGCCCGGCCACCTCCCGGTAGGTGCCGTCCAGCAGCGCGGCCCGCACCGCCAGGTGCTCCCCCGCCCCCGCCGGCAGGCCCAAAGACGCCAGGACGGTGGGCTTGGCCTGCTCCCATGCCTCACCGGCCAGCAGCTTCGCCCGCGGGTCACCCCACTTGGCGGAGTTCTTCGCGAAGATCTCCCGCCGCCGCAGCATCCGGTGGAACTGCTCCAGCACGCAGAACACGTACCCCTTCCAGTCCACACACCCCGGCTCCAGGCCCGGCGCGGCCAGCACCAGACGCCGCCACGACCCGGCCAGCAGCTCGGTGTCGATCTCGGCCGGGCCAACCTTCTTACGGCCCATCAACTCCGGCAGCGCCTTCAGCGCGGCCAGCACCGGGGCGCCCTCCGGGGTCGCTCCGAAGTCGACCACCTTCACCAGAAGCTTCAGGAATGGCCGCACCGTGCCGAACCGGGTGACCAGCATCGCCCGCCACGCCTGGTCCGCATCGGAGTCCAACGGGGGCGTCAGCTCGAACAGCGCGGCGATCGCGGCGGCCAGCTCGCTGCGCGGCACCACCGCCTCGATCTGCTCCCACATCGCCGCCAGCGTCTCCACCTTCGGCGCCTTGATCTCCCCGGTGTCGGTGTCGACCTGCTCGGAGGTGGTGTCGAAGACGACCTGGAACGCGGTCGCCAGCTTCGCCCCGGCCCGCTCGACCTTCGGCAGGGTCTTCATCTTCTCCTTGGCTGTCTCCCGCTCGGCCTTGGCCAGCAGCTTCGTGGCGATCAGCACCTCCAGCAGGTCCAGGGCGTCATCGACTGCCCTCGTCGTCAGGTGCACCGCGGTGGCCAGCAGCGTTGCCAGGCGTCGCGCGTCGTTGTGTCGCTTGAGCAGCGTGGCCTTGCCGTCCACGCCGTACCGCGACAGTTCCGCCAGTCGGCGTGGCGGTATCCCCGACACGTCCAGCACGCCCATGCCCAGGTCGGCAATCTCCTCCGCCCGGTCCAAGGACCACTTCATCTGCGGGCCCGACACCCGCACCGGCCCGCGCCGCAGCCGGTCCAGCTCCGAGACCCGCGAACCGGCAGGAACTGTCAGGAGCGAGTCCAGCACCGCCCGCTGGCCGGTGGTCAGCAGCCCGTAGAGCGTGTCCCACAGCCGCTGGTTCGCCGTCTCCCGGACATTGCCCACCAGCCGTGACAAGCGGCTCGCCCCGGGAAGGAGCACCCTGCGCTCGCGCAACCACCCGGCCGCTGCGTCGAACAACGCCTTCGGCCCGTCCCCGGTCGTCCAGGCCCGCGCGTCCAGCCACTTACTCAGCTCCGCTGAGACCTCGGCGAAGTCACGCCAGCCCCCGGCCTCCTGGATCTCCCCGGCATGGCTGCGGGCCGTCCCGTCCCGCTCGCCGTACTCCTTCAGGCACGACGAATCCGCGATCTCCAACTGCTCGGCCAGGTACTCGGCCACCTCCGCCGGCACCTGCCGCGGGTCCGGCAGGAACCGGCCCAAGTACCGCACGCTCGTGAGCTGGACCGCGTACCCGAGCCGATTGTGCGCACGCCGCTTGGCCTGCACCGCCTCCCGGTCCGCGTCGTCCAAGAAGAAGTACCGCTCCAACTCCGAACGGGACGGTACCCCGACAAACGCCCCGTACCCAGCCTGCTCACCCGACAGAAACTCGACCGCCACAACAACTCTCCGAAGATCGACAACAGCGACCCACGAAGGCTCCGGCAAGCAATCATCCCAGGTCAAAAGGCCAATCGGCTCGGAGATGGCTTAGCGCACGATCTGACATGGATGTTCCTACCGACGCCAATTGCAGCTGATGCGAACTGGCGACTCCGGACCTGGACCGCTGCCTCGCGATCCCGGGTCCGGGCGCTGACCTTGGCCGGACGATGGGCCGGGAGCCTCTGTCGGACCGTACCGGACCGGGCCGTCGCTGGCCGTCGTCTTCACTCCTTCGAGGGACTGATCTGGGAAAACGCTCTCCAGTCGCATCAGATGCGAGATTCTCGCGTCGAATGCGATGGACGGAGAGTGATCGGATGGGTGGGGACACCCTGGTGCCGGGGTCGGCACGGCTGCACCTGGTCGACGGCCTGCCGCTGTTGCGCCCGGAGGAGCAGGTCTTCGAGGCGATGCTGGCTGGCTGGCGCAACCAGCAGTTGGCCAGGAACCTGTCGTTCGGCTACGTCAGCGACCAGGAGCGGACGGTGCGCGCGTTCGCCCGGCACGCGGATGGGCTGCCGTGGGAGTGGGCGCCCCAGCACGTCGAGGAATGGTCGGTGGACCTCCGCTCGGTGCGGGGCTGCGCGCGCTCAACGGTGCGCAACTACCAGGGCGCGGTACGGCAGTTCTGCGACTTCGTGACTAGCCCGGCGTACAGCTGGGCGGAGGAGTGCCTGCTGCGCTTCGGGACCCACCCGGTCCAGGTGGTCCACGACTGGAACGCGGCGGTCCACGCCGACGAAGGCGAGGGTGAGCCGGAGCGCCGCGCCTTCACCCGGCCAGAGCTGGAGGCGTTCTTCGAGTACGCCGACGAGCAGGTGGTGCGCGTCCGGGGCAAGGGCCGCAAGGGCTGGCTGCCGGCGTTCCGGGACGCGGCGCTGTTCAAGACGGCCTACGGCTACGGCCTGCGCCGCAACGAAACCCGCATGCTCGACGAGGTCGACTTCGGCCCCAACCCGCACGGCCGGGAGTTCGGTGACTACGGCACCTTGATGGTGCGCCACGGGAAGGCAAAGAAGGGCTCACCGCCCAAGCGCCGCAGCGTGCTGACCGTCTGGCAGTGGACGCCGGTCGTCATCGAGGAGTGGGTCACCGAGGTTCGGCCCGGCATGCGGCACGCCCACGGACCTGCGCTGTGGCCCTCCGAGCGGGGGCTGCGGATCGGGCTCCAGCGGCTGGACTCCCGCTTCGCCGCCTACCGTGACGCGCTCGGCCTGAACCCGGCGCTGGAGTTCCACTCGCTGCGCAGGTCGTACATCACCCACTTGATCGAAGACGGCTACGATCCGCTGTTCGTCCAGCAGCAGGTCGGCCATGAGTACGCCTCCACCACCGCGATCTACACCTGTGTCTCCTCCGACTTCCGCACCCGCACCCTGCGCCGGGCCCTGGACGCCACCGTTGAGGCCGCGATGCGGCCGGGAAGGACTTCGTAATGCCCCGCCAGATCACCTACCGCTGGCGCCTGCGCGAGCTGATGGCCGCCCGCGGCATGTTCACCGTCCCCGAACTCATGCCGCACCTGGCCGAACGCGGGATCACCCTGTCCGCCTCCCAGATCCACCGCCTCGTCTCCGGCACCCCCGAGCGGCTATCCCTGCCGGTGCTCGCCGCGCTCTGCGACATCCTCGACTGCACCGCCAGCGACCTGATCCCCACCTCCGCCGAGAACGTCCGCCTCCGCCGCACTGCCGGACAGGACGCACCGATCAACCTCGCCGCCCGCCGACCGACACGGGTCCGGCTCACCGACGAGGGGTGACCGGCATGACGCCCGAACAGTACGAACGCTGGCACCTGCGCGACTGCGCCCGCTGCGGTCGACGGGCAGCGAAGTCCGCTAACTGGTCCGACGGACCGATCTGCCGCACCTGCCTGGAGCGGGCCATGCACGTCCGGGGCCGTTGCCCCGGATGCTCCACCGACCGGCTTCTGCCCGGTCGCAACGATCAGGGCCAGCCGCTCTGCCGGGGCTGCGCCGGCATCACCCGCGACTTCTTCTGCAACCGCTGCGACTTCGAGGGCCTCCTCCTGGGTGGCCGGCTCTGCGAACGCTGCACCCTCTCCAGCCGGCTCACCGGCATCTTGGACGACGGCACCGGCCACCCCGACCCGCGCCTGCTCCCGCTGCACGACCTGCTGGTCGGGATGGACCGGCCCAAGGGCCGCCTCGTCTGGCTGAACAACCCGCAGGTCCCCGCGCTGCTGCGGGACCTCGCCACCGGCAACATCGCACTCACTCACGAGGCGATCCAGCAGGTGCCGAACTGGCGGACCGCCGCCTACCTGCGCGACCTGCTCATGGAATGCGGCGTTCTAGCCCGGCAGGACCGCCGGCTCCTGCTCTTCCAACGCTGGCTGGCTGAGCGCCTCTCGGCGACCACGGACCCCGAACACGAGCATCTCCTGAGGCACTTCGCCCACTGGCACCAGCTCCGCAAGCTGCGGTCCAAGGCCGACGCCGGCCCGCTGAGCGTCAGCACCGTCAGCGAACACCGTCAGCAGACCACCCAGGCCGACGCCTTCCTCACCTGGCTCGCCCGCCGGGACCGCACGCTGGCGACGGCAACCCAAGCCGATCTCGACGCCTGGCACAGCGAGAACTACGCCACCCGCCGCGCGGCGCAACCCTTCCTGCGTTGGTGCATGGACACGCGCCGCATGCCGCGGCTGGCCATCCCCTACCGTGCGACGACCAACCCACAACCCATGGGCCAGCAACAGCGGTTGGCCGCCCTGCGCCGCGTCCTCGGCAGCGATGCCGCGCCGCTGAGAATCCGGGTCGCGGCCAGTCTTGTCCTGCTGTTCGCCCAGCCCCTGACCCGCATCGTCCGCCTGACGACCGATGACATCCTGGACGACGGCCAGCAGGTCCACCTCCGGCTCGGGGACCCGCCCTCGCCCCTGCCCGAGCCGGTCGCCGATCTCGTTCGGGCCTACCTCCACTCGCTCCCGGGCCGCACGTCCGCGGTGAATCTCTCCACCCACTGGCTCTTCCCCGGCCGCCGCCCGGGCCAGCCAATGAACCCGGCCAGCTTGCTCGGCCCCCTGCGTGACCTCGGTGTCCCTGCCCAACGAGCCCGCACCTCCGCCATCCGGCACCTCGTCCTCCAGGCCCCGGCGCCCGTCATCGCCAAGGCCCTCGGCTACCACGACAAGACGGCCACCAGGCTCGTCACCGAGGCCGGCGGCACCTGGAGCCGATACGCCCCCGGTGACCACACGCGGTGAGCCGTCCGTCGTGTCCCGGCAGACCACTCTCGTCACTCGGGCAGCGAAAAGCCCAGCTCGCGCAGGCGCGGCAGGCAGGCTTCGAGACACTGCTCCACTGAGGCTGCATCGGTTCGTACGAGGATGTCGTCACGCAAAGGGGCACCGCTGGCCACGAATGTCCAGGGCTTGCGCCGCTCTGCCATCCGCTCGGCGTCAGCCTTGAACAGCACTGTGATGCCCTGCTCAGCCAGTGCTTCCATGATCGCCACAACGTCCACCGGTGATCTCCCCTTCGAACACGTCACCGGTGAACCTACCTGTCCAGGGCGAGACCACGAACACCGACCTCACCACCCAGAGTGACCAGCCAAAGCCATGCCCGGTGGAATACGCGGCACCTCAACATGCGCGCCTACCAGTCTCAAGCCCCCTATCCCGCAGCACGGCTGCGATCCGCAGGCACCAGTCCCGGTGGTCCTGCTCGAAGGCCAGGCCGCGCAGGCAGGTCAGATAGGGCCCGATCCGCTCGCCGTGGCGCAGGAACTCCTCCTCGTCGGCGTCGCCGCGCAGCTGGTGCAGCAGTTTGCCGAGGAGCTCGATCTTGGCCTCGGCCGCGGCGGCGCGCTCCTGGAGCTGTTCGAGCACGGGCGCGGTGCCGACGCGGTCGACGGCCTGGACCTTGACGAGGAGGTCGTCGCGGATCACCGAGGGCTTGGACGGGGCCGCGGCGAAGGCCTCCAGTTCGGCGAGGCCGGCGTCGGTGACGTGGAACATGCGCTTGTTGGGCCGGGACTCCTGGACCACCTGCCGGCCCGCGACCAGTCCTTCCTTCTCCAGCTTCGTCAGCTCGGCGTAGAGCTGCTGGGGCAGGGCGTGCCAGAAGTTCCCGACGCCGATGTCGAACGCCTTCGCCAGCTGGTATCCGCTGTACTCGCCGTCCAGCAGCGCCGCCAGCACGGCATGTCGCAAAGCCATCGAAGCCGCCCTTCCCTTTCTCCGTCCGGCACCGCATTCTACCCAAGAACATGATTAGTCATATCCTTGAGTATCCGAGCTCGGGGCACCTGCGTATCTGGAGGGGTCATGGAGACTGCCGAACGCTTCCGTACCGCCGTGGAGAAGCGCGATCTCGCCGCACTGGACGACCTGTTCACCGACGACATCCGCTTCTACAGCCCGGTGAAGTTCACGCCCTTCGAGGGCAAGGCCATGGTGTTGGGGCTCTTCGGCGTGCTGCTGCGCACCTTCGAGGACTTCCGCTACGTCGGACGGTTCGACGGCACGGCCGAGACCAGTACCGACGGCGCAGAGGCCCCGTCGGAGATCCTCGTCTTCCGGGCCACCGTGGACGGCAAGGAGATCCACGGCATCGACATGCTCCAGTTCGACGAGGCCGGCCGGGTCAAGGAGTTCACGGTGATGGTCCGTCCCCAGTCCGCCGTACAGGCCCTGGGCCAGGCGGTCCTCGCCGGCCTGGTCGCCGACGGCCTGGTCCCCGGGGGCGCCGCCCCGACCTCCTGACGCCCGGCCCCCTGACGCCCCGCCGTTCAGCAGTCCCGCAGGCCGGCCAGGGCCATGCCGTGTTCCCGGGGGTGGTCCATGGCCCCGGCCAGGGCGAGGGCGGTCCGGAACTGCTGCTCCGCCTCGGTGCGGCGGCCCGCTGCCGCGTAGGTGCTCCCGAGGCGGCTGCGGACCTCCATCTCCAGCGCCGTGCTGGTGTGCTCGTTGAGGGTGGAGAGGGCTTCGTGGTGGAGGGCGACGGCCGAGGGCAGATCGCCCTCGCCGTGCTCCGCGGCGCCGAGCCGCGACAGGCTCACCGCGCGCAGCGGCAGGTCCCCGACCTCCCGGGCCAGTTCGGCCGCCCGCCGGAGCAGGCCTCTGGCCTCCGCGTGCCGTCCGAGGTCGAGATGGACCTCGGCGGCATGACACAGGGTCTTGCTGATCATCCTGGGCCGGTCGATCTTCTCGGCGAACGCGAGGGAGGTGGCGAAGTACGCGAGCGCGTCCTCGTAGCGCCCCTGATGGTGGTGGATGGCGCCGAGGTTGCAGGTCGACATCCCGCCCAGCCAGTCGTCGTCGAGCCGGGCCGCCAGCTCCACCACCTCACTCAGGTGGGCGACCGCCTCCCCGGTGCGGTCCAGCGACCGCTCCGAGGCGCCCATCCCGGCCAGCGCCCGCGCCTGTTCCCGCAGATCGCCCAGGCGGCGGGCGATGCGCAGTGCGTCGGTGAACCAGGCGTGCGCCTGCCGGAACCGCCCCTGGTAGATGTCGACGATGCCCATACAGCTCCGCAGGGAGGAGGGCATCCGCCGGTCATCGGCCGTGTCCGCGCAGGTCAGCGCGAGTTCCAGGGCCGACCGGCACTCGTGGTAGCGCCCCTGGCGGACCAGATGGTCGACCAGGCCCTCGGCGATCCAGCAGGCGTGGTCGGCCTCCCCGGCGGTCACCGCGCAGGCCACCACATCGACCAGTTGGCAGGCCGCGGCGTCCAACCAGGCAGCGGCGGCCTGCCAGTCGGCGAACGGCGAGCCGGTGACGTCCGGTCCCGTCGGGAAGCCCTCGGGGCCCCAGTCGCTGGCGATCCGGCCGGCGGCCGTGTAGAGGTGCAGCACGGCGGAGCGGGCGGCCGCGGACTCCTCGGGCTCCGCGGCGGCGAGCCGCAGCGTGTGGTCCCGCACCAGGTCGTGCAGCCGGTAGCGGCCCGGCCGCGGCTGCTGCAGCAGACTCGCGTCGACCAGTTGCTCCAGGACGTCCTCGGCGTCCTCGCGGGAGCAGCCCAGCATGACGGCCGGGGTGAGCGCGTCGAACCCGGCCGTCGGCGACAGTCCCAGCGCGCGGAAACCGCGCTGCAGCCCGGGCGCGAGCTGGTCGTAGGACATCCGGAAGGCCGCCTCCACGCTGCGGTCCTCGGCCCGCAGTTCACCGAGGCGGCGCTCGTCGTCCGACAGCCGGTCCACCAGGTGGGCCAGCGTCCAGGACCGGCGGTTCTGCAGCCGGGCCCCGGTGATCCGCAGCGCCAGCGGCAGACCGCCGCAGCGCCGGGCGAGTTCCCGCGCGGCCTCCGGCTCCCGGTCCGCGCGCGCCTCACCGAGGAGGTGCCGGAGCAGCGCGACCCCCTCGCCCGTGCCGAGCGGCTCCACGGTGAGCCGCAGGTCGGCGTCGAGCCCGGACAGCCGCTGCCGGCCCACCACCAGCACCCTGCTGCCCGGCCCGGCGGGCAGCAGCGGGCGCACCAGCTCGGCGCTGGGAGCGTCGTCCACGACCAGCAGCAGCCGCAGCGAACTCGTCGCCGCACGCCAGGCCGTCACCAGCTCGTCCAGCTCGTCCGGCAGTTCACCGTCGGCGCTCCCGACCGCGCGCAGCAGCCGGTGCAGCGTCCGCTGCGGTCCTGTGCTCTCCTGGCCGGTGCCGTACGCGTGCAGGTCCACGAACAGGCAGCCGTCCGGGTACTGGTCGCGGAGCGTCCAGGCGGCGCGGACCACCAGCGCGGTCTTGCCGACACCCGCCGTGCCGTCCACGGCCGCCACGGACACGGCCCCGGCGGACGCGGGCGCGGTGAGCAGGGCGAGTTCGGCCTCGCGGCCGACCAGGCAGGCGGTGTCCCCGGGCAGTTCGTTCCGCTGCGGCGCGGGGCGCGCGGGCGCCGACCCGGCCGCGCGCTGCCGCACCACCCGGCCGAGCAGCAGCCCGTCGTCCCGGCGCAGGACGCCCTGGTGCACCCGACGCAGTTCCTCGCCGGGCTCCACCCCCAGCTCGTCGAGGAGCCGGTCCCGTGTCTCCCCGTAGACGGCCAGCGCCTCGACCTGCCGGTCGCTGCCGTACAGCGCGCGCATCCGCAGCGCGGCGAGCGGTTCGTCGTACGGCCGGGCCGCGGCCGGCACCACGAGGCCGTCCAGGGCGTCCGTGTACCGGCCGAGCAGCACCAGACACTCCAGCCGCTCCCGTTCGAGCGTGCGCCGGTGCTGCGCCAGCCGCTGCCGTTCGGCGTCCGCGAACGGCCCCAGCAGACCGGTCAGCGGCTCGCCGCGGAACAACCCGAGAGCCAGGGCGAAGTTGTCGAGGGCGGCCGCGGGATCGCCGGCGGCCTGCGCGCGCCGGGCGCCGCCGGCCCGCTCGGCCAGTTCGTCGACGTCCCTCCGTGCCCCGCCGGCCACGAAGCGGTAGCCGCCGCGCTCGCTGCGGATCAACGACTCGGCAGGACCGGCATCCCGCGTGTCCAGCAGCTTCCGCAGCGGATAGACGTAACTCGGCAGGACCCGATGGCCCGTTCCCGGAGGATCGGCCCCCCAGACGTCGTCGAGCAGCTGCTGGTGGGTGACGAGGGTGCCCGGCCGCAGGACCAGCGCGGCCAGCACTTCCTGCCGCCGTACCGGACCGAGTTCGAGCGGTGCGTCGCCCCTGGTGGCTCTGACCGGCCCGAGCAGGTCGATCTGTAGCCACCCCGTTGAATCTGCGCCCACCCCGTAGTCCTCCGCGTCCCCCGATTCAGCAAGATTTCATCAGCATTGCAGCGCCTCGCGGAAGACTTTGGCAAGTGCGTGGGGTACCGGTGCGCCTTCGTCCCGGACCCGGCCCACGGGACTGGCCTGCGCCGTTCCCTATGCCGAGAACCGGACGGAAAGCGAACTGCCCCGTGAGTGAGACCCCGCAGAACCCCATGGACCCCCGGCAGGGCCCTTACCGGACCGACCCCACCCAGCCGCTCGGGCAGGGGACGCCGGCAGGGCAGGGGATGCCGGGAGGGCAGGGGATGCCGGGGGGGGCCGGGCTGGGGACCGGCGGCGCAGCCCCCGGGCAGCTGCCGCCGCCGGTCCCGGCCCAGCCGCCGGGCGCGCCCTCGGCCTGGTCGCAGCACCTCCCGCCGACCCCGCCGCAGTACGGACCGCCGAACGGGGGGCGGCCGGGCGGGAGTGGGAAGCCCTGGCTGATCGGCGGCGCCGTGCTCGTCGTGGCCGCGATCGTCGGCGTGATCATCGCCACATCCGGGGGCGATGACAAGAACGCCGCGTCGGGGAGTCCGTCCGGTGCCCCGGGCGGCGGCAAGCTTCCGTCGCAGGCCCCGGCGGGACGGACGTTCACCCACGTCCCCGATGGGTGCCGGCTGATCAAGGAGGCCACCATCGCGAGCATCGCGCCCGGAACCGAGTGCAAGCCGTCGCAGTTCGACAACACGACCATGGCAGCGATGATCACCAAGATGCCGAGCTGGGACACTCCCTCCGGTTCCGGCGGCCGGCTGCTGCATCTGCGGGTGCACCTCACGGTCAGCCCCGGAGCGAAGGGCATGTACGACATGGACAAGTCGACCGCTCTCAACGCCCTGAAGGACATGCGCACGACCACCGATTCCCGGTCGCTCACCGGTCTCGGCGAAGAGGCCTACGTCGTCCACGCCGTCGACAAGGACATGGGGGGCCTGGCAGAGGCAACGGTGATCGTCCACGAGGGCAACGCCGCGTTCTCCGTGAGTTTCGGCTATGACACCTCGGACTCCGGCCCACGCCAGCAACAGTCCGAGGACGCCGCCGTCGCCGCCGCCCGCGACGTACTCGGCTCCCTCAGCTGACCCGCCGTCACGACACCGTGCAGACACCGGCGTACGGCGCCAACGACCCCACCGCCCCGCGACAGCGCACCACCATCCAGGAACAGGGGCAGGAACAGCGGCAACCGCAGTCGCAGAGCCCAGGCCGGATCGGCCCCTACGAGGTCCTCCAACTCCTGGGCGAGGGCGGTATGGGCAGGGTCTTCCTGGCCAGGTCGCCGGGATCGCGGCTGGTCGCGCTGAAGGTGATCCGGCCCGAGTACACCGAGGCGCCGGACTTCCGCGGGCGCTTCCGGCGCGAGGCCGACGCCGCCCGGAAGGTGAGCGGGTTCTTCACCCCGCCGGTGCTCGACGCCGACGCGGGCGCCGAGCAGCCGTGGCTGGCCACCGCCTACATCCCCGCGCCGTCCCTGCACGACGCCGTGGCGCGCTTCGGCCCGCTGCCCGAGCCGGCCCTGCGGACCCTCGGCGCCGGACTCGCCGAGGCGCTGCTGACGATCCACGCCGCCGGCATCGTCCACCGCGACCTCAAACCGGGGAACGTGCTCCTGGCCCACGACGGGCCCCGTGTCATCGACTTCGGGATCAGCCGGGTGGCGGAGGCGACCCAGGTGACCCGGACGAACGCTGTGATGGGAACGCCCGGATTCATGGCTCCGGAGCAGATCGCGTCGAGCCGCGAGACCGGACCGGCGGCCGATGTCTTCTCCCTCGGCTGCGTCCTGGCGTTCGCGGCCACCGGCGGGGGTCCCTTCGGCACCGGGAGCACGCCCGGGATCCTCTACCGGGCCGTCCACGCCCCGGCGCGACTGGACGGGGTACCCGACGCTCTGCGTCCCCTGGTCGCGGCCTGTCTGGACAAGGAGCCCGCCCGCAGGCCGTCCGTCACCGCGCTGCTGACCGCACTGGGTCCGGTCGAACCCTCCTCACTGCTCACCCCGGGCCTGCTGGCGGACATCGCCGCACGGGAAGCGAGCGCCGCCGCCCTGCTGGCCGTGCCTCCGATCCCCGTCGGCCCGCCGGACACGGCGGCCCCGGGCGGGCCGAGCCGCCGCCGCTTCCTGTGGATCGCCGCCGGCGGCACCGCCGTGGCCGCCGCGAGCGCCACGGCCCTGATCGACCGGAGGTCGAAGCCCGGCCGCTCCCCGGGCGGCGCCCCCGGCAGCGCGGGCACCACGATCCGGCCCGGCGCCAAGGTGGCGGCGGGACCGAAGCCGCAGTGGTCGATGCCGCTGCAGCAACTGCAGGCCGGCGCGCACCTGGAGCTCCTCGGGGGCACCCTCGTGCACTGGGACAAGACCACCGCGACCGGCTACGACTCCGCGACCGGACAGAAGCGCTGGACGGCCGACCCCCGGGTGCCGTCCGACGTCTCCGGCAAGCTCGAGTGGCTCGGCGTGCGGGGAT
This sequence comes from Streptomyces sp. So13.3, assembly GCF_005860785.2. Taxonomy (NCBI): domain Bacteria; kingdom Bacillati; phylum Actinomycetota; class Actinomycetes; order Kitasatosporales; family Streptomycetaceae; genus Streptomyces; species Streptomyces sp. So13.3. The sequence goes on along the minus strand of NZ_CP048835.1, from coordinate 1,532,575 downwards.
CGACGCTGTTCGCCTCGGCCTGGGGCGGCGAGCGCGGCCATCTGCTCGGCGTGGACGGCGGCGGCACCCTGCGGTTCACCCACGCGGTCACCGGGCCGGAGGACGGGGACTCCTACGCCGACTCCATTCACGACGTCTTCTTCGTCGCCCGCTCGGTCGCCCTGATCGGAACCAGCGGCGACAGGGCCTACCAGGTGCGCGCCGTGGACCTCGTCACCGGGAAGCTGCTGTGGTCCCACAAGGTGAAGGGCAGCGACTTCCACGCCTACTCCGACGGGGTCGGCTGCTTTCTGCACGACGGCAGTGACGTCCACGGAGTGGATCTGCGGAGCGGCGCGGTGCGGTGGACGGTCCGTGACGTCGTCAGGCCCGGCGACTACCCGGGCCTGGCCAGCGACGGTAAGGCACTGCTCCTCACCAGCGTCAAGGTGCAGGCGTTCCGCGCTTCGGACGGCCACCGCCTGTGGACCGCAGTCAACTCGACGACCACGCTCAACCCCACCACGGTCCTGGGACAGCGGGCCTACGTGGTCGCCGAGGGCCAGGGCACCGTCTTCGCCCTCGACACGGGCAGCGGCGACCAGGTGTGGCACACCGCGAGTCCGCTGACCCTCGACCCGCAGAACTCGCTGAACCCGGGCCCCGCCGTCTCCACGTCCCTGGTGGCGGTCCCGCTGTTCGCCGCAGGCGACACCCCGGGCTTCCTCGTCCTGCGCGCCTCCGACGGCAAGCTGCTCTGGGCGCACCAGCCCTCCGGCGCCGAATCCGCGAGCAAGAACGCGTGGTTGCTGCAGGCCGTCGGCAGCACCGTCTACGCCGCGTCCGACACCACCCTCTACGCGTTCCGGAGCGACACCTCATGACCAGCCCGATGGCCACGCCGGCCACCCCGGCCCCCGGCTCCGCCCCGCACATCGGGCCGTACCGGGTGATCCGGGAACTCGGCGCGGGCGGCATGGGCCGGGTGTACCTGGCCGCCTCGCGCAGCGGGCGCGCCGTCGCCGTCAAGGTCGTCCGTCCCGAGCTGACCTCCGATCCCGGCTTCCGGCGGCGCTTCACGGCAGAGGTGGACGCCGCCCGCGCGGTCGGCGGCGCCTTCACCGCGCCCGTCGTCGACGCCGACCCCGAAGGACCGCAGCCCTGGCTGGCCACCGAGTACATCCCCGGCCCCTCGCTCAGCGAAGCGATCCAGGCCCATGGGCCCATGCCGGAAGCCACCCTGCGCGTGCTCGGCGCCGGGCTGGCCGAGGCGCTGGCCGCCATCCACCGCGTGGGGCTGATCCACCGCGACCTCAAGCCGTCCAACATCCTGCTGGCCCGCGACGGGCCCCGGGTCATCGACTTCGGCATCAGCCGGGCCGTCGACGGGACCGTGCTCACCGCGGACGGCCAGATCATCGGGTCGCCCGGCTACATGTCGCCGGAGCAGTCGACGGGAGCCGAACTCACGCCCGCCAGCGATGTGTTCTCGCTCGGCAGCGTGCTGGCCTTCGCCGGTACCGGAGCCCCGCCCTTCGGTACCGGCGCGGCGCACGCGCTGCTCTACCGCACATCCCACGAGGAACCACGGCTGGAGGGCGTGCCCTACGCACTGCTCGGCATCCTCACCGCCTGCCTCGACAAGGACCCGGCCCGGCGCCCACCCGTCGGGCAACTGCAGGTGTGGCTGCGTACGGTGACCACCGCGGGCTGGCTCGGCGCGGTCGAGCTGCAGGTGAACGCGTCGGAGCGGTACCTCCACGAAGCGGTGAGGGCGCCCCTGTTCAGCAGGCGCCGGCTGCTGGCCGGCGGCGGGGTGCTCGCCGTGGCCGCGGCCGCCGGAGGCACCGCGCTGCTGCTCCGCTCAGGCGGCCGGGGCGCGACCGCCACTCCCGAACTGTCCTGGAGCGCGGACCTCCCGCAGCCCGACATGGCCCTGCGGGCGGTCACGCCGTCCGCGCTGCTCTGCGCCGGGAAGACCTCGGGCGCCTGCTACGACCGGAGCACCGGCAACGCGCTCTGGAAGGACCTGAGCGGCCAGAACACGGCCGCCATCGCGGACGACAGACACGTCTACACGGTACGGACCGACGGAAAGATCCACGCGCTCGACGTCCGGTCCGGGAAACAGCTGTGGGAACGGCCCGCGACCGCGACCGGCGCACCGCACCTGGAGTTCGCCAATGGTTCGCTGCTCGTGGCCATGGTCGACAGCGGGCACTTCCAGGGCCTCGACGCGTCGACCGGCGCCGAGCGGTGGAAGTCGCCGGAAGGTGACGGCATCGCGGTCACCGGCACCACCCGGGCGGGCGGCCTGGTCCTCTGGGGCAGCACCTCGCAGACGTCCACGACCGCGAGTCTCCGCGGATACACCACCGTCGCTCCGGACACAGGCGCCCGGCTGTGGGCGAAGGACCTCGTCGCCCTCTACCCGCCGTCCGAGGGCGATGTGCTCTACGCCCTCGACGGCGCCATGAACCTGCTCGCCCTCAAGCCCGCCGACGGCGCCACCCTCTGGAGCCGCGCCACCAGCCTGCCGCCCACGAACAGCCAAATCCTCGCCTATGACGGGTCCTTGGAGCTGCACCAGGGAACTCTGTACTGCTACCCGGGCACCGATGCCTCGGGAGCGGTCAGCGGACTGCTCGCGGCCTTCGACCCGTCGACGGGAAAGACCCTGTGGAGTGTGCAGACGGCCGCCCGCGGAAACCGGGGCTACGACCGGTCCGGCGCGACCGTCTGCTACCTCGACTCGACCCTGCACGCCGTCGACGCGCTGACCGGAGCACCCCGCTGGACCGCGGGCTCCGGCCTCGGCACACTCCAGTTCCTGGGCTCCGCACGCGGCCTCTTCCTCGCCGCGGCACCGGGAGGCCTCTACGGTTTCCACGCCGGCACCGGAAAACAGGTCTGGCACTACCCGGTCAGCGGCGGATCCGGCTACTGGGCGGCGTTCCCCGTCGACGACCACCTCTACGTGAGCAGCTCAGGCAAACTCCTCTGCTTCTCGGTACCGGAGGCGTGACCGGGCCCGTGTGACGGGCGGGCCCGGCCACCGGGACAGTCCTCAGCGCCAGTTGGCGATGTTGACGTTCTCCAGGATGCCGAGGGCGTCGGGGACGAGTACCGCGGCGGAGTAGTAGGTGCTGACGAGGTAGCTGATGATGGCCTTCTCGCTCAGCCCCATGAACCGCACATTGAGTCCGGGTTCGTACTCGTCGGGGATGCCGGTCTGGCGCAGGCCGATGACGCCCTGGTTGTCCTCCCCGGTACGCACCGCGATGATCGAGCTGGTGCGGGCCTCACTGATCGGGATCTTTCCGCAGCTGAGGATGGGCACGCCGCGCCAGGCGAGCACGCTGCTGCCGTCGACTTCGGCGTTGCCGGGGTAGAGGCCTTTGCGGGTCCATTCGCGGCCGATGGCGGCGATGGTGCGGGGGTGGGCGAGCAGGAAGCGGGTGCCGCGGCGGCGGCTGATGAGTTCGTCGAGGTCGTCGGGGAGCGGGGGGCCGGCGTGCGGCTGGATCCGCTGGTCGTAGTCGGCCGCGTGCAGCAGTCCGAACTCGCGGTTGTTGATGAGTTCGTGTTCCTGGCGTTCGCGCAGGGCTTCGATGGTGAGTTTGAGCTGCTGCTCGATCTGGTTCATCGGTTCGTTGTAGAGGTCCGCGACGCGGCTGTGGACGCGCAGTACGGTCTGGGCGACGCTCAGCTCGTATTCGCGGGGTGCGACTTCGTAGTCGACGAACGTGCTCGGCAGGTCCGCTTCGCCCTTGTGTCCGGAGGCCAGTTCGATGGCGGCCTCGCCGCGCTTGTTGACGCGTTGGCGGGGGATGGCGCGGTAGGCCTCGATGTGGGCGCGCAGGGCGGGGGACTGGTCGGCGAGGGTCTGGAAGTCCTGTCGGGACAGTGCCAGCACGGTGGTGGTGGTCGCGGCGCGGGCGGTGAAGTCCCAGGGTGTTTCCGGGTCGAGCAGGCCCTGTTCGCCGAAGTGGGCGCCGTCGGCGAGGACGCCGAGACGATTCTGCTCGCCGAATTCGCCCTCGCTGAGCTTTTCGACCTTGCCGTGGGCGAGGAGGAACAGGGTGTCGACGGGCTGGCCGGCTTCGGCCAGGAGCTCGCCGGGGGCGAACTCGCGCTGGGTGAAGCGGTCGGCGAGCGCGGTGAGGACCGCGGTGTCCTCGAAGGAGCGCAGCAGGGCGAGTTCGCCGAGTTCGGCGGGGACGACCCGTACTTGTGATCCGGTTTTGACGAAGGTCACCTTGCCGTCGCCGACGGAGTAGGTCAGCCGGCGGTTGACCCGGTAGGTGCCGGCCGTGACTTCTACCCAGGGCAGCATGCGCAGCAGCCAGCGGGAGGAGATTCCCGCCATCTGAGGTGCGGACTTGGTGGTGGTCGCCAGATTCCGGGCAGCAGCCGTATCAAGGCTCGTATGGGAAGGGCTGTTTCCCTGAGCGGGCGCGGATTCCGGACGGGCTTCGATCGACATGGATGGAGTCCTTTGCCGTGGCGTTCTTTTATGTCCGTGGATTGCTTTTCCACACGAAGTACGGCGTCAGTTCCTGAATGCGTATGCCATGGTGACTCGGAGGAATTCCTGTCGCCGGGGCCGGCGGCCGACCTGGTGCCGTCTTCGGCCCAACTCTCTTGATTGCAGGGGAACTCGCCGGTTGAAGTATTGCTGATCTTCCTCCGCCGCGCTATCACTCGATCGAGTGAGTGTCAGATGCAGCCATGACGGTAATGATTCAGCCCAGGCGCTGCGCCCACATGGCTCAGAATCAACTTATTCATTGGGTTACCGCGAAGGATTCCGGCGTGGCGCGTGAACGGCATCGAACCTATCGCCACGTCAGGCAGGGAGAGCCACGCAATGACCACCACCGGCCGGGGTCAGCCCCCGGCCGAAGCGCTGGAACGAGTCCTCGCCGGGCCGACCGGTCTGGGAAGCGCCGCCAGCCGCTTCGCACGTCCGCCCCACCCCCCGGCCCGCCCGGCACAGCCACCGGCAACGGCGCCAACCCCACCCGGCACCGGCGACGGCACAGCCACCCGCACTGGCCCCGGCCCCAACGCCTACGTCGGCACCTGCACCTGCGCGGATCGAGGGCCTGCACTGCCCGCCCGCGGTCCGCGACGACCGAACGCTCGCCGACCTGATCAATGAGCAACTTCTCCAATGGGCCGACGACGTGGACCTGTTCCGGTCCCCGGACCTGCGCGCCGGTCTGCTGAAGTTCGACCCGGGCCGTTCCGTCGTGCTGTGCCACCCCGACGCCCCCACCACCGGCCACCTTCTGACCGCCGCCAAGCTCCTGGCCGGCGAGAACGCGGTGGACGACTACTTCTGCGAACCCGAGTTGGGCGGCACACCCGACGGTCTCGGCGCCCGTCTCGCGGTCGCCCAGTCCGCGATCGACCCCAGCCACATGCCCGCCCCCTACGACGCCGACTGGCGGGCGGCCCTGGCCGCGCATCCGGCGCTGCGCGCCATGCACTCGGCCATGGAGTCCTTCACCCAGCTCGCCACCCCCGCACAGTCCCACCGGTACCGCCATGAGATCGCCAGCCTGTACCTCGGCTACGAGGCCGAAGCCGCCTGCGTCCAGGAGGAACGCACCCCCCGGGTATGGGAGTACCTGGTGCAGCGCCAGCTCAACTCCTTCCGCCCGTGCCTGGCGATCACGGACGCGATCGGCGGTTACGAACTGCCCGCGGAGCTGTTCGCCCTGCCGTCCGTGCAGCGCGCGACCGCGCTCGCCTCCACCGCGTCCACGGTCCTCAACGACCTGTACTCCCTGCGCAAGGAACAGGCGTCGGGCCGCTTCCACTACAGCCTGCCGACCGTCATCGCGGAGGAGGAGGACTGCGCGATCGAGGACGCCTTCACGAAGGCCATCGAAGTGCACAACGAGCTGGTGCGCGCGTTCGAGACCGAGGCCGCCGCGCTCACGGCTCATCCGGTCGCCGCCCGGTACGTGGCCGGGCTCTCGAACTGGATGGGCGGCAACCACGAATGGCACGCCGGCCACGTCGGCGGCCGGTATGCCACCTCGCCCTGAGAGCGGAACCCGCCCCGACGAACGACGCCGCACTCCCGCATGCGTCCTGCCCAGCCTGCCCGGCCCCTGAGCCGAGCCGCTGAGCCCAGACCTTGAGCTCAGCCCCTGAAGTGACCTGACGATCAAAGGAGCAAGCCCGCACATGACCATCGACCACATCACCGCCCCCGCCCCTCTCCTCAACACCAGCCCTTACCAGCGGTCCGTCGCCGCCTACTGGAACGCTGAGAAGAACCCGGTCAACCTGCGCCTGGGCGACGTGGACGGCATCTATCACCACCACTACGGGATCGGTGACGTCGACTGGTCGGTCCTCGACGCGTCGGAGGACATGCGCGAGAACCTGGTCACCAAGGAACTCCACCGACTGGAGTGCAACCAGACCGAGTTCCTGCTCGACCAGTTCGGCGCGATCGGTCCCGAGGACCGGCTGCTGGACGCCGGATCGGGCCGCGGCGGGGGCAGCATCGTGGCGAACCAGCGGTTCGGGTGCTCCGTCGACGGGGTGTCCATCTCCCAGTCCCAGGTCGACTTCGCCAACGACCAGGCCGTCAAGCGGGGTGTGGACGACAAGGTGCGGTTCCACCTCAAGAACATGCTGAGCACCGGCTTCGACTCGGGTACCTTCCGCGGGATCTGGAACAACGAGAGCACCATGTACGTCGATCTGGCGCAGCTGTTCGCCGAGCACTCCCGGCTGCTGGCACGCGGCGGGCGGTACGTCACCATCACCGGCTGCTACAACGACACCTATGGACTGCCCTCCCGGGCGGTGAGTCAGATCAACGCGCACTACATCTGCGACATCCACCCCCGCAGCACGTACTTCAAGGAGATGGCGGCCAACCGCCTCGTCCCGATCAGCGTCGTGGACCTCACCTCCGCGACGATCCCGTACTGGGAGCTGCGCGCCAAGTCGTCGCTGGTCACCGGCATCGAGGACCCGTTCCTCACCGCCTACAAGGACGGCAGTTTCCAGTACCTCCTCATCGCCGCCGACCGCGTCTGATCACTCAGGCCCTCACTGCCCCTCTGCCGGACCGTCGCGCGACGGTCCGGCAGAGGTCCTTCCGTACGGACAGCCGCGTCCAGGGATCCCCGGTCAGCGTGGCGGGTCGGCCAGCGCCCACAGCGGCGACGTGTGTGCTCCACGGGCGCGCTTGGCGGCCAGGGACTTCATCCCGGCGTGGAGATGTGTGCAGCCGTGCCGGTACGCGTCCTCGATCGGCAGGTAGTAGGCGAGGTTGAAGTACTCGAACGCGTCCCCGGTGTGCTGGGGATCATGGCCGACGGCCCGCAGCCACGCGGTGTTCCCGAAGTGGTAGACGAGGGAGAAGGCGACCATGGTCGCGCCGTCGTAGGCCGCGGTGACCTGGGCGTCCTCGCCCATGGCCTGGGCCTGGCGGCGCATGACGCCGGTCATGGCCGCGGTGTCGGTGACATGGCCGTGGCGGCACTGCAGGATCGCCAGCAGCCGTCCGGCGTCGTCCACGCAGTTCGCGAGCGGTTCGGTGCGCACGGTCAGGGCCCGGGCGTCGAACGCGCGGCGTTCGCCGCGGATGCCGCTGCGCCGCTTGGCCGGGAGCGCGGCGAGGTAGTCGTCGAAGCCCGTGCCGGGCAGCGAGATGGTGGCGTCGTCCTCGATCCGGCGCGGCGCCGTGCCATAGGCATCGCCGAGTTCCGTGGCGGCCCGGTCGGTGAGGTAGGGCCACCAGTGCCAGGTGCTCTGCCGGGCGGCGTGCTCACGTGCGGCGTCGCGCAGCATCGTCAGGCAGCCGGCACGTTGCCGGTCGTCCAACCCGGGGGCCAGCAAAGGGGCGTTGTGGTACCCGCGCCTGGCTCCGGCGATGACGCGCGGAGCTTCGTCCTGCCCCACGTCCAGATGGTGCTCCGGCCGGTAGTTGGTATTGGGCTCGTCGTGCACCAGGTACAGGGGGGCGGCGGCGGTCAGCCGGCCGTGCGGGTCCCGGACGAGGAGGTAGGTGCAGGTCGCGCTGGGGTCGGTCTCCTCGCCCGCCAGCCAGCGGTGGGAGAGGTAGAAGCTCGTGTCGCGGGCGAGGTGGTCCCACTCGGCGGCGGGGACGGCGGCCAGCGTGGGGACGGATTCGAGGTTCACCGAGTGCGCTTTCGACGGGGGCGGCTGGACGGGAACGCTGACCCCGAGGGGACCAACGGGAGGACGGCCAGGGCGGCGAGGACGCAGAGGATCGCCTCGAAGGCCCACGGCAACAGCGACGAACGGTGCAGCAGCACGGTGAAGAGCACGGGCGCCGCCGCGCCGCCGACGGACCACGACATCTGGAACAGCGCCTGGTGGGATCCCCGGGCGGCCGCCGGACCGAGCGTGGTGGACAGTTCCGCCATGGCCGGTGAGCAGAGGATCTCCCCGACGGTGAACAGCACGATGCCGACCGCCAGCGCGGGCCAGGCCAGTGGGCGCAGGCCCGGCAGGGCCGGTGCGGCGAACGCGGCCATCGACAGGGCGAGCACGGCGTAGGCGACGGAGACCGCGTGCCGGGCGGCGCGCGGGGCCAGGTGTGCGGTCACCGCTGTCGCGGTGAGGGCGACGGCCACGGTGTTGACGAGCAGCAGCACGCTGGCGGACCAGGCGGACAGCCGTAGAGCGCTCGTGGCGTAGAGCGCGAGCAGGACCGACAGGATCGCCTGGGCGAACACGTAGGGCAGGTTGCACAGGACCAGGGCCAGGTAGCGGCGGTCGATGGACCATGTCGTGCGTCCAGGAGGTGCGTTGGGGCGTCCGGACGCCACGTTGAGGGTCGCGAACAAGGTGGCGGCGAGGCAGTAGCTCGCCGCGTCGGCGACCACCAGAGCGGTCAGTGCTCCGGTGCCCCACAGGGCGAGGGCCGCGGCGGCGATCGCGGCTCCGGCGGCGAGACCCGTGTTGCGCAGCGAGGAGGTGAACGCGAACCAGGTACGCGGTTCGTCCCCCGCCGCCACCAGCAGGGTCAGCGACCGCTGGCTGGTGTAGTAGCCGTTGATGCCCGCCTGGACCGTGAAGTACGCGGCCGCGATCTGCCACGGCCGTTCCGCGACGAGAAAGCCGCCGAAGCCCGCCGCGCAGACCAGATTGGAGGCGACGGCGAGGTACTTCGGCCCGGCGCGGTCCATGATCCGGCCCGCGAGGGCGGTGAGCGGGAGGGCGGCCAACTGGCCCGTGCTCGCCGCCGCGCCCGCCGTCGCGGCCGGGATGTGCCGGACGGTGATGAAGAACAGCAGCCCCAGCGGCAGCAGCAGCCCGTTGCCGATGGAGTCGATGACGTGGGCGACGACGAACCGGCCTCGTCCGCGCAGCTCGGGCAGACCGGCGACACCGGCGATCCGGGCGGCCCGGCCGCGGCCCGCACGGCGGCCGGTCGCTCCGGTCACAGGCCGCACAGCAGAGCGCGGACCTTGCCCATCATGACGGGGGCGAGGATGCCCGAGTGGGAGTTGATCGTGTCGAGTTCCTTGACGGTGCGCTGCTCGTCACCTTCCTCACAGGTGAAGGTGACGATGTCGCCGTGGCTGGTGCCGTCGATGACCAACTCGTGCGCGGTGACCAGGCCGAGGCGGTCGCGGAGTTCGTCCGCCGCCTGTCCGACGGGCCGGTCGGCCAGGAACTCGATCGCCCAGCGCTTGCGCCGGGTGTCGGGTCGCGCGGCGTCCGGGTACCGGCCGCGTGCCATGTCGGCGAGCGTCGCGAAGGTGTTGGTGCCGGAGGCGGCGCAGGACAAGGTGGTGGCTCCGCCGATGCGCGGATTGATCTCCAGGACGACGTAGCGGCCGTTGACGTGGATCATGTCGACGTTGACCGAGCCGTACACGCCGAGGCTCTCGCACAGCCCGACGAGACGCTCGGCGACCGGGGCGAAGTCGGCGTCCGCCTGCGGGCGCGGTCCGCACCAGCGTAGGTCGGCGAAGGTGAACGCGGCCCCGCCGCCTGCCTGTCCGGTCCAGCACAACGGCAGGACGCTGTAGTTCCCGGGCGCGCCGACGATGTCGACGGAACACAGCTCGCCGGTCAGACACTCCTCCAGCACGGCGCTGACCGGGGGCGGGTCGGCGAGATAGGCGTCGAGCGCGGCGCGGTCCGGAAGGAAGCGGATGCCCATGCTGGTGGAGTCCCACAGCGGTTTGGAGAGCAGCGGGTAGCCGATCTCACCGGCGGCGACGAGCAGGCTCTGACGGTAGGCGGGCACGGGCAGACCGCGCCCGGCCGTCAGATCGCTGTCCGCCCGGATCCCTCGGGCGACATCGAGTCCTGCGGCGATGAGGGCCTGCTTCGTCTCCCACTTGTCGCAGAGCAGCCAGGTGGCGGCCAGCGGGGTCATCACGGTGGGGATGCCGCGTGCGTCCAGGAATGCTTTGGCGGTCGCGTCGCGCAATGCGTTCTCGCAGGGCAGCGAGACGGAGACGGCGGTGTCCGCTCCCCACGCGCTCACGGCGTCGGCCAGTTCCAGGGGTGTCACCGCGGGGTCGAGGTGCTCACCCCCGGCGGGGAAGTCGGCCGGGCCGCACGTGCCGTGGGTGTAAAACAGCCGGGATTCGATGCCGTCGGCGGTCAGTTCGCGGACGGCCTGCTGGATGTAGGGGTCGGCGCGCTGGATGTCGACGGAGCGCAGGAACGCGATCTTGTGCACGGGTCAGGCCACCTCGATAGTCGTCTGGGATATCGCCCGGTCGGCCAGCAGTTCGGCCTGGGCGGAGTTCGGGGCTGTCGCGATGACATGGCCGATCCGGCAGGAGTTGTCGACCGGGGCGCGCAGCGGATCGCCGGGTCGTACGGTGAACTCGCTGTACACACCTGGGAGGTCGGCGGTGCGCAGGGTGCGCAGAATGCCCGCTCGGGGCGGGACGAGGAAACGGATCGCGCAGGCGGCATCCCGCAGGGCCGTCGTCTCCGGGGCCTGGCCGAGGACCACGCGCAGATAGGCCCGGGCCTCGCTGATGCCGGTGGCGTGCTCCACCACTTCGCAGATGTTCCCGCCGGGCAGCCGTGCCCCCGTCTCGATGACGACGGGGCGGCCGCTCCCGGGGGGAACCTTCAGTTCGGTGTGGGCGACGCCGTTGCGTATCCCCACCGCGAGCGCGGCGCGGGCGGCGACGGCCTGGATCTCGTGCGCGGCGGCGTGGGGGAGCGGTGCGGGGCAGGTGTGCCCGATCTCGATCCGATACGCGTCCACGGTGGTGTGCTTGCGGACCACCGGCAACGGGAACGGCCGGCCGTCCTGGACGACCGTGTCGGCGCTGTACTCGGGGCCGTCGACGTACTCCTGCACGATGACGCGGGGGTCGAGCGACAGGCCGTGCGGGGCCGCGACGGTGTACTGCTGGGCGGCGTCGACGGCCGCCCGGACCTCGTCAGGACCCCCGACGACGCTCACGCCCCAGGAACCGCCCTGCTCGGCCGGTTTGATCACCAGAGGGAAGGCGAGATCCGCGGCGCCGATGAGGTCGAGTGCCTCGTCGCCGGTCCCGGCGACGACGGTGCGGGGAACGGAGACGCCGGCGTGTTCCAGCGCGGCGGCCATGGCGATCTTGTTCCGGGATGCCGCGGCCCGGTCGGGGTCGTTGCCGGGGAGGCCGAGGCGGTGCGCGAGCCGGGTGGCGAGCGGAGTGAGCAACTCCCAGCAGGCGGCCACCGCGTCGACGCCCTCGGCCCGGCAGTAGGCCTCCATCTCGTCCAGGGCGCGGTCGGGGTCGGCGAGATCGGTGCGGCAGACACCCGCGAGCTCCGCGCGCAGACCGGCCGGGTAGCTGTCGTAGATGTCCTTGTGCGTACCCGCGTGGACGACCGCGCCGAGGTCCCGGGCGGCCGCGGTGAGAAAGCGGCCGGAACTGCCGAGCGGCTCGACGACGAAGATCTTTGCTGTGGCGTTCCCCCAGGTGCGGTGCATTGGACCACTAAAACCGGGATGCGGTCCGGCGGTCCATCGGGACGTCGTCCGAAAGATCGTGCTCGTCCGACCGGGGTTGTTGGAGATACCTATGAACAACTCGCCAGTAGGGCAGGCCAAGTTGGGCCATGCCGCCTATGGAGGAACCGGTCGCCGGTGAGGTGGAGTGGAGCGCACAAGGTCAACTTCGATGACCTCACGCCCAGGAGAGGGAATCCGTGAGCAATCCGACCGACCAGCTCGCCGACTGCATAGCCCAAGGTGTGATTCCGCCCTACAACTACTCCTATCCGCCGCGGTCCACCTATCGCCCGCTGGCTCCCGGCCAGTGGGATCTACAGGAACTGTGGGCACAGGATCTGACGAAATATCAGGTACCCGAGCTCAATCTGTACCTGCACGTGCCCTTCTGCCGCTACAAATGCGGCTTCTGCAATCTCTACACCGTTATCTCCACCGATCAGGACCTCTACGACGCCTATACCGACGCGCTGTGCACCCAGATCCGTGACCACGCCGAGATCATCCAGGCGCGCCGCCTGCGGACCGTCTACATCGGCGGCGGCACCCCAGCGCTGCTGTCCCTGCGGCACTTCGAGCAGATATTCGCCACGATCGCCGAGGTCTACCCCAACTGGCGCAGCACCGTCGAAGAGGTCGCCGTCGAGGCCACGCCGGACTCGATCGTCGCCGACCCGGACGGCTTCGAGGGGCTGATACGCCTCGGGCTGACCCGGGCGAACATCGGCATCCAGTCGCTGGTGCCCCAGGAGATCCGCGAGGCCGGGCGCGGCCAGGCCGGGCAGGACGTGATCCGCGAGGCGATCCGGATCGTCCAGGACAAGGGGCTGCCGGACCTGTCCACGGACCTCATCATGGGGTTCGCCGGACAGACCGACGAGAGCTGGCGGCACTCGGTCGACGAGCTCGCGGCGCTGGCGCCCACCACGATCAGCACCTACTTCCTCACGGTGCGGCCCGACGCCTGGTTCTCGAGGACCGGCGCCTACCAATACATGTGGAAGCCGGAACTGTACGACCGCTACGACTACGCCCGCGAGGTCTTCACCGAGCACGGCTATGTGCAGGAAGGCTCCGTCCGGTACAAGACACCGGGCCGGGGCGGCTATGTGCAGAAGGTGCTGACGTTCCACGGGGTGCCGCTGCTCGGGCTCGGGGTGGGAGCCCGCTCCTACACCGGCGTGCTCGACTACATGACCGGTTCGGTCAAGCCGTCGATGAGTGAGGTCGCCGACTACATCACGCAGGCCAGGAACCACTCCCTGGTGCCGACCACCGGGTTCGCGCTGACCCCGGAGGAGATCGTCCGCAAGCGGCTGGTCCTGGACAGCTTCGACCTGGATCTGGGCGAGTTGGACGCCATCGGGCTCGCCGGGCTGCGCGACCGCATCGACCCCGTCCTGGAGGCGGCGGAGGCCAACGGGCTGATCCACCGTGTCGGACCGCGCAGGATCCAGCTCACGCCCAAGGGGTTCAAGTACCGCGACATCCTGTCGTGGTCGTTCTTCTCCGACCGGGTCATCGAACTCGACCGCGAGCACTTCGAGAACCTCCACGACAGGAACAGCCGCGCGAAGAAGAACATGGGCACTCCCGTGCGGATCACCGGCGTCACCACGCAGGAGAACTTGCAGGAGAAGAACGAGCAGCGGGAGAAGTCCGCTTGAGCGACCTGCTGATCGCCGCGGGAGGCGGCGGAGATCCCGTCGGCACCGCCATCGTGCACGCCGCCACCTCCCGCGACCCGCACGCGGTCATCGCGACCTACGCATGGGAACGGCTCGAGGTCGACCCCACGCCCGGCCCGCTGGGGCCGGCCGCCTTCACCGGGTGGGGAGAGAGCGCCGGCGGACACCGGTTCACCGGGCGGACGACCGCCGTTCCACCGGCCGGCTCCACCCTGCCGCGCCTGTCGGAGAGCCTCGGTCCGTCGCTCCTCCTGCTCGATCCGTACCAGGGGGTGCCGGGACTCGCCCGGCAGATCCGCCGTGCGGCCGACGCCTCCGGCTGCGGGCAGGTCAGGATCGTGGACATCGGAGGCGACATCCTCACCCACGGCGACGAACCCACTCTGCAGAGCCCGCTTCCCGACGCACTGACGCTGGCCGCCTGCGCCACCGCCGGGGTCACGGCGAGCGTCCATGTCGCGGGTCCCGGCCTGGACGGTGAGATCCCGGAAGGGGTTCTCCTCCCTCGGCTCACCGGCGGACACCTGACGCCGACGGACCAGGACGTCCGGGCCGCGGCAGCGGCACTCGCCTGGCATCCCTCGGAAGCCTCCGCCCTGTTCGCCGCGGCGGCCACCGGCCGGCGCGGCACGGTACGGACGGTGGGCGCCGAGGTCCGGCTCACCCCGGCGAGCGGGCAGGTCCACCACCTCACCCTGGACCAGGCGCTCGCCCACAACCCGCTGGCCCGGGCCCTGTACCAGGAACAGCCAGGAAGCCTGGAGGACGCGGAACGCCTCGCTCTGCGGACGTGCGGCTTCTCGGAACTGGCCCGCGAACGCGAGGCTGCCGAACGCCTTTCGGCCACCGCGCCCGCCTCGCGAGCGGTCCCCGTACCCACCAGCAGGGACCAAGTCCTGTACATGCTCTGGCAGTCCGCACCGGGAGCCGGCTGCGTCACCTTCCGGTACGCGGCGCGCGTTCTCGGCCTCTCCTGGCGGGACATCCCACGGCTGCGCGAACTCACTAAGGCCGACGGACCGTTGCTGCCCCTCGTGATGTGAACCGTCAGGGGTTCCTCCTCCTTCGAGTGCTCTGCGGCCCGGCGACGTAACTTCGGTTTCCTTGGAGAGTTCTCACCTCGTCCGACCGATCCGCAGTCGGTCCGAAGGCTCCCGCCGCGAGGAACCGTATGTCCCAGCACCACCGCACCGCCCCCCGGACCCGCAGTGCCGAGCACGCGGCACCGCGGACGGCAATGTCGCCGGCTCCGGCCCGCCGCGTGCTCGCGTGACCGGCGCGGCACACGGCGGGCACCAGGAGGCGAAGGCCTACACGACGGGCACGGCGCCCGGCAGGTGGTGGCTCCTGGGCCACGCGCCGCGCATCATGAAGGATCCGCTGGCGTTCCTGACCTCGCTGTCCGCCCACGCGGACCTGGTCCGCATCGGCATCGGTCCGTGGCACGGCCTGGTCGTGTGCCATCCGGACCTGGTGCACCGGGTGCTGATGGACGACCGGACCTTCGACAAGGCCGGACCGATCTACGAGCAGAGCAAGCGCACTCTGGGAGAGGGCCTGGTGACCTGTCCCCACCAGGCTCACCGGCGCCAGCGACGCCTGCTGCAGCCCGCCTTCCGGCGCGATCGCCTGCCGGCCTACGCCGCGACGATGACCGGGCACATCGACACCATGACCCGCTCATGGACGGACGGGCAGACCATCGACGCCTTCTCGTGCATGCACGCGAACTCGGCGCGGGTGGCCACCGCGACGCTGTTCGCCGCCGGGCCGGACGAAGCGGCGATCGCGGAGATGGTGCGGTGCATCGACATCATCGTCAAAGCCGGGTTCTGGAACATGTTCGCGCCGCTCGGCAGGCAGCTGGCCCCGTGGAGCCGGCGCTGCGCGCGGGCCCAGGCCACACTGAACGCGACGATCGACGGGATCATCAGCGACTACCGCCGACGCGGCCAGCGCCACGAGGACATGCTGTCCCTGCTGTTGGAGGCCAGGGACGACGACAGGGACGGGGACCGGGATGGCTCGGACGAGGACGGCACGGACGGCCTGGCCCTGTCCGAGATCCATGACCAGGTCATGTCCTTCCTCATGGCGGGCATCGACACCACCGGATCGACCATGGCCTGGGCCTGCCACCTCCTGGCCGGCAACCCCGGGATCCAGGAGCGCGTACGCGCCGAGGTCCACACCGTCCTGCGCGGCAGAGCGGCCGAGTGGCACGACCTGCCGCGGCTGGAGCTGACCGGCCGCGTCATCTCCGAGGCGCTGCGTCTGTACCCGCCAGGCTGGCTCTTCACCCGCAATGTGACTCAGGACAGCCGACTCGGCGACACGGTCCTTCCCAGGGGTACCACGGTGATCTTCAGCCCCTATCAGATGCACCGTCAGGAAGGACTGTTCCCCGACCCCGAGCGGTTCGACCCCGACCGCTGGCTCACCACCCCCGCGAGCCGGTTGCCGCGCGGGGCGTACATCCCCTTCTCCGCCGGCGCCCGGCAGTGCATCGGCAACGACTTCGGACTCACCGAGGCCACCCTCACCCTGGCAACCGTCATCGACCGGTGGCACCTGAACCCCCTGCCCGGCTCCCCTGTCCGCCCGGTCCCCGGCCTGGCCCTGCGCCCCACCCCGATTCCGCTGCGCCTGCACCGCACGAGCCACGACGCATCGACCGGCGCATGAGGGAGGACCACCGGCGTCACGCCAGGTCGAGCAGCTGCTCGTAGAAACCGCCGAAACCGTGCTGCTCGTCGATCAGATGGATCTCCAGGATCCAGTGGCAGCGCCGGCCCGCGCGGTCGGTGCGGCGGATCGGGGTGTCGTTGTCCGGGGCGATGTACGACTCGGCCTTGGCGCCACAGATGCGAGTCGGGTGATCTGTTCGTTCCTCCGGAAGGACTGCCAGGCTTCGGGCCAGTGGTCGGGCCAGGCTTCGGGCCAGTGGTCGGGCCAGGCGTGGGACGGACTCAGCCTGCTCGATGCCCGGCGTCGTCCGGGCGCGCGCCGGTGGTGCGGCCGGTCGCGGCCAGCAGGGCGAGTACGGCGAGTACGGCGAGGAGGATGAGCACCAGCAGCAGGACGGTGAGCACCGTGGGGTGGTTCCAGAGGGCGAAGATCAGCGCGAGCAGCAGCAGCACGCCGGTGGTGAGCCACTTCCGGTAGCGCACCGTGAAGGTGCCGGCCTGGCCGGTACGCACTCCGTGGGCGGCGCCCCAGCGCGCGGCGGAGTCCGCTGTGCGTTCGGCCGCGCCACGGACGGCACGCGGCAGCCGCCCCATGCCGGACAGGTAGGCACCGAGCGCGACGACCACGCCGAGGACCAGCGCGGTGCGGATGCTGACCTTCAGGAAGTGCAGGAGGGTGTCGAAGACCGCTGCGGCCGCGGGGGACTGGACCTGTGCGGGCAGGTGGTCGAGGTAGTAGTGCCGGGCGGCGGCGAGGCCGATGGCGAAGATCAGGCAGATGCCGGCGGCGCCGAGCATGACGGTCACCAGTGCGCGGCGGCGTCGGCGGGCGAGCAGCACCCCGGCGGTGCCGAGCAGGGCGGTGAGCACGGGCAGCCAGTTCCCGACGACGTCGAGCAGATGGGCCGCACCGCGGACCTTGGCGATCTTGTCGGACTGCAGGAGCACCATCTGCTTGTCGACGTCGGGGATCTTCGCAGCCGGTGCGAGGCCGGAGTCGACGAGTTCCTGCTTGACGCTGTCCACGGCGGCGCCGACATCAAGGGTGACGGTGCCGTCGTCGACGCCGACCGCACCGCGCCCTTCGCCGGTGAGGGCGTGCACGATGGAGGAGTGGGCACGCCGGTTGGTGTTGGTCCAGATGGTGGCGAACTTGTCGCTCCGCACGAACTTGCCCGCCACTTTTTCGACGACCTGCTGTGCGGCGTCGTCGATCTTGGGACCGAGCGCCTTGAGAGCATCGCCGGCGCGGGGCGGCAGGCCCTGGGATTCCAGCCAGGCGGCCAGGTCGGAGGCGACCTGCTTGCCGTCGACCCGGACGCCCACGGCCTCGCCGATCCGGTTCACGGCGGCGTCCTGGATCGCCGGGTTCTCCGCGAGCGGGGCGACCGTGGAGACGTACCGGTCGGTGTCCAGCGCGATGTCGTGGACCCAGACGGCGATCAGTGAGACCGGCACGAGGATGCAGGTGAGCGTGATCAGCACGATCGAGAGGGTGCTCTTCACGATCCGTCCGGCGCGCGAGCCCCCCGTCCGGTCGGCTGCCCGCGGATCGGGCATGGGCGTCGCGGGCGGGGTGCTCATAGCGCTCCAAAGGCAAGTGCGGCCAGCCTGCCGCTACCTACCATTGGCAGGCCGGGCCACCGTCCCCGCATCCGGGGCTAGGCCTCCCGGGCGACTGGCCGTCCCGGAGGAAGCGGGCGCGGGGGAGTGCGGCCGGTCGGTGCTCGCGTCGGCGTTGGGGAGCAGGATCACGGTCGCCGCGAGAACGGCCGCCGCGGTGCCGGCGATGATTTCGGACCGCTTGTTCGCCTGTCGGTGGCTCATCTCGCTGACCTCCAGCTGGATCACGAAGAACGCCCACGGGTATCCGGCACGGTGCTGCCCCGCAACACCGTCGACGGTTGCTACGTGGTCCTACGCGGCCGGTCCGCACGGGACTCACGACCACTCACTCTTTGACAACCGCCGAGTGGTGCGGCGGCGCGGCGTGTCGGTCTTGCCGCGCAGGCCCGGGGCGGGGCGCGCGGTTACCGTCGGTGGCATGGTCGGTGATCGCCAAGGGTGGCGCCTGTGTTTCCTCGGCGGGGCGGTGTTCGCCGTGTGCATGGCCGGCACCACGTTGCCGACCCCTCTCTACGGTCTCTACCAGGAGAAGTTCGGGTTCTCCGAGCTGACGGTGACGGTCGTGTACGCCGTCTACGCCCTCGGGGTCATCGGTGTGCTGCTGCTGGCGGGCAATGCCTCGGACGTCGTGGGCCGGCGGCCGGTGCTGCTGGCGGGCCTGGGATTCGCGGTGGCGAGCGCCGTCTCCTTCCTGTGCGCCGTGGGGCTGGGCTGGCTCTATGCCGGCCGGCTGTTCTCGGGACTCTCCGCCGGCCTGTTCACCGGGGCCGCCACGGCCTACGTGATGGAGCTGGCACCGGAGGGTGGCACCTCCCGGGCCACGTTCGTGGCGACGGCCGCCAATATGGGTGGACTCGGCTGCGGCCCGCTGCTCGCCGGAGTGCTCGCGCAGTACGCCGCCTGGCCGCTGTACCTGCCGTTCATCGTGCACCTCCTGCTGGTGGCGGTCTCGGCGGCCGCGCTGCTGCGCCTTCCCGAGACCGTACGGGAGCGGCGACCGCTGGCCGCTGTACGGCCGCAGCGGCCGGGACTGCCGCAACAGGTGCGCGCGGTGTTCGGGCCGGCGGCGATCGCCTCGTTCGTGGGGTTCGCCCTGTTCGGGGTGTTCACATCGGTCAGCCCCGCTTTCCTCTCGCAGTCCCTGGGCGTGGACAACCACGCAGTGAGCGGGCTGGTCGTCGCGCTGGCCTTCTTCTCGTCGACCGCAGGTCAGCTCGCGGTCGGCCGGGTCGGGGTGGAGCGATCGCTGCCGCTGGGCTGCGCCGGGCTCTTCGCCGGGCTGGCGCTGCTCGCCGGCGCGTTGCGGTGGGACCTGCTCCTGCTCGTGGCGCTGAGCGCGATCGTCGGTGGTGCCGGGCAGGGGCTGGCGTTCCGCGGGGCGCTGTCCGCGGTGGCCGCGGCGTCTCCCGCCGACCGGCGCGCGTCGGTGATCTCGACGCTGTTCGTGGTGGCGTACGCGGGTATCTCGGTGCCGGTGATCGGGGTGGGGGTGCTGACCGGTCCGATCGGTCTGGAGGGTGCGGGGCTGGTGTTCATCGCGTGCATGGCGGTCCTGGTCTCGACCGCGGCCGTCTATCTGCTCCGGCGGCCGGAACGGGCGACGACGTGAGCGCGGGCCCGAAGTCGGTCCGCCCATCGGCCTGATGGGGGCTGTGGGTCGGGTGCGGGGGAGCGGTAGCCCGCTCGCGGTGTCCCGATCGAACACTTGAGGCATGGCGAACCCGAACGATGGCCGATACGGTCTGGGGGCCCGACCGAACCGGACGGCCCGATTCCGGCCGCCGGCTCCCGCGGGATCCCGGGACCACTACAGTGGCCCGCCGGGCCTCGCCCGATCCGATCCGTCCCCTCTGATGTGCGGTGTGTGAACATGGCGCGACCCGGCGATCGTCCGTCGTGCTCCCATGGATGGCCGGCCGCGGTCGGGATGCTCGCTCTCAACTGCCGAAGACCCGACGAGGAACGTCCGCACCAGGTTGGTCCCTCAAACGAGCAGGGCCGGGGGTGACGGCGTGGCCGACCGGGCAGAGCAGGAGGCAGTCGTCCCCCGGCGGGGCGGGAGCCGCACGGCGTGAGCGCCGACGCGGCACGCCGTCCCTGCCGGGCCCGCTCGTCGGCACGTCCGCGTCATGACGCCCGGCCGCAGGAAATGGGTAGTCCATGAACACGGCCACGTCAGGTCCGGTCGGCCGCGACACGGAGATCGCCGAGGTCGAGGCGATGCTGGCCGGAGCGGCCGAAGAGGCCGGCCGCGTAGTGGTGGTCAGCGCCGGTGCCGGGACGGGGAAGACGGCTCTGCTCGACGACGCGGTCCGCCGCGCCCGGCGGAGCGGCTTCACCGTGCTGACCGCCCGGGGCAGCTCGGCCGAACGCGACCTGTCCTTCGGACTGGTGAGCAGACTGTTCGAGCCCGTGCTGCCGGACCTCGTGGAAGCCGGCCTGGTCACCTGTGCCGGCTCCGTGTCCCGGGCCCGGGAGCTGCCGGTCACCAGGCCCGCGGGCGAGGCGTCGCTGACCGAGCTCTACGCCCTGCACCGTGGGCTCGCGCATCTGGCGTCCCGGGCTCCGGTACTCGTGGCGGTGGACGACCTGCAGTGGCTGGACCGGCAGTCGCTGCGCTGGCTGAGCACCCTCCCGCAACGTGTCGAACATGCCCGGATCGCGGTGCTGCTGACGGTATGCCCCGGTGAGCCCTGCACGGATGCCGCGGCCCTCGACGAGCTGCTGGCCGTCAGCACGGTGGAGCTGCACCCGGCGAGTCTCGGCGCCCCGGCCGTGGCGACGCTCGTCGAACGCGCCCTGGCCGCCCCGCCGGACGCGTCGTTCGTCGCCTCGTTCCTGCGCGAGACCGGCGGCAACCCGCTGTGCGTGACCGAGCTGACCGAGGTCCTGAAGGACCGGGCGGTCACGCCCACCGCCGGCCCGGCAGCCGTGCTCGGCGATATCGCGGTACCCCGGCTCGCCTCCCGGCTGCACGCCCGGCTGCGCCGAATATCGCCGTACGCGCTCGATGTCGCCAGAGCCGTCGCCGTCCTCGGCGACGATGCGGACGTGAGCCGCGTCGCCGCCGTCTGCGGTGTCGAGCCGCCGGTGGTCATGGAGGTCACGACGGCGCTCGGGCGGGCGGGACTGCTGCGTGTGGAGGACCGGTTCCTGTCCTTCGCGCAGCCGCTGCTGCGCGGCACGGTGATCCAGCACCTGCCGTTCGCGGAACTGCGGACCCTGCGTGGCGCGGCGGCCCGGATCCTGCGGGACACCGGCGCCCCGGAGGACCGGGTGGTCGAACAGCTCATGGCGACCCCCGCACCGGCCGAACCGTGGGTGGTCGCCGTGCTGCGCGATGCCGCCGAATCCGCCCTCGGCCGGGGCGAGCCCGACATGGCCGTCGCGTATCTGACCAGGGCGCTGGGCGAGCCGGTCCCGGACGAGGACCGCGTACCGCTCCTGAGGGCGCTGGGCCGGGCCGAGGGGTATCTGGACTTCGGCGCGGCGATCCGCCATCTGACCGCGGTCTCCTCCCCTCCGGCCGAGCCGGAGGGCCGGCCGGGTGTGGTGCGGGAGCTGGCGGAGCTGCTCGCCATGACAGGACGCCACGAGGCCGCCGTCGAACTCGTCCGCACGCAGGCGGGTTCCGGCTCCACCGACATGGCGCTCTGCTCGGTGGAGCTGCGGTTCGACTGCGAGGCGACCGCCGAGTCGGCGGCCAGGCAACTGCACCGTCTGCCCAGGCCGGCCCCCCAGGGCGGTGCGGCCGACGGGCGCTATCTGAGCCTGCTCGCCCTGCGGACCGGGTGGGCGGGCAGGTCCCGCTCCCGCGCCGTGGCCCTCGCCCAGCAGGCGTTGATGGTCCTGCCCCTCACCCCCGACGCGATGCGGCCCATCCTGCGCAGCGTCCTGGTGCTGGCCCAGGCCGGCCGGGCCGAGGAGGCCCACGAATTCTGCGACGCGATGGTCGGTCACGCCGAACGCTGGCAGCACCGGCCCGCCCTCGCCGCGGCCCGGTCGCTGCGCGGTGTCGTCGCCCACCGGCTCGGCCGGCTGCCCGCCGCGGCCGAGGATGCCCGGATCGCGTTCGAGATGCTCATCGGCTGCGGGGCACCACGGCGAACGGGCGCGGCGGTGGAACTCCTGGCCCGGCGGGTGGAGATCCTGGTCGACCTGGGCGCGTACGACGAGGCGGAGAGCCTGGTCGAACTGTCGGACCTGTGCGGCGATCTGCCGAAGACCTGGGGCGGCACCGCCCTGTTGCTCGCCCGGGGCCGGCTGCGGGCCGTCGCGGGACACCCGGCCGAGGGGCTCCGGGACCTGCTGGCCGCCGGCCGCCGGCTGCCGTCCTGGAACGTGCTGAACCCCGCCGTCGCAGCGTGGCAGACCGAGAGCGCGGCGGCCCTGCTGATGCTCGGTGAGACCGCCGGGGCGCGCCGCAAGGCCACGGAGGCGGTCGAACTGGCCCGCCGATGGGGTGCGCCCGGTCCGCTGGGGGTCGCGCTCCGGACGCTGGGGGCCGCTGTCGGCGGGCCGCAGGGGCTGGCCGCGCTGGAGGAGTCGGTCTCCGTTCTGCAGCGCTCCGCCGACCGGTTCGAGCTCGCACGGTCCCTGGCCGAGTACGGCACGGCCCTCAGCCGCGACAAGCGTCCGGTGCCGGCCAGACGGGCGCTGCGTGCCGCGCTCGACCTGGCGGAGGAGTGCGGCTGCGAGGACCTGGCGACCCGCTCCCGTATCGAGTTGTCCGCGTCGGGCGGCCGCCCGCCGAAGTCCTCGCACACGGACGGAGTCGCCGCGCTGACGGCCGCCGAACTGCGTACCGCCATGCTCGCCGCCGAGGGCAAGTCCAACCGGGAGCTCGCCGAGGTCCTGTCGGTGGGGCAGCGCACCGTCGAGATCCATCTCACCAACGCCTACCGGAAACTCGGCATCGGCGGACGCGACCGGCTTCCCGCGGTCCTGCAGGGCATGCCCACGGCACTCGCCGACTCCCGGTGAACCGGCGGCGACCATCCGTGACACCCCGCCGCCCCCGGTGATCCTGCACAGCGCGCACGCGGAAAACGCACAGCGGCCCGGCGGGATCACGCCGCTCCGGACGGGCGCCGAACCCTAAACGCGGATATGTCCGTTCAGGATCGACGGCAGGACCGGCCCGTGCGAATGGCCCGTTTCCGGCATGTGAAGAAGTCGTCGGCATTCGGTGGGCAATGCCGTCGGTGCACGTCTCGCGGTACCGAAACGCCGACCGAAACACTGTGACGGGCAAGGTGGCCCGGCGGCGCGTTGACGTGGTTGTGTCTTGCGACATACGGGAGTTGCGAAACGGATTTCCGAATTATTCGGGCATCGGACGACCGTTGAACCGGCCGGACCGGCTTTCCGCCGAACCGGCCGACACTATTCATGAACCCCCCACCGCTATGAAGGGAACCGCAAGTCATGCGCAACGACTTCACCCCCCAGGTCGAGACCCGCGAAATTGCCGACAGCGACCTGGACAACGTCTCCGGCGGTGTCGGCGTCGGTGTCGGTGTCGGCGTCGACGGTCTGTCGGCCAGCTCCATCGTGGGCACCGTCGAGTCGGTCCTGCCGGTCTCGCTGCCGCTCTCGACGGTCACCGGTCTTCTCCCGGCGCAGGTCAACGGTCTGGCCGCCGGTCTCTGACCGTCAGGTTCGCCACGAGACGTCATAGCGTCAGCAAGACCCGGCCCAGCGGTGCTTCTGACGCATCGTAAGGCTGGACATAGGCCCCGGAACCCCTCGTTCCGGGGCCTATGAATGCCGCACCCGAATGCAGTTGAAGGAATACTTCCGTGCAGTTCCGCCAAAAGGCGCTGTCCAAGCTGCAATCGCCAGAGGACCTCGACGTACCGGTGCTTCTCGCTCGGCCGCAGGGCTGGCTCGTGCTGACCGTCACAGCGGTCGTCATGGCCGTCGGCTGCTTCTGGGCGGTGACGGGCACGGTGTCGTCCAAGCTGAACGCACCCGGAATCCTGACGCATGCGGAAGGCAGTTACCTTCTGCAGAGTCCGGTCGCCGGCCAGATCACCGCCACCCTCGCCAAAGAGGGCGACACGCTGCCGGCGGGCGCTCCGTTGCTGACCGTACGCACGGACCGGAAGGCCGAGACCGTTCGCACGGTGGCGGCGGGCCGGGTGACCGCGATCATGGCCAGGACCGGCGCCGTCGTCGCCACCGGCGCGGACCTGGCGACGGTGGAGCACATGGACAGGCCCGACGACCCACTGGTGGCGGTGTTGTACGCGCCGGGCGGCAGCGCGCCGACGATCCCGGTGGGCGCTTCGGTGGAGCTGACCGTCCAGTCGGTGCCGGCGCAGCGGTTCGGTGTACTGCGGGGCCGCGTTCTGGCGATCGGCCGGATTCCCGAGACCCGGCAGCAGATCAGCAACTTCCTCGGGGACCGCCAGCTGGGCGAGCAGTTCTCGGCGCAGGGCCCGCCGGTGGCGGTCATGGTCCAGCTGGAACGGTCGGCCGGCACCACATCCGGCTTCACCTGGTCGTCGGCGCACGGACCGCCGTACCCGATCGATTCCACGACATTGGTCAGCGGCGCCATCCACCTGACCGCGCAGCATCCGATCGATTGGGTCCTTCCGTGAGCGCGCAGCACCGCCCGACCCCGGCAGGCCGCGGTCGGCACCGCCCCGAGCCGATGCGTGCGCCGGGACCGACGCCGGCGCCCAATCCGCGGAAGCAGCAGAAGTCGAGGAGGCCGAGGAGGCCGAAGAGCCGGAAACCCGTCCGCAGTCCCACCGTTCTGCAGATGGAAGCCGTGGAGTGCGGTGCCGCCTCGCTCGCCATGGTGCTCGGCCACCACGGCCGGCACGTCCCTCTCGAAGAACTCCGCATCGCCTGCGGTGTGTCCCGTGACGGCTCCCGGGCCAGCAACGTGCTGAAGGCGGCCCGCAGGTACGGTCTGGACGCCAAGGGCATGCAGATGGAGCCCGCCGCCCTCGCGGAGGTGCGGGCGCCGGCCGTCCTGTTCTGGGAGTTCAACCACTTCGTCGTCTTCGACGGGATGGGACGGCGGTTCGGCCGCCGGGGGATCCACCTCAACGATCCGGCCCGGGGCCGCCGTTTCGTGTCGTGGGAGGAGTTCGACTCCAGCTTCACCGGCGTCGTGCTGACCTTCGAGCCCGGCGGCAGGTTCCGCCGCGGCGGCCGCAAGCCCGGGGTGATGAGCGCCCTGCCGGCCCGGTTGCGCGGCACCACGGGCACGATGGCGGCAGCGCTGATCGCCAGCTTCCTGCTCGTCGTCGTCGGAGCGTCGGCGCCGGCCCTCAGCCGTACGTACATCGACCTGTTCCTGTTCGGCAATCAGACGTCGCTGCTGCCGGTGCTCTTCGGGTCGATGGCTGCCATGGTCGTGCTGACCGTCGTGCTGACCGCCGTTCAGCAGGCGAACCTGCTGCGCGGCCGCATCATCTCGTCCACCTTCGGCAGCGCCCGGTTCATGCGGCATCTGCTCAGGCTGCCGGTCACGTTCTTCGCCCAGCGCAACCCGGCCGACCTCGTCCAGCGCCTGCAGTCCAACGACACGGTGGCCGAGACCCTGGCCAGGGACCTCGCCGCCGCCGGGGTGGATGCCGTGGTCGTGGTGCTCTACGCGGTCCTGCTGTGGACCTACGATCCGCAACTGACGGTCGTCGGCGTGCTGATCGCGCTGCTCAACGTCGCGGCGATGCGCGTGGTGGTACGGATCCGCGCCACCGGTACGCAGAAGCTGCGTGCCGACAGCGCCCGGCTGACCAACACCTCGTACGGCGGGCTCCAGCTCATCGAGACGATGAAGGCGACCGGCGCCGAGAACGGCTACTTCCGCCGCTGGGCCGGCCAGCACGCCACGACCCTGGACGGGCAGCAGCGGCTCGGCGTGCCCAGCGCGGTACTCGCCGTCGTCGCGCCCACCCTCGCGGCGCTCAACAGCGCACTGATCCTGTGGATCGGCGGGCTGCGGGCGGTGGAGGGCCACATCTCCATCGGTCTGCTCGTCGCCTTCCAGGCGCTGGTGACCAGCTTCACCGCACCGGTCACCCGGCTCAACGGGGTGGCCGGCCGGATCCAGGACTTCGCGGCCGACGTGGCCCGGCTCAAGGACGTCGAGAGCTTCCCGGTGGACGGCCTGTACTCCCGCAGCGAGCCGGCCGCGAGCACCCGCAGGCTCAAGGGGCACGTGACACTGGAGAACGTCACCTTCGGCTACAGCCCGCTCGACAAACCGCTGCTCACCGACTTCTCGCTGTCGGTCGGCCCCGGCCGGCAGGTCGCGCTGGTCGGCGGCTCCGGCAGCGGCAAGTCCACGGTGTCCCGGCTGATCTCGGGTCTCTACAACCCGTGGGAGGGCGCGATCCGCATCGACGGGCAGCGGCTCGACGAGATCTCCCGCAGCGCGCTGTCCGCCTCGGTCTCCTTCGTCGATCAGGACGTCTTCCTCTTCGAGGGCACCGTCCGGGACAACGTCGCGCTGTGGGATCCGTCGATACCGGACGACGACGTCATCGCCGCGCTCAAGGACGCCGCCATCCACGACACGGTCGCCCGGCGTCCCGGCGGCATCCACAGCCGGGTCGAGCAGGACGGCCGCAACTTCTCCGGAGGCCAGCGGCAGCGGCTGGAGATCGCCCGGGCCCTGGTCCGCCGCCCCAGCGTCCTGGTCCTCGACGAGGTGACCAGCGCCCTGGACGCCGAGACCGAGCAGGTGATCATCGACAATCTGCGGCGGCGGGGCTGTGCCTGCGTGGTGATCGCGCACCGGCTGAGCACGGTGCGCGACAGCGACGAGATCGTCGTGCTCGACCACGGCACGGTCGTGGAGCGCGGTCGGCACGAGGACCTGGTCGCGGCCGGGGGGCCGTACGCCGAGCTCGTCAGGGAGCACTGAGATGACATCCGTCCAGCACCCCGTGATCGCCGACGCCGTGCCGGGCGCCGTGCCCGGCGATGTGGTGGTCGGTGCCCTCGGCGGTCTGGGACAGCCCGTCGACTGCGCCGGCGCCCGCAGCATGAGCCTGGAGGGGCCCCATGTGCTGTGGCTCGTCGTGGGCGGGGCGATGGACCTGTTCGCGGTCGACGCCGGAAACCAGGGGCACTGGCACTTCCTCGGCCGGCTCGAAACGGGAACCCTGGTGCTCGGACCGGCGGAAGGCCCGCGCCACACCCTCGTCGGACGGCCCCTGCAAGGGTGCGAACTGCGCCGGATCCAGCTGCGGGAACTGTTCGGGCCCGGGTACGCCGGATACCCGAACCAGCAGGCGTACAGCGGCTACGAAGTGCCCCTCAGCCCGCTGGAGGACGCGTTCGCCCGCGGGGTCGGACGCAGCCTGCGCGTCCTGTTCGAGGCGCCCCACGACGGTCAGCCGGGCCATGGACCGGGAACGGCGGAGCCGGCCGCGGAGTACGAAGCGGCCGACGACAACATCCTGTGGATGCCGGTGGCCCCCGGCAGCGTGCAGTACGGCGCCGCGTTCAGCAGCGAGGCGGCCGCCGACCTGCTCATCGACGGTGCGATGTGGCAGCGGGTGGTCAATCAGCAGTCCCGGCTGCTGTTCGCGCTGGACCGCTGGATCGAACGCATCGAGCGCGCCCATGAGAACCGGACAGCGGCCGGCATCGAGGCCGGCCGGACGGTGCGCGCGCAGGCGGACCAGGCGCTGCTGGCCTCCATCGACAGGCCGGGAGGCAGGGCCCCGTCCCACCCGGCCGAGGGCACCGACGACGCCACACTCGCCGCCTGCCGCAGAGTCGCCGACGCGGCCGGGATCACCGTCTCGGCGCCCGTGGAGGGCGGCTCGGCGAACGGACGGTCGAGCCCGGTCGAGCGCATCGCGGTGAGCTCGGGCTTCCGCACCCGCACGGTCCGACTCGACGGCCGCTGGTGGCGGGAGAACTCCGGCCCCCTGCTGGGCCACCGGGCCGGTACGGGCGCCCCGGTCGCGCTGCTGTGGCGGCGCGGCAGATACGAGGCGGTGGATCCGGTCACCGGCGAGCGGACGCGCATCGGGAGTACGGGCGGGGGCGCGGCCGCGGCCGCGTTCCAGCCCCGCGCCGTCATGTTCTACCGTCCGCTGCCCGACCAGCCCATAGCCGCCTGGCGGCTGCTCCGCTTCAGTCTGCGCGGCACCCGGGCTGACCTGCGCAACCTGATCCTGGGCGGTCTGGTCGCGGTCGGACTGGGCGCGCTGGTGCCCATCGCGACGGGACAGGTGCTCGGCGTCTACGTACCGAACGCCGAGAACAGCCTCATCGTCCAGACCTCGCTGGCGATCGTCGCCACCACCATCGTCTCGGCCGCCTTCATGCTGCTGGAGAACATCTCCATCCTGCGCATGGAAGGGCGCATCGAGTCCACACTCCAGCCGGCCGTCTGGGACCGGCTGCTGCGCCTGCCGACGAAGTTCTTCGCCGGGCGCTCCACCGGAGAGCTGGCCAGCGCCGCCATGGGCATCAGTGCCATCCGCCGCGTGCTGTCCGGCATCAACTCGGTGGCCGTGCAGGCGGGCACCGTCGGCGCCGTGAACCTCGCTCTGCTGCTCTGGTACAGCCCCATGCTGGCCCTGCTGGCGATGGCGATGCTCACCGTGATCGGCGCGGTGTTCCTCGGCCTGGGGCTGTGGCAACTGCGGTGGCAGCGCCGGCTGATCGTGCTCGGCAACAAGCTCAACAACCAGGCGTTCCAGACGCTGCGCGGACTGCCCAAACTGCGTGTCGCCGCGGCGGAGAGCTTCGCCTACGCGTCCTGGGCCCGCGAGTTCGCCCGCAGCCGCGAGCTGCAGCAGCGCGTGGGCCGGATCAAGAACCTGATCACGGTCGTCAGCGCGGTCTATCTGCCGCTCTGCACCCTCATCATGTTCATGCTGCTCGCAGGTCCGGCCCGCGGGACCCTGTCGGCCAGCAGCTTCCTCACCTTCAACACCGCAGTGACGATGCTGCTGACGTCGGTGACCCAGCTGACCGGCGCACTCATCTCCGCCGTCTCCGTCCTGCCGCTGTTCGAGCAGATCAAACCGCTGCTCGACGAGGTGCCCGAGGTCGGCGGCGGCACCATACAGCCGGGCGTCCTGTCCGGCGAGATCGAGGTCAAGCAGCTGTCGTTCCGGTACGCCGACGACGCGCCACTGGTGCTCGACAACGTGTCGTTCCGGATCCTGCCGGGCGAGTTCGTCGCGATCGTCGGGTCCAGCGGCTGCGGCAAGTCGACGCTGCTCCGGCTGCTCATCGGATTCGACCGGCCGGTCTCCGGCAGCGTGCTCTACGACGGTCAGGACCTGACGGCCCTCGACCCGGCGGCCGTGCGCCGCCAGTGCGGGGTCGTCCTGCAGAACGCGCAGCCGTTCACCGGCTCGATCCTGGACTGCATCTGCGGTTCCGAGACGTTCTCCCTGGAAGAGGCCTGGGAGGCGGCCGCGATGGCGGGCCTGACCGAGGACATCAAGGCCATGCCGATGGGCATGCACACCGTCCTCTCCGACGGCGGCGGCACCGTCTCCGGCGGCCAGCGGCAGCGCCTGATGATCGCCCAGGCCCTGATCCGCCACCCGCGCATCCTGTTCTTCGACGAAGCCACCAGCGCCCTCGACAACGAGACCCAGCGCGTCGTGACCGAGAGCACCCGCAAACTGCGCTCGACACGCGTCGTCATCGCCCACCGGCTGTCCACCGTCATGGACGCCGACCGCGTGATCGTCATGTCGGAGGGCCGGGTCCTCCAGCAGGGTCCACCCGCGGAACTCCTCGCCGACACCGGCGGCATGTTCCATGAGCTGGTGCGCCGTCAGATGCGCTGAACGAGCCACGCGCCCGCCGGGGAGCGCTCCTCTGCGGTCCGCGGCGCCCGGCGTGACACGCTGGGGAACCCAGCGTTCCCCGTCCCATGAGGAGGTGCGGTGCACGTGCCGCAGAGCGAGCCGCAGCGTGCTCCGGACGCCCCCACGGTACTGAGCGAGGAACGCCGGCTCCGCAAGGAGCTCGGGTTCTGGAGCCTGGCGGCGATCGGGTTCTCCAACATCCTCGGCTCCGGCTGGCTGTTCGCGGCCATGTTCGCCGCGCAGACCGCAGGGCCCGCCTCGTTGCTGTCCTGGGTCGCGGCGGGCGTGCTGTGCGGCCTGGTGGCGCTGGTGATGGTGGAGCTCGGCGCCACCCGCCCCGAGGGCGGCGGAACCGTGCGCTGGCCGCTCTACGCGAGCGGCCGGCTGGTGGGCACCGTGAT
Source organism: Streptomyces sp. So13.3 (assembly GCF_005860785.2). Taxonomy (NCBI): domain Bacteria; kingdom Bacillati; phylum Actinomycetota; class Actinomycetes; order Kitasatosporales; family Streptomycetaceae; genus Streptomyces; species Streptomyces sp. So13.3. The sequence goes on along the minus strand of NZ_CP048835.1, from coordinate 1,502,404 downwards.
CGGCTGGTCGGTCCTGCTGTCGGTCGGCGGCACGGCGGCGGAGATCAGCGCGATCATGCAGTACGCCGCGCACTACCTCCCCGGCCTCTACGACAACGGCCGGCTGACCGCGTCCGGCCTGGCCGTGGCCTCGGGACTGAGCATCCTGCTGACCGCGCTCAACTGGTTCGCGGTACGCACCTTCGCGCGGCTGAACAACCTGGTGTCGCTGTTCAAGGTCGTCGTGCCCGTCGTCACCGTGGTGGCGCTGTTCCTCTCCGGCACGCACTCCGGGCGGCTCACCGACCACGGCGGCTTCGCACCGTACGGCTACGCGGCCTGTCTGACCGCGCTCGCCAGCGGCGGCATCGTGTACTCCGTCAACGGCTTCCAGGCGCCGCTCGACTTCTCCGGCGAGGCCCGCAACCCCCGGCGCAATGTGCCGGGCGCGGTACTCACCGGCATCGGGCTGGCCGTGCTGGTCTACCTGGGACTGCAGCTCGCCTTCCTCTTCACGGTGCCGGACTCGCTGCTCGGCCACGGATGGCAGGGCGTGAACTTCGAGTCACCGTTCGGGCAGCTCGCCCTGGTGCTCAACCTGCACTGGCTGGCCACCCTGCTCTACGCCGACGCGGTGGTCTCGCCCGGCGGCTCGGCCTACGTCGGGGTCGCGATCGACGCCCGGCACACCTACGCCCTGGCCAAGAACGGCCTGCTGCCGCGCTTCTTCATGCGGATCGACGCCCGCTCCGGCATGGCCCACCGGGCGCTGCTGCTCAACCTCGTCGTGATCGTCCTGTTCATGCTGCCGTTCGGCGGCTGGCAGGACATCGTCAGCGTGATGGGCGACATGTATCTGCTCATCTACGCGGCGTCCGCGGTCGCCGTCGCCGTGTTCCGGGCGCGGGACAGGGAGCAGGGGGTGACCCGCAAGGACGGCCAGGTACCCGGGGTGCGCTGGATCGCGCCGATCAGCTTCGTGGTGGCCACCGAATTCGTCTACTGGTCGGGCTGGCACGATCTGCGCCTCGCGCTGCCGCTGGTTCTCGCCGGTGTGCCGCTGTTCCTGCTGCTGCGCCGCGACGCCGCCGGGCGGCCGGTGCGCGAGGAGCTGCGGGACGGCGCCTGGCTGGTCTGCCAGCTGGCCGCGCTGACGTTGCTGTCCTGGCTGGGCACCTTCGGCGGCTCGGGCCGGCTGCCCGCGCCGTACGACACGATCGTGGTCGGTGCCGTCGCGCTCGCCGTGTTCGGCTGGGCCGTGCGCTCCGGGACGGCGCACCTCCGGGTGGAACCGGCCCCGCCCGTCCCGGTCACCTGACCGGGGCCCGTGCTGGGGCATTCCGTGATGAACGGGGCCCACCCGGTGAGGAAAACCCAAGTGGAGGCGAACAAAAACACATGTACTCCGGCTCGCGCAGGCGGTGGGATCAGGGCGACCCCCCGCTTGCCCTGATCCGGCCCCCACCGCCGGACCAGCACACCCGGACGGAAAGGACTATCTGTGTCCCGTCCCCGAAGAGTCCTCGCGGCGCTCGCCGTGACCCTCCCGCTGCTCACCGCCGGCCTGCTCGCACCGGGAACGGCGTCGGCGCTCCCGCCCGGCGCCACGTACACGGTCTCCGTCGGCTCGAAGGCCTCCTACGCCCATCCGACCGACACCTCCGCGGTCCCCTACATCGACAAGGACGGCGCGTTCTACTTCCAGCAGTCCGCCGCCCTGTACGGTGCCACGGACCCCCGCTACTGGGACTTCTTCACCGGTACGAACTTCGACGACGCCTCGCGGTCGAGTGCTATCAGCAACGCGGTGAACCCGGCCAACTCCAGCGACAAGAACAACGACACGACCTGGCGCTGCAACAACAGCCCGACCGGAGTGACGGCGACCGCCGCGCCCTCGGGCTCGGGGTACGCGCAGAAGAACTACTGCGACCTGACCGGGGTGTGGGTCGATCCGGACACCGGTGACTGGTACGGCCTGGTGCACAACGAGTTCACCCCGCAGCCGTTCGGCGACGGCCTGCACTACGACGCGATCGACTACGCGCGCTCGACGAACCAGGGCAAGGTCTGGAACATCCTGGGCCACGCGATCACCTCGCCGTACAGCACCGCACGGGCCGACACCACGGCCTTCCCGAACCAGACGTACGACTACGGTGACGGCGACCAGCGGCTCTTCGTCGACACGGCGTCCGGCTACTTCTACATCACCTACGGCTCGCGCATCGTGGACAAGAACGGCGGCTGGAAGGCGTTCTACGCCCATGCCGCCCGCGCTCCCATCTCGTCCAAGATGGCGCCCGGCTCCTGGCAGAAGTGGTACAACGGCTCCTGGTCGCAGCCCGGACAGGGCGGCCTGGAGAGCAACGAGGTGCCGGTGACCTCCGCCGGCGGCACCGGATACACCCCCGCGTCGGCCGAGTACGATCCGGCCAACACCGGCACCGTGGACCAGCAGGTCGCGGCAGGCAAGATGCCGCCGACCTCGCCGCTGTTCGTCATGGACATCACCTACAACGCCTATCTGGGCCTGTACATCGGTGAACCGCAGGCGGTCGACCAGAGTGGCAACGCCCCACAGCAGATCTACGCCACCGACGACCTCTCCACCCAGAAGTGGACGCTGATCGGCGACACCGGCAGCCACCACACCGCCTCGTGGTACCGGTGGTTCCTGGACAGCGCGAACAGGACCAGTTCGACGATCGTCGGCAAGAACTTCCGCTCGTACTGCTCCTTCGGATGCTCCGGCGGCGCTTCCGGCGAGTACGTCAACCTCACGATCGACTCGTCCGCCCCGGCACCGTCACCGGTCGACCCGGCGAAGACCTACACGATCGGCAGCGGGTCCGGCCGCGTCCTCGCCCAGGCCACCGGCAGCTCGGCCACCACCTCGGTCACGGCCGCGACCGGGTCAAGTCTCGAATCGTGGAGCTTCACCGGCAACGGCGACGGCTCCTACCGCATCACCAACGCCGCCACCGGCCAACTGCTCGGGGTGAACTCCGCTGCGACGGCCAACCGTGCCTGGGCCACCAAGCCGACCGCCACCACGGTGGGGTCCGGCGGTCCCACCGTCGGCCAGCAGTGGTTCCTCATCAAGAACGTGAACTCCGCGGGCGCGCAGACCGGCACATACCGCATCGTCAACCGGTACAGCGGTCTCGTCCTCGGCATGTCGTCCGACACCGGCCGGCTCGCCGAGACCACCCCGGCCCGCACCTGGACCAACGGCACGGGCAACCCGGTCGGCGGCTCCCGTACCGCCGCCGAGCAGGTCCTGACCCTGACCGCCACCACGGCCGCGAGCAACCTGAACGGCACGCACACCATCTCCGTGTCCGGCAAGGCTCTCGATGATCCCGACTGGCACACGGAGCCCGGCGTCCAGCTCGACACCTGGTCGCTGAACGGCGGAAAGAACCAGAACTGGGTCTTCACCCAGCAGTCCGACGGCTCCTACACCCTCGTCAACGCCCACTCCAACCTGTGCGCCGACGACGACGGAGGCGCCACGGCACCGGGCACGGCAGTGGTCCAGTGGACCTGCACCGGCGGTGCCAACCAGAAATGGCGGGTGACGAAGCTGGCCTCCGGCGCCTACTCGATCACCAACGTCCACAGCGGACTCCTGCTGACGACCTCGTCGACCTCCGACGGTGGCACGGTCACCCAGCAGACGGACACCGATCTGCCGCGGCAGCACTGGACCATCGCCTGACCCCGCACCGAGTTAGCCATCGGCCGGCATCGCACTGAGCCAGGGAAGCGCACCCGATCGGTACCACCGATCTCGGGTGCGCTTTGCTCATGTTCCAACAAAATGCTGCGGAACTCAACGGGCGGCGCCGAGGGCGGAAGCCGGGGGTCCCGGCCCGGTGCGGGCTCTCCACGGGTGGCGGCGGCGCGGACCGGGGCCGAGGTGCCGTCGGCGTGCCCTCCGGGGTGCCGCGTTCGGCGGCCGGCTCCGTGCCGGGGTCGTGCTCGGCGTGACGCCCTTGGGTAACGGACGAACGCAACGATGGCCCGCTCCTGAGGAAGGCCGGATCGCCCTGCCGGAACGTCGGCGGAAGACGGGTCCGGCCTCGACACATCGGCCGTGCGCCCTGGCCGGCCCGGATGCCCAGGGGTGGCGACCGCGATCCATGGTGCATCTTGAAGCAACGTATGTGAACTTGTTTGACCGGTCAGGGCGTGTCCTGACCCCCTTTCCCGTCCCCCGTGAGTGCTCCGGGGAAGGCCGGATGTCGATTTCCGCAGTCCGGAGCGGCTCGTACCGCTACATCACGGTCCCACAACACCACCGGGTCGGAGCGTTGACGCCCCTGGGTAAGGGGGCGTAGAACTACCCCTGCGAGCGAGGTCCCGGTTAATCCTGTTGAATTTTGTTCGAAACCATCAGGTGCTAGGAGGTCCCCAGCGGGACCCCCCTTCCGTCTCTTCGCCGCACCGCATCCCATGCACCGCATCGTGACCGCAGACCACAGCAGACCGCAGACCACAGACCACCCATGGAGGCACCATGTCGGATGTCGGCTCGCCGGGCAGCAACAATCCGGGGTCATCGCCGAGTCGCCGCACCCTGCTCAGGGGAATGGCCGGCATCGCAGGTCTCTCCGTCGCGGGCGGACTGCTCTCGGCCTGTGACAGCTCCTCGTCCACACCGAGCGACAGCGGTTCGGCCGGGGGTCAGGTGACCTTCGGCTCCAACTACTCGGACCCCGCAGCGAAGACCGCGTTCGCGGCGCTGGCGGGCGCGGCCACCAAGGCGTCCGGTTCACCGATCAAGATCAACACGGTCGACCACAACACCTTCCAGACCAACATCACCAGCTATCTGCAGGGCACGCCGGACGACCTGTTCACCTGGTTCGCCGGCTACCGCATGCAGTACTTCGCGGCCCAGGGCCTCGCGCTGCCGATCGACGACGTCTGGGAGAAGATCGGCGGCAACTTCGGCCCCGCCGCCAAGAAGCTGTCGACCGGTCTGGACGGCCACCAGTACCTGGTGCCGATGTACAACTACCCCTGGGTGGTCTTCTACAACAAGAGCGTGTTCAGCGCGAAGGGCTACACCGTCCCCACCAACTGGGACCAGTACCTCGCCCTGGCCAAGAAGATGAAGACCGACGGCATGATCCCGATCGCCTTCGCCGACAAGGACGGCTGGCCCGCGCTGGGCACCTTCGACATCCTCAACATGAGGATCAACGGCTACGACTACCACATGAAGCTGATGAAGCACGAGATCCCCTGGACCGACCCGGGGGTGACCCAGGTGTTCGATCACTGGGCCCAGCTCATGCCGTACGTACAGAGCGGCGCCAACGGCCGGATCTGGCAGGACGCCGCCAAGGCCCTGGAGACCAAGCAGGCCGGCATGATGTTCCAGGGCACCAACCAGGTCGCCGCGCAGTACGTCACCGACAAGGCGAACCTCGACGACCTGGACTTCTTCGTCTTCCCCGAGATCAACCCGGCCTACGGCACGGACTACATGGACGCGCCCACCGACGGCTTCATGCTCAGCAAGAAGGCCAAGAACACCGTCGCCGCCAAGAAGATCCTGGAGTACATCGGCACCGGCGCGGCCGAAGCCGAGTTCCTCAAGACCGACCAGTGGGACGTCGGCCTGGCCACCGGACTGAAGGTGCCGTCCTACAACGCGATCCAGACGAAGTCGGTCGCCGAGATCGCCAAGTGCAAGGCCGTCGCCCAGTACATGGACCGCGACGCGGACCCCGCCATGTCCAACGCGATGATCTCCATCATCCAGAAGTTCATCGCCGACCCGAGTTCCGGCAACATCGCCTCGTTGCAGAAGAGCGCGGAGAGCCAGGCAAAGGCCATCTACACCTCATGACGACCACCCAAGCGCGACCCCCGGCGGCGAAGCAGCGCCGCCGGGGCGGCGTGCGCAAACTCTCCGGACGCGACAAGCTCGTCGTCGCACTGCTCCTCGGCATCCCGCTGCTGATAGAACTGGTCTTCATCTGGTTCCCGGCACTGGGCACCGTCCTGCTGTCGTTCACCAAGTGGAACGGCGTCGGCAGCCTCGGCACCAAGTCGTGCCTGCCCAACGTGCCCTCGATCATGAACAACGGCTGCCTGTACGGGGTGCAGAACTACCACCAGGCCGCCACGATCTACCCCGAGTTCTGGCCCGCCGTCCAGCACAACCTCATCTGGCTGGCCGTCTTCATCCTCTTCGCGACCCCGCTGGGCATGCTGTTCGCCGTCGTCATCGACTACGGCATCAAGGGCAGCCGGATGTACCAGAGCATCCTCTTCCTCCCCGTGATGCTCTCCCTCGCGCTGATCGGCATCATCTGGGAGTTCATGTACTCCCAGAACTTCGGGCTGATCAACACGGTCATCGGACGCAACGGCGACAGCAACGCCATCGACTGGCTCGGCGATCCACACCTCAACCTCTGGGCCGTCCTGGTCGAGGCGACGTGGCGTCAGTCCGGCTATGTGATGGTCCTGTACCTCGCCGGACTCAAGGCGGTGGACCCGACGCTGCGGGAGGCCGCCAAGGTCGACGGGGCCAACGCCTGGCAGACGTTCTGGCGCGTGGTCTTCCCGGTGATGAAGCCGATCAACATCGTCATCATGGTCGTCACCGTCATCGAGTCGCTGCGCGCGTTCGACCTCGTCTACATCACCAACAAGGGAATCAACGGCCTGGAACTGCTCTCGGTGCTGGTCACCTCCAACATCGTCGGCGAGACCCAGCGGGTGGGCTTCGGATCGGCGCTGGGCGTGGTGCTCCTGGTGATCTCACTGGTCCCGATCAGCATCTTCCTGTTCCAGACGTTCCGCCGTGAGGACACCCCATGACCACCGACACCCTGCCCCGCGTCACAGCGCAGCAGAGCTCCGGCGAACGGCCGAAGTCCCGCCCCTGGGGGCAGGTCAGCGCTCAGCTGTTCCTCGTCAGCGCCTCGGTGCTGTGGCTGCTCCCGATACTGTTCGCCCTGTACATCGCGCTGCGGCCGTACGCCGAGACGCAGAAGTACGGCTATGTCTCACTGCCGCACCACCTCACGCTGAAGAACTTCTCGCAGGCGTGGACGCAGTCGGACATGCTGCACTACTTCCTGAACTCGGTGCTGATCACGGTTCCGGCGGTGGTGGTCGCCCTCGCGCTCTCCACCGGGGTCGCCTTCATACTGACCCGGGTCAACGTGAAGCTGAACGTCGCCCTGCTCATCCTGTTCACCGCGGGAAACCTGCTCCCGCAGCAGGTCATCATCACCCCCCTGTACCGGCTCTTCCTGAAGGTCCCGCTGCCGGAATTCCTCAGCGAGAGCGGTCTGCTGTACAACTCGGCCTTCGGCCTGATCCTCATCAACGTGGCGTTCCAGCAGGGCTTCTGCGTCTTCGTGCTGAGCAACTACATGAAGTCGATCCCGGAGGAGATGTACGAGGCGGCGCTGGTCGACGGCGCCGGCCTGTGGACCCGGTTCTGGAAGCTCACCGTGCCGCTGTGCCGCCCCGCGCTGGCAGCCCTCGCCACCTTGCTGACCACCTGGATCTACAACGACTTCTTCTGGGCGATCACCCTGATGTCGTCGGGTGACAAACGACCGGTCACCTCCGCACTGGCCAACCTGCAGGGCCAGTTCGTCAGCGATCAGAACCTGATCGCGGCCGCGGCACTGATCGCGGCCGTGCCCACCCTGGTGGTCTACGTCCTGCTGCAGAAGCAGTTCATCGCGGGCCTGTCCCTGGGATCGAGCAAGGGCTGAGCGCAGCACCGCAAGTGCTCCCCGAAAGACGGCCGGTCACCCGGCCGTCGGTCCGTCAGCGGGCGTTCGGCGCCGCGTGGACGCGCTCGCCGCCGACATAGGTCAGTGCCACGGTGGTGTCACCGATGGCCTCCGGCGGGCCGTCGAAGGGATCACGGTCCAGGACCACCAGGTCGGCCAGCGCGCCGACGCGGATCGTGCCCGTGTCGTCCAGGTGGTTCACGTAGGCGGAACCCGCTGTGTACGCCGTCAGCGCGGTGCCCAGGTCGAGACGCTGCCCGGGCAGGAAGGCCGGGCGGTCCTCGCCGTGGCCGACGCGGTTGACCGCGACATGGATGCCCTGCATCGGGTCGGGGCTGCTCACCGGCCAGTCGCTGCCGGCCGCCAGCGTGGCACCGGCCCGCAGCAGGTCGCCGAACGGGTACTGCCAGGAGGCCAGTTCACCTCCCAGGAACGGGATGGTGAGCTCGTCCATCTGCGGTTCGTGGGTGGCCCAGAGCGGCTGCAGGTTGGCGACCGCGCCGAGGCGGGCGAAGCGCGGGACGTCGTCGGGGTGGACCACCTGCAGATGGGCGAGGTGGTGCCGGTTGTCGCGGCGGCCGTTGGCGGCGAGGGCCGCCTCGACGGCGTCCAGCGCCTCGCGCACGGCGCGGTCGCCCAACGCGTGGAAGTGGACCTGGAAGCCCAGGGCGTCCAGCTCCACGACATGGTCGCGCAGCGCCGCCGGGTCGACGAAGCTGAGGCCGCTGTTGGCGGTGGCGCAGCCGCAGGAGTCCAGATAGGGCGCCGTCATCGCGGCCGTGAAGTTCTCGGTGATGCCGTCCAGCATGATCTTCACCGAATCGGCCCTGAAGCGCCCGGCACGCAGCTGCTCGCGACGCTCGACCAGCTCGGCGATCTGCTCCGCGCCACGTGAACGGTCCCACCACAGGGCGCCGTTGACGCGGGCGGTGAGACGGCCGTCGGTGGCGGCGGTGAAGTAGGCGTCGGAGGGGTCGGGCTGGCCGTTGAAGACGCCGAGGATGGCGTCCTGCCAACTGGTGATGCCGAGGCCGTGCAGCACCTGCTGGGCGCGGAGCAGTCCGGCGAGGCGGTCGGCCGCGGTGGTCTTCGGGACCAGGCGCGCGACGAGCCCGGTCGCCCCCTCCTGCAGCATGCCGCCGGGGGCGCCGTCGGCCTCGCGCTCGATCCGGCCGTCGGAGGGGTCGGCGCTGTCGGCGGTGAGCCCGGCGAGCTCCAGGGCGCGGGTGTTGGCCCACGCACCGTGATGGTCGCGGTTGAAGAGGAACACCGGCCGGTCGGCGACGACGGCGTCGATGAGGTGGCGGGTCGGCACCCCGCCCTCGAAACTCTCCAGGGACCAGCCGCTGCCGGTGATCCATTCTCGCTCCGGGTACGCCTCGGCGTAGGCCGCGATCCGGCGCTGGTACTCGGCAAGGCTGGTGGTGCCCGTCAGATCGCACTCGCCCAGCTCGACGCCCGCGTAGACCGCGTGGACGTGGGCGTCCTGGAAACCGGGGATCAGCAGCCGCCCGGCGAGGTCCACCACCTCGGTCTTCGGACCGACCAGTTCGCGCACTTCGTCGTGCCCGACGGCGACGATGCGCCCGCCGCGGACGGCCACGGTCGTGGCGCGGCTGCGGGCCGGATCCGTGGTGAGGGCGGGGCCGCCGGTGAAGACGAGGTCTGCGGCGTGGGTCATGGACTGCTCCATATGTCGTTTCGGTGGGGCGGAGGGCGTCAGGTCGTCGGGTGGGTGGTTCAGATGGTCGCGGAGGTTGGGACCGTGGTGGGCTCGGCGGAGAGCAGGTCCGCCGCGCCGGCATCGGTGGCCTGGCCGGCGGCGAAGTAGGGCGACTTGCGGCCCCACTTGGCCCAGCCGGCGACCAGCAGCCCGGAGAGGATCATCAGCACCGGCATCTGCAGCAGGAACCAGCCGTTGTCCGCCCGCAGTGCGAAGTGGTCGGCTGAGGTGGCGTACCCCCAGCACATGTACCCGGCGAGGGCGAACAGGACCAGTGCGCTGAGCACCGGCAGCACGACCGCCCGCACGCCCTCCCAGAGGGTGTTGCGCAGCAGCCCGCGGAAGCGCACGGCGGCGGCGACGGCGGTCAGACCGTAGGAGAGCGCGACGACGATGCCGATGGCACTGACCGAGGCGCTGATCAGCTCGCTGACCTTCGGGATGACCAGGGAGAGCGCCGCGACCACGGCGGCGATCGCACCGAGGAGCAGCGTTCCCGCCGCGGGCGTCCCGTACTTCGGGTGGATGCGGGTCCAGACCGGGCCGACGGTGCGGTCGCGGCCCATGGCGAACAGCCCGCGCACCGTGGGGATCACTCCGGCCTGCAGCGAGGCCACGGCGGAGAAGGTCAGCGCGACCAGGGGCAGTGCCGCGAGCGGCTGGTGGGCCAGCTGGTTGCCGAAGTAGGTCAGCCCCTGCGCACCGTTGTCGACGAGCTGGCCGGAGGAGAGGACCCGCTGGAAGGCCACCGCGCCGAGAAGGAACAGACCGAGCATGGTGAACACCGTGATCAGGCCGCTGCGGGAGGCGTCACGCGGGTCGCGCACCTCCTCGCTGACGCTGAAGGCGGCGTCGAAGCCCCAGTAGCAGAACACCGCCACCACCATGCCCTGGGCCAGCGCGGCGAGCGAGGGGATCGTGAAGGGGTTGAACCAGTCGAGGCTGAACGGCTGGGTGCCGGCGAAGAGGCCGTACCCGCAGAAGCCCAGCAGCACCAAGTACTCGAAGCCCAGGAGATGGCGCTGCAAGCGCGCGGCGACGTCGGCCCCGGTGACGGCGGCGAGCGTGGCGGCCACCAGCACCGTCATCCCGAGCAGCGTCGATTGCAGCGTGCTGTCGGGATTCAGGGTCAGTCCGGCCAGGCGGTGCAGTCCCGCCTGGCCGGCGAGCTGGATCAGGGCCGATCCGGTCACGGTCGTGGTGTAGGCGAGGAAGACGACGGTTCCGACGACGTTCACCCAGCCGGAGAGGAACCCCAGCCAGGGGCTGACCGAGCGGCCGACCCAGACGTAGCTGTTGCCGCAGTTGGGCTCGACCCGGTTGAGCCGGGAGTAGGCCGCGGCGATCCCCAGGATCGGCAGGAAGGCGAGCAGCATGATGATCGGCAGATGCAAGCCGACGATCCCGGTGAGCAGCCCCATCCCGAGGCCGATGCTGGTGGTCGCGGCGGTGGTGGACGCGGCGATGACCACGCCGTCCAGTACGCCGAGCGACCGTCTCATGTCTGTTGCCATCGGGCCACCGCTTCGCTCGGGACTGGGTTGGAGCGACATGCAATCCTGCGGGCTCTTAACACGTCAATGGTGTTGACATAAGCTCCGGCCATGACCGACCGGCAGATCCCCGGGACCGCGCGGCCGCGCCGCCGCCCCACGAAGCAGGGCACGGTGCTGTCCGAAGCACTGATCGTCGAGACCGCGCTGCGGCTGATCCGCCAGCACGGATCGGCCGCGCTGACCGTACGGCGGCTGGGCGCGGCACTGGGCGCGGACCCCAGCGCGCTCTACCGGTACTTCCGCAACACCGACGACCTGCTGCTCGCCGTCGCCGACGAGCTGATCGGCCAGGCCTTCGCCGGCTGGGCCCCGGTCGGCGACTGGCGCGCCGACCTGCGCGAACTGGGCCTGCGGATCCACTCCGCCTATCTCGAGCACCCGCAGGCCGCGATGCTGGCGGCCTACCGGGTCACCGGACGGCCGCACGAGGCCTTCGCCATCGAGTCGATCCTGGGCGTACTGCGCCGCGGCGGTTTCCCGGACCCCGAGGCGGTCCGGATGTACCACACCTTCGTCGACACAGGCCTGGCCTACGCGGCCCTGGACGCCGCCAGCGCCGCGCTCCCGCCGCAGGCCCGGGAGGCCGAGCGGCAGGTCTGGGAGCGGACCTACGCCTCCCTGCCGAGCACCACCCACCCCCACATCGCCGCCACCACGCGCCTGCTGCAGGCCGAAATGGGCCGCAGCGCCTACACCAAAACCCTGGACCTCGTCCTGGACGCGGCAGCGGCCCGCCTCGACACCCTGACGACCGGCAGGCCGTCACCGCCTCTCGCTAGCATGGAACGATGACCACATCTCATGTCCTGACCTGGGCGGTCAGCGAGAGCGACGGTTACGAGACAGCGTGGATCGAGGTCGACGACACCTCACTGCGGGCACGTGGCCGCGTGGTCGGCACAGTGCCCGAGCCCTACTGGATCACGTACGAACTCGACACCACGGAAGACTTCGTGACCCGCCGACTGCGGGCCACCTCCGAAATGGCGAGCAGGACCGTCGAGTTGGACCTGCGTGGCACCCAGGACGGACGATGGACGGTGAACGGTGAACCGGCGCCCGACCTGGGCAGCGCGCTCGACTGCGACCTCGGCCTGTCCCCGCTGACCAACACCATGCCGGTGCTGCGCCATGCCCTGCACCGCGTCCCGGGCGAGCAGGACTTCCTGATGGCCTGGATCCGTGTCCCGGACCTCACGGTCCAGCCCAACCGACAGACCTACACCCACCTCGGCGCGAACCGCGTGCGCTACGCCTCGGGCACGTACCGGGCGGATCTCACTCTGGACGCCGACGGTCTCGTCGTCACGTACCCGGGTTTGGCTCAGCGCAGGTGAGTGCCTCCTGCTCCGCCGACCGCCCTGGATCGCAGGAGCTCGCACCGATGCGTTCGGCCGGGGCCGTACCGGCCCCGGCCGAACGCATCGGTGCGAGCGCCCCGCACGGTGCGTCAGCGACGCATCAGCACAGGACGCGAAGCGCCCCGGGCTGAACCCTTGCCGTCATGGGGAGGATGTTGTCGACCTCGCCGTCCGCGCCGAAGGGGATTTCGCGGTCCGCCACGATGCGGACTTCCTTGCCACGGAGGACCTCGATCTCGGGGCGGTTGATGTGCGCGCCGGTCTTGAGTTCGTTCATGATGGTGAAGAAGAGGCGCTTGGGCGCTTCGCGGATGATGACGACGTCCAGCAGCCCGTCGTCGAGGCGCGCGTCCGGGGCGATGAGGCGGCCGAAGCCGTAGTAGGCGGAGTTGGCCGCCACGACCGTGTAGCCGCGTCGCTCGCGGGAGACGCCGTCCACGGTGATGCTGAAGTCGGCAGCCCACCAGGTGGCCACCGCGCGCAGGCCGCCCGCGTAGTAGGAGGCGGAACCCCGCAGGAGGCGTGAGGTGTTGGCGTGACGGTTGGCCAGCGCGTCGACGCCCGCGTAGACGCTGCCCAGGACGACGGTTCTGGTGTGGGCCGCCGACTCGACCGCGATCGTGTCGATGCGGCGCGGTGTGCCCTTCAGGAGCAGTTTGGCCAGCGCCGGGGGCTCGTTGGGAAGACCGAGGGCTCGTGCGAAGTCGTTTCCGCGGCCGGCGGGGACGATTCCGAGGACGGCGTCGGTGCCGCTGAGGGCGCCGCCGACGCAGCCCACTATTCCGTCGCCGCCGACGGCGAGGACGATGTGCCCCTGCTCGGCTGCCTTCAGCGCGATTTCCCGCGCGTGTTCCAAGCTGTGGCTGTACTGCGTGTCGAGCTGCGCTCCCGCTTGCCGGAGCAGGCGGGCCAGCGGGAGCAGGGCTGCTGTTCCGGTGGCGCCCCCGGCGGTGGGGTTGACGACCGCTGTGAACTGTCGCATGAGAGTGCCTCCGAAAGGCATGAGTGACCAGTCAGCGGATGGGAAGCAGGATGCCGGGGTTGAGGATGCCCGCGGGGTCGAGGGCCGCCTTGACGGCCTGCAGGACGTGCACCCCGAGCGGGCCGATCTCCTGGGTGTACCAGTCGCGATGATCGGTCCCCACGCCGTGGTGGTGAGTGATGGTGCCGCCGGCCGTGAGGATGGCGTCGTTGGCGGCGCGCTTGGCCGGTGCCCAGTGGGCGACCGGATCCTCGCCCTGGGCCGAGACCACGGTGAAGTAGAGGGACGCGCCGGTCTCGTAGACGTGGGAGATGTGGCACATGACGAGCGGCGGGGTTCCCGCCGCGGTCAGGGTGTCGTTGAGCGCCTTGCGCACGGCTTCGTAGAGGGCCGGGATGCGGGACCAGAAGGCCGCGGTCTCCAGGGTCTCGGCGAACGCACCCGCGTCGAGCAGCGAGTCGCGGAGGTAGGGCGCGGAGTAGCGGCCATGGGCCCACTTCTCGCCGGCCGCGTCCACGAGTTCGCCTCCGCAGGAGCGCAGGACGGCGGCTGCCTGGGCGCGCCTGTTCTCCGTGTCCTCGGCGGTGCCCTCGTACCCGGCGACGGCCATGACGCCGGCGGGCTGGGGGGCGGCCGGCTGTCCGCCGATGCTGTCCGGCTGAGCCAGTCCGACCAGCGTCTCCGTCTCGTCCGAGAGGCGCAGCACGGTGGGCAGCGGGCCGTCCTGGGCGAGTCGGCGCAGTGCGGTTGCGCCGGCCTCGAAGGTGGCGAATCTCCAGCCCTCGTACACCTTGACCACGGGGACCGGTCGGATGCGTACGGTCACCGAGGTGATGACGCCGAACGCGCCCTCGGAACCCAGGATCAGCTGGCGGAGGTCCGGGCCGGCGGCGGACCGGGGCGCACGGCCCACTTCCAGGGTGCCTTCAGGCGTGGCCACCGTCAGGCCCAGCACCATCTCGTCGAACCGGCCGTAGCCGGCCGACGCCTGCCCGCTGGAGCGGGCCGCGGCGAATCCACCGATGGTCGCCCACTCGTAGGACTGCGGGAAATGCCCCAGGGTGAAGCCGTGTGCGGCGAGCAGTGCCTCCGCCTGCGGTGCGCGGAGCCCGGACTGCAGGGTCGCGGTGCGGGAGACCTCGTCGACGGAGACCAGGCCGTCCAGGCGGCGCAGGTCCAGCGCGACGAAGGGGCCCGGTCCGGTGGGAGCAAGTCCACCGACCACCGATGTGCCGCCGCCGAAGGGGACCACCGCCACGCCGTGCTCGGCGCAGACCCGCAGAACGTCGAGGACGTCCTGGTGGGATCCCGGCAGCAGCACGGCATCCGGTAGGTCGTCGACCTCGCCGGCGCGGATCCGCAGGAGGTCGGGGGTGGACTTGCCACGGGTGTGCCGGATCCGGGTCTCCGCGTCGGTCCGCAGCTGGGCCGGGTCGCCGAGGCAGTCGGCGAGAGCCCGGCGGGCCTCGGCACCGAGGCCGGACTCCGGCACGACGATGTCGCCGAGCACGGTTGCCTCGGTGCTTCGAGGCTTGACGCCGAGCAGGTCTCGCAGCAGGCCGAGCGCTGAGTCGGGCAGCGGTGCCGCCTTGGCCGGGTCGCCCCAGCCACTCCACAACATGTCCACCATCAGTGCTTCCTTACCGATCGGATCCGCGGGCGCTGTGTTCCTCGGCCCCCGCTGGCATTACACTGTGACAGATGACGCCCATTCGTCACAAGCACTCGGACAGCAGCGCTGTACTCGACGCGGCACGCGACTGCGTTCTGGCCGTCGGCGTTCGCCGGACCACCCTGACCGACGTGGCCCGGCGTGCCGGGGTCTCGCGTATGACGCTGTACCGCAAGTGGCCGGACGTACGGACACTCGTGGGCGACCTGATGACCCGCGAGTGGGTCGCCGTCGCAACGGACGCCCTGCCCGGGCACGACCCCTCGGCTCCCACCCTCGTGCGGCTGGTCGACGGCCTGACGGCCGGCGTACGGGCGTTCCGCGCCCATCCGCTCTTCCACAAGATCATCGACGTCGATCCCGAACTGCTGCTCCCGTATGTGCTCGACCGCCGGGGGGCCAGTCAGGACGCACTGCTGGAGCTCCTCGTCGCGGCCCTGCGGGAAGGGCACGCCGACGGATCCGTCCGTGCGGACCACCCGGTCCGGCAGGCCCGTTCCCTGCTGCTCATCGCCCAGGCCTTCACACTTTCGTTGCGCACGATGTCCGACGAGACCGACCCCGACCTGACCGCGGCAGCTTTCGACGATGAACTGCGGACGATCCTGGAGAGGACCCTCACGCCATGAGCTCCCACCCGCTGCCCCGTCCGGCCCGAGCCTCCTCCTCCCTGAACGCCGGGCGCCGGTCCCGGGAACTGGCCGAGGTCGCCGACGGCATGAAAGTCGACGTCCTGGTCGTCGGGCTCGGTGCGACCGGCGCCGGCGTCGCCCTCGACGCAGCGTCCCGCGGCCTGTCGGTGGCCGCGATCGACGCCCACGACCTCGCTTTCGGGACATCCCGGTGGAGCTCGAAGCTGATCCACGGCGGCCTGCGTTACCTCGCCTCCGGCCAGCTGGACGTGGCCTACGAAAGCGCGGTCGAGCGGGGGGTGCTGATGGAGCGCACCGCCCCGCACCTCGTCCACGCCCAGCCCTTCGTTCTGCCGCTGACACCGTTGGTCACACGGCAGCAGGCCGCACTGACCTGGGCCGGATTCAGAGCGGGTGACCTGCTCCGCGCGTCGGCCGGCACCTCCCGCCGCGCCCTGCCCGCCCCCCGCCATCTGTCCGCGGTGGAGACCCGGCATCTCGCCCCCGCTCTGCGCCAGTCCGGGCTGCGGGGCGGACTTCTGTCCTGGGACGGCCAACTGAGTGACGACGCCCGGTTGGTGACCGCTCTCGCCCGCACCGCCGCGACCCGCGGCGCAAGGATCCTGACCCGTGTCCGTGCGCTGGAGCTCACCGGCGCCGGAGCCAGGGTGCGGGACGAACTGACCGGTGAGGAAACGCAGATACGGGCCCGCGCCGTGATCAACGCGGCAGGAGTATGGGCAGGCGGTCTCGTCGAGGAGGTACGACTGCGCCCGTCCCGCGGAACCCATCTCGTGCTGCGATCCCAGGACCTCGGCATGATGACCGCCGGGATGCACATCCCGATTCCCGGCGAGAGCAACCGCTTCGCCCTCGTGCTGCCGCAGGGCGACGGACGCGTCTACGTCGGACTGACCGACGAGCCCATCGAGGGACCGGTCCCGGATGTCCCGGACGTGCCCGAGACGGACATCGGCTTCCTGCTCGACGTCCTGGGATCAGCTCTCGAGGTGTCCCTCGACCGTACGCATGTCGTGGGCGCGTTCGCCGGCCTGCGTCCGCTGCTCGACATCACCACCTCGGAGCCGGGCTCCCACGGACCGGATCGCACCGCCGACATCTCCCGCCGACACGCGGTGCTGACCTCGCCCCAGGGCGTCACGACGATCGTCGGCGGCAAGCTCACCACGTACCGGCGGATGGCCCAGGACGCGGTGGACGCCGCCGTCACCACCCGCCGCCTCGCCGCCGGACCGTGCCGCACCGCATCCATTCCGCTGGTCGGAGCGGCGCCGCCGCGAACCCTGACGACGCTCGACGCCCCCGCCCGCCTGATCGAGCGCTACGGAATCGAGGCACCGGCGGTCCACGCCCTGGGCGCCGCTGAACCCGAACTCCGCACCCCCGTCGCCCCCGGCCACACCGTCACAGCAGCCGAGTTGGTCTGGGCGGTGCTCCACGAAGGAGCACTGGACGCGTCCGACCTCCTGGATCGCCGTACTCGCACCGGCCTGGTTCCTGCCGACCGGGAGGCGGCCGTGGGCGCGGCGAACGAAGCACTCGCCAGGGGCAACGCGTCGGATCGGCTCTCCACCTGAGGGTCGGTCACCACGGGCCTGGGCGTGGACTCACGCGCAGGCGTCGTGGACGGGCGAGCACGCGGGGGATGCGTCCGGCCAATTCGTGGCGACTACTATGAGGTACCAGTCGATCACACAAGGTAATGGAGGCGGCGTGATGCTGGGTCTGGTTCCTGGAGCGAAAGCCGAGTCAGGGATGCGCAGCCTGGGGCTCGATGAGATCACCTCGCGGCCCACGGTTCTCAAGTGCATGGGCCGCAGCTACAGTGCCGCACGGTCCGACGGTGCGGTGGTCATCCAGGACGTCACCGACATCACGCGTCCGCTCCCTCTGGGTAGAGCCGAACCCCGCTCGGGAAATCTGTGGAGCGTCCGCGCTCCCCGGGGCCTGTTGGCCGCCTGCACCGATGAGACCCTGCACGCGATCGCGGCGCTGAGGGAAGCCAACTGGCCGCCCCGTGACCCCTGTCCGCAAGGGGGTCGGGGGTCGGGAACCGTCTAGCGGAGGCTGTGTTCTGCGGCCTCAGCCCGTGCTGTCCGCGCGGTCCGCTCAGTGCGCGCGGTGTCAGTGCGCGCGGTGTCAGTGCGCGCAGAGTCAGTGCGCGCGGTGAAGGAAGGCGTCCACGAGCCGGTCGGTGAAGGCGCGGTCGATCGGTTCGCCGGTCACCAGGAAGCGGTAGTAGACGGGGCCCACGATTTGGTCCGTCTCGGCTGCGACGTCCAGGCCGGCGGGCAGGTCGCCGCGGTCCACGGCGCGGTCCAGGGGGAGGCGGTCGCGGCGGCGCTGTTCGTCCAGGTACCGGTCCTGGAGGTCGGCGGCGAAGACCGGGTCGAGTTGTGCCTGGGCCATCAGTGCCTTGAGGACGGCTCCGGAATCGGACCGGCTGAGGAAAGCGGCGAGCCAGCTCAGGTGGTCGCGCAGATCGCGGGCGACGTCGCCGTGGTCCGGCGGGGCGGGTTCCTCGGTCACGTCCTGGAGGAAAGCCTCCATGAGGATGTCGGTCTTGGTGTTCCACCAGCGGTAGATCGTTTGCTTGGCCACGCCGGCACGCGCCGCGATGCCTTCCACCGTGACGCCCGCGAACCCCTTCTCGGCGAGCAGGTCGTCGACCGCTTCCAGTACCGACTGCCGGGCCTTCGCGCTCCTCCCGTGACGGTTCCCGTGGTGGCCCCGGCCCGCGGTGCCGACGGAGCTGTCCGCTGCGGCGCCCTTTGCGACTCGGCCCGTCAGGTCACTGCCCGCCACGCCACTGCTCGTCACGACGGTGTCCTCCTCGGCGGTGCTCTCCTCGGCGGTTTCTGCCGAGCCTGCTGTGCCGCCTGTGCTTCGCCCCAGGATAGACTCCGCCCTAGACGCAACGCAACGGTGCGTCTAGCCTAGAACCATGACGCACACCAGCACCCTTACCGACCCCCGTGTCGAGGCCGCCCTGCGCCGGATGTTCGCGGAGGCGGCGCAGGACGACGCGACCGTGGCCCGCATCATGGCCGGGCGGCACGGCGACCGCGGATGGCCGACACCGCAGGAGCACGCCGACGCCGTGGCCGAGGTCTACATGCCGATCTCCGCAGCGGGTGGCCAACTGCTCTACAACCTGGTCAGGGCGATCCGGCCGGCCACCGTCGTCGAGTTCGGCATGTCCTTCGGGATCTCCACGCTGTACTTGGCGGCCGCAGTCCGGGACAACGGCACCGGGCGCGTCGTCACCACGGAACTGAGCGAGGCCAAGATCGCGGCAGCTCGCCTCACCTTCTCCGGGACCGGCCTGGAGGACGTGGTGACCGTGCTGGAGGGCGACGCCCGCGACACCCTCGGCCGGCTCGGCGTCCCCGCCGACTTCGTCCTGCTCGACGGCTGGAAGGACCTCTGTCTTCCCGTACTGGGGCTACTGGAACCGCACTTGAAGCCCGGCACCCTCGTCGTGGCCGATGACGTCGACCTGCCCGCCCTGGGCCCGTACCTGGAGTACGTGCGCACGCCGGCGAACGGCTACCAGAGCGTGACCTTCCCCGTCGAGGACGGCATGGAGATCAGCTGCCGCCTCTGAACGGCGGTTGAGCGGACAACCACCGGGCCGATAGCCGCCGGCGGTACCCCGCTGTCATCATCACGTCCCACGGGACGGATCATGGTCCCGGCCAACGGAATCCGCCGAACCGGGCCCCGTACAGGCCGAACCCGGCCCCTGCACAGGCCGACCCGGGCCCCGTACAGGCCGACCCGCTCACCGGGTGATCGCGGCGCTCACCCGTTCCGCCGCGATCCCGCGGTGGGCCGATCCCGAGAGGAGGAGACCGAGGATGTGTGCCGCCTGCGGAATCTCCACCCACATATCCGAGCGGGAAGCGACCGCGCCCGACGCGGAGCTCGCCGTACCGTCGCTTGCAGCACCATCGGTCGCGGCACCACCACCCCCGGCGAACACGTCCCGCCGGTTCGCCGCCCTGCGCAACCGTGACTGCCGGCCCTACCTCCTCGGCTCGATGCTGGCGATGATGGCCGACAACATCGAACACGTCATCACGTACTGGGTGCTCTGGCAGACGTTCCACTCACCGGCGCTGACCGGCTTTCAGGTGATCAGCCACTGGGTGCCGTTCCTGCTGCTCTCGATGTGGTTCGGCTCGCTGGCCGACCGCTACGACTGCCGCCGCGTCATCCAGGTGGCCCAGGTGGTCTTCATGGGCGTCTCCGCCGCCTGGGGAATCCTGTTCCTCACCGGCACGCTGCACATGTGGGAGGCGTGCGTGCTGCTCGTCCTGCACGGCCTGGCCGGATCACTGTGGGGTCCGGGCGAGCAGTTGATGCTCCACGACTTCGTCGGCCCGTCGGAACTGCCCAGTGCGGTGCGCCTGAACGCGACGTTCCGCAGCCTGGGTGTGCTGTTCGGGCCGGTGATCGGGTCGGCGTTGCTGCTGGGGCTCGGCCCGACCGCCGGCATCTTCGCCAACATCGCCTTCTACCTGCCGCTCACGCTCTTCCTCTTCCGCACCAAGTTCACCGGCCACACCCGGGACCGGCACAGCCGCCCCCGGGTCGGAGCCCTCGAATCACTGCGTGTACTCCGGGAAGTCGGATCCAACCCCACCCTGGTCAGCATGATCATCCTGGCCGGCCTGGGCTCGTTCTTCGTCGGCTCGTCCATACAGTCCTCAATGCCGATCTTCGCCCACGACCTGGGGGCCGGCGGCGCGGGCACCGCCTACGGTGTCCTGCTCTTCGCCAACGGCGCCGGCGGCGTCATCGGCGGCATCGTGCTGGAAGCCACCGGCTGGGTCAGGCCCCGTGTGGCCGCCGCCGTCCTCAGCACCGTCCTCTACAGCGTGACCAGCATCCTCTTCGCGCTCACCACCAGCTACCCCCTCGCCCTGGCGCTCCTGTTGGTCGGCGGCGTCGCCAACCTCGCCTCGATGTCGATCGGCCAGACCGTCGTTCAACTGCTCGCACCGGCCGCCGACCGCGGCCGGGTCCTCGGCGTCTACGGCATGTCCGCGAACGGCCTGCGCGCCGGCAGCGGCTTCACCGTCGGCCTCCTGGGCGCCGTCATCGGCGTCCGCACGTCACTGGCGTACAGCGCCACCGCACTGTGCCTCGGCACAGCCGCCGCCGGACTCCACGCACTGCGCGCACCGCGCAGATCGGGTGGACGCGCTACCGCGCACGAGGACCACAGCGAGACCGCGCCACGTCCGTGACGTCTCTCGGTGTTTCATCCTTGATTCCACCGTTTTCGCCGCCAGACTGAGGCCATCGGACAGCCGAGCGCGACGACGACCAAGAGGTGCCCATGGCCCTGTTCACCTGGATTCGGGCCGCGTGGCGAAGGGGGTGGCTGCCCGGCGCGGTGGTTCTCCTGCTCCTGCTCATCGTCGCGGTGCTCCAGCTGGACAGTGCTCTCGGGAGGATCGAGGCGCCCGGCTATCCGGCGGCCACCTTGGGCTCGCAATTCCGGATCGACACCCTGTCCGGAGACGTACGCAACGACCGGCGGACGGCCTGGTGCGTGTGGACCCAGGACATCCCGAACGCGGAGGACGCCGCCACCGCCCGCGCAGCGAACGGCGATCCGGGTCCGTTCGACCGGGTGAGCGAGTGCGTGAAGGCCTTCGAGAACGCCTCGGCGCACGACCACATCAAGGCGGGTCCCTTCGGTGCCAAGGCCCGGCTGCTGATGCGGACGTATGTCGTCCTGGACCTTTGCCTGGTTGCTCTGTACACGTTCTTGTTCGTCCGGGTCATGTCGTATCTGCGGCGGATCCCGCCCTCTGTCGCCGATGCGAACGTCTCGACGGCCACCGCACTGGAAAGGGCCACCGCCCGTCCATGGCTGTGGGTGCTGGTGGCGCTACTGGTGGGATCGGAACTCGTCGAGGACGCCTGTCAGTTCGCGCTGTCCCTCAAGTCGTTGACCCCATACCGTATCGATCTCCTCAACGACATCGCGGGCTTCGCGGCGATCGTCAAGTGGGCGGCCGTCTTCCTGGCGGTGCTGCTCCTGGCGATGTTGACCGTCCACAGCAGGGTCTGCCGGGGCTGGTATCGCTGGAAGGACGTGGTCCCGGTCCGCCTCCAGTTGGCCGTCACGGCCGTCCTGCTGATCCTGTTGACCGGGGCGGGCACCGACCAGGTGCAGGACGCCCTGCTCGGCCTGCTGGATCACTGTGGCACCGCGGTGTGGACTCCGGTGGCCGTACTCGTCTTCTCGCTGCTGCTCTGGCGCAGCGTGCACCGCACTGTCCTGACCGATGACGAGGGCCGGCCGCCCGTGCGCCAGCTGACCATCCTGGTCCTTGCCTTCGCCCTGGCCTGTCTGGGCTTGCTCCTGGGGGCGAGTTGGCACAGGCTGTGGGCCCCGGCAGCCCTGCTCGGGTTGGTCTTCGTCCTGTCTCTGCTGGCGGGTGCGAGGCTGCGGCGGCCCAGCGGCGGTGAGCCCGGGCTCACCGCCGCGAGAGCGGACGCGGACGACCGGGCCGGGATCCCCGAAGGCGAACGGCGGGACGCACTGCGGCGAACGGCCCGCCGCGTTGCTGCACTACCGTTCGTCGTTCTCGGGGTGTTCGCCGTTCGGGCGGCCGTGGCCACCGCGGTGGTCGGCCCGCGCCGCTCTGCCGCGATCGCGCTGATCGTGGTCGGCGCGGGGAGCGTCGTGCTCGGCATCGCGATGCCGAGCATCCTGAACGGGTTCGAGGGCGGAAACCAAGGCTGGGCCCAACCGCCTGACGCGGGCAACGGCCGGTCAGGACTGTACTTCCTGCTCGCTGGAGGGTGCGCGGTCTTCGCGGTGGTGTGCCTCTCCACGCTGACCTGGGGACGGAGCGGGTTCCTGCCCTCCCATGTCGGACCCCTCGCGGTCGTGACACTCTTCCTGAGTCTCGCGCTGGTCGTGCTGAACGAAATGCAGCGCTGGGCGGAGCTGAACACGCCGGTGGCCGGGTTCCGGGCCCTCGGCCTGTCCCGCACTCCGGCCTTCACCCTCCTCCTCGCCTGGTTCGTGCTCGCCGCAGTCCTCGACACGACGGGCAACCACGATGTGCGGGTGAGAGAAAGCAGGGCCCCGCTGGCCCCCTCGCGGGAATTGGCCGGACAGTTCGAGAAGTGGCTGGCCGCCAACTGCGCGAACGCCCCGCAGGCAGGCCGTCTGCCGCTGGTGGTCGTTGCCGCGTCCGGCGGCGGCATCCGCGCCGCGTACTGGACGAGCGGGGTTCTGGACAAGCTGTTCCCGCCGACGCCGGTCGAGCCGCCCAAGGGCTCCGGGTGCGCCCGGACGGACGGCCGCGCGCCGGTGTTCGCGGTCAGCGGCATCTCCGGCGGAAGCCTCGGCGCGGTCTCCTGGCTGTCCCGCCCCCGGAAGGCCGACCCCCACAGTCACGAGCGGGTCTTCGGCACCGACCACCTCTCCGGGGCGCTGGCCTGGATGACGTTCGTGGACCTGCCGCGCTCGTTCATCGGATTCCCCGGCAAGGACCGGGCTGCCGTGATGGAGGAGTCCTGGGAGCGCAGCCAGGGGGAGCTGGCAGGCTCCTTCTACGCCACCTGGCAGCAGCCGGGGACCGCCTGGACCCCGCTCGCCCTCCTCAACGGCACGGCCGTCGAGAGCGGTTGCCGGGTCCTCACGGCCCCCGTCCAGCTGGGGGCCTTCGACCGGCCGATCGGTCCGACCTCCTGCACCCGGCGCCCTGAGGAAACCAGCTCCAGCGACCTGAGTCCCGGCGAGCGGAACGATGGCGGGCCCACCCTCATCGATGTCCGAGGTGGATTCCTCTGCGCCCCGCAGGAGATCAACCGCTCCACCGCGGCGATGCTGTCGGCACGCTTTCCGTACATCACTCCTTCCGGCCGGCTCACCGCCGGAAAATGTGGGACGGATGCCTCGATGTCGGTGGTCGACGGCGGCTACGTGGAGGGCACCGGCAGCCTGACGGCCATCGACCTCCATCAGGAGCTCAAGGAGCTGGTGGACTGCGGCAACGCGATGGTGTACCACCAGAGGAAGCCCGCTGCCTGCCCGTTGAGCGCACCGCCGGCCCACAAGGTCAGGCTGGTGTTCGTACAGATCGACAACGGCTACAACAGCGTGGCCGCAACGGCGGCGCCCGGACGCCCCCATGAGTTGTCGGTCCCTGTCCAGAGCCTGCGGCAGGCCGCCGCCACCAAGGACGCGAACGCCCGCCAGCGTGTCTACGAGGCCTTCGGCTGCCGCAACTACCTGCGCTTCGCGAATGTCCGGGGCCCCGGAGCCCAGGCTCCGCTCGGATGGGTGATGTCCTTGACCGCCCGTGCGGACCTCGACCGGCAGCTGAAGACCGTGGCGGATTCCGGAGGGGGTGCGCACACGCTGGCGGGACGCCTCCGGGCAGCGGATGCCCGCTGCCCGGAGGGTGATTGAGAGGCGGCTTCGACGATGTCGCAGGGTCGCAGTGCCGGGCCGCGCGGTGGGAGCCGGTCAGGCGGGGACCAAGGCGGACCAGCGGATCCGGGTGGCGCACAGGGAGACCAGTGCCGCTGAGACCGCGATGGCGCCCATGCCCCACGTCAGACTGCTGCCGCTCGCGATGAAGCCGATCACGGGCGGTCCGGCCAGCAGGCCGATCGTCCCCATCGCGGCGACCAGGGCCAACGCGTCCGGCCCCTGCCGGGCCGCGGCGACGTAGACGCACGGTGTGACGGCCGCGACGCCCAGGCCCACGCAGGCGAACCCCAGGAGCGCGGGGAGCACACCGCCGGCCAGCAGGGCGACCGCCAGGCCGGCGCCCGCAAGTGCGCTGCCGGCCACGACGATCCGTCCGTCGCCCCAGCGGGCGCGCCAGCCGTCGGCGAAGATCCGGGCGAGCACCATCATTCCGGAGACCACGGCGATCCCCAGCGGTGTCACCTTCGGTCCCGCCTCGGCGATGTCCTTCAGGTAGAGGGAGGACCAGTCGTTCATCGCACCTTCGGTCACGGTGCCGAACACCATGGCGAGGCCCATCCAGATGGTCACCCGGGTCGGCAGGACCAGCCGGCGCTTCGGCTGCTCCTCTTGCTCCGACGCGGAGTCCGCCGCCTGCTCCGCCGCCTTCTCCGGCGTGGCGTCCGGCTGCTGGTCCTGCGGCAGCAGCCCGGACTGCGTCAGGCCCACCGCGAGCAGCAACAGCAGGGCGGCCGCCGTGAAGTGCACCGCCAAGGACGAGGTGAACAGGTTCACGCCGACGGCGAGCAGCGCCGCGGAGAGCGAGCCCGCGCTGAACGTGGCATGGAACCTGGCCATCACGGTCCGCCCGTACTGGACTTCGAGCGCGGCTCCCTGCGCGTTCATCGCGACGTTGAGGAAGCCCACCGCCACGCCGTCGAGGCAGATGACCAGCAGGGTGACCGGGTAGTTCGGCGTCACGGCCAGGACCAGCAGGATCAGGCCCAGGGCGAGGGCGGACAGCAGCGACACCAGCCGGGAGCCCAGCCGCTTCATCGCCGGCGGAACCAGCGGGAACGAGATCACCGCCCCCGCACCACCTGCCATCAGCAGCAGGCCGACCTGCGCCGCGCTCAGGTCGAGGTCCGTCTTCAGCGCGGGCAGCCGTGAGACCCAGGTGGCGTACTGGAACCCGAGAAAGAGGAACAGCGCCGCGATGGCCAACTGCGCTCTGCGGAAGGGGTCGTGCATGCGAATCATGAGTGAATCAGCCTACTTCGTCCGACGATGGTGATCCGCGCGGCGGATCCGCTGGGTACTTCTGTCCCGGTCCTGGGCGCGCTCTACAGCGCTTTGGACATGTAGACGGCCTCCGTGCCGTAGCTCTCGGGGAGGCCGACCTCCGCGTGGGCGGCGTAGCCGAGGCGACGCCAGAGGACATGGCTGCGCTGGACGGCCACCATGGAGATCCGGTCGAATCCCTGCGACCGCGCCTCCTGCTCGATCTGGCGCACGAAGTGCGGTGACAGGCCCCTGGCGCGGAGCGCCTCGGTGATCACGAAGTCGTGCGCGTGCAGATTCGCCGACTTGTGGTCGGATGCTTCTGCCGACGTGAGGTCCGGGCACTGGCCCGGCGGGTAGGGGAGGGCCAGCAGATAGCCCCCGAACTGCCCGTCGTGCTCCAGTACGAAGCAGGTGGCGGGTGATACGCGGCCCCTGGACCGCAGCACCTCCCGTCCTTCGGACAGACCGCTCTCGGCGTAGGCGCGCGCTTCCAGCGCCACGACCTCGTCCCAGTCGGTGTCTGCCAGCCGGCGGAGGCGGATGGTGTCGTCGGCCACTCGTCAGGCCCTTCCGATGGATGGACCGTTGGATGGAGCGATGGCCCTGCTCGCCGCCACCAGTGGACGCCACGCGTCGATCAACAGCGCGAAGTGCTCCATGTCGATCTGGGCCCGGTCGAGCAGGTCCTGCCGCAGCGGCATCAGATGATCGGCGAACTCGGCGTACCTGCCGCCGAGTTGACGGTAGCGGCGGTCGATGACATCCAGCCGCCGGATGTTCTCCGCACGGTCCTCGCTGGTGGATCGCCGCACGAAGCCGGCGATCGTGTCGGCCCGCACATGGTGCTGCGGGTCGAGCAGTGCCGGACCGGCTTCCTCGAGGTCGAAGTAGACGGGATGGAGGTAGAGCATCGACAGCAGGAACTTCACGAACCGCATCTGGTAGGCGGTGAATCCGCTGCCGGTCCGCCGCTCCGCGGTGTAGAAGTTGACGATGTGGCGGTTGTGCACGACCGCGGGCAGCGGGGCGTGGCGGACGACGTGCAGCAGGAAGTAGTCACTGCCGATGGTGTCGGTCGCGGGCGGCAGCGGGACGCGCTCGTACAGCTCGCGGTCGAAGCCGATGTTGCACATGTCCAACCGCCAGATGTCCGGGACGTCCAGCACCGACCGGTCGACGCTGAACGGCTCGGTGCCGGCGCCGATGAACGACTCCTGGACCAGGCCCTGAACCTCCTCCGCCGGCCACTCGGGCGGCGCCCACAGGCTGACCACGTCGTGGTAGATCCCGGGGTCGGCCTCCTTGATCTCGCTGACGTCGACCGACAGTTCGCCCACGAACGAGCCACCGACCATCGATACCGGCTTCCGGCCGTGCACCGGGTCCAGAGTGTTCTCGGTGACGCCGTCGGCCGCGTCGGTTCCCGTTCTCCCGAGTGAGAGCAGCTCGTGGTGGACCGGGAAGACCGGCTTGCCGTCCAGGGACTGGTAGCCGCTGTCCGAGTCCCGGCGGTGGATCGACTCGCAGCCGAGTGCGGCGGCGAGCAGGAAGGCCCGGTTGGTGCAGGCTCCGTAGGAGACGGCGTCCGGCAGCATCAGGTCGAGCAGCAGCTCGGGTTCGGCATGACCGGAGCGCTCGATCACCTCCCGCAGGAAGTCACGCTGCCGCCCCTCGTCGAGGTGGTGCACGATCACGTTCGGCACCGCGGGGAGCTCGTCGACGGCCTTGGCGTGATCGGCGAACGTCGAGACCTCGGAGGAGTCGAGGATCAGCAGGTGGACCTCGACGCCGAACTCCCCGGCGGCGTAGGCGGCCTCCTCGCCGACGTCGGCGATGGCCGGGGTGCAGGCCCGGTTGGTGGGAAGGGTCAGGCAGATCCTGCGCAGAGCGGTACGACGACTCACTGTGCGGACTCCGCTCCGTGCCGGGCGGTTCCGTGACCTGAGGTTCCGTGCCCTGAGGTTTCGCGATCTGACGTTGCGTGCCCGGAGGTTCCGTGCCAGGAGGTGAGGCCCAGCAGCTTCTCTCCGAGTTCGTTGAGTTCGGCGGCCTTGTACCGGAGCGACTCGTGCGTGACGGCGTCGCCGACCAGGGTTCCGTTCCAGTCCGGAGTGCTGAGGGTCTCCCAGGAGCTGATCCGGGAGCGGCGTATCTGCTCGCTCTCCTCCAGGGCGGGCATCATCGAGACGTACTGGACCGCCCGGACGCCGCGTTCTGAGGTGTTGCGGGCGACGCCGTGCGCCAGGGCGCCGTTCCAGATCAGCAGGTCGCCGACGGACAACTCCGGTCGGACCACGGGGTATTCGTCCCGGTCGACGGCGGGCCGGATCGGATCGCGGCCGGCCGGCTGGCCGAGCTTCCACTCGTCGAACCGGCGGAACAGCTCGGGGTTGCACTGGAAGCCGCCGTGGTCCGGCTGGGTGTCGGTGAGCGCGATGATGCCCTGGACCCGCTGCGGTATGACACCGAGCGTGCTGTCGATGTCCCAGTGGAGTTCGATGTCGAAGCCCTCTTCGGTGGGTTCGATGAGCGCGCGGTCGCGGTTCTTGATGTTGGGCGGGTTGAGGTTGAGACGGTCGAGGGTGACCCAGAGCTCCTCGCAGTCCCACACGTCGGCGAAGGCGTCGTAGACGCGCTGGGTCTGCCGGCTGTCCCAGATCAGCTGGTGGTGGTACGCCTCGACGAAGCCGTAGACGTGCAGATGGCGGTCCAGCTCGTCACGGTAGGGCCGCTGCTCGTACCAGCTGTCCGGACGGTGCGGGTCGAGGCCCTGGAAGTCCCAGGCGAAGTCCAGCAGGCGGCCGGCGGACTCGGCGGGGATCGCCTCCTTGACCACGACATACCCGTAGGTCCGCCAGAAGGCGAAGTCCGCTTCGGAGAGCACGCGCAGGGGCTGCTCCTTACGGAGGTCCCTGAGCGGGGTCGGCGCCAGGTACGTCTCACCGTCCGCACTGAAATACGGGCGGCGGGAGGCGGCTCGGTGAAGATGCTGATCGGGGGCGGGCATGTATGAACTCCAGAAACCGGGTGGGTCAGGTGGGTGTAGGGCACGCGCACTCCGCGCCGGTGACGGCGAACAGTGCGAGCGTGCCCGCGGGGGATCAGGCCGGCGGACTCGCCTCGTCGTCCGTCACCGCGGACTCGCCTCGTCATCCCTCGCCGCGGGTCTTTCGGGCTCACCGGACGTCCAACCGCACGGCAGCGGATCGAAGCCGTTGAACCCCTGGGTCATGTAACTGGTCGCGTAGGCGCCGCTGGAGAGGATCCACACCGGATCTCCGGAGGCGACCGCCCTCGGCACCTGGACACGACTGTGTTCCTGGGCGTAGGCGTCGTCGCTGTCACAGCTGGGGCCCGCGACGACGGCCGGAACGTACTCCCCGTCCGGGTGGGACGGAAAGACCAGCCGGTACTGCAGCTCGTCCATCTCGTAGAGGCCGTTGAACTTCCCGCAGTTCAGGTAGAGCCAGTACTCGCGGCCGCCGTCGAGCTGCCGGCGCGACGTCAGGCGCAGGACGTGCGCCTTGATCGCGCCCTGGTCGGCGACCAGGTAGCGGCCCGGCTCCATGACGAAGTCCAGCTCGGAGCCCGAGATCTCCCGCAGCCGCTGCATGCCCTCCCGGATCACCACGAACATCTTGTCCAGCGGCGGGTCGAGCGGGTTGCCCCGCCGGTCCAGATAGCCGAGGGCGGGCAGGCCGCCGCCGAGGTTGACGTGGTCCAGCACGATGCCGCTCTGCCGCAGGCTCACCAGCAGGTCGCCGAGGTGATCGAAGGCTTCCCGCCAGGCGCCGGACGTCATCTGCTGCGAGCCGACGTGCACCGACAGGCCGGCCGGCGTCAGGCCGGCCGCCCGCGCGGCTTCCAGGACGAGCACCGCATCGTCGGCTGAGCAACCGAACTTCCGGCTGAGCCCCCAGAGCGCACCCTCCCCGGTGGTGGCCAGCCGGCAGAACACCCGGGCGCCGGGAGCGTGGGCTGCGATTGCGGCAACGTCCTCCAGGCTGTCCGTGGCGAAGTCCCTGACACCCAGGCGGTACGCCTCCGCGATGTTCCGGTCGGACTTGACGGTGTTGCCGTAGTGGATCCGACCCGGCGGCAGGCCGGTCCTGACCGCCTGGGCGATCTCGTTGGGGCTCGCGGCGTCGAAGCCGGCACCCTGGGCCACCAGATGGGCCAACACCTCGTCGACGGGGCACGCCTTCATGGCGAACCGGATGTCGACACCCGGCAGTTCCTCGGTCAGGGACCTGTACCGCTCGCCGATCCCGGCGAGGTCGTAGATGATCCGGTCCTCGGACGCGGTGGCGAGGGCGGCACGCAGAGCTGCGCTGATCGGGGCCGGTCCCGTGCTGCTCATCGCTGCACCCGGCCGATGCCCGTGGCTCCGGTGCTCGTGGCTCCGGCCGTCCGGGCCGGTGGTCCAGCCCCTCGGATTCCGCTCGCCGCCAGGACGCGACATGCTCTCGTTCCCTGCGGAGGCAGACACCTGCGCAAGGTCCCGGACCGCCGCCTGGACGGCTTTCTTGGGGCAAGTGCGCGCGATGCCCTGCGGGAGGGGTGGAGGTGGTATCGGTCGGACTCGGTCATGCGGTCCTTCCAGGCTCGGATCTTCGGTGGCGGGGCGGATCGAGGGCACAGCGAATCCAGGATTGGCTGCCGACAGGCAGCTCGCTGCGGGCGTGTTGGTTTCACTACCTTCATGGGCCCGCGGAGCTCATGGCGGTCGGAGGGCGGCGGACCGCACCCCTCGCGAGGATGAACACGCGCACGGACCCTGGGCACAACATTGGACTAGACCAGCTTGGGGAGTCAACCCTTTCCAGTCGACAACTCGCCTCCACGGACGCCAATCCGCATTTAACTCGCGGGCGCTGGCCGAGACTTGACGCTGCGTTATGTCTGCTGGTCAGTCGGTTAGCACGATGGGTGTCATCCAGGCGTTACCGCCCCACCCGATCCTGCTGCGGATCGGTCGCCGCTTCGGGCGGGGTCGGCCGTGGACGGGCCGATCGGGACCGGTTCTCGCCGCACGGCTGAGCTCCTCCGACGCCGGCGGCGCGGCCGGCCAGGCAAGTCCGGAGATATTTCACCATGTCGCTTTGGTGCACCCCGCGAACCCCTAATGTCCTCAATGGAGCGGGAAGTGGAAAATTCCGCGAGGGGGCTGAGTGGACACGACCTTACTGATCACGCTGGGCGCCGGTGGCGGATCGCTGCGCGGCCTGGTCGACGCGTACAGCCAGACGATCGCCTGGCAGACCGCGCGCCGCGAGCAGCGCAAGGCCTCTTCCGAACTCAGCCCCGATCCGGTCCTCGACCCGACGCCCGAGGTCGTGCCACGCCCCCTGCCCCGTTTCGCCGAGTACTTCGACCCGGTGCCCGATGCGGTCGCGATCGCCTGTCACATGGTGCTGGGCGCCGCCTGCGCCGCGATGTTCGGGCTGACGGGGCAGATCACCGGCGCCTACGCGGCGGTCGCGGTCGGGCTCTCCGCCCCCGCCCTGCTGACGCAGTTGGGCCAGGTGCAGAGCGTCAACGACGCGGTCGCCGGGCCGCAGCGGACGGCCCTTGAGCCGGATCGTCCACAGCTGGCCGGTGTCCCGGACGAGGGACCGCGGCAGGAGCGCACTCCTTGACGGCCGAGGGAAGCAGGGGAAGTACCGGCAAGCGCACGGCCGCCGCCGTGTTGGGCCGGAACCACCGGGGCGCCGCCACGGCAGGGCCCCGGCCGCACGGCGGCTACAGCGTCGTCCGTCGTTGCGTCGCCGCGATCCTGGGGATGTCGCTGCCCCTTGCGGAACCCGCACGGCAGCTTCCTGCGCCAGCCGCGGTCCGGGGCCGGGGCCGGGGCCGGGTCCGGGTCGGGCCGGAGGCCACGGGCCGCGACATCTTGCCCACCGTGGTCCTGGCCCCGGGTCCCGCGCACAGGCGTCCCGGTCGTCGGTCCGTCGTCGTGATGCTGGCAAGTGTCGCCACCGCGGCCTGCGTCGCGGTCGGCTTGTCCCTGTCGCCCATCGGCGACTCCGCCCCCCGGGACCCCGAGGACTCCTACCGGCTTCACCAGCAGCTGCCGGCATCGATCCAGGCCAGAGGCTTCATCGTGGTCGGAGTGGATCCCGCACAGCCTCCGTTCGCCTTCACCTCGCAGGGCAGGCTCGTCGGCTTCGACACCGATCTCGCCCAGCTCCTCGGCGCGCAGCTCAGAGTGTCGTTCCGGTTCCTGCAGGCCCCTTCTGCCCAGCTGATCTCCGGGGTCACCGAGGGGCGATACGACGTCGTCATGACGAAGGGCGCCACTGAAGAGCGTCGCAAGTCCGTCACCTTCGTCAATTACCTCAGCTTCGGGTCGTCGATCAGTGTGCCCAAGGACAACCCCCGGAACGTCAGGTCACTCTCTACAGCGTGCGGCAATATTGCCGTCATCGGCGGCAGCACCGGCGCGGAACTCCTCCGGAACAACCGCCCGTCCTGCGCCACGCTCATGCAGTTCGCCGACGCCTCGGCGGCCCTGGCGGCTGTGCACGAAGGCAGGGCGGACGCCGCGATCACCGACTTCCCGTCGGCCGCCCACGCCGCCAAGGGCCCCGGCAGCACGACCGAGATCGCCGGCGAGCAGCTCGCCGTCGGCCCTGCCGGCATGGCGGTCCGACTGAGAGATACCGAGCTCAGCAACACTCTGCTGGACGCCCTTGTCGTCGTCTACAACAACGGGAGCTACTCCAGATTGCTCGAGAAATGGGGCTTGGAGGACGCTTTCCTGACCCCCACGCTGTAAGCCGTGCCGGCTGAATCCAGGAGACCCACGGGACGGCTCTGTCCGCCGACCTGTCGACCCGTCGGCCAGTCCTTCGTCAGGTGGAGCGGCTGCCGGGGATCTTCCACCACAGGAGCCAGGCGCCGGTGCCGTAGAGCAGCAGGTTGATCACCATCTCGCTCGGGACCTCGCTCAAGCCGGTTTCTGTCTCGCCGTGGAACAGCGCCGGCACGACAACTTGCTTGACGGCGAAGTAAAGGGCCAGATCGAACAGGACGAAGACCAGCCAGGCCACTGCCGGGTGCCACCGGGGCCGGGGCACCGCGTTGATGAGTGAGAACGCGCCGGTGATCGCCAGAACCGTGGGCAGGAACTCCGACGGCACCGTGTCGAGATAGTTCCACGGCAGTACGGAGCCGATGGCCCACAACAGCGCCATGCAGCCGATGAAACGCAGCACCACCGCCCCGAAGGGGCTGACCGCCGAGCCTGCCCGGGCCCCGGTCGGTGCTCCGGCGGCGGCCGTCGGCTGGAAGTGGAGGCCAGGGCCGGCGGGCCGCAAGGACTGGGCCGGCGGCCGGCCGCCGACCGACGGTGCGTGGGACGGCTGCGGAGGGAGCCACGCCCCGGCGGGCGCAGGCGCCGCCGAAGACACGACCGCGGTCGGTGTCGGTGTCGGGATCGGAGCAAGCACGGCTGCTCCCGTTCGTGCCACCTCGTCGAGCGCGGAAAGCGCCTGCTCGGCCGTGGGACGGCGGGCCGGGTCCTTCGTCATCAGCGCGGCAAGCAGCGGCTGCAGCGCGCCCGCTCGCACCGGCGGGCGCGGTTCCTTGGTGACGACGGCTATGACGAGCGCACTGAAGGTGTCCCCGTGGAATGCCGGTGCGCCCTCGACGGCGCTGTAGAGCGTTGCGCCCAGCGACCACAGGTCACCTGCGGGGGCCGGCGGCTTGCCTTCCAGCTGCTCGGGGGACATGTAGGCCGGGGTGCCGATGACCGCGCCGGTGCGGGTGAGGGCTGTGGTCGCGTCGGCCATGTGCGCGATGCCGAAGTCGGTGATGATCACCCTGTCGCCCATCAACAGAACGTTGTCCGGCTTGAGGTCACGATGGATGATGCCCGCCGCGTGGGCCAGTTGGAGCGCCTTCAGCATCGCCGCGCCGATCTCGGCGACCCGCTGAACCGGCAGCGCGCCGTCCTGGGCGATCAGCGCCGCCAGCGACGTACCGGTGACGAGTTCCATGACGATGACGGGCGCGCCCTCGTGCTCGACCACGTCGTGCACGGTGATGATCCCGGGGTGGTTGAGCCTCGCCGCGGCGCGCGCCTCGCGCGCCACGCGCTGGAGGAAGTGGTCGCGCTCCCCACTGCTGAGGCCCTGCGGGAGCAGCACCTCCTTCACTGCCACGTCCCGCTCGAGAGCCTTGTCCCGCCCCCGCCACACCCGGCCCATACCGCCCTGACCGATCAGCTCGACAAGCTGGTACCGGCCCCCGATCAGCGCCCCGCTCACTGCTTCCACGGGAAGCCACCCTAGCGGGATCCCCCACCGGGCAAAGGTGCTTTCGATCACCGCTGACGATGCCCCGGGCCCGGTGCTCGATACGCCCGCAGCAGTTGCGACGCACGGCTGAATCTCTGGTCCGCCAACTCCCCGGTGTTCTGGGAGTACGTGGACGAGGGTGAGAAGCGGGACGATGCCGCGACCGAGGGGATCGGCCTGTAAGCGGCCGGAGAAGCCCGGGCGGGATATCCCGCTCGCCTTGCTGTTGGCCGTCTGAGCATGCGGTACGACACAGGCGACCGCAGCCCAGGGGGCTGGGTGCGGTCGCCTTTCGACGGTACGGCCCTCAGCCCAGGACCCGCCAGGGCTCCCTGCCGTCCTTGTCGGGACCAGATCGTGCCACCGCTGCACGGTCGAACTGCTCGTACGCCTCCTGCAGATACTCGGCCGACAGATGGGATCCACCTGCCAGAGACTCGAAGCTCTGACCGTGGGCGAGCGCCTTCTCGACCGCTTCGTGCAGGTTGATCTGGGCACGCCGGTTGGCCTCGGCCAGGTTCGCGATCAGGTCCACCCAGCGGCCGTCGCGCAGGCTGGCGGCCGCATGGTCGGTGATCATGCCAGCGGCCATGGCCAGGTCGGCATCCAGCAACTTCAGGTCCTCGGGAAGGGGCTTCTTCTTGCCGGAAGTCTTGGTGAGCCACCGCTCTTGGCGACCGGTCATCTCGGCTGTGTGGTCGAGTTGGCTGCGGCGTAGGTGCACCTCGGCCAAGCCGTCCGGGAGCGAAAGGACACGTCGGTCGTGCCGAAGTGGTGGCTCCAGCCTGCCGCTGCCAGCCGTGTGCCCACATCGAGCGCGGCCAGCGTGCTGTTGCCGTAGTAGAGGTAGGCGTCGGGCCCCTCGGTGTAGGCGGCGGCGAGCGCGGTGGTGAACCCGGCGACGATCTCGGTCGGGGTGCTGTCCTGGTAGGTGACCAACCAGCGCGGCATCGCGAAGGGATCGGAGAACGCCGTGATCTTCCACAGGGCGTCATCATCGCCTTCGGGCAGGTAACTCAGGCGGACGGTTTGGTCCGGGGCGTTGACATACACGTTGCCCAGATCATCGTGATTCAGCTTCCAACCCAGGTCGAGCAGGGGCCGCAAGGCGGGACCACCAGTGAACGTCGATCCGGCGAGGTAGCGGGGGGTGACGTGGTACTCGCGCCACCGCTCAGAGTCCTGCTGATCGGACATGACATCTCCGTAAAGGACGTGGTCAGTGGCGGCGTGACGGTGCGGGCAGGGGCAGACTCGCGGCGGCGGCCGATGCTGCGAGTTCGGCCACACGGGGCCCTGGGGCGTTCGGGGTGCGAGCTAGGTGTGCAACTGCCGGAGCTTGGTTACACCGGGGCCTGAGTCTTCTGCTTGAGGCGTTCGTAGGGTGTCTGGCCGCCGAGGGCGCCGTGGGGGCGGTGGTAGTTGTAGTAGTCCTCCCGCTCTCGCAGCTTGTCGTTGAAGACGCCTGTGTCGTCGATGACGACGCCGTCGAGCATTCGGTAGAACTCCTCGGCGTCGATGCGGTGGGAGCGTTCGACCTTGCCGTTGAGGTGGGGTGATGCGGGTTTGATGTAGCTGTGGGCGATGCCTTTATCGAGGGCGTTCCAGTGGAAGGCGGACTGGAACTCTGCGCCGTTGTCGGTCTGGATGACCTCGACGCGGAACGGCAGGCGCTCGAGGACGTAGTCGAGGAACTGGACGGCGGTCTTCTGGTCGCACCGTGGGTAGATACGCAGGACCCGCAGCCGGGTGCAGTCATCGATGGCGGTGAACTGGTAGAACTTCGCCCGGCGCCGCCGTTTCGGAAGAGTCCCGGTTACCGGCGCTGTGGCCGGGGCCTGCTCAGGGAGGCCGAGCGGTTCGATGAACTTCACGTCGATCTGGACTCGGTTGCCGGGTAGCTGCTTCTCGTATCGGGTGTAGCGCTTGTCGTGCCGTTTGTAGCGTTGGGAGGCCGGCAGCCGGCTCATCCCGAGCTTCTTGAGGATGCGGTAGACGGCTGAGCAGGCGATATCGACGTCGTGGTAGCGCTTGAGGTACATCTTGATCTTCATCGGACCGAAGTGGTAATGCTGCCGCAAGTAGACGATCTTGTTGACGACGTCGGCCTCGGTGGCGTGAGGGCAGTGGTGCGGTTTGCTGGAGCGGTCGCGCAGGCCGTTGAGACCTTCGTCCTGGTAGCGGCGCTGCCACTTGTAGAAGCAGGAGCGGCTGATGCCGTAGTAGCGGCAGGTCAGCGCAACGTTTCCTGTGACTTCTTCGGCGTGTCGCAGGACCGCCAGGCGGTGCTGAGCTTGGCGGTCCTGCTGCTGTTGCGGTGAAGGGGGCATGGCAGATCTCCGTCAAGGTCGGAGACCCATGTGTAACCAACGTCCGGCAGTTTTATAGCTAGGGCGGATGACCGGCGCGGGTCGGGTGCCTCTTCGACGGGTTGGGCATCGACGCACGGCAGGTGCCGTTCGGGGATCTCACCCCTGGTGCGTTCGACCGGGTCTGCGCTGGTGAGGGCCACTACGGCTGCCCGCACCAGGTGCAGGGGGGGTGGCGCTGGTGAAGCTGGCATGCCAGCTCTCAGGGTTTGCCTGGTCGAGGCCGCCGTACATCGCCCACTGGGCAGGTTCGGCTCCTTCGAGCTCGGCGTATGCGTCGAGGTGGTTCTTGCGCAGGACGAAGGCCGCGTGTTCGTCCGGGAGGTCTGGTACAGGTGCCGGGCGGCGTCTGTGGTCTCCCATCCACGGACGGCCAGCACGCGGGCGGGGCTGTTCGGGGACTGGTAGTGGGTGCCGCCGGACAGGAAGTCCCGATGACGACTGGGCAGTCCCTTGGCGAGGGCGGTAGCGAAGGCGGCAGTGATCTCGGCTGGGGTATTGCGGCTGAAGGTTGCTGACCAGAGCGGCATGCCGAACGGCTCGCGGTACTTCACGGCCTTCCACTCGCGATAACTGCCCTCCGGCAGGCGGGCGATCTGGGCGTGCTGGCGTGGGCTGGTGAACATTCGGCCGCTGTCGGTGGCTGCTGTGGCCCAACGGTGCGCGGACAAGGTCTCGTAGATCTGTGCGGTGTCCCCGCGACCGGCGAGGTAGACGGGGCAGACCCGCAGAACGGCGTCGGGCGCGAGATCGCCCAGAGCGGACGCGGCCGTGGCACCCAACTCGCCGAGAAGGGTGCTCGGGTCCAGACCATCATGAAGGTCCTCGGCCACAAGAGCCCCGGCATGTCGATGACCTACACGCACATCTCCGACCCCACCGTCCTGGCCGACTACCAGGCCGTGCTCCAGCCCGGCGCCACCATCGCCGGCCCCCTCGCCGACACCCTGCGTTCCGGGCAACTCGACCAGGACGCGCTGGACTGGCTCAAGACCAACTTTTACAAGACTGAACTCGAGCTTGGACGCTGCCTTCGCTTGCCCCAGGAGGGCCCTTGCGAGTGCGACCTCTACCTCAGCTGCGCGAAGTTCGTCACCACACCCCAGTATGCGACACGCCTGCGTGAACGCCTCTGCGTCGAGCGGCAACTGATCACGGACGCAACGGACCGCGGATGGGAGCGGGAGATTGATCGCCACCAGCGCGTCGCCGACCGCATCACCAGCCTCCTCGACGACCTCGGCGAACCACACGACTGACCAGTGCGACTGAGAAAAACACTGGTCGAGCGGCTTCGCCCAGGACAGGATGCGGCTATGCGTTACCCCAACGAGGACCCCGAGCTGCTCGCTCTTGTCCACCGCTACGTCAGGCCAAACCGGCGCTACCTCAAACTCGGCGGCCCTCTCACGCGCATGACCGAGCCTGAACGCACCAAGTTCACACGGGAGCTCGGCGAAGCCGCCGGCGATATCACGCCCCGCGAGCTGACCATCCTGCTTGAAGGCACGTGGCGCGAACGCAAAACCGCCGCCTGGCTCATCGCCGTCGCCCGCAGAACTGAGTTCCGCGAACGCCTCGGCGAAATGCTGCTCGCCAGCGAGGTCTGCTTCGCAGGCTCGGCCTACTGCGTCACCTTCGCCACGTTCGCGACTCCCGCCGACGCGGATCTGCTGGCTGCCTACCTCGATCGCTACCTGCGACGCCCCGACCTCTACTACGACCAGCCGACCGCCATGGGCGCGCTCCTCCACCTCGACGCCAAGCTCCGTGCCGACCAAGCAGCCCGGTTCCTGACCGCGGACGGCCTCTGGCATCAGTGGATCGACGGACCGCCCCGCAAGGAGCACCACGGCACGCCAGATAGCTATCGCGAGAACATCAGCCAGCTCTGCGTCTTCGCCGATGAGAGCGCCGAGCACCGCCTGGAAAGGAACCGATGACGTCGTCCTCAGAGGGATGACACCTGATCGAGGGAACCCACCGCCCCACAACTCAAGGTTGTGCCGTCGATGACACCGCTGGCGAGGTCGGCCAGGAGCTGGCGGAACTGGGGGCGAATGACGATCCAGTCGATCGTGCCGTCCTCCCGCACGACCTTGCGCTTCTTGAAGGCCGAGGTGTCGTTCTCCTTGTAGACCTTCGCGAATTTCCCCCAACGCAGATGGCCGCGTGTGTCGGCGGCGTCCTCGCTCTGGCGGTCGACGCCCGCCTCCAGGCCGAACCGGTCCGAGGAGATGCGAAGGTACGCGCCGGGGCGCTTGGGCACGTACGCGGACAACTGGTCGTACAGGTTGAGGGTGACGCTACCCTTGCAGGCCTGCGAGGGAATCTCGAAGTCGTCCCAGGGGAACAATGTGGATATAGCGGTTCGGCTCCGGGTGCTCGTGTCGTTCCGACACCGGGCACTTTCCGTCGAACACAGGGGCTTGGCCGCGCCGTGATCCAGGGTTGAGGTTCACGGCTGCGTTGTATGGATACTGGCTGGCATGCGCATCGACCTTGATCCTGCAGTCGTGGACCGGACCGCCTTCTACAAGCTCCTGACCTCGGTGGTTGTGCCTCGGCCGATCGCTTGGGTGTCGACCGTCAGCCCGGACGGCCTGACCGACAATCTCGCGCCGCACAGCTTCTTCACCGTGGCCTGTGTCAGTCCGCCGATCGTGCAGTTCACGTCGGTCGGGCGGAAGGACTCGTTGCGCAATATCGAGGGGACGGGGGAGTTCGTTGTGAACTTTGCGCCGGAGCATCTCTTCGAGCAGATCAATGCGACGGCGACGGACTTTCCGGCCGGGGTGAGTGAGTTCGATGCGGTGGGGATCGCTCGGGAGCCGAGTCTGCGGGTGAAGCCGCCGCGGGTGGCGGCGTCGCCGGTGGCGTTGGAGTGCGAGATGCACAGCATGCTGCGGATGGGGGACTCGACGGTGGTGTTCGGGCGGGTCGTGCATGCGGCGGTGTCCGAGGCGGTGCTGGTCGACGGTCATCCTGAGGTGCGGAAGCTGCAGCCGTTGTCGCGGTTGGGGAAGGACGAGTGGGGTGCGCTCGGGGAGATCCTGGAGATCTCCCGGATCCGGTTCGAGGACTGGCCAGGTGCCGGCGGCTGAGCGTGCGTCACATGGATCGCCCGTAGCCCGGTTGGGCTGACGCGGTTGCCTCCCATGGGTGACTGCTGTCGCAGATCCCACAGATGCGTGGTGGGATCAAACGACAGTCGGATTTCCTGATGATGGAGTCGCGTCGATGACGATCCGCACACGACACGGGGCACTGGCCATGGCCGCCGCTCTGCTCGGAACCGTTGCTGTCAGTGCCTGTGGCGGTGCTGCCGGGCCGCAGGCCGGGCCGGTATCGAAGGGGGATGTCGGGCAGGCGGGCTCGTCCGGTGCCGCGTCGCAGCTCAAGGGGTTCACGCTTGTCGCCTCCGGGGACGTCCTGCCCCATGCGGTGATCATCCGTCAGGCGCAGAAGGATGCCGGAGGACACGGCTACGACTTCCACAAGATGCTCGCGGGCGTGAAGCCGGTGGTCAGCACGGCAGATTTGGCGGTCTGTCATATGGAGACCGTGTACGGCGGGAAGGACGGTCCCTTCACCGGCTATCCGACGTTCAAGTCGCCGCCGCAGGTCGCCCAGGCGCTCAAGGACACCGGGTACGACTCCTGCTCCACGGCCTCCAACCACACGCTGGACGACGGTGCGGACGGGGTGCAGCACACGCTCGACGCCATGGACGCGGTCGGGGTCCGGCACGCCGGATCGGCCCGTACCGCCGCCGAGGCCGGCAAGCCGGCGCTGCTGAAGGCGGGGAGTGCCACCGTCGCGCAGCTCGCCTATACCTACGACACCAACGGGTTCCCGCAGCCCGAGGGTCACCCGTGGGCGGTCAATCTCATCGATCCCGACCGGATCATCGCCGACGCGCGGGCCGCCCGGAAGGCCGGGGCGGACGTGGTGCTGGTGAGTCTGCACTGGGGAACCGAGTGGCAGGACGATCCGGACGAGATGCAGCTGACCGTCGCCAAGCAGCTCACCGCGGCGCGGACCGGCGGGCGCCCGGACATCGATCTGATCCTGGGCACCCATGCCCACATTCCGCAGGCGTACGAGAAGGTCAACGGCACCTGGGTCGTCTACGGGATGGGCGACCAGGTCGCCGGGGAGATGTTCAACTACGACGACAAGCAGGACCCGCGCGGCAACATGGGGTCCATCGCCCGGTTCACCTTCGCCCCGCCCGCGACGGCCGGACAGCGGTGGACCGTGCGCAAGGCAGAGTTCATTCCGCAACTGATGGACCTCGGAGCGCCGTACCGCGTCGTGACCCTCAATGACGTGCTGCGCCAGAACCCGCACCGCGCCGACTACCTCAGGGCTCGTGATCACATCCGCACCATGGTCCTGAGCCGTGGCGGTGCCGCCGCCGGGCTCACCATGGTCCCCTGACTGCGTCTCGGGAGTCTGGGGCCAGTAGCCAGTAGCCAATAGCCAGGGGATCAGGAGACGGCGATCCCGGCGGCGCGGGCCAGCAGGTGGGCGGTCCGCGTTCCGGCATCGACGGCGTGAGCGGCCGTACTGGGCAGGCAGCGCTGGTGTTCCACGCTGTACTCGGTCAGGACGATGCCGGCGTGGTCGGTCGCGAGCTCTTCGAGCGGCGCCGGCCAGCCGCGTTCCTCCAGCGCGTCGCGCAGCTCACGTGACTGCTCGATGTCCGTGATCGGATCGGTGGTGCCGTGCACCAGGTGGACCGGAATCGGCGGCACCGGGTCACCGGCCCGGGATGCGTCCTCGATCGGGACGGTGCCCGTGGTCGGCGCCGCGGAGCGGTACCCGCCGGCGATGCCCACGACGGCTCGCGGCCGCCAGCCGTCGAGCGCGGCGGGGTTGAGGGCGACGCCCAGTACGGCGTTGGCGCCCAGCGACCAGCCCGCCAGAACCATCCGCTCCGCGTCCCCGCCGAAGCGGGCCGCGTTCTCGCGCACGAACGCCACCGATTCGGCCAACTGCGTCCGGCCGCCGTCAGGAGCGTCGGGACGCCAGTCCGGTACGAAGGTGACGACTCCGAGCCGCGCGGCGCTCCGGGCGAGCGGCGCGAGCACGTCCCGTTCATCGGGGCCGCGACCGTGCCAGAGCAGCACCACGGGTGCAGCCGACGACGAGGGCGCGGGACAGTGGACATCCATGCGCCGGCCACTGGTCCCGTAGCCGAGCTCGGTCACCACATCAACGTCCGCCGTCACGGCGCTACCCCCGCATCGTCACATCACTGGCTACGAACCCCATGATCCGTTCCTGTCGGCCCACGGTACCTGGAACCGCCGTTACCCGACTCACGTCGAAGGGATACGCCGCCGGGGCGTGGTCATGGAGGAACCGTCATGCGCAGCCGTGCCGCTCTTGTCAGTTCAGCTCTGTTGTTAGGTGTGTCTCTCACGGTCGCGGGGTGTGGCCCCGAGGGGGTGCGGACGGCGTCGGACGCGCCCGCCGGCAAGGACGTGCTGGTGACCGAGGGCGCCGGGCGTCCGGACGGAGCGGGCGCGCGGAGGGCGGCCGAAGTGGCCAAGGCCTGGGCGGGATCGGCGGCGGAACGCGCGTGGCGCGAGGGATACCGACCGCTCGACCAGGCGGAGTGGCTTCCGCCGGACGCGTTCCGCAGCGGGGAGGACAAGGCCGCGTTCGCCAGCGGGCACCTCGACCTCGCCACGCAGCTCCCGGCGTCCGGGCCCGACGGCCCGGAGGGAACGGTGACGTGGCCGGACGGATCGTCGGCGAAGCGACCGTTGTTGTCGGCGCGTCAGGTATTCGACGGGATCGTGCGGAACAAGTCGGCGTGTCAGGGAGCGGATTGCAACGGGCGGCTGCGGGTGACCGGAGTCAAGGCGGCCACCCGAACGCTGGCGACGAGTCGCGGCCGGGCCACCCTCCCCGTCTGGGAGTTCACGATCGAGGGCTACGCTCAGCCGTTCGCCTATCCGGCCGTGGCCCCCGATCAGCCGCCGCGGTCGGACCGTCCAGCGCCTCGCATCGACGGTGTGAGCTCGGCGGGGGGCTGGAACGGACTCTCGTCCGACGGCCTCGTCCTCAACGTCGGGGTGTCGCACGGGTCGTGCGTGAAGGCCCTGCCCGGCCAGGTGTACGAGACGAAGGACGTCGTCGTCCTCATCGGCCGTGTCGGGCAGTTGCCCAAGGGCACGATGTGCAACGCGGATCTGCGAGTGACGCCCGTGCAGTTCCGCTTGTCGCGCCCACTGGGCACCCGGACCGTGCTCGACGCCGTGACCGGGGACCCCATGGTGCTGATGACGCCAGGGGCGGTGGCCCGGTAGTCGGCCTTGCGAACGGCCGGTGCCGCGGGGAGCACGGCTGAGCAAATAGGCAGAGGCTTCTCTGCAGATATCCCTTTGCAGAGAAGCCTCTGCAACCTATGATTGCGGCCATGGCCGATGAATCCGCACGTCCATCGCACCCGTCCGAGGCCGCGCCCGAGTCCGGGTCCCCTTCCGAATCCGCGTCCGATCCGGAGAAGACCGTCCGGCACATCGACGCCCGCAGCCTTCGCGGGCTCGCGCATCCGCTGCGCATGCGGATGCTCGAACTGCTGAACCTCGACGGGCCCGCCACGTCGACCGGGCTCGCCGAACGGCTGGGTGAGAACACCGGCACCGTCAGCTGGCATCTGCGTCAGCTCGCCGAGCACGGTTTCATCGAGGAGGTGGTGGGGCGGGGCACCAAGCGCGAGCGCTGGTGGCAGGCGGTCAAGGAGCGGCGCACGCTCGACACCACGCAGTTCCGCTACGACCCCGACACCCGGGGCGCGCTCTCCGTCTACATGCACGAACTGATCCAGCAGACGTTCTCCCGGGTCGCCGACTACCTCGCCGACGACTGGGAGGGCCCATGGCAGGGCATCGGCACGGTCGTCGAC
Organism: Streptomyces sp. So13.3; assembly: GCF_005860785.2. Taxonomy (NCBI): domain Bacteria; kingdom Bacillati; phylum Actinomycetota; class Actinomycetes; order Kitasatosporales; family Streptomycetaceae; genus Streptomyces; species Streptomyces sp. So13.3. Next base: position 1,459,376 of record NZ_CP048835.1, on the reverse strand, counting down.
CGGTCCGATCTGCGGCTGACGCCTGCTCAGCTGTCCGTGCTCAACGCGGAGTTGATGTCCGTCATCGACCGGCACACCCCGGCTCCCGACGCGGAGCGCGGCGAGGACGCGCTGCCCGTCATCGTTCAGCTCCAGTCGTTCCCCCGCAAGGAGCGTGGCGGCGCATGAACCAGGGCACGGACAACGGTCTGCGCGAAAACAGGCGCTCCGACGAAGACACGCGCCCGGACGACGAGCTTCATTCGGACGGCACCACGCGCTCCGACGACGGCATACGCGGTGGGCTGCTGCGCCGGCACCGCGACTTCCGGCTGCTGTGGTGCGGTGAGACGGCCGGCAAGTTCGGCGCGTCCGTCACCGGAGTGACGATGCCACTCGTCGCCGTCACCACGCTGCACGCCACCACCTTCCAGGTCGGCGTGCTGACAGCCGCCACCTGGCTTCCATGGCTGATCATCGGCCTTCCCGTCGGCGTCTGGGTGGACCGGATGCGGCGCCGCCCGATCATGCTCATAGCGGCGGCGGTCTCCCTGCTCCTCTACCTCAGCATCCCGGTCGCCGCATGGTCCGGTGCGCTGAGCATCGGGCTGCTGCTCGCCGTCGCCCTGCTGACGGGTACGGCCGTGGTCTTCTTCCAGACCGCCTACACGGCCTACCTTCCCAGCATCCTGGCGCCGGCCGACCAACCCGAAGGCAACGCCAAGCTGCACGGGAGTGCGTCGGCCGCGCAGATCGCGGGTCTCGGATCCGGCGGTCTGATCGCCCAGTTGGCGGGCGCGGTCAACGGGATGTTCGCCAACGCCGCGACGTTTCTCGTCTCGCTGCTCTGCCTGTCGGGCATCCGGCACCGCGAACCGCGCCCCGTCAGGACCGAACGTCCGCCCAGGGCGCTGCTCAAGGAGGTCGGGGAGGGGCTTCGGCTGGCCACCCGCGATCCCTGGATCCGCAGCCTGACGCTCTTCGGAGCGACCTCCAACCTCGCGCTGATGGGCTTCCAGTCGATCCTGGTGGTCTTCCTGGTGCGGGAGGTCGGCGTGGGCTCCGGTACGGTCGGCGCGCTGATCGCGGCCGCCGGCAGCGGTGGGGTCGCCGGTGCGTTCGCCGCCCGCCGGGTCGCCGCCCGTGTCGGTACGGCGCGCGCCACGCTGCTGTTCGAGCTGGGGTTCGCGGTGTTCGCGCTGCTCATCCCGCTCACCGTCGGCGGTGCGGGGGTGCTGCTCTACGTGGCGGGCGGCTTCTGCGTCTCCGCCGGGGTGGTGGCGGGCAATGTCATCAAAGCGGGCTTCCAGCAGAGCTATTGCCCGCCGGAGCTGCTCGGCCGACTCACCGCTAGCACGTCGTTCATCAACTTCGGTACGATCCCGCTGGGGGCGCTGCTCGGCGGCACGCTGGGTACCGTACTCGGCCTCCGTGCCGCCATGTGGATCACGACGGCAGGGGTCCCGCTCGCCGGTCTGATCCTGGTCTTCTCGCCGGTGCGCAGTACCCGCGACCTGCCGACGTCACCGCTGTCCGGCACCCGATCCGCCGCGCTCCCGCACTGATCCGCCCCGTGGTTCGTCAGGCGTCGGCACGGCTGTCGTAGGACTCGCGCGCCGCGTCGACCGCCTCGATGTGCTGCTCGGCCCAGTCCTTCACCGCGCGCATCACGGGCAGCAGAGTCTCACCGAGTGGTGTCAGTTCGTAGTCGACGCGGATCGGCACGGTCGGCGTGACGGTCCGGCTGACGAGACCGTCGCGTTCGAGGGCGCGCAGCGTCTGGGTGAGCATCTTCTGGCTGACGCCCGCGACACGGCGCGCGAGATCGCCGTACCGCATCGGGCCGTCGGCGAGTGCGCTGAGCAGCAGGCTGACCCACTTGTCGCTGATGCGGTCGAGCAGCCGCCGCGCCGGGCAGGTGGCGAGGTAGGCGTCGTACTCCTGCCGGGCCTCGGCCCGGACCTCGGCGGCGGTTCGTGTCGGCATGGTGCGTCCCTCAGGGTGCGTTGGGCACTCACAAGTGCGTACTTCCTGAAGGAGAGTAGCTCTCTCTAGGTTGGTGATCGAGGCCCTGCGCGGGCCGTTTCCTCGTCATTGATCTACGGAGGTTCGCCGTGCGCGCACTGATCGCCCGATTTACCGACGGCTCCGACGGCTCCGATGGTTCCGGCGGTTCCGGTGGCTCTCACGGGACGCTTGAGGTCGTCGACGCGCCGGTGCCAAAGGTCGGCGCCGGGCAGCTGCGGATCGCGGTCGAGGCCGCCGCCGTCAATCCCGTCGATCTCCTCGTGTCGGCCGGGGCGCCGGTCGCCGCCGGGCTCGTCGGTGCCCGGCCGACCTTCGGCCTCGGCTGGGACGTTGCCGGGACGGTCGACGCCGTGGGCCCCGGCGTGACGGCGTTCGCGCCCGGCGACCGGGTCATCGGACTCCAGGACCGGCTGGACGTCCGCACCGGCGCCCAGGCGGAGTTCGTCGTCCTCGACGCGGACGCCGTCGCCTCCGCTCCCGCCGGGATTCCGCCCGAGGCCGCGGCGACCCTGCCGCTCAACGCACTGACCGCGGATCTGGCGCTCGACGTGCTCGGCGCGCTCGGTCTGACATCCGGCGGAACACTGCTGGTCACCGGGGCGGCCGGGGCCCTGGGCGGGTACGCCGTCGAGTTGGCGGCACTCCGGGGGCTGCGGGTCGTCGCGGTCGCGGGTGCGGCGGACGAATTCTCGGTCCGGGCGCTGGGGGCCGCGTACTTCGCCGAACGGGGACCAGAACTGGCCGACCGGGTCAGGGAGTTGGTACCGGGCGGGGCCGACGCCGCACTGGACGCGGCGATGCTGCGGGCCGATGCCCTGGACGCGGTGCGTGGCGGCGGCGCGTTCGCCTCCGTCAACGCGGGCGCCGCGCCGGTGCCTCTGCGCGGAATCAATGTCCGCGACGTATGGGTGCGGGCGGACGGCGCGCGGCTCGCCGAACTGGCCCGGCTCGCGGAGACGGGCGCGCTCACCCCGCGCGTCGCGGGGGTGCTGCCGCTGGAGCGCGCGGCCGAGGCGCACGCGCGGATGTCGGAGGGCGGAGTACGGGGCCGGTGGGTGCTGGTGCCGTAGGGCGCGCGGCGACGTCCGCTCTCCACCCTTTCGTGTTCCGCCCTCCCGTCAGTACTTCAGGACCGCCCACACCAGCGCGCCGGCGACGGCCGCGGCGTAGCAGCCCGCTGCCGTGACGACCGCCCGGTACCGGGCGGTCGGACTCCAGGAAGTCAGCGACAACAGCCAGGCCAGCGCCGGGAGAACCAGGATGGCGTGCAGGCTGACGCCGTGCAGCGGCTTGACGGACGCGGTGCTGCGGTAGCCGGCTGCCTGGTGGCCGGTGCGGGTCAGGACGACGCCGCGCGCGATCATCGCCGCGCCCGACAGGAGTCCGATGAGCAGGATGGCGAAACCGGTGCGCAGCGCGAGCGGCATACCGGTCGGCCCCTCGGGGCGTCGGGTGAACGAGACGACCGCGAACGCGGAGAGGATGACGACGAGCAGCGCGCCGCCGACGGCGAGGGACATGGACACCGAGGTGTTGAAAGGTGACTTCATGTTGAAGTGCGACGGCACGCCGCGCCACGCCTGGAGCGTGATGCCGCCGACCTCCAGTACGCAGTCGGCCGCGAACAGGGTGAGCAGCACGGCGCGGGTGCGTGCGGCCATCCGCAGATACGACGTCACGCAGGTGATCGCGATCAGCGTCAGACCGAAGGAGAGCCCGAAGGTGAAGGGCTTCCGCCAGGAGACCGGCCCCTCCCACGGACCCCCGTCGACGGCGAACACCCCCAGGTGCACCAGCCCGGAGACGATGAGAACGGCGCCGGTCACGTAACAGAGCCGTTCGCTCCTCCTCGCCACCCGCCACCCTTCTCCCCGCCGCATCGCGGGCGGCGCTCCGGTCGCTCCCGGCGGGTTCGTGCGCGTCGCAGGGTCGGGCTGGGGCACTGCCGCTCGAGCGTGCATGGGACAACTCCTGGCGGAACGTGGGAGGGGGCCGGGTGGGCCGGAGGCCGGGTGAGCTGGGAGACAGGGCGAGCCGGGAGACAGGGCGCGATGTCAGAAGCGGACCGTGGACTCCGTGCGGCGGCTCATCCGCAGTACGGAGACGGCGCCGGCTATGACGATGCCCAGCAGAGCGGCGAGCTGCACCACCGTCGAGGCGATGAGGAGGCCGTTGCCCGACCCGAGGTGATCGCCCGTGTTCGGCGTCGTGAACGATCCGATGCCGATGAACAGGCCGACGGCCGTCGCGATCGCGGCGGTCCAGAGGCGCGGACGCCAGGCCAGCAGCCCGGCCGCGACCACCGGAATGACGGCGCCGGGCGGCACGACCGGGTAGTCCGCGCCCGCTGCTATCTGTACGGGAATCGACGCCGCCATCAGGACCAGCAGGGCGAGGGTGATCTTGACGGGTCCGCGATGGGTTTCCATACCCCAAGAATCCCGAGCGGCCGTCCGGGTGTCGTCGTCCGGCCGAAGGCACCCGATCTACGCCCGGGGGAGTAGTGGGGGCGGACCAGGACAGGGTGGACCCAAGACAGGGTGCACCAAGACAGACCGGATCAAGGCAGGGTGGACCGTGGCCTTTCCATGGGTCCGACGGTCCGACGGTTCAGATGGATGGGCTGGGCGGATGGACGGGAAATGGATGGCCGGGAGCGCTGGTTACGCGGCGTTCGCGCGTTCGGCGCGGCGCGCCGTCAGATAGGCGTCCCGGAGGCGGGCGAGTTCCGTGAGTTCGGCGGGTGTCCAGGATCGGTCGCCGTGCGCCTGGACATAGGCGCGCAGTCGATCATTCGCATGGGTCGAGAGTGTGCCGCGCATGCGATAAGACTATGGGTCCTCAGCGGCGATCGGAATCCAGCTGCCAGGAACGGCATATGCGACCTCGGAACGGCGCGGCATTCCGGGCCCGGCCGGAACCCTCGTACGCTGACAAGGTGATCGAGGCAATGGTGTTCGATATCGGCGAGACTCTCATCAGTGATACCCGGTACTGGGAGTCATGGGCCGACTGGCTCGGAATTCCGCGGCATACGATGTCCGCCCTGGTCGGCGCCGTTGTGTCCCAAGGCCGCGACAACGCGGACGCGTTGCGGCTCATTCGTCCCGGGCTCGATCTCCCGGCCGCCCACGCTGCCCGCCGGACCGCTGGCCGCGGCGAGTTCCTCGACGAATCCGATCTCTACCCGGATGTGCGTCCGGCGCTGGGCGGGTTGCGGAAGCTCGGCATCCGGGTGCTGGTCGCGGGTAACCAATCGGCGTGCGCCGGTGAGCTGTTGCGCGGTCTGGACCTGCCTGCCGACGTGATCGCGACGTCCGAGGAGTGGGGTGTCGCCAAGCCCAGCCCGGAATTCTTCGCCCGGGTCGTCGAGTTGGCGCAGGCCGAGCCGCACGAGATCGTCTATGTCGGGGACCATCCGGCCAACGACGTCTTCCCGGCGAAGCACGCCGGACTGCGGGTCGCGCATCTGCGGCGCGGGCCGTGGGGACATCTGTGGGCGGACGATCCGGAGACGGTCCGGGTGGCCGACTGGCGCATCGGTTCCCTGACCGATCTGAGTTCGATCGTCTCGACCTGGAACGTCTCTGCCTAGAACCTGCAACCGACCCCTGGCCCAACATTCCAGTTAACACCACGGCGGCTGCGAGGGAACGATATTCGCCGGAGGGCGGGAAATCGATGCCGTCGATCTGGGATTGTGCAGCGGGACCTTCTGGGCAGGATCTGTGGGTGGCGCGTTAATTCGTGGAGTGGTGATCGCCGGATCCGGTGCACCGTTCGAATTTCTGTCGCGCACAAGTACGTATGTTCGGCTCGTAGTTCGTAGGAGCGAGATGGCAGCAGCGCAGTGGAATCGGCTGATGGACCACGTCATGGCGGTCCCGGAGCGGACCTACGAAGGTTGGAACAGTCGCGACGGCTGGGACAACCACACCGAATTCGGGGTGGAGTTCGGCGAGGACGGGTACTCCTGGTGCGTCATGTGGGAATGGGACATGTACCACGACATGGGGCTCGACGCGATCGTGCCCAAGGTCGACAACGTCTCGGCCTTCACCGCCTGGGCGCAGCAGCGCGGCCAGTGGAGCGAGTATCCGAGCATCGGTGCCTGGGTGAACCTCGGCAACGGCGCCCACACCGAGATCGTGACGGGCTTCGACGCCGTCAACATCCGCACCAAGGGCGGTAACTCGATCAAGGAGGGTGCCGCCGACAACGGGCAGGGCAACGGTGTCTGGTCGCACACCACCGCCCGCCGTTCGTCCCGCGTCGTCGGGTACTTCGCCCCGCGTTTCCCGGACGGCGTGTGCCCGCCCACCGCCGACCCCAGCGATCACCGCGGCGGCAAGGCCGTCGCCTCGTACCACTGGACACCACCGTCGACACCGGGAGCGCCCGCGTTTCCCGGGCGGCAGTACTTCGTACTGGGGGCGAGCAGCGACTACGCCCTGCAGCTGCAGACGTGGCTGCAGCGCGGCGACTGGGGGCCGCCGTACAAGGTCGGCCCCAGCCGCACCATGTCCCAGCTGGACCTGATCAAGGTCAAGGCGCTGCAGCAGCACTACCTCTCCGTCCTGGGCCCGGCCGACGGGCTCACCGGTCCCAGGACGTGGCAGTACGCGTACGAGGTCGCCTACGGCCTCCGGGCGAAGTGATCCGAGCGTTCTCGGTGGAGGCGGCTGTGCGGGACGAGGTCGGATAATGTGCGAGGTGAGAGTGCCGGACCCAGTCGTTCAGCGATGCGGAGACGCAGCCACCGTGCTGGCGGCCGCGGTCGGCACCGCCGCTGCGTACCAGGAGACCGAGCACGTTGTCTGAGAACCGCGAACGTACACAGGCCGAGCCGGAGCCCGGTTCGGGGCCGGAGGCCGGCCCCGGTGGCGGGCCGGCCGCTCTGCGCGCCGACTGCGGGAGCTGCTTCGCGCTGTGCTGCGTCGTGCCGGCGTTCTCCGCCTCCGTCGACTTCGCGATCAACAAGAACGCCGGCCAGGCCTGCCCCAACCTGCAGCAGGACTTCCGCTGCGGCATGCACACCCGCCTCAGGGACAAGGGCTTCCGGGGCTGCACCGTCTACGACTGCTTCGGCGCCGGGCAGAAGGTCTCGCAGGTCACCTTCGGTGGCCAGGACTGGCGGCAGGCACCGCGCACGGCGAAGCAGATGTTCCAGGTCTTCCCCGTCATGCGGGATCTGCATGAGCTGCTCTGGTACCTGACCGAGGCGCTGACGCTGCGGCCGGCCCGCTCGCTGCACGCGGAGCTCGGGGCCGCGCTGGAGGAGACCGAACGCCTCACCCGGTACAACCCCGAGCTCCTCGTGGAGCTGGACGTTCCGGCCCACCGCAGCGACGTGAACGCCCTGCTGCTGCGGGCCAGCGAACTCGTGCGTGCCGAGGTCCGGGGCAAGAAGAAGGACCGCAGAGGAGCCGACCTCATCGGCGCCCGGCTCAAGGGCGCCGACCTGAGGGGCGCCAACCTGCGCGGGGCGTATCTCATCGGGGCCGACCTCTCGGGCGCCGATCTGCGGACGGCCGACGTGATCGGCGCCGACTTCCGGGACGCGGACCTGCGCGGCGCCGACCTCACCGGGGCCATCTTCCTCATCCAGTCCCAACTGGACGCGGCGCGCGGGGACGCCGGAACGAAGCTGCCGCCCGCGCTCAGCCACCCGGAACGCTGGTAGGCCCCACGCCGCACTGCCTGCCTCGGACGAGGCTCAGGCCCGTCCTATCCGGTCACGTCGAGAGCGGTGCCGTAGAGCCGGTCGACCTTGAGCCGGATGACGAGCCGCTGCTCCGCTACGAGCTGTGCGAGGAACGGCCCCTCGTCCGCCGGACGGGCCGAGGCCGGCAGCATGGCGAGCAGCTCGCGCCCGACGGCATCGCCCGCCTCGGTCGTGATCTCCGAGACCTCGGCCTCGCCCTCCGCGACGGCGAACGACCAGTGGTCCTCGCTGGAGACGTGCAGCGCGGCCCGTGAATCGTTCCTGAGCTGGCGCACCTTGACGCGGTCGGCGGTGGTCGAGAAGCGGACGATCTGGGACTCGGGATCCCAGTGGTAGAGCATGGTCGTCAGATGCGGGTGCCCGCTGCGCTTGTTGGTGGCCAGGACCCCGAACTGATGCGTGGCGAGCAGCGCGGAGAGCGCGTCGTCCGCCAGGACCCGGGGGCCCGGGCCGCTCTTCTCGTCGGTCATGTGGACTCCCCAACTTCCGGCGTACGGAGGCTCGTGATCGGAGAAGGTCCTGCGGTCCTCGTGGTCCAGACCTCCCATGGCCAGCTCAACGAGCGGCACCCGTCAAGGATGTGCCGGATCTGCGGGGCCCGTCAAAGGGGCCGGCGCCGGGTGCGCCTTCCGTCCTATTTCTCCTCTCCGTCCTGTCCGCCGAGGACGGAGGTGGGATCGCCGGTGTACCAGAGGTTGTCGATGTGGGGTGTGTTGACGCCCGCGGGCTGTCCCATCGCGTAGGCCCCGCAGACAGAAGCCGCCCACACCGGCTGGCGGTGTGGGCGGCGGGACGGTCGTCGGGTGCGGGGCGGCCGGTGGACGGCGGCCCGGCAGGAGGGTCAGTCGCTACGCGGCTTTCCGGTAATGGGCGCGCTGCGCTGCCAGGAACGCGGACCGCAGGCGTTCGAGCTCGGCGAGCTCGGCCGGGGTCCAGGCACGGGAACCGTGCGCGTGAAGGTAGGCGCGGAGGGCGTCGTTCGCCTCGGCCACAGGTGTTGCATGCATACCGATCAGGTTACGGTGCGCCGGTGGCCGCTCCGACCAATCCAGCAGGAATTGCGTGTGCGAATGGTCACGCTGCGGAAGGTCGCCCGGTCGGAGCGGCGCCCCGCGGCCGGTGGCCCGGGCCGGGGCCCGTGCGGCGCGGACCTCACGGATCCGGTTACTCGAACGCGGCGGCCTTGACGTCCAGCACACCGGCTCCCACCAGTGCGAAGAGCACGACGCCGAGCACGACGCGGTAGATCACGAAGGGCATGAAGCTCTTGGTGGAGATGTACCGCATGAACCAGGCGATGACGGCGTATCCGACGCCGAACGCGATGACGGTGGCGAGGATCGTCGGTCCCCAGGAGAGATGTGAGTCACCACCGACGTCCTTGAGCTCGAAGACCCCGGACGCCAGGACCGCGGGGATGGCGAGCAGGAAGGAGTACCGGGCCGCGGCCTCGCGGGTGTAGCCGAGGAAGAGGCCGCCGCTGATGGTGGCGCCGGAGCGGGAGACGCCCGGGATCAGGGCCATCGCCTGGCAGAGGCCGTAGACCAGGCCGTCGCGGGTGGTGAGGTCGCGCAGCGTCTTGCGGGGCGGTGCGGCGCGGTGCCGACCGCCCTGGTCGGCGGGGCCGCCGCGGGCGGCGAGGCGGTCGGTGACGCCGAGGACCAGGCCCATGACGATCAGGTCGTCGGGCGGTGGAGAGCGGTGCCGGGACGTCGGTCCGCGTGGGACACGTTCGCCGGTGCCGGAACGTCGGTCCGTGCTGAAGCGTCAGCCGGTGCCGGAACAGCTGGAACGGCTGGGACGGCAGCCTGTGCTGGACATCGGCCGGTGCAGGAAGGTCAGGCGGCCGACCTGGAGCTCTGGGTACGGCGGGCCCGGACGGCGACCAGGACGGCACCCAGGCCGGTCACCGCGATGAACCCCATGGCCAGCAGGAAGGCCGGTGAGGTCGGTGACGACGCGCGGCTGCCCGCTATGACGTAGGCGGCCGTGTTGGGGATACTGCCGATCGCGGTGGCGAGCAGGAACGGGCCCAGGCGCATGTGCGAGACGGCCGCCGAGTAGTTGGCGGCGGCGAAGGGCACACCGGGGAAGAGTCGGATCGCGAGCATGCTGCGGAAGCCGTGCCGGCTCAACTGCCGGTCCACCGAGGTGATCAGGCGCCCGCGCAGCAGGGGTCTGAGCGCGTCGCGGCCGAGCACCCGGCCCAGACAGAAGGACAGCCCGGCGCCCAGTACGGTGCCGGCCAGTGAGGAGAGCAGCCCGGCCTGCGTCCCGAACAGCGCGCCGGCCGCGACGTTGAGCAGCGGGCGGGGCACGAAGGCGAACGCGCACACCCCGTACGCGGCCGCGAAGAGCACCACCGCGCCGCCGCCCGACAGCTGGGGCCAGCCGTCCATGACCAGGTGCTGCGGCTGCCAGACCAGCACGGCCGTGGCCGCACCCGTCAGCAGCGCGACCAGCAGGGCCAGCCGCGCCCACGGCGAGAGCAGCGCACGGGTGCACCGTACGGCGGGGCCGTCGGACGTCGGGAGGCGGTCGAGCATCCAGGGAGCCTAACCGAGACCGGTGAACGTGCGGAGCGAGCGGGGGTCCCCGCAGGGTTCCCGCACGGTCCCGCACCGTCCCCGCAGGGTTCCCGCACCGTCCCCGCAGGCGGAAAACCGTTCGACGCCGGGCCGCCGGGTGACGGATCATCAACGCCATGAACCGGTATGCCTTCGCAGATACGTCCGCAGTCGCGGACGCGCTGGAGGCTGCCCTCGCTTCATTCCTCGACGGCGCCCGAAGCTGACCCTCCCCGGACATTCCGGCGGACCCCGCAGGGGGAGGGTCGGTCCGGCCCAGGGGGTCCCCGCGTTCCCGTGCGCGATCACCACGTCATCCGGTCACCAGGCCAGGCCGCCCGGCCGAGCCACCCGACCATGCCGTCGTGCCGCCGCGCGCAGAATTCCGAGGAAGAAGCGAACCAACCATGTCCAAGACGGCATACGTGCGCACCAAGCCGCACCTCAACATCGGCACGATGGGCCACGTCGACCACGGCAAGACGACGCTGACGGCCGCGATCACCAAGGTGCTCGCCGACCGGGGGACCGGCACCTTCGTACCGTTCGACCGGATCGACCGGGCGCCGGAGGAGGCCGCCCGCGGGATCACGATCACCATCTCGCACGTCGAGTACGAGACCGCCACCCGGCACTACGCGCACGTCGACATGCCCGGGCACGCCGACTACGTGAAGAACATGATCACCGGTGCGGCGCAGCTCGACGGGGCGATCCTGGTCGTCTCGGCGCTCGACGGCGTCATGCCGCAGACCGCCGAGCACGTACTGCTCGCCCGGCAGGTGGGGGTCGAGCACATCGTCGTGGCCCTCAACAAGGCCGACGCCGGTGACCCCGAGCTGACCGACCTGGTCGAGCTGGAGGTGCGCGACCTGCTCAGCGCGCACGGATATCCGGGGGAGTCGGCCGCGGTGGTGCGGGTGTCGGGGCTGCGGGCGCTGGAGGGCGACCCGCGGTGGACGGCGGCGGTCGGTGAGTTGCTGGACGCCGTCGACACCCAGGTGCCGATGCCGGTGCGCTACACCGACGCGCCGTTCCTGCTCTCGGTGGAGAACGTGCTGACCATCACCGGTCGGGGCACGGTCGTCACGGGCGCCGTCGAGCGGGGGACCGTGCGGGTCGGCGACCGCGTCGAGGTGCTCGGCGCGGACACGGCCTCGGTCGTGACCGGTCTGGAGACCTTCGGCAAGCCGATGGAGTCCGCGCAGGCGGGCGACAACGTGGCGCTGCTGCTGCGCGGGGTGCAGCGGGACGTCGTGCGGCGTGGCCACATCGTGGCGGCGCCGGGCAGCGTGACGCAGAGCACGCGCTTCACCGCGCGGGTGTACGTGGTGCCGGCCGCCGAGGGTGGGCGCCGTACCCCGGTCTCTACCGGCTACCGGCCGCAGTTCTACATCCGCACCGCGGACGTGGTCGGCGACGTGGACCTCGGTGTTGCCGGGATGGCGCTGCCGGGCGACACCGCCGAGATGACGGTGGAGCTGGGCAGGCCCGTACCGCTCGAGGTCGGGCTCGGCTTCGCGATCCGCGAGGGCGGCCGGACGGTCGGCGCGGGGACCGTTACCGCCATCGACGGCTAACCGGTAACGGTCGCCGGAGCCGTCCCGATCCGTGTCCCCCGCACCATCCGGTGCGGGGGACACGGCCCGTCGTCTGTTCGTCGCGTGACGCACACGGCACACTGCTCCTCACACCTGTTCCCGGGAGCGCATCGGCCGCGGCCCGTGGCGAGAGGATCCTGGGCATGAAGGGCACAGCGCTCGTACTGGGCAGCGGCGGACTGACCGGCGTCGGGTGGGAGATCGGCATGATCGCCGGTCTCGCGGCGGCCGGGGTGGATCTCGGCACGGCCGATCTGGTGGTCGGCACCTCCGCCGGATCCATCGTCGGGGCGCAGCTCACCTCCGGCCGGCTCGGGGTCGAGGAGCTGTACGAGCGCCAACTCGTCGATCCGCGGGGGGAGACCGTCGCCCGGATAAGCCGCCGGCTCATCTCCCGGTACGTCTGGGCCGCGGCGCGCTCGCACGACGTCCAGGGCTACCTCCTGCGCATGGGCCACATCGCGCGTACCGCCCGCACCGCCCCCGAGTCGGAGCGGCGGGCCGCCATCGCCGGGCGGCTGGTCTCGCACGACTGGCCGGAACAGCGGCTGCTGGTCACCGCGGTCGACGCGGAGAACGGCGAGTTCACCGTCTTCGACAGTGCCGCGGGCATCGGGGTCGTCGACGCGGTGAGCGCGAGCTGCGCCGTGCCCGGCGTCTGGCCGCCGATCACCGCGGGAGGGCGGCGCTGGATCGACGGCGGCGTGCGGTCCAGCGCCAACGCCGATCTCGCGGCGGGCTACGAGCGGGTGGTGGTCCTCGCGCCGGTGGCCCGTGGCGGCGGCCCCGTCCCGGCGCCCCGGACGCAGACCGCCGAGCTGACGGCGGCCGGCGCCCAGGTGGTGCTGATCACCCCGGACCAGGCGTCGCGGACCGCGTTCGGACGCAACGTGCTCGATCCGGCGCGGCGGGCCGGCGCCGCGCGGGCCGGCCGCGCCCAGAGCGCCGCGCACGCCGAGCAGGTCCGCGCCGTGTGGTGCGGCTGACCTGTCCGGCTTGGGACAATGACGCGGTGGATCCAGAACCGATACCGGTGACCCGTGCCGTGGACTTCGGCACCGCCAAGCTGCTGCCCGATGTGGACCGGGCGCGGGCCTGGCTGCTCACCGTGGACGGCGCGCCCCAGTCGTACGTGGACCTCGACGACCCGGTGTACCTGGAGTTCGAGTACGTGCGTCGGCTCGCCCACGCCGTGGACGCGGTCTTCGACGAGGGCCGGCCGCTGGACGTGGTGCATCTCGGCGGGGGTGCGCTGACCCTGCCGCGCCGGCTGTCCGTGACCCGTCCCGGATCGCGGCAGGACGTGGTGGAGGCCGACCGGGGACTCGTGGCGCTGGTGTCGGAACATCTGCCGCTGGACGATCCGGCGGTCGTCGTGCACACCGACGACGCGCGCGGCTGGCTCGAGCGGGCGGCGCCGGACAGCGCCGATGTCCTGGTGGCGGACGTGTTCGGCGGCTCGCGGGTGCCGGCGCATCTGACGTCGGTGGAGTTCCTGCGGTCGGCCGCGTCCGTGGTGCGTGCGGAGGGCGGCCTGTATCTGGCCAACCTCGCCGACGCCGCGCCGTTCGCGTTCCTCGGTTCGCAGATCGCCACCGTGCGCGAGGTCTTCGAGCACTTCTGCGTGATCGCGGAGCCGGGGATGCTGCGCGGCCGGCGCTTCGGCAACGCGGTGCTGCTCGGTTCGCACGGCCCGCTCCCGCTGGACCGGCTCGCCCGGCTGGCGGCGGCCGACGCGTTTCCCGCCCGGGTGGTCGACGGGAAGGCCCTGGCCCGGCTCGCGGCCGGGGCGTCCCCGGTCTACGACGCCACGGCGGTGCCGTCGCCAGAGCCGCCGGACGGCGCCTTCACCGTCGGCTGAGCCGGTTCGGCGGGCTGTTCCGGCGCAGTCCCGGTGACGGCTGCGGGCTCGCGGCGGGTCAGCCGGCGGACCTCGGGCAGGAGGAGCACCGCGGCGGTGAGCAGCACGATGAGACCGGAACACCCCCACAGGGCGGCGGAGCGGCCGACCGCGTTCATGACGGGTCCGGCGAGCGCCGTGGCGACCGGGATCATCGCGACCGAGCCGAACCAGTCGTACGAGGAGACCCGCGACAGTTTGTCGCCGGGGATCTCCTGGTGCAGGGCGAGCATCCAGCCGACGGCGAAGACCTCGATCGCGACGCCGGTCACGAACATCAGCGCCGCCAGCCCGGCGGCGGGCACCACCAGGGCCAGGGCGGCGGGCGGCAGTGCCATCGGGAAGACGGCGAGCGTGCCGGCCAGCAGCATGCGGCGCGGCTTCCAGCGCATCATCAGCACACCGCCGCTCACCGTGCCCGCGCCGAACGCCGCCAGTGCCAGGCCCCAGGGGCCTGCGCCGCCCAGCCGTTCGTTCGAGACGAGCGGCCCGTAGACCGCCTCGGAGGCGGTGAAGACGGCGTTGACGACGGAGAACTGCAGGACGATGCCCCACAGCCAGCGCCGTGAGGCGAACTCCCGCCAGCCGTCGCGCAGATCGCGCAGCATGCCCCCGCCGGCCTCGGCGCGCAGGTTCGCGGTGCCGGTGAGGAACGAGCGCAGCGCCGCCGCGACCGCGAAGGCCGCCGCGTCGACGGCGAGGACCCAGCCGGGGCCGATGGCGGCGACCAAGGCGCCGCCGAGCGCCGCGCCGCCGATGTTCGCGCCGTTCATGCCCACCCGGAAGACCGAGAACGCCTTGTTGGCGTGGGCCGGGTCGACGGTCGCCAGCAGCATGCCCTCGGAGGCGGGGGCGAAGAACGCGTGCGCGGTGCCGCCGACCGCGGTGAGCGCGGCCATCTGCCACAGCTGCGCGTGCCCCGAGATGATCAGGGTGGCGAAGACCGCCTGGGAGGCGGAGTTGAGCACGTTGGCCGCGACCATCACCTGGTTGCGGGGCAGCCGGTCGGCCAGCGCTCCGCCGATGAGCAGGAAGACCACCAGCGGGAGGGTGCGTGCGGCGGCCACGAGGCCGACGTCGGTGGCGCTGCCGCCGGACTCGATGACCGCGAAGGCGGCCGCTATCAGGGCCCCGGAGTTGCCGAGGCTGGTGATGATCGACGCCGCGGTGAGCAGCCGGAAGTCGCGCCCGGCCCAGGAGGGCAGTCGGGGCGGGCGGCCGGGGGACCGGAGCGCGGCGTCGGGAGTCACCCGGCGACTATCGCGGCCCGTCCGCCGCGGTGCCACCGGATTTCGGCGGTGGGCCCGCCCGGCCCACCGCCGTCGGCGGTCACTTCTTCTTCAGCTCGCGGATGCTGCCCATGATGGTGGTGATGGTCGCGTCCGGCAGGCCGTCGGTGACGCCCGCGCCCCGGTCGGCGTACAGCACCCACACGGTCAGGGCCTTGGTGGAGTCCACCCAGGCGACCGTGTAGACGACACCGTCGGACGTGCACTTGTTCTTCTTGGGCACGTTCTTCGCGGTGGCGGAGGAGGAGAAGCCCGTGATGCCGTGCGAGTTGCTGAACGGCTTGGCGGCCGTCTTGGCGACGGTGACCTTGCCATCCTCCTGGTATCCCCAGTACGCCCACGACTCGGCCTGGACCTCGGCGGCCTCCTGGACGCTCTTGGCGCCGTTGGCGCCCTTGGTCCCGACCGCGGCGCGCTCGTCCTTGTCGCACCAATTCTCTTTGTAGAAGGCGGGCGCGCCCATGGTGACGGCGGGCTTGCCCTTGTCCTCGAAGCCGATGAGGGTGCCCTCGCTGGCCAGCGTCCAGTTCGCCGGCACGTCGAAGGCGACGTTGCGTTCGGTGCGCCGGACGACCTGCCAGCCCGGGACCACGGGCTTGATCTCGACGGCGTTCGGATCGCCGCGCGAGTCGTCGCCGGTCCCGCCGGTGCCCGCCGCCGTGGTGTTCGAGGGGGTGGGGGTCGGGGTCGGCGTGGCGCTCTGCGAGACGCTCGGGCTCTTGCCCGGGTCGGCGGCGGTGTCCTTCTTGTCGTCCCCCGACAGGTAGACGCCGCCGATGACCACGGCCGCGATCACCGCCACGGCGGCGATGATCGACACGGCGATCGTCATGTTCTTGCGGTTGCCGGGCTGTGGGCCGCCGGGGCCGGGGCTGCCGGGCATGGTGGGCGGTCCCCACTGCGGCGGCGGGCCGGGCGGCTGTCCGGGCTGCTGGTACTGCCCCTGCGGCGGCTGTTGCTGCGGCGGCTGCTGCGGGTAGCCGTAGCCGGGTGTCTGGTACGGGGACGGCGTCTGGTAGGGCGACGGCGCCTGGTACGGCGGTTGCTGATTCGGGTCCTGCGGGTACTGCCCCTGTGGGTTCTGCTGTGGGTACTGCTGTCCCCCGGGCTGCTGCTCTCCTGGCCACATGGCCAGAAACACTAGGGGGTGAGGGCTTCCGGTTCCACGCCGCCCCTCGTTACTGGTCAGTAATTTCTGCTGACAGGCCCACGGATGCCCTGGGCAGGGTTGCTACTCGCTGGTAACATCCAGGCATGTCCGAGACCCTGCCTTCGACCGGCGAACTGCTTGCGGCCACTGTGCCCATGGTCCGCACCCTGAACCTGCAGTTCGGGGAGACCAGCGCGGAGCGTGCCGTCGTCACGCTGCCCGACCAGCCCGACTTCCACAACCACGTCGGCGGCCCGCACGCCGGCGCCATGTTCACCCTGGCCGAGTCCGCCAGTGGCGCGATCGTCCTGAGCGCCTTCGGCGACCAGCTCTCCCGCGCCGTGCCGCTCGCGGTCCGCGCGGAGATCGCGTACGCGAAGCTCGCGATGGGCCCGGTCACGGCCACCGCCGAGCTCGGCCGCCCCGTCGCGGACGTCGTCGCCGAACTCGACGCGGGCGAGCGCCCGGAGTTCCCCGTCCGCGTCACGATCCGCCGTGAGGACGGCGCGGTCACCGGCGAGATGAGCATCATCTGGACGCTGCGCCTCAACCGCTGATCCACCCGGGCGGCCATGTCCGCCGCACGTTTCCCAGGGCGCGGCCGGTCCATCCGGTCGCGCCCTGAGTGCGTCATCCGGGCCGCCGGCGGACCTCGGGTGGGTCTTGTCACCTCCCTCCACTCTCGCTTATCGAACAAAGATTCGATCTGTGGTTTATGGTGAAGAGGCAGGTCCGAGGGTCGGACCGGGGGCAGGGGGCACATGAGCGGCAGGAGGCGTGTATGTCGTTTACGCACCTCCACACCGCGAGCGGTTTCTCCCTCCGCTACGGGGCCAGCCACCCCGGGGCCCTCGCCGAGCGCGCCGCGTGGCACGCGATGGACGCCCTCGCACTGACCGACCGGGACACTGTCGCGGGCCTCGTACGGTTCGCGGCGGCATGCACCGCGGGCGGTGTGCGCCCGGTCTTCGGCGTGGACCTCGCGGTCGAATCCGCCCCTCCCCTTTCCGTCCCCGGCTCGGCTCCCGGGACGGCCCCGGCCCGGCGGCGCACCCCGGTGCGCGGTGGCGCGTACATCGACGAGTCGGCGCCCCGGATCGTCCTGCTGGCGCGGAACGCGGCCGGCTGGGCCGCGCTGTGCCGGCTGGTCAGCGCCGCGCATGCGGGCGGCGACCGCCCGCTGCTGCGCTGGGCGGACCTTGAACGGCAGTCGGCCGACGGTCTGACGGTGCTGCTGGGACCGGCCTCCGAGCCGGTAAGGGCACTGTCCGCGGGCCGCCCGGACATCGCGGAGCGACTGCTCGCCCCGTGGCGCGAGCGGTTCGGCGAGGACCTGCGGCTCGAGGCCGTGGACCACGGGATCCCCGGCGCGGGACCCGGATCCCTGCGGCTCGCCGCCCACACGGTGGGGCTGGCCGACCGGCTGGGCATCCCCGCCGTCGTCACCAACGCGGTCCGCTACGCGGATCCCGCGCAGCACCGGGTGGCCGATGTACTGGACGCGGCCCGGCTGCTGCGGCCGATCGACCGCCGCCGGCTGGACTCGGGACAGCGCTGGCTGAAGAGCCCGCAGGACATGGCGCGGGTCGCGGAACGGATCGCCGGGGCCGCCGGGCGCGGGCGCGGTGGCGCCGCCCGGCTGCTGGCGGTGACGCGGGAGACGGCGGACGCGTGCCGGATCGACCCGAAGGGCGATCTGGGCATGGGCAGGCCGCACTTCCCGGAACCCGAGCTGGCCGGGGCGACCGCGGCGACGGCCGTCCGGGTGCTGCGCGAGCGCGCCGAGGCCGGCCTGGCCCAGCGTGGCCTGGAGCACGCGCCGGACGCCCGGCGCCGGCTGGACGCGGAACTGACGATCATCGGCACACTCGGTTTCGAGACGTATTTCCTGACCGCCGCCGCCGTGGTCTCCGACGCCCGGGACCTGGGGATCAGGGTCGCGGCCCGGGGCAGCGGCGCCGGGTCGATGGTCAACTACGCGCTGGGCATCTCCCACGTCGACCCGCTCGAACACCATCTGGTCTTCGAACGGTTTATGTCGCTGCGCCGCAACTCCCTGCCGGACATCGACCTCGACACCGAGTCGGCCCGCCGGCTCGACGTCTACCGCGCGGTGATCGGCCGCTTCGGCCCCGCGCGGATCGCGACCGTCGCGATGCCGGAGACGTACCGCGCCCGGCACGCGATCCGGGACACCGGGGCCGCGCTGTCCCTGCCGCCGTGGGAGATCGACCGGCTGGCGAAGTCGTTCCCGCACATCCGGGCCCGCGATGTGCGGGCGGCGCTGGCCGAACTGCCGGAACTGCGGGAGGTCGCCGCCCACGCGGACCGGTACGGCCCGCTGTGGGAGCTGGTCGAGGCGCTGGACGGGCTGCCGCGCGGGGTGGCGATGCACCCGTGCGGCGTCCTGCTGTCGAACGCGTCCCTGCTGGACCGCACCCCGGTGGTGCCGACCAGCGGTGAGGCGCTCCCGATGAGCCAGTTCGACAAGGAGGACGTCGAGGCGATGGGCCTGCTGAAGCTCGACATCCTCGGCGTGCGCATGTGGTCGGCGATGGCGCACGCCACGGCCGAGATCCGGCGGGCCACCGGCCGGGACATCGACCTGGAGGACCGCGCCCAGGTGCCGCCGGACGACCCGGCGGCGTTCGAGCTGATCTGCGCCTCGGACACCCTCGGCATGTTCCAGCTCGAATCGCCCGGCCAGCGTGACCTGCTGGCCAGACTGCAGCCGACCACCGTCGACGACATCGTCGCCGACATCAGCCTGTTCCGTCCCGGACCGGTCGCCGGGGGCATGCCGGAGCAGTACATCGCCGCCCGGCACAGCACCCGGCCGCCGCGGTATCCGCACCAGGATCTGGAGCCGGTGCTCCGGGACACCTTCGGGGTGACGATCTGGCACGAGCAGATCATCGGCATCATCGCCGTGCTGACCCGCTGCGAGCCCGATCTGGCGGAGGAGGCGCGGCGCTGTCTGGCCGACCCCGTCCGGCGGCCGAAGGTGCGGAAGTGGTTCCACCGCGAAGCGGCGGCGCACGGCTACGCGCCGGCGGTGCTGGCCGAGGTCTGGGGGATCCTGGAGGCGTTCGGCGCCTACGGTTTCGCGCGCGCCCACGCCGCCGCGTTCGCCGTTCCGGCGCTGCAGTCGGCGTGGCTGAAGGCGCACTTCGCGGCGGCGCTCTACGCCGGGCTGCTGGAACACGATCCGGGGATGTGGCCGAAGCGGGTGATCCTGGCGGACGCGCGCCGGCATGGCGTGCCGATCCTGCCGCTGGATGTGAACGCGTCGTGCTCCGCCTATGTAATCGAACTGAAGTCTGATAAGTGGGGGGTGCGGCTCGCCCTCTCCGAAGTAGGCGGCATGTCGGAGGCCGAGGCCGGGCGGATCGAGGCCGGGCAGCCCTACTCCTCACCGGCGGACCTGTGGGAGCGGGCGAGGCCGTCCCGTCCGGTGCTGGAACGTCTCGTCCAGGTCGGAGCGCTCGACGCGCTGGCCGCCGGGCTCACCCGCCGCGACCTGCTGCTCCAGGTCTCCGAACTGCACCGGCAGGGACGCGCCGCCGTACCCGGGGGACAGCTCGCGCTCGCCGCTCAGGAGTCCGCGGTCCCGGCCGGCCTGCCCGACATGAACGCCGGCGAGCGGACCGGCGCCGAACTGGAGGTGCTGGGCATGGACACCACCCAGCATCTGATGGAGCACCACCACGCGCTGCTGGAGGAACTGGACACGACGCCGGCCCGGCGGCTGCACGAGGTGCGGCACGGCGAGACCGTGCTCGTCGCGGGCATCAGGGCCTCCACCCAGACACCGCCGATCGCGTCCGGGAAACGGATCATCTTCGTGACGCTCGACGACGGGTCGGGCCTCGTGGACCTGGCGTTCTTCGAGGACAGCCACCAGCAGGCCGCGCACACGGTGTTCCACTCCGGTCTGCTGCTGGTCCGCGGCACCCTCCAGCGGCGGGGGAAACGCGCCTTCGGCGTCGTCGGCTCCGCCGCCTGGGACCTCGCGGAACTCGCGGACCTCCACCAGGACGGCGGCCTCGTGGCGGTCGCGGCCCGCCTCGCGGAGCCATCGGCCCATCCGACGACCGCACCGGCGACTGATGCCACCGCCGGGTCGACCGCGGACCCGGCGGTACGCCCCGGCGCGGCCGCAGCCGATCCGGTCGGCGGCCGGCGCATCCGGCACGAGACCGGCGCCGAGCTGCACCCCTGGGCCGACCTCCAGCCGCCCGGCGACCGCACCGCCCCCAGCAGAAAGCTGTGGCACTCCAGCCAGGGGAGCGCCGGATGAGCGAGCACTCAGCGGATCACGCGTCCGGTCACCCAGCGGATCGGGCGGCCCGCCCCGCGCCGCACATCCTCTATGTCCACCTTCACGCGGCCGCCGGTTCCGTGCCGCACGAGGACGTCTACGAGATGCTCCTCGACCTGCTCCGCGGCATCACCCCGGTCGTCCAGGCGCTGCCTCCGGACGCGGCCCTCGCCGATGTCCGCAGCGCGCTGCGGTACTTCGACCGGGACGCCGCCGGCCTCGCCCATCTCATCCGGGTGCGGGCCCTGGCCCTGCACGGCGTCGACTCCACGATCGGCGTCGGACCCAACCCGCTGCTGGCCCGGATGGCCGCCGCGGACGGCCCCGCCCGCGCGGTCCGGGTGCTGAGCGGTGACCGGCCGGCCGTCGAGGAGTTCCTGCGGAACAAGCCGGCCGCCGCGCTGGACGGCATCGGACCCGCCTCCGCGAAAACCCTGGCCGGCTACGGACTGGACACCGTCGGACGCATCGCCGCCACCCCGCTGGGCACCCTGCAGCGCGCACTGGGCGCGACCGCGGGCCGGCGGCTGTACGACAGGGCACGCGGTATCGACCCGACCCCGGTCGTCCGGGGCGCCCCCGCCCGCTCCATCGGCGGTGAGCGGCGCTTCGGACAGGACGAGCTGGATCCGGTGCGGCACCGCCGGGCGCTGCTGTCGCTCACCGAGGAACTCGGCGCCCGGCTGCGCACCGAACGCCAGGCGGCCCGCTCCCTGACCCTCACCGTCCGCTACGCCGACCGTTCGACGACGACCCGCACCCGGACCCTGCACGAGTCGTCGGGGCACAGCGCGGCGCTGCGGACCACCGCCTACCAGCTCTATGACGCGCTCGGCCTGCAGCGGGCCCGGGTCCGTACTCTTTCGCTGCGTGCCGACGGCCTGCTGGCGGAGGAGCTGACCGCCCGGCAGCTGAGCCTGGAACCGGGCGACGACAAGTCCCGGCTGATCGAGGCCGCCGCCGACCGCGCCCGTGCCCGTTTCGGCCCCGCCGCCGTCCGGCCCGCCGGTACCGCGCACCCGGCGCCCCGTCGCGCATGATGGAGGACATGGATATTCGTGACGACCGGGCGGTGGGCCGCCTGGGGGCATGGGCCGGGGACGAACTGATCGGCCGGATCAACTATTTCGTGCTGGAGGACGACGGGACCGGTGGCGGGAGCGCGCTGGTCGCCGTGCACACGGTGGTCGAGCCGGGGCACCAGGGGGAGGGCATCGCGGGCGCGCTCGCCGGGGCGCTGTACGAGCTGGCCGCCGCGGAGGGCCGGGACGTCGTACCGCTGTGCCCGTATGTGGCGGCCTGGTCCGTCAAGCACTCCGACCTGGCCCCGGAGCCGGATCCCGCGCTGGCGGGCCGCGCGAAGGAGCGGCTCATGGCCGACCCCGACCTGTGGTGAGAGCGGGCGGGGGAGCGGTCCGCCGGCCGTACTGGCGTGCGGAACGGTTCGGTTAGGCTTCACTGACGTGGGCCATGGCACACGGTCCGGATGGTGTCCAGGGGAGGACTCGGCAGTGCACGTGCAGGAATGGATCGAGACGATTCCGCCGCTCGCCGTCTACCTGGTGGTGGGGCTGGTCATCGGGATCGAGAGCCTGGGCATCCCGCTCCCCGGCGAGATCGTCCTCGTCACCGCGTCACTGATGGCCTCGCAGGGCACGATCAACCCGTGGATCGTCGGCGCCTGCGCGATCGCGGGCGCGGTGATCGGTGACTCCATCGGCTATTCGATCGGCCGCAAGGGCGGCAAACCGCTGCTGGACAAGCTCGGCCGGAAGTTCCCCAAACACTTCTCACCCGGCCATGTCGCCACCGCCGAGCGGTCGTTCGAGCGCTGGGGCATGTGGGCGGTCTTCGTCGGCCGCTTCGTCGCGCTGCTGCGGATCTTCGCCGGCCCGCTGGCGGGCGTCCTGAAGATGCCGTACTGGAAGTTCCTCATCGCGAACGCCCTCGGCGGCGTCGTCTGGGCGGGCGGCACCACCGCCGTCATCTACAACGTCGGCGTGGTGGCGGAACCGTGGATCAAGCGGTTCGGCTACTTCGGACTGGCGGCGGCCGTGCTGTTCGGGATCGGCTCGTTCCTCTTCGTCCAGCGGCGTGCCAAGGCCCACACCCCGGCGGCGACGCCGGAGGCGGACGCAGCGGCGACGCCGGGAACGCCGGTGGAAGGCGCGGCCGAAGCCGTGGTGGCCCCCACCGGCGAGTGATCACGCGAGTGACCCGGCGGACCGGGCCCATGGCTGCTCAGGCCTTGTCGGCCGGCGCTTCTTCGCCCGGTCCTTCCGCGGCCGGTTCGAAGGCCGCCCGGTGGGCGCGGGACAGCTCGACATAACCCGCGGCGTTGAGCAGCACGGACTCCCGCTCCTCCGCGGTCAGCTCACGCCGGACCTTGGCCGGGACCCCGGCCACCAGCGACCCCGGCGGTACCCGCATCCCCTGCGGTACGAGCGCGGCCGCGGCGACCAGCGAGCCGGTCCCGATGTGCGCGCCGTTCAGGACGGTGGCGCCCATGCCGATCAGTACGTCGTCCTCGACGGTGCAGCCGTGCAGCACCGCGTTGTGCCCCACCGAGACCCGCTCGCCGACCACGACGGGGAACCCGGGGTCCGCGTGCACCGAGCAGTTGTCCTGGATGTTGCTGTCGGCGCCGATGCTGATCGACTCGCAGTCGCCGCGCAGGACCGCGTGGTACCAGGCGCTGGAGCCGGCCGCCATCGTGACGTCGCCGACGACGACCGAGGTGGGCGCGGTGAACGCCGCCGGATCCACCTGGGGCTTGCGCCCCGCCACATCGGCTATCAGTGCCCGCTCCGCCATGGAATCCGCCCTCGCGTCCGCGCCTTGGCTGTCGAGCAGCACCGTATACGACGGGTCGGTCCCGGCGGCGGGTCGGTAGGTGCATAAGGCATCGAAGCAGCACAGGGACTGTTTTCGGTCAGAGGTGCGATTCCTGGCGCGTTGCCGGTGATCGTCCGGCCCCGGCCGTGCGGGGACTGTCGGATCCTCTTGTCGCAGGGCCCCAACGCGCATAGTTCATCCCGAGGTTGCCCGGATCTGACGGAAGATTTGCTGATTTGGTGGAGGTAGTGCAAAAGATTCGACCGAAAGTGTTCTTTGCGCTTTGACTGTTGACGGCGTTTGCGGTGAAGGTCTGGCACATGTCCCCTTTACCCCGAACCGCGTCGAGCGGTCCGCTACGCATGCGCGACTTCCGTCTGCTGCTCGCCGGCGCCGCGGCCGGCCAGGTCGGTGCCCAGGTCACCCTGGTCGCGCTGCCCCTGGTGGCGGTCCTCGAACTCAAGGCGCCCGCGTTCCAGGTGGGGCTGCTCACCGCCGCGGAGACCGCCGCGTTCCTGCTGATCGGCCTGCCCGCAGGGGCGCTGGTCGACCGGATGCGCAAGCGGTCGCTGATGATCCGCGCCGACATGGTGCGGGCGCTCGCCATGGCGAGTGTCCCGCTGGCCGCGGTCGCCGACGTCCTGACGATGGTGCAGCTGTACATCGTCGCCCTGGTCACCGGCGCGGCGACGGTCTTCTTCGATGTGGCCGACCAGAGCTATCTGCCCGAACTCCTGCCCAGGGAGCAGCTGATGGCGGCCAACGGAGCGCTGGAGACGGTCCGCTCCTCCGCCCAGGTCACCGGTCCCGGCCTCGGCGGCGGGCTGGTGCAGCTCGTCGGGGCGCATCTGGCGATCGGGGCCGACGCGATCGGCTACGTCGTCTCGGCACTGTTCCTGTCGCGCATCGACAAGCCGGAGAGCAAGCCGGAATCGGTGCCGGGCGCGTCACTGCGCAAGGAGATCGGTGAGGGACTGCGCTTCGTGCTCGGCCACCGGCTGCTGCGCGTCATCGCGACCAGCACCGGCCTCAGCAACTTCTTCACCGCGATGCTGATGGCCACTCAGACCATCTTCCTGGTACGGGTGATCGGCCTGCAGCCGGCCGCCATCGGTCTGATGCTCTCCGCGTCCGCCGCCGGCGGGCTCGCCGGTGCGCTCTGCGCCGGCAGGCTCGCCGCGAGGCTCGGCCAGGCCCGCATCATCTGGCTGTCCGCCCTGGTGACCGGCCCGTTCGCGCTGCTGTGGCCGCTGTCCGGCCGGGGAGCCGCCGCCGTCCTGTTCGCCGTCGGTTCCGGTGCGGTCTCCTTCGGCGCGGTCGTCTACAACGTCGCCCAGGTGAGCTTCCGTCAGACGCTCTGCCCGCCACGGCTCCTGGGCCGGATGAACGCCACGCTGCGTTTCCTGGTGTGGGGCACGCTGCCACTCGGGGCCCTGGTGGGCGGAGCCGTGGCCGACGGCTTCGGGGCGCGCGCCGCCCTGTGGATCTGCGCGGTCGGCTTCCTCGTCGTACCGCTGCGGCTGCTGCTGTCCCCGCTGCGCCGGATGCGTGATCTGCCGGCCGCTCCGGACGACCTCGAGGACGCCGTCGCGGGTGGCTCCGGCGGTTCGGGCGGCCGTACCGAGTCCGCTTCCGTCAGCTGACCCGGCCGGGCGTCCGGCCGGACCCGAGCTCCATCGCCCGGCCCTGCCACGCCGCGGCCCCTCCACGCCCGAAACGTCCACGTCCCGAACCGCCCTGCCACGTCAGAGAGGATCACGTGCCCCGAACCATCACGGGCCAGTACCTGGCCCGCTACCAGCGCATTGCCGCCGACGACGGCGGTACCTCCCTCCTGCCCGTCACCGGAGCCCAGCGGCGCTTCGTGCTCGTGCGCTCCATGGACCCCTCGGGACGGGCCGACATCGTCCCGATGTTCTTCGCCTTCCCGAGCGGAACGGTGGATCCGGTGCGGCTGCGCGCGGCCGCGAACCGGCTCGCCGCCCTGCACCCTGTGCTGCGTGCCCGCCCGGACGTGCTGCGCGGCACCCCCGTGCTCCGTCTGACGGACCCCGACGTACCGGTGGAACACGTCGTCCGCGCCCCCGGCGAGGACGCGGCCGCCGCGCTGCGCCGGGTCCTGGCCGGCTGGACCGGGCAGGGCTCGCCGCTGCGGCTGTATCTGGTCCAGGACGGGCCGGGCGCAGGGGACGAGGTGCTCGCCGTCGTCCTGGACCACACCGCGTGCGACGGTCAGTCCCTCACACGCATCGTCGAGGAACTGACCGCCGCCTACCGTGACGAGCCGGGATCCGCGGGACCTGAGCCCGCCGAAGCGGCCGCGGAACTCGCCGCCTACCGCGAGGCGGTCCAGCTGCAGCTCGATGCCGAGCAGCGCGCGGGGTCCGCCGCCGCGCTGGAGTACTGGGGCGACCGGCTGCGCGTGGTGCACGAACGGGCCCCGCAGCTCCCGCCGCGGACACCCGCCCCCGGCACCCTGCCCACCGGTGCCGCCGAACTGCGGCTGCCCGCACCCGCTTCCGGCGTACCGTTCCCCGCCCTGCTCGACGCCTGCCGGGCCACGGCCCGGGTGCTGTACGGGCCCGGCCACGTGCCGCCGATCGGCTACCCGTGGGGCGGCCGCCCGGCCGGCGCACCGCCGGTGCTCGGCTGCTTCCTCAACACCGTGGTCTTCCCGGCCGCGACGGTCGACGTCCCGCACGCCCCGGACGAGACGGCCACCCAGTGGTGGGACGACCTGGACCGGGCCGACACCCCCTTCGACGAAGTGGTGCACGCCGCCCGCTCGGCCGGTTCCCAGTGGTCCGGCCGGCTGGACGGACTGCTGACGGTGGACGACGCCCGGCGCCGTCCCGCGTTGCGGCTCGGCGGGGTGGAGGGCCGTGAGGTCCACATCGACGGCCGGCAGGTGCGCGCCCCGTTCGCGGTCTCCGTCACCCACGGATCCGAACTCCACATCCGGATGGTGTGGGACCGCACGGTGCTCGACGACGCCGCGGCCCAGGACGGGTTCGCCGCCTTCCGCGACTCGGTACGCGCCCCCGTCCGGGCCGACGTCCCCGTCAGCTGACCCACGGCCACAGCCACGGCCACAGCAGCACTCGCCTCCGCGGCAGCCGCAGCCGAAGCGGCGCGCCACGTCACGCGGTCCCACCCGTCACGCCGTAGGGCTGCGACGCCTTGAGGACGCCCTGAACCAGGACGCCCCGAACCAGTACGCCCCGAACCAGCACGCCCTGAACCAGCACGCCCTGAACCAGTACGGCCGGCCCGCGTGATCCGCGGACCGGCCGGTGAACTGCGGGCGGAAGCACGACCGTGCCTCCGCCCCCACCCGAAGACCCCGACCCGACAACCCCAGGGATCGCCGATGCTCCCCCTCTCTCCGTCGCAGGAGATCGTCTGGCTGCACGAACAAGTGCAGCCCGGCAGCCGCGCCTACAACTTCACCGCCTCCCTCGACCTGTGGGGCACGCTGGACACCGAGGCGCTGCGCCGCGGACTGGCCGCGGCCCTCGACCGCCACCCCGGACTGCGGCTGGAACTCGTGGCGGTCCCCGGCGCGATGCCCGTGCAGCGCGACGCCGACCTCTGCGAGCCGCGGCTGCGCACCGTGGACCTGACCGGGGAGGCCGACCCGGAGGCCGCGTTCGCGCGGCTGATCCGCACGGAGGCGGAGACCCCGCTCGACACCTACGAGGCGCCGCTGCTGCGCTGGACGCTGGCCCGGCTCGCCGACGACCAGCACCGGCTCATCCATGTCGAGCACCACCTGATCCACGACGGGCACTCCTTCGCGATCCTGCTGGGCGACGTCTTCACCGTCTACCGCGCCCACGTCCTCGGTGAGCCGACCGCCCTGCCGCCCGCCACGTCCTACGTCGACCATGTGCGCTCCCTCGACGCGGACGACGACCGGGCTACGGCGGAGCGGCGGTCGAGCCTGGAGTACTGGGCGGCCGAACTGCGCGACGCCTCCTTCGACATGCCGTTGCCCGGTCTGGCCCGGCCCGGCGCCCGGCGCCGGCACCACGGCGGGCAGCTGCGCCAGTCGATCGGCGCGGACCTGACGGAACGGCTGCGCGCACACACCCTGGAGCGCGGGCTGACCCCGTTCTCCACGCTGCTCGGGCTCTTCGCCGAACTGCTGCGCCGGCACAGCGGCCGCGAACAAATGGTCGTCGGCACCGCCGTCGGCAACCGCCCGCGCGGCTTCGAGAACGCCGTGGGCATGTTCGTCAACACGATCCCGCTGCGGCTGCGCCTGGACCCGGCGGCCCCGGCCGAGGACACCATGGACGAGGTGACCGACACCCTCTTCCGTGCCCTGCCGCACCAGGAGGTGCCGGTCCAGGAGCTGACGCGCGCGCTGGGCCTGCACACCTCGGGCGCGGACAACCCGCTGTTCAGCGTCATGTTCAGCGCGCACGACGCCGCACTGCCGGAGATCGACGTGCCTGGTCTGGACGTCACGCTCTTCGAGGGATTCAACACCGGCACCACCCGCTTCGACCTCGACGTCGTGCTGCTCCCGGACGACCGGCGCGGAGTGAGCCCCCGGCACGGCGCGCGCGGCATGACCCTGGTCTGGGACTACGACGCCGACCTCTTCGGCGAGGACACCGCGAAGCTGCTCACCGAGCGCTTCCTGGACCTGCTGCGCGCCTATCTCGACAATCCCGGCACCGTGCTCGCGGACCTCGCGCTCCCGGCACCCGCCGTCGTACCGGTGCCGGTCGGGCCCGCCGCGTCCCCCGGCCGGGATCCGCTCGACCCGGCCGCCGCCCACGACCCGTCGCTGCCCGCGCTGCTGATCGGCGCCCGCCGGCTGACCTACGGGGACCTCGACGAGCAGGTCGCCGCCGTCGCGCGGCGGATGC
Organism: Streptomyces sp. So13.3; assembly: GCF_005860785.2. NCBI lineage: Bacteria > Bacillati > Actinomycetota > Actinomycetes > Kitasatosporales > Streptomycetaceae > Streptomyces > Streptomyces sp. So13.3. The sequence continues at coordinate 1,431,101 of NZ_CP048835.1, read as the reverse complement.
TGGCGGCGGGCGTGACGGCCGGCCGGCCGGTCGCCGTCGTGCTGCCGCGCGGCGCCGACTCGGTGGTGGCCCTGCTGGCCTGTCTGCGGACCGGCGCGGTGTACTGCCCGCTCTCCCCGTCCGACCCGGAATCCCGGCTGGAACTGCTGCTGAACCGGCTGGGTCCCGCGCTCGTGCTCACCTCCGCCGCCGCCGGGGTGACGCTGCCCGCCGGCCTCCCGGTGACCGCGCTCGACGCCGGCTCCTACCCGGCCGCGCGCCCGGCCGCAGTGGTGCCCGATGCGGCGTACATCATCCACACCTCCGGATCCACCGGCATCCCCAAGCCCGTGGCCGTGGGCAGGGCCGCGCTGGAGAACCATCTGACCGGTGCCGCCGACCGGTTCGCGCTGGCGGCCGGTGACCGGGTGCTGCTCTTCGCCCAGCCGTCGTTCGACGTGGCCCTCGAAGAGGTCCTTCCGTCGCTGTACGCCGGCGCCTGCCTGGTCGTACCGGAGCGGGAAGTGCCCACCGGGGCGGAGCTGGCCGAGCTGCTGGCGGCCGCCCGGGTCACCGTCGCCAACCTGCCCACCAGCTACTTCCTCGCCACGCGTGAGGAGTTGCGGCCCGCGCTGCGCGACCGCCGCTGGGCGCCGCGGCTGCTGGTGCTCGGCGGTGAGCGCATCCCGGCCGACGCGATGCGCTCGTTCCTGGCCGACACCGACGCCGCCGTACTCAACGTCTACGGCGTGACCGAGGCGGCGATCAGCTCCACCGTGCACGAGATCACCCGCGAGAACCTGGCGGACGGCGCCGAGATCCCCCTCGGCACCGAACTGCCCGGCGAGCGGATCCACGTCCTGGACACGGCACTCCGTCCGCTGCCGGCCGGCGCGGTCGGTGAACTGGCCATCGCCGGAGCAGGCCTCGCCGAGGGCTACGTCGGCAACCCGGAAGCGACCGCGGCACGGTTCATGACGATCCCGGCGCTGGGCGGCGAGCGGGTCTATCTCACCGGCGACCTCGGCTACCGGGGCCTCGACGGGCTGCTGCACTTCCTCGGACGGCGGGACAACCAGATCAAACTGCGCGGCTACCGCATCGAGTTGGAGGAGGTGGAGGCCGCCGCCTCCGCCGTGCTCGGCGGCCGGTCCTGCGCCGTCGTCCTCGATCGTGAGGCGGCCGGTGGACCCCGGCTGGTCGGCTTCCTGGAGAGCGCCGACGAACGGGAGCCGTGGGACGAGCAGGCGCTGCACATCGAGCTGAGCCACCGGCTGCCGGGCGCGCTCGTCCCCGGCCGCTGGGCGCGGCTGGACACCATGCCGAAGCTGGCCGGCGGCAAGCCCGACCGGGTCGCCCTGGCCCGGCTGGCCGCCGCGCTGGAGCCCACGGCTCCGGCGGACGAGGCCGCCCCTGACCTGGACCCGGCCGCGTTCGCCGCCGACCCGGCGCTGGAGCTGCTCGCCGAGGGATGGAGCGAGGTGCTGGGCCACCGCCGGTTCACCGCGTCCTCGCACTTCTTCCAGATCGGCGGGCACTCCGTGCTCGCCGCGCATCTGGCGGCCTGGCTGGAACCGCGGCTCGGTGAACGGCCGCCACTGCGGCTGCTGTTCCGCAACCCGGTCCTGGCCGACCAGGCCCGCGCCCTGGGTCTGCTCACCCCCTCGCCCGTCGCCGCGTCCGCCGCCGCATCCACGCCGAAGGAGTCGTGATGACGAACACCCTGATCACCGACATGACCACCGACACGCTGACCGCCCGGCCGAGCGTGGCCCACGGCGCGGCTCTCCCCGCGACCGCCGCCTCCGGCGTGCTCTCCCGCTACGAGGACTGGGTACGCCGCTCCCCGCAGGCGCCCGCAGTGGTCGACGGCGGCCACACCTGGAGCTACCGGCAGCTGGACGAGGCGGCCGATGAACTCGTCCGCGCACTCGACGGCCGGGTGCGTCCCGGCGACATCGTCGGGGTCTGCCTCGACCGTTCGGCCGCGCTGGCCGTCACCGCGGTCGCGCTGGCCCGGCTCGGCGCGGTGTATCTGCCGCTGGGACCCCGCCCCGGAGAGCGCCGCATCGGCGCGGTCACCGAGGACGTCGCGGTGGTCTGCCTGATGGGCGACCCCGCCGTACTGCCGGCCGGCCACCGGGCCGCCGAGCGGATCGAACTGCCGCTGCCCGTCGAGGGGACGAACGCCGCGGCCACGGTCGTCGCCGCCTTCGCCCCGCCCGCGGCCGCCGCCCGCCCGGCACCGCCGGAGGCGTTCTACGCCGTCCTGACCTCCGGTTCCACCGGCCGCCCGAAGGCGCTCGCGGTGGCGGAGCCCGCCCTGGCCACCCTGCTGGACTGGTACCGCGCCGAGACCGGCCTGGCCCCCGGGGACCGTCAGTCCCTGCTGATCGGCGTCGCGTTCGACCCGCATGTACTGGAGCTGTGGGCCGGACTGACCTCGGGTGCCGCGCTGGTGCCCGCTCCCGACGCGGTCCGCTGGGACCCGGCCGAGCTCACGGACTGGTGGCGCGACGCCGGGGTGACCGTCTGCGTCGCGGCCACCCCCATGGCGGAGCCGGTGCTGGACCGGCCCTGGCCGCGGGGTCTGCGGCTGCGTCATCTCGTCGTCGGCGGCGACCGGATGCGCCGCCGGCCCGGCCCGGACGTGACCGCCACCGTTCACAACGCCTACGGGCCGGCCGAGGCCACCGTCATCACCACCACGCACGCCATGCGGGCCACCGACGCCGAGCCGGACGACGCGGCCGCGCCGCCGATCGGCTCCCCGCTCCCCGGCACCACGGTGGTCGTCGCGGGCCAGGACGGTCGCATCGCCGCCCGCGGTGAGACGGGTGAACTGCTCATCGGCGGCGCCTGTCTGGCGATCGGCTATCTGGACCCGGAGCTCACCGCCCGGCGCTTCACCGCCCCGCCCGAAGGGCTGGACGCACCGGGCGCGGACCGTTTCTACCGCACCGGGGACCGGGTGCGGATGCTGGACGACGGGCAGTTGGAGTTCCTCGGCCGGCTCGACGACCAGGTGAAGATCAGCGGTGTGCGGATCGAACCGGCCGAGGTGGAGGCCGCGTTCGAGCAGGACCCGGCGGTGCGCAGCGCGGTCGTGACCGCGCCTCGCTCCGCCGACGGCCGCACCCGGCTGGTGGTGTTCGTCCTGCCGTCGGCCGGCGCCGCCCCGACCACGGACGCCCTGCTGTCTGCGGTCCGGGTCTGGCTGCCCGAACAGGCGGTCCCCTCGACCGTACGGATCGTCGAGGCCTTCCCGCTGGACGCCAACGGAAAGGTGGACCGCGCCGCGCTGCTCGCCGGTGAGACGGCCGAGGCCGCCGCGGGCGCCGCGACCTCCGGCAGCGCCCTTCCGGACGGCACCGCGACGGACAGCGAACAGCTCGTCCTGCGGGTGGTCCGCGACCTGCTCGACCGGCCGGACGCCGCGCTGGAGGACAACTTCACCTCGGTGGGCGGCACATCGATCATCGCGGCCCGGCTGCTGGCCGCCATCGAGCGCGAGACGGGCACGAGGCTGCGCGCTCCCGAGGTGCTGCGCCAGCCGGACCTCCGCGCGGTGGCCGCCGTACTCGACAAGCGCCGTGCGACCGCGTCACCGGCGGTGGTCTGAGATGACGCCCTCCTCCCCGCGGATCCCCGACACCCGGAAGATCCCCGACACCCGGGAGATCTCCGACGTCCGGGAGATCTCCGACGACCGGAAGGACAACCCCGTGACCGCCCTGCCCGCCCTGGTGGCCCGGCACGCCGAACGGACCCCGCACGCCCTGGCGGTGGTCGACGGCGACACCACACTGACGTACCGGCAGCTCGTGACCTCCGCCCGATGTCTGGCCGCGCACCTGCACGCCTACGGGGTGCGCCCCGGTGACCGGGTGGCGCTGCTGATGCCGCGCTCGGCCCGCACCCTGGTCACCCAGCTCGCGCTGTGGTGGGTGGGCGCGGCCTGCGTACCGCTCGACCCGGCGCACCCGCGCCCCCGTATCGAGGCGATGCTCGCCGACTCCGGGACGACCCTGACCGTCGGCGACAGCAAGCTGCTGGCATCGGCGGCCGGCACCGGAGTGACCCTGGCGCTGCCCGAGGACCCGCTGTTGTCCGGCGAGGAGATACCCGCCGCCGACACCGGCCCGGACGCGACGGCGCTCGTCCTGTTCACCTCGGGTTCCACCGGCCTGCCCAAGGGTGTGACCGTCACGCACGGCGGCATCGCCGAACTGGTCGCCGACCCGCGGTACGTGACCGTCACCGCGCGGGACCGGGTGCTGTTCCACTCGCCGACGACGTTCGACGCCTCGACCTTCGAGGTGTGGGCGGCTCTCGCCAACGGCGCCTCCGTCGTGGTGTGCACCACCGAGCGGCCGTCGTTCGAGGACCTCGCGCAGCACGTCGAGCGGTACGGCGTGACCGTCGCGTTCTTCACCACCGCGCTGTTCCACCAGCTCGCAGCCCGCCGCTCCCGGCTGTTCTCGGTGCTCCGCACCGTCGTCGTGGGCGGTGAGGCGATGGCCGCCCAGCAGGCCCGCGCGGTGCTGCGCGCGTTCCCCTGGCTGGAGCTGGTCAACGGCTACGGTCCGACCGAGACGACGACGTTCGCCACCACCCATCGCGTCACCGACGCGGACTGCGACGGCCCGGTGCCGATCGGCCGCCCGTGCGCGGGCGCCACGGCCCATGTGCTGGACGCGGCGGGCCGGCCGGTCGCGGACGGGGAACGCGGTGAGCTGTGGATCGGCGGCAGCCGGCTCGCGAACGGCTACGCGGGACGACCGGAACTGACCGCCGAGCGGTTCGTGGAGCACGCGTCGCTGGGCCGGCTCTACCGCACGGGCGATCTGGTCTCGTGCCGTCAGGACGGCGTGCTGGACTTCCACGGCCGCGCCGACGACCAGGTCAAGGTGCGCGGCTTCCGGATCGAACCGGGCGAGATCGAGCACCTGCTGCGCGAGCAGCCGGAGGTGGACGACGCCGCCGTCACCGTACGGCGGCCCGCCGAGGACGACGCCCGGCTGGCCGCGTTCGTGGTGGCGGCGCCCGGCCCGGTGCCCCGCGCCGAGACCCTGCGGACCCGGCTCGCCGAACAGCTGCCCGCGCACCTCGTCCCGGACGAGCTGACCTTCGTGGAACGGCTCCCGCTGACGGTGTCCGGCAAGGTCGACCGCCGAGCCCTCGCCGACCTGCGCGGCGTCACCGTCACCGAGGACCGTGCGGAGCCGCTGACCCCGCTCCAGCAGGCCGTCGCCGATGTGTGGAGCCATGCGCTGGGCTGCGAAGTGGCCCGGGCGGACGCCGACTTCATCGCCTACGGCGGCCACTCCCTCCTCGCGCTGATCGTCACGGACGACCTGCGCGAGGAACTGGGAGTGACGCTGTCGCTGCCCGACTTCTTCGCCGCACCCACCGTGGCCGGCCACGCCGCGCTCGTCGAACGCGCCCTGCTGGCCAACCACAGCGATCTCCACCCCGACGCGCCGGAGGACACCGATGGCCACTGACACCCACCCCAGTTCGGCCGCCCTGCAGGAGGAGTTGCTGCGCCGGGCCCGCGCCCGGAAGAACGCCCGCCCGGCCGACCCGGCGCCCGCCACCACCCGTGACCAGGGGCCCACACCGCTGTCCCACGCCCAGCGCCGCATGTGGCTGATGGACCGGCTCGGCCAGGGCGGCTCGCTGTACAGCGTGCCGTTCGCCACCCGGCTGCGCGGACCGCTCGATCTGGCCGCCCTGGGCAGCGCGCTGACCACGCTCGTCCAGCGCCACGACATCCTGCGCACGCGCTACGGGCAGCACGGCGACGAGCCGTACCAGGAGACGCTTCCCGTACCGGACGCGATCGTCGTGCCGGTGATCGACGCCGTCGGTGACGGCCTGGCCGCCCTGACCGAGGAGGCGCGCCGCCCCTTCGACCTCGCGGCCGGTCCCCTGCCGCGCGCCCTGGCGCTGCGCCACGGGCCGCAGGACCACACCGTGTTGCTGACGTTCCATCACATCAGCATCGACGGAGGGTCGTTGGAGACCGTCGCCGCCGAACTGGCCGAGCTGTACGCGGCGGCCACCGGTGGGATCCCGTGCGAGCTGACACGGCCGCCGCAGTACGCCGACTTCGCGGTCCGCGAGCACGCGGCGGCCGGCCGGCTCGACGAAGGGCTCGCGCACTGGACGCGCCGGCTGTCGGGTGCCGTCCCACTGCGGCTGCCCCGCCCCGCGCGGCCCGCGGCCGACCTGACCGAGCGGCCCGCCGCCGTGCGCAACGTGCCGCTGGACGAGCGGGTGCTGCCCGCTCTGCGCGAGCTGGGTCTGGGGCATCGGGCCACGCTGTTCACCGTGGCCTTTACTGCCGCCTTCGCCGCACTGCACCGCTTCACCGGCGAGGACGACCTGGTGATCGGCTGCGCCGGCACCCACCGCGAGGGCTCGGCCATGCGTGGCCTCGTCGGGCTGTGCGTCAACACCCTGCCCATCCGGGTGGATCTGTCCGGCGACCCGGAGTTCGGGACGCTGGTGGACCGGGTGCGGGACGCGCTGCTGGAGGCACAGCAGTACCGTGACGTGCCGTTCGACCTGGTCCTGGAGCGGCTCGGCGCCGCCGCCCGGGACGCCGACGGCACACCGCTGGTCCGGGTCACCGCCGATGTGCTGGGCGAGCCCACCGCGCTCCGGCTGCCCGGTCTGGCCGCGGAACCGGTCGACGTGGCGCTCGGCGAGGCCAAGTTCGACCTGTCGTTCGGCCTGTCCGACACCGACCGTCCCACCGGCCTGGTCCAGTACGGCCGGGCCGCCCTCGGCGATGCGGCGGGCGAGCGGCTGGCGGACGACTTCGCCGGACTGCTGGCCGCGGTCGCCGCCGACCCGGAGCTCCGGCTGTCCCGGCTGCCCGGCCGGCCGCCGGTTCTCCCGGCCGCCGAAACCCCGCCCACTGACGGCCATCCGGCCGAAGTGCTGCTGCGCGCCCACCCGTTGGTGGCCGACGCCGCTGTGCCGGACCCGGCCGGCGGACCGCTGCTGGCGTACGCCGTCCTGCGCGGGACCGGCGGGCCCTCGCCCGTCGAACTCCGCTCGTATCTGCGGGCCGGTCTCGGCCGTGAACTCGTCCCGGCGGCGGTGACCCTGCTGGACGCGATGCCCCGCACCGCCGACGGCACCCTGGACACGGCCCGGCTGCCCGGCGCCCCGGCTGCCCCCGTACCGAGCGGCGTTCGCGCCGAAGCGGTGACGGTGGCGTTCACGGCGCTGCTGGGCCGCGCCCCTGGCCCTGACGACGACTTCTTCGTACTCGGCGGCCACTCGCTGATCGCCGTACAGCTCGCCGAGCGGCTGCGCACCGGACTCAAGCTGCCGCTGACCGGCCTGGACGTGATGGAGCACCGCACTCCGCGAGCGATCGCGGCGCTGCTGGACGCGCGGGAGACGGAACGGGAACGGCTGGCCGCCGCGACCGGCGCACCGGCGGCCCGCGCCCGGCGGACCCGTGAGGGTACGGTCCTGGTGACCGGCGGCACCGGTGGTGTCGGCGCCTTCGTCCTGCGCGAACTGGCCGCCCGGGGAAGGCCGGTGCTGGCGCTGTCCCGGCCGGAGTCGGCGCACCTGGTCGCGGGGGAGGGCGTGGAGGTCGTCGAGGGCGATCTGACCGACCTGGACGGGCTGCGCGCCGCCGTCGGAAGGGCGGACGCGGTGATCCACGCCGCCTGCACCTTCACCCGTCCCGAGGTGGACGTGGCGGCGATGGCCGCGATGGTGGGGGCCTGGAACCGGGGCCCGTTCGTCTTCGTCAGCAGCGTGGACGCCTACGGCCGGCCCACCGGCCCGCGGGTGGCCGAGGAATCGGCGCCCGCACAGCCGCTGAGCGCGTACGGGCAGGCGAAGCTCGACTGCGAGCAGCTGCTCATGCGGGCGGCGGGCACCGACGGCCGGGGCGGGGCGAGCGTCGTGCGCTCGCCCATCGTCTGGGGTCCGCACGACCGGTTGCGCGACCAGCTGCGCTGGGGCGCGACCGGGCTGCTCTACCAGGCGGCCCTCGCCGGGGAACCGATCGACCTGCCGCGGCCCGGCACCGCCGGCCACGACTGGTACGGCGCCCCGTGGGTGCACGCCGCCGCCCTGGCGCGCGCGGTCACCGACTGCCTGGCCACCCCGGTGCACGGTGTGGCCAACGCGGTGAGCGGACATGTCGGCTGGCCCGAGCTGGCCGCAGAGCTGAAACGGCTCCTCGGCAGCGACAGCGAGATCCGGCTCGTCGACCGGGTGCACCCCGACCTCGACCACCGCTGGCACTACGGGTCCGGCCGGCTGGCCACCGCGCTGGACGAGCGGCCCGGCGAGGACCGGAGCTCCGTACTCGCCGCGATGACCGGCTCCGCCGGGCGCTGAGATCCGGGGGAGCCGCGGCGGTCCGCCCGGCTCCCCCCGTACGGCCGGATCCCCTCTTTACATCCGGCCTCACATCCAGGACTTCACCGGCGGGCGGCACCGTATACGGTGATCCCGTGCCGAAGAACGAGAACGTGTTCTCCTCCTGGGCGGCCTGGCGCCGCCGCACCGCCTCGCGCCTGGTCCACCGCGGATGGCGGTGGGTGCAGAACGCGGGCGCGGTGACCGCGCAGCGCCCCGGTCCCTACCGCTTCCGCAGCTTCGGCACGGGCTCGCGGCTGGCGTTCCCGCTGGGCACGGTGTTCGGCGAGCAGTGGATCGAGATCGGGGAGCACTGCGTGGTGGGCGAGCAGGTGACCCTCACCGCCGGCATGATGCCGGACCTGGACCTCGGCCCCGACCCGGTCCTGCGGCTCGGCAACGGCGTGGTGCTCGGCCGCGGCAGCCACGTGGTGGCCTCGGCGCCGGTGGTCTTCGGCGACAACATCTTCGCCGGGCCCTATGTGTACGTCACCAGCGACAACCACTCCTACGACGACCCCCACGAACCGGTCGGCAAGCAGTGGCCGCGCTCGGCGCCCGTCGAGATCGGGTCCGGCAGCTGGCTCGGCACGGGAGCGGTGATCCTGCCCGGGGCCCGGCTGGGCCGCAATGTGGTGGTCGCGGCCGGCGCGGTGGTGCGCGGTGACGTGCCCGATCACGCGGTGGTCGCGGGCGCTCCCGCCAGGATCGTCCGCCGCTGGGACCCCGAGGCCGGCTGGCAGCCGCCGCTGCGGACACCGCCGCCGGTGCCGATACCCGAGGGGATCACCCCCGAGCAGCTGATGGCGCTGGCCGGCGTCGAGGACGGGCCGAAGACGCTCGACGGCCGGGCCGACCGGGCGCCGGATCCGGCGGTTTGAGGCCCGCTCGCGGCCCGGCTATCCCGCCGCGAGCAGGATCGTCCCGGCCATCGCGAGTCCCGCGCCCGCGGCCTGGATCGCGAGCAGCCGTTCCTTGAGGAAGCCCCGGGCGGCGAGCGCCGTCACCACCGGGTAGAGCGAGGCGAGTACCGCGGCGACGGTGACCGGGCCGTGCTGGGCGGCCAGCGAGTACGTGCCGTTCGCCGCGACGTCCGCGAGGCCGACCAGGGTGAGCGCCGGCATGGCGGACCACACCACGGCCATGCCGCCCTCCGGTGCGGCGGCCGGGTCACGCCGGACGGCCACGGCCAGCGCGGCGCCGCCGACCAGCGAGTTGCAGACCCGCTGGACGAAGAGCGCCAGGAACAGTCCGGTGAGCGTCGAGGACGCCTCGGCGATGAGCGCGAACACCGAGCCGAAGCCGAAGGCGGCGACGAGGGTGAGCAGCACCGTCTGCCGCTGCACGGGCGCGCCGCGCAGCTGCGGGCCGCCGGCCAGGACGACGCCGACGACGGCCACCGCGATCCCGCCGTACTGCAGCAGTCCAGGGCGTTCGCCGAGCGTCAGTCCGACGCCGAGCGGTATCACGACGCCGACGGTGGCCAGCGGGGAGACCACGCCCATCGGGCCCTGGGCGAGGGCCTTGTAGAAGCAGATCATCGCGACAGGACCGACGACGCCGGCGGCGACGGCGTACCAGAGCTGCGGGCCGATCTCGCTCCACGCCCCGGTCGCCACGACGATGACGCCGAGGACGAGCGCGGCGGCGATCTGCGAGGCGACGACCACGACCAGCGCCGGCAGCCGGCGGGTGAGCAGCCCGCCGCCGAAGTCGGCGAGCCCCCAGAGCAGGCTGGTGGCGAGCGCGAGAACCGCTGTCATGGGACTTCCCCCGCAGTACAGTGTGATGAACGTGTTGGTACAGCACACCGTAGTGCACTCAAGTGAACTCTGTCATTCATAATATTGGACGGAAGCGTGCCGGACCTCGAAATCGTCGCCCAGTCGCTCGCCCGCAACGTCAAACGGCTGCGGCTGGAGCGCGGATACAGCCTGGACGCGCTCGCCGCCCGCGCGGGCGTCAGCCGGGGCATGATCATTCAGATCGAGCAGGCCAGGACCAACCCCAGCATCGGCACCGTGGTGCGGATCGCCGACGCCGTCGGCATCAGCATCGCCAACCTCCTGGACTACGCCGACAGCCCCCAGGTCCGGCTGGTCCCGGCCGACCGCGCCGTACCGCTGTGGAGCACCCCGGCCGGCAGCTACGGCACGCTCCAGGCCGGCACCGAGGCGCCCGGCCCGCTGGAACTGTGGTCCTGGCGGCTCATGCCCGGCGAGGGTCACGACTCCGACGCCCACCCGCCCGGCAGCGCCGAACTGATCCGGGTGGACGCGGGCGAGCTGACGCTCGTCGTCGAAGGCCAGGAGTACCGCGTCCCCTCCGGGACCACCGCGAGCTTCGACGCCCATGTGCCGCACGGCTACCACAACGCGGGTGCGGTCCCGGCCGAGATGACGCTCGCGATCGCCGTCCCGCCGCCCCGGTAGCGCCTGTTACGTTTCCCGGTATGCGCGCACCGATCGGCAATTTCGACGAAGCCCACCCCGCCACCGAACGGCTCGACCTGCTCCCGGCTCCGGTGGCCGCCGCGGTGACCGCCGACATGCTCCATGTCGACACCGACCCCGAGAAGGCCGACACCGCCGTCTTCGTCGAGACGTACGGCGCCGACCTCGTGGACGCCTCGGCGAACTGCGTGGTCGTCGCGGGCAAGCGCGGTCAGGACGTCACGCTCGCCGCGTGCCTGGTGCTCTCCACCACCCGCGTCGACGTCAACGGCGTGGTCCGGCGCCATCTCGGCGCCCGCAAGGCCTCGTTCGCCCCCATGGACGCCGCGACCGGCGCCACCGGCATGGAGTACGGCGGCATCACCCCCGTCGGCCTGCCCGGCGACTGGCCGCTGCTCATCGACGCGGCCGTCGTCGACGCCCCGTACCTGGTGATCGGCAGCGGCGCCCGGCGCGGCAAGCTGATCGTGCCGGGCAAGGTACTCGCCGCACTGCCGGGCGCCGTCGTCCTGGAGGGCCTCGGTATCTGATCGGCTGCGGTCAGCGCCGGTCCGGCGGCCCGTCGGACCGGTCCTCGTCCGCCGGGTGCAGGGACCGGTGCAGCCGCCGGCCCGCCCGCACCACGATCACCCCGGCGCCCACCGCGACCACGGCCGCCAGCACCTCACCCCACCAGTGGTCGGGCAGCACACCGAGCAGCAGCGCGAAGACCCCGAAGGCCAGCACGAAGCCGAGCACCGGCAGGGCGTAGAACCACAGGTCGGCGTAGGTCTTCTCATCGAGCCCGAAGGGCGGCGGAGGCTTGCGGTCCTTGCTCACCCCGCCACCGTAGGCGCCGTGACCCGGTATCGCGCGTCAGCCGAGGCGGGGAATCTCGATCGCCGGGCAGCGGTCCATGACCATCTCCGCGCCGGCCGCCCGCGTCCGCTCGAACGCGGCCTCGTCGATCACCCCGAGCTGGAACCACACGGCCTTCGCGCCGGCCGCCACCGCCTCGTCGGCGACCGCGCCCGCCAGCTCGGAGTTGACGAAGACGTCGACCACGTCGACCGGGAACGGAATGTCGGCGAGCGAGGCGTACCCCTGCTCGCCGTGCACGGTCTCGGCCTTGGGGTGGACGGGAACGATCCGCTTGCCGAAGCGCTGGAGCACCCGCGCGACCCCGTAGGCGGCCCGTGCCTCGTTGTTCGACAGACCGACCACCGCCCAGGTGTCACCCAGCCCGGTCAGGATCTTCCGTACCGTCGCAGCATCGCCGTACACGTCGTCCTCCAGAGGGTGTCCCGCTCGTCGTGCCTGGTCAACGAGCGACCGGCCCGGCCCATTCCCGGCCGGCGGCATAGGGTGGCCGGATGGTGGACCGGTATCTGACGGTAGGGCGCGAGGGCGTGCACGAGAGCGAGATCAAGCGCTCGCGCTTCCTGTGCGCGCTGGCGCCCGCGGGCAGCGAGCAGGCCGCGCAGGCGTTCATCCAGAAGATCCGCAAGGAGCACCCGAGCGCGACCCACAACTGCTTCGCCTACGTCATCGGCGCCGAGGGCCGCATCCACAAGGCCGGCGACGACGGCGAACCCGGCGGAACCGCGGGCACCCCCATGCTGCAGGTGCTGCTGCGCCGCGAGGTGCGCGATGTCGTCGCCGTCGTCACCCGCTACTACGGCGGGGTCCAGCTCGGCGCGGGCGGGCTGGTACGCGCCTACGGCGGCGCCGTGTCCGCCGCGCTCGACGAACTGGGCACCGTCGAACGGCAGCGCCTCGCGCTGCTGACGGTCGCGGCCGACCACCAGCGGGCGGGCAAGCTGGAGAACGACCTGCGGTCGGCCGGGCGCACGGTGCGCGGCGTGCGGTACGGCGCCGATGTGCGCATCGACATCGCGCTGCCGGAGTCCGAGGTGGCGGCGTTCCGCTCCTGGGTCGCCGACAGCACCTCCGGTGCCGCCACGGTGGAGGCCGGCGGCACCGAATTCGTCGACGTCCAGGCCCGGTAGATCTGGTCCGGGAACCGTCAGCCCAGTTCGAGGCTGGTGACGCCGTACATCCCGGCCTGATCGGTCTCCGGCAGCGGACCGGTGTACATCCGGGCGGTCTCGAAGGACGGCGCCAGGCCGAGCCGTTCCATCAGGTGCACCGCCGGCTTGTTGATGTCGGGCACGTCGATCGACACCGGCTCGCCCGGCACGGTCGCCGCCAGCGCGCCGACCAGCGCGCCCGCCACCTCCGGCGAGTCCGCGTGGACCGGACCGATGCGCGAGGCCTCGCGGCACGCGCGCAGCACGGCGAGCCCCTGCAGCTCCCCGTCGCGCACCGCGGCCAGCGGGGTGCGCTGGGCCGCGGCGATCCAGGTGGCCAGGAAACTGTCGCGCGGCGCCGGGAAGAAACGGCGGTCGTAGGCGGCGAGTTGATCGAAGGGCAGGGTGCGGGCGTCGACCAGGGTGACGCCCGCCGGCGCCGGGGTGTCCGCGGCCGGAGTGCCTTCGTAGCGGATGTTGTTCCAGGCGGAGCGGAATCCGGACTTGCGGTAGTTCTCCTGCTGGGCAATCACCCCGTCGAGCCCGACGTTGCGCCCGGCGAGCCGCGCCATGCCGGCGCGCCAGAGCTGGATGCCATAACCCTGGCCGCGCAGCGACGGCTGGGTGATGTAGAAGCCGAGGAAGCCGAAATCGGTGCCGTACCGGACGACCGAGACACAGGCGACCGGTTCGCCGTCGAGGCGGCCGATCAGGAAACCGTGCGGATCGGCCGCGAAGAAGGCGGAGCCGTCGGTGCGGCCCGGGTTCCAGCCCTCCGCGGCGGCCCAGTCCGCCATCAGCCCGATGTCGGCGGCGCTCGCGGCCGTGATCTCGAATGTCGGCACTTCTCACTCCAAGGGCGTCGGCGGCGGGGCGCGTTCGGAAGTGGTCCGCCCCTGGCGTGATCGTTTCGTAACGGACCGGAGCACGGCAATACCGCCCGCCGTCCGGCCCCGGAACCGATGACAAACCGAGGTCCGTGATGGATGGGGGGCGTCCGGGCGCTAGCGTGGTCGGTGCCGACAGCGGGACCCCACGCTGATTCGGTGCGGGTACCGGGGTGGAGGAGCGATAAACGTGCAGGTCGGAGCACCCCAGTGAGACTTCTGCACACTTCCGACTGGCATCTGGGACGTTCGTTCCACCGTGAGAGCCTGCTCGCCGCCCAGGCGGCCTTCCTCGACCATCTCGTCAGCACGGTCCGCGCCGAGGCCGTCGACGTGGTGCTCGTCGCCGGGGACATCTACGACCGGGCGGTGCCGCCGCTGTCCGCCGTCGAGCTCTTCGACGACGCCCTGCACCGGCTCGCCGACCTCGGCGTCCCGACGGTGATGATCTCCGGGAACCACGATTCGGCCCGGCGGCTGGGCGTCGGCGCAGGCCTCATGGGCCGCGCCGGCATCCACCTGCGCACCGACCCGGCGGGCTGCGCGATCCCCGTCGTCCTGCCGGGCGCCGCCGGTGACACCGTGCTGTACGGGCTGCCCTACCTCGAACCTGCGCTGGTCCGTGCGGAATTCGACGCCGAGCGGGCCGACCACACCGCCGTGCTGGGCGCGGCCATGGACCGGGTGCGCGCCGATCTCGCCACCCGCCCGGCCGGTACCCGCTCGGTGGTGCTGGCGCACGCCTTCGTCACCGGAGGCGCGCCGAGCGACAGCGAGCGCGACATCACGGCGGGCGGGGTGGAGGCCGTGCCCGCCGAGATCTTCGCGGGCGTCGACTATGTGGCGCTCGGCCATCTGCACGGCTGCCAGACGATCACCGAACGGGTCCGGTACTCCGGCTCGCCGCTGGCGTACTCCTTCTCCGAGGAGCGGCACCGCAAGAGCATGTGGCTGGTCGACCTCGACCAGGACGGCGCCGTGAGCGCCGAGCGCGTCGACTGCCCGGTGCCGCGCCCGATCGCCCGGATCCGCGGCCACCTGGACGACCTGCTCGCCGATCCGGCGCTGGAGCGGCACGAGGACGCCTGGGTCGAGGCCACCCTCACCGACGCGCTGCGCCCGCCGGAACCGATGGCGGCCCTGGCCAAGCGCTTCCTGCACGTGCTCAGCCTCGCCTTCGACCCCGAGAACTCCGGCGCCGACCCGGCGGTCTCCTACGCCCAGCGGCTGCGCGGCCGCACCGACCAGCAGATCGCCGAGGACTTCGTGGCCCACGTCCGGGGCTCGGGCCCCGACGGGCGGGAACGGACGGTACTGCGCGAGGCCCTGGACGCGGTACGCGCGCACCACGCAAGGACGGAAACGTAAGCAATGCGGCTGCACCGGCTCGACCTCACCGCCTTCGGCCCCTTCGCGGGCACCGAGAGCGTCGACTTCGACGAACTGTCCTCGGCCGGACTGTTCCTCCTGCACGGCGCGACCGGGGCGGGGAAGACCTCCATCCTCGACGGCGTCTGCTTCGCCCTGTACGGCGAGGTCCCCGGCAGCCGGCCGGCCAACCGGCTGCGCAGCGACCACGCCGACGCCGCCCTCGGCACCGAGGTGGTGCTCGAACTGCACGTTGGCGGAAGGCACTTGGAGATCACCCGGCGGCCCGAGCAGCAGCGCCCGAAGAAGCGCGGCTCCGGGACGACCCAGGAGAAGGCCGTCACGTTGCTGCGGGAGCGCAGCGACGGCGAGTGGCGCGCGCTCTCCAAGTCCCACCAGGAGATCGGTGAGGAACTCAAGCAGCTGATCGGGATGAGCCGGGAGCAGTTCTGCCAGGTGGTGCTGCTGCCGCAGGGCGAGTTCGCCAACTTCCTGCGGGCCACCGCCGCCGAACGCGGCGCCCTGCTGGGCCGGCTCTTCGACACCCGTCGCTTCAAGGCCGTCGAGGAGTGGCTCAAGGAGCGCCGCCGCGCCGCCGAACAGCGGATCCAGACCGGCGACCAGGAGCTGGACAACCTCGCCGGACGCCTCGCCCAGGCGGCGGGACCGGGGGCCGAGCCGCTGGACGACTGGCTGCCCGAAAACGTTCCGGCGCGCGCACCGGCCGTCCACTCCGACCTGGCCGCGCCCATCCTGCAGTGGGCGGCCGTACTGCGCTCCACCGCGCGCGAGCGCCACGCCATCGCGGTGAGCGCGCTGGAGCTGGCCGAACAGGCACACCTCCGGGCCCGCGACGAGGCCGCCGCCGTCCAGGAGCTGTACGGGCTGCAGCAGCGCCACGCCGCCGCCCGCCGCCGGGCCGACGGCATCGCCGGGGCCCGGTCGGAACGTGATGAACAGCGCGCCCGGCTGGAGCGGGCGCACCGCGCCTCCGGCGTCGAATCGGCCCTGGAACTGCGGGAGAAGGCCGCCACACAGCACCAGCAGGCGCTCGCCGCCCGGTGCAGTGCGCGGGCGGAGCTCCCCGCCGACCTCGCCGAGGCGGCCGCCGAACAGCTCACCGCGACCGCCAACCAGCTGCGCGAGGAGCTCGGATCGCTCACCGAGGCGGGGGAGCTGGAGCGGCGCGCCGCGGAACTGGCCGTCCGCCGCGACCGGTTGGAGGCCGAGGCGCGCGGCGACGGCGAGGCCGTACAGGAGACCGACGGCTGGCTGGAGGGCTGGGAGCCGGAACGGCTGCGTCTGCAGCGGCGCGTCGACGACGCCCAGGCCGCCGCGGCCCGCGCCGGAACGCTGGACGCCGAACGCGACCAGGCCCGCCGCCGCCTCGACGCGGCCCGGGAGCGTGACCGTTACGCCCACGCCCTGACCGTGGCCGAGGACCGGCACCGCGCCGCCCGGGACCGGGCTGCCGACACCCGCGAGGCCTGGCAGGACGCCCGCGAAGGGCGGATCTCCGGTATCGCCGCGGAACTGGCCGCCGCCCTGGTGCCCGGCGAGAACTGCCGGGTGTGCGGCTCCGCCGAGCACCCCGAGCCGGCCCGTCCCTCCGACCGGCAGGTCACCCGCGAGGACGAGGACGCCGCCTACGCCGCCTACCAGAGCGCGTCCGCCGCGCAGAGCGCCGTGCAGGACGAGCTGAGCCGCGCGCGGGCCGGGCGGGACGCCGCCCTGGCGGCGGCCGGCGACACCCCGGTGGACGAACTGGCCGCCGCGTACACCGCGTTGGACGGCGAATACGTGCTCGCGGTGCGCGCCGCCGCCGACACCCACGCCGCCCGTGAGGCGCTCGGCGAGGCCGAACGGGAACGCGACCGCAGGACCGCGGAGCGGCACGAGGCGCTGAGCCGGGCCGCTGCGCGGACCTCGCGGCGCGAGGAGCTCGACGAGCAGTACGAGCGGATCGCCGAGCAGCTGTCGCGGGCGCGCGGCGGCTTCGCGACCGTGGCCGCCCGCAGATCGCAACTGGCCCGGCGCGTCGATCTGCTGACCACGGCGGCGCAGGCTGTCGACCGGGAGCACGACGGGGCCCAGCGGCTGAAGGAGGCCGACGCGGCACTGTCCGACGCGGCGTTCCGCGCCGGGTTCGACACCCCCGCCGACGCGGCCCGCGCGCTCTACGCGCCCGACCGGCGGCTGCGGCTGGAGCACCTCGTGGCGCAGTGGCGCGACGAGGAGGCCGCCGTCACCGCCGATCTGGCGGCGCCCGGACTCGCGGCCGCCGCCGCACTGCCGGCCGCCGATCCCGCGCGGGCGCGGGCGGCCGTCGACGCCACGACCGCCCGGCTGCGGGAGGCGGCCGCCGCGCACGCCGCCGCGCAGACGCGCGGCGCCGACCTCGACCGGCTGGGGGCGCAGGCCGCCGCGAAGGCCGCTGAACTCGCCCCGGCCCGCGCCGAGTACGCCCGGATCCGGCGGCTGGCGGACCTGTCGGCCGGCACCTCCACCGAGAACCAGCTGAAGATGGAACTGGAGACCTACGTGCTGGCCGCCCGGCTGGAACAGGTCGCCGCGGCGGCCAGCGTCCGGCTGCAGCGCATGTCGTCGGGGCGCTACACCCTCGTCCACAGCGACGCCAGGAGCGCGGGCCGCTCCCGGTCCGGGCTGGGCCTGATGGCCGTCGACGCCTGGACGGGCACCGAGCGCGACACCGCGACCCTGTCGGGGGGCGAGACCTTCTCCGCCTCCCTGGCGCTGGCGCTCGGCCTCGCGGACGTCGTCACCGACGAGGCGGGCGGCACCCGGCTGGACACCCTCTTCATCGACGAGGGCTTCGGCAGCCTCGACGAGCAGACCCTGGACGAGGTGCTGGACGTCCTGGACGCGCTGCGGGAACGGGACCGCGCCGTCGGTATCGTCAGCCACGTCGCCGATCTGCGGCAGCGCATCCCCGCCCAGCTGCGCGTCGTCAAGGGACAGTCGGGCTCCACGGTCGCCCAGGGGCCGTCCGGGCGCGGCACCGCTCGCGGCGCCGTCACCCCCGTCACAACGTGAGCGGGCGGCGGGACAGCGGCGAGGAGTAGACGATGCTGGTGGTGACCGATCCGAGGCCTGAGATCCGGCCGGCGGTCTCCTCCAGATGCCGCATCGAGCGGGCCGCCACCTTCATGACGAAGCAGTCGTCGCCCGTGACGTGGTGCGCCTCCAGGATCTCCGGCGTCGACGCCAGCAGGTCGTGGAACGGCTTGTAGTTGCCGGTCGGATAGCGCAGCCGCACCAGGGCCAGGATGGGCAGACCGACCCGGTCGTGGTCGATGACCGCCGAATAACCGGTGATCACCCCGGACTCCTCCAGCCGGCGGACCCGCTCGGTCACCGCGCTGGGCGACATCGCGACCGCCCGCGCCAGCTCGGCGTAACTGGCCCGGCCGTCGCGCTGCAGGGCTTCCAGGATGCGCCAGTCGGTGGCGTCGAGGGATTCACTGGTCATGACCGATGAATAGCAGGGGAAATCCCGGCCGTGCAAGAAAACCACCGGGGAATCTCACTTCACGGTCCCGCCCGGGTTCCGTAGATTTCCAGCCATGACACAGCTGATCGTTTCCGAGAACCCCGTCCTCCGCGTCCCCCCGGCCGCCCCCGCCGACGCGGCCGCCTACTTCGCCGCCGGCCTCGCCTTCCACGCCGACGTCTCCGACGTCGCGGCCGGTCTGCAGGCCGAGCACCCCGGATTCGTGGTCGTCGACTCCCGCAGCACCGAATCCTGGGACCAGGGCCACGTACCGGGCGCCGTCCATCTTCCGACCGCCCAGATCCCGCAGCTCGCCGCGGAGTTCCTGGACCGCTCGGTCCCGGTCGTCGTGTACTGCTGGGGCCCCGGCTGCAACGGCGCGACCCGCGCCGCCCACGCCCTGGCAACCCTCGGCTACCGGGTCAAGGAGATGCTCGGCGGCATGGAGTACTGGATCCGCGAGGGCTACGCCTTCGAGACCTTCGAGGGCGAAGCCCGCCACGAAGCGGACCCCCTCACCGCCCCGACCGGCGCCGACACCTGCGGCTGCTGACCGGCCGTGCGGCGATCGCCGGACGTGTCGGGGTCGTCGCTGCGGACGTGCGCAGGATGGGGCCGGTCAGACCGCCGGGCCGACCAGTTCGAATGCGTGCAGGTTCCCGTGGTCCGCCACGCGAGTGAAACCCGCTCGTTCCAGGACCCGTTGGGACGGGATGTTGTCCGGTTCGGTGGTCGCGAGGAGGACGCGGACGCCGGGGCGGGTGAGGGCCCATTCCGCGAGGGCCAGCAGGGCGTCGGTGGCCCAGCCGGCGCCGCGGGCGGAGATCGAGAGGTCGTAGCCGATCTCGGCGACGCCGTCGGTGGGCGGGCCGTGGAAGCCGATGCCGCCGATCGCCATGCCGTCCTCGGACCGCTGGATCGCGAACACTCCCCAGCCGGGCTGGAACACTCCGGCCGCGTCCGCCTGGACCGTCATCCCGGCGGCGCTCGTCGTGCCCTCGCCGGGTATGCCGTCGATCCAGACGAGCTCGGCGGGCTTGCCCTCGGCCAGCTGTGCGCAGTCGGCGGGCAGCTGTTCGCGCAGGGTCACCCGGCCGGATTCGAGCACCTGTCGGCCGTCATGATGGGAGGTGCGCAGGGTCATGGATCGGGACCGTCCTGTCGGAGAAGGCAAAGGATCTGCAGAGTATCCCTCGGGGCCCTCGGACGGAGGTGAGTTTTCCGGCCAGAGCCCCAGGGTCCGCGTCCGGCGGCAGATCGCTGACCTGGCCGTCCCCGACCTCGATCACCCGCCACTGCCCGTCGGCCCGCAGTGCGAGGTCGGTGGTGACGAAGCGGCAGCCGAGGGCGGCCACCAGCGGCTGTACCCGGTCCAGTGCCGGCCGTGGGCGGAGTTGCGGGGTGTCGGGGTGTGCGGTGACGAGGACCGGTTGCGCGTCCAGCCACCACACCCGTGCCTCACCGGTGTCCGTGAACTGCTCGAAGGCCCGGACGACGACTCCGCCCGCGAGGAAGTCGCCCTGCCGCTCGACGAAGCAGGCGGTGACGGCCGCGAGCCGCTCGGTGTCCGCGAGGTCGGGGACGTAACAGGCCTCGTCCCACTCGTGCTTGCGGGACTTGACGAAGTCCTTCACGATGCCGGGGCCGCCGCCCAGTGGTGCGGTGAGGGCGGCCAGCGCCGCCGTGTCCGGCGGCCGGCCGGCGTCGACGGGCAGCCAGACGCTGCGCGGCGTCAGCTCCTCGAACGTGCCGTACCAACCGGGCAGTTCATGCGCGGCGCGAAAGCGGTCCGGTTCCGTCAGCAGGGTGCAGCCGCGTGCGTCGAGCGCCTGCGCCAGGTTGCTGTAGTGGTCCCCGGGGATCATCCAGCCGCGGTACCACGCGGGTCCGGTGCCCCGCGGGACCCGGGCGACGGCAGCCGCCGGATCTCCGGCGAGCAGCGCGTCATGGTCGAGCAGCGCGACGGTCAGACCCAGTTCCCGCGCGGCCCGCGCCTCGGGTGCGAAGTGGGCGTCCGGTCGCCGCGGATTCAGCGGATCCGCGCAGAAGATGATGGTGGCCCCCATACGGGCAGCCTAGACCGGCCGTGGACGGCCACATCCGGCGGCGCCCGAGGCAGCTCCGTGCGGACGGCTGCGGAGGAGATCCGCCGCCGCCCGCACGGAAACGTTTGCGAGGCCGGGGCCCCGCCGTGTTCCTACAGGGCCGAGAGCTCGGTGACCAGGTCGTCGAGGCCCAGGGAGCCCTGGGAGAGGGCGGCCATGTGCCAGGCCTTGGCGTCGAAGGCGTCGCCGTGGGCCTTGCGGGCGGCCTCGCGGCCGGTCAGCCAGGCGCGCTCACCGAGCTTGTAGCCGATGGCCTGGCCGGGCATGCCCAGGTAGCGGATCAGCTCGCTGTCGACGAAGTCGGCGGGGCGGCCGCTGTGCAGACCGAAGAACTCCCGGCCCAGCTCCGGCGTCCAGCGCTCGCCGGGGTGGAACGGGGAGTGGGCGGGGATCTCCAGCTCCAGGTGCATACCGATGTCGACGATGATGCGGGTCGAGCGCATCATCTGCGCGTCGAGGTAGCCCAGCCGGCGCTCGGGGTCGGTGAGGAAGCCCAGCTCGTCCATGAGGCGCTCGGCGTACAGCGCCCAGCCCTCGCAGTTCGCGCTGACCAGACCGACGGTCGCCTGGTAGCGGGAGAGGGATTCCGCGACGTGCGTCCACTGGGCGAGCTGCAGGTGATGGCCGGGAACGCCCTCGTGGTACCAGGTGGAGACCAGGTCGTAGACGGGGAAGCTGGTCTGGCCCATCGTCGGCAGCCAGGTCGTGCCCGGGCGGGAGAAATCCTCCGACGGCTGCAGGTAATAAGGGGCCGCGGCGCCGCCGGGCGGGGCGATCCGAGACTCGACGCGCTTGACGCGGTCGGCCAGCTCGAAGTGCGTGCCGTCCAGAGCCTCGATGGCCTCGTCCATCAGCGACTGGAGCCAGGTCCTGACCTCCTCGACGCCCTCGATGCGGGTGCCGTGCTCCTCCAGGTGGGCCAGGGCCTCCCAAGGGGTCGCCGCGCCCGGCAGGATCTTCTCGGCCTCGGTCTTCATCTCCTCGTGGATGCGGTGGTACTCGGACCAGCCGTACGCGTAGGCCTCGTCGAGATCGAGGTCGGTGCCGTTCCAGTACCGCGACCAGCGGGCGTAGCGCTCGCGGCCGACGGTCTCCGGCGCGCCCTCGACGCTCGGGGCGTAGGTGTCGCGCAGCCAGTCGCGCAGCGCCACGAGGGCTTCGGTGGCCCCGGCGGCGGCAGCGTCGAGCTCACCGCGCAGCTCCTCGGGGCCCGGCGCGGCAATCGTCCCGAAGTAGCTGCTGTCGGTGCCGATCCAGCCGGTCAGCTGGCCGATGACGGTCGTCACCTGGAGGGGGCCGGCCGGGAGCTTGCGGTCGAGGCCTCCGGCGAGCGAGGCGCGGTAGCCCTCCAGTGCGGCCGGGACGGCGCGCAGCCGGGCGGCGATCGCGGTCCAGTCCTCCGTGGTCTCGGCGGGGGTGACGCTGAAGACCTCGCGCATCGAGTGCAGCGGCGAGTGGATGTTGCTGACCGCGCGCAGCCCTTCCGCGGCCTCGTGCACGGCGAGTTCGGCGTTGAGCCGCTCGCGCAGCAGCCGGGCGCAGCGCCGCTCCGCGTCGGTGTCCGCGCCCGGCTGCGCCTCGGCCTGGGTCAGCAGGTCCAGCGTGGTGCGGGCGAGGTCGGCGACGGCGCTCGTCCCGGCGGGGGAGTAGTCGGGCAGAAAGGAATTGCTCTGCGCGATGCCGAGGTAGGTACCCATGATCGGGTCGAGTTCGATGAGGTGGTCGACGTACGCGTCGGCCACCTGGCGGGGCAGCGGGCTGCTGGTATTCGTGGACATACGGCCATCCTCGTACGAACGGGCCCGCCGCGTCATCATTCTTCTTGGCTACGTACCTGTCGGCGGGCGGCCGCGCTGCCGGCGCCGCCGTCCAGAGCCCGCGGCCCGGCGGTCAGGCGCCCGGGACGGGCGGCAGCAGGGGGCCGCAGTCCCACTGCTGGAAGATCAGCCGGGTCTCCACCCGGGCGACCTCGCGGCGCGAGGTGAACTCGTCGATCACCAGCCGCTGCAGATCGGACGTACCGGTCACCGCGACATGGACGAGGTAGTCGTCGGGGCCGGTGAGGTGGAACAGCGCCCGCGTCTCGGGGAGGGCGCGGATCCGGGCCACGAACGGGCTGATCAGCTCCCTGCGGTGCGGCCGTACCTGCACCGACAGCAGCGCCTCGAGGCCGCGTCCGAGCTTGGCGGGATCCAGTCGCAGTTCATGGCCGAGGATCACTCCGGTACGGCGCAGCCGTGCCACGCGGTCCAGACAGGTGGACGGGGCGACGCCGACCGCCGTCGCGAGATCGCGGTTGGTGGTCCGGGAATCGTTCTGCAGGACCCGGAGAATCTCGAGATCGATCGGATCCAAAGTGACGGAATCGGTCATCGGCCGAACGTAGCACGGGATGCGGTCACCGATGGGCGCCGATTGTTCAGGCTCTGGGCATGGAACAACACACTGTGGCACCGCCTCGTTCTCTGGCCACCGAAGCGGTGCACGCCGGCCGCGAGGACCTCGCCGGGCTCGGCGTGCACGCCGTACCCCTGGATCTGTCGACCACGTACCCGTCGTACGACAGCCGGGGCGAGGCCGCCCGGCTCGATGTGTTCGCCGCCACCGGCGCCCGGCTGGAGGGCCCGCCCGTCTACGGCCGGCTGGACAATCCGACCGTCAGCCGCTTCGAGACCGCCCTGGCCCGGCTCGAAGGCACCGACGACGCGGTCGCCTTCGCCAGTGGCATGGCCGCCCTGACCGCCTGCCTGCTGGCGCGCGGCTCCCTGGGCCTGCGGCACGTCGTCGCGGTCCGCCCGCTGTACGGGTGCAGTGACCATCTGCTGTCCGGCGGGCTGCTGGGCACCGAGGTGACCTGGGTGGACCCGGCGGGCATCGCCGAAGCGATCCGGCCCGACACCGGGCTGGTCCTGGTCGAGACCCCCGCCAACCCGACCCTCGCCGAACTGGACCTGCGGGCGATAGCGCACGCCTGCGGAACGGTGCCGCTGCTCGCGGACAACACCTTCGCGACGCCGGTGCTGCAGCGCCCCGCCGAGCTCGGCGCGAGCATCGTGCTGCACAGCGCGACCAAGTACCTCGGCGGTCACGGCGATGTGCTCGGCGGGGTGGTGGCCTGCGACGAGGAGTTCGCCCGGCTGCTGCGCAAGGTCCGGTTCGCCACCGGCGGCGTCCTGCACCCGCTGGCCGGCTATCTGCTGCTGCGCGGGCTGTCGACGCTGCCGGTACGGATGCGCGCCGCCTCGCAGAGCGCCGAAGTGCTCGCCGGGCGGCTGGCCGCCGACCCGCGGGTGGCGGCGGTGCACTACCCGCGGATCGGCGGCGCCATGGTCGCGTTCGAGGTGCACGGCGACCCGCACGAGGTGATCGCCGCGGTCCGGCTGATCACCCCGGCGGTCAGCCTCGGCAGTGTCGACACCCTCATCCAGCACCCGGCCTCGATCAGCCACCGCGTCGTCGACGAGCGGGACCGCCGGGCGGCGGGCGTCAGTGACCGGCTGCTGCGGATGTCGGTCGGCCTGGAGGACGTCGAGGACCTGTGGCGCGACCTCGACGGCGCGCTGCGGGCCTCGGTCCTCGCCGAGTCGGTCAGTTCCGGCTCGTGACCTTCGGCGAGGACGGCACGCCCGACGGTGTCAGCGTCGCGGTGATCACCAGCGTGCCGTCCTCGACCTGGTAGTCCAGCGGGAGTCCCAGATCGCGCATGGTCGCCACCATGCCGGTGTTGTTCGCCTGCGTCACGGCGTAGACGCTGCCCCGGCCCGCCTCGACGGCGTGGCCGACGAGCTTGCGCAGCAGTTCCGCGCCGATGCCGCGGCGCTGCCAGTCGTCCTCGACCAGCAGGGCGACCTCGTTCTCGTCGCCGTCCCACAGCAGGTGCGCCAGCGCGACCAGCCGGCCCGACGCCGTCTCGACGGCCAGCGTCCGGCCGAAGCGCGGGCTGAGCAGGTGCTTCAGATAGCGGTCCGCGTCGGGGACCGGGCCGTGATAGCGCTGCGCGAGCGTCTCCGGGGAGCAGCGGTCGTGCATGGCGCGGGCCGCGGGCAGGTCCTCGGGGCCGGCCCGGCGGATCGTGATCTCGTTGCCCTCCGGCAGCGTCAGCACGTCCTTGCTCTCCGGCATCCGGACGCCCAGCCGCGAGTCGAGTTCCACCAGGGCCCGCGCCCTGGCGAACTCGGTCGGGGTGAACGGCAGGTATGCCCGCTCGACGGTGATCGTGCCGCCGGACGGGTCGCGCAGCGTCATCACGGTCTCGGTCAGGGAGTCCTCCGGTGCCGGGGTGCCGTCCTTCGCGGCCGGGACCGAGCGGATCGTGCACCGGCCGAAGAGCTGGCGCAGGGCGAGCGGCAGCTCCGCGGCGTCCAGGGCGGTGCGGGTGGCGAGCGTGAGCATCCTGGTGGGGGTGTCCACCAGGTCGTGGGCGTCGGCCCGCTCCGTCCAGGTGTCGCGTCCGCCGGCCGCCCCGACGACCTGGGACAGCGCGAGGGCCGGTACCGATCCAGGTGCCCGGAGCAGGAACTCGTCGACCGTGCCGTCGGCCAGCGGGTGGGTCTGCAGCGTCAGGATGTCGACGCCGGCGTCGGCCAGCGCCATGCACACCGAGCCCAGGCTGCCGGGGGTGTCGCGCACCGTGGTGCGCAGCCGCCACAGCGTCGCCGGGCCCGGTTCGTCGGCCCGGTCCGCCGGAGCCGGTCCGGGGGGCGCATGACTGTGGCGGCGTGCCCACCATGTGTGGAATCCGGCCGTCGCCAGCAGTGCGACGGCCGAGGCGGCCAGCAGGACGGGCCCCTCCGGACCGTGCACCACCACATTGGACACCAGGTCCGCGGTGGCCACCGCGGTGAAGAGGGCGGCGAGTTCCACCAGGTCGCGCCGCCAGTGGTGGCGGTGGGCGCGGGAGGGGCGTGGGTTCGACGGAGTCAGCTGAGGCATGAGAACACCATGTCGAACATGTGTTGCGTGATCACGAACGTTCTATGACCGGTGGGTTAAGGGTGATTCCTGGTGGTTAATTTGCGCTTTCAACGGTTTTGCCGCCTGCCGGGCGGTGTCCCGCGACCGGCAGACGGCAAAACCGCGGACGCGGCGGGCCGGGTGCCCTACTGGCCGACGCGGCCGGGCTGCAGCACCTTGGTGAACAGCACCGTGCCGTCCTGCTCACGCAGCCGCACCGTCAGCTCGCCCGACTGCCCGTCGATGTCGACCTGACCGAAGAACTGGTACCCCTCGGCGGGCGAGACGTTGGCGCGCTCGGGCGCCTTGACGAAGACCCGCTCGGGACCGAAGGTGCCGTCCAGTGCGCTGGCCGGGAATGCGCCGGCGTTCAGTGGGCCGGAGACGAACTCCCAGAACGGCGCGAAGTCCGTGAACGCCGCGCGGGACGGCTGGTAGTGCTGCGCGGACGTGTGGTGCACATCGGCCGTCAGCCACACCGTGCCGGTGATCCGCCGGTGCTTGACGAACCGCAGCAGCTCGGCGATCTGCAACTCACGTCCGAGCGGGGCACCCGGATCGCCCTGCGCGACCGCCTCGATGTTCGGCTTGCCCTCCGTGGTGTCCGGCACCACCAGGCCCAGCGGCATGTCGGCGGCGATCACCTTCCACACCGCGCGGGACCGGGACAGCTCCCGCTTCAGCCACTCCAGCTGCGCCCGCCCGAGGATGCCCTGCTCGTCCTGCGTCTGGGTGTCGGGGGAGTTGGCGTTGCGGTAGGTGCGCATGTCCAGCACGAAGACGTCCAGCAGCGGGCCGTGGTGCTGCACCCGCTGGACGCGCCCGTCGGCGTTCGGCCGCAGCGTCGAGATCGGGAAGTACTCGGAGAACGCGCGACGGGAGCGGGCCGCCAGCACGTCCACGCTCTTCTGGGCGTACCGCGCGTCGTCCATGATCTCGCCCGGGTACCAGTTGTTGCGCACCTCGTGGTCGTCCCACTGGATGACCGAGGGCACCCGGGCGTTGAAGGCGCGCAGCTTGTCGTCGAGCAGGTTGTAGCGGAAGGCGCCGCGGAACTCCGCGAGCGTCTCGGCGACCTTGGACTTCTCCGGGGTGGTGAGGTTGCGGTAGACCCGGCCGTCGGGCAGCGCCGCGGTGGGCGCGATCGGGCCGTCGGCGTAGATGTTGTCCCCGCTGCACAGGAAGAAGTCCGGGTCGAGCCGGCCCATCGCCTCGTAGATGCGGTAGCCGCCGATGTCCGGGTTGATGCCCCAGCCCTGCCCGGCGAGGTCTCCCGACCACAGGAAGCGCACATCGTCGCGGCGCCGTGCCGACGGGGTGCGGAAGGTGCCGTCCATGGGTGCGCCGGTACGCCGGTGGCCGTCCGGATCGGCCAGCAGCACCCGGTAATGGATCTGTTCGCCGGACGGCAGCCCACGCAGCGAGGTCGTGCCGGTGAAGTCGGTGTCAGGACCCAGCAGCGGGCCCTGCCAGCGGCGCGCGTCGCGGAAGGTGCCGCTGACCGACGTCTCCACGACCATCCGGGCCGGCCGGTCCGCCCGTACCCACACCAGACCGGACGTGGCCGTGACATCGCCGCTCTGCACACCCCACGGCGCGGCCGGCCGTCCCGACAGGGCCAGCGCGGGCGCCGCCGTCACGGCGGGAACGAGCAGCGCTCCTGCCGCGGCCAGGCCGCCGCCGAGGACCGTCCGGCGGTCCACCCCGGTGGCCGAAGGCCGCGACTGCGGCGAACCCTGTTCCCGGTGTGCTGTGTTCGGCATCTGCGACATGTGCGACTCCTGCTGCTCGGCTGCCCCTGCGTCGTCCCCGTTCCTACTGGTCCCGGATGCCGTCCGGTCGAACGGCCGGTGAACACGGCGCCCGGGGCGGACCGGACCGCGCACCGAAACCCATGGTCAACACCGGGGCAGCGCCCTACGATGGCCGGAATTCATCCCCTGTACGGCTGAGACGATGACTGCTGATCACATACCGCACACCTTCCAGGTCGATCTCCGCGGACTGGTGGACCTGCTCTCCCACCACCTCTACTCCAGCCCCAAGGTCTACCTGCGGGAACTGCTGCAGAACGCCGTTGACGCGATCACGGCGCGTCGTGCCGAACAGCCGGACGCGCCCGCTCGGGTGCGGCTGTACGCCGGGGAGGGCCGGCTGCGGGTCGAGGACAGCGGCATCGGTCTCACCGAGAGCGACGTCCACACCCTGCTGGCCACCATCGGCCGCAGCTCCAAGCGCGACGGCCTGGAGTCGGCGCGCGCCGAATTCCTCGGCCAGTTCGGCATCGGACTGCTCGCGTGCTTCGTCGTCGCCGGGGAGATCCGCGTCGTCAGCCGTTCCGCCCGCACCCCCGACGCCCCGCCGGTGGAGTGGACGGCCCGCGACGACGGCTCCTACACCGTCCGCACCCTGCCGTCGGACGCGCGCACCGAACCCGGCACCACGGTGTACCTCAGCGCCCGGCCCGGAGCCGCCGAGTGGCTGGAACCCGCCCGCGTCATCGCCCTCGCCCGGGACTTCGGCTCGCTGCTGCCCTACGACGTCCGCGTCGGGGACGAACCGGTCACCGATCTGCCCGCGGTGTGGGAACGCCCGCACTCCAGCCCGGCCGCCCGGCGGATCGCGCTGGCCCGGCACTGCCACGAGCAGTTCGGCTTCACCCCGCTGGACGCCATCGACCTGGACGTGCCGCTCGCCGGCGTCCGCGGTGTCGCCTACGTGCTGCCGGAGGCCGTCAGCCCCGCCCGGCGCGCGGGCCACCGCGTCCACCTCAAGGGCATGCTGCTCACCGAACGGGCGGACGACCTGCTGCCGGACTGGGCGTTCTTCGTCCGGTGCGTCATCGACACCGACAGCCTGCGCCCCACCGCGTCCCGCGAGAGCCTGTACGCCGACGAGACCCTGGCCGCCGTCCGCGACGCCCTCGGCGGACGCATCCGCGAGTGGCTGACCGCGCTCGCCGCGGGAGACCCCGAACAGCTCGGGCAGTTCCTGTCCGTGCACCACCTCGGGGTGAAGTCGCTGGCCCGGCACGACCCGGAGATGTTCGGCGTCATGCTGCCGTGGCTGCCGTTCGAGACCACCGACGGACGGCTGTCGCTCGAGGAGTTCGCCCGGCGCCACCCGGTCGTGCACTTCACCCGCACCGTCGAGGAGTACCGGCAGGTCGCGCCCATCGCGTCGGCCCAGGGCATCGGGGTTGTCAACGGCGGCTACACCTACGACGCCGACCTCGTCGAACTGCTGCCGCGGGTACGGCCGGGCACCGCCGTCGCGGAACTCGACGCCGACACCGTCACCGCACACCTGGACGCCGTCGACCCCGCGGAGGAGCTCGCGCTGGCCGGGTTCCTCACCGCTGCGCGCACCCGGCTCGACGCCCTGGGCTGCGACGTCGTGCTGCGCACCTTCCACCCGCTGACCGTCCCCGCCCTGCACCTCGACGACCGCGCCGCCCGGTTCGAACGCGCCCGCGCCGAGGAGGAGACCCAGGCGGACGGGCTGTGGGCCGGCATCCTGGGCTCGCTGCGCGGCTCCGCGCCACGTGCCCGGCTCGTCCTCAACCACCACAACCCGCTGGTCCGCCGGATCAGCGCCCTCGACGACCCCGAACTCGCCGGCACCGCCACCGAGGCGCTGTACGGACAGGCCCTGATGCTGGCCCAGCGCCCGCTGCGCCCGGCCGACTCGGCACTGATCAACCGTGCGTTCCTGGACCTGCTGCAGTGGGCCACGCACCCCGAAGGCCAGGAGGAGAGCCGATGACGGCGGCCGTCCACGAGATCCACCGGGCGCTGGAGGAGAACCGCTCCGCCCGCAACGGCACCGTGCGCAACGCCCGCGCCGAGGAACTGGTGGCGCTCGCCGAGACCACCGGCGACCGGCCGCTGCTGCTGGACGCGCTCTTCGATCTCGTCAGCGCCTACGAGTACAGCACCGAGCGCGCCAAGATGTTCGTGCCGTTCTCCCGACTGCTGCGGATGTGGGACGAGCACCCGGAGGACTTCGGCGAGCGCGCCGTCCACCAGCTGCACTGGCGCTTCAAATGGGTGAGCACCGGCATGATCGGCTACTCCGACATCCCGCTGGAGCCCATCCGACGGTGGCTGGTGGAGATGGGCCGCCGCTACGCCCTGGGCGGCTACTCGCAGCGGCCCGTACACGCCGCCGAGTACAGCCTGGCCCGGCACACCGGCGACACGGCCACAGCCATCCGCTCGCTGGCCGCCTGGACCGCCGCCGACCGCGACATCATGAGCGACTGCCGGGCCTGCGAACTCAACGACGAGGGCGAGTGGCACGCCGACCGGGGCGAGGACGAACGCGCCGTCGCCGCCTGGGCGCCGGTGCTGGCGGGCGAGCACAACTGCCAGGAGGAACCACACCGCATCCTGTCGCTGTCCCTGCTGCCCCTGGTCCGGCTCGGGCGCACCGACGAGGCCCGCGGGAACCATCTGCGCGGCTACCGGCTGGCCCGGGGCAACGAGAGCCTGCTGCCCTCCATCGGCAGGCACATCGAGTTCTGCGCACTGACCGGCAACGAGGCACGCGGCCTGGAGATCCTCGCCGAACACACCGCGCACCTGGAGGGCGACGGAACGCCCCTGTCCCGGCTGCACTTCCTGGGAGCCGCCGCCGTCCTGCTGCGCCGGCTCACCGCGCTCGGCCACGGCGACCGTCCCGTCCCCGCGCCCGGGGCGACGACGCGCACCGCGGCCGAACTCCTCACCCGCACCGAAGCCGCCATCGCCGGCCTCGCCCGCGGCTTCGACGAGCGCAACGGCACGGACACCGTCAGCACCTGGGTGGCGGAACGCCTCGCCGGCACCCCGCTGCTCGACCGGCTGCCGCTCGGGGTGCGCGCCGCGCGCCTGCCGGAAACGGCACCGGCCGCGGCGCCCGCAGTGCCGTCCGCAGACGCTGCCGCGGACCGGAGTGACGACCTCACGGAGCTGATCGCCCGCGCCCGCGAGCTCAGCAGGGAGCAGCGCGAGGCTGCCCACGCGGCGTGGGCCGCGGTCGGCCGCGCCGCCGACCGCACCGGGACCCCGCTGGACCCGATGGCCCACGCCGAAGTCGCCGACCACGCCGGCATGGACAGCCTCGACGACCCGCCGGCCGCGCTCGCGCTGCTGACCGCGGCCGCGGCGGACTTCGAGGCGGCCGGGGAGTACGGGGAAGCCGCCGCGTGCCGCGGCCGCGCCGCCTACGCCATGGCGCTCGCCGGAACCGTGCGGCCCGCCCTCGCCGCGGCCGACGCCGCCTGCGAACAGCTCAGGGAGCTGCACGCCAAGGAGCGGGCCACCACCCGCCAGCTCACCGGCGCGCTCCTGTTGCGCGCCCGGATCAGGCTGGGAACGGTCGGACAGGCCGCCGACCCCCAGGCGGCCGCGGCCGCCGTGGAGGCCGAGGTCTCCGACATCCTGGTCCTGGCCGAGGCCCACCGTGACGAGGACCGCGTCCTCGGCCGGATCGCCGACGCGACCTGCCTGCTCGGCCGGCTCGTCGCCGGCCGCGGCGATGTCCGGGGCGCGGCCGAGGCGTTCACCCGGGCCTCCGCACTGCACCAGGAGGCCGGACGCCCCTGGCTCGCCGTCGAGGGCGAGGCGATGCTCTCCGAGCTCGCCCTGAACCACGGCGATCCGCACACCGCCGCCCGCGCGGCCCGCTCCGCGCTCGACCTCGGCACCGAGTTCCTCACCCCCGCGCACCACGCCCATCTGCACACCGTCCTCGCCCAGGCGCTCGCCGACACCGGCCAGGACGACGAGGCCGCCGACCACGCGCTGGAAGGCGCGCACTGGGCCGACGAGGCGGGGGACGGCGACGACACCGGCGGCTGGGCCCGGCTCGTGCTCGGTGGGGCGCTGAACCGCCTCGGCCGCGCCGCCGAAGCGGCCGCCGTCCTGGAGACCGCGCTGCCCGACCTGCGCGCGGCGCACCACGAGGGCCGGGTCGTTCAGGCCCGGTGGTGGCTGGGCGAATGCCTGCTGCAGCTGGACGAACCCCGCGCGGCCGCCGAGCAGTTCCTGCTCGCCGCGGAGATCGCCAAGGACTGGGAGGAACAGCAGGACCACGCGAATCTCGCCCACCTCGCCGCCGACGCCCTCAACCGCGCCGGGCTCGACGACCAGGCCGTCCAGGCGTACGAGCGCGCGGAACAGCTGTGGCGCGCCCTCGGGCGGACCCCGTTGGTGGTGCGCGCACTGCGCGCCCGCGCGTGGATCGAGCTGCGCGAGGGCCGGCCGGGGCTGCCCGCCGCCCGCCGGGCGATGGAGTCCGCCGCAGAGACCGCCGCCGCTGCGCTCGCCGCGGCCACCGACGAGCACGAGCGGGACATGCTGCGGGCCGACCTCGCCGACACCCACCTCCAGACCGGCCAACTCCTGGCCCGCGGCTGCCCCGCCGAACCCGGGGACACGGACACCGACGGCTCCGCCCGCGCGGCCTACGAGGAGGCACTCGTGCACACCGGGCGGGCCGCCGCGACCTACGGGTCCCGCGACGGCCGCTCCGCCGCACAGCTGGTCGCGGCCTGGATCGAGGCCGACCTCGGCCGGCCCGACGCCGCCGCGGACCGGGCGCGGGCGGTGCTCGCCGACTACGGCGACGAGGAGGGCGAGACGGCCGAACGGCGGCGTGCCGAAGCCGGGTCCGTCCTCGACCGCACGAAGCAGCCGGACGCGGATCCCGCTCCCTGATCCCTTGGGCCCGGGGCCGATCGCGCGGATGATCAACGGCCCGGTAGGTTCCTCGATATCGGGTCGCCGCGGGTGGCGGCCCCAGGGCAGGGGGTTTCATGGCAGCCAACGGCACGGCACACGTCCGCATCGCGCGGCCGTCGAAGGATCTGGCGGCGGCCGAACGCTTCTGGATCGGCGGTCTCGGCCTCGATGTGCTCTACCGCCATGAAGGGGACGGCACCCCCGGCGACCACTCCCTGCTGATGGCCGGCTGGCCGGACGCGGCCTGGCACCTGGAGCTGGTGCACGACCCCGGACAGCCGGTCGAGCCCCGGCCGACGGCCGAGGACCTGCTCGTCGTCTACCTCGACGGCGAGGTCTCGGCCGACCTCCTCGCCCGCCTGCTGGAGCACGGCGGCACCCGCGTGCCCGCGCACAACCCGTACTGGGACCAGTGGGGCGTCACGATCGAGGACGCGGACGGCTACCGCCTGGTCCTGTCGACCCGCCAGTGGTCCAACTCCTGACGCGCACGGCCGTGCGCTAGACCGAGGTGAGCTGCGCCGCCGGTTCCTCGCGGAGGGCCGGTGGCGCGGCCGCCGGCGGGACGAGTACCGCTTCCGGCACGGGCATCGGGGCGACCTCGATATCGGTCACCACCAGTTCGGTGCCGCCCAGTTCTGGCACGGCCCCCGCAGGGGCGCCGGCCGCGCCCGCGACAGCCGCCGCGGCCGCGCCGCCGCGCCGACGGACGGTGCCCGGCAGCAGGACGCGGCCGCCGCTGTGCAGTGCGACCGCGGTGAGCGGCACGGCGGTGGCGAACAGCACGCAGGCCAGTACGGCGCCCATGACCGGGTAGCCGGCATGACCGGCGAGCAGCGTCCCGGCCAGCGGTCCGCACGCGACGCCGAGGTTGGAGGCGGAACCGGCCAGCACGGCCCAGCGGCCCTGCCCGTCGAGTGAGGCGGCCAGGCCGATCAGGTAGGAGAGCACCACGGGGTAGACGGTGTTCCAGAGCACCTCGCCGGTCGCGAACGGCACGGCTCCGCCGGCCGAGGCGCTCACCGCGACACAGGTGGCGATGACCGCGGTGCCCACACCGATCGGGACGGCGCGGCCGAGCCGGGAGCCGAGCGCGCCCGCCGCGCCGACTCCGGCCAGACCGCCACCGAGGGCGACGGCGAAGACCAGGCCGAGCGCGGCCTCGGAGAGTCCGGCCCGGTCGAGGCCGATGCGTCCGCTCACGCCCCACAGGGCGTTCTGCGCCATCGACCAGCACAGCATGGCGACGGCCAGCACGGCGCCGGCGCGGCGGTGCGGCAGCCGGGCCGGGACGCCGGCGTCGGGGCGCGGTGACGCCACCCGGTCCGGTGCGGCCGGCAGCCGCCCGGCCGCGGGCAGCGCCAGCGCGGCGGCGCAGGCGATGGCGGCGAACGGCAGCGCGTGGCCGCCACCGAGTCGCGGCAGCACCAGGTACAGCGCGCCGGCCGTCGCCGAGGTGGTCAACAGGCCCAGTACCGAGGCGCGGTGCGGGTCCTGGCGGGCGGCGATCCCGACGGCGGCGACCGCGGTCGCCGTCCCGGAGCCGAAGCCGCCGATGACGCAGCCGGCGACCACCAGCGGAACGTGGGACGTGCCGGCGGCGAGGGCGAAGCCCGCCACCATGAGCAGCAGGCCGGCGCGGGCGAGGCGGACGGGCCCCAGGCGGTCCACGCGGGAGGCGAGGGTCAGTCCGGCACCGGCCGACGAGAGCAGCAGTGCGCTGCCGACAGCGCCCGCATGGGCGCTGCTCAGGCCGAGGCCACCGGGGGAGGAACCGAGGTGCCCGACGATGGTGGGCAGCAGATAGGCGGCGAGATACCCGGCGGCGAAGACCGCGACCAGGGGCAGGACCGCCGCGCGGGGGCGCGGAGGCATGGGCGTACCTCTCAACAGGACGAAGGCCAAAAGGGGGTGGAGCGCCTATCGACCGACAGGAACGCGCTGCGTCATATCTATCAAGTGGGACGACTGCGACAGAGGGGGGTATCGAGAAGTTAAACCTGCCGTTGCCGATTCGAGATCAAAGCCCCCCGGCCAGCAGGGCGACCGACCGTTCGATGTCCGCCGGCGACAGGTGCGCGTACCCCATGACGAGGCGCACCCGGCCGTCGTCCGCACCGCCGCCGCGCACGGTGTAGTCGGACAGCGGCCGTACCGCGACACCCGCCGCCGCGGCCGCCGCCAGGAAGCGCGGCTCGGGTCCGTAGCGCGCGGGCAGGGCCGCGATCACATGCAGTCCGGCCGCGATGCCGCTGACCCGCGCCCCGGGGAAGTGCCGTTCCAGCGCCTCGGCCAGGGTGTTGCGGCGGATGCGGTACAGGCGCTGGCAGCGCCGCAACTGCCGGTCGTAGTGGCCGCCGGAGATGAACTCCGCCAGGACGGCCTGCTCGGTCACCGGATTGCCGAGGTCCATCGTCCGCTTGCGTGCCGCGACCTCGGCCGCGAGCTCCGCCGGTGCGACCAGCCAGCCCAGCCGCAGTCCGGGAGCCAGCGATTTGCTGACGGATCCGGTGTAGGCGACCCGGCCGGGGGCCAGGCCCTGGAGGGCGCCGACGGGCGCCCGGTCGTAGCGGAAGTCCCCGTCGTAGTCGTCCTCGATCAGCAGTCCGCCGCTCTCCCGGGCCCAGTCGGCGAGTTCACCGCGCCGCCGGGCCGTGTACGCCACCCCCGAAGGGAACTGGTGGGCCGGGGTGACCACGGCCGCCCGCACCCCGGTGGCGGCCAGCGCCGCCGGGTCCAGGCCGTCACAGTCCACCGGCACCGGCACTGCCGCCAGCCCCGCCGCCGCGAACAGCGCCGTGTGTTCGGGGCTGCCCGGATCCTCCACCGCCACCCGGCGCTCCCCGCGGTCCCGCAGGACCAGGCCGATCAGGGTGTGCGCCTGCGCCACCCCGGAGCACACCACGACCCGGTCCGGTTCCACCGCGACCCCACGGCGGCGGGCCAGCAGATCGGTGAGCGCGGCCCGCAGTTCGGGCAGCCCGCGGGGATCGGGGTAGCCGAACGCCCGGTGCGGCAGCCGCGTCAGCACCCTGCGGTGGGCGGCCGACCAGGCGGCGCGCGGGAAGAGCGACAGATCCGGCAGCCCCGGCCGGAAGTCCGTGGGGCCGCCCCGGTCGTCCGCCGCGAACGGTCCGGGGGCGGGCGCCACGGGACCCGCGCACGCACTGGTCACCCACGTCCCGGAGCCCTGCCGGCCGCTCAGATACCCCTCCGCGGTCAGCTGCGTGTACGCGTCCGTCACCAGCCCGCGCGACACCCGCAGATCGGCGGCCAGCTCCCGGCTCGACGGCAGTTGGGTGCCGGGCGTCAGCCGGCCCGACCGCACCGCGTCGCGCAGCGCCCCCTGCAGCGCGCGGCCACGGCTGCGCGCCGGGGCGGCCGCCGAAGGGAGCAGCAGCTCCCAGGCGGCGGTCCCGCCCGCTCCGTCACCGTCGCCGTCGTCGGAAGTGGTCCTCGAAGCTGCCATGGGATTGGACCTTAATCCGGACCGGTTCTCTTCATAGCGTCATCGCATGAACTCATTCCAGCGCCGTGGAGCGCTCCTGGCCGCCCTCGCCTGTGTCCTGGTCGGCGGCTCCTTCACCGCCAACGGCGCACTCGTCGACTACCCGCACGCCGGAGGCCAGGCGCTGCGGTACGGCATCGCCTTCGTACTGCTCGCCCTGCTCACGCTCAGAAGCACCAGTGACACGGCCGTCCGGCTGCGTGCGCTCACCGGGCGGCAGTGGCTGCGGCTCGCGGTGCTCGCCGCGACCGGCATGGTCGGCTTCAACCTCGCGGTGCTCGCCGCCGAGGGCAGCGCGGAACCCGCGGTGCCCGGCGTCCTGGTGGGCTGCGCGCCGATCGTCGTGGCGGTACTCGTGCCGCTGCTGGCCGGCCGGCGTCCCTCCCGCGCGGTGCTGGCCGGTGCGCTGCTCGTCGCGGGCGGGGCCTTCGCCGTCCAGGGATGGGGCGGCTCGGACACGGCCGGGCTGGTGTGGTCGGTGGCGGCGCTGGCCGGGGAGGTCGCCTTCGCGGTGGTCGCCGCACCGCTGGTCGGACCGCTGGGTCCACGACTGCTGTCGACCTGCGTCTGCGGCTTCGCCGCCGTCGAGGCCGGACTCCTCGGACTGCTGCTCGACGGGCGGGCCGCGCTGCGGCTGCCCGACACGGGCGAGGCGGTGGCGCTGGGCTGGCAGGCCGTCGTGGCGACCGTCATCGGCTTCATCTGCTGGTACGCCGGGATGCAGCGGATCGGCGCCGAACGCGCCACGCTCTTCTCCGGGCTGATCCCGGTCTCCGCGGCGCTGACCGCGCCGCTGGTCGGCGTGGGCACCTTCGGGCCGGGGCGGCTGGCGGGCAGCCTGCTGGTCGCGGCGGGTGTCGCGGTGGGCTCCGGAATGCTCGCCCGGCGCGCGCCGGGGGAACGGACCGGAGCCCTGACGGGCGGGGCGGCAGAGGCCCGGACGGCGGTCAGCGCGAGCCGTCGAGGATGACCCGGGCCACCAGTTCCGGGTCGTCGTTCATCGGCACATGGCCGCAGCCGGGCAGCCGGGCAGCCGGATCAGCCGGGCGCCGGGGATGGTGCGCTTGGCACGGATCCCCTGGCGACGCAGCAGGACGCGGTCCTGGGTGCCCCAGGCGATGGTCACCGGGACATCGGGGATGTCGTCGCTGAAGACGACGCCGGCCCGGCCCGCCGCCAGCGTGGCCTCGAATCCGGCGGCCTCCCGCATGGCACGCGTCTCGGCCACCACGGCCTCCGGCGAGCGCTGTCCGGGGCGGGAGTAGATCGCGCTGGTGAGCGCGGCGCGGCCGGCCGTGCTGCGGGCCATCCGCTGCACGGTGGTCGGCGGCAGCAGCAGGGCGCCGCGCCGCATCGCCCCCAGCACCGTGAAGGCGTAGCGCCGTTCCGACTCGGTCCAGAATCCGGCCGGGGACAGCGCCGTCACACTGCGCACCAGCCGCTCGCGGCCCAGGTGCAGGGCGACGAGCCCGCCGAGGGAGTTGCCCGCCACATGCGGGCGGTCGAGCCCGAGCGCGGTGAAGAAGGCGTCGAGCGCGGCGACGGCCGTCGGCAGGTCGCTGGGGACCGACGCGTGCTGAGCGGGGGACTGGCCGAAGCCGGGCAGGTCCACGGCGATGACGTCCCGCTCGGCGGCGAGCAGACCGGCCACCGGGTCCCATGCCTGCAGGTGGTGCCCGATGCCGTGCAGCAGCACCAGCGGCTCTCCCTCGCCGCGGCGCTCGTAGGCGACGAGAACGGGCGGGAGACCGGCGGGGGAGACCTCGACGAGGGAGGCGGTTCGGGGCATGGAGCGCTCCTGACCGTTGATAGACATGACGTCAGGAAGGGTATCGGGGAAGCCCGGGAACTCCTATGGGGCACCGTGAGTTCACTGGATACGGGCCGGTGTTCGCTGCCGGCCCGGCCAGCAGCCCCGACCGGGCGCCCCCGTCTCGGTCGGGGCCCCTCCCTCCCCGGTGGAGGGCGGGACAGCGGTCAACCGGCCCGCTGCAGTGTGACGTTGAAGTCGGCGTGCCCCAGGGCGCCCATGGCCTTCACCCACAGCAGCAGATAGGCCTCGGTACCGCGTGCCGACGTGATGCCGCCGAGGTCCACGACCCGCTCGCGCGGCCAGCCGAACTCCGCCAGCAGCGCGGCCGTCTGATCCTTCGCCGCCGCGTCCTCCCCGCTCAGGAACAGCACATGCTCACCCGGCACCCGCGAAGGATCCACCATCACCGCCGAGTTGACCGTGTTGAGCGTCTTCACCACCCGGGCCTCCGGAAACGCCCGCTGGATCCGCTCGCCCAGACTGTCCGAACCCACCGGGTCCAGGACCACTTCGCCGTCCGCGAACGCCAGCGGATTGGCGACGTCGACCAGCAGCTTCCCCGCGAGGTTCGCCGCACCCGCCGCCTCCAGTGCCTGCAGCGACACCATGCCCCCGGTGGCGTTGACGACGACCTCGCCGAAGGCCGCCGCATCCGCGAACGTCCCGTTGTGCCCACCGGGACCGGCCTCCTGCGCCCAGGCCAGCGCCGCCGCGTTGTCCTTCGTACGCGAGCCCAGCGTCACCTCGTGGCCCAGCGCGACGAGCTTGCCCGCGAGCGTCCGGCCGACCTCGCCCGTACCCAGTACCGCGTAACGCATCCGGTTCCCCTTCGTTCCCGCACCGGCCGCCACCGCTGTGGCGGCCCGGCCTCATTGTGGCTCCGCCCCCGCCGCCCCGCCTGGACATCGGCACGGCCGGTCGGGTGGTATCTGATGCGTGGGGAGCCGACGCTCCGTGACCGGCCGGCGCCCCTGTGGCGCGGCATCAACATCGCGTGAACGTCATGCGTACGAGGCGTCCCTGGTCAGGGACCGGAACGATGATTGGTCTTGACCAAGGGGGAGGCCCGCCCTATCGTCGCCTTAGTAGTGCAAGGACCTTTAATAAATAGGGGTTCCGAAACAAGGCTGAACAAGGCCCGCACAGGGCCCCAGCGATTGTGAGGACAGGGTGGGGACCACGCAGCTCGAGGCGACGCAGGAGGTTCAGGAGCCGAAGTACTGGCACCTGAAGACCGTGCTCAATGACGCGCTCGACTCCGAGTTCTCGGTGGGCGAGATCCTGCCCAACGAGCGTGACCTCGCCGCCCGTTTCGGTGTCGCGCGGGCCACGCTCCGCCAGGCCCTGGAGCAGCTCGAGCTGGAAGGCCGGCTGCAGCGCCGCCGTGGTGTCGGCACCACCGTCGCCCCGCCCCGCATGGGTGTGGCCGTCGGTCCGACGGACAACGCCTGGCCCGGTATCGGCAACGACACCTGGCGCACGGTCGGCTGTGCCGAGGCCGTCGCCCCGGCCGCCGTCGCCCGTCTCTTCGACAGCGCCGGCGGGGTCCCGGTGCACACCATCCGGCGCGAACGCGTCATGAACGGCCAGCCGGTCGCCACCGAACTGCTCTACGTTCCCGCCGAGTCGGTCCCCGGACTGCCCGGTCTGCTGACCCCGGCGAGCCACGCGCCCGCCGTGCTGCGGGAGCTGCAGCGGCTGGACCTGGAGGGCGAGGACCGCGCCGTGGAGCTGGGCTCGGCCCGAGCCGAGGACGCCAAGCAGCTCGACCGGCTGCCCGGTGCCCCGGTCCTCGTCGTCACCACGCGTTACTTCGCGGCCGGCCAGGTCGCCGCCGTCGCGATCTCCACCTACCGCGCGGACACCTGCCGGCTCACCTTCGGTGACACCGGCACCGTGGAGGTCACCCCCCACGAGGAGCAGGAGCGCCGCCAGGCGTCCTGAGCACACATCGTCGTACGCACATGAGCACCGGAACCCTGGGGGTTCCGGTGCTCATGTGCTGTCGGTCGGGAGGGTGCTTTCGGCTCAGCGCCGGGGGAGTGAGGTCTGCTCGACGGCGAACAACTGCTCCTCGACGTGGTCCAGCGCCAGCCGCAGCGCCCCGGTCGCGATGGCCTCCTGGCCCAGCGCCGACAGCGTCACCTCGGGCGGCCGCAGACAGTAGCGCGCCAGCTGGTCGCGCAGCGGCTCCAGGACGCCGTCCAGGCCCGCCGCCCAGCCGCCGATCACGACCAGCTCGGGGTCGAGAGCGAGCACCAGGGCCGCCACATCGTGCACCAGCCGCCGCAGATACCGGTCCACGGCCTCCTTGGCCTGCACATCGCCGCCCTTGGCGAGCGCGAAGACCCGGGCGACAGCCGACTCGTCCAGCGGGTGCAGCGGCGTCCCGGTGGTCGACAGCAGATGCTCCGGTGTCACCTCCTGCCCCAGCAGGTGCAGCGCCCCGATCTCGCCCGCCGCACCGCCGAAGCCGCGGTGCAGCCGGCCGCCGATCAGCGAACCGGCACCCGGGCTCAGCCCGGCCAGCACGAAGACCATGTCGTCGGTCCCCATGCCGACGCCCTTCCAGTGCTCGGCGACGGCCGCGACATTCGCGTCGTTCTCCACCAGCACCGGACAGCGGAACGACCGCTGCAGCCGCTCGCCGAGCGGCAGACCCGTCCAGCCCGGCAGCGCCGTGCTCAACCGCACCGCGCCGTCGGCCTCGACGATGCCGGGGCTGCCGACCCCGACCGCCCACAGCGTGCTGCGCGCCACCCCGCACTTGCGCAGCAGCTCGGCGACAGTGCCGCGGACCCGGTCCAGCCGGTCGTCCGCGGAAGCCGCCTCCGCCACGTCATGGCCCAGCGAGCCCAGCAGCTGGCCGCTGAGGTCGGACAGCACCGCACGCACCTGGTGCGCGCCGATCTCGATGCCCAGCAGATGGCCCGCCTCGGCGTGGAACCGGAAGCGGCGGGCCGGCCGGCCCTGCTTGCGGGCGTCACCGGGCTCGGCCGGGGCCTCCACCACCAGCCGGGACTCCGTCAGCCCCTCGATGACGCCCTCGACGGTCGGCCGGGAGAGGCCGGTGCTGTGCACCAGCTCGGTGAGAGTGGGGGTCTGGGACCCGCGCAGCGCGTGGAGGACCACCGCGGAATTGATCCGTCGCAGCAGGGATGGATCCCCGCCGGTGAGCCGCCCCAACGTATGTCCTCCCAGCCAGCGCGTGTATGTGGGCGGATCGTACCTGGCCAGCGGCCGCGCGGCGAGTGCCGTTGCAGCCGGCGCCGCGCCGGTCGCCGCCGGAGCATCTCCGGAGCCTCCCCAAGTCCCTAGCGGGCGCCCGGATCCGGGTCGTCGGCGGCCGCGCGCAGCCGTCCGAACTCCTCCGCCATGGCCGCGGCCGTCCAGTGGGCGTTGAGGCCGCTGGGGTTCGGCAGCGCCCAGATCCGGGTCCTGCCGATGGTCCGCTCCTGCGGACCGATCCGGGCGTCCTTCTCGCCGAAGGCCACCCGGTAGGCGGTGATACCGGCCACCGCCAGCCACGCCGGCTCCAGCAGCCGCACCTTGGCGTCGAGGATCCGGCCGCCCTCCACCATCTCCGCGGCGCTCAGCTCGTCGGCCCGCGCCGTGGCCCGCGCCGCGACATTGGTGATGCCGAGCCCGTACGAGAGCAGCTCCCGCTGCTCGGCGGGGAGGAGCAGCCGGGGAGTGAAGCCCGAGGCGTACAGCACCGGCCAGAACCGGTTGCCCGGCCGGGCGAAGTGATGGCCGGTCGCCGCGGACAGCAGCCCCGGATTGATCCCGCAGAACAGCACACGCAGGCCGCCCGCGACCACATCCTCGATGGTGCGGTCGCGGGCGGCTTCGAGTTCCTCCGGCGTCAGAGGATCGCTCCGGGCGCGTAAGCGGCCGCCTTCGGGTGCCGCTCGGCGACCTCGGCGATCCGCTGCACGACGGCCGCGACCTGTCCGGCGGCGGCACCGGTGAACGACAGCCGGTCGGCCATCAGCGCGTCCAGCTGCGCCCGGTCCAGCGGCATCCGCTCGTCCTCGGCGAGCCGGTCCAGCAGCTCGTTGCGCTCGGCGCCCTTCTCACGCATCGCGAGCGCGGAGGCCACCGCGTGCTCCTTGATGACCTCGTGCGCGATCTCGCGCCCCACACCCGCGCGCACCGCGCCCATCAGCACCTTCGTGGTGGCCAGGAACGGCAGGTAGCGGTCCAGCTCACGGGCGATGACAGCCGGGAAGGCGCCGAACTCGTCCAGCACCGTCAGGAACGTCTCCAGCAGACCGTCGAAGGCGAAGAACGCGTCCGGCAGCGCGACCCGGCGCACCACCGAGCAGGACACGTCGCCCTCGTTCCACTGGTCGCCCGCCAGCTCGCCGACCATCGAGGCGTAGCCGCGCAGGATCACCGCGAGGCCGTTGACGCGCTCGCAGGATCGGGTGTTCATCTTGTGCGGCATCGCGGACGAGCCGACCTGACCGGGCTTGAAGCCCTCGGTGACCAGCTCGTGCCCGGCCATCAGCCGGATCGTCTTGGCCAGCGACGAGGGGGCCGCGGCCAGCTGCACCAGCGCGGTCACCGCGTCGTAGTCCAGCGAGCGCGGGTAGACCTGGCCGACGGAGGTGAAGGCCCGCGAGAAGCCCAGGTGACCGGCGATCCGGTCCTCCAGCTCGGCGAGCTTGGCGGTGTCGCCGCCCAGCAGGTCCAGCATGTCCTGCGAGGTGCCGACCGGGCCCTTGATACCGCGCAGCGGGTAGCGGCCCAGCAGGTCCTCGACCCGCTCGAAGGCCACCAGCAGCTCGTCCGCGGTCGTCGCGAAGCGCTTGCCCAGGGTGGTGGTCTGCGCGGCGACATTGTGCGAACGGCCGGCCATGACCAGCTCGGCGTACTCGGCCGCGAGCTTCCCCAGCCGGGTCAGCACCGCGACCGTGCGGTCGCGGACGTGCTCCAGCGACAGCCGGATCTGCAGCTGCTCGACGTTCTCGGTGAGGTCGCGCGACGTCATGCCCTTGTGGACC
This sequence comes from Streptomyces sp. So13.3, assembly GCF_005860785.2. Taxonomy (NCBI): domain Bacteria; kingdom Bacillati; phylum Actinomycetota; class Actinomycetes; order Kitasatosporales; family Streptomycetaceae; genus Streptomyces; species Streptomyces sp. So13.3. Next base: position 1,388,381 of record NZ_CP048835.1, on the reverse strand, counting down.
TGCTCGTGCCCGGCGAGAGCGTTGAACTCCTCGATGCGGGCCTTCACATCGTGCCGGGTGATCTTCTCGCGCTCGGCGATGGAGGCGAGGTCGACCTGCTCCAGCACCCGCTCGTAATCGGCGAGCGCCTGCTCGGGCACCTCGATACCGAGGTCCTTCTGCGCCCGCAGGACGGCGAGCCACAGACGGCGCTCCAGCACCACCTTCTGCTCGGGGGACCACAAGGTGGCGAGCTCCGCGGAGGCGTAGCGGCCGGCCAGGACGTTCGGGATACGAGGCTTAGCAGTCACGTGCAGAGAGTCTACTGCGCGTCGGCGCAGGCCAGCGCCCCGGCCGGATCGGCCGCAGGAAGACCGTGTCGGCGCTGGTCAGCCCTGGTCGCCCGGGTACGGGAGCAGCTCGCCGCGCTTGGGCGGCATACCGTCGCCCGAGGAGCGGCCGGTCAGCCGCCGGCCGATCCACGGCACCAGGTGCTCGCGCGTGAAGCGCAGGTCGGCGCCGCGCCGCGTCACCCAGCCCGGCGGCACGGCGGGCGGCAGCAGCTCCGTCCAGTCCGACTCCGGCTCGTGGCCGAGCGCCTGCCAGACCGCCTCCGCCACCCGGCGGTGGCCCTCGGCGTTCAGATGCAGCCGGTCGTCGGCCCACATCTGCGGATCGCCGAGCACCCCCGACTCGTAGAGGTCGACCACGATCGCGCCGTGCCGTTCCGCGAGGGCGTCGAGGAACGCGAAGAGCTGCTCCATACGCGGCAGGAAGCGGGCCGCGACGGGTCCCCGGCGGATCGGGCTGCGCATGAGGACGAGCTGCCCGCAGTCGGGCGCCAGCTTCTCGACGGACTGCTCCAGCAGCGCGCAGACCGCGTCGACGTCGCACTTGGGCCGCAAGGTGTCGTTGAGCCCGCCGACCAGCGTGACGAGGTCGGGGCGCATCGCGGCGGCGGTGTCCACCTGCTCGTCCGCGATCTGCCGGATGAGCTTGCCCCGCACCGCGAGGTTGGCGTACCGGAAACCGGGGGCACGGGCGGCGAGGCGCCCGGCGACCAGGTCGGCCCATCCCCGGTACGAACCGTCCGGGAGGGCGTCGGACATTCCCTCGGTGAAGGAGTCGCCGACCGCGACAAAACTGGTGTACGTGGCATTCATCTGCATGGCGCGGGCGATCCTACCCGCCACCGGGCGGTGTCCGCTGCGCGACCGATGATGATCAATAATTCGATCGCACGAACCAGCGATACCGGTCACGCTGCATCAGACACCCCATGACCCGACCAGGAGCAGCCGTGACCGACCTCGAAACCCTCGTCAAGCCCGAAGACCTCGTCGCGGCCATCGAGTCGGGACACGTCTCGCGCAAGCAGCACCCCGAACTGCCCCTCTCGATCTACACCTACACGCGCACCTGCCAGTACGAGCGCGCCTGGAACGCCGTCACCACCCGCTGCCGCGGTCTGGTGGCCGACGACGAGACCGGTGCGATCGTGGCGTGGCCGTTCGAGAAGTTCTTCAACGTCGGGGAGCACGGGCTCGGGCTGCCGTACGCGCCGGCACTGCCCGTCGAGCCGTTCGAGGTGTACGACAAGGTCGACGGATCGCTCGGCATCGTCTTCCACTACGACGAGCGCTGGCACGTCGCCTCCAAGGGCTCGTTCACGTCGGAACAGGCCACCTGGGCGACGCGGCGGCTGCGGGCCGCCGACACCGGCGCGCTCGACCCGCGGAGCACCTACCTCGTCGAGATCCTGTACCCGGAGAACCGCATCGTCGTGAACTACGGCGAGCGGCGCGACCTCGTGCTGCTCGCGGCGTACGCGCACGACGGCACCGAGCGCGTCCTCGGCGAGGCCGCGGTGGAGTGGCGGCCGATCGGCTCCGTGGTCCGTAGCTGGCCCGCGCCCGAGCTGGCCCGGCTGCTCGAGATGACGGCCGACAACATCCGGATCGACGGTCAGGAGGTCACCGGAACGGACGCCGAGGGATACGTCCTGCGGTTCGCCTCCGGGGTGCGGACGAAGGCCAAGACCGCGGACTACGTGCGGCTGCACAAGGTCATCACCGGTGTCACCGAACGGGACATCTGGCGCAGCCTCGGCATCCAGCGGTTCGCCGACCGCGACCCCAAGCGGCTCACCCAGATCCTCGGCTGCCGGCCGCAGGAACTGGCCGCCTACGCGGCGAGCGGCACCGGTCCGCTCGACGCGCTGCTGGAACAGGTCCCGGACGAGTTCGACGCCTGGGTGCGCGGCATCGTGGAAGGTCTCGAGGCACAGGCCGAAGCGCTGGCCGCGAGCGCCCGGGAGGAGTTCGCGGCCCTCGCGCCGCTCGGCCACGACCGGGCCGCGTTCGCCCGCGCCATCCAGCGGATCAGCGACCGGACGGTGCGCGGCACCATGTTCCAGCTGCTCGACGGACAGAACGTCGATCTACAGTTCTGGCGGGCGATCAAGCCTGGCCCCTCCGACCCTTTCGCGAACGACGAAGAAGGCTGAACCCGATGCCCACCGTGCACGTCATGACCGGTCTGCCCGCCTCCGGGAAGACCACCGCCGCCCGCAAGCTGTGCGCCGACTCCGAAGGCCTCGTCCGGCGTGTCAACCTCGACGACCTGCGGGTCATGCTCGGTGACGGCGGCAGTGGCGGCGGCCGGCAGTGGTCGCACGAGCACGAGCAGACCGTCCTCGCCATCCAGGACGCCGCCGTGCGGGAGACGGTCGCCGCCGGTTTCGACGTCGTCGTCGACAACACCCATCTGACCCCGAACATCCCCAAGCGGCTCAAGGCCGCCGTCGGCGGCCTGGCGGTCTTCGTCGTGCACGACTTCACCGATGTGCCGATCGAGGAGTGCCTGCGCCGCGACGCGGCCCGCGCCAACCCCGTGGGTGAGGAGATCATCCGCATCCTGGCCGACAAGCACGCCAAGTCCACCCGAGGCGGCTGGCGGCTCACCGACGCCTGGATGAACGACACACCCGCCGTCCAGCTCTACACCGCGGACACGACCCTGCCCGACGCGGTGATGTGCGACATCGACGGCACCCTCGCGATCAACCAGAACCGCAACCCGTACGACTTCAGCCGCTGCGAGCAGGACGGCCTGAACACCTCGGTGCGCGACGCCCTCGTCGCCTTCCAGAAGGCGAACGGCGACCGGATCGTGCTGCTGTCCGGCCGCGGTGAGGAGTTCCGCGCCCAGACCGAGGCCTGGATCGCGGCACACGACGTGCCCTGCGACGAGCTGTGGATGCGGCACGCCGGTGACACGCGCCGCGACGACATCGTCAAGGCCGAGCTGTTCGACGCGCACGTCCGCGACCGCTACAACGTGCGCGTCAGCCTGGACGACCGCGACCGGGTCGTGGCGATCTGGCGCCGGATGGGCCTGCCGACCTGGCAGGTCAACTACGGGAGTTTCTGAGCCAGGGGCTCGGTGGCCGGCAGGCGGCTGAACCGGACGCCCGCGTCCTCCAGCGGGCCGTGCCGCAGCATCAGGATGTCGCGCGGGTAGTTCTGGTACAGCCGCCAGGGCGCGGTCGGGCCCTGCTTGGGCAGCGCGGCTGCGCTGCGCCGCACATAGCCGGACCGCAGGTCGATGAGGGGCTCCAGGGGCAGCGACGGCTCCGGGGCCAGCGGGGTGCAGGCCCGGTATCCGTGCGCGGCCATGTGGTTGAGCAACCGGCACACGTACTGGCTGACCAGGTCGCACTTGAGCGTCCAGGAGGCGTTGGTGTAGCCGAGGGCGAGGGCGAAGTTCGGTACGCCGGAGAGCATCATGCCCTTGTACGCGACGGTTCCGGCGAGGTCGATCTCCGTGCCGTCGACGGCCAGTGTCATGCCGCCGATGGCCAGCAGGTTGAGTCCGGTCGCGGTGACGACGACGTCCGCGTCGAGCTCGGCGCCGGACTCCAGGCGCAGGCCGTTCTCGGTGAAGGTCTCGATGCGGTCCGTCACGATCGACGCCCGGCCGTCGCTGACGGCCTTGAACAGGTCGCCGTCCGGGACGAGGCACAGTCGCTGGTCCCACGGGTTGTAGCGCGGGGCGAAGTGCGTGTCGATGTCGTAGCCGAGCGGGAGCTGCTTCCGTACGCCCTTGCGCAGTACGGCCTTGAGCAGCCGGGGCGCACGGCGGCTGAGCTGGAAGCTCAGGGTGGCCAGCAGGACGTTCTTCCATTTGATGGCCGGGTGGGCGGCCTTCGCGGGGAGCAGCCGGCGCAGCCGGTCGGCGAGGGCGTCGCGGGACGGCATGGACAGCACATAGCTCGGTGAGCGCTGCAGCATCGTCACGTGCCCGGCCGTGGTCGCCATCGACGGCACGAGGGTGACGGCGGTGGCGCCGCTGCCGATGACCACGACGCGCTTGCCCGCGTAGTCGAGATCCGCCGGCCAGTGCTGGGGGTGCACGATCGTGCCGGTGAAGTCCCCGGTGCCGGGGAAGTCCGGTGTGTAGCCCTGGTCGTAGCGGTAGTAGCCGGAGCAGACGAACAGGAACGCGCACGTCATCCGGACCGTGTCGCCGGTGCCGGTGCGGAGGACGTGCACGGTCCACAGCGCCTGTTCCGAGGACCATTCCGCGCGCACCGCGCGGTGGCGGAAGCGGATCGCGCCGTCCACTCCGTGCTCGCGGGCGGTGTCGCGGACGTACTCGCGGATCGCGTCCCCGTCGGCGATCGCCTTGGCGCCGGTCCAGGGCCGGAACGTGTACCCCAGCGTCTGCATGTCGGAGTCCGACCGGACGCCGGGGTAGCGGAACAGGTCCCAGGTGCCACCGATCGCCTCGCGGGCCTCCAGGATCGCGAACGTCCTGTTCGGGGTCTCCCGCCGGAGATGGCAGGCGGCGCCGATCCCGGACAGGCCGGCACCGACGATCAGCACGTCGACGTGTTCCGCGGGCGCGTCGTCACCGATCGGGGGGTTCACGCACCCGGCTCCGAGCGGGAGAGCGCCGCCGCGGGGAGGGACGGCTTCGGCCGGCGTGGTTCGCGGACGCCGGCGGGCGGCGGACCGCCGGGACCGCCGCCGCCCGGCCGCACCCGGCGCCGGAACCGTCGCAGCAGGGCCACCAGCGGAATGATCGGCAGGGCGAGCAAGAGCCATGGGTTCCTGGTCATCTGCTTCATCTGCATACTCCGACACTCCGCTCACCGCCCGGCGTGCGCCATAGCCCTTACAGGCTAAGGGACGCCGCTCCCGCTGAGCCGGCCGTCGCTGTGGCACTGTGAGTGGCGCCGCAGACGACCGGAAGTCCGACGACCGGAGGCCCGACGACCCGTGACCACGATTATTTGGATCACCGAGGGCGCTTGGCAGGCGACCGTGGACGCCGCCCGCTCACACGTTCCGGACACGGCCGAACTCACCCTGCTCCATGTCACCGGTGACGACGTCGAGGCCGCCGCGCACGGCGCGTTCGCCGGTCTGCTCGGCCGCGGTCACCGCGAGCGCGATCCGGGCGACTATCTGGAGGCGCTGTCCGCGACGGCCGGCGCCGAACTCCTGGAAGCGGCGGCCGACCGGCTCGGCCGGCCCGCGGCCCGGCTGCAGGTCCACGGGCGCATCGCTCGGGAGGTGGTCCGGGCGGCGGAGGGCGCCGAACTGCTGATCTGTGCGCGGGACGGCGACCTCCACCGGCTGGGGCCGCGCAGTCTGGGGCGCGACGGCCGTTTCGTCGTCGACCACGCGCCCTGTCCCGTCCTGCTGGTGTGGCCCGAACCCGCCCCCGGTCTCGGCTCGATCCCGCCCCCGCCGACCGGCCCCCCGCCGCCGCATCCGCACCACGGTCCGGAGCACCACGGGGCGTGAGCGTGTCTGTGCGGTAGGGCGGTGGCGTCACGCGGAGGAGATCACGCCGATCCCGTTCGGCACCGGGCGTTCGGGCACGCCGGACGGATGGTTCCGCACCGTGCTGTGCGCGGCGCCCGGGGGCCGGGTGACGAGGGTGGACGAGCCACCTCCGTCGAGATCGACGGCGCCGTCGGCTCCGAGGGCGCGTAGCAGGCGGGCCAGTTCGCCGAGGGTCAGTCCGTCGTCGTGCTCGGCGCCGCTGTCCAGGGCCAGCAGGTACAACCGGCGGCCTTGGCCGCTGAAGCCGGCGGCGGTCCGGGTGGCGGCGGCGGTCTCGTCGAGGCCGTCGAGCGGGACGCCGCCGCGCAGCACCGGATACCCGCCGATCGCGAAGGCCAACGGGACGCTTCCGGTGGCCCGGAGGCGGTGCCGGACGGGTACGGGGTCACCGATCCGCAGCCGGCGCAGTGCGCGGGCGCCGGCCTCGCGCCCCACCAGGACGACCGACCCGCGCGGGACGACGCCTTCGCCCAGGGTGGCCGAGGCCGAGGTGACGCGACCGTGGTGCACCGTCACTTCGTAGGGGTCGGTGCCGCAGGCGGCGGCGCGAACGTCGTTGGTTCCGCAGCTGGCCCGTGCGCGAGAGGCGGGTCCCCAGGCGGAGGTGTACGCACCGATGCCATCCACGGGCAGTGCGTACTGGTTGAAGCCGGCGAGCTCCCAGGTCCCGGCCGGGGTGACGACGGCGCCCCGCAGCCGCAGCCGGTCCAGCCGGGCAGCCCCGTCGGCTCCGATGCCCAGCACGTCCTCGTCGGTGGCTCCCGGCACCAGCGCGGGCCCGTAGCGCTGGCCGTCCGGAACAGCGGCCTTGAGCGGTCGTCCGTCCGCGACGGCCGGGCCTACGGTGGAACCGGTCGGCCGCACGCCCGGATGCTCGACCTCGGTGATGTCGAAGAAGTCGCCGTTGACGGCGGCGACCGCGCCGCGCGCGTCGGCCAGCCGGGACACCGGTGCCCGGATGCCGGTCACCGCGCCACTCGTGCCGGGCCGCAGCAGCTCGATCTTCACGCGCGCGTCGTCCAGATCGACCGTCAGGAGGTGGCCGTGCGCGGTTCCGTGGGACGCGGTCACCGAGAACGTCTCGTACCGCACGCCGGGCGCCAGATGTGCCGCGTTCGAGAGCCGCAGGCCCGGATCGGCGTCGGCGCTCCCCGGCGCCGCCACGACGAGCAGGGCGCTCCAGACGGCGGTCACCACGACCGCCGTACGTAAGCGGCGCCCGGGCCGGGAGTGACCGCGGGAGCCGGATGGACCGGCGGGCAGGCGCGAGGTGGCGCGGAGCATGGGCCGGACCTTTCTTGCCTGTGCGACGACGCGTGTGTGCTGACACGTGCTCGGTGACACGTGCGGTGACGTGCCGCGGTGACAGCGGCCGTTGCCGCCTGGGGGAGTGGCCACCGCAGCCGGTCGGGCGGAGGACGGCGGACCGCTCGGTCCTTCTTCCCGGTCAGGGCCACCGGCAGCCGCGTACGCCGTTCCGTTCCCGCTGTTGGCGTAGCGCACCCGACCGTCCTGCCGTGCCGGACATGCCGAAGGGACCGGCGGACGGGGGCCCAACCCCTGTCCGCCGGTCCCTTCGTGGAGCTCCGGCCGCGCCGGTGGCGCGCTGCCTCCCGGGCGCTAGTCGATCGTGATCGGGCCGTCGGTCGGCTTGTCCCGGCCGGTGTCCTTCTCTGTGTCCTTGTCTGTGGGCTTCGGCTTCACCGGTTCCGTGGGCCCGGCGGCCGGCTTCAGGTAACCCTGCAGCTCGAGCAGGCCGTTGTCCTTGCCCGGACGGGGGTACTCGGTGGAACCGCTCAGGTTCTTCCGAACCGAGTCCAGGATGGTCAGCCCCTGGCCGACCAGTCCCGCCGCGATCTCACTGAGGCCGTCGGCGCCGTTGAGGACGTTGACATTGGCCCCGGCGAGGCCGCCGGCGGCCTCCTTGACGATCAGCGGCAGCTGGTCGATCAGCATCCGGTCCAGTGCCACCCGGTCGTACGAGGCCGCGGCCTCGGCCTGGATCTTCATCCGCTCGGCCTCGGCGATCGCCAGCACCTTGATCCGCTCGGCCTCGGCCTCGGCGGGCTTCACGATCTCGGCCCGCAGCTGCTGCTGCCTGAGTTCGGCCTGGCGGTGCGCCAGTTCGGTCTGGGCGATGAGCACTTCCTGCTGCGCGTGGGCCATCGCCAGCGGGCCGGCCTGCGCGGACTCCGCCTGCGCGCGGTCCACCTGGGCCGAGTACTCGGCCTTCACCACGGCGGTCTGCCGGGCGTACTCGGCCTGGTTCCGTGCGGCCACCTGCTCCGCCTCGACCGAGGCCTGGGTGGCCTGTGCCTGGGCGATCTGGGCCTGCCGCTGGATGGCCGCCTTGTGCGGTGCGGCCATCGCGGCGATGTATCCGGTGTTGCCGTCGTCGATCGACTGGATCTGCAGCGAGTCGACGGTCAGCCCGATCTTCGCCATCTCGGTCTTGGAGGTCTCCAGCACCTCGGTGGCGAGCTTCTGCCGTTCGGTGACGATCTCCTCGACCGTCATCGAGCCGATGATGGAGCGCAGATGACCGGCGAAGATCCGGCCGGTCAGTACCGACATCTGGTCCTGGTCGGAAAGGAACCGCTGGCCGGCGTTGACAATGCTCTCCCTGTCGTTGCCGACCTTGAAGGCGATCACGGCCCGGACCGTGAGCGCGATGCCCTGCTTGGTCACACAGGTCTCGGCGACCTCGGCCTCGCACATCGCCAGGGTGAGGAAGCGGGTCTTGCGGAAGACGGGGAGCACGAACTTTCCGTGGCCGGTCACCACGCGGAACGGCGCACCTTCCAGTCCCCGCCTGCCGCCTGAAATCAGCATCGCCTCGTCGGGGGCGGGAACGCGATAACCGAACATTTCGTCTCCTTTAAGGGGCGTCGGTGACGCCGCCCAACGCATCCAGGGGATCTGCCCACTCGATGACGCCGACCTGCCGGGTCCCGCGGGACTCGATGACGAGCACGGTCGTCCCGCGCGGCAGGGGCTCCTCGGACCAGGCGAGGAAGGTCTCGGTTCCTCCTCTGACGCGCACCAGGATCTCGCCGGGTCCGGCGGATCCACGCGTGGCGATAAGAAGCTCCCCCGTGCAGCCGATAACGGCCTCGTCCTGCGCCATTGCCGACTGCCCCTTCGTCGTAGTGGTCCTGGGATATTGACCATAGTCCTCATGCCGGCGGCGGCCTATCCTCGGGGACCCGGTGGGTCGCATACGGGGAGGTCCGAGCGGGTCGGGGCCCCTGCGGAGGGCGTCCGGGACGGAGCTCGTGGTGCCCGCCGGTCAGGTGCCGGGCAGGGCGAACTCATAGACGAGTTGGGCCGGGCCGGGTGGCAACTGGAGGTCGGTGACTTCCAGGACGCGGCCGTGCTGATCCGCGATGGTCCGGCGAATGGTCAGCTTCGCCTGGTCCGGGGCGGCGGGCCGGGGGTTGTGGACCGGGGTGAGATCGATGGTGTCGCGCCGGTGGGGGCGCAGATCGGCGTCGATCATCCACTGGTACAGGCCGCGCAGGTTGCCGCGGTGCGGCTCGGGCGAGGCGCGGCGGTGCTCGGCCAGTCGCGGTATCTCGGCGAGCGCGACCGGTGAGAAGTACGACGTCGCGTTCGCCAACTGGGCCCCGGGCGCCTGCTCGACCCGCTGGTGGACGAGGGTGGGGGTGCCGGGGGTGAGGCCGAGCAGGCAGGAGATGTCGACCGGGGCGGGCGCGGTGCGCAGAACGCCGAAGTCGTCGTCGATCCCTTCGGGCGTGACGGGCGCCGTATCGATCAACTGGCCCGGCAGCGCAACCGGGACGACCGCGGCGCGGGTGCCTCTGCGTCCGGTGGTGACCATGCGGCGGTCGCGCAGGAGCTGCAGGGCCTGGCGTACGGTCTGCCGGTTGACGCCGAAGCGGTCGGCCAGCAGACGCTCGGCGGGCAGTCGGTCTCCCGGGGCTATGCGGCCCTTGTCGAGCTCGGCCTGGAGCTGGTCGGCGATCCGCTGGTAGAGCGGACGTGCGGGCGGGGCGGAGCGGGAGGAACGGGGCACAGCGGGTGATCCCTTCCCATCGGGAGTGACGCATGGTGATCGCACATGTGAGATCCGTTCCCCATATTTATCATTGGTCTATACCTGTCGCGAGCATTACTCGTCAGTACGCCAGGTATTGGCGCGAACTCGCAGTTACCGGACCCGATCCGCGGCGCCTCGCGGTTTGTCAGTGATTGAGCATGGCGAAGCCGGACCCCCGCAAGGTGACCAGCACATTGCCGAGGGCGTAAGGGACGGTGCGCCTCCGGACGCAGGTCCGGCCGTGCGCACGTTCCGTAAGGTTCGCGGCTGGGGTTGAGAGCGCGTGCCGGCCGGGACAGCGCCGGGGAACCCCTCGGCGCCGGCCCGTACCGAACCGTTCAGCGCAGGCGGTCGCCGTCCCGGTCGCGGGTGCGGCTGCTGGTACCAGTGCCGCTGCGGTCGCGGCTGCGGTCGCTGCTGCGGCTCCGGAAGAACTCGTCGGGATCGAGGTCTCCGTCGATGAACTTCCCTGCCACGAAGCCGATGGCGCCGAGCGCCGCCACAAGCAGGAACGCACCGAACCCGCCGAACCACCCGGCGAACGCCAGGGCCATTCCCACGCCCAGGCCGACCAGTGCCGTGTTCATCGTCCGCCCACCGTCTCCCGCGCCGGTCCGCCGCTCACTGGACCCGCTGCTCCCGCTCGTCCTCGTCGTCCTCTTCGTCCGGCAGCTTGACGTCGCCGATCGCGATGTTGACCTCGACGACCTCGAGCCCGGTCATCCGCTCGACCGCGGCGATCACGTTCTCCCGCACCGCGTTGGCGACATCGACGATGGACACGCCGTAGTCGACGACGAGGTCGAGGTCGAGAGCGGTCTGCGTCTCGCCGACCTCCGCTTTCACCCCGCGGGTGACGGACTTGGCGCTGCCCGGCACCCGGTCGCGCACGGCACCGAAGGTACGGGAGAAGCCGGTGCCCAGGGCGTGCACGCCCACGACATCGCGGGCGGCCAGACCGGCGATCTTCTCCACCACGCCGTCGGCGATGGTGGTCCGGCCGCGTGATCCCGCATCGCCGCGCGCTGGCGTCTTGCTCCCGGGGTTGGGGCGATCCGGTTCGGGCTTGGTCCGCGCTGTGCTGTCGCTCATGATGAGTCGTCCCTTCGTTGGGCTGCTCTACGTCCCACGCTAAGCACGGGTCACCGCCACCGCGCGCGGAGAGCGGCCCGGGGGCGGTCGGGGGACAGCCGGGGGGCGTCGCTCCGGGGGTGCCGGCCCCGGTCAGCGGGCGGCGAAGTCCTGGGTCCACCATGGACCGTTCGGGCGCATGCTCACGCCGACCCCGATCTCCTTGAACGCGCAGTTCAGAATGGTGGAACGGTGGGCGGCGCTCTTCATCCACGCGGCCATGGCCGCCCGCGGGTCCTTGGCGCCCTTGGCGATGTTCTCGCCCCACCGCGTCCACGGGTACCCGGCGGAGGTCAGCCGGGCGCCGGGGTCCTTGCCGTCGGGTGTCGCGTGCTCGTAGTAGTCACGGGCGGCCATGTCGTCGGAGTGCGCCTGGGCGGCCGCCGCGAGTTTCCCGTTCGCCGTGACAGGCCCGCAACCGTGTTTCAGGCGTTCCACGTTGACGATCCCCACGACCTGCTGGGCCCGCCGGTCCGTGCCGGCCAGGGCGGTACCCGCGCCGGTCGGGGCGGTACCCGTGACGGCCGGGCGCGGGGCCGCCGCAGCGCTGTGACTCCCCACCGCGCCGACGATGAGGCCCGCGGCCACCAGCCACGCCGAGGTGTGTGACCGGTGCCGCCGGGGCGGTTCGACGGGAGGCGACGGCGGGGACCCGGAGTCGGGGTTCACGGGGCGTACCTTCCGGGGTCTGTCAGTGGCTCGCCGTACGGTGGACACGTCGTGTCCGGGACGCACGGACGAGGATCCGGTGAGGGCCGAGGACTGAGGGCTGAGGCGATGGCAGAGGTACTCGTGCGGATCGTGGGCCGGGAGCTGCCCGGGGCCGCCTGTGGCGACCACAAGGACGTCCACGTCGGGATCCAGCGGGGGTCGGTACCGGACGCCGTGGTGTCGGCGGACGCCGCTGAGGTGGTCTTCGAGACCGCCGTCACCCTGCTCACCGCGCCGGACGGAACGGCCGACTTCCGCGGGCCCCATGTCCAGGGCCGCCGCGGCGGCCGGTTCCTCTATCTGATGTGGGGCGAACAGCCGCCCGGCGGAGCGTTCGCGATGTTCCGCCGGGCCAAGCTCCACCTGGGCGACATTCCGGCCGAGAACCTGGCGGCCGCCCGCGCCGGAGGCGGCTGCCTCCGGGCGGACCTGGGACTGACCGACGGCTTCGGCCTGCCCCTGTGCGCCTCGGTTCACCCGCCCCGGGTGACCTGGAGCGTGGTCGCCGGTCGCTGACAGGTGCGCCGGCCGGCTACTTGCCCGCCTCGTCGGTGGGCGGACGCGTGCCGCCGATCTGCTCGTTCAGTTTCTCCTGAGCCATGTCGACCTGGCCGCTGTACTTGTTCTGGGTCTTCTGGTCGACGACGTCGCCGGCCTTCTCGACACCCTGCTTCGCCTGATCCTCGTGACCCTTGAGCATGCCTTTGATCTTGTCGAGCATGGACATGTCGGACCTCCTCGCGTGATGGACAACACCTTCAGGATCTACGCAGAGGACAGGGTTCGCATTACGGGCGATCTACGGCGGGCCGGCCGGCCCGCCCGGCCCGGCTCCGGCGCTCAGGCCGAGTGGACCGCCACCGCCAGCACCAGCAGGACGGTGACGACCGCGCAGATGCCGTGGGCGACGACCGCCGTCACGGGAAAGTGCCGCTCGGCGGTCCGCTCGGCGTGCGCATGGCGCCCGGGGCTGGGAAGCCAGCGGAACAGCATCATCAGGCCCAGGGACGCCACGACGAGCACGACGCCGCAAGCCGCCCACGCGGAGGCCATCAGGTCGCCGAAGAGGAAGACCGTCCACGCGGCCAGGCCGACCACGGCCAGCAGGATGTGCCCCAGGATCAGCGAGACCGGTAACCGGGTGATGCCGGCCTCGCGCTGCCGCAGGCCACCGTGGCGCAGCCAGATCGTGAACAGGTACGCCCCCAGGGAGGCGGTGAGCAGCCAGACGCCCAGAGCAACAGAGCCCATTCCCCCGCACCTCGTTCGATCGCTGTCCCGTGCCGCGTCCACGACGGTCGGCGCGGCGCCGCGCCCCCATCAGAGCGCCCCTCCGGATGCGGCCCGGGACAAACATTCCTTGCTTAACCCGAAAGGATGAACCGGGACGGTCCCTCACGGACCGGCGGGAGGCACTGCGCTAGCGCGTGGCCGGGCCGGACACCAGGGGTGCCCGGCCCGGCCACGGCCGCGTCAGGAGGACGCGCCGGGCAGCGTGCTCCGGACCTCGCGGGCGGCGGTGACGAGGTTCTCCAGGGAGGTTCTGACCTCCGGCCAGCCGCGGGTCTTCAGACCGCAGTCCGGGTTGACCCACAGCCGCTCGGCGGGAATCGCCTCAAGGCCCTTGCGGAGCAGGGCCGCCGCCTCCGCCGCGCTGGGGATCCTGGGGGAGTGGATGTCGTAGACACCCGGACCGACCTCGCGCGGATAACCGGCGGTGGCCAGTTCGCCCGCGACCTGCATGTGAGAGCGGGCGGCCTCCAGGCTGATGACGTCGGCGTCGAGATCGTCGATGGCCTGGAGGATGTCACCGAACTCCGCGTAGCACATGTGGGTGTGGATCTGGGTGTCCGGACGGACCCCGCCGGCGGTGAGACGGAAGGCCTCGGTCGCCCAGCCGAGGTACTCGGCATGCCCGTCGGCGCGCAGCGGCAGCGTCTCGCGCAGCGCGGGCTCGTCCACCTGGATCACCGAACTGCCCGCCGCCTCCAGATCGTTGACCTCGTCGCGCAGGGCGAGCGCGACCTGGCGGGCGGTGTCGCCGAGCGGCTGGTCGTCACGGACGAAGGACCAGGCCAGCATGGTGACGGGCCCGGTGAGCATGCCCTTGACCGGGCGGGCGGTGAGGGACTGGGCGAACCGTGTCCAGCGGACCGTCATCGGCTCGGGGCGGGAGATGTCCCCGGCGAGGATCGGCGGCCGGACGTAACGGGTCCCGTAGGACTGGACCCAGCCGTGCTGGGTGGCGAGGTAGCCGGTCAGCTGCTCCGCGAAGTACTGCACCATGTCGTTGCGTTCGGGCTCGCCGTGCACCAGGACGTCGATGCCGGCCTTCTCCTGGAAGGAGAGGACCTCGCGGATCTCGGTCTCGATACGGGCGTCGTACGCGGCGGTGTCGATGCGCCCCGCCCGCAGATCGGCCCGTGCGGTGCGCAGTTCGGTGGTCTGCGGGAACGAGCCGATCGTGGTCGTCGGCAGCAGCGGCAGCCCGAGGTGGGCGCGCTGGGCAGCGGCCCGCTCCTCGTAGGACTGGGAGCGGCGGGCGTCGCTGTCGGTGACGGCCGCGGCGCGGGTCCTGACCGCCGGGTCGTTGGTGAGGGCGGAACCGGCCCGGGACGCCAGGTCGGCGCGGTTGGCGGCGAGTTCGGCCGCGATCGTGTCGGTGCCCTGGGAGAGCCCGCGCGCCAGGGTGACGATCTCGGTGGTCTTCTGCCGGGCGAAGGCCAGCCAGCGGGCGATCTGCGGGTCGATGTCGCGCTCGGCCGTGGCGTCCAGCGGGACGTGCAGCAGGGAGCAGGAGGAGGCGACGTCGACCCGTTCGGCCAGCCCGAGGAGCGTGCCGAGGACGGACAGCGACTTCTCGTAGTCGTTGATCCAGGTGTTGCGGCCGTTGACGACGCCCGCCAGCAGGCGCTTGCCGGGCAGCCCGCCGACGGCCGCGAGGTCGTCGAGGTTGCCCGCGGCGGGACCGGTGAAGTCCAGCGCCAGCCCGTCGATGGGCGCCTTGGCGAGGATCGGCAGGGCCTCGCCCAGCCGGTCGAAGTAGGACGCGACCAGCAGTTTCGGCCGGTCGGTGAGACCGCCCAGCACTCGGTAGGTGCGTGCGGCGGCGTTGAGTTCACCCGGGGTGCGGTCCTGGACCAGGGCCGGCTCGTCGAGCTGCACCCACTCGGCTCCGGCGGCGAGCAGATCGCCGAGCACCTCGGCGTACACCGGCAGCAGCCGGTCGAGGAGCGTCAGCGGTTCGAAGTCCGCCGCGACGCCGGGGGCGGGCTTGGCGAGCAGCAGATAGGTGATCGGACCGACGAGCACCGGGCGCGCGGTGAGGCCGAGCGCGAGTGCTTCCTTCAGCTCGGCGACCTGCTTGGTGGAGTCGGCGCTGAAGACGGTGTCCGGGCCCAGTTCGGGCACCAGGTAGTGGTAGTTGGTGTCGAACCACTTGGTCATCTCGAGCGGCGCGACGTCCTGCGTGCCGCGGGCCATGGCGAAGTAGCCGTCCAGGGCGTCGGCGGCGACCGCGGCGCGGTGCCGTGCGGGAATCGCGCCGACCATGACGCTGGTGTCCAGGACGTGGTCGTAGTACGAGAAGTCGCCGGTCGGGACCTCCTGGATGCCGGCGTCCGCGAGCTGCCGCCAGTTGGTGCGGCGCAGCGCGGCGGCGGCGTCCCGCAGGGCGTCGGCGCTGACGTCGCGCTTCCAGTAGCCCTCGATCGCCTTCTTCAGCTCCCGGTTCCGGCCCTGCCGGGGGTAGCCGTGCACGGTGGAACGTGCGGTGGCGGACGTGCTGGTCATGGAACTCTCCTTCGCGAGTGTCTCCCATAGGACCCCGGGAGAATCGACGGCGCGAAGGGAACACAGACCGGACGGGATCACGTCACTGAAGCGCCGGAACGCCGCACGTGCCCGTCTGATGTGTACTCCGACCCGCCCTCGAGGTCTCCGGAATCACCGTGCGCCGTTGGGGGCGCGCGGGCAGTGGCAGGTCTTCGGACTCGCGGGCACGTCTCGTACGGACACGAGACACCTACTGGCCGTCGCTTCCCAGATCCCGGCTCGGGTCCCAGTGCGTATGACGGCGGTCGTTCCCACTCACCGCTGCGGGGCAGTCCCGGAATTCCACCGGGTTCCCTCTTACGACGCACCTGTCTGGCGGACAGGGCGAACCAGCTGCACCGTCCAGCCTATGGCCAAAAGGGCGGCCGGGTCAGCATTGTTCAGCCACCGGACGGTGAGCCCGAGCCGGGTCGCGACCCCGACCGCGGCGCTCGACGACGCGGCGAGACGGGCGCACTTCTCCTGGGACGGCACCTGGTACCCCTCGTTCGACGACTACGCGGTCAGTCGCACAGCCGCCGGCACGGCGGGTGCCAGTGAGTACCGGAACATCTCCGTCAACGGCACGCCGACCCCCGTGGGCGGCTGCCAGTTCCGTATCAGGACCGGTGACAAGGTCGTCTTCACCCTGACCGCGTTCTGACCCCCGGCCCGCCGGGGGCGGCAGCCCGCAGGCCGCCCCCGGCGGCGTCACGCCCCGACCGCATGGTGCAGACTCGATGCCGTGAGGAAGATCTTTGTCATCGGTATCGGCGCGGGCGACCCGGACCATCTGACGCTGCAGGCGGTCAAGGCGCTCAATCAGGCCGACGTGTTCTTCGTCCTGGACAAGGGCGAGGAGAAGTCGGACCTGGTCCAGCTGCGCCACGACATCATCGAACAGCATGTGACGCGTCCGCACCGGCTGGTGTCGGCCCAGGACCCGGACCGGGACCGTACGGCGCCGTCACCGGTCTACGCGTCGGCCGTCGGTGACTGGCGCCATCGCCGGGCCGACATCTACGAGCACTTCATCACCTCGGAGCTGGCGGACGACGAGTGCGGCGCCTTCCTGGTGTGGGGCGACCCCGCCCTGTACGACAGCACTCTGGGCATCCTGGAGGACGTGCTCGGCCGGGGGACGGTCGCGTTCGACTACGAGGTGATCCCCGGCATCAGCAGCGTCGCGGCGCTGGCCGCCAAGCACCGGACCGGGCTGAACCGGCCCGCGCGGCCCGTGCAGATCACCACCGGCAGGCAGCTGGCCGCGGGCTTCCCCGAGGGCGCCGACGACGTCGTCGTCATGCTCGACGCGCACCAGGCCTTCGCGCACCTTCCGGACGGCGGTGACGACGTCACGATCTACTGGGGCGCGTACCTGGGCACACCGGACGAGATCCTCGTCGCGGGACGGCTGCCCGACGTCTCGGAGCGCATCCAGACGCTGCGCGCCGAAGCCCGTGCCCGCAAGGGCTGGATCATGGACACCTATCTGCTGCGCAGGACGCCCGCCGGCGACCGGGACGACGCCTGACCCGGCTGCGGGCTACATCAGTACGGCGCGCAGCCACGCGGCCGCTTCCTCCGTGGTCGCCGCCACGGGCACCCCGCCGGGCACCGGCGGGCGGCGGACGACGACGACCGGAATGCCGGCCTCGCGGGCGGCGGTGAGCTTCGCCGCGGTGGCCGGTCCGCCGCTGTCCTTGGTGACGAGGACGTCGATGCGGTGGCGGCGCAGCAGTTCCGTCTCCCCTTCGAGGGTGAAGGGCCCCCGGTCGAGCAGGACTTC
Source organism: Streptomyces sp. So13.3 (assembly GCF_005860785.2). Taxonomy (NCBI): domain Bacteria; kingdom Bacillati; phylum Actinomycetota; class Actinomycetes; order Kitasatosporales; family Streptomycetaceae; genus Streptomyces; species Streptomyces sp. So13.3. The sequence goes on along the minus strand of NZ_CP048835.1, from coordinate 1,371,043 downwards.
GGAGTGCTCCGGAAGCGGTGGCCCCGGGGCGTCGACCGAGCGGACGAGGAACCACAGACCGGTCGTTCCGGCGAAGGCGGCCAGCCCCGACCGGCCGGTGGTCAGGAAGATCCGCCGGCCCAGTCCCGGGAGCAGCGCGGCGGCCTCGGCCAGGGATTCCGCGGGATGCCAGTGGTCGTCCGGGCCCGCCACCCAGCCGGGCCGCCGCAACGCGAGCAGCGGGACCCGGGCGGACGCCGCCGCCTCCGCGGCGTGGAAGCTGATGGTGCCGGCGAACGGGTGGGTGGCGTCGATCAGCGCGTCCACCGCGTGCTCGGCCAGCCAGCGGCCCAGCGCCTCGGTGCCGCCGAACCCGCCGATCCGTACCTCGCCGGCGGGCAGCCGTGGTTCGGCCACCCGCCCCGCCAGCGAGCTGGTCACCCGCAGCGCGGGATCGGCGGCCAGCGCCGCCGCGAGCCGGCGCGCTTCCGTGGTGCCGCCCAGGATGAGCACATGTCGTGTCACGTTCGCCGTTCGCTTCCCTCGCGGGGCTGGTGGGCCCGCCGTGCCGCGGTGGGTCCGGCGGGGGACGGCGTCGCAGTTTATCCGTCATGCAGGGCACTGCCGGGCGGCGCGGTCGGCCTCAGAGGGTGACGAGGGTGACCTCGGTGGCCTTGACGCTCGTCCAGACCGAGGTCCCGTCGGTGAGGCCCAGTTCGGCGGCGGCCTGGTGGGTGATCTCGGCGACGAGATCGGGTGCCTGGTCGGAGGTGATGAGAAGGCGCAGCCGGCTGCCGGAGGAGGTGATCTCGCGGATCGTGCCGGGCCAGACGTTGCGGGGGCTGCCGGCGGGTCGGTCACGGTGCACGGAGACCGCCTCCGGCGCGATGATCGCCAGCGCCCGTGCCCCTTCGGTGAGGGTGTCGGCGACGACGAGCTGTCCGCCGCCGGCCAGCGCGAGGCCGCTGGCGGTCGCCGTACCGGGCCACGCGTTGCGGCCGAGCATCCGGGCCACCCAGGGGGAGCGGGGGTGGCGGGTGACGTCGGTGGGCGACGCGTCCTGGAGGGCGCGGCCGTCTTCGAGGACGAGCACCCGGTCGGCGAGGGCGACCGCCTCGACGGGGTCGTGAGTGACGATCAGACAGACGCCGCCGAAGCCGTCGAGGTGGGTGCGCAGCGTGTGCCGGACATGGGCACGGGTGGTCTGGTCGAGGGCGGCCAGCGGTTCGTCGAGCAGCAGCAGCCGGGGCCGGGCGGCGAGTGCGCGGGCGAGGGCGACGCGTTGGGCCTGGCCGCCGGAGAGCTGCGCGGGCCTGCGGTGGGCGAGATGGCCGACGCCGAGCCGGTCGAGCCACTGCTGGGCGGTGCGGCGCGCCTCGGCGCGCGGGACGTGATGGGTGCGCAGACCGTAGGCGGTGTTGGACAGCGCCGTCAGATGCGGGAACAGCGCGCCGTCCTGCGGAACCCACGCGACACCGCGCTTGTGCGGTGGCAGGTCGGTGACGTCGGTGCTGCCGAGGCGCAGTTCGGCGTGCGCGCGGGGGGTGAGGCCGAGCAGGGCGCGCAGCAGCGTGGTCTTCCCGGCGCCGTTGGGACCGACGATGGCGATGGTGGTGCCGGGCTCCGCGTCCAGGGTCAGCTGGTTGAACCCGGTGACGTCGGTGTGCAGCGACCAACGGTCCGGTGCGGCGGAGGACTTCGGGCCGGGAGTTCCGTCCGAGGGGGAACCGTCCGCCGGAGATCCGCCCTTGAGGAGATTCGGCGCTGCGGGGGAGTCCGTCAACGGATCGGCCGGCGGTGGGCCGTCGTCCACGGGTCGCTTGGAGCTGCTCTCCCGGGTCACCGCCCCGCCGGCCCAGCGGCCGCGCAGCGCGATCAGTACGGCCATGGCGATGACGAGCAGCAGCAGGGAGACGGACGTGGCCGCTTCGGGCGAGTCCTGCAGCAGCAGGTAGACCTCGAGGGGCAGGGTCTGGGTGGTGCCGGGGAGGTTGCCCGCGAAGGTGATGGTCGCGCCGAACTCGCCCAGGGCGCGCGCCCAGGTCAGCGCTGCGCCCGCCACCAGGCCGGGGGCGACCATGGGCAGCGTGACGGTGAAGAACACCCGCACCGGCGGGGCGCCCAGTGAGGCGGCGGTCTCCTCGTAGCTGGGGCGCAGCCCCGCCAGGGTCCCTTCCAGGCTGATGACCAGGAACGGCATCGCCACGAAGGTCGCCGCGACCACCGCCCCGGAGGTGTGGAACGGCAGCACGATCCCGAACGTGTTCTCCAGCCACGGCCCGAGCAGCCCCCGCCGCCCGAAGCCGAGCAGCAGCGCGACACCGCCCACGGTGGGCGGCAGCACCATCGGCAGCAGTACGAGGGAGCGCACCAGCGACTTGCCGGGGAAGTCGACCCGGGCCAGCAGCCATGCCAGTGGCACCCCGAGCACGAGCGACAGGCCCAGCGCCCAGAACGACACCAGCAGTGACAGCCTCAGCGCGGTGGTGACGTCAGGGCTGGTCAGATCGGTCCCGATAGCACCCCAGTTGGTGCGAGACAGGATGCCGACCAGCGGCATCAGCAGGAACGCGATCGCGATCAGTGCGGGCAGCGCCAGCGCGACCGGGGTGCGCGCGCCGCGTGCTCGGCTGCGGATGCGTCTCATCGGCGGTTCCTGGGATCGGGGCAGGCGAAGGCAGTGACAGGGCTGTCCGGTCCCCCGATCCGGACAGCCCTCACGACAGGGGGAGCTGCCGCTTCCCGCACAGGACTACGGCTGCTGGAAGCCCGCCGCCTGCAGGATCTTCTGCGCCTCGGGGGTGCTCAGCCATGCCACGAACGCGGCGGCGGCCTCGCTGTTCTTCGTGGTCTTCAAGGTAGCGGCCGGGTACGAGGCGACGGCGTTCTGCGCGTCGGGGATCTCGATGGCGTCGACCTTGTTCGTGGCGGTCGCGGCGTCCGTCGCGTAGACGATGCCGGCGTCGGCCTCGCCGAGCTCGACCTTGCTCAGGACGGCGCGGACGTTCGGCTCCTGCGAGACCGGCTTGACCACGATCTTCTGCGCGTCCAGGACCTGCTTGCTGTACCGGCCGACCGGGACGGTGGGCGCGGCGAGGACGACCTTGAACTTGGTGTCGGCCAGGTCCTTGAGGGCCGTGATCTTCAGCGGGTTGCCCTCACCGGTGGCGATCACCAGGCGGTTCTTGGCGATGATGGCCGGGGTGCCGGTGTCGGACTTCAGGCCGTCCATGGTCCTGGTGTCCGCGGTCACCAGGGCGTCGGCCGGCGCGCCCTGCTTGACCTGCGCGGCGAGTTCCTGCGAGCCGGCGAAGGAGAACTTCACCGTCGTGCCCGGGTGGCTCTTCTCGTACGCGGCGCCGGCGGTCTTGAACACATCGGTCAGCGAGGAGGCGGCGAGCACCGTCAGCGCGGCCTTGGGCGCTCCGGAGGTGCTGGCGGACGGGGTCGCCGTGGAACCGGCGTCCTTCTTGTCGTCACTGCCGCAGGCCGCCACGAGCGGAACGAACAGGGCGGCGGTCACGATCGCGGCAGCGGCGCGGCGTCTGTCGAAGGCAAAGGACATGAGGGTTGAACTCCCTGGTGACGTGGCTGTTCGGGCCGACCGGTGTCGCCCGAGCGGTTGGTGGAGGCCGCGTCGGGGACGGACGACGCCGCTGGTTGGAGCGGTGGGTCAGGTGCGGTCGATGTGCACGCTGGTGGACTTCACACGGGCGGTGGCCCGCATGCCGACCTCCAGGCCGAGTTCCTCGACGGCTTCACGGGTCAGCAGCGACACCAGCCGATGCGGACCGGCCTGGATCTCCACCTGTGCGGCGACGTCGCCGAGCTTGACCGCGGTGACGATGCCGGGGAACGCGTTGCGGGCGGAGATGCAGGAGGTGTCCTCCTCACCGGTGCCTGTCTGGGCGATCTCGATGGAGAACGCGGCCAGGTCCCGGCCGTCGATCAGTCGGCGGCCGCCCTCGTCGCGGTGGGTCGTCACCCGGCCGGCGTCCGCCCAGCGGCGCGCGGTATCCGGGCTCACACCCAGCAGGCGCGCCGCCTGACCCATCGTGTAGGACTGCATGTGCGACACGTTAGGGGCAATTCCCTGGCATTTGCAATTCATGATGCGAATCTCCATGGCAACTGCCCCGCCCTTAGTGAAAGGTCCAATGGCGGTGGTCAGGCGGTGAGAAGCGCCAGTCCGATCCGGCTCTGGAAAACACTCCAGGTGGAGATCTCCGCGCCGTAGACGCCCGGCACGGGAATGTCGTCACTCATGGGATGGCAGAGGGCGACGACCACATATCCCCTCGGGGTGCCGCCCATGACCCCGACATTGAGGCCGGTGCGCTCGCAGATCAGCGGCGTCGCCCACAGGTCGGCGTCACCGGCGATCGGGCCGATCGTCACCCGGCGCCCGCTCAGGGCGAAGGGCTCGGCGACCGGGGGTCCGCCGCGGGCCGCGTCCCGCACGGACAGGGCGGCTGCGGCGTCCTCCTGGCGGAAGTACCCCGACCCGTCGTCCCCGGCCGACGCCGACGCGGTGTGCAGATATCGCCCGTCCGGCCCCAGGAGCGCGGCGGCGTAGGCCACGCCCGGCTCCTCGATGATGTCGGCCCGCAGGAATTCGTCCCACGCCTGGGTGGCCTTGTCGTTCTGCGCGGCGGCCCCGTCGCGGGGTCCGGCGCCGTTCTCCGGCGACACCCGGCCCTATCCCGTGGCCGCGGATGCGCCGGGAGGCGGGCAGGCCCCGACCCATACGCTGCTGATGTCGCTGATGTAGCGGGCCCCGCAGCGGTCGGAGGGCACCACCAGCTGGCTGCCGGACTCGTCCAGCGCCCCGCCGTCCAGGAGCGTGGCCAGCAGGATGGGCGTGTCCCCGAAGTCGGCGTCGATCTCCGCCCAGGACAGCACCGTGTGGTGCCCGTCCCCGCCGGTGACCGTCAGCAGGAAACGCGAGCGGTCCTTACGCCGCCGGGCGTCGAAGGCGGGCTCCGCGGCGGTGACGACCTCCCGCAGCAGCGGCTCCTCGAAGCGGTGGTGCTGCGGCCCGTTCGTCGCGCAGTCGAAGACCACGTCGGCCCGGTGCTGCTCCCAGCCGTTCCGCAGATCGGCGACGGTCAGGGTGGCCGGCCGGTGCACCTCGCCGCGCAGGAGGAAGGACCGGGTGCGCGGCGGCGCGGCGCGCTGCGGCGTACTGGGTCGGCTCATCCGATTCCCCCTCCGGGCGGTGCACGCGGCGGCTGCTCACAACGTCCTGCCCAATCGTCCGTCCGGAGAATCGTAGATGCAACCTAAAAGCGCTCCTGTTCCTCGTGTATACGAGGTGGGAATGGTGTCTGGACCGGCAGGCGCGGTGTTTCCGCTACGGGAGGCCCGCGGGTGCTGCCTCCTTCTCAGTCGCGGGGCACGTGGGTGGCGATCTCGAGGAAGAAGGCGTCGATGCCCCGCACGGAGTGCAGGAAGTCGTCGAGGTTGACCGGCTTGGTGACGTACGCGTTGGCGTGGTGCTGGTAGGCGTCCGCGATGTCGTCCGGCGTGGACGAGGTCGTCAGGACGACCACGGGGATGGTGGCCAGAGACGGGTCGTCCTTGAGGACGGCCAGCAGTTCGCGGCCGTTCATCCGGGGCATGTTCAGATCCAGCACGATGAGATCGGGGCGGTCGTTGGCCGGGTCCCGCAGGTGTTCCAGTGCGGCGACACCGTCGTTGGCGCGGGCGATGGCCCGGGTCATCCCCTTTTCTGCGAGGGCTTCCTCGATGAGCATCGCATCGGCGGCGTCGTCCTCGACGAGCAGGATGCTGTAGGAGCGGGGAGAGGCGAGGGCGTTCACGGGTTCGCTCCTGCGGAGGTCGGCGGGACGGAACTGAGGGGGTGCCCGCGGCGGAGGGTCTCCGTGGCCGGCCGGTGGGGGAGTGCCGTCCCGCCCTGCTCGGCCGGTGCCGTCAACTGGGCATGGCCGAGTTGGACGGTGGACTCCTCGCGGCGCATGCGCCCACCCTACGGTCGTGTCGATGAGGCGACAATCATGGTCGGCGCGCTGGGTACGATGGCGCGGCTGTACCCCGGGGCGGGAGCGGTTGGCCCTGCCGCTGCCGCGGCGGGGCGGGGTGATCGAGGAGTCGCAGTGACAGGCCGTGCAGGGGCGCGCAGCCACGAGGATCCGGCCGAGCACCCACGCTCCGGAGCGGCTGGGGCCGGCCGGGCCGGCGGTCCCACCGCGGACTGGACGACGCGGCGCTGGCTGACGGCGGGCGCCTGCGCCGCGCTCGTGGTCCTCGCCGTCCTCGCGGCGACCGGGGTGTGGGTCTTCGCCCGCTCCACGGCGATCTCGGACCGGCTGGTGGACGGCAGCACCCCGGCGCTGGTGGCCTCGGTGCGGCTGGAAAGCGCGCTGGTCAACCAGGAGACGGGGGCGCGCGGCTACGGGCTGACCGGGGAACCGGGCTTCCTGGAGCCCTACCGCTCGGGCCTGCGACAACAGGGCCTGCGACAACAGAAGGACGCCACCGCGCAGTTGCGGACCCTGCTGGCCGGTGACCGGTCAACGGTCGCCGACCTGGACGAGGTGCTCGCGCGCGCCGAGACCTGGCAGTCCCGGTTCGGCCGGCCGGTGGCCACCGCGCCGGCCGGCGCCCCGGTGGCCCTGGCCACCGAGCGGGCGGACGAGGGCCGGCAGGACTTCAACGCCATCCGCGTCAGCACCTCCCACCTGGAGAAGGACCTGGAGGCCGCCCGCGACCGGGCGCGCACCGAACTGCACCACGTACGGTCCCAGCGCCGCGAGTCCGGCCTGCTGGCCCTGATGGAGCAGGTCCTCGTCGCGGAACGCCCCTACTCCGCGATGTTCGCCACCGTCGCGATGATCTCGCTCCACCCGGACGCCTGCCGGATCGATGTCACGCTGGCCGGTCACGACGAACCGCTCCTCGTCCAGCACGGCACGGCCCGCCCGCTGCCGTCCCGGCCGGGCGTCGCCCTGGGCATCGGTCCCGGCGGCGGCCGGCACACCACCCGGACCGAACTCCCGGCCGCCGCCTCGCTGCTGCTGCACACCGACGGTCTGGTGGAGGGACACAGCGGGCCCGGGCACGAACGCCTGGGGACCGACGGCCTGCTGTCGATCATCGACAGCGCACCGCGGACGACCGGGCGGGCGCTGGTGGACCATCTGACCACCGTCACCCGGAAACTGGACGCCGGACGGCATCTGGACGACCTCGCCATCCTGTTGCTCAGCTGGGACTTCACCGCCCCGGAGGGCACCGGACGCACCGTCTGAACCCCTCGCGATCCGGTTGTCCACAGGCCCGCCGGTGCTGCCGGAGGCATTGTCCGAGCCTCCCCCTAGAGTCGCACCAACGTGATCGCGGCGGCGCTGCGACCGGGGGTGTGGCGTGCGGTGTGCCATAGGTGTGCCATGCCCCGGAACAGGCCGTCTGACCAAGGAGACAGCACATGGGGTGGGTTCCGGCCGGCGACTACGAAGTCGCCCTCGACGACGGGAAAGTGGTCTGCCGCAACGCGGCGGGGCGCCGGCTGAAGACGGTACCGCCGAAGCTGGCCGACGATCCGGCCGTGGTCGGACTGCGCCAGCTGGTGGAGTGGCTGGACCGGCACGAACGGCAGTGCGTCGCCGACGTGGAGCGGTGGATGGTGCGCTCGCTGCCCGTCCCGGTCGCCGCCGTCGCCCAGGTGTGGCAGGACACCGCCTGGCGGTCGGCCCTGCGCGACCTCGTCGTCATGGGGGAGAACGGCGACGTCGCCGGGTTCCTGCGGGACGCCGACCCCGTCCGGGGCCTCGGTCTGGTGGACCTGGACGGTGACACCGTGCGCATCAGCCCCGAGCTGGTCCGCATACCGCACCCCGTGCTGCTGGAAGACCTCGAAGAACTCCGGGAGTTCGCGGTCGAGCTCACCGTGAACCAGCGGGTGCAGCAGCTCTTCCGCGAGGTGTGGCGCCGCCCGGCGGGTCTGGACGCGGAGACCGCCTCGGTCGACGACTACGCGGGCGGCACCTTCAAGGAACTGCGGTTCCTGCACGGCCGTGCCACCCAGCTCGGGTACCGGGCGCGCGGCGGCCAGGCGGTCTGCCCGGTGGTCGAGGACGGCAGAACCGTCGAGGCGCGGATCTGGATCGGCGACTACGAGAGCTACGAGCAGACCGAGACCGGCTCGCTGACCTGGACCGACGGTGCGGGACGGGCGTTGACGGCCGGCCAGGTCGGCCCGGTCGCCTGGTCGGAAGGCATGCGCATGGCGGCGGCCCTGTACGCGGGACGCGACATCGAGGACGAGGAGCAGGCGGCATGAAGACCGACGACATCACCCGGGCCGCGGCGCTGCTCGACGCCGGCGCGATCCTGCGCCCCGGCACCGTCACCCGTGACGACGCCGACGCGCTCACCGCCCGCACCTACACACACCCGGCGCTCGACGACCGGCGCGTGGTGCGCCTGGTGGCGGGCACCCTCGGCGAGGCCGAGGATCTGGCGCTGGACTTCCTCGGGCTCGTCCGTGAACCCGATGCCCCCGAGGTGGGACAGGTCCGCCGCGAGACGCTGGGCTTCCCCGCCTGGGCGCTGGTCAACGACCCCGCCAACGGCCACCACGCCCTCGCCCTCGTCAAGGACATGGAGCGGCTCGCCCGCCAGGCCAAGTCCCGTGCCGGCGCGGCGAAGGACGGCTTCGAAGCTCTCGCCACCCGGCTCGGCCGGGCCGTACCGCACTTCCTGCCGACGTTCTACGAGCAGGCCGCCCGGGTCTTCCTCCAGCACGACAACAGCACCTACGCCGCGACCCTCTTCGGCAAGGCCCGTGCCGCCGAGCGCGTCCACGGCCTCGCGGTCGACGAGGACCGGCAGCGGGCGGTCTTCCTGGAGTTCGCCTTCGCCGGCGCGCTGACCGTGAAGGCGCTCAAGGACCATGTCCAGGACCTCTCCCGGCGGCTCGACCCGGCCGAGGCGTGGGCGCAGTTCCGTCAGCTGGCCGTCGAACGGTGTGCGGCCGGGATGCCGCCGTACGCCGCCCTGCCGCAGGACGCCCGCGGGCTCATCAAGGCCGCGGGTCTCGACCGGGTGACCGAGGAGTCGGCGTTCGTCGCCGATCTGCTCGCCTCACCCAGCATCGTCCGCGCACCCGCATCGTTCTGGACCGCCTACCGCGCCACCCTCGTGGTGCTCGCCACCGGTGAACCCGCCGTCCGGGCCCGGCTGCTGGAGATCATGCCGACCGGCCTCGGGAGCGGCCGGTCCGCCGACGAGTCCTGGCTCGCGCTGCTCGCCGAGACGGGCGCCGACACCCTGCTCACCGAGGAGACCGGTACGGCGGGCGCCGATCCGGCGGACTGGCTCAGCCGCTGGGCCCTGCACCGCAAGCACGGTTCGTCCAGCTCCCAGCGGTGCCCGGCCACACTCGCGCTCGTGGAGCGGATGGCCGCCCGGCTGCGCTCCGACGGACGTCCGGTCGACCTCTTCCAGGGGCGCTGGCACGCGGGCGCCGACCTCGACCTGCTCGACGGCTGCCTGACCTGGGGTATTCCGCTCACCGAGCCGGCCCCTGGCGCCTCGGTCCATCTCCCGCTGGAGGGCTGGCTCTCCGACGACGTGCCCGGCCGCCGCGACCTGACCGCCGTCGCGGGCCGCCCCCGTTTCCGCGAGCTGCTGTACGACGCCCTGAGCGGCCTCAACGGTCACCGGGCGGAGACCTCCGTGCTCGAAGCGATCGCCGGCCACCCGGTCCTGAGCGACGTGCTCCACGACTGGCTCCGGGACCGCGCCGAGGAGTTCACCGGAGCGACCGGACTGCCCGGCTCGCGCGCGGCACTCAGCCGGATCGCACCGTTCCGCCCGGTGGCCGCCCAGGTCAACGCCTTGGCCGTCGCCCAGGTCGCCGGACACGACCTGGCCCCGATCCTCGCCGCCACCCTGCGCGCGGGCGTCGTGGACGAACTGGGCTGGCCGGCCCTGGAAGAGGCCTACCAACAGCTCAACGCCGGTCAGGCCGACCAGAACCACTGGATCGTGGTCGCCGAGGCGTGGCCCGCTCTCATCGTCGCGAACCGGCACCGGGCCGTCGTCGTCGGCCCCGAAGGGGTGCTGCTGGAACACGAGCTGCGCCTCCCGGCCGACCTCGACCAATGGCGGCGCCCGCACTTCCGCTACACGGACGGCGAACTGCTCGTCATCTGGCAGGAGGACAGCAAACAGCGCGCCTACTGGTCGGCCCGCCCCTCCGAGGTGTTCACGCTCGGCGGAGAGCAGCTGCCGTACTGGTGGAACGCGCAGTCGGCCGGCACCCCGTCGCTGCCGTTGCCCGGCGGCGGCCGCGCCACCGGCGGCCGGACCCTGCACGCGGGTGACACGACCCTGCCGTCCTCCCGGCCCGTGCTGGGCGACGGGACCGGACACTGGCGCCAGGGCAAGCAGGGCCGCGAGCACATCTGGGTCGAGTACGATCCGGCCGGCGGCACGCACGGACGCGCCTCGCTGCCCGCTTTCCTGCAGTCCGGGATCCGGGAGGACGCCCGGCTCTCGCCCGCGGACTGCGAGGTCCTGCCGTTGCTCCCCGGCCTGGAGAACACGCCGTTCGGCACCGACGGCACCGTCCTGGGCCGCTGGGTACGGACCGAGGGCCGCGACCACGAGCGGCGGGTCACCGCCGGAACACCCGACGGGCGCACCGTCACCCTTCCCGTGGCCCCGGGCCAGGGCCACCACCCCGTACCGCTGGGCGTGCTGCGACTGCCGGGCGGAGCGGGCCCCGTCGCCGCCCTGGTCGGCAACATGATCCAGCTCCACCCGGCGGACGCCACATCCGACACGGGTGTGCTGGGCTCCGTCGCCGTCTCCGACCAGGGCGGGGAGTACGCGGCAGGCACCGGATACGTTCCGCCGCCGGCGTTCTGGCACGCTCTGCGCCCGCGCGACGAGCAGGGCTCGGCAGGTCTGCGCGCGGTCACCGACGCGGAGATCGCGTCCCTGCTCAGCGCGGCCATCACCGCTCTGGCGGAGCGCCGTGCCGCGGCCGCAGGACAGGAGAAGTACACCGGTCCGTCCGCGGACGAAGTGGCCAGGACGGCCGTCGCCGCGGCACTTCCCGCGCTGTCCGACCCGCGGTTGCTCACGGGAGTGACCGCGATCGTGCGGGCCGCCGTCAACCATGTGCTCGCCACCGCCTCGTTCGTCGCACCCGTGCAGCCCAAGCAGCCGAAGACACCGGAGACCGAGGGCATGTACGCCCAGCACCGGCCCCCACACGGCGACGACACGACGCTGCGGGCCGCCACCGCCGGCATCGCCACGCCCGGTGGCTACATGCGGTGGGGACAGGGCGAGGAGTGGACCGCCCTCCAGCAGATCCTGTCGGTCAATCACGTCCTGTCGGGGAAGCCCGCCGACGGCAGGCTGCTGCCCGAACCCACCCCGCTGCCGGTCCTCGGCGACGGCTGGAGCGGCGAGGCCCACACGGTGCCCGCTGTCGGGATGGTCTGGCTGCCCTTCCTGGACACCCTGCGGCAGCTCGCCTACCGCGCGGCTTCCCCCGGCACCTCCGACGAGCACCGGGAGGCGCTGCTCACGCTGCTCGAAGCGGTCTCCACCGGCCCTCTCGCCGACCCCTCGGGCGCCCTGCGCCAGGTCGTCCTGTGCGAGGAGGGCACCAAGCGGGAACGGGTCGGCCAGGTGCTGCGCCGCGGTGGCCGCACCGTGGTGATCCTCGGCCGGCAGAACGTCAACCGGGGCAACGGCCGCGTGCACTGGCTCGCCCTCGACCACGACCCGGAGGGGACGTTCGGCCGGATCGCCGACTTCACCCTCCACGAGGAGCAGCGCCACGAGCCGGCGTTCCCGCACGAGCGCCTGCTGCCGCTGATCCGACTCGTCCGTGAGCGGGGCGCCGTCCCGTGGCGGCCCGAGGCGGCCGTCGCGCTCGACACCGCCACCGGCATCGAGCCCGTCCAGGCGGCCCTGCTGGTCGCGGCCGGCACCGGCGAGATGGAGACGGCCGGGCTCTCCCTGATCGGCCTCAAGACCCGCCAGGCGGAACGGGCGAACCACCGGCTGAACTCGCTCGGCCGTGCCAACCGGCTGGCGCTGCTGGACGCACTGCTCCCGGCAGACCCGGCCGGACTGTGGGCGACAGGACCGGACATCGAGGCAGCGGCCCGGGTCTGGGCCGAGCGCCTGGGGTCGCTGGTCCGGCTGCCGGAGGATCTGGCGGACGTGCTGCACGGCGTCGGCACGGACGCGGCGGAGGCCGTCCTCAACCCCGCGCGGACCGCGTGGCTGAGCCGCACCACCGCCATGCGCCGCGACAAGGACGGCGATCTCGTCCCCGACGATCCCTCCGCCCTCCCCAGCCGGGGAGACCTCACCGGTGCCGTCGCCGCCCTCAGCGGGCTCGCCTACGGGCTGCCGTACGGACACCCGCTGCGCGCCCATCTGCCCGCCGGACTCGCCGCCGTTCGCCGGCGGCTGACCGACCCCGGACTCGTCCTCGACCTGGACGTGGAGTGGACCGAGAAGGGCACCCCGACCGCTGCCGCGCTGCGCACGGCGTACGGCCTGCCCGCGACCGGCGGAGCGGGACCGGACGGTCTCACCCGCGTCGGGGAGAGCCTCGTGCTGCGCCCCTGGTACGGCGACAACGAGATGACCCTGGTGCGCACGGCAGGCATCACCGGCGCCGACGATCCCGTCTTCGGGCTGCTCGAAGGGCTTCTCGGCTCCGGGCGGATCAGCACGCTCGCCTCGGTGCGGGCGCTGTTCGGCAGCGACCTGGAGCAGGCCGTCAACGCCGGAACCGGACCCGACGACTTCACCGGACACGCGCAGGACCCCACCCGGTCGGTGCCGGGACTGGTCGCCGAGGTGGCCGCCGCCCACGCGCTGAGCGAGGACGCGGCCGTGATCTATCTGCAGCTGCTGGCCCTGCCCGACCCGACGGACCGCGACTGCGCCCGGTGGACCGGCTGGAAGCCCGCCCGGCTGAAGAAGGCACGGGCCGAACTCGCCGCCACCGACCTGGTCCTGGAGGCCAAGCGGTCCCGCGCGGGCCGGACCCTGTTCCTGCCCTGCGGCTGGCACGAATTCAAGTCGTCCGCCCTGCCGGTGGAGACCTGGAAGGAAGGGCTCTACCCGCTGCGCGATCACGTACGGGCCGTGCCGCTGTTGTCGGTGCCCGCCCTGTTCGCCCTCGCCTGGGGGCGCGTGAAGGACGGCGACGCCCCCGCCTTCGAAGAACTCACCACCCGTGCCACCCGGAAGGGCCGCCGTCGATGACCACCGACATCCGCACCGACATCCGCACCGAGACCGCATCCTCCGCAGCGCCGGGCCGCCAGGTCAGCCCGCCCGAAGACCGCCACGCCACCGAACTGGCCTTCCTCGCCGCCTACGACAGCGGCCCCCGGCCGCCCTCCTGGCGGCTGACCCCGCGCGCCGTCGTCACCTTCGTGATGGGCAGCAACGGCGAGTCCCTGCAGCTGCCGGAGAGCGCCGCGGCGCCCGAAGGGCTCCCGCGCCGACTGGTCGTCGAGCAGAAGTTCGTCGGCGACCGCGCTCTGGTGGAACGCTGCGTCGTCACCCTCGCCGGAGAGCGCGGGCTGCTGCTCGTCGGCGAGCCCGGCACCGCCAAGTCCATGCTCTCCGAGCTGCTCTCGGCAGCCGTGTGCGGCACCAGCGGCCTGGTGGTGCAGGGCACCGCGGGCACCACCGAGGACCAGCTCAAGTACGGCTGGAACTACGCGCTGCTGCTGGCCCAGGGCCCCACCCGGCAGGCCCTGGTGCCGTCCCCGGTGCTCACCGCCATGACCCGCGGCGCCGTCGCCCGGGTCGAGGAGATCACCCGCTGCCTGCCGGAGGTCCAGGACGCGCTGGTCTCGCTGCTGTCCGAACGGCGCATCGCCGTCCCGGAGCTGGCCGGCGGTGAGGACGCCCTCGCGCACGCCGCACCCGGCTTCACGCTCATCGCGACCGCCAACCTCCGCGACAAGGGCGTCTCCGAGATGTCCGCCGCCCTCAAACGCCGCTTCAACTTCGAGACCGTCGGCCCCATCGGCGATCTCGACGCCGAGACGGCCCTGGTGCGCCGCCAGGCCCACGCGGCCGTCACGCGGGCCGGCGCCCCCTTCCAAGTGGACGACGCGATCCTCGAAGCCCTCGTGACGGCCTTCCGCGATCTGCGGGACGGGCGGTCGGCCGAGGGCTGGGAGGTCGAACGCCCCTCCACCGTGATGAGCACCGCGGAGGCCGTGTCGGTGGCCGGTTCGCTCGCCCTGGCCGCCGCGTACTTCCCCGGCGACCGCGACGTGCTGTCCCTGCTCCCGGGCCATCTGCTCGGCGTCGTCCGCAAGGACGATCCGGCGGACGCCGCCCGGTTGCTGGGTTACTGGGACGGCGCGGTGCGCCGCCGGGCCGAGCAGGGCTCCGCGACCTGGCGCACGCTGTGGGACCTGCGCTCGGTCCTGGAGAGCTGACGCCATGACCGTTCCGCCCACGACCGATTTCGTGCCGCCGCCCATGACTCCGCCCCTGACACCGTCCATGACTCCGGACGAGGCGGTAGCGGCCATGACCGGCCCCGCCGCCCCGTACCTCATCGGCGTCCGCCATCACGCGCCGTCGCTCGCCGCCGTCATGCCGGAACTGCTGGACGCCGCAAGGCCGGAGGTGCTGCTCGTCGAGCTGCCCGCGGACCTGCAGGAGTGGCTGCCCTGGCTCGCCCATGCCGACACCCTGGCTCCGGTCGCGCTGGCCGCCGTCCCCGCCGCCGGCGGCGGGGACGGGCGCGGCCCCGCCTTCTATCCGTTCGCCGACTTCTCTCCCGAGCTCGCCGCCCTGCGCTGGGCCGCGGGCCACGGCGTTCCCGTCATCGCGTGCGACCTGCCGCTGTCCGACCCGGCCTGGCACGAACGCCGCGCGCCGGGCGGCCGGGGCAGCTCCGACGGCGAGGGGCCCGGGCTGCGGGACGCGCTGAACGCCCGGCTCACCGGGCGTCCCGGAGAGGATCTCTGGGACCGCCTCGTGGAGGCCGCCGCACCCGGCTCCGCACCCGAGGCGCTGCGCCGCGCCGCCCTGCTCACCGGCTGGGCGCTGCGGCACGACGCCGAACGGGGCGGCGGAGTGGAGGCGTCGGACCTGGCCCGCGAGCGGTGGATGCGAGCCCGGATCGACGAGGTCCTGGCCGCCGGCCGCCGGGCCGCGGTCGTCGTGGGCGCCTTCCACACCCCGGCGCTGCTGAGCCCGGACACCGAACCGGTCCCGTCGGCCGACCCGGCCCCCGACGGCCCGGCGTGGACGGCGTCGCTCATTCCGTACACCTACCCGCTGCTGGACGAGCGGTCCGGCTATCCGGCCGGCATCCGCGACCCCGAATGGCAGCACCTCGTCCTGCGGGCGGCGGGCAGCCCGGCCGCGATCGACGAGGCACTCCTCGGGACCGCGGTGCGGATCTGCGCCGAACTGCGCGCGCAGGACCACCCGTCGGGCCCGGCGGACGCCCGCGAGATCGTGCGGCTGGCGGGCGACCTCGCGAGGCTGCGCGGTCTGCCCGCGCCCGGCCGCGGGGAGCTGATCGAGGCCGTGCAGACGGTGCTCACCCAGGGCGAGCCCCTCGGGCGGGGGCGCGCTGTCGCCCGAGCGCTGGAACGGGTCCTGGTCGGCACCCGCTCCGGCCGGCCCGCCCCCGACGCGCCGCGCAGCGGTCTGGCACCGGCCGTCGAGGAGGAGGTCGCCCGCCTGGGCCTGCCGGGCCCCGGCGACGCGGGGACCACAGCCGCCCGCGATCTGCGGCTGGACCCGCTGCGCTCGGACCTCGACCGCCGCCGGGAACTGCTGCTGCGCCGGCTGACGGTCTGCGGCATCCCCTACGCCTCGGCGACGGCCGTGACGGGTGCGGGCGGCAGCGACGCCGTCACCACCCGGTGGGAGGTGCGCTGGACGCCGGCCACCGCCGCCATGCTGGCCGCTGCCGGTGTCCGCGGCGTCACCCCGGGCCAGGCCGCCGAGGGGCTGCTGCGCGAACGCCGCCGCGCAGAACACGACGCGGGCGGCCCCACCGCCGACCAGACCATCGACGGTCTGGCGGAGGCGGCCTCGTGCGGCCTGCCCGGGCTGGCGGACGAACGGCTCGAGGAGCTGGGCCAGGGCGTGCCCGCCACCGGCACACTGCCCCAACTGCTCACCGCACTCGCGCTGCTGGACCGCATCAGGGCCGGCCACGTCGCCGGACTCAGCGTGGACGCGGATCGCGGTGAGCGAGCCACGGCGGTCAACGAACTGCTGACCGCCGCCGCGGTCCGCCAGGTCGACGGCCTCACCGGTTCCGACGATCCGGCGGACGCCCGCGCGCTGCTCGAACTCGCCCACCGCGCGGACGCTTTCGGCGGCATCCGGCTCACCGACTCCCTCACCCGGCTGGCCGCCGACGGCTCACCGCTCATGTCCGCCGCGGCCGGAGCCGTACGCGTTCTGCTCGGACACGAGGACGCGCACGCCTTCGGCACCCGCGCCGCGTCCTGGGTCGACGCGGCCGCGGACGCCGGTTGCCGGGGCGCCCTGACCGCCCGTCTCACCGGCCTGCTCACCGCGGCGGGCCCGCTCCTGGAGACCATGGCACCCGTCCTGGACCCGCTGCTGGGCCGGATCACGGACCTCGGCGACAGCGCCTTCCTGGACCGTCTGCCCGCGCTGCGCGGCGGCTTCGACACCCTCAGCCCGGCCGCCCGCGACCGGTTGCTGACGACCGTGGAGGCACGACTCGGGGACGACACGGGCCACATCACCGACACGGACGGCATCGACCCGGCCGCGCTGGCGCGGTGGACCCGGGCCGATCTCACCGCCCGCGAGACGCTGGGCCGGCTGGGTCTGCTGCCCGCCGCGCTCCCGGCCCCGCCCGTCACCGAACCGGCCGAAGCCGCCGAACCCTCCGACCCGGCCGGGGCGGCGGATCCGGCAGCCCCAGCCGCCCCGTCGCCGCCGCTTCCTGCCGCCGAGGACCGGATCCTGGCCCCGGCCGACCGATGGCGGCTGGTACTCGGCCGCCGCACCGATCAACTGCCGCCGTCAGCGGCGCCGTTGGCCACCGCCCTGGACGAGCTGTACGGCAGCGGTCGCGGCGAGGGCTCGCGCGGTGACCTCACGGGCAGTGCCGGGGGCAACCGCGGTGGCCGCCAGACCCCGTACCCGGGGGTCCGGGAATGGTCCGAGGAACTGGCCGTGCTGTTCGGTCCCGGCATCCGCGAGGAAGTGCTCGCGGCGGCGGCCGCGTCCGGGCGCCGCGATGTACTGACCGAACTCGATCCCAGCAGTGTCCGGCCCTCCGTGGATCTGCTCAAGACCGTCCTGCAGCACGCCGGCGGGCTGCCCGAGGCCCGGCTGGGTGCGCTCCGCCCGCTGGTGCGCCGGCTCGTCGAGCAACTCACCCGGCAACTCGCCACCCGACTGCGGCCCGCCATGACCGGCATGACGCTGCCCCGCCCCAGCCGGCGCCCCGGCGGACGGCTCGATCTGGCGCGCACCCTGCGCGCCAACCTCGCGACCGCACGCCGGGCACCCGACGGCAGCGTCCAGGTCATCCCCGAGCGGCCCGTCTTCCGCTCCCGCGCGCGGCGTGCCGCCGACTGGCGGCTGGTCCTGGTCACCGATGTGTCGGGCTCGATGGAGTCCTCCACCATCTGGTCGGCCCTCACAGCCGCGGTGCTCGCCGGAGTACCCACCCTGTCCACCCACTTCCTGGCCTTCTCCACCGAGGTCATCGACCTCACCGACCAGGTGCACGATCCCCTCTCGCTGCTCCTCGAGGTCCGCGTCGGCGGCGGCACCCACATCGCCGCCGGACTGCGCCACGCGCGCACGCTGGTGACCGTGCCGTCCCGCACCCTCGTCGTCGTGATCAGCGACTTCGAGGAGGGCTATCCGCTCGGCGGACTGCTCTCCGAAGTCCGTTCCCTCGTCGGGGCCGGCTGCCATGTACTCGGCTGCGCGAGCCTGGACGACGCCGGACGTCCCCGGTACTCGACCGGTGTAGCCGGCCAGCTCGTCGCCGCCGGTATGCCGGTCGCCGCCCTCAGCCCGCTCGAACTCGCCCGCTGGGTAGGGGAGAAGATCGCATGAGCCAGGACCTCCCCGCCGTCGCACCCGCCGTGACCGCCGAGATCGTCGGCGCCCTCTCGCCCCGGCTGCGCAAACGCCTCGACGCCGCCGCGGTCAAGATCGCGGCCAGGCCCGCCGTCCGTGACGGCGACACGGTACGGATCGCGGTCGACGACGAGATCAGCCTGGAACTCCACGCCCCCGCCGGGGTGGTAACCACCCAGGGCGGGATCCGCTGCGGTTGTCTGCTCGCCCCGGACTGTCTACACCGCGCGGCCGTCGCGTCCGCGGCGCCCGTGGCCGACGACGAACCGGCGCCTTCGCCCAAGGACACGGCCACGGACAGCGGGGCCGCTCCGGCCCCGGAAGCCGCTACCGAGGACGTTGCGACGCCCGAGCAACGGGCTGCCGCCGGCGCCCTGTGGGCGGCCGGGGCCGCCGTTCTCGACGCGGGTATCGAGGGTGCCGGGGCCGTCCTGCAGGCCGAGTTGCTGCGGGCGGCCCACGCGGCCCGGCTCGGTGGGCTGCCCCGCCCGGCCGCGGCGGCCGTCTCGGTCGTCAACGGGCTGCGCGCCGCGCGCTCCGCCGACCCGGCACACCGGCTGGGGGACCTGACCGCCGCGGTACGGGAACTGCTGGCCACCGCCCACCGGTTGCCCGACGCGAAGGACTCCGAACTGGCCGCCCTGCGCGGTACCGCCCGGCAGGCCTATGTGCCCGACGGATCCCTGCGGTTGTACGGGCTGTTCACCGAACCGCTGATCACCGCGGGCGGTTACGCCGGCGCCACCACCTGGGCCGCGGCCGCCGATGGCCGGCTCTACACCGTCTCGGACATCGCACCCGGCGGCCCCGGCCGGGCCGCCGCCGCGGCCGACCGCACCGTGCGGCTCGGCGACACCGCCCTCACCCACCGGGAGCTCTCCCACGCGGGGCTCGCCCTGTCGGGGGCCACCGTCTCGCCGACCGGCCGGCTCGGCGCGGGCGCGGCGGTCAAGGCGGTGCGGGCGGCGGGAGCCGCCTGGACGGCGGAACCCCTCGGGGCGCTGTGGGCGGTACCGGCCGCCGAGCAGGTCGCCCGCGCCCTCCGCGCACGCGCCCCCGGCGCGGAGACCTCGCACGCGGGCGCCGATCTGCTCTTCCTCGACGTCACGATCCTGGGAGCAGCCCGCGAGACCGGCGGGGACTGCCTACTCGCCGCGTGCGACGATCTGACGCTCCGGCTCACCGCGGCCCATGACCACCCCGCACTGGCCCACCGGGACAACCTCCGGATGCTGGCAGCGCTCCCCGGTGCGCGACTGCGGATCGTCGGCCGCCTCGTCCCGGCGCCCCAGCCCCGGCTGCACCTGCTGGCGATCGCGCACCCCGCCGATCCCGAACGCCGCATCGACATGGGCCTGGACCGCCTCCAGCGCGCCGACCTCCCCACCCTGCCACCGCAGCCGACCGGGCCCGGCCCCGGCGCCGAACCGCTGGACCGGGCTCCGCTCCATCTCCTGCGCCGGCGTCTCGAACAGGCCGTCGCGGCAGGGCGGCGCTTTCTCGCCGTTCCCGGATCGCTGTCGTCCGACGCCCACCGCCTGCGCCGTTCCGCCCTCCCCACCGCCGCCGACCTCTTGGCCGCACTGCAACAGGCCGCCACCGAACGCGCCCGCGACCCCTTCGGCCGTCTGCTCCCGGCCGACACGACCCACTTCGCCCGTGCCTGGCTGGGCGCCGCGCTGTACGCAGAAGTGGCGCAGAACTCGCTCTGTGCCGCGGCCTGGCAGTCTCCCGATGCCGCAGCCGGGACAGGGTGAGCCCGTCGGCCGGTCACCGCATCCCATAACTGGTTACATCGAAGCGGGACCGGACATGTCCTGGTCCGCCCACTCAAGGAGGAACGTATGGCCTTGCACTGGAAACTCGTCATCGACTGCGCCGACCCCCACCGGCTCGCCGGTTTCTGGGCACAGGCACTGGGCTACGAGGTCGAGGACCACACCGCGCTCATCGAGCGGCTGCTGGGCGTCGGCGCGATCGCCGAGGCCGATCTGATCGATACCGAAGGGCGCCGGGGCTGGTCGACGCTGGCGGCCGTGCGCCACCCGGAGGACCCGTTCGATGCCGCCACCGGCATGGGCCTGGACCGGCGGGTGCTCTTCCAGGGCGTCCCGGAGCCCAAACAGGGCAAGAACCGGCTGCACATCGACCTGCACGTCGGTGCGGAGGCCCGCGAGGCGGAGGTCAAGCGGCTGGAAGCGCTCGGCGCCACCGTACTGAACGTCGTGTCCGAGCCGGGGGGCAGCCACGTCACCATGGCCGACCCGGAGGGCAACGAGTTCGACGTCCAGTAGCCGGAAGCCGGCCGCCGCGGGCCGGCCGTCGTACGGGTGCGGCCCTCACAGCTCCGCGGCAGAGGGCAGCAGCACCCGGAAGACGGCTCCCTCGCCGGGGGAGGTCACCAGTTCCACCTCGCCGTGATGGGCCGACACCAGCGCGGAGGCGATCGCGAGGCCCAGCCCGGCGCCGCCGCCTTCCTGGCGGCTGCGGGAGGCGTCCACCCGGTAGAAGCGCTCGAAGACCCGGGCCGCCTGCTCGGGCGTCAGCCCGGGCCCCGAGCCGGGCCGCCGGCCGGCCACCGGAGCTCTCGAGGATCTCCGCCCGGCCCGCCTCCGCGAAACCGTAGGGCTCCGCTGCCGAGGTGCCGGGGACCACCGGCAGACGGGTGGTGCCGTCCGGGTCGCTGAAGCCGGGGTCGTACTCGGTGTAGGTGTCGGACGGCGCCGGATCCTGGGCGTCGGCCTTCACGAGATCGGTGCGGCGTCGGGCCATGTCCGCTTCTCCTGTCCGTGCTGTCGAGGGGGAATGATCGAGGCGGGGTGGGCGAGCGGGGGAGTGATCGTCGCCGGGAAGGCGTCGCACCCGCCGTCTCACTCGTGCCGCAGGGCCTCGATGGGCCGCAGGCTCGCGGCGCGGTTGGCCGGGTAGCTGCCGAAGAACAGCCCGATCGCCACGGCGATGGCGAACGCGCCGACGACCGACTCCGGGATGACCACCGGTTTGATGCCGACGATCGTGAAGTGGGAGCCGATGAGCCCCACCGCCACCCCGAGCCCGCCGCCGACCAGCGACAGCAGTGTCGACTCGGCCAGGAACTGCCCCAGGATGACGCCCCGCGGGGCGCCGATCGCCTTGCGGATCCCGATCTCCCGGGTCCGCTCGGTCACCGTCACCAGCATGATGTTGGTGATGCCGATCCCGCCGACCAGCAGCGAGATCGCGGCCACCGCACCCAGCAGCACCGTGAAGGTCTTGTTGGTCGACGCCTGGGTGGTCAGCAGCGACTCCTGGCTGCTCACCCGGAAGTCGAGCGCCGACGGGTCCTTGAGGCCGTGCTGCCCCATCAGTACGGCGGTGATCTCGTTCTGCGCCGGGGTCGTGGCGTCGGCCGACTTCGCCTCGACCAGGATCTGGTTCAGCGAGCCGAAGCCGGTGAACGCGTTCTGCACGGTCGTCAGGGGGGCGATCACGACGTCGTCCGGGTCCTGGAATCCGGTGCCGCCCTTGGCCGCCAGCTCCCCGACCACGGTGAACGGTGTGCCGCCGAGCACCACCGACCTGCCGATCGGGCTGGCGGTCCCGAACAGGTCGGTCGCCGTGGTGGCACCGATCACCGCCACCTTGCGGGAGTTGAGCACATCGTCGGCGCTGAAGTAGTCGCCCTTGACGACCTTGCTGTTCGAGGCTTCGAAGTACGCCGGGTAGGTGCCCACGACCTGGCCGACCGTGTGCGAGGTGCCCTGGTACAGCGCCGTCTGGGAGGTGGTGACCTCCGGCGCGACGGCCTGGATGCTGGGTGCCTGGGCGGGGTCGGCGAGTGCCTTGGCGTCGGCGACCGTCAGCGGTTTCACGGTCGACGAGGAGCGCCCGCCGCCGAATCCGGCGCCCGACGAGATGGTCAGGGAGTTGGTGCCCAGCTTCTCGATGGAGTCCTTCACCGCCTGCGAGGAGCCGTTGCCCACCGCGAGCAGCAGGATGACCGCGGCCACCCCGATCAGCACCCCGAGCATGGTCAGCGCGGACCGCACCTTGTTCGCTGCGAGTCCGCCGAAGGCGAAGCGCAGCGTCTCGAACGGGTTCACCGGCTGCCTCCGCCGGTCAGCGCCCGCGAGGAAGACGAGGAGTTCGGTGCGTGCGGTGCGTGCGGGGCGGCGGCCGCGAAGGCGGCGGGATCCCGCAGCGCGGGCGGCGGACCGTCCGCCGGCGCCTGCCGTACGTCCTCCACGACCTGGCCGTCGACCAGCCGCAGCACCCGCTTGGCGTGCCGGGCGACCTCGTCCTCGTGAGTGATCAGCACGACGGTGCGCCCCGAGGCGTTGAGCCGGTCGACGATGGCGAGCACCTCCTCGGTGCTGTGGCTGTCCAGGTTTCCGGTGGGCTCGTCCGCCAGCAGCATCGCCGGCGCCGTGACCAGCGCCCGCGCCACCGCCACCCGCTGCTGCTGCCCGCCGGACAGCTCATTGGGGCGGTGGTCCATCCGGTCGGCGAGACCCACCAGCTCCAGGGCCGCCACCGCGCGGCGGCGCCGCTCGGCCGTCTTCACCCCGGCGTACGCCAACGGCAGTTCCACCTGCGCGAGCGCGGACGTACGCGGCACCAGGTTGAAGGACTGGAAGACGAACCCGATCTTGCGGTTGCGGACCAGCGAGAGCTGGTGCTCGTCCAGGCCGCCCACGTCGATCCCGTCCAGCAGGTACCGGCCGGAGGTGGGCACGTCCAGACAGCCGAGGATGTTCATCAGCGTCGACTTGCCCGACCCCGAACTGCCCATCACGGCCACCATGTCGCCCTGTCGCCCTGTCGCACGACGAGGTCGACGCCGGGCGCCGTGCCGCTGTCCGGGTCCGGCGGGCCGCCGAGCGCGCGCACGACCGCGTCGCCGTGCCCGTACGTCTTGAGCAGCGACCGCACCTCGATCACCGGCGCGGGCCCCCAGGGGCCGTCCGCACGTGGGTCGGGCCCGCCCGCCGCCGCCTCGCGGCGGCGCAGCCGGAGCCCCAGAGCCGGGGTCATCCGCGGCCACCCCCGCCGCCGGTGCGGAACCCGCCGCCACCGGTACCGCCGCCACCGGTACCGCCACCGCCGGTGGCGCCGCCGGTGCGGGTCCGCCCGGCACCGCCGAGACCGCCGGGGAACGCGCCGCTCGGGAAACCGCTGGTCCCCGACGAGGAGACGGTGGTGATCTGGACCTGCTCGCCCTCGGTGAGGCCGGAGGCGATCTGGTCCTCGGTGTCGCCCTCCACACCGACCGTCACGCTCGTCCGCTGGGTGCTGCCGTCAGGCCTGACCACCGTCACTGTGCGGTTCGCGCCGGTGCCGGACACCGCCGCCGTCGGCACGTACAGCGCCCCGGAGGCCTCGCTCGTCACGACCTGGATGTTGGCGCTGAGCCCGGTGCGCAGGCCCTCGGTCGGGCTGGTGATGGAGAGGGTCGCCGCGTACTGCACGGCGCTTCCCGAACCGCTGCCGCCGCTCGAGCCTGACCCGCTGCTCACGGGCAGCGAACTGACCGAGAGCACCTTGGCGTTGAGCACCGTGCCCGACTCGGCGTTGAGGGTGACCGTGGCCGTCTGGCCGGGCTTCAGCTTGAGGGTGTCGGACTCCGAGAAGTTGGCCGTCACCTGCATACCGGTCGGATTGGTGATCACGACGAAGCCGGTGGGCGTGGTCGACGAACCGGTGGCGCTGCTGCTCCCCGACCCGGATCCCGACCCGGATCCCGACCCGGAACTGCCGGACGGGCCGCCCGCCGTGGAGTTGCCCGTGCCGGACACCGACTGTCCGGTCTTGCCGGACACCGAGGCCACGGTGCCGTCGACCGGGGACCTCAGCACCGTTCCGTCGACCGCGCGCTGCGCCGCGTCCACGGTGTTCTGCGCCTGGGTGAGCTGGGCCTGGGCCTGGGCGAGCTGGGCCGGATCCACGGTGGGCGTCGGGGTGGGGGCCGGTGTCGGGTCGCGTTGCCCTGGGAGCGGCCCGAGCCGCCGGAGGACCCGCTGGGCGACCCACCGCCGGAACCCGTCGTGGTGGAACTCGGCTGGCCCTCCTCCACCTTGGTGAGGTCGGCCCGCGCCGCGATCAGCGACGCCTGGTCCTGGGCGAGTGCCTCTTCGGCCGCTGTCGCGTCCACCTTGGCTAGCACCTTGCCCTTGGGTATCTTGTCGCCGGGTTTGACGTCGACCTCGGTGAGCTGGCCGCCGGTGGTGAAGTTCACCCCGGCGTCGCTGGGCGAGGTGAGCGACCCGGAACCGGAGACCGTCGCCAGCACCGTGCCCTTGGCGACCGTCACCGTCCGCGTGCCGGCCCGTGCGGGGGTGTCGCTGCCGCTGTTCACCGTCGCGTAGGCGCCACCGGCACCCGCGAGGACCACAACGCCGAGCGCCGAGTTGATCAGGACGGCCCTGCGCCGTCGTGGGAGCACCTTCATGGCGGCACATCCTGGCCGTCCGCACCTTTGAATTCCTGGGAGAAGTCTGGGAGTTCCCTGGGAGCCCGAACGACCGCATACCGCGCGATAGGGACGATAGCCCACCGAACGGACCGCGATCCGCGCTTCCCCGGCCCCGCAGCGACGCCGACTGCCAGGGAACTCACAGCCAGTCCCCTGGCAGCCCCCACCTGCGTGCGGTTCAGTCATGGGCCGCCGGCACCGCGGGTCCCCGGCCCGCGCCCGACCTGACGTCGCAGACCACCGACCCCGTCCAACGCTCCGAGGAGACAACGGCCATGACCTGGACCACCGACGGGCCGTCCACCGCCCGGCCGTCCACCGCGCGACCGGCCCTCCGGGCCGCCGCGGCGGCCGCCGTTCTCGCCTCCGGCGTCCTGCTGCTCGCCGCCTGCTCCTCCTCGGCCGCTTCGAGCGCCGCGGCCTAGCCGTCCGCCTCCGGGTCGGCGTCCGGGGCGGCCCGGATGGACGCCTACCGCCAGTGCCTCGCGCAGCACGGCGTCACCCTGCCGACGCGGCCGAGCGGCAGCGCGCGGCCGGGAGGCGGCAAGGGCACGCCGGGAGCCGGCGGGGGCAGCCGCCGGCCCGGTGGCGGTTTCGGCGGCTTCGGGGGTGGCGGCGCTTCCGCCGATCCGGCCCGGCAGCAGGCGATGCAGGCCTGCGCGTCCCTGCGACCGAAGACCCGGCGGCCAGGGCGGGAACCGGGGCGGTTTCGGCGGCGACAGCACCGCGATGAAGGCCTTCACCAGCTGTCTGAAGGACCACGGCGTCGTGCTGCCCTCCGCGTCCCCGGGCAGCGGCGGCCCGCGCGGCTTCAACACCTCGGACCCCAAGACGGCCCAGGCCTACCAGACCTGCCGGGTCCTGCTCCCGCAGCGCCCCTCCGGTGCTCCCACCGGAAGCGCCGGCCCCTCCGCCTGACGCCGGGTACGAGGCGCCCGTCCCCCGCGCGGGGGACGGGGTCCGTTCCCGGGCATGATCCGGTGCGGCGGCCGTCGGGACAGCCTGGTCACATGGTCACTCACGAGATTCCCGCAGCCGTCCGCCGCAGCCCGCTTCCCGCCCGATGGGTGGTCGTCGCCGCGCAGGTCGCGGCGCTCACCGCCGTCCCGTCCGGGATATGGCGGATCACGATGGGGTTCGGCATCCCGGTGGGCTTCGACACCACCGGCCTGGGAGCCCCCGGCTGGTTCAGCGTCGTGTGCGTCGTGATGGGCCTGGGCATCGAAGGACTGACGATGCTCACCCTGGGACTGGTCAGGCCCTGGGGCGAGACGGTTCCGCGCTGGATCCCGGTCGTCGGAGGCCGGCGGGTCCCGCCGCTCGCGGCGGTGATCCCGGCCGCGCTCGGCTCGATCGCCCTGATGCTGCTGTTGATCCCCAACGCGAAGGGCTTCGGAGGCGCGGAGCGAGCGCCGACGGGACTCGCCCTCGTGGTGATGGACGCCTGCTACGCGCCCCTGCTGCTGTGGGGTCCGCTGCTCGGCGTGGTCACGCTCTCCTACTACCGGCGCCGCCGCGGGCAGTAGGCGCGAGCATCGCCCCCGAGCCGCCCGGACCGGTCCGGGCGGCCGCCCGGGTGCTCAGCCCTTCCGTACCGCGGCAAGCCCCTTCTGCAGGTCCTCGCTGTTCATCACCGGCTGGATCTCGATCCTCGCGCCGAGTTCCTCGAAGAGCGGTTCCGCGATGGAGGGCAGCAGCGAACTGTCCGTCATGTCGAAGACGAAGGTGCACGACCGGTCGCCCTCGCTGGGGCCGAAATAGGCCGCCTCGGGCTTGAGGAGTTCCGACAGCTGCTCCATGACCTGTCCCAGCCTGCCGCTCTTGAACGCCGCGTTCCCGGCCTGGGTGTCCAGATGCGCCCTCAGCATGACCCTCATAGGACTCGCTCCTTCCGTCCACCACGCCCGGCGCGGTCACGCCCGCGCTCACGGAGACCTGGTGACGTCGAGCTCAGCCTCTCCTCGGGTGATCGGGGCGGCAACATCTCATCGCCCGTCCGTGCCGACCCGGAAGGCCCGGCGGTGCCAGGGCGAGGGGACGCAGGCCTACGTGAGGTCGAACCGGGCGCTGACGCGCTTGCCCACCGGTACGAGTTCCATCGTCAGACCGTCGCAGAGCCGCAGCACGATCTCCATGCCGTGCCCGCCGATCCGCAGCGGATCGGGGGCGAAGACCCGCGGCAGGGTGCTGCCGCTGTCCCACACGGTGACGTGGACGGACTCGGCGTCGCCGGCCAGCTCCACCAGGTAGGGGCCGCCGGAATGCCGCTCCGCGTTGGTGGCCAGCTCGCTGACCACCAGCAGGATGTCCTGCATCTGTTCCGCGCCGACCGGGGCGTACCACTCGGCGGCGAGCTGGTGCAGGAAGTCGGCCGTCAGCCGGCGGGCGGCGCCGATGCTGCCGACCGAGCCGTCGTAGTGCGCGGCCCGGTGGTGGGTGGCGGCCTGCACCGGCGGCGGCATGGCCGGCGTACGCCGTTTGATCCCGATCATGTCGCTCCTGCCGCCGTGATGGCCCGCGGGCCCGAACACTGAGGCCTCTCCTACCCTGGGGACACCGACCTATACCTGCCAGTAGCAAACCGCCGGTCGGCAGAGCAGGCCGCCGGTCACCCGATCGCGATCACCGGGTGCTGCGCCGGGTCGGCCCAGCGCAGCACATTGGTGAGGACGCTCTGCGGAATCGCGACACAGCCCGCGGTGGGCCCGGCCTTCGGACCGAGCGCGTGCAGGAAGATCCCGGCGCCGCGGCCCGGAACCGCGGGGTTGGTGTTGAAGTTGATCACCAGCGCATTCCGGTACTGCACGGGGTAGTTGACGAGGTGCTCGCTGCCGTGGTCGCCGGCCTCCGTCAGCGGGAAGCCGCCCTGCGCGGCCTGGCGCATCCGGTTGTAGTAGCGGGAGTCCGGGTCCTCCACCCACCAGTCCGCCGCGGTGACCCGGTGGTACGGCATCCGGGTGCCGGGGTTGGCGTCGACGCCGAAGCCCTGGGTGAGGGTGTAGGTGCCGGTGGGTGTCGTGTACGTACCCTGCTTGCGCGTGGCGCCGTCGGTGATGCCGTGCGAGCCGACCCGCGCCGCGGTGGTCACGTACTTCTTGATCCAGATGGCGCCGGTCTGCTGCCAGGCGATGACGGTCGCGTACGAACCGTGGGCCTGCACGCTGATCACCTGGTGGGCGGAACCGACCGTCACCGGCACCGGGAAGCGGGGCGGGGGAGTGGCCGCACCGTGGGCCGGTACCGACCCGAGCAGGGTGCCGGTGACGGCCCATACGGTGATCGCGGCCACCGCGGCGGCCCGCCGCGAGCGGGACCTGAGCGATATGACGCGTCGTCCGACAGCGGTCCCGCCGAGGTGTGTGAGTCCCATCGGATCACTCTAGAGCGACATCGGGGCGCCGGCGTCACGAGTTCGGCCGGCCGGGTCGGCGACGGACGCGGCCCGGAAGGACATGTTCCGGCGGCACCCGGCTCAGCAGGTGCCGGCGAGCATGCCCTCGCGCAGCCTGGCCAGCACCGAGCTGAGCAGCCGGGAGACGTGCATCTGCGAGACACCGAGCTCCGCGCCGATCTGGGCCTGCGTCAACTCGTCGCCGAAGCGCATCTGCAGGATGCGGCGGTCGCGCTCGTTGAGCTGCGCCACCAGCGGCTTGAGCGTCTGCAGGTTCTCGACGCCCGCCATGGCGGGGTCGAGATCGCCGATCAGGTCGGCGAGGCCGCCGCCCCGCTCATCGTCCTCGGAGGCGGGCATGTCCAGCGATCCGGCGGTGTAGCCGTTGCTGGCCATCAGGCCGTCGACGACCTCGTCGGTCGTCAGGTCCAGATGGGCGGCCAGCTCGGCGGTGGTGGGGGAGCGGTCCAGCCCGGCGGACAGCTCGTCGATGGCCTTCGCCAGCGACAGCCGCAGTTCCTGCAGCCGGCGCGGAACGTGCACGGCCCAACTGGTGTCGCGGAAGAACCGCTTGATCTCACCGATGATGTACGGCACCGCGAAGGTGGGGAACTCCACCTCGCGTGACAGGTCGAAGCGGTCGATGGCCTTGATCAGCCCGATGGTCCCGACCTGGACGATGTCCTCGAAGGGCTCGGACCGGTTGCGGAAGCGCCGGGCGGCGAACTTCACCAGGGCCATGTTCAGCTCGATCAGGGTGTTCCGCGCGTACTGGTACTCGTGTGTGCCCTCTTCGAGCACCTGCAGCTGATCGAAGAAGATCTTCGAGAGCGCCCGTGCGTCGGTCGGGGCGACCTTGCCGGCGTCCTCCACCCAGGGCAGCTCCGGCACCGTTTCCGGCGCCGTACCCGGCGCGACGGCGGTGCGCGATATGCCTTGTGCCCTGGCTGCTGCGCCCATGAGGTCGTATCTCCCTGTGATTCGCGTTCGCCGGTCCCGACGACACTCCGTCTGCCCGGGATCCCGCATCCCATGCCTGCCAAGGGCCCACGGCTTCTCCGAGAGGGGTCGGAAATCCGGAAGCATGAGCGGTTCACCTGGGGGCATGCGCTGGTCAGGAGGTTGATAACCATGGGTCCACTGCTTCTGGTCCTACTGCTCGCGCTGATTCTTTTCGGCGCCGGATTCGCCCTGAAGATCCTCTGGTGGGTCGCGGTGATCGTCCTGGTGGTCTGGCTGCTCGGCTTCGTGATGCGCGGTACCGGGGCATCCGGCAGCCGTGGCCGCTGGTACCGCTGGTAGCCGTGACGCACGAGGTGACCAACGAGTACCCGCACAGGTAGACGTACGGCAGGGGGCCCGGCAGTGACGACTGCCGGGCCCCCTGCCGTACTCGCCGTGCCCGGATGGACACTGGGTGTGTCCGGGAACGGTCAAAGCCCATGCCCCGCAAGGCTCTTCATGGCACGATGCTGTCTCCGCGATCACGCGCACCGCGAGGGGGACGGGCATGGTGCAGGCGCCGCCCCCTGGGCTGGGCGAGATCGACGCATTGGTGCATGAATGCTGGTCACGGCCGCCCCGGGCACAGGACCGCGCACTGCCGCTGATCGCCCTGCTGGGACGGCCCGGCAGTGGCAAGACGTTCGCGCTCGACCACTTCGAGGCGGTGACGCGCGGGGCCCCCGCCGCCCGGGTCGACTTCGCGGCGGCGGACGAACAGCGGCCGTACGAGGTGGCCGTGCATCTGGCGTTCCTGCTGGCGCGCAAGCACACCGGTATCAAGCCGCTGCGTTTCCCGCGGCTGCTGCTCGGGCTGCTCGCCGTGCAGCCCGAACTGTCGCTGACCGACCGGGAACAGGCCACCCGTGAACTGCGCAAGGCGTTACGCCAGGCCCGCAGCCGCGGCGCCGCGGTCGACGCCGGCGAGGGGATCAGCTCGATCGTCGACTCGCTCGGCCTGTCGCCGATCCCCGGCACCGACCTGATCATCGGTGTGCTGCTGCGCGGGTTCGAGTACATGCCGACCCGCACCTTCCTCAACCAGACGTACCACTGGTACGGCTCGCTCGGGCCGCCCACCGCGATGGACGAACTGGTCGAGCTGAACCTGCACAGCCGCAGCACGGCGGAGGAACACCGGGAGGCGGTGGACCGGCGGCTGTGCGAGGCGTTCCTCGCCGATCTGCGCGCCGCGTACGGGCACGCGCGCCGGGACCACAACTGCCTGGTGTTGCTCGACAACATCGACCACAGCCACGGCACCCGCTTCCTGGACCTGCTGGTACGGCTGCGCGCCGAGCACGCGGTGTCGCAGCCGGGCAGGTACGACCCGCTGCTGATCGTGGCGACGAGTGCCACCACCCGCGCGGTGCCCGGCCCCGCCGACGGACGGCCCGGCGACCCGTACATCCAGGTCGCCGACCGCGCCTCGTACGCCGACTGGCGGCCGCGCACCGACGCCCCGCCCGCCGACTGGTGGTATCCGGTGCGACTGCGCGACCTGTACGAGGTCGAGGTGTCGCTCGAGGCGGGACGCCATCCCGTGCACGCCACCCGGCTGGCCCGTGCCACCCCGCTGGTGCACCGGCTCACCTACGGCCACCCCTGGAGCGTCCAGCAGGTGCACACCGCCATCGGCGGGCTGCTCGCGGCGGGCGTCTCCGACCGAGATCTGTACGGCCTGCTGGACACCCCGGTGCCCGGGGACGGCGGCGATCCGGTGCGCAGGCCGCCGCTCGGCGCCGTCGTCCGCGACTACCTGCTCGACGGGCTGACCACCGACCAGCGGGCCGCCGCCGTACCGGTCGCCGCCGCCAGGACCCCGGCGGCGGCCGTCAACTCCGGGCTGCTCAACGAGCTGTCCGAGCACGCCCGGGACACCGTGATGCTGGAACTGCGCAACCAGCTGTGGCTGTTCGCGCCCATCCCCGAGGACGCCAACACCCGCGGTGGACGCGGCCCGTCCGGCTATCTGGTGGCGCCCGGTGCCCCCGAGGAGCGCCCGGTCCTGCACCCGTGGCTGCGACTGCTGCTGCTGGAGGAACTCGCCGGGCGGCCGGCTCCGGTAGGCGGACCGGCCGCCTGGCAGCACGCGCACCAGGCGCTGTGTGCGTGGCACGAGCGGCTCAGCCGTCCGCTGGACGCCCTCTACCACCGGCTCGCACTCAACGAACTCGACACGGTGGTCATGCATTTCGCGCGTGGCTTCGGTGCCGCCGACGCGGTGCCCTGGCTGCGCGAGCTCTATCACGTCACCGCGGCGCCGATGCACCGCGCGCAGCTCACGGACGATCAGCCGTCGCACAACGCGGGACAGCTGGCCCGTGAGCACGCGCCGGCCGCGTACGCCGATCCGGTCACCGGCCGTCCGCTGGCCGAGCTGGCGGCCGCGCTGTGGCTCGCGGGCGATCCCCGCAACCGGCTGCCACCGGGCCGCCCCGAACTCAACTACAAGATCAGCGCCATGTTCCGGCAGCTGGCGCTGGCGGCGGACGCCGACACCGACACGCTGTTGGACGAGGCCGCCCGGTTCACCGACTGAGGACCGAAGCCGGTCCGTCCGATCGATCCCTGCTGAGGAGGAGCGCGTGATGTCGACCCGGGGCCATTGGGTGACCGGCCGTCATCTGTGGATGCGGTGGCCGTGGAACGTGGTGCTGGCCGTGCTGGTGCTCGCACTCGTCGGTGGCACGCTCACCTGGACGCTGTGGCCGGAGGACACCTCGTGCGCCGACGGGGTCAGACACGTCGGGGCCGACCGCAGCTGCGTCGGGGTGACGGACGGCTCGTTCCACTTCTCCGACAACCTGGCGGCGGTCTCCGACCTGATCCACACGCAGAACGCCGCGGTCGACCAGGACAACCGTTCCTTCGTCAGCATCGTCTACCTCATGTCCCTGGTCCCCGGCCCCAAGGACACCAACACCCCGGACTCCGTACGGCACGAGATCCAGGGCGCGTACGCGGCCCTGTACGAGAAGAACAACACGCTCGGCGGAGGCGACGTCCCCCGTATCCGGCTGCTGCTGGCCAACTGCGGCAGTACCGACGAGCAGCGGGACGCCACGCTGGAGGAGATCCGCAGCCGGGTGGGCCCGCAGCACATCGTGGCCGTCGCGGGGCTCGGCACCAGCACGGACGCGACCGCGCGGATGATAGGGAAGGTGACGGGCAACACGGACTCCGGCGGGCTGCAGCTCGGCGCGGTCGGCTCCGTCCTCTCCGCCGACACGCTCGCCGGGATTCCGGGACTGGTGCGCGCCGCCCCGACCAACACCGACGAGGCGGCGGCCGCCGCCTCGTTCCTGAAGCAGCCGCCGTACTCCGCGCTGAAGGTGATGGTGATACAGGACGCCCGGCCGGACGACCAGTACAGCCGCACCCTCGGCAAGGCGTTCCTGGCGGCCTTCCCGGAGGAGCGGCTGGTCGGCCAGGTCGAGCAGTACGACTCCTCGCAGGAAGGTGTCGCCACCGCGTTCGCGACCCGGATGGCGAACCTGTGCGCGGTCAAGCCCGATGTCATCTACTTCGCCGGGCGCGGGGTGAACCTGCCGAGCTTCCTCGCGCCGCTCAAGAACCGGCCGTGCTCCGCCCGCAAGCTCATCGTGCTCTCCGGCGACGATGCCTCGCAGGCCGCCCAGGCCGCCGGTTTCGACGAGATCAAGGAAACCCTGCGCAGTGGCACCGTCCGGCTGCTGTACACCGGTCTCGCCCACCCCGAGGCCTGGGAGAGGCGCCCCGACGCGTACTCGGCCGCGGTGCGGGACGACGTCGCCGTTCTCGGCAAGCACGGCTACTACCATGCGACGTTCCCGCTGGAGGGGCTCGACGACGGCCAGGCGATGATGGGCTACGACGCGGTCAGTGCGGCGGTCAAGGGTGCCCGTACGGTGGGGCGCTCCCCGGGAGCCAATGGCCGGGTGACCGGCTCGCAGATGATCCAGATCTGGCAGTCGCTGCACGGGGTCGACGCGGTGATGGGGGCGAGCGGGTACATCTCCTTCGCCAACGACGGCTCTCCGACGGACAAGGCCGTACCCGTCATCGAGATCGGTGCCGACGGCAAGGTCCACACCCTCGCCGTCTCCTCGCGCACCGGTACCCCGTTCATTCCGCCGAAGGACTGAGCGGGACGGGTGCGGCGGCCACCGGTATGGTGCCCGCCGCACCCGGTCGTGCGGTCAGGACGGGTAGAGCTGACCTGCCGGCACGATGCGCTGTGCCTCGTCGGGCGCGTACCAGAGCAGCTTCATGGCCGCCTCGCCGGTGCGCTCGGTGAAGTCGATACGGATCGAGTGCTTCTTTCCGGCCTGCAGGGTCACGGTGCCGGTGTTGACGGCGGCATCGTGCGGTGTCGTGTTGCTGATGATCTGCTTGCCGTCGACCCAGACCTGCACCGTGTCGTCGGAGACGGTCAGGAAGGTGTACGTCTCGCTGTAGCGGGGCTGGACGGAGCCGGTCCACCGTGCCGCGAAGTTGTCGGTCGGGACGGCCGGGTCCGGTGAACCGAGGTAGCGCCAGGCGAAGTTGATCGTCCGGTCGGTCCGCGTCACCTTCGGCGCCCCGCTGAACGAGGTGTTGTCCCAGTACTGTGCGGTCAGCCCGGTGCCGGTACCGTTCGCCGGCTGCGGCGGGGCGTAGGTCAGCTCGATGACGGTGGCGGTCGCGTTGACCGCCGCTCCCGACGGTGTGATGTCGTAGCCGTCACCCGCGGCCTTCACGGTGACCTGCTGGCTGCTGCCCAGCACCCGCGCCCCGGTGATGGTCAGCGGCGCGGTGGCCTTCAGATGCAGCGGCTTGCCGGCGCCCGGCCAGGTGTAGACCGACGCCTCCAGCTTGTTGCCCGGTGCCGAGGCCACGGCTCCCCAGGCGGGAGTGGCCACGTTCCTGGCCGCGCCCGCGCCGTACACCGCGGCGCCCTGCCCGTTGGCGGAGAGCCAGGAGCCCATCGAGCGCAGCCGGTCGACCGCGCCCGAGGGCACCGCGCCGGTCTTGTCCGGGCCGATGTTGAGGAGGTAGTTGCCGCCGCGCGAGGCGATGTCGACGACGTTACGGGTCAGTGTGGTCGCGGACTTCCAGTTGGTGTCGTAACCGGCGTACCCCCAGTGGTCATTGAGGGTCATGCAGGACTCCCAGAGCTGCCCGCCGACCGGGGCCGGGGGGATCTCCTGCTCCGGAGTGCCGTAGTCGCCGTCCACGACCCGGCGCTTGTCGACCCGGTTGTTGATCACCAGGTTGGGGTCCAGGCCGTGCAGATAGGTCTGCAGCGCCTCGCCGTCGGCGGTCGACCACGGGTTCGTCGGGTTGTCGGTCGCCCACTCGCCGTCGAACCACAGCACCGCCGGGTGGTAGTTGTCGACGAGCTCCTTGAGCTGGGCGTACATGTCCTTCTTGTACTGCGGGAAGTCGGCCGTGAAGTTCGGGTTGTGCCAGTCCCAGATCGAGTAGTACAGACCGAACTTGATGCCCTGGGAGTCGGCGGCGGCCTTCATCTCGGCCAGGATGTCGCGGCTCTTGCTGAACGACGAGTGGTCGCGCAGATTCCAGGTGTTGACCTTTGTCGGCCACATCGCGTAGCCCTCGTGGTGCTTGGCGGTCTGCACGATGTAGCGCTGGCCCGCGTCCTTGGCCAGTTTCACGATCGCGTTCGCGTCGAAGGACGCCGGGTTGAACTGTGCGGCGATGTCCTCGTACTGCGCCTTGGGTATGGCGCAGTCGCGCTCGATCCACTCGGCGTCCCGGCAGGCCGAGCCGTCCGGGCGGGTGTACGTCCCCTGGAGCTGGGAGTAGGCGCCGTAGTGGATGAACATGCCGAAGTGGTCGTCGCGCCACCACTGGGTGCGGGCGCTGGTGAAGGGGTCGTCGTAGGCGTAGTTGGTGCCGGGGCCGGCGGTGGCCGGCGCGGCGGTGGGGGTCGCGGCGGCGGTGGCCGGGCCGCCGGTCAGGCTGATGGCTGTGACCAGGGCGACCACGAAGGCGAGTGCCAGGTGGAGGGTGCGTGCTGAGCGGCTCATGGGCATCTCCGTTGATGCGGGGACAGGGCTCATTCGCAGGACAGAACGATGGCAGGGCTATGACAGAACGCGAAGCTTTCATCCGATGTCTAGTGGTGGTTGACGACAACCGTCAAGAGAAGTTGCCGGATACACGCCGCTCCACGGCAATTCCCCACTGTTCGCCCGCACATGACGTGCGAAGTCATCCAATCTTTGCTGGGTGACTACCAGGTACGCCCCGCCCGCAGCAGCTGGTCGCGGACCAGCGCGACATGCGGGAGTTCGCCGGCCCCGGGGCGCTGGGCGAGGTAGGCGGTGTTGATGGGCGGGTCCTCGGGTTCGAGGAGTGCGACGAGGGCACCGGAGGCGAGTTCGGCGGCGCAGAGGTAGCGCGGCAGGACGGTGACACCGGCTCCCGCGACGACCGCGGCGAGAACGCCGCGAAGATCCGGGACGGTGATGGCGGCCTGGGCGGACAGCCGGGTGCCGAACACATGGCGCCAGTAGCGGCGGGCGATCGGCAGGTCCTCCGCGTAGGTGATCAGCGGAGCGGCGCGCAGCGCGGCCGGTCCCTCGGCCGCGACGGCGCCGGAGCCGATCCGCTCCGCCCAGGAGGGTGCCGCGACGAGGACGAACTCCTCGTCCATGAGCGGGACGGCGGTGACGCTGCGGCCGCGCGGCCGGACCGTCGAGATGACGAGGTCGTAGCGGCCGGCGCGGAGCCCTTCCAGCAGGTCGTCGGTGAGGCCGGTGGTGATCCGCAGCCGCACTCCCTCGCCGGTCAGCGGAGCCAGCGCCGGGAGCGCCCGGAGGCAGAGCAGCTCGGCGGGCCCGGCCAGATGCACCGGCTCTGCGGGTATCCGCCGGTCCGAGTGGTCCCGGCCGGTGATCCCCGCGAGGGCGTCCAGCGGTGCCGAGACATCCGCCGCCAGCTGGTCGGCGACCGCTGTGGACGCGACGCCGCGCGGCAGCCGGTCGAAGAGCTGGCGCCCCAGGCGCTCCTCCAGGGCCCGCACCTGGGCGGTCACCGTCGGCTGCGACAGGCCGAGCAGCCTCGCTCCCGCGGTGAAGGAGCCGGCACGGTGCACGGCCAGGAAGGTCCGCAGCAGGGTGAGGTCCAGGGGAGGGGGTACGGGCCCCGGTCCTGGTAGCTCCGATCCATCGGGATTCCTATGGCTCATGGTGGTGATTCTATTGGATTTCGATGGATCGGCGGCCTACGTTCGAGATCGACAGCGATCTGACACTCCACGTACGGAATGTCGGACCGTCGCCCCCACCGAGAGATGTGACATGGCAAAGATCCTGTTCGTGATGACCGGCGCCGACCACTGGACGCTGGCCGACGGCACCAAGCACCCCACCGGATTCTGGGCCGAGGAGGCCGTGGCTCCCTACCGTGCCTTCACCGGTGCCGGCCACGAGATCGTGATCGCCACCCCCGGCGGAGTCGTCCCCACGGTCGACCGGGGAAGCCTCGCGCCGGAGGTGAACGGCGGCCAGGAGGCGGCCGACGCGATCGTCGCCGAGCTCGCCGCGATGACCGCCCTGAAGAAGCCCGTCAAGCTCGAGGAGGTCGAACTGGCCGACTACGACGCGGTCTTCTACCCGGGCGGCCACGGCCCGATGGAGGACCTGGCCGTCAACGCCGACTCGGGCCGGCTG
Organism: Streptomyces sp. So13.3; assembly: GCF_005860785.2. Lineage (NCBI taxonomy): Bacteria > Bacillati > Actinomycetota > Actinomycetes > Kitasatosporales > Streptomycetaceae > Streptomyces > Streptomyces sp. So13.3. Next base: position 1,334,430 of record NZ_CP048835.1, on the reverse strand, counting down.
CTGACCGCCGCCCTGGACTCCGGCAAGCCGCTCGGTGTGGTCTGCCACGCCCCTGCCGCGCTGCTCGCCGCCACCCGCCCCGACGGCACCTCGCCGTTCGCCGGCTACCGGCTGACCGGCTTCACCAACGTCGAGGAGACCCAGGCGGGCTTCGCCGACAAGGCGAAGTGGCTGCTCCAGGACCGGCTCGTCGAGATCGGCGCGGACTTCCAGGAGAGCGACGCGTGGGCGCCGTACGTGGTCGTCGACCGCAACCTGATCACCGGTCAGAACCCGGCCTCGTCCGTGCCGCTCGCCGCCGAGCTCCTCAAGGCCCTGGGCTGACCGTACGATGCCCACCGACCGGCTGACCGAGGTGCTCGACGCCACCTACACCTGCCTGACCAGGTACGGCGTACGGCGCACCACCATGGACGACATCGCCTCCACGATGGAGGTGTCCCGGTCGGCGGTCTACCAGTACGTCCGCGGCAAGGACGACGCCTTCCGCCGGCTCGCCGAGCGCCTGCACATCCGGGCGCTCGAGCGGGCCCGGCGGGCGGCGGCCGCCGACGCCCCGGCCCCGGAACGGATCCGCGGCATCCTGGCGGCCAAACTCGACCTGGTGCTGGAACTCGCCGGGGACTCCCCGCACACCGCCGAACTGCTCGACGAGAAAGCCCGGCTGTTCGGCGACATCTGCCACGGCTTCACCGCCGACCTGCGCGCCCTGCTGATCGGGGTGTTCGCCGAAGCGGGCACGGGTCCGCCCGACCCGGCCGACGCCGCCGACATCTGCCTCGCCCTGGTCATCGGACTGGAAGCCACCGAGGACGGTGCGCGGCTGCTCCGCCCGGCCACCGACGCCCTGCTGGCCGGGCTGCCGTCCTGACGTCCCGGCCGACCCCGCTTCCGGGCGGTCACTCCTCCAGGCCCTCCGGAAGGCTGCCGGTGTGCACCACGGCCAGTGACCGGGTGGCACGGGTCAGGGCGACATAGAGATCGCTGGCTCCGCGCGCGGAACCGGAGACGATGAGCGCCGGCTCGACGACGATCACCGAGTCGAACTCCAGCCCCTTGGCCTGCCGGGGTTCGAGCAGCACGAGCGACTGCGTCAGATCGGGCTCCTCGCCCGCCATCACCCCCGGGAGCTTCCCGGCCAGTGCCTCGTGCAGTGCCCGCGGCGCGATCACCGCGAGCCGGCCGTCGTCCGGGGTCTCCAGGGAGGCGGCCTCCGCGACCGTACGGACGAGGTCGTCCGTGACGCACACCCGGGGCCGTACTCCTGTCGAACGCACCGAGCGCGGCGGCTCGTACGACGGGTCGGCGGCCCTCGCCACCCCGGCCGCCAGCTCCATGATCTCGGCGGGCGTGCGGTAGTTGACGCCCAGCCGCACATGGCTCCAGCGGTCCCCGACGTACGGGTCCAGGATCTGCCGCCAGGAGTCGCAGCCCGCCGGATCGCCGGTCTGGGCGGGGTCGCCGACCAGGGTCAGCGAACGCGTCGGGCAGCGGCGCATCAGCAGCCGCCACGCCATGGCGGACAGCTCCTGCGCCTCGTCCACGATGATGTGGCCGAAGGCCCAGGTACGGTCGGCGGCGGCGCGTTCCGCGGCGCTGCGGCGGTCGGTCTCCTCGTGCCGGTCGGCGAAGCGCTCGGCGTCGATGAGGTCGTGGGCGGTCAGCACCTCGGACTCCCCGTCCTCGAACTCGAAGGAGCGCGAGCCGTAGGACAGTTCCAGTACCCCCTGGGCGTAGGCCACCTGCTCGCCGCGCTCCCGCGCCGCCGCGGCCCGTGCTGCCCGGTCGTCCTCGCCGAGCAGCTCGGCGGCCTCGTCCAGCAGCGGGATGTCGCCGACGGTCCAGCCGCCGCCGGTGCGGCGGATCAACTCGGCGTCCGCGTCCGGCAGCTGGACCGGATCGGCGAGGAAGCCCCCGACCAGCTGCTGCGGGGTGAGGTAGGGCCAGTACGCGTCGATGGCGGCGTGCACCGCGGGGTTGTCGTTGAGCTCGCGGCCCAGCTGCTCGACCTCCGCCGGGTCGAGGAAGTTCTCCCCGTCGTACGGGTCCGTGCCCAGCCGGTCGGCGAGCTGTGCGGTGAGCGCGTCGAGGACGAAGCGGCCGAAGTGGGCGCGGGCCAGGTTGTGCGGCAGCCGGGTCTGGCGCGCGCAGTGCCGGGCGTCCTCGGCGACGGCCCGCTCCAGCAGCAGCGTCTCGCGCTCGTGCTGGATGGGAAGGGCCGGGTCGGGGACGGTCTGCCGGTCGCGCAGCACCTTCGCGAGGACATCGGCCATGCCGGCCCGCCCTTTGACGGCGGCGGCCCCGGGGCCGTCCGTCCCCGTGGCGGCGACGCCGGGGAAGAGCTCTCCCACGGTCGACAGCAGCACACCGGTCTCGCCGAGTGACGGCAGCACCTCGCCGATATAGCCGAGGAAGGCCGGGTTGGGCCCGACGATCAGCACCGCGCGGCGGGCCAGCTGCTCGCGGTACGCGTAGAGCAGATACGCCGCGCGGTGCAGCGCGACGGCGGTCTTGCCGGTGCCGGGCCCGCCCTCGACGACGAGCACGCCCCGGTGCGGGGCGCGGATGATCTCGTCCTGCTCGGCCTGGATGGTCTGCACGATGTCGGCCATCCGGCCCGTGCGGGCGGCCCCGAGCGCGGCGAGGAGCACGGCGTCCCCGCGCGGGTCCTCGTGTCCCGTGCGCACCGCGTCGGTGAGGTCCAGGACCTCGTCGTGCAGTGCGGTGACGGTGCGGCCGACGGTGGTGAGGTGCCGGCGACGGCGCAGGCCCATCGGGGAATGCCCGGTGGCGAGATAGAAAGGACGTGCGACGGGGGCCCGCCAGTCCACGACGAGCGGGGTCCGGTCGGCGTCGTCCTGCCGGATTCCGATACGGCCGATGTGATGGCGTATGCCATCGGCGAAGTCGATTCGCCCGAAGCAGAGCCCGGACTCCACGGAATTCAGCCCGGAGAGCCGGTCGGTCCGCTCGGTGGCGATCACATCGCGTTCGAGGCGGGCCTGGAGACCCTTGCCCACCTGGGTAAAGGATGCCTGGAGTGCGGCCTCGGCCTGCTCCCGGAGCGTGTCGAGGCGCTCGTAGAGCCGTGAGACGAATTGCTGTTCTTTCTGCAATTCCTCGGTTGACAATTCAGCTCCTGACGCGGTACGGTGTGCGCATAAGACTTCTCCGCGCTGTTTTGACGCGCGAAGACATGAAACACCTAATATACGCAAGGAATTACCCCGGACGTCAATACGTCCGGGGTAATTTTTTGCCCGGAATCATTTCGGGCGGCGCGGCATCCGTCAGCGGGAAGCGGGGGCGGCCCCGGCCGGACCCGGTGAACCGGGCTGGTCCGCGTCCCTGCCGGTCGCGGCCGGGCCGACCAGTTCCTTGAGGACGTCGGCCATGGTGACGAAGCCGATGCTGCGGCTCTGCTCGTCGACGACCGAGGCGAGGTGGGCCCGGCCGGCGCGCATGGCGGTGAGGACGTCGTCGAGGGGGCTGGCCGCGCTGACCGTGGTGATCGGGCGCAGCGCCGTACGGGGGAAGGGCCGGTCCCGCGGCTCGGTGAACAGGGCGTCCTTGACGTGCAGATAGCCCAGCACCCGGCCGTCGCCCTCCGCCACCGGGAAGCGCGAGAAGCCGGAGCGGGCGGACAGCTGCTCCAGATCCTCGGGAGTGATGCCGAGCGGGGCCCGGACGACGCGGTCGGTCGGCAGCGCGACCTCGCCGACGGGCCGGCGGCCCAGCTCCAGGGCGTCCTGCAGCCGTTCGGTGGCCCGCGAGTCCAGCAGTCCCGCCAGACCGGCGTCGGTCACCATGCGGGACAGCTGGGCGTCGGAGAAGACCGCCGCGACCTCGTCCTTGGTCTCCACCCGCAACAGCCTCAGCAGGGTGTTCGCGAAGGCGTTGATGGTGAAGATCACCGGCCGCAGCGCCCGGGTGAAGGTGACCAGCGGCGGGCCGAGTGCGAGCGCGCTGCGCGCGGGTGCGGCCAGGGCGATGTTCTTGGGGACCATCTCGCCGATGAGCATGTGGAGATAGGTGGCGACGGCCAGGGCGATCACGAAGGCGATCGGGTGGATGAGCGCGTCGGGCACGTTGACGGCGTGGAAGACCGGTTCCAGCAGATGCGCGATGGCCGGTTCCGCGACGATGCCGAGCACCAGGGTGCAGACCGTGATGCCGAGCTGGGCGGCGGCGAGCAGCGGGGACAGATGCTCCAGGCCCCAGATGACGCTGCGGGCGCGCCGGTCCCCTTCGTCTGCGCGCGATTCGATCTGGCTGCGGCGTACGGAGATCATCGCGAACTCGGCGCCGACGAAGAAGGCGTTGACGACGAGGGTCAGGGCGCCGATGAGGAGTTGCAGGACGGTCATCGGGTGCTCTCCCCGTTCGGTGCCGACGGGCTGTCGGAGGCGGGCGGTGCGACGATCCGGACGCGCGAGGCGCGCCGGCCGGCCGCCTCGGTGACCTCCAGCCGCCAGCCGTCGAGTTCGACGGTGTCGCCGGTGGCCGGGATCCGGCCGAGGCGCTGGGCGACGAGTCCGGCGAGGGTCTCGTACGGGCCTTCGGGCGCGTGCAGGCCGATCTCCTCCAGCTGGTCGTCGGTGCGGGTCGCGCCGTCCGCGTCGTAGGTCCGCCGGCCGTCGGCGTCCTCGCCGGTGAAGGTGAGGTCGGACAGCTCGTGCGGGTCGTGCTCGTCGCGGACCTCGCCGACGACCTCCTCGACGATGTCCTCCAGGGTGACCACACCGGCCGTGCCGCCGTACTCGTCGATGACGACCGCCATGGACTGCTTGCCGCCGAGCCGGTCCAGCAGCCGGTCGACGGTCAGCGATTCGGGCACCAGCAGCGGTTCGCGCAGCAGCGAGGTGACCGGGAAGCGCGGGCGGCGCCCGGCGGGAACGGCCAGTACGTCCTTGATGTGGGCGGTGCCGATGACGGAGTCGAGGGTGCCGCGGTAGACGGGGAAGCGGGACAGGCCGGTGGCGCGGGTCGCGTCGGCGACGTCCTCGGCGGTGGCCCGCGAGTCGAGCGCGGTGACCTGGACGCGCGGGGTCATCACGTTCTCCGCGGTGAGTTCCGACAGGTTCAGGGTGCGGACGAACAGCTCGGCGGTGTCGGCCTCGAGCGTGCCGGCCTTGGCGGAGTGCCGGGCCAGCGCCACCAGCTCCTGCGGACCGCGCGCGGAGGCCAGCTCCTCCGCGGGCTCCAGCCCCATCCGGCGCAGCATCCGGTTGGCGGTGTTGTTCAGATGCCGGATCAGCGGGCCGAACGCGGCGGTGAAGGCGCGCTGCGGGGCGGCGACGGCCTTGGCCACCGGCAGCGGCCGGGAGATCGCCCAGTTCTTCGGGACGAGTTCGCCGACGACCATCAGCATCACGGTCGACAGCGCGGTGCCCAGCACCAGCGCGGCGGAGGAGGCCGCGGAGTCCGGCAGCCCGGCGGCCCGCATCGGGCCGGTGAGCAATTCGGTGATCGAGCCCTTGGAGAGCATGCCGATCACCAGGCCGGTGACCGTGATCCCCAACTGCGCGCCGGACAGCTGGAGCGTCAGGGTGCGGACGGCCTGCAGTGCGGCGGAGGCGCCGCGCTCACCGGCCTGCTCCGCACGTTCCAGCTCACCGCGTTCGATCGTCGTGAGCGAGAACTCGGCCGCGACGAAGACACCGCAGGCGAGGGTGAGCAGCAGAGCGACCACCAGGAGGAGCACTTCGGTCATCGGGTCACCTCCGTCCCATGATCGGGCAGAGGTGGTCGGTCCGCACGGCGCCGGCTACTGGGAGGTTCGTCCATGGAGGGACGCTCACACCTTTCCTGGAGGTCGTTCCGTCGGAGGACTCGATCACGCTCATAGTAAAGGAAAGGCAAAGGCGCGGCGTGGCGCGGGGCCTCCGGAGCGCCCGGCGGGTCGCTCCCGACGCCACGCGCGGGCTACCCCACGGTGTTGCGCGAACTCGTTCCGTGATCGCCCCAGGTCACTGTTTCACGCCGTTTTCGATCATGTGGGAAGGGCCGCGAGGAGGCTTCCGGTGAGGGTGCCGAGGGATAGGGTGGAGGCTTCCCGCGACCCGCCCCGGAGGTGCCTGCCCGGTGTCCGACAGCTTTGTCCACCTGCACAATCACACCCAGTTCTCGCTTCTCGACGGCGCGCAGAAGCTGCCCATCCTCTTCAAGAAGATCGAGGAGGAGGGGATGCCGGCCGTGGCGATGTCGGACCACGGCAACATGTTCGGCGCGTACGAGTTCTTCCAGGTGGCGAAGAAGGGCCCGGTCAAGCCGATCATCGGCATCGAGGCCTATGTGGCGCCGTCCTCGCGGCGCAACCGGAAGCCGGAGTTCTGGGGCCCAGGCGGGCAGCGGGCCGTCTCGGACGACGGCGAGGGCAGCAAGGACGTCAGCGGCGGCGGCCGCTTCACCCACATGACGATGTGGGCCGAGCACGCGCAGGGGCTGCGGAACCTCTTCCGGCTCTCCTCGCTCGCGAGCTTCGAGGGCTTCTACGGCAAGCCCCGTATGGACCGCGAACTGATCTCCCAGCACGCCTCGGGGATCATCGCGACCACGGGCTGCCCGTCGGGCGAGATCCAGACCCGGATCCGGCTCGGCCAGTTCGACGCGGCCCTCCAGGCGGCCTCCGACTTCCAGGACATGTTCGGGCGGGAGAACTACTTCCTGGAGCTGATGGACCACGGCCTGGACCTCGAGCGCAACGTCCGCGAGGACCTCCTCAAGATCGCCAAGGAGCTGAAGATCCCGCTCCTGGCGACCAACGACTCGCACTACGTGCACGAGAGCGAGGCCGACTCGCACGACACTCTGCTGTGCGTCGGCGTCGGCAAGAACAAGGACGACCCGGGCCGCTTCCGGTTCAACGGGACCGGCTACTACATCAAGACCGCGGCCGAGATGCGGGAGCTGTTCTCCGAACTGCCCGAGGCGTGCGACAACACGCTGCTGATCGCCGAGCGCATCCAGGACTACGACGAGGTCTTCGCCGAGGTCAACCAGATGCCGCAGTTCGTGGTGCCCGAGGGCGAGGACCAGGAGTCCTGGCTGCGCAAGGAGTGCATGCGCGGCCTGGCGATGCGGTACGGCGACCCCATCCCGGACGCCGTCATGGAGCGCTTCGAGACCGAGATGAAGATCATCGGTCCGATGGGGTTCTCCAGCTACTTCCTCGTCGTCGCCGACATCTGCAAGTACGCCCGTGACAACGACGTGCCCGTCGGCCCCGGCCGTGGCTCCGCGACCGGTTCCATCGTCGCGTACGCCACCCGCATCACCGAGCTGTGCCCCCTGGAGCACGGGCTGCTGTTCGAGCGGTTCCTGAACCCCGAGCGCATCAACCCGCCCGACGTCGACCTCGACTTCGACGACCGCCAGCGCGACCGGATGGTGCGCTACGTCACCGAGAAGTACGGGGAGGAGTACACCGCCCAGGTCAACACGTTCGGCACCATCAAGGCCAAGGCCGCGGTCAAGGACTCCTCCCGGGTCCTGGGCTACCCCTTCGCGATGGGCGACCGCATCACCAAGGCGATGCCCGCCGACGTGATGGGCAAGGGCGTCCCGCTCACCGGCATGTTCGACCCCTCGCACCCCCGCTACGGCGAGGCGGGCGAGATCCGGCAGATGTACGAGAACGAGCCGGACGTCAAGCGCGTCATCGACACCGCGAAGGGCATCGAGGGCCTGGTCCGCGGCACCGGTGTGCACGCGGCCGCGGTGATCCTCTCGAAGACACCCCTGCTGGACCTGATCCCGATGCACCGCCGGGACAAGGACGGCGTGATCATCACGGGCTTCGACTACCCCAGTTGCGAAAACATGGGGCTGGTCAAGATGGACTTCCTGGGTCTCCGGAACCTGGGCATCATCCATCACGCCCTGAAGATCGTGAAGGAGAACCGGGGGGTGGACCTCAAGACCGAGACCATCCCGCTGGACGACGCCACCACCTACGAACTGATGGCCCGCGGCGACACCCTGGGCGTCTTCCAGCTCGACGGCGGCGCCATGCGCGCCCTGCTGAAGCTGATGGAGCCCACCCGGTTCGAGGACATCGCCGCCGTCCTCGCCCTGTACCGGCCGGGCCCGATGGCCGCCAACGCGCACACCAACTACGCGCACCGCAAGAACGGCCGCCAGGAGATCGAACCGATCCACCCCGAGCTGCGCGAAGCGCTCGACCCGATCCTGGGCACCACGTTCCATCTGCTCGTGTACCAGGAGCAGATCATGGCCATCGCCCGGGAGCTGGCCGGCTACAGCCTCGGCGGCGCCGACCTGCTGCGCCGCGCGATGGGCAAGAAGAAGCCCGAGGTGCTGGCGGCCGAGTGGGAGAAGTTCCACGGCGGCATGCAGACCAACGGCTACAGCGAGGAGTCCATCAAGGCGCTGTGGGACGTCATGCTCCCGTTCTCCGGCTACGCCTTCAACAAGTCGCACACCGCCGGCTACGGACTCGTCTCGTACTGGACCGCCTACCTCAAGGCGAACTACCCCGCCGAGTACATGGCGGCGCTGCTCACCTCGGTGGACGACGACAAGGACAAGGCCGCCATCTACCTGGCCGACGCCCGCAAGATGGGCGTCAGGGTGCTGCCCCCGGACGTGAACGAGTCCACCGCCGACTTCACCGCCGTCGGCGACGACGTCCGGTTCGGTCTGAAGTCCGTGCGCAACGTGGGCACCAACGTCATCGAGTCGCTGGTCGCCTCCCGCAAGTCCAAGGGCAAGTACACGGCGTTCAGCGACTTCCTCGACAAGGCCGAGATCACCACGCTCAACAAGCGCGCCGTGGAATCCCTGATCAAGGCCGGCGCCTTCGACTCGCTCGGACACACCCGCAAGGGACTGTCCGCGGTCCACGAGGACGCCATCGACGCGATCATCCCGGTCAAGAAGGCCGAGGCGTACGGGCAGGACGACCTGTTCGGCGCGCTCGACAGCGGGGACGACGGCGGCGGCAGCGGCTTCGGTCTGGACTTCAAGATCGGCGAGGACGAGTGGCCGCGCAAGCAGCTGCTGTCGACCGAGCGCGAGATGCTGGGCCTGTACGTCTCGGCGCACCCGCTGGACGGGGCCGAGCACATCCTCGCCCGCAACCGCGACACCTCCATCGCCGATCTGGTCGCCTCCGGGCAGACCCAGGGCGTGGTGAAACTCGCGGGGCTGATCACCACCGTCGAGCGGCGGATGACGAAGCAGGGCAACGCGTGGGCGATCGTGCACCTCGCCGACCGTGACGCGAACATGGAGATCTGCTTCTTCCCCGCCTCTTACCAGCTCGTGCAGCACGCCCTGATCCCGGACACCGTGGTCGCGGTGACCGGACGGATCAACGACCGCGACGGAACGATCAACATCGCCGGTCAGGAACTGATGGAGCTGGACATCTCGTCGGCCGAGTACGGCGGCAAGCCTCCCGTCCAGCTGTTCATGCGGGCCCACAAGCTCAACCAGCCGACGATCAACGAGCTCAAGCGGATCCTGCGCGCCCACCCGGGCGACAGCCCGGTGCGCATGCGGGTCCGCGGGCCGGAGAAGACCACCGTCTTCGAGCTGGGGTTCCTGGTGAACCACGAGACCATCGCCTCCGACATCAAGGGCTCCTTCGGCGCCGAGAGCTGGCTGGGCGTGGCATGACCCGCGAGTGGTCTCCGTCCCGTCCGCTTCCGGGCTGACGGGACGGAAACCACTGGCCGCGGGGGCGAGCCGGCTGTTTGACTGCGCCGCATGAACGACCTTCACATCCGCGCGGCGGCCCCCTCGGACATCGCGGCCGTACTCGGCTTCTGGCAGGTGGCGGCCGAGGGCGCCAGCATCAGTGACGACGAGCAGGGCGTGGCCCGGCTGATCGCCCGGGACCCGGAGGCGCTGCTCCTGGCCGAACGCGACGGTGTGCTCCTGGGGTCGGTGATCTCCGGATTCGACGGCTGGCGGTGCCATATCTACCGGCTGGCCGTGCACCCCGGCGCCCGGCGCCAGGGGATCGCCGCGGCGCTGCTGGCGGCGACGGAGGAACGCTTCGTCGCGCTGGGCGGGCGGCGGGCGGACGCGATGGTCCTGCAGCGCAACGAGCTGGCGCACCACGCTTGGAAGGCGGCCGGCTATGGCCCCGAGGAGCCGTGGCGGCGCTGGACCAAGCCGCTGAGGTAGCCGCCGGCCGGCGGGATCCGCCGTGGCCCACTTGCCGCTACTAGCGGATCGGCGCTAGCTTGTAGGTATGGCCAAGACCCAGTTGAACGTGCGGGTGGAAGAGTCCACCGCCGAAACGGCCCGGGACCGGGCTTCGCGCCGGGGCATCAGCGTGAACCGGTACATCGAAGAGCTCGTCCAGCAGGACGCGGGTGAACGCGGACGCACCTTCGTCGAGGCCGCGGCCGACTTCATGAAGAGCTACGAGTCGGTGTTCGCGGAGGAGTTCGGCACGGAGCGCGAAGGCAGCCGTTGAGCCTGCGTATCGACCTGGCCTGGCTGCTCATGGTCGCCGAGCACAACACCCCGGGCGACCCACAGGTCACCGACTGGGGCGCGCTGCTCGCGGCGGTGAGCCGGCACCAGGCGGAGATCTTCGGCACCCCCGTCTACCCCGACCCGCACGACCGCGCCGCCGCACTGCTGCAGATACTCGTGCACGTCCCCGCCCTGGAGCGGTCCAACGCGATGTTCGCCTCGGCGGTCGCGTACGCCTACCTCGTCGCCAGCGGACTCAAGGTCACCACCTCACCGGAGCAGGTCCGCGATCTGGCCCGGCTGGTCAAGGACGGCTCCGCCGGCGTCGGCCGGATCGCGGACGAGCTGCGCGGCTGGGGCGGATAGCCGGATAGCCGGACGGGACTTCGCAACACGCCCTAGCCGCGTCCCTCGGTCCGGGTGAACTCCTCGGCGTCCCAGACACCGCCGAGCTGCGGGGCCAGCCAGCCCGGCGCGGCGGCTCGGAACTCCTCCGGGGTGAGGGTGCTCGCACCGGCCGGGACCGCCCCGAGCAGCGGCACCCCCGCCGACTCCGGGAGGTCGGTCAGATTGCAGCGGGCCGCCAGGTCCGGTTCGGCCGGCCAGCTGCCGACGATGAGTCCGGCGCACCGCAGGTCCCGCGCGGCCAGCGCCTCCGTCGTCAGCGCGGCCGTGTTGAGCGTGCCGAGACCGGCGGGCACCACCACGAGTACGGCGGCGCCGAGCAGCTTCGCCACATCGGCCAGGGTCGAGCCGCCGTCGTCGAAGCGCACCAGCAGTCCGCCCGCGCCCTCGATCAGCACCACGTCGTGCACGGCGGACAGCTTCGCGGCCGCCTCGGCGATCTCGGTCGGACGCACCGGGTGCAGTCCTGCCCGCCGGGCCGCGGTCGCGGGCGCCAACGGTTCCGGGTAGCGGGCGAGTTCGACCGCGGTGACCCCGCCGGCCAGCCGCGCCACCTCGGCCGCGTCACCCGGCTCACCCTCCGCCAGGCCCGTCTGGGCGGGTTTGAGCACGGCGACGCTCAGCCCCTGCGCCAGTGCGGCCGCGGCGACCGCCGCGGTCACCACCGTCTTCCCGATCTCCGTGCCCGTCCCCGTGACCGCCAGTACCGCCATGTGACCGCTTCCTCCTCGTGTCGATGCCGGACGGCGCGCCGACCGCTCCGCGCCGTCCGCCCCGCGCTGTCCGCCCCCGGTTGTCAGCCCGCGCGCGCGGCCGCCAGGACCGCCGCACAGATCCGCGCCACGTCCTCGTCCCCGGTGACGTAGGGCGGCATGATGTACACCAGATCACGGAACGGGCGCAGCCACACACCCGCCCCCACCGCGGCCCGGGTGGCCGCGGCCATGTCGATCTGATGGTCGAGCTGGACGACCCCGATCGCCCCGAGCACGCGGACGTCCCGTACGCCCGGCAGCGCGGCGGCGGGCGCCAGTCCGTCGAGCAGTCCGGCCTCGATGCGTTTGACCTCGCCCGCCCAGTCCTGCGACAGCAGCAGGTCGATCGAGGCACACGCGACGGCCGCCGCGAGCGGGTTGCCCATGAACGTCGGGCCGTGCGCGAGAACCGGGACCTCGCCGCGCGAGATGCCGTCGGCGACCCGGGTGGTGCACAGCGTCGCCGCCATCGTCAGATAACCGCCGGTCAGCGCCTTGCCCAGACACATCACGTCGGGCGAGATCCCGGCGTGCTCCGCCGCGAAGAGAGCGCCGGTGCGGCCGAAGCCGGTGGCGATCTCGTCGAAGACCAGCAGCACGTCGTGCTCGTCGCACGCCTCGCGCAGCACCCGCAGATAGGCGGGGGAGTGGAACTTCATCCCGCCGGCGCCCTGTACCACCGGCTCGACGATCACCGCCGCCAGCTCATCGGCGTGACGGCCGATCAGCTCCCGCAGATGGGCCACGTAACGCGGGTCGGGCTCGGCGACGAAACCGGACGGCGGCGCGTCGGCGAAGACCTGCCGGGGGAGCGCCCCCGACCACAGTTCGTGCATCCCGCCGTCGGGGTCGCACACCGACATCGGCTGCCAGGTGTCCCCGTGGTAGCCGCCGCGCCAGGTCAGCAGCCGCTGCTTGGCCGGCCGGCCCAGCGAACGCCAGTACTGCAGGCACATCTTGACCGCGACCTCGACCGACACCGAGCCGGAGTCGGTGAGGAAGACATGGCGCAGCGGCTCCGGGGTGATCTCCACCAGTCGCGCCGCGAGGCGGACGGCGGGCTCGTGGGTGAGCCCGCCGAACATCACATGGCTGAACCGGTCGAGCTGGCCGCGCGCGGCCTCGTTGAGGACCGGGTGGTTGTAGCCGTGGATCGCCGACCACCAGGACGCCATGCCGTCGATCAGCTCGGTCCTGCCCTCCGCCGGGGCGGCCAGCCGCAGCCGGACCCCGGACGCCGATGCGACGATCAGCGGCTCCTGACGGCCGGGCATCGGCCCGTAGGGATGCCAGACGTGCTCCCGGTCCAGCGCCAGCAGCGCATCGGGGGTCAGCGCCACCGGAGCCGGCGGCGTGATGAGAGGCTCAGGCATTGGGCGGCAGGTCCGTTCCCGCTCCGCGCCGGCGGACGGCGACCAGTCCGGTGCGGGCGGCACCCGCCGGGACCGGCTCCTGGTCCGGTGCGCCCGCGGGCTCCGCCACCGGCTCGGGTGCGCCCTGCGCCGCGCCGCCACAGGGACCGCAGCCGCCGCCGTCGGCGTGCGAACCGCAGCCCGCGTCCTCGTTCTGCGAGCCGCAGCCGCCGCCCGCTTCGTGCGAGCCGCAGCCGCCGCCGGCGTGCGCCACGTCCGCGCGGTGCTGGGGGAGCGTGACCGTACCCGCGCCCTCCACCTCGAAGCCGGCGTCGGCGATCATGTCGAGGTCGGCCTGGCCGGCCTGGCCCTCGCTGGTCAGATAGTCGCCCAGGAAGATCGAGTTCACCAGGTGCAGCGCGAGCGGCTGCAGGGAGCGCAGGTGCACCTCGCGGCCGCCGGCGAGCCGGACCTCCACGTCGGGGCAGACGAACCGCACCATCGCCAGGATCCGCAGGGCGCGCTGCGGGGTGAGGTTCCACTCCTCGGCCAGCGGGGTGCCCTCGAACGGGATCAGGAAGTTGACCGGCACCGAGTCCGGGTCCAGCTCACGCAGCGCGAACACCACGTCCACGAGGTCGGCGTCGGACTCGCCCATGCCCGCGATCAGACCGGAGCACGCGGACAGCCCGGCCGCCTGTGCCTGCTGCACGGTGTCCACCCGGTCGGCGTAGGTGTGCGTGGTGGTGATGCCCCCGTACGTCGCCTCGGAGGTGTTCAGGTTGTGGTTGTACGCGTCCGCGCCGGCCTCGCGCAGCCGGTCCGCCTGACCGGCGGAGAGCAGGCCCAGGCACGCACACACCTCGATGCCCTCGTTCTCCTCCTTGATCGCCTCGATGGTCCGGGAGACCCGGTCCACATCGCGGTCCGTGGGACCGCGCCCGCTGGCCACCAGGCACACCCGCTTGGCCCCGCCCGCGACACCGGCCGTCGCGGCGGCCGCCGCCTCGTGCGGCTTGAGCCAGGTGTACTTCAGGATCCCGGCCGTGGAGCCGAGCCGCTGCGAGCAGTACGAGCAGTCCTCCGGGCACAGCCCGGACTTGAGGTTGACCAGGTAGTTGAGCTTCACACGGCGCCCGAACCACTGGCGCCGCACCTTGCCGGCCGCGGTCACCACATCGAGCAGGTCATCGTCGGAGGTCGCCAGTACGGCAAGCGCCTCATCCCGGGTGGGCAGCTCTCGGCGCAGCCCCTTGTCCACCAGCGTGTTCAGCAGATCCATAGGGGCGATCCTGGCCCACCGAGGGGCCGAGAGCCAATGATGGACCGCACAACAGGGGTGGCTATAGGTGTGTGTATCGCCACACCCTGTCCGGGCGGCCCGACCAGTACGTTGCTGCCAGGCCCACCCGCACCTCCGCACCGCACCGCCGGACCCCCCGGCGGACCCGCCAGAGCCCGCCCCGCCGACCCCAGGGACCCCGATGAGCCGCGACCCGTTCGACTGGATCGACGCCCACGCCGAGCGGCGCCGCGAGGCCGGCCTCGTCCGCACCCTGCGACCGCGGCAGGCGGAGTCGACACTGCTGGACCTGGCGGGCAACGACTACCTCGGACTGGCCCGGCACCCCCAGGTCACCCGGGCCGGGGCCGACGCCTGCCTGCAGTGGGGCGCGGGCTCCACCGGTTCCCGGCTGGTCACCGGCACCACCGAGCTGCACACCGAACTGGAGGCGGAGCTCGCCGAATTCTGCGGGTTCGAGGCCGCCCTGGTCTTCGCCTCCGGCTACGCCGCGAACCTGGCCGCTGTCACCGCGCTGACCGGGCCCGGCACGCTCATCGTCTCCGACACCTCCAACCACGCCTCGCTGATCGACGGCTGCCGGCTGTCGCGCGCCGACACCGAGGTCGTCGCGCACCGCGACACGGAAGCGGTGCGCAAGGCGCTGGACGCGCACGACGGGCCCGCCGTCGTCGTCTCCGACTCGGTCTTCTCCGTCGACGGCGACGCGGCCCCGCTCACCGGACTGGCCGCCGCCTGCCGCGAGCACGGCGCGGCACTGCTCGTGGACGACGCCCACGGACTGGGCGTCCTGGGCGAGGGCGGCCGGGGCGCGGCCTGGGCGGCGGGCCTGGCCGGCGCGCCGGACGTGGTCGTCACCGCCACGCTGTCGAAATCGCTCGGCAGCCAGGGCGGAGTGGTGCTCGGCCCGGCCCGGGTGATCGAGCACCTGGTGAACGCCGCCCGCACCTTCATCTTCGACACCGGGCTCGCGCCCGCCGCGGCGGGCGCGGCGCTCGGCGCGCTGCGCCTGCTGCGCGGTGAGCCGGAGCGCGCGGAGCGGGCCCGTGCGGTGGCCCTGCAGCTGTACGACCGGCTGACCGCGGCGGGGCTGCGGTCGGCCCGGCCGGACGCCTGTGTGGTCGCGGTGCGTGCCCCGTCGGCCGGGGAGGCGCTCCAGTGGGCGGCGGACTGCAGGAACGCAGGCCTGGCGGTGGGGTGCTTCCGCCCGCCGTCGGTGCCCGACGGCATCTCGCGGCTGCGGCTGACCGCCCGCGGCGATCTGACGGATCAGCAGATCGCCGAGGCGGTCGGGGTGATCGTGCGCACCGCGCCTCGCGACTCAGCCCGGTCCGGCGAACTCACCGGCGCGTAGCGCCCGTACGAAGTCGTCCCAGGCGGCCGGCGCGAACAGCAGCACCGGTCCCTCGGGGTTCTTGGAGTCGCGCACGGCCAGCTGTCCTGCGGACAACCGGGCCGTTTCGACGCAATTGTTGGCCGCGGTGCTGTAGCTGCTGCGTTGCCACCGCGTCGCACAAGGAGTTGTGCTGGAGGAAACGTACCGAGGCAGTACCGGCATATGGTGCCTCCTTACGCGCCTTTGCTGTTCCCGGAGCCGATCCAGGAGTCGTTCCCGGAGCCGATCCCGGAAATGAACGCCAATGAGTCGTCGTACGACAGGGCGTGGGAGCGCAATCGGTCGAACGCGGCGCTGTAGGCCCTGAGATCCTCTTGTCGATCCACATAGAGACTACTCGTCAAATGGTCGATAACAACAACGTCCAGATCGGCAATGAGCGGGAAGGAGAAGATTACGAAAGATCCCGTAACACCTATGTGGCCGCCCGCGGCGAAGGGCAGAACCTGCAGCCGTATCCGCGGCATCCTGGCGGCTTCCGCGAGGTGTCGCAACTGCGCCCCCATGACCTGTGCTCCGCCGACATTGCGCCGCAGCACCGCCTCGTCGAGCAGAGCGTGCAGCTCCAGCGGGGAATCCTGCTCCAGCACGGCCTGCCGGGCCGTCCGCACCTCGACCAGGGCGTCGACCTCCCGTGCCCCGAGCTGCGGGAGGACCGAGCGGGTGAGCGCGCGGGCGTACGCCGGGGTCTGCAGCAGGCCGGGCACCACGCTGTTCTCCATGGTGCGCGCCCGGCCGGCGCCGGTTTCCAGACTGATGAAGTCGCGGTACTCCGGGGGCAGTACGTCGCGGAAGTCGTGCCACCAGCCGCGCTGGGTACCCTTCCCGGCCAAGGTCGCCAACAGGTCGCGCAGTTCACGGTCGCGGACCCCGTAGATGTCCAGCAGACAGGCCACGTCCTCCGGCCGCGCGCTGCTGCGGCCGGTCTCGATACGGCTCACCTTCGGCTGGTGCCAGCCGGCCCTGCGGGCGGCCTCGCCGCTCGTCATCCCGGCCAGATCGCGTTGCCGCCGGAGTTCCGCTCCGAGCTTTCGGCGTCGTACCGCGGGGATCCGTTGCATCGCGCGCCGCCCTTCCTGAAGGAACTTTTCAGACCGTCACCAGTGCGACAGTCTGCGCCTGAATACGTTCTCGCGTAGCAGGGTTCACCGCTTTGAGCGACAGATATATGCATATCGCTGTGGATCGGCCGCAATAGCGGCACCATAGGTGGCACTCTGGCGCGAAGTAGCCGTCCGCGGCTCCCTGCGGGCAGACCGCACGACGGAGTCTCGGGGCACGGCGGGAAAGGGACAGCGTCGCCATGGCAGACCTCCAGGAAGCATCCGTCACCCTGCCGAGCGACCCCGCCTCGGTCACCACGGCCCGCCGGTACGTCTGCGGGCTGCTGGCGGACTGGGGGATGCCCGAGAACGCGCCCGCAGTCGACGCTGTCCGGCTGATCGTCTCCGAACTCGCCACCAACGCCGTGCTGCACACCCTCGGCCAGTCACCCACCTTCACCGTGGACGTCCAGCTGGAGCGGTCCGAACACCTGCGGATCGGGGTCACCGACAGCCATCCGCGCTGGCCGCAGCGGCTGCCGGCCGCCGTCCAGCAGGACAACGGGCGCGGCATGGTCATCATCCGCCATCTCACCGCGGAGTCCGGCGGCCGGCTCTCGGTGACCCCCACGCCGGACGGCGGCAAGACCGTCTGGATCATGCTCCCCTGGGCGGTCCCGGTGCAGTGACCGGTGTGGCCGCGAGCGGTGTGCCGTGATCGGGGCGCCGCGACCGGTGTGCCGTGATCGAGGTGTGGGAGCCCGGCCCGGGAACGTCAGCCGTGGTCCGCGACCAGTAGCGCCTCCGCACCCACCGGGACGTATCCGGCGGCCAGGAAGGCGCGCACGCTGGAGGCGTTTCCCGGGGCGATCTGGGCCCACAGCGGACGGCCGCCGGGCACCAGGTGGCGGGCGGCGCGGGCGAGGCGGCGGCCCAGGCCCGTTCCGCGCGCGCCGGGGTCGACCTCCAGGGCCGCTTCCCAGCGGCCGCCGACGCCGCGGCCGATCAGCACGGTGCCGCCAGGTGTCGTCCAGGCCCGTACGTCGTCACGGCGCTGCAGCGCCCGGACGATCCGCGGATGGGCGCGGTCGGTCGCCGGCTCCAGTCGCAGATCCGGCGGCCCCGGCAGCGGCTGGGCGAGCACCATCATGTCGATGTTCTCCACCCGCCGGCCGACGCGCCGGCCCAGGGCGTCCAGGAACGCCGGGCTGAGCGGCGCGGCGAGATCGCCGGGGGTCAGCAGACCGCGCATCCAGTCGTGGTCGGTATCGGTGAACACGACGGCGTGCGCGGCGAAGGAGAAGACTCCGGCGTCGCGCTCCGAGGGCTGCGGCACGAGGGTCACCCCGCCGTCCGGGGCGGGCAGGACGCCCTTCTCCACATCGGCCAGGATCCGCGGCAGGCTCATGCCTGAGGTGCTTCAGCCGCCTGGGTCGTCCCGGCCGCCGCCCGGGCGCGTTCGGGGGCGCTGCGCTCGACGCAGAACTCGTTGCCCTCCGGGTCGGCCATGTACACCCATCCCGTTCCGTCCGGCCTCCGCTGGTCACTGACCACTGTCGCGCCCAGCCCGGTCAGCCGCGCGACCGTCTCGTCGCGGGTACCGGTGGGCGGCTGGATGTCCAGGTGCACCCGGTTCTTGGCCGACTTGCCTTCGGGCACCCGGATGAACAGCATTCCGGGGACACCCGGTTGGCCCGGATCGATGAGCACCTCGGAGTCACCCGGGTCGGAGTCCTCCAGTACGTAGCCGGTCAACTCGGACCAGAACACGGCGAGACGGTACGGATCGGCGGCGTCGAAGGTGATGTGGTGGACGGGGTTGAGATAGGTCATATACGGCTCCCGGCCGGAGGGTTGGTCCCGAGCGGGGTCAACATATCCGTCCGGCAGGCGTCCTTGCCGGGATTATCCGCCCGCTCCGCCGCTCCGCCCGCGTCGCCCAACGGCCGAGCGGGGCCCGGACGGCCGGGCCCCGCGGTGCGTCAGCGGACCCGCCCGTACCAGACACTGCCGGTCCAGATCTTCTCCAGCCGGACCCGGGTGCCCGTCTTGGGGGCGTGCCAGATCTTGCCGCTGCCGGCGTAGATGCCCACGTGGTAGACGCTGCTGCCGGTGTGGAAGAACACCAGGTCGCCGGCCTGGCGGCTTGAAGCCGCGATGTGCTTGGTGCTGTTGTACTGGGCGCCGGTGGTGCGGGGCAGCTTCTTGCCGGCTTTGTTGAACGAGTACAGAGTGAGTCCGGAGCAGTCGAAACGGTTCGGCCCCGCGGCGCCGTACTGGTACGGAGAGCCCTTCTTCGACGCCGCGACGCTCAGGGCCTTGGCGGAGGCGGTGGCCGCGTCGGCGTGGGTGGCGGTGGCCGGCAACAGGGCGGGGACCGCGACAGCGGCGGCGGTGAGGACCGAGGCGGCCCCCAAACGGGACAGACGTGTGGACATGCCGAACGTGGCCATGCGAAACCCTTCGTCGTCCGCTTGCGAAGGATGACCTGTCGGGTTCGGGCAGGCGAAGAATCCCGGCCGCTGACGCGGCTTCACCCCAAGGGGACGGCCTGGATACCGCTGGGCCGGCCCCGTCGTGCCTGGGTCCTCCGTTCCTGCCGTTGCAGTGTCGACCGGGCATCCGGGCGGCGGCAGGATTGGGCGTCCGCTCGGACCGCCCCACCACGGCGGCGGGGTCTTGTCGTCGAAGGGAGCATGACTCACGAATGCGCTCGGATCGGTACACAAACGGCTTTATGTGATTCTCGTCACCAATCACCTATTTGGGTGGACGGAACGCCGACCGCTGCCGTTTCCGCCCTGGCGCACGCCGGTTGACCTGGGGCGGAAGCACCGACCGTGACGGGCGGACGTCGCAAGTCGGTGCTGCAACATCCACCCGTCACGCGCAAGGGTGACTACTCCGAACGTGCGGCCGGATGTCGCCCCCGATGGGCCGTTCAGTGGCCCGGCGGAGGCGGGACGACCACCAGGGACGTCCGCCGCTCACCGTCCAGGACGCGCAGCGCCCTGCCCAGCGTGCCGGTGTGCACCTCGGTCTCGCCGCGGTCGTGCATCACCGCCAGCGCCTCGCGCAGCGCCGTCGCCCTGCCGACCAAGGCCTGGGCGGCGCGCAGCGCGCCGTAGGTGTCGCGGGAGCGGGACGGGTTGATCCGTCCCAGCAGGTCCACGATCTCCAGATAGCGGTCGACGAGTTCGCCCTCGGAGCGCGTCAGGGCCGGCAGCGGCGGCAGTTCCGGCACCACCGGTGTCACCGGATGCCGTGTGCGGTGCCGTTGGTCTTCCGGCTGAGGGTGACGCGGTCGACGATGCCGTAGGCCAGCGCCTGCGTGGCGTCGAGGATCATGTCGCGCTCGATGTCGGCGCTGACCCGCTCGGGCTCCTGTCCGGTGTGGCGCACCAGCAGCTCCTCCAACTTCTCCCGGGTGCGCAGCAGTTCCCGGGCCTGGATCTCCAGGTCCGCGATGGTGCCCTGCACTGCCTGCCCGAACGACGGCTGGTGGATGAGGACCCGTGCGCCCGGAGTGATCATGCGCTTGCCGGGGGCGCCGGCGGCGAGCAGCACGGCGGCGGCCGAGGCCGCCTGGCCGATGCAGACCGTGGACACGTCGCAGGTGACGAACTGCATCGTGTCGTAGATCGCGGTCATGGCGGTGAACGAGCCGCCGGGGGAGTTGATGTACAGCGAGATGTCCTGCCCGGGTGCCGAGCTCTCCAGATGGATGAACTGCGCCATGACGTCGTTGGCGGAGGTGTCGTCGATCTGGGTCCCGAGGATGACGACGCGTTCCTGCAGCAGCTTGGAGTACGGGTCCATGGTGCGGGTCCCGGAGCTGGTGCGTTCGGTGAACTCGGGCAGGACGTAGCGGGCGGTGGGTCGGATCATGGCGGCACCTCCATGTAAAAAATGTACAGGACGTACATCTCGATATGATGGGGAGCATGGCCCATGAAGTACCGGTGACACAAGCGCGTGCGGAGCTCGCGGAACTGATCAACCGCGTTGTCTACGGCGGTGAGCAGGTGGTGCTGACGCGCCACGGCAAGCCGCTCGTTGCTCTGGTCTCCGCCGCTGACCTGCAGCGACTGCGCGATCTTGATGCGGCGACCGAGGAGCCGGTGATCAGCACGGTCTCCTCGTTCGGCTCCCGGGCGTCCGCCACGGGCGAACGCCGCCGCTTCGGCATCGCCGCGGAACACCGCGGCCCGGACGCCGGAGATCGGCGTCCGGGCCGCGAATGAGACGGTCGGAGCGGTCGTCGTACAGGTGGTGCGGTGTGCGCTCGCGCGCCCGTGCAGCGCGCGCTCAGTGCGTCAGAAGGTCAGCTTCCAGCTGTTGATGTAGCCGGTGTCGACGCGGGCGACGTCCTGGACCTTGAGCTTCCAGACGCCGTTGGCGACCTCGCTGGAGGCGTTGGCGGTGTACGTGGTCACGACGTTGTCGGCGGAGTCCGAGCCGCTGGAGTTCTTCAGGCGGTAGGTGCTGCCGTCGGGGGCGACCAGGTCGATGACGAGGTCGCCGCGGTAGGTGTGGACGATGTCGACGCCTACCTGCAGGGCACTGGGCGCGTTGCCCGCGATACCGCTGACGGTGACCGACGAGGTGACGGCCGCGCCCGCGTCCGGGATGGCGACGTCCGTGGTGTTTTCGAAGACCGTGCCGGTCGGCGGTGTCGTGGTCCCGGTGCTCAGGTTCCAGACCGCGTAGGCGATGGCGTCGCTGTTGTTGTCCAGCGCGCTGTCGTTGAGGTTGGCGGAGGTGTCGCACGAGCGGTGGTAGCAGGCGTCGAACGCCTGGCCCGAGGTGCCGCCCCACTTCTGTGCCTGTGCCGCGGTCTTGGTGTAGTCCGCGCCGCTGAACAGCCCGCCGACCGGCACACCCGCGCTCTTGAACGGGGCGTGGTCGGAACGGCCGTCACCCTCGGTCTCGATCTCGGTCGGGATGCCCCTGGTGGCGAAGAAGTCCTTGAAGACCGTCTCGAGCGGCCCGTTGTCGTCGTAGACGAAGTACCCGGGGTTGGGCGAGCCGATCATGTCGAAGTTGAGATAGGCGTCGATCTTCGACCGCTCGGCGGCCGGCAGGTTGTTGACGTAGTACTTGGAGCCGATCATCCCCAGCTCCTCGGCGCCGAACCAGCCGAACCGCAGGTGCTTGGTGGGCTGCAGGCCGGCGCGCGAGACGGCGAGGGCGACCTCCAGGGTGCCCGCGGTGCCCGACCCGTCGTCGTTGATACCGGGTCCCGCGGTGACGGAGTCCAGGTGCGCACCGCTCATCACCACATGGTTGGCGTCGCCGCCCGGCCAGTCGGCTATGAGGTTCCAGCCGGTGGCGCCGCTGCTGGTGAACTGCTGGATCGTCGTGGTGTAGCCGGCCGCGTCCAGCTTGCCCTTGACGTAGTCGAGTGAGGCCTTGTAGCCGGGCCGTCCGTGGGCGCGGTTGCCGCTGTTCGCGGTGGCGATGGACTGCAGTTGGGTCAGGTGCGCCTTGACGTTCGCGACCGGGATGTCCGGTGCGGCGACGGTCGGCGCGGGGGAGGCCGGGGCCGCGGCAGTGGCCGCGGGCGATGCGCCGATGAGGGCCGCCGAGAGCGCGGTGACCGCGCCGATGGCGGTCAGGGCATGGCGCAGCGTCAGTCTTGTGGACACGTGGTGCTCCGTTTTCCGTGGTGGGGGCGCGGAACGAACGAGGCACGCCGCGGCGTCGACCACGGCGCGCAGGAGCGTCTTCTGGCCAGAAGTCTCTTTGATGCGGACATGATGATCCGGCGGTCCCGGATGAGGCGTCAAGGGCGATAACCGGACAGGAAGTTCCGGTGAACGGACGAAGCCAGGCAAAGGCGTTGCAAAGGAACCGCAAAGACGCTCCAGGGACCCACGACACGGCAGGCCGCCCGAACCATGGTGCCGGCTCCGACCTGGGCACTGCGCGTAACGTGAGTTAACGCGGGTGAAACGCCGCCGAACTACCGTTCCGCACCCGATCGACTGTGAGGTGTGGCCGTGCAACTGACCCCCCATGAGCAGGAGCGCCTGCTCATTCACGTCGCCGCCGATGTGGCGGACCGGCGCCGCGCGCGCGGTCTGCGGCTCAACCACCCCGAGTCCATCGCGCTGATCACCGCGCACATCCTCGAAGGTGCCCGCGACGGCCGCAGCGTCGCCGAGTTGATGGCCTCGGGCCGCACGGTGCTGAGCCGGACCGACGTCATGGACGGCATCCCCGAGATGATCCCGGACGTGCAGGTCGAGGCCACCTTCCCCGACGGGACCAAGCTGGTCACCGTGCACGACCCGATCGTCTGACGAGGAGGCCCACCGATGATTCCCGGAGAGATCCTCCACGCCGACGAGCCCGTACCGCTCAACGAGGGAAAGCCCGTCACCCGGCTGACGGTGCTCAACACCGCCGACCGTCCGGTCCAGGTCGGCTCCCACTACCACTTCGCCGAGACCAACCCCGGTCTGGACTTCGACCGCGCGGCCGCGCACGGCCTGCGGCTGTCCATCGCCGCCGGCACCGCCGTGCGCTTCGAGCCCGGTATCCCGGTCGCGGTGGAGCTGGTGCCCATCGGCGGTGCGCGCATCGTCGCCGGGCTGCGCGGCGAGACCGCGGGAGCCCTCGATGGCTGAACTCACCCGAGCCGTATACGCCGACCTGTTCGGCCCGACGGCGGGCGACCGGATCCGGCTCGCCGACACCGACCTGCTGATCGAGGTCGAACGCGATCTGTCCGGCGGCCCGGCCGGCTCCGGCGACGAGGCGGTCTTCGGCGGCGGGAAGGTGATCCGCGAGTCCATGGGCCAGTCCCGGGCGACCCGCGCGGAAGGCACCCCCGACACCGTCATCACCGGCGCGGTCGTCCTGGACCACTGGGGCGTCGTCAAGGCGGACATCGGGATCCGGGACGGCCGTATCGCCGCGATCGGCAAGGCCGGGAACCCCGAGACGATGGACGGTGTGCATCCGGACCTGGTCATCGGACCCGAGACCGAGATCATCGCGGGCAACGGCAGGATCCTCACCGCCGGAGCGGTCGACGCGCATGTCCACTTCATCTCGCCGACCGTCGTCGACCAGGCGTTGTCCGCCGGGGTGACGACCATCGTCGGCGGCGGCACCGGCCCCGCCGAGGGCACCAGGGCGACCACCATCACCCCCGGACCCTGGCACCTGGCCCGGATGTTCGCGGCGCTGGAGGCGTATCCGGTCAACATCGGACTGCTCGGCAAGGGCAACACCGTGTCGTCCGAGGCGATGTACAGCCAACTGCGCGGCGGAGCGGTGGGATTCAAGATCCATGAGGACTGGGGGGCGACCCCGGCCGCGATCGACGCCTGTCTGACGGTGTGCGACGCCACCGGAGCCCAGCTCGCCATCCACACCGACACCCTGAACGAGGCCGGCTTCGTCGAGGACACCCTCGCCGCCATCGCGGGCCGCGGCATCCACGCTTACCACACGGAAGGCGCGGGCGGCGGGCACGCACCCGACATCATCACCGTCGTCTCCCGGCCCAACGTCCTGCCGTCCTCGACCAATCCCACCCGGCCGCACACCGTCAACACCGTCGAGGAGCACCTCGACATGCTGATGGTCTGCCATCACCTCAACCCGGCCGTCCCCGAGGACCTCGCCTTCGCCGAATCGCGCATCCGGCCCTCGACCATCGCCGCCGAGGACTTCCTGCACGACCTCGGCGCGATCAGCATCATCAGCTCCGACTCCCAGGCCATGGGACGGGTCGGCGAGGTCGTGCTGCGGACCTGGCAGACCGCGCACGTGATGAAGAAGCGCCGCGGATCACTGCCCGGGGACGGGCGCGCCGACAACCACCGGGCTCGTCGCTATGTCGCCAAATACACCATCAACCCGGCGGTGGCGCAGGGCCTGGACCAGGAGATCGGCTCCGTCGAGACCGGGAAGCTCGCCGACCTCGTCCTGTGGGAACCGGCGTTCTTCGGCGTCAAGCCGCTGCTCGTCATCAAGGGCGGCCAGATCGCCTACGCGCAGATGGGCGACGCCAACGCCTCCATTCCCACCCCCCAACCAGTGCTGCCGCGGCCGATGTTCGGCGCCGTCGGACGGGCACCGGCCGCCAACTCCTTCAACTTCACCACGCAGACCGCGCTCGACGACGGCCTCCCGGACCGGCTCGGCCTGGGCAAGCGGTTCCTGCCGATCCGCAGCACCCGGGCGCTGACCAAGGCCGACATGCGGGAGAACGACGCCCTGCCGCGGGTCGAGGTCGACCCCGACACCTTCACCGTGCGCATCGACGGCGAGGTCGTCGAACCGGCACCCGCTGCCGAACTGCCCATGGCCCAGCGTTACTTCCTCTTCTGATGACGCCGAGTGCCACGGTGACCGCGACGGCACCGGCCCCCGCCGCCAGGGCCGCGCTGCTGATGCTGGCCGACGGACGGTTCCCGGCCGGCGGCCACGCCCACTCCGGAGGCGGCGAGGCAGCCGTCACGGCGGGTCTCATCCATGACCCGGCCAGTCTCGCCGCCTTCTGCCGGGGCCGGCTGCACACCTCGGGGCTGGTGGCCGCCGCGCTCGCCGCGGCGGCCACCACCGGCCTCGATCCGCTGCTGCTCGACGCCGCGGCCGACGCCCGCACCCCGTCACCCGTACTGCGCGCCACCGCCCGCAAACTCGGCCGGCAACTGATGCGCGCCGCGCGGGCCGCCTGGCCCGCCGCGGAACTCGACCGGCTCGCCGCCGCCCGGCCGCGCGGCGCCCATCAGCCGATCGTGCTCGGCGTCACCGCCCGCGCCGCGGGCCTGACCCCACTGGACGCGGCGCACGTGGCGGCCTACGAATCCGTCACCGGCCCGACCACCGCCGCCGTCCGGCTGCTCGGTCTCGACCCCTTCTCCGTCGGCGCCGTCCTGGCCCGCCTCGCTCCCGAACTCGACGCCGTGGCCGAACGTGCCGCCCTGGCCGCCGTCCGCGCCGCGACGGAGGGTCTCCAAGCGCTGCCCGCCGCGTCCGCCCCGCTGCTCGACATCCACGCCGAGCAGCACGCCGCCTGGCCCGTCCGCCTCTTCGCCTCCTGACCCCGGGACGACCGCGAACCTCCCGACCGTCCACCGCCGTCCGACCGACCCCGGAGCCGACCATGCACCTCGACCACCCGGACACCTATCCCGAGCGCTACACCTACGGCACCCCCGCCCGGCGCCCCGACGGCACCCGCCGGGCCCTGCGGGTCGGCCTCGGCGGACCGGTCGGCTCCGGCAAGACCGCCACCGTCGCCGCGCTCTGCCGCCGGTTGCGCGACGAGCTGTCCATCGCGGTCGTCACCAACGACATCTACACCCGCGAGGACGCGGAGTTCCTGCTGCGCAACGCGGTCCTGCCCCCCGAGCGCATCAGCGCCGTGGAGACCGGCGCCTGCCCGCACACCGCGATCCGTGACGACATCTCCGCCAACCTCGAAGCCGTCGAGGACCTGGAGGACGCGGTCGGGCCGCTGGACCTCGTCCTGGTCGAGTCGGGCGGCGACAACCTCACGGCCACGTTCTCCAAGGGACTGGTGGACGCGCAGATCTTCGTCATCGACGTCGCGGGCGGCGACAAGATCCCGCGCAAGGGCGGGCCCGGCGTGACCACCTCGGACCTGCTGGTCATCAACAAGACCGACCTCGCCCCGCTGGTGGGCGCCGACCTCGGCGTCATGGCGCGCGACGCCGCGGCCCAGCGCGGCGACCTCCCGGTCGTCTTCACCGCGCTGACCGCCGAGGGCGGTATCGCCCCGGTCGCCGACTGGATCCGCGAGCGGCTCGCCGCCTGGACCGCGGACCGGGCATGACCGCCGCTGTCGCGGGCGGGTTGCGCGCCGGTGGAGTCCGCGCCGCCGCCCGCATCACCGCCGTGGCCGACGGGCGCGGCGGAACCGCCCTGCCGGTGCTCGCCGGCGACGGTCCGTTCGCGCTGCGCCGCACCCGGGCCACCGGCCGCGGCGCCCAGGTCACGGTCATCGGCGCGATGAGCGCCCCGCTGGGTGGCGACCGGCTGGAGCTGTCCGCCGAGGTGGGCGCGGGCGCCGAGCTGACGGTGACCAGCGCGGCCGCGACCATCTCGCTGCCGGGCACGTCCGGTGAACCCGCCACGTACGACGTGCGGTTGGACGTCGGCGAGGACGCGGTCCTGCGCTGGTTGCCCGAGCAGGTCATCGCGGCCGCGGGCAGCGACCTGCGGATGACCACTCGTGTCGAGCTCGCGGCGGACGCCCGGCTCGTCTACCGCGACGAGCAGGTCCTCGGCCGCGCGGGGGAGCGGCCGGGGCGGCTCACCACCCGGCTGACCGTCCACCGCGCCGGGGAGCCCCTGCTGGACCAGGAGCTGTCGTTCGGTCCCGGCATCCCGGGCTGGGACGGTCCTGCGGTCCTGTACCGGTACCGTGCCGTCGGCCAACTGCTCGTCGTGTCACCCGACTTCGGCGATGAGCCGCCGACAGCCGCAATCCTCGCGGCGGACCCGGACAGCGGCCAGGCCGTCAGCACCCCGCTCGCCGGCCCCGCCGTCCTGGTCACGGCCGTGGCACCCGACGCGTTGTGCCTGCGCCGGCTGCTCGACACGGCGATACGCACGGTGATGCCGAACGGTGACGGTTCCGGTGCCCATCACCCGAAGACGGCCGCGGCAGGACGCGTTAGCGTGGCCGGATGAGCACTTCGATCAACGACGCAGCGGTACCGGCCCCGTCCCCCGGCCGCGAAGGCCCGACCGCGACGCGCGAGGCACAGCCCCACGAGGTCGGACCGGTACGCACGACGTACGCGCCCGACCGCGACGGCGACCCGGATCCCGGCGAAATCGTCTGGACATGGGTGCCGTTCGAGGAGAACGACGGCCGCGGCAAGGACCGGCCGGTGCTGGTGGTGGCCCGCGAGTCGGCCGGCACGCTGCTGGCGGTCCAGCTGTCCAGCAAGCGCCATGACGAGGACCGCGAATGGGTGCCGATCGGCACCGGTTCCTGGGACGCGGCCGGCCGCGAGTCCTGGGTCGACCTCGACCGCGTGCTGCGCGTGCACCCCGACGGGATGCGCCGGGAGGCCTGCGCGCTGGACCGTCCGCGCTTCGACCGCGTGGTGGGACGGCTGACGGAGCGCTACGGGTGGAGCTGACCGCGCCCGCGAGTTGACCCTCCCGCATGGGCGCCCCTGCCAGGTCGCACTCACTCCGACGCGCTGAGCAGTTCCGTCAGGTGCAGCGCCGCCGGGCCCGGGTCACCCCGGTGCAGCGACTCCGTGCGGTGCACCAGCCGCGGAGCGGACAACGGCACGCCGCCGGCCCCGGCGACCGACGCCGGCAGCAGCGCCAGTCCGTGCCCGGCCCGCACCAGGGCGAGCACGGCCCGCACGTCCGTGCCGTTGTAACGCGGCCCGGGGCGGAAGCCGTTGCCGCACGCCGCGCGCAGTTCACCCAGCGGGATCGCGGCGTCCGGGGCGTCCAGCCACAGCGCGTCGATCAGGTCGGTCAGCCGCAGGCCGTCCCGTGCGGCCAGCGGATGACCGTCCGGCAGAAGGACGGCCAGCGGCTCCTCGCCGACGCCGGCCGTGTGCAGCGGACCGGCGTCGGGCAGCCGCAGCGGATCGCTGGGCGCCGCCGCGCCGTCCACCAGGCCGAGATCGATGTCACCGCAGGCCACCCCGGCGACGACTCCGGCCCGCTCCAGCAGCCGTACGGTCACGTCGGTGCGCGGCGCCGCGGCCCGGAGCCGGGCGAGAGCGAGTGCCGTACGGTCGCCGAACGCCAGCGGGGACGCGCCGAGCACCAGCCGCGCCGCGGGGAAGTGCGCCGCCCGCACCACCTCGGCGCGGGCCGCCGCCATCCGCAGCAGCAGCGGACCCGCGTGCTCCAGCAGCCGGGTGCCCGCCTCGGTGGGCGCCACCGGCCGGCGGCCCAGCAGTTCCACCCCGAGATCGGACTCCAGGGCGGCGATGTGCTGCGAGACGGCGGACTGGGTGTAGCCCAGTTCCCGTGCGGCGGCGGAGAACGACGCGAGCCGGACGACGGTCGTGAAGGTGCGCAGCAGATGCGGATCCATGAGCATCAGTATCACTGATGGGGGGACCACTCATCATCGTTGGACGTGATGCCCGGCCGGTCGCAGGATGAACTCCATGACCACCGAACCTGCGGATATCGCCGCCACTGCCGCCGTTCCTGCCGCGCACCCCGCCCCGTACCCCGCCCCGCGGATCGCCCTGGTCGGCGACCGCTCTCCGTCCGTCCGCTCCCACCAACGGGTCCCTGTCCTGCTGGACGCGCTGCGCGAGCGTCATGGGCTGCCGGCCGACGCGTACTGGATCCCGACGGAGGAGGCCGCCCGGCCTGGCGCCGTGGCCGGCTTCGACGCCATCTGGCTGCTGCCCGGCAGCCCGTACCGCAGTGAGGCGGGCGCGCTGGCGGCCGTCCGCACGGCCAGGGAGAACGGCATCCCGTTCCTCGGGACCTGCGGTGGCTTCCAGCACGCGCTGCTGGAGTTCGCCCGCACCGTCTGCGGCCTCGGCGACGCCCGGCACGCGGAGAACAACCCCGACGGGGACGGTGATCTGCTCATCGCGCCGCTCGCCTGCTCCCTCGTGGGCCATGAGGGAGCGGTGCACACCACGCCCGGCTCGCTCGCCGAACGGCTGCTCGGCAGCCGCGGGACGCAGGAGCGCTTCCACTGCGACTACGGGCCGGTGACCGACCTGCTGCCGCGACTGCGGGAGCACGGGCTGCGGTTCACCGGACATGACACCGACGGGCAGCCGAGGATCGCCGAACTGCCGGGGCACCCCTTCTTCCTGGCCACGCTCTTCCAGCCGGAACTCGCGGGGGACGGCTCGGTGCCGCATCCCTACATCCGCGGGCTCGCCGAGGCCGCCAGGTCGCACACCATGTCACGGGTTGGTAAAGAATCGCCGGTGTGACCTGTTCACAGCCACCTCACAGCCGAAAGGATCCTTTCGAATCTCTGTGATCACCGTGGCCACAAGTCGCGGGTCAGTAGGGGGAGGAATTTCCTTGAGACGCACTGTTGTGCTCGTCTCCACCGGCGCCCTCATAGCGGGCGCCATAGCCGCCGCTCCGGCGGCCACCGCCGGAGACAAGCGGCCCACCGGCCAGCACCGGCCGAGCGGACTCGCCGAGTCCATCGGCGTGCAGATCGCGGCCGCCCGTGCGGCCGAGAAGGGCATCGACTGGGCCACGTGTCCGGCCGACTGGGGCTTCCCGGCCCCTGTCCAATGCGGCTACGTCACCGTTCCGGTGGACTACGCCAAGCCGTTCGGCAAGACCATCAAGATCGCGGTCGACCGGGCCGGCAGCACCGGCACCCCGGCCGAGCGCCAGGGCGCACTGCTCTACAACCCCGGCGGCCCCGGCGGTTCGGGTATGCGGTTCCCGCTCCGGATCACCAACAAGTCGGCGCTGTGGGTGAACACCGCCAAGGCGTACGACTTCGTGGGCTTCGACCCGCGCGGCGTCGGCCACTCGGCGCCGATCTCCTGCCAGGACCCGCAGGAGTACGTGAAGGCCCCCAAGGCCGACCCGGTGCCCAGCGGTGAGGCGGACAAGCTCGCGCAGCGCAAGCTCGCCGCCGCGTACGCCAAGGGCTGCCTGGAGCGCACCGGCGCGCAGATGCTCTCGCAGATGACGACGGCCAACACGGCCCGCGACATCGACGTGGTGCGCGCCGCCCTGCACGAGAAGAAGCTGAACTACATCGGCGTCTCCTACGGCACCTACCTCGGTGGTGTGTACGCCACGCTCTTCCCGACCCACGTGCGCCGCATGATCATCGACAGTGTGGTCAACCCGGACGACGACCAGGTCTGGTACCAGAACAACCTGGACCAGGACGTGGCCTTCCAGGGTCGCTGGGACGACTGGAAGGCGTGGGTCGCCAAGTACGACTCCGTCTACCACATCGGTGACACCCCGGCGAAGGTGCAGACGCAATGGGAAGCCCTGCGCGCCGCCGCCAAGGCGAACCCGATCGGCGGGGTCGTCGGCCCGGCCGAGCTGCTCGGCTTCTTCCAGGGCGCTGCGTACTACGACTCGTCGTGGGCCAGTGTCGCGGGCGTGTGGAGCAAGTACCGCGCGGGTGACACCCAGGCGCTCGTCGGTGCCGCGGGACCGGACATGTCCGACACCGCGGGCAACATCTCGTCGGAGAACGGCACCGCGGTGTACACCGCGGTGGAGTGCACCGACACCAAGTGGCCGACCAGCTGGAAGAAGTGGGACCGTGACAACACGGAGCTCCACAAGAACTACCCCTTCCTGACCTGGTCCAACGCCTGGATGAACCTGCCGTGCGCCACCTGGGGCGTCAAGCAGCAGACCCCGGTCGACGTGCGGTCGCACCGCGGGCTGCCCGGTGTCCTCATCGTGCAGAGCACCCGTGACGCGGCCACGCCGTACACCGGGGCGCTCGAGATGCACCGGCGTCTGCAGGGCTCGGAGCTCATCACGGAGAACGGCGCCGGCTCGCACGGCGTCACCGGTCTGGTCAACCCGTGCATCAACAGCCGGGTGGACGACTACCTGATCAAGGGCAAGCTCGACGGTCACGACGTCGTGTGCACTCCGCACGCCGTTCCCGTGCCCGCTGCTTCCTAGGTCTCCCGGCTCGGTCGGAAACGCCTCGCGCCGGTCCTCGTGGACCGGGGCGAGGCGTTTCCGGGAGCCGTGACGGGCCAGGTCAGCGGAGCAGTTTGCGTTTCGCCCGCTCGAACTCCGGCCGGGTCAGCAGGCCGCGCTTCATCAGACCCGCGAGCCGCTCCAACTCGTCCGCCAGTGAGACGGGCGGCGGCGCGGCGGGCGTTCTGGGGGCCCGGGACTGCTTGCCGATCGCGGCCTCGACGGCCCTGCACAGCACCTCGAAGTCCGCCTGCTGCTCCTTGCCGAAGGACACCGAAGAGTCGGTTCTCGGAGCAGGGCCGCTGCCGGTGCCTCCCGTGTTTCCGCCCAGCAGGATGAAGCGGATGCTCCCGTAGCCGGTCCAGCCGGCGGCCTTCCAGCGGACGGCTCCGATCCGGGCGACCGGAAGCCGCTCCACCCGCTTGCTGAGCAGGCCGGGCCGCTGGATCGTCACCTGCTCACCGTCGAAATCGACGTGCACATTCCTGCTGCTGGCATCCATGTCGCCCCCTGAGCGCCGATGGACCGGAATCCTTCCACGGCGCAGGTCCGCGTGGGGCGATACGACGAATCGGGCAGGCCGGCGGGCGGGCGGACGCCCGCGTGTCGCGGGGGACCCCGGCGGAGCGGGTAACTTGGCTGGATCATCCAGGCGAGGCGAAGGCACATCGATGGCGAAGCTCAACGGCAAGATCAAGTGGTTCAACCCGGGGAAGGGCTTCGGTTTCATCACCCCGGCCGACGGCGGCCCTGACGTCTTCGTCCACGGCAAGAACATCGAGGGCAACGTCGCCGACGACAAAGCGGTGGAGTACGAGCTCGGCGACGGCCCCAAGGGCCCGCACGCGCTGAATGTGAAGGTCGTCTAGCCACCGCGGCGGTCGGTGCGCCCGGCGGATCGGCTGCGTCTACAGCAGTACGAACATCGCGGCGCTCGCCGCGCCGACCGACGCGCCGGCCACGGTCTGGGCGACGGAATGGTAGGTCAGCGCGACGCGCGACCAGCACACGGCGGCGACCAGGACGTAGCCGAGGAGCCACCAGGGCGAGGCGACGGCGGCCAGCAGCGCGACGACGCCGGAGGCCACCGCCGAGTCCACGCTGATCTTCCAGAACGTGTTCACGGCCAGCAGGACGACGGTCACCGCCCACAGCGAGACCATCGCGATGAGGATGTCGGCCGGCGCGTGGGCCAGCAGCATCACCGCGGAACCGACCCCGATGGAGCCGAGGATGACGGCGAAGATCGGTGCCCGCTGCGTACGGTCCACGACATGCCGGTCGCCCCAGGTGCCGCGCTTGCGCTCCCACTCGATGTAAGCGGCCGGAATGACCCCGGCGCACAGTGCCGCGAACAGCCCCCACGCCGCACCGCTCACGTTGCCCCCCGCGGCCGTCCCGACGCCGACCAGACCGGCGAGCAGGACGTTGCGGGGCTGCAGGACATCGGTGACGATGCGCGCCGTGGCCTCCAGCCTCGTACGGGCCGCTCCACGGACAGGACCGGCTGCTGTGACGGACCGCTGCGGGGGCACCGCGCAGGTCTCGGCGGCAGGGGTTTCGGCGGCGGGGGATTTGATCAAGTGGCGCACCAGCTCAGGGTAGAGCCACGCCCCGCGGCGGGGACGCGCGGGCCGACGGGTGTCGGGAAGTACCTAAGGATGACGGATTCCGCAGGGCGCGGCCGATCGTAGTGTCGGGCTCAGCAGCAGGGGCCGGAAGCGGCACCTGTGACAGCCGGAGCAACCGCATCCCTGGAGGATCGATGTCCACCTACGCCGTCGCCTATGTCCGCAAGATCGTCAACCCGAGTCCGGAGATCGCGGAGTACCTGCGCCACGTCTCCGACACCATGGACCCCTTCGGCGGCCGGTTCCTCGTGCACGACGGCGAGCGGGAGGTCCTGGAGGGCAGCTGGACCGGCGGCCTGATCATCATCGAGTTCCCCGACCGGGCCAAGGCCCGCGCCTGGTACGACTCGGAGGCCTATCAGGCGATCCTCCCGTTCAGGACCGACAACATCGAGATGGACGTCATCTTCGCCGAGGGCGTGCCCGAGGGCTACCGGGGATCCGAGGCGCTGGCCAAACTGCCCTTCTAGCAGCGGTCTTCACCGGGCCGGGGACGGAAACCGGGCAGAGCGCCCCAGCGGTCACTCGGGCCGGGCCTGCACCTCGGGCCCGCCACCACGCCAGTCGATGAGCGGATGGTCCTCGACCTCCACGTCGTCCAGACCGGCCCGGCGCAGGAACTCCACGATGTCCGGGAGCGAGTACGCGCGGCCGACCGGCGTCCCGCCGATCGTCACCCGCCG
This sequence comes from Streptomyces sp. So13.3, assembly GCF_005860785.2. Lineage (NCBI taxonomy): Bacteria > Bacillati > Actinomycetota > Actinomycetes > Kitasatosporales > Streptomycetaceae > Streptomyces > Streptomyces sp. So13.3. The sequence goes on along the minus strand of NZ_CP048835.1, from coordinate 1,300,767 downwards.
TGTGCCGTTCTCCAGCGGGTAGACGACGACCTGCTGCGCTTCTGGATCCATATCCCTAGGCTGCGCGTTCGAGCGGCCCGGCGCATCTCTTGTGGCGTATTGCGTTCACTCCCTTCACTCCTCTCAATCGCCGGCGAGGTCACGGCGGCGGAAACCGGTCAGACCCACGGCCGCCGCCACGGCAGCGACGAGGACGAGCCATACGTAAGGCGCCGCCGTCTGCGGTCCGCCCGGCGCCTTGGGCAGGTGGGTGAACGGTGAGAGATCCAGCATCAGCTGGGGCAGCACGGGACCGAGCTGCCCGCACAGGAGAAGGGCGGCGAAGACTCCCCAAGCCGCCGCGGAGGCCTCCGGCAGCCAGCCGAAGAGCACCAGGGTCAGTGCCGCGGTGACCCACACCGCCGGAGCCTGGGCAAGCGCCGCTCCGGTCAGCGTGGGCAGCTGCCCGCTGATGTCGCCGATGGTGGCGCCGTAGGCCAGCCCCGCGGACAGTCCGCCGACCGCGAGCAGCACGAGCGTGCCGAGGGCGGGGAACACCAGGTGGCTGCAGGCCCAGCGCACGCGGCCGACGGCGTTGGCCAGCAGGGGTTCCGCCAGTCGGCCGGTCTCCTCCGAGCGCAGCCGCAGTGTGCTCTGCACGGCGTAGGCCGCGGCGAGCATCCCGAGCAGTCCCATGGCGGTGGCGAAGAAGGAGTCGGTCAGGGCTCCGGGTCCTCCCATCCGGCGGACCATGTCCCCCAGCTGCGCGTTGTCCTCGACGATGCCGGAGATCGAGTTGCCCACCGAGCCGTAGAGCGCTCCCGCGACGGCGAATCCGGCGGCCCAGCTGTACAGGGCGCCGCGCTGCAGCCGCCAGGCGAGGGCGAACGGGCCGTTCAGTGCCGCCGCGCCCTCGGCCGGCCCGGGGCGGGCCGGGAGCAGCCCTGCGCCCAGGTCACGTCTCGCCACCAGGACGTAGGCGGCCCCGGTCATCACCGCGGTGAAGGCGGCGACGAGCCCGAGCACCCACCACCGGTCCCCGGCGAACGGCCGGAGGTTCTCGGTCCAGCCGAGCGGCGAGGCCCACACGAGGGGTGACGCGGCGTCCGCCGCCGCGTCGCCGGCGGCGCGGAGCAGGAACGCGAGCCCCGGCAAGCCCCTTGGCGACCCGAGCGCTCGCGGTGAGCTGGGCGGTGACCGCCGCGACGCCCGCGAACATCAGCCCGCTGCCCGCGAGGGCGAGGCCCAGGGCGGCCGATCCGGCGACCGACTGGCCGAGCACCGACAGTGCGGTGGCGACGATCAGCGCGAGGGCGGCACTTGCCGTCAGAGCGGTCAGCAGTCCCGCGGTGAGCGGGGCACGCCGTCCCACCACGCCGGAGCTGAGCAGTTCCTGGCGGCCGCTCTCCTCCTCCTCGCGGGTGTGCCGGACCACGATGAGGATGCTCATCAGACCGGTGAGCGCGGCACCGATACACCCCATCCGCCAAGCGGTGAGCGCACCGATGCTCTCCCCGCTGAACGCCGGTCCGTACAGCGCCCGCAGGGAACTGTTGACGTTCATGCTGCGGGCGAAGTCCGTCCGCTCCTTGAGCGTGCCGTACAACGTGCCCAGGGAGAGGCAGGTGCTGAGCACCGCGGCGGTCAGGGCGTAGACCCAGACCGGGATCATGATCCGGTCCCGGCGCAGCGCCAGCCGGGTCAGCACACCGGTGCCGGTGACGCTGCCCCCGCTGCCCACCCGGACACCGACGTCGGTGGCGCTCATCGGGACACCGCGTCCGGCACGGCCTGGTAGTGGCGCAGGAAGAGCTCTTCGAGGGTCGGCGGCCGACTGGTCAGACCGCGTACCCCGGACTCGCCGAGCTGCCGCAGAACGGCGTCGAGTTGATCGGTGTCGACCTGCAGGCTGACCCGGTGGCCCCGGATGTCCAGGCCGTGCACTCCGGGCAGGTCCGCCAACCCGTGCGGGGAGCCGTCGAGTTCGGCGGAGATCGCGGTGCGGGTGAGATGGCGCAGTTCACCGAGGGTGCCGGTTTCGACGGTGCGGCCCTGGCGGCCGCCGGGACGCGATCATCGGCCGGTGGGAGCACACCCTGCGCGCCGGTGTCGAGGCGCTCGGCTCCGGCACCCAGGCCGGCTCCCGCCTCGAGGAGACCGCGGAGTTCTTCGCCTTCCTGCAGAAGGAACTGCATTCGATGATGGACCGCTGGCGCGACCACAAGGAACAGCTCCGCGAGCAAAAGGCATAGCTCTGCGGGCGTGCGCCATCGAGGACGGGCACCCGTCAGACGGCGTCGTCGTCCCGGATCCGGACGAACCGTACGGTCGCCTGCCGTCCCGTGCGCACACGGACCTCGACCAACGGGCCCTCGCGCACCGGTCGCAGGGGCGATCCGTCCTCGTCCCGGACCTCCGGACCGAGCAGGCCGGCGACCGCCGCCGCGATCCGCCCTGCGGTGACCGGGTCGAGACGGGGTGAGGTCTGCGCGCGGGTCGCGTCGTCGAACTCGACCAGCACCGAGTCGGGGCGCCGTTCCGAGCCGATGACGCCGACCAGCCGGGCGTCGACGGTCTCGGCGTGCCGCACCTTGATCCACCCCGGCCTGGCGCCGGGCCGGTAGGCGGAGCCGAGCCCCTTGCAGACCAGGCCCTCCACGCCGTGCGGCACCAGGGTCTCGTACCAGTCCAGCGCCACGGCGCGGTCCGTAGTCGCCAGCACGGTCTGCACCTGCGGTGCCAGGTCGCGCAACGCCGTGCGCAGCAGCTTCCAGCGGTCGGCGAGCGGCAGGTCCCGGATGTCGCTGCCGGGAACGGCGAGGCAGTCGAAAGCGACGTACGCCACGACGATGCCCGCCGCACGGCGCTGCGCGTCGGGGCGCAGCAACTCGGTGAAGGCGAACTTCCCGTCGGCCCAGGCGCAGATCTCACCGTCGAGCACGAGCCCGGCGGGCAACGCCTGGGTGAGGGTGGTGGCGAGGCCGGGGAACTCGGCGGCGATGTCGCGCCCGGAGCGGGTCTGCAGGACCGTGCGGCCACCGAGGGCGAACGCGACGGTGCGGAATCCGTCCAGCTTGACGCTGTACTGCACTCCGCCGGGCAGCGCGTCCTCGGCCGGGATGCCGGCTTCCGTGCGGGGGCGCATCACGTCGACCTGCGGACGCACGACGACCGGATCCGGACGGTTCACAAGGGCCGCCTCATGAGGGCCGCGTCATGACGGCAGCTTCCCGGCCCGCTTGCGCTCCAGGAGCGGAGCGAACAGGTCTCCGTGTTCGGCCACCCGGTCGGGGACGTCGGCGATGGTGAACGTGAGCTGCTCCGGATCGTCGCACTCCTCGATCTCGTCCCACGACACGGGCGTGGACACGGTGGGCGTGGCGCGGGCGCGGACGGTGTACGGGGCGGCGGTGGTCTTCTTCGCCGAGTTCTGCGACCAGTCGATGAAGATCTTCTCGGTGCGCAGATTCTTGGTCATCCTCGACACCACCTGGTCGGGATGGTCCGCCTCCAGCTCCTTCGCGAGCGCCTTGGCGTAGGCCGCGGCCTGCTCGGGCGAGGCACCGGTCAGCGGCGCGTACAGATGCAGGCCCTTGGAGCCCGACGTCTTCGCCCAGGACTCGATGCCGTCGGCGCGCATCCGCTCACGCAGCAGGAGGGCGACGGCGCAGCAGTCGACCACGGTGCGGTCCTCGCCGGGGTCCAGGTCGAACACGAGCCGGTCCGCCGTTCCGGGCGCGGCGGCCCTCCACTGCGGGACGTGCAGCTCGATGCACGCCAGGTTCGCCGCCCACACGAGGGTGGCGAGGTCGTTGATCTGCACCTGCTCCATCTCCTCGCCGCCGCTGCGCTCGGTGACCGACGTCGTCACCCAGCTGGGGGTACCTGACGGCGGTCTCTTGGCGAAGAACGACGTGGCGTCCACCCCGCTGGGGGCGCGCAGGAGCGACAGGGGCCGGCCGCGCAGGTGAGGCAGCAGGACGGGGGCGACGGTGGCGTAGTAGTGCACCAGTTCGCCCTTGGTCGTGCCGGTCCGCGGATACAGGATCCGCTCCAAGTGGGTGAGGGACAGCTCGCGACCCTCGATCTCCGTGATCGGCATAGTATGAAATCTCTCACATTTAGGGATAAAACGATGAGATCGCTCTGGAGCGGCACTCTGTCATTCGGCCTGGTCGCCGTACCCGTCAAGCTCGGCTCGGCCGTCAGCAGTCACAAGCTCGGCTTCCGGCAGATCCATACAGCCGACCACGGGCGGGTGCGTCTCCAGAAGGTCTGTGCACTCGACGAGCAGGTCCTCACCCAGGCCGAGATCGGCAGGGCGTACGAGACGGCCGACGATCAGCTGATCGAGATCTCCGACGACGAGTTGAAGGCCCTGCCGCTCCCCACGGCCAAGACCATCGAGGTGAGCGGGTTCCTCGATGCCGACAGCGTCGACTTCCTGAAGCTGGACACGCCCTACTTCCTCGCCCCGGCCGATGCCACCGCCAACAAGGCCTACGTCCTGATGCGCGAAGCGCTCCAGCGGTCCGGCAAGGCGGCCGTCGGCAAGCTCGCGATGCACAACAGCGAGCACCTCGCACTGGTGCGCGCCCACGACGACGTGCTGATCCTGCAGACCCTGCGCTGGCCCGACGAGGTCAAGTCGACGTCCGAGGCCGCCCCGACCGGCAAGGTGAACATCACCGACGCCGAACTCGACCTCGCGGACACCCTCATCAACGCCCTTGGCCAAGCCGACCTGGAGGAGTACACGGACAACTACGCCGAAGCCGTACAGGCCCTCGTCAGTGCGAAGGTCGAGGGCGGCGAAGCACCGTCCGCGGCCGACGGAACCGGAGGCGGCGGCAAGGTCGTCGACCTGATGGCCGCCCTGGAGGCCAGCGTCGCCCAGGCCAGGAGCACCCGCCCCGACAACGCCACCGACGCGACCGTCACGCCCATCAAGAAGCCGGCGAAGAAGACCGCCGCCAAGCGCGCGGCCCCGGCGCAGAAATCGCCACCCAAGAGCAGCGACACCAAGAAGTCCACCGCGAAGAAGACCACGGCGAAGAAGACCACGGCGACGAAATCGGCGGGCGGGACGGCCACGAAGGCGACCGCCAAGAAGACCGCGGCGAAGCCGGCGAAGAAGACCGCCGCGAAGACCGCAGCCGGCAAGAACACCCGCAGCGCCTGAACCGCCGTCCATCGCGCATCCGTGTCCCGTCCGGCCGATACTGGTCAGGTGGACAGTGGTCGTACGGCAACCGCGCCCTCCGGCGTGATCGACGAGGCGGTCCAGTGCCTGCCCGCGCCCGCCCTGCGGCCCTACATCGCGGGGTACTGCGGTTACCGGCAGGACGGTGTCCCGCCCACGCGGCACCGCGGCATGCCCTCGCCCTTCCTGACGTTGATCTTCACCCTCGACGACCCGCTGACCGTGGAAGTGCACCCCGACCCACGGCAGCCGCCCGGCCGCTACGACGCACTGCTCGGCGGCCTGCACACCACGTCGGCGCTGATCACCCACGGCGGACGGCAGTCCGGTATCCAGGTGGCGCTCAGCCCGCTCGGCGCGCGCGCCCTGCTGCATCTCCCCGCGGGTGAACTCGCCAATGCCGACATCCCGGCCGACGCCGTCCTGGGACGGCTCGCCGACGAGGTACGGGCCCGGCTGCGCGACGCCCCCGACTGGCGGCAGCGATTCGCCGTCCTCGACCGGATCCTGTGGCGGTACGCGCGCCCGGAATCCGCTGTCCCGCCACAAGTGGTCCGCGCCTGGGACCTGTTGCTGCGCTCCGGGGGCGCGCTGTCCGCGTCGGCGCTCGCGAAGGACGTGGGCTGGAGCGGCAGGCATCTGGCCGGCCGGTTCCACACCGAGATCGGACTGAGCCCCAAGGCCGCGGCCCGGGTCATCCGTTTCGACCGGGCGCGGCGGCTGCTGGTCGTCCGGGCCTGCGGCCGGGGACGCGACGTCCTGGACGGTCGCGACGGCCTGCCGGATACGTACGCTCCCGGCACTCCGAACGGTCTGGCGGATCTCGCGGCCGACTGCGGCTACTTCGACCAGGCGCACCTCGCGCGCGAGTTCCGCTCCCTGGCCGGCTGCGCGCCGAGCCGCTGGCTGGCCGAGGAGTTCCGAAACGTCCAAGCCTTCGCCGCCCCCTCGGCGGCAGAGTGGACATCGGACGAGGACAGCGGGGCCGTCCAGCACTGAAGCCGCTCCGCCGCAGCACCGACCCGAGGAGGTCCGGCCCGCATGGACGCCACCGAGAGCACCGATGCCACCGAGACGACCGACACCACCGCCGCCACGGACGGCAAGGAGCCCGCGCCCCAGGTGTGGCCCAGTCTGCGCGCCCGTGATGCGCGCGCGCTGATCCGGTTCCTGGTCGAGGCGTTCGGCTTCGAGGAGACCGTCGTGTATGGCGAGGGCGACCGCGTCGACCATGCCCAGCTCGACTGGCCGCCGGGCGGCGGCATCATGCTCGGCAGCGTCCCCGAGGACGGCGCGGCGGACCATGTCGCCCTGGTGCCGGGCACCTTCGGCGCCTACGTCGTCACCGATGAGCCCGACGCGCTGTACGACCGCGCCCGAGCGGCCGGAGCCGAGATCATCATGGAACTGACCGATACCGACTACGGGTCACGTGACTTCGCCGCGCGTGACCCCGAGGGAAACCGGTGGTTCTTCGGCACGTACCGCGGTGCGCCGCGGAAGTAGGGACCGCGCAAGGGACCCGCGGAGGGAACCGCGAACGGGGGAGGGGGCGGTACCGCCAGGAATACCGGCGGTACCGCCCCCTCGTGGGTGCGTGGTGCTTACTTCGCGGAGCCCGCGCCGGACGAGGGCGAACCGTACCGGCGCTCGAAGCGCTCGACGCGGCCCGCGGTGTCCAGCACGCGGGACGTGCCCGTGTAGAACGGGTGGCTCGCCGAGGACGTCTCCACGTCGACGACGGGGTAGGTGCTGCCGTCCTCCCACTCCACGGTCTTGTCACTGCCCGCGGTCGAACGCGTCAGGAATGCGAAGTCCGCTGAACGGTCGCGGAAGACGACCGGGCGGGAGACGGGGTGGATGCCGAACTTCATGGGAGATACCTTCCGTTGTGCGGAACGGGTGGGGCGGCCGGTCCTCGTTGCCGGCGGGATGCGCGCGGCCTGATCCGCGGTGTTCGCGTGATCCGGCTGATCCGTGCGGTCAGCGCTCCTCGCGGAAGAGGACGTGCTGTCCGGCGGCCGGGTCGTACTTGCGCAGCACCAGACGGTCGGGGTTGTTGCGACGGTTCTTGCGCGTGACGTAGCTCTGACCGGTGCCGGCCGTCGAACGCAGAGTGATGACCGGACGGGCGTCATTGCGTGCCATGGAATTCCCTTCCAATGCGGTGGTCTCCAGGACACCGAACGTAATGATTGTCATTGTCATTCGGTATCTGCTCGTCTCAACGCGACCCACCGCCCGCACATTCCCGATCCGGGAACTCGCTCAAAGCGACGATCGTTCACTTTGTGTGATCGAAGATCCCGGAGGTTACTGCGGCTCCAGCGTCCACCACTGGGAGGCGACGTCCTGGTCCTCCCACTGCTGAACGTTCGCGCCGTCCTCCTTGCTGCCGTCGGCGACCTCCAGCGTCTTGCCGCTGATGCCGCTCACGAGGGTGACGGTGCCGGGTGCGTCGAGGTGCTGCTCGATCAGCCATTCCTGGGCGCCGAAGTTGTTGGGCCGCCACTGCTGGACGTTCACCCCGTTCTCGGTGGCGGCGCCCGCCACGTCGAGCCGTTTGCCGCTCCGGACGTTCTCGAGGTGGTAGAGCGCGCTGCCTTCGTGGATCGGGAGCACCCGCCAGAGCTGCGCGTCGGTTCCGTTCTCCACGCCCTGCTGGACGTTGGCGCCGCTGTTCCTGCGGCCGTCGGCGACCTCCAGCAACAGGCCGCTGCCCACGTTGCGCACGCGGTACAGGCCCTCTTCGACCGCTGCCGGCCACTGCGAACCGCTCACCGTTTCCAGCCCCCGTGTCCATGGTTCACCGACTGCCGACCCTGCCAGCCGTGCGGCGGCGGTGCAAGATCGACGCGGCATGCGGCGCGAGGAGGTCCCAATGCGCCGAGGCGGGGGCGGTGGGGTGCGGTGTTCGATACGCTGACGGCTCCCGGGTGGTGACTCCTGGAGAGCGCTCTCCCGGGCGTGCTATAAAGACCGACATGAGCGAAGTCCTCCGACCGGCACTTTCGGGACCTCCCACGCTGGAGGATGTGGCCCGCGTGGCGGGTGTCTCGCGTGCGACGGTCTCCCGGGTCATCAACGGGACCCGCAATGTCGACCCGGCCATCCAGGAGACGGTCCGCCAGGCCATCGCCGCGACCGGCTACGTGCCCAACACCGCGGCCCGGTCGCTCGTGACCCGGCGTACCGGGGCCATCGCGCTGGTGGTGTCCGGTGCGGGCGGTCCCGGGCCGGACGACGCGGTGCGGAGCGAGGTGTTCGTCGACCCCTTCTTCGGCCGGGTGGTCAGTGGTGTGGTGGGGTTCTTGCGGCCGTTGGGAATGCATCCGGTGCTGATGCTGGCCGAGACCGGCACGGCGCGCGACCAGGTGGTGGCGTATCTGCGGCAGGGCAACGCCGACGGGGCGATGGTGGTGTCCACGCATGCGGGCGACCCGCTGCCGGAGCAGATCACCGAGGCGGGGGTGCCCGCGGTGCTGTTCGCCCGGCCGGCCCGGCCGATCCCGATCAGCTATGTCGATGTCGCGCATCAGGACGGGGCCCGGCTGGCGGCCGACCGGCTGGTGGAGCGCGGCTGCCGGGAGGTGGTGACGATCTCCGGTCCGCTGGACGTCCCGGCCAGTCAGGACCGGCTGACCGGCTTCCGCGAGGCGATGGCCCGCCACGGCTTCCCCTATGTGCCGTGCGCGGAGGGCAACTTCACCCAGGGCAGCGGCGAGGCCGCGATGGAACGCCTGCTGGCCGAACATCCCCGCCTCGACGGGGTCTTCGCCGCCAACGACCTGATGGCCCAGGGCGCCCTGCTCGTTCTGCGCGACCACGGCCGCCACGTTCCCGACGACGTCAAGGTCATCGGCTTCGACGACAGCAGCGCCGCCACCGCGTCACGCCCCGCACTCACCACCATTCGCCAGCCCGTGGAAGACATGGCAGGTGAAATGGCCCGTCTCCTCCTGGACCGCATCACCACACCACAGCAGCGCATCACCTCCGTCATCTTCGAACCGACCCTCGTCATCCGGCAGTCCGCCTGAGATCTCGGGCCCACGTCCCGACTCAGTGCGCTGGAGAGCGCTCTCCAATCCATCGGGCAGGATCTGCCGGGAACCCGACGCCGGGGCGTCCTGTGCCGGGAGCCGGCCCCCTTCGGGCACCATGGGTGGCATGGCCACCATGATCGACGCCGAATGGCGCGCATTCATCAGCGAGGGAACCCGTACCGGCAAGCTCGCCACCGTCCGCGCCGACGGGCGCCCGCACCTCGCGCCGGTCTGGTTCCTCCTCGATGGGGACGACCTGGTCCTCAACACCGGCAAGGCGACCGTCAAGGGCCGCAACCTCGCCCGTGACGGCCGGGTGAGCATCTGCGTCGACGACGACCGTCCGCCGTTCTCGTTCGTGGTCATCGAGGGCAAGGCCCGGATCAGCGAGGAGCTGCCGGAGGTCCGCGACTGGGCGACCCGTATCGCCCATCGCTACATGGGCCCCGAGCAGGCCGAGGTGTACGGCGCCCGCAACGGCGTCCCGGGTGAACTCCTCGTACGCGTGCACATCGACAAGGTCATCGCGGTCAGGGGCGTGGCCGACTAGGGCGTGTTTCGGAAGGAGCGGCGTTCGCCCGGAGGGCGTGGCCCACGGCGTCTGGTGGGTGCGCTCGCATGGCGGAGGGTCGTCCTCGTACTGGACGTAGGTGGACGAGCCCGACAACGCGGCGAGTGCGCGTGCCAGGCGTCGTGGGCCAGGCGGGACTTTCGCAACACGCCCTAGGCGAAGCGCCGGTCTCGGGCGGCCGCGCCGCCGAACTCGCGCAGTGCCTCCTCGACGATCGCCTCCAGGCGGGCGTGGTGCGCACCCCGCCAGTACACCCGCTCGCAGGCGGCGCACTGCGCGAAGACGTCGTACGAGCGCTGCGTGCCGTGCCGCAGCTGGTCCTGGACCGACTCCTTGTCGGCGTTGGCTAGCGGGCCGTTGCAGGCCACGCACCGGGACCACGGGGTGAGCGCGGGCGCGAAGCGCTGCAGGACGTCGCGGAGTTGATCCTCGGGGCGGTCGCTGTAGATGTACGCCCCGGCCCAGATCTCCCGCCGCCGGAGCAGCCCCCGGTCGCGGGAGAGCATGACGCGCTGCTCCTTCGCGGAGAGCGTGGCCAGCGCGGGGTCGCCGATGTCCTCGTTCTCGTAGGCGGCGTCGACGCCCAGCAGGCGCAGTCGCCGCGCGAGAGTGCCGAGGTGGACGTCGAGCAGGAACCGCAGGGGCGCCCCCGGCACGTGCTGGGGGCGCTCGACCGCCTGGACGTGAACGGTCTCGCCCGCGTCGGGGATGTGCGAGACGGGCACCGCGCTGCCGTCGACGAGCAGCAGCCCCGCTTCGGTGAGCGGGACGCCGAGCGATTCGACGACATGGCCGAGCGTCGAGGTGCCGTCGGTGACGACCGTGCTCGGGCCCTGACGCCGTTCCGCGGGGACGAAGAGGTGCAGCTCAGGGGCGAAAATGATGTCGATCTCCGGTCCGTTCACGCGGTCAGGATGTCATCACGGGGCGGGGCCGGGCCAGTTGATTCCGCTGGGTGTCCCCAGCGGACACCGAGTGATTGTTAGATAACTTTCCTAACAGACTATTGACTTGCGCCGGTGCTCGGACCGACTCTGCGGTGACCCTGCTGGATCCCCCTGGCAACGGAGGCACCATGAGCCGCACCATGAGTCGGCGTGCTCTTGTCGCGTTCTTCGCGACCGCCTGTCTCGTCCTCATCTCGGCGTTCGCCGGACTGGTGAACGCGGCGCCGAGTTCCGCGGCCCCCGCGGCCACGACGCAACAGACGTTCCTGACGTTCTACGGCTGGTACGACAACACACCGCCCGGCGGCGACATCTCGTACCCGCAGATCCACGACACGGCCGGCGGTACCGGCACGTTCGCGGATCCGATCACCTTCGCGACCTCCAAGGCGGAGCTCCCGGCCGGCACGAAGGTGTGGGTCGAGCGGGTCAGGAAGTACTTCATCATGGAGGACAGCTGTCAGGAGTGCGAGGCGGACTGGAGCGAGGAGGGGCCCAACGGCGGCCCCGGCCTGCACCACATCGACCTGTGGCTGGGCGGCAAGGGCGGCAACGCGATGAACGCCATCGACTGTGAGGACGCGTTGACGCACTACAACGCGGACAGCACGCCGACGATGGAACCGGTCGTCGTCAACCCCGGCGCCAACGAGCCCTACGACCCGACGCCGATCTTCAACACCAGCACCGGCAAGTGCTACGGCGGCGCCCAGCCCAACACCACGATCGGCCAGTACAAGAACGGCTCGAACGCGCAGTGCATGGAGGATCCCGGTAACAGCTCCACTCCCGGCACCGCCCTCAAGACCGCCGCCTGCAACGGCTCGGCGGCCCAGCGCTTCACCTTCCACGGCGCCTTCATGGTGATCAACAACCTCTGCGCGGCGACGTCCGGCAGCAACATCGTCCTCAACACCTGCACCGGCGGCCCGACTCAGCAGTGGTCGGTCAACCCCAACGGCACCATCTCCGACATGCAGACCGGGCAGAAGTGCTTCCGGACCTCGAGCGCCAAGGTGGTCGCCGGCAGCTGCTCCGGCACCGCGAGCCAGTGGGCCTTCACAGCCGGTTCCACCACCAACGACTTCTCGCTGTCGCTGAACCCGGCGGCGGGTTCGGTCAACGCGGGAGCGTCCACGACCTCGACGGTGTCCGTGCCGGTGGCCTCCGGTACGGCGGAGCCGGTGACGCTCTCCGCCACCGGCGCTCCGTCGGGTGTCAGTGTGAGCTTCGCGCCCTCGACGGTGACCGCGGGTGGCACTTCGGTGATGACGGTGTCGGCCAACGCCGCTGCCACCTCCGGCTCCGCGGCGCTCACGGTCACCGGAACCTCGGCATCGGCCGCGCACTCGGCGGGTTACGCACTGACCGTCACCGCTCCCGGCGGCGGCCCGGTGCTGCTGTCCCAGGGCCGGACGGCGACGGCCTCCTCGGTCGAATCGACATCCTTCGCGGCGGCGGCCGCCTTCGACGGCAACCTCACCGCCACCCGGTGGGCCAGCAAGGAAGGCACCGACCCGCAGTGGCTGCGCGTCGATCTGGGCGCCACGGCGAACGTCAGCCACGTCAAGCTCCTCTGGGAGGCCGCGTACGGCAAGGCGTACACGATCCAGACCTCCCCTGACGGTACGACCTGGACGACGATCTACTCCACCACCACCGGCAACGGTGCCACCGACGACCTGACCGGGCTCACCGGCACCGGCCGCTACGTCCGGGTGAACGGCACTGCCCGGGGCACCGCTTACGGCTACTCCCTCTACGAGATGCAGGTGTACGGGACGACCGCCTCGTAGCGGATCCTGGGGTGACGGCAACCGTCCACGCGCCCGCGCGTGGACGGTTGCTTATGCGGGTGCGCGTCTGAGCGATGGTCCGCAGTCCCGCCGGGGACTTGACTGGAGCCATGAGCAACCAGCCGAACGTAGCCGTCCGACACCCCGCAGGGAGAAGCGAAGCGATGAGTGCTGCCCACCACACCAACGGCGCCCCGAACATCCACCCGACGCCCCAGGCTCCGCTGCACCACCCGGCGCTTCCGGTCCCCGCCCGCAAGAGCGCGGCCGGTCCGGTGCTGGGCGCCGCCACCGTCGCCACGGCACTCATGGCGGGTGTCTTCTTCAGCTTCGACGTCGCGGTGATGCCGGGCCTGGGCCGCGGTGACGACCGGACATTCATCGGCGCGATGCAGAACATCAACGTGGCCATCGAGAACCCGGTGTTCTTCCTCGCGTTCTTCGGCGCCCTGGTGCTGACGGGCGTCGCGGCCTTCCAGCAGCGGCGGTTGGGGCGGCGCGCCGTGTTCGGCTGGGTGCTGGCGTCGGTGGCGCTGTACGTCGTGGCGCTCCTCGTCACGATGGGTGCGAACATCCCGCTCAACGACGAGCTCGCGAAGGCCGGCGACCCCGCGCACATCCGCGATCTGGCCGCGGTGCGCGCCAAGTTCGAGAACACCTGGATCGCGCTCAACATGGTGCGTACGGCGGCGTGCACGGTGGCCGTGGGCTGCCTGAGCCGCGCCCTGTTCCTGCACGGCCGGGGCGACGCCGGGGCGGGCAGCCGTTGAGAGCCCCCGACGGGCCGGTCCCGCACCGCGAGAAGCGGCTGTGGGACCGCTGCGGGAGGCGGCGCGGGGACCGGGCGTGGGACGGTGCGCGGCGCGGGGGACGGATGGTCAGGGCAGGACGACGCCGGTCGTTCCCTCGTTGCCGTCACCGGTGTTGACGGTGCCCCGCGGTTCGAACATCAGGATCCGGGTCCCCGGCTCGGCCACCGGCTTGTGCAGGGTGCCGCGCGGCACGGTGAACACCTCGTGCGGGCCCAGCTCGACGGTTCCGTCCGGCAGTTCCAGCCGCAGCCGGCCGGCGAGGACGAGGAAGAACTCGTCGGTGTCCGCGTGCCGGTGCTCGGAGAACTCGCCCTCGACGTTGGCGACCTTGACGTCGTAGTCGTTCACCTGGGCCAGGACGTGCGGCAACCACTTCTCGGGGACGGCGTCCATGACGGTGTCGATATTGCGCTTCCCGCCCGGGACGGCCGGTGCCTCCGTGATGGATTCGACGCGCGGCGCGGCGATCTCCGCGTAGTCCTTGGCCGAGAGCGCCAGGGAACGGTCCAGCCGGGCCGCGTTGAAGAAGATCTCATCGTGGTGCAGCAGCGCCGGGTCCACGATGAGCTCCAGCTTCTCGTCGAACGAGAACGGCAGCACGGTGCCGCTGACACTCCCGGCCAGCCGCTCGGCGGTCTCCTTCGGCGCGAACGAGATGTACGTCCCGCCGAACAGCGCCTTCACCGCGCCGAGGTCCAGCCGCCGGTCACCGGGCACGACGGCGAGCACGTACTTGGTGGTCTTCTTGCCGAGCTTGACCATGACGATGATGCATTTCGCCGCCTGCGCCAGCGCGTTGCCCCGCAGCTCGCTGACCAGCTCGGTGGCACCCTGCGGCGCGTGGTCGATGGTCCGGTAGACCGCACCGTGCTCGTCGAGCAGTGCGATCAGCCCGTTGTACGTCCCGTGCTCGTTCGTTTCCGCCGTGTCCTCGGTGTCGGTCATGACTCATTAAACCTCGCGGCGAATGCGGCGCGGGTGGGGGAGTCCTCGCGCCGGTCCAGCACCGGGAAGACGACCTCGTCGAACCGGCCGGCGAAGCGCCCGGAGCCGGTCAGATGGCGGTGGAAGGCGTCCGCGACCTGCGCCGGATCGCACTGGAAGACCCCACAGCCCCAGGCGCCCAGCACCAGCCGCCGGTAGCCCTGGGCGGCGGCGACCTCCAGGACGCGCTCCGCGCGCGTCAGCAGCGCCCGCGGGATCAGGTCCACCCGGTCGGGGAGATTGCGGGTGATCACCCCGGCGTTCGGCGCGGGAGAGGTCAGGAAGCCCGCCTCGTACGGCTCCTCCAGCAGCGCGCCGCGGTCGTCGCGGAAGACCGGTACGGCGGGGGAGTGGATGACCCGGTCCGTGTAGAAGGGGTCGCGGTCGGCACGGTGGACGGCGTAGAAGTCCGGTGTGCTCACCACGCACGTGTAGAGGGCCGACGCGCGGCACAGTGATTCCTCCTGCGCCTGGGCGCCGTTGAGGTAACCGCCGCCCGGGTTGCGGGCCGAGGAGAAGTTGAGGACGGCGACGGGCCCGTCCGAGGCCGCCCTCAGCCGGCGCGCGGCCTGGAGGCTGCTCTCACCGGTCACGCCGAAGGCGGTGGCCGCCGGCGGAGCGGACGGCGGAGGCACGTCCACCGGCTCGGGCCCGAACAGCCGGGTCCCGGAGACCGCGCGGGCGACGCCGGCGGCGATCGAAACGTCCCGGCCGCTGGGCGCCGGATACCGGCCCGCCGCGACGATCTCCTGGGTGTGCCGGGCGATGCCGCGCAGCCGGGCGCTCATGCCGCGCGCCTTGTTCTGTTGGTGTTCACGGCTCCCGACCCTATGGCCCTCACCTGCGGCGGAGCCAGCGGTTTACCTCCTGCGGGCCCGGTCGTGGACCGGGTTCGGCTCCGGCCCGTCGCCCGACGCGGACCTTGCGAACGCGACAGTCGCGATATAGCGTAAGTCTGGTCCGCGTCCGATCAGGAGGTTGCCCGGTGTCCGACACCCCAGCGGAGCCCCGCTCCGCCGACATCGACGTGCGCGCGTCGGACCAGGAGCGCGACCAGACCGCCGCGATTCTCGCCGACGCGCTCGCGACCGGCCGGCTCACCACGGACGAGCACGCCGAGCGGCTCGAAGCCACGTACTCGGCGCGCACCCGCGGTGAACTCGCCCCGATCACCGGCGATCTGCCGGAGCCGGCGGCGGGCGCGCACCTGGTCGCCCCCACCGACACGGATCCCGTCGACGCCCTCTTCAGCAAGATCCGGCGCGGCGGCCAGTGGCCGGTCCCGCCGCACACCGTCGCGCGCGCCCGGTTCGGCGCCGTCGTGATCGACCTGCGGCAGGCGGTGTTCACCCGCCGTGAAGTCGTCATCGAGGCCGGTTCGTTCTGCGGCAAGGTGGAGATCCTGGTCCCCGACAACGCGCGGGTCTACGACACCGGGACCGCCCTGTTCGGCAAGCGCTCCCAGCTCGGCGGACACGACAGGACCAAGGAGGACTGGGACGAGGACGGCCCCGTGGTGCACATCACCGGCCGGTCCGTGTTCGGCCATGTCCGGGTCATGCGCACTTACAAGTACCCCTGGCGGGACGGGCGCTAGCGCGGCGACGGCGGCTCGTCGCGCGGTTCGCCCTTTCCCGGCGGCCGGCGCAGCAGCGCCGCGACGCCGCGTGCCTGCTCGGCCTTGACCTCGTTCGCGTAGCGGTCGACGTACTCCTGCCCGGACATCGCCAGGATCGCGTACATGATCTCGTCGGTCGCCGACCGCACCACGTACCGCTCGCCCTCCATGCCCTCGAACCGGCTGAACTCCAGAGGCGTGCCGAAGCGGATCGTGACCCGGCCCAGCCGGGGGAGCTTGCGGCCGGGCGGCTGCAGTTCGAAGGTGCCCACCATCGCGCACGGGATCACCGGTACCTGAGCCGTGATCGCCATCGCCGCGACCCCGGTACGCCCCTTGTACAGCCGGCCGTCGTGCGACCGGGTGCCCTCCGGATAGATGCCCAGCAGCTGGCCCCGCCGCAGCACCGCGAGCCCGGACTTCAGCGCCGCCTGCGAGGCCTTGCCGCCCGCCCGGTCCACCGGGATCTGGCCCACCCCGCGGAAGAACGCGGCGGTCAGCCGGCCCTTCAGCCCGGCGCCGGTGAAGTACTCGGCCTTGGCCAGGAAGGTGATCCGGCGCGGCAGGATCGCCGGCATCAGGAAGTGGTCGGAGAACGACAGATGGTTGCCCGCGACGATCGCGGCACCGTCGTCCGGAATGTGCTCCAGCCCCTCGATCCGCGGCCGGAACAGCAGCCGCAGCAACGGCCCAAGGATCACGTATTTGAGCACGTGGTAGAACACGCGGCCCGTTTCCCCCCTCCACGCCGGGGAGCGCCCGCACCCCGGTGACCAGGCACAGTAGTGCTGATACGGGCGGGGCGCGAGAGTACCGGTATCGGCGGTGCCGGGGCGCGGGGCCCTTCGGGTGAACCGGGTGGCCGCGGAGTGCGCCCAGAGGTCAGCGGGGGAGCCGGATGGCGAACACCGCGGCGGTGCACAGCCCGAGCAGCACCCAGGCGAACCACAGCCAGCCGTTCGCGCCCAGCGCCACCGTATAGGCGGACACGGCCACCAGAGATGCCGCGGTGCACACCGCCATCGCCTTCGCGGGTGTCGGCATGAGGCCCTCCTCCCCGAGAATCCCAGGACGACCCGCCCGGTGGCGGCCCGGTCTCCATGGTGACCGGCCGCCGCCTCCGGCGCTACCAGTCGCCGTCGGTCACCTGGCCGTCGTCCTTGAGTTTCTTCACCTGGCCGGGCTGGACCGGCGCCCACGGCTGCTGGTCGTCGCCCAGCCAGTCGCCCACCGGCTTCACGTCCGCCAGTGGTGCCGCGGCCGCCAGATCGGCGGCGTCCGCGTCGTAGTAGTCGAACCAGGGCAGGCCCGCCGCGTTGTAGGCCGCCCGGTCCACCGGGGACGGCGGCGGCGCCTCGCCGGTGATCTGCCGCCACTGCGGGGCGGTCGCCAGATGGACGAAGACCCGGCCCGACGGGGTCGGCCGCCAGTCGCCCGGCAGCCGCTCGTCGCGGTACACCTCCTGGCGCATCCGGCCGCCCGCGCCCAGGCCCATCGATGGTGCGGCAGGGGCGGCCATGGCCTCCATCGGCATCGCCGCGCCGTAGCCCGCCATGGGCGGCATTCCCTCGTCCTCCTCGGCGGCGACGCCCCAGGGCCCGCGGGTGGCGACCGCGCGCCGCTCCTGCTCGGCGCGCCAGACCGCGAGCGGCTCGTCCCGCAGCTCGAAGACCTGCAGCTGCACCCCGCCCCAGACCTCCTCGCCGGAGACCTGGCCCTCCACCGTCGCCCCCAGGCCCAGCGGAACCGCCACGAACTGCCGGATCGTGCCGGATCCGGAGTTGATGCCGTCCAGCCAGGGCTGCCGGGGCAGCACCACGTAGTTCTGCGGATCCTGTGACAGCCGATCGCTCCACGGCTGCCCCGAGACCGCACACACCTTGCCCACGCCCACCTGGAGCGCGGCCGGCACCGGCGAGGAGAAACTCAGCCACATCGCCTCGCGCTGGTAGACCGGCAGCACCACACCGCCGCGGGTCAGCCACTCGGCGGGCGCCCGGTCCGGATAGTCCGCCACCCGGCGCAGCGGAAACGTGCCGATCCCCGGCGGCAGCGGATGCGTCCCGGTCTCGGGCAGCCGCAACGTGCGCATGAACCGCACCGTCACTCCGCCCGGCAGCTCCAGCGCTCCGCCCGATATCCGCACCTGGTCCCCCATCTCGCGCCTCCCTTTGGTCAGCTGTTTCAGCCGCGACCGCGAGCATCCAAGGATG
This sequence comes from Streptomyces sp. So13.3, assembly GCF_005860785.2. Classification (NCBI taxonomy): domain Bacteria; kingdom Bacillati; phylum Actinomycetota; class Actinomycetes; order Kitasatosporales; family Streptomycetaceae; genus Streptomyces; species Streptomyces sp. So13.3. The sequence goes on along the minus strand of NZ_CP048835.1, from coordinate 1,282,598 downwards.
CCAAATAGGCGTTGTACGCCACCAGCTCCGCGTCCCCGTCCCGGTCGGCCGCGCGATCCGACCGCCGCGCCTGCCGTTGATCGGAGGTGTACCACTGGAACAGCAGCGCCACCAGCACGAGGACCGACGGGATCTCGCTGAACGCCCAGGCGATGCCGCCCGCCGCGCTCTGGTCCTGCAATGGATCTACCCCGAGGGACGCCGGGGGATGCAGGAACGTGGTCACCATCGGTTCGGTGCCCATCATCAGGGCGATGCCGAAGAACGCGTGGAACGGCATTCCCGCGAACAGCTCCAGCATCCGCATGATGTGGCTGGGGCGGTGCGGCCCCGGGTCCACGCCCATGATCGGCCAGAAAAAGACCAGGCCGACGGCGAGGAAGTGGGTCATCATCGCGATGTGTCCCAGCCTGCTGCCCATCAGGAAGTCGAAGAGCGGCGAGAAGTACACCGCGTACAGGCTCGCGATGAACAGCGGGATCGTGAACGCGGGATGGGTGACGAGCCGCATGTACCGGCTGTGCAGGAAGACCACCAGCAGCTCACGCGGCCCCTTGCGGCCGCGTCCGTGCGCGGTTGCCGGCAGCGCCCGCAGGGCCAGCGTCACCGGAGCGCCCAGCAGCAGCAGGATGGGGGAGAGCATGCTGATGACCATGTGCTGCACCATGTGCACGCTGAACATGACCATGCCGTAGTCGTTCATCGCGGTGCACATCACCGAGGCCACGGTCAGTACGCCCAGCACGAAGGCCACGATCCGGCCGGCCGGCCAGCGGTCGCCGCGCCGCCACAGCCGCACCACGCCCCACCCGTACAGCCCGAGCGCCAGCAGGCAGCCTGCCAGGAACACCGGGTCGCCGCTGAACTCCAGCCCCCGACCGAGGGTGAACGGCGGCAAGTCCATCGGCATGCCGTGTCCGCCGTGGTCCATGGGTCACTCTCTCCTGTTCGTGCCGACTGCCCCGCCCGCGCCGTCCGGCATTGTGCCGATTCGACCCGTGCGCCCGCACCAGACTAGAGCCGCCCCCGGCCGGTGATGCGGCCGGGGGCGGCCCCGTTACGTCGGAAGCGGGCGGCAGCCCGGCACAGCGTCCACCGGAAGGCGGACGGGCCCGGCTACAGGACGCACTCGGCCTCGATGTAGCGCTCGGCCGGCACGGTCTTGAGGTGCTCGACGGCCTCGGCCAGCGGCACCAGCTTGATGTCGGTGCCGCGCAGCGCCGTCATCATCCCGAAGTCACCGTTGTGGACGGCCTCCACCGCGTGCCAGCCGAACCGGGTGGCGAGCACCCGGTCGTAGGCGGTGGGCGTGCCACCGCGCTGCACATGGCCCAGGATCACCGGCCGCGCCTCCTTGCCGAGGCGCTGCTCCAGCTCCACCGACAGCTGGGTGGCGACTCCGGTGAACCGCTCGTGGCCGTAGATGTCCTTGGCACCGGACGAGAACTCCATCGAGCCCTCACGCGGCTTGGCACCCTCGGAGACCACGACGATCGCGAACTTCTTGCCCGCCGCGAACCGCTTGCCGACCAGATCGGCCAGCTCGCCGATGTCGAAGGGCCGCTCCGGCACCACGATGGCGTGCGCGCCGGCCGCCATGCCCGAGTGCAGGGCGATCCAGCCGGTGTGCCGGCCCATGACCTCGACGATCAGCACCCGCTGGTGCGATTCGGCGGTGGTCTTGAGGCGGTCGAGGGCCTCGGTGGCGACCATGACGGCCGTGTCGAACCCGAAGGTGACGTCCGTCGACGCGATGTCGTTGTCGATCGTCTTGGGCACGCCCACGATCGGCAGGCCGGCGTCCGACAGCAGCTTGGCCGCCTTGAGGGTGCCCTCACCGCCGATCGGGATGATCGCGTCCAGGCCCAGGTCCCGTACGTGGCCCCTGGCCTGCTCCACGCCACCGCGCAGATGCGCGGGCTGCACCCGGGACGAGCCCAGGATCGTTCCACCGCGGGCCAGGATGCCGCTGACGGCGTCCAGGTCCAGCTTGCGGTAGTCGCACTCCAGCAGGCCCTTCCAGCCGTCGTGGAACCCGATGACCTCATCGCCGTGGTCGACCACGGCGCGGTGCACCACCGACCGGATGACGGCATTGAGTCCGGGGCAGTCTCCGCCGCTCGTCAGCACACCAATACGCATTGCTCTCGCACTCCCGCGATTTCCAAACGGACGGCCGGACCCCGTCGTCCGGATGGAACCCCCGTTACCTTAGCCAGCCGCAGGCGGACGGCGCACAGCCGCCCGCACTGCGGACACCGCTCACCGCCTCAGGCGGGCTGGCCCGCCGCCGCGATCCGCTCCGTGCGCAGCGCCTCGTACCACTGGTCGTCGACCGGCGGCAGGGCGTTCACGTCCAGCGCCAGCTTCAGCAGCAGGTCGGCGATCTGCGGATTGCGGGCCATGACCGGGCCGTGCATGTACGTGCCGAAGACGGTGTCGTTGTACGCGCCCTCGGTCCCGTCGCCGGTCCCGTTGCCCTTGCCGTACCGGACGGTCGCCAGCGGGCGCGCGCTCGGGCCGACGTGGGTGATGCCCTGGTGGTTCTCGAAACCCGTCAGCGGCGGCAGGCCGAGCCGCGGGTCGATGTCGGCCAGGACGTCGCCGACGCAGCGCTCGCCGTCACCGCGCACGCTGACGACGTCGAGCAGCCCCAGGCCGGCCTCGGGGCGGCCCAGGTCGTTCACGAACTCATGGCCGAGGATCTGGTAGCCGGCGCACACGGAGAAGACGATCGCGCCGTTGGCGACCGCGCGGTTCAGTCCGCCGTCGCGGCGCAGCCGCTCCGCGGCGAGGCGCTGCGGGCGGTCCTCACCGCCGCCGATCAGATAGATGTCCCCGGAGGTGGGGATGGGCTGGTCGGACCGGACGTCGATCCGGCTGACGTTGAGGCGGCGCTGGCGGGCACGCCGCTCCACGACCAGGGCGTTGCCCTGGTCGCCGTAGGTGCTCAGCAGGTCCGGGTAGACCCACACCAGGCGAAGGCTGGAATCGCTCATGCTTGCTTCTCCTTGTCCGGGTCAGTTGCCGACGCGGCGGCGCAGGTCCTGGAAGGCCGTGTAGTTGGCGATGGTCTCGATCCGGCCGGGGGGCGCGGAGCGCACCGCCTCGTCGACGTCCGCGCAGACGCGGAAGTCCAGTCCCGCGACCTCCAGGCGGACCGCGAGGTCCAGCTTGCGGTCGCCGATGACGTAGATCGGGTGCCCGGCGAGCCGGGTGTAGTCCACGTCCCACAGCCAGGAGGTGTCGGTGCCGTCCGCGCCGCGGGCGTTGACGGACAGGATCACCGGGGTGGGCGGGCCGTCGATGAGGGAGAACGTCTCCAGCCAGCCGGCCGGGTTCTTCGCCAGCAGCAGCCGCAGCTCGCGCTCCAGGTAGGTGACGACGTCGTAACGTCCGGCCACCGCCTGCACCGCGTACATCCGCTCCAGCGCGACCTTCGGCTCCACCCCGAAGGCGGCCGCGGCCGCGGCGGACACGGCCGCGTTGGACTTATTGGCCCGTCCCGGCAGTTGCAGGCGGATCGGCCAGGCCGCGCCGTACGGGTCGATGACGTGGTCGCCGGAGAGCGCCCAGGTCGGCGTGGGACGGCGGAAGCCGCAGTCACCGCAGAACCAGTCGTCGGAGGGGCGCTGGAGCACGCCGCCGCACGACGGGCACGACCAGGCGTCGTCCTTCCACTCCTGGCCGGCTGCGACCCACACCACGGTGGGGCAGGAGGAGGCGGCCCAGGTGATCAGCGGGTCGTCGGCGTTGGCGATGACGATGGCGTCCGTACCGGACAGGCCCTCGCGCCAGTGCTCGGCGAGCATGCGGGTCTCGGCCGCGCGGTCGAGCTGGTCGCGGGAGAGGTTCAGCAGGGCGATGGCCTTGGGGGCGACATCACGGGCGACGCCGGCCAGGTACTTCTCGTCGACCTCGATCACGCCGTAGCGGGCGTCCGCGCCGCCGGCGAGCGCCGAGGTGATACCGGCCGGCATGTTCGCGCCCAGAGCGTTGGAGACCACCGGGCCGTTGGCCCGCAGCGCCTCCGCGAGCAGCCGGGTCGTCGTCGTCTTGCCGTTGGTGGCGGACACCAGCACGACATCGAGGTGCCCTGCCAGCCGGGCCAGCAGATCGGGGTCGACCCTCAGGGCCACCCGTCCGCCGATCACCGATCCGCTGCCGCGACCCGCCGCACGGGACACCGCCGCAGCCGCCTTGCCCGCCGTCACGGCCAGCTTGGCCCGCGGAGTCAGTGGCTCCGAGTTGCCTGCCATCGTCTAACATCCTCCTCGCGTCCGGCCCCCACACCTGCACAAGCCTCGCGGTGGCCGAGTGTCCGCCCCTCCACGCCGATCCAACACCCGGGAGGCCTCGGTCTCGGAGCAGCCTATCTACATTCCCGCGCGGCCCCCGCACTGTCCGCCCCGCCACGTACAGGCTCTACGCTTGCCGGCATGCGACGCGGCACCATCCCCGGCAGTACCGGCACCATCCGTCCGATGCGTCTGATCGGCGACCCGGTGCTCCATGCGCCGTGCGCCGAGGTCACCGCGTTCGACGCCGAACTGGCCCGTCTCGTCGAGGACATGTTCGCCACCATGTACTCCGCCGACGGCGTCGGGCTGGCCGCCAACCAGATCGGTACGGCCCTGCGGGTGTTCGTCTACGACTGCCCCGACGACGAGGACGTGCGGCACCTGGGACATGTCGTCAACCCGCGGTTGGCGGAGGTGGACGGCGTCACCGTCACGGGTTCCGAGGGATGTCTGTCGCTGCCGGGCATCAACGCGGGCACCACCCGCCACGACCACGCGGTCGTGGAGGGCTTCGACGTCCGCGGTGAGCCGGTGCGGATCGCCGGCACCGGCTTCTTCGCCCGCTGTCTGCAGCACGAGTGCGACCACCTCGACGGCGGCCTGTTCACCGACCGCCTCGGCGGGCTGCGCCGCCGCCGCGCCCTGCGGGCCGCGCGCCGGGCGCCCTGGGCGCGGCAGAACTAGGTAGGGCCTGTCGTCCGGATCTCCGCGGCGTCGCGGAGATCCGGACGACAGGCCCTGGGGCCTGCCCGGCGGGATTCCGGGTTCTACAGCCCCGGGCTGCCCGCCCGGTCGCCGGCCGCGGCCAGCCGTCCCCAGAGCAGGTCGGCGAGGTGGCTGACCAACTGGTCGCGTGAGACCGGGCGTTCGCTGAGCCACCAGTCGCCCGCCGCGTGCATCATGCCGACGATGCCGTGACCCCAGACCCGTGCCAACTCCTGGCTCTGCGGGCCCAGGTCGAGCCGCTCGGCGATCACCTCGGCCAGGTCCTCGCCCATCCGCCGCAGCAGCGAGGAGGAGTGCCGGCCGCCGTCGAAGCCCTTCTCCCCGTCGCCCGGTGCCTCGGCCGGGTGCATCAGGAAGCGGTACACCTGGGGGCGGGTCTCGATCGCGGCGAGATAGGCGTGCAGCGTGGCCTCGACCCGGTCGCGGCGGTCGTTGCCGGAGTCGAGGGCGGCGCGCAGCGAGGCGAGCAGCGCGTCGGTGTGCCGCTGGGCGAGCGCCCGGTACAGGCCGCTCTTGTCGCCGAAGTGACGATAGAGAATCGGCTTGGTGATTCCGGCCTCGGCGGCGATGGCGTTCATGGAGGCTTCGGGTCCGTCCCGCAGTACGACGCGGTCGGCGGCCTCGAGCAGCTCTTTACGCCGTCGCTCCGTCGCCGTCCGCTGGCCCTGCCGCTGGCCGGTGTCCACCCGGTACTCCCTGTCTGTTCGATTTCGTGCACTCTGCGCAACGTAACACCCCGGTCGGGGCAGCCGGGTTCACGGCGGGGAGTTGACAGCCCCTACTCACGGGTAACAGACTGATGTTACCGCAAGTAACAACCAGGTGGAGGGGACATGGGCGACTTCACGCTCGAGCTCAACGACGACCAGAAGTCCGTGCGCGACTGGATCCACGGCTTCGCGGCCGACGTGATGCGCCCGGCGGCCGCGAAGTGGGACGAGCGCGAAGAGACGCCCTGGCCGGTCATCCAGGAGGCCGCCAAGATCGGTCTCTACTCCCTCGACTTCTACGCCCAGCAGTTCTTCGACCCCACCGGCCTCGGCATCCCCATGGCCATGGAGGAGCTGTTCTGGGGCGACGCGGGCATCGGCCTGTCCATCGTCGGCACCGGACTGGCCGCCGTCGGCGTCCTGGCCAACGGTACCGAGGAGCAGATCGGCACCTGGGTCCCGCAGATGTACGGCGACGTCAACGACGTCAAGGTGGCCGCCTTCTGCTCCTCGGAGCCCGACGCGGGATCCGACGTCTCCGCGATGCGCACCCGCGCGGTCTACGACGAGGCCAAGGACGAATGGGTGCTCAACGGCACCAAGACCTGGGCGACCAACGGCGGCATCGCGGCCGTCCACGTCGTCGTCGCGGTCGTCGACCCCGAGCTCGGCTCCAAGGGCCACGCCTCGTTCATCGTCCCGCCGAACACCCCCGGCCTGTCCCAGGGCCAGAAGTTCAAGAAGCACGGCATCCGCGCGTCGCACACCGCCGAGGTCGTCCTCGAGGACTGCCGCATCCCCGGCGAATGCCTCCTGGGCGGCAAGGCGAAGCTCGACGAGCGCCTCGCCCGCGCCCACGAGCGCGCCAAGACCGGCGGCGAGCGGGTCAAGAACGCCGCGATGGCCACCTTCGAGGCCTCCCGCCCGGCCGTCGGCGCCCAGGCGGTCGGCATCGCCCGCGCCGCCTACGAGGTCGCCCTCGACTACGCGAAGACCCGCGTGCAGTTCGGCCGCCCGATCATCGACAACCAGGGCATCGCCTTCCAACTCGCCGACATGCGCACCCAGATCGACGCCGCCCGCCTCCTGGTCTGGCGCGCCTCCTGGATGGCCGCGGCCGGCCGGCCCTTCACCTCGGCCGAGGGCTCCATGTCCAAGCTCTACGCCGGCGAGACCGCCAAGACCGTCACCGCCCAGGCCATGCAGATCCTCGGCGGCAACGGCTACACCCGCGAATACCCGGTCGAGCGCATGCACCGGGATGCCGCGATCTACACCATTTTCGAAGGCACGAGCGAGATCCAGCGCCTGGTCATCGCCCGCACCCTGTCGGGCATGCCGATCCGCTGACGCCGATCCACTTCCCATGGCCGCGTCCCCTTCACCCTGGCGAAGGGGACGCGGCTGTTCGTCCACCTGTCCATGGGCCGGATTCCTATGGACAGGACTCACCGAACTTCACCGCCGTGAACATCACCGGCTGTCCGTTGAGCGCGGCGCCGGCCGCCGGCGTCTGGGTGCACACCTGCCAGTTGCTCTCGATGATGATCAAGCGTCCTTGGGTGGCGTCCTTGGAGTCGACGGATGCGTTGGAAGGAAGAGCCTGGTGCGCCGCCTTCACGGACTTGCCGACGAAGTCCGGCATGGTCGCCCCGGCCTCCTTCGGCGGCGTCCGGTCGGTGCCGGGGCACTTCTCCTCGAGCTTGACCGCCCCGAAGTCGAGGGTGGTGTCGACGGGGATGCTCTTCCCCGCCGCGTGGTTCTGCGAGCAGACCCGCCAATCCCGGTCAAGGATCTGGTGGCGCGCGCGGCCGAGGGCGTCATGCGAGGTGAGGCCGGCGAATCCGGCGGCCTGGGCGGCGTCCTGCGCCGACTGGAGCCCCATGCCGATGAAGACGGGGACGGTCGCCGTCTTCGCGGGAGCCGCGGCGGACGATGCCGCTGAGGCGGACGGGACGGATGCCGCGCCGGACGGGGCCGGGGCACCGGCCGGCGCGGTGGCCTTGGGGTCGCAGGCGCTGAGCGCCGCGGTGCTGATGATGACGGCGGCGGTAACGGCGATGGTGCGGATGCGCATGGGTCCCCCTGGTGCTGCACGGTGGTCGCGTGCCCGTAGCGCTACGGTGCGTCGCCATGGGATGGAGCGGCAATTCGTGTCCCTTACGATGCCGGGCGCCCTTCACGCAGCCGGCTTCGGCGTCGATGAGTGCCTGGTGTGCGGGACCCACGAGCGCTGCCCCCGGCCCGGCCGATGGGTCAGCGGATGGCGGGGGCGACGTTCCTTGCGGCTGCCAGGGCCAGGTGCCAGGGGTACGCGGACGGCTGGTCCTCGTCCGGGCGGTTCGGGACGAAGCCGCCTTCGCCATGCAGGACCGTCACGCCGGCCAGTCGCAACTCGCCCAGGGACCGCTCGAATTGCGGGTGCTGGACGATGGCGGAGTTCAGGCAGGGCATGGCCACCGTGGGGATGCCCTTGCCCAGGGCCTCGGCGGCGACGCCCACCACGAAGTGGTTGGTGATCCCGAGAGCCCACTGGTTGATGGTGTTGAACGTGGCCGGTGCGAAGAGGATCACGTCGGCGGGCGGCCAGACGTCCGGTTCGCCCGGGAGTTTGTACTGCGACCGCACCGGGTGACCGGTCAGTGCGGCGAGGCCGTCGAGGTGGTCGCCGAGCCAGTGGGCCGCGGTGGGGGTGAGGCCCAGACACACGTCCCAGCCGTCGGCCTGCGCGTCGTCGATCACCCGGGCTATGTCGAAAACGGGCGGGGCGGCCGAGCCGAACAGGTACAGGGTGCGAGAGTCCATGGTCCCATCACACCCTGGCCGGACGATCTTGCGCAACCAGCCCTGGACCGGCCTCAGCTGTGGCGTTCGCCGCCGTCGGACAGCAGGGCCACCGTTCCCGTCACCGCGGCAAGGGCGCCCGCGACGATGACGGAGGTCCAGCCGACGGCGCCTGTCAGCGCCGGGAGGACCAGCACGACGGCGCTGAGCGAGAGCAGCGCGGACACCGCCGCGAGGACGAACTTCCAGTTCTGGACGGCCATCCGCTCACCTTACGGACCAACCCGCCGCGGGGGAGCCGGATCCGCGTCACAGGGGCGGGGGCCGGGTGCCGGAGCGGGAGCGCAACGCCTCCTCGAACTCGTCGAGTGTCTCCATCTGCAGTTCCGCGCCGCGGCGGACCATGCGTTCCCGGGTGGTGTCGCCCTGCCAGCCGTCGAGGACGGCCCGGACCGCGTCCCAGCGCGGCGGCGCACCGTCGCGGACCGCCTGCGCGGATTCGGCGACGGCCTCGCGGAGTACGCGGGCGAACTCCGCTGCGGACGGTACGGGGTCGGCGTCCCGGCCGGGCAGATGGGCCTCCATCAGCATGCCCACCCGGCCCATCGCGGAGAGGACCGTGTCGGCGTCCTGCGCGGCCCGCCGGGACAGCCCGCGGTGCCGGACGGGTTCGGCGTCGGCGCGTGCGACGGCCTGGTCCCAGGTGGCGCTGGCCGCGCGGGCGTCGAGCAGCGCCTCCCGGACCGTCGAGGAGCGCCGTTTCGCCGGATCCGCGAAACCCTCCAGGACCGCGGCCGTGTAGCCGGCCGTGGCCTCCAGCCGCTCCGCGAGCCGGTCGCGCAGCCGCGGGGTCTCCCAGGCGGGGAACACGGCATAGGCGGCCATCGCCAGCACCCCGCCGAGCAGCGTCAGCAGGACACGTTCGGGAACCGTCTGGGTCCACAGGCTGCCGCCCATGCCCAGCAGCAGGACCGCGTAGGCCGAGACACAGGCCTGCGCAACGATGTAGCCGGTGCGCATCAGCAGGTACATCAGGGCGATGCACACCACGGCGAGGGCCGCGCAGAGATAGACGCCCGGAGACGCCGCCTGCATCACTCCGGTGGCGACGGTCACTCCCACCAGCGTCCCGACGAAGCGGGCCACGCCGCGCGCGTAGGTCTGGGAGAAGTCCGGACGCATGATCATGACCGAGGCCATCGGCGCCCAGTAGCCATGGCCCAGCGGCAGCGCCGCGCCGATCAGGTAACCCGTCGCGGCGACCGCGGACAGCCGCACCGCGTGCCGGAACACCGCCGACTTCCAGCGCATCTCATGGCGCATGGCCCGCGCGGCCAGCGGTACGAGCCGCGGCAGTGTGGGGCGCAGCAGGTGTGCGGACTCGGTGGTGTCGGAGGGGCCCGAGCCGTTGGCGCTCTCCACAGCGGCGGCGAGCAGGCTGATCAGCCGGGCGGCGGCCCGGCGGGCCGAGCCGGTCAGTTCTGCCTCCGGCTCGGGGATTTCGAGGAAGGCGTCGACCTCCTTCGGCAGCTTCACCGGTTTCGCGTGCCGGATCGCGCGGGCCACCGCGTCCAGCACGGTGGCGGCCGCCGCCAGCAGCTCACGCGCCCGATCCCGTTCCGGGCCCTCCTCCGCGGCGCCGACCGCGGGGTCGGCGAGCGATGCCAGCACCGGCCGGATCCGCTCCGCCAGCGCCCGCTTGCCGTGCAGCTCCTCCGGACGGCGCCGGGCCTGCCACGGTGTCACCGCGGCCGCGCTGCGGGCCGTCATCAGCGGTTCGGGATCGAACGGGGCGTGCGGATCCTGGCGCAGCCGCCGGGCGTAGGCCGCCTCGGCGGCGAACGCGTCCGCGAGAGCGTCCCGTTGCCTCCCCCAGCGGCGGATGGGGAAGAGCAGGATGAGCGCCGCCTGCACCAGCCCGCCCAAGGCGATCACCAGGGCATGTCCCAGGGCGTCCTTGACGGACGTGGGCAGCGTGACGACGACCATCATGACGGCGACGGTCAGCGCCGCGACGATGCCGGATGTCGGGCCGAGCGACCACGCCATCCCGGCCAGGAAGGCCCACACGGCCAGCAGCAGGACGAAGACAACGAGATGGGAAGCGGCCAGGTAGCCCACGAAGGTGCTGACGGCGAGGCCGGTGCCCGCGGCGAGGGAGAGCACCGGGCGGGACCGCCAGCTGCGCTGGAAGGTGGCGGTGCCCGCGGCGAAGGCGCCGAACGCCGACGACGCGGCCACGGCGGGGGAGGACAGCCAGAGGGACAGCGCGATCACGATCGCGACCCCGGCCGCACCACGGACGGCCACCAGGGGTTCGAGCCTGGTCCGCTCTACGCTCAACCCGGAGCGCCCGGTCTCCTTCAGCGCGCGCAACCAGGTCATGATCCAGAGGATAGGTGGAAACGCCGGAGAACCGGCTTTCCCTGTCGACGGGGCGGGCGTACGCGTGCGTAGCGTCCCAGCCGTTGGGTAGGCGCGGGCAGCGGCTGCGTCGGTAACGACGACAAACCGACAGAGCGATACAACGACACGACGCGAAGGAGAAGTCCATGGACTGTCCCGACCGGACCGTCATCCGGGCGAGCGTTCCCCCGGTGCCCGATCCGCAACCGACGCCGCAGCCCCCGGACCCCGTTCAGCCGGACCCGGTGCCGCGCCCGGTGCCGCAGCCCGGCCCGGGTCCCATGCCGCCCGGCCCGCCGCTGCCGTCGCCCGAACCCCTGCCGCAGCCCGAGCCGACACCGCATCCGGAGCCGGTGCCCGACCCGGCTCCGCTGCCCATGTGAGGTCCTGCGAGGCGCGTGGAGCCGCGCGAGGCCGTGTGACACACCCGTAGCGACCCCGTAGTGGCCCCGAAATGACCGGAATCCACGTTCCGCTGGCATCCCCCTGCCGCGCGGGGCGTGGCTTCTGGTTCAATAGGGCCCATGGCCAGCCACACTGACATCGCGACAGGTCGCACCGACCTCGAGCCCTTCTGGCCGTCCCGGCAGGGACGCCACTTCGACCGAGAGTGTTGCCGCGCGATCACCGCGCGGACCCGCACTCCCCGCTGACCTGCGGACCACGGCCTCCGGCCGTCGCCGTCAGCAGTACGGATTCCGGTACCGCGCAATACGTCGTCCAGCCAACGACCCCTCGCGCGAAAGAGCCGAACCCATGTCGAACACCCAGTCCCTGAACCTCCCTGCCGTCAGCCTCTCCCAGCAGCGGTCCGGCGGGACCACCACCCCGCTGCGCTCGCGGCTGCGTGCCGTACGGCCCGACGAGGTCCCGCCCGCCCCCGACTTCCTGCCGCCCGGTGCCACCTGGATGCCGGCGCCCGGCCACGTACTGCCGACCGCTCCCGGCCAGCAGCGGATGGTCGGCTACCTGGTCCTGGTTCCCGCGGAAGTGGGACCGGTCGCGGTGGAGGCGGTCCCCGAACCGGCGCACGAACCCGGCGCCCGGGTACGGATCGACGCCGAGCGCCGTACGGCGGCGGTGGACGGCCGTCCGCTCGACCTGACCTACCTGGAGTTCGAACTCCTCGCCCATCTCGTCGCCAACCCGCACCGCGTGCACTCCCGCGACCAGCTCGTCACCACGGTCTGGGGCTACGGTCACGTGGGCGACGGCCGTACCGTCGACGTGCATGTGGCGCGGCTGCGCCGCAAGCTCGGTGCCGAGCACCGCGGCAGCATCGTGACCGTCCGCCGGGTGGGCTACAAGTACGCACCGGTGGCGGCTACGGCACTACGGTGACCGGCCAGCGTCCGGCCTTGACCAGCCGGATGGCGACCGAACCGACGATGCGGTGTCCGGCGTGCTCGGAGGCGCCGACCACCACCGCGTCGGCCTTGAGTGAGTCCGCCGCGGTGACCAGCCCGTTGTAGGGGTCGCCGCGGAAGGTGTGGAATTCCCAGCGCACGGCGAATATCCCCTGGAGCCGCTCCGCCGACCGGCGGATCTCGGCCATCAGCTCGTCGGCGACCTCGGTGGTGACCTCGGCCACCGGGGCGCCGAGGAGTGTGCCGGTGACGATGACCGGCTGTACATAGACGACGGCGAGCAGCGCGTTCTGCCGCCGCGCCAGGCCGGCGGCGTAGGACACCGCCCGCCACGAGGAATCGGAGCCGTCCGCTCCGACGACGATGACCTTGGGTCCGTCCGTTCCGCGCTCGAACGGCGCGGGTTCCTTGTCCACCACGTCTCGAAGGCTAGCCCTCGCCTTACGGCCCCGTTCGGCGCCCCCGCTTCCTTGATCACCCGAATGGCCGCATTGCCACGACACGCGGGCTTTTGGGATGCAGGATTTCGGTGAGGAGTCCCAGAGAGAACCTGCAGTCCTGTGGCTCCCGGGCCGCCGACGTGCCGCCCGCATCTCTGAGCCAACAGCCAAAGCCGGCACGGCCGGCAACGGGGAGGTTTGCGATGCCGAGGGTGACCACAAGCGTGATCGTGTCGAGGCCGGCCGCAGAGGTCTTCGACTTCCTTGCCGACGCCCGGAATCTTTCGCTGTGGAGCTCGGGTGTGGCCGGGGTCGATGGGGATGCCGTGCCGCCGGGCGCGAACGCCGAGTACCGCTACCGCTATCCCGGACGGCACCGGGAGCACCGGCTGGTGTGCGCGGGCTACGAGCCCTGCCGGCACATCGTGTTCCGGGGCCAGCGCATGTGGAGCCCGCTGGGCACGCAGGTCCCCGAGTACGGCTTCGACCTGCTGCCGTACGGCGCCGGCACGCTGGTGCGGCTCTCGGTGCACAGCTCGCTGGGGGCCGGGATGGCGCTGTTCTCGCCGGTCGTGGCGATGGCCTGGCGGCGGGACCTGCCGGTCGACGCCCGGAAGCTCTGCGAGGCCCTCGGCGGTCTGCACGCCGCGCCGCGCGCGCTGGAGGCGGTGCGCACGGCCGAGCCGGCGGTGCCGGCTCCCGAGCCGCCGTTCGACTACGCCCCGGCCGCCCGGGTGTTCCAGCCCGGCGTCGGAGCGTAGATCCCCCCGGAGCGGGAAGCGGGGGAACCGCAGGCGGCGGAATTGCAGGAAACAGTGGAGTCGAACATCACTCATTGAGTGTTAAACTAAGTCCGAAGGGTGGCGCGAAACCGCCCCTTTCCCCCGTGTTGCCCCGGCCCGGTCCCCCCGTCCTGGCCGGGGCTCCTTTTTGTTCCGGACCTGCTGCCGTCCCGGATCCGCTGCCGTCCCGGACCTGATTCCGTCCGGGATCCGCTGCCGTCCCGGGCCTGCTTGCGTCCCGGGCCCGCGTCGCGCTCCGTGCCCGCTCCTGGCCCCACACATGCGGCGGTGGCGTGGGATCCGCTCCCACGCCACCTGCGACCGCGGCTGTCCGTCCGCCAGGTCGAACTCGTCGATCCGGTCGATCCAGTAGATCTAGTCGATGCTCCGCAGGATGTGCGACTCGGCCACGTCGTCCTCGTAGCCCGCCAGCTTGATCGGCGCGGACCGGGCCCAGACGTCGAGGTTTCGCACTTCCTTCAGCGGCGGAGGCCATTCACCTAGTCCCGGCGTGGCCTGGTTGCGCTGCTTGGTCTTCTCGGGTGTCACCGCGCACTCCATTCATTTCGAGTGAACCGGATGCGCCGACGCGGCCTACGACCGGGCATCGGACACCCGGTGGGGCATATGTATCGAGCGGGTGCGGACGCGGTGGCGCCTGGTGCGGAGCCGGAAGGGCGGCCATGGTGACTGGACGCTTCCCGGGACAGGCTCTGGGCGCTGGTTGCTGCCCTATGAGCTTGTTCGTTCCGCTCAGAGTAAGCCCGCCGAACGGTTCCGACCAGCCGATTTCCTCTCTGGGTCACCCCTAAGAGAACCCCAGTCCACATGCGCGCCACTCAAGGGCTCCTCAAGGGTTGCGGGCCCTGGGCACCCGTGAGGTGTCCGACCCCGCCGCTCAGGGGCCGGGAGAGCGGTTGTTACCGTGCCGGGTGCTCCGAAGCAAGCGATCCGACGATTCGGCGGAACCCCGGGAACCCCGGGAGACCGCATCAGGCACGGCCGCCACCCCGCCACCCGCCGGGATATCCCGCCGTACCGCCGGTCGTGTGTTCGCGGATCTGACGCCGCTGCGCGAGTCCCCGCACTTCCGCCGGCTGTGGTTCGGCAACATGGTCTCCTGGATCGGCCAGCAGATGACCGCGATGGCGGTCTCCCTGCAGGTCTACGCGATCACCGGGTCCAGCTTCTCGGTAGGGCTGGTGGGCCTCTGCTCCCTGGTCCCGCTCGTCATATTCGGGCTCTACGGCGGCGCCATCGCCGACGCCGTGGACCGCCGCAAGCTCGGGCTGGCCAGCGCCCTCGGCGCGACCGTCCTGTCCGGTGTCCTGGCGGGCGCCGCCCTGCTCGACCTGCGACAGGTCGGGCTGCTGTACGCGATCGTCGCCCTGCAGTCCGTCTGCTTCGCCCTGAACTCCCCGGCCCGCTCCTCGATGATCCCGCGCCTGCTCCCGCCGGAGCAGCTACCCGCCGCCAACGCCCTGGCCTCGCTCGCCGGTGGCCTGGGCACGATGGCGGGGCCCATGCTCGGCGGCGTCTTCGTCGGCCTGTGGGGCTACCAGGCCGCTTACCTGATCGACGTGGTCACCTTCTCCGCCTCCCTCTACGCCATGTGGCGCCTGCCCTCGATGACCCCGGAACGCGACGCGTCGACGGCCGCAGGCACCCGTCGCGGATGGGTCTCGGTGCTGGACGGACTGCGCTTCCTGGCCGGCCGGCCCAATCTGCGGATGACGTTCTTCACCGACATGGCCGCGATGGTGCTCGCTCAGCCGCGCGTGCTCTTCCCGGCCATCGCCGTCATCTGGTTCGCGGGCGACGCCAAGACCGTAGGCCTGCTCATCGCCGCCCCGGCCGTCGGCGCGCTGCTCGGCGGCCTCTTCTCCGGCTGGCTCGGCCGCATCCACCGCCAGGGCCTCGCCGTCCTGGTCTCGGTCGCCTGCTGGGGCGCGGCCGTCGCCGTCTTCGGCCTCACCCGCAACCTGTGGCTCGGACTCGTCTTCCTCGCACTGGCCGGATGCGCCGACACCATCTCCATGGTCTTCCGCAACACCATGCTCCAGGCCGCAGCCCCCGACGACATGCGCGGCCGCCTCCAGGGCGTCTTCATCGTCGTCGTCGCGGGCGGCCCCCGCCTGGGCGACTTCCTCGCCGGATCGGCCGCCGAACTCTTCTCCCCGGGCACCGCCATCGTGGGCGGGGGGCTGGCGTGCATCGCGGTCGTCATCACGCTGGCGGCCCTGCAGCCGAGATTTGCGCGCTACGACTCGCGCAACCCAGTGCCGTAACGCTCGCGCTGGGCGGTCAGCCCACGGGTGGGGGAGTGCAGGCACCCCGCGGGATGGACCGGTAGGCGGTGCTCTGTTCAGCGGCGGCAGGCTTCGTCGAGATCCGCACACCCCACATTCGGTTGCAGTTGAGGCCGTCGAAGGTGTGGGGCCTGCTGAAGCTGTACTCCCCGTTGAACGTGAACGTCTCGGAGGGTCCGTCCGTCGCTACGGGGTTGCCTTTGCTGTCCGCGTCGTACCACGTCAACGTGATGGTGAAGGTGCCGGTGCTGCCCTTGCCGATGGAGAACGAGGCTGTCGCGTTCGACCCACGGGTAGCCACGAACGTGTCGACCGAGGCGGATTTGACCACCGGGGGCGGCGGCTTCGACGTAGTGGTCGACGCCGTCGTCGGAACCGTCGTCGGCGGGTCCGGCGGTGCGGTCGTCGGCGGTGTCGTGGGCGGGGTCGTCAGGCCCGTCGTGCTGTCCGTCGGTGTCGGCGTGGTGGACGTCGACGCTGATGTCGTCGGTGTGAGGCTCGGGCCGACCGTCGCGCCGCCCGGCGGCGTGGTGCCGGGTGGCTCGCTGGTTCCGGTGAGCTGTGTGGTGACGGAGGGCGGAGCCGAGAGGCCGTCGGTGTGGTGCGGGGCCTTGCCGGTGCCGGCGAGGGCGACGACCGTGCCGGCCGTCGCGAGGGCCAGCAGGGCGACGCTGCCGCCCACCAGCGCGGCGACGCGTCCGCGCGGCAGCCGTCGCGGCTTGCCGCCGCCGAACGGCAGGCCCGCGCCGGCGCCAGGAGCGGGCGGGGTGGGCGGGGTCGGCGGCGGGGGCGCGGTGGCGTCGCCGAGGGCGCTCGGCAGCAGGGCGGCGAGCAGCGCGACGATCGCGACGAGCGCCCGGCGTCCGCGGCGCTCCCAGTCCGGGCCGTAGGCGGCGCCGGCCGCCGCTTCGAGTTCGGTGAGGAAGGCGGCGGCGCTCACCGGTCGTTCTTCGGCGCTCTTGGCGAGCCCGTGCCCGATCAGTGCCCGCAGTTCCTCGGGCGCGCGGTGCTCCGGAATCGGCGCGGTGATGTGCTGGACCGCCAGCTCCGCCATGGTCGCCCCGGTGTACGGGCGCTCACCGGTGAGGCATTCGAAGAACGTCGCCGTCGCCGCGTAGACATCGGTGGCGGGTGACGCCGGCTCACCGCGCCACTGCTCGGGTGCCATGTAGGGCGGTGTGCCGGCGCTCGGGGCGTCGGCGCCCTGCCGGACCGCGATGCCGAAGTCCACCAGCGTGGAGACGCCGTGGTTCGAGACCATCACGTTGCCGGGCTTGTAGTCGCGGTGCACGACCCCGGCCGCGTGGGCCGCCGCCAGACCGAGCAGCGACCCCTTCAGCACCGACAGGGCCGCTTCGGGAACGGCGGCGCCGTTCGCCCGCAGCATCGCCCCCAGCGATACGCCCTCGATGAGCTCCATGACGATCGCCGCGCCTTCGGCGGTCTCCACGTAGTCGTGGACGCGCACCACGTGCGGGGAGTCCAGCTGCCGCAGGAGCTGGGCCTCGTCGCGGAAGCTGCGGAGGAGGCCGGGCCGCGCCCGGCTCTCCTCGTTGAGGTACTTGATCGCGACCTCGGCGCCGCTGCGCTCATCGACCGCGTGCACCACTTTGCCGCTGCCGCCCTCTCCCAGGACGCGCAGCGCGCGGTAGCCGGGAAGGGACCACTCGGGTTCTGACCGTCTGGGGTCTCGTGGGTCGGACATTGTCGGGCGCACCTCGTCGAATCGGACGGGCTCCGGCACGGGATTTCCGCGGAGCTACCGGTTGATGGGTGGACGCCTGTACGCAGCCGGTGGTTGCACGGGAGCGTGTTCGATTATGGAGTACGGTCCGGCGCCGTGTCCGGCGTTCGGCGGACGTGCCCGCCGGCGCTCAGCCGGCCTGCACCGCGGCGAGCTGCTCCGCCAGTACATCGGTGGTGACGAAGGTGAGACCGGCCAGCGCGACGTGCTTCCAACGCACGTTGCCCTCGCCGTCGAGCAGGAAGACCGAGCGGCGCAGACCGAGTCCGGGGACGGCTATGCCGTAGGCCTTGGCCACGGTGCGGTCGGTGTCGGCCAGCAGCGGGAAGCCGAGCCGGTGCTTACGGGCGAAGGACTCGTGGCTGTCCAGGTCCTGCGGGCTGATGCCCCACACGGTGGCGCCCAGGCCGGTGAAACGATCCAGGTCGGAGGTGTAGGAGCACAGCTGCTTGGTGCACACGGCCGTGTCGTCGCCGGGGTAGAAGACCAGGAGCAGCGGGTTGCCGCGCTGTCCGGCGAGCGCGTAGTCGGCCCGTTCCGCGTCGGCGTCGCCCTGACCGAGGACGAGCCCGGGCAGGGTGAAGTCGGGGGCCGGCGTACCGACTGCGGGCTGCTTGGACATGTGCGCTCCCTTGGCCTCGGCGTCGGCGCCGCCCGGCGGCGGAACGCGATCACCGTGTTGCGCAGATGGTAGAGCCTGCCCGGTCGCACTCCGGAGGCCGGGCAGGCCCTGGTGGTTCAGGTCACCGCGGTCGAACGGATCACGTCCGTCCGGCCGGTCGTGCCGGTGCCGGGATCAGCCGCAGGTGAGGCGGGGAAGTGCCCAGTCGGCGTGATCGGAGGTGTTGCCGTTGCCGCCGTCGGTGACGACGAGCTTCAGCTCGAGACCGCCGGTGAGATCGGCCGTCAGATGCTTCGCGGCATCGCTGACGGTGACCAGACCGCTGTCGGCGACCTTGGTGCCGTCCCGGAAGATCTGGAAGACCACCGATCCGTTGGTAGCGGACTCGTCGTCCACCCCCACATCCGTGGTCAGGGATGTGCAGGTGCCGCCCAGGTAGTAGGTGACGGCGCTGGCGGCGTGGGTGCCCAGGCCCTTGGCGTAGGTGGCTCCGTTGATCGTGAGGGTGCGTCCGTCGCCCGCGGGCTGTTCACCGTTGCTGTGATCGCGCTCGACCGGGCCCCAGCCGTTGGCCGCCGACGTCCAGTTGAGGTCACTGAGTGCGCTGGTGCCGGCCGCCGGGCCGTTGCCGCAGGCCAGCTTGGCGTCGGCCCAGTCGGCGTGGTCGTAGTTGATGCCGTCGCCGCCGTCGGTGACGACCAGCTTCAACTGGCTTCCGCCGGTCAGATCGGCGGTCAGATGCTTGGGACCGTCACTGGCCGACCGCACGCCGCTGTCGGCGACCTTGGTGCCGTCCTTGTAGAGCTGGAAGATCACCGTGCCCGGACTGGACACCTCGTCGTCCACGCCCACATCGACGTTGACCGAACGGCAGCTGCCGCCCAGGTAGTAGCTGATCTCGCTGGGGGCGTGGGTGCCCAGGCCCTTGGCGTAGGTGGTGCCGTTGATGGTGAGGGTGCGTCCGTCACCGGCGGCCTGTTCGCCGTTGCTGTGGTCCCGTTCGACCGGGCCCCAGCCGTTGGTGGCGGACGTCCAGGGCAGATCGCTGAGCTGGTTGATCCCGGTCGGCGGCGGGACGGGGCTGCCGGGTGTCACCCGGAACATCACGGTGCCGTGCGCGGGCACCGAGGCGCTGATGGTGCCGGTGGTGGAACTGGTCTGCTTGGACCACAGGTCCTTGAGCGCGTACGAGGACGCGCCGCCGATACCGGCCGCCTCGGCGGTCGTCGAGATCGTCTGCGCCGACCCGTTCTCGTTGGTCAGCGTCACCGACCGGTCGCCACCGGCCAGCGCCTTGGTCATCACGACCTTGCCGCCGGAGCTGGACACCACGGTGCCCTGCTTGCCGAGGCTGTCCTGGTCGACGGCGATGACGTCGGTGTTCTTGAGGATGGCGAGCGTCGCGGCGCTCGCGCTGCGCAGATCGCTGCCGATCAGCAGGGGAGCGGCCATCTGCGACCAGAGGCTGAAGTGGGTGCGGTACTCGGTGTCCGTCATCCCGCCGTTGCCGACCTCGAGCATGTCCGGGTCGTTCCAGGCGCCCGGCTTGGCGTACGGGGCGAGCGACTGGTTCTGGTGGGCGATGCCGATCATGCTGGACCAGGAGTCGCTGATGTCGCCGGTGGTGCGCCAGGAGTTGCCGACGTTCGCGGCCCAGTTCCAGGGCTGGTTGGAGCCCCATTCACAGATGCTGTAGAGGATCGGGCGGCCGGTGGCCTTGAGGGCGTCGCCCATGGCCTTGTACCGGGTCTGGGCGTCCGCACCGGTGTTGTTGCAGTTGTCGTACTTGAGGTAGTCGACACCCCAGGACGCCCACAGGTTGGCGTCCTGCTGCTCGTGGCCGAGGCCGCCGGGGAAGCCGAGGGTGTCGCAGGTCTTGGTCCCGGCACTGGAGTAGAGGCCGAACTTGAGCCCCTTGGAGTGCACGTAGTCGGCGACGGCCTTGATGCCGTTGGGGAAGCGTGCCGGATCGGGGACGAGGTTTCCGGCGCCGTCACGGTTGGGCAGCGCCCAGCAGTCGTCGATGTTGACATAGCTGTAACCGGCGCTCTTCAGGCCCTGCGAGACGAAGATGTCGGCGATGCCCTTGACCATCGTCTCGTTGAACTCCGCCCGGCAGTGGGTGGAGTTCCAGTTGTTGAATCCCATCTGCGGGGTCAGTGCGAGGCCGTTGTCGACGGCCGCGGCGGGTGCCGCCGTGGCCAGTTGCACGGTCACGGCGGCGGTGGCGGCGAGCACTCCACCTCCCGTGATGAGGGCCAGGGAGGCGGCCAGGGCCGCCAAACGCTGTCTGATGGTGTGACGTTCGGGCTGCATGTGCGGCTCCATGCGGGGGTAAATGGCGCACAATTCAACGGGGTCGAACGAAAGCAACCACATCACAGCGGTACTGACAGGACATGTCAAGAAGTTCGACCCGGAAGCGCGATGCGCTTCCGGGTCGAGGGCCCCCGCTTACGGGGGAGTTGGAGCGCCGCCGATGAGCCCGGTGGCAACTCCGGCGGTATGGGGGACTACAGCGACGGCAGTACGCACACCACCCCAGGAGCGGCGAACGGCTTTCCGGCCAGAGTCAGTTTCCCGGTCTTGGTGTCGACATTCAGGACGGTGACCGTGTTGGACTTCTGGTTGGCGGCGAAGAGCAGCCGGCCCGTCGGGTCGAAGGCGATGTGCCGCGGGAAGTCGCCGCCCACCGGCACCGTGTCCAGTAGGCGCAGGGTCGCGCCGACGGACTCGACGGCATAGCGGGTGATGCTGTTGTGGCCGCGGTTGGCGAGGTACGCGAACGCCCCGTCGGCGGTCACCAGCAGCTGCGCCGGGTAGCTCTTGACGCTCCCGGTCCCGGTGGACTGGGGCGCGCCGGGGGTCAGCTTCCCGGTCGCGGCGTTGTACGCGCAGACCACGACGGTGTTGTCCAGCTCGTTCGCCAGGTACGCGAACGTGCCGCCGGGGTGGAAGGTCAGCGACCGCGGTCCGGCGCCGGGGCGCAGCGCGGCGAAGGAGACCTGGTGCAGTGTGCCGGCCGTCTCGTCGAGCTGGTACGTGTACACGGTGTCGTTGCCGAGGTCGACGGCGAGGACGAAGCGGCCGTCCGGCGACGTGATGATCTGGTGGGCGTGCGGCCCGTCCTGCCCGGGTCCCGGCGGTGGGCTGCTGTGCCGTAAGAGCGCGGTCCGCGCGCCCAGCTTCCCGTCCTGGCCTATCGGGTGCACGGCGACGCTGCCCGAGTCGTAGTTCGCGCTGAGCAGGTATCGGCTGCCCGGGTGAACGGACAGATGACACGGTCCGTCGCCGCCGGTGGGCCGCGACCCGAGCACCTTCGGTGCGCCGTTGCTGCCGCCGCGCAGGGCTATCGCGGTCACGGCGCCGGGTGAGCGCTCGTTGACCGTGTACAGCGTGCCGGTGGACGGGCCGAAGGCCAGGAAGGACGGATCCGCGACTCCGGTCACCACTCCGGTGGACGTGATCGCACCCGTCGAGGGCTCGTAGGCCGTCAGTGCGACGCCCTTGCCGCCTCCGCTCACCGAGGTGTAGACGCCGAGATAGAGCGGTTTGGTCCCGGCGGCGGAAGGTTTCTGCGCCTTGGGCGCAGGCAGCTCCGTCCGCGCGGTCGCCCCTGGGGCGCACCCCAGTCCCGCCGTGGCGGCAGCCGCCGCCGCGGCGGCGAGCAGACCCCGCCTGCCCATGCCTGCGTTGACCTCCACGCGACACACCTCCCGATACTGCGTTGCCGGTCCGCTGCTGTGCGGTGCTCCAGGGGAGCAGAGTCCGCCGACCGCCGCAACGCGTGTTGCGCGTGGTGCAACGTATCCATCCCCGCGGATCCCGAACCGGCCACCTGCGAGTCGCCGTCCGTACGCCCCGCATTCGCGCGGACGTTCACGACGGACCAGGTCGGAGGGGTGCGCGCAGATTCATGACACCCGCTATCCCGGAGTACCGTCCTGCCAGCCGTGCAGCGAGATTCGCGGGCCGTCGTCGAGGACGCAGCGCAGTGCGTGACCCGTGCTGGGCACCATCTCCCGGGGAGGGCGTCGATGTCGAACCAGCGGACCGCGGAGTGCTTCTCCGGCTCGCTGTTGACGGGCTCTCCCGACCAGTTCTGCGTGGTGAAGACAACGGTGAGAAAGCCGTTGGGGGATTCGACGCCCCAGGCGCCGTGGATGACATGGGCGACGCGGAGCGCCGCCGGGTCGACCACGAGGCCTGTCTCCTCCCGCAGTTCACGGGCTGCCGTGTCGGTGACGGGTTCCCCCGGATCGCTCTTGCCGATGGGAAGATCCCATTTGCCCTGACAGTACTTCGCCCCAGGACCGCGTTGCAGCAGCACCACCCGCCGCTTCCCGACATCGTGAACGATCACTGCCGCGGCGAGCAGGGTCATCGAATCCAGCGCGGGCGCGAGCGCGCCGGACCGGTCGGCGGCCGGAGGAAGGGCCACGGGAATCCTTTCGTCGGTGGTGGGAGCTGACGGACGGGTCGGGTGGCTGAGATCAGATCCAGCCGGGGCTGTCGGTGCCCCACAACGTGGGCGGACGGGTCCAGTCGCCGGGGCCGCCGGCGTAGCCGACCGGGGGACGGGCGTACTGGAGGCGGCCGTACGGGGAGGGCGTTTCGGCCAGCCAGGAGCCCGGGTCGTAGGCCGCACCGTCGGTGGCGGCGGGGCGGATACCGTGCCTCAGCCAGGAGGCGGTTCCCGCCAGGGAGAACCGCAGCTGCCGGCCTCCGCCGGTGTCCTGACGGTCGGTGAGCGCGCGCAGCACCGCGGCGGCGAGCAGATATCCGGTGCCGTGGTCCAAGGCCTGGGCAGGGAGCACTCCGGGGTGTCCGTCAGGTGCGGACTCGATCCCGGCGATGCCGCAGGCGGCCTGGACCAGGCTGTCGAAGCCGCGGCGTCCGGCCCACGGCCCTTCCCAGCCCCAGGCGCAGAGCTGGGCGACGATCAGTCCGGGCCGCCGCTCCAGCAGTGCCCGCGGAGCGAGACCGTGGCGGTCCAGGGCGCCCGGCCGGTAGCCGGTGATCACGACATCGGCCGAGGAGAGCAGTTCCTCGAACAGCAGCCGGTCCTTGGGTACATCGAGGTCCAGCAGCGTCGAGCGCTTGCCGAAACCCGTATCGGCGTGGGCGTCCGGATGTTCCGGGAGCCGGGGGGAATCGACGCGCAGCACATCCGCGCCGAGCAGCGCCAGCGTGCGGGTGGCCACCGGTCCGGCGATGACCCTGGTCAGGTCGAGCACCCTGACGCCGGCGGCCGGCAGCGCCGCGGCCCGCAGGGTGGCGGCCGCGCCGTCCCCGGTCCGACGGGACTCGACGAGGGGGAGTTCCGCTCGGCTGCCCTCCGCCATGCCGACGGCCACGGCCAGCCCACCCTCCGCCTGAACCGTCTCCTGGATCCATCGGGCGGGACGGGTCAGCAGCCGGTCCGCGAGCCGCTGTGCCAGTGCGCCGTCGTCGCCCTCGTCCGGGATCTCCAGTGTGGCCAGCAGCCGGGCGCGGTGGTGCGGGTAGTTGGCGTGGGTCCTGACCCAGCCGTCGGCCGCCGGCCAGAAGCCGGACAGCGGGGCGAACGACGTCGGCTTCCGGCCGTCGATCCGCAGATGCCGTTCACTGACGAAGGCGGTGGCCACCGCCCCCTCGTCCACCCGCACCTCCGGTACGGATCCCCCGGCGCGGCGCGCGAACAGCTCCGCGGCCGCCAGCGAGCACACCCCCACCGTCGCGCGCGCCAGCTCCCGCACCGGAAGCCGGGACGGCAGAACACCGCGTGACGCGATGTACGACACCCCCTCGACCAGCTCCGCCGGACCGCCGAGCGCGGCCCAGGCGTGAGCGGTCGCCGCATCGATTCCCTCAGTCATCGACCCATTGTGCTGCAGGCCCTGGCCGGTGGCCCAAGCCGGTTCCCCGCGCCCCACTGGCGACCTCGCGAGCGGCCCCGGGACGGCGCTCGCTTTCACGCCCCGTTTTCACGCCCCGTGCGAACGGCGCGCGCCGGCGCACGGTGTTCGCACGGTGACGCGCGGGCCCGGAAGGGGGAAGCTCGAGGCAGTCCCGATCCTCCCGTACAGAAGGCGAAAGGGGTGCGGCAGAGGCACCGTCCGTGCACGCCCGGCCCGGTGTGAGCGGATTCGAGAAGCGGCGTTTCAGCGGGCGTTCGCGCATCCGCCTCCCAGGCGCCGTCAGACGCCGTGATGCCGTCACGACGTCCCACCCCGCCCCGAAACCGAGGCGGGGCGGGGTGGCGTGCCCGGCCACGGCGCGGTGCACCCCCTCAGAGGGGCAGGGTGTCCTTCAGAGGACCGCGCTGAGGAATTCGCGGGTGCGGGTGTGTTCCGGGGCCTCGAACAGCTGGTCCGGGGGCCCGACTTCGAGGACATGGCCGTGGTCGAACATCATCACCCGGTCGGAGACATCGCGGGCGAAGCCCATCTCGTGCGTCACGCACAGCATGGTGATGTCGGTGCTCAGGGCGATGTCCCGCAGGACGTCGAGCACACCTGCCACGAGCTCCGGGTCGAGCGCGGACGTCACCTCGTCGAGGAGGAGGATGTCGGGCCGCATGGCGAGCGCGCGGGCGATGGCGACGCGTTGCTGCTGGCCGCCGGAGAGCTGGGTCGGATGGGCGTCGCACTTGTCGGCGAGGCCCACCAGGTCCAGCAGTTCGCGGCCGCGTTCCGCGGCCTCGTCGCGGCTGAGGCCGAGGACGTGGACCGGCGCCTCGGTGACGTTCTCCAGCACCTTCATGTTGGGGAACAGGTTGAACTGCTGGAAGACCATGCCGATCCGGCGCCGGCGTTCGCGGAGGTACTTCTCGTTGGCGGGCACCAGTCCGTCCCGGCCGCCCGGCATGTGGGAGAAGGGCTCCCCGTCGACATGAATGGTGCCTTCGGTGACGCGTTCGAGGGTCATGAGCAGCCGCAGGATGGTGGTCTTGCCGGAGCCGCTCGGCCCGATGAGCGTCACCCGCTCACCTCGTCGCAGCCCGAAGTCGAGCTGGTCCAGGACCGTGTGGTCGCCGAACCGCTTCACCACCTGGTCGAAGCGGACCATGTCCGCGACCGGGGAATCGTTGGCCGGGGAATCGTTGCGGAGAGCGTCGCCCTTGTTGGTGAGCGCGTCGTCCACGGCCTCGGCGTGGCTGCCGGGGCCGGTCTCTTCCTTGGGGTCGGTGTCACTGAGCAAGGCGCTTCTCCAGTCTTCTCATCAGCATCGAGGTCGGGTAGCTCGCCACGAGGAAGATCGCGGCGGCGAGGGTGAAGGCCTCCAGATAGGCGAAGTGGACGCTGCCGTATTCGTTCGCCTCGTGGACCATCTCCTGCACGGTGATCACCGAGAGGAACGGCGTCTCCTTGAACATGGAGATCACGTAGTTGCCCAGTGCCGGAACGACCTTGCGGACGGCCTGCGGCAGGATCACCGCGCGCCACACCCGGCCGCGCGGCAGCGAGAGCGCGACGGCCGCCTCCCACTGCCCCTGGGGTACGGCGTCGATTCCGGCGCGGTACACCTCGGAGGTGTACATCGCGTAGTGGATGCCGAGGACGGCGATGCCGATGGTCAGCGGATCCAGGCCGGGCACGAGCACCCAGACGGCGAACAGCTGGATCATCACCGGGGTGGAGCGTACGAACTCCACGACGATGCGGACGGGCACGGTGACCCATCGGGTCGGGGCGCGGCGGAGCACGGCGATCAGCAGCCCGAGCACCATGGCGACGACGGATCCGAGCACCGTGGCGAGCAGGGTGATCCCGAAGCCGTGCAGGACCACGGGCAGTCCCTCTCGGGCGGTGTTCCAGTCCCACATCACACACCACCCGCCCTTGCGGCGCGGCCGTCGGGATCCGTGATGCCGGCGGACGGCGGCTTGAGGACGTGGCGCAGTCCGCTGCCCTGGCCCAGCCGGGCCTTGGCCACTGCCTCCAGGGCGTTCATCAGCAGCGTCAGCGCGTAGGCGAGCACGAAGTAGATGACCAGGAGCGTCACGTACGCGGCCGCGGTGTTGCCCGTCGTCGAGCGCAACTGGTCCATCTGGAACGTCAGATCGGAGATGGTGATCAACGACAGCAGCGGTGTGCTCTTGAGCAGCTGGATGAGCAGGTTGTTGAAGGGCGGGATCATCTGGACCCAGGCCTGGGGCAGGATCACCCGGCGCATCCGCTGCCAGGGGCTCAGGTTGAGCGCGACGGCCGCCTCCCACTGCGCCTGGGGTACGGCGTTCAGCGCGCCGCGCACCACTTCGGAGCCGTAGGCGCCGTAGTTGAGACCGAAGGCCACGACGGCGCAGGCCAGCGGCTCAAGCTTGAACCCGAGGATCGGCAGCGCGAAGAACAGCCAGAACAGCTGGACGTACAGGGAGGTGCCGCGGAGGAACTCGACGACCACCCGCGACAGACCCCGGACGAGAAGCTGGTCCGAGCGGGACATGAAGCCGAGGACGAAGGCGAGGACGAGGGCCAGCAGCGCGCTGAGCACGGTGGCCTGGAGGGTGACGGAGACGCCCTGCCACACACTCGGCAGGGACCGGGAGAACTGTGTGAGGAATTCGCTCATCAGGTGTGCCCATCACGCCTTGCACAGGTCGGCTGTCCGCAGGGTGGCCGGCGGTACCTCCTGCTTGGTGAAGCCGTACTTCCCGATCAGCGCGACATAGTGCTCGGGGTCGCCGGTGATCTTCTTCAACTGGCCGTTGAACGCGTCCCGCAGTGTGGTGGCGTTCTGCCGGAAGACGGCGCCGCCGGGGCTGTACTGCTTCTTGCCCTTCAGCTCCGGCACGAACGGTTCGAGCACCTCGACGTCCGCGCCCTTGTTGGTCTTGGCCAGCCAGCGCAGGGATATCCCGGTCAGGGCGAACGCGTCGATCCGTCCCGCGACCAGCGCGTCGAGCCCGTCCTGCTGCTTGGCCAGCGACTTGACCTTGGAGTCCCCGACCCCGGCCCCGGCGGCGTACCCGGCCTCGACCGCCGCTGTCAGCACTCCTACGGTGGCGCCCTTCGCGGCGCACGAGGCGAGGTCGCTCAGGCCCTTGGGATTGCCCTTGCGCACCATCAGCGCGGTGGGGGAGATGAACTCCGGTTCCGAGAAGATGACCTTGTCGCACCGCTCCGGTGTGATCGCCATCCCGGCGCTCACCACGTCGAAACGGTCCGCCGCCAGTCCGGGGATGAGGGCGCCGAAGTCCGTGAGGGTGGGACGGAGGTCGGCCACCCCGAGCGCGGTGAAGATCTCCTTGTGCAGGGTCGGGGCCTCACCGGCCAGCGCGGTGCCGTCCTTGAACCCGTACGGCGCCTCGCCGGCGAACCCGACCCGCACGTATCCCTGCTTCCTGAGCTTCGCCAACAGGTCGCCCTCGCCCTTCGGCGCTCCTGTTCCGGTCTCGGTGCGGCTGCACGCCGTGAGCAGCCCCGGTACCACCGCCATACCCGTCAAGGTGGTGGTCCCGAGCAGGAATCCTCTGCGGGAGAAGGCGCTGCGCTGCGACATGGATGGTCCCTTCGGTCACGTGCGTCACCTGGTGCGTGACGCCACATGAGGGCCGCCCCTACCCGGCAACACCGTTTGCATTCAGGGAAATCGCAGGTGGGGGTGGATATCCGCAGATGTGTGGGATGCGCGGGTTGGGGCGATTACGCGGCGGCGGACCATTTGACGCGAGAGGGCCGCGCCGCGACGATCAACGGCATGGAAGCGCGGATTCTGCGGGCCGGTGACCGTGTGCCGACGCCCTGGAGCAACGGTGGCGGCGTGACGCGTGAGATCACGGTGGACCCGGCGCACGCGGGCCTGGCCGACTTCGGCTGGCGGGTGAGCCTCGCCGATGTCGTGGGGGACGGGCCGTACTCGGCCCTCCCGGATGTCGACAGGATCATCACCGTGGTCGACGGCCCGGGAATGGTGCTGACGATCGACGGTGCCATCCACCCGCCGATCCGTCCGCTGCGCCCGTTCGCGTTCCCCGGCGACGCCGTCACCGACTGCCGGCTGACGGGCGGCCCCATCGTCAATCTCAATGTGATGATCCGGCGCGGACGGGCGGCGGCAACGGTCGGGATCGTGGACGGCACGCACACGGCCCAGGTCCCCGTGAACGGTTCCGTGCTCCTCGTCGCCCTGACCGACGACGTCGGGTTCTTCGCCGACCCCGCTCTCGTCCCCGCCGTCGCTTCTGAGGACGGCCGGCTCGACCGCTTCGACGCGGTCTTCGTGTCGGGGACGGGTAGCGAGGTCGGGGCCGTGCGGTCCGAGGGCAGTGCGGCCGTCATCACCCTCGGACCCGCGGGCGACGCGCTCTAGGGCAGCCTAGCCACGCAGCCCGGCGCCGCATCGCGGACAGCGGGCCGGCGGGGGTCCGTCGGACACCGCGTCGCACTGCGGGCAGACGCGGTCGAGCCAGCAGGCGGACTCGCCGCCCTCCGGCTCGGCGACGGTGTCGGGCGGTCCGGCGGAGCCGTCGCGGCCGGCCGGTCCCGCCGGTTCCGCGGGTCCATCCGGTTCCGCGGGTTCGACGGGGTTCGTGGGGCTCATGGAAACCACTCTTCCACGCCGCCACGGCGCATTGTCAGTGGCGGGCGGCACGATGTCCTCATGACCGAGATCACCACGGCCCAGCTGGCCGACGCCGAGTCGTACGCGCGGGCCGTCACCGAGGCCACCGAAGCGTCCGCCGCCTATTACAGCGGCGGGGACTCCCGCCTCGACGATGCCACGTACGACCGGTTGGCGCGGGCGATCGCGGCCTATGAGGCCGAGCACCCCGCCGAGATCGTGCCGGCGTCGCCGACCGGCAAGGTCGCGGGCGGCGCGGTGCCGGCCGGTGAGGTGGAACATTCGGCGCGGATGATGTCACTGGACAACGTCTTCGACGGTGCCGAACTCTCGGCCTGGGCGGACTCCCTGGCCAAGCGGCTCGGCGGACCGGTGACAGGCGGCTACGCGGTCGAACCGAAGCTGGACGGGGTCGCCGTCGCCGCGCGCTACCGGGAGGGCCGCCTGGTCCAGCTGGTCACCCGTGGCGACGGCAGTTATGGCGAGGACGTCTCGCACGCCATCGGGACCATCGCCGGACTGCCGGACCGGCTCGACACCCCGGTGACGTTCGAGGTCCGCGGTGAAGTGCTGCTCACCACCGAGCAGTTCGAGCAGGCCAACCTCGTACGCGCCGAGTTCGGTGCCACCCCGTTCGCCAACCCCCGCAACGGTGCGGCCGGCACCCTGCGGGCGAAGGAACGGCCGTACGTCATCGAGATGACGTTCTGGGCCTACTCGGGACTGCCGCTGGAGGACGGTTCGGCGGAACTCGCGGCGCTGGCCCACAGCCGTGTCATGGAGATCGTCGCGGAGGCGGGTGTGCAGACCACCGCGGCCACTCCCGTGGGGCTGCGCACCTGTGCCTCGATCGAGGAGGTCCAGAGCCGCGTCGAGGAGATCGCCGCGCTGCGGGCCGCGCTGCCGTTCGGCATCGACGGAGTGGCGATCAAGGCGGACAACCCGGCCGACCAGGAGAAGGCCGGCTTCAGCTCCCGGGCCCCGCGCTGGGCGATCGCCTACAAGCTGCCCGCCGTGGAGCGCGTCACCCGGCTGCTCGCCGTGGAATGGAACGTCGGCAGGACCGGTGTCATCGCGCCGCGCGCCGTGCTCGAACCCGTCGAGATCGACGGCAGCACCGTCACCTACGCGACGCTGCACAACCCGGCCGACATCACCCGCCGGGACCTGCGGATCGGCGACCAGGTCACCGTCTACAAGGCCGGCGACATCATCCCGCGCATCGAGGCCCCGGTGGTCCAGCTCCGCACCGGGGCGGAGACGCCGATCGACTTCCCCACCGAATGCCCCCGCTGCGCCTCCGACATCGACACCACCCAGGAGCGCTGGCGCTGTGTGCGCGGCCGGGAGTGCGGGCAGCTCGCCTCGATCCGCTACGCGGTGGCACG
The DNA here is from genome assembly GCF_005860785.2 of Streptomyces sp. So13.3. NCBI lineage: Bacteria > Bacillati > Actinomycetota > Actinomycetes > Kitasatosporales > Streptomycetaceae > Streptomyces > Streptomyces sp. So13.3. The sequence goes on along the minus strand of NZ_CP048835.1, from coordinate 1,252,474 downwards.
GGACTGCCTCGACATCGACGGGATGGGGCACAAGCTCGTGACGCAGTTGGTGGAGTCCGGTCAGGTCACCGACTTCGCCGACGTGTTCACCCTCGATCGCGAGCAGGTGCTGGCGCTGGACCGGATGGGCGAGGTGAGCGCCGACAAACTGCTGGCGACGATCGCGGCCGCCAAGGACCGGCCGCTGAACCGGGTGTTCTGCGCGCTCGGCGTCCTCGGCACCGGCCGCAGCATCTCCCGGCGGATCGCCCGGCACTTCGGCACGATGGAGGCCATCCGGGCGGCGGACGCCGCCGCGCTGGAGGCCGTTGCCGGCATCGGCGCCGAGAAGGCCAGGGTCGTCGTCGCCCAGATCGCCGAACTGGCCCCGCTCATCGACAGGCTGACGGCCGCCGGGGTGAACATGACCGAGCCCGGAGTGCCGGCGCGGATGCCCGGTGACGGCGACGCCGACGGCGCGGCGGAGCCGCAGGAGGCCGTTCCGGCCGGCCCGCTGGCGGACCTGACGGTCGTGGTCACCGGCAGCATGACCGGTGCGCTGGCGGAGCTGTCCCGTACGGCGATGAACGAGCTGATCGAGAGTGCGGGCGGCAGGGCGTCGTCGAGCGTGTCGAAGAAGACCAGTCTGCTGGTGGCGGGGGAGAAGGCGGGTTCCAAGAGGGCCAAGGCGGCGGAACTCGGGATCAGGGTGATCGCCCCGGAGGAGTTCGCCGAGCTGCTCGGCGACCTCATACCGTGAGCGGCACGCGGCGTGGCCGCACTGCGGAACGCTAGGCGGTGGCCTCGCCCAGATAGACCCAGAGCGCGTTCTCGCGGACGAAGCGGCTCACTTCGTGCTGCGAGTCCGTGTGGCCGTGCAGTCGGTAGTGGGCGCGGAACTCCACCGTGCCCTCGGTGTGGAAGGCGCTGCCGTCCGTCGTCCCGACGATCTCCAGCCGGGTCCACTGCTGATCCGGCTCGAACTCGATGCCGGACGGCCGGGTGGTGGTGTGCCACGTCCTGAGCAGGTACGCGGCATCGCGGACGGCGAACGCGCTGAAGCGCGAGCGCATCAGCCGCTCCGCGGTGGGAGCCGCGGCCTGGCCGCTGTGGAGCCTGCCGCAGCAGTCGCGGTAGGACGCGTCCAGTCCGCAGGGGCAGGGCGAGGCGGGCCGGGCCGTCACTGAAGGGCGTGCGCTGTTCCGTGTCACCCCCTCATTGTGACGGCCCCGCGGCACCCGGAACTACGAGGCCACGGCCTGCGGCGCGGAGGACGGCCCGGAGTCCGCGGCGAGCCGTTGCCTGGCGGACTCGACCGCCCGGCCGACCGTACGGACACCGGTGATCACGCACAGGGTGTAGGCGGTGTCCTCGAGCCGGCGGTGGTCCAGCGACCCGGCCGAGTCGCCCCGGACCTGCGCGGCGAGCGCCTCGTAGCGCTCCAGTAAGTCGCGCAGGACAGCGGGATGGGCCATCAGCATGGTCGTACTCCTTGGGTGAGTGGCACGAGGTGCCCGACGGGACGGCGTTCGGTCCTGTCGGGAGTGCTCTCGGCCTGGTTCTCGATTCCCACGAGACCGCCTCGACGATCGGACGACCCGATGACGGGACGACCCGTGGTGCGCCGAGTGGTTCCCGGCCCTACGGCGCCTACCCGTGTCCCGGGGAGCGATGCCGTACATCGTCCAGAATCCGTGACAGCGGCAGCGGTTGACGGCGCGCCCGTACGTCCAGCAGGGCACGGAAGCAGCTGTCGCACAGGGCCAGGGGCGCGCGCAGGCCGAGGTCGCGGACCGTCCGATCGGTACGGCCGCACTCGTCACAGGCTGCCAGATCCGCTGATCCCGCCACACTGTCGATGCTGCTCCCGGATCGGGCCGCGGGGTAGGGGGCATCCCGGTCTCATGGGCGCGGATCCGGCGGGAAGGGTGCGCCCGGGGCCCGCCCACCGGAAAGCCTCAAGATCGCTGAACGGTCCCTCGCCACATGGCAGTTGGTGGCACTCGGCCTGCTGGGGGAGACGGTCGCGGGCGAATGGTAAAGAGCCTTGACAGTCCGTTGGTCTAGTCCAATCATGGGCACTGCTCGGCTCTCCTCGTGACACCGCACCGCGTATCCCCCCATTCGCCGGCTCATTCTGTGGGAGCGTTCATGAGACGACCAAGATCCGTCCGGGTACTGCTGACCGCACTGGCCACGGCCGCCGCGTCCCTCGGCCTGGTGGTCGCGGGCGGCACCGCCGCGCATGCCGCGACCCCGATCCCCACCCATGTCTTCGCGCCGTACTTCGAGGCGTACAACGGCGACAGCATGTCGGCGCTGTCCGCGCAGTCCGGTGCGAAGTACCTGACGATGGCGTTCATCCAGACGCCGTCGAAGGGTTCCTGCACGCCGTACTGGAACGGCGACACGGGCATGCCGATCGCCCAGTCCAGCTTCGGCGCCGACATCGCGACCATGCGGGCGGCCGGCGGTGACGTCATCCCGTCCTTCGGCGGTTACACCGCGGACAACACCGGCACCGAGCTGGCGGACAGCTGCACGAACGTCAACTCCATCGCCGCCGCCTTCGAGAACGTCATCACCACCTACGACGTGACGCGGATCGACCTCGACATCGAGGACAACTCGCTCACCAACACCGCCGGCATCGACCGCCGGAACAAGGCGATCAAGCTGGTCGAGGACTGGGCGGCGGCGAACGGGCGCACCGTCCAGTTCTCCTACACGCTGCCGACCACTACCAGCGGACTGGCCTCCAGCGGACTGGCCGTCCTGCGCAACGCCGTGACGAACAACGCCCGCATCGACGTCGTGAACCTGATGACGTTCGACTACTACGACGGCGCCTCCCACCAGATGGCGACCGACACCCAGACCGCCACCACCGGCCTGCGCGGTCAACTGGGCACGCTCTACCCCGCGAAGAGCGACGCGCAGCTGTGGGGGATGGTCGGCATCACGGAGATGCCCGGCATCGACGACTTCGGCCCCGCCGAGACGTTCCGGACCGCCGACGCGGCGACCGTCTACAACTGGGCCGTCTCCAAGGGCATCGCCTCGCTGTCCTTCTGGGCACTCCAGCGCGACAACGGCGGCTGCCCCGGCACCGGGGGATCGGACTCCTGCTCGGGCATCGCGCAGAGCACCTGGTTCTTCAGCCACGCCTTCGCGCCGTTCACCGGCGGCGGAGGCCCGGTCACCAATGACTTCTCGGTCACCACCGCACCCGCCGCCGGATCGGTGGACCCCGGCGCCTCGCTGACCGCGACGGTGAAGACCGCCGTCACGGCCGGCTCGGCGCAGACCGTCAACCTGACGGCGTCCGGCGCCCCCGCGGGTGTGACGGTGGGCGTCAGCCCCGCCTCGGTCACCGCCGGCGGGTCCGCGACCCTGACGGCCACCGCCTCCGGCACGGCGGCGGCCGGAACGTACGCGGTGACGGTCACCGGCTCGGCGGCGTCCGGCAGCCACTCGACGACGTACGCCCTCACCGTCACCGGTCCCGGCGGATCGGGTGTGCTGGTCAACGGCGGTCTGGAGAGCGGGAGTCTGACCCCGTGGACCTGCCAGCCCGGGGGAGCGGTCGTCGCCACTCCTGCGCACGCCGGCACCCACGCGCTGCTGGTGGCGCCCACGTCGGGCCAGACCGGCCAGTGCGGGCAGAGCGTCGCCCTGGCGCCGAACCACAGCTACACACTGTCCGGGTGGGTGCAGGGCAGTTACGCCTACCTCGGGGTGAGCGGCGGTGCTTCGGCGAGCACCTGGACGTCCTCCGGCGGCTGGACCAAGCTCACCGTCCCCTTCACCACCGGCGCCTCCGGAACGGTCACCGTGTACCTGCACGGCTGGTACGCCCAGGGCAACGTCTACGGGGACGACTTCTCGATCACGTAGCACCCTCGCTACCCTGGTCCCGGCCTGCCCGGTCGGCGGGCCGTCGTCTACAGTCACACCCAACGTCTACAATTCTGTAGACGTTGGGTGTGCCCATGAGGGCCCTCGTTGACAACGGCGCCGCCAAGCCGGTCATTCGACGCAATTTCCAGGGACGGGACCAATGAGCGCGATCGGCGTCGGCCAAGCCGCCATTCTCGGAGTGGTGGAAGGGGTCACCGAATTCCTCCCGGTGTCCTCCACCGGCCACCTCAAGATCACCGAGGGGCTGATGAACATCCCGGTGGACGACAAGGCGGTGGTCGGCTTCACGGCGGTCATCCAGGTCGGGGCCATCGCGGCCGTCCTGGTCTATTTCTTCCGCGACATCGTGCGGTTCGCGAGCGCCTGGGGACGCGGCATCGCCAACAAGAGCGAACGCGACAGCCACGACTACAAGTTCGCCTGGTGGGTCATCTACGCCACGATCCCGATCGTCGTCGTCGGCCTCCTCGCCAAGCCGCTCATCGACGGCCCGCTCGCCTCGCTGTGGGTGGTGGCCGGCTCGCTGATCGGCGGCAGCATCGTGATGTGGGTGGCCGAACAGATGGCCAGGTTCAAGCGCGGGGAGGACGAGATCACCCTCAAGGACGCCATGATCGTCGGCTCCTCCCAGATCCTCGCGCTGCTCTTCCCCGGCTTCTCCCGCTCCGGCGCCACGATCTCCACCGGCCTGATCCGCGACCTGGACCGGCTGGCCGCGACCCGGCTCTCGTTCTTCCTGTCGATCCCGGCGCTCACCGGCGCGGGACTCTACGAGCTCAAGGACGCCACCGGCGGTGGTGTCGACACGATTTCTCTCGTCGTGGGCACGCTGGTGTCGTTCGTGGTCGCCTACGCGTCGATCGCCTGGCTGCTGAAGTACGTCGCCAAGCACTCGTTCAACCTCTTCGTGGTCTACCGCATCATCATCGGGGTCCTGCTGTTCTCCCTGCTCGGCACCGGCGTCCTGGAGGCCTGAGGTCCCGCCGGAACCGTCACGTGTGTGCCCGGAGCGCCGGGGTATACGAGGCCTCGACGGTGTGGACTTCCTGAGGAGGACGACATGGCGGGCTCGGTAGTGACGAGGACCTCCCCGACCGCTGTGCGGTTGCCGGAGGCGGACGTGGACCGGGTGGAACTGCCGCGGGTGGAGTGCCCGGGAAAGCTCGCACCCAAGGACGCGCGGCAGCTGTCGAAGCTGTTCTTCGACCGGCTGCGGGAGCTCGATGAGGGCACCCACGAATACCAGTACGCCCGTAGCACCCTCATCGAGCTGAACATATCGCTGGTGAACTTCGCCGCCGGGCGGTTCCGCAACCGGTCCGAGCCGCGCGAGGACATCGTGCAGGTCGGGACGATCGGCCTGATCAAGGCGATCGACCGGTTCGACCTGTCGCGCGAGGTGGAGTTCACCACGTTCGCCATTCCGTACATCACCGGCGAGATCAAGCGCTTCTTCCGGGACACCAGCTGGGCCGTGCACGTACCGCGGCGGCTGCAGGAACTGCGCCTGGAGCTGGCCAAGGCCACCGAGGAGCTGGCCGGCCGGCTGGACCGCGCGCCCACCACCGACGAGCTGGCGGCGCTGCTCGACCTGACTCCCGCGGAGGTCACCGAGGGCCAGCTGGCCAGCAACGGCTACGTGGCCGGGTCCATCGACATCCCCGCGGGCGAGGAGGAGGGCAGCGGCGAAGGCGTGCTGGCCGACCGGCTCGGCGACCTCGACCCCGCGCTGGAGTTCGTGGAGAACCTCCAGTCCCTCAAACCGCTGCTGGCCGAGCTCGCCCCCCGCGACCGCCGCATCCTGAACATGCGGTTCGGCGCCGAGATGACCCAGGCGGAGATCGGCGCGGAGCTGGGGATCTCGCAGATGCACGTCTCGCGGCTGCTCACCCGGACCCTGACGCGGCTGCGCGGTCAGCTGCTGATCCAGGAGTGATCCGGCAGAAGGTGTGAGGACCGGCGGTGGGGCCGCTCGCGGACAGTGCGCGAGCGGCCCCACCGGCGTGCTGAGCCGGCCGCGGCAGTCCTGCTGACGGCACCGACGGCCCTGCACGGCCTGCTGAGCGGACCGGCGGCCCTACGCGGTGAGGGCGAAGTACACGCGCAGCGTCGTGCCGGCCGCCGTCGTGTGCATCCGCAGCAGGTCGGCGAGGTGGTTGACGAGCAGCATCCCGCGGCCGCCGGGGGTGGCGCGCACGACCGGGATTCGGCCGACGAGCGGATCGGTGAGGTGTCCGCGGTCGCGCAGCTCGCAGACGAGGTGGCCGTCCTCGGTCCACAGCCGCAGAGTGCCGGAGCCGCCGCCGTGCAGGATGGTGTTGGTGGCCAGTTCGTTGACGGCCAGCTCCACGTCCGGGATCCGGCCCAGGTCCAGGCCGGCGCCGACGGCGTACCGGGACGCGGCGAGCCGGGGCTCGGTCAGGGTCGCGTTGTCGAAGGCCAGCGTCAGCGCGCCGTCCGGGGCCTCGGGCAGCGGCAGGTTCCACTTCGCGACGATGTAGGTGGGGGCGTAGTCCGGGCTGCGGACGCTGCCCGCGTCGTCGATGAGGACCGGGTGGGTGGCCGCGGCGTCGGCCAGGACGTCCGGGCTGAGCCCGTCGACGTCGTAGGGGCACAGGATCGTGACGTCGCGGTCGGCGAAGGCGAGGTTGATCAGTGCCTCGTGCTGGACGCAGGCCGGGTACTCGGTGGCTGAGCGCCCCTGCCAGATCGGCTCGCCGATGATCCGCACCCGGCGGCCGGGGTGGGCGTCGGCGAAGGCCCGCAGCACGCCGGGGATGATCCGGCCCGGATTCCGGCCGGCCCGTGTCATGTCGAGCAGGCTCACCTCGCCGGCGCGGTCGTCGAGCGCCTTCTCGAGCAGGGCCAGATTCGGGCCGGGAACGGCGACGGCGACCGGCTCGCCCCGGTCGAGTCCCTCGGTGATGAAGGGCACGGTTCCGGCAAGGTAGGCGTCGCTGCCGCGGTAGAGGAGCGCCGGATGCGCGAACTCGCCGCGGCGGGTCGTGTCCTGCGGTATCGCGCTCATCTCCACTACCCCTCCATCGACAGCGGCCCCGTCCGCGACCACACCGCGGCTTCCGCCCTCAAGGATGCATTGTGCTCGATGGGGAGTCTGCCCGCCCCGTACCAAAGGATCGCACCCCTGCGACCCCTGCCTCGCGCGGCGGCCGTGGAAGAAGTTCTGGCGTGTGGCGCGGGAAGGCGGGATGCTGGGCTAGCCTGCGAAGTGCAAGGCAACATTTGTCATGTGGCAATGAAGATGGAAGAGCCTCGGGCACCCGCTCGACATGCGGTGACGACGTGATGGCGGGATGGGGACTGACATGGGCGACATGGTGGATGCGGACGCACGGGTGAAACCACCGCGCGGCCGGTCAGGCGGTGCGCAGAACCGCACGGACGACCGGGCCCCGGACCACACGGCGGACTCCGCCGACCGCGGCGGACCGGTCGGCGAGGCGGAGCTCCGGCGGCTGCTCGCCGGCCTCACCGCCGTCCGTGACGGCGACTTCGGTACCCGGCTGCCCGGTGACACGGCGCTGCTCGGCGAGATCGCCACCGTCTTCAACGGGATGGTCGACCAGCTGTCGCTCTTCACCTCCGAAGTGACCCGGGTGGCCCGCGAGGTCGGCAGCGACGGCCGGCTCGGCGGCCAGGCGGTCGTACCGGGCGTGTCCGGCACCTGGAAGGACCTCACCGACTCCGTCAACGTCATGGCGGGCAATCTCACCACCCAGGTCCGCTCGATCGCCCAGGTCTCGACGGCCGTCGCCAAGGGCGATCTGTCGCAGAAGATCAGTGTCGAGGCCAAGGGAGAGGTCGCCGCGCTCGCCGAGGCGATCAACACCATGGTCGGCACGCTGTCCGCCTTCGCCGACGAGGTGACCCGGGTCGCCCGCGAGGTCGGCACCGAGGGCATGCTCGGCGGACAGGCCAGGGTGCCGAACGTGGCCGGCACCTGGAAGGACCTGACCGACAACGTCAACTCCATGGCGAACAACCTCACGAGCCAGGTCCGCAACATCGCGCAGGTGACCACGGCCGTCGCCCGGGGCGACCTCACCCGCAAGATCGACGTGGACGCGCGCGGTGAGATCCTCGAGCTCAAGACCACGATCAACACGATGGTCGACCAGCTGTCGTCGTTCGCGGCCGAGGTCACCCGCGTCGCCCGCGAGGTGGGCAGCGAGGGCCGGCTCGGCGGCCAGGCCGAGGTCGAGGGCGTCTCGGGCACCTGGAAGCGGCTCACGGAGAACGTCAACGAGCTGGCCGGGAACCTCACGCGGCAGGTCCGCGCCATCGCCGAGGTCACCGGTGCCGTCGCGGAGGGCGACCTGACCCGGTCGATCTCGGTGGACGCCTCCGGCGAGGTCGCCGACCTCAAGGACAACATCAACTCGATGGTGGAGTCGCTGCGCGAGACGACCCGGGCCAACCAGGAGCAGGACTGGCTCAAGTCGAACCTCGCGCGGATCTCCGGCCTCATGCAGGGCCGCCGGGACCTGGGCGTCGTCGCCGAACTGATCATGGACGAGCTGACGCCGCTCGTCGCCGCGCAGTACGGCGCGTTCTACCTCGCCGAGGACGCCCCCGAGGGCACCGAGCTGCAGCTGATCTGCTCCTACGGCTATCCGTCCGGTACCGGATCGCAGGACCGGCCCAGCAGGTTCAAGCTCGGCCAGTCCCTCGTCGGACAGGCGGCCCGCAGCCGCCGCACCATCGCCGTCGACGACATCCCGGCCGGCTATGTGATCTCCTCCGGGCTCGGCCACACGCCGCCCGCCAGCCTGATCGTGCTGCCGATCGTCGTCGAGGGCCAGGTGCTGGGCGTCATCGAGCTCGCCTCGGTGCACCGCTTCACCCAGATCCACCGGGACTTCCTGGACCAGCTGATGGAGACCATCGGCGCCAACGTCAACACCATCGTGGCCAACGCCCGCACCGACGAGCTGCTCGGCGAGTCGCAGCGGCTCGCCGCCGAGTTGCAGGCCCGTTCCAGCGAACTGCAGGTCAGGCAGGAGGAGCTGCAGAGCTCCAATGCCGAACTGGAGGAGAAGGCGGCGCTGCTGGCGACCCAGAACCGCGACATCGAGACCAAGAACCTGGAGATCGAGCAGGCCCGCCAGGAGCTGGAGGAGCGCGCCCAGCAGCTCGCGCTCGCCTCCAAGTACAAGTCCGAGTTCCTCGCCAACATGAGCCACGAGCTGCGCACCCCGCTCAACAGCCTGCTGGTGCTGGCCCAGTTGCTCGCCCAGAACCCGCACCACAACCTCACGCCCAAGCAGGTCGAGTACGCCGGCGTCATCCACTCCGCCGGATCCGACCTCCTCCAGCTGATCAACGACATCCTCGACCTGTCCAAGGTCGAGGCGGGCCGGATGGACGTCGCCCCCGAATGGGTGCCGCTGCGCCAGCTCGTGGACTACGTGGAGTCCACCTTCCGTCCGCTGACCTCGCAGAAGGGCCTGGAGTTCCGGGTCGAGGTGGCGTCCGGTACGCCGATGGAGGTCCTCACCGACGACGCCCGGCTGCGGCAGGTGCTGGGCAATCTGATGTCCAATGCCGTGAAGTTCACCGAAGCGGGCGAGGTCGCGCTGCGCGTCTTCGTGGCCCCGCCCGGCGACCTCCCGGCGGCGGCGCTCTCCCAGGGGCCCATGCTGGCCCTGGAGGTCCGCGACACCGGGATCGGGATCGCGGAACAACAGCTCGAAGCGATCTTCGGGGCGTTCCAGCAGGCCGACGGCACCACCAGCCGCCGCTACGGCGGCACCGGCCTGGGCCTGTCCATCAGCCGGGAGATCGCCCAGTTGCTCGGTGGTTCCATCCAGGCGGCCAGCGTCCCCGGCGAGGGCAGCGTCTTCACCTTCCATCTGCCCGTCGCCCAGCCCGACTTCGCCGCGCTGCACGCGGCGGCGACCGGCGACGCGACAGCCGAACCGCTCGTCCTGTCGTCCCCGGAACCGGACCGGGAACGGGACCAGAACCGCAACCGCGGCCATGACCGCGAGGGGGAGCGGGAGACCGAGCGGCGCCGGCTGCTCGTCATCGAGGACCAGCCCCGCGGACTGCTCTCGCTCGTCGCCGAGAGCGTCGTCGCGGAACTCGACCACGGCCGCGGTCCGGCCGATCCGCGCGGCCGGGTCCGGCTGCGCAGCGCCGCGGGGGCGGCGGAGGCCGTGGAGGCGCTCGCCACCGAGCCGTACGACTGCGTGGTGCTCGGACTCGACGCGAACGGCGAGGCCGGTCTGCGCTCGCTCGACGCGATCATGAGCGAACCGGCGCTGCGCGAGGTACCGGTCCTCGTCCACCCCACCCGGCGGCTCGACCCCGAGCGGGAACGGCAGATCGCCGAGCGGGCCCGCACCCGTCCGCTGGAAGTGCTCTCAGGACTGGACGAACTGCGGGAGCGCATCGCCCGCCACCTGAAGTCCTACCGGCCGCGGGAGACCGCCCGCGGCGCCGCCGCCGTCGGACTCGACGGCCGGACGATCCTGGTCATCGACGACGACACCCGCAATGTCTTCGCGCTCACCAGCATGCTCGAACTCCACGGGGTCCGGGTCCTGCACGCGGAGGACGGTCGCAAGGGCATCGACGCCCTGGACCTGAACCCCGGCATCGACCTGATCCTGATGGATGTGATGATGCCGGAGATGGACGGGTACGCGGCCACCGCCGCGATCCGCGCGATGCCCCACTACGCCGATCTGCCGATCATCGCGGTGACCGCCAAGGCCATGCACGGGGACCGGGAGAAGAGCCTGGCCTCCGGCGCCAACGACTACGTCACCAAACCGGTGGACTCCGCAGCCCTGGTGGCCTGTATACGGCGCTGGCTGCGGTAGCGCAGCCGGCACCCGCCACCCACGCCACCCACCTCACCCGCACCACCTGGGCCGTCGACACCGCATCCGGCGGCGGACGCCCGGCCGGAACCGCTCTCCCGACCCGAAGGACCCGCGCCCGTGAACGACCCCACCCCCGAATCCGCGCCGGACACCGAGCGGCCGGTGCCCCCCGGACCGCTCGCGGGGACCGGCACGGGCGGGTCCGGTGTGGAACGGCTGGCGGCGGTCGTGGAACGGCTGCGCCGCAGGCTCGACGCGCAGGAGAGCGCGGCCGCCACGCAGGGGCTGCTCGACGTGGCGAAGGGCATCCTGGTCGAACGCGGCGTGGACGGACCCGCCGAGGCCGCCAGGCACCTGGAGGAACTCGCCGCCCGCGCCGGGCTGCCGACCGCCGAGCTGGCCGCCGACATCGTCAACGAAGCGGCGCACGACCCGTTGTCGCGGGCCGTCCCGGCACCGGACGACGGCGCCGACCGGGCGGCGCCTCCCGTTTCCGTCCGGCTGCGGATCGCGGAGGCCGGAGCGCTCAGCGGCACCGACGCGCAGACGGTCGCGCAGTCACTTCTCGTCCACGCGCTGGAGCCGCTGGGCGCCACCGCCGCCGCGGTGTGGCAGGCCGACCAGGACGGTTCGCTCACCCTCGCCGGCAGCGCGGGATTCCCCGCGGCGGAGGCCGTCCGCTGGCGCTACGTGCCGCCGCGCGTCGGGACGCTCGCCCAGCAGGCGCTGCTGTCGGGGCGGACGCTGTGGCACGGCGCCCCGCCGGCGTCGGCCGCGTCCATCGGCCTGTCCGGCAGCGGTGCCGGCGCCCGGGCGCTGATCCCCGCGCAGCGGGCCGGCCGCACGGTCGGCGTCCTGGAGGTGTGCTGGCCGGAGCCCGGCACACCGCTGCCGCGCGCCGTCCACCGCCAGCTCACCGCCCTTGCCGGACTGTGCGCCCACACGCTGGAGGGGACCGGCACCGCCGCACCCGGCGGCGAACCGGTCCGGGCCGACAGCGCCGCCCGGCTCGGCGGCCTCGCCGAAGGTCTCCTGGACCCGGCGCTGGTCCTCCAACCGCTGCTGGACGACCAGGGTCAGGTCTGCGACTTCCGGATCACGTACACCAACGAGCACTTCACGGACTTCGCCGGCCGCCCGCGGGCCGACATCACCGGACGACCACTGCTGGAGGCCTACCCGCTCGCGGCCGCGGACGGCGGCCTGTACGAGCGGGCGCTGCGCGTCCACAGCACCGGCGAGCCGTTCCGCACCAAGCGGACGGTGCTGCCGGCCGCCGCCGAGAGCACGGCGCCGCACCCGACCGCCGCGCTGGGCATCGGACGGTACGGTGACGCCCTGCTGGTGAGCTGGCGCACCCACAACGAGGCGACCCGGCTGGCGGCACTGGTCGAGCACACCCAGCGCCTCGGCCGGATCGGCGGTTTCGAGGAGACCCCGGCCACCGGCGAGGTCATCTGGAACAGCCAGCTGTTCGACATCTACGGGCTGCCGCCGGACTCCGCGCCGATCCCGCTGGAACGGCTGCGCCACCACGCCCACCCCGACGACGCCGACATCATCGGAAGGTTTCTGCGGGAGGTGCTGCACCAGCGCGGTTCCGCGTCGACGGCCTTCCGGCTGCTGCGCCCCGACGGAGTCGTCCGGTACATCCGGGTGGTCGCGGAACCGGCGGCCGGCCCGGAAGGCGGCCCGATGACCGTGCACGGCGCCTACCAGGACGTCTCCGCGCAGCACTGGACGGAGGTCGCCCTGGCGGCCACCCGCAACCAGCTCGCCGACTCCGAGCAGCGGGCCGGCGAACGCGATCTGCTCGCCCTGCAGCTCCAGCGCGCCATCATGCCGGCGGCCCCCGCGCCCATCGACGCGTCCGGGCTGCAGGTCGCCGTCCGTTACCGGCCCGCGGAGAAGGGCCACCTGGTCGGCGGTGACTGGTACGACGCCGTCGTGCTGCCCAGCAAGCAGGTGCTGCTGGTGGTCGGTGACATCGCGGGGCACGGCATCGACGCCGCCACCGGCATGGTCGTGCTGCGCAACGCCCTGCGCGGTCTGGCCGCGACCGGTGCGGGACCCGGCCGGATGCTGGGCTGGCTCAACACCGTCGCCCACCGGCTCACCGAACACGTCACCGCCACCGTGGTCTGCGGGCTCTACGACCCGTCGACCCGGGTCGTCCGCTGGGCCCGGGCCGGGCACCCGCCGCCGGTCCTGGTCCGCGGCGCGCGGTCCACGGTGCTGCCGCTGCCCGCCGGCATCCTGCTCGGCGCCGTCGCCGAGGCGAGCTACGCGGAGGAGACGGTCGTCCTGGAGCCGGGTGACACCCTGCTGCTCTACACCGACGGGTTGTTGGAACGCCGGGACCGTACCGTCAACCAGTCCCTGGAGCAGCTGCTGCGCGATGCCGGGCCGCCCACCGGCGACCTGGAGGAGGACCTCGACCGGCTGCTCACCCACAGCAACTCCGACACCGACGACGACACCTGCATCATCGGATTCCGGCTGCGGTGAACGTCACTGCGGTGAACAGCCCACGCGCCGTGGACGGCGCTTACGCGATGTGCGCGGCGACCGTGTGCGCCGGGAGCGGGGACGCCTCGGAAGCGGCGGCGTCCCGGAACGCGCGCAACCCGCTCAGCAGGTCCGTCCGCGCGGCCGGCTCCATCGTGGCCAGCACCTGCGACAGCTGCTCGCGGCGGCGGGCCCGCAACTCGTCGAGGAACTTCACGCCGCGTCCGCTGAGCCGCAGCCGGACCTCGCGCCGGCTCGCCGGATTGGGATCGCGCTCCAGGTATCCGACGGCCTGCAGCCGGTCGCAGAGTCTGCTGACGGACGGCGGGGCCGAGCCCAGCGCCTCGGACAGGGTGCGGAGATTGATGCCCTCGTTGTCCGCGAGTATGAACAGCACACGCAGCTGCGAGGCGGACACCGGAGCCGCGGAATCGTCACGTCCACGGCCCCACAACACCTCGAGAAGCTCAGTGATCTCCGAGGCGGCGCCTGCCGCCTCCTCGAGGTGGGTTGCGGATCGGGAGGAGTGCATAGCCTTCACCTTCGCACTGTCCGACCCCAACTGTCAGCTTTCCGGCTCCCGCCGGTGAGTACCGCCCCAACGACCGAAGGCGTGGCCGGCCACCAGTGAACGCACTCCAGGACTCCGAGCGCGCCCTGCGCGACGCGACACCTCCCGCCCTGCTCGACGCCCTGCGGCCGGTCCTGGCCCGCTGCCACGACGCCCTGGACGCGGAGCTGTTGATGGCCGACTACGGCCTGGGCCATCTGCAGGCGATGACGGTCCCGCCGCACGGCGTACCGCCGCTGCCGGTGGACGGATCGGGCGCGGGCCGGGCCTTCGGCTCGCAGGAACCGTACGCCGAGCGGCGGGACGGCCGCAGTGTCCTGCACCTGCCGGTCACCGCGCGCGGTGACCGGCTCGGCGTGCTGAGTGTCATGTTCGCGCAGCCGCCGGACCCGGCCGCCACCGCGGAACTGCTGGAGATCGCCGGGCTGCTCGCCCGCGAGGTGGTGGTCGCCGAGCGCGACACCGACCTCTACGTCCAGGCGCGCCGGCTGGACCGGCTCACCCTCGCCGCCGAGATGCAGTGGCAGCTGCTGCCCGCCCGCTCCTGCACCCGTCCCGAGTTCGCCCTCGGAGCGCAGCTGGAGCCGGCGTACGACACCTTCGGGGACAACTTCGACTGGTCCGCCTCGCCCGACGCGCTCACCCTGTCGATCACCAACGGGATGGGCGACGGCATCAACGCCGCGCTGCTCACCAGCCTGGGTGTGGGCGCGCTGCGCAACGCCCGGCGCGCCGGACTCCCGCTGGCCGACCAGGCCGCGCTCGCCGACCAGGCGGTGTACGGCCAGCACCGCGGCACCTGGCACCTGGCGTGCCTGCTGCTGCGGTTCGAGCTGGCCACCGGTCTGGTGGAGATCATCGACGCGGGATCACCGAGGGCGTTCGTGCTGCGGGACGGAACGGTACGGCCCCTGACGTTCGACGCCCAGCTCCCGCTGGGCATGTTCGACGGCACCCACTACGAACCCGAGTCGATCCAGGCGCTGCCCGGCGACCGGCTGCTGTTCGTCAGCGACGGGGTGCACGCCGTCACCAATGCCGGCGGTGAGGCGTACGGCGACCGGGCACTGGCCCGCGCGCTGCTGGCCACACGGCTCCTGCCCGCGGCCGATGTGCCGCGGGCCGTACTGAGGGAACTCACCACACACCGCGGCTCGTCCCAGGGCGACGACGACGCATTGGTCGTCTGCCTGGACTGGTTCGGCGCGCCCGCCTGACGGCCCGGGCCGTCAGGGCCGCGCCCGCGCCGGAACCCGCTCCGAACGCCTCCTCGGGCGGTCAGGCACGCGCGGCCAGGGCCGCCCGCTGAGCGGGCTACTGCCGGTAGGCCTCCAGCAGGCGCAGCCAGACCTCGCTGATCGTCGGGTAGGCGGGGACGGCGTGCCAGAGGCGGTCCATGGGGATCTCGCCCGCGACGGCCATGGTGGCGGACTGCAGCAGTTCGCTGACGCCGGGGCCGGTGAAGGTGGCGCCGATGAGGTGGCCGCGGTCCAGGTCGATGACGATGCGGGCCTGGCCGCGGTAGCCGTCCGCGTAGAGGGACGCGCCGGCGACCTGGCCGAGGTCGTGGTCGATGACGCGGATCCGGCGCCCGGCGCGTTCGGCCTCCTGGGAGGTCAGGCCGACGGAGGCGATCTCGGGTTCGGTGAACACCACTTGCGGCACCGCCGCGACATCGGCGGTCGCCGTGTGCGGGCCCCACGGTGAGGTGTCCAGCGGCCGGCCGGCCGCCAGGTCGCCGATGGCGGCGCCCGCGATCCGCGCCTGGTACTTGCCCTGGTGGGTCAGCAGCGCGCGGTGGTTGACGTCGCCGACCGCGTACAGCCAGCCGCCGTCGACGGCGGTGACCCGGCAGGAGTCGTCGACTTCCAGCCATGATCCATCGGTGAGCCCGACGGTCTCCAGGCCGAGTCCGTCCGTCCGCGGGGCGCGGCCGGTGGCGAAGAGGACCTCGTCCGCCTCGATCTCCTCCCCGCCCTCCAGGATCACCGTCACCGGTGCGGACGGCGACTCCCGGCGGACGGCCGCCACGTCGACTCCGGTGCGGACGACGGCTCCCGCCTCGGTGAGTGATGTCGCGACGGACTCGCCTGCGAACGGTTCCATCCTGGGCAGCAGTTGGGCGCCGCGCACCAGCAGGGTGACCTCGGAGCCCAGCGCCCGCCAGGCCGTTGCCATCTCGACGCCGACCACGCCGCCGCCCACCACGACCAGCCGGCCGGGCACGGCCGGCGAGGACGTGGCCTCCCGGCTCGTCCACGGGTGTGCCGCGTCGAGGCCGGGCAGCTCCGGCAGGACGGCGCGGCTGCCGGTGCAGACCGCGACCGCGTGCCGGGCGGTCAGCGTCCGCTCCGTTCCGTCGGGTGCGCGGACGACGACCTGGCGCGGCCCGTCGAGCCGCCCTTCGCCGCGTACCAGGTCGACATCGACGGATTTCAGCCAGGCGGCCTGTCCGTCGTCCTTCCAGTGTGAGGCGAAACTGTCGCGCCGGGCCAGCACCGCGGCGGCGTCGAGACCGCCGCTCACCGCTTCGCGGGAACCGGCGACGCCGCGGGCGCCCGCCAGCGCGGCCACCGGGCGCAGCAGCGCCTTGCTGGGCATGCAGGCCCAGTAGGAGCATTCGCCGCCGATGAGTTCGCTCTCCACGACGACGGTGGTGAGGCCCGCGGCGCGGGTGCGGTCCGCGAGGTTCTCGCCCACCGGGCCCGCGCCGATCACGATGACGTCGTACCTCGTGGTCCCGGATGACTGAGGGGAAGGGCTCATGAGAGGGCCTGTCTGCAGGGGGTGGGCGTCCAGAAGTCATCTTCACCCAACGGCCCGGGTACGGCCACCACCTGTCGCGCGGGCGCGGCGGCAGCGGAAAGGCCGTGGTGGGGAGAGTTCCATTTGATTGGTCCAGACCCTTGACGCGACCATGATCACGCGAGTTCAATCACCACTTGAACTAAGTGGTGATAAAAGAAGCCGCGCTTCCGCAACTTCCTTACGCGGCCTTCTCCGGCGGCCGCCGCCGACCCCCCCCACCAGATCACCGGCGGCTCGTCCCACCACAGCTGATGCACGGCCGCGCACCGGCCGTGCACCGGTCGCACCACCGGCCACGACACGCCCGGAGCCGCACCACACCGGGGCGTGCCGCGGCCTGCGCACCACCGGTCAGGACTCCGCCACCCCTGGGGCGGCGGGCACCCCCACGCGCTTCCCGGCGCACGTTCCGAAGGACAGCCATGCCCTGGTCACGCCTGAAGAAAACCCTGGTCGCCGCAGCGATCCCGATCATGTCCGGGGGGGGCTGCTGCTCGGCAGCAGCCCGGCCGCGAACGCCGCCGCCAACCCCGGACCCGGATTCCCCGCGCACTACGCGGCTCCTTACGTCGAGACCTGGAACTCGCCCTCGGCGATGGCCAGTGCGCAGGCCGCCACCGGTCTCAAGTACTTCACGCTCGCCTTCGTCATCGGCGGCGGGTGCAACGCGACGTTCAACGGCAACACCGATATCGGTGACGCCGGTTGGACCAACGCGATCAACAGCCTGCGCGCCTCCGGCGGCGATGTCATCGCCTCCTTCGGCGGCGCCGCCGGAACCGAACTCGGCCAGGCGTGTACGTCGGTCTCCACGCTGCAGGCGCAGTACAAGCGCGTCGTCGACACCCTCAACCTGACCCGGATCGACCTGGACATCGAAGGCGGGGCGCTCAACGACACCGCCGCCAACGACCGCCGCAACCAGGCGCTCGCCGCGCTGCAGCAGCAGTACGCGGCGGCCGGCCGCACCCTCGCCGTCGACTACACACTCCCGGTCAACCCGACCGGGCTGGAGTCGAACTCCATCAGCCTGCTGAACAACGCGAAGAGCCGCGGCCTCAACGTCAGCGTCGTCAACATCATGACGATGGACTACGGGCCCTCGATGGACATGGGCCAGGCCGCCATCAACGCCGCCACCGCCCTGCACGGCCAACTCGGCCAGATCTGGAACACCAAGACCTCCGACCAGCTGTGGGCCATGGAGGGCAACACCCCCATGATCGGGGTGAACGACTCGACCAACGAGGTCTTCACCACCGCCAACGCCACCTCGCTGGAGACCTTCGCCGCAAGCCACGGCATCCAGGAGCTGTCCTTCTGGGCACTGGGCCGTGACAAGGCCTGTGCCAGCAACGGCACCCTGTCCGACAGCTGCAGCGGCACCTCGCAGAGCCCGTACCAGTTCGCCCGCACCTTCAACGCGATCACCGGCAACAACGGTGGCGGCGGGACCGAGCCCACCGGGCGGATCACCGGCATCGCCGGCAAGTGCGTCGACGTGGCGGCCGCGAGTTCGGCCAACGGCACCGCCGTACAGGTCTACGACTGCAACGGCACCGGCGCCCAGAACTGGACCGTCTCAGCTGACGGCTCCCTGAAGGCGCTGGGCAAGTGCATGGACGCCACCGGCCAGGGCACCGCCAACGGCACGAAGATCCAGCTGTGGGACTGCTCCGGCGGCGGTGCCCAGAAGTGGACCCGCTCCGGCAACACGCTGGTGAACCCCGCCTCGGGCCGCTGCCTCGACGCCACCGGGCAGAGCTCGGCCAACGGCACGCGCCTCCAGCTGTGGGACTGCGCGGGGTCGGCCAATCAGCAGTGGGTGCTCCCCAGCTGATGACCGCCGCACCCCACAACGACAGGAGTACTCCGTGACCGCACGACACTCGAACCATCCGCTCACCGCCCGAAGAGCGGCACCCCTGGCGCTGGCGTTCGTCGTCCTCGCCCTGACCTGTTGGACGCTCCTGGCGCCGGCCGGCAAGGCGTCGGCGGCGGCCCTGCCCACCGGGCCGGTCATCGTCGCCAACAAGAACAGCGGCCTGTGCGCGGACGCCCGCGCCGCCTCGACGGCCAACGGCACCGCCGTGCAGCAGTACACCTGCAACGGCACCGCCGCGCAGCAGTGGCAGTTCCAGGCCACCAGTGACGGCTACGTCCGGGTCAACAGCCAGGGCAACGCCGCCCAGGTGTGGGACGTCGCCGATGTCTCCACCGCCGACGGCGGCCTGATCCACCTGTGGACCTACGGCGGCGGCAACAACCAGCAGTGGCTGCCGGTCGAGGAGACCGGCGGCTCGTACCACTTCGTCAGCCGCAACAGCGGCAAGTGCCTGGATGTGCCGAGCGCCTCGACCGCCAACAGCGTCCAGCTGCAGCAGTGGGCCTGCAACGGCACCACGGCCCAGTCCTTCCAGGTGACCCCGGTGACCGGCACCCCGCCGGACAACCCGCCCGGCACCCCCGACCTGGGCCCGAACGTCTCCGTCTTCGACCCGTCGATGTCCGCGTCGACGATCCAGAGCCGGCTGAACACCGTCTTCAGCCAGCAGGAGACCAACCAGTTCGGCGCCAACCGCTTCGCGCTGCTGTTCAAGCCGGGCACCTACAACGCCGACGTCAACGTCGGCTTCTACACGCAGGTTGCCGGTCTCGGCCTGTCGCCCGACGCGGTCACCATCAACGGCGGTGTGCACGCGGAAGCCGACTGGTTCCAGGGCAACGCCACCCAGAACTTCTGGCGCTCCGCCGAGAACCTCTCCGTCAACCCCACCTCGGGCACCGACCGGTGGGCCGTCTCGCAGGCCGCGCCGTACCGGCGTATGCATGTGCGCGGCAATCTCGCACTGGACGACGGCGGCTGGTCCAGCGGCGGCTTCATGGCCGACTCCAAGGTCGACGGCCAGGTGCGCTCCGGTTCGCAGCAGCAGTGGCTGTCACGGAACAGCCAGTGGGGCAGCTGGACCGGATCCAACTGGAACATGGTCTTCGTGGGCGACACCAACGCGCCCGCCAACACCTTCCCCAACCCGCCCTACACCACCGTGAACCAGACCCCGGTCACGCGGGAGAAGCCGTTCCTCTACATCGACGCGTCGGGCGCCTACCAGGTGTTCGTCCCCGCGCTGCGGTCGAACTCGCAGGGCACCACGTGGGCCAACGGCACGGCCGCCGGCTCCTCGCTGCCCATCAGCCAGTTCTTCATCGTCAAGCAGGGCGCGACCTCGGCCGACATCAACGGGGCCCTCGCGCAGGGCAAGGACCTGCTCTTCACCCCGGGCGTCTACCACCTCAACGACACGATCAGGGTGACCCGTCCTGACACCGTCGTCCTCGGCCTGGGCCTCGCCACGCTCGTCCCGGACAACGGCGTGACCGCGATGTCGGTCGCGGACGTCGACGGAGTGAAGATGGCCGGACTGCTGATCGACGCCGGTTCGGTGAACTCCGCGACGCTCATGCAGGTCGGCCCGGCCGGCTCGAGCCAGAGCCACTCGGCCGACCCGACCTCCCTGCACGACGTGTTCTTCCGCATCGGCGGCGCGGGCGTCGGGAAGGCCACCCAGAGCCTGGTGGTCAACAGCTCCAACGTCATCGGCGACCACATGTGGCTGTGGCGGGCCGACCACGGCAGCGGCGTCGGATGGACGTCCAACACCGCGGCCACCGGCCTGGTGGTGAACGGCAACAACGTCACGATGTACGGGCTGTTCGTCGAGCACTACCAGCAGTACCAGACCATCTGGAACGGCAACGGCGGCCGCACGTACTTCTACCAGAACGAGCTTCCCTACGATCCGCCCAACCAGGCGGCCTGGATGAACGGCGGCACCAGAGGCTACGCCGCCTACAAGGTCGGGGACTCGGTCACCAGCCATGAGGCATGGGGATTCGGCAGCTACTGCTATTTCAGCAGCAATCCCGCGGTCGTCGAGGAACACTCCTTCGAAGTACCGAACACCTCGGGTGTGAAGTTCCACAACATGGTGACCGTCTCCCTGGGCGGCACCGGAACCATCAACCACGTCATCAACTCCACCGGCGGCCCGTCCAACTCGGCAGCAACGTCGCCGACCTCGTCAGCTACCCGTAAGCCCACGATGCCGCGCCCGGCCGCTGTGACCAGCGGCCGGGCCGGCATCCGTGCGTAGCGGCGGCTACCGGTTCGCGGGGACTACCGGTTCGCGGGGACGGTGGCGGTGGCGGTGTTCCAGCCCGAGACCCGCACGCGGGGCGCCGAGCCGTGCAGGTCCGCGGTCCGGTACGAGGCGGTGAGCGTCACCGACTCGCCGGGCCAGAGACTCACCTCGTTGTCGGACCAGGTCACCGGCAGCACCGGGGCGCCGGCGCCGTCCACCAGATGGACGTCGGTCAGCAGCGCGGGCGCCTTGCCCGTGCCCGTGTTGCTGAGGGTGACCGCGGTCGTGGACGTACCGTCGCTTCCTGCGGTGGTCCGTGCCGTCGCGGTGACGGTGGCCGGGGCCAGGGAGCTGAGTCCCTTGAGGTCGGCGTAGGCGGTCGTGGGGGTGTAGTACCAGTCAGTGTTGTTCCAGTCCAGGACGTCCTGCCGGGTGGAGAGCCAGTACACGTTGCGGCTGACCTCGGCGCCCGAGGAGTCCGTCAGCACCAGCTTGGCCAGATAGGTGGTGGACAGCCCGCTGACCGTGGCCGGCACGGTGAGTGCGGTGGTCTTGGCGCCGTCGCCGCCGACGGTCAGTCCGGTACTGGTCCTGTCGTACTTCATGGTCCCGTCGGTGTTGTACAGGCTCACCCGGGCGGTCAGTCCGGACGCGGGCGCGTGCCGGTTGTTGACCAGGACCACCGAGCGGGAGTCGTACGAGTACTGGACGTGCAGCGGTTCGTTGGCCTTCTTGGCGCCGAAGTAGGCGCCGCCCTGGTCGAGATAGCGGTCGACGAGCTGCCAGTGCAGTGAGGTCCAGCCGCTGTTGAACATCCAGTAGATGACTCCGGTGGCCGGCTGGGAGCTGTCGGAGGCGTTGCGGCCGTAGGACTCGAACTGGGCGCGTACGGCCTCGTACTGGGCCAGCTGCGCCTTGCGGACGTAGTCGTCCAGGCCGGTCGGCTTGCCGTAGCGGCCGGTCAGCGCGTTGCCAAAGAGCTTGAGGTCCTTGAAGGTCGACGAGGGCGAGCGGTGGTACTGCGGGGCGGTGGGGTCCTTCCAGAGGGTTTCGAGTTCGGCGGGGGACAGCGTGCGGCGCAGTGTGTCCATGGTGGGGATGTCGGGACCGGCGCTGGTCTCGGAGTTGAAGCCGGTGGCGCCGCCCTCACGTTTGGCGTACCAGTAGTTGGGCGGCACCCAGTCGTAGGGCCCGCTCATCTTCATGCCGGACGGACCCGACAGCGGCGCGGAGTTGGCGGAGGCGGCCGCGACCACGGGTGTCGGCCAGTCGGCGGCCTTCAGAGCGTCGACGTACCCCTTCTCGATGGTGGCGTCCGGGGCGAAGTCGCTGCCGATGAGGAACGAGATGACGCTGGGGTGGTCGCGCAGCCGGGCGGCCTCACCGGCCATGGACGCCTTGGCGACGGGGTAGTCGGCCGCGGTCCACTTGTCGCCGGGCTCGCCGCCGTTGACGTTGCCCTCCCACTTGTCGCAGCACTCCCAGCCGGGCATCGTCAGGATGCCGTACCGGTCGGCGAGGTCTAAGAACTCGTCCGGTTCGATATGGCCTTCGAGCCGGATGGTGTTGAGGCCCAGATCCAGCGCGTACCGCAGCCGGTCCTCGGTGTACGTGCGGTCCCAGCGCAGGAACACGTCGGGTGACCAGCCGCCGCCCTTGATGAGCAGCTTGCGGCCGTTGACGGAGTACTGGCGCGCGCCGTTGCCGTCCACCGGTGCCTTGACGTCCCGGATGCCGAAGCGCTCCTGGGCGCTGTCCGAGGCGGTGCCCGAGACGGTGGCGGTCAGCTGCAGGTCGTACATCGCCTGGGCGCCCAGGCCGGCCGGCCACCACACCGCCGGCTGGTTCAGCCGCAGTTGGGGGTAGCCGGACGGCGCGAAGGCGACGGCTTTCGTCTGGTGTGCCGCGAGGCTGACGTTCTGGCTGAAGGTGATGGCGCCGATCGTGCCGGACACGGTCGTGGTGACCGGGTCCGCCGAGTCGTTGCGGACCTGTGCCTTCACGGTCAGGTCGGCCGAGCCGAGGGACGGCAGCGCCAGCGCGGTGACCACATGCGCGTCCCGCAGCGCCACCGGTCCGCCGCGGCGCACCAGGACGTCCCGGACCAGGCCCATGTTCTCGTCGGGCGGCGGCTGGAGCCAGTCGATCCACCCCATGGTCAGGTTCTTCCGCGGATCGTTCGGCTGGACGAGGAAGGCGACGGTGTTGGTACCCGCCGTGACCTGCGCGGTGACATCCAGCTCATGCCGGGTGTAGGCGCCCGACACCGCGTCCTTGGTGGCGATCCGGACGCCGTTGACGTACACGTCGGCGGCGGAGACGACGCCGCTGAAGTCGAGATAGGTGCGCGCGGACGTGTCGCTGACGGTGAAGTCGGAGCGGTACCACCACGGGACGGCGAAGTCCGCGGTGGGGATCTTCTTGAGGTTCTGCGAGTAGAACGGGTCCGCGTAGCGGCCGGTGGCGAGCAGTGCCGCGAGCACGGTGGAGCGCGGACCGGCCGGGAACCAGCCGGCGGCCGGGTAGCCGGGCGTGGAGACCGCGGTGGGGGGTCGGCGACCTTGGCGGACGACTGGATGGCGTAGCCGGTGAGGGCGGTCGCCGAGCCCGGCCCCGACGCGGTCGCGGTGACCGGTGCCGCCGGGCGGGCGGCGGCGGGGACAGGGGGAGCTGCGTTGGCGGGGAGGACGAGGGCGAGGGCGAGACCGAGGACGGCGAGTGCCGCCGCGGTGGCCTGCCGTCGATGGTGTGGTGCCGGACGGAGGAACACGCTGGATCTCCCAGTGGCTCGTGGGGGGTTCGCGCCTGGGCAGGGGTGCCGAGTTTTAAGTTAAGGAACTTTACCAATGCGGTTCCCCTGAATTTAAGGAGCCGGGCAGGCCGTGTCAACGGCGCCTGGGAGACATGCGCGTGCCGACGCGGTCCCGCGGTGGCGGGACGGCGCCGGCACGAAGGGGTGTCGGTCCGCGGCGGACGGGTGTCAGTCGGTGTCGGGCCCCTGTGCGCGCACCTGCTCGACGTGCTCCAGGGAGCCGCGCAGGTCGCCGAGCCACTCGTCGGCGTTGCGCTGGACCAGCCGTACGCACCAGGCCAGCGCGTCGCTGCGGCTGCGGGCCACGCCCCCGGCGATCAGCGTGTCGAGCACCTGGCGCTCGGGCTGGCGCAGCCGCGTCATGACCGGCGCGGCGACCGTGGTGTACCAGCTGCGGGTGTCCGCGCACTGCACACCCCACGACACCTTGCGCCCGTACTTCTCCTCGGCCTCCCGGGCCACCTCCATGCGGGCGCCGCGGGTGCGCCCGCGGAACTCCGCGATGCGTCCCTCCTGGGCCGCGTCCCGCTCCGCCTGTGAGACGCCGGCGGCCAGTTCGGGCTCGGGGATCCGGCCGACGACGGTGATCTCCTCCCGGTCGACGGTGACGTCCAGGAGCTCGGTGAACAGTCCTTCCGGCAGGCGCCCGGCGAACCAGCCGCGTACCGCTTCACGATCCTTCGCTGTAATCATGTAATCAAAATTACTCCTCCGGATCGGAGGGGCAAGCGATTTTCGCTGTTTACTTCGACTGGACGGGTAGGCAGGGACGGACGGGCTGGTCGGCGGCGACGACAGGGAGACCGATGGACGGCGGACGCGGGCTGGACCGGACGGGCACCCGGAGCGTGAAGTGGCTGACCGCGGGCGTGGAGCAGGACGCCGGGCGGATCCCGCTGGGCGTGGCCGATATGGACCTGCCGGGATTTCCGGCCCTCTACACGGCGCTCCGGGACCGGCTGGACCATCGCGCGCTGGGGTACACCCGGGCCGATCCCGCCGCCCGGGAGCTGGTCGCACGCTGGTACGCCCGCCGCCACGCGGCCGCGATCGACCCCGACTGGGTGGTGCTGCTGCCGTTCGGTCCCCGCACCGCGGTACGCGTGCTGCTCGACGCGGCCGCGGCCGGCCCGGCGCCGCGCGGCCCGGTGCTGACGCCGACGCCCGAGTACGGCGGCTTCTCGGCCGTCGCCGGTGCCGCGGGCCGGTCCGTACGGGAGATCCCGTTCGACCGGACGGGCGGCGGATACCGGCTGGCCGTGGACGGGTTCGCCGACGCGTGCCGCCGGGAACCGGGCGCCGTGGTGGCGCTGAGCAGCCCGCACAATCCCACCGGTCGGGTCTGGGACGCCGCGGAACTGCATGCGCTCGCCGCGGCGGCGGCCGACTGCGGTGGGCTGCTGATCAGCGACGAGGTGCACTGCGAGATCGTGCATCCCGGGCACCGGCACATCACCGCCGTCCACGCCGCCGGGGAGTTCGCGCGGCACACCGTCGTCGTCCACTCGGTGGGCAAGGCGTTCAACGTCAGCGGCCTGGCGGACGCGTTCCTCCTCGTGCCCGACGCCGACCTGCGGCGACGTGTCGTCGCCACGCTGGAGGGATGGGGCTTCTTCGAGGGCGGCCGACTGCTCGGGGCGCTCGCCCAGGAGGTCGCGCTGGAACACGGCGAGCCGTGGCTGCGTTCACTCACTGCCGGGCTGACGGACCGGCGGGACCTGATCGTCACCCGGTTGGCGGACGCGGTTCCCGGAGCGGTCGCATGCGTGCCGGAGGCGTCCTTCCTGCTGTGGCTGCGCGGAGCGGCTTTCGGCGGCGCCCTGCCGCAGGGTGTCGCGCCGCATGCCGGGATCCGCGAGGTGCTGCTGGCCGCGTGCGGGGTGGAGTTGACGGACGGCGCCACGTTCGGGGCGGCGGGGGAGGGCTACGCACGCCTGAACTTCGCGCTGCCGGAGCCGGCGCTCGCCGAGGCGGCCGACCGGATCGCCCGTTTCGCCGAAAAGCGGCCGGGAATGCGGTCGGGGGACCGGTGACGCATGCGGGGGGCATGTGACGCAAGAGAACACCGGCCAAAAAGTGAACATATTCGAACAAACCATAAGAAAAAGTGAGCGCGATCGGCCGTAGTGAGGCACATTGGTTAGCGGCCGTTACAACGGCCCGATGGGAGACATCACCATGCGCCATGACATGGCAGGCACCGCCAGGCGACCGGCCCGGCGGCAGCCCGGTTCCGCCGGACCGGTCACCGAGGCAGAGGCCGAGCTGTTCATCCACGGCATCTGTTTCAAGACCGGCCCACCGACCAGGATCGGTACCGAGCTCGAGTGGTTTCTGCATGACGCGCACGACCCGGCCCTGCACATCGACCCCGGCCGGCTGGCAGACGCCGTCAGCGGCCTGGAACAGCTTCCGCTGAACGCCGGGCTCACCCGTGAGCCGGGCGGCCAGATAGAACTCAGCTCCCGCCCCGCCGACTCCCTCGCGCAGTGCGTCGAGGAGACCTCGGCCGACCTGGCCGCCGTCCGCGGCCATCTCAAGGCGCGGGGCCTCGTCGCCGCAGGCCACGGCCACGATCCCTACCGCACACCGCGCCGCATCCTGGACCTCCCGCGCTATGTCGCGATGGAGGAGTACTTCGACCGGGCGGGCACCGCCGGCCGTTCCATGATGTGCAGCACCGCCTCCGTGCAGGTCTGCGTGGACGCGGGCACCGACAGCCCCGGCCCGCACGGCATCCGTTCCCGCTGGCGGCTGGCCCATCTGCTCGGCCCCGTCCTGGTCGCCGCGTTCGCCAACTCACCGCTGCGGCAGGGCCTCCCCAGCGGCTGGCGGTCCACCCGGCAGGCCGTGTGGTCGCTGATGGACACCGCCCGCACCCTCGCCCCGCCGCTGGACCGTGAACCCCGCGCCGCCTGGGCCCGGTACGCCCTCGACGCGCCGGTGATGTGCATCCGGCAGGAGGACGGCCTGCCCTGGACCGCACCCACCGAACTCACCTTCCGTGACTGGATCGGGAACGGCGGCCCGGCCGGCTCCGCACCCACCCTCGACGATCTGCGCTACCACCTGACCACCCTGTTCCCGCCCGTCCGCCCGCAGGGCCACCTGGAACTGCGCATGATCGACGCGCAGTCCGGCGAGGACGGCTGGATCGTGCCACTGGCCGTGGTCACCGCCCTGTTCGACGACCCCGTCGCCCACCAGGCGGCGCTGCAGGCCCTGCTGCCGCTGGGCGTGGGCGGCCCGCCCGCCCCGCGCAACCCGTTGTGGGTCCGCGCGGCCCGCCGCGGCCTGACCGACCCGGCCCTGCGCAGGGCTGCCGACGCCTGCTTCCGGGCCGCCCTCGACGCGCTGCCACGGATCGGCGCACCCGCGCACGTCCAGGCCACCGTCACCGAATTCGCCGAGCGCTACATCGCGCGCGGCCGATGTCCCGCCGACGACCTGATCGACCAGGTCCGCTCCGCGTCCGGCCGCCCGCCGGCCCGGACCGGCACGCCGACCAAGGAGGACCGCGCGTGAACGACAGCACCGCCCCCGGACCGGACGAGGACGCGCTGCGCGCCCGCATCGCGGCGGCCCTGACGACCGCGCGCGCCCGCACCCGGACCCTGACCGAATGCGTCGACGACCCGGACCTCACCGCCCAGCACTCACCGCTGATGTCACCCCTGGTCTGGGACCTCGCACACATCGGCAACCAGGAGGAGCTGTGGCTGCTGCGCACCGTCGGCGGCCACGAGCCGATCTTCCCCAGTGAGATCAACTCGCTCTACGACGCGTTCGAGCACCCCCGCGCGGAACGGCCCCGGCTGCCCCTGCTGCCGCCCGGTGAGGCCCGCGGGTACAACCACGAGGTCCGCGGCCGGGTCATGGACCTCATCGAGAAGACCCCGCTGCACGGCAGCGGCCTCCTCGTCGCGGGATTCGCCTTCGGCATGGTCGCCCAGCACGAGCAGCAGCACGACGAGACCATGCTGATCACCCATCAGCTGCGCACCGGCCCCGCCGTCCTCAGCGCCCCGTCGCCGCCCGCCGCGCCCGCCGACGCCGCGACGCTGCCGCGCGAGGTCCTGGTGCCCGGCGGACCGTTCACCATGGGCACCTCCGCGGAACCCTGGGCGCTGGACAACGAACGCCCCGCCCACAGCGTCCAGGTCGACGCCTTCCACATCGACACCACGCCGGTCACCAACGGCGCCTACCTGGAGTTCATCGCGGACGGCGGCTACGACGACCCGCGCTGGTGGACCGGTCCCGGCTGGGAGCACCGGCAGCGGGCCGGGCTGTTCGCCCCGCTGTACTGGAGCCGGGAAGGCGGCCAGTGGCTGCGCCGGCACTTCGGCGTCACCGAACCGGTGCCCGCGGACGAGCCCGTCCTGCACGTGTCCTGGTACGAGGCCGACGCCTACGCCCGCTGGGCCGGCCGCCGGCTGCCCACCGAGGCCGAGTGGGAGAAGGCCGCCCGCCACGACCCGGCCACCGGCCGCTCCCGGCGCTACCCGTGGGGGGACGAGGACCCGGCACCGGAACACGCCAACCTCGGCCAGCGGCACCTGCGGCCCGCCCCCGCCGGCAGCTACCCCGCCGGAGCCTCCCCGCTCGGAGTGCGCCAGCTCATCGGCGACGTCTGGGAGTGGACCGGCAGCGACTTCCTGGCCTAT
Source organism: Streptomyces sp. So13.3 (assembly GCF_005860785.2). Classification (NCBI taxonomy): domain Bacteria; kingdom Bacillati; phylum Actinomycetota; class Actinomycetes; order Kitasatosporales; family Streptomycetaceae; genus Streptomyces; species Streptomyces sp. So13.3. Next base: position 1,224,215 of record NZ_CP048835.1, on the reverse strand, counting down.
CCCGGATTCGCCGCGTGGCCCTACCCGGAGTACAGCGAGGTCTTCTACGGCGGCGACTACAAGGTGCTGCGTGGCGGAGCGTTCGCCGTCGACCAGGTCGCCTGCCGCGGCACCTTCCGCAACTGGGACCACCCCGTACGCCGGCAGATCTTCTCCGGCTTCCGCACCGCCCGCTCCCAGGACAGCCGCTGATGTGCCGGCATCTGGCCTATCTCGGGCCGCCCGTCGCGCTGCGCACCGTGCTCACCGAGCCGGAGCACAGTCTGTACCGGCAGTCCTGGGCGCCCCGCGAGCAGCGCCACGGAACGGTCAACGCCGACGGATTCGGCGTCGGCTGGTACGCGGACCGCGATCCGGTGCCCGCCCGCTACCGCCGCGAAGGACCGATCTGGGCCGACGCCTCCTTCCCCGACCTCGCCCGCGTCATCAGCACCGGCGCGCTGCTGGCCGCCGTCCGCTCCGCGACCGAGGGCGGTGCGGCGGGAGAGAACGCCGCGGCGCCGTTCGCCGCCGACCGATGGCTCTTCAGCCACAACGGGGCGCTCACCGGCTGGCCCGCGACCCTGGAGCCCGCCGCCGCGCGGCTCTCCGCCGCGGAACTGCTCTCCCTGGACGCGCGCTGCGACTCCGCGTTCGTCTGGGCCCTGGCACTGCACCGGCTGCGGGCCGGGGAGCCGCCGGGCGACGCTCTCGCCGGCACCATCGCCGACCTCGCCCCGCACGACCGGGGGCGCCTCAACCTCCTTCTCACCGACGGTGCCGTCATCGCCGCCACCACCTGGGGCGACACCCTCTACTACCGCCACGAGCCGGGCCGTTCGGTCCTCGTCGTCTCGGAACCCCACGACGACGAGGACACCTGGGTCAGGGTCCCCGACCGGACCCTGCTCGTCGCCACCCCCGACGAGATCCAGCTCACGACGCTCAAGGAGCCGAACCGTTGAGTACCTTCACGCTCACCCGCCGCCTGCCCGCCGACGCCACCGCCGACGCCCTGCGCGCCGACGTACGCGAAGGGCTCACCGCCGACCCCAAGTGGCTGCCGCCCAAGTGGTTCTACGACGCCCGCGGCAGCGAGCTCTTCGAGGAGATCACCCGGCTCCCGGAGTACTACCCGACCCGGGCGGAACGGGAGATCCTGCAGACCAGAGCGCAGGAGATAGCCGCCGCCACGGGAGCGGCCACCCTCATCGAGCTCGGCTCCGGATCGTCCGACAAGACCCGGCTGCTCCTCGACGCGCTGCTCGCCGCCGGGACGCTGAAGACGTACACACCCGTGGACGTCAGTGAGGCGGCCCTGCAACAGGCCGGGGAAGCGCTGCTCAAGGAGTACCCCGGGCTACGTGTCGACGCCCTCATCGGCGACTTCCTGGGCGACCTGCGGGTGCCCGGGGCCGAGGGGCCGCGGCTGGTGGCCTTCCTCGGTGGCACCCTCGGCAATCTGCTGCCCGCCGAACGCGCCCGCTTCCTGGCCGCGGTCCGCGCCGGACTCGCCCCCGGCGACGCGCTGCTGATCGGCACGGACCTGGTGAAGGACGAGGCCACCCTCGTCGCCGCCTACGACGACGCGGCCGGGGTGACCGCGGAGTTCAACAAGAACGTGCTGCACGTCATCAACCGCGAACTCGGCGCCGACTTCGACCCGGGTGAGTTCGACCACATCGCTCTGTGGGACCGGCAACACGAGTGGATCGAGATGCGGTTGCGGGCCCGCTCCCACCTGACGGTGAAGATCCCCGAGCTCGACCTCGCGGTCACCTTCGAGCCGGGCGAGGAGATGCGCACCGAGATCTCCGCGAAGTTCCGCGAGGAGGGCCTGCGCGAGGAGCTCGACGCCTCCGGGCTCGACCTGCGCCACTGGTGGACGGACACGGGCGGCAGGTTCGGGCTGTCGCTGTCCGTCGCCCGGTAACGGCGCTTCTCCGCGGACACCGTGACCGGCTCCCGCACCGCCCTCGGCGGTGCGGGAGCCGGTCTCATGTCAGGGGTGTTCGAGGGGTGTCACTTCCGGCGGGCTCGGCCCATGAGACTCTGGGCACCGCTGAACTGATGTACGACACCTACAGGAGGGGTCGCGGGTGCCCGCGATACGTTTGACCCGGACGCACCGGATTCTTGTCGGTGTGGTCGTCGCCGGTGCGGTGGTGATCGCCGCGATCGGTTTCGCGGGATCGTATGCCGCGGTGCGGGAGCTCGCGCAGAACAAGGGCTTCGGCTGGTTCGCGAACGTCTTCCCGATCGGGGTGGACGCCGGGATCGTGGTGCTGCTGGCGCTGGATCTGCTGCTGACGTGGATGCGGATCCCGTTCCCGCTGCTGCGCCAGACCGCGTGGCTGCTGACCGCCGCGACCATCGCGTTCAACGGCGCGGCCGCCTGGCCCGACCCGGTCGGGGTCGGCATGCACGGCATCATCCCGGTGCTGTTCGTCGTCTGCGTCGAGGCCGCCCGGCACGCGGTGGGCCGGGTCGCGGACCTGACGGCCGACAAGCACATGGAGTCGGTCCGCCTCACCCGCTGGCTGCTCGCCCCCTTCCCCACCTTCAAGCTGTGGCGCCGCATGAAACTGTGGGAGCTGCGCTCCTACGACCAGGTCATCCGCCTCGAGCAGGACCGCCTCGTCTACCAGGCCCGCCTCCAAGCCCGCTACGGCCGCGCCTGGCGCCGCAAAGCACCCATCGAAGCCCTCATGCCGCTGCGGCTGGCCCGCTACGGCATCCCCCTCGCCGAAACCGCCACCCTCGGCCTCGCCGCCGCCGGCATCACCCTTCCCACCGTGCCCGCCGTCACCGCCGGCCCCGGGGGACCGGACGGCGCCACCGCTGAGGCCGCCGCAGAGGGCGAGGACGCCGGAGCCACGCGCCATGAGCAGTCCGCCGCCCCCGGCCCGGACAGCGTCGACGGCCGGGCCCACCCCGGACAGCCGGCGGAGGACGACGGGAGCGACGGATACGAGAACCTCTGGTTCACCCCGGTCCCGGTGCTGCCCACGGACGAGTCCGGCGAGCTCGGCGCGTACCCGGCGCCGGACGACCGCACGGCGCCCGAGCCGGAACCGGTGGCCGCGCGAGAGCAGCCGGCCGCGGCGCCCGCGGGTCCCGCCGGCGCCGCCTCGCGCCTCGACACCATTTACGCCGCGTTCGTCGAACTGACCGACGCCCTGGGCCAGTACCCGACCTTCGACGATCTCGCGAAGAGTCTCTTCGTCCGCTACAACGTCTCCGGCCGCGGCGGTCAGCCGTTGAGCCCCGACAGCCTGCGCCGCTATGCCGGCCAACTGCGGGAACGCTACGAGGAGGAGCGCTCGGGAGCGGAATACGGTGTGGAGGTTTGAGAGCAACCTCCCCCGGAGGAGTGACCGTTGCGGGAAGTTGTCCTCCCGGACGCCGACGGGCTGGGACACTCCGGTAAGAGCGGTTCGGCATGATCCGGTAGCAATGCGTTGTATTGACGGGTTCGCCTCACCCGCCGCCATCTGCCCCGCGCAGCCGGCGAGACAAGGAGGTGGCGGCGCTGGTGATCACGGCTCTGGAGTGGCTCGGCCTGTGGGTCGGCGTCAGCCTTGCCGCGGGCCTGTTGATCGCCGTGGCCGGATATCGTCGCAACACCCTGCGCCGCCGTGCCGAGGAGTCCCGCCGGATCGACCCGCCGGACGGCGAGCCCCAGGACTGACGTGCGGATCTGCCTCCGGACGAGGGGGCCCGGCACGCTATCGCGACGGCGTTCCGTGCGCAACACTGGATCCATGACGCCCGAGCAGCAGCGTGTTCTGGACACGATCGCGTTCCGGCTTGCCGCACGACTGGGCATCGACCGGGCCGAGGCCCGGATCGCGGTCGAGGACGCGGCCGACCGGCGCGGTCCCCATCTCGCCGAGGTCGACGCGGAGTTCCGTGCCGTGGCCGCTGAGCTGGCCGCCGCCGGGCAACCGGCCGCCCGGTTCGCCGCGGCGCTCCACCGGGCCGCCCGGCGCAGCGTCCGCGACGCGGTCCGGGAACGGGAGCGCGGCAAGCGCTTCGTCGCCCGGCATCCGGACCTGGTCGCCCTCGACCACCGGCTCGACCGACTCTACGAGCGCCCCACGTCCTGACGGCGGTCGCCGCCGCCTCAGTGCGCTACCCGGCGCCGTGCCCGCGCTCCGCCACCGCGTGGCCGAGTTCCGTGCGGCGGTGGCGGATCTCGTGCCGGAGGCGCTCGCCGACGACGAAGCCCGCGTCCCGCAGCACCGACAGGTGCTCCGATACGGTGCCGCCCGCGAGGCATGGCGGTGGGCGAGCGCGGAGGTCGAGGCGGGTTCCGTCAGGCCGGTCAGCAGCGCGGCCCGGGTGCGGCCGATCAGCCCGGCTGCTGGTGGAGCCCGATCCCGCCGAGTAGCGCGGCTCGCCCTGGGCCGAGCCCGCTGTCCGGTCGTGGACCGTCCCCCGTCTCCCGCTCGCGGAACGATGGCATGATGTCGACCTTCGCGAGCGAGAGGGGACGCCACCGTGCGCATTCTGTTCACCTTCGTCGGAGGGAACGGCCACTTCGAACCGCTGATCCCGATCGCGGACGCCGCACGGGAGGCCGGCCACACCGTCGTGTTCACCTGCCGTCCCAGCATGGCCAGGACGGTGGCGGCGGCGGGATTCGACGTCCTGGAGGAGGACACCGGCCGCGAATGGCAGGCGGAGCGGCGTCCGCTCCTCGCGGTCAGTACCGAGCGCGAGGACCAGGTCCTGCGGGACGCCTTCGCCGGCCGGATGGCGCGTGAGCGCGCGGCGAGCGGGGTCGACCTGTATGCCGCGTGGGAGCCCGATCTGCTGGTGTGCGAGGAGATGGACTTCGGCAGTGTGGTCGTGGCCGAGCGCCTGGGGCTGCCGTACGCGCGCGTGCTCGTCATAGCCGAGGGCTCGTTCGTCCGGCACCACCTGATCGCGGAGCCGCTCAACGAGTTGCGCGCCGAGCACGGCCTGCCCGCCGACCCCGGGCTGGAGATGCTCGGCCGCCACCTCGTCCTGGCGCCCTTCCCGCCCGGCTTCCGGCACCCGGACTTCCCGCTGCCGCCCACCGGGCAGGCGCTCCGGCCGCGCGGCCTCGACGCGGTGGCGGAGGAGGCCGTGCCGAAGTGGATCGGGGAACTGGACGACGCTCCGACCGTCTACTTCACCCTCGGCACCGTGTTCAACGTGGAGTCGGGGGACCTCTTCGCGCGGGTGCTGAAGGGGCTGCGGGATCTGCCGGTCAATGTGGTCGTGACGGTCGGCAAGGACATCGACCCCGCGGAACTCGGACCGCAGCCCGGCCATGTGCGCATCGAGCGCTTCGTCCCGCAGGCGGCGCTTCTGCCGCACTGCGACGTGGTCGTCTCGCACGGCGGGTCCGGGAGCGTGATCGGCGCGCTGGCGTACGGTCTGCCGTCGGTGCTGATCCCGATGGGCGCCGACCAGCCCCAGAACGCGGCCCGTTGTGCCGCGCTGGGCGTCTCCCGCGTGCTCGACGCCGTGTCGGCCACCCCGGACCACGTCCGCGAGGCGGTCGTCGAGGTACTGGCGGACGCGTCCTACCGGCTGGCCGCCGAAGGACTGCGGGACGAGATCGCCGCCCTGCCGGGCGCCGACCGGGCCGTCGCGCTCCTGGAAGACCTGGTGGCGGAGCAGGGCCTGCCCGGCTGAGCCGCTGAGCAGGCTGAGCTTTGGTGAACGATTTCAGCGTGTTGGTCATTTTGGCAGCTTTTGTGATGTTTTAGCGTCGGAGGTGGTGTGGTTGGCGGGTGGCGTGGACTGTGGAGGTTCGGGTGGCGTCGTGCGGTGAGGCCGAGTGCACGGGATGTGCGTGCGAAACGGACCGGGAGCGTACGGCGCCTGCTGGATTCGGCATCGGGTCCCGCTGGTGGCCGCTTGCGGCCTACTGGGTGGCCTCGCGGCTGGTGATGCTGGCCATGCTGCGCACCGGGCGCGGGGACATCGCGGAAGAGGTGCACTGGCTGTACACGCGCTGGGCCGGCGAACTGGCGGCCGGATCGTTCCCGGCCGGGGACGTCACCTGGCAGTACCCACCGGGCGCGGGGCTGGTCATGCTCGCGCCCCGTCTGCTGCCCGTGGTGTCGTACCTGCAGGGATTCGTCGCACTGATGGTGCTGGCCGACGCCGTGGTGGTGCTGGCCCTGGTGCGCGCCGCGCGCAGTGGCGGTCCGGCCGGCGGGTCCGGCAGCGCGGCCGGCGCCTGGCTGTGGGCCGGCGGTCTGCCCCTGCTGCTGGCACTGCCCTTCGCGCGGTTCGATGTGGCGGTCACCGCGCTGGCCGTGCTCTCCCTGCTGGTCATCGGCCGGCGGCCGTGGCTCGGCGGCACTCTCGCCGGGCTCGCCGCGATGATCAAGGTGTGGCCGGCGCTGATCGTGCTCGGCACCCCCAGGGGCCGGTCCACCCGCCAGGCCTGGAGCGCGGTGCTGGGGTCCGCGGCGGTGCTGCTGACGGTGCTGGCGCTGGGCTTCCGCGGGACGTTCGGATTCCTGTCCTCGCAGGGCAACCGGGGCGTCGAGGTCGAGTCGATGGGCGGCACCCTGCTGCACCTGGCCCGGCTGGGCGGCTGGCCCGGCCGCGTCAGGATGCACTACGGCTCGTTCGAGTTCCTCGGCCCCTACGTCTCCAGCGTCGCCCGCGGCTCCCTGCTGCTGACCGCGGTGGCGTTCGGATGGCTGCTGCTGTGGCGCTGGCGGGCCAGGGTCTGGAGCGAGGCCACCGTCTACGACGCGGCCCTGACGGCGGTGCTGCTGTTCACCTCCACCAGCCGGGTGATCAGCCCGCAGTACCTGATCTGGCTGATCGCCCTCGCCGCGGTGTGCCTGACGGTGCGCGGCACCACCCAGCGCCCGGTGGCGGTACTGCTGCTCCTCGCCACCGCCGTCACCGCCGTGGACTTCCCGCTGTTCTTCGGCGCGGTGCTGAACAGCTCCTGGCAGGGCGTTGCCGTCCTCTTGGCGCGCAACAGCCTGCTGGCGGCCGCGACGCTGCTGTCGTGTGTACGGCTGTGGCGCGCGGCGGTCCCGTCCGGCCGGACCTCCCGTGCGACCGGACGCCGTGCCGGACTGCGGCAGGTACCCCTGGAGAGCGGGGCCGTCGGCGGCAGCTGACCCCATCCTGGCCACGCCGGGCCGCGCCGGCTTTAAGGTCGTGTCATGGCTGCAGACGAGGGGACCGTACGGGTCGACAGTTGGATCTGGTCCGTACGGCTGACGAAGACCCGGTCGATGGCCGCCGCGGCGTGCCGCGCCGGCCACGTCAAGGTCAACGGTGAGCGGGTGAAACCGGCCCACACGGTGCGGGCCGGGGACGAGGTACGGCTGCGCGGGGAGGGTGCCGAGCGAATCGTGGTCGTCTCGCGCATCGTGCGCAAGCGCGTCGGGGCGCCCGTCGCCGCGGAGTGCTTCGTCGACAACAGCCCGCCGCCGCCCGCCCGTGCGGACCTCCTGGCGATCGGCCACCGCGACCGCGGGGCGGGACGCCCCACCAAGCGCGACCGGCGCGAGATGGAACGCCTCCGGGACATCGACGCCTGACGTCGCACGACCGGCGGCCACGGGGCGCCGCGTGGTCGCCGTCCGGGCTCCCGGACCGCTTGCCGTAGGAGATCGGCGCACCTAGCGTGAACCGTGCCGGCCGGGCCCCCGGCCCACCGGATCGCGCAGCGCTGACCTGGGAGGCGATCACCACGAACCCGATCGAGTTCCTGGACCGCGCGCCCGCACCCGCCACCGGCGGCGTATCGCTCCGGCTGCCCGGATCAGAACGGTAGGCCCTGCCATGTTCTCGTTGTCGCGGGCGGCCCGCCGGAAGACGGACGAGGCCGGGCAGGCGGGCGTGGCCGGGAAACCCGGCGGGACCGGGACGGCCGGGGAGATCCGCGTCCGCTCCGCCGCCGGGCGGTGGGTGCTCGTCGCCTCGATCCTCGGGTCGGCGCTCGCCGGCATCGACGCCACCGTCGTCAACATCGCCCTGCCGGCGATCGGCCGTGACTTCGGCGCAGGATTCGGCACCCTGCAATGGGCGGTCACCGCGTACACCGTCGCACTCGCCTCACTCATCCTGCTCGGCGGAGCGCTGGGCGACCGGTACGGCCGGCGCCGGGTCTTCAACGTCGGCGTCCTGTGGTTCGCCGCCGCTTCCCTGCTGTGCGGGCTGGCGCCCTCATCCGGCCTGCTGCTCGCCGCACGAGCGCTGCAGGGCGTCGGGGGAGCGCTGCTGATGCCCGGCAGCCTGGCCATGATCCAGGCGTCCTTCCACCCGGAGGACCGGGCGCGGGCGATCGGCTCCTGGTCCGCCTTCGGCGGTGTCGCGACCGCGATCGGCCCGTTCCTCGGCGGCTGGCTCGTCCAGGCCGCTTCCTGGCGCTGGGTGTTCCTCATCAACGCCCCGCTCGCCGTCGCCGTCGTCCTCATCTCGCGGCGGCACGTCCCCGAGACCCGCGATCCGGCTGCCACCGGCCGGATCGACGTGCTCGGCGCGGCCCTGAGCTGTGTCGGACTGGCCGGCGTCACCTACGCGATCATCGCCGCCCCGGAGCACGGAGCCGGGTCGCCGACGGTGCTCGTCAGCGGTGCGCTCGGCATCGCCGCCCTGGCCGGCTTCCTCGTCGCGGAGGCACGCCAGGCGCACCCGATGCTGCCGCTGAGCATGTTCTCCTCACGCCAGTTCAGCGCCGCGAACGGAGTCACGTTCGCCGTCTACGGGGCGTTCGGCGGAGTGTTCTTCCTGCTCGCCGTCCAGTTGCAGGTCGTCTCCGGATTCTCGCCGATCGCCGCCGGGACGGCGATGCTGCCGATCACGATCATGATGCTCCTGCTCTCCGCGCGCTTCGGCCGGCTGTCGCAGCGCATCGGGCCCCGGCTGCCGATGACGATCGGACCGCTGATCTGCGCGGCCGCGATCCTGCTGATGTTCCGCATCGGGCCGGACGCCGACTACGTCCAGGACGTGCTGCCCGCCGTCGTGGTGCTGGGCTTCGGCCTGGCCGTCCTGGTCGCCCCGCTCACCGCCACCGTCCTGGACGCCGTCGGCGCCGAGCACGCCGGCGTGGCGTCGGGGGTCAACAACGCGGTCGCCCGCGCCGCCGGCCTCATCGCCGTCGCCGCGCTGCCCGCCGTCACCGGACTGACGGGCCGCAGCTACGACGACCCCGAGGCGTTCTCGCACGGATTCCACCAGTCGCTGGTCATCGCGGCGGCGCTGCTCGCCGCGGGCGCCGCGCTGGCCGCCATCACGATCCGCACCCCACCTCCGCCGCCCGCCGAGGCGCCGGCAGCGCCGCAGGAGGAGGGGGAGGAGGAGCAGCCCGCGCCGCGTATGCACTGCGCGGTGGACGGGCCGCCGCTGACCGCCCGCAAGTGCAGCATCGGCTGACAGCGGTCAGTCCAGCGTCCGCCGCATCGTGTAGATGGAGTACGTCCCCATCTCGCCCCCGGGATCCAGCTCCCTGACCTTGTCGAGCATCCAGGCCGGTGCCATCCCCTGTGCGCTGTACTCGGCATCGCCGCGGGCCTCGAGCAGCCAGCCCTCGCCGCCCAGCCGGTCGAGCCGGGCCAGGATCAGGGCGGGGGTCTGCAGCGTCGAGTCCTCCAGCGCGACGATCTCCGCGCCTTCGCCGGTGACCACCAGTTCGTAGACCTTTTCCGCCCCCGGGGGCCCGTAGTACCCGATGTACAGAAAGCCGTACTGCCAACGCTCCACTGTCGTCCTCTCCCAACCGGTCGGATGGTGGCACGGTCACGTCACTGAGGACGCTTGCGCTCGTACAGCCCCTGCCCAGCCAGCGCTCCCGCATAGATCACGAATCCGATGCCGATGAGCCAGGACTGGACGATCAGGACGGTGCCGATGGGCCCGTACGAGACCGCGCTGCCGGCGATCAGCGGCGAGAAGACGGTGATGGAGAAGAACCGGAGACCGACCAGCCCGCCCACGGTCAGCAGGGCGCCGGGCAGCAGGAGCCGCCGGCCGATGCGGCCGCACAGCAGGAAGTGCTGGATCCACCAGAAGAACGCCACGCCCCCGACTCCCGTCACCACGATGCGGATGAGGGGCTGCAGCGGAGTGTCCTGCAGGACGTGGTCGGCGTACTCGGCCGTCAGCAGGTAGCCGACCAGGAGCGCGAGAGCCAGCGCCCGCCGCCAGGTGGCGTGCCAGGGTGCGGACGGCAGGTCCCAGATGCGTTCGTAGGCGGTCTGGATGGCGGCGATGAACGACAGCCCGAAGACCGCCAGGGACCCGAGGCTGAGCGCGGTCGTCGTACTCAGCACCCGCGCCGGGCTGCTGAACAGGCTCTCCACCGCGCGCGCGGATCCGCCCGTCACCCCCAGTGCGTCCCGCACCCACGCCACGAACCCCTGGCCGTTGTGCCCCAGCGCCGCCGCCACGACGATCAGCAGCGGAATCAGCGTCACCAGGCCGAGTGCGGCGAAGCCCATCGACCGCTGCATCAGCTCTATCTCCACGCCCCGCCGCCAGATCCGGCGCGCCACCCGGGCAGGCTTCGGCCCCCGGCGGGACGACGGACCGTCCGAGCCGGAGTGCGCGGTGCGGCGGGTACCGGGAACAGACTCCGAGCCCATGCCGGTCTGCTACCCCGTCCTGGGGCGTCTGCACGGGCCGAACGCCGTCGGTGCGACCGGGTGTGCGGTTCGCGCGGGGGGGAGCCGGATTCGGCCGGATGACCCGCTGCCACCGGCAACGCCGGGGCCGGGTGGCTGATCTCCGGCCGGGGAGGGCGTACCGGGCGGGACGGCCGGGTACGCGCAGCGCGTGGACGGGTCTCCCGTTCGTCTTGGCCGCAGATCACGAAGGACGGTAGTACGACATGGCGGAGTTCCTGACCGACATCGAAACGCTCCGGAGCCGGGCACGCAAGGAGATCGAGAAGGGTCCGGTGACGGATGCCTACGGCGCTGACCTGCAACGGGTCATCCAGGTGCTGAACGAGGCACTGGCCACCGAGATCGTGTGCACGCTCCGCTACAAGCGGCACTACTTCACGGCCACCGGGCTGTACTCCGAGCCCGTCGCCGCCGAGTTCCTGGAGCACGCCCAGGAGGAGCAGGCGCACGCGGACAAGCTGGCCCAGCGGATCGTCCAGCTGGGCGGGGAGCCGGACTTCGACCCGGACACCCTCACCAAGCGGTCGCACGCCGAGTACGACGCGAGCCTCGGGCTGATCGACATGATCAAGGAGGATCTGGTGGCGGAACGGGTCGCCATCGCCTCCTACACGGAGATCGCCCAGTGGCTCGGCAACGGCGACCCGACCACCCGCCGGGTGTTCGAGGAGCTCCTCGCGCAGGAGGAGGAGCACGCGGACGACCTGCGCGGGCTGCTGGAACGCATCCCTCAGGAGAAGTCGGGCCTCTGACGGCCCGAACTCCCGCCCGTCCGCGGCGCGTCGAGGGGCGCGCTCGGGTCCACGTGGACCACGGGAGCCCTGTCACGCGCCGGGCGTTTTGCCTCCCCGCGCCGGGGGAAGCGGCTTCAGTACAGAGTTCTCCGGCCGGCCGGCGGACCTCCGCCCCCGTGCGGAGCTGAACCGGCCGGAGACCTGCCACCCACGAGGGTGTACGACAGCACGGTGCGGAGCACGGAGTATCGTCCGGCCGGAAGCGCGGCCGGCGTTGACGAAGGAGCGCAGGAGGCGGCCTCCGCCCGGGGGCCAGACATCGCGGAGACACCTCATGGACGCTGACGAACACTCACAGCTCACACCGGACTTACCTGCCCTGGTCGAGGTTCCCGATCTTCCCGGAGCGGCCGCGTCGGCAGCCGAGCGCGCCGCCCCTCCAACCCCCGGGAAGCACGGTGCGGACCGCCGCGCCATCAGTCCGTTCAGCCGCACGGGGGAGGGACCCACACGATGGGAGCTGTAGAACTCACCGACGAGGAACGCCGGATCCTCAGCAGTATGGAGGTCAACTTCCGCCGTGAAGGCCGACTCCTGCGCCGGCTGGCCAGTTGGGTCGCCCCTGCCTACCGCAGGGTGCGACGCCCGCCGGTCCGCTGGCTGGTGGCGCTGCTCGGCGGACTGGCCGCCGGATCCCTGATCCTGCTGATCGAAGCGGTACGCGCCGACGCACCGACGCTGATCTACACCTTCGTCGGCACCTGGACGGTCACACTGATCGGACTCGGAGCCCTGACGCGCCGGGCCACGGCCGTCTCCGTGCACCGCCCCCACTGGCACCGGAAGCACCGCGCACACCAACCGGACCGGACCGCACGAGGCGCGCCGCGGCACGACGCCCCCTGAGCCGAACGGCCTCGGTCAGCCGGTGAAGCCCTTCTCGGCCAGGATCGCGTCGATGCGGGCACGATGCGCCGCTTCCCAGGCATCGAGGGATTCGCCGGCCTCCTTGGCCATCTTGGTGCGGGCGTCGGCGAGCACCTGCTCCTGACGGGCGCCGGGAGTGACGACGATGCCTTCCTCGTCGGCGACCACGATGTCGCCGGCGCTCACGTTCACGCCGCCGCACCGCACCGTGCCGTTGAGCGGCGCAACGGCCTTCTTGGTCCCGGGAATGGGGATGACGCCCCTGGCGAAGACGGGAAAGCCCATCTCGCGCACCTCGGCGAGGTCACGGATCACACCGTCGAGCACGAACGCCGCGATCCCCCGGCGCTGGGCGACGGCGCAGACGTTGCCGCCGGCGAGCGCGTAGTCCACGTCACCCGCTTCGACGACGATGACCGAGCCGGGCTCCGCGCGGTGGATGGCCGCGTGCAGCATCAGGTTGTCGCCGGGAGGGCACCGTACGGTGAACGCCGGGCCGGCAATCCGCGGAGAGGGCCACAGCGGGCGGATGCCGATGTCCATGACCTGCTCACGGCCCAGGACGTCGGCGAGCGTGGTCGGGGAAACGCTGGTGAATCCGGTGACGCCGTTCATGTTCTTCCTTCACTCGGGACCACCCGACTCGGGTCGCTCCCAGGCTAAACCGTTGCCTTGCCGCGCGATCATCAGGGAGTTGCCGCGAGCAGCGAGTCGACTTCGGCCCGGGTGGGCAGCGCGTTCTGCGCGCCGCGCCGGGTGGCGGCCACGGCGCCGGCCGCACAGGCCCGGCGGACGGACTCGGCGAGCGGGCTGCCGAGACCGAGAGCGATGGCCAGTTGGGCACAGAAGGCGTCGCCCGCACCGACGGCGTCCACCGCGTCGACCGGGAAGCCCGGTTCGGTGAGCGGACCCCGGGCATCGGCGGCGACCGCGCCGGCCGCGCCGAGCGTGACCACGACGGTCCCGGGCCCCAGCCGACGGAGCTGGTCCGCGCGCGCCGTCCAATCCTCGTCCCGGCCGCCGGACGGTACGTCGGGGAGGCCGAGCAGTCCGGCGGCCTCGGTCTCATTGACGATGAGGACATCGACCGCACGCAGCAGTTCGGCCGGCAGCGGGCCGGGACCGGGCAGCGGAGCGGCGTTGAGCACGGTCAGCGCCCCGGCGGCGCGCGCCTCGCGGGCCGCGGCCAGCACGGTGGGCAGCGGCACTTCGAGCTGGAGCAGGACGGTGTCGGCGCTGTTCGCGACGAGGCCTTCCGTGAGGCTCCGCAACGTGGCTTCGTCCAGGTGGTGGTTGGCGCCGGGGGAGAGGGTGATGGTGTTCTCGCCGTCGTGCTGCACCACGATCAGCGCCAGTCCGGAAGCGGTGTCCGGGAGGGTGCCCACCGCGCTGTCGTCGATCCCCTCCGCCGTCAGGGCCGCCCGCAGTTCCACGCCATGGGCATCGTCCCCGAGCAGCCCGACCATCCGGACCCGTGCGCCGAGCCGCGCCGCGGCGACCGCCTGGTTGCCGCCCTTCCCGCCGGGTCCGCGGACGACATCGGCGCCGGAGACCGTCTCGCCCGGCCGGGGGAGACGCGGCACCGTGACCGAGAGGTCCATGTTGAGACTGCCGACCACGACCAGCCGTTCGTCCATCACCGATGTCCTTCTCTTCGTCGTCGCGACCGGGCGCCCCGGCACGCCGGGGCTATGCCTCCGCGAGCAGTCCGGAGATCGCCCGGCCGAACATCAGCCGGCCGGACCGGACGGTCAGACCGTCGAACAGCCGCGGCAGTCCCCGTACCCGCAGATCCTCGGTCCACACGATCCGCGATCCGGTGTCCCGCGCGGCCACTTCGATCTCGGCCCACCCCACGACGACCGTGCCGCGCTTCTCCAGCCGGCAACGGCCGGTGCCACCAGGCGCGGGCGGTTCCCAGCGCACGATCTCCATGGGGTCGTCGAACCCGACAGGCCCCAGGCCGGACCGCGCCACGAACACGGTGCCCAGCCGCGTGGGCGGCGGGGTGGTGACGGTGATCCTGGTCAGCGGCACATGGGCCGCGTGCCGCTCCCAGCGGGTGAGCCGCCGCCACACCTCGTCGACGGGCAGTGGGGAGGAGCGCTCGATCCTGATCAAAGCCACCACGTGACCCTATGCGAGCGCGCCCACTGGGCGCCGGGACCCGCCGCGGTGTCCTGATCCCGTCCCAAGACCCCACTCGTCCCTCGCGGCTTGCTCTAGGATGGCTGGACTCCGAGCACCGCTCCCTGGAGGTACGCCGCAAACGGGAGCGCGCCCGCACGTATCGTTCGTGCGAGATCACGGAGGGGCGGCATCGATTTCGTCTGCCCTTCTTGAGGAGTCACACATGAACATCGGTCTCGGTCTTCCCGTCGACGATCCCGGTCGGCTGCTGAGTTGGGCCCGTCGTGCCGACGCCGGCCCCTTCACCACCCTCGGACTGCTGGACCGGCTGGTCCACGACAACCCCGAACCACTCATCACCCTGGCCGCCCTCGCGGGCGCCACCCACCGCATCCGCGTACAGACCGAGGTACTGCTCGCACCTCTGCACCGGACCGCACTGCTGGCGAAGCAGACCGCCACCCTCGACCACCTCTCGGGCGGCCGCTTCACCCTCGGCATCGGGATCGGCGGACGCGAGGACGACTACCTTGCCACCGGAGTCGACGTCCACCGGCGCGGCCGCCGGCTCGACGAGCAGATGGCGGTACTGCGCCGCGTCTGGGCGGGCGAGCCCTACGGCGACGGTGTGGGACCGATCGGACCCGCGCCCGTGACACCCGGCGGCCCCGAAGTGCTCTTCGGCGGCTTCACCCCCGCCGCGATCGCCCGCGCCGCCCGCTGGGGTGACGGCTTCCTCGGCGCCGCGCCGTCACCGCACTTCACCGACCGCCTGTTCCGCCAGGCGGAACAGGCCTGGCGCGACGCCGGGCGTACGTCGGCGCCCCGGCTGGTGGCCCAGCTCAACGTCGCCATCGGCCCGGACGCGGTGGTCGCGGAAGCCCGCAAGAACGTCGGCCACTACTACGCGTTCCTCGGCGACGCCTCCCATTTCGCCGACGGACTGCTGGGCGATCCGAAGGAGATCAAGGCCGCGGTGCGTACGTACACCGACCTCGGCGCCGACGAAGTGATCCTCTACTGCTGGTCCCCGGACACCGACCAGGTCGACCGGTTCGCCGACACCCTGTTCTGAGGTTCTGAGGTTCTGAGGTTCGCCGGTCGGCCGACCGCCCTCACGGACGTGAGTCGTCCTCCTTCGTATCCGTAGGGGACGGGTTCTCGTCCGTGGGGTGGTGGCCGAGGTGGAGGGCCGGTTCGGGCGCGGTGTGCGGGGTGTCCAGTTCGGGTTCCAGACCCTGGGCCGGTGAGGTGTGGGCGAGACCCGCCTCCTGGCGCCAGGCCTGGAACGCGGCGGTGGTGGCGGCGAGTACGGCCAGCCCGAGCAGCCAGCCGCCCACCACGTCGCTCGCCCAGTGCACGCCGAGCGCGACCCGGGTGTAGCCGACACCCACCACGGAGATCACCGCCGCCGCCCATGGCAGCGCGCGCAGGCCGCGGGGGACCAGCGGCAGCAGGACGAGCAGCAGCACTCCGCAGGACGTCGTGGCGGTCATGGCGTGGCCGGAGGGGAACGAATAGCCGGGGGCGTGGGCCACCGGGTCCGGCAGTTGCGGGCGGGCGCGTTCCACGGCCGTCTTGACCATCACCCCCACCATGGAGCTGAGGG
This sequence comes from Streptomyces sp. So13.3, assembly GCF_005860785.2. Lineage (NCBI taxonomy): Bacteria > Bacillati > Actinomycetota > Actinomycetes > Kitasatosporales > Streptomycetaceae > Streptomyces > Streptomyces sp. So13.3. Next base: position 1,208,193 of record NZ_CP048835.1, on the reverse strand, counting down.
CGGCCGTGACGGCGGCCCAGGCGGCCAGTCGCCAGGCGCGGCGGTACAGCAGCCACACCACGACAGCGGCCACCAGCAGCCGCATGACGGTGGGCGACCACAGCCCGTTGGTGAGGAAGCGCAGCACTGTCACCCATGCCGGGTGGTCCAGCGCCGCCCGGTGCAGGTTCTCGGCCGCACTCCGGTCGGCGCGGTGCAGGGGACCCCAGTGGGCCTCCACGAGGACCAGAACGAAGGCGAACGGTACGGTCGCGACGGCGCACACCGCCGCCGTGAGCAGCAGCCGTACGCCGAGGCGCTCGTCCGGGCCGCGCAGCCGGCGGATCAGGTTTCCGGGAAATCGCGACAGTGCCCTCATGCTGGTGACGGCTACCCGTTCCGGCGGAGAATCATCATCGCGGGCCGAGTCACCGACCTGTCCGGGTTGCGGAGCCGCACCGCTCAGACCCCCGGATCCTGGAGAACCGGCTCCTTGACGCGGGCGCGGACCGCCTCCAGCTGGGCGGCGAACGCGATGCCCATGAAGAGCGCTATCGCCGTGAGGTAGGACCACAGCAGCAGCGAGATGAAGGCGCTCAGCGGGCCGTACACGGAGTTGAACGAGCTGCTGAACTCGACGTACAGGCTGAGCAGCCAGGTCAGCAGGGTCCACAGCGCCAGATAGACGGCCGCACCGAAGGCCAGCCAGGTGTAGCCGGGCTGCCGGCGGCGCGGCGAACTGCGGAAGACGACCGAGGCGGAGAACAGCGCGAGAAGGATGCCCACCGGCCGGCGCAGCAGGTTCCAGGCCGTCGTCTGGTCCGGCGTCCAGTGGTACACCTGGGCCGCCGCTCCGGCGATGTCGGCGCCGCCGACCATGAGGATGGAGCCCAGGCCCAGGGGCAGTCCGGCGAGCAGCATCATCAGCACCCCGCGCCGGTACTTGAGGTGGAAGGGCCGGTCGCGCTCCACGCCGTAGATGCGGTTGGCGCCGCGTTCGATCTGGCTCATCGCGGTGGTGACGTTCACCAGGGCGAACAGCAGACCGAACCACAGTGCCAGCTGTCCGCCCTCGTCGGCGTGCCGGCGGCTGTCGGTGAGGGCGTTCCTCACGACATCGGAGCTCGGGCCGCTCGACATGCGCAGCACGGTGAGTTCGGCCACCCGCCCGACGCCTTCGGCGTGCAGCACGGTGGACAGCCCGACGACGGCGATGGCGAACGGCACCAGCGACAGGACCGTCTGCAGGGCCAGCGCCCGCGCGTGGCTGAACCCGTCGGCGTACCGGAACCGCAGAAAGGCGTCGCGGGCCAGTTTCCATCCGCCGTAGCGGCGCAGGGTGGCCCAGGCATCATCGCCCGAGAGTTCGTCGCCCGTGATGTCGCGGGTCTGCGGAACGCGCGTTGCCGTACCCATCGTGTACTCCTGTCAGGACTGCCGGTTCCTCGGTGCCCGCCGGCGCCGATGACGATGCCGTGGGTGAGGTCGCCGGCAACTGCATCAGCAGGGCGCCCGGATCGACCTCCATCACCAGCCGTACGCCGGGACCGACCGGTTCACCGTCCAACTCCCGTTCCTGGGGACGTTCGAAGGTCATCTCGATGCGCCGTGCGGTGAAGTACTCCAGCGCGCCGTCGGCGAACCGTCCACCGCGGCCCGGCGGCAGGGGTGTCCTGTCGTGGTGCGGCCGGCTCAGCACATGGGCGGCGGCGCGCAGCCAGCCGAGCGGTCCCGCCGGGTTGAGCAGCACGACGTCGAACACCCCGTCGTCCGGCCGCGCGTCCGGGAGCAGCGGCACACCGCCCTGCAGCGTGCCGACGTTGCCCACCAGCACCATCCGTGCCCGGCGGCCGAGCTCCGGTCCGTCGTCGAGTCGCAGGGTCAGCCGCATCCCGGGGTCGCGCAGATGGCGCACCCCGGACACCAGATAGGCGGCCCAGCCGATGCCCGCCTTCATCCGGGAGGAGGCGTCCCCGACCACGGCGGCGTCGAACCCGGCGCCGGCCATGGCGGCGAACCGGGCTCCGGAGATGCCGTCGCCGTCGGCGGTCCCGAGGTCGATGGCGTGGGTGGTGCCCTCCAGCGCGGCGACGAGAGCGGCGAGGGGATCGACCGGATAACCGAGGTTGCGCGCCAGCAGGTTGCCGGTGCCGCAGGGCAGGACCGCGGTCGGGATGCCGCTGTGCGCCAGGCCGTCGGCACAGGCCATCACCGTGCCGTCACCGCCGCACACGACGATCAGGTCGGGTTTCCTGAGCGCGGCCCGCCGTACGGCGCCGTTCCCCGGGTCGTCCTCGGTCGTCCCGTGCCAGGAGACGTCCTGGAAGCCGTACCGACCCAGCGTGCGGCGGATCGCGTCGTGCAGCGCGTCGTCCACGACGGTCGGATTCACCACCACGGCCGCCCGCCGCCCGTACCGCGTGACGGCCGTCGCACCCGCAGAGGTGATGTGCTCAGCCTGCCCCGGCACCTGCGGCCGGGCGCGCGCCGGCAGCAGTGAACGCCCCATGATCAGCAGGATTCCGGCCCCGTTGAGCAGACCGAAGAGCACATCGGTGGGATGGTGCATCCCCCGGTACAGGCGCGCCACCGCGACCAGCACGGGAACGCTGAACAGGACCGCGGCCGGCACGAAGCGCCAGTTTCCGCGGAAGCGGATGAGGACGAGAACGGCCAGACCGCCGTACAGCGCCGTCGCGGCACCGGTGTGCCCGGAGGGGAAACTGGACGTCGGCGGGGCGGCATCCAGGTGTGCCACGTCCGGACGGGCCCGGTCGATGACCGCGGTCACCATGAGGAAGACGAGCGACTGCAGGGCCACCGCGGCGCCCAGGAACAGCGCTTCGCGCTGGAGCCGCCCGTACACCGGCAACAGGAGCAGGGCCACCGACACCGCCGTCATCAGCACGACGGCATGGGTGTTGCCCAGCTGGGACAGCCAGTACGTGGCGCTGTTCCAGCCCGCCGACCGGTGCGCGGCGAAGGCGCGGTTGATCCCGTCCTCCGCGGTGAACGGCGGAACCTTCACCAGCCACCGCGTGAGCAGCAGGCCGAAGCCCGTCAACAGCGCGCCCTGCATCACGAGCAGCACGCCGATACGCCGCGCGGCCACTTCGTCGCTTGGTCTCATAGGCGGCTTCTTGCCCGTCCCGGCCGAACAACTCCTGCCGCGGCCGGGTGTTCCGGTCCGGATTGGTGCGGCGAGCCGCGTCCGGGGCCGGATCGATATCCGCCCCGCCGTACGGCCGGTGCCCGTTGTCCGGGTCGTGATACCCGAAGGTGTCGCTCCTCGGCACCCGGCCCTTTCGCCGCTCTATAAGTTGTGCAAACGCTCGAACACGATGTGTCCTTTCACTCGCGTCACTCGCGTCACTCCAGGATCGCGCCCTGCCGGAGAGGGCGTCAACGGTCCGGGAAGACAAGTGCGGGAAGCGCTGATCCGCCTCCGGGACAGCGGGAGCGAACTCGAACTGTTCGCCGAGTTTCTCCCGCGCAGCACGAACGCGGGGGGCCGCGGGACCGGCCGGACGGTACCCGGCCGAGTGAGGCAACTCCCGGCGGGGCGAAAGGAATTCGCCGTCCGGGCCGCCACACTTCCAGGTCAACGGGGGACGCTGCTCCTATCCTCCCGCGCCCGAAAGATGTAACCTCCCGGACGGGATCCGGGGAACCGAGTTGGCTTTCGCGGACGTTGACTGGGATGGTCTTACTCATACGGATGTCGGCGCAGCTCGGTCCGGCCCGGACCACGGGGACGTGATGTGAGCGTCCGTTTCGAATATCCCCTCATACGTTGATGGCTACCATCACGGTCATCAATGACGCGAAGTGAGCAACGAAAGGCGAGTGGTGTCCATGTCGGACGTCATGTCCAAGAGCCAGAGTCTGCAGGGCGAGTACGAAGCCCGCGTCGCCGCCGATCTGCGGCAGAACGAAGGTGACCGCGACCGCGTTCTCGCGCAGATCGACGTGCTCCAGAAGGAGCTGGAGGTCCTCGTCCAGGACCGCGAGATGCTGCTGAGCATGCAGAGCGCCGTCGGCGCGAAGAAGCAGCACTCCGTCTCCGAGCAGGCCGAACCGCAGAAGAGCGAGCCGGAAGCGCACGTCGCACCGCACGCGAAGTCGGCGAAGGTGCCCGGCGCCAGGCGCCGTACCGCGCGCAAGTCGGTCCCGACCCAGGGCCGGGCCGGCCGCGGCCGCAAGACCGACGCGAAGAGCGCCGTGGCCGAGGCCGCGCACGCCACCAAGGCGGCGGCGCCCGCCAAGACCGCGACCGCGAAGGCCACCCCGGCCAAGACCGCCACCGCGAAGCCGGCGAAGGCCGCCGCGACGAAGGCCGCCACGGCCAAGTCCACGACCGCGAAGCCGGCGAAGACCGCCACCGCGAAGACCGCCGCGCCGAAGGCGGCCGACAGCAAGGCGGCCGCCCCCAAGGCCGACAAGCTCGTGAAGGTCGTCGAGAACTACCTGGTCAAGCAGGGCGGCCCGGCCTCGGCGGCGGAGGTCGCCACGGCCATCTCGACGCCGGAGCGCTCCGTCACCATCATGAGCGTGCGTACCGCGCTCGAGGGCCTGGTCCGCAAGTCCGCGGCCCTGCGCTCCAAGCAGTCCCGTTCGGTCTACTACGAGTCCGTCCCGGCCGGCACCACCATCACCGCGGCCGTCGAGGCCCCGCAGCAGAGTGAGCCCGTCACCCAGTAGGTCTCCGGCTGCCCACGTCGGCCAGGTACTGAGTGAGCAAGCGGAGGGCCGGCGCGGCTGCGGGGTGACGACCCCGCGGCTCAGTCGTCGATCGCCCGGTACGCCGAGGTCCAGAAGTCCTGGAAGACAGCGGGAGGAGTGGTGGAGTCCATGTGGCGCTGGGTCAGCAGAATGCCGACCAGGTCCTCCCCCGGGTCCGTGTAGGCGGAGGTGCCCGTGCCGCCGTTCCACCCGAACCGGCCCGGGGTCGTCGCCAGATCGAAGCGCCGGACGGAGACGGAGACACCGAAACCCCAGCCCTCGTCGGGACCGAGGAAGCTGCGGGTTCCGGGCCGCTGCTCCGGTGCCAAGTGGTTGCTGGTCATGAGTTCGACCGAGGGCCGGGACAGCACCCGTCCACCGCCGTGCCGCCCCCGGTCCAGCATCATCCGGCAGAAGGCCACGTAGTCGTCGGCCGTCGAGACGAGCCCGCCACCACCGGACGGGAACGCCACCGGGCGGCCCCAGCGGCTGTCGGCGGGATCGTCCTGGAGCACGAGTTCGCCGGTTCCGGGACGGGCCCGGTAACTCGGCGGCAGCCGGTCCAGCTTCTCCGCCGGCACCTGGAACGAGGTGTCCCGCATGCCGAGCGGATCGAGGATCCGGTCACTGAGGAAGGACGCGAACGACTGATCGGCGGCGCGCGCGATCAGCACCCCCAGCACTTCGGAACCCGTGTGGTACATCCACCGCTCGCCCGGCTGATGGACCAGCGGCAGTGCGCCGAGCCGTTTCATCCACTCGTCGGGACCGATCGCCGGCGGGTTCGGACTGGGGGAGAGGCCGGCCTCGTCCATCGCCCGCTGGATCGGGTGGGTCCCCCGGGGCGCCAGCACCGCTCCGATCCCCAGCCGGAACGTCAGCAGATCCCGCAGGGTGATCGGCCGGCGTGCCGGAACGGTGTCGTCGAGCGGCCCTTCGAGCCGCTGGAGCACCCTGCGGTCGGCGAGTTCCGGCAGCAGCCGGTCCACCGGCTCGTCCAGCCGCAGCTTGCACTCCTCCACCAGGATCATCGCGGCGGCCGCGGTGATGGGTTTGGTCAGCGACGCGATCCGGAAGATCGTGTCGCGGTGCATCGGGACGGTGCCACCGGCCGCCATCGTGCCGAGCGCCTCGACCCGGGTCTCACCGCGCCGGTGCACCAGCGTCACGAGTCCGGGTACGTCACCGCGTTCGACGTAGCCGGACATGACGTCGCGCATCCGGTCGAGCCGTTCCTGAGACAGTCCGCTGCCGCTCAAGGAATGTTCCCTTCGTCAGCCGGTGGATGAGCACCGGCGGTGGTCGACTCCGGTCACAGGACGGGTGCGCGTCACTGCTGCTGTGCGTGGGTGCGTTGTGAGGGTGGGTGCGCGTCAGGCCTTTCCGGAGGCGTCGTCCAGCGCCTTGGACACGATGGCCTTCGCCTCCTCCTGCACCTTGGCGAGGTGTTCAGGACCGTGGAAGGACTCCGCGTAGATCTTGTACACGTCCTCGGTGCCGGACGGCCGGGCGGCGAACCAGGCGTTGTCGGAGGAGACCTTGAGTCCGCCCAGCGACGCGCCGTTGCCGGGCGCCGCGGTGAGGACCGACGTGACCGGCTCACCGGCCAGTTCGCCCGCCGGGACCTGCTCGGGGGAGAGCGAGGCGAGGACGGCCTTCTGCTCACGCGTCGCCGGCGCGTCGATCCGGGCGTAGGCGGGCTCGCCGAAGCGTGCGGTGAGGTCGGCGTAGTGCTGCGACGGGCTGCGGCCGGTGACCGCGATGATCTCCGCCGCGAGCAGCGCGAGCAGGATGCCGTCCTTGTCGGTGGTCCACACCGATCCGTCGCGGCGCAGGAAGGACGCGCCGGCGGACTCCTCGCCGCCGAAGCCCAACGAGCCGTCCAGCAGCCCGTCCACGAACCACTTGAAGCCGACCGGTACCTCCACCAGCTTCCGGCCGAGGCCTGCCGCCACCTTGTCGATCATCGACGAGGAGACCAGGGTCTTGCCGATTCGGGCGTCCGACGGCCACTGCCCGCGGTGCTCGTACAGGTAAGAGATGGCGACGGCGAGGTAGTGGTTGGGGTTCATCAGGCCGGCGTCCGGGGTCACGATGCCGTGCCGGTCGGCGTCCGCGTCATTGCCGGTGGACACCTGGAAGTCGTCGCGCCGCCGGATGAGCGAGGCCATGGCGTACGGTGACGAGCAGTCCATCCGGATCCTGCCGTCCCAGTCCAGCGTCATGAAGCGCCATGTCGGGTCGGAGTCCGGATTGACGACCGTCAGATCCAGCCCGTGGCGCTCGGCGATCCGGCCCCAGTACGCGACCGACGCGCCGCCGAGCGGGTCCGCGCCGATCCGCACGCCGGCCGCCCGGACGGCCTCCAGGTCCACCACGGCGGGCAGGTCGTCGGTGTAGTGCGTGAGGAAGTCGTAGCGGCCCGTGGTGCCGGCGGCGAGCGCGCGGGCGTAGGGGATCCGCCGGACGTCCTTGAGGCCGCCCGCGATGAGTTCGTTCGCCCGGTCCTGGATCCAGGACGTGGCCTCCGAGCCGGCGGGACCGCCGTTCGGCGGGTTGTACTTGAAGCCGCCGTCGGCCGGCGGATTGTGCGAGGGCGTGACGACCACCCCGTCCGCCAACCCCGAGGTGCGGCCGCGGTTGTGGACCAGGACGGCGTGCGAGACCGCCGGGGTGGGGGTGTACCCGTCCGCGCTGTCGATCAGCACCGTGACGTCGTTGGCGGCGAACACCTCGAGCGCGGTGGCCCGCGCCGGCTCGGACAGCGCGTGCGTGTCCGCCCCCAGGAAGAGCGGCCCGTCGGTCCCCTGGCCTGACCGGTACTCACTGATCGCCTGGCTGGTGGCCGCGATGTGGTCCTCGTTGAACGCGACCGCCAGCGACGAACCACGGTGGCCCGAGGTCCCGAACGCGACCCGCTGGCCCACCTCGCCGGGGTCGGGTCGGAGCGTGTAGTACGCGGTCACCAGCCGGGCCACGTCGACCAGGTCGGCGGGCTGTGCGGGCTGTCCGGCGCGCTCGTGCGGCATCTGGCTCTCTCCTCCGGGTGCGGGGCCGCCCCGCCACCGTGGGCCTGTGCCCGTGGTGGCAGGCGTTCCGCGTCGTTCGGCATTGTTCCCATTCTCCGTGCCCGGCGCGAGAGGGCGCACTCCACGGGCCCCCGGACCATTGCCGTGTCGCGGGACAAGCCGCCCGCGGCCGCCTGCCGGCGGACCCCGTGACGTTTGCCGCCTGACGATCCGGTACAGAAGAGGGCTACGAGGCCTGCGCCGATCGCCGCATCCCGGGCCGGCCCCGCTGATGCCGGAGCGGAGCGGGCCGGGACGGCAACGCCCAGGACACCGGGTGATCAGCGGAGAGGTGGGACACGGTGAAGGTCGGGCTGTTAACGCGCGAATATCCGCCGGACGTGTACGGCGGAGCCGGGGTGCACGCCGAGTTCCTCGCGCGGGAACTGCGCGGCCTCGTCGATCTCACCGTCCACAGCTGGAGCGTCGCCACCCGACCTGGTGATGAGGTCGCGGACAAGGCCTCGGGCCTCGTGCGGCACCGGGCGGCCGCCGGACTGGACGGGGCCAACAACGCGCTCCGGACGCTGTCGGTGGACCTCTCCATCGCGGCCGCCGTGACGGACATCGACCTCGCCCACTCGCACACCTGGTACGCCAACATGGCGGGCCACCTCGCCAAACTGCTCCACGGCATCCCGCATGTGATGACCGCCCACTCCCTGGAGCCGCTGCGCCCCTGGAAGGCGGAGCAACTGGGCGGCGGCTACGCGGTCTCCAGCTGGGCCGAGCGCACCGCCGCCGAGGCGGCGGACGCGGTGATCGCGGTGTCTCACGGCATGCGCGCCGACGTGCTCGCCTGCTATCCGCGGGTGGATCCCGGCCGGGTCCACGTGGTGCACAACGGCATCGACACCGCCCTGTACCGGCCCGACCCCCGGGTCGACGTCCTGGAGCGCCTCGGCATCGACCCGGCCCGGCCGTTCGTCCTGTTCGTCGGCCGGATCACCCGGCAGAAGGGCGTACCGCACCTGGTGCGCGCGGCGCGCGAGTTCGCCCCCGGCACCCAGGTCGTGCTGTGCGCGGGATCGCCCGACACCCCGGAGCTGGACGCGGAGTTCCGCTCCCTGGTCACCGAGCTGCGGGAGCGGCGCGGCGATGTCGTGTGGATCCCGCAGATGCTGCCCCGCCCCGACGTCGTCCAACTCCTCACCCACGCGGCGGTGTTCGTCTGCCCGTCGGTCTACGAACCGCTCGGCATCGTCAATCTGGAGGCCATGGCGTGCGGTACGGCGGTGGTCGCCTCTGCCGTCGGCGGTATCCCGGAGGTGGTCGAGCACGGCCGTACGGGGCTGCTGGTGCCGTACGAGGAAGCCGATCCGCGCGGCTTCGAGGCCGCGCTGGCGGCCGCCGTCAACGAGGTCGTCGGCGACGGCGGCCGGGCGCGGGCGATGGGGGAGGCGGGGCGGCAGCGGGCCGTGACGGAATTCGGCTGGGACGCGGTGGCACGCAGGACCGTGGAGGTCTACGAGTCGGTACTGGAGTGACCGGCTGCCAGCGGGCAGCCGGAGACGAAGGGGGTCAGGGTGAGCGGACGACCGAACGTGCTGGGCATCGTCCTCGCAGGGGGCGAAGGCAAGCGGCTGATGCCGCTGACCGCGGACCGGGCCAAGCCCGCGGTGCCATTCGGCGGGGTCTACCGGCTGGTGGACTTCGTCCTGTCGAACCTGGTGAATGGGGGAATCCACCGCATCTGCGTGCTCACGCAGTACAAATCGCACTCCCTGGACCGGCATGTGTCGACCACCTGGCGGATGACCGGTCTGCTGGGCGACTACGTCACACCCGTCCCGGCACAGCAGCGCCTCGGCCCCCGCTGGTACCTCGGCAGCGCCGACGCCATCTACCAGTCGCTCAACCTCGTGCACGACGAGCAGCCCGACTACATCGTGGTCTTCGGCGCCGACCACGTCTACCGCATGGATCCGCGGCAGATGCTCGACCGGCACATGGACGCCGGCGCGGGCGTGACGGTCGCCGGCATCCGCGTGCCGCGTGAGCAGGCCTCCGCGTTCGGCATCATCACCACGGCGGACCGCAGCTCACGCATCGACGGCTTCCTGGAGAAGCCCGCCGATCCGCCCGGCCTCGCGGACGACCCGGACCGGGTCTTCGCCTCGATGGGCAACTACATCTTCTCCACCAAGGTCCTCATCGACGCGCTCCAGCACGACGCCGAGGACGAGAACTCCGTGCACGACATGGGCGGCAGCATCCTCCCGCTGCTCACCGAGCGCGGCCAGGCGCAGGTCTACGACTTCGACGACAACGAAGTGCCGGGTGAGACGGACCGGGACCACGGTTACTGGCGTGACGTGGGAACACTCGACGCCTACTACGAAGCACACATGGACCTCATATCGATCCGACCGGTCTTCAACCTCTACAACCGGCAGTGGCCCATCTTCACCAACCAGGCCCAGCGGCCACCGGCGAAGTTCGTCGCCGGCGGGATCGCGGGCGAGTCGATGGTCAGCACGGGCTGCATCATCAGCGGCCAGGTCACCGGATCCGTGCTGGCTCCCGGCGTCATCGTTGAGCAGGGCGCCGTCGTCCAGGAGTCCGTCCTGCTGGAGGGCGTACGCGTCGGCCGCGGCGCCGTCGTCCGCCGCGCGATCCTCGACAAGAACGTCGTCGTCCCCGCCGGAGCCACCATCGGCGTGAACCCCGAACACGACGCCCGGCACTTCACCGTCTCCGCCGGCGGGATAGTGGCCCTGGGCAAGGGCCAGCGGGTGCCCTGACGAGGTGCGCGGACCCTGCCGGCCGGCTGCGGAGACAGCTCGACCCGGCCAGCAGGGGGGGAGAGCTGGCCGGGCCGGGACTGCGAGGTAAGGGGGGCCTCTGAACACTTGGCTGCCCCGGTCCGCCGGGACCAAACCTCTTGGCTTGATGTGACCTGCGTCACGCCGGAATCGGGGCGGTTGCCGTGCTGTTGGGACGAGCGAACGCCTATGCGGGTCCTGGGACTTGAGGAGAGGTACCGGGCCATGGCAGTCAGGTCGTCAGCTTCTCCCGGCGTCGGGCTCAGAGGGTGATGACGACCTTGCCGCGAGTGTGCCCCTCCTCCAGATACCGCATGGCGTCGGGGACCCCGCTCAGCGGGTACGTCCTGCCGATGACCGGAGTGAGCTTGCCGGCCTCCAAGAGCTCCGCCAGGTACCGCAGGTCCTTCTCGCGCTGCACGGACATGAGCCCGCGCAGCTTCTGGCGCAGGAGCGGGGACAGCAGCATCGCCCGGAGCTGGCGGTCCGTGCCCTGCAGCCATCGCCCGCCGCCCTCGGCTCCGACGACGACGAGCGTTCCCGCAGGAGTGAGAGCGCGCCGGAGCAGCGACAGGGGGCGGTTCCCCGCGGTGTCGAGGATGAGGTCGTAGTGCCGCGTGCCGTCCGCGAAGTCGTCCTGTGTGTAGTCGATGACGTCGTCAGCTCCGAGGGAGAGGACGAGGTCGACCTTGGTCGTGCTGCACACACCCGTGACGTGTGCTCCGAACGCCTTGGCCAGCTGTACCGAGAACGTCCCCACGCCCCCACCGGCGCCGATGACCAGGACCTTCTGGCCCGGCTGGAGCTGCCCCTGGTCGCGAAGGGCCTGCAGGGCGGCGACTCCGGAGCCGGGTACGGCCGCGGCCTGTTCCGCGCTGAGGTTCGCCGGCTTGGACGTGATGCGGTCCTGCCGGGCGCACGCGTACTCGGCGAAGGAGCCGTCGCAGGTGCCGAAGACCTCGTCGCCCGGCTGGAACCGGGTCACGTTCCCACCGACCTCCTCGACGATCCCCGCCACGTCGATGCCGCGGACGCGGGCCCTGGGTCTGCGCAGTCCGAAACCGAAGAGCCGGATCAGGTACGGCCTGCCGGTCATGACGTGCCAGTCCCCGATGCCGGCACTCGCGGCGAGCACGCGCAGCCGGACCTCCTCGTCGCCGACCACGGGCGGGTCGATGTCCCTGAGCTCCAGGACATCGGCCGACCCATAGGTGTCCTGGACAACAGCCTTCATGGTGTGTCTCCTTCGTCGTCCGGATCGTTGTCCGGGTACTGGAACACTTCGCCGAGCGGCACTTTGAAGGCACGTGCGATCTGGAACGCCATCTCGAGTGAGGGCGAGTAGCGGCCCTGCTCGATCGCGATGACGGTCTGCCGGGTGACGCCGATGCGGTCCGCCAGGTCCGCCTGGGTCATCTCGGCGTTCACGAACCGCAGGCGCCGGATGTCATTGGTGACCTTGGTCGGCTTTCCCACGGCTAGAACCCCCGGCGGTAGGTGACGAGCTTCACCGCGGTTCCGCAGAGCGCGGAGAGCACGAACGCCAGGTAGATCGCATTGGCGATCCAGAAGTAGTCGATCTCCGCCATCGCCAGGCCGAGCGGGACGATCACGCCCACCGCGAGCACCATTCCGCCGACGTACTCGCCGTGCCGGTGGATCTCCTTGTCCCGTTGGTCGGTCCTGCCGGCCTCCTTGGGCCGGGCGGCGGCGATCACGATGTGACCCACGATCGATGCGGCTGTCGCGGCACTGATGGCCAGGATCATCGGCATGACGTAGGCGACCGAGGTGAGTGGGACGCCCTGCGCCCTGCCGAGGATGACCACCAGGTAGCCCGCGTAGCCGCCGATCGCGACCAGGGCGTAGACCCAGGCGTTCTTCTCGTCGTATGACATGGCATGAATGTATGGCAGAGCTGACACGATGTCTACGATTCTTTACATCGCATCGCAGCGGGTGCTCCCGCCGCCACTGCGGTACGTGCTGAGTGTCAGGCCTGCGGGCGTCCCGCCTTGCGCTGCCATCGGGTGAGGGCGAAGCCGGTCAGGAGGGAGCTGACGAGGCCGATGCCCACGCCGCCGGCGACGACGGTGCCGACGCCGATGCCGTCATGGCCCACGTTGTCGTCGGCCGCCGCCTCGCTGGTCCGGTCGGCGACCGAGTCGTAGCTCGCTGACGGGTCCTCGCAGAACGACCGGTTCCCGGGATCCATCTCGGGCACGACCGTCAACGTCATGGCGGCCGCGGCCTGGCTGCCCGCCCCGGCCTTCAACTCCACGGTGTAGGGGCCGGGTTCGATGTCGCAGGGCACCATGGCCATGGTCTTCGCGTACAACTGGCCGCCCTTGCCGTCGTGGAACCGCTCCTTCGCGACGCCGACCGGTTTGACGAAGGCGCGGGACTCCAGGGTGAACGTCCCCTTGCCGTGACTCAGGTCCGCCTCGTCGGCGGCGACGGTGAACGTGACCTCCCGGCCGCGCTGGCGGCTGGAGGTCGGATCGACGGAGAGCGACATGCCGGAGTCCGCGAGGGCGTACGGTGCGGCGGTCAGGAGCAGTGTCGCGCTGAGCAGGGTCGTGACGGTCGCGCGGGCGAAGGGCATGGGTGATGGCCTCGGTCTTCAGGGAGTACTGCCGAGTAGGACGGACCCCGGGTCCCGATGGTTGTCCCGCCACGCCGACCGATCCGTCGCAGCCCGCCGCGGTGTTCGGCGCCGCGGGAGGGGTGGTCTGGTCACTCTGCTTATTGTAGCGTCGGCGTAGCGTGGATTCGTGGGGTTCGTGGGCTGCGGTCGGGGAGGCTGAAGCACGTGAAGTTGTCGGTGTCGCTGGGCTATTGGCAGGACCGGCCGCCGGAGGAGGCGCTGCTCACTGCGGCCGCCGCCGAGCGGAACGGATACGAGGAGCTGTGGCTCGGTGAGATGGCCACCTATGACGTGTTCGCCCTCGCCACCGCCGTTGGCCTGCGGACCGGGAGCATCCCGCTGACCGTCGGCCCGCTCGCCGTGGCCGTACGGGACCCGATGACGATCGCGCGCGGGGCCGCCTCGGTGGCGGCCCTCACCGGGCGGCGGGTGGACGTGGCGATCGGCAGTTCCAGCCCGGTCGTCGTCGAGCAGTGGCACGGCCGTTCGCACCGGCGCAGCGGGGTGGCGCTGCGGGAGTCGGCGACGGCGCTGCGACAGCTGCTGAACGGGGAGCGGACCACCTCGGAGGGGGAGGTCGTGCGCACCAGCGGCTACCGGCTGCGGCTGCCTGCCCCCAAGTCACAGCTGACGGTGGCCGCCTTCGGCCCCGCGGCGGTCCGCACGGCGGCCGCGTTCGCCGACCGGATGGTGCTGAACCTCCTGACTCCGGCGTCGGCGGCGAAGCTGGTCGGACGGATGCGGGAGGAGGCCGAGGCGCTGGGACGTCCGTCGCCGCGGGTGGCCGCCTGGGTGACAGCCGCCGTCGATCCGTCCCCGGAGGCGGTGGAGCAACTGCGGCGCGGGGTGGTCGGCTATCTCGCGGCGCCCGGCTACGCCGAGATGTTCATCGAGGCGGGCTTCGGTGACGTCGTGGAGTTCGCGCGGTCACGGCCGCATCCGCGGGAGCTGCTCGCGGCGGTGCCGGCCGAACTGACCGCGGCGGTCGGGCTGGTCGGCGATCTGGGAGCGGTACGGGCCAGGCTCGCGGAGTACGCGGCGGCAGGGGTGGACGAGGTCGCGGTCGTCGCGTCGAGCACGGACGCCGACCCGGGAGGCGAGCGGACGCTCGCCCTGTTGCGGGACCGGTAGACCAGCACACGGGTACACCGGCGCACGGGTGGACGGGCGCACGGGTGGACCGGCCGATCGGTGGAGGGGAGAGACATCATGGGGGCACGGAAGCTGCATCCGGCCGAACGGGTCGCCGAGTACACCCGGGCGGGCTGGTGGGACGGCGAGACCACGGACTCGCTGCTGCGTGAACGTGTACGCACGCATCCCGGCCGGCTCGCACTGGTCGACCCGCTGAACAAGGCGGACCTGGTGGGCATGCCGGTCCGCAGGCTGAGCTGGGCCGAACTCGACGCGGACGTGGACCGGTTCGCGGCCGTACTGCTGCGGCACGGCGTCGGCCAGGGCGATGTCGTGGGGGTGCAACTGCCCAACATCGTCGAGCTGGTGTGCGTCTATCTCGCCTGCTGGCGGATCGGCGTGATCGTCTCCCCGCTGCCGGTGCAGTACCGCGAGCACGAGACGGTGCAGCTGGGCGGGCTGGCGGAGTTCACGGCGTTCATCACGGCGGTGCGGGTCGGCGAGCGGGAGATCGCCGCGGAGGTCGACGCTCTGCGCGACCGGCTGCCACAGCTGCGGCTGTTGTTCGCGTACGGAGCGTCCAACGCAGCCGACGCGGCCAGTCATCACGTACCACCCGGGGCGATATCGCTCGACGCCGAACTGCGGTCACCGTACGACCCGGCCGACGTCGCGGCGTACACCCGCGAGCACCCCGTCGATCCCAACGACTGCGTCACCATCTGCTGGACCTCGGGCACCGAGAGCACCCCGAAGGGCGTCCCGCGCTGCCACAACGACTGGCTGGCCATCGCCTGGACGTGTCTGGAAGCGCCGAGGATGACCGCGGACGACGTGTTGCTGAATCCCTTCCCGATGGTCAACATGGCCGGTTTCGCCGGGCTGTTCCTGCCGTGGCTCCGGATCGGGTGCGTCCTCGTCCAGCACCACCCCTTCGATCTGCCGGTGTTCCTCCGGCAGATCGCCGAGGAGCACGTCACCTACACCGTCGCGCCGCCGGCGCTGCTGACCATGCTGCTCGCCAGGGACGAACTCCTCGCGAGCACCGACATCTCCTCGCTCACCCGGATCGGCTCCGGCTCGGCGCCGCTCTCCCCGGCGATGGTGCGCGGCTGGCAGGAGCGGTACGGGATCGGCGTCATCAACTTCTTCGGGTCGAACGAGGGCACGGGGATGCTCACCGACCCGTACGACGTGCCGGATCCGGAGGAGCGGGCGCGCTTCTTCCCCCGGTACGGGGTGCCCGGCGTCGAGTGGTCCACCCGTGGCGCCGCCTGGACGAAGGTGCGGATCGTCGATGCCGCCACCGGTGAGGACATCGAGGAGCCGGGCCGGCCGGGGGAGTTGCGGATCAAGAGCCCGCAGGTCTTCGCGGGCTATCTGGGCGGCACGGACCTGCCGAGCCCCTTCGACGACCAAGGCTATCTCAAGACGGGCGACCTCTTCGAGATCGCGGGCGACCGCGGGCAGTTCCTGAAGTACGTCGACCGGGCGAAGGACGTGGTGATCCGCGGCGGGATGAACATCGCCCCCGCGGAGCTGGAACAGCTCCTCGCCGGGCATCCGGCGGTGGCCGAGGTCGCGGTTGTCGGCTATCCCGACGAGGTGCTGGGCGAGAAGGCCTGCGCCGTGGTCGTCGCCCGGTCGCCGCTCGTGCTGGACGACCTGGTCGGCTACCTCAAGGAGCGGCACATCGCCTCGTACAAACTGCCCGAACGGCTGGAGCTGCGCGACGCACTGCCGCGCAACCCCGTCGGCAAGGTGCTCAAACGGGTGTTGCGCGACAGCCTCTGACCGGCGGCGGACGCCGGCCGGCAGTTTGTCCGCCGCCGCGCTACGGGACGCGTTCCAGCAGAACCGCCACGCCGAGGCCGGCGGCGCCGCTGACCGCGGCGACGCCGTACCGGCCCGCCCGGCGCTCCAGTTCCTCGACGCAGCCGCCGATCATGACGGCTCCGGTGGCGCCGAAGGCGTGCCCCATGGCGATGGTCCCGCCGTTGGGGTTGAGCCGGTCGGGGCCCGCGTCGAGATCGCGGCGGAACCGCAGGCAGAGCGCGGCGAACGCCTCGGCGAACTCGAAGACGTCGATGTCGGCGGGGCGCAGGCCCGCCTTGGCGATGACCCGCTCCACGGCGGTCTGCCCGGCCGTCAGCATGATCACCGGGTCGGTGGCGGCGGTGGCGGAGGCGACGATGCGGGCGCGGGGGCGCCGTCCGGAGTCCGCGCCGCCCAGCAGGAGCAGGGCGGCGCCGTCGGCGAGGGCCGGTGACGTGCCGACGGTGTGCAGGTGCTCGATCCGGCGGGCCTCGGGGTGGGCGGCCAGTGCGAGGGCGTCCTGTCCCTCCGCCCCGAGCACCGCGAACGCGGGTTCCAGCGCGGTCAGGGACTCCGGCGTGGTGGCCGGGCGGATCAGTTCGTCGTGCTTCAGGCCGCCGGTCGGGACGACGCTCGCGTCGAAGTGCCCGGCCTCCCACGCGGCGGCGGCTTTGCGCTGGGTCTCCAGCCCGTAGGCGTCGAGTTCGGCGCGGGTCCAGCCGTCGAGGGTCGCGTTGAGGTCGGCGGCGATGCCCATGTGGACCGAGCCCACCCGCCGGATGGTGTCGGGGTCGCAGAACAGCGGGCCGCGGTCGCTGAACATCGGGACCCGGGAGGTGCTCTCCACCCCGCCGGCCACCGCGGTCCGCAGATCGCCGGCCCGGATCCGGGCGGCGGTCTGGGCGACCGCGTCGATACCCGAGGCGCAGAAGCGGTTGACGGTGCCGCCGGGAACGCTGTCGCCCCAGCCGGCGAGCAGCGTCGCGGTTCTGGCGAGGTTCGCGCCCTGTTCGTCCACCTGGGACGCGGTGCCGATGACGACGTCCTCGACCAGCGCGGGATCCAGCCCCCGGTCGGTGAGGGCGTGTTGCAGGCCCACGGTGAGCTCGACGGGGCTGATGCCGTGCAGCGCGCCGCGCGGGGAGCCCTTGCCCCGTGGGGTGCGTACGTAGTCGAGCACGTAGACGTCGTCCATCGCGGTCCCTTCTCCGAGTGACTCTGTTAGTTGTAGCATCGCATCGGAGGTGACGGATGAACACATGGGTGCTGGGCGGTCATCAGACGGATTTCGCCCGCAACTGGGCGCGGGCCGGGCTGGAGTTCTCCGATCTGGTGCGGGAGGTGGTCGACGGGACACTGGCGGACGCGGAAGTGGAGCCCGAGGACATCGGCGTCATCCACGTCGGCAACGCCTTCGGCCAGCTCTTCACCGGCCAGGGCCAGCTCGGCGGGATGCCCGCGACCGTGGAGGACCGGCTGTGGGGTGTGCCCGCCTCGCGCCATGAGGCGGCCTGCGCCTCCGGCGGGATCGCGGTGCTCTCCGCCATGGCCGATCTGGAGTCGGGCCGCTACGACTGCGCGCTCGTCATCGGCGTGGAGTTGGAGAAGACGGTGCCCGGCGACGAGGCGGCCCGCCACCTGGGCGCGGCGGCCTGGACCGGGCACGAGGGCCAGGACGCGACCTTCATGTGGCCGTACATGTTCTCCGCGCTCGCCGACGAGTACGCGGCGCGGTACGGCCTGGACGACGCCCATCTGCGGGCGATCGCCGAGCTCAACTACCGCAACGGGCGAACCAACCCCAAGGCGCAGACCCGCGACTGGAAGCTCACCGAGGCGAGCTTCACCGCCGACGACCACGCCAATCCCGTCATCGAGGGCCGGGTGCGCCGCCAGGAGTGCAGCCAGATGACCGACGGCGGCGCGGGCGTCGTCCTGGTCTCGGACCGCTGGCTCGCGGACCACGCGCCCGCCGGGCGGCGCGCGCGGAAGCCCGCCAGAATCGCGGGATGGGGACACCGCACGGCCGGACTGCCGCTGCGACAGAAGACCGACCGCAGCGCGGGGGAGCCGTACGTCCTCCCGCATGTGCGCCGGACGGTGCTCGACGCCTTCGGCCGGGCCGGAATCGGTGGCATCGACCAGGTCGACGGGCTGGAGACGCACGACTGCTTCGCCATGTCCGAGTACATGGCGATCGACCACTGCGGCATCACCGCGCCCGGACAGAGCTGGCAGGCCGTCGAGAACGGCGACCTCGAGATCGGCGGCCGCATTCCGGTCAACCCGAGCGGCGGACTGATCGGCGGCGGCCACCCGGTGGGCGCCACCGGCGTTCGGATGCTGCTCGACGCGAGCCTTCAGGTCACCGGCCGGGCCGGCGGCTACCAGGTCGACGGAGCACGGCGCTTCGCCACACTCAACATCGGCGGGAGCACGACCACCACGGTCGGCTTCGTCGTGGAAGGGGAGGAAACCCATGGACGTTGAGATCGTCGGGCGCGCCCTGTCGACGCTGCCGGAGGACGACGACCACCCGTACCGCACCGGACCCTGGCGGCCGCAGACGACCGAGTGGCGGGCGGACGATCTGGAGGTGACCGGTGAGATCCCGGCCGACCTCGAAGGCGTCTATCTGCGCAACACCGAGAACCCCGTGCACCCCGCGATCTCGCTGTACCACCCCTTCGACGGCGACGGCATGATCCATGTGGTGGGCTTCCGGGACGGAAAGGCCTTCTACCGCAACCGCTTCGTGCGCACCGACGGCTTCGCGGCCGAACAGGAGGCAGGGAAGGCGCTGTGGGCGGGCATCGCCGAGCGGCCCGCGCTGTCGCTGCGCGCCGACGGCTGGGGTGCGCGCACCCGGATGAAGGACGCCTCCAGCACCGACATCGTCGTCCACGCCGGCCAGGCCCTGAGCAGTTTCTGGCAGTGCGGGGACCTCTACCGGCTGGACCCGCTCACCCTGGAGACCATCGGCAAGTCGCCCTGGGCACCGGACTGGGGCGTCTCCGCGCACACCAAGGTCGACGAGCTGACGGGCGAACTGCTCTTCTTCAGCTACGCCACCGAGGCGCCCTATCTGCGCTACGGGGTGGTCGGCCCGGACAACCGCCTCAAGCACCTCACCGACGTCCCGCTGCCCGGCCCTCGCCTGCCGCACGACATGGCGTTCACCGAGAACTACGCGATCCTCAACGATTTCCCGCTGTTCTGGGACCCGGCCCTGATCGCCCAGGGCAAGTACGCCTCCCGCTTCCACCGCGACCTGCCGAGCCGCTTCGGGGTCGTCCCCCGGTACGGCACCGAGGTCCGCTGGTTCGAGGCCGACCCGACGTACGTCCTGCACTTCGCCAACGCCTACGAGGACGGCGACGAGATCGTCATCGACGGCTTCCACCAGGGCTGCCCCGAACCGGCCGACCCCCGCGGGGAGGGCGTCTACCAGCGGATGTTCCGGTTCCTGGCGCTGGAGCGGATGGAGACCCGGCTGCACCGCTGGCGGCTCAACCTGGTGACGGGGCAGGTGAAGGAGGAGCGGCTCAGCGAGCGTTTCACCGAGTTCGGGATGATCAACCCGAACCTCGGCGGACAGCCGTACCGCTACACGTACGCCGCCACCCAGCGTCCCGGCTGGTTCCTCTTCGACGGCATCGTCAAGCACGATCTGCACACCGGGAGCGAGGAGCGGTACGCGCTGCCCGAGGGCGTGTACGGCAGCGAGACGGCGATGGCCCCGCGCCCCGGCGCGACCGCGGAGGACGACGGCTACCTTGTTACGCTGACGACGGACGTGAACGCCGATCGTTCCGAGTGCCTCGTCTTCGACGCGGCGCGCCTCACCGACGGGCCGATCGCCCGGGTGCGGCTGCCGGAACGGATCTCCAGCGGAACGCACTCGACGTGGGCGGCCGGCTCCGCGCTGCCGGGCTGGCACGACGGGAAGAGAATGCTGTAACGCGAACGCGGAAGGAGCCGAGTGGACGACGCCGCACCGACCGAGCTGCCGCCCGGCGGGCAGAACGCGATCGCGGTGGCACTCGGCCTGCTGGGCGACGAGTGGACGCTGCTGATCCTCCGCTACGCGCTGCAGGGCGTCCGCCGGTACCAGGACTGGCACGACCGGCTGCCGATCTCCAACGCGGTGCTGACCGCCCGGCTCGCCCGGCTGACCGACATGGGGCTGCTGGTGCGCGATGCGTACCAGCAGCGGCCGGTCCGTTACGCGTACCAGCTGACGCCGCGCGGGCGGGAGATCCGGCCGGTGCTGGTCTCGATCTGGGGCTGGGAGTACCGCTGGGTCGACGCCCACAGCGAGCGGCTGCCGTGGATGCGGCATCGCGGCTGCGGGCAGCACATGGAACCCGTCATGGTGTGCGGCGGCTGCGAGCAGCCGGTGCGTCCGCGCGACGTGAGCAGCGTTCTCGGCCCGAGCGGAGCCGCCGGACGCTCCATCCCGTCGGGCGCCACCCGGCGGCGCAGCGCCGCGGGCGCGGAGGGCGGTGCCGGGCTGTTCCCCGAGACGATGTCCCTGATCGGCAACCGCTGGTCGGTCGGGCTGCTCGGCGCGGCGTTCCTCGGCGCGCACCGCTTCGGCGAGTTCCAGCAGCGGCTCGGCGCCCCGCCGGCGATGATCGCCGACCGGCTGCGGACCTTCTGCGCGCTGGGCGTGCTGGAGGCCCTGCCGGGCGAACCGGGCCGCGGCTCGTACCGGCTCACCGCGAAGGGCCGCGCCTTCTTCCCCGTCGTGATGACCCTGATCGACTGGGGCCAGCATTGGTTCCTGGCCCCCGAGGGACCGGCCCTGCTCTCCACCCACCTGGGCTGCGGCGCGGACTTCGCGCCGGGGCTGCTGTGCGACGGATGCCGTCAGGTGCTGTGCGACAGCGACGTACAGGTCATCGGCGAAGAACCGGCCGCGGCCGTCCCGGCCCGGGCCAGGTGACGGGTCAGGTCCTCATGCGTCGCTCGACCCCGGCCGGTCACAGGCTTCGGCCGTTCCGGGAGAAGTGCTGGTAGTCGGGGTTGTCCCAGCGGCCGCCCCACTGCCAGCCGATGGCCTGCATGGCGCTGTGCACGACATCGCCCGGCCGGATTATCCCCGGTACGGACCGGTCGCGGTTCAGGAACTCGGCCGCGTCGCTGGGGTGGACCTGGCCGTTGACGTCGACATAGGGGTTCTCGACGGTGTTGATGTCGATGGCGTCGCCGTAGGAGTGCTGCGACTCCGTCCCCGGATCCCCGGTGACCTGGCGGCAGTTGAAGGCCGAGGTGTTGTCGGCCCGCATCGCGGCCTCGTCGTCGCCGTGGAAGTCGGCCATCACCTGCATCCGCGCGATGGGGAAACGCGCCGCGAACGCCTTGGTGAAGACGGCCACCACGGGATCGACGACGTTCTTGTGGACGATCAGTTCGCCGGCATGCACCGTCCCGTCGTAGCCCCAGTAGTTCATCCGGATCAGCCGCAGGTCGTCCGGTCCCACCGGGCAGCCGGCGCGGTAGGTGTCGACCAGCTTCTCCATGGGGACGGCCTCGACGGTGGCGTCGAGGGACGGTTCCGGCGCGGCGGACGCGGTCGCCTGGGGCCAGCCGCCGAGAAGCGCGGCGGTCAGTGCCACCGCCCCGAGGCGGTGGGCCGTGCTTCGAGAAGGTCGCATGGGAGGAGGGGTACCAGGGAGGCCGGTGGTCAATCGGCTGCGGTGGCCGGGTCGCCCGTGCGGCGCACCTCACCCGGCCGCGGTGACCCGAACGGCCCAGCGCGGAGCCGGTCGGGCCGGGGCCGGGCCCGTTCAGCGGCTGCCTCAGTGGCCGCCGCGGAATCTGGTGGCGGGCGCCAGAACCATCACCGCGGCAGCCGACACGATGAGGACCGCGGCGGCGATCCATCCGGTGGTGTCGAAGGCGTCCGTGAACGCGGTCCTGGCGGCTTCCGTGAGCGCGGTGCCCTCCGGCCCGCCGAGTTGTCCGGCGGCCACGACCGCCTCGCCCAGCGAGTCCTTGGCGGTCTCCGCCACGCTCTCCGGGACACCGGCCGGGACCACGAGATTGCCGTGGTGGAAAACCGTGGCCAGGCTTCCGAGGAAGACGATGCCGAGCACGTTGCCCAGCTCGAAGCCGGTCTCCTCGATCGCCGCCGCGCCGCCCGCTCGGTCGGCGGGAGCCGATCCCATCAGCAGTCAGCCGCCGCTCTGCGTCCGGTGCCGCGTGACCGGTGCGCGGGTCCGTTCGATCCGCGCACCGGTGAGTCCCGCTTGGCCCACTCCAGCGGGTGCGTGGGCTGCGGTCGCGCCTAGCGTGGCGGTATGGAAGCCGAGCACGGTGCGCAGGGTAGGGCGCGTTCTCTTTCTGAGGGGTGGAGGGCGTTCAAGCGGTCGCCGTTTCTTCCTGCTGTGGTGCTGGTCTTCATCGTGGCGGCGGCGGCCGGGCTCTTCGCCGGGGGTCTTATTGCTAGGCGATGGCCAACCCGACTCCGCACCGGATTCCCACGGCGGTGACGGGGAACTCCGACAAGGGCGAGGCGTTCGTGGCCGGCATGGAGAAGGCACTCGGCGCCTCGCTCGTCGTACGGCGTTATGCGACCTACGACCAGGCGGTCGGGGCCATCGAAGACCAGAAGGCCTTCGCGATCATCGAGCTCCGACCTGCGGCGGTGCGGCTCGATACGTCCGGTGCGGCCGGTGCGTCGGTCTCCCGGCTGCTGACGGCCGCCGCGCCGAAGGTCGGTGCCGTGCTGGGGACCCCGGTGACGGTGCGGGACATCAGACCGCTGCAGTCCACCGACCCGCAGGGGCTCGCGCTGTTCTACATCTCGCTGGCCGCCGTCATCATCGGCTTCGTCGGGGCGATCCAGCTGAGTGTGCACGCCAGGGCGCTCAACGCGGGGGAGCGGATCGCGTTCACCGCCCTGTACTCGGCCCTCGGCGGATTCGTCATCTGCGCGGTGGTGGACTGGCCGCTGGGCGTGCTGGACCTGCCGTTCGCGCAGTCCTGGCTGATCCTGGCACTGACGATGTTCACCTCGGGCATGGTCTTCACCATGTTCAACACGCTCGTCGGGCGGTGGGCGATGATCCCGACCTGGGGCCTGATGGTGCTGCTCGGCAACCCGTCGTCGGGCGGCGCGGTGTCCTGGCCGCTGCTGCCGTCCCCGCTGGGGCACATCGGCCGGTGGCTGCCGCCGGGCGCCTCGGTGAACGCCCAGCACAACGCCATCTACTTCGCGGGGCACCAGTTCGTCTTCCCGTACCTGGTGCTCATCGCCTGGAGCACGGTGGCCGTGACGGTCTTCACTGTCTGGCGGAACCGCCATTCGGGCGGCCGGGAGCACAACCCCCTGCACGCCACCGCGCCGGCCGCCACCTAGCGGTTCCCGGACTCCCGCGGGCCCGTCAGGGCAGTCGCGCCGGGGGTGGTCGTTGATCCACTTGCCGTGCGGGGCGTGCGGGTGTGACCTGGAGGGAGACAGCGGAAGGAGTTCCGTCATGGCCGCTTCCACAACCGTGCCGGTACGGCACCAGGGCTCGCTCGGGGTGGCACTGCCCGTGACGCTGGGCGTGATCTACGGCGTCTGGGCGGTCTTCATCGCGCGCGGGGGCGAGGGGCTCACCGCCGGTGACATCGGGCTCGGTGTGGTGGCCGGTCTCGCGTTGGCCGTGCTGTGCTTCCTGCTCGGCAGAACGCAGAAGGCGCTGCCGCGCGAGCTGCGTGCCGCCGCCTACGGGACGCTGACCGGCTGCTCGGTCGGATTCCTGCACAGCCTGACCGACGAGAGCATCCTCAGGTGCGTCGGCATGGGCATCTTCTTCGGGGCGGCGGCCGCGGCTGCCTCGTACTACATCTTCTACACGCACGAGCCCTGACCGCTGTCGGTTCCGGGTCCGGTCCCGGCGTCGCGTACGCGGCGCGCGACCTGGACCCGGTTCTCAGGCGCGCAGATACGCCGGGTCGGTGACCACATCGGAGAGATAGAGCGTGACGATCCGCTTGGCCGAGGCGAGCATCGCGGGATCGCCGAGGGGGTCGGTCCTGAAGGCCAGTTGCAGGACGGCGTCGGCGGCCGTCACCCCGGCCCGGCCTCGTCCTGCGAGCACCGGCACAAAACATGAACGCGTGTCGCGTTCGTATTCTTAGGGGACGGCCCGGGCCGGCGTCAAGGGCTGTGCGTGGGGCGCCGCGCGGCGGAACGGCGTCGCGGCGGGATCGAGTTGGTGGCAGGGCGATGCATCGGCGTATGGCCGGTTCTCAACCTTGCGGGCAACGATCGATGTTTTGCGTCAAGTCATGGACTTGCTGCGGCTCGGCTCGTAGGGTCGGAGATGTCTGGACCAGACGTGCGTGTCATCAGCCCGAGCGAGCGCGCACAGCGCACCGCGTTCCGGGCATGCGCCGCCTGATCGTCCGTCATCCGGGTGGGGGCCCGGCGGCGGACCGGTGTGGGCCGTGCCTCGGTGAGGTACGGCCCACACCCGGTATGTCAGACGGGCCTGCGCCCGGCGGCCGGAGTCTCGCCGGAGCCGCGGACGATGAAACGGGTCAGCAGGATCACCGAACGCGGCGCCGAGCGGTCGCCGTCGATCCGCGAGAAGAGCAGGTTCGCCGCGGTGCTGCCGAGCGCCACCGGGTCCTGGCTCACCACCGTCAGCGGCGGGCTCAGCCGCTCGGCGAGCGGGAAGTCGTCGAAGCCGACGATCGCGATCCGGTCGAACAGACCGCCCTCGGCCTGGCCGAGACCGTCCATGACACCGATGGTGATGAGGTCGTTGCTGGTGAACAGCGCGGTCGGCGGGTGGCGCAGGGCGCGCAACTCCGCCAGCGCCGCGGCCGCGTCGGGCTGGGAGCGCAGTTCGTGCCGCACCAGTTCGGGATCCTCCGTCACCCCCCGGGCCGCCAGGGCCTCCTGATAACCCGCGTAGCGCTCGCGCTGGGTCCAGATGCCGAACCGGTCACCGAGATAGGCGATCCGGGTGTGCCCGTGGTCCAGCAGATGGGTGACGGCCCGGTTCGCCCCGGCGCGGTTGTCGACGGTGACGGTGTCGACCGCCAGTCCCTTGGCGGGCCGGTCGACACAGACGACCCGGGTGCCGCCCTCCATGGGCTGCTTGAGGAACCCGTGACTGCCGATGGTCGGCACGAGGATCAGCCCGTCGACCTGCCGGGCGCAGAACGCCGCGACGACCTCCTGCTCCCGGCGCGGCTCGTCGTTGGTGCTGCCGACCAGGACCAGATAGCCGCGCCGGTGCGCCTCGTCCTCCACGGACCGCGCCATCAGGGCGTAGAACGGGTTCGCCAGATCGTCCACCACCAGACCGATGGTGGACGTCCCCAGGTTCTTCGACCGCAGGTTCCGCGCGTTGTCGTTGCGCTGGTACCCCAGCTTCCGCACCGCCTGCTCGACTCGGGCCGTGGTGTCCGGGGACACGGCCGACTCGCCGGATATGACACGGGAGACCGTCATCGGACTGACTCCCGCGGCGCGGGCCACGTCCTTCATCGTCGGGCGCTTCACGGGCCTCCTCATCGACGGGTTCCGGTGCGGTGCCGGAATCCGACGCGTGGTTGATGGCCGGCGGGACCCTCCGCACTCCCCGCGTGCGGTCCGGGCACCGGCGGCGCCAACGTTACCCACCCATGCCGCCGGGACCGGGGGCGGGACCGGGTGAACCCCCAGGTCCCGCCGCCGGCCCGGGAATCAGCAGGCGGACTTGTAGAAGTACTTGGTGATGGCGGGATCGGTCATGTTCTCCTTGGTGATGGCGACCATGGGAGTTCCGATCTGCGCGGTCACCTTCTTGCCCTGGATCGCGGCCAGCGCCTGATCGACGCCCTGGGTGCCGATGCCGCCCGGGTCCTGCGCGACCAGGACGTCCAGGGTGCCGTTCTTGAGCGCGGTGATCTCGTCGGGTTCCGCGTCGAACGCGGCGACCTTGACCTTGCCCTGCTTTCCGGCGGCCTGCAGTCCGGTGGACACGCCCTGGGCGGTGTTGGTGTTGCCCGCGAAGACGCCGCCGAGGTCGGGGTGCGCGGCGAGGGTCGCCTGGATCTGCGACGCGGCCGTGGCCGGCAGGTCGTTGTCGTACAGCACCGGAAGCAGCGTGATCCCGGTGTGGTTGCTCTGCATCTCCTCGGTGAAGCCCTTGATCCGGGCATCGGTGGTGGAGACCCCGGGCTTGACACTGATCACGATGGCCGAGCCCTTGTCGCCCATCAGCTGCGCGAGGGCCTTCGCCGCGGCTTTGCCGCCGGCCTCGTTGTCGGAGGAGATCCGCGAGACGCCCACCGAGGCCTCGGTGACCGAGGTGTCGACGAGTACGACCTTGGTGCCCGCGCCCTGGATCTGCTGGAGCGAGGGGGTCAGCGCGGTGCTGTCCACCGGGGATATCAGCAGGCCGTCCGGGTGGGTGGCGGCGACCGAGTCGATGATCGGCCGCTGCACCGCAACGTCCCACTGCGCCGAGCCGTTGGTCTTGAGGTCCACGCCGACCTTCGCGGCCTCGGCCTGGGCGGCGCACGCCATCGTGATGTAGAAGGGGTCGCTCTTGACTCCGGTGATCAGCTGGATGGTCTTCTTCCCGGAGCCGGATGACCCGTTGTCGTCGCTGCTGCAGCCGGCGGTGGTGGCCAACACGGCCAGCACCGCGCAGCATCCGGCGAACTTCGTGGCTCTGTGCATGGCGGAGATCCTTCTGTGAGGGTGCGGCCCGAGGGGGAGCAGGGGAGGGGGAGTGCGCGGGGACCGCGGTCAGCCGCGGTCGCGGCTGCGCCTGCGGAACTGGTCGAGGTAGACGGCGAGGACCAGGACCACGCCGATGGCGACGTCCTGCCAGTACTGCTGGACGCCGATGATGATCAGGCCGGTGGTCAGGACCGCCGGGATGAAGACACCGATCACCGTGCCGAGCACCGAACCGCGCCCGCCGAAGAGACTGGCGCCGCCGAGCACGACCGCGGTGATGACCTTGAGGTTGTCGGTGGAGTGGCCGGCGATGGACGTGGTGCCGAAGTAGGCCAGCCACATCACGCTGCCGAGCCCGGCCAGCAGTCCGGCCAGGGCGTAGACCAGGACGAGATGCCGGTCCACCGCGATGCCGACCCGGCGCGCGCCCTCCGCGTTGGAGCCGATCGCGTACGTGTAGCGGCCGAACCGGGTGTAGGCGAGCACCAGGCCGAACAGGACCGTGGTGCCGAACGCGATGACCACCAGCCAGGGGATCTGCCCGAAGAGCTTGCCGAACCCGATGCTGTGCTGCAGCTTGCCCGACACGGCCCCGGTCAGGTCCTGCCCGCCGGTGATGATCTGGGCGAGCCCCAGGGCCGCGCCGAAGCCGCCGAGGGTGACGATCAGCGGCGGCACCTTGGCCTTGGCCACCAACAGCCCCTGGACCGCGCCCCACACCAGCCCGGTGGCCAGGGCTATCAGCGCGGCGACCGTGATGGTGCCCCAGCCCGACTCGGCGCCGCCGTGGTGCACGGTGTACTCGCCGGACAGCACAGCGGCCAGCACGAGGACCGAGCCGACCGACAGATCGATCCCGGCCACGATGATGACGAAGGTCATGCCGACGCCGAGCACCAGGTAGATGGCGGCGTTGGTGGCTATCTGGGTGATGTCGTACTGGGTGAGGAAGGTGCCCGGCGCGGCGATGGTGAAGAAGGCGACCAGGAGGACCAGGACGCCGAACGTCCAGGCCTCGTTGACCGCCGCGATGCGCTTCGCCCAACCCGGCACGGTGAACCGCGGCCTCGGGGGCACGGGCGAGCCTTCCTCCGCGGGCACGGGCGAGCCGTCCCCGGCCGGTATCGGGGACCCGGTGGGCGCCGGCTCCCCGGCTCCCGTCTTCTCCAGCCGCGGCTTTCCTGTATCCGTCATGTCCTGTCCCGCCGTCTCCGACTTCACGCTGCGCCACCGTTCGACGCCGGGTCCAGTGCCCCGGTCATGGCGCCGACCAGCTCCTCGACCGACGACTGCGCGGCGGTGAACCGCGCCACCCGGCGGCCGAGCCGCAGCACCTCGACGCGGTCGGCGACCGACAGCACCTCGGGCATGTTGTGGCTGATCAGGACGACGGCAATACCGCGGTCCCGGACCAGCCTGATGGTGTCGAGCACCCGCCCCCGCTGCACCACACCGAGTGCGGCGGTGGGTTCGTCCATGAAGATGATCCGATTGGCGAAGGCGACCGCCCTAGCCACCGCGACCGACTGGCGCTGACCGCCCGACAGGGACGCCACGGGGACGCCCACATCCTGCAGATCGACCCCGAGTTCGGCGAAGGCCGCGACGGCCGACCGGCGCATCGCCGCCCGGTCGAGCACATGGAGCCGTCCGAGCAGACCGCCGCGGAACAGCTCCCGGCCCAGATGCAGATTGGCCGCCGCGTCCAGGTCCGGGGCGAGCGCCAGGTCCTGGTACACGGTCTCGATGCCGTACCGCCGGGCGTCCAGCGGGCTGGTCAGCCGCACCGGCGCGCCGTCCACCAGGATCTGCCCGCCGTCCGGTCTGATGGTGCCGGACAAGGTCTTGACCAGAGTGCTCTTCCCGGCGCCGTTGTCGCCGATGAGTGCGACGACTTCGCCGGGCCACGCGGTGAAATCAGCGCCCTGGAGAGCCTGGACATGACCGAAGTGCTTGGTCACCCCCCGCGCCTCCAGGAGTGGTTCTGTCATCGAGAAGCCTCCCCGGGCCTTGGTAACGTTCTCAGCGATTCCCGGATTGTGGGGGTGGCCTGATGTCGTGTCAATACTCTGCGCACAGGTGCGATTTAGCCGCCCAGGTCCGGACAATCTCGCGATTCGCGGCGCAGTGAGCACTCTTGACAGGGAATCAGGGACACGTCAAGAATCCTGTTTCGATTGATAACGTTCACATGCACTTCGAGCATCCTCCGTGCCTTCAGGACGCTGGCCCCGCGGCGAGCGGCCTCCCCCACGACAAGGTGGTTCTCCGTGCTCCGATCGCATTCCGTCCGGCACTGTGCTGCCCCGGGCGTCAATCCACCACCCGAACGGGCGACCCCGCTGCTGAGACTCGGTGTGGCCTTCTCCTGCCTGCTGCTGACCGCGGTCGGCGCGGTCGCGTTCGCCTCGCCCCCGGCGCACGCCGCCGTGTCCAACCCGACCCAGTACGTCGACCCGTTCATCGGCACCGACGACAGCACCGCGCCCAACCCGGTGCCGGGCGGCGCCGGCGGAAGCACCTATCCGGGCGCCGTGGTCCCGTTCGGCGGCGTCCAGCTGAGCCCGGACACCCCGACCGCCTCACCGTCCGGCTACCGCGCCTCGGACACCACCATCGAGGACTTCAGCGCCACCCACTTCGACGGTGCGGGCTGCTCGAACAACGAGGACCTCCCGATGCTCCCGGTCACCGGAGCGCTCGGCGCCTCACCCGGCACCAGCTGGACCAGCTACGCGTCCGGCTACACGAAGGCGAACGAGGCCGCCGCGCCCGGCTACTACAAGAACCGGCTGGACAAGTACGCCACCAACGTCGAGCTGACCGCGACCACGCGCACCGGCATGGGCAAGCTCGTCTACCCGGCCGGCACCACCTCCCGGCTGTTGATCAACACCAGCCGCAGCGCCACCGGCAACCGCAGCGGCTCGGTCCAGATCAGCGGCTCGGAGGTCAGCGGCAGCGTCACCGCGGGCGGCTTCTGCGGCTCGTCGAAGACGTACCAGATCTTCTTCGACATCCGCTTCGACAAGGCCCCCACCGGCTTCGGCACCTGGAGCGGCGGCACGGTCACCGCGGGCTCGGCGAGCGCCAACGGCACCAACACCGGCGCCTATGTCACCTTCGACACCACGGCCAGTCAGAACGTCCAGTTCAAGGTCGCCCTGTCCTACGTCAGCGTCGCGAACGCGAAGACCAACCTCACCACGGAGAACAACGGCTGGGACTTCAACGCCGTACGCACCGCGGCGGACACCTCCTGGAACCAGATCCTCAACCGGGTCCAGGTCTCCAGCGGCGGCGCCACCGAGCTGCAGAAGTTCTACACCTCGCTCTACCACGTCTTCCAGAGCCCGAACATCTCCAGTGACGTCAACGGTGACTACCGCGGCTTCGACGGGGCGGTGCACAACTCCGCCCACCCGGTCTACCAGAACTACTCCGGCTGGGACATCTACCGCTCCTGGGCGGCCCTCATCGCGCTGATCGCGCCGACCGAGGCGAGTGACATCGCCAAGTCCATGGTCCTCGACGGCCAGCAGGGCGGCCTGCTGCCCAAATGGTCGCAGCAGACGAACGAGGACTTCGTGATGACGGGCGATCCAGGACCCATCATCGTGAGCAGCATGTACGCCTTCGGCGCCCGTGACTTCGACACCGCCGCCGCGCTGACACTGATGGAGAAGTCCTCCAACGGCGGTACCACCCAGGGCACCGCGATCCGCGGCCGGCAGTCCACGTTCACCAGCCTGCACTACATCAACGGTGACCCGTCGGACTCGCTGGAGTACTCGGCCTCCGACTTCGCGACGGCGCAGTTCGCCAAGTCGCTGGGCAACACGACGAGCTACAACACACACATGACGCGCGCCCAGTGGTGGCGCAACACGTTCAACACCGAGTCGGGTTTCGTGCACCCGCGCAACAGTGACGGCAGCTGGCCCTGGCCCCTCGACCCGGCCAGCCAGTCCACCTTCACCGAGGGCAACGCGGCCCAGTACACCTGGATGGTCACCTACGACTTCGCCGACCTCATCAACTCGATGGGTGGCCGGCAGACCGCCGTGCAGCGACTGGACCACCACTTCACCGAGGTCAACGCCGGGCAGAGCCGGCCGTACTACTACATCGGCAACGAGCCGGAACACGGTGTGCCGTGGGCGTACGACTACGCCCGGCACCCGTCCGGCGCCTCGGACGCGGTGCGCAAGGTGATGACCGAGTCGTTCACCACCGGACCGGGCGGACTGCCCGGCAACGACGACCTGGGTGCGACCTCCGCCTGGTACGTCTGGGCGGCGCTCGGCATGTACCCGGCCACCCCCGGCGCCGACACGCTCGCCGTGCACGGCCCGACGTTCCCCTCCATCACGATCCAGCGGGCCGCCGGGGACATCACCATCAACTCCTCGGGCTCCGGGAACTACGTCCAGGGCCTGAGCGTCAACGGCACGTCCACCAGCCACAATTACCTGCGCTACCCGGACGTGGCGGGCGGCGGGACGCTGAACTACACGATGGGCGGAACGCCGAGCGCCACCTGGGGCACCGGCGCCAACGACGCGCCGCCGTCCTTCCAGGACGGCGGGACCTCGGTCCCGGCCGCTCCCGAACTGGGTGCGAATCTCGCCCAGGGCAAGCCGGTGACCACCGCCTCGACCCCCTGCGCGGCGGCGGAGTCGGCGGACAAGGCCGTCGACGGCACGCTGAAGAACAACAGCAAGTGGTGCACGAACTCGACGAGCCCGGCGATGCAGGTCGACCTCGGTTCCGTGCAGACGGTCTCCTCGTTCGTCCTCAAGCACGCCGGACTGGGCGGCGAGAACACCGCCTGGAACACCGGTGCCTACCAGATCCAGACCAGCACCGACGGCACGACGTGGTCCACCGCGACGACCGTCACCGGTTCCCGGTCCAGCAGGACGTACAACACCATCGCCGCCCGGCAGGCCCGCTACGTCAAACTCGCCGTCACCACACCCGGCAACAGCGGAGCCACCGCCGTGCGGATCTACGAACTCGAGGTCTACGGGGGCGGCAGCAGCGGCCCGGCCAACCTGGCGCTGAACCGGCCCGCCACCGGGTCCGCCTCCTGCAACACCACCGAGACACCTGACAAGGCGGTCAACGGCAGCGTCTCCGGAGGCAACACCGACAAGTGGTGCTCGGGCGCCGCCGGAACCAAGACCCTCCAGGTCGACCTCGGCGGATCGCACGCGCTGAGCTCGATCACCGTGCGGCACGCCGGCGCCGGCGGGGAGTCGGCGGGCTGGGACACCAAGGACTTCGATCTGCAGGTCTCCACGGACGGCACCACCTGGACCCCGGTGGCCCAGGTGCGCGGCAACACCTCCGACGTCACCAGCAACCCCTTCACCGCCACCGCCCGCTACGCCCGTCTCGCCGTCATCACGCCCACCCAGAACACCGACACCGCGGCCCGGATCTACGAATTCGAGGTCTACGGCACCTGATCAACCGTCCTTCCGAGCCCCGGTCGTCGACCGACGACCGGGGCTCCGCCGCGCCCTCACTTCGAACGTGATGGAAGGAGTTGCGGCCTCCACCCCCCTCCATGAGGCTGGGCACCGCCGACCGAGCAACCGTTTCAGGACAGCGGGGGAAGGGTCGGCAGGCCGGCGGGGGGACCAACACGGGGGTGTGGTCCACCCGCCCGCGCCTTTGCGGCCGACGCCCGCCTCCGCGTCATGCCTCCTGCGTGCCGGGTTCGGTCCGCCATAGGATTTGAACACGTTCAATGTTATGTTCCTCGTCATCGCACCGGAGATGACGCATGAGCGGGGGCAGCATGAGCGTGACCACATTCGCCGGCTGGACACGGGGATTCGAGGCCGAAATCGAGCGCCGGCGCGCACAGGGCGAACCGGACTGGGCGGCCGGCGCGAGCCTGCCGGGGCCGCTCGCGCGCAGCCTGCAGCGCTTCCAGGTCGGCGAGGACGGCGACGGAGCGAATCTGATCCGCAAGGCCGACGAGGCCGGGGACCGCGACTACGCCGCTGCGGTCCGGCTGTTCGTGGCGGAGGAGCAGAACCACGCGCGACTGCTGGCGCTGCTGCTCGGCGCGGGCGGGATGCCGACCATCGCGGCCCACTGGAGCGACTCGGTCTTCGTCCGGCTGCGCAGACTGCTCGGCCTGAGACTTGAGTTGCTGGTCCTGATGATCGCCGAGGTCGTGGCCCTGCGGTACTACCGGGCCGTCAGCGAAGGCGCCGGGGACCCGCTGGTCGGCGAGGTCGCGGCGCGGATCCTGGCGGACGAGCGGCGGCACGTCCCGTTCCACTGTCTGCGGCTGCGGGAGGCGCTCGGCGTACTGCCCGGGGCGCTGCGCGTCCTCGTGATGACCGGCTGGCGGCTGCTGCTGCTCGGTGCCACCGTCGTCGTCGCCTGGGACCACGGGTCGGCGCTGCGCGATCTCGGGCTGCCGCGGCGCCGGTTCATCGCCGATGTCATGCGGTCGTCCTCGGACGTCGTCGCCGACATCCTGCCGAAATCGCCTTGCGGAGAATTGCCGCCGGGCGCCGGTCTGGGCTCATGGGAGACCACGGATGCAGCTGAAGGTGCGGGAGTTCCGGCCCCGGATCGGGCCGGTGGAGTACCGCGTCGTCCAGCCGTGGGAACCGCTGCGGCACACGGCGCTCGGCAATCCGGACGGGTACGGCTGTCTGATCGGTGACCATGAGGGGCTGGCGCGGCTCGCGGCGCTGTTCTCGTTCGCGGCGTACTCGCCCCGCACGATCGTGCATGTGCCGCTGCGCAAAGGCACGCCCCTGGGGGAGTACGAGAACCTCATCGAGAGCTGCGGCGGCCGGGTCGACCTGGTCCTGGTCCATCACTCGCTGGGACTGCGCGTCACGAAGTGGCCCGAGCTGCGGCGCAGGCTGGTCAACGGCAGACCGGTCACCGTGCGCACCGACGAGGCCCGGACCAACCGCGACCACGCCACCTGGCTGGAGCGGAGGAACGACGACGAGAACCGGGACTGGCTGCGTCCCGCCGTGCACGCGAGCACCCTCTTCCTGACCGGCAGCCGGGACGTCCTCGCCTCGGCCTCCACCCAGTTCGAGTTCGCGGCGGGACGGGGGCTGCGGGAGGAGAACGTTCCCAAAGGCCACTCGGTCCTGGTCTCCATGCTCAGTTGGGAGTTGCGGCCGGACCCGTCGGTCCACCGCATGCAGTTCGACATCTGCTTCAAGGCGCACCCGCCGTACGAGCACTTCCGCCGTCCGGGCCGGCGCCTGCCCGCCGCCTGACGCGGGGCTCGGACCCCACGCGCCGATAGGGGGTCCGGCACCACCATCGCCGGGTGCCCAACCCCACTGACCTGGCCGTCTTCCTGTCGCAGACTCGTGCATGTCAGCAAGTACGAGCGAGCACGGGGAGTCCAGCGATGAAGGGTCACACTCGACGGGACGTAGTACGCAGCGCGGCGATCGTGGCGGCGGGGGGTTTCGCGGCACAGCTGGTCGGCGGCGGGTCCGCCGGGCTGACGTCGGCCGGCGCGGCGACGAGGGCAGGGGCGGGTGGCGGCAGCAGCTTCCCGTTCCTCCAGGGGGCCTTCGCACCGGTGACGAAGGAGGTGACGGCGTTCGACCTGCCGGTCACCGGCCGCGTCCCCCGTGAACTGAACGGCCGCTATCTGCGGAACGGCCCGAACGTACTCGGTCTCGAGGACCCCCGGGCGCATCACTTCATGCTCGGCGAGGGCATGGTGCACGGCGTCCGGCTGCGCGACGGCCGAGCCGAGTGGTACCGCAACCGCTGGATCCGTTCGTCCGGTGTGGCCAAGAAGCTGGGCGAGCCGTACCACGGTCCGGTTCCGGAGAACGACTTCGCGAACAACACCCATGTCATCGCGCACAAGGGCCGCGTGCTGGCGCTGCAGGAGAGCGGGCCGCTGCCCTACGAGCTCGACGAGGAACTCAACACCGTCGGCACGTACGACTTCGGCGGGACGTTGAACGGCCCGTACACCGCGCACACCAAGTACGACGCCCACGCCGGTGAGCTGCACGCCGTCACCTACTACCCGACGTGGGACCACATCCGGCACCTCGTGGTCGACCATGCGGGACGGGTGGTCAGGACCACCCGGATCCCGGTGGCGGACAGCCCGATGATGCACGACTTCGCGCTCACCAGGAAGTACGTGATCATCTTCGACATCCCCGTCACGTTCGACCCGGTGGCCGCGGAGGCGGGCAAGCTGGTGCCGTACATCTGGAACGACAACCATCCGTCACGGGTCGGGGTGCTGCCGCGCGACGGCGGGCGGATCCGCTGGTTCGAGGTGCCGCCCTACTTCCACTCGCACACCCTCAACGCCTACGACGAGGGCGACTCGGTGGTCGTGGACATCACCACCTACCCGGCCCCCTTCTACGTCGACGGGCGGGGCTCCGACGGTCCCTCGTCGTTCACCACCCCGTCACTGAACCGGTGGACCATCGACCTGGCGCACGGCCAGGTGCGGTTCGCCCGACTCGACGACCGCCCGCAGGAGTTCCCCCGGGTCAACGAGACGATGGTCTCCCGGCGGCACCGGTACGGCTACTCGGCGGCGGCCGCCGCGATGTTCACGGCCTACGAGACGGTCGACGGCGTCCCGCCCGACGAGTCGTTCAGCAACGCGCTGATCAAGCAGGACCTGGTCCGCGGCACCTCACAGGTGCACCGGCTGCCGAAGGACGCCGCGGCCGGTGAGGCGGTCTTCGTCTCCCGGCACGGCTGCGATCCGCACCCGACGGCGGCCGAGGACGACGGCTACACGCTGGCGTATGTGCACAACCCGGACCGCGGAGCGTCCGACCTGGTGATCCTGTCCGCGCAGGACTTCACCGGGAAGCCGCTCGCCCGCATCCATCTGCCGGCACGGGTGCCGCTCGGCTTCCACGGCAGCTGGGTCGCGGACGAGTGACCTCACCCTGACCGGGCCCCGCCTCAGCCGCTCACCGCCACGGGCGCCGCACCCGCCGTACGGGTGCGGCGCGCGGTGGGGACGACGAGCGGGGTGCCGGTCTCGGGGTCGCCGATGACCTGGCAGCGCAGCCCGAAGACCCGTTCCACCAGGTCCGCGGTCACGATGTCCCGCGGTGCGCCCTCGGCCACGACCTTTCCGTCCCGCAGCGCGATGAGGTGCGTGGCGTACCGGGCGGCGTGGTTGAGGTCGTGGAGGACGGCGACGAGGGTGCGGCCCTGCTGCTCGTGCAGATCGGCGCAGAGGTCGAGGATCTCGATCTGGTGCTGGATGTCGAGGTACGTCGTCGGCTCGTCGAGCAGCAGCAGCGGGGTCTGCTGGGCGAGCGCCATGGCGATCCAGACGCGCTGGCGCTGCCCGCCGGAGAGCTCGTCGACATAGCGGTCGGCGAGGTCGCCGACGGCGGTGGCGGCCATCGACTCGTCGACGATCCGTTCGTCGTCCCGCGACCACTGGCGCAACAGCCCCTGGTGTGGATAGCGGCCGCGCGCGACGAGGTCGGCGACGGTGATGCCGTCGGGCGCGACCGAGGTCTGGGGGAGCAGCCCGAGGATCCGTGCGGCCTTCTTCGCGGGGAGCGATCCGATCGCCTGCCCGTCGAGCAGCACGGAACCCGCCGTGGGCCTGAGCATCCGCGACAGGGCGCGCAACAGGGTCGACTTGCCGCAGGCGTTCGGGCCGACGATGACGGTGAAGGAGCCGTCGGGGATCGCGACCGAGAGGTCCTCGGCGATGACGCGCTCGTCGTAGGCGAGGGTGAGGCCCTCGGCGGTGAGCCGCGGGGCTCCGGCACGGTGCTGCATGGGGTCCTTCCCGGCGGGACGGTTGTCGGTGTTCTTCGCGGGTGTCATATCCGGCCCGCCTTGCGTTCGGTGACCAGCAGCCACAGCAGATAGCCGCCGCCGAGCATCCCGGTGACCACGCCGGCCGGCAGCAGGCGGTCGCCGAACAGCCGCTGGGCCGCCCAGTCGGCGCCGACCAGCAGCGCGGCGCCCATGCAGGCGGCAGCCAGGAGGTTGGGGCCGGCGGAGCGGGTGAGCCGGCGGGCGAGCTGCGGCGAGGTGAGGGCGACGAAGGCGACCGGACCCGCGGCGGCGGTGGCGGCCGCGGTGAGCAGGACGGCGGCGGACATCAGCACCAGCCGGGTGCGTTCCACCCGGACCCCCAGCGCGTACGCGGCGTCGTCGCCCAGCTCGATCATGCGCAGCGCCCGGCCGCGGCCGAGCACCAGCGGGACGAGGACCGCGCAGGTGATGAGCAGCGGCCAGACCTGCGTCCAGTCCCGGCCGTCGAGCGACCCGGTCAGCCAGACGACGGCGCGGGCGGCGTCGACGTAGTCGGCCCGGGTGAGCAGATAGCCGTTGACCGCGCCGAGCACGGCCGCCGCGCCGATTCCGACGAGGACGAGGCGGTACCCGTGGATGCCGCGTTTCCACGCCAGCAGATAGACGGCGGTCCCGGTGACCAGCGCCCCGGCGAAGGCCCCGCCCGTGACGGAGTACGTTCCGCCGTGGAAGAGCACGATGACGGTGAGCGCGCCGGCCGCGGCGCCCTGGCCGAGACCGATCACGTCGGGACTGCCGAGCGGATTGCGGGAGACGCTCTGGAACACCGCACCGGCGATGCCCAGGGCCGCGCCGACGAGCAGCCCGACCAGGACGCGCGGCAGCCGTACATCGTTGACGATGAACTCCTGGGCGGCGGTGCCGCCCCCGGTCAGGGTGCTGAGCACCTCACCGGGTGACATCGGGTAGTCCCCGGTGCCGATGAGCGCCACCGCGAGTGCCGCCGCCAGGACGGCGAGCAGCAGGACGACACCGGCGGCCCGGGTGTCGAGGCGGACCGACAGCCCGCCCCGGGAGCGCAGTACGGAACCTCTCACAGCTGGGCCATCCTTCGGCGGCGTACAAGGTGGATGAAGACGGGCCCGCCGATCAGGGCGGTGATGATGCCGGCCTGCAGCTCGCCGGGGCGTGCGACCAGCCGGCCGGCGATGTCCGCGCCGAGCAGCAGGACGGGCGACAGGATCGCGGCGTACGGAAGCGTCCAGCGCAGGTCGGGGCCGGTGATCGAGCGGACGATGTGCGGCACCATCAGACCGATGAAGACGATCGGCCCGCAGGCGGCGGTCGCGGCCCCGCACAGCAGGGTGATGGCGGCCATCGCCAGCACACGGGTCCGGGTCAGCGAGGTGCCCAGGGCCCGTGCGGTGTCGTCGCCGAGTGCGATCGCGTTGAGCGGGCGGGCCAGGGCGAGGGCGAGCAGCACTCCGGCGCCGATGAACGGCGCGACCTGGGCGACGACGGTCATGGTCGCGGACGCGAGCGAACCGACCGTCCAGAAGCGCATGGTGTCCAGGGCCGCGGTGTCCAGCAGTTCGACGGCGTTGACGTAGCCGTAGAGCGCGGCGGTGAGGGCGGTGCCGGCCAGTGCCAGCCGCACCGGGGTCGCTCCCCGGCTGCCGCCGAGCGCGTACACCAGGACCGATACGGCAGCGGCGCCGAGGAAGGCGAACCAGACGTACCCCGTCAGCGAGGTGACGCCCAGGAAGCTGATGGCCGAGACGACGGCGGCCGAGGCCCCGGCGTTGACGCCGAGCAGCCCGGGGTCGGCCAGCGGGTTGCGGGTCAGCGCCTGCATGATGGCGCCCGCCAGTCCGAGCCCGGCGCCGACCAGCAGCCCGAGCAGGGTGCGCGGCACCCGCAGTTCGCGGACGACGACATCGGTGCTCGTGCCGGTGCTGTGGAACAGCCCGTGCCAGACCTGGTCGAGCGGGATCGGTTTGGCGCCGGTCGCGACGCTCGCGACCGCGATCAGCACCAGGACGCCGGTCGCTGCGAGCAGCCCCGCGGCGCGGGTCGCGTCATGCCGCCGGGGGGCGGCTCTCTCGGCCGCCGGTGCGTGGGCGGGACTGTCTGCCAACATGCAGTTAGGTTAGCCTACCCTCACATCACCTCCCCGAGAGAGAAGCGCTCGCCATGCACACCCCCCGCTCCGCGTCCCCCTCCCGCCGCGCCCTGCTCACCGCGGGCGGCGCCCTCGGCCTGGGCGCGCTCGTCGCCGCCTGCGGGGGCGGCGGCGGGAGAACGACCTCGGAGCCGGACCGGGCCAAGGGACCGTGGAGCTTCCGGGACGACCGCGGTGCGACGGCCAAGTCGGCCGGCACCCCCGCGCGCGTGGTGGCCTTCACCGCGGCCGCGGCCGCCCTGCACGACTTCGGTGTCGAGTGCGTCGGGGTCTTCGGCCCCACCAAGCTCAAGGACGGCAAGGCCGATCCCCAGGCCGGCGACCTCGATGTCGCCAAGGTGACCGTCCTGGGCAACGCCTGGGGCGAGTTCAACGTCGAGAAGTACGCGGCTCTTGCTCCCGACCTGCTGGTCACCAACATGTACCAGCCCGACGCCCTGTGGTACGTGCCGGACGACAGCAAGAAGAAGATCCTCTCGCTGGCGCCGAGCGTCGCCTTCACCGTCGCCGGTGTCAGCCTCACCGAGCCGATCCGGCGCTACGCCGAACTCGCCGCGTCCCTCGGCGCCGACCTGAAGGCCGCGAAGGTCACCGACGCCAAGGCCCGTTTCGAGAAGGCCGCCGAGACCCTGCGCCGCGCGGCCAAGGCCAAGGGCGGCCTCAAGGTCCTCGCCGCCTCCGGCAGCGCCGACCTGCTGTACGTCTCCACGCCCGGCGTCTACGCGGACCTGAGCTACTTCCGCTCCCTCGGCGTGGACATCATCACGCCCGGCAAGGTCACCGGCGGCTTCTTCGAGAACCTCAGCTGGGAGAACGCCGACAAGTACCCCGCCGACCTGATCCTGCTCGACGACCGCACGGCCGCGCTCCAGCCCAAGGACCTCGCCGCGAAGCCCACCTGGGCCCAGCTCCCCGCCGTCAAGGCCGGCCAGATCACCCCGTGGGCCAGTGAACCGCGCTTCTCCTACGCCGGCGCGGCCCCGCTGATCGAGCGGCTGGCCGCCGCGGTCGAGAAGGCGGTGAAGGTCGCATGAGCGAACTGCCCTTCCGGTTCTTCGCGCTGCGGGTCCTGCGGACGGCCCGGCGCGCACCCGACTTCGTGCGGGTCACCTTCGGCGGCACCGACCTGGCCCTGCTCGCCTCCGGCGGCCGGGACCAGCGGTTCAAGCTGTTCCTGCCGCAGCGCGGCCAGGACGCCCCGGTCATGCCCGACCCGTCCGACCCCGACTGGTTCACGGCCTGGCGTGCCCTCGACCCCGAGGTCCGCGGCCTCATGCGCACCTACACCGTCGCCGAACTGCGCGACGCGGGGGAGCCGGACGGCCGGCCCGCCGAACTGGACGTCGACTTCGCGCTGCACGGCGACATCGGTCCTGCCTCCCGCTGGGCGCAGGCCGCCCGCCCCGGCGACCGGGTCACCATCCTCGGCGCGGTCGAGGAGGACAACGGGGGCATCGACTTCCGGCCGCCGCCCGGTACCGACGCGGTCCTGCTCACGGCCGACGCCACCGCCCTGCCGGCCGTCGCCGGCATCCTGGCCTGGCTGCCGCCCGACCTGCCCGCGAAGGTCTGGATCGAGATCCCGCACGCGGACGACCGCCGCGAACTGCCCAGCCGGGCCGACACCGTGGTGACCTGGCTCATCGGCGACGCCGCGCCTCCGGTCCTGGAGGCGGTGCGCGCGGCGGAACTGCCCGGGAGCACGCGGTACGCCTGGATCGCGGGGGAGTCGGGGACGGTCAAGGCGCTGCGCCGCCATCTCGTCTCCGAGCGCGGGTTCGACCGGCGGGCGATCACCTTCACCGGCTACTGGAAGCGCGGCAGTTCCGAGGACGAGCTCCTCGCCGAGGTGGTTGCCTGAGCCGGTGCCCCGGCCGCTGGAGGGGCACCGGTCCGGTGTCCCGTTCCGGCCGGTCGGGGCAGCGCACTTGAGTACCGTTCGAGGTGAGCGGTGCAAGAGTGGTGGGGGCAGTCCGCCGTGCCCCTCGGTGAGGAGTCCCGCACATGCCCCAGAGGTTGACGCGCCCATGGGCCGCCGTACTCGCCCTGCTCCTGGCCGTCCCCGTGGTGGCAGCCTGCGGCGGCATGGACAAGGCGCTCGACTGCGCCAAGATCGCCGCCCGGATCGCCGGGGATGTGCAGGACCTGCAGTCGACGGCCACCAATATCGGCCAAGTGTCGGAGCAGAGCCGCCGCCAGGACACCTCC
This sequence comes from Streptomyces sp. So13.3, assembly GCF_005860785.2. NCBI lineage: Bacteria > Bacillati > Actinomycetota > Actinomycetes > Kitasatosporales > Streptomycetaceae > Streptomyces > Streptomyces sp. So13.3. The sequence goes on along the minus strand of NZ_CP048835.1, from coordinate 1,167,218 downwards.
GCGTCCCTGTCCAAGCTGGAGAAGGACCTCCAGGAGGTCGGGGGCAACAGCGTCCATGTGGAGGTCCGCAAGGCCTTCGACGATCTGTCCGCCGCGCTCGGCAGCGCGAGGGAGCGTGCCAAGGACGGTAAGGGCCCGGATGTGAAGCCCCTCGCGGACGCGGCGGGCCGGCTGTCCGTCGCCTGCACGACGGGATAGCGGACCGCCGTCAGAGCTTGGCGGATCGCGCGCCGGTGCGGTCCGGCCGGGTGGTCGCCGCGTGGGCGGCGAGGACCAGTTGGACGCTGTGGTCGACGAGGCGTTCGCGCGAGACGTCCAGAGTGCCGCGGAGGTGGCCGGCGAACAGGTTGGCCAGGCCGCCGACCAGGGCGTAGGCGGTCATCCGGCGGCCGGAGTCGTCCGTGCCGTCCGCGAGCTGGCCGTCGATGAGGTCGGTGAAGGACGGCATCCATCGGTGGCTGTGCTCGCCCAGGACGGGATCGGCGAACGGTTCGAGGAGGAGCAGCCGCCCCTTGTGCGGGTGGTCCAGGACGAGCGCGACGAACGCCTCGACGGCGGCGCGGGCACGGGCCTCCGGTTCCGGCGAGGTGCGGGCGACGGCGTCCGCGAGCGTGGCGCGGGCCTCGGTGGCGACGCGCTCGAAGGCGGCGAGCAGCAGCGCGTCGCGGTCGGCGAAGCTCTCGTAGAAGTAGCGGTCGGTCAACTTCGCGCGGCGGCAGACGGAACGGACGGTCACGGCCGCGCTGCCGTCCTCGCCGGCGAGGCTCAGGGCGGTCGCGAGCAGCGTCTCGCGGCGCGTCTCACGGCGGGCGGCCAGCGTGCTGCCGCCCCAGGTGCGATCGCTCAACAGGGTCTCCTCGTAGCTGTGTTGACGACACCCGTCCGCACATTCTAATCTGGGCATCCTATTCTGATGACACCCGTCATCAGTTGGAGGTGCACCGTGTCGGACGTCTTACCGCTCGGACCGGAATCACTCACCTGGAAGTACTTCGGAGACTGGCGCTCCCTGCTGCTCGCCCCTTGGGCAGGCTCGATGCAGAACATGCACCCCGAACTCGGCGCCGGAGTCGCCGAGCACTCGCGCTTCTTCGAGGAGCGCTGGGAGCGGCTGTACCGCTCGCTCTATCCGATCGGCGGCGTCGTCTACGACGGCCCGCGCGCCGCCGAGACCGCGCGGACCGTCCGCGGCTACCACGACACGATCAAGGGCGTGGACCGCTCCGGCCGCCCGTACCACGCACTCAACCCCGGCACGTTCTACTGGGCGCACGCGACGTTCTTCGTCCTGACCATGCATGTCGCGGAGTACTTCGGCGGCGGGCTCACCGAGGCGCAGCGACGGCAGCTCTTCGACGAACATGTGCGCTGGTACGCGCTGTACGGGGTGAGCATGAAGCCCGTTCCCGCGACCTGGGAGGACTTCCAGGCGTACTGGAGCCACATGTGCGCCGAGGTGCTGGAGGACAACGAGCCCACCCGGCAGGTCCTCGACCTGGGCGCGGTCACCAGACCACCCGCCCTGCGTCTGCTGCCGGTTCCGGTGTGGGACGTGGCCCGGATACCCCTCGCCCGGCTGACCCTCTGGATGACGGTCGGCATGTATCCGCAGGCCGTACGGGAGCGGCTCGGCTACGACTGGACGCCGCGCGACGAGCGCAGACTCCGTGCCCTCGGACATCTCGTGAACCGGGGCATGCGGCTTGTGCCGCACGAGCGCCGCTTCCACCCCCGGGCGCGGGCCGGCTGGCGGCGGGAGAGCGGCCGGCTGCCGCTGGGCGCACCCACCGTGCACACTCCGCTCCGCAACCTCCCGCCGGCCGATGAACGGCACCTGCCGCAGCACTACATGCCGGGCGACCGACCCAGGGCGTGACCGCCGGTGCTCCCTGCCGCACACTGGGGCGGCAGCGCCCCCGGTTCGGGAACCCCGGCGTTTTCTGTTGTCCCGTCGCCGTGCGGGAGTCTCCTGAACGGCGGACAAGTGCCGATCCCGGCGGACGGCGCGCGGGGGCGGGGCAACGGGCGAACGACAGGGAGCACAGCGCGATGCGAGGAACCGAGCGGAGCGGCGGACCGGACACCGGCACGGTGATCGCGGCCCGGGGCGGCGACCGGCGGGCGCTGGACGAGCTGCTCGCCGACTGCGTCCCGCTCGTCTACAACATCGTCGGACGGGCGCTGAACGGACACAGCGACGTCGACGACGTGGTCCAGGAAACGCTGCTGCGGATCGTGCGCGGGCTGCCCGATCTGCGGGATCCGCGGTCCTTCCGCTCCTGGATGGTCGCCATCGCCGTCCATCAGGTGCGTGACCTGGAGCAGCAGCACCGTGCCGCGCGCCATCGCCGGGCCGATCTGGAGGCCGCTGAGCAACTGCCCGATCCCGGCTCCGACTTCGCCGCGCTCACGATCCTGCGGCTGCGCCTCACCGACCAGCGCCGGGAGGTGGCCGAGGCCACCCGCTGGCTCGACGGCGACGACCAGGAACTGCTCGCCCTGTGGTGGCTGGAACAGACAGGTGAACTCGACCGGGCCGAACTGACCCTCGCCCTCGGCCTGTCGGGGCGCCATGCCGCGGTACGCGTCCAGCGGATGAAGGAACAGATGGAGACCGCCCGCTCGGTGGTGCGCGCGCTCCACCACGTCGGGCATCCGGGCAGCTGCACGGAACTGGCCGCCCTCACCCGTGACTGGGACGGAACGCCGAGCCCGCTGTGGCGCAAGCGGCTGGCCCGGCACGTACGCGGCTGCGCCGCCTGCGGCGGACAGATCGGCGAACTGCTGCCGATGAACCGGCTGCTCGGCGGGCTGCCGCTGCTGGTGCCACCGGCCGGCCTGGTCGCGCAGGTGCTCCCGGCGGCGGCGCCGCACACGGCCGTCCCGCACACGGCCGTCCCGCACACGGCCGTCCCGCACGCGGCCGTGCCGCACACCGCCGTTCCGCATCCGTCCGGCCTGAGCGGTGCGCCCGGAAGGGCGCGGGCCGCGCACTCCCGGCCGCCGCGCGGCGCGAGGTCGGTGTTCCGGCGCCCTCCCGTCGCCGGCGCGGCGGCGCTCGCGGCCGCGGCGGTCATCGTCGCGGGCGTCCTGGTCGCCACTCATCTGACCGCGGCCCCTCCGGGCCCGCTCGCCGCCGACGCCGCGCCCGCGCCGACGGTGTCCACGTCCGCAGCCGTCACCCCGCAGGCCGCGGCACCGTCCGGCATACCGTCCACGACGCCCACCCCCTCCCGTACACCCACACCCACCCCGACCGTGACCCCGTCCCGGCACCCGGTCCCGGCGGCCACCGTCCCCGTCGCGCGCTCGGCGAAGAAGGGCGTGGGCGTCTGGACGTTTCCGGGGGTGGACCAGGCGCTGACGCAGTCCGGCGCGAGCTGGTACTACACCTGGTCCACCCGGCATCAGGGGGTCGCGGGGTCCGGCACCGCCGGCTTCGTCCCGATGATCTGGGGCGCCGCGTCCGTCACCGACGCCGCCCTGGCGCAGGCCCGCGCCGAGAGCCCCTACCTGCTGGGCTTCAACGAACCCGACATGGCAGCGCAGTCCAACATGACGGTGGAGCAGGCGCTGTCCCTGTGGCCCCGGCTCAGCGCGGCCGGCCGGACGGTCGGCAGCCCGGCCGTGGCCTACGGCGGTGACACCGCCGGTGGCTGGCTCGACCGCTTCATGTCCGGGGCCGCCGCCCGGGGCTACCGCGTCGACTTCATCGCGCTGCACTGGTACGGCGGGGACTTCTCCACCCCCGCCGCCGTCAGCCGGCTGAAGTCGTATCTGCAGGCCGTCCACGACCGGTACCACAAGCCGATCTGGCTCACCGAGTACGCCCTGATCGACTTCTCGCACGGCACCAGGTTCCCCACCCCGCAGCAGCAGGCCTCCTTCGTCACCGCCTCCACCGCCATGCTGGCGGCACTGCCCTATGTGCAGCGTTACGCCTGGTTCGGCCTCCCGGCCTCGGACACCGCCCCCAGCAGCGGCCTCTTCCGCAGCGGAGCCGTCGCGACCGAGGCGGGCCGGGCGTTCCGCGCCGCGGGCTGAGGCGTGGCAGCCTCGCGGTGCACTGGGTAGGGTCGGAGACATGGCTGCACAGTTCGCGCGGGAGACGGGCACCAAGGGCGAGTTCACCCGGCAGGCGAACCGCTTCACCGATCGGATCACCGCCGACGGCACCGGCGGGCGGGTGCCGGAGGCGGGCCGCTACCGGCTGATCGTCTCGCTCGCCTGCCCATGGGCGCACCGCGCGATCATCGTGCGGCGGCTGCTCGGCCTGGAGGACGCGATCAGCCTGGGCGTGGTCGATCCGATCCGTGACGAGCGGGGGTGGCGCTTCACCCTGGACGAGGGCGACCGCGATCCGGTGCTCGGGATCGGCTTCCTGTCCGAGGCGTACCTGCGGACGGATCCGGCCTTCGAGGGCCGCGTCACCGTCCCGTCCCTCGTCGACACGGAGACCGGGACGGTCGTCAGCAACGACTACCCGCGGATCACCCTCGACCTCGAGACCGAATGGACCGCGTACCACCGGCCGGGAGCGCCCGACCTCTATCCGCCGCACCTCCGTCCCGAGATCGACGAGGTCGCCGCCGACCTGTTCCGTGATGTCAACAACGGTGTGTACCGCTGCGGTTTCGCCTCCTCGCAGGAGGCGTACGAGCAAGCCTACGACGCCCTGTTCAGCCGGCTGGACGTGCTCACCGAGCGGCTGGCGGGACAGCGGTACCTGGTCGGCGACCGCATCACCGAGGCGGACGTGCGGTTCTTCACCACGCTGGTGCGCTTCGACGCGGTGTACCACAACCACTTCAAGTGCAACCGGAACAAACTCACCGAGAACCCGGTGCTGTGGGCCTACGCCCGCGACCTCTTCCAGACCCCCGGCTTCGGCGACACCGTCGACTTCGACCAGATCAAGCGGCACTACTACGCCACCCACGAGCAGCTGAACCCGTCCCGCATCGTGCCCAAGGGCCCGGACCTGTCCGGCTGGACCACCCCGCACGGCCGCGAGGCCCTGGGCTCCTGAGGCTCCGACCGCTCACTCCGCCGGGGCGGACCGGGCGTAGCGGACGGCCAGTTCGCGCAGATGGGCCAGGAGCTCCGGCGGGCCGGTCACGTCGAAGTCGTAGCCCAGCATGCCCAGGTACACGCCCAGCGTCTCCACCGTGTCGGCACCGGTGTCCAGGGCGCAGGTGCCCGCCTCGACCGCCTCCACCACACCCACCGCCGGATTGATGCGCTCGACGACGGCGTCGGCGGCCGCGTGCACGGTGACCCGGGCCCGAGGTCCCGGGCCACCCGCCCGTGCCAGGATGGCGCCATGTTGGAAATCAGTCCCCTGCGTCCCTGGGACCGCGTGAAGTGGGAAGTACTGGCGCGCGGTTACATGGCGTTCTACGGGACGACCGTGCCCGACGCGGGGTACGAGGAGACATGGCAGCGACTGATCAACGGCGGGGAGCTGTACGGGATCGCCGCGCGTCTGGACGGCGAGGTCGTGGGCATCGCCCACTACCTGTTCCACGCCAACGTCTGGTCGGCCGGCGCCTGTTATCTGCAGGACCTGTTCGTCGACGAGGCGGCGCGGGGCCTCGGGGCGGGGCGGGCACTCATCGAGCAGGTGGCCGAGGCGGCGCGGGAACGTGCTGTGCCGCGGCTGTACTGGCACACCCGGCAGGACAACGCGCAGGCCCGGGCGCTGTACGACAGGGTGACGCGTTACCACGGCTTCGTCTGCTATGTCCTGCCGCTCGACTGACGGACGACGTCCGGATGACGGGCCGTAATCGGCCGCGTACACCGTGCTGAGCTGGGGGTCCCGCAGGACCTGAGTGTTTCTGCAGTGTTGCCGAGCACGGTCATCACCTTCCGCCTGAGGAGGTGATGTCATGAAGAAGATCACTGTCCGCAAGAACGGCCCGGTCAAGCTGACCTCGGCTTCGTCCCAGTACGGGACCTGGCCCTGGTGCTGATCTGAGTTCCGCTGTTGGCCCGTGTGCGGGAAGCCCTCCCGCGCGCGGGCTCAGGCCGTTGCAGGAGACGCGTGATGACAGCACCGTACCCGGAATTCCATGAGCTCACCTTCGTGACCGAACGCGACGAGGTCACTGTGGGGCGCCCGGACATCGAGTCCTACGTGACGTTCCCGGCGGACGGCGCCGAACTGCTGCGACGCCTCATGGACGGCATGGAGACCACCGCCGCCGCCCGCTGGTACCAGGAGACCTACGGCGAACCGGTCGACATCACGGACTTCCTCAGCACCCTCGACGACTGCGGCTTCGTCCGCTCGGAGGGCGAGGACACCGCACGCCTGGGCACGGTGCGCCACCAGCGGCTGGGCCGATGGCTGTTCTCGCCCCCGGCCTGGATCGTCTTCGCCGTGCTGACCGCCGCCGGCGTCGTCGCGATGGTCCGCGAACCGCAGGCGCGCCCGCACCCCCACGCGATCTTCCTGGCGGACTCCCTGCTCCTCACCCAACTCGTGCTGCTGCTGGGCCAGATACCGGGTCTGCTGTGGCACGAGCTGTTCCATGTCCTGGCCGCCCGCCGGCTCGGGGTCGGATCCCGGATGACCGTGGGCCGGCGGATGTACTTCCTCGTCCTGGAGACCCATCTCGACGGCCTGCTCGGCGTACCGAGCCGGCGCCGCTATCTGCCCTTCACCGCCGGGGTCCTCGCCGACGTCCTGCTCTTCTCGGCCCTGACGGTGGGCGCCGCAGCCGACGCGGCCAACGGCGGGCTGTCCTGGCCGGGCCGTGTCGCCCTGGCGTTCGCCTTCCCCACCCTGTTCAGGATCGCCTGGCAGTTCTTCTTCTTCCTGCGCACCGACCTCTACTACATGGTGACGACGGTGCTGGGCTGCACGGACCTGCACGAAGCGGCGACCGCCCGGCTGCGCAGGCAATGGCGGTGGGTGCCCGGAGTCCGCCCCAGGCCGGCCGACGCCGGGCCCTGGTCACCGCGCGACGCCGCGGTGGCGCGCTGGTACGCCCCCGCGATGATCGGCGGCGTCATCCTCCTCTTCGGCTGGGCGGCCCTCGCCATCATCCCGGCGCTGGTGGAGTTCGTGACCCGGGTGGCCGCCGGGCTGACCGGCGACGGCGGCACCGGCCTCGCCTTCTGGGACTCCATCGGCTCCGTCACCGTGATCCTCGCGCAATTCGTCTTGCCGTTCCTCCTGCCGGCCAGGAAGAGCGCCCGCAGAGAGGAACGCACCACATGAGCAGCAACCGCCAGACGCCCCGCCACAGCTGGCTCAGCGGACCCGACCGCAGGGTGCGGGCCGCGACCGCCGAAGCACTCGCCGCCGCCGGGCACCTGACCACCGTCGACTGCCACCGGCGGCTGCGCGGACCGTACACCGCGGCAGGCAGCCTGCTGCGCGCCATCGTGCCCGAGGTGCTCAAGACCAGGCCCGCGCTGGTCGCCCGGCATGCCATCGAGATCCTCTCGGTCGCGCCCGAACTCAAGGACCTCGTCGACGCGCCACCGCAGACACTGACGTCCCTCGCGTCGCCGACCGAGCGGACCCGGTACTACTCACCCCTGCGCACCCGCAGGATCGCCCATGGACTCACCGAGTTCCTCAACGCGTGGGCCCAGGAGGCCGGTACGACGGCGGGCCGGCCGCAACTGGTCCTGTTCGACAACCTGCACGCCGCCGACCCGACCGACCAGGAACTGATCACGGTCCTGCTGCGCCGTGCCCGGACCGAGGTCCTCACGATCGCGGTCGGCACCAGCGCCTCCCCGGACCTCCCCGACGGGCTGGCGCAGGCCCTGGACCGCCAGGCGCGGCGTACCGAGCTGCCGGCCGCACCCGCGGCGCCCGACACCCGCGTGCAGAACGAACTCCTCCAGGCGTACATCATCTCCGACGGCACCAGCGACATCCCGGCGGAGGTGGCCGCCTACCGGAACGCCGATCCGCGGCTGCGCTCCGGACTGCACCGTGTCCGCGCCGTCGAACTCGAGGAGGAGGACGACTGGAGCCTGCGGCTCGGCGCCATCCCCTACCACCGCGCGCACGCGGGCGGACGGACCGATGACGAGTGCCGCGACCTGCTGACCGCCGCCGACTACTGCCTCCGGATGGGCTACTACGACGCGGCCATCGAACTCGGCGGCCAAGGACGCGACAGCTTCGACCCGGTGGCACAGGAGCGGCTGTACTGCGTGGCCGGCGGCAAGACGGCCCAGGCGCTGGGCGCGCTGGGGCGTACGGAGGAAGCCGAGGTGATCTACCGAGAGCTGCGCGGCCGGTACACCGACCCGGTGGTGCACATGGTCTCCAGTTACGCCCTGTCCATGTTGTACACGCGGATCCACCCCGCCGAGCGTCAGGACTCGGACCTGGCGAAGCAGTACGTCAACAACTCCATCGCCATCGCCAAGCAGCTGCCGGATCCCGCCGACCGCGCTTTCCACACCGTCTTCCACGAGAACGGACTGGCCCTGGTCGAACTGCGCCGGGGCAACCCCGAGACCGCCCTGCGGCTGGTCACCGAGGGGCTGGCCCGGCTGGACCGCGAGCTGGAGCCGGGCAGGCAGTCGCTGCACCGCTCCGTGCTGCTGCACAACCGGGCCCAGGTCAACGTGGCCCTCGGCCGGCTGGACGAGGCGCTGGAGGACTTCAACGGCGTCCTCGCGCTCGACCCGTACTACCCCGAGTACTACTGCGACCGCGCCGCACTGCAGTACAAGCGGGGCGACCTGGAAGCGGCGCTCGCCGACTACGACCAGGCCGCCACCCTCACCCCGCCCATCCACGAGCTGTACTACAACCGGGCCGACGCCCGCGCGGCCGCCGGTGACACCGACGGCGCGATCGGCGACCTGCGCTACGTCCTGGAGCTCGAACCCGACTATCTCGCCGCCCGGGTCAACCTCGTCTCCCTGCTCATCGACGAGGGCGACACGGAACTCGCCTCCGTCCAGCTCGCGCAGGGCCTCGAACTCCACCCGGGTGAACCGGACCTGCTGTGCACGCGGGGCCTGATCGCCATGGAACAGGACGACGCGGACGAAGCCCTGCGCGCCTTCGACGAGGCACTCGCCGCCGACCCGCTGCGTTCGGCGGCCCTGGCCAACCGTGCCGTCCTGCACTACGAGGCCGGCGACCACGCCGCGGCCGTCGACGACCTGACCCGCGCCCTGGCGGTGACCGGGGACGACGCCGATCTCCTGTACAACCGCGGCTTCGCCCACCAGGCGGCCGGCAGCTGGCGGGCCGCCATCGCGGACTACCGGCACGCGCTCGACCTGCCCGGCGCCGACCGCGACGCCATCGAATGCCAACTCGCCGAATGCCAAGCGGCCCTGGCGGTCGCGGTAGCGGGCTGACGGGGGAAAGGACTACAGCGCCGCCGTCCGCCGATGGGAACCGGCTTCGGGGTACCCTGCCCGAGCCGACCCACGGCCCTGCCCATCCGCATGCCGACATCGCGAGGACACGCACGTGAACGTAGTCATCTTCGGTGCGTCCGGCATGGTCGGCCAGGGGGTCCTGCGCGAGTGCGTGCTGGACGACCGGGTCGAGAGCGTCCTGGTGGTGGGCCGTGCGCCGCTCGGCCGGAGCCACCCGAAGGTCCGTGAGGTGATCCACCGGGACTTCACCGACTTCTCCGCGATCGAGGACGAGTTCGCCGGCCTCGACGCGTGCTTCTTCTGCCTGGGTGTCTCGTCGGGCGGGCGGAGCCAGGAGGAGTACGTGCGGATCACGCATGACTGCACCCTCGCGGCCGCGACCCCGCTCGCCGCGCGCAACCCGTCCCTGACCTTCACCTACGTCTCGGGAGAGGGCACCGACAGCACCGAGCGGGGCCGCTCGGCGTGGGCCCGGGTGAAGGGCAGGACCGAGAACGAACTGCTCGCCCTGGACTTCCACGCGTACATGTTCTGTCCCGCCTGGATCCAGCCCCTGAACGGGGAGAAGTCCAGGACCCGCTGGTACCGGGTGGCGTACTCCCTGACGTCCTGGCTCTACCCGGTGCTGCGCAGGCTGGCACCAGGACACACCACGACGACCGAGCACCTGGGACGGGCCATGCTCGCCGTGGTCGCCCTCAAGGGCGCCGGCGAACACATTCTGTACAGCAAGGACATCAACCGGCTGGGCGCCGCCTGACCGTTGCGGCGGCGCGGGGGTCGTACGGTGGAGATCGTTGTACCTGGATCCGCCGTCCCCTCCGATCCCCGGGTGACCTCATGTGCTGGAGCGCGACAGCCGACCTCGTGGTGGGTACCGGTATCGCCGCGATCGGGGTGGCCTGCGTGGCGCGGGTGCGGCGGGCCCGCGATCTGCCGATCGCGGCGCTGCCGCTGATCCTCGGAGCCCATCAGATCATCGAGTCCGTCGTCTGGCGCTCCGACGGCGGCGCGGGGCCGGCCACCACGGCCTGGGCCGTCATCGCCCTGCCGCTGCTGCCGGTGTGGGTGCCGTTCGGGGTGCTGCTCGCCGCGCCCAGGAGCGCACGGCGGCTGCTGATGATCCCGGCCCTCGTCGGGCTCGTCACCGCCGTGACGCTCGCGTAGTCCTCACCACCCGGACCGTGACCGCCGACGTCCGCGGCCACACCGTCGGCTACGGTCTCGACCTGCCGCAGTCGTCGCTGATCATCGCGGGCTATCTCGTCGCCACCATCGGTTCGCTGCTTCTCAGTGGCGACCGGTTGCTGCGGCTGCTCGGCGGGCTCGTCGCGGCCGGTGCGTTGATGCGCGCGGTGGTGTGGCGGCTGGAGTTCATCTCCACCTGGTGCGCCTTCGCCGCTGTCGCCTCCGTCGTCGTCCTCGCCTGGGTGCACCGTCGCCCGGCCGGTCCGTGACCCAGGGCGCCGGGCGCCGGAAGGTCCCCGCACCGTGCGGTGCGGGGACCTCGGGCCATCAGGCGGAACGGACCAGGGACATGCCCTAGCGGCGCGCCACGGTCCCGGCCGCCAGGCCGTTGACCCAGAGCCGGTCCACACGGGCGCGTTCGGTCGCGTTCGGAACCTCGTTACGGCAGGAGGTGCCGGGGCCGCCGCCCGACATCAGCTCGCTGCACGGACCCGAGTAGTGGTCCGGGAGGCCGAGCACGTGCCCGGTCTCATGGGCGACGACACGGATCGAGTCGTACTGCTGGTTCTGCCGGTAGTCCAGGAAGATGTAGCCGTTCCCGTGGCCGTCGGTGCTGGCGTACGAGCCCTGGCTGGAGTTGCCCTCGTAGTACGCGAAGTCCGCGTTGCTGCCTTCCTGGAGCTTCACGTTCTTCTCCGCGGAGTTCCAGATCTGCGCGCTGCGCGATATCTGGGACCTGAACGACGGCGCGTTGCCGGTGCTGTAGATGAGGGTGACGGTCTGCAGGCCGGGGTTGGCCGCGCGCTTGGCCGCGACGGACCGCTGGACGGCGTCGAAGAACGCCTTGTTGGCGGCCGCGTTCTCGTTCGAACCGGCGTAGGTGGCGTAGGACGCCGAGGCCTGGGCCGCGGACTGGTCCGCCTGGGGGGCGGCGGCGATGGCGGGCACAGTGCCCAGACTCGCAGCGAGGCCGATGCCCAGCGCTGCCGCGAGCAGCACCTTGGGGTATCGCATGGGGGGTCTCCTTCTCCTCCGAGAAGCCGTCGGTCGCTGTCGGGTACAGCTGCATTGGGGGGAACGGCGACCGGGGCTGGGGGATGAACTGCTGTTGCCGGTGAGTGTGCGGGAGAAGCGCGCCGCCGGGGATGATGTCAGGGGCCGATAGGCCGGGAACATCCCCGGTACCGGGTGGCCAACTCGTACGCGAAAGACGGGTATTGCTGCGGTTCGGGACCCTGGTGCGACGTGCGGATCCCGCCATATCCTCCGCTCATGGAGCTCGAGGTGAGGCACCTTCGCGCACTGTGCGCCATCGCCGATACCGGCAGTGTGCGCAAGGCGGCGCGGCAGCTGGGGATGACCCAGCCGTCCTTGACGACACAGCTCCGACGGATCGAGAGCGCCCTCGGCGGACAGCTGTTCTCCCGGGAGCGCACGGGCAGCCGCCCGACGCCGCTGGGGCGCACGGTCCTGTGCCGGGCGCGGCCGCTCGTCGCCGAGATGAACACGCTGGTGGCCGAGACACAGGCGGCGGTGGTCAGGGCCGCGGGACCGCATCTGCGGATCGGCGGCACGGCGAGCCGCGCCATGGCCGGATGGGTGAGCAGGGTGCACGCCCGGCTGCCGGACTCGGACACCACGATCCGGGTGGACGTGTCGGCCAACGCCCTGCTGCAGATGGTCGCCCTGAACCAGCTCGACGTCGCCTTCGTCCACGAGGTCGAGGGTGCGCCGCTACGGATCCCGGACGGTCTCGAACGGCGGGTCCTCGTCGCGCGGGAACCGCAGTTCATCGCCCTGCACGCGCACCATCCGGCGGCGCGCCAGAGCGTGGTCTCGCTGTCCGACGTCGCCGGCGACCGCTGGATGGTCGACCCGAGCGTGGACGGTGAGTGGGACGGTGTACAACGGGCCCTGCGCGCATCGGGGTTCACGCCGCGAGTGGCGTACGGGGACTATCTGACCGCCGCCGACATGGTCGCCGCCGGTGAGGCGGTCGCCCCCTGCCAGCCGACTTCGCAGCCCCGGCACGGCATGGCCATCCGGCCGCTGCGCGGCGACCCGATAGCGGTCGAACTCTTCATGGCGTCCCGGGCGTTGCCCGAAGGTGCCGCCGGTGGGGTGGGAACCGCCGAGGTCGAAGCGCTCTACGCCGATCTGGTGGCGGCCTACCGGGAGGCGGCCGCCGCGGCGACCACGTACCGGCAGTGGCTGGCCAGGAACAACCGGCCGCTGCTGTACGTGGACGAGGACGAGCTGTCCCGGACCGCCGGCTGCGCCTGACACCCGCCGGAGCGGTCAGCCGGCGTCCGGCGGCTGGAAGGCGGCGAGCAGGCGTTCGGCGGCGAGCGTCGCGGTGAGGGTGCCTTCGCGGACCTGCCGTTCCACCACGGGCGCGAGACCACGGACGTCGGGGTGCTCGCGCACCCGGGCGAGGAGCTGGTCGCGGACCATGGACCAGGTCCATTCGATCTGCTGGTCCCGCCGCTTGGCCTCCAGCCGGCCATCGGTACGCAGCACGCGCCGGTGCTGTTCGAGGCGCTCCCAGACCGCGTCGAGTCCGCTGTTCTCCCGCGCGCTGCAGGTGAGCACGGGCGGCGTCCAGCCCGCGTCCAGCGGCTGCAGCAGCCGCAGTGCGCCGGCCAGTTCCCGGGCGGCGGAGGCCGCCTCGCGCTCGTGCGGACCGTCGGCCTTGTTGACGGCGACGATGTCGGCGAGTTCCAGGACACCCTTCTTGATGCCCTGCAGCTGGTCGCCGGTGCGGGCAAGGGTGAGCAGCAGGAAGGAGTCGACCATGTTGGCCACGGCGGTCTCGGACTGGCCGACCCCGACGGTCTCGACGAGCACCACGTCGTAGCCCGCCGCCTCCATGACGATGATCGACTCACGGGTGGCCCTGGTCACGCCGCCCAGCGTGCCGGAGGTGGGGGAGGGCCGCACGAAGGCCGCCGGGTCCACCGCCAGCCGCTCCATCCGGGTCTTGTCGCCCAGGATGGAGCCACCGGTCCTGGTCGAGGACGGGTCGACGGCGAGGACCGCGACCCGGTGGCCGAGGCCGGTGAGCAGGGTGCCGAGCGCGTCGATGAACGTGGACTTGCCCACGCCGGGCACCCCGCTGATGCCGACCCGGCGCGCCGTTCCCGAGTGCGGGAGCAGCTCGGTCAGCAGCCGCTGGGCCAGCTCGCGGTGGGCGGGGCGGGTGGACTCGACGAGGGTGATCGCACGGGCGATGTGCGGCCGCGACCCGTCGAGGACGCCCTTGATGTAGCCGTCGATGTCGATCGTGGGTGCCATCGGCTCACAACTCGTGGCCGAGAGCGGCGGCGAGGGTGTTCAGCAGGTCGTACGCCGCGTCCGGGATCACCGTGCCGGGCGGGAACACCGCCGCCGCGCCCGCCTGGTGGAGGGTCTCGATGTCCTGCGGCGGGATGACGCCGCCGACGACGATCGTGATGTCCTCCCGGCCGGCCTCGGCGAGCTGCTCGCGCAGCGCCGGCACCAGCGTCAGATGGCCGGCCGCGAGCGAGGAGACACCGACGATGTGGACGTCCGCCTCGACCGCCTGCCGGGCCACTTCGGCCGGCGTCTGGAACAGCGCGCCGACGTCGACGTCGAATCCGAGGTCGGCGAAGGCGGTGGCGATCACCTTCTGGCCGCGGTCATGGCCGTCCTGGCCCATCTTGGCGACCAGGATGCGCGGGCGGCGGCCCTCGGCCTCGGCGAACGCGTCCGCCAGCTTGCGGGTGCGCTCCACGCCGGGTGACGTTCCTGCCTCGTCCCGGTACACACCGGTGATGGTACGGATCTGGCCGACGTGCCGCCCGTACACCTCCTCCAATGCGTTCGAGATCTCTCCGACGGTCGCCTTGGCGCGCGCCGCGTTCACCGCGAGCGCGAGCAGGTTGCCCTCCAGGCCGCCGCCGGGCCGGTTGCCGTCCCGGGCGGCCGCGGTCAGCGCGCGCAGCGCGTCCTGGCAGGCGCCCTCGTCGCGCTCCGCGCGCAGCCGCCGCAGCTTCTCGATCTGCTGGGTGCGGACCGAGGAGTTGTCGACCTTGAGGACGTCGATCTTCTCGTCCGTGCCGACGCGGTACTTGTTGACGCCGATCAGCGCCTGCCGCCCGGAGTCGATACGGGCCTGGGTACGGGCAGCGGCCTCCTCGACGCGCAGCTTCGGAATGCCCGCGTCGATGGCCTTCGCCATGCCGCCCGCGGCCTCGACCTCTTCGATGTGCTGCCAGGCGCGCCGGGCGAGATCGTGGGTGAGCTTCTCGACGTACGCGCTGCCGCCCCACGGGTCGATGACCCGGCAGGTGCCCGACTCCTGCTGCAGGAACAGCTGGGTGTTGCGGGCGATGCGCGCGGAGAAGTCGGTGGGCAGCGCCAGCGCCTCGTCCAGCGCGTTGGTGTGCAGCGACTGGGTGTGGCCCTGGGTGGCGGCCATGGCCTCCACACACGTGCGCGGCACGTTGTTGAACACGTCCTGCGCGGTCAGCGACCAGCCCGAGGTCTGGGAATGGGTGCGCAGCGACAGCGACTTGGGGTTCTTGGGATCGAAGCCCTTGACGAGCTTGGCCCACAGCAGCCGGGCCGCGCGCAGCTTGGCGATCTCCATGAAGAAGTTCATGCCGATGGCCCAGAAGAACGACAGCCGCGGTGCGAACGCGTCCACGTCAAGACCGACCGCCAGCCCGGCGCGCAGGTACTCGACACCGTCGGCCAGTGTGTAGGCCAGCTCCAGGTCGGCCGTGGCCCCGGCCTCCTGGATGTGGTAGCCGGAGATGGAGATGGAGTTGTAGCGCGGCATCTTCTGCGAGGTGTACGCGAAGATGTCGGAGATCACCCGCATCGACGGCTGCGGCGGGTAGATGTAGGTGTTGCGGACCATGAACTCCTTGAGGATGTCGTTCTGGATGGTCCCCGCGAGCTTCTCCGGGGGCACACCCTGTTCCTCGGCCGCGACGATGTAGAGGGCGAGGACCGGCAGCACCGCGCCGTTCATCGTCATCGACACGCTCATCCGGTCCAGCGGGATCCCGTCGAACAACTGCCGCATGTCGTAGATGGAGTCGATGGCCACGCCCGCCATGCCGACATCGCCCGTGACCCGCGGATGGTCGCTGTCGTAGCCGCGGTGGGTGGGCAGGTCGAAGGCGATCGACAGCCCCTTCTGCCCGGCCGCGAGGTTGCGCCGGTAGAAGGCGTTGGACTCCTCGGCGGTGGAGAAGCCGGCGTACTGCCGGATCGTCCACGGCTGGTTGACGTACATGGTCGGGTACGGTCCGCGCAGATACGGCGCGATCCCCGGATAGGTCTCCAGGAAGTCGAGCCCGGCCAGGTCGTCGGAGGTGTAGAGCGGCTTGACGGCGATGCCCTCCGGGGTCTGCCAGAGCAGGTCCTCGTCGTCCTTGCCCGTGCTTTCCCGCACGGCCGCCCGCCACTGGTCACCGGTGATGCCGCCACCGGGGGCGGCATCCGCCGGGCCGTCCGGCTCCAGGCCGATGTCCGCGAAGTCCGGGATCGGTCCCGGCTGCCCCGTGCTGCCCTGCATCACGCCACTCCCATGCGGTCGAGGACGGAGGCGAGGACGGCGACCGCGTCGCCGCCCGCGAAGACGAACTCGTCGACTCCGGCCCGAAGATACGTTTCACGCTGCTCGCCAGGGCGGCCCGCGAGGAACACCCGCAGTGCGCCGGCCGAGACCAGGGCGGCCGCCGTGTCCACGGCCTGCTCGGCGTAGAGCTTGTCGCTGGAGCACAGACAGGCCACGGTGGCGCCGCTGCGCGCGAACGCCTCGGCGACCGACGCCGCGTCGACCGTCACCGGGTCCTGGACGGTCTCGATGCCGCCCGCCTGGAAGAGGTTGGCGGCGAAGCTCGCGCGGGCGGTGTGCGCCGCGGCCGGGCCCAGCGCGGCCAGGAAGGCCCGCGGCCGGGAACCGGTGGCGGCCAGATGGGCGTCGGAGCGGGCCCGCAGCGCCTCGAAGGCGTCGTCGCGCCGGACCGTCGGCAGTCCGCCGCCGTCCCCTTCGGCGACCCCGGCCGGATCGGGCGCGGCCTCGCGCTCCACCGACTGCTCGGACAGATTCGGGAACTCGCTGACACCCGTGATCGGCTCGCGGCGGTGCGCGAGGTCCGCGGACCGCTGCTCCCAGGTGCCCGACAGGCGTTCGGCGACCAGACCGGACCGCAGCGCCGCCGCCTGGCCCCCGGCACGTTCGATCTCCTGGAACCAGGACCACGCGGCATGCGCCAGCTCGTCCGTCAGCTGCTCCACGTACCAGGAGCCGCCCGCCGGGTCGATGACCCGGGCCAGGTGCGACTCCTCCATCAGGATCGACGAGGTGTTGCGGGCGATCCGCCGGGCGAAGTCGTCCGGCAGGCCGAGCGCGTCGTCGAAGGGCAGCACGGTGACGGTGTCGGCGCCGCCCACACCGGCCGCCACACAGGCGACGGTGGTGCGCAGCATGTTCACCCACGGGTCGCGCCGGGTCATCATCACCGGCGAGGTCACCGCGTGCTGGCGCTGCGCCCCCGCGGTGGAGGCCGCCCCGCTGGCCTGGGCCACCCGGGCCCACAGCCGCCGCGCGGCGCGCAGCTTGGCGATGGTCAGGAACTGGTCGGCGGTCGCCGCGTAACGGAATTCCAGCTGGGCGCAGGCCGCGTCGACGGTCAGTCCCGCGGCGGTCAGCGCCCGCAGATAGGCGACGCCGGTGGCGATGGAACAGCCCAGTTCCTGCGCGGCCGAGGCACCGGCCCCGTGGTAGGGCAGCGCGTCCACCGTCAGGGCCCGCAGTCCGGGGTACTCACGGTCGCACCGGGCGGCGAGCGCGGCGGCGGCCGCCGACTGCGCGTCGAGGGCGGAGTGCTGTCCGGTACGGGCCGCCAGCCCCAGCGGGTCCGCGCCGAGGTTGCCGAGCGCCGAGTGCGCGGGCACCCCGCGCGTCCCGTAGAGGCGCAGCAACTCCGCGGCGGCGGCCTCGAACTCGGGGCCGGCGTCCAGAACGACCGGCGCCAGGTCGAGATAGACGCCCTCGAGGGCCGCCGGGATCCCGGACACCGGCATGCCGGTGCCGCCGACCAGCAGCCACAGTGAGGTGACGCCGTTCTCCAGGTCCGCGAGCACCGCCTCGTTGGTGCGCTTCGGATCGGGCCGGGCATGCCGCTGGCGCACGTCCCACCCGGTGCCCGCGGTGCCCTCCGGCCGTCCGGCGCGGGTGAACGGCGGGAAGCCGGGATAGCCGGGATCCGCGGCGCTGTCCTGCGCGGTGTACAGCGGACGGGTGGCGATGCCGTCCTGGAGCATGGTGGACAGCGTTTCCTCGGCCGGGGTACCCGGGACCGCTGTACCCGCTTTGGTGAGAACGCCTTCGACAAGGCGTTGCCACTGCTCGCGGGAAGCGTCGGGGAACTCGTCGGCCAAGGGGAGTCCGGGATCAGGCAGGACCGTCATGAGGAAAGGCTAGGGCAGCCGCTAAAGGCAGGGCAGGCCCACGACTGTGACCTTGCCCTCCTTGTCCGTCCCCACCGTCCTGAACTGGGGCTTTTGGGCCTTCGGCGGGTGGCTGCCGCGGACGGTCAGGGGGCCCGGACGGGTGTGGCCCAGGGGGTGGGTGGGGAGCCCGCGCCGGCCCGGACGACACTGACCGGCGCCCGATTCATCCGCGAGCGGGCCGGATCAGGCCTCGATCGGGGAGGCGGCGTCCAGTACGGAGGCCGGCGCGGCCTGGAGGTTCGCGGAGGCGCCGCGCCGGAAGGCCCGCTCGTAGGCCTCGTCGCCGATGCCGGCGCGCGCCGTCCGTTCGCACTCCTCCCGGATCGGGCCCAACTCCGGCGTTCCGCGCTGGGGATGTCCGACGGTGCGCCAGAAGGCCTGCCCGACGCCGAAGACGGAGCTCGGTGACGTCACCGTCCGGGCGGGTGAGGGTGTGCTCGTCCCACTGGCCGCGGCCAACCGCGACGAACGGGCCTTCCCCGAGCCGGACCGGCTCGACGTGGGGCGTCCCGGCCGCCGGCATCTGGCCTTCGGCTTCGGCGTCCACCAGTGCCTGGGACAGCCGCTGGCCCGCCTGGAACTCCAGATCGCCCTCACCGGCATCGTACGGAGACTTCCGGGACTGCGGATCGGCGTTCCCGCCGGGGAGCTGTCGTTCCGCCACACCATGGCGGTGTTCGGACTCTTCCACCTGCCCGTCGTCTGGTGAGCCCGGCCCCCGCCGTGAACCAGCCGTCCCTCCCCATCACGACATCGTGAAGGAGTACCCGGTGCGTGTCACCGTCGACCGCGCCCTGTGCTGCAGCTCGGGCCTCTGCGTCCTGACCGCCCCCGACGTCTTCGACCAGGCGGACGACGACGGCCGGGTTCTTCTGCTGGCCGGCCCACCCGAGAGCGAGGAATCCGCTGTCGAGGAAGCGGTCGCGTGCTGCCCGGCGGGGGCCATCGGCGTCACGGACTGACGCCGCCGGCGGCCCGCCGGGGGAGGCCGGTCAGTGGGACCACTGCCTCCGCTTCGCGCAGATGCACTTGGTGCGGTGACACCGCGGGCAGACCACGCGCACGACGGCGCTCATCGACAGGCGGGAAGAATCCACGGCACACTCCCGGGTCTCGTGGGTG
Organism: Streptomyces sp. So13.3; assembly: GCF_005860785.2. Taxonomy (NCBI): domain Bacteria; kingdom Bacillati; phylum Actinomycetota; class Actinomycetes; order Kitasatosporales; family Streptomycetaceae; genus Streptomyces; species Streptomyces sp. So13.3. The sequence continues at coordinate 1,148,045 of NZ_CP048835.1, read as the reverse complement.
ACAATGGTCGCTCGTCGCGTACCCCCCTCCTGGGGAGATCACGCCCTGCTTCCTCGGCGCCCCGCTCGATGCCCGCTCGGGGGAACGCCGTTGAAGGAGAACGCAGTTGGCGCGGAGCGCAGCCGATGCGGTACCTGTGTCCGTGCGCGGCGTCCCGCCGTCGCCGGTCCGCGGATCGTGTCGTCCGCCCCGGGTTCATGATCCGGATGCGATATTGAGCCGGTCCTTCACGCCGGCTCGGAGCGCGGCGGCCCCGTCCGGCGCTCCAGAACCCGAGGAATGCCGATGACGCCGTCCGCCGAACCCCTCGCGCTGCTCTCCCGCTCCCTGGACCAGGCCGGCGCGCTCGTCGCCTCGGTCACCGATGACCAGCTGCCGCTGCCGACCCCTTGCCGCGCCTGGACCGTCGCCGCATTGGTCGATCACCTCATCGACGATCTGGAGCAGTTCACGAAACGGGCCGGCGGCGGTACTCCCACGGCGGGCGAGTCGGGGCAGGGCACGGGCAGCGGGCGGGCCGAGGCCTTCTCCGACGGCTCCGCGGCGCTCCTCGGGACCTGGGCGCGGGCCGGCGATCTCACCGGCACGATTGAGCTCCCCGGCATGGGCGAGGTACCCGCCAGGTTTCCCGTCGACCAGCAGATCACCGAGTTCGCCGTCCACGCATGGGACCTGGCGAAGGCGCTGGGCCGGCCGGTCACCCTCGACCCCGAGGTGGGCGAGGCGGCACTCGGCTGGGCCCGGGGCGCGCTGCGCCCGGAGTTCCGGGGCGAGGAAGGCGGCCCCGAGGCCTTCGGCCCGGAGGTGACCGCCCGCCCGGACGCCCCGGTGTACGACCGCCTCGCGGCGTTCTTCGGCCGTGATCCCCAGCAGCGGGGCTGATGCACCGGCCCACCGGGTGTGGGACTTGCCGGCGCCGCGATGAGACGTGGACCACAATCCCGGTGCGGATGTCACACTCCGGCCATCCGTACCGCTCTCAGGTCGCACCAGCGACAGGAGGCCCACGATGTCCGACACCCCGCCCGCCGACCGTGCCCGCGAAACGGCGGCGGACGATGCCACGGGGGTGTTCGTCGGCCACCGTGAGCTGCTGTTCTCGATCGTCTACGACATGCTCGGCAGCGTCGCCGACACCGAGGACGTCCTGCAGGAGACCTGGCTGGCGTGGACGTCCAGAGTCGGAGCGCCCGGCGCGGAGCCGGTCCTCGTCCCGCGCCCGTACCTGGTGCGGATCGCGGTGAACAAGGCGCTCGCGCGCCAGGCCGTGATCAGCCGGCGGCGTGAGACGTACATCGGCCCGTGGCTCCCCGAGCCGCTGATCACGCCACTCACCGACGCGACGGCCACCGGTGACGGCGCTGATGTGGCCGAACGCACCGAGTCGGTGTCGATGGCGCTGCTGGTCGTCCTGGAGACCCTGACCCCGCTGGAACGCGCGGTGTTCGTCCTGCACGAGCTGTTCGGCTACGCCCACACCGAGACCGCGGACATCCTCGACCGCAGTCCCGCGGCGGTCCGCCAGCTCGCGCACCGTGCCCGTGAACACGTGCACGCCCGGCGTCCCCGCTACCGGGCCGACCCGCGGCTGCGGCAGCAGGTGACCGAGCGGTTCGCCGCGGCGGTGTCCGGCGGTGACCTGCGGGCCCTGCTCGAACTGCTGGCGCCCGATGTGACGCTGTGGGCCGACGGCGGAGGCAAGGCCACGGCCGCGGGACTGCGGCCGGTCCACGGCCGCGACACGGTGGCCAAGCTGCTGTCCACCCGCGCCGGCAGCGTCGGACGCGGCCTGGACATCCGCTACGAGTGGATCAACGGGGACCCGTCGGCGGTGCTGTTCCGCGCCGGATCGCCCTTCGCGGTGCTGGTCGTCGAACTGGTCCCGGACAGTGCTCAGGTGCAGGGCATCTACTTCGTGACCAATCCCGACAAGCTCTCCCGCATCGGCTGACCGCGGGGGCGTACGGCGTGGGCGAACACCACAGTGAACACCGCAGTGAACACTGCAGCGAACACCAAAGCGAACACCGCGCCGTGCGCCCGGCCCGACGGTGCGTCAGCCCCGTTCACTAGAGTGGCGGAGTGACGGAATTCAGTGTTCTTGTCGATACATCTACCTGGCAGCCGGGCTTCGAACGACGGCTCCGCGCCGCGTACGGTGCCGTGGGGTATCCCGAGGAGGCGGCGGAGTTCAGCCTCGGACGGCTGCGCGACGGCATCGCCGAGTGGACCGTCGCCGAGATCCTCTCGGCCGGTACCGGAGTGGGCTTCGTCGCGGTGACGATGGAAGCGGACACCCCCACCGGCCGCATCGGCGACCTCTGGGTCGACGCGGCCCACGCCGGGCAGGGCCATGAACGGGCCGCCAGGACCTGGGCCGAGGGATGGTGCGGGCGGCAGGGCGCGACGCGGGTCGCCGTGCGGCTCGTCGAGCCGGACGTACTCTTCGCCGATTACCCAGTGCGGGGCCAGCTCAGAATGCGCGTCATCGCCGCCGCGGCGACGCCGTTCGACGGGGTCACCGCCCGGCCGATGACACCGGCCGAGTATCCGGGGTGGCTGGCGGCCGAGAACGCGGCCTTCGCCGCCGATATCGTCCGGTCCGGTGCCACGACCCCTGACGAGGCCCGCAAGAAGGCCGACAGGGCTTACACGGAACTGATCCCCGAAGGCCTGGACACCGAGGACCATTCCATCCTGGTCCTGGAGCACGCGGGAGCCCGGATCGGCACCGGGTGGCTGAAGCACCACCACATGCCGGGGGTGACCTTCGGCTTCTCGCTGGAGGTCGACGAGGAACACCGCGGCAAGGGGTACGGCAGGGCCGCGATGGCCGTGGGGGAGCGGGCCACCGTCGAGGCCGGCGACTCCGCCCTGATGTTCAACGTGTTCGGTGGGAACGAGGTGGCGATGAGCCTGTACACCAGCGCGGGCTACCCGGTGGTCGAGGAGACCCGGTCCATCGAACTGCCGACGAGGACCGGCTCCCTGCCGTAACAGTGACCGGACCGGGACCGGATCGGACCTCTTCCCGGCTCCCTTGCGTCAGGCGCAGTAGCGGATCAGCCAGTCGTTGTCGGGGTTGCGGCCGAACTGGGGGTCGTTCGGCGGATCCGACGGGCTCTCCTCGACCATCTGCTCCGGCGCTATGCGCTCGGGAAGCTGCCCGAAGCGGGCGGCCCGCCCCTCGGCCGGGTCTTCGGCGGGACGCTGCCCGTCGAGGCCCTGCCCGTTGGAATGACCCGCTCGTTCATGACGTGCGTTCATGGCGACCCCGGACTCGGCTCGGCACAGATGGGAACCCTCTGGCTCCCACTCCGCCAACGAACCGCCGGCCCCGGAGATTCCCCGGTCCGCCCCTTGCTGACCACCGCCGGAGCGCAGCCGGCACAGCGGGTGGTCGCGGTGCGATCGATGCCGATCCGGCGGAGCACGGACCCGACCCCTAGCACTGTTGGGGGTCAGGACGCAGCTGTTCCGTGAAACAGGTCCGGATCGCGCCGGGTGCCCGTACGGTGACTCGCGTCGACCCTGACCCTGTCGGTACCCCCGCACGATCGTCCCGTAGCTGAGGGAGCCGTCGTGGAAGAGTCCACCCTGCCCGTGTTCTCACCGGATCACACCCGTACCCACGGGGATTGCACCGTGGTGCCGCTTCGCGGCGAGATCGACCTTCTGACCGCCCCCGACCTCACCCGCTTCCTGGACGACCTGACCGAGGGCGTCCACCCTGACCTGCTCATCGATCTGCGGCAGGTGGACTTCCTCGACGGCAGCGGCATAACGACCCTGGTGCGCGCCCGCAGCCGGGCGGTCGCCCGTGACGGCCGGCTCCGACTGCTCTGCACCCACCCGCCGACGCTGCGGATCCTCCGGCTCCCCGAACTCCGGCTGCACTTCGACCTGCTGGAGCACATGCCGGCCCCCGAACCGGCCCCTTAGCCCCCCGGTCAGGTCCTCTCAGATCCGCTCAGGTCCGCTCAGGTCCGCGGACGCCGCGCCGCGAACAGGCCGATCACGCCGACCAAGGCGGTGGGCGCTCCCAGTAGCGTCCACACCGGCACGTGGGTGAAGAGGCCTATGGCGTTGCACACCACCCCGAACAAGATCAACGCCTTCCACCGGCCAAGGGGGCCGCGCGTCTGCTGCTGCGTCATTTCCGCTCCTCACTGAAGAGTGCCGCGCTGTCCCTGCGGCATGGGTCGAACGTAGCCACGGCCGCGCGGCCCCGTCGCGGGTTCGTCCGCGCCGCAACTCACGTCGTGCCAGGTCGGAGTGGGGTCGCCGAGAAAACAGCCGGTCCCCGGTGCGGCCCGCTCCGGGAACACCGGCCGAACAGCCGCTCCGGACGGCAGACTGGGAACCTCGACGCGGCAGTGGGCCCACAGGACTCACATCGGCCGGTGCGGCGCGGGGAGCGGGGGCGGGGGTGGCGGCGGTGACCGGGCGCGGATCCGGGGAGGCACGGGCGGCGTTCGCGGAGGCGCTGGCGCGTCTGCGCCGGGAGTTGCCCGACGTGTCGGACGAGACACTGGCGCGCCGCGCCGGCCGCACGGCGCTGCCGTCGGGGCGCAGGGTCGAGGTCAACGCCCGGCGGCTGGGGGAGTGGCTCGGCGGCCGGTCGGTGCCACGGGACTTCGACGTCGTCGTGGCCGTGGTCCGCGCCGTCGAGACCGCGGTGGCCAGAACCGGGCCGGGACCGGCTCCCCGGCTGTCCATCGCGCAGTGGGAACGGCTGTGGCGCGCCGCCTACGAGGAACGCTCCCCTGCCCGGAACGGCGCCGCGGAATCAAGTGCCGGAACGGAACCGGGCCCGGCGGGAGCGGCGCGCGGCCTTGCCGTCGGCCGTCCGCCGAGCGACGCGGCGGCCCTGCGGGAGCGCCCGGACCTGGCCGGCGCGCTGGACTCCGCCATCGAGGAGGGTCAGGTCCGCCAGGTCGTGTTCACCGGGGCGGGCGGGGGTCGGCAAGTCGCAGCTGGCGGCGGCCGCCTTCCACCGCGCCCGGCAGCGCGGCCAGTTGGCGGTCTGGGTTCCCGCGTCGTCCCGTCAGTCGGCACTGACGGCCTGTGCCCGCGCCTGGCGGGTGATGGCCGGCGAGGGTGCCGCCGGCGCCCGGGACGCCGGTGGCGGGGACCGGGGATGGGACGAGGAGGCGGAGGCGGACCTGTTCGTCGGCTGGCTGCGTACGACCACCCGGCCGTGGCTCGTGGTGCTGGACGACGTCGACGACCCGGCGGAACTGGCGGGGATCTGGCCCGTCGGCGACCACGGGACGAGCGTCGTCACCACCCGCCGCCGCGACGCGTCGGTGATCCGGCCGTCCGCCCGGATCATCCGGGTCGGGATGTTCACCCCAGAGGAAGCCGCGGGATGTCTGCGTGCCCGCCTCAGCGCGGCTCCAGGCCCTTCGTCGTCCCCGGCCTCCGACAGCATCACGGGACCGCAGGACGACACCGGAGTGGAGTCCCTCGCCGAGGCGTTGGGCTGCTTCCCGCTGGCGCTGTCCCAGGCGGCGGCGTTCGTCATCGACACAGGCTTGAGCCTCGCGCAGTACCGGCGGCTCCTCGACGACCAGCAGGAGACGCTGGCGGACCTGTTCCCCTCCTCGTCCCCGGCCGACGAACACGGCGGGACGGTGTCCAGCACCTTCCGGCCGGCCCTCGAACGCGCCGAGACGCTGGCCCACCCCGGGACGGTCCGCGCGGCGCTGGAACTGGTGGCGATGCTGGCTCCCGGCGGCATACCCGAGGTGGTGCTGCACACCGGCGCCGCCCGGCGCTGGATCGGCAAGGAGCAGGACCGGCCGCGGGAACGGGACGTCCTCCTCGCGCTGCGCGCCCTGCACCGGCTGAGCCTGGTCACCCACGACAGCGAACGCGGCCCCGCCACGGTCGAGGCGCACGCCCTGGTGCAGCGCGCCGCGCGGGAGACCGTACCTGCCGGTGACCGGCCGGCCCTGGCCGCCGCGGCGGCGGACGCACTGGAAGAGGTCTGGGCGTCGCGGGAGATCCGTCCCGACCTCGCGGCCGCTCTGTACCGCAATGTGGAGGCGCTCCGGCTGACGGCCGGCGACCTGTTCCGGGAGGGCCGGATGCATCCCGTGCTGCGCCGTACCGGTCCCCATCTGACCGGTCTGGGCCGGGCCGCCGCCGCCCGGGACACCTGCTCCGAACTACTGGTCCGGGCACGGGCCCGGCTGGGGGAGGGGCACCGGGACGTCCTGTTCCTCCGCTCGCAGGTCGCCCAGGCCGTCGGTGACCGCGGCAACGCCACCGCCGCCCACGCCGAGCTGACCGCGATCCGGAGCGAGGCCGAACGGAACCTCGGCGCGGCGGATCCCGACACGCTGTCCGTGCGGCTGCACGAAGCCCGCTTCCTGATGGAGTCGGGCGCGGTCGGCGAGGCGTCGGAGGCCTTCACCACCCTCGCCGCCGACGCGGCCCGCGCGCTCGGGCCGGGCGCCGCGCTCACTCTCGACGCCCGCGGCTACGCCGCCATGTGCCGGGGGCTCGCGGGCGACGCGGTCGCCGCGCGTGACGCCTACGCCGCGGTCGCCGAGGACCTGGAGCGGGAACGGGGCCTCGGCGACCCGGCCACCCTCGGTGCCCTCACCGACCTGGGACGGTGGATCGGGGAGGCGGGAGACCCCGACGCGGCGGTCGAGATGCACCTCAAGGCCGTCGACGCCCTGTGCACGGCCGCCGGACCACTCCACCACGACACCCTCGTCGCCCGGCACAACCTCGCCTACTGGCGGGGCCTGGCAGGCAGCCCCGAGCAGGCGGTCGAGGAGTTCGCCGCCGCCGCGCACGACGCGGAACGCGCGCTCGGGGCCGACCATCCGACGACCCTCACCTGCCGCGTCAACCTCGCCTTCTGGAGCGGCCTCACCGGCCGCCCGGCCGACGCCGTGACCGAACTGGCCGGTCTCCAGCCGCTCATCGACCGGATCCTGGGCGCCGACCATCCCCGGGCGCTGCGAACCCGGCAGCAGAGTGCCGAACTGCAGGACAGGGCGGGCGACCGCGCCGGGGCGAGGACCCGTCTGACGACCCTGCTGGCCGACATGACGCGGGTCCAGGGCGCGGAACATCCCCGGACCCGCGAAGTGGCGGAGCTGCTGAAGCACTGGGGCAGCCTCGCCGGCTCCTAGACCGTGCGGAGCCACACCCGTACCCCCACGGACCAGACACCGCTCATCCGGCGGCGGGTCCCAGCCGGGCCAGCGTGTCGAGCAGCTTGGCGCGGCTGACGAAGACCTCCGGCGGCAGCGAGACGTACAGCTGGATCGTGGTCACCCCCGGGATGTGGTACCGCAGAATCCGCTCCCGGCACTCCTCGGGCGATCCGCTGATGAACAGACCGTCCACGACCTCGTCCGGCAGCGACTTCTGGGCGCCCTCGGGATCGCCGGCCTCCCACCGTTCGTGCGACTCCCGCAGCAACTCGCCGTGCCCGAGCCACTCGTGGAACTTGCGGTACGGCTCGCGGTTGAGGATCCACGCAAGGAAGGGGCGGGTGGCGCGGTGGGCGTAGTCGGTGTCCTCGGTGGGGCACACGAACACCTTCACCACCAGCTCCTTGCCGGCCGGCTGCGGCCCGACCGCGTTCAGCACGGTGGGGACGTCCTCGGGGAAGAGCAGATTGGTGATCGCCCCGTCCCCCTCGGTGAACCCCAGCCGCAGCATGCCAGGACGCAGCGCGCCCAGGATGACCTTGACCGGGGCGGCCGGCGGGTGCGGCAGCTGGAAACCGGTGATGGAGAAGGTGTCGAAGTCCCCGGAGACGTGTTCGCCGCGCAGCGCACGGGTGACGAACCGCAGGACGTCCCGGGTGCGTTTGAACGGTTCGTCGAACGGGATGCCGTTGATGTCCGTGACATGGGCCGGTACGGAGGCGCCGATCCCCAGGAGCACCCGTCCGGGGGCGAGTTGGGCGAGGGTCGCGGCGGTCTGGGCGAGTACCGCGGGACCGCGGGTGTGCACCGGGACGATGCCGGTGCCGATGCGCAGCGACGAGGACCAGGCGGCTGCCGCGGCCAGCGGGGTGAAGGCGTCGGTCCCGCCGCCCTCGGCGCTCCAGACGTCGGTGTAGCCGAGGTCCGGGAGCCGTTCGACGATGAAGCGGTGCCGGTCGATGGTGAGCCCCGGCAGCGGCAGGGTGATGCCCCACCGCGGTGGGGCCGCCGCGAGGCGCGGAGGCAGGTCGTGCGGGGCGGTCATGGGGGCGACGGTCCTCTCGTGGCGGGTGAACGGCGGGAAGCGCCGGGCTACTTGCGGACCCAGACCGTCGTCAGGTCCAGGAACCATGACTGCGGCTGCACCAGACCGCGGACCTTGGGTGACAGCGCCCGCGGATTGCGGTCGTTCACCACGAAGAGCCACGGCGCGTCCTTGGTCACCAGATCCAGCGCCTGCCGGTAGTCGGCCCGCCGCTTGGCCTGGTCCGTCGAGGCCGACGCGGACGCGAGCAGGGTGTCCACCCGCGCGTTGGTGTAGTGGCCCGTCCAGAAGGGGCTCTTGCTGCCGATGAAGAGCGGCAGCAGCGCCTCGGACTGGAACAGGGTGGTGGACTGCGCGATCGCGTCCGAGCCGAGCGCGACCTGGCCCTTGGCCTCGGCGCTGATCAGGGTCGACCAGTCGGTGGTGCGGAGCTGCACCTTGATGCCGACGGCGGCGAGGTCGTGCTGGATCGCCTCGCTGATCGGCACCGGCAGCAGGTTGCCCGAGCCGCCGGTCGGAACGGTGACGGTGGTGCTGAAGCCGCCCGCCTTGCCCGCCTCGGCCAGCAACTGCCTGGCCTTGGCCGGGTCGTAGGAGTACGCGTCGCCGGCCGGGTCGAAGGCGAAGGTGGCCCGGGGCGCGGCCTGGTAGGCCGGGTCGGCGGTACCGTGCAGCAGCTTGCCGGCGATCGCCTTGCGGTCGATGGCGAAGTTGGCCGCCTGCCGGACCCGCGGGTCGTTCCACGGTGCTCTCGACGTGTCCAGGATCCAGTACCACAGGTGGTCGTAGCTGTTGGTGACGAGCTGCACCCCGTCGGCCTTGAGGCTGTCGATGTCGTCGGGGTTGGGGTACTCGATCCAGTTGACGCCGCCGGAGCGCAGCGCCGCGGTACGGGCGGCGACGTCCGGGAGCGACTTGATCACCAGCCGGTCGAGCTTCGGCGCACCGCGCCAGTACCCCTTGTAGGCGACCAGGTCGATCTCCTGCCCGGCGGTCTGGGAGCTGAACGCGAAGGGCCCGGTGCCGACCGGGTGCTGCCCGAAGTCGGCCGTTCCGTACTTCCGTACGGCGGTGGGGCTCGCGATCAGGACATGGGCGAGGTCCTCGGGGAAGTGTCCGTTGGGCGCGGTGGTGACCAGTTCGACGTGGTCGGCGTCGACCTTGCGGTACGTGGCGATGTCCCCGGCGTACTCCTGCGCGGCGGCGCCGAGCGCGTCGGTGCACTGCGCGTTGTGCTTGTCGAGGTACCGGTCGAGGTTGAAGACGACCGAGTCGGCGTCGAAGGGGGTGCCGTCCTGGAACTTCACGCCCTTGCGCAGGGTGAAGGTCCAGGTCCTGGCATCGGCCGCGACCTTCCAGGACTCCGCGAGCGCGCCGGTGATCTCCGGGGGCGCGTCGGTCCTGGACAGGTCGTAACGGGTGAGGCCCTCGTACAGCTGGAAGCCGACCAGGCGCTTGCCCTCGAATCCGGCGCCGCCGATGACGGTGTCGGGGTTGGGCAGCTTGCCGGTCGCGCCGATGACGAGTGTGCCGCCCCGGCCGTTGGTGTCGGAGGCACCCGGACCGTCCGAACCCGTCGTGGTGGCCGCCGATCCGCAGCCGGCAGCCGCGAGCAGCAGTCCCGCGGTCAGCAGGGCCCCGGTTCTGCGCCGGAAGCGTGGCGTGGCGTGGTGGTGCGTCATCGTGAGTCCTCGGGGTCGGTGGAGATGTCGGTGTCGACGGGTACAAGGAAATGGATCGGGCGGGGGCGGCCCGAACGGTCAGGGGAGATCGGCCGGTTCGTCGCCTGCGGCGGCGAGCAGAGCGCGGGTGTAGGGATGGCGGGGCGCCCGCCACAGGTCGGCGACCGGCCCCTCCTCCACCACCTGTCCGTGCCGTAGGACCAGCACCCGGTCGGCGAGGTGCCGGACGACCGCGAGGTCGTGGGAGATGAACAGACACCCGATACCGGTGCGGTCCTGGAGCTCCACCAGCAGGTCCAGGACCTGTGCCTGAACGGTGCGGTCCAGCGCCGAGGTGGGCTCGTCACAGACCAGCAGCTCCGGGCCGGGGGCCAGGGCGCGCGCGATGGCCACCCTCTGCAGCTGACCGCCGGACAGTTCGCGCGGGTACCGCCGGGCCAGCCCCGGGTCGAGCCCGACCTGCTGGAAGAGGGCGGCCACCGCCTGCGGCCGGTCCCGTCGCGGGACGCCGTGCAGGCCCAGCGGGAACGCCACCGCCTCCCCGGCCCGCAGGCCGGGGTTGAGCGAGCCGCCGGGATTCTGCGGAACGAACTGCAGCCGTCCGCGTACCGCACGTGCGCTCCGGCCGCGGAGCCGGTGGGGGTCGTGGCCGGCGAAGCGGACCGAACCGGTGTCGGGGGCGAGCAGCCCCAGCGCCAGTCGGGCGAGGGTGGACTTGCCCGAGCCGGACTCGCCGACCAGGCCGACCGTCTCGCCGCGCCCGACGCCCAGACTGACCCCTCCCAGCGCGAGCCGCCCGCCCGGGTAGCGCTTGGTGACGTCGGTGAGATGAAGCAGGGGAGTGTCCTCGTGGCCGGTCCCCGCGCTGACGCTCATCGGCGTGCCCCCGCCCGGGCCGCGACGAGTTCGGCGGTGAAGGAGTGCGCCGGCCGGGAGAGCACCTGGCCGGCGGGGCCGGACTCGACGATGCGCCCGGCGCGCATCACCGCCACCTGTCCGCCCACCCGCCGGGCCACCGACAGGTCGTGGGTGACCAGCAGTACCGCGATACCGTGCCTGCTGCGCAGACTGCCGAACAGATCCAGGATCTGCGATCGGACCAGCGCGTCGAGCGCGGTGGTCGGCTCATCGGCGATCAGCAGTTCGGGCTCGCAGGCGACCGCGAGAGCGATGGCCGCACGCTGGCGCAGCCCGCCGGAGAGCTCATGCGGAAAGCTGCGCGCGATGCGCTCCGGCTCCGGGATCCCCGCCGTGGTCAGCAGCCCGGGTACGGCGTCCCGGGCCGCGCGGCGGGTGGTGACCACGCGGTGCCGGCGCAGGACTTCGGTGATCTGCGGACCGATGCGGCGCAGCGGATCGAGCGAACCGGTGGGATCCTGCGGCACATAGCCGATCCGGCTGCCCCGCACCCGGGAGAACTCCCGCTCGGTCAGCGCGCGCAGATCGGTCCCGCCGAGTCGTATCCGGCCGGTGACCCGGGCGTTCCGGCCGGGCAGCCCGAGCACGGTCCTGGCGAGTGTGGTCTTGCCGCTGCCCGACTCACCGAGCAGCACCAGCGCACCGCCCGGTTCGACGGAGAGCGACACGGCGTCCACGGCGTGCACGGGGGAGTCCCGGCCCGGGTGGTCGACGGACAACTCCTCGACGAGCAGCCCGGGTCGGCCGGTCGCCGGCGGCGCGTGCGGGGTCATCGGACCGCCTCCGCGGCGAGGTCACCCGTGTCGCCGATGCGGCGCCGCAGGGCCTCGCCGAGGGTGTTGCAGACCACCGAGACGATGAGGATGGTGAGCGCGGGAAGGACGGCGACACCGGGGTGGGTCAGCAGGCTGGGACGCAAGTCATCCAGCATCGCTCCCCATTCGGCGGTGGGTGGCGGGACGCCGAGGCCGAGGAAGGAGAGCCCGGCCGCGTACACCACGGACAGCCCGATCAGGGACGAGGCGTAGGCCAGGATCACCGGCGCGACGACCGGCAGGACCTGGCGTACGGCGACGAGCGTGCGGCCGGCTCCGCTGACCCTGGCCGCCTCCAGGTATTCGGCGGTGCGGATCCGCGCCACCTCGGTATGGGCGACCCGGGCCACCGCCGGGGTGAGCACCACCGACAGCGAGAGCACGGTCGCGCCGAGGCCCGCCGGCATCAGGGTGGCGATGGTCATCGCCAGCAGGATGCCCGGGAAGGCGTACAGGACGTCGAGCGACCGCAGCAGCGCCTGTTCGGTGACCCGGCCGCCGAGCCCGGCGGCGATGCCCAGCGCGGTGCCTGCCGTCGCGGCGATCGCCACCGGGACGAACCCGCCGATCAGGGAGGGGCGGGCGGCCCAGACGAGCCGGCTGAGCACGTCGCGGCCCTGCCCGTCGGTCCCCAGGAGATGGCCGGGGCTGCCGGGGTCGAGCAGGCGCACCCGCAGTGATCCGGCGACCGGGTCGTACGGGGCGATCAGCGGTGCGGCGACGGCCACCAGGAGCAGCAGCGCGGCGAGTGCGGCGGGCAGCAGCAGCCCGGCGTCACGTCGCAGTGCGGCGGCCCGCAGGGCTCGGAAGGGGAGCCGCCCTCGGGCGGAGGTACCGGTACGGAGCACGGTCATCGGGGGCTCCGGACGCGCGGGTCGATCCAGGCGTGGGCGATGTCGACCAGGATGTTGACGCCGACGAAGGCCACCGCGACCACCAGGACGCCGCCCTGGATGAGGGGCAGGTCGCGTGCGGTGAGGGCGTCGTAGAGCAGATGTCCGAGGCCGGGCCAGGCGAAGAGCGTCTCCACGAAGACCACGCCCTCCAGCAGATAGGCCAGTTGGAGGCCGCCGATGGTGAGCAGCGCGGGGGAGGCGTTGTGCACGCAGTGCCGCAGCACGGCCGTACGGCTCAGCCCGCGGGCCCGCAGACTGTCGGCGAGATCCCCCGCGAGGACCGAACCGAGCGCGGCCCGGAACACCTTGGCGGTGAGGCCGAGCGGCACCAGGGCGGCCGCCACGGCGGGCAGGATCAGATGGCGCAGCAGGTCCGGCAGGCCGCCGTCGCCGAAGACGTCATGCGTACCGCCGGCCGGCAGGCAGCCGAGCCGCACCGCGAAGACGGCGATCAGCAGCAGCGCCACCGAGTACTGCGGGGCGGAGACCGACACGGTGCTCAGCGCGCCCGACACCCTGCCGAGCGGACCGCGGGGCCGCAGGGCGCTGACGGCACCGAGCACGATTCCGCCGACGAGGACCAGCGTGAACGCCGCAGCCGACAGGATCAGGGTCTGGCCCATTGCCGGCAGCAGCAGTTGGTCGACGGGGCGCTGGCCGGCGATCGACGTGCCGAGGTCGCCGTGCAGCGCGTGTGTCAGCCAGTCGGCGTACTGCACGGGCAGCGGCCGGTCCAGGCCGAGACGGTCGGTCAGCTCCTGGTGCGCCTGCGGCGGAGCCCCGGGGCCCAGGAACGCGCTGACCGGGTCGCCGGGCACCAGGGCCACGGTGGCGAAGACCACCAGCGTCACACCGACGAGGGTGGGCACCGCGAGCAGCAGCCGCCGGATCAGGAACCGTCTCATGCGGGCACCGGCCGGAGCGGGGCGCCCGGCGGCCGGGCGACGGGGAGACGGGCAGGGGCTGGCATGAGCGTGGTCCTTCCAGGGCCGGTCACTCCGGCCGATGGGAAGAAGGTGGCTCAGCCGGCCGGGCGGCAGCCAGCCAGGCGTTCATGCGGTTACCTGTGGTCATAGGATCCGGGGTGCGGATCAGCACGCTGCCCCGCGGCACGGGTCGTGGACCGACCTTGACCCGTACTCGCGTTCGGAATTACCCTGCGCGCATGGCTATCCGGCGCACCGACTTCACCTTGGTCGGCATCTGCGGCTCGTGGCACCGCAGGTGCTTCGACGAGACATGTCGCCCCGGCGCCCGGCGCTGACCGCCCAGCCCCTGGCTGCCCGGCAGCGCCCCTCCTCCAGCAGCGGCCAGCCGCCCCTCTGATGATCCGTCAGTGACGTTCCCGGGACCACGGAACCGTCATGGAACAGGGCGGAACCCGCGTCCTATCGCCGCGTCGTCCCGCCAGGGACCGGCTCCGTCACCTCCGAGGGGACCGCACCGCCATGCCGCACGACATCCGCGACCTGACCCGTCGACCAGCCGGCCGGGCCGGACAGCCCGCCCGTACCGTCAACCCGCCACGCCGGTCCGGAGGTTCCCGATGGGAACGCTGACCGAACTCGCCGACCCGTGCTCCGGACGCAACCGGCGGCAGTCCGGGCGGCGGGGCCCGTCCGCCCCGGCCCGGCCGGCCACGACGGACGCGCTGCACATCGAGATCGACAATCCGCTGGACCTCATCGCCGGACACCAACTGCTGGCCGAGCCCGACGCGTTCTCCGCCGGCGGCGGTCCGGTACGCCGCCCCGCCGCCGAACCGGCCTGCTCCTGCGGGCATCCGCTGTGCACCGTGGCCGCGGACCGGGCCTCCGACACCACCCGGGTGTTCCTGGTGGAGCGGCACCCGGTGGCCAGCGCCGGACTGCGCAGCGTCCTGGCCAGCGTGCCGGGGATGACCGTGGTGGGCAGCAGCACCGGTGACCCGCTGCGCGCCGTGGAGGGCGTGCGACGAGTACAGCCCGACGTCATCCTGCTGGGCGGCGGCGCGACACTCGCCGACGACCTCGCCGCCGTGGTCGAACTGCGCGGCGCCGACGGGGCGCCCGACGCGCGGGTGCTGCTGCTGCGCCGGGCGGAGAGCACGGCGGAGGCCAGCCGGATGCTGCTGACCGGGGCGAACGGCTGCTTCCCGCTGGACCTGCCGGAGGACCGCATCATCAGCGCGGTGGCGACCGCCGCCGCGGGCGGCGCGGTCTTCCTGCCCGCCCCGCCGTCGGCCCGGGTGCACCTGGCCAGCCTGGCCGGGCACGCCGCTGAGTCACCGCCGCAGCACTGCGGACTGACGGACCGGGAGCACGACGTGCTCTCCCAGCTGGCCCGGGGCCTGGGCAATGCCGAGATCGGGCGCGAGCTCGCGCTGGCCGAGGCCACTGTCAAGAAGCACCTGACCCAGGCGATGCGCAAGATCGGCCAGTCCGACCGGCTGCGTGCGGCGGTCTACGCGCACCGGCACGGCCTGGCCGGCTGATCGACTGCCGCCGCTCCGGTACCGGAGCGGCGGCCGTACCACTGCCGAAGGCGGGCACCCGTGCGGGGTGCCCGCCTTCGGCATGTCCGGGCCCGGCCGGAGCGGGGCGACCTTAGGAGCAGCCGTGGGCTCCGTAGGTCGCCCCGGCCCGCTCCGTTCGGGGCTTCTGGCCACGGGGTGCCGCTCCGTAGCGTTGCCGACGACCGAGACCGCCGCGACCCGCACCCCGGGTCCGCATCCCGGGTCCGTACCCCCCGACCCGCGACGGCCGCACAGCCCGGGGTCCCGGGTCCCGCACGACCCGTCCCCGTAGAACCTGTAGAAGGAGACCCTGATGAGCGATGTGCCCGAGGCAGCCATCGCACGGACCGGACCCCAGGAACCCACTCCACGCGGCGCGGGCGCCGGGACCGTCCCCGGACCGCGCACCGCGGTACTGGGGGAGTCGCGCTCCGCGGACGGCAGCACGCTCCCGGCGGCCGGCGGCCCGTACGACCTCCCCTACCCGGCCCCGTACCGCCCCGCGTACCGGTCGATGCCCGAGGACGAGCGCTCGGCCCTGTGGCGCCAGCGCCTGCACGAGGCCGAGGCCGGACTCACCTCGTTCCTGGCGGCGCGCGGCGACCATCTCCATCTGACCGACTGGTTCGCGCTGCAGGCCGAACTCTTCGCCGATCTGCCCGATGCGCGGGACACCGACTCGGCAGCCTGGCAACGGGTGTTCTTCCGCGGCCAGGCCCTGATGGAGCGATTCCTCGTCACCCGGTACGGCGAGGAGTCGCTCGCCGGGTGGGCCGGTGCCAACGCCGAGGTGCACCGCACGGTCGAGCCCGACCACGGACGGGGCGCCGCCGACCCGATCCACCGCATCGCCCGGCAGGCCGAACTCTATGGTTCCGACTACGAGTTCGACTCCGACGCACCCGAAGGCCCCGACCACGCGGCGCTGACCATCACCCACTGCGCGATCTGGGACTACCGCGAGCGGGCCCGCCGCAGTGGAGTGCGCCTCACGCTGGCCTCGCCGTGCACCTACTGCACGGAGGCGCTGTCCGCCAACATCCGGGCCAAGGGCTACCGTCCCTCGCACCGGCTGCGCAGCGGACCCACCGGGCACGGCTGCCGCTGGGAGGCCGACGCCCCGGCCGGCGACGTCACCCTCCCCGTCAACGCGCGGGAGGCGTGATGTGCGGGATCACGGGATGGGTCGACTGGGAGACCGACCTGCGTACCAGGGAGCGGACCGTGCGGGCCATGACCGAGACCCTGGCGTGCCGGGGACCGGACGCCGACGGTGTCTGGCTCTCCAAGTACGCCGCACTCGGGCACCGCAGGCTCTCGGTGATCGATCTCGACGGCGGTGTGCAGCCGCTGCGGGACCTCCCCCTTCCGCGCGCCGTCATCAGCTACAACGGCGAGCTCTACAACTACCGCGAGCTGCGCGCCGAACTGCGGGCCCTCGGGCACGAGTTCCGCACCGCGTCGGACACCGAGGTCGTGCTGCGGGCGCACGTGCAGTGGGGTGACCAGGCACCCCGCAGGTTCAACGGCATCTTCGCGTACGCGCTGTGGGACACCCGCCGCGAGGAACTGCTGCTGGTCCGCGACCACCTGGGGATCAAGCCGCTGTACTGGCACGCCCACCGCAGCGGGGTGCTGTTCGGCTCCGAGCCCAAGGCCGTCCTGGCCAACCCGCTCTTCCGGGCCG
Organism: Streptomyces sp. So13.3; assembly: GCF_005860785.2. Lineage (NCBI taxonomy): Bacteria > Bacillati > Actinomycetota > Actinomycetes > Kitasatosporales > Streptomycetaceae > Streptomyces > Streptomyces sp. So13.3. Next base: position 1,131,330 of record NZ_CP048835.1, on the reverse strand, counting down.
AACTGGACGCCGAGGGCATCGCCGAACTCTTCGCCCTCCCGGCCGCGCCGACGGCGGGCCACGGACTCTTCCGCGGTCTGCACGAAGTGCGCCCCGGCACCGTGGTGACGGTCGGCAGGTCCGCGACCCGGCAGTCGGCCTACTGGGCGCTGGAGTCACAGCCGCACACCGACGACCCGGCGACCACCCGGGAGACGGTCCGCGCGCTCCTCGCCGACAGCGTCGAGCGCCAGCTGCTCAGTGACGTCCCGCTGTGCACCCTGCTGTCGGGAGGCGTGGACTCCAGCGCCATCACCGCGCTGGCCGCTGGCGCCCGCGAACGGGCCGGCCAGGGCAAGGTCACCAGCTTCTCGGTGGACTTCCCCGGCAGCGAGGAACGCACCCCGGACGCCTGGCGCACCACCCTGGACGCCCCGTACGTCCAGGCCGCCGCCGAGCACATCGGCACCCGGCACACCTCCGTCGTGGTCCCCGACGACGACATGCTCGACGCCCGCGACGCCGTCCTGCGCGCCCGGGACCGGCCCGGCTGGGGGGAGATGGACGCCTCGCTGCACCTGCTGTTCCGCGAGGTGCGGCGGCACTCCACGGTGGCGCTCTCCGGCGAGGCCGCCGACGAGATCTTCGGCGGCTACCCCTACTTCCACGACGCGCGGGCGCTCGCCGCCGACACCTTCCCCTGGCTGCACGGCCGCACCACCCCGGCCGCGCTGCTGCGCCCCGAGGTCCGCGCCGAGGTACGCCCCGACGAGTACACCGCCGAGGCGGACCGGCGGTTGCTGGCCGAAGTGCCGCGGCTGGACGGCGAGACCGGACCGGACCGGCGGCTGCGGGAGGTCTTCCATCTCGCGCTGACCCGCTGGCTCCCGCCGCTGCTGGACCGGGTGGACCGGGTGAGCATGTCGGTGGGCCTGGAGGTGCGGGTGCCGTTCTGCGACCACCGGCTGGTGGAGTACCTGTGGAACGTGCCGTGGCACCTCAAGTCCCCCGGCGGGCGCTCCAAGGGGCTGCTCCGCGACGCCGTCCGCGATCTGCTGCCACCCCAGGTGACGGACCGCCCGAAGAGCGGCTACCCGTCGACCCCCGCGGTCCGCTACAGCGAGGTGCTCACCGCCCGCGCGCACGAACTGCTGGCCGATCCGCAGGCGCCGGTCTTCGACCTGGTGGACCGGGACGTGGTGCGCCGCGCGCTCGCCGAAGGACGTCCGCTGCCCAGCCCTCGAACGGCTCCCAACCCGATCGGCGGCCTCGACCACCTGATCCAGGTCGACGAATGGCTGCGGGCCTACCGCGTGGGGCTGCGATGAGCCCCACGAGTCCCTCCGCCCGCGCGCAGGCCCCGTCCGGCCGCCCGCGGACCGAACCGGCCCTCGGAGCGGACTCCTTCCGCGCCGCGGCCCGGCACTGGACCACCGGAGTCGGCGTCCTGACCACCCAATGGGGCGAGGAGGTCTTCGCCAAGACCGTCTCCTCGCTGTGCACGCTGTCCCTCGAACCCCTGCTGGTCAGCGTCGCGGTGGACCGGCGCAGCCCGCTGGTGGACGCCGTCCGCGGCAGCGGCCGGTTCGCCGTGAGCGCGCTGAGCCGGGAACAGGAGCACATCGCCCGGCGGTTCGCCGCCCCGGGCGCCGGCCGCGCCCTCGGCTTCTTCACCACCGCGCCGATGCGGACGGAGATCACCGGCGCACCCGTCCTGGAGCACTGCCTGGCCTGGTTCGACTGCCGGCTGCACAGCGTCCTGCCCGGCGGCGACCACGCGATCCTCGTCGGGCAGGCCGTCGCCGCGGACACCGGTGACGGTGAGCCGCTGCTCTACCACGACGGACGGTACCGCTCCCTCGACCGCCAACCGATCACCCCGACTGGAGTGCACGCATGACCCTGCTGGACACCACCGACACCGGACGGGGCCTGCTCACCGCCGACCGGTACCGGGCCGAGCTCGACGACGGCCGTGAGCTCTATCTCGACGGGAAGCGCATCAGCGACCCGGCCGGCCATCCGGCGTTCAAGCCCGCCGCCGACGAGATAGGCCGGCTGCTCGACCTCCAGCACCATCCCGACCACCAGGACCTGCTCACCTGGCAGGACCCGGCCACCGGGCAGCGCCTGGCCCGCGCCTACCAGCCGCCGCGCACCGTGGAGGAACTGCGCGTGCAGCGGCGCAGTGCCGAGTTCTGGCACGCCGAATCCCTCGGCCAGCACGGTCGCTCGCCCGCCTTCATGGCCTCCATCGCGGTCGGCCTCTACGACTTCCGCCACCAGCTGGAGAAGGCGCGCACCGGATTCGGCACCAACGCCGAGGCCTGGTACCACCACACCTCCCGCAACGACCTGGTGCTCTCGCACGCGCTGGGCGATCCGCAGATCGACCGGTCCGCCGACCCGGTGGACGATCCCGATCTCGCGCTGCGCGTGCTGTCGGAGAACGAGCGGGGCATCGTCGTACGCGGCGCCAAGCAGCTGACCACCCTGGCCCCGCTGGCGCACGAGGTGCTGGTCTACCTGTCGGCGTCGTTCGCCCAGCGCCGCGGTGAACAGTTCGTCGTCTGGTTCGCCCTGCCGCTGAACACACCCGGCCTGGTGACCCTGTGCCGCGAACCCCTCGGCAGCAGCCCGTGGGGACACGCCCATCCGCTCGGCGCCCGCTTCGACGAGCAGGACGCCATGCTGTTCTTCGACGACGTCCTGGTGCCCTGGGACCGGGTGTTCCTGCTGCGCGAGAGCGAGCTGGCCAGGACCGGCCTGGGCCGGATCAACGCCTGGAGCGCCTATATCGGGCACGTCCGCTACCGCGAGCGGCTGCGCACCCTGCTGGCCACCGCGACCCTCGTGGCCGAGAGCATCGGTGTGGACGGCTTCCGGAACATCCAGGAGGACCTGGGAACGCTGGCCGGTTACGCCGAACTCACCGAGTACTTCCTGGACGCCGCCGAAGCCCGTGCCACGGTCACCGACAGCGGCCTGCTGGCGCCCGGAGACACCGCGGCCAGCCGGGTGTGGTCCGCCGAAGTGGCGGGCAAGGCGGTCGACATCGTGCGCGGCATCGGCGCCTCCGGGCTGCTGATGCAGCCGACGGCGAACGATCTGGCCAACCCACGGCTCCGGCCGCACCTCGACCGCTACATGCGCGGGCGCGGTATCGACGCCGAACACAAGTCCCGGCTCTTCCGGCTCGCCTGGGAACTGACCGGTGACGGCTTCGGCCAGCGCCAGGACCTCTACGAGTTCGTCCACCGGGGAGACCTGGCCCGCAACCGCATCAACCTGTACCGGCGCTACGACCAGAGCAGCGTGCGCGAGCGCCTGCGGCGGCTCATCGCCGGACCCACCACTTCCCCGGAGGTCCAGTCGTGACCGCGTCAGCCGTCGAGATCCAGGCCCGGACGCTGTCCGGTTACGCGGACGCCAGCAGGCTCCGGCAGGTCCACGACCGTGACTGGGTGCTCGACCAGGTGCCGGGCGAGCCCGAGGTGCTGCTCGACCTCGGCAGCGGCATCGGCCAGTTGCTGCGCTCCGCCCTCGACCGCCAGCCGTCACTGCGGCTCGCGGTCGGCCTGGAACGGTCCGAGCACCGCATCGCCGAGGCGGCCGAACACCTGCGCCCGTACGGTGACCGGGTCGCGCTGCACCAGGCCGATCTGACCGTGCCCGCCCCGCTGGAGTACCGGCCGGACGTGGTCACCATGACGTCGGTGTTGCACTGGCTGTACCCCGACGAGGACCGCATCCTGGCCTGGGTCGGCGACCACCTCGCCCCCGGCGGGCACTTCCTGCTGACGACCTACCATCCGGCGCGGGACGAGCACGGCCTCGGCGGCGAGGACGACCTCGTCCGTGACGCCCTGGTGGCCCTCGGCGCCGAACGGGACGCCGTGCCGGCGGTGTTCGCGGCGGGGGAGGGGGAGGCGGGCGGCGCGGTGCTGCCCATCGCCACCCGGACCCGGACGGTCGAGGACCTGGCCGGGCTCCTGGAGCGGTACTTCCGGGTCGAGTCGGTCCTCGACCGCGACGCCGTGGTGCACATCGAGGACGCGGGCCAGTACAGCCACTTCCACGCCGCCACCTTCGGCGACTACTACAGCCGTCTCGTCCCGCCCACGCAACGTGCGGAGTTCTTCCGGGCGGTCGGCGACGCCGCCTGGCGACGGCAGGGTGAACGCGGCTGGGTCAGCAACATGCCCGTACGACTGTGGAAACTCCAGCCACGTGATTGACGCCTAGTCTGGAAGCACCGTCACCGACCCCGCCGGCCGAGGAGTCACCTCCGATGTCCACCCCCCTCCCCAGCCAGGAACTCGGCGCCTTCCTGCGAGCCCACCGCGAACTGCTCCAGCCGTCCGACGTGGGGCTGACCGCCAACTCCCGCCGCCGCACACCGGGGTTGCGGCGCGAGGAGGTCGCGTCGCTGTCCGGAGTGGGACTGGCCTGGTACACCTGGCTGGAACAGGGCCGGGTGACCGCCTCCCGGCAGGTGCTGGAGGCGGTCGCCCGCGCACTGCGGCTGGATCCGGCGGGGCTGCGGCACGCCATGCGGCTGGCCGGTCACCACGAACCGGCCGGTCCGCTGGACCGGAACGGATCCGGGGACCTCGCGTCGACCATGCAGCCGGTGCTGGACTCCTGGCCCACCAGCCCGGCCGTGCTGCTGGACCGGCACTTCGACCTGCTCGGATGGAACACCGCGTGGAGCGCGCTGTGGGGAGCTCCGGAGGCGGTGCCCGCCGACCGCCGCAACCTGATGTGGCTGATGGTCGCGGGCCGGCAGCTGCGCACCGTGCTGCACGACTGGGAGCCGCTGGCGATGAACGTCTTCCAACACTTCCGCGCCCAGGCCGGCACCTCCCTGTCCGACCCCCGTACCGGGGAGGTCTACCGGCACCTGGACGAGGACGCCCCACAGTTGCGCCACTGGTGGGGCTGCCACTCGGTGGCGGAGCTGACCACGCGTACCGTCGTCGTCGAACCCCCGGGCATCGGCCGGATCCAGCTGGCGCTGTCGTCCTTCCACCCGGTGGACGACCCCTCGGCACTGGTGCTGCTCTTCACCCCGCGCACCGCCGAGGACCACTCCCGTATGACGGCGCTGACCGAACGCCCGCTGCGTGCGGTCACCGGACTGCCCGAACGACACGCCGGCTGAGACGCAAAAGGAGTGGGGGAAGGGCCGCGGCCCTTCCCCCACTTCGCTGCCCACGTCAGACGCTTTCGGCGGCCTCCTCGACACCGTCGGACCGTTGACCAGCGGCCTGACCGGTGTCCGCCGGCGTGCGCAGGCCGTGACTGACCGCCAGACCTCCCAGCGCGCTGAGCAGCGCGAGACCCACGCCGATGACCAGCGTGCCGGTCGAGACGTCCCCGAAGGCTCCGACGGCCCAGGCCCCCACGCCCGTTCCGGCGTACATCGTCGAGGTCAGCCATGCGCTGGAGGTGGCGCGCAGCTCCGGTGCGACCGTGCCCGCCAGGGTCTGCTGATCGGTCACGAAGCCGCCGCTGGCCACGAACCAGACCGTCACGCCGACGAGCGCCGCGATCAGGCCGGGACCGCCGGCGGAGAGGGCGACCCCCACGGCGAGCAGCACGCCCCACAGCCCGAGCAGCGGCAGATGGGACCTGCCTGCTGCCCGCGCCCGGTCACCGAGGCGTCCGGCGGCGAGCGAGCCGGTCACACTGCCCACGCCGACCAGGATCCCGACCAGGCCGAGTTCGGCCACCGTCAGATCGAACCGGTGGACCAGCAGGGCCCCGAGGAAGGTGTACGCCCCGAGGTTGGCCGCGTGGAAAACGGTGTTGACCAGCAGGGCCTTGCGCAGTGCCGGGTCCGTCCAGCCGGCCAGTACGGCCCTGACCGCGCCGATCGCCGCTGCCGGGCGCGGGGTCGCGGCGACCTGGCGCAGGAGCAGCGGCAGCGCCGCCGCGGTGCCGATCGCCAGCGCCACGAAGGCCGAACGCCATCCGGCGATCCCGGCCAGCGCACTACCCAGGGGAACACCGACGACCTGGCCGCAGGAGAACAGCGCCATGCCCAGCCCGAGCGCCCGGCCGCGGAAGCGGTCAGGGGCCGTCTCGGCGATGTGCGCCCAGATCGCGGGCCCCGCCGCCGCGGCGGCCAGCCCCGCGACCGCCCGCGAGAGCACGAGCGGGGCCAGCCCGGTCGAGAGCGCGGCAGCGGCGTTGGACACGATGAACAGCGCGGTGCCGGCGAGCAGCGTCTGCCGTCGCCCGATCCGGTCGCTGAGCAGGCCGAGGAACGGCGCGCAGACGGCGTAGACGAGTACGTAGGCGGTGACGCTGGAGGCGGCGGCCGCCTCGCTGACGCCGATGTCGCCCGCGATGGTCGGAAGCAGCGGGGAGACCAGGAACGTCTCGGTCCCGAACAGGAACAGCAGCACGAACACGCCGGCATAGCGCAGCCAGTCGTAGGTCTCGGGCGCGGCGGCCGGCTCAGCGGGTGCGCCGGAAGTGCGGCTCAAGGGAATCACAGCCTTTTCGAGCGGGGATCCGGAGCCAGGTGAACCCGCCGGGCCCCGGCGGCGCTCTGCGGCGCGGCGGGCAGGGACGGGCGGGACGGCGGGTGCGGCCTCGGCGGGTCGGGGGCCGTCCGGCCCCACCATCGTGTGCCGCCGCGCAACGGTCAGCCAGACAGGCGATCATCCTGTGACCGCAGCACATAGGCAGCACGCCGATGAGGGGCCACGACCCGTCGGCCGTGACCCCTCAACCCGACTGTGCCGCGGCCGTGTCGCGCTGGGCGACGACCTTGTCGAGCTTGCCGGTGACCACGTCGAAGACGAAGCCGCGCACCCGGTCGGTGTGCGGGATGAAGGCGCTGGACCTGATGCGCGCCACGGACTGGCGTACGTCGGTCTCCAGATCGGAGAAGGCCTCGGCCGCCCAGGGCGGCGGTTGCCTTCCTGATCGACCGGATGAGGACGCACCGCCCCGAGGGCGTGAGCGTCAGCAGGGAGTCAGATCAGTGACAACAGAGGGAGCCGGCGATCCGCTGCGGATCGATGTTCTGGCGTCCGTACAGATGGACGACGGGCCCGCGGGGGCCGAGAGTGCCGACGACGACACGACCGGGTGCTGTCCGCATCGTCATCGCCTCTCTCCGGTTCGAACGGCCGGTGGCCTCGTCACCTCATATCGACGCCATCCCGCGGCTATTGCCCGGCGCAATGCCCGCCGGGCGCCCCGCCCCCGGTCTACCGCGAGACCTCGATCACGACCTTGCCCCGGGTGTGGCCCTCCTCCACGGTGCGCAGCGCCTGGCCGGCCTGCTCGAAGGGAAAGGTCCGGGTCACGAACGGGTCGAGGACGCCTTCGGCGACCAACGTCGCGACGGCGTCCAGCACTTCGGTGTTCCGCTTCCTCGCTACCGTCGACCCGCCGAGCTTGACGACGTTCACCTTGTCAGGACCGCTGATCAGCGTCGCGGGGTCCGCCAGCAGCGCGGCCACCTCCTCCAGGGAATCGCCCCCGACCAGGTCGAAGACCGCGTCGACACCATCGGGCGCCGCCGCGCGCACCCGGTCCGCCACACCGGGTCCCGACTCGACGTGCACGACACCGAGGGCCTCGACGAACTCCTTCTTCGCCGCGCTCGCGGTGCCGACCACCCGCAGACCCCGGTGCGTGGCGATCTGCGCGGCGGCGCTGCCCACTCCGCCGCCGACACCGTTGATCACCAGCATCGAGCCGGCCGGCAGATCGAGCTGCTGCACGCCGTCGTACGCGGTGGCCACGGCGACCGGCAGTGTCGCGGCGTCGGCCCAGGTGACCCCGGCGGGCTTGTGCGCGGTGCTCGCCACCGGCAGCAGCGTGTACTCGGCATACCCGCCGGTGAGGGGATTGCCGAACACGGCGTCCCCGACCGCGTCTCCGTCGACGCCGTCGCCCACCTGCTCCACCACACCGGACACCTCACCGCCCAGCACCGCGGGCAGCTTCACCGCCGGCGCGTTGGCCTGGACGTATCCCGTCCTGCGCTTCCAGTCGACGGGATTGACCCCGGCCGCCCGTACCGCCACCAGGAGTTGGCCGGCGCCGGGCACCGGCCGCGGCACGTCGGCGAAGGACTCGGTCTCGGGACCGCCGAACCGGGAGAACACATAGGCCTTGGGCATCGGTATCTCACACTTCTGGTCGAGGAGCTGGAGAGGAACGGGAGACGAGCCGGGCAGGACAACCACCTACACGATGCCGCTGGGGCCCTGACCCGGCGGTCGCTCGGGGCGGCGTCACGCGGTGTCCGGGACCCGGACGAAGGTGAAGAGCGTTCTGCGGCGCACGGTGAAGCCGATCGATTCGTACAGCCGGACGGCACCGGTGTTGGACTCCGCCGCATGCAGGAACGGGGTGTCCCCCCGGTCGCGGATACCGGCTGCGGCATGGCGGATCAGCCGCGTCGCCAGCCCGGACCCGCGATGGTCCGGGTCGGTGCACACGGCGCTGATCTCCGTCCAGCCGGGGATCCGCATCCGCTCCCCGGCCATCGCGACGAGCCTGCCGTCCCGGCGGATCCCGTAGTAGGCACCGAGCTCGATGGTGCGGGGCAGGAACGGGCCCGGCCTGGTGAGCGCGACGAGATCCAGCATCTCCGGAACATCGGCGGGGCTCAACCGCACCGCTTCCGGTTCCGCCTCGGCGCGCAGCGCGGTGTCGACGAGTTGCACCCCGTACCCGGAGTCGACGGTCTCCCAGTCCTCTGGAACGGCCGCGGTTCCCGTGACGGCGATGGTGAGGCCCGGCTCCACCAGCTCGGCCAGGTCCTTCCAGCCGCGTGGATCCTCGGCGTCGGCGAGCGCCACGAACGGCGACACGTCGGGCTGATAGCGGGCGGCGGCCCCGATGATCTCGGCGAGGTGGCGGTGCGGGCCGGTCAGTGCGGCCCACGCGGGGTTGTCCAGGACGTGCGGCGGCGCGGCCGCGTCCTGCCCGGAGTGGTGCGGAGGATGGAGACCTGTGGGCATGGTGGTGGGGACTCTCCGTTCTGGCACGGTGCTGTTTCTGCTGCTGCGGGGCGGTTCGCGGGACGGTGTTCGGCCCGGACTTCAGCCCCGACAGAGGGCGCTGCTGACCCGCCGCAGATCGATGTGCCGTCGCAGGAACGCCGAGGCCCGGCCGTGGCGTCGCCACGCGGCCATCCCCGGACCTGCGTACATACCGCTCACCATCGTCCTTCTGCCCGTGCGGGCCTCGCGTCCGCCGGAGGTGCTCCGGCCGTAAGCTAGGCACGCCGAACAGAGCGTGTCAATGAGACCCCCGCGGCCGGACGGCGCTACCCCGACAACGCGGTTCAGGAGTCCTCGGGTTCCCGGGTGAAGCCGAGTGCGAGTTCGGTCAGCAGTCGTGCGCCGAAGCCGGTGCAGCCGCGGGGACGCCAGGACGAGGCGGTGTCGTTCTGGGCCGTGCCGGCGATGTCGATGTGCGCCCAGGCGCGGCCCGCGACGAACTCCTCGAGGAACAGGGCCGCGTGGATCGCCCCGCCGTTGGGTCCGCCCATGTTCTTGATGTCGGCGACGTCCGAGTCCAGTTCGCCGCGGTAGCGCCGGGCCAGGGGCAGCTGCCAGACGGGCTCGTCCGTGCGCCGGGCCGCTTCCAGCACCTGGTCCACCAGCGGTTGCGCGTTGCCGAACACCGCGGCGATCTGCGGGCCGAGCGCCCGCAGGCTCGCGCCGGTGAGGGTGGCGATGTCGACGATGGCGTCGGTGGGCTCCTCGGTGGCCAGGACCAGGGCGTCGGCCATCACCAGCCGCCCCTCGGCGTCGGTGTTCAGCACCTCGACGGTCGTGCCGCCGCGCAGGGTGAGCACATCGCCGAGCTTGGTCGCGGACCCCGAGGGCATGTTGTCCGTGCACATCAGATAGCCGGTCACGAAGGTGGGGCAGTGCAGTGCGGACAGCACCGACATGGCCGCCAGGATCGCTCCCGCACCGGACATGTCGTTCTTCATCGTGGCGTGCACCGCGTCGGCGGGCTTGAGGCTGATGCCGCCCGAGTCGTACGTGATGCCCTTGCCGACCAGCGCGAGCCGGGGCACCTCGGGGCCGCCGGACGGGGGCCGGTAGGTCAGCTTGATCATGCGGGCCGGTTCCGTGCTGCCCGCGTTGACCCCCAGCAGCCCGCCGCAGCCCAACTCCCGCAGCGCGTCCTGGTCGAAGACCTCGACGTCCAGACCGCTCAGGGCGCCGACGCGCGTCGCGCAGTCGGCCAGCCGGGTGGCGGTGAGCAGGTTCGGCGGGGAGTTGGCCAGATCCCTGGCCAGCAGGGTCGCCTTCGCCAGGAGCCCGCCGCGCTGGGCCCCGCGGTCGGCGGCATCGGTGTCATGCGCGGGCACCACGAGCGTCAGGCTCATGACGGGGACGGTCCCGGTGTCGCTCTTGAGCGGCTCGAAGGTGTAGCGGGCCAGCAGCGCGCCCTCGACCAGCGCCTGCGCCGCGACCAGGCTGTCCACGCCCGCGCCGACCGGGGTGAGCAGCGTCAGCCGCGCGGAGCGCCCGGCGGCCAGGGCGAACGCGGCTGCCGCGTCACGCAGCGAGGCGGGGTCGGCGGCCTGCGGGTCGCCGATGCCGTAGAGCACCACGGGCGTGCCCTGCGCGTGCGCGCACACCAGTGTCTGTCCGACGCGCCCGGTGAAACCGGCCGCCGCTGCGGCCGCCGGGGTCAGTCCCACGTCGGCGGGCAGTTCGCCGCCCTCCGCGACCGGAATCCCCCAGATGTCGTCCGGGCCGGCCCCGGGCCCGGACTCCTGCGCGGCCACGACGTCGATCTCGGGCATGTGGTCGAAGGAGGGAACCGGGTCGGAGGTGTCCGCACGCAAGGACATGGCGGGTCTGCCTTTCACGCCTGCGGTTTCGGCCGCGTGGTCGCGCAGTCCTGATGCGCGGATGCCACTGTGCGCACAGGGCGCGCGGCCCCGCTCCCGGCAACACGCCGTATTGGGCCGAACGGCCGACCCAGGGACCGCCGGACCGAGGGAACCGGTCCCGTGGACCGTACGGCGCCGGCCGCCGTCGTCACCGCGTGCCGGGCTCCGGCTCCAGCAGGGTGGCCAGCCCGTCGAGGATGCGTTCCAGTCCGAAGGCGAAACGGGCTTCCATGTCGGGCTCCGACAGATCCGCGGCGAGGGCCACCAGATGGGGGAACCGGTCGGCGGGGAGCTGCTGGAGATGCTCGCGGGCGGCGTTGACGACCTCGGTCCGGGTGGCCTGCCCGACGGCCTCGGCGGCCGAGAGGGGGGACTGCTCCTGGAGCACGAAACCCGCCACGTAGTTGCCGAGCAGGTAGCTGGTCAGAGCGGCATCGGCAGCGGGGAATCCGGCCTCCCGGAGCCGGTCCAGCTGGTCCTCCAGGATGACGAGGAGGCTCGGGCCGAGGTTGAAGCGCCCGGCGACGACCCGGGCGGCGTCGCGCTTGCCGAGCAGGTGCCGGCGGTGCAGATGGCAGTACGCGCGCAACTGCTCGCGCCAGTCGCCCACCCGCGGCGGGGGCACGGCGTCGGCCACCAGGGCGTCGGCCAGCAGGTCCAGCAGCTGCTCCTTGTTGCGGACGTGCCAGTAGAGCGAGGGCGCCTGCACCCCGAGTTCGGCCGCCACCCTGCGCATGGACAGGGCGTCGAGGCCGTCCCGCTCCAGCACCAGCAGGGCTGCTCCCACCAGCGCTTCCTGGGTCAGCGGCGGCTGCTGGCCGGGCGCCTTCGCGCGGTCTGTCCTCATCGGTCGCCTCCTCCGTGTCCGCCGGTACCGCGGATATCCACTTGTCATCTAACACCGTTAGGGGCAATCTAACGGTGTTAGAGATCGACTAACACTGTTAGGGGACCCCATGGCGGAGCTCAGCTCCCGACGCAAGTACCTGGTGCTCGCCACCCTGTGCGCCACGATGTTCATGGCCATGCTCGACAACGTCGTGGTGAACACCGCTCTGCCCCGGATCGGACAGGAACTCCATGCCGGGGTGAGCGGCCTGCAATGGGTCGTGGAGGGCTACAGCCTCGTCTTCGCCGCCCTGCTGCTCACCGGTGGCACCCTCGGCGACCGCTACGGGCGGCGGCGGATATACCTCGCCGGCCTCGCCCTGTTCACCGCCGGCTCGGCGTTCGCCGCGCTCTCCGGCACCACTGGACTGCTCATCGCGGCGCGCATGACACAGGGACTGGGCGCCGCGCTGCTCACCCCGGGCAGCCTCTCGATCCTGCGGCACACCTTCGAGGACGAGCGGGAACGCACCCGCGCCATCGGCCTGTGGTCCGGCATCTCCGCCATCGGTCTCGCCCTGGGGCCGGTCATCGGCGGCCCGATGGTCGACGCCTTCGGCTGGGCCAGCGTCTTCTGGATCAACGTCCCCATCGGCGGGGCCGCACTGCTCCTGGGCAGCCGCGTACTGCCCGAGTACCTCACCCGCACCGCGCGGCTCGACCTGCCGGGACAGCTGCTCGCCGCCGTCGGACTGGGCGGACTCGTCTACGCCCTCGTCGAGGGTCCCAGCCGCGGCTGGACCGACCCGGTCACGCTGGGCGCCGCCGCGGCCGGGGCGGGGGCACTGCTGCTGTTCGGCGTCGTGGAACTGCGGGCCGCCGAACCCATGATGGATCTGCGGTTCTTCGCGGACCGGGTGCTGGCCGGGGCGGCGCTGGCCGCGTTCACGGTCAGCTTCGGCATGTTCGGCGTCATGTTCTTCCTGCCGCTGTACCTGCAGAACGTGCTGGGCTGGGCGCCCACCGGCTCAGGGGTGGCGGCGCTGCCGTGCACCGCCATGATCATGATCGCGTCGCCGCTGTCCGGCAGGCTCGCCATGCGCTACGGGGTCCGGCCACCCCTCGTCGCCGGTCTGACGCTGTGTGCGGTGGCCCTCGCGGGGCTCTCCCTGTACGGATCCGGCGCCCGGTACCCGCAGTACCTTTGGGTGCTGCCGCTGATGGGCTTCGGCATGGGCTTGAGCTTCGCCCCCGCCTCCATCGCGGTACTGCGCCGCGTCGCGCCGTCCGCGGCGGGCATGGCCTCCGCGGCGCTCAACACCGTCCGCGAACTCGGCGGTGTCGTCGGCGTGGCCGTCCTGGGCGCGGTGCTGACCAGCCGGCTGGCCTCCGGCCTGACCCACCGTCTGGAGTCCGCCGGCACCCCGCCGCAGGCACGTCACGACATCGTCGCCTCGGTCACGGGTGACGGCGCGGGCGGACTCGTCCGCGGCTCGGGCCTGCCCCCGGCACTGCACCGCACGATGGACGCGTCCTTCGTGGACGCCCTCCATCTCGCGGTCCGCTGCGGCGCGGTGGTCATGGCCGTCACCGCCGTGGCCGTCTTCCTCCTGCTGCGCTCCCGGCCGGAACCGGTGTCCCCGGTGTCCGGACCGGTGCTGGAGCAGTCCGGGGCCGCCCTCGGCGCGTAGGAAGTCGCCGACAGCGACCATGGTCGTGGTGCCCCCGCCCCCTCGGGGGCACTACGCCGGGCGCACCGGGAGGTAGCTGAGGATGACCATCCCGGTGCTGTGCACCTCGGTGCTGTTCAGGGTGAACCTGGTCTGCAGCGCGTCGCGGTACAGCAGTTGCTCGGAGGTGGCCTTGCCGGACAGGACGGGGTGGAGCCACACCCGGAACTCGTCGAGCAGCCCGTTCTCCAGCAGCAACCGGGTCACGGAGCCGAAGCCGTACTGCAGGATGTTCCCGCCCGGCTCCTCCTTGAGTTTCCGCACCTCGGCGACCACATCACCACTGATCACGCTGGTGTTCTCCCAGCTGGGGTCCTTCAGCGTGGACGACACGACGTGCTTCCGGATGCCGTTCATCCGGTCGGCGAACTCATCGGCTCCCGCGCGCGAGGACCACGCGGGGGCGAACCCGTCGTAGGTCTTCCGCCCCATGATCAGCGCGTCGCTGCCGAAGAGCTGGGCCTGGGCGGCCTTGGTGGCTTCGTCGCCGAAGAAGTCGAAGTGCCAGTCCTGCATGTTCGACATGTCGCCGTCGAGGGTCACATAGGTGGCGTTGATGATCTTTCGCATGGTGGTACTTCCTCCGTTGTCGCTCCGTGCGGTGCGTCTGATGGGGGTAGACGCCGGCGAAGATCCGAACTCATCGCCACCTCAAGGAAAATCTCGGCACCCGGCGCGGACCGATGACTACGGTGAGCGTGTGACGAACGCCTGGAGCACCACCGACGCCGGCGTTCTCCGGCTGCCCTCCGGGCGCCTGGTGCGCGGCCGTGCCCTGCGCCGGCCGCTGCCGGCCGGACCGGTACCCGACTTCGCGGTCCATCTGCTCGGCAAGCGGCCGCCCGAAGTGCCGTGGGAAGCGCGCTGGCTGCGCTGGCCGGACTTCCGGCTGCCCGGCGACGACGCGGAGGCCCGGTCCGTCCTCGCCGAGGCGCTGGCCCGGGCCGGCGGCGAACGCGTCGAACTCGCCTGCGGCGGCGGCCGGGGACGCACCGGAACGGCCCTGGCGTGCCTCGCCGTCCTCGACGGAGTCCCGCCCGGCGAGGCCGTCGCCTACGTCCGCCGCCACTACGACGCCCACGCCGTGGAAACGCCCTGGCAACGCCGCTATGTGCGCCGCTTCGCTCCCTGACGCCGTTGAGGGCACTGCCCCGGAGTCGGTTCCGCCCGCGCCCTCACGCCCGACGGTCCCGTCGACGCCCTCCTGCGGCGGGCGGGCCGATGCGTTCGGCGGTCATTCCGCGTCCTCTTTCGTCTGCGCCGAAGGTAGTCGGGGATCGGGGGCCGACGCGGTCGCGTGGCAGGCGCCGCGGCCGTCGGCGCGGGCCGTGATCCGGCTCGCCCGGATGCGGACGGCGACCTCGGTTCCGTCACTGACGGCGGGCACGCCGGCCGCCGCGGCGAGGGCGCCCGACTCGTCGAAGACCACCTGGAGGCGCGGCCAGGCCGACGGCGGGAACGCCTGGCGCAGACAGCCGCAGAGGTCCGCGACGGCCAGCCGCGCCAGCGGTGCCAGTTCGTCGGGGTCCCCGGTGACCAGGACGGCCGTGACCGTCGCTCCGGGCGGCGCCGCCCGTACCGCCTCCTCCACCGCCTCGAGCCGGTGCAGCCCCAGGATCGCGACCACGCCGTCGTCCGTGAGCCGGGCGGGTCCGCCGTGCACCGCGTCGAGCGTGGGCGGCGGGGACCACGGCTCGTCGGTCGGCCACGCCTGGGTGATCACGTGCGGCGGCGGCCACCAGCCGTTGAGGTCGAGGCCCGCCAGTTGCGCGCAGGCACTGACGACGTTGAACGGTTCGACGAATCCGGGCGCGGCCGCGGCCATCTGGCCGGCGCCGTGCAGGGTCGTCAGCACGGCTTCCGCGACCCGCACCAGACTGCCGTCCGGCGCTCCGGGCGGCCGGAGGCCCTCCAGCGCCAGCCCGAGCAGCAGCGCGTCCAGCTTCATCAGCTGGGCGAACGGCCGCCGGATGCGCTCCTCGGCGAGGATCTCGGGCATCACGTACATCCCGAGCCGGGCCGGGCCGTGCGGCTCGTCGGTGTCCGCGAGCGGGAGGCGTGCGACCCAGGCGCGGGCGAGCGTGCCGAGCGCCTCGGGGGCGGTGTGCCCGGGCTCGGGGTGCGGCGGTCCGGGGGTGCGCTCGGCGAGGGCCGCCAGGACCGAGAAGTACAGCGCGCGTTTGCTGGGGAAGTTGGAGTAGACGGCGCCACGGGTCAGACCGGCGCGCCCGGCGATCCGGTCCACCTTGGCGTCCCGGAAACCGTGCTCGGCGAACTCGTCCCGGGCCGCGGTCAGTACCTTGGCGCGGTTGCGCTCCTGCAGCTCCACCCTGCTGGGCCGGCCCATCGCCCTCACTCTTGCCTTCGCGCTTCCGCGTTGCGTCCGTCGCGGCTCAAGATACCTTGACCATTCAAATGGTGGCGTCATATGGTCACAGCATTCGAGTGGCCGTCCCGACTCCCGAGTCCTTGCCTCCAGGGCCGTTCGACCGGCACAACCGTTTGAGGAGACACTTCCGCGTGGCACGCATCGGTGACGGCGGTGACCTGCTGAAATGTACGTTCTGCGGGAAGAGCCAGAAGCAGGTCGGCAAGCTCATCGCGGGACCGGCCGACATCTGCATCTGCGACGAGTGCGTCGAGCTCTGCAATGAACTCATCGTGGAGGAGACCGGCGGGCCCCCCGAGGCCGGCTCGCTCGAACTTCCGACACCGCGCGAGATCCACGCCTTCCTCGACGGCTACGTCATCGGGCAGGAGAGCGCCAAGAAGGTGCTGTCGGTGGCGGTCTACAACCACTACAAGCGGGTCCGTCCGCAGACCGGCGGGAGCGGGAAGCGCGGTGCGAAGGACGAGACCGTCGAACTCGGCAAGTCCAACATCCTGCTGATGGGCCCGACCGGCTGCGGCAAGACGTACCTCGTCCAGACGCTGGCCCGGATGCTCGACGTCCCGTTCGCGATCGCGGACGCCACCGCCCTCACCGAGGCCGGCTACGTCGGGGAGGACGTCGAGAACATCCTGCTCAAGCTGATCCAGGCCGCCGACCACGACGTCCGGAAGGCCGAGCGCGGCATCATCTACATCGATGAGATCGACAAGATCGCCCGAAAGAGCGACGGGCCGTCGATCACCCGGGACGTCTCCGGCGAGGGCGTCCAGCAGGCGCTGCTGAAGCTGCTGGAGGGCACCACCGCGAGCGTGCCGCCGCAGGGTGGCCGCAAGCAGCCGCGCCAGGAGTTCATCGCGTTCGACACGAGCAACGTGCTGTTCATCGTCGGTGGCGCGTTCGCCGGCCTGGAGCGGATCATCGAGCAGCGCGCCAGCCGTTCGGGCATCGGATTCGGCGCCGAGGTGCGCAGCACGGAGGAGCGGCGGAAGCGGAACGAGGACGCCTTCGCCGACGTCATGCCCGCGGACCTGGTGCAGTTCGGGCTCATCCCGGAGATCGTCGGCCGGCTGCCCATGGTGTCGACCGTCCAGCCGCTGGACGTGGCGGCGCTGACCCGGATCCTGACCGAGCCCCGCAACGCGCTCATCAAGCAGTACCAGAAGCTCTTCGAGCTCGACGGCGTCGAGCTGGAGTTCACCGAGGACGCCGTCGCCGCCGTCGCGGAGCAGGCCCTGCTGCGCCGCACCGGCGCCCGGGCGGCCCGCTCGATCCTCGAAGAGGTCCTGCTCAACGTGATGTACGAGGTGCCGAGCCGGAGCGATGTGGCCCGCGTCGTCGTCGACCGCGACACGGTGCTCGACAACGTCAACCCGACCCTGATCCCGCGCGACTACCCCGGCCCCGCCCCGGAACCCGGCGAACGGACCGCCTGAGCCCGCCCGCGCTCCGGGCCCGGGGGAGCGCGGCTGACTACGCTGGGGGCGGTGTTCACCTCCGAAGGACCCACGCTCCGCGAACTGACCGTGCAGGCGCTCTCGTCGATCGAGCGCGGCTACGACCTGCTGGCGCCGAAGTTCGACCACACCCCCTTCCGCACACCCGAGCCCTTCCTGGACGCGGTGACCGGCGCACTGCGCCCGCTCGGGCCGTTCGGGACGGGGCTCGACGTCTGCTGCGGTACGGGCGCCGGGGTCGGGGTGCTGCGGGAACTGTGCGAGGAGCGGGTCACCGGGGTCGACTTCAGCGCCGGGATGCTGGCCGCCGCCGGGCAGGCCGTCCCGGTGGAGGGCAAGCCCGCGGTGGACTGGGTACGGGCGGATGCGCGGGCGCTGCCGTTCACAGCGGCGTTCGATCTGGCCGTGAGTTTCGGCGCGTTCGGACACTTCCTGCCCGCCGAGCGGCCGGGTCTGTTCGCCGAGGTGCACCGCTCGTTGCGGTCCGGCGGGGTGTTCGCCTTCCCCCTCGGCGCTCCGCTGCCGGTCCGTTCCCCGCTGTACTGGGCGCTGTACGGATTCGACGCGGTCATGCGGGTGCGCAACGCGCTGTGGCGTCCGCCGTTCGTCATGTACTACCGGACCTTCCCGCTGCGGGGAGTGCGGGACGATCTGGTCGGGGCCGGGTTCACCGTGGAACTGCTCCCGCTGGAGGAGTTCGGCCGCCGCCCGGACGGCAGCCCGCACTGCCGGCTGGTGGTGGCCCGGCGTAGCTGAGGGACTGCCTCAATTCCGGACGGCGAATCATCGCAGCGGGATATGAGGAAAGTGTCAGGGTGCGGCATACATCTCACCGCGGCATCGGCGAACACCAGTGCGCTTAACATCCCAGGGGTGTGCGCACATATTCTGGTCGCGGAAGACGACGAAATGCAGGCGGAGCTGGTACGCCGGTGCGTGGAGGCGCACGGTCACACCGCGACCGTCGTCCACGACGGCCGGTCCGCCGTCGACGAGGTGCTGCGCAGCCGGCCCGACCTGCTCGTCCTGGACTGGATGCTGCCGGAGATCGACGGCCTGGGCGTGTGCAGAATCCTGCGGCCCGGCAGCGATCTGCCGGTGCTGATGCTCACCGCCCGCTCCCATGAGGACGATCTGCTGCTCGGCCTGGAGCTGGGCGCGGACGACTACATGACCAAGCCCTACAGCCCGCGCGAGCTGATGGCCCGCATCCACGCCCTGCTGCGGCGCGTCCAACGGCCCCCGGTGGCGGCCGACGGTGTCCTGTGGGTCGACACCCTGGCGGTGGACCCCGCCCGGCGGGCGGTGAGCTGCGCGGGGGAGCCGGTGGTCTGCACACCCGGGGAGTTCGAGATCCTGCTGGCGCTGGCCGCCGAACCGGACCGGGTCTTCACCCGCGGTCAGCTGCTGGAGTGCGTCCGGGGGTACGAGCGCGCCATCTCCGAGCGCGCCATCGACGTCCACATCCTCAACCTGCGCAAGAAGATCGAGATCGATCCGCGCAAGCCGGTGCGCCTGGTGACCGTGTTCGGCGTCGGATACAAACTGACCGGAGGCCGCCGTGGCCCGTAACGTTCCGCTGCGCAAGAGCCTGCTGGCCCGGCTGCTGGTCACCTCGATGCTGATCGCCGTCTGCTCGATCGTCGCCACCGCGTGGCTCGCGGTGCAGACCACCACCCGGGCCATCCAGCAGGAACAGGGCCAGATCCTGTCCGACGACGCGATGATCCACGACACGCTGACCGGCTACGCCGCCGGGCACAAGGCATGGGCCGGCGTCCAGCCGACGATCGACCGGCTGGCCCGGGCGACGGGCCGCCGCGTCGCGCTCACCGACCAGGACCGCCATGTGCTCGCCGACTCCGCGCCGAAGGGTCCGGAACTGCCGCCGCGGGCCTTCGCCGTCATCGACGCCCTGCGGACCGACACCCCGCTCCAGGGGCAGAGCGGAACGCAGCCGGTGTCACGCATCGATCCGCGCGCGGTCGGCCCGTACCGGCTGCCCGCCGCCGAGCACGCGCTGCTGACGCAGTTCGCCGGCAAGGTGCTGGCGTGCCTGCGCGACGAGGGGTGGGTGGGGAAGGTGGCCGACAGCCCCGGCGGCCGGCCCACCGTGCAGGTGTCCCGCGACGGCCAGACGAAGCTCGACGATTACGCCTACGACGACTGCGGTCTGGCGGGGCTGAGCCGGCCCACCGCCACCGAACAGCGGGCCCTGAGCGGCCTCGACATCCTGGTGAACGCCTGTCTGGCCCGGCAGGGATCCACCGTCGCGGGATATGTGAGCCTGTCGTCCGACTTCACCTGGGGCAAGGGCGTCAAGGTACCGTCGGACTACCAGGTGCTGCAGGACTGCATCGACGCCAGCCGCCGGGAGCAACTGCGCACCTTCGTCGCCCCGGCCGCGCAGCTCTTCGTCAGCGACACCGGCGCCGGCGCCGGCCGGCCGCGCTTCGACCTGTCACGGGCCAACACCACCCGCATCGCCGGCGTGACCGGACTCGTCCTGCTCCTCACCGTCACCGTGACGGCCCTGATCGCCACCCGGCTGGTCCGGCCGCTGCGTGCCCTGACCAACGCCGCGCAGGAGCCCATAGAACGGCACACCCGCGTCCCGGTCACCACCAGCGACGAGACCGGATTCCTCGCCGCGGCCTTCAACGACCTGTCAGAGCGCAGGGAACGCACCGAGACCCAGCGCAAGGCGATGGTCAGTGACATCGCCCATGAGCTGCGGACCCCGCTGACCAACATCCGCGGCTGGCTGGAGGTCGCCAAGGACGGCATCGTCGTGCCCGACCAGCGGCTGCTGTCGTCCCTCCACGACGAGGCGCTGCTCCTGCAGCACATCATCGACGACCTGCAGGACCTCGCGTCCGCCGATGCCGGCACCCTGCGGCTGCACCCCGAACCGGTGCGGCTGGGTGATCTCCTGCAGCAGGTCGCCGACGCGAACCGCGCCCACGCTCAGGTCGCCGGGGTGAGCATCGCCGCCTCCGTGGAGGGGGATCCGCAACTGAGCGCCGACCCCGTCCGGCTGCGCCAGGCCCTGGGCAACCTGGTCTCCAACGCGCTGCGCCACACCCCGTCGGGCGGGAGCGTCTCGCTGCACGCCCACCGGGCCGACGGCATGGTCACGATCGATGTCACCGACACCGGTTCCGGGATCGCGCCGGAGGACCTGGCCAACATCTTCGACCGGTTCTGGCGGGTGGAGAAGTCCCGCAGCCGCCGCACCGGCGGCAGTGGACTGGGGCTGGCCATCGTCCGCCAGCTCGCGCACGCCCATGGCGGCACCGTGACCGCGCGCAGCGTTCCCGGCGAGTCCACGGTCTTCACGCTGCGACTGCCACCGCACCCCGTCATGGAAGCGGCGGCCGATGGTCCGGCGTCAGCGGGACGGGTACCGGGCGACGCCGCCGCCCCACGCCGCCGTTTCGGGCGCGACCACTCGCGTGACCGTCACGGCGGTCACTGAACCGGCGGGGGCGCCGGCCGCGTCAGCCGCCGCAGCGGAGTCGGCCGCGTCGGGTGCGTCAGGTGCCAGGACCACCCGTGACTCCCTGACGCCGCCCGCTTCGCCACCGACGCAACCGGTCACCACGGACAGGACCGAGAACGTGATGGTGGCCAGTGCGGCGGACTGCCACATCTGCGGCCGGGTGGCTGTCGATCGCTTCCATGCGCTCATCATGCCGGTCAGCTTCGCCGACACTTTTTAGGAAGTTGTCAGGGCCGGCTGCCGAATTGTTCGCAGGAGCAAGAAAGCCGCGACAGCGACCGCTGCCAGGGCAGCGGTCGCTGTGCGGTTCCGCCGCGACGGGGAGGCGTGCGCGCGACGGCGCATATCCGCCGATACGTCGTCTTCCCCATTGCGGAGCATGGTGCGGAAAGCTCAGTTGGAGAAGTCCTGGGTGAGCCAGACAGTTCCTGAACTGTCCCGGAATACCGCGATACCGATATGGGTGAACGAGGAGCTCAGCATGTTGCGGCGGTGGCCGTCGTTCGGCGGTCGCTCGTCGAGCATGCTCTGCGTGAGTCCGAGTGCCATCTTGGCTATGGCCTGCTGGGTGTCGGCGACCGGTCCGCCCTCGCCGATGTTCTCTCCCGCCGACATCCACTGCACGCCCTGCGCCCGCTCGCGGTCGCCGAACGCGGGCTCGCCGGGGCACTGGTGGGACAGTCCACAGCCGGCGGACATCACCTTGTTGTGCGCCGCCGCACTGCGGTTCAGCCCTTCGAGAAGGGTGTACGCGGGCAGTCCCTGGGCGGCCCTGGCCTGGTTGACCTTGGCCAGCACCTGCTGCACCGCGTCGCCGGAGACCGGTGGGGTCGACGGGGCGGACGTGGTGGGGGCGGGCTTCGTCGGGGTCGGCGCCGGCCGGGGCGGGGTGGTGTGACGCGAGGGCGTGGGGGGTCGGCTTCGCGGTCGGCCGGGCGGGGTGCGTCACGGGAGACGTGGGCCGGAAAGTGGCTTTGCGGCGTGTGTGCCCACCGCTGCGGTGGGGGTCGCAGCGGTGGGCTGTCCTGGGGCGTGGCCGGAGCCGCCGCCTATGCAGGCGAAGGCCGTCCCGCCGCCCAGTGCGGCGATCACGGCCGCGCCCATGACGGCTTTGCGCAGTCGGGGCTGCCGCGGTGCGCGGTGCTGCGGCGAGGGGGCGCTGGGCAGATCGGCGCGGCGGTGCGAGCTCATGTGTGGAAGACCTCGGGGGATCGGAGGCGGGGGCCGGCGCGGAGCACAGGGGGATGCCCCGCGCCGGGATGTGTCACGACCGGTCGAGGGGTGCTGCTGAGTGACCGGGCGAGACCGAACCTAGGCGCTTTCCGGCCGGTGTCACACACCGCGACGGGAACCTTAGATTCTCCTAAGGTTGCCCACAGGTTCCGCTCGGTTCCGGGCGGCCGGAGCCGCCTCGAAGCAACCGTCCGCGGTTACCAGGAGACTTCGCGGGTGACCGCCTGTGGCTGCGGGTGGATGGTCCCCGTGGTCTCCGAACGGTGGTTCGCACTGGAGAAGGTCACGGTCAGGGTGTCCGGTGCGTCCTGGTCCGTGCTCGTGGTGAAGCCCGGCGACGGCACCGCGGAGACCAGGCAGATCGCGTCGGCGCCCATGTTGAACGTCACCCGGCCGCCCACCGACTGCATGCTGTGCACCCCCACGCCGCCCTTGCAGGTGTTCGACGTGTTGCGCCCGTTCACCGGAGCGGTCGTCGGAGGCCGCGTGGTGGGCGGCTTGGTGGACGGCGTCACCGTCGGGGTCTTGCGCGGGGTGGGAGTGAGCGGGGTGCTCGGCGCCGAAGTGGCGGGAATGAGCAGGCCGGGTGTGGGGGACGGCGTGCTGAAGACCGTCGGCAGCGCATGCGCGGTCGGCGGTAGCGGAGCGGTCGAATGCACCACAAAGCGCACGGCCAGGAAGGCGGCGGTCACGGTCAGAGCCGTGCAGCACAGCCAGATCATGAGGTAGCGCAGCGGACGGGGCACGGCACCATCATGGCTGATCCGTTACGGTGTGCCGCATGGCCAGCGTCCTTGTCGTGGAAGACGACCCCGCCATACGCGCGGCACTGATCGAGATCCTGACCGGTGACGGCCATGTGGTGCGCAGTGCCGCCGATGGATTCAGCGGACTGAGAGAGGTGACTCAAGGGCCCCTCGACGCCGTCATCCTGGACCTGGGACTGCCGGATCTGGACGGAAGTGACGCGCTGCGCATGATCCGTGGCATCTCCCAGGTACCGGTGCTCGTGGTCACCGCCCGGGACGACGACGCCGAGATCGTCCGGCTGCTGAACGCGGGCGCCGACGACTATCTCGTCAAGCCCTTCTCCAGCGGACAGTTGACCGCCCGGCTGACCGCGGTCCTGCGACGCGTCGGCCGGGCCGTCGCCTCGGTCCCCGGAGGTCTGCACGAAGGCCCGACCGCGACGCAGGGCCCGATGGTGGTCGGTGAGCTGCGGGTGGACGCCATGGCCCGCACCGCGCATCTCGGCGGCCGGGAACTGCATCTCACCCGGCGTGAGTTCGATCTTCTCGCCTACCTGGCCGGCAACGCCGGCTGCGTCGTCTCCAAGCGCAAGATCCTCACCGAGGTGTGGCGCGAGTCCTATGTCGACGATGCGACGATCGATGTGCATCTGTCCGCACTGCGCCGCAAACTCGGTGAACGGGCGATACGTCCGCGGTACCTGCACACGGTGCGTGGTGTCGGCATCAAGCTGGTGACGCCACCGTGAGACGCGCCCTGGCAGGGGTGGCGCTGGCGGTCACTTCCATGGTGGCCCTGTCCTTCCTGATACCCCTCGCCCTGCTGGTGCGCTCGGAGGCCCGCAACCAGGCGATCACCGCCGCCGAACAGCAGGCCGCCGCGCTCGCCCCGGTGCTGGCCCTGACCGACGACATCCCCGACCTGCGCCAGGCCATCTCCGTGCTGGCCCCTGGCGAGGACCTGAGCGTCCACCTGCCGGCCGGACAGGTCGTCGGACCGACGCACGCGCCCGCCGCCCTGCTCCAGCGAGCCGCCCGTGACGGCGAGGCGATCGCCCAGAACCGGCCGGGCGGCTGGGTCTACCTCCAGCCGGTCGTCCTGGGTCCCGGGCGGGTTGCGGTGATCGAGGAGTTCGTCCCCTCGGACCGGCTCAACCGGGGGGTGGCCGCCTCCTGGGGGGCCATCACGCTGCTCGCGGTGGCCCTGGTGGCCGGCTCCACCCTCGTCGCGGACCGGCTCGCCGCCCGCGTGGTGCGCTCCTCGCACCAGCTGTCCCGCGCCACCCACGCCCTGGGCCGCGGCGACCTCAACGTCCGGGTGGACCCGATGGGACCGCCCGAGTTGTACGAGGCGGGGCTGGCCTTCAACGCCATGGCCGATCGCATGCTGGAGCTGCTCGCCGTCGAACGTGAACTCGTCGCGGACCTCTCCCACCGGCTGCGGACACCGCTGACCGCACTGCGCCTCACCGCCGACCGCATGGGGCCGACCGCCGACGCGGAACGGATCGCCGCCGCGATCCACCACCTCGACGCCGAACTGCACTCGATCATCACCGCCGCCCGCACACCACTCGCCGTGGGACCGATGGGATGGGGCCTGCGACCGCTCTCGGGGGCCGCCACCCCTGGCCGGACACCCGCCTCGGGTCCGCCCGCGGAGGGCTGCGCGGCAGCCGCGGTGATCCGCCGCAAAGCCGCCTTCTGGGCCGTTCTGGCCGAGCAGCAACACCGGCCGTTCCATGTGGACATCACCCTTGAAGAGGCACTGATCGACCTGCCCGAGGACGACCTCGCGGCCGTCTTCGACGCCCTGGTCGGCAATGTGTTCCGGCACACGGCGCCGGGCACCGCGTTCGCGGTGCGCCTGGAGCGTGGTGCGCAGAGTGTGACGCTCGTGGTCGAGGACGCCGGTCCCGGCATCCCGGATCCGGGCGGTGCCGTGGCCCGCGGGGTCAGTACGGTCTCCACCGGCCTCGGACTGGACATCGCCCACCGGGCCGCCGCCGTGACGCGCGGAGCGGTGGACATCTCCCGGGGCGGGCTGGGCGGCGCACACATCGAGGTGACCTTCGGACTCGCCGCGGCCCAGGGCAGCGGCGGCCGCAGCAAGCGCCGCCGTCGTACCGCCGCCTCCAGGGGCTCCCGGACACGCTGGTGGACCGCGTCATGACGTTTCCGCGACAAGGCGTGCCCGTTCCCTGACAGGGCCCGCCCGCCTCCCCGACCGGGTCCGCCCATCAGGGTCCGCCCGTCGGGGTCGGGTCGTCGCGTCCTGGTCTACGGGCCGGCGGGGAACGGCTGCTCGGCCCAGATGGTCTTTCCGCGCGGTTGTGCGCCAGGAAGCGCAGATCGGTGTCGAAGACGTTGCACGGGTTTATGTGGAGTGGCCTTAAGTTTTCTTTAAGCCATTTGCAAGACCGGCAATGCGATTTCTGAAATTGTGCGCTGTGTGCCGGCCGGGAATGCCAATGCGGGAGCAACCGGACGCCCTTCCGGCGGACGGCCGCGTCGGTGCTCAGCCGATGAGCACCGACGCCACTGCCGCCGCGACCGTGACGACCGCGAAGCCGACCATCGCCCCGCGCGCCCGCCCGGCCGGATCCACCCGCGGCAGGGGTTCGTGGCGCCGCCCGCCCCACAGGCCCTCGTCCGCCGCGCCGTCCGGTCCGTATGCGCTGAGCCACCGGACGACGAGCGGCGTCCGGTCCTCCTTCTCCATGTGCTGCATACCCACGCAAACGACTCGCCCGGGGACCGGAAACGCGACCTCCGGCACCGCAACCGGATCGTCACCGGCGGGCCGGCCGCATCAGTTCCCGAGGGCCGCCAGCGCTTCGTCCCGGGTGTTGTGCCACAGGGTGGTGACCGGGTCGTAGACCGCGATGCCCGGAGTCGGGGCGCCGATCCCGGCGGCCGTGAAGGTGAGCCCGCTGTGCGCGGGGTCGGCGGCCACCGTGAGGGTCGGGGCGTACCGGGCCGGGGCGCTGCGGTCGTCGGTCCTGACCGCCGCGAACTGGCTCCGGCGTGCGGCGATGACCCGTGGGCCGTCGGCCGAATCCGGGACGGTGCGGGCCTCACCGTCGAGGCCGCCGAACGTCACCGTCGGGAAGCGGTTGACGGTGCATCTGCTCGCGCTCCGGTTCTGCACGCTCACGAGCGCCACCGCACTCGCGATCGGCGGCAGCATATGGACGGTGAAGGAGAGGTCCCCCGGTGCGCACGCACGCACCTTCTCGGGTGCGGCGGGTGCGGCGGGTCCGGCGGGCGAGGCGGGCGTGGCGGATCCGGCGAGTGCGGCCGGGGCCGCGGTGAGGACAAGAGCGGATGTGAGGGCGAGTGTCGTCAGAGTGCGCATGACACTTCCCTATCCCCGCCGTCGCCCCGCTACGCTCCGTCAGGCCGATCACCGGGGACATCGACCGGTTCGGCGTAAACCCCCGCAAGGGCCGCTTCCGCGCCGGAAACGGCCGGCTGCTACCGTCGGGAATCATGAACGACAGCGTGTATGTGGGCAATGCGGGCGTCGACGCCGCACTGGACAAGGGCTGGTTGCTCGGTCACTTCAAGGACGGGTCCGATCCCCGGCACAGCGAGGACGTCGAGATCAAGTGGGGCATCCACCCGCCGGGTGACGAGCGGGCGGTCTGGGTCACCGCGGAGGAACGTACCGCTCTGCTGGTCCTCATCAAGGGCCGGTTCCGGGTGGAGCTTCCCGGGCGGAGTGTGCTCCTCGCCGAGCAGGGTGACTACGTGGTGTGGGGCCGGGGCGTCGACCACTCCTGGTACGCGGAGGAGGAGTCCGTCGTGCTGACCGTCCGCTGGCCCTCGGTCGCCGGTTACAAGGTGATGGAGGAGAGCGACTCCGCCCGGGTGTCCGGCTGACGGCAGCAGGTTGCCGACCCTGACTCCGGTCGGTCCTCGGTCGGTTCTCAGCCGGAGACCGCGCGCAGTGCGCCCGGCCGGCGGCCGGTGAGGCGGTCGAGGGCGGCGGAGGTGGCGTCGTCCGCCGGGAGGTGGACGACAAGGCGCTGGGCGTCGTCGGCGGCCAGGTCGAGTGTCTCGTAGGCCAGGCGCAGTTCGCCCGCTTCGGGGTGGACCAGCCGTTCGACGCCGTTGGACCGCGGGAGGCCCGGCAGGCTCTCCACACGATCGCTGAAGACGGTCCCCGCGGTGACGGTCAGTTCGTCGGCGAGCGCGGCGACATGCGGGTCCGCCCGGAACGGACCCTGTTTGAGGGCGGCCACCTGCTGGTCGGCGACGAGCTCCCAGTCGGGATACGCGGTACGTGCCCGGTCGTCGGCGAAGACGAAGCGGGCCAGGTTCGGGGGAGCCCCGTCCAGCAGGCCGAGGGGCCCGGTCAGCCGCTCGTACCCCGAGGTCCAGGCGAGGATGTCGCTCAGCCGGTTGAGCAGCACGGCGGGAGCGGGCTCCAGACGGTCGAGCAGTGCCTGCACGGAAGGACGCACGGTACGGGCGGGCGGCGCACCGGCCAGGCAGGTGAAGCCGGCCTCGGCACCCTTGGTGAGCCGGTACAGGTGGATGCGTTCGTTCGCGGTCAGCCGGAGCGCGTCGGCCAGCGCGGAGAGCACCGGCGGGGACGGCCGCCGGTCGCGCCCCTGCTCGAGCCGGGTCACGTACTCGACGCTGACGCCCGCGAGCATCGCCAGTTCGGAGCGGCGCAGCCCCGGGGTGCGGCGGCGCGGTCCGGTGGGCAGCCCCACTTCGCCGGGCGCGACGCCCTCGCGGCGGACGCGCAGGAACAGGCCCAACTCGTTGTCGCTCACCCGTCGAACGTAACAGGCGCGGCCGCCGGGATCGTGGCCCTGTCGCTACCAGCCTCGGCCCGGCCTTCCTGCCCGGCCGCCGGCCGGGCAGGTTGGGAGCCGTGACCCGCTCGGTCACCTCACGACGTACGACAGGGAGCACCGACATGTCCGCACCGACCGACACCCGGACCCAGCAGACCCTCAACCTCGCAGTGCTCATCGGCAGCGTCAGGGAAGGCCGGTTCGGCCCCGTGGTGGCGAACTGGTTCTTCGAACAAGCCGCGCTCCACGGCCGGTTCAAGGTGGATCTCATCGATCTCGCCGATACGCCGCTGCCGCTCGAACTGCCGCCCGTGCCACCGGCGATGGAGCCGGCCCTCCCGCGGCCCGCCGAGATGGCGGAGCTCACCCGTCGGCTCGGGGAGGCCGACGCGATCGTCGTGGTGACCCCCGACTACAACCGCAGTTTCCCGGCTTCGCTGAAGGCCGCGATCGACTGGCACTACACCCAGTGGCAGGCCAAGCCGATCGGGTTCGTGGGCTACAGCGGCGGGAGCGGCGGCCTGCTGGCCATCGAGCAGCTGCGGCAGGTGTTCAACGAACTGCAGGCTCACACGGTCCGCGACTACGTCTCCTTCCCCCGCTACTACCTGCTCTTCGGCCCGGACGGCACCCTGCTGGAGCCCGAGGGACCCGACGCCGCCGCGAAGGTGCTGCTGGACCAGCTGTTGTGGTGGGGATCGGTCCTGCACGACGCCCGGCGCGACCGGCCGTACCCCGCCGCGGCCTGAGTCCCGCGCGGCGCCCCGGTCCGGCGGGCCGGGGCCGGATCAGAACGGCTTCGTCGGCAGGTACTTGCCGTCGAGGGTGATGACGGCCCGGGAGCCGCCGTCGGGGTCCTCGACCTTCCGCACATCGAGCCGGAAGTTGATCGCGCTGATGATGCCGTCGCCGAACTGCTCGTGGATCAGCGCCTTGAGCGTGGTGCCGTAGACCTGGAGCATCTCGTGGAAGCGGTAGATCGTCGGATCGGTGGGGACGCCGCCCGGGGCGGAGCCGCGCAAGGGGATCGTCTGCAGCAGCAGGGAGGCGTCCTCGTCCAGGCCGAGGAGCCCGGTGACGGCGTCGGCGGCTTCGGCCGGCAGCGGATGCTGGCCGAGCAGCGCGGCCGTCACGAAGGCCACCGACAGACCGGTGACATCGGCCAGCTCCTGCCAGCTGAGGTCCTTGCGCATCTTGGCGTCGACGACCTGGATCGCGAGCTGCTCGCGGGCCTGCGGGTCGAACTGGGCCTGGATCATGGGAGTTCCTTCCGGAGTGCGGTGTGAGTGATGGCCGGCCGACGGGGTCGTCAGCCGGCGAGTGCGGTGAAGCGGCCGCTCGCGGTGTCGAGTTCCTCGACGGCACCGGTGCCGATGTCGTAGACCCAGCCGTGCAGGGTGACCGTGTGCCGGTCCAGTGCGCGGGCGACGCTGGGATGAGTGGCGAGATGCGCGAGTTGCGTGAGGACGTTGTCGCGGATCAGGGCGGCGACCGCGTCCCCGCCGTCCGCCGCGGCCGCGCGGGCCGGGGAGGCGTCGGCGTACCGCAGCCAGTCGGCGATGGCGGGCAGCGCGGTCAGGTCCCGGCCCTCGGCGAGCGCGGTCATCGCACCGCAGGCGGAATGGCCGCAGACGATGATGTCGCTGACGCCCAGGACACCGATGGCGTACTCGATGCTGGCCGCCACACCGTCCGCGCCGGCGCCGCGGGCGGGGACGAGGTTGCCGGCGGTCCTGATGACGAACAGCTCACCCGGCTCGCGCTGGGTGATCAGCTCGGGGACCACCCTGGCGTCGGAACAGCCGATGAACAGGGCGGTCGGCCGATGGGTGGCGGCGAGGTGCTCGAAGAGCCCCGCCCGGGCGGGGAAGACGTCCCGCTGGAAGCGCTGGACTCCCTCGGCGATATCGCGCATGGTCACTCTCTTCGGTGAGGGTGTCGGTGGAGGCCGACGTGCTCCACCCTGCGTGACCAGTGCCTATAGTGTCCAAGACGGAGAAGTCATGACAGCGATTGCTGTCATCTATAGCGGGAGGCGGCCTTGGAACTACGGCATCTGCGCTATCTGCTCGCCGTCGCCGAACACGCCAACTTCACGCGCGCGGCCGAGGCCCTGCACATCTCCCAGCCGACGCTCTCCCAGCAGATCAAGCAGCTGGAACGCTCCTTGAAGGTGCAGCTGCTGGACCGGACCGGGCGCACCGTCCGGCTGACCGACGCCGGCCGGACCTACGTCCACTACGCCCGCCGCGCCCTGCGCGACCTGGCCGCCGCGGAACGCGCAGTTCTGGACGTCCAGGACCTCTCGTCCGGCACCCTGCGGCTGGCCATGACCCCGACCTTCACCGCCTACCTCGTCGGCCCGCTGACCGGGGACTTCTACACCCGCCACCCCGGCATCACCCTGGACATCCAGGAGGACGCCCAGGACCGTGTCGAAGCCCGGCTGCTGGCCGACGAGCTCGACCTGGGCATCGGCTTCAGCGGCCAACACCTGCCGGGCATCGAGGCCACCGCGCTCTTCACCGAGACCCTGAGCCTCGTCGTCGGCACCGCCCATCCCTACGCCGGCCGGAAGCGCCCGTTGCCGGTGGGGAAACTTCACGGTCACCCTCTGGCGCTGCTCACCAGCGGCTTCGTCACCCGCGGCCACATCGACGCGTATCTCGCCGCGCACCAGGTGCAGCCGCACGTCGCCATGGAGGCGGACTCCGTCAACGCGCTCACCGAGATCGTCCGGCACACACCACTGGCCACGGTGCTGCCTGACGCCATCACCCGCGACCACCCCCATCTGCACCCCGTCGCCCTGGCTCCACCGCTGCCCGCCCGAACGGTCACCCTGCTGCGCCGCGAGACCGCCTACGAGAGCGCCGCCGCCCGCGCGTTCGCCGACCTCACCCACCAATGGGCCGCCACCCGCGGCTACGCCCCCGCCTGACACGGGCACGGGTCGCGGCCGGCCGGCGGACGACTCGTCAGGGCGGCGAAGGCCGGGGGTGACCTGCTGTCGTTGTGATCGTTTCCTGAGGTGAGAGGCCCACACCACATTTCCACGCCAGTGGTATCCCTCAGAACAGGACGACACGATGAGCAAGCACCAAAAGGGCCGTAGGCACCGGACGGTCAACCGCAACCCCCGTCCGGCCGGCCCCGCGCGGCCGCCGGCGGCGCCCCGGACCCCGGCCGCCGGACGGGTGGTTCCCGATGCGGAGCAGGGCGGCACGCGCATCCCGGAGACCTCCCCGGTGGCCCAGGCCCCGCAGACCGCGAAGTCCGCGAAGTCCGCGAAGCCGGACGTACCCAGAGCCTCCGATCCGGTGCCGGACGGCGGTCTCGGTCATCATGCGGCGCGTACCTGGCAGGAGGTGCAGTCCGCCGGGGACGGCGGGATCACGGTCGAGGAGCTGTGCACGGCCGTCGGCTACCAGTCGCGCACCATCCTCAAGCACCTCAAGGTGCTGGCCCAGGACGGGCTGGCCGAGCCGTTCGGAGAGCGGTGGCGGTCCACCGGCCAGAAGCTGTTCTAGGCTCCGTCAGATCTCCCGCTGGATGGAGCAGTAGACGTCGGCGAGCCGGACCAGCGCCTCCAGGCGGGCCAGCCCCCAGCGCCCGTACCTGCGGTTGAGGGCTTCGAACCGGGCGGGCCCCGCCCGGTCCACGGTCTCGGCGGTGCCCAGGACCACCTCCTGGCCCGCGATGGTCAGACGGAGGTGCCGGGGGTCCGGGTCGACGACCGGCGGGAGCAGCGGCCGGGCGAACCCGTGGTGGGACGCGACCAGATGGATGACCAGGTCCGTGTCGATGTCGTCGCGGCCGGCCGCGTGCAGTGCGGCGATGCGGGCCGAGAGCGCTTCGTGCCGCATCCCCTGCGGATAGCCGGAGGCCCGCCGGGCCGTCCCGGACCCGGCCCGGTCGGCCGGGTCCGTACCGGACTTGGCGAGCGGCTCCGGTGCGGCGAGGGCGGCGTCCTCGTCCCCGCCGTGCAGCATCGTCTGGAAGCGCGGATCCCGTTTGCCCTCGTCGTGCAGGGCGGCCGCGAGGGCGACGGCGGCGACCGTACGGCCGTCCAGGTGAAGGTTGCGGGCGTACAGTCCGGCGGCCGCGGACACCTCGGCCTGGTGTTCGGCGAGGGTCTGCGGCAGACCGGCCGTGGAGGGTCCGTTGAGGGGGGCCTGGCCGGCGACGAACAACCGGAGGCCGTTGACGGTGAGGAGGCGGCCTCCGCGGGCCAGGGCGCTGAACACCCTGAGGTGCGGGACGTCGCCGGGCGCGCTGCCTGCGAGCTCGGCGAACCGGCCGCGGTAGCGGGCCTGCTGTTCGGCGGTGAAGGGTGCGGTGTCGGCGGCGATGTCCGTGACCAGCTGGTCCACCCGGGAGGCGAGCGGGGGGTCGTGGACACGCACGGCGGTGGCCAGGTCCGGGCCGATCCGGACGCCGGCCCGGCCGTCCCCGCCGCCCACCAGGTCCGCGATGTCAACGACCGGATCGGTGGAGGCGGGGTTCCAGCCGTACGCGTCACACCCGCCGAATTCCGTCGGCAGGACGATGAGATCGTCGGCCTCGATGTCGTCGGGCGTGACGATCGCGATTGCCGCGTCGAACCGGTACCGGAGGATCTCCAAACCGGACCCGCCCTCTGACGGGCCGTCCGAGGGCTCCTCGCCCGGCCCGGGAAACGCGTCGTCGTCGGAGATCGCGGCGGCGTCCGGGCTGCCGGTCAGCCACCGCCGTACGGCGTGCAGCGGCAGTTCGATGCTCTCCTCGGCGGCCGGCGGGAACAGGTTCACCGTATTGCGCCATTCCTCGGCGGTCAGGCCCGCCTCGCGGGTCCGCCACGCGACGCTGACGACAGGGCGGGCGTCCGCGCCGATGCCGTGCAGATACGGGGCGACCGGCTCGTCGGCGTCCGGCGCCGGTTCGGTGCGCACCCAGGCGTCCAGCGCTGCCGCGTGCACGGGAGTTCTGACCGGCGGGGATCCGCGCATCGCCTGCCACTCCGTGGCATCGAGGCCGGCCGTCAACCGGCGCAGCGCGGCGGGGGAGACGGCCGGCCCGGGGCCGGTGAGCTCGGGGGTCTCGCCGGGGCCGGTGACGACCGGCGGGCAGAGCCCGGTCAGCAGGCGCCAGGTGGCGTCGCTCGCGTCCCTGTGCGGCCCGGGCACGTCCGCTGTGCCGTGGACCACGACGGCGCGGGCGTCGGTGCGCCGCCCGACGCGGTTGAGCCGGCCCAGCCGCTGGATCAGCGCCGGGAGCGGGGCCGCTTCGGTGACCAGCGCGTCGAAGTCGAGATCGGTGCCGACCTCGACGGTCTGGGTGGTCACCACATGGAACGGGCCGCCGTCGCGGGACTCGTGGCCGGCCTTCGTCCGGTCGTGCCACCGGCCCCGCAGATACTCCCGGTCCAGGGCGCGGCTCCGCCCCGTCAGCAGCACCTTCTCGCCGGGCAGCAGCTCCAGGACGGCCCGGGCCCGACCGAGCGTGTTGCAGACGACCCCGACGACCTGGCCGTCGGCGGCCGGCCGCTGCGCCCACGCGGCGAGGGAGGCGGCCATCGACCGATCCCGGCTATCCGCGTCCGTGCCGACCTCGACGGGATGGAGCCGCTTGGCCGACCGCAGCCGCGGACCCGCCACCGGATGACGCTCGTCGTCACCGGTGATGCCGTGCGCTTCGGCGCTCCCAAGCCCGGCGACCGCCGACATGGTCACCAGGACGGGGCGCAGTTCCCCGGGCGTCCCGTCCAGCGCGAAGGCGGCGCGGACTCCGGCCGCGAACTCCTCGGACCCGTGCGCCTCGTCGAGGACGATCAGTGAGTCGGTGCCGGTCAGGGCGGCGTCGATCGACCGGCGCCGGGTGCCGGTGCCGGAGCCGCGGAAGAGCAGGCGGCTGCCCACCTGGTCGATCGTGCCGACCACCACGGCGAGCCGGTCCGGGCGCTCCACCCAGTTCGCGGACCAGGTCACCCCGCCCCGCATCCGGGTCGCCTCCAGCACATCGGTGTCGCCCTCGCGCCACAGCGCCCGCGCGACCCGTCCGGTGGCCGTGCCCACCGGGACCGTGGGTACCACCGGAACCGTCGGTGCTGCCGGTCGGTCGGCGTACGGATCCGACAGCGCCGACCGCAGCGCCCGGGCGAGCCGCGCCGCGTGGTCGTACACCTCGTCGGCGGCCAACCGCCGGTCCACGACGTAGAAGATCCGCAGCGGTGCCCGGGAAGGGCCCGCGCCGTTGACGGGCCGGCCGCGCTCCAAGGCCGCAGTGAACACCGCGAGGTCGAGGACGCAGGTCTTGCCGAGTCCGGTCGGCACCGAGACGGCGCGCGGCCAGCCGTCCTTCACCACCCGGTCCACCAGTGCCGTCTGCCAGGGAAAGGGCTCGTACCCGTGAATCTCGCGGCAGAAGGCGGTGAAGTCGCCCGGCTCCGGTTCGAGTTCCAGCATGGATCGGACGCTCCTCAGGTGTCGGCGCCCAGTTTCGCAGGCGGCACCGGGGCTTGTGAAGGTCGAGCCGGCCGCGGAGGCGATGTGAGGGGAGTGAACGGAGAGTTGCTCGGAATTACAAGTTAGGAAACTTTACTAACGTCTATTGACGGCCACCGGGACCTTTGCCACTCTCGCTGCACGCGGCTTGGCGCGGCATCCCCGGATGTGACGCGCTCAGTGAGAGATCTGCCCCGGCCGTGGGCCTCGCGATGTCCCGGTGCAGCCGGGCTCCGCGATCAATCTCCCACGCCCGGAGGCAGTCGTGTCCTTGCTCCTGCCCGCCCGCCATCGCCGTCTGTACGGCCTGGTGGCGGCTCTCGCCCTGCTCATCACCCTGTCGGCCTCGTCGTCCGGATTCGCGGCCGGCGACGTGCTGCTGTCCCGCGGCAGGCCGGCCCTCTCGTCGTCCGACGAGAGCTCGTCCCTCAACGCGGCCAAGGCGGTGGACGGCAACACCGCCACCCGCTGGGCCAGCGAGGAGGGGCTCGACCCGCAGTGGATCCGCGTCGACCTCGGCGCCGCCCACACCCTCACCCGCGTACACCTCGACTGGGAGGCCGCCTACGGCAAGGCGTACCGCGTCGAGGTCTCGCCCGACGGCTCCGCCTGGACCAAGGCGTACTCGACGACCACCGGTGACGGCGGCATCGACGAGGTGGCCCTGCCGGCCGCCACCGCCGGCCGCTACGTCCGCGTGTACGGCACCGCCCGCGGCACCGCATACGGGTACTCCCTCAAGGAGTTCGAGGTGTACGGCCCGGCCGGCGGCCCGGACACCACCGCGCCGACCGCGCCCGGGAACCCGCGCGTCACCGGCACGACCGCCACGTCCGTCTCCCTCGCCTGGGACGCGTCCACCGACGACGTCGGTGTCACCGGCTACCAGGTGACACGGGACGGCGCGGTCGTCGCGACCGCGACCGGCACCACGTACACCGATACCGGCCGCACCCAGGGGACGGCCTACACCTACACCGTCAACGCCGTGGACGCGGCGGGCAACGTCTCCGCCGCGAGCGCACCGGTGACCGGCACACCCGGTCAGAGCTCGACCTCGTTCACGGTCGTCGCCGCGGGTGACATCGCCGATCCCGGCTGCGCCGCGGGCAACAACTGCGGGGCGGAGAACACCGCCAAGCGCGTCGAGGCCATCAATCCCGACGAGGTCCTCACCCTCGGGGACAACCAGTACGACACCGGCAGCCTCAGCGACTTCAAGAAGTACTACGGGACGACCTGGGGCCGGTTCCTCAACAAGACCCATCCGTCGACCGGCAACCACGAGTACGACGACAGCACCCCGGCGGCCGGCTACAAGGGGTACTTCGGCAGCCGCGCCACCCCCGACGGCAAGACCTACTACAGCTGGGACCGGGGCGGCTGGCACTTCGTGGCGCTCGACACCGAGACCTCCATGTCCGCCACCTCCGCGCAGGGCAAGTGGCTGGAGGCGGACCTCACCAAGAACACCAACGGCTGCGTCGCCGCGTACTGGCACCGCCCGCTGTACAGCTCCGGGCCGCAGGCCGACATGGTCAGCAAGCCCGTCTGGCAGATCCTGCGCGCCCACGGCGCCGACCTCATCCTGAACGGCCACGACCACCTCTACGAGCGCTTCGCACCGCAGAACGCGACGGGCGGCGCCGACCCGGCGGGCGTACGGGAACTGATCGTGGGCACCGGCGGCGCCGACAGCTACGGCTTCGAGAGCGCGCAGCCCAACAGCCAGAAGCGGATCACCGACGTCAAGGCCGTCCTGAAGCTGACCCTCACTCCGACCACGTACACCGGGCAGCTGATCCGCGACAACGGCTCGGTGCTCGACACCTTCGGTCCCGTCACCTGCCACTGACAGGTCCCGTCACCCGCCACCGACCCACGCTCGCGCTCAACGCACGGCGAACGCCGTGGAACAAGGAGACAACTCGTGAAACGACACCTGACGGCGCTCGCCGCCGCCATGGTGGCCCTGACGGCCGGAGCCGGTGCGATCTTCGCCGGCTCCGTGCCGGACCGGGCCGAAGCCGCCGGCCGCGGCAATCCGCACGGCGTCACCGGCGACCTGGCGCACTCGTCGAACCGGGCCATCAGCAAGGCGGAGGCGCTGGCCCACCCGGAGCGACTGGTCACCCTCGCCAAGAGCCTGCACACGCGAGTGGTCAACGCCCGGCTGCCGCTGACGACCGATCAGGGCGCGCTGTGGCCCAGCGACTCCGACCCGCGATGGCTCATCAGCTGCAACGAGAGCGACCCGGACAAGCCGGGACTGCTGCGCACGGAGCTGGCGACCGGCAGGTCCCAGACGATCCTGACCGGCACCGAGGCTTGCGACCCCGTGCGGCGCACCGCCTGGGGAACGATCGTCATCGGGGAGGAGACCGGTGGCGGCCCCGAGGGCGGCCGGCTCTACGAGCTGATCGACCCGCTGCACACCACCGGAGTGACGCTCGACCGGTCCACCGGCCGCTTCAGCGGCGGCACCGGGGCGGCGAACCTCACCGTCCGGCCCGGCGTCGGCCGGATGTCCTACGAGGGCATCTCGGTGCTGCCCAACGGCCTGCTCTACTACGCCGACGAGAACCGTCCCGACAAGGGCGCGCCCGGCGGCGCGCTGTTCAAGTTCGTACCGGACAAGCCGCGGGCGGCGGGCGTCGGCCCCATCCACCGGCTGAGCGAGTCGCCGTTCGCGTCCGGCCGGGTCTACGGGCTCCGACTGGGCCGGTACGAAGGCGGCCGGGACTACGGGCAGGGCACCCAGACCGGCCAGGGCGCCTGGATCCCCGTCCCCGACCGCACCGACCCCGACCTGACCGGAGCCACCGCCGCGCTCCATCTGACCGGCCTGTACCGGCCGGAGGACATGGACCTGGACGGGACCGCGCTCGCCGCCGGGCAGGTCCGCGCCTGCGTCAACGAGACGGGAAACGAGGACGAGGCGCAGAACTGGGGCGAGTCGGTGTGCCTGACCGACGGGACGGTGGCCGCCGCCACCACCAACGCGGCGATCCCGCAGATCCAGTTGTTCGTCCCGGGCAGTCCGGCGGTCAACATGCCCGACAACCTGGCCTTCCGGCCGGGCCGCGGCACCTGGGTCGTGCACGAGGACGGTGACACCGAGAGCGATCTGCAGGGCTTCCACGGCAACGACCTGTGGAGTTGTCTGCCGGACGGGTCCGACCCCGACCTGCAGAGCGACGGCTGTATCCGGGTGGCGACCGTCAACGATCCGATGGGCTCGTTCACCGGTGGCGTCTTCGACGCGACCGGGCGCCATCTGTACGTGATCGTCCAGTACAACGTCACCGGCTACGGCGTACTGCTCGACATCAGCGGGTGGAAGTAGCCGATGTACATCTCGGCGAGCAGCAGCACCAGTGCCGCCGACGGCGCCCCGGGCCTCCGCCCGGGGCGCCGGGCCGGGCTGCTGCGTACGGTCCCCGCCAACGTGGTCGCACTCGGCGCCGTCAGCATGGTCACCGATGTCTCCTCGGAGATGGTCAGTGCGGTACTGCCGCTCTACCTGGTCCTCCAACTGGGCCTGAGCCCGCTCGCGTTCGGCATGTTCGACAGCCTGTACTCCGGCGCCACCGTCCTCGTACGGCTGGTCGGCGGCCATCTCGCCGACCGCCGTCAGCGCCGCAAACTGGTCGCCGGGATCGGCTACGGGCTGTCGGCGGTGTGCAAACTCGGCCTGCTGGCCGCGGGGAGCTCGGTGGGCGCCCTCGGCGCGGTGGTGGCCGCCGACCGGGCGGGCAAGGGCCTGCGCACCGCCCCTCGGGACGCGCTCATCTCCCTCAGTACGCCACCGCAGGCCCTCGGACTCGCCTTCGGTGTGCACCGGGCGATGGACACCGTCGGCGCCTTCATCGGCCCGCTCGCGGCCTTCGCGGTCCTCGCCGCGACCGGCACCGCCTACGACGCGGTGTTCGTCGTCAGCTTCTGCGTCGCCGCGCTCGGTGTGGTGCTGCTCGTCTCACTCGTCCGGGACCGGCAGGATCCACCCCCGGACCGGCGGGAGCCCGCGCTGCGCGCCGCGTTCGGACTGCTGCGCGCGGCCGCGTTCCGCCGCACCTGCGTCCTGACCGCCGCCCTGGGTCTCGTCACGGTCAGCGACTCCTTCATCTACCTGCTGCTGCAACGGCGGTTGGGGATCGCCCCGGAGTACTTCCCGCTGCTGCCGCTCGGCACCACCGGCGCCTACCTCCTGCTCGCCGTGCCGCTCGGCCGGATGGCGGACCGTACCGGCAGGTTCCGGATGTTCCTCGGCGGCCATGTGGCGCTGCTCGGCGCGTACGCGATGCTGCTCGGACCCGCCGGCGGACTCTTCGTCCTCATCCCGGCGCTCCTGCTGCACGGGGTGTTCTACGCCGCGACCGACGGCGTGCTGATGGCCGCGGCAGGACCGATGCTGCCCGCCGGGCTGCGGACGAGCGGGATGGCACTGCTGCAGACCGGTCAGGCGGGTGCCCGGGTGGTGTCCTCGATCATCCTCGGCGCTGCCTGGACGGCATGGGGTCCGCGCACCGGGCTCGCGGTGATGGCGACCGGGCTGGCGGTGTGCCTCCTGGTGGCCAGGTTCGGCTTCCCGACGGACGACGCCCGGACCGACGACACCGACTCCTCCGGCGGCACCGAAGCACCCGACGACCGTGCACCTGGCACCGCATCACCCAACGCCCGGGCGTACGACGAGGAGACGATCGCATGACCGCATTCCGGCAGCACGCCCGCTTCCGGCTGCTCGCACCGGTGGTCGCCCTGCTGGTGCTGGCCGGGCTCGGGGTCGGCTACAGCGTCCACGCGGCAAAGCGCGAGGCGGTCCCCGCCGTCCACGGCGAGCCGATCGACACCGCCCGCCCCGGCCAACTGCTGTTCCGGAACACCGCTCCCGGGGCCGGCCACGGCAACATCGCGGCCGTGCCGGCCGACACGGCCGGCGCTCCCCGTACGGTCAGCGGGCTGGGCTGCGAGCGGTTCTACAGCGCGGCGGGCACCGGCGTCTGCCTCGTCACCAGCACCGGCGCCGTGCCCAGGACGTACGCGCTGATCGTCGACCGTCAACTGCGCGAGGTCCGCCGGGTGAAGCTGTCGGGCATCCCCAACCGCGCCCGGGTCTCGCCCAGCGGGCGCATGGTCTCCTGGACGGTGTTCGTCCAGGGGGACTCCTACAACACGGGCGGCTTCTCCACCTGGACCGGAATCCTCGATACCCGTACCGGCTACGCGGTGCTGAACATCGAGGACATCCCGTTGTTCATCGACGGCCGCCGCTACCGCGCGTCCGACGTCAACTTCTGGGGGGTGACCTTCGCGGCGGACGACAACCGCTTCTACGCGACCGTGACGACGAAGGGGAAGACGTACCTCGTCCAGGGCGACTACGGGAAGTGGGAGGCGCACACGCTGCGTGAGAACGCCGAGTGCCCTTCCCTGTCGCCGGACGGCACCCGGGTGGTGTTCAAGAAGCGGGTCTACTCCGACGCGGCGCGGCCCTGGCGGCTCCACGTGCTCGACCTGGCGACGATGCTGGAGACCCCGCTCGCCGAGACGGCGAGCATCGACGACCAGGCCGCGTGGTTCGACGAGCACACCGTCATGTACGCCAGATCGCGGGGCAAGGGCGGCTCCGACGTCTGGGCCGTCCCGTCCGACGGGACCGGACAACCCCGTGAACTCATTGTCGACGCAGCGTCACCAAGTCGCTGAAGGAAGGGTTCCGGGCACGGACGGTGGCCGTCGTGAGCATTCCGACGGCCACCGCGCCTTCACTGTGCGAAACCTGAGTGGGGGTACAACTCGGACGAGGGCTCCCAAGAGCGGGCGTACGGCGGCCCATCGAGCAAGCGCTGTCACGAAGTTGCGTCAAAGGCGAACCCAGACCGCTGCTCAAGCGTCTAAAGGAGTGAGCACAACGAGCCTGCCGGGCACAGCCGTGGCGGTGCTGGAGAGTCAGGAGCGCGTTATGGAACCGGAGCCGGCCGTTGACGTCAGGAGACGTGTCGTCTGTCCCCGCTGCCACAGAGTGAGATGCATCTGCACCTGACACGGCCCCCACCCGGCGGATTCCGGGAGTCCGGTCGGCCGCTCCACCCCGAAAACGGACATGGGGCGACGCCCGCCGCTCACGTTGCCGGCCGCCTGCTAGCGTCGGCGCGGAAGGCGAGTCGTCCCCGGGCCTGAGACCTTGTCGCTCGGCCCGGCCCGGAATCGCCCGGACGTTACTTACACAGTGGGAGCATGCCAGTGCGGGGAAGACACGGCCGGTCACGGTCGCGGGTAGTCACCGGTATCACCGCGGCGGTCGCGGTCTCGGCGCTGGCGGTCGGAGCGTACGCCTCCGCATCCCCGGCAGGCCACGGGCAGGCGGCCTCGCCCGCCGGTGCGTCGCGTGCGTTGCAGGCGGACTTCAGCGCCGCCGCCGCGGAGTTCCAGGTACCCGAGAGCGTGCTGCTCGCCGTGTCGTACCACCAGACGCGCTGGGAATCGCACCAGGGCGCACCGAGCGCCACGGGCAACTTCAATGTCATGGGCCTCACGCAGGTCGACGCGTCGGCCGTACCGGCCCGCACCGACAGCGAGCGCCGCGCGGATCTGAACCAGCGGGGCGAAGGCGGCGCAAGCGCCGCACAGCGGTTCCGTCCGGACAAGGCGGCGCTCGCCGCCGTCGGCTCCGTCCGGACGTCGGATCCGGCGCTGCACACCCTGGACGCCGCCGCCGCGCTGATCGACGAGCCCGCCAAGGCGCTCCGCACCGATCCGCGGGAGAGCGTCCGCGGCGGTGCGGCCCTGCTCGCCTCCTACGAGAAGCAGGCGCACGGGAAGCTCGCCGCCGACCCGGGCCAGTGGTACGACGCCGTCGCGCGCTACACCCAGTCCCCGGACACCGCCGCCGCGAACCAGTTCGCCGACCGGGTCTTCGCGACCATCCGCACCGGCGCCACCCGCACCAACGCGGACGGCCAGCAGGTCACGCTGGCCGCCGCCGCGGCGGAGTGCCCCTCGGGTCTGGTGTGCGACGTCGTCCCGGCCGCCTACCAGGGGACGAACGCCGCGGACCCGGCCGTCTACGGCAACTACGACAAGGCCAACCGGCCGGCCGACGGCCAGACGATCCGCTACATCGTCATCCATGACACCGAGAGCGACTACAGCTCCGCCGTCAACATCTTCCAGAACCCGACCTCCTACGTCAGCGCGAACTACCTGGTCCGCGCGAAGGACGGCCTGGTGTCACAGGTGGTGCCCACCAAGGACGAGGCGTGGCACGCCGGCAGCAAGGTGCTGAACATGCACAGCCTCGGCGTCGAGCACGAGGGCTTCGCCCTCACGAACGCGAGCTGGTACACCGAGGCGCAGTACGAGTCCTCGGCGGCACTCGTGCGCTACCTGGCGGCCCGCTTCAACATCCCGCTCGACCGGCAGCACATCATCGGCCACGACGATGTCACCGGCCCGACGGACGACTACGTGGCGGGCATGCACTACGACCCCGGTACGTACTGGGACTGGTCGCACTACATGGATCTGCTCGGCGCCCCGCTCGGCGGCAACGGCGCTCCGATCGTCGGCGGGGAGATCACCATCGCTCCGCCCTTCACCACGGCGAACCAGCCCGTGGTGACCGGTTGCGACGGCAAGACGTCCACGAGCCCGTGCCCGGCACGTCCGGCGAACTTCGTCTATCTGCGGACCTCCCCGTCCGCTTCCGCGGCCTTGATCAAGGACGCTCTCGTCGCCAAGAAGGGGGCCACGGGGACCATCCAGGGAGCCGACTGGACGGACAAGGCGGTCTCCGGCCAGACCTTCATCGTCGCCGATGTCCAGGGCGACTGGACGGCGATCTGGTACGCGGGCCAGAAGGCGTGGTTCTTCAACCCCGGCGGACAGAACGCCGTCGCCAACAGCCGCACCGCGCAGAAGGTCGTCACCCCCGCCGGCAGCGCCGCCGTACCGGTCTACGGCCGCTCCTACCCGGAGGAGTCCGCGTACCCGGCCGTCCTCTCCGCCGTCGGCAAGGACCCCAAGCAGCAGGTCGTGGCGACCAGCTACACCATGCCGGCCGGCCAGGCCTATGTCGCCGACGCGCCGATCGCGAGCGACTTCTTCTACGCGCAGAACGTCAACATGGACGCGCCCGGGGACCACACCCTGGTCGTCGGCACGACGACGTACTACCCGATCCGCTACAACCACCGCATCGCCTTCGTGAAGGCGAGTGATGTCACCACCGTCGAGGCGGCCAAGCCCCCGACGGGCACGTACACGCCGACCGGTCCGACGCGGGTGCTCGACACGCGGTCGGGGCTGGGTGCGGCGAAGGCTCCGGTGGGTCCGGGGGCGAGCATCGCCCTGCAGGTCGCGGGCGTCGGTGCCGTGCCGGCCACCGGAGTCACGGCGGTCGTCCTGAACGTGACGGCGGTCGCGCCGACCTCCGGTGGCTTCGTGAGCGTCTATCCGGACGGGCAGCCCCGGCCGGGCGTCTCGAACCTCAACTTCTCGCCGCAGCAGACCATCGCGAACCTCGTCGTGGTTCCGGTGATCAACGGAAAGATCGACTTCTACAACCTCGCCGGCAACGTCAACCTGCTGGCCGACCTCACCGGCTACTACTCCACCTCGACCACCGGCTCCCGCTTCAACAGCGCCGGTCCGACGCGGGTGCTCGACACGCGGTCGGGGCTGGGTGCGGCGAAGGCTCCGGTGGGTCCGGGGGCGAGCATCGCCCTGCAGGTCGCGGGCGTCGGTGCCGTGCCGGCCACCGGAGT
This sequence comes from Streptomyces sp. So13.3, assembly GCF_005860785.2. Lineage (NCBI taxonomy): Bacteria > Bacillati > Actinomycetota > Actinomycetes > Kitasatosporales > Streptomycetaceae > Streptomyces > Streptomyces sp. So13.3. The sequence continues at coordinate 1,088,511 of NZ_CP048835.1, read as the reverse complement.
CACGGCGGTCGTCCTGAACGTGACGGCGGTCGCGCCGACCTCCGGTGGCTTCGTGAGCGTCTATCCGGACGGGCAGCCCCGGCCGGGCGTCTCGAACCTCAACTTCGTGGCGAAGCAGACGATTCCGAACCTGGTCGTGGTTCCGGTGGTGAACGGGAAGGTCGACTTCTACAACCTCCTGGGCACCGTTGACCTGCTGGCCGACCTCACCGGCTACTACACCTCCACAGGATCGGTGTTCAACACCGCGGGACCCACCCGCGTGCTCGACACCCGCTCCGGCACCGGAGGCATCCACGCCCCCGTCGGCCCCGGCGGCACCATCACCCTGCAGATCGCCGGACGCGCGGGGCTGCCGGCCACGGGTGTGACGGCGGTCGTCCTGAACGTGACGGCGGTCGCGCCGACCTCCGGTGGCTTCGTGAGTGTCTATCCGGACGGGCAGCCGCGGCCGGGGGTTTCGAATCTCAACTTCGTGGCGAAGCAGACGATTCCGAACCTGGTCGTGGTTCCGGTGGTGAACGGGAAGGTCGACTTTTACAACCTCCTGGGCAATGTCCACCTGCTGGCCGACCTGACCGGCTACTACACCAGCTGACAAGGGGTACGGAAGGGCCCGGCCGCGACCAGCGGCCGGGCCCTTCAGCGTTTCCCGGGCCGTGTTCGCGCCGGAGTGGGTCCGCGCGAAGCCACTGGTCTGCCACGTACCACCCTCGGACGTGACCGCGAAGGCCTCCGCTCCCGGCAGGTCCTCCAGCCACCCGCGGGCCCGGTCCGCGCCCATTGCGCAGGCGGCGGTGGCCCAGGCATCGGCGTCGGTCAGGCCGCGGGCGACCACCGTGACCGAGGCGAGGGCATCGGCCGGGGGTGCGCCGGTGTGCGGGTCGAGGATGTGGCAGCCGCGTTCGGCGGGGCCGGAGGTGGCCACGGCCAGTGTGTGCCGGGCCTCGACGACGGTCACCACGGCACCGGGCCGCAGCGGGTCCGCCACCCCCACCCGCCAGGGTCCGCCGTGCAGCTGCACATCGCCGCCGCCGTTGACGCAGACGGCGGGCGCACCCGCGGAGTGCAGCATCGCGGCCGCCCGCTCCACGGCCCACCCCTTGACGAGACCGGTCGGATCGATCCCTCCCGCGTACCGGGCGCTGAACCAGCCGCCGCTGAGCCACTCTGCGTCCGCACACAGCCGCAGCACCTCCCGTACCTCCGCCGAGCACTCGTCGGGGGTGAGCTCGCCGCGGGCCAGCCGGCTGACCTGGCTGCCGGTCCGGTAGGGCGAGAACTCCTCGTCCACGTGGTGCAGCCAGGCGGTGGCGGCGGCCAGCGCGGTACGGGTGCGCGGACCCGTGTCACCACGGACGTCGAACGAGAACACGGTGCCCATCACGTGCTCCACGTGCCGCAGCCGATCCGGGGTGTCAGCCACCGGATCTGTCCAACGCGCTCTGCAGGGAGCGGATGTACCCCTCGCTGGTGTACGTCGCGCCGGAGACGGTGTCGATGCCCGCGCTCTGGGCGTCGAGGGCCTCCTGGGTGAGCTGCGGAACGGAGAACTCGGCGACCTCCTGGTCCCGGCCGTTCTCGTCGGGTACCTGGAGCACGGTGACCGCGGTGATCTTCGACCCGGTCAGGGTGATCCGCACCTGTACCGGCCCGAACCGCGTCTGGATGGTGTCCCCGTCGACGGTCCGGACCCCGCCGGACGTCGAACCCGCCGACGCCGACGGGGCGGACCCTGCCGCTGTGGGGGAGGGTCCCTGGTTCGGGTTCTGTTGCGCCACCGACTGGTGTTGCGCGTGCGGTTTCAGCGACAGCAGGAGGACGACGCCGGTCACGGTGGCTGCCGCGCTCAGCACGATGCGGCGCAGGGGATGGGTTCGCATGGCGCTCACAGCTCGAAGGATTCGTGGTGGATGCGGCCGGCGGGCACACCGGCCGCGCGCAGTGCGTCGTACGACTCCTGCGCCATGCCTTCCGGCCCGCACAGGTACACGTCGTGCTGTGCGATGTCGGGCAGTATCGTCCGCAGGCCGGTGACGGTGATCGCGGCGCGGGTGCCGTCGGCCGCGTTGACGGCGTAGTACAGGCGGGCTCCGCGGGACTGCGCTATCGACTCCAGCTCCGACCGCAGGGCCAGGTCCCCTGGTGTGCGGGCCCGGTACAGCAGGGTCAGCTCGCCGGGGCGGGCGGGGAGCGTCTCGAACAGCGCGCGCAGCGGGGTGACACCCACCCCGCCGGCGAGCAGCAGCACCTTGGAACGGGTCCGGCGGGCGGAGGTCAGCGCCCCGTACGGGCCCTCCGCCCAGACCCGGGTGCCGGGCCGGAGCAGGGCCAGCGCCGCGCTGTGGGCACCGGCGGCCTTGACGGTGATGCGCAGCTGGTCCGGGCGGGGGGCGGCCGACAGCGAGTACGGACTGGAGGTCCACCACAGTCCGCCGGTGAGGAACCGCCAGCGCAGGAACTGGCCCGGCTCGGCGCGCAGTCCGTCCAGCCGGCGCCCCTGGATCAGGACGGAGACGACGCCGGGCGCCTCGCGTACGACCGCCGCGACCCGCAGCCGGTGCCGCACGTTCAACCGGACGGGGACGAGAACGCGGAACCACACCACCAGCGCAGCGACCCCGAGGTACAGCGCGTACCAGGCGTTCCGGGCCGCCGCGTTCCCGGCGAAATCGGCGCCGAGGGCGAGTTGGTGGCCGAAGGCGAGGAAGAGCGCGAGATAGGTCATGACGTGCAGGTAGTACCAGGTCTCGTAGCTGACCCGGCGGCGTACGGCACGCGCGGAGAAGACGCCGACGGCGACGAGGATCAGCGCACCCGCCGTCCCCTTGAGCATCTCCGGATAGTCCAGCACCACGGTCGTGGTCTCCCGCACCACGCTCGTGCGGGCCTGCAGCGCGTAGCCCCAGATGATCAGGACGATGTGGGCCAGCAGCAGACAGACGGTGTAGCGGCCGGCCATCGCGTGCCAGCGGGCCACCCGGTCGCTGCCCACCCCGCGTTCCAGGGCGGGCACCCTGGCCATGAGGGCGACCAGGACGGCGCAGCCGTAGCCGGTGAGGAGGCCGGCGATCCGGCCCGCGCCGATCAGCCAGCCTGCCGGCCCGACGACCGAGGCGGTGTCCAGCCACCACAGCGCCAGCACCGTGACCGCACCCGCCCCGACCAGGGAAAGGATGAAGCGGGCCGGTGAGCGGCGGCCGCGCGGCGCGGGTGGCCCGGGCGGCGCGGACCGGCGCCGGGCCGCCCGGTGGCCGTAGGTGGTCGCCACGATGTCCCCTTTCGTCGGCTGACGGCCCACTGTGCCGCCGCAACCTCTGAATCAGCTCTGAACCGGAGGCCCGGGGCGGGTCTCATGGGAAACTCAGAGGTTGGGGCGGCATGCTGGACGGACCATGGACATCCCTCCCGCCGCACCCCCGCTGCCCTCCCTGACCCGCCCGGACGGCACCCCGGTCCGGGTCCTCGTCGTGGACGACGAGCCGGACCTGCTCGAGGTCCTCGCCGGGGTCCTGCACTACGAGGGCTGGCAGGTGCGGACCGCCGCCGACGGGGCCTCGGCGCTCACCGCGGCCCGGGACTTCCAGCCCGACGCCGTCGTCCTCGACATCATGCTGCCGGACTTCGACGGGCTGTCCGTGCTGCGCGGACTGCGGGACCGGCAGCCCGGGATCTGTGTGCTGTTCCTGACCGCGCGCGATGCCGTCGAGGACCGGATCGCCGGCCTCACCGCGGGCGGCGACGACTACGTCACCAAACCGTTCAGCCTCGAAGAGGTACTGGCCCGGCTGCGCGGGCTGCTGCGCCGCGCGGGCATGACCCGGCGGCGGCCCGAGGGCGCGCTGCTGAGCGTCGGCGACCTGGTCATGGACGAGGAGGCGCGGGAGGTGACCCGGGACGGGCAGACCGTCGAGCTGTCGCCGACCGAGTTCGAGCTGCTGCGGTATCTGCTGCGCAACCCCCGCCGGGTGCTGAGCAAGGCGCAGATCCTGGACCACGTCTGGTCGTACGACTTCGGCGGCCAGGCCCACATCGTGGAGCTCTACATCAGCTATCTGCGCAAGAAGATCGACGTCGGACGCGTTCCGATGATCCACACGGTGCGGGGCGCCGGATACGTCCTCAAGCCGGGCACCCCGTGATCCGCCCGCACTCGCTGCGCGCCCGGCTGACCTGCGGGCTGGTGGTGCTGCTCGCGGTCAGCTGCGCCGCCGTCGGCGTCGCGGCGGTGCTCGCGCTGCGGGGCTTTCTCACCGAGCGCCTCGACCAGCAGCTCAGCGACGCGGGCGGCCAGTTCCCGGCGAGCCTGGAGCACGCGGGGGAGCACGGCGAACCCGACGCGGACAACCACGCCGACACCCGCCGCCAGTCGCCCGGCACCTTCGGCGCCCGGCTGCTCGCGGGAGTGGTCACCGACGCCGCTGTGGTGCGCTCCGGCACCGACACCACGGTGGAGCTCAACGCGGCCGACAAGGCGGAACTGGCGGCCGTTCCGGTCGACGGCCATGCCCACGACATCAGGCTGTCGGCCCTGCACCGCTACCGGGTCAGGGCCCTGGCCGGCGACGACCAGGACGTGCTCATCACCGGTCTGCCCCTGCACGGCGTCGAGGAGACCGTGCACCGGCTCGAACTGGTCGAGGCGGCCGTCTTCGGCGGCGCCCTGGTGGTGACCGGTGTGGCCGGGGCGCTGTGGGTGCGCTGGTCGCTGCGGCCGTTGCGCAGGGTCGCCGCGACCGCCACGGCCGTGACGCGGCTGCCGCTGGACAGCGGCGAGGTCGCCCTGCCGCTGCGGGTCCCGGACGCGGATCCGCGCAGCGAGGCGGGACAGGTGGCCACCGCCTTCAACCTCATGCTCGGCCATGTCGGCGACGCCCTGTCCAAGCGGCACACGAGCGAGGAACGGCTGCGCCGGTTCGCGGCCGACGCCAGCCATGAACTGCGCACCCCCGTCGCGTCGGTGCGCGGCCACGCGGAACTGGCGCTGCGCCACCCGGGCCCGGTGCCGGCCGAGGTACGGCGGTCGCTGGAGCGGGTGGCCGCGGAGTCCGCGCGGATGGGCGTGATGGTCGACGACCTGCTGCTGCTCGCCCGGCTGGACGCCGGCCGGCCGCTGGAGCGCCGGCCGGTGGACCTGACGCGGCTGGTGCTGGACGCGGTGGACGACGCACGGGCCGCCGGCCCCGGTCACCGCTGGGTGCTCGATCTGCCGGAGGAGCCCGTCACCGTCCCCGGCGACGCCCACCGGCTGCAGCAGGTGGTGGCGAACCTGCTGGCCAACGCCCGCATCCACACCCCGGACGGGACCGAGGTCGCGGTGCGGCTGCGGACCGTACCGTCAGGCGATGGGACGGTCGAGGTGAGAGTCGCGGACAACGGCCCGGGGGTGCCGGAGGCGGTGCGCGCGACGCTCTTCGAACGTTTCGCGCGGGCCGACCGGCGGCGCCCCGGCGCGGGCAGCGGTGCGGGCCTGGGCCTGGCCATCGTCGCCGCCGTGGTCGAGGCGCACGACGGCACGGTCACCGCCCGCAGCCGGCCGGGCCGGAGCGAGTTCACGGTGCGGCTGCCGCTCGGTGACGGCGCCGGCGGCGCCAAGGAGGAGCCGGAGGTGGGTGCGGGGCCGTGGTAGTGCGCGGCCCCGCGGTCGGCTCAGGGCCAGTCCTGGGCCATCGAGCGGTCTTCCCGCGCGATGGACTTGCACAACTGCCGTACGAGCGTGTGCGGGCCGACGTGCTTGGTGGCCAGTTCCAGTGCCCGCTCGATCGCGAAGTCGAACGGATCGCGGCGGATCTCCTCCCGGCGTTGCGGATCCGCGGCCGCGGTGGCGAAGAGCGACTTGACGGACTTGCCCTCGCGGGCGGACCAGGCGTTGAGCAGCCCGATGGTGTAACTCCGGGCGGAGTCGTTCGGGCCGGTCCCGTCGTCCGGGAGCGCGGTCCGTTCCTGGCCCTCCGCCCGATGGATCCGCATGAGGAAGGTCACCGCGACCTTGGTCAGGGTGAACAGGGTGTCGTCGTCGAGTTCGAGCAGCAGGTCGACCCTGCCGCGGGCCATGGCACTCTCGCCGGGAGCGGCTTCGGCGACGGCGGCCTGGAGCAGTACATCGCCCCGCTGAAGGGCATTCATGTCGAGCACGGAGATCGTTGGGTGTGGGGCCGGGGGACTCGCGGGATTACCGCGCGAGGCGGGCCGTCCAGGTCTGTCACCGGTGACTCGCGCGGTGCTGGAATCCGTCTCGGGAGGCGCCGGGCCACCCCTCAAGTTCCGCTGGAGGACCGCCGGAACACTCGTCGGAGGGATCGGTTTACGGCCAAGATCGGAAGAGGCTGATCGACTTCCGGGTGTACATGTTCGATATTTTGGAACACTTGGATTCGATGTGGTGAATCAATTGAATTGAAGATACACCTGACATTATTATTGCCTTCAACTTCGTTGTAATCATCACTGCTGGTCGTCGGGGGACTCCATGCTTGACTTACGTGCGCACCTCCGTCCCGCCGTGAGTCACCGCGACAGCAACCGCAAGCGGATCATCCTCGCCATCATGATCAAACCGGATACGCAGGCCGGTATTGCGCGTCGCACGATCCTGTCCCAGGCCACGGTCTCCACCGCCGTGCGCGACCTGGAGAAGGACGGCATCGTCCGGATGGAGCGCAACTCGGCCGCCCAGGGCAAGGGGGGCCGCGGAGTCCGGGTCTGCCTGCAGGGCGCGGTCAATGTCGCCGTCGGGGTCGACCTGGGCTTCAACCACGTCACCGTGATCGCCCGGCGGGTCGACGAGCAGTACGACCGGGTCAAGGTGCAGCAGAGCACCGACGGGGCCAACCGCGGCCTCGCGCACGTGATTCCGCTCGTCAAGGGGATGATCGAGGAAGCGGTGGCGGAGACGGGCCGCACGTCGGACGACATCATCTCCGTGGGCATCGCCGTGCCCCGGATGATCGATCCCCGGAGCGGGACGTTCGCCGCCCCGGTGCTGCCTCCCTGGAGTGGTGAGGGGGGCGACCCGGCGATAGAGCTGGCCAGGGCGCTCGGGGTCCGTGTGGTGATGGACAACGACGCCAACCTCGGCGCTCTCGCGGAGCAGACCTACGGCGGGAGCGACCACCTGGAGACCGTCGTCTACGTGAAGGCGTCGACCGGGATCGGCTCCGGTCTCATCGTCGGCGGCAACCTGCTGCGGGGCCGCAGCGGTATCGCCGGCGAGCTCGGCCATCTGACCATGGATCCGCACGGGGTGATCTGTCAGTGCGGCGGCCGCGGTTGCCTGGAGACCATCATCGGCGCCGAGTACCTCATCGACCAGGTCAGGAAGTCGCAGTTGGGGAACTCGGCGGACCTGCCCGGCTCCCTCGCGGCGCTCATCGCCAAGGCACATGCCAACGACGCCGTGTGCGTGCGTGCCCTGCAGGACGCGGGGCGGCTGCTCGGCAGGGCGCTCGCGCAACTCTGCAATCTCTTCAACCCCGACGTCATCGTGCTCGGCGGCCAGCTCGCCGCGGCCAAGGATCTGGTCCTGAAGCCCTGCAGGGAGGCCCTGGAGCGGTTCGCGCTGTCGGGCGCCGTGGACCCGTCGACCGACTTCGAGCTGCGGCTCAGCAACCTGAAGCAGCGGGCCGAGGCGCTGGGCGCGCTGGTCCTCGGGCTCAGCTCGATCCTCTCGGACGAGGAGATCGAGAAGAGCTGACAGGCGGGATCGATTTGAAGTCGGAACGGGAAATCCGTCGGCCGGCCGGTTCAATTAATTGAGCCCATGTCATCGACTCGCGATCCGTACCGTTTCCCGCGCTATTCGGAACCGAAGGCCGTGCCGTTCCTGACGTGGCACTCCTCGACTGGATGTGCGACAAGCCGCGTGCAGCGTTGGCGGAATCAGGCAACTGATGATGCATCAGTCCAGGTAGAGTTTCATCTTGCCGTACGGTGTTCCCCGACGTCCAACGGTCCGGGGCTACGCGGCGAACTGATGACTGCCGACCCATTGTGGAGACATGATGTCTTTCCTTTCGCGGAACGAGTGTTCCGATGACCTCTGTGTCCAGTGCGGACCGGGTTCTCCGAGGTCAGCCGAGGACAGCGGGCCCGCAGTCTACGAGGCCCCGCTCCTCGCCGATCTTGGCCATGTACGGGAACTGACCCTGGGGAGTTCCTCCAGCGGCAATGCGGACGCCAACTCACAGTATTATTGGTAGGGCCCGGTGAAATCGCAGCACATTCCGACCCGGGACGCGCGATGACCCTGCTGACCCGTTTGCCCGCACAGTGTGCGCCGTACGTGGCCGGCACATTTCCCGTACCCGCCGCCGTCCCGCAATCCGTGGACGCGGACTTCCCGGCGCACGGGATGAGCAGGGTCTGGCCGGGGCTGTCCTCCCTGTGGTCCTGGGGCCGGTGGCGATCGGGCGAGTTACGAGGGGTGACCTACAAGGGGGCCGGCCTCGTCACGTTGGGGCAGTGTTTCGCCGACGACCGACAGCTCACGGCGGGACTCGTCCAGGCGGTGGAGAGCGACCGGTGGGAAGCCCTCATCCGGTGGCCCGGCAGCTACCTCGTCATCATGGCGCGGGACGACGGACTCCTCGCGTTCACCGATCTGGCCGGCCAATTCCCCCTGTACTACTGCCCCGTACCCGGGCGGGTGGCCTTCGGCTCCCGACCCGCCATCGCGGCAGCGGCGGCGGGAATCCCCGCACGGCCCGACCGCGCCACCCTGGCGGCCCAGATCCTGTGCCCCACCGCCGACCCCCTGTTCGGGGAGCGCTCCGTCCTCGACGGTGTACACCGGCTCGGTGGCGGCCAGGCGCTGCGGATCGACGCCGCGGGACATCCGGAGACATGGACCTACGATCCGCTGATCCCTGACCGCCACGTGTCGCTCGCGGACGGCGCCGAAGCGCTGAGGGCGGCACTGACGGCCGCGGTCGGCGCACGCGTGGATCTGGGGGAGCGGCTGACCGCGGATTTCAGCGGCGGTCTGGACTCCACCTCCCTCGCCTTCCTCGCCGCACACCGGACGCGTACTCCGCTCCCCGTCTTCGTCTATCACCACCCGGACGCCCCCGCCGGCGATCTCGAGCATGCCGAGCGGTTCGCCCGGCTCGACGGGCGGCTGGAGCTGACCGTTCTTCCCGGCTCCCGGCAGACCCTCACCTACCACGGGCTGGATCAGGTGCGCCCGGCCGGCCAGCCCGAGGCGGCCGCGGTGAACAGCGCCCGGCTCCGGGTCCGGCTCGCGGGCATCGCCGCAGGAGGCAGCGCGATCCACCTCGGTGGCGAGGGCGGCGACGCCCTCCTCGTACCGGCCGCCGGCTATCTGGCGGACCTCGCACGCCAGGGCGGACCGCGCACCTTCGGGCGGCACTGCCGCGATGTGGCGAAAGCCCGCCGCGAAGCGCCCACGGCGGTGGCCGCCCGCGCGCTGCGCCTGTCACGAACCTCTCCGGCCGGAGCGCTGCAACGGCTGGCCGACCGACTGGAACGGCCGGCGGAGGGAATCCCGCAGTGGCTGGACACCATCGCCTGGTGGCCGGACCCGGGATCCGAGGCCGGCTGGCTGACCGGGGCCATGCGGGGCGAGCTGGCCGAGCTGGCCAGAAGCCGCGCACGGACCGAGACGGTGACACCGGGCGTCGGAGTGGGCGACCGGACGGCTCTCACCGAACTCCGTATCGCGGCCACCGTCCAACAGCAACTGTCGGACACGGCGCGTGAGTTCGAGGTGTGGCCGCACGCCCCGTTCCTCGACAACGACGTGGTCAGGGCGTGCACGGGACTGCCGTCGTACCACCGGGCCGACCCCCGCGCTGTCAAGCCACTGCTCGGAGCCGCGCTGGCCGGTCTGGTGCCGGAGCCCGTGCTGACGAGGCGCGGCAAGGGGAACTACACGGCCGAGGACTACCAGGGCGCGCGGCTGCACGCGAAGGAGATCAGATCGCTGCTCACCGGCTCGCGGCTGGCGGACCTCGGGATCATCGACCAGGGGGCCGTGATCGGCTCGCTCGACCGGGTGTTGATGGGGATCCGGGCGCCGCTGCCCGCGCTGAACCGGCTGCTGAGTGCCGAACTGTGGCTACGGGGTCTGGACCGACGCCCCCTGCGGACCGACCCACCTTCCTGAGGAGATGGCACCCATGCCGGACCTGTACATTCCCGCGCACATCCATGACAGCGTCTCCCCGCACGGCGGCAGCGTTCTGCTGAACGCGCACTCGGGGCAGTGGTACGCGCTGAACTCCACCGCGCACACGCTCTGGCAGGAGTGGCAGCGCACCGGCGACTTCGATTCCGCCGTCGACGCCATGGCACACCGCTACCCACGGGAGCGGCGCACCCAGGTCCGGTCGGACGCGGAGGAGCTGGCCGCCGGGCTGGCCGCGCGTGGGCTGGTGGTGTCCGGGGAGCCGGGCGAGCGACCGGGTCCGGGCGAGTGGCCGGGTCCGGGGGAGCGGGCCGAGAAGTTCCCGGTCGCACGCACCGCACCGCGGCGACCGTCCCATCGGGGGCTTCCCCAACTGGCGTTCGCCATCGCGCTGCTGCTGCTACGACTCCCGTTCCGGCTGACCGTCGCGTTGGTCGGGGCACGGCAGCGATGGTGCCGGGCGGCCGCCACCGAGGAGCAGGCGCTGTGGGCGGTGATCGCGGTCGAGGCCGTGGCACGCCGATTCCCCGGACGGGCCGCCTGCCTCGAACTCTCCCTGAGCGCCGTCGTGGCGATGGCGCTGCTGGGCCGGCGGCTCGATTGGTGTATCGGGACGGTCGACGATCCCTATCGGTTCCATGCCTGGGCCGAGGTCGATGAACTTCCCGTCACGCACCCCTCCGATTCTGAGAGCGCTCTTTTCCGGCGCGTCCTTTCCATTTGACCGGCACGAACGTTTCTTTGTGCCTGCCGTCCTTTAGCTGGATGGCAATGGCGGGAAAAGGTGTCGCCCGGGCGGTCGGCGGGCACAGCCGGCCGAGCGGGCCCAGGACATGACGAAAGGGCCGGCCGCCGGTGGGCGACCGAGCCCCTCCAAAGGACTGCGGATGCTGCTGTACTGCGGATACTTCAGGGACGGCGAGCGAGGGCGTCAAACATCGACGTCTCGCCGTGCCCGAAGAGAACCAGGACAACGATCACGATGATGGTGATCGCCGCCCGGACGTGGACCCAGCGCACGGGTGATACGCACTGGGCGATTACTCGGATGTTGAGCTCCATTGGACTGCCTCCTCCCAGGGGTGTTTCAGGCCTTCCGGTTGACTCCTTCAGTCTGTGGCAGGGTTACGCGATGGGGCAACAGGCGTTTATACGGCCTGATGTGAAGCCTGGAGGGAGACGTCGTCCGGCTGTGTCGAACCCTTTATGAATGACCGGTATTCGAAATGCAGGGACGCATGGATCGTCAAGGCGTGTCCGCCCTCAATTCGAAGCCCGGGGGCGCGGTGTCACCCGCCGCCGGGGGCGTGGGTTCGTCACCCGGTGAGCTCTGGTGGCGGGATCCCCGAGAACGAGGGTTCGCGTCCGCGGGCCATGGAACTGCCCGTCGTACGGCGAGAATTGAAGACCGGCGGGAGACGCGGACGGCGGCCCGGCAAAAATTCGACCGCTGCACCGACCAGGGCCGCACCCGGGTCGGGCTCTCGCTCGCGAGAAAAGCCGCCCGGTATGGATTCGGCAAAATCTCGACGAGGAAAGCGGTGCAAGGGTCCCGGCAACCCCAACTGCCGCAGTGGTGCCATGGTGTGACGTGATCTCAGGCCTGGTCGAGACGGTCGCGCTGGGACGGGGTGAGGTCGAGGTCCGGTGCGTCGAGGGATTCGTCGAGCTGGGCGGTGGAACTGGCGCCGATGATGGGGATGATCGGCAGCTCGCCGCCGAGCAGCCAGGCGAGGACGACCTGCCCGGCCGTGGCCCCGGTTTCCGCGGCGACCTCGCGCACCGCGGTGAGCTGGGCGGCGGCGCCGGGGTGGTCGAACTGCTCGGGCACGGACTTGGCGGGGTCGGTGTAGGCGCCGGAGAGCAGCGGGGTGTACGCGAGGAGCGTCAGGTCGGGTTCGGCGCGGACGTAGTCGAGCAGTTCGGGGGTGACGTGCTCCTTCGTTCCGAAGGCCGCGCCGGGCTTGGGGCGCAGATAGGTGTACTGCTGCTGGATGCAGGAGTATCCGGCCAGGCCGTGTTCGCGTGCGAGGGTCCGGGCGCGTTCGATGCGCCAGGTGACCTGGTTGCTGACGCCCAGGATGCCGACGGTCCCCTCGGCGACCAGTTCACCGAATGCTCCGACGGTCTCGGCCAGTGGCGTCGCGCGGTCCTCGATGTGGCCGTAGAGCACGTCGACGCGGTCGGTGCCCAGTCGGCGCAGACTGCCTTCGACGCCACCACGGATGGCCTTCGCCGAGAGCCCCTCGGCGTTGCCCGGCCAGTCGCCGGGACCTGTCGGTTGGGCGCCGACCTTGGTGGCGAGCACGATCCGGTCCCGGTTGCCGCGCGCGGTCATCCACCGGCCGACCAGCTCTTCGCTCTCACCGCCGCGCCCGCCGTCCTCCCAGAACGAGTAGCAGTTGGCTGTGTCGACGAAGGTGCCGCCGCGCTCCACGAAACGGTCCAGGATCGCGAAGGCCGTGGCCTCGTCGACATGGGTTCCGAAGGGCATGGCGCCCAGGCACAGGGTGCTGACACCGGGGCCGGGAGTGGCGTCGGGACGGCGGCCCAGAGTACGAAAACGCATGAGTGCTCCGCAGGGGTGCGAGGAAGTGGGGGAACGTCGCGAACCCTGTCACTTGGAGCGCGCTTGAGGTCAAGCCCTCAACCCGACCGCCACCGACCGCACATCCCCGACCGCCCACCGGCACACCGGATCCGCCCGGCCGCGCGTCCCCCGCGACGGCCGGGCGATCCGGGACGTTGAAGACACGGCCTACGAGCTGCGGCAGAGCATGCCCATACCGGTCGTCCGTATGACGCTCATCCGCCAGGCGTCGAACGTCACGGACTCGCCCGGCAGGATCAGCAGCCCGTCGTCCCCGTCCTGCCACGTCTCGCCGATCCGGCGCACCTGGACCGCAGGACCGCCGACTCCGGCCATGAACATGGTCGGGTCGATCTCCCAACCCCGCGCGTCGAGCCAGGCCTCGAACGCGGCGGTGTCCTCCGCGTCCGCCCCCCGTGGCCATAGGAATTCCGTCATGCTGTCCCCATCCCCCGTACATCCCCCGTAGCGCTCGTGGACCGAGCACACTGATCCTGCCAGGCGGCACTGACAAGTCGCTAAATTTTGGGTATACGCGGACGGTGACCCCCGACACCCCGACCCTGCCCCGGATGACGTGATCGGCGTCCGGGGAGGCGTCGAGGTCGCCCTCATGGATCCACAGCCGGCCGCCGAACCGGTCGGCGTACCGCCGGCCGTGTGCCGCGTGGTCGCGGTGGGTCAGCAGCACATCGGTGACGGGGCCCCGCGCCTCGTACCGCGCGGCCGGCCCGCTGTTCCAGCGCGGGGTGTCGACCATCATCAGTTGCCCGGACGGGCGTTGCAGGAGATACGCGTCGGCTCCCGCGGTGTGCGAGGAGCTGTGCCCGCACAGATGGACGTCGTCGGTCAGCCGCAGGGGGAAGGGGTCGGCCGCCGGGTCCAGGGTGCGGGACGGGTGGCGGATCGACCGGGTGTGACGGGCGAAGGCGGCGGTGGCCAGCCGACGGGGGCGGCGAGCCGTCGTGCGCCGGCCGCTTCCCCGGGACCCCGGCGGCCGCTCCGACCCGTTGACAGTGCCCTCGGCTAGGTTCGGAGACGCACCCGACCTCACGATGGAGATGTTCATGCGCACCCTGGAACCGCAGGCCGGCGGGCCCACCGCCGGCGACGCCGAAACCGGAGATCAGGGATGAGCACCGGCCCTGGGACGAGCACCGGTCCCGAGCCGTGGACCTCGTCCGCCGGGCCGCTCCACAGCGATCTGCTCGCGGCGAAGACATGGGTGTACGACGTCAACGGGTTCGTCTGCTCCCGGCCGGTACCCGAGCCGGAGAGTGCCGACTACGGTGCGCACGAGTTCACGCTGGACGGCGCCTCCGTGCGGTTCCGGGTGGCCAGGACAACCCCGACGAAGATCGGGCAGTTCGTCACCGTGTGGAAGCGGTCCCCGGAGGGGCCCATCCAGCCGTTCGACTCCACGGACGCGGCCGACCTCCTCGTGGTCAGTTCCCGCGAGGATCAGCACTTCGGGCAGTTCGTGTTTCCGAGGGAAGTGCTCGGCGAACGGGACGTCGTCTCCAGGAACGGCGTGGGCGGGAAACGGGCTTTCCGCGTCTACCCGCCCTGGGCCACCGCGGTCAACCGCCAGGCCCGCGCTAGCCAGGCCTGGCAGTTGCGGTACTTCCTGCGGATCCCTGAGGACGGTCCGGCCGACGCCGGGCGGGCTCGCGCGCTGTACCACCCGTAGCGCCGGGCGCGCCCCTGAGCACGGCGGGCGCGTGACCGGATATGGCCAGACCGGTGATGGCGGACCGGGAGAGTCTTACCTGGTAGAGGGTCGTTCGGCCCGCCCGAACCCGTGGAACCAGGAGGGCCCCGTGAAGGCGCTCGATCAGAAGGAACAGGCGCGTGTCCTGCGCGCCCTGCACGCTCAACCCCCGCTGGTGTTGCCCAACGCGTGGGACCCGGGCTCGGCGGTGGCGATCGAGGCGGCCGGTGCCACCGCGATCGCCACCACGAGCGCGGGGGTGTCGTGGGCGGTGGGAGTGCCGGACGGGGGCGGCATGAGCCGCGCCGCCGCTCTCGACGCCCTGCGGCGCATCGTCGCCGCGGTCTCCGTTCCGGTGACCGCCGACATCGAGGCGGGATACGGCGCGACCCCGCAGGAGGTGGCGTCGACCATCACCGCGGTCCTCGCCACGGGTGCCGTGGGCGTCAACATCGAGGACAGCCCCGGTGTACGGGGCGAGCCGCTCCTCGACCCGGCCGCACAGGCCGATCGGCTCGCCGCCGCCCGGGACAGCGCGCGGGCCGCGGACGTCGATCTGTGCATCAACGCCCGGACGGACACCTACCTCGCCGGAGTCGGTGCGCCGAGCGAACGGCTCGCAGCCACCCTGGCCCGCGCCGAGCGGTACGCCGCGGCCGGAGCGGACCTGCTCTTCGTTCCCGGCCTCATCGATCCCGAGGCGATACGCGCACTCGTCGACGGGCCGCTGCCGATCAATGTGATGGCGCACCCGGGGGCGCCGACCGTCGCGGAACTCGCGGCGCTCGGTGTCGCACGCATCAGTGTGGGTTCGGCCGTCGCCCAGGCCGCCTACGGTCTGGCGGCGGACGCGGCGAGGGAGTTGCTCGGTTCCGGCACCTACGTCTCGCTCGAAGCGGCGATGGGTTACGGGGAGCTCAACGACCTGCTGCGCTGACGGTCCGCTTCAGCGGCTGTCGGACGGGGCGGTGCGTGGTGCCTGGTGGCGGTCCCCGACGAGAAGGTGGACCGTCGCCAGCGCCCGCCACGGACGCCAGGGCGCGGAGACGGCATCGAGATCAGCGGACGAGTCGGGTGAGCCGGGTGAATCGGATACTTCGAGTGAGGATGCGAGCTGTTGCACCGCTCGCCGTACGTCCGGGTCTCCCGCCGGGAACGCGTCGCGTGCGCCGAGGCGCAGGGCGACATGGTGCGCGGCGGCGGCGCCGAGGCCCGGGACCGTGACCAGCGATGCCACGAGTTCCGCCAGTGGTTCGCCGCCGTCGAGGTGGACGGACCCGGAGACCACCGCCCGTGCCAGGGCACTGACGGTCCCGCCGGCTCCGTCCGGCAGTCCGTACGCGTCCGGGGGCACGTCCGCGAGGGTCCCAGCCGACGGGAAGGCGTGGGTGAGCCCGTGTCCGAGTCCGTCGACGGGCGGCCCGTAGGCGCGGGCCAGCGCGCCGAGCGCGGCGCGGGCCCGCTGCGCAGGCAACTCCTGGCGGAGCACCGCGTGCACGGCGACCTCGAACGGTCCCCACGCTCCCGGGACACGTACCCCCGGGCGGGAGGTGATCAGTGGACCGAGTGCGGTGTCGGCGATGAGCTGCGCCGACGGGAGGACCGGGTCGGCGTCGATACCCACGAGCCGGGCCGCCCGTTCCACGACATGGATGACGCCCTCCCAGTAGGGCAGGTGCGCTCGCAGTCGGAGGTGATCGGAGCCTCCTGGCCCGATCTCGAGCATCCCGGGCGCCCCGTCGAGCGCGATGGTCCGCCGGTACCGGCCCGACTCGATCGACTCGACACCGGGGACCGCTCGTTCGGCGAGGAAATCGAGGGTGGCGTCCCAGTCGTAAGGAGCGGTGAACGGCATGCGCAGGACGAGTCCGCCGTCGGCGGTGAGCCGGTCTCCGCGCCGCCGCCGGTCCCGCAGATCGCTCGGCGCGGAGCGGAACACCTCCCGGATCGCCCGGTTGAACTGGCGCAGGCTGCCGAACCCCGAAGCGAAGGCGACCTCGGCGATCGACAGGTCGGAGTCGTCGAGCAGCCGCCGGGCGAAGTGCGCACGCCGTGAGCGGGCGAACTGGTCCGGTGTCACCCCGAGGTGGTCGTGGAACATCCGCCGCAGATGGCGCGCGGACACGCCGAGCCGGGCGCCCAGCGCCGCCTCGTTGGCCTCGTCCAACGTGCCGCCGATGATGAGCTGGACGGCCCGGCAGACGAGTTCGGGAGTGTCGTCGGCGACGGTGCCGGCGACACGATAGGGGCGGCAGCGCAGACAGGCCCGGTAGCCGGCCGCCTCCGCGGCTCCCGCCAGTTCGAAGGTGCGGACGTTCTCGGCGTGCGGCTTGGCCCCGCAACCCGGCCGGCAGTAGATCCCCGTGGTCCGTACAGCGGAATACGTAGTCACCTGCTCAGGCTCGCATCCGCAAGGGGCACGGGCCAGCCGGATCCGGACATGATGACGCCGCTGTCCGGCCGGGGTGCAACCAGGCGTCTCGCGGTCTCGTCTCAGTGATCCAGTAGCCGGAGACACTTCCAGGAGATTCGATGAAGGCTTTAGTGCGTCTCGCGGTGGCCGGCATGGCCGCGGCGGGACTCGTCGTCACCCTGTCGGGTTCGGCCTCGGCGGTGCTCGGCGGCAAGCCCGCCACGACCGACACGTACCCCTATCTGATCGCGATCGAGACTCCGGACCACCAGGAGCTCTGCACCGGGGCACTGATCGCTCCCGCCAAGGTGCTCAGCGCGGCACACTGCTTCGACGCCATGGACGTGACCGGCCTGCGCTTCATCGGCGGGCGTACCGACCTGGGCACCACGAAGGGGCAGGTCCGGCACGCGGTGAAGGTGAAGGTCCACCCGGACTACCAGGGTTTCGCGGGTGATTACGACGCCGCGGTCGTCACGCTCGACAGGGCGCTGCCGTACAGGACCGTTCCGGTGGCCCGGCCCGCGGATTCCGCCCTTTACGGCTACGGGCGCCCGGCCACGGTCCTGGGCTGGGGGCGGACAGGAACGGAGACCGCCGTGGCGAACAGCGATGCGGCCGCCGCGGGTCGCCGGCTGAAGGAGGCGACGCTCAAGCTGGCGCCGATGAGTGACTGCGGCCCGTGGTCCTCCACCTCGGCCGTGAAGATCTGCGGGCTTCCCCGAAGTGCCGTGCCGGAGAGCGTCTGCGCCGGGGACTCCGGTGGACCACTGATCGCCGGTGGCCGCGTTATCGGTATCGTGAGCAGCGGCAACAAATACTGCACCCCGGATACCGCCTACTCCACGTTCTCCCGGGTGAGTTCGGTGGCCGCCGGTCTCGGACTCCTCACACGGTCTCCTTGAGCAACGATAAAGAGGAATTGCGGGCGAGGTCTGCCGCGTTCCGCCTCCTGTCCCCGCGCGAAGTCGGGGCAGGGGGCAACCTTGGAGAGCTGGTGCGGGTCTTTACCCATGGCCGCGCCGAACCGGTACGGCCGCGACCCGCATTGGGCCTGCGAGCGAAAGAGGCTGCATGCTCCGCGTTCACTTCACCCCCCACGACCTGCAGAACATTCGAATTGCCCAGCATCCCGACCCGCTGTGGGAACTGGTGTGCAGTATCTGTCGTCTGCAGACCAGACAGGGACCGCTTGATTTCGGCCATTGGCGCGGCACGGCATATGAACGGCTGCGCAGAGATCCCGTCGTGAAGGGGGCGCTGCATCTGCTGCGGTTATTGATCCCCGCTTCGGGCTACATTCCGGACTTTCTCACACCGAGCAATACCGGCGGCGAACTGTTCGCCGGCCTGGACCAGGTGCGCGGCACTCCCCGAGGACAACTGAACCGCGAATTGACGCGGCTTGCCGAGTCCCGTCCGGTCCCGGTCTGGGCCACCACGATGGGCCGGCCGGGAGCCGACGGGCTCGTCCCGCTCACCAAAGCGCTCGCCACCTACCACCGGGCGCTGTTGCAGCCCTTCTGGCCGCGTATCCGGACCGCCGTTGACAACGATATCGGCCGGCGGGCGAGCACTCTGCTGGGAGGCGGCACCCAGGCGCTGCTGGAAGGACTGCGCCCGCTGGCGCGATGGAACTCCCCGACGCTGGAAGTGGATTACCCGGTCGACCGCGACCTGCACCTGGCGGGGCGTGGGCTGCTGCTGGTGCCCTCGTACTTCTGCTGGGGCCGGCCGACGGCTCTCGCGGACCCGGGCCTGACGCCGGTGCTCGTCTATCCGGTGGCGAAGGTGCCGCTCGACGGAGAGGGCGCGACGGAACAGGGACTGGTGCGCCTGCTGGGCAGGACCCGGGCAGCGGTACTGGCCGAGGTGGCCAACCGGAACGCCCGGACCACCTCCGAGGTGGCCGAAGCCGTCGGCGTCACCCTGCCCAGCGTCAGCTACCAGATCGGGGTACTGCGGGACGGCGGGCTCGTGGCCAGCCGCCGTGACGGCAAGTACGTTCTGCACACGGCGACCCCGCTGGGCCTCCGGCTGTTGGGCGGGGGAACGCCGGGCCTGGTCGACAGTCCGCTCCCGCAGGGCCCGTTTAGCCTGTGCTCGAAATGATTGCCCGTCCGCCCGCCCCGCCGCATGCTGTCCCCGCACCGGCAAGGTGATGGTGCACCGGCAACGGTCTTCGCGGTGATGTTCCCCGCGTCCCTTCGGCCGATGCCGCGGCAGTGCAGAAACGGCAGCGCAGGAAAGGTCTCTCATACAGTGAATGTGACTACCAGGCC
This sequence comes from Streptomyces sp. So13.3, assembly GCF_005860785.2. Classification (NCBI taxonomy): domain Bacteria; kingdom Bacillati; phylum Actinomycetota; class Actinomycetes; order Kitasatosporales; family Streptomycetaceae; genus Streptomyces; species Streptomyces sp. So13.3. The sequence goes on along the minus strand of NZ_CP048835.1, from coordinate 1,069,371 downwards.
GAGGCTGCCACGGTGGCTTCTGCTCCTCTCCGTCCTGCTGGCGATGGTGGCGACCACGACGCTCGGCGCGGCCCCGGACGCCCGTGCCGACTATCCGAATCCTGATCCGGGGGACCCGGTCTGCGGGCCCAGTTGGGTGGTGATCTCGGCGTACGGCACCGAGGAGGACACCACGCACCAGGGCGCGGGGATGGAGTGGGGTTCCAGCGGAGTCAACAGCTGGTTCATCGCGGGGATCGTCCAGTCCCTGCACGACAAGGGCGTCCAGGACCAGGCGATCAAGGTCCGTAACCTCAAGTACCCGGCGTCACTGATCTCCCGCCCGTGGCCCGGCGGCCTGCCGGACTACTGGACGGGGCTGGGCATCGGCCGTGACCGGCTGGCCAGCGAGGTCAACTTCTACGCGGGGTGCGCCAACCATCCCCATCTGATCCTGCTGGGCTATTCGATGGGCGCGCACGTCGTGAAGTCGGCGCTGCAGCTGCCCGTCGTGCAGTCCCACGCGGACACCATAGGCGCCGTGCTCACGGTCGCCGACCCCAGCCGCAACAACGGCCAGATCGGCATGGCCCAGGCCGGTGCGATGCTCACCATCAACCCTGACTTCAGCACCGGCACGGCCGCCGTCGCCGACGGCGGGCTGCTGGGGCGGCTGAATGTTCCGGGAGCCTTCGCCGGATTCATCGGCGACGGCCGGTACTTCGACGTGTGCCGCACCGACGACCACGTCTGCAACCGCCCGGGTCCGCCCAGCACGGACGACCTGGCGCAGCAGTTCGCGTACAGCCTTCCCGCGCACACCCAGTACGGCGCCGGAGACCACGGCGCGACGGCGAACCGTATGGCGGCCAAGGCGGTGTCCACCGCGGTCAGCTTCGCCGCATCGGGCGGATCGGACCCCAACCCCAACACCCCGTGCGCACCGCACACCGACACCGACCCGATGGGCGCCGCCGCCATCGCGGCCGCCTGCTCCGTCATCGCGCAGGACACCTGGTACACCTGGGGCGGCGGGCACAGCGTCTCTCCGCCGCAGGCGACATTCGGCTCGGTCGACCAGTCCGACCCCGTCCGCAGTGCCAACGACCCGTACCGCAAGGGCTTCGACTGCTCGGGATACGTCCGCTTCGCCTACTACAAGGCCGCCGGGTACGACATCATCGGTGACCGTACGGCGGACTCGGCGTACCGTGCGCCGTGGTCGGTGCGGTTCGGTCCTCCCATGGGTGAGAGTGTGTTGCGGGCCGGGGACATCGTCTACTTCGGCACCTCCGCGAACATCCATCACACCGCGATCTATCTGGGCACCGGGCTGATCGCCGAGGCCCCGCAGTCCAACGAGAAGATCCGGGTGTCACCCATGTCCAACCACCACGACTACATGGGCGCGGTCCGGCCGTCGGGCTCCGGCAGCGGGGGCGGCGGAGGCGTCGGCGGTCCCAACTCCACCTGGGGCACGGACGTCCGCACGCACACCACACCGTCGACGTCGGGCCCGGTGTACACCACGCTCAGCGGTCCGACGGCGATCCGTATCGACTGCCAGAAGCACGCCCAGTCGGTCACGGCCGAGGGTTACACCAACGACGTCTGGTCGCATCTGCCCGACATCGGCGGCAGCTGGGTCTCCAACATCTATGTCCGCGGACCGGCCTGGCTCCCCAACATCCCGGCCTGCGACGGTTCGTCGCCGGGCGGCGGTGCCCATTCCACCTGGGGCACCCATGTCAACATCCGGGCGATCCCGTCGGCCTCCGGCCGGCTGGTGACCACGCTGGCCGGTCCGACGGACATCGGCATCTCCTGCCAGAAGCACGCCGAGTCGGTGACGGCGTCGGGCATCACCAACGACGCGTGGAGCTTCCTGCCCAACTACAACGGATGGGTGTCGAACATCTTCGTCAAGGGCGCCGCATGGCTGGTCGACGTCCCCACCTGCGGGGGCGGCAGCGGCGGGGCCGTGGGCGGTGATCACATGACGTGGGGGACCAATGTCTACCTGCACACCGCTCCGACGGCCACGAGTGCGCGGGCGGACCTGCTTCCCGGCCCGACGGCGGTGACGATCGACTGCCAGGTGCACGGCCAGTCGGTGACGGCCGAGGGCATCACCAACGACGGCTGGAGCCATCTCGCCGACCGCCAGGCGTGGATCTCCAACATCTATGTCAAGGGTGCCGCCTGGCTCGACGGCGTACCGGCCTGCGACGGTGATCCGGGCAGTCCGGGTGGCGAGACCCACGGAAACACCCGGACGACCTGGGGCGCCAATGTGCGCGTCCACCAGGACGCCGCCTCCGGGTCCGGGGTGGTCGCCACGCTGGCGGGGCCGACCCAGGTGACCGTGGTGTGCCAGAAGCACAGCGAGAGCGTCACCGCCGACGGCTACACCAACGACGGCTGGAGCCGGCTGGCGGACCAGCAGGGCTGGATCAGCAACATCTACATCAAGGGACCGGCCTGGGACGACTCCCTGCCCACCTGCTGACAACGGAGGACCGAACACCTCACAACGGACGAACGGCTCACGGACCCGGCAGTCAGGTTGCCGGGTCCGTGAGCCGTTCCGTCCGGAGGAACGGGACTCAGCAGCTCAGGTTGTTGCCTGCCGGGACACCGAGGATCTGGACGAAGCGCTGGTAGGCGTCGATCCGGCTCTGCACCTGGGCGGGGTTGCCGCCGTTGCATTCGATGCTTCCGTTGATGCTACGGATGGTCTCGCCGAAGCCGGCGCCGTTCACCATGGCGTTGTGCGGGGTCATGGTGCCGGGGCCGCTCTGGGTGTTCCAGTACCACAGGCCGGTCTTCCAGGCGACGGACGAGTCGTTCTGGACGAGGTTGGGGTTGTGGAGCAGATCGATGCCGAGTGCGTCGCCCGCGGCCTTGTAGTTGAAGTTCCAGCTCAGCTGGATCGGACCGCGGCCGTAGTACGCGGCCTGGCCGGCGGGGCAGCCGTAGGACTGGCTCGCGTCGCAGTAGTGGGGGTAGTTGGCGGTGTTCTGCTCGACGATGTAGACGAGTCCGCCGGTCTCGTGGTTGACGTTGGCCAGGAACGCGGCGGCTTCCTGCCGCTTGACGGTGTCGCTCCCGGTGTTGGCGAAGCCGGGGTAGGCGCTGAGGGCCGCGGTCAGGCCGCTGTAGGAGTAGAACGAGTTGCGGCTCGGGAACATCTGGTTGAACTGGGACTCGCTGACCGGGAAGCCGCCCTGGCTGGGCGGTGTGGTCGGCGATCCGCCGCAGGTGTACGGCTCCCAGTACCAGGTGCTGATGACCGGGTCGTAGCCGGGATTGTCGTGCTCGGCGCGGTACGCGTTGCCGTCGGTGTACTTGACGACGTCACCGGTGACGTAGGCCCGGCCCGCGACCCACGCGGGGTAGTCGCACGATCCGGTGCCGCCGGTGGTGCCGCCGGAGCCACCCGAGCTGCCGCAGGCTCCCTGGTCGGCCCAGACCGCCGCGTTGCCGGGTGTCTCGTTCTGGGTCCACCACTTCGCGGACCAGTTGTGACCGTTGTAGGACGCGGACAGTCCGCCGGTGTACACCGTGGAGGAGTTCCACGCGGTCGTACACTGCGCGGCGGAAGCGGTGGACGCCAGCGGTACGAGGACCGCCAGTCCGACCGCGACGATCAGAGCGGTGAGGAACGCCATGATCCGTTTTCTTGACACGGGGCCACTCCTAGTGGGGGATCGAGTGGGGATAGCCCTGCACTCAACCCGATTGGTCTGGACCTGTCAAGGTCTGGACCAATAGTGCGCGAGGTCGGAGCGGTTCTCCAACGAGCCGCTGCCGGGGAGTGGTTGGCGGCGGCTGCGGTAGCCTCCTGGGCAGTGACCGCAGAACGATCGACGGGACCGTGACCGGAGCAATGGCGTCAGAAGGCAGTGCGCGGCATCCGGCGGGCCGTACGGCGTTGGTCATCAAGGTTCCGGAGGCGGAACCTCTGGTGGGGGAGTGGCGGCGGCGGTTCGACCCCGCCGCGGGGACCGGGGTCCCGGCGCACGTGTCGGTGCTCTACCCGTTCCTGGACCACCCGCGGATCGATGGTTCCGTCGCCGAGGCCCTGGGGGAGTCACTGGGCGCTCACGCCCCGTTCGAGTTGGCCTTCCGTCGCTGCGGACGCTTCCCCGCGATGCTCCATCTCGTCCCCGAGCCGGACGGCCCCCTCCGGGCGCTCACCCGTGGCGTCGCCGACCGCTGGCCGGAGGCGCAACCGTACGGAGGCCGGTACGCCGACGCGGCACCGCATCTGACCGTCGCCTACAGCCCGGATCCGGGCGTGTTCGACACGATCGAGGCCGATCTGACGGCCGGGCTTCCCTTCACGACCCGCGTCACCGCGGTGCAGCTGGTCGTCTGGGACGGCGCCCACTGGCACGACGCGGAGACGTTCCCGCTGCGCGGCTGACCATCCTGACCGGGATCCGGCCGCTGGGCCGAACGGGTCACTCCGTCAGACAGGGGCAGGACGTCACACTCTCCAGATTCACCGGGCAGCCGTTGTCCGGGCCTCTGACGCAGGCGCCCTCTCCGCAGCACGAGCAGTTGCCGCATGAGGTCGACAGCAGCCGCGGCTGCCGGGACATCTGGGACGGGCCGTTCACATCACGTTGTTCATCCACGGTGGACTGGATACCACCGGTGCCCGCGGTCCGCCCGTCGTCGGCCGCGGAGCGTGCGGGTGCCGAATGGCGGCGGGGGCGTGATCGTGGAGCCGTGGCCGGGGAGGAGACCCAGCGATCGCAGACCGGGCCGCGGTGACGAACCGGCCGGGTCGCGGCCCGCCCGCACGGTAGTCACCGGGTCGCGGTCGTCATGCGGCGAGGGCGGGCAGGGTGACGCCGGTGAGGCGTTCGGCTTCCGCCCACAGCCGGGCGTTGGCCGTGGTGTCGAGGGCCCGGCGGGTGGTGCGTGCGGTGGTGGTGGGGCCGACCAGTCCGAATCGTCCGCCCGGTCCGTAGTAGGCGGCGGGAGTGGCGTCCGGGCTGGTGGCGGCGTACAGCAGCGGCTCGGCGCCCTGTTCGACGCCCTGCGACGGCAGGATGGCGAGGCTGTTGAGCAGCGAGCGCTTCGGCTTGTCGCGGCCCAGGGTCGCGCCCGCCGTCTGGAGGTTGGTGCGCGCGCAGGCCGGCGTGCTCGAACGCAACGTCTCTCCGAAGGTCACCGCGGAGTACAAGCGCAGCGCGATCACCAACGTGGGTGAGCTGGCCCGGATGGTGCGGGAGCGGGTGCCCGAGCTCGCAGAGCACGACGCCGTACGGTTCGCCGGTGCCACCGTCATGGTGACCGGCGCGACGTGGACCCACTCGCAGCCGTCAGCCGCGATGCTCGCCGTCTACGAGACCGATCCCGAGCCGGCGGCGATGCGGCTGGACTTCACCGACACCCTCCGCCAACTGCTCGAGGTGCTGCTCACGGGCCTGCTCGCCCGAGCGTCCGGCTGAGCCGGGGCGGTCGGGCCGATGCGGCCGATCCGGGGCTTCACGCGGGGCAGCCGGCGTCGGCGATGACGAAGTAGCCGGTCGGGGCCTCCTGGAGGGTGTGGGTGGTGAAGACGTTGTCCAGGCCCATGTTCTGGCCGGAGCCGTTGGCATAGGCGTAGCCACCGCTCTGGTGGGCGCGCCCGGCCGCGACCTGGTGGTAGTTGTCGGTGGTGAAGCACCGGGGCGCGGCCCCGGTGGTCGTCGCTGTGACCGTCGCCGAGGCGGCACCGGCGGCGCCCGCGGAGTCGACCGCGGTGACCGTGTAGCCGTAGGCGGTGCCGGCGGACAGCCCGGTGTCGGTGTACGACGCCGATGCGGTGGATCCCACGACGGCACCGTTGCGCCGGACGGTGTACGAGGCCGCGCCGTCGACCGCGTTCCAGGCCAGTGACGCGGAGGTGCCGGTGGACCCGGTGACCCGGACACCGGTGGGAGCGGGCAGGGAGCCGGGACCGCCGGGGGAGCTGTCCAGGCCCCAGAACGTGGCCGTGTAGTAGCTGGAGCAGACGGTGTCGAGGAAGTAGGCGCCGGCGGTACCGCACTGATCGGTGCCGGATCCCGGTTGCACGGCGAGACCGTGGCCCATGCCGGAGATCGAGTACAGCGCCACGGCGGCTTTGCCCGCGCTGTCGTTGTAGGTGCTCAGCGTGGTGCCGCCGGGCAGGTTCCGGGTGCTGGACGCGGTCTGGCCGATGCTCCAGACGTCGGTCCACTGGTCACGCAGCTCGGTGGCGTTCACCGGTCGGACGGTGGTGTCGGACGTGCCCTGCCAGATCGCGACGCGCGGCCACGATCCGGTGTACCCGGGGAAGGAGCCGCGGACCTTGTCGCCCCACTGGGCGGGCGTGAGGTTCTGGGCGGCGTTCTGGCAGGAGGAAGCCGCGGCCTGGGTGGTGGCGCACTGGGCGGGCAGCCCGGAGTCGACGGAGCCGCCCGCGAACACCTCGGGGTAGTCGGCGAGCAGATCGGCCGCCATGCCGGCGCCCGCGGACAGACCGGTGATGAAGACCCGGTGGCTGTCGGAACCGAGCTGCGCCGCGGCGTGGTTCACCATCTGGAGCACCGAGGCGGCCTCACCGCGCCCGCGGGTGTCCTTCGTCGCGTCGAACCAACTGAAGCACGACAGGACGTTGTTGGCCGTGCCGGTCTGCGGGTAGACCACGGCGAAGCCCCACAGGTCGGCGTACTTCTGCCAGCCCGAGTGCGTGTGGTAGTCGCTCGCGGTCTGCGTACAGCCGTGGAGGGCGACGACCAGCGGGGCGCCGGCGGGCAGGTTCGCCGGCGTGTACTGGTACATCGTCAGATTGCCGGGATTGGAGCCGAAGCCGGTGACCTGCTGATACGTGCCGGCCGCCGCGGCAGCCGGCACGCTCGTCAGTCCTGCGGTGAGAAGCCCGAGAACGACGATCAGGGTGAGGCGTCGGAAGATGCCGCGCAGGCGGGGTGCGGTCATGACGAACCTGCCAGTTCCACGAGGTGTCGGGCCACCGTCCTGGCGCCTTCGTCCCCGATGAGGATGGTGTAGTGGTTGGTGCCCGCCAGCTTCAGCGGGGTGACGTTCGGGTGGTCCAGGCCGGCCGCGGCCAGCCGCTCCTCGTCGTACAGCCCCTGCGGCTCGTCCATCAGACCGCGCTCGGCCCACAACAGCCGGGCCTGGCCGGGCAGCTGGTGAACGGCGGCCAGGACGTCCTCGGAGAACAGGTCGACACCGTCGGTGCGGACCGCCTCGATCCGGCAGGAGGACCGCAGTTCCGGCTCCTGCCCCACCAGATCGCGCTGGACGTAGGCGTCCACCCAGGGCTCCCAGGACGCGCCGAACGCCGGATGCGCCTGCCAGAACGACCGGTAGGTGTCGCGGTCCGGGAAGGTCATCGACAGACGGCTCATGGCCGGTCCGATGACCGCCGTGATCAGCTCGTCGGGTGCCAGTTCCAGCGGTGCCGGAAAGCCCACCGCGCCGTCCACCAGCAGCAGGGAGGGGAACCGGTCCGGGTGGCGTACCGCGGCCACGGCCGCGACGAAGGCGCCCATGGAGTGTCCGGCCAGCACCACGCGGGGCGCACCGACCGCCGCCATCAGGGCTGCCGCGTCATCGGCGTGGCGGGCGATCCCGTACGGTCCCGGCAGCGCGGCACTGCCCGCCCGCCCGCGCAGATCGGGGGCGAGCAGGGTGACGCGGCCCGCCAGATGATGGGCGACGCGCGCCCAGGACAGGGCGTTGCCGGTGATCCCGTGCAGCGCCATCACCACCGGCGCGTCGGGCACGGCGGCCGGCCAGCGCAGTACGGCGAGTTCCCCTCCTTCCACGGCGACGGTGAACTCCTCGAACGTTTCCGCCTCGACGGCTGGGGTGGGATTCTGCGTCATGACGCGGGGATCTCTTTCCGTTCGGCGGGCTCGGCTTCTGTCATGGTGCGCCCGGTGGCTCGTGAGGACCAGGTGACGCGGGCCCGTTCCGGCAGCCGCACCACACCGCCGGGCAGCAGGTACACGACCGCGACGAAGACGGTGCCGAGCAGGAACAGCGGCTGGGAGAGCGGGACCCGCAGCACCGCGGGGAGGCCGGCCACCGCGCCGGACCCGGCCAGGTCGCCGAGGCGGTGGTCGGCCCAGGTGTAGAGGACCCCGCCGACGAGCGGTCCCCAGCGCGATCCGGAGCCGCCCAGCACCACCATCACCAGGAGCGACAACGTGAAGTTCGACGTGGTGGTCTGCGGGGTGGCACCGCCGGTGAGCAGCAGATAGACGATGCCGCCGAGCGCCGCCAGGGCGCCGGACAGGGTGAACGCCACGAGCTTGAAGCCGTAGGGCCGCAGCCCGAGCACCTCCACCCGGCGCTCGTTCTCCTTGATGCCCTCCCAGACCCGGCCGGTGGGCGAACGCACCGCGCAGTGGACGGCGGCGAGCGTGACGACCAGGTAGGCCAGGGCGATCCAGTACAGATTGACGGTGTGTTCGATGCCCACCAGGGAGGCGGGCAGCCGGTTCGCCGGGACGGCCCGCCCCTCCTCCCCGCCGGTCAGGCCGCCCGGGTCGCGTGCGACGAGGATCGACCCGGCCTGGGCGAACGCCAGCGTCACCATGGAGAAGCCGATGCCGCTCACCCGCAGCCCGACCGCTCCCAGCAGCGCGGCCAGCGCCGTGCCGAAGAGCAGCGCCAGGAGTGCCGAGGTGACGAACGGCAGCCCGGCCTCCAGCATGATCGTATTGGTGGCGTAACCGCCTGCGGCGAAGTACAGGGCATGGCCGAAGGAGAGCAGTCCCGTACGGCCCAGCAGCAGGTCGTATCCGGTGGCCAGGCCCCCGAAGACCAGGCACAGGGCCAGCAGTTGGAGACTGCCGGGGCTGCCGATCGGACCGTCCAGCAACCCCGGCAGGGGCAGTGCGCTGTACGGTGCGGCGAGCAGCGCGAGCAACAGGCCGGCCGGCCACCAGCGGATGAGGTGCCGGCCGCGTCGGCCATGGCCGGCAGCGGTGTCGCAGTGCTCGCGAACGGGGTCCTTCGGCTGGGTCGTGGTGGTCACGCGAGTCTCCCGGTGAGGCCGCGCGGCCGGGCGAGGAGCAGCGCGGCGAGCAGCACGACGACGGCGAGGTCGCCGAGTCCCGCGGTGGTGTAGTAGTTGGCGAACTGCTGGACGAGGCCGACGGCGACCGAGGCCAGCGCGGCGCCGGTGATCGAGCCCATGCCGCCCATCACGACCACGACGAAGGCGAAGATGAGCAGCGAGGTGCCCTGGCCGGGGTCGACGGAACCGAAGTACAGACCGCCGAGGGCGCCCGCCAACGCGGCCGCGGCTCCACCGATGGCGAAGACCAGCGTGAACGCTCTGCGGACGTCGATGCCCAGTGCGGTGACCATGGCCCGGTCCTCCACTCCCGCGCGGACGACCAGACCGTGCCGGGTGCCGCCGAGGAAGAGTTTCAGGGCGGCGAGCACGACCACGGCGGCGCCCGTCAGGACCAGGCGGTTGACGGGGATCTGGGCGCCCAGCAGTCCGAAGGTGCCCGACAGCGCCCGCGGTCCGGGGAAGGGGCGGGCGTCGGCCCCCCAGATCGCCGAGAGCAGCGCCGGAACCGCGAGTCCGACGCCGACGGTCGCGAGGACCTGTTCACGGGGACGCGCGTACAGCGGCCGGATCAGGGCCAGTTCGAGGAGCACGGCTGCCAGGGCCCCCGTGGCGGTCCCGAAGGCGACGGCCAGGACGAACCCGAATCCGCCGGACCCGGCTGCCGGAAGATGACCGGACGCGGCCCACCAGGTGCCGTAGGCGCCGATCGACAGCAGCGCGCCGTGGGCGAAGTTCAGGACGTCCATCAGACCGAAGATGAGGGACAGCCCCGACGCGACGAGGAAGTACAGCGCCCCCAGCCCGAGTCCGGTGAGTGCGAGCAGCACGACGGTGGACATCAGACGCCGCCCTCCTCGGTGCGCACGGCCCCGGCCGGTGCCGCGCCGTGCCGTCCGACGCCCAGGAGACGGCGCATGGCGTCGGCGTCGGCCAGCAGTTGGGCGGCGGGGCCGCGGTACGACGTGCGGCCGTCCGCCAGTACGACGCAGTGCTCGGCGAGCCGGCGCACCATGGCGAGGTTCTGCTCCACGAGCAGGACGGGTACGGCCTGCGCCGCGCGCTCCAGCACCTGGGCCACCTCGGTGACGACCTTGGGCGCGAGGCCCTTGGTCGGCTCGTCGGCGATGATCAGCCGGTTCCCGTTGAGCAGGGTGCGTCCGATCGCGACCATCTGCTGCTGTCCGCCGGAGAGGGTGCCGGCCGGCTGCCGGGCACGCTGCCTCAGTTCCGGGAAGAGCTCGTGCACCAGGCCGTAGGCCGGTTCGCCGGCGCCGCGCCGCTCGGCGAGCCGCAGGTTCTCCGCGACGGTGAGACCGGCGAACACCCCGCGGTCCTCGGGTGCGTAGCCGATGCCGCGGCGGACCAGCGTGTGGGTGGCCAGCCGGATCGTCTGCTCGCCGTCGAGCAGGACGCTGCCGGTGCGCGGGACGAGTCCGAGGATGCCGCGCACCGTGGTGGTCTTGCCCGCGCCGTTGCGGCCCAGCAGGGCGGTCACCCCGGCGGCGGCGACATCGAGGTCGACGCCGTGCAGGATGTGCCTGCCGCCGATGACGACCCGCAGCTCACGCACCGTCAGCAAAGGGGTCTCGGATCCGTTCACAGCGCCTCCCCGAGGTAGGCCTGCTGCACGGTGGCGTCGGCCATCACCGCTTGCGGGGTGTCCAGCGCCAGGAGGGTGCCGTGGTGCAGCACCGCGAGCCGGTCGGCCAGGCCCAGCAGCACCTCCATATGGTGTTCGACCATGAGGACGGTGCGCCCCTCGTCACGGTGCAGGGAACGGATCAGGTCGGTCAGCGCCGGGACCTCCTCGGCGCTGACCCCGGCCATCGGCTCGTCCAGGAGCATCAGCCGCGGTTCCCCGACCAGCAGCACCGCCAGCTCGAGTTGGCGTTTCCCGCCGTGCGACAGGCTCGCCGCCGGTGACTCGGCGCGCTCCGCCAGACCGGTGCGCTCCAGCACCGCGTCGACCTGCCGCCCGTAGCGCGCCGCGCGCCGCCAGATCCGGTAGGAGCCTCCGGTGGCCGCCTGCGCCGCCAGCCGTATGTGGTCGGCCACCGTCATCGCGGGCCACAGGCTGGAGGTCTGGAAGGTACGGCCGAGCCCGCGCCGGGCCCTCGCCGGCACGGACTCGGCGGTGATGTCGGCACCGTCGAGCTCGATGGTGCCCTCGGTGGCCGGGACGAGACCGCTGATGAGGTTGAACAGCGAGGTTTTGCCGGCCCCGTTGGGGCCTATGAAGGCGAGGAACTCGCCCTCGCGCACGTCGAAGGAGACGTCCTGGACGATGGTGGCGCCGCCCACGGTCCAGCCGACGTCCTGGAGCCGGAGCACCGGAGCGGGGAGTGTGCCGTGCCCCGCGTCGGCGCCCAGTGGTGCGGGGATCGTGGAGTGCACTGGGATCAGCCCGCCATCGGCTTGGCCGGGGGCGTGACCGCCGCCATCGGCAGGGTCGTGAGCAGGTGCGGCCTGGCGGCCGCGGTCGGCCCCGTCAGCTGCGCGGTGAACATCGGCTGCAGCAGCGCGTGGTCCTGGGCGCGGATCCGCTCGCTGCCCTTGGGCCCGTTGAACGTCCAGTCCTCCAGCGCCTTCGCCATCGCGGCGGTGTCGGTGGCGCTGCCCGCCTCGATGGCGTGCACGATCATCTGGGCCGCCGTGAAGCCGTCGGGACTGAACAGGTCGGGCGTTCCGCCCGCCTTCGTGATGCCGTCGAGCATCGCGGTCTCCACCGGGTTGGCGGCCGCGCCGGGGAAGTAGTGGGCCAGGAACGACACTTTGCCACCGGCGGGACCGAACACCGGGTACGAGGCGGTGCCGGCCAGCCCGGTCACCACCTTCGCGGCGTCCAGAACTCCCTGCTGGTTCAACGCCGTCCACAGCGCCGGGGCGGAGGCGCCGGCCCACGCCACGAAGACGAGATCCGGCTTGCCGGCCTTCACCTGCTGGGCGAACGGCGTGAGGTCACCCGCGCCGGGCGGCGCGAGCACGGAGCCGACGCGGGCACCGCCCGCACCCAACACGGCTTTCACGGCCGCCACGTTGGCCTGACCGAACGCGGAGTTCTGCGCCAGCACCGTCACCTTCTTGCCCCGGGAGTCCCCGAGCAGCGAGCCGGCGGTGAGGATGTCCTGGTAGGACTGGCGCCCCGAGCGGAAGGTGTACTTGTTGATCCCGGTCACCGCGTCGGTGGCCGCGGGACCGCTGATGAACAGAACGTGGTTCTGCGCCGCCAGCGGCGCCATCTGCAGGGCCACTCCCGAGTCCGTCGTCCCCGCCAGGATCCTGACGCCCTTGCCGAGCAGGCTCTTGGCCTCGGCGACGGCCTTGGCCGGATCGCCCGCGTCGTCCTGCTCGGTGACCTCGACGGAGTGGCCGCCGACCTTGCCGGTGCCGTGCGTGGCATAGGCGAGGCCCGCGGTGAAGCCTTCCCGGTACTGCTTCCCGTAGGCCGCGAGCGGCCCGCTGCGGGAGTAGACGAGTCCCACTTTGACGGCGGCGGAATCCGCGCCGTCCGCGGCCGGACCGCCGGCCGTTCCCGCGGCACTGCACCCGGCCAGCACCGCGCCGACGGCCAACAGGGACAGCCCCCGGAGGAATCTGCTGCTCGTGGTGCGCGATGTACGCAAACGCATGGTGACCGGCTCCCGCAGAGGTGATGGGTTGCGCAAACCGTAGGAGCGCCGCGCCGCACCGGACATGTGGAGGAGCCACCCTCCCGCCGTGCCGGGAATGGGGGAGAGAGACATGGCGTGTCGACGACCGTCCTGGTGATCAGCATGTCGACACCGTGGCGCCGGGGCGGATCGAGCACCGATTCGCAGGACGTGACGCCGCCGACGCGGGTCGTATCGTACGGGTGGTGCCGCGCGTCGTTCCGGGCGCGTCGGGGAATGATTCCCCTAGCATGAACACCAGTTGAAAGACCGATCCCGCTTTCCCTTCCGTCCTGTTCCGTCGCCGTATGAATCAACCGGGGTCGGACGACGGCCTCCGTTTTCGAGTTTCGAGTTTCGATTTCGATAGGAGGGACACCGTGAACCAGCGCGGATCGGTGCTCCTGGAATGGCTCACCAACAAGCTCGGGCCCAAGCATTCCGTTCCCGCTCCCGGCGGACCGCCGCCGATGGAGGGGAACACCCGCTCCACGGAGGGGAACCTCCGGTTCACGGCCGACTTCTCCTCGCAGGAGCAGTGGGTCGCCGGGCATTCGTGGGCGTATCCGGACGGCGGGCCGGTGAATCCGGGAGACGACAAGCTCGATCACCTCGTGCCCGATGCCGACTACTGCCGCAGCGGATCGTTCCGGGCGACCCGCCGTCCCGACGGCAACTGGAACACGGGCCTGCTGACCACCGAAGGCAGTGCGGAGGAATTCACCCTCCGTACCGGCGACATTCTGGAGACCCGGGTCAGGCTGCCCGAGGCGATCGGGGCCTGGCCGGCGATCTGGACGTGGCGGGACGGTGGAAACGAGATCGACGTATTCGAATACCACCCCGACAATCCGGATCTGCTGGAATTGTCGAACCATGTCAGGGGCGCCCACCGCTCCTACACCGACGCGTCGATCCATCCCGGTGCCTGGGTCGATCTGAAGGTCGAGTTCCGTGCGAGATCCGTCGTCTGGTGGGTCAACGGAACGCGGGTCTTCGCCGACGGGAAGGGCGTGGGCCGCAACTGGCATGCCTACCTGATCGTGAACCTCTCGGTCTGCGGCGGCCGCTACCACCCGGCGCCGGAGGCGGACGTGACGGCCATGTCCTACGAGGTCGACTACCTCCGCGTCCATACGTCCGCGCGCGCCTGAGCGACCTGGGGATCGACGGAGATGGAAAGGATTGCCCGGGCCGTATTCAGGCCACCTGGACCTTCGACGGCAAGACCTGGGACCGCTGCCTGCACTACAACCCCGGTCCCGGTGAGTACGCGATCCGCGGATTCGCCCCGGGAGTCACCATCACGAGTCTCGTATGGCGCGGTGAATGCTGATGCGACCGGACCAGCCTGACGCCGGTTGATCCGGCCCTCCACCCGCCGCCCCCGAAAACACTTTGCCGGGCGGTCGGCGGGTGGGGGAGGCTTCCGGTCATGTCCGACAACGATCCGAGCACGTCACAAGGGGTGGCCGGCCTGTTCTCCCACGGGAGACTGGTAGCGATCCCGCGCAAGACCGCCCGCCGCGAGCAACTGCTCGTCCATCTCACGGAAACCCTGTTCGAGCGGGACCGGGAGTACACCGAGCGAGAGGTCAACGAGGCACTGCACACGGTGCACGAAGACAGCTCGGCGCTGCGGCGCTATCTGGTGGAGGGCGGCCTGCTGGCCCGGACCAGGGACGGCGCGAGCTACCGACGGGTCCACTGACCGGGGCCGGTGCACGCCTGGCTGCGAGTGCGTGCGGCTGGAGCACGCGTACGGCGATGCTGTGTCGCTCGACGTCTACTGGCTGGAGGCCGGGACAGTGAACGCCCGCGCCACCGGATTCCCGGTGACGCGGGCGAGACCACTGAGTTCAGGACCGACGGAAGCCGGTGCTGTCAGGCGCGTTCTGCTGTGAGGGCTTCCATTTCGCGGTCGACGGCGAGCTGGTGCTCCTCGGCGTCCTCCCTGGCCTTCTTGGGGCTCCATCGTCCGGACATCACGAAGATGAACGGAAGGAAGAGCACCTGGCCGCCGACGCACACCCACCACCAGGTGCGCCACTGGCCGGGGCCGTCCTTGGCGGCCTTCTGGACCTTGGGGCCGTACTCCTGCAGCAACTGCAGCTGGGGTTGCGCCTTCTGGACCACCGCGAGGTCGGCGGGTCCGACCTCCTTCACCGCGCGTGCTGTGAGGTCCGGCGGGATGGCGGTCGGCGGGAACTTACCGAGTTCGGCGAACAGCTCCTGGTGCGCGCCGACCACGGCGAGGGCCGGGCCCGCCTGGACCTGGGCCGCCTGTACTTCGGCACCGTGGTCGACCAGCGGGGTGACGGCCGTGACGAGGACCGGGATGAAGGCGGCGGAGACCGCGACGACGGCCCGGATGATCCAGCCCCAGATGGCCAGGCCGGTGGCCGTGGCGGCCGGGTTGTGCCTCTCCACCGTCTCGGTGAAGCTCGCCATCCACGGTGCGTAGGCGAACCCGGCGAAGGCGCCGATGCCGATGAACAGCCAGGCGAACGTGTAGTAGTCGGTGCCCGGATGCGTGGCACGCATCGCGAACGCGGCGGTGACCATGATCGAGCCCAGCGCCCCGACGACCATGAACGGCTTGCGGACCCGGAGCCGGTCCGACAGCAGGCCGGCCACCACCAGGGCGACGGCGTTCGCGGCCCAGTACCAGTTGGCCACCGCGTTGGCGCGCTGCTCGGTGTAGCCGAAGACGGTCGCGAAGAAGACGACGAAGTTCCCGACCGCGGCGAAGTACAGCAGCAGGTAGACGCTGATGGCGAACGCCGAGCCGACGACGTCCAGCCGGAGCATCTGGCGCCAGTGCCCCTGCTGGACGGCCTGCGGGTCCATGCCCTTGGCGCGGGCCTCGACCAGGGCGCGGTCGCGCAGGCTGACCATGATCTGGTCGCGGAGCGCGGGCGAGAGCTCGCGCAGTGCGAACAGCGCGATGACGAAGACGACGAGTCCGGAGGCGCCGGAGTACCGCAGTTCGTCCTGCCAGCTGGCTGTGTCCAGGGTGTGACTGGTGACCGTGGTGACGACGAGGCTGCCGATCACCGGGCCCATCGTCCAGTACCCCATGGCGGTGGCCCGCCCGAGCTGCGGGGAGAAGTCACGGATGAGCGCGGGGGTGGCGACCAGGACGACACCCTCGATGAAGCTCACACAGGTGAAGAGCACCAGGTACATGCCCTTGGAGGAGGCGTTGGGCAGCCCGAACAGGACGAGCAGCGCGGCGATCAGCAGCCCGTAGACGACCATGTTGGCCCGCCCCCAGCGGTCCGCGAGGCCGGCGGCCAGTGATGCGAAGGCTCCCACCGCGTTGCCGACGACCGAGACCCAGATGAAGTAGCTGTAGGTCATGTGGAAGTGCGCGATGATCGAAGTGGCGACCGCGTACTGGATGTACAGCATGTAGTACAGGACGACGGTGGTCACGACGACGATCGCCAGGTACCCCATACGGCGGCCGGTGGCGGGATAGTGCGCGAGGTCGCGGTGCCACAGGCGGGCGGCGAGGCCGGGCCGGGGTCTGGCGGACGGTTCGGGGACGGCGTTGGCGTCGTCGTGCAACGACGGGGGCGTGGCCATGCGGCTCCTCCTGGATACGGATGTGCCGAGCGGAGCGCCTTCGGAGGGCGTGGCCAGAGGGTAGTACCGACCAGTCGGTACGGCCTAGATGTGTGCACGAAGGATTCGAACCCGTTCGACACGGCGCGACGGTCTCGTCGAGCGCCGGGTCCGGCCGGTGCGGAGTTCAGCTCTCCGGACTGCCGACCCGGCCCCTGAGGAACGGGGCCAGGGAGTCCTGGAGTCGCTGGTCATGGGCCGCCGGTATATCGGCCGCCGGGGGGTCGGCCGCCAGGTCGTCGGCAGCCGGGTCGTTTGTCAGAACTGCCAGAGCACGCCGTGGTTGGCGATCGTCATGACCAGCAGGATGCCGAGGTCGGCGACGCCGAGGGCCAGGCCGAGCAGGGCGCGGCCGCGGCGCTGGGTGCCCTTGGCGAGTGCGGTGCAGGCCAGCGCGATGGCGCAGGGGCCGAGTACGAGGTTGAGGACGAGCAGGCCGGGCAGGCCGAGCAGGAACGAGGCGACGGCCATGCCGTCGGCGTCCTTGCGCTCCCGGGTCGAGTGCGTGGCGGGCGAGGCGAGCTGGGTGTTGATGGCGTTCATGGTGTTTCCCCCTTGCTGGTTGGTGTGGAACCGGGTGGTTCTGCTGGTCAGCGGTGGTTCCGGACGCGGGCGATGCCCTCGCGGACGCCGAAGGCCAGCAGCCAGGCGACGATCAGGGCCGACGCGATGGTGAAGACCGAGAGCGAGGTGTGGGCGGCGGCGCCCATCAGGATGCCCATGGCCATGAGGAGTACGACGAGGCTCATCTGCGGTCCCTCCTTGGGGAGTTGGGAAATTCGGGTAACAACTGTTCACTGAGTGAGAGTCTACCCTGGCAAATTTCGGAGAACAGATGTTTACTGAATGACATGAGTCACACCCTCGGCGTCCGACAGGCCCGTAAGCAGCAGACCCGGCAGGCCCTTCTCGATGCCGCGCTGGGCCTGCTGGAGCACCAGAATCTGAGCAGTCTCGGGCTGCGCGAGGTCACCCGGGCAGTGGGCGTCTCGCCCACCGCGTTCTACCGGCACTTCCAGGACCTGTCGGATCTCGGGGTCGCCCTGGTCGAGGAGTCGCTCGGCAGCCTGCATTCGGCGATCCAGGCGGCGATGGCCGAGCAGCGGGATCCGGACCGGCTGATCGACCGCACGGTGGAGATCATCGCCGGCCATGTCCTCGACCACCGGCCGCACATCCGCTTCATCGCCCGTGAGCGGCACGGCGGCGTCCGTCCGGTGCGCGAGGCGATCGCCACCCAGCTGACGCACTTCGCCGACGAGGTGGCCGCCGGCCTCGCCCTTCAGCCCGTCTCCGACGGCTGGACGGACGATGACGTGCGGATGCTCGCGGAGCTCTATGTGGACCACATGGTGACGACCGCGTCCCAGTTCCTGGAGGCGACGCCGGAGGACGAGGAGCGCATCACCTCCACCGCACGCCGCCAGCTGCGGGTCATCAGTCTCGGCCGGCGGCACTGGCTCGACTCCTGAGACGGTCCGCAACCTGGTGTTCTTCGTGAGGAATACCTATATTTGGTGTATAAAGCCCAGCGCCTGCCCCCATGGCTTTCGGCTCCAGTGCCCACAGGCCGGCGGTACGGCGGCCCGGGCGGACTGGAGGTTTGTCATGCGTAAGGTCGCCGACTGCCGGGACATGCCCAGCGAATCCGGTTGCACGCTGACCATCGCCGGCGAGGAGGAAGAGGTCGTACGTGCGGCGTCCGAGCACGCCGCGTCGGTCCACGGACACGCGGACACCCCGGAGCTGCGCGAGATGGTCCGCGGAAGCCTGAAGGACGAAGCCCCGCAACACGTCTGAACGCGCGGACCCGTTTGAACGCGTGGACCCGCCCGAAGCCGTGGCCCCGTCCGAAACCGGGGCCGAGGTCCCGCACCACCAGCACTGCCGGACTCCGCCGCACTGACCTGCGGCGGAGCCTCCGTATGCCCGCCCCATGGTGACGGAGGATTAGGCCGCACGGGTTACGCATGGTTTCCGGATTTGCGGACAGATGCGCGGAGGGATGCCGTCCGGTTGGCCGCTCGTGTGCTGCGGACGCCGGACGGTCGCCTTAGTGTCGGATAACAGACCGTCACAAGACCGCACAGCCCAACACAAACTGCAGGAGCCTTCATGCCGGAGCTGTTCATCGGCGGCCAGTGGACCGCCGCCTCCGACCGGCAGGTGCGGGAGATCCGTTGTCCGGCGGACGGCAAGCTGGTCGCCACCGTCGACGAGGCGGGTCCCAAGGACGCCGCCGCCGCGGTGGGCGCCGCACGCGAGGCGTTCGACAACGGGCCCTGGCCCGGTACACCGGCCGCCCAGCGCGGCCGGCTGCTGCTGCGCGTCGCCGACCTGCTCGAGCGCGACAAGGCCGCCTTCGCCCGCGCCGAATCCCTGGACACCGGGAAACGGCTGGTCGAGAGCGAGTACGACATGGACGACATCGCCAACTGCTTCCGGTACTTCGGCAATCTGGCCGCCTCGGGCGGCACCGACCGGGTCATCGACACCGGTAACCCGGAGACGGACAGCAGGGTGGTGCACGAGCCGGTCGGCGTCTGTTCCCTGATCACCCCGTGGAACTACCCGCTGCTGCAGACCGCGTGGAAGGTGGCCCCCGCGCTCGCGGCCGGCAACACCTTCGTGCTCAAGCCCAGCGAGCTGACCCCGCACACCGCCATCCTCCTGATGGGGCTGCTCAAGGAGGCCGGGCTGCCCGACGGCGTCGCCAACCTGGTGCTCGGCGCCGGGGCCGTCGCGGGAGCGCCGCTCAGTACGGACGAGCGCGTCGACCTGGTGTCCTTCACCGGCGGGCTGGTCACCGGGCGGCACATCATGGCCGCCGCCGCGCCCACCGTGAAGAAGATCGCCCTGGAACTGGGCGGCAAGAACCCCAACATCGTCTTCGCCGACGCCGAGTTCGACACCGCGGTCGACTTCGCCCTGATGGCGGTGTTCCTGCACTCCGGGCAGGTCTGCTCGGCCGGCGCCAGACTGCTGGTACAGGACGAGCTGCACGACAGATTCGTGGACGAGCTGGTGCGACGGGCCCAGGAGATCCGGCTCGGCGGCCCCTTCGACAAGGACGCCCGCACCGGCCCGCTGATCTCCGCCGCGCACCGCGACAAGGTGGAGGCGTATGTCGCGGCCGGCCTGGCGGAAGGGGCGGTGCTCCGCTGCGGCGGTGCGCGGCCCGAGGACCCGGAGCTGGCCAACGGCTACTACTACCCGCCGACCGTGCTGGACGAGTGCACCCCGGGCATGTCCGTGGTCCGCGACGAATCGTTCGGCCCGGTGCTGACGGTCGAGCGGTTCCGCGACGAGGCCGAGGCGGTCGCGCTCGCCAACGACACCGTCTACGGACTGGCCGGAGCGGTCTGGACGCAGGACGGCGAACGTGCGCACCGGGTGGCCGCCCGACTGCGCGTCGGAACCGTATGGATCAACGACTTCCATCCCTATGTGCCACAGGCCGAATGGGGCGGTATGAAGCAGTCCGGCGTCGGCCGTGAACTGGGCCCGGCCGGACTGGCCGAGTACCAGGAGGCCAAGCACATCTGGCGCAACACCGCGGCGCGCCCGCAGCGGTGGTTCGAATGAGCGCCCCCGGCCCGGCCCCCGAGCCGGTGAGGGGCGAGATCGACAACGACGCGGCGCTCACCGAGCTCGGCTACAAGCCCGGACTCAAGCGCACGCTCGGCAACTTCCACACCTTCGCCGCCGGCATCAGCTACATCTCCATCCTGACCGGTACCTTCCAGCTGTTCTACTTCGGTGTCAGCTTCGGCGGGCCTGCCTACTGGTGGTCCTGGCCGATGGTCTTCATCGGACAGCTGATGGTGGCGCTGTGCTTCTGCGAACTCGCCGCGCGCTTCCCCGTCGCGGGCTCGGTCTACAACTGGGCCAAGCAGACCGGCGGCCCGCACATCGGCTGGCTGGCGGGGTGGATGATGACGGTCGCGACCGTGGTGTCGCTGGCCGCCGTGGCCCTCGCCTACCAGCTGACGCTCCCGCAGATCTCCAGCTGGTTCCAGATCATCGGCGACGGCACCGGAAAGTACGACGCGGCTGCCAACGCCGTGCTGCTGGGCACGATCCTGATCATCTTCACCACCGTGGTGAACGCCTTCGGAGTGAAGCTGATGGCCACCATCAACTCCACCGGGGTGTTCATCGAGCTGATCGCCGCGGTCGTCCTGGTGATCCTGCTCGCCGCACACATCACCCGCGGCCCGAGCGCCATCATGACGACCGAAGGCCTCGGGCAGGGGCAGACGCTCGGCTACTTCGGCGCGTTCCTGACCGCCTCGCTCGCCTCGGCGTACGTGATGTACGGCTTCGATACCGCCTCCTCGCTCGGCGAGGAGTCGATCGACCCGGCCAGAAACGCTCCGCGGGCCATCCTGCGAGCCCTCATCGCCTCCTTCATCCTCGGCGGGCTGATCCTGCTCTTCGCGCTGCTGTCCACCCCTGATCTGCACGCGAAGGAGCTGTCCGTGGACGGGCTCCAGTACGTGGTGAAGGCCGTGCTCGGCGAAACGATGGGCCAGGCCGTGCTGTGGTGCGTGGTCATCGCCATCACCGTGTGCGCGCTGTCCGTGCAGACCGCGGGGCTGCGGCTGGCCTTCGCGATGGCCCGGGACAACAACCTGCCGGCCGGCCACAAGCTGGCCAAGCTCCACCACCGGTTCCAGACGCCGGTGCTGGCCACCTGTGTGATCGGGATCCTGGCGATCGCCATCCTGGTCGTCAACATCAACCAGCCGCAGATCTTCTCGGTGGTCACCAGCATCGCCATCATCATGATCTACGTCGCGTATCTGCTGGTCACCATGCCCATGCTGGTGCAGCGGCTGCGCAGGAAGTGGACACCGTCGACCGACCACTTCTCGCTCGGCCGCTGGGGCCTGCCGGTCAACATCCTGGCCGTGCTCTGGGGCACCGCGATGACCGTCAACCTGCTGTGGCCGCGCGCCGAGGTCTACAACGCCACCGGCCCCCAGCACTGGTACCTGCGGTGGGGCGGTGTCCTGTTCGTCGGAGCTGTCGCCCTCGGCGGCTTCGTCTACTACTGGTTCGTGCAGCGCAAGAAGACCGGCGTTCTCGCCGAACACGCCTTCGGCGCGGAGCCCGCACCGGTCCACGGCGGGCCCTGACACGGGCCGCACGACCGGACCGTGGGACCGCACCGTGAGCACGCACTGGGAAACGAGGAAGAACTGACATGGACGAGTTCGACTATGTTGTGGTCGGTGGCGGAACGGCAGGCGCCGTGGTGGCAGCCCGGCTGACCGAGGACCCGAGCGTCAGCGTCTGCGTCCTGGAGGCCGGACCTTCCGACGTCGGTGACGACAACATCCTGCGACTCGACAAGTGGATGGGGCTGCTGGAGTCCGGCTACGACTGGGACTACCCGGTGGAGCCGCAGGAGAACGGCAACAGCTTCATGCGCCACGCCCGCGCGAAGGTGCTGGGCGGCTGCTCCTCGCACAACTCCTGCATCGCCTTCTGGGCACCGGCGGAGGACCTCGACGAATGGGGCGCGCTGGGCTGCACCGGCTGGAGCGCCGCGGACTGCTTCCCGCTCTACCGGCGGCTGGAGACCAACGACGCGCCCGGCGACCACCACGGCCGCTCCGGCCCGGTCACCATCCGCAGCGTCCCGCCGAACGACCCGTGCGGTACGGCGCTGCTGGAGGCCTGTGCGGCGGCCGGTATCCCCACCACACCGTTCAACACCGGCACTACCGTGGTGCGCGGTGCGCACTGGTTCCAGATCAACGCCCGTGAGGACGGCACCCGGTCCTCCGCGTCGGTGTCCTATCTGCACCCGATCCTCGGCAAGCGGCCCAACCTCGAGGTGCGCACCGGCCTGCAGGCCAAGCGGCTGCTGTTCGACGCCGACAAGCGCTGCACGGGGGTGGAGTACCTGGCGCCCGACACCATCCACTCGCTGGAGGTCGGGGCGCGGCGCGAGGTGATCGTCGCCTGTGGGGCCATCGACTCGCCCAAGCTGCTGATGCTGTCGGGCATCGGTCCGGCCGGGCATCTCAAGGACTCCGGTGTGGACGTCCTCGCCGATTCCCCGGGAGTCGGCTCCCACCTCCAGGACCACCCGGAGGGCCTGGTCATGTGGGAGGCGAAGCAGCCCATGGTCGCCACGTCCACCCAGTGGTGGGAGATCGGCATCTTCACCGACACCCAGGAGGGCCTGGACCGGCCGGACCTGATGTTCCACTACGGGCAGGTGCCGTTCGACCTGAACACCTACCGCTACGGTTACCCGACCTCCGAGAACGCCTTCTGTCTCACCCCGAACGTCTCCCGGGCCCGCTCGATGGGCACCGTCCGGCTGCGGACCCGCGATTTCCGGGACAAGCCGCGGGTCGACCCGCGGTACTTCACCGACGAGCACGACGTGCGGGTGATGACCCACGGGCTGCGTCTCGCGCGGGAGATCGTCGCGCAGTCCCCGATGGCCGACTGGGCCGGTGCGGAACTGGCCCCCGGTCCCGCGGCCAAGTCCGACGAGGAACTGCTGGACTACATCCGCAAGACCCACAACACGGTCTACCACCCGGCGGGCACCGTACGGATGGGCGCGGTCGACGACCCCGAGTCGCCGCTCGACCCGCAGCTGCGGGTGAAGGGTGTCACCGGGCTGCGGGTGGCGGACGCCTCGGTGATGCCCTTCCTGCCGGCGGTCAACCCGTGCATCACGACGATGATGATCGGCGAGAAGTGCGCCGACATGATCAAGTCATCCTGATCCCGGCAGTCGCCACCCCCCGGCACCTGTCGGCGCAGTCGTGTGACCGCGCTGTCAGGCGTCGGGGGAGGTGATCGCCCGCGCGGCGCTCACCTCCTGGCGGAGCGGGGCGAGGACCCCCTCCTCGTCCCCCGCCAGGTCGGCGCGGACCTCGACCAGCCGGTCCGAGCTCCGTACGCCGACCGCCAGCTCCCGCAGGTGGAACGCGACGGCTTCGACCTCGGCCGGCGCGGGGTCCGGTGCCCCGTGGTTGACGCGGACCCGGGCGGCGGTCGTCGCGTCGACGATCCGCTCGACGGCGACGACCAGCGGCCACCAGGCGGCGGCCCGGGTGCCGGTGGGCGGCGGTTCGGTCAGGGCGCGCTGGAACTCCGTGCGCACGGTGGACAGATCACGGTAGAGGCGGCGGCGCTGCCGGGTGCGTGAGGCATGGTCGGTGGCCGGTCCGAAGGCGGTCTCGACATAGTGCGCGGTGTCGTCGACGGCACTGGCGAGCCGGTCCCCGATACGGGTCTGCCAGCTCTCGGGCCACAGCAGATAGCCGGCGATCAGCGCGATGCCGCATCCGATGAGGCTGTCGACGAGGCGCGGGACCACCAGGGCGAATCCCTGGTGGTTGAGAACGTCGGAGAGCAGCAGGATCACCGGGGTGATGGCCGCCGTCTGGTAGGCGTATCCCTTCGCCGACGCGGCCGGGATCAGCGCCGCGAGCAGCACGACCACCGGCACGTCCCACCAGCCGCGCGGCACCTGGCTCAGCACGGCCGCCGCGGTGACCAGGCCCACCGCCGTACCGAGTGCGCGCAGCACGGCGCGGGAGAAGACCGAGCCGAAGTCGGGCTTGAGGACGAAGGTGACGGTGAGCGCGACCCAGTAGGAGCGGGGCACGGCGATCAGTGAGACCAGGCTCTGCGCGATGCCGATGCAGAGCGCGAGCCGCAGACCGTACCGCCAGGACCCCTCGGAGAGCAGCACATTGCGCGTCGCACGGCGGGCCCTGATGCGCAGCGCGGCCGGGAGGCCGAGGCGGTCGTCGACGTTGTACGGGTCGGGACCCGTCTCGTACACGACGGTGGCCGCGTGGCGGAGCGCGACGTCGACGGCCAGTTCGGAAGGCGCCTGCGCAGCACCTGCCGATGGGCGGTGGCCGGGTGACGGGCGGGCGGGTCCGTCCGCTTCGGGTGCCCCGAGGTCCGGCTTCCCCGTGGTGCCCGTCTCGACCGCGTCGGCCAGGTCCCGTACGGCAGCGGGGATTCCGGCGGGCAGTGGTGCGCCGTGCAGATGGGCGGCGGGCGCCGCCTCGACGAGCGGGATCAGCACGTTGAGCGCGGACAGCAGCCGTACGAACGGGCCGCTGCGACCGTGGGCGCGGGCGCGCCGGGCGAGGATCAGGTCGTACGACGTGTTGAGGGCCTGGGTGACCGCCTGCCGCTTGGCATCGTAGGTGTCCTTGCCCGCCGCTTCGAGAAGATCGGCCACCGCGCGGTAGGCGGCGGCGACGGCGGCTCGCTCGGGTTCCTGTCTGCGGAACGGCCAGGCGAGCAGGGCGAGGAACAGGACGAACAGGCCGCCGCAGGCGAGCAGCAGCGGGGCCTTCCACCACGGCCCCGGCAACGGGAGCCCGGCCCCGATCACCGAGTTCAGCAGAAGCAGCAACCCCGAGACGGAGGCCACCGCGCCGATGGTCGACATCATCCCGGAGACGAGCGCGATCAGTGTGAGCGCGCCGACCGCGAACCAGCCGTGACCGAAGACGATGGTGCCGAGCATGACGCCGAGGGTGCCGAAGAGTTGTGGCACGGCGATGTTGAAGACCCGCATGCGATAGGCGTCGGCGGTGTCGCCGATGACCCCGGACAGGGCTCCCATCGACACCAGCGCCCCGTACGCCGGCTGTCCGGCGGCCAGACCCACGGCGAGCGGCGCCGCCATGGCGATGCCGGCGCGGCAGACGGCGGGCCAAGGGATGGGTGCGGTCTGCGGGGTGAGTGTCCTGACCAGCCAGGCGGGCGGGGCGAGGCGGCTTTGCATGGGGCCATTATCGGTGTCCGGGCGCAGCCGCAGATCCGGGGGCTGTCGGGGGCCCGGTCCGGCCCGGACCGTTTGCGGGATGCCGGGGGGAAGTCCGGCACCCCGCTCGGGTCAGTGACCACCAGCTCCCGGTGCGGCGGCCACCAGTGCGGACCACTCGCGGTCGTGCTGGCCGGGCACTATGCGCCCGGCCTGGTGCCACTGCAGGGCGAGCGCGGCAAAGATCGGAGGCCCGTTCACACGAAGAACCGATTCTTCGGCCGTGCTGCCGCCTGTCCTCCGCCGCCGGCCGGTAGGAACCCCGGCCTCCTGGATCGCTGTCACGCCCCGACCAACGACCTCGTACCGGACAGGCAATCCCCCTCGGCCGCCCTTCACCCCACCGAGTGCACGACGCGCCGTGTGCATGACGCACCGGCACGCCCCTCGTACGGGTGATCGAGTTCCGGGTCGGCTCAGCCGCTGTTCGGCCGCGGCGGGCCGGTGCGGCCGACGGCGTGCAGCGAACCGAGGAGGGCGAGGGAGTCGGCGTTCGCACTGCCCGGCTCGGCGGTGCCGACCAGCAGATACTGTCCGGGCGCACTCTGGACGTCGAAGCTCTGGTACGTCAGCTCGATCCGGCCGACGTCCGGATGGTTGAAGACCTTGCTCTTGCTGCCCAGGCGGCCGACGTTGTGGTGGTGCCCCAGCGCGGCGAACTCCTCGCTGTCGGCGAGGAGCTCATCGACGACGGCGGCGATCGCGGGGTCGTTCCGGTCGTATCCCGCGGCAAGCCGCAGCGCATCGACGGCGTCCCTCGCGACGGTCTGCCAGTCGGCGAAGAGTTCGCGGGCGGCAGGATCGTGGGAGAGCGAGCGGATCATGTCACGAGGTCGGTCTGCGGGGAGAGCAGAGCGTCGGCCAGCGCGTTCGCCGGCCATCATGAGCTGGACGTGACCAGCCTGGAGAGCATGCGATCGTTCGTCCGGGCCGCGCACGAGCAGCACGGTCGGGTCGACGTGCTGGTCAACAACGCGGGCGTCATCCCGCTGTCGACCCTCGGCGCCCTGAAGGTCGACGAGTGGAACCGCATGATCGACGGAACTCGGCACCTTCTCCAACCTCTGGACCGTGACCTTCGACCAGCGCGGGAAACGCAGCATGTTCCGCATGTGGAACAACGAAGTCTGAGAGGGCGCGGCGTACAGTCGGCTCGGCGGTGCCGTGCTCGCCGGAAGCCGGTGCCGCGAACGCTACTGCCCTGACGACGCCGGTGCGAGGACCTCGATGAGAAAAGTCGTTCTGATGATGTCGGTCTCCCTCGACGGCTACTTCGAGGGGCCGAACCGCGAGATCGACTGGCATCAGGTCGACGAGGAACTGCACCGCGACCTCAACGACCGGCTCAGGGTGATGGGCGCCTTCCTGAGCGGCCGGGTCACCTATCAGCTGATGGCCGAGTTCTGGCCGACCGCGGACCAGGACCCCGCGGCCGGCGAGACCATGGTGGACTTCGCCGGGATCTGGCGGGACATGCCGAAGATCGTGTACTCCCGGACCCTGGAGCGGGCGGACTGGAACACCACGATCGTGCGGGAGGTCGTCGCCGACGACATCCAGGCACTCAAGGCGCAGCCCGGCGGAGACCTGGTTGTGGGCGGGGCCGATCTCGCGGAGACGTTCCTGAAGCTGGACCTGGTCGACGAGTACCGCATCTACGTCCATCCGGTCCTCATCGGCAAGGGCAACCCCCTGTTCCGGGACTCGGACACCCTGCGGAGTCTCCGGCTCGTGGAGACCCAGGCCTTCGGTAACGGAGTCGTCCTGCTGCGCTACGAGCGGGCCTGACGCGGCGCGTTGTCCGAGCGCCCGTGCGGAGGGACCGCCGGTCGCTCCGTACGATCCGGGGGTCCCTCGGCCCCTGCTCGCGGTGTCCGATCCTGACGCCTGATCAGGCGACGCGGCTGATGCGGCGGACCGCGAGATACAGCAGCAGGGCGGCCAGCGCGACGAAGCCGATGTCGGCCGGCACCGAGGGGTTGTCGCGCGGGTCCTGGCCGAAGACGCGTACCTGTCCCGAATCCGAGGGCCGTCCGCTGACGCTGCTCACGGCGACCAAGCGCCCGGAGATCAGCGAGGCCGAGGTGCTGGCCGGGCTGCTGGGCGGCCGGACCCACTGATCTGCGGGTGGCCCAGGATCTGCTGGAAATCGTCCGAAGGGCCGGAAGGCGGCGTATGCGGGAGGAGGGGTCGGGTGTAGCGTGCGCTTACACGTGTAACTCAGGGGGTCGCGGGACGGCCCGGGGCAGGAGAATCATGAAGCTCAACGTCCATGAACGCGGTGACGGCGACAAGGTCGCGCTGCTGATCCACGGCGGCATGTCGGACTACCGCACCTGGCACGCCGTGGAGGACGACCTGATCGCCCGCGGCTACCGCGTCATCGCTCCTGACCTGCGCGGACACGGCCTCAGCCCGCGGGGCGAGTACCGGCCCGAGCTGCTGGCCGACGACCTGGTGGAGAACCTGCCGACCGGCGCGGACGTCGCCATCGGCCACTCGCTCGGCGGTCTGTCCCTCGCCCTCGCCGCCGACCGGCTGCGGCCGGCCCGCGCGGTCTACTCGGACCCGGGCTTCCGGCTGGAGAACATGCCGCCGAACGCGTCGGCGTTCATGCTGGCCATGGTCGCGAACGCGACCGGCGACAGCGTGCGCACGATGAATCCGCGCTGGTCGGACGCCGACGTCGCGGCCGAGCTGGCGGGCTTCGCCCTCTTCGACCGTGACTTCTTCGCGCTCACCGAGAAGGGCACCGCCCTCGGATACCTGCCCGCGAGCGCCGTCGTGCCGTCGCTGGTGCAGCTGGCCGATCCCAGCTTGTGCATCAGCCCGGAGACCGCCGAGGAACTGCTGGCCAACGGGTTCGAGATCCGTACGGTCAAGGGTGCCGGGCACTGCATCCACCGTGACGACTTCGCCGGCTTCATGGCGTCGCTCGACGGCTGGATCTGACCGCGACCGGGGACCGTCGATCGGGTGGTGAACGGGTCGGGGAGCGGTTCCGGCCCGTTCACCACCGCGTCCCGACCCGGCTCCGGCGCCGCTTCCTGTTTCCTGTTCCGGCTCCGGGCTCAGTGCACGGAGAGACCGCCGTCGACGAAGATCGACTGCCCGGTGACGTAGGCGGAGGCGCGGCTCGCCAGGAACACCGCGGCGCCCGCGAAGTCCTCGGCCAGGCCGTTGCGCCCCACCATCGTGCGGGCAGCCAGCGCCGCGACCTTCTCGGGGTCCGACGACAGCCGTTCGTTGAGCGGCGTCATCACGAACCCCGGCACGAGCGTGTTGCACGTGACGCCGAACGGCGACCACGCCTCGGCCTGCGACCGGGCCAGCGACTCCAGCGCCCCCTTGGAGACGCCGTAGGCGCCGCTCTGGACGAACGCCCGGTGGGCCTGCTGCGAGGTGATGTGGATGATCCGCCCGAAGCCCCGCTCGGCCATCCCGGGACCGAACCGCTGTCCCAGTAGGAAGGGAGCCTTGAGGTTCACCGCCATCGTGGTGTCCCACACCGCGTCGTCCAGCTCGCTCATCGGCGGCCGCAGGTTGATCCCGGCGCAGTTGACGAGGATGTCGGGCTCCCCGAAGACCGCGGCTGCCTCGTCGGCCGCCGTGCGGACTCCGTCGCCGGTACTCAGGTCCGCGCTCACCCAGGCCGCCCGGCAGTCGTCGGCAGCCAGCTCACCGACCGTGTCCGCCAGCTCCTTCTCCCGGCGCGCCACGATCACGACGCTCGCCCCCGCGCGGGCCAGTGCCCCGGTGACGGCCCGGCCGATGCCGGAACTTCCGCCGGTCACCACGGCGACGCGGCCGTCCAGCGAGAAGAGGTCGGAGAGATATCCCTGCGAGATCATCCCAGCACCCTAGAGGGCGCACCCGCCCGGATGACGCCCGGGGCGGTTTCGATCGGGCGCGGTGAAGTCCGGTGAGGGTGTGGGGGTAGGCCTCTAGGGTGTGAGGCATGACGGGGAAGTGTCAGATCTGCGGAGCGCCGATCGAGGCCGGTGGGCGGTCCGGAAGGGCCGCGGTGTACTGCTCCCAGGCGTGCCGGCAGCGCGCCTACCGGGAGCGGCGGCAGCCGGCCGGGGTCCCGGCCGGGGAGCTGGTCACGGATATCGGGGACCGGGTGCGGCGGCTGCGGCTGGCTCCCGCACTCGCGTTCCACGCCGACGTCGAGTCGCTCTCGGCCCGCTTCGCACAGCTCCGGCGGCTGGCCCGCCAGGCGCGCGAGGAGTTCTCGACACCGGCACCGGCAACACCGGCACCGACGCCACCGGCACCGACGACACCGGCACCGGCAACACCGGCACCGGCAACACCGGCACCGACAACACCGGCGACTTCCGCCACAGCCGCGGAAAACGTCACACCCGGCCGCGTGACGATTCTCGACGAGGAGGGCTTCGCCACGCTCACCGAGGAGCACCGGCGGGAGCTGCGGGTGCACTGCTACCGCCTGCTCGGTTCGTACGACGAGGCGGAGGACCTCACCCAGGAGGCGTTCCTGCGGGCCTGGCGGGCCCGCGAGACGCTCGCCGACGTGGGCAATCCACGGGCCTGGCTCTACCGGATCGCCACCAACGCCTGTCTGGACTTCCTGCGCAAGCACAACCGGCGCCCGACCACGTACGAGCCCGTGCCGGGCATGGACTCCGGTGACGGGCCTCCGCCGCCGCGACTGCCGTGGCTCCAGCCCTTCCCCGACGATCAGTTGCCCGAGACACCCGCACCCCAGCACGAGCCGGACGAGCAGGCGGTGGCGAGCGAGACCCTGGAGCTGGTCTTCCTGACCGCGATCCAGCAGCTTCCGCCACGGCAGCGGGCGGCCGTGATCCTGCGTGACATCGCCGGCTGGTCCGCCCAGGAGACCGCCGACCTGCTGGGCGGCAGCCTGGCCTCGGCGAACAGCGCCGTCCAGCGGGGCAGGTCCGCGCTGCGCGAGGCGCTGCCGGGGCGGCGCGAGGACTGGACGGCGGCGGAGCCGAGCGCCGAGGACATGGCGCTGCTGCAGGGCTACATGGAGGCCGCCGCCCGCTGCGACATCGATGCGATGACCGAGCTGGTGCGCGCGGACGCGGTGCTCACCATGCCCCCGAACCCCTTCTGGTTCACCACCCGCGAGGCGCTCTTCGCGTTCGTCCGGCCGAACCTGGATCCGGCGTCGCCGATGTTCGCCGGGTACTGGAGGCACCTGCCCGTGCACGCCAACGGCCAGCTCGCGGTCGCCGGCTATCTGCAGCGGCCCGGCACCAGCGTCTTCCGGGCCCAGCTGATCGACGTCCTGCGGGTGGAGGAGGGGCGGATCGCCGAGATCACCACGTTCGAGCCGCACCTGTTCACCGCGTTCGGGCTGCCGATGACCCTCTGACAAGACGGCGGGGGATGAGACGGCGACCGATGAGGCAGCGACCGATGAGTTTCCGCGTCGGGTACGTCGTACGGGGTGACGGGCGCACGGAGCGCCCCTGATCGAGGGAATGAGAACCATGCTGAAGAACAAGGTCGCGGTCGTCTACGGGGGAGCCGGCTCGCTGGGCTCGGGAGTTGCCAAGGCATACGCGGAGGCCGGCGCGCGGGTGTTCATCGTCGGCCGTACCGAGGCGACGCTGAAGAAGGCCGCCGCCGAGGTCGGCGCCGAGTACGACGTGCTCGACGCCCGTGACGAACTGGCCGTCGAGGCTCACGCGGCCTCGGTCGTCGAGCGGGCCGGCCGGCTGGACATCTCCGTCAACCTCGTGCCCAGGGGAGACTTCCAGGGCGTGCCGCTCATGGACATGACGCTCGAGGACTACACCCGGCCGGTCGTGCAGGGCATCGCCTGCCAGTTCATCACGGCGCGGGCGGCCGCCCGCCGTATGGTGCCGCAGGGCTCGGGCGTGATCCTGTCGCTGAACAGCGGGTCGGCCAACGGCAGCCCGATGATGGGCGGCACCGCCGCTGCCGACGGCGCGCTGGACGCGCTGATCCGCCAGTTCGCCCAGGAGATCGGTCCGTCCGGAGTCCGTGTCTGCGGGATCTGGACCGCCGGTGTCGCTGACAGCCTGACGCCGGAGAAGCTCGCCGCAGCGGGCGCGACCGGTATGGACGAGGCCGCCGTGCAGGGGCTGGTCGGACATCTGGACAGCATGCGGATGACGAAGCGCTCGCCGCGGATCGCGGACATCGCCGCGCTGGCGACGTTCCTCGCCTCCGACGCCGGGATCTCCATCACCGGCACCTGGGTCAACGCCACCGCCGGAATGTTCCCCAGCTGACCTGCTCCGACGGCCTCCGACGGACCTCCCGCAGCTGACCCTTCGCCGTTCGCGACGGCGGGGGTCAGAGGTGGGTGCGGCCCGGGGTCACCAGACCTGTCTCGTAGGCGAAGACGGCCGCCTGCGTGCGGTCGCGGAGCCGTAGCTTCTGCAGGATGCGGCCCATATGGGTCTTGATGGTCTGCTCGGCGAGGACCAGCGCCTTCGCCACCTCCGCGTTGGACAGCCCCTGGGCCACCAGCGCCAGCACTTCGGTCTCACGCGCGGTGAGTTCGGCGATCCGCACCTGCGCGGGCGGCCGCGAGGTGCCGCCCTGGCGGGAGAACTCGGCGATGAGGCGCATGGTGATGCCGGGGGAAAGCAAGGCCTCCCCGGCGGACACGATGCGGACGGCTTCGGCGAGTTGCACCCCGGAGGCGTCCTTGAGGAGAAATCCGCCGGCCCGCACGGTGGTGACCGTGCGGGCCGGCGGACAACACAACGGTCAGGAGCGGGCGGCTCCCCGGGCCGAGACGGCGACGTACTGCACGCGCATCGGATGGCCCGGTTCGGTGGTGGGCCCTGCGGGGGCGCCCAACGCGGCGGGGAGATTGCCGCCGACGGCCACGTTCAGGATCAGGAACAACCCGTGGTGCACGGCGTCGTCCCAGGTCCTGGGATCCATCTGGGCCGCCGTGACCTTGTGGTACTCGCGTCCGTCCAGGTACCAGCGCACCTGTTCCGCACCGGCGGTGAGGTCGACCTCGACCGCGTAGGAGTGGAACCCCGTCCGGCAGTCGGGGCAGGACCGGTCCCCCGATCCCAGTCCCTGGGGCTCCTTGCAGGGGCCGCCTTCGAGCGTGCCGCAGTGCATCGTCCCGAAGACGGAGTCACGGCCGTTGACGTTCTCCATGACGTCGAGCTCACCGATCGCGGGCCAGCCGGTGTAGCCGTTGCGCAGTCCGGAGCCCAGGGTCCAGAACGCCGGCCAATAGCCGGCCGCTGCCGGTCCGGTGACGTCGGGCAGCGCGATCGATGCCTCGATCCGCAGGACGCCGCCGGGCGGTGGGGCGTAGTCGGAGCGCTTGGACTCGATGCGGCCCGAGGACCAGCGGCCGTTCCGCAGCCGGGGCACGATCTCCAGCGAGCCCTTCCCGTCCAGCCGGACGTTGTCCGTCGAATCGGTCATGGTCTCGATCTCCCCGGTTCCCCATTGCGCGGCCGGGCAGCCGGGATAGCAGGTGCCGAGGTCGTACTGCCACTTCGCGGCCGACGGGCGGCTGCCGGACGGTCCGTCGAAGTCGTCCCTGAGGAGCTGGGTCCACCGGCCGGACGGCACCGCGTCGCGGTCGGGGAGGGCTCCCGCGTCCGTCAGCAGCCGCTCCAGCCGGGGCGCCAGTACGGTCGCGGCGACGTTGGTCAGATGCGCGTCGTCCCGGTACAGCAGGATCCGTTCCAGTACCGCCGGGCATTTGGCACCCGCTCCGGGGCACAGCACGGAGTTCATCTCGACGGCCCGCACGCCCGGCAGCCGGCCGGCCGCGATCGATGCCGCGAGCGGATCGGGCCACTGCGCGGTGGCACGGTCGAATGCGCAGGCGTCCGGGTCCTTGGTGTGTCCGGAGACGCAGGCGGGGATGTCCGTCCCGGGGATCGGGGTGTCCTGGATGTAGACGATGGGCACCCCGAGGGCGCGCAGCGGCGACAGGGTCTTCTCCCAGCCCGCCGTGAGGAGCTGCTGGTCGTCGGTGTAGCGGTTGAGGGACGCGACGACGACGAGTCTGGGCTTCGGACCCTGGCGCAGCCGGGACAGGCTGTCCGCGCGCCAGGTGTCGCACTCGGTGTACGTCCGGCCCAACTGTGGGTTCCTCAGCGTCAGTTGTGGCAGCGGGCAGCCCTGCTTCACCAGTTCCTGCAACACCCACCCGCGTTGGGCCGCGATGCCCAGCAACGGGGAGAACCACTGGCCGGCGTGCGAGTCGCCGAGCAGGACGATCCGGTCCGGGCTCGCGGTCGCGCCGAACAGGCAGGGCGGGCTGGTGGTCGCGGTGGGTGCCACCTCGCACCCGCCGTCCGGCGGGAAGTCCTTACGGGCCTGGACGGCGCCCGGTACCGGCGGGCCGTCCTTGAGCGGGGTACCGGTCCGCAGCAGCAGCGACCTGCCGTCGGCCGCGCCCGGCGGCAGTCCCTTCAGGTCGAACTCCGGAGCCGACGCGAGCAGATTCAGCGTTCCGGTTCCGACCACCAGCGCCAGGACCACCGGCAGGACGACCGCGGCGACCCCCAGCGCGAGTCCGCGCCGCGGGAATTCGGAGACGGTCCTGCTGCGGCGCAGCGGCTGTTCGATCCAGCGCATGGTCGCGAAGGCGGGCAGTGCGGACGCCATGGTCAGCGCAGCCCTGGCGGGCCAGCCGAGCGTTCCCAGCCGGGCCTCAGCGAGGACGAGCACCGGCCAGTGCCACAGGTAGAGGGTGTAGGAGAGGCGGCCGATCGCCCGCGGTATCCGGCCGCGCAGGATCCGGCCCACGCCGTACGCGGTCGCGCCGTCCGTCGCGTCCGCGTCGCCGGTCCCCGCCAGGATGACCGCGGCGGTGGCGAGCGTCGGCACGAGCGCGGCGTATCCGGGGTACGGCGTCCCGCCGTCGTAGCGCACCACGCACCACACGATGGCCGCGGCTCCGGCCCACCCGCACACCGGACGTATCGCTGACAGTCCGCGCAACCGGTGCCACGGGGTCAGTGCCAGCAGCGCCCCGACCCCGAACTGCCAAGCGCGGGACGGCGTTCCGAGGTATGCCAGGGAGACGGAGGTGTGCGTCCAGTGCAGTGCCAGGAGGAACGAGCCGAGCGTCAGCAGTGCGGTGACCGCGAACACGGCCGACCGCACGGCCCGACCCCGGCGGGACGTCCTGAGCACCGCGAAGACGATCAGGGCGAGCAGTGGACCCCAGAACAGATAGAACTGCTCCTCCACGGCGAGCGACCAGAAGTGGAGCAGCGGGCTCGGATCGCGTCCCGCGGCCAGATAGTCGGTCTGCTGGGAGACGAAGCGCCAGTTGGCGGTCGACAGTGCGGCGGCCAGTACGTCGTACTCCAGGTCGGTACGGCGCAGCGGGACGGTGAGCCAGGCGGCGGCCAGCGCGGTCGCGCCGAGGACCACCGCCGCCGAGGGCAGCAGTCTGCGGGCCCGGCGGGAGAAGAACTCCCCGAGGCGGATGCGGCCGGTCGTGGCCGCCTCACGGATCAGCAGCCCGGTGATCAGATAGCCGGAGATGACGAAGAAGATGTCCACACCGACGAACCCGCCGGTCAGCCCGGGCAGTTCGGCGTGGAAGGCGAGCACCGCGAGGACCGCCGCGGCGCGCAGGCCCTCGATGTCGGGGCGGAAGCCGGGAGCGGGTGGCCTGGACCCGGTCGTTCCGGCTTTCCGGAATCGGTTTCCAGCGGAGCCCGCCCCGGGTGTCGGACGGCCGGCGCGGTCGGCGGTTTCCGGATGTCGGTCCGGAAGCGTGGTGGAAGGCATGGGTGTGATGGCCTTTCAGCTCAGCCAGGGAAGCATGGGAGTGACCCATCCGGAGGCGAGCAGCGCGGTGAGCAGGAGAAGTGAGGTGGCGGCCAGTGCTTCGGGCCAGCGCCGGGGCAGCATGCCGAGGCGGACCGGCCGAGCGGCTCGTACGGCCTTGGATTCGGTCTTCGCCGGCCGCAGTTCGGCGATCAGATCACGGACCAGCGGGAGGCCGATCTGGCACTGGACCAGGAGGTACAGGCCGAGACCCCAGTTGGGCCACCAGCCGTTGCGTGCGACGGACAGGGCGAGTCCGGCCGCGGCCGCGCCGATGGAACCGCAGAGCCAGGCGAGCGAGACCAGCACCACTTTGCGGGCCATGCCGCTGGGCTTCACCCGGCCGACGCCGGTCGGGACCCAGGCGGCGCTGTGGCCGCGCAGCGTGTGCAGGAACGCGGCCGCGGCGGCGACGCTCGTCAGGACGTTGGCGCGGATGACCTCGACCCGCCACCGGGTGTGGCTGATCCGGGGCAGCAGCACATGCCAGAGCCACAGCGGCGCGAGCAGCGGCAGGACGTGCCAGGGGCGGATCTGGTCCGGGTACCAGAACATCATCACCAGCGGCGGCAGCGGCGCGGCGAACGTGTTCACCGCGGCGGTCAGATAGCCGACGATGCCCTCGTAGAAGCACAGACGCATCCGCCAGGGCGCGCCCATGCGCTTGAGGTCGGAGTTCTTGATCAGGTGCAGGTTGCCCATCGCCCAGCGGTACTGCTGGTTGACGAAGGACGAGAGGTTGTCCGGCGAGGTGCCCTTGGCGACCAGCACCGGGACGTAGAGGGTACGGAACCCCTGCTCGTAGAGGGCGAGTCCGGTGTACAGGTCCTCGCTGTGGTCGAGCTTGGCGAAGCCGCCGGCCGCGTCGATCGCGGTGCGCCGGTAGACGGCGTTGCTGCCGCAGCAGATGGCCGCGTCACTGGCGTCCCGCGAGGGCTGGATCCACCGGAAGAACCACTCCTGGGCGGAGCCCGCGGCGCGCTGGATCCAGTCCATCGACTCGTCGGTGTCGAAGCACTGCGGGCTCTGGACGATGCCGATGCCGGGGTCGGCGAAGTACGGCACCAGATGGTGCAGGAAGTCCGGCCTGGGAGCGAAGTCCGCGTCCAGGATGGCGATGTACTGCCCGGTGCTCACCGTCAGCGCGTGATTGAGGTTGCCGGCCTTCTTGAGGTGCCCCCGGTCCGGCCGGACGACGTACCGGTAGCCGTGTGCGGCCGCCAGAGCGGCCACTTCGGAACGGTCCGCGTCGTCCAGCACCCAGACGGTCAGCGCCCCGGCCCAGTCGACGGCCGCGACAGCCTGGTAGGCGTTCTCCAGGACGGCGAGCGGCTCACCGCAGGTCGGCAGATAGAGGTCGACGTCCGGCAGTTCGGCCGGCTGCCAGGCCTTGGTCAGCACTTCGTGCGAGTGCCTGGTCAACCGCCGCTGGCGCAGGCTATTGACCGACGAGAGCGCCAGCGCCACCAGGTTGAGCACGAGCACGGCAAGGAAGGCCCACAGGGCCGGGGTTCGCAGCGCGAAGGTGAACATGGTCGCCGCAGTGAACACGAAGGCGAGTGAGGTGCAGATCAGTACCCACCGGCGCTGTGGTCCGAAGTACCAGTAGAGCTCGTGATCCGACGGTGGTTGAGGCAGATGGTCGACGGTCAAGTGTCCCCCCACGGGCGCGTGATGGACGATCCAGTGATCACCCTACCCGCAAAGGTATAGACCACTGGCGCGTCAATCCACGGACCGAGACAGGTGCCGACATATTCATGGTGAAGACAAGATTCCGCGACAGTCCTGTCATCCTCCGTTCCTCCGACGTCGAGGTCAGAGGGCGTTCAGCACGTTCACTCCGGGCTACCCGGCGCTCCTCCGGATAGTTCACGCGCCCAGTCGGCGAGTGCGTCGAAGTCCGCCGCGAGCAGTCCGAGGCTCGGTTCGATGCGGAGGAGCAGGGACGGCGCGGAGTGGTGGGCGGTGACGTACTCGCGGTCCGGGGGCCGGATCTCGTCGTCGATCCAGGCGAAGGGCCGGCCGGCGGCGTACCTGACGATGTCGTGGGTCTTGAAGTAGGTGCCGTCGTCGCGTCGGGCGTGCAGCTCCGGCCAGTCGATGGCGGGGAGTTCCGGCAGGCCGAGGCGCGGACCGATCCAGCGGTTGGCCTGCGCGCCCCACGTCGTCGCCCACACCAGGTCGAACGGCAGCGCCATCAGCAGCGGGCCGTGGGCGGCATTGAGCCACACCCGTAGCGGCTTCTGCCAGGGCAGGTCCCAGCCGGCGGGTCGCATCCGGTGCGTGGTGTAGCCGTCCGGTCGCTGGTGGGGCCGCGCGGCGAACGGGTTGAGGGGGCCGTCCACATCGATGAGGAGGAGGGGCTTCGCGGTCACGCTGGCTCCTTGCCGGCTGGGTGCGGTGAGCGGCCGGTGTACGGGGCCGGTGGGCCTCCTCCCTCCGGGAAGCGGACGCCCGACTCAGCTACCCGGTCCCGGACCGGACCAACCCACCGGTCCTGGATCCGGGGACCGATCCCCGGCACCAGGACCGGTCGTGATCAGGCGAAACGCGAGCTGGGAACCGGTCCGGAGGAGCGGACACGGTCCCGGGCTCCCGTGAGCCAGGTGGCGTTCACCCGTACGGCGAACGCCACGAGCAGCTCGTCGGGGTCGGCCGGGGCATCGTCGTCGCCCGCGTCGGGCTCCGGGTCCGCGGCGCAGATCGCGTCGGCCAGCTCCTCGGCCGAGCGCTCGTCGGCCGGGATGTCGTCGCGCTCCCCGTCCTCGGTGAACCGCATCCGGGACGCCCAGGGGGCGATCACGGTCTGCACCAGCAGGGTGGAGACATCGGCCGGGACCGCGGGAGGATCCGTCCAGCAGGTCGCGTGCTCGTACAGGACCTCACCCGGCGCGCGGTCGTGCAACTGCGCGACCAGCTCCTGGTCGCACTCGTTCAGGTCGTACGCCACGACCAGGGTGTCCGCGGTACCCGGCCGGTACGGTGCGGTGGGCAGGCCGAGGATCCGGGCCGCCGCCAGGCCGAGGGCACGGCTGCCGCGGTCCGGCAGCAGTGCGACGGACGCGGGCTTCCGGTCCATGGCCGCCAGCACGGCGCGCAGTCGCTCCAACCCGTGGCGGCACGCTCCGAAGTCGTCCTGCAGATAGGCCCAGCGGCCGGTCATCCCCTGGTGGAAGCCGGCGGGCGACACGGTGGTGAGCAGGCCGCCGGTGAGGGTGTAGTGCCATCCGCGCAGGTCCTGGCGGTCGACGGGGGTGGCGACGGTGGCGCGGGCGAGGAGGTGGCGGATACGTTCGGCGGCCGGCCGCCAGGTCTCGTCAGGGTCCCCGAGCGCGCCGAACACCTGGCGGCCGAGGTCGACCTGACCATCCATCAGTGCGTTGTGCACCAGCAGATAGCGGTCCGGCCAGTCCTCCGTCAGCCCGTCGTGCTCCTGGAGGAGGCCGACCGCCTCGGCGTGCCGCTGCTCGTCCTCCAGGGCGACGGCCAGCTCCAGCAGGACCTGCCGTGGCGCGGGGGTGCGGCGCGCCCGGCCGAGGAGGCCGCGGCGAGGAGCCAGTGCGAGGCGCAGGGCCTCCCGGAGGGCCGGCACGGCGAGGTGGGAGACACCGCGTCCGATGCAGGCATAGCCGAACTCGTAGAGCGCTCCGGCCCCGGCCGGGTCGGCGGTCAGAGCGGCCGAGGCCGCGGCGAGGTCGGCGAACCCGACTCCCTGGGCCAGCTTCTCGACGAGTGGTGCGATCTCGGCCGACGGCAGTGCGTCCGCCGCGAACCGGAGGGTCCGCATCGCGCCCTGCGGGTCGCCGGAGTCGAAGAGCTCCCAGGCCTTGGCCAGTTCGGTGGTCATCGTTCTCCTCCTGAGTGGTCGGCGAGCTTCCTCGACCCGCCGGGGTGCTGCCTGACGGCGGGAAAAGGTGCGTGACGACTCAGGGCGCGCGGGCCGGCCGCCTCACGGGGCCGTGCCGCGGCGCTCATCGGGACGGGCGGTGGCCGCCCTTCCGGTGATGGTCGTTCATGAGGTCGTCCCTACTGTCGTACATGTGCACGATCATGGTGGGTCGCCGGGGCACTGGCAAACCGATTAGACCCTCCCTCGTCCGGCGGCTCGACCGGTCCCGGATCTCCGCTGCCAACGTCCCTCCCTGGAAGGCGAATCGGTTCGACCCCCCTTTTCGGTCGACGGTGAAACAGCCCGACTGAAGCCGTCCGCAAATGGGGGTTGGACGGTGGCGAATCGTCCGACGGATTGGCATGTGCTGGACCTGGACCGCGATCCGGTGCCCGGGGACCCGTACGAAGTGAAGGAACTGGCCCGCAAGCTCGGTGACTTCGCGGACGACGTGTCCTCGGCACTGCGCTCGGTGCGCGGGCGGTCTGGGCGAACGGGGGCTGGACGGGCTCAAAGGCCTGCGCGGCAGCGTCGACAACGCCCTGGAGAAGGCCAACCATGGCCGGCAAGTGCAAGGGCGGCGACCCTATCGATCTCGTGACCGGCGAGATGCTGATGTCCGCGACCGATGTCCGGCTGCCGGGGCTCCTTCCGCTGACCATCGAGCGCCATCATGGGACAAGATGCTCAAGCGGGTGTCGTTCCAGTACCAGCGGTTCGTCACGCACACCGACTACGAGCAGGTCCGGAAGCTCGGCGACCGCAAGATCCATGTGGACGGGGGACCGGACGCCAACGGGTTCATGGTCGAGAGCAAGTGGACCGGCAACGAGAACCAGTGGGCGTCC
Organism: Streptomyces sp. So13.3; assembly: GCF_005860785.2. Taxonomy (NCBI): domain Bacteria; kingdom Bacillati; phylum Actinomycetota; class Actinomycetes; order Kitasatosporales; family Streptomycetaceae; genus Streptomyces; species Streptomyces sp. So13.3. The sequence goes on along the minus strand of NZ_CP048835.1, from coordinate 1,029,683 downwards.
TCGCAGTACAACCCCGCGCACACGCACGACGACGAGAGCAAGATCACCAGTCAGGCGGAGAAACTGCTCGACCTCAACGACGCGCTCGGCGGCAACGGACTGCGGTACGCCATCTCCAGCCCGCAGGGCGCCGCCCCCTTCCCGGAGCTTCTCAGCGGGAAGTTCCCGGAGCACTTCGCTGATGGCAGAGACTGAAGATCTTCCATGTTCCTGCGATGGGAATGAACAGATGAACGAGGTTCTCGCAGTCCTCGACCGGCTTCGCGACGCCGGCGAACTCTCCGGCGAGACCGCCGCCGACGCGCTCGGGGCAGCCGGGTGGGCCGTGAATCGGCAGTTCGCGGGGGAGTCCTTCGCCCGGCACTGGGAGCGCGGCGAGTTGGTGGCCGGGATCCAGGGGGACGGTCCTGACGCACGGGTCGAGTTCAGCCTGTGGCTGCGGGACGTCGACGGCGACGAGGACGGAGATGCCGACGACTGGGACCCGGACGCCGACGCGGACGATCTGGACGCCGCGTACGAGGCGGCACTGGCCGGTCTGGTGAACGAGGCGGAGGCACCGCTCGCCGCCACCGGATTCACCGCTGTCGACGAGAGCGGGGACGCGGACGAGGACGCGACCGGCGGTCTGGACTACATCGCCCACCGGGCGTGGCGCGCCGGCCGGCGCGTCTTCCTGCTGGGTGCGATCCAGGACGACACGGACCTTCCGGTACGCGTGGTCGCCGTCGTCACCTGACGCGATCCGCCGGGGTGGCCGACCATCGCACCGCCGACCCGACCCGCACGGGGTTCGGGTCGGCGGTGCGTCCGGTCGGCGCTTCAGCCGGTCAGCGGAGCGACCTCCGGGCCGGGCTCGTGCCCTGCGCGGTCGCCCCGGCCCAGAACCCGCACTGGTGATCCGCCGCGAAAGCGGTGGACGTACGGTCGGCCACGGGGTTGAGGGTGAGGACCGTGTGCCGGGGGCCGGCCGCCGGCCACGGGGTCTGTCCGGCCACGCCGGGGTTGCCGGAGCGGGCGAACGCGGCCCAGTAGCGCTTCATGCGGTCGGCGAGGCCGACCTGGGCACCGGTCAGCGGGCGGTCGCCCATGGTGAAGTCGTAGAGGTAGGCGAGTTCCGCGCTGTGCGCGTTGGCCATGTCGACTCCCGGGACCTGCGCCCCGTACAGCGTCGGTGAGTCCGGGTCGTCGAACTCGTAGACGTACGTGGGCACCTGTCCGGCGAAGGTGTCGGCCGTCCAGTAGGTGTGGCAGGCGAAGGTGGAGTCGGTGAGCAGCGCGGACATCGCGAGGTACGGGCTGGCGTATCCGGCCAGCGGATAGCGTGCCAGCACCTGTGACGCCGCCGGCCCGTACGTCGCCGTGATCTGGTCCGTGTACTGCTGCGCGGTCAGATACGGCTGGGTCAGCGCGACGAAGAGCCTGCTCTCGGAGCGGTTGCTGCCGATCAGGACCGGCACCTTGTTCCAGGCCCCGGCGGCGATCGCCTCGGAGGGCTGCGCGGGCAGCAGGAGATCACCGAACGCGGGCCCGCTCGTCGGCAGCGTGACGGCGGCCGCCGTCAGCCGGTCCGCCGGGGCGGCCCGCAGACAGCCGGCGCTCACCTTCGGGTCGGGGCAGCCGGCCGCGGTGGCGTAGGTCCGGGCCGCGGTCTCCGCCTGGGCACGGTCCGGTGCGGCCAGCAGCGTGCACGGACCGCTCTGCAGGACGGCGCGGGAGTACAGCCCGGCCGCCCGCGGTGCGGCGAGCAGCGAGCAGACCGAACCGCTGCCCGCGGACTGCCCGGAGATCGTGATGTTGCCCGGTGCACCGCCGAACGCCGCGATGTTCTGCTTGGTCCACTGCAGGGCCGCGAGCTGGTCCATGAGGCCCCAGGACCCGGAGCGCAGCGCGTTCTGCCGCGCGAGCTCCGGCAGTGCCAGGTAACCGAGCTGGCCGAGCCGGTAGTTGATGCTGACCACCACGGTATGGGTGAGGTCGGCCATGGTGCGGCCACCGAACTGGGTCCCGGTGCCCTGGCTGTAGCCGCCCCCGTGCATCCAGAAGAGCACCGGCAGGTTCGCACCCGGACGGGCGTCCCGAGGGCGGTACACGTCGAGGTAGAGGCAGTTCTCGCTGACGGCCTGCGGGTCCCGCAGCCCGAACGGTGAGAACTGCAGACACGCGGGTGCCTGCGTCGTCGCGTCCCGTACCCCGTTCCACCGGGCCGGCCGCTCCGGCGCCTGGAACCGCAGGTTGCCGACGGGCGGCGCCGCATAGGGAATGCCGAGGAACTCCTGCGCCCCGTCATGGACCTGCCCCCGCAGGATGCCGTCGGAGACCGCCACCACCGGCGGGCTCGCGGACCCCTTGGCGGACGGCGCGGCGGAGGCGGGCAGCGCTTGGAGGAACAGGGCGGCCAGCGCGAACAGAACCACGAGACGGAGGGGCCGTCGGGAGCGGGGCCCGGATCTTGCGGCGTGGTCGGTCACGGGCGCAGCCCGGCGAGCAGGGCGGTGGCCGCCGCGAAGTCGGCCGGGCCGCTGTTCCAGTCGGCGTTCATGGGGGCGATGGAGACCTTGTCGGCGTTGACCGCCGCCACGTCGGAGCCCTTCGCGGGAGTGAGCGGGTCGAAGGAGACCGTGACCTTCCACGTGCCGTCGCCCGCGTCGGCGTAGTGCGGGGTGAGCACCGTCTGGGCGTCCTGGAAGGTGAGGGAGACACCGCGCGCGGTGCCGGTGCCGTCCGTGCCGACGATGGGGTGGTTGACGTTCAGACCGACACCGTCGGGCAGCAGGTGCCCGGACTTCGCGCGGGCCTGGAGCCGGTCGATGAGCTTGACGGTGAAGTCGGCGGTGACGCGCATGGCGTTGAGGGTGGGCCCGGGGGCGGGCACGGAGAAACTGCCGGTGCTCACCGCGATGGCGGGGATGCCCCGTTCCAGGGCGGCGATGGCGCCTCCGACGGTGCCGGAGTGGGTGGCGAAGCCCGCCACGTTGGTCCCGAAGTTGGTGCCCGAGATCACCAGGTCGGGGGCCCGGTCGGCGAACACCTGGGAGAGCCCGAAGGCCACCGCGTCGCCCGGGGTGCCGTCCACGGCCCACACCTGGGCCTCGGGGTGCTGCACCACGACGCTGGTCGCGCTCATCATCTTCGTTCCGGCGCCGCTCTGGTTCTGCAGCGGGGCGACGATGGTGACCTGATGGCCGGCGGCGGTCAGCCGGTCGTACTCGGCCCGGATACCGGGCGCGTTGTAGCCGTCGTCGTTGGTGAGCAGGATGCGCAGCGGGCCGGAGGGCGCGGCGGGTTGGGCCGCGGCCGCGGGCAGTGTCACAGAGGCGGCGGACAAGCACAACAGCAGGGCGGCCGAGGACAGCACGTGCTGACGTCTCACGGTGTTGCTCCTTTGAGTCGGGGCAGCGGTGGGACCGGCGGGTGGCGGACCGGTGGACGGTCCGCGACCCGCCGGAGTTCTTGTCGGATCAGGTCTCCGGATCCGGCGGACGACGCGGATACCGGGAACAGGGGTGATGCCGTGGATGCCGGAGTGAGCGGTGGCAGCCGGGTCAGCCGGTCAGCGGACGCTGCGGATCGGGAGGATCGCCAGCGCGCCCAGCAGCGACAGGGCGCCGCCGACCAGGAACAGCGGGGTATAGCCGCCGAGGGTGGTGACGATCGCGGACGCGACGAACGGGGCGATGATCTGCGGCCCGGCGTTGGCGATGTTGAGCACGCCCATGTCCCGGGCGGCGTCCTCCGCCCTGGGCAGGACGAGCGTGACGAGAGCGGTGTCCACCGCCATGAAGCAGCCGAAGGCCAGACCGTTGAGCGCGCTGAAGACGATCATCCCGGTCCAGGTGGGGCTGATCACGGGGACGGCCATGACCAGTCCCGCGAGGGTGGCCGAGACGGCGACGAACACCTTGCGCCGGTTCCAGCGGTCGGAGAGCAGACCGCCGACCACGGTCGAGACGGCCATCGCGACCATCGAGACCGGGGTGAGGATCGCCATCGCCGTGGCCGGTTCCAGACCGGCGGGCAGCGCGATGTGATCGTCCAGGATGTACAGCTGGTATCCGGCGACCGAGAAGTATCCGAGCACCATCAGGGCCCGGCCGATGAAGGCCCAGCGGAAGTCGTGATGGGACAGCGCCGACAGGAACGCGGCCAGCTGTTCGCGGCGCGGTACGGCCGGTGCGGGCTCGCGCCGGGGCACATCGCGGCAGAGCGTCGTCAGCAGGACCGCGGCGCCGGCGACGAGCACCCCGAACACCAGGTAGCCGGTGCGCAGATGGTGTGCGGTCTGTGAGCCGATCAGCACGCCGACCGTGCCGCCGATCGGCAGCGCCAGCCCGACGAGTGCGGACGCCGTTCCGCGGCGGGCGGCGGGAATGCGGTCGGGCACCACGGCGGTGACCGCGGCCTGGTAGACGTTCATCGTCGCCTGCACCAAGCACCATCCGATGCCCACCAGCAGCGCGGTGTGCACACTGCCGATGAACGCGAGGCCCGCGAGCGAGGCGAAGGCGCCGCCCAGGATCCAGGGGTTGCGTCGGCCGGTCCGGTCCGACAACGCGCCGGCGATCGGGTTGAACGCGGTGGCGAAGACCGCGCTGATGCCGCCCACCACGCCCAGGATGGCGACCTTGTGGGCGGGATCGATCGACTCGATCTGGGTCGGCAGCAGAACCGCGCCGACACCCATGTACACAGCCAGCATGGATGCGTTGGCCACCAGCAGCAGTGTCAGGAGTCCACGGTGTCGTGGCGTCTCCGGTGCCGGGCGGGTGGGCGGCTGGAGCACTTCGGTCGCGGTCAATGCGTCCTCCGGAGTCCGAGGGCCGCGGCCGGGGCGCGGCGGATGCTGAGGGCGTACATGTCGACTCCTTGAGGGACGGAGCGGTGGCGTGGATCGGGAGCGGGGGAGGGAAAGGGGCCCGGGTTCGAGCGGTGGTGGCGGGGTGACCCGGGCGGTGCGGACACGTCATCGCCATGATTGGTTACACGTGTTATCCAACGCGGTAAGCACTGTGTAGCACCCTTCCGCTTCCCGCACCAGATCTGTTTCCGAACCGCGATACGGATCGTGATGATCGGTTGGGCCGGAAGATATTCACGTGTAACTAATCCGGTCGCGGCACTGTGCAGACGTGAGCCGCTGTGCTGGGGTGGGCCCGAGAATCCGCACTCTCGGCCCGGGCGGGCCTGGGATTCCACGCTCCCCGGTCGGATGGGGGCGGATCTCGTACCGCCTCGGGGTCGGCGGGAAGCGCTTCGATGTGTATCGTCTTCGTTGCGACGGTCAAAAATGCGCAATGCCTACCGGCGGCGCGAGACCGCCCGGGAGCCGGGTGCTCCCCAGACGCGAACGCGCGGGGACACCCTCGGCCCGCACCGCCCCGAACCCGCCCGCTCCGCATCCCTTCGCTCCGCACCGGGGGCCGCCACGAGCCGGCCGCGCGGCGGCGATACCCCCTGCGCACATCCTGCGCGGACCCCTGAGCACAGCACTGCGTACAGCCGTCCGTCCCCTCGCCACGTGCCCCGGGCCCGTCCGCCCGGTGAGCCGACCGTGAAAGGCCGATCATGCAGAACGCGACTCACCTGTCCGATCCACCGCCACCACCACCGGTGGCGCCGCTTCGGCACCATCTCCCCGCCATCCCGCCCCGGGGCGCTCTGGTTGCGGGCATCACCCTGCTGTCGCTGGCCGCGGGCATCGGACTGATGCTCCGCGGTGACCGGCCCCCGTTCTTCGAAGGTCTCGACGACCGCTGGCTGGTGTGGATGACCGGGGAGCGTACGGGTACGGCCTCCGACCTGGCCCGCGATCTCGACCGGCTGGGCGGGCCGTTGGGCCTCGTCTTCCCCCTCGGCCTGATCGGCTGTCTGTGTGTGTACGGGCGTTGGAGGTCCGCGATCTTCGTCTTCACATCCGCCGTACTCGCGAACATCCTGGTGATTCTGCCGCTGAAGCAGGTGGTCGACCGGCCGCGTCCGCCCCGGCCGTGGGTTCTGGTGAACAGCGGCTCGTTCCCCTCCGGGGAGGTCTTCACCGCGACGACGCTGGTGATCGCGGTCGCGGTGGTAGCGTTCCGGCCCCGCGCGCGGCGCTGGTGGTGGCTGATCGGCGGCTCCTATGTCGCCGCGATGATGTGGAGCCGTACCTGGCTGCACGCGCAGTGGCTCAGCGACACCGTCGCGGGGCTGCTGGCCGGCGCCGGCACCGGCCTGCTGGTCTGGCTGGCCTTCGCGCCGCTGCTCAGGGGGGAAGCGGTGCGCGCGGCCGCCGACCGGCTGTGGGAGTGACGGCGGGACCGTCCGGCGCGCCACGGCCGACCCGCTACCTTGGCGACGGGGGCGACCGGGCACGGGGCGGCCGCACGACGACGCCGCACGATCTCGAGGAGACATAGCGCTGTGCGAGAGCTCGCTTTGGGGATCGCTCTGGGTTTCAGCGCCGGCATCAGCCCGGGACCGCTGCTGGCGCTGGTGCTGACCGGGACGCTGCGGGGCGGTCTGGGGATCGGGTTGAGGGTCGCCGCCGTTCCGCTCCTCACCGACCTGCCGGTGATCGTGTCGGCCGTGACGGTACTGGCCATGTTGCCGGACGCGGCGATCTCCATGGGCGGCGTCGTCGGAGGGTTCTTCCTCCTGTACCTGGCGCTGTCCACGCTGCGCGAGGCCCGGACCGCGCAACTGCCCAGCCGTGACGGGTCGGATGCCGGGGACCAGGCGAAGCGGGCCCTGTGGCAGGGGGCGCTGGCCAACCTCCTCAGCCCGCACCCGTGGATGTTCTGGCTCACCACGGGCGCGCCGTTGCTCGTCGCGGCCTGGCGGCACGGGTCCCTGGAGGCCGGGTCGTTCCTGTTCGGGTTCTACCTCCTGCTGGTGGGTAGCAAGGCGTCGCTGGCCCTCGTCATCGCCCGCGCCCGGCACCGGATCGGAACGCGGGGCTTCCGCTGGACACTCGCCGGGTCCGGCGTCCTGCTGATGGCCGCGTCCGGGCTGCTGCTCGCGGAGTTCGGCCCGGGGCTGGTGGCCACGCTCCGGACGACCGCCACCTCATGAACCCCGGCGAACCGCTCCAGGCCGACCGTCCCGGATGAAGGCCCGGATCCCTCAGGAGACCGGGGCTGACTCCAGGTGTGCCTTGAGGCGCTGCAGCGTGGTGGTGATGTTGGAGTTGTTGGCGCCGATACGGTCGAACACGCCGGTGATCACGATGGCGAAGGGGATGAACCACAGCGGGACCCGCAGCCAGTTGGTCTCGGTGACGGTACAGCCCTCGGCGCTGGGTTCGATGTCGTACTGCCAGCGGGAGATGGGGATCCTGAGCGGCGCCGTCACCTCGTAGGCGAAGCGCCGTGCGGGGTCGGCGTCCGTGATGCGGCACGTGGTCGCCCAGCGCCGGAGACCGTTCCGGTTGTAGCCCTGGAAGCGTGCGCCGACGGCCGGGGTCCCCGCGCCGTTCAGCCAACGGGCGCGGTGCGCCTCCTCGGCGAAGCGGATCATGACAGGTGGATCGCTGATGATGCGGTACGCCTCGGTCGGGGGCACCCGGATGGTCACCGTGCCGGTCGCTGCGGCCTCAGGGAATCGCGGTATGCGCATGGGGTTGTCTCCTCCGCTGACGGGTGACCCGGGGTGCTGGTCATGATGGCTGGTCACGAGGTGAGTTCACGACGGAGGGCGTGGGCGATCCCGTCGGCCTGGTCGGCCGGCACACACTCCCGCTCAGGGCGTTGGAGCAGGCCGAACACGTGGGGGCCACGCAGTTCCCGGGGCAGGTCCGGCATCCGCGGCACGATGTGGAAGTGGACGTGCGCGAAGCCCTCGGCCTCGGCGAACTGTACGACGTAGGTCTTCGCGCACCCCGTCACCCGGTGCAGGGCCCGGGAGAGCCTGACCTGCCAGCTTCCGAGGGCGGCGGCCTCCGCGTCGGTGAGCTCGTGCACCGCGGTGACGTGGCGGCGGGGCAGGAGCACCAGCCAGCCGGGCAGCGCGGTGTCGAGTGCGTGGACCACGCGCCAGTGCTCGTCGGCGACGATGCGCTCGCGCGGCGGCAGGTCGTCGAACCCGGACTCCTTGGCGCACGCGTAGCAGTTCGGTATCGGCATGCGCCTGAGCCTAGGGCCCGCCCGCCCTCAGGCCGAGGGCGATGTTCGGACAGGGCAATCCGGTCCGGGCTGCCGGCCGGACTACCGGGCCCCGGTGTCGCGGCGGAACAGGGCCGTCCACAGGAAGGGCTCGCCGAAGTACGCGGACTCCGGCGGTTCGTCGTGCATGCGGCGCAGTTCGATCTCCGTCAGGTCGGAGAAGATCCAGCGCAGGGACTCCGGGGTGTAGGCGAGTCCGCCCTGGAGGCCGGATTCGCGGTAGAAGTCCGTGTCGGGGAGTTCGGAGCCCATGCCGGCCTCGCCGGCCGCGAAGCACGTCAGGGCGAGATGTCCGCCGGGGGCGAGGGCACGGTCGAGGAGGGCGAGGTAGCTGATGCGGCGGTGGGGCGGCAGGTGGTGGAAACAGCCCGAGTCGTGGATGAGGTCGTACGGGCCGTTCAGTTCGGCATCCGTGAGGGCGAAGGCGTCGGCGCAGTGGAACCGGATGTCGGCCCCTGCCTCGCGGGCGCGGTCCTCGGCCCACGTGATGGCGGCGGGGGAGAGGTCGACGGCGTCCACCTCGAAGCCCAGCGAGGCGAGGTGGAGGGCGTTACGGCCAGGGCCGCAGCCCAGATCGAGGGCGCGGCCCGGAGCGATCAGGCCCCGGTCGAGGTAGGAGGCCAGGCTCTCGTCCGGCCTCGCGACGAAGAACGGCACCGGCCTGGAGCGGTCCGCGTAGAAGCCGTCCCACCAGTCGGCCGCGCCGGCCGTCCAGCGATCGGCCCCGGGCGCGAACAGGCCGTCCAGGAGCTGCAGAACGTCGTCGACCGTGCGTATGTTCCGGTCCATCCGGACCCCCTTTCGCGAAGGGCAATCCTATGCCAGAAGACGGTGAAAGGCCAGGTCAGATGGGGTTTTGCGGAGGCGCCAGGGGATGCTCTGCGGGCCCGCGCCGGGGGCCTGGCGCCCCTCACCCCCGACCCCGCGCACCCGGTCGCCCACGCCTCCGCCGAAGCCCGTGACGGAGGCATTCCCCGGCACCCTCAGGTGACTTTCCGATCAGCCCGGAGCCGCGGGTCCGGCGGCTGCGTCGCGTCAGTGCACGGTTCCGGCGTACCGCTGGACGAGCCCGGTGCCGGTGCCGGCCGTGACAGTGACGTCGTAGCGGCCGCCGTCCAGCGGCCAGGTGAGGGTGGTGCGGGAGTTGGGGGCCACCGTAACGGTCTGCGCGGTGCCGGCGTAGTCGTTCGGGGTGATGGCGAAGGAGACTCCGGTCAGTCCGTCGTTGACGAGGTTCAGGCTGAGGGATGTGCCGAGGGACGCCGTCACCGACGGCACCGCGGCGTCGTTCCGGCCGGCGGGGACGACCGTTCCGGCGAAGCGGCGGACGAAGCCGTCGGGGCCGTGCACGGTGAAGTCGTAGCGTGCGTCGGCCTCCGACGTGACCCACGTGTAGGTCTTCGAGGCGCCCGGGGCGACCGTGAACGGGGTGCCGGCGAAGGTGTACGTGATGTTCGGGTAGACGGTGTAGTGGAAGCCGGCCGCACCGGCGTTGGTCATGGTGCAGGTCAGTACACCGGTCGCGCGGTCGACCGCGACTTCGGCGCCCGGGGCGTAGGGCAGTCGGCGATGCGGCCGCGCCGCGGTCTCCTGCGCGGGTACGTACTGGGTGCCGGGGGCGGGCAGGGCGACGGCGGGGAGTTGCGTTCCGGCGTCGGCCTTGGCCATCAGCGCGACGGTGTCGGGCAGTTCGGGGATGCTGTAGTCCGGTGTGGTGAAGTCGAAGCAACTGGTGAGGTCGCCGCACACGGTCCGGCGCCAGGCGCTGATGTTCGGCTCCTGGACACCCGTCACCTTCTCCAGGAAGCGCAGTACGGAGGTGTGGTCGGAGACCTGGGAATTGACGTACCCGCCACGCGACCAGGGGGAGACCACCCACAGCGGCACCCGGCTGCCCAGCCCGACCGGCCGGCCCTGGGCGAACTCCTCAGGGGTGCCGGGCTCGGGGGTAGGCGGGATCATGTGGTCGAAGTAGCCGTCGTTCTCGTCGTACATCACCAGGAACACGGTCTCCTTCCACAGCTGCGGATTCGACATCAGCGACTGCAGGGCGGAGTTGACCCACCAGGCGCCGTAGTCCGGACTCGCGGTGGGGTGTTCGCAGTACACGTACGGCGCGACCAGCCAGGAGACGGTGGGCAGCGAGCCGTCCTTGCAGTGCTGGTCGAAGACGGTGAGATCGAACTTCGTCATCGCGTTGATGTACCGCGGATCGTTCTTGGCGTAGGTGTGGAACTGCTTGAAGTACGCGAGGGCGTTGTCGCCGTAGTCCCCGGTCAGATCGTCCTCGGTCGGATTGTGGTAGACGCGCCAGCTGACCTTGGCGGCCTCCAGCCGTTCCGCATAGGTCGTCCAGTCGGTGACGGGATTGTCGGCGCTCGCCGTGTTGTCGGTCCAGGGACCGGTGGTGCCGTCCCGGCCCGGTCCTGAGGTGCCGCTCCACAGATAGAGCCGGTTCGGGATCGTGGGGCCGGCCAGCGAACAGAAGTACGCGTCGCAGAGGGTGAACGCGTCGGCCAGCGCGTACTGGTACGGGATGTCCGCGCGGGTGAAGTAGCCCATGGTGCGCTCGCCCTTGGCGGCGATCCAGGCGTTCATCGCGCCGTTGTTGACGGCCTGGTGCCCGGTGGAGAAGTCGTGCGGGAGGCCGGCGGCGTTCTGCGCGTTGTACTTCGACGTGTCCATCCGGTACGGGAGCATGACGCCGCCGTCGGTGCGGGCCGGGTCGGGCTGGCGGAAGACGTCGCCGCCGCCGGGGAACTGCAGGGCCTGCTTGTCATCGAAGCCGCGGACGCCGTTCAGGGTTCCGAAGTAGTGGTCGAAGGAGCGGTTCTCCTGCATCAGGATGACCACGTGCTTCACGTCGGCCACGGTGCCGGTGGGGGCCGCGGCCGCGTCCTGGGCGAGACCGACCATGGTGGCCGCGCCGGCGGCGGTGGCCGACAGGAAGGTACGGCGGCTGAGCGGAGTCATCGATCGGCCTTTCGGAGCGCGACGGTGGCGATGGCAGCGGCGGCGTCGCAGGGCCGCACAGGAGTGGCGGCGCTCGCGCCCGCAATTCGGCAGGGGCCGGTCGGGGTGACGACCCATCAGTGATCCACGGCTGGCGTGGAGTATTCCACGCGGGTCCCATGAAAGGAATTCTGGAAAAGGTTTTGGATTCGGTGTCGAAAAATCCCGCCGGCATTGCGGCTGATTATCCGACCGGAGTTCCCCCGCGGGAGCCGGCCGCACGAGAGGTTTCGTATGCTCGGCCCATGACGGTGAGCTATGTGATCGACGGCGGCGAGGTCACGGACCTGGAGCGCTTCTGGCAGCTGATCGGCGAGGCGGTGAACGGCCCCGGCGGGTACTTCGGCCGCAACCTCGACGCGTTCAACGACTGCCTGCGCGGTGGGTTCGGAACACCCGATGACGACGACTTCGTCATCGAGTGGCGCGACCACCAGCTCTCCCGGCAGGCCCTCGGCTACCCGGAGACCGTGCGGCAGCTCCGCATCCGGCTGGGGCGCTGCCACCCCACCAACCGGGAGCTGGTCCAACGGGACCTGGAGCGCGCCGAGGCGGAACAGGGCAGGACGGTCTTCGACTGGCTGGTGGACATCATGACGGAGGGTGGCAGGACACCCGAAGTGCTGCGGTTGCTCTGACCGGCCGGATCGCCGCCGATCGATGCCGGCCAGGGGAAGGATTGAGCCGTTTCGCCGCCTGTGCGGCCTGACGCGGCCCTGCGGGACGTACTGTTCACCTCGGCCTGATCCGCGTCGCCGCAGTCCGAGTGCGGGTCCGGCGGGCGCCAAGGCGGGCGCTGACAGCGGACGCCGGTGGGGCCGTGAGCAACGTCGGCAACGGGCTTGCTGCGCCCCTGGGGCGGCGGCCCCGTACGGGATTCCGGGGGGACCCTATGCTGCGCATTCATTTCACGACGGAGGACCTCCAGCGGATAACGCTGGTCCAGCATCCTGATCCGCTCTGGGAGATCGTCTGCAGTATCTGCCGCCTGCAGGACCGCGGCGGTGCCGGAACGTTCGGCGCCTGGCGCCGCTCGTCGGCCGGTGAGATGCAGCGGCACGGGGCGGCGCACCGGGCCGCCTCCATGCTGCGGACGCTGGTCCCGCTGGGCCCGTACTTCCCCGACTTCCTGACTCCCGCGATCTCGTCGCCCGATCTGGCCACCTCGGTCGACCGGGTGCTCTCGACACCGCAACGCCGCATCACCGCGGAACTGCAGATGCTCGGTGCGGCCACACCGGCGACATCTCCCTTCCTGGCGGATCTCGCGCATGCCGGTGCCGGCGCGCTGGCCGCTCTGAAATGGGCTCTGGTCACCTATGAGAAGACGCTCATCGCCCCCGTCTGGGAGCGGCTCTCCTCGACGGTGAGCGCGGACATCGCGCTGCGGGCCAGGGCGTTGATGACGGGCGGTACGGAAGGACTGCTCGACAGTCTGCGTCCGATGGCGCAATGGGAGTCGCCGGTCCTGCGGGTCCGCTACCCCGTCGACAAGGACCTCCATCTGCAGGGCCGTGGCCTGCGGCTCGTGCCGTCCTTCTTCTGCCGGCGCGAACCCGTCACTCTGGCGGACCCGGGGTTGCCGCCGACTCTCGTCTATCCGGTGGACCGGTCCGCCGGCCCGGCGCAGGACGTGTCCGCGGAGAACCTGGCGGGCCTGCTGGGACGGACCCGGGCCGCGCTCCTGGCATCGGTCGCCGTCGGCAACTGCCGGTCCACCACGCATCTCTCGGCGGCGATCAGGGTGTCGGTGCCCACCGCCAGCCAGCAACTCGCCGTGCTGCGTGACGCGGGGCTGATCGTCAGCAGACGCGAAGGAAAGCACCAACTGCACTCGGTGACGCCGCTGGGGCTCCAGCTTCTCGACGGCCGCGCCATCTCCCTGGCGGGCCACGGCGGTTCACTCCGGGAACCGCACGCGTTCTGACGTGGACCGAAGTGGGCGGCAGGGGTGCGCCGTGTCACGACAGGCAGCGGACACGACAGCGGGGCCAGCGGGGGCCAGCACTCGACAACATGCTGTCGATATGACAACATGTTGCGTATGGAGACGAGAGAGCACGAGACGAAGACGGTGTACGTGGCGGTGTACGACACATGGTCCGACTGGGAGGTCGGGCATGCGATCGCGCACATCAACAGCACGCAGTGGCAGCGCCGGCCCGGCCGGTACCAGGTGCGGACGGTGGGTACGAGCACGGAGCCGGTGACCACAGCGGGAGGTGTGCGGATCGTCCCCGACGTCGCGCTGGCCGGGATCTCGCCGCAGGAGGCCGCGCTGCTCATCCTGCCGGGCGCCGGCCTGTGGGACCTGTCGGACGATCTCGCCGCCTTCGGGCGCGCGGCGCGTGATTTCCTCGCGGCCGGTGTCCCCGTCGCCGCGATCTGCGGTGCGACCGCCGGTCTGGCCCGTGAAGGGCTGCTCGACGACCGTGAACACACCAGCGCCGCGGCCGAGTACCTCGCCGCGACCGGCTACAAGGGCGGCGACCGCTACCTGGAAGCGCCGGCGGTGACGACCGGCGACCTGATCACGGCCGGGCCGACCGAACCGGTCGCGTTCGCCCGCGAGATCTTCGCCAGGCTCGACCTCTACGAGCCGCACGTCCTGGACGCCTGGTACCGGCTGTTCGCGCACTCCGACCCGAGCGCGTTCCCCGTGCTGATGGCGGCCGGATCGTGAAGGACGGCGAGCTGCTGTCCGGGACGGCGCTGGCCGTCTTCCGGCTCAACGGCCAGTTCCTCGAGGTCTCCGAACGGATGGCCCGGCCGGTGGGCCTGACCGCGGCATGGTGGCAGGTGCTGGGCGCCGTGCTGCGCGAGCCGCTGCCGGTCTCCGGTATCGCCAGGGCGATGGGCGTGACCCGGCAGGGTGTTCAGCGCATCGCCGACCTGCTGGCCGGCAAGGGCCTCGCCGAGTACGTGCCGAATCCGGCCCACCGCACGGCGAAACTGCTGCGCCCGACCGAGCAGGGACGAGCCGCGGTGCAGCGGATCGGCCCGGCTCACGCGGACGTGGCCGCGCGACTGGCCGACGAACTCGGCCCGGAGGATTTCGCGGCGACGCTTCGCGTCCTGGAAAGGCTGTCCGAGGCCATGGACGCGGTCGCGGGTGCAGATGGGGACTCGGCAGGGTGAACAGCGTTGTCGGCCGGTCACCAGGTCGGCGACCGCCGCCGCGTTCCGGATCGCCCAGGTCGCCTCGTCCGGCGGCCTGACCTTATCGGTCGTCGGCCGGCGGCAGACGATGGACCGCGGAGGGGGACTGCGGGCGCTGTCCGCCACCGCTCGCGATCATGCGGACCTGGCCCGCATCGCTGATCTCGGCGCGGATGATCTTGCTTGCGTCGACATAGATCGGATATCCGCCCGACCCGATCGCGGTCGTCGCGAAGACCTCGACGACCTGCTGGGCGGGTGCGCCGTCCACCGGAAGAGGGTTGGTGAAGGTGAGCTCGAAGCCCGCGCGCTCGGACATGGCGTACTCCCAACGGTGAGCGATACTTCGACGCTACGACCGCCGCAGGCGGCACGCGACCGCAGCCCGTCGCTGCTCCCCGTCGGGGACGGCAATGCGGAGGCTACGGCTTGTATTCCTGCCATTTCGTGACGGCCGCTTTGGGATTCCACGCCGAATTCGAGGTGTGTGTGGCCAGGCAGCGGTATTCCTTTCCCAAATACGACACCCGGTCATTCGCCGAATACTGCTTCTTGACTTTCCAGTCCGAAAATCCTGCTGCCATGCGAGGGCGCCCCTTCACTGGACCGGCTCACTGCCGACCTACCTGGATCTTCCCACGGCGATCCGCCACGCCCCTCCAGGCCATCGGTCCACGGCACCCGACTCAGCGATCGACCGGGCCCTGCTGGTCGGCCGTGGCCGGGTGGTTCTGCTGGCCGGGGACGGTTCCGTCGGTGCCGGAGATGTACTGGTCCGCCTGGGACTGGAACATGCGGTGGTAACGACCGGCCTTGTCGGCCAGGAGTTCCTGGTGGGTGCCCTGTTCCACCAGGAGGCCCTCGTGGAGGACGTAGATCAGGTCGGCGTGCTGGACGGCTGCCATGCGGTGCGTCACCAGGACGACCGTGGTGGTCGGCGAGCGGAGCCGGCGGATCTTCTCGAAGCAGGCGATCTCCGCCTCAGGATCCAGCGCCGAGGTCGGCTCGTCGACGATGATCAGAGACGCGTCGCGATACCGGGTACGGCTGAGCCCGATGGTCTGCCACTGGCCGCCGGACAGTTCCGATCCGCCGCGGAACTGCAGGGCCAGGAGGGTCTTCATGCCGTGGGGGAGGGCGTTGATGACCGCGTCCGCGCCGGAGAACGCGGCCGCCGCGGCCAGCTGCTCAGGCTCAGGGACCCGAGCGGGCTTGCCGATCGCCAGATTGGTCTCCGCGGTGAAGGGCCACCTCGCGAAGGACTGGTCGAGCAGCGCGATGTGCGAGAAGACCTGGTCCCGGTCGGCCTCCGCCAGATCGACCTTGTCCCACAGGATCCGGCCGGCCTGGGCCTTGTGGAGGCCGGCGAGCAGCTTCACCAGCGTGCTCTTGCCGGATCCGTTCGTTCCCACCAGCGCCACCACGGTGCCGGCGGAAAGGGTGAGCGAGATGTCGTCCAGGGCGGGCCGCTCACGATCCGGATAGTGGTAGGTGACGTGCTCGAAGCGGATCTCGGCCGGGTGCCCGGGTACCGGAACGCCGCCGACGGGAATGGCGCGGGCGGTCGCCTCCACGATGTACCGCTCCAGGTCACCGGCGTACAGGGACTCCTCATGGAGCCGGTTGACCGAGATTCGCCGATCCGGTCCGTACCGCCATGACCGCGGTACCGGCGACCGCCATGCTCATCCGGCCCGACAGCAGCAGCCACGCCAGCGTGACGTACGCCAGCAACGACGCGGCGCCCGACAGGGAGGCGGCCAGGAGCTCGGTGGCGGCCTTCTCCTTGGCCAGCCGCGTCTGCTCCGTCTCCGCGGTTCTGGCCATCTGGCCGAAGTGCCGCAGCAGGAAGCTCCCGACGCCGTGCACGCGGGTCTCCTGGGCGGCGCTGCGGCCGGTGATCGACTCTCCGATGACCCGGGCGGCACGCTCGTGCTCGATCCAGGCCATGGTGGAGGCGTAGCGGCGCTGGGCCACATGCAGCGCGCCCCACCCGCGCGGCGCCGCGATCAGCATCAGCAGGAACAGGAGCACCGGGTGCAGCACGGTGAGCACCCCGGCCGCGGCGACCAGGGAGAACGTGCCGTTCAGCGTCGCCACCATGGCGCTGATCATCTGGCGGGAGGACTGGGCGCCGAACTGCGCGGAGTCCAGCAGCTTGCGGAACGCCCCGTCCTCGACGGCTTCCAGTTCCACCCGCTCGGCGTGCCGCAGATACTCCTGGGTGGCCAGCCGCTCGACCTTCGGCTCCAGCCGGCCGGTGCTGGCCGTCGACAGCGACGCCGCCACCGCGCTGGTCACGGCGATGACCATGCCCACGATCAGCGCCGGCACCGCCGCGCGCACCCGCGCGACCGTGTCCCCGCTCCCGAACAGCGACTGCAGCACCTCGTTGGTGACGAGCAGACCGACGGCATGAGCCGCACCCTGGTAGATCTCGGCGAGGACCATCGTCAGCATGGCGGTCCGGTCGGCCCGCCAGGCCAGCCGGACGGTGCTGCCCACCAGCCGCGGTGCCGAGCGGGCCATGGACAGCGCCGACTGCTCCAGCATCGTGAAATCGTGCCGGGCCCATCCGTAGTCGTAGTGCAGTGCCCCGCCGAACAGCAGCTGTTCGCTGTCGGACACGACCCTCTCGACGGGTCGTGGCCGTCGTAACCACCTCCTCATCGCCGCACCGCCCAGGCGTCTGCGGGGTGGGTGTGCGGCGTCGTGCGGCAGGTGAGTATGGCGCGAGTCATGGCGGCGTCCTTCGACGGTTCGACGGTTCGGACCGCGCACGGCACTCGCTGATGCCGTGCGAAGGCCCGGAAGCATCTAGACCTGCCCACCTCCGGTCCGCATCACCGCTCGGCGGACCGATGGACAGAAGCACGCACGGAGCACAGCGGGCGGACGCGCGCGATGCGGGGCGCAGTCGAAGGGGTGCCAACACTGCTGCGTGAGGCCGGCACAGCCGTGGCCCGAAGGCCTCACCGCAGGTTTCGCTGCCACCTGATCTCGCCGTCGTGCCATTGGCCGGTGGGCGCCAGTCCGCAGGCGGCGGCGACGGCGGCCGACGCCCGGTGGTCCGGATGGACATGGGCGACGAGGGTGTCCACGGGTTGGCGCTCCAGCCAGCCGACCAGGCCCAGCGCCGCCTCCGTGGCGATGCCGCGCCCTTGCCACGGGGTGCCGACGACCCAGGCGATCTCGGCGGTCAGGCCGTCTCCGGAAGGGCCGATCGTCGCCTGGACCGTGCCTGCCAGGGAGGTCTCCTCGCGCAGCCGGATCACCCAGTTGCACCACGAGACCGCAGGGTCGGGTGCGCCGGCGACCATGCGTTCGTAGCGGGCCCGCAGGTCCTGCGGAGTGTCCGGGGCGCCACCGATGAAAGTGTGCAGGGCCGGGTCGGCCAGCGTGGCGGCCATCTCCCCGGCGTGATCCACGAGGAGGGGCAGCAGTTCCAGACGCTCCGTGCCGATGGCCGCGGTTCTGATCGTGGGATTCACCGTCCTGGCTTCCGATCCCGGTCGGGGAGTGTGTCCGACATGCCCATCGGTTGATGGTGCCTGATGGGGCGGACCGGCGGAACCGTTTATTCGGATGGGAATCCGGGCCCGTTCGGCGTTGAATCGGTCCGGGAACCCGAGCCGATCCGAACCGGTGCGTTATCCCAGCGGTTCTGAAGGAGAAATGCGATGCAATACACCCGCCTGGGTGCTTCAGGGCTCGTCGTGTCCCGGCTGGGTCTCGGCATGATGAGTTACGGCGACACCAGCCGGCGTGCCTGGCACCTCTCCGAGGAGGAGGCGGAGCCGATCGTGCGGCATGCGGTGGAGCAGGGCGTGACGTTGTTCGACACCGCCGACATGTACGACCGGGGCGCCAGTGAAGAGGTCACCGGACGGCTGCTCGCGCGGCTCTTCGACGACCGCGACGACTACGTCCTCGCCACCAAGGTGTACTACCCGATGAGCGAGAAACCGGGCGACCGGGGTCTGTCGCGCAAACACATCCTCGCCTCGGTGGACGGCTCCCTGCGCCGTCTCGGCACCGACCACATCGACCTCTACCAGATCCATCGCTGGGATCAGGAGACGACCATCGAGGAGACGATGGACGCGCTCGACACCGTCGTACGGGCCGGGAAGGTCCGCTACATCGGCGCATCGAGCATGTACGCATGGCAGTTCGCCAAGGCGCAGCACACCGCCGTGCTCGCGGGCGGCACGCGCTTCGTGTCCATGCAGAACCACTACAACCTCGTCTACCGCGAGGAGGAACGGGAGATGATCCCGCTCTGCCTCGACCAGGGCGTCGGCGTCCTGCCGTACAGCCCGCTCGCGCGCGGACTCCTCGCGGGTGGCCGGGGGCGCGGCGGCGAGCGCACCACCACCCGCGGCGGCGCCGATCCGCTCGCCGACCAGCTCTACACGGAAGCCGACTTCGACGTCGTCGACACGCTCCGTGCCGTCGCCTCCGAGCTCGGTGTGCCACCGGCCCGGGTTGCCCTCGCCTGGCTGCTGAACAAGGAGGGTGTGAGCGCCCCGATCGTCGGTGCGACCAAGCTCGCCCACCTCCAGGACGCCGTTGCGGCACTGGACGTCACCCTTTCACCGACGCACATGGCGCGTCTGGAGGCGGACTACAGTCCGCACCCGGTGATGGGGCCGGAGTAGCGGCCCGCTCGCGGCGCGGGCGGAACCGCGCGCCGGAACGCCGTCGTGGAACGGCGCTTGAGTGGGCCGAATCGCCCCTGGACGGACGGCGCACGGTCGGGCACCGTGGGTGATCGCATATTCGGCGCCGGGTGTTCGCTCACCGGTGCACGGGCATGCCCTGTCATCCATCCGGTATCAGGAACTGGGGTCTTTCGTGAGACACGTGACCAGGGTCTTAGCCGCACTCTCCTCCGCGGCGCTCCTGTCGCTCGGCGCTGCCAACTCCGCCCAGGCGGACAGCCCCGACAACGGCTTCTTCAACAAGCTGACCAATCTGAACTCCGGCATGTGCGCCGCGGTGGGCAACAACTCCACGCAGCCCGGCGCCGGCCTGATCCAGTTTCCGTGCGACAACAAGTACAACAAGCAGTTCTCGTCGGGCTGGGCGGGCACCAGCGCCTACTTCCTCCGGGTCCGTTCGACCGGTCAGTGCGTCACCCCGCAGGGCCCGGCCAACCATGCCCTGGTCGTCCAGTCGTACTGTTCCAACAACGACGCGCAGGTGTGGGTGGCCGAGTCGCTCGGCAACGACAGCTACCGGCTCAGGAACCGCTCCAGCGGCCTGTGCCTGACGGCGGCCTGGGGTATGACCAACAGCGGTCAGCCTCTCGACCAGTCCACCTGCGGTGGATTCAACGGTCAGGCCTGGCGCTTCTCCGCGATGCACAACTGATCGCGTGAACCAGAACTTCCGGGCAGCGGGCTGACGCCTCGCCAGCTGCTCAGGGGTTGCCCGCACTCCCTGCCCGGGGACGGAATGCCGCGGGACGACCCGAACCGCCCCCGCCCAGCAGGTACGTGAGTCCGGCGTTGTTCGCGCGCCCGGGCATCGTGCGCGCCGGGCGGGGGCACCCGCTTGCCGTCCGTTCGCGCTTCGTGTCGCGGGCCGGGTGGATCAGGTCAGGGCCGGGTAGAGGGCGCCCACGCCCCCGGCGAAGCCCGCTTGCACCTGTCGGCTGAGGTCGTCGGCGAGGATCTCGTACGCGTCGGCTTCGATGCCGTCGATCGCGAGGGCGGCGACAGCGGCGGGGTCCATCTTCGGAGCGGTGACCTGCGCGGCCATGTCGGTGTCCATGAATCCGACGTGGAGTCCGGCGACCCGGATGTTCTGCTCGGCGAGCTGGACCCGGAGGGTGTTGGTCATCGACCAGGCGGCCGACTTCGCGGCCGAGTACCCGCCGACGGTGGGCAGGGAGATCCACGACAGGACGGACAGGATGTTCAGGATCGTCCCGCCGCCGTTGGCCGTGATCCCCGGTGCGAAGGCGCGGATCATCGACAGGGAACCGAAATAGTGCGTATCGATTTCCAGCTGCAGGTCACCGAGGTCGCCGGTGAGCAGGTCGGCCCCGGTGGAGGACCCCGCGTTGTTGATGAGCAGGGTCACCGCGCCGGCCGTCTTGGCGGCTGCCGCGACGGACTCGGGGTCGGTGACGTCGAGGCTGATCGGAATCACGCCGGGCACGTCGATGGTGTCGGGGTTGCGCGCTCCGGCGTAGACGGTGGCGCCGCGGGCCACGAGCTCGGTGGCCAGAAGCCGGCCGAGGCCGCGATTGGCGCCGGTGACCAGGGCAGTCTGTTCGGAGATGTTCATGACGGAACTCTTCTCATGGAGCCTCGGACCAAGCTTGCAAATTGCAAGCTTGCATAAAGGAAGCTAACATGGGGGCTTGTGGCTTGCAAGCTGCAAGTCGTAGAGCAAGTGAAGAGGGAACCCGACATGAACAGCGCAGATCTCGCCTCCGGGCCCTGCCCGCTGGGACGCGCCGCCGGCATCTTCGGTGACCGCTGGACGCTGCTGATCATGCGGAACGCCACGCTCGGCGCGACGCGCTTCGAGCAGTTCCGTACCGGCCTGGGAATCGCGGACAACATCCTGTCCAACCGGCTGGGCAAGCTGGTCGATGCCGGGGTTCTCACCAAGGAGCCCTACGAGGACGGCAACCGGATCCGCTCGCACTACCGGATCACACAGGCGGGGGTCGCCCTGCGCCCCGTCCTGGAAGCACTCGCCGCCTGGGGCCACACCTACGCGAATCCCGCGGAGCCCACGATCGCCGTGCGGATCGTGCACCTGCCGTGCGGCCTGCCCACCGCCGACGGAAGCTACTGCGACGTCTGTGACACCGGGATCACCAACGAGGACGCCGCCTGGGTCATGCCCTGGGTCTCCGAGGAACCCATCCCGCTGGCCACCGCCGCGGCGACCGCCGCACCCGACGGGAACTGACAAGCCCCCGTATCGCGCCACCATGGCTCCCGCCGGCTCCGGGGGCGGGCGGACGGGAGCCGGAGCGGCTCGCCTTCAGATCCCCCGCGCTCCGTCGATCCGCTCACGGAGCAGGTCGGCGTGGCCGTTGTGCCGGGCGTACTCCTCGACCATGTGGACGAGGACCCAGCGCAGGGACACCGTCCCGCGCCACGCGTCGTCGCCCTCGATGTCGAGGTCGGGCGCATCGGCGACGAAGGCGTCGGCGAACGTCACCTCGGCGCGCCAGGCCTCCCAGGCCGCGGCGGCGACCGCGGGATCCGGCACCGCGCCGTCGAAGTCCTGGTCGGGGTTGTCCTGCGACGAGAAGCGGAGCGGCACGTCCTGCCCGGCCAGGACCACCCGGAACCAACGGCGTTCCACATCTGCGAGATGGCGGAGGAGGCCGAGCAGCGAGAGCGTGGACGGTTCCACGGAACGACGGGACAACTCGGCGTCCAGGCCCGCGCACTTCAGCTCCAGCGTCGTGCGCTGCGACGTGAGGAAATCGACGAGCATGCGTCGCTCGTCACCGGTGGCGGGAGCGCGGAACCGGAGGTCGTGCTCGGGGCCGATGAACATCTCTGCTCTTCTTCGTGGGCTGGTCATGGCCGACATCATCGACCATGGCCGATCGGGCCCGGAACCCCGGCACCGCCCGGCCTCGGACAGGCTGCTCGTCAGGGGTCCTGGCGGGGCCGCTCGGCCCGTGCTGGTGCTGGTGCTGGAGACGGTCGCCCTCGATGTCGAGGCGATACGGGGCACGACGAACACTTCGTAGTCGCTGGAGAGCCCGAAGATGATCGCGAGCATCAGGATCGGCAGCCCGGGACGTGGCGGTCACGATCCGGTCCGCCTTGGCCGCCCCGCTGCTCCCGGCGGTCTCCGCCTGGTACGGGGTCACCTCCCGGGAACAGGCGGTGGTCGAGCAGGTGCTGGAAGGCCTGCCGGTCAAGCACATCGCCCGCCGTCCGGAGCTGTCCCACCACACGGTCAACGACCATATGAAGGCCATCTACCGCAAGACCGGCGTCGCCGGCCGCGAGGAACTCATCGCCGGCCTCTCCTGACCCCCGTCATGACCGCCCGCGGCCGGAATTCGCGACGTCGACGAACGCAATCTTCTAGTAGGATCCAGCGCCGATCGGTGTACGCCGGTGTCGGGGACGGCAGTGGCGGTACGACGACTTCCGGCCGGGAGGGTCCATGAGCGCCGACACGGTCGCAGCGCGGCAGTCGTGGGCGGAGTTCGGGCGACGGCTGCGCACGCTGCGCAGGTCGGCCGGGCTGACCCAGCGTCAACTGGCGCTGCGGGTCGGGTATCACCACACGCTGATCAGCAAGTTGGAGGGCGGCGTGCGGGAGCCGCCCGCCGGGTTGCCGCTGCGGCTCGACTCGTTACTGGGAAGCCGGGGCGAACTCCTCGCGATCCTCGCCGGCCGGCCGGACGTCCACCACGCCGTGCCGATGCTGCCCGCGACACTGTTCTCGACCACGCCCCAAGGAGCCGCCGACCCGGCCCCGCCGCAGCCCGTCCACCACTGGCCCACCCGGCTGGTGTCCTGCCCGCTGCACGGTGGTGGCGACTGCGAGGTGCCACCGCTCGCCGACGCGCTCACGCTCCTGACCGCCGCCGACGGCGACCACGGCCGGACGGCGATGTGGCCCGGCACGGACGCCGACGCCATGCACGCTCTGACCGCCCTGATCGTCGGGTACACCCAGGACGGCCTGGAGAGCGTCTCCACCGAAACCGTCGGCTCGGTCGAGCGGGTGCTGCGCGTCGTGGTGCGGTGGGCCGAGACGCTGAACCGGCACGGGACGCTGCCGGTGCCGCA
This sequence comes from Streptomyces sp. So13.3, assembly GCF_005860785.2. Taxonomy (NCBI): domain Bacteria; kingdom Bacillati; phylum Actinomycetota; class Actinomycetes; order Kitasatosporales; family Streptomycetaceae; genus Streptomyces; species Streptomyces sp. So13.3. The sequence continues at coordinate 1,006,585 of NZ_CP048835.1, read as the reverse complement.
GTTGCGGCTCGCCGCCGAATGCGCGCAGATCGCGGGCTGGCTCCGGGTGGAGCGAGGGCAGCGCATCCTCGGGATGGCTTGGTTCGCGCGCGGCCTGACCTGGGCGGACGTCGCCGATGACGTGGTGGCCCGGGCTACCTTGCTGTGCGACGTCTGCACCCTGGTCCGGCTCGACGGGGACGGCGCGTCCGCGCTGGCCTACGCACAGGAGTTGGAGGCGGTGGACCCGCGCCGGGTCTGGATGGTGGCCATGTCGCATCTGCACCAGGCGCGGGCGCGGGCGCTGGGCGGCGACCTCGCGGAGTGCCGCAAGCGCGTCGTGCTCTCCCGCCGGGCGCTGGACCGCCTCGACGGGCGGGACTTCCTCGAGGCGCCCTGGCTCGCCGGCGCCACGGGCCGCTTACAGGTGGAGGCGTCGATCGGCGGGACGCTGCGCGATGCCGCCGCGATCACCGGGGATCTGTGGGTCGCCCGGCAGGCCGTCAAGGCCACCGAGGCGTCGCTCAGCTGTCTGCCCGCCACGCACCGGCCGACCGTTCTGCTGCTCACGCTGCGACTGGCCGACGCGTTCGTGTGCTCCGGACAGCTGGACGCCGCCGTGGCAGCCGCCGCGTCGGTGCTCCCGGAGGCGGTCGCCGCGGACCGGACGAGTGTGAACCGCGAGCTCGACGGACTGCGGACGAGGCTGACGACGCGATACCCCGGCGCCCGGGAGGCACGGAGTCTGCTGGAGCAACTGCCCTACCGCGTCTGAGTGTTGACGGGGGCGTCTGCCTTCGGCGACCCCTCTTCCGTCATCCGTTCGGTGTCCGATGAGCGGTGCGATCGAGCTCGCGGGTTGCCAGAAGTTGCCGGATGTTGCCGGAGTTGGACTAGTCCATTGACGGGGTCATGGCGCGATGTGAACGTTTCGCTCGCTCACTCGAAACGCGAAAGTCTCGCCCCTCGCTCACCGGTCCGGGCCGATCGTCCTGCCGCTGAGTGGCGACTTCGTGGTCGAGGCATGCCCCTAGTCAAGGAGCCTCCGATGAAACACAGAGCAGTGACGGCCGGGACAACCCTGGCCGTCCTCGCCGGGATGATGGTCGCCATCAGCGGCCCGCCGGCCGCCGCGGCCCCCGCCCCGACCGTCTCCCCAGGGCCGCTGGCGCTGGCGGTGTCGGCGGCCGACCGGGCCGCCGCCAGCGGCTTCGACACGCTGATGAACGGGCCGGGCGAGAGCTACGAACGGCGTCAGGTGACGCCCTGGGTCAACGGCCTCTACTCGGTCGCCTACGAGCGCACCTACCGTGGCCTGCCGGTGGTCGGCGGGGACGCGGTGGTCCTGGCCGACGGCCAGGGCCGGGTGCAGGCCACCCGGTCCGCCGACTCGACACGGATCAACGTCCCGACCACACCGACGGTCCCGGCCACCACCGCCGAGACCACCGCACGCCGCGCGCTGGCCACGGTGGACAAGGTCGACTCGCACCGCCTCGTGGTGCGCGTCAAGGACGGCAGCGACCAGCTGGCCTGGGAGACGGTGCTCACCGGCCGCACCGCGAAGGCCCCCAGTCATCTGCACGTCTACGTGAACGCGACCACCGGATCGGTGCTCGACAGCTACGACGATGTCAAGGCCGGCACCGGCAACAGCCAGTGGAACGGCCCGAACCCGCTGACCATCGCGACCACCAACTCGGGCGGCAGTTACTCACTGCGCGACCCGGGACGCCCCGGCCTGACCTGCGCCGACTACACCACCGGCGGCGTCTTCACCAAGTCCACCGACTCCTGGGGCACCGGCAGCGCCACCTCGAAGGAGACCGGCTGCGTCGACGTCATGTGGGCGGCGCAGCACGAGTGGGACATGCTGCGGGACTGGCTCGGCCGCAACGGTCACAACGGCAACGGCGGCAGCTGGCCGGTGAAGGTCGGCCTCAACGACGTCAACGCCTACTGGGACGGCTCGTCCGTCTCCATCGGCCACAACACGGCCAACCAGTGGATCGGCGCGATCGACGTCGTGGGCCATGAGTTCGGCCACGGCATCGACCAGTACACCCCCGGCGGAGCCAACAACGAGTCGGGTCTCGGCGAGGCGACCGGCGACATCATGGGCGCCCTCACCGAGGCGTACACCAATGAGCCGGCACCGTACGACAACCCCGACTACACCGTCGGCGAGAAGATCAACCTCACCGGCAGCGGTCCGATCCGCATCATGTACAACCCCTCCCAGCTCGGCGACCCGAACTGTTACAGCTCCTCGATACCCAGCACCGAGGAGCACGCGGCGGCCGGCCCGCTGAACCACTGGTTCTATCTGCTGGCCGAGGGCTCGAACCCCGGCGGCGGCAAGCCGACCAGTCCGACCTGCAACAACTCCACCGTCACCGGCGTCGGCATCCAGCAGGCCGGCAAGGTCTTCTACGGCGGGATGCTGCTCAAGACCAGCGGTATGACCTACAAGCGGTACCGCACCACGACCCTGACCGCGGCCAAGAACCTCGACCCCAGCTGTGTGCTGTACACCAGGACCAAGGCCGCCTGGGACGCCATCACCATCCCCGCGCAGAGCGGCGAACCCACCTGTACTCCCAGCGGCAACAGTGACTACTCGATGTCGCTGAGCCCGACCGCCGGGTCGGTGCAGCAGGGTGCTTCGGCCAACGTCACGGTCAACACCACCATCACCTCGGGCAGCACGCAGACCGTGAACCTGACGGCGTCCGGCGCCCCGACCGGTGTGACGGTCGGGTTCACCCCGGCCTCGGTGCAGTCCGGCGCCTCCTCGACGATGAAGGTCACCGTCGGGTCGGCGGTCGCGGTGGGCTCGTACGTCATCACCGTGACCGGCAGCGGAACCCAGAGCCACACCGCTCAGTACACCCTCACCGTCACTCCTGGCGGGACCGATCCCGGCGGCACAGCGCCGGACATCAGCGTGGCGAACGTCCAGGCGCACCTGGCGCAGCTGTACACGATCGCCCAGCAGAACGGCGGCACCCGGCAGGCCGGCACCGGCGGCTACACGGCGTCGCTGGCCTACGTCAAGGGCAAGCTGCAGGCGGCCGGCTACAGCGTCACCGAGCAGTCCTGCACCGGCTGCACCAACCGCGGGAACAACCTGATCGCGGACTGGCCGGGCGGGCCCACCGACCAGGTCATCATGTTCGGCGCGCACCTGGACAGCGTGTCGGCCGGTCCCGGCATCAACGACAACGGCTCCGGCTCGTCCTCCCTGCTGGAGAACGCCCTCGTCCTGGCCCAGCAGAACCCGACGATGGCCAAGCACGCCCGCTTCGCCTGGTGGAACGGCGAGGAACAGGGCATGCAGGGCTCGCAGTTCTATGTGAGTCAGCTCGGCTCCGCCCAGCGCGGCGCCATCAAGGCGTACTACAACCTCGACATGGTCGGCTCCACCAACGCCGGCTACTTCATCAACAACATCACCTCGTCCGCGGCGGCCCCGATGAAGGAGTACTGGGACTCGCTGAACCTCCGTCCGGAGGAGAACATCGAGGGCCAGGGACGGTCCGACGACTACTCCTTCCAGCAGGCGGGCATTCCCACCTCGGCCTACGCCACGGGCGCCGACGCCATCAAGACCGCGGCCCAGGCCACCAAGTGGGGCGGCACGGCCAACCGGTCGTACGACTCCTGCTACCACCAGTCCTGTGACACCACCGCCAACATCAACGCGACGGCACTCGACCGCAGTGCCGACGGAGTCGCCTACACGCTGTGGAAGACCGCGGTCGGCACCACGACCCCGGCCAACGACTTCTCGGTCGCGGTGAACCCCGTCTCCGGCAGCGTCCAGCCGGGCGGCACCACCACCGCGACGGTCTCCACCGCCACCACCAGCGGCAGCGCCCAGACCGTCAACCTGACGGCGTCCGGCGCTCCGACCGGTGTGAACGTCTCGTTCGCCCCGGCCTCCGTGCAGTCCGGTTCCTCCGCGACCATGACCGTGGCCGTCGGAGCGTCGGTGACCGCGGGCACCTACACCGTGACCGTCACCGGCACGGGCACCGCCACCCACAGCACCACCTACTCGCTGACGGTCACCGGCGGGGGCGGCGGCTGCACCGGTACGACCTGGGACCCGAACGCCATCTACGTCGGCGGCAACCAGGTCAGCTGGAAGAGCCACAACTGGCGGGCCAAGTGGTGGACCACCGGAGAGGAGCCCGGCACCACCGGCCAGTGGGGCGTCTGGCAGGACCTCGGCGCCTGCTGAACTGAACAAAGCCTTCTGAACGGAGCCCTGCCCTCGAAGCCACGGCCCGCGTCCAAGCCGCACGGACGCGGGCCGCGGCGGGCGGTCACCAGCGGCATGAACCACTGGTGACCGCCGGCCCGCTACAGATGGAACGCGTGCTCCGAGCAGCAGGGAGCGCTTCACCCCGGCCTCGGTGCGGTGCGCCCGGCTCATGCTGTAGGCGACCCGGCTGCCGTCGAGCAGTTCACCGGTCGTGAACAGCCGGGGCCCGGCCGTGCGTCCGGCCGCGACCGCCCCCCTGGACCTCGACGATCAGCCGGTCGCCGGCGGGGGAGGCGGTCACCGAGGCGTTGGTGCCGGCCGATGAAATGGAGGGTCCGGATCCCGGCGGCGTCCGCGGACGGCCCGGTGGTGGGAGTCAGCAGGGGGAAGCGAGGGCGTTCCCCGCGGGGAGCGACAGGGCGGCGACCCCCAGTCCGCCCACTCCGGCTTTGACAAAACCTCTACGGGACAACTCGTTGAACTGATCCATGAGGAAGAACAAAGACCAGGGGGCTGACTGCGCACGGGCGGCGTGAACGGCGCGTTCCGCGCCTGTACGTACCGGGAGAAACCGGGCTCCACAAACGGAATTCGAGCGTCGGTTCTCGGACAGGTGTAGTCCTCACCCCGGGCGCACAGGTCGTCGCACCGTGGTCCGGAAACCCCGATCGGGGCCGTCAATGGCGAGGGTTGCGAGGTATCTCCGCCCTGTTCACAGATGTGCAGGCGGGGCTTGATCATGACCTTGCAGGGTACTGGCCGGTATCGGGATACTCAGCCGCACCAACTGGCACGGACGGGCAGACCTTGCTGTTCCGCCCGTTCGTGACCGCACATCCTGCGGGCCCACCGTTGACCCGGCGGGCCCACCCCCCACAGGAGGCACTGAGTTGAAGCACCGTCGGATAACCAGGCGTCGTATCGCGATCGCCGGGGCGAGCGCCGCCGCCGTCGTCGCAGCGGGCGTTCTCCTTCCCCACGCCAACGCCGCCCAGCCGACCGCACCGTCCCCCCAGGCATTTGCCCCCGCCGCCGCGGCTCAGCTCGCGGGCGACCTCACCTCCCGGCTGGGTGACCGCACCGCGGGTTCGTACTACGACGCGAAGACCAAGCAGCTCGTCGTCAACGTTCTTGACGCCACCGCGGACCAGAAGGTGAAGGACGCGGGAGCAGTTGCCCGGACCGTCCAGCACACCATGGCCGAACTGCACCGCTCGGCAGAGACCCTGCGGGCGCAGCCGCGTATCCCGGGCACCGCATGGTCCATCGACCCCCGCACTAACCAGGTGGTGGTGACCGCCGACAGCACCGTGAAGGGTGCGCAGCTCGACAGCCTCACCAAGAGCGTCAAGGCGCTCGGCGGCACCGCGCAACTGCACCGCTCGGCGGGCCGCTTCAAGCCGTTCGTCGCCGGCGGGGACGCGATCTTCGCCGATGGTGCGCGCTGCTCCCTCGGCTTCAACGTGGTGAAGGACGGGCAGCCGTACTTCCTGACCGCGGGTCACTGCGGTGTGGCGTTCAAGAGCTGGTCCGGCTCGTCCGGCGGCCAGGAGATCGGCAACGTCGAGGCCGCCACCTTCCCCGGCCATGACTTCGCGCTGGTCAAGTACACCGACACGAGCGTGGCCCACCCGAGCTCGGTGGACCTGTACAACGGCAGCACGCAGGCGATCACCAAGGCCGGCGATCCGACGGTCGGCCAGACGGTGCAGCGCAGCGGCAGCACCACCCAGGTGCACGACGGCACGGTCACCGGACTCGACGCCACCGTCAACTACCAGGAAGGGTCGGTCACCGGACTGATCCAGACCAACGTCTGCGCCGAGCCCGGCGACAGCGGCGGCGCGCTCTTCTCCGGCGACACCGCGGTCGGCCTCACCTCCGGCGGCAGCGGTGACTGCACCAACGGCGGGGAGACGTTCTTCCAGCCGGTGACGGCCGCACTCACCGAGTACGGCGCGCAGATCGGCTGACACCCGTCAGTGTGTGACCGAGGGGCGGACCTCCCAGGAGGCCCGCCCCTCTTCGCTGCGCGGTCGCTGGTGTGTGACGGCTTGACCTGCCCCGGAACGCGAGGCCTTAGTGCTGCGCGGTCGCCGCGTCGATGAGTGTGGCGGCGACCGTCTTCGCCATGTCGGCGGCACCGGGGTTGCGGTCCATCCTGGCGGCGACGCCCGCGCCGTCGTAGAGCAGCACCAGCCGGCTCGCCAGCTGCTCCGGATCGGGCGCGCCGGCGGCCCGGGAGAGGTCGGTGAACAGTGAGCGGACCCAGCCGCGGTACGTGTCGGTGGCCTGCATGACCGGGCTGTCGGGGCCGACCTCCGCGCTGGCGTTGAGGAAGGCGCAGCCGCGGTAGTTCGGCTCGGCGAACGCCTCGCCGAGTGCGTCGAAGACGGCGAGCAGCTTCTCCCGCGGCGCTTCGTGGCGGTCGACGGCAGCGGTCACCCGGCGGCGGCGGATCTCGTGCCGGCCGGCCAGATAGGCGCTGATGAGCCCGTCCTTGTTCCCGTACGCGCTGTAGAGGGTCGCTTTGGCGACGCCGGCGCGTTCGATCACCCGGTCGATGCCGACGACATGGATGCCCTCCTCGTAGAAGAGCTCGTTGGCGGCGGCCAGCAGACGCTCACGTGCGGTGGGGCGCCCCGGGGCGGCGGGCCGGTCTGCGATCGCTTTCGTAGCCATGACTTGACAGTACCAGACCGGTCTGTCTACCGTAAGGGCCACTAGACAGACCGGTCTGATCGGACCGGCTCCCGCTAGGCGAAAGAAGCCAGCCGATGTCCTTGCCGCCGACGTTCCCCGTGACCGACCCCTTCGTCCGCAGAAGCCGGCGGCTCGGCTCGGGTGCCGCCTTCTACCTCCAGGCGTCGATCGTGGTGGCCTTCCTCGCCGCCTCCAGCGCTCCCACCCCCCTCTACGCCGTCTACCAGGGCGAATGGGGCTTCTCGCCGATCACCACGACCATGGTCTTCGGTATCTACGCCCTCGCCGTGCTCGCCGCACTGCTCACCGTCGGGTCGCTGTCGGACCACATCGGACGCCGTCCGGTGCTGCTCGCGGCGATCGTGCTGCAGGTCGTGGCGATGGTCGTGCTCACCACGGCGGGCGGGGTGCCCGAGCTGATGATCGCCCGGGTCGTCCAGGGCCTGTCGACCGGCGCGGCCGTCGGCGCGGTCGGCGCGGGGATGCTCGACCTCGACAAGGTCAAGGGCACCATCGCCAACGCGATCGCCCCCATGACCGGCACCGCCACCGGGGCGCTCGCCTCCGGGCTGCTGGTCCAGTTCCTGCCCGAGCCCACCCACCTCGTCTACCTGACCCTCCTCGCCGTGTTCGTCCTGCAGGGAATCGGTGTCGCCCTCATGCGCGAGACCTCCGAGCCCAAGCCGGGCGCGCTCGCCTCGCTGCGGCCCCGCTTCGGTGTCCCGAAGGCGGCACGCGGACCGCTGCTGGTGGCCGCCCCGGTCCTGGTCGCGGTCTGGGCACTGGCCGGGCTCTACGGCTCCGTCATCCCGGCGGTCATCCGCAGCGTGGTCGGTTCCGACTCCCTGCTGCTCGGCGGCCTGGCGCTGTTCGCCCTGGCCGGCAGCGGCGCGGTGTCGGTGCTGCTGCTCCGCAACGCCGCCCCGGGCCGGGTCATGCTGCTCGGCACCGTGGCCCTCATCGTGGGCGTCGGCCTCACCCTGCTCGCGATCGACCACAACTCCGCTACCGGCTTCTTCATCGGAACGGTCATCGCGGGCGTCGGCTTCGGCGGCGGCTTCCAGGGCGCGATCCGCACCATCGTCCCGCTGGCCGCGCCGCACGAGCGGTCCGGGCTGCTCTCCACCATCTACGTGCTGTCGTACCTGGCCATGGGACTGCCCGCGGTCATCGGCGGCTTCCTGGTCGTGCACGGCGGGGGACTGCTGCCGACGACCCGGGAGTACGGGATCGCCGTGATGGCCCTCGGGGCGCTCGCGCTGCTGGGACTGGCGATACCGCGTCGGGGAACGGTGACCACGGAGTCCGTCGTGGTGACCGGCAGCGTCCCCGAGCTGCGCAAGGCCGCCGTCCGGGAGGCGGAGTACGCGAAGCGCTGACCGGGCACGACACCCGGACTGATGTCCGGGCGTCGACGCCGAAGGCCCTGCCACCCCGCTTCCGCGGGAGGGCAGGGCCTTTCGGCAGCCCGGGGCTGCCGTCAGATGGTGGCCGTGTCGATGACGAAGCGGTACCGGACGTCGCTGGCGACGACGCGTTCGTACGCCTCGTTGATCCGGTCGGCGGAGATCACCTCGATCTCGGCGCCCAGGCCGTGCTCGGCGCAGAAGTCCAGCATCTCCTGGGTCTGCCGGATGCCGCCGATCATCGAGCCGGCCAGGCTGCGCCGGCCCCCGATCAGCGAGAACACGTTCAGCGAGACCGGGTGCTCGGGCGCGCCCACATTGACCAGGGTGCCGTCCACCCGCAGCAGCCCGAGGTAGGCGTCCAGGTCGAGATTGGCCGAGACGGTGTTCACGATCAGGTCGAACGTCCCGGCGAGCTGCTCGAACGTCGACTCGTCGCTGGTGGCGTAGTAGTGCTCGGCGCCGAACCTCTTCGCGTCGTCCTGCTTGCGCAGGCTCTGGCTCAGAACGGTGACCTCGGCGCCCAGAGCGGCGGCGATCTTCACGCCCATGTGACCGAGGCCGCCCATGCCGACGATGGCGACCTTCTTGCCGGGGCCGGCGTTCCAGTGCTTCAGCGGTGAGTAGAGGGTGATCCCGGCGCACAGCAGCGGAGCGGCGACATCGAGCTCGACGCCCTCCGGGATGCGCAGGACGAAGTGCTCGTCCACGACGATGTGGGTGCTGTAGCCGCCGTAGGTGGGCTCGCCGTCCCGGCCGGTGGCGTTGTAGGTGCCGGTGCCGCCGTTCAGGCAGTACTGCTCGTCACCGGCCAGGCAGTTCTCGCACTCCCGGCAGGAGTCGACGAAGCAGCCCACGCCGACCCGGTCACCCACGGCGTACTTGGTGACGCCCGGGCCGACCTCGGTGACGATGCCGGCGATCTCGTGGCCCGGCACCATGGGGAACTTCGCGCCACCCCACTCGTCCCGGGCCTGGTGGATGTCGGAGTGGCAGATGCCGGCGAACTTGATGTCGATCAGCACGTCGTGCTCACGCACGGCGCGTCGGGGAATCGTGGTGCGCTCCAGCGGTGCGTCGGCAGCGGGAGCGGCGTAAGCGGGGACGGTGGTCGTCATCGTGCGTGGATCTCCAGGAAATCGTCGGGATCGGTGAGCACGGGCCGTGGCGCGGCCGGACTCGGTGAGGTCAGGGACGCGGTGAGGTTGGCCAGCAACTGCAGCGCGGTCTCGGAGGGCGAACCTGACTCGGTGGTGTAGACGAAGAGGGTCTGGTCCGTGTCGCCCGGCGGGCTGAGGGCCTCGTACGCGACGGTGATCTCCCCGACCTGGGGGTGCCGGTAGCGCTTGGTTCCGTGCGAGCGGCGGCTCACGTCGTGTGCCGCCCACGCCGTACGGAACTCCTCGCTCTTGACCGCGAGCTCGCCGATCAGCTCGCAGAAGGCCCGGTCCTCGCAGTTGCGCCCAGCGTCGAGACGCAGCACCGCGGCGGTCTCCGCGGCGATCTGCTCCCAGTCCGGGTACAGCTGCCGGGCGGACTCGTCGAGGAAGATGAACCGGGCCAGATTCCGCTCCCGGTGCGGCAGCGCCTCGAAATCGGAGATCAGCGAGCGGGCCAGCCGGTTGCTGGCCAGCACCTGCATCCCGCGGCCGACGATGAAGGCCGGCGTCAGTCCGTCCAGCGTCTCCAGCATCCGGTGCAGCCCCGGCCGGACCCGCTGGGGGCGGGCCGTCGGACGCCGTGCGGCGCGTGGCTGCGGACGGGCGAGCTGTATGAGGTAGATGTGCTCCACCTCGTTGAGCCGCAGCGCGCGGGAGACGGAGTCCAGGACGCTCGCGGAGACGTTGCGGTGCCGCCCCTGCTCCAGCCGCGCGTAGTAGTCGGTGCTGACCCCGGCCAGCCGGGCCAGCTCCTCCCGGCGCAGCCCGGGCACCCGGCGGGCGGATCCATTGACGGCGACCCCCGCGTCCCCAGGGCCCAGCCGGGCCCTGCGGGAACGGAGGAACTCACCCAGTTCGACATTGTGGTCCAGACCCATGACTCAAGTATTGCCGCGCCCGGAGCGCTTTCCGGGGCCCAGGGTAGGTCTGTCAGACCCACCCGGTACGACCTAGGCGGGAGGCGGGAGCGGCGCGGGTGAGGCCGGCCCGGCAGGGAGGTTCCTACGCCTTCAGCGCTGCTTGCCCAGTGTCGAACCCCGGACCACCAGCTCCGGCTGCAGCACGATCTGATGGTGCCGGTGCTCGCCGGCGTGGTCGCCGGTCTCCGCGATGAGCAGCTCGGCGGCGGTCCGGCCCATGCGGTGGGCGGGCTGGCGCACCGAGGTCAGCGGGACCGCGGCCGCCGCCGCGAACTCGATGTCGTCGTAGCCGACGAGCGCGAGCTCCTGCGGCACGGCGACCCCCGCCGCGTACAGCGCCTGCAGCACGCCCAGGGCGAGCAGGTCGTTCGCGCAGAACACCGCGGTGGGGCGGCCGGCCATGCCCAGCAGCCGCGCGCCCGCGTCCCGCCCCGCGGCGACGTCCAGCCGGTCCGTCTCGATGTGGGACAGCGCCTCCGGGGGGAGTCCCGCCGCGGCCAGCGCGTCGAGGGCCCCGGTCCGCCGGTCACGGCACTGGGTCAGATGCATGGGTCCGCTGACGTAGACGAGCCGCCGGTGGCCCTGGTCCAGCAGATGGCCGGCGGCCAGCCGCCCGCCGGCGATGTCGTCGACCGACACCGAGCACGCCGACGCGCTGGGCACGACGCGGTCGACGAAGACGAAGGGGATGTCATGGCGCCGGAACGCGTCGAGGTTGCGCCCCGTGGCGTCGGCGGGGGTGACCAGCACTCCGCGTACGCGGTGCTCGGCGAACAGGCTCAGGTACTCCGCTTCCTCGGTCGCGCTGCCGGCGCTGTTGCAGAGCATGACGCCGAGTCCGGCCTCGCGGGCGGCCCGCTCGGCGCCCGACGCGACGTCGACGAAGAAGGGATTGGCCATGTCCAGGACCAGCAGGGCGATGATGCGGCTGTGGCCGGCGCGCAGCTGGCGGGCCGACTCGCTGCGCACATAGCCGAGTTGGTCTATCACCTCGAGCACCCGGGTGCGGGTCTGCTCGGAGACCATGTCCGGGCGGTTGATCACGTTCGACACGGTGCCGACGGAGACCCCGGCCTGCCGTGCCACGTCCTTGATGCCCATCATGCGCGCCACGAGCTCCGAACCACCGTCTCCCGCGGCTCTCCGCGGCCGCGGTCTCATGCTACGCACATCTTGTGTGATCAGCCTCCGCCGCGGACACCGAGCGACGATGCCCTGACGACCAGCTCCGGCTGGAAGACGATCTTCTGATGCTCGTGTGCGTCGGGGCGCCCGTCCGTCTCCTCGATCAGCAGTTCCGCGGCGGTGCGGCCGATGCGGAACGAGGGCTGGCGCACGGAGCTGAGCGGGACGGCGGCGCCCGCGGCGAACTCGATGTCGTCGTAGCCGACGAGCGCCATGTCGTCCGGCACCCGGATCCCGGCCGCGAACAGGGTCTGCAGCACGCCCAGAGCCAGCAGGTCGTTCGCGCAGAACACGGCGGACGGGCGGTCCGCGGCGGCCAGCAGCCGGGCGCCCGCCGCCCGGCCGGAGGCGACGTCGAACCGCTCCGCCTCGACCACCGTCAGCGTCTCCCGCGCGACCCGCGCCTCGTCGAGGGCGGACAGTGCGCCCTGATGCCGGTCCCGGGACTGGGCCAGGCGCGGGGAACCGCTGACGTAGACGATCCGGCGGTGGCCCGACGCGAGCAGATGCCGTACGGCGAGCCGGCCGCCTGCCACGTCGTCGACCGACACCGAGCACGCCTCGTCACCGGCCCATTCCCGGTCGGCGACGACGAAGGATATGCCGCGGCTCCGCAGCGCCCGCAGATCCTGGCCGGTGCCGTCGGTGGGAGTGACCAGCACACCGCGCACCCGCTGTTCGGCGAACATGCCCAGGTACTCGGCCTCCTGCGCCGGATCGCCCGCACTGGTGCACACCATGACGGCGAGTCCCGCCTCGCGGGCGGCCTGCTGGGCGCCACGGGCCAGCTCGACGAAGAACGGATTGGCCAGGTCCAGCACCAGGAGGGCGAGCATTCTGCTGCGACCGGCCCGCAACTGGCGGGCCGTCTCACTGCGGACGTACCCGAGCCGCTCGATCACCGCGAGCACCCGCCGCCGGGTGGGTTCCGACACTGTGTCCGGCCGGTTGAGGACGTTCGAGACCGTGCCGAGCGAGACCCCCGACTGCTCGGCGACGTCCTTGATGCCGATCGCGCTGCGCTTCACCCGGCTGCCCGGCGCGCGGCCGGGAAGCCGGCCGGGTCCGCCGGCGCCGTCCGCGCGGCGGGAGAGCGAACGTTCCCCGGTCAAGAGACCTCGACCAGTTCCAGGCCCGTGAGGTCGGCCACCGCGCGCAGTTCGGGCACGATGTGACCGGTGGCCAGTGCCCAGTGATGGGCGACGCCCGTGGCGCTCCAGGCGTCGGTCCACTCGCCGGGATCGGTGCCGAAGTCCACCCGGGACGTGGTGTTGCCGATCTTCAGCAGCGGGCCGCCGACCACCTCGCCCTGCGAGGTGACCAGCTTGTAGCGGCCGTCGCGGGTCTGGCCGAGACCGACCAGGGTGACCGGGCCGTGCCGAACGTCGAACTCGACGGACACGCCCCAGCCGCGCTTGCCGTGGAAGACACCCAGGCCGCGCAGGAGCGGCCGGTGCCGGCTGATGCCGAGGTGCGCGGGCCCGTCGTGGCCCATCTCCACCACGCCGTCCCGGAAGTTGAGCGCCTGCAGCTCGGTGAAGGATCCGCCCGCGCCGAGCCGGTCGGCGATCAGCATCGCCAGCGACGTACGCAACTCGTACTCGCCCGCCGCCGGCACACCACGCGCGGTGAGCAGCGACGCGCCGAGGATCATGCCGGCGCCCAGCCGCTCGTGGATCTCCCCGGCCAGACCCCGGTGGTAGTACGCGAGGCTGTCGAGGTCGAAGTCGGTCACCAGCCGGTCGAGTCCGACCGACACCCGGGCCGCCCACTCCACATCGTCCGCGACGACGGAATCGTCGAACGCGAAGGTCTCCCTGGCCTCGGCGAGCTTGTCGGCGACCTCCGCGTCGGTGACGTCGTCCACCCGCACCCGCAGATCGTCGAACTCCAGCACCTCCACATGGCCGCCGAGGTTGCCCGAGACCATGGCCAGGTCGGTCGAGACGTCGTACATGCCCGGGTACAGGTGGCCCATCAGGCCGTGCCGGCCGTTGCGCAGCACCGATCGCACCCCGGCCGCCCGGATCCACCGGCCGATCCGGGCCCAGGCCCGGTCGTCCTCCAGATAGCCGGAGACGGAGCGGAACGGGACGCCGGCCCGCTCGAAGGAGTTGGCCATCTCGGGCAGCGGGCAGGCGCCGCAGTACGCCAGCCACTGACCGGTGTCGAACGTGGCGTGGTCCATCGCCTCGGTCGGCTGCAGATTGATCAGCAGGACCGGAGCGCCCGAGCGCTGGGCCACCGGCGCCAGCATCGTGGCGGTCATGTACGTGGTGAGGAATCCGACGATCAGGTCGCATCCGGCGGCACGCAGCTTCTCCGCGGCCACCGCGCCCTCCTGTGCGTCCGAGATGAACCCGACGTCGACGACATCGGCGTCGAAGTCCTTCATGCGTTCGGTGACGCGTGCGGCGGAGCGGCGCAACTGGGGGAGCAGGTCGGGGAACTGGGGCCAGTAGGCGCCCAGTCCCCCCGCCACGAGACCGATCTTCGGCCTGCGCGCGGTGGCGGGGGTGCGGGTCATGGCGGATGTCTCCGTTCGTGGGGTCGGCCGGGGAGCGGGCCGGCCGGGTCGCCGGCCGTCACATGAGGTGGAATATCTCGGTGAGGGGGCGTATGGCCCGGTCGGGCCGGTCGTCGTCGGGGGCTTCGAAGAACTCGGCCATCTCCGTCTGCCAGCGGGTGTTGACCTCGGTGGCGGCCATCGCGCTCTGCGCCGCGGCGAAGTCCTCGGTCTCCAGATAGCCCACCAGCAGCCCGTCCTCGCGGAGGAAGAGGGAGTAGTTGTGCCAGCCGGTGGCGGACAGCGCGGCGGTCATCTCCGGCCACACGGCTTCGTGCCGGCGGCGGTATGCGTCGATCCGGTCCTGGCGGACCTGAAGCAGGAAGCAGACACGCCGCATGTTCCCGGGCCTTTCGCCGTCGACGGCCGGCCGCGCCGCCGGCGGGCGGCGGGCCGGGATGCGGGTCACGCTCAGAAGTCGAAGCCGTCGATGTTGGACGTGTCGAAGACGGTGGGCTTGCCGAGGATGACCTCACCGTTCTTGCCGACGGTGAAGCTGCCCAGGTCACCGGCCTTGAACGTCTGCCCCTCCGCGCCGGTGATCTGACCGGAGCACAGCGCGGCTGCGGCGTACGCGGCGAGTCGGCCGAGCTTCTTGGGGTCCCACAGGGAGAACTGCGCGACGGTGCCGTCCTTGACGTACTTGCGCATCTGGTTGGGGGTGCCCAGCCCGTTCACCACGACCTTGCCCTTGTAGGACGAGGAGCTGATGTAGCGGGCGGACGCCGCGATGCCGACGGTGGTCGGCGCGATGATGCCCTTCAGATCCGGGTAGGCCTGCAGCAGTCCCTGGGTCTGCTGGAAGGACTTCTGGTCGTCGTCGTCCCCGTAGGCGACCTTCACCAGCTCCATCCCCTTGTACGCCGGCAGCGCCAGCTCCTTCTTCATGAACTCGATCCAGGTGTTCTGGTTCGTGGCGTTCTGGGTGGCGGACAGGATCGCGATCTTCCCCTGCAAGCCGAGCTGCTTGCCGAGGTTCTGCACCAGGCTGCGGCCGATCTGCTCGGAGCTCGCCTGGTTGATGAACAGCTGCCGGCAGTCCTTGGCGGTGTCGGAGTCGTACGCCACGACCTTGATGCCCTTGGTCATCGCCTGCTTGAGCGGACCGCAGACCGCGTTGGGGTCGTTGGCCGCCAGCAGGATCGCGTCCTGCTGCTGCTGGATGAGCGTGTTGATGTAGGAGACCTGCGAGGACGCGCTGGCGTCGGAGGGGCCGACCTCCTTGGCGGTGCTGCCGATCTCCTTCGCCGTCGCGATACCGGAGTTGTCGACGATCGTCTCGTAGGGGTTGTTGATCTGCTTGGGCAGGAAGGCGAGTTTCAGACCCTTCTTGAGCGCGGCAGCGGGGTCGGCGGAGGCCGTCGCGGCCGTGGCCGGGCCCTGGTCGGAGCTGGACTTCTTCGTCGTGCCACCGCAGGCGGTCGCGGTGAGGGCGAGAGCGCAGACGGCGGTCACCGCGGTGAGCGCGCGCACCGGGACGGTGGTGGGGAGGGACATGGCGAAGCCCTTCTTCGGGGAATTCCTCGGGGAGTTCGTCGGGTGACGGTGGTGCGGAGGGGGCGGTGCGCGCCGTCAGACAGCTGCGGCTGCGCGCCGGTGGCGCCGTTCGAGTGCCGCGGCGATCACCCGCGGGGTCAGTACCGAGGCCACCAGCAGGAGTCCGGTGACGATCACCTGGACCTCGTTGGCCACGTCATTGAGGATGAGCAGGTTCTTGAGCAGGCCGATCAGCAGCACTCCGGCGATGGCGCCGCCGAGTGTGCCCTTGCCGCCGTCGAAGTCGACGCCCCCCAGCAGCACGGAGGCGATGACGAGCATCTCGAAGCCCTGGCCGTTGTCGGCACGGGCGCTGCCGTAGCGCAGGGTGAAGACGATGCCCGCGAAGGCCGACAGCAGTCCGGTGAGGACGAACAGCAGCAGCTTGATCCGCTTGACCCGGATGCCGGAGAAGTAGGCGGCCTCCTCCTGGGCGCCGGTGGCGAACAGGGAGCGGCCGAACCCGGTGGCGTGCAGCACCACACCGGTGACGGCCGCCAGGACGATGAACAGGGCGAAGGGGTAGGGCAGGATCCCGAGCACGGTGTTGGTGTCCGACGTCCACCGGGCGTACGTCTCGGGGAAGTCGGTGACCGCGTTGCTGCCCAGCGCCACCGACGCCAGGCCCCGGTAGAGCGTCAGCGTGCCGATGGTGACGGCCAGCGACGGCAGTCCGACCCGGGTGACGAGCCAGCCGTTGAGCAGACCGCCGAGGACGCCGATGGCCAGGACCACCGGAACGATGGTTTCGAACGCCCAGCCCGATTCCCACAGTTTGCCGCTGACCGCGCTGGCCAGCCCCAGCATGGAGGCGACCGACAGATCGATCTCGCCCGCCACCACCAGCAGCGTCATCGGCAGCGCGATGATCGCGACCTCGGCGATGTCGTTGAGGGCGAAGGACAGGTTGCCGGTGGTGGCGAACCCCTCGGTGGTACCGGCTCCGGTGGCGAAGACGGCCACGAGCAGGATGCCGACCGCGACGTCCCAGCGCAGGAACCGGCTCAGGTCAGACTTGGTGGACATGGCGCGCGTTCCTCTTCCTCAGGGCGCTGGTCATGCGCAGGGTCACGATCCGGTCGACGCTGATGGCCGCGAGCAGCAGGGCTCCGGTGATGGCGCTCTGCCAGAAGGAGTCGACCTTCAGGACGACCAGGACGCTGCCGACGGTGGTGAGGAGCAGCGCGCCGAGCGCCGCGCCCCAGACGCTGCCGGTGCCGCCGGTGATGGCGACGCCGCCGACCACCACCGCACTGACCACCGTCAGTTCCCAGCCGTGGGCGTTGTCGGCGACGACGGTGCCGAAGCGGGCCAGCCACAGGGCGCCGGCGAAGCCCGCGACCGCGCCGGAGAAGACGTAGGCGGCCAGGATCCGGCGGCGGATCGGGATGCCCGCGAGCCGGGCGGCCTCCGGGCTGGAGCCGATGGCGTACAGCTCCCGGCCGCTGCGGTAGGACCGCAGGTAGTAGGAGGCGGCGGCGAGTACGGCGACGGCGATCAGCGCCAGGTACGGGACGCCGAGGACGCTGCCGCTGCCCAGGTCGAGGACGGAGGCGGGGACGTCGGCGGCGTTGATCTGCTGACCGTGCGCCCACCAGTAGTCGGTGCCCTGGATGATGTAGAGCATCCCCAGCGTGACCACGAGCGCCGGCACCCGCCCGAAGCTGACCAGCAGTCCGCTGACGAGGCCGCAGAGCGCGCCGACGCCGATGCCGAGCAGCAGGGCCAGAACGGCGTTGCGGTCGGTGCCGGAGACGAACTTCCCGCAGGCGAAGGCGGACAGTCCCACCACCGAGCCGACCGAGAGGTCGATGTTGCGGGTGAGGACCACGACCGACTGGCCGACTGCCAGCAGGATCAGGATCGACGCGTTGAGGAGCAGGTCCTTGATGCCCTGCTCCGACAGGAAGCGGTGGTTGGCCGCCCAGGTGCCGAGGACGAGCAGCACCAGACACCCGGCGATGCTGATCTCCCGGGCCCGGAAGACGGTCTCGGTGAGCGAACGCGCCGTCACCTTGCGCGCGCCGGGCGGCGCCGTGGGCTGTTCCACTGTCGCTGTCATCAGGCTGCCTTCTCTCCGCCGGCGGTCCGGCCGGTGGCCGCGGCCATGACCGATTCCTCGGTGGCCAGTGCGCGCGGGAGTTCCGCGGTGATGCGTCCTTCGTGCATGACCAGCACCCGGTCCGCCATGGCGAGGACCTCCGGCAGGTCGGAGGAGACCATGAGGACGGCGAGTCCTTCCGCGGCGAGCGAGGACAGCAGCCGGTGGACCTCGGCCTTGGTGCCGATGTCGATGCCCCGGGTCGGTTCGTCGACGATCAGTACACCGGGTTCGGTGGCCAGCCACTTGGCCAGCACGACCTTCTGCTGGTTGCCGCCGGAGAGCACGCCGACCGGGTCGGAGAGCCGGTTGTACTTCAACTGGAGCCGCACCGCCCAGTCCGCCGCCCGGCCGCGCTCCAGGGTTCTGCGGACCAGGCCGCCGCGGCCGAGCCGGTCGAGTCCGGTCAGACCGATGTTCCGTTCGATGGACAGCTCCATCACCAGGCCCTGTTGGCGCCGGTCCTCCGGCACCAGGGCGACACCGGCGGCCATCGCGGCCGTGGGCGAGCCGGCCGGCAGCTTGTTCCCGGCCACGTGCACGTCGCCCGCGTCGGCGCGGTCGACGCCGAAGACGGCGCGCACGACCTCGCTGCGGCCGGCGCCCACCAGCCCGGCCAGTGCGACGATCTCGCCGCGGCGGACGTCGAACGAGACATCGGTGAAGACGCCCTCCCGGGTGAGCCGGCGCACGGCCAGGGCCGTTTCGCCGATCCGCGCGGGCTGTTTGGGGTAGAGCTCGTCCAGATCACGGCCGACCATCCGGCGTACCAGGTCGTCCTCGGTCAGGCCGTCGACCGGATCGCTGGAGATCAGCCGGCCGTCCCGCAGGGTGGTGACGCGCTGGCAGAGGGCGAAGATCTCCTCCAGCCGGTGCGAGATGAACAGCACGGCCGTGCCCTGTTCGCGCAGCGTCCGCACCACGCCGAACAGCCGGGCCACTTCGGCTCCGGTCAGGGCCGCGGTGGGTTCGTCCATGATCAGGACCCGGGCGTCGAAGGAGAGCGCCTTGGCGATCTCGACGAGCTGCTGGTCGGCGATGGACAGGCCGCGGCAGAGCTGCCCGGGGTCGAGATCGACCCCCAGCCGTTCGATGAGGGCCTGCGTCGCGTCCCGCACCGACCGGTGGTCGACCCGGCCGAAGGAGCGGCGCGGTTGGCGGCCCATGAAGATGTTCTCGGCGACGGTGAGATCGGGAAAGAGCGTCGGTTCCTGGTAGATGACCGCGATGCCGGCGTCCCGGGCGTCGGAGGGTCCGTGGAAGGTGACGGGCTCGCCGTCCACCAGCACCCGCCCGGCATCGGGACGGTGCACTCCCGCGAGCACTTTGATCAGGGTGGACTTCCCGGCCCCGTTCTCACCGGCGAGCGCGTGCGCCTCCCCGGCGAAGAGGGCCAGGGACACACCCTGCAGAGCCCGGACCGCACCGAAGGACTTGCTGGCGTCCTCCAGCGAGAGTACGGGCCGTTCCGCCGACTTCGGCTGGTCCATGGTGGGGCCTCACATGAAAGGTTTCAACTGAGTTGCACGGACGTTAGGCCAGTGCGACATGACGCGTCAATGCTTTCGTTTCAAGTTTTCCGCTCCGGTGTCCGCAGTCGGTTGAACTCCCGTAACCAGGAGGTTGACACTCCCTCTTCGGGCACCTAGCTTCCCCTCAGTGAAACGATTCATGGCGGGAGCGATGAACATGACCGACCTGTCCACGGTGAAGGCCGCGCTGAAGGCCCAGTCCATCGAGACGCCGTCCTGGGCGTACGGCAACTCCGGCACGCGCTTCAAGGTGTTCGCGCAGGCGGGCGTGCCCCGCACCCCGCAGGAGAAGATCGACGACGCGGCGCGCGTCCACGAATTCACCGCGGCCGCGCCCTCGGTGGCGCTGCACATCCCCTGGGACAGGACCGACGACTACCCGGCGCTGGCGGCCCACGCGGCCGGGCGGGGTGTACGGCTCGGGGTGATCAACTCCAATGTCTTCCAGGACGACGACTACAAACTCGGTTCAGTCACCCACCCCGATCCCAAGATCCGGCGCAAGGCCACCGACCATCTGCTGGAATGCGTCGACATCATGGACGCCACCGGCTCGCGCGATCTGAAACTGTGGTTCTCCGACGGGACGAACTACCCCGGACAGGACGATATCGCCGATCGCCAGGGTCGGCTGGGCGACGCGCTGACCGAGGTCTACGAGCGGCTCGGCGACGACCAGCGGATGCTGTTGGAGTACAAGCTCTTCGAGCCCGCCTTCTACGCCACGGACGTGCCGGACTGGGGCACCGCGTACGCCCACTGCCTCAAGCTCGGCCCCAAGGCGCAGGTCGTCGTCGACACCGGCCACCACGCCCCCGGCACCAACATCGAGTTCATCGTGGCGACGCTGCTGCGGGAGGGGAAGCTCGGCGGCTTCGACTTCAACTCGCGCTTCTACGCCGACGACGACCTGATGGCCGGCGCGGCGGACCCGTTCCAGCTCTTCCGGATCATGTACGAAGTGGTGCGCGGCGGGGGGCTCGCGGCCGAGACCGGAGTGGCCTTCATGCTCGACCAGTGCCACAACATCGAGGCGAAGATCCCGGCGATCATCCGGTCGGTGATGAATGTGCAGGAAGCCACCGCCAAGGCGCTGTTGGTCGACCCCGTCGCACTGCGCGCCGCCCAGCAGGCCGGTGAGGTGCTGGAGGCGAACGCCGTGCTGATGGACGCGTACAACACCGACGTCCGTCCGCTGCTGCGCGAGGTCCGCGAGGAGCAGGGCATCGACCCGGACCCGATCGCCGCCTACAAGCGGTCCGGCTGGGCCGATCACATCGTCGCGGAGCGGGTCGGCGGGACCCAGGCGGGCTGGGGGGCGTGACGCCTCGGACGATTGCCGCCACCGATTCCCGCTTCCGCTCCCATCCGCAAGGGATTCCACGATGACCGCAGAACTGCACCCGCAGGCGGCGGAGCTGCTGGCGCGCAGCCACCGGCTCGGCGCCGATCCCCGCAACACCAACTACGCGGGCGGCAACACGTCCGCCAAGGGCACCGCCACCGACCCGGTGACCGGGCAGGACACCGAGCTGATGTGGGTCAAGGGCTCCGGGGGCGACCTGGGCACCCTGCGGGCGTCGGGGCTCGCCGCGCTGCGGCTCGACCGGCTGCGCGCCCTCGTGGACGTCTATCCGGGCGTCGACCGCGAGGACGAGATGGTGGCCGCCTTCGACTACTGCCTGCATGGCAAGGGCGGGGCGGCGCCCTCCATCGACACCGCGATGCACGCCCTGGTCGGCGCCGAGCACGTCGATCATCTGCACCCGGACTCCGGTATCGCGCTCGCCTGTGCCGCCGACGGCGAGGCGCTGACCAAGGAGTGCTTCGGCGACCGGGTGGCCTGGGTGCCGTGGCGCCGCCCGGGATTCCAACTGGGCCTGGACATCGCCGCCGTCAGGGACGCGAACCCGCAGGCCGTCGGCTGCGTACTCGGCGGCCATGGCATCACCGCCTGGGGTGCGACCTCGCAGGAGTGCGAGCGGAACTCCCTCGACATCATCCGCACCGCCGCCGAGTTCCTCGACCGGCGCGGCAGGAGCACACCGTTCGGACCGGTCCTGCCCGGCTACGAGCCGCTGCCCTCGGCGGAACGCCGGGCCAGAGCGGCCGCACTGGCCCCCGTCCTGCGGTCCGTCGCCTCCGCCGACCGTCCGCAGATCGGCCACTTCAGCGACTCCGAGGCGGTGCTCGACTTCCTCTCGCGCACCGAACACCCGCGGCTGGCCGCGCTCGGCACCTCCTGCCCCGACCACTTCCTGCGCACCAAGGTCCGCCCGCTGGTGCTGGACCTGCCCGGCGACGCGCCGCTCGACGAAGCGGTGCGGCGGCTGCGGCAGCTGCACACCGAGTACCGCGAGGAGTACGCCGCCTACTACGCACGGCACGCGACGCCCGACTCGCCGCCGATGCGCGGCGCTGATCCGGCGATCGTCCTGGTCCCGGGCGTCGGGATGTTCTCCTACGGCAAGGACAAGCAGACCGCGCGCGTCGCGGGGGAGTTCTACCTCAACGCGATCAACGTCATGCGCGGCGCCGAGGCGGTCTCGTCGTACCTGCCGATCGAGGAGTCCGAGAAGTTCCGTATCGAGTACTGGGAACTGGAGGAGGCGAAACTGCGCCGGATGCCCCCGGCGCAGCCGCTCGCGACCCGGATCGCGCTGGTGACCGGCGCCGGTTCCGGCATCGGCAGGGCGATCGCCCACCGGCTCGCCGCCGAGGGAGCCTGCGTGGTCGTGGCGGACATCAACGCGACCAGTGCGGCGGCCGTCGTCGAAGAGCTCGGCGGGGCGGACCGCGCGGTCGCGGTGCCGGCCGACGTCACCTCCGAGGAAGAGATCCGGGCGGCGTTCGACGCGGCGGTCCTCGCCTTCGGCGGAGTGGACCTGGTGGTCAACAACGCGGGTATCTCCATCTCCAAGCCGCTGCTGGAGACCACCGCCGCGGACTGGGACCTGCAGCACGCGATCATGGCCCGCGGATCCTTCCTCGCCTCGCGCGAGGCCGCACGGATCATGATCCAGCAGGGTCTGGGCGGTGACATCGTCTACATCTCCAGCAAGAACGGGGTCTTCGCCGGCCCCAACAACATCGCCTACGGTGCCACCAAGGCCGACCAGGCCCACCAGGTGCGGCTGCTCGCCGCCGAGCTGGGGGAGCACGGCATCCGGGTGAACGGCATCAACCCCGACGGGGTGGTCCAGGGCTCCGGGATCTTCGCGGGCGGCTGGGGCGCCCAGCGCGCCGCAGTGTACGGGGTGAGCGAGGAGAACCTCGGCGCGTTCTACGCCCAGCGCACCCTGCTCAAGCGCGAGGTGCTGCCCGAGCACGTGGCCAACGCCGTCTTCGCGCTGGCCGGCGGGGACCTCAGTCATACGACGGGCCTGCACATCCCCGTCGACGCCGGAGTGGCAGCCGCGTTCCTGCGCTAGCGGGTCCCGGCCGGCGGTGACCCCCGCCGGCCGGCGGGATCCTCCCCGTTCCCATCCCTTCCTGTGAGGCTCTTCATGCCACCGAGCGACCCCCGTGCCTTCGCCGCCGTCGATCTCGGCGCTTCCAGCGGGCGCGTCATCGTCGGCCGGGTGACCGCGCGTTCGGTCGGCCTGGACGAGGTCCACCGCTTCCCCAACCTCCCGGTCCGCGTCGGCGGCACCCTGCATTGGGACGTGCTGGCGCTGTACCGCGGGGTCCTCGACGGTCTGCGGACGGCGGGCCCGGTGACGTCCGTCGGCATCGACACCTGGGCCGTGGACTACGGGCTGCTGGCAGCCGACGGTTCGCTGCTCGGCAACCCCGTCCACTACCGCGACGCCCGGACCGAGGGCGTGCCGGAACGGATCCGGCGGACCGTGCCGCAGGCGGAGCTGTACGCGGCCACGGGTGTGCAGCACGCACCGTTCAACACCCTCTACCAGCTGGCCGCGGCACAGGGGACGCCTCAACTGGACGCCGCCGCGCGGCTGCTGCTGATGCCGGACCTCATGTCGTACTGGCTCACCGGTGTTGCCGGCACGGAGCTGACCAACGCCTCCACCACCCAGCTCCTGGACCCGCGCACCGGCGACTGGGCGTACGCACTGGCCGGGCGGCTCGGGATCGACCTGTCGCTCTTCCCGCCGCTGCGCAGGCCAGGCGACCCGGCCGGCGAGCTGCTGCCGGAGGTCCTGGAGGCTACCGGCCTTGAGCACCCGGTGCCGGTGGTGACGGTCGGCTCGCACGACACCGCGTCGGCGGTCGCCGGGGTGCCGGCGGACACCGAGCGCTTCGCGTACATCTCCTGCGGCACGTGGTCGCTGGCCGGCGTGGAACTGGACGCACCGGTCCTCACCGAGGACTCGCGCGCCGCGAACTTCACCAACGAACTGGGCGTCGACGGCACCGTCCGCTATCTGCGCAACATCATGGGCCTTTGGCTGCTGCAGGAGTGCCTTCGCAGCTGGCTGGCCGCGGGCCTTCCGCACGACCTCGGCCGGCTGCTGGCCCAGGCCGCGCAGGTCCCGCCGCTGCGCTCGGTCGTGGACGCCGCGGACCCGGCATTCCTCGCCCCGGACAGCATGCCGGACCGTATCGCCGAGTCCTGCCGCAGGACCGGGCAGCCGGTACCGCGTGATCAGGCGGAGACGGTGCGCTGCATCCTGGACTCCCTCGCGCTGGCGCACCGCTCGGCGATCGAGGACGCCCAGCGCCTGTCTGGACGGCATGTCGACGTCGTCCACATCGTCGGCGGCGGCGCGCGCAACGAGCTGCTCTGCCAACTGACGGCGGACGCCTGCGGGCTGCCGGTCGTGGCCGGTCCCGCCGAGGCGGCGGCGCTGGGCAACGTCCTGGTGCAGGCGCGGGCCGCGGGAGTGATCGGGGGCGGCCTCGCGGACATCCGGTCCCTGCTGCGGGCCACCCAGCCACTGCGCCGCTACGAGCCGGCCGCCGAGCGCACCCGGTGGAACGAGGCGGCCGCGCGGACGTCCGGTGCGAAGGACACCGTCCGGACGTAGTCGCCCGCCATGCGGGGCGGCCGTCCGGTTGTCACTCGATGATGTGCGGCACGAAGCGCGCGTACTCGTCCGTGACGGGCCCCACCGATTCGCGGATGCCGAGCCCGGCCGCCTCGTCCTCGACCACCCACGCGCCCAGCACGACGCGATTGCCGTCGAAGTCGGGCAGCGGTGCCAGCTCCTGGAAGCAGGACGCCTCGTCGGGTACGGCCGGCGGCGTGCCCGGCTCGTGCAGGGTGACCCCCGCGCCTTCACGGCCCAGCAGCGGCTTCATCACGTACCCCGGGCCGGTCGCGAGCTCACGCGGTCCGTCCAGGTAAGCGGGCAGCAGGTTCGGATGGCCGGGGTTCAGCTCCCACAGGATCGCGAGCAGCGCCTTGTTCGACAGCAGCATCTTCCAGGCCGGTTCGATCCAGCAGGTCGTCCCGGTCCCGCCGCCGTTGTCCAGGGTGTCCAGGACGTGCGGGCCGAAGGCGTCGGCCGCCAGCCACTCCGGAACCACCGGTTTCGGCAGCTCATCGGCGGCAGCCGGGCATCCGGGCCGCGGCAGTTGATCCGGTGGACGCCGCTGGCCTGCGCATTCATGGATCGCGATCCGGGCGAGATCGGGCAACGTCCGATCCGGAACGGGGCGGCGCACGGCTCCGCCGCGACGGTATAACTCATGGACGGGCCCATTCGGGCCCCGGATGCCCGAACGGGCGGAGAAGGGCGGGTGGCGGTGTTGAGGTCGGAAGAGAGGCATCACCGGCTGCTGGCTCTGGCGCGCCAGGCGGGCCGCGTCGAGGTCGCTGTCGCGGCCGCCGACTTCAGGGTCGCCCCGGAGACCATCCGGCGGGACCTGAGCGCGCTGGAGCGCAGGGGACTGGTCCGCCGCACCCATGGCGGTGCCTACCCCGTCGAGAGCGCGGGTTTCGAGACCAATCTGGCCCAGCGCGTCACGCTGCACGTCGAGAGCAAACGGCGGATCGCCGCGGAAGGCGTCAAGCTCCTCGACGGCGCAGAAACGATCTTTGTGGACGAGGGCTACACACCGCAGATCCTCGCCGCACTGCTGCCCACCGACCAGCCCCTGACCGTGGTGACCGCATCGCTGTCGACGGCCGCGGCGGTCGCCGAGTCGGACAACACCACCGTCCTCCTCCTCGGCGGCCGGGTCCGCGCCCGGACGCTCGCCACCGTGGGCTCCTGGGCCTGCGCCATGCTCTCGGGCTTCGTCATCGACCTGGCGTTCATGGGCTCGAACGGGATCTCCCGGGAGTTCGGGCTCACAACGCCCGACCCCGTCGTCGCGGACGTCAAGGCCAAGGCGATCGAGGTCTCCCGCAGACGGATCTTCCTGGGGCACCACGGCAAGTTCGGGGCGAGCAGCTTCTGCCGGTTCGCGGAGGTCGCCGACTTCGAGGCCATCGTCACCGACACCGGACTGTCCAGCGCGGAAGCGCACCGCTACACCCTCCTGGGGCCTCAGGTCATCCGCGTCTGACCCGACGGCCCTTCCACCCCCTCGATCCGCGGCCCCCGGCCGCGGGCAGCTGTGGCGTGGGCGAAATCAGCTGACACCCGGTCCCACCCGGCCGGATCACCAACGAAGGGATCCAGCGTGACGACAAGACCGAAGAACACGCCGCGCACCGTCGCGACGGTCGCCGTGGTCCTCTGCACCAGCCTGCTCGCCGCCTGTTCGGGCGCCGGCGGCGGGGGCGGCGGTTCCCAGGCGCACTCCATCAACGTGCTGATGGTCAACAACCCGCAGATGGTTGATCTGCAGAAGCTGACCGCGGACAACTTCACCAAGTCCACCGGCATCAAGGTCAATTTCACCGTGCTGCCGGAGAACGACGTCCGGGACAAGATCAGTCAGGACTTCGCCAGCCAGGCCGGACAGTACGACGTGGCGACCATCAGCAACTACGAGACCCCGATCTACGCCAAGAACGGCTGGCTGTCACCGCTGACCGCCCAGTCCAAGGCCGACACCGCCTTCGAGCAGAGCGACATCCTGCCCAGCATCCAGGAGTCCCTGACCTCGGGCGGACAGATCTACGCCGAGCCGTTCTACGGCGAGTCGTCGTTCCTGATGTACCGCAAGGACGTCTTCGCCGCCAAGAACCTGACGATGCCCGCCAACCCGACCTGGACCCAGGTCGCGGACCTGGCGGCGAAGGCCGACGGGGCGCAGCCCGGCATGAAGGGCATCTGCCTGCGTGGCCAGCCCGGATGGGGTGAGCTGATCGCGCCGTTGACCACGCTCGTGAACACCATGGGCGGCACCTGGTTCGACAAGGACTGGAAGGCCCAGGTCAACAGTCCGGAGTTCACCAAGGCGACGAAGTTCTATGTCGACCTGGTGCGTGCGCACGGTGAGGCGGGCGCCCCGCAGGCCGGCTTCACCGAGTGCCTGAACAACATGGAGCAGGGCAAGGTCGCCATGTGGTACGACGCCACCTCGGCCGCCGGCCTGCTGGACGGCACGGGCTCACCGGTCGCCGGGAAGATGGGTTACGTGCCCGCGCCGGTCGACCGGACGAAGAGCTCGGGCTGGCTCTACACCTGGGCCTGGGGTCTGCAGAAGGCCAGCAAGCACCAGGACGACGCATGGAAGTTCATCTCCTGGGCGTCGGGCAAGAACTACGAGAACCTCGTCGGCACCAAGCTGGGCTGGTCCAAGGTCCCGGCCGGCAAGCGCACCTCGACCTACACCAACGCCCAGTACCTCACCGCCGCATCGGCGTTCGCGGCGGCCACCAAGACCGCGCTGACCAACGCCGACCCCCTGAACCCCGGTGTACAGCCACGACCCGCCCCCGGCATCCAGTTCGTCGGCATCCCCGAGTTCACCGATCTCGGAACCCAGGTATCCCAGGAGATCAGCTCCGCCATCGCCGGCCGGAGCAGCGTCGAGAGCGCCCTGAGGACCAGCCAGTCCCGGGCCGAGACGGTCGCCGCCAAACACGCCGGCCAGTGACCGGGCTCCGCACCCGCGGAACCGCCCGCCGACCCACCCTCGCCGACCCACTCCCGACCCGCCGCCCTCCGCGGGTCGGGAGGCCACCCGCGCGAAGCGGAGAGACACCATGACCGTCCCCCTGACCGCAAAACGCCCGCGACTCCTGCGCCAGGGAGTGCGGGAGTCGTCGACCCGTCCCGCCAACCGGCCGCGTGGCGCCTGGGCCCGCCGGGCACCGCTGCTCCCGGCGCTGGTCTTCCTGATCGTGGTCACCCAGCTGCCGTTCCTGGGCACCCTGGGCATCTCGTTCATGCGCTGGAACGCCCTCGACCCCGACAACCGGGGCTTCGGCGGCCTGGCCAACTACCGGACCGCACTGACCGATCCGACGCTGCGCTCGTCCATCACCACCACCGTGATCCTGACGGCCTCGGTGGTCCTGGTGAGCCTGCTGTTCGGCCTGGGGCTGGCCCTGCTGCTCGACCGGCAGTTCCGCGGTCGCGGCATCGTCCGCACGATGCTCATCACCCCCTTCCTCGTAGTGCCGGTGGGTTCCGCCCTGCTGTGGAAGCACGCCCTGTACAACGCCTCCTACGGGCTGATCAACGGCACTCTGACCTGGATCTGGAGCCTGTTCGGCAGCTCCGACGCCCCGCAGTTCGACTGGCTGTCCACCAACCCCCTGATAGCCGTCGAAGCCTCACTGGCCTGGCAGTGGACACCGTTCATGATGCTGATCCTGCTCGCCGGCCTGCAGAGCCGACCGCTGGACATCGTCGAGGCCGCCCGCGTCGACGGCGCCGGCACGTGGCAGGTCTTCCGCTATCTGACCTTCCCCCACCTGCGCCGCTACCTGGAACTGGCCTCGCTGCTCGGCAGCATCTACGTCGTCCAGAACTTCGACGCGGTCTTCACCCTCACCTCCGGCGGCCTGGGCACCGCCAACCTGCCCTACTCCGTCTACCAGACCTTCTACCAGGCCCATGACTACGGCCTGGCGTCCGCGCAGGGCGTCATCGTCGTCGCCTGCTCGATCCTCATCGCCACCTTCGCCCTGCGCACCGTCTCGTCCCTGTTCCGAGAGGAGACGTCATGACGAGCACCTCGACCACCGCCCCGGCCGGCCGGCCGAGCCGCCGCACCGGCCCGTTCCGCCATCGAGGCAGCATCTGGGGTCTGCTGGCCTGGGTCTGCGGTCTGCTGTTCTTCCTGCCGTTCGGCTGGATGCTGCTCACCTCGCTGCACAGCGAACCGGCCGCCGCGACCAACCCGCCCAACATCGGCGCGGGCCTCACCCTCCAGGGCTTCCGCGAGTTCTTCGGCGAGAGCACGGGGGTCAGCCCCTGGCCCCCGCTGATCAACTCGCTGACGGCGAGCATCGCCTCCACCGTCCTGGTGCTGGTCCTGGCCGTGCCCGCCGCCTATGCGCTGTCCATCAAGCCGGTCCGCAAGTGGACCGACGTGATGTTCTTCTTCCTGTCCACCAAGATGCTCCCCACGGTGGCCGGGCTGCTGCCCGTGTACCTCATCGCCCAGCACGCCGGCATGCTCGACAACATCTGGCTGCTGGTCATCCTCTACACCTCGATGAACCTGCCGATCGCGGTATGGATGATGCGCTCCTTCCTCGCGGAAGTCCCCAAGGAGATCCTGGAAGCGGCCTCCATCGACGGAGCGGGGCTGCTGACCATCCTCCTGCGGATCGTGGCCCCGGTCGCCGCGCCCGGTATCGCGGCCACCGCGCTGATCTCCTTCATCTTCAGCTGGAACGAGCTGCTGTTCGCCCGGGTGCTGACCGGTGTCGTGGCGGGGACCGCACCGGTCTTCCTCACCGGGTTCGTCACCAGCCAGGGCCTGTTCCTGGCGAAGGTGTGCGCCGCCGCCGTCTGCGTCTCCCTGCCCGTACTCATCGCCGGCTTCGCCGCCCAGGACAAACTCGTCCAGGGCCTGTCCCTTGGAGCAGTCAAGTGAAAGCAGCCGTCATCAGCGCCCCCGGCGTCGTCGCGATCGAGAACGTCGAGGATCCGTCCCCCGGCCCCCGGGACGTGGTGGTCCGCGTCGCCGCCGTCGGCCTGTGCGGCACCGATCTGCACATCCTGCAGGGCGAGTTCGCACCCACCCTGCCGATCACCCCCGGGCATGAGTTCGCCGGAGAGATCGTCGCCGTCGGCAGCCAGGTCCACGAGGTGGCGCTCGGCGACCAGGTCGCCGTCGACCCTTCCCTGTACTGCCACGAATGCCACTACTGCCGTATCGGGCGCAACAACCTCTGCGAACGGTGGGCCGCGATCGGCGTCACCAACCCCGGAGGCGCGGCCGAGTACGCCCTCGCCCCCGTCGCCAACTGCGTGAAACTGCCCGAGCACATCCGCACCGAGGACGCCGCGCTGATCGAACCCCTCTCCTGCGCCGTCCGCGGCTACGACATCCTCCGCAGCCAACTGGCCACCAACGTCCTGATCTACGGATCCGGCACCATGGGCCTGATGATGATGGAGCTCGCCAAGCGCACCGGCGCCGCCACCGTCGACATCGTCGACATCAACCCCGACCGGCTGGAAACCGCCCGGACCCTGGGCTGCACCCATGCCGTCACCTCCGCCGACGAGATCGAGCGACCCCGCGGCTGGGACGTCGTCATCGACGCCACCGGAAACGCCAAGGCCATCCAGGAAGCCATCGGCCGCGTCGGCAAGGGCGGTACGTACCTCCAGTTCGGCGTGGCGGACTACGCGGCGCGCGCCACGATCGAGCCGTACCGGATCTACAACCAGGAGATCACCATCACCGGCTCCATGGCGGTCCTCCACAGCTATGAACGCGCTGCCCGGCTGTTCGCCGCCGGTGTCCTCGACCCGCAGGTCTTCATCAGCGACCGGCTGCCGCTGACCGACTACGCCGCGGCCCTCCAGCAGTTCCGGGACGGCAAGGGCCGGAAGATCCTGGTCACTCCCTGACCAGGACGTCGTTCCGACCGCCCCCAGACGAACCCTCTTCCCCGGAGCTGTCCATGCCACCGCCCCTGCCGACGCCGGAAACTCCGGCATCCGAAACGCCGACGCTCGTCATCGGCGAGGCACTCACCGACATCCTCACCGGCCCGGACGGGTCGCGGCGCTGCCGTCCGGGCGGCAGCCCGGCGAACGTGGCGCTGGGCCTGGCCCGGCTCGGCCACCCGGTCCGGCTCGCCACCCGGATCGGCCGCGATCCCTTCGGCCAGGTGCTGCGGACCCATCTGGGCCGAAGCGGGGTGGTGCTCACGGACGGGTCCGTCCTCGATGTCCCGACGTCGACGGCCGCCGCCCGTCTCGATGCGGCCGGGGCGGCCGAGTACACCTTCGACATCTCGTGGGAGCTGCCTCCCAAGGCCCTGGAGACCGCCCGCTCCGGTACGGCGGGCCACCTGCACACCGGATCGATCGCCACGGCGCTCGCGCCAGGTGCCGATCAGGTGCTCGCCGCCGTCGAGGCCGCACGGGACACGTCCACCGTCTCGTACGACCCGAACCTTAGGCCCGCACTGCTCGGAAAGCCCGACGACGAGCGTCCTCGGGTCGAGCACCTGGTCTCGGTCAGTGATGTGGTGAAGGCCAGTCAGGAAGATCTGGCCTGGCTCTACCCCGGGCAGGACATCCACGAAGTGGCCCTCCGCTGGTCGCGAAGCGGACCCTCACTCGTGGTCCTCACCTTCGGCGCAGGCGGCTCACAGGTCTGGTGGCGACAGGGCCGGTACGCACTGCCGGCGCCGTCGGTCGAGGTCGTCGACACCGTGGGAGCCGGCGACGCCTTCATGTCGGGACTCCTTAGCGGCCTGCTCCGGGCCGGGCTGCTCGGCGCGGGAGGAACGGCCGGGCAGCCCGACGCATCCGCGCCGCGGACGCGACTCCGCACCGCGACCTCCACCACCGACCCGTACCAGGACGTCCTCCGAGCCCTCCGCCTGGCCACCCGCTCGGCCGCTCTGACCTGCACCAGGGAGGGCGCCGACCCGCCGACCCAGGCTGACATGCCATGACGTGACGTGGGTCGTTCCCGGAGCCCTGCGCCGCTCCCGTCGTGTCGTCAGGCGCCGAAGAACTCGGCCAGCACCGGGGCGAGCGCGTCCGGGGCCACGTCGTGCGTCTGGCCGTCGAGCGTCCGGTGCCCGGCGGTCGGGAGGGCGTCCGCGGTGGCCTTCGCCGCCTGCTGCAGGCCCTCCGGGCTGGCGCCACCGGCGAGGACCAGCGCGGGAATGACGATCGTCGATGCCAGGGCGCGCGGCACGTGGCCGTCGCCGAGCACCTCGTCGTCGTAGGCGAGCGTCGGCGCGATCGCCTCCAACGGGGCCCACCCCGGCTGCGACCGCATACCGTCCACGGCCTGCGCGGGCATACCGACGTGCGTCATGAACAGCGCCACGGCGTCGCCCTTGCGCCCGGCGTCGAGCAACTCGTGGAGCTGCTCGGTGTACCTCTTGATCCGGGTGCCGTCTTCGCTCTCAGCCATGAACGGGGGTTCGTAGAGCGCCATCCTGGCGATCCCGGAGCCGGCCGCCGCAGCCGCCAGAGTGAGCGCCGCACCGGAGGAGATTCCGTAGACGTACGCCCGGCCACCGGCCCGCGCGATGACGGCCTGCAGGTCCTCGATCTCGCGGGCGACCGCGTACGGGGTGGTGTCCGAGCTGTCGCCCCGGCCACGACGGTCGTACGTGTGGACGGTGAAGCTCTCCCGCAGCAGCGCGGCGAGCGGCCGCATCGGCCCCGCGGCGCGGTGGCACATGGCGCCGTCGACGAGGACGAGCGCCGGCCCGCTGCCGGTGTGCTCATAGGCGATCTCGGTGCCGTCGGCTGATGTGAGTACAGACATGACGTGCTCCTTACTCCTGCTGTCCCTGCTCGGGGTCGAGACCGGCCAGGTAGACGTCGAGGCGGTCGAGGCTGGTGCTGAAACCGGCTCTCGCCTCTGCACTGAGGTACGCGGCCGGCACGTTGGTCTGATGGGTCACCACCTCGGTGCGCCCGTCCTTCAGATCGACGAAGGAGATCGTGGTGCGCATGCCGCCCTCGACATCCGCCTCGATCCACACCAGGCGCTCGGGCCGGCGGACCTCGACGAAGACCGCCCGCATGGTGTGCGTGCTGCCGTCGGTATCGCTGACGATGGTGGTCTCGAAGACCCCGCCCGGCCGCGGATCGATGACGATGTTGCCGACCGGGGTGGTCGTACCGGTCGGCCCCCAGAAGTGAGTGAGGTGCTCCGGCATGGTCATGCAGTCGAACAGCAACTCGGGCGACGCCCGGTGCACGCGCCGATACGTGAGCTCACCTGTCGCGGTCATTGTGGCGTCCCTTCGTCGTCGCGCCGCTGGGTCCGAAGCGCCGCCAGATGCTCGTCGAGACGATCATGACGGTCGGCCCAGACCTGCCGGTGCCGTGTGATCCAGTCGGCGGCCGTGTCGAGGCGCACCGTCTCCAGAGCGCACGGCCGTGACTGCGCGCTGCGGGTCCGTGAGATGAGCCGGGCGCGCTCGAGCACTCTCAGGTGCTTCGAGACCGCCTGCTGCGTCATCGCGAACGGCTCGGCGAGCTCGTTCACCGTCGCGTCGCCGCGTGCCAGCTGCTCCAGGATCGCGCGCCTGGTGGGATCGGCCAGCGCCGAGAACACCAGGCTCAATTCGTCTTCGACGACTGCCATACCTCGACCGTACCCACAACCAGCTATTTTCACAACCGATAGGTTGTGAAGTGCAGGCGGGGGTGGTACCGGGGTACTACCGTCCGTTTGTGGATCAGTCCGGGGTACCACGGTTCCGGGGTCCGCGGCTTCTAGCGTTGCTGGTGAGGCGGTCGGGCAGGACCGGCGCCCCTGAGCGAGGGAAGACGCGATGATCGAGGCGCAGCAGCTGACGAAGAGGTACGGGGAGACGACGGCGGTCGACCGGCTGGACTTCACGGTCAGGCCCGGCACCGTCACCGGGTTCCTCGGACCCAATGGCGCGGGCAAGTCGACCACGATGCGGATGATCGTCGGTCTGGACGCCCCCACCCACGGCACGGTCACCGTCAACGGCCGCCGCTACGCCGAGCACACCGCCCCGCTGCAGGAGGTAGGGGCCCTGCTGGAGGCGAAGTCGATCCACCCGGGCCGGTCGGCGTTCGACCACCTGATGGCCCAGGCGTACACCCATGGCATTCCGCGCCGCCGGGTGGAGGAGGTCATCGGGATGACGGGTCTGGACTCGGTGGCGAAGAAGCGCGCCGGGGCCTTCTCCCTGGGGATGGGCCAGCGGCTGGGCATCGCGGCCGCGCTGCTCGGCGATCCGGCCACCGTCATGCTCGACGAGCCGGTCAACGGGCTGGACCCCGAGGGCGTGCTGTGGATCCGCAATCTGCTCACGGGGCTGGCGAGTGAGGGCCGCACGGTGTTCGTGTCCTCGCACCTGATGAGCGAGATGGCCCTGGTCGCGGACCATCTGATCGTCGTCGGACGGGGCCGGATGCTGGCCGACACCACCGTCGAGGAACTGATCAGCCAGGCTGGCGGGGACACGGTGCAGGTCGCCACGGCGGATCCCGCCCGGCTGCGCGAGGTCCTGGCGGGACCCGGCATCGAGATCACCGGCCGGGTCGGCTCCGAGGAACTCCAGGTGACGGGCATGGAGGCCCGCGCGATCGGACTGAAGGCCGCCGAGGCCGGCATCGCGCTGTTCCAGCTCACCGCGAAGGCGCTGTCCCTGGAGGAGGCGTTCATGGAACTGACACGGGACGCGGTCGAGTACCACGGCACCACCGAGACCTCCGGGAGCGCAGCATGAGCACCATCACGTCGACCCGCACCCCCGTCCCGAGCCCCGTGCAGGGCGGCCGTCCGGTCTACCGGGTGACCGCGCGGCGCGTGCTGCGCTCGGAGTGGGCCAAGCTGTGGTCCCTGCGCTCCACCTGGATCACCCTGGGCCTGGGCCTGCTGTTCCTGGTGGCCTTCGGCCTGATCGCCTCGTGGCAGTTCAAGTCCAGGATCACCTCCGGCCGGCACATGGACGGCGACTTCGCCAGCTCCACCGCGGTGAGCCTGTCCCTGTTCGGCACGAACTTCGCGCAGTTGGCACTCGGTGTGCTGGGCGTGCTGGTGACCGCGGGCGAGTACTCCACCGGCATGATCCGCTCCACGCTGGCCGCGGTACCGCGCCGGCTGCCGGTGCTCTGGTCCAAGTCGGCCGTCTTCGGCGCGGTCGCCCTGGTGGTCGGCACCGTGGGAGCGTTCGTCGCCTTCCTCTTCGGCAGCGGAATCGTCTCGGGAACGCCTGCGGCCCTCTCGATCTCGGACCCGGGTGTGGTGCGCAGCCTGCTGGCGGCCGGTCTCTACCTCGGTCTGATCGGTGTTCTGGGAACGGCCCTGGGCGCGCTGCTGCGATCGGTGGCCGGCGGTATCTCGGTCCTGGTCGGTTCGCTGATGCTGGTCCCCGGACTCATCTCGCTGCTGCCCAGCTCCTGGCAGGACCACGTGAGGCCCTATCTGCCCAGCGAGGCCGGAGCATCGATGTTCGCCCTGCACCATGAGGCACACACTCTGACTCCAACGGCCGGACTGCTGGTCTTCCTGGCCTGGACCGGACTGGCGATGGCAGGGGCCTCCTGGCGCCTGATGCGCACCGACGCCTGACACTGCCGAAACCGACGACCCGGGATCACGGCGTCGGCGCGTCGCCCGGACAGCTCGGGTGCCGTGCCGACGCCGTTGGCCCACGATGGGCAGGTGACCCCCGTGACCACCGACATCCCCGCCGGAGCTGACCCCTCCGCGCGCCCGCTCCCGCCCGCGGAACCCGATCTGCTGTGGGGACACCCGCTGGTGATCGCGCTGAACCGGGTCGTCCAGCGCCTGCGCGCGGCCGACCTGCGGCGCCCATGGGTGCTGGACACGGCCGTGGCGGTCGGAGTATTCCTGCTGTTCGGCGCGGCGGACCTGGTGCACGACGGCGACCGGCACGAGATGGCCGTGAGGTTCACACACCTGCCGGTGGCCGGGGTGCTGGCCCTGCAGGCCGGGCTGGTGGTGCCCCTGCTGTGGCGGCGCCGTATGCCGTCGGCGACGTTCGCCGCCGTGCTGGCCGTGTTCCTGATCCAGTGGCTGCTGGGGGCCTGGCTGCGCGCCGACGTGGCGCTGCTCATCGCCCTGTACAGCCTGGCACTGCACGGGCGACTGCGGCATCTGCCCTGGGCCTGCGCGGCCATGGCCGGCGTTCTGGGGCTGGTGTCGGTGCGCGTCTCGGAGGCGGTGTCCGTGGGGGACGCGCTGTTCTTCCTGTTCAGCGCGGTGACCGCGGCGCTGGCCCTGGGCCTTGCGGTGCGCATCCGCCGGTCCCAGCTCGCCGGCCTGCGCGAGCGCGCGGCCCGCCTGGAGATCGAACGGGACCAGCGCAGCAAACTGGCCGCCGCCGGCGAACGCACCCGGGTGGCACGCGAGATGCACGACATCGTCGGACACAACCTGTCCGTCATGATCACGCTTGCCGACGGTGGTGCGTACGCGGCTCTCATCGCTCCTGAGCGGGGCAAGGAAGCGCTGGAACTCATCGGCGAGACCGGCCGTCAGGCCCTGGGAGAACTAAGGCGCATGCTCGGTGTGCTGCGCGATCGGACGGACGCTCCCGAGCTCAGTCCGCAGCCCGGCATCGCGGACATCGACGCCCTGTGCGCGCGTATCCGTGCCGCCGGCCCCAAGGTCCGCTACCGCACGATCGGAGAGCTGGACGCCCTGGACCGCGGTGTGCAGCTGACGGCCTACCGGATCGTCCAGGAGGCGCTCACCAACTCGCTCCGGCACGCCGGTGCCGAAACCCAGGTGCAACTCGCCCTCACCGTCGACGGCGCACAGCTGCGCATCACCGCCGACGACACCGGTCCGCCCACCGGGACCGGACGGCCCGCACCGGAGAACCAGGAGGGGCACGGCCTGGCGGGCATGGCCGAACGCGCAGCGCTGTACGGCGGGAGCATCATCGCCGGACCACGGCCCGGCGGAGGGTGGAGCGTACAGGTCACCCTCGACCTCACCCCGCTCACCGGCCCCCCGGGAGAGACCTCGTGACCACCGTCCTCATCGGAGAGTCCTCATGACCACCGTCCTCCCGGAGACCTCATGACCACCGTCCTCATCGTGGACGACCAGCCCATGCAGCGTCTGGGCTTCCGCATGCTGCTGGAATCCGTCCCGGACACCGACGTGGTCGGGGAAGCCGCGCACGGAGCCGACGCCGTACGCCAGGCCGCCGAACTGCGCCCCGACGTCGTCCTCATGGACGTACGGATGCCCGGCATGGACGGTATCGAGGCGACCCGCCGCATCGTCGCCACCGGCGGACGCTCCCGCGTCCTGGTCATGACCACCTTCGACCTGGACGAATACGCCCACACCGCGCTGCGCGCCGGCGCCAGCGGCTTCCTCCTCAAGGACGCGCGCCCCGAAGAACTGCTGGCGGGCATCCGGGCGGTCGCCGCGGGCGACGCCGTCATCGCCCCGGCCCTCACCCGGCGCCTGCTCGACGCCTACGCCCACCATCTGCCCGGCCACCTCCAGGACCACGAGCCGCAGGACGATCCCAAGCTGCGCACCCTCACCGGACGCGAACGGGAGATCCTGGTCGCCATCGGGCGGGGCTGGACCAACGCGGAGATCGCCGAGCGGCTGGTGCTGGCGGAGTCCACCGTGAAGACCCACGTCGGACGGGTGCTCGCGAAGATCGGCGCCCGCGACAGGATCCAAGCCGTCATCTTCGCCTACGACCTGGGCCTCACCCGCCCGCACACCACGGACTGACGGCAGTCCGCGCCCGCGGTGACTGGACCCTCCCCACGGGGGAGGGTCCACGATGGTGCCGTGCAGGACGAACTACTGACCATCGGCCGCTTCGCCCGACTGTGCCGGCTGAGCGTGAAGCAACTGCGGCACAGACCGGGACGATCGACCGGCTCCGCTCGTTCCCCGACACCGGCGGTCACACCGTGGCCGGCCACCACCACGAGATCTAACTGTCGAACCCGAACCGGACGGCCCCGGACGCGATGCGGCCCATCATCCGCTTCCCCGTGAAACCGGCGTCCTGATACCGACGGTGCAACGGACGCGGGACCGGGCTTTGTTCGGCCTCCGCGACCCGCAGTAGGGTCCAGCGTATGTCCGTGAACATTCACCTCTCGCTGCACATCAACGACCTCTCCTCCTCCGACGAGGCCGACGCCGTGGAGACCGCGCTGAGAACGGTCCTGCGGGACCACTCGATCGAGAAGGAGGTGAGGGTCGGCGTCTTCCTGAGTCCGCACTGGGTCAAGGTGACGAGTGAGGACGGTCCGTTGAGCGTCAGACGCTTCGGGCAGTGGAGTGCCACCTTCGAGCGCGACGTCACGGAGGCGGTCCGTGCCGTCGCGCCCTCGGCGGACATCGATCTGGAATGGGACTACCCGGACTACGACTGAATCCGCCTCACCGAGCGCGATCCAGCATCAGCGAGCGCGATC
This sequence comes from Streptomyces sp. So13.3, assembly GCF_005860785.2. NCBI lineage: Bacteria > Bacillati > Actinomycetota > Actinomycetes > Kitasatosporales > Streptomycetaceae > Streptomyces > Streptomyces sp. So13.3. Next base: position 968,793 of record NZ_CP048835.1, on the reverse strand, counting down.
GAGCCGGTGATTCACCCCGCGGAGCTCATCCCAGCAGGGCGGCGGCCTCCTGGAAGTCGTCGTACGCCTCGACGTACTGCTGGCCCGCGACGAGCAGGGTCGACCGGTCGGTCAGGGCTCTGGCGAGAACGGCAGGGCCATGGTCCTCGCCCAGCCCGGCCGACCGGCGGGCCAGTACCACTCCCTCGTCGAACAGCGGCCGCAGGTTCTCCAGGAACCGGTAGTGATGCCACTGCTGGTGGAGCGCCGACCGGATGGTCAACCTGCGCTGAACGGTGACCAGTTCAGCCAGGTGGCGGTGCGGATCGCGTTCGGCCAGGGGAGTGAGGACGGCGACTTCCTCCTCCAGCGTGGCCCGCCCCTCGACGTACGCGTGCCTGATGTCGGGCGACCAGTCGAGGGAGCCGAACGGCGGTGCCGGCCGGCCCGGAGCCGGCTGTTCGTCCGCTCGTCCCGACAGGCCCAACAGGACCGTCCACCGGTCGAGGATGTTGCCCCAGCTCTTCCGTTCGCCGCTCGCCGCCAACTCGGCGAGCAGCGTGCCGATTTCACCTCGCGCTGCGCGGGCCTCGTCGCGCCGCGCCCGGGCGTCGAGCATCTGGGAGAGATGGACCAGCTCCCACAACCTGATGGACAGCGACGTGCGGACGCCTTCCAGTTCTCCGCGGGTGGCGGCCGAGAGTTCGGTGAACGCATCGATCGCCGCATCGTGCAGACCGGCCGCGTCCAGCTCGGCCGACCACTCGACCATGGACCACCAGAGTCCGCTGCCCGAGGCATCGTCGGCCGACCGAAGGGCCTCCAGCATCTCCCCGTACAGCTGTGCCGCCTCGAGGTGGCGGCCCTCCTCGGCCAGCCCGGCTGCCAGGGGCGCGCACCCGAACACGGGGCTGGCCACCTTGCCGTCCTCGAACGCCCGGCGTCCGGTCAGAGCCATCTCCTCGCGAACGGCGAAGCCCTCCGCCCGCCGGCCGAGCGTGTACAGCTGCCTCTGGTAGTCGTTCAGGGTGTCGATCAGCAGCTCGGTTCGCTTCGGTTCCGACGCGTCCAGCTTGCGCACGGCGGCGAGTGCCTCAGCGGTCAGGTTCAGCCGGATCTCCGGCTGGTTCCGGAACTCCTGGTGACTGAGCATCAGAAGTGCCCGGGCCAGCTTCGGCAGATAGGTCAGCGGTCCCACTTGGGCGAGCACTCGGTACGCCCGGATCTCCTCGTGAAGGCCGATTCTGCCGGAGCCGAGCAGGATCGCGCGTGCTCGTAGGACCGATTCGTGATCGACGTTCTCGGAGTGATTCATGAGGGCGATTGTGGGAGTTTTCGAGGGGGCCGGACAAGGTTCCCGGGACGTGCTGTTCGTCCTACGAAAATGCCCTCTGACCTGTCATGATGGGTGTGTCATAACTCCGGCGGCCGAGAAATGGGACGGCCCGGGCAGCACCGCGGGCCCGCGTCACCGACCGGAACCGGGCCCCCTCTGCCTACGGGCGCCGCGTACCGTGGGCGGGTCCGAGCCAGGGAGAAACGTCATGTTGAAGGCTTTCGCCGACCTGTCCACGCCGCTGGTGGCCGATGCCTGCGTCCGCACCGATGTGCCGTTGCGTGTCGCACCACCGGGGATCGGTGCCGTGGTCCCGGGACACCGCATCGCGGGACGGGCGCTGCCGGTTCGGCATTACGGCAGTGTGGATGTGTTCCTTGAGGCGTTCGGTCAGGCGGCCGAAGGTGACGTGCTGGTCATCGACAACGGTGGCCGGTCGGACGAGGCCTGTGTCGGTGACCTCGCGGTGCTGGAGGCCGAAGCGGCCGGGCTGGCGGGCCTGGTGGTGTGGGGGCTGCACCGCGACACACCGGAGCTGGCCGAGATCGGGTTGCCGGTGTTCAGCTACGGCAGCTACCCGCCCGGTCCGGTACGGCTGGACGAGCGGGAGCCCGAGGCGTTGGTCACCGCGCGGTTCGGGCCGCATGTGGTGTCGGACGCCGACATCGTGTTCGGTGACGCCGACGGCGTGTTGTTCGTCGCCGCGGACCGTGCCGAGGAAGTGCTGACGACGGCGCACGCCATCTGGCGGACCGAACGGGAACAGGCCCGCCGGATCCGCGCGGGCGAGACACTGCGCCGGCAGACGAACTTCGACGAGTACCTGGCGCGCCGCGCCGACGATCCCTCACTCACCTTCCGCCGGCATCTGCGGCGGATCGGCGGTGCCATCGAGGAGTAGGCCGGCTGCGATCGGCACACCGCGACGGCCGCACCGCAGGGAGCGGTACGGCCGTCGCGGTTCTGTGCTAATTCCAGCCGGTCAGTCCGGCGCCGTAGGGATAGAGCGGGTTTCCGTACGTGGTCGGTACCGGTTGTCCGGCGTTGATCTTCGCTCGGATCTCGGCGCGTTGGGCGTCCGTGGCGCCGAGGTCGTAGGGCAGGTCCCAGCTCTCGTTCGCGTCCGCGACCGTGTCGGTGCCGCCGGGCTTGAGGACCTGGTCCAGGCTCCGGGGCAGCTGCCAGGGCAGCTTCCCCCTGGGGGTGTAGTCCCCGAAGAGGAGACCGGCCGTCGCCGGACCGGTCTCCTCACCACCGCGATAGGTCACCACGATGGCGTCCGCCAGACCGTTCCAGTCGCTGATCACGATCGGCCGGGGCAGCGTCAGGACGACCACCACCGGAATCCCCTGGTTCTTGAAGTTCTGGATGACGGCGAGCTGATCCGGCGGCAGATAGGGCTGGGTGTCCACCCACGCGGTGGCGTGGGTGTAGGACGGCTCTCCGACGGCTACGACGGCGAGCTTGGGGGAGGGGCCGGTGTCCTGGTAGACGTTGACCCCGGACTTGGCGGCCCTGGCCCGGATGGCCTCCAGCGGGGTGAGTGAGCCGTAGTCGGGGTGGAAGTAGCTGGACCAGATGCAGCACGCGGCGCCGTCGGTGGCGCGGGCGCCGGCGACGACGATGTTGTCGCCCGCGTTGAGCTTGACCGGGAGCACGCCGTTGTTCTTGAGCAGGGTGTTGGACTCGCGCGCGGCCTGGTTGGCGAGGGCGGTGTAGGACGGCTGGTGGAACCGGTAGGGGCCGTTGACCGGGTCGCCGTAGGGGTGGTCGAAGATGCCGAGTTCGAACTTCAGCCGCAGGATCCGGGTCACCGCGTCGTTGATCCGCGCGAGCGGTACCTGGGCTTCGAAGCCGGCCATGGTGAACCCGACGGCGCCCGGGTCGGCGCCGCCCATCACGTCGGACCCGGCGTTGGCCGCGTTCACCCACGCGCCGGAGGGCAGCCAGTCCGTGGTGATCAGACCGGTGTAACCGATGTTCTGCCGCAGGTAGTTGAGGATCTTGGCGCTGTCGCCGGCGCCGGAGCCGCCCGGGTCGAGATAGGAGCTGCCCGCGTACCCCGGCATGATGTTGACCGCGCCGGCTTCGATCGCGGCCCGGAACGGGATCATGTGGTACTTGATCGTCACCGCGTCGTAGACGATGCCGGCCTCGCCGCCCGCGCCTTCGCCGGGCCAGTGCTTGACGGTGGCGAGGACGGAGCCGGGGTTGAGTTCCGGGCCGCCCTGCAACCCGGCTACCTGTGCCCGCAGTTGGGCCGCCGCGACGTCGGCGTTCTCGCCGCCGCCCTCCTGGATGCGCGGGTAGAGCACCTTGGTGCCGACCTCGGCGAGCGGTGAGAGCGTGCCGCGCGCGCCGACCTCCAGCTCCTCCTTGCGCTGCATGTCCCCCAGTCGGTAGTCGAGTGGATAGTCCTTGCCCGCGGCCAGCGCACTCTGCAGCGGGTACGTGGTCTGGTAGCCGGCGGTGGTGTCGCCCGCGGACACGGGCGGGATGCCCAGCCGGGTGGCTGCCGTGGAGATCAGTACGTTGTTCAGGTCGGCCGGTTGGGCGGGTCCGAAGTGCCAGCCCGACATCGGGTAGGACTGGACGTTGTAGAACATCTGGAAGGCCTTCTCCTCCAGCGTCATCCGGCCCAGGAGATCGGCGGTCCGGGTGGTGATCGGCTGCCGCCAGTCCTCGTACGGCTCGATGGTGCCGTTCTTGTTGAGGTCCCGGGCACCGTTGACGATGGCGACGCCGTCGTTCACGGTCTCGATGTCGGGCAGGTAGAGGCTGAAGGTGCGGATGTCGGAGGTGGTGCGCGCGCCGGAGCCGCTCACCGCGACGACGTACCACTTGTAGGTCCACCGGTCGCTGATGTCCCAGGCCGGGGTGTACGTCGTGCCGGTGGGTTCGGCGACCTTGGTGTAGAGGTCGAGCAGGTTGCCCGGGGCCGCGAAGTCGTAGTCGGTGCGGCTGATGTTGAGCCAGACCTCGTAGTGGGCGGTCCCCGCGACGCCGGCCCAGGAGAGCGCCGGCCTGCGGGTGTTCGTGACCATGGCCTTGTCCGCGGGTGCCGACAGCGCGAACTGGTTCACCGTGGCCGGTGCCTTGGTGGGTCCGGAGAGCAGGGGCGGGGTGGCGGTGGACGTGTCGACGGTGCCCAGGACCTGGAACTCCCACAGGGAGTAGCCGTAGCCGGTGGCCCGAGCGGTGCCGGTCAGCCGGACGTAGCGGCCCTTGCCGTTGACGGTGAGGTTCTCGACGCCGCCCTTGCCGCTGGTGGTGCTGTAGAGGGGCGACCAGGTGGTGGCGTCGTCGGACACGTCGAGGTGGTAACCCGTGGCGTAGGCGGACTCCCAGTTCAGCGAGACACCGGTGACCGTGGCCCGGCCGCCGAGGTCGACCTGCAGCCACTGGCTGTCGGTGTACAGGCTGGACCAACGGGTGTTGGTGCGCCCGTCCAGCGCCGCCGCTGGAGCGTTGGCACCTTCCCATGAGGAGGCCGAGACCTGCTTGTACGCGGAGATGACCGCGCCGCCCGGGTCGCCCGGATCGCCGGGGCCTCCGGAGCCGCCGGTGTGGACCGCGAACTCCCACAGGGAGTAGCCGTATCCGGTGGCGCGCGCCGTGCCGTACATCCGGACGTAGCGGCCGGCCCCGCTGACGGTGAGGTTCTGGGTTCCTCCGCCGCCGGCAGCGGTGGCGTAGACGGTGGTCCAGTTGCCGGTTCCGGTGTCGGAGACCTGGATCCGGAAGCCCGTGGCGTACGCCGTCTCCCAGGTCAGGGCGACCTGGGTGATGTCCTGGGTGGAGCCGAGGTCGACCTGCAGCCACTGCGGGTCGGTGGCCGCGCTGGACCAGCGGGTTCCGGCGTCGCCGTCGACCGCCGCCGATGCCGGGGTGCCCGCGTTCTCCGTCGAGGACGCGGTCGCGGGCTTGCCCTGCGACAGCAGGGTGGTGGCCGCGTTCGCGGTGACGTTCATGGCGCCGAGAGCGCCACCGGTCGCGAGGACTGCCGCGAGTAACACCGCGATCAGTCGTCGACGCCGTGCGAGGTGTTGGAGGAGGAGAGACAGGAGGCTCATGCACATCTCCGTGGGGTGGGGTGTGCTGCCTCTTGCCACCGCCACGCCGTCATGAGCCCGACGACGGTGCGGCGGCTGTGGGCTGGTTCGGCTTGCTACTGCGGGCTGTTATGGGTTCGGGCAATGACGCCAAGGGTGCTGGAGAGCGCTCTCCCGGGGGGAGTTTCTTCCAATGCCCGAACACTGTCAACAGATTCGACAGACCCCGTGCCGAGCCGGGCACCGTCGGCGGACCGCAGCGATCTTCACCTTCGTGGCGTGGCGGCGCCGTGGGCCGGGCTGCGACAGGTCACCACGGCGGGTCACCGCGACCGGTCGTCGGGACCGGTCACCGGGACCGGGAACGTCCACGGGCCTCGAACAGCAGCGGAAGGAGCGAGACGGCGACGATCAACGCGACGATCAGCAGCAGGTACCGCTCGATGCCCGGTACGGCGTTCCCCAGCCAGTAGCCGGCCAGCACGAGGCTCTGCGACCAGGCCAGCCCTCCGACGATCTGCCAGAGGGTGAACGTGCGCACCGGCACGTTCAGCGCGCCCGCCAGGGGGCTCAGCACCGTACGGACCACGGGGATGAAGCGGCCGATCACGATCACCTTGCGGTATCCGTAGCGGCGCAGCAGTTCGTCCGAGCGGGTCACCGCCGACTTCAGCCGTTCGTTCCGGCCGCGGGCCAGCGCCGCACGGCCGCCGTGCCGCCCCAGGAGGAAGCCGACCTGCGCGCCGGCGACCGACCCGACGGCCGCGCAGAGGAGCACCTGCCACAGGGACAGGTGCGGACCCGATTCGACGCCGCCGGCGCAGAGCACTCCGGCGGGGAAGAGCAGGGTGTCCCCGGGCAGGAAGAAGCCGACCACCAGCAGACCCGATTCGGCGAAGACCACCACCAGCACGGCCAGCGCGCCGAAGGCCGCGAGCAGGGAAGCCCCGCTCGTCGGGTCGACCGCCATGAGCGCCCAGCTCATGGCGTCCCGGCTGGATGGCGCCAAACATCCGCGTGTCGTCCTGCACGGGAACTGAACACATCTTGAACGGTACCCGCGCGGCCTGGGGTCGGCCCGGCGAGGACCTGGCCGGGGGAGCGTCCACGACCGATCGAAGGTAACGGTGCGTGATCGGGTCGGGCTAGTACTGCAACGGTCTTTGTTCTGATGTGTGGGCAGTTTCTGGTGGTGTGTGTGCCGCGTCGTTTGTAGTGGCTGAAGCGGGCTTGGAATTGTCGGCGGCGGCGCCAGTGTGACCAGTGCAGGACGTGGTCGGTGAGGTGGGCTCGGGGCCGTGTCAGGCGGGTGGTCAGTCGCCGGATTTCGGGCAGGGTCAGGGGATGAGCTGGGAGGATCCGTTTCTGCTTTCTCCGTATCGAGGGCGCGGGCCCGCAGGACGGTCAGGCAGGCGTGGGCGGCCATAGCGAGGGTGATGTGGCGGTGCCAGCCGGGGTAGCGGCGGACCTGGTAGTCGTCCAGGCCGCATTCCTGCTTCGCGGTTTGGAAGCACTCTTCAACAGCCCACCGGCTGCTTACGACGCGGATCAGCTCATCGAGTGTGGTCTCGGCCGGGCAGTAGGCGATGTAGTAGGAGATCTCCTGTGGTCGGCTCACGCTGCGGCGGGCGATGACCCAGTGTAAGGTCTTCACGATGCCAAGGACGGACTTCGACCCTCGCCCAGTCGTAGATCCGGGGCCCGTGGGCGCCGTTGCCGCACGAACGGCGTTTCCACTTCTGTCGGGGCAGTGAGGGAAACAGGTCGTGGACCGGGTGGTCCATAGCCCAGCGGGTGACGACGGTGTCGTGGCGGGTGGTGGCCATGACGTGGAAGACATCGGCCTGCTCGAGCTCGGTCCGCCAGCCTTTGGAGAAGCCGTAGGCGGCATCCGCCGTCACCCACCGGAACGGGATGTTGTCGGTGATCGCCCGGCGGACCATGGCCTTGGCGGTCACCACTTTCGTCTCGAAGGCGACCGTGTCCTCGATCCCCGCGGCCCGGCAGCGTTCGCGGTCATCGGTCCATGACGTGGGCAGATACAGGCGGCGGTCGATCAGCGTGCGGCCCCGGGCGCCGGCATAGGCGAGGAAGACACCCACCTGACAATTTTCTGTTCGCCCGGCGGTTCCGGAATATTGGCGCTGGACTCCGGCCGAGCGGACGCCCTTTTTCAGAAACCCGGTGTCGTCCACGATCAGCACCGCGTCCGGGTCGCCGAGATGTTCCACGACGTAGTCGCGGACGTCGTCGAGGACTTCATCGGCGTCCCAGTCGCACCGGTTCAACAGCCGGTGCATGCGATCGGGGGCCGCGTGCCCGGCCTCCTCCGCGAGCGTCCAGCCGTTCTTCCGCTCCAACGGAGCGATCAGCCCCTGCATATAAGCCAGCGCCGACTCCCGCGGCTCCGACCGGGCAAATCGGTGCACAAACCGCTCGTGCAACTCGCCCAGACCGGCCGCCCACGTCCTGATGTCACTGAGTTCCCCACCCATAGTCAAATCAACGACGGCCCTGGCCACCAGTCACGCCAAACGCCGTTGCAGTACTAGGGCGCTCGCGTGCTCGCCAGACCTGCTCCGCAGACGGCGCAGAGCTGGTGCACCCAGTAGCCGCCGTCATGCCATGCCGTGGTGCCGTTCCTCGTTCCACACACACGGCACGCGGGGATCCGGTCGCCGTCGCGCCGCACGGATGAACGCAGGACCCGTTCGACCACGACGGGCAGCGCCTCGGTGGGGTGCCGCACCGGGTCGGGGCAGTGGACGAGGATTCCCGGCCGGGATCGCCCGCCCCGCCAGCTGCCGGCGTCGACCGGCTGCCGTTCGCCCCGCGCCTTTTCATGCCGCCGCCGGGAAGCGTAGGCGCGCTCGTCGGCGAGCCAGAGCTGCCGGGCCAGATGCAGTTCCTCGACAGCCCTTACGAGCGATCCCGGATCCCTCTCCGGCTCCCTGGGTATCCGGGCGCTCCAGCTCAGATGGTGGTACGTGGCCCGGAAGCCGTAGGGCGCGAAGTTCTGGAGGCAATGGCGCAGATGCGAGTGCCGGACGCGCGCGGACAGACCCTCGTCATGGACCCGCCGCCGGTGCGTCGCGAAGCTGCTCATGCCCTGACGCTACGGCCGGTGACGCGAGCGCCGCACCAGACTTGTCGGGGGTGTCGATATGGCCGGGCCCCGTTCGTACAGAGGGTGGGACGCCGGCAGGCTGTGTCGGCGCGGCAGAAGGGCTGTGAGACGGATGAACGAGATGCGGACGTTGCTTTCCGGGCGGGGGCTGCTCGAGTCGCCGCGCTGGCACGGTGACCGGTTGTACTTCTCCGACTGGTCCGCGGGCGAGGTCGTCGCCGTGGACCTCCAGGGCCGCAGCGAGGTGATCGCCCGGGTGAAGTCGCTGCCGCTGTGTACGGACTGGCTCCCGGACGGCCGGCTGGTGATCGTCTCGTCCCTCGACGGACGGCTGCTGCGCCGGGAGCGTGATGAGTCGCTGGTCGTCCACGCGGAACTGGGCATGCCGGGATGGAACGACATCGTGGTGGACGGCCGCGGCAACGCCTACGTCAACCGCGCCGGCTTCGACCCGATGGCCGGCGAGGCGGTCAGGCCCGGATTCGTATATCTGGCGGCGGCGGACGGATCGGTGCGCCAGGTGGCCGACGACATCCTGTTCCCCAACGGGATGGCGGTGACCCCCGACAACTCCACCCTGATCGTCGCGGACTCGTACCGGCACAGCCTGGTGGCCTTCGCCATCGGCGCCGACGGCGGGCTGTCCGGCCGGCGCGTCTGGGCCGACCTCGGCGAGGGCACCCCCGACGGCATCTGCACCGACGCCGAGGGCGCGGTCTGGTACGCCGACGTGCCCAACAAGCGGTGCGTACGCGTCGCCGAAGGCGGTGAGGTGCTGCAGGTCGTCGAGCTGGACCGCGGCGGCTTCGCCTGCGCGCTCGGCGGACAGGACGGGACGACGCTGTTCGTGGTGGCGGCGGAGTGGCGGGGCATGTCAGAACTGGTGGCTCCCGGCAGCGGTCAGGTGCTGAGCATCGAGGTCGGGGTACCGGGGGCGGGCCGGCCGTGATGCCGTGACCGGGCGGCGGATCGCAAGGGCCTGCTGAGGGATCTCCGCCGATTCGGTGGCTGCGCCTTCGGTGGATTCGGCGCCGGGTCCTGTGCACCGCGCACGGCGCTGGAAGGATGCCGCCCATGCCCTTCCTGGTCGCTCCCGCGATATCCACCGGTGCTCTCGCCGCCTCCGGCCAGCCTGTTCTGCCGGTCGGAGCCGATGCGTCGCTCCGCCCCTGGCTGCTGTCCGACGCCGAGGCCGTGCGGGAGGCGTTCCAGGATCCGGCGATCCAGCGCTGGCATGTGCGGAGAGCGGATTCCGTGGACGAGGCGCGGGAGTGGATCAGAGGGTGGCGGAGCGGTTGGCGGGACGAGACGGAAGGGCACTGGGCGATCGTCGATGCCGCGAGTGACGCGCTGCTGGGCCGTATGGCCCTGAAGTCCCTGTCCTTGGCGGACGGCAAGGCCGAACTCGCCTACTGGACGGTGCCGTCGGCACGCGGTCATGGATTGTGCCCTCGCGCGGTCACGGCGCTGACGCGTTGGGCGCTGGGGGAGGGCGGGTTCCACCGCATCGAGCTGGAACACTCGACCGCCAATCAGGCGTCATGCCGGGTGGCGGTCAAGGCCGGTTTCGAGGAGGAGGGAACCCGTCGCGGAGCGGCGCTGCACGCCGACGGTTGGCATGACATGCATCTTCACGCCCGTGTCCGGCAGGCCCGGCAGCCGTCATGACGTCGAAAACCCGCGCCACCGGCCGGACCGTGCGAAGGCCGGGCCGGTACGGGGTGGACCGGGTACGAGGAGGACCGGGTTCGGGATGGACCGGGTACGGAGTCGACCGGTCCGGGGTGGGCCGGAGGCTTTCTCAGGCCTGATCGAGGAAGCGGACGGACCATGCGTAGCCGCTGGTGCTACTGGAAGGGACCTGGCGGACTTCCGTCACCCGGCAGCCGTCATGGGCGTACTTGCGGGCGAACCGGTCCAGGCGCTGTGCCTCGTCGAGTGCTTCCATGGACAGGGGAGCGCCCACGACGAGGTCCTCGTGCAGCGTCGCTCCGTCGGTGGCGTCGGTGGAACAGGTACGGCATTGGTGCGTTGCGGGTAGGGGCATGGTTCCAGTGTGCGCCTGATGTGCCGCATAGCCCGCATGCGTGCCTCCGGCCGATCCGGGGGATCGTCACCAGAGCTTGTCGATCTCGCCCGGATACAGCTCGATACGGGCGTGGGCGAACGCCTCCCGCCCCTCGCGTCCCGCGGTGGAGAAGAAGTCCGCCATGGTGACCTTGCCGAAGCCCGGCTGGTCGCTCGGAAAGGGAGTCTGCGGCGTTCCCCCGATGAGCACGGCCCCGGGAAGCAGCTGCCAGCCGGCGCTCTCGTAGAACGTCTGGAGCGGCCGGTCGCAGGTGAACAACCCCAGGTCCAGGTCTCGTGCGGGCATCGCCTCCCGGGCGGCGGCCACCAGCTGTCGGCCATATCCGTGACCACGTGTGTCCTGGCGCGTCACCACGGTGCTCAGCCCGCCCACGGCATAGCGCCGCCCGGCGTGGACGATCTCCTTGGACAGGATGTCCAGCGCGGACAACACCGTGCCGTCCTCCACGAGGAGCATCGACAGCGGACGAAGCGCCGGATCATGGGTCGGCGCCTCGTCAGGGACCGGCCGGCCCTTCCCGGGCGGCCATGCCTGGTGCTGGATCTCCAGCACCTGGACCCGCAGCTCGGACGGAGTGGCCTCTTCGGGGAACGACAGGATCTGCACCTGCTGATTCTGTTCACACACCGCGCCGGCGCAAGCCCCGGCATGACCCGGGATCCGGTCACGGCTGCGTGGAGAGCCGGGTGTCGAGCGTCAGCGTGAGGTGGTGCACCGCGCGGTGGGGGACCGAGATGGCGTGGTACTCGCTGTAACGCACCGCGGGACCCGCACGGAAGTGCAGGCGCAGCAGTTCCTCGATCGCGGAGACCGTCGCTTCGTCGGCCGCCTCGATGCTGACGTTGCCGTATCCGTCGGGAAGCTCGTCTGTCCTCATGTCTCTGTTGTAGGCCGACTCCGTCGACGGCGCTCGGTGGCGTGAACGGAGCCGGTTGCCCGGGCCGGAACGGACCACTCCGCCGAAGCCGGGCCGTGCGCCCGAAAGCATTGACGCCTGCTCAGGCCAGCCGCAGCGTGATGTAGGCGATGGTGTCGCCCGGCAGCACGTACCTCTCGAATTCGACGAATCCGTGCGCCAGCGCGAACCGCAGCCCGTCCGTGTTGGATGCCAGGACGATCGTCTCGATCACCTCGGCGCCCAGCTTCCGCGCTTGTGCCAGCCCCTCCGCATAGATCTCGCCGCCGAACCCCTGCCCGCGGTGAGCGGGCAGCACCCGGGCGATCAACGTGGCCGTCGAGGTGTCGTCCGTGGGCGGGCGCACCGTCGAGCAACCCACCAGAACGTCGCCGAGATACGCGACGTCCAACCGGTTGCGCCGCACGCGTTCGCGCACGTCGTCGAGGGACAGGGGGTCGGTCGGGATGATCAGGTTGTGGACGTGCTGCCAGTCCTTGACGGCGGCCTCGCCGTCGACCTGCTCGATGCGGAGGTTGGGCATCGGAACAGAGAATCGCACGCGTCGCCGGGCGTCAACCGATAACGGGCCTCGGGGCCGGAAGGGTTGAGCTCCGGGGACGCGGACGCGGTGCTGCCCGGCGGGATGTGACATCCGCCGGGCAGCACCGCGTGGGAGTGGGTGGCTCAGGGTCGGGTCAGCAGGCGCCGAGGTCCTGCCAGACGCCCCACTCACCGGTGGTGCCGGGCTCCTCGCCCGTGGTCCACCACTTGGCCTTCCAGGTGTGGCCCTTGTGGGAGACCTGCATGCCGTTGGTGTACACGGCGCCGCTCGCCCAGGCGGCGGCGGTGCACTGGTGGCCCGTCCCGCCGGTGACGGTCAGGGTGTAGGTCGCCGTGTGGCTGCCGGAGGTACCCGAGCCGGTGACGCTGATGGTGTAGGAACCCGATATGGTCGCCGCGGTCGTGGCGAGGGTGAGCGTCGAGGAGCCGCCCGCCGTCACCGAGGTGGGACTCAGCGAGGCGGTGACGCCTGCGGGGGCTCCGCTGACGGTGAGGCCGACCGTCTGCGCCTGGCCCGCCGTCACCGCGGTCTTCACGCTGCTGGTGGCCGAGCTGCCCGCGACCACGGACCCGGAGGCGGGGGTGGCCGTCACCGAGAAGTCGTTGGTCGGGGTCGTGGTTCCGCTGGTGAAGGGCGCGAAGATGTGGGTGAAGTCCCAGGTGTTCTGCTGGATACCGGAGCAGTTGTCGGCGGCCGCGCCGCCCGGGCAGCCGCCGTTGTCACGCTGCAGTGCCCAGAACGAGAGGGTGTTGACGCCCTTGGAGACCGCCCAATTGTAGACCTGGGTGGCGTTGGCCACCGTGAAGGTCTCGGCCGGCCCGAAGTCGTCGACGCCCGGCATCTCGGTGATGCCGACCATGGCCCAGCGCTGGGCGGAGGTCTTACCGGGATAGAGCTGCCCGAGCTGGTTGTACAGGCCCGTTGCGGCGGTCTGGGTGTCGTTCGCCATGTTGTGGGTGGCGTTGTCGTAGTAGTCGAACGTCATGAGGTTCGCGACGTCGACCCGCGCGCCGTTGGCGACGGCGTTCTGCAGCACCGCGAGCCCGGTCGCGCCGAGGCCGCTGGTGGTCGTCGGGAGCGTGTAGGAGACCTCGACCTTGCGGCCGTTGGCCGCCGCCCAGTCCTGGACGAGCTTGATGGCCTTGTTCCGCCGGTCGATGCCCGCGGTGTTGTCCAGCGAGTCGACCTCGACGTCCATGTCGAGCCGCGAGATGTCGTAGGTCGTGATGACCTTCTCGTACGCGGCGGCGATCTGGTTGACGTCGGTACAGCTGTCGGCGATCTCGGTGCCGGTGCTGTCCGCGGTGTAGCCGCCGAACGAGGGGATGACGTCCCCGCCCCTGCCCTGAATGGTCTTGATGTCGGCGCCGAAGTTGGCGGCGGCGATCGGCATCCCGCTGTCGCCGTTCCAGTACACCGTGCAGGAGCCCTTGGTCGCCGCCTGGATGAACGCCATCGTCAGGTGCTTCGCACCGGACTGGGCGGCCAGGGCGGCGGGGCTCTCGCCGGTCCATGCCTCGAAGTAGGGGGCGAAGACGTGGGCCGGCAGGGGGGTGGCCGCCTGAGCCGTGCCGCCGCTGAGCGCGGCCAGGCCAACGGCGGCCACAGCGGTGACGGTCGCGGTGAGGACCGCGCGGAGGGAGCGCATGCTTCTCATGCTTGTCCAAGCTGTGAGGGGGGTGGCCGCCAATTCCCTTGGTGCGGGGCGGCTTTGAGTATGGGATCCCTTGAGCAGGTAGCATGTCAATGGTCTGGACCAAGATAGGACTAGACCAATATCCGGATGGGCTCGCCTCCCGCCAGTCCAGCGGGCGCTCAGCGCAGTGGACCACGCCCGGACGCCGCCGCACGTTGGCCGGAACAGTACGTGCACGGGCCAGCCCCCGCGGTCGCGGAAGCCGGCCCGTACGGGGTGTGGATCAGGCTGCGCCCTCGGTGCTCCAGCCCGGGACCTGGAACCGGGCAGTGAGGTCCGTGCTGCGGACCTCCTCGCCGCAGTCGCGGCAGACGACGGCGGGATCGAGGTCGGCGCCGCAGGAGTGCTCGAAGACGGTCGGCGGCAGATCCGTCAGATGCTGGTCGCCCCAGTGCATCAGCATGAGGAGCACCGGGCGCAGGTCGCGGCCGGCCGCGGTCGCGACGTACTCGAACCGGGGCGGCCGCTCGTTGTAGAGGCTCTTCTCCAGGACTCCCACCTCCACCAGGCGGCGCAGCCGGGCGGCGAGGATGTCGCGCGGGGCTCCGGTGTTACGCGCGATGGCATCGAAGCGCCGGACGCCGAAGAAGACCTCGCGCAGCACCAGCAGGGAGTACTTCTCGCCGATCATGCCGAGCGCGTCGGCGATCGAGCAGGGGCGCGATGTGGTCATACCTCCACCGTAGACCAGGTGGGTTTGCATATCCAACCTACGGCGCTATGGTGAATCCAGTTTTCCAACTTACTGATCGCGTTCGAGAGCTGCGAGAGCTTTCGAGAGTTGAGGAGGCGACCGCCATGCGCGACGCCGTCATCGTCGAAGCCGTCCGTACCCCGATCGGAAAGGGCCGGCCGACGGGCACGCTCGCCGGCGTGCACCCGGTCGAGCTGCTCGCCCACACCCTGCGCACCCTCATCGACCGGGCCGGCATGGATCCGGCGCTCGTCGACGACGTGGTCGGCGGCTGTGTCGACCAGGTGGGTGAGCAGGCCATGAACACCACTCGTTACGCCTGGCTGTCGGCCGGGTTCCCGGACTCCGTGCCGGCGACCACGGTGGACCGTCAGTGCGGCTCCTCGCAGCAGGCCGTCCACTTCGCGGCCCAGGGAGTCATCGCCGGGGCCTACGACCTGGTCGTGGCGTGTGGCGTCGAGTCGATGAGCCGGGTGCCGATGTGGTCCAACGTCCCGGCGGGCGCCGACCCGTTCGGCCCGGGGATCGCGGCCCGCTACCCCGACGGGCTCGTCCCGCAGGGCATCAGCGCCGAGCTGATCGCCGCCAAGTGGTCCATCACCCGCGATCGGATGGACGACTTCGCCACCACGTCCCACCGCCGCGCGGCCGCCGCCCACGCGGACGGTCGCTTCGTCGCCGAAATCGCCCCCGTGACCACGGATGCCGGTGTGGTCGACACCGACGAATCCGTCCGTCCCGGCACCACGCCGGAGGTGCTCGCCGGCCTCCGCCCGTCGTTCGCCGACCCCGCCTTCGCCGAGCGGTACCCGCAGATCAACTGGTCGGTGACGGCCGGAAACAGCAGCCCGGTCAACGACGGCGCCTCCGCCGTCCTGATCACGTCCAGCGAAACGGCCGCCAAGCTGGGGCTGCGGCCCAAGGCCCGGCTGCACAGTTTCGCCGTCACGGGCTCGGACCCGCTCATGATGCTGACCGGAGTCGTCCCCGCCACAGAGGAAGTGCTGCGCCGGGCCGGACTCGGACTGGACGACATCGATCTGTTCGAGGTCAACGAGGCCTTCGCGAGTGTGGTCCTGGCCTGGCTCCAGGAGACCGGAGCCGACCCCGCCAAGGTGAACGTCAACGGTGGCGCCATCGCACTCGGCCACCCGCTCGGCGCCAGCGGCACCCGACTCATGACCACGCTCGTCAACGCCATGGGACAGCGCGGCGCGCGGTACGCCCTGCAGACGATGTGCGAGGCCGGCGGACTCGCCAACGCCACCATCCTGGAGTCGCTCCAGTAGTCAGTGGTCCGTGATGGGAGCGGCTCAGGCCACCGCGTGTTCCCGTTTCTGCGGGCCGACCAGCCGCGCCACCCCGGCCAGGACCGCCCGCGCCTCGCCCGTGAGGCCGGGAGCGGCCCGGAAGTGGCCCGCTTCGTCGAGGTGGTCCTCGATGGCCGGGATCGAGAGCGTGTGCGCGGCGGGGCGGAGGCCCACACGTGAGAGGACCGGCCGGATCATCTCGACGGCCGGGGCGCCGCCCGACGCTCCAGTGCTGTAGCTGATGAGTCCCACCGGTTTGCCCTGCCACTCCTGGTAGAGGGAGTCGATGGCGTTCTTGAGGGGGGCGGTGAAGCCGCCGTTGTACATCGGCAAGACGAAGACGAAGCACTCGGCGGCGCCGATCACCGCGCTCCAGTCCTTGGTGTGCTGGTGCACGTAGTGACCGTCGGACGGCAGGCCGGGTTCGTCCAGGAACGGCAGGGCGACCTCGCCCAGGTCGATCAGGGTGGAGTCGAACGGGCCCTGGGCGGTGGCGAGTTCGGTGACCCAGCGGGCGAGGGCGCGGCCCGAGGAGGTGGGTCGGGTACTGGCGGAGATGATGTGCAGCCGGGTCACGGTGCCTCCCAAGTAGTTGACGTGTCACGCATAACGCTAGAGGCAAGTAGATGACACGTCAACCATGGCCCGGTAGGCTGGGGCGATGACCGAGGAACCCCGCTGGCTGACCGACCGTGAACAACGGGCATGGCAGGCGTACCGAAGGATGTTCCTGCTGCTCAACGCCCAGCTCGCTCGTGATCTCGGGCAGGACAGCGGCCTCTCGGAGCCCGACTACGACGTGCTGTCCTCCCTCGGCGCCGGCCCCCGCCACCGGCGGCGGATCAGCGACCTCGCCGACCACATGCTCTGGTCGCGCAGCCGTCTCTCGCACCATCTGGCGCGGATGGAGAAGCGGGGTCTGGTGGTGCGCGAGGAATGCGACACCGACGGCCGCGGCGCGATCGTCGCGCTGACCGAGGACGGCTTGCTGACGCTCGACCAGGCCGCGCCGTTGCATGTGGAGTCCGTGCGCAGACACTTCATCGATCTGCTGGACCCCGAGCAGATCGACGCGTTCGCCGGTATCGGAGAACGCGTCGTGAACCGGCTCGCCCCCACCGGGGACGACGGCTGACGGCCCATGCCTGTCCGACCCCCGGGCACGTCGCCGTGATCACGCACCCCGTTCATCTGGGAAACTTCGGACATGAAGCCAACCGATGCCACCACCGGTGCCACGATCACGGCCCCGCGCTCCGGGGAAGAGATCCGCGCGTACCTGGTCGGACGGCTGAACGCCGCCCTGCCCCGGCCGGAGATGTTCGGCGGGGAGATCGCCCTGCGGACCCTCATCGATCACCTGGCCTTCGTGGACAACCGCGAACAGGCCTGGGGGGATGAGAACGAGGCGCTGCGGGCGAGTGGGGCGTTCCAGGCAACCGGTGTCATCGGCGGATTCGCCCTTATGCTGCCGGACCACCGCGACCAGAAGGCCGCGGCCTCCGTCTACGCCGAGTTCGCCCATCGCAACGGCTGGCTGGAGCTGGACCGGGCGCTCACGCCCGAGGAGTACCAGGCGCTGCTCGGCGAGGTGCCCGGCTGGTGCTCGGAGAACAAGTGGTTCACCGATGTGGTCGAGTCGTTCGGGCCGCCCTCGCTGCTCATCGGCGGTACGAATCCGCAGTTCCCGAAGACGCTGGGCTACGCCACCGAGCGCCCCGGGGATCCGATGGTCTTCTTCCACCTCTGGAACGGGACCCGGCCGGGAAACCCGCCGGGGGGTGCGCCGATGTACGGCCAGCCCGTCGTGATGGCGGTGCGCCGCGCCGACGGTGGCGACGGCCCGTTTTCCGACACGTTCACCTTCACCCCGGAGGGCGCGCACCGCAGGCCGCCGCCGCAGGAGTACTGATCACGGCCGGGATCGCGTGACCCTATGAACTGTTGATGGCCCTTGCTACCCTCCGCCGCATGATTTCCACGGTTGTCTGGGGCACCGGAAATGTCGGGCGCGCTGCCGTCCGTGCCGTCGAGGCTCACCCGGCGCTGAAACTCGTGAACGTGCTTGTCCACAACCCCGAGAAGGTCGGCCGTGACGCGGGCGATCTCAGCGGGCTCGACTACCCGTTGGGTGTCGCGGCGACCGATGACATCGACGCGGTGCTGGCCGCCGGTCCCCGAGCAGTGGTGTACGCGGCATCCGGTGACATCCGTCCCGACGAGGCACTCGCCGACATCGTCAGGGCGCTCCGGGCCGGGGCCGTGGTCGTCAGCCCAGCGCTGTACCCGCTCTACGACCACCGCAACGCCCCGGCGGAGTTCCGCGAACCGGTGCTGGCCGCCATCGCGGAGGGCGGCGGCTCGCTGTTCGCCTCCGGGGTCGACCCGGGCTGGGGCAACGACGTACTGCCCCTGTTGATCAGTGGACTCGGCACCACCGTCGATGTGATCCGCTGTCAGGAGATCTTCGACTACTCCACCTACGAGCAGCCGGAATCCGTCCGGTACCTCGTCGGCATGGGCCAGCCGATGGACTACGAGCCGCTGATGCTGATGGAGACGATCCCCACCATGGTGTGGGGCGGTCAGATACGGATGATGGCCCGGGCGCTCGGCGTCGAACTCGACGAGATCCGCGAGACGATGGCCCGGCGGCCGCTCGAGACCACCGTGACCACCAGGACGATGGGCGAGTTCGAAGCCGGCACCCAGGGCGCGGTGCGGTTCGAGGTACAGGGCATCGTCGAGGGCGAGGCCCGCATCGTCATCGAGCACGTCACCCGTATCCACCCGTCCTGCGCACCGGACTGGCCGACGCCGCCCGACGGCACCGGCGCACACCGGGTGATCATCGAGGGCCGGCCGCGTATCGAGGTCACCATCGAGGCAAGTGACGAGGGCGAGAACCGGTCCGCGGGCGGGAACGCCACCGCGGTCGGCCGGCTGGTGGGCGCCATCGACTGGCTCGTGGACGCGGAGCCCGGACTCTACGACGCACTCGACGTCCCGCTGCGTCCCGCAGTCGGCAAACTCGGAAGGAAGCAACGATGAACATCGACATCCCCGAGGGCCAGGAGCCGATCGGGTACGTGTGGGGCGACATGGTCCCCGGCATCGGGATGGCCGCCGCGAACTTCTCGCTGTCGGTGTACGCCCACACGACCCTGGGACTGCGCGAGTTCGAGGCCGCCAGGCTGCGGATCGCGCAGATCAACGGGTGCCTGTTCTGCCTCGACTGGCGCACCGACCGGGACGGCGAGAAGGTCGAGGAGGAGTTCCCCGACGCGGTCACCGAATGGCGCACCACCGACGCGTTCGACGACCGCACCCGCCTCGCCGCCGAGTACGCCGAGCGCTACGCCCTGGACCACCACGGCCTCGACGACGAGTTCTGGGACCGGATGACCGCGCACTACACCCAGGTCGAGATCGTGGAGCTGAGCATGAGCATCGGCTCCTGGCTGGCGTTCGGCCGGCTCAACCACGTACTGGGCCTCGACGCGGTGTGCGTGCTGCCCACGGGTTGAGGTGTTCCGGGGCCGCCCGGTACGACCGGCCGGGCCCCGGGTTCGGGCTCCCCCCGTAGGAGGCACCTTCCGTCGTCTCCTACGAGGTCGGCCGCCGCAGTTGGCCGTCGCGCCGGCCGGTCGCATCAGGCCGGCGCATCAGGCTGTCGCCACTGGACCTACAGGTCGGTGGCGATGATCTTCTCGATATTGCGTTCGGCGAGTGCCGTGATGGTGACGAACGGGTTGACGCTGGTGTTGCCGGGGATCAGCGCGCCGTCGATGACGTACAGGCCGGAGTAGCCGTACAGCCGGCCGTAGTTGTCGGTGGCCTTGTTCAGCACCGCGCCGCCGAGCGGG
Source organism: Streptomyces sp. So13.3 (assembly GCF_005860785.2). Lineage (NCBI taxonomy): Bacteria > Bacillati > Actinomycetota > Actinomycetes > Kitasatosporales > Streptomycetaceae > Streptomyces > Streptomyces sp. So13.3. Next base: position 949,184 of record NZ_CP048835.1, on the reverse strand, counting down.
TGGTACGTGAGGGTGTCGTTCCAGATCTTGTAGACGCCGAACAGGTCGGTCCGGTAGATCGTCCCCTCTTTCGCGTTGATCTTGTCGAAGATCGTCTTGGCCATGTCGATGGACGGCTGCTTCCAGGCGGTCTGCCAGTCCAGGTCGACCCGGTTGGCGCCGGCGTTCCAGGTGAACGTGCCGCGGTTCGGGTTCTTGGTGATCGACAGATAGAACGACGCGAACGTCTCGATCCCGGTGGGCAGCGGCGCGACCTCGGCGAACGCGCCGCCGGCGGCCCAGTTGTCGATGCCTCCGCAGGGGATGGTCGCCTGGAGCGAGCCGGTCGGGTCCCAGATGTGGTTGGCTCGGCCGCACATCACGTTGCCGTTGTCGCCCCAGCCCTTGCCGATCTCGCTGTTGAGGTTGGGCAGTGCGCCGGTGGCCTTCAGCTTGGTCAGCAGCTTGCTGGTGCCGACGCTGCCCGCCGCGAAGAACACCTTGTCCGCTGTCACGGTCTTGGTGACGGTGGTGTCGCCGTTGGTGTTGATCTGGTCGATGAGGACCGTGTAGCCGCCGCCGGAGGCCGGGGAGACCGAGGTGACCTTGTGCAGTGGCGAGATGGTGACCTTGCCGGTCGCCTTGATCTGTGCGATGTACGTCTTCTGGAGCGACTTCTTGCCGTAGTTGTTGCCGTACAGGATCTCGCCCACCAGCGCCGACTTGGTCGCGGTGCCCGCCGCCTCCTGCTTCATGTAGTCCCAGTCGTATACGTCCGGCACGAAGACGAACGGGAAGCCGGAGCGCTGGGCCTGCTTGCGGCCGACCCGGGCGTACTGGTAGCAGTCGGTCGTGTCGAACCAGGCCGGGTCGATGGTGCCGACGCCGAGCCCGGCGTTGGCGCGCGGGTAGTAGGTGTTGTACATCTCGTCGGCGTTCACGGACGGGAGGATGGCGCCGAAGTTCTCGCGCTTCGGGGTGACGGCCATACCGCCGTTGACCAGCGAACCGCCGCCGACGCCGCGGCCCTGGTAGACGGTGATGCCGCTGAAGTCCTCGGCGTCCAGGATCCCGGTGTAGCGGGGGATGCTCTTGTCGATCGGAATGCCGAAGAAGTTGCTGAGGGGCTGTTTGGTCTTGGTGCGCAGCCAGTAGGAGCGGTTGTCCGGCGAGGTCGTGTTGCAGAAGATCTTGCCGTCCGAGCCTGGCGTGTCCCAGGCCATGCCCATCTCGACCATCTGTACGTTGACGCCCGCCTGCGCGAGACGTAGGGCGGCTACGGAGCCGCCGTAGCCGGTCCCGATCACCAGAACCGGAACGTGGGCGCCGTTGTCGATCACGGCAGCCGCGGGGGCGGCAGCTGCCTGGGCTGCGGTGACGCGCGCGGAGAGCGTCACGGCTCCCAGAATAGAACCTGTTCCTGCGATGAACCGACGGCGTGAAACGCCCCCAGAACCGTTACCGCGCATGGTAGAGTCGCTCATGTGACGTTCCTCACTCTCGGTCGAATGGGAACAAGTTCTACTGTTACCAGCTTGTGAAGTCACGCCATACTTATTGGTAACTTCTCGCCGATCACCCAGCTGTGACTTGGGGTCGGCGGCGCGCGTCCACTGCGTAATCGGAAGCTGCCGCCGTGCCCGGCGGCCGGTGCCGCGGACCGCTGCGGCCGCCGGAGATCGTGGAAACTGTCGCTGTGAACGCCACTGCTGACGACGGCTCACCGGAACGAACGGGCTACCGGCGATCGGCGGGCTCGCCGCGCGGCGAGGCCAGACGCCAGGAACTGCTCGACAGCGTCACCGAGGACCTCGCGGTCAACGGACTCGTGGACTTCTCGCTGCGCCGTGCCGCGCGAGCGGCCGGGGCCACCCACAAGGTGCTGCTCCACCACTTCGACGGAGCCGACGACCTGCTCGTCCAGGCGATCGTCCAACTGCGGGAACAGCGGATCGCGAAGGCGTTCGCCGATGGAGATGTCCGCGGAGTGGGAGAAGGTCCGCTTCGTCAGCGGCGGTACGGAGTGTGCCGCCTGGCACTGTCCGGGGAGCAACGGCGGCCGCGTGATCATGGAACCCGGCGCGGTCGCTACGTCGCACCGGCCGGCGTGAAGACGATCGAACGGTCCGCCGGGACCGTCGCATACACGGTCACCGGCGCCGACGGCCCCCCGATCGTGTTCAGCGGGTCGGCGCGACACACCCCTGGGCCAGGAACGTTTCGACGGTCGAAGTGAAGCGCTGCGGGTCGTCCAGCCAGGGGAAGTGGCCGGCGGCCGGTTGGACGGCCACTTCGGCCCGGGGGAACAACTCCGCGATGTCCGCGGCGACACGGGGGAGCGGACCGCTGTCCCGTTCGCCTGCGAGGAGAAGGACCCTCGCGTCCGACGCGGCGATGGCGGCGCGGGTCGCGGCAGGGTCGAAGGCGCCGGCGGAGGCGTAACGGTCCGCGGCGTCGTCATTGCTCTGCTCCACCTCGGCTGCGGCGTGCACCTGAGCGGCGGTGTCCCAACGGCCGTAGAAGAACGGGCTGACGGCGTCCCAGTCGGCGTCGGTCGCGGACCCGGCCCAGACCCGTTCGTAGGCCTCGTGCGCGGCCGGGAACCACGGCTCGGCGCTGCGCAGGGCGGCGGCTTCCCGGCGGTGCTCTTCCGTGAAGTCGACGCCGAGGGCGCGAGCACGGGCGGTGATCAGAGTGAGGCTACGGACGCGCCGCGGGTGCCGGGCGGCATAGAGGATGGCCAGGTCGCCGGCTGCCGAGTGCGCGAGAAGGTCGACGCGTTCCAGGCCGAGATGGTCGCGGAAGGCCTCGACATCGACGACCTGCCGGTCGCAGCGGTAGGTGGCCGGATCGGCAGGGACAGCGGAGTCGCCGGTGCCGCGCGCGTCGAGCATGATCAGCCGGCGCAGCTTCGACAGTCCGCCGAGATCACCGAGGTACGCGGACGCACGCATCGGTCCACCCGGCAGACAGAGCAGCGGTTCGCCCTCCCCCACGACGTGATAGGCGAGCTCTGTCCCGTCGGGGGCGGTGAAAGTGGGCATGGCCCCATCCTCATCGCCCCGTGACGCCCGCGGCAAGTGGTTGCCGGGGTCTACAGAGCGTCGGGATCGCAGTTGCTCCGGCGGACGCCGATCGCCCGCAGGGCGTTCACGACGTCGGACGGCTCGGAGCCGCGCAGCAGATGGACGGAACCCTTCGCGGCAAGGTGGTGGGCGGGTTCGGCGCCGGTGAGATGGGCGGCGACGATCACGACCGCCGGTGGCGGGCTCAGGGCGCGGAGCTCCTGGCACAGGGCGAGCGGGTCGATGCCGTCGAGCCGGGCGTCGATGATCACGACGTCGGTCAGCAGGGTCCGTGCCAGCGCCAGCACGGTGGCGTCGTCCGTCCCGTGCGCGATGACGCGGAAGTGCCGGTTGGCGTGGATCGCAGAGCGCATGTCGCTGGACGTGTCGCTGTCGTGCTCCATGAGCAGTACCGTCATCACGATCTCATCGTGCGCCACCCGGCGGCGAAGCGCGCGGAGTGGAGCCGCGCTACGCCGTTCGGCCGCAGCTGACCGGGTGTCGCGGAAGCCCGGCCCGCCCCGCCGGACCCTCCGCGACCGCCGCGATCAGAAGTTGATCATGTGCCCTGCCAGGCCGTGGATGGCCTCCTTGACCGCCTCGCCCAGCGTCGGGTGGGCGTGCACGTTGCGCGCCACCTCGTGGACCGTGAGATCCCACTGCTGCGCCAAGGTCAGCTCCGGCAGCAGCTCGGTGACTTCGGGACCGATCAGGTGCGCGCCGAGCAGCTCGCCGTGCGTCCGGTCGCTGATCACCTTCACGAAGCCGACCGGGTCGCCGAGACCGTGGGCCTTGCCGTTCGCGGTGAAGGGGAACTTCACCACGTTGACGTCGAAGCCCTTCTCCCGGGCCTGGGCCTCGGTCCAGCCGAAGCTGGCGATCTGCGGCTGGCAGTAGGTGGCCCGCGGAATCATGGTGAAGTCGAGTTCCATGGTCTCGGCGCCGGCGATGGTCTCGACCGCGATCACCGCCATCGACTCCGCCGCGTGCGCCAGCATCAGCTTCGCGGTGACGTCGCCGATCGCGAAGATGTGCGGCACGTTCGTGCGGCCGCGGGCGTCCACGTCGATCGCGCCGCGCTCGGTCAGCCGTACACCGGTGGCCTCCAGGCCGTAGCCGGTGACGCGCGGCGCGAAGCCGATCGCCTGCAGGACCTTGTCGGCCTCCAGGATCTGCTGCTGCCCGTCGCGGGTGACGGTGACCCGCACCTTGGCCGCCGGGTCGCTGTCGTCGATGGACTCGACACGGGTGGACGTCAGGATCTCGATGCCCAGCCGCCGGTAGCGCTTGGCGAGCTCGGCGGAGATCTCGGCGTCCTCCAGCGGCACGACCCGGTCGAGGAACTCGACGATCGTGACCTTCACCCCGTAGTTGTGCAGCACATACGCGAACTCGACGCCGATCGCGCCGGCCCCGGCGATGACGATGCTCTCCGGCAGCGTGTCGGTGAGGATCTGCTCCTCGTAGGTCACGACCCGGTCGCTCAGCGAGGTGCCCGGCAGCAGTCGCGTCGTGGCCCCGGCCGCGACGACGCAGTGATCGAACGTCACCGTCTCGGTCCCACCCGCCCGCAGCGCCACCTGCAGCGTGTGGTCGTCGACGAAGGTGCCCCGCCCGTCGTACTCGGTGATGCCGTTCTTCTTCATCAGATAGTGCACGCCCGCGACGCGGCCGTCGGCGACCTTCCGGCTGCGCAGGTACGCCTCCCGGTAGTCGAAGCTGACCTTGCCCTCGACCTTGATGCCGAAGGTCTTCGCCTCATGGGTGAAGATGTGCGCCAGTTCGGCGTTGCGCAGCAGCGCCTTCGACGGGATACAACCGACGTTCAGGCACACCCCGCCCCAGTACTTCTCCTCGATGACCGCCGCGCGCAGTCCGAGCTGGGTCGCGCGGACGGCGGCGGTGTATCCGCCCGGGCCGGCGCCGAGGACCACGACGTCAAAGTGTGTACTCATGATCCACACCCTAGACATCCGGGACCCGGTCCGAGCGGGCATCCGGGCAAGCGTGCCGTCTCTCACACGGGTCCACCCGGACCCCCGTGCGCCCGCCGTTCGATGCCGGGGCAGGGACGCGATGTCCCGCTGACGGGCGCTAACTCCGTATTGGCCATGGTTTTACCGATTGGTGGTACATCATTCGGCGCTGAACCCTACGCTGGCCCCAAGCCCTCCAGCCGGCCTCGCTGACAGCGGTTCGCGCCAGGGGGGCTCGGGAGGGGGCGTGTCATGCAGTGGGGGGCCTACGAGGTTTTCTCGGTTCTCTCGGGGGTCCTACTGATCCTCAGCGCGTTGTTCATACCGGGCTCATCGATGACGGACCGGTTCTGGTCCTTTGCCGGAGGGGCGTTCTTCCTCGGCTACGGCATCTACGTCGCGCAGCAGACGTCCGGGACCTTTACGTTCCCGGTCGCGGTCTTCGTGGTTCCCGTCGCCGCACTGCTCTATCTGATGGGCAGCGCGCTGGGCCGTTCGGTGCAGACGGAGGGCGGGGGCCGCCCCGCAGGACAGGCGCCCGTGGCCCCACGTCCCACGGATCCGCCCTCGGACGACCGGCCGTCGCCGTCACAGGACTGGTAGGCGAGGACATGGGGATCTTCGCCGCGCGGGCCACCAAGCGACTCATCGAAGCCGACCTCGCACCAACGGGCAACTGGCTGAAGCTGCCGTCCGACTGGCCCGCTGTCGACCGGGCCGATCTGCTCACCCTGGCGGCGCTCCACACGCTGACCCAGATCGACGTCGAGGACGCCACCTCCACCTGGGCCGCGGCGGGCGGCAAGGTCAACACGGGCGAGGTGGCGGGCAAGAGCCTGCGGTCCCTGCTCCGTGTCGAGGGCGGGGTCGAGGGCGGCTGCAGGTTCGTGCTGGGCGCGGTCGACCCGGTCGGCGGGTTCACCGGCGACTGGTCGCTCCAGGCCACTCCGGAGGCGGCCGGCGTGCGGCTCGCCGTGCCGTCCTGCCGGACCAGGGAGGATGCCCTGGTCAACGCAGACCTGTTCGCCTGGGTCCGCTCCGCGCACGCGCAGACCCTTTCCGACGGCCCGCCGCTGCGCCTCACCGACGGGCCGCCCCGGCTCGACGGCCTGGTCGAGTCGCAGGCGCTGCGGGCGCCGACGCTCTTCCACGACGCCTCACCGTTCGCCGACGACTACGTGATGCCGCTGCCGAGCGCGTTCCGGGACGGAGTCCGCATCCCCGTCCCGGCGACGGAGCGGGAACCGCTCGTGACGCTGCTGCACGCGTGCGGGCTGCCGGTCGAATCCGGGCCGGGCACGGACCAGGGCCTCTGCGCGGTGGACCTGGACGGCGGCCGTCCGGGACCGGCCGCGCGGCTGCGCCTGGTCGGCGGCCTGCCCGGCATGGACAGCGACGAACTCGTCATCGAACTCCCGCAGGAGTCGGAGCTGGGCCGCCGGCGCACCTTCCGCGCCACGGTCTGTCTGTTGTGGCGCATCGCGGACCGCGGCCGCGTCGTGTGCCCGCGGACGGTGCAGACCCTCGTCGGGTATCTGGAGGACTGCGGCGTCGACCGCTCCGATCCCGATCGCCAGGCCGTGTTCCGGCCCACCTGGAATCCGGACCTGCCCCTCGGCGTGGTCCCACTGCGACCAGGAACCTCGCTTCCGGTCGCGCTCTGCGTCCGCGGTCACGGGGATTCGCTGATGGACTGCCTGGCAGCGGCCCAGACCTGGCTGGTGGTCAGAGAACGCACCTGGACCCACGGGATGCGGGCGGCCTCCCGCCGGAACAACAGGGTCTACTCGATGCGCCGGCCGGCGTTCCTCACCCGGGACGGGAACCGGCTGCCGTATCTGCGGTACGCCCACACGGGTGTCGCGGATGTGGAAACAGTGGTGCTGACCAGCGCGGACAAGATGTGGTTCTGGGAGTGCGTCCTCAGGTCCTCCGTGGGTGCGGACGGCGTGCGCGAGAGCGTCCTGCTGGTCGACGGGTTGAGCCAGACCGACGGCCTCCTGGGCTACGGCGCGGAACTGCTGCGGCTGCTCGGCGCGTTCGCCCGGCTGGTGCAGTCCGCGGAACCCGCGGCCGGGATCCGGACGATCACTCTGGAGCTGTGAGCCAGGGGCGTTCGGACGGGACTTCGACGAAGCGACCTACCGCAGCACGTGCACCGCGGCGGAGAAGACGGCGGGCAGGCGGGAGGCGGCCGGGACGACGAGGCGCGCGGTGCGCGGGTGGCGGCCGGCCGTCAGCAGCGCACCGGTCAGGAGGCGGTGGCGCCGTGTCAGCCGCGTCCATGCCGCCTCGTACGCTTCCGGCCGTCCGCCGAGCAGACTCCGCACCGCGGCCTCGGCGCTCTGCAGACCCAGTGCGATGCCCTCGCCGGTGAGCGCATCGGTGTATCCCGCGGCATCGCCGACGAGCAGAACCCGGCCGGCGACCCGGCGGCGTACCCGCTGGCGCAGCGGCCCGGCGCCGCGCACCGCGGTCGCGGCGGCGTCCCGAAGCCGCGCGGACAGCGCGGGAAAGGCGGCGAGCTGGTCGTCGTAACCGCGCCGGCTCCGGCTCAGTACGGCCACGCCCACCAGGTCGTCGGCGACCGGCGTCACGTAGGCCTCGCCGTGCGAGGACCAGTGCACCTCGACGAAGTCCGTCCACGGTTCCACCCGGTAGTGCCGGCGCAGCCCGTACCGTCCCTCCGCGCGATCCGGAAGGGCCAACCCCAGGCCGCGGCGCACGGGGGAGTGCAGTCCATCGGCGGCGATCAGCCACCGTGCTGTCATCCCCGCGGCGACCACCTGGTCCGCCGACTGGCGCACCTCGGACACCTTGCCGGTCACCATCTCCACCCCGAGATCCCGGGCGCGTTGGTGCAGTGCCGCGTGGAGGGTGGTGCGGCGGATCCCGAGCCCGGTGCCGTCACGGAAACCGGCCTCGGCCCGGCGGGTGGCGTCGAGGTAGCGGATACCGCGCAGTTCGCGGCCGGCGACGTCGATGCCCAGCGCCCGCAAGGCGGCGACACCGCCCGGCATGACGCCTTCCCCGCAGGCCTTGTCCACGGGAGCGGTCCTGGGCTCCACGACGACGGCGCGCATCCCGGCGAGAGCGGCGTGCATGGCGGCGGCCAGCCCCGCGGGCCCTCCACCGGCCACCAGGAGGTCGATCACGCCGTCGCGTCCAGGCCGGCGGATCCCGGCACTCCGGCCGGTTCGGGCCGCGGTCCGGCGGCCCCGGCCAGGGCCTCGTTCTCGCAGCGGACCCGCACGGCGAGCAGCGCGGCGTTCAGGACGGTGAAGGCGACGGCGGTGACCCAGGCGGTGTGCGCCAGGGGAAGGGCCAGGCCTTCGGCGACGACGGCGACGTAGTTGGGGTGGCCGAGCCACCGGTAGGGCCCGCCGGTCACCAACGGCATCCCGGGAATGACGATCACGCGGGTGTTCCAGCGTGGCCCCAGGGTGCTGATGCACCACCACCGAAGGCCTTGTGCCGCCACCACCACGGCCAGCATCGGCCATCCCAGGGCGGGTACGAAGGGGCGGTCGGCGAGCCCCGCCTCGATCAGGCACCCCGCGAGGAGCGCGGTGTGCAGGGCGACCATGGCCGGGTAGTGACCCTGTCCTGCCACGACCGCGCCGCGGGACATGCTCCACCGCTCGTTGCGCCGGGCGACGACGAGTTCGGCGATCCGCTCGGCGGCGACCGCCGCCACCAACAGTGCGTACCAGATCATGCAGTCCTCCGACCTACCAGCGCAGCAGCACCAGTTCGCAGCAGAAACCGGGCCCCATCGCCAACAGCAGCCCCGGGGCGCCCGCCGCTGGGCGGCTCTCCGCCCAGGTATCGCGCAGTACGTGCAGGACCGACGACGAGGAGAGGTTCCCGACGGCGGCCAGGTGCCGCCACGTCACGTCCAGCGCCCCGTCCCGTAGTTCGAGGCTCTCCGAGACCGCCTCCAGAACCCTGGGCCCACCCGGGTGGCACACCCAGGTGGTCACGTCCTTCGGTTTCAGCCCGTGCTCGCTCAGGAATCCCGTGACGTCGTCCGCGAGGTGGCGGCGCACCACGTCGGGGACGGCGGGATCCAGCACGACCTTGAAACCGGAGTTGGTGATGCTCCAGCCCATGACCTGTTCGGTGTCGGGGTACAGCCGGCTGCGGGTCGCCACGATCGTCGGCCCCGACGGTACGGGCGCCCCGGCGGACGGCTCGGCGGCGCGCTCGGCGCCGCAGGCCACGACGGCGGCGGCGCCGTCGCCGAACAGGGCCGTCGCCACCAGGTTGGCCATGGAGTCGTCGTTGCGCTGGAAGGTGAGCGAGCAGAGCTCGACCGACAGCAGCACCGCCACGTGGTCCGGCCGCCCGAGCAGGTAGTCGTGCACCCGGGCCAGTCCGGCGGCTCCCCCGACACAGCCGAGGCCGAACAGCGGCATGCGCTTGACGTCCTCGCGCAGTCCGAGCCGTCCGACGAGCCGTGCGTCGATCGACGGGGTGGCGATCCCGGTGACCGAGGTGAACATCAGGAGATCGACGTCGGAGGGGACGAGCCCCGCCGTGCGCAGCGCCCCGCGGATCACCTGGGAGCCCAGCGTCGTGGCCCCGGCGATGAAGGCGTCGTTGGCGGCGCCGAAGCCGTCGAGTTCCGCGTACCGGTCGAGCGGCAGCGTCATATGGCGCGAACGGACCTGGGATCCCTGATGGAGCCGGTCCAGCACCCGGCGGTCGGAGTTCGCTGGCAGACAGGTGCGCGCCACTATGTCCGTGATCTCGGCCTGCTCGTGACGGTGGGGCGCCAGGGCGCCGTGAACGGCTGCGATACGGGTCATGGGACTCCCGACGTGGGGGCGGGGCCTGCTCGGGAACTTCGCCCGGGACAGGCATTCAACACCCGGTGATCGCCAGGACACGCTGCGACACGGCCGGAGGTGCCTAGGATCGCCCCATGGCCACCCCCGAGCAGCCGACCGCCGGTGCCCCCTCCGCCCGTCGGGGCGGAGGGGGCACCGGCTCGACGTGGTTCCGGGCGCGGGCCCTCGCGGGGTCCTGCCACCCCGGGCCGACGGCGGCTGTCACGGTGCTGTTGACCGTCCTGGCCCGGGCCGCGGGCCACAACGCCGTGAGCACCGCGCTGATCGCCGCGGCCGTCCTGACCGGCCAGTTGTCGGTGGGCTGGTGCAACGACGCGTTCGACGCGCGCCGTGACATCGCCGCCGGCCGCCGCGACAAGCCGATCGCGGCCGGCGCGGTCGGCGTCAGGACCGTGTGGACGGCCGCGTGGTGCGCCCTGGCCCTGTGCGTGCCGCTGTCGCTCGCCTGCGGTCCGCTCGCGGGGACCGTCCATCTGGCGGGGGTCGCCGCAGCCTGGGCGTACGACCTGCGCCTCAAGTCGACGGCCTGGTCCTGGCTGCCCTACGCGGCGGGCTTCGCGAGCCTGCCGGCCTTCGTTGCGCTGAGCCTGCCGGGGCACCCGTGGCCGGCCTGGTGGCTCGTCTGCGCGGGAGCGCTGTTGGGAGTGGGCGCCCACTTGGGCGATGTACTGCCGGACATCCGCGACGACCTCGCGGCCGGTGTCCGGGGGTGGCCGCAGCGACTGGGCACCTCCGCCACCCGCCTGTTGCTCCCGCTGCCGTTGGTGGCCGCGACCGCGCTGCTGGTCCTCGGACCCCCCGGTCCACCCGGCGCTCGGAGCGCGGCGGCACTTCTCGCCGCCGTACTCGTCGCCGTTGCCGGATCGGTGGTGGGCCGTCAGTGGGAGCGGGCGGCCTTCGCCGCGGCCGTCGTGGTGGCGGCGCTGGACGTGGCCCTGCTCGTGGGCCGCGGTGCGGCGATCATCTGACCGGGTCCTCCGCGGGGGAGATCCGCCGGGTGAGCGCGCGGCCTCCCACTGCGATGACGAGTGCGCCGGCGATCAGGGCCGCCGCCACCGCGAACGTGATCCGCATACCGGTGGCAACGGCGTCGGGGGCCGCTGTGGTGATGTCGTTCGTCGCCGCCGCGAGGGCGAACACGGCGCCCATGACGGAGGCGCCGGTGATGAGACCGAGATTGCGCGAGAGATTGAGCATGCCGGAGATGACGCCCCGCCGGTCCGGCGGGACATCTGTCATGACGGCGGTGTTGTTGGCCGTCTGGAACACCGCGTAGCCGGCGGTGATGACGACGATGGGGACGAGGTAGCCGGCGATGCCGAGGCCCGCCGGTGTGAGGGACAGGATCAACGAGCCGGCCGTCATGGCGACGAGTCCGAGGACGGTCATACGGTGGGCGCCGAAACGGTCCGCGATCCGGCCGGCGGGTACTCCGGTGAGCGCGGCGACCAGCGGACCGACGGACAGCACCAGTCCGACCAGTGCCTCATGGAGCCCGAGCGCACGGGCGAGATAGAACGGCCCGACCACCAGCGTGGCCATCATGACCGTCGAGACGAGCGTACTCATGGCGAGGCTCGCGCTCAGCGCGGGATCGCGGAACATCGCCAAGCGGATCAGAGGTGATGCCGCCGTGGTCTCCGCGCGGACGAAGAGACCGACACCGATGGCGGCAGCCACCAGCAGAGCCACGTTGAGCGAACCGAAACTTCCGCGCCCCATGGTCATGGCGAGCGCATAGGCCGCGAGGGTCAGCGCGAGCAGCAGCGTTCCCACCCGGTCGAAGGCCGCCCGGTCGGTCCTGGGTCTCTGCCGGTCGACGGGCAGATGACGGTGCGCGAGGAGGAGAGCCAGGATGCCCAGCGGTGCGTTGACAAGGAAGATCGCCCGCCAGCCGGGTCCCGCGATCAGAGCGCCGCCCAGCGACGGACCGAGGGCGGTGCCGACCGCGGACATCGTTCCGAGCAGCCCCATGGCGCTGCCGGTTCGTGCTTTCGGCACCGTCTCACCGACGAACGCCATGGTGAGCGCCATCATGATGGCCGCTCCGAGCCCCTGCGCCGCCCGGGCGGCGATCAGCGACCAGAGCGTGGGCGCGAGACCGCACAGCACCGAGGCCGCCGTGAACAGGAGGATTCCGCCCAGCAGCAGCCGTCGGCGGCCGATGAGGTCACCGAGCCGTCCGACGCTGACGATCACGGTGGTGATGGCCAGCAGATACGCGAGGACGATCCACTGGACCTGCTGGAACGAGGCGGTGAATGCCTGCGCCAGTGTCGGCAGGGCGACATTGGCGACGCTGGTGCCGAGCGAGGACAGCAACATGGACAGCGAGAGCCCGGCGAGCGCCCACCTGACCGAAGGCGTCGGCACCGTATGCCCGGCCGCTGTCGCGTCTGGTCCCGCACTGATGATTTTCACGGTGAACTCCGTCTCCTGGTGACTCGTGAACTCGCGAACTCGCGCACTCGGTAGGCCCGGCAAGGTCAGGCAGCAGGGCGCACGCCCGTGAAGACCGTGGTGGCGGAGAGCAGGAAGGCGTCCGGCCGGCGCAGGATGCCTTCCGGTGCCTGGGGATCGATCAGCACGTCGAGCGTCGAGCGGTCGTCCGCGTCCAGGTGGTCACTCATCGATTCCCGCAGCCGGTTCAGATGCGTGTGCAGGAAGGTGCGGGCCGCCTCGCCGAGAGGTGCCGGCAGGTCGAGCAGCGACGTGAAACCGCCGGTGCGGACGAGCCCGGCGCGGCCGAGCATCGCGGGCCAGTCCTCGGCCACGGAGATGCTGCCGGGCAACTCGGCCCGCATCGTCTCGAACCACTGCTCCTGGGCGGCGTCGAGCCGGGCCTGGAGACCCGGCCGGCCGATGCCGATGTCGCGCGGGAGGAAACGCGCCGGCAGGCCGCCCTCCGCCACGGCGAGCAGCCCGCCGGGCCGCAGCAGCCCGGCAAGCGCGTCCAGCGCGCCCTGCTGATCGCCGAGGTGGTGCACGGCCTTGCTGCTCCAGATCACGTCCGCGGTGCCGAGTCCGCCCTCCCCGTGCTCGTCACCACCGTCCAGACCTTCGGGAAGCTCCGCGTGCCGGACGGCCACCCGGCCGCCGAGGCCGAGCCGCCCGGCACGGGCCAGGGCACGGTCCAGCAGCCCGGGTGTGCCGTCCACGGCGACCACCTCGGCGTTCGCGAAGGTCTCGGCGAGCACACAGGTCATCACGCCCGGTCCGCTGCCGATGTCGAGGACGCGCCGGACCTCCTTCTCCGGCCCGAGCCGCTCGCTCAGAACGGCCGCGATCCGCCGGAGGACCGGGAGCTGCAACTCGCCGCTGGTCTCCAGCTGGGCGGCCATGACCTCCCAGTCGATGTCGGTGTGGTGGTGCCCGTGGGCGTGGGCGTGTGTGTGGCCGGAGGCGCTGTGTGGGTTCATGGCGAGGAGCGTGCACCTGCCGGGAACGCAGCGGCAACTCTTGTTGCCAATTCCGGGACAGCGGGATGGAATGCCCGCATGGACACCCCGCCGCCCCACCAAGCGGTCCTCGACGAGGTCGCACCCCGGCTCAGACGGCTGCGCGCCGAGCACGGCCTGACCCTGGCCGCGCTCGCCGAGGCGACCGGCATCTCCAAGAGCACCCTTTCCCGGCTGGAGTCCGGACAGCGCCGCCCCAGCCTGGAACTGCTGCTGCCGCTCGCCGGCGCCTACCACGTGGCTCTGGACGAGCTGGTCGGCGCTCCCGAAGTGGGTGATCCCCGGGTGCGGTTGACCCCCCGTGCCTTGCCCAACGGCGGTACGTCCGTAGCCCTGTCCCGGAGTCCGGGCCGCCTTCAGGCGTACAAGATGGTCATCCCCGACCGGGGTGCCGAGCCGGTTCTCCGTACGCACGAGGGCTATGAGTGGCTGTATGTGCTGGACGGCCGGCTACGGCTCGTCCTCGCCGAGCACGATCTGGTCCTCGGCCCCGGCGAGGTCGCCGAGTGGGACACCCGGCTGCCCCACTGGTTCGGCAGCGCGGACGGGCGGCCCGTGGAGATCCTCAGCCTCTTCGGGAGGCAGGGGGAGCGCATGCACGTCCGCGCCAAGCCCAGCGCATGACGGAGCCCGGATGGCCCATGGCCGTGGGCGGACACGGCTCGTGACACGGACAGTGGAGACGTATGTCCGTAGCCGTTCGAGCGCAGCCACCCACCTGGAGACAGCGATGACGTGCATCAACCGACGGGACCTCGGTCTGCTCACCCTCCGGGTCGGCACCGGGGCGGTGCTGATGGCCCACGGGACGCAGAAGCTGTTCGGCTGGTTCGGCGGAGGGGGCCTGGACGGGACCGCGGCCGCGATGGAGCACATGGGGTTCACGCCCGGCCGGGAGAGCGCGCTCGCCGCCGGTCTCGGTGAGGCGGGCGGTGGAGCGCTGCTCGCACTGGGCCTGGGCACCCCCGCCGCCGGGGCGGCAGCGGCGGGTGCCATGGCGGGTGCCGTGGCGGTCCACGCGCCGGCCGGATTCTTCGCCCAGGGCGGCGGGTTCGAATACCCCGCGTTCCTCGGGTTCACCGCCGCCACGGTAGGTATCGCGGGGGCGGGCCGTTACGCCCTGGACCACGCCACCGGCCACCGTTTCGACCGGCCGTGGGTGGTCGCGGTGGCCTTCGTCGGCAGTGTGCTGATGGCCGCCGCCGTCGTCACGAAGCGGGCCAACGCGCAGGCGGACGAGGGCGACGACTTCGCACAGGACGACGGTGAAACGTCATGACGAGAAGCCGATGTGCACATGGTCGTGATGCGTGTCGTCGGAGAAGAACTGATTCGACGTCACACCTCCCGACAGCAGCACGGGCCCGCCGACGTTGTACGAGCCCGCCGCCGCGGCGGCCCGCATGAACGCGGTGATCAGTGCGCGTGGGGTGGCCGGGTCGACCACCGGGTGGCCGTCGATGCGCCAGACGTCGAAGGCCCTGCCGACCGGATGGTCACTGGGACGGCTGGTGCCGAACACGTCCAGCGGATGGCCGGACCGCACCACGCTCACCGACATCCGGTAGGTGTCGGCCAGCCGCAGCATCGCCTGGAGCACGCTGTCGTGCACGGTGCCGCTGCGGATGTCAGCGGCCGACGCGGGCGGCAGTTCGATGGTCGAGCGGGCCAGCACCGCGCGCGTCGCCGCGCTCGGTGACGTGGCGGCAGGCTCCGCGACCGCCGGGTGCAGCGCGGTGACGCTCCAGCCGGAGCCCGTCCGGCTCAGCCGTACGTCCACCGTGGTGCCGCCGTTGATGACGGCTCCGGTGCCGTTCCTGCTCCACTGGCGGCACACCACCAGGACGCTCGCGGTGTCGGCCAGGAGGCCGCCGTACTGCGCGTCGATCACCTGCAGACTCGCTTCGTCCCCCGATCCCAGCAGGCTGCCGGCCTGCGACGCGAGTTGGCCCGCGAGCGCGGCGGGAATGCCCAGCGCGGCGGCCCGCGCCGCGGCCCGGCGCTCCCCGGCCTGCCCGGCCCGCCACGATCCGAGCGCCTCGATCAGCGCCACGGCACTCCGTTTGGCCGCGGGTTCGATCTCGCCCGGACCCGGCCGCCAGGGCGCGGCTACGGGCAGCGTCGCGCTGGGACGTACGGACGTCGCGGCGGACGACGCGGGTGCGGCGGTCGCGGCGGTCGCGGTGGTCGATGTGGTCGAGGTGGACGGTGTGGCTGTGGTGGACGGTGTCTGCGGCCCGGAGCTGCGCGAGGTGCCGGTGGACGACGGCGCCGTCGTGCCGTTCGAACACCCCGTCGCCCACACCAGTACGGACGACGCGCCCCACAACAGCGACCGGCGTCCGACAGGACCGGCAGCGGGGCGGGCGGGAGGCGTGGCCATTTGCGGCT
This sequence comes from Streptomyces sp. So13.3, assembly GCF_005860785.2. Classification (NCBI taxonomy): domain Bacteria; kingdom Bacillati; phylum Actinomycetota; class Actinomycetes; order Kitasatosporales; family Streptomycetaceae; genus Streptomyces; species Streptomyces sp. So13.3. The sequence goes on along the minus strand of NZ_CP048835.1, from coordinate 933,462 downwards.
CCTCGGACGAGGCGGCGTCAGGGCGCGACCAGTATCCGCCCGAGGAGGCTCTGCAGCGGGTTGCCACGGCGCAGGTCAGGCGGTGAGCCGCGGATTGCGCGGATAGGCGCTGAAGGCGTCGGCCCGCAGCGGGGCTTCGCCGGTCACGATGTGGTGCGGGGTGAACTGCACCCGGCGTCCGGTCCCGCCGTCGTCTCCGGGAGTGCCCGGTTCCGCCCACCGGACCTCGGCCGAGCCGGAGAGGTGAAGGGTGGCGCCGGTGGCGAAGTCCACGAACAGCAGGGCGGCGGTGTCGTCGACGGCGAGGTTGCCCAGGCTGTTGAACATGTTGTTGCCCGGGTAGTCCGGCCACCACAGTCCGTCGGGCCGGACACGGACGAAGCCGGGCGAGCCACCGCGGTGGGAGGCGTCCGCACCGCGGGTCGGATGGGTGGTGCCCAGGAAGAACGTGTCGGCCCGTTCGATCAACCGCAGGTCGTCGGCGTCCAGGGTCGTGTGGCGTCCGTCCGTGCCCGTCCCCGCCCCGGAGCCCGCTCCGGATCCAGGGCGGAGACGGCGCTGCTGGATGTACTGCGGGCAGTTGCCGTACGCCTGGTCGACCGACACGGTGAAGCCGGTGTCGTCGAGGGCGTCCAGGGTGCCGTTGACGCGCAGCCTGCGACGGTTCGCGAAGTCGATCGCGACGAGGCCGACCGGCTGCGCGGGTGCCGGCCCCGGTGCGGCCAGCGGATCGCCCGGCGAGGGCAGCGCGTGGACCCGCAGGGTCGTGTCGTGGCCGTCGAGAAAGCCCGGGGCGCCGCGCAGGGGTGAGGTCCACAGCGTTCCGTCGTGGTCCCGGGCGGTGAGGACGGCCAGGTCACGCGCTTCCAGGAAGCGGCTCGCACCCCCGGTGAGGTCCGGTGGCGCGAGCATGCCCGACAGCCGGGCGGCCGCGCCGAGCGATCCGGCGCGGCGCTGGACCGCGAGTTCTCCGTCGTGGAATCCGGTGGGGGCGGTCGTGGGAGTTGTCCTGGCGGCTGCGCCGGTCTGCGGGAGCTGGGACATCGTGAACGCCTTCCGTGGGAGCACTCACCGGTACTAATGGATAGAAAAAGCTCCATCCATTAGTACAATGCCACGGATGCCCGCTCATGGCAAATGGCTGGATGGGCTTGTATCCGTTAGCTCGGAAGGGGTCGGGCGCGTGGGCCGGATGCCCAGCCGGCGCAGGGCGAGGAGGCCGCCGATGCCGGGGATCAGTGTCAGGGCCGTGGTGCGCGGGGTTCTGTCCGGGTCACGGGCGCCGGCGACGATGGTGAACAGATAGGCGCAGCCGTGGACAGGGCCGGCCAGCGACGAGATCGCGGGCAGGTGCGCGGTGAACAGATTGGCCAACAGGATCACGAGGGAGGCCAGTTCGACGGCGGCGGAGACGCGCAGCGGCTGCCGGGTGCGGTTCATGGTCATGCTCCTGTGGTGGAACCGGGGCGGACGATCATCAGGACGGTCACCGCGGCCCACAGCAGGTTGAAGATCCCGGTGAACATCGCCAGCCGCGCTGTCGCGCTGCGGTCGACGGGTGGCGACCCCTCGTCGAGCTGGGTCAGCAGGGCGTCCTGGCGCGGCAGCACCAGGAGCGCCAGGACGCCGGCGGCCACCGCGGTGAGCACGATGGAGACGATGAGCCAGGTGTCGCCGAGGACACCCATGCTGCTGGCGGTGGCGAACCCGAAGACCGGGACCGCCAGCGCGATCGCGGCGTACACGCGGCAGATGCGGTGCAGGAGCCGGACCGTGGCGATGGACGGCGCGTCCGGGCCCGCCGCCTGGGCACGGCGAGCCGCGGCGGGCAGCATGCTGGCGGCGACGGTCACCGGACCGATCGCAACGATGGCGACCAGGACGTGGACGGCGAGGAGGAATTTCGTCATGACAGGACGCCGGGCTCCGGCTCTGCTGCGTCCGCCCGCTCACCGGTCACCGTGGCGGCGGGCAGACGTCCTGCCTTGGCCTTGCCGGTGAGCCGGTCGCCGTCGACGACAAGGGCGTACACGAGGTGGAGCCGCAAGGGCTTGGGGATGGATTGCTTCCACGTCAACCTGCCGCCGTCGACGGCGATGTCGGTCAGCGGTACCTCTTCGCCGGATCGCCGGTCGCGGGCCGTTCCGTGCCAGGACCCGTCCGGCCGCAGGACCCCTTCCGTCCTGACATGTTGTTTGCCCAGTGGGGTGTCGATCGTCGGATTCCCGATGCCTTCGGCAGTCACGTTGCAGATGCGCTTTCGGTCGCGGAGTGGGAAAGGGTGGTTCGGAGGGCGAGAGCGGGGGCCTGTCCGCGGGTGGACCAGACGACGCCGCGTCGCTCGTGGGCGAAGAGCCGCTCCACGCTGTGGGCGACGCGCGGGTCGATCTCGCGATCGAGGAGGTACAGGGCGAGATCGAGACCGGACGTGACGCCGGCCCCGGTGACGAGGTCTCCGTCGTCGACGACCCGGGTCTGTACGGGCCGGGTTCCGGTGGCCTCCAGCAGTTCGAGGCCCAGATGGTGGGTGGTCGCGTGACGGCCTTCGATCAGGCCGGCCAGGGCCAGGATCAGCGAACCGCCGCAGACCGTCGCGACGATGGTGTCCTCGCGACGCAGTGCCTCCTCCATCGGACCGGGCAGGCCGGTCTGCAGCGAACAACACGATCTGGGCAAGCACGGGCGGTCTCTCCTTCGTCCTTCTCAGCGGTGCCGCACCACACGCTAGGCGGACCGCCGGAGGCTTCCCATGGGCTGGAACGACAAATGCCAACGGGTTCTCGCCACGCTCCTGACATGCTCAATCCCACGGTAGAAGAACTTGACCACTGCTTGAATCCTGTGGCGAGAACTCATCTATCGTGTACTGCATGCATACGGTCGCAGTCCTTGTCCTGGATCAGGTGGTGCCGTTCGACATGGCGACGCCCATCGAGGTGTTCGGGCGTACCCGCCTTCCCGACGGGCGCCGCCCGTACCGCGTGCGGGTCTGCGGCGCCACGCCGGAGGTGGCCAGCGAGACGTTCACCCTGCGCGTTCCCTGGGGTCTGGAGGCGCTGGCGGACGCGGACACGATCATCGTCCCGGGCTGCTCGGAAGACGCCCCGCCGCCGGGGCCCGAGGTTCTCGACGCGCTGCGCGCCGCGGCCGCTGCGGGCACCCGCATCGCCTCGATCTGCAGCGGCGCTTTCATCCTCGCGGCGACAGGCCTGCTGGACGGACTGCGCGCGACGACCCACTGGGTGGCGGCGGACCGGTTCGCCGAGCTGTTTCCTCTCGTCGACGTGCAGCCCGATGTCCTGTACGTCGACAACGGCCGGCTCCTCACCTCCGCCGGAGCGGCGGCCGGCCTGGACCTGTGCCTGTACATGATCCGCCGGGACCTGGGTTCCGCCGTGGCGGCCGACGCCGCCCGGCTGGCGGTCGTGCCGCTGGAACGGGAAGGCGGTCAGGCCCAGTTCATCGTCCACGAGCAGCCACCCGTACCGCGGGGATCGCTCCTGGAACCGGTGCTCTCCTGGATCGAGGACAACCTCGGACAGGACATCACCCTGGAAGCCATGGCGGCATGCGGTGGGATGAGTGAGCGGACCTTCAGCCGGCGGTTCCGGGAGCAGACCGGCACCACGCCGCTGCAGTGGCTGCTGCGAGCACGCGTGCGCCGGGCACAGTTCCTGCTGGAGACCACCGACTACGCGGTGGAACGGATCGCGACGCAAGCGGGTTTCGGGTCACCGACCGCGTTCCGCGAGCGATTCAAACGGGTCGTCGGCGTGACTCCGTACGGCTACCGGTCCTCGTTCCGCCGTTCCGCCGCCTGAACCGACGGCAACGTCGACGCGGACGTCACGGGTGCACGGCAGGGTCCGGTCGGGGCGGGGCAGCCGGACGAGGAGCGTCTTCCCCTGCTCGTCGGCGTCGGTGTGCGTGTGGGTACTGCCCAGAGCCTCGGCGGCGAGCTCCGCCACCAGCCGCAGTCCCCAGCCGCCGCTTCCGTCGGCATGTGGTTCGGGAGTCGGGCGGGGGCAGTGGGGATGGCGGTCGTGCACGGCGACGATGAGACTGCGCGGGCCCAGCGCCAGGATGATGTCGGCGGTCGGCGACCGGTGCGCGGTGTGCTGAACGCTGTTGGTGAGCAGTTCGGTCAGGATGAACAGGGCCGTCTCCACCACCGGGTGCTCCACGTCCAGATCCCACGCTGCGAAGTGCGCCCGGGCGCGGCGCCGGGCGGTGGGCACCGACAGCGCGACGGTGGGCACGGTGAAGATGCGTTGGCGGAGCTGGGACTGGATGGAGACCGGCACAGCGCGGATCCTTCCGGTGGGGCGGCATCGAACCCGGGTGACGTGTCCGTAGGCCGAGCGGGGCCGTTTCGGAATGTTGCCGCTGGGGAGGCCGGTCCAGTGGTTCGAACGGACTGGCTGAAACCCACCGTAAACCGACCTCTTCCTGAGGGGAATGCCGGATAGTAGACATTGACCATAAGTAGACGCACCCATTTGGGGGTCCGGTGTCCGACGGTTTCCTGGCGCCCGTGGGGCTCGGCGAGGTCGAAAGCGCCCTCTACCTGCATCTTCTCTCCGCACCCCGCAGCACCGCCGCACAGCTGGCCGTACTGGACGGCTCGACCGCGGCCCGCATCCGTCCGGCCCTGGGCCGCCTGGCGGACGCCGGCCTGATCACCCGGCTGACGGGCTCACCCGTGCGCTACGTCGCGTCACCTCCCGAAGCGGCCGTCGGCTCACTCGCTTCCCGTCGGCAGCAGGAACTGGAAGAGCTCCGCGCGCACGTCCGCTCGCTCGCCCTGCGGTTCCAGGGCGCCGACGCGGGCCACCCCAGCGAGCTGGTCGAACTGGTGGAGGGCCGTGAGGCGCAGCTGAACCGCGTCGAGCAGATGCAGCTCGGCTCGGCGGAGGAGATGCAGGTCATCGACTGCCCTCCGTACTTCAGCAGCCCGACGTTCAACCCGATCGAATTCCAGCTGCTGCGGCGCGGGATCAGCTGCCGGGTGATCTACGACTCGGTGTCGCTCGAAGGGCGCATGCACTTCGTCCAGGACTGCATCGACGCGGGTGAGCAGGCCCGGAGCCTGCCGGCGGTGCGGATGAAGATGCTCATCGCGGACCGGCGCGCCGCGATGATCCCGCTGAACTTCGAGGCGACCGAGTCGATGGCGGCCCTGTTCGTCCACCCCTCTCCGCTCCTGACGGCCCTGGTCACCTGTTTCGACCTGCTGTGGGAACGGGCGACCCCGCTGGCGGTCGACAAGAAGGGCGCGGCAGGGGGACTGGCTCCCGCGGACCACGAGCTGCTGTCCATGCTGGCGGCCGGCATGAAGGACGCCACGATCACCCGCGCGCTCGGCATCACCCAGCGGACGATGACCCGCCGCGTGGCCCACCTGATGGACGCACTGGACGCGAAGACCCGCTTCCAGGCCGGCCTGCAGGCGGCCAAGCGCGGCTGGTTGTAGCCGGCACGGGGCCGGCCGCCGGGTGCCCCCAGCGGTCGGTCCGGTCCCGTCAGCCGATGGTGATGGTCTTGGCGATGCTGGGTACTCCGGCGGCGTTCAGGGCGAACAGCAGATAGGTGCCGGGCAGTGCCACGCCGGGGTCGGTGGGGACGGACAGTTCGTAGAGCCCTGCCGATACCTGATGGGACGTCAGTGGCACACGTCGTTGGTCGTTGTCCGTGGAGTGGGTGGCCGCTCCGGTGCGGACGAGGGCGAAGGCCGTGACCGGCGTGCTGGTCGTGACGGTCAGCATGGCGCCGTAGCCGGCTGTCGCGGGCGGGGTGTTGGTGATGGCCGGCCGCGGCCGTTGCGTGCCGTCGGGGTTGAGGAGATACGGCGGGGTGAAGATCGCCCCGTCGAAGTGGTTGGTGGCGCAGTCGCCGCACAGTCCGCCGCCGCCGGAGAAGATCCGGCCGTCGGGGAGCAGGTTAGCGACGCTGTGGTAGTTGCGGGGTACGGCCATCGTCGCCATGCGGGTGAAGGCGCCGGTGGCCGGGTTCCAGATCTCCGGGGTCATGGCCGAGGTGGCGTCGGAGAAGGGAACGGGCCGGGACTGGCCGCCGAAGACGGCGACCTTGCCGTCCGGCATGACGACGCTGTTGCTGAAGGAGCGGGCGAAGGCCATGTCGCCGGTGCGGGCGCTGACGGGCTGCGGGCCGGCGGTGAGATCTACGGTGTAGGCGCGGTTGGTGGCGTTGACGTTCTCGTACGCGGTGGCACCGCCGAGCGTGAGGAGCTTGCCGATGTCGTAGGCGACGGCGTTGCCGTTCATCGCGTCCGGGCTGTCGGCGCGCACGCCGGCCGGGGTGATGGTGCCTTTGCCGGTGGTGTCGATCCAGTTGAGCTGCTTGCCGGGCCCGAGCTGGAGCACCCGGCCGTTGGACGTGCCGTACAGCCACTGGTGGTTGTCGGCCCGGTAGGGCCCGGCGGGGTCCGCCGTCATCGTGGTCGTGACCGGTACGCCGGGGAGTTTGCGCCAGCTGCCGGTCGCGGCGGACCAGACCTCGCCGTCCTTGCCTCCCTGGCCGCCGTTCCAGGATCCGCCGATGACGAAGGCGTCGCCGTTGGAGAGCAGCGTCATGGCCTGGTAGCCGCGGGGGATGTTCATGTCCGCGGTCGCGTTCCAGGTATCGGTGCGGGGGTCGTAGATGCTGGCGCGGGCGGCGTTGCTGCCACCGGTGACCATCACCCGGCCGTCGGCGAGCATCGCGATGCCGGGGCAGAACATGTCGTGACCGGTGTTGTCGACGCGCCGCTGGGTGACCTGGCCGGTGGTGAGATCCATGATGGCGGTCTGGGTGTAGCCGTTGCTGCCGCCGAAGCGGTCGGTGGCGTACGCCGACCAGGCGAGCAGCTTGTTGTTCGGCAGCAGCGCGGTGGCCACCGGTACGAGCGGGAAGCCGGTGACCGGGCTCCACAGGCCCGCGACGGCCGGGTCCGCGGGCCCGCTGAGGCGGATCTCGGCCGCGGAGGACCACGGTCCGCGGCCGCCCGCCTCGCTGGTGGCGGTCAGACGCACGAACCTGGCGGTGGTCGGCGCCGTGAAGGTGGCGCTCTTGACCGTGTCGTCGTCCTTCCACGTCCCGGTGGCCAGCGGAGCCCCGAAGGTGACCCCGTCGAGACCGGCGGTCACGGTGTAGGCGCCGATCCGGCCGTTGGCCCCCGAGACGCGCGGCGTGTAACTCAGTGCGGAGACCCGCTGGTTGGCGTGCATGTCCAGCGTGATGGAGTGCGGCAGCGCGGTCGGAGTGCCGGACCACTTGCTGTGCCACAGGGTGGTGGCGTCGCCGTCCAGGACGTTGCCGGCGCGGTTGTTCTGCGCGGCGGTCTCCTCGTCGCTGGCCGTGGCCGTCCAGCCCGTGACGGGAAGTTCGACGACGGAGGCGGGCAGACCGGGATCGCCCAGCAGGTTGATCTCGGAGGCCGAGGTCCACGGGCCACGGTTTCCGGCCTCCGTCGAGGCGGTCAGCCGGACGAACCTGGTTCCCTGGGCGGCGAAGTTCAGCGTCTTGATGGTGCCGTCGTCGGGCAGGGTGCCGGTGGCCACGGGCCGCGTCCACGTCAGCCCGTCCGCGCTGAGCGCGATGGCATAGACCCCGACCCGGCCGTTGGCACCGCTGCTGCGCGGCCGGTAGACGAGTGCGGACACCACGGCGGTGCGGTGCATGTCGATGGTGAGGCTGTGCGGCAGCGCGGTGGCGGGCGCCGTCCACTTGCTGTGCCACAACGTGGCGGCGTCGCCGTCCAGGACGTTGGCCGCCCGCCCGTTCTCCCCGACCGTCTCCTCGTCGCTCGCGGCCGCCGTCCAGCCGGCCCTGGACAGGACCGGAGCGATCGGCACCATGGCGGACGCCGGTGCGACACCGTGGTGCGGAGCGGGTGGCGGAGCCGTACCGCCCACCACGGGGACGGCGGGACGGCCGTCCGCGACGGCAGGCCCGCCCGCCGCCAGGAACGGCACGAACGCGGCGGCGACCGCGGTGAGCGACGTCAGGATCAGCCACCGCGAGCGCCGGCGGAGCAGCCACGGCAAACGCGAGGTCAGAAACGGCACAACGGTCCCCCCAGACACGTCAGCGACCGCCGTGCCCCCCAATTGAACCCGGCGATGGCCCGACCGTGTCAGTAAGGAGCGCCACTGTAAAGAGGTTCTCGCCCGCCCCGGCTCTTCCAGGACGGGCGAGGACCGTCGGCTGCTACCACATGACGGGGAGCCGCTCGGGCATCCGCTTCATGAACCCGGTCCGCCATACGAGCTGTTCGACGGGGACGGCGAGCTGCAGGTCCGGCATCCGCTCCAGCAGGACTTCCAGGGCGATCTCGGTGTGCTTCTTGCCCAGCGCGGTGGCCGGGCAGTAGTGCTGGCCGCCGCCGAACGACAGATGCGCCGCGGTGTTCTCACGGCCGAGATCCAGTCGGTGCGGATCGGCGAACACCTCGGGGTCGAAGTTGGCGCCTTCGACGAGCACCAGGACCAGTTCGCCCTTCTTGACCTCCACATCCCCGAGCAGGACGTCCTCGAGGGCCAGCCGCGGCAGACCGTCACCGATCGACAGGTTGATCCGCAGCAACTCGTCGACCGCCGCAGGGATCCTGCTGGGGTCCTCGCGCAGTTCGGCCCAGGTCTCGGGGTGCTGGATGAGGGAGAACACCGCCATCGTCAGGAACGCCGAGGTCGAGATCACCCCCGCGCCGAACATCGTCACGCCGACCGTGGCGAGCATCTCGTCCGTGAGGTGGTCGTACTCCGGGTCCTTGCGCAGCGCGGCGATATCGGCCATCAGCCCGGTCGTCGCCGGGTCGTCCAGGCGCTCCACCATGTACGCCATGTCGCGGTCCCAGTTGAGCTTCGCACCGCTGACGGGGCAGGCGGAGTTCATGAACGCGATGTCCAGACTCGCGGCCAGCCGGGGAGCGTCGGCCTGCGGAATGCCCAGGATGCGGCAGTGCATCGCCTCCGAGTACGGATTGGAGAACTGCGCCCGCAGATCCACCGGAGCGCCCTGCGCCCGCAGCCCGTCGACCAGCCCGGCCGCGTGCGAACGCATCCAGTCCAGCAGGCCGTCGGCCTTCGGGTTGATGGCCTTGAGCACCGCTTTGCGAAGCCCCGCCCCCGTGATGTTGCCCATGTTGTTGACGACCTCGGGCGGGATCGTCAGGGCGTACTGCCTCGGCGCACCCGGCATCGAGGTGTCCTTGAGGCTGAACCGGGTGTCCTCCAGCACCTGCTTGCACAGGGCATGGGAGGAGACCAGCCACGCCTCGTCGCCGGCGATCGTCCGGACCCGCTTGACGGGCTCCTTGCGCAAGGCGTCGATCTCGTGCGGCAGTTGATCGCCGCGCCAGGAGAACGGGAAGTCGAGCAGCGTCCCGGCCTGCGGGTCGAGCAGCGTCTCAACGGACATCGGGGTCTCCTTGTGCGGGTGTGACGATGGCATGGCCCTGGTTGCGGGAGGCTCGCAGTCCGAATCCGCGCGAGTAGAGAAGTTCGGCCATCGGCAGGAGCTGGTGGTAGCAGTTGAGGGAGGAGGGAACCTCCAGGATGGCGGGGGTGTCCAGGAACAAGGGGGCCTCCGCGCATACGTACTTGAGGCATACTTCGCGCTGCCGCTCGGTGCTGGCCTTCCCGTCCAGGACTTTGGACGTGAGGAACGAGTCCACGAGCGTGTCGCAGGTCCTGCGGAACTCCGGATCGGTGTCCAGAAGAGCCCAGAGGCGGTCGTGGATTCTCCGGTAGGCCGGGATGTCCAGGAAATCCGACATGGCGTGGGCTCTGAGCCTCCCCCCGTAGGAGGCGGCTTCCACGGCATTGGTCACCTTGGCCCGCACGCCGCGCAGATTCTTGACGGCTTTGCGCCGGGCATCATCGGGCGTATAGCCGGATGCCTCGTACATCTCGGCGACATGGAGGTCGGTATAGACGAAATCGACCTGCCGGAAGTTGTCGATGCCCCATCGGGCGAGATCCGTGATGCGCTGCGCAGAGAAGTAACTGTTTCCCGGCGACACACCGATAACGGCATGGTCGCCCTCGGCGCGGATCACCTGGCAGTGGGAGGTGTAGGGCTGCACCTCGAAGACTTCGGCCGCTGTCGCAACCGGTGTGCAGGACTGAATCTCGAAGATTTCGGTCGCTGTCGTCAACTGGAGAGCGTCCTTCGGTGTCGCTAGTCCCGGGGAGCCTTGTGCTCCTGGTGTGGCGACAATGCGAGAAGTTAGTGCCCGGCCACGGAGAGTGTCAACGGGGGATCCGGTTCGCGAGATGAACATGAATGGGACATGACGTCGCCTTGTATCAACACACCATGAGGGGCGGTGAATTGCTGAGGATTCTCCGATTGATGGGGCGTCACCTCCGGGGTGGTCGGGCCATGGCGGTCGTTCAATGACGTGACCCTGTCGATTCCCGGCCACGGGAGGGCGGGGCGGGAACGGATTGCGCCGCCTGCCGGTATTTCCGGAGGTCTCCCGGGTTGTTGCTACCATAGGAGAACGATGGTTCTCGATATGCGGGGAGATGGGTGGAAGTGCTGAGTCCCGAGCTGGCCGAGGCGCGTGTCCTGGACGCGGCCGAGGCGCTGTTCTACGACCGCGGGATCCAGCTGGTGGGGATGGACGAGATCCGGTCCACCTCCGGTGTCTCCCTGAAGCGCCTGTATCAGCTGTACCCCTCCAAGGGGGACCTGGTCGAGGCGTACCTGCGGCGGCGGGACGAGGCCTGGCGGCGCCGGCTGGCCGAGTACGCCGATGCCCGGCCGTCGCCGCGCGAGAGCCTGCTGGCGGTCTTCGACTGGCTCCACGACTGGTTCGACGAGCCGGACTTCCGCGGTTGCGCCTTCATCAACTCGTTCGGTGAACTCGGCGCGACCTCGCCGGAAGTGGCCGCCATCGCCCGCGCCCACAAGGACGCCTTCCGGCGGTATCTCGCCGATCTCGTGGCCGCCGCCGGCGAACCGGCCTGGGTCGCCGATCACGTCGCCCTGCTGGCCGAGGGCGCCATCACCACGGCCGCGATCTCCGGCTCTCCCCAGCCCGCCCGCCAGGCAAAGGACGCGGTGCGCATCATCCTCGAATCCACCGGCGGCCCCCGCCCCGCCTGACCGGCGACGGCGAGTGGCCCCGCCGGGGCTCGGCGGGGCCCTCCTCGGACGGTGAAGGCCGTCCGGGCGGGCGGCGTCAGAGAGAGATGCGGCGCTCGTCGGCGGTGATGGCGAGGTCGTTGATGCTCGCGTAGCGGCGCCGCATCAGGCCGTTCTCGTCGAAGTCCCAGTTCTCATTGCCGTAACTGCGGTACCACTGGCCCTGGTCGGTGTGCCATTCGTACTCGAAGCGCACCGCGATGCGGTGGTCGGTGTAGGCCCAGAGTTCCTTGCGGAGCCGGTAGTCCAGCTCCCGCTCCCACTTGGCGCGCAGGAACTCCACGATCTCGGCCCGGCCGGTGATGAACACGTCGCGATTGCGCCACTCGGAATCCTCGGTGTACCCGAGCGAGACCCGCTCCGGATCACGGCTGTTCCAGGCGTCCTCGGCGGCCCTTACTTTCTGCTGGGCGCTCTCGGCGGTGAACGGCGGCAGTGGCGGCCTCTGCTCGGACATGATGTATCCCTTCCCATGGGAGAACCAGCGTTCTCCTCACTTCGCAGCTTAGGAGAACGCTGGTTCTCGCGCAAGGTCCGGCCTGGTTGGCGAACGGTTCGCCCGGCCTGGGCGCCTATCGTCGCCGGCGCCGCGCGGGGGCGAAACGGTCACCCTCCATGGTCAGGCGGACCGCGCCGAACCCGTGGCGCTGGTGCTCGGCGACCCCGCCGCGGCCGGCGCGCTCAGCTCAGTCGGTCGAGAACGTCGGGCCACCATTCGGGCCTCTCCCGCCAGGTCCGCCAGCTGTCACCACTGTCCAGGACCGCATGCAGGGCCCCTTCAAGGTCGAGTGCCTGCCGCCCGGCGACCTCCCGCACGATCACGACAGCCGCCATCAGGCCGTCCCAGCCGCCTCCCGCGAGGTGCCCGAGGGCCGGCGCAGGGTCGTTGCCGGCGGTCGCACGGGTCGACTCGATCAGTGGTCCCAGCCAGCGGACCCATCGGTCGTACGTGTCCTCGCCGGGTGGTTCCGAGGCGGTGAGCAACGGCGTCAGAGCCCGCAGGAGCCGGTCCCGGTACTCCGCGGCGGTTCCCGCCACCTGTGCATACTCGGCCGTGAAGTGCTCCCAGCCCTGCTCGACGGCCAGTGTCTCGGTCCACGAGGAGCTGGGAGGCCGCAATCCCTCGACGCCGGTCAGGACGAAGGTGTTCCGAACCAGTTCGTACGGCGGAGGAGCGCTCTCGGCCAGCAACACGGCGTCGTACAGGTCCTTGCCCTGCGGGTGGAGGTCGGTGATGAGCCACAGGAGCTTCCACGCAAGTGACAGAGCCGGCGACGCGGCCCAGAGACGGCAGCCGGGACCGTCTCCCAGCGGCAGGAGCTCGGTGAGCTCCGCCGGGGCCGGCAGGGTCTCGTTGAACACCAGGTCGAGCTGAACGGTCCCGCCGGCGCATCCGGGCGCCGTCCAGGGCAGGAGCATGCGACGACCGGGCACCCGGTCGTAGGTCCAGATCTCCTCGGTGATCATGCTGTCCGCATGGATGCGGACGGCGCTGTCGGCGCCGGCGGCCGCCGCGTCCCGCGCGATTCCGAAGAACAGTTCCGTGGTGCGCGGTTCGTCCAGCCGCCAGTCCTGAGGGACGACGACGAAGTCCAGGTCGCCCGGGTCGCGGGCCGCTTCCTTGAACCACGTGGCCATCAACACGCTGCCGCGCAGCACCAGATGCTGTGTCCAGGGACCGTTCGCGATCGAGGCGAGCACGACATCGAGCACGGTCCTGCGCGCCTGATGCCAGATCCGCCCCGCCTCCTCGTCCGCGAACCGCGGCTCGCCCGCCCGGTACGCGTTGGAGAACTGCTTCAGAGCGGGCTCGAAGACCAACGACTGGCTCATTCCGTCGGGCGACGCCAGCAAGGTTCGGGGGAAGTCCCCGCGGAGCCGGGTCTCCTCGTCGAGAGGGGAGTGCGGAATATCGACAGGGCTGCCCCGCAGCTGTGCCCAGTCGTCGGCGCTGTCCGTCGGTGACATCAACGTGAGACCTCCTGAGATATCCAACCGTCGTCCAGAGAGAGGTTGGTGTCGTGCAGGACGAACTCCCGCTCCACCTCGAGCACATGGGAGTCGGCTGCGTTCAGATCGTGGAGCAGCGCGGTCAGCCGCCGTTCGGCAGTGCCTCGACCGACGCCCCGGCACCGCTGAGTGATGAAGCGCTCCTCCAGGCCGTCCTCGCGAACACGTCGGGCGTTCCATGAGACGTGCGCGATGTGGGGGCGGGCCAGCCGCTCCAGCAGCAGCCGGTCGTGCCGGGTGGGAAGCAGCAACTTCACATGGTGCTCGAAGTACAGGTCGGGTTCGAGAGCGGCGGCCGCGACGTCGTCCTGCGGCACCCCGGCGGCCCAGGGGACGGCCTCCGTCTTGATCCGGACGGCCCGGTAGCCGTCCGCCGCCAGTTCGGACGCGACGCCGGTGGCGTTCTCCACGTGTTCCGTGGCCGATCCCTCGCCCCGGAGGTTCAGCATGGGCTGGGAGCGGGTCCGGCCACGGGCGAGCACGATATGGGCGAAACTCAATCCGCGGTACGCGGCCCAGTCCGCCAGCCGGGCGATCCCGGTCCCGGCAGCCGGGCATGCCACCGTGATGTGTGTCTCCAGGGCGCCGCGGACGTAGGGAACCGACGCCACGGCTTGGTGATGCTGCTGACCGGACATCCCTGGACGATGACAGGCCGGTGTCCGGACAGCCAGCCGATATCGGCGCGGCACGCACTTCGGTCCGCCCCGCGGGACTGCCGGCAGTCCCACCGACGCGAACCTTCGACCCCTTCGGTCTACTGCTGCGCTTTCCTCGCCACGTAGATGGTGTTGGTCGCCGTTCCTTCCTGCAGCGGATTGTCGAAGTGGACGACGTGGGCCTCCGGTTCCGCGAAGACCTCCGCGAGGACGGAGTTGAACTCCTCGTCCGGCGGGTCGTTCGACCAGAGGGCGAAGACACCGTCGGGGTGGAGCCGATTGGCGAGGGAACGCAGTCCGGCAGGCCGGTAGAGCGCCGCGTGCCGCGGGTGCAGGACGTGGCGCGGTGAGTGGTCGACGTCCAGCAGGATGGCGTGGAAGCGGCGGTCCGGTGTGCGGGGGTCCAGGCCGGTGGAGTCGCCGACCATCGCGAAGAAGTCGCCCTGGACCAGACGGCAGCGGGGGTCGGATGCCAGCCCGGCACCCAGCGGGACCAAGCCGCGCCGGTGCCAGTCGATCACCTCGCCGAGCGTGTCGACGACGATGAGTGAACGCACCCGCGGGTCGTCCAGCGCCGCCCGAGCGGTGTACCCGAGGCCGAGGCCGCCCACGACGACATCCAGTTGGGCGTCGTCCGGAAGGGGTGCGAGTCCGAGCCGGGTGAGCGCGATCTCGCCCGCGGTGAAGAGGCTGGACATCAGGAACTCGTCGCCGAGCTTCACCTCGTACACCTCCTCGCCGGACACAGGGTCACGTCGGCGCCGCAGACTGATGTCGCCCATCGGCGTGGGCTGCCAGTCGATCTCCTCGAAACGCGCGCTCATCCGTTCGCCCTTCTGGTGCCGGGCTGGCGGGAGAATGCCCGGCAAATCCGAAACGCCCACTCTCTCATGGCAAGGGACCTGACTCTGTCGTGTGGCGAGGGATCAACATGGTCCCGATGGGAGCGATGATTCCGGAGCGGCGCCGCAGTCTTCATTGCCGTACACCCGGAGCGAGGAAGAGGAGCGAGTCCCATGCGCATCGTCATCAGTGAGTTCATGAGCCTGGACGGCGTCGTACAGGCGCCCGGCGGTCCCGAGGAGGACACCGACGGCGGGTTCGCGCACGGCGGCTGGTCGCACCCGTTCTTCGATCCGGAGGTGGTGGGGGGTGCCTTCTCCGACGCGTTGACCAAGGCTGAGGCGCTGCTGTTCGGGCGCAGCACGTGGCAGACCATGGCCGCGGCGTGGCCCGAGCGGGCGGGCGACCCGTTCGCCGATCAGATGAATGCCATTCCGAAGCACGTCGTGTCCGGGACGCTCAAGGACGACGACCTGACATGGAGCAACACCACACTCATCCCCGGCGATCAGGCGGTCTCCCGTATCCGGGAGCTGCGGGACGCCGAGGGTGGCGACCTGCTGGTCATGGGGAGCCCGACGCTCGCGCGCACCCTTCTGGGTGAGGGCCTGATCGACGAACTCCGCCTCATGATCATGCCGGTGCTTCTCGGCGGAGGTAAGAAGATCTTCCTTGACGACGGTGTACTGCGCACGCTCGAGTTGGTGTCCACCGCCATCAGTGACGCGGGCGTGCACGTGTGCACCTACCGGCCGGTTGCCGGGCGGTAGCGCAAGGTCGGCTCGGATCGGCCAGGCTCGGATCTGGTCGGACAGGCGAGCGACGGCGCGAGCGCGCCCCCAAGTGCGGTATGCCCGGCCAGGTTCGGGCATGCCGCACAGCCGTCTGCCGGATGCGTGTGAGACGTTGACAACGAGCACCGGAACCCGGATCAGGGGGACCGGACCGGCGGTTGCAGCATCGCGCCGGCGCACCAGGGCAGGAGGGCTTGACGTGAGTCTGACGGGGACATCGTTCTGGGTCGTGCTCATCATCGTGACGCTGCTGATGGTCATCGGCACGATGCTCCTGTGGGCGAGGATTCCCGGACCGCGCCTGGTGCGGGCACTCACCCGGCTGGTCATGATTCTGCTGTGCCAGCTCACCGCGATCTCGGTGGTGGCCGTATGGATGAACAACAGCTACGGCCTCTACTCGTCCTGGGACGACCTGCTCGGCACCCCCGACAACAGCAACACCATCGCGATGCCCGGCCCGCCCGTGACCCGCGCCCAGTTCAACCGCAGCGACAACGGGATTCTGGACACCTACTTCCATGGAACGCACTCCAAACTCTCCGGGCAGGTCATCGTCTGGACCCCTCCGCAGTACGACGATCCCACGTTCCGCTCCACCCGCTTCCCCGTCCTGATGCTGCTGCACGGAGTGCCGGGATCACCTCAGTCGTGGCTGGAGCACGGCGGTATGCCCGACGCCTTCCAGAAGATGGTGGACGCCCACCAGTCACATCCGTTCATCCTGGCCATGCCGGTGATCAACCCGGGCAGCGTCGATACGGACTGCAGCGATGCGCCGGACCGCAAGGTCGCCACCTGGCTCGCGGCGGACGTCCCTGAGTTGCTGCGGGAGAAGTTCCGTACGGTGCCCGGTCCCCACGGCTGGGGGGTGATGGGGTTCTCCACCGGCGGTTACTGCGCCGCGAAGCTCCCGCTGCAGTACCCACGGGTGTTCGGCGCCGGCGCCGCGCTCGATCCCGACCCGCTGACCGGCGACCCGTCCGTCCTGCCCGACCCGGCCCTGCGGGAGCGCAACAGCCCGACCCACCTGGTCGCGGGCTCCGGAGCGGACGTGGGGATCTTCCTCGCGACCTCGGCGCAGGACCGCGACAGCCCGCCGGCCTCCATCGAGCAGTTCGTCCGTGCGGCTCAGGGCAGCAAGGTGCGGGTGAAGACCATGCTGCTCGCGACCGGTGGTCACAACTACGGCACCTGGATCAGCGAGTACCCGGCAGCGATCGGCTGGCTCAGCCAGCAACTGGCCGGCCCGCAACCGGCTCCGTCGCCGAAGAAATAGCCGGTAGCCGCGAGCGACACAGGCGGCGCCACCCCGGCGCATGACAGGTCGAGCGGGCAGGAGCCTCAGCTGCGGTGGCGGAGGTCCAGCATGTAGAAGACCTTGTCGTAGCGGCGTTCACCGACGGCGACGAAGCCAGGGAGGCGGCCGTACTCCGTGAAGCCCAGCGACCGGTAGAGGTGCAGGGCACCGCTGTTGTCGCCGCGGGCGTCCAGGGTGAGGACCTCGATTCCCGCCCGCCGGGCGTCGGAGATCAGGGCGGCGGTCAGCGTCCGGCCGACGCCACGGCCGTGGGCGGCTGCATCCACCGCGAGCTTCTCCAGGTCGGCGTGCGGCCGGTGGGTCGGTCGCACGTAGCGCAGCCAGTACCCCAACCCGACGAGCCGATGGCCGAGATAGGCCGCACGCAGTGCCCCGTCACCGGCGTGCACCGCGGCGACCACGTGATGGAGGAGTTCGGCCACTTCGTCGCGCGACGGAGGTTCGACCCAGCCGAGTGCGGCACCTCCACGGACGAGATCGGCCAGAATCCGATGGGCCGACTCGGCGAACCGGGCGTCCCGCTCCGGATCGGACGCCAGTTCCGTCACGTCGAGGACGACGGGCTCGGCGGCCCCGTCGTCGGTCATGGCCGTATTCATAGCAGGCAGCCTAGCCAGCCACCGGGCCCTCTGAGCATGGACAGCACCTACGCCGCCCACATCCTGCCCCCGCTCGTCGTCCTCGGGCTCGGCATCGGTCTGGTGATGGCACCGGCGATGAGTCTTGCCACCTCGGGTGTCGCCGCACACGATGCCGGAGTCGCCTCCGCCGCCGTCAACGCCATGCAGCAGATCGGCGGCTCTATCGGTACCGCATTGCTCAACACCCTCGCCGCCAGCGCCGCCACCGGCTACCTCGCCGGCAGGAACCCCGCCGACCCGGCAGTGCGCGGACAGGCCTTGCTGGAGAGCTACTCCACCGCCTACTGGTGGTCGGCGGGCTTCTTCGCCGCCGGGCTGCTCATCAGCGTGCTCCTCTACCGCCGGGGCGTCCCCGCCCAGGACGAGAACGCGGCACCGACCTTCCACATGTGGCAGCACCGAACCACGTTCCGGCGCGCCACCGTTCGTCGGTGGAGCGCTCAGTTCGTGAGGCGGGCCGGCAGCTCGGGGTGCTCCGCCGGCGGCCCGGCTACCGCCGTTCGGACGGGGTGATCGTCGCCGTGGCAGGATGTCCGGCACGAGCGCAGGACGGCACCGCGAACGAAGGACAGCATGATGACATCGGGCAGCGGTAACGCCTCGCGGGCCGTGCTGGCTACGTGGCCCACCCCGCTCGAACCCATGCCGCGGCTGGCCGCCGCACTGGGCCTCGGCCCGGACGACCTGTGGGTCAAACGGGACGATCTCATCGGCCTGGGCGGCGGCGGGAACAAGGTGCGCAAGCTGGAGTGGCTCTGCGGCGCGGCACACGACGCCGGGGCGACGGTGCTGGTGACCACGGGCGCTCCGCAGAGCAACCACGCGCGGCTGACCGCGGCTGCCGCCGCCAGGCTGGGGCTCGACGCCGTCCTCGTCCTCGTCGGCACACCCCGATCGCCGGGGTCCGGCAACCTCGTACTCGACGCCCTGTTCGGCGCGACCGTCGTATGGGCCGGTGATGTCGGCGCCGAGGCGCTCAAGGCCGCGGCCGAGCAGGTGGCCGAGAAATTGCGGGGGAGGGGCGCCGTTCCGGCACTCATCCCCTTCGGGGGTTCCAGCGTGGTGGGTGCGCGCGGCTACGTCGAATGCGGGCGCGAACTCCTCGCACAGGCCCCCGACCTGTCGACCGTCGTCACCGCACTCGGCTCCGGCGGCACGATGGCCGGCCTCGTCGATTCCCTGGGCTCCGCGCGAGTGCTGGGCGTCCACTGCGGCGCCGTCGCGGATCCGTCCGGCACCGTGGCCGAGCTCGTCTCAGGACTGAGCGGGGAACGCTGTGCGCCGGGGACCCTGCGGGTACGGCTCGACCAGGTCGGCGACGGCTACGGCACACTGACCGATGAGGTCATGGAAGCCCTGCTGCTGGCCGCCAGGACCGAAGGCATGGTGCTCGATCCCATCTACACGGGACGGGCGATGGCCGGCCTGATCGCGGCGGTCCGGGACGGCGACATCGTCCCCGGACACCGCACGGTCTTCCTGCACTCGGGCGGCCTGCCGGGCCTCTACGGCCATCCGCAGACGCTCGACAGAGCAGCGGCCGCACTGACCATCGGAACGATCAGCGGATGAGGACGAGTGTCGCGCGGCAGGCCGTCGAGTTGGTCGTCGACAGGGCCCTCGAGCATCGCTCTCGCAGGGGTCCTCATAGTAATGTGCTGGTTGCTGAGTGGCTGCGGCACGATGCGCGCCGACGGCGGCGCGACCAGCACACGAGAACCTTCCACCGCGGAATCCCCCATTTCCTGGACGCTGGCGGCCCCGATGGCCGTGAACGGGGTGAGCGTCGCCGCCGACGACCGTACCCTCCAGCTGGATGTCCAGGTGCCGGCCGGGACGAACTGCACCCGCGGGCTCAAGGCCGCCGTCGACACCGTGGAGAACGGCGTCATCTATGTGAAGGTGATCTTCGAGTCCAGCAGCATGGACCGTCGCTCGGGATGTACGCACGACGAGCGGGCGCTGACGTCCGTTCGGCTGCCGGTGTCCGTCGTCGGGCACCGGGTCATGGTCAACAGCTCCGACGTCTTCACCCTGTCCGGCGCCACCCGCCCGGCCCTGCGCAAGTGCGGCAAGCTCGGCTGCGATCCGGCACCCACCGGCTGCACGAGCGCCTCGTACCAGCAGGCGATGCTCACCGCCGACACCCCGCAGCACACCTACTGGGACGACCTCGGCTGCGACGGCCACTGGCTCGTCCTCGAACTCTCCACCCGTATGGGACCCGCCTGCGGTGACGTGTCCTCGGGCTGCACCGAGAGTGCGCTGACCACCCGGTGGTCCTTCCGGGCCGCGCCCGACGGATGGCACGCCCTGGGCACTTCCGATGCAGCCGGATGCGCGGGCGTTCTGCGGATGAGCCCGGCCTTTCCCGAGGCCCTGTGCCGTCATCTCCCGGCGCTGAAGCGCTGAGTCCTCAGGAGGCCGGGCCGGCGGGCGGGGTGCCGGTGATCGCCGCGCGGTAGAGGTCCTGGGTCGCGGCGCCGAAGTAGGCGCTGTAGGAGACCTTGGGGGTGTTGCCGCCGGTGTGGTAACCGCCGATGACCCCGATCACCGCCCAGCCGCCCGGCCACGGCACCAGCATCGGCCCGCCGCTGGTTCCGCCCACGAACGCGTCGCACGCGATGCGCGGGAAGGTACCGGGGTCGGCCGGATCATCGCTGACCCACTTGGTGGTCCAGCTCCAGCACTGCAGCGGCTTGGTCGCACCCGCCGGATACCCGATCATCCGTACCGGGGCGTGGTAGTACCCGGTCCCGGTGAGCAGCCGCACCCCGCCCACCGCGTCCTGCAGTCGCGTCCCGTCCTGGTTGGGCTCGGTGACCGCGAAGCCGAAGTCGTACGCGGCTCCCGCGTGCTCGCCCAGGTCGTAGTACTGCTGCGCGACGTAGACGCCGTTGCTCGCGACGGGGAAGACACCGAACGGCTTGAGCCCGTCGTGGTACTGCGGCACGAAGGCCAGGTTGCGCCGGGGGGAGGTGCCGGAGTAGCCCTTCAGACAGTGTCCGGCACTGAGTACCAGGTCACGCCCGGGACTGCGCACCACGGATCCGCTGCAGGTACGTCCGGTACCGGTGGCGTCGGTCCAGAAGAAGGTGCCCGCCTGGGGAATGCCGTCGAAGCTCCGGCTGGGCGGAATGTACTCACCCGGCCGGGGCCCGTCCACGGTGGGGGAGACGCTATGGGTCGACGAGCCGGTCCCGGGACCGTTGCCCGGTTCGCCGCGCAGCGCGTCCGCCATCCGGGCCGGGCTCCAGTACGCGTCGAGCTGGACGGCGGCCGGGTTCGGCCGTGCCGGGCCGCCCGTGGCGGACGCCGACGGGGCCAGCCCGCCGCAGAGCAGCAGCGCTGCCACGGACGCGGCGGCGTTTCGGATGACTCGGGTCCTACGCACCATCAGTTCCCCTCCGGTCGTACGCATATGACGGCTCACCATAAGCGCGCCCATGGGGCTGTGCGCCAGACGGCGTGCGGCGGCGTCCCGCTCTTCGACCTGAACAGCGGGAGGTGATCAGGTCGGCCCGGAGCCGGTGCCGTCCGATCGGCGAGGACGGCGTCCCGTAAGATCACCTGACCATGGACCCGAGTGCAGGAACCGAGTTGGTCGCCATCCCGCCGGGACGGGTGACGCTGTCGGACCGGCGGACACAGCGCAGTTGGTCGGTGGAGGTCGCGCCGTACGAGCTGGCGGCGTTCCCCGTCACCCAGGCGCTGTACGCAGAGATCACCGACCGGCGTCCGAGCGCCGCCCAGGGTGACCGGCTGCCCGTCGAGAGCGTCTCCTGGTGGGACGCGGTCCGGTTCTGCAACGCCCTGTCCCAGCGCGACGGTTTCACCCCCGCCTACCACCTCCACGCCGACGGCGAGGGCATCGAATGGGACGCATCCGCCGACGGTTACCGGCTGCCGACCGAGGCCGAGTGGGAACACGCCTGCCGCGCGGGTACGGAAGGACCCCGTTACGGTCCGTTCGACGAGATCGCCTGGTACCGCGGCAACTCGGACGAGCGGGTCCATGACGTGGGCGGTAAACAGCCCAACCCGTGGGGACTCCACGACATGCTCGGCAATGTCTGGGACTGGTGCTGGGACGTCTACGACCCCGAGGTCTACGGCACGTACCGCGTGCTTCGCGGCGGTGGCTGGTTCGACGAGCACTGGAGCTGCCGCGCCTCCGCGCGCCGCCGCAGCCACCCGACCTTCCAGGTCGACGACGTGGGGTTCCGCGTCGCCCGTTCCGGCGTGCACGCGCTTCCGGCGTGACCGCCTGAAATGGTGCCGTGTCGGTCGCAGCCGCGCGTTGGCGACGGCGACCGACACGGTTCGACCACCTGATGCGGCGGAGGGTCAGGCGGCGGCGCAGGCGGTGACGGCAGCGGCGGTCGCGGTGGTGGACGCGGCGCGGGCCACCGGGTCGGTGAGCATCGCCGGGGCATGGTTCGCCGATGCACGGCGCGTTCGGGACTGTCCGCGGAACGGGTGCACGCGGGTTGAGTCCGTGGGCCGTCTGCGGAGGAACACCCGGTCAGGGCACGTGGGAGAGGAACACGGACGGAAATCGGACATCGGTCCGAATACTCAGCCACTCCGTAGGCGCGCCCCAACCCTCCGGCCTACGGTGCAGCACCAAGGCCGGACAGGACCTAGCTGTATTGATCACGAGCGTTGTTGACAGTGGTGGGTCTTGAACATGGCGAAGACCTCCGGTGTGGTGGAGCTGTCTAGGACTGCACCACTCGGAGGTCTTCGTGTCCCACCGTAATGCCCGGCTGACCGTTCATGGCAGACGGCTTCTCATCGAACGTGTCGTATCCGGCCGTCCGGTCGCTCATGTCGCGGCGGAGATGGGGATCTCGCGGGCCACGGCCCACAAGTGGGTCCGCCGGTGGCGCGCGGAGGGCGAGGCGGGGCTGCACGACCGCTCCAGCCGCCCGCACACGACCCCGCACCGCACGCCGGCCGCGGTCGAGGCGAGGGTGTGTGCACTGCGGCAGGCCCGCAAGCTGGGACCGGCCCGGATCGGACCGATCCTGGGCCTGCCCGCCTCGACCGTCCACCGGATCCTGACCCGTCACCACCTGCACCGCCTCGCGTGGCTCGACCGGCCCACCGGCACCCTCATCCGCCGCTACGAACGCGAACGGCCCGGCGAACTCATCCACATCGATGTCAAGAAGCTCGGCCGGATTCCCGACGGCGGCGGTCACAAGGTCCGGGGCCGTGAGGCTGGGCGACCCATCCGCGGCATGGGCTTCGACTACGTCCACTCCGCCGTCGACGACCACTCACGCCTGGCTTACAGCGAGATCCACCCCGACGAGAAAGTCGCGACCTGCGCGGGCTTTCTGGCCCGCGCGGCCGCGTTCTTCCACCAGCACGGCATCGACCGGATCGAACGGGTTCTGACCGACAACGCCTGGTCCTACCGCAAGGGCCTGGCCTGGAAGGCCGTCCTGGCCGACCTCGGCGCGACCGGAAAACTCACCCGCCCCTACCGACCTCAGACCAACGGCAAAGTCGAGCGCTTCAACCGCACCCTCGCCGACGAATGGGCCTACCTACGGCCCTACACCAGCAACGACGAGCGAACAGCCGCTCTGCCAGACTTCCTCCACACCTACAACCACCACCGCGGCCACACCGCACTCGGCGGAAACCCACCCATCACCCGCGCAAACAACCCTGCGGGTCAATACACCTAGCCCCACTCCTCCGAGCCGCCCCCGCGCCAGCTCACCTGTGACTCGTCCGCGGTGTCCAGGTCGTCGAAACCCGCGCGCCGGGCGAACTCGACGACATCCGCGACGGAGTACGCCTTGCCGACGTTCACCTTGTTGATCCAGACACGACGGAAGGGCCTGTCGGCATGGTGGACATCCCACACGATGACCGACGGCGTCGCGAGCCGCGCGCCCGGGTCCATGCATCCAGGCTGCGCCTTCGCCGGGCGATGCGCACCTCGGGCGTCCGGAAGTCCCTGGATCCCGCGCCCCACCTGCCAGTAAGTTGATCAGATGCGTCTGACGAAATACGGCCACGCCTGTGTGCGCCTCGAAATCGGTGACCGAGTGCTCGTGATCGACCCGGGCACCTTGTCCGAGGGGGAGGCACTGACCGGCGCCACGGCCGTGCTCATCACCCATGAGCACGAGGACCACATCGACGTCGACAAGCTCAAAGCGGCCCGTGAGAGCAACCCTGAGCTGACCGTCCACACCCACGCCGCCCTGGCCGCGAGCCTCGGGGCCGGCGTGACCGGAGTCGCCGTCGGGGACACCTTCACCGCGGCCGGATTCAGTGTGCGCGCCGTCGGCGGCGAGCACGCCGAGATCGTCGACGGTCTGCCCGGCTGCACCAACATCGGCTTCATCGTCGACGGCCTCTACCACCCGGGGGACTCGATGTTCGTCCCCGCGGAAGCGGTCGACACCCTGCTGGTGCCGATTTCCGGCCCGTGGGTGAAACTCGCCGAGGCCGTCGAGTTCGCCCGGGCGGTGGCGCCGGCGCGCGCGTTCCCCATCCACGAAGCCCATCTGAGCGCCATCGGCCTGGAGAGCTTCGACTGGTGGATGGCCACGAAGGGCGGGACCGACTATGCGCGCATCCCGCTGGGGGAGTCCGTCGACCTCCCGTAGTCCGTCGGCCTCCGTAGTCCGGCGCGGGACCGCGATCCGGTGACCGCTAAGGCTGGTACACGTACGGCGTGGTGGTGGTCAGGGCCGTGAACCCGAGGTTCCGCAGGATCGGGCGGCTCTGGTCGGAGGCATCGACCTGCAGATAGCGATAGCCGAGCTCGGCGGCGATGTGGGCCCGATGGGCGACCAGCGCCCGGTAGATGCCCCGGCCCCGCCACGCGGCCACCGTGCCCCCGCCCCAGAGCCCGGCGAAGTCGGTGCCCGGATGCAGTTCCATCCGCGCGGCGCACACCGGCAGGTCACCGGCCATCGCGAGGACCATGCTGAAGGTCTCGGGCCTTCCCGCCAGCTGGGAGTGCAGGCGGTGCCGAAGCCGGTCGGCGCTCGTCCCGAAGGCCTGTTCGTGGACGTCTGCCGCGAGATCCACGCCGGGCGCATCGGTGACCGGCCGCAACCGGATCCCCTCCGGTAGTGCGACGACGGTGGAGAGGTCGTCGGTCCGGGCGACCATCACGGTCTCCTCGGACTCGGGGGAGAACCCCGCAGCCAGCAGCCGCCCGGGAAGGTCACCGGGTCGGTCATGGCCGTACAGTTTCCATTCGAACTCGCGCCCCAGCGTGGTGAAGTGCCGGACCTGTGCCGCGATCGCCTCGTCCGCCGTGGTCCCGTCGAGATCGGACCAGACGACGCCGTTCCAGTCCTCGTTCCCGGCGCCGACCTGTCGCACCACGTCGCCGGTCCGCTCGATCCGCGCAGCGGGATCGTCCGGCCGCGCGTCCCGTCGCATCTGCCGGTCGAACAGGGCGAGTACCGCTTCGTGATCCATCGGCTCAGTCCATCATCGAACGGACAAAGGCGGCAACCGCGATTCTCCGGGATCCGGCTCCCGGTGCGCGCCGCGCGGTCGAACGAAGTCTCCTGACACGTCGGCCCGGCCCGGCTAGTGTGCGATCCCTAGATCCCAATGCTGATCCGAAGGGGCATGACATGACTTCCGTCGACGGATTCAAGCTGCTTGCCGAGGCACACAGTTACCTGCGCACGGCCGTGCTCGGAGTGCCGGAGGACGCCTGGGGGAACCCGACTCCCTGCGCCGAATGGACGGTTCGTCAGGTCCTCAACCACGCACGGCTCGACCAGCAGGCGCTCGTCATGCAGATCGCCGAAGTGGGCCCGCCGGCAGACCCCTTCGAGCCGGAGGACGCGCTCGGCGCCGACCCGGTCGGGCAGCTCGACGAGGTGCTGGCCGCGGCGACCGCCGCCTGGGTCTCGGTCGGTCGGGACGCCGAGAACGTACCGACACCCTTCGGCCCGATCCCCGCGTGGCAGGGAACCGGGACGGCCGCACTGGATGCCGCTGTTCACGCCTGGGACATCGCCAAGGCCACGGGCCAGGACCTGCCGCTCACGGCTGACCTGGCAGAGGGACTGCAGGTGATCGCCGATCTGATCGTCGATTTCATCCGGGACAACTTCCACAAGTTCGGGCCCGCCCTTCCGGCCCCGGAGGGGGCGACCGCCGCGCAGAAGTTGCTCGCGTTCACCGGCCGCGACCCCGAGTGGGCCCCGGCGGTGTAGTTCCCGGCCGTACCCGTGGTCCTCGAGGGATCCGACGATGCCGCGCTGCCCGGACCGCGGGTACCGTGGTGTCGTCGGGACCGCGGGAGCAGGGGGGCTTCATGCATTTCCCATTGACCGGATTATCCGGGACGAAATTGTCACCGCTGAGCGAGACCGAGGCGGAGGCCTTGCGCTCACTGCACAACGCTTGTACCCATCTGGAGCGTGAGCGGGGTTCGGCGTTGTCCCATGTCCTGCATCTGCGCGAGTCGGCCGCCGTCGTCGAGGACTACGTAAGGGGGATGGGCTTTCAGTACCACCCGCGCGCCCTGAACGAGCTCGGCGAGGCCGCGCTGGAGTACGAGCGCCAGGTGGAAGCCCTCATCTGGCGCTACGCCAGTGCGTACGCGGTACTGAGCATCACGCTTCTGGACCGGCTGGTGAGCAAAAAACCGCCACTCGACGCGGACACCGTTCACCAGCTCTGCCAGGAACCCATGCTCGGCCGGTTGCGCGCGGCCCTGTCGATCCCGTCGAGCCGGCTCATCGCGCCGTCGGACGGTGAACAGCAGGACGACGTACCCATCGGGAGCCATGCCCTGGCGGCGGTGGAGGAAGTCCGCACCCAGATCCTGCGCAGCGGTGAGAACTCAATGGACGAGCAGGCCCTCGACGCCAGCCGGTTGAGCGCCGTCCGTCCCGCCGATGTCACACCGTTCGGCCTGCCCCTCTCGTTCACCCTCTCCGTCGCCACCACGGCGTCGTGGGAGATCTACACCTACCTGAGCCAGGGCAGACACCTGCGATCGCCCTGAGGGCGGCCGGAGGCAGCGTGCCGGCCGTGCGGGGTACACGACCGGCCACGCTCCCGATGGCTTTCCCGTCAGTGCCCCAGCTCCTGGGGGCTAGCGGGACGGGCCGGCGACCGGGGAGGCCTCGCCGAGGTCGGCGCCGTGATCGGCGTCGCGCAGGGTGTCGCCGATGCCGCGCCAGTCCAGGCACATGACCGTCGCGTCGTCCTCCAGATGCCCATCGTGGGCGTGGATGACGTGTTCGATCAGGATGCGGGCGGCCTCGCGGGGGTGGAGGTCCTGGGTACGTTCGATGAGCTCGGGGAGGTCGATGTCGGTGGCACTGCGTTCCATCACCCCGTCGGTGAGCATCACCAGCCGGTCGCCCGCCCGGATGTCCAGGGACTGCATGGTGTAGGTGTGAGGGTTCTGGAACCCGAAAGGCATGTCCACGACCGGCTGCAGCTGTTCGACCTTGCCGTTGCGCAGGCGCAGCGGCCAGGGGTGGCCGGCGTTGATGAACTCGTTGCGCCCGTCGAGCAGACTGATGCGCAGCAGTTGTCCGGTGACGTAGCGGCCGCCGCTGTGCTCGACCACGGCCCGGTCGGCCTGTCGCGCCTGCTCGGCAAGGTCCGCGCCCTGTCGGCGGGCCCGGCGCAGGGCGCCGACCAGGAGGGTGGCCAGCAGTGCCGCCTGTACGTCGTGGCCCATCGCGTCGGTGACCGACAGCTGCACGTAGTCGCGGTCCATGACGTAGTCGAAGGTGTCCCCGCCGACGAACTCGGCCGGTTCCAGGGCGCCGGCCACGGAGAACTGCGCTGCCTCGCACGCCAGTGACGCGGGAAGGAGCCGGTGCTGGATCTCGGCGGCCAGGCTCAGCGGGGTGGTGCGCCGGCCCCACTGGTACAGGTCGGTGAACGGACGGTTCGCGATGATGATGTAGGCGAGGGCGTGCGCGCTCTGGCTGATCTCCTGTATGACCTCGGAGCCCGGGTGACCGGGAAGGTACAGCTCCAGGAGGCCGATGGCGTCTCCCCGGTTGGTCACCGGCGCGATCACCCGGGTCCAGATTCCGTCGCCCAGCTGCTCCACACGTGGGCGCTGGGTCCTGATCACCTCTTCGTACACGGTACCCGGCACGGCGATCGGGTCGGCGGGACGGTCGACGTCGATGCTGTCCACGGCCCCGAGCCGCACCACGGAACCGCCCGTGAAGTCGGTGATCAGGAAGGAGACCGAACGGGCGCCGAGCTGCTCGCGCAGTGCCGAGGCGATGACATCGACGGACTCCACCGGAGGCGCGGCCTCCGCTGCCTCCAGCGCTCTGCCCAGACCGTCGGATCTGCCGACCGGCATCGCAGTCCTCGCCCTCTTTCCGCGGTGCACTGCCGCTGTACGTGAATCCGCCGACCGTAGCGTAGACGCCGGAGCGGCCCCGTGACCCTGAGGCGCGACCGCGGGTCGCGTCCGGTGGCTCCTGGCGTCGTCCGAATGGCCTGATTCCGCTCCGCACTTCAAGGTCTGAACCATTGACCGCGTTCCTCGCAGACGCAATTCTGTTGCGGGCGGCTTACGGGCAGCTGAACCACGATCCGTATGGTGAACGGCAAAAGTGGAGGAAGACCCGAATTGACGTATGCAACGGGCGGGTTACGCAGATCCAGGATGATGTCGGCGCTGCGTCACCGGGTTCCGGTCGCGGTCACGTTCGCGCTGGTGGCCACCATCCTCGCCGTTCCGCAAGGCGCCTCGGCGCATGAGCCCTACCCGGACCCTTCCCTTCCCGTCGCGACCCGCGTCAGCAAACTGCTGGCGACGATGACGCTGGACGAGAAGATCGGCCAGATGACCCAGGCCGAGCGGGCGAGCGTCAGCAACGCCGACATCACCAACTACTCCCTCGGCTCGCTGCTGTCCGGCGGTGGCTCGGCCCCGTCGCCGAACAACGCGACGAGCTGGGCCGACATGTACGACGGCTTCCAGAACGCGTCGGTGGCCAGCCGCCTCGGCATCCCACTGATCTACGGCGTGGACGCGGTGCACGGTCACAACAACGTGGCCGGCGCCACGATCTTCCCGCACAACATCGGACTGGGCGCGACCCGCGACCCGGCTCTCGTGCAGCAGATCGGACGTGCGACGGCCGAGGAGGTCTCGGGCACCGGCATCGACTGGGACTTCTCACCCTGCCTCTGCGTGGCGCGTAACGACCGGTGGGGCCGCACCTACGAATCGTTCGGCGAGAAGCCGGAGATCGCCACGTCCATGAGCACCTACATCACCGGTCTGCAGGGTGGCGCGCTCGGCGGCGCGGCGTCGGTGCTCGCAACGGCGAAGCACTTCATCGGCGACGGCGGTACGACCAACGGCACCGACCAGGGCAACACCCAGATCAGCGAGGCCGAGCTGCGGGCGATCCACCTGCCGCCGTTCCAGGCCGCGGTGCAGAAGGGTGTCGGCTCGGTCATGATCTCGTACAACAGCTGGAACGGGGTCAAGGACCACGGCAACCAGTACCTGATCACGACGTTGCTCAAGGGCGAGCTGGGCTTCTCCGGGTTCGTCGTGTCGGACTGGAACGGCATCGACCAGATCGACGGCCAGGCGGGGTTCACCGCGGCAGAGGTCGCCCAGGCGGTCAACGCCGGGATCGACATGGTCATGGTGCCCACCGCCTGGAAGTCGTTCATCAGCATGCTGCGCGGCGAGGTGCAGGCCGGGCGCGTGCCCATGTCGAGAATCGACGACGCGAACCGCCGCATCCTGACCAAGAAGTTCGAGCTGGGTCTGTTCGAGCACCCGCTGACCGATCGCGGCTACACCTCGACCGTCGGCAACGCGGCGCACCGGGCCACCGCCCGCCAGGCCGTCCGTGAGTCCCAGGTGCTGCTGAAGAACGCCGGCAACGTCCTGCCCCTGGCGAAGACGAACAACAAGATCTTCGTGGCCGGCTCGAACGCCGACAACATCGGCAACCAGAGCGGCGGCTGGACGATCTCATGGCAGGGCGCAAGCGGTGCGACGACGACGGGTACGACGATCCTGCAGGGCATCCGTGCCCAGGCGGGCACCGGCAGCACCGTCACCTACAACCAGGCCGGTACCGGGATCGACAGCTCGTACAAGGTCGCGATCGCCGTCGTCGGCGAGACCCCGTACGCCGAGGGGGCCGGTGACCGCCCGGGTGGCATGGGCCTGAGCACCGCCGACCTGAACACCATCGCCAAACTGCGGGCGACGGGAGTCCCGGTCGTCGTCGTGATCGTCTCGGGACGGCCGATGGATCTCGCGGGCCAGCTGCCGAACTGGAACGCGCTCGTCGAGGCATGGCTGCCGGGAACCGAGGGCAACGGCGTCTCGGATGTGCTCTTCGGCGACTACGCGCCCACCGGCAAGCTGCCCGACACCTGGATGCAGTCCGCGAGCCAGCAGCCGATCAACGACGGTGACGGCAAGCCCGCGCTGTTCCCGTACGGCTTCGGTCTCACCTACGGTGCCGTTCCGGCGCCGAGCGCGTACCAGCTGACGCAGGCGGAGGCTTTCGCCTCCCAGTCGGGTACGCAGAGCGAGGCCTGCACCGACACCGGCGGCGGCACCGATGTCGGCTACATCGCGGCCGGCGACTGGATCAACTACGGCAGTCTCGACTTCGGCGCGACCGGCGCGGCCTCCGTCACCACACGGCTGGCCTCGGGTGCGGGAGTCACGGGCACGGTGCAGTACCGGCTCGACAGCACGACGGGTCCGGTGATCGCGAGCGTGCCGGTCAGCAGCACGGGCGGGTGGCAGAACTGGACGAGCAGAACGACCGCCCTGACCGGGTCGGCGACGGGGGTCCACGCCGTCTACGTCACGTTCACCACCAGTGGTTCCGGCGACCTGGTCAATCTGAACTGGTTCCAGTTCGCGCACTGACGAGGCCGTCCGGCCGTATGACCTGGGCACCGGTGACCGACCGCTTTTCGCGGCCGGTCACCGTGCCCGCACCGTTCGGGGCCACTTCTCCTCCCCTTTACGTTAGTGGCACTAACGGTATAGCGTCGTCCCATGGCCACCGTCAACGTCATCGATTCCCACATCGCCTACGCCGAAAGCGGCGAAGGCGGCCTGCCCGTGGTGTTCCTGCACGGCAACCCGACCTCCTCGCACCTGTGGCGCAACGTGACCCCGCACATCGCCGGGCAGGCCCGTGCCCTGGCGCCGGACCTGATCGGCATGGGCGCCTCGGGCAAGCCCGACATCGACTACAGCTTCGCCGACCAGGCCCGCTACCTGGACGCCTGGTTCGAGGCGCTGGATCTGCGCGAGGTCGTTCTGGTCGGCCACGACTGGGGCGGCGCCCTGGCCCTGGACCGGGCCGCCCGGCACCCGGCACGGGTGCGCGGTGTCGCCCTGCTGGAGACCATGCTCAAGCCGCTGTCCTCCGAGGAGATGCCGCCCCCCGCGCGCTCCCGGTTCGAGGCGTTCCGCACTCCCGGAGTCGGCGAGCAACTGGTGCTCGAGGAGAACATCTTCATCGAGACCGCCTTCAAGGGCGGCGTCCTGAACCCGCTCAGTGAGGCGGACGTCCAGCCCTATCGGGCGCCCTACCCGACCCCGCGCAGCCGCCGCCCCCTGCTGGCCTGGCCGCGCATGATGCCGATCGACGGCGGACCGGCCGATGTCGTGGCCCGCATCACCGACTACGACATCTGGCTCGCCGACAGCGCCGACGTCCCCAAGCTGCTCCTGACCTTCGACTCCTCACCCACCCTGCTGATCGGCGAGGACATGATCGCCTGGAGCCGGGAGAACATCGCCGCCCTGGAGATCGAGCACTGCGGCCCGGCCGGGCACCACGCCCCCGAGGACCAGCCCGACGCGATCGGCAGGGCGATCGGCCGCTGGCTGGACGCGCACGGGCTGACCTCGAACGACGCCGGCCGCGAGCAGGGGAGGGCGCGAGTGGCTCAGGAGAGCCGGTCGGCGTAGCGGGTGGGGGCGAGATGGGCGTCCTTGTCGGTGAGGACATCGCCCTTGACGGCGCCCGGGTGGCCGAATGAAGATGTCCGGCGGAGTCGAGTGGGCCCTGCATTGCTGCGTCGTGCTCACGACGGCCGAGGAGCCCGTGCCCGCGACCCGGCTGGCGGAGCTGCACGACGTGTCGGCGAGCTATCTGGCCAAGCAGCTGCAGGCACTTTCCCGTGCCGGTCTCGTACGTTCCGTACAGGGCAAGGCGGGCGGCTACGTGCTCACCCGGGAACCCGCCTCGATCACCGTGCTCGATGTGGTCGAAGCCGTGGACGGTCCTGAGCAGGCCTTCACCTGCACGGAGATCCGCCAGCGGGGTCCGCTGCCCACCCTGGCCGAGCAGTGCACCGCGCCCTGCGCGATCGCCCGCGCGATGGCCGGGGCGGACGCGGCCTGGCGGGCGGCGTTGCGGGACGTCTCGATCGCCGATCTGGTCCAGGACGTCGGCTCCGACTACGGCCCCGGCGCGTTGGCCGGCATCGGCGCGTGGCTGAGCGCGCCGGTCACCTGAGGATCGGGATCTACGGGGTGCCGGTCGTCCGAGTGCTCCGGATCCACGGGGCGGCAGTCGCCTGAGGGCTCCGGATCTACGGGGCGGCGGCGAGGACGGCTTCTGCCACGGACGTGCGGGCGTAGAGCACCGAGCGGCCGGCCCGGTGGGCGCTGACCAGTCCCGCGTCGCGCAGGGCGGTGAGGTGCTGGGACGCCGCGGGTGCGGTGAGCCCCGTGCGGCGGGCCAGTTCGGTGGTGGAGGCCGGAGTCTCCAGTTCGGTCAGCAGCAGGGTCCGCGAGCGGCCGAGTACGGCGGCGAGGGCGTCGGTCCGGGGGATGGGCCGGGACTCCCACAGCGAGCCGATGCCGCGCGCCGGGTAGGCCAGTTGTGGCGGCTCCGGCGGTGTGACCCGGGTGAGCAGGCCGGGGCCGGTGAAGGCCGAGGGAATCAGTAGCAGTCCCGCCCCGGCGGTCTGCCGGGACAGCGTCCGCTGCCGGCGAGCCAGTCGTAGCGCGTTCTCGTCCCAACTCACGGACGTGTGAAGATCGTTGAAGAGACGGCCCACGCCGTGTTCGGCGACCTGCCGGGCCCGGTGGAAGACATCGGCGTCGAGCACGGCCCGGATCCGTGCCCAGTAGGGGGCGAGCGCCACTTCCCAATAGGTCTCGATCTCTTCCGCGACCCGGACCATGCGGGCCTGCGGTTCGGCGTACAGGGCCCGCAGCCGGGGGCCGAGGGACCCCTGGTCATCCTGGATGCGCTCAATTTCCTGGCGCACCCGGTCGACCGGTGCGGCCAGGACGCCGGCCAGCTCCTCCGCCAGCGTGGGGGCCGGTCCTACAGGTGCCGGGTTGAGGAAGTCGGGAACGTAGCCAGTGGGCTGGATCAGCTCGGCGAGCCAGCCCCGGTCCAGTCCGGCGGCCGCCACCCGGGGCCTGACCTGGTCGATCCAGGGCTGGTGCACCGGATGCGTGGAGCCGGTGCGCAGCAGCCGGAAGCTCGTTCCGGCCTCCCACATCGGTGAGATGGAGAAGCGCATCTGCGCCAGATCGCTCGCGGAAAACGCCAGCTCCGCCAACACGGCCGCTCCCATGATTCAGACATACCTTAATCAGTGGTCGGCAGCTTACCGGGCGGTCATCATCCCGGCATGACCTCACAGACGATGACCGCAACGACCATGACGCCGCCAACGGCCGGGGGCACGTGGGAGCTCGGTGACCTCACCGTCAACCGGATCGGCTTCGGCGCGATGCGTCTGACGCAGAACGGTGCGGCGTTCGAGGCCGGTGCCGCCCCCAGCGATCGCGGCCGCGCGATCGGCGTGCTGCGCCGCGCGGTTGAGCTCGGGGTGAACCACATCGACACCGCCGCGTTCTACTTCTCGCCGTTGCGCTCCGCCAACGAGCTGATCAACCAGGCGCTGGCCCCCTATCCGGACGATCTCGTCATCACCACCAAGGTCGGACCGAGCCGGGACGCGTCGGGTGTGTGGCAGCCGCACGCCACACCTGAGCGACTCCGCGGCCAGGTCGAGGAGAACCTGCGCCAGCTCGGCCGTGACCACCTCGACGTGGTGAACCTGCGGATCGTCGGCACGGATTCCATCGCCGATCGCTTCGGCGCACTGGCCCGGCTGCGCGACGCCGGGCTCATCCGTCACCTGGGCCTGTCCAACGTGCGCCCCGAACACCTCGCCGAGGCCCAGGCCATCGCGCCGGTGGTGTGCGTACAGAACCTGTACGGCCTCGGTGTACGGCCCGACCAGGACGAGTTCGTGCGGGTGTGCGGTGAGCAGGGCGTCGCGTTCGTGCCGTTCTACTCGATCGCCGGCGCCGGGCGCGAGGCCGGTGCGAGCGGCGCCGACGGCGAGGCGGTGCTCGCCGTGGCGCGCGCCCACGGGGCGAGCGCGGCGCAGGTCCGGCTCGCGTGGACGCTGCACCGCGGTCCGCATGTGCTGGCCATCCCGGGCACCGGAAACCCGGACCACGTCGCCGAGAACGTGGCCGCGGGCGCGCTGCGCCTGTCCGAGGACGAGCTGGCCGCCCTGGACGTCTTCCACCAGGGCGGGGCGTAGGCGGCGTTACGTCTTGTGGACGAAGGCCCGGCGGAGGGCGTGGTACGGCCGGCCGGGGTCGTCGAAGATCTGCCGCATCCGGCTGAGCTCTTCCTCGCGATACGCGGCCAGCGGCTTGGCGGCCTCCGAGGCCTCGCGCTCCGCCTTCTTCACCGCGATCCGGCCAGGGGTCGAGGGCATGGAGGCCAGCCGCACGGCGAATTCGCCGACCTGCCCGGCGAATTCCCCCGGGCCGGTGTCGAACAGCCGGTCCACCAGCCCGAGCCGCTGCCCGGTCGCGGCGCTGACCGGCACCGCCCGCTCGGTGAGCTGCTCGGCGACCGAGGCGCCGACCCGGCGCGGCAGGGAGTACGTCCAGTACTCCGAGCCGTACAGTCCCATCCGCCGGTAGTGCGGGTTGAGTACGACGCCGGTCCTGCACCAGACCTCGTCCGCGGCCAGGGCCAGCATCACCCCGCCCGCCGCCGCGTTGCCGCCCAGCGCGGAGATCACCAAACGGTCCGTGGTGGTCAGGATCGCCTGGACCACGTCGTCGATCGCGTTGATGTTGGCCCAGGACTCCGCGGCCGGATCGGGTGCGGCCTCGATGACGTTGAGATGGATGCCGTTGGAGAAGAAGTCCCGGCCGCCCCCCAGGACCAGCACCGACGTCGGCCGTGTGCACGCGTAGCGGTAGGCGGCGAGCAGACGTTCACAGTGGGTCGTGCTCATCGCGCCGCCGGGGAACGAGAATCCGAGGAATCCGGCCTCCCCGTCCTCGCGGTAGTGGATGTCGGTCCAGGTGCGGCTGCCGTCGGGTGCGCCGTCGAGGGGGAAGGGCAGTTCCGGCACCGGCGGCAGCCGTTCCCCCAGAGCGGTGGCCGCGGGGAGCGAGAACGTCGGCGGCTGCCCCGGAACACGGCGAGGTCGCAGCCGCGGGATCCACACGGCGCCGTCGCGGGTCCCGCGGCAGATCGCGCCCGCGCGGGTGGCCAGTACCTCGCCGGGGGCGCCTGTCAGGGCGTCCTCGGGGTGGCCGCCGTGCAGGAACCACTGAGCGCCGAGGAGATCATCGAGGACCCCTGGCTGCGAGTCGGCCGACCGCAGCTTGCGGGCCACCGTCTCGGTGCTGTCCGCGTCCCAGTCGATACGCCGGGTCTCCTGGCGCAGGTAGGGCCGGGCGGTGACGGTGATCCGCTCGTCCGGGCTGTTCTGCGAGCGGGGGACGAACGTGCCCGAGGCGAAGCGTTCCACGGCCAGCAGCACGGCTTCGAGCGCCGCGTCGGAGACCTCGTTGCGGTACAGATCGCTCTTGCCCACCGCGGGAAGCGAACAGGACACCGAAGCCCATACGTCCCCGGCGTCCATCTCGGCGTTGGCGCGCAGAACGGTCACGCCCCACTGGTCGAGGCCTTCCTGCACGGCCCAGTCGAGCGAGGACGGCCCACGGTCGCCCAGCGGGCCCGGGTGCACGATCAGGCAGGTGTGCGCGGACCACACCTGCTCCGGGATCGCCTCCCTGAGCATCGGCGCCACGATCAGCGCGGGCCGGTGCCGTTCCAGCGCATCGAGCAGAACCTCTTCCTCGCAGGAGAGTTCCACCGCCACGGTGTGGCCCCGGTCCGACAGTTCGACGTACACGCGCTGCGTCAAGCTGTTGAACGCACTGGCGAGCAGCAGGATGTTCATGGTGACCTCCAGCGAGTCCCGGGGGGAGGGACCCTGACCGGAAATCCTTGCGCGCCGGCCCGCACTCACGACCGACGCGCGTCCGTAAGGTCACCCGAACGACGGCGCCATATGGCCCCGTCGCCCGCCCGGTTCCGCCCTCACCGCGCCATGCTGCTGTGCGCGTTGCGTTGTCGGGCTTCCAGGGACTCGACGCGGGCGACCTGGTCCTCGGTGAGCACGTCGCACACCCAGTCCCAGTGCAGGGCGACCCGGTCGCCGGGGGAGAGCCCGTCGAGCAGCGTCCTGCCGCCGGTCGACCAGCGGACCACCTCCTGCCGCTGCGGCCCGGTCTCCACCGCCGTCCCGCTCCAGCTCAGCGGGCTGGACGTGACGGTCGCCGACTCACCGGCGACGTCCAGGACGATCCCGGTGCGGATGCGGCATTGATCGAGAACGGTCAGAGCGGTCAGGTTGTCGGTCGTGCGGAGCAGATGCGCCCACGGGTAGACGTCGAAGACCTGGAAGCTGTGGTGGGCGAGGGCGCGGTGTGCCGCCTCGCGCCAGGTGCCGCCGATCTGGCCACGGAACCGGTCCAGCATGCGGTCCACCAGTGCCGCGGAACCGGCCTGCTCCAGCAGGTCGTTGCCGATCCAGTAGGCCTCGACCACCCGCTCGTCGAGCGGGTCAGGAATTCCTGCCGCTTCCGCGAGGAATTCGAGGTAGCACCAGGCGCCCTCGAACTGCCGCGCCCGCCGCTCGATTCCGGCGGTCGCGCCGGAATCGAGCAGGGCGGACGCATCGGCCGGACCGCAGTAGCCGAGCTCGTTGGGCGGGTAGGCGTATCGCGCGAAGAGGAGCGCGCCCCGGGCGCTCATTCAGCAGATCCTCGGGAGCTGCTCGCCGATGGGAAGGCCGATCACCCGGGTTCCGCCCAGTCCGGTCCTGGCGACCACCATCCCGGGGTGATCCGGTACACAGGTGCCGATCCGGCGCGCCGACCGGCCCAGCGGGTGTGCCCGCAGCGCCTCCAGCACCTGATCCGCCCATTCGGCGGGCACGATGGCGAGCAGCTTGCCCTCGTTCGCCACCTGCAGCGGATCGAGCCCGAGGAGACTGCAGGCGTCCCGCACCGTCTGCGGGACGGGCAGGTCCCGCTCCACGAGGTCGATGCCGACCGCCGACGCACGGGCGATCTCGTTCAGCGAGGCCGCGACCCCGCCGCGGGTCGGGTCACGCAGGACGTGCAGATCCGCGCCCGTGGCGATCATGCCGGCGACCAGGCCGTGCAGGGGGGCGGTGTCGCTTTCGACGGTGGTGCCGAACTCCAGGCCCTCGCGGCAGCTCATCACCGCCACGCCGTGCACCCCGATGTCGCCGCTGATGAGCACGGCGTCGCCGGGCCGCGCGCGACGCGGGTCGATGTCGACCCCGTCGGCGATCACCCCGATACCCGCGGTGTTGATGTAGACGCCGTCACCGCTGGCACTGTCGACGACCTTGGTGTCCCCGGTGACCAGGCGGACGCCCGCGGCCCGCGCGGCCGTTCCCATCGCCTCGGCGATCCGGCCGAGTTCGCTCAGTTCGGTGCCCTCCTGGAGGATGAAGGCGGTGGAGAGGAACAGCGGCGTCGCGCCCGCCATCGCCAGGTCGTTGACGGTTCCGTTCACCGCCAGGTCACCGATCGACCCGCCGGGGAAGAACATCGGCTTCACCACGAACGAGTCCGTGGAGAAGGCGAGCCGGGTGCCGCCGATGGACAGGACGGCCGAGTCACCCAGCTCCGCTGCCGCCGCCGTGCCGTATGCGGGTAGGAACAGATGCTCGATCAGTTCCCCGGACATCACCCCGCCGCCCCCGTGCCCCATCACGACGGTCGGGGTGTCCCGCAGCGGGACGGGGCAGACCCAGCTCTCGAAATCGAGGTCGCCCACGCGTTGCATCGCATCAGTCACTTGGCATCGACCAGTTCCAGTCGGCGGTAGGTGTAGTACGCGGCACAGGCGCCCTCGGACGACACCATCGTCGCGCCCAGCGGGTTGCGCGGGGTGCACTCCTTGCCGAACGCCGCGCACTCGTGCGGCTTGATCAGGCCCTGCAGGACCTCGCCCGACCTGCACAGTGCCGACTCGGCGGTATGGATGCCGGTCACGTCGAACCGGAGCTCGGCATCGAACTCGCGGTACTTCCCGGAGAGTTTCCAGCCGCTCTGGGGGATCATCCCGATGCCCCGCCAGGTCCGGTCGGTCACCTCGAACACATCGCGCAGCATCTCCATGGCGGGGAGGTTGCCCTCGTCGCGTACCGCGCGGGGGTAGGCGTTCTCCAGTTCGTGGCGGCCCGCTTCGAGCTGGATGACCGTCCGGCGGATGCCTTCGAGGATGTCCAGCGGCTCGAAGCCGGTGACCACGATGGGGACCTGGTACTTCTCCGCCAGCGGCGGGTATTCGGAGGTGCCCATCACGCTGCACACATGCCCGGCGGCGAGGAAGGCCTGCACCCGGCAGGTGGAGGACTCCATGATGGCCGCGATGGCCGGCGGCACCAGGACATGGGAGACCAGCAGGGAGAAGTTCCGCACCCCCAGTCGCTTGGCCTGGTACACGGTCATCGCGTTGGCCGGCGCGGTCGTCTCGAAGCCGATCCCGAAGAAGACGACTTCCCGGTCCGGGTTCTCGCGGGCCAGTTTC
Source organism: Streptomyces sp. So13.3 (assembly GCF_005860785.2). Lineage (NCBI taxonomy): Bacteria > Bacillati > Actinomycetota > Actinomycetes > Kitasatosporales > Streptomycetaceae > Streptomyces > Streptomyces sp. So13.3. Next base: position 895,140 of record NZ_CP048835.1, on the reverse strand, counting down.
AGCGCGTCCAGCGGCGAGTAAACGACCCGGACGTCGCCGCCGGCGCTCTTGACGGAGAACAGGTCCTGGCTGCTGCCCGGCACGCGCAGCATGTCGCCGAAGGAGCAGAAGATGACTCCCGGGCGGGCGGCGATGGCCAGAGCGCGGTCGATGATCTCCAGCGGTGTCACACAGACGGGGCAACCCGGCCCATGGATCAACTCGACGCCCTCGGGCAGCAGTTGGTCGATGCCGTGCCGGATGATCGAATGGGTCTGGCCCCCGCAGACCTCCATCATGGCCCACTGCCGGGTGGTGGCGGCATGGATCTGGTCCAGGAGTTTCTTCGCCAGGTCAGGGTCGCTGAACTCGTCGAGATACTTCATCTGCCGGCTCCTTCTGGGGTTTCCTTGTGCTTGGCCGCGAGTTCGAACCCGTCGCCGAATTCCTCCGCCAGGATTCCGAGCCGCTCGAAGTTGGCCAGCGTGTCCTGCGCCGACCGTTCGTCGAGGCGCTGGATGGCGAACCCGACATGCACGACGACGTACTCACCGATCGTCACGTCGGGGACGTACTGCAGGCACACCTCTTTGCGCACCCCGCCGAAATCGACCTGGGCCATCAAGGTGCCGTCGACTTCGGCGGTACTGAGGACACGCCCCGGAACTGCCAGACACATGGTCCCTCTTCTCTGTGAATCCTGAATTCCTGAATCCCTGGGTATCCGTGGGGAGCCCGGTGGATGCGTCCGGGCCCCGGGGGTCAGCCCGACGCGGCGATCAGCAGCTGGCCGAGGGCGATGCCACCGTCGTTCGGGGGGAGCAGCCGGGGCCGCAGGACGGTGAACCCCCGGCCGGTCAGCATGCGCTGCGCCTCCTCCAGCAGCACGGCGTTCTGGAAGACACCGCCACCGAGCGCCACCACCTCCAGGCCGGACTGCGCACGGCAGATCTCCGCGAGGTCGACGACGAGTACGGCGACGGCGGCGTGGAAGCGGGCGGCGATGTGTTCCGGGGAGATCCCGGCGCGGACGTCGTGCACCACCGCGCGGATCACCGGCCCCGGGTCGGCGACGGCTGGATACGTGGCGTTCGCGGACCGGACGGCGAAGGCGTAGCGGCTCGCCGTCCCGTCGCCGTCCGCCGCTGAGGCGCGGGCCAGGCCCTCCAGCTCGATGGCGGCTTCGGCCTCGTACTCCACCTGATGCCGGACACCGGCCAGCGAGGCGACGGCGTCGAAGAGCCGGCCCATGCTCGAGGTGGGCACACAGCCGAACCCGCTCTCCAACTGGTGAGCCAGGACGTCGCGCTCCCTGACGGGGCAGGCGGCGACGGCCGGCAGGTCGTCGTCCCAGGCGACCCCGGCGGCGCGGAGGTGGGCGAGCGCCATCCGGTAGGGGCGCAGCACACTGGCGTCGCCGCCCGCCAGGGGCACGTAGCCGAGGTGCGCCGCCCTGCGGAACGACGTGTAGTCGGCGATCAGTACCTCGCCGCCCCAGACGGCCCCGTCGGTTCCGTGGCCGGTGCCGTCGAAGGCGACCCCGATCACGCTCTCGCCGGCGCCGAGCCCGTGCTCGCCCATCACGGACGCGATGTGCGCGTGGTGGTGCTGCACCGTCCGCACCGGCCTGCCGTTCGCGTGGGTGCGGGCCCAGACGCCGGACCGGTAGTCGGGATGCCGGTCGGCCACCAGCTGACGGGGCTCGACGCCGGTGAGGCGTTCGAGGTGTCTCTCGGTCCTGGTCAGTGCTTCGACGGTGGACAGGTCGTCCATGTCGCCGATGTGCTGACTGACCCAGGCGTAGCGGCCTTCCCCGAGCGCGCAGGTGTTCTTCAGGTCCGCGCCGACCGCGAGTGTCGGCGGTACGTCGAACGGCAGGGCGAGGGGCAGCGGCGCGTAGCCGCGGGATCTGCGGATCGGGAGCTCCGCACCCGCGACGAACCGGCTGACCGAGTCGTCGCACGGGACATGGATGGCCCGGTCGTGCCGCAGCCAGCCGTCGACCAGCGGAGCCAGGGTGGCGAGGGCTTCCGCGTCGTCGGTGACGATGGGCTCGCCGGACAGATTCGCGGAGGTCATCACCAGCGCGTCCGGGCCCGGCCGGTCGTCCCCGACCCCGAAGAGCAGAACGTGCAACGGGGTGTAGGGCAGCAGCAGTCCGAGGTCGGGGTTGCCCGGCGCCACAGCGTCGGACACGCCGGCCGCCGGCTCCGCCCGGAGCCGCGGCAGGAGCACGATCGGCTTACGGATGCCGGAGAGCAGCTCCCGCTCCTCCCCGGTCATCGTCACCAGCTGTTCGGCGACCCCGGGACCGGCGACCATGACCGCGAACGGCTTGCCACCGCGCTGCTTACGGCGTCGCAGCTCGGCGACGGCCGCGTCGTTGCGGGCGTCGCACGCGAGGTGGTAGCCGCCGAGCCCCTTGATCGCGAGGATCCTGCCGTCGGCGAGCAGTTCCCGTGCGGCGCGCAGGGCGTCCTCGCCGTGCTCCGGGCGACCGTCGTCCTTGCGGACCAGTTCGAGCCGGGGTCCGCAGGTGTGACAGGCGATCGGCTGGGCGTGGAACCGGCGGTCCGCCGGATCGTCGTACTCCGCCCGGCAGTCATCGCACATGTCGAACGCCGCCATGGTCGTGGCGGCCCGGTCGTACGGGGTACCGGTGACGATCGTGAACCGGGGGCCGCAGTGGGTGCACGTGATGAACGGATGGCGGTACCGGCGATTCGCCGGGTCACTGAGCTCGGTCAGGCACTCCTGGCAGGTGGCGACATCGGGGGAGACGAGCGTACGGGCGCGGCCGCCGTCGCTGGAGTCCTCGATGGTGAACTCCGTACCGCCACGTGTCGGCCGCTCGGAATCCCGCACGCTCTCCACGATGGCGAGCGGAGGGGCGTCCGTGCACAGCCGCCGCCCGAACTCCGCCACCGCCTCCGCGTCGCCCTCGACCTCGACGACCACGCCGGCGCTGGTGTTCGCCACCGAGCCGGCGAGGGCCAGCTCCGAGGCGGTGACGTAGACGAAGGGCCGGAACCCCACACCCTGGACGACACCGCGCACCTCGAACCTGCGCCGGACCCGGCGGGTGCGGGCCTGCCCCATCATCTCCAGACCCGAGAGCGCCTCGCGGGCCTTGTCCTGGTCGATGATCTCCATCGCGAAGCCCATGTGCAGCAGGACCCAGTCGCCGGGGTCGGGGGCTTCGTCGAGCATGCCGATGTTGATCCGCCGCTGTGCGCCCTCCACATCGACCAGTGCGAGCTGCCCGGCAAACCCGTCCACGATCTCCACCACTTGACCAGGAATGCCAAGGCACATGATCAGGACCTCCGGGGAACGGCGGACGGGACGGTCTCGGTGGGTTCGGGCGGCAGCAGACGACGGATCAGCTGATGCACCGCCTCGATCGCGTCGGGTACCGCGGCGCAGACAGCCTCACTGAGCCCGATGCCTTCGTCGATTCCGGCGGGAGTGCAGCCCACGAGGTAGGTGACGGGAAGAGTACCGCCCAATTGATCCAGATTTGCCAGAACTGACACCGGATTCATGCCATGCGCGTCGAATTCACCCGTACCGAGGTGCTCCGCGGTGATCTCCAGCACCGTCACCTCCCCGGGAGGACCGCCCCCGGGGTAGGTGTCGACCAGCACCAGGGCGTCGTACCCGTTGAGCAGGTCATAGGCGAGATGCATACCGCGGATCCCGTAGTCGACCACCTGGACCCGTGACGGGAGGCCGCCGGGTCCGGCCAGTCGGCGCACCACCTCGGGTCCGAAGCCGTCATCGCCGAGAAAGAGATTGCCGACGCCCGCGACCAGCACACCGCCGGCCACGTCAGGACCTGCTCCCTCGCTCACATCGAACGCATTCTCAGATACCGGCGGATGTCGGGGATCGACTTCACTCCCACAGCCACGGCGACCAGCGCCACGGCCGCGGCCACGCCTGTGGTGATCACGCCCAGGGTTCTCATGGGGTCTCCTCTCGGTGTTCCTTGGAGCTCTCGACGGCCAGGGGCTCCAGCTCGTCGGGGGCGAAGTAGAAGTAACGGCCGTACCAGTCGTGCAGGTCCGACGCCGGATCGTCCACGAGGACCAGGGCGACATGCACCGCTCCGTCGACATCCGAGAGCACCGCGGTCACCCGCGCCACCTGGCCGGCGAAGAACAGGTCCTGCGCGTCCGCGCGGCGGGACGGGTGCACCCGGACGAGGCTGCCCTTGGCCACCCGGACGCCGTTGATGACGACCGCGTCGGACTCGGGCTGCACCGCGGCGTCGGTCGCGGGATCCCACCACGGGACGCCACCGGTGTCGAAGGGATCGGCGTCGAAGGGTCTCGGCGTGTCGGCAGGAGAAGGACCGGCGGGACCCGCCTGCGGCGCATGCGGATCGCGGAGCAGGCCGTGGAGCTGTTGCAGGTCCGCGGGCGACATGCCGTCGCAACGATCGATGATCTCCCGCGCCCGGGGGTCGGTGGCCCGGGCCTCCGCCTTCTCCTCGTCCGTCATGGTCATCACGCGCAGCGTCAGGATCTCGTCGATCTCGGTGGAGTCGAACAGGGCGCCCGCGCTCTGTTCCGCCACCTCAGGGTGGTCGTACAGGATGATGGGCGCGCCCAGCACGGTGTCGGTGGTCCCGCTCGGTCCCGCCAGCACCGGCCAGCACCGCCGCTGCTGACAGCGGCCGGCCGCACCGGCCGCCTCGTCGGGGGGTTCGAGCAGCGAGACGAACCCGGCCCCGTGCGCCTGCAGGAGCAGATGCGAGCCGATCAGTGACGCGCGGATCGCGGCGTCCTTGTCGGCGGCCGTGTCCGGGTGCTCGTTGTCCACCGACACCGACAGCCGTACGAACCCGTCGTCGGCCGTCCAGCGGGTACGGATCCGGGCCGCCAGTGGTTCGCGGCGTCGCACGATGCGGCCCACCTCGGCGCCGTTCGGATCCGTCAGCGGTTCGGTCTCCGATCCGCCGGTGATGCGGTGCAGTTGATCGAGTTCCTCGTTCCAGGCGAGTGCGGGCAGGATGACTTCCCGCTCCACCGCCTCGTCCCAGCTCAGCACCGACACGCCGTCCACGGTGAGCTGCTCGACCGGGGTGTAGCCGCCGTCCTCGTCGCGCCGTTGCACCTCGCGGACCTGCAGCTGGAGGAAGCGCAGATGGATCGTGACGCCACCGGGCGGCTCGTGCGGGGCCGTGAGGAGGCACTGCATCTCCATGCCCGGGTCCTCACTGAAGCTCGCCGCGGACGCGGACGGCGGCCCGAGGACTCCGAACTGCCAGCGTGACCGGTTCTTGTGCGAACTCGCCCGGTACGGGTAGAGCAGATATCCCTCGTAGAGCACCGCGTCGGCGATCGTGCGGACGTGGTCGAGGCTCACCGGGCCGGCGGGGCTCAGCGCGTTCACAGGACCACCTCGCCGATGTCGGCCAGCAGGGTGTGCACGGTCTCGTCCCAACTGATCAGCCCGCGCCGGGCGCGGAAGTCGGCGATGCGGTCGAGCACGTCCTGGTCCAATCTGATCCAGCCGGAGTTCGGGAAGTAGGACGCGATCATCTGCCGCCACACCGTGACCGGCATCTGATGGCGGGCCTCGCAGTCCCAGGGCACCTGCCGTACGCCGAACCCTGCGGTCCCCTTGGTGAACACCGTGCCGGAGAAGAGCAGCGTCAGCGGCACCGAGCCCTCGCCGAGTGCGTGCAGATAGCGGGAGCCGATCACGTCGAAGTCGTACGTGCAGGGCAGGGCGAGGTCGACCTCGGTGGTACCGGTGAACCCCTGCACCGTCGTGTTGCACTGCATCCAGAGGAAGGGCTTGAGGGTGTCGGACCAGCGCTCCCGATCGCCGAACAGCCCGCGCAGCCCGTCCTGTTCGGTGGCGTCGTAATGCCGTCGCTGCGGCTCGATGCGGACCTGGCAGCGCAGCACGATCGCGTGGATCCGCTCGCCGCTGTCCTCCTCGATCCGCAGCCGCGCGGTGAGTTGCGGCGCGACGGCGTACGGCTCGGCGACGACGTCGAGCACGGAGAAGCCGAGGCCGGTCACGACCGGTCGTCCAGGGTCGCGGGCCGGCTGCGCTCCGCCACGTGGGCGAAGAACGCGTCCATCGCGTCGTGCGCCTCGCGGCCGCCGTCGAAGCCGCGCCACAGGGTCCGCAGCCTGCCGACCAGTTCGTAACAGGCGTCGATGGGCACCAGATGACAGGACCCGCCGGAGCCGTCCCCGCGGCGCACCAGCAGTGCCTCCACATCGGGGAGCAGGACGTCCAGTTCGGGGTTGGCCTCGACGATGGTGTCCCAGGCGTCCAGCGGCAGTTCGGACTCGGTGGCGCCCGCGGGGCCCGGATAGAACGCGATGGTGCGGCCCTGGACGGAATTGCGGAACAGGAAGGCCAGCCCGACCGGGATCTGCAGGGAGTCCCAGGTCCGTTCGTCGACGGTCGGACCGTCGAAGGACAGATACCGCTCGGGGACCGCGCGATAGCGCAGATGCGCGTCCTGATCGCTGAACAGCAGGTAGCAGGCCCGGCAACTGCACATCAGGGCCCGGCTCTCCAGGTTCACCACATGCGAGTGACCCGGGTCGATCGACTCCGCGCACATCTCGCAGCGTTCCCCGGCAACCGGTTGCGGGCGGTTGCGCGTCACCCGGAGCAGGGAGGCCACGGGTGACGTCGAGCGGCTTCCGCTGATCATGTCGCCGCCGGGGTGGGTACGGCGAGCGAGACGGTCGCGCCGTCCGCGAGCAGCGGCAGCGGGTCCAGGTGCAGGTCCGCCGCCTCGACGCAGGCACCGGCCCGCCGCACGTCGTAGTGCGCAAGGCAGGCGGGGCACCGCAGCACCCCGTCATCGGAGGCGCCGCCCAGCCGCCGGGCCAGTACGGCGCCCTCCAGCGGCCGGTCGCACCGGGCACAGCGGTCCCGGAAGGCGAAGAGGTCCGAGCCGATACGGCAGGCCAGCACCGGGACGAGCCCGGCGGTGAACCGGGTGACGGCACCGGGTTCGAGGCCGGCCAGTTCGGGGACGAGCTCCCAGGACGAGCCGGAGTCGTCAGGAGCGGGAACCGTCTCGTGGAGGCGGGAGAACAGCGCCTCGACCGGGACCATCGGCCCGGAGGCTCCGGACTCCCCGTCCGTGGTGGTCTCGACCTCGATCGTGATGATCTCCGGAGCTGCCGCCTCGACGGCGCCCTGCACGGCGAGCTTGAGGGTGGCCGAGGAGGACGGGCAGCCGTCGCAGCTGCCGAGCAGCCGCAGCCGGACCACGCCGTCGTCGGACACACCGAGCAGCTCCACGTCGCCGCCGTGCGAGCCCAGATAGGGCCGTACGCTCTCCAGCGCCTGCTCGACGCGCGTCTCCACGCTGTACGGGTGCAGGCCGTGCACGAGCAGCAGACTCGTCACCAGCTCGTCCGCGGCGAAGGAGGCCAGGACGTCGCCGCTGAGACGACCCTGCTCGTACAGCAGGTCGAGCAGCCGTTCCAGCCCGGCACCGTAGAAATCGGTGACGAGCCGGACCAGTTCCTCGCTGCGTTCGCGCGCGATGGCACCCCCGGACGCACTGGCGGCGATCAGGGTGTCGATGCGCTCACCGGTCACCCGCCAGTCGGACGGCGCGGAGGCGGACGGCGCGGAGCCGGCCGTTGTCACTTCGGGCGCGGGGGACGCGCTGTGCTCCGCCACGTCATTCACTGCCCGCGGACTGGGTGGGGGAGTGCAGCCGCTCGATCTTCTTGCCCTCGCCGAGGTACATGTGCACGCCGCACGGCAGACAGGGGTCGAAGCTGCGCACCGTGCGCATGATGTCGATGCCCTTGAAGTTCTCCCGGTCGTTCTCCTCGAAGATCGGCTGGCCCTGCACCGCGTCCTCGTAGGGTCCCGGTGTGCCGTAGGAGTCGCGCGGGCTCGCGTTCCACGGAGTCGGCGGGTACGGGTGGTAGTTGGCGATCTTGCCGTCGCGGATCACCAGGTGATGCGAGAGGACGCCGCGCACCGCCTCGGTGAACCCGCAGCCGACCGCCTCTTCCGGGACCTCGAACTTCTCCCAGGTCTTGGTGCGTCCCGCGCGGATCTCCACGAGCGCCTTCTCCGCGAAGTGCAGCGCGCAGGCGGCCGCGTACGCCTGGAAGTAGGTGCGCGCCCGGTTGCGCTCGATGGTGTTGCTCCACTGCGGGATGCGCCATTCCAGCTCCACCGGACCCTTGAGCGCTGTCTTGGGGAGATTGATCTGCACGCTGTGGCCGGTGGCCTTGATGTAGCCGATGTCGACCAGCCCGGCCAGCGCCGTGGTCCACAGCCGGGCCAGCGGTCCGCCACCGGTGTCGAGGGCGAGATAGTCCTTGCCGTCGAACCACCGCGGTGACATCACCCAGCTGTACTTGTCGCCCAGGTCCCGCTTCTGCGGCTGCGGGTTGGTGTGCTGGTTCCACGGGTGCCGGCGGTCGACCGGATTGCCGAGCGGGTCGTGGGTCACGAACATCTCCTGCTCTTCCCAGTCGTTGTAGTACGACGAGCCGAGCAGGATGCGGATGCCGAGGTTGATCTCGACCAGGTCGGTGGTGACCAGTTTGCCGTCGACGACGACGCCCGGGGTCACGTACATCTTCCGGCCCCAGTCGGTCATGTCCTTGTACTCGAAGTTGCAGTGTTCGGGATCCTGGAAGGAGCCCCAGCAGCCGAGCAGGATGCGGCGGTTGCCGACCATCTCGTACCCGGGCAGCGCCTCGTAGAAGAAGTCGAAGAGATCGTCGTGCATGGGCACGACCTTCTTCATGAACTCGACGTACCGCTGGAGCCGGGTGATGTAGTCGGTCATCAGCTGGATCGTCGCGACGGTGCCCACACCGCCGGGATAGAGCGTGGAGGGGTGCACGTGGCGGCCCTCCATCAGACAGAACATCTCCCGGGTCATCCGGCTCACCTGGAGTGCCTCACGGTAGAACTCACCGGTGAACGGGTTGAGCGAGCGCATGATGTCGCCGATGGTCTTGTACCCATGGGCTTCCGCGTGCGGGGAGTCGGTCCGATTGGCCTTCTCCAGCACTCCGGGGTTGGTCTCGGCGACCATCTTCTCGCAGTAGTCGACCCCCACCAGGTTCTCCTGGAAGATGTTGTGGTCGAACATGTACTCCGCGGCTTCGCCGAGGTTGACGATCCATTCGCCGAGGTGCGGCGGCTTCACCCCGTACGCCATGTTCTGCGCGTAACAGGAACACGTGGCGTGGTTGTCACCGCAGATCCCGCAGATCCGGCTGGTGATGAAGTGCGCGTCGCGAGGGTCCTTGCCCTTCATGAAGACCGAGTAGCCGCGGAAGATGGAGCTCGTGCTGTGGCATTCCGCGACCACGCGCTGCTTGAAGTCGATCTTCGTGTAGATGCCCAGGCTGCCGACGATGCGGGTGATGGGGTCCCACGCCATCTCCACCAGGCCGTCCTTGCCCTGGGTCCCGCTGCCACCCTTGCGTTGCGTCGCGGTCATTGCGCCGCCTCATCTTTCTGTCTGTTGCGGTGGGTCACCAAGTGCGGGTGGCACCGGTCGTGAGGTCTTTTCCGGGCTTGCGCCACTTGGGCTCCCGGTCGAGCGTGTGCGTCGTGATGTGGCGCAGCCGCCGCATGGTCGCGCCGTACAGTCCGACGGTGTTCGTGGAGAGCTTTCCGCCGGGGGGCTCGTCCATGAACGGCATGAACTTGTCCGGGAATCCCGGCATGGTGCAGCCGATACAGATTCCACCGACGTTGGGGCAGCCGCCGATACCGTTCATCCAGCCGCGCTTCGGCACGTTGCATTTCACGGTGGGGCCCCAGCAGCCGAGCTTGACGATGCATTTCGGCGAACCGTATTCGGTCGCGAAGTCGCCCTGCTCGTAGTAGCCGGCCCGGTCGCAGCCCTCGTGCACGGTCTGGCCGAACAGCCAGGCCGGACGCAGTGCGTCGTCGAGGGGAATCATCGGGGCCTGGTCGGTGGCCATGTACAGCAGATACGTCAGGGTTTCCGAAAGGTTGTCCGGCTGGATGGGGCAGCCGGGGACACACACGATCGGGATTCCGGCCTTGGACTTCCAGTCCCAGCCCAGATAGTCCGGCACTCCCATGGCCCCGGTCGGATTGCCCGCCATGGCGTGGATGCCGCCGTAGGTCGCGCAGGTGCCGACCGCGACGATGGCGGTGGCCTTCGGGGCCAGCCGGTCGAGCCACTCACTGGTGGTCATCGGCTGACCGGTGGCGGGATCGTTGCCGAAGCCCGACCAGTAGCCCTCGTCGTGCAGCTGTTCGTTGGGGATCGACCCCTCGACGACCAGCACGAACGGTTCCAGTTCGCCTCTGTCGGCCTTGAAGAACCACTCGAGGAAGTCGTCGGCGCCGCCGGTGGGGCCGCATTCGAAATCGATGAGCGGCCAGTGCACGGCCACCTGGGGGAGGCCGGGCAGGGCGCCGAGGGCGATCTCCTCGATGCTGGGCTGGGTGGCGGCGGTCAGTGCCACTGAATCGCCGTCACAGCTGAGACCCGCATTGATCCACAGAACATGGATCAATGTTTCTTCCGCTTTTATTGCAGCCTCTGTCGGCATAATGCCGCCGCCTTCCGGGGCCGGAGGCAGATCCGCCGTGCTACGGGGATCGCCTTCGGATCGCACGTGTGGTGTCGCTCACATTGGTACCATCTAGACTCCGTCAGAGCGCGCTGTCAACACGGGAATCCGCTCGATGGCCGCGGGCTTATCGACAATCATCCGTGGCTCGTATTGGGCCGAACGAGTGATTCACGCGCGAGAGGCCACCGGTCGTATGCGATCCGGCCGGTCACGGAATGTGCCATTAGACGGTGACGCTGGAGCGAGGCGCTGATGCATGAATTGTCGATCACGCAGAGCGTCGTCGACGCGGTATGTGAACGCGCTGCCGGGCGGCCGGTACGGGTGGTGACCGTCCGGGTGGGAATGCTGACCGCGGTGGTGGCCGACGCGATGCGTTTCTGCTTCGATCTGGTCACCGCGGGAACAGTGGCCGAGGGCGCGCGCCTCGAGATCGACCAGCCCGCCGGCGCTGGACACTGCCGTGCATGTGACACCGAATTCACCCTGGCCGATCTGATCCTCCTGTGTCCGTGCGGCAGCGCCGACGTGGACATCACCTCGGGTCAGGAGCTCCAGATCATCTCGATGAAAGTGGGCTGACGTATGTGCGGTACTTGTGGCTGCCACGCCGACGGCGGTACCGGGGGCGGGCACAGCCATCCGGTGAACGGCGAGACGATCACCCTTGAGCAGAGGGTGCTCGCCAAGAACGAGGATGTCGCGTCGCGCAACCGCGACTGGCTGGCCGGCCAGGGGATCGTGGCGGTGAATCTGATGAGTTCACCGGGAGCCGGAAAGACCACGCTGCTGGAACGAACGATCGGTGATCTCGCGGGCAGACGTGCGGTGTCGGTCATCGAGGGCGACCAGGAGACCACGCTCGACGCCGACCGGATCAAGCGGGCCGGATGCGCGGTGGTTCAGGTGAACACCGGTGCGGGATGCCATCTCGACGCGGAGATGATGCACACCGCCCTCGGGTCCCTGTCTCCCGCCCCCGGTTCGCTGATCCTGGTGGAGAACGTGGGCAACCTGGTGTGTCCCGCGATGTTCGACCTGGGTGAGCGCAGCAAGGTCGTCATCATCTCGGTCACCGAGGGCACGGACAAGCCACTGAAATACCCGTACATGTTCGCCGCCGCGGATCTGGTCATCATCAACAAGATCGATCTGCTGCCCTACGTCGACTTCGACGTCGACCGCTGCGCGGAGTACGCGCGGTCGGTGAATCCGAAGGTGCGGGTGCTGACGGTGTCGGCGACGACGGGTGAGGGGATGGATGACTGGTACGACTGGGTGGCGGAGCAGTACTGAGGCGCTCGACCGGTCCGTAGCGGGATGGCGTACGTACTGGCCGGGCGTTCTCCGCCCGGCCAGTACGCAGGTCGTGGCCCCGATCGGGCGGCGGCGTCAGGCCTGGGACCGGGAGGGATCGGCGGCACGCGCGGCACGCCACTCGGGGGCGAGCACCGACCAGATCTCGGTGTCCTGCCGGATGCCCCGATAGAGGGAACTCTCGCGCTGGACCCCGTCCCGGCTCATGCCGAGCCGCTTGGCCACGTTGATGCTCGGTGTGTTCTTCGAGGACACCAGCCACTCCACCCGGTGAATTCCGCGCTCCTCGACCGCCCAGTCGATGATCACACGCACCGCGCGGGTGACCAGCCCGCGGCCGGCGGCGGCCGGCTCCAGCCAGCAACCGGCCTCGCAGGTCTCGGCCTTCGCGTCGAAGACCCGGAACAGGACGCCGCCCACGAGGAGCCCGTCGAGCCAGATGCCGTACAGCCGTCCGGCGTCGGCGGCGGTCTTGTCCGCGTACGACTGGAGCCAGTTCCGCGCCGAGTCGAGGTCGGCGGTCACGTCGGGGAGCCCGACGTGCTGGCCGATGTATTCGCGGCCGCGGTCCATGTGGGCGAGGAACTCCTCGGCCCGCCAAGGTTCCAGCGGCCGCAGTTCGGCTCCGTCACCCAGCGATATCGCGAACATTCTCGTCCTCCTCGGCGATCGTGCGCGGTCCATGGATCTTCGCACGGCGACCCGTGCATTCCGTTGCTGCCCCGTGCACCCTCCGGTGCGGGGCGAACGTCTCAGGCACGCTCGGCGGCGAACGGCCGGCCGGCGCCGAAGGCCAGGGCGCCGAAGCGGTCGCCCATGCGGCGGTGCGTGGCCGCGTCCGGGTGGAGCTGGTCGGGCAGCGGCAGCTCGGCGAAGTCCGCCTCACCGTAGAGTTCACGGCCGTCGAGGTAGTGCAGGTTCGGATCGTCGGCCGACCGCTGCTTCACGACACGGGCCAGTTCGTCCCGGATGACGTTGAGCGTCAGCTTCCCCGCGGCGCGTTCCGCCGGGTCGCCCGCGGCCAGGAACCGGATCTTCCCTTCACTCAGGTTGCTGAAGTCGGGTGCGCTGGGGCCGGGAGTGTCCTCGTGGATGGGGCACAGGACGGGGGAGACGACCAGCAGCGGAACGGTGGGATGCCCCTCGCGGATGGTGTCGAGGAAACCGTGCACGGCCGGGGTGAAGGCGCGCAGCCGCATCACGTCGGTGTTGACCAGGTTGATGCCGATCTTGACGCTGATGAGGTCCGCCGGGGTGTCCCGCAGGGCGCGGGCGGTGAACGGATCGAGCAGCGCGCTGCCGCCCAGACCGAGGTTGATCAGCGCCACGCCACCGAGGGAGGCGGCCAGCGCCGGCCAGGTCGTGGTGGGGCTCGCGGCGTCGGAACCATGGCTGATCGAACTGCCGTGGTGCAACCACACACGGCCGTCCTCCTCCGCCGCCTCCACCGGGGCGTCCGTGCGCAGCGCCACCAGCTGGGTGATCTCGTTGTAGGGCAGCCAGATCTCGACGTTCTTCATCCGGTCGGGCAGACCGGGGAACCGGACGGTGCCGACCGGTCCTGGCCGGTTCTCCACCGACCCGGTGGTCATGTCCACCAGCAGCACATTGCCGCCGGTCACACCGGCCTGCCCGGCGAGGCGGCCATCGACGAGCAGGTCGTACACGCCGTCCGGACGTGGCGGGGCGCCCTGGTAGGCCATCTTGGTGCGGAGGGTGTCCAGCTCGACCGCGGTGGCCCGGGTGCGGAAAACCAGCCGAACGCCGGAAGGCTGCGCCTCCACCATGGCCAGCTGCCCGTCGGAGCACTGCGCGCGGGTCCGCGCGGGCAGCCGGTGCGGCAGCACCCCGTGCTCGGTGAACTCCAGCTCGAGCGCGCCGCGGACGAGGTCCGCGGTGACGGGCGTGGTGGTCCAGTCCGTGCCCTGAGGCTCTGTGCCCGGGGGCTCCGTGTCCTGGGACGGGATGGCGGAGCCGGCGACGGGGTCGTGCTGAGAGGTCATGATCCCACCTTGTCAACCGGTTACCGGGTCCGCACATGATTTACCGGTCCGCCGCCCCGAGCCCGGCGCCGCAGGCCGCTCGGAATCCGGTGGAGGTGCGCAACGTCCCCGGTCATGATGGGCGCCATGAGCAATCGTGTACCTCCCGTCCAGAGCCTGATCGTCGTCGACGTCCAGTCGGCCTTCGTCTCCGGTGCGGGGGCGGTGCCCGCGGCGGACCGGCTCGTGGACCGGACGACGGATCTGATCGCACGGGCCCGGAAGAGCGGTGCGCTCATCGTCCATCTCCAGAACGACGGTCCGGCCGGAGCGGAGGACGAGCCCCACACGCCCGGCTGGGAACTCCACCACCCCATCGAGGCCGGCCCCGCGGAAGTCGTGATCCGCAAGCCCAAGGACGATGGCTTCAACGGAACGTCACTGGGCACCCTGTTGACCGCATCGGGGGTGCACGCGCTCGCCGTCTGCGGGGTGATGTCCGAGATGTGCGTCCAGGCGACGGCCCGCACGGCTCTGGCGCTGGGATACCGGGTCGTTCTGCCGCACGACGCCCACGCGACGCAGGACATCCCGGCGGCACCCGGAATCAGCGACGGGATCCCGGCCGCCACGGTGTCACGGGTCGCCGAATGGGCCCTCGGCAACGAGGCCGAGGTCATCGCCCACGCCTCGGATGTGACCTTCGCGCCCCCGCTCCCGCGGCCCGCCGATCCCACCCGCGACTGATCGTGAGACCTCGGGCGGCATGATTGCCGCGCCTGCCGCGAGGGGGCAGGATGCGGGGATGCGCTTCTCGATCAACATTCCGAACTTCGGGGACTTCGCCGACGCAAGGGCGGTGGCGACGGTTGCCGCAGCGGCTGAGCAGGCGGGCTGGGACGGGCTGTTCGTCTGGGATCACGTGGTCCACGACAAGATCCAGCGACGCGGCCAGGCCTTCGGGGATCCATGGATGCTGCTCACCGCCGCGGCGTTGGCGACCTCCCGGATCAAACTGGGCACGCTGGTCACTCCGGTGGCGCGCCGGCGTCCCCAGCAGCTCGCCCGTCAGGTGGCCACCCTGGACGCACTCAGCGGCGGACGGGTGATCTTCGGTGCGGGACTGGGCGGGCCGATCGAGGACGAGTACGGCAGCTTCGGCGAGCCGACCGACCCGGTCGTGCTGGCCGAGCGGCTGGACGAGGGACTGGACCTGCTGGGGCGCTACTGGTCGGGCGACCCGGTGAACCATCACGGGAAGCACTACGAAGTGCGGGACGTGACCCTGCTCCCCGCCACGGTGCAACGCCCCCGCCCGCCCGTCTGGATCGCCGGATTCTGGCCGAACCGTCCGCCGATGCGGCGGGCCGCCCGCTGGGACGGCGCGGTTCCGCTGTTCACCTCCGCCAAACACGGCCACGTACCGCATGTCGAGGAGGTCGTGGACCTGGTCGCCTATGTCCGGCGGCATCGCGAGGACCGGCACGAGGTGCCCTTCGAGTTCGTCCTCGGTGGCGCCAGCCCCGCCGACAGCGCCAAGGCGCACGACCTGATCGGGCCGCTGCTCGACGCCGGTGCCACCTGGTGGGACGAACGTCAGCTCCAGACCAGCGATGAACTCGACCGGCTCGCACCGGTGCTGCGCCGCATCGAACAGGGTCCGCCGGCCTTCTAGGCCGTCAGCCGACCCTGTTCAGCAGCCACTTCTGGGCGTCGGTCTGGTTGCTCTCCCACTGCTGGACGTTGGCGTGGTTGGCCGTGCTGGCGTTGTCGACGTCGAGGACCTTGCCGCTGTTGACGTTCGTCAGGGTGTAGCTGCCGCACGCCAGTCGGTGGATCAGCCACTTCTGGGCGTTGGAGCCGTTGGCCTCCCACTGCTGGACGTTGGCGCCGTTGTGCGTGCCGGCGCCGCTCACGTCCAGAGCCTTGCCGCTGTTGGCGCTGATCACGATGTGGACGCCATCGCCGAGCGGGTTGATCCGCCACAACTGGGCCTTGGAACCGTTGGGTTGGTACTGCTGGACGTTGGCGCCGGAGGCCGAGGCGGCGTTCACCACGTCGAGTGCCTTGCCGCTGTTGACGTTGGCCAGGGTGTAGATCCCGGCGGTGAGCGAGGCGAGCTGCGGGGCGGGTTCCTCGAGCCGCACAGAGGAGACCGCGTCGTTCAGGTCCTCGATCGGACAGTCGTCGAGGAGGCCCGCACCCCTTGACCCGCTTCTCCTGACACCGGTCAGGCCCTGCCCCGGGTCCAGGCCGATCTCCCGGCCCCCGTAGTCCGCATGGTCGAAGCAGCCGACGTAGTACCGCGTGTGGTTCACGATCGACGAGGCGCGGTCGTTGAAGCCGTGGTCCTGGAGATCGGCGATGCTCTGGTCGGAGATCAGGATCTCGCCGGATCTGTTCCCCTCGTTGAAGCCGGCGTCGTCGTACAGCGCCCAGTAGTCCTCCGGACAGGCGTACCTGCCCGCGCCGCGGATGATCCTGACCGTCACGTCGCCCTCCCCGGTGTCGTCGCTACCGTAGGTGAGCGCGGGATTGCCCGTCCACGGTGCCGCGGGCCGAGCGGCGTGATCCGGTCAGGCCCGCCTCCGTGCACCCGCGAAAGGCCCGGTGCCGCGTTGCGTGGGGCAACGACCCAGGGGAATGCGCCTGGGCACCGGGCCTTCCGTGTGCTCTGCGGGGACCGCTCAGCTGTGGGAGACGGTCAGCCCGTAGAAGGCGACTCGCGCGCCCTTGGTGGTGCTGTCGGAGGACGACTGGTTGTACGAGCCGGCCTTGAAGTACTGCTTGTACGGGTTGAAGGACGACGGGATCGCGTAGTGCGTCGTGCTGCCGTTGACCGTCAGGTCGATCGTGTGACCGCCGGAGACGGCGATCGTGTAGCTCCACGTCTTGCCGACCGCCACGTGGCCGACGGTGTGCGGCGTCTGGCCGCCGGAGGGCGAGTTCTCGAGGCCCGCGACGATGTCGCCGTTGGAGTGGTAGTAGAGCTCGATCAGCGGCTTCGTGGAGGATCCGCCGGTGCCGAGGTGGATCTGTCCGACGCAGACGTTCGACGTCACGGACACCACGCGCAGCGTCGCGTTGAGCTTGTGGGCGCCGCTGAGCGACCAGTTCGCGGAGCTGCCGTTGGCGTTCATCTCACGGAGTTCGGAGCGGGCGTAGTTGGAGTTGGGGGTGGTGACGCCCTTCTCCGGCGCCCAGAAGGTCATGGCCCCGTCGCGGGTGTCGGTGTAGAAGTACGAGTCCTGGAACCCGTTCGGGCCCTGGAGCCGGGACGACGAGATGGTGGTCGGCGAGCCGGGGGAGCCGACCGGCTCCTGCAACTGCCATACGGACAGGTTGAAGTTGCCACCGGGCGCGACGGAGGGGGACGCCGCGTCGGCGTTGGCGCCCAGCAGGCCGAGCGTGCCGGCTATGCCCGCTGCGGTCGCCAGAGCGAGGACTTTGGAACGAAGTTTCATGTGGGGGGCCTTCCAGCGCTTGTTCAAGAACGTGAACTAGGTCTAGTCCAACGTGGCGCCAGATCTGAATAGCACGGCCTCGTTGCGCCGTCAACGACAGTCTCCGCGCGTAGAGTTCATCGCTGCAGTTCAGGGCTTCATCATTGGAGAAGAGAAGCGTGCCGGGAGCTGTGCTTCCCCCGGTTTCGGCCGGACTGCTTCGCGGCCGTATGAACTCGCCGCGTATCGCACGGAGTTCATATCCATGGACGGAGAACTGCTCGGCGGACGCCGTTATGGCCACCCGGTGCTGTCAGAGCGGCTCTCCGAGCGGCCCGTACTCCTTCTCCAGGGACGCGGCCCAGTGGGCGGCGAAGTCCGGCTGTGTGCCGTCCGCGTCGGTGAATCCGTACTCCTCGTACAGGCCCCAGGTGGCCAGCGCCCGACCGCTCTTGGTCATGATGCCGGGGTCGGCGGCCAGTGCGGCGATCGCCCGTCCCAGATAGGCCGGGGTCTCGGAGTGTGCGAAGTTCGGGTCCTTGGCCACCCCGTCGCGCCAGTTGTCCTCGGTGACGCCGAAGGTCTCCAGCATGGCCTCCGAGCGCAGGAAGCCGGGCGTGATCGCGACCGCGGCGACGCCGTGCGGTTTCAGTTCGGCCGCCTGCGCGACGGCGAGGCGGATCACGGAGGACTTCGCCAGATCGTAGAAGAACGATCCGCGATAGCGGGCGGTGTTGCCGTCGGTGACTTCCACCACCAGGCCGCTCTTGCGGGCGACCATCAGC
This sequence comes from Streptomyces sp. So13.3, assembly GCF_005860785.2. Classification (NCBI taxonomy): domain Bacteria; kingdom Bacillati; phylum Actinomycetota; class Actinomycetes; order Kitasatosporales; family Streptomycetaceae; genus Streptomyces; species Streptomyces sp. So13.3. The sequence goes on along the minus strand of NZ_CP048835.1, from coordinate 877,051 downwards.
GGCAGGGCGAAACGGCTGGTGATCACGTGCGTCTCGACCGCCTGCCGCAGCAGCCGGATCCCGGTGTCCAGGTCCTGCTCCCACAGCGGGTGTTCCCAGTCGGTGAGCGGATCGCCGCCCCACACGGAGTTGACCAGGATGTCCAACTGCCCGCTCTGCTCGGCCGCGATCCGGTCGACCAGGGCGCGGACCTCCGCCGGCCGGCTGTGGTCGGTGCGCACCGGGATGCCGAGGCCTCCGGCGGCGGTGACCGCCTGCGCGGTGGCCTCGATGGTCTCCGGCCGGTCCAGGTCGGAGGGTCCGGCCGCGCTGCTGCGGCCGGTGACGTACACCGTCGCGCCCGCGGCGCCGAGGGCGACGGCGACACCCCGCCCACCGCCCCGGGTGCCTCCGGCGACCAGGGCCACTTTGCCGGTCAGTGGCCGGATCTCATCGTTGTTCACTGCTTCTCCAGGATTGACCGGTCGGGTGGCTGGAGGTGGGGCGAGAGCGCGGCGTCGATCCCTTGCCGGAGCCGCTGGGCGAGGGTGCCCTGGCGGTCGAGCGCCCACATCAGGCCCGTGCCGGCGGTGGCTGCCTGTACGGACCGGGCCAGAGCGACGGTGTCCGTTCCCGCGCGCAGCGCGCCGGTGGACACCGCTTCCGCCAGCAGGCTCTCCACCGCCTGCCCCTGGGCCTGGTGAACGGCCAGGGCGTGCTGGTGGAACTGCGGATCGGTCAGGTCGATGCACAGAAAGGCCAGGTGGTTGGCGTACATCTCGGGCGAGGCCATGGGGGCCATCGACTCCACCGTCAGCGTCACGAGGGCATCGAGGGCCGGCTCGTGCTCGGATCGCGTGCGTCCGAAGAGTGCTCCGGCGTCCTTCGCGGACTGCTCGGCGAGCGCCAGCAGCAGACCGCGCTTGGAACCGAACCGCTGCACGAGCGTGGCGGGGACCATCCCCACCTCCCGGGCCACGACCGCCAGAGTGAGCCCCGCGGGACCCACCCGGCCGACCACCTCGGCCGTCGTACGAAGAATCACCGCGTCATCCACTCCGCGAGGGCGTCCTGTCACCATGACCCCCTCCAGTTAGTAAATGCACGTTCATTTATTAAAGCGCCTGGTCGTCCGCGCCGCAAGCGTGGCGTGGGACCGTCGCCGGAGAGGCGGGTGGGCGCGAAGAGAGAACCGGAGGTCCAGCCGTCGTTCCCCCCACGGGACGACGGCCGGACCCCCGCTGTCGCTGCTGGCCATGTGCAACGAGAACTGAACGTACGCGAGCGCTCTACGCACGGCTACCGTGCCGGGGGAATGTGGCCGAGAATCAACCGAAAAGAGTCGAACACCTGCGCAGCGCGCGCAGCCGTCGGACCTACGCCACCGGACGGCCGATCGATGTCAGGCGTAGGGGTCGAACGGGATGCCGGCAGGCTTGGAGTTGTTGAGGGCGTCGTTGAAGGTGCTGTCCGAAATCTTGATCGTGGCAGCGCCGAAGTTCGCGTTCATGAGCTTGTCGCGCAGACCCGTCGGGTAGCCGTTCCAGCCGACGAGGCGCGGATAGAACCAGCCACCGGTGACGTTCTCCGGCGGCTCGTCGTTGTTGTTCGCGAGGCGGTAGAAGTGGGTCGAGGCGCCGTCCTTGTTGTAGACGACCTTCGGGTGGGTGCCGTCGAAGCGCACCGACGAGCGCGGATACCACTTCCAGCCGCTGTGCTGCGACGTCGAGACGTACTGGACCTGGTTGTCGTTGATCCACACCACGACGTGTTCCCAGTCGTGCCGGTGTCCGATGGCCGCGGGTCCGAGGGTGGCCTGGTCCTTCTCGAAGTAGCCGGCGTACACGACCGCGCACCAGCCGTTGTTGCACTTCTCGCGCGAGTACGTGTTGGAGTTCGCCAGCTGGGGGTAGTCGTGGCAGTGGCCGTTCACATCCCCGCCCGGTTTCAGGCCGGGGTTGAGGGTGCCGTCGGTGCCGATGGCGGCGGTCGCGTAGCAGCCGTCCCCGTCGTAGTCGAAGGCCGGGGAGAAGGACTGCTCGAGACCGTCGGCGTTCTGCGGCAGCGACTGGAGGATGGAGGCGCTCGCGTCGGTGGGGACCATCATCACCAGAGCCGCCGCGCTGAGGACACTTGCGAGCGCGGACCGGCGGAACCTTCCCGGACGCGTCGGACGGCGGATCGCCGCTTTCCCGGGGATTGTCGTCGACGACAGCATGCTGCGCACATCAACTCCATAGCAATGCATATGGGGTGAGAAATCCTCGCCCGGATTCCTGGCTGGGAATTGGGCAACTCTACGACGGTGACGTCGGCCGCAGAAGTCTCCGGACGAAAGGTCCGGTGTCCCGGACATGAATTGCGAACCTACTGAACGATGCGGAATCAGCAGCGCAACGGGGGTCCGGCCGGCCTGGCGGGGGCTGTGTCAGTGGTCCGTGTGAGACTGCGTCACATGTCTCTCGCCGATCTCACTCTTGACCAGTGGCGGTCGCTCGACCTGCCGGCCGCCCGATGTTTCGCGCAGCTGGCCGCCGACCGGGTCGGCGGCCGCGTGTCCCTGGTCGGCGCCGTCGAGCACCTTGGCGCGCCGTGGCACCGCGCCCGCATCGAGAAGGACGGGCGGGAGTTCGCCCTGATACCCGGCGGCGAAGTGACGCTCGGATTCGACGTCGACGCCTGGCAGCCGACTGCGGGGCAACTCGCCGACTACGCGGAGAGCTTGGAAGAGGGCTTCGGCTACGGATCGGACCTGAAGGCGCATCTCGCCGAGCTGGTCGGTCCGCGGCGGACCGTCACGTTGGCCACGGTGCTCATGAGCGTCGAGGACGTGGATCTCACCGAGCTGCCTGCCGACATGCCGGCCCTGCTCGCGGAGAGCGGTGCGCGGATGCCGAGCGCCGACGAGTGGGAGTACGCCTGCGGAGCAGGGGCGGCCACGCTGTTCCGGTGGGGCGACGAGTGCTCCCTCGACCGGACGCCGTACGAGGACGGCACCGGACCCCAGCATGAGCTGAGCGCCTTCGGGCTGCGCATCGCCTACGACGTCTACCGCACGGAACTGAGCAGTGATGTGACCGCCGTTCACGGTGGTGACGGCGGGGAGGCGGTCTGCGGGGGCTATGGCAACCTGTTGGCGTGGCTGCCGCTGGCCACCGCCAACCGCAATCCCTTTCTGGCCGAGTTCGTGTACGGCCCGGACGGCGAGGGAATCTGTGCGGAATTCTCCACGCGCCATGTCCTCACGCTTGCCTAGCCTTTCCGTTCGCTGCGTTGCCGTGCGGTCGGTACCGTCGATGCGGCCGATTCGTTCGATGCGGTCGATGCGGTTGCCGGGAGGAAATCGACTGTTCTGCCGGCGGTCCGCGGAAAGATCTTTCGGTGTATGCCGGTTCACGGCACAATCGCTCCGTGACGATCACTGAAACCCCCGGTCCCCATCGCGCAGGACCGGTCGCCCTGGTCCGCGGATTCCTGGCCGCCGGGGTGGCCGGTGCCGCGGTGGCGTGCGTCGTCGTCGGGATCGTGATCGGGAACGTGGCCCTGTGGTGTGTCGGCGGCGGGCTCCTCGTTCTGACGGTCGTGGTCATGACCGTCGCGGGGCGGTTGAAGCGTGCGCGGACGCCACCTCAGGAGAAGCGCCGGGCGCTGGCCATGATCGAGAGCCGGCGCGCCACCAGCGGTGAGTCGGCGGACGTTCCGATCAGGTTCGTCCTGACGGTGGCGCCGGACGACCGGGCCGCCTACCGGGTCGAGTTCTCCCAGCCGATCAACCTGGTCGACGTTCCCGACTACCGGCCGCGCGGCATCGTGGTGGTCGAATACCCCGCCGACGAACCATGGGCTGTCAGGATCATCACCGAACCGGACCAGGAGTGGGCGGCCAGGGCGGCGGAGGCGTTGCTCGACTCCGCGCCCGAGTCCAGTCTGGTGAAGGATCCGACCAAGTGGGGTTCGTGCTGCCTGATCGGCGTCGCGGGGATTCTCATCGGTGCGGCGATCGTCGTTCTGCTGTTCCGCGCGGAACTGTTCCGCGATGAGGGCGGGGACGGGGTGAAGTCCGCTGGAACGGGCAGCTCTTCGTCCTCCACGACCACCTCCTCGTCGAGCACGACGACCGCACAGACCTCGGAGTCGATGCTGCAGGACGGACGGATGCGCCGTACCGCCGACGCGATGATCGCGGCCCACTCGCCGATGGCCGTCGAATTCACCATCGAGGACCACCGGATGTCGGCCCGCGGCGTCGGCCCGGCTGATGCGACCGCTGCTCACCCACCCATCGACCTGCGGACCCTGCCGTACGAACGGCTCCCCGGCCTGGTCCACGAGGCGCGCACCACGCTCGGGATCAGCGACGCCGGCACCTGGCACATCGATGTCGACCACGACCCGAAGACCAAGGCGTTGCTCATCCGTGTGACGGTAACGGACGCTCACCGGTCGGCCTTCCTGCTCGCGGACGCGCTGGGCCGGGTCACCCAGCGCGGCGGCCGCTGACCAGGGGCTCTGACGCGGGGCCTCCGACGTCCGGTCGGGCGGCTCTCAGCGGGTGGCGGCTCCGCCCGCGATCTCGTGCAGCTGATCCCGCAGGGTGAGCGCCGCGGGCAGCGGGGCGGCGGGTAGCGCGGTGTGGATGGTCCGGCGGGGGAGAGGGCTGTCGAGCGGGCGCAGTACGAGTTCGGCCGGGACTGCCCACGCGGCCAGCGCAGGGACCAGCGCGACGCCCAGGCCGGCGGCGGCGTAGCCGAACTTCCCGGTCCACTCGGCGATTCTGATGAGCTTCCGGGGAGTGAAACCCGCCCGGGCACAGGCGTCGTCGAGGAGGGTGGGCCGGCCGGCGGGTGGGTCCTGGAGCCACGTCTCGTCGCGCAGGTCGCGCAGGTCGATCGTCGCGGTCGCGGCCAGCCGGTGCTCGCGGGGGAGAACGACGAGCAGCTCGTCCTGCAGCAGTTGGGTCGTCGTAACGCCCTCGGCCGTCGGGAGGCCGGACGGGTAGTCGCTGACCACGGCAAGGTCGAGAGCTCCGTCCGCGAGGCGCTGCACCAACGCGTTGCTGCGGCCTTCCACGGCGATGACTTCGATGTCGGGCCGTGCCTGATGGAACGCCCGCAGGGCGGCGGGCACCAGGGAGATGTTCGCGGTCGCGAACGCACCAACACGCAGCGTCCCGCCGTGCCCCGCGTGGATGGCGGCGACCTCCCGTTCCGCCCGCGCCAGGCGATCGAGCACGTCCACTGCGTGGCGATGCAGCGCGTGGCCTGCGGGGTTCAGCCGTACACCACGGGGGAGCCGCTCGAACAGCGGCCCGCCCGCCCGCTGTTCGAGCGTGGCGATCCGGCGGGACACCGCGGATTGTGTGTAGCTGAGCCGGACCGCGGCCTGGGTGAACGACCCCGTGTCGGCGACGGTGACAAGCAGACGCAGTGCGTCGATCTCAAACACATTCCCCCCATGCATGGCTGCGATGCATTGTAGTCGCTGGTGGAATGCCTTGCCCCGTCCTAACGTCACATCCGTGGCCGTGGTCGCGTCCGTCGGACCGGAACGCAGCGATACCGCCACTCCTGAGATCACATCCGAGGAGGCAGCGTGCTGTTGTTACTGCGGGTCGAGATGGAGCCGGGCCGGTGACCGCGGGAGCGGTGACCGAGCTGACGGCGATGCTGGCCGACCTGGAGGAACTCGTCGTCTGTGAGTCCTTCTCCGCCGACCATGCGGCTCTGGCCCGCAGCGCCGAAGTGGTCGGCGCGCTGGGCGCACGGCTGCTGGGCGTCGAGCCGGAGCGGATCGTGATCGAGGGCGTGACACACCTGCGATGGGTGTTCGGCACGCCGCGGGTGCTGCTGGTGGGGCATCACGACACGGTGTGGCCGACGGGGTCGCTGCGAAGCCATCCCTGGTCGGTGGTGGACGGGTTGGCCAGGGGCCGGGGGTCCTGGACATGAAGGCAGGGCTGGTGCAGATGTTCCACGCATTGGCGTCGCTGCCGTCCCTGGAGGGTGTGTGCGTGCTGGTCAACGGCGACGAGGAAGTGGGATCGCCGACCTCGCGGGAGCTGATCGAGCAGTCCGCGCGTGGGTGCGCGGCCGCGTTCGTCCTGGAGGCTTCCGCGAAGGAACAGGGTGCGCTGAAGACGGCCCGCAAGGGCACGTCACGCTACGAGGTGGTGGTGCACGGCAAGGCCGCGCACGCCGGTCGGGAGCCGCACAAGGGAGTCAACGCCGCGGTCGAGGCGGCCCACCAGGTCCTGGCCATCGCTGACTTGGCGGCCTCCGTCAATGGGTCCGGCGTGAGTAATGCCGGCTCCGCCCTGGGAGCCGCGACCATCACGCCCACGCTCCTCTCGGCCGGCAGCACCCTGAACACGGTGCCCGCGCTCGCGAAGATATCGGTGGACGTCCGGGTGCCGAGTCCGGAGGCGCAGGACCGGACGGACGCTCTGATGCGGGGGCTGACCGCCAGAACGGACGGGGCGCGGCTGGAGGTGCTGGGCGGCAGGAGACGACCACCCATGGAACCGGAGTCGTCAGCCGAGCTGTTCGCCCTCGCCGCGAGAGTCACCACGGAACTGGGTCAGGAGCCACTGCGGGGGATCGCCGTCGGCGGTGCGTCGGACGGCAATTACACCGCGGGCGTGGGCTGCCCCACGCTGGACGGCCTCGGCGGTGTCGGCAGCGGCGCCCACGCGGACTCCGAACACGTCGTGGTCGACCGGATCATTCCCCGCACCCGGCTGCTGGCCCAACTGATCGCGCGGAAACAGCGATGATCCCTGAGCGATCGAAGAAGACGTCCATGACAGCAGCGAACACTCTGCCGCCCGAAGCCCGCGAACTGGCAGCGCAGCATCATCTCGGCGCGCTGCAGGGCTCGTTCACCCCCAAGCCGATCGGCAAGGGGCTCGTTGCGCTCCACCTCTTCGCGACCGTCAACCTCCTGGCGATGTTCGTGATCCCGGGCCTGCTGTACTACTGGTGGTTGAGCCGGCTGCCGAACTTCAGCCGCAGACAGGCGGCGAAGCGTCTGCACTTGTTCGAGCACGGACTCATCGTCCACCCGCAGTTCGGCGACGGCATCGTCGCCCTCCGCTGGGAGTCCGTCCGGCTCTACCAGAACATCACCCAGACGTTCATCAACGGTGTTCCCGGCCCCACCACCTACACCTACTCCGCGGTCGGCCCGGGCAGGACGAGCGCGACGATCACCGAGTTCTACGACGGCCCCCAGACCTGGGGGCCGTGGATGCAGAACGCCGTGGTCCGCGCCCAGGGCCAGGCAGCCCTCGAAGCGGTCCTCGAGGGCGGGACCGTGAACTTCGGTTCGTTCACGCTCTCCCGCACGGGCCTGGGCGCCCGTGCCAAGGGCCAGCTGCCCTGGTCCCATGTCCAGGAATGCCGCGTCACCGCAGGCAGGGTTCATGTCATGAGGACGGGAGCAGCCACCCCCTGGTCCAGTGACCCGGTCGGCGACGTCGCGAACCTCCACCTCTTCCTCACCCTCGCCGCCAACCTCGCCCCGGAGTGACCGACCCGCGGCAGCCACCTCCGCCGCATCGTCGTCCCGTACCGTCAGCCGGTGGCCGGTCCGGTCCAGTCGGCGGCCACGTGGCCGAGGCGGACGCGCTGCGGGTGGTAGCCGACGGGGACGGAGAGGATCTTCTGTCCGGTGGCGAAGTCGATCGCGGTGATCTGGTTCGCTCCGCTCTCGGAGATGATGCAGGACTTGCCGTCCCCGCTCAGCGTGGCCCAGTACGGTTTCGACGCCGGAATGAGCGGGCCCTCCTGCAGTGTCGTCCGGTCGACGACCGTCGCGTAGTCGTCCACGGTGCCGGCGACGCAGAGCTTGGCACCGTCCGGACTCATCGACAGGCCGTGGTCGCGGGAGTCGTTGGGCCAGGTGGTCCGGTCCGGATCGGTGGCCGGGTTCTCCGGCAGGGTCTTGACCCGGGTGATCGTGTCCGTGGCGACCGAGTACTCGACGAAGCCGTTGAAGAAGGACACCTGGAAGTACAGCTTCGACCAGTCCGGGGAGAACGCCACCGGGCGGACGGCATTGGAGAGGTCCGAGCGGCCGAACGCGTTGAGGCGGGCCCGCATGTCGATGGTCCGGATCGGCCGGTAGGTGGCGCCGTCGACGACGGTGATGTGCCGGTCGCCCTTGGTCCAGTCCCACAGTGGGGCGTCGAGGTTCGTCTGGACCTCACCGATCGACATGTTCCACAGATACTTTCCGTCCTCGGTGAAGACGTTCTCGTGCGGCTTGTCGCCGGTCGGGAACGAGCCGAGCTGCCGGCCGGTCTGGATGTCGATCACAAAGGCTGCGTTCGCCAGGGAGGCGGAGACGACGACGCGGCGGCCGTCGGGGGAGAGCGCCATGTGGTCGGATCGGTAACCAGCGACCCCGTAGCGCCAGTTGACCTTCCCCGTGGCGAGGTCGAGCGAGACCACGTCCCCGAAGCTGGGTCGGGAGACGACCACGGACTTTCCGTCCGGCGTTGTGTACATGTCGTCGACGTACTGGTCGTGGCCCTCGCCGGGGCCTTGCTGGATGGCGAGGTAGATGGCGAGCCGTACCGGGTTGAGGTAGATCTCGGTGAGCCGCTGGACCTTGTCGGGGATCACGTTGATGTGCCCGACCTTCGCGAACGTGCCGGTGGAGCGGACCACATCGGCGGTGCCGTCCCAGTTGTTGCCGACGAACAGCACCTCCTTGAGGGGGTCGGCGGCTCTGGGCTCGGCGCCGGCCGGAGCGGTGCACAGGGCGGCGAGGGCCAGGGTTGCGGCGAGCAGCACGAGGGAAGTCCTCGGGCGCTTGACTGCGGTCATGGAAACTCCGGGGGTCGGATGCATCGAACGGGGGCTGGATGACCGGGAGTTCACAGCGGCCCGGGCGGAGACGGCGCGGCGCCGTGCCGGACGGCGGGGTCTCCAGCACGGCACACCGGTGTTACTTTTCGGTAGTCCAAAGGAAACCAAGGCGGCTCGCACCACCGATAGGCAGCGGTCCCCAATGACCTGGCCTTCGGTTGTGAATCGGCACCAAGCGTCCCTGGATACCGGGCGGAGGCGGTAAGACGTGGTGGCTGAACCGGGTCGTAGCGCTCTCACCGCGGTGTTCCGGGCCATGGCAGGCGACCCGGCCGTCGTCGACGAGGTCGTCGCGGCGGCGCGTGCCGAGTCCGCTGAGGTGGCCAGGCTTCCGCCCGCGGAGAACCGGCGGCACGTCGAGGTGATGCTGGCTGCCGGGCTGGCCGCATTCGTACGACCCGGGCAACCCGGCGATCCGGAACGCGGACCGGAACGCGGACCGGAGCTCGGACCCGACTCCGGCCCCGAGATCCACCCCCAGGTCCGGCCGGATGTCGATCCGGACTTCGAGGCGGCCGCCCTGCTGGGTGCCGACCGGGCCGCGCAGGGCGTGCCGATCACCGCCCTGCTGCGCGGCGTCCAGGCGGGCCGCAGCCGCGCGGTGCAGATCGCCATGGAACGGGCCCGGGCGGCAGGCGTGCCCGCGGAGCTCATGCTGGAGGTTCTGCTGGAGTCGGACCGCTACACCGGCGCGCTGGAGATTCACGTCATCACCGGCTACCACGATGCCGAGTTGGAGCTGGCCCGTACGGCGCGCGACGCCCGCACCCAGGTGTTGCGCCGGCTGCTGCTCGACGACGCCCGCACGCTGACCGCCGACGAGCTGGCCGAGACCGGGCTGCAACCGCACGGGCAGTACCACTGTGTCGTGTCGGATGTGACCGACCCGCTGCGCGCCCGCGCTATGGAGCGGCAGCTCGCGACCAACCCCGGCCTGTTCGGCCTGGTCGACGGCAAGCTGACCGGAATCGCCGGCCGGCTCCCCGCGTCCGGACCGCCCGACGCCCAGGCGCTGGTGGTGGTCGCACCGCAGGCCCCGCTGGACCGGATCCGCCCCCTGTACGCACTGTGCCTGAACGCTCTTGGAGCCGCGGAAGAGCTCGGCCTGCGCGGCCTGCACCACGTCACCGACCTCGCCGGGCAGAGCGCGCTGTCCACCCAGCCGGCCATGGCGGACCTACTGAGCCGGACCCTCCTCGGAGCCCTCGACCCGGCGGATTCCTTCCACCGGCAACTCGCGGCGACCGTGCTCGCCTACCTCGATCACGGGCAGCGCTTCGACCGCACCGCGACGGCCCTGCACGTCCACCCGAACACCATCCGCTACCGGCTCACCCGCTTCGAGGAAACCGTCGGGACGTCGCTGGAGGCCGTCACCGTGGAGAGCCGGGCGGCCGTCATGGACACCCTGCACTGGTGGTGGGCGCTGCGGACCTGGCTCGGACCGCCCTGACGCGGCTCCCGTGGGTCTCCGACCGGTGACGGCGCGTCACCGGACGGAGCCGGGTGTGCGGGTGTTCCATCGGTCGGTACGGGTAGGCGAAGCCGACAGTAGCGATCGGGAGGGCAGTCCGCTGATGACACAGCAGTCCGAGAAAGCGGCCGGGTCCCGGTCGGAAGAGGACAGCAAAACCAAGGTCACGATCATCATGGCGCTCGGTGCCAATCTGGTCATCGCCGTCGCCAAGGCCGTCGGAGGGCTCTTCGCGGGATCTCCCGCCCTGCTGTCCGAGGCCGCCCACTCGGTGGCGGACAGCATGAACGAGGTCTTCCTGCTGGCCTCGCTCAAGCGCAGCAAGCGTGCCCCGGACAACGAGCACCCGTTCGGCTACGGCAAGGACCGGTTCTTCTGGTCGCTGCTCGCCGCGGTCGGAATCTTCACGATGGGTGGCTGCTTCTCGGTCTTCCAGGGTGTCGAAGCGCTGCATTCGAGCGGTGAGGAGAGCCGTTCCGGCTATCTGGTGGGACTCGGCGTCCTGGTCGTCGCGCTGCTCGCCGAGGGGGCGTCGCTGGCGAAGGCGCTGCTGCAGGTGCGCGGGCAGGCCCGCGAGGCGGGCCGGGGCCTGCTGCAGCAGATCCGGGTGGCCGACGATCCGGCGCTGCGGACAGTCATGGCCGAGGACGGCACCGCCGTGATCGGTGTGTTGCTGGCCATCGCCGGAATGGCGCTGCACATGGCCACCGGGCAGGTGCAGTGGGAGGCCGGCGCGTCCCTGGCCATCGGCGTTCTGCTCATCTACGTCGCCTACCGGCTCGGCAAGGACGCCCGAGGGCAGCTGATCGGTGAGGCCGTCGATCCCGGGCTGCAACTGCGGATACGGTCCTTCCTGGCAGAACAGCCCGAGATCGACGCCGTCACCTCGCTGCTGACCATGCGGCTGGGCATGGACTCCACACTGGTCGCCGCGCGGGTGGACCTGGTGGGCGGGCTGGACAGCGAGGAGGTCGAGGAGATCTCCGGGCGGATCAAGAGCGAGATGCGGGAGAAGTGGCCGACGGCCGACCACGTCTTCCTCGACATCACCCACGCCTCGGACCAGGACCGCTCCCGGGCCGGCCGGGACCGGGAGATCCTCGACGGGGCGGCCACGGAACACCCCGCAGGTCACTGAGGGGCCCGGGGGACTCCAGTCCGGTGCCCTAGTACCAGCCGGTGCAGATGACCGTGCCGTTGTAGCCGCAGGCCCTCATGACGTAACCGGCGTCGTTGAAGGCGGGTGTGAACGTGCCTGTGCCGGACCGCAGGTACGTCATCCCCATCGGGCCCGTCCACGTCGCTCCGCCGTTGGACGACCGGTCCACCCACACCTGGTTGCCCAGCTTCGACCGGCTGATCCGACCCCACGCGCAGCGGGTGGACGCGTTGTAGCGCAGCTCGATGATCATGTTTCCGTTGTGTGCGGTCTTCTTGCTCACCGCGCTGCTCGTGTCGCACACCACCGGTGCGCTCGATGCCGCGTCGGCGGCGGGGGCCAGGGTGAGCAACCCGCCCCCGATGAGGGCGATGGCACCGATTCCGGCGGCGATCCGGCGCTTGAACACTGACATCCGCGGTCCTCTCGACAGGTTGTCGGATCAGGCCGGCACAGCCCGGATCCCACAGTGATGACCCCCGCAACAGGGGACGAACGGGATAAGCCTCTCCTATCGGGAGCTTGTTGCGCGGTGATTGCGCCGCGTGTCACCCGCCCGAGCCACAGCGGACTCCGCCCCGCCCGGGACCTCGCTACGAGGGCCGCTCCGCTCTCGGCGAACCTCTCAGCTGTCGGTGAAGTGGGGGCGCGCGGGGTCGCCGTCGGTGTTTGAGTGGGCGGATGGAGATCCTGGTATTGGGTGGAACGGCATGGCTGGGGCGCGAGGTCTCGCGACTGGCGCTGGAGCGTGGGCACCGGGTGACGTGCCTGGCCCGCGGGGAGAGCGGCCAAGTCGCCGAGGGCGCGACCCTGGTGGCCGCGGACCGGCGCGACGCGTCGGCCTACGAGATTCTGGCGGGCCAGGACTGGGACGCCGTGGTCGAGGTGTCCTGGCAGCCGGGCTTCGTCCGTGGGGCGCTGACGGCACTCGGCGAGCGGGCGGGGCACTGGTCGTACGTGTCGTCGGTCAGTGCGTACGCGTCGCATGCGCAGCCGGACGCGGACGAGTCGGCCGAGTTGCTCCCGGCTGCCGAGGGGGACGAAGTCGGGCGTGAGGAGTACGGGGAAGCCAAGGTGGCGTGCGAGCAGGCCTCGACGGCCGCGGTGGGGGGCCGGCTCCTCATCGCCCGGGCAGGACTGATCGGCGGCCCCGGTGACCACAGCGGCCGCACCGGGTACTGGGTCGGGCGGGCGGCCCGCGAACCGTTGGCTCCGATGCTCGTACCCGATTCCCCCGGGATCCCGACGCAGGCGGTCGACGCCCGGGACCTCGCGGCATGGCTGCTCGACTGCGCGGAGAAGAGGACGACCGGGACGTACAACGCGGTCGGACCGATCGTGCCCTTCGGGGAGTGGATCGCGCTGTCACGGGAGATCGGCGGGCACACCGGCCGGGTGGTGAAAGCCGATCCCGGCTGGCTGCTCGCGCAGAAGGTCGGCGAGTTCATGGGTCCGGAGTCACTCGCGATGTGGATGACCGACCAGGACTGGCTCGGCTTCAGCGCTCGCAACGGCGACGCGGCGAGCGCGGCCGGCCTGCGACACCGGCCTCGGGCCGAGCTGCTGGCGGACACCTTGCGCTGGGAGCGCCAGGAGGGTCTGGACCGGCCGCGCCGGGCCGGGTTGAGCAGCGAGCGGGAGCGGGAACTGCTCGACGCTCTGGGGTGAGTGGGGCCCGGTTACCCTGGTGGGACGGGAGCGGCCGACGCTCCCGAACCACGGGGGTGGGTAGCTGTGCTGCGTGTGACGTTGGCCGGACTCAGGGCGTACAAAGTACGGCTGTTGCTGTCATCGGTGTCGATAGTGCTCGGGGTCGCGTTCATCGCGGGCACGTTCATGATGACCGACTCGATCCATCAGGTTTTCGACCACAGCTACGCCCGTGCCGCGGAGAACGTGGACGCGGCCGTGCAACCGTCGGACGCCGCGAAGCAGCGGCTCGCGGCACAGCCCGGTGTCACGGTCCTCACCCCGGAAGTGCTGAACGCCGTGCGCCGTGTCGACGGGGTGGCCGCGGTGGCCGGGCGGCTCAAGGCGCCGGCACCGATGCGGGACATCGACGGGCAGGTGATGACGACCGACGGGATCGCCGGCAGCGCGCTGGCGATCCCGGACGACGTCGCACTCAGCGGCGGCACGGTCGTCGAGGGAACACCGCCGCACCGGCCCGATGAGGCGGTGGTCGACAAGGACACCGTCGCGGAACGGCATCTGACGATCGGTCAGGATGTTCAGGTCGTCGCGCACGATCAGCAGGTGCGGCGGTTCCGGCTGGTCGGGGTCATGGAGTTCGGGGTGGACAACCGGGCCAACGGCTTCACGGTCGTGGGCCTGCAGCCCGGCGTGGCATTGTCCGTCACCGGGCATACCGGCTACGACCAGATCGATGTACGTGCCGCCGCCGGGGTCTCGCAGTCCCAACTGGCAGAGCGCATCCGTGCGGTGCTCGGTCCGTCCGCCGACCTCTCGGTCCTGACCGGGCAGCAGTTCACCCGGGCCACGCTGCTGCACCGCGCGAAGATCGCCGGAAACCTCCCGCAGATCCTCCTGGTCTTCAGCGTCACGGCCCTGCTCGTCGCGGCGTTCGTCATCTACAACACGTTCACGATCCTGGTCACCCAGCGGATGCGGCAACTGGCGTTGCTGCGCTGTGTGGGCGCGACCCGGAACCAGGTGTTCGTCAGCACCCTGCTGGAGGCGGCGGTGGTCGGGTTGCTCGCCTCGGTGGCGGGACTCTTCGCGGGGATCGGCATAGCGGCGGGGCTGCGGTCCGTGGTCAGTGCCCTGTCCACCGCCACGGTGCCCGCGGGCGGTGTCGTGGTGCACAGCACCACGGTTGTCGCCGCCCTGACAGCCGGGATCGTCGTGACGGTGGTCGCCGCGGCGGTACCGGCGCGCGCCGCGACGACGGTGGCGCCGATATCCGCCGTACGCCAACAGCCGGACACGACTGCTTCCCACGGCCGGGTCGGCGCGTTGCGGCTCTGGACGGCGACCGTGCTGGGCTTCACAGGGATGGCCGTCATCGCGATCGGCACCCGCTCGACGGATCTTTACGCCGGCATCAAGGTGATCGGTACGGGGTGCGCGTTGGTCTTCCTCGCGGTCCTGGCGATCGGGCCGGACGTCGTGGGACCACTGACGCGGATCCTGGGCTGGCTGCCGGCCAAATTGCTCGGCACCCCGGCGAAACTGGCGGCCGCCAATGCGCGGCGCAACCCGCGGCGGACCGCGACGACGATGGCGGCGCTCTCCGTCGGCGTCATGCTGATGAGTCTGTTCACCGTGATCCAGGATTCGGCCATGGTCACCCAGTCGCAGTGGATCGAGTCCCACAATCCTTACGACTACTCGGTCGACCCGCTCGCCGGTTCCGACCAGAGTGTGCCGTTCGCCGTGGCGGCGGAGCTGCGCAAGAAACCTCAACTGGCCCATGTCGCCGCGGTCGACGGTACGAAGACCGATGTGAACGGGCGGCCGTCGGATGTGGGTGCCGTCGAATCGAGCGCCTACGGCTCGCTCTTCCGGCCGAACGTGCGCAACGGCTCCCTCGCCGACTTCACCGCCGGCACGGCCGCCGTCTCCAACGAGCTCGCCGCCACGCTGCACCTGAAGCTCGGTGACACGGTGAAGGTCGCGACCCCGCGGGCCGGCACGGTCGCGGCCCGGCTCACCCTGATCTACCAGGTCTACACCGGGCACGGAATCGACTGGTTCGACGTCCTCCTGCCCCGCGACGACTTCCTCCGCGGCTTCGCACCCGCCGGTGACAGCCAAGTGCGGATCCTGGCCAGGGAAGGCGTGAACATCGTCGAATCGCGCACGGCCGTCCAGGACGTCGTCTCCGCGCTCCAGCTGCTCCACATCGGCAGTCTCGCGGAGAAGAAATCGGACCTGTCCGGCAGTGCGCAGTCGACCCTGACCCTGTTCACCGTGATGCTGGCCATGGCGATCGTGATAGCCGTCCTCGGCATCGCCAACACCCTTTCCCTGTCAGCCGTGGAACGCTCCCGGGAGTCCGCACTGCTGCGCGCCCTGGGGCTCTCGCGCGGCGGGATGATGAAGATGCTCTGGGTGGAGGCCGTGCTGACGGCCCTGCTGGGCACCCTCATCGGGCTGCTGCTCGGGGTGTCGTTCGCCGGGGCGTTCGAGCATCTCATCGGCCACAGCCAGGGCGGCGCCGTACTCAGCGTCCCGATCGCGAAGCTGGTCGCGTATGCGCTGATCGCCACGGGGGCGAGCCTGTGTGCGGCCCTGCTGCCGGGCAGCCGTGCCGCGCGTGCGTCGGTGGTGGCGGCGTTGGCGGACGCCTGATTTCCGTGCCGACGTCGCTTTTTTGGGGAGCCGCGGCGGACAGCGCCTCATGCAGAGGATGCGCGGGAATGCCGATGCCGATGGGTCCGGCGGTCGTCCGGCGGGCCCATCGGCATCTTCTGATCAGCGTGTGCCCTGTGGCGAGCCGAACCTTCCTCGGGGGGATGTCCGGCACACCGTCGAGCAGGCCGCGAATCAGTGGTCGCAGTCGTCCTTGCCGCCGTGACCCTTGCTGCCCTGCTGTCCGCTCTCGTGGTGGGTGCCCTGCGGGCGGCCGTGGGTGTCGCCGCCGCGGCCGTCGTCGCCGGTCATGTGGTGATCCGAGGAGTTCTCACAGGTGTTGCCGAACGCGGGGTTCAGCAGACCGATCACGTTGACCGTGTTGCCACAGAGGTTGACCGGGATGTGCACGGGCACCTGGATCAGATTGCCGGACAGGACACCGGGCGAACCGACGGCCGCCCCGTGCGCACCCGCGTCGGCGGAGGCCATGCCCGCACCGGCGAACAGGGCGGATCCCATGACGGCGATGACCGTAGTGGCCTTGGTGAAACGCGACATCAACAACTCCTTGTGGAGGAAGTGCCGCACGGGTTGCGGCACATACCCCACGATCAACACCACACATTCACCACGAAAACCGCCCCAACACGCCGACTTTGCACGGACGAGAACGGCATCTCACCGCAACGGAGCACGCGACCCCCGCCGTTGCCGGAAGACCAGCACGTTCCATGGGGGACGCAAGCGAAAGCCCGCTGCATGATCATCGCGTTCGCGATCGATCAAGGGAGCGGCCGGGAGTAGCCGGGCCGAGTTGCCTGCCGACGGCAGTTTGCGGTTCAGGCCGGTCGGTAGACGGTTGCGGCGAGGTGGACGAAGGAGCGGATCAACGGGTTGGTGTCGCTGCTGTTCCAGGCGATGACGAGATCGCTGGACGGCATGTCGATCAAGGGCACGGAGGTCAGGCCCTCGGGGAGGGCGTGGGCGAGTGGCGCCAGTCCCACGGCGCCGTCCCACAGGACGGACTGCAGGCACTCGTGCACGGTGCGCACGACCGTCCCGTCCCGTCGGTGGGCGGTGGCCGGCGGGCCGTTCCAGAAGGCCCGCCACGCGGGATCGGTCCCTTCGGGCAGCTGGAACCATCGCCGGTCCGCGAGATCGTCCGGTCGCAGGCTCTCACGGTCGGCGAGCGGGTCGTCGGTTCGCAGGACCACGCCGACAGGGTCGGAGCGCAGCACGCGGACCGTGATGCCGGTGTCGTCGAAGGGTGCCCGGGTCAGGGCCACGTCCACCAGGCCGGCCCGCAGTCCGGCGGTCGGGTCGGTGAAGTCGGCCTCGCGGATGCGGACCCGGGCGCTGGGGTGGCGTTTCCGGTAGGCGGCGGCCAGCCGGGTGTCGACCTGTTCGGCGCTGTCGGCGAGGGTCCCGATGGTGAGGGTGGCGGTGCCGCCCGCGGCCGCTACCCGGTTACGGAGCTGTTCGACCTGGGACAGCAGGGTGCGTGTCTCGTCGTAGAGCACGGCCCCGGCGTCGGTGAGCGAGACACCGGTGGGGGTGCGGTGCAGCAGTGCGCAGCCGAGATCGGACTCCAGTTGCTGGACGGCCCGGCTCAGGGGTGGCTGGGTCATGTGCAGTCGTGCGGCGGCCCGGCCGAAGTGGAGCTCTTCGGCGACCGCCACGAAGTAGCGCAGCGTCCGCAAGTCCATGAACAGCAACGATACCCGCTCAGTATCGGCGGGCAGGAATCGGTCTTGGACACCTGGCGCATCCCGCGGCTGACTGGGACCACGGGGCCTGCCACGACAGGCACCGGACGGACCGCCGGGTGTCGTCACGGCACTGCCGGCTCGGTTCGATCGCCGACAAGACCCAGGAGCCACGATGGCCGAACACGTCCTGCAGGACCCCGTCGTACAGGTCACGGAGGTGCGGGAACTCGCCCGTGACCTGGTGGTCATCCCGGATCGGCGGGTCCAGCTCGTCCCGAACATCGGCATCATCGGCGGTCAGGAATCCGTTCTGGTCGTCGAGACGGGCCTGGGCCCCGCCAATGCCGCGAAGGTGCTGGAGTTCGCGGCGGACTACGCCAGGGGCCGCCGGCTGTTCCTGACCACGACGCACTTCCACCCCGAGCACTCCTTCGGGGCACAGGTCTTCGCCGGCGAGGCGACGTTCCTGGTCAACCGGGCCCAGGCCGAGGACCTGAAGGTGAAGGGCGCCGGCTATCTGGAGATGTTCAAGGGGCTCGGGGAGCCGGTGGCGCGCCGGCTGCGGGGAGTCGAACCGGTGGAACCCGATGTCGTCTACGACGAGGCGTACGACCTGGACCTGGGAGGCCGGGTGGTCCAGCTGCGGGCCACCGGGCGGGCGCACAGCAAGGGGGATCAGGTGGTGAGAGTGCCGGACGCCGATGTCCTGTTCACGGGCGACCTCGTGGAGGCCGGCCAGTTCGCCATCTTCCCGTGGTTCCCGCCGTACGACGCCGACGTCTCGGGCACCCGCTGGCTTGCCGTGATGCAGCGGCTGGCCGCCGAGGGCGCGAAGGTCGTGGTTCCCGGTCACGGTGACGTCGGCGGGCCGCAACTGCTGGCGGACGTCCGCGACTATCTGCGGCTCCTGCGCGACGAGACGTGGATCCGCCGCGATTCCGCCGTCGGCGAGCAGACGATCATCGACGAGATATCGGCGCTGATGATCGAGCGGCACCCGGACTGGGCCGGTCAGGAGTGGATCGAGAAGGGCGTCAGCTGCCTCTGCTCGGAACATCCCGCGTGAGACACGGCCGCGACCGGCGGGAGGCGCGGATCACCGGGCCGTCCCGCCGGGGGCGCGGAGCTCCCGCAGGAACTGCCGTTGGTCGTCGAGGAAGCCGTCCGCGAAGAGGGATCGCGGGGCGAAGAGGGCGGTGAGGGTGATCCTGAGGTCCGACTCCTCGACGGAGTGCTTGACCAGCGAGTGATTCGCGTCGGCGTAGTGCTGGACGGTGAGCCGGCCGGCGGGCGCCAGCACGGCGCGGTAGACGGACTCCGTGTCGGCGGTGTCCACATTGACGTCCTGGCCCGCGAGGGCGAGCAGCACCGGTATGCCGCGCAGTGCGGGCAGATCGGCTGTCGCGTCCGAGGTGTAGTTCCTGGTGATGAACCCCCAGCGGCCGGCGGTCATCGCGTCCGGGCCGCCCATGGTCCGCACGTACTCCTCGAAGGTCGCCCGCCGTTCCAGCAGGCGGCGTGTGGTGTCGCTCCTGACGGTCTCCCGCTGGATGCGCGCGGGGGTGGCGCCTTCCGCGCGCAGTTCGGCGAGGAGGTTGAAGCGGCCCTGCCGCAGCCAGTTGATCGCGGGGGAGAGGGCGATGACGAAGGCCACGGCTGTCCGCGCGGCGATCTTCGGGAGCACCCAGCCGGCCTGGCTGGCACCCCACAGCCCGATCCGCCCGGTGTCGATGTCCGGACGGGAGCGGGCCCAGGCGATGGCGGCCGCGGCCTCGTCCGCCCGGTCGTCCATCGACTGGCCGAGCCAGTCCCCGGGCGTGCCGCCGACGCCGGGCTTGTCCCAGGACAGGGAGGCGTAGCCGCTGCGCGCGTACGCCTCCCACAGGGGTTCGTACCCGCCTTCGTGGGTGGCATCGACGGGACCGTCGCCGTGGACGAACACGACCAGCCCGTGCCGGGTGCGGCCGTCCCGGGGCGTGCTGAGGACGCCGCTGAGCGTATGGCCGCCCTGGCGGACGACGACACGGTGCTCGTCCATGTCGTAGGAGTTCTGCCACAGCACCACGCCGCCGAGACCCGCGGCCACCAGCAGCACCGCGACGAGCGACCAGACGGCTGCGCGCAGCCGTCGACGTGGGGGCGTGTTCCCTGACCGCATGAATTGCCTCCTGGGTATCGAACGAGATCATAACTATCGCATAAGATACGATCGTGAGAAGGATGATAGATACAGAGGGTCGGCGATGACGATGACGACAGGGGTGCGGGGACGACATGGGAGCTGATGCGCGGACAGGAATCGTGGTCCGGCGGGGGGTTGCCGCCGGCTCGGAGCGGCGGGCGGCCGAGCTGTACTGGGAAGCGTTCGGCCGCAAGCTCGGCCCCGCGCTGAACCCGCAGGACCGGGCGGTGCGGTTCATCGCGGACCACCTGAACGCCGACCGTGCCGTGTGCGCGTACCTCGACGGGCGGCTCGTGGGTCTCGCCGGCTATCAGCACGGCGGCCGGGCGCTCACCGGGGGAACGGCCTGGGACGTCCTGCGCGCATACGGCGTCCTCAAGGGCCTCAGGGGGGTGCTGATCCTCGCCCTGTTCGAACGCCGGCCCACGGACTCCGGTCAGCTCGTCATGGACGGCATCGCCGTGGACTCCCAGGTCAGAAGCCGGGGCGTCGGCAGCCTCCTCATCGAGGAGGTGGCCGCAGTGGCGGCGGAGCGCGGCTGCCGCGAGATCAGGCTGGACGTGATCGACACCAATCCGCGCGCCAGGGAACTGTACGAGCGGCGGAGCTTCTCGGTCGTCCGGACCGAACACACACCCTACTTGCGCTCGCTCCTCGGCTTCGGCTCCGTGGCCACCATGCTGCGCGCCGTCCCGGCCTGTCAGGATGGGACACCGTGACCGATCATCAGCCGCCGCCGTCCCCGTCGCACCGCACCGGGCCCCCGCCCGACGCCGGGGCGGCCGGACCCGTCGAGGTCCCGACCCGCATGCTCGTCGACGCGTTGCTCCGCGAGGACGGCACCGTGGACGCCGGCGAACTGTACGACGTCGCCGGCGCACTCGCCATGAGCGACCAACAGGTACGGCTGTGCATCAAGCGGCTCGTCGCCGAGGGCGCCTTCACCCACGAAGGCCGTGGCCGCAAGGCACTGCTGCGGGCCACCGCCGACACCGTCCGCGCGATCGCACCCGACATCGAGTTCGTCCGCTACGCCTTCCAGCAGGACGCCGGGCTCGCGCCCTGGGGCGGCACCTGGCACCTGGCCGCCTTCGCGGTACCCGAAGCGTCCCGTACGGCCAGGGACGCCCTGCGGGAAGCGCTCCTGCGCCTGGGCGGAGCGGTCCTGCAGGGCGGCCTGTACGTCAGCGCGAACGCGTGGGAGCCCTACGTCGAGGACGAAGCCCGCCGCCTCGGCGTGCTCGACCGCGTCACCTTTCTCACCTCGAACGACCTGCGCAGGGGCGACCTGCGGGAACCCGTCGCACTCGCCCGTGAACTCTGGCCCCAGCAGACCATCGCCGACCGCTACCACCGCCTCGGCGCGGTGGCCAGGCCCCGGCTGGAGCGTCTCAACGACCCGGTGGAACTCACCGCACCCGAACTGCTCACCATCGCGGTGGAGATCGCCGCGGAGTTCACCCGCGCCATGGAACCCGACCCGCTGCTCCCACCGGAGCTGTTGCCGCAGCCTTGGGCCGGCAGCCAGGCCAGAGAACTCGTCGCCCGCTGCTGGTCGTTGCTCCGTGAACGGGACCGCGGCGAGGCCGGGCCGCGGATCTTCCGGCTCTACGGGGACGTCACCTGAGAGCTTCAGGCGCGTTGCTGAGTGCCGGCAGGGCGGCCCGGGTACGTGCGATCGGTAGTCTCGCCCGGTATGGGACTGGACATCAACGTGATGATCGCCGCCTGGTCATGGCTGGGGGAGGCGCCGCCCCAGGAGCGGTTGTCGCGGTTGAGGGATGGCTGGTACGCCGACGAGACAGGGCTGTGGGACCACGGGGCGCCGGCGGTCGAGGGCGACTGGGTGCGGCCGGGCGGGCCCGACGCTGCCTTCTTCGCCGTCCATGAGTTCCGGCGCACCTGCGGCTCGTTCAAGGCGCACTTCTGGGCGGGGCAGCGGTGGGAGTCCGTGCGTGACCATGCCGATCCACTGCTGCGGACCGGGTTGGACGCCCTGCTGCTCGGCTTGATCTGGGAGGGGCCGGACGGTGCGGCGCAGCACACGGATCCGGGGTTCTTCCCCGACGACCCGGGCATCACCTATGGCCTGCTGCTCGCCCGGTCACCGGAGAGCGTGCGGGAGCTGGCCGTGACCTGGGAGCAGGTACGGCCCAGGCTCGGCGGGTTGCGCGCGGCCTTCTCCGAGCATGCCGCCGCCCCCGAGGCCTGGGTCGGCGACTTCGACGCGTTCACCGACCTGTTGGAGGACTGGGGCCGCGTCCTCGCCGAGGCCGCCCGGCGGGGCTGGGGCGTCGTGGGGCTCAGCGAATAGGGCCGGGCGCCCCCACCACCGGGAGCATCGCCCGACAGGACCTGTCGGTCACCGGTCGTCAGGCGTAGAAGCTGCGCTGCCAGCGGTGCTTGGCGAGCACGGCGAGCTGGTCGGCGGTGTGGCCGTCCGTGCCGGCGGCGGTGTGTCCGCTGACCTGGAGGTGGGCGATCAAGTGGTCGCCGAGGTCGGTCCAGACCCTGGTGCGGATGTCGTAGGCGAAGCCGTGCGCGGCGGCGGGTGGCGGAGCGCTGCCGGGCCGGGCGGCCCGGGTCGGAGTCACCGATCCCTGTCAGCCCGTTGTGGGACTGCGGCGGATGCTCCAGCTGAACGTGCCCCGGCACACCAGGGTTCCCGCCGCATCGGTGACGTCGGCGACGGTGGTGATGCGGGCCCGGGTCGCCTTGCCCGACAGCACCGGTCGCAGCACACGGCGGGCCTCGGCGTCGAGCCGGCAGGACGCCAGGAGCTTGCCGCGGGCCGGCGCCCGGAAGTCGAGTGACGCGGTCGCCCCGAGCGGAACGACGTGCTGGAAATCGTCCGCGGCCTCGCACGCGGCGATGATCGCCGCCAGCCCCGCGGCGTCGACGAGCGTGATGAGACCGCTGGAGTGCAGGGAACCGATGACGCTCGTCATCTCCGGCAGCGTCACCATGGCGACCTCGGCGGCGCCGTCGGCGGCGCGCAGGACTTCGAGCCCCGCCGCCCGGTGGGCCGGTATCGGTTCCAGCAGCGCGCGAGCCAATGTCGTGACGTCCACGGGCGCAGCGTGACAGCGCGGGTGAACGCGGGAGTGGCCGCAGCCCCAACATCGCGCGAAAGAAGGTGGTCCGGGACCGGTTGCGCGCTATAGGTTCGCCGGGCGGCATCGATCACCGCGCCGCCCACCGCGCCCCCGAACGGACAAGGCTCCCTGTGACGCTCATTCGCATCGCCCGCGCCGATGAACTCCCCGCCCTGGTCGAGCATCCCGGTGATGCCGAGCGTAACGCCGCGACCCGCGAGTATCTCGGCGGGCTCCTCGACAGCGGGTGCACGCGGCCGCAGTGGTGCCTGGTCGCCGAGGGCGGCGACGGGCAGCCGGCCGGCAGCGCGGTGCTGTGGACCATACCGGGCCACGAAGTCCCCCTCGCGATGGTGCTGTTCGAAGCGCCTGAGGGCTCACCCGAGACAGGCACGGCACTGCTCGACGCGGTGGCCGCGCAGGCCAGGGAGCTCGGAGCGACCGAACTGGAACACGTCCTGGACTCGCCCGCCCAGGCCCCGCAGTTCCAGCGCGACCCCCAGCGCCGGGAGGAGCTCCTGCGGGGCGCGGGGTTCGAGCTCATCCGTGACGGGCTGCGCTTTCGCCGCACGCTTTCCGGGGAGCTGCCCGCGGATGACGACCGGCTGGACTTCCGTTCGCTCGCCGTCATCGGCCGGGAGCCGTTCATCGACGCACTGGAGGAGCTCCTCGCGGACACCGCTGATGCGCGCCTGGCAGCCGACGTGGCGAAACACGGGCTGCGGCCCGCGGCCGAGCTGCTCTTCGAGGAGACCTCCGGGCTGCGGCACGAACCGGAGTGGTGGGAGGTCGGCTACGCCGCGGACGGCACTCCTGCCGTGGTCAGCCTGCCGGCCGAGAACCCCAGCGTGCCGGTGATCGGATTCGTCGGCGTCACACCGGCCCACCGGGGCAAGGGGTACGCGGCCTCGGTCGTCAGCCGGAGCACCCGCATTCTCGCGGCGAACGGCGCGACCGAGATCCGTGGCGACTGCGACCGGGCCAATGTGGCCATGGCCAAGGCGTTCCGGAGCGCCGGGTACGAGAACTTCGCAGGCCGGCTGGAGTTCAGCCGCGCGCTCTGATCCCGCATGGCGCTCACGGCCCCCGCCCGGAGCCGTGGACTGCTCGGCAGGACCGCTCAGCCGCCGGTGCGGATCGAGCAGTTGGCGTCCGGGGCGCGACCGGCGGGCCAGGCCAGCCGGTCGAAGGCGGCGGACTTGGTCACCGGGTCCAGATGCACGATGGCGACCGCCTTGTTGTAGGGGTTGCCGTACTGGTCCAGGCAGATCCAGCCGCCGGCGCCGTTGACGCGGTTGCCGCCGTGCAGCCGGAGCCAGCTGTTGGCCACCTCGTCCAGGGTGGGCATCTCCACCTTGCCCACGGTGTCGTTGCGGATGCCGCTGATGGCCGTGGTGACGGAGTCGTACGTGATGATGGTGCGCGAGTCCGAAAGCGAGGTCCGGCCGATGCCGGTGGCCGAGGTGTTGCCGAACAGCGTGGCGAGATCGGCGAGTTCCTTGTACGCCCTCCTGGAGCCGCCCGGCGTCTCGGGACCGTCGCCGCTCCAGGAGTCGGGGTGCGCGAGGGCGGCATAGCGGACGGTGATTCCGGAGCCCGCGGTGAGCGAGCCCCACTGGTCCTGGAACTTGGTGTCCACGGTCAGGGTGGAGGCGTGCGAACCGCTGATGACCGTGTAGTGCTTGGCGCAGTTGCGGCGTCCGAGCTCGATGAGGAACTGCCGCAGCTGCACCGGACGCCCGGCGAAGTAGATGGTCTTGGCGTCGGAGGAGCAGATGTCCGGGACCATCTGGTGGAAGTCGTTGGAGAGGTTGCCCTCGTCGTTGAAGTCGGCGGGTGACCGGAAGGTCTCCGGAGCGTGCGGTGCGCCCTTGGCGAGCTTCTCGAAGGCCTGGCGCAGGGTCGTGAGGTAGTTGTCGTCCTGCCGGACGTCCTCCACCACCATGGTCTCGGCGGGTTTGATGTCCGATCCGAAGGAGCCCAGGGCGGCTGCCTGGTCGGAGTTGCTGGGCGCCACGCGGGCCAGGCCGGGGTAGGCGTGCGGGCGGGCGGCGCTGTTCATGATGTCGTCCGCGGTCATGGGCCCGGCGACCACCGGAATGCCCTTGCCCGCGGTGAGGAAGGCGATGGCCTTCTCGGTCTCCTTGAGGCTGATGTTGATGCCCGTGACGGCGCGGAGGTTCTCGGTCGGTGAGGCGGCGGCGTCGGCGAGCTGCTGGGCCACCGGCTCCCAGAACTCGTAGTTGCGGCCCGGGTTCGCGAGCAGCAGCCGGATGGGCGGCCGCTGCCCGTTGGCCTGGTGGTTGGCGCGGTACTGGGCGAGATAGGCGCCCTGGACCTGCTCGGTGAACTCGTGCTGCTCGGCCGGGTTGTCGGAGATCATCGGGATCATCAGGGCGACGGTGGCCGGCGACTTGTCGGCGATGCTGTCGTTCTCGGCCTTGATGCGCCCGAAGACCGGAGCCAGCGCTTCGGTGAAGTGGAAGCCTCCGTCGGTGACCCCGGTGCATTCGCTCTTCGTGCCGCGCTTCTCGACGCCGTGCGCGCAACCCGTGTCATCCGTCACCAGCCAGGCCACGAGGAAGTAGCCGCCCAGGCCGAGTACGACGGCCGCGGCACCGAGTACCAGGGCGCGGTAGAGCCTTCCGTCGGGCAGTAGCTTCATGTGCCGGACACTCCGTAGGTCTGCAGGTTGGGCGCCTGGGTCCAGTGGTGCAGTTCTTGCGGCCACTCCTCATGGGCACGGAAGAAGATCTTCTGAGCCTCCGGCCCGCTGTTCTGGGCGAGGGTGAGCAGTTGCAGCCCGATGCTGTTGATCGCGGCAGCCGTGGGGATCGACAGCGGCTGGGACAGGTGCCACAGCTGGTTCACGAGGAGCCGGACGGCCTGGTGGACGGGATGATCGGCTTCGGCCGCGCAGCCCGGACACGGCACGGTGTCGTCGGCGGGGGCGGGCAGGGTGTCCGGGGGAGCGGGTGCCGCGCAGACGAGGTTCAGGGCGGACAGCCACCCCGTGGCGTCCTGCTCGGTGAACCGCCGGTGCAGACAGCGCACGACGAGGTCCGTCTCGCCCAGCGCGAGCGAGTGGTGCAGATAGCGCGTGTCGGGGCGATGGGCGGCACCGCCCTGGTCGTACGGGTCGTACAGGGACCGGCAGCGCCGGTGGATGGTCTTCCACGGCTCGGCGCCGGGGACCCGGCCGGTGCGGGCACTCAGTTCGTGCAGCAGCAGAAGCCGCAGGGGGGCGTCGCCGACGAACGGTCCCTCGACACCGGCCCAGGGCACGTGGGACCACTGGTTGTCGCGCAGATGGGCCAGCGCCTCCTGGACCGGGACACCGCCCGGGTCCTGCGGCGGGTAGACCGTGCTGAGCCGGTACGCGGCCGTGTCGTCCAGCGCCGGCGCGTAGTAGGTGAGCCGCTCGCGGGCCACCTCGTCCGGGATCAACCCCTCCAGCAGCCTGCCGTTCACGGACGGTCCCGGGTCGGCGGCGGCCGGAATGTCGAGGAGCCCCACGAGGCTGATGTCCTCGCGCAGCCGGACACGTCGCGCGACGGCCTGGACCAGACGGTGGGCGACGCCCGCCCGCCCGCCGCTGAGGCGCAGGATGAGCCGGGCGGCACCCGGTGGCGGGTGGTCCTCCTCGAACATGTCCTTGACCTCGTCGAGATCCAGTTGCGCCAGCCGCAGCGGCACGATCCAGTCGGCCGCCGCGTTCGGCCGGTCCTCCTGCCAGAAGGACCGGATCACGCGCCGTGTCGACGGCGCTGTGTCGTCGTCCCGCACCGGCGCGACCTCCTGCAACGCCGTGGCGACGACGACCGGCCGCATCACCCTGCGGGACCCGGCCGCCTCCTCGTGCCACACCCGCACCAGCTCGTCCAGGAACACCCGGCCCAGCGGGCTGTGGACGTTGTCCAGGAGCAGCAGCGGACGCGGCACGCCGTTGGCCACCTGCAGGAAGCCGTAGTGGTCCGCGATGTCCGCAAGCAGCGCGGCGATCAGGAACCGTTCGGCCAGCTGCCGGTCCTCCGCGTCACCGCGGAACTTCATCGCCAGTTCCGTCAGCTGGTCGTGGGCATCGCCCTGCTGCGCCACCTGTCGGCTCGCCCACCACGTCAGACCGCCCCGGTGCGCGCGCGGGCTGAACAGCTCGGCGGCGACGATCCGCAGCAGGGCCCGCACCATCGCGTCCATCCCCGCGGGCAGCGGCAGCGGGCCGACCGCCTGGATGACCTCGTCGACCCAGGCCGCGGCCTTGTCCCTGCGCCTTTGCTGGTCGGGCTGGCTCGCTCTGAGCAGTTCCGCGAGCCGCCGCTTCGCTGCGGCCAGTTCCTCCGGCCGTACCGCGTGCCCGGGGTTGTCGGCGCTCTCCGCCTGCCACCCGCTCACCGCGAGGAGTCCCTGCGTCAGCCGGGGGAAAGACATCTTCTTGCCGAATTCCGCGGGTTTCCGGCTCAGCCGGAAATTGAGATAGAAGAGCAGATCAGACGTACGGGAGGCATTCGCCGTGGTGTCCTCGGCCAATGCGGCGAGTCCCGGTTGGCCGAAATCGATCGCCGCGAGATCCGCGTGTGCCTGGGGTATGCGCTGTGCGTACTGTTCCGCGAGGGCCGCAAGAGTGGCGCTCTTGCCCGAGCCCCGCCCGCCGACGCATCTGATCAGCAGCGGATGACCCCGGCGTGGTGGGTCGATGCGCCCCGTGCCGCTCGGCTTGAGCCCGACCAGCGAGGGCACCACGGTTTCCAGCAAGACCGTCCCCCCGTACAGCCTCGACATGATCCCCCCGGTCGCCCGCCTCAATGGTGCGCAGCAGCATTGACAGGAGAATAGGCGACCTGGCCAAGGCCCGTAGTTCGTATGGGTATTGACGCACGATCAGTTATCCATTTGTGACGCGTGGGGCAGCGGGGAGTGCAGCGTTTCCGAATCGAATAGCGGCGATGCGCGCTGGTTGCCCGATGTACCGCCGTACGCGGCGAAACGCCGCTTCGCGAGGAGGTCGTCTGTCCGGGTTCCGGCTATTTATGAAAGCTGGATTGAAAGTCTCAACTGTGAAAGTTAGACTTCCTACTATGGTGAATGATCTTGATGTGAGTGCGGTCGGTTCGGCGTTGCAGATGAGCCTCGGTCTGTTAGTGCGACGGCTACGCCAGCCCGTCCAGGGCGAACTCACCCTTCCCGAAGTGTCGGCCCTGTCGCGCCTGGAGCGGGCCGGATCGGCCACGACGAGCGACCTGGCCAGGGTCGAGCAGATCACTCCGCAGGCGATGGGAGTCACGCTCGCCGGGCTCGAGGAGCGCGACCTGGTGGAGCGGCGCCCCGATCCCTCCGACGGGCGCCGCGTGGTCATGTCGATGACCAAGGCCGGGCAGCGGTCGCTCCGGGACAGGCGCAGCGCCCGGTCCGAGCAACTGGCGAAGGCACTCGTCGCCGGTGGGTTCACCCGGGCGGAGTTGAAGACCCTGATGGCGGCGGCGCCGCTGATCGAGCGGTTGGGCGAGAGTCTGTGATTCCCGCGCAGAGTGCGCCGGGCTCGGAGGACGCGCCAGGTTCAAGGCGTTCGCCGGGGGACGCTTCCCGCACCGCGAACGCGTTCTCCTGGCGGTTCGTGACGCCGCTGTACACGGGATCGGCGATCAACGCGATCAACAGCTCGCTCATCGCGACCGCGCTGGTGCCGATCGCGGCCGCCGTCCACGTCTCGGTGGGGCGGACCGAGGTCCTGGTCTCCATGCTGTACCTCGCCAGCGCGATCGCCCAGCCGGTGGGCGGGAAGCCACACCAACGTTGACGATCACGGTCTGCACGTGATCGCCCTGATCATGGTCATCGTCAGCGCCCTGCGGCTGCTCATCGTGGTCACCGACCGCACCGTCATGGCGCAGGGCCGGGTGCGGGACCGTACGCCGGCCGGGCATGAGCAACCGTCCGACCGCGACGTGGACACGCCCACCGGTCCGGATCGCGGCGCCGGCCCTCGGCGCGCCGGGGTCTGGCCGACGGCCGGTCCCGCCCCCGTCTCCCGTCGGCTTCCGGAGAGGCGCGCGTCCGTGTTGCGGAGACCGGCGTTCAGTGGGGTGGAACGGTGGCGGCCGTGCCCGCACGCACCGCGTGGACCACTTCCTCGTGCAGGGTCCGGCTCTCTGCCTCCGACGGGCAGGGGATGGGGCTGCCGGTCATCGTGAACCAGTCCGATGAGCCGCTGTACTGCACGGCGACACGTGCCTCACCACCGGTCCAGGTGGTGTGCACGGTGAGGTCGCCCGTCAGGATTCCGACCTCGTCGGTGCGCACCCCGCCACGCCCGGCGAAGACACCTGTGGTTGTCCATGACGCCCAGCTCATCTCTCCACTGTCACACTTCCGGCGGATCCCGGCGAGCGGGAGACAGGGTGTCCGCCGGAGGCCCCGTAGAGCCATCGCCAGAGCCCCCTAGGCACCCAAGTGAGCGAAATTCCCCCCAAGTGCTTCTTTGGGTATCACAAAGCTTCAATAAGGGAAAAAATTACGTCATGTATGGGCGCCGGAACCGTGCGCTCAGCTGGGATTTCCGAGGCCGCGAGGGTGCACGTTTCGTGAGTCGCATATTTCTGGCCTGATACGAACAATGCCGCCTTGTTCTCAGCGGATGCCGGAGACCACGATCACCTCGTTCCGGCGTCATCACTGGCCACATCCCGGATATGACGCCCGTCTTCGAGGAGGTTTTTGTGAACGATCGACTCAGTCTCGGTCCGGACGCGGCACGGCAGCTGGCCACCGCCACCAAGACCAGCCCGCAGATGCGCGGCATCACCCCGCGCTATCTGCTGCGCGCACTGCCCTGGGTGGACGTCGAATCGGGTGTCTACCGGGTCAACCGCCGTCGGACCTTCGTCCTGGGCGACGACCTGATCAGCAGCTACAGCGAGGACGGCACCCACCACATCGTCCCGGAGGACCTGCGGGAGGTGCCGTACCTGCGCGACACCGACGAAGCGCTCCTCACCGAACTGGCCGCCGCCTTCACCGAGGTCGGCTTCGAGTCCGGACAGTTACTGGCCTCGGAGGGCGATGCCTCCGATCAGATATGGGTGCTCGTCGAGGGCCGGGCCGAGAAGCGCGTGACGGGCCGATACGGCGAGGACGCACTGCTCGAAGTGATCGGGGACGGCCAGCTCTTCGACCTCGACGCCTGGACCCGTGCCGAGCCGATGCCCTACCGGGTCAAGGCCCTCACCCCCGGGGTCGCGCTCTGCGCCGACCGCAGCGCGCTGGCCGGACTGACCACCCGCAGCGAAGACCTGCAGACGGCACTCGACGCTTACCTCGCCGGGGACATGCCGGTGCCGGGCTCCGAGGTGCCGGTGGATCTCACCTCCGGCCACGTCGGAGAACCGGAACTCCCGGGCACGTTCGTCGACTACGAGGACACTCCGCGGGAGTACCACATGAGCCTCGCGCAGACGGTGCTGCGGGTGCACACCCGCGTCGCCGATCTCTACAACGGGCCCATCGACCAGACCCGCGCCCAGGCCAATCTGACCATCCAGGCGCTGCGGGAGCGCCAGGAGTCGTCGATGCTGAACCACCCGGAGTTCGGGCTGCTCAACACGGTCGCACCGGGGCAGCGGGTGCAGTCGCGGACCGGATCGCCGACACCCGATGACCTGGACGAGCTGCTGGCGAAGGTCTGGAAGCAGCCCGGCTTCTTCGTCGCGCACCCCAGGGCGATAGCCGCCTTCGGACGGGAATGTACGCGGCGGGGTGTGCCCCCGGTGACGGACAGCAGATTCGGCAGCCCCCTGCTGACGTGGCGGGGAGTACCGCTGCTCCCCTCCGACAAGGTGGGGTTCACGGGTCACAACGGCGCCAGCACCACCTCGATCCTGCTGATGCGGGTGGGCGAGGCCGAGCAGGGCGTGGTGGGGCTGCGGCCGACGAAGGTGCAGGACGAGGTCGAACCGGCGCTGTCCATGCGGAACATGGGCGTCGACCAGAAGGGCATCACCTCGTATCTGATGACGGCCTACTTCAACACCGCGGTGCTGGTGGAGGACGCCACCGCCGTCCTCCGGAACGTCGAGGCGCACAACTACCATGACTACTCCTGACGTTACGGAGCGCGCGGCCCCGGGCGGCCTCACCCCGGGCGGCCTCACCCCGAACGCGGTCCCGAACATGGCCCCGGGCTCAACCCCGAGCGTGGTCCCTGGCGCATCTACCGCTCCGGCTCCGGCTCTGGTTCCGGGAGCGGCTCCGGGATCGTCAATGGGCCGGCAGAGCGGTGGCTTCTCTCCCGAGACGGCTCGGAAGGACTTCCCGATACTGCAGCGTCTCGTCAACGGCCATCCGCTGGTCTGGCTCGACAACGCCGCCACGACGCAGAAACCGCGCCAGGTGATCGAAGCCCTCGCCGCCTACTACAGCGCGACCAACTCCAACATCCACCGCGGTGCGCACACCCTGGCGCGCGAGGCCACCGAGGCGTACGAGGCGGGCCGGGCCGCGGTCGCCGAGTTCCTGGGTGCGGCCTCTCCGGAGAACATCGTGTTCGTCCGCGGCACCACTGAGGCGATCAACCTCGTCGCGCAGAGCTGGGGGCGAGCCAACCTCGGGCCGGGGGACGACATCCTGGTGCCGGTCCTGGAGCACCACTCGGACATCGTGCCCTGGCAGCTCATCGCCAAGGAGACCCGGGCCCGAGTGGTTCCGGTCCCCCTCGGACCTGACGGGCAGATCGACCGGACCGCCTATGCCGACCTGCTCTCGTCGCGGACCCAGCTCGTGGCGATCAGCCATGCGTCGAACGTACTGGGTACCGTTCCGCCGGTGCGGGAGATGACGGCGCTGGCACACCGCTACGGCGCCAAGGTGCTGGTGGACGGGGCACAGGCGGTCGCCCATTTCCCGGTCGACGTCCAGGAGATGGATGCCGACTTCTATGTGTTCTCCGGCCACAAGATCTTCGCTCCCACGGGCATCGGGGTGCTGTACGGGAAGCCGGAAGTGCTGGAGAGCATGCCGCCGTGGCAGGGCGGCGGCAACATGATCGACTCGGTCAGCTTCGCCCACACCACCTACGCGCCCGTTCCGCAACGGCTGGAGGCCGGCACCGGCCACATCTCCGGGGTGGTCGGGCTGTTGGCCGCGCTGAACTGGCTGACCTCCTTCGACCGGGGCGCGGTCGCCGCCTACGAGCAAGGGCTGATGTCCTACGCGCAACAGGCTCTGTCCATGGTCCCCGGCCTCGAGACGGTGGGCGCCGCACCCGACAGGATCGCCGTCCTGACCTTCACGCTCGCGGGCCAGGACCCGGCCACGGTGGCCGACTGGTTGGACCGCGACGGTATCGCCATCCGCGCGGGCCACCACTGCGCTCAGCCCGCGCTGGCCCACTACGGCCTCGAAACCGCGGCGCGCGCTTCACTCGCGCTCTACAACACATCCGAGGAGGTGGACCAACTGGTGGCCTCCCTGCGCAGGCTCACCGACAGCGCGCCGTCATGAGGAAGCGTCCATAGCAGGCCGGGGCGTACGGCCGCCGTCACCCGGGTTCGCGGGCGGAGGGACGGCGTCTCCTGTGCGGTGAACTGACGCCCGCAGGGGCGGCGGAGGGGGCGCCCGGATGATCGGGTGCCCCCTCCGCCGTGATGGCAGTCGCGCTGCTCAGCCCTGGAAGTGACTCATCGAGGAGTCGTCGAAGGGGGCGTTCATCACCTTCGAGGACCAGCAGGACGAGATGACACCCGTGCTCACCTTGATCTTGCAGACCTCGAAGTAGGCGTAGTTGATGTAACCGCCCGGAGCGGCGTACGTCGTCCAGGAGGCGGTGTCCTGGCCCGACGGGATGGTCCGCATCTTCCAGGTGATCTTGCCGTTCTCACCGTACGTGATCAGCCGGGTGCCGATGGCGTAGCCGTCCGTCGCCGTGTCCTTCAAGGTGATCTGAATGGGGTCCAGTCGGTACGGCTGGATCCGCCACCCGATGTCCATGCGCCCGGAGAACGAGTTGTCGCCCACGGTGTCCGAGGTGGTCGGCGTGGCGGCTGCGGCGGGCGTCGCGGCGAGCGGGACGATCAGGGCGGCGAGAGCCGCGGCGCCCGCCACGATGGTGTGCTGGAAACGCAAGATTCCCCCAGAGATTGAGCTCGGTTGATCCGAGATGATCATGGTAGCGGCACTGGGCCCGCTGTCGCGCGGAGCGGTGCAATCGGTGCAACCGGTGTCACAGCAGGGTCCCGAGGGAAGGCTGAGGACGCGGTCCGGGGACGCGGTCCGGGGACGCGGTCCGGGGAAGGCGGCGCCCGGCACAAGGCTTTCGGGGGATGCGATGGAAGAGCCGACGATGTACACGATTGTCACGCTGGGGCCGTCAGGGGCGGGCAAGACGGTCTATCTCGCGGCGCTGTGGCACATGCTGAAGCTCGAACATCCGCGGCTCAAATGCTATTTGAAGCCGGAGAGCCGGCAGCAGGAGTACAAGCTCGGCCAGATCTACAACGAGGTCGCGGGCCCGGGGGAGTGGCCGCTTCCCACCGACGGCAACGTCTTTCCCGAGTGGACGTTCTCGTGCAAGGTGAAGAGCCAGCACGGCACGTACACCGCGTTGAAGGTCCGCTACATCGACTACGCCGGCGACCGGCTCACCGATCCCCAGTCGGGGAGCACCGAGCAGGACCGGCTGGAGGAGACGCTGCGGAACGCCGATGCCCTGCTGGGCCTGCTGGACGGGCGCAAGGTCCTGAAGCTCATGCGCGGCAACGGGGAGTTCCTGGACCGGGACATGACGCAGGTGTTCTCGCTCATGCAGGACTGCGACGGCCCGATCCACTTCGTCATCACCAAGTGGGATCTGCTGGCGGGTCACTACTCGCTGCGACAGATCCGCGAACGCCTCATGGAGCACCCGGACTTCGCGGTGCTGGCCACGAGCAGGAGCGACTGGCACATCAGGGGGATGCCGGTCCCGCCGGGCCGGATGCGGCTGATACCCGTCAGCTCCGTGGGCCGTGAGTTCGCGGTCCTCGGCGCCGACGGCGGGATGCACAAGCGGGCCAACGCCCGGCCGAGGCCGCTCAACGTGGACGTGGCCTTCGCGGCGGTGCTTCCCGACCTCGTCGCGCGCGCCTACGATGCCGCGAAAGCGGATCAGGAGCGGGCGCGGCGGGAGGCGCGGGGTCAGTGGCGGGGTTGGTTCGCCGACTTCACCCGGGTCGTCGCCTCGACGGTGGCGGCCCCCGTGTCGACGGTGCTGGCGACCCGTGGCATCCAGGTGCCCGTGCACCTGATCGCCGCTTTCCTGTCCTCCGGCACGGGCGCGGTCGCGAACGCCGTGAACATTCCGCCCAGTGAACTGCGCAAGGCCCGCCGTCTGCAGAGGTCCTTCCGCAAGCGGAGCGTCAACGCGGTCACCGATGACGCCGCCGCGGCGCAGTTCGTCCTGCACCGGCTCGTCGAGGAGCTGCAGGCCTTCGAGAGGAGTCCGGAGAATGACGGCACGGTCCTCAGCTGAGGAGTTCTGGCCGTTCCTGATCAGCCGCGGCCACGTGACGACCTACCGGGTGGTCGTGGCCCCGCAGTTCCTCTGCGAGGCCGATCTGGCGGGCCTGTTGTACGACCTTGCGGGGGGTGAACCCACACCGCCGGGCCATGGCAGATACCGGGTCGTGCGCGGCACGGC
This sequence comes from Streptomyces sp. So13.3, assembly GCF_005860785.2. Taxonomy (NCBI): domain Bacteria; kingdom Bacillati; phylum Actinomycetota; class Actinomycetes; order Kitasatosporales; family Streptomycetaceae; genus Streptomyces; species Streptomyces sp. So13.3. The sequence continues at coordinate 842,601 of NZ_CP048835.1, read as the reverse complement.
CGCCGGTGACTTCGTGCTGATGTTCCGGGTCCAGCTGGGCGAGTTGGAGGGCAGCGCGGGACAGCCTGGAGCACCGCTACGGGACGAGCACGGCCGGCGGATTCCCGTGATCGACGGGGTGGTGGAGCGCGTCCGGCGCTTCGATCCGACGACGGGTGCCGGCGTGCTGGACGAGGGCCGCCGCCGCTGCCGGCAGCGGTTCCGGGAGTTCTGGGAGAGCGGCGACGGCTCGCGGGCGCCCCACCCGTCGGCGGCGTTCGCCGCCGCGCGGACGCAGGGCGGTGCGGTGCGCTGGGAAGCGCTCCCGGAGTACGTGGTGGCCCGGCTGACGTCGACCGACTCACCTTTCGAAGGGGACGGCGGGGCCGGCGAGCGCGAGGCGGAGCCGGGGGAGTCGGGTGAGTCGCCGGGTGGCACTGTCCGCTGGCCCCGGAGGCTGACGGTCGGCGCCGCGCTGAGCCTGGCTGCCGGCCTCGCGGGCTGGGCGGTCAGCCGCTCGCACCACTGAGTCCGCCGGTAGGAGAGCGGCCGGCCGCCGCAGCCACCGAATCTGCTGGCCTGCCGGCTCCGTGTCTGCTCTCGTGTCTCTATGCGGGGGAGGTGTCGCGAGGTGCCGCGCGCCCCAGCCGGGCGATCGCCCATCGGGCTGCCGCCCTGAGGCCGCGCGAGCGGAGCACAGCGGAGTCCGGGCGCGGCAGCTTCGTCACGTCTGCCGCCACCCCCTGTACACGGCACCGCCGCTTCGGAGATCCTCTGGAGCTGTAACCGACAGAAGCTGCCGGGACCGGCGGCCACCGGGACCGGCGGCCATATCCGGGAGAGAGCGCAGTGACTCAGGAACCGACACCGGATGCCGAGATCAGGGCACTCCTGACGTCCCTGGACGGACAGCGACGGCACGTTCTGGGAATCCTCGACGGGCTGGACGCGGACGCGCTGCGCCGCGTCGTGCTGCCGTCGGGATGGAACTGCCTGGGGCTCGTCCAACATCTCGCCCTGGACGTCGAGCGATTCTGGTTCCGTGCCGTCCTCACCGGGGACAAGGACGTCATCCGCAGCCTGGACGAGATCGACGACGCGTGGGTGGTGGGACCCGACACCGCGGCCGCCGACGTCCTCCAGCAGTACCGCCGGGAGACGGACCTCGCGAACGCGGTCATCACCGGCACGGCCGCGGACGCACCCCTGGCCTGGTGGCCCCACCACCTCTTCGGCGAACCCCACCTCCACACCCTCCGGGACGTCCTGCTGCACGTCATCACAGAAACCGCCTGCCACGCCGGCCACCTCGACGCGGCCCGAGAGTTGCTGGACGGCCGCCGCTGGATGGTCCTGACCTAGGCCGTTGCGCAGCGGCCGACGAAGCAGGCCGTCACTCTGGGGCCGCCGACGGGCCGTGCCTTGTTCTGTGATCGTGAACAAATAGACTCTTCCCCATGCCCGTGCGAAGGTCGCCCCAGGGCGTGCAGCCGCAGGTACTCGCCGATGAGAGGGCCGACACGTGGGAAGCGGACGGATGGATCCTGATGCGCGTCCGCCGGTGATGGCGGATGTGGCGCGGGTCGCGGGCGTGTCCCATCAGACCGTGTCGCGGGTCCTCAATGGGGCCTCGCACGTACGCGAGGAGACCCGGGACCGGGTGCTCGCCGCGATCCGGCAGCTGGACTACCGGCCCAATTCGGCGGCGCGGGCCCTGGTCACCCGGCGCTCCCAGACGCTCGGTGTCGTGAGTTTCGGCAGTGTGCTCTACGGCCCGGCCTCGATGCTGGACGGGATCGAGCAGGCGGCGCGCAGCGCGGGCTACTTCGTCAGTGTGGCGAGTCTGCGGTCCCTGGACAGCCGCTCGGTGCAGGAAGCGGTGGACCGGCTTCGTGACCAGGGCGTGGAGGGCATCGCGGTGATCGCGCCGCAGACGTCGGCGGTGAGCGCGATCGGGAAGCTGTCGACCGTTGTGCCGGTGGTCGCGGTCGGGTCCGGCAGCGAGTCCCGCGTACCGGTGGTGGCGATCGACAACGAGTCCGGCGCGCTGGCCGCCACCCGGCACCTGCTCGACCTCGGGCACACCACGGTGCACCATGTCGCGGGCCCGCCCGGCTGGTTGGAGACCACGGCCCGCCAGGACGGCTGGCGCAAGGCGCTCAAGGCGGCGGGAGCGCCGGTGCCTCCGGTGCGGAGCGGGGACTGGAGTGCCCGCTCGGGATACGAGGCGGGGCTGGGGCTCGCGGCGGACCCCGCGGTCACGGCGGTGTTCTGCGCCAACGACCACATGGCACTGGGGCTGCTCCGAGCGCTCCACGAGTCGGGCCGCGCGATCCCCGGCGACATCAGCGTCGTCGGGTTCGACGACATCTCCGAGGCCGCCTACTTCTCCCCGCCCCTGACCACCGTGCGCCAGGACTTCGGCGAGCTGGGCCGCCGCGCGCTGGAGCTTCTGGTGGAGGAGCTGACCGGCGCCGGCCACTCCCGGCACCACATCCTGGTGCCACCGGAAATGGTGCTGCGCCGGAGCACGGGCCCGGCCCCGTCCCGCTGAATCGGACCCCCCCTTCCCGCCGGGCGCCACGGCTCGCCCGGGGGAGGGCGGAGCGGGCTACGACCGGCGGGGGAACAGGTCGTCCACGAAGGTGTTGCGGAAGACCCCGGCGGGATCGTGCAGGGCCATCAACCGTTCGAAATCAGCGGCCCGTTCGTAGCGGGCGATGACGTCCTCCGGTGCGAGGGTGGTCAGTTTCCCCCAGTGGGGCCGGGCACCGAGCGGTACGAGCCGGTTCTCGACGGCGGCCAGGACCGGCAGGATCGCCGCTGTCTCCTCGTGCCAGGTGAAGTGCAGGGCGACCGAGTCCTGCCGATAGGCGGGGCTGAGCCAGAGATCGTCCGCCGCGACGGTGCGGACCTCCGCGATCTGCAGGCAGGGCCGTATGCGGTTGCCGAGGTCGCGCAGCGCCGCGAAGGCTTCGCGGGCCGCCGCGCGGGGGAGGATCAGCTCGGACTGCAGCTCCGCGCCGCTGCTCGGCGTGAAGTCGGGACGGAAGTGGGGGAGCCGTTCATGCCAGGGTCCGGGGACGCCCGACTGCACGGTGCACCAGGTGCCCGGCATGGTGGGGATCGGGTGGCGCGGGCCGTCGGCGTGCCGGGCTCCCAGCCACCGCTCGCCGGGGTGCCCGGCGCCCGGCTGGTCCGTCCGCGTTTTGAGCCAGACCTGGGCGGTGTCCGCGTGCCAGTCGGTGAACACGCTGACGCTGTGGCCGGCGCCGGAGACCTCGTCGAAACCGTCCGACAGCCGTTCCAGCGAGAGCCCGTCGTAGACCCACTGCGCGACGTCGTAGGTCGGCTCGATGTCCAGGGTGACATCGGTGACGATGCCGAGGGCGCCCAGCCCGATCACGGCGCCGGGCAGCCGGTCCCGCGGATTCTCCCGGCGCAGCTCGGTCAGCCGGCCGCCGGGACCGACCAGGCGCAGCCCTGCCACCGCCGAGGCCAGGCCGCGCAGGCCGTTGCCCGAGCCGTGCGTGCCGGTGGCGACGGCGCCCGCGACCGAGATCTGCGGCAGCGACGCCATGTTCGCCAGGGCGAAGCCCTCCTGGTGCAGCCGCTGGGCGACCTGCGCGTACCGTAGTCCGCCCGCGACGGTCACGGTCGACGCGCGGCGGTCGATGTCGATCCGTGGCGGCAGGCCGTCCAGGCGCACGAGATCACCGTCGGTGTCCGCGACGAGGTTGAAGGAGTGTCCGGTCCCGAGCGCGCGGATGCTCTCCGCCGAGGCCACGAGGTGCCGCAGCTCCTCGACCGAGGTCGGGCTGTGCACCTGGCGGGCCGTGAAAGTGACATTGCCGGCCCAGTTGGTCGGCGTGCTTGTCGTCATCGCTTGTCTTCCTGATCCGACAACTTTGTTATCGTTAACAATTACACCCGCTCGTATCGTGTCAGCTCCAGGAGGGTCTGTGCCGCGGCCTGCCGAAGAGACCCGTCTCCCCACCATGGCGGACGTCGCCCAACTGGCGGGGGTCTCGCACCAGACCGTCTCCCGGGTGCTCAGCGGCCATCCGAACGTGCGCGAGGTGACGCGGGCGGGGGTGCAGAAGGCGATCGACGAGCTGGGGTACCGCCGTAACTCCACCGCGCGGGCCCTGGCCACCCGTCGCACCCGCACGCTCGGCGTGGTCGCGGCGGACACCACGCTGTTCGGCCCGGCCAGCACGGTCGCGGGGCTGGCGGAGTCGGCCCGGGCCGAGGGGTACATGGTCTCGACGGTGAGCGGGCGGGCGCTCAGCCGGCTCAGCCTCACCGAGGCGCTGAAGCACCTCGGTGAATGGGGCGTCGAGGGGGCCGTGGTCATCACCCCGCAGCGCGAGGCGGCGGCCGCGCTCTTCGAGCTGCGGCACCCCTTCCCGGTGGTGACCGTCGAGGGCGGCCACGACCTGGAGATTCCCAGTGTGTCGGTGGACCAGAACCTCGGTGCCCGGCTGGTCACCGACCATCTGCTGGGGTGCGGCCATCGCACCGTCTGGCACGTGGCCGGACCGCAGGACTGGCTGGAGGCGGCGGCCCGCATGGCGGGCTGGCGTGCGGCCCTGCACGAGGCGGGCGCCGACGTGCCACCGCCGCTGATCGGCGACTGGAGCCCGCTCTCCGGCTACCGTGCCGGCCAGGAACTCGCCGGCCGCGTCGGGCGCCGGGGAGCCAGCGGCTCCGACCTGACGGCGGTGTTCGCCGCCAACGACCAGATGGCACTGGGCATCATGCGCGCCTTCCGGGAGGCCGGAGTGCGGATCCCCGTGGACGTGGCGATCGCCGGATTCGACGACATCCCCGAGGCGGAGTTCTTCGCACCTCCGCTGACCACCGTCCGGCAGGACTTCGCCGCGGTCGGCCGGGCCAGCATCCGGCTGCTCCTGGACCGGATCGAGGGCGGCGACCGCGACCGTACGGCCATCCCGCACCATGTGATCGAACCGCAGCTCATCGTGCGCGGCAGCACGACGACCCCGGTGGTCTGAACGGCCCGGCCACCCGGCCGACCCCGATACGCCGCCGGCCCCGGGATCAGCTCCGGGGGCCGGCGGCGTACCGCGGGGCGAAGGGGTCGGGTCAGGAGCCGACCTTGCGCTTGTTGTAGACGTCGAAGCCGACGGCCGCCAACAGCACCAGGCCCTTGATGACCTGCTGGTAGTCGGTGCCTATGCCCACCAGCGACATGCCGTTGTTGAGCACGCCGAGCACCAGCCCGCCGATGATCGCGCCGAGGACGGTGCCGACGCCGCCGGCGGCCGAGGCGCCGCCGATGAAGGCCGCCGCGATCGCCTCCAGTTCGAAGTTGATACCGGCCTGCGGCGTACCGGCGTTGAGCCGGGCGGCGAAGACCATGCCGGCCAGCGCGGCCAGGACGCCCATGTTCACGAAGGCCAGGAAGACGACGCGCTTGCTCTTCACGCCGGACAGCCGGGCGGCCGGTTCGTTCCCGCCGATCGCGTAGGTGTGACGGCCGAGGATCGAGTTGCGCATCAGATAGCCGAAGCCGACCAGCAGGGCGCCCAGGATGAGCAGGACGATCGGGAAGCCGTGATAGCTGGCGAGCAGCAGGGTGAACACGGTCACCGCGGCGGTGATGGCGGCCAGCTTGGCGAGGAAGAAGCCCAGCGGAAGCAGTTCGAGCCCGAAGGCGGCGGCCTGCCGTCGGCCGCGGACCTCCTGGAGCACCGCGATCGCGAGCACTCCGATCCCGAGCAGCAGCGTCAGGTTGTGGTAGTCGGTGTACGGGCCGACCTCCGGCATGAAACCGCTGCTGATCTTCTGGAAACCGCGCGGGAACGGGGCCACCGACTGGCCCTGGAGCAGGATCTGCGTGCCGCCGCGGAACAGCAGCATGCCTGCCAGCGTGACGATGAAGGACGGGATGCCCACGTAGGCGATCCAGAACCCCTGCCAGGCGCCGGCGACCGCGCCGATCAGCAGTGCGGCGACGAGCGCCACCGGCCAGGGCACCTGGTGTTTGACCATCATCACCGCGGCCGCCGCGCCGACGAAGGCGGCGAGCGAGCCGACCGACAGGTCGATGTGGCCCGCGATGATGACGATCATCATGCCGATGGCCAGGATCAGGATGTAGCTGTTCTGCTGGATCAGGTTGGTGACGTTGAGCGGCTTGAGGAGCGTGCCGTCGGTCCAGATCTGGAAGAGCAGGATGATCAGCGCCAGCGCGACCAGCATGCCGTACTGGCGGATGTTGCCGCGCAGAGCCTGGACCAGCTGCTGTCCCACCCCGCCGCCGGAGCCCGTGGGGCCGCTCGGCTTACCGTCGGTGGGTGTGCTCGCCTCGATACCGGAGGTCTGTGTCTGGGCCATGCGTCACACCTGCTCGTTCTGGGTTGCCGCGCTCACGGTCATGAGGCGCATGAGTGATTCCTGGGTGGCGTCGGTGCGGTCCACCTCGCCGGTGAGCCGGCCCTCGGCCATCGTGTAGATGCGGTCGCACAGGCCGAGCAGCTCGGGCAGCTCCGAGGAGATGACCAGCACCGCCTTGCCCTGAGCGGCCAGATCGGCGATCACCGAGTAGATCTCGGCCTTCGCGCCGACGTCGATGCCTCGGGTGGGCTCGTCGAGGATCAGCACGTCGGGCTCGGAGAAGATCCACTTGCTGAGGACGACCTTCTGCTGGTTGCCGCCGCTGAGCTTGCCGGTCTCCGCGAAGACCGAGGGCGCCTTGATGTTCATCGACGCGCGGAACTTCTCCGCGACCCGCATCTCCTCGTGCTCGTTGACCCAGCCGTGCCGGGAGACCTTGCCGAGCGCGCTCAGCGAGATGTTGCGGCTGATGTCCTCGGTCAGGTTGAGCCCGAGCTGCTTGCGGTCCTCGGTGACGTACGCGAGGCCGTGCCCGATAGCCTCCGGAACCGTACGCGTCCTGATCTCCACCCCGTTCAACAGCACCCGGCCGCCGGTGTAGCGGCCGTAGGAGCGGCCGAAGACGCTCATCGCGAGCTCGGTGCGGCCTGCGCCCATCAGGCCGGCGACGCCCACGATCTCGCCGCGCCGCACATGAACCGAGACGTCGTCGACCACCTTGCGCTGGTGGTCGATCGGATGGAGGACGGTCCAGTCCTCGATGGCGAATGCGACGTCGCCGATGTCGGGAGTGCGCTCGGGGTAGCGGTGGTCGAGGTCGCGGCCGACCATACCCCGGATGATGCGGTCCTCGGAGATGCCCTCGGTGCCGACGGCGACGGTCTCGATGGTCCGGCCGTCCCGCAGGATGGTGACGGAGTCGGCGACGCGGGCGATCTCGTTGAGCTTGTGCGAGATGATGATGCAGGAGATCCCCTGCGCCTTGAGTTCGAGGATGAGATCGAGCAGCTTGCGGCTGTCCTCGTCGTTCAGCGCGGCTGTCGGCTCGTCCAGGATCAGGAGCTTGACCTCCTTGGCGAGGGCCTTGGCGATCTCGACCAACTGCTGTTTGCCCACCCCGATGTCCGCGATCCGGGTCTGCGGGTTCTCGTGCAGACCGACCCGCTGGAGCAGCTTCTTCGCGTGGGTGAGGGTGCGGTGCCAGCTGATGATGCCGCGCGAGGCGTGCTCGTTGCCGAGGAAGATGTTCTCCGCGATGGAGAGGTAGGGCACCAGGGCGAGTTCCTGGTGGATGATCACGATGCCGTGCTGCTCGCTCGCCCGGATGTCCTTGAACGCGCACGGCTCACCCTCGAAGAGGATGTCGCCCTCGTACGTGCCGTGCGGGTACACCCCGCTGAGCACCTTCATCAGAGTGGACTTGCCGGCGCCGTTCTCGCCGCAGACGGCGTGGACTTCGCCGGGTGCGACGCTCAGATTGACGTCGGAGAGCGCTTTGACGCCGGGGAAGGACTTGCTGATCGAACGCATCTCCAGGACGGGTCCGGCCATGATGGGCATCCGTTCGGGTCGGGGACGGGTCGGGTCGGGGAAGTTCGGCGGCCGGTGGGAAACAGCGGCCCAGGGCGCCCTACTTGAGCTGAGCGGCGGAAAGCTGCCCGCTGTCGACCAGCACCTTGCGGTAGTTGTCCTTGTCGACACTGACCGGCTGCAGCAGGAAGGCCGGCACGACCTTGGCGCCGTTGTTGTACTGCTTGGTGTCGTTGACCTGGGGCTTGCCGCCGCTGAGCAGCGCGTCGCCCATCTGCACGGCCACCTTGGCGAGGGCGCGGGTGTCCTTGGACACGGTCTGGGTCTGCTCGCCGGCCAGGATGGACTTCACCGACGCCAGCTCGGCGTCCTGCCCGGTGACGATGGGCAGTTCCTTACCCGGCTCGCCGTAACCGACGCCCTTGAGCGAGGAGAGGATACCGATCGAGATGCCGTCGTAGGGGGAGAGCACAGCGTCGACCCGGGCCGTCGTGTAGGACTTGCTGAGCAGGTTGTCCATCCGGGACTGCGCGAGTCCGCCGTCCCAGCGCAGGGTGGCGACCTGGTTGAAGTTGGTCTGGCCGCTGCGGACGACGAGCTTCTTGTCGGCCATGTACGGCTTGAGCACACTCATCGCGCCCTGGAAGAAGAACGGGGAGTTGTTGTCGTCCGGTGAGCCGCCGAACAGCTCGACGTTGAACGGCCCCTTGCCGTCCTTGAGGCCGAGCTTGTCGGCGATATAGGTGCCCTGGAGGACACCGACCTTGTAGTTGTCGAAGGTCGCGTAGTAGTCGACGTTCTTGGTGCCGAGGATGAGCCGGTCGTAGGAGATCACCGGGATGTCGGCGTCGGCGGCCTTCTGCAGCACATCGGTGAGCGACGAGCCGTCGACCGCGGCGATGACCAGCAGCCGGGCGCCCTTGGTGATCATGTTCTCGATCTGGGACACCTGGTTCTCCACGACGTTGTCGCCGTACTGGAGATCGGTCTTGTACCCCTTGGCCTGGAACTGCTTCACCATGTTGGCGCCGTCGTTGATCCAGCGTTCCGAGGATTTGGTGGGCATCGCGATACCCACCAGGCCGCCCTTGGCATCAGCGTGTTTTGCGTGGGGGCCGACGCCGTTGGCGGCTTGTCCGCAGGCGGCCAACACCATTGTTAGCGCAACCAGGGCGAGGCCTGTCGATATTTTCCGCACACTTCCTCCAGTGATGTGCCGCGGTCAGCGAGATTCGCGTACGGCCTCCGCGTGACCCCGGTGTCCTCGGACCGGTCGAGTCCCCGTGGATGGCGGGGTGCGATGACGGCGCGGGGGTCGCGCACGGATCGGGCTCGGCCGACAGGGGCCCGGTGGCTGCTGACAAGCCCGCCGGTGCCCGGCCCGACCATGTCGCTGGCCTGGCGTTACAAGAGTGTTAACGCTAACAGAATGGGCGTCAAGGGCCCGAGGGTCACCGTTTCGCATCGCAGGGCGCCGCGGGGGCGGCCGCCGCCTGTACGGCGCCCCGGCGCCGGCGGTGGCGTGTTGTGTGCTGAGTGGTTTTCGTGACCTCATCTACCTGGGGGCGGTTGGTGGTTGTCGCACCCACCAGTCACCACCGCAGGCGAAAAGGTTGCCGCGCCTTCTAAGGCGCGGATGCCGCCCCGAGGGCGGGCGTCCCGCCGACGGGCTCTCTTGCCTCCCGCTGCCGCTCAGGTGCTGCGGGCGAAGTCGCCCCAGACCGCGGGTTTCGCGTCCGACGTGCCGGCGTTCACCCGGTAGCTGTCGGCCCTGGCGTTCCGACCCCCCGCGGTGTGGTCGTACTGGCCGGCGAAGACGTGCTGTCCCGCGGGGACGGTTCTGCCCGCTCTGAGGGTCCAGCGGTAGATGAGCGCGTCGCCCTCCTCCCGTACGGAGAGGGTGAAGTCGGCGGCGGGCAGCGTCTGCCAGCTGCCGGCGCTGTGGACACCGCCGGTCTGGGCGATGCGGAGCTCCACGCTCAGCGCGGTGAGGGGCTTCCGCGCCTTGAGGGTGACGTTGCTCTGGGCCCAGAAGCTGTTGCTGTGGGGATCGACGGATCCGTCCGCCCACAGGGGTCCGTCCTCGGTGTGCGGACGGCTCGGCGGCGTTGCGGACGTGTGGCCGGGTCCGGGTGTGGTGGGCGGCGCCGATGGGCGGCCGGTCCCGGCGGGCGGCGGTGTGGTGGGGTCCTGCTGACCGGGGCCGGCGGCGTGCGGGGACGGGGAACCGGGTGCCAGCGATGTCCCGGGGCCTGCGGCGGACTCCTGCCGCGGTTCATGACCGTGGACGACGGCACCGACGGCGAACCCTCCGACGGCCAGGGTCGCGGCGGTCGCGAGTGTGGTGAGCACGACCTTCGGCCAGGACTGGGCGATCCGGTTGCGGTGCCGTGCGGTGCGGGCACCGGGAGAGTCGAAGTCGGCGGTATCGGTGGCGGACGAGGAGAGCATGCCGCGCTGAACGCGGGCGAGCATGCGCGCGCGATCCGGTTGATGGGCAGCGGCGGCCCGCCGCAGCTGGTTGCCTATGTCGTCCATCAGTTCCTCCTCCCCGCGAGTTCCTCGGCGGCCTGTCCGCTGAGGGTGCGTTCCAGCTCCGCCAGGCCCTTGGAGGTCTGGCTCTTCACCGTACCGACCGATATCCCCAGGGCGAGCGCGGTGTCCTTCTCCGAGAGGTCGAAGGCGTGCCGCAGCACCACGCACGCGCGTTTGCGGAAGGGGAGCCGGCCGAGCGCCGTGCGGACGTCCAGGACGGCCGCGACGTCCGGGTCCTCCGCACCGTCGCCGTGCCGGCTCCAGAACAACGCGACGCGGCGGCGCTCACGGACCGCGCCGCGGATGCGGTTGCGCGCCATGTTCGACACCACACCCCGGGCGTAGGCGACGGGGTGGTCGGCCTGTCGCACGCGGTCCCAGCGGTGCCAGAGCGCGGTCAGCGCGTCCGCGGCGAGGTCGTCCGCCGCGTCCGCCTCGCCCGTCAGGAGATGGGCGAGGCGGGCGAGCTCGGCGTAGTGGCGCTCGAAGAAGTCGTGGAACTCGGCAGATGCGTCCTCGAGAAGCATGTCCGTTGCGACCTCTCCAGGAATGTGAGCGTTCACATACAGGGAGGCGGCAGCTTAGCAACCGCTGGTCGACGACGGGCCCCAGGGGTACGGGACGTCCGGTGCGGAGTCAGGAGGTGCCGCCTGCGGCGGTGATGACGCCCGCGCCCGCCTTCTTGGCGAGTGCGGCGGGCAGCCCGGCGGCGGGCTCCAGGCCCGCCGTCAGCTTGGGTGTCCAGTTCACGGACGTCTTGATCTTCTTGGCGGAGTGCTCGGCGTTGTATGCGGCGACGAGGTCGGTCACGGTGCCGTTGACCAGGTTGCCGCTGCCCGCCACCGAGCCGGTCCCGTCCCCGCTGAGCAGTTGTGAGGCCTTCCGGTCGCCGGACAGGGCCCAGTAGTTGTTCTGGGCGACGACCTGGGCCTTGGCGCGTGCGTTGACGCTGTAGCCGTGGGTGTAGTTGTTGAGCGTCGCCGTGTCGTAGTAGTTGTCGTACAGGTGTATCTGGCCGACCCGGGCGAGCGGGGCGCGCTGGACGATGCCCTGGAAGACGTTGTGGTGGAGCGTCACCCGCAGCCTGGTGTCCTTGTCGCTGCTGCCGATGAGCATGGTCTTGTCGTGGTTGGCGAACCGGTTGTACTCGACGGTGACGAGGTCGGAGGCGTTGGTGATGTCCAGGGCGCCGTCGTGGACCTGGTACTCGCGCCCGAAGTAGGACGGGTTCGCCCTGTCGTAGTGCGGGCCGTCGCCGAAGGTGTTGTGGTCGGCCCACACGTGCGTGGAGCCGCGCACCGTGACCGCGTCGTACTGGGAGTTCCAGTTCCCGGTCGAGCCGTCGGTCGGGTCCCACTGGGGGAAGCAGTCACGAGTGTCGGTGAGGTTGAGGTTGCGGATGATGACGTTGTCCGCGTTCTTCACCTGGAGGCTGCCGCCGACGATCGCCGCACCCGAGCCGGGCACGCCGACGATCGTGGTGCGGGAGGGGACGGTCAGGACCACGCGCGCGGCCTGCCGGTCCTGCGCCGCGTCGCGTGCCGACTCCTGCTGGCCGGTGGGCAGTTTGCCGCGGCCCCAGGTCGCCGGGTCGTAGGCCTTGAGGTAGGCGCTGAGCGAGTAGCCGGTGCCGGCGGCGTAGTCCGCGCAGCCGAGGGTCTTGCCCGAGTCGTCGGTGTTGGCGTCGACGACGCCCTTGACCTGGATGATCCGTGGCGCGCCGATGGGGCCGGCCTTGAGAGCCTTGGCCAGTTGGGCCCTGGTGGAGACGGTGAAGGTGTGAGCGGTGTCGGCGGTCTGGCCGCCGGTGGTGCCCGAGCCGGTGGCGGCCCAGCCGTCGTCGGCGGGCAGGGCCGCATGCGCGAGGTCGACGGCGGCGGCGCCGGCGCCCGTGGTCAGGGGCACGACGGCGAGGCCGGCGGCCGCCAGGGAGGCGACGCCGATCAGTGCCATCAGGCGTCGGGACGGCTTGCGGCGGTGCAAGGGGGCAGACACGTGAAGTCGTTCCTCCGGTGCGAAGTGAGGGTTCGGCTCTTCAGTTGCCACGGCTGCCCGGAAGGTTGCCGCCGATCAGGAGATTTCTTCGCCGGAGATGCCCGATGGCTGAACCGGAGCCGTCGCGGAACCCCGGCCGTTGTCGATTTGTGACCAGCGCGGAGCATTGACGCCACCTCTTGTTAACGCTCACACTCTGGGGGTCGGTAACCTCGGTGCAACATTCCGGGGTGGTCGGCTGCGCGTCGGAGACCAGCCCCACTCGTTGTACCCCACGGCTCCACCATCTTGAACGGAAAGCGCGACCCATGAGTGTTAACGCTAACAATTCCTCTCGGCCCGGCTATGTCCTGGGGATCGACTACGGCACGCTCTCCGGCCGCGCCGTCGTCATCCGCGTCTCGGACGGTGCCGAAGTCGGCAGCGCCGTCCATGCGTACGCACACGCGGTGATCGACGACCGGTTGCCCGGTACCGACGCCCCGCTTCCACCGGACTGGGCGCTCCAGCATCCCGAGGACTGGCTGGACGTGATCCGGCGAGCCGTCCCCGAGGCCATCGCCGCCGCCGGGATCGACCCCGCCACGGTGATCGGCATCGGCACCGACTTCACGGCCTCCACCTGCCTTCCCACCAGCGCCGACGGCACCCCGCTCTGCCTCCGTCCGGAGCTGGGATCCCGGCCGCACGCCTGGCCGAAGCTATGGAAGCACCATGCGGCCCAGCCCCAGGCCGACCGGATCACCGCGCTGGCCCATGAGCGCGGTGAGGACTGGATCGCCCGTTACGGCGGTCTGATCTCCTCCGAGTGGCAGTATGCCAAGGCCCTCCAGGTGCTGGAGGAGGACCCGGACACCTACGGACGCACGGACCGCTGGATCGAGGCGGCGGACTGGATCGTCTGGCAGCTCACCGGCGTCGAGACCCGCAACACCTGTACGGCCGGATACAAGGGGATCCACCAGAACGGTGGCTACCCGTCGACCGGGTACCTGGCCGCTCTCAACCCCGGCTTCGCGGACTTCGCGCGGACCAGGCTGGAGCACCCGCTCTCCCCGCTGGGCGGCCGGGCCGGCGGCCTGACGGCCCGGGCCGCCGCCTGGACGGGACTGCCCGAAGGCATCGCCGTCGCGGTCGGCAACGTGGACGCCCATGTCACCGCCCCGGCGGCGCGGTCGGCCGGACCCGGCGAGCTGCTCGCCGTCATGGGCACTTCCACCTGCCACATCCTCAACGGCGAGCAGGTGGCCGAGGTCCCCGGCATGTGCGGGGTGGTCGACGGGGGAGTGGTCGAGGGCCTGTGGGGATTCGAGGCCGGGCAGAGCGGCGTCGGCGACATCTTCGGCTGGTTCGTCGAGCACGGCGTCCCGCCGATCTACCACGCGCAGGCCGCCGCCGAAGGCATCAGCCTGCACGAGCACCTGACCCGGCTGGCCGCCGGTCAACCGGTCGGCGGGCACGGCCTGGTGGCGCTCGACTGGTGGAACGGCAACCGCTCGGTGCTGGTCGACCACCGGCTCTCCGGAGTGCTGGTCGGTGCCACGCTGGCCACCCGACCGCCGGACATCTACCGCGCGCTGCTCGAGTCGACCGCCTTCGGCACCCGGGTCATCGTCGAGGCCTTCGAGAAGTCCGGCGTCCCCGTCACCCGCTTCACGGTGGCCGGAGGCCTCACCAGGAACGCGCTGCTGATGCAGATCTACGCGGACGTGCTGCGCCGTCCGCTGAGCGTCGCCGCCTCCGAGCAGGCGCCGGCGCTGGGCTCCGCCATCCACGCGGCGGTGGCGGCCGGGGCGTACGAGAACGTGCAGGCCGCGGCCGAGCAGATGGGGCGCGTGCACCGGGACCAGTACCTCCCGGACGCGGCCCGCGCCGACGCGTACGACCGGCTGTTCGCCGAGTACCTCGCCCTGCACGACCTGCTCGGCGGCGAGCACAGGGGCGTGCTGCACCGACTGCGCGAGTTGCGCAACGAGACCAGCACCTCTGTCGCCAACTGACCCGTACGGAAGGCCGCCATCATGACCGACCCCACGATCGACCCCGCGACCGCCGCCGCGATCCAGCTGATTCGGCAGCAGGTCAGCGACCTGCACCAGGAACTCGTCCGGTACCGGCTCGTGGTGTGGACCGCCGGAAACGTCTCGGCCCGCGTGCCGGGACACGACCTGATGGTCATCAAACCCAGCGGTGTCTCCTACGAGGACCTGACCCCCGAGAACATGATCGTCTGCGATCTGTACGGCCAGGTCGTCGAAGGTACGCACAACCCGTCCTCGGACACCGCCGCCCACGCCTACGTCTACCGCAACATGCCCGAGGTGGGGGGCGTGGTGCACACGCACTCCACGTACGCCACCGGCTGGGCGGCCCGCGGTGAGGCGGTGCCCTGCGTCGTCACCGCGATGGCGGACGAGTTCGGCGCGGAGATACCCGTCGGCCCGTTCGCGCTGATCGGCGACGACTCGATCGGCCAGGGCATCGTCGCCACCCTCAAGGGCCACCGATCGCCCGCCGTGCTGATGCAGAGCCACGGCGTGTTCACCATCGGCAAGGACGCGAAGGCAGCCGTCAAGGCGGCCGTGATGTGCGAGGACGTGGCCCGCACCGTTCACATCTCCCGACAGCTCGGGGAACCGGTGGGCATCGCCGCACCGGACATCGACTCGCTCTACGACCGCTATCAGAACGTATACGGCCAGCAGCCCGCCGGCCGCGAAGGAGTCCAGGAATGAAGTCGCTCGAAGGCCGCGAAGTCTGGTTCCTCACCGGAAGCCAGGGACTCTACGGGCAGGACACCCTCCGGCAGGTCGCCGAACAGTCCCAGCAGATCGCCGAGGCACTCAACGACGGCCCGGACATAGCGGTCCGGGTGGTGTGGCTGCCTGTACTCACCGACGCGGAAGCGATCCGGCGGGTCTGCCTCGACGCCAACGCCGCCGACGACTGCGTCGGGGTGGTCGCCTGGATGCACACGTTCTCCCCGGCCAAGATGTGGATCGCCGGCCTCGACGCCCTCCGCAAGCCGATGCTGCACCTGCACACCCAGGCCAACAGGGCGCTGCCGTGGGGCTCCATCGACATGGACTTCATGAACCTCAACCAAGCGGCGCACGGGGACCGTGAGTTCGGGTACATCCAGTCCCGTCTCGGGGTGGCCCGCAAGACAGTCGCCGGGCACGTCAGCGACCCGTCGGTGGCCCTGCGGATCGGGTCCTGGGCCCGTGCCGCGGTCGGTCATGCGGCGCTGCGCAGCCTGCGGGTGGCACGGTTCGGCGACAACATGCGGGACGTCGCGGTCACCGAGGGCGACAAGGTCGAGGCGCAGCTGCGGTTCGGCGTCTCGGTCAACACCTACGGCGTCAACGACCTGGTCGCCGTGGTCGACGCGGTGACCGACGCTGATGTCACCGAGCTGACCAAGGAGTA
This sequence comes from Streptomyces sp. So13.3, assembly GCF_005860785.2. NCBI lineage: Bacteria > Bacillati > Actinomycetota > Actinomycetes > Kitasatosporales > Streptomycetaceae > Streptomyces > Streptomyces sp. So13.3. Next base: position 826,770 of record NZ_CP048835.1, on the reverse strand, counting down.
CCAGGAGACCTACCGGGTCGCGCCTGAGCTGCGCTCAGGAGCGGAGCGGCACGACGCGCTGCGGTACGCGGCGCGGATCGAACTCGGCATGCGCGAGTTCCTCACCGACGGCGGTTTCCAGGCGTTCACCACCAACTTCGAGGACCTCGGAGGGCTGCGCCAGCTGCCCGGTCTGGCCGTGCAGCGCCTGATGGCGGACGGCTATGGCTTCGGCGGCGAGGGGGACTGGAAGACCGCGGCGCTGCTGCGCACGCTGAAGGCGATGTCCGCCGGTCTGCCCGGAGGGACCTCGTTCATGGAGGACTACACGTACCACCTGGAGGCGGGGCAGGAGGTCATCCTCGGCGCGCACATGCTCGAGGTCTGTCCGTCGATCGCCGCCGAGGTCCCCTCGTGCGAGATCCATCCCTTGGGCATCGGCGGCCGGGAGGACCCGGTCCGGCTGGTCTTCGAAGCCGCCCCGGGCCCGGCGGTGGTCGTCGGCCTCGCCGACATGGGGGACCGGTTCCGGCTGGTCGCCAACGAGATCGACGTGGTCACCGCCGCCGAGCCGCTGCCGAATCTCCCCGTGGCGCACGCGGTGTGGAAGCCGCAGCCCGACCTGCGGACCTCGACCGAGGCGTGGCTCACGGCCGGCGGCCCGCACCACACCGTGCTCTCCAGCGCCGTCGGCACGGAGGAGCTCGAGGACTTTTCGGAGATGGCCGGAGCGGAACTCCTGGTCATCGACGCGGAGACCACGATCCGCCAGTTCACCAAGGAGATCCGCTGGAACCAGGCGTACCACCGTCTGGCGCGAGGTTTCTGAGCGGCTTCGGCCGACATCGCAGGCGTACCACCCAGGTCATACATCGCAGGGTTTTTCCCGCCTCAAAGGAGAGTGCACGATGTCCCTCACTGCCACCACCCCAGCAAGACCCCGTACGCGCAAGACCGCCGCGACCCTTCTGGCCGTCGCGCTGTGCATGTCCCTCGCCGCCTGCGGCGGGGCGGGCAAGAAGGCACCCGCCGGCAGCGGCACGGACGCGAACGGCGCCAAGAAGCTGGTCTTCGGATTCTCCCAGGTCGGATCCGAGAGCGGCTGGCGTGCCGCCAACACCAAGTCCATCCAGGACGCGGCGAAGGCCGCCGGCTTCGAGCTCAAGTTCTCCGACGCGCAGCAGAAGCAGGAGAACCAGATCGCCGCGATCCGCACCTTCATCCAGCAGAAGGTGGACGTCATCGGCTTCTCACCGGTGGTCGTCACGGGCTGGGACACCGTACTGAAGGAAGCCAAGGCCGCCGGCATCCCGGTGATACTCACCGACCGGGCGATCGACACCCAGGACAAGACCCTCTACAAGACCTTCATCGGGTCGGATTTCGTCAAGGAGGGGACCGCCGCCGGCCAGTGGCTGGTCGACGCGGAGAAGAGCGGGACCGGCACGGTGAACATAGCGGAGCTCGAAGGCACCACCGGCTCCGCCCCGGCGATCGACCGCAAGAAGGGGTTCGAGGACCTGGTCCTGAAGGACCCCCGGTTCAAGCTGGTCGCGGACCAGACCGGTGACTTCACCCGGGCCAAGGGCAAGGAGGTCATGACGGCCTTCCTGAAGGCGCACAAGGACATCAACATCCTCTTCGCGCACAACGACGACATGGCGATGGGCGCCATCCAGGCGATCGAGGAGGCGGGTCTCAAGCCCGGCAAGGACATCCGCATCGTCTCGATCGACGGGGTCAAGGACGCCTTCCAGGCGATGGTCGACGGCAAGATCGAGGTCGTCGTCGAGTGCAATCCGCTGATCGGCCCGCAGGTCATGGATCTCGTGCGGAAGCTCAAGGACAAGGCCGAGGTGCCGGCCCGGGTCGAGTCCAAGGAAGGCGTCTTCACCAAGGACAAGGCAGCTGCCGAACTCCCCAACCGCCAGTACTGATCTGCCAGTACTGCTCCGGCGATCCGGGACGGGGGCGCCCCAGGCGGGCGCCCCGGACCCGGCCGGAGCCGACCAGCGGCCCGAGGAGAGGAGCTCCCATGTCGACGCCGCAGCTCAACCCCGCTCAACCCGTCCTCCGGATGACCGGCATCACCAAGGAGTTCGCCGGCGTCCGGGCCCTTTCCGGAGTCGGCCTCGACCTGTATCCCGGTGAGGTGCACGCCCTGATGGGCGAGAACGGCGCCGGGAAGTCCACCCTCATCAAGGTGCTGACCGGAGTGCACGAGGCCGAAGCCGGGACCGTCACGCTGGACGGTGTCCCGGTCCGGTTCGCCGGGCCGCTACAGGCGCAGCAGGCCGGGATCAGCACCGTGTACCAGGAGGTCAACCTCTGCCCCAACCTGTCGGTCGCGGAGAACATCTTCCTCGGCCGCGAGCCCCGCAGGCTCGGCCGCATCATGTGGTCGGAACTGCGCCGGCGGGCCCGTGACCTGCTGTCCGGGCTCGACCTGGAGATCGACGTCCGCGCACCGCTGGACACCCTCCCGCTCGCCCTGCAGCAGATGGTCGCCATCGCCCGCGCCGTGGACATCCGGGCGAAGGTGCTGATCCTCGACGAACCCACCTCCAGCCTGGACCGCGAGGAGGTGGCCCAGCTGTTCACGGTGATCCGCCGGCTGCGCGGCGAGGGCGTGGCGATCCTGTTCGTGACGCACTTCCTGGACCAGGTCTACGACGTCTCCGACCGGATCACCGTGCTGCGTGACGGCCGTCTCGTCGGTGAGTACCGCACCGCGCGCCTGCCGCAGATCGAGCTGGTGTCGGCGATGCTCGGGCAGGAACTCGGTGAACTCACCGACCGGGGACGGGGCGACCGCGAGCGCCCGGCCGGGACCCCGTTCGCCGAGGCGCACGGACTCGGACGTAAGGGCGCCATCGCTCCGTTCGACCTCGCTGTGCGCCCGGGGGAGGTACTGGGCCTGGCCGGGCTGCTCGGCGCGGGGCGCTCGGAGACCGCCCGGCTGCTGGCCGGCGCGGACCGCGCCGACACCGGGAGGCTCACCGTCGACGGCCGGACCGCCACCCTGCGCAGCCCGCGCGCCGCCAGCCGGCGGGGCATCGCGTTCTGTTCGGAGAACCGCAGGCGCGAGGGCATCATCCCCGATCTGACGGTCCGGGAGAACATCGTCCTGGCCCTGCAGGCCGCCCGCGGCTGGGTCAGAGCGCTCCCCGCCCGCCGGACGGAGGAGCTGGTAACGCACTGGATATCGGCGCTGCACATCCACCCGGCCGACCCGGAGGCGGTCGTCCGCAATCTGAGCGGCGGCAATCAGCAGAAGGTGCTGCTCGCCCGCTGGCTGATCACCGAACCGAAACTGCTGATCCTCGACGAACCGACCCGGGGCATCGACATCGGTGCCAAGGCAGAGATCCAGCGCCTGGTGGCCTCACTCGCGGCGGACGGCATGGCGGTCGTCTATGTCTCCGCCGAACTCGAAGAGGTGCTGAGCCTGTCCGACACCGTCGCGGTTCTGCGCGACCGCGAGCTCGTGGCGACCCTGCCCAACACCGCCGAACTCACCCTGGACCGGCTGATGGAGACCATCGCGACCGGAGGGACCCACTGATGCCGCCCACCGTCGCCAGGCTGGCCGGCCACCGGCTGTTCTGGCCTCTCGCGCTGCTGGCCGCCCTGCTGGTGACCAACGTCGCCTATACCCCCGACTTCTTCTCGATCCAGATCCGTGACGGCCATCTCTTCGGCAGTCTTGTCGACATCCTGCGGCTCGGCTCCCCGCTGCTGCTGGTCGCCCTCGGTATGACCCTGGTCATCGCCATCGGCGGGATCGACCTGTCGGTCGGCGCCGTGGTCGCCATCTCCGGAGCCGTCGCCTGCCTGAACATCAGCGACCTCGCCGACCAGCAGAGTGTGGGTGGTGTCGTCGTCGCGGTACTGCTGGCGCTCGGCGTGTGCGTCGCTCTGGGGGTGTGGAACGGCGTGCTGGTCGCCGGGATCGGCATGCAGCCGATCATCGCCACCCTGATCCTGATGGTGGCGGGGCGCGGCGTCGCACAGATGATCACCAGCGGCCGGATCGTCACCGTCAACAGCGAGCCCTACCACCTGATCGGGGGCGGGTACGAACTCGGTCTCCCCCTCTCCGTGGTGATCGCCGCGGCGGTGCTCGTACTGACCGGCCTCGTCGTCCGGCGCACCGCACTCGGGCTGCTGCTCGAATCGGTCGGCGGAAACCGGGAGGCCAGCCGGCTGGTCGGCATCCGGGCCCGCGGCCTCACGATCGCGGTCTACGCGTTCTGTGCGCTGTGCGCGGCCGGCGCCGGACTGATGGTCAGCTCCAACGTGGCCGCCGCCGACGGGAACAACGCGGGCCTGTGGATCGAGCTCGACGCGATCCTCGCCGTGGTCATCGGCGGGACCTCACTCACCGGGGGCCGTTTCCACCTCGGCGGGACCGCCATCGGCGCCCTCGTCATCCAGACGCTCTCCACCACGGTCTACACCGTCGGGGTGCCGCCCGAGTCGACGCTGGTGTTCAAGGCGCTGGTCGTCATGGCGGTCTGTCTGCTGCAGTCCCCGGCGTTCCGCGCCAAGGTGCTGTCGCGCAAACTGCCCCGCCGCTCGGACACGGGCGTCGGCGCACCTGCGGCCGGCACCGCGACGAGCACCGGCAGCTCCCGGAGCAGCACACCGGCCGGCGCCGCCCAGAACCCGAAGGAGGCGACCACCCTATGAGTACGACCCAGTCCCCCGCCGCCGGGCGCGGCGTCCGCACCCTTCTGGCCCAGCACCGCGACTACGTCCCGGTCATGGCCACCGCAGTCCTGTTCGCGCTGACCCTCGAAGCGGGCAACTACCGCTACCTGGACTTCCTGGCCGGCCAGACCATCGCCAACCTCTTCGTGGACAACGCGTTCCTGCTGGTCATCGCCGTCGGCATGACGTTCGTGATCCTCACCGGCGGCATCGATCTCTCGGTCGGAGCCGTCGCCGCGCTCTCCACGATGCTGTGCGCCACGCTCGTCGAGCAGCACGGATGGCCGCCGGCCCTGGTCATCCCACTGGTCCTGGCGGCCGGCGGCCTGATCGGTGGCGCCATGGGCTACGCCATCCACCACTTCGAGGTGCAGCCCTTCATCGCGACACTGGCCGGGATGTTCTTCGCCCGGGGCCTGTGCTACCTGATCAGCACCAACGCGATCCCGATCGACGACCCGGTCTTCACCACCCTGGCGCAGTCCCATGTCACCTTCCCCGGCGGCGTGTTCATCTCCTGGTCGGTGGTCATCGCGCTGGCCGTCGTCGCCGTCGCGTTCCTGACGCTGCACTACACGGGGTTCGGCCGCGCGGTGTACGCGGTCGGCGGCAACGCCCAGTCGGCGCTGCTGATGGGGGTCCCGGTCGGCCGGACGGTGATCCGCGCCTACACCGTCAGCGGGCTGTGCTCGGCCCTGGGCGGAGTGCTGTTCACGCTCTACACGCTGTCCGGGTACAGCCTGCACCTGGTCGGCACGGAGCTCGACGCGATCGCCGCCGTGGTGATCGGCGGGACGATCCTGGCCGGCGGCTCCGGCTACGTCCTGGGCACCCTGCTGGGCGTCCTCGTCCTCGGCGTCATCAAGACCATCATCACCTTTGAAGGCACGCTCAGCTCCTGGTGGACGAAGATCGCGGTCGGCACGCTGCTGTTCGCCTTCGTCCTGCTGCAGCGCCTGATGACGTCCCGCCGACGCGCCTGACATTTCGTCAGCGCGCTTGAGCGGCCGGACGACGAGTGGCCGCACGGCCGCGCGGTCCTGGCCCGCGCGGTCGTGCGGCACGGGGACGAACATCCGCCCGCCACCCCGTCGGGCCCAGACCCCACCAGCACGTCCCGCGCCATGGAATCCACCCTTCCCCACCGTTCAAGGGAGACCCATGCACTTCACCAGATCCCTTCTGCCACGCCGCCATCACCGGCAACGGCTGCGTACCGCTGCCGTCCTCGCCACGAGCGCGGCGCTCCTCACCGTCGCGTTCGTCCCCCTCGCGGCCACCCCCGCGGCAGCCGACACCGCCCTCGCCGGACACTGGGCCCTGGACGAGGCCACCGGCAGCACGGCGGCCGACGACTCGAGTGGCGCCCACCCGGGCAGCCTCGGGGCCGGAGCCACCCACGTGGCTGGACAGGTGGGAGCCGGGAGCGTCGCGACGAACGGCACCGGCACCGGCACCATCGACCTCGGTGCCCCGATCGTCGACACCTCCGCCTCGTTCAGTGTCTCCGCCTGGGTGAAGCTCAATAACACCGACGGTTACCAGACCGCCGTCAGCATCGACGGCAGTGAGGTCAGCGGCTTCTACCTCGGACTGCGTGGCGACACCGGGACGTTCGCCTTCGCCCGGCTGCCCTCCGACACCCCCGGGGCGGCCGCCGTCGCAGCCGCCGTCGACACTCCGGCCGTCGGTACCTGGTACCACCTCACCGGGGTCCAGGACGCCGCGGCCGGCACGCTCGCGCTCTACGTCAACGGCACGTTGCAGACGACCGTCGCGTACACCGCCCCGTGGAAGGCCGCCGGGCACGCGGTGGTCGGTCGCGGCAAATACGCCGGCACTCCGGTGGACTTCCTCAACGGAGGCGTGGACGACCTGCGGTTCTACACGGGGGCGCTCGCCGCGTCCGCGGTGACCGCACTGGACCAGCGCGCGCACTGGGCGTTCGAAGCGGGCACCGGAACCACCGCCGCGGACGACTCCGGCCACGGCCACCCCCTCACCCTGGGCGCGACGGCCGCGTGGACCACCGGCAGGACCGGTGGCCATGCGCTGCGGTCCAACGGGACCGCCGCCTCGTCCGCGACCGCCGCCACCGCCGCGACGGACACCTCGCAGCCGTTCTCGGTCTCGGCCTGGGTCAAGCTCAACACCCTCACCGGGTATCAGACCTTCGTGAGCGCGGACGGGACCGCCGTCTCCGGCTTCTATCTACAACTGCGGGGCGACACCGGAAAGTTCGCCTTCACTCGGTTGGCGTCGGACAGCTCCACGGCCACCGCGCGCCACGCCGACGCGACGGCCGCGCCCAGCACCGGCACCTGGTACCACCTCACCGGCGTCAGCGACAACGCGTCCGGTCAACTGAGGCTGTACGTCAACGGCATCCTGCAGTCCACGGTCGCCTACGCCACTCCGTGGAAGGCGTCCGCGGGCACAGCGGTCGGCCGCGGCAGGTTCAACGGCAACCCGGCCGACTTCGCCGACGCCACCATCGACGACGTGGTGATCCACGACCATCCGGTCACCGCTCCCGAGCTGGAGACGATCCTCGGCCAGGGCAACGGCACCCTCTCCGTCGACGCGGGCACCGCCGCGCACGCACTGCCCAGTGACTTCTTCGGCCTGATGACCGAGGACATCAACCACTCGGGCGAGGGCGGCCTGTACGGCGAACTGCTGCAGAACCGCTCCCTGATGGCCAGTAGCAACCCGGACTCGTGGTCCGCCGTCAGCTCCACCGTCGGCTCGGCGAGCATCGCGCTGGACACGGCGAACCCGCTCAACACCGCGCTGACCCGCTCGCTGAAGGTCTCCCTGGCCAAGGCCACGGCCGGCAACCGGGCCGGGGTCGCCAACGGCGGCTTCTGGGGCATCCCCGTCAAGCCGTCCACCATCTACACCGCCTCGCTGTACGCCAAGGCCGCCCCCGGCTTCACCGGTCCGCTCAAGCTCTCCCTGGAGAGCACCGCGGGCACGCCGTACGCGACGGCCACCATCCCCGCCCTGACGAGCGGCTGGAAGAAGTACACCGTCACCCTGAAGACCGCGGCCGGCGCTCCCACCAGCTCCACCAACCGCTTCGTGCTCTCCTCGGAGAGCGCGACGGGAGCCACCTTGTGGCTGAGCAACGTCTCGCTCTTCCCGCCCACCTACAACAACCGCCCCAACGGCCTGCGGGTCGATCTGATGGAGAGGATGAAGGCCCTCAAGCCCTCCTTCATCCGGCTGCCGGGCGGCAACTACCTCGAGGGCAACACGGTCGCCGAACGCTTCGACTGGAAGAAGACCCTCGGCGCGACCGAGAGCCGGCCGGGCCACCAGGACCCTTGGGGCTACTGGTCCACGGACGGCCTCGGCCTACTGGAATACCTCGAGTGGTGCGAGGACCTCGGCGCCCGGCCCGTCCTCGGGGTCTACGCCGGCTACTCCCTGCAGCACGACGTCGTCCCGCTGGACCAGCTCACCCCGTACGTCCAGGACGCCCTGGACGAGATCCAGTACATCACCGGCGACGTGACGACGAAGTGGGGTGCCAGGCGCGCCGCCGACGGGCATCCCGCGCCGTTCTCCCTCCAGTACGTCGAGGTCGGCAACGAGGACTGGTTCGACACCACCGGCAGTTACGACGGCGCCAACGGCCGCTACGCACAGTTCCACGATGCCATCAGGGCCGCCTACCCGGCGCTCAAGCTGATCGCCACCACCGCCGTCTCCGCGCGCACTCCCGATGTCCTGGACCTGCACAACTACCGCTCGCCCGGCTGGTTCAACGCGAACGCCAACGCCTACGACACCTACTCGCGGAGCGGCCCGAAGGTGTTCGAGGGGGAGTGGGCCTCCCAGGTCGGCCGGCCGACCCCGACACTGGCGGGCGCGATCGGTGACGCCTCCTGGCTCACCAATCTGCAGCGCAATTCCGATGTGGTGGCGATGGAGGCGTACGCCCCGCTGCTGGCCAATGTGAACAGCGTGCAGTGGAACACCAACCTGATCGCCTTCGACGCCTCGACCAGCTACAGCTCTCCCAGCGCCTACGTCCAGCAGATGATGGCCGCCGCCCACGGCGACCAGATCCTGGCCGCCTCGTACAGCGGCACCAGCACCGTCAACCAGGTGGTCAGCCGCTCGTCCAGCACCGGGAAGTACTACGTCACGGTCGTGAACCCGGGCGGCAATCCGCAGTCGATCACCGTCCGCCTGACGGGCGCCGGCGCGGCCGTCCCGACCACCGGCACCGCCGTCACGCTGACCTCCGCCCATCCGTCCGACACCAACACCATCACCGACCCCCGGCACGTCGCCCCGGTCACGACCGCGGTGACCGGCCTGGGAGCCACCTTCACCCGCACTTTCCCCGCCAACTCGGTCACCCAACTCACCATCGGCTGACCGGCCGAACGTCAGCGCGGCGTCGGCCGGCCTTCCCCGGCCGGCCGACGCCCGGGTGCGGGATCAGTTCTGTTCAAAGCATTGACGGACCTCCGGCGCGGCTCTACCTTTCATCGCGTCGTACTTCGTACGTCATATATGAGACGCGATACCTGAGATCTGAGAGCGCACATGACCTTTGCTCCCGCCCCGATCCCCTCCCGGACGCAGTACGTGCTGGAGGCGATCAAGCACGGCATCCTCACCGGGCAGTTGAGTCCTGGACAGCCACTCGTCGAGGCCGATCTGGCGGCGCAGTTCGGTGTCTCGAAGACCCCCGTGCGCGAGGCGCTCAAGACGCTGGCCGGTACCGGGCTCGTCGTGATGAGCCAGTACAAGGGCGTCACGGTGCGGACCGTGGATGCGGCCATGGCGCGGGAGATCTACGACGTGCGGCTGCTGCTGGAGCCCGAGGCGCTGCGCCGCAGCATCGTCAGGAAGGAGTCGCTCGCGGCGGCGCGGGACGCGCTCGTACGGGCCGAGGGCGCGGAGGACCGGGCCGACCGGAGCCTCGCCAACCGTGACTTCCACCGGGCGCTCTATCTGCCCTGCGGCAACCCGCTCCTGACGCGGATGCTCGACGAGGTGCGTGACCAGGCGGCCCTGGTGTCGACCGTCGCCTGGGCGGCCTCCCCCTCCTGGGAGCAGGAGGCCCGCGAGCACCAGGAGATCCTCCGGACGGCGCTCGCCGGCGACGCGGACGGCGCGGCCGGGCTGCTGCACGCCCACATCTCGGACTTCGTCCGCCGCGCGTTCCCCGACCACGAAGAGACGGGCGCCTGATGGACCGCTCCGAACCGACGCCCCGCTCCGAACCGACGCCCCGCTCCGAACCGACGCCCCGCTCCGAACCGATGGACCGTGCCGCGCTGCGGGCCGCGCTCGCCGATGTCGTCGCGATTCCGGTGACCCCGTTCGACGCCGACGGTGCGATCGACCGGACCGCGTACCGGCTTCTGCTGCGCAGGCTGCTGGACGGCGGCGTCCGGACGCTCACGCCCAACGGGAACACCGGCGAGTTCTACGCGCTGGCCCCCGAGGAGCGCCTCACGGTCGTCGAGGACACGCTCGCCGAGACCGCGCAGCGACCGGCCGTCGTCCTGGTGGGTGTCGGCCACGACGTGCCGACCGCCGTCGCCGCCGCCCGGCACGCGCGTGACCACGGTGCGCGGATGGTGATGGTGCACCAGCCCGTCCATCCCTATGTCTCGCCCGACGGGTGGGTGGACTACCACCGGGCCATCGCCGAGTCCGTCCCCGAACTGGGTGTAGTGCCCTACATCCGCAACCCGCTCCTCGGCGGCGACCGGATGGCACTGCTCGGCGACCTGTGCCCCAACGTGATCGGCGCGAAGTACGCGGTGCCGGACGCCGCCCGCTTCGCGGCCTTCGCGCGCGACGCCGGGCTCGACCGCTTCGTCTGGGTGGCAGGGCTCGCGGAGCTGTACGCGCCCGCCTACTGGGCGATGGGCGCCACCGGTTTCACCTCCGGCCTGGTCAACGTCGCCCCGTCCGTGTCGCTGGGCATGCTGACGGCCCTGCGCGCCGGGGACCATCCGGGAGCGATGAAGGTCTGGGAACAGATCCGCCCCTTCGAGGACCTGCGCGCCGCGCAGCAGTCCGCCAACAACGTCACCGTCGTCAAGGAGGCGCTCGCCGCACTCGGCCTGTGCCGCCGCGAGGTGCGGCCGCCGAGCCGTCAGCTGCCCGACGCGCAGCGCGCCGAGGTCGCGGCGCTCATCAAGGACTGGGCGCTATGAGGAAGTCTCCCGATGAGCTGCGCAGCCACCGGTGGTACGGCACGGACGGGCTGCGCTCGTTCAGCCACCGGGCCCGCACCCGGCAACTCGGCTATCTCCCCGAGGAGCACCTCGGCAAGCCGGTGATCGCGATTCTCAACACCTGGTCCGACATCAACCCCTGCCACTCCCACCTGCGGGAACGTGCTCAGGCGGTCAAGCGCGGGGTGTGGCAGGCGGGCGGTTTCCCACTGGAGTTCCCAGTGTCCACGCTCTCGGAGACCTTCCAGAAGCCGACGCCGATGCTCTACCGCAACCTCCTCGCCATGGAGACCGAGGAACTGCTGCGCTCGTACCCGGTGGACGGCGCCGTCCTGATGGGCGGCTGCGACAAGTCCACCCCGGCGCTGCTGATGGGCGCGGCCAGCATGGACCTGCCGGCCGTCTTCGTCCCGGCCGGACCCATGCTGCCGGGACACTGGCGCAATGAAGTGCTGGGCTCCGGCACGGACATGTGGAAGTACTGGGACGACCGGCGCGCCGGGCTGATCGGCGACGGCGAATTGGCAGAACTGGAGAACGGGCTCGCGCGTTCCCCCGGCCACTGCATGACGATGGGCACCGCCTCGACGCTGACGGCGGCCGCCGAGGCGCTGGGTGTCACGATGCCCGGCGCGTCCTCGATCCCCGCGGTCGACTCGGGTCACGAGCGGATGGCGGCCGCCTCGGGAGCGCGCATCGTCGAGCTGGTGTGGCAGGACCTGAGGCTGTCGCGGATTCTCACCCGTGACGCCTACGAGGACGCGGTCGCCACCGTCCTCGCCCTGGGCGGCTCCACCAATGCCGTGATCCATCTGATCGCGATGGCCGGCCGCTCCGGTGTCGAACTGACCCTCGACGACTTCGACCGCATCGCCCGCACAGTACCGGTGCTGGCGAACCTGCGCCCGGGCGGCCGGTATCTGATGGAGGACTTCCATTTCGCCGGCGGCCTGCCCGGCTTCCTCGCACAGCTGACGGACGTACTGCATCTGGAGCGCCCGACGGTGGCCCACCCCACGCTGCGCGAGCAGCTCGCGGGCGCGCTCGTCCACAACCCGGACGTCATCCGTCCCCGTGGCAACCCGCTGGCGGACGAAGGCGGGCTCGCGGTGCTGCGCGGCAACCTCTGTCCCGACGGCGCCGTCATCAAGCACATCGCCGCCGATCCCCAGCTGCTCAAGCACACCGGCCCGGCCGTGGTCTTCGACGACTACCGGGCGATGCAGTCCACCATCAACGACCCGGGGCTGGGCATCACCGCCGACAGCGTCCTGGTCCTGCGCGGCTCCGGCCCGCTCGGCGGCCCCGGGATGCCCGAGTACGGGATGCTGCCGATTCCCGATCACCTTCTCAAAGAGGGCGTGCGGGACATGGTCCGGATCTCCGACGCCCGGATGAGCGGCACCAGTTACGGGGCCTGCGTGCTGCACATCGCACCCGAGTCGTACGTCGGCGGCCCGCTCGCGCTCGTCCGCACCGGTGATCTGATCACCCTCGACGTGGAGGCCCGACGGCTCCACCTGGAGCTGGACGAACCCGAGTTGGAGCGCCGCCGCGCAGAGTGGCAGCCGCCACCGCCCCGCTTCTCACGCGGCTACGGCGCCCTCTACCAGGAACAGATCACCCAGGCCGACACCGGCTGCGACTTCCGTTTCCTGGCCAGGCCCGGCGAAGTGCCCGAGCCCTACGCGGGCTGAGCGCCCGCCGCAGCCCCCTTCCGCATCGCAACTGCCCCTGACGTTCGCCGTCCGGGACGCCGCACACCATTCAGCAAGCGCTTACCCCGTAGTGAAGGAGTCCCAGTCATGGCCATCGCCGTGGCGAAACCATCCCGGCGGCGCGACCGGCGCCTCCCGTATCTGCTGATAGCCCCGGCAGCCTTGCTGATGCTCGGGTTCATCGCCTACCCGATGATCAGCGTTCTCTACTACAGCCTGCAGGACTACAACGTCACCAAGCCCTGGCGGAACGGCTTCGCCGGTTTCTCCAACTTCACCAGGATCTTCACCGACGACCCGCTGTTCTGGCAGAGCCTGGCCTTCAGCGCCCGATGGGTCGTCGTCGAGGTGGGTCTGCAACTCGCCCTCGGACTGGTGCTGGCACTGCTGGTCAACCAGACCTTCATCGGCCGGGGCATCGCCCGCGCCCTGGTCTTCTCACCCTGGGCGGTCTCCGGCGTTCTGACGACCACCATCTGGATGCTGCTCTACAACCCGTCCACCGGGTTCAGCCGCTATCTCGCCGACGCCGGGATCGGCACCTACGGCACCTCGGTGCTCTCCGACACCGGCACCGTGTTCTGGGCGGCGGTCCTTGCCGAACTCTGGCGCGGCGTCCCCTTCTTCGCGATCCTCATCCTCGCCGACCTCCAGTCCATCCCCAAGGAGCTGTACGAGGCGGCCTTGGTCGACGGCGCGAACCGGTACCGGAAGCTCCTCCACATCACCCTGCCGCACCTGAGGGACGCGATCGTCCTGTCGACGCTGCTGCGCGGGGTCTGGGAGTTCAACAACGTCGACCTCCTGTACACCCTCACCGGCGGCGGACCGGCCGGCCAGACCACCACGCTGCCGCTGTACGTCGCCAACACCGGAGTCGACGGACACGACTTCGGCTACGCGTCGGCGCTGACCACCGTCGCCTTCGTGATCCTCCTCTTCTGCTCGATCCTCTATCTGCGCCTGAGCAAGTTCGGAGGCGACCGCACATGACCGCCGCACTCGCGGAGAAGGGCATCCGAGCGGTGCCTCCCGCTGGTATCACTCCGCCGCGTACCGCCCGGCGGCGGCGCCGCGCGGTGGACGACGGCACGCCTCGCTGGCAGATCTATCTGCCGCTCGGCCTGTACCTGCTGTTCACGCTCGTCCCGTTCTACTGGATGCTGCTGTTCGCGGTGCGGCCGGCAGGGTCGACGTCGCTGGTGCCCTGGCCCGCCACGGGCGAGCACTTCGCGAAGGTGTGGAACGAGCGGTCGTTCGGCATGTACTTCCAGAACAGCATGCTGGTCGGTGTCGCCACCCTGATCACCACCACTGTGGTGGCGCTGTGCGGCGGCTACGCGCTCGCCCGCTTCCGGTTCCGGGGCAAGAGCGCCTTCATGCTGGGGCTGTTGTGTTCGCAGTTCATCCCCGGCGCGCTGATGCTCGTCCCGCTCTTCGAGATCTTCAGGAACCTGCAGCTGATCAACTCACTGTGGAGCGTGATCATCGCGGAGACCGTGTTCCAACTGCCGCTGTCCATCATCCTGATCAGCGGCTTCATCAAGAACGTACCCATGGCGCTGGAGGAGGCCGCCTGGGTGGACGGCTGCTCGCGCTTCCGGGGGTTCTGCGCGGTGGTGCTGCCGGTGCTGCGGCCCGGTCTGATCGCGGTCGGCTCCTTCGCGTTCGTCCACAGCTGGAACCACTTCCTGTTCGCGCTGATGTTCCTCAGCTCGCAGGACAAGCAGACGATCCCGGTCGGCCTCAACACCCTGATCGGCGCCGACAGCGTCGATCTCGGAGCGCTGGCCGCGGGCGGCGTCGTGGCCGCCGTGCCGGTCGTGATCGTCTTCGCCTTCATCCAGAAGTGGCTGATCACAGGCTTCAGCGCCGGCGCGGTCAAGGGGTGAACGGCATACGGGCGATACCCGTCGTACTGGCCGGCGCGCACGGCCACGGGCACTGGCATCTGGACAACCTGCGCAGACTCACCGCCGCCGGGACCGTACGGCTGGCCGGGGTGTGCGACGTGCGGCCGCCGGAGAAGGACCGGCTGGCCGGTCTCGGCACTCCGGCGCAAGGAGCCGACCTGGGGGAGCTGATCGACCGGACGGGCGCCGTCGTCGCGATCGTCTGCACACCGATCCACACCCATGCCGACCTGGCACTGACCGCCGCCGCCCATGGCGCGCACGTGCTGCTGGAGAAGCCCCCGACGCCGTCGTACGCCGAGTACGAACGACTGGTCGCCGGTCTCGAAGCGAGTGGCAGGGCCTGCCAGGTCGGCTTCCAGTCGCTCGGTTCGCAGGGCGTGACCGCGGTGCGCGAACTGATCGCCGACGGCGCGATCGGCCGCGTACGGGGTATCGGAGCGGCAGGCAACTGGGTGCGTGACGAGCAGTACTTCGCACGTGCCGCCTGGTCGGGGCGCCGCACCCTACGGGGTGTCGACGTGGTCGACGGCGTGCTCACCAACCCGCTGGCGCACGCCGTGGCCACCGCACTGCGGCTGGACGGCAGTGATCGTGCCACAGATGTGGCCGCGATCGAGACCGAACTCTTCCGCGCCAACGACATCGAGTCCGATGACACCTCCTGCGTCCGGATCAGGACCGCGCGCGGCACCCGGGTCACCGTCGCCGCCACGCTGTGCGCCGAGACCGCCGCCGAACCGTACATCGCCGTGCACGGCACAAGGGGCCGCATCACCTTCTGGTATAAGCAGGACCGAGTGCTGCTGCAGCGTGCCTCCCGCGGCCCCGAGGAGCGCGTCTTCGCGCGTACCGACCTGCTGGAGAACCTGTTGGCCCACATCGCGCACAGCGAGGAACTGCTCGTCCCGCCGCGCGCCACGGGCGCTTTCATGAAGGTCGTCGAGGCGATCCGTACCGCCGCCGATCCGGTGCCGGTCCCCGGCCGCCTGTGGCGTGCCGTTGCGGGGGAGCGCTCCCAGCGGCGTGTGGTCCCGGGTGTCGACGGCCTGGTCGAAGCCGCCGCGCAGAGGCTCGCGCTCTTCTCGGAACTCGGCGCGCCCTGGGCCGTATCGCAGCAGTCCCGGGAGGTGCGCTGCTGATGACACCTCCCCTCGTACTGCGGTGCGGCGGCCGCGTCGTCGGCCGCTATGTCCACCGGCCCGAACTGGAACAGGAGTTGTCCCCGCGCCCGTATCTGCACCCGGTCCGAACCCTGGGCGGAGTGGCGGTCACCGAGCTGATGCCCGAGGACCACCGTCACCATCTGGGGGTGAGCGTCGCGGTCCCGGACGTGGAAGGCCGCAACTTCTGGGGCGGCCGGACCTTCGTCCGCGGCCGGGGACCCACCGGGCTGGACAACCACGGTGTGCAGCGGCATGGCGGTTGGCTCCGGCGGACGGCCGCCGGCTTCGCCGAGGAACTGTCCTGGACGGCCGACGATCGTGAGCTGCTGTACGAGCGGCGCACCGTCGGCGTCCGGCAGATCGACGACACCGCCTGGGTACTCGACTTCGCCTTCATGCTCACCAACACCACCGGCCGTCCGCTGAGCATCGGCAGCCCGACCACCAACGGCCGGCCCGGCGCGGGATACGGCGGCTTCTTCTGGCGGGCACCGAAGAACGGCCGCCTCCCGCGGGTCTTCAGCGCGGATGCGGACGGTGAGGAGGCGGTGCACGGCCGCCCGGCCGACTGGCTCGCGCTCGCCGGCGACGACTGGACGCTGGTGTTCAGCGGACCGGATCCGTGGTTCGTGCGCACCGACGAGTACCCCGGCGTCGGCTCCTCGCTCGCCGCGCGGGGGCGGCTGACGATGCCGGCGGCGGCCACCGTCACCCGGCGCATCGTGACCGGTATCGCGGACGGGCGGCTCGGCCGTGACGAGGCCGCGGCTCTGGCCCGCGCGATGACCGGCTTCCCGCATCGATCTCTCCAAACCCAGCTCCCTGTAACCCGCCCCCTGAATTCCACAACCGCAGCCCACGACTGAATCCCACAACCGAAAGAGCCGCCATGTCAGAACCGACGAACCCACACCGCAGATCCCGTCTGATCGCCGCCACTGCGCTCATCGCCACCCTCGCACTCACCGCCACCGCGTGCGGCGACTCCGGCACCAAGTCCGGTGACGAGGGCAAGGGCCAGGGGAAGATCGTCTTCTGGGACAACAATGGTGGTGTGCGCACCGCCGTCTGGAAGCAGATCATCGCCGCTTTCGAGAAGAAGAACCCGGACATCAAGGTCGAGTACGTCGGCATCCCGATCGCCGATGTGCAGAAGAAGTACGACACCGCCATCGCGGGCGGTGGGCTGCCCGACGTGGGCGGCGTGGGCACGGCGTATCTGGCCAACATGGTCGCGCAGAACGCCCTGGAGCCGCTCACCGACCGGATCGACGGCAGCGCTCTGAAGGGCAAGCTCGTCACCGGCATGGTCACCAGCGTTCTGGCTGCCGGTGGCGATGCCAAGCAGCTCTATGAGGTGCCGACCTCCGCCAACCAGGGCACGCTGTGGTACCGCACGGATCTGTTCACCGCCGCCGGCCTGCAGCCGCCCACCACCTGGGCTGGTCTGTACGCGGCGGCGGACAAGCTGACGGACGTCGAGAGCAACAAGTTCGGCTTCACGTTGCGCGGTGGGAAGGGCTCGATCGCGCAGGCGCTGGAGATGATGTACGCCCAGTCGGGGATCGACACCTTCTGGAACGGCGACCGGACCACGGTCAACGACCCCAGGAACATCGCCGCGTTGGAGAAGTACGCCGGCCTGTACAAGAAGGCGACTCCCGAGGCCGATCTCAACAACGACTTCGTGAAGATGGTCGCCGAGTTCGACCAGGGCAGCATCGGGATGCTGCAGCACAACCTCGGTTCGTACACCGACCATGTGAAGGCGTTCGGGAAGGACAGGATCGACGGCATCCCGTTGCCGCCGTCCACCGACGGCGGGGTGCGGACGGTCGTGTCCAACCCGGTCGACGGGCTCGGGCTGTTCAAGTCAGGCACGAACAAGGCCGCCGCCTGGAAGTTCATCGAGTTCGCCGCCTCCGCCGAGATGAACAGCCTCTGGAACGAGTCGGCGGGCGCAATCCCGGCCAACACCGGCACCGCGGGGGACAAGTGGATCACTGACGCCAAGCCGACCAAAGCCGCGATGGACTCACTCAACGACCCCAAGACCAAGATCGTGCAGTTCCCCTACTACCTGCCGGACTGGAACAGCATCACCAAGGCCGACTCCGAGCCGGACTTCCAGAAGCTGCTGCTCGGCAAGACCTCGGCCAAGGACTTCGCCGACAAGCTCGCGGACAAGCTCAACGCCGCGCAGGCGGACTACAAGAAGCACAAGAGCTGACGTCCGCGGCGGGGCGGACGCTCCGACCGCCGCCCCGCAGCGGCCCCACCCCCTTCACCGCACCTGGTCCTTCCACCCGTTCACTTCCTTTCAGCGGGAGCCGCAATGAGAAGAATGTGTCATGCCCATGTAATTGCCGCACTGATCGGCTGCGCCTCGCTGGCGCTGGCCGTGCCCGCGCAGGCCGCCCACCCCACGTCACCCGCCCGTGCCGTACTGCCCGCAGGGGACGGCTGGGCGTCCTCGGGCACCGGGACCACCGGCGGCGCGGTGGCCGACGCCGCCCACACGTTCACCGTCAGCACCCGCGCACAGCTCGCCGCCGCTCTCCACGGCGGCGACGCCACGCCCAAGATCATCCAGGTCAAGGGCACCATCGACGGCAACACCGACGACGCCGGGCAGCCGCTGACCTGCGCGGACTACGCCACCGACGGCTACTCCCTCGACTCCTACCTCGCTGCGTACGACCCGGCCACCTGGGGCACCGGCACCCTGCCCGCCGGTGCGCAGGAGGACGCCCGCGGCGCCTCCGCCGCCCGTCAGGCCGCGCGGGTCGAGCTCGCGGTCGGCTCCAACACCACCATCGTGGGCCTCGGCAACCACGCCGGGCTGCTCGCCCTCGATCTTCAGATCAAGAACGCGGACAACGTCATCGTCCGCAATCTCACCTTCGAGGACGCCTTCGACTGCTTCCCCCAGTGGGACCCCACCGACGGCGCCACCGGCAACTGGAACTCCGAGTACGACAACCTCGTCGTCTACGGCGCCACCCACGTCTGGATCGACCACAACACGTTCACCGACGGCCGCCGCCCCGACGCCGCCCAGCCGTTCTACTTCGGACGGATCTACCAGCAGCACGACGGTGAACTCGACATCGTCAAAGGCGCCGACCTCGTCACCGCCTCCTGGAACGCCTTCACCGACCACGACAAGACGCTGCTCTTCGGCAACAGCGACAGCGCCGGTGCCACCGACGAAGGCAAGCTGCGCGTGACCCTTCACCACAACCTTCTCCAGGGCATCACCGAACGAGCGCCGCGGGTCCGCTTCGGACAGGTCGACGCCTACAACAACCACTACGTCGTAACGCCGGGCCAGGAATACGTCTACAGCCTCGGAGCCGGCTACCGGTCCCAACTCGTCGCGGAGGCCAACGCGTTCACGCTGCCCGGGTCGGTCGGCGCCGACCGGGTCATCGCGTACTGGAAGGGCACCGCGATGACGGAGGAGCGCAACGCCGTCAACGGCAAGGAAACCGACCTTCTCGGCGCGTTCAACGCCAGCCACCCCACCACGGTCATCGCCGGTGACGCGGGCTGGACTCCCACCCTGCGCACCCGCGTCGACAGCCCCACCGCGGTTCCGCACATCGTCGACTGCGGCGCGGGCGCAGGGCGGCTGTAGCGGGACAGCACTTTTGATCGCCGGGCGGGCCGACACGACCGGCCCGCCCGCGACCGACTATGCACCTGGCAAGGGCGGAGCATAGTCCAACGCTGCGTGTTTTCGCGGGAAATCATCTTACGTCCGCATCCGGCGCATCGCCGTGCGTAGTCTCACGGTCACCGCAGTGCGGCTGAGGTCCTCAACTGCCGCGAACCGAGAGGGAATCCGCGTGCCCGGAATCGATGAGTGCTTACTCGAAGCGATGGGTCTGCCCGGTGCACGGGGAGCCGCCGTCGTCGAGTGGACCACGGGACTGGCACTCGGCACTCTCGGTGTATCCCCCACGAACGACTACGAGACCACGGCGGTCGAGACGGCCGAACTGGCCCGGATGGCCGCCGAACACACCGCCTTCGCAACGGCTGGGAACCACGGGGACGCCGAGGCCGCCAAGGGATCGCCCGTCGAGGACGTCATCGTCACGACCCTCACCAGCTATCACCTGCTGCGCTTCGTCGACACCACCTTCGACAGCAGCGTGTTCTTCCATCTCTGGCTCGACCGCGACGAGGGGAATCTCGCCCTTGCCCGGATCCGGCTCCAGGGACTGGCCGAGCGTCTGGTGCTCGGATGAGAGCGCTGAACCCCTCGATGCTCGTCCGCATGGCCGGAGACCGGGCCACCGGTGCCCTGCTGCGGGAGACGGGCACGGTCTATCTTCTCGACGGAGAGGTCGTCCACGCCGAGAGTCCCGCCGCACCCGGCGTCGACGTTCTGCTGCTCGCCCGCCGCCGGCTCTCCTCGGCGGAGTGGCAGGAGACGATCGACCGGGCAGGGGCACGGTGCCGGGTCGGGCGCAGCCTCGTCGAGAGCAATCTGCTCACCAGCGGGGAGTTGGAGATCTGCCATCTCGGTGCGGTCTTCGACGCCGCGTTCTTCGCGCTCGCCCCCAGAACCGGCCCGACCCGCTTCCGCTACGGAGCCACCCACTGGTTCGGGCCCGTGCGCCCGCTGCGCGCCGAAGTCGTCGAGCGTGAGACCCGGCGGCGGCAGGAGCTGCTGGACCGGATCTGGCCGCACCCCGAGGTCGACAGCGCGCCCGTCGTCCGCGACCGGGCGGCCGACAACCCCGCGGTCACCCGGCGGCAGCGCGCCGTCCTCGATCTGGCGGACGGCATACGGACCCCGTTCGCGATGGCCCGGCTGCTGGGCCGTCCCGCCTTCCACACCCTCGTCGACGTGCGCCGGCTGGCCGCCGCCGGGCACCTGCGGACCCCCCGCAGAGCGGCGGCGGCCGAGCCTTCCCCCATCCCGGCCTGGGTCGCGGACCTGTCCGCGGACCCCGACATATCCCTGCTGCGCCGACTGCGTGACGCATTGGAGGCAACCCTGTGATCTTCCGGCCCGCCCATGAGGCACCGGCAACGCCGTCATGAGACGCGCAATGAGACAGCGCGCCGAGAGGAGACAGCTGATGGCGACGGAAGCCGATGTCCTGGAAGAGCTCCGAAGGTTACGGGCCCGCGTTCCGCATCTCACCGGCGTACTCGCGGCGAGTACCGACGGTCTGGTGCTGGCCCAGGACCTTGCCACCCCGGAGTCCGAGACCGTCGCGGCGCTCAGCGCGGCCGTGCTCTCGGTCGCCCTCCGCCTGGCGGACGGGACCGACCGGGGCGCGTTCCGGGAGCTGCTGGTCCGGGGTGAGCAGGGCTATGTCGCCACCTATGCGGCGGGCGTCTCCGTCGTTCTGACCGCATGGGCAGGGACGGACGCCAACGTGGGCCGACTCCATTTGGAGGCCCGCCGGTGCAGTGCCCGCATCGCCGAACTGACCGACGGCACGCTGATCCGGCCCGAGACCACCTGACCGCACCACCGTTCCGACGCGTCACCTACCGCACACCACCGAAAGACCGGAAGGAAGTACCCGCTCATGGCGAACATCGAGATCTGCCTCAAGGAAGCGACGACATCGATCGAGGGCACGCTGGGTGTCGCCCTCGTCGACTACACCAGCGGCATGGCACTGGGCACTCTGGGCGGCGGCAAGGACCTCGACCTGACGGTCGCCGCCGCCGGGAACACCGACGTGGTGCGCGCCAAGGTGCGCACCATGGAGATGCTCGGCCTCAAGGACGAGATCGAGGACATCCTCATCACCCTCGGCGGCCAGTACCACCTGATCCGGCTGATCAAGGGGCGCGGCAAGAACGGCCTCTTCCTCTACCTGGCCCTGGACAAGGGGCGGGCCAACCTGGCGATGGCCAGGCATCAACTCAAGAAGATCGAGGCCGAACTGGAGGTCTGACGCGGCTTGCGCACCGCCGGCCACGCGGCGGAGCCTGTGCAGGCTCGGCCGCGTGGCGACCATCAGGACGAGGTGACGCTGTAGCTGTTGGTGTTGAAGTTCAGGCCGCCGGAGGACGAGGTGATCTCGTAGCCGAACTGGACGTTGCCGAGGGTGATGTTGGAGAACCAACCCTTGGTGTTCTTGATCCAGTTGAGGATGGCGAGGATGTCGACCGTGCCGGAGCCGGTGTTGCCGGTGCGGACGAAGGAGAAGACCGCGTTGGAGCCGTTGCTGCCCTTGTAGACGGTCCAGGTGTGGCCGCCGAGCGTTATGTTGCCCTGGGAGGTCCCGAGGGGTCCGACCGCGCCGGTCCTGTTCATCCAGAGCATGATCTCGTAGGCGTTGGCGGAGTCCCACACGTCGTACGCGGTCTCGTACGCGCCAGTGCTCGGGACCGTGACGTTGAAGCTGCTCTTCACGCTGGAGAGCGAGGACAGCGGCTTCCCGACGTACTTGGTGACGTTGGGGTAGGACTTGATGCCGCCGGTGTTGGGATGGTTCGCCCAGACACCCCAGTTGCTGTACGAGTTGGCCCAGATGGTCTGGGCGCCGGCTCCGCCGCCCCAGACGTCGTTGTAGAGGGTGTAGCCACCGTTGGACCAGGTGGCCCACTGGTCGGAGGACGACCAGGTGGCGGCCTGGGCGGGCGCGGCGAGCAGGCCGAGGACGGCGAGGAACGCCAGGATCGGCGTCAGTAGCGTCGTCCTCAGGAACGGGCGCGCGGTTCTGCGCATGGGGGGACTCCCTTGCTGAGTGGGGGGTTGGTGGGGGAACCCCCGCCGAGGGGAGGTTCAGGACCAGGTCCCGGTCGGCGGGGAGACGGTGGGGGTGCGGCTTACCGTCGGCTCCGGTCTGCAGGCGCACCGTGAGGTCGGTGGCCGCCCGCAGGACGACCCGCAGCCGGCGGGCGGGCACCGACCAGGACAGCTCGGTGACGGTGACGCCGCAGCGGGTGCGGATGCCGCGCAGGGTGCCGGTGGGGAGGAAGACCGGCAGCGCGGGAAGGAGCACGAGGCGGTCGCGGGTCGAGTGCAGCAGCGCCTCGATGAGCACGGAGGGCAGGGTGTGCGCCGCGTCGGCGTTGTACACCGCGCGTCCCGGGTAATGCGAGCTCATCAGGCCGGCGTGGAAGAAGTCCTGGTCGAGCACGGAGAGCAGGGCGCCCGCCACGCGCTGTGCGTCCCCGAGCCGGGCCGCGACGAGCGCCGTGTGCAGGTGGCCGTGGGCGGAGTCGTTCTCGGCGCCTCGCAGTTCGAGGGCGCGGCGTGCCGCCCGGGCCAGTTCGGGGGTGTCGCACGGGTTGATCTCGTCGAGCGGCCACACGGGGTAGAGGTGGCTGATGTGCCGGTGGTCGTAGGCGTCTGGGGCACGCTCCGGATCGCCCGGCCAGGACCATTCCGCGAGTGCGCCGTCACGGTTGGTCCGGTAGGGCGGCAGCCGGTCGGCGAGCGCGGCGTGCGCGGGCTCACCGGTGGCTCGCAGAGCGTGCCGGGCGGCAGCGATATCCATGGTGGCGTTGGCCGTGACGGGGCTGTCGGCGCCGGCCGGGGTGTTCTCCGGGGAGTAGGAGGGGACGAGGACGAGCGCTCCGCCGGGGCCGGTGCGGGTCAGGAAGTCCTCGTAGAACGCGGCGGTCTCGGCGAGCAGCGGGGCGAGGACCTCGTGCGCGAAGAAGCGGTCGCCGGTGACGGCGGCGTGGTCCAGGAGTGGGTGCAGTAGCCAGTCGGCTCCGGCGGTCCACAGATGCAGCGGATAGGCGTCGGAGTAGTGGTAGGCGCGACCGGACAGGCCGTCGCTGTGGGCGGGGGCGACGATGCCACGCGTGCCGAAGAGGCGGGTCGCGTTGTCGCGCCAGTCGTCGAGCTGCGAGCGGATGAGTGCGGCCAGGGCGAGGGAGACCTCCGGCAGTGCCGCCACCGCGGCGGAGGACATCTGCAGATTGAGGTTGGCGTCGCAGGTGAACGCGCCCTGCCAGGCCGTCTCCCAGTCACCGGTCCAGATCCCGGTGAGGCGGGGCGGCAGCAGGCCCGAGGAGGACAGCAGATGGTGGCGGCCCGCGTCGAACAGCCGCTCCAGCAGCGCGAGTCGGTGTGCCACGGGATCGGCGAGCAGCGTCGAGGCGGGCAGCGCGCGATGCCCCTCCGGGGCGTCGAGATCGAGCTCCACGCGGTCGTACGGTTCCTGGTGGAGGGGCCGGTGGCGGGCGAACAGCGACTCAAAGGACCGCCGCGCCGCGGGCGCGCCGGGGGCGCTCCAGGGGGCGACGCGGGTGAGGAGGGTGAGCTCCGTGCAGCCTTCGGCGGACGTCGTGCCGCCCGACGTGCGCAGTGTGCCCGCGCGAGCGATGACCCGGGTCCAGCCGGAGTACCCGAGGTCGCTGTGCGGGTAGCGCACGGAGGTGGAGATCAGCGCCTCGGCCACCCGCTCTCCGCAGTCGGCGGCGGTGCTCTGCACGTGGAGCTCGTCAGGGGCTCCGGGCAGCCGTACGTCGTGGCGGATCTCCGCGGTGATCGTGCCGTACGGGGGCGGGGTGAGGCGATGGACGATCACGTCGTCGGCGCGCGAGACGAAGCATTCGGCGGTCCAGCGGCCGCCGTCCTGGGTCCAGGTGGTGCGGACGGTGCCGGTGCGGTAGTCGATCGCGCGGCGGTAGCCGGTGATTGGTGTGCGCGGTCGCCGGACGCGGACGGCGAAGGCGGGGTGGAAGGGGCGGACCCACTGCAGGGGCCGGTCGCCGACGGTGCGGTGGACGGCTTCGGCGGCGCGCCCCGCCAGGATGTCGTCGCGCAGTCGCTCCAGTCCGTCGGCCAGGTGCGGCGCGCGGCGGTCCTCGGCGCCGTTGGGCCGGACGAGCAGGTGGTGGTTGACGACCACCTGCTCGTCGGCCGGGTCGCCGTGCACCATCGCACCGTGCCGTCCGTTGCCGGTGAGGAAGGCGTCCTCCCAGCGGGCGGCGGGGAGCGGATCCCAGTTGCCGCGCCGGCGGATCGCGGTCACGATCCGGCCCGCCGCAGGACGGCGACGCCGTAACGGTCGAGGTGGATCTCGTCCGTGAGGTCGCGGCCGGTGAGCAGGTCGGTGTGGGCGCCCGGGACGGGCACCGTGGCCGGGTGCCGCCCGTGGTTGAGGAGGAAGAGCAGGTCGCCGCGGTGTACGGCCTCCACTGCTGTGGGGAGGGCAGGCAGTGGGGGCCTTACACCGGGCTCGTCGGCGGCGCGGGTGAGGAGGGCCCGCAGCGCCGCGGGTTCGGGGAGGACCGACACGTACCAGGCGGTGCCGTCTCCGTAGGGGTGGCGGGTCACGGCGGGGCGGCCGTCCAGGACGCCGCCTTTGTGGACGGCCACCGGGTGCGCGGTGGAGACTTCGAGGTCTTCCGACCAGAGCGTGCCGAGGAAGGTGCCCAGGGCGGCGTCCTCGAGGGTGACCGTCTCCCCGTCGTCGAGCGGCCACCATTCGTGGACCGCGGCCAGGCCGAGGAGTTCGCGCAGCCGGACGTCCACGCCGCCGGCACGGATGCGGTCGTCCTGGTCGGCGACTCCGGTGAAGAAGCCGCAGACCAGGGTGCCGCCCCCGCGGACGTAGCCGGCCAGGTTGTCCAGGGCGGCATCGGTGAGCAGGTAGAGGTGGGGGACGAGCAGGAGCGGGTAGTGGCTCAGATCCGTCTCGGGGTGGGCGAAGTCGGTGGTGATTCCGCTCTCCCACAGCGCCTGGTGCCAGGAGCGCAGGACCTGCTCGTAGTCGAGACGGGTGGAGGGGCGGCCGGGCTGCTGGCCGGCCCACCAGGCGTTCCAGTCGTGCAGGATCGCGGCCTGCGACTCGACGCGGCCGCCCACGGCGGCCGCCAGCCGGACCAGGTCCGCGCCGAGGCCCTTGACCTCCTGGAAGGTGCGGCCGCCCGCACCGGTGTGCGTGAGCATCCCGGAGTGGAACTTCTCGCTGCCCTGGCGGGACTGCCGCCACTGGAAGAAGCACACGGCGTCGGCGCCGCGCGCGACGGCCTGCAGCGACCACAGCCGCATCAGGCCGGGCGGTTTGGGGTGGTTTACCCCCCGCCAGTTGACCGGGCCCGCCGCCTGTTCCATGAGCATCCACGGGCCGTCGGCCTGCGAGCGGGTCAGGTCCTGGACCATCGCGCCGTACGCACCGCCGTGCGGGTCCTTGGGATCCGGGTAGATGTCGACCGAGACGACGTCCTCGCGGCTCGCCCAGGTCCAGCCGTCCTGGCCGATCCACATCGGCATGAAATTGGTGGTGACCGGTACCCCGGGGCTGTGCCGGGCGACGATGTCCCGTTCTGCGGTGAAGCACTCCAGCAGCGCGTCGGAGGTGAAGCGGCGGAAGTCCAGGCCCTGGGTCGGGTTGACGATGTACTGGACCTTGCGCGGCGGGACGATCTCCTCCCAGGAGTCATAGCGCTGGCTCCAGAAGGCGGTGCCCCAGGCTTCGTTGAGGGCTTCCAGCGATCCGTAACGCGCGCTCAGCCAGCGGCGGAAGTGGCGGGCGGTCTCGTCGCACCAGCAACTGGTGCAGTACTCGTTGTTGATGTGCCACATCCGCAGTGCCGGGTGATCGCGGTAGCGCTCGGCGAGGTCCTCGGTGATCCGGCGGGCGCAGTCGCGGTAGACGGGCGAGCTCGCGCAGAACTGGTTGCGCGACCCGTACCAGATCACCGAGCCGTCCTCGGAGCGGGGCAGCGTCTCGGGGTGACGGGCACCCATCCAGGGCGGCGGCGAGGCGGTGGGGGTGGCCAGCACCGCGCCGATGCCGTTCGCGTCCAGCAGGTCCAGCACGCGGTCGAGCCAGCTGAAGTCGCGTGCTCCCGGGCGGGGTTCGAGTCGCGCCCAGGAGAAGACCCCGACGGTCGCGGTGTTGACCCCCGCGTCACGCATCAGGCGGACGTCCTCCTGCCACACCTCTTCGGGCCATTGCTCGGGGTTGTAGTCGCCGCCGAACAGGATCCGGCCGCGGGCGGCGTCGTTCAGATCGGGCATGGAGGACACTCGCTTCGTCGGGAGGTCAGAGGGCGTCTGCGTACTGGATGCCGCGGCCGTTGGTGCCGAGGTAGACACGGCCGTGGATACGGGGGTCGCCGGTGATCGTCTGTCCGGTCCAGCCCCACTGGTGGGCGTCATCGTTGATCCGCAGCCAGCTGGCGCCCGCGTCGTCGGAGCGGAAGACACCCGTGACCCCGTTGATCCGGGCGACGTGGAAGAGCGCCGGATATCCCCGCGGGGTGAGGGACCTGCCGAATCCGAGGGTGTAGGAGGCCTCCACGCCCGGGACGCGCACGAAGGTGGCGCCGCCGTCGGTGGACCGCAGCAGACCGCTGTCCTTGGCCGACAGCCACAGATCGCCGCAGCGTCCGGGAGCGGCGCCGATGCGGTACTGGGTGTCGCCGGCGGGCAGTCCGGTGGCGGCGGCTGTGAAGACCGCGCTGGCGTCCGTGGAGACGAACAGCGTCCCGGAGCCGGTGTCGTAGGCGTAGCAGCGGGCCGGGTCGACGGGGTCGGCCACCGGGGTGGCGCCCTGGGGGAAGGTGCCCACCTCGGTCCAGTGGGCGCCGTCGTCGGTGGAACGCTGCGTCGGATAGGTGGTGCCGCTCCAGTGGATCAGCGACCACAGCAGCGTGCGGCCGTCGGCGCTGACGCAGACGGGGCCGGGCGCGCTCGCGGCCTGCTCGGGCTGGGCGGCGAAAGGCGTCCAACTGCGGCCGCCGTCCTCGGAGTAGGCGCCGTTCCGGGTCGACGACCAGCCGGTGCGGACCACGTACGAGGGCTTGAGCGCCGCCTGGTCCAGGCCGGTGGTTGAGCCGAAGACGGGGCCGGTGTACATGCCGGCGGCGGGGGAGAAGTCGAGGGAGTCGTGGTAGAAGCCGCCGATGTCGCCGAGAGCGGACAGCAGGTGGGCGGCTCCGGTAGGAGGGGAGATGAGCTTGGTGACGGCGGTCTCCTCCAGCCCGCGGATCTGCGGGGCCCAATGGACCAGGTCGCGGGTGCCGAACACGGTGGCGCCGGTGCCGTAGACGACGTGGCGGGAGTCGTGCGGGTCGATGCCGACGGTCTGGATCCACCAGCCGAACTTCGGCGCGGCCTCGCCCCACCGGAGATACGGTGTTCCGGTTACGTCGAGGACGGCGGTGTCCTTGAGCGAAGTCCAGGTCAGACCGCCGTCGGTGGTGCGGAACAGGGTGTCGACCGAACCCCAGCGGTTGTTGGTGGAAGCGATCACCGTGCCGGGGCGGCGGGCGTCGGCGGCCAGGCCCGCATAGCCGAACCGGTCTCCCTCGGCGGGCTGCACCGGAGTGATGTCGCGCCAGGTGCCCGCGGCGGTGTCGAGCCTCCACACCGAGCCGTCGGCCATGCCGTTGGGCCCGGGAGCGTCGGCGTAGGTGACGTACAGAATGCCGCAGGAGTGGACAGCGCGCTGTGGGGTACGGACGTTGGCCCCGGTGGGCTGACCGGGTACGGCTTCCCAGGTCATGCCGTCGGTCGTCCGGTACAGCGCGCTGCCTCCGTCGCCCCAGCCCGCGTAGAGGACGCGTCCGGCCGCGGCGAGGAAGGTGACGCCCTGCCCGGTGGCGGAGGGCGCGCCGGGGAAGGCTTCGGCGCGGGCCCAGCTCGCGCCGCGGTCGGACGACTTCCACAGTCCGTCGTGCCGGGTCCCCAGCCACAGCACACTGCTGTTCCGCGGGTCGACGAGGAGGCGTTCGCCCGTTCCCCGCCCGTCCTCGTTGGCGCCGAGCCGCACCGTGAGATCCGTGCGCGACCAGGTGGCGCCCCGGTCGTCGGACCGCAGTACGGCGCCGGGGGAGGCCCATGACTGCGCATAGGTACCGACCGCCAGGTACAGGCGGTCGGGGTGCGACGGGTCGACGGCCATCGCTTCGACGCCGAGGAGGTTCCAGTCGTCCCAGCCCAGCGAGTCGTTCAGCGCGGTCCACCGCGCGGTGCGCTCCTCCCACCGGTAGGCGCCGCCGATGTCGGTGCGGGCGTAGGCGAGGCCGCGCACGGCCGGGTGGAACAGCACGCCGGTCACGAAGCCGGCGCCGCCGATGGCCACGGTGCGCCAGCGGTGGGGCCGTGCCGGGTGTGTGTCGGGCTGCGCGGCACGGGCCGGGACCGCGGGCAGGGCGGCGGCGGCCGCACCGGCGACCGATCCGAGCAGCACACCGCGTCGGCTGGGCAGGGGCATGACGAAGACCTCACTGTGCTGGGGGAGTGAGCGGAGGGTCGGACGGGGCGTCAGCCCTTGACGGCGCCGATGAGCATGCCCTTGTGGAAGTGCTTCTGGACGAACGGCGAGAGCACGGCGACGGGCACCAGCGCCAGTACCATCACCGCCATCTGCACCGACAGGCTGGAGATCGCGCCGCTGCTGACCGCCTGTCCCATGGCGCCGGGCGGGACTTCCTGCTTCAGCACGATCTGCCGCAGGATCATCTGCAACGGGTACTTCTCGCTGTCGTTGATGTAGATGCTGGCGTTGAACCACTGGCTCCAGTAGCCGACCGCGTAGAAGAGCGAGACGACGGCGATCACCGCTCGGGACAGCGGCATGATGATCCGGAACAGGATCCGCCACTCGCCGGCCCCGTCGATGCGGGCGCTGTCGATGAGTTCCGGTGCCACGCCCATGAAGAAGGAGCGTAGGACCAGGATGTTGAAGACGCTGATCGCGCTGGGCAGGATCATCGACCAGTAGCTGTCCTGGAGTCCGATACCGGTCACCAGCAGGTAGGTGGGGATCAGTCCGGCGCCGAAGAACATGGTCAGCATCAGCGTCATCAGGATCGGGCGGTGGGCGAAGGAGCCGGTACGGGACAGCCCGTAGGCGCACAGGATGGAGACCGCCATGCTGAACGCCGTGCCGACCAGCGTGACCACGATGCTGACCAGGGCGGCGCGGGTGACGATCCCGCCGCTCAGCAGTTCGGTGTACGACCGGAAGGTGATCGTCTTGGGCCAGAGCACCAGGCCGCCGGCCTCGGTGATGTTCCTGCTGTCGGACAGGCTGGTGACGACCACCACCCACAGCGGCGCCAGGATGGACAGGCAGACGACGACGAGGGAGAGCCCCTTGATCCCCTGGCCGATCGCGCTGGGTTGCTCCTCCCACACCGGTCGTCCGCCGGTCCTGTCGATCTTCTCCAGGGGCGTGGCGCCCCGGCTGTCCGGGTCGGTGAGTATGGCGGTCATTTCTTGGAGTACACCCCCTGCTCGCCCAGCAAGTGGGCGGCCCGGTTGGCGAGCAGCACGAGGAGCACGCTGAACACGCCCTTGAAGATTCCGGCGGCGGCCGCGTAGCCGAAGTCGCCGGTCTTGATGCCCGTCCACCAGACGTAGGTGTCGAGGATCTCCGAGGCACCGGGTCCGACCGCGTCCCGCTGGAGGAGGATCTGCTCGAAGCCCGCGTTGAGCGAGTCGCCGACGCGCAGCACCAGCAGCAGTGCGATCACCGGGCGCAGCGCGGGCAGCGTGATGTGCCACATGCGGCGCCAGCGGTTGGCGCCGTCGACGGCGGCGGCCTCGTACAGGTCCGGGTTGACGGCGCTCAGCGCGGCGAGGAAGACGATCACGCCCCAGCCCGCGTCCTTCCAGACCGCCTGCCAGGTCACGAGGAACTTGAACAGCCCCGGGTTCGTCATCAGGTCGAAGCCGTCCACGCCGTGCTGCCGCAGGTGCTGGGCGATGAGTCCGGCGCCGCCGAACATCTGCTGGAAGACGGTGATGACCAGCACCCAGGAGAAGAAGTGCGGCAGGTACACGATCCCCTGAACCCAGGCGCGGACGCGGTCGTTGAAGACGCTGTTAAGCAGCAGGGCCAGCGCGATGGGGATCGGGAAGAAGAGGATCAGCTGGGTGAAGGTGATGCTGAGGGTGTTGCCGATCACCTCCCAGAAGCGGTAGTCCTCGAAGAGCCGCTGGAAGTTCTCGAAGCCGACGAAGGGGCTGCCGGTGATGCCGGCGCCGTAGACGTCGTACTCCTGGAACGCCACCACGTTGCCGAGCAGCGGCACGTAGTTGAAGATCAGCAGCAGGACGACGGCCGGCACCGTCATCAGCAGCAGGGTGCGGTCGCGCCGGAAGCGCTGCCGGCGGGTGATGCCGGGGGCGGGCGGCTTCGGCGTCGGAGCCGCCGCCGGGGCGGCGTGCTCCTGCCGGGCCGTGCCGTCGGTGCCGGGGTGCCGGGGCAGCCCCGCGGCGACACGGACCCTCGTCCTCACGCCCCGCTGCCGTTCTTGTCGAGGATGTCCTGGTAGAAGGCGCGCAACTGCTCGCCGCCGCTCTTCTTCCAGGTGCTGACGGCGTCCTCGACGGCGCTGACGGGCTTGCGGCCGCGCCGGATGTCCTTCTGCAGGTCGTCGAAGCCCGTGTAGAGGGAGGCGTAGCGGGTGGGTTCGACGACCTGCATGCCGTAGAACATCGGCTTCTTCAGATGGGGTGCCTGGCGTGCCATCCAGCCCGCGTAGTCCTTGACCATCTGCGGCTGGTCGGGGTGCGCGATGGAGGGCGGCGGGGCGGCGAGGAAGTAGAGCGTGGCGGGCTGGGCCTCCTGGACGCCCTGGTCGGTGAAGGCCGGGGCGCCGTCCTTGAGGTGGTAGTGCGTGCCCTCGACGCCGTAGTTGACGAGCTGGAACTCCTTCGAGCCGAACGGGGCGGCCGCGTAGTCGGCTATCGCGAGCAGTTCCTCGATCTTCTCCTTGGGGAGGTTCCTGTTGAGGAAGCTGAAGATCCCGGCCTGGTCGTCCTGCCACAGCAGCGGGGTACCGCCGTCGGCCGCGAAGTAGTCCAGCGCCTGCATGTCGAACTTCGGGTTCTGCTTGGACTGTTCCGAGACCATGCCGTACCAGCCGCCGGTGCCGTCCTGGTACATGACGGTCTGGCCGGAGGTGAAGCGGATCTTCGCGTCGCCGTCCTTGCCCGCGTCGGCGTCGGGGTGGACCAGTTTCTGGTCGTGGAGCTTGCGGGCGAAGGCGAGCGCTTCGCGGTACTCCTGGGTCTCTATCTTGTGGACGAGCTTGCCGTCCTTGAGCTGCCAGTAGTGCGGCGCGTCCGGGAGGACGCCGTAGAGCTTCTGGATGCATGTCCACAGGTCGTCGAAGGCCCACCGCTTGTTCTTCGCGTCGGTGACCGACTTGCCGAAGGAGACGATCTCGTCCGCCGTCTTCGGCAGCGCCACGCCGGCGGCGTCGACGAGGTCCTTGCGGTAGAAGATCGCGTTGCCGAGCACGCCGCCGGAGTTGGGCAGGCCGCGCAGTTTGCCGCCGAAGACCGCCATCTGCCAGGCGCCGGTGGGGATGGCCGCGAGGTTCGGGTACTTCTTGACGGCGTCACCGGACAGGTACGGGCCCAGATCGGCGAACCTGTTCTCGATGGCGTTGCGGATCTGGCCCTGCATGTTCCAGCCGGGGATGGTGACCAGGTCGGGGATGCCGCTCGACGCGAGCACCGCGCCGATCTTCTCCTGGTAGGTGGTGCCGTCCAGCGGGTCGAACTCCACCGTGGCTCCGAGCGCTTCGTCGACCGCCTTGTAGTAGGCGTTGTCCTTCTTCGGGACGGTCCCCCAGATCGGGGTCATCGCCTTGAAGGTGCTTCCCTTGCCGGGTTTGGCCTTGACCGAGACGACCAGCGGGTCGGGGAGCTTGGTGAAGCCGGGGCTCGAGCCGTTCACGCCGGGGATGTCCGGGGCGACCAGCGTCGAGGGTATGTAGGCGGGCAGCACCTTCTTCAGCGCGTCGCCGGTGGCGACGCTTCCCTTGTTGCTCGTGCTCTTCGAGGACGAGCACGCGGTGAACAGGGGGCCGCCCGCGGTGATCGCGGCTACGGCTATCGCGCCGGTGAGGAAGGTTCTCCGGCTGGGAGTGGCTGGTTCGGCCGGAGCCGGGGCCTGGGAGTTCGGCATTGCGTCAACCCTTCGTGGCGGCACCAGGACACGTGGCGGAGCACGCCGGCCGGCATCTCAATGGGGTCTGGCAGAAGATGGGGAACCATCGGTCGAAGCGCTTCGATGTTGCGATGAGGTTAAGTGTGTGTGGCGGGCCGCGCAAGAGTCCGCAGTGCGCGGAATCGCCGACCGCACCGGCAAGGGACTGGGGACTTTGGGCCGTTACCGTCGTATGCCTTGACAGTGCCGACCCCTCACACCAGCATCGAAGCGCTTCGAAGCCCATAGTCGTTCCGCGCCTGTTCCACTCGAAGGGGCCTGTGTGACCACCGACGACCTGCCGTTCCGCGATCCGCGACTCCCCCTGGCCGACAGGGTCGAGGACCTGATCGGACGGCTCACACCCGACGAGCGGATCGCGATGCTGCACCAGTTCGCCCCCGCGGTGCCGCGGCTGGGCCTGGACGCCTTCCGTACCGGACAGGAAGCGCTGCACGGCGTCGCCTGGAGCGGCCCGGCCACCGTGTTCCCCCAGGCCGTCGGTCTCGGTGCGAGCTGGGACGCGGAGCTGGTGCGCGCGGTCGGGGAGGCCGTCGGCACCGAGGTGCGGGCGATGCGCTCGCGCGACTCCCGCGTGGGGCTCAACGTCTGGGCGCCGACTGTCAACCTGCTGCGGGACCCGCGATGGGGCCGCAACGAGGAGGGGTACTCGGAGGACCCGCGACTCACCTCCGATCTCGCCACCGCCTACACCTCCGGGCTGCGGGGCGACGACCCGGACCACTGGCGCACCGCGCCGGTCCTCAAGCACTGGCTGGCGCACAACAACGAGACCGCCCGCGACACCACTTCCTCCTCCGTGCGCCCCCGCGTGCTGCACGAATACGACCTGCCCGCCTTCCGCGGACCCATCGAGGCGGGCACCGTCGCCGGAGTGATGCCCGCGTACAACCTGGTCAACGGCCGCCCGAACCACGTCTCCCCGCTGCTCGACGAGCAGCTGCGCCGGTGGACCGGCCAGGATCTCATCGTCTGCTCTGATGCCGGCGCCCCGTCGAACCTGGTCGACTCCGAGCACTACTTCGACTCGCACGAGGAGGCGACGGCCGCCGCGCTGCGCGCCGGAGTGGACAGCTTCACCGACCACGACCAGGACTCGTCGAAGATCACCGACAGGCTGAACGGTGCGCTGCGGCGCGGCCTGATCGACCAGAAGGACATCGACACCGCGGTACGCCGGCTGCTGGCCCTGCGCGTCCGGCTCGGTGAGTTCGACCCGGACCGGGGTCCGTACGCGGCCACCGACCTGAGCTCCTACGACACCCCTGCCCATCGCGCGCTCGCGCTGCGGGCGGCGGAGGCCGACGTGGTGCTGCTCAAGAACGACGGGCTGCTGCCGCTGGACGGGAGCGGTACGCGAACGGTCGCGGTGGTCGGCCCGCTCGCCGACGAGGTGAAGACGGACTGGTACAGCGGCAGCCTGATCCGGCGCGCCTCGCTGGTGGACGCGTTGCGCGAGCGCCTGGGCGCCGACCGGGTGATCTTCGCCGAGGGCGCGGACCGGGTCCGGTTGCGGACGGCCGACGGCTGGGTGCAGGTGCCGGAGCCCGCCGCGGACGTCGCCTCCCGCGCGGGCGAGGCCTCCCTGAACCCGGCACACCTCACCGGCCGCACGGACCTGCCGCCCGTGCGCCTTGGCGACCGGCCCACCGAACTGACCCTGACGGAGTGGGGCGAGGGCCTGCTGACGCTGCGGGCGCCCTCCGGCCGCCACCTGACCGTTGCCGAGGACGGCTGTGTGCGCGCCGCCGCCGACCAGCCCGGCGGCTGGATCGTGCAGGAGACGTTCAGGCTGGAGCAGCACGGCGACGCTCACCTCCTCGAACACCCGGGTACGGGCCGGTACATCCAAGTCACCGCCGACGGGCTGAAGGTTGCCGACCAGGGCACCGCGTTCACAGTGGAGATCACCAGGCGCGGCCTGGAGGAGGTGGCGCACGCCGCTGGCGCCGCCGACACCGTGATCGTCGTGGCGGGCAACGACCCGCACATCAACGGCCGTGAGACCGAGGACCGCCGGACGCTGGCCCTGCCGGAGCGGCAGGACGCCCTCTGGCGCGCCGCCCACGCCGCCAACCCGCGCACGGTCCTGGCCCTGACCTCCAGCTACCCCTACGCCGTCGCTGAGGCCGATGCCGCGCTTCCCGCGCTGCTGTGGACCGCGCACGGCGGCCAGTCGGCGGGCACCGCCCTCGCCCGCGTGCTGTTCGGCGACGTCTCCCCGTCCGGACGCCTGCCCCAGACCTGGTACGCCGCCGACGAGCACCTGCCGGACCTGCTCGACTACGACATCATCAGCGCGGGCGCCACCTACCTCTACTTCCGGGGAACGCCCCTCTACCCCTTCGGCCACGGGCTGTCGTACGCGTCCTTCGACTACCGCGAACTGGACCTGTCACTCGAGGGCGACATGGTCTCCGGCACGCTCACGGTCACCAACACCGGCCGTACCGCCGGCACC
This sequence comes from Streptomyces sp. So13.3, assembly GCF_005860785.2. Classification (NCBI taxonomy): domain Bacteria; kingdom Bacillati; phylum Actinomycetota; class Actinomycetes; order Kitasatosporales; family Streptomycetaceae; genus Streptomyces; species Streptomyces sp. So13.3. The sequence goes on along the minus strand of NZ_CP048835.1, from coordinate 791,692 downwards.
GAGACCGTCCAGCTGTACGCCGGGGCGCCCGACACCGGGGTGCGGCGGCCCGCCCGCACCCTCATCGGGTACGGCCGGCTGTCCCTGCCGCCCGGTGAGTCCGGCACCCTCGCCTTCACCGTGCCGCTCGACCGGCTCGGCTTCTGGGACGTGGCCCACGGGCTGTGGACCGTCGGCCCGGGCGCGTACGAGATCCAGGCCGGCGCGTCCAGTGCCGACATCCGCGTGACGCGCATCCTCACGGTCGGTGGCGAGCCACCCGCCCCGCGCCAGGTGCGCGGGCGCGGCCTCGCGGGCGCGGACTTCGACGAGCAGGGCGGCGTGGTGCTGGTCGATCGGTCGAAGGAGCGCGGCGACGCGGTCACTCCGGGCGGTACGGAGCCGGGCTGGCTGCTCTTCCGCGGCTGCGACTTCGGCAGGGAGGGGCCGGACACGGTGGTGGTGCGGGTCTCCCGGGAAGAGGCCGCTCCGAGCGGGGCATCGCTCGAACTGCGCCTGGGCGACGGCACGGCGCTGGCGACCGTCGACGTGCCGGTGACCGGCAGTCGTTACGCCTACGCGGACGTGCGGGTACCGCTCGACGCCGTTCCGGCAGGCGTCCACGACCTGCACCTGAGTCTGCGCGGCCCGGTACGCCTGGACCGGCTGGACTTCTCCCGCTGATCCAGCTGATCCCGCTGATCCCGCGGACGCGAGAACGCCCCCGGCCCGACCGCCGGGGGCGCTGCGCTGCGGCCCTACGGGCGAATCGGGAGCTCCGCCCCGTCCCGCAGGAAGAGCGGAATGCGTTCCAGGGGTGCGGGCACCGTCACGGACCGCCCGCCCTCGTACGCGTCGCCGGTCCAGGCATCGGTCCACCGCGCGCCGCGCGGGAGGTACACGGTGCGCTCGCGCGCACCCGCCTCCAGCACGGGGGCGACCAGCAGGTCGGGACCGAGGAGGAAGGCGTCACCGACGCCCCAGGCCGTCTCGTCCTCGGGGAATTCCAGGAACAGCGGGCGCATCGGCGGGACGCCGTCCTCGTGCGCGGTGCGCATCTGCGCCAGCAGGTACGGCTTGAGGCGCTCACGCAACCGCAGGTAGCCGGTGAGGATCCCGTACGCCTCCTCGCCGTACGACCAGACCTCGTTGGGGCCGCCGGTCATGTCGGGTCCGAGCGGCATGCCGGGGTCGCGGAAGCCGTGCAGCCGGAAGAGCGGGCTGAAGGCGCCGTACTGGAACCAGCGCACCAGCACCTCCCGGTAGGCGCCGTCGTCCGGGTCGCCGCCGTGGAAGCCGCCGATGTCAGTGTTCCACCAGGGGATGCCGGACAGCGCGACATGCAGTCCGGCCGTCACCTGGTCGCGCAGTGTGGGGAAGTCGGTGCCGATGTCGCCCGACCACAGGGCGGCGCCGTAGCGCTGGCTGCCGGCCCACGCGGAACGGTTGAGGGTCACCACCTCCTCGTCCCCGGCCGCGAGCAGGCCCTCGTGGAAGGTGCGGGAGTTCTCGCGCGGATACAGGTTGCCGACCTCCAGGCCGGGGCCCGCGTGGTAGCGGAGGTTGGCGGCGTGTCCGGGCTTGAGCTCGGGCTCGCAGGCGTCCAGCCAGAACGCCTTGATGCCGTAAGGGGTGAGGTAGTTGTCCTTGATCCGCTGCCACACGTATGCACGGGCATGCGGATTGGTGGCGTCGTAGAAGGCCACCTGGACCGGCTCCGCGACCTGTTTGTCCGGCCAGTCGGCATGCGCCATCGGACCGTACTCGGTGCCGATGAAGTGCCCGGCCTGCTCCATCGGCTGGTGGGTCTCGCTGAGCGGCGAGACGGACGGCCAGACGGAGACGGCCAGCTGCACGCCCATCTCGGCGAGTTCGCGGGTCATCGCGGCGGGGTCCGGCCACTCGGCGGGGTCGAACTTCCACTCGCCCAGGTGCGTCCAGTGGAAGAAGTCGCAGACGATCACGGCGAGCGGCAGGCCGCGCCGCCGGTACTCGCGGGCGACGCCGAGCAGTTCGTCCTGGGTGCGGTAACGCAGTTTGCACTGCCAGAAACCGGCGGCCCATTCGGGGAGCATCGGGGTGCGGCCGGTGACCGCGGTGTAGCGGCGCTGCGCGGCGGCCGGAACTCCCGCCGTGATCCAGTAGTCGGTCTGCCGTGCGCTGTCGGCGACCCAGCGGGTGCCGGTGGCGGCCAGTTCGACGCGGCCGATCGCCGGATTGTTCCACAGGAAGGTGTATCCCCGGCTGGAGGTGAGGACGGGGATCGTCACCTCGGAGTTGCGCTGCACCAGGTCGATGACGGCGCCCTTCTGGTCGAGCAGGCCGTGCTGGTGCTGGCCCAGCCCGTACAACCGCTCACCGTCGTAGGCGCGGAAGCGCTGCTCGATGCGGTGGTAGCCGTTGCCGGTCGCGGTGCGCAGCCGCGGTCCTGGCCACCAGAAGTGCGCCCGCTCCTCGGCGAGGAGTTCCTCGCCGCTGTCGGTGCGCAGGAAGCGCAGCATGCCCTCCGCGTCGACGGTCGCGGTGATCGCGCCGTTGACCAGCAGTGCGTGGCCGTCCTCGATCTTGATAGCCACGGACGGGGCGGACGGCGGCTCGTCCAGGAGGGCTCCGGGCAGATCGTCGAGCAGCGGGCCGCCGAGCCGGGCCCGTACCCTTATCGCGTCCGGGCCCCAGGCTTCGACGCGCAGTGTCTCCTGGCGTCCGGTCCACTCCAGGCCGCCCGCGCGTTCGCTGAACGTGCCGGCCGTGGGTGAGGACTGGGCGAGGGACACGGCGGGCGGAGTCTGACTCACGGTGGGGTCTCCTTCAGAGCGCGAGGGATCTCAGGGCGTGCGGCATCGCGGTCCGGCGCCGTGGGCTGCGGGACCCGGGAGGAGAGTGGAAGATCTCAGACGGCGGGTGCGGGCCCGGTGCTGCCGCGCACGGTGAGCTGCGGCGGGAGCAGCGTGAGCGGTCGCGGCTCGCGGCCCTCCAGCTTGCCCATCACCAGCTCGACGGCCCGGCGCCCCATGTCCTGGGCGGGGATGGCCACCGACGTGAGCCGTACGGAAGCCTGCTCGGCGACCTGGTCGGGACAGATCGCGATCACCGACACGTCCTCGGGGACCGCCCGGCCCTGCTGCTGGAGCAGGCTGAGCAGGGGGCCGACGGACGACTCGTTCTGCACCACGAGGGCGCTGGTGCGGGGCCGCTCCTCGAAGATGCGCGACAGGACCCCGGCGGTGGACTCGTAGCTGCCGTCGCAGGGGCGGTGGATGAGCCGCAGGTCCCGCTCACGGGCGCGCCGGCGCAACCCCTCCATCGTGCGCTCGGCGAATCCGGTGTGCCGCTGGTAGACCGCGGGAGCCTCGCCGATCACCGCGATGTCGCGGTACCCGAGGTCGGCGAGATGATCCCCGCACAGTTCTCCGGTGGCGGTGAAGTCCAGGTCGACGCAGGTCAGTCCGGAGGGATCGGCCGGCAGCCCGATCAGGACCGACGGGTGGACCGAATCCCGCAGCAGCGGGACGCGTTCGTCCTCCAGCTCGACATCCATCACGATCATGGCGTCCGCCAGCCCGCTCCCGATCACCCGTCGCACGGCGGCGGGGCCCTCCTCGCCGGTCAGCAGCAGCACGTCATGGCCGTACTGACGTGCCGTGGTGGCCACGGCGATGGCGATCTCCATCATCACCGGCACGTACATGTCCGTCCGCAGCGGCACCATGAGCGCCACGATGTGCGACCGGTTGCTGGCGAGCGCCCTGGCTCCCGCGTTGGGGTGGTAGCCGAGTTCCTGGATGCTGCGCTCGACGCGGTCGCGGGTCCCCTCCGAGATCGAGCGCTTGCCGCTGAGAACGTACGACACCGTGCTGGCGGAGACACCGGCGTGCCGGGCGACCTCGGCGAGCGTGGCCATGGAGGGTCTCCATCCGACGAGGGCGAAGGGGTTGCACAGGACAACCTATCGATTGAAGCGCTTCGACAACATTCGCGACCCTGTCCTGTGACAGCTGCCGCGTATCGACACTAGACGCGGCCCAAGCTGGTGTCCAGAGTTCAGTCGAAGCGCTTCAACGCCTCGCCTGCAACGCCTTCGCTGCAACCTGTCTGATGCCTCGTCCCGCCAGACAGGTTCCCGTTGTTACTCCTGGGGACCCGATCGGCGACGACGGGTGATCAGGAGGGCGGCGATGACCGCCGCGATGACCGCTGCGGCGATGGCCGCTGTCAGCAGGGCGGACGACGATCCGTCATCGCCGGTGCCGGCGGCCGCGGTGGGGTGGCCGGGGGCCGGGGCTGCGGAGGCGGAGACCGGCGGAGCAGGCGTGGTGGCGGACGTGCTGGGCGCCGGGCGGCCCGGAACGGCTGTGACCTTGAGGGTGGTCCTACCGGCGCCGATGGCCGGGAACGCGGACTCCGCCGCGATCTGCCAGGTGCCGGGCGGCAGCGGTACGGCGACGGTGTAGGTGCCCTGCGCCATGTCCAGCGGGGTGAGGGCCCACGGCCCGACCTGCCGGCCGTCCGCCGCCGTCGCCTGCAGCGTCGCGGCGACCTTCTCGTCCACGGGGTGGTGGTCCTCGTCCCAGGTGGCCGTGACCGTCAGGCGGCCCTCCGCATTGCCGGTGATCTCCAGGTGGATGGTGTCCCCGTGGGCGGACGCCGGGCCCGTGGGCAGCAGCGACAGCAGGGTGGTGAGGGCGATCAGCAGTGCGGCCGTGAGCGGCCGGAGCAGGCGGAGGGACGGGAGGGGCATCGGGGACCGGCTTTCGGGAGGATCGGGAGACACGGCGGGACGGGCGGCGGGAGGGCCCACAGGAGTGCCGACGGGCCCGCCCGGTGGGGCGGGCCCGTCAGTTCATGTGGTTCCGGCCGTCGTCAGGACGTGGACTGCTGGAACGTCCAGCGCTGCCAGGCCTGGTTGCCGGGCTGCTGCAGTTCCAGCAACGCCCCGCCGTAGTAGTCGCGGTTGCTCACGCCGAGGACGAGCGGGGAGCCCTTGACGCCGAGCGTGTAGCCGGTGGCGTTGGCAGTGATCTTCCACGCTTGCGACGCGGCGGTGCCGCACGGCTGCTGGGCGATCCACTGACCCGCGACCGGCTTCCCGCCGATCTGCAGGCACTTGCCGGAGACCGCGGACTTGACCCGGACGTAACCGCCGCCGACGTTCTCGAACAGCCACTGCTGGTTGGTGTAGCCGTGGCGCTGGTAGCCGATGAGCACCGCACCGTTGGCACGGGAGGCGCCGTACATGTCGGCGGCCTGTCCGGTGAAGCTGTTCAGCATCAGGTAGCGCTTGCCGGGCTCGACCGGGCCGGCCGTGGTTCCGCCGGCCGGCTGGGTACGGAACGCCGCCTGGCGACCGGGCGCGGAGACCTTGCCGTCCGCGCCGTGCACGGCTACGGCGACCTTGTACTGCGTGCCGGGCTTCAGGCTGACCACGCGCACGGTGGTGGCCTTGACGTTGCCGATGGCCTTCTGGTCCAGCAGCAGGTCGTACCCGGTGGCGCCGGAGGCCGGCTTCCAGGTGAGCACCGCGGAGTTCTGCGTCACCTGGCTCACGACGACATCAGGACCGGTCGTCGGGTTCGGGTCGGGCGTCGTGGTGGTCGGGTTCGGCGTCGGCCCGGTCGTCCTGGTGGGGGAAGGCGTCGGGCTCGGCGTCGGGTTGGGATTGGGGTTGCTGCCGCCGTTGCTGAGCAGGAACTGGTTGTTGGCGATGTTCCAGTGCGTCGTCAGATAGCTGCCCGGCTGCGGGTTGGTGTTGAAGTAGTCGTCGTGATTGCAGTCGAGCCGGTCGTCGCTGCTGCGGTTCGGGCAGTGGATCTGCATCTGCGGGTAGTACGGCGTGTCCGAGTAGCACATGATGTCCCACTCGTCCACGCAGTGGCCGCCACGGCTGGTGTGCGGGGCGCTGTTGTTGACCGCGCCGAGGTTGTGGCCGAGTTCGTGGGCGGGCGTCGAACCTCCCCAGCAGCCGGAGTCCGTCCGGCCGTAGGAGGGGCCGAAGTTGCTGGAGTTCTCCGGGCCGGGACGCTCGTCGCCCGCGAAGCTGCCGATGCCGCAGTAGACGTTGGAGTCCGCGAAGATCATGTACTTGCGGTCGCGGCGGTTCAGGCCCTGGGCCGCCAGCGCCTGGTTGGTGGCGCTGAAGTCCTGCATCGCGGAAGCCGGCACTTCGAGGTTGAGTACCGCGACGGTGCAGTCGGACTCGGTGACGTAGCGGATGTGCCGCACACCGCCGGTCTCCGTCGCGCTCGCGTTGTAGATGACGTCGGAGTCGTGCGCCCATTTCTTGAACGAGGGAAGGTACTCGGCGAACCGGTTCGCGCCGGGGCCGTGCGCGTAGACGACCTGGACGCGGTTGCCGGTCGACCCGTCGCCGTCACAGATCACGGCCGACGCCGCGTCCTGCGCCGCGGCGCTCTTGGCGGCGGTTCCCGTGGTGCCCGTCGAGGCGGGCGGCGCCGAGGCGATGGCCTTGCCGGGGTGGGCGGCGTCCAGCGTCGCGGGCACGTCCGAGAGCAACTCGGCGCCGCCCGGGGCCTTGCCGCCACCGGCCTTGGGTATGGAGGACACCACGGCCGCCTTGACGGCAGGAGGCGTGTCCTTGGTGATGTCCACGCCCTTGGGCGGTGAGTCGGGGCCGTGCGTGCACTGCTTGACGCCCTCGACCTCGAAGCCGCCGACACACGCACTGTCCTCGGGGGCGGCTTCCAGGCCCTTGTACACCATGCCCTTGCGCGGCTCGTCGGGCGGAACGTCGTCCAGCGCCTGCGGGGATGCGGAGTCCACCTGCTGGGTCGTGCCGCCGATGCCGCCCGTGGTGGCGAGTGCGGTGACGCCACCGGCGACGAGCGTGGCGGAGGCCAGCGCGATGGCGAGGAGCGTCCGTCTCTTGGCCGCCGAGCGGCGCCGGTGCTCGCCTCGATCATTGAGCTGCAACAAGTTCATCCCATCCTTGGGTCTGGACTGCGTTGCGGCGGGACACTGCCACATCGAACGCCCGTTCATCCACACGGATTTCGTTGCTATAGGAGGGGCGAAAGGTGCCGATGGGGCGCCGAATGGCCGAACTGACGCACGGTCACGGACGAGGAGTCTCTGCTGCGCCTCGGTATTGCAGTGACATTGCACTGGAGGTCTAGACCTCTGGAAACCGAATCCCGGCGACATTTCGGCGGCGGAACCTTCACAGGAACATGAGGTCGGCTTTAGGAATCCTTATGCTCCGCCGAAACCGCGACCGCGGAGTGGCGTGAGTGCGATCGGCGGAGGGAACGTCACCCCACGCGCACCGGGCGTCAGTTGAACGTAGCGCATCGCGCCGCAGGATGCGGCTGGTTCGATACCGTTCGGTAACTTGGTTGTTCCAGAGGGTGATAAACATGCTGCGAGACTGCTCGGGCGTCCGGGGGTGGGAACCGCCCGGCCGGACGCCGTACAGCCTTGTGCCCCCGTTGCGTTTCCCGACAAAGCGGTCAGCGGCCCGGTGATCCCGGCCGCCGCTGGTGGGCACGGCGGTGCAGCCCTGGTGGGCGCCGCGCCGAGCATCGCGCGACCGGGCCCGCCGGCCGGCAGTCGTCCGAGGCGCGTGCGCGAAGGCGCCGTCGCCGTCCGCTGAACGACCGGAAGGGCCATGTCGATGTCCACCAGGGGTACCGCGTCCGTGGGGAAGCAGCACTTGGGGCACAGGTCGTATCCCGGCTCGCGGGACACGGCCGCGCCGGAGGCGTCCGGCTCCCCGGAAGTCCGGATCGCGGCGGGACCGCCGGGCAGGACCCGGGACGGCCGGCTGGAGGAGTTACCGGGCCGCGCGCATCCGGCCGTCGACGCGGATTTCGCATCCGCCCGGAGCGCCGTGCAGAGCGCCGTCCACGGCGCCACCCCGGCCGGAGGTCAGGGGGAGATACTGCGGCTCCCTTCTCCGCAGGGGGACAGGAGCGGCCCCACCCCGGTGGTGCGCGGCCTCGCCGAGGGTCTGCTGCGACAGCTTCCCCACCTGGTGGAAGAGCTCATGGAACTGACCGTGGGCAGGGGAGTACGGCATCTGGAGCTCGTACCAGGGTCCGAAATACGCCGTTCCCTCCACGAGAACGTCCTCGGGTTCCTGCGGATCCTCGCGGGGAAGCCGCCCGCCGACAGCAATCCGCTGGCCGTCCCGATGGCGTGGGGACACTACCGCGCCCAGGAAGGCGTGTCGGTCGAGTCCCTGCTCCGCGTCCACCGGCTGGCCACCCAACTGCTCTGGGAGAAGCTGTTCGACGAGGCCCGGGCGCTGTCCCCGGAAGTGCTGCAGCGGCTCCTCGACGAGAGCGGCCCCGTGTGGGATGCGCTCGACAGCTACTCGCAGGCTTTCGTCGAGGGGCACCGCGTGGCGGAGGCCGACGCCCAGCGCCGCAGCAGCGCACGCCGTGAGACGGTGATCGACGCGCTGATCGAGGGCCGCGGCGTCGAGCCGGTGGTCGCGGCCGAGGCGCAGGTGACTCTCGGCCTTCCCGCGCGCGGCCGGTTCGTCGTGATCACCATGGCCGACGAGACGGCGCCGAACGGGCAACACGACGCCGACGGCTTCGGGAGCGGGACGCCGCGCGCGCTGCGTCACGCCCTGCCCTCCCATACGGTCCTGGCCGTCTGGCGCAGGCGCACCGACCGGCACATCGGACTGCTGGAACTGGGCAGCACCTCGCTGGGGCGGCTGGTCGAAGCGCTCTCGTCCGGCGTGGGCCGGCGGGTGGGAATCTCCTGCGAGGTCGACAGTCTCTCCGACATCGCCACCGCCTACCACTGCGCCGAGACCGCACTGCAGACCCTGCCCGCGGCCACCGATGGCGTCGCTGCCTTCGACGACCACCTGCTGGAAGCCCTCGTGGTGACCAGTCCGCACGTCGCCCAGCGGCTGGCCCGCCACACCTTCGGAAGGCTGCTCGACTGCCCTCAGGAGGAACGCGACCTGCTGCTCGCGACCCTGGACGCCTGGTTCCGCGGCGGCTGCTCGGCAGCCAGGGCCGCCGACGAGCTGCACTGCCATCGCAACACCGTGCTCAACCGGCTGCGCCGCATCGAGACGCTCACCGGCAGCATGCTCGACGACGACCGGCACCAACTCGCCTGCCGGATGGCACTGGTGGCCGTGCGCTGCCCCTGAGCGCCCGGACGCGATGCGCCGCTCCTGACCTTTCCGATCTGGTGAACCGCTCCTGACCTGGTGCGTTGTGCTCGGCGCACAGCCGGGTCGCGGAAATCCGCAGCAGGCGGCCATCGACTCCGGCATCGGCGCACGCGACCCTGGAGGCGGGGGAACACGCACACGTGGCCGGCTTCACCGCCGGTTCATGGCCCGGCTTCCAGATGAGCGGCCGACCCTCTCGGGCCGACGGTCCCGTCCGCAACGCGGCAGACGGCAAGGACCCCGGCACGGCCCATGGTCCCCGAGTGCCTGCTGGGAGAGATGCTGTGACCGACGTATTCGTCGACTCGTTCGTCCACGCACTGGGCGAACGCAAAGCCCATGTCAGCGAGACCGGCGCCGCGGGGCACCTGATGTCCTCGGCGCAGGACCTGGAGTCGGCCGGTTTCCGCTGGCACCACGTCTGTGAACCGACGACCGGCGCCTACGACCTGGCGAGGAACGTCACCGCGCAACTCGCCGACTCCGGCCGGCTGGGCGACGTGGACGCGATCGTCTACGCGACGTGCCTGCCCGGCAACGGCAACGCCGGAGACCCGGCCGCGTGGGAGCGCAGCCGGGACGTGAAGCACCTCATGGACTTTCCCGCCGGCCGGCTGCAGGCCGACTTCGGGCTCGGGAAGGCCGTCGTCATCGGGCTCAACCAGCAGGCGTGCACGGCGATGCTGGGCTCCCTGCGGCTGGCCGGGGCGATGCTCCGGGCCGAGGAGGACTGGGAGCGGGTGCTGTGCGTGACGGCCGACCGCTTCCCGGAGGGAGCCCGTTACGAGCAGGCCTACAACCTCATCTCCGACGGCGCCGCAGCGTGCGTCGTCAGCCGGGAACCCGCCGCGTTCCGCCTGGTGACAGCACACCAGATCACCAACGGCGGCCTCGGACAGGCGGATGACGACGAGACGGTCGGCATGTACTTCGCGTACACCCACCGGCTGGTGCGCGAGACCCTGACCCGCGCCGGGCTGTCGGCCGCGGACCTCGACTGGGTCGTCACCCAGAACACCAACGACAAGGCCTGGCAGATCCTGGCCCGGCTGCTCGGGGTGGACGCCGGGAAGGTCTTCTTCTCGTCCATGCGGGACGTGGGGCACGTCATCTCCGCCGACAACATCATCAACCTCGCGGAACTCATCGCTTCCGGCCGGCTGCGGCCCGGTCAGTACGTCGCGCTCGTCATGGCCGGATTCGGTCTGAACTGGCAGTGCGTGATCCTGCAGGCCACCGAGTCCTTCGCAGCGTGAGCCGGAGGAGCGTCCGCGGCCGCAACGCCCGCGGCCGCAGCGTCCGGGCGGATCCGCCCGGACCGCCTGCCACCGGTACGCGAACCGACACGACACGTCAGATGAGGACAGTGTGAGTAGTACAGCGAATGCTCCGAAGCCCCGGCTCGCCGAGGCCATCGCCTCGCTCGGTGACACCGTGAGCAGGCTCAGCCACCTCTCGAAGCGCTCCTACCAGAACCCCTACATCACGCTGCGGCAGTGGCCGGCGGAGGTCCGGCCCGAGGATGACTGGTTCAGCTCACCGGAGTACGTGAGCCTGTACGGCACCCCGTTGTGGGACACGCTCGACGAGCCCGCCAGGCGGCGGCTGGCCTTTCACGAGGCCGTCAACTTCTACAGCCTCAACATCCACGGCGAGAAGGGCCTGATGCAGGGCCTGGCGCAGCGGCTGTACCGCAAGGACCTGGTGGACGTCTCGGAGTATCTGCACCACTTCCTCGACGAGGAGAACAAGCACAGCATCTACTTCGGCGGCTTCTGCACCCGGTACGCGAAGGTGTACCGGAGCCGTCAGTTCGCACTGGAGGAGACCCGTTCGCAGAGCGTCGAGGACTTCCTCTTCTTCGCCAAGACCATGATCTTCGAGGAGATCGTGGACCGCTACAACTGGGTCCAGGCCCGGGACGCCCGGTTGCACCCCGTGGCGCGGTTCATCAACGACAACCATCACGTCGAGGAATCACGGCACCTGGTCTTCGGCCGTCAGCTGGTCACCGCGCTGTGGGGAGCCTGCGTCCCCTCATGGGGCGACGACACGGTGGCCGACCTGCGCCGTCAGCTGGAGCAGTTCTTCGTCGTCAGCTGGCGCGAGTACTACAACCCCGACGTCTACGCCGACGCCGGGCTCGACGATCCCTGGGAGGTCGCCGAGCGGGCCTGGTCCGCACCGGCGCAGCGTGCCCACCGGCGTGCGGTGTCGACAAAGGTGCTGTCCTTCCTCACCGAGGCGGGGATTCTCGACAAGGAGCCGGCCGATGCGTTCTGACCAGGAGATCCGGGACCTGCTCAGGTCCTGGGTCCTCACCAAGGCCCCCGAGTTGTCCGCCGACGGCCTGACGGACCGGACGCCGCTGTTCGAGGAGCGGCATCTGAGGTCCGTGCACCTGCCGGAACTCCTGCTGCTCCTGGAACGGCTGCGCGCCGCACCGATCGAAGTGGAGGACCTGCGGCCCGGGGACTTCCGTGACATCCACACGATGGTGGACCGGTTCGGCGGAGCGGGGGTGACGCCGTGAAGCGCGCGGCAGCGGGCGCGGCCGGCTCCGAACGGCTCGCCGCTCTGCACGGTATCGGCCTTTCCTGGCAGCCGTCCGGGCAGGCGGCCCTGCGCGGCCCGCTGTTGCGGCTCGCCGAGGAGTGCGACCGCGCCTTCGTGCGGCTCGCCTCCCTCTGGGACGCGGAGGAGGAGCGGCACCCCGCGTCACTGCCCGCCGAACGGCTGCAGCAGGTCGGCTACCTCCGCTCCTTCCCGCACCAGGCGACCTTCGTGGCCCGGCTGAGCCCCGAGGAGCCGAACATCGACGCCTTCCTCACCGGCCCCGTCATGGACGAGGACGGGCGGGTCGAACTGTCCGGGCTCTCACCGGTCACCGAGGTCCTGACCCCTGCGGCCTGCTATCACCTCTACAGCGGCCATCAGGGCGAAGTGCTCGACCAGGCGCTGTACCTGACGACACGTAACATCTGTTTCCGGCAGGAGACGCACTACGTGCCGCTGCGGCGGCTGAGCAGCTTCACGATGCGGGAGATCGTCTGCGTCGGCACCGCCGCCGAGACGGTCGCCTTCCTCGACCGGGCCAGGACCGCCCTCGACCTGTTCTTCGGGCTGATCGACCTGGACCTGGAGTGGCTCACGGCGACCGACCCGTTCTTCCGGCCCGAGGACAACCCGCGCCATCTGCTGCAGCGCGTCCAGCCGGTGAAGTACGAGGCCACGTACGGCGGTGACCTGGCCATCGCCTCGGTCAACCGGCACCACGACCACTTCGGGTCCGGCTTCGGCATCACCCGCGACGGCCGGGCCGGCGACAGCAGCTGCCTCGCCTTCGGCCTCGAACGCTGGCTGTTCGCCCTCACCGACCGCCACGGCCTCGACCCCGCTTCCTGGCCCGCCCTGGAGGACGCGGCGACGACGGTCCTGGCGAAGCTGCGGGGAGGGGCGGAGTGAGGGGAACCACGGTCATCACCGGCGCGGACGGCTACCTGGGCCGCCGGCTTGCCGCCGCACTGCTCGACGACGGGGACGACGACCTGATCCTGGCCGTCCGTGCCGCCTCCGCAATCGAACTCGACAGCAAGTGGGAGCGGCTGGCGGAGGAACTGGGACCGGACGCCGCAGGGCGTACCCGGTGTGTGGCGGCGGACGTCCGCCACGACAGCCTGCTGTCCGACGTCGATCCGGGTGTGGTCACCCGCATCGTCCACGGGGCAGCCGTCACCCGCTTCAACGTCGAGCGCGATATCGCCGCCGACATCAACGTGGCGGGCGCCGTTCGGCTGCGGGCCTTCGCGGGACGGTGCGAGAACCTGCAGCGGTTCGCCCTGCTGTCCACGCTGTACGCCGCAGGCAGCCATCAGGGCGACATCGCGGAGGAGCGGCTCCCGGACGCCGGCTTCGTCAACCACTACGAGTGGTCGAAGTGGGCGGCCGAGGAACAACTCCTGGGCGCGGCAGGGGAGATGCCGGTCTCCGTACTGCGGCTGCCCACGGTCATCGCCGACGACGACAGCGGGCACGTCACGCAGTACAACGTCTTCCACAACACGCTCAAGCTCTTCCACTACGGGCTGCTGTCGCTGCTGCCGGGGGACGAGAAGACCCCGCTCTCCCTCGCGACGGCCGCCTTCACCGTCTCCGCGGTCACCCGCCTGCTCGATCCCGCGGTCGCCGACGGTGTCTACCACGTCTGCCCCGACCCGGCGCGGACGCCGACCCTCGGGGAGCTCGTCGACCTCGCCTTCAGCGTCTTCGAACGAGACTCGGGATTCCGGCGGCGGGGCCTGATCCGGCCCGTCCCCTGCGACCGGGAGAGCTTCGACGACCTGCTGCACGCCGCCACCGGGCTGCGCGCCGGGCCGCTCCACCAGTCACTCGCGTCGGTCTCACCCTTCGCCGCCCAGCTCTATCTGCCGAAGACGTTCCGCAACGAAGCGCTGCGCGCGGCCTGGCCCGCGTACGCGGCCCCCGATCCGTACGCGCTGACCGAGGCCACCTGCACCCGGCTGGTCACCTCGAAGTGGGGCCGCCGGCCCGAGGAGACATCGTGACCCTTTCCGAGAACGACCTGTGGCTGCTGAGCTACTACCGCTCGTCCGAGATCAACGGTGCCCTGTTCTTCGGCCGGGTCGCCCGCACCCTGCGCGGCGGCCCGCTCCAGGCGAACGTGACCCACCACTTCGCCGACGAGGCCAACCACGCGAAGTACTGGACCCGTTGCATCGAAGACCTCGGTCACCCGGCGACGAAGTTGTCCGGCAGTTACCAGGACCAGTATCTGGAGGCCGTCGGCCTGCCCGCCAACCTCATGGAGGTCATGGCGGTCACCCAGGTCTTCGAGAAGCGGGTGATCGCCCAGTACCGCCGCCATCTGCGGGCCGGGGACACCCATCCGCGGGTCCGGCGGACCATCGAGACGATCATGGAGGACGAGCGCTGGCACGTGAAGTACGTCAGGGACGCCCTGGAGGAGATGGCGGGCCGGTACGGCCAGGAGTACATCGACTCCACCCTGGCTCGCTTCACCGCGGCCGACGAGGAGGTCTACGCGAAGACCCTCGCGGAGTACGGCGAACGCATCTCGTTCCTGGGCGGCCCCGAGCTGCCCTTCGAAGATCCGCCCTTCGCCGAGGGCACGCCGTGACCAGCCCCGCGGCGAACCCGGTCCGAGGCGGAACGACGGTGCTTGCCGTATGGACCCGGCGACCGCTGGCTCCCGCCGCGCTGACCGGGCCGGAGAGCGCGCGGTTCGCCGCACTCACCGGCCGGGTGCAGCGGGAGCAGTGGCTGATCTCCCGGCATGCCCTGCGCACCCTGCTCGGGGTACTGGGGCTGCCGGCCGACACGACCGCCTACGCCTTTCCGCACCGCCGTCTGTCGCTCTCCCACATCGGGGGAGCAGCCGTGGCCGCGGGTCTGGCGGTTCCGGCCGGGGGTGTGGTGGGGGTCGGGGTCGATCTCGAAACGGCCCGCGACGCGCGCCGGGAGACCGCGCGCTTCTTTCTCGACGAACGCGAACGCTCCTGGCTCGACACCGTTCCCGAGAGCGCCCGCGCCGCAGAACACGTACGGCTGTGGACGGTCAAGGAGGCGCTGTACAAGGCAGATCCGGCCAACCGGCACACCGTCCTTCTCGACTACACCACCGACGACCCCGCGGCCGGCTCCGGCCGTGCCCGGCGGCGTCCGCCGCACGACACCGCCTTCGGCTACACCGCCGCCCGGTTCGGTGATGCCCGGCTGTCCGTGGCCGTGGCCGCGGCCTTCCACCGTCCCCCGATCACCTCCGTAAGGACCTCAACCGTGCCCTCCGTCACCTTCGAGGACGTCGCCCACCGCATCAGCGCGACGCTTTCCGTTCCCGTCGACACCCTGACGCCCGAGACGAACCTGCGGGACCTCGCCGCCGACAGCTTCCTGCTCGTCGAGATGGCCGTCGACCTGCAGGAGGAGTTCGACGCGCTGTTCACCCAGGCCGACCTGCGGGAGGTGACCACCCTGGGGCAACTGGCGGGGCTCGTGGGCGCGCAGCCCTGACCCGGAGCAACCGCGTACTTCTCCGGCCGGCACGCAGGCGGCCCCCGCTCGCCCGCCCCACCCGCCCGAACCCTCCTGACCATCCGACCCACCGGAGTGCGCCATGTCGCAGCGTCTGAGCCAAGCCCTCCACCGGTTCCGCGGACCCCTGCTGGCCCTCTGGCTGGTGGCGCTCGTCGCCGCCGCCATCGCGGCGCTGCCGCTGGCCGACCGGCTGAGCGGCGGCGGGTGGTACGTACCCGGATCGGACTCGTCGAAGGCGGTGCAGTCGATGCGGTCGGGATTCGCCGACCGCGGCGCCAGCAACCTCACGCTGGTCGTGACGGACGAACGGAACGTCGCCGGCAGCCCGGAGTTCGACCGGCGGATGAGCCAGGTCATGCGAGAGGTCACCGCTGACAAGCGGCTGGAGACGACGGGCAGTTACGGCTGGCTCACCCTGTCCGGACACTCCCGGCAGGAGTTCGTGGGCAAGGACCGCCGGACCGCCGTCACCATGGTCGGGCTGGCGCTGGACGACGGGACGGCCCGTCGCGTCCTGCCGGATGTGCAGCAGGAGATCGACCACCGCTACGCGCCCCAAGGGCTGCGGGTGTCGATGGTCAGCGCCGGAACGTTCTGGGGCGAGATCAACAAGCTGAGCGCGGAAGGTCTGCAGAAGGCCGAGCTCATCACCTTCCCGCTGGTGCTGCTCATCCTGCTGCTGCTCTATCGCGGTGTCGTCGCGGCCGTGGTCTCGTTCGTGGTCTCGGTGACCGCGATCGTCCTGACCTTCGGGGTGATGTCCGTACTCGCCGCGCACATCGAACTGTCGATCTTCGTCCAGAACGCGGCGACCATGATCGGCCTCGGGGTCAGTGTCGACTACTCGCTCTTCATCATCTCCCGGTACGTCGACGAGCTGACCGCGGGACGCGATCGCACCACAGCGCTGGCGACAGCCCTGCGCACCAGCGGACGAACCGTCCTCTTCTCGGGGCTGATCGTCGTTCTCGCCATGTCCAGCCTCTTCCTGGTGGACCTCAACGTCATACGGTCCATCGCGCTGGGCATCGTCGTCGTGGTCGCCTTCGCCACCCTGGCGAGCGTCGTGGTCCTGCCCGTCGTCCTGCACCTGATCGGCGACCGCATCCTGTGGGGGCGGCTGCCCATGCAGCGGCGCACATCAGGGGAGAAGGGCCGGTCGACGGGGGAGCATCGCCGGACGGCGGGGGAACGGGGGCACCGCTGGGGGAGTGTGGCGCGCCAGATCATGCGCCGCCCCGTGCTGTTCCTGACGCTGGCGAGCGCCGCCCTGCTGGCGCTGGCCGTCCCCTCGATGGACCTGCACACCTTCACCCCCGACGCGCGGATCGCGCCCGCCTCGTCCCCCGTCCGCCAGGGGTTCGACGCCGTGCGGGAGCAGTTCGGGCCGGGCAGGGCCTCACCCCACCAGATCGTCATCACCTCGCGGACCGCGCTGTCCGCGTCACCCGACGCCGGGAGGGTCACCGCGCTCCAGGAGCAGCTTCTCCGGCTGCCCCACGTCACCGCGGTCAGCTCCCCGCTGGACGTCCTGCGCACCGTCAGTCCCCAGCGCCCGCTGGCGGGGCTGGACCCGGCGGTGTTCTCGCGGCTGCCCGGCGACGCCCGCGGCACCGTCGACCACTACGTCTCCGCCGACCGCCGGACGATCGTGCTGGAGGTCGTCGGGGACGACTACGCCTCCGCCGACCGGTCCCGCGCGCTGCTGGCTGCCGTCCGCTCGGCCGCGGCCGGGACCAATGCCCCCGGCCTGCATGCGGTGGTCGGCGGCGAGACCGCCGAAGGCGCCGACGCCAACACGGCGATCGGGGACGCCCTGCCCGAGGTCGTCGCGGTGATGCTGGCGGTCCTCTACCTGATGCTGCTGGTCACCTTCCGGTCCCTGCTGCTCCCGGTGAAGGCCATCGCGATCAACATGCTGTCGCTCGGCGCAACCTACGGTGTGCTGGTCCTGGTCTTCCAACGTGGCCTGGGCGCCGCCCTCTTCGGCTTCGACCAGTCGGACCATCTCCAGAACTTCGTCCCGATCCTGCTGCTGGCGATCCTGTTCAGTCTCAGTACCGACTACGAGGTCTTCCTGCTCCGCCGCATCCGCGAGGAGCACGACGCGGGCGCGGACAACACGACTGCCGTGGCCACCGGAATGGCCCGCACCGCGCCTCTGATCTCCGGGGCCGCACTGCTGATGGTCGCGGTGTTCGGGGCCTTCGCGCTGACCGGCATCATGCCGATCCAGCAGCTCGGCCTCGGTCTCGCACTGGCGATCGCCCTGGACGCCACCGTCATCCGGCTCATCGTCGTGCCCGCCGCCATGCGGCTGATGGGCCGGTGGAACTGGTGGCTGCCGGGCCGGCGCCCGACCCCGGCCACCGCATCCGCATCCGCATCCGCAAGAGCGCCCGAACCCTCGGACGCCTCGGAGCCGTCGGGCCGCGCGTGAACCCGATCCCTATCTGCCCTTGTGCCCCTGTGCTGTTCTTCGAAAGGACACCTAACCCGTGGACAAACCCGCCCTCTTCCTCCTCCTGCTGAACTTCGCCGTCATCGGAGCGCTCCCCAGAGTCTTCTTCCGGTCCGACGGCCGCTTCAACCTGAAGTGGTGGCTGACAGCGCTGCCCTTCGGCCTCAGCCCGCTGTTCGTCGCCGGGTCCACGGCTCTCGGCTGGGAACCGATCACCCCGGACTCCTGGCGCACGGGGCTGACTCTTGTGGCGGTGGCGCTGAACGCCGTCTCGATCGCCCTGATCTTCCTGACCCTGGGCACCCACCGGATCCCCGTCGCGCTGTGGCACCAGGAGAACGACGACCCGCGCCACATCGTCACCCACGGTGCCTACGGCATGATCCGGCACCCGTTCTACGCCGCGTTCCTCCTGGCGTTCCTCAGCGGGGCCGTGCTCTTCCCGCACGTGATCACTCTGGCGCTGTTCTGCTACGGGTTCGCCGCGCTCAATGCGACGGCCGCTCAGGAGGAACAACGGCTCAGCGGGTCGGAGTTCGGGCCGGAGTACCGGAGGTACGTCGCGATGACGGGGCGCTTCGTGCCTCGTCCGGGCAGGTCCGCGCCGGCGGAGACCGGCCGGGTCGGGGGCTAGCCGTGGCCGTCCTCCCGCCGCTCACCGCCTGGCTGACCGACCCTCACGCCGGGCGGGGTGTGCGCTTGGCCGACGACTCGGGCGGCTGGACCTACGTCCCCTATCCGGAGCTCGCGGCCGCCGCCCGCCGGGCCGCCGCCGGGATGCGGTCGGCCGGCGTCCGCCCCGGTGACGTCGTGTGCCTGCTGATGCCCACCGGCCTGCCCTGCCTGGCCGCGCTCTTCGGCGTCTGGGCGGTCGGCGCGACGATCTCCCCGCTGCCACCGCCCTCGTTCCAGACCGATGACGCGTACGTCGAGCACATCGTCGCCGTCCTGGAACAGGCCGCACCCGCCCTGGTGATCGCGAGCGGGGAGTTCGGTGATCTGGCCGCCCGCGCGATGACCCGGGCGGGGCTTCCCGGCCGGCCGTGGACGCCGCAGGAGATCACAGCCGAGGCCGTACCCGATGGGGTCGTACCCGAAGGGCCCGGATCCGAGGCGCACCGGCCGGTGGCTCCGCCCGCCGAGTCCATCGCCCTGCTCCAGTTCACCTCGGGCTCCACCGGCCGGCCACGCGGGGTGCGGGTCTCCTGGCGGAACCTCACGGCGAACCGTGCCCTGCAGAGCCGTCTGATCGGATGGAAGGACGGCGACGGATTCGCCTCCTGGCTGCCGCTCCACCACGACATGGGCCTGATCGGCTGCTGCCTCTTCCCGGTCGCCTCGCAGAGCGACCTGTGGCTGATGCGCCCGGACCAGTTCATCCGCGACCCGGCCCGCTGGCTGGACTGCTTCGCGCCCGGCCGGGCGGCGCACTCGGCGGCGCCGTCGTTCGCGTTCGCCTACGCGGCCCGGCGTGTCCGGCCGCGGCGGCTGGACGAACTGGACCTGTCCGGCTGGCGCAGTGTCTGCGTCGGCGCCGAGGCGGTCGACCCGGCGGCGCTCTCCGCCTTCGCCCGGTTCGCCGCACCGGCCGGGTTCTCCCCGGACGCGTATGTGCCGTCCTACGGCCTGGCCGAGAACACGCTCGCGGTGACGGGCGCCGCGGCA
Source organism: Streptomyces sp. So13.3 (assembly GCF_005860785.2). NCBI lineage: Bacteria > Bacillati > Actinomycetota > Actinomycetes > Kitasatosporales > Streptomycetaceae > Streptomyces > Streptomyces sp. So13.3. The sequence goes on along the minus strand of NZ_CP048835.1, from coordinate 772,358 downwards.
CCGCTCGTGATCGTGCGTCCCGACTGGGCCGCGCTGCGGATGGGCCGGGAGGTGACCGTCGAAGACACCGCCCGCTTGGGTGACGGGGAGGTCGAGCCGGGCTCCGGCTGGCTGGTCGGCCACGGCTTCCCCCAGGACGGGGACGGCGTCGCCGTCCGGATCCTCGACGAGGACGGCGCCCCGGTCCCGGCAGGCCATCTCGGGGAGATCGCCGTGTCCGGCGCCTCGGTGGCGCCGGGTTATCACGCGGGACGGGAGGGCGGTCCGGATTCCACCCGCTTCCTCGAGGGTGAACTCCGCACCGCGGACGCCGGTTTCCTGCACGACGGCCAGCTCTTCGTCCTGGGCCGGATGGGCGACAGCCTGAAACTCCGCGGGCGCAGCGTCTACGTCGACGACCTCGACGCGAAGGTCGCGGCGGCCGCCGGGCTGGACCGGGACCGCGCGGCGGTGGTGGCTCTCAACGATCGCGGCCGGGCCGGGGTCGCCGTCTTCGTGGAAGCCGCCCCCGGCCCCTGGACGGAGAAGGTGACCGAGATGCTGCGGGCCGAACTCGGTCCCGAGCCCGCCCTCACCCTCGTCGCCGGCCGCCGCGGGCTGCTCAAGCGCACCACCAGCGGCAAGCTGCGCCGCCGTCATATGTGGCAACTGCTTCAGGAGGGCGGTCTCGAGGCGGTGACGACCAGGTTGTGACGATCAGGCTGTGACGGACCCCGCCTCACCCGGGCGGGGTGCTCCTCCGACGTCGTGTCACGGAACTTGATCGACGGGACGTCAGAAGCGGACCAAAGCACCCTATAAAGGGATACTCTCCCCTCGGATGGCACCAGGACTGCTACCGATGGAGAGCGATGCCAGCGAATCAGCGCACCACCGGCGCGACCGTGCGGCAGGTCGTGGGGAATCCCAAGATCTGGGCCTTCCCGGCGACCATCATCGGGCTCGTCGCCCTGCTGCTCTCCCTGGTCTACATGGGCGGCATCCTCGACCCCAGCGGCAATCTGCACCACATGCCCATCGGCCTGGTCAACGCCGACCGGGGCGCCGTGGTGGCGGGGCAGCCGATGAACCTGGGCCGGCAGGTCACCGACGGGATCGCCGAAGCGGCCAAGTCGCAGCAGCAGGCGTCGTGGCGGCAGCTCGACGCGGCGGGCGCCCGGGACGGACTCGCCTCCGGGAAGCTCTACGGCGTCCTCGAGGTGCCGGACGGCTTCACCGCGGCCGTCGGCGCGCTGGGGGCACCGACCGGGCAGCAGCCGGCCCGGCCGACGATGTCGGTGCTGACCAACCCAGGGGCAGGCAGTCTGGCCTCCTCACTGGCGAGTTCCATCTCCCAGCAGACGGCGCACGCGGCATCGGCGCAGCTCGGCGCGTCGCTCATCGAGCGGCCGCGCCCCGGGGGCGGCGCGATGACCAACGCCGAACGGCTTCTCCTGCAGGACCCCGTGACGGTCAAGGTCTCGGTCGGGCATGCCATCGGCTCGCACAGCGGGCTGGGCCTGACCGCCTTCTACTACACCCTGCTCCTGGTCCTGTCCGGGTTCCTCGGGGCGAGCGTGATCAGCAACAGTGTCGACGTCGCCCTCGGTTACGCGGCCAGCGAGCTCGGGCCGGTGCGCACCCAGCGGCCCACCGTGCCGATCACCCGGACCCGGACGTTCATCGTCACGTGTGTGATGTCGCTGGGGCTCTCCGCGCTGACGTCGAGTCTGATCATGCTGGCGACGGTGGTGATCCTGGGTATGGACGCGTCCCATCTGCCGCTGCTGTGGGTCTTCTCGTTCTGCGCGACCGCCGCGGTGGGGCTCGGGGTCCAGGCCCTGCTTGCCGCCTTCGGTGGGATCGGACAGCTGGTCAGCATGTTCGTGTTCATCGCGCTGGCCCTGCCGTCCTCGGGCGCGACCATTCCACTGCAGGCGCTCCCCAGCTTCTACCGCGTGCTGTCCGAGTTCGAACCCATGCGGCAACTCGCCGACGGTGTAAGGGCGATCATGTATTTCGGCGCCCAGGCCGACGCCGGACTCACGCGTGCGTGGATCATGATCGCGGTCGGCTCGATCGCGGCCCTGGCCTTCGGGTTCGCCATGACCGGCTACTACGACCGCAAGGGCCTGCACCGCATCGTTCCCGAACACGCCTGAGATCGTTCCCGAACACGTCTGAGGCCCTTCGGCGGCCGTCAGTTCACCAGCGGTGAGACCGGCCGCTCGAAGAAGGTCTCCAGCGAGACCGTGGCCTGGGTGCCGCTGACGCCTTCGATGGCGTAGAGCCGTCGGAGCACGTCCTGGAGGTGCACCGTGGTGGCGGTGCGCACCTTCACCAGCACCGAGGCGCTGCCCGCGATGATGTGCGCCTCCTGGATCTCGGCGATGGCGGCGAACGCCGCGCCCGACTCGCCCATCCAGGCCGACGACTCGACCATGACGAAGGCGAGCACACCCTGCCCGAGGGCCGCCGGGTCCACGTCCACCGTCGTCCGCCGGATGATGCCGCGCTCGCGCAGTTTCCGCACCCGCTCGTGCGCGGCGCCGGCCGACAGGCCGACGGCCTTGCCGAGGGCGGCATAGGCCTGCGTGGCGTCCTGCTGGAGCAGTGCGACGAGTTCACGATCAATGTCATCCACGCTTGCCACCATACCTCATTCTGCGATATTCATACGAGACAGGATGTAGTTCGGTCTCAAGCCTCAAAGGTGTGATCATGTCTTCTATCGCCCGCCCGTCGATATACGAGATTCTGGATGATCGCTTCCGCACCGGACGCTGTGCGAACGGCGACGAACGGCTCGAGAAGCTGTACGAGGACTGCCGTTGGGCCGAGGGCCCGCTCTATCTGCCCGCCTGGCGGCAGCTGATCTGGAGCGACATCCCCAACGACCGCATGCTGCGCTGGGACGAGGCGACGGGCGCGATCAGCCTCTTCCGCTCGCCGGCCGGCCACAGCAACGGCAACACGCTCGACCGCCAGGGCCGCCTGATCAGCTGTGAGCAAGGCAACCGCCGTGTCAGCCGGACCGAGCCGGACGGGACGCTGACCGTCCTCGCGGAGCGCTTCGAGGGCAAGCGGCTGAACAGCCCGAACGACGCGACCGTGAAATCCGACGACTCGATCTGGTTCTCCGACCCCGACTTCGGCATCACCAGCGACTACGAGGGCCACCGGGCGGACAGCGAGATCGGTGCGTGCAACGTCTACCGGGTGGACCCGGTGACCGGGGAGGTCCGCCTGGTCGCCGACGGCTTCGGCGGCCCGAACGGTCTCGTCTTCTCGCTCGACGAACGGCAGCTGTACGTCTCCGACACCCGCGCGGGCCAGATCCGCGTGTTCGACGTCCGCGAGAACGGCACCCTCTCGGACGGCAAGGTCTTCGCCGAGGCGACCGACGGCATCAGCCGCTTCGACAACATCCGCTTCGACGGCGAGGGCCGTCTGTGGGCCGCGGCCATGGACGGCGGAGTGCACTGCTACGACCCGGACGGGACGCTGATCGGCAGGATCGCGGTCCCCGAGGCGGTCTCCAACATCGCCTTCGGCGGCCCCAAGAACAACCGGCTGTTCATCACCGCGACCACGACGTTGTACTCGCTGGTGATGTCGGTGACGGGCGCACCGCGGACCCGGCGCGTCTGAGCCCACCCCGCCGGGCCGGCGCGTCCGACCGTCGCGCGCCGGCCCGGACCCTCGTCGGCGACGGCAGCCGGCGTGCGCGTCCACCCGGCCCCACGAGGGCTCTGTAGAGGGCAGAATCGATCTGCGGTGTGTCGGCAGGGGTGCGGGCAGAGGCAGTTCGCGGACCGCGTCGTTCGAGGGGGCGTGCCAGCAGTGATCGTGTTCAACTCCACCGGCCAACTCACGCTGCACTACGAGGCCGAGCTGACCGCAGGCGTCCGTGAAGGGCACGCTGTGATCGCCGTGACCCCTCCGGCCGATCTCCTCTCCGCCCCCGCACCGGCCTACATCCTGCAGGTGCGCCGCTACGCCTGCCCTCTCACCTCGATGCGGCTCCGCACGTCCTCGGCGGAACATCCCCTCGAAGACGTTCAAGCCGTGGTACTGCCGGACGAACCGCGCGAGCACCGCTACCTGCTGCCCCCGTGGCCCACCGCGGGTGCGCTGGAGTACCACCTCACCTGGGCACAGGATCCGGCGGGACCGGCGGTCGGAGACGCGCCGGAGGAACGGGTGCTCTTCCTCGTCCGCCTCCTCGCCGAGGACCGCCAGGGCGACACCCAGGTCCTGGAGCACGGGCGGATCGCGGTCACCTGGACGGATCCCGCTCCCGCCGGTGCCAGCCCGCTCGCCGGTCCTGGCGACGGCCGCACCCTGCCCGCGCCGTTGCGGGAGGCCGTCGACGATCTCGTACAAGCCGATGCGGAACCGGTGCCGGGCTGCTCGCACTGCGCGATGCTCTGGGAACTGCGCCTGTTCGAACAGGCCGAACGCGTGAGAGAATTGGCCGAAGAACACCACGATGCCGCGGTCGGTGACTGGGTGGCGCGCTGGCTCCCTGATCCACAGGACGCCTTCCGTGAGTTCATCAACCCGTGCCGGTGCGTCCGCGCCCGGCTGGGTGCCCGCCCGGACCCCGCTGACCTGTGGTGGTCGGCGGACCCGGCCGCCCGGCAGCGCCTGGACGCCGAGCTGCGGGAGCGCCTCGTCGCAGCCCGCCGCCGTCACGTCATCCACTACCTCCGCACCATCAACGCCGCCCCGCCGAGCCCCTGACGGCCGGGAGTGCAGGCCGGGTCGCCGGATTCCGCCGCCGATGTCATGGACGGCGACCGGCCAACGCCGACCCATCGGCACGGCTGCCACCAGCGACTATCCCGTCGTATCCGGCCTCCCCCGCCGACCTCGCGGCACCATCCGCGCCCGCTGAAGATCGCCGCCAACAGCTGCGTGGGGCAGGGCTGGCAGAGGTACACCGGTGGCGCTGGGATAATGGGGGCTGACAGCCTCGTACTCGCGCGCTGCCTGACCGTCGACCCAGCACCGGGCCACTGATCCATCGGAGAGACCATGACGACCCCGACCCCGGTCGCCGCTACCACCACCGGCCGCTGATGGGCGCGCTGGAACCCGTCGCCCTGGTGCTCGACGGCTATATCGAAGACGCCCCCGTCCCGGCGCCCGGTGACGAGTACGGGGCGACGGCGGCGTTCCGGCTGATCCACTCGCCCACCGACCACGCGGCGGACGAGATGGTGCTCCCGTGCCTGGTGACGGATCCCGCCCTGGTCAGGACCGCCCTGGAGGATCTGGAAGAGGGCGACCTGCTGCGGGTCGAGGGCGTGCTGATGCTGCCCGGCGGGAGCCCCGACGGCGTGCTGCGGCTGCGGGTGGAAGCTCTTGAGGTGCTGTCGCCCGCCCCGATACGCGAGATCGAGCCCGACACGGTCGACCGGTATGGCCCGTACGTCATCGTCAGCGGCAGCACCCACAGCACCGGCGCCGACCCGGTCCAGATGTGGACCGACGCCGGAGCCTGGGTCGGCATCGCCCCCGGCCCCGCTGCCGTTCAGGACATGATCACCGCGTACGAGGCCCGCACCAACGGCACGTGACACGGGCCGCCTCCCGCGGGGTTTGCGCCAACGGTGGGCGGCGTCCGCAGGTCGGAGACCGAAGGCGCCGCCCTCGATCATTCGGGTCTTGGCCATGAAGGTCGCGATCGTCCGCTTCACCCCTGCATCAGCTCCTGCACCAGGCGTGCGGTGACGTCGAGTCCGGCCCGGCCCAGCAGCGCGGCGATCCGATCCGGCGGCAGCAAGTGGGAGGCGTAGGACACCGGATGGCCTCCGTACGCCCGCGTCGGCCGTAGCTCCTCGTCCTCGCCCACATGGCCGGCCACCATCAGCCGGCCGCCGGGCGCGAGTGTGCGCCGGAACTCGGCGAACACGACGGGCAGCAACGCCGGTGGCGTGTGATGGGTGGAGTAGTAGGCCAGGATGCCGCCGAGCTCGTGATCCCGGACGGGCAGCGCGGTCATCGACCCCACCGTGAACTGCAGCCTCGGGTATGCCTGCCGGGCGAGCTCGATCATCTTCGGGGAGAGGTCGAGACCGAAGGCGGGCACTCCCAGCTCCGCCAGGTGCGCCGTGACCTTGCCCGGGCCGCATCCGAGGTCCGCGACCGGCCCGAGGCCGGCCGCCCGCGCGACTTCGGCGAACGCGGTCAGCATGGCGCGGGACAACGGATCGAGCTCCGCCGGGGTCTTGACGATCTCCGCGTAGTCGGCGGCGACGGTGTTGTACGACTCCCGGACCGCGGCGAGGTAGGAGGATTCGGTCACGGGGACGACCCTAGGGGAGGGCACCGACAGCCGGAGACCGGACAGACCGCGTCCAGCTCGGCGGACGATCGACGCGGTGCGGGTGCAGGCGCAACTGCGGCACTACATACGGCGCATCACGGCCACCACGCGGCCGAGGATCGTCGCGTCGTCGCCCGCGATGGGGGAGTAGGCGTCGTTGTGGGGATGGAGCCACGCGTGCCCGGCCTCGTCGCGCTTGAACCGCTTGACGGTGGCTTCGCCGTCGATCATCGCGGCGACGATGTCGCCGCTGGCGGCCGAGCTCTGACGGCGGACGGTGACCCAGTCCCCGGTGACGATGGCCGCGTCGATCATGGAGTCGCCGACGACTTCCAGGGCGAACAGCTCCCCCTCGCCCACCAGGAGCCGGGGCAGATCGAGCACGTCCTGGATGTCCTCCTGCGCGGTGATCGGAATCCCGGCCGCGATCCTGCCGATGAGCGGCACGCGTGCGGTCGCCGTACGGCCGGCCGGCCGCGTGGTGCGGGAGTCCTCCGGGAGCACGTAGGCGCGTGGTGTGTGGGGGTCTCTGCGCAGGGCGCCTTTGCGCTCCAGCACCATCAGCTGATGGGCGACCGAAGAGGTACTCGACAGGCCCACGGCCTGGCCGATCTCCCGCATCGACGGCGGGTAGCCGGTGCTGTCGATGAAGTCGCGGATGGTGGCGACGATGTCGGCCTGCCGGGTGGTGAGTCCGTCGTAGTTGCCCGGGGCGCCCGGCGGTCGGCCGGGGCGCCCTGCTGTCTTGCGGTTGTCCATGGTCCGCGCGCCCTCCCTCGCTGGTGATCATGGTGAGAGAAGCACAGTAACCCGGACAGACCGGGTAAGGGAACGACCTTTCGAATAACGCTGATGTGACGCGACGCCGTGCCGGCCGCCGGAAGTGCGGGCAGCCGGCTCCTCCGGGGCGACGAGCGGAGCGGCCAGGGGGGCGGAACCACCTCTGATACGTGGCTGACACAAATCCGCGCGGTGCCGGACGCAGAGCCTTGACCGGCTGGATGAGCGCGCGGGCAGGCCGCCCGGCACGAATCGATCTTCAGGTGACGTGATGCGACAGCGCGACAGCACACCGGCGGGACACCACGGCGGCTCCCCTGCCACGGTGCGTGTTCTGCTGGTGGAGGACGACGAATCGATCCGCAGGTCCGTCGGTATGGCGCTGGACCGCTACGGATACGAGGTGTCGGCGGCTCCTGACGGCCTGACGGGCCTGGAGATGTTCCGGGACGGGGAGCACGACCTGTTGCTCCTCGACATCATGCTGCCGCACCTCGACGGCATCGGACTGTGCCGCAGGATCCGCGAGACGAGCCAGGCGCCCATCCTGATGATGTCCGCCCGCGGCGACTCGATGGACGTGGTGGCGGGACTGGAGGCGGGCGCCGACGACTACATCGTCAAACCCGTCGACACCACCGTCCTGGTGGCGCGGATCCGCACCCTGCTGCGCCGGGCCACTTTCACCGGTCACCCCACGAGCGACGACCGGTCCGTCGACGACAGCGTCCTCACCTTCCGGAATCTCACCGTGAACACCCGCGGCCTGGACGTGCACGTCGACGGCCGTCCGCTCGCCCTCACACCCACCGAACTGCGGCTGCTCCTGGAGTTCGTGGCCGCGCCGGGCGTCGCTCTGCAACGGCAGACCCTGCTGCGCGAGGTGTGGGACTACGGCTGGGACGGCGACATCCGGGTGGTCGACCTCGCGGTACAGCGGCTGCGCAAGAAGATCGGCGCCGATCACATCGAGACCGTCCGCGGCTTCGGCTACAAGTTCCGGCGCTGACATGAGACAGACGACGGACCCCGCCGCCCCCGACACCCTTTCCGACCCCGCCCCCGTTCGCAGTGCGCTGCGACGCTTCGCCGATCCGCGATCCCTGCGCTGGAAGGTCGCCGCGGCGGCCTGCGCGATGGCGCTGGGCATCGGGATCCTGGTGCACCAGACAACCCAGAACCGCTCCCTGGGCATCGCGCGCGCCGGCGCCGTGGAGGACCTGGGCAAGGCCGAGACCGCGTTCCGGGCCGGGCAGCCCCCGCAGAGCCATCCGGCGACGGGCGCCTACTACCGGATGGGTGACGAAGTACCGGACGAGCTGCGGGACCGGATCGGTTCCGGTGCAGGCCCGGTCATCTGGTACGACACCCGGCACCCGCTCCGGGGGTACGCGATGTGGGCCGGAAGCCGCGTCAACGGCACGCTGCTGGCCGTCAGCGTGGACATGGGCGCCGAGCAGCGCAGCCTGGAGGCACTCGACCGGCACATGCGGTACGCGGCCCTGGCCATGCTCGCCGTCGTCGTGCCCCTCACACTCCTCGCCGCCGAACTGCTGCTGCGCCGGCTGCGCCGCATCGCCGGCACCGCCCGCCGCATCAAGCGCGGCGACCTCGACGCGCGGACCGCGGGCCGCGGTCATGACGAGATCAGCGAGATCTCCTCGGCCGTCGACCTCATGGCGGATGCCCTGCGGGAACGGCTGCGTGGCGAACAGCGCTTCACCGCGGACGTCGCCCATGAACTGCGCACCCCGCTCACCGGCCTCGTCACCTCCGCCTCCCTCCTCCCGGAGAGCGAGCCCACCGACCTGGTGCGCGACCGCGTCCAGGTGCTCCGCGCCCTGGTGGACGACCTCCTGGAGATCTCCCGGCTGGACGCGGGAGCGGAGCGGGCGGACGCCCAACCGGTGCCGCTCGGCGAGCTGGTGACCGATTCCCTGCGACGTACGGGTTTGGAGACGCGGGTCTCGGTGACGGGTGATCCGGTCACCGCGACCGATCCGCGCCGCCTCGACCGGATCGTCACCAACCTGATCCTCAACGCGCACCGGCACGGTGGACCGCCGGTCGAGGTCACGGTCGACGGCACGACGATCGTCGTACGCGACCAGGGTCCCGGCTTCCCCCCGGAGCTCATCGCCCACGGACCACAGCGCTTCCGTACAGGAGCCGCGGAGCGCGGGCACGGCCACGGGCTCGGCCTCACCATCGCCCTCGGCCAGGCGCGCGTCATCGGTGCCCGCCTCACCCTGGCCAACGCCGACCCGCACGGAGCCGTCGCCACCCTCGAACTGCCGGACCAGGACGGCTGATCGGCAGTGACCGGTCGAGGCGTCGGTTCGAGGCGTCGGCCGTCCGGCGTCCGTGGAGCGGCTGGGGCTACGCGCCCGGATCGCTGTCGATGCGCCCCAGCAGGTCGAGCAGGGTGGTGCGGTCGGTGGGGGACAGGGCGGCGAAGCACGTGGCGAGGACTTCGTCGGCGATCCGATGCCCTGCCGCCAGGGTCTCTTCGCCGGCGGGGGTGAGGTAGTGCTCGATGCGCCGGCCGTGGCCCGGCCTGCGCTCGATCAGGCCGAGGGCCGCCAGCCGGCCGGCGAGCGTCCCGAACGCCTGCTCGCTCTGGAACGTCGCCGCGGCCAGTGGCCGGGCCGCGGCTCCGGGCGTGCGGCTGATCGCGCGGAGGGCGTCCCACTGGGCCAGCGTCGTACCGGCGGCGGCGAGCCGGCTCTCGAGTGCCCGGTGCTGCTTGTACTGGGCCTGCTTCACCGCTCTTCCAAGGACCTGCAGTTCATCGGGCATGGACTCAGTCTAGAGCATGACCAAGCTTGTTTATATAAACATCCTTAGTTAGAGTGAGAGCATGCCAACGAACCACACGGTTGCCGTGTACCCCGACCTGTCCATCACCCTCGCCGAGGCCGGCTCCGGCCGCCCCTGCCTGATCCTGCACGGTGGCGGGGGGCCGGCCACGGTCGCCGGACTCGCGGACCACCTCGCACCGACCATGCACACCATCACGCCCACCCACCCCGGCTGGAACGGTGCCCCTCGCCCCGCGTGGCTGACCGGTATCGACGATCTCGCCCTCGCCTACCTGCACTGCCTCCAGGACCTCAAGCTCCGCGACGTGCTCGTCATCGGCTCCTCGCTCGGCGGCTGGACCGCCGCCGAAATGGCCGTGCGCGACACCGCGGGACTCATCACCGGACTGGTCCTGATCGACGCCGCCGGAGTGCACGTCGAAGCCGAGCCGATAGTCGACTTCTTCGCGCTCGACGCCGCCGGCGTCGCCGAATACGCCTGGCACGACTCGGACCGCTTCTACGTCGACCCCGCCGACGTCCCAGCCGAGCGACTCGCGCTTCAGCAGGCCAACATGGCCACCATGCGCGAACTCGCGGGCGACCCCTACATGCACGACCCCAAACTGCTCCGCCGCCTGCGGCGCGTCGACGTCCCCACGCTTCTGCTCTGGGGAGAGAGCGACCGCGTCGTCACCCCTGCCTACGGCGAGGCGTACGCCGAAGCCTTCGGCAACGGCCGGCTCCAGATCATCCCCGAAGCAGGTCACCTGCCGCAGCTGGAGCAGCCGGCAGCCACCTTCGCGCTGATCGACGCCTACCGTCGCTGATACGTCGGCAACCGGGGTCCGTGTACCCGGAGTTGATCTCGACGGCGCCAGGCGGAAAGTCTCGTTTCCCGCCTGACCGCCCCCCGCCCGGGGAAGGATGTCGCACAACCGCACGGGTCGAGGGGGAGGACGGAGAATGGGGATCTTCGGGCGCAAGGGACGGCCTGCGGACACACGGCCGCTGGACACACCGCAGGACGCACCACGGGACACACCGCAGGACGGGCCCCAGGACGCACGCCCTCAGTCGATGTCGCAGGACACCCGGCCCCAGGGGGCGCTGCGGCCGGTGGGGCCGCAGGACGCACCCATGCCCGGCGGTGATGACGACGACGGGTCCCGCTGGATCTACGAGGTCGCGGGGGAGTACTCGTCGGAGACCTGGGCGCCACGGGAGTCGATCCGCCGCTGGTGGCGGGTGGACCGTGACGGTAACGAGCTCGAAGGGCCCGTGGAGAACGAGAACTTCGGGCCCCCGCAGAACGACCTGCGCCGCGCGACCGACCCCGACGGCCCGCTGAGCTGGCTCCCCGACCCGGAGGCGACGGTGCGCGGCTGGCTGTCGGTCGCGCTCGACCGGATCGGCGAGGGCATCGAGGTGCACTGGCTCCAGGTCACCGGAACACCGCTGGTCCTCGCCGGCCACGACGTCTCGGACTTCGCCCCGCCCGACTTCGACGGCACCCCGCCGCCGCGCATCGGCGTCGCCGTCCCGGTGGGCTTCGGCGCTCAAATGGCCGGGCATTCCCTCACGGTGCTGTGGGGCCTGCTGCTCTGGGTGACGGTCAGCGAGGATCCGGCCGCCGACCCCAAGCAGAACGTCTGGCTACGCCACGAAGTCGACGCCGAGCGTGCCGACGAGCTCCTGCGTATCGTCCTCCAGGCGCCGGACATACGTTTCTGACGCCGCGTCCGCCGAAAGGCCGGTGGGGGCGGGTGAGGACCGGTGCGGAGCCGCTATCCGGTGAGTGTCTGGGTGCCGAGCACGGCGAGGAGGGCAAGGCGTTCGGCGTCCGGGGTGCCGGGCTCGGCGGTGTAGATCATGATGCGCAGATCGCTTCCCGCGACGCTGAGGATGTCGCAGTCGAGCGTCAGGGCACCCACCTGCGGGTGATCGATGGTCTTGCGCGCGGCCTCGTGCCGGCCGACGGCTCCGCCGTCCCACAGCTCGGCGAACCGGTCACTCTTCGCGCGCAGCTCCGCGACCAGCCGCCGTACCCGTAGGTCCGCCGGATACCGGCCCGCGGTCGCCCGCAACGCCGTGACCTGCGCGATTTCGAGTGCGCGCTGGGACTGCGGTGTGTGGCGGACGCGGCCGGGCGGGCCGAGGAAGGTGCGCCACACCGCGTTGCGCTCGTTGCCGTGCAGCTCGCCCATCAAGGCCACGTACAGAGGGTTGGCGAGCAGCAGGGTCCACGCCGCGTCCGAGACCGCGACGGGCGTCCCGGTCAGCCGGTCCAGCATCCGCTGGACGCTGGGTGTGATGTAGGCGGGCACCGTGCCCTGGCCCGGTGGCACCAGCCCGGCGGCGTGGAACAGATGCTCGCGCTCGGCCACGGACAGGCGCAGCGCCCGGCCCAGGGCCTCGACGACCTGTTCCGAAGGGTTGGTCGCCCGGCCCTGTTCGAGGCGGGTGACGTAGTCGACCGAGACCCCGGCCAGCAGGGCGAGCTCCTCCCGGCGCAGCCCGGCCGCGCGCCGATGGCCGCCGGCCGCCAGCCCTGCCGCCTCCGGGGAGACCCGGTCGCGCCAGCGCCGCAACGTGTGCCCGAACTCCGTGGTCGCCATGAACCCCACTGTGCACCGCCCGGCCCGGATCGTCCTGGTACTGGGAGTCCCAGGAAAACGGGACTCCTGGCTCGCCCGTGCGGCTGTGCCGCAGCGTGGAGGCATGACAACAACACTGATCACCGGAGCGAACAAGGGTCTCGGCTTCGAGGCCGCCCGCCGGCTCATCGCCGCGGGACACACCGTCTACCTCGGCAGCCGGGACGCCGAACGCGGCCGCCGGGCCGCCGAGCAGCTCGGTGCGCGCGCGATGCAGCTCGACGTCACCGACGACGCGTCCGTGCAGGCCGCGGTGAAGGCCGTCGAGGCCGACGGAGGGCTGGACGTACTGATCAACAACGCCGGTATCCAGGAGGAAATGCGGGACGGCACCGTCGTGATCGATGCATTGGGTCTGACCGCGGACGTGATGCGGAAGACATTCGAAACGAACGTCTTCGGCACGGTGCGCGTCATCCACGCTTTTCTCCCGCTGCTGCAGCGTTCCGCCGCCCCGGTCATGGTCAACGTCAGCAGCGGCCTGGCCTCGCTTTCCCTGGTCACCACCCCGGGAACCCCGACGCACGCCTACCCGGGCGTGGCCTATCCGGCGTCGAAAGCCACGGTCAACATGATCACGGTGCAGTACGCGAAGGCGTTCCCGGACATGCGGATCAATGCAGTGGAGCCCGGCTTCACCAAGACCGACCTGAATGCGCACAGCGGCATTCAGAGCGTTGAGCAGGGCGCCGAGATCATCGTGCGCATGGCCCAGCTGAGCCCTGACGGCCCGACCGGCGGGTATTTCGACGCCGAGGGGACTCTTCCCTGGTGAGAGACCTTCCCTGATCGCGGGCTGTTTCCCGGAGTGCGCCACCGCGCCGGGGACAGCCCGTCCGCATGAGTGAGCCAGTGGGCACCGAAAGTCACGTCGCCCCGCTATCGCTCCTCCTATTACTCGTCTTTGTTCGGTCCGACCGGCTGGCCGGCTGTCCGGTCCCGAAAAACAGAAGGGGCCGGCCTTGAGCCGGCCGGATCTTTCGCGCCCGGCGTACGCAATGCCTGGATCAAAGGGGATCGGGATGGGCGGGCGAGGGCAGGCCATCGCCGAATAGAGGCTGTTTCGGTGGCCTGGAAACCCCGCATCGAGTGAGCCCGGGCACAGGACCTACGTCACGTCCGAAGCCGCTTAGTGGACGTATTTCCCTTCCCTTTCGGGCCGCGCACAGCCCCGACGGGTGCCTTTCGGCTCTGCTTACTAAGACGGGTAGTAAGCGAGGTCTTTGCCATCGCCGGCGGGCCGCGTTAACCATGGTTCGAGCAGCACGAACATGAGCGCAGCGCCCTCTCGACACATCAGCGAGACCGGGCCCGCCACCTGCTCCGCACGCCGCCGCTACGGCCGGCCGTCCCCTGATCCCGTCTGGAAGAGGTTCATACCGCATGCCCGCACCCACTCAGCTCTCCTCCCTGCGCACCTTCCGCCCCTCCAAGCGCTTCAAGATCTCCGCTGTCGCGCTCACCGCCGCCGGCTGCACCACGGCCCTCGCCCTCGCCGGCACCGCCACCCAGAGCACCTCCGCGCTCCCCGCCATCAACGTCGCGAAGGTCTCCGCCGACGGCCAGGCCGGCACCAAGGTCCAGGCGCTCACCAAGGGAGCGGCTGTCAGCTCCTACCCGGCCTACGTCGGCAAGCCCGCCGCTGCGAAGGACGCCTCGCGCGACCTCACCAAGGGACCCGCGAAGGCCAAGCCGGTCGCCGCCGCCCAGCACAAGGCCAAGCCGGCCGCTAACCGGTCGACCGTGCGCAAGCCGGTTGCCGTGTCTGCCCCGAAGTACTCGAACAACCTGGACGGTTGGATCCGCGAGTCGCTGGCCATCATGAAGTCCAAGGGCATCCCGGGTAGCTACTCCGGCCTGCACCGCAACATCATGCGCGAGTCCAGCGGCAACCCGAACGCCGTCAACGACTGGGACATCAACGCGATCAACGGCATCCCGTCCAAGGGCCTGCTCCAGGTGATCCAGCCGACCTTCGACACCTACCACGTCGCCGGCACCGCCAATCGCCTCACCGACCCGGTCGCCAACATCACCGCCGCCGCCAACTACGCGGCGCACCGCTACGGTTCGATCGACAACGTGAACTCCGCGTACTGATCAACCCAGCTCACCCAGCTCCACCAGATCACCAGCCCCCTCGGCCCACTCGGCCGAGGCCGGCCCGAACCGGTCGTCGCCGGCCTCTCCCAGGCGTGTTCCTGGGAGAGCACCCAACTGGTCGGGCCGAAAAGGGCACATGGACTGCCGGCTATGCGAGCCAGAGAGAGCTGCGCCGGTGACGCGCCGGCGGTATGTCCACCGCATCCGCGGCGTCGAGTGCGAGTTCGCCGGTGGTGGAGTTCACCAGTCCCAGGAGAGTCCCTACTTGGGCTCGCAGCCGCTGTCGTGCCCGGCGTTCCTCCTCCGCGGACCACCGAGCGACGGAAGGGTCCCGACAGCTTCGAGCCCACGAGTAGACCTCCACCGTGCGCCGGACCATGCGCGGGTGGGGCCTTCTGGACTCATGCGTCGCATCGCTGAAGGTGCGGGCGCTGTACCTGAGGTCGTGGAGAACCACGGAACGCCACGGGTGTTCAGGCCGGCAGTCGGGTGACTTCCCGCTGTGGTGCAGGGGAACGTGGTGGTGGGCGGTGCGTGCCACGGGGCTCCGTTCGCAGCAACCGCCAGGTATCTCCTGGCGGGCTACTTGAAGCCCGCCGGCCCTGTTGAACGTGTGTTTCTCATGCCCGGAACCTTATCCCGCCGGTTCTGCGGGCAGGGATGCTGCGGGTCTGCCGGACTGACGCCGGGCGCCCGCTACACCGTCGATTCCCGCCGACTGGACGAGAACCACGCGAAAATCCGCAAGGTCTGGGACGGCCTCGGCGGCGGCGAATGGCCGGACGAGGCCCAGTGGCGGACGCTGCGCGCCGCGGACGAGCTGACCACCGAGAAATTGGCCGGACTGACCGCATCCGAGCACGGGACCGACACGGTCACCGTCATGCTCCCGATGCCGGGAATCCGCTTCCTGCGGCTGTCGAAGAACTGACACCGACCACCGGACCCGGCGCGCCCGACGGTGTGCGGCGCCCGCACTCCGGGGCCGGCCGGCCCTGACACCGGCCGGCCCCGGGGGGAAAACAGTCCCCGCCTGCCGCCGCCCCTGGGCTTGCCCGGTGCGCCGACCGTGCGGAATGCCCGGGTGGGGGCGAAGCTGGAGATATGGAGATCACGATGCGGCTGGCCCAGCAGCCGGAGGCCGACGAGCTGCTCGGCCGCAGTCCGCTGGCGGCGCTGGTCGGCATGCTGCTGGACCAGCAGGTGCCGATGGAGTGGGCCTTCTCGGGGCCGTACACCATCGCCCAGCGGCTGGGGGCCGATGACCTGGACGCGCATGCCATTGCCGCGTACGACCCGGACGCCTTCGCGGCGCTGCTGTCGGAGAAGCCGGCCGTGCACCGTTATCCGGGATCGATGGCGAAACGGGTCCGGCAGCTGTGCGCGTACCTGGTCGAGCACTACGAGGGGGACGCCTCGTCCGTGTGGACGGGCGCGGATACGGGCGCGGAGCTGTTGGGGCGGCTGAAGGCGCTGCCCGGCTTCGGGGAGCAGAAAGCGCAGATCTTCCTGGCACTGCTGGGCAAGCGGCTGGGCGTACGGCCGAAGGGGTGGCGGGAGGCGGCGGGCAAGTACGGGCCCGCCGGGGTCTACCGGTCCGCCGCCGACATCACCGGACCGGAGTCACTGGCGAAAGTACGGGCACACAAGCAGGAAATGAAGGCGGCAGCGAAGGCCGCCAAGTGAGGATCTGATCATGATCAATGGTGTTCATGTGGTGATCTACAGCCGGGATGCCGAAGCCGATCGCGTGTTCTTCCGCGATGTGCTGGGTTATCCGCACGTGGATGCGGGCGGCGGATGGCTCATCTTCAAGCTGCCGCCCGCCGAAATCGCCGTGCACCCCACCGACGGCCCGGAGCGCCACGAGCTCTTCCTGATGTGCGACGACGTCACCGCCAGCGTGGAGGAACTGACGGCGAAGGGCGTCACGTTCATCCAGCCGGTGACCGACCAGGGCTGGGGTCTGATGAGCATTCTGCAACTGCCCGGAGGTGGCGAGGTCGGGCTGTACGAACCCCGTCACGAACGAGCTCACGAGCTCTGACCCTGCGTGGTCACCGCGCCGGCGAACGCCGCCGCGCCGCCCGGTTCAGTCGCGCGTGTCGGTGTGGCGGTAGCCGAAGGGACCCGGGAGGTCCGTGGACGTGGTCCTTCTGCCGGTGGTCGACCAGGTGCGATGGCCGCCCTTCGAACCGAGGGTCAGGGAGAGCGACTTGCGGTTCACGTTGAGGCGGACGCCGGGGAAGATCCGGAACGACTTGCGGAAGGTGATGGGCATGGGGGCCTCCTCGATCGGTGTTGTGTGCGTCGCCTGCCCCAAGAGGCCTTGTTCTACCTCCTCATGAGAAGAATTTCGAGCACCCGGACGCACACGCGGACGCACCGCACTCACCTCCCGTTGCCGGGAGGTGAGTGCGGTTGGCGTCAGGTTGTCGCGGGTTGTCTCAAAGAGTGATGACGACCTTGCCGAAGGCCTTGCCCGAGGCGTAGAACCGGTAGGCGTCGGGGGCTTCCTCGAAGGTGAACTCCCGGTCGATGACCGGATGGATCCGGTTGACCTGCAGTGCGCGGTTCATCGCGAGGAACTGGTTGCGGCTGCCGACGGCCACGGTCCGCAGGACGGCGCCGGAGGCGAACAGTACGCCGGGGTCCAGGGGTTGTGCCGTGCCGGAGACGAAGCCCACGCAGGCGACGTGACCCGCCACCGCCACCGCCTTGAGCGACTGCTCCAACAGGCCCGCCACGTCGACCACGCGGTCGGCGCCCCGGCCGCCGGTCAGCTCCACGACCTTGGAGGCCCAGTCGGGCGTGGACCGGTAGTCGATGACCTCGTCCGCGCCGAGTTCGATGAGGCGCCGCGCCTTGTCCGGGCTGCTCGTCGTCGCGATCACGCGGGCTCCGAGTGCCTTGGCGAACTGGAGCGCGAACAGCGACACGCCGCCCGACCCCTGGGTCACCAGGGTCTCGCCCGCCCGCAGGCCGATGCCGTCACCTGTCAGCGCGTTCCAGGCGGTGACCCCGACACAGGGGAGTGCCGCCGCTTCCTGGTAGGAGAGGTGATCGGGGACCGGGACGAGTGAGTCCTCGCTGATCAGCGCGAGCTCGGTGAGCATGCCGTCGAGGGAGCCGCCGCGCTGTGGCAGATGCTGAAGGCCGAACGGGCCGTCCTGCCAGCTCGGGAAGAGCGTCGCCGCGACGCGGTCGCCGATCTTCACTCCGTGTACTCCCGGACCGAGCGCCACGACTTCGCCGGCACCGTCCGACACCGGGATCACGTCCGGTTTCACCGGTAGGACGTAGTTGCCTCGCAACACCATCAGCTCGCGGTTGCTCAGCGAGACGGCCTTGACGGCCACCAGGACCTGTCCGGTGCCGGGGACCGGGTCCGCGTGCTCCTTGATCGACAGGCCTTCTATGCCGGCCCCGCTGTTCACGTGGTAACTGCGCATGGTGTTCTCCATCCATCCATTCGTTCTGTGGCTTGCGGAGCTCAGCTGTCGGTCTCGGTCTGTCGGTCCCGGTCGTCGGCAGGTGGGGCTCAGCCGGCGAGTCGGTCGAGTGCGGCGGGCCCGTCGAGCCCGTCGACGGCGAGTGGTACGTCGCCGGTGGTCTTGCTGTAGCCGAGGGCCTCGACGATCAGGCCGTTCCGTACGTGCATGAGGTTGACGCCGCGGACGGAGTCGGCCGGTCCGTCGCCGAAGCGGTAGCGCCAGCGGATCGTCGCCCGTTCACCGGCGATGACGACGTCTTCGGGCTCGAACTGGGTGGTGCGGTCCTCGGCGACGGTCTGCCAGAACTCCAGGCATGCGGCGCGGCCTTCGTAGCGGGCGCCGTCGGGGGCCGGCTGGTTGGCCTCCATCACGCAGTGGTCGTCGATCAGGTCGGCGAGTACGGACCCGTCGTGGTGGATGAAGGAGTGGTTGAGGCGGTCGATGACTTCGGCGGTGGTGCGGAACGACATGCCGTAACCCCTCAGAAGTAGAACGATTGATCTACCCGGACCATATAGACCGGTTGATCTACTCGTCAATGGGTGGCAGGCTGGCACTTATGACGACTCGCACCGCACCGGGACCTCGCGAACGCCTCCTGGAAGCCGCCCAGCGGCTGACCTACAGCCAAGGCATGGCCGTGGGCGTCGACGCACTGCTGAAGGAGGCGAACGTGGCCCGGCGCTCCCTCTACGAGCACTTCGGCGGCAAGGACGGACTGATCGCCGAGGTCCTGCGGCGGAGCACTGCCGAGGACGAGGCCGCCTACCACCAGGCCATCGAGGCGGCGGGCGATGACCCTCGTACCCGTCTGCTGGGCGTCTTCGACGGCATCGCCGCCGCCATTGACCGGCCCGACTTCCGCGGCTGCCGCTATCTCGCCGCCGATCTCGCCCTGACCGACCCCGACCACCCGGGACACGCCATCACTCGTGCGTACCGCATGCGGGTGCAGCAGCTCCTGGAGCACGAGCTCCTCGCGCTCGGACACCCGCGGCCCGTGGCTGCGGCCGGCGAGCTTCTGCTGCTCATCGACGGCGCACTGGCGGCGGGGGTCACCCGCCCCGCAACGCATCCCGCGGCCTCCGCCCGACGGCTCGCCGAGCACGTCCTCGACGCCCGGCCGGCGGCCGCCTGACGAGGACGCGGGCCTGGCGGGCGTATTGGTCGCCAGGTGGTTACCGGCCGCCTTCGTACTGCCGCAGCCGGCGCTCCAATGCTTCTCGGTGCGCCCGTTCACCGCTGAGTTGGCGGCCGAGGACGATGGCCCGGTACTCCTCCGTACGGGCCCACTCGTTGCCGCAGTCCGCGCGCCGTTCATTCACCTGGCTGGACTCGTCCGAGAGGCTCAACAGGGTTGCCTGCACGCGGCCAGAAAATGAACTACGTGGTGCAGGGAATCCTTACGCAGTTGCCGACCGCGCTGATCATCGGCGCGGCCGGGCTGGCAATGCGGAAGGTCAAGGGAAAGGCGCGGCTTCGCAAGAGCCGCGGTAGGAGCGGGGGTGGCCGGCAGGAGCGACGGTTGATGGCGCCGTTGATCCGGAGAGCGGCCGGCGGGATCACCGGCGGGCCCGTCGGCCCGCCGGGTTCGGATCACGAGGACGGAAGCCTCGCGGCCACTCCGAACATGGTCACGGACATGTGCAGCGCGCCCTCATCGGCAGCTGCGGTGAGATCGGCGTACAGCGCGTCCCGCTGCTGCTCGGAGATCAGCTCCTCGCGCAGCGCGGACTCGCCGAGCATGCGGATGAGCTGCCAGTTGACCTTGGTGTTGCTCTGGATCAGTGCCTGGGAGCCGACGTCGGTGATCTCCAGCCCCGCCGTGGCCAGTTGGCCGACGAGTTGCCGTCCGGCGTGCGGATTCGCGGAGGCCGTCAGCGCGCGGCGCATCAGCGCGGCGACGACCTCGGGGTCGCCGGGGTGCAGGAGCGCGGTCGCCCAGTCCGTGTCGAGCAGGACGACGCGCCCGCCCGGCCGCAGGACGCGGACGATCTCCCCGACCGCCTTCGCGGGCTCGGTGAGGTGCTGGAAGACGCGCTCGCACCACACCACATCGGTGCCGGCATCGTCGAGCGGCAGCGCCACCGCGTCACCCGCGACGAACCGGGCGGCGTTGCCGGCCGCGGCCGCGCGGAGTTCCGCGGCCTCCCTCAGCCCGTCGTGCGGTTCGACCCCGACCGCCTCACCCGACCACCCTGCCGTATCGCACCGACATTCGAGTCCTGGCGGCCCTTACATGGCCGGTCCGGAGCCTGGCGGCCGTCCCGAGCGCCTGGCCGGAAGAAGCCGGAAGAAGAGGGATAAACCTTCCGGAGCCGCCGACGCCAGCACGGCGCGGCTCGGCGGAGCGCTGACGCCAGTAAAGTCACGGGTGGTGGCGCCACGTCGGGGCGCCGGAGTATGGAGGATTTTTCCTGTGCTGATCGCTCAGCGTCCGTCGTTGACCGAAGAGGTCGTCGAGGTGTGGCGTTCACGGTTCGTCATCGAACCGCTGGAGCCGGGATTCGGCTACACCCTGGGGAACTCGCTGCGCCGGGCGCTGTTGTCGTCGATCCCCGGTGCCGCTGTCACCAGTATCCGCATCGATGGCGTTCTCCATGAGTTCACCACCGTGCCGGGCGTCAAGGAGGACGTGACCGACATCGTCCTGAACATCAAGCAGCTCGTGGTGTCCTCGGAGGAGGACGAGCCGGTGGTGATGTACCTGCGCAAGCAGGGCCCGGGTGTCGTGACCGCCGCCGACATCACGCCTCCGGCCGGTGTCACGGTGCACAATCCCGACCTGGTGCTGGCCACCCTGAACGCCCAGGGCAAGCTGGAGGTGGAGCTGACCGTCGAGCGTGGTCGCGGCTACGTCTCCGCCGTCCAGAACAAGCAGCAGGGCCAGGAGATCGGCCGTATCCCGGTCGACTCCATCTACAGCCCGGTGCTCAAGGCCACCTGCACGGTGGAGGCGACCCGTGTCGAGCAGCGCACCGACTTCGACAAGCTGATCGTCGACATCGAGACCAAGCAGGCGGTGCTGCCGCGTGACGCCCTGGCGTCGGCCGGCAAGACCCTGGTCGAGCTGTTCGGCCTGGCCAGCGAGCTCAATGCCGATGCCGAGGGCATCGACATGGGCCCGTCCCCGACGGTTGCGGCCCTGGCCGCCGATCTGGCGCTGCCGATCGAGGAGCTGGATCTCACCGTCCGCTCGTACAACTGTCTCAAGCGTGAGGGCGTCCACTCGGTGGGCGAGCTCACGGCGCGTTCCGAGGCGGACCTGCTCGACATCCGCAACTTCGGCGGGAAGTCGATCGTCGAGGTCAAGATGAAGCTGGCCGGTATGGGTCTGACCCTGAGGGACAGCCCGCCCGGGTTCGACCCGACCGCCGCCGCCGACGCTTTCAGCGCCGACGAGGACGGGAACACCGGGTTCCAGGAGACCGAGCAGTACTGACCGGACGACCGGATTCCCACCGGTCTCGGCCCTGCCGCCCGAAGAGAGCTTCTGGTGGCAGGGCCGGGACGGTGGGCAGCGTCCAGCAGATTCGAGCCCGTGTGGGCGTCCGGCCAGAGGGCCGGTGCACCCGGAGCGGCGCCCAGGCCGAGGCGGCCGCCTCCGCGCCGCGCCGTGCCGCGCCGTGCCACACCGGCAGGAGACGCCCGTTCGGTCCGCTGCGCGCAACCGCAGGGCCCCGCGATACCTTCTCCGGCATGGATCCGCTCACGTTCGACTACGGGGATTTGCACCTGCGCGTGGACCGGGGGGTGTTCGAGCTCTTCAACCTGGCCTCCGCCGAGCACACGTTCCGGGTTCCGCTGCGCTGGCTCGGGGCCCTGGTCCACTACAAGAAGCCGGAGAAACCCGGTCAGTTGCTCTTCGGTGTCGTCCGCGATCCGAGCGCTGCGCTCTACGGCACCGACCGGCTCGCCTTCAGGTTCGCCAGTTCGCCGGCGGTCCAGGTGCCGCCCGACGACGAGATGTTGTTCCGCACGTACTTCACCGACGTGGCCACGCTCGCCGACCGACGGATGGGCTGACATGGAATCAAGGGTCTTCGAGCACGGTGACGTGCATCTGCGGGTCGACCACGGCATCTTCGAGGTGTTCCGGCGCAATCACATCATCGGGTCGTACCGGTCCCCGCTGAGCTGGGTGAAGGTGCGTGCCGAGGCGCGCAAGGGCGGCGTGACCCGGCTGCATTTCGGCAATGTCGAGCAGCTCGACGAACCGATCTACGCCAGCACGACGAGTTCCCGGCGTCTGCTGATCACCGTCGACCTCCCCACCACCGACGAGCCCCTCTACCGCGCCTTCTTCACCGAGCTCGCCCACCTCTCCGATCGTCCCATCGCCTCGTAGCGGCAGGGGAGTCCACCGCAGGCACGGCGGGCCGTTTCTCGCTGCATTCCGGCCGGTTCTGAACGGACGTCGGACGGTGCCCGTACTTGCCGACAGTTTCACTGCTGCGCGTCGCGCAGTCGGGAGAGGGAGGTCACCGGTCATGGCGCTCACGCTCTACGTCGACCCCGTGCGCTGGAGGGCGCATCAGGATGTGGTGACCCGGCAGTTCCCCGGGATGGTCCCGGTCGTCAGGGGCAACGGATTCGGCTTCGGCCACGAGGCGCTGGCCGAGGAGGCCAAGCGCCTGAAGGCGGACGTCATCGCCGTCGGTACGACCTACGAGGCAACCCGGATGAAGGACGTCTACAGCGGACGGGTTCTGGTCCTGTCGCCGTCCTGGCGCGGTGAGCAGGCCCCCGCGCTGCCGGGGCGGGTGATCAGGTCGGTGTCCTGCGTCGAGAGCCTGCGCGGTCTGAGGGGAGCCCGTGTCGTCGTCGAGGTGGTGAGCAGCATGAAGTCGCCGGGCGTCAGTGTGCACGACCTGCACCTGCTGCGGTCCGCTCTCGAGGACGTCATTCTGGAGGGGTTCGCCATCCACCTGCCGCTGAACCGGATCGGCGGCCCGGACGCCGCCGGGGAGGTCATGGCGTGCATGGAGCAACTCCGCGCCGCGGGCCTGCCCTTGCACACCATGTTCGTCAGCCATCTGGAGGCCGGGGAACTCGACCAGGTGCAGAGGCAGTTCCCCCACACGCGCATCCGCGCCCGCATCGGGACCCAGCTGTGGCTGGGCGACCAGGAGGCCACTCAATTCCGCGCGTCGGTCCTGGAGGTCAGGCCGGTCGTGAAGGGAGAGCGCTTCGGTTTCCTGCAGGGCAAGGTGCCCTCCGACGGCTGTCTGGTGGTCGTCACGGGCGGTACCTCGCACGGGGTGGGCCTGGAAGCCCCGAAGGACCTGCACGGTGTGGTGCCCCGGGCCAAGAACGTGGCCCGCCTCGGTCTGGCCACCGCCAATCACCACCTCTCGCCCTTCGTCTGGGCGGGCAGGCGGCGCTGGTTCGCGGAGCCGCCGCACCTGCAGGTCTCCGTCCTCTTCGTGCCGCAGGACGTCCCGCGGCCGAAGGTGGGCAGCGAACTCGTGGCGCGCCTGGGGCACACCGTGACCCGCCCCGACCGGGTCGTCGACTGCTCGTCCCAGGCGTGGCCCGCTACGTCCGACCTCGCTACGACCGCGTCGGCCGACTTCGACCGAGCCTGTGAGGTGGTCTGAGATCGCGGGCCACGGCAGGCCATGGCCACGACGGGCCGAATGAACCCACCGAGGACGTCAGAGCCAGTGTGCCGGGGGACAACGCGCGGACCGACGCTCCCGGCCGCGCCCGTATCAAGGGGAGCCCCGTGACCGACCCCGACCGCTCCTGGCGGCAGATGCTGGCCGTACTCCTGCGCGGCGAGAACCTGAGCGCGGACGACACCCGCTGGGCCATGCGACAGGTGATGGACGATGCCGCAGAGCCGGCGCAGCTCGCCGGCTTCCTGGTTGCCCTGCGCGCGAAGGGCGAGTGCGCCGAGGAGGTCCACGGACTGGTCGACGCCCTGATGGAGCGCGTCATCCCGATTCCGGTGGACGGCTCCGACGTCGTGGACATCGTCGGTACGGGCGGAGACGGCGCGCACACCGTGTCCGCCAAGAGCGTCTGGACACCGCGGACTTCGGACTTGCCCGCAGCGGGCAGGACGCACTGCGCGGCGGCGACGCCGCGTACAATGCGCTCGCGGTCCACCGGGTCATCAACGGTGGGACCGGACCGGTCCGCGACGCCGTACTGGCCAACGCCGCCGGAGCTCTGGCCGCCCACCGGAACATGACAGAACTCGGCCTGCACGACGCGTTCGCCGCCGGTTTGCAGGAGGCCCGCCAGGCGATCGACTCCGGCGCGGCCGCCGGGACATTGGAGCGCTGGCTGGACCTCGCCCGCTCTCTCGCCCCATTGCGCTGACCGTCAGTTCCTCACCCCCGCACACCCCCGCCGCCGGACGACCGAGGCACGCCGCTCGGCAGAAGTCAGGGCGCCGGCGGCGGAGTGGGCCGGGCGGGGTCCTTGAGTTCGATCTCGACGAAGGCCAGCCATGCGCCGCCGGCGTTGACGACATCGTGCTCGGTGCCGGCGGGGCGGGCGTACGACTCTCCCGCCCGCAGCTGTGACTCGATCGCCGATCCGTCGGGTGACAGCGCGCTGATCCGGCCGTCGACCACCGGGACGACGACGTAGTCGTACGCGTGGACGTGGTGCCCGGTGCGGGTGCCCGGCTCGAAGTCCCAGCGGGTGACGCGTACCCGCTGGTCCTCGTGCTGCACGGTCGCGTGAGCCGTTGTCGTCATCGGCCTCTTCCTTGCGGGTGTCCGTGGGCGGCAGAGCCCGGTGCGGGTGTCCGTGCATGTGCCGGCGTACTAGCCGGTGTGCCGGCCGGGGTCCGGGTTCGGGTCGTGGGCAGCGGTCAGTGCGTGCTCGGCGTCCGCGAGGGCCTGTGCGCGGTCCGTCGACCGCCTCCAGGTACCCCGGGCCCTGAAGGGTAGGTCCCCGACCACGGTCACATCGTGCCCGCCCTCGATGAGCAGTGTCAGCGCGCGCTCCAGCATCGCCTTGGCCGTGGTGTCCATGCCGGTGACGCGTTCGAGGTCGAGGACGACCCCGCCCGGCGCGCCCACCCTCCGCTGCTCCAGGGCGAACAGCACCCGCTCGGCCGCGGTGAAGTCCAGCTTGCCCTGAGCCGCGATCAGGGCGATCCGCCCGCCGCTCGTGGTCGTCGAGAGCATCACGGTCGGGGCGCCCGGCGCGGCGTTGTGCATCAGGTGGAGCCCGAAGCGCTCGGACAGCTCCCGGAGCGCCGCGACGCCCCGGACGGGATTGCCGGCAGCATCCAGCGGCGGGCTGTGGAGGGCGATCCCGAAGCGGGCCGGACTGACGGCGACCAGCCCTCCGGAGACTCCGCTCTTGGCCGGTAGTCCCACGTGCAGCATCCAACTCCCGGCGGCGTCGTACATCCCGCACATGGCCATCACCGACAACACCTGAAGGGCCACCGGCTCGGGAACGACACGCTCTCCCGTCACCGGGTTCGTGCCCCCGTTGGCCAGCGTGGCTCCCATCACCGCCAGGTCGGTCACCGTGGCCCGGACCGAGCACTGCCGGAAGTAGGTGTCGACCGCCTGGACCGGATCACCCCGCAGCACGCCGGTACCGCGCATCAGATACGCCAGCGCCCGATTGCGGTGACCCGTCTCGACCTCGGAACGGTAGACGTCCTCGTCCACGTACAGGGTGCGGCCGGCGAACCGTCCGAGACACTCCAGGATCCGCGAGAACCGCTCGGCGGGGCCGGTGGCCGGGACCAGGGCCGTGACCGCGATGGCACCGGCATTGATCATCGGGTTCGCGGGCCGGCCCGTCACCGCGTCGAGGCTGATGGCGTTGAACGCCTCACCACTGGGCTCGGCTCCGACACTGCGCCCCACATCGTCGGGACCCAGCTCTGCCAGCGCGAGGGCGAGGACGAAGGGCTTCGTCAAGGACTGGAGCGTGAACGACACGCCGCACCGTCCGGCGCGGTAGCCGTGGCCTTCCATGCTCATCAGCGCCAGCCCGAAACAGTCACGGTCCGCGAAGGCCAGCTGCGGGATGTAGTCGGCGACCCGGCCGTCGGACAGGGACCCGTAGCGGCCGTGCAGCTCCGCCAGGGCCTCGGTGACGACGTCCACGCCGCTCCGGGGAGAACTCATGGCGCTCCCGGCCCCCGGGGAACCGGGCCCGCGAGCCCCGGTTCGGGCGGGGGAGGTGGCCCGGGCGCACGGAGCCCGGATCGTCGGATGGTGGTGCGTCCCATGACGTCTCCTGGCGGCGGGACCTCCATCCTTCCTCTCCGGAGGCTTCTCCGCAGCACGGGAGGGCCGACCGGGCCCAGGGCCCGGCTTGCGTCCGCTCAGCCGTTCGAGGGACGCGGCTCGCACGACGCCTCGCCGTGCTTGCGGCCGCGACTGCGGTCACCAACCATGAACGGCCGGGAGACAACGGTGACGACAACGGAGACCGCGGCGATGGCGGCGATCGTGGGGCCGGCGGCGAGGTGCTGGGCGACGCCACCGGCGATCGCCGCACCGATGCCCTGCCACGTCATCCGCCCGGCGGATTCAACGCCCTGGACCTGGCCGCGGACGGGATCAGGGGTCAGCGCGAGCAGCTGTTCCTGCAGGGGCAGAGTGGCGGCGAATCCTGTGCCGGCGAGGAACACCGCCGCTGCCGCGACCAGAACGGGCGGGTCGATCGCGAACAGCAGGTAGGGGACGGCGAGCAGCAGTCGCAGGGGGAAGGCGTATCGGCGTCGCTGCCCGGCGGTGAGGAGGCGTCCGACGGTCAGGTCCCCGAGGAGCATGCCGGCCGATCCGGCGGCCAGGAGGGTGCCGGCGTGGTCCGGGTCGTAGGAGATGAACAGGGCCTCGCAGCCGACGATCAGGCCGTTGGGAACCCACAGGTTCACCAGCAGCGCCCGCCGCCCGGGGCGGGAGAAGAGCGCGGCGTTGGTCGTCCAGGTCTGGCGCAGTCCGGGGCGGCGGGTCAGCCGGATCGAGTGTTCCCGGACGGTCGTCGCCACCACGGCCAGACCGAGTCCGGTCAGGACCGCGGCGACCGCGAAGACCCCTTGCGGGCTCAGGTATCGCACAAGGACGGCGCCCAGGGCGTAGCCGAGGACGGCCATGCCACCCGAGGTGATGTTCATCAGGGAACGGGCCGGCGCGTAGGCGGAGGTCGGCACGACCTCGGCGAGCAGCCCCATCCGCGTGCCGGTCCCGAGGGACTGGAAGAACCCGAGCACCAGGAGCAGGGCGAACCGGGCGGCCAGTGGCAGCCCCGGTACGGCCTGCGAGGCAACACCCAGGAGGGAGAGGCACTGGAGCGCGACGAGGGTCCGGCGGGGTCGGCGGCCGTCCGCGACCGACATCAGCGTCAGCGCACCGAACACGGTCGCGAAGGTGGCGCCGTACATGCTGACGGCGGTCAGGAACGGGGAGCGGGTTTGCTGGTCGACCAGGGTGCCGAGCGCGAAGCCCGACACGGTGCTCGCGGCGACCGACAAGGTGAAGCTGACGTAGAGGCCGGCGAACTCGCCGTTGCGGAGCAGTGCGAGATAGCTGGTGGTGGCAGGCGCCGTGGGCGCGGAGGTGTCAGAAGGCATGAAAAAAGCCTCCGGGCGCGCGCACTGGGCGCCGCCGAAGGCCAACACGGTCATTCTAGCAGCCGGCACCGGCCGGCCTGCCGGATCCGGGGTGAGTCGGACGGCCGGACGGCCCGCGGAGCGTACTCCGCGGGCGCGCACGTACACGCCCGGTGTGGTGGGATCAGCCGCGCCGCAGGAACATCACGACAGCGACGACGATCACGATAAGCACGACGGTACCGAGACCTATGTACATGCGAGATTCCTCTTCCCTGTGACGAACGATGGGCCGCAGCCGCCCTTGCCGGCCGCCGCGTTGCCCCTGTTGACCGGATACCCCGCTTTCCCCGCTTAAACGTTGGGCTGTCGTTCCCGGCGGATCCGGAGACACTGGTCGACGAGCCGGCCGGCGGTACTCGGATGCCCGTTCACACCCCTTGGGCACCCGGTTCATACCTCCGGGTGAGGGGGACGGCCTTCGGGCAGTCCAACGGCCGGACTTCTCCAACGTGACCTGCACGACGGCGGGTCGTCGGCGGACAGTGGCGCTGTCTCCTGCAGGGGGTGCGTGGTGCAGTACACAGCGTCGCCGTGGCGGCGCCTGCAGTACCGGTTCGACAACCTCGTGTCCCGCAGCACCCACCCTTCTCGCCCTCAACGCGCTCACACCCGGAACCGGCGACGCCATCGTGGTCGCCGCGGTCCACGACCGGTTGCGCGCGCAGGCCGCGACGGGTCCGACGTACGGGGTCCGGATCAACCCCGACAAGCGACAACGCGTGCGCTTCACGCCGGACGACTGGGTGATCCTGCTCGCGGAGAGCTGATGGAGCTGGGATTCGCCGGAACCGCCTGTCGTCACCAGCGTGACAACGGGCAGTTGGCGACGGGGTCAGCGGTACCCTGGCCGTCGTCCGGACTCCGGCGGTGGACCAGAGGTTGCCCGACAGGCGCCGTTGTACGACCTTCAGGGGGCGATCATGGGGATCGAGTTGCAACTGCACTCCGGGCGGCCTCCGGGGGGCAAGTCGTCCAGGACCACTGTTCTTCGACGGTCCCACGAGCACGGCGAAGCGTTGGCGCGGGCGCTGGGCCCGTACGACCCGACTGGTCCGGGCAAGCTGGCCTGGGTGGACCCCTACGGCGACACGCTGTTCAACGAGCAGGAGGCGGAGGTCGCGCTCCGGGAAGTCGCCGTCCTGTTGCAGGAGTGCGCAGACGGGCCTCAGAGGGCTGCTCTGCAGGACCTCGCGGAGCTGCTCGCGGTGTGTGCGGCAACGCCGGGCAGCTATCTGTGGTTCATCGGAGACTAGCTCCATCCGATCATTTCACGGCGGGGGTCGGCCATGGGGTGCGCGAGTGGATGGTGAAGGTCGGGGTCGCACCGCGCAGCCCGCTGGCGCTGCTGGAGGAGACGGCGACGGCCGTGCGCGGACTGCTGCGCGGCGAGGAGGTGAGCGTCGGCGGCCGGGAGGTCCGGCTGGACGCGGCGCGGCTGGTGCATCCGCCCGCGGTGGTGCCGCCGGTGGTGGCAGGGGTGGTCCGGCCACGTTCGCTGGAGCTCGCGGGGCGGGTCGCGGACGGCGCGATCATCGCGGAAGGGCATGGTCCCGCCGACCTGGTGGCCGCACTCGGGCACATGGAGAAAGGGAGGCAGACCGATGCCCAGCAGAGTCTGACCGTGTTCGCGTTCCTCCGCGTCGAGGGCGATCCGGCACTGCTTCAGGCCACGGTCGGCCCGGCACTGGCGGGTCACGCCGAGTGGCTGGGCCGTCCGGTCGAGCAGGTGTTCGCCGCGACCGGCCCTGCCGCCGGGGCCGCCGCCCGGGTGCGTGGGCGGCGGGAGCCGACACGGTGGTGCTGCAGGCGGTCGGCCCCGAGCCGTTGCGGCAGGTGGAGGCGGCTGTCAGAGCGCTGCGCGCGGACGAGCCCGGCATCGCCGACCGGTCTAGTAAGAGATAGTCGACCGGTCGTACACTCGCTGTATGGGACGGACCAGCGACGCCAGGGAGAAGATCCTCGGTGCCGCACAATCGCTCATCGAGCTGCGCGGCTACTCGGCCTTGGGCGTGGCCGAGATCTGCAAGACGGCCGGCGTGCCCAAGGGCAGTTTCTACTACTTCTTCGAATCCAAGGAAGCGCTCGCCCTGGCCGTGCTCGACGAGCACTGGGCGAGCCGGCAGGCGACCTGGACGCGCATCCTGAACAGCGCCGCAGAACCACTGCAACGGCTGCGCCGGCTCTTCGAGGAGACGGAGGCCGGCCAGCTCGCCGGGCAGCAGAGCTGCGGCACCGTCTCAGGCTGCCTGTTCGGCAATCTCACGCTGGAGATGAGCAACCAGACCGAGGCCATCCGCGCGCGACTGCAGGAGATCTTCGACGCTCAGGTCGGGATGGTCGCCTCGGTCATCGCCGAGGCTCTCGAGCGCAAGGAGGTCACCGTGATCGACACCCGGGAAGCCGCACGGTCGGTGGTCGCCCAGCTCGAGGGGCAGGTGCTGTTCGCCAAGCTCTACAACAACACCCACCGGCTCGGCCCCCTGTGGGCGAACTGCCTGGCCCTGCTCGGCGCCCGTGCGCCGCAGGAGTCCATGGCCGGCATCTGATGCCCGCGGCCGGAGGTGCCGGGGCGGGGGTCGGGGCGTGGCTCGCTGTCCGCCCGTGACGCCGTCACTGGCCGCGCCAGATGTTGTCGAAGGCCGCCTCTTCGACGCGCCGCCGTTGCCGTACGCCTTCCAGCTCCGTCGCCGCGCCGTGGACGGCGGCCAGCACCGTCACGACCGCGTCGTCGGTGAGGTCGGCGATCTCCTCGGTCGGCTTGTCCTGGATGCCCACGGCCGCCGCGAGGCCGGCGAGGACGGGCTCGCCCGACGTCCAGCGCTCGGCCGCGTGGCGACGGGCGGGTGAGTCGGTCAGTGCCGCCGGGCCGGTTCTGAGGGGAATCCAGTGATGGCGCGGCCGGGCGACATCGCCTTCGGCCTCCAGGACAGCGCGGTAGGTCGTGGCGAGGCCACGGCCCCGGCGCCACAGCCAGTCCTCGACGGTCTCGTACGGCTCCTGAAGGGTGAGCGACGAGGCCGCATCGTCCAACAGGCGATCGTCCAAGGTCCGCTGCGGGCCGGGCAGGATGCGCTCCCCGTCCAAGGCGATGACCTCGGCGTCGACAAGGTCGATCAGCTCGGCTCCCGCGAGCGCCAGCGAAAGTTCGCCCTGCTCGACGGGACGGCTGGACGTGACGTCCATGGTGATGATCAACAGGTCCCGCGGAGTGGTCATGACGGGCTCCACATCAGAAGCATCGGTGGCTTCGCTGGCGGTACGTCGCCGGAGGGCCGGCCTGGCATCAGGGGCGAGAACGGCCCGCCGGCCGCTGCTGCGCTCCCTCACCCACCGAGTCTGCCCGGGTCCGCGCCGGTTTCACCGTTGCGAAAGTCTTACGGGGGCGGCATGTCGTACCAGCACCGGGTCGTGCGGGGAAACCGCTGCGCAATGCGGCGGCGCCCGAGCCAGGCCCGTCACCGTGTGGCGTCTGTCCGGCCCGGGTCGTTGGGGTGAGGCTCGAGCGCGGTGACGGTGAGAGTCATCCACGGGCGCAGGGGCAGAGTGCCGAGCACCTTCTCGTGGAGCTCGTCCTCGTCGGCGGCCCGCCAGATCCCGACGCTGCGCAGCTCGCCGACCGGGCGCCACAGCCGCGCCAGGTTGCCGGTGGCGGCCAGTTCCCGGGCGCGAACGGCCTCGGCGGCGCGCCGCCGGTCGACCTCGTCCTGACCGGTGCCCTCGGGGATGGTGGTGGTGATCTCGACGAGGAACTTTCGCATGTCCATGTCCATGTCCTCCGTCAGCCACCAGGGCACCGCCATAACCGGCGGCCTCCCTGCTGGGAGGCCTGGACTCCCACCGGCGTAGCATGACGGGCATGGAGCTGCGCCAATTGCGGTACTTCCTAGCGGTCGCCGAGGAGCTGAACTTCGGCCGGGCCGCCGAGCGTCTGCTGATCGCCGGCCCCTCCCTGTCGCAGCAGATCAAGACCCTCGAACGGGACCTGGGGGTGCGGCTGTTCGACCGCGACCGCCGCTCGGTGTCCCTCACCCCGGCCGGTTCGGCCCTGCTCCCGCACACCCGCGCCCTGCTGGAACGCGCGCCACGGACCTCCAGCGGCGCGCAGGTCAGCTGTCCGGCTCCGAACCGGTACGGCTCGGCTACGTCAACTGGCTCCCGCCCGATCTGACCGGCCGTGCCGCCGCGGTGGCCCAGCTCCACATCGACGCGTGGATCGCGCCGTCGCACACCCAGGCCGCCCGGGTCGCCGACGGCAGTCTGGATCTCGCGGTGTGCTGGGTGCGAACCGATGACCTCGAACAACGTGGCCTGAGCGCCCGGCTCATCGGCGCCGACCGGCTCTACGCCGTCGCAACCGGTGACGACACGAGCACCGTGGACGCCCGTGACACCGTCGTCCTCCTCGACGACGACATGACCGCCTGGTGGTCCTGGAACATCTATGCCGAGCTACTGGCCCGGGACACCGGGGCCCGTGCGGTGCGCATCTCCGACGGCGGCATCACCGGGCCCGCGTTCTTCGACCACGTCCGCCGCAGCGGCCGTCCGGTCATCAACTGCCCCAAGGGCCAGACCACCGCGCTGCCGCCCGACCTGGTCCAACGCCCGGTCGTCACCCCGGAGATCTACTGGACATGGTCCCTGGTCCGGCGCGAGCGCGAGGACCGCCCCGCGGTTCTCGCCCTCATCGACGCCCTCTGCGACGGCGTGGGCGACCTCGGCATCCGCACCGAGGACGCCTGGCTGCCCGAGGGAGACCCGCACCGGCACCAGGGCGTGTTTCGAAAGTAGCGCCGTTCGCCCCGTGGGCCAGGCGGGACTTTCGCAACACGCCCTAGTCGCGCCTCTGAGCGCCTCGGCTTCGCGGGAGCTGTCCCTCCTGACATGCGCTGGAAGGCTGCGCCTATCAGGAGGGAGAAAACCGGTCCTGGCCTGGGCCGCGTGGACCTTTGACTCCTTCTCGCCGACCCACCTACGCTCCAAATAGTCGACCGGTCGGCTAGTACGATCGGGTCGAGGAATCCCACCTCATCGCGGAGAAGGTCATCATGAGCACGCACGACCAGAAGGTCGCAGTCATCACCGGCGCCTCGCAGGGCATCGGTGCCGGACTCGTCGACGCCTACCGCAAGCTCGGCTACGCCGTCGTCGCCACCTCGCGCACGATCGCTCCCTCCACCGACGCTGGCATTTTGAGCGTCCAGGGCGACATCGCCGACACCGCCACCGCAGAACGCGTCATCGCCGCCGGTGTCGAGCGGTTCGGCCGCATCGACACCCTCGTCAACAACGCCGGGCTGTTCACGGCCAAGCCCTTCACCGAATACACCCAGGAGGACTACGCCGCCGTGACCGGTGTGAACCTCGTCGGCTTCTTCCGCATCACCCAGCTGGCCGTCGAGCACATGCTCGTCCAGGGAAGCGGCCACATCGTCAACATCACCACCAGCCTGGTCGACAACGCCGACGCCAACGTGCCTTCCGTGCTCGCCTCGCTGACCAAGGGCGGCCTGCAGTCCGCCACCAAGTCCCTCGCCATCGAGTACGCGACGCGCAACATCCGTGCCAACGCCGTCTCACCGGGCACCATCAGGACCTCCATGCACCCGGAGGAGTCCTATGCGGGCCTCGCCGCGCTGCAGCCGGTCGGCCGGCTGGGCGAGCCGGGCGACATCGTCGACGCGGTGATCTACTTGGAGAACGCCCCGTTCGTCACCGGCGAGATCCTCCACGTCGACGGCGGCGTCAGCGCCGGCCACTGACTCGCTTCCCTCGAGAGGAGAGCCCTGATGAACAGCACGACAGAGAGTGAAGCGATCCTGCGCGGCGTCCTCGACCGGTGGAAGGACGCCGTCGACCGGCACGAACCGCAGCAGGTCGCCGCCCAGTTCACCGACGACGCGATCTTCCAGGGGCTGCACCCCTACAGCGTCGGAAGGCCGGGCATCGCCGACTACTACGAGTCCCAGCCCATCGGGATGACGGCCGCCTACCGGATTCTTGAGAGCAGACACCCCGCCGACGACCTCGTCCTCGGTTACCTGAGTGTCGACTTCGCGTTCACCGACCGGGCCACCATCAGCGTCAACCTCGGTGTCCTGGTGAAGCGCTCGGAGGAGGGCTGGCTCATCAGCCACTACCAGGTCTCCCGGCTCGACTAGGACCTGTCCGCTTCCTCTGCGGGCCGTGTCATGGCGGAGATGGCCGGACGGCTCAGCGGATCTCGTTGATGCGGATCAGGTTGCCCGCAGGATCGCGGATCGCGCAGTCGCGCACGCCGTACGGCTGCTCGGTGGGCTCCTGGATGATCTCGGCGCCGGCCTGCAGCCGCTCGAAGGTGGCGTCGAGGTCGGGGGTGGCCAGCGTGATGATGGCGTAGGTGCCCTTGGCCATCATCTCGGTGATGGTGCGGCGCTCGTCGTCGGTGATGCCCGGGTCGGCGGCCGGTGGGTGCAGCACGATGGACGTACCGGGCTGGCCGACCGGGCCGACCGTGATCCAGCGCATCCCGGAGTATCCGACATCGTTGCGGACCTCGAAGCCGAGGAGGTCGCGATAGAACGCCAGGGACGCGTCCGGGTCGTCGTGCGGGAGGAAGCTCGAGTGAATCGTGATGTCCATGGCAGTCACGCTAGCTGCGGTCCGCGGAGCCCGCTTCCCGATTCCGGATGGGCCGGGTCACCTGCTTCACCACGCACGACGGCATCCCCGCCGTCGCGCGCGCCGCATCGCGCCGGTAGGTGCTGGGCGGCACACCGACCAACTCGGTGAACCGCGTGCTGAAGGTGCCCAGCGACGAGCAGCCGACCGCGAAACAGACCTCGGTGACACTGAGGTCGCCCCGCCGCAGCAGCGCCATCGCCCGCTCGATACGCCGCGTCATCAGATAGGAGTAGGGAGACTCGCCGTAGGCGAGCCGGAACTCGCGGCTGAGGTGCCCGGCCGACAGGTTCACGCCGCGGGCGAGCGCCAGGACGTCCAGCGGCTGCGCGTACTCGCGGTCGATCCGGTCACGGACGCGGCGCAGCAGCGCGAGGTCGCGCAGCCGCTGCGCCGCGGTGGGTCTGCTGGTCACATGAACGATCGTGCCACAGACCACGTGTCCGCGAGGGCCCCGGTCAGGCCCCGATGTACGCCGCGAGGTGCTCGCCGGTGAGGGTGGAGCGGGCGGCCACGAGGTCGGCCGGTGTGCCCTCGAAGACGATCCGGCCGCCGTCGTGCCCGGCGCCCGGGCCGAGGTCGACGATCCAGTCGGCGTGCGCCATGACCGCCTGGTGGTGCTCGACGACGATGACCGACTTACCGGAGTCGACGAGACGGTCGAGCAGGCCGAGCAGCTGCTCCACGTCGGCGAGGTGCAGGCCGGTGGTCGGCTCGTCGAGGACGTAGACACCACCCTTCTCCGCCATGTGGGTGGCCAGCTTGAGCCGCTGCCGCTCGCCGCCGGACAGCGTGGTGAGCGGCTGCCCCAGGCTGAGATAGCCCAGCCCGACATCGGAGAGCCGGTCGAGGATCCGGTGCGCGGCGGGGGTGTGCGCCTCGCCGGAGCCGAAGAACTCCTCGGCCTCGGTCACCGGCATCGCCAGCACCTCGCTGATGTCGCGGCCGCCGAGGTGGTACTCGAGCACCGACGCCTGGTACCGCTTGCCCTCGCACTCCTCACAGGTGGTGGCGACACCGGCCATCATCGCCAGGTCGGTGTAGATGACACCGGCACCGTTGCAGCCGGGGCAGGCGCCCTCGGAGTTGGCGCTGAACAGGGCCGGCTTCACGCCGTTGGCCTTGGCGAACGCCGAGCGGATCGGGTCGAGCAGCCCGGTGTACGTCGCCGGATTGCTGCGTCGCGAGCCGCGGATCGCGCCCTGGCCGATCGCCACCACACCCTCACCGGCCGGGATCGACCCGTGCACGAGCGAGCTCTTGCCGGAGCCGGCGACGCCGGTGACGACGACCAGCACCCCGAGCGGGATGTCGACGTCGACCTTCCGCAGGTTGTTCGCCGTCGCGCCGCGGATCTCCAGCGTGCCGGTGGGCTTCCGCACCGACTCCCGGAGGGCGGACCGGTCGTCGAAATGCCGGCCGGTGATGGTGCCGCTGGTGCGCAGCCCCTCGACGGTGCCCTCGAAGCAGACGGTGCCGCCCGCCGTACCGGCGCCGGGGCCGAGGTCGACGACGTGGTCGGCGACCACGATCGTCTCCGGCTTGTGCTCCACGACGAGCACCGTGTTGCCCTTGTCCCGCAGCCGCAGCAGCAGGTCGTTCATCCGCTGGATGTCATGGGGGTGCAGGCCCGCGGTGGGCTCGTCGAAGACGTACGTGGTGTCGGTGAGCGAGGAGCCGAGGTGGCGGATCATCTTGACGCGCTGCGCCTCGCCGCCCGACAGGGTGCCCGCCGGCCGGTCGAGCGCGAGATAGCCGAGGCCGATCTCCACGAACGAGTCGAGGGTCTGCCCCAGCGCGGTGAGCAGCGGCGCCACCGACGGCTCCTTGAGGCCGCGGACCCATTCGGCCAGGTCGCTGATCTGCATCGCGCAGGCGTCGGCGATGCTGATCCGCTTGATCTTCGACGACCGGGCCCCTTCGCTCAGCCGGGTGCCGTCGCACTCGGGGCAGACGGTGAACGTGACCGCCCGGTCCACGAACGCCCGGATGTGCGGTTGCAGCGCTTCCTTGTCCTTGGACAGGAACGACTTCTGGATCTTGGGGATCAGCCCCTCGTAGGTGAGGTTGACGCCCTCGACCTTCACCTTGGTCGGCTCCCGGTAGAGGAAGTCCTGCATCTCCTTCTTGGTGAACTTGCGGATCGGCTTGTTCGGGTCGAGGAGGCCCGACTCGGCATAGACCCGCACGGTCCAGAAGCTGTCGGACTTCCAGCCGGGGATGGTGAACGCGCCCTCGGCGATCGACTTGGAGTCGTCGTAGAGCTGGGTCAGGTCGATGTCGGAGACGCTGCCCCGGCCCTCGCAGCGGGTACACATGCCGCCGGTGCGGTTGAAGGTTGCCTTCACGGCCTTCTTGGCACCGCGCTCGACGGTGATGGCACCGCTGGCCCGGACCGAGGGGACGTTGAAGGCGTACGCGCTGGGCGGGCCGATGTGCGGCTTCCCGAGCCGGCTGAAGAGGATGCGCAGCATCGCGTTGGCGTCGGTGGCGGTGCCGACGGTGGAACGGGGGTCGGCCCCCATCCGCTGCTGGTCGACGATGATCGCTGTGGTCAGCCCGTCGAGGACGTCGACCTCCGGCCGTGCCAGCGTCGGCATGAAGCCCTGCACGAAGGCGCTGTAGGTCTCGTTGATCAGCCGCTGCGACTCCGCGGCGATCGTGTTGAACACCAGCGAGCTCTTGCCCGAGCCGGAGACACCGGTGAACACCGTCAGCCGGCGCTTCGGGATCTCGATGCTGACGTCCTTGAGGTTGTTCACGCGCGCACCGTGCACGCGGATCAGGTCGTGGCTGTCGGCGACGTGCGGCGCAGGCGACTGCTTGTCCGTCCTCTTGGCCATGCTGTTCGTGTCTCCATCTGTGAGGCGGGCCGCTCTCGCGGTCTCCGTCGGCGTCGCCTGGCTCGATCCGACCAGCCCGGCCGGGGGCGCAAGTACCCAAGTATCCACGCCCCCGTGGCTCGTGGAGCCGGAACTCAGCTGTCCTGGAGCAGCCCGAGGACGTTGCCGTCGGGGTCGGTGAAGGTGGCCACGAGGCGGCCGCCACCGACGTCGTGCGCGGCCTCCTTCACGGTGGCACCCGCGGCGGTCACCTCGGCCAGCTTCGCCTCGATGTCCTGCACGTGCCAGTAGGACACCGGTGCGGTCGCGGCCTGCGGCCCGCCGCCCGGCACGAGACCGATGTGCTGGCCCGCCGCCTCGAAGCCGACGTAGTAGGGCGCGTCGGAGGTCGGCTCCACACCGAGCAGCGCGGCGTAGACCGCCTTGGCCTTCGCCAGGTCGGACACGGGGTGCAGCACGGTCTTGATTCCCTGAGTGGAAGAGTCGGTCATCGTCGCTCCTGAAGCCGTGGGTCACAGTGACCCGGGATGTGCCGGGCAAGGGGGACGGACGGGAAGCCCCGGCATCGCCCTTGACCGGCACACTAGGTGGCCTCGTTGACCGGCGCTTCTCGATTCCTGATCGGTCCGGTCAGCCTGTTTCGTCACGCCCCGGGGGCTTCAGACGGGGAGGGCGGCGAGCCAGTCGGTCAGGAGCCGGTTGATCTCGGCGGGGCGCTCCTGCTGGATCCAGTGGCCGCAGTCGTCGAGGATGTGCGAGGAGAGCAGGCCGGGCAGCGTGGTGGGATACGCCTTGATCGCCTCGCTCATCCAGGTGGTGGAGGCGTCCAGGCCGCCTCCGGCGAACAGCGACGGCTGGGTGATGGGCGCGCCGTCGAAGGAGGCGAGGTCCTTCCAGTCCCGGTCCATGTTCCGGTAGCGGTTGAGCGCTCCCGTCATGCCGGTCCGCTCGAATTCCCCCGCGTACACGTCGAGGTCCCGCTCGCTGAGCCAGCCGGGCCGCGATCCGGCCGGAAACCGGTCTCGGAGCGTCCCACCGGGGTGGACGAAGTGCGGGTCCGGCGCGTCGGGCGCGGGCATGGTGTCGGCGGACATGGCGGCGTAGAAGCCGGTGAGCCAGCCGCGCACGTCGGGCTCGATCTCGGCTTCGGCGCGCCCGGCCTGCTGGAAGTAGGAGACGTAGAACTCCTCGCTCCCACCCATCTGCGCGAAGATTGCGTCACCAGCATGCCGAGAACGGCGCGGCCGAAGCGAGGGTTGTTGCCACTTCGGCAAATCGACGTTCGGGTGTGTGCCTCCGGGCGCGTCAGCCGCTGGTCAGTTGATCAGTTCCTCGCCTCGCGAACTGATGACCTCAACGGAGTCCCGGCGACACGCCGTGTCCGGGGCAGATGATGGCCCGGCCCTGGCGGGGGCCTCAGGCTGTGCCACATGAGCACGCAGAGTGGGCACGCGGGTTGGGACATCAGGAGGGCCGGCCCGGATGAGGCCGAGCACCGGCTGCTCCTGCTCCCAGGTGGGTTGTGCACCACGGAGTTCTACGCGGATGTGATGGCGGACCCCGGGATGGCGGAGGCCGGCCTCGGCATGGTCGCGGTGACGCTGCCGGGGTTCGGGCGCACCCCGCCGCCGAAGGACCTCACGATGGAGAACTACGCGCGGCTGATGGGGGAGTTCGCCGCCGAGGCCGGCTGTGATGTGCTGGTCGGACACAGCCTGGGGGCGAACGTGGCCATCGAGATGGTGGCGGCCGGGGTGTTCGCCGGGCCGGTGGTGCTGCTGTCACCGACGTTCTCCAGCGGCGACGAGGCGACGTTCATCCGGATGATGGATCGGCTGGGCCGGGTGCCGGGAGTGCGGACGCTGCTGTGGGCCGCGATGGTGAAGCTGCTGCCGAGGGCGATGAAAGGCGAGTTCGCGCCGGACCGTGCGGAGGCATTGGCGGCCGCCATGGGCAGGAACGATCCGGGATTCTGCCGTCGGATCGTGCGGAGCTATTTCGCGTACCTGGACCGGCACGGGTCCCTGGTGGCCCGTCTGTGCGACTCAGGGGCGTCGGCGTGGGTCGTGCGAGGTGACCGCGACGACATCGGGCTCACGGACGAGGAGCTCCGGGGGCTGCGAGCCTGCCCCCGGATCACGATGGTCACGGTGCCGGACGCGGGGCACATGGCGCTGGTGGAACAGCCCGCGCGTATCGCCGAGGTGATCGTCGAGGCGGCCGGAGCGGCCCCGGGACGGCGGTGATCCCGCTGTCACGGTGCGGTGAGGTGGGTGTCGAGGTGGCCGGGTCGCCGCGGGGACGCCTGGGTGGCGCCCGCCGCGGCGAACCGATGTCAGGTCAGCCGTCGATGCGGTGCTGGGTCCAGAACGAGGTCAGGTCCGTGGCGGTGGCCGCCTGGGCGGCCGCCTTGAACTCGGCCGTGGTCGAGACGCCGTACCAGTGCGACGTGGCGTAGTCCTTGAGGAGCTTGCTCATGACGCTGTCGCCGAGGGTGCGCCGCAGGTCGTGCAGGGCGCACTTGCCGTAGCCGTAGACGACGGTGGAGTACCGGGACGAATGGGCGTCCCAGTAGGCCATCGAGTTGGTGATCTTCTCCGCCGTCGAGGCCCAGGAGACGCTGTTCCAGCAGTTCGTGCCGGTCAGGTTCTGTGCCAGGTCGGTGGCGTAGTCGGT
The DNA here is from genome assembly GCF_005860785.2 of Streptomyces sp. So13.3. Lineage (NCBI taxonomy): Bacteria > Bacillati > Actinomycetota > Actinomycetes > Kitasatosporales > Streptomycetaceae > Streptomyces > Streptomyces sp. So13.3. The sequence continues at coordinate 732,427 of NZ_CP048835.1, read as the reverse complement.
GAACGCCTCATCCAGCCAGGGGCTGTTGTACTCGTCGTCGCCGACGATGCCGTAGAACCACTGGTGGCCGATCTCGTGGGTGAGCGCGGTGGTGCTGACCAGGTCGAGGACGAACCCGGGGTACTCCATGCCGCCGAACCAGAAGTTGTTGTCGATCACCGCGTCCAGCTCGCCGTACGGGTAGGCGCCGAACCGGCCCGCGTGGGCGTCCACGGCGTTCTTCGCGGTGGTGAGCATCGACTGCGAGTTGGCCGAGCTGATGCCGGAGACGGAGTAGATGTTGATCGGGGTGCCGGCGGCGGAGGTGCCGGAGATCTTGCTGAACGGGCCCGCCGCCCAGGCGAAGTCACGGACCTTGGACGCGGTCGCCGTGGTGATAGTGCGCCCGCTCGAACCGGGGGTGTCGACCGAGGCGCCGGTGGCCGGTGCCAGCAGGGTGCTCGGGTGGTCCAGGGTCACCTTGAAGTCCGCGGCCAGCGAGTAGAACGACTCCCCGTTGTTGGTGTACGGGTCCAGGTGCCAGCCGGCTCCGTCCTTGACCGCGAGTACGGGCAGGGCGTTGCCGATCATGTTGAAGGCACCGTCGTGCCCGAAACGGTCGGCGCCGCTGGGCACGGTGATGCCCAGGTCGAAGCCGATCGTGGCGGTCTGACCCTGGGTCAGGGGCGCCGGCAGGTCGATCTTGAGGGCCGTGCAGGCCACCGAGAGCGCGCCGGCGGTGCCACCGGTGACGTTGCTGACCGTGATCGGCATGGCGGAGCAGGTGCCGTGGTAGTTGTCCCACAGCCTCAGGTACACCTCGCTCAACGCAGTGGAGGAGGCGTTGGTGAAGGTCGCGCTCTCGTGACCGGTCCAGACGGTGCCGCTCGTGTTGCTGCTCAGGCTGACGGTGTACGAGGGCGAGGCCGGGGTGCGGGTGGAGTCCGCGGGCGGGGTGGTGCCGCCGGAGGTGTCGAGGGCGACGTCGTCGACGACGAAGCTCGTCTGGAGGCTGGAGTCCTCCGTGCCGGTGAAGGCGACGCTCACGGTCTGGCCCGCGAACGCCGACACGTCGAAGGACTTCTGCGCGTAGCCGGTGTTCTTGTCGAGGTTCGAGTACGTCGCCAGCGTCGTGGTGCCGATCTTCGCCGTCAGCTTGTCGTACTTGGTGGACGAGGTCGTCTCGGCGGTGTCGATGTGCAGCCAGAAGGTGAGGGTGGCGGTGCTGCATCCGGCAGGGATCGTGACGCTCTGGGAGAGGGTGTCGGTGTGTGTACTGCCGACACCGTTCAGCCAGGCGAAGTGGGTGCCGCCGTGGGCGGTCTCGCCGGCGCGGTTGGTGATCACGCTGGTCTGCGACTGGGTCCAGGGCGAAGTACCGCTTTCGAAGCCGCCGTTGGTGACCACCTGGGCCGGAGTGCAGGCGGCGGCCGGCTGAGCCGTGGGCGGCGCGGCGGCTGCCGGCGTGGCGGGGAACGAAGCGGCGGCCAACGCGGCGACGGCGAATGCGGTCGCGGTGAGGGCCTTGTGGGGGGAGGGTCTCACACGAAACTCCTTTGAGGCGGCCGGGATTCCGGCCTGCTCGGTGGCCGCCCGGCCGGCTTGGGTTCGCCGGAGGGAAGCCGCGGGCTGTGCGCAGAGCTTGCACCATCGCTGAGATGGGATTGCGGCTGTCACCTCTGGGGTCAGGACGACAACTGCGGGAATCTTGGCAGATGTGACCGGAGCATGCCATCAGGCGTAGGTAAAGTGTTGGTGCTCCCGACGCGTCTCGGCCGTCTTCTTGGCGCCCGGTTACGGGTTCCGGCCGCGTCCCCGCGTCCCCGTGTCCCCGCTGCGCCGGTGGAACGGACGAACTCGGCCTAGCTCACCGGAGGCTGGGACTGGGGCTGGGGCCGACGTGTCTCGCCGGGATGCAGCCTGGAGAAGCCGTTGATGCTTCCGGGGGCGAAGTGGGGGTGGTGGGACGCGGTGTGTTCGATGACCAGGATGGCCGCGTCGTCGAGGGGGTTACCGCCGACGTGGCTGAGCAGATCGCGATGGATGCGGTCCAACAGTGCGTCGGGGCTGCCGGCGGGGAAGGAGGCGACGCGTTCGGCGAGCGGATAGAACGCTCCGGCCGGTGAGCGGGCCTCGATCACCCCGTCGGTGTACAGGACGAGGATGTCGCCGGCCTCGAAGGTCAAGGGGTCGGTGGGGTGGACCGGGACCGGCGGTTCGCACATGCCCAGCGGGGGTGCTGAGTGGCGGGCGTACATCGCGGTGACCTGCCCGCCGTGCAGCAGCAGCGGCGGGGGATGCCCGCAGTTGATCATCTCGCCCTGCGGTCCTTCGTCGGGGATCTCCAGGACCAGGCAGGTGATGAAGTGCTCGCCGGGATCGTGCTCGGTGTCCGCGACGTCGTCCACGTTGCGGTACACGCTGTCCTCGAGGACGGCCACCAGCTCGGGCAGGGTGCCGTAGCGGTGGGCTCCCTCACGGAAGGCACCGAGCACCAGTGACGCCTCACCGATGGCGGCCAGACCGCTGCCTCGGACATCGCCGATCACCACCCGGGTCGCGGCATGTCCGGCGCGGGCGACGGCGAACAGGTCGCCCCCGATCTCCGTCTCCTCCTCGGCGGACAGATACAGCCACGCGATCCGCAAGGGCCCGACCCGGCGTGGCGGGGGCCGCAGGAGAACCCGCTGCGCTGTCTCCGCCACCGAGCGCGCCTGGACCAGCGCACGTTCCTGCCGCTCGCGAATGTGGCGGAGGAAGACCACCAGGGTGGAAAGGGCCGTCAGGGCGATGAGCTGGGCGATGTGGTTCGTAGTGGTCAGTCCGCCGTGGAACACGGCGATGACGATCTGAGCGGCCACCGCGAGGACCCCGGCCACCGCGGTGAGCCGGGCCCCGGCCAGGGAGGCGGTGAGGGCGGGGGCGATCACCAGCAGCGGGCCCAGATGGACTTCCGTCGGAGCCTGGAGGTCCACCACGGTGATCACGAAGATCAGCGCGAGTGGAATCGCCACCAGGCAGCGGCTCCATGGCTCCACCAGCAGGCGGTTCCCCGACCAGTGCCGGACACCCATGCATCCATTATCGGTGGCCCTCGGATCGGCGCATGGGGACTGCCTCGGCCGTCCGGGACCGGACCGCCTGAGGCACCTGGGACCGGGCTCCGGCCCCGGCTCCGGCCCCGGCCCCGGCTGAGAAGGGTAAGGGTCAGGGGCCGGGTCAGGTGGTCGCCACCAGCAGCTCCTCCCCGCTCGACGTGTGAAGGCCGTCTTCCCGGCCGGCGAAGTACCGCTGGTTGAGCTGGGACGCCGACACGTGCCGGGCTTCGGTGAATCCGGAGTCATGGGCCAGCGCCAGCATTTCCTGCGGCGCGTAGAAGCTGAGGAACGGCGTCCCGGCAGCTCTGGCCCCGTTCACCGCAACCTGGAGTCCTGGGCGGTTCTCCTCTTCGAGGAGCTCCAGGGGCAGTTGGAACGTCATGGCCAGCGTGGAGCCCGGGGCGAGCGACGCGAGCCGGCGCAGCGTGGCCGCGTTCGCCTCCTTCGTCAGGTACAGGGCGACTCCGGTGGAGGCGACCACCGCGGGTTGGTCCGGGTCGAATCCGGCGGCTGTCAGCCGGTCCCACCATGACCCGCCCGCCTCGAAGTCGAACGGCACGAGTCGCAGCCAGTCCGGGACGCCGAAGCCGAGCTCGGTCAGACGTCGGCGCTTCCAGGCCTGGGGCTCGGGCCGGTCGACCTCGAACACCCGCAAGCGGGAGGCTATCTCCGGCCGGCGCTGGGCGAAGGTGTCCAGGCCGGCACCCAGGACGATGTACTGCCCGACGCCGTTGCCGGCCTGCTCGACGACCAGATCCTCGATGAAGCGGGCCCGGGCCACGATCGACGCCCGGAACCAGCTGGTCGCGTCGGCGTCCATGTCCCCGCGGTGGCGCCACCCGTCTCCGGGGTCGGCCAACTGCAGGCCGATCTCGTCCTCCAGGACATGAGGCGGCGGATCGACCTGGACGTGCAGGGCCCGCCACAAGGCCACCCGCACTGCCGTGCTGTCCGGCGCCGCCGTCTGTTCGTCAGCCATGACGCACTCCCGCTCCGTGTCCCATGATCACTGCTGGGCCGGGGCCTGGAGGCTCCACAGGCGCCCGTCGGGGTCGCGGACGGTCATCTCCCTGGTCCCGAAGTGGGTGTCCTCGAACGGGGTGACCACCTCGACACCGGGGGCGGGCTGGAACGCCTCCGCGTCGGGCACCTTCAGCACGAGCCGCGTCTCGGGCTCCTTGTCCTGGGGGACCTCGGCGATGAACAGGTAGGGACCGTCGCCGTTGCGCAGCTGGCCGGAGTTGTGATCCGTCTCGAAGTCCAACTCGTAGCCCAGTCCCTGGAAGAACTTCGCCGACCTGCCCCAGTTGTGGGTCTCGATGAACACGGCTTCGATGCCTTCGGTCGTCATGTCAGCTCTCCTTGTCGGGCGGTCGCTCTTGCCGTGGATCGGGGCCATCGAGGTAGGCGCGCAGTGCCTCGGCCACCAGCGCCGACAGCGACAGCTCCGACTCGATGGCGCGGTGCTTGACCTGCTTGATCAACCCGATGGGCAGGTACACGTTGAACTGCTTCACATCCTCGTCTCCCACATGAGTATGCTAGCAAGCTAGGTCACTGAATTGCCAGCACCGCCGATACGAGACATCCCGGAACCGCGCCCGTGCGGTTCGTCAGGACAGTGGCGTCTTCGAGGTCTCCGTGGCCGCCACGTCCTCGTCCGGGTCGTGCTGCAGGCCGCGCTGCAGACCCAGGATGGCGACGACTGCCGCGACGGCCATGATCTCGGACATGGAGTAGAGGACCGTGCGAATGGAGTAGGCGAAGTCCAGACGGATGAAGGCCGGGATGGTTCCGGTGCCCGGGCCCTGGGACTGCGAGTACTTCGTTGCTAGCGCCGTCGCCTGATCGTGCGGCGTGCCCTGCGCGACGAGGGAGGACGTGATGTGCGAGCGGAACTGGGAGACCTGGGTCGTGCCGAGGATGGCGAGGCCCAGGCTGGCGGCGTAGTTCCGCACGGTCTGCGTGATGCCGGTCGCCTCGCCGTACGAAAGGCGTGATGCGCGGTTCACCGCGTCCGTACTGGCCGGGCCGAGCATGAATCCCATGCCCGCGCCCGCCAGGACCACGCTCCACACCTGCGAGCCGAAGTGCAGGTCGACGACCTTTCCGGCCCACCAGTAGAAGCCGACAGCGGCCAGCACGCACCCCAGGACCACCGGGCGCTTGGCGCCGCCCCGGTCCAGCATCCGCCCGCCGAGCTGTGCGGCGACCGCGAAGCCGAGGAAGAAGTAGAGCAGGTACAGACCCGTCTGCTGCGACGACTCTCCCAGCGAGATCTGGGCGTACTCACTGGCGAAGAAGAACACCGGGACGAACACCAGCATCGAGATGCCCAGAACGAGGTTCTCCACCAGGAACGCCCGGATGCGGAAGATCCGCACCTGCATCAGCGGCGACTCGGTCCGACGCTCCACCTGGACGAAGATCACCAGCAGTGCGGCGCCACCGACGATGCACAGCCAGATGCCGGGATTGCCCCAGCCCCAGATAGGCGCCTGCTGGAAGCCGAACACGCTCAGGGCCACACCGCTCGCGATCAGCACCAGGCCGCGGTAGTCCATCGGCGCCGGGCGGTGATCGGTCTGCGGGCGGGACCACAGGATCAGCAGGAGGGCGATCAGCGCCACCGGAATGTTGACCCAGAAGATCGCCCGCCAGGTCCATTCGGTGAGGTATCCGCCCAGGATCGGCCCGATGGCCGTCAGCCCGCCGGCGATGCCGAAGAACAACGCGAGCGCGCGCCCGCGCTCGCGCAGCGGGAACGTCTGGACGACGATCGCGAGCGCGGCAGGGAACATGATCGCTCCGCCCGCGGCCTGCAGGGCCCGGAAGACGACGATCCACGCCTGGGCCGCCCCGCCCTTCGGCGTGAGCCCGCACATGGCCGACGCACCGGCGAAGATGATCACGCCGAGCACGACCATCTTGCGGTGGCCCAGAGTGTCCGCCAGCCGGCCGCCGAAGGCGAACAGCGCCGCGAGGGAGAGCAGATAGGCGTTGACGGCCCATTGCACCCCGGTGCTGGTCAGCCCCAGTTCGCTCTGGATCTCGGGCACCGCGATGGACACGATGGTCTGGTCGATGAACGTCATCGCCACAGCGAAAATCATCGCTGTGAGAACGAGATTCTTGCTTCTGCCGCCGTTCGTGGCACCGGAAACAACCATGATCACTCCTCGGCTCAGTTTCCCATTGTGCGGTTGCCTCCCAGGTCGCGCCTGGCGAGCGCCGGCCCTCGGGTCGGGCGTGCGCCCCGCGGGGAATGTTGCGAAGGTGATCTTCGTCCGACCCCCATGGCCGGCCCGCCGGCCCGCCGGCCCGCCACCACACCGGTTGGGGAGACGGGATCCTGGCCGTTCTTGCATGACCATGCGTGATGATGCATAATCTTCCTATGTCTAAGGTCCTCACCTCTCTCCCCGCCGGCGAGCGCGTCGGCATCGCCTTCTCGGGCGGCCTCGATACCTCGGTCGCGGTCGCGTGGATGCGCGACAGGGGCGCCGTCCCCTGCACCTATACCGCCGACATCGGTCAGTACGACGAGCCGGACATCGCCTCGGTGCCCGGTCGTGCGAAGACCTACGGTGCCGAGATCGCGCGCCTGGTCGACTGCCGCGCCGCGCTGGTCGAGGAGGGCCTGGCCGCGCTCACCTGCGGGGCGTTCCACATCCGCTCGGGCGGGCGTGCCTACTTCAACACCACGCCGCTGGGCCGCGCCGTCACGGGCACGCTCCTGGTCCGGGCGATGCTCGACGACAACGTGCAGATCTGGGGCGACGGCTCGACCTTCAAGGGCAATGACATCGAGCGGTTCTACCGCTACGGCCTGCTCGCCAACCCGCACCTGCGGATCTACAAGCCCTGGCTGGACGCGGACTTCGTGACCGAGCTCGGCGGTCGTAAGGAAATGTCGGAGTGGCTCGTCGCCCACGACCTGCCCTACCGCGACAGCACGGAGAAGGCGTACTCCACCGACGCCAACATCTGGGGTGCCACCCACGAGGCCAAGACGCTGGAGCACCTGGACACCGGTGTGGAGACCGTGGAGCCCATCATGGGCGTGCGGTTCTGGGACCCGACGGTCGAGATCGCCACCGAGGACGTGACGATCGGCTTCGACCAGGGCCGCCCGGTGACGGTCAACGGCAAGGAGTTCACCTCCGCTGTCGACCTGGTCATGGAGGCGAACGCCATCGGCGGCCGGCACGGCATGGGTATGTCGGACCAGATCGAGAACCGGATCATCGAGGCCAAGAGCCGCGGTATCTACGAGGCGCCCGGCATGGCGCTGCTGCACGCGGCGTACGAGCGCCTCGTGAACGCGATCCACAACGAGGACACCGTCGCCCAGTACCACAACGAGGGACGGCGCCTCGGCCGGCTGATGTACGAGGGCCGCTGGCTGGACCCGCAGGCGCTGATGGTGCGTGAGTCCCTGCAACGCTGGGTCGGCACGGCCGTCACCGGTGAGGTGACGCTGCGACTGCGGCGCGGTGAGGACTACTCGATCCTCAACACCACGGGACCGGCGTTCAGTTACCACCCGGACAAGCTGTCCATGGAGCGCACCGAGGACTCCGCGTTCGGCCCGGTGGACCGGATCGGCCAGCTCACCATGCGTAACCTCGACATCGCCGACTCGCGCGCCAAGCTGGAGCAGTACGCCGCGCTCGGTCTGATCGGTACGGCGAATCCCGCCATCGGTGCCGCCCAGGCGGCCGCGACCGGGCTGATCGGCAGCATGCCGGAGGGCGGCGCCGAGGCCATCGCCTCCCGCGGCGAGGTCTCCGACGACGACGAGATGCTGGACCGCGCCGCGATGGAGTTCGGCACGGACTAACCGGTCCGGTCGAGCGGAGGGCCGTCGAGCCGAAGGCTCGGCACGTGAGGGGCACGCACCACCGGACAGGCCGGCCAGGCGCCAAGGGCGTCGGGCCGGCCTGTCCCGTTGTGCGTGCCCTTGTGGCGAGGAAGGGTCGCAGGCGCTGGGCCTCAACCTCGGCGGCCCCGCCTGATCAGGCCGCCGCCAGTGCCTCGATCTCGACCCGGAATGCCGGATTCACCAGACCGCTGACCTGTACCAGCGAGCTGGCCGGCGGATTCTCCAGCGAGATGTACTCGTCACGCACCCGCCTCACAACGTCCAGGTCCGCGAGATCGGTCAAGAAGTACGTCAGCTTGACGAGCTGCTCCATATCGGCGCCGGCCGCAGCGAGAGCCGTCCTGAGGTTCTCGAAAACCTGCCGTACCTGGGCCTCCGGGTCGCCGTCCCCGACCAGTTGCCCCTTCCCGTCCAGCGGCACCTGACCGGAGATGACGACCATGCGCCCGCTGAAAGAGACGGCGTGGCTGTACCCGTTGACCGGTGGCAGACCGTCCGGTCGGAGATGGTGCTGCTGCATGGGATCCCCCTGGAGTCGACGTTGGGAGTCGCGCCCGGTCCAGGACCTGCCGACTCACACTTGGGAACGAACCTACTGGTCGGAGCGCCGCGCTGAGAAGGGCCGCCGGATGGTGGGGAAGTGGGGTTATCGGTAGTCCTCGGGGTGGCCCTGCATCCAGGTGTTGATCTTGTCGCGGGTGGCCAGGAGGAGGGCCTGGTGCTTCTTGAGGTTGGCGTAGGAGCGGTCCGTGCCCAGCGTGTCCCAGAGTTCCTTGGTCCGGGCGAGCGGTGCGGTGAAATGGCCGGGGCCCTGGGGGTCCGCCTTCATGGCCTTTTCCATGCGGGTGAGTTCGTCGTTCACGCGGCCCAGGAAGTAGGCGCAGTTCCCTGGCGTGCAGCCGTCCTGGAAGGTGGCTTGGAGTCCCGCGAAGGCGTCGCGAACCTTCTCGGCCTGTGGTTCCGATGAGGCGGTGCCCGGATCGGCCGGCTGCTGGGCCGGTGAATCCGGGGGAGTCGAGGTTGTCCCTGCACCGGTGCTGGTGGCCGCTGGTATGGGAGTTGCGGGCTTGTCAGGGCCGGCGGAGCAGGAGGCCAGGGCAAGCACGCTCAGGAGCAGCGCCACTGTGGCGGGGGTACGTCGGCGCCGGTACTGGGGCACGGGGTGTCCGTTCGTTGTGAGCTGGTCCGCTCTTGCGGGCGGTCTCGTGCTCGGTTCGCGTCGCGGGAGGTGACGTCACCGTCGTTCCAGGGGCGCAGGAGCAGGCCGGGTGCGGATGCGGTGGCATCCGTCCGCAACGTGGTCATCGAGCTGCCCCCTGAGTGAAATGATCACTCATTTGACCACGGGGGCGCCGCGTCGGTGCCGTTTCCCCGATCCCGGCACACCGGCCCCGGTACGGTTCCTGCCGGCGTTCGACAACGTGATCCTCGGCTACCACGACCGCAGCCGGATCATCGATGACGTCCATCGCGGCTTGTCGGTCACCGGCGCTCGCGTCGTCCTGGTCGACGGCCGGGCCGCAGCGACCTGGGGCGTCGAGGCCGGCACCGTGGTCGTCACCCCGCTGGGCCGCTTCGCCCGAGCGGACCGCACCGCCGTCGCCGAACAGGGGCAGGCGCTGGCGTCGTTCCTCTCCGACGACGACAGCGACCGGGTACGGATCGCCGCGTCGTCCCACTGAGCAGCGCACCGGATCGCTCTGCTCGGGACCGCGCCGGTAGGAGGCGTGCTCAGCGGTTCAGCAGGTCGTCCAGCTCGGCGGCGTAGAGCAGCGCGGGGTCGAATCCCATTCCGGTGAAGTGGCCGGCGAGTTCGAGGGACAGGACGCCGTGCAGCCGCGTCCAGAACCTCATGCCGCGGTGGAGGGCGGCGGCGGGGGCGGGGTGGCCGTCGGCCCACTGCCGGTGCTCTTCGAGGTGCGTGTCGAACGAGGTCGCGGGGCCGTTCGCGGGCAGCGCGCTGACGGCGTCGAGCACCATCGTCATCGTGAGAGCCGCGATCGCGGTGATGTCGTCGGGCGCGTGGTAGCCCGGCACGGGTGTGCCGTAGATGAGGAAGTACCGGTGGGGGTCGTCGAGCGCCCATCCGCGGAGGACCTGGGCCAGCGTGGCCGCGTCGGGGCCGGGGCGGGAGGCCGTGCGGAGGGTGTCCGCGAGGCTTTGGTACGCGTCCCGGATGAGCTCGGTGATCAGCTCGTCGCGGCTGGCGAAGTACCGGTAGAGCGCGGGTCCGCTCATGCCCATCTGTTTGGAGATCGCGTTGAGCGAGAGCGCGGTCGCGCCTGACGTGGCGATCTGTTCCCACGCGTGCTTCTTGATGTCCGCACGCACTTGGGCGCGGTAGCGCTCGCGCGGGGTCGTCGTGCTCGTTTCCGTCATGCCTGCCACCGTCCGCACTGTCTGCCGAGGTTATATGTTCAATGTTTAGTTAGAACCTATCATGAAAGCTCTTGACGTTCCCTCTCGATCTGCGTTACAACTTCTAACGAACGCGAAACAGCGTAACCAACCGAAGCGCAGTGGAGGTCGTCATGAACGCTCAGGGACTCGTCGAAGTAGTGCTGCCGGGCAAGGTCGAGCCGGAAGGGCTGCAGATCCGGCACGGAGCCGTCCCCACCGTGGGTCCGGGCCAGGTCCTGATCCGGATGGAGGCCACCGGGATCTCCTTCGCCGAGCAGCAGATGCGCCGCGGCCGGTACTACGACCAGCCTCCCTTCCCGTTCGTGCCCGGTTACGACCTGGTCGGCACCGTCCTCGCGACCGGCGAAGGCGTCGAGCCGGGCCTGGCCGGCACCCGGGTGGCCGCACTGGTCAAGGTCGGCGGCTGGGCCAGTCACGTGCTCGTCGACGCGGCGGACGCGGTGCCGGTGCCCGACGGGATCGACGCGGCGGAGGCGGAGACCGTGGTGGTCAACGGCATCACCGCCTGGCAGATGCTGCACCGCACGGCACGCATCCGCTCAGGACAGACCGTCCTGGTGCACGGCGCCAACGGCGGTGTCGGCTCGGTCCTGGTCCAACTCGCCCTCGCCGCAGGCGTGAAGGTGATCGGTACGGCCTCCGCGCGCCACCACGACGCCCTGCGGGAACGCGGCGTCACCCCCATCGACTACCGCGACCAGGACGTCGCGACGCGGGTCCGCGCACTCGCTCCCGGCGGGGTCGACGCCGTCTTCGACCACATCGGCGGCCGCAGCGTTGTCGACTCCTGGAGCCTTCTCGCACCCGGCGGCACGCTGGTCGCCTACGGCAGTGCCTCCACCCGGGACGACGAGGGATCCAAGCAGTGGCCCGTGCTCAAGCTGCTCGGCCGGGTGTGGCTGTGGAACGCGCTGCCGAACCGCCGCCGCGCCTACTTCTTCAACGTCTGGGCCGGCCGGGCCCTGTCCAAGAACCGGTTCCGGGCCCGGCTGCACACCGACCTCACTCAGGTCTTCGCCGCCCTGCAGCGCGGCGACATCACCGCTCAGATCGCCGCCCAACTGCCCCTCTCCCGGGCCGCCGACGCGATGCGGCTGGCCGAATCCGGCACCGTCGCCGGAAAGATCGTGCTGAACCCCTGACGCATCCGGTCCGCCGCCACTGATCGCACGCCGCCGTCCCTGCAGACCCAAGAGAGAACGCGAGGAACCGCCATGACCACCACGCCGACCCGCACGCACATCTCCACCACCAGGCTCCGCCGGGCGCGGCTGCTCATACCCGCGGCGGTCGCCGCGCTGGCCTTCACCGCCACGGCCGCCGCCGCGGACAGCTCGCCGACAACCGCGGCCGAGCGGACCGTCTCCGCCCAGGACCACCGGGGGGCCGCGAACAAGCCACAGGTGATGCTCGACGCATGGCTGCGCCTCTGGAACGGCGATCTCGCACAGGCGCCGCGCATCATCTCTCCTCGCCTCCGGGTGCACGCCGCCCTGCTCGACGGCGGTGACGGCAGTTCCATCAGAGGCGTCGACGGCCTGGTGAACTGGATCACGCAGACGCGCGCGGCGTTCCCGGATCTGCGCTTCACCACGGAGGTCGGCCCGCTGGTCGACGGCCGCTACGGTTCCGTGCGTTGGAAGGCCACGGGCACCTATGCCGGCGGCTTCCCCGGGGCCAAGGCCAAACCCGGAACGGTGGTGACCTTCACCGGCACCGACACGCTCCGCATGCAGGACGGCAAGTTCGTGGAGTACTGGGTCAATACCGACACCCTGCTCTGGCTCACTCAGCTCCAGGCGCTCTGAACCGCATGCCGGCCCCCTGTCATCGCCGCCCCCTCGCCGCGCACAAGGTAAGTGACGCACGTCACGTTCGGCCCTGTCACATCCGGCCGAGCTGATCCGTCAAGTAGTTGTCACCAGCAGGAACGGCATAGGAGTGCATCATGGATGCTCGCTTGAACCTTTACGGCAACCCGGGCGCGGCCAAGTTCTTCAAGTACATCAACTCGGCCGGCAAGGCGATCTCGGACTCGACGCTGCCGGGCGCGACGCAGGAACTGGTGAAGATCCGTGCCAGTCAGATCAATGGCTGCGGTTTCTGCACCGACATGCACACCAAGGACGCCACGCACGCCGGGGAGACCTCGACCCGTCTCAACCTGGTCGCGGCCTGGAGGGAGGCGAAGGTGTTCACTGATGCCGAGCGCGCCGCCCTGGAGCTGACGGAGCAGGGCACCCGCATCGCCGACGCGGCCGGAGGCGTGCCGGACGACGCGTGGGCGAATGCCGCCAAGCACTTCGACGAGGACCAGCTCGCCGCACTGGTGTGCCTCATCGCCCTCATCAACGCCTACAACCGCGTGAACGTGCTCGTCCAGCAGCCCGCCGGCGACTACCAGCCCGGCCAGTTCGGATAGTCGGGACTGCCTGGCCGGGACCGGTCAGCGCGAAGGCCGGCGGCCGGAGCCCCAACGGGGGGCTCCGGCCGCGTGCTGTTGGGTGCGGCCGCTCGTGGAATCCACCGCCGCACAGAGTTTCCCTGAGCGCGGCGTGCTTACAGACTGAGCGCGTCCTCCGCGTTGTCCATCCACGCGGTCACGGAGTTCTTGGGTGAGACGTACAGCTTGGGAGTCGCTGCCTTGAGCGGCGTCTGTGCCACATCCGACTCGGTGTCCATGGTCATCGCGATCGAGTTGACGGTCTTGCCCTTGCCGTCGTTCGCGCCGCCCATGAGCCCGGCGTAGGCGGACTTGCCCGGCTCGAGCCGGATCGCCTTCTCGATGGCGGGGGCCGTGCCGCGCTGGTTGGCCTGCCCGTCCAGCTCGCCGAAGGTCACGCTCGGGTGACCGAGTGCCTTGCAGGCCTTGGTGCCCTTGTTGGTGATCTTCAGCAGGTAGCTGCTGGTCGTGGGCTCCGCCAGGGTCGCGGTGAACTTGAGGTCGTGCGTGCTGCACGGGAAGACGTCGTAATCGGGGTCGGACGACGAGCCGCCGCCGGTCGAGCCCTTGCTCGGGGACGCAACGGGCTTCGCCGGCTTGGACGGCGTCGCGGGCTTCGTCGGGCTCGCGGCCTTCGTCGGGCTCGCGCTGGGCCCGTCGGCTCCACCCGCCGCGTCGTCGTCGCTGGGCCCACAGGCGGTCAGAGCCAGCGCGGATACGGCGACGAGGACGACGGCGGCTCTGCGAACGGTGCTCATGTGGTGTTCCCCCCGATGAGAAGCGCGAGTGTGCGCTTGGCTGAGAACAACCCTCCCGCAGAACCTTCACAGCTTGGTGACGGTGTCTTGCCGACTCGACGACGATTGCCGGCGCGTCGCATCAAGAACGCCGTGCAGCGGTCTCAAGCGCGGTGCGGGGCGGTCACCGACTTGGCCCCGATGAGGATTCGGTAGCGCTCCCGGGCCGCGAAGTCGGCCAGGCTCCAAACGGCCGGACGGCCGACCTCCGCGCAGAGGTGCAGGACCGTGTCCTCGTCCATCCAGACGCCGACGTGGGCGCCGTAGGGATCGTCGGTCCCGTTGAAGAGGAGCAGGTCGAGCGGTTTGACGATCTGGGCGCGCACGGTGGATTCCGTGTCGTCCCAGAGGTCGCTGGAGCGCAGCGCAGGCGGGGTCAGGCCGAAGTGCCGGAGTACCTCGTAGGCGAACAACTGGCAGTTGGCGCCGGCCGCGAGGCCGGGCTCGCGGGCGACGGCCGTCGATCCCGGGAAGCGGGAGCCCACGTACGGAACCGTCCAGAAGTGGGCCGGAAGCCGGGGGAGGAGCGGTCCCATGGTGTCCACCTCAGACGATCGGACCAAGAGCGAACCTGGGGAGTCGGGTTCGTAGCGCAGAGTACGACGTCGGGCCCCGAGGAGGGCTCGGGCGGCGAGAGCGCGGTGGCGGGGTCGCCGACCGACGTGCCCCGGTGCTCGCGATGAGCCACAAGATTTCCGGTCGATAACAGTTGCACGATCAACGTTGGCGGCCTGGACGGATCCGTCCCGGCCACGAGCTGACCCGGAGGGGCTCGCGTTGGCCGTCGAAGCGCTCAGCGCGCGGTGGCGGCCAGTTGCTCGTGCAGGACCGTGCTCAGGGCGACGGGTTCGCGGCCGAGCAAGGTGGCCAATGTGGGGTCGACGGCGGCGAATTCGCCGGCGCGGCTGGCGGTGAAGACGCCCAGGAGTTGGTCCGCCGCCTCGGCGGGGACGCCGTGCCCCGACAACTGCTCCCGGAACTGGTCATCGGTCGCGGTGATCCTGGTGAAGGTGCGGCCCGTGCCATCGGTGGCGATGCCGGCGATGTCGTCGAAGGTGAGCGCCTGGGCCGCGGTGAGCGGCGGCGTCGGGCCGTCGAAGCAGCCTTCGTCAGCCAGGATCGCGGCGGCCGCGTCGGCGAGGTCGGCGTGCGCGGTCCAGCTGACCGGCCCGTCCGCCGGGAGTTCGACGCGGCCGGATTCCAGCGCCTGGCCGAGGAACTGCAACGCATTGGCGGTGTAGAAGCCGTTGCGCAGCGAGGTGAACGGCACGCCGGAGGCGCGCAGTGCTTCCTCGGTGGCGGCGTGGTCGCGGCAGGGCTGGAACTGCGATCCGGCGCCGGCGCCCATGTGGCTGGTGTAGAGGATGCGGCGGGCACCGGCCGCGACGGCCCCGTCTATCGCGGCGCGGTGCTGCCGCACGGCCTCCTCTCCCATCTTGTCGACGGAGACGATCAGTACCTGGGTGGCGCCCTCGAAGGCGTGGGCGAGGCTGTCGGCGTCGGTGAAGCTGCCGTGCCGTACCCGTACCCCTTGGTCGGCGAACGTCTGTGCCTTCTGCGGATCGCGGACGCTGACGCCGATCCGGGCCGCCGGCACGCGCGTCAACAGCCTCTCGACGATCTGACGGCCGAGCTGTCCGGTGGCTCCGGTCACGATGATCATGATGCACTCCCAGTGTGATGTGGTTCCAGTGGAATCACACTGAGCGTATCACTGATAATAACGACGGAACCATCAGTGGTGTATCGTTGATATATGCCACCGCCTCCACGCGCCCGGAACAGCGCTCCCGCCGTCGAACCCGACACCGCAGCCGCAGCGGAGCCCCGGCAGCGGGTCATCGAGGCCGCCGCCGACCTGCTGGCGCGCGAGGGCCGCGACGCGGTCACCACCCGCGCGGTCGCGGTCGCGGCAGGCTTGCAGCCACCGGCCATCTATCGGCTGTTCGGCGACAAGGACGGGCTGCTCGAGGCGGTGGCCGAGCACGGCTTCGCCGCGTTCCTCGCGACCAAGCACGTCGACCCCGATCCGCCGGACCTCATCGAGGACCTGCGGTCCGGCTGGGACCTGGCGGTGGAGTTCGGTCTGGACAATCCCGCGCTGTACACGCTGATGTACAGCGAGCCCACCAGAGCCACGTCGGCCGCCTTCAAGGCCGGTATGGAGATCCTCATGGGCCGGATCCGCCGGCTCGCCGCCGGCGGCTGGCTGCGCGTCGATGAGGAACTCGCGGCCACACTCATCCACGCCACGGCACGCGGAGCTGTTCTGACGTGGCTCTCCCTGCCCGAAGACCGGCGCAATCCCGCTCTGTTGACCACCCTGCGGGAGTCCGTGGTCGCCGCCGTGACCAACCAGGAGCCGGCCGTGCAGGACGCCGGCCCAGCCGGCGCCGCCCGCGCCCTGCGCGCCGCGCTCCCCGAACAGACGACCCTCAGCAGCGGGGAACAGCATCTCCTGAGCGAGTGGCTGGACCGCCTGGCCTCGGAGGGCTGACCCGGACCCAGGTGGGGGGCCTGGTTTCGGGAGTTCGGAATCGGCTACGGGTCCAACCTGTTGGCGTCCGGATCCGGCCGGTAGCTCGCGAGGGCGCTTCGCCGTGAGGGTACTTCCCTGGCTTCGGCCGCGGTGGCCTGGGCGAGGAGCTTCAGGGCGGCCTGGGAGGCCGAGCCGGGGCGGTGGTGACCATGACCACGGACTGCTCGGGTTCGGATGCCCCGGTCAGGGTCTGCTGTCTGACCGTCAGGGTGCCGACCAGCGGATGCCGTAGCTCGTACTCGGCGGTGTCGCAGGCGCGCACCCGGTGGTCGGCCCACATGCCCGCGAACTCGGTGCTCCGCGTGGTCAGCTCACCGATGAGCGAGGTGAGCCGGGTGTCCTGCGGATGCCGTCCCGCCACCAGCCGGAGATTGCCGACCACGGCTCGGGCCTTCGCCGGCCAGTCGACGTACAGCTCGCGGATGTGAGCGTCCAGGAAGACCAGCCGCGCCATGTTCGGACGGTCCGCCGGGCGCTCGGGACCGGTCGGGTCCACATGCCCGGCCAGCAGTGCGTGTCCCAGCGTGTTCCAGGCCAGCACGTCACTGCGGCGCCCGGTGACGACGACGGGTACTTCGTCCAGGGCACTCACCAGGTCGCGGACGGCCGGGGCGAGCCGCTCGGCGGGAGGGCGGCGGACCGTGCGCCGGTGTCGGCAGGCAGTGGCCAGGTCACGCAGGTGAAGCCGCTCCGTCTCCTCCAGGCGCAGCGCGCGGGCGATGGCGTCCAGCACCTCCACGGAGGCGTGGCAGGAGGCCCCTTGCTCCAGACGCGTGTAGTAGGAGGAGCTCACGCCCGCCAGAAGCGCCAGTTCCTCACGTCGCAGGCCCGGAACCCGGCGGCGGTCGCCGTAGGTCGGCAGGCCGACGTCCTGCGGTTGCAGCTGGGCCCGACGCGCCTGCAGGAAGGTGCCGAGCTGTCCGTGTGCGTCCATGGCCCCGAGTATGCGGCGCCTACGCCACAAGCAGCCTGCCCCAGCCAGGGATAGGCAGAGCCGGGGCTGGTTGCCCACTGCCGACCGCACCCACAGTGAGGCCTGGTGCAGGGCAGACCTGCAACACCACCCACGACGCAGGGAAGAACGTGTCGAAGAAGTTCGCAAGGAACATCCTGGTCGCCGCCATCGCGGTGGCCTCCCTCTCCGTCGGCTGGCCCGGCTCGGCGACAGCGGCCACAGCGCCGTTGTCCCACGCCCGGATCGCTCAGCACTTCGATCTGGCCGGCGGCCAGATGCCGGAGAACATCGCCTGGGAACCGAACGGCAGCGTCGACGTGTCGTTCTCCGCCGCTCGCCAGATAGCCCAGGTCACCCGCCACGGCGCGGTCCGTGTGCTGGCAACCCTGCCCGCACCGGCCGACGGCGGCGTGCACACTCCGGTTCTTGGCTTTCCGCTGGTCACCGGCCTGGTCAGGGACGCACACGGCACGCTGTACTTCCTGTACGCCACCGGCACCAGCGATCTCACCGGTGTCTGGCGGCTCACCCCGGGCGGCACCCCTGAGCGGATCGCCGCGCTGCCGGCCGACGGCCTGCCCAACGGGCTGGCTCTGGACGACCGCAGGCTCTACGTCACCGACTCGGTCCGTGGTGTCATCTGGCGCGTACCGACCAGCGGTGGTGACGCGACGGTCTGGGCGAGCGGCAATGAGCTGGCCTCGACCGGCTTCCTCGGCGCCAACGGCCTGAAGGTGCACAACGGCGCCGTCTGGGCGTCCAACATGGACAAGGGCACCGTGCTCCGCTTCCCGCTGAAGAAGAACGGCACGGCGGGTCCTGCCGAGATCATGGCCGATCAGCTGCCCGGAATCGACGACTTCGCCTTCATCGGGCGCAGCGACCGGATTCTCGCCGCCCTCGACCAGTCCGACCAGGTCGCCCTGGTGGAGCCCGACGGTACTCACACCATCGTGCTCAGTGCTCAGGACGGCCTGCAGAACCCCACGGCCGTCGCCGTACGCGGTGACACCGTGTACGTGACCTCGGCCGCTTACCTCACTCAGCAGGACCCCAACCTGCTCACCGCGCGCATTCAGCCGCACTGCTGACGATCCGTCACAGCTGGGGGTCCGGCAGTCGCCGGGCCCCCAGCGCCAAGGGAGATTCCATGACCACCCCGAACCAGAACACCCTCGAACACCTCAACCCCGAGGACTTCCACTTCAGCAGGAAGGCCTGGATCGCGGCCACCCCACCGGAGGTCTACGACCTGGTGAGCGACGTGTCGATGATCAGCGCCTGGAGTCCGAACGTGAGCGACGTGCGCTATGACGACGGCGCCGGCCCACAGGCCGGCGCCTGGTTCACGGGACGCAACCGGCGCGGCGATCGGGAGTGGACCAGCCGCTCGCAGGTGGTGCGGGCCGAGCCCGGCGACACGTTCGCCTTCGTCGTGGACGGGCTCGTTCGGTGGTGCTGGACGTTCCGTCCGCTCGGCACCGGCACCGTGGCGGAGCAGACCTGGCAATTGCTGGGCCTGGACCCGGTGCTGGGCAGCAATCGCGCAGACCTCGAGACGCTGCTCGCGCGTATGGCGGACAGCGTGGAGACCACGCTGGTCTCCTTGGGACGCTGGGTGGCCGAGGGCGGCGACAACCGCTGACCGTGGTGCGGTCGGCATGCTGACGACCAGGCGGCACGCGCCGGCACCGGCGAAAGGCGATGAGGAATCGGTGCCGGTGGCCCCTCCGTTGCCGCCGGGCTCGCCGGGCGGGTCGGGCCCGGCGGAACGGTCGTCGCCACCGACATCGACGTGTCCTGGGCCCAAGGCATCGCCGGCGACGTCGTCGAGGTACTGCGCCACGACGTCGCGGCCGACCCGCCACCCGCCGGCGGCTTCGACCTGCGGCAGATCCGCGGTCAGCTCGTGGCGGCCGGCCTCGCGACCGATGAGGAAATCGACCGTCACTTGGCCAACGTCAACACCGGACTTCTGGACCTGGCAACGGCCCCGCTGGTGTCCGCGGGGGGCCGCCGCCCGTAGCGGTCGACCGGGGGAGCGGCACCGGCGGCCCATCGCGTCACGCCTGTCGGTTTCACGTCCGGTCCCGGTCCCGATCCTGGGGCCGTGCCGTCATTGCGGCCGCGGCGATCGCGGTCGCCACCAGGATCGCCCCGGCCGTGCCGAGCGCGGCCTGAGCGGCGCCGCGCGGGGTGCCGTCTCCGGCGAGGTAGACGCCGCCGATCACCGCGACGCCGAGCGTGCCGCCGAGTTGCTGGACGGCGTTGAGGAGCCCGGCCGCCGAGCCGGTCTCCTGGGGGCCGATACCGCGCAGCGCGGTGGTGAAGAACGGCGGGGTGAACAGACCGGTGCCCAGGCCCGCGACGACGAGCGCGAACGGCAGCGCCGTCGGATACACGTCGGGCGCGGCGGAGCGGTAGGCGAGGACCGCGGCGGCGAGCCCGACGGCGAGGGCGGCGATCCCGGCGTGCATGACACGGGTCCCCAGTCGCGGCACGAGGTATGCGCCCGCGGCCCACGACCCGGCGGCCAGTCCGGCGGACCACGGCAGCAGGGTCAGACCCGCGGTGAGCGGGCCGCGGTGCAGGCCCAGTTCCAGATGCAGGACCACGGTGATCATGACGCCGTTCATGACCGCGAAGAACAGCGTGGACGTGGCCAGCGCGGCGGGGAACGCGCGGCCGCGCAGCAGAGCCGGTTCGATCAGCGGAGCCCGCCCGCGGCGCGCGGTGCGGCGCTGGTGGGCGACGAACAGCACCAGGACGGCCGCACCCGCGCCCGCCGCCGCCCAACCCGCCGGTCCCGGCGTGCCGGTCGCCATCGGGCACACCACCAGTGCGGTGCCGGCCATCGCCAGCGCCGTCCCCACCGGGTCCAGCCGTGGCCGGACCGGCGCGCGGTCCTCGCGCAGCCGCCGTGCGACGACCAGGACGACGACGGCGAGGGGGAGGTTGACCAGCAGGCATGCGCGCCACGACGAGCCGAACAGGTCGGCGTGCGTCAGGACCCCGCCGAGCACCGGGCCCAGGACCGCCGACAGGCCCATGACCGGGCCGATCGTGCCCAGCGCCTTGGGCAGTTCGTCACCGTCGAACATCGCCCGGATCAGACCGAACGTCTGCGGGATGACCAGCGCCGCCGCGGCGCCCTGCAGCGCGCGCAGCCCGATCAGCGTCTCGGCCGTCGGCGCGAGCGCGCACGCCAGGGACGTGACGGCGAACGCCGCGACGCCGATGCGGAAGACACGGCGGCGTCCCGCGATGTCACCGAGCCGGGCGCCGGTCAGCAGCCCGAGCGCGAACATGAGCGTGTAGGAGGCGCTGAACCACGGGATGGCGGCGGCCGAGCCGCCCAGATCGGTGTGGATGACCGGGCCCGCGACCTGAACGATCGTGGCGTCCAGCAGGTTCATCGCCTCGGCGACCAGCAGCGCGGCCAACGCGGGCCACCGCCATCGGTATGCGGGCGGCGCCGCGGACCCGCCCGCCGGCTGATTCGGGTCGGTGTCGATCGGCGTGCTGTGGCCGGTGTTGTGGGACATGAGTCTCCCCCTGGATGTGCGGTGTGCGGCTTGGGGTGTGGGGCCCGCCGAGCGGGCGACCTGTGACCAAGGTCCCGCTCGTCCAGTGCTGGGTTCCATTCCTGCGGCAGGATTCGCTGATTACTGCCATCGAGGTGGGCTAGCGTGGTGAATATGCTCGTACTGGACGATCTGGATCGTGGCCTGATCCATGCCCTGCAAGTGGACGCACGGGCGTCGTTCACGCTCGTCGCCGACATCCTCGGCTCCTCCACCCAGACCGTGGTGCGCCGTTACCGCCGGCTGTCCGCACGAGCGGGCCTTCGCGTGGTCGCGCTGCCCGCGCCGCGCAGCTCCGGCACGCACCAGTGGTTCGTGCGGCTGACCGCCGCGACGCGCACCGCGCACGACATCGCGGTCGCGCTCGCCCGCCGCCCCGACACGTCGTGGGTGCGGCTGACCTCGGGTGGCACCGAGATCGTCGCGATCATCCACACCACGCCCACCGGCCCCGACGCGCACGCGCTGCTGCTGCGCGACATCCCGCGCACCGCCGGGATCACCGCCGTGTCCGCGCACTACCTGTTGCACACCTACCTCGGCGGACCGACCGCGTGGCGCGGACGCGTCGACACCCTCGACGCCGCCCAGCAGGCACGACTGCGCGCAGAAAGCGCCACCGGAACAGGGCCGGGCAGGGACACGAGCACGACGGGAACCGCATCGGAGGACCCCGCGTATCTGCTCACCGACGCGGACCGCCTCCTGCTGGACGCGCTACGCGACGACGCCCGCCTCAGCTACGCCGAGCTGGCCGCGGCGACCGGTTCGACGGCGTCCACGGTGTCCCGCCGGCTTGCCGAACTGCGGTCTCGCGGCGCGCTGTTCTTCGACGTGGACATCGACCCGTCGCTGCTGGGCGTGACCGTCTCGGCGTTTCTCTGGATGCAGGTCGCCCCTTCGCAGCTGGACGCGGTCGCCACCGAGCTGGCCGGACACCGGGAGCTGGCGGTGGTCGCGGCGACGACCGGACCGACGAACCTGGTCGCGCACGCGCTGTGCCGGGACGCGGAGGAACTGCACCACTACCTGACCCGCAAGGTGGCGTTGGACGCGATCGCACGGATCGAGACCGCGCCGGTCCTGCGCACCTACAAGGCCGCCGCGACGCTGCGCATCGGGTGACGGGCGCACCACTACCGTTTCGCTCACCGGGTGTTGGCCAGGGCCGCGCTGGACTTCGGGCCGAGGATGCCCCACGCGCCTCCGGCCGACGGCGTTCAGCGGCCGCTCGTCGAGCGGCCGGCCCACTTTCCATCGAGCCGCAACCGGTCGCTCAGTCGGCGGCGGTGCCGAACCATTCGGCCAGCGGGCCGAGCAGAGCCTGCTGATCGTCTCCGACCCACGCCACATGGCCGTCGGGCCGCAACAGCACCGCAGGCACGTCCAGTTCCTCGCTGACGTCGACCACGTGGTCGACCCGATCCGCCCAGCCCGCCACCGAGAGCCGGCCGGTCCGGTCGAGCAGCAGCCCGCGGCCGTCGTGCATCAGCTCGTACAGGCGCCCCTGCTTCAGCTCGACGTCCCGCATCCGGCGGCCGAGCAGTTCGTGGCCCTCGCCGAAGTCGTAGCGGATGTCGACGGCGGTGATGAGCCCGGTCACGTACCGGTTCACCTCCTCGAAGTCCATCAGCTTCCCGAACAGCTCCCGCAACGCGGTTGTACCCGGATCGGTCCCCAGGAGCGTGATCCCCGCGCGGGTGTTGTTCAGCACGCGGGCGCCCACCGGGTGCCGTTCGGTGTGATAGCTGTCCAACAGATCCTCCGGAGCCCAGCCGTTGGCCGCGGCAGCCAGTTTCCAGCCCAGGTTGAACGCGTCCTGCACGCCGAGATTCATCCCCTGCCCGCCGGCCGGCGGGTGGATGTGCGCCGCGTCGCCGGCCAGCAGCACCCGGCCGACCCGGTAGCGCTCGGCCTGCCGGGTGGCGTTGCCGAACCGGGAGAGCCAACGCGGCGAGTGCACGCCGAAGTCGGTGCCGGCGATGGCCCGCAGCTGCTGCTGGAACTCGTCGAGGGTCGGACCGGTCGCACGGTCCTCGGACACTCCGTCGGCGGGCACGACAATGCGGCACACTCCGTCCTCGTCGGGGGCGCTGACACCGAATCGCAGTTGGGTCCTGCGGACCTCCTCGACGGCGGCGGCGATCGTGGCCGGATCCTCGGTCACCTCCATTTGACCGATCAGCGTCTCGATCGTGGCGGGCTCGCCGGGGAAACCGACGCCGAGCAGCTTGCGCACCGCGCTGCGGCCGCCGTCGCACCCGACGACGTAGCGCGAGCGAAGGTGCGCGCCCCGACCGGCCATCTCGACGGTCACGCCGTCCTCGTCCTGGCTCAGCCCGACCACTTCGCAACCGCGTCGGATGTCGGTGCCGAGTTCGACGGCACGCTCGCTGAGCAGCCGCTCGCTGACCGGCTGCGGAGTAGCCAGGCCGTACGGGTGTGCCGTGTCCAGCCCGTGCGGCCACGGCTTCATGATGCCGCCGAAGAGACCGCCGGCCTGGAACGTCTCACTGACCGCGCGAAACCGGTCCAGAAGGCCGCGCTGGTCCATGATCTCGACGCTGCGCGTGTGCAGGCCCTGTCCGCGGGACTCCTTGGTCGGCTCGGTCAACTTCTCCAGCACGACCACATGCACGCCGTGCAGCCGCAACTCGCAGGCCAGCATCAAACCGGTCGGCCCGGCGCCGACCACGATCACGTCAATCATCACCACACCCGTTCAACGAAACTGGATTTCGGCCGGCCACGTCCATCTCGCGGACCTGTCATTCCCCGCTCAGCGCGCGGCGCAGGCCCACTTGGCCGATGAGGATGCCCCCGTCGACCGGGAGCGTCACGCCCGTGATCCAGGCGGCGTCCGAGGACGCCAGGAACGCTACAGCGGCCGCGATGTCATCGGGCAGACCGACCCTGCCGAGCGGGTAGTGGGGGGCGACGGCCCGCAAGGCGGACTCGCGCCCCGCCCAGGCCTCGGTGTGGACCGTGCCGGGGACGACCAGGTTCACACGGACGCCACGGGGTGCCGCGTGACCGGCGAGGGTGCGGGTCAGGCTGGCCAGGCCCGCCTTGGCCGCGCTGTAGGCGTGGTTGCCGAAATCCTGCTCGCCGTTGACCGATCCGATGCTGACGATCGCGCCCCGGCGGTCGGGGGCGGCCGCGAGGTGGGGGAGGGCCGCGCGGGCGCAGCGATAGGCGCCGGTGAGGGTGATGTCGAGGTCCTGGTGCCAGGCCTCGTCCGTCTCGTCCTCGAAGAACGGGGCGTCCGGGTGGCAGGCGCAGGCGTTGTTGACCAGCACGTCCAGCGTGCCGAAGCGCCGGACCGCGTAGGCGACGGCCGCCTCGACCGAGGCGCGGTCGGCCACGTCGCAGGGCAGCGCCTCGGCCAAGCCTGCGGACTCCCGGATCCCGGCCGCCACCTTCTCGGCACGGTCCCCCTCCAGATCGGTGACCAGCACCTGTGCGCCCTCATCGGCCAGCCGGCGGGCGGTGGCCGCGCCGATGCCGCGGCCCGCACCCGTGATCAGTGCTCCGTATCCCTCGAAACGTCTCATGGACGGCTGACTACCCGGTTACCCCCGGAGCTGAACGGCCATCGGTGGGGCGGACGAGTGGAGGGTCAGCCGTCGCGGCGCCAGATGACCAGGTCGCGCTGAGGGATCACCACCGCGACATGCCAGCCCGATGGAGCCTTCGGCCAGCTGTCCGTAGCGGGGGCGGACGCCGTGCGAACGGTCGTCACGGCGACGTTCGCGCCGTCCGGCGGGGTGTCGGGGCCGGTCAGGTCGCGCGTCCAGACCCGGCCGTCGAGAACCATGTACGCCATCGTGAACCGGGTGCGCCATCCCAGGCCCAGATCCATCACCAGCCGGTCGCCCGGCCGGATCCGTGCCTGTTCCATGAAGCCGGTGGCGTCCGGGTACCCGTGTGCGGCAGTCGGCCGGGAGACGTGCTGGGCGATCGTCACCGTCGCCCATCCGGCGAACAGCGTCAGCGCCATGCCGACCGCGATCATCGCCACAGCGGGACGCCGAGTGCTCAGCAACCCTCTCAGCAGGACGGTGGCGGTGAAGACCGCCAGGGCTGTCGCGGTGGTCAACGGCACCGAGAAGGCACCCCAGTCGCCGGACCAGCGACTGGACAGGAACGTGGTGTCCGGAAGGGCCCACAGAATGAAGTTCAGCTTGTGGAAGCGATCTCCCGCGAGGACGGTCAGCGCCGCGGTGAGCGCCACGGTCAGCGCGATCGCCGCCACCGTGGCCCGAACGAGCGCTCTGCGGCCCTTGATCCGGTGGAGAGCAACGGTGCCGGCCAGGAACAGTGCCGGAACCAGGGGTGACAGATAGCGGGCGTTGACGATCGTGTCGATACGGCGGTCCGTGGGCAGGGCGGCCGCGGCGGCCAGCGATACGCCGAGCAGCAGTGCCACGGTCAGGAAGGCGACCACGCGGTCCGCGCGCGGTGCCTTGGTGCCGGCCAGGCAGGCGCAGCAGACAACCAGCCCCAGGGCGCCCATGCCCCAGGTCGAGGTGACGAAGTACCAGGTGTGACCGATCCACCGCATGACGGTGCGCTGGTACAGCTCCGGGGTGCGCAGCGTCTGCCATACGGCGTTTCCCACCTGGCTGGGGTGGGTGCCGTCGAGGCGGGACAGCAGCCACCGGTCCAACTCCCGCTGCGTGGCGTACATGAGCGCGAGGGCCGACAGCGCCGCGGCGGTCGCCGGGCGCGGCGCCCAGTTCCGCGCGAAGGCCACCAGCAGCACCAGGCACGTGAGCGCGACGACCACACCACCACGGTCGTGGACCATCATGCTGAATCCGGCCGCGCTTCCGGCGAGGATCCCCGAGCCGCACCTGCGGCGGAACGGACCCTCCGAGAGCAGCCCGTGAACACCGATCAGCCAGGCCAGGACCAGCGCCGGGAGCGGTGTGTCGGCCAGTGCGAACTGCGAGTAGAAGACCACCGGAGGCAGCATCACCACCACGGTCGCCAGCACGTACGACACCGGACGCGGTACGTCCAGCTTTCGCAGCGCGACGTAGGCAAGCGGCAGTACCAGGCAGCTCAGCAGCGCGTTGATCCCCAGGACGAGGTGGTACGCGTGGACGGGATCGTGGGTGATCCGCAGTGCCGGCGAGATCAACAGCGGGTAGCCGCCGGGGATCACCATGTCGCTGGGGATCTCGGTCGCGGAGCCGCCCGCCAGGAGCCGCGCCAGAACGAGGTACATGTGCTCGTCGGGGCCCACCGTCGGATAGTTCTGGCCGGTGACGAGTGCCAGCCGGAAGACCACCTGCCCGACGTAGCCGGCCGCGACGGCGACCGGCCAGAACCAGCTCGCCCGCACCAGTCGCGCGAGCCGGTCGGCGGTCCCCCTGGCCGACGGCGCTCTCTGCGATTCCGGCTGCAGCCCCACGGGCGAAGTGGCGACGGCGCTTCGCAGTTGCATGGGGAGTGACCTTTTCCTGGCGGCGGGTAGAGGGCGGCTTTCGGCGCCGGCCATGCGTGAGCTTAGGAGCCGATGACGGCCCGGGAACGACATCCGCGCGGGATACCCGCCCTTGAGCGACGAACGTTCGTTTCCCGTTCACCCGGCGCTCAGAAGGCGAGTCAGGGCTCAGCGGCCCGCGCGCTCCCCGGGCCGGCGAGGCGGTGACCTGGCGGCCCGGGGCTGGGGCGGCCTGTTCGGCGGGCTGTACGGCGACGGCTGGCAGGACCTGCGGCTCGACCACGACGAACTCGCGGCAGCGGGCACGGCGCTCGGCTGCGGCGCGATCCGGTTCCTGTTCCCAGAGGACTGCCCGGTCGGAGCGGCGGCGGACGCCGCCGGTTTCCTCGCCGCGCAGAGCACGCGCCAGTGCGGCGTCTGCGTCTCCGGTACGCAGGCGCTCGCCGGCGCCCTGGCCGCACTCGCGCTCGGAAAGGCGTCCGCCCTGACCCATTCGTTCGCCACCACCACTGTGGACCTCGAGCGTGACGCGGACTCGGTGGCACCGTCGGTCATCCTGGCCCGCATCGTGCGGAGTCTGCTCCCCATGGACCCCGAGCTGCGCCAGGACTGGCGGCTGTGGCGGGAACTGTGGGTGCGGGCGCTGCGCGACGAGGAGACGCAGCGGTTCGCCGTCGACCTGTACGACCAGCTCCAGGAGTGGGTCTCCGGCGCGTTGAACCGGGGAATCCAGGCGGGCGAATTCACCGACACCGACGTCGCCGCGCTCAGCACCCACGTCCTCGCCCTGTGCGACGGCTACGGCATCCGCCTCATGCTCAGCGATCCGAAGGTAACCTCCGACAGCGCGCTGGACGCCGTCTGGCGGGCGATCGCCGCCGCGCTGGGGATCGCACCGGCCTTCCCGAAGATCTGAACGCGACGGGTCGCATCCCCGAGTCGCCGCAAGGGCGGCCGGTGCGTGGGGTGTCCGTGGGGTGGCGTACCGTTACTGCTCGAACAGGCGAACCGAACGGCCGCTGCGACCTGAGCGTGCCCGCCGACAGGATCCGACCACTCCTGCCCACGGCACATGCGAGGAGGAGCAGCCATGCGGTGGCATCGCCGCGATCCCATGGCGCCGGGCGCGCTGCGCCGGGAGTGCCGTCGCATCCTGCGGGAGATGCCGGTGCCGGACCCCTTCACCGTGGCCGGGTTCATCAAGAACATCGAGGCGGAGCGCGGCCGTGAGATCCGCCTGGTCGAGTTGCCCGCAGATGTGCCGGGCCAGACCGGAGCCTGCGGCCTGTGGGTGAAGCACCGTCAGCGTCCGCTGGACCTGATTCTGCACGTGCAGGGGACGACGAAGTTCCACCGAAAAAAGATCATCTTCCATGAGCTGTGCCATCTGTGGTGCGAGGACGGCTCCGGCGCGGAGCGGGAGCAGCTCACGCTGCTCTTCCCCGGCATGCCCCCGGAAATGATCGACAGGCTGCTGTCCACCGGTCAGGTCATGGCCCGCAGCGGCTATGCCACGCACGCCGAGGCCCGGGCCGAAACGCTGGCTGATCTGCTGCATCACGAGACCCGGCACGCCCGGATCACCGGTGACGTGACCCTGCGAAATCTCGACGAAAGCCTGTCGCGGCCCATCGCGGGCCCGCGCCGCAAGAAGGTGCTGCCTCATGACTGACGTCATCGCTTACGCAATCATCGCTCTGCTGCTCTTCCAGGCGGTGTGGCGGGTACCGGCCGCACTGCGCGGGCAGTCCCGGGAACGGTCGCTGTGGGGCGCGTTCGCGGCGCTCGCCGTCGCGTGGCTGCTGCGCACCGGCCTGGGCAGGGCCGTCATCGACCGTCTCGGTGTCGTCGACCTCGCGACCCTGCTCAAGCACGTCATCACGATCGCCGGTATCTGTGTGCTGCTCCGATACGTCACGGCGGTCGACGGCGACGTAGCCGCGTCCGACGGCGCCGTCCTGCGACGCGTCCGCATCACCGCGGCCGTGCACCGCATCGCCACCAGAGCTTCCATAGCAACCATGCTGGTCATGGCCGCGGTGTTCTTCATCGTCCTGGACCGCACGCGCACCGAGAGCCCGTACTTCATGGCCCGCCATGCCGGTGAGGTGGGACTGGCGCTCTACATGGGCCTGTTCTACCTCTACACGGCCGCGGCAGCCGCGGTCTGCGCCTACCAGTGGGGCAGTTCCGCCCGCCGGGCGCAGCGCTGGACGCTCAGGATCGGCCTGACGATGATGGCCGTCGCGATGGCCCTGGCCGTGCTGTACGCCTTCCTGCGCACCGCCTACTGCGCGTTCATCACGGTCCACACGGTCTCCATGAGCTTCGTCGACCTGCAGGAGAACGTGACGGACACCGTGCTGTACCTGGTGTTCCTGCTGTGGGTCCTGGGCGCGATCGCGCCGGCCACCCAGTCCGTCATCGACCGCAGGAGGGCGAAGCGGACGCTGACCGCGCTCTACCCCCTGTGGCGCGAACTGGCCCTGGCCGTCCCCTCGGTCGTTCTCCGCGCCCCCAGCAACCTGCTGCCCGGCCACCGCTTCGCCGCGCGTCTGAACCGGGCCCGGGACCTCATGAAGCTCTCCCCGCCGCCCTACCTGCTGCTGGAGCGCTACATCACGGAGATCAGCGACGTGCAGCGCACCTTGAGCCACTACGCGTCGCCGGGTCTGTACACGCGGGCCAAGGCACTCGCCGACGGTCAGGGCCACACCGAGGACGAGGCCCGCGCCGTCGCCGACGCCTACTGGATCAAGAGCGCGCTGGTTGCCATGGCCTCCGGTGCGGTGGCCCACAGCGCTCCGGTCGACGTACCTCCCGCCGATGACGACTTCGACATCCAGGTGGAACGGTTCGTGCGGGCCCAGGCGGCCTACGGCCGGACCGACCCGGAGACCGCCCGGGACCTGCTCCAGACCGACGTGACCGTGTAGCCGACCTTCCGACCGTCAGAGAAAGCGTGAACAGCACCGACATGACCGACAACAACGCCCGCCCCACCGTTTCCGCTGGTCTGCTGTGCTTCAACGAGCACGGGCACGCCCTGTTCGTGAACCCGACCTACAAGCCGTTCTGGAACCTGCCCGGCGGGCACGTCGAGCAGGGCGAGACCCCGGCAATCGCGGCGGTACGGGAGGGCCGGGAAGAACTCGGCATCGACGTGGAGCTCGGGCCGCTGCTCGCCACCGCCTGGATCACCGTCCCCGGCCGCGGCGAGCAGGTGCTCTTCGTCTTCGACGGTGGGGAACTCAGCCCCGAACAGCAGGCGGCGATCACCGTCCAGGAGAGCGAACTCAGCGAGCACGCCTTCTTCCCCACGGATGACATCGATCCGGCTGTGGCTCCGCCGCACCTGCTCGGCCTCCTGCAGAGTGCCCTGCGCGCCCGCACCGAGGGCGGCGTGGCGTACCTGGAGGTCAGCGTCTGACCGGTGGCCGGATTCCGGAGGGGGTGGTGCCACGGGGGTCCGTGTCACCCCCCTTCCGTTGTCGGCCCGGCGGGTCAGTCCAGATCCGTGTCGGTGCCCACGCCCGGCAGTTTGCCGTCCTCGATGTCGTCCAGCAGATCGTTGAGGAAGGACACCAGCCGGGTGTTCAGGGCACCCCCGCCACCGCGTGTCGCCATGTTGCCGACTTCGCCGCACCGGAACGAGGCGATCAGCTCCAGGTTCGCGGCGAGCTCGCGCACGGCTTCGTCGTCGGGCCGGAAGAACTGCGGCGGAGCGTGATAGGCCGCCGCGAGGCCGTCCAGGATCTGCGGTGACGCGTCCGTGCGGGCGCCGGTGCGCAGGTCGCGCACGCTGCTCTCCGAGACCACCGTGCTGCCGGCCTGCGCGTTGATGACCCGGGCGATCTCCGCGTCGGTGGGCGGTGTCTGCCCACCCTGGTACGTGTGCTCGACCATGAAGCTGATCTTCTCGGACAGGGTGCGCGGGTCGCGGCGACGATCGTCCGACGGCGGCTGGGGGAGGGGGGCGTCGTTGCCGAAGGACCGTTCCTGTGCCGCCAGCAACTCCTGGACGCTCACCCCGTACGCGGCGGCCAGGGCCTCGGCGAAGGCCGTCTGAAGGCGGCGTACGCCCCGTTCGGCGTTGGCGACGGGCCCGGCGCTCTTGGTCCCCAGGATGTCCTTGGTCTGGTACTGGGAGTAGCCGGCATCGCACCGCAGGTCGGCGAGATCGGGCAGCCCCTCACGCGGGAACAGCTCGTCCAGATCCGCCCTGAGGGCGGTGGCCAGGGAGGGCAGCTTGTCCCCGTCCGGGGAGGACTGTTCGGTCTCCCAACTGGCCACGGTCGGATCGGCTATGCCGAGGGCCTTCGCGACCTGGCTCTGCGTCAGATCGGCAGCACGGCGCACCGCGCGGACGCGGCGGCCGTCGAAGTGACGCGAAGGCATTCAGCTGCTCCCCGGCTGCTGGTTGTCGTGGACAGGAAAACCTTAACCACTTGATCCGTTCATTGAATCAAGATAACTTCGATTCGACGAACCGAGCGAGGGGGCGACCTCTCGTCCGGGCGTCGCCGGCGTGGTCCCGGCCCGCCCTGAACGGCGCCGCGTCCACGGCTCAGCACGGCACAGCACACACAAGCTACCCACCTGGTGACGTACGGGGGTCGTCACCAGGTGGGTGTCCTACCCACGCCCGGCGTCGAGGACGCCGAGCGTGTCGTGTCAGCGCAGGTCGAGCCGCATCAGGATCCGGGGATGGCCGGCCAGTACCGAGGTGGTGTCGGCGGCGTGGGCGAATCCCGCGCGTTCGAAGTTCTTCCGGATCCCCGCGTACGCCATGGTCAGGTCGACCCTGGCATCCCCGTTGTCGAGAGGGTATGCCTCGATAGCCGGTGCGCCGTGGGCGCGGGCGAACTCGACCGCGCCGGCGATGAGGGAGTGCGAGATCCCCTTCTTCCGGTGGCCGGGGCGGACCCGGACGCACCACAGCGCCCAGACCGGCAGTTCGTCGACGTGCGGGATCTTGCGGTTGCGCGCGAAGGAGGTGTCGGAGCGCGGTGCCACGGCGGCCCAGCCGACCGGCTCGTCATCGTCATAGGCGAGGACACCGGGCGGGGGTTCGGCCCGGCACAGCTCGGCGACGTACTCACCGCGCGCGGGCCCGCGCAGCTCGCTGTTGAGCTTGGACGGAATCCGGTAGCTCAGGCACCAGCAGACGTTCGCTGTCGGCGACTTCGGGCCGATCACGGCGCGGACATCGTCGAAGGCCGAAGCCGGGCGCACCTCGATGGTCACGACACCACACTGCCACGGCGGACGGGGCCACGCCGCCGACTTCTCTACGAGCGGGGACCGGCCATCGCCGGGCACGGGTTCCGCGGGGCGGCGCGACCGGCGGCGCTCATGCCGTCCGTACGTCGAAAGAGGCGAACATGTCCACCAGCGGCTGCGGGGCGCGGTCGTTGAAGATGACGTCCAGGCCTTCCGCGGACTGCTGAGCCGTCTCTTCGCTGCGGGGGAAGAGGACCTCCTCGTAGGCGGCGAGAGCTGTCTCGACGTCGTCCGGATGTGCGGCCAGGAAGCGCCCCAGATCCGCGCCGTCGATCATGGCGAGGTTGGCTCCTTCGCCGGCGAACGGCGACATCAGGTGGGCCGCGTCGCCGAGCGGGGTCACTCCCGGCACCCGCTTCCAGTGGTGGCCGATGGGCAGGGCATGGATCAGCCGGGGGATCAGTGAGCCGTCCGCGTCGGCGACCAGCTGTCGCAGCTCGGGTGCCCAGTCGGCGAAGTGTTCCAGCACGGCTGCTTTGGCGGGGGCCGTGTCGGTGAAGTCGATGGTCGACAGCCAGTCCTCGGCGGCACGCAGCGCGGTGTAGATGTGCAGGCTGCCGTCGGTCTCCCGGTGACCGAGGAAGCCCTTGTCGTCGCCCAGCGCGAAGAACATGCCGCCGCCGATCAGCTGCGCGGCCCCGGGGTGGCGGGCGTCGGCGTCCAGGAGGTCCACCTCGACGAAGGAGATCCCGGTGTACGCGGGGGTCGCGTCGGAGAGCAGGTGGCGGGTGCGGGACCAGGCGCCGTCGGCGCCGATGAGCAGGCCGGTGGTGAACAGGGTTCCGTCGGCGAGGGTGACCTCGTGCCGCCCGTCGCCCAGGGAGCGGGTCGAGGCGACCTTGGTGCCCCAGCGGACGGTGCCCGCCGGGAGGGAGCCGAGCAGCAGGTCGCGAAGGTCGCCGCGGTCGATCTCGGGCCGGCCGTTCGTGCCGTTGTCCGCCTCGTCGCGCCGGAGGCGGGCGTTCTTGTCGAAGACGCGTGTGGCCTCGCCGCCCCGGTGGACTTTGGCGAGGAACGCGTCGTGCAGGTGCGCGGCGTGCAATGCGGCCTGTCCGGTCTCCTCGTGGATGTCGAGCATGCCGCCCTGGGCGCGGGTCCGGGAGGAGGCTTCGAGGTCGAAGACGGCCGTTTCGATGCCGTGGACGTGCAGGACACGGGCGAGGGGGAGGCCACCGAGACCGGCGCCGATGATGGCGATGGGGTGGTGCGGAGGGGTGCTCATGGCGGAGCTCGATTCTCTTCGGGGGAGGGGTGAGGCCGGACGGTCGGGCCGGTCAGGGCGCGGGCCGCTCCGTGGTGAGGGTGCCGTTGATGACGGAGTGGAAGATCCAGGTGAGGCGCTGTTCCGGGGTTCCGGAGACGAGGTCGTCGGCAAGTGCGGCAATGCGCGGATGCGTGCCCGGGGAGGCCCCCCGCACTGCGGTGACCAGGGCGTTGTGTTCGTCCGCGCTGTCGACGGCGTGGGCTCGGGTGGAGTGTTCGGCGGCGGTGGCAGTGGCTGTCTGGAGCAGCACGTCCACTCCCCAGGCGGCCTGCGGTCCGGGCACCCGGCCTTCGTGCAGCAGGGTGAGGATGGCCTCGACCAGGGCCAGGTTATTGCTGCCTGAGGGCCGGGCGACCAGGGCGGAGTGGGCCAGCGCGGAATTCTCGAGAAGCACGCGGGTGTAGGAGATCAGCACCTGCGTCAGCCGGTCGCGCCAGTCGCCATCGCCATCGCCTTCGCCGGCAGTGGGCGAGAGGTCCACGGAGCCCAGCAGTTCGTCCAGGATCGCCGCGTGCGGCTCGGCGGTGTTGGCCACGTACACGTAGAGCGACGCAGGGCCGGTGTCGAGCTCCTGGGCAAGACGTCGCATCGTGACGCGCTGCAGCCCTTCGGCTTCCATCAGACGGACCGCGGTCTCGACGATGCCTTCGTAGGTGAGGGCGGGCTTGGCGGGCCGCTCGCGGCGGCTGCGGGGTGCGGGGGTTCGCGGGGTCACCCGACCATGTAACGAACATGTTCGTTACGAACGAGTTCGTCGTGCCGTCGCGCCTGCGAATCTGCACCATGGACGCCCAGGAGGCGGTCGACAAGGTCCTCGCGGCGGGAGCCCGGCTCGTCACGCCGCCGACCGAACTGGCCTTCGGCGAAGTGGCCGCGCGTCCGGGGCCGCCGCCGCAAGGCGCTGTTCTTGCGCTACATCATCGGGTCGCTGTCCCTGCGGGCGATGCTGCTTTCCTGCTCGCTCTGATCCTTCAGCCGACGGGCCTTGTCCTTCAGCCGCTGGCGGTGCTCCGGATCAGTGGCCCGCTCCGCGGCCTGTTCCAGCTCCTGCGCCTTTGTTCGCATCTGCCGTATCCGGCCGTTGGACTCTTCTGCGACGCTCATGGTGATCACTCCCTTGGGTAGCCGAGCGGGCCCTGCCGACAGGGCAGTGCCGGTGCTCCTCCGCACGTCGAGGACCGCGTCACGGAACACCCTCTCCACGGGGAGCCTTCCCGTCGTACCCGGGATGAGAACCTCCCGGATCGGCGGCGGCCCGCCCCGCGCCGGTTCCGCGCGGGTTCCGCGCCGGGAATCACGGTGGCCACGAGCCCCGCCGTAGCACGAGCGCACCATATCGTCACGGAGTGTCATGGCTCCCATGGCGGTCCGGGATGAGTGCGCGGAGAGTTGATGGCGAGTTGGATTTCGCTCTCGTGGTCTCCCTGAGCGGAGGATATTCATGACTGTCGAAATGCCACGGCCGGCCCAGGGCCCTCCTGCACGCATGCTGACCCTGCCGGGCGTCTACGTCCCCCAGTACGACACACAGTTCCTGATGGCGGCGCTGGACCAGGAAGAGATGCGCCCTGGCAGCGACGTCCTGGATCTGGGCACGGGCAGTGGGGCGCTCGCGGTGCGGGCCGCACAACTGGGCGGGCGTGTCACGGCTGTCGACATCGCCTGGCGTGCGGTGATCACCGCACGGCTGAACGCCTTCCTCTGCCGACAGCGGGTCACCGTCCGGCGTGGAGATCTCACAGCGTCGGTATCCCGACGCTCCTACGACATCGTGCTCAGCAACCCTCCCTACGTGCCCGCTCCCAGCGGGCTGCCGCCCGGGCGCGGGCAGGCGCGCTCCTGGGACGCCGGGGGCGACGGCCGGGCCCTTGTGGACCGCATCTGCGACGTGGCACCCGCTGTCGTGCGTCCCCAGGGCGTGCTGCTCCTGGTGCATTCGGATCTGTGCGGCACCGAGGCCACCTTGCGGCGCCTGTCGCTGGCGGGAATGCGGGCAACGGTGAGCGAGCGCGCGCTCGTGCCCTTCGGGCCGGTGCTGCGTTCCCGGTTGCCGTGGCTGCGCGAACGGGGACTGATAGCCGACAGCCAGGACCGGGAAGAGCTGGTGATCATCCGTGCCGAACACGCCTGAACGGCCCCGCCGCATCACCGTCGACCCGGAAGGACCACTCCTGGTGGAGGGGCCGGTGGAGGTCGTCGCGGACGACGGCAGCGTCTCCACGTCACATCGTTTCGTCGCCGCGATCTGTACCTGTCGGCGCAGCCGGATCTACCCCTGGTGCGACACCAGTCACCGGCGCCGCACCAGGCCGGACGAGAAGGTCGACCAAGAGGGTGCGGCTGAACCCGCCGCCGGCGGGGTCGGGCGATGACCGCCTATCAGGAGTCGCGGAGCGTGCGGCCCGTCCTGCCGGTAGGGCGAGGTGAACTGTCCCATGCGGTGATCGCGGCGTTGGCCGGGGGGCGACCTCTGGCGGCCGGTACGGAGACCGTGCGGGCGGATCCCTATGGCGACGATCTGCAACTCGCCCTCTACGTCCTGTACGAACTGCACTACCAGGGCTTCGCGGGCGTGGACGATGAGCGGGAATGGGACCCGGAACTGCTGGAGTTCCGGCGCGTGCTCGAACAGCGTTTCCTCGAATCCCTTCGCTGCCAGGTCCGTTCCGCATCCAGCCTGGAGGAAGCGTTGGCCGCCCTCCTGGTCGAGCCTGTCGTCGCAGACCACGAGGATGCCGGGGTCAGCCACCATCTGCAGCGCGAGGGCTCGCTGGAGAACCTGCGGGAGTACGCGGCCCTGCGCTCCCTCTACCACCTCAAGGAGGCGGACCCGCACGCCTGGGTGCTTCCCCGGTTGTACGGCCGTGCCAAGGCAGCGATGGCCGCCGTCGAGTTCGACGAGTTCGGCGCCGGCCGCGCGCAGGACCTCCATGCCCGGCTCTATGCCGATCTCATGGAGGACCTCTCCCTGGACATCGGATACGGGCGCTACCTCGACGCGGCCCCCGCCGAGGCACTCGCGACGGTCAACCAGATGTCGCTGTTCGGCCTGCACCGAAGCCTGCGCGGAGCTCTGGTAGGTCACTTCGCCGCGGTCGAGGCGACCTCGTCACCGGGCTCCCGCCGCCTGGCCCAGGCGATGCGGCGAACGGGGGCGGGACCGGCCGCGGAACGGTTCTACGACGAGCACGTCGAAGCCGACGCCGTCCACGAACAAATCGTGCGCCGCGACGTGATCGGCGGTCTGCTGGCCGATGAACCCCAGCTCGAAGCCGACATCGCCTTCGGTATCGAGAGCACGAAGTTCCTGGAGGACCGCCTCGGCGCCCACCTCCTGCACGCTTGGCGCGGCAACCGCAGCGCCCTGCGAAGGCCGCTGAACAGCGTCCTGCCCACGCCATGAAGGCCGGGGTCTTCGGGCGGCACCAGGAACGGTAGTGAGCCCCCGCGCCACCCACGACATCGGCCCGTGAGAACTCGAGAATTTCTCACGGGCCGTCGTGTCACATTTCTTCGTCCCCCGGTGTCTTAGTAGCGCAGGCATGAAAACAGCCGACGCTGCCGACCGGGAGGCCGGCGCCCGGCGACCGCCAAGGAGGGCGCTGGCATGGGCAAGCGGACACCCGCCGGAGGACGCACCATGACGAGACTGCTCGCTGCGGTATCCCCGGCCGGGCCGGCGCGGCGGTGGTCGCGGCGGCGTACACCGGCGGACCCCTGGTCGACGCTGTTCGGCAAGATCGCCGCCTACACGTTCGTCGTACTCGTCGTCACCGGCATCCTTCTGGCCCTGTTCTACCGGCCGGACATGGCGCGCAGTCGCTACGAAGGTTCCTACCGCCCGCTGCACGGGGTGGTCGTGAGCCACGCCTACGCGTCGACCCTTCGCCTCAGTCTCGAGGTGCGCGGCGGCCTCCTGCTGCGGCAGGTGCACCACTGGGCCACGCTGATATTCGTCGCCGCGATCTGCCTCAAGCTGGTTCGCATGTTCTTCACCGGGGCGTTCCGCAGGCCACGCCTGCCGCTCTGGTCGATCTGGGTGATGCTGCTCGTGCTGGCCATGGCAACCGGACTGACCGGCACGATCCTGCCGGACGACATGCTGTCCGGCGGCAGCCTGGGGCTCGTCCAGGGCATCCTCCAGTCGATCCCGCTGATCGGAACCCGTCTGACCTTCTGGCTGTTCGACGGCGAGTTCCCGGGCGAGGCCATCATTCCCCGCTTCTACTGGCTGCACGCGGTGGTGCTGCCGGTCGCGATCATCGGCCTGTTCGTCCTGCGGCACCGGCTCGTGCGGAAGCACGGCCACCCCCGGCTGCCGGCGGCAGCCACCCGCCGTCCTCGGTGGCTGGGGCCGCTCCCGGTGACCGCCGGACCGGCGCTGTTCTTCGGAACCTGCGGGGTGCTGGTGCTGCTCGGCGCACTTGCCCAGATCAACCCGATCTGGCTGCTCGGCCCTTATCGTCCCGGAGAGATCACCGCGGGGGCGGTTCCGGACTGGTACCTGGGCTTCCTGGACGGCGCGGTGCGGCTCATGCCGGGCTGGGAGTTCGAGGTGGCGGGCCGCACGCTGACCCTCGCGGTGCTGGTGCCCGCGCTGATCATCCCCGGCGCGTTCTTCACCTTCCTGGCGGCGTACCCGCTGATCGAACGTCGTCTGACCGGTGACAGGGAACTGCACGACGAGCTGGATCGCCCCCGCGACGCGGCGACCCGCACGGCGGTCGGGGCGGGGGCCCTCGCCTTCTACGGACTCCTGTGGGCTGCCGCTGCCAACGACCAGATCGCTGTCCACTTCCATCTGTCCCTCAACGACGTCACCCAGTTCTTCCGGGTAGCCGTTCTGGCCGGACCGGTACTCGCGTTCGTTCTCACCCGCTGGTTCTGCCTCGGACTGCTGGAGCGAGCAGGCGACGAGGCCGCGCACGGCCGCGAGACCGGACGGATCGTCAGAACCCCGGAGGGCGGCTACATCGAGATCATGGAACCGGTCCGGGACAGGCGGAAGCCCGCCTCCATCGACCCGCCCGGTTCAAGTGGCCTACGCCCGACGGGATCCCGCCCACGGGCCGACCTGCACCAGTAGTGGTCAGTACCGATCGCGGACTTCGGCGGGGTCGGTGTCTTCGCCCACACAGAGGGCAATGTGCCCTACCTGATCGTCTACCGGCACAAGGCCCAGCTCGTCAGCCGGCGGTTTCGTTCGAGTAGACGAGCAGCGCCCACAGCACGAGGACATCCAGTGCGATCGCAACCAGCGCCCATACCGGGTAGTACGGCAGGAAGATGAACTGCAGCGCCATGGTCGTGGCCGCGAGGAGCACACCGGCGCCCTTGGCCCATGGCATCCCGATCAGCAGGCACAGGCCGACCACGACGAGAGCCGCGCCGAAGAGCAGGTGGATCCATCCCCAGGCGGTGACATTGAACCCGTAGGCGTAGTTGACGACCGCTGTGTAGGGGTCGTTCTTCGCGATGGCGGAGGCACCCTGCAGAATGCCGAGGACGCCGCTGATCGCCAGGACCACCCCGGCGAACGCCGCTCCTCGCGGTGCCGGCGCCCTGGCGTGGTCCGTTCGCCCGCTGGTGCGGGGTACTCCACCCGACGGCTGGGCTGTCATCAGAACCTCCGTTGTCCGACGTTCCGGGACTGCGAACCGGGGTCCTTCGCGTGCCGATCCAGTCGAATCGTCCAGCCGGCTCCTCTTCCATGGTCAACCGCTCGGTCCAACCGTGCCACCGGAGGTTCCCGCACCCTCCGGTTACGCCCCTGACCGCGGGTTTCTCGTGCCGGACTGCGTGAGAAGACGCTGGAGCCAGCGGGTGCGGGCGTTGCGGGCGTCCTGACTGAGGGCCGCTCGCGGTGCCAAGCCGTCGAAGCCGTGGTAGGCGCCGGGCCATACATGCAGTTCGGCCTGGCCGCCGGCCTGCCAGATCGCATTCGCGTACGCCACGTCCTCGTCCCGGAACATCTCGGCCGAGCCGACCTCGACATAGGCCGGGGGGAGTCCGGAGAGGTCCGTGGCGCGGGAGGGGGCCGCGTAGGGCGGCAGGTCCGCGGCGCCGTAGCGGTCACCCAGCAGCGCCTTCCACACGGTCGCGTTGGAGGTGAGGTCCCATACGCCCAGGCCCGTCATCTGATGGCTGGAGAAGGTGCTGCCGCGGTCGTCGAGCATCGGGGACAGCAGCAGTTGTCCGAGTGCCCCGGGGCCGCTCCGGTCACGGGCCAGCAGGGCGAGGGCCGCGGCGAGTCCGCCGCCGGCGCTCTTCCCTCCGATGATGATGCGGTCCGCGTCGATGTCCAGTTCTGCCGCGTGCGCGGCTGCCCAGACGAGGCCGGCGTAGCAGTCCTCCAGCGGTCCCGGGTAGCGCGTCATGGGCGCCAACCGGTACTCCACCGAGATGACGGCCAGCTCCAGCGGGAGTGCCCACTCGCGGAGAATCCGTGGAAGCACGGACCACGCGTTGCCCATGACCATCGCGCCGCCGTGCAGGTAGTACAGCAGCGGCAGGGGTCCGACGAGTCCGGACGGCCGCGCGCTCACGAGCGTGACGTCCGGTCCGTCCGGCGGTCCCGGCACGGAGAACTCGGTCACCTCGAAACGGCCGTCGGCGCGCAGGTCCTCGGCCGTCGGTCTGGGCCGGGTCACGGCATCCCGCTCCTGCCGGGCCGCAAGATTGTCCGGAGTGACCGGCTCCCTCGGCCCCTTGCCCAAGGCGGCCAGTGCGACGCTCAGTTCAGGGTCGAATGGGGGAGCGGCTTGCGGCGTCGGGGCTCGGCCGGACCCTGACGGCGTGCGGTGGACACTCATGACCCGGCCTCCGGCCGGCCGGTGGGACGCTGCCCGGCATCCCCGGCCCGGCTCCGGATCATCGACATCAGCAGCCCGTGGGTCCCGGCGTCGGCAGCCACGACAAGTCCGCGGCCCGCCTCACCGATCGGGGCGCCGTCGATCCCGGTGACCACACAACCGGCGGCACGGCACAGAGCGATGCCGGCGGCGAAGTGCACGCTCCCCGACAGGTCGCCGCCATCGGTGACGTACGCGGCACGCTTGCCGGCGACGACCCAGGCCAGCGCCAGCGTCGTGGACACGACCCGCGGCCGGAACCGCTCGACGAACCCGGCGTGGGCCAGCAGGTCCACGGCCCGGAAGCCGGGCGCGCTCGGGAACGGCGGATCCAGGTTGACGTCCACCAACTGCGTGGCGGACGTGGGCGCCAGCCGCACATCGGCGCCGTCGTGCCGCACCCTGGCCGTCTCACCGTCGGTGAAGAAGACCTCGCCACTGAACGGATCGGCCACCGCGGCCGCCCCGTCACGCAGCGCCACGTTGACGGCCACCAGCATGTTGCCGACGGCGTAGTTCAGCGTCCCGCACAAGGGATCAACCAGCCACTGGCGCGCAGCCTCGGCGGCCCCCTGCTGCCCGCCTTCCTCGCCCAGTACCGCGTCCTCGGGTCGGG
This sequence comes from Streptomyces sp. So13.3, assembly GCF_005860785.2. Classification (NCBI taxonomy): domain Bacteria; kingdom Bacillati; phylum Actinomycetota; class Actinomycetes; order Kitasatosporales; family Streptomycetaceae; genus Streptomyces; species Streptomyces sp. So13.3. Next base: position 692,260 of record NZ_CP048835.1, on the reverse strand, counting down.
CGGACCGGATGACGTGGAGAATCGCCTTCTCGGCCTCGATGTCGGCGGCGGTGGCAAAGTCCCCGGCGCCCTTGTCGACGCGGGTGAGCCGTTGGCCGTACATGTCACGCACCACGTCCGCGCCGGCGCGTGCCGCGGCTATCGCGACTTCGGCATCGTCAAGGCTCGCGGATGAGTTGATCATGCCGTGCAGGATACCGGCGGCACTCTCACCGACGCGGTGGGTCAGCTGGAACCACGACTCGTGGTCAGGTGGGTGAACAGGGCGTCGAGGGCGGCCGGGTAGGTGTGTTCGGACGGGGCGGCGAAGCCGATCAGGAGGCCCTGGGGGCGGTCGGCCGGTTCGTGGTGGAGTTCGGTGAGCCCGCGCAGGGCGAGGCCGTGGCGGGCGCAGTGGGTCAGGAGCTCGTGTTCGGTGGGGCCCTCGGACGGGAGGGTGAGGAGGGTGTGCAGGCCGGCCGGGACGCCGTGGGCCGTGAGGCCGGGGGTGGCGGTCAGCCGGTCGAGGAGGAGTTCGCGTCGGCGCCGGTAGCGCAGCCGGGTGGCCCGGACGTGGCGGTCGTAGGCGTGGGTGGTGATCAGGTCGGCCAGGACGAGTTGGCCGAGCGTCTCGGTGTACAGGTCGGCTTCCTGTTTGGCCCGCACCACCGGTGACACGAGATGGGGCGGTAGGACGATCCAGGCCAGGCGGAGCGCGGGCCCGAGGGTCTTGGACGCGGTACCGCAGTGGACGACCTGGTCGGGGGCGATGCCCTGGAGGGCGCCGATGGGTTGGCGGTCGTAGCGGTACTCACCGTCGTAGTCGTCCTCCACGATCAGACCACCGGTGGAGCGGGCCCATCCGCACAGCTGCTGGCGGCGGCCGGGATGCAGCGGGACGCCGGTCGGGTACTGGTGCGAGGGGGTGAGAACCGCGGCCCCGATGTGCGATGTCAGCGCCTCCACGCGGGCGCCGTGGGCATCGACGCGCAGCGGGAGAGTGGCGAGCCCGGCGCGCTGCACGACTGCGCGGAAGACGTTGTGGCCCGGGTCCTCGACGGCCGCGGTGGTGATGCCGGACGCGGCCAGCACCCGGCAGAGCAGACCCAGGCCCTGGTAGTACCCGGAGGTGATCACGATGCGCTCCGGGGTGGTGATCACCCCACGGGTGCGCCCCAGGTACTCGGCGAGCGCGCTACGGAGTTCGATCCGGCCCTGCGGGTCGCCGGCGCCGAAGACGTCGGGGCGGGCGTGGGTCAGAACCCGGCGGGTGGCGGCGAGCCAGGCCCGGGTGGGGAAGGCGCTGATGTCGGGGGAGCCCGGGGCGGAGGTCGTGGCGGGGGCCGTGGGCGCCGGTTCGGGGCGCGTGGGGGGCCGGGGTGTGGTGCGGCGTGTCGGCGACGATGGTGCCCGATCCCGGGCGGGTGGTCAGGTGGCCCTCCTCGACCAGTTGGTCGTAGGCGGCGCTGACGGTGCCCCGGGCGATCCCGAGTTCCTGGGCCAGCCCGCGGGTCGACGGCAGGAGCGCCCCGGCGGGCAGCCGCCCCTGCCGGATCGCCGTCCGGAGAGCCGACTCCAGGCCGGCGCGCCGCCCACCGGCGGCGTCGAGGTCGATGTGCAGATCGAGCCGGGAACTGGACCAAGAATTCGGCATGAGACCGGATCTTATTCCTGGTCCGATGGCGCTCTAGGTTCGAGGGGCGGGCCGGCCAGCACCCCCTGGCCGTTCTCGTTCCTCTCCGGTACGCAGCGACGAAGGGACCACAGCCGTGATCGTGATCGCCCACCTCAGCGATATCCACATCGACAGCGGACAGCGGAGCGTCGAGCGCACCAGGGCTGTCATGGACTATCTCGAGGAGCTGCCGTACGACCTCGATGCGGTCCTGGTCACCGGGGACATCGCCGACCATGCCCTGCCCGCCGAGTACGAGCAGGCCCGCCGGCTGCTGACCTCCCGGCACCCCGTCATGGTCTGCCCCGGAAACCACGACGAGCGCACCGCGTTCCGGCAGCACCTGCTCGGGCAACCCGGCTCGGCGGCACCGGTCAACCAGGTGAGCCGCGCCGCCGGTGTCGTCATCGCCCTGTGCGACTCCTCGGTGCCCGGCAAGGACGAGGGCTTCCTGGACGACGGGACGCTGGCGTGGCTGGAGGAGACCCTGACCCTGACCCCGGACGGGGTGCCGGTCCTGGTGGGGTTCCACCACCCACCGACCACCTTGCACGTCCCCTTCGTCGACGGCATCCGCCAGTTCGGTGCAGAGCGGCTGGCCGCGCTGACGGACCGGCACCCCGGCATCACGGCGTTCCTGTGCGGGCACGCCCACACACCGGCGGCGACCACCTTCGCCGGGCGCCCGGTACTGGTGGCACCAGGAGTCGTCTCCACGCTGCGCCTCCCCTGGGAGCACCGGTCGCACCCCCAGGACCACGTCCACCTGGACCAGCCGCCCGCCCTCGCCTTCCATGTCCTGGACGACGACGGACGGTTGACGACGCACTACCGGAACGTCGACCGCTGATCGACGGGCAACAGGTCGACAACTGACCGACGGACAACAGAGGGCGTCGTCCGCGTCAGTCGGGTCGTGCCGAATCCGCATCCCGTTCCGCTGCTTCTGCGACGCGCTTGATGTTCGCCAGCCGGTGGTCCCAGTCGGCCGCGAGCGCGGACATCCACCGCGCCGTCGCGTTGAGCGCGGCCGGCCGCACCGTGTACCGCACCTCGCGTCCGACGCGGCCGCCGGAAACCAGCCCGGCGGCGTCGAGGACGGCGAGGTGCTTGACCACGGCCTGCCGTGAGACGGGAAGGCGTTCGGCGAGCGTCGTCGCGGTGGCCTCTCCTCGCGCGGCGAGCAGATCGAGCAGCTGCCGCCGTGTCGGGTCGGCCAGCGCCCCGAGGACGCTGTCGACGACCTCGGCGGCGCCGGGAGGTCCTTCTGTCATGCGGAGGGCTCTTCGGCGCGCTTCTTGAGCGCGTCGAGTTCCAGGGGCCAGCCCTGGCTGTGGTCCTTGTGGTTCTCACTGCGCAGCTCCTCGGACCCGGCGAGCGTCGCGAACCCGCTCTCGACGACGCGCAGCCGTGTCTGGTCGCCTTCCGTGGTGAGGGTGAACTCCACAAGGGTGCTGTTGTCCTCGCGCAGTTCCTCTCCGGGAAAAGCGCTGGTCCAGCGGTACGCCAGGTAAGTCGGCGGCTGGACCTTCTCCACCCGGACCGGGAAGTCGCCGTGCTCGGAGTTCTTCGCCACCATCGACTCACCTTCCTTGGCCACGGTGCCGGGCAGGCTCGCCTTGTCGGCCACCCAGAAACCAGGTTGTGCCACCAGCGACCAGACGCGCCCCAGTGGTGCCGAGATCAGGGTTTCGCGCTCGATCCGGTCCTCGCTCATGAGGTGACTCCGTTCATCGCTGCATCGCTGCCATTGACTTGCAACTCCAGGGTTGCACGACATCTCATGACGTGCAACCCGCAGATTGCACTTCGGCTCGGCGTCGCCGCGAACCGGCTGCCCCCAGCCACTCCTCGGGTGACCGGCGGGATGCCGGTCATGCGCCGGGGCCGCCGCCGCTCCGGTAGGGGTCCAGGGCGGCGCGGCGTTCGTTGCAGGGCAGCCGGGAGAGCTTGGTGACCAGCCCCCACATGGTGCGCTCCGCCTCGAGGCCGGAGGGCGGCGCCAGCCCGAGCGATTCCGCGAGCGGCTTGCGCCCGACGTTGACCAGGGCGCGTACGGCTGCGGCCCATTCGTCGACGGCGACCACGGTGGACCGGTACCACAGCGGGATCAGACAGCCGAGCGCGACAGCGGTGACCAGGAGCAGTGGAGTGTCGGCGCGGGCCGAACCGAGAGCCGCCGCCGCGGCGCCGGTTCCGGTTCCTCAGGCACCATCCCGCGACCCCCTCGCATACCCGCTGCCACAGACGGTTGCGCTCCGTACGGTGCGCGCACAGTCTCCGGCGGTGACCGGGATCCTCGGCAATCCCCCACCGGGCGCCAACGACCATGAAAGAATGGGCACTTCGGCAGGGAGCGGCACTGCGGTGATGGGCAACGGCGCCCGACGGAGGCAGAGCAATGGCAGACGGTATCGCGGACGGTTCCCGTGACGCGGACGGTTCCCGTGACGCGGACGGTTCCGGCGGCGCGGAGCGGACGGAACTGCGCATCAGCGTCACCGGTACCCATAACCGGCACCTCGACCTCGAAGCGCTCCAGGAGTGGCTGGACACGTCCTCCTCCCTCAAGGAGGCCCGTGACCGGGGCGAGTTCACCGTCGTGCGAAGAGCCTCCCGTGACCAGCGCGACTCCATGGCGGGCGAGATCCTGCAGGACATCATCCTGGTCGTGGTCGCCGAGGCCGTGCGCCCGGTCGCCGAGAGCGCCTGGCGGTCCGTGCTGACCTGGGTACGCAACCGCCGCCGGCTCGCGGACCGTCGTGAGGAGCCCCGTGTCACCCTGGACGGCGGCGACCTCGGCCCCGGCCGGGAGATCCGCCTGGACAGCGACCAGAATCCTGATACCTCCGGTGCGACCGACGAGGTGGAGGAGGCGTAGCCGCTGTGCCGCCGTACGATCCGCGCGGCCGGGGGAACGACGCTGGGGCCGGCGGAAAACGGCACCGTGCCGTACTGCTCGGCGTCGACACCTACGAGCACCTGCCTCCGCTGCTTCCCGTTGCGCGCAGTGTGCAGTTGATGCGGCAGGCGCTCACGGCCGGAGACACCGGGGTACTGGATCCGGGTGATCTCATCGTGCCCGAGGGGGAGTTGGGCCATACCGCGTTCCGGGCCGCGCTCTCGGATGCCAGGGACCAGGCCGAGGGACTGCTGCTGGTCTACTTCGCGGGGCACGGCCTGGTCCGCAGCAACGGTACGGACCTGCACCTGATGGTCAGCGGCTCGCGCGTCACCCATAACCGTGAGCACCCCTTCGTGGACGCCATCTCCTGGCAGCACGACGTCATGGGCTCGCTCATCCACGCCAAGGCCGACTGGGTCGTCGTCATCCTGGACTGCTGTTACGCGGGCAACGCCCTGCGCGACTTCACCCCGGACGGCGAACAGAACTTCGCGGTGCTCACCGCCGCCGAGGCCGGGGTGGAGATCCCCGAGGGCAGTCCGGCGGACGGCACCCCCTTCACCCGTGAAGTGCACCGGCTGCTGACCAACGGCATTCCCGGGCAGCCGATGGTCACCTTCACCGGACTGGTGGCCGCCGTCCGGGAGGCGATGGAACCGGTCCGCGCGGTGGACGAACACCGCTGGCTCCCTGACGAGCGCCGCCGCGGTGACGACGTGGTGCTCTCCCACGCCGCGTCCGCGAATCTCCCGGCAGCTGCGCCCCCGGCCACCCCGCCGCCGGTGCAGGGCCCGCCTCCGGTCCCGGCGCCTGCCCGGTCCGGCGGTCGATTGAGGCACCGGCTGAAGAACCGTGCGTTCACCCGCACCGCGGCCGTCGTCCTCACGGTTCTCGCCCTGGCCGCCGCGGGCGGTGTGTACGCCCTCACCTCCGGTCAGGCGGCTGCCTGCGCGCCCCCGACGGAGCTGCGACTGCTCGCCGACCCGGACGCGCTGCCCACCGTCCAGAAGGCCGTCGACGCGTACCTCCAACGGCCCGGGGGCTGCCGGGCGGTCGGCATCACGGTGTACGCGGGGAAGGGCACGGACGCCGTCACGGCTTTCCGCAACTCCGCGGTCTGGCAGTCCCCGCCCGCCATCTGTCCCGCGACCGGCGACTGCCTGCGCCCGCAGCGCGACCTCGGGGCGCAGCCCGACATCTGGATTCCGGGTGCGAGCAGCACCTGGGAGCGCGCCAGGGAGGCAGGCAGACAGGCCGTCACCCTGGACCGGCTCGGCCCGGTCGCTTACTCCCCGCTGGTGCTCGCCGTCCCCGGGACCGTCTCGCTGCCGGCCGCCGACCAGACCGGCACGGCGCTCAGCGCGATCATCGGCCATCTGCGCGCGCCCCAGTCCCAGGCGGCGCTGCTGCGCCCCGACCCCGAGTACACCGACGCCGCACTGCTCGGCACGGTCGCGCTGTACACATCGCTCGGCGGCTCGGGACAGTCCCCCGCGGAGATCGAGCAGGGCATGGTGCAGGCGCTCAGCCCGTCCCCCTCGACGGCCCACGACCTGATGTGCGCCCTGGCGCGGGGGACGAACAACGCCCTGGAGGACCGGGCCGCCGTGCTGGTCCCCGAGCAGACCATGGCCCAGTTCAACCTCGGACCGGCCGACCCCGGACACCCCACGTGCACGTCCGCCACGCTGTCGAAGCGGATCGCCAACTATCCCGCCGACCTGCCCATGGCCGATCTGCCGTTCATCCACGTCACATGGAAGGGCGCCGACCGGCACAGCGACGAGCGGGCCCAGGCGGTACGAGATCTCTACACCTGGCTGACACGGCCCGACGCCCAGAAACTCTTCACCGGCGACGGCTATCGCGGCGTCAGCGACGGGCATCCCGCCACCCCCGGCCCCGGATCGCTGCTCACCGACCCCGCCAACTCCCGTGCCGTCCGCACCGACCTCCTGCCGTCGGTCGCGCCGGAGGTCTCCACCGCCGCGCTCGACAAGACCTTGCAGAGGTATCGCCAGGCGCTGGGTCCCGGCCGTGTCCTGTACCTGCTCGACAGCTCCTCGTCCATGGACGGTTTCTGGACCGGCCCGGGCCGCGCCAAGGATCTGCTCGCCCGGTCGCTGCGCTCGCTGGGGGCGAAGGACGAGTACGGGGTCTGGTCCGTCGTGGAGGACGGCAGCGCGCACCATCGCGAGCTGCTGTCGTTCGGCACCCACGACCGGAAAGCCGCCGAAGCAAAGGTGGCGGAGGCCGGAACCGTCCCCCAGGACGCCAGACCGGACCTCGCGCTGCACGAGGCACTGGCCGAACTGCGCGGCCGGGCGAAGGACGGCGACCGGCCCCAGCTGATCGTCCTCATCACGGACGACGAGGACTCGACGGGCATCCCGCCCGCCGCGTTGACATCGCTGGTCCAGGACGCGGTGGCCGGCGCCCCCAGCCGCGTCGTCACCGTCTCGCTGCACAGCGGCGGTTGCACCGCGGTCCCGCTCAACCAGCAGATCACGGCGGCCACCGGTGGCCGCTGTTTGGACCCGGCCGTCGAACTCGCGACGGAGCTGCCGGCCGAGGTCGCGAAGACCGGGACAGGAGACGCCGAATGAGCCGGACCGGGCGGCGCGCCCTCGCCGCACTCCTTCCCCTACTCGTCTGTGCGGCCGCCGCCTGCTCGTCCGGAGGATCACCAGGACCGCCGCCCGACGACGACGCCGTGGGGGCGAGCGGTCCGATCGTCGTCGCCTCAGGTCTGGACGTGACCGGATCCGGCGGGGTGCGCCAGCACCTCATCGAGGAGTGGAATCGGCGGCACGCGGGTTCCGCCGACCTCCAGGCCGAGCTGGTCGAACTGCCGGGCGCCGCCGATCAGCAGCGCAGCCAGCTGCTCGGCGCGCTGCAGTCCGGCAGCGCCCACTACGACGTGGTGAACCTGGACATCACCTGGATACCGGAGTTCGCGGCGGCCGGTCTGATCCGGGCCGTCCCCGCGACGGAGGCCAAGGACCCGGACCTGATCGGGCAGGTCGCCAAGACCGCCGACTGGAAGGGCCGTACCTACGCCGAACCCTTCAACAGCGACGTCGGACTGCTCTTCTACCGGCCCGACTACCTGCGGCAGGCCGGGGTGGACCTGTCCCCGTCGGCCGTGTCGACATGGCAGTGGTCCACCCTCGGCGCCATCATCGAGGAGCTCGACAGTGCCTCGCCCTCCGGCCCCCGCAAGAGCGGGTACCTCGGCGGCTGGACCACCCAGCTCGCCGCGTACGAAGGGCTGACCGTCAACGTCATCGAGGCGTTCGAGTCGGTGGGTGTCCATCTCACCGACGAAGAGGGGCATTACACGGCGGACCAGCAGCAGCTCAAGGCCGGGCTCGTCGAACTCGGTGCCCGCGTGGGGCACGTACTGCCCGCGGCAAGGTCCTCGGACGAGAGCGCCAGCCTCACCCAGTTCGGCGCGGGCCAGACGGCTTTCCTGCGTTTCTGGCCGTACGGCTACGGTTCACTGGCCGCGCTGCTGCCGCCCACCTCGTACGGCGTGACGCGCCTGCCCGGGAATGCGGTCCTGGGCGGCCAGAACCTCGCTGTCACGGCGGACTCCCCGCGCGCGGCGCACGCCCGCGCGCTGATCGACTTCCTGACCTCCCCGGAAAGCGAAAGCTGCCTGCTCGACGCCGGGTTCGCCGCCACCCGCGTCTCCGCCTACGACGGAAGCGCCCGCCCTTGCTGGCCGAAGGTCGCCGAGACGTTGCACCGCGCGGCGACGGCGGGCGAGGACCCGGCGCGCACCCCGTCGACGCAGGACAGAGCCGCGTACCGGGCGACCGTGCTCAAGGCGCTGCAGGGCGCGGTCCAGCGGCCCCGGACCCCGTACTACGGCGCGTTCACCCAGGTTCTCCAGTCGTCCGTCCACGCCTGGCTCACCGCGGACCGACCCGATGTCGATGCGACCGCCGCCCAGCTCGACGCCGCACTCAGCGCCGCGCTGTCCGGCCACTGACGGCTTCGTGCCGTGGCCGTTCATTTGGATTCGACGCGGCCGAGCGGGTCGGGGCCGGCCGTCAGCTCGTCGCACGCCGTCTTCCAGGCGGAATCCCCGGGGTAGAGCTCGGTGCGGAGATAGGCCCAGGTGAGCCGCTGGACCGCGGCCACGCGCTCGGGGTTCTCGTCCGTGGTCTCGGCGACGTCGTATCCGGAGACCCCGCCGAGCCCGTGCTCCGCATCGAACAGGGTGAGCAGGGCCTTGGGGCCGGGGGAGAGGACGTACGGATCGGCGTGCCAGTCCGGGCCCCGGACCGTCAGGTGGGCAGAGGCGTCCTTGTCACCGGCGACGACCAGTGTGGGCGTCGTCATCGCGGAGAAGTCCGTGGTCACGAAGAAGGAGAGATTCTCGGCCACGGACTCGGTGAGGGCATCGCCGCCCCGGCCGGGCGCGGCAAGCAGCACACCGGCCTTGATCCGGGGTTCGGCCAGGTTCACCTCCGTTCCGTCCTGTGGATCGGTGAGCCGGGCGCCCAGCAGCAGGCTCGCGGTGTGCCCGCCCATCGAGTGCCCGGCAACGGCGACCTTGCTGTGGTCCAGGCGCCCGCGGAGCTGCGGGACGGCGGCCTCGATCGCGTCGAGCCGGTCGAGGACGAGCTTCATGTCCTCGGCGCGCGATCGCCAGAACAGCGGTGCGCCGGGGGTGGCGGGATCCAGGGTCAGCGTCCTGGAGCTCAGATGGGTGGGCTGGATCACGACGAAGCCGTGCGCCGCCCAGAAGTTGACGAGGGGGGCGTAGCCGTTGAGCGAGGAGAGGTGGTTCGAGTAGCCCTGGCCGTGGGAGAGGAGGATGACCGGCAGCTCGCTCCCGGTCACGGGCGCGGAGACGCGCAGTTCCAGGTCCACGACCCGGCCGGGAGCCGGCAGCACCACCGGGGCGACCGAGAGGACCGGAGTGGGTGAGCTGAGGGTGTCGGTGGGGTGAGCCGATGCGTTCATGCTGCGTAGGTCCCTTCAATGGCCTTTGCCGCCGGTCTCTTCGGACAGCGGCGGGGGAGGCGGTCGGGAGCGTCCGATTCAGCTACACTGAAAACGGAGCGACGTTCCGATTAATATACGGAGCGGTGTTCCGTTTTGTCAACGGCGGCCGGAAGGAGAGCGTGGTGCCCACGACAAGCCCCTCCGGGGAGGTGCCGGCCCGAGGCAAGCGGGCCGACGCGCAGCGCAACCGTCAGACGCTGCTCACCGCCGCCGCCGCGGTGTTCGTCACCTCCGGCGTGGATGCGCCGATCCGCGAGATCGCGGCCAGAGCGGGCGTCGGGATGGGGACGATCTACCGCCACTTCCCGACCCGGGCGGATCTCGTCGTCGCCGTCTACCGCCACCAGGTCGAGGCATGCGCCGAGGCCGGCCCGAGCCTGCTGGCCGGTGCCGACTCCCCGCTCACGGCACTCCGCCAGTGGGTCGACCTCTTCGTGGACTTCCTGGTGACGAAGCACGGACTCGCCAACGCGCTGCAATCGGACAGCAGCGGCTTCGAGGCGCTGCACAGCTACTTCCTCGACCGCTTGGTACCCGTCTGCGCGCAGTTGCTCGACGCCGCGGCCGACGCCGGCGAGATCAGAACCGGTATGCAGGCCTACGAGTTGATGCGCGGCATCGGCAACCTCTGCATCGGTCGGGACAGCGACCCCCGCTACGACCCCCGACGACTGGTCGGACTGCTCCTTGCGGGACTGCAGCGACCGCAGTCGTCCTGAGGTGCCGCTGCGCACCCGTGGTGTTCGCCTTCGCGGGCATGCCGACATCGACCTGACGGCGGTCTCCTTCTGCGACGTCAGCGGTCTGAACCTCTTCCTCGCCGTCAGCCAGTACGCCACAGCGGCCGGAAAGCAACTTCGCCTGAGCCACCCCACGTCCGGGGTGACCCCTGGCCGGCAGCAGCCATCTGCTGCGTGGTCCGGCGGATTCCGCAAAGAGCACTCTCCGTACCTCTAAAGTCGGTCTTGTGACCACATCAGCACCGTGGAACGCGCACCAACCCTCAGGCGACCTGTCCTGCCGGCAAGCGGGCGACTCCGGCCTGGGCGGCACGGCGCCAGGTGACCCCGGGTGATCAGTGATCGCATGGCGAACGTGTTGCGCCGGCTGCGCGACGACGGGCCCGGCGGGATCGCGCATGCCATGACGGCGGGTGCGGTCGCGCTGGGTGTGGACGGCCTCGCGGTGTCCCTGCTGATGGAGGACTCCGGTATCGAACTGGTGGCCTGCTCGGACGAGAGCGCGCAGACCTTCGAGGATCTGCAGTTCACCCTCGGGGAAGGGCCGGGCCCCGACACCGTGCGCGCCGGCATCATGGTGTGGGTGCCGGATCTGGCGGGAGTGCGCCCCGACCGCTGGCCCGCCCTGGCCATGGAGAGCGCGGGCCTGGCGGTTCGGGCGGTGTTCTGCTTCCCGATCGGCCTGGGCGCCATCCGTGTCGGCGTGCTGACCGCGGTGCGCCGCACTCCGGGCCCCCTGAGCTCAGGACAGGCCGACGATGCCCTGGTCCTGGCCCGCGCACTGACCGCCCGCTGTCTGGGGGGCGGCGAACCCCGCCGACAGGACCCCGACGACCGCGTCTCCCGGGATTCCGCCCACGAACTGCAGCAGGCCGTCGTGCACCAGGCGACCGGCATGATCAGCGTCCAGCTCAGCCTGTCCCTGCCCCAAGCTCTGCTGCGACTGCGGGGTCATGCTTATGGCAGTGGCCGCACCATCACCGACATTTCCCGAGAGATCGTGGCCCGGCGGTTGCGCCTGGACCCCAACACCGACGGCACTGAGCCTGCTGTCGCAGACAAGGACTGATCGCCATGCCCCGCGAACAGCAACTCTCCCAGGTGTTCGTCGAGATCGCCGATTCCCTGATCGATGATTTCGACGTCATCGACTTCCTGCAGCAGCTGTCCGTCCGCTGCATGGAACTCCTCGACGTGGCCGCCGTGGGGATCCTCCTCGCGGACGAACACGGCATCCTGCGGGTCCTGGCCGCTTCCGACGAGCGCACCCGGCTGCTGGAGTTCTTCGCCACGCAGCACGACCAGGGCCCGTGCGTGGAGTGCTTCCAGAGCGGGCAGCCCCGCACCAACATCGACCTCACCGCTTCCCGGATCACCGACGACTGGCCGCAGTTCGCCACCCAGGCCCAGGACATCGGCTTCGTGGCCACGAACGCGCTGCCGCTGCGGCTGCGTGGGCGCATCATCGGCGCCCTGAGCCTGTTCCAGACCGATCCCGCCCCCCTGAGTTATCAGGACGTCTCGCTCGCCCAGGCCATGGCGGACATCGCGACCATCGCGATCCTGCAGCAGCGCACCTTGGCCCAGAGCGAGACCGAACGCGGCCAACTGCAATACGCGCTGACCAGCCGCATCGTCCTGGAGCAGGTCAAGGGCATCCTTGCCGAACGCTGGCAGCTCTCCGTCGACGACGCCTTCGCCGCGTTCCGCCGCTACGCCCGCAACCACAACCTGAAGCTCGCCGCCCTGGCTCGCGACATCACCGACGGCACCTTCGACACCGACGCCATCCCCCATGGCGTCGCCGGCACCGCGATGTGAAGCACGATCATGCCGCGACGCCGGCCCCGCGCCCCAACGTGACCGTCACGTCGTCGTGACGGGGACGCGCAGCGTCGCGTTCGCCACGCTCTGCAGGTGGCGCAGCGCCTGGCGGTACGAGTCCACGGCGCCGCACTGGAGGTAGTCGATCCCGTGCCGCACGCAGAACTCCCGTACCAGCGGCTGCACTCGGGAGAGGTTGGGTCGGGGCATGCTGGGAAACAGGTGGTGCTCGATCTGGTAGTTCAGCCCGCCGAGGAGCCAGTCGGTGACCGTGCCGCCGCGGATGTTGCGCGAGGTCAGGACCTGTCGGCGAAGATAGTCCGCGCTGCCCGACTCCGGCATCGGCATGCCTTTGTGGTTCGGGGCGAACGCGCATCCCAGATAGAGCCCGAACAGACCCTGCTGCACGACCACGAACACCAGGGCCTTCACGGGCGGCAGAACGAGCAGGACCACGGCCAGGAATCCCGCGGCGTGGAGCAGCAGCAATCCCAACTCCAGGCTGTTGTGCCTGTTCCGCCGCCGCAGTAGCGATCCCACGCTCAGCGCGTGCAGATTGGCGCTCTCCAGCAGGAGCAGCGGGAAGAACAGCCACACCTGCCAGCGGGCCAGCAGCCTGGCCGGGCCCCGCAGCGTGCGGGCCTCCTGCGGGGTGAACACGACGGCGCCCGGGGCGACGTCGGGGTCGCGGCCGGGTTCGTTCGGATGCGCGTGGTGGAGATTGTGCTTGCTCACCCACCAGCCGTAACTGAACCCGATGAGCAGGTTGGCGTGGACGAGGCCGACCACCGCGTTCGCCGGTCGGCGGCGAAAGATCTGCTGGTGCCCGGCATCGTGGGCGACAAAGCCGAGCTGGGCGAAGACCGCGGCCAGATACGCTGCGGTGCCCAGCTGCCACCAGGAGTCGCCGATGACGACGAACACGGCGATCCCGGCGGCGAGCAGCGCCGCCGTCACACCGATCTTGACGTAGTAGTACGCGGTCCGGCGCTCCAGCAGTCCGGCGCCCCGTACTTGCCTCATGAGTTCCGCGTAGTCGCTTCCCTGGGATCGGGTCGCGGGCGCGACCCCGAGCTCGGTCATGACTCTCTCCTCGCCACGGACGACATCAGCGAGACGGATCGCAGGACCGGCAGGGTCTGGACTGACCGAGCATTCAGGCAGGCTGACTGACAGGTCCTCCCAGTATGCGCGCCTGCCCGGTTTGTGAACTTGGCAAATCTGTCACAACGCTGCTGATTTCCCGGTGGGGACTTCCTGTCTCCGCGCCCGGCGCCGCACCGGAAGGTCACGCCTCATGCGGTCGGCCGCGCACCACACCATTGACGATCATGAGGTGGTGGGCGGACTACGGGCCGTGGCAGGTGTCGCACACGGTCTTGCGCCACCCTCGCGGAGTGTCTTCGCGGGTCCGGACGCGGCCGGGAGCGCCGCAGAATTCACAGGTGCGCATCGACTCCGCCTCTGCGGCAGTGATCAGGGCGCGCGCCGAGTTGCCGTCGTGGCCCACGGACTCGACGTGAATGCGCAGGCCGCCGAATTTCTCCCCGAGGTCCACGAGACGGTATCCGGGGGCCATCGCGCGGAGTTGGCGGTGCAGGCGGCCCAGCAACTCCTGCCAGCCAGGCCCCACCGTGTCAGCCCGTTCAGGGATCTGTACCGGCTGCGGAACGGGCGCTGTGCTGTGGTCGGGCATCGCACTATGGTCGCGCACCCGGCCCCTTCGGGGAACGAGCACGCCAGGGGCCTGTACGGGCGAAACCCGGGCCGCCGGGAGGACGCGTCACAGGATCAGGGCGTCTCACGTGCCTGATCATGTGCGGGCTGGCGTCCTGGCCGCGGCGGCCCGGGGGTCGTGGGGTGCGGGTCAGCCGTTGTCGCCGGCCCCGTAGCCCTTGTCGTCGTCGGTGTCGTGGTGACCGCTGATGTTCTGGCAGGTGTTGCCGAACACCGGGTTGAGGACCCCGATGACGTCGACGGTGTTGCCGCACACGTTGACCGGCACGTGGACGGGCACCTGGAGGAGGTTGCCGGACAGGACGCCGGGCGAGCCGACGGCTGCGCCGTGGGCTCCGGCGTCGGCGGCGGCCATACCGGCGCCGGCGGCCAGGACGGCGCCGGCGGCGGCGGTGATGGCGGCTGCCTGGGCAATACGGGACATCGAAGTCTCCTTGGAAGGGTTGAGTCCGCCGTAGGGATCACGGCGTTGACCCCACCAACGGGTCTGCTCCTCGGCAGGTCACGGGTGTTCCACCGAACGGACGCCCCGACGGCCGACCGGCCTTCCGTACCGCGCGCGCCGGGGACTCCGGCCGGAGGGGCCGTCCGGGTGAATACGGGTCCGCGGTGGGGGCGTCGTCCGTGTCCTGGGCCGTGCGCCTTCGTTGCCCAAGTGCGACATCGAGGTCCGGTCGGGCCTGGCAGTTCGCCTTTCTTCTGCCAGGTCCGGCCGCATCATCTCGCGACAGGGTGCGTGTCCTCGCGCTCCATCGGTGCCGGCTTTCCACCCTCGGTCGTGATCGGACCGGGTGCGGGGCTCCGAATGGCGGAAGGCGCACCTATCGGCTGAGATGGGACCAACAGTGTGCCATCTGTGACACACGGTGACCTTCGGGAAAGAGCCCGGCCTCGAAGGTTCGGCAAAGAAAGTCGCGTCATGACATCTGATCTCAGCACCACCCAGCACGACCCCAGCCACATAGGCCCAGACGATGAGCCCAGGCTCACCCTTCTCCGGGCGGTCGCTACCGCCCGGCCGCTGGACGAGGTCGCCTCACTGGTGGCCCTGCTCAACCGGACCGGTGAGTCGCCACGCCCGGGGGACGAGGCGTTGCGCATGGCCGCCGTCTCCCGCCCGGTGGACGAGGTCCTTCAGTTGGTCACCCTCCTGAAGAATCCCCCTCACACGATCGCCGACGCCGATACGGCGTTGCTCGCGGCAGCGATGGGTCGGCCCATCGAGGACGTGGCCGAGCTGGTGGCCGTCTTCGGCCCGGACAAGGACAACGGCTCCAGCAAGGACAACGGCCCCAGCGAGGACAACAGCCCGGGCAAGGACAACAGCCCGGGTAAGGAGTACGGCCCGGTCGAGGACAGGCCGCAGCGGCAGGGGACCGTCGTCGGCGCTTCGGAGAGCGCCACTCCGAGCGCTGCGAGTGCCACCGTTGCCGCAAGTGCCGCCGTCCCGCGCGCCGCGCAGGCCGTCAGCCGACGAGCCCCGGCGGCCACCGTCGGGTTCGAAGGTGTGTCGCCGGAGCGCTCGGCGTCGTCGTCCCTGCGATCCCCGCTGCGCTGGCCCGCCGCCATGGCGCTGTTGATGATCGGCGCGCTCCACCTGCCGACCGACATCGCGGGCCTCCGTTCCGGCGGACCGGCGGCAGTCGCGTCCACGGTCATCGCCGTCCTCAGCCTGGCGCTGGCGTACCTGCTGGCCGCGCGGGACACGGTGTGGATCTGGGCGGCCGCCGCGGCCGCTGCCGTCGGCATCGTGGCGGTGCACTCCATCGCCGCAGGAAGCAACTCCGTGCATCTGCTCAGGGACAGCCTGGGCAACCTGTTCGCGGGCGCGGCCGCGCTCGCGGTGGCCTGCGGTGTCATCGCGGCCGTCCTTGCGGGAGCGGTGCTGATGCGCAGGCAGAAGCCGCGAACGGTCGACGACGATTCCTGACGGTGTTCCGGTCCCAGCCGACCGGCTCCGTGCACAAGCGCCCTAAGCGCCCCAAGGGCCCCGAAACCTGTGCGGTTTCGGGGCCCTTGGGGTACTGCCGGACGTGAGTGTCAGTGGTTGGCGACACCGTTGCCGGACAGGACCGGAATCTGGTCCAGGATGTGCGACAGCGGCTCGTCGCCCTTGATCTGCGAGGAGTTCTCGGCGCACTGCTGGTTCTGCGGGGAGGACAGGACGTTGATGTCCTGCACCGTGATCGGGACGGCGCCGACGAGGGAACCGACGTTCGCCTTGACGGGCAGGCCGATGCACGGCTTGTTCAGCGTTCCCTGAACCAGACCGACCTGCGGGCTGAGGGTGCCGCCGGTGTGGGTGTTGCCGTACGACTGCTCGGCGCCGTTGCCGTTGGTGGTGGACGCGCCTTCGTCGTTGCCGATGGCCATGGCCGGGGAAACGAACGCAGCGGAGACGCCGACGATGGAGGCGGCCACCGCGGCGGTGCCGAGGAACTTCTTGAGCATTTGCAATCCTTTGGAGATGAAGCGGGCAGCACAGGGAAGAACATGCTGCTCAACTACCGATCGCCGACGTAGTTCCGTCGTTTCACCCGAACGGTGGCGCCGCCAAGTTGTGGCTCGGTCGCCCAAGTCCTGAGGAGATCACGCAGGGGGCACCTTGCAGGCGGATTCCGGGGCACGTACGCCCGGCCGACCGCCCTGGTTCCGAGCCGTGGATGTCGCGCCGTGCGAGCGCCCCCATCGTCGGAGCACCGGCTGGCCCAGGAGGATGCCGATGGTCACCAGGGCGAGTCCGCAGAACTGCTTGACCGTGAGCGCCTCCCCGGCGATCACGGTGCCGAGCAGTACGCCCGTCACCGGGTTCAGGAGACCGACCAGGCCCACAGTGGCGGCGGGCAGGTGGCGCAGGCAGGCGAACCAGGCGGCGAAGGCCAGTGCGGTCGCCACGACGGTGACGTAGCCGAAGCCGAGGACGGCCGCCCCGTCGAGGTGCGGCGGCGCCCCCTCGGCGGCGACGGCGAGCGGGAACAGCAGAAGACCGCCGGCGATGAGCTGCCAGGACGTCGAGGCGAGCACCTCGACCTCGGTGCTCCAGCGCTTGGCGAGGATGTAGCCGCAGGAAGACATGAGCATGGCGGCGATGGAGGCGCCGACGCCGAGAAGATCGATCGAGGTGGCTCCGGTGAACAGCATGAGGTAGACGCCGCCGATGCCGACCCCCGCGCCGATCAGGTGAGCGGGGCGTGGCCGCTCGGCGATGAGTCCCCAGGCGATCAGCATCATGACCATCGGCGAGGTCGCCATGACGGAGGAGGCGACGCTGGTGGGCAGCCGCTGCGCCGCGATGTAGATCAAGGCGAAGAACCCGCCCATGTTGAGGATGCCGAGGGCCAGGGACTTCCACCACCACGACCCGTGCGGTCGCGCCCGGCAGGCCGCCAGGAGGAGCAGTCCGGCCGGCAGCGCCCGGAAAGCCGCGCCGTACAGGGGCTCGTCGGCGGGCAGGAATGCGCGGGTGACGTAGTAGTTCGTACCCCACGCGACCGGCGCGATCATCGTGATCAGGGTCCACCGCAGATTACCTTCCATGGAAGCCATTATATCTTCCTTGGAAGGTATAATGAAGTCATGTCACCACCGCTCGACCACGTCGCCCGCATCCAGGCCGAGTGGGCCCGCGAACGTCCCGACGTCGACGTGGCCCCCCAGGCGGTGATCGGGCGCCTGCACCGTCTCGCCGGGCTGCTCACCGAGGAGCTGTGCACCGTCTATCGGCGCTACGGGCTGAGCGAGGGGGAGTTCGACGTCCTCGCCGCATTGCGCCGCGCGGGAGGGCCGTGCGAGCGGGCCCCTGGCGCACTGGCCGCGCACACCATGGTGACCACCGGCGCGATGACCAAGCGGATCGGCCGCCTCGAACGCGAAGGGCTGGTCACCCGCCGCCGCGCCGCGAGTGACGGCCGTGGGCGCGTGGTCGCCCTCACCCCCGCGGGGCGGGAGTTGATCGACGCCGCGTTCGCCGAGCACATGGGCAATGAGCGACGCCTCATGGACCGCCTCACCCCGCAGGAGGCGGCGCACCTTGAAGTGCTCCTCACCGCGTGGCTCTCCCGCGTCGAGCCGCCACTCGGCTCGTGAAGATCCCAACGGGCTGCGGGCGGGGCCTGCTCAGGTGTTGCTCCGCCGTCTAAGGTATTGATCATGTTCAAGTCAGGGGTGGGGCTGGTCGCGGTCGTGGTCGGGCTGCACTTCCTGCCCTTGGCCGCGGTGTTCGAGCAGCCCGGGCTGAGGGTGCCGGCGGCCCTGCTGGTCGCGGCCGGAGCGGCAGCTGTGGCGGTGTGGCTCGGGGACGGCCCGGACAAGACCGTGCGTTTGGCGGTGGGCCTGATCTCCGCACTGGCCCTGGGGGGCACGGCGCTCTGGACGGTGCGGGGTGGGGCGGTCGCTGCCTCTGCCGATGTCCCCGAGTCGATGGTGCCGGTTGGCGACACGTCTCCGGCCTGAACAGTTGCCTGCCGCACTGGACTTGGATACCTGACGTCGGATCACCCGATGGGGGTCATTCGGCCGCCGTGAAAGCTCCGTCGGTGAGGAGGGGAACGGTGTCGCGGGCGTCCCGTTGCATCGTTCGCCGGAAGCGATCACGGCGACGGGACGGTCGAGCGTTCCGTGGCCGTGCTGAGCGAGCCAATGGCCTACCGCCGTTGCATTGCGCAGCACGTCGACGACCACCAGGCATGCCACGTCCGCCGCCAGCCGTTACGCGCCGACGGTTCCCCAGTCGAACCGTGCTCCAGTGCCTGCTTGCAGAAGTCAACTGTCCATGGGCGACGACAATGCCACTCCGTCCAGGTGTCAACGCCTGGGCGGGCACCCCTGATCAGACCCTACCGGGATCGACGCGGAGCCCCACTAGCGACAGCAGTCATTGGTTATAGAATCGCCTCGTGAACAGTGAGGATGAAGTGTTCGAGGCGGTGGGTGCCCTGGCGGACCCGGTCCGCCGTGGTCTGTATCGGCACGTGGCGGCGACGCCGGGTGCCGTCGGCCGCGATGCGGCGGCCGCGGCGGTCGGGATCTCTCGCTCGCTCGCCGCGTTCCATCTGGACAAGCTTGTCGAGGCGGGCCTGCTGGCCGTCACCTATCAGCGGCTGTCGGGGCGCAGCGGGCCGGGGGCGGGGCGTCCGGCGAAGTTGTACCTGCGGGCGCCGGGCGAGCGGGCGGTGTCACTGCCGCCCCGCTCCTACGATGCCGTCGGCCGGCTGCTCGCGAAGGTCGTCGACAGCGCCGGACATGACCGGGAACTGCAGTCCGCGGCCCGGGCGGCCGGCGCCGCCGAGGGCGCGGAACTGGGCAGCGATGCCGATCCGGTCGCGGCGCTGCGGTCGCGTGGCTATGAGCCGTACGGGGACGGGGCGACGGTCCGGCTGAACAACTGCCCGTTCCACTCGCTGGCCGACGAGTTCCCGGCGCTCGTCTGCGGGATGAACCTGGCCTTCATCGAGGGCCTGCTTCCCGGATGCGCCGGTGGCGGGGACTGGACGGCCGCCATGGACCCACCGCCGGAAGGGTGTTGTGTCACTCTTTCTAAAACTAATGATGCTTGACGATAGAAGCCTGGTCCGGTCATGCTGACACCATGACCAACTTCCACCTGGCCCAGGTCAACATCGGACGCATCCTCGGCCCGCTCGACGGTCCCGTACTGGCCGACTTCGTAGCGCAGTTGCCCGAGATCAACGCCCTGGCCGACCAGGCCGCCGGATTCGTCTGGCGCATGGTCGACGACGACGGCGAGGACTCGACGAGCCTGCGGCCCGACGGGGAGGACGACCTGCTCCTGATCAACTGCTCGGTCTGGGAATCGGTCCAGGCGCTGAGGGACTTCACCTACCGCAGTGAACACCTGAAGGTGCTCAGCCGCCGGCGGGAGTGGTTCGAGAGGATGTCGGAGCACCATCAGGCGCTGTGGTGGGTGCCTGTCGGCCATCGCCCGACGACCGCCGAGGCCATGGAACGCATCGCCCTGCTGCGGGAACGCGGCGACGGGCCTCTCGCGTTCACGTTCCGCAACCCCCAACCCGCACCGGCCTCCGCGGTCCTGCCCGCTTAGCTGGAGGACGACAACTGACCGTGCGCCGAGGTCAGGCCGTTGCGACGCGGACAGCGGCGAGCACCAGCAAAGCCGGCCCCCCGAGCATGCAGTCGACGGCAGCCCGGATGAGACGGAACTTCCGAGTGGCGAGGGCGGCCATGAATCTCAAGTGCTCCAGTCGGCCTGAAGAGAGGCGACCGTCGCGGCGATCCGCTCCTGCCCCGTGTCGTGCTGCGGGTTCGGTGCGGTGGATGTCATCGAAGTGTCCTCTCCTTATCAGCAGACTTCCCCGTGCCGGGATTGTCCGGCAACCCGACGGAGAGTCCGGGCGGCCTTGCGGTCTAGGACGATCGGCCCACCAGTTTCCCCGGCGCTCGGCTACAGCAACGAGCGCTGCGGTGCGAAGGAGCCCCGCCGTGGGTTCGCGTACGGGCTGCTGCAGTTGGAGAGCGGCATCAACGGCCTGGTCGCACTCGGGCACGGGGTGCCGGTGGTACTAATCACGGGTGACCTGAGGTACTGATCACGGGTGACCTGACCACGGCCGAGGAGATCGAGCCGTTCTGCCCCGGTATTCGTGCCGCTGTGGTCAAGACCTCGGTGTCGCGCTTCGCCGCCGACGGCATGCACCCGGCGCAGGCTCGAGAGGTGATCGGGGACGCCGCCCATGAGGCGGTCCAGGACCTGGCGCACGCCGCACCACCCACGATCGAACTCCCCGCCACCCTCACCGTCCGGTTCCGCAACGCCGACCTGGCCGAGATGGCGACGTGGATCAACGGTGCGGTGCGCGAGGACGCGTTGACCGTGTGTCTCACCGATGCTGACCCGATCCGTCTGTACCGCGGCTTCGTCGCCGTGTTCATGCTCACCCGGGCCATCGCCGAGTGACGGCAGCGCCCGAATCCGGCAGGTGGAGTTCGGAGTCCGGCAACGGCTTCGATCCACGCGTCCTGGACCGTCCCGCACCGGCCGGGGCCTGCGGTCACTCGCCCGAGGTCACGGCTTTGAGTTCGTCGAGCGACTCCCGTAGGTACTCCGCCAGGGTGCGTTGCCCGGTGTCGGCCACCCAGCGCTCGAAGCCGACCTTGAACACGGCGATGCCCGCCTCCGCGGTGAGGCTCGCGGCCGGGTCCTTGACGCCGCGCCGGCGCAGGGTGGCGGCGAGCGCGGCGGACAGCGAGGCGAGCTTGATCAGCTCGCGCTCGCGCAGCTCCGCGTTGGCCATGATGACGGCCTGGCGCTGCTGGGCGAACTCATGGCGCTCCAGGAAGAAGGCGGCGACGGTCTCCAGCGTCGAAGCCATCGCGTCGATCGGTGCGGCCGCGGCCGGGGTGTCGGCCAGCGTGTCCACGAAGGCCTGTTCCAGGGCGTGCGCACCCCCGAACAGCACCTCGCGCTTGTCGGCGTAGTGCCGGAAGAACGTCCGCTCGGTGAGCCCGGCGCGTTCGGCGATCTGCGCGGCGGTTGTCTGCTCGAACCCGTGCTCGCTGTAGAGGTCCAGCGCCGCCTGTTCCAGTCGTCCGCGCGCGTTCGGTTCCCATCGGCCCATATCCGAGATCTTACGTGATGACAGTGACTGACATCGGGTGCTACGGTTGATGTCAGTCACTGACATCGGCTCGATCGCCGCACATTCCGTGTCCCGGTACCGCGCGGCGAGGACGGTCGACCTATCCGGAGGTTCTCCTCATGCGTGTGTTCATCACCGGCGCGTCCGGCTGGATCGGTTCAGCCGTGGTGCCGGAGCTCATCGGCGCCGGCCATCAGGTCGTCGGGCTCGCCCGCTCGGACGCCTCGGCCGCCGCCCTCACCGCGGCCGGCGCCGAGGTGCGGCGCGGCACGATCGACGATCTCGACACCCTGCGCAGCGCGGCCGCCGAATCCGACGGCGTGATCCACCTCGCCTTCAAGCACGACATCGCGTTCTGTGGCGGCTTCGAGGACGCCGCCGACGCGGACCGGCGTGCCATCGACACCTTCGGCGAGGCGCTCGCCGGCTCCGACCGCCCGTTCCTCATCGCCTCCGGGACCCTCGGGCTGGCGCCGGGGCAGGTCGCCACCGAGCAGGACGGCCAGGCGTCCGCCCCGGTCGGCGACCACTGGACCGGCGGCCTGGCCAAGCGGGTGGCCAACGCACACGCGACGGCCGCCCTCGCGGAGCGCGGCATCCGCTCGTCGGTCGTACGGCTTCCGCCGACTGTGCACGGCGACGGGGATCACGGCTTCCTCGCCGCCGTGGTCGCCATCGCCCGCGAGAAGGGCGTCTCCGGCTACATCGGCGACGGCGCCAACCGCTGGCCCGCCGTGCACCGATCCGACGCCGCCCACCTCTTCCGCCTCGCGCTGGAGAGTGCTCCGGCCGGCTCCACACTGCACGCGGTCGCGGACGAGGGCGTGCCGATCCGTTCCGTCGCCGAGGTCATCGGACGGCACCTCGCCCTGCCCGTGGCCTCGGTCCACCGCGACGACGCGGCCGGACACTTCACCTGGCTGGCCGCTTTCCTCGGCATGGACAGTCCCACCTCCAGTGCGCATACCCGCGAATTGCTGGGATGGCAGCCGACGCAGCCGGGCCTCATAGACGACCTCGACAAGGGGCACTACTTCGCCACTCCCTCCTCCTGACCGTCCGCTCCAGGAGGCGTCGCCTGGCCGGCGGAAGAGATGTCAGTGGCAGGTCGGGTCATGGTCGTTGTGAACGATGAGCGATTCTCCCGGCTTGCCGCCGAACATCTCCCCGACGATCTCGCCGAGCGGCGGACCGCGCTGCTGCGCCCCTGCATACGTCTGCGCCGGGCCGCCCGTGGTGAGCAGGCGGTGACGCGGCGGTCGCGGCCGACGCGGACCGCGTCCCCGTCGTCGCGCAGGCAGAGCTTCACCGACTCGCCGAGCAGAGTGCCGATGTCCTGGGAGCGGTAGCCGGTGGCGTGGACGAGGATGTCCGATTCGAGGATCTGATGTTCCCCGGTGGGTGCGCATCGTGACCAGGTCCTTCAGGAAGGACACCCGCATGGTCGCATCGTCGATGAGCATGCCCCGATGCCATCCGAAGCGTGGCTGCCGTTCCAGGAATGGGGCATTCAGCCTCTGGTCCTCGGGGAGTTGTGCGTTGTGTTCCTCAACGGCTATGGCGAGAGCCAGATGTGACGGGCCGAAGCCGATCCCGAGGACATCGTGGATGATGTCGGGCATACTGCGCGGTGCGTCACCGATGCATCGACTCCCTCAACGACGCTCATATTAAATAAGGTAAGGCTTGCCTTGCCATAACGGCGTCGGAGGGAACCACCATGCGGGTCGTCATGTCTGAATGAGGGGGAACCATGGCCTTGTACGCACTGCTGGTCGGCGTCGACGCGTACGAGGCTCCGGTCCAACGGCTGAACGGCGCCCGCAACGACATTGCGGCAGCGCAGGCCTTCCTGGCCGCGAGCGTGCCGCCCGACACGTACTTCCCGCTGTGCCTTCTGGATGAGGACGCGACCCGGGCCGCGGTGGTCGACGGCTTCCGGGACCACCTGGGGCGGGCCGGAGCCGGGGACAGCGCGGTGTTCTGGTTCTGCGGCCACGGGTCGCAGGCCACGCCGCCGGACGAAGCCGCCCACCTCGCACGGCTGGAGCCGGGCGGCATGCTCCAGACGGTGCTGTGCGTGGACAGCCGGCACGACGGGACCGCGGACCTCTACGACAAGGAACTCGCGACGCTGATCGCGGAGGTGGCGGCGCGCGGGGTGCACCTGGTGGCGGTGATGGACTGCTGCCACTCGGACAGCTCCACCCGGGCGGGTGGTGACGCGGCGGCGGGACCGGGGGACGGTTTGCTGACGGCCCGCTGGCAGCCCGCCCGGACCACACCACCATCGGCCCACCTGCGGAGATCCGGCCCGCGGTCTCGGAGACCCGCCCCAGCCGGCGGCCGATCAGCCCGGCTCCGTAGACCGCCAGGGGCGTGGCCGCCGCGAGCGCGATCAGCGAGGCAACCACCATGACCACGTCGAGCCGGAACAGTTCGTGGCGCTCCGTGCTCATGTTGACCTGCAGGGCCAGCACCGGGCTGCCCGGGCCGTCGACTCGCTGGGCGGCCCAAACGCTGGGTCCCACATTGCCGTGGACGCTCCCGTCGTAGGCCGTGTGCCGGTCACCGTCGGCCGGGTTCCGTAGCGTGTAGGGCAGTTCGGCCGGATCGAGCTCGGCACCGTCGGTGAGAGTTCCGGTACGCCGGTAGGTGTCCACGGCCGAGTACACACCGTTGGAGGCCCGCATTTCGGCTCTGCCCAGAATGTCCTGCGCGGTCCATGCGTGCACCAGCAGGCCTACCGCGGCCGCGACCAGGCAGGCCGTGGCCGCGGCCAGTGCGGTGATCTTCCAGCGCAGGGGCACGCGGGCCGGACGCAGGCGGTGGAACGGGTGCACCGGCCTCAACGCCTGAGCTTGTAGCCGAAGCCGCGGACCGTCTCGATCCTGTCCCGGCCCAGCTTCCTGCGCAGCCGCTGCACGCACAGGTCCACGACCCGGCTGTCGCCGTCCCAGCCGTACTCCCTCACGTTCCGGAGCAGGGTGTGCCGCTCCAGCACGATGCCCGGGTGGGCGGCGAACTCCAGCAGCAGCTTCAGTTCGGTCGGAGTCAGCGCCACCGGGCTGCCGGCGACGAACACCTCCAGGCCGCCGGTGTCGATGGTCAGGTCGCCTAGGACCAGCAGTTCCCCCTCGGAGAGGAGCGGCTCGTCGCCCGCGGCCTGCCCGGGTGCCGGGGCGGGCGGGTAGGTCGCCCGGCGCAGCAGCGAACGGATGCGTGCCACGAGCACGCCGGTCTCCACGGGTTTGACCACGTAGTCGTCCGCCCCGGCCTCCAGACCGGCGACGACGTCGAGCCCGTCGCCGCGGGCGGACATCATCAGAACCGGCACCAGGCTGGTCTCCCGGACCTTGCGGCACAGGCCGACGCCGTCCAGGCCGGGCAGCATCACATCCAGGATCAGCAGGTCGAAGCTGTCGTCGCGGAAGAGCTCCAGCCCCGTCAGCCCGTCGGCCGCGGCCTTCATCCGGTAGCCGTAGCGATCGAGGGCGACGGTGAAGGACCGGCGCATCAGGTCGTCGTCCTCCACCAGCAGCACGCGCGCAGGCCGCGGAGCGGCCGGGGCCGGGTTAGCGGGGGACACGGGCAGCTGGCTCCTGTTCGGACGACGGGTGGCAGAGGTCCCGGGTGGGCTGACGCGGCCGGCGACCTGGAAGGAACGATATGTCAGGCCCTCCGTGCCTCCTCTTCGCCACGGCCCGGCGCATCGGTTCGATGGACAACGAAGCGCTCGCTGATACCGGCCCGATACAAACCCGCCACGTCGGCGCGTCGCTTGACGACCGACGCCGTGACGTCAGCAGTTCCCGCCCGGGCCGCCGAAGAACAGGTAGGTGCCCCAGTCGTACGACACCGAGTTGTTGGTGATCTGGAGTGAGTAGCACGTTCCGGTGACCGAGCCCGCTTGCGCAAGGTTCGGGTACACCGCGCCGCCGCCCACCGGGAAGACCGTCGCTGTCCGTTGGTACGCGGCTTGGCCGAAGCCCGCCGTGGCGTGTTGGCCGGAGCCCATCGGGGGCCATGTGCTGACCGCGGACCCGACCTCACCACCGAATCGGGCCCGGGTGGCCTTGGTGGTCAGCGGTCCGTTGTTGAACCAGGACACCGGGAAGCAGCCGATCGGATGGTCGTCGAAGTAGAACCACCACGCGTTGTCGGTGAGGAAGAAGCCCATCCGGTGCTCGACCTGGGATCCGCCGCTCTGGGAAACGAACAACGGGCTTCCCGGATTCACGTACGGGTTGGTAACGGGACGGAACACACCGTCGTCCAGGTTGTAGACGCGATCGCCGTCCTCGTAGTTGTCCCGGTTCGCGAAGACGAAGAGGTGCGGTCTGGCGTCGTGATACCGCGCGATGTCGACATGCCATCCGCATTCGACGGTTTGCAGGAGGGTGCCGTCGTGCCCTGCGAGGTACCACTGCTGGCTGAAGGTCGACTGAAAGGAGGGCGCGGCGAACGGGCTCCACACATTGACCCTGCTCGACCCGCCCAGACAGTCGATGTCCAGTTCCCCGGTCGCGTATCTCTTGTTCGGAAGCAGGGCCACCGGTGACTCGGCGGCGGGCGCTGCGAGGCCGAACGGCTTCTCTTTCGCCGAGAAGGCCGCCAGATTCGGGAAGCGGCACAGCCCCGACAAGGTGGTGCGGTACAGGGGCGTGGTGTCGGCAGGAGAGGTCCGGGCAGGCGCCGGGTTCTGCGGCCCTGGGCGCACGGTCTCCTGCGACCTGGGGTCCGGCGGGGTCGGCTCGTCGGGTTCGGGAACCTGCGGCGGGCCGTCGGCCGGGGCGACGGCGAGACCGCCCCAGCGCCGCGCGGCAGGATGCGTGTCCGCGACGATGTGGTCGATGACCTGTCCGTCGGTCTCGACGGAGCTCTCGACGGCTTTCACACCCCGGTACAGCTCCAGCACATACGCCTGCATCTCCTCGAAGGCGGCCGAGCTTTCCACTCCGGACCCGGGCAGTCGGCGGAAGTCTTCGTACCGGGTCGAAGCCACGGATTCGAGGAACCGGTCGAACGGTTGCGGGGAGATGTGAGCGGTCACGGGAAGACCCCCTCGGACGGAGGAAAGCGGTGGCCCGGCTGGCCCGGCTAGTAAGTGGCCGGATCGTCGGGGTTGCGGATCGGTGGCTCGTCGGTGATGACACGTTTGCCCGCCAGTGGGTGGTCACCGCGGCTGCGCCGCCGGGGGAGATAGCCGTCCGGGCAGAGTTTCGGCTCCTGGGCGTCGGCGGGCACGGGTGCTTCCGGGGGTTCCGCGAGGTCACCCGCATCGTCGATCCGGACGCATTCGACATCGGGATCGACCTCGGAGGGAATGATGTCGGGACGGTTGTCCTCGGTTGGCATGTCAGGCAACTCCGCCCGGTCCGCCCCAGTAGAAATACGATCCCCAGGTGGACGCTCCGCTGAAGTCCGCCGCGATCTGGTAGGCGTTCGGATTGGTTACCGAGGGGTACCCCTGCATCGCGGCCATCGTGCCCACCGCATCGGTCTGATAGGCCAGATTGCGCATGTAGGCCGCGTGCTGCCACCCCTCGAAGGGGAAGTGACCGCTGCCCATCCATGTGGCCGTGGGTTCCGGGTGGTTGGCCACGTCGTCGACTATCTCACCACCCCAGTCCACCGTCGCCGCCTGGTCGCGCAGCCCGCCGGAGTTGAACAGGCCGTTGGGGTAGTAGCCCATCCATTCGTTGCCCACCCGGACCCACCAGTTGCCCAGCGAGAGAGTGACCTTCAAGGAGAGCTCGTACTGATCCCCGCCCAGAATGCTCTCGGCGAGCCGCATGCCCGGATAGGCCACCGACGACCGCTGCACCCAGCCGGTCACATCGGTGTTGTAGCCGCCGAGATCATTGCCGCCCTGGGTGTAGCCGTTGGTCGTGAAGAAGATGAACAGATGCGGGTTCCAGTCGTTGTAGAGGTCGAAGTAGGTCTGCGCGCCCACCTCGACGGTCTGCAGTCCGGCTCCGCCGCCGCGCACCACCCACAGCTGCCCCAGGGAGAACTCGTTCGACCACTGGACGTAGGGCCGCCACGTGTTGATGATCCCCTCGGTGCCGAAGTTCACCACCGACTGACTGGCATGGGCGTACTTGTGCACCGCGTCGGAGGCGCTGGGCGTGGCCGGGCCCGGATCGTCGGGCGGCGTGGATCGTTTGGCCCGGATCCCCTTCGCGAGGTAGTCCTGAAGGGTGCCGGCGGGGGAGACCCGGTCCAGGGGCTTGCGCAGGACCGGGACCGTTCCGGGCGGGCCCGGCTCGTTGCCGGGTGCTGCGAGCTCGAAAGGCGGGGACTGCGAAGGACGGTCGGCGTCGCGCACCAGCTCTGTGTGCTCCAGCGCGGGTGGCTCGGCCAGGGCGCCGGCTGCCTGGGATTCCGCGGGAATCCAGTCGAGCTCCTGACCGGAGGCCGTCGTCGTACGGGCGATGACGTCGCGGCGCGCGTACAGGTCCTTGAAGTGCTGCCGGATCTCATCGAGCCGCTCGGCTGCTTCGCGGTCCAGATCCCGGCCGGATCTCGGCTGCTGCGGCGATTCCGGCGCCTCGGGGTTCCGCTGGACTCTTCCTGTTTCCATCGTGCTCACCTTCCACCCGCGCTCGCGGGTCAGGTCAGGCAATCGACGACCGCGGCAACGATGACTCCGGCCGCGTCGGCCCCTGTACGAGCCCGGCTCCGAGCGCCCATGCGTCGACGGTCTGCTGCGTCGTGATCACCTGTTGCGGTGGCGCACGGTAGGGCACTCACCAGCGCATCACGACGCTTGGGGGCGCGCCAACAGATAGGGCCATTCGGGTGGTCCTGGCGTGGATCAGGGTTGTTTCCGACGCTGCGTTGCCCGGTCAGGCGCGGGTCGCTGCGATCGGGCCCACGAGGCGTGAGTCCTGGACCTCAACGCCGCGCGTGGCGGATCTTCAACCGTCCGAAGCCCATGGTCCCCGAGATCCGGATCCTTGGCCCACCGGGGCGGGGGGAGTGCTGCGGGGCTTTGTAGCGCGAGTCCTTCCACCCGGTGTGCAGATCCTCGACGTCGGCGATCGCGTCGCGAGGCACCGTGATCTGGGCTCTGCCGGTGCCGAGTCGCAGCTCGATGTCGACCGCCGGATGCTCGAGGACCGCCCGTGGCCGGCGTCGGCCAACCCGGCAGACCTGTGCGGTCACGGCACCCGCACCGGGATCAACCCGGCCTGGTCGGCCGACTCCCGCAAGGCCTGGACGACGGCGGAGGCGACGGGATCGGGTCCCGAGCGGCGGAACAGCGCGGTGATCCTGCGGTGGCCGACGACCGGAACGGCGGGCACCGCGACCGGCGCCGGCGGTGTCGAGCCGAGCGCCAAAGTGGGCACGACGGCCGCTCCCGCACCGGCTGCCACCATGGCCAGAACGGTGGGGAACTCTCGGCACGTGTGGTCGCGGCGGGCGGTGAAGCCGTTGTCGGCGCAGATCCGCAGCAGCGCCCGGCCGCAGGCGGTGTCGTCAGGGCTGGCGACCCAGGGGCGGCCGGCCAGGTCCCGGATCGAGGCCGGCCGCGGCCAGCCGACGGGCGTGACCACGCGGTACTCGTCGTCGGCCACCGGGGAGGAGGCCAGATCGTGCCCGTCGGAGGACGCGACACCGTCGCCGTCGTGCTCGGTGACGACCATGTCGCAACCGCCGGTGCGCAGTTCGCGGAGGGCCGCGGCGCCCTCCAGCTCGACCACCCGTGGCTCCAGCTCGGGATACGCCTCCACGATCGCGCGCAGCGCCGGCGCCACCAGGTGGCAGATCGCGGTGGAGAACGCGGCGATCGTGACGGGCCCGGCCACCCGGCCGCTGAGTTCCGTCAGCTCGCGTCGCGCCTCGGCCAGCTCCTGTTCGATGCGTTCCGCGCGGGCGGCGAGCAGGTGTCCTGCGGGAGTGAGCCCGACTCTGCGGCGGGAGCGGTCCACCAGCGGCAGCCCCACCTCCCGCTCCAGCTGGGCGAGCTGCTGGGAGACGGCGGACGGGGACAGATGCAGGAGCTGGGCCGCGTCCATGACGCCCCCGCGCAGAGCGACCGCGCGTAGGACGCGAAGCCGCCGGGGGTCGAGTTCCATAAGCAGAACTGTAGTGGCACTTCAGAAAATCGTGATTGAAATAAAGCAGGGCTTCACTGATCATCGGAGCATGGAAACCAGTCAGGAATGGCGTGTGCAGTTCGACGCCGATGTCGTCTTCGCCAACGGCGGAGGCCTGCAGACCCAGGGGTTCCGGCTGGACGTGCCGGGTCCGGACCTCAGTGACCAGGAGGTCGGGGAGCTGCTCGTGCGCCACCTCGGCCTGCTCATGGTCGGCGAGGTGCGGATCAGCGAGCGGCAGCTGCTGCGCGAACCCCACAAGGGATCGCGCGGCACCGAGGGGAGCGCTCGTTCCGGGGGACGGACCGTGGACCTGAGCCATCCGATCCGTCAGGGCATGGTGACCCTTCCGGGGGTGCCAGGACCCGAGATCGGCGAGCACCTGTCCCGGGAGGCCTCTCGCGGCACCTATGCGCCGGGTACCGAGTTCTCCATCGGACACATCGCGATGGTGGCCAACACGGGTACGTACGTCGACGCCCCCTTCCACCGCTTTGCTGAGGGGGACGACCTCGCCGCGCTGCCGCTGGAGCGGCTGACCGACCTGGACGGCGTGGTGATCCGCGTGACGGGCACCGAAGGGCCCGCGGTCGACCGGGCGCTCCTGCTGCCGCACGAGGTGACCGGAAAGGCCGTGCTGATCCACACCGGCTGGGACCGGCACTGGAGCACCGAGCAGTACGGCGTCGGTCACCCCTTCCTGACCGCCGAAGCGGCGGCCTGGCTCGCCGACCAGCGGCCGGCCCTCGTGGGGATCGACTCACTCAACATCGACAGCACGACGGACGGGACCCGGCCCGCCCACACCCTGCTGCTCGCGGCGGGCATCCCCGTGGTCGAGCACCTGCGGGGGCTGGAGCAGCTGCCGCCCCACGGTTTCCGCTTCACCGCCGCACCGCCGGCGGTCGAGGGCCTGGGCACCTTCCCCGTACGGGCCTTCGCGCTCGTGGACCAGGACCGGTAGTTCGGTGGAGATGTTCCTGGCGGCCATCGGCTGGGCGGGAGCGGCCTTCCTGCTGGCGGCCTACGCCCTGGTCTCGGCCGAACGGATCAGTGCCGGCGGCGTCGCCTTCCAGCTGCTCAACCTGTTCGGCGCCGCCGCCCTGACCGCCAACTCCGCGTACCACCGGGCGTGGCCCTCAGCGGTCCTCAACCTGATCTGGATCGTCATCGGCACGGCCGCGATCACGACACACGCCCGCGCTCACGCCCAATTGCGGTAGGGGGCAGCCCGGTTGCCGGGACACCGGTGGCGTCCTCAACTCATCAGCTCCGGCGCGAAGTAGTCACGCAGTCGGGCGATCTTCCCGTCCCGGATGCGGAAGATCTGCACGAGCGGGACCGGCTCGGGGAAACTGATTTCCGCCAACGATCGGACGGTCGTGCGGATGCCGCGTGGCGTTCCGGCCGACCGCCCGGAACGCCACAGCGACAGAGCGGAAGCCGGCTTACCTGGAGAGTTCGGCCGGTTCGTCCAGCCGCGTCAGCTTCCGTGGGTTTCTCACCAGGTAGACCCGTGTGACCTGCCCGTTCTCCACCACGACGCTCAGCGTCGCCGCCAACTCGCCGTCGATCTCGATCCGGACCGCGGGCGCGCCGTTGAGCCATACGGCCGTTGTCCCGAGCGAGGCCACGTCCACCCGGTTCGCGCGCGCGAGCACCTGCGCCACCAGGTCGACCCCGTGGACCGGAGCCAGAGCGGCGGCCGCGAACCCGCCACCATCGGCGATGAGGACCACGTCCGGTGCCATGACCTCCACCAGCTCCTGCAACCTCCCGGTTCGCAACGCTGCCAGGAACCGTTCCACCACGGCCTGCTGTTCCGACCGGCTCACCTGCACCCGCGGCTGCCGGGCCGCCACATGCTCGCGGGCCCGCCGCGCGATCTGCCGCACCGTGGCCGCGGTCTTCCCCACGGCTTCGGCGATCTCGCCGTACGGGATGTCGAAGACCTCGCGGAGCACGAACACCGCCCGCTCCGTCGGTCCGAGCGTTTCCAGCACCGTCAGCATCGCGATCGACACGCTCTCCGCGAGTTCGATGTCCTCGGCGACATCGGGGCTGGTCAAGAGCGGTTCCGGTAGCCACTCACCGACGTACTCCTCGCGGCTGCGCGACAACGACCGCAGGCGGTTGAGCGCTTGACGTGTGACGACCCGTACGAGGTAGGCCCGCGGGTCACGCACCTGCGAGCGGTCGACGTCGGCCCACCGCAGCCAGGACTCCTGCACCACGTCCTCCGCGTCGGCCGCCGACCCGAGCATCTCGTAGGCGACCGTGAACAGCAGGCTGCGATGGGCGACGAACGGGTCCTCGGTCATGCCGTCGACGCTGCCCGGGACTTCTCAGGACGCTTGGCCAGCGGAATCCCGCAGGCATCGGAGAAGCCCTGCGAGGTGATCCCGTGCGCCGAGTTGTTCCTGGTCGCCATGTTGGCGAAGCCGATGGACGCGGTGAGCTCGACCATCGCCGCGGGGCCGAGCCGGTCGAGCAGGCTTGCGTACTGTTCATCGGTGACGGTCGGGGGCGTGCTGGTCATGGCCTCGGCGTACTCGAGCACGTCCCTCTCCAGCGGTGTGAACACCTCCGACTCCCGCCAGCGCGGCACCTGGCTCGCCTTGGCCAGGTCCAGGTTCTTGTTCAGCGCCTGGAAGTAGTTGATGTCGAGGCACCAGCTGCACCCGACCTGAGCCGCGACCGCCATGTGAGCGAACGTCTTGAGACCCTCGTCGGCCATGTCCCACTCGCTCACCTTGCCCCCGATCTCCGCGGAGTCCTGGGCGACCTTGGGGTTGTGCGCCGTCACCTCGAAGGGTTCGGGCACGGCACCGAACTGCTTCATCATGTTTTCGCTGAGCTCGGTGGGGAGCTCAGCCTTCGGAGCGCGTAGCGCCATGGTGTCCTCCTTGGACGTCTGCCTGTTCGGCATGAAGACACCGCCGGGCGCGCGGATGTGACATCCGCCAACGCGATCGCGCAGGGATCGCCCCTGCGCCCGGTCGACGCGCCCGGTCGACGGAGGCCGTCTCGAGAGCCGGCGTCGTCAGCCGCCGGAGAGCCGGCCGACCGCGGCCACGACGGCACCCGCTCCGTCCTCGCCGGCGATCCGGGTGGCGAGGGCTTGGGCGCGGCCGCGGAAGGCGGTAGTGTCGGTTGCCTGTCGCAAGGCGGCGGTCAGTCGGTCGGCGGACAGGTCGCGCAGGGGGACGGGCCCGGGGCTGACGCCCAGGCGGGTGAGGCGGGCGGCCCAGAAGGGAGCGTCCATCTGGGCCGGTACCGGGACCGCGGGTACGCCCGCACGCAGCCCCGCCGCGGTGGTGCCGGCGCCGGCGTGGTGGACGACGGCCGCCATGCGCGGGAACAGCCAGTGGTGAGGGACCTCGTCCACGGTCAGGACGTCGTCACCGGTCACCTTCAGTCCCGTCCAGCCGGGCTGGACGACGGCCCGCAGTCCTGCGCTCCGCAGGGCGGTGGTGACGATGTTGCCGAGGCGCGCGGCGTCCGCGACGACCAGGGAGCCGAACCCTACGTAGACCGGCGGTGGCCCGGCCCGCAGGAAGTCGGCCAGCTGCGGCGAAGGGTGCCAGTCCGGTGCCGGGGACGGCCATCAGTAGCCGGCTACTCGCATCCCCGGCGGCCAGTCGGCCGGCCGCGGGACGACGCTGGGGGAGAAGCCGTGCAGGACGGGCCAGAGCTGCCGTACGTCGTGCCGTCGTTGGGCCAGGGCGCTGCGGGCAGGGAGCCCGAGCTGCCGGCGGAGCGTGCGGACGGTTGGCGCGAAGAGGTGGTCGGTGGCGGACTGGACCGTCCGGCCCACGAGCCGGTTGACGTGCTCTCCGCCCTGGACGCGGTTCCCTGCGAGCAGAGGCGCGAAGGCACCGGTGGGGGCGAGTGGCTGGAGGAAGACGCCCATGCTGGGCAGTCCGAGTGCTTCGGCGACGACCCGGCCCAGGGGCGCTGTGGTGGCCGACAGGAGAAGCAGGTCCGTGCCGTGCGAGGCGGCGGCGAGAATGCCCTGTCCCAGAGCGGGCATGAGGGCCCGCCCCATGCGCACCAGTTCGATGACGGCACGAGCGCCGGTGCCGGCGTGCAGCAGCCGCTGCCCAGCGGCGGACGACAGCTCGGCGCGTGGGTCGGCGGGCAGGGCGTGGAAGCCGAGCCCCGCCTCCCGGACGGAGGCCGCGAACCCCGTGTGCGTGGCCACCGACACCTCATGACCCGCCCTGCGCAGCCGTGCGCCGAGGCCGGTGTACGGGGCCACGTCGCCTCGGGACCCGGCGGTGACGATCAGGATGCGCATGCTGTGCAGTATCGCGGGACCGGCCGCGCACCACCCTGGGAAACGCGGGCGGTCCCGCCGGACCGGCACCGTTGAGGCGAATCCGCCCCAGCGGGGCGCACGTCCGAGGTCTCTACCGGTTCCAGTGCCGGGCCACTTCGGCCAGCGCACCGGCGACTTCTGCGCGGGCAGCTGCGGAGTCGCGCACACCGCGGCTGTTCTCGATGTGCAGGAAGGGGACGCCGCGGTCGGCGGCGGACGCGCTCTGTATGTTGGTCGTGCCTTCGAGCCGGCCGCACGACTGTTCCCAGACGCGGCACACACGCTGTCCTGCCGCTGCGATCAGGTCGGCGGCGCGCCGCACGTCGGAATTCGCGGCCGCAACTCCCGGCGAGACGACGACATCGTGGCCGGGTGAGCTCTCGTCGGCGAACCCGTGCACCTGGACGGCGGGGAAGCCGCGCGCGACGAGCATGTCGCACACGGCGTTGAAGGTGGTGTCCCGGCGGTGCGCGACGTCCGCGGCGTTGCCCTGGCCGACGTCACGCGGCGCGCCGGCGAGTACCAGGACTCCACCCAGCACCCTGCTGAACAGGTCCGCTCCGATCAGCTCGCTGCGCAGGTCGGAGCGCGGGTGGGGCACCTGCACGCTCCACCGGGCCGGGCGGCTGAGATCCACGTAGACCCGCCCCCAGCCTCGTGCCGTGGACCGTTCCTCGGACACCTCGGCGACCTGGCGGTTCGATCCCGTCAGCCGCAGGACGCGCACGGTGAAGCCGACACCCGACAGTTCCTTGCGCGCCGCGCTCGTCCTGCCGTTCAGGACGAGTTCCACCCCCCGGCTCAGGTGTGCGCGCTCGGCGGCGTCGGGGGTGCGATAGCCGTCGGTCCCGGAGAATCCGGCGACGAAGGAGCCGATCCGGTCGATCAGATCGACCGGCGGCGGGCTTTCGATGACGCCGGGCGACGGTGTTCCGTGCGAACGGGGCAGCACGGCGACGGCGAGGGCGACGGCGGTCGTCGCCAGCAGCGCCAGGCCGGACAGCAGGGCCGTGCGGCGCGGTTCGGCAGTTCGGTTCCAGGGAGGCATGTGGTCCCATCCTTGGCGGCGGGTGCGCGCCGCCACATCGTCAGATCCGTTTGGCGCTGCGCAGCCACTTGGCGTAGAAGCCGTCGCCGTCCAGCCGTGAATCCCCGCCCAGGTCTCCCAGCGTGGGTCCGTTGGCCTCCTTGCGGCTGGAGATGAAACGGGCGTGCCCGTCGGTGTCCAGGCCGAGGTAGATGGCCATGTGGTCGAGGCGGATCCCGGTGCGCTTGTCCATTTCGAAGAAGACGAGGTCGCCCGGTTGCAGGGCGTCGATGGAGGAGGGCCGGGCGTAGTAGTAGAGGGGATTGCGGGTGTTGCCGGTTTTGACGAGCGGCAGAATCGGCAGCCCGGGTTTACCGGTGGCGATGCCGTTCGCGGTGCGGGGCAGTCCGGCGCCGGTCGACGTGTCGGTGGCGTTCAGGAGGTAGCCGCTGCGGTAGCCGTAGACCATGCGGACGAAGCCGGAACAGTCGAGGGCGCCGTACTTGTTCTTCTCGGGGGTCTCGCGCAGGCCGTCCTTGAACTTCCAGCTCGTGCCGAGGTAGTCGTAGAAGTCGGACTGCTCCTTGCGCTGGTTCACCACGTCCACGGGACCGAACTGGGAGTCCCCCCGGAAACGCTGGCCCAGGGCGTTCTTCGCCGGCTTGGCGCCGTCGCCGTACTGCAGGGCGATCGCGAAGACGTCGTCGGCCGTACTGCCCCGGTACTGGTGGAACCAGCTGGCGAACCACTTCTGCTGTTCGGCGCCCTTGGCCCAGGCGCGCGGCAGCAGCCGAACCCAGCTGTCCGTGACCACGGTCGCCCGGGTGGTCCGCGGCTCGGCGAAGGTGCGGCCGGGGCCGGTGAGGACGGCCGTGCGGGCACCGTCGGTGAAGGTGGCCACGACCTCGCCGTCGGTGTCGCGCACCACGGTGCGCGCCGGATGGGCCAGTCGCAGATACGTCATCCGGCCCACTGCGGCCTTGGCGCCTGCGGTGTCGTCCGGCGTGGTGGGCTCGGCCTGCAGCGAGCCGAGCGCGGGCAACCGCCCGTTGTCGGTGCGCTGCCGCATCTCCACCGTCAGCCAGCCACTCGTCGCGAGCAGGGCGACGAGGACTGCTGTGTTGAGCGCGGTGCGGATCTTGCTGCGGCGTTTCTTCGGGCTCATCGGCTTACTCCTGTCCGGAGGACGATCACGCGCTGGGCAGCAGGCCGAGCAGCAGCCCGGACATCAGCACCACGTAGTTCGCGAGGGTGACGGTGGACACCGACAGCAAGGTGGCGCCCTTGGGCTGCCGCTCCAGCTGGTAGGCGATGAGGCCCGGCACGATGAAACCGAGCGTCTGGTTGGCGTACATCAGCGGGAACTGCGTTTGCATGACCAGGTACACGCCGGCCTGGAGCACGACGCCGGTCAGCACCACCGCGGCGAACAGCCGCTTGCCGT
The DNA here is from genome assembly GCF_005860785.2 of Streptomyces sp. So13.3. Lineage (NCBI taxonomy): Bacteria > Bacillati > Actinomycetota > Actinomycetes > Kitasatosporales > Streptomycetaceae > Streptomyces > Streptomyces sp. So13.3. Next base: position 655,868 of record NZ_CP048835.1, on the reverse strand, counting down.
AGAGGATGACGTTGCGCTGGAGCAGCCGGGTGCACAGGTAGGTCAGCAGCGTGATGCCGACGACCATGGCGGCACGCTGGAGGTCCTCGATGAGGGTCAGTGCCAGCCAGCCCGGGGTGATCATGCCGCCCGGTGAGAGATTGGTCGTCAGATAGCAGACCAGCGAGAAGAGAAGCCCCAGCGCGATGCCGATGGCGGCGATCTCGGGGGTGAGGATGGTGGGGATCACTGGTTCTCTCCGTAGGCGTACGAGTCCGCTGCGACCGTCGGCCCGGCCGGGACGTCCGCGGGAAGCTCCGCCAGGTGCTCGAGCAGCAGCTCGCCCTGGCCATGGATGTTGCCGATGGCGACCATGGACGATTCCGGGCCGAGCTCGGCCAGCAGTTCCCGGGTGAGGGTTGCCGGGTCGCGCCGGTCACCGCCGAGATCGACGACGCGTCCCGACCAGCCGGCCGGGATGCCGTCGCGGGCGCTCTTGGTCGGGTGGCCGATGAGGAAGACGGTGTCGGGGTCCAGCTGCGGGATGATCGATCCCATCTGACCGTTGCGCTCGACACGGTCCGGACGGCAGTTGATCACCACATGCAGCGGCCGGTGGATCGCTCCCAGCGACAGCAGCTGGTTCACGTTCATCAGCGTCGACTCGGGGTCGTTGGCGGCGAAGACATTGGCGAAGCGCAGCCGCTTGCCGTCCACCGTCGCGTAGCGCTCCACCGACAGCACGCCCGGGTCCGGCGGGGCGTCGTACATCCCCTGCAGGGCAACGTCCCGATCGACACCGAGCAGTTCGGCCACCTTGAGAGCGATCGCCACGTTCTCCTTGAAGGTGAACCACGAGAACCCGCGCAGCTCGGCGTCGCTGACGGTCTCCGGCTCCACGAGAATCAGTTCGCAGTCCCGGTCGGCGGCCTCCTCCTGGAGGATGTGGAGGCGGTCGCGTTCGGCGGTCACGCAGATCCCGCCGACCGGCATGGAGCGGGACAGCGAGCGTGCGACGTCGTCCAGGGTCGGACCCATCTCGGCGAGATGGTCCTCACGGACGTTGCACAGCACGCCGATCGTCGAGCGGATCAGCTTGGTCTGGTTGACCTCCTGAAGCGCCGGCATGACGGCCATGCACTCGATGACCAGGGCGTCCGGCCGGTAGCTCGCGGCCCGGCGCACGATTCCGATCTGCTCCACCACGTTGGCGATCCCGAATTTCCGGTAGACCGGCTCCTCGGTCGCGTCGGGGTGGATGAACCGGGCCGCGGTACCGGTGGTCTTGGCGACGGTCACCAGGCCGCCGCCACGCAGCGCCCCCGCGCACAAGCGGGTGATGGAGGACTTGCCGCGGATGCCGTTGACCAACACCCGGGTAGGTATCTGGTCGAGGTTGACGAAGTGCCGCCGCTGCTCGACGACGCCGGCCACGAGCAGCACGGCGCAGCAGATCAGCAGGACGCAGTAGAGGAACAGCACAGGGGTCTCGGTGTCTTCTCAGTGAGGTCTGGGCGGGCGGGGCGGGCCGGTGCTACGTGTGCGGCCTGCGCAGATGACGGCGGCTCTGGGGGCCGTGTTGCCCGGGGACGAACTGGGCGGTGTGGGCCCGGTGCCGGTCAACGAGCTGCTGCCTGATCAGTTCCAGGCTGCGGACGACCGAGCCGACCTCGTCGTGGTTGGCGGGGTACAGCACGGTCTTGCGGTCTCCGTGCGCGAGGGCCTCGGCGCTGTCGGCCATGGCCCGCAGCGGGCGGACGATCACGATGTGCAGCCAACCCAGACAGGTCGCGGCCGCCGCCAGCCCCAGCATTCCGGCCAGCATGGTGCGCCGCTGGGCGACGTACTCGGGCAGGTCCAGCCAGCCGGCGGGCTGCTCGGAGACCACATGCCAGGTCTTGAGCGCGTTCGCCTCACCACCGCCGGTGAGCGGCGCGGCGGCCGCCAGTGCGTGCTCGCCGTTGCTCAGCAGCGCTCCGGAGGACTTGCTGGCGGCGGATTTCGCGAGGTTCTCGAGCCGGGCCGCGTGCAGGCCCTCGAAGGCGCGGAATCCCTGGTTGGAGGCGACGATGCGGTCGCCGGTGTCGACCAGCCACACTCTGCCGAGACCAGGGCGGTCCATGATGGCGCCGAGGTAGGGGATGTCGAACTCTCCGACGACCGTTCGCTGGGTCTTGCCCGCGACCGGCGCCCGGGCGGCGATGACCGGTTGGTTGAGGGTGTCGTCAACGAGACCGACGCCGCGCTTCGTCCGCAGCGCCGTCGGTGTGTGCGGGGAGTCGCCGGCACGCGCCACGACGGTGCCGTCCTTGTCCACCACGTACAGGGAGCGGTAGCGGGCATGCGCGGCGAGCGTGCTCACCAGGACGCTGTGCGCCTGTTCGGCGCCGGCTCCGTCACCGACCACGGTGGCGATGGCGGCGACGTCGGCGTACCCCTCGTTGAGTCCTTCGCGGACCCGGTCGGCGGCGGTCTCGGTGCGCTGCCGCTGGTCGGTGACGAGTTGCTGCGGCACGACGGCCACCTGCTCGGCCCGGTTGAAGAGGAACAGCAGGGGTGCGGCCCACGAGAGCAGCACGATGGCGCAGACGATCAGGACGGCCCTGGTCCCGCCGAGGCCCTTCCTGCCCCGCGCCTCAGGAGCGGGCGCCTGCCCGGTCAGCTCGCGGCGCATTGACTCCAGAGCGGCGCCGATGCGGCCGGATTCGGCGAACCGCGGCACGTCCACGGGTCGGGACAGCTCTCTGTTGCTCAGCCGGCGGGCTTCGAGGTGCAGCCGCAGCAGGGGCCGTTGGAGCACGACGTACAGCACCCAGGTGACCAGGGCGGCCAGGAGGAGCAGCACGCCGGCGGCGATGACGGCGAAGAGCCGGTGGTTGCCCGGCGCCGCGTCCTGTGCGACCTGCACCGTGGTGAGGACGCTGAGACCGAGCTCTCCCGAGCTCGCGGCCTTCTGCTGTGTGGTCTTGCCGTTGGCGTCGATCCCGGAGGTGATGGAGGCGTACCCCGCGACGGTGCGGCGCCCGTTGGCCGTCTCACCGAGCAGGCTGCCGCTGGGGCTGTCGAATCCGCCGGAGGCGGCGGTCTCGGAGGGTCGCTTGCCGTGGGCGGTGCGGGCGGCGTCGACGGAGAGCTGCCGGGCCGCCTTGCCCCGTGCGTCGGGTCCGTCGGAGGCGAGGATGGTGCCTGAGGAGTTGAGAACGATGAGCGAACGGCCGTCGCCGGTGGTGATGCTCGGCACGCTCAAGGTGTCCGAGGCGACCAGGAGCCGCTTTCCTGCGGGCTGGCTGAGTACCGCGAAGACCAGCAGCCGGGTCTCACCGGACTTGGTGGTGACCAGTCGTGGCGGCAGTCCCTCGGGAAGGGCGTTGACGTCGATGGCGGACAGCGGAACGTTCTCGCCGCGGGCGGCCAGCAGGGCTCCGCTGGACGGGTCGACCACCGCTGTGCCGCGCCACTTCTGGTAGACGGCACCGAGCGTGGAGAGCACCTCGTCAGGAGTGACGGGAGCGGCCGCGTTGGCCAGCGCCGCGGCGCGCTGCAGGTCGCTGGTGGATTCGTCGAGCGAGGCACGCAGTGCGGTCGCCCCGTCCTCAGCCACATGCTGCTGTGAGGCGAGGACCGCCCGGGAGACGCCGGAGGCGTCGGTACGGCCGAGGATCAGGGCGGTCGCACCCGCCACCGACAGCAGGAGCACCAGCAACGCCGCGACCGGCGGCCGAATTCCGCCGAGCAGGGGCATGTCCGCACGTCGCCTGATGCGGTGGCGACGGACCGGTGCGCGCGAAGCGCTGACCACGTGGAGCTCCCTCTGGGGCGCGCTTCGCGCACAAATCGGCTGGACGGCGTTCAGTTCGTCAAGGTGCGGTGGGGCACTTTGTTCGACGTCGAATTGTCCCTGACCAAGTGCCGAATCTGATCACGTTTAAGTGTCAAATGGTCTAAGAATGCAAATGAGAGAGTTAGGAATCTCTCACAACATTCTCGGATGTCCTCCATGTCCTCCATGTCCCCGGCGGGCGGCGCGAGTCCGGAGGGGCGATTGTCCCCTTCGGGGTATTTCGCCGAGTCCAGCAATATTGCGGGGGCAATGCCCCTTTCGGCCGTTCACCGTGCCAGGGAAGGGTCCGCGAGGAACCGCAGGTACTCCTCCGGATCGAGTGGATTGCCGTCGGTCCGGGGGCGGCGAGGAGGGACACCGCGTACCGGGCGGTCCGTGCCGGGGCGGGACCACAAGGCGCCTTCTCCACGGGTGAGGCCGGGAAGGGCGTCGCCGAGCTCCTGCATCCTCGCGGTCGGCAGCTCGGCATGGAGGGTCCACCGGTCGCCGCTCTCCTCCGTGGCACCGATGGTCCCGCCGAGTTCGGCGATCCTGGCGGCGACCGGTCCCAGGGTGTCCTCGGGGATCTCCGCCTCCACCTCCCTGCACGGCTCGTGGACCCGCGTTCCCGCGCTGTTCAGCGCGTGCATCAGCACCATCGGCGTGAGCTTGCGGAAGTCGGACGCGGTACTCATCGGGGAGGCCCAGCCCGTGCGGATCACGGTGACGGTGCAGTCGGTGACCTCCCAGCCGAGGAACCCCTGCCGCAGGCCGAGGCGCACTGTCTCCTCGATTGCGCGGTGGAACGCGCGGGGCAGCGCGCCCCATTCGGTCTCCCGCGCGTACCGGACGCCCGAACCGTAGGGGGCGGGCTCGACGCGCAGGCCGACGGTGGCGAAGAACTCACCCGGTCCGGGGCCGAGTTCCTGCACTGCGACGCCGGTGCCGATGGGCCGCTCCCGGTAGACGGGCGTGACCGCGGCGAACTCCGCCGCGATACCGAACTCCCGCTGGAGGCGGTCCGCGAGGACCTCGCGTTGGACCGCCCCGTGCAACAGCAGCGAGAGCGTCCCGTCGGAGGCGGTTCGCGTCCTGATGAACGGGTCTTCGTCGGCAAGCGCGCTGAGCGCGGCGTGCAGGGCGCCGCGTTGCCCGGGGTGGCTCGCACGTACGACGGCCTCCAGTCCCGGCGGGGCGAGCCGGGCAGCCGGCCGGTCGCCGCGGGCCGCACCGACGCGGTCGCCGACCCGGACGCCCGGGAGGCCGCGCAGGACCGCGATCCCGCCGGGGGTGAGCACCCCCCGGCGCTGCGCGTCGTCGCTGCTCTTCGCGGTCACGACGTCGAGCCGGGAGATCCGCCCGGTGACGGTCGTCGTTCCCTCCGCCTCGTCCCGGTGCAGGGCGAGACGCTGCCGTTCGCGCAGCAGGCCGGAGAACAGCCGGATGTACGCCCTCTTCTCCCCGCCTTCCGCACGGTCGACGGCGAACACCGTGCCGCGGGCGGGGGCCAGTTCGTCCGCGGGCGCTGCGGGCAGCAGGGTCGCGATGCCCTCGGCGAGTTCGGCGATGCCCGCTCCGCTGAGGGCCGAGCCGAAGAAGACGGGCTGCACCAGCGCGGCGGCCGTCTGCTGGAGCAACTGCTCGCGGATCTCCGCCTCGGTGGGTGGCGGACCGTCGAGGAGCCGGGACAGCAGGGCGGTGTCGTGCTCGGCGAGTACTTCTGCCGCCGGAGACCCGCCCCGCTCGCCGGTGAGCGGGACCGGGACCGCGCGGGCGGCCGGGGTGCCGGCGCCGACCGTCGACACGAGCGGAACGAGGCGGGGCGCCAGCGCGCGGCGCAGTTCCGCCAGCAGCGCGGTATCACGGGCGCCCCGGCGGTCGATCTTGTTCACGAAGATCACTGTGGGCAGGCGCAGCCGGCGGAGTGACGTCATCAGGACCCGGGTCTGGGCCTGGATCCCCTCGACCGCCGACACGACGAGGACGGCCGCGTCGAGGACGGAGAGGGCGCGTTCGACCTCCGCGATGAAGTCGGGGTGGCCGGGGGTGTCGACGAGATTGACGTGGCGGCCGGCCATGATGAGCGGCGCCACCGCCGTGCGGATGGTGATCCCGCGTTCGCGTTCGAGCTCGCCCGTATCGGTGGTGGTGTTGCCCTTGTCGACGCTGCCGAGCGCGGCGAGGGCTCCGTGTTCGAACAGCAGCCGCTCGGTGAGGCTGGTCTTACCGGCGTCGACGTGGGCGAGGATGCCCAGATTCAGGGGTGTGGAGGTCAAGGTGGTCCTCGGGAGGCAGAGAGAGGGCGTGGGGCGACGCGACTGCTCCGAGATGACGGCGCATGTCTCTCTCCTTGCTGCGAGGACGTTCGTGCAGGACACGGTGGACGTGCCGCCCGCACGTTACTGCACTCCGCCCGTACGGCGCCGCTCCTTTTCCGGGCCCCGGCCGGTGGCCGGGGCCGGTGTGGTCCCCCGGCCGATGGCGCGGCCGATGCCCTTCACGGCGTTTCGCCCCGGGCGAGGACGATGGCGTAACGGCACTCGGCTTCGGTGTTGTTGGCGAAGACGCATGCGGCGGGCTCGCCCAGTTCGATCGTGTCGCCCGCGTCGAGTTCGTGCACCGCGTCGCCCTCGTGGAACGTCAGCCGGCCCGCCAGCACCCAGACGACCTGCCGGATGAAGACGAAGGCCGCGGCCGGATACGGCACGCGGGCACCGGCGGGCAGTCGGACGTCGGCGATCTCGGCGGGGAAGTGCGGCCCGGTGATCTGGCGCCGGCGGTACCCGGTGGCCGGATCGCGCCACTCCACGGCGTCGGCCGAGCGGCGCACGCCCGCGGTCGCCTCCCCGCTCTCGCCGGCCGCGCCTTCGGCGAGCGCCAGCAGGGAGGAGACACTGAGCTGGAAAGCGGCGGAGAGTTTGCCCAGGACCACAGCGGTGGGGCTGCTCTCTCCGCGCTCGATCCGGTTGATCATGGCGCGGGACACACCGGAGGCGGCGGCGAGTTGCGCCAGGGTCCACTGCCGCCGGTTCCGTTCGGTGTGGATGCGAGCTGCGATCTGCCTCACCAGTGGGTCTACTATATTGGACATGGATCCAATATACGAGAACTCTGGATCGGTGACGATCCGCCCGGCACAGACCAAGGACGCGGAAGCCGTTCTCGCCATCCGCAACCAGGCGATCGAGCACTCGACGGCCCTGTGGACCACGACGCTGCAGACCCCGGCCGAAGGGGCCGCCTGGCTCGCCGTTCACCTGGAGCGGGGCTCGGCGTTCGTGGCCGAGAAGGCGGGCGGGGTCGCGGGCTTCGCGGTCTACGAACCATGGCGGCCGAAGGACGGATATCGCCACACGGTGGGGAACTCGGTCTATGTCCGCGAGGACGCTCACGGGCTCGGCATCGGCTCAGCTTTGATGACGGCCCTCATCGACTCGGCGCGCGAGACCGGCCATCACGTGATGATCGCCGACATCGAGGCGCGCAACACCGCCTCGATTCGGCTGCACGAACGGTTCGGCTTCCGCCACGTGGGCACCGTGCCGGAGGCCGGCACCAAGTTCGGCCGGTGGCTCGACCTGACGATCATGAGACTTCCGCTGACCTGAGCGACATCTTCTCCGATCTGCCGCTGCCCTCCTGATGCTTCCTGACGGCTCCCGCGGCTCAGCCCGCGCTCTTCACGGTCGCGCTCTTCGCGGTCGCGTCCTGCTCGGACGGAAGAGGCCGGTCCGGAGGAGCAGCCAGCAGTTCCCGGACCCGGGGAATCACCTCGCGACCGTGAGGTCGACGTGGGGTGCGAAGCGGCCCATGGGACCGCCGATGATGGCGATCATCAGCGGCAGGCCGTGACCATGGACGGTCTGGCCGAACGGGCGGGGCTGGGCAAGGGCACGGTGTTCCGCCGGTTCGGCAGCCGCGCGGGCATCTTCCACGCGCTCCTGGACGACGACGAGCGGGCCTTCCAGGAGCAGGTACTGGCCGGGCCGGCCCCTTTGGGCCCGGGCGCCGCGCCGACCGCCCGCCTGATCGCCTACGGCCGGGCCCGGATCGCCTTCCAGCTCGGGCACTACGACATCGCCCGCGCCGCCCTGGACGGCACCCGGCCGATCGCGGCCGGGGAGGGGACGATCTCCCAGGTCCACATCCGCATGCTGCTGGGGCTGGCCGACCTCGGCGTCACCGATCTCGACATGCTCGCAGTGCAGCTCACGGCCGCGCTGGAAGGCCCATTCCTGCTGTACCTGTCCGCGCCGGAGCACGCCGACGCCGCCCTCCGCGTCGAGGAGCGCATGGCTCAGGGCTGGGAGGAGCTCGTCCTGCGCATCTGCCGTCCCTGATCGCCGAGCCGGCCGTACATCCCGTCGACGTCACCTCCGTTGCGGCTGTCGTTTCCTAGGGCGTGATCGTTCGTTGAACCATGCATGGCGGATCGCCTGGTGCGATGGCGTTCTTGTGGTCGGCGTGAGGGAGGGCTGTTCATGGCCAGCGTGTTCCAGCGGAACAAGATCAAGGGAATGTTCGCGGCGTTCGATGCGGACGGGGACGGCTACCTGCGAAGGGACGACTTCGAGGCCCTCGTGGTCCGTTGGGGCCGACTCCCGGGAGTGGGGCCGGGGACGGAGCTGCGCGCCCGGGTGGAGGCGGTCGTCATGGGCTGGTGGGAGGGACTGCTGGCGGTCGGCGACGCCAACAACGACGGCAGTGTCGACTTCGACGAACTCGTCGTGCTCGTGGACCGGCTGCCGTCCATGCGCGAGTCCGTCACGGCGACCGCCGACGCGATCTTCGACGCCGTCGACGAGAACGGGGACGGCCGGATCTCCCGCAGCGAACACCGCCGCCTCATCGAAACCTGGCACGGGCAGAGCATCGACACCGACGAGGTCTTCGACCTTCTCGACCTGGACGGTGACGGTCACCTCAGCCGCCCGGAGTTCGCCGTGCTGTGGTCCCAGTTCTGGATCAGTGACGACCCTGCCGAGCCCGGCAACCTGGTCTGCGGGCGGATCCCGCATCAGGGCCACGGGAGCACGGTCGAGGCATGATCCGGTAGCACTACCGGCCGGTGCTTCAACTCAGGAACGCGGCAGTGGTCGCCACGAACCGGTCGGGGTCGTCGAGCCAGGGACAGTGGCCCGCCCCCGGCTGCACCGCGAGGGTGGCGTCGGGGAACAGCGCCGCGAATTCCGCCACCGGCCGAGGAGGGCTGTTCAGGTCGAACTCGCCGCCGAGCAACAGGACCGGGACGTCGCAGGTGGCGAGCGCCGCACGCGTGGCCTCCGGGCTGAAGGCGCCCTCGGCGGCGAAGCCGGCGACGGCGTCCTGGTTGCTCGGCCGGCCGGCCGCATAGTGCTTCTGCGCCGCGGCATCCCACCGGCCGCAGAAGAACGGAGCAATGGCCTCCCAGTCGCTGCCGGTACCTTCGGTGATCGCCTCCAACGCGGCGAAGGCCGCCGGGAACCACGGCTCGTTCTTCCGCCGCTGCGCGAGCTCGCGGCGCGTCTCCCCGCTGATGTCCACCCCGACAGCTCGGGTGCCAGGGCCGATCAGGGCGAGTCTGCCGACGTTCTGCGGGTACCGGGTCACGTACTGCGTCGCGATGTTCGCGCCGGCGGAGTGGCCGAGCAGATCCGTCCTGCCGAGTCCGAGGTGTTCGCGCAGCGCCTCGACGTCGTCGACGAGACGGTCGCAGCGGTAGGAGGAGGGGTCCTGCGGAACGGCCGACCCGCCGGTGCCGCGGAGGTCCAGGAAGATCAGCTTGCGGTGCCCGGACAGGCCGCCGAGATCGCCGAGGTAGCGGGAGTCGGTGGGACCGCCGGGGATGCAGACGACCGGGTCGCCGTCCCCGAGGACGCGGTAGGAGAGCTGGGTTCCGTCATGTGCGGAGAAGGTGGGCATGCCGTGGATCCTGACACTTATAACCACGTTATACAACCCGGTTATGACGGCCTGGTGCTCAGGGTATATAACCGGGTCATGACGGGCGAGGAGAACACGCACCAGATCCCCGAGGGGCTGACCGAGGCGCAGGCCGAACGGATGCTCGCCGACATGAACGAGGTCATCCGCGCGGGCGAGGAGATGCGGAAGCTGCGCGCCGACATGATCAAGATCTTTGCGGACCTCGGCTGGACCCAGGACAGGATTGCCCAGCTCACCGACATGAGTCAGCCGGCTGTCTCCAAGCAGGTGGCGAAATACAGGTTGGGCGACCCACTGCCCGCGGCGACCTTCTCCCTCGACCAGCGCGACGTGCCATGGCTCGAAGGACGCCTGTGGGGCCTCGCCGAGGAGATCGCCGAGACCGTCGACTCCGCCCGCAGCGCGCGCTACGTCAACGCCCTCGCCAGGGGGAAGAAGCGCTTCACGCCCCAGAACGTCGACGAGCTGCGCCGCCTCGTCGAAGAGGACCTGAGGCTGCACCGGGCAGAGCTGCCCGGCGGATACCGGAACGCGTACGACGAGATCAGCCGCGGCCTCGACCTCCCCGAGCAGGTCACCGCCACCGGATCGGCCTCCGTGCGTCGCGCCCTCGCCTGCCAGATCCAGCGCGACCGGCTCCGGAACGACGTCTGAGCCCTTGACGCTGGGGCGACCATGCCCCCGCGTGGACGAGGTCTTCGTACTGCCTCAGTGCGTGGCGGAGCCGTCGAGCATCCAGCGGCGGACCGCCAGGACTCGCGGCAGGGCGATGACCCGTTGCGGCGAACCGTCCTCGCGCTCGACGACGAACACCCCGTCGGCTATCAGTTTGTCGAGCGTGTAGGTCGAGATCCCCAGCAGCGATGCGGCGACCCGCAGCGGCACCGTCAGGCCCGCGAAAGCGTCCGCTTCGCTTCCGTGCTCCAGCGCCCGCAACGGCCGATTCCGTGGCCCCATTCTCGAACCCCCCTCTGACCAGGTCTGTTTGATTCTCCCTTCTTACCTCAAAGCACCGACAGAGCGGCAGTACGCCCCTGGGGCCGGCCGGCCCGAAGTCCCGCCCGAACGGACGAGGGCAGGTCCCAACAGGCGGAAACCCGGGGGAGTCGGGAATGAAGCCGCAGCGGCCGCATGTTGATGACCGCTGATCGACTCTTCTAGCTCGGGAAGAAGGCAGGCTCATGACGTCCTCGCCGACCACTATGCGCGCCGTTCGACTCTCCGGCCCCGGCCCCGTCGACAACCTGCGGCTGACCACGCTCCCCCTCCCACCCGAGAGGGACGGCTGGGTGCGCATCCGCGTCGAGGCGTTCGGCCTCAACCGCTCGGAGTTGAAGCTGCGGCTGGGTGTGAGCACGGGTGTCAGTTTCCCCCGGGTGCCGGGTATCGAGGCCGCCGGCACCGTCGACGCGGCACCGGCCGGCAGCGGACTGGCTCCTGGGCAGAAGGTCGTCGCCATGATGGGGGACATGGGGCGCACCTTCGACGGCGGCTATGCCGAATACACCTCGGTGCCGTTGTCGCAGGTCATCCCCGTCGACACCGACCTCCCCTGGGAGGTGCTGGGCGCTCTGCCGGAGATGGTGCAGACCGCCAACGGCTCGCTCACCATCGGCCTGGACCTGAAGCCCGGTCAGTCCGTGTTGATCCGCGGCGGAACGTCCTCGGTGGGCCTGGCCGCCGCCGCTCTGGCCGCCTGGCGCGGCGCCACGGTGCTGTCCACCACCCGGCGGGCCGATCGCCTCACTTCGCTGAAGGAGCACGGTGTCGACCACCCTCTGCTCGACACCGGCGAGGTCGCGCCCGCCGTGCGCGAGCTGTATCCGGACGGCGTCGACGCCGCCCTTGATCTGGTCGGCACGCCGACCCTGCCCGACACTTTGCGCGCGGTGCGCGTGCACGGCACGGCCTGCTTCGGCGGCAGCCTGTCCAACCAGTGGACGGTGCGGGATTTCTCCCCGAACGAGTACCTGCCCAGAGGCGTGCGCCTGGCGGGCTACTTCGGCGACGCCGCCGATCTGCCCCGGGAAACCTTCCAGGAGATCCTCGACGCGGTCGCGGCAGGGCAGCTGGCCTTCCCCGTGGATCGCGTCTACGACGGCCTGGAGCAGGTGGCGCAAGCCCATGACGACATGGAACACGATCGCGCCACGGGCAAACTCGTCGTCCGCGTCCGGCATTAGCGGGCATCCGGTGGTCAGCCGACCCGACGGGCCAGTACCTGTCCGGGCCACTCCTTGAACAGGAATCGGTCGGTGGGTTCGAAGTTGTTGCGCTCGTAGAACGCGACCAGTTCGCCCCCGCCGCCCGCCCAGCAGTCGACGCGCAGCAGCTCCACACCGGCCCGCCGGGTTTCGTCGGCGGCATGAGCCAGCAGTGCCGCCCCGATGCCGAGACCGGCGCAGCGGCGGTCGGAGACCAGCAGCCGCACATACCGCTCGGGTTCGCCGGCCGGCGCGATCGGCACCTGTGGGTTGGGTCCGGAACCCAGCACCAGGGCTCCGGCCGGTCTTCCGTCCAACTCCGCGATGTAGGGGGCGTTCTCCGTCGTGTACCGCTCGACCCGTGCCACTCCGCCGGGCCGCCGCGAATACGGTGTCGTGCCCCACTGCTCGGTGTTGCCGCGAGCGTTCATCCAGGCCACTGCCGCGTCGAGCATGTCGAGAATGGCTGGTGCGTCGGCCAGGCTGCCCGGTCTGATCTGTATGCCATGTGTGGTGTCGTTCATGGCGAAAGCTTAGGGGCCGTCGGACGGATCATGCAGGGGGTGCCGCTCTGCGGCGCGGGGCTGCGGAACGGGGCGGGACGGCGGTCATGTGGGCACGGATCCGCCCGAGCAGGCCGCCGAGTGCGATCATTTCGGGGCGGGACGGCCGAACGCGTCAGCCCGTCATCGCCCTGATCCCCCTCGAATGGACGCCCTCATGAGCATGGCCTACCTTGCGCAGCCCGATGAGCAGCAGAAGCTCGAATGGCTCGACGGCGGAGTCTTCTCCGTTCTGCTGGACAGCGCGGCCACCGACGGCCAACTGACCGTCGGCCGATTCGCCGTCAACAAGGGCGAGGCGCCGCCGTATCACCTGCACACCCGTGAGGACGAGGTCTTCATGCTGCTCAAGGGCGAAGCCCTGGTGTGGTCCGACGGCGAGGAATGGGAACTCTCCGAAGGCGGCATCGTCTATCTCCCCAAGAACGTCCCGCACGGCTACCGGATCACCTCCGACACCGCCGACCTGCTGATGATCTGCACCCCTGGCGGCATCGAGGGCATGTTCCGCCACGCAGGACGCGATCTGTCCACACCCCGGCCCGAGGGCTTCCAGATCTCCCCGGAACGCTTGGCCGAAGCCGCTGACGCCTACGGCCAGATCATCGTCGGCCCCCCGCGCTGACCCCGGGCGGCTCTTTCCCCCAGGGCGCCCGGCCCACCGGTTCAAGGGCGTGGGTAACTCCATGTCGTCATCGGCCCGCCTGCCCGTCCCGGTCGTCTCCGCCGCGTTAGCATGCGCCCATGCCGGACGCCGCGCCCCGCCCCGAGCCGTTCATCCCGCAGACCGCCCCAGGGGCGGTCGAAGACCTCCGGGCGCGGCTGCGTGTGACCCGCTGGCCGGACACGCCCGAGGACGCCGGGTGGTCGCTCGGTTCCGACCTCGGTTACCTCCGTGAGCTCGTCGCGTACTGGGCGGACGGGTTCGACTGGCCGGCGCAGGAGGCGGCACTCGCCCGCTTCGCCCGCTACCACGTCCCGCTCGGCGGCCTCGGGATCCACTTCGCTCACGTCCGCGCTGTCGCGCCGGCCGGACCCGTCCTGCCGCTGGTCCTCAGCCACGGCTGGCCGGACTCGTTCTGGCGCTACGCGAAGGTCATCCCGCTCCTGACGGACCCGGGCGCGCACGGCGCCGACCCCGCTGACGCGTTCGACGTCGTCGTGCCCGACATGCCGGGGTACGGGTACTCCGACCGCCCCACCGGTCCGCCCCTCGACTCCATCGCCGTCGCCGGCCTGTGGGCCGAACTCATGAGCGTTCTGGGCTACGCGCGATTCGGCGCCGCGGGTGGGGACATCGGCAGCCATGTGAGCCGCTACCTAGCGCTCGACCACCCCGACCGGGTGGTGGCCGTCCACCGTACGGACGCGGGTGTCCCCGTCTTCGCCGGGGACCCGGCGGACCTCGCCCCTGAGGAGCGCGCCTGGCTCGGCAGCGCTGTGGCCTGGGGAGGAGCCGAGGGAGCCTACGCCGCCATGCACCGTACGAAGCCCCAGACCGCCGCCTTCGGGCTCACCGATTCGCCGGCCGGTCTCGCCGCGTGGATCGTCGAGAAGCTCCGGGCGTGGAGCGACTGCGACGGCGACATCGAGCGGTCCTTCACGAAGGACGAGATCCTCACCAACCTCACGATCTACTGGCTGACGGGGACCATCGGCTCGTCGATGCGCATGTACCACGCGAACGCCGCGATCCCACCGGCGCAGCTCGCCCGCCGGGTCGAGGTGCCGTCGGGCTTCTCGCTCTTCCCCGGCGACATCGTGCGCCCTCCCCGGGCGTGGCTGGAGCGTACGGCGAACGTCGTGCGCGTGACCGAGCCGGCGCGCGGTGGCCACTTCGCCGCCTTCGAGGAGCCCGAGCTCTACGCGGAGGAGCTGCGCGCGTTCTTCCGCCCCTACCGGGCGGTTGCGGAGGGCTGAGGTGAGCCCTGGACGTCGACGTGGTGGTCGGCGGGCCCTACAGCTCAGGCATTCTCGCCGGCGGTCAGCACTTCGAGTACCAGAAGGCACCCGCGGAGATCATCGACAAGGTGACCCGCATCAAGAAGCTCACCGAGCGGCACGGCATCGGCATCAAGGCCGCCGCTCTCCAGTTCTCGCCGGCCCACCCCGCCACGGTCGCGGCGATCCCCGGCGCGACCAGGCCGAGCCGTATCGCCGAGGACGTGGCGGCCCTGGACGAGAAGATCCCGGCCGCGTTCTGGCAGGACCTGCGTGACGAGCAACTGATCGCCGCCACCGCCCCGGTGCCCGCTGTCTGATCCGCCGTCCGATCCCGTCCGATCCCGTCCGATGCGCCGTCCGATCCGCCGGCGCGGTCCGTGGCCCCCGTCATCCGGTGGCGGAGGCCTCGACGATGTTGCCGTTCTTGTCGATCGTGTGGGTGTTCCAGTACGTGTCCCATGTGTCGCCGACGTGCTGGGGGACCTTGCCCTCCGGATAACGGACGTACCCCTTCGGCGGCTCCTGGCCGTTGGGCGCGCAGGCCTTACCGGTGGTGCCCACGGCCAGGACCGGGTACTCGCCGCCACCGCAGATCGCGTCCTCGGTGGAACAGCCGGTCAGGGCCACGGCCGCCGCACAGGCCATGGCGAGGCCGAGCACGAACCGCGTCGGGCGGTTGCCGCCCGCAGCCGCGGTCTTACGGGATCCGCTGGTCGTACGCACGTGATCTCCCTTGCGATGGGTTGGTCCGCCCAGCCTGCCCGAAAGCAAGAGGGAGATCATGAGTACGGCTACTCACGCGAGTCGGCACGGCTGACCGGACGGGCCGGAACCGGTGCTCCCGGTGGGAGGTGCGCGGCGGGGAATGAATCCGTCAGGGTACGGTCCGTTAGATCATCGGATCGCGGGCAGGAGCCAGCACTATGAGCAACGCAGAAGTGACAGAGCACCCGCCGATCTACGGTCGCCTGATAGAAGAACGCGGCGATGTGCTGGCCGCGACGCGGGAGGCCGCCCAACAGGTACAGCATCAGGCGGTGACGGCGCTGGACTGGAGCGACGTGCGACGTGCCCAACAGGGGAGGGAGGCGCGCGGTTACCCCGCACTCGGGTGAGAATCCGGCTCTGATTCGGCCACAGTGTGGACAGTTGGGGAGGCGTCAGGCTGCGAAGAGTTGTCCGTAGCCAGTGATTTCGGTGGTGCTCGTACGGGCCGCGCGGAGGGCCGACCACAGCAGTGTCTGATTGGCGGTGAGGACAGGCCGGCCGAGGGTGGTCTCGAGGTTTTCGATCGCGCCGACGGCGCGGAAGCCGTTGCCTCCGATGACGACGGCCTCGGCGCCCTCGGGGACGTGGTCGGCCGCCCAGTCGTGCAGGTCGTCCGGCCGGATGAGTGCCTGTCCGCTGGGCAGCGCGCAGGGGGCGGAGAACACCACGTCGAATCCGGCGTCCTGGTAGTAGGCCCGGCCGAGATCGTCGAGTTCGGTATCGAACCACGGCGGATCGATCAGGCAGATGCGGGTGGCACCGAGGGTGTGCAGTGCGTCGACTGCCGCGGCGCAGGTAGCGACCACCGGCAGTCCGTGGGCACGAGCCGAAAGGCGCCTGAGCATCGCTGCTTCGCCGTCCGCACCGATGACGTACGCGGAGCTGGTGAACCCGAAAGCGACCGCCGCAACGGGCGCGGTGGCGAGCTGTTCGGTGGCGTCGTCGACATCCGGCGGATCTGCGAAGGCCCGGACCGGGGCGAGCGGGATCGTCGGGTCCATGGCACCGCCCTGCCGTATACCGCCGAACGGCACCCGGGCGGCGTGAATGCCCACGTCGGGTGGGGCCATCGCGCGCAGCTCCGACTCCGGTCCCACGTCGGCGTGCGGTGTCAGTACGCCGAGGCGCACCCGTACGTCCCAGCCATCGGGTCGCCACATTGCGCTCACTCCTCGACCGGCGAGCTCTCCACCTTCCATTCTGCGGGCTCCATGCCCGGAGTGCGACGCCTGGGCCCGGCGGTGCTCCCTCGTCGTGCCATCGAGGAAGGCAGCACTTCCGCGGGCAGGGTTGGCGATGGATCAGCCCTGTGCTGCCCGTAGCGGGCAGCCGGTGCCCACGCGCGCGGCCAGTTCGTCCCGCAGGGCCGCGAGTTCAGCCATGCGGGCGTCGACGACGTGGATCTTCTCCTCGAACAGCGCCGACAGCGCTTCCGCGGTATCCGGGTGCTCGCGTAGTTCCTCGCCGGTCCGTGCGATCTCCGCGAGGGAGAACCCGAGCGTCTGCGCGGTGCGGACATAGTGCAGCCAGGCGACCGTCTCGGGCGGGAAGTCGCGGTAGCCGTTGGGCAACCGCCGGCCCTGGACGAGGCCGACCTTTTCGTAGAACCGGATGGTGTCCCTGGTCATGCCCGCCTGCGCGGCCAGCTCTCCGATACGCATGGTCCTCCGTCGCACGATGGGCTTGACCTTGGACCGTACTCCACTGTTTAGCGTGAGGTGTCGCTGCCCCAAGAACAGCAGGAGCCTCACCGTGATCCCTTACCTCACCCCCGCACGCCCGTCCTACCTTCACGTCGTACGGGCGAGCGCCTGGTACGACCTCGTCGTCACGGCAGGATTCGCGACACCGTGGACGTACGCGCTGCTGCACAATGCGCTGTCATCACTGGGCGACACACTCGGGATGGGCCACCTGCCCGAACTCGACCCGGTACAGACCCTGTACGCGAATCTGATGGGTTCGGTCGTGGTCGTCTGGGCCGTCCTGCGCATCGTCCGGCCGCTGCCGGTGCACGGGTTGTTCGACGGCGCCGCGCGCACGCTGTTCGCGGCGTGGCAGGCGTACGCACTGACCCACGGTGCCATGCGGTTGCTCTGGCTGTTCTTCGTCGTCGAGGTGGCCTTCGGCGTCGTACAGCTCGCGCCGTGGTGGCGGTACCGGCGCACCGACCGGGTGGATGCCCCTGCCGGCCCGGCCGACGGTCGCCCGCACCCTGCCGCGAGTCGGTGACGCACGGGGTTGCGGGCCTGTACCGGGTCTGGCCCCCTAGGCTACAAAGTCGCCACCGGATCTGGAGCATCTGCCGTGATCGGTTCGACGATCTCCCACCGCTCGGCGATCAGGCCGTCCTGGAGGCGAAAGACATCGGCCACCGCGATGTCGAGCCCGCCTCCGGGCAGCCACCGCCGGGAGAACATCGTCACGTAGTCGCCTTCTGCCACAAGGCGGCGGATGTCGATCCGTATGTCGGTGAGGGGCAGCTTCCGTGCTGCCGCGATCCAATCCGCTTTCGTGGTGGTCCGGAACGGCAGCCCGTGATCCGTGTAGTCGTCGCGCAGGAGCGGCGCGACGGCATCGAGGTCGCCTTTGCCGTACCGCGCCAGGCAGGTGAGGACCAGTTCCTTGTAGTCAGTGCTCATGTCCCCGAGTGTGCTGGGGTGGTCGGGGACTGTCGATGAACTCGCAGTTCATGGAACGTGGTCGGAGGGTACGACTAGGGTCGGCGCTGTGGAGACGGTAGGTGGCCTGTTGCGCGAGTGGCGCCACAGCCGACGGCTGAGCCAGCTCGATCTCGCGCTGGCGGCGGGCGTTTCGCCGCGGTACGTCAGCCTCATCGAGACCGGCCGATCCCGGCCCAGCGCCGACATGGTGCTGCGGCTCGCCGCTCAGCTGGAGGTGCCGTTGCGGCATCGCAACCGGCTGCTGGTGGCGGCCGGGTTCGCGCCCCGCTATCGCGAACGGCCGCTCGACGAGCCGGACATGTCGGCCGTTCGGGACGCCGTGGCCAGGGTGCTGAAGGCGCACGAGCCCTATCCGGCCCTGGTCGTGGACCGGCGTTGGAACATTCTGATGACCAACGCACCGGTCGTGCATTTCCTCGCCGACGTCAACCCTCAACTCCTTGTCGCTCCGGTCAACATGGTGCGGCTGGGGCTCGATCCACGGGGTCTCGCCTCCCGGATCGTGAACCTGGCGGACGTTCGCTCGTTCTTTCGCGCCCGGTTGTCCCGCCAGGTCGCCAGGACCGGTGATCCGGTGATCGGCGCCCTGTACGACGAGTTCTTCGCGGACGACGAGCCTGCCGGATCAACCCCTGGGCTGGAGTCCGAGGTGGCGATTCCGATGGTCTTCCGGCTGGACGGAGGCGAGGTGCGACTCTTCTCGACCATCACGACGTTCGGAACCCCTCAGGACATCACGCTCGAAGAGATCTCGATCGAGTCCTACTATCCGGCGGACGCCGACAGCGCCGCCGTCCTGCGCAGCATGGCCGGTCCGGCGGGGGACCGGTGCGACGACGGGCAGTAGGCACGGCCCGCTGGAGGATGTCGCGTCGGAACGTGCCGTACGGATCGATGGGCGACCAGGACCCGGCGGCGGTCGGTCCGCGCCGGTTCTCCCGATCGACGCATCATGCCGTGGCCTTCTCGCCGATCGCGTCGTCGGCGGAGGTGGTCGCCCGGCCGTTCGTGACGCGTCGCGTACGGACGATTCCCCAGCCGACGAGTGCTGCGGCCACGACGGTGAGCGTGAGGCCCGCGATCGTGACCGCCTCCTGGAATTCCGCGGTCTGTTGCGTGCTCCAGTTCGCTGTGGCGAGGTTGCCGGTGAACAAGGCCGCGAGGATGGTGCCGGTGACGGCGATGGCGATTCCGGAGGTGACTTCGGTGGCAGTGTCGACGAGGGCAGCGCCGATCGTGGTGCGATTCTTCGGCAGACCACGGAGCACGTTGACTCCGGCGACCACGCCGACCACGCGCATTCCCGCTGCCACGAGCACGAGTGCGATCGCGACCCACACATATCCGAACCTGCCCAGCAGACCGTAGACGGCGAGCCCGAACACGACCGCTGCGGCACTGAGCCATGCGGCCCGTTCGAGGCCGACCCGTTGCACGAACGGATTGACGAACGCGCCGCCCGCGACGAGGACGATGACCTGCGGCAGCATTCCGAGAGCGGCGAGTGCGGGCGTCCACCCCCAGTCGAGCTGCAGCTGCAGCGTCACCAGGTATCCGAGGCCGGCGGTGGCCAGCCCGGCCGCGGCCTTGAACGCCAGGCCGCTGGACACCAGAGGGTGAGCAACGAGTTCGAGGTCGAGGAGCGGGTAACGCGCCGAGCGCTCGCGGAGGACGAAGAGCATCGCAGCCACGACGGCCGCTGCCGTGGTCGCCCACGGGATCCACGATGCGGCGCCCTGGTGGACGAACAGCGTCGGTGCGACGAGTGCGAGCACGATCGTCGCCGTACCCAGCACCGCACCTGCGATGTCCACCGGATCGCGGTGCAGATCGGCCGCGACGTCCGCGCCGATACCGGACCGCACACCGATGAATGCGAGCACGGCGATCGGCACGTTCACCAGCAGCAGGACCTGCCATGGCGCGATCGCCAGCACGAAGCCACCCACGGTCGGGCCGATCGCGAGCCCCACCAGACCCACGGTCGAGATGAGGGTGGTCGCACGGACGCGCAGGCCGTCCTCGTCGAACAGCCGGAATGCCAGCGCCATCGATCCCGGGGTCGTCATCGCGGCCGCGACCCCCATCGCCACCCGGACGGCGATGAGTTGCTCCACAGTGGAGACAAAGGCGGTCGCCAGGCTCGCCACGCCGAGCAGAACCAGCCCGATGAGCATGATCCGTCGCCTGCCGAACCGGTCGGCGATCGCGCCGCACGCCAGCATCAACCCGCCGAACACGACGGCGTAGGCGCCTGTCACCCACTGCAGCGCGATCGTCGAAGCGTGCAGATCGCGTCCGATCGTGGGCAACGCGACGTTCAGGATCGAGTTGTCCAGCATCTCGAACAGAAACACTGCCGACAGTCCGGCCAAGGCCACCCAGGCCTCGCGCAACGACCGGGGCGAGCCAGGAGAGGGGTCCGCCGCCGCGAGTGCGGTTCCGGTCCCGTGGGGAGTACTCATGAACGGCCACCTAAGATATAGAGGTCTATCTTACGGATGCCAGAGTAGGGCGCTAGAATAAGATAGGCAAGTCTATCCAAGGAGGTATGGATGCCCGAACGACGCCGCGGAGCGGCACTGGAGAAGGCGCTCCTCGATGCGGCCTGGGAAGAACTGGTGGCCAACGGGTACGCCAGGTTCACCATGGACGCGGTCGTTCAGCGCGCGGGCACCAGTCCGCCCGTTCTCTACCGCCGCTGGTCCGACCGCGACGAGCTGGTCCGGGCGACCATCGTCCGCAGCCTGGAGGAGAACCGCCTCGACGTTCCCGACACGGGAAGCCTGCGGGGGGACGTCCTCACCCTCATGCGGGAGATCAACGCCACCCGCGTCCAGTTCATCACCGTCATGAGCGTGCACCTGGCCGGCTACTACCAGGAGACGGGAACCAGCCCCCGGGACCTCCTCGCGACGGGGCGTGAGAACTCCGTCGACGTGCTCTTCGACCGTGCCGTCGACCGCGGCGAGATCAAGCCGGAACTCCTCACCGAACGCATCAAGTCCCTTCCCTTCGACCTGCTGCGCCAGGAGGTCCTCACGACCTTCGCCCCCGTACCCGACCACGTCCTCGAAGAGATCGTCGACACGGTCTTCCTCCCCCTGGTGCGCTGACCGCGGCGACAGCGCCACGCCTCTCGCCCACGGTCCTCGGCGGGAGGCGTTGTTGTCGTCACAGTCGGTCGTGGATGGTCACCAGCTCCCGCAGTACGTCGGTCGCGGTGCCAAGGGCGACGGTGCCGTGGTGGGCGAGTGCGGTGTCGAGGTCCTGGGTCAGGGCGGCCTGGCGCTCCTGGTGCAGAAGGCGGCCGCTGTCGGTGAGGGCGACCGTGACCGATCGCTTGTCGCCCGCGGGGCGTTCGCGAGTGACGTGGCCGGCTGCGGCGAGGCCGTTGACCAGTTGCGTGGCGGCGGCCCCGGTGGTCTCCCTGGCGGCGGCCAGCCGGCCGACCGGCAGCGGCCCCTGATCGGCGAGGACGCGCAGGGCTCGCGCGTGGGTGAGGGAGAGCGCGCCGGGGGTGCGCGTGGCGCGACCGCGCAGTCGGGAGTCGGCGGCACTGAGGCCGTAGGCGGCGCTGGCGAGCTGGTCAAGGGCCTGGTGGTTCGGTGCCGTCCCCGCCCAGCTCGCCGACGCCCGCCGGGCCTGGGTCGTGTCGTCGCGGCACCGGCCGCTGCATCACCGGGACGGCGCACCGCGGGGCGTTTGAACAGGAAAAAGTGGGAACACGTCATTCATGGCGAATCCTGACGACGAAACGAAGACGCCCCACGCTCCCGGCTCCCAGCCGAGCACGCGCCCGGGCTCCGATGAACCGCAGACGATCACGGCGCCGACGCCGCCTGTCGCGCGGACCAGTGATCCTCCGGATCAGGCGGACCTGGCCGACGAGGGGGACGAGTCGGAACGGTCCCGCGCCGACGAGGCGCCGGGGAAGACGTCCGAGGACGACTGAGGGGACCGCATCCCCGAGGTGGCCGGCGGAGCCGGCCCGACGCCGGGGACCGTACTGATCGAGCGTCGGCCCGCCGTAGCTGTGGATATCCCGAGGCAGCAGGCGGGCCGCCGCTCGTGCGGTGAGGCCTATCGCGATCCCGGACGCCGCTCGTCAGCTCGGACCGGAGGCCGTCGCCTTGTCGCCGGCCGTGGCGTCGTCGAATGGATCGAGGGCGATGCGGCCTGGACGATCATCGACCGGATCTCGACGAAGTACACCGGTGCGCCGTACTCCCGAGGACCGGAGCGCGTCGTGGCCGTGATCGAGCCCGAGCGACAGACCGTCGGTGTCGGCTGAACCGGGGCAGGCGGTCGTGGCCGCGCGCTCGCCCGTCGCTATCGTGCGACGGGCGACGTGTCGCTCGCGTGGAGAGGGCGGACCAACACGCGGGTGGTGCTGGCGTCGTCCTCGGTGACGTCCCGGACATGCTCGAAGCCGATTCTGTCCAGCAGGGTCAGTGAGGCCTTGTTGGTCGCGGCTACGGTGGCGTGAACCCTGGACAGTCCGAGGGTGCCGAAGCAGTAGGCGGTGATCGCTTCCGCCAGTTCGGTTCCCAGGCCTGACCCCCAGGCCGCCGGCGCCAGAGCGTAGATGATCTCGTGGCCTCCGGAAACCTCGGTCGGCTTGATCTCGGCATGCCCGACCAGGAGCCCGTTCCGACGGACGGCCCAGACATCGAACAACTCCTGGGCATAGACCTTCGTGAAGATCCGCCCGAACAGGGCCCGGTCCGCCGCTTCGGAGGCGGGGCCGTCACCCATCCACTGCGACACCCTGGTGTCCTGGAACAGTGCGACGAAGCCCTCTTCGTCCTCGGGGACATACGGTTCCAGGAGCAGTCGCTCGGTGCGCAGCGTAGGGGTCACGGGCGGCGACGCTACCCACGCGACACCCGGTCGGCAAACCACTTTCGCCGGACGGCCCGTACCCGGGCGGAGTCGGTCAATTGGCTCCAACTCCCGTACGTTGTGGGCTGGTTCGCGCACATTGCTCCGTGGTGGGCCCGCTCGGCGGGCCGGTAGTCACAAACCGGGGGAGTAGCAGGTGACCACCTTCATCATGGGCCACGGGAATTACAGCGAGCCCGACACTTTCGTCCCGACCGGCAGCAGAATCGGCATCTACGCAGAGGTCAACACCCTGCTGGCCATCACCATCGGCATGGCGGTCCTGTCCACACAAGGGGGCTTCGAGCCGCCGACCACCTTCGACGCGACGGCCGGGAAGACCTCGAAGGTCCACAACTACCGGATCGGTCCGCTCACCCATCCCGAGTACCAGCGGATGCGCACCGTCGACTCCTCGAAGAACACGATCATCTACATCGGCTTCACCGAGGGGTTCGGGAACGAGACCCAGCTCTGCACGGACCTCCAGGGCTGCACGGGCGGCCGGCATCAGTGTGACGGCATCCTGGGCCGGGTCCACGACACCGACATCCGGCTCGCCTTCTGCGTGGGGAAGGCGAGCGAGTCGGGGCAGAGCAAGATGACGACCACGTTCCCGGCGACCGACACCTACGCGGAGCCGAACGCCCACCTGGCGCGCTACATCGACGAGGCCAAGGTCTGGTTCGAGCGGATGACGAAGACCCCGGACGTGGCGATCCCCGCGTTCCACAAGCTCGCCTCCACCGCCCCGGGCGCCCGCGAGGCGTCGTTCATCCTGGCCTCCTCCAAGAAGCTGGAGTCCCTGCTGATCCTGCACGACGCCCGCCAGTACCGCGGCTCGCTGAGCGCGTGGGACTTCCTCAACTATCTGTACGGTCTGACGGAGAAGTCGCGCGCGAGGGTGACCAAGCGACTGCGGACGGAACCCGCTCCGGCCGCCGTTCCCGCGCCCGTGACCGCGCTGGACCGCTTCGTCGCCTCCTACTTCACCGCCGGCACGGCCGAGCGCCGCGCCGGCTGGGCGGCCCTCACCTCGCAGGAGCGGGCGCAGGCCACCGGGAACCACCTGCTCAAGTTCTGGTCGACCCACATCGTGCCCGTCATCGACGTGTACCAGCAGGGCTGGGACTCCCACGATCAGCCGGTCGGCTGGTTCACGGGCGCTTCCTACCGGTCTCCGCTCACCGAATTCGGCGAGGCGGAGGCCCAGCTCTCCCCGAGCTATGTGGACTCCTTCAACGCCTGCATGGCGTTCGGTCACACCGCCGGCCCGGCGGCCTGCCTGGCGCTGTGGAAGCGCCTCGAGGGCAACCCGGACGCCCAGCGGCTGCTGGGCATCATGACCAGGACGAAGGACCCGGCGGCCTGGAAGGCGCAGGTCACACCCGATACCGAGGCGGACCCGCTGGCCGCCTGGCTGGCCGACCACCGAGCCGCCGAGCTGGCCGTCGTGCGCCGGGCGCAGCAGACCGCGGTCGAGGCGGCGCCGAAGGCCGCAGTCGTGGCGAGTTCGTCGTCCTCGGAGAGTGAGGACATCTTCGCGACCGATCCCTTCGCGGACTTCTGGGACGACGCGGACACGGACAACTGGCGGGCCTGCAGGGACTGGAGCAAGGAGAAACCGGTCCAGGTCATCGAACTCGCCGGCCAGTTCAAGTTCGCCGAACGGGCCACGGCCCTGGCGGCCGCGTTCCCCGCCGCCGTGTGGGGCACCTTCTCGGTGGAGGAACTGGGCTTCTCAGGGGGCACCCTCCAGCTGACGGCCGGTGCCATCGACCTCGGTGCGTTCAGGGCCTACCTCGCGCGGCCGGAGATGACGCGTCTGACCACCATCACGGTGCGGTAGCCAGCCCGGCCGCGCGCGCCCTTCGATGGGCCGGGCCGTGCGCCAGGGTGCGGTCCCGGCGGACCGCACCCTGGCCGGTCCCCGCACGAGCGGCACACCGCCGCCACGGTCGACACCGCGGGGCGAGGCGCTGGAACGGCACAGGCCTTTCCCGCCGACCACCCCATTCCCGGCGTGATGGTCACCGCCGAGCCCGGTTGGACCGCCAAGGTGACCACCGCTCATCTCAAGATGCCGATACCGGTGTGAGGTGAACGCCGGCCCAGGCCACCGGACTGGGCCGGCGTTGTGCCGCGGAGTCCACGGTCACCTGCCGGGGGATGTCCCGATCAACGGCGGTGGGGTTGGCACCAGGTGCGGCCGGGAGCTGGCCGGAGTGAGCCGGCGACCGGCTCGGCCTAGCGTCGTGTGCATGGGACTTGTGAACAATCCGCGCACAGTGACGGCGACCCTTGCTGCCGCGTTCGTGCTGGCGGCGGGTATTCCGGCGTCAGCGTCGGCCCCACCCGCCGCCGTCTCGCACCCCCCGGCCGCCGCCCCGACGACCGCTGCCGGACTCGACCGCTACGAACACCAGTCGTTGGCGTGGAAGAGCTGTGTCCTCGGCCCCGACGACGACACCGGCCAGGAGCTGGAGAAGGCCGGGGCCCGCTGCGCGGACGTCATCGTGCCACTCGACTACGCCGATCACGGCGGCCGTACGATCACCGTCGCCGTCTCGCGGATCAAGGCCACCGACACCGCTCACCGCATCGGCTCCCTGCTGCTCAACACGGGCGGCCCCGGCGGACAGGACATCGGCGACCCGCCCTGGGTGCACGACGCGATGAAGGACGCGGGCGGTCGCTACGACATCGTGGGCATGGATCCCCGGTTCGTCGGCCGCAGCACTCCGCTGGACTGCGGATGGCCCACCGGCAGCCCCTTCCGCTGGGCAGGTTCGGACCGAGCCGGGTTCGACCGCGTGACGGCGTTCCAACGGGACCTGGCCGACCGCTGCCGGACGACGAACGCCGACGTGCTGCCGTACATCACCACCCGCAACACCGCCCGCGACATGGACGTCGTCCGTGGCGCCCTCGGCGAGCGCCGCGTCTCCTATCTCGGCTACTCGTACGGCAGTTACCTCGGTGAGGTCTACTCGACGATGTTCCCCGGCCGCACCGACCGCATGGTCCTCGACGGCGTGATCGACCCGTCCCGGTACGGCCCCCGGCTGCTGGTCGGTACCGAGACCGCCAACGAGACGGCGCTGAGCCACTGGGCCGGATGGGCCGCCGAGCACGATTCCGCATACGGCCTGGGCACGACCCGTGACGCCGTCCTGGGCACGATCGACCGCATCCAGCGCACCGCCACCGAGCGGCCCCTGGTGATCGGTGGCGGGTCCTCGGTGTCCTATCAGCTCGACGAACACATTGTGCCGTTCGTCGTCTTCAACGGTCTGTCGGACGATACGGAGCAGGCGCGGCGGTCGTTCGCCTCCTCGATCCGCACCCTGGAGCAGGCGGCGGAAGGGCGACGGGCCGAGCCCGACGCCGACTTCGCGGAGGCGCTGGATTTCCTGCTGAAGGGAGGCGACGAGGCATCGGCCTACGGCAGCGTGCAGACCGCGATCCTCTGTGGTGACGTGGCCGCCCCGCGCAACCCGGAGGTCTACTGGCGCGACGTCCAGCGCAGCCGTGAGCTCCACCCGCTGGTGGGACCGTTCACGAACGACATCAGCCCCTGCGCCTTCTGGGACCGGCCACGCGAACGCCCCACCGTCGTACGCCACGACCTTCCCGCGCTGATGGTCAACGCCACGGGCGACCCCCGTACGCCCTATGCCGGCGCCACGGCGATGCATCGCGCGTGGCCCAGTTCGCGCCTGGTCACTGTCGACGGTGCCGACAGGCACGGTATCTACGGCGCGTACGGCAACACCTGCGCCGACAACACGGTCAACGTCTACCTGCGCACCGGAAGGCTGCCCGCCGCGGATGTCACCTGCCCGACCACCGGGCCCACCGCTGGGACCCGGCCGCCGCGCGCAGGAGGATGAGGCCGTCGCCGCGCCGCTCGGCAGGGTCGAGGAGCGGCGCGGCGGTTCACGGTGATCGATGTGGTCCCGGGCCGAGGGATCCACGGTCCGGGCGCCCGGAATTTTGCCGGGGCGGCAACAGGAGTGGCGTGAGCGGGACGCAAGGGGCGACGGCGGGCGCATGACCGACGACATCGCAACAGGTTCGCCCGCGTCCGACGCTCCCGCACCCGCCGACGGGTATGCCGGGGACCCCGCGGTACGGGAGGAGTGGGACAGCCGGTACGCCGACCGGCAGCAGTTGTGGAGCGGCCGGCCCAACGGTGCGCTCGTGGCGGAGGCCGCCGATCTCACACCCGGGCGGGTCCTCGACGTCGGCTGCGGCGAGGGAGCCGACGCGCTCTGGCTCGCACGCGGCGGCTGGGACGTGACCGCGCTCGAAGTCTCGAGCGTGGCGCTGGAGCGGGCGGCCGGCCACGCCCGGGACGCCGGTCTCGCCGTCCGCTGGGTGCACGCCGAACTGGCGCACGCGGCCCTCCCGCCGGGCTCCTTCGACCTGGTCTCCGCCCAGTACGCGGCCCTGCTGCGCACCCCCGACGCCGCGGCCGAGCGAGCGATGCTCGCGGCCGTCGCGCCCGGCGGCGTGCTGCTGCTCGTGCACCACGCGGGCATGGACACCCAGCACCCGGACGACAGCGGCTTCGACCCGGCCGACTACGTCTGGCCCCAGATGGTCGCTGCCCTGCTCGACGACGACTGGGAGGTGGAGGTGGATGAGCAGCGGCCGCGCCTCGCACCCGACGGCGGTGCCGGTGCGCACCACACCGACGACCTGGTGCTGCGCGCACG
This sequence comes from Streptomyces sp. So13.3, assembly GCF_005860785.2. Lineage (NCBI taxonomy): Bacteria > Bacillati > Actinomycetota > Actinomycetes > Kitasatosporales > Streptomycetaceae > Streptomyces > Streptomyces sp. So13.3. Next base: position 628,376 of record NZ_CP048835.1, on the reverse strand, counting down.
CCGACTGCGCTGAGACCACTTGGCCCACCTTCGCTTCATCAGCGACCGGTGAAACCCACCCGCACCCGCTCCGATAGGATGATCGACCTCGCGACGATCACCCTGATCGCCCATTCATTCACCAGAAAGCCATACCGACCAGCACAAAGAGCGTCTTTATTTACATCTAACAAATCGGCCAAACAATTGATATCTATAGCAGCGCGCATGTTTTCACGAATTAACTCCAGAATTGCGTTCGCCGCATGGCGCCAACCGCGGGTGATGCTGTGGGCCGCGGTGAGTGTGGCGGCCCTCGCGTTCCTCATCGCGCTGGAGATCACCGCGCGCCGCTACGGCCTGCGGGGGCCGATCACCAACCAGGTGCAAGAGTTGATATTCGGCCCCAAATCGGGGCCGCTGCTGTACGCCGGCATGGCGTTGATGATGCTGGTGCTCACCTGGCGGCAACGGTTCATCGCGCTCGGTGCCGCGCTCGGCATCGACGTCGTCTTCTTCCTGGTGCGGTGGACGGCCGACTCCAGGCTGACCTTCGGCAACGGCGCGTTGTGGGTGCTTTGGAGCTATGGGGTCATCGCTGTCACGCATCGCACCGGCCGGGAACGTGTCCTGCTGCTGAAGGGCGTCGGGCTGGGCCTGCTGCTGGTGACCGGCCGCAAGACCGGCGATGCCTGGCTACTCATCACGTCGAAGACCCGCCCGATGGTGCTCGACCAGTACGTGGCGACCGCCGATCGCGCGCTGGGCAATCCGTCGTGGCTGATGGGCCGGATCGTCAGGGCCAGCGGCCCGATCGGCACCCATCTTCTCGACGCCGTCTACATTCAGCTCGCGGTGGCCGCTGTCCTCGTCGCGCTGTACCAGCTGCGCCATGTGGCGACCGAGCGCCGCTTCCCGCGCCATCATCTGGTGCGCACCTTCCTCGTCATCGGCCTGCTCGGGCCGGCCATCTACATGCTCTTCCCGGTCGTCGGACCGATCTATGCCTACGGCGTCGGCATCGGCGCCGGCGGCGGCGAGCACTGGGCGCTGGCCAACCTGTGGCCGAACACGCTGCCGCCGATCGCCGCCCCGCACCCGGTGCTCTTCGACGCGGTCACCCCCCGCAACTGCATGCCCAGCCTGCACACAGCGTGGGCCACCGCGATCTTCATTCATTCCCGCAAGGGCCCGCGCTCTCTGCGTTACGCGGGCACGTTCTGGCTGATCGCCACGCTCTGCGCGACGCTGGGATTCGGTTATCACTACGGTGCGGATCTCGTTGCCGGCGTGGTGTTCGCCTTCACGATCGAGGCAGGGCTGCGCGCGCACGACCGTGGCTGGGAACGGTCAGGAATACGGCTGGTCGCTCACGGCGCAGCGGTCTTCGCCGGGCTCCTGGTGGCGTATCGCTATCTGCCGATGGAAATGGCCGAACACGCGTGGCTGTCCGGACCGCTTCTTGTTCTCGCGATGGCGTCGGTGGTGCACGGCTACCTGCGGACCACCAAGCTGTGGGATCTGAAGGCCGCACCGGTGCAGCAACCGGAACCGCAACCCGTCCTGGTTTGAGCCGTTTCGCACCAGGGTGCGGGCTGACCGCGTTCAGCATCCCGGCTGCACCAGGGCGTGCGGGCGAAAACCTGGATGCGGGTGACGTGGGGTCGCCATAGGCTCCCGTTCGAGGGGCCGACAAAGGCGCCCTGTCGACAGCGGTCGGTCAGTGATCGGAGATGCGCAGGGTATGACGTGTCAACTGTTCGCGGTCTGTTTCGATGCGAGCGAGCCGCTGCGGCTCGCGAGGTTCTGGTCCGGGGTCCTGGGCTGGGAGATGGTCGACGATCCACACGACGGCATCATGCTCCTGCCCAGTGATGACACCGGGTTCCGCATCCGTTTCCTGCCGAGTCAGGATCGGAAGGCCGGCCAGAACCGGATGCACTTCGATCTGACCAGTACATCCCTGGAGGACCAGCAGCAGACGGTGACCAGGTCGCTCGGTCTTGGCGCACGGCACATCGACATCGGCCAGACCCCGGAAGACGGTCACGTGGTACTCGCCGACCCCGAAGGCAACGAGTTCTGCGTCATCGAGCCGGGCAACAAGTTCCTCGCCGACTGCGGATTCATCGGCGCCCTGGCCTGCGACGGTTCGCAGGAAGTCGGGTACTTCTGGAGCGAAGCGCTGGGATGGCCGCTGGTCTGGGACCAGGACCAGGAGACCGCGATCCGCTCACCGCACGGTGGTCCGAAGATCACCTGGGGCGGCCCACCAGTGGCTCCCAGAACAGGCAGGAACCGCCTGCACTTCGACCTCGCTCCATCCACCGACGGCGATCGGCAGACAGAGGTCGACCAGCTGCTCTCCCACGGCGCGACCCGAACCGACACCGGCCAGGGCGGGCTCGGCGCGGTGGCGATGACTGATCCCGACGGCAACGAGTTCTGCGTACTGACGCCCCGGTAACGCGGCCAGGGGCCGGCGGAGCGCTTTGCTGAGGCACACCCGCTCTCGCCTGCCGTGCAGAAGTCCAGCCGCTGGTGCGAAGGCCACGGGTGGGCGAAAAGAAGGTGCGCCGGGCGGGTCGGTGTCGGCAGGATGCGCGGCGTGACCGAGCAGTTGAGCAACGCACTCCCGTCCGCGTCCGTCCTTGAGGCCTTCGGGGTGAGGGGCAGCCCGGTCCCGCTGGCCGGTGGGCAAGGGCGAAGCGTTCTCGTCGGTGGGTTTGTGTTCAAGCCTGCTGAGGGGCCTGAGGACGAGACCGAGTGGGCGGCTTCCCTGCTCGAGGGGCTGGCGGCAGGCAGTGGTTTCCGCGTCCCGCGGCCGCTGCGGGCGGCTGATGGGCGAAGTGTCGTGGACGGCTGGACCACCGGCGAGTTCCTGACCGGAGAGCCTGGTCCGCGGGGACACTGGGACGGTGTGCTCAGCGCCGGCCGTTCCTTCCATGCCGCTTTGCGGAACCTGCCCCGGCCCGAGTTCCTCGACCGGCGGGCCCATCCCTGGGCTGTGGCCGACCGGGTCGCGTGGTGCGAACAGGACATCGACGTGATCGATGACCTCTCCGCGGCGTATGCGACGCTGCTGGAGCTGAGGCGGCCGGTGCAGCAGGAGGCAGCTCAGCTCATTCACGGCGATCTCCCCGGGAATGTGCTTTTCGCGGCAGACGACGTGCCTGTAGTCATCGACTTTTCGCCGTACTGGCGGCCACCGGTGTTCGCCGAGGCCATCGTGATCGCAGACGGTCTGCTGTGGTTCGATCTTCCGTCCGATCTGCTGACGAGTGTCAGTGATCATCCGGCCTGGCAGCAGATGCTGATTCGTGCACTGATCTTCAGGCTCGTCGCGCACAGCGAGAGCGTGGGGCCGTCGGGACGGGCTCAGCCGGGTGAGTCGGAGCGGTACAGGAGGGCCACCGACGTTGTGGTGACGACGTTGGCGTCGCTTCAGGGGTAGTTCGCTCCTGGGTGATCTCCAGCCGGCGGGACCACTGCCTGAGGTGGCTTGGGCCAGGGACAGGCCGGATCTTCGGTGATCTTCACCTGCTGGGGGTTGTCTCTGGGGAAGGTCCAGATGCGGCCCAGGGTGCTGGTGGCGGTCACTGTGGTTGCGTCCAGCGTGACTTCGGTGAACGGGTTGGAGTCGCAGGAGACCGCGATCCATTGCAGAGTGTGGTCGTCGTCGTCCCGGGTCAGGGCGACCCAGCCGATGCTGCCGTGGGCCGATGATTCCCCTGCCAGGGCGCGGCTTCCAGCGTGGACGCAGGTGGCGAAGGCGTATCGACGTCGATCCAGGTACTGGGGGTCCACGCGGTGGCCCGTAGAACTTCCCACCACTGCCAGTCCTCGGCCCGCCGGTCATGGAGCCGGTCGGCGGGGGGAGAACCGCATGAGATTCATGACCGACAGGGATCCGTCGCCGAACATGATGAAGTCCCCGTCAGGCGCCTCCCGGGCGCGCCATCGGTCCTGCACGAGGACGGCGTTGGGTGCCGTATAGGGGAAGCTCACACGCGCCATCATGACATCGAGGAACGGTGCGAACAGGGGGACACATGGGTCAAGATCAGGGCCTCGGCCCGGTCTCGTGTACGGGCGGGTGGGCGCCGTGGCTCGTGCCGTGTCAGGCGGCGCCAGGTCCGCAGATGGCGTGGAGTGCGGCGCGCGCCGCGTCGCACAGGTCGTCGTCCTCCGGGACGGAGCGCCAGGTTCCCTGTCTGACGGGGCGCACGTCGGCGTCCAGGAACGCCCGCAGGACGGGCTCCGCCGGGGCGGCGTCGGTGCCGATCTCGGCCAGCAGCTTCACGGTCTCGACGACCGCCCGATGAACGCCGCCCCGCTCGGTGAACGGTGCGATCGCCCGGACCAGGACAGGGACCACCTCGTCGGTTCGCCCGGTGATCCGCCACAGCGCCTCGCCGACACGCAGCGGTAGCCAGCCCTCCTGGTGCACGGTGAGGAGTTCGCGCAGCCGCCCGACGTACGCGGCGCCCGGCGTGCCCAGTTCCGCCAGCAGAACGGCGGCGTTGTCCTGGTCGTACGGCTCGCCCAACTGCGGGACCAGCAGAGCCAGCGCGGGCTCCCGGTCGCCGGTCAGCCGCCCGTACGCGAGCGCCAGGCTGCGCGGCGCGAACGGCTGGTCCGCGGGCGGGGTGTCGAGCAGGGCGCGCAGCCGCTCGCGGGGCACGGCGCGGGCCGCGGCCGGTCCGATCGCGGCGAGTGCGTCCAAAGCCCACACCACGGCGTGGGTGTCCAGGAGGCCCAGCAGTTCCGGGAGGGCGGGGGCGGCCGCGGCGCCCCAGGACTCCAGCAAGCGGCAGAGCTCGCGGCATTCGTCGAGGGTGGATGCGGCGGCGAGCCGGGCCCGCAGCGGGGGCAGCAGTGCGTCGGCGTGGGCGCTGAGCCCTGCGGCGACCTCGTTGAGGCTCAGCTCGTACGTCCACCAGCCGTCGGCGTGGGACGCGTGGTACGCGAACCCGAGCTGCGCTTGGGCCAGCCGCCGCACCAGCGGTGGTACGCACCGGGCGTCACCGAGCCGGGACAGGGCCCAGATCGCGTGGGACCGGGCGGGCAGCTACGGCTCGCCCTCGTCCGTCACCATGGCCGCCAGCGCGTCCGCCCAGGGACGGGCGGCGTGCCCGCACATGCCGAGGACCCGGGCGGCGACGAGCCGGTTGTCGGGCTCGGGGTCGGACAGTGAACGGGCCACAGCCGGGAGCAACTCCGGGACGGCGGAGCGCCGACGGCTGAGCGCCTGGGCGGCCGCCTGCAGCGCGCCCGCGCGCACGGAGGGGTCGGGGTGGCCGATCAGTCTCTGGATTGCGTCGGCCAGGGCCGCCCGGTCCTCTCCCAGCAGGCCGACGGCCCAGACGACCGTGGGCTTGGCCGCGCCGCGTCCCGGCCGCCACGTCTCCGGTTCGCTGCCGGACAGCACGTTGGACACTGTCTGTGCGTACACGGAGTCGTCCTGCCCCGGAAGCGCGCGGCGCAAGGCCTGCACGGCAGCGAGGCGTACGGAGGGCTCGGCGTCGTCCATGAGTTCCCGCAGCCAGCCGATCGAGGCGCCGCGCTGTTCACGAGCATGGGCGATCAACGAGCCGACCGAGTCGACGAGTTGGATCCTCGTTTGTGGGTCGGACTCCACGGCCCACCGGGTCCGCAGCCCCGCGGTCACCTCGTCGGCCCGGTGGTGGGCCTGCGCGAGGGCGTCAGCGACGGCGGTACGGTGCACCGCCAGCGGACCGTCCAGCAGCGGCAACAGGGTCCGTCACCGCCAGGTCCCACGCGGCGGGCCAGGCCGAGGTGACGAAGCGGGGTGCTGCGCTGTTCGCCGCGTCGGCCAGCGCCCCGACGAGGTCCAGGAGCTCCTGGCGGACGTCCGCGTCGATGGCCGGGTCGGCGGCGGCCGCGATGACGTACCCAAGAGCGGCCGGAGCCGAGGAATGGACCGCGCCGCCCTGATGGTGGACGTGCGTGAGCAGATCGTCGGCAGCGGCCGCGGCCTTCTCCGGCCGGTGGAGACCCCGCAGCATGCCGGGCACGTCCCCGGCGGCACCGTAGGCGTGCCTCAGCGCCGCCCAGTCGACGTTGTCGAGCCGCGCGAGCGCGTCGCTCATCGGTAGCTCTCCTCGACCTGCTCCGCGACCGCGAAGACGGCGATCTCCTCGGCGTACCGCGTGCGGCGGTCGTCGTCCGCAGCCGAGGCGATGAGGCCCGCCATCAGGACGGCCTCTTGCGGCTCCCCGGGGGAGCGGCCGGTCGCGATGGCCGCCAGGTACGGGAGGGCGGGGAAGCTGTCGTCGTAGACGGATTCCTGGTGACACAGGTCGTCCCACAGGTCGCTCCAGACCTGTCCGTCCTCCTCACCGCCCAGGCGGGCGAAGGCGGCGGCCAGGTCGTCGGAGGGTCTCACGCTCATGCCACCGGATTGTTCCGGACACCGGTCCCGTGCCGGAGAGCGGCCCCGGCGAACGGGCGGATCCCGGTGGCCGGTTCGCGACGGTCCCACCGGCGGGCCTCCGGCCGGCGATCCGATGCCCGGTTCACAGCTCCGATGCCCCCCAGGAGGTGACGTGCACCTCGTCGCCGGTGGACAGTTTTCCGGGTCGCAGTACGGCGTACTTGGTGCCGAAGGCGACGCCGCCCTCGGCGGCCCGGCGATAGATGGCCAGGGTGCGCAGTGGCTCGGGGCCCGCCTTGGTGCCGGCCTGCTGGTCGACCATGGTGACGGCGCACCGGATGGCGAGCTTGGCGTAGCCGAGTTCGCTGTCGCCGATAGTGATGCGGTGGGCGCGGTCCTCGGTGTGGGGGGTGTCCCAGCCGTCGACGACGATGTTCGGGCGGAAGCGGTCCATGGGGAGGGGCGGGCTGCCGTGTTCGCCCAGCCGCTCGTTCAGCAGATCCACGGTGGACCGGGAAAGGATGTGGACGGCGCAGCTGTCGGCGTAGCCGGAGGTGCCGGGTGTCCGGCCGTCGGTGACGCGGTGGTGGTCGGCCGGAACGCGCACCAGGCGGCTCGGGGTGCCGAGAACGTCGGACAGCCATGCGGCGGCTTCGGTTCCCTGGTCGATGCCCCTGAACGGAGCCCCGAACAGCGTGACGTCGCGAGGACGGCCGGAGGTGTCGATGTCGATGCCCGTCGGGTCCGCGCCCGGGGCGTGCAGGGTGAGCCGCTCTCCGCCGTCGCTGAGCTCGGGGCGGATCACTGCCAGTCGCGGGTTGCGCCGCTGGCTGCGGAAGACTCCGTCCTCGCCGGTGACCATGAAACTGCGGTCATGCGCGAGGCCCGCGGGGGTCAGCACCGCGGTGTGCGTCGGCATGGGGGCGCAGCCCTTGACGGGGTAGGACACCAGCTGCGCGACCCTGGCCACATGCTCTCCCTTGTGCTGTGTTCATGCCGTACCACTGGTGACCGTATGGACAGGTGTGGCTCGTCGGCAATGGAAATACGCGCCGGCGGCAGGCCCGGCCGACGGCCCTAAGCCATCCGGCGTTCCGTCGAACAGCAGGAGACCGTGGAGCCGCGGAGGGGTTCGCGCTAGCCCCGGTGGGCTGCTCTCGTGGCTGCCGCGGTGCGCGCCCTCGGCGTCAGTGCGGCGCGCAGCGCCGGGGTGAGGATGCGGCGGGACTCGGCGGGGGTGAGGGCGGCGGGGGTGGGGAGCGGGTTGAGGTAGCGGGTGTAGATGAGGCCGCCGAGGATCGTCACCACAGCCGTGGCACGGGCGGTCGCGTCCCGGCCGCCGAGAAATTCAACAAGCCGGGCCAGCAGCTCCTGTTCCAGATATTCGCGGATCACCTCGGAGGCCTCGTCACCCTGGGCGGTGAGCCGGCGGAAGTCGGCGTCCTCCCACAGGTCCGTCACCGCGTCGATCAAGCGGTCGGGGAGGGTCGCCGGGTCGCCGAGGAGGACATCGTCCACTGCCAGTGCGTTGGCGCACTGGAACTGCATCACGTCTGCGAACAGGCCCTTCTTCGACCCGAAGTGGTACGCGATGAGTGCCGGGTCGACCCCGGCGGCGCCGGCCACCGCGCGCAGGGTGGTGCGCCGGTAGCCGCGCTCCAGGAACAGCGCGCGGGCCGCCACGACGATCGACTCGCGGGTCGGCGGGTTGCCACGCGGGCGGCCGCGCGTGCGGGCTGGGGCGGGGGCGGTGTTATTCATCAGCGTTGAGCTTGCGTTTCATGATCGGCACAGTCAAGGGCGTTCCGGAAACCACACGGAGGGATGACCCGACATCATGCGTATCGCAGTCTTCGGCGCCAATGGACCGACCGGCCGCCACCTCACCGAACAAGCCCTGGCAACCAGCCACGAGGTCGTCGCCGTGACCCGTCGCCCCGGCTCCATCGCCGCGCGGCCAGGACTGACCGTAGCCGTCGCCGACGCCACCGACCCGGCGGCCGTCGACGCCGCGATCGGCGGGACGGACGCCGTCCTGTCCGCGCTGGGCGCACGCTTCAGCAAGGAGGCCATCACCACGTACTCCGCGAGCGCCACCGCCATCACCGAGGCCATGGACCGGCACGGCGTCAAGCGGCTGCTCACTGTCAGCTCCAGCATCGCCGACCCCAACTGGCGTCCCACCGGAGCGCACTTCTTCAACCACGTGCTCGACCCGCTGGTGAACCGACGCCTCGGCCGCACCCTCCACGAGGACATGCGCCGGATGGAGGCCGTGATCCGTGGGACGGGCCTGGACTGGACCCTCGTGCGGCCGTCCGGCCTCTTCGAGCACCCCGTCGTCACGGATTTCCACACCGTCGAGACCAGCGCCGACGGCGTCTTCACCGCCCGTGCCGACCTCGCCGCGAGCATGCTGCGCGAAATGGAGGAGCGACGGTACGTCCGCACGGCCATGGGTGTCATCACCACGGCTGTGCAGCCGAACATCGCCAAGCTGATCTGGAACGAGGGAGTGAAGAAGAAATGAGCCGGGCCGTTGAACTCCCCGCCATCACACGGGCGTTCTTCGCCCGTCCCCAAACGGCCACCTTCACCACCCTCCGCCCCGACGGCACCCCGCACGTCACGCCCGTCCGCTTCACCTTCGACGCGACCACCGGCCTGGCCCGGGTGACCACCCGGGCGGGAGCCCGCAAGTCCCGGAACGTGGCGGCGGGCGGCCCGGCGGCCCGGGTCGCGCTCTGCCAGGCGGACGGATTCGACTGGGTCACCCTCGAAGGCCGGGCCACCGTCACGGACGAACCCGCGCGCCTGGCCGAGGCGGTCCGCCGCTACACCGTCCGCTACGGGGCGGCACCGCCCGCCCCGTTGGACCTGGTCGTCGTCGAGATCGCCGTCGACCGCGTCCTGAGCCTCAACCTTCCCCTCCCCGTACTGAAAGCGAAGTGACCCCGAGATGCCCACCATCCCCGTCCTTGATTCCACCGTCCACTACCGGGAGTCCGGCGACCCCGACGGGCTGCCGTTCGTCTTCCTCCACGGCAACCCCACCTCCTCCCACCTGTGGCGGAACGTTCTGCCGGGTGTGGCCGCGCCCGGCCGCCGCCTGCTGGCCCCCGACCTCATCGGCATGGGCGACTCCGGCAAGCCCGACCTCGCCTACTCCTTCGACGACCACTCCCGCTACCTCGACGCCTGGTTCGACGCCCTCGGTCTCACCGAGGCGGTCCTGGTCGGCCACGACTGGGGCGGCGCGCTCGCCTTCGACCGTGCCGCCCGCCTGCCGGGCACCGTCCGCGGTCTAGCCTTCACCGAGACGATCATCAAACCGCTGGTCGGCGACGAATTCCCGGCGGCCGGGCGGGAGTTGTTCACCCTCCTGCGCACCCCCGGGGTGGGGGAGGAGATGATCCTGGAGAAGTCACTGTTCATCGAGGGACTCCCGGGCACGCTCGCCACCCCGCTCGACCCTGCCGACCTCGATGTCTACCGACGCCCTTTCCCGACCCCGCACAGCCGCCGCCCGGTTCTGGCGTGGACGCGCATGATGCCGCTGGACGGCGAGCCCGCCGACGTCGTGGCCCGCATCGAGCACTACGACGCCTGGCTGGCCGCCAGCCCCGACGTCCCCAAGCTGCTCGCCGCGTTCGAGCCGGGCCCGGGCGCGATGACCGACCAAGGGGCCGTGGCCTGGTGCGAGGAGAACATCGCGGGCCTGGAGGTCTCCCGCTTCGGCCTGGCCGGCCACCACTCTCCGGAGGACCGCCCCGAGGAGTTGGCCGCGGCGATCAGCGCCTGGGTGGACCGCCACCGGCTGGCCCGCCCGTAGGGTCCCCCCGGGTTCCCGATCACGACGGTGCCGATCGTCCCGGGGCCGACCATCGCGGTGCCGACCGGGCAGCCGCCGACGGGTGTCAGCGCAGTACGGCCGCCAGCAGGTCGGCGCCCAGCGCTGTCAGATCGGGCAGATTGAGGGTGTAGCGGACGTAGCGACCGTGCCGCCGGGCTGTGAGCAGGCCCGCGCGGCGCAGGACAGCGAGGTGGCGGGAGACCTCCGGGGGTGAGAGTTCCCAGGCGTGGGCCAGCTCACCGGTGGTGTGCGGGCCGCGGGCCAGGGTACGCAGCAGCCGCAGGCGTACCGGATGTGCGAGGGCCTCCAGCCGTAGTGTGACCGTTTCCAGGGATACCGGCTCCGATGGGCTCGGCTCGGCCACGGGGTACTGCACCACCGGCTGCCACCCGGGCGCGTGGACCGCCACCAGGTGCGGGCGGCCGAAGACGCTGGGGATGAAGGTCACTCCGGTGCCGTGGGCGGCGGTCGCCTTGTCCTGCAGCTTGTCCACGATGATGCAGTCGCCGTCCGGTGCCAGGGTGACCGCGCCGGAGACCGATGCGAGTGCCGCCCCGATGCCCTGGCGCTTCAGCAGGTCGTTCTTGATGCGCAGGTCGGTGGCGAGCCGCACGGCGACGTCCGTCCAAGCGGCGTCGAAGAAGGCCTCGGCGCACTGTTCGAGGGTGTGGCGGACCCGCGCCCGCACAGCGGCCGGGTCCGCGAGCAGCCGTTCCGCGAAAGCCTCTTGCAGCGCGCCGCGGGCCTGGGCGACGTCCAGGGCCCGCTCGCGGGCGGCGGCATCGGTGAGGGGCGACGGCGTGCCGAAGTGGACCCGGTTGCTGCCGCAGGTGGTGACGAGTGCTGCCCGCACATACGTTTCGTCGTCGATCCGGTCCACGTCGTCCAACTCCTCGGCGAGGGTCGGCCGAGGACGGGCGGGGATCAGGAAGTCGGCCTGCGAGGAACGCCAGAGGAACTCCGCCTCGCGCAACCGCTCGGCCAGTTCCGGCCGCAGCCCGGCCCAGACCTCGCCGGCCCAGCCGGCGAGCTGCGGGTGGTGTCCGGGTTCGGCCAGCACGTGCAGCATCGCGGTCAGCTCGGCCAGCGGGGAGGCGGCGAACCGCAGTCGCTCGGCCGGCAGGCCGCTGATGTCGATCCTCAAGGTCACCCCCTCATCATCACCGACCGGAAGGGCGACGACGGCGTCGGTTGACGGTGTCCGTCAACCGGCGTTCCCGGCCCGGCGGCCGAACGCACCGTTGACGCCATGGCAACCATCACCAAGATCCGGCCCGGTGCCCTCGTCCGGGCCTCCGGAGGCCCCCGCTATGCCGTCGCCCTGGCCGTGGACGCGCTCGGCACCGGCCTGCTGCGGCCCTTTCTGCTGCTCTACGGGGTGACGGTGCTGAGGCTGTCCGCGCCGGCCACCGGCATCGCCATGACGGTCGGGGTCGTCGTGGGTCTGGTGTGCATGCCCGCGGTGGGCCGGTGGCTGGACCGGGGCGCACGCAGCACGGTCGTGGCGGCGTCGATGCTGGTGCGGGTGGTGGGCGTGGCGCTGCTGCTGGCCACCCCGGCAGGGCACGTCGGGCTGTTCGCGACGGCGGCCCTCTTCCTCGGTATCGGGAACCAGGCATGGCCGGCCGCCCACGCGGCTCTCGTGGCCACGGTCGCCCACGGCCGGGAACGCGACACCGCTCTCGCGGCAGGCCGCGCCCTGCGCAACGCCGGCCTGGGCGCCGGCGCGCTCCTTGCCACCGCCTGCCTGGCGGGCGGCACCACCGCATTGCAGGCGCTGGCCGCCGTCACCGGGCTCGCCTATCTCACCGCGGCGGCCCTGGCATGGTCGGTCCATCTGCGCGCGGACCCGGCCGCTACCCCGGCCACGGAAGGGGGCGACGGGCCCGCACCACGGATGCGCGCGCTGCTGGCCGCCAACGTGATCTACGCCTTCTGCCTCAACATCCCCGAAATCGCGCTCCCGCTGGTACTGGTAACACAGCTGCACGCATCCCCGATGTGGTCGGCAGCCATCTTCGTGGCCAACACGGTGCTGGTGGTCACCCTGCAGGTTCCGGTCACCGTGCTGATGTCCCGCTTCTCGCGGCGCACGGTGCTGGCTCTCGCCGGCGGGGTACTCACCGCGTCCTACCTCGGCTTCCTCGCGGCCACCTCACTGGGACATGGCTGGGCCGCCCCGGCCGTCGCCACGGTGTCCGTGGCCTGCACCATCGGCGAGATCCTCTATGCCGGCAGTGCCACCGCGCTCGTCACCGTCCTCGCCCCGGCCCACGTCCTGGGACGCTCACTCGCCCGCTTCCAGCTCTCCACGGGCTTCGGCCTCGCCGTCTCCCCGGCGGTCATCACCACTCTCGCACCCCACGGCTCGGCCGCCCTCTGGGGCAGCCTCGCCGCTGCGACGCTCCTCTCGGCCGGCGCCGTGGCCGGCGAGGAGGATCAAGGAACGCGGCTCAGCGGCTCATGAGAGCGGTGTGCTCGTCCAGCAGGGGCTCTCGGGTGGCGGCCGGGACGGCCGAGGAGCGCATGGGCGTGCTGGTGTCCGCCGAACGGAGGACCGGGCCGAGTGTCCTGCTGGGCCCGGGGAACCGTCGGAGGGCGATGAGTTTCGCAGCGATTGCCGGTCTTTATCCCCAGCACGCCATCAACCGCACCCGAGGAGCGCATCATGACCGCCACCTACACATTCGACGTCTTTTCCAGCCTCGACGGCTTCGGCGGCGCCGGCGGCAACTGGACCGGCTACTGGGGCAAGCAAGGCCCCGAGCTCCTCGACCACCGCCTCGCTCTGTACGCCGAGGAGCAGCGGATGGTCATGGGAGCCAACACGTATCGGGCGTTCGCGGAGATGCTGGCCGCGAGCACCGAGGACTCCGATGTGCGTGACGCCTGGGTCACCCGGATGAGGAGCCTGCCGGCAACGGTGGTCTCCACCACGCTGGAAGGACCCCTCGACTGGCCGGATGCGAAGGTCGTGAGCGGCGATGCCGTCGACGTCGTCGCCCGGCTCAAGGAGGAGTCCGAGGTACCGCTGCGCTCGCACGGCAGCCTGTCGATGAACCGGGCGCTGATGGCCGCCGGTCTGGTCGACCGCGTCCAGGTGACCCTCTTCCCTGTGATCACCGGTCGGAACGGTCTGGCCCCGGTCTTCCAGGGCGCCGCCGACTTCGACCTCGAGTTGATCGAGAGCCGCACCCTCGACGGCCGCATCCAGGAGCTCGTCTACCGGCCCACCCTGCATGTCTGAGCCGACCCATGCACTTCACCCCGGCAAGCAGCCGACCTGACCCGAGCCCCGGTGCCCGCGGCGAACCCGGCACAGGCGGGCGGGCGAATCGTGATTCTCCCGCTCGCCCCGTCGCCGGGAACTACTGTCGCGGGCATGGTCGAACACGATGCCCTCGATGCCACCCGCGAGGGATACGACGCCGCTGCCTCCCTGTATGCGCAGCGGTTCCGCGACGAGCTGCGTGACAGGCCCTTGGACCGCGCGATCCTGAGGGCCTTCGCCGAGGTCGTCAGTGGGAGTGGGGGCGGCCCGGTCGCGGACCTGGGATGCGGGCCCGGCCATATCGCCGCGCATCTTGCCGAGTTGGGGCCGGCGGTGTTCGGCATCGATGCCTCGCCCGCGATGATCGGATTGGCTCGGCAGGCTTATCCGGGCCTGCGGTTCGACGTGGGCTCGATGGCCGCGTTGAACATCGCTGACGGTGTGCTGAGCGGCGTACTCTCACGGTGGTCCGTCATCCACACGCCGCCGCGGGAACTCCCCGTCATACTCGCGGAGTTCCATCGTGTGCTGGCACCTGGCGGCCACCTTCTGATCGGCTTCTCGGCCAGCGATGACGCGTCCCACCCGACGCAGGTCTTCGATCACGCCGTCGTGCCGGCCTATCGGTGGTCACCCGACCACCTCGCCGCGATGCTGCGCGAGGCGGGATTGGCCGAGGTGGCCCGGATGGTGCGCGAGCCTCAGCCCACCGACCGACGGCAGTTCCAGGAGATCCACCTGCTCGCCCGCAAAACCGAGCCAGGGAGTGCGTGACGGCGCACCTGACCGCACCCGCCGCCGCACTTCACCCGGTGCCGGCATCTGCCGGTGGGGCGTCGAGGAGTTGCGGTCCGTTGTTGCGGACGCTGTTGACCGCGGTGGACACCGCACGGGTGTCGAGGTGTCCGTCGGCGGGAGTGGCCAGGAGCGCCCGGAGTTCGTGCGGGTCCTGGTGGGTGGGGTCGAGCCAGGCGTCGTGGTCGGCCGGGGCGATGGCCAGCGGCATGCGCGGGTGGATCCGCCCGGCCAGGTCGGTGGCCTCGGTGGTGATGATGGTGCAGGTCGTCCACCACGCCGCCGCATCGTCCTCCGCGACCTCCGGGTCGCGCCAGAACTCGTACAGTCCCGCCATCGCCATCACCGCCCCGTCCTCGGGGCTGATGAAGTACGGCTGCTTGTGCGCCTTCGCGCTGTCCGTCGCCGGAACGGCCTGCCACTCGTAGAAGCCGTCCGCCGGCAGCAGGCAGCGCCGCTTGGCGAACGCGCGACGGTAGGCGGGCTTCTCGTGGACCGTCTCCACCCTGGCGTTGATCATCTTCGCGCCGACGCCCAGGCTCTTGGCCCAGGACGGCACCAGGCCCCACCGCAGCGGCCGCAGCTGCCGCACCAGCTCGCCGCTGTCGTGGTCGGCACGCTCCAGCACCGCCCACACGTCATCCGTCGGAGCGACATTCCAGCTCGGCGCGAGGATCTGTTCGGGATTCCGAGCGGTGACCTGGAACAACGGGGCCAGATCCTGGGGGCTGCGGGTGGAGACGTATCGGCCACACATGACACCTACCCTGCCACGCCTTCAGACGGGTCGCTCAGTCGATTCCGTCCAGGAACGGGATGACCGCATCGATGAAGTGCTCGTTCCGATCTCCGGCCACCATGTGCCCCGCGCCCGCCACATCGACGCGCCGCGCGTGGGGAACCCTGGCGCAGAACTCCTCGGCGATGTCTTCCCGCACCACATCGCTGATCCCGCCGCGGACGAGCAGAATCGGCGCGTCGACGCGGCGCGCCGCGTCGAGGAGCCGCTCCGCCATGCCGGGCGGGTCCATCCGCCCCTCGAAGCTGTCCAGCATCCGGGGGTCCCAGTGCCAGACCCACCGATCGCCGTGGCGTCGCAGGTTCTTCCGTATCCCCTCGGGGTCGTCCGGACGTGAGCGATGCGGCAGATGGGCGGAGACCGCCGCGGCCGCTTCCCCGACGCCGGCGAATCCGTCCGGCTCACGGCGCATGAACTCGACGATCCGGCGAACCCCGCGAGGGTCAGGTCGATGGGCGACGTCGACGAGCACCAGGGCGCGAATCGCCGCCCTGGGTGCCTCTCCGGCGGCGAGCAGCGAACTCAGGCCGCCGAGCGAGGCACCGACGAGCGCCGGCCGGTCGCCGACTTCGGCGACGAGCGCCCGGACGTCCTCGGCGAACAGGTCGAGGTCGTAGTCACCATCGGCCGACCATTCGCTGGTGCCGTGCCCCCGCAGGTCCGGGGCGATGACCCGCCACCCCAGTGCGGCCAGTCGAGGACCGGTCCGACCCCAGGCGTGTCGCGTCTGGCCGCCGCCGTGCAGCAGGACAAGAGGCGGCGAGGACGACTCGCCCCACACATCCGCGGTGAGCATGATCCCGCCGCCGCCCACGAAACGTCGGGGCCGCGGCAGTGCACCGGCCGTCATGGCGCGCCTCGGGTTCGCAGCGGCGCCAGGAGTTGGTCGCGGTGGGCATCCGCGGCCGCCGCGGCGAGCGCGACGTCCAGCGCGAACAGGGCACGTGCGAGGAACCGGTCCTCATCGATCAGGGCGGCGACCCACTGGTGGAGCGCACCCACGCACGCGGTGCCGACGACGGCGGCCAACGCGTCGGTGTCGATGTCGGCGCGCAGCAGGCCCTGTGTCTGTGCATCCGCCATCGCCTGGCGGAGTTGGGTGAGGGGACTGCGGTCGAGTACGAGCCCGCTCTCCTCCCACTCGCGCACCATGCGGCGCGACACGACCGGGTCGTCCACGAACAGCTGGACGGTCGACCTGACGACCTCCTGCGGGCCACCGGCTCCGAGCGCCGTCAGGCGGCGCTCGAGTTCGTCCGTGAACCCGGCGGCGAGCGCCTCCCAGATCTTGTCGCGCGGTCCGATCAGGTTGTACACGGTGGCCGGGGCGACCGCCGCTCGCTCGGCGATCCGCTCGGTACTGATCACCGCTTCCGGGTTGTCCCGCAGGAGTTCACGCGTCGCGTCGAGGATCCGGAGCCGTCGCTGGGCCTTGTGCTGCTCACGCAGCCCCCCTTCGACCGTCTGCATACGCACACACCCCTTCACCTTGACTTAGAGAGTACTCCAAAGTTAGAGATGCCTCTGGATTCAGTCAAGCAACCTGGGCGAAGTGCCTCTCTACGGCCTATCCGCGTCCCGCACCCACCTCGGACGCGCTCCCCCGCACCGCGTCCATCACCGCCCCGGACGCCGCGCTCATGGGGCGCTTGCGGAGGTCCAGGACAGGTGCCGGGTTCGAGATGCCCCGGGATGCCAGCAGGTTCATCAGGGCCCAGATCACGTCAGGGCGCTCCGTGACGGGGAGTTCTTGTCCTTCGGGCGTGATGACCGTGGCCGCGGTGGTGCCGGCGAGGAGGTTGGTGCGGGCCCAGTCGACGACGAACGACCTGCCGTTCGGAGCGGCGTACAGGACGACCTCCCGCGTGCGGTGCAGGACGGCGAGATAGTTCATCGGCACCGTCAGCCGCCGGGCGGCGTCGAACGCGGGTGTGCCGTCGGCCGGATGGATGCGCAACACCGTGTCGAGGACCGGGCCGTGGCTCTGGAACGTGTTGGTGGCGGTCATCTGCAGGAACCGGGCCCGCACCAGCACGCCACCGCGGCGGGACCACCGTCGGCCGACGGGACCGAACCCCGCCGCCTCACCCGGAAGGCTGTCCACGAGCCACCGGGACTCCTCGCCCGGCTCGGTCACCGGCGCCCGGTCCTCCGGGGCGGCGCGGTCCTGTTCGGCCACGGCGGTGTAGCGCGCCGCGACGGCCGGGTCCAGGCGCCGCAGATCGGTCGTGTCGCCGGTCATCTCGATGCCCCCGGCCGCCCGGGAGATCCGCATCTGGCGCAACTGGCGCACGGGGCGCCGGGTCACATCGGTCGGTCGGCCGTCGAGGTCGATCACCCGGCAGGTTCTCGTGCCCGCGAGCAGGGCGCTGCGCGGCCAATGGGGGGTGACCCGTCCGGGGACCCGCGGATCGGCCGGGTCGGCGGGACGGCCTGGATCGACCAGGACCGCCAGCCGGCCCGCGGTGACCGCCGACAGGCACAGGGACGGCACCCGCCACTCGCCCGTGGTCTCGAATCGGTCGGCGACCTCGGCCTCGTCGCCGTCGTGCACGCGCAGCCGCATCCTGACCAGCGGTGTGAACTCATCGGGGGAGAGGCCGCCGCCGTAGGTGGTGAACCCCGCACCGCCCTCGGGGTCGTAACGCACGAGCGACGCCTCCAGGACGTCCGCCCGCACCAACCGCGCCTGCACCGAGCTCGGTTCCGACCGAGGAGCCCACAGCACGAAGGTGTCGTCCCCGTACGGGACGCTTCGGTCCTTCAGCCGGTCCCTGCGCGTGATCCGGGGGAAGGCACGGCGCGTGAACCGGAGGGTCGGCAGCGGGATCGCGACCAGGCCGACCCCTCCGATGGCGAGCGCGATCCAGGCCCAGTCCTCGCCCGCACGCCAGGCGCTGTATCCCACGAGGAAGGCGAGCGGAACCGGAAGACACAGGATCACGGCGCAGCCAAGGTTGCCGATCACCACACGGCCGTAGCTACGCATGGCCCCCCTCAAGTTCGTCCCTGTACCCGCACCATGGTTTGTGGCCTGGGGATACCCGCCCGCTGCCTCCATAGTCCCGTCGCCCCAGCCCCGGCACCACCCTTCCGGGAGAACGGACCCACCTGCAGGGCGATGAGGGGGTCGGGCGCGGCGAGGGCGACTATGGTCAAGACAAGATCAAATCGAGCTTATTCTATGGGGACATTCTCAGATTTTTCTTATAAAAAGTAGGTTCACCAGATGAAGCTGGCTCGTATATCGGCGATCGTCGCCGCGGCCGCGATCGCGCCGGCCGTGCTCTTCTCCTCTCCGGCGGTCGCCGCCGAAGGTACGCAGCCGGTCACCACCTCGGTGCCCGACACGGCCCCGGACACGAAGCCGGCCGATCCCGCCCACGGTTCGGACTCCTCGGCGGACGACGACCGGGTCGCGATCCTCAGGATCCTCGCCGACAAGAACACCGGCCGGGCCGTGCGGGAGGCGGCGCAGAAGGCGCTCGACGGTACTCCGGAGGACCTGCGGTACTTCCTCGAGGTCGGCCAGTACCAGGCCCGCCTTCAGGACGACCGGGTCCGGATCGCCCAGATCATCAGCGACGGCGGCCCCTCGCTGCAGGAGGCCGGCGAAGCCGCGCTGACCGCCAACACTCCCGAAGCCATCAAGTACTTCCTCGAAGTCGGCCAGTACAAGGCCAAGTTCGAGGACGACCAGGTCAAGGTCTCCCAGATCATCAACGCCGGCGGCCCCGAAGTACAGAAGGCCGGCAAGGCCGCACTCCGCACCGGGACTCCCGAGAGCATCAAGTACTTCCTCGAAGTGGGCCAGTACGAGGCCCGCGCCAAGGACAAGGCCGCCGAGGACGCGGCCAACAACAAGCCCACCCCGACGCCCGGCACGGGCGACAAGCCGACCACCGGTGACCAGCCGAAGCCGGGAACCGAGGTCAGCGGCAAGCCCGCCGCCGTCGTGACCTCCGCGCCGAACGCCGCCGCCCCCGCGGGGAACAGCGGTACCGAGCTTGCCTCCACCGGCGCTGGGGACACCCCGCAGTGGGCCGTCGGCGGTGCCGTCGTCGCCCTCGGCGCGGGCGCCGGCCTGGCCCTCATGAACCGCCGCCGCCCGTCCGCCGGCCGCTGAGTCAGGACTCTGCGTCAGGACTCCTGGTCGGGATGGGGAGCCGAGCCATCCTCCACGCCGCTCACCCGTGGTCCACGGTGATCGTGGCTCCGATCTCGAGCTGCTGGTACAGCCACTGGGCGTTCTCGCTCAGTGGCACTCCGATCTGGCTGCCGCGTGGTGACTTGAACGGCCACTCGAGCAGCAGGACGGTCGCACCGCCGTCCGACTTCAGTTCCACCACCCATTGGGCCCGGTAGTCGTACTGTTCGCCGGAGCCGAGCGTGGGCGCGGCCACGGTGCGCTCGGCGGATTTGGACACCACGGTCAGCCGCTCCGCCGGCGAGGAGCTCCGAACGGACACCGGGATCGTCCGAACCTGGTGGCCGTCTCGCTCGACGACGACCCGCTGCCGGCTCAGATCGAGGGACACCGTCGCCCGCCCGGTCCGAGAAGGGCTCGGGTCCGGGCTCGGGGCGGCCGGCGCCGACGCGGCGGGCGAGGCCGGCGGCCGGTGCGACTGCAGCACCCGCGGTGCCGCCACCGCGGCAGTCGCCACCAGCGCCACCGTCACCGCGGCGGACGCCGCGACCCGCCGACGCCGGCGCCGTCCCGCACCGCGCCGGCGGATCTGCGCGCCGGTCAGCGAAGGAGACGTCTCGCCCTCGGCAGCAAGTCCGCGCAGCACGGAGTCGAACTCGTCCCGCTCGCCGTCGACGTCAGACATGGCTGCCTTCCCTGTCCCGCACACTCAGCAGCCTGGCGAGAGCGGCCCTGCCCCGCGACAGCCGTGCCTTGACGGTCCCGACCGCAGCACCGGTGGCTGCCGCGACCTCTTCCACACTCATGTCGCACAGATGATGCAGCACCACTGCCGTCCGCTGCGCCTCGGGCAACTGCCGCAATGCCTCCACCAGCACCGTGTGCTCCAGCCCGGGACCGGGCGTACGGTCCTGCGGCGGGTTGTGCCGCACCAGCTCCAGCCATCGCCGTGTCCGCCGCCAGCGGCTCACGGTGTAGGCTCGCACTTCTGATGTCCTTTTCTCATTGGTGGTGGCCTTCTTCTGGCCCAAGGGACAGGGCAGTGAGACGAACTCCTGTCTGATGGTTCGCCCGTAGTAGTGCTGATCCCGGTCTCTATCTATGCAGCGGTGTTTTCCGTCGCGATTGTGGAGATGTCTCAGTTGGTCGAGGCCGGGGGCTTTACTCCCCGTTCTTGCTGCTCAGGGGTGGGGTATGTCGTACGTGCTCGGCGAGGTCTCGATGGGTCTTCGCCATGCAGACGGGAAGATCGACGAAGACCGGCTCTGGCCGATTGCCGGCGCCGATGTCTTCGAGCCTTCAGTGCCGTGGCGTACGTTCCGTTGGTGGCATGGCCAGAAGCACTACTCGGGCACGTACTGGTCCTCCACGATGCGCGACCATGTTGTCTACGAGTCGCGGCTCGAGCTGACGCGCCTGCTCTACGCCGACTTCGACCAGGACGTGACGGCGGTCTTCGCCCAGCCGTTCCTCCTGTCCACCACGGTGGACGATCGTATTCGGCGCCATGTTCCAGATTTCCTCGTGTTGCGGGGCAAGGACGTGCCGCTGGTTGTTGACGTCAAGCCGCGGCGTCTGCTCACGCGGCCCAAGGTGAACTTCGCGCTCGGCTGGGCTCGCGAGGTGGTCCTTTCCCGCGGCTGGGACTTCGAGGTGTGGTGCGAGCCGCCGGAAGCGGAGCTGGCGAACTTGCGCTTCCTCGCCGGCTACCGGCGCGACTGGCTCTTCGACGAGGACCTGCTGGTGGAGATCCGGGAGGCGGATCTGTACGGGGCCTCGCTCGGCGACGCGTTCCGAGCTTTTCCGCACCATCCGGATTGGAGGGTGCGGGCGGCCGTCCTACGGCTGCTGTGGTGCCAACACTTTGTGACAGATCTCGCGGTGCCCCTGTCCGAGCGCCATGAGCTGCGGCAGGCGCCGGCTGCCGTGACCGGCTCCGGGAAACGCGATCTTCCCTCGCCGGTCGAGGACTGTGAGCAGGACATTGACGCTGCGGAAGGCGGAACCACGGTTCATCGGCGGGAGCCTCGCTGGGGAGGGCATGTGAACGGATCAGCGGTACGCGTCGGGGTGGGCACGAGGCTGAAATACGACGGTGAAGTGGTCACCGTGGAGGAGATGTTCGGCTCCGCGGCCGGCAACGAGGTCCTGGTGCGTGATGGGCGGAGCTGCCGGTTCCGGTTGTCGCTGCGGGAGGTGCTCGCCTCCGGCCGGGCTGCAGTCATCCCGGACGGGCGGGGCCCCGGGTCTGATGACCCACGCGAGACGGCCTCCATTTTGCTGGCCCAGCTCACGGACGAGGAGCTGGAGGCGGTGCGCGAGCGCGCCGCCCACATCAACGAGGTTCTCTACGGTTTCCGGTCGGGAAGCGCAGAGTGTCCGGAGCCGGGCGAACCGCGGACGCCGTACGTGGCTACGGCCCCCAAGCTGCAGCGGTACGAGGCCAAGGCTGCCGAGTTGGGGGTGAGCGTGCGCACCATCAAGCGGTGGGTGCGGGCCTTCCACGTCGATCAGGAGGCCGGTCTCGTCCATGGCGGGCCGGATCGCGGCGACGGCACCATGGGCGGGCTCGGGCGGGCCGATCCGCGGTGGGTGGAAATGGCCCTGGAGATCATGGCCGAGCACGGGAAGGACTCACAACCGACCCGGGCGAAGGTGATCCGCAGCGTCGGCCCGCGGCTTGCCGCCCGATACGGCGAGGACGAGGTGAAGCTACCGACCCGCGCGACGGCATATCGGTGGCTGGAGGAGCTGGAGCGGCGGAAGCCGACCTTCAGGCTGAGCGCGAAACGCAACCGGGACATCGCCGCCCGGCCGCCTGGTGCGTACGGGAAGCTGCGGCCGACTCGGCCGGGCGAGTACTTGCTGATGGACACCACGCGGCTGGACGTCTTTGCGATGGACCCGGTCACGCTGAAGTGGGTGCAGGCCGAGTTGACCGTCGCGATGGACTGGTACGACAGGTGTGTCACGGGGGTCAGGGTCACTCCGGTGTCCACGCAGTCCATCGATGTCGCGGCGGTGCTGTTCCAGACCTACCGTCCCCGTCCGGCGGGCAGGGACTGGCCGTCGTGGGCGGCCTGGCCCGATCACGGCATCCCCCGCACTGCCTTCGTGGAACGCAAAGCTCTCGAAGAGGGCGAGGGGGACGAGAAGGTCAGCGGGAAGAAGGGCGCCGCGGGGCCGGCCCTGGTGCCGGAGACCATCGTGGTCGACCACGGCAAGCCCTTCATCAGCGAGCACATCACCTCCGTCTGCCAGCGGCTCGGGCTGTCGATCCAGCCGGCTCGTCTGCGGACGGGCCGGGACAAAGGTCCGATCGAAAGATTCTTCAAGACCCTGCGGGAGGGCCTGCTGGAATCGCTGCCCGGTTACAAGGGCCCGGATGTGTTCTCGCGGGGAGAGCGGCCGGAGGACCAGGCGTTTTTCTTCCTCCACGAGTTGGAGACGATCATCCGCGAGTGGGTGGCCTGCGTGTATCACGTGAGACCCCATGACGGACTGGTCGATACGCGGGTCCCCGGGCTGCGGCTGTCGCCGTCGATGATGTTCGAGCACGGCATCGCCCGTGCCGGCTACATCGAAGTCCCCCGCGATCCGGCGCTCGGGTTCGAGTTCCTGAAGACGCAGTGGAGACCGCTGCACCATTACGGCGTCGAGATCCGCAAGTGCCGGTACAACGGGGAAGGGCTGGACGGTTACCGCGGTGAGACGAGCCCGTACACGGGGCCGAAGGCCAAGGGAATGTGGCCCATCCACGTCGACCCCGACAACATCAACTACGTATACTTCCGGCGCCTGGACACCCGGCGCTGGCACACTCTGGAGTGGGAACACGCCCCGGCGATGAAGTTCCCGATCAGCGGGCAAGCCATCGAGCTCGCCCGCAAGGTGGCCGGCAAGAAGTACCGCTTCCCCGACGATGAGACCGCCGTCGCCGCGCTGTTGGAACGCTGGCACCTGGGCCTGGGTTTGACCATGGCTGAGCGGCGCATCGCACTGCGCCAGGCCCGTGAGCAGTCCGCCTTCGACCTGCCGGACACCGAGGGCGACGACATCCGTGCGTTGCCGTCGGTCGCCCGGATCCTCGCTGACGAAGGTGCCCTGGGCCCGGAGGACGTGGAGGATCCGGACGCGGACGGGGCCGAGCCCTACGAGGGCCCGGTGCCCAGTGATGACGACGAAGACGACGAACTCGATGGCCGGGATGCGGCCGACGACTTCTACGCCGACGCTCTGGAGGACGCCTGATGCGTGCCCGCCCGACAGATCCGCCCGAGGGCGCTCGGCCGCACCTGGACAACCTCACGCTGTCACGCAAGGAAGGACTGCGGGCCCTGGCCGAAGCAGAACCCCGCACACAGCCGGAGCTGATGACGACCCGGCAACTGGCCGGCCTGGGGAAGGTGGGTGATCCACCCCGGGACATGTACGAACACAGCCGAAGCGTGTGGCACGCCAACCTCGGGCCGATCAAGACCCCGCAACTTGAATCCCTGCAGGAGGACTTGTGGGACATCGTGGACAGCAGTCTGCAGGACGGAGACAAGGCGAAGGGAGCCGTCGCCATCGATGCGTTCCCCGGGCTGGGCAAAACCACAGCGGTGTTGAACTTCGCCCTGAAGTACCACCGGCGCGAGATCCAGCGGCACGGCGCGTTCACCGCAGATGGGCACGAGCGGTGGCCCGTGTGCCGGGTCGGGCTGACCAGCAACACCGGCATGAAAGACTTCAACCGGGCCATGCTGCAGTTCTTCGGACACCCCGGACAGACCAGCGGCACCTCCGCACTGTTCGTCCAGCGGGCTCTGGACTGTGTCCTGCAGTGCGAAACGAAGATCCTCATCGTCGATGACCTGCACTTTTTGAAATGGCAGGACAAGAACGGCCGCGAGGTCAGTAACCATTTCAAGCACATCGCGAACGAGTTCCCGGTCATCATGATCTTCATCGGGGTGGGCCTGGCCAGCCGGGGCCTGTACTCCGAAGCCGATGCCAGCGGCGACGTCACCCTGGCCCAGACCGCGCGTCGCACCACTCCACTCACGATGGATCCGTTCAAGATCGACACTCAGCGGCACCGGCGCCAGTGGCGCAATCTGCTGCTGTGGCTCGAGCAACGGATCGTCCTGGCCCGGAAATTCCCCGGCATGCTCGCCGACGAGTTGTCCGACTACCTCTACTTCCGTACCACCGGCCACATCGGATCCCTGATGACACTGATCAACCGGGGCTGCCAACGCGCGGCCCGTACCGGAGCTGAGCGCTTGGACCGTCGCCTCCTGGAGCAGGTAAAAATCGACGCCGCTTCGGAACGGGCCCGCAAGGCCCTGGAAGAGAAATTCGCCCGCCACACGATGACCAGCAAGCCCAAGAGCACCGGCACGCCGATCGAGCGGGGGCAGCGGCAGGAGGGAGCGGCATGAGCATGGTGCGAACTCTGCCGATCCGCGTCCCGCCGGCCGAGGGCGAAGCGCTGGACTCCTGGGTCGAAGCCGTCGCGCACCGCCTCGACACCTACCTCAAAGACCTCCTGCCCGCTCTCGGTATTCTCCCACGCCGCTCCGGGGTACCGGGTTCACGGTGGGACTGGGCGGTGGCGCTGAGCGACACCGAAGCCGAAGCAATCGCCGCGGCGACCGGCATCGAGGCCGACCAGGTGCACCGCATGACCTTGCGTCACTACGACCGACGGGCCCTCTCCCTCAAGCCTCACAGCATGACAGTGAACCAGCGGATGCTGTGGGGCCGCGGGAGGGGCTCACGTTTCTGCCCCTCGTGCCTGGCCGACAGCGCAGGGCGCTGGAAGGTGTCGTGGCGGCTGGGCTGGTCGTTCGCCTGCCTGACACACAACCGGCTGCTGGCCGATGACTGCCCCGGCTGCGAGCGCCCCCAGCGTATGCGGCCCCACAGCGGTTACGGCATCCCGGTCCCCGGACGGTGCGCGAACGCGACCCAGGGAAGCGGCACAGGCCCCCGCTGCCGCCATGCCCTCCACCACGCCGCCACCCCCGCATGGACGCCGGAATCCGCCGTGATCCAGGCACAGCACCTGCTCAACACGTGCATCGAGAAGGACATAGCCGACTTCGGTATCTACGCCGCGAACCCCCAGCCGGCAGCAGTCGCACTCGCCGACATCCGCGCCGTGGCAGCCCGTTTCCTCATGGTGGCCTCCCGCCACCCCGACCTGCTGTCCGATACCGATCTCGTCGGCGGCATCCCTGCCGAAGTCCTCGCCGGTCTACCCGCAACGGACCGTGACTCCCGCTTCCCGGACCGCCCCGGATCGTCGGCCCCGCTGGGGGCGGCGCCGACGGCGGCAGCCGTGCTTGCCGCCCTGAGAATCCTCAGCCAGCGCAATGTTCACCAGGCGGGCCAGGACATGCGGGCACTGCTCGACGCCGCGCGCTCGCTGGTATCACCCCAGGCGGCCGTACTCGTCCAGTCCTGGGGCGCAGACATCAGTCCCTACCTCAAGACGGTCCATCTGGCCGCCCTCGTCCCCAGGCTCCAGTTCAACGAGCAGTTGCGCTACCGCACGATCACCGCTGCCCCTAGCAAGCCGGCCACCGGCGTGAGCGCTGCAGCCCGGCGGGCCCGCAAGATCCCCACGCTCGCCTGGCCCTGGTGGTGGCTGCGGATCGCCCCCTCACAGGGAGCCCACGACGTGATCATGCGCCAGGCCCTGTCCGGGATGCTCCTGCTGGTCGGCAGCCGCCTGGACGCACGCGAGGCCCTGGCCCGGCTCGGCTCCGAACTCAACCACAGTCACATGACCCGCATGCTCCACGTCCTGGGCCATTCCGGCCGTTGGGACGCCATTCAGGAGGCGCTAATCCGCGTCACTGACTACCTCGATGCCACCGACACTCCGATCGACTACCACAGGCGCCGCCGCCTGGACTACCGGCCGCTGCTGCCCGATGAACAATGGCTCAGCATCTGCCGCACCGTGGGGATCGCCGCCGGCCAACAGCGCCGAGCCGACACTGTCCGCACGGTGCTCAACGAACGCCTCAGTGCGCTGCCCGCCACCCACGCCACGGAAGCCGTGCGGAACCAGATGATCAAGTTCCCCGCCTGGCAGACGCCCGCTCTGGCCGAGTCCCTCGACGCCGTGGCCCGTGCCTTCCTGGACCGCCACGGCTTGGCCGACGAACCCCTCACCTGGCAGCTGCCCGCCGACCTGCTGAACGGACTCGACCTGCCCGGACCCGACCCTGACACGATCGACCCCGCCGCACTGCACCAGATCATCCGCGGCCGCACCCGCTCATCGACGGCGGCTGCCCAAGAACTGAGCACCACACCAGCAGCGGTCCGCTTCGTCCTCGCCCACCACCCTGCTCCACTGCGCGAGCGAACAGACCAGGGGTGGCGTCCCAACGCGGCACTGCACCACGCGCGACAGGCCCTGACACACGACGAACTCACTCAGCTCTACACCGTGCAGGAGCACACGCTCAAAGAGATCGGCAGCCGCATCGGGGTGAGCCCGCGGGTGATCACCACACTCGCCGCCGAGTACGCCATCCCCCTGCGCCAGCCACGCCAACCCGGCCACCGCCGCACCGTTCACATCGACCAAGACTGGCTGTACGAGCAGTACATCGTCAAACAGAGATCCGCCACCGACCTCGCCGCCGAACGACACATCGCGTTGGCGACCCTGCTGAGACGGATCAAGGAATCCGGTATCGAGACGCGCGAACGAGGAGGCCGCAGCCACCAGCGTGTCCTCCACCACGACACCGCACTCCAGCGCGTCCCGCCCCTACTGCGGCCGGCATTCACCGGGAGCCGGGCGCGTGCCCGTCTGGAACGCTTCGCTGTCGCCGCCTCCTATGACAGCCTCAACAAGGCGGGCAAGGCATCGGGAATCACGCTCGCCACGCTCAGCACGACCCTGCGCCGCCTCGAAGAGGACCTCGGCCTACGGCTCCTTGAGCGTGCGTCCCCCTCAACCCCCATGCGGCTCACTGACTCAGGGCGGCGCATCCTCAAGGTCATTCGTGCCTGGCAGGACAGCGAGGGCAACAAGACGAGCTGATCGGCCCTGTCCTCGCCTCCTCCACCGACGGACGCTGGCAACGTCGCCGGCATCGATCCACTCGTCGGCTCCCGGGAAGGCGGCTGGCTTCCAGCGTCGCGCCGGGGCACGATCCCGAAGGGCAGGCAGGAGTAGCGCGGTGGTTGCGCTGGGGTACGCGGCTTGTCATGCTCATCTGGTCGCGGGCAATCCGGGCTGCCGGAAGCCTCCCAACCGCAACCTAGGTGGTGAGATGCGCTACCGATTCCTCGGACGGCTCGATGTCTTCGACGGCACGCGGTGGACTTCGTTGCCTGCGGCGAAACAACGTTCTGTGCTGGCTTTGCTGCTCATCAATGCCAACCACTTCGTCTCGGCCGACGCCCTCATCGACGAGCTGTGGGGCGATCAGGTTCCTAACTCGGCGGCGAAGTCCCTGCAAGTGTACGTGCACCGCGTACGAAGAACCTTGGGATCATCCGAAGGGGCGCTCCTTACCCGGTCCGGCGGCTACGAGCTCCGCGTGGGCCCCGGGGAGACGGATGCCGACAGGTTTGCCGCTCTGGCTGCCGCCGGTCAGATGGCGTTGGCCGACGGGCGACCAACGGAAGCCCTTGGTGTCCTGTCCGAAGCTCTGGGGCTGTGGCGTGGAAGGGCGCTGGGCGACGTGCCGCCGACCATGGCGGTGCTGGCTGAGTCCACGCGTTTGGAGGAGTGTCGGCTGAGCGCCCGCCAGGCAATGGCTGAAGCCAAACTCGCCGCCGGCAGGCACGGCGAACTGGCGGCGGAGCTGGGCGCTCTGCTGGCCGAGCAGCCGCTGCACGAGTCGCTGTGGGCCACTTTGATGATCGCGCTGCACCGCTCGGGGCGCCGCTCGGAGGCGTTGCAGG
Organism: Streptomyces sp. So13.3; assembly: GCF_005860785.2. Classification (NCBI taxonomy): domain Bacteria; kingdom Bacillati; phylum Actinomycetota; class Actinomycetes; order Kitasatosporales; family Streptomycetaceae; genus Streptomyces; species Streptomyces sp. So13.3. Next base: position 600,213 of record NZ_CP048835.1, on the reverse strand, counting down.
CGTTCGCTTCGGCTCGGCGCCTGTTGCGCGACGAACTCGGCGTGGCGCCGGGAGCCCGGCTGCAGGAGGCGCTGCGGACGGTGCTCGACGACGACAGGGGCCAACCTGGCAAACCTCTCTGCCAACTGCCGCCTGCTGTCTTGAGCTTCGTGGGCCGTCGGCGGCACCTGGACCGAGTGCTCGGCCTTCTGGGCGGCCCACCTGCGGGCGTATCGCGCGTGGTTGTCGTCACGGGTGTGGCCGGGGTCGGGAAGAGCGCATTCGCCGTGCACACCGCGCACTTGTTGCGGAACTTGTTTCCTGATGGCCAGCTCTACGCTGATCTGCGCACCTTCGCCCAGCAGTCGGCTGAGCCCGGTGCCCTCCTGTCCTCTCTACTCAGAGCCCTCGGTGTCAACGGCACGGTTATCCCCGAAGGGCTCGACGAACGGTCCCGGCTGTATCGGTCAACACTCGCCGACCGCCGTATCCTGGTCGTCCTCGACAACGTGCACAGCGAATGGCAACTGCGCCCCCTGATGCCGGGCACCGAAGCCAGCGCCCTCCTCGCCACCAGCCGCAGTGCACTGGCGGGCCTGGAAGGTGCGCTCCGCCTCGACCTGGGACTGCTCCCCGACAACGAGGCGCGCACGCTCCTGGAACGTGCTGCGGGCGACGACCGCATCCGCCGGTCCCCGGGCACCGCGGCGCGGATCATCCACCAGTGCGGCAATCTGCCGCTCGCACTGCGTATCGTCGGCGCGAGGCTGGCAACCCGCCCTCACCTCTCCCCCGCCCGCATCGCGGACGCGCTCGACGACGAGCGGCGGCGATTGGACGAGTTGGTTGCCGGGGACCTGGAGGTACGGGCCAGCGTCTCGCTGAGTTACGAACACCTCGCACCGGCCGCAGAACGGGCCTTTCGGCTACTCGGTGAGCTGACCGTCCCATCCATTCCAGGCTGGGTGGTCGGCGCGCTCCTGGACAGTGGACCCGCAGAAACGGAAGCGGCTTTGGACACCCTCGTCGACAACCGGCTGCTGGAGGTCACCGCGGCCGACGCCACGGGCGAACCGCGCTTTCGCATGCACAGCCTGGTACGGCTGTGCGCACGCGAGCAGTCCGCCGCACATGAGGCGCCAGCGGAGAGGGCTGCCGCGCTCACTCGGGTCTGCGCCGCCTATCTGCATCTCGCACAGCGTGCCGCACACACGCTCGCCTCCGGCTTCGCCGATCCCCTGCCGGCTCCATCACCCGCTTGGCTGCCCCAGGACGCCGACCGCCTGCTGACCGGGCCGCTGTCCTGGTTGAGCACGGAGCGGGGCACCTTGTGCGCGCTGGTGCACCAGGCCGAGCCCCGTACGGCCTGGCAGCTCGCCGCAGCCCTCGCCGACTACTGCGAGTCATCGGCACATTTCGACGACTGGCGGCACACCCATGAGACAGCGCTGGCCGCCGCCCGCAATGCCGGCGATCTGCTCGGCGAGGCCGTCATGTATCGAGGGCTCGGCGAACTCAACACCGCCCAGGACCGCTACTCCGAAGCCATCACCTGCTTCCGCCGGTCCTTGGACACCTACGCGCAGCGCGGGCAGCCCGATCCAGGTGAGGCCGCCGCCGCCGTGGGGCTCGGCGTCCTGCTACGGCTGCGCGGCCGCTACCAGGAGGCTGTTTCGTACCTGCAGCGGGGAATTGCCGGCGCCCGCACCACAGGCAACCTGCGCACGGAAGCCTACGCACTGTGTGCGCTCGGGACGGTGCATCTGGAGTGTGGCAGGACCAGCGCCGCACGGATCGCGTTCGAACGCGCTCTTGCGCTCTCGAGCAACGCCGATTACCCCATGGGCGAGTTCGCGGCGCAGCGCTGCCTTGGTCTCGTCGAACTCGCGACCGGTGGGTTGGATGCCGCCCGGCAACGGTTGGAGCTCGCCCGCCGCATCGCCGCAGCACAGAGGAACCACGTCGGCGAGGTACATGTCCTGCAGTGGCTCGGCCATCTCACCGATCTGCGCGGTGAAGCAGAACACGCCGAGAGCATCCTGGACGGATGCTTGGCCGCCTACCGTCGTTTCGGCGAGCGTTTCGGCGAAGCGATCACTTTGCGTGCCCTCGCTGACCTGTATCTGCACGACGGGCGCCGCACCGCGGCCATGGACGCGGCCCGCCAGTCGCTGGCCATCTGGCGGCGGCTCGGTTCCCCCTATTGGACCGCCCGGACACTTGACGTCATCGCCGACATCTACGAACAGCAGGACGCGGGCGACCAGGCGCGTCACGAGGCGACGGCGCTCCGTATCTCTCTCGGCCTTCCTCCCGGCTTGCGCCCGGCGACCACCACTACCTCCCTGCGCAACCTGGGCGGACACCTCGCGCTGGTCCCTTAACCGAAGCATTTTCCCAGGGCACACGCCGGTCCTCGACGATGGTCGGGCGGTGGTTACCCGTTGGCCTGCCGATGTGCAGGAATTGCGCTGCTGCCTGAACCGGAAACGATTGTGATACCGACATGACGATTCGCCCAGTCGGCATCGCAGGTCAGCGCTGAGTCTGGGGCGGCCCATTTGCGCCAGATAGGTGAACTCCGACAGACGGTCACGAGTGGCCCCGACAGGTAGTACACAATGCGCTCACTGAATCTGATCATGGCAGGCTGCCGACTGGCAGAGGGCCCTGTGAACTGAGGCGCACCACCCGTGATCGCGGCCATCAATCCCACCAGCAGGAGACACCATCTGGGAGCCGAGCTCCGCCGGCTCCGCCAGGCCAGTGGCCTGACCAGCACACAAGCGGCAGAGAGACTTCTAGTATCCCAGCCCAAGATGAGTCGCCTGGAACTCGGCCAACGTGCCGTCAACCCCCGCGATGTGCGTGACCTGTGTGCGATCTATGGAGTGACGGAGCAGCACGTCGTCGACGCGCTGATGAGGATGGCTGCGGAGTCGCGCTGATCACCCGCGTTCCGGTCGATGGCACCCGCACCGCCACCGAACTGCTGGCGATTGCGACGGCTCTGTTCATAGCCGCGCCCGTGGAGGATCCGCCGGGATGAGGCGGCCGCTGCGAGCTGGTCCCGCCGGGACGTCGACGATTCGGCCCGGCGGCCCGGCTTGCGGACGGTCACCGCCTGCTCGCTGTCCCAGGTGGCGGGGTCGCCGAAGACGAACTCGCCGCCGTGCTTGGAGCGGTCGCCCGTCCTTGGGGTCGTAGACGCGGGCAGGGTCGGTCGGCGCATGAGGCCAGTTCGACATCGAGCACACCTTCAGAATGATCAAACAGACCATGGGATGGACCAGGCCGAAGGTCCGGGAACCGGAGGCCGCCGACCGCTGGACCCGGCTGGTCATCGCCGCACACCCCAGTTCCGCCCGGCCCGCTCGCTCCCTACCTACCTACGACGCTCCTGGGAGAAAACCATTCGATCCGAACAAGCTGACCCCGGCCCGCGTCCGTCGCGGGTTTCGGAACCTCCCGGCTCGCCTTCCCTCACCATCGGCTGTTCCCACACTCTCCCGTCCAGGCCCCGGACGGCCGCCCGGCTCGAGGAACCAACGGTCGGCAGCCCGTCACGACGTCGGCCTCGAACTCGTCACCGGCCAGCCCTACCTCCGATCCGCCCACCCCAAGACGGGCACCAACCCCCGCCGCGGCGCCTGCTTCGCCATCTACCACCGAGGCCGTCTGGCCCGCCGTGTTGGATGGCCGGGTGGCGAGACGACAGAACAGGAAGCAGCCGCCGTTCGGCCTGCCCACGGGGAGATTCTTCGGGCAGCGGCGGACAGTCGGCGCTGCAGCGTCCTCACCGTGGAAGGCGGTTTGCTCTGCGGTCGCCTCAGCGACGAGCTGCCGGATCCCGAAGTGGCGCTGGACACCGCCACCACGATTCTGAAGGAACTCGCGCGCGACTTCCACGACACCACCGTCGAAGTTGCCTGGGACCCACGCCGGGCTCGTGCCCGGCAACGAGACCGCCCCGACAGACTGCGACAGCAACGTCACGAATGTCCCGAACCCATACACCGACAACGGCCGTCGTGGCACGGCTCCTGGCGCTCAGCGATGCTCACAGGATTGCAGCCGCCCCTTCGAAGTCCACAAGCAACAGGGCTCGCCGGGAGCGGCCGACAGGGCATCGCGATCCAGGGAAACCCGCGTCCGCGAGGAGCGAAGCCGCCGGCGCGGGCCGCAAGGGGGAGAGGCACCACCGGCGGCTTCGTGCCGTCCGGCCCCATGGGGGAAGGGCCGGGCGGGGCCCTTGGAACCCCGAGTCGGGTGTTCGCTGAGCTGGGGCGGTGCCCCCGTCACCACAGAGCCCGCAGAAGGTCCCTGTTTGTTGTCGACGACGGGCCCTGTCCGTCGAAGGGCGACGCTGTCGTGCGTGCGGCGAGACAGCCTTTGCGGCACTCCCCCCTGCACCGGGTGTGTGCGAGGTCACGGATCCCGGAAAGGTGGTCAGGACGTCAATGTCCCAGAGGCTTTGTGCCGATCGCGGAGCCCGCCGCCGGTGCGCGCAAGGGGATTGCGGGGACCGCACCGGCGGCTTCTGCCGCCCGAGGAGGGTCGGGCGGCGTTCTTGGGCCCCTGTGCGGGGCGTTCGACGGCCTGGGGCAGCGTCCGCGTCGCGGGCTAGGGGATCGGGCTAGGACAGTTCGCCGTTGTAGTCGGGCAGTTTGAATGTCTTTTCGGCGTGGCCGCCGACCAGGTCGCTGGTGTTGTTGCCGATGTTGGCGATGATCGTGTAGCCCCTCGCCTCGATTTCGGTGCGCTTGGCGGTCTTGTACTTGCTGACCTTGTCGAAGAAGTCGGGCAGGTCTTGTGCGTACAGTCCGTCGACCGGATATCCGGTCTTCTTGAGGTTGTACTCGGTGAGCGAGTGGAGGATGCCCGGACGTGCGGTGATGAAGAAGATGGCTGCGCCGCGGGACTTCGCGTAGCGGGCCGCATCGAGAACTGGCTTGGTCGCGGGGGTGGGGAACTCCCAGACGTCGTGGAAGTACGTCTCCAGCGAGGTATTGTCGATATCGAGGACCACCGCCAACTTCTGACCGGAGGCATTCGCGGTGCGCTGCTCGATATAGGGGCGCAGGAGAGCGGCTGCGGCCGCGACATCATGTTGCCAGGTCTGGTAGTCGACGTCGGCGAGCAGCGCTGCACTGCGGCTGCTCTGCCGTGCTGCTGGGGCGGGCGTTGTCGAGGCAGCCGTTGCCTCCGGGGCGGTGATGACGAACGCCAGTAAGGCGCCTGCGGCCGACGAGTAGATTCTCCACTTACGCGCGTATATGAGGGTCTCCGGATTCTCGGAACAGCTTGGGGAGCGCTCTGCGCCGCGTTCACACGAAGAGCCCTTCATCTGTCCGTGTCACATATTGGGCGGACTTGCATTTCTTCTGCAGAGGCCGGGTCGGTGACTGTCGAGGGTTGATGGCACCGTCATCTCCCTATGCCGGACTTGCGGCCTGTGTGCTCAGCGGATGCAGCGGGACGCCCTTTCGCGGTCCGCGGGCAGGAGGGCCGGGTGTGTTCGTTGTGGGGGTGTGCCTATTTCCCTGTTTGGAGGGCCGACCAGGTGGCCGGGCCGACAATCCCGTCGGAGGGCAGGCCGCGGGTGGACTGGTAGTCGCGGACGGCGTTGTCGGTGCCTGCGCCGAAGGTGCTGTCGATGGTGATGGTGCGGCCGAGTGCGGCGGTGAGGGCGCGTTGCACGCGGGCTACGGCGGTTCCTGTGGAGCCGATCCGTACGATCGGTGTGGAGCCCCGGGCGAGGAGGGCTGTCCAGGTTCTGGACTCGGTGATGCCGTCGGCGGGAAGCCCGCGGTTGGCCTGGAACGACGTGGTGGCGGCTACGGTGGGGGCGTCATAGGTGCCGGTGGGGGTGCCTGGGCCAGGGTCGTAGCCAGCCCCTTTGAGCAGGCACTGGGCGGCGCTGGTCTGTTCGCCGGTGGAACCGGGGGTCAGCGTCGTATAGGCGCCGAAGTTGCGGTTGGTAGCGGTGCAATTGGGAGAGGCTGGAGCGGAGGTACGGACGTCTAGATAGTTGCGGTCGATGCTGATGCTCACCCCGCCCCAGGTTTCGCTTGCGCCGCCCTTGTACTGGTGGATGCGCTGGTGGTCGGCCCACGAGGTGGCCGGGACGTAGTTGCCGGTTTTGGTGTCGGCGGCGCTGTTCCACCAGGCGTACCAGATGTGGTCGACGCGGGTGTAGGCGGTGTTGGTGTATTCGGTGGCGGCGTCCTTGATGCCGGAGGCGGCACTGGAGTACAGGCCGGCGAGGTAACCATCGGTGTGCAGTGCATCCGTCCAGCCGGACAGGTAGGACAGCACGGATGCCTTGCATGAGCTGGTTGACGGGTACCCCTCGATGTCGCTGTAGAGTGCGCTGCCGGCCGGGATACCGAGGGCCTGTGCGGCGGCAACCGAGGTGGCGGCTGCGCTGGCTCCCTGGGAGCGGGCGGTGGCCGTACTGGAGGACATCTTGTTGGAGAAGGTGGTGCAGGGGGCTTGCTTGCCTACGTCGATGGGGATGAGGCGCCAGCCCTTGGAGGTCTGGTTGGTCACCCAGTTCGCGGTGAGGTTCGGCTGACCGCAGGCGCGGGTGGCGCCGCTGATGTAGACGCCCACGGCGCGATAGGGGGAGGCGCCGTACCAGGTGTTCATGGTGGACTGGGACGGGGCAGCGCAAGCGTCGAAGGCTTTACCGAGGAAGGTGCCGGGTTGCGGTCCGGCGGCGGCCAGGCGCGCAGCCTGCGCAGCGGGCGGCACGGGGGCTGTTTCGGCGTCGGCGGTCAGGGTCGCGGATTCCAGGACACGGCGCACCGTTGTTTCGGTATCCGGGGTCTGTGCTGTCGTGACGAGCACACCCGCGTCCTGGACGGCCACGTTGATCTCGTCATTGTGGGAGATGGCCGAGGGCGCGACCGCGGTGCCGTGATCGGCTCGGGCGGTGGTGTCGGTCATCCGTTGTGCGGCAAGAGCGTCCAGGGGCTCGACGAGTAGTCCCGCGGTTCGCCCCAACAGGTGTGCCGGACAGTGGGTGCGGATGCCGGGATGGCCGAGGTAGATCGCCGGGTGATCGAAGCGGATGCACGTCTCGGGTTGCGCCGTCAGGTCGATGACCTGCCAGCTGTCCGGCACCTGCACCTGGTAGCCGTGGTAAGTGACGGTGTGGGTCCCGCTGTTTACCGCGGCTGCACCGGCGGGCACCGTGGCCAACGCGCTCGCCGCGGCGAGAAAAACCATCGTCGCCCGCCATTGGCGTCGGCGCCCGAGGGGACGAAGTTTCATCAGCGGTCTCCTAGCCAGTCATGAAAGCGATGACCAGGTGTGTACGGGGCAGGAGTAGCTGATTGGTTGCGCGACGGTAGCGCAGTACTTGTCCTGTGACTTCGGAGGCTGCGGATTGAAGCTATACGCTGCGGGGGATCTTGCGGGTTGAAGAGTTACCTTGCGGCGATGGGTGGGGTTAGGCAGACGTGGTCCGTGCGTTAGAGGTCCTGCCCGGCGGTTCTGCCGGACCGCCGACGACCGGGTTCAAGGTCGCGTACGTCGCCCCGGACAGGACGGAGTTACGGCGCCCGTTGGTGGAGGCGTGGTCCGTGCCGTTCGAGCACGCCCTTCCCGTACGCGCCTTCGCGTCGTACCGTCGGCAGCGCAACCTGCCCGGCCTGTGGTGGTCGGCGACGACGGGCGGGCACGTCGGGTACGAGTCCTGGCTGGAGCGCGACCACGTCATGCTGCTGGACTTCGACCCGGCGGTGGTGGGGATCTCCTCGCAGCCGTTCTGGCTGTTCTGGTCGGCGGCGAACGGGCGGCCGGTCTCGCACGCGCCGGACTACTTCGCCCGCCGCGATGACGGGATGGCCGTGGTCATCGACTGCCGCCCGGCCGAGCGCCGCGGTCCTCGCGACTGCGCGAAGTTCGAGGCGACGGAGGCGGCATGCGCCTCGGTGGGGTGGGAGTTCCGGCTGCTGGGCGCCCCGGACCCGGTCGTGGTCCGCAACGTGCGGTGGCTGGCGGGCTACCGGCACCCCCGGCACTGGGTGGAGCCGGTCGCCTCGCTGCTGCGGGAGGTGTTCGCCGAGCCGCTGCCGCTGATGGACGGGGCTGCGGAGGCGGGTGACCCGCTGGCGGTGCTGCCGGTGCTGTTCCACCTGCTGTGGTCGCACGAGCTGACGGTGGATGCCGCGGTGCCCCTGCACGGCGGCTCCCTGGTCGCGCCAGGGGTGAGCCGATGACCGCGGGCGAGAGCTCGGTGCTGCGGCCGGGCGACTGGCTGACCTTTGACGGCGACGAACATCGGGTGGTGGCGCTGGCCGGGACGGCCGTGCGACTGCGGTCGGCCGGCGGGGCGGAATCGGTGGTGCTGGCCTCGTATCTGATGGCGGCGCCGGACTTCGCTGTTACCGGCGCCGAGCCGCTGCCGGAGCTGGAGCCGTTCGGTCTGCTGGAGACGCTGCCGGAGCCTGCGCGGGCGGCGGCGGTTCAGTGGCAGCGGCACGTGGTGGAGGTGGAGACCGGGCTGCCGCCCGGCGCCGAGCCGGGCACGCCCGCGCGGCCGGAGTACGACCCGGTGACACGGTCGCTGACCGAGCGGATGAGGGCGAAAGCGGCCGAGCTGGATGTGAGCCTGCGGACGGTGGAGGGCAAGCGGTCGCGCTACCTGAAGCAGGTCGACCGGCTCATGCACCACGCTCACATCGTGGTCACTCAAGGTGACAGTTTCCGGCTCACCCAGGCCACCTCCGGACAGGGGGTCAAGCCCTTCAGCTGATCGCACACTCACCACGGCGGGGAATTATCTGGCCGCCGTTGGGGAGATCTCGCAGGCCACCAGTGGGGCGAAACCCTGGCCGCCTACGGGGAGCACTTCAAGGCCATTGACACGGGGCGGAGGCGTCCGACCAACTGAAGTACTTCGCCGAGCGCCTGCCGGCCACGTTCGCTTACGCGGGCATCGACATCGAGAGCCAGGGCCTGTTCGCCGGAACCCGGGGCCGGCAGATCGCCGGACGGTTCGTCGTCATCCCCGCCGCCCCGTTCTCCTACGCCACTGCCGGCGACAAGGACGCCTGGCGGGGCCTGGTCGGCACGCTGGAATCCATGCTCCGCCTCCACGAGCACGCGCCGGGCACCCTCACCGCGATGAGCGACTACCTCTTCCACCGCACGGGCGGCATGATCGGCAGGCTGTCCCAGCTCATCCGCGGTGCCGCCGTGCTGGCCATCGAGGACGGCAGCGAAGCCATCACCGAAGAGCTGCTGGAGTGCGTCCCGATCGACTTCGCCGCCGAACAGTCCGAACAGCTCACCGCCCCGGCAAAGGCGAACAGGCGGCGGAGGCGCGCGGCCTGATGCTCATCCGCACGCTGCCCGACCCCGTCCCGCCCGCCCGGCACGAGATCCCCCCGTCCTACATCAGCCGCCTGGCCACCCTGCACGGCCTGGACGTCAACGGCCTGTGGTTACAGATCACCCAGCCCGTCTATCCCGGGGCCGGCCGTCGCGTCGTAGTCCCCGGACGGCTCGCCGCGCTGACCGGCCGAAGCGTTCACGCCCTGGCCGGGGCGATGCCGGAACTGCGTGACCCGGCGCCCAACTGGGAGATGTTCCGCCACCAGCCGCAGACCGGCTGCCACCTCTGCGACGCCCGCCATCCCGGCGGCCAGGTGGTCCGGCTCCTGCCGCACCACGTCTACGTCTGCCTGCGGCACAGCACCTGGATCGGGCCGCCAGACATCGACCATCCTGCCGTCGATCTCACCCGGTTTCCGGAGATCATCGACGCCCAGCGGCGCCACCTGCTCCTCCTGCGGCGCTACGGCTGGGCCGCAACCTACGACGCGGTGCTGACCGGCCTCATGATCTGCGCGCACATCTGGTCTCCGGACGGGCGCCCGACGCCCTTCGGCTCCTGGGACACCTGGGACGACCGCATCGACGTCCTGATCCCCTTCGACCGGAAGAAGCAGGACTACGTCGACTACAGCACCTCGCGGTTGTTCGCCGCGGTCTATCCCGAAGCCGTCGCCCTGGCACCGCTGATCGCCTCGCCTTTCTGGCGTCGGCTGGCCGGCGGCACCGAAGCCGAGCAGGCCCGGTTCCTCGCGGAGGTCGCAGGCCGCGTCACCTACCCCTACAGCCCGACCGATCGCGGCGGCGACGCCGTCGCCCACTGGGCCCTCGCCGACTCCTGGCGCCCGCCCAGCCGACCCCTGACCACCTACACACCCGGCCGCGTCCGCGGCACCCTCCCCGGCATCGCCGCGAACCGGCTCGCCCGGCACGAGAAGAGCGCGATGTGGTTCAGCCGGCTCCGCCGGAACCAGGGCCGCACACTCCTCTTCCACGGCCACCTCAAGCCCGTCCTCCTACGCGACCGCGACCCTCAGTACGTCAAGTGGGAGGGCACCATCTGGCACAGCACACGCACCGACGACCAGATGAAGGAACAGGTCGAGAAAATGCGCCGCACGCTCGAAGGAACAGACCCTCGCCTGCCACACCAGTGCGCGGAATCCGCACGATCGACTTTCACGCATCGTCCCGGCCGCCCGCTGCCCGGCCGTTCGTCAACGAGGTAGTCGGCGGGCCCGCCCGCAAAGTCGAACTGCAAACGGGCAGCCTGGAACAGCACGGCCGCGTCCTGATCGCTCAGGACGTCGCGCTGAAGCGGCCGGTGCGGATCTCGCGGGTCGCGCTCCGTGACGGGCGTCTGCTTCGCGGTCTCCGGTGGGCATCGTCGCAGGTGACGTCGAGGGCATGGGTGATCCTTCAGCGTGGCCACGCTCGGGTCAGGGCGTCACGAAGCTCTGCCACGGTCGCGGGTCCCAGCCGATTGCCGAGCTCCACTTCCAGGTCACGAAGAATTTTCAGGGCGACATCACGGCGCCGGCATCCGGCGTCGGTCAGCCGGATGAGGGTGCTGCGCGGAAATCCGGGCCCCGGCGTGCTGGTCAGGAGATTTTCGTCGATGAGCTGCGTGACGGCGCGGTGCATCGTCTGGCGGGTGACGCCGGCACGGCGGGCCAGCTCGGCGATGCTCAGGGGCGCGTCGTGGTCCAGGTGTGCGAGCACGGTGGTGTGCGCCGGCGTCACGGGGGCTACTTCCGCGGCCTCCAGGCGAGCCACGAGTTCATCGGAGAACCATCGGACACCTCGTTGCAGAAGTGCGGGCAGCGGCAGATATGCGTCCGCGCGATCCTCAGCCGTCATGGTTCGTGGGTCTCCTCGCTCGTAAGATACCGTCCCTGTGTCAGCGAAGCTAACTCAGGGAGCGTGGTCGCATGACAGGCTATGACGTGGATGTCCTCGTGGCAGGGGCCGGTCCAGTGGGGCTGATGGCGGCATCACGGCTGGCCCACTCGGGGGTGTCGGTTCGCTTGGTGGATGCCGCGACTGGTCCGGCGACGACCAGTCGTGCGCTGGGTGCCCATGCCCGGAGCCTGGAGATCTACGACCAGCTCGGGATCGTCGGCGAGATCGCGCCGCACGGCACGAGGATCAACACGTTCGTCCGCCACCAGGGCGGGCGCGGGATGCGGCTCGACTTCGACTTCGCCGGTCTGCCGACCCGGTTCCCGTACATGTTCAACATCGATCAGGTGATCATCGAACGCGTACTCCGTGGCGCCGCCGCGTCGGCCGGGGTCGCGGTGGAGTGGAACACGCGGCTGGAGTCGTTCCAGCACGACGACGAAGCCGTCACGGCCGTACTGCGCGGCGGCGACGGATCCGGCGCGGCGCACGAGACCGTGCGCGCTCGGTACCTGTGGGGCTGCGACGGCGGGCACTCGACCGTCCGCAAGACGCTCCGGCTGCCCCTGACGGGCGAGCCCGCCCACACCTGGCTGATCGCCGACGCGATCGTGCACACCGACGTGGACCGCGACGGCGTGCACTGGCTGTTCCCACCGGGCGGCGCGCTGATGCTGTTCCCGTTCCCGGAGCCGGGCAAATGGCGGCTGCTGGACACCACCGGTGAAGGGCAGCCCGAGGACCCCGAGCAGATAGCCCGGCAGTTCGGCACCAAGCTGTCGCAGGCACTGGAGCGCGACACCGTCGTCGAGAACCCCAGCTGGGCGTCGAAGTTCACCATCCAGCAGCGCGCGGTACCCGCAATGCACGCCGGGCGGTGCTTCGTCTCGGGCGACGCCGCCCATGTCCATTCCCCGGCGTCGGGGCAGGGCCTCAACACCGGTGTCCAGGACGCGTACAACCTGGCGTGGAAGCTGGCCATGGTCATCCACGGCCAGGCCGACACCACCCTGCTCGACACCTACAACGCCGAGCGCGTCCCCATCGGCCAGGCCCTGCTCGCCTCCACCAGCAAGGTCATGGGAACCGTCATGGTCGACACCGCCGGCGGCACCCCGGAGTCCCCCGAGTCGATGCGTGAGTTCCAGCACCAGCTCATCCGGAGCATGTCCGGTCTGGCCATCGCCTATCCCGACAGCCCGCTGACGGTCCCCGACGACGAGCCGGGCGAGGGCCCGCGCCCCGGCGAGCGGCTCACCCAGATCTCAGCCGCCGACGCGCAGTCACCCGGTTGGACCACTCTGCGGGCGGAGCTCAGGTCACCCGCCTGGCACCTGCTCCATTTCACCGGGAGCGAGAAAGCCACCGGGCAAGATCACCTCACCTCCGAGGCCGGGGCGCTGCCAGCCTGGGTGGACACCGTGACGATCAGCCAGGAGCGCCCGGACGGCGACCACGGTGTGTGGGACCCCGACGGTCGGGTCCACGACACACTGGCCGCGACCGCCGGGGACTGGATCCTCGTCCGCCCCGACGGCTACCTCAGCGCCCGTGGCACCGGAGGCACCAGCCTCCGCGCCGCCCTGAGCCGGCTGACGAGCCTGCGCAAGCCGGAGCCGACACGCGCGTGATCAACGGATACCGCCCTGCGCATTGCAGGAGAGCACACAGGGCGGGTGGATTCGGTGGGGCTTTGCTGCGGCACGACACTGCGGCAAAGCCCCAGGACACGAGGAAAGTGAGATCCGTATGAACGAGAACGATCTGCCCCTCAACTGGGGACGCTGGGGTGACGCCGACGAGATCGGTGCGCTCAACCTGATCGACGACGCGGCACGCTCACGCGCCGCGGCCGAAGTACACGACGCGACCTCGGTGAGCCTTGCGCGTCCCACTGCCCCCATACCGCTCACCACTGGCCTCGCACCCGTCGGGAATCCCGCCACGATGCCTGCGCCCGTCATGCAGGTCGTGAACTTCAACGGAGCCCGGCCCATGGCCCTCACGGACTCCTTGCTCATCAACACGCACAACGCTGGACTGACGCACTTCGACGCGCTTTCACACATTCCTGTCGGCGACAAGGTCTATCCCGGCGTCGCGCTGCAGGACGCCGTCACACCCACCGGAGTACGCCACGCCTCCGCTGACCACGCCGCTGGGGGCATCGTCACACGAGGCGTCCTCCTGGACCTGGCCCCCGATCGCGGCAGACTCGACGCGGACTGCCGCGTCAGCGGAACAGACCTCGACGCGGCGCTCGACCGAGCAGGTACATCGGTGCACCCAGGCGACGCGATCGTCGTCCGCGGTGGCTGGGACGTGAACCAGCCCATGACGCAGCCCGTCCCAGGGCTGGACCTCAGCGCCGTCGAGTGGCTGGACCAGCACGGTGCAGCTCTCTATATCGGTGACATCAGCGACGCCCGCCCACCCAGCTTCCCGATGCCAATGCACCAGGTCGCACTGGCACGGCTCGGTCTGCCCTTGGTGGACGCCGCCCACCTCGACGACCTTGCCGACCGGTGTGCCTCCCTACAGCGGTGGAGCTTCATGCTCGTTCTCGCGCCACCGCGTATCACGGGAACCACCGGGCTCGCGGTCAATCCGATCGCGATCTTCTGATCGCGAACCGAGCCCAGGTCCACCGCGGACCCCTCTGAGTACATGGGCGTCCATTGACACAGACTCTGCGCCCGACGATCGTCCGGACGAGTCGGCGCCCGCGGGATCCGCAAGGTAGACCTGCGCGCTTGCCGGCGGCTCCGTGAAGGCACATCTTTCGCCCGGCTGGTCACCGCGGCCAGCGCCGCAGCCTCCATCTGCACCGGACAGTACTGGCCGGCACGCGGCCGGGCATTCTGGTACCGACTCGCGCTTTGGTTGTCGTGCCATCGCGCACCGTGGCCGGATCTGGGAGAGCTTCCATGACGTCCTGAGATGCGGCGGGGCATGCCGCCGATCGGGACTGCAACGACGCGCCTTGCCTACTTCGCCTCGGTCGGAGCGCCGCCGTTTAGGAGCAGCGCACGGCCCCCTCGATGCACTTGCCTTCCGGCGGCGGGGAGCAGCCAGTTACACCCACCGGCTGGTCCGGTCAACGCCGAGTCCCCGACGTCCGGCAGTTACTGGGCTTGGATGCGCGTGACCGATTCGGCCAAGCCGCCGCTGGCCCCGTACCCGGAGGCTTCGCGGTGCGCGGGTGCAGGGGGCCGGGCGCCGTCCCGTCGTTAACCGACTTCGGGCGGGTTGGTTGCTTTTCTGTGCTGATCGTAGGCGATGTCACGGGGGTCCAGATGTTCTTCACAGTGGGTGCAGCGCAGCACCTGCTCTACAGCCCCGCCGTCGCTCGCGTGGGTCAGTGTGAGCGATGGTTTGTCGACGACCCAGCGGTCGCCCCATTGCATGAAGGCGACGGTGATGCCGTACAGGTCCCGTCCTTTGTCAGTGAACCGGTACTCCTCCCGCGGTGGCCGTTCGCTGTAGCGATGCCGTTCGAGGATTCCGTGGTCGACCAGTTTGGCGAGGCGGTCGGACAGGATGTTGCGTGCCACCCCGAGGTTGCGCTGGAAGTCCGCGAACCGCCGGACGCCGAAGAAGCACTCGCGCAGCACGAGGAACGTCCATCGGTCGCCGACCTGTTCCAGGGCGGCCGCCACGGAGTCCGCCTGGTGGTCCATACCTCTCATGCGTTCCATGACAGCAGGTTACGTGAGTTGGTTGCATATTGCTATCGACCATGCCACGGTGTCGGTAGCAGAAAGCAACCTACTCGTTCAGGGAGATCGCGTGACCCACATCGAGGACGGCGCCGCCCCGGCTCCGTCGGCCCACCGCGTCAGCCCGCCATATGAGCAACTGGTGTTCGCCGAGAACGGACCCGTCGCCCGCATCACTTTGAACCGCCCCTCGGCCCGCAACGCGTTGTCGATTCGCCTGTCCGATGAGCTGACCCACGCGTTGGAGCGCGTACGTGACAGCTCCACCGTCAAGGTCCTGGTCATCGAGGGCGCCGGCGGAACGTTCTGCGCCGGTGACGACATCACCGAAATGCACCGATGGGGCAACGCCGACGAAGTCATGCGCCGAGTGACGGGCTACCAGCACATGGCCGACACGCTGGAGCAGCTCGACAAGGTGACAGTGGCGCGCGTCGACGGCTACGCGGTCGGTGGCGGTCTGGAGATCACCATGGCCTGTGACTTCGTAGTCGCAGCAACAAGCGCAAGGTGGGGCATGCCGGAGGTTGATGTCGGCATCACCCCGGGCTGGGGCGGCACCACGCGGATGGCACGACTGATCGGACGGCGGTTGACGAAGGAGATCAACCTGCTGGGGGCCTTGCACCCGGCATCTCGGGCCGTTCAACTCACCTTGTGGAACCGGGCTGTGCCCGACGAACAGCTCGACGCTGCCGTCGAGAAATTGGTGGAGGTGGTGTTGAGCAAGAACCAGCAGGCCGTTCGGCAACTGAAATTCATCATCAACAACGGCGTCGAAGCGGATCTCAAGACCGCCCAGGCCTTTGAGAAATTGTCGGCCGGCCTGTCCGGCGCGGTCAACGGCGCATGGCGTATCGAGGACGCCGATCAATCTGCCGGCGTGATCGGCTTCCGGGACAAAAACGCACTGTGGCAGAAGCGACGCGGGCTCGCCCGGAACTTCTGGACGGACTCCCCCACAGCCGAGTGACAGACGGGGCCGGGCTCAAGGTGCGTAGGCGCCGGAGGGCGGCCCCGGCCCCGCACAAGGGCTGGCGCGGAGCTGCCCGATGGGTTTCGAGAGCTGCTGCCTGATCCGGTCGGCAAACGCGAAAATTCCATGAGCCGGCCGCGGGCGTGGGTGTCCTCGAAGTAGGCACGACCCCGCCGTGTGACGTCACCGCATGATGGCTCCTCCTGGCCCAGTGTCTGCCCCCGCGGGGCCTGACCTGGGGGTGAAAGAACCCTCACCCCCTGCGGGGCGGGTGAGGGTTCTTCACCACGCCTCTCGTGGGGCCTGGAAGGCAGGTGGTTGTCGGGCCGCCAGCTATTCACCGGCCCGGTGCCGTTGACCTGAAGGCGTCAGCCGGGCAGGTGGGCCGGCAGGCAGCTGCGAGGGATGAAGTACCAACTCTGCTGGCCGGAGCCATCGGTGCCGCCGGCGCGCTGATCGCGGATCATGACCCACTTGCCGTCGCGCGAGACATACCGCCACAGCACGGTCTGCCCGATGGCGACACGGCCGTTCACCGTCGAGCTGGGGGTCGCGGTGGCCTGCCAAGGACGCACATTGCCATAGCCGGTGATGTGGCTTCCGTCCCACGTTCGACAGCTGGCGCCCGCCACGGTGGCTACCGTGGCACCGTCATCGGTGGAGCCGCCGATCTGGCCGTTGGTGAATGTCGAGGTCGGCAGACTCGTCGCTGCTCCGCAGCTGTCACCGCTGGACGCATCCCCCGCGACGGCACCCGAGTAGATCCACAAACAGCTGTTCACGTCGCCGTAGATGCGGCCCCAGCGATATCCGCTGTTCTGATCCCCGTGGACATCCACAGTCCAGTTGCGGTAGGCGGTTCCTATCACGTAGGAGTGGGGGGCTCGCCGCAGCAGGGTGTAGTCCGTGGTCACGTGTTTGCGGACCGCTGCGTCGGCCGAGGGTTCCTGTCCGGCCACCAGGGGCACGACGGCGACCGCGGCTGTTGTGGCCAGCCCGAGTATCAGTGCCTGAGTTCGTCGGAGCATTCTCTGGTTTCTCCTTGATGCTTGATCGGCTCTGTTCTTCGGCTCTGTTCTTCGAACCCGCCCGTCCCCGGCGGACCTGCGTGGGGCTGGGGTGAAGCGGGGGTGTGCATCACGGGCCTCCCTGATTTCCCTGGCTGGTCGGCAAGAGACTGCCGGCCGACGCAGACCGCCGGGGCCGTCGAACTATGCACATCTCGGACGGGGACCTGGCAACTGTCACAGGTACAGGGCCCGTCGGCCGTGACAAGGACTTGCCCGCGGAAGGTCTGACTCCGTCTCGAGCTGGCCGAAGTCACCCAATGATCATGTACTCGTTGCGGGGAAGACCCCCCGCCGGACGAGGGAGCCTTAGCGCTGGGCGTGCCGTGTCAGCACCCGCCGCAGTTGTAGAACGTCACGTCCCAGTGGCTGCCCTCATCGGCGTAGACATTGCCGGATCCGGACTTGTACTGAGGAGCGCCGTCGCCGCGGACGCCGATATAGGCGAAGGTGCGCTTGATGTAGTTCGTGAGACACGTCCGCTTGGCGAAGTCGAGTTTGTAGCCGTTCCAGTGCGAGTAGGTGCCACCGGCGTGTCCGGTCTCCGTGCCGCCGGTGATGTTCAGCGCGCAGCCCGTCGCGCGCTTCAGCACCTGGGCGCCCTGGGCGGTGGAGAGGTTGAGCTGATCGAAGGACGTACAGGTGGAGACGTTCCGGTTGGAGCAGCCGCCCGAGGACGACCAGGTGATACCGGATGAGCTGAAGCGGGCGGTTGCCTGGGAGTGGGTGAGCTTGGTGGCTGCGTGCGCCTGGGAGGCGCCGCTGCCGAGGACGCCGATGCCGGGGATGAAGAGCGCGCTGAGGACGAGGGCCAGAGTGGTGAGGGCGGAGCGCAGACGCAAACGAGACGGCATGGGAGGGTTCTTTCTGCTCATGACAAATCACGGGGCGGTCTCTGGGCCGCCGGGGAGGTGATGCCGGCAAACTCCTCAGGCGGCCTGCGGCAGTTCAGTGGAGTGCGCCTTGACCGGTGTGCTGCCGAAGATGTCGACGGCGTGGTAGTACGCCCATGCCGTGCTGTTGCACGAGGTCCGCTTTGCTCCGGAGTAGCCGGCGCATACGCGCTTGAGGTCCGCGTAGAACGCGGAGTCGATTCGGGACTTGTTGGCGGAGAACGTGCCGGCCGCCTTGTAGTTGCGGTAGCCGAAGTCGTGGCGGATGCAGGCCTTTTGGAAGGGGAAGCCGAGCGGGTTGTCGGGGGAGGTACTGCAGGCGTCCGTCGACCAGTTGAAACCATATGCAGTCCAGGCGCCCCGGTTGCTGCGGGCGGCGTTGAAGGCGTTGTAGCTGGAGACGCTTGTCTGGGTCCAGGAGCTGAGGACCCGCGACTTGTCGGAAGGGGCAGCTGAAGCAGATACAGCGGGAATCAGGGCGAGCGGAAGCGACAGAACTACCGCGGCGAGTGGAAGGGCGAAGCGGCGACGCATCAGTGATCTCCAGGAGACGAAGGGAAGCCGCGCTCCTCGTGGGTCCCACGAGGTCGATCCAGAGCGAGGTCATGCACAGCCATACCGAATGGCGACAGGTCGCCAAGGAGGCGGGCGGGACGAGCTCCATCCGTTCGGGATGCCTGGATCAGATTGCGCAGATCACGTTCTAGAGCGGAGACGTTGCGCACTGGTTGCGCACTGGTTGCGCGCGTCCTGAGAAGCAGGGGTCCAAGCGCGAATCCAGCCTGACCGCCCACCGCCCCGCGGGACGCCCGATGACGACGCCACACATCCGGGGGCGTACTTCCTGCACGCGTCTCCTACGAGCAGATCACCTTGTCTCCAGCCGCCCTCTTTACCCACGGACACCGACTGTCAGGGCGGCAACCGAGACTGCGACGCTCCTGGCCCGCCTGGCCGGCGCGCACGTGCTGGCCCGCCGCGGTGGCCGCTGAACCGGCTGCCGTCGCCCAGGCCGCGCCCGTGTCCGCCGAACTCGTCCAGGTCGCTGCGGCAGCCGGCCGCGAACCGGGGCAGTACGGGCTGGAGTACCTGGCACTGGAATACCAGCGCAGCCGCCCCGGCCCCGCACGGCAGAATGTCGCCCCGCGCTGCTCGAGCCCCTTGACGGACGCAAGGATCTACTCGACACCCTCGCCGCGTTCCTCGACTGTGACGACGACCGTCACTGCACCGCTGTGCGCCTGCAGATCCACCCCAACACCGTGCTTTGCCGTCTGCGTGCTGTACCGGCTGTGCAAGATCGCTGCTCTCACCGGCCTCGTCCCTATCCGCGCCAGCGACCTGCCCGCACTCCACGCCGCCCTGGCCTGCCGACGAGTCGCCCAGACCCAACCAGGGGCCGGCTGATCGCCAGCCAGCAATCCACCGGCAGGAAAGTCGGAGCGGTTCAGACTTCAAGGGACAAGATCGTGAGACGGAAGTGCCGCGTCCCTCAAATGAGACAGCTGGAAAAGCCCAGGCCGCCAGATCAGAACGGGACAATCCGAATGCGGACCTACACACGGCGAGCCGTACCGCCACCGTACGGATCCACGCCTCCGGCGCGCCCTCGGCCAGGAGTGCCCCGCGCCGGTCCCAGGCCCGTACAAAGGCTTCCTGCACCACGTCCTGCGCCTCGCTGTGATCGCCCGTCAGCGCGTACAGCTGCCCTACGAGACGGGGGAACGCCGCCGCGTAGAAGACATCGAATTCCTCCTCGGTCACGAGCGCAAGGACTCCCGTTCCGGGCTCGTGGTTCCCTGCGGAGATTTCCGTGTCCCAGATGCAACCTGCCGCCCCTCCCATGCGTACAGAAGCCGTACCGAGCCAGCTGACCTGCAGCTGTCTTTCCCCGGGGGAGGATCCCATGCCACGCCACACCCGCGTCCGTCACCGCGCCACCACCGCTCTCGCCGCAGTCGGCCTGATCGGCGGGTTGTCGCTCACCGCATGCCAGGGCGCCGGTGTGACACCGAACGCCGCCGCAGCGGAGCGCAGCCGGCCCGCCACCACGGCCGCTGCCGCCGCGCCGACCGCGACCGAGCCCACGCAGCCCGCGCCGTCCCGGGCCGCCCTCGACCGTCTGGCCACCGCCTCGGTCAATATCTCCGACGGTCTGGAGGTCGGCGTCGGCATGCCGATATCGGTGACCTTCAAGCACCCGATACCCGCGGCCGAACGCGCCGACGTCGAGCGTTTGTTGAAGGTCACGGCCGACCCGGGGGTCACGGGGAGCTGGGCCTGGATCAAGGACCGCAATCTGAACGACGGCCAGCGCGTCGACTTCCGCCCGAAGGCCTACTGGAAGCCGGGCACCAAGGTCAGCCTCCACGCGGGCCCCGGTATCTCCCGTACCTTCACCATTGCCCGCTCCCTTGTCGCCACCGTTGACGTCCGCACCCACCGGATGACCGTTGTCAAGGACGGAGCCGCGAACCGGACCATCCCGATCACCGCGGGCGCACCGGGTATGGACACCTGGAACGGCACGATGGTCGTCTCCGACAAGGAACGCTCGGTGATGATGGACTCCCGCACGGTCGGCTACGGCGACTCCTACCTCGGGCGGTACAACTACGCCGTCCACCTCACGACCTCGGGCACCTACCTCCACGAGAACCCCAAGGCCAACACCTACGGCGGCCACAGCAACGTCACCCACGGCTGCATAGGCCTCGCCAGCGACGGAACGGCCCGCCGCTTCTTCGAGCAGGTCATCCCCGGCGACGTCATCCGCGTCACCGGATCCAAGGACCAGGTCGCCGCCGGCAACGGCTACGGAGACTGGAATGTCTCATGGTCCGCATGGCTCGCCCTCAGCGCCCTCTGATCCGTCTCCGTCGGCGCGGGGCGTCCACTGCCCCGCGCCGACGGCCGGCCCGCCGCTCTCGACCCGGGGACCGAAGAGCGCGTACGAGGCCTCACCCCAGGGTGAGCGGGGTCTCGGATGCGACGCGGGACAGCTTCTCGGGGTTGCGGACGTAGTAGATGCCGCTGATGCGGGCGTCCTCGACACGGACCGCCATGATGCCGTCGAGCTCCCCGTCCAGGTGTACGAGGAGTGCCGGGTTGCCGTTGATCATGGTGGGGGCGACAGTGATCGGGCTCTTCTCCTTGCCGAGACCACCGATCATGAAGCGGGCCACCTTCTCGGCGCCGATGATCGGCCGCAGCGCGGCCCGCTTGACTCCGCCGCCATCGCCCATCAGGACGACCTCCGGGGCGAGCACGTCGAGGAGGTCCTGCGGATTGCCGGTTTCGAGTACGCGCCGGAACGACTCCAGGGCGGCCCGGGTCTCGCCCTGGGAGACCACCTGGCGAGGGCGCCGGGCGTCGACGTGCCGGCGGGCGCGGTGCGCGATCTGGCGGACGGCCGCGGGGCTCTTGTCGACGGCGGCCGCGATCTCGTCGTAGCCGACATCGAACGCCTCGCGCAGTACGAAGACGGCGCGCTCGGTCGGCGACAGCGTCTCGAGGATGAGCATCATCGCCATCGACACGCTCTCGGCGAGCTCGACGTCATCGGCCACGTCCGGCGCGGTGAGCAGCGGCTCGGGCAGCCACTGGCCGACATACGCCTCCCTGCGGCGACTCATCGCGCGCAGCCGGTTGAGCGCCTGCCGGGTCGTGATCCGGACCAGGTAGGCGCGCTGGTCGCGCACCTGCTCCAGGTCGACCTTGACCCAGCGCAGCCACGTCTCCTGGAGGACGTCCTCGGCGTCGGCCGCTGATCCGAGCATCTCGTAGGCGACGGTGAAGAGCAGGTTGCGGTGGGCGACGAACGTCTCGGTCGCCAGGTCAGTGGCCTGGTCGCTCATATCTCGACCCTTCTCCTTCGCGGCCGGCCTTGGTTGCCGACGGCCTTCAAGCGTGTATCGACGGCAAGATTCTCATTCGTCAGCAGCCCGGATCCGCCCCGGGGGCCAGGTCAGGCCGCGGGCTGGGCGGTGGCTTTCGTCTCGCCGCGCCGGTCCTGCAGCAACTGCTGGCGCTTGGCACCTCCGGAAACGCGGTGCAGGCTGTACGAACCGGGCTTGCCCGCCTCGTCGGCCAGATGCTTGACGATCCCCTTGCACACGAACTCCTTGAGCCTCGCACCGGAGCGACCGTCGATGTGGAACCAGAGCGCGACGTCGTAGCGGTGGGCGAACTGGAAGATGCCGGCGCGCCGGCCCAGGCTGATGCACTGGCCGGCGAACGCCTGGTTGAGGGGCGAGGGCTGCTCACCGGCGATCCGGCTGAGCACCGTGTCGGCGGCCCGCGCGCCCAGCGGCATCGCGGCCTGGCAGCTCATCCGCAGCGGCAGGTCCGACGGTGCCGCCGAGTCCCCGGCCGCGACGATGCGCTCGTCGTCCACGCTGGTCAACGTCTCGTCCGTGAGCAGGCGGCCCACGGCGTCGGTGCTCAGCCCGCTGCGGGCGGCCAGGTCCGGCACACCGAAGCCGGCGGTCCACACGGTTACCGCACTGGGCAGCGTGCGGCCGTCGCGGAGTTGGACGGTGTCGCGCGCCACCGCCGTCACCTTCGTGCCGGGGCCGTCGAGCACGGTCACTCCGAGGGTGGCCAGCCGCTTGGCGACCGAGCGTCGGCCCCGGGGGTGCAGGTACGGGCCGAGCACCCCTCCGCAGACCAGGGTCACGGTGCGGCCGGCCTCCGCCAGTTCGGCGGCGGTCTCGATACCGGTCGGACCCGCTCCGACCACCGTCACCGCGGCCGTTGCCGGCGCGGCGTCGAGGACCGGCCGCAGCCGCTGTGCCTCCTCCAGACTGGCGATCGGGTAGGCGAACTCGCCCGCTCCGGGCACGCGCGGGTCGGCGCTGCCACTGCCCACCGCGTAGATCAGATAGTCGTAGCCGACCGCGCCGCCCGACGCCAACGCCACGCTGCGTTCGGCCGCGTCGATCCGGGCCACGGAATCGACCACCAACTCGATTCCCGCACGCAGGACTTCGCTGTACTCGACGACAGCGTCGTCGGACCCGCCCACCAGTTGGTGCAGCCGGATCCGCTCGACGAAGCTCCGGCGCGGGTTGATCAGCGTCACGGTCACGTCGTCGCGCTGCGTCAGGCGGTTGGCCGCCATGACGCCGGCGTATCCTCCGCCGATCACGACCACATTGCTGTTCCCGGTCACGGTGTCTCCATTCGTTGTCTGCTATTCGGGCACAAGACACCGCGGGGCCGGTCCCTGTGACAGCGTGTGAGTCAGATCACTCCACGGGACGTCGGCCCGGCATCGGCGCCATCGTCCGATGGGCCGGTGCCGCCGTGAGCTGACCGTCGGGGTGGCCGCCGATCGTGCCTGCGGCGGCCGCGTGGGGGCGCCTGTCTGTGCGCCCGGGCGTCTCCGTGCGCCCCCGCGGGAGGGGTGACCGTGCACCGGAACCCCCTGACCATGAACTGCGGCCATCAGCCGGGCGGCAGCGACCGTGACTCCGCGGGGGCGGCGACGGCACGGCGGTCACCGCGGGGCGCCACGATCATCCGGAACAACTCAGTCATGACGGGGGAACGATGGGACGACGCTGGCTGGTCACGGGATGCTCCTCCGGCCTCGGGCACGCACTGGCCACGGCCGCGGCCCGGGCCGGGGACGAACTGGCGGTCACCGCCCGCAAGACCGCCGACCTGGAGGAGCTGGCCGCCACCTGGCCCGGCCGTATCACCCCGATTCCCCTCGAGTTACGTGACGCCGCCTCGTGCGAGGAGGCCGTCCGTATCGCGGTCGACCGTCTCGGCGGTATCGACATCCTCGTGAACAACGCCGGCGTCGGACTGTTCGGCGCGGTCGAGGAGGTCTCGGACGCCGAACTCCGCGACCAGCTGGAGACGCTGCTGGTCGGCCCATGGCGGCTCACCCGCCTCGTCCTGCCGTTGATGCGGACCCAGGGACACGGCCACATCCTCAACGTCTCCTCCGTGGTGGGCCGGATAGCCTTCCCGGGGCTGGCCGCCTACGTCGCCGGAAAGCACGCCCTCGAAGGCATGAGCCAGGCGCTGACCATCGAGGCCGCCCCGCACAACATCCGCGTCACCGTGCTCGAACCGGGCATGTTCGCCACGCGCTACGGCACGTCCATGACAGAAGCGGGCCATCGGGTCCCCGCGTACGACGGGACGAACCGCGAGATGCTCGAAGGCTCCCGCGGCCTTGCGGACCATCCCGAGACCGGCCGCCCCGAGGACTTCGCGGCACGGGTCCTCGACATCGTCGCCGCCGCCGCGCCCACACCCCTGCGGATCCCGGTCGGCGACGACGCGTACGGCTATCTGGACCAGGCGGAACAGGAGGCCCGCGAGGAGTTCGCCGCGGCCCGGATTCTCGCGCGGGGTCCCCTTCCGGCCTAGCAGCAGTCGGCGACAAGGGCCCCGGAGGTTCCTCCCGTAGACGCACGGCGTTCAGGTGCGATACCCCATCACTCTCTACGTTCAGGGGGTCAAGAGATTGTCAAGCTTCTCCGGCAAGCACCCCAACACCTACGTGCACGACGTGCTCGCCCAGGTGCTGGCGCCGCGCCGCTGAGCCACCCAGCGCACGAGGCCAGGCCCCGCAGAGAGGATCTGCGGGGCCCGGCCTCGCGTGCGTTGGACGCCCGCACGCCTCGGACGAAGACGTAGCCCCTATCGGGTCGTCGTCCGCCCGGCGCGTCACATTCCCGGCGGCTGTGTCGTCCTACTGCAGAGAGACGCCGTACTGCTGAGGCGGGCCGTCCAGCAGGCGGCGAAGGAACGGACCAGAGGAGAGACCGCAATGTCGGCAACCGGGGCAACGAGCAACACAGCGACGCTCATCCGTTTCCACTCCGCGGTGAACAGCGGTGACCTGGACATCATCTCGAAGGCCATCGACGAGTTCGTCGCACCGGACGTGCTCTTCCACGCGCCGGTACCGATGGGCGCGACGGGAGGGGAGGCCATGAAGCGGGTGTGGGAGCTGCTCCTGCGCGCGTTCCCCGACATCCACGTCGCCGTCGAGGAGACGATCACGGAGGGGGACAAGGTCGTCTCCAGGAACACGGTGACCGGGACGCACCGGGGCGAGTACCGGGGCCTGGCGCCCACCGGAAGGACCGTCACCTACAACGAGATCTTCATCTTCCGCTTCGCCGGCGGGCGGATCGCCGAGATCCGCGGCGTCGTCGATGTCCTCGCGCAACTGCGCCAGCTCGGCGCCCTTCCGTCCTGACGAGGGCGGCGCCCCCGGGGCCGTAGCGCTCACGGGATCCGGCGGTGGACGTCCTCCAGCAGGTTCTGCATGGCCATGCGGAAGATCTCGGCCTGTTGGTCGCCGAGGAACGAGGTGTGCCCGAACACCTCCAGGACGACGAGGCCGTGCAGGTGCCCCCACGCACTGAGCAGCAGGGCGGTCGCGGGGGGCGGCAGATGTCCCAGACCGTAGTGCGGCAGCTGCTCCAGGTACGTCCGGAGTGCGGGCGAGAGCGAGGGGGCGTCGGCCGCGGCGAGTTGCTCCGTGGTGAAGTCCGCGAACAGCTCGCGCTCGAAGATCGAGCTCATTCGGCGTGTTGCCTGGGTGGTCGGGCCGTCGGTGGGTGCCGCGTAGTCCCGCAGCGGCGTTCCGTACAGGAGTTGGAAGTGCTCGGGATGGGCGATGGCCCATCGGCGGTAGCCCTCGGCGGCGACGACCAGACGCGGCAGGGCCGAGTCGTCCGCCGCGGTGTCGACGGCGGCCTGCACGGCATCGGCCAGGTCGTCGTACGCCTTGGTGACGAGCACTGTGACGAGGGCATCGCGGCTCGGAAAGTAGTGGTAGAGCGCCTGCACCGTCATGCCGAGGCTGCGGGCGACCGCCCGCAGGGACAGGGCCGCGGGCCCGTGTTCGGTGATGTGGCGCTCAGCGGCGTCCAGGATTTCCTGGGTTGCGGCGGCCCGGCGTCGCTCGCGCAGGGTGGGCGGAGCCATGGCGTGTTCCTCTACGGCAGGCGGCGACGGACGACGGTCGCCCCGGTGGGCCACCCGGAAACGGCAGGGTGTGAAGAAAATCTAACACTGCCAAAGTTTCTGCTGCCTCACTAACGTCGCTCGTGGCGACGAAGGGTGCGACACGCACCTGTTTCCGACGGGGTGAACCGACTCCGCGGAGCACCGCGCGCCCGGCCCCTATGGGTCAACTCCGTCCGCTTCGCGTCGTTTTCACCGTAGGGACACCAAAGGAGAGCGTGCGTGTTCGAACACATAGCTGAACTGGCGATTCGCCGGTCCCGGCTGATCCTCATCGTCGCCGTCGTGGCCGTGGCCCTCATGGGTGTCCTGGGCGCCGGCGCGTTCGGCAAGTTGCTGGGAGGCGGCTACGACGACCCGGCATCCCCGTCCACCCGGGCCGGAAAGGTCATCGACCAGAAGTTCGGCGGGGAGACGAACCTGGTCCTGCTGGTCCGCGCCGCCGAAGGGCGCGTCGACGCCCCGGCCGCCCAGCACAGCGGCCGCGCTCTGGTAGCGGACCTCAAGAAGAACCCGAACCTGGAGAACGTCATCTCCTACTGGGACACCGCCGGTCCCGACCTCCTCTCCAGGGACGGCCGCGAAGCGATGGTGCTCGCCCATGTGAAGGGTGATGACACGGAGCGGGGTGAGAACGCCAAGAGCGTCATCGACGCCTACGCAGGACCGTACGAGGGCGCACTCACCGTCCAGGCCGGCGGCGGCGCAGCCGTGACCAGCGAGATGGGCACCCAGGCAGGCGAGGATCTCGTCCTGGCCGAGAGCATCGCCGTGCCGCTCACCCTCATCCTGCTGCTGCTCGTCTTCGGCAGCATGGTCGCAGCCATTCTGCCGCTGGCCATCGGCACCATCGCCATCGTGGGCACCTTCGCGGAGCTCTTCGTCCTCGGCAGCGTCACCGATGTCTCCGTCTTCGCGATCAACCTGACCACGGCCCTGGGGCTCGGCCTGGGCATCGACTACGCCCTGCTCATGGTCAGCCGCTTCCGGGAGCAACTCGCGGCAGGGGCGGGCGTGGACGACGCCGTCCGGCGGACGGTGAGCACCGCGGGCCGCACAGTCGCGTTCTCCGCCGCCACGGTGGCAGCAGCACTCGGAGCACTCCTGGTGTTCCCCCAGTACTTCCTGCGCTCGTTCGGCTACGCCGGGATCGGTGTCGTCGCCATCGCGGCCCTCAGCACCCTGTTCGTCATGCCGGCGCTGTTCATCGTCCTGGGGCACCGGGTCAACAGCGGGCGGCTGCCGTGGGCGAACCGAGGGCGAGGGAGCTCCGACACGCGGACCCCGTTCTGGGGACGGCTGGCCGGCACGGTCATGCGGCGCCCCGCGCTCACCGCACTGCCCGTGCTCGCGGTCCTGCTGCTGGCGGCGAGCCCGCTGCTGGGCATCACCTTCGGCACACCGGACGAACGCGTGCTGCCCGACGACGCCGCGAGCCGCCAGGTCTCGTCGGTCCTGCGGGAGAAGTTCAACGGCAACGACGACGCGGCCCTCCACGTCGTCATCGACCAACCCGTCAGCAAGGCCCCGTTGGAGTCGTACGCCGTCGAACTGTCCGGACTCAAGGGCGTCGTCCGCGTCGAGACCAGCACGGGAATCTTCGCCGGCGGACGGTCCACGGCGACCGACCCCGGCAACACCGCCCTCGGCCGCCCCGACGCACAGCAGATCAACGTGGTGAGCAGCCTGCCACCGAAGTCGGGGGAAGCTCAGAGCCTGGTCAAGGAGGTGAGGTCGATCGCCCCGCCCGCCGGGGCACACCCCCTGGTCGGCGGAGTCGACGCCGCACTGGTCGACTCCAAGGACTCCATCGCCGGCCAACTCCCACTCGCCATCGCCCTGGTCGCTCTCACCACCTTCGTCCTGCTCTTCCTGTTCACCGGCAGCGTCGTGCAGCCGCTGCGTGCGCTGCTCCTCAACATGATCAGCCTGGGGGCGACGCTCGGCGTCATGACCTGGATCTTCCAGGACGGCCACCTCTCCTCCTTGCTCGGATTCACCGCGCAGCCCATGGAGGTGTCCATGACCGTGCTGATGTTCTGCATCGCCTTCGCCCTGTCGATGGACTACGAGGTGTTCGTCACCAGCCGCATCAAGGAACTCCACGACCTGGGCGAGGACAACGAGTCCGCCGTGACCAACGGCCTCGGGCACACCGGACGCATCGTCACCGCGGCGGCGTGCCTGCTCGCGGTGAGCTTCTTCGCCTTCGGGACGGCCAAGCTCAGCTTCATGCAGATGTTCGGCCTCGGCAGCGGACTGGCCGTCCTCATCGACGCCGTCGCCGTACGCGGCATCCTCGTACCCGCAGCGATGCGTGTGCTCGGCCGCTCGGCCTGGTACGCGCCCGGCTTCCTGCGCACCTTCCACGCGCGGTTCGGCCTCAGCGAAGGCGGCCCCGCGCCCGCGGCCGCGCCGGAGCTCGTCGACGAGTCGCCGTACGCGAAGAACTCGGCGCAGGTCTGACCACGCGAGAGCGCACCCACGCAGTGCCCGCCTCCACCGCACCGGAGGCGGGCACGGTCGTGCCGCGCGATCGACTCGACGCTGCCCTGCTGACGAGTTCGCCTGCTCCCCGCCGGCCTGTCCTCAAGCGCTTGGCTGTGATGCAACCGGGTGACGTGGGATGTATGCCGTCGGACGTTCGGTCGGCGGAGGGCCGGGATCCGGTACATGTGGAACCTCTTGTTCCTGGCTGCATACTCCCAGAGGTGCCCTCATGTCCTTGCGCCCCGTTCTCGGCGCCGTCGCCAGTGCCGCGCTGCTGCTCCTGCTCAATGTCCCCATGGCATCGGCGGACCCGAGCGAGGTAGTGACCGTCGACCCAACCGGTAGTCTCGCAGCCGACGGGACCATCACCCTCTCCGGCACCTACCGCTGTGCAAGTGGACAGAACCCCGTGTTCGTGTCCTCCTCCGTGTCCCAGGGCGACACCCGTGTCCGCTACGGCATCGGTGGCACCAACGCCGTCTGCGACCAGACGGAGCACCGTTGGGTCAACTCCGAGAAGCTCGCCCGGGGCACCGTCACAGCAGGCGCCGTCCGTGTTGAAGCCACCGTGATGGAACTGGACTCCAGCGGAGGTCTCCCCCTGCCGAGGCTCCACGTGGCCGGGCAGCAGGACGTCAGGCTCGTCGCGGGCTGAGAAGAGCGGTCTGCCGCTCCGCCCTCAGGCCAGGAGTTTGGTCTTGGCCTGCTCGAATTCCTTGTCCGTGATGTCGCCGTGCTTCTTGAGTTCGGCGAGCCTGGCGAGCTCGTCGGTGGTGCTGCTGGTGCCGGCGGCGGCACGCACGTACGTCTGGAACTCCTCCTCGTGGCGCCTGGCCTGGTGCACGTCGCGCTCGTGCATGCCGCTGCCCCGGACGATCAGGTACACGAAGACGCCCAGGAACGGCAGGACCAGGACGAAGAACGCCCAGAAGGCCTTCATCCAGCCGTTCAGCTCGTGGTCACGGAAGATGTCAGCGATGACACGGAACAGCAGCATGAACCACAGCACCCACAGAAAGATGACCGCTATGGTCCAGAACAGGTTCAGCATCGGATAGTCCGATGCCAGGCTCACCGATTGGTTCATGGTCTTCTCCGTCGGTCGCGGTTGTTCTCAGGTCGCCGGTTGTGGTCTCAACTGACGAGTCCGTAAAGGCTCTGTCCCACCAGCCATAGGCCGAGTCCGAGCGACAGGCTCACGATCGCCTGGTCCTGGTGACCCTCGATCCAGGAGCGCAGACCGCTGAGTCCGGTCGCGGCGGCGGTCGGCCTGAAGGTGGCGTAGAGCTCCATGACCAGCAGGCTGGAGGTGGCCAGCAGGACGTAGCCGATCAAGGCCAGGTAGGTGGCGAGGGACGACAGGTTCGCCTGCACCACCGTCGCTCCACCGGCGGCGACGATGCCCCATGGCTGGAGCAGGATTCCCAGTCCCGCCGCGGACCACAGGGATATGTTGTCGAGTCGGGCGAACCACTTGGGGGACTGGCGTGGCCGGCGCCCACGGCGCCGTTTGCGCTCGCCGTAGAACACCATGCCGAAGCCCAGCAACAGTTTCACGGCCAGGGCGGCGGTGGACGGCGCACTCTTGTGCACGAGGGGTTCCCCGCCGGTCACCAGGACCACTCCGGCGATGACAAGTACCAGACACGCCAGCCAGGCCAGGATGAACGCCAGTCCCTTGCGCACTCCTTTGAGCCCCGAGAGAAGCAGGATGAACGCGGTGTTGTGCAGGGGCCCCAAGGTGATGGCCAGACCGATGACGACGAGGTCAAGCACCATGGCTGCCTCCACGGGAGAGCCGCGTTCGGTGAGTTGAGCAGATGGGATCTGCTCAACTCACGGCGGCGGCACTCGTCGGTCAGGATCGGGCTGCTGATGTCCCGGAGCGTGCGGGGGTGCACAGGGCATAGATGACGAAGATGTCGATGGCGATCAGGACGATCGCCCAGAACGGGTTGTAGGGCACCCACATGAAGTTGGCGATCAGGCTCAGTCCGACGAGGATGACGCCCACGGCGCGCGCCCACAGGGCTCCGGAGAAGAGAGCGCAGCCGGCGAGAAGCACGATGATGCCCAGGATGAGATGGATCCAGCCCCAGCTGGTCAGGTTGAACTGGAACGTGTAGTTCGTGGTTCTGACGAACAGGTCGTCCTTGGCGATGGCGGAAATCCCCTCGAGGATGGCCATGGCGCCGCTGAAGATCATCATGATCGCCGCGAACACAATCCAACCGGACTGACTGGCGAACGATGACCCGCCGGTACGGGTGCCTGCGGCCTGCGCCTGGTTGACGTTGCTGGCCATAGGTGCCTCCGTGATCAGGGGAGTCGCACGGAGCGGCCCTCTGAGCAGGCCGGTCGGCAGCTCCTCTACCAGCGTTCCACGACAATGCCGATCCCGCTCACTGTGCCGACCATGGGGTGCTGACGCTGGACCGGACGTGGGAGTTGAGACAGTGAGTAGTGGTGCAATGACTTGGAGTGATGAAGGCGTGGCTGCCTCCTGGGCATTCAGCGCGGACGATCGGGCCGGTGCCCGCATGGCGGCGGTCAGCGTTTGATGCGTCCGCGTACGGCGAGTGCGGCCAGGGCCAGGAGGAT
This sequence comes from Streptomyces sp. So13.3, assembly GCF_005860785.2. Taxonomy (NCBI): domain Bacteria; kingdom Bacillati; phylum Actinomycetota; class Actinomycetes; order Kitasatosporales; family Streptomycetaceae; genus Streptomyces; species Streptomyces sp. So13.3. The sequence goes on along the minus strand of NZ_CP048835.1, from coordinate 569,243 downwards.
GGGTTCCAGCAGACGGGAAGTCATCTCGATGTAGGTGCCGGCAGTGGTGAGGTTCTGTCCGGAGGAGCGGAAGACCACGGAGTTGACGGCGACGCGAGTGGCTTTCTCGGTGCGCGCCGCGGTCATGCGCCGGCTGAGACTGCCGCGCAGGGAAGGATCCGGTGAGCTGGTGGTGAGGCTGATGGCGCTGCCGCGGAGGGTTCCTGTGGTGGCGGGGTCGGGGTCGTGGTCGGGCAGTCCGAAACCGCTGAGTAGGAGGATGGTCACCGACATGGCTGCCAGTAGCCAGGCCAGGGCGCGGGAGGAGCGCAGGCCGTACCCGGAGAGCAGCCAGTAGCCCCACAACAGGCCGCGTTCGCCGCGGGGGGTGGAGGCGCGGTCGTGGCGGCGCATCTCCATCTCGCCGTAGTAGAAGTCGGCGGCGCCAGGCTCGTTCTTGCCGTCCTCGAACGCTTTGCGCAACTGTCGGTAGAGCGCGGCCACGTCTTCGGGGTCGGGAGTGAGGCCGGGGTCGGGGTGGTGAGGACCTTCGCTCCAGACCCGGGCCGACGGTGGCCGGCCGGCCACCGGTGCGGGTTGGCCGGCGTTCCGGGCGCGCCAGTGGTGCTCTTCCGCCAACGTCCGCCGGCGGGTCCACCGGTAGGGCCAGATGCCGCGGAGGTGCCAGCCGGCGGGGGCCGGGGCGAGAGTGCAGCGGCCCTCCAAGCGGAGCTGGTCGAGATGGAAGGCCCCGGAGAACAGGCACTTGGTCAGATCGGTGTCGGTCAGGACCAGGTGCGCGGCATCGACACCCTGAACCGATTGCACCGTGGCCTGGGGAGCTGCCCCGGCCAACAGGCTCTCGCCGCTCGGCGCGCGGTAGGCGAAGGGAGCCGGGTGGGCGGTGACCGCGGCGGGGGCGGACAGGACCGCGTGGCTGAGGTCCACTGCCGCGTAGCGGAGCCGCATCGTCATCGTCGCCTCCCATCGGGTCCGTACGTAGTCCACTCGACGCGCCGCGATTTCGAGGGTCACCGGCGTCTCGAATACCGCGCCGCTCAGATTGACTGTCCGGGCACAGAGCACCGGCCCGAAGGACGACGCTGCCGCAAACCGCGCGCTGGAGAACCGGGCGTCCCCACTGAACTGCGCCCCGTCGAAACCGGCTTCCCCGGTGAACTGCGTCGCAAGGAACTGGGCGTCCCCAGCGAACTGCGCTCCATCGAACTGGGCGTCCCCACTGAACTGAACCCCGTCGAAACCGGCTTCGCCGCTGAACCGCGCATCGAGGAACCGGGCGCCCTTGGTGAAGCAGGCCGTGTCGAACGAGGCATTAACGGCGAATTCAGCCTCGCTGAACCAGGCGTTCTCGCTGAACCGGGTCTCGCGGAATCCAGCAGGTCCGCTGAACTCCGCTCTGTCGAAGTGGGCATCCTCGGTGAACTGCGCCATGTCGAACGCGGCGTCCTCAACGAACCGCGTCCCGTCGAACCAGGCGTCCTTCATGAACCGTGTCCCGCTGAACCAGACACTCTTGGAGAACTGCGCCTCGGTGAACCAGACGGCGTCGTGGAACTGGACCTCGCGGAAGCGGGCTTGCCCGGTGAACCGTGCACCGTGGAACCAGGCGGGTCCGGTGAACCGCGCCCCGTTGAACCGGACGTTCTCGCGGAACGTCGCCTCGGCGAAGTAGGCGGAGCCGAAATGCGGGTTCCCCGTGGCGGGGTCGCGCACCGCGTCGAGGACCTGGTTGAGGAGGGACCGGGTGAGCGGGGTTCCGCGGAGGTCCACATCACTGCCGGACGTCAGGCCGGCGAGGTGGGCGGCGCGGTCGGCGTCGGCGAGGTGAGCCAGGCAGGCGGTACTGCCAGGGGTGTGGACGCCTCGGCAGCCAATGGGGTCGTGAGCCGGATCCGCACCATGCCCGCAGTGCGGCCAGCCAGGGGTCAGGGGTACGGGTGTCGGGGGTGCGCTCATGGGTGGCGGCTCCAGCTGCTCGATCGATAGGACCTTACCGACCAGGGCCGACAGGACGCGCCGGAGCGGGTGAACCGCACGCGGGACGGGTTGCTCGCAGATGGCCGCAGTCGCGACACCGCCCCGCATAAGGGACTTCCGCACCGGACTCCAGAATCGGACACCGGGGTCCTGGCTCCTCAAGTATCTTGCTGCGGTGGACCAGTTGATCACCGAAGACCCGACCCATATGGGCCCGTACCGCCTGATCGCCCGCCTGGGCGCGGGCGGAATGGGTCTGGTCTACCTGGGCCGTTCGGAGGCCGGACGGACCGTGGCCGTGAAGGTGGTGCAGGCCGAGCACGCTCAGCACCCCGAATTCCGCAAGCGGTTCGCGCGAGAGGTAGCGGCGGCCCGTCGGGTGGGCGGGGCCTGGACGGCGGACGTGCTCGACGCCGACACCGAGGCCGCCGTGCCCTGGGTGGCGACCCAGTACATCCCGGGGCCGGACCTGCAGACGGTGGTCGCCAAGGACTTCGGACCGCTGCCCGAGCATTCGGTACGCACCCTCGCCAACCGCCTCGCCCTCGCGCTGCAGGCTGTTCACGAGGTGGGCCTGATCCACCGCGACCTGAAGCCGTCCAACGTCCTCGTCACCGTCGACGGCCCCCGCGTCATCGACTTCGGCATCGCTCGGGCGATGGACAGCCTCGCCGGGGACAGCCTGCACACCCGCACCGGCATGCTGATCGGCTCCCCGGGGTTCATGTCGCCGGAGCAGGTACGCGGCCTTGAACTCACCCCCGCCAGCGACGTCTTCTGCTTGGGTGCCGTGCTCGTCTACGCCGCCACCGGGCGCCTCCTGTTCGGCGCCACGGACACCGGCCTCAACGCCCACCTCTTCCGGATCGCCGAGGAGGAAGCGGACCTGACCGGTGTACCGGAATCGCTGGTCGATCTCGTACGCGCCTGTCTGCACAAGAACCCGGCCGAGCGGCCCGCACTGCAGCAGATCGCGGCGCACACGGCGGCGGACGGGAACGGCGAATGGCTCCCTGGCCCCGTGCTGGCCCAACTCGGCCGACATGCGGCTCAGTTGCTGGACTATGCCCCTGCGATGCGGACCGCTCCGCCGGCCCCGGCTTCCGTCGTCCCCGTCCAGCCGCTGCCCCCCATGCCCGTGTACACCCCGACGGCCCCGGCGGACTTCCGTCCGGCTCCGGGCTTCGGCCCGCCACCGGGGCCGTACCCCGGCTCCTGGCCCGCGCCCCCTGTCCCGGCGGACGTCCACGGCCCGCATCCCCGGCGCTGGTGGGGCCTGGCGGTGATCACGCTGGCACAGTTGCTGGTGCTGATCAATGGGTCGTACCTGGACATGATCGAGCCGGCCGTCATGGCCGATCTGCAGATCCCTCACGACGACCTGAGCCTGCTGTACCTCGCCCATCCCCTCGCCTTCGGGGGTCTGCTCCTCCTCGGCGGGCGCATCGCGGATCTCATGGGCCGTAAACGGGCGCTGATCATCGGTCTGGCCGGCTTCGCGGTGGCCTCCGCGCTCGGCGGCGCGGCCGCGGGCGGCGACATGCTCATCTGGGCCATGGCGCTGCAGGGTGTCTTCGCCGCTCTGCTGTGGCCGTCGGCGCTGTCCCTGCTGGCCACCTCCTTCACCGACCCGAAGGAGCGCGGCAGGGCCTTCGGGGTCTTCGGTGTCATTGCCGGCGGCGGCTCGGCGATCGGACTGCTCGTGGGCGGTTGGGTGGTCACGAAACTGGACTGGCGCCTCGGTCTGTACATCAACGTCCTGATCGCCGTGGTCGCCGGGATCGGCGCGGCCACCCTGGTGCACGAGCGTCCGGGCCGCACTGCGGTGCGCCTGGACCTACTCGGCGCGGTGCTCGGCACCGGCGGACTCTTCGCCCTCACCCTCGGCTTCAACAAGGCCGGGACATGGGGCTGGACCGACCCCCGGATCGCGGCCCTACTGGTGGGTGGCGTCCTGCTGCTCGCGGCCTTCGTGGGGTGGCAGACCCAGGCGTCGACCCCGTTCCTGCCGCCCTACGTCTTCAGGGACCGAGCCCGCCTCGGCGCCTTCCTCACCATGGTCGTGGCAAGTATGGGACTTGTCGCGCTGTTCCTGACCGAGACCTTTTATCTCCAGGATGTCCTCGGTTACGACCCGTTCCGGTCCGGCGTCGCCTTCCTGCCCACAGTCGGCGCGATGGTCATCGGGTCCACCCAGATCTCCGCCCGCCTGCTGCACCGCGTCGGACCCCGCGCCTTGATGGTGCCGGGCCTGGCACTCGTGGCCGTCGGCGTTCTGCTCCTGACGCGCCTCACGCTCGACAGCACCTACTCCGCCCAGGTGCTGCCGAGCATGCTCCTCACCGGTCTCGGCACAGGCATGGCCTTGATGCCGCTCTTCGCCATCGCGACGGCCGGCACCACCCCGCAGGACTCCGGTGTGACCTCGGCATCGGTGAACGCCGCTCAACAGTTCGGGGGTTTGATCGGAGTCGTGGGGTTCAGCAGCATCCTCGGCTCGGCCATCGTCGCCCGGGTGCACGATCTGTCCGGGCTCCCGCCAGGCCTTGACGAGCTGGCCCGGAGCGGGCGCGCCAGCAGCCAGCGAGGGCTCCCACCGTCGCTGTCGAAGCCGCTCGCCGAAGCGACCATGAGCGGATACACCTCCACCCTCTGGTGGGTGGCCGGCATCCTGCTGCTCGCGGCCCTGGTAGCGGGCCTGATGATCCCGCCCACCGGCCCCACGACCGAGCCGGCAGCTCTCTACGGCAAGGGCGGCCACGTCGGACCTTCATGACGCGAGAGGGCGGCGTGACCCCGGCGTAATGAAAGTACGTGACGGGCGGTGGTCGGGCTCCGCCGCTCATCGGCTGAATCGCCACGTACCCGGGGCGGGTCTAGGCTGGAGGTGGACTCGGGGCCATTTCCCGCTGAGGTGGTTGATCATGACCGGACTGGTGTTCCGGAGTTTCGACTCCGCTGACGAGACAAGACCGTTCGAGGACGGCAAGGGCAGGCTGGACCTGCTCGAAACCGATGGTGGACCGGTCGGTCGGGCGGTCTTTGAGCCTGGCTGGCGCTGGTCCGAGCACATCAAGCCGATGGCCGGCACCGACAGCTGCCAGTCGGCCCATACCGGGTACGTGGTGAGCGGCCGGATCAAGGTCGTCATGGACGACGGCGAGAGCGCCGAGGCGGGTCCGGGCGACTTCATCCAGATCGCACCAGGACACGACGCCTGGGTGGTCGGCGACGAACCCTGCGTGGCGCTGGACTGGACCGGCTACGGAGATTACGCGAAGCCGACTTCGTAACAGGGTCCCGCGGGAGTCAGGCCCGGGCAGCCGGGCCTCGATCGCCTCCGTCAGCCACTCCAGGAAGAGCGCGACCGGCTCGGCCGGAGCCGATGCCGGGTCGAACGTGGCGAGGGGGCCGGCGAACACCTCCAGACCCCGCAGCCACGCACGTACATCCCGCGATCCGTCCGCCGCACCCATCAGGATCTCCGTCCCCGTCGCGTCCCACCGGTCACGACCGTACTGACCGCCCACGCTCCCGGCGACGGGTTCCGGACCCCGTCCCGAGGGCGTTACGACCGCCGGAACACCGCCCAGGAAGCGGACGCCCGCGCACGCGGCCTGATCACCTCGGCGGATCCTCGCCCGTCAGGCCGTCGACGGATTCGCGGATGAGGTCGGCGTGACCGACGTGGCGGGCGTACTCCTCGATGAGGTCCAGCAGGATGCGGCGGAGGTTGGGGTGTTCGCCGCTGCGGGTGACATAGGCGCCGAGCTGATCCAGTCCGCCCTCGCTGAGTGCTTGGTCAACGGTGGCACGGGAGCGGGCGACCGATTCCTGCCAGAGAGTGCGCAGTTGCTCGGGAGTGTCCTCGGCGGCCGAGCGGTAGTCCCAGTCGGGGACGCTGTCCCAGTCGACGGTGTCCCAGGGGGCGCCGGCGGCGGAGCCGAGCCACAGCCGGGCGAAGTGGCTGTCTTCCACGTGCGCCAGATGTTTGAGCAGCCCGCCCAGAGTGACGGTGGATGCGCCAACCGTGGCTTGCAGACCGGCGCTGTCCAGGCCGGAGCACTTCCAGGCGAGCGTGGCCCGCTGGCGTTCGAGGGCGCCGAGGACGGCTGCCGCCTCGGTACCGGCGAGGGGAGGTTCCGGCCATGTTTCCGCAGTGAACTCAGTCATGGCCGCAGACCTTAGCGAACGGCTCCGACAGCGCGTACCGGCGGACCCAACCGGCCGACCGCGCTCATGCGGCGGGCTCCGGGGCGATCTCGGCGATCAGGTTCTCGATGAGGGCCTTGATCTCATCGCGGATCGGGCGGACGGCCTCGACGCCCTGGCCGGCCGGGTCCTCCAGCTTCCAGTCCAGGTACCGCTTGCCGGGGAAGACCGGGCAGACGTCGCCGCAGCCCATCGTGATGCAGACGTCGGACGCCTGGACGGACTCGACCGTCAGTACCTTGGGGATCTCCGCCGAGATGTCGATGCCGACCTCGCGCATCGCCTCCACTGCCGCCGGATTCACCTGGGCGCCGGGGGCGGAGCCGGCGGAGCGGACCTCGACGCGGTCTCCGGCCAGGTGGGTGAGCCATGCGGCCGCCATCTGGGAGCGGCCGGCGTTGTGGACGCAGACGAAGAGGACGGATGGCTTGTCGGACACGGTGTTCTCGTTCCTTCTGTCGGCGAGCGTCGTGGGCGGGAGCTGGCATCAGCGCTCACTGATGTGAAAGTATCAGCAGATGATGACGTCAGTCGACACTGACCTGATGCGGGTTCTCGCCGACCCGCTCAGGCTGCAGATCGTGACCCTTCTCGCCCGGGAGACCTTGTGCACCACGCACCTGGTGGAGGAGACCGGGGCCAGACAGACCAACCTCTCGAACCACCTCAGGGTGCTGCGCGAGGCAGGCGTGGTCGATACCGAACCCTGCGGCCGATTCACGTACTACAAGCTGCGGCCGGACGTCATGGAAGCCCTGGCCGGGTCCTTCACCGAGCTCGCCGCCACCGCTCGCGCCACCGCCGAGGGCAACCTCAAGCGTTCCTGCCCCTGATCTCCGTACCTGCATTGAGGAGTCCCGTTGAGTGCCACCGAGGCCGGCGCCGCGACCACGGCGGAATCGCCGCCCATACCTGAGACCGGCCCCCAGCCTGCCCCGGGCGCCACCCCGCCCCGCGTCCCGCTGGCCCACCGGGCGGCAGCGGAACTGGTCGGCACCGCCGCCCTCGTGGCTGTGGTCGTCGGCTCCGGCATCCAGGCAACCCGGCTCAGCAAGGATGTGGGCCTGCAACTGCTGGCCAACTCCACTGCCACGGTCTTCGGCCTCGGCATCCTGGTCCTGCTGCTAGGCCCGGTCTCCGGTGCCCACTTCAACCCCGCCGTCACCCTCGCCGAGTGGTGGAACGCACGGCGCGGCGGCGCAGGCGTGACCGGCCGCGAGGTTGCCGTGTACCTCCCCGCGCAAGTGGTCGGGGCGATCGGCGGCGCGGTCCTGGCGGACGCGATGTTCGGCGAACCGCTCGTGAAGTGGTCCACGCACGACCGCTCGACCGGACACCTGCTGCTGGGCGAGGTCGTCGCCACCGCCGGACTCGTCCTGCTGATCTTCGGCCTGGCCCGCACCGGCCGACTGCGCTTCGCACCGGTCGCCGTCGCCTCGTACATCGGTGCCGCCTACTGGTTCACCTCGTCGACGTCGTTCGCCAATCCGGCGGTGACGATCGGCCGGGCTTTCACCGACACCTTCGCCGGGATCGCCCCGAGCTCGGTGCCCGGCTTCATCGGCGCCCAACTCGCCGGCGCCGTTGTGGGCCTGGCCCTGGTCGCGCTCGTCTTCGGCCGGACCGGCACCGCTGCTGCGGCAGCCACCGCCGCAGCGGGAGCCGAATGACCCACGCCGCGCGGGTGCAGTGATCGGCGGCGGCCCAGCCAGGGCTCGCCGCCGGCTACCACCTGCGCCAGTTCGGCGTTCAGCCTCGTTTGAAGACCGCCTCAGCCTTGTTGTGGCCGCAGGGAAGCAGCTGGATCGCCGTGCCGCCGTTCACCGTGCCCACGCACAGTTTGGCCTGCTCGGAGTAGACGGTGCTGTTGCCGGCGCGGACGGAGAACCGCTGCGCCGGATTGCCGCTGCAGTTCGCGAGCTGCACCACCGTGCCGGGGGCGGTGGCACCCCAGGCGGCGTCCATGCAGAGGCCTTTCGTCCGGACCGTGCCGTTCGAGGGGTCCCACTTCTGGTTCGCGCTGCCGTCGCACGCCGCCAGGATCAGCGGTGTGCCGTCCGAGGCCTTCGATCCGCTGAGGCACTTGCCGGTGCCGGGGTTCACCAGCGCGGTCGCCGTTCCGGCATTGCCCCCGTTGGTGGTTCCCCCGCTCGCGGGGGGAGTGCTCGCCGTCGGCTTCGAAGTGGCGGCGTCCTGGGGAGCCCCCTGGGTGCCGGGGGCCTTGGCCCCGGGTGCGGAGGACGATGAGGAGTCCTTCAGCGTGAGAACGAGGGCAGTGCCCATCAGGCAGGCGCCGACCGCGGTCGCCACGATCACCCAGCGGCGGGTGAACGGCCCTCCTCTCCGGCGGTTCTCGGGTGCGGCCCCGCCGACGGGGTGGCCGGCAGGATCGGCACCCGCCTCCTCATGGGCGGGCGCGTCCGATGACGGATGCAGCCGGCGTGCCACGGGCTCGTCCAGGAGGCCGGTGTCCACGACACCGTTCGCGTCGATGGTGAAGCGCCACCGCGGCTGGTCGACCCGGCCGACGACGACCACCGACCAGCGTCCGTCCGGATCGTCCGCCAGCTTGGTGATGCGTTCGCGTTGGCGGTCACGGCCGCCGGGCAGACCGACCAGCAGTGCCACCCCGCCGCTCACGTCGTCCAGCGCGGCATCGCCGTCGGTCAGGGCCTGGGTCGGTGACTCGGCCGATCCGAACCGCTCCGCGGCCCCTGGTCTGAACCCGATCCGGACCACCTGCACACCCTGTGACCACGGGCTCGTGGTGAGCTCGCGGGTCCACGCCTCGGCCAGGGCCCTTGCCTGCCGGGCGTCGCCCTCCAGGCTGATGATGCCGCCGACCTGACTGAGGTTCAGCAGCGCGAAGCCCGAGGCGGTGTCGCCGAGCGAGACCAGCTTCGGGTACGGGTCCGGCAGTGACTCCGCCACACTCGCGCTCTGCAGCATGCGCAGCCGCGCATGCCAGGTCCGGCCGCCGTGATCGGCGGTCCACCCGACGGGGGGACGCTCGTCGGGGGTCTTGAGGCGAAGCCAGACGGTGTCGGGTCCGACGACGACCACATGGGCCACGGGAACACCGCGGTTCTCGCGGTCGCAGGCGGTGGCCAGGACGCGTACGACCCGGTCCACGGTCCACAGGCCGTGATCGGCGCCCCGGGCCGGCCCCGATCGTGCCTCGGTCCTTCGCGACCTGCGCAGCCGGGCACGCCAGTCGCCGCGGCGAGGAACGCGATCAGCGGATCGGCTCGGCAGTGTCACCTGTGGCCCCTCGGTTGTGGGCGGCTGGTCGTGTCGGGCGCGCACCCCGCCAGGCGCGGCTGGCCGCGTCGTCAGGAGCTGCCCCACCACGAGCGGAGCGCACGGGGTTTTCGTCGTGCCCCGAACGTTGGCCTTCCCGCCAGGGAAGTGTCAACGCCGGGCAGGGGGAGGGCTTGGGCCCTTGGGCCCAAGCCTCCAGCCGGTGTTCTGGACCGCCACTGGGTCCGTTCCTAGCATCGGCAGCGTCCGTGCCGAACGAGTCGGTGCGTACCGAGACGCTCGGCGACACCAGAAGGGACACACCATGGCGAATCTGAACGTCACCTACCAGGAGATGTCGGACACCGCGAACACGATGCGCACCAACAAGGCCGATATCGACGACAAACTCACGCAGTGCAAGAGCATCGTCGACGGCCTGACGGCCAGCGGCTTCGTCACCGAGCAGGCATCGGGAAAGTTCGACGAAGTGCACACCGAGTTCGTCACCTCGGCCAATCAGGCCATGGAGACCCTGGACCAGCTGTCGGTGTGGCTCGACAAGGCCGTGGACGCGCTGCGTGACATGGACACCCAGCTCTCCGGTTCCCTCAACCAGAAGTAGCCGGCCCAGAGCGGCCGGCGCCGTACGTGCGCCCCGCGCCGGCCGCTCCCTCGGCTCGGGCGCCCGGACTGATGAGGGTGGGGAACCATGCCCATGATGATCACCATTGCCCGGCTACCGGACTGGTCGGCCGACGTGGTCGTGGATGCCGATCCCACCACCGTCCTCCGCGACGTCGTCAAGAACCTGCTGGACAGCCTTGATGCGTCGCAGACCCCGCCGTCCGGCGATCCGGGTGTGACGGCGGTCTATCTCGCCGATCAGCCGCTCGACCTCTCCACGCCCCTGGCGGACAGCGGGATCCACGACGGCACCGTCCTGTGGCTCGGCACGCCCGGCCCCGTCGCGGGCCCGGACACCGGTCTGGCCACGGTCAGGGCCGTGGCGGGCGCCGACGCCGGGCGGGTCTGGTACCTCGACGCGGGCGAGCACCGCATCGGATCCGGTGCCGGTTGCCGCATCATCATGGGCAGTGACCAGCCGGCGGTGGTCGCCGTCGTCCGGGTGTCCCTCGACGCCTCGGTGCACGTGCGCGCGGGCACGTCCTCCGCCCTGCTCGACCGCACCCCGCTGCCCGACCACGAGGTCGCCTGGCGGGAGACGTCCCAACTCCTGGTCGGGAAAACCATCCTGGAGGCGTATCCGCTGCTGAGCCCGGATGCCGTCGTCGAACCCTCGCCAGAGGGTGAGTACCTGGACTACAACCGTCCCCCTCGGCTGCTTCCCTTCGAGCAGCGCACCGCGTTCCGCCTCCCGAACCGGCCCAAGCCGTCGGCACCGAGCGCACTGCCCTGGCTGGCGGCAGCGCTGCCCGCCGTCTTCGGCGGCGCGTTCGCGGTGATGATGGACAACCCGTTGTTCCTGATGATGGCGGCGATGTCGCCGGTCATGGTCCTCGGGAACTGGTTCACCGGGCGGCGTCAGGGCCGGATCAGCAACCGGCGTCAGCTGGCCGAACACCAGGCCCAGCTCGAGGCCACCGAAGCCGAGATCACGGCGGCGCTGGAGCAGGAACGCTTGGACTACCGCGCCGCCAGCCCGGACCCGGCCGAGTTGCTCGTCATCGCGACCGGTCCGCGGGCCCGGCTCTGGGAACGCCGCCGCACCGATCCTGACCACCTGCTGGTCCGGGTCGGCATCGCCGACCTGCCCACCAAGATCTCTGTCGAGGGGGGCGACGGCACGCACCGCCAACGGGAAGTCCGGGCGGTGCGGGACGTCCCCGCGGCCTTCTCCATCGCGCAGACGGGTGTCGTCGGTGTCGCGGGGCTCGGCGACTGGCCGCGTCGTACCGCGCGCTGGCTGGTCGGTCAACTGGCCGTGCTGCAGAGTCCTCGCGACGTGCAGCTGTACATCCTGACCGACCCGGCGGGGGAGTCGCTATGGGAGTGGGCGGCTTGGCTGCCGCACACCCGGCCGATGCTGGGGCAGCAGGCGCTGGCTCTGCTGGGTGCCGACGCCGAGACGCTCGGCCGCCGGGTCGCCGAGCTGACCGAGCTCATCAACGCACGTCAGCAGGCGCGTCTCAACGCCGGCTTCGGGGCGGTGCTCGCCGACCCGGACGTCGTCGTGGTGCTGGACGGTGCCCGACGACTGCGGGCGTTGCCCGGAATGGTGACGATCCTGCAGGAAGGACCCGCGGTCGGCGTCTACAGCATCTGTGTGGACGCCGACGAACGCACCCTGCCTGAGGAGTGCGCGACCGTCCTGGTCGGGGGCGCCGCGCGGCCGGCCACCCTACGGCAGCAGCGCGCGGCACAGATCGACGACATCCTCGCGGACGAGGTGGCGGACAGCTGGTACGCGGCGACCGGGTGCCGGCTGGCGCCCCTGCGCGATGTCAGCGACAACCAGGGCGAGGCCGCGCTGCCGGCCGCCGCGCGCCTGCTGGAGGTCCTCGGACTGGAGGAGCCGACCGGTGCCTCGATCGCTGCCCGCTGGCGTGCCTCGGGCCGTACCACCAAGGCTGTGGTCGGCTATTCGCTCAGCGGCCCGTTCGCGCTCGACCTGGTCAACCACGGCCCGCACGGCCTGGTGGCGGGCACGACCGGTTCGGGCAAGTCGGAGTTCCTGCAGACCCTGGTGGCGTCGCTGGCCGTGGCCAACCGCCCGGACGCCATGACCTTCGTCCTGGTCGACTACAAGGGCGGTGCCGCGTTCAAGGACTGCGTCCAACTGCCCCACACCGTCGGCCTGGTGACGGACCTGGACACGCATCTCGTCGAGCGGGCCCTGGCCTCGCTGAGCGCCGAGTTGACCCATCGCGAGCACCGGCTCGCGGCCGCGGGCGCGAAAGACCTGGAGGACTACCTCGACTACGCCAGCCGACGGCCCGAACTGGCTCCCATACCACGCCTGCTCATCGTCATCGACGAGTTCGCCTCCATGGCGCGCGAGCTGCCCGACTTCGTCACCGGCCTGGTCAACGTCGCCCAGCGCGGCCGTTCGCTGGGCATCCATCTGATCCTGGCGACCCAACGCCCGTCCGGTGTGGTGTCGGCGGAAATCCGCGCCAACACCAACCTGCGGGTCGCGCTGCGGGTGACCGATTCCGGAGAGAGCACCGATGTCATCGATGCCCGGGAAGCCGCGAGCATCCCGGCGTCGACTCCGGGGCGGGGCTACGCCCGGCTCGGGCACAGCTCGCTGATCCCGTTCCAGACCGGCCGGGTGGGGGCCGCCGCCCGCCGGCCGACCGGACAGCGGTCGTGGCCGTCCCGTTCCTGCAGCCGGTCTCGTGGCTGGACCTCGGCCTGCCCGCGCCGCAGCGCCCGCACAGCACGGCCGAGACCAACGAACTGACCGACCTGTCAGTCCTGGTGACAGCGATCAGACAGGCCAACGACATGGTGGGCATCGCCCCGCAGCGCCGGCCGTGGCTGCCGCCGCCGCTGCCGCTGTCGCCGGTGGTCGAGCTGGCGGCGGATCCGGTCCGCGGTACCCGGGAGGATCCGTCCTTCTCCTGGGCGGTACAGGACCTGCCGACGCAGCAGCGCCAGGAACCCGTGACGGTGGACCTGGCCACCTTCGGGCACCTGCACATCATCGGAGGCCCGCGCTCCGGGCGCTCCGCGGCGCTGCGGACCTTCGCGGCCGCGGCGGCCAGTGCGTCCAGCGTCGCCGACCTGCACCTGTACGGGCTCGACTGCGGCAACGGAGCCCTGCTTCCGCTCACCAAGCTGCCGCACTGTGGCGCGGTGGTGCAGCGCTCGGAGACCGACCGGGCCGTCCGGCTGCTGCAACGCCTGGACGCCGAGGTGCGGAACCGTCAGCGACTGCTCGGTGAGGGAGGCTTCGCCGATGTGTCGGAGCAGCGGGCGGCCGCCCAGGAGTCCGAGCGGTTGCCCCATATCGTGCTGTTGCTCGACCGCTGGGAAGGGTTCATGGGAACCCTCAACGAGTACGACGCCGGGGCGCTGACCGAACTGATCCAGACCCTGCACCGCGAGGGCGCCAGCGCCGGGGTGCACGTGGTCATCGCCGGTGACCGCATGTTGCTGACCGGCCGGATGAGTTCGCTGTGCGAGGACAAGCTGGTGCTGCGGCTGTCGGACCGCAGCGACGCCAGCCTGGCCGGGCTGAACCCGCGGAAGATCCCGGAGAACCTGCCACCGGGCCGTGGTTACCGCGCGGGCAGCGCGATCGAGACCCAGGTCGCGCTGGTGGCGGCCGACCCGGCGGGTCCGGCGCAGGTGGCCGCGGTGCATGCGCTGGCCGCCCGGCTCGTCGAGCGGGAAGCGGGGGTCGAGAAGTCGGCGCGGCCGAACCGGATCGCGGTGCTGCCCACGGACCTCACGTTCGAGCAGGCGTGGGAGGCGGTCGGGACCCCGGCCCCCATGTGGGCACTGGTGGGGGTCGGCGGCGACGACCTCGAGCCGGTCGGGGCCGACCTGCTGGGTGATCAGCCGACCTTCCTGGTCGCCGGACCGTCCCGGTCCGGGCGCAGCACGGCACTCGCCGTCATGGCGGAGTCGCTGCTGCGCGGTGGCACCGAGATCGTCATCGGTGCCCCCATGAACTCCCCGCTGCGCGGCTTCGAGGGCCGGCCCGGGGTGCGGGGTGTCATCACCGGCGAGGAGCCGGCGGAGCGGGAGTTCTCCGAACTGCTGGACCCCGGTGACGGTCCGGTGGTGCTCCTGGTCGACGATGCCGAGGCATGGCGCGACCTGCGCTGCCGGGACTGGCTGAAGGCGTTCGTCCGCAAGGCTTCGGGGAGCAACCGGGGCGTGATCCTCGGCGGGAACGTCGCCTCGGTAGCGGCGGGCTTCTCCGGCTGGCAGGCGGAGGTCAAGAAGAACCGGCGCGGCGCGCTGCTGTCCCCTCCCGGCATGGGCGACGGCGACCTGGTCGGCGTCCGGCTGACGCGTTCTCAGATCGCCGCCAGGGTCGTGCCGGGCGCGGCACTGGTCCACCTGGGCAGCGGCAGCCTGCTGACCACCCAGATCCCTTCGGCAGCGCCGGCCCGGCCCGGCGGACCCACCCACGACACGCGGGAGCAGTGATGGCAGACCTGGTGGTGAAGGACCTGAAGGACCTGGTCAGCGATCTCAACGAACTGATCAGCCAGTTCGAGGGGGCGTTGGACTTCCAGAACGACGACAAGGGGCTCTGGGGTCAGCACAACGCCAATCTGTCGATGGGCGACTTCGCGGACAACTGGACCGTCCACCGCGACGCGATGGTCAAGGACATGAAATCCCTCCGCGACAAGGTGACCAAGATCGACGATGCGTGGTCGCAGGGGGAACAACAGCTGATGGACACGTTCCAGAACGGTTGACGAGTCGCTCAAGGAGAACCGCATGGCAATCAGAAATCTCGACTGGTCGTCGCTGGACCTGGACTCGGACCCCGCCTACGCCGACCCCGACGTGGTGAGCGCGGCGCAGAAGCGTTACAGCCACATCGCCACGACCATCGATGACGCGACCGCCAAGCTCGGGCAGATCGTGGACAGCGACAGTGACAGCCTCGCCGGCCAGTACGTCGAGGGGCTGAAGTCCGAGGCCGGCACCCTCAAGGACAGCCTCGGCAAGGCCGCGGTGCGCTACCACGATGTCGCCAACGAGATCGGCAAGTATGAGCCGGATCTGGACCGGGGGCTCAGCGAGACCGCCGGCGCGCTTCAGGACGCCGACGAGGCCCAGGGCTCCCAGACCAAGGCGAAGGGCCTACCGGATCCGACGAAGAGTCCGGACGGCACCATCACCCCCGAGGAACAGCAGAAGGGCACCGACAAGGAGAAGGCCAACTCCGAGGCGGACTCGAAGATGGCAGCGGCGAAGACGCGGCTCAACAACGCCGTGGACGCTCTCAACGTGGCCGGCAAGCGCTTCGGCGACGCGGTCAGCGCCAGAAGGTACACCGATGGGCTGACCGACTCCTACAAGGACAAGCTCGATGCCGTCATGGCCAAGATCAGCCAGATCTTCGCCATCATCGGCATGATCCTGGGCGTCCTCGCGATCCTCATCCCCGGTGTGAACGTCATCGTCATCGCCGGGGTGGTCGCCGGTGCCGTCACGCTGATCGCCAACATCGTGCTGTACGTCGACGGCAAGGGCAGCGTCCTGGACGTCGTGCTCGGGGCGGTCGGGCTCGGCCTGGCCGGTCTGGGCGCCATCGTCGCGGTGGTGGGCAAGGGGATTTCCAGTATCGCCAAGGCCGCCGCCCTCGCGAACCGGCCGGGCGGAGCCGGCGGCATCCAACTGGTGCCGTTGCGGCCGCCCGCCGGCTCCATTCCGAACTTCTCCAGGCCGTTCGGGGCGGGCAACCCGCGTCCCGGCGGAGGTGTCCCGAACTTCTCCCGGCCGTTCGGGCCGAACAACAGGCCGGGAAACGTGCCGGGTCGCCCTGCCCCGGGCTCCCAACCGGCCGGGGCACCGCCGCCGAACGTGGCCGCCGACTGGCAGAACACGTCGAAGTGGTTCAACAATCCGGCCACCAACTGGCTGCTGGGCAAATTCGGCGCCACCACCCCCGAGATCGGGTTCTGGGCATCGAACTGGGCCGGGCTCCAGGGCGCCGGCAAGATGTGGGGCACCCTGCTGAGCGATCCGGCGAAGTTCGGAAAGGACTTCGCGAGCATCCTCGGCGGTATCAAGGGGCCCCTCGACCTGTCGGCCATCACCAAGGCGGCCGGCCTCGGGGGCATCTCGTCGCTGTGGTTCGTCTGGGGCGGCGTGAACGGCGCGTTCGGCATCGGCGCCGGCTTCATCTACACCGGTGGGCGCCTGGTCGGCTGGATCCCCGCGGTCAACCCGCCGGGCCAGGCCGCCTCGTGAGGACGGGAGAGACGATGAGCGACGACCGGCCGGCGCCGACGCAGGTGGAGTGGCACTGGGCCTGAGCACACGCGCTCGAGGGACCACCCACCGGTGGCCACGGCGCGGCTGACGCAGTCTCCGCAGGACGCACAGCCGCCGCCTGGGTCGCACGTACCCCGAACCAGATCCCACCCGACCGGGTTCGCCGAGAAAGGGACCGCATCATGGCGCTCAGGCAGATGGTGAGCCGGCCCCGGAGGCCAGCCAGTCCAGGAGGTCATCGGTCATCCACTCGCCGCCACCGGGGCTGTCGATGTCGCTGTCACCCGCGCCGAGGTCGAGACGGTGGACGGATGGGGCGAGCGCCCGCGGCCGTCAGGACCAGCCGTTGAGGCCCTCGGCTGCCTGGGTGATGACGGCGGCCACCGTGGCCGGACGGGAGACGTTTTCGCCGCGGCGGCCCAGCGACCCAGACACCGGCCGAGATCAGCCAGTGCGTACGGCGGCCGCGCGCCGGTGCCGGCGCAGCAGTTCCGCGAACTTCGGACGCTCGGCGATGGGGCCACTCCCTCTCGGCGACAGAAGCATCGGAGCTACTGCGATCGGGTGAAGCCTGATCAGAGTGCTGCCGTGAGTGCGGTGTTCGCTCACGAACTCGCGCGCTCCCGCCGTGCAAGCCGGGGATCCGCGTTGTTGCGAGCAACCCGGCAAGGTGCCACCACGCGCGATCGCCGTCCTGGCAGGATGGCGGCATGGAACGTGTGCTGGGAATCGGTGGATATTTCCTGCGGGCAGCGGATCCGGCGGCTCTGGGCGCCTGGTATCGCGACTGCCTGGGCCTGGACGCAGATGAGAACGGCCTGTGGCGTCCGGGAGCCGGGCCGACGGTGTTCGCGACCTTCGAGTCCGAGACCGACTACTTCGGGTCCCGCGCCCAGCAGAGCATGCTCAACTTCCGGGTCGGCGACCTCGATGCGATGCTCGCTCAGTTGCGCGCCAAGGGAGCGGACGTGGCTCCGGAGACGCAGGACATGGCGGGTGTCGGCCGATTCGGCTGGGTCACCGATCCTGAGGGCAACCGGGTCGAGCTGTGGCAGCCCGCCTGACCGCGACTTCCGACAGGCGGTGACGTGCTGCTGCTGCTCCAGCCGTGGAAGTCGTACAGCCCGGGCAGGAGCGACGTGGCCCACTGGCTCGTCACCCGACGGTCACGCCGGAAGCGTCGCTACCCCAGCTGGTCGCGGCGGCGCGTCAGATAGGTGATCTCGGCGGTGTTGCCCGCCAGATCGATGGCCTTGTCGTAGGCCGCGCGTGACTGCTGACCGTAGCCCAGCCGGCGCAGCAGGTCGGCGCGCGTCGCGTGGTAGGCGTGATAGCCCGCCAGCTTGTCCTCGAGACGGTCGACGGCCGCCAGCGCCACCTGCGGGCCGTCGAGCTCGGCGACCGCGATGGCCCGGTTGAGGGCGACGATCGGCGAGGGGTCGAGGCGGACGAGCTGGTCGTAGAGGGCGACGACCTGCGACCAGTCGGTGTCGCGTACGCCGCGGGCGGAGGTGTGCACGGCGTTGATCGCCGCGAGGATCTGGTAGCGGCCCGGAGCCGCACCGGTCGCCAGGCGCTCGCGTACCAGCCGGTGGCCCTCGGTGATCAGCGCCGCGTCCCAGGCCCCACGGTCCTGCTCATCGAGGGCGATGAGTTCGCCGCTTCCCGAGACCCGGGCGGTACGGCGGGCCTCGATCAGAAGCATCAGCGCCAGCAGCCCGGCCACCTCACCGTCCTGCGGCATGAGGGCACGGATCAGGCGGGTGAGCCGGATCGCCTCGGCGGTCAGGTCGTGACGTACGGGGTCGGTGTCGGGGCCGGTCGCCAGGTAGCCCTCGTTGAAGACGAGGTAGAGAACGGCCAGTACGCCGGACACGCGTGCCGGGAGGTCCGCCGCGGACGGCACCCGGTAGGGGATGCGAGCCGCCTTGATCTTGGCCTTCGCACGGGTGATCCGCTGGCCCATGGCGGTCTCCTGCACCAGGAAGGCACGGGCGATCTCGGTCGCGGTCAGACCGCCGACCATGCGCAGTGTCAGCGCCACCCGAGTCTCCATCGCAAGCGCCGGGTGACAGCAGGTGAAGATCAGCCGTAGCCGCTCGTCGTCGATGAGGCCGGGAGGCTCGGGCGGGTCGTCGTACATCAGCTGAGCCTCCTTCTGCTTGTCGACGCGCTTGTTCTCGCGCCGGACCCGGTCGATGGCCTTGCGGCGGGCGGTGGTGGTCAGCCAGGCGCCGGGGTTGGGCGGCACGCCGTCGGCCGGCCACCGCTCGACGGCGGTCGCGAACGCCTCGGCCGCCGCCTCCTCGGCGATGTCGAGGTCGCCGAATCGTCCGGTCAGGGCGGCGACCACCCGGGCCCACTCCTCGTGGTGGGCCCGGCTGATCGCCTCCCGGACGTCGGTCACGCTCACAGGAACGGCCGCACCTCGGTCTTCCGGTTGCAGGCCTTCGACCCCTCGGCCGCCAGCTTGAGCGCCACGTCGAGGTCGGGCGCTTCGATGATCCAGAAGCCGATCAGGAACTCCTTCGACTCGACGAAGGGCCCGTCGGTGAACAACGCCTCCGCTCCGCGGTTGTCGATCACCGTGGCCGTGTCGGGCCCGCCGAGGCCGCCGGCGAAGACCCAGTGACCGTCGGCCTGGAGGCGCTCGTTGAACACGTCGATCGCAGCGTCCTCGTCCGGGGTGGCGAGGTTGTCGGTCGTGTCGGTGATCACGGAAACCAGATACTGCATCTCGCACCATCTCCTGCGCTTCGGCGACGCCCCTCCCGGGCGACCGCTCACCCTTACTACGAACAGCTCCGCCCCGATCCGACACCGCCGCACGGATTTCTTTCACGGGCTTCCCGGTACTTCGGACGGTGAGCGATCCGACTCGGCGAAGCCATCGCTGGAGACCTGCACCAGCGTAGGCACGGCGGGCGGCTTTCGCAGTGGTGCGCGCCGGACCTCGACCCGCCGATCGTGGGTCCCCTGGGGGCTGTGTTGCGTGTGTGACGGCATAGGGTTGCCGGGTGTCGGCTACCTCACAGGGTGCCTGGGTGCGCACGGCGTCCGGGGAACCGATGATTGCTCTTCCGGGACGGGGGCCGGACCAGGGAGGCGAGGGTGCGTTCCACAGCAGCGGGCACCGGCCCGGGCGAAGGTGAGACGGTGCTTGCGTCGGCCTTCGACAACGCCGATGCCCTGCGTGCACTGCTGGCCGACCGGGCGCGGCTGGCGCTGCTGGACGAGGCCACGGAGCAGATCGGGACCAGCCTGGACCTGGACGTCACCTGCGCGGAACTGGCGCGGTTCGCGGTCCCGCGCTTCGCGGACCTGGCGAGTGTCGAGATCCTGCCCCCAGAGGCGCTTCCGGCCGGGCTGACCGTCGGGGCCGGCCCGCTGCGGGTGCGGCGCACCGCCCTGGAGGCGGTTCCGGGACTGCGTCACGGCATGGAGACCCTTGCGCCGGCCGCGGAGTGGGTGCGTCATCTGCCCAGGTGCCCGACCGCGCAGTGCCTGGAGAGCGGCCAGGCCTTCCTGAGCCACGACAGGACCGGCGGACAGGGAGCCGGCGCCGGCGAGGACTGGTCCTGCGAGCTCGGGGGCGGCGTCGGTGCCGCGTCGGTGCTCGTCGTCCCGCTGCGGGCCGGCGGCCGGCTCATCGGTGTCCTGTCGCTGCTCAGATCCCCACCCAGTGCCGCCTTCGACGACGACGCCGCCACTGTGCAAGCGGTCGCGGACCGGGCGGCCCGGAGCATGGACAACGCTCGGCGCTACGCCGTGGCGCAGGACCTGACGATGGAGTTGCAGGGGGCGCTGCTGGCCGACCCGGGCAGCCCGCACGCGAATCTGGAGCTGGCCTCCCGGTATCTGCCCTGCGGTACGTCCGCGATGGTGGGCGGCGACTGGTTCGAGACCATCCGCCTGTCCTTCGGCCGCACCCTGCTGGTCATCGGCGACGTCATGGGCCACGGGGTGGAGACGGCCGTCGACATGAATGCCTACCGCATGCTGCTGCGCTACGTAGCGGCCACCGACCTGCCGCCGCACCGTATCCTGCGGCAACTGGACCACTTGACCTCGCAGAGCGACGCCACCCGCCCCGCCACCTGTCTGCTCGCCCTGGTGGAACCGGCACGTCATCGGTGCACCTTCGCCAGCGCCGGGCACCCGCCGCCCACTCTGCTCCGCCCGGACGGGCCGGCGGAACTGCTGGCCGTTCCCACCGGGCCACCGCTGGGAACGGGTCTGGGCGAGTACCAGGCGGTGGTCCACTCACTGGACCCCGAGCAGATGCTGCTGCTCTACACCGACGGTCTGGTCGAGCGGCGCACCGAGGACATCGACGCCTCCCTTGCCCGACTCACCCGCCTGCGCCGCCCGCGCCCGGGCGAGTCCCTGGAGGACCTGCTGGACCATGTTCTGACCACGGTCGCACCCACTACGCCCGACGACGACATCGCGGTCCTCGCCGCGCGCGTCCACGAACAGCCGGGACCACAGGATGTTACGAGGGCGGGGTAGCGGCACCGGGGGCAAACGGTCGATCATGTGGGCATGGCATCTGCGCGTCGCGCTATGGAAGACCTGATGACGTGGCCGGGCCTGTCCGCGGCCCCGGCCCGGTGCGGTACGGGGACGGCTGTGCTGGCCGACGGGGCGGAGATCGTCCACTTCCATTCCGAGCGACAGGCCGACCTGTACCTGGGCCGACCGGCGATCGAGCGCCTGCACGAGGAACTGGGGCACTCCACCGCGCTGCGCCTGCTTCCGGGTTCGGGGTGGGTGACCGTGGTGCTGGGGGGCGACAGGGACGCGGACCTGTTGATCACCTTGGCCAGCGTCGCGCTGCGGGCGCAAACCCACCGTGCGGCCGGTGGCGGCGCGGGGGAGTGCAACCTGGGCCGCATCTCGATCATCCACACGGGGCACGTCGCGTAGCAGGCCACGCCGCCTGCCGGCCGGTCCTGATCGAGCGCCACGCCCGCGCAACTCTCAACCACCACCGCCACGCGGCCTGACACCACGCCACGGCCGGGCGGCGCCGGATCAGGACGGCGGTCCGATCCGGCGCCGCGCGCCCGTCAGCTCGACCTCTGCCCGGTGCGGCCCCGACTTGTGTGCCGGGTTGCCTGCTGGTCTCCTGGTCGGCAGCGAACACATACCGTCGTGCCGTACGCCACCGACCGGCGAAGACCTGCAGAACCCCGGCAGAACCCCGGCAGAACCCCAGGAGGACCTCCCGCCATGACCACAGCCGCTCCACTCGGGGACCGTGCCGAATCCAGCGGATCGGACCCCTACGGCGTGCTGGGCGAGGTGGAGGACCGCCTGCTCTGGCTGTCCAGCTCGATCGTGCACCACGCGAACCGGGTGCGTCCCAACCCGTCCGGACTCAAGGTCGGCGGCCACCAGGCGTCGTGCGCCTCCATGGTGTCGATCATGACCTCGCTGTGGTTCCGCCATCTGCGCCCGCAGGACCAGGTGTCGGTGAAGCCGCACGCCTCGCCGGTGCTGCACGCCATCAACTACCTGCTCGGCGAGCTGCCGGAGGCGTATCTGCCGACGCTGCGGGAACTGGGCGGCCTGCAGAGCTACCCGAGCCGGTCCAAGGACCCCGACCCGGTCGACTACTCCACCGGATCGGTGGGCATCGGCGCGACCGCGACGATCTGGGGCGCGCTGGCCCGCCGCTACGTCCGGGACGGCGCGGATGCCGGGACCCGCACGGGTCCGGGCGACGCGGCCAGGCCGGAAGCGGAGAGCGGGGTGACCGCGGCCGACGGCGGATTCGCCGGTCGGCAGTACGCGCTGGTGGGCGACGCCGAGTTGGACGAGGGCGCGGTGTGGGAGGCGGTACTCGACCCGGCGGTGGCCGGACTCGGTGAGCTGGTGTAGATCGTCGATCTCAACCGCCAGTCGCTGGACCGCGTCGTGCCGCTGGCCACCGCGGACCGACTGCGCGGGATGTTCGCGGCGGCCGGCTGGCAGGTCCTGGAGGTCAAGTACGGACGAGCGCTGGAGGAGCTGTTCGCCCGGCCCGGTGGCGACGCGCTGCGCGCCCGTCTGGACGCGATGACGAACGCCGAGTACCAGCGGCTGCTGCGCTGTTCCGCACTGGAGCTGCGCAGCCGCCTGCCCGGTACGGGACCGGGTGCGGCCGGGATCGCCGAACTCCTCGCAGAACTGGCGGACGAGGAGCTCGTCACGGCCGTCCGGAACCTCGGCGGCCACGACCTGGCCATGCTGGACGCCGCTCTGTCCGCGGTCGACGACACCCGGCCGACGGTGATCCTGGCGTACACCGTCAAGGGCTACGGCCTCCCGGTCCAGGGCCACCCCCAGAACCACTCCTCACTGCTCACCCAGGAGCAGATGGACCAGCTGGCCGAGCAGTTGGGCTGCGATACCGCCCGACCCTGGGCGGACTTCGCGCTCGGCTCCGCGGCGGCGGGGCTGTGCGCAGAAACGGCCGAGCGGCTGCGTCGCGACGCCCCGGTGCTCCAGCCGCCGCCCGCGCTGCCCACCGACATCGGCCGCACCCCCACGGGCTCCGGCACCACCCAGGCGGCGCTCGGCCGGGCGCTGCTCGATCTGACCCGGCAGGCGCCCGAGGCCGCCGCGCGGGTGGTGACGGTCAGCCCGGACGTCAGCTCCTCCACCAACCTGGGCGGTTGGGTGAACAAGGTCGGCGTGTGGTCGGTGGCCGAGCGCACGGACTGGTTCGCGGACGACCCGGAGACCATCCTGCACTGGCGGGAGAAGCCGACCGGCCAGCACATCGAGCTGGGTATCGCGGAGACGAACCTGGTCGGTCTGCTCGGCGAACTGGGCGCCACCTGGAGCCGCTGGGGCCGGCCGCTGCTGCCGATCGGCGTGCTCTACGACCCCTTCGTGCAGCGCGCCCTGGAACCGTGGTCGTTCGGCATCTACGCCGGCGGCCAGTCGATCCTGGTCGGCACGCCGTCCGGGGTGACGCTGGCGCCGGAGGGCGGCGCCCACCAGTCGATCACCACGCCATCGGTGGGCCTCGAACAGCCCGGTTGCACGACGTGGGAACCGGCCTTCGCCATCGACGTCGAGTGGGCCCTGCTCGCGGCGCTGGCCCAGCTGGGCCGCTCGGACGGCGAGTCGGCGTATCTGCGGCTGTCCACCCGGTCCGTCGACCAGTCGCTGGCCGCGGTGCCCACCGATCCCGCCGCCCGGGAGCGCCGCCGCCGGCAAGTGGTGGCCGGCGCCTACCCAATGCGGCGCGTCGCGGGCGCGGAGGTCACCATCGCGGCGATGGGCGCGATGGTGACCGAGGCCCTGACCGCCGCGGACCGGCTCGCGACGCAGGGCGTCGCCGCGGACGTCGTCTGCGTGACCAGCCCCGACCTGCTCTTCCGGGCGCAGGGTTCCCGTACCGGACAGGACCCGGAGGCCGCCGACTGGATCCTCGACCAGGCCTTCCCCCGCGCCCGTGCGACCCCTCTGGTCACCGTGCTGGACGGCCACCCGCACACCCTGGCGTTCCTCGCCACGATCCACCAGGTGCCGGTACGCACCCTGGGCGTGACCCGCTTCGGGCAGTCCGGCTCCCTGGAGGACGTCTACCGCTACCACGGCATGGACACCGACAGCATCATCCGGGCCGCCCTCGACCTCACCCGGTAGCCCGGGGCCCGCGGGGACGGGCACGCCTTCGCCCTGCACAATGCTGATGCCGGCTCCGCGCCATCGTCAGCCGGGCCAACGTCGTATGACACCGCATGACACCGCATGAAGGCAGAGAAGATGACCCCACAGACCGACCGCGTCGACCATGAACTGATCGAGGCCGCGGCGCACGTCGCGGCCACACGCTGCCGGGGCGACAACCACACCATGGCGGCGGCCCGCGCCCGGGACGGCCGGATCGTCACTGGGGTGAATGCCTACCACTTCACCGGCGGCCCCTGCGCAGAGCTGGTCGTCATCGGTGCCGCGGCCGCGCAGGGCGCCTACGAGCTGGACACCATCGTCGCCGTCGGAGACCGCGACCGCGGAGTGGTGCCTCCGTGCGGCCGCTGCCGCCAGGTCCTTCTCGACTACTTCCCGGCCCTCGACGTCATCGTGGGCACTAGTGACGGCCTCCGGACCGTCCCCATCACCGGCCTGCTTCCCGAAAGCTACATCTGGTCGGACCACCAGCTCGACGCCGCGCACAGCGCGCAGCCGTAGGTTCATATCGGGGCGTCCCGACGGTGCGAAGGGTCTTCGCAGGCGAAAGCCGGCGGGGGCCCTTTCTGCGTTCCCGACCTCGGTCGGTGTCGTGAATTGTTCGCTCGTGACAGTGATTCCGGTATCGATGGTGCTCTGTCCGAGAACATCCAGGATCGTCCGAAAAGCTGCTCGACCCAGGGCGGAACATCCGAGAGTTTTGGCATCGAAGACGGAAGCCGGCTTCTCCGAGTCATCACCTGATCCACGGACAGCAAGGATCGGCCCGTAGCCACCACACCAGTGGCATCAGCGAAGGAGCACTTCATCATGGCGTGGAATCACGTCCAGCGTATGGCCGCCCTCGCGGTCGGCGTTGCCTCCCTCATCGGGGGCGGTCTCGTAGCGGCCGCACCGGCCGGCGCTCAGGTCAAGCCCGTCGGCCCGGCCGTCGCGGTGGCCGGCGGCTACTTCGTCAACGTCGACAGCGGCAAGTGCCTGGACGCCGTGTGGAGCCATAGCAACGGCACCTCGGTGACGCAGTGGGACTGCTACGGCGGCGCGACTCAGCAGTGGAGCTGGAACGGCCAGGAGATCGTGAACACCGACAGCGGCAAGTGCCTGGACGCCGTGTGGAGTCACAGCCGTGACGCAGTGGGACTGCTACGGCGGCGCTACCCAACTGTGGACGCTGCGGCTGGTGAACGGCGGATACGAGGTCGTGAACGTGGACAGCGGGAAGTGTCTGGACGCCGTGTGGAGCCACAGCAACGGCACCGTCGTGAACCAGTGGGACTGCTACGGAGGTGCGACCCAGCTCTGGCACGGGTGACAACCTGAGCAGTGGCCGTCATCGGTCGGCGACCGATGACGGCCACTGCGCGTCGCGGTCGAGTTGACGTCCCGCACGGCAGCGGGGCCGACTTCAGCACCCGGCCGGCCATGCCCGTAACCTCGTCGGGAACGCCAGGGAACGCACTGGTATGCCACGAAGTCGGCCCCCTGTGGAGCCGTCGGCAGGAGGGCTGTTGTGCGAACGGAAACCGGCGCCGCCGGGGCCATCACAGCCCTGGGCGAGTTGTGGCTGGAGTTGCTCTTCGATGATCCGGTGGTCCGTGGTGCCAGGGCTGACGTGATGTGTTCGCCTGCCGGCCTGTGGCTGGCGCTGGCGGCCCTGGAGGCCTGCGCCGATGGGACGACCCGCACCGAGCTGCGGGGGGTCGTCGGCCCGGTCGGTGCCCGGAACGCGGAAGGTGCCGCGGTCCACGCACTCGGACGGGAGGGTGCGTTCATCGCCTCGGCCAGGATGTCGAGCCGGCTTGCGGCACGGCCGGGGTTCCGTATGGCGTCGTACGCGATCGAGGTCGGACAGCCCGGCCTTGACGACCTGCACGGGCTGCACGGGCTGCACCGGCGGACTCGCGGTACGGACGGCCTGTTCGGCCAAGTGGCAGAGTGCGCTGATCCCGCACTCTGCGCCCTCCTCGTCAGCACTGTCGCGCTGCAGGCCGACTGGGAGCGGTCCTTTGAGCCGTCCTTCACCCGTGAGTTCCCCTTCACCGATGCGGAGGGCGTGACGCATCGGGTACCCGCCATGGTCGCGGAAGTACCGGTCGAGGACGCCTGGACCGTCGAGCGGCCGCACGGCCGGGTCACGGTGGTCGAACTACGGGCGCGCGGCGGATCCATGGGTGCGGAGCCCGCCACCCGGCCGGCCCGGTGGACGGCGCTCGACAGACTCAGGTCCATGACCTGCTGAGCCCCGCTTGCCGTGCGCGCTGAGGCATGATCGTCCGATGGACACCAACGACGTGCAGTACCGGGCCTACTTCACCGACCCGGACGCAGCGCCCGGCTCGGACGAGAGCGAGACGGAGATGCGGGTGGAGAGCTGGAGTGCGGATGGCCTGGCTCTTGTGCTGGACCAGGAGGAGGGCCGACTGGTGTCCGCCAAGGAACGCCCCGGCTTTCTGCGGGTGGAGCGGCACGACGAGCCGCAGGTGCGCGGTGTGATTCCGGGCGCCGGCTGGAAGCTCGGACAGAAGGACGGCCTGTCCCTGGGCACCCCGGTGGTGGCGTTCCTGGTGTACGACGGGTACGTCCGGCCGATCACCGGTCTGCCGCCGACGGGAACAGGGAGGGTCTCGCGGGAGACCCATCAGCTGGTCCAGCACAGGGAATAGCACCGGCCCGCATCACCGATGGGTCACGTCAGTCGGGCTGCGTCCAGCGCTGCAGTTGCAGCTTTGCTGCGTTTCGAACGCGGCGGGTCCGTCCGTGTTCGGCCAGCAGGCTGAGGGCCTTGGATGAGGGCGCGATCTGCGTGGTTGCGGCCATGCGCTGGCACCAGTCGGACGCCCTGGTGAGATCCTCGGCGGCCCACGGCCTGCCCAGGGCGATGGTTCTGAGCAGGGTCCACTCGCGCAGGCGGCAGGCGAGGAAGTCGCGGTCCGCGATCACCTCGGTCAGGGTCTGGGCCCAGGCGGTGAAACGGGGGTCGGGCAGCAGGTCCGCGGCCCGGCGGTCCAGATGGCGGCCCACCGCGCTGTCCGCCGTCGTCGCGTCCTCGTCACGCAGGACGGTGGCCACCAGGCCGGCCTCGTCCGGCTCGGCGACGGCCTCCAGGGCCTGCAGGTAGCGGGCGAAGCGCTGATGCTCGGCGGGCTCCTCATCGGTGTGGGGGCCGGTCATGCCGCGATCCCCTCCGTCCGTCCAATCAGCCGCCGCGCGGCACCGGCCGGGTTCAGGAAAACCAGCGGCGTGCCGGCTGCTACCCCTTGGTCGACGACACACTATAGGGCGTTGCCTTGGCCTCCGACGGGGCATTAAGGTCGGCCGGGTGACTGCCGGGTCGGCCTTGGGCCATACACGAGTGAGGCCCCCGGCCTCGCCCTGAGCACCGCGCGGGCAAGAAGCCCGCCGCCCTCTCCTTGTCTTCCCTTCCGGCGCCCTCTCGCGGCGCCCATCTCAGTGGAACCCAAGACTCGGAGAGGCACTACAGAATGTCGCACGACCAGCAGCAGCCACCCACCACAGCCGTCCAGCTCAACCACACTGCCGTGTATGCCACGGACCGGCAGTTGTCGGCCGAGTTCATCGCCGAGATCCTGGGCCTGAAGGTCAGTGCCCCGCTGGGGCCGTTCCTTCCCGTCGACCTCGGCAACGGCGTGACGCTCGACTACTACGAAAAGCGCGACGAACCGATCCAGTCGCAGCACTACGCGTTCCTCGTGCCCGACGATCAGTTCGACGCCATGATCGTTCGCCTGAAGGCGATCGCGGTCACCTACTACGCCAACCCCGACCACACCGATCCAGGCCGTATCAACCGCCTCTTCGGCGGCCGCGGTGCGTACTTCGCCGACCCGGCCGGCCACAACATGGAGATCATGACCCGGCCCTACGCCCGGCGTTGAACCAGCCGCATCCGAGATGTGACCGACCCTCAAGATCAACACCTGGCTTGAGGCCATGTAAAGTT
Source organism: Streptomyces sp. So13.3 (assembly GCF_005860785.2). NCBI lineage: Bacteria > Bacillati > Actinomycetota > Actinomycetes > Kitasatosporales > Streptomycetaceae > Streptomyces > Streptomyces sp. So13.3. Next base: position 541,231 of record NZ_CP048835.1, on the reverse strand, counting down.
CCGGTGAACGACGCGTGCGTATGGCGAGTCAGCCCGAAATACGCGCTCGTCCAGGGGGTACTCCACAGGGCCAGCGGTCCCGAACGTCATGGTTCGCGGGCCGGACTCTCGTGCGCCCAAAAACAGACACGCATGCCGGTGGCGGACGTCCAGACCCGCATCTGCTCCCGGCGGCGGCGTCACAGAACAGGACACCATGCCGGCCGTCGGGCCGGAGAAGACGATTAAGGAACAGAACGTGATTCGCAAGGCTTCCGCAGTGCTGCTCGCGCTGCTCACCGTGCTGGGCTGTGGCGTTCTCGCCACCGGTACCGCCAACGCCGCCGGTGACCGGCTGTACAACCTCGGGAACTGTGCAACTCCCGAGGGCAACAGCACGTCCAACGGCGCTGTCATCACCACCTGGTCGTGCACGGGCAGCAACCTGCAGAACTGGCACTGGGTGGAAGGCTTCATCGTTCACGATGTGAGCGGCAAGTGTCTGACGCCGCGCGGCAACGCCTCGGGCACCAACGGCGCCGTGCTCACCCTCTGGACCTGTGACTTCAACTCGCTCAACAACCCGCAGAGGTTCAACGGGACCAACGAGCGCACGTGGACCGTCACCGGCGGGAAGTGCCTGACCAACAAGGGCGGTTCGCTGGCGAACGGCACGTGGCTCACTCTGTGGACCTGCGCAGCCGACTTCAACAACGGGCAGGCGTGGGGCCTCGTCCGCTAGTGGGTCGGTCGCCTCTCAGAGGCCGACATCCTGACTGACGGACCGACCGCCCACGGGAAGTGTTTGCTCTTCCGGTGGGCGGTCCGGTTCTTCGCGGCGATGCGGCTCATCCTGGCGAATGGCCGGCCCGACGCCGAGTGCGATCCGCGAGGGCCGGATGGGCTCTTCCGGAGGGCCGTTGGGTCCTTGTCGCCTTGAGGTCTCTCCGGACCATGGTCCCGATCTGGCCGGTCAAGGGTCCCCAGTCTGGTTCGAGTGTCCGATCCGGCCGTAAAAGGCATGATCTCTGGCTGCTATACACGGGTCTGTTGCTCCCCGGGCCCGGCTCGTTGCCGTGCCCCAACGACCTCAGGAGGTCACGGTGCTCTCTGCCGAGTCCGCAGTACTGGTACGCGCCACCCTGCCCGCGGTCGGCGGCGCGTTGGACGAGATCACCACCCGCTTCTACAGCGCCATGTTCAGCGAGCGGCCGGAACTCCTGGACGGGATGTTCAACCGGGGCAACCAGGCCAGCGGAGCCCAGCGCCGGGCCCTTGCCGGATCGATAGCGGCCTTCGCCGGCGCGCTGCTCGCCGATCCGGACGCCCGGCCGGATGTTCTGCTGAACCGCATCGCACACAAGCACGCCGCGGTCGGTGTCACGGACGACCAGTACACGATCGTCCACAAGTACCTGTTCGCCGCGATCGCGGAGGTGCTGGGCGAGGCCGTGACCCCGGAGGTGGTCGCGGCCTGGGACGAGGTGTACTGGTTGATGGCCGGTGCACTGATCGTCCGTGAGACGCGCCTGTACCAGGGCGCGGGGGTCGAACCCGGCGGCAGCTGGCGGCAGTGGCTTGTCGTGGAGCGCCGCGAGGAGACCCCGGACACCGTGTCGTTCCTGATACGTCCCGCCGACGGCGCCGCCGCCCCGGAGGCCCTGCCCGGTCAGTACGTCAGCGTGCGGATGACCATGCCCGACGGTGTACGCCAACTACGCCAGTACAGCCTGTCCGGTGCCCCCGGCGGCGAGTCGCGCCGGATCACCGTGAAGCGGGTTCAGGAGCCGGGTGCCCCGGACGGGGAGATGTCCAACCTCCTGTACTCCACGGTCGTCGCCGGCGATGAACTCACCTGCTCGGCACCCTTCGGGGAGGTGGTGCTGGAGGAATCCGACCGTCCGGTCGTACTGGTCTCCGCGGGCATCGGCACCACACCCCTGATGAGCATGCTCGAACACCTCTGCGCTGCCGGTGCGACCCGCCCCGTCCTGGTACTGCATGCCGACCGCTCGCCCGCCGACCATCCGCTACGGGACGATCTCCACCGTTGCGTCGAGAGCCTGCCGCAGGCCCGCGCACTGGTCTGGTACGAGCGCCCGGATCCGGTGCAGGCACCCGGGGCCCGGGCCGGTCTGATGGACCTGGACGGCGTGGACGTCCCGTCCGACGCGAGTGTCTACCTGTGCGGACCGCTACCGTTCATGCGCGTGATACGCGGCCAGCTGCTCCGCGCCGGTGTGGCGGCCCGGAACATCCACTACGAGGTCTTCGGCCCCGACCTGTGGCTGGCCGACGGCGATTTCTAGCCTCTCCGGCACGGGGCCGGTCCGGTGCACCACCGCGCACACGGCTCCGTGGGATCCCATCCGAGGGGTACAGCGTCCGACGGACGGAAAGGGCCGGCCTGCGGGCCGGCCCTTTCCGTCGATGCCCCGCTCAGCGGCCCCGGCTCAATCGCGCGGGGAGACGGGCAACGAGCCTTGTGGTGTCTCGGGGACGAGCAGGACCGGGCAGTGGGAGTGGTGCAGCAATGCGGTGGCGACCGGGCCGAGTTGAAGTCCCAGCAGGCCCGGTCTGCGGTGCGCGGTGACCACGATGACGGCCGCTCCGCAGGTGGCTTCCAGCAGGGCGTGTGTGGCGCCGGACCTTACGGTGCGCGTCTGCACGGGAACCTGCGGATACGTCTCCCGCAGGGGTGTCACGACGTGGCCGGGTACCGCCTCCTCCGTTCGCGCCCGCCGGACGATGTCCTCCTGAAGGTGGCTGGTGGGTACCGGGGCGTATCCGACGGGCGGCAGGTGCCGGTAGGTCCAGGCATGCACGACCCGTAGCGGCGCCGCGCGCCGGGCCGCCTCGGCGAAGGCGTACCCGGCGGTGTCGGTGTCGGTGTCGTCCTCCAGGCCGAGCAGGACGTCACCGCCGGGTCCTGAACTGTCGTGCCACGCGGTGTGGTCGCCGCGGACGACCAGGAGCGGGCTCTGGGTGCGAGCCGCCACCCGCAGACTGACCGACCCGAGCAGCCTCCCGGCGAACCCGGGCAGATCACGGGTGCCGACGACGGTGAGGGCGGCGTCCCGGCCACGGCTCACGATGGCCTCGGCCGCGTCGCCGACCACTGCCGTAGTGCTCACCGCGAGCGCCGGGTAGCGGTGGCGTGCCCGGGTCACGGCCGATGCGAGAACCGGTCCGGCCTCGTCGAAGCCGGGCACGGCATAGACGATCTCCAGACCGGTGGCGCGCCGGTCCGCCTCCGCGGAGGCCTTGTCGAGTGCCCGCATCGCGACGACGGAGCCGTCGACGCCGACGACGACATTGGCAGCGGTCATGTCCGGTCCTTCGTGGGTCCGCTGCTGAGTACGACCTTCAGAGCGCCGGTGTCGGCGGCCCGGGAGAAGACGTCGTACGCCTCCTCCATGCGGTGGAGCGGGAAGTCGTGCGTCACGAGGGACGATGTGGGCAGCCGTCCGGCGGTCATCATCCGTAGCAGGGCGGGGGTGGAGTACGTGTCGACCAGTCCGGTGCGGATCGTCAGGTTCTTGCTCCACAGGGATTCCAGATGGAGTGTCGCGGGCTTGCCGTGCACCCCGACGTTGGCCACCCGCCCTCCTGGGCGTACCATGCGGGTGCACATCTCGAAGCTGGCGGGCACGCCCACGGCTTCGATGACCACATCGGCCCCCAGGCAGTCGGTGAGGTCCGCGACCAGCTGTTCGGGGTCCTCCGCGGCGCTGACCACTGTGTCGGCGCCCATACGTTTGGCGGCTTCCAAACGGGCCGGCACGAGGTCGACGGCGATGGTCCTGCCCGGCGAGAACAGCTGAGCCGTGGCGATCGCGGCAAGTCCGATGGGGCCTACGCCGACCACGACGACGGTGTCGCCCGGACCCACCCGCCCGTTCAGCACGCCGACCTCGTACGCGGTGGGATAGATGTCGGCCAGCAGCACGGCATCCTGGCTGTTCACCGTGGCGGGCAGCGGGTGCAACGACAGGTCGGCGAACGGTACGCGGACGTACTCGGCCTGCGTGCCGTCGACGGTGTGGCCGAGGATCCAGCCACCGCCGCCGAGGCACTGCCCGTACGCGCCCTCCCGGCAGAACCGGCAGAGTCCGCAGGCCGAGATGCAGGAGACCAGGACCCGGTCGCCGGGCCGGACCGTACGTACCCCGCTGCCGACCTCGACGACCTCACCGACGGCCTCGTGGCCGAGGATCGTGCCGGGCAGGACATCCGGTACGTCGCCCTTGAGGATGTGCAGATCCGTACCGCAGATGGTGACGGCATCGACACGGACGATCACATCGGCGGCGTCCTGGATCCCCGGGTCGGGAACGTCGTGCCACGCGGACTGCCCCGGGCCGTGGAAAACGAATGCCTTCATGGCCGTTCCCTTCACCGAATGCTTCTTGCGGCTTCTGCGGCCGTCTGCTGCTGTCTGCGGGCTTCCCGCCGGGGACCCGGCCGTAGGCCGGCCGGTGGGGCCGGTGCCCGCCCCGCAGCCCCTCAGGTACAGCCTGGCCCGGCACCAGTGCCGGCCGCTTGGGCCACTCGGACCCGGTACCGGGGTCCAACCGGCCCGCATCGCGGAAAAGCCATAGCGTGGACCCCCAGTACCCGCTCTCTGATGGAGGCCGCCGTGGCATCCGGCAAGAAGTCCCGAACGAGTGCCCCACGTCAGGAGCGGCTGCCGCGGCGGCTGTACGAGAGCGAGCTGCTCAGGCTGCAGACGGAACTGGTCAAGCTGCAGGAGTGGGTGCGTGCCGAGGGCGTCCGGCTGGTCGTGGTCTTCGAGGGACGTGACGCGGCCGGCAAGGGCAGCACCATCAAGCGCGTCACCGAGCGCCTCAATCCGCGGGTCGCCCGGATCGCCGCGCTCCCCGCGCCGACCGAGCGCGAGCGCACCCAGTGGTACTTCCAGCGCTATGTCGAGCAGCTGCCCGCCGCCGGGGAGATCGTGCTGTTCGACCGCAGCTGGTACAACCGCGCGGGGGTCGAGCACGTCATGGGGTTCTGCACCAAGGAGGAGTACGGACGCTTCCTGCACCAGTGCCCGATCTTCGAGCGGATGCTGGTCGAGGACGGCATCCTGCTGCGCAAGTACTGGTTCTCGGTGAGCGACGCCGTGCAGGAGGAGCGCTTCCGTGCCCGGCTCGAAGATCCCACCCGGCGCTGGAAGTTGTCACCGATGGACCTGGAGTCCGTCACCCGGTGGGAGGCGTATTCGCGGGCCAAGGACGAGATGTTCGTGCACACCGACATCCCCGAGGCGCCCTGGAACGTCGTCGCCAGTGACGACAAGCGCAGCGCGCGGATCAACATGATCAACGATCTGCTGTCGGCGATCCCGTACCGCGAGGTGACGCGGCCGACGCTGGAACTGCCCCAGCGCCCGCCGTCCACCGGCTACGAGCGGCCGCCACGCGATCTCCAGACCTACGTATCCGACCACGCGGCCGCCCTGGGGCGGGGCGAAGGGGGATCCGGCTGAACCGGCGGCGCTCCCTCGGCTGAAGGCGGGATCCGGCACTCGAACGGGCTGGGTACCGCCGTCTCGCAGGCTGGAGCGGCGGACTCCTTGAGCGTCTGTCATAACGGTGGTCGGCGGACACCTCACTCAGGAACGACGACGACCGGGCACGGTGCGTGCTGGACACAGTGCCGGCTGACCGAGCCGAGGAGGATGCCGGCGAAGGTGCCGTGCCCCCGGCTGCCCACGGTCAGCAGCTGCGCTCCGGCCGCGGCCTCCAGGAGCACCTCTGCCGGATGCCCCTGCACCACTCGGGCGAGTACCTCGACGGGCCGGTCGACCTGTCCGGCCACGTCGGCGATGGCTGCGTCGAGGTTCTTGCGGACGCTGGCCGGGATCTCACTGATGTCGATCACTCCGGGCGCCCAGCCATAGCTGTAGACGTAGGTGTCGGGGTTCTGCCATGTGGTGATCGCCTCAACGGTTGCGTCGGTCAGCCGTGCGTAGGTCATCGCCCATTTCAGCGCCGACTTGGAGCACTCCGATCCGTCGACTCCGACGACCACGCGTCGGGCAAGTTCCGGGGTCTGCTGCGGCATGGTCGATCTCCTGGGGGTGAGGGCGACCGGCCCGGCTGGGCCGGGCGCGGTCTGTGTGCGGGGGAGTGCGGGGTGCGCTTCCGGTCTCAATATGCTGTCCCGGGATCCGGGACCGCAGGGGTCCGCAGTCCCGGCGATCCGGGCCGAACGTCCCTATTTCGAGGGCCCGTTCAGCCGCTCGGTGACGTTCACGCCGCGCTCTGCGGTGCTCAGGTTCGAGGTGCGGTTCGTCGTCACACCGGACGCCGGCCCCACTCGGGAGCGGTCAACGCCCAGGCCCTTTCCCATTCCGTCATGCGCCGCCGATCGGCACCCCGGCGGACCAGTCCGCGCACCATGACGATCGCGAATGCCGCGCAGCCGGCGCCCAGCGCACCACCGACCAACGTCATCGACATGAGCTCTTCGCCAGCCACGGGCGCCGGGACCTGCCGTCCCGTGCGATCCAGCCACACCGTGGCCCTCGAACCGCGCAAAGTGGAAGTCGGTATGGCGCGGTAGCGCGTATCCGACACCGAGGTCGCCGGTGGCCGGCGGACCGGCTCCGTTCCAGCGTGCAGGCCGTGAATCCGCTGGGGGAGGGGCCGCAGGGCCCTGCCAAGGGCCCGACCGGCCCCATGAAGCCGGCTACTCACGTAGCAATGGGCCGCGCTCCGCCCGTCCGACAGCGTCATCTGCCCCGGCGGGATGGCGGCCAACTCGTTTCCTGCGCTCATATATCCGCTGATAAAATTACCCCGTTCATGGAAGGAGATCGTGCGCTTATCGCAGCGCACGGTCGCAAATGGGTGGCATTCCTCGATCACCCGAATGCGCCGCATTCCGGATTACGTGACTCCGTAATATGCCGGTGACAGAAGTCGGCGCCTCTGTTTGTCGAAGAAGCACCGATTGCGCCACTACCCCCACACAGGAGTTGGCCCCTCGATGACCCTGAATGCCCCTGTAGTGCCCAATGCACGTACCCTTTCGGCCTGGATCGCGGCGCTGGTCGCGGCGGTCATGGCCGCACTGATGGTCGCCATGACGTCGAGCCCGGCCCAGGCCATCGCCACACCCGTACCGCTGGCGACGGCGGACAGCTTCGCGGTGTTGTCCGGTGAGTCGGTCACCAACACCGGTCCTTCGGTGATCACCGGAGACCTCGGAGTGGATCCGGGTACGTCGATCACCGGTTTTCCGCCCGGCCTGGTGAACGGAGTTCAGCACTCCCATGACGGGGTGGCGCTCCAAGCCAAGAGCGACCTGGTCGCGGCCTACAACAACGCCGCCGGTCAGGCCACCAACGGTGCCCTTCCCCCGGACGCCGGCGGCCTGAGGCTGGTCCCGGGCGTCTACACCGCTTCCTCCACGCTCCACCTGACCGGCACCCTGACCCTGGACGCCCAGGGCGACCCGAACGCCGTCTGGGTCTTCCAGGTCGGCTCCGGTCTGACGACGGCGTCCGCCAGCCGCGTGCTCCTCGTCAATGGTGCCGCACCGTGCAATGTGTTCTGGCAGGTCGGAAGTTCGGCCACCATCGGCACCAACTCCACCTTCGTGGGCACCATCATGGCGCTGACGTCGATCAGTGTGACCACGGGTGCGAGCATCGACGGCCGGGCGCTGGCGCGCAACGGCTCGGTGACGCTGGACACCAACAAGATCACCCGGGCCACGTGTGCGGCCGGCACCGCGGGTGGCGTGATCACCGGTGGTACCGGCGTGATCGCCGGCACGAGTACTGGCGGCACCGCAACCGGCGGAACCACCTCGGGCGGCCTGATCGCCGGGGTGACCACGGGTGGCACCAACGGCGGTCTGCTCGGCGGCGTCCTGACCGGTGGTGTCATCGGCGGCACTCCCGGCGGTCTCATCGCCGGTACCACGGGCAGCGCCTCGGTGGGCACCACCGGTAGCCCCACGGCGGGTACCACCGGGAGTCCCACGGCAGGCACCACTGGCGGCTATCCGGGTGGTGACAACGGAGGGAACAACGGCGGAGAGACCGGCGGCTATCCCGGTGGTGACAACGGCGGCGAGACCGGCGGCTATCCGGGTGGTGTCAACGGCGGCGAGACCGGTGGCCATGGCTACGGTGACCAGCCTCAGGGTCACGATGACCAGGGCCGGCCGCACGACGTGCACGGCGGCTACGGCGCCGATCACGAAGATCAGCACAGCGACTACGCATAGCACCGAGGCCGGGCCGGGCAGGTGATGCCCACTCGCCCTGCAGATCAGCTAAGTTGCGGCTGATCCCGCATCCAGCGGAGCGTTGAGTTCTCGGAGCGGTCGTCCGTACGGGCGAGTGGTCCGGGCGGCGCGCGGCGGATCGTCATCGATTCCGCCGCGCGCCGCCGGCGCGAGCAGGTGCCTTCGGCAGGCATGGACGCAATGGGACACCACGGGCGGGATGCAAAAGGTGTCGATCGTCAGCTTCTTCGCCGCTGAGCCTCAGGGCGGTGGCGGGACATCCTGATGTGCGGAGTCTCCGAACTCCGCTCCGATGTACGACTTGATGACATCAGTGATGAGCTGCCCGGAAGCTACCGGGTCCAGCGCCCTGGCCTGCAAACTCTCATGGATGACGGCGTAGCGCTGCACGTCGAGGGGTTTCTCCAGGTAGAGATCGCTGGTCAACCCTTCCAGGTACACAACGCTCCGGTCCGAGTCATCCGCGAACTCGATGATCGAGAACTGCCCCGCCATGCCAGGATGCGCTCCCAACTGGTGCGGGATGACCTGCACGGTGATGTGCGGGCGACCACCGAGGTCGAGCAGTCGCTCCAACTGCTCCCTCATGACCTCGGAACCGCCCACGACGCGCCGCAGGGCCGACTCGTCCTGCACGACCCACAGGCGCAACGGGCGGTCCAGCTCGTCGACCCGCCACTGACGGCGCAACCGAACGTGAACCCATGTGTCGATCTGTTCTGCCGTGGCGTGCGGGATCGTTCCTGCAATAACGGCCCGGGCGTAGGCCGGAGTTTGCAGCAGTTCGGGAATCACCATGGATTGGTAACAGCGGATGGCCACGGCGTCGGTTTCGAGGTCGATGTAGACGCTGTGCGGGATATCGCCGTACTCCTTCCACCAGCCTACTTGACCGGATTCCTCGGCCATCCGCATCAGAGCATCGACAACCTGCGGATCCTGAACCCCGTACACCTCGCAGAGATCGCGGACATCACGTGAGTTGACTCTGCGGCGGCCATTCTCCAGAAGGCTGATCTTTGCTTGCGAGACCAGTAACTGCTTTGCCACTTGCTGGGCTGTCAAACCCCTGCTCTTTCGAAGCGCGCGAAACTCCGATCCCAGTCGGCGTCTTCCGACAGTGGGATTGACGTGGGGCGACACAGGACAACTACCTCCGCTACAGAACATGGGACCAGCCGCTGGGCAGCCGCATCGGCGACCGCTGAGCGATCCGCCTGCAGATTAGGCGGTCAGGGCTGCAGGAACGATCATCTTGCGGCGTGTCTCCTTCCAATGGGTGGTTGACAGTGCGTCGTGCCCACCTTCCCGTCGGGGACACCGCGATCCTGATCTCCTGCCTCTACCTCACCAGCGCGCCGGCCCAGCCCGCCGCCGGGCGCCTCGCCGAGGAGTTCGGGCCCCGGCGGGTCTTCGTCGCAGGCATCGTGCTGAAGTTCACGGCCGGGGTCGTCGGATCGTCGGCCCACTCGCTGACCGCGCTGATCGTGGCACGGGTGCTGATCGGTGCGGGCACCTCGGCGGGAAATCCGGCGGCGATGCTGCTGATACGCCGCCGCGCCGAACAGGCCGGGCACGAGGCCCCACCACGGGGGTGCTCGGCGGACTGTTGATCACCGGCGCCGCCACCGTCGCGGTCGGTCCCGCCCTTGGCGGGCTGCTGGTCGCCTGGGCGGGCTGGCGGAGTGCCTTCTGGATCAACATTCCGGTCGCGGCCGTCACTCTGATCCTGGTGCTGACCGGGATCCCACGGGACGCCGACCCCGTGCGTCCCGGCTCGCCGCGCGCTCTCGCCTCCCGCGTCGACTGGCTCGACATGCTGGGCTTCGGCGGCTCGCTCGCCGCCTTGATGATCTTCCTCTCGGCGCTGCCGCACCTGGACCGGCCCCGCTCGCCGCCGCCCTCGTACTCGCCGCTGCACATCAGCGGCGTGGTGCTGACGACGCTCCGGCAGGCGGCCGACGAGGACTACCGCCTGTTCGTCCTGGCCGACGCCACCGCTGACCCCGGGACAGGATCCAGTGCCGGGCGCAATGAAAGGCTGTGGCGTGGTCCGATTGGTCACGCAGGTGCGGCATAGCAATGGACCGTCACCGTCTGGGTCGGACTCCACTGCTGATCGACGGTGGCCAGCAAGCTCCAGCCCAGGCGTTCGTACAAGGCTGCGGCCGACGTGTCGGAGGCCAGGACGTCGAGGATCGGATGCAGGGCACGCTCGTGGGCGTCCTGCACGGCCCGCTCCATCAGCAGTGCGCCGATCCCGTGGCCACGAGCGGAAGGCGAGACGAACAACCGGCTGATCACAGCGGTGTCCTCGACGTACACACCCTCGCGGCGGCTCCACAGGCCAGGTGCCGCATCTCCCGCCCCGCTGCGGGACAGACCGATGTGACCGACTACGCGCCCGTCCAGTTCCGCCACCCAGGCAGCCAGCAGTGCAGGCTGCATCAGCCACTCGCCGGGACGGTCGGGCCAGTTCGCCGGATAGCCGTCACCGGAATGGACCTCGGCGAGCACCTCGACACAGTCATCGAGATCAGACGCCTCGCGCTGCCGAATGCGGCAGGTCGAAGGTTCACCGGCCATAGGAACACCCTGTCGATTCACCGAAGCATGAAAGCACATCACGCGACGACGGGACCGACAAGCCGGACCGGGTGATTCACCGTTCGGGGCGTCTGCGGTGGTAGTGGCCGAGGATGTAGTGGGCGGGGATGAGCGTGATCCAGAACCACATGGCTGCTGCCGTGTTGACGAAGGCCAAGGGAACGGAGAGGCCGAAGATCAGCACGCTGGAGCCGAGTTGGGCGGTGAAGCCTCGGCGGGCCGCGGCCGCGGATGATGCGGCGGAGGGGTGCACTTGGCGTTGTGTGAGCAGCAGCAAGGTTGCGTGCACCGCGTGGATCGCGGCCAGAGTGCCCGCGTAGAGGGCGACGGTTTCGGGCTGAGACGCGTACTCGGCCAGGAGCGCGGTGGGGAAGGGCAGCAGGGCGACCAGGCCGAGGCCGAGGAGGACCAGGCGGGTGATCACGACCGTCTCGGTGGGCAGCGCGGTGAGGATGCGGCGGTGGTCACGCCAGAATCCGGCGATGAGGCTGAAGCTGAGGGCGAAGGCACCGACGTTGGGAAGCGCATCGCCGAGCGCCTTATGGAACGCGGCGTCCCCCAGATGCGCGGGGATCGCCACGTTGATGACGAGCAGGGTCATCGCGATGGCATAGATACCGTCCGACAGCGCGATCAGGCGTGTCGCGCCCAGGTCGCTCTCGTGCGGGTGCGTCGCTGCCACTGGTTCCGTCATGTCGACGACAGTAGGGCGCTGTGTCCTGGTGGTAGCGCACCCGCCACGGTTCGGGCGATGCGTTGCGTCCTGCCCGCGCCGGTGCAGCGACGTCGTTCCGAACCTCGGGCCGGACGACCGTCGCCGCACCGGAGCGGACGTGGCGCTGCTTCCCGGGCTTCCTGGGCGGAGTGTTATCCGCGGTCGGTCATGCGGAGTGCGGCCACCACCGCTGGTCGGTGGAAAAGACCGCGCGCAGGGTGTTGGTCGCGCAATGGATCTCTCCTTCGGACACATGCGTGGAGAGCAGGTCGTCGACGTAGCGGACCGTGTAGCCGGTGGTGGCGAAGGCCTTGTCGATGGCCTCGGTGAACACGTCCTTCCCGCCGATCAGCGGACCGAAGGGCTTCGGCGCGACATATTCCCCGTTGTTCAGCACCAGGCCGTTGACCGTGCCGGGGATCAACGCGACCGCCTGGTCCATGGCGCGGAGCCGGGCCTCGGCCGCGTCCCTGTCCGGGCCCGGCTTCATGCTTCTGATCTCGCTCTGGAGCATCAGGTAGTCCATCGTGCGGGCGGTGAACAAGGCGGGGACCCGCACGATGTCGGCGTCGGTCAGACCCACCTCGCGTTTCAGCACGGCGACGTTCGCGTCGATCCTCTTCGCGCTGCGGTCGTTGACGTGAAGGAACTGCGGGTCGGCGAGGAACTCGCTGATGCTGCGCTGGTCGACGTGGTCGGTATAGCGCCAGTCCAGCGCCGGCAGCCCGCCGTGCATGATCTGGCCTCCGTACCCGGCCTTCTTCGCGTCCTGGAGAATCCTCATGCCGCTTCGCGGGTCGGCGACGACCGCGCGCCAGCCGAGGCGGCTCCCCGGCGCGGGCAGGAACTGGACGAACTCGTCGATGTGGCCGACCGACAGCCATGACGTGTCGAGCGACAGGGGTTTCTGCATGTTCTGCGAGCGCAGGAAGGTGAGCATCTCCGCGGCGGGGCCCTTCTTCCCGTCCGCGGGATCGCCCCCGATGACGATGCGCCCCGCCGGGTACCCCGGGTACGCGGGGACCGTCTCCAGGTTGCCCATCGAGTCGTAGGTCGAGTCCTCGTCCGGGGTCGGCACGTGCGCGATGTGCACAGCGGCCACATCGGGCCCGGCGAGTTCGGTGAACACGACACGGGAGGCGGCGTGCCGGTTCTCGTTGACGGAGGGGATCAGCACCCGCATCCCGTGCGGTTTGCCGCCGGGGCCGGGGATGGAGGCGTAGCCCGGCTCGAAGAGGTCCTGCATCCACTGGTCGCCGCCGGTGTCCACCCTGCGCAGCGGAGTGGCGACGCCGTTCGCCTTCACGGCGGCGGCGAGGGCGTCGGTGAAGGGCTTGCCGGTCTCCGGGTCCTGGTCGTCTGAGGCGAGCGCCTCCTGCAGACGCTGCGTGTTGAGCTGGGTGAGAACGGGGGCCTGTTCGAGGGCAACGGTGCGAGAGGAGGTCACGCCGTTCGCGGTGACGTCCAGTCGTACGGTGACGCGGCCTGCCCATACGGCGGAGTCCCGGACGATGTCACGCCCTTCGATGCCCAGCTCGACTCCGGCGCGCAGCTCGGCGGCGCTCAGCTTCGTGTCGGGGCCGACGACTTCCCAGCCGCGGGGCGCCGCACTCTTGGGGCGCTTGACGAACAGGCGGACGTGGTCGGCCCCGGCGCCTGGCACGGTGACGCGCCCCGTCGCGGAGGCGGGTGCAGCGGCCCAGGGGGCCGTATGGAGCCGGGCCAGATCCGCCTCGTCCTGGGCGCCGTTGACCACCGTGTCAGCGGCGTCGTTGCACCCGGCCATGTCACGGTCGGCCTGATACTGCGCCAGCCGATGGGTCCGCCTCAGCGCGGCGTACTTCCGCTCCGCCGCCTCCTTCTTGGCGGGGTCCTTGGCCTCCTCACGCAGCGCCGCCTCCTGCACCCGGAAGCTCTCGTTGTCGGCCTGCTCCCGACCGGCGGCATCGACCAGGAGCTCCTTGGAACGGGCCTTGCAGACGCCGGCGTCATCGTCGATGTTGGCCAGGAAGAGCTCAGGCTTCCCGGGAGGCGTGGCGGCATCGGTCCGGAGGTCCGCCACCGGCGAGGCGGCGGAGGCGGGCACGGCCAGGCCCACCGTGCTGACGGTCAGTGCCCCTGCCAGAAACAGTTCGCGCGTTCGGAATCTCATCGCTGGGTGTCCCTCGGATCTGGTGCGTGCGAGGTCCCGCTGCCGGGGAGTACCCGCTTCAGCTTCAGGGACCGTCTGAAGACAACAAGATCGCCAAAACTTGTCAGGTTCCTGTGAACCGGAGGTCAGCGACTCGTCAGCGGGGACCTTCACGCGCTCAACGTGGGCCAGGACGACCGGAACGCCCAGGCTCCCACAGGCTGAATCCACCGTCGCGGAACTGCATCCGCAAGTGGACACTCCAGGCATCAGGACGCAACTGGGGGCTGATGTGCTGGACCCGCCACGGCACTTTGCGTCCACGACATGCTCAGATCTTCTGCAACCCCGACCATCGCGCTGCTCACCCTCGCTCTGACGCTGCCTACCGCCGGTGCGTGGCCGGCCGCCGCGGCGTCGCCCTCGACTCATGCGGCCGCCGGTGTCGCTTCCATCCGCGACGACGCGGACGCGCGCACCTCGTTGCCCCGCCCCACCGGCCCGCACGCCGTCGGCCGGGACACCCTTCACCTCGTCGACGGCGCCCGCCGGGACCCGTGGGTGCCGGACAGGGCTCGAGAACTGATGATCGGCATGTTCTACCCCGCGCTCCCCGGCACCGGAACACCGGCACCGGAACACCGGCACCGGAACACCGGCACCGGAACACCGGCACCGGAACACCGGCACCGGAACACCGGCACCGGAACACCGGCACCGGAACACCGGCACCGGAACACCGGCACCGGAACACCGGCACCGGAACACCGGCACCGGAACACCGGCACCGGAACACCGGCACCGGAACACCGGCACCGGAACACCGGCACCGTACGCGACCGTGCGCGAGGCCGGGCTGTTCCTGAAGAGCTTCGGTTTGGATGGTGCCTTCCCCGCCGAGACCTTGAGCGCCACGGCCACCAACGGCCGCGTCGGCGCCTGGCCCGACCGCCGCCGTCATCCCCTGGTGGTGCTCTCCCCAGGGTTCGGCGTCTCGCGCTTCACCCTCACCGGCCTCGCCGAGGAACTCGCCGGCCGCGGATTCGTGGTCGCGGCAATGGACCACGCCTACGAGTCCGTCGGCACCGCTTTCTCCGGCGGCCGGATGCTGACCTGCATCGCGTGCGAGAGGGCCCGGAACGAACAGGACTTGGAGGCGGTCACCGCAGGGCGGGCCAAGGACGTGTCCTCTTGCAAAGGGTGTGAATTCGCTCGACACGTCGCGGGAGCACCCCCTCGACGATGAAACCTACGCAGAATGGACACCGGATCTCACAAGGATCGATGTCCCGTTCGTCTCAGTAGGCAACCGTCCCCCGAAGCTCCCGAGTACGAGGAGGGGGGCAGGCCGGCGACCACCCCTGACCAAGCTCTGGACGACGGTTCCATGGGACGGCAAAAGGCAAAGGCAAGGAGAACTCTCTCCTTGCCACTCTCAACTTATAGCGCACCGGGGGGCTTGCGGCAAGACCCCGGTGGTGCCGCAGAATCGTCGGCCGAGGCCACAACCTGCGGAAAGAGGAGCACCACGTGCGTGTGTTGTTGTCGCCAAGAGGCGCGACAGAGTTGGAGGCACCGGTGATTCGATCGGCCGCCGCAGTGCAACGGAACACGGCTGCCTCGGAGGTAACGCCATGACTGAGCAGTACGTATTGGACCTTCAAGAGGTCGACGAGACCCAGGTCGCGGTCGTCGGTGGCAAGGGCGCGCACCTGGGCGGGCTGTCGCGGATCGAAGGCATCCGCGTGCCGGGTGGCTTCTGCGTGACCACGGACGCGTTCCGGCGGATCATGGCGGAAGCGCTGTCGATCGACGACCAGCTCGACCAGTTGTCGCGTGTGAACCCGGACGACCGGGAGGCGATCCGCACCCTCAGCGCGCAGATCCGTCGGACCATCGAAGGGATTGCCATCCCGGGTGATCTCGCGGCGGCGATCACCCGCTCGCTCGCCCGGCTCGGCGAGCAGGCCGCCTACGCCGTCCGGTCCAGCGCGACGGCGGAGGACCTGCCGACAGCGTCCTTCGCCGGCCAGCAGGACACGTACCTGAACATCGTGGGGCCGACGGCGATCCTTCAGCACGTCAGCCGGTGCTGGGCCTCGCTGTTCACCGAACGGGCCGTGACCTACCGCCGGCGCAACGGCATCGACCACCGTACGGTCCACATGGCCGTGGTCGTGCAGCAGATGGCCTTCCCGCATGCGGCCGGTATCCTGTTCACCGCCGACCCCGTCACGGGCAACCGGAAGGTCGCCACCGTGGACGCCGGCTTCGGCCTCGGCGAGGCCCTGGTCTCCGGCCTGGTGAACCCGGACGTCTACACGGTGCGACACGGCGAAGTCATCGCCAAGGCGATCGGCGCCAAACAGCGTGCCATTTACGCCCTGCCCGCCGGCGGCACGCAGGAAGTGGCGATCGACTCGCAGCGGCAGGAGCAGCCGGCGCTGACGGATGCGCAGGTCGTGCTGCTCGTACAGCTCGGGCGGCGGATCGAAGCGCACTTCGGCCGCCCGCAGGACATCGAATGGTGTCTGGTCGACGACGGCTTCCAGATCGTTCAGAGCCGGCCGATCACGACGCTGTTCCCCATCCCCGAGTCGGGCGACCAGGAGAATCACGTCTACGTCTCCGTCGGTCACCAGCAGATGATGACCGACCCCATGAAGCCCCTGGGGTTCTCCATGTGGCAGCTGACGGCCATGGTGCCGATGCACGAGGCCGGCGGGAGGCTGTTCGTCGACGTCACCCGGCGCCTGGCCTCGCCCGCGAGCCGCGCCGGCCTCCTGGACATCATGGGGAAGGGCGATCCGCTGGTCAGGGACGCTCTGGAGACCGTTCTCGACCGCGACGGCTTCGTCCCGTCGCTCCCGGACGCAGGTCCCGGCGGGCCGCCGGCCGGCAGCCCGCCCGCCCCGATCGACACCGATCCGGCCATCGTCACCGAGCTGATCGAGCGCAGCCGGCTGTCCATCGCCGCCCTGGAGCGCGCCATCCGGACGAAGACCGGACCGGCGCTCTTCGACTTCCTGCGGGAGGCCTTCGAGGAGCACAAGCGAGTCCTCAGCGACCCGTTGAGCCTGCAGGTGATCATGGCGGGGATGGAGTCCACCTGGTGGCTCAACGACAAGCTGCAGGAGTGGCTGGGCGAGAAGAACGCGGCTGACACGCTCACGCTGTCCGCCCCCGACAACGTCACGTCGGAGATGGGACTGGCGCTGCTCGACGTGGCGGACGTGATCCGCCCGTATCCGGAGGTGGTGACGTTCCTGCAGGGCGTCGAGGACGAGGGTTTCCTGGACGAGCTGGCGAAGGTCGCGGGCGGGACCGAGGCGCGTGACGCCATCGAGGCCTACCTCGACCGGTACGGCATGCGCTGCGTCGGCGAGATCGACATCACGAGGCCACGTTGGCGCGAGCGCCCCACCACGCTCGTGCCCGTGATCCTCGACAACGTCAGGATCTTCGAGCCGGGCGCCGCCGAGCGGCGTTTCGAGGAAGGGCGGCAGAAGGCGCTGAAGAAGGAGCAGGACGTCCTGTCACGCCTGCGGGCCCTGCCGGACGGCGACCGGAAAGCCGACGAGACCAAGCGGATGATCGACCGGGTCCGGACCTTCATCGGGTACCGGGAGTACCCGAAGTACGGCATCATCAGCCGCTACTTCGTCTACAAGCAGGCCCTGCTGGCGGAGGCCGAGCGTCTTGTGCAGGCTGACGTGCTCCCTGCCAAGGAGGACATCTTCTACCTCACGTTCCAGGAGTTTCACGACGTCGTGCGCTCTCACCAGGTGGATGACCAGCTCATCCAGGAGCGCAAGGACGCGTTCCGCTCGTATCACGCGCTCACACCGCCCCGGGTGCTCACCTCGGACGGTGAGGCCGTCACCGGGGCGTACCGACGTGACGACGCGCCGGCCGGCGCCCTGATCGGCCTGCCGGTTTCCGCTGGGACTATTGAGGGACGGGCCCGCGTCATCCTTGACATGGCGGAGGCCGATCTCGAAGCGGGCGACATCCTGGTCACCGCCTTCACGGACCCCAGCTGGTCGCCGCTGTTCGTCGGCATCGCGGGCCTGGTGACGGAGGTGGGTGGCCTGATGACCCATGGCGCCGTGATCGCCCGTGAGTACGGCTTGCCGGCCATCGTCGGCGTGGAGCAGGCCACCCGGCTGATCAAGGACGGGCAGCGGATCCGCGTGCACGGAACCGACGGGTACATCGAGATCCTGTCGTGACCTGTCAGGCCGATCGGGCCGACTAGACCGACCAGACCGGGAGGCGCCGGAGCGAGGTCAGTGCTTCCGTACGACGCGCTCCGGCGTGCCCGGCTTCCAGATCGTGACGTCCATGTGGCCGCCGCCGACCTCTACCGCTGACGCGGCGGTCACATCGGCCGCGTAGAAGTGGTCGAAGTCGCGCCCCCGGAGATCGAGTCCGGTGTCTTCGAACAGGTCGGTGGCGAACCGCTGATGCAGCGCCTTGTCCTGGACGTCGACGACGACGCCCCACAACTTCGCGTCACCGTCCTTGACCTCGGCGTCGACCGTTGCCGTGTGCAGGCAGAAGCGCGGGTCGCGGCCCAGGTCCCGGAATTTGGTGGTGTCCGGCATGCCCACGATCCACAGCTGGTCTTCGAACACTCTCGGTTCGATCGGACTGATCCGCGGGAATCCGTCCGAGCGGAGAGTGGCAAGGAGGCACAGGTTGCCTGTGGCGGCATGACGGCGGGTGAAGATGCCGGCGATCCGCGGCGCGCCCTCGGTGAACTCTTTCCAGGTCGTCATGGTTGTGACGCTACGACAACGCGGGCCTGAGCGGCAGGCAACACGCGACCTCGG
Source organism: Streptomyces sp. So13.3 (assembly GCF_005860785.2). NCBI lineage: Bacteria > Bacillati > Actinomycetota > Actinomycetes > Kitasatosporales > Streptomycetaceae > Streptomyces > Streptomyces sp. So13.3. The sequence continues at coordinate 522,699 of NZ_CP048835.1, read as the reverse complement.
CCCCCGGGCCCACCCCGGTCAGAGGCGTGTTGCTACGCGGATCAGGTCGGCGACTGCGCGAAGTCGGCTCTGTGACGGCCAAGCGATCACCGTTGTCACCGGCGGAGCGTCCATGACCGGTACGGCGGCGAGATCCCGGCTCAGGTCGGTGCCGGCGGACTCGGGTCGCCGGCGGCGCCGGATTTGACGGCGAGGACGAGGCTGGGTCGCGGTTGCGCGGCCTGCTGGGTACGCCGCTCCGCCGCGGCTACCGCGCTGAGGATGGCGCGCCCCTCGGAGAGCAGCACCGCTCCCGCTTCGGTGAGGGTGACCTTGCGGCTGGTGCGCTCCAACAGCGTGACCCCGAGCTTGTCGCTCGAGCCGGGTGATCGCGCGGGACAGGGGCTGCTCGTCAACAGTGCGGGTACCACCGACGGTTGTACCGCCTCGGCACTGCCCGACAGGGCACGGACAGCCGGCAGCGAGCTGCGCAGCTCGGCCAGCGCCGTTCGTCCTTTTCCACGCGGTCACCTCAACGGCGACCAAGCCACGCTGCTACCCGCCTGCACCGCACCCATCTTCGTCGCGAGCCCGGGTCCTTCGGGCCATCGAACCGCCCGTCCTCCGGCCGTGGTGCGCCTGACTGCATTGCTGGGATCCATTCCGTCCCTGCAAGCTCCCAACGTAGGTCCTGCGTGTCCACCCACCAGAGTTCGGGATACCCGTGCCCTCGCTATCAGTTCACTATCGGAACCGTTCTCACCGGGCGCCAGGAAGCCTGGCTGAGAAGGGACCTCCAAGGGCCGCTGGAAAGCCGTGGAGCTTGCCAGGAAGGTAATTTTCGCGCGTAGCGTCAACCGATCCGAGAGGTGTATCGCTCATGAGATCTCATCTGAAGCAGAGGCGTGGACTGCTGGAGAGGCGCGATGCCGGTGTCGAGCGTACTTCACCAGGTGCGCTCGACACCGGCACGTCGACGGGGTGGTGTGCCGAGCTGACGAATCGTGCATCGCCGGCGCTGGCCCGTCAGGGGCCTGATCGTCGATCATGGTCTGTGTGGTGGGGAACTAGGCACGTTCGACGATGGGCCGCTGCACTCGATACGCCGGCGCCGATTACCAGCCGATGACCACGGGATCCGATGAAGAATGGGGGAGTTGGGTATGTACGCAGAAGCGGATGACGGGCGGGCCCTGCGGGAGCCCGGCAATTGGGAGGCGTCGGCCCGGAAGCCGCCGGTGCAGCAGGACCGTTCGGAATTTGCGCGGTGGTTCGAGGCGATTGCCGTGTTCGCGCCGGCGCCGGCGTTCATCCGGGACGGGCAGGGCCGGTATTTGTGGGTCAACGCCGCCTACGCGCACCTTTACTGCAGGGAGCCCGACGATGTCGTCGGGAGGGCCGTCGAGGAGATCGACACACCCGCCGACGCGGCCATGTTCCGCGCGCTCGACCGCGAGGTGCTCCTGTCCGGCAGGCCCGTCCGTCATACCCTTTCCTTCCGGCATCCCGACGGGTTACCCCGCCAGGTGACCGGGCACCGCTTCGTGCTCGACGTCGGCTGCGGTCCGCGTGTGGGCGGCATCTATGTCGACCTCACCGACCACACCCGGGTCCTGGAGGACAAGACCGTCGCCGACGAGGAACTGCACGCGTTGCGGGAGCGTACGGGGCTCGCCGTCGTGACACTGGACCTGAGCGGCCGGGTGCGGAGAGTCAGTGGCGGCGCCGCCCAACTGCTGGGGAGCGGCCGCAGCGCCCTGGAGGGAAGCTGGGCCGCCGAGCATCTGGACGGTGGTCTCGATGACGGCACGGTGCGGCGCGTATGGGCGGACCTCGTCGCGGGACGGACCTCCCGGTACAGCGGCTCGGTGGTCTGCCGTACGGCCTCCGGCGGCAACAGGGTGCTGCGGACCGACCTGGCGGTGGTCAGGAGGCAAGGAGCGCCCGACCACATCGCAGCCGTTCTGACCGCGCTGAGCGCCGAGTTCCGCGGAAGGCCGCGTCTGAGTCCGGTGCAGTTGCGCGTGCTCACGTTGATGGCCGGCGGCCGCCCGAACACGGTCATAGCCTCCGACCTCGGACTGTCGCGGCAAGCGCTGGACTACCACCTGCGGCGACTGCGCGGTGTGCTGGACGCCGCTTCCCGTCCGGCGATGGTGGCTCGCGCCTACGCTCTGGGCATTCTCGACGCCACCGCCTGGCCGCCGCGGGCCGCCGACGCCCTCTCCCGGCATTGACCAGGTCTCAGGCCTCCTCGGGAGCTGGACGGACCCGGTCACGACGGACGAGCCACAGGACGACGCTGACGACCAGAAGCAGCAGGCACGTTCCCACGGCCGCGTGCACCAGGAGGGCGTCGAGGCGGTCGGCCGCGAGGTAGGCGCCGACGGCCAGCGCGACCAGGGCGCACACCCCGCGGTCGATGATGGACTCCAACGACAGGAGCGTTGCGCGGTAAGGGGTCTGCGGGATCGCCGCGTTGATCAGGTTCCGCTGGACCGGGTAGGCGAGACCGGTCGCCGCCGCGAAGACACACAGCCATCCGACGGTGGCCATGGCCCCGGCCATGGTGGTGGCGGCCAGGGACAGGGCCATCACGAGGCTCAGGACGGTGACGATGACCGTGTCCGACAGCTTGCCGCGGACCCAGCCCGGCCGTGCCGAACCGACGGCCTCGGCCACGGTCATGGCGGACAGCACCGCGCCGTGGTCGGCGACCGGAATGGCCTTGTCGAGGAGTAGCGGCTGGAAGAGGTTGACCTGGCAGATGCGGGCCAGCGTGAAGATGGCGACGCCCTGCACCATCAAGGGTCCCAGAGATCGCGAGTTCTTGAGCAAGGTCAGTGCCTGGCGGGCGGAGCTGAGGAGGCCGGCGCGCTCAGCGTGCGGGCGCTGTGCCTCGTGGTCCGCGGCGAGGGCGGGGAGTGCGCCGGCGCAGGCCAGCGAACCGAGTGTGCAGGCGGCTGTCAGCAGGTAGGGGGCTTGGTGCTGGAGGTGCATCAGGACGCCGACCAGCGGCCAGCAGGCGATTTTCGCCCACAGTCCGAGGGACCTCGCGGTGCCCTCCGCCTGGACGTAGTGCTCGCCGGCACCGTTGGCGTGCAGGTACTCGTACAGGTAGGCGCTGGAGGCTCCGGACACCAGGGACCGGGCGGCGGCGATGGCCAGAAAGTGCAGCAGGAAGCCCGAGAAGGAGGGCCAGGCCACCGGGACCAGGTTGGCGGCGGTCATCACCGCCGCTCCCAGTTGCAGGCAGCGTCGCTGTCCGATGCGGTCCGCGAGGAGACCGGTGGGTATTTCCAGCAGGCAGAACGCCACGTAGTAGATGCTCTGGATGCCGAAGATCTGGCTGTCCGACAGCCCCGCCTGCCTCTGGTACTCGTAGAAGACCGGCATCCACCACAGCAGGTTGAACAGCAGTTGGAAGCCGTTGTTCAGGCGGATCACGCGCAGGACGTTCTTGCGCAGGGGGGCGCGGCGCTTCGCACGCGCGAGCAGGGAAACAGGCATGGGTGACCTTCGTCGATGAGCGGGACGGTGCGAGGGGCCGGCTTCCCCGAGAGTGCGCGGGCGACCACGGGGGACGGGCCCCACCACACCGGAAGTCCTGTGGTGGTGGGGCCTGCCGGGCGGTGTCAGGCGCTGTAGGGCCTCAGCTGGAGGATGTGGAGCCGGCCACCGGGTGCGAGGAGCCATTCGATGTCGAGCGGCACCGCGAAGGTGTAGTCGGTGGCGAAGTGGGACTGGAGCAGGCGGCCGGCCAGCGCGAGCTCGCCGAGGTGGTCCTGCGTGTGCGGGTCCAGGTCCTCGGAGGCCGCACCGAGCGAGATGGTACGGCCGCCGCCCTCCACGGTGTTGTAGAGGTACTGCAGGGGCAGCGTGGTGCCGTCGACGATGTCGGAGGTGGAGCCGTGCGCGCAGTTCAGGTAGACGTTGCGGAAGTCGGCCCTGTTGGTCGGGTTGCAGGTGACCATCACGCCTCCGAGCGGGGATGCCTCGTACCGCTGGACGATCACGCCCATGTACGTGTCGTCGAGGGAGATGCCTGCCTGGTGGCGCAGCCGCACGCTACGGGGGGACAGCAGGGACGCCCACACGTGGCGGATGGCGTCCAGGAGTCCGGGGAGATCGGTGACCTTGGTGTGCGACTCGTAGATGCCCGCGGCGGAAAAGCCCGGCAGGTCTTCGGCGTTGGAGGAGGAGCGCACAGCGAAGCGGCTCGTTCCAGCCAGGTGCTTGACCAGATGCGTGTCGAGCGCGCTGACCAGGTCCTCGGGCACCGGCAGGGTGCGCACCAGGTGCTGCAACTGGACGCAGGCGGTGTCCACGGCGTCCATGGCATCCAGTTCCAGGGCCATCTTCAGCTTGCCGATGCTCTGCTGCACCGCAGGCGAGGAGTCCAGAAATCGCTGCTGGACGGCGAAGGGGACGGCTATCCCCTCCGGTGCGCTGACGCGCCGGGCCAGGAACGCACCGGCGGCCTCGGCCAGATCGGCGTGCTCGGGCGTCTGCAGGCGGCCCGCCAGGTGGCCGAGCAGGTCGGGCCTGGGCGGGCGCGGTACGGAGTAGTAGCCGGTCAGCCGGGCCGAGCCGTGGCGCAGCACATGGTGCAGCTCGCCGAGGTTGGCCGCCTTGGTGCCGTAGCTGCGCCGGTCGTGGGAGCGGAGTTCACTCAGCGGCACGATGGGGACGTCGGCGACCTGGGGGGCGTCGAGCCTGATGCGCTGGGTGTGCCACGTCGGTTCGTTGAGGTCGGACGGCTGCTCGGCGCGTTCGACGACAGCGGTGTCGGCCAGCACCTCGTAGCGGATCCAGGCGCCGTCGAGGTCCTCGGCGGCGATCCGGTCCAGGACACCGCGCACGATGGCGTTGGGGATGCCCCAGCCGGCCGCCAGCATGTTGGTGTGCGACAGGGGGGTCGTGGGCGAGCCGTTGATCAGGCCGGCGAGCCGCGGGATGTCGTCCGGGACCACCGGCATGGCGACGATGTCGTACCACGTGAGTCCGGGGCGGGCGGCGAGGTACTCCTCGGTGGAGGTGAAGGCCCGCAGCCGGCCGACGGCCGAGCCGAGGGTGAGCGGTACGAAGGGGGCGGCCGCGAAGAGCTCGTGGCCCTGGGTGCGCGGCAGCACGGTCTCGGGCACGGAGGTGAGAGCGTTCGCCTGGCCGTGGTTGGCCGGCTTGATCAGCAGCGCCAGCGCGCTGTCGAGCTGCTCGCGGACGAAGGAGTAGAACTCGGTGAGCAGCGTCGCGCCCATGGTGTCGGCCTCGGTCGTCTCCAGCACCAGGAACGGCTGTGACTGGTCCTCGGGCCCGCCGAAGTGCAGGGACAGGACACCGAGCAGGAACCGGCGCTCCGGGTCCTGGTAGACGCTGTGGTTGAAACTGTCGAGCTCGGAGTCGAGTTCCTCCAGGGTCAGCGCCTGGATCTCGGTGGCGATGTAGTTGACGTGGAAGGAGTGCACGGCGCTGTCGAGGATGTGCCACACACCCTGTTGCCGGTCCACGACGACCTTGACGTAAGGGTGGCCGCCGAGGACGCCGCACAGCTGCTCGAACAGGGGCAGGGTGAGCACACTGCCCACGACTGCTCCCTGGTGAGCCGTGGTCGGTGCGCCCGTCCCGGGCACGGGAGTGCCGGAGTTCGTCATGAGGTACTCCGCGAGGTCGGACAGGTGGCGGCGAGCTCGTGGGGAAGGGATTCGACGATGCGTCCGCAGTCGGCGAGCAGTGCGGGGCCGGAATCGGCTGCGACAAAGCACAGGGCGGCCATGGAGTTGGCTCCTCCGGCCTCCTCGTAGGCAGGCATGACCGTGCCGGGCGGGAGACTGAGCTCGCGGACGAGCTCGATCCGGGACCCGCCACTGAGCAGGGAGGACCAGTCCACCGCGGCGAAGTCCCAGCGCGGAAGGTGCTGCCACGGCTCGCCCGCGGTGTCGGCGGCGAGGATGACCAGCGAGCCCGCGGCGCCCGAGCCCTCGGTCAGCATCCGCGACGGGTATACGACCTTCTCACCGAGCAACTGGCGCACCAGCATGCCGATCATGTCCAGGCTGAAAACGGTCTCCACCCGGCAGGTGGTCATCACGCCGCCGAACCGGGCCGCGGTCTCGATCAGCCACATCGCGCCGTCCGCACCGAGCTTGATCTCGGTGTGCGTGGCGCAGGTGCCGAGTCCGAGCGCGTCGACCGCGGCTCGGGACACGTCCTCGATGCGACGTTGCAGCGCCTCGGGCAGTGCGGCCGGGGTGATGCTGGCGCGTTCGGTGAAGGGCGGGATGGTCGGCATGCGTCCGGTGATGCACAAAGGGTGGTAGGTACCGTCGGCGACGATTCCCTCCACGCTGACGTAGTCCCCCCAGCCGGGTCCGTCGAACCAGTCGGTCGCGTCTCCGATGACGATCTCTTCGAGGAGGAAGTCGCTCACGCCCTCGTCCGCTGAGTGCAGTTCCGCGTAACCCTCCTCGGACGACGCCTCCATGACGGAGCGTCCGATCCGCCAGCCGCGCTCCGCCTCCTGTTCGTTCCGCACCGTGAGGTGAGCTGTGGAGCCCGCGCTCCACGCCGCCTTGAGGAGCAGCGGCGGCTTCAGCGATTCGAAGGCGAGGGCGATGTCGCCGGACGAGTGGATCTCGGCGAAGCCCGGAACGGGAACCCCGGCGTCGTGCCAGATCTGCCGCATCAGCCGCTTGTCCCGGGCGGCCAGCACCTGCTCGCCCGCACCGGCCAGACCGAGCTGCAGGCAGGCGTGCGCGACGGCCACCACCGCGTATTCCGAGAGTGTCAGCACGGCGGCGGCCTCGACGCGAGTGGCGTGGGCGCAGATCAGGTTCACCAACTCCGCACCCTCCTGCGGCTGCACGCGGGTGACCGAGGCACACCAGGGCTGCCACGCCATCTCGGTGGACTGCGGCAGTGGTGCGAGCGCCAGTACATGCACGTCGCCGTGTGCGGCGATCTTCGGGAGGGCGTATTCCAGAGGCGGTCCGCCCTTGGCGTAGATGAACAGGATCGGGTTCACGGCACTCCTGGTGTCGGGCGGGGCGCTGCGCGCACCGCTGCGGTTTCGTCCGGTCGTCGTCGGCATGGCATTGCCTTGAACGGGCCGTCAGTAACCAAAACATGACAGAACGCGATGTGTGGACACTTGTGCGGTCATTCGATTAGGCGTCCGCCAAACAACCAGGAGTGAGCGAGTCGTCGCTGAGTGGGAATCAGCCATCGCGAGAACGGGCGGCCGAAGAGGGGAGCCGAGCCGATCGGGGGAGTGCAGCCCGCTTCGCGGGGGCGTCAGGCGTCGTAGGAGTGGCCGTGCCGGCCGAGGAAACGGCTACTCCCCGGGCGTAGCCGCCAGGGGAGTCGCCGTGTGGCGGCGTGCGGACACGTCATGTGCCCGCGAGGTCCCGGCGAAGAAATTCGGCGGTATGGGAGTTCTCGGCCTTCAGGAGGTCCGAGGGCGTTCCTTCGAACAGGATCCGGCCGCCGCCGCTGCCTCCTTCGGGGCCCAGGTCGATGATCCGGTCGGCACTTTTGATGACGTCGATGTTGTGCTCGATGACGATCACGGTGTTGCCCTGGTCGACGAGGCGCTCGATGATGCCGAGGAGTCGCTGGGTGTCGGACATGTGCAGACCGGTGGTGGGCTCGTCCAGGACGTAGACGCTGCCGACCCGGTGCAGGTCGGCCGCGAGCTTGAGACGTTGGCACTCGCCGCCGGACAGGGTGCTGAGCGGCTGGCCGAGGCGGAGGTAGTCCAGGCCCACCTCGGTCAGCGCGTGCAGGACCTGGCGGAGCTTGGGTTCCGTGAAGAACTCCGCCGCCTCGGCCGCTGTCATCTCCAGTACGTCGCTGATCGACCGGCCGCGCAGCCGGTAGCCGAGGACGTCGTCGGAGAAGCGGCGGCCCTGGCAGACCTCGCAGACGGACTTCAGCGTCTCCATGAACGCCAGGTCGGTGTAGAGCATGCCGAGCCCCTGACAGTTCTCACAGGCGCCTTTGGAGTTGGCGCTGAACAGGGAGGCACTGACGCCGTTGGCCTTGGCGAACAACTTGCGGATGGTGTCCAGCAGCCCCGTGTAGGTGGCCGTGTTGGACCGCCGGCTGCCCGTCACCGCGGACTGGTCGATGACGATGGCATCCGGATACCGGCTCAGGAACTCGTCATTGACCAGTGAGCTCTTTCCCGACCCGGCCACGCCGGTGACCACGGTCAGGACGCCGGTGGGAAAGTCGACCGTGACGTCCTTGAGGTTGTGGCCGCTCGCGTTGCGGACAGTGAGGGTCCCGGTGGGCTGCCGGGGCTCGGACCGCAGGGGAAGAGCGTGCCGGAGGTGGCGGCCGGTGAGGGTGTCAGCGTCGGCGAGGCCGGCGAAGGTCCCCTCGAAGACGACTTCGCCGCCCAGCGTTCCGGCCTGGGGTCCCATGTCCACCACATGGTCGGCGATGGCCATGATGTCGGGGTCGTGCTCGACCACCAGCACGGTGTTGCCCTTGTCCCGTAGTTTGACCAGGAGTTCCTTGAGCCGGTGGACGTCCCGGGCGTGCAGGCCGACGCTGGGTTCGTCGAAGACGTACATCATTCCGGTCAGGCTGCTGGACAGATGACGGACCATCTTGATGCGCTGCGACTCCCCGCCCGACAGCGTGCGGGTCTCCCGGTCCAGGCTCAGATAGCCGAGACCGATGTCGACCAGGTGGCGGAGGCGGGAGGTCAGGTCGTTCAGGACGGGCTTCACGTGGGGCAGGTCCCATGCCGCCAGGACCGCCGCGAGATGTTCGGTCTCCATCGCGGTGAGGTCCGCGATGTGGTGGCCGGCGATGCGGGTGGCGCGAACGGCGGGGGCGAGGCGCGTGCCGTCGCAGGCGGTGCAGGCAGCCGAGCGGGTGAACCGCTGGAACACCTGGCGGCCGCGCTCCGACATGTCCTCCTTCTTGATGTACAGCCTGGTGAACTTGTCGGCGATGCCTTCGTACTTGACGTTCAGGGTGTTGCCCTGCCAATTGAGACGGATTTTGTGCGGTGTCTCGCCGTGCAGCAGGTGCTGCCACTCGTGATCGGTGAAGTCGGCCAGCGGGGTGTCGCCGTTGAAGAGGCCGGACTCCACGTAGCTCAGCCAGTACCAGCTGTCAGGGGAGAAGTCCGGGTGCAGCAGGGCGCCTTGGTTGAGGGACTTGGTGCGGTCGACGAAGGCGTCGAGGTCGAGCTCGACGATCGTGCCCAGGCCTTCGCAGACCGGGCACATGCCTGCGGGGTTGTTGAAGGAGAAGGCGCTCGGCGGAAGGCCGGTCGGCTCTCCCGCACGGGAGAACAGCAGTCGGAGCAGCGGGTGGGTGTCGGTGATGGTGCCCACGGTGGAGCGCGGGTTGCCGCCGAGGCGATTCTGGCCGATGACGATCGCGGCGGAGATGTTCTCGATGGCGTCCATGTCCGGGCGGCCCTGGTCGGGCAGGAAGTTGCGGACGAAGCTGGTGAAGGTCTCGTTGAGCTGGCGCTGTGCCTCGGCCGCGATGGTGTCGAACACCAGGGAGGACTTGCCCGAGCCGGAGACACCGGTGAAGACCGTCAGTTGGTTCTTCGGGATCGCTACCGAGACGTTCTTGAGGTTGTTCTCCCTCGCACCGGTCACCTTGATGGCCTCGGTACTCACATGCGCTCCTCGGGGTGGTACGGGTGAGGCTCCGGAGGGAACCTCGGGTGGTGGTCGGGGGAGGGGGTGTCATCGGCCGGGCGGGTCGGTCCGCGGCCCGCCCGGCCGACGGTTCGTCAGGCGTTCTCCTTTTGGAACGTGCGGGTGCCCCAGACCAGCGCCAACACGGTCATGAGCAACAGGATCAGGCAACCGGTGAGCAGCCCAGTCGCCTGCAGGTCACCTCGGAACGCTGCACGTTCGGCATCGACGATGTGGGTCAGGGGATTGATCCGCGCCAGGTTGTAGAGCCAGGCGGGGGCCAGTTCCCTGGTGACCGGCAGCAGCACGCCGGACAGCAGCAGGAGCGGCAGCAGCACCATGTTCATCAGCGAGGGAAACGCGGCCTCGCTCTTGAGGATCAGCGCGAGCGCGTACGACCCCGAGGAGAGCGTGATGGCCAGCACCGCGGCGATCAGCAGGCTCAGCAGCATGCCGGAGACGGGGGCGTTCAGGTCGAAGACCAGCAGGGTGACGACCACGATCAGGGCGGACTGTGCTGTGGCCTGGGCGGCTTGGGCCAGTACCTTGCCGAACAGCAGGGCGGACCGGCTGGCCGGGGTGCCCCGGAAGCGGTCGACCACGCCGACCCGGTACTCGGTGAGCAGTCCGACTCCGGCGAACGAGCCGCTGAACAACGCCGTCTGCACGATGAGCGCCGGCGTGAGGACCGTCCAGGCGTCGTCGGAGGGGAAGCCGGGGGTGTTGCGGACCACGGTCACCATGAGTGGCCCGAAGAGGAACAGGTACAGCAGCGGCTGCATGATTCCGATGAGGAGCCAGGTGGGATTGCGCAGCGACAGTTTCATGTCCCTGGTGAAGATGAGTCCGGTGTCATGCAGCATGGGTGGCCTCCAGGGCCGGTGGTGCGGCCTCGTCGTCGCGCAGACAGCGACCGGTCAGGCTGAGGAACACGTCGTCGAGGGTGGGGCGGTTGACCTTGACCGAGGTCATGGTGATGCCCTGCTGGTCCAGAACGCGCAGCAGTTCGGGCAGGGCGGCGTCGCCGTGCGGGACCCGGAGCCGCACGGTGTCGTCGGTGATGGTGACTTCGTGGGCGCCCGGCAGCTGCTGGGCGGCGTCGGCGGCCTCGGTGGGCCGGTCGGACACCTCGATGGTGATCGTGTCGCCGGCTACGCGGGCCTTGAGTTCGTCCGGGGTGCCCTGCGCGACGATCGTTCCGTGGTCGGTCACGAGGATCCGGTCGCACAGGGCGTCGGCCTCGTCGAGGTAGTGGGTGGTGAGGAAGACGGTCATGCCCTGCTCGGCGCGCATCCGGCGGACGTGGTCCCAGAGGTTGGCCCGGCTCTGCGGATCCAGTCCGGTGGTGGGCTCGTCCAGGAAGACGAGGGCCGGTTCGTGCACCAGGCCCAGGGCGATGTCGAGCCGCCGCCGCTGGCCTCCGGAGAGCGTCTTGGCTGGACGTTGGTCCAAGCCGGCGAGGTCGAGTTGCTCGGCCAGCAGTGCTCCGCGGCGTCTGGCCTCCGATCGCGACAGTCCGTACAGCCGGGCTTGCAGCTCGATCTCCTCGCCGACCCGGGACTCCGGCCAGGTGGAGCCGCCCTGGGCCACATAGCCGATCCTGCGGCGCACTCCCTGAGGGTCCGTCAGCAGATCGCAGCCGCCCACGGTCGCGGTCCCGCCGGTGGGGCGCAGCAGCGTGGTCAGCATCCGCAGGGTCGTGGTCTTGCCTGCTCCGTTGGGCCCGAGGAACCCGACGAGTTCGCCTGCGGCCACATCGAAGTCAATGCCCTTGACCGCGTCGACGGTTCGCCCCCGCAGGGCGAACTGCCGGGCAAGACCTCGCACGGTGATCATGGGATCTCCCTCGTGTGCGGACGGCTCCTGGCTCGGACCACGTAAGGGCCCGACCGTGTACTCCTCGCTGTGGCTCATTCCGCGGTCGCCTCGGCCAGCCGCTCCTGCGCCTCGGCCATGTCCTGCTCGGTCGGCGCGTCGTCCTGGGTCAGCTTGAACCGCCAGTAGCCGCTGAAGGCGATCGACCGCTTGTCCAGTCCGCGATCGTCAACGAGGTGACGGCGGAGTGCCCGGACGGTGCCCGACTCGCCGGCCAGCCAGACGAAGGGGCGGCCCGGGGCGAACTCGGCCTTGCCTACGGTGTCGAACAGGACGTCGCTCTGTCCGGCGGCGGTTCCGTTGCGGAACACCCAGTTGACGCTGACGTCGCCGTTGGTCTCGAAGCTCTGGCGCTCGGTGTGGTCGGCGACTTCGATGTAGGCATGGGCGCGGGCTCCCTCGGGCAGCGCCTCCAGCAGGGTGCCGATCGCGGGCAGGGCGGTCTCGTCACCGATCAGCAGGAGCCAGTCGGAGTTCGCGATCGAGTCGTCGATCGAGACCGGCAGCGCGTAGACGGCCGAGGGGCCGACCATGCCGAGCTGATCGCCCGGCTGGGCGGAGGCGGCCCAGCGGGTCGCGGGGCCGGTCTCGCCGTGGAGGACGAAGTCGATCTCGATCGTGTTGGTGCCCGGTACGCGACGGCGGACGGTGAAGCTGCGCATCGTCGGACGTTCGTCCTCCGGAATGGCCAGAAACGCGTAGTACCAGCTCGTGGCGTCTCCTCCCTCTTCCGGGAGGATGGGCACCCGCTGGCCGGGGAGGGGGAAGCAGAGCTTCACCTGCTGGTCCGGTGTCCGGCCGACGGAGGCGTCGAGCTGGTCGGCGTCGAAGGTCACGCGGGCCATGTGCGGTGTGACGCGGGTGATGTCGGTGACCTGGATGAGAGATACAGGGAGTTCTGCCATTGGAAACCTTCCATGGACGTCGGCCATCCCGGGGCAGCCCGTGCCGACGTGATATCTTTACGCTGTAAAGAGATGCGTGGAAGAGGTTACTTTATGCGGTAAGGAGTTGCAAGGTGGTTGTTTTTTCCGGACAGGGCGACGCTCGCCGTTCGATGGCCCTGCTCTGGCGCACGGCCGGTTCCAAGGAGGCCAGGACGGCGCCCGGGCCCAAGCCCGGTCTCGACGTCGACACGATCGTGGCGGCGGGTATCGCCGTGGCCGACGAGCAGGGCATGGCCGACCTGTCGATGCGGGCGGTGGGCGTGTGGCTCGGGCGGAGCGCGATGGCGCTCTACACCTATGTGCCGAGCAAGAACGAACTGATCGACCTCATGCACGACCGTGTGCTGGCCGAGCTGCCCACCGCGTACGAGACCGGCGGTGGATGGCGCCCCGCGGTCGTCTCCTGGGCCGACGACGTCTGGGCGTTCTACCTGCGCCACCCGTGGGTCCTGCAGGTCTCCCAGGCCAGGCCCGTACTCGGCCCCGGCGAGTACACGCAGTTGGAGACGGTGGTGCGGATCCTCGACGGGATCGGGCTGGAGCCGTTGAAGGTCCGTCGTGTCATCTCCGTGCTCTTCCAGTTCGTTCGCGGGATGGCCCGGGTCGCAGCGGAGCTTCAGCAGGCGGGGCCGGCGACCGGCGTGTCCGACGAGGAGTGGTGGTCCGTCCGGTCCGCGCTGCTCATGGAGGCTGCTCCGGACTTCGCCCAGCGCTTTCCGGCCGTGGCGGCCTTGGAGTCGGGCGCCGCCCCCGTCGCCGTCGAGGAAGGGAGCGGCGACACCGCGCCCTATCTGGACCATGAGGCCAAGGAGGCCTTCCGGGTGGGCCTGGACCTGATCCTCGACGGCATCGACGCGGCGGTCCTGTCCACCTCGGCCGGCTCCAACCGCCCCACCTCGTCAGCTCCTTGACGGACGGACGGACGGACGGGCGGACGGTCCGGGCGGGCGGGGTGCTGCGCCGCCGCGTGGAGGCGTGAAGGCAGCAGTACCCCCCGCCCCGGGCGGCTGACTCCCATCGCGCTCACCTATAGGCGATTTTAGGACGGTCTTGATCGCTGGGAGCCCAGGAACGCAACCGGATCGGTCATATGCCGACCGGAAATGATTGTTGACTGATTCTTGAAGGTTGACCTACGGTTTTTTGGGCCGCTACATATCACGACCCCCGGCCGCATACGACTGGTACGAGATTTGGCAGTGCCTCAATTCCAGGGGAGCACCACATGGAGCACATCACCAAGGAAAACCAGCGGATCATGCCATCAACGGCCAGGCACACCACGGGTGGTAGGACAGTGCGCCCCCGGAACGCCGGACCGGAGCGCATCCTGACCACCCGGGTCGGCCTGCAGCTCCCAGCCAGACTCACTTACGACCGCTGGGAGAAGGCCGGACAGCGCATCTTCCAGATCGCCGACTCCTCCGCCTGGTGCCTGGGGGACTGGTTGGTGTACGGCCAGGAACAGTACGCCGACCGCTACCAGGCCGGCGCGGAGGCTGCCGGCCTCGACTACCAGACACTGCGCAACTACGCCTGGGTGGCGCGGCATTTCGAGCTCGGGCGACGGCGCGAGGCTCTCAGCTTCGGCCACCATGCCGAGGTCGCTTCCCTCCCGCCCGCGGAGGCGGATGTGTGGCTCGACCGGGCGGAGCAGCACAGTTGGTCCAGGAATCAGCTCAGAGCCACCCTGCGCGAGAGCCGTCAGGGCAACCGGGCGGCCACACCCCAACGTGACCACATCCCCCGGATCAGCGCCTCCGGTGACCGCGTGGAGCTCTGGCGCGAGGCCGCGTCCAAGGCTGAACGGGACTTCGAGGACTGGATAGTCGCGGCGCTCGACCGCGCCGCCGCGCACGGGCTGGATCACTGAAGGACCTTTGACTGCCCACCACCGGAGAGTCACGCTCATGCTGATCGGCATTGACCACAATACGTGTATCGGCTCGGGGCAGTGCGTCCTGACGGCGCCTGACCTGTTCACCCAGGATGACGACGGGTACTCCCGGCTCGTACCCGGAGGTACTGAGGTAGCGACGCGGCGGCAGGCGGCGGAGGCCGCCCTGTCGTGTCCTGTACGGGCCATCGCCGTGGCGGACGAGCCGTCCGCCAACTGAGCGGGACAGCGGAGTGATGGGGTCGCCCGGCACCGGTCGGCCCCCTCACCCCGCGACCGGCCGGCTCAGGCCCGCAGCCGAAGGCGCAGCGAGTTCAGCCGCCAGCTGCCGGGGAGCAGCGCGCGGTCCCACCCCGCGTCACCGTCGGCCGGCGCCAGATCAGGGTAGTGCTCCAGCAGCTTGGCGAAGGCCGCCTCGCCCTCCTGCCGGGCCAGCGTGGCACCCAGGCAGTAGTGGATACCGTGACCGAACCCCACGTGGTTCTCGGCCTGTCCGTCCTGGTGGCGCGTGACGTCCAGCCGGTCCGGGTCCGGGTACTGGCGCGGGTCGAAGTTGGCGGACACCAGCACCAGTTGGACCGCGTCGCCACGAGCAATGCGCGTCCCGGAGATCTCCAGCTCCTCGGCGGCGTAGCGCAGCCGTGCCACCTGCACCGAACCGCACCAGCGCATCAGCTCGTGGACCGCGCGCGGAATCAGCGACGGGTCCTTGCGCAGTTGCTCGAGCTGGTCGCGGTGGGTGAGCAGTGCCGCGGTGCCGTTGCCGATCAGATGCGCGCTCGTCTCGTGCCCGGCCAGCACCAGGGTCACGATCATGGTGACCATCTCGATGTCGCTGAGCCGGCTGCCGTCGTCGTCCTGGGCCCGGATCAGCGCGCTCAGCAGATCGTCCCCCAGCGCGGCGCGGCGCTGCTCGATCAGTGCATGGCAGTAGTCGATCATGACCGGGAACGAGTGCTGCAGCCGTTCGGGCCGCATCGACACCAGATCGCCTCCCCACACCCGCCACCGTTCGAGATCGATCGTCGGGATGCCGACCAGCTCACAGATCACGGTGATCGACAGTGGATACGCGAAATGCTCCAGGAAGTCGACCGCACCGTCCTGTTCATGGTCCGGGAGCTCGGCGAGCAGCCGGTCGGCGATCCGCTCGATGTCCGGCCGCAGGTCGAGGATGCGGCGAGCCGCGAAAGCCCGGGTGACCAGGCGCCGCAGTCTGGGGTGGTCCGGCGGGTCGCTGTCCAGGATGGAGCCGAGCAGATAGGCCCGCAGATGTTCGGGGACGTTGAGCAGGTCCATCATGCTCTCGCGTGGATCCGTGCCGCCCTCGCCCGGAACGTGGGAGGGCGTGTTGAGGAATCGGGGGTCGCGCAGCACGGCGCGGACGTCGTCGAAGCGGGTCACGAACCACACCGGGGTGCCGTCGACGAACCGGCCGCGGACCACCGGGCTCTGCTCGCGCATCCGCCCGTACCCGCTGAACGGGTCCGCGAGCAGGTCCGGGTCCATCATGTGCGGGCCGACGGGGCACGTCGCGCCCCCGCCGGTCGACGAGGTGCCGTGGGTAGTGAGGGACATGGTCGGCTCCGGTTCTCGCTGGGGCGTCACTTGACCGCGCTGATCACGCCGTGCGGGGTCCACCGGCCGCCTGGGAGCCGCTCGGCCTTCGCGAATCCGGCCGCGGCGAACCACTCCTCGTACTGGCCCCAGCGATAGATGGTGCTGCTCGCGGCGGGCAGGGTCGCGAAGTAGACGTTGTCGAGCGCCGCGTACAGGGGTCCGTCGCCGCTGTCGTCGGACATGGCGTTGAACACCAGCACCCGTCCGCCGTCCGGCAGGGCCGCGTAGGCCTTGCCCAGCAGGCGCACGTTCTGCTCCGGCGACCAGATCACCAGCTGGTTGGCGAACAACACGCAGTCGTGCCCTGCGGGGTAGGCGTCGGCGAAGATGTCGGCCTCGCGTACGGAGATCCGGTCGCTCAGGCCGTGCTCGGCTACCTTGCGGCGGGCGATCTCCACGGTCCCCGGCAGGTCGAGGACGGTGAACTCGACCCCCGGATTCGCCTGTGCGAGGGCGATGGCGTTCACACCGTCGCCGCCGCCGACGTCGAGTACCCGGCGCACTCCGGTCAGGTCGGCCTTCTCGAGCAGGATGGGGTTCGACAGCCGGGACCAGGACCGCATGCAGCGGTAGAACAGCTGCTCCAGGTCCGGATCGGCCGACAGCCGGTGGTACAGGTCGGTGCCGGTTCCCTTGACCCGCCGCAGGCCGATGTTGGTATTGGCGCGCAGTGAGTCCGTGAAGTCGACTTCGGCGGGGCGCACGATCCGCTCCTCGTACTCGATGAGGTCCTCGATGATGTCCCACGTTCCGTCCGCGAACATGCCGCTCAGGACATCGGCGTTGCGGTAGAGGTCGTCCTGGCGGGTCGTCAGCTGCAGCGCGGTGGTGCCCAGGAGCAGGATCTGGGTCGGGCGGTCCGCCAGACCGAGCTCTTCCCCGATCTCCTGCGCCGTCAGCCCCGGCTTCTGGTGGAGGAGCGGGAACAGGCCCAGGTTGCGGCCGGCGTTGAGCATCTGGAAGGCCGACGAACCGAAGAGGATCTGGACCAGACCATCGGTGGTGAGCGGGGACGGGTCTGACATGGCTACTCCGTATCGGATGAGGTGGAGGGGTTCGGGGGCGAGGCGCTGGGCATCGACCGGGATGTCATGTCACTCGGGCCAGACCGGCAGGCCGGGACAGATAGGTCCGCCGTTCGGCGACCTCGCGGAGGCGGTCCATCGCGTCCCAGATCTCGGTGTACCGGGTGTAGAGCGGGGACGGTCCGAGCCGCAGCCGGTCCGGGGTCCGGTAGTCGCTGATGACCTTCGCGTCCGCAGCGAGCGTCTGGCAGATCCGCCAGGCGTCCGGGTGGTGCAGCGACACATGTGAACCGCGCTGCTCCGCCGCGGTAGGTGAGGCCGGTCTGAATCCCAGCGGGGTCAGCCAGGCAGCTGCCAGATCGGCGACCAGCTGGCTCAGGAGCAGGCCCTTGGCCCGGATCTGAGCCACACCGGCCTGCTCGACAAGGGTGAGACCCGGGTCGATTGCCGCCAGCGACAGCAGCGGTGGTGTGCTCACCAAGAACCGCTCGATGCCGGGTACGGGGTCGTAGGAGGGGCCCATCCGGAACTGATCCCGCTGTCCGAACCAGCCCCAGATCGGCTGCCGTAGCTGGGTCTGTACCTCACGTCGCACATAGAGGTAGGCGGGTGAGCCCGGTCCGCCGTTGAGGTACTTGTACGTGCAGCCGACGGCGAGCTCCGCGCCGGTCGCCGCCAGTTCCACGGGAACGGCTCCGGCCGCGTGCGACAGGTCCCACAGGACCCGGGTGCCGACCGAGCGGGCCAGCTCGTTCACCCTCGCCATGTCCAGCAGCGCGCCGCTGCGGTACGACACCAGCGAGAGCACCACCAGCGCGACGTCCTGGTCCAGGGCGGAGCGCAACCGGTCGAGGTCGATGCCGCCGTCGAGGTCGGAGGGGACATGGTGCAGGCGCAGCCCGCGCTGCGCGGCCAGGCCCTGCAGGACGTACCGGTTGGTCGGGAAGTCTTCGGCGTCCATCAGGACGGTACCGCGCCCCGGCGCGGCCTCCAGCGCGGCGCCGGCCAGCTTGTACAGGTTGACCGACGTGGAGTCGGAGACCACCACCTCACCGGAGCGGGCCCCGAGCACGTGCTCGGCGAGACGGTCACCGAGCCGGCTGCCCCAGTCGATCCAGTCCTGCCAGGAACGCACCAGCCCCTCGCCCCAGCCCTGCTCCACCACCGCGCGCAGGTGGTCCGGGGTGGCCGTGGGCATTCTGCCCAGCGAGTTGCCGTCCAGATAGATCAGCTCCGGGTCGGCGATGACGAACCGCTCACGAAACGCGGCCAGGGGATCGGCCGCGTCCAGCTCCTCGGCCGCCGCGCGAGGGATGCCGCCTTCCATTGCTGCTCCTTGTCTGTCGTGTGGCTGGGCAGGTTGTGGCTGGGCAGGTCGTGTCCTGCGGGATCCTTCGCTGTGCCGCTCGCGGGTGCCGAACGCCTGATGCCGCGCGTCGGTCAGAGCGTCGAGCGCACCGCCCACAGTTCCGGGAAGAAGCGGTGCTCGCTGATCCGGGCCAGCCAGGACACGCCGTCGGTGCCGCCGGTGCCCGGTTTGGCGCCCAGCATCCGTTGCACGGTCACCAGGTGGGTGTAGCGCCAGCGGGCGAACTGGTCAGCGGTGTCCATGAGTGCCTCGGCGAGCAGATGCAGGTCACGGTGACGGATCGGATCCTGGTACACCGCCCGCCAGGCCGCCTCGACCTCCTCGCCGGCCCGATACGGCTGCGCGGCGTCACGGGCCGGGACGTCGTCCCCAGCCAGCAGCCCACGGCGGGCCAGCAGCGCGAGCGCCTCGTCGTACAGACTCGGCTCGTGCAGTTGATTCAGCACCTCGTGGTAGGTGACCGAGCCGCGGTGCGGCTCCACCATCCCCGGGTTCTTGTTGCCGAGCAGGAACTCCAACCGCCGGTAGCCGGCCGACTGGAAACCGGACGCGGAACCGAGGACGTCCCGGAACTCGGCGAACTCCACGGGCGACAGTACGGAGAACGTCTCCCAGGACACCAGAAGGACCTGCTGCACCCGGGCCGATCGGCGCAGTGTCCACAGCGCGTCGTCGAGCTGGTCCTTGCGCAACTGGTCACGCGACGTGCTGAATTCTGTGTGCAGCAGCTTGAACAGCAGCTCCTTGACCTGGCTCATGATGATGAAGCCCGGCTCGGTGTCCGCCGTGCTGAGCGGATGCTGCAGCGCAAGCAACGCATCCATCTGCGCGTAGTGCGCGTATGCGGTGCTGCCCGGAGGTGACGCGTCCGACGGCTGAACCGTCGGCGCGGCCACCGTGGCGTCCTTCGGGTGCGCTGGTGCGCCGCCGGTGAACGGGCACCCGGTGCCGGCGCTCTGCTCGGCGGTCATGTCGTGCTCCCTTCCAGTCCCATCTGCGCGAGGACGGCGCTCCCGAGCCGTGACGTGCGGACCCCCAGGTCGTAGGGAAGGTCGAAGTGATTGCGCCGGTCCGCGACGACCTCCGTCACCGCTGTCCGGGGCCGCAGCGCCCCCACCATCCGTTCGTGCTGCCGGATGTACTCCTCGGTCTCGTTGCCGCCGCGGGCGACCACGACCTTGGCCGGCCGCGCCGGCAGCAGAAGCAGCGGGCTGTTGCGCAGCGCCGCGGCCTCGTCCAGGCGCAGCGCCTCATTGACGTAGGACAGCCGGACGGGTTCGAGGTCGTAGATGCCGCTCAGCAGGACCGCTCCGGCGATCCGGCCGGACACGTCCGGGCCGTCGAACGGATCAGGCAGCAGCGCCATCGCGGCCAGCTGGGCGCCGGCCGAGGTCCCGCACAGGTGGAGGCGGTCCGGGGCGAATCCGAGTCCGTCCGCGTGCCGCAGCAGCCAGTCCACGCTGCGGCGCACCATCCCCGCCATCGTGTCGAGCCCGACATCAGGCGCCAGCCCGTACTCGACCACGGCGACCGCCGCGCCCGCCGCGAGCAGTGGCGGTGCCGGGAAGGCCGAATCGGCCCGGCCGAGCGCCTGCCAGTTCCCGCCGTGCACGAAGACCAGCAGGGGCGGGCGTCCCGTACCCGTACCCGTACTCGTGCTCGTGCTCGTGCCGGGAAAGTAGTCGAGCGTCTCGGCGGGATGCGGTCCGTAGGCGAGACCGGTGAGCACTGGATGGTCGTGGCGGGCAGCTTCGCTCAGCCGCCGGTACTCGTCCAGATAGGCCGGCAGACTGCGCACGCGGGAGCTCGGCGAGTACTGCCGGTCCAGCGTGGCCCGATTCATGCCCCGGTACACGACGACGCCGGTCATCGCCGCCACCCCGTCAGCTGTGATGCGTTGCCCATCCGCTCAGCCCCGCAGACCGTGGACGGCGGAGGCGTGCTCGTACACCTTGGTCAAGAGCGGGTCGACGCCGTGTGCCGAATTCCGGTAGCGGATCCCGAAACGGCGTGCATACTCCTCGAACCAGTCTCTGCGATCGGCCAGGAACAGCACGTCGTGGATGGCCATCGAGCGGATCGCCACCATCGGCACCGGGGCCCAACTGACCTCGAATGCCGGGTTGCGGGCCGCCTTCTCACGGCACTTCTCGTGGAACTGCCCGAGCATCAGCCCGCGGCGCACGCTCTCGGGCTTCAGCGCGCTGTGCGCGGCGTCCAGCAGGTGCAGGTGCTCGGGCGGCAGGTCCGGCAGTACGAGGAGGAGTGAGCGAAGGTTCGGATTGCCCGCCTTCCAGCCGACCTCGCTGAACTCGTCGAGACCGCAGCGGACGATCTCGTCGATGAGCGCCTGGCTCGGGGTGAGTCCGACGAGTCTGACTCTGATCTCCAGTGCGTCGGCGTCCTGGGCCGGGGCGACGAACGGGCACACCGGACCGGATCGCCCGAGTTCGCTGTGCGGTTGCCGGATGTAGCCGCTGAGCCAGCCCTCAACGGCCTCCAACGTTTTGTCCAGGTCGACAGAGAGCACGTCGGTCAACATCGAAATCAGTCCTCGCAGACAGTGAGTGGAAGGAACCTCAAGTGCGGCCGGCGGGCGTCACTCGTCACCGGCGATGTCGTGGAGCTTGGCCGACAGGATCTGACCGATCTGGGCCAGCGTGCCCGGGCGGGTGAGCATGGTTCCATGCTCACCGGACACCACATGGGCCTCGACCGTGCCGCGGATGTGGGGCTGCCAGGCCTCGGCGGTGACGGGCGGGTCCTGCTGTTCCGAGCAGGCGATCAGCACCAGGTCGCCATCGATCGGTCCAGGCTGGTAATCGACGGTCAGGTGCGTGTTGTTCGCCGAGATCTCGGTGATCGTCGCAAGCCGGTCCTCCTCCAGATTTGCCAGGACGCTTCCCTGACGGCGCAGGATCTCCCGCGCCGTGGCGAAGGTCATCTCCTCGCCGCTGTCGCGATGGCTGCCGTCGTCGACCAGGCCGACGTGGTACAGGAGCATCACCCGGTCGTCGGGGGCAGGAACGTCGGCATGCGTCAGCCCTTGCCAGTTCGGGATGACATCGAGCACGGCGACCAGCGCCACCCGCTCACCGCGCCGCTGGAACTCAGCGGCCACCGCGTGGGCGCACAGCCCGCCGAACGACCAGCCGGCCAGATGGTACGGACCGTGCGGCTGCACCGACTGGATCTGGTCGGCGTAGTCCACCGCCATCTCCTCGATGCTGTCCGGCCGGGGCTCCGGGCGGGCCAGGCTGCGCGCCTGGATGCCGTAGAGCGGGTACTGCGGGTCGAGGTGCTTGATCAGAGCGCTGTAGGACCAGCTGATACCGCCCCCGGGGTGGATGCAGAACAACGGCGGCCGGCTGCCCCGGGTGCGCAGCGGCAGCACCACCTCGTACGAGCCGTCCGGATCGTCCACATCCAGCCGTGCCGCGATCTTCCCCGGGGTGGGCGCCTCGAACAGGCTCCGCAGCCCCAGCTCGACGCCGAACGCGCTGCGCAGTCGGGCGATCAGCCGAGTGGCCAGTAGTGAGTGTCCACCCAGCTCGAAGAAGTCCTCGTCCACGCCGACCACACTTCGGCCGAGGGTCTCCGCGAACAGCTCGCAGACGACCTGCTCCTGCGGAGTGCCGGGAGCGCGGCCGATGTCGGCGCGCTCGGGGTCGAGGGCCACCAGGGCGGCTCGGTCGAGCTTGCCGTTGGCGGTCAGCGGCAGGCGATCGAGAGGGACGATGGCGGTGGGCTGCATGTAGTCGGGGAGGTGTTGGCGGGTGTGTTCGCGGAGGGCGGTGAGGAGGGCGGCGGTGCCGCGGTGGGTGGCCGGGTTGATGACCCAGGTGGAGAGGGGGGTGCCGGCGTCGGCGCCACCCGCCGGTGCGTAGGTGCCGATGGGAGCGGCGTCGCCCAGCACTCGGCGGTTGACGTACGTGATCTCGACGGCGCCGGCGTCGTGGCTGCTCCACGTGATCGCGGTCCAGTATCCCAGTTCCTCGCCGAGGTGGTGGAACGCCTCCAGGTCGACGTTCGCCGTATGCGGGGCGGCCGGAGGTGCGCCGGCCTCCAGGGCCTTCTGGACGGCGAGATCGTCGGCGATGCGTGTGTTGGGGACGCTCGTCACCCGGAGCTGCTCGGGCCGCTCGTTGCGCAGCCGCTCAGCGAGGGTGTCGATGTCCTGGTCCCAGGGTTGGTGGGGGGTGTGGGTGAGGGGGTGGGGGGTGATGCCGGTTTTGTAGAGGGTGGCGTCGTAGCGGTAGCGGGTGAGTTCGTTGTGTGCGGTGCCGCGTTTGAGTTGGATGTCGGTGCCGGCGATGTCGGGGATGTGGTGGGTGAGGGCGGTGAAGTATTCGGGGTCGATGAGGAGTTCTTTGCCGAGGACGAGGCTCTGTTCGACGGCGCGGCGGATGGCGGCGGTGTCGGCGTCGTCGGCGCGGGCGGCCTGGACCGCGGTGGTGAAAGTGCGCAGCAGGCGGGGGTTGCGGACGTCACCCACGAACAGGGCTCCGCCGGGAGCGAGCAGGCGTACGGCCTGCTCGATGACCTGCCGGAGGTATTCGGCGTTGGGGAAGTACTGGACAACGGAGTTCAGGATGACCGTGTCGAAGTGACCCTGCGGGAGTCCGTCGTGCTCGTGCGCTGCCTGGGCGCGCAGGGTGACGCGCCCGGCGAGCTCGGGATCGGCATCGACGTGGCACCGCATCGCCTCGATGACGGTCGGGGAGAGATCCGTCGCCCAGTACTCGCTGCACTCGGGCGCCAGTTTCGCCAGCAGCAGGCCGGTACCGACGCCGATCTCGAGGACCCGGCCGGGCTTGAGCGCCCTGACCCGCTCGACGGTCGCCTCACGCCATTCCCGCATCTCCGACAACGGAATCGCGCTGTCGTCGTAGCTGCTGTTCCAGCCGGAGAAGTCCTCACCGAACTCAGCACCGGACCCCGTGTACAGGGAGTCGTAGAGCTCCTGCCACTCGCCTATCTGAGCCCGCTCATCCTCGTCGCTCGTCGGGACGGAACGGTCGGCTGCTACATAGGCGACCAGATGAGCGTCACCTGGTTGGTTTTCGTGGGTGATGACGGCGGCTTGGGTGATGTCGGGGTGGTCGGTGAGGACTTTTTCGATTTCGCCGGGTTCGATGCGGAAGCCGCGGATTTTGATTTGGTGGTCGGCGCGGCCGGTGTATTCGAGGTTGCCGTCGCCGTTCCAGTGGGCGAGGTCGCCGGTGCGGTACATGCGTGTGCCGGGTTGTGGGTTGTGGGGGTCTGCGGTGAAGCGTTCTGCGGTGAGTGCGGGTTGGTTGAGGTAGCCGTGGGCGAGGCCGGTGCCGGCGATGTAGAGCTCGCCGGTGACGCCGGGTGGGACGGGTTGGAGGTGGTTGTCGAGGATGTATATGCGGGTGTTGGCCATGGGGCGGCCGATGGGCACGGTGGCGTTGCCCGTGTAGGGGTTGGGGATGGGGTAGCAGGTGGCGAAGGTGGTGGTTTCGGTGGGTCCGTAGCCGTCGGTGACGGTGGTGGTGGGGCAGGCTTGTTGGAGGCGTTGGACGGATGCACCGGATACGGCTTCGCCGCCGGTCCAGATCTGCTGCACCCCGGTGAGGGTTTCGGGGTGGTGTTCGGTCATGACGTTGAACAGGGAGCTGGTGAGCCAGGCTGCGGTGACGTGGTGTTCGGTGATGGTTTTCTGCAGTAGGGGGATGTCGAGGTCGCCGGCGGGGGCGATGACGATGGCGCCGCCGTTGAGGAGTGGGACCCAGATTTCGTAGGTGGAGGCGTCGAAGGCGGACGGTGAGTGGTGCAGAACCCGCTGGTGCGCGTGGGGATCGAAGCGGGGGTCGAGGGCGAGTGAGGTGACGTTGCGGTGGGTGACGACGACGCCTTTGGGGGTGCCGGTGGAGCCGGAGGTGTACATCACGTACGCGGCGGCGTCCGGCTGGACCGTGACATCGGGTGCGTGCTGGTCATGTTGGTTGAGCTGCGTGGTCTCGGAGATGAGGAGGTCGGCCGTGGTGGTCGGCAGTGCGGTTTGTGAGGTGGTGTCGGTGAGGACGAGTGTGGTGTTGGTCTGCTCGAGGATGTGGTGGATGCGCTCGGCGGGGTAGCGGGTGTCGAGGGGGACGTAGACGGCGCCGGTCTTCATCAGGGCCAGGAGCGTCGTGATGGTCTCGGGTGAGCGCTGGAGCAGGACAGCGATGGCATCGCCGGGGCGGACTCCGCGGGCGATGAGGTGGTGCGCGAGGTGGTTGGCGCGGGCATCGATGTCCTGATAGGTGAGGGTGCTGTCGGTGGTGATGACGGCGGGGGCGTCCGGGGTTTTCGCTACCTGGCGGGTGAAGAGGTCGGCGAGCGATGCTTCGGGCAGGGACAGTGCGGTGTCCTGCCAGGTGTGGTGGAGCTGGTGGCGTTCGGCAGGGGTGAGAACGTCGATGGTGCTGAGCGGCTGATCGGGGTGGGCGGTCGCGGTGTCGAGGAGCTGGATCCAGCGGTCGAACAGGGCATGGACCGTGGGTGCGTCGTAGATATCGCTGGAGTACTCGACAGCACCGCCGATCCCCTGGAGCTCGCCGTTGGGTCCGCGTTGTTCGGCGAGGCTGAAGAAGAGGTCGAATTTTGCGGTTCCGGTGCGTCCGGGTGCCAGGTCGATGCGGAGTCCGGGGAGTTGGAAGGTTCCTTCGGGTGCGTTTTGGAGGGCGAGCATGATTTGGAAGAGGGGGTGGTGGGAGAGGGTGCGGGTGGGGTTGAGGATTTCGACGAGGTATTCGAAGGGGACGTCCTGGTGGGCGTAGGCGGCGAGTGAGGTTTCGCGGACCTGGTTGAGGAGTTGGGTGAAGGTGGGGTCGCCGGTGGTGTCGGTGCGCAGGACGAGGGTGTTGACGAAGAATCCGATGAGGTGGTCGAGGTTCTGGTCGGTGCGGCCGGCGATGGGGCTGCCGAGGGGGATGTCGTGGCCCGCGCCGAGGCGGGTCAGCAGGGAGGCGAGGCCTGCTTGGAGGACCATGAACAGACTGGTCCCGGTGGATCGGGCGAGGTCGGCGAGACGCTGGTGGAGTTCGGGGTTGATGGCGACGGTGACGTAGTCCCCGCGGTAGGTCATCACGGCCGGCCGGGGCCGGTCGGTGGGGATGGTGAGCTGGTCGGGAAGATCGGCCAGGGTGTTCGTCCAGTAGTCGATCTGGGTGGCGAAGAGGCTGTCGGGGTCGTTCTGGTCGCCCAGTAGTTCGTTCTGCCACAGCGTGTAATCCGCGTACTGCACCGGCAGCGGAACCCAATGAGGCGTCTCTCCCTGGGTCCGGGCGGTGTAGGCATGGGTGAGGTCGGCAGCCAACGGTCCCAGCGACCAGCCGTCGCCCGCGATGTGGTGGACCACCAGCAGCAGGACATGCTCCTGGGAGGAGAGCTCGAAGAGATCGGCTCGCAGGGGAGGTTCGACGGCCAACTCGAAGGCGTGCCGGGCTGCTTGTTCGAGTCCGGTCGCCAGCTCGGCTTCCGTCGTCGGAATGACGGTCACACGCGGCGCGGCGGCTTCGGAGTCCAGTATGTGCTGGCAGGGGGTGCCGTCGATCTCGGGGAAGACGGTGCGCAGGCTTTCGTGCCGGGCGACGAGGTCACCGAGCGCGGACCGTAGTGCGTCCCGGTCGAGTTCGCCCGTGAGGCGGAGTGCGAGCGGAATGTTGTAGGTGGCGCTGGGCCCCTCCATCTGATGGATGAACCACAACCTGCGCTGAGCGAATGACAACGGCATGACCTCGGGCCGCGCCCGAACGGTGAGTGCCAGTCGTCCAGGTGCAGCAGTGTCGAGCAGGGCCGCCACCGCGGCCGGCGTCGGGCCCTCAAAGAGGGTGCGCAGACCGACCTCGACGCCGAAGACCGATCGGATCTGCGCGATGAGGCGGGTGGCGAGCAGCGAGTGGCCGCCCAGGTCGAAGAAGTCGTCGTCGACCCCGGCCCGCGGCAGCCCCAGTACCTGCGCGAACAGGTCGCAGACGATCTGCTCCTGCGGGGTTCGTGCGTCCCGGCCCGACCCGACCGACGCGAAGTCCGGCGCCGGCAGAGCGGCGCGGTCGAGCTTGCCGTTGGCGGTCAGTGGCAGGCGATCGAGAGGGACGATGGCGGCGGGCTGCATGTAGTCGGGGAGGTGTTGGCGGGTGTGTTCGCGGAGGGCGGTGAGGAGGGCGGCGGTGCCGCGGTGGGTGGCCGGGTTGATGACCCAGGTCGAGAGGGTTGCTCCAGATCCACTGGTATCGACCGGTGTGTAGGTATGGGTCGGGGTGCCGGCGGCCAGCCGACTCCGGACGATGTAGGTGACGTCGACCGTGTCGACGTCATGGGTGCTCCAGGTAATGCCGCTCCAGTACCCGAGCTCGTCGCCGAGCTGATGGAACATCTCCAGGTCGATATGGAGGAGGGAGGTGTGGCTGGGAAGAGGAGCGTTGTGATCGAGGGCGTGCTGCAGGGCGAGCTCGTGGGTGAGGCGAGGGTTGGGGACTCCGGTGACCCGGAGTTCGACGGGCTGCTGGGTCGCGAGCCGTCGCCTGAGGTCGGCCAGATTGGCGGTGGCATCGTCGGCGTTCTGGTCCCAGGGTTGGTGGGGGGTGTGGGTGAGGGGGTGGGGGGTGATGCCGGTTTTGTAGAGGGTGGCGTCGTAGCGGTAGCGGGTGAGTTCGTTGTGTGCGGTGCCGCGTTTGAGTTGGATGTCGGTGCCGGCGATGTCGGGGATGTGGTGGGTGAGGGCGGTGAAGTATTCGGGGTCGATGAGGAGTTCTTTGCCGAGGACGAGGCTCTGTTCGACGGCGCGGCGGATGGCGGCGGTGTCGGCGTCGTCGGCGCGGGCGGCCTGGACCGCGGTGGTGAAAGTGCGCAGCAGGCGGGGGTTACGGACGTCCCCCACGAACACCGCACCGCCGGGAGCGAGAGCGCGGATGGCGTGATGAAGCACCTGCTCGAGATAGCCGGCGTTCGGGAAGTACTGGGCGACGGAGTTGAGCACGATGGTGTCGAAGTGGTTGTCGGGCAGACTGCCGAAGTCGTGGGCGGGTTGCGTCCTCAGGCGAACCCGCTGGAGCAGGACGGGATCGTTGTCGACCTGGGCCTGAAGTTCCCTGATGACGGTGGGGGAGAAGTCGGTCCCCCAGTACTCATCGCACTCGGGCGCGAGCTGAGAGAGCAGGAGACCGGTTCCGACACCGATTTCGAGCACACGGCGAGGACGGAGCGTCCTGATGCGCTTGACGGTGGTGTCCCGCCATTCCCGCATCTCCTCCAGCGGGATCGGTCGGCCGTCGTAACTGCTGTTCCAGCTCGCGAAGTTCTCGCCGAACACGGTTTTGGTCGCGGAGGTGTAGACGGAGTCGTACAGTTCCTGCCACTCGCTCAACTGTGACTCTTCGACCTGCTCATTGCGATCGTCCGTCGAACTGTCGGCGACGACATAGCCGACCAGACGGGCGTCTCCCGGCTGGTCCTCACGAACGATGACGGCGGCCTGGGCGATGTCGGGGTGGTCGGTGAGGACCTTCTCGATCTCGCCGGGTTCGATGCGGAAGCCGCGGATTTTGACCTGGTGGTCGGCGCGGCCGATGAATTCCAGCTCACCGTCGCCGTTCCAGCGCACGAGGTCGCCGGTGCGGTACATCCGTCCGCCGGGTTCCAGGCCGCAGGGGTCGGCGACGAATCGCTCGGCCGTCAGGGCGGAACGGCCGAGGTAGCCGCGAGCCACGCCGGCGCCCGCGATGTACAACTCACCCACCACACCAGGCGCCACCAACTGCAGCTCGTCATCCAACACATAGGTCCGCGTATTGGCTATCGGCCGGCCGATGGGGGCAGCGCCCGCGCCATCGGCCAAGTCTCCGGCAGTCGACCAAATGGTGGTCTCGGTCGGTCCGTACAGGTTGGTCAGGTCGTCCGTGAGCTCGCGCATTTCTTCGGCGAGGGCGGTGGGCAGTGCCTCCCCTCCGACCAGCATGCGCAGGCCCCGCAGGGCCTCCGGGTTGTGCGCCACCAGCAGCTGCCACAGCGAGGGGGTCCCCTGAAGGACCGTGACACCGTGCCGGGCGATCAAGTCCAGTACGGCAGAAGGTTGCGTGACCGACTCCTTCGGCGTCAGGACCACCGCTGCACCGGAGAGAAGCGGGTGATACAGCTCCAAAGCAGCAATATCAAAGGCGACGGTGGTGACCGCGAGCAGCCGCTCCTCAGGCCGAAGTTCGACCTTCTGCCGCATGGCCTCCAAGAAGTTGAGCAACGCGGCGTGCGGCACGACCACGCCCTTGGGACGTCCGGTCGACCCGGAGGTGTAGATCACGTACGCGGCGTCCGCGGGCCGCAGCGGTGCTACACGGTCGGCGTCGGTCGGATCGCTGTCGGAGCAGTCAGCCACCAGCGCGCGGACATTGGCAGCGTCCAGAACCAACCGCTGCGACGAGCCGCCCGCCACCAGCCGGTCCGTTCGCGTCGTAGTGAGAACCAGGGCAGGTCGCGCGTCCTCGAGCACGTACTCGATGCGTGCCGCCGGATGATCCGGATCCAGTGGCAGGTACGAGGCACCAGTTTTGAGCACTGCCAGCAGGGCGACCACCAGGTCGGCCGAGCGAGGCAGCGCAAGGGCGATCACCAGATCCGGCCCGGCACCACGTCGCAACAAGGCGTGGGCGAGTTGGTTGGCGCGAGAGTTCAGCTCCGCATACGACAGGGTGGCATCCCCGACGATCAGAGCCACGGCGTCGGGCGTGGCGGCAGCCTGTTCCGCGAAGCGGTCCGGCAGGAGGGTCTCGCTCACCGGGGAAGCGGTGTCTTGCCAGGTGTGGAGCAGGTGGTGGCGTTCGGCGGGGGTGAGGACGTTGATGGTGCTGAGGGGTTGGTCGGGGTGGGCGGTCGCGGTGTCGAGGAGTTGGATCCAGCGGTCGAAGAGGGTGTGGACGGTTGGTGCGTCGTAGATGTCGCTGGAGTACTCGATCGCGCCGTTGATCCCTTGGGGTTCGCCGTTGGGTCCGCGTTGTTCGGCGAGGCTGAAGAAGAGGTCGAATTTTGCGGTTCCGGTGCGTCCGGGTGCCAGGTCGATGCGGAGTCCGGGGAGTTGGAAGGTTCCTTCGGGTGCGTTTTGGAGGGCGAGCATGATTTGGAAGAGGGGGTGGTGGGCGAGGGTGCGGGTGGGGTTGAGGATTTCGACGAGGTATTCGAAGGGGACGTCTTGGTGGGCGTAGGCGGCGAGTGAGGTTTCGCGGACCTGGTTGAGGAGTTGGGTGAAGGTGGGGTCGCCGGTGGTGTCGGTGCGCAGGACGAGGGTGTTGACGAAGAATCCGATGAGGTGGTCGAGGTTCTGGTCGGTGCGGCCGGCGATGGGGCTGCCGAGGGGGATGTCGTGGCCCGCGCCGAGGCGGGTCAGCAGGGAGGCGAGGCCTGCTTGGAGGACCATGAACAGACTGGTCCCGGTGGATCGGGCGAGGTCGGCGAGACGCTGGTGGAGTTCGGGGTTGATGGCGACGGTGACGTAGTCCCCGCGGTAGGTCATCACGGCCGGCCGGGGCCGGTCGGTGGGGATGCTCAGCTGGTCGGGAAGATCGGCCAGAGCGTTCGTCCAGTAGTCGATCTGGGTGGCGAAGAGGCTGTCGGGGTCGTTCTGGTCGCCGAGGAGTTCGTTCTGCCACAGGGTGTAGTCCGCGTACTGCACCGGCAGTGGAACCCAGTTCGGGACTTCTCCTTGGGTGCGGGCGGTGTAGGCGTGCGTGAGGTCGGAGGCGAGGGGTCCGAGAGACCAGCCGTCGCCCGCGATGTGGTGGACCACCAGCAGCAGGATATGCTCCTGGGAGGAGAGCTCGAAGAGATCGGCTCGCAGCGGGGGTTCGACGGCCAGGTCGAAGGCGTGCCGGGCTGCTTGTTCGAGTACGGTCGCCAGCTCGGCTTCCGTCGTCGGAATGACGGTCACACGTGGTGCGGCGGCTTCGGGGGTCAGTATGTG
This sequence comes from Streptomyces sp. So13.3, assembly GCF_005860785.2. Lineage (NCBI taxonomy): Bacteria > Bacillati > Actinomycetota > Actinomycetes > Kitasatosporales > Streptomycetaceae > Streptomyces > Streptomyces sp. So13.3. The sequence continues at coordinate 492,363 of NZ_CP048835.1, read as the reverse complement.
CTGGTAGGGGGTGCCGTCGATCTCGGGGAAGACGGTGCGCAGGCTTTCGTGCCGGGTGATGACGTCAGCCAGCGCGGCCCGCAGTGCGTCCTCGTTCAGCCCGCCCGTGAGGCGGAGTGCGAGGGGAATGTTGTAGGTGGCGCTGGGCCCCTCCATCTGGTGGATGAACCACAACCTGCGCTGCGCGAAGGAAAGCGGCATGACCTCGGGCCGCTCCCGCACGGTCGGGGCAAGTCGCGCCGGGCCAGCAGTGTCCAGCCGAGCCGCCACCGCCGCGACGGTCCGAGCCTCGAAGAGGGTGCGCAGGCCCATCTCGACGCCGAAGGTGGCGCGGATGCGGGCGATGAGGCGGGTGGCGAGGAGTGAGTGCCCGCCGAGGTCGAAGAAGTCGTCGTCGATTCCGGCTCGCGGTAGGCCGAGTACCTGGGCGAACAGGTCGCTGACGATCTGTTCCTGCGGAGTGCGTGCCTCCCGGCCCGACCCGACCGACGCGAAGTCCGGCGTCGGCAGGGCGGAACGGTCGAGCTTGCCGGTCGTGGTCAGTGGCAGGCGATCGAGCAGGATCACCGCGGAGGGGACCATGTGCTCCGGCAGGCTCTGCTGCGCGAAATCCCGTACCTGCTGGGGTAGAAGAGCATCCCGTGCCACCACGTACGCCACCAGACGGGACCGCCCCGGCTGATCCTCATGCGTGGTCACAGCGGCGTGGGCGATGTCGGGGTGGTCGGTGAGGACCTTCTCGATCTCGCCGGGTTCGATGCGGAAGCCGCGGATCTTGACCTGGTGGTCGGCGCGGCCGATGAATTCCAGCTCACCGTCGCCGTTCCAGCGCACGAGGTCGCCCGTGCGGTACATCCGTCCGCCGGGCTCCAGGCTGAACGGGTCGGCGACGAACCGCTCAGCTGTCAGGGCGGAACGGCCGAGGTAGCCGCGGGCCACACCGGCGCCCGCGATGTACAGCTCACCCACCACACCAGGCGCCACCAACTGCAAACCGCCGTCCAGCACATAGGCACGCGTGTTGGCGATGGGCCGGCCGATCGGCGCGGGCAGCTGCCAGAGGTCAGGATCGCCGACCAGCGTGTGGGCTGTGACCACATGGGTTTCGGTCGGGCCGTAGTGGTTGTGCAGTCCCCGGCCCGGGGTCGAACGGTGGAATGCACGGACCTTGCCGCTGAGCGTCAGAGCTTCGCCGGCCTGCGCGACGGTTCGCAGCCGCATCAGCGTACGGCCCTGCTCGACAGCGGCCTCAGCTAGGGCCTCCAGCACCAGGTTCGGGGCGAACAGCTCGTCTATCTGGCGGTCGTCGAGCCACGCGGCGAACCGGGCCGCGTCGCGGCGGACGGACTCGTCGGGGATGACCAGCGTCTTGCCGTAGGCGACGGCCGACAGAATCTCCTGAGCGGACACGTCGAAGCTGATCGCTGTGAACTGTGCGGTCCTGTTGCCGGGTGCGCCACCGACCGTGCGGTGATGCCACGCGAGGAGATTCAGCAGCGCCGATGCCGGCATGACGACGCCTTTGGGGCGGCCGGTGGAGCCGGAGGTGTAGATGATGTAGGCGGGGTGGTGGGGGGTGAGGGGGGGTGGTGCGGTCGTGGTCGGTGGGGTTGTGGGTGGGTTGGTGGGTGAGGTCGGTTGCGAGGGTGGGGTGGTCGAGGTGGAGGGTGTGGTTGGTGTGGTGGGGGAGGTTGGTCTGGGTTGTGGTGGTGGTCAGGGTGAGGGTGGGTTGGGCGTCGGTGAGCATGTGGTTGAGGCGTGGGGTGGGGTATTGGGGGTCGAGGGGAGGTAGGCGGCGCCGGTTTTGAGGACGGCGAGGATGGCGGTGACGAGGTCGGTGGAGCGGGGCAGGGCGAGGGCGACGTTGTGTTCGGGGCCGATGCCGTGGGTGATGAGGAGGTGAGCCAAGCGATTGGCTCGGGTGTTGAGTTCGGCGTAGGTCAGGGCGGTGTCGTCGCACGTCACGGCTACCGCGTCCGGTGCACACTCGGCCTGCGCCTCGAACAACCCCGGTAGTGTTGCGCTGTCATTCACCGTGGCGGTGTCATTGCGGGTGACCAGCAGTTCCCGCCGCTCCTCGTCGGTGAGCAGGTCGATCCGGCCGACCGGCCGGTCCGCGTCGGCGACCATCAGGTCGAGCACTTGGATCAGCCGATCGAGGAATCCGTTGGCCGCAGCTCGGTCGAAAAGGTCGTCGCGGTAGTCCAGACGCAGGTGGAGACGGCGGCCCGGCGCCGCGATCAGAGTGAGCGGGTAGTGCGTCGCGTCGCGTCCCCGGCCAAGGTCGGGGGCGATGTGTAGTCCCGCACCCACCGTGGCGGCGGTGTCATCCCAGGGATAGTTCTCGAACACCACGGAGGTGTCGAAGAGGTCGCCCAATCCCGCGAGCTGCTGGATACGGGCCAGCCCGAGATGGTGGTGTGCGGTCAGCCGCGACTGCTCATCCTGCAGCCGGACGACTGTGGCCAGCAGCGACTGCGCCGGGTCCAGCCTGACCCTCACGGGCACCATGGCGATGAGCAGGCCCACCATGGACTCCACACCGGACAGCTGCGGGTCACGACCTGCCACGACGGCGCCGAAAACCACGTCGTCATGGCCCGTACGGCGGCTCAGTACCAGACCCCAGCCGGCCTGCAGGACGGTGTTCAGGGTCACGCCCTGGCCGCGCGCCCACTCGGCGAGCGCGGCCGTGCGCTCCTCGTCCAGTTCGACAGTGATTCGTTCCGGCATCTGCGCGGCGCGTCCGGGATCCACCGGTGTGATCAGGGTGGGCTGTTCGAGGTCGGAGCAGACCTCGCGCCAGGCAGCCTCGGCCGCCGGTTGGTCCTGCTGGGCCAGCCAGCCCAGAAACTGGCGGTAGGGGGTGACCCGGGGGAGCGCAGCGGTGTCCCCGTGAGTGTCGTACAGCGCGGTCAGCTCGCGCACGAGGATGGGAGTGGACCAACCGTCGAGCAGGATGTGATGGGTGGTCAGGATGAGGCGGTGGTGCTCCCCGGCGAGCCGCACCAGGGAGAAGCGCAGCAGCGGCGGCTCAGCCAGGTCGAACCGGCGGCCGTGCTCCTTGGCGGCGAGTCGGACGAACTCCGCCTCCGCTGCGTCGCCGGGAAGCGAGGAGAGGTCGTACTCCTCCCAGGGAACCTCGACCTGACGGGAAATCGTCTGCACCGTCTGACCCGACCCCACCTGCCGGAAACCGGCGCGCAGGTTCGCGTGCCGCTGGACCAGGGCGCGGACCGCCGCCCGCAGGTTCTCACTGTCGAGGGCGCCCGCGATGTCGAATACGTGCTGCACCCCGTAGACGTCCGCGCCGTCCTGCTCATAGCGCGAGTGGAACAGCAGCCCCTCCTGCATCGGGGACAGGGGCAGAATGTCTTCCAGGCCCGACGACGTCATTTCTGGATCCTCCACGCGGCTTCGAGTTGCTCGATCTCGTGCTGGCTGAGTGTGGTCAGGGGGAAGTCCGAAGGCGTGTGGCCGCCGGTGCCGGACCGGTCACCGTGCCGGACCAGGCCGCGGATCGCGCGGAACCAGTCCTCGGCAAGGTCGCGGACGTGCTGCTCGGGCCAGAGATCGGGGGCCCACGTCCAGACGGCTTCCAACCAGGGGCCGTCCGGAGTGTCGCGGACCATCGAGTTGACCTCCAGTCCGTGCGCCAGGGCGGTGCCCGGATCAGCGCCGCTCAGCAAGCCCGCCTCCGATGCCACGGCCCACGCCGGGTTGCCCGCAACGAGGGGGGTTCCGGCTGAAGCGAACCGGCCGAGGTAGTTGAAGCCCAGCTGGGGCACCGCGAGCCGACGCAGCTCCGATCCGGTCGACGGATTGAGGTGGCGCAGCAGACCGAAGCCGACGCCTTTGTCGGGCAGGGAGCGCAACTGCTCCTTGACTCTTTTCAGGGCTTGCCCGAGGGCCGGTCCGCCGTCGGCGACCTCTTCCCAGCCCAGCGCGCCCGGGTCGATCCGGACGGGATACAGAGAGGTGAACCAGCCCACGGTGCGGGACAGGTCCGTGTCCTCGATGATCTCCTCGCGGCCGTGGCCCTCGACATCCACCAACAGCTCGGTGTGCCGCCCGCGGGCATGACGGCGCCGCCACTGGGCGACCGCCAGGGCGAGCGCGGTCAGCAGTACATCGTTGACCCCCGCGTGGAAGGCGGCCGGCACCGTCGTCAGGAGTGAGGTGGTGACGTCGGGTGGAAGGGAAAGCGTGAGGTCGCGGGCCCGGCCGACGGTGTCCCGTCCTGGATCCAGCCGGTCAGCGGTCAGCGGTGGGTCAGCAGCGGTCAGCAGATCGGCCCACAGCCGCACTTCCGCGGCACGAGCTGGATGGCGGGCCTCCGCCGTCAGCAGCCGGGACCAGCGTTGCAACGAGGTGTGCACCGGCTCCAACCCCGGGGCCCGGCCGCGCGCGACCGCCTCCCAACCGGCGACCAGATCCGCAAGCAGCAGCCGCCAGGACACCCCGTCCACCACCAGGTGGTTGACCAGGAACAGCAGACGGCCGGCACGACTGGGCCCGGCATCGAACCAGACCGCTTGGAGCAGCACCCCCCGCTCCGTCGACAGGCGGGCGGCCGCCGAGTCCAGGTGATCCCGTACCAGCGCCTCGTCGAACGTGCCTGCGCCCACGTCGACGCGGTGCACCAGGTCGGCAGCCGGGACGGCGCCGACCGGAAGAACTTCCAGCGACCACGGCCGGCGGCTTGCGCGGCTCGGGGTCCGGGTCAGTCGCAGGGCGTCATGGTGGTCCACGAGCGCCTGCACGGTCGCAGTGAGGCGGTCCTCGCCCAGATCGGCCGGCACCTGCAGCAGCATCGCCTGGTAGAACGGGTCGATCGCGCCGCCGCGCTCGTCGAACCAGAGCATGATCGGTGTGGGCTCCACCGTACCGATGCCCGCTCCATCGGTTGCCGGAGCCGACTGGGGCAAGTCCTCGGCGACGTCCGCCAGCCCAGCCACGGTCCGCCGCTCGAAGATGTCCCGGACCGCGAAACCGACCCCTGCCGTGCGCGCCAGGCTCACCAGGCGGATCGAGATGATGCTGTCCCCGCCGAGTGCGAAGAAGTCGTCATCAAGGCCGACCCGGTTCACACCGAGGGCCCGTGTGAACAGCTCACCGAGCAGCCGTTCGCGCGCCGTCCGCGGCTCGCGTCCCGGGGCGTCCGCCTGCGGAGCCGGGTCAGGATCGGGCAGCGCGGTGTGGTCGAGCTTGCCATTGGCAGTCAGCGGCAACCTGTCCAGCTGGACGAACACCGACGGCAGCATGTAGTCCGGCAGCCGCCGGCGGGCGAACTCACGCAGGCTCTCCGCAGGCAGCGCGTTGGTGGCGGCGACGTACGCGATGAGGCGGATCGTGCCTGGTTGGTTTTCGTGGGTGATGACGGCGGCTTGGGTGATGTCGGGGTGGTCGGTGAGGACTTTCTCGATTTCGCCGGGTTCGATGCGGAAGCCGCGGATTTTGATTTGGTGGTCGGCGCGGCCGGTGTATTCGAGGTTGCCGTCGCCGTTCCAGTGGGCGAGGTCGCCGGTGCGGTACATGCGTGTGCCGGGTTGTGGGTTGTGGGGGTCTGCGGTGAAGCGTTCTGCGGTGAGTGCGGTTTGGTTGAGGTAGCCGTGGGCGAGGCCGGTGCCGGCGATGTAGAGCTCGCCGGTGACGCCGGGTGGGAGGGGTTGGAGGTGGTTGTCGAGGATGTATATGCGGGTGTTGGCCATGGGGCGGCCGATGGGCACGGTGGCGTTGCCCGTGTAGGGGTTGGGGATGGGGTAGCAGGTGGCGAAGGTGGTGGTTTCGGTGGGTCCGTAGCCGTCGGTGACGGTGGTGGTGGGGCAGGCTTGTTGGAGGCGTTGGACGGATGCACCGGATACGGCTTCGCCGCCGGTCCAGATCTGCTGCACCCCGGTGAGGGTTTCGGGGTGGTGTTCGGTCATAACGTTGAACAGGGAGCTGGTGAGCCAGGCTGCGGTGACGTGGTGTTCGGTGATGGTTTTCTGCAGTAGGGGGATGTCGAGGTCGCCGGCGGGGGCGATGACGATGGCGCCGCCGTTGAGGAGTGGGACCCAGATTTCGTAGGTGGAGGCGTCGAAGGCGGAGGGTGAGTGGTGCAGAACCCGCTGGTGCGCGTGGGGATCGAAGCGGGGGTCGAGGGCGAGTGAGGTGACGTTGCGGTGGGTGACGACGACGCCTTTGGGGGTGCCGGTGGAGCCGGAGGTGTACATCACGTACGCGGCGGCGTCCGGCTGGACCGTGACATCGGGTGCGTGGTGGCTGTCGCCGTCCAACCGGGCCGCGTCGGTGTCGGTGATGAGGAGGTGAGGTGTTGCGGTAGGGAGTGCGGTTTGTGAGGTGGTGTCGGTGAGGACGAGTGCGGTGTCGGTCTGCTCGAGGATGTGGTGGATGCGCTCACTCGGATAGCGGGCGTCGAGCGGGACGTAGACCGCGCCGGTCTTCATCAGGGCCAGGAGCGTCGTGATGGTCTCGGGTGAGCGTTGCAGGAGAACGGCGACGGCATCGCCGGGGCGGACTCCGCGGGCGATGAGATGGTGCGCGAGGTGGTTGGCGCGAGTGTTCAGCTCCGCGTACGAAAGCGTGGTGTGGGCGGTGATGAGGGCGGGGGCGTCCGGGGTTTTCGTCACTTGCCGGGTGAACAGGTCAGCCAGGGAGGCCTCGGGCAGAGGCAGCGCGGTGTCCTGCCAGGTGTGGTGGAGGTGGTGGTGTTCGGTGGGGGTGAGGACGTTGATGGTGCTGAGCGGCTGATCGGGGTGGATGGTCGCAGCGTCGAGGAGCTGGATCCAGCGGTCGAACAGATCATGGACCGTAGGTGCGTCGTAGATATCGCTCGAGTACTCGACGGCACCGTCGATGCCCTGAGGCTCGCCGTTGGGACCGCGTTGCTCGGCAAGACTGAAGAACAAGTCGAACTTTGCCGTCCCCGTCCTACCCAGCTCGACACCGGCACGCACTCCGGGAAGCTCCAACGCACTCACGGGTGCGTTTTGGAGGGCGAGCATGATTTGGAAGAGGGGGTGGTGGGCGAGGGTGCGGGTGGGGTTGAGGATTTCGACGAGGTATTCGAAGGGGACGTCTTGGTGGGCGTAGGCGGCGAGTGAGGTTTCGCGGACCTGGTTGAGGAGTTGGGTGAAGGTGGGGTCGCCGGTGGTGTCGGTGCGCAGGACGAGGGTGTTGACGAAGAATCCGATGAGGTGGTCGAGGTTCTGGTCGGTGCGGCCGGCGATGGGGCTGCCGAGGGGGATGTCGTGGCCCGCGCCGAGGCGGGTCAGCAGGGAGGCGAGGCCTGCTTGGAGGACCATGAACAGACTGGTCCCGGTGGATCGGGCGAGGTCGGCGAGACGCTGGTGGAGTTCGGGGTTGATGGCGACGGTGACGTAGTCCCCGCGGTAGGTCATCACGGCCGGACGGGGCCGGTCGGTGGGGATGCTCAGCTGGTCGGGAAGATCGGCCAGGGCGTTCGTCCAGTAGTCGATCTGGGTGGCGAAGAGGCTGTCGGGGTCGTTCTGGTCGCCGAGGAGTTCGTTCTGCCACAGGGTGTAGTCCGCGTACTGCACCGGCAGTGGAACCCAGTTCGGGACTTCTCCTTGGGTGCGGGCGGTGTAGGCGTGCGTGAGGTCGGAGGCGAGGGGTCCGAGAGACCAGCCGTCGCCCGCGATGTGGTGGACCACCAGCAGCAGGATATGCTCCTGGGAGGAGAGCTCGAAGAGATCGGCTCGCAGCGGAGGTTCCACGGTCAGGTCGAACGCATGCCGAGCTCCCCGGCGCAGCACATCATCCAGTTCGGACTCAGTGGTTCCGGTGATGGGCAGCTCCATGGTCGCTATGTCGAGCACTCGTTGATACGGAGTGCCGTCGACCTCGGGCAGGATCGTGCGCAGGCTTTCGTGCCGTGCGACGAGGTCACCGAGCGCGGCGCGCAGCGCATCCCGGTCCAACTGGCCGGTGAACCGCAGCACGAGGGGAATGTTGTAGGTGGCGCTGGGCCCCTCCATCTGGTGGAGGAACCACAACCTGCGCTGAGCGAACGACAGCGGCATGACCTCAGGTCGCTCCCGCACGGTGAGCGCCAGTCGTCCAGGTGCAGCGGTGTCGAGCAGGGCCGCCACCGCGGCCGGCGTCGGGCCCTCGAAGAGCGTTCGTAGACCGACCTCGACGCCGAAGACCGATCGGATCTGCGCGATGAGGCGGGTGGCGAGCAGTGAGTGCCCGCCCAGATCGAAGAAATTGTCGTCGACCCCGGCCCGCGGCAGCCCCAGTACCTGCGCGAACAGGTCGCAGACGATCTGCTCCTGCGGAGTGCGTGCCTCCCGGCCCGACCCGACCGACGCGAAGTCCGGCGCCGGCAGAGCGGCTCGGTCGAGCTTGCCATTAGTGGTCAATGGCAGACGATCGAGCAGGATCACGGCCGAGGGGACCATGTGCTCCGGCAGGTTCTCCTGCGCGAAATCCCGTACCTGCTGCGGTAAAAGAGCATCCCGTGCCACCACGTACGCCACCAGACGGGAGTCACCCGGCCGCTCCTCGTACACGATCGCGGTCGTCTGAGCCACCGACGGATGAGCGGACAACGCCGCCTCGACGTCACCGAGTTCGATGCGGAAGCCGCGGATCTTGACCTGGTGGTCGGCGCGGCCGATGAATTCCAGCTCACCGTCGCCGTTCCAGCGCACGAGGTCGCCCGTGCGATACATCCGTCCGCCGGGCTCCAGACCGAACGGGTCGGCGACGAACCGCTCAGCTGTCAGGGCGGAACGGCCGAGGTAGCCGCGGGCCACGCCGGCGCCCGCGATGTACAGCTCACCCACCACACCGGGCGCCACCAACTGCAAACCGCCGTCCAGCACATAGGTGCGCAGGTCGGGAATGCCGACGCCGATCACGCTCGCAGCCTCGTTGCTCACCCGATCACGGGTCAGCGGCTGATAGGTCACGTGCACCGTGGTCTCGGTGATGCCATACATGTTGACCAGCACCGGTGCATCGTCGGGATGCCGCAGGTACCAGTCGGCCAGGCGGGAGGGCTGCAGCGCCTCGCCGCCGAACACCACAACGCGCAAACTGAGCTGCCGGGCCGGCCGGGACGTGTCGGCATCGGCCTGCACCAACTGGTAGAAGGCCGACGGTGTCTGGTTGAGAACGGTGACACCCTGCTCGGCGAGCAGGTCCAGAAACGCCCCCGGCGTTCGGCTCACCTCGAAGGGCACCACGACCAGTCGGCCGCCGTGCAGCAGCGGCCCCCAGAGCTCCCAGACGGAGAAGTCGAAGGCGTACGAGTGGAACAGCGTCCAGACGTCGTCGGCGCCGAAGCCGAACCACTGGCGGGTGGCGTCGAACAGCCTGACCACGTTCCGGTGAGTGTTGACGACGCCTTTGGGGCGGCCGGTGGAGCCGGAGGTGTAGATGATGTAGGCGGGGTGGTGGGGGGTGAGGGGGGTGGTGCGGTCGTGGTCGGTGGGGTTGTGGGTGGGTTGGTGGGTGAGGTCGGTTGCGAGGGTGGGGTGGTCGAGGTGGAGGGTGTGGTTGGTGTGGTGGGGGAGGTTGGTCTGGGTTGTGGTGGTGGTCAGGGTGAGGGTGGGTTGGGCGTCGGTGAGCATGTGGTTGAGGCGTGGGGTGGGGTATTGGGGGTCGAGGGGGAGGTAGGCGGCGCCGGTTTTGAGGACGGCGAGGATGGCGGTGACGAGGTCGGTGGAGCGGGGCAGGGCGAGGGCGACGTTGTGTTCGGGGCCGATGCCGTGGGTGATGAGGAGGTGAGCCAAGCGATTGGCTCGGGTGTTGAGTTCGGCGTAGGTCAGGGCGGTGTCGTCGCACGTCACGGCTACCGCGTCCGGTGCACACTCGGCCTGCGCCTCGAACAACCCCGGCAGCGTGGTCTCTGCAACTGGCGGAGCATCCGCGGCCATACCCAGCAGGGCGGTGCGGTCCTCGTCGGTGAGCAGGTCGATCCGGCCTACGGGTTGGGTGGGATCGGCCGTGGTCACGGCCCGTAACACGGTGAGCAGGCGCTGATGATGAGCGGCCAGCTCGCCGTCCGAGCAGATCTCAGGGTGGGCATTGACATCGACCTTGAGGCCGGTCCCGTCGCGCCGGTCCCACACGGCGACCGTGAAGTCGCCCACCAGGCCCGAGGAAAGGTTGTGCGCGGTGGTCGGCAGACCGGCGAAGTCGAGCACGTAGTCGAACGACATCACGTTGACGACCGGTGCGTACCACGTTCCCAGACTGCCCGGCAGGTCCAGGTCCCGTTGCAGGTCCTCGGCCCGGTACCGCTGGTGCCTGCCCAGCTCGACCACTCGGTCCGCGATCTGCCCGAGGAGGTCACCGAGCGACAGATCCGGTCGGAACGAGAGCCGCAGCGGAAGGACGTTGGAGGCCATGCCGGGAGTACGGCGCTGGAGCTGGTCCAGACGCCCGGTCACCGGCAGGCCGAGCACGACGCACGATGAGCCGGTCATCCGATGGAGATAGACGGCTGTTGCCGCGATGACCAGGTGTGACCAAGGGGCCCGGGCGTGCCGCGCCGCTGCGCGTAAGTCGTTCAGCTCCACGGCCCCCAGGCCGGCTGTCCGCCGAAGGTAGTGCTCCGGGGTGGTCGACGGCCGGTCGACGAACCCGGTCGGTTCGGGGCGGTCGGCGAATTGCTCGGTCCAGTACTCCCGGTCGAGGGAGAATTGTTGGGAATCGCGGTACTTCTCATCGGCGGCCAGCAGCTCGTGCAACGGGCTGAAGGGGCTAGGTTTCACCGGGTGGTCCTGGACAAGGGCGGTGTAGACCTCGGCGACCCGGCGGGTGATCAGGAGTGCTCCGAAGGCGTCCATCACGGCGTGGTGGTAGCCCTGGTACCAGTAGAAGCGGTCGGGGCCCAGACGGAGCAGCGCGTACTCGAAGAGCCGGTCGCCGGCGAGGTCCATCGGCCGGGCCACCGCGGCCTCCAGCCAGGCGTGGGCGGCTCGTTCGGGGTCGGGTTCGGCGCTGAGGTCGATCATCGTGGGCGACCAGTCACCGAGTCCGTGGAGGACCTGTCGGCCGTCGCCGCGCTCTTCCACAAAACGGACGTGCAGTGCCTCCGTCTCGGAGACAACCCGCAGGAGGGCTTGCTCGAAGAGCACCGGATCCACTCGTCCGTGGATTTCCAGATAGTCGCCCACCCGGAAAACCCGGTTGGCTCCCGCCAACCGCTGTTCGGCCATCCATATCTCGCGTTGCGCGGCCGTGAGCGGCAGTGTGGCGCCAGCACTGATGGACAAGTCCCCACCTCCGGAATATCCCCCGCGCGGACATTGCCTGGGGGAGAAAAGTAAAAGAAATCCTGACAGCCGCGAAGACAATGAGAAAGCGCGACCGGACATCGGAGAATGCGCGACCGTCTGACCATCGGAACGGTGGGTCGCCTCGTACGCCGGAACCGGCGCAACTGCCCTGAACCAAAATCCCTAGAAACCTAACCCGAGGTCACTGGGTGGTCAAGGAGATCAATGTGGGAGGTCTCGTATGTGTCCCGCCGGCGGGACAACCGGCGTACGCCGCAGCCGACGGAATCCTGTGGGCGCACAGCCTCGCGGGCGGTCCAACGACGATCCCCGCAGGTGTGCGCTGCCGAGGACTCGCTGGTGAGAGGAGTGCGAACGGCTTCGACTGCCACGCCGGTCACCTCACGCGCAGGGTCCTCCAGCGGCGCATCGCGTCGAATGCCGGCTCCTTCCGAGGCGGTCCGGGTGCGTTGGTGGCGTGCTTGCTCGGCGTTTCTCGGCGGTGCTAACTTCACCGTCATCAAATGCCGGAGCGAATATTGCACGGGCCGGTTTTCTCGTAAGGATGCGTTTATGGCGGATGCATGGTGGGGAGAACACCTGTTGGGTCGAGGGGCCGACGACGAGCTGTGGGCGGTTTCCCGTGCTCCCGTCACCCGTGGCGAACTCCGGGCAGCGGTCGGTGGCCTTGCAGGAGATTTCCGGGAGCACGGTATTGCCCACGGCAGCTCCGTTCTACTGCGCATGAAGCCGAGTTTCACGTATCTGCAGGTACTGCTGGCTCTGTGGAGCCGCGGGGCGCAAGTCATTCTGGTCGATTTTCGGCTGAGACCGGCCGAATACGAGCCGCTGGTGGAGCTGGTGCGTCCGCAGTACCTGGTTGCGGCGGCCGGGGCTGATGGGCCGGTGGCCGGATTCCGTCAGGAGTCCGCATTCTCGGTCCGGCGGCTGTCGAACGGGCGGCCGGCCGACGACGACATCCGCCTGGTGCAGTTCAGCTCGGGTTCGACGGGCAGGCCGAAGGTCATCGGCCGCCCGGCCGACTCCGTGCTGGCCGAGCTCGACCGGCACGCCGCACTCCCCGGGGTTCCTGGCAAGGGCGACCGGGTTCTGCTGCTGAACTCCGTCATGCACAACATGGGTCTGGTCAGTGGGGTGCTGCATGCGCTGGTGTCCGGGGCGACGCTGGTCGTCCCCCCGACGCTCCGCCCCACCGAGGTGGTGCGGCTGATGTCAGCCGCCGAGATCTCCGCCGTGTACGGGACACCCGCCCACTACGAACTCCTGGTGCGCACAAGGGATCCGCTGGACCTGCCCTCGCTGCGGCTGGCCGTCTCGGGCGGTGAGCGGGTTCCGCACGAGACCTACGAGCAGTTCGGTGAGCGCTTCGGCCTGCCGATCAGCCAGGTCTACGGCCTGACCGAGATCGGGCTGATCGCTGGTGACCTCTCCGGGACGTGCCTGCCCCCACAGCTGGGGCCACCGGTGCCGGGGGCCGAGGTGAAAGTCGTCGACGAGGAGCTCCACGTCCGGATGGACCGCTCGCCGTACCTCTACGGGGAGTATGCCGACCGCTTCACGGACGGCTGGCTGCGGACCTTCGACCGATTTCACCAGGACCCGACGACCGGGGTGCTGACCATGCTCGGCCGGACCGACTCGCTCGTCATCGTCGGCGGGTTGAAGGTCGACCTCACAGAAGTGGAGGCGGCCCTGCTGAGCCATCCCCGGGTGACCGATGCCGTGGTGACCCATGCGGAGGCCATCGAAGCGTTCGTCGGAGCCCATGAGGCGGTCACCGCGGACGAACTCACCGTCTGGTGCCGGGAACGGTTGAGCGCGGCCAAAATCCCCAGGCGGTTCTTCGTCACGCGGCAGCTGCCCCGGAACTCGATGGGCAAGTTGACCCGCAACCGCGCACTGATGCACGAGCACGTCACGTCGGAGGCGTCTTCCAAGCCATGGGACACAGCATGATCTCAAAGAGTGACATCAGAGTGATCCTGTCCGAGAATGCCGGGCTCGGGCCCCCGGACGAGTTTCCCGACGATGCCGAACTGGTGATCGACTCGCTCACCCTGCTCGTCCTCCAACATGTGCTGGAGGAGAAGCACGGTGTCGTCATAGACCCGCAGTTCGAGGACATGGAGCTGTTCACCTCGATCAACGGGATTCACAAGTACGTGATGAGGGTCGTCGAAGAGAGATGACGAACCCCACCGCCCGGCAATGCCGGCGCGGGCATGAAGCATGCGCAGCCACCCGAATCTGACCACTTTCTGTAGGGAGAAACGATGGCCAACCCCTTCGAGAACCCTGACGGCAGCTACCTCGTACTCGTCAACAACGAGGGCCAGCACTCGCTGTGGCCCGCCTTCGCCGAAGTGCCCGCGGGCTGGACGGTCGCCCTCGCCGAGACCGACCGCCAGTCCTGCCTCGACTACGTCGAGGAGCACTGGACCGACATACGCCCCCTCAGCCTCGTACGCCGATAGGAGAACGCGATGGACGACACCGCCTTCCAGACACTGCTCCTGAGAGAAGAGGACCTCGAAGAGTCGTTCTTCGGCGAGGAACCGAGCGCCGCCTACGACCCCAGCTTCGTTTCCGGTGACGAGTCGGGGCGCGCCATTGTCGACCTGACGAACATGCTGACGCACGGCACGCATCCGGAGGCGACACAGCATGCCTCCGCACTGTTCACGAACGTCGTGGGCTCGGTGATATTCCACAACGTCACGCGGTTCGGCAACCAGGCCTGCCGGCAGGTGTTCGAGGAGATCTCCGCCGCAGTACGCGACTGCACGCACTACCGGATGGAACTGAACGACGGCGTCCAGCTGGACATCACGAAAGTCGGCCAGGAACCGATCTCCGTCGGAGACGGCAGCTTCATGGTGCGATGGCTGTCCACCGTCGAGCACTTCCGTATCGAGACGTCCTGGGTCATCGTGATGAAGGACGACATCCTTTCGCTGGTGAACACCCGAGTCCCGGACGAGTCCGAGATCCGTCGTCTCGCGCGCATCGCGGTCGATCGCGTGTCGGATCTGACGGGAACACCATGAACTCCACGGGATCCGTCGTCGATATCGAGTCCGCGCTCGAATCGGTCGACTTATGGCTGACCGACTACATTGCGACGAACCATCCGGAGATCGGCCGAATGGGCCCCATCTGCCCTTTCGTGGCCCCCTCTCGCAAGAACAGAACCATGGAGATCCGTATCCGCCTGGTCGGGCACTCGCCGACCCCCGACCTGGTGGAGGAGATCGTACGGAGCAGCCTGCACGAGTACCTGCTGACCTCCTGGCAGGGACGGAATCCCATGCTGCGCGCCATGGTGGTCGTCCTTCCCGATCTCCACAGCGAGGACACCGAGCTTCTCGACAAGGCGCAGGAACGCGTCAAGGACGACTACGTGGCGCAGGGCCTCATGGTCGGTCAGTTCCACGAGAACTGCGATGTGAGGGCAGCAAGGAATCCGCGGTTCGCTGTGAGCAAGGCACCCGTACCCGTCCTCGCGATTCGCTCCATCGCCCTGCACGACATCTTCTTCCTGTCCGAGCGGGCGCAATGGTTCGAGAAGTACCGTGAGAAGTTCGGCAAGTTCTTCGGACCGCAGACCGCGCCGATGGACGCGATCCTGGTGGAGCGCTACCGGCAGTCCGAACGGGACTACGGGTACCGGGACTGACCTCGCCGTTGCGCCGACAACGCTCAGCTGATCCGCAGGACTCCGGGGAGCTCGATCGCGGCGCCTGATGATTCTGGGCCACGGCAGGTGCGGCGGTGCAGACGGGCCATCCGGTCCGTGCGGAGGTTGTCGCGGAAGGCCGGGTGGCCGTGCAGGCGTCGCACGTAGGCCCACAGGCGGTCGTGCCGGGCGATGGCGTGTACCGCGTCGGCGTCCAGGTGGAGACGGCCGACGAGGTCGAGGTGTACGAGGGTCACCCAGAGGTCCACGTCCGCGGCGGTCAGTTCGTCGCCCAGCGCATAGGGCCCGGTGGCCAGTTGGCGGTCGAGAAGGTCCAGTGCCGCGAGCAGGGTTTCCAGCGCCTCCCCTCGGCGGTGCGATGCCGGGGCCGCACCGGCCCGTTGGGCGGCTTCGGCGATGTCCTCGTCAAGGAGTTGCCGGATGGTCTCGATGTCCGCGACGAGGGCCGGCGGGCGCAGGCGGGGCAGGCCGTCCCGGCCGTGCTCGGTGAGGTGGTCGGCGAGGTCGACGAGGTCGCGGAGGATGTCGGGGGTCTGATCGCTGACGATGCGTCCGCTCCAGCGGTCGGACAGCGCGGGCACGGTGAGTGGACCGTCGTAGTGGTGCCGGGTGGCCTCGTAGGCGCTGCGCAGTGCCACGAGGGGGTCGGGGGTGCCGGCCGACCGGGGGACGGGGGTGATGGTGACCGAGTCCGTGAGGGCGAGCAGGTCCAGGGTGATCGACACCCGCAGGGACCGCGGACAGCCCGGCGCTAGGTACACGTTGTAGCGGAGGGGCGCCGGATAGAACCCGCCGGCGAGGTCGACGCCGATACGGCTGCCGAAGTGCGACGCGCGGGCGGCCAGGGTGACCTGGGGGTCGGACACGGCGGGTCGGAGATCGCGGACGGTGGCCGGGCGTGAGGTGAGCGGGCTGGGCAGAGCTGTCTCGGGCATGGCTCTCCAATGCGGGCAGGGAAGCAGCCTGGGTGTGCCGAAGCGGCGTCGGTGGCAGGACGCCTGGAGAGCCCGGTGTCTGGGTGTGCGGACGACGCCTGGCCCGGTGATGTGCGCCTACGGGAGCCCCTCAGGAGCTGTCCCGGTCAGACCGCCGGGCTGCCGGTCGCGCTGCAGACCCGCAACAGGTCGATGTGGAGACGTCGGGTCAGGAGCGGCCGACGGGCGCTCGCCTTCCCCGTCCCACTGCCAGTGCGCGGCATCTCCACCGGTCCCATCATCGGGGCTCGTGAGACACGAGACCACGCTTGTCCCGCCACCCCGGCAGGACCCGGTCATCACCCAGGGCACCCCGTCGCGGAGAAGGGTTGCCTGTCAGCGGGCCGGGGCCGATGACCCACTGGGGCAGGAACCCCGCGAGATGGGCGCTGACTATCGTTACCGTCCTCAACAGTGTGGTTGCGCCCTGTGACGGAGTCAAGAAGGCCGAGGCTCCGTCTCATGGACCGGTACTGGACGACGGACACCACGCTGGTGAGGATCACGTACCAGACGGTGGCGACCACCGGGTGCTGGACGGCGTGGACCTGACGGTGCGGCCAGGAGAGGTCACGGTGATCCTCGGGCCGTCCGGCTCCGGCGAGTTCACCCTGCTGCGGGTGATCAACCACCTGGAGAAGCCGGAGGTCGGCTACGCCAGCCTCAACGGCGAACTGATCGGCGTCCGCAGACAGGGCGAACGGCTCAAGGAGCTGAGCGAGCGCGCGATCCTCGCCCAGCGCAGCCGGATCGGCTTCGTCTTCCAGAACTTCAACCTCTTCCCGCACCTGACCGTGCTGGACAACGTGGCAGCGGCGCCCGTGGCGACGGGCCTGCTGCGCAAGCCCGAGGCGCAGGCGCTGGCCCGTACCCTCCTCGACCGGGTGGGGCTGGCCGACAAGACCGGTGCGCATCCGCGGCAGTTGTCCGGCGGCCAGCAGCAGCGGGTGGCGATCGCCCGTGCCCTCGCACTGCGGCCGGGGGTGATTCCACCTCGTACGGACGCCTGAGCATGGGGCGGAATAGGTGGCGTGGCGGCTGCGTTGTGGGCGACGGGGGTACAGGCATGCCCCCCGGGTCGGCACTTTCTGGTGGACCGCGGACACGATGGGTGGAGGTGACGTCGATGCAGGCTGAATCCGGCCGGTTCGTCGTCGAACCCCTGGTCCCGCGTGGCTGCGTGCACCTGTACTCCCGGTCCCACATCGACCTGCTGCGGGTGGCCGGCGCGCTCTGTTGCGCCTGACGCGTTCCCCGCGCCGGGCCCTGCCGAGCAGACCCGGCGATCGTGTACGGCCGATCAGGAAGACATCGTTGTGCCCGCATTTCCTTCCTCACCTCAGCATCTTGCCGTAGCCCTGGACGGCGCGGGCTGGCACCCGGCCGCCTGGCGCGCACCACAGGCCAGGCCTCGCGACCTGCTCACCGCCGGCTACTGGGCCGACCTCGTCACCGAGGCGGAACGCGGCCTGCTCGACTTCGTCACCTTCGAGGACGCCCTCGGGCTGCAGTCGTCGCGCTTCACCGAGCCGGACGATCGCACCGATCAGGTACGCGGCCGGCTGGACGCGGTCCTCATCGCCGCCCGCGTCGCACCGCTGACGCGTCACATCGGGCTGGTGCCGACCGTCGTCACCACCCACACCGAGCCGTTCCACATCTCCAAGGCGATCGCCACCCTGGACTACGTCAGCACCGGCCGTGCGGGCCTGCGGGTCCAGGTGTCGGCACGGCAGAGCGAGGCGGCCCACTTCGGCCGTCGTACGTTCCCGCCTCTGCGCATCGAGGACCTGGACACCCCGGAGGTCCGGGAGTTGACCGCCGAGCTCTTCGAGGAGGCCGCCGACCACGTCGAGGCCGTCCGCCGTCTGTGGGACAGCTGGGAGGACGACGCGGAGATCCGCGACACCTCCACCGGGCGCTTCGTCGACCGCGACAAACTGCACTATGTCGACTTCGAGGGCCGGCACTTCAGCGTCAAGGGACCCTCGATCACCCCCCGGCCGCCCCAGGGACAGCCGGTCGTCACCGCCCTGGCGCACCAGAGCGTCCCCTTCCAACTGGTGGGCCGTTCCGCCGACATCGGCTACGTCACCCCGCACGACCCCGGCCACGCCCGCGCCATCTCCGACGAGATACGCGCGGCCCAGGCCGCGGCAGGGCGCTCCGACGAGCCCCTGCACATCTTCGGTGACCTGGTGGTCTTTCTCGACGACGACGCGGCAGCGGCGGCGGACCGCAAGGCACGCTTGGACGACCTGGCGGGTTACCCGTACACCAGCGACGCGAAGATCTTCACGGGAAGCCCCGCGCAACTCGCCGACCTGCTCCTGCAGTGGCAGCAGGCCGGACTGTCCGGCTTCCGGTTGCGTCCCGGCGTCATCGGCCATGACCTTCCGGCGATCACCCGCGGCCTGGTGCCCGAACTCCAGCGCCGCGGCGCCTTCCGGCGGGTGTACGAGGCCGACACCCTGCGCGGGCTGCTCGGGCTGTCCCGTCCCGCCAACCGCTACGCCACCGTCTGAGCCGGGAGGACCGTCCGACCATGAGCAAGCCACTGAAGCAGATCCATCTCGCGGCCCACTTCCCCGGTGTCAACAACACCACCGTGTGGAGCGACCCGCGGGCCGGCAGCCACATCGAGTTCAGCTCGTTCGCGCACTTCGCGCGGACCGCCGAACGCGCCAAGTTCGACTTCCTGTTCCTCGCCGAAGGGCTGCGGCTGCGCGAACAGGCCGGGCAGATCTACGACCTGGACGTGGTCGGGCGGCCGGACACCTTCACGGTGCTGTCCGCTCTGGCCGCGGTGACCGAGCGCCTGGGCCTGACCGGCACCATCAACTCCACCTTCAACGAGCCCTACGAGGTGGCCCGCCAGTTCGCCAGCCTCGATCATCTGTCGGACGGGCGTGCCGCCTGGAACGTCGTCACCTCCTGGGACGCGTTCACCGGCGAGAACTTCCGCCGCGGCGGCTTCCTCCCGCAGGACCAGCGGTACTCCCGCGCCACGGAGTTCCTCGCGACCGCCATCGAGCTGTTCGACTCCTGGCACGGTGAGGAGATCGTCGCCGACCAGGAGTCCGGCATCTTTCTGAAGGACGCGCGCGCCGGGGCCTTCGTCCATGAGGGAGAGCATTTCGACATCGCCGGGCAGTTCAATGTCCCGCGCAGTCCGCAGGGCCGTCCGGTGATCTTCCAGGCCGGTGACTCGGAGGAGGGCCGGGAGTTCGCGGCCTCCACCGCGGACGCGATCTTCAGCCGGTACGGCACCCTGAAGGAGGGTCAGGAGTTCCACGCCGACGTCAAGCGCCGGCTCGCCCGCTACGGGCGCCGCCCCGAGCAGCTGCTGATCCTGCCGGCCGCGACCTTCGTGCTCGGCGACACCGACGCCGAGGCCCAGGAGCTGGCCCGCGAGGTGCGCCGGCAGCAGGTCAGCGGAGCGACCGCGCTCAAGCACCTGGAGTTCGTCTGGAACCGCGACCTGTCCGGCTACGACCCGGACGGCCCGCTGCCCGACATCGACCCGGACCTCGGTGAGCACACCATCGCCCGCGGCCGCGCGCAGGTGCGGATGTACCGTGACCCGCTGGCCACCGCCCGCCAGTGGCGTGAGCTCGCGGCGGCCAACAACTGGTCGATCCGCGACCTCGTCATCGAGACCGGCAGCCGGCAGAACTTCGTCGGCTCCCCGGCCACCGTCGCCGAGTCCATCAACACCCTCGTCCAGGCCGATGCCGCCGACGGCTTCATCCTGGTCCCGCACATCACCCCCACCGGTCTGGACGGCTTCGCCGACACCGTCGTACCGCTGCTGCAGGAGCGCGGTGTCTTCCGCACCGCGTACGAGGGCACCACGCTGCGCGACCACCTGGGACTGGCCCACCCCGACGCCGCCGCCGAGCCGGGCACCGGGCGGGTGGCGTCGTGAAGTTCCTGGCCATCACCCTCATCGTGCACGCCCCCGACCCGGTGAACGGGGTGCTGAAGCCGACCCACGACCGTTTCCGCGAGGTGATCGACAACGCGGTGTTCGCCGAGGAGACCGGGTTCGACGGCTTCGGCGTCGGCGAACGCCACGAGCGGCCGTTCATCTCCTCGTCGCCACCGGTCGTGCTCAGTCACATCGCCGCGCTCACCTCCAGGATCCGGCTGTTCACCGCCGTCACCACCCTCAGCCTGCTCGACCCGGTACGCGCCTACGAGGACTACGCGACCTTGGACCACTTGTCCGACCCGCCTGGACCTGATCATCGGGAAGGGCAACGGCACCGCCCAGCGCGAGCTGTTCCAGGTCACTCCCGATGACCAGTGGGAGCGCAACGCCGAGAGCTATGAGCTGTTCCGCCGGATCTGGCGGGAGGACAAGGTGACCGCAGAACCGCGCTTCCGCCCGGAGCTCACCGCCGCCGAGGTGTGGCCCAGGCCGTACCAGCAGCCGGTGCGGGTCTGGCACGGCAGCGCCACCAGCCGGGAGTCCGTCGACCTCGCCGCCCGCTACGGCGACCCGCTGTTCTCGGCCAATGTCACCAACCCCATCGAGCCCTACGCCGAACTCGTCCGCCACTACCGGGAGCGCCGGGCCCACTACGGCCACGACGCCGCCCACGCGGTGGTCGGCGCCGGTACCGCCGGGTACTACGCGGCACGCACCTCGCAGGAGGCGATCGCCGCCTACCGGCCGGTCTTCGAGGGACAGCTGGCCTTCCAGAAGCGGCTGGGTCTGGAGCCGGTGTTCGCGACCCTGGAGGACTTCGTGGAGCGCAGCTCGGCGCTGATCGGCAGCCCCCAACAGGTGATCGACAAGGTGCACCGCTACCACGAGCAGTTCGGCCACAGCGTGCTCCATCTGCAGGCGGACGCGAGCGGGCTCGGCGACGCCCGGCACCGGGCCTCGCTGGAACTCTTCCAGTCCGACATCGCGCCCGTACTGCGGCGCGACATCCCCGACCCACCGTTCCCCTGGACCCCGGTCCTCGCCGCGCCCCGACCCGCCGACTTCTGAGGAGCACCCCGATCATGTCCGGCATCCCTCTCGGGGTTCTCGACCTCGTCCCGGTTCCGTCCGGCTCCACCGCGGCCGACGCGCTGCACAACAGCATCGACCTCGCCCGCCAGGCCGAGCGGTTCGGCTACACCCGCTACTGGGTCGCCGAGCACCATCTCAACCCGGGCGTCGCCGGGACCTCTCCCGCTGTCGTGCTGGCCCTGACCGCCTCCGCGACCTCCACGATCAGGATCGGTTCCGGGGCGGTCCTGCTGGGCCACCGCACCGCCCTGTCCACCGTCGAGGAGTTCGGCCTCATCGACGCCCTGCACCCCGGGCGGCTCGACCTGGGCCTCGGCCGCTCCGGGGGACGTCCCCCCAGTCCGAGCGCGGACTCCGTTCCGGCCGTGGGACCCCTCGTGACCGCGACCCCGGTCATCGACGGACACACTCCCAACGGGCTGCGGATCCCACCCCGGTTCTCCTTCGAGCACCTGCTCGGCTCACCCCGGTTCGCCCTCCAGCAGCGCCTGCTGCGCCAACCGAACGCCGAGGCGCAGGATTACGGCGAGCAGATCGACGACATCCTCGCCCTGCTGCGCGGCACTTACCGCTCGGCCGACGGCGTCGAGGCGCACGCCGTGCCCGGCGAGGGCGCCGCCGTGCAGGTGTGGATCCTGGGCAGCAGCGGCGGGCAGAGCGCCGACGTCGCCGGCCGCAACGGTTTGCGTTTCGCCTCCAACTACCACGTCAGCCCGGCCACCGTCCTGGAGGCGACCGAGGGGTACCGCGCCGCGTTCCAGCCCTCCGACGATCTCGACAAGCCGTACGTCAGCGTCTCGGCCGACGTCGTCGTCGCCCAGGACGACGCGACGGCCCGTGAACTCGCCGCCGGCTACGGTCCGTGGGTCCGCAGCATCCGCACCGCCGAGGGCGCCATCGCCTTCCCCACCCCCGAGCAGGCCCGCGCCCATGTGTGGACCCACGAGGACCGGGCTTTGGTGGCCGACCGCGTCGACACCCAGTTCGTCGGCACCGCAGGACATGTGGCCGACCAGCTCGAACGACTTCAGGAGGCCACCGGCGCCGACGAGCTGGTCATCACGACCATCACGCACGACCACGCCGACCGGGTGCGTTCCTACCGGCTCCTGGCCGAGGAGTGGCAACGCCGCTGAGGTCCTTCCCATGACGGGCCGCTGGGGGCCTGACAGCCCGCGGTCAATGGGTCGTAACGCATCGGCGGACTGTCAGTCTGGGTTGACAACATGATGGCTGTCAGCCCAGACTGACAGTCATGGAAGCAGGAGATCTCGCAGAACGCCTCAGGTCGCACGACCCCGCCGTCGGGCTACGGGCGGTGGGCGCCCTGCACCGACTGGCCGAGCAGATCGAAACGGCAGCGGTGGTCCGCGCCAGGGAGCAGGGATGGTCCTGGGAACAGATCGGGGATGCCCTCGGCGTGTCACGGCAATCGGCGCACGCCAAACACGGGAAGTGAGACGACAGTGTTCGAACAGTTCGCAACAGGTGCCCGCGCGGCGGTCACGTCCGCTCTGGAAGAAGCCAGGCTGCGCGGCGATCGCCGCATCGGCACCGAGCACCTCCTCCTGGGAGTACTCCACGAGCCCGGCTCGCTCGCGGTCCGATCCCTCGGTACCGACCTGGAGGCCGCACGTACCGCCCTCGACGTCCTCGACCGGTCGGCACTGGCCGCGATCGGCATCGACGTCCAGGGCGTCGAGAGGCCGCCGGTCCCCGTCTCACGCAAGCGCACCCCCTTCACCTCCGGTGCCCGCTCGGTGCTCCCGCGCGCCCTCGTCGAGGTGAAGAAGGCCGGCAGCCGGCGCATCACGCCGGAGCACCTGCTGCTCGCGATCCTTGACTGTGAGCGGCCTGATCCCGCGGCAGAGCTGATGGAGCAGCTGGGCATCGACCGTGCGGCCGTCCGTGAACGCATCAGGCAGGCGGACGCCTGAGATCCCCGGTCCACCCAGAGATCGTCATGAGGTGGTGAGTTCGCGTACGAGCGCGGCGACCTGCTCGGTTTCGATGAGAAAGCCGTCGTGACCGTAGGGGGAGTGGACCATTCGCAGCCGGTCGGCCGAAGGAATACCGGCTGCCAACTCGGCCTGCTGGGCGGGTGGGTAGAGACGGTCGGAGTCGACTGCGGCGACCAGCGTCCTGGCGGTGACCCGGCGCTGCCCGCCTCGACGCCGTCACGCAGTTCGAAGGCCAGGACCGCGCCGGCACCACGCGGCAGATAGCGCTGCCCGGCCTCGTACCACCGGTTGGACGGCAGGCCCGGGTAGTGGACGGCGGCGACCTCGTCGCGCTGCTCCAGCCATTCGGCGAGCGCCTGGGCGTTGGCCGAGTGCCGTTCGATGCGCAGGCTGAGTGTCTCCACGCCCTGCAGCAGCAGGAAGGCGGAGAGCGCGCCGAAGGCGCGGAGACAAGGGGGATGATCAGCGGCCGGAGAGGGCGGCCGGACGCCGGGAGCGTGGCGTCAGCGCACGGCGCGACAACCGGTGCTGGTGACACGCCCGTAGTCCACGTGGCGACGGGTCACAAGCAGGGTCATGCCGCAAAAAACCCACAGTGATGAGATCCGCACCAGCACGTCGTGCAGACCGAGTTGGGTCCCGGCCGGCCCGGCCGCCGCGGGCAGCCGAAGCCGGCTCGCGATCGAGGTCTCATCCGCGCTCGCGGAGGTACGCCTCCAGCTCTGCCGCCCCGGTCAGCATCGACCGTCCGCGGGCGGAGAGTCGACCGTGCCAGTCGCACAGTGCGGCCTCCAGCGGCTCCAGGCCGCCGGCCGCCCGCACCTGGGTGATCAGCGGGGCGATCTGCTCCAGCAGATAGCCGCCCCGCCTGAGCTGATGGGCCAGCCGGGCATCCCGAACGTCGGCCTCGTCGTAGACGCGGTAACCGGTCCGTGGGTCGCGGCGCGGGCGCACCAGCTCGGCGCGCTCCCATTTGCGCAGCGTCGCGGGCCGGATTCCGAGCTGGTCCGCCAGCGGCCCGATGAACGTGGGCCCAATGAAGGTGCCGCCGGGCCCGGACACCGCGGCCGGCTCGGACTCCACGCCGGGCTCGGACCCGACACCGGGCTCGGACCCCAAACCGGGCTCCAGGTCGCGGAGGGCGCTCTCCACAGCCTGGAGCGTCCGCCGGTCGCCGAGCAGTTGGGCGTGGCTCTCGTCGATGAGGCGCAACGCCTCGTCGACCGCACCCTGGTTCACGGCCCGCAGGATCGCCGCCGCCGTCCGGTGGCCGTGGCCGGGCACCAGGGCGAGGAACGCGCGCAGGGCCCCGGCGTGCAGCGGGGTGTAGGTGCGGTAGCCGTGGGGTGTGCGAACGGCGGCCGGCAGGATGCCGGCCTCCTCGTAGTTCCTGACCGCCTGCGTGGACAGACCGTGCCCGCGCGCCAGATCGACCGGCCTGAGCCGATCACCACTTTGAAGGTTTCTCCGCATGAAGCTGACGATATCGCGGGAAAGTTTCAACCGAAGGTTCAACGATACCGTTGAAGGCATGGCTACTGACATCAAGGACACCGTCCATGCCGTCGAGGCTGCCGCCGTCATGAGGCTGCTCCAGGACCGGCCTCGGCTGCTCGCCCTGGGCGAGCCCACCCACGGCCAGGATGCTCTGCTCGACCTGCGCAACGAGCTCTTCCAGCAGCTGGTCGAGCAGGAGGGCTACCGGACGATCACGATCGAGAGCGACTGCATGATGGGACTGGTCGTGGACGACTACGTCACCTCGGGCACGGGCACTCTCGACGAGGTCATGGAGCAGGGAGTCAGCCACGGCTGGGGCACCTTCGCGGCCAACCGCGAGCTCGTGCGCTGGATGCGCTCCTACAACGTCCGCGCCGAGACCGACGGCCGGCCCGCGTTTGAGCGGCTCCGCTTCGCCGGGTTCGACGGCCCGCTGGAGATCACCCATGCCGCGAGCCCCCGGCAGGCCCTCACCGCACTCCACGGCTACCTCGCGGCCCGGGTGGAAGCGGACCTGCTCCCCTGTACCGCGGACACCCTCGACCGCCTGCTGGGTGCCGACGACCGGTGGACCGATCCCGCCGCGATGATGGACCCGTCCCGATCCACGGGGCAGTCGGCCGAGGCCGGTCAACTGCGGCTGCTCACCGACGATCTGGTGGCGCTGCTCGACGCGCGGACGCCGCACCTGATCACGGCGAACTCGCGGGACGACTGGGACCGGGCTCGCCTGTACGGGCGCACCGCGACCGGCCTGCTGCGCTACCACCACTCGATGGCCGACACTTCACCGGCCCGCATGACCCGGCTGTGCGCGCTGCGGGACTTGATGATGGCCCACAACCTCCTCGCCCTCGCCGAACGGGGCCCGGTACTCGTCCACGCCCACAACTCCCATCTCCAGCGGGAGAAGAGCACGATGCAGATGTGGCAGGGGCCGGTGGAGTGGTGGAGCGCCGGTGCGCTGGTGAGCGCCCAACTCGGCAAGGAGTACGCCTTCGTGGCCGCAGCCCTTGGCACGATCCGGCACCAGGGAGTGGACACACCGCCGCCGGACACCGTCGAAGGACTCCTGTACGCGCTCCCGGAAGACCGCTGCGTCATCGACGCCCCGCGGCTGGCCACCGCCCTCGGCACCACACGGCCCGAGACCCGCGTGTCCCCCTGGTTCGGCTACGCCCCGCTCGACCCGGCCCACCTGGCCGACAGCGACGGTCTCGTGTTCGTCAAGGACGTCCAGCAGAGCTGAATGGCGGAGACCGCCCTGGCGCCCGGGGGCCGGCACGCGAAAACCAGTGGAGCGGCGCCGTTGTGCGCCACTACCGTGCTGCCGGACCGAGTCGTCTGGGCAAGGACGTGCCGTTGTACACCGTGTGAGACCTCCCAAGTGCTGAATCGTCGCGCGTCGCGCATGTGCGCCGCGCTCCTTTTTGCTGCGGACTTCTCACCAGGACTGGTGTACCTCTGTGCTCAAGAACTGGGTGGTCACGCCCACCTGCCTTCCGCTCGTTCTCCGCCGTTGCCACGCGTGCGCGTCCGGGTGCTTCCGGGCAAGCGGTAAATTTCGCGTCAACGCACACCACAAGCTCATCGACGCCTGGCTCCTCGTGCTCTGTACCGCTTGCGGGGAAACGGCGAAGCTCACGGTCCTGGAGCGGGTGAATGTGCGCTCCGTCCGACCTGAGCTGCTGGACCGGCTGCATGACAACGACCCTGGCCTGGCAGCTGAGCTGCTCCAGGATCCGGTCGTGCGGCGCCGTAATCGCATCGCCCTCGGCTGGGACAATGCCTGGCGCCTCGACACCGGCGGATCGGATCACCTGGACCAAGAGGTGATCGACATCTCGGTCCGTTTCGCGGCGCGGATTCCGGTCCGGCCGGTGCGGCTGATCGCTGAAGGTTGCGGGCTTTCGCGGGCCGAGGTCGAGAGACTGATCATGGAAGGGAGTCTCGTTTCGGCGGTCCGGCTGAGCGGCAAGCTCTCCGGCGACTTCACCTTCACGCTGAAGCGCTGAGCCCTTCCCGGGACCAGGGCCTGTCCGGCACGATGCGCCGGACAGGCCCTGACGCCGGTCTCCTATGGCGCAGCCCGCCGCCGCTGCCCGTGGTGGGTGGTGGGGGTGGGCATGAGGCGCTCAGTCGGCCGGCAGATCAGGAGTCAGGGGATGAACTGGGCCTCGGCTCGCCGCCCGTGCCCCGGAGGGGGACCATGGAGCAGAGGGGCGATACGGGGGGACAAGCCGAGGAGGCGCCCGTGTCGCACACCCGGTCCATCGACGTACTGATCGCGGGCGCCGGCCCCGTGGGACTGAGCGCGGCTGCCGAGCTCCGCCGCCAAGGGGTGCGCTGCCGTCTCATCGACCGGCTGCCGGCCCGCCTCCCGTATGCCAAGGCTGTCGGCATCCAGACGCGCACCCTGGAGATCTGGGACCGGATGGGCCTGGTCCGCGCCGTCCTGGAAGCCGCCGTTCCGATGCACGGCCAGCTGATCTACGTCAACGGCCGGGAGCAGGCGCGGATCGAGCTCGCGCTGCCGCCCGAGGTGCCCTACGGATTCGCCGCGCTCCCGCAGTACGAGACCGAGCGCCTGCTGGAGGAATACGTCAGGGGCCTGGGCACGGCAATCGAGCGCTCCACCGAGTTGCTTTCGTTCACCCAGGACGCGGGCGGAGTCACCGCCCGCCTGATGACCGCGTCCGGCGGTGCCGAGGAGGTCCGTACGCGCTATCTGATCGGCTGCGACGGCGCGCACAGCACCGTTCGCAAAGGACTGGGGCTCGGCTTCGAGGGAGGCGCCTTCGCCGAGGAGTACATGCTGGCCGACGTCGAGGCGGACTGGGACCTTCCGCCCGGATACGGCGTGCGCTCCCTCCACCACACCGACGACGGCGCCACCGATGACCTGCTGGTCTGTATCCCGCTGCCCGGCGCCGGACGCTACCGCATGTCGATGCTGGTCCCGCCCGAACTCTCCGCCCAGGCGACAGACCCGGCGCCCGGGCGGACAGCCGGCGTAGCGCACGGCCTGGAGGGCGGCCGGGTCCCGGAGCTGTCCCATGTCCAGGCTGTCGTCGACCGCTTGGCCCCCAGGCCGGCCACCCTCTCCACCATGCGATGGTCCTCCGTCTTCCGCATCAGCCACCGGATCGTGGACCGCTACGCCGACGGCCGGGTCTTCGTCGCGGGCGACGCCGCCCACATCCACCCACCGACCGGCGCCCAGGGCATGAACACCGGCATCCAGGACGCCTGCAATCTGGCCTGGAAGCTCGCGCTCGTCATCAGCGGGGAGGCCGGGCCGGCCCTGCTCACCAGCTACGACGCCGAACGTCGCCCGGTCGGCGAGGAGGTCGTCGGCCGGACGGTCCGGCACGCCACCCGCGGCATCGAGGCCGACCCGGACGACCCGAAGACCATCATGCTCCGCGAAGCCCAACTGCTCGTCGGCTACCGGGACGGCCCACTCGCCGACAGCCCGTACGGGCCGACCAACGCACCCCAACCCGGCGACCGGGCCCCGGACTGCGCCGGCCTGACCACCCCCATCGCCACCTATCCGCTGCGCCTGCTCGACATCCTGCGCGACCGCACGGGCCACGTGCTGGTCCTGTACGCGGCCGAGGCGGCCGACCTGGCCGAAGCCGCCGATGCTGCCGGGGTGCTGCGGATGACCGGCAGCAGCCCTGACACCCCCGACGGCCCGGACGCCGGGGCCGGCCTGCAGACCATCGCCGTCCTCGCCCGGGAAGCCGCACCGACCGATCCCGGAGCCCTGGCCGTCCCCGGATACCGTGACACCGCCGGGGAGTTCGCCCGGTTGTACCGACCTGAGGGCCCGACCGGCTTCCTCGTCCGCCCGGACGGGCACCTTGGCGCCCGCTTCGCACTCGCCGACGCCAAGGCGGCTCTGTCCAGCTACGGTGCGGCCCTGTCCGTACCCGCCTGAACACCATGACCGACCGCATCACCGGTTCCGCACTCCGGCTCAGTCGACGAGTACGCCGGGGTTGAGGATGCCGTGGGGGTCGAGGGCGTGCTTGGCGGCGCGCAGAGCGAGTGCGAAGGGTTCCGGGCGCTGGCGGTCGTAACCAGGGCGGTGGTCGCGGCCGACGGCGTGGTGATGGGTGATGGTGGCGCGGTGGCGGTGGAGGACGTCACTTGCGACGGTCTTGAGGTGGTCCCAGATGGCGACTTCGTCGCCGGGGCGGCCGGCGGCGAGGACCGTGAAGTAGGGGGCGGCGCCGTCGGGGTAGACGTGTGTGAGGCGGCAGTTGATGGTTGCGGGGTGGCCGGTGATGTCGCGTGCGGCGGTCCCGACCTCGGTGCGGATGGCGTCGATGAGGGCGGGCAGCTGGTTCCAGGTGGTAGCCGTCTCGAAGGTCTCGACGACGGCTCCCATCCTGGCCAGACCGTCGCGCAGGTAGGGCATGCGCAGAAAGATGGAGCGCCAGGCACCGACGGCCGCGTCGGCCGGGGCGCCTGCCTCGGCGGCGGACTCACCGCCCCGTCCGCCGTGCGCGCGGGCGAGGTCGAGGGCCTGGGCGAGGCGAGCGTGGACGGGTGCGGTGGCGGACTCGAAGCCGAGGACGAGTACCGCGGAGCCGTCCCGGGAGGCGCCGGCGAGTGCTGCCTCGCCGGAGTCGAGCAGGCGGCAGTTGGCGGGGGCGAGATCGGACTGGGCGATGGCGCGTACCCCGTTCAGCGCGGCGTGGAAGTCGGTGAAGGCGAGGGAAGCGGAAGCACTGTGGCGGGGGCGTTCCTGCAGGCGCACCCATGCCTCGGTGATGACGCCGAGGGCGCCTTCGGAACCGAGGAAGAGCCGGTCGGGAGAGGGCCCGGCGCCTGAGGCGGGCAGTCGCCAGGACGTGCTGGTACCGGCGGGGGTCACCACGCGCAGGGACTGGGTGAAGTCGTCGATGTGGGTGCGGCCGGTGGCGTAGTGGCCGCCTGCCCGGGTGGCGAGCCAGCCGCCGAGGGTGGAGAACTCGAAGCTCTGCGGGAAGTGGCGCAGGGTCAGGCCATGGGGTCGCAGTTGGTCCTCCAGCGCGGGGCCGAAGGTGCCGGCCTGGATGCGAGCGGAGCGGCTGTCGGCGTCGATCTCCAGGACCCGGTCCATGGCGGTCAGGTCGAGGGACATGACGGCGTGGTGGGTGTCTCCGCGGTACTCCACACCTCCGGTGACGGAGGAGCCGCCGCCGAAGGGGACCACGGCGACGTGGTGTTGGCCGGCCCACTCCAGAAGGTCGGCCACGTCCTGGTCGCGGGTCGGATGGGCGACCAGGTCGGGGATCCGGCCGGGCTGCCCGCGCAGGGCACGGATGACGTCGCGATAAGCCTTGCCCATGGCGTGGGCGGCGCGCGGTCCGGGGTCGGCGGTGACCAGGTGGGCGAGGCTTTGCGGGGGCTCGGCGCCGGGGCGTCCGATGTTCAGGTCGGCTGTCCGCGGGGCCGGCAGCGGGTGGGGGAGAGTGCCGGGGAGCAGGGCGCCCAGGGCGGTGCACTCGGCGTCGTCGGGGTGAGCGTCGGCCCATCCCCATCCCCACCAGGAGCGGACGCGGGAGGTGCGGGGAGCGGTCGTGGGGTCGGGCATGGGTCCGATACTCCATGATGACTGAGGGTAATGTACCTGCCGGTAAATTACGTTAGGGTAACATCGAGCCCATGACCACCCCCCAAGGCAGGGCCGGCACCAAGGGCGTTCCACGGGCTCGCCGTGAGCAGCAGATCCTGGCCGCCGCCACCGAAGAGTTCGGGCGCCACGGCTACGCTTCCGCGTCGCTGGCCGCCATCGCCGCACGCGTCGGCGTCACCAAGACGTTGCTGCACCAGTACTTCGGCGCGAAGCAGGACCTCTTCCTCGCCTGCCTGAACCCGGTCGGCGACCAATTGCTGGACGCCATGCGCGCCGCGATGGCGGAGGGCGACGCCACCGCAGCGCGCACACCACTGCTGGTGCTGCGCGCCATCTTCACCGCACTGGACGGCCGACGTGAGGGGTGGTTCGTGCTCTACGACGCCTCGCTGCCCGCCGACAGCGAGCCCGCCCGAATCGCCGCGCGCTACCGGACCGCCATCGACCAGCTCGCCTCAACCGGCACCGCCGACCTGCTGCGCGCGACCGGGTCCCCCGACCCACTTGATGCGGACGCGCTCAAATACGCCTGGCGGGGCCTGGTCAGCGCCCTGGTCCGCTGGTGGATCAACCATCCGGACCAATCCCCGGACGCCATGGCGGACCGCTGCGCCCGCCTCTTCGCCGCCACCGGCAGAGCCTTCGACTGAAGTGCTGTCCTGGAGGTCGACGACCGTGTGTGGAGTCGACCGCGACGACTCCGTCTAGGAAGTCGAGCTGTCCGAGGTACTCGACGGATCCATCCACATGATCTGCCAGCCGTGGCCGTCAAGGTCGAAGAAGCTGCGTGAGTACATGAAGCCGTGGTCCTCCGGGCCATCCGCCTCGGTGCCGCCCGCGGCAAACGCAGCCTCAGCGACCGTGTCGACCTCATCGCGGGTTGCCACGCTGAAGCAGTAGAGCGCCAGCGCGTGCGTGGTGGGATCGGCCATCGGCAGCTTCGAGAACTGCGCGAACTTCTCGTGGCTGAGCAGCATGACGGAGGCTTGCTCGCCGACCAGCATGCAGGCCGCGGTCTCGTCGCTGAACATCGGGTTGAAGCTGAACCCGAGCCGCGTGAAGAACGCCTTGCTGCGCTCGGCGTCCGCCACGGGCATGTTCACGAACAGCATGCGACCGGCGTGTGCGGGAGCGGTCATGGTGTGTCTCCAGTCCGAGGTTCGATGACGTACAACGGGGTAGACCCGCCGCGCCTGCAGAACTCATCGGTGGACTTCGGAATTCGCATCGGGCTCTTCATCCGCTGGGCAGGACGATCCGAAAGAAACGGCCTGGACATGTTGCCTCTTCCGCGGCACCCGCGCCGGGGCATCGCCTGCCCGGGTGGTACGAAGTCCAGTGTGAACGAACAGGCTCAGCCCGCGACCGTACGTGTGTTCATCGCGCTCGCCCCGCCCGACCACGCGAAAGAAGAGCTGTCCCGGGAGTTGCGCCCCGCCTATGACACGCACCCGGACATGCGGTGGAACCGTGTTGAGGACTGGCACATCACCCTGGCGTTCCTCGGGGAGCTCCCGGCCGAGACCGTTCCGCTGCTGCGCCCGCCTCTCGCCGACCTTGCGGCGGACCACCGGCCCCCGTGTCTGGCACTGCGCGGCAGCGGAAACTTCGACGACCGGGTGCTGTGGAGCGGAATCGACGGAGACCTCGAGGAACTGCACCTGCTCGCCGCCGCTGTGCGTACCGCCGTCAGGAACTGCGGTGTCGTCTTCGAGGAGCGGCCCCTGCGCCCCCATCTGACGTTGGCCCGGGCCCGCCGGGGCGACCGATCCTCCGTCGGAGAGATCGCCGCAGGCTTCGTCGGATTCACCGGCAGCCGATGGGCTGCCGAACGTCTGCACCTGGTCGGCAGCAACGTGGGCCGTAGCCGCGGGCCGATCCACTACCGGGACATCGAGGCGTGGACCCTCGGCA
Source organism: Streptomyces sp. So13.3 (assembly GCF_005860785.2). Taxonomy (NCBI): domain Bacteria; kingdom Bacillati; phylum Actinomycetota; class Actinomycetes; order Kitasatosporales; family Streptomycetaceae; genus Streptomyces; species Streptomyces sp. So13.3. Next base: position 460,383 of record NZ_CP048835.1, on the reverse strand, counting down.
ACGGCAACGGCAACGGCAACGGCAACGGCAACGCGAACGGCCCCGGGCAACAGGGCGCATCCGGTCCGACCCGGCGCTAAGCGGGGTCGGGGCCGTCGGCGAATTGCGGCAGAACCATGTCGATCAGTGCGGTGACGTCGTTCCTCGGCATGCCGGGCGTGGAACCGCAGGCCGAGGCCGCTCGGGCGGAGATCCTCGAGTTCCTCCGGGTCTCCTTCACCACATGATCCGAACGCACGACGACTGATGACGAAGACACGTCAGCCGTGGAGACGACCGCGACGCGTGTTACGCCGGATCCGGCGGCCCCGCCCCTGAGGGGCGGCCGGCAACCAACTCGACGGCACCACCTTCACGGCACTCATCCGTGCCACGGCCCCGTCCCGGAACACACGGGGGTTCCGGGGCAGGGCCGTGGCATCACGGTGCACCGATTGCCACCACGGCCGGGCAGTGCCTCGGGTTCGCGCGCCGGCCCGTCCTGGCCATCGCCGGCGGTCAGCCGCGCACGTGCAGCCCGAAACCCCGGTGGCCCGCGGGCTCCAGTCCCTCCTTCAGGTGCAGCGAGGGGATCTCGTAGTCACCGAAGTTCTGCCGCCGGAACGCGATCGGTTCGGTCGACTCCAGGGTGAGCAGGCGCTGTTCCCAGGCCTTGGCTACGTCGGTGTACTCCTCGTCGGTCATCCGGTCGGTGCCGTACCGCACGAACGGCGGCAGCACCTCGATGCCCGGGTAGTAGAGGATGCCGTGGTGGATCGGGAACAGCAGATCGTCGATGGGGCCGTTGATCCCACGAGCGGCGTAATGGGACTCCGGGCCGCCGGTGGTCACCGACAGCAGCGCCTTCCTGCCCGCGAGGGTGCCTTCGCCGAAGCGCTCGCCGTACTTGGTGTCGCTGTGCTCGCCGACGCCGTACGCGAAGTGGTAGGTGAACACCCGGTCCACCCAGCCTTTGAGGATCGCGGGCATCGAGTACCACCACAGCGGGAACTGGAAGATGATCGTGTCGGCCCACAGCAGCTTCTCCTGCTCGGCGCGTACGTCCGCGGTGAGCGTCCCGGCGTCGAAGGCCCGGCCCGAGTCCAGGGCGACCTTCAGCGGACTCGAGGCGTCGGGGCCGTAGTCCGCGGCGTCCACGACCGCCTTCCAGTTCATCGCGTACAGGTCGCTCACCCGTACCTCGTGCCCGGCGGTCTCCAGTGTGGACACCGCGAGGTCCTTCAGTGAGCTGTTGAGCGACTTCGGCTCCGGGTGGGCGTGGACGATCAGCGTCTTCATGGGAACTCCTTCGGATCGGATGCCTTCGATCCTGGGCGCCGCGGCGCCCGCTGTTCAGGGGCGCCTCTTCCATCGGACGGGACTTCCTGGTATCGGCAGGACCACCTTCACGGGCACGTCGCGGGAACCACGGAGGCCATACTGAGGGCATGGACGATCTTGCGAGCTTCCTGCGGACCCGGCGTTCCCGGGTCGACCCGGCGGCCGTCGGCATCCCCACCGACAGCCGGCGCCGCGTCGAAGGGTTGCGCCGCGAAGAGGTCGCGCACCTGTCCGGAGTCAGCGTCGACTACTACGTACGCCTGGAGCAGGGCCGCGCGACCCAGCCCTCCGAGCAGGTCCTCGACGCGCTCGCCGGTGTCCTCGGCCTGGACGAGACCGAGCGCGGGCACCTCTACCGGCTCGCCCGGCAGCGCCGCCGCCGCGCGAAGGCGCCGGGCGGGCGGGTCCGGCCGGAGCTGCTGCGCGTTCTCGACCTGGTCGCCGACGCACCTGCGCTGATCATGGACCATCGGCTGGACGTGCTCGCCGGGAACCGCCTCGCCGGGCTCCTCTTCGGCCGGCCGATGCCGGGCCTGAACACCGCCCGGCACATCTTCCTCGAGGAGGCCGAGCGCGGCCTTTACGCGGACTGGGAGAAGTGCACCCTCGACGTGGTCGGGCACCTGCGCCTGGCCGCCGGCAAGTACCCCGAGGACCCCCGCCTGGCCTCACTCATCGGCGAACTGGCGATGGGCAGCGAACGCTTCCGCCGTCTCTGGGCCCGCGCGGACGTGCGCGCCCGCACGCACGGACGCAAGGCGTACCGGCACCCGCTGGTCGGACTGCTGGAACTGCACCAGGAGAATTTCGCACTACCCGACGAGACAGGCATGGAGCTGCTGGTGCTGTCCGCGGCTCCCGGCAGTCCCGCCGAGGACGGGCTGCGCCTGCTCGCGGGGCTGGGCGCGGACAGCGGTGACGCGCAGCGCGCGGTGAACGCTCCGGTCCGCGAGTAGCTCGACGACGCCCGGTCCTTGACCGCCGTATCCGCTTCGCGGATGCTTTCGTTGCGATACGTGCGCTGCGTACCGCAATAAGAAACCAGCCGAGGAGTAGTCATGGCCCAGCAGGTTCGTGCTGTCGTCGCCCGGGGGAAGGGTTCCCCGGTCAGTCTGGAAACGATCATCGTGCCGGACCCCGGGCCGGGCGAAGCCCTTGTGAGGATCCAGGCCTGCGGGGTCTGTCACACCGACCTGCACTACCGCGAGGGAGGCATCAACGACGACTTCCCCTTCCTCCTCGGCCATGAGGCGGCGGGCGTGGTCGAGTCCGTCGGCGAGGGCGTGACCGATGTGGCTCCCGGCGACTTCGTGATCCTCAACTGGCGTGCGGTGTGCGGTCAGTGCCGCGCCTGTCGGCGTGGCCGCCCCTGGTACTGCTTCGACACCCACAATGCCGAGCAGAAGATGACCCTGCTCGACGGCACCGAGCTGTCCCCGGCGCTGGGCATCGGCGCCTTCGCCGAGAAGACCCTCGTCCACGCCGGACAGTGCACCAAGGTCGACCCCGCCGTCTCCCCGGCGGTCGCCGGTCTGCTGGGCTGCGGTGTCATGGCCGGCATCGGCGCGGCGATCAACACCGGCAACGTCGGCCGTGGCGACTCCGTCGCCGTGATCGGCTGTGGCGGCGTCGGCAACGCCGCCATCGTGGGGGCCCGGCTGGCCGGGGCGGCGACGATCATCGCGGTCGACATCGACGACCGCAAGCTCGAGACCGCGCAGCGGATGGGCGCCACCCACACCGTGAACTCCCAGGCCACCGACCCCGTCGAGGCCATCCGCGGGCTGACCGGCGGCAATGGCGCCGACGTCGTCATCGAGGCGGTCGGCAGGCCGGAGACCTACCGGCAGGCGTTCTACGCCCGCGACCTGGCCGGGACCGTCGTGCTGGTGGGCGTGCCCACGCCCGAGATGAAGCTGGAGTTGCCGCTGCTGGACGTCTTCGGGCGCGGTGGCTCGCTCAAGTCGTCCTGGTACGGCGACTGCCTGCCGTCCCGGGACTTCCCGATGCTGGTCGACCTCCATCTGCAGGGCCGCCTCGACCTGGGCGCCTTCGTCACCGAGACGATCGCCCTGGACGAAGTCGAGAAGGCCTTCGACCGGATGCGCAACGGTGACGTGCTGCGTTCGGTGGTGGTCTTCTGATGGCCGCCGCTTCCGCCGTCCGCATCGACCATGTCGTCACGAGTGGGACGTTCAGTCTCGACGGCGGTACCTGGGACGTCGACAACAACGTCTGGATCATCGGCGACGACAGCGAGGCGATCGTCATCGACGCCGCGCACGACGCCGCCGCCATCGCGTCCGCTGTCGGGGACCGTACGCTGCGCGCGATCGTGTGCACACACGCCCACAACGACCACATCGACGCGGCTCCCGCGCTGGCGGCACTGACCGGTGCGCCGATCCTGCTCCACCCGGATGACCTCTTCCTGTGGAAGCAGACCCACCCGGAGCGGTCTCCCGACGGCGAACTCGCCGACGGCCAGGAGCTGTCGGTGGCCGGGATCGAGCTGGCTGTTCTGCACACCCCGGGCCACGCGCCAGGTGCGGTGTGTCTGTACGCGCCCGAGCTGGGCACCGTCTTCACCGGCGACACGCTGTTCGCCGGCGGTCCGGGGGCCACGGGCCGCTCCTTCTCGGACTTTCCGACGATCATCGACTCCATCCGGGAGCGGTTGCTCACGCTGCCGCCCGGCACGGTCGTCCGTACCGGACACGGCGACGGGACGACCGTCGGAGCCGAGGCGCCGCAGCTCGACGAGTGGATCAAGCGAGGCCACTGACCGCCCCTGAGCTGCCCGTTCGTACGTCAACCGCCCCATGCTGTGGGGCGGTTTTCGTGTCTCTTGACAGCGGCTGGGGGCGCCTCCAAACTGTTGTTGCGCTTCCCGCAATCAGTTTCGTTATACGCACCGAGGTGTCATGAAGATTCCCGTGTGCCGGCTCGCGGATCTGCCGCGAGGCGAGGCCTACCGGCTCGAAATCGACCCGCCTGTCTCGGTGTTCCACACCGACGACGGAGAGGTCTTCGCCATCGACGACACATGCACCCACCAGGACGCCTCACTCGCTGACGGCTGGCTGGAAGGGTGCGAGGTCGAATGTCCGCTGCACGCGTCGAAGTTCGACCTGCGCACCGGCGCGGTCGACACATCGCCGGCCAAGCGTCCCGTCCGAACACACCAGGTCCTGGTCGAGGACGGCATGATCTACGTCGAGCTGTCCCCGGCCGCGCCCAACCTCCCGCCCTGCGTCGGGGCCCGGCTCGCGCAAGGCTCCGCGTGAGAAGCGTGGCCGTGGTGGGTGCCTCGCTCGCCGGTCTGTCGGCCGCCCGCTCCCTGCGCAGGCAGGGGTACGACGGGCGGCTGGTCATCATCGGCGACGAACCCCACCGGCCCTACGACCGGCCCCCGCTGTCCAAGGAGTTCCTCACCGGGGCCGTCGCCGAGGCCGACCTCGCCCTGGAAGCGGACGGCGAGGACCTGGCCGCCGAATGGCTGCTCGGCGCCCGTGCCACCGGCTTCGACCGTACCGAGCGCCGGATACGCCTCGCCGGTGACACAGCCGTCCGCGCCGACGGCATCGTCATCGCCACCGGCGCCGCTGCCCGCACACTGCCGGCCCGTGCGGGCGGGCGGAAGCTGGCCGGCGTCCACACGCTGCGCACCCTGGACGACGCCCGTGCGCTGCGGGACGACCTGGCCCGTGGCGGGCGCCTGGTCGTCATCGGCGGCGGCTTCATCGGTGCCGAGGTCGCCTCGACGGCGTACGCCCTCGGGCTGGACGTGACGGTCGTCGTGGTGGCGCCGACTCCGCTGGCCCGACCGCTCGGCGAGACGATGGGCGGTGTCGTGTCATCGCTCCACGCCGACCACGGTGTACGGCTGTTGTGCGGCGTCGGGGTCAAGGGGTTCAGCGGCGGCGAGCGAGGAGAGGCGGGAGTCCCGACGGCCGACGGCCGGGGGAGGGTGACAGCGGTCCTCCTGGAGGACGGCCGCCGGCTGCCCGCCGACATCGTCGTCGTCGGGGTGGGCGCCCGGCCGAATGTGGAATGGCTGGAGAGCTCCGGCATCGAGCTGGAGAACGGCGTCAAGTGCGGTGCGGACGGCCGCACCAACCTCACCGCCGTCGTCGCGGTCGGCGACTGCGCCAACTGGTACGACCCCGCCGCCGGAATCCACCGCCGCGTCGAGCACTGGACCGGCGCCAAGGAACGCCCCGCCGTCGCCGTCACCACCCTGCTGTCCGGTGGCGCCGGGGAGCCGGGACCCGTCAGGCCGCCGTACTTCTGGTCGGACCAGTACGGCGTACGGATCCAGTTCACGGGCCATGCGGCCGCGGCGGACAGTGTCACGGTCGAGGAAGGAGCGGCGGACGACCGCAGCTTCCTCGCGGTCTACCGCCGTGCCGGGGCTCCGGTCGCGGTGCTCGGGATGGACCAGCCTCGGCTGTTCACCCGCTGGCGCAAGCAACTGGCTGCCGCCGGGGCTTGACAGCGGGGGCCGCGCGCCACATTCTGCCCGCAAGAAGTTGCGCCATCCACGTCAGGTTGCACATCACACAACGTCCCCGGGGAGTGCCCACGTGACATCGACCAGCCTGCCGGACAGCCTGATCGCCACCCTCCCCGGCTCCTGCTACACCGATCCGGAGGTCTTCGCCCAGGAGCAGGAACGGATCTTCGAGACGATGTGGTTCTGCGTCGCGCGCGCCTCGGAACTCGCCAGGCCCGGCGCCTTCCGGACGGTCGAGGTGGGCCGCGAGAGCATTCTCGTCGCCCGCTCCCGCGACAACGCGATCCGCGCCTTCTTCAACGTGTGCCGGCACCGCGGTGCCAAGCTCCGTACCGAGGAGTCCGGCGAGGTCAGCCGGGCCTTCCAGTGTCCCTACCACGCCTGGACGTACGACCTCACCGGCAAGCTGATCGCCGCGCCCAACCTCACCAAGATGCCGGACGTCGGCCGTACCGAGTACGGCCTGGTGGGTGTGCACGTACGCGAATGGCTCGGCTATGTGTGGGTCTGCCTGGCCGAGGAGCCGCCCAGCTTCGAGGAGCAGGTCATCGGCGCGGTCGTGGAGCGGCTGGGCGATGTGGAGCCGATCGAGCACTACGACATCGACAACCTCGCGGTCGGCAAGCGGATCGTCTACGACGTCAAGGCGAACTGGAAGCTCATCATCGAGAACTTCATGGAGTGCTACCACTGCGCGACGATCCATCCCGAACTCACCGAGGTGCTACCGGAGTTCGCCGACGGCTACGCCGCCCAGTACTACGTCGGCCACGGCGCCGAGTTCGGTTCGGACATCCAGGGTTTCACGGTCGACGGCACCGAGGGCCTGGACCGGATACCCGGTGTGTCCCCCGACCAGGACCGCCGCTACTACGCGATCACCGTCCAGCCGCAGGTCTTCATCAACCTCGTGCCGGACCATGTCATCTTCCACCGGATGTACCCGGTCGCCGCCGACCGCACGATCGTCGAGTGCGACTGGCTCTACCTCAAGGACGTCGTGGACAGCGGCAGGGACGTCAGCCGCTCCGTCGAGCTCTTCGACCGCGTCAACCGGCAGGACTTCGACGCCTGCGAGCGCTGCCAGCCCGCCATGAGCTCCCGCCTGTACGCCAAGGGTGGCGTCCTGGTCCCCAGTGAGCACCACATCGGCGCCTTCCACGAGTGGGTCCAGGAGCGGCTGGGGACGGCTCCTCAGCCGAGGTAGCCCATCCGGTGGCTGATCTCCGCCGCTCCCCTGATCAGCGTCGGTGCGAGCTCGTGCATCCGCTCCTCGGTGAAGCGGTAGGACGGCCCGGACACGGTGACCGCCGCGATGACCTCGCCGTCGCGGGAGCGGACGGGCGCGGCCATGGCGTGCAGGCCGACCTCCAGCTCCTCCAGGGTCCAGGCGTAACCGCGCTCCCTGGCCTCGGCGAGGTTCTTCTCCAGCTTCGTCTTCGAGGTCAGGGTGTGCGGGGTGAGCTTCTCCAGGCCCGCGTCCATGATCAGCTCGGCGCGCTCCCTGGCGGGCAGGTGGGCCAGCAGGATCTTGCCGCTGGACGTGGCGTGCAGCGGGGTCAGCTGGCCGACCCAGTTGTGCGCGCTGACGGCGGCCGGGCCGCGCACCTGGAAGAGGTTGATCGCGAACTGCTTCTCCATGACCGCGATGTTGACGGTCTCCTCGAGCTCCTCGGCCAGCCGTTCGCAGACCGGGCGTCCCTGCTGGGTGATGTCGATCCGTCCGGTGACGGCGCCGGCCAGCCGGACGATCCCGAAGCCGAGCCGGTACTTGCCGCGCTCGGCGGCCTGCTCCACCAAACCGCGCGCTTCCAGGGCGCCCAGCAGCCGGAAAGCGGTCGACTTGTGCACGTCGATCTCCGTGGCCACTTCGCTCACCCCGGCCTCGCCGCGCTGAGCCAGGATCTCCAGGACGCTGATCGCGCGGTCGACGGACTGGACGCCGCCGGTCTGCGACCCGGCAGTTTCGTTATCTGCGCTGAAGTTGCTCATAGCGGAACTATACGCGCGGTAAACAACAGGCCGGGGGAAGTGAAAGGGAGGCGATGGCTCTCCAAGTTGCGTGGCACGCAACCTGGTGCGTATGGCGCTACTCGTACTAGCATGCCTCGCGTATCGACGGCGCGAGCGAGACGAGACAGCCATGGCTCCCTTGCAGTACGACTTCGTCATCGTCGGCGGCGGCTCGGCCGGCAGCGCGCTGGCCAACCGGCTCTCCGCCGAACCGGCCAACCGCGTGCTGGTGCTCGAAGCCGGCCGCTCCGACTACCCGTGGGACATCTTCATCCAGATGCCCGCCGCCCTCACGTTCCCCATCGGCAGCCGCTTCTACGACTGGAAGTACGAGTCCGAGCCCGAGCCCCACATGGGCGGCCGCCGCGTCTACCACGCACGCGGCAAGGTCCTCGGCGGCTCCAGCAGCATCAACGGCATGATCTTCCAGCGCGGCAATCCGCTGGACTACGAGCGCTGGGCCGCGGACCCGGGGATGGAGAAGTGGGACTACTCCCACTGCCTGCCCTACTTCCAGCGCATGGAGAACTGCCTTGCCGCCGACCAGGACGATGAGTTCCGTGGCCACGACGGCCCGCTCGTCCTCGAACGCGGACCCGCGTCCAGCCCGCTCTTTCCCGCGTTCCTCGCGTCCGTCCAGGAAGCCGGCTACCCGCTCACGGACGACGTCAACGGCTACCGCCAGGAGGGCTTCGCCGCCTTCGACCGCAACGTCCACCGCGGGCGTCGGCTGTCGGCCTCCAAGGCCTATCTGCACCCCGTCATGAAGCGGCCCAATCTCACCGTCAGGACCCGGGCGCTCGTCACCCGCGTCCTCTTCGAGGGCAAGCGCGCGGTCGGCGTGGAGTACCAGCGCGGTCGCGGCAAGCCGCAGCGGGTACGGGCCGGCGAGGTCATCCTCTGTGGCGGTGCCATCAACTCACCCCAGCTGCTGCAGCTCTCCGGTGTCGGCAAGGCGGAGGAGCTGCAGGATCTGGGCATCGAGGTCGTCCACGATCTGCCGGGCGTCGGCGAGAACATGCAGGACCACCTTGAGGTCTACGTGCAGTACGCCTGCAAGCAGCCGGTCTCCATGCAGCCGTACATGAAGAAGTGGCGCTATCCCTTCATCGGCCTGCAGTGGCTGTTCCGCAAGGGTCCGGCCGCCACCAACCACTTCGAGGCCGGAGGCTTCGCCCGCAGCAACGAGGACGTCGACTACCCCAACCTGATGTTCCACTTCCTGCCGATCGCGGTCCGGTACGACGGTTCCTCGCCTGCGGGCGGGCACGGCTACCAGGTGCACGTCGGGCCCATGTACTCCGACGCCATCGGCTCGGTGAAGATCAAGAGCAGGGATCCGCGCGAGCATCCGGCGCTCCGCTTCAACTACCTGTCGACCGAGCAGGACCGGCGGGAGTGGGTCGAGGCGATCCGGGTGGCCCGCAAGCTGCTCAACCAGCCCGCCATGGAGCCGTACAACGCCGGGGAGGTCTCGCCCGGGCCGTCGGTCGCGACGGACGAGGAGATCCTGGACTGGGTCGCCAAGGAGGGCGAGACGGCCCTGCATCCGTCCTGCACCTGCAAGATGGGGACCGATGCGATGGCGGTCGTGGACCCGGACAGCCTGCGGGTGCACGGCGTGCAGGGCCTGCGCGTCGTGGACGCGTCCGTCATGCCCTACGTCACCAACGGCAACATCTACGCCCCCACGATGATGATCGCCGAACGGGCCGCCGACCTCATCCTCGGCAAGGACCCCCTGCCGCCCTCCAAGTCGGCGTACTACCGCCACCGCGACCCGCGGTGAGGACGCTTCTGCAGCGGGTCCGCTACGAGGTCCTGCCGGCCGGCCCCACCGAGGACCAGGTCCTCGCCCATGTCCCGCGCGACGTGGTGATCACCGTCACCGCGTCGCCGGTCAAGGGCCTCGACCCCACCCTGGACCTCACCGTCCGGCTCGCGGGCCATGGCTACCGCGTCGTCCCGCATGTGCCCGCGCGCCTCCTGCGCGACGGTGCGCACGTCGCGGAGATCGCCGACCGGCTCCGGGCCTCCGGCGTCGAGGACGTCTTCGTGCCGGCCGGCGACGCGAACCCCTCGGCGGGTGCGTACGAAGGGGCCTTGCCCGTGCTGCGGCAGTTGAGCGAGCTGGGCAGCCCCTTCCGCCATGTCGGCATCACCGGCTATCCCGAGCGGCATCCCCTGATCGACGACGACATCACCATTCAGGCCATGTGGGAGAAGCGCGTCCACGCCACGTACATCGTCAGCAACCTGTGCTTCGACCCGCAGGTCCTGGGGGAGTGGGTCGGGCGCATCCGGCGCCGCGGCGTGGCCCTGCCCGTGCATGTGGGGGTGGCGGGGCCCGTGGAGCGGACGAAGCTGCTCGCCATGGCCACCAAGATCGGCGTCGGTGAGTCGACGCGCTTCCTGACCCGGCACGCCTCGTGGTTCGTCCGCCTCTCCGCGCCCGGCGGCTATTCGCCGGAGCGGTTCCTCACGCGCACCGCGCCCGCGCTGACGGCGCCCTCGGCGGTGGTGGCGGGGCTGCACGTCTTCACGTTCAACCAGATCGCCGAGACCGAGCGCTGGCGCCGCGCGATGCTCGAGCGCGCCGACAACTGATGCGTTCCGCACCACCCCTGCGAGGGTGCCGGCGCGCTCGCACGACGTGGCGTCAGCGGAAGACCACCGTGCGGTTTCCATCGATCATGACGCGGTTCTCGCTGTGCCATTTCACCGCGTGCGCGAGTACCTGCGCCTCGACATCGCGGCCCACGGTCACCAGCTCCTCCGGGTCGAGCGAGTGGTCGACCCGGACCACGTCCTGCTCGATGATCTGCCCTTCGTCCAGCTCCGGGGTGACGTAGTGCGCGGTCGCCCCGACCAGCTTGACCCCGCGGTCGTACGCCTGGTTGTAGGGACGTGCGCCCTTGAAGCTCGGCAGGAAGGAGTGGTGGATGTTGATCGCCCGCCCCTCCAGCTGCTTGCACAGATCATCGGAGAGGACCTGCATGTAGCGGGCCAGCACCACCAGCTCGATGTCCAGCTCACGCACCAGCTCCAGCAGCCGCGCCTCCGCCTCGGCCTTGGTCTCCCGCGTCACCGGCACGTGCAGGAACGGCACGCCGTAGGTGTCCGCGAGTGCTTCGAACTCCCGGTGATTGGAGACGATCGCCGGGATCTCGATGTTGAGCGCGCCGGTCCGCTGCCGGAAGAGCAGGTCGTTGAGGCAGTGCCCGAACTTGGACACCATGATCAGCGTGCGCGTCGGGGTGGCCGCGTCCCGCAGCGTCCACGTGATCCCGTACGCCTCGGCGACCGGGCCGAATCGGGAACGCAGAGTTTCCAGACCTGTGTCCGGATCGGAGATGTCGAAGTGGACCCTCATGAAGTACCGGCCCTTGAGCCGCTCGTCGAACTGCTGGCTCTGCAGGATGTTGCCGGAGTTGCGTACGAGGAAGCCGCTCACCGCGTGGACGATGCCGGCCCGGTCCGGGCACGCGAGGGTGAGGACGTACTCGTGGCCGGGTTGTGGGCGAGGGGACATATGCGACCTCCACTGGTGCGTAATGAGCAACAGAGTGAGTGATACGCAACATGGTCCAGTCCCGTAAGGCCTGCGGTCAAGAGGTGAAGCCCGCAGGTATCAACCCCTTGACGCGCGCCACCCGTTCGGCCAGGGTGTTCCACCACAAGCAATTCGATGCGCTATGCGCAACGGATTCGTCTGAAGGGCTCATCGCGTGGCGGACCTGTATCTGGACGGTGAGTGGCGCGACCCGGTTGCGGGCGGCCGCCGGGAGATTCGCTGCCCAGCCGACGGCACGCTCGTCGCGAGCGTGGGCGAGGGGATGCGGGCCGACACCGAGGCCGCGATCCTCGCAGCACGCCGTGCCTTCGACTCGGGACCGTGGCCGGGCACGCCGGAGCGCGAGCGCGGGGCGCTGCTCCTTCGCGTGGCGGACATCCTGGAACGGGACGCGAAGGAATTCGCCAGGGCCGAATCGCTCGACACGGGCAAGCGGCTGGTGGAGAGCGAGTACGACATCGCGGATGTCGTCTCCTGTTTCCGTTACTACGGCGGGGTCGCGGGCACCAGCGCGGGCCGGGTCATCGACACGGGCCGCGACGACGCCATCAGCCGGGTCGTCCACGAGCCGATCGGTGTCTGCGGCCTGATCACCCCCTGGAACTACCCTCTTCTTCAGGCCTCCTGGAAGGTCGCGCCGGCCCTCGCCGCGGGCAACACCTTTGTCCTGAAGCCCAGTGAGCTGACCCCGTCCACCTCGATCCTGCTCATGCGGGCGCTGGAGGAGGCCGGGCTCCCCGCGGGGGCCGCCAACCTCGTCCTGGGCACCGGGCCGGAGGTGGGGGCGCCGCTGTCCGAGCACCCGGATGTGGACATGGTGTCCTTCACCGGCGGGCTGGAGACCGGAAAGCGGATCATGGCCACGGCCGCCGCGACGGTGAAGAAGGTCGCGCTGGAGCTGGGCGGCAAGAACCCCAACGTCATCTTCGCCGATGCCGACTTCGAGACGGCCGTGGACTTCGCGCTCACGGCCGTCTTCCTGCATTCGGGCCAGGTCTGCTCGGCCGGCGCCCGGCTGATCGTCGAGGACTCGCTGCACGACGCCTTCGTCGACGAGGTCGTACGCCGCGCGCGGCAGATCCGCCTCGGCGGACCCTTCGACGCCGCGGCCGAGACCGGCGCGCTGATCTCCGCCGCCCACCGCGACAAGGTCGAGGCCTATGTTGCCGCCGGCATCGCCGAAGGCGCCGTCCTGCGCTGCGGCGGCGCCCGCCCGGACGACCCCGCGCTCGCGGACGGCTTCTACTACCCGCCGACCGTTCTCGACGAGTGCACCCAGGACATGCGCGTGGTGCACGAGGAGTCCTTCGGCCCGGTGCTGACCGTCGAACGCTTCAGCGGCGGCGAGAACGCCGAGGACGAAGCCGTACGCATCGCCAACGACACGGATTTCGGACTGGCCGGTGCCGTCTGGACACAGGACGCGGGCAAGGCGCAGCGAGTCGCCCGCCGGCTGCGCCACGGCACCGTATGGATCAACGATTACCACCCCTATGTGCCGCAGGCGGAGTGGGGTGGGTTCGGGCAGTCGGGCGTGGGCCGGGAGCTGGGACCTGCCGGCCTGGACGAGTACCGCGAGCCCAAGCACATCTGGCAGAACATCCAACCGCGGCCGCAGCGCTGGTTCCGCAGCTGAAGCGCACCGGGCCGGAGACCTGAAGCCCGGAAGGCCGAACACCTGAAGCATGGAGAGAGGTCGACAGTGATCCCAGCACAGACCGAGGTGTCGCGGCGGCGCGACAGGTCCCAGGACCCGGATCAGGACCGGACCCCGGTCATCTCCGTGCGCGGGCTGTGGAAGGTGTTCGGGCCGAAGGCCGAAAAGGTGCCGCAGTCCGAGGAGTTGTGCGGCCTGTCGCGCCGTGAGCTCATGGACCGTGCGGGATGCACGGCGGCGGTGCGGGACGTGAGCTTCGACGTGTCGCCCGGCGAGGTCTTCGTGGTCATGGGCCTGTCCGGCTCGGGCAAGTCCACCCTGGTGCGATGTCTGACCCGGCTGATCGAACCGACCGCCGGCCAGGTCGTCTTCGAGGGCGAGGACATCCGCGACGCCGACCCCAAGCGCCTGCGGGAGCTTCGCCGGCACAAGTTCTCCATGGTCTTCCAGCACTTCGGGCTGCTGCCGCACCGGTGCGTGGTGGACAACGTCGCGTACGGCCTGGAGATCCGCGGCATGGGCAAGGCGCAGCGCACCAAGCGCGCGCTGGAGGTCGTCGAGCTGGTGGGCCTGTCCGGCTACGAGAACTCCTACCCCGACCAGCTCTCCGGCGGTATGCAGCAGCGCGTCGGCCTCGCGCGGGCGCTGGCCGGCGATCCGGATGTGCTGCTCTTCGACGAGCCGTTCTCGGCGCTGGACCCGATGATCCGGCGGGACATGCAGAACGAGGTCATCCGGCTGCACCACGAGGTCGGCAAGACCATGGTCTTCGTCACCCACGACCTGTCCGAGGCGCTCAAGCTGGGCGACCGCATCCTGATCATGCGCGACGGCAAGACGGTCCAGTGCGGTACGGGCGACGAACTGGTCGGCGCTCCCGCCGACGACTACGTCCGCGACTTCGTGAAGGACGTGCCGCGTGCCGATGTCCTGACGCTGCGCTGGATCATGCGCCCGGCAGGGCCGGACGACGATCTCGACGGACCCGAGTTCGGCCCGGACGTGGTGGTGCGGGACGCCACCAGGGCGGTGTTCGAGGCGGTGAAGCCGGTCAAGGTCGTCGAGAACGGCAAGCTGCTGGGTGTCGTCGGCGACGAGGAGATCCTCGCGGTGATCGCGGGCGTGGAAGGCGGCGCGTGATGGCCGTCGTCGCCCAGGTGCCCACGCGACTGGGGGCGATCCGCGCCATCCCGCGCCGGTTCGTCGTCGCCGGGATACTGGCCCTCTGGCTGCTGATCTTCGCCGTGTTCCGCGGCCACCAGACGCTCGCGCTGGCGGCGGCCGACCTGACCGGTCTGCACCGCTGGTTCAACGACGTCAACGACTCGATCGGCGCCGACCGCAACAGCAATCCGCTCTTCCTCTACTTCTTCAACGAGATCCGGCTGGTCATCGACAACCTGGTGACCTTCATCCAGTCGCTGATCTCCCAGCCCTCGAGCGGCCGCGGAGTCCCGCAGATCGGGTGGCTCGGTGTCGTCGGCATCGTCGGCTACCTCTCCTGGGCCCTGGGCAACGTGCGGGTCGCGCTGCTCGCCATGGCCGGCTTCACCTTCTTCGGGCTGCAAGGCCTGTGGCAGGAGAGCATGGACACCCTGGCCCTGACGCTCTCGGCGGTCTTCGTCTCGCTCCTCATCGGCATCCCGCTCGGCGTGTGGGCCGGGATGTCCGACCGGGCCAACCGGATCATGACGCCGTTCCTGGACTTCATGCAGACGATGCCGACCTTCGTCTATCTCGCCCCGCTCACGCTGTTCTTCCTCATCGGGCCGGCCTCCGCCACGATCGCCACGCTGATCTACGCGGCGCCTCCCGCGATCCGTATCACCGCGCACGCCATTCGGTCCGTGCCGGCGACGACGGTCGAGGCGGCCTATTCGCTGGGCTCGACGCGGCGCCAGACGCTCACCAAGGTGCTCCTGCCGATGTCCAAGCGGACCGTGGTGATGGGCATCAACCAGACCATCATGGCCGCCCTGGCCATGGTCACCATCGCCGCGCTGATCGACGCACCCGGGCTCGGCAAGACCGTGGTCAAGGCGTTGCAGTCGCTGGACGTCGGCACAGCGTTCAACGCTGGTCTCGCCATCGTCGTCATGGCCATCGTCCTCGACCGCGTTACGACGGCGGCGAGCGAGCGCAGCGCGACCGGGGTCCCCTCAGCAGAGGGGAGGGGCCGGGCTCCCGGTCGCCTGGGCGGCCCGTTCGTGAAGTGGCGCCGGCATCTGCTGGTGGCGGGCGGCGTGGTGGCCGCGGTCCTGGTGTATCTGTCGCACACCTACGTGTGGGCGGCGGAGTTCCCCGGCGAGGGCAGTACCGGCAGCACCATCGCCAGTGCGGCGGACACCGTGACCACCTGGGCGCAGGACCACCTCTCCGGCATGACGAACGCCCTGCGTGACGCCGTCACCAACGGTCTGCTCAACCCCTTTCAGTCGCTGCTGACCGACTCCCCGTGGTGGCTGGTCGGCGCCGTCCTGGTCGCCGTCGGAGCCGTGCTGGGCGGCCGGCGGGCCGGAGTGACGGCCGGGGTGTGTGTGGCCCTGCTCGTCGGCACCGGCATGTGGTCGGACAGCATGACGACGCTGGCGTCGACCGCCGTGGCGACGGTGCTGGTGATGGCCCTCGGGGTCGTGGTGGGCGTCTGGATGGGGCGCAGCCCTATGGCCGACCGGCTCATCCGGCCCACTCTGGATGCGGCGCAGGTCATGCCGCCGTTCGTCTATCTGGTGCCGTTCCTCGCGCTGTTCGGGGCGACCCGGTTCACCGCGATCGTCGCCGCGGTCGTCTATGCGGCGCCCGTCACGATGAAGATCATCGCGGACGGGGTGCGGGCCGTGCCGGAGACCACCGTCGAGGCGGCCGCGGCTGCCGGGTCCAATACCTGGCAGATCATCACCAAAGTCCAACTGCCGATGTCACGCAGCGCCCTGGCTCTCGCTGTCAACCAGGGCCTGATCTACGTGCTGTCGATGGTTGTAGTGGGCGGCCTGGTCGGTGCGGGCGCCCTCGGCTACGACGTCGTAGCCGGTTTCTCGCAAGGAGAGCTGTACGGCAAGGGGCTGGCGGCGGGACTCGCCATCGTGTTGCTCGGCGTCATGTTCGACGGGATCACACAGGCGGCGGCGCGCCGTACCACGGCGGTGAACGGCCGTCGGCACTAGGCAGTCAAAAGGAGCACGACACATGGCAATACACCTCGTCGCGGGTACCCGTCCCGCGAGATGGCGCGCCGGCGCGGCCGGACTGACCGTACTGGGTCTCGCCCTCACCGCCTGCGGCGGTGCCAAGGTCGGTGACACCCCCTCCGCCGCGGGCAGCAGCTCCGGCGGTAAGTGCGGCACCTTCAATCTCGCCGTCAACCCGTGGGTCGGCTACGAGGCGGACGCGGCGGTCGTCGCCTACGTCGCGGAGCACAAACTCGGCTGTACGGTCAAGAAGAAGGACCTCAAGGAGGAGGTCGCGTGGCAGGGCTTCGGGACCGGTGAGGTCGACGCGGTCCTGGAGAACTGGGGCCATGACGACCTGAAGAAGAAGTACATCACCGATCAGAAGACCGCCGTGGCGGCCGGCCCGACCGGCAACAACGGGGTCATCGGCTGGTACGTACCGCCGTGGCTGGCGAAGAAGTACCCGGACATCACCAGTTACAAGAACCTCAACAAGTACGCGTCGCAGTTCAAGACCTCGGAGTCGGGCAGCCAGGGCCAACTGCTGGACGGCGACCCGTCGTACGTCACCAACGACGCGGCGCTGGTGAAGAATCTGAACCTGAACTTCAAGGTGGTGTACGCGGGCAGCGAGACCGCGCTCATCCAGGCCTTCCGGCAGGCCGAGAAGAAGCAGGAGTGGATCCTCGGCTACTTCTACGAGCCGCAGTGGTTCCTCTCCGAGGTGCCGCTGGTCAAGGTCGACCTGCCCCCGTACAAGGAGGGCTGCGACGCCGTCGCGGCGGCGGTCGCCTGCGACTATCCCGTGTACGACCTGGACAAGATCGTCAGTACCAAGTTCGCCGCGTCGGGCAGTCCGGCCTACAGCCTGGTCAAGAGTTTCTCGTGGACCAATGACGATCAGAACCTCGTCGCGAAGTACATCGCCGTCGACAAGATGTCGGACGAGGCGGCTGCGAAGAAGTGGGTCGAGGCCAATGGCGACAAGGTGGCCGCCTGGCTGAAGTGACCTGTCGGGTGGCGGGAGAAACGTTCCGTCGGCGACCTCCCGGACGACGTCCGGGGGAGCCCCACCTGACCACCGGCGTGACGCACGTCGGCGAGAGCACACCGCAGTGCCCGGAGAGCTGTTCCGACAGCCCTCCGGGCACTGTCGTTTGCCCCCTTGACACCTCCCGGAGGGACCGGCACATTGAGTTGCGCAACCTGAAGCTTGTTGCGCTGAAAGCAACTCGGACTGCTGTAAGGCGGAGGTGCGGCGATGGCGGGACCCCGAGTGGTCATCATCGGAGCGGGCGTCGTGGGAGCGGCGCTGGCGGACGAACTGTCCGCCGCGGGCTGGACGGAGATCACGGTCGTCGACCAGGGCCCGCTCCCCGCCACCGGAGGCTCCTCGTCGCACGCCCCGGGTCTGGTCTTCCAGACCAACTCCTCCAAGACGATGACCGAACTCGCCCGCTACACCGTCGAGAAGTTCTGCTCCCTCGACGTCGACGGCCAGCCCTGCTTCCTCCAGGTCGGCGGCCTCGAAGTGGCCACCACGACCGACCGCCTCACCGAACTCCACCGCCGCCACGGCTGGATCACCGCCTGGGGCGTCGAAGCCCGGCTGCTGAGCTCCGAGGAGTGCGTGGAACTCCACCCGCTCGTGGACCCCTCGCGAGTCCTCGGCGGGCTGCTGGTGCCCACGGACGGCCTCGCCAAGTCCGTGCTCGCGGTCGAGGCGCAGATCCGGCAGGCGAAGGAGCGCGGTGTCCGTTTCCTCGCCCGCCACGAAGTCCTCGACGTGCTGCAGAGCGACGGAAGCGTCAGCGGCGTCCGCACCGACCAGGGCGAGATCCCCGCCGACATCGTCGTGTGCTGCGCCGGCATCTGGGGCCCGAAGATCGCCCGCATGGTCGGCATGAACCTCCCGCTCACCCCGCTCGCCCACCAGCTCGCGTGGACCGGCCCGGTGCCCGCCCTGGAAGGCCAGACGGAGGAGGCCGTCCGCCCGATCCTGCGCCACCAGGACGCCGACCTCTACTACCGCGACCGCTTTGACCGTATCGGCATCGGCTCCTACGGTCACCGCCCGATGCCGGTCTCCGTCGACGACATCCGCTCGGTGCAGGCAGCGGACGCGGCCGACGAGATGCCGTCGGTGCTGAAGTTCACCGAGGGCGACTTCGCGGACGCCTGGACCGAAACGCAGTCCCTCCTCCCCGCCACCCGCGAAGCCAAGATCGAGGAGGGCATCAACGGCCTGTTCTCCTTCACCACAGACGGGCTTCCCCTCCTGGGCGAGTCACCGGAGGTGAAGGGCTTCTGGGTCGCCGAGGCCGTCTGGGTCACCCACTCCGCCGGCGTGGCGCGGGCCGTCTCCGAATGGCTGGTCGACGGCTACTGTTCCTCCTTCGACCTGCACGAGTGCGACGTCAACCGGTTCGAGCCGCACCAGCTCTCCCCGGAGTACGTCCTCGCCCGCGACTGCCAGAACTTCGTCGAGGTGTACGACATCCTCCACCCGCTCCAGCCGCCGGGCGCCCCGCGCCCGATCCGCACCAGCCCCTTCTACGGACGGCAGCAGGAGCTCGGTGCTGTCTTCCTCGAGGCGAACGGCTGGGAGCGCCCCCAGTGGTACGAGGCCAACGCCGCACTGGTCGAGGGCCGTTCCATCCCCACCCCCAACGACTGGGCCGCCCGCTACTGGTCCCCGATCGTCGGCGCCGAGGCCCAGACCACCCGCGAGACCGTCGCGATGTACGACATGACGGCCCTCAAGCGCCTGGAGGTCAGCGGACGCGGCGCGGCGGCCTTCCTGGAGCGGCTGTCCACCGGCAAGATCGACAAGTCCGTCGGCTCGGTGACGTACACGCTCCTCCTGGACGAGGACGGTGGCATCCGCAGCGACGTCACGATCGCCCGCCTCGCCCGTGACCTCTTCCAGGTCGGCGCGAACGGCAATCTCGACCACGACTGGTTCACCCGCCACCTCCCGGACGACGGTTCGGTCGCCGTCCGCGACATCACCCCCGGCACCTGCTGCATCGGCCTGTGGGGCCCGCTCGCCCGCCAGGTCCTGCAGCCGCTGGCCGACTGCGACTTCTCCAACGACGGCCTGAAGTACTTCCGCGCCAAGCGCGCCCACATCGGCTCCGTGCCGGTCACAGCGATGCGGCTGTCGTACGTCGGCGAACTCGGCTGGGAGCTCTACACCACGGCCGACCACGGCCTGAAACTCTGGGACACGCTGTGGGCCGCCGCCCGGCCGCTCGGCGGCATCATCGCCGGCCGCGGAGCCTTCAACAGCCTGCGCCTGGAGAAGGGCTACCGCTCCTTCGGAACCGACATGACCTACGAGCACGACCCCTATGAAGCCGGCGTCGGCTTCGCCGTCAAGCTCGACAAGCCCGACTTCATCGGCAAGGCGGCCCTCGAGCGTCGCAAGGCGGAGGTGAAGCGCCGCCTGACGTGCCTGACGATCGACGACCCGTCCGCCGTCGTCATGGGCAAGGAACCCGTCTACGACGGCGACCGCCCCGTCGGCTACGTCACCAGTGCCTCCTACGGGTACACCATCGGCAAAGGCATCGCCTACGCCTGGCTCCCGGCCGAGCTCGCCACCCCCGGGCACGTGCTGCACGTCGGCTACTTCGATCAGCGGGTCGCCGCGCAGGTCGCCGACGAGCCGCTGTTCGACCCGTCCATGTCCCGCCTCCGCGGCTAGTCAGGAGACGCCCGATGAGCCCCCGCACCCCCGGCGCCGATCTCCCCGAGCACCCCGACTGGCTGTGGCGCACGCCCGAACCGAAGAAGTCGTACGACGTCATCATCGTCGGCGGCGGCGGACACGGCCTCGCCACCGCCCACTACCTGGCCAGGAACCACGGCATCACCAACGTCGCGATCCTGGAGAAGGGCTGGCTCGCGGGCGGCAACATGGCCCGCAACACCACCATCATCCGCTCCAACTACCTCTGGGACGAGAGCGCCGGGATCTACGAGCACGCGCTCAAGCTCTGGGAGGGCCTGGAGGAGGAGCTGGACTACCCGATCCTCTTCTCCCAGCGCGGCGTACTCAACCTCGCCCACAGCCTCCAGGACGTGCGCGACAGCGTCCGCCGCGTGGAGGCCAACCGCCTCAACGGCGTCGATGCCGAATGGCTCGACCCGCGGCAGGTCCAAGAGGTCTGCCCGATCGTCAACATCTCCCCGGACGTGCGCTACCCGGTGATGGGCGCCACGTACCAGCCCCGCGCGGGCATCGCCAAGCACGACCACGTCGCCTGGGGCCTCGCCCGCTCGGCGGACGCCGCCGGCATCGACATCATCCAGAACTGCGAAGTCACCGGCATCGACATCGCCGGCGGCCGGGTGATCGGGGTTCAGACCACCCTCGGCCCGATCGCGGCGGGAAAGGTCGCGCTCTGCTCGGCGGGCCATTCGTCGGTCCTCGCCGCCATGGCGGGCTTCGAGGTGCCGCTGCAGAGCCATCCGCTGCAGGCGCTGGTGAGTGAGCTGCTGGAGCCCGTCCACCCCACCGTGGTGATGTCCAACGCCGTGCACGTCTACGTCAGCCAGGCCCACAAGGGCGAGCTCGTCATGGGCGCGGGCATCGACTCGTACAACTCCTACACCCAGCGCGGCGCCTTCCACATCATCGAAGAGCAGATGTCCGCCGCGCTGGAGCTCTTCCCCGTCTTCGCCCGCGCGCACGTGCTGCGCACCTGGGGCGGCATCGTCGACGTCAGCCCCGACGCCTCACCGATCGTCGGCCTGACCCCGGTGGACAACCTGTACCTCAACTGCGGCTGGGGCACCGGTGGTTTCAAGGCCACCCCCGGCGTGGGATGGGTCTTCGCCCACACCATCGCCCACGACGCCCCGCACCACCTCAACGCCCCCTTCTCGCTCGACCGTTTCACCACCGGCGCGCTCGTCGACGAGCACGGCGCGGCCGCGGTAGCCCACTGAGGAGCCCGAAACCATGCTGCTCATCCCATGCCCCTGGTGCGGACCCCGCGACGAGGCCGAGTTCCACTACGGCGGTCAGGCGCACCTCGCCTACCCCGAGGACCCCTCGGCCCTGACGGACGAGCAGTGGGCCCGCTACCTCTTCTTCCGCGACAACCCCAAGGGGCCCTTCGCCGAGCGCTGGATGCACTCGGCGGGGTGCCGCCGGTGGTTCAACGCGGTACGTGACACGTCGACGAACGAGTTCATCGAACCTCGCTGCGGGCAGACCGCTCCGCGTGGCGAGCGCGGTGAGTTGGGGGAGGGTGGGCGCAACACGACCACCGGCCCGCAGCCGACCACGAAGCCTGGGGGTCCAGAGGTGGAGTCCCCGGTTTCGGAACGGGACCGGGCGGGGGAGACCCAGCCGTTCCGGCGCGCCACCGGTGGCCGCATCGCGCGCAGTGACCGGCTGGCGTTCACCTTCGACGGAGTCGCCTACGAAGGCCATCCCGGCGACACCCTCGCCTCCGCCCTCCTCGCCAACGGCGTCATCCGGACCAACACCAGCATCAAGCTCGGCCGCCCCCGCGGCATCTTCTCCGCCGGTGTCGAAGAACCCAACGCCGTCATCCAGATCGAGGAGCCCTTCCCCGAGCCGATGCTCCCCGCGACGACCGTCGAGCTGTACGACGGCCTCGTCGCGACCGGCCTCCCCGGCAGGGGACGGCTCGCCACCGAGCCCGACCCCGCCCGCTACGACGCCGTGCACGCCCACTGCGACGTGCTGATCGTCGGCGCGGGTCCGGCCGGACTGGCCGCGGCCGCGGCCGCCGCCCGCAGCGGTGCCCGCGTCATCCTCGCCGACGACCAGCCCGAGCTCGGCGGAAGCCTCCTCAGCACCGGCCGGCTCCCCTCCTGGCCGGCCGAGGTCGCGGCGCTGCTCGAAGCGAGCGCGGACGTACGCGTCCTGCGCCGCACCACCGTCTTCGGCTACTACGACGACAACCACCTCCTCGCCGTGGAGCGCCGCACCAACCACCTTGGCGCCCACGCCCCGGACAACGTCTCCCGCGAGCGCGTCTGGCGCATCCGCGCCCGCCGAGTCGTCCTCGCCACCGGTGCCCACGAGCGCTCCCTCGCCTTCGCCGACAACGACCGCCCGGGCGTCATGCTGGCCGCTTCAGCCCGTAGTTACGTCAACCGCTACGGAGTCGTCCCTGGGCGCAGGGCCGTCGTCTTCACCACCAACGACAGCGCCTACGCCGCCGCCCGTGACCTCGCCGCCGCGGGCGTGGACGTCGTGGCGATCGTCGACACCCGCCGCGAGCCGGGCGCGCAGGTCCCCGGTGTCGAAGTCCTTGCGGGCCACGCGGTCATCGGCACACAGGGCGGGGACCGCCTCACCTCGGTCACCGTCGCGCCGTACGGATCGGAAGGGCCGGACGGATCGCAGGGATCGGGCGGGTCCGACGCACCGCAGCGCGAGTTCACCGCCGACCTGCTCCTGGTCTCCGGCGGCTGGAACCCCGTGGCGCACCTGTTCAGCCAGGCCGGCGGCAAGCTCCGCTACGACGACGCCCTCGGCTCCTTCGTCCCCGACAGCTGCCGGCAGGCGGTCGAGGTGGCGGGCACCGCCAACGGCGTCTTCGACCTGGCAGCGGTCCTCGCCGAGGGCGCCGCGGCCGGCATCCGTGCCATCGAGGCCGCGGGCTACCCGGCTGCGACCTCCCAACTCCCGCCGGTGACAGCCGAGCCGGCCTCCCCGCCCGCGCACGTCCATGTGGTCCCGGGCGCCGCCGAGGCGTCGAGCTTCGTCGACCTTCAGCGCGATGTCACCGTCGCCGACCTCACGCGGGCCGCCGGCACCGGGATGCGGTCCGTCGAGCACACCAAGCGCTACACCACCGCCGGCACCGCCAACGACCAGGGCAAGACCTCCGGCGTACTGGCGTCGGGCACCGTCGCCCACCTCCTCGGTGTCGACATCTCCGTCCTCGGCACGACCACCTTCCGGCCCCCGTACACCCCGGTCTCCTTCGCCACCCTCGCGGGCCGCGACCGAGGTGTCCTCCACGACCCGGCCCGCCTCACCGCCCTCCACCCCTGGCACACCGCTCACGGTGCGCGCTTCGAGAACGTCGGCCAGTGGAAGCGCCCGTGGTACTACCCGCTGTCCGGGGAGGACATGGAGACCGCCGTCCTGCGCGAATGCCGTGCCGCCCGCGAGGGCGTGGCCTTCATGGACGCCTCCACCCTCGGCAAGATCGACGTCCAGGGCCCGGACGCCGGGGTCTTCCTCGACCGGATCTACACCAACATGATGAGCACCCTGAAGGTCGGCATGATCCGCTACGGCGTCATGGCCCGCCTGGACGGCATGATCTTCGACGACGGCACCGCCATCCGCCTCGCCGACGACCGCTACATCGTCACCACCACCACGGGCAACGCGGCCGCCGTCCTGGAGTGGATGGAGGAGTGGCTGCAGACGGAATGGCCCGACCTGCGGGTCCGCTGCACCTCCGTCACCGAGCAGTGGGCCACCGTCGCTCTCGTCGGTCCCCGTTCCCGTGAGGTCCTCGGCGGCCTGGCCCCCGGCCTGGACGTGCAGAACGACAGCTTCCCCTTCATGGCCTGGCGCGACACGACCGTCGCGGGCATTGCGGCCCGCGTCTGCCGGATCAGCTTCTCCGGCGAGCTGGCCTACGAGATCAACATCTCCCCGTGGGACGCCCTCGCCCTGTGGGAGGCGCTCGACGAAGCGGGGACCCCGTACGGGATCACCCCGTACGGCACCGAGACCATGCACGTCCTGCGCGCGGAGAAGGGCTACCCGATCATCGGCCAGGACAGCGACGGCACGGTCACCCCGCAGGACCTCGGCATGAGCTGGGTCGTGTCGAAGAAGAAGCCGGACTTCGTCGGCAAGCGGTCCTACAGCCGCGCCGACACCCTCCGCCCCGACCGCAAGCACCTCGTCGGGCTGCTCCCCGAGGATCCCAGCGCCTTCCTCCCGGAGGGCACCCACCTCGTCGCCGACAGCGTGCTCCCGGCACCTCCCGTTCCGATGCTCGGTCACGTCACCTCCAGCTACCGCAGCGCCGCCCTCGGCCGGACCTTCGCGCTCGCCCTCATCAAGGGCGGCCGGGACCGCATCGGCGAGCGGCTCTACGCCCCCGTCGGCGACCGGCTGATCCCGGTGACCGTCGCCAGCCCCGTCCTCTACGACCCCGAGGGAGCCCGCCGCGATGGCTGAGACCGCCACCCGGACCACCCGCCACAGCCCCCTGGCGCACGCCGCCGACCGCTTCGCCGCCGCCACCCGCACCTCCAGCGGCGATCTGCGCCTGGCCGAACTCCCCTTCCGCACTCAGCTCAACGTCCGCCTCGACCCCAAGGGCCCCGCCGGCGACGCCGTCGGGCTCGCGCTCGGCCTCCCGCTCCCTCTCGAACCCGACACCGCGGTACGGGCCTGTGACGCCGTCCGTGACCTGGCCGTCCTCTGGCTCGGACCCGATGAATGGCTCGTCGTCGGCCGGCCCGGCACCCAGCAGGACCTGGAGAGCCGGATCCGTGCGGCCATCGGCGAGGAGCCTGCCGCTGTCACCGACGTCTCCGCCCAGCGCACCACCCTGCTGGTCGCCGGCCCCCGCGCCCGCGACCTGCTCGCCCACGGTTGCTCCCTCGACCTGCACCCCCGCGCCTTCGGCCCCGGCCGCTGCGCACAGACGACGCTCGCCCGCGCGCAGGTCGTCGTCGTAGGCCGCAAGGGAGGCTTCTGGCTCCTCGTCCGTTCCTCCTTCGCCGACTATGTCGCGGACTGGCTCCTCGACGCCGCCACCGAATACCTCTGAGAACGGGCCCTGACCCCGGAGCCGGGACACTGGCGGGCGGCGCCCGCCAGTGTCCCGGCTGGCGACGCCGGCTCCATCACCGCAGTGCAGACGGACCTGGGATGAGGGGGGTGTCGTGGACCTCAGCTCGGCAGCGACCAGCGCTGGTTGACGTTGCCGGTGCACGTCCAGATGATCAGGGCGGTGCCGTTGGCGGAGCTGCCGCCGCCGGCATCGAGGCACAGGCCGGACTTGGTGTTCCGCAGCGTGCCGTCGCTCCTTGGTGTCCAGGCCTGGGCGGGAGTGCCGTTGCAGGTGTAGAGCTGCACCACGGTGCCGGGGGTCACGGCGCCGCCCCTGACGTCCATGCACTTGCCGTTGGCCCGCAGGGTGCCGTCCGCCGAGACGGTCCACCTCTGGGCAGTCGTCCCATTGCAGCCGTACAGCTGGAGCGGCGTGCCGTCGGCCGTGCTGCCGCCCGTGATGTCGACGCAGGCGCCGCCGATTCCGGTGATCGGGCCCGACGGTGCGATGGGCGGAAGGGCGTCCCTGACGTGCTGGGCCAGCGCGATCGGATCGCCGGAGGGCGAGGTGCTGTAGCTGTTGGTCTGTCTGGCCCAGCTGTCGTCCATCGCGAACCAGTCGATCGCCACCGGAGCAGTGCCGCCGGTGAGTGCGGTGTCGAGCGAGGCGAAGTACGCCGCCCACCGCTTGGCGTAGAGATCGGAGATCAGGCCGCCCCACTCACGGCTGGCGTAGTCGTGCACGCCCGCCTCGCTGGCCGCCCTGTCGCCCCAGGTGGTGAGGATGGACCGGGCGTCGTACTCCAGTTGGCTCTTCTCCGCGGCGGTGGCCCCCGACGCGCGGGCGCTCGTCAGCCACGTGCCCAGCAGGAACGCCGGGTCGCTGGAGACGAGCTGGTCGAGCAGGGCCTCATCGCCCTTCCATTCGGTGACGAGACCGCGGAACTGGGTCAGGTTCTTCGCCGTGTAGGCGGCGTTGATCTGCGGCAGCAGTACCCGGCTGCGGTTGGCCAGTGCCTGGCGGGCGACGTCGACCAGGTCGTACCGGTAGGCGGTCGAGGCCTGTTTGTCCGGGGCGACCTGTAGCAGTTCCGCCAGTGCGTTCTGCACGGTGGCCGCGTCGTAGCGCATGCCGTCCGGGCTCCACTCCGCAGCATGACTCGCGGTGCGCCCCGGGCGCGCGGTGAACAGGCTGTCCTGCGGCTCGCTCCAGGTACCCGACGCGGTGCTGTACGGGCCGCGGCGCAGCAGCTCCCAGGCCGCAGCTGCGTGAGCGTCGGCGCCTCCGTAGCGGCGTGCCGAGTAGTCGGCGAACCAGGCGGTCCGGTCGATGGGGCCCGGTTGCCAGGCCAGTTCGGTGAACAGGTCGAAGGAGGCGGGGTTGCCGCCGGTCCCCTCCGGCAGATAGGCGATGCCCTGCAGAGCACTGTTCTTCTTGCTGAGCCACTGCTGGAATCGGCTCACCCAGGTACTGGTGTTGGCGCCGATGCTGGTGTGGCCGCCGAAGTTGTCGATGGCGCCGAAGGCGTACGGGGTGCCGCCCCACGCGGTTTCGCGGTCGAGGTTGTCGTAGCGGTCGGAGAGACCGTCGACGATCAGCATGCGTGCCTTGTCAACACCCTTGAGCACAGCGGCAGATGGGTTGTTCTGCCAGCCGAGGATGACCCAGGTCGCGCCCGGGTGGGCGGTGTCCAGGGCGTGTTGGACCGCGGTGGCGGCGTCGGTCACGTTGACGCTTCCGGGCAGCCCGCCCTCGTGCAGCAGGTCCATCTTGTACAGGGTGCTGTCACCGAACCGGGTGCGCTGCGCGGCGTAGTAGGCGGCGGCGACCCGGGTGAAGACGGCGTTGGTGGGGTCGAGCCAGTCGGGCCGCTGGAAGCCGACCCAGTCGCCCTGCGCCACCACCTTGGCGCCGGGATTCCTGTCGGTGAAGCCCGGTGGCACGGTGCCGTAGTAGCCGGGCAGCACCGGAGTCATGCCCAGCGCGCGGAGCTGGTCCGTGATCTGCCGGCCCTCGGCCGCGCGGGCGTTGATCAGCTGCTCCGAGACGGGTCCGCCGAAACCGGACATGTTCTGCAGCAGCCACCAGCCCTGGTGCGCGGGGCCCGGGATCCACGATCGCAGCTCGGCGCCGCTGTAGCCGAAGCTCTGCAGCGCCTTGTAATAGGGGTACTCGGCGCCCATCTGGACGAAGACCTCGTTGACGCCGTGCAGAGCCAGCACGTCGATCTCGTGCTGGTACGAGGCGAAGTCGCGGTAGGCGCCGGAGTAGCCGTCGTCGGTGTCGTTGAGGGCGTACCGGTGGGGGACCGTCGCCGAGCGGGTGACCGGGTCCGGCACGGCAGGCAAGGCGGCCGGGAGCTTGCCGAGGCTGTCACCGGGCCAGCCGATGTCCACACCCGCGACGTGCTCCAGGTACCAGCCGACGCCGGTGAGCAGCGTGGCCGGCGAGGTGCCCGCGACCGTGATGGCGCCGACCGAACCGGAGAGCGTGAAGGCGTCGCCGGAGGCCGGCTTCGGCACCGGCACGAGGGAGAACTGCGCTGCTGCCCGGGCCGGCAGCAACCGGGACAGGGCTGCGCTCGCCGGTGCGGGGTCGAACGCGGCTGAGACGGAAGGGGGGTTGGGATTCGCGTGTGCGGTGGGATCTCCGTACATCGACGCCGTCAGCAGGACGATCGACGAGAGCGTTGCGCGGGCGCTGGATTTCCATCTCATGCGAGGCCGCCTAGTCCGGTCGGGTTCCGCGAGGTGTTAGTAACGAACCGTTCGATACTATGGAAGCCCTGAAGTCGTCCGTCAAGGGGTCGCGGGCCCGATCCCGGCTGCGACACTGTGTCCGGGAGGGTGATCTGATGCCGTCAGAGCTGGCAGCGACCGGACCGCACGTGCTGCGGCGGATCAACGGACAGGCGGTCCTGACGGCGCTTCGGCAGGCCGCGGGCGGTACGGCCCGGGTCTCCGAACTGGCCGCGGCGACCGGCCTTTCGCGCCCCGCCGTCACCAGGGCGCTGGCCGATCTGGGCAACGACGGGCTGGTGGGCCCGCTGGACGACGGCACCGGCACGGGAACCGGCAGCGGCGAGGAGGGCCGGCCCGGCAGACCTGCCCGGCGGGTCCGGTTCCGTTCCGAGATGGGGCATGTCGCGGGCGTCGACATCGGTCCGCACAAGGTGCTGGTCCTCATCGCTGACCTCTCCGGCGAGATCCTCACGACCCACCGCGCCACCGTCCCGCCCGGCGCGGACGCACCCCAACTCGTCGCCCTGGTCCGCGAAGGGCTGACGGAGGCGGCGCGGCGGGCGGGCCTGGAACCGACCGACCTGTGGGCGGTCTGCGCGGGAACGCCCGGCATCGTCGACCGCGAACGCGGGGTGGTGCTGAAGGCACCGAGCATCCCGGGCTGGGCCGGGCCGGCGATTGTGCCGGAGCTGCGCGAGTGGCTCGGCTGCCCGGTCCTGCTCGACAACGACGCGACCCTCGCCGTCCTGGCCGAGCTGCGTTACGGTCCGGCCCGGGAGACCCGCAGCATGGTCCTCGTCCACTGGGGCGAGCGGATCGGCACCGGCATCATCATCGACGGCGTACCGCTCCGCGGGGCCTCGGGGGCCGCGGGCGAACTCGGCTTCCTCGACCTGTTCGCCCGACTGGACTCGCCGACGGAACCGGTGACGCTAGTGGAGCCGTCCGACGGATCGCAGCTGCCCGCCGACGGCATGGGACCGTTCGAACGACTCGTCGGCGCGGCCGAGATCCGCCGCCTCGCGGCAGCGGCGTACACCGACGCCCGGCGCGCGGCACCACCCGGACTGACGGACGGCCGCAGCGGCCTGGCCCCGCTCTTCACCGCGGCCTCCGACGGCGACCCGGTCGCCCTGGCCGTCGTCGACCGGGTAGCCGCCCGCTTCGCCCGCGGCCTGGCCGTCCTGCTCCTTCTCCTCGACCCCGGCCACCTGGTGATCGGCGGTGGAATCTCCGAGGCCGGCGACATCCTCCTCGACCCGATCCGCCGCCACCTCAAGGGCCACACCCTGGTTCCCACCGTGATCGACGCCTCCCAACTGGGCGGCCAGGGCGTGGCCCTGGGAGCCGTCCGGCTGGCCCTGGAAGCCGCCGAATCCCGCCTGGGCCTCACGCTGCAGAGCGGACAGGGCTGAGCGGCCGCAGGGATGCAGCGGTCGAAGGCGGCGGGTCGCCGCGTGTAGGTGGTCGCTGTCTTTCGTCGTCCAGGCCGAGCGGCAACTCCCCGAGCCTGACGACGCCATGAAGCGCCGCGACGGCCTTGCTCGCTCCGTGACGGGATACTTCCCGACCACCCCCCCCCGTTCGGCAGGCCGCACCTCCTGACCTAAAGTGCCATCAGCTCCCGGCGGGAGCGAGCGGAGGCCCGCTGGACGATGCCGGCCCCGGAACACCTTCGACCTGGGACGCAGCCTGTGCATGACGAGGACGAGCCGGTCTTCAAACGAAGCAACTGGGGAACCAGTCGTTACTACTACAACCCCCGAAACCCCCTCGGCCTGGCCCTTATCGTCGTCAGCGTGGTCTTCGCCGCGACGATGTTGATCCTCATGGCCAATCGGGCAGGACCGTTCAAACCACCGCCTGCCCACGCACCGTGGAGCCCGCCACCGTACGACTACTCCTGGCCGCCACCTTCAGCCGGCCCCACGCCCTGGCCGTCCCTGCCGCCGGTCACCGACACGCCCGGTGGCCACTGAGTCCACCCGCTGGGCGGGCAGGGCTTTGACTCCGACGACGGCCGGCGCTTCTCCGGTACGGGAACCTGTCGGCCCGGTGCGGGAGGTGGTGCACCGTCAGGTCCTACTCTTCCGGCTCCCAGGCGCGGAGCAGGTCGATCAGACCCGCGTCTCCCAGGTCTGTGCGTCACCCGGGGACGCATATGAACCCACGATCAGATGGGCCGGGGGCCGGCATCGTTGTGCCTGTTCCTGTGCCTGTGCCGGTGGCCCGGGCTAGGCTCAGGCATGCGATCTCGAACAGGCGGTATGTGGTGGGGCACCACGATCGAAGCGGCGGACCCCAGTCGCTTGGCGAGGTTCTACGCCGAACTTCTCGGCTGGCATATCGGGCACGAGGAGCCGGGAACGGCCATCGTCGCCGCCTCTCCGCAAGGGCCGTTCTTCGTGTTCCAGCAGGCGGAGGGCTATCGGGCTCCGGTGTGGCCACCGGTCGACGGCGCCCAGCGCCCGATGATGCACTTCGACTTCCAGGTCGGAGACCTGGACTCAGCGGTCGCCGAGGCGGTCGCCCTGGGCGCCACCGTGGCGGAGTTCCAACCGCAGGAGAGCGTCCGGGTGCTCTTCGACCCGGCCGGTCACCCCTTCTGCCTGTGCCGCGATGGTGATTAGGCCAGGCAACGTTGGCCCTTCTGGCGGCTTCGCGTAGGCGTTCGGCGGCGGATCATGCTGCAACACCAACGGTCTAGTCCCCGGCTGTCAGCAGTGCCTCTGCCACGCTCGTCCGCGCGTAGAGCACCAGGCGTCCCGTCCGGTGGGCCGTGACCAGGCCGGCTGCTCGCATGGCCGTCAGATGCTGTGATGCGCCACCGGCGGTCAGGCCGGTCCGGGCGGCGAGGTCGGTCGTGGTGGCGGGGGTCGTGAGATGGGCGAGGAGCAGGGTCCGGGAGCGGCCGAGGACGGCGGACAGGGCGGTCGGGGTCGGGACGGTGCGGGGGTTCCAGAGGGTGCCGACGCCGCGGGGCGGGTAGCGCAGGGTCGGCTGCCAGGGGTCGTAGCCGATCGTGGAGAAGATGCGCGGCCAGATGAAGGCCGAGGGGCACAGCAGCAGGCCGCGGCCGTCCAGGGTGCGCTCGCCGCTGACGAAACGGTGCGCCAGGTTCAAGGTGCCGGAGTCCCAGCCGAGTTGGGGGTCGAGGTCGTCGAAGAGACGCCGGGCGCCGCCCTCGGCCAGGAGTTGGGCGCGGTGCAGGATGTCGCCCTCGAGGAGGGTACGGATGCGCGGCCAGTGCGGGGCGATCGCCACGTCCCAGTAGGCGGCGATGGTGTCCGCGAGCCGGCCCAGGCCGCGCTCCGGGTCTGCGCGCAGGGCTTCCACTCCCGGCTGGGCCGCGTCGGAGGAGGTCCGCAGGAGGTCGAACGGGGTCGCGCGCAGCGTCGCCAGTTCCACGTCGAGGGAGGGCTGCGGGGTGGTCGGCGGCGGGACCAGAAAGCCGGGGATGCCGTACGTGGGGACCTGGACCAGGGCGGAGAGCGGAGCCAGGTCCAGCTTCGCGGCCGCGAGGCGGGGGCGGACCTGGTCGGTCCAGCGGCGGTGCAGGCCCTGTTCATCGGCGCCCTTGAGGACCCGCACACTGGCCACGACCTCCCACAGGGGAGAGACCGCGAAGCGGGTGCGGGCCACGTCCTCGGCCGTGAACTCGATCTGCAGCATTTTGTTCACGCTAAATCATTGGGGCGCGCAGCGAACCGTGGGGCACTTTGTGCGCCATGTTCAGATCACCGGCCCGGCCACCGAGCACCGCGAGCTCCCTGTGGCAGATACCCGACTTCCGCGCCCTGTTCACCGCGACCGCGATCAGCCAGTTGGGCACCAACATCGCGTACGTCGCCGTCCCGCTGCTCGCCGTCACCGCACTGGACGCGAGCGCCGGACAGGTGGGCCTGCTCGCAGCCCTCGGCACGGCCGCTTTCCTGTTCATCGGGCTGCCCGCTGGGGCCTGGGTGGACCGGATGCGGCAGCGGCGGGTGCTGATCGTCGCGGATCTGGTGCGATCGGTGCTCTTCGTTTCCGTTCCGGTGGCCTGGTGGCTGGATCGGCTCACTCTCGGACAGCTCTACGCCGTGGTGCTGCTCAACGGCTGCGCGACCGTGTTCTTCGATGTCGGCTCGCAGACCATGCTGCCGCAACTGGTGAGCCGGGACGGACTGGTGCGGGCCAATGCCGCGATGGTCGGCCTTCAGGCCGCGGGCAATGTCGCGGGCCGCGGCGCGGGCGGCGGTCTCGTTCAGCTGCTCACCGCGCCGTTCGCGGTGGCGTGCAGCGCCGCCGGGTATCTGGCCTCGGCGATCAGACTCATGGGCGTACGCACATCACAGCAGACCCCGGCCCGACAAGATCGCACCACATCCCTGCGTGCGGAGATGGCCCGGGGCCTGCGGCACGTACTGGGCAACCCGGAGCTGCGGGCCCTCGCCTTCACCGCAGCCGTGCTCAATCTCGGTGCGGTGATCGTGAACACCCTGCTTCCGATCCTGTTCGTGCGGGAACTCCACCTGCCCGAGGGAGTACTGGGCCTGTACTGGGCGATCGGCGGTGTCGGTATCTTCCTCGGCGCCCGCACCGCCCGTGCCATCGCCGCGCGCCTCGGCTACGGCCGCACCCTCGGACTCGTCGGCCTGTGTCTGGCCCCCGCAGCCCTCCTCGTGCCGCTGATCGACCGCGGCGGGTGGCTGTATGTGGCGGGCGCCGGCTGGCTTCTGGTCACCTTCAAGATGGGCGTCGACAACGTGCTCGGTGTGAGTCTGCGCCAGCAACTGACCCCGGACGCCCTCCTCGGCCGCATGAACGCCACTTTCCGCTTCCTGCTCACCGGCGCCATCGCAGTCGGCTCCGCGGTGGCCGGGATGCTCGGCGAGTTCGCCGGACTGCGCACCACGCTGTGGGTGGGCGGCGGGCTGATGGCCGTCGCGTTCCTGCCGGTCCTCCTGTCCCCGGTCCGCACCCGCACCGAACTGCCTCAGCCCCCTCAGCCCGACCGCCGGAGTGAGCCCCAGCTCGTCCAGGAGGGGAAGCCCGCCTGAGGCATTCACTCAAGCCAGACCATTCGGCTTCGCTCCAGCGCCGGCGGGGACACCGCACCCGTCATCGCCTTACGCAGTGGACGCGTTGTGCAGATCGACCATCGGGCGCACGGGCGGCGGCAGCCGGTCCCCGGCCGACGATCCCTTCACGGAGAGCTGCTCGACGACCTCGGTGGGGGTCGGCCGCCGGGTGGGGTCGTGGTCGAGGCAGCGGGTGACGAGTTCGGACAGGTGGGACGGCAGCATGGCGAGGGCGGACTCGAGGGATTCGCCGACGATGATGTTGCTGGATTTGAGGTCGCGGTGCACGATCCCGCAAGCATGGATGCCTTCGAGGCCGTCGGCGACACCGATGGCCAGGGTCTGGACGGTCTTGGCGGGGAGCGCGCCGTGCCGGCGCAGCACGTCATGCAGCGAGGGGCCCGGGATGTACTCGGTGACCAGCCAGGGCGGCTCGCCGTTGGGATCAGCGGCGACCACCGACGCCGTATGGAATCCGCCGACCCGGCGCGCGGCCTCGATCTCCCGGCCGAACCGCTTGCGGAACGTGGGATCGGCGGCCAGCTCCGTCCGGACGACACCGCACCCACGTAAGACTTTCGTCATCAGCGTGAGGGCGCACCAGGACCCCTTGTTCCGCTTAGCTGGATGGCACAAAGGGGCGCAGGGGATCCGGCCTCTTCGAAGAACGAGAGAGGGAATCAGCATCATGCGCGCGGTCACTGCACTGCTCACTTTTCTGAAGAAGCCGCTGGGCATCGCCCTGTCCAGCGTCGCGGTGCTGCTGCTGGCCGTGAGCCTGTACTGGTTCCAGCCGTGGAAGCTGTGGGTGGACGAGACGGTCAACGACGCGGTGCCGACCGCCGCCCCCGCCAAGGCCGATGGCGGGCGGGCGATGCCGTCAGTCCTTGCGACCGGCGAGCTGATCAGCCACGAGCACGCGACGAAGGGTTCTGTACGCATCATCCAACTCGCGGACGGAAAGCGGACGTTGCGTTTGGAGGGTCTCGACACCAGCAATGGCCCCGACCTGCGGGTCCTGGTCACCGACGCTCCGGTGAAGAAGGGCACGGCGGGCTGGCGGGTCTTCGACGACGGGAAGCACGTCAGTCTCGGCAAGCTCAAAGGCAACAAGGGCGACCAGAACTACGACCTGCCCGCCGACATCGACCTGGCCACCTACACCAGCGTCAGCATCTGGTGCGACCGATTCGACGTCTCCTTCGGTGCGGCGGAGCTGAAGCGCGCGGCGTGAGTCACCCGTCGGCGGGGCGCTCCACGGCCCGCCCGCCGTCTCCGGACGGCCGGCGGGTGGTGGCTCGGGGCTGCCCGTCAGCCGACCGCGGCCGTCCTTGGCTGTTCCCGGTGCGCCCGGGCCGTGGCCATCAGTTGAACGAGCGAAACCGGCGCGGGCGGCGGCGCTCAGCTTCGTTCACGAGCACCCCGCCGGCTGCCCCGGCCTCCTGGTACGCGCGGGCGGGGAACGCATCGGGCAGCACCGGTAGTCGGGATGCCTCAGGCGCCGCCCGCGAGAGTGGGCTCGGCGGTCAGCGGCGCCGCAGTGCCGGGTCGAGGAGCGCGGGCGGGGTGTCGTTCTTCTCGTGTGCGGCCAGGTCGGTGCCGGGGGCGACGACGGCATCGATGGCGTCGAGTACGTCGGCGGCGAGCACGGTGTCGGCGGCGGCGAGCTGCGAGCGCAGGTGGTCCAGGGTGCGGGGGCCGATCAGTGCGGTGGTCACGGCCGGATGCGCGGTCACGAATCCGAGTGCGAGCTGGATCAAGGTCAGGCCGGCCTCGTCGGCGACCTTGGCCAGCTGCTCGACGGCATCGAGCTTGGCCCGGTTGGCGGGTATGGCGGTGTCGAAGCGTTGCGGCATGAACGTGGAGCGGCTGGTGGTGATGTCCTTGCCCTCGCGGATCGCGCCGGACAGCCAGCCCGAGGCCAACGGACTCCACGCCAGCACCCCGAGCCCGTACTGCTCGGTCACGGGCAGCACGTGGGTCTCGATGCCGCGCTGCAGTATCGAGTAGCTGGGCTGTTCGGTGACGTAACGGCGCAGGTGGTACTCGCGAGCGGCCCACTGGGCCTGCACGATGCGGTACGCGGGAAACGTCGAGGAACCGAAGTAGCGGATCTTTCCCGCGCGCTGCAGATCGGTCAACGCCGACAGCGTCTCCTCGTCATCGGTGCTCGGGTCCCACCGGTGGATCTGGTAGAGATCGACGTGGTCGACACCGAGACGGCGCAGACTGTTGTCCAGCTCGGTGACCAGCCAGCGGCGCGAACTGCCCTGACGGTTGCGCTCGTCACCCATCGGCAGGCTCGCCTTCGTGGCCAGCACGATGTCGTCGCGACGGCCGGCAATGGCCTTGCCGACCAGCTCTTCCGACTCGCCGCCGCTGTACGCGTCGGCGGTGTCGATGACGTTGATCCCGCCCTCAAGGGCGGCGTCGACGATGGCGGTGACCTCGTCCTGGGTGGTGCGCCCGATCCTGCCGAAGTTCATCGCGCCGAGTGCGAGGGAGCTGACCTGCACACCGGTGCGGCCCAAAGTGCGGTACTGCATGACCGTGTTCCTCCATTGCGGGTGAAGCGTGGTGGCAATACAGGGCTTGGACGTCGGGCCGCTGCGGCCCCTGTGGCCTCCGCGGCCCCTGCTCCGACATCGTGAGCAAACGGAACCGCGTTCCGATTAACGATACGGAACGACGTTCCGCTTTGGCAAGCCGGCGGCCGGCCGAGGATGTGGCGCGGGGTACGGCGGCGACCGTGATGGGCGGCCGCTGGGCGCCCCACCGCAGTCGGGTCGCGTTCCTGCCGCGCACCCACGGACATGTGTCCGAGTGGCTCAACCCCGAGTGGCCGCGACGTGTGTCCGTGAGGCCGGCGTCAGCGGTGGGTCCTAGCCTCGTCCTCTAAGGACCAACGTCATCACCCGGAGGGCAGCACCATGGCCTCGATGCCGCAGAAGATCACCACCTTCCTCATGTTCGAAGGCAGGGCAGAGGAGGCGCTGACCCTCTACACGTCGCTGTTCGAGGACTCAGGCGTCGTCGACATCACCCGCTACGGGGCTGACGGCCCCGGTGAGGCGGGCACGGTTCAGCACGCCACGTTCTCGCTCGCCGGACAGCGGTTCATGTGCATCGACAGTTACGTCAAGCACGAATTCGGGTTCACCCCGGCGGTGTCGCTGTTCGTCAACTGCGACACCGAGGCCGAGCTCGACCGCCTCTACGCTGCCCTCGCCGACCAGGGCACGGAGCTCATGCCGCTGGGCTCGTACGGCTTCAGTACCAAGTTCGGCTGGGTGAACGACCGCTTCGGCGTCTCCTGGCAGCTGAATCTGCCCGAGGGGCAGTGACCTGGCGCGTGCTGTCCTCGTCAGGGGCGGGGCGGGTTGTCCTCGCCGTACAGCGCGACGAACTCATCGCGCGCCTCCGGCGGCGATGAGTTCGCCGTGCTGCAGCGGGACGGCCATCGACCTCTATGGCGTACTCACGCGCCCTCGTCGTCCGGGGAGTGGGGGATGTCGAGTCCGGCCACATCATGACCGAGCTGCTGCAACCCGCGGGTGACGAGGTCTGCCTCGTGCCAGAGCCGGGCGTACTCCTTCCGCAGGTCCTCGAGACCGGTCACGTACAGACCGCTGGGCTTGTCGCCGACCTGGTCCCAGGCCGCCTGGGCGGTCGCCTCGGCGATGTGTTCGTCGGTGGTCCCGGTGACCTGCCATCGGCTCAGCTGGTCCGCAGCGCCCGACGTGCCGACCGCCACCTGCCGATCCAGGTACCCGCTGACCGCCGTTCGGGCGGCGGCGAGCGCGTCCGGCGGTCCGTTCGCGGCGTTCTGCGACGGATGCGTCATGCCTCCAGAATATCGGTGATTGTCCAGTAGTGCCTGGGCGGCGGCGCCACCGCGGGCCGCTGAAGCAGGCCATCGAACGCGGTGTCCGCAAGGCCTGGCGGCCAGGACCGCGGGTGGTGGCGATCAGCGTGGGGACACCTGGTCATCGGCTGCACGCCGATCGCTGCGCGCGAGCACCGAAGCCCGGCGCCCGGCCAGCTCGTTCCCGGCGGCCGAGTGCCTGTTTCCGATGCCGTCATGCCAGGACAGTCATGGTGATCAAGAGTTCGTTGCGCGCGCCTGTCGGCCGTGGTTGGCTCGCCGGATGGAGCTTCTGTTGACGTCGAGCGGGCTGCGCAACGAGACACTGCAGGATGCGCTGCGGGACACACTGGGAAAGCCGTTCGGGTCGGCGAACGTCGCATACATTCCCACGGCGTCCCTCGCCGAGCCCGGGGACCACGGGTCGCTCGTTGCGGACATGAGCAGGCTGCACGGTCTCGGCTGGCGGGAGTTCGACGTCCTGGAGCTGAACGGCCTGCCCCGGCGGATGGTGCTCGACCGGCTGCTCCACGCCGACGTCATCTATGTCGAGGGCGGCAATCACTACCACCTCGCGCGCAGCATCACCAACAACGACCTGGCCGGCGGCTTCCTGGAGGTGCTGGAGAGTCGGGTGTATGTGGGAGTGAGTGCCGGATCGATGATCTTCAGCCGGAATCTCACCGAGCACTCCGCCGACGTGATCGGGGACGCTGCTGACCTCCATGTGCTCGGCGCGACGACCGTGGACCCGCCGTTCGGTCTCTTCGACTGGTACCTGAAGCCGCACCTGAACTCGCCGGATTTCCCGGAACGGGACGAGGCCTGGGCTGATCGCATCGCCGCGCGGGCGGACTTCCCGATCTACCTCATCGACGACGAGACGGCTGTTCGCGTCAGTGACGACAAGGTGGACGTCATCTCCGAAGGCCGGTGGCGGTTTCATCCGTGACCCAACGCTTGGTGCGGAGCCTGGGGCACGGGGTGGTACGGCGCTCAGCGCCTGATCCTGAATCCGGCATGCAAGGACCGCTCGCGGGCCTCACCACGTGGTCTGGATCAAGGAGAACTGAATCTGACGCGGCAACCGCCGGGCGGTGTTCGTGGGGCCGTGCATGGTCCGTCCGGGCACTGACCCGGCACTTCACCGAGCAGCTGGGCATCAGCCCCGGACGCTGGCTGCTGGACCGGCGGATCGCCGCCACCCGGGCCCTGCTGGAGGAGACCGACCTGCCGGTGGAGACCATCGCGCGCCGGGTCGGCCTTTCCTCGGCCGTCAACCTGCGCCGGCGCTTCCACGAGGCCCTGCGCACCACGCCTGCCGCCTACCGGCGCGCCTTCCGCGTGGACAATGCCGGGTAGGGGGCTTGTTCGGGGCGGCGGACCGTTCTGGCTCGCCGCCGGGCACGACTCGGGTTCGCCCGCAAGCCAGGCAGGCCGGTCCCCAACTACCGTTGCCCCTCATGACAGCCACCGAGATGGACATCAACGGGGAATTGATCCGGGATCTGCTGCGTGAGCAGCATCCGGACCTGGCGGATCGCCCCTTGAAGCTCGGAGCGCGAGGCTGGGACAACCAAGTGTGGCGGCTCGGCGACGACCTCGCCGTCCGATTGCCCTGGGCGACACAGTCCGCGGACGCGCTGCTGCGCAAGGAGCACGCTTGGCTGCCCATCCTCGCCCCGCACCTTCCCCTGCAGATTCCCGTCCCGCAGCGCCTCGGTGAGCCGTCCGAACGGTTTCCGCGGCCCTGGCTCGTCACGACCTGGGTGCCGGGCGAGCCTGCCGACCGCGCCCCCGCCCCGCGCGCCACGGAAGCGGCCGTCACCCTGGCCGCCTTCTTGACAGCCCTGCACCGACCGGCCCCCGACGGGGCGCCCGCGGGCCGAAACCGCGGGGGATGTCCTGATCGTCTTCGCCTTCGCCCAGCGGCACTTCGTGGAAGGGCTCGCGCAGACAGGACTGAAGGGATGAGAGGCGGGTGCGCGTCGCGCCGGCCCGTTACTCCAGGCGGCGTCTGATCGTGCGCATGAGGTCGACGGCTTGGTCCTCGGTGACGGTCTCTCCGGGAGTGGTGGATACGAAGCTGGTCAGGCGCAGGCAGTGGTCCTTGTACGGGCCGCCGACTCTCACGACCCCGTCGCTCGTGCCCTTGTAGGCATTGACATCCAGTTCGTCGGCTATGCGCGTGCCCGGTTCACCGCACTGGGCTCTGCTCTTGTTGACCTTGAGCCACACCACCCAGGTGCTGAGGGCTTGAGGCTGCCGCCAGTGGCATTCATAGCCGTAACTGCCCTCGATGACATCCGATTTTACCTTGGCGCCGATCGCCTGCTCGACCTCTGCGGTGGTCAGCAGGTCGCACGGGCTCGTCCAGGCCACCGACGCCGAGTCGGAGTCCCCGCCCCCGCAACCGGCCAGCACCACCATCATGGAAGCGGCCAGGACCGCCATCGCTCTTCGCATACTGGATTTTGGCATCGTCGCTGTTCCCATGCGGTGCTTTCGACAAGCCCCGTCCGGGACGGTGGTGCGTCGTGCTGGTCAGTGGCGGTGGGCTGTGATGATCCAGGCACGGGAGTCGAAGTACACGCCGTTGCCGGTGTCGTGGGCGGCGAGGGTGGCGCGTAGCCGCGTGCGTGCCTGCTCAGCGGTCGCGGCGTCGAGGTCGGCCAGCAGGTCCTGGAATTTCAGCAGGCGCAGCACATTGTCGAAGGCGGTGACGGTGTCCGGGCCGTAGTAGACAGGCTCGTGCACGTCGGTGAAGGTGACGTCCGTGAAGCCGGCCGCCGTCAGGATGTCTTCCGTGCTGCCCGGGTCGGCGAGGGAGAACGCGTCCCGACCGGGGGCGGGCGGGATGGGTGCGGCGGTTGCGGCAGTGAGACTTTGGCGGATCGCTGACGCCCATTCATTGCGGTCGCGGTCCTGCCAGACCAGCAGCACGAGGCGCGCTGCGGGACGCAGAGCGCGCCCGATATTGGTGAACGCGGCGACCGGGTCGGCGAAGAACATCGTTCCGAACCTGCTGATACAGAGGTCGAAATGCGTCAGTGGGAAGGGGTGAACCTGGGCGTCCGCCAGTTGGTAGCTGACGTTGGGCAGTGCCTGCTCGTCACTGAGCTGACGGGCCCGTTCGAGCATGGGTGCGGAGACATCGACGCCCAGCGCGCTTCCGGCGACGGCGGCGCGGGCCGCCTCGCGCGTGGTCTGGCCCGTGCCACAGCCGATGTCGAGCACTCGGTCGTGGGAGCCGACCCGGGCAGCGGCGCGGAAGCGCTCGTTGTACAGCCGCAACTCCGCGTCGTAGTCGAAGAGTTCGGTAGCTCCGGTCGCGTGCTCACCCGCGGCCGGCTCGGAGCTCGGCGGTGTCTGGGTTCCCTGCTGGTCGGACATCACGGTCACCGTATCCTCTCGATACCGATTTCGACATGTTGTCGGTCGTGCGGATGTCGATGTCTCAAGGCTCTACCGGGCCGTCGCGCAGTACGCCTCGCACCTGGTCCAGCGACACCGTTTCCGGTGGGAACTCCGTCAGCCACCAGGTGGCTCCCGCTGTGGCGTAGGGCGTCGGATCGGCGCCGGGTGGGAGGGCGACGGCGATGTCGTACGGGGTCGTCCGTCCCCGGCGGAGCCCGGTGACGGTGGCGACGATGTCGGCGAGCTGGTCCGGGTGTTCGAGATTGACCGGGAAGAAGCCGTCGTGCCCGGCTGCGCGGCGCAGCGGTTTGACGTTGCCGGGAAGCCCCGCCACCCACACCGGCACGCCGGGCCGCTGCACCGGCCGGGGGAGGAAGGAGATGCCGTCGACGGTGTAGTGCCGGCTGTGGTGGTGCACCGGCTTGCCGGACCATGCGGCGGTGAGGATCTCCAGGGACTCGTCGACCATCTGCCCCCGCCGGCGGTCGTCGAGTTCCTCGCCGGTCGCGCGGAGCTCGTCGGCGAAGCGGTCGCTGCCGAGACCGACGCCGAGGGTGAGGCGGCCGCCGCTGAGCCGGTCCAGCGTCGCGGTCTCCCTGGCGACCTTGGGCGGCCTGCGACGGGCTAGAGGTGTGACCATGGGGCCGAGCCGAAGGTCCTGGGTGGCGGTGGCGATGGCGGCCAGCGTGATCCACGGGTCGGCCACCCGCCGGATCGGCGCCCGCCAGCGCAGGTGGTCCCATACGAACACGCCGTGCCAGCCGGCCTCCTCCGCCTCGGCGGCGAGATGTGCGACCACCATCGGTTCGGCGAGATCGTCGAAGATCGGCAGCCAGAGGGCCGAACGCAACCGGGTCATGTCCGGCCGCCTGTGGTGTGCCGGATCAGAGCGGGTACGAACACGTCCCACAGCGGCATCGGGAGGTCGTGCCCCGCGCCTTCCAGGACCAGCAGCTGAGCGCCGGGAACCGTGTCGCGCAGCGCCTGCCCGTGGGGGAGTGGGAGGAACGGGTCATGGTCGCCGTGCACCACCAGAGTGGGCGCCTTGATGTCGGCGAAGCCGTGGGACGGCCCGTCGAAGGTCATCGCGTAGTGGTTGGTCAGGGTGGACGCGATGTTGCGTGTGCGGGTCACGTCCCGCTCGACCAGCGCACGCGTGGCGGTTTCGTCGAAATAGGGCGAGCCGCCCGAGTACGCCTTTGCCGAGGCGAAGACGAAGTCCACCACCGCGGCGTGATCGGCGGGGTCCGGGTCGGCGGGGGTGTTGTCGGTGAGCTCGGCCGACGGCGGTGGGAGGTGGTCGTCGCCCGTGGACGTGGAGACGAACGTCAGTGATGCGACCCGGTCGCAGTGGCCCACTCCGAGAATGAGCCCGATTCCGCCGGACATGGACCGGCACACGATGTGGGCGCGCTCGATGTTCAGGGCGTCCAGGATGCCGAGTGCGTCCCCGGCCAGGTCGGTGAACGTGTAGCCCGGGTGCCCGGGCGGGTAGCTGGTGGATCTGCCGGTGTCCCGGTTGTCGTAGCGGATCACGAACCGGTCGCCGTGTGCGAGCTGTTCGCACAGTTCGGCTTCCCACCAGAGCATGGAGGCGGCCGCACCATCGATGAGGAGGACCGCCGGGTTCGCGGGGTTTCCGAAGGTCTCGACGCACAGCTCGATATCGCTGATTTCGACGAGCTTCTCGCCGTGGGAAAGGTTGTGGGTCATGAACCCCACGCTAGGCCAGGCCATCCATCGCGAAAAGCGATAGAATCCGATCGAAGCAATCACGATCAGCGATGTCTATGAGCTCCGAGGGGCCCCGTGCCTGACGTCGAACTGCGGCATCTCACCACGCTGGCCGCCGTCGCTGACGAGGGCTCGTTCGGGCGGGCCGCCGCGCGGCTGGGGTACACCCAGTCGACGGTGAGTCAGCAGATCGCGGCGTTGGAGAAAGCCGTCGGCGGTGCCGTGTTCGACCGGCCCGGCGGGCCGAAACCGGTGCGGATCACCCCGCTCGGCGCCGTGGTGCTGGCACACGGACGCGAGTTGCTGGCGAAGGCCCAGTCGATGGCAGCGGCCGTGGACCGGTTCAAG
Source organism: Streptomyces sp. So13.3 (assembly GCF_005860785.2). NCBI lineage: Bacteria > Bacillati > Actinomycetota > Actinomycetes > Kitasatosporales > Streptomycetaceae > Streptomyces > Streptomyces sp. So13.3. The sequence goes on along the minus strand of NZ_CP048835.1, from coordinate 418,170 downwards.
GCCGGCGACGGCCGGGTCGACATCGGCACCTTCCAGAGCGTGTCCAACGTGATCCTGCCGCTGGTCGTCCGCCGGCTCCGGGACGAGCACCCCGGCTGCGACATCAGGCTGTTCGAGGAGGAGACCGACCGGCCACACGTCGGTGAACTCGACCTGATGTTCTTCGACGGCCGTGTCGACGGCGACGTCGAACACTTCAAATTGCTCGACGATCCCTACTTGCTGGTGGCACGCCGCGGCACTTTCCCCGACGGACCGGTGGATCCGGCCGGACTCGACGCCGCACCGATGGTGGCGCACCCACCGATCTGCGACCAGGCCCGGCTGGAGCAGGCGCTCGCACACCGCGGCGTACGGCCGCGGATCGTGTTCCGCACCGCCGGCAACGAAACCGTGCTGTCGATGGTGCGCGCCGGCATGGGTGTGGCGGTACTGCCGCAGCTCGCCGTCGGCGGTGCCGACGTCGGCTCCGATGAGTCGCTGTCCATCCACGAACTCCGGCCGGCGCTCCCGCCACGCGAGATCTTCCTGCTGTGGCAGGCGGATCGGACCCACTCCCCACTCGCGGCACGGGCGATCGAGATCGCCGTAGACGTCGTAGGCATGATCGCCGAGCGCGCGTGAGCAGGGAGGGGAGCCGGTCATGACTCGGTGTGTGACAGGGCCGCGGGTGGCGCAGTCGCCCCGCGATGCTTGATGTTGACGGGTGAGGCCTTGGCCAGTGCAACCGGGTTCAAGAAGCGCAGCGGACCGATCAGGCGGGATGCGAACAGATGCATGTGCCGGGGCGCCGATTCATCGCGCGCTGCCGCCGAGAACATCAGCCGCTCCATGGGATAGAACGGACGGGCCTTGGCGAAGTCGGCGGCCAGAAACTGGTGGCCGCGCAGCCGGCGCCGGTGCCTGCGCGCGTACATCGCGAGTGACCTGTCGAGGTGGTCCTGGCCGGCTGCGGCTGGGGCGACCGCCTCTGCCAGCCATAGCGCGGACTGCAGGGCCCACCCGCATCCCCACAGGGGATCGCCGGTCAGGACGGCGTCGCCGATGAACGCGACGCCCGGTGCGGTCGGCTTGCGGCTGTGCAGCGGGTAGTTGCCCGTCAGGTGCGTGGGCAGTTGTCAAGAGAGTCGTGGATCGGGTGATGTCGCCGCGGAGCGCACTCGCGCTCATTGCGCAACAAGAGGTTGCGGATGGCCGGTGCCGCCACTAGAGTCATGTGCAACCAATGGTTGCCTATCGGAGGGTCCGTGATGGAGTTCGGAAAGTTGGAGCGCGAGATCCGGATCGACGCGGCACCGGAGATCGTGTTCGATGTGGTGAGTCGTCCCGAGCACATCAAGATGTGGTGGTCCGATGACGCGTCGTTCGAGCCTGCGCCAGGAGCGGTCGGCGAACTGGTGTGGGGCGACCGTGCCGGGGTCGAAGCGATCACGGTGGTCGACGTGGATCCACCCCGCAGGTTCGCGTTCCGCTGGGTCGCTCCTGAGGGTCAGTTGCCCGATGCGGACAACTCTCTCCTGGTCACCTTCGAGCTCGAGCCCTCCGGAGACGGCACGGTCGTGCGCCTGACCGAGAGCGGCTGGCGGGAGAAGGGCTGGGAAGCCGCCGTGCTCGAGGAGTCCTTCCACGACCACGAGCGCGGCTGGGACCTGTTCCTGCCCAGGCTGCAGAGCTACGCCCCTTCCGCGGTGACGCAGTGACCGTCGCCGTCGACGACGAACTCTGGTCGGCGATCGGCGACCCGAGCAGGCGCCGCCTGCTCGACCTGCTGCTCGCGGAAGGAGTCGGTACGCCGACCAGCCTGAGCGAGCGTCTCCCGATCTCGCGCCAAGCGGTCACCAAGCACCTGGGCGTCCTCGATCGCGCAGGCCTCGTGCACGCGACACCGATGGGCCGCGAGCGGCGCTACGAGGTCGACGAGGCGCAGCTGGCCCGTGCCGTCCGGCAGCTGAATGAGGTCGGCAAGACGTGGGATGCGCGACTGAACCGCATCAAGCGCATCGCGGAAGAGATCCAGCGTCAGAGACGCGACTGACCGACAGGCCGCCGGAAGAGATCACACCGCGCTGCCTGCGTCATCATCCGGAAGAACCAGTCACCTGTGGAGGACACCATGAGTGGATTGCTGCTCGGCGACAAGAACGCCGTGATCTATGGAGGCGGGGGCGCCATCGGCGGCGCCGTCGCGCGGGTGTTCGCCCGGGAAGGCGCGAGGGTCTTCATCGCCGGGCGGACGCAGGCGAAGCTCGACGCCGTGGCGCGTGATATCGCCGCCACAGGTGGAAGGGTCGAGACCGCGCAGGTCGACGTTCTCGATCAACAGGCGGTCGAGAAGCACGCCGATGCGGTCGCGGCGACGGCCGGCACCATCGACATCGCCCTGAACGCCGTGAGTGTCATGCACGACCAGGGGACCTTGCTGGCGGACCTCTCGCTGGAAGAGTTCATGCGGCCGATCGATGGCTTTCTGCGGACGTTGTTCATCACCAGCAAGGCTGTGGCACGGCACATGGGCCGCGAGCGTCCTGGCGTCATCCTGACCCTGTCCGAGCCGGGTTCGAAACTGGCGGTGCGCGGCATCCTGGGGCACAGCGTGAGCGCGGCCGGCAAGGAGGCCTTCTCGCGGGTTCTGGCCGCGGAGCTGGCACCCGACAACATCCGGGTGATCTGCATCCGTCCACACGCTGTCGTCGATGCGCCGGCAGCCGGTTCCTACACCAAGGACCTCTTCAAGCAGACCGCGGCAGCGGCCGGGCAGTCGGTCCAGGAAATGCTCGAAGGCGGGGGGATGGTGCAGGGGACGCTTCTCAAGAGGCTGCCCACGCTCTCCCAAATCGCGGAGACAGCCGCGTTCCTGGCTTCGGATCGGGCTGGAGCCATGACCGGAACCATCGCCAATCTGTCCGCCGGCGCGCTGGTCGACTGAGGCCGCCATGTCCGGTGGCGATCGCTTGCGGTCCTCGGTCGGGCGACGTGCTCCTATGGTCAAATCCCACCCCTGTTGAGTAAGGTGCACTACGAACTAGCACCTATTACCCATCAGGGGGCGGGCGGCGATGCCGGACACCAGGATCAGTGAGCTCGTGCGGATGTGGATCAGCGGCTGGGTCGTCTCCCGCGGCAGCTCGGACCCGATCGACGAGCCGTGGGGGTGGACGATCGACGTCGGGCAGCCCCAGCACGTCGCCCGGCACGTGCTGCCGGAGCCCTCCGAAGCCGATGTGCGCAAGATCGTCGCCGCGACGAGCGCGCCCGGGACGTGGCTGAAGCTGTTCGCCGAGGAGCAGGCGGTCCTGCCCTGGGCCGGGCCGGGCTGGCGGTGCGACAGTCCCGGGTTTCTGATGACCTGCCACCTGGGACCGGAGCACCCTGAGGTGCCGGCCGGGTACACGCTCACCAGTTGGACCCGGGGTGGTGTCGGCCGAGTGCTGGTCCGCACGCCTGCCGGGCACTTCGCCGCCCGTGGACAGATCGCTCAGGCAGGCGCCCATGTCGTGGTCGACCAGGTCGAGACCGCCGCCGAGCACCGGCGCCAGGGGCTCGGCGGCCTGGTGATGCGCACGCTGCAGAGCACCGCGTACGAAGCCGGTGCAAGGACCGGCGTCCTGGTCGGTACGCCCGAGGGCCGGGCGCTCTACTCCTCGCTGGGCTGGACCATGCACTCCCCGATGACGAGCCTCTGCTACGAGCCGTCGGCTGCCGCTCGGTGAGATCGCTCTCCGGCCAGGCCTCGCCTTCGGAGAAGGCCCATGCCCGATGTGCCTGGAGCGGCTCTCCCTGAGGCGGTCCACGGTCTCAGGGCCGCTCCTCGGCGTTGCCGGCGGTGTCGGCACTGCCGAGGAGCGGTCTCCAGGGCAGGGCGTCGCGCCAGCGGCCGTCGTCGCGGGCCCAGCTCTTGACCACGTCGGCCACCACGTCATGGCCGTACATGTCGAACGGGGCGGCGACGTCGGCCTGGAAGTGGGCCTGGGGCCCGCCCTCGCGGTACTCGATCAGGCAGCTCAGGTCGTCGTTGAGGTGGACCTGGATGAAGTGTTCTCCCGGCAGTGGCGGATCGACGCGTTCGACGATGACGAATCGATGAAGCAGGTTCATCTCGCTGAGCAGGTCGTACAGCTGGTCCTCGTGGGGGTCGTCCCACGTGTCCCCGCTCCAGGTCCGCGCCCGCACCCGCGTCACGATCCGCTGCCCGCACCCGTCACGTTCTGCTCGGAGTACTTCAGCAATTCATCGATGGTGATCTCGCGCTTCCCAGAGGCCCCGGAAAGGGTCAGCGCTGTGTCCCACTCGGCCCGGGAGACCTCGCCGGCCGCGTTCTCCCATTCGACGTGACTGCCGGGCGCGTCTTCCAGCAGCGGCAGTTCGCGCAGCAGCCGGGACAGGGGTGCCAGAACGCGGTCGGGGCCCTTGCTGCCGCCCTGGGTGCGGGTGTTGGTGTAGCTCAGCTTCAGGAAGGGCACCTGCTCGCGCTCCAGCTTGGTGGGCTGCAGCATCTTCCTGAACCTTTCCCACGCCTCGTCCTCGGTCTCGGTCCCGGAGAATTCGTTCCGGTATCCGGGAAAGACCGCAAGCGTCGCCTGGTGGAGCTCGGGAAGCGCCTGGGAATGGTAGTCGTGCACGGCGGGACCCACCGCGACAATGGTGTCGAACTCCCAGCCGGGATACGAGAACCCCCCGACGGCGACCAGCGGCCGGTCCCCGGCGGCGAACTCCGCGCTGTGCTCACGGGCGAACTCCAGAACGGCGCGGGCCAGCCCCGCGTCGTACCGGCCCATGACATTCATCTGCAACGACCGGCTCTTGTCCGGGGTGAGGACAGCGTCGAAGTTGAACACCGCGCGCGACCAGTGCCAGGCGTCCGGCAGCCCCTCGACCGGTGTGGCGCCCGGGAGCGCGGACACCGTGGATGTGAGGTCCATCGTCTGTCTCCTTCTCGTTGTCCCGCCCCGTTAGGTGCAGGAGTAGTTCGGCCCCGTGTCCTGGCGGTAATTGTCCATTTGAGAGCCGCCGCGCGAGTTCTCGCTGCGGGTCATGGGCTCCAGGTTATCGACGTCGTTGTAGAAATCGGCGCGCGCGGCGCGGTCGGTGTTGAAGCCGGTCTCGTTGTAGTGGTCGACACACGGGTGCAGGTGTTCGTAGGTCAGGATCTTCGGGTCGCCGGGAATGGACTCACCGCGGGAGTTGAACCAGTCGAGTTCGCTGCGCGGGATCCGCTGGCCCTTGTTGGGCCCGTCCAGGTAGACCGGCGTGCCGCCCTGCGCGATGCCCTGCTCGGTCCATTTCGCGGTCATCGCGTCATGGGTGCTCTGGCGGTAGCTGCTCGGGAACTCGCTGTCGCGGTTGTGTCCGACCGACGGCGGGGAGTTCGGGTCGCGCATCCACAGCCCTCCAGGGCCGTTGATCGAGGCGAGTCCGAGCGGGTCGCAGAAGGTGAACGGGTTGGTGACGTAGGCGTAGTCGTTGGGGTCCGGGGACAGGCCGAGCGGGTCCGGGGAGAGGTAGCGGGCCGTATCCGGGTCGTAGTGCCGGAAGTAGTTGTAGTGCCAGCCGGTCTCCGGGTCGGCGTACTGCCCGGGGAAGCGCAGCGGGCAGTCCACCTCGGCGCCCTCGGAGGAGCCGGGGAGGGGCGTGCCCCAGGTGGTGGTGCGCAGCTGCCAGGCCAGCCGGCCGTCGGGTGAGACGAGTTCGGCCGGGGCACCGGACAGGTCGGTGACGATGGCGTGGAAACGGACGTCGGTCACGGAAGGGTCGGAACGGCCGGGTTCCCGGTCGAGCTGGGTCAGCGGCCGGTGGGTGCCGGAGGCGTAGTCCCAGGTGGTCGCGGCGCCCGTGCTGGTGATCTGCTCGGCCAGCCGGGTGCCGTCCCAGCTGAAGCGGGTCTCCTGCGCGACCGTGCCGTCCTCGGCGAGGCGCTGCTTGGCCGTGCGGCGGCCCGCCGGGTCGTAGTGATAGGCCCACCGGGTGCCGTCGGAGGTGACGGTGCCGGTCAGCCGGTCGTCGCTGTTCCAGGTGAAGGTGCTGGTACGGGTCTGTCCGTTCAGCAGCCGTGTGTGGCGGCGGATCAGCCGGCCCTGGGCGTCGTACTCGTAGGTGGTACGGCCCGACCGGCGCAGACGGTTGCCGGTGAACTCGCGGGTGGGATCCGGTGCGCCGGTCTCCGGATCGGTACCGGCGTGGGCGGGGGTGTCGGCGTGTGTGAGGTTTCCGGCGCTGTCGTAGGCGTAGGTCTCGGTCCACCCGTGGGCGTGCACCGCGGTGACGCGGCCCTCCGCGTCGAGGTCGAAGCGCCGGCTGCCGCTCGTCAGTTCCTGAATCCCGCCGAGGAAGCCGTCGGCGCGGTAGGCGTACTCACGCTGCTGCAGGATGGAGCCGGCGGCGCTCCCGCCGTGCGACACGGTCTGGGCGCTCAGCCGGCCACTGACGTCCCAGCTCTGGGTGAGCGAGAGATCGGGTCCCAGGGCGCGGGAGGTCTCCCGGTTCACCTCGTCGAAGTCGAAGTCGATCCGGTTGCCGTCGGTGTCCAGGGTCACGGGCCGGCCTGCGGCGTCGTACGTCCAGGTGGAGAGGGTGCCGGCCGGGGTGCGCCGCTGCGTGCGCCGTCCGAGGACGTCGTAGGCGTAGGTCGTCGTGCGGCCGTTGATGGTCTCCGAGAGCGTCTGTCCGAAGACGTCGTACTCGTGGTCCACGGTGGTGGTGGCATTGGCGGCGCGGAGCACGCCCCCGGCCGGGTCGTACGTGAAGGTGCTGGTCCCGTGGACCGAGTGCTCCTTCACCGGTCGTCCCAGGACGTCCCTGACGAAGGTGGTCGTCTCGCCCGCGCCGTTGGTCCGGGCGGTCAGCTGCCCGGTCGGGTCGGGCGTGTAGCGCAGGGTCCGGCCGGCGAAGTCCGTCTCCTGGACCAGCCGGCCCGCCGCGTCGTACTCGTAGTCCCAGGTCAGGCCGCGGGGATCGGTGACGGTGGCGAGCCGCGCCTCGGTGTCGTAGCCGAAGGTGTACCGCGTGCCGTCCGCGGTGGTGCGGGTGGCCGGGTGGTGGAAGTGGGTGAAGGTGTAGCGGGCCGTGTTCCCGATCCGGTCGGTGTGCGCGACCAGATTGCCCTCACCGTCCCACTCCCAGGTCTCCAGGGCGCCGTCCGGGGTCTCGCGCCAGGCGGGTTTGCTCTCGGTGGTCCAGCCGTAGCGTTCGACGCGCCCGAGGGCGTCGGAGACGGTGTGGACGCGGCCGAACGCGTCGCGTCGGGCGGTGGTGGTGTGGCCGAGCGGGTCGGTGAGCACGAGGGGCAGCCCGGCCGGGTCGGCGGTCACCCGCCGGGTGTGGCCCTGGGCATCGGTGGTCGAGGACGGGCAGCCCCGCTCGTCGTACGTGTAGCGCGTCGTGGCGCCGCCCGGGTCGACGACCGACAGCCGGTTGCCCCGCTCGTCGTATGTGTACCGCCAGGTCGCGCCGTCCACTTCGACGACCTCTACGGGCTGCGCCCGGTCGTTGAAGACGGCCCGCATGGTGTGTCCGTCGGGCCGGGTGAGGGAAGCGACGTTGCCGGCTTCGTCGTAGCCGTAGCTGACGGTGCGACCGAGGGCGTCGGTCACGGAGTCCAGGCGGTTGTCGGCGTTCCACTCGCGGATGGTGGTGTTGCCCTCGGCGTCCGTCCGGGCGGTGAGCTGACGCAGTTCGTTGTACCGGTAGGTGGTGGTGTGGCCCAGGGAGTCCGTGTACCGGTTGACGCGGTTCTCGGTGTCGTAGTCGATGACGCAGTCGAGGAAGCCGTCCGAGCCCGTACCGCGGACACAGCGGTCCGCGCTGTCGTACTCCCACCGGTACCAGCTGCCGTTGCGGTCGACGCGCTCGATGATCCGGCCGTCCGCGTCGTACGCGAGAAGTGCCGCGTGGCCCACCGCGTCGACGACGCGGGAGAGGTCACCGTTGACGTCGTAGGCGTAGCGGCGCAGGACGGTGCCCTCGGGGCCGTCATCGGTGTCGAGCAGACGCAGGGCGGTGATACGGCGCTCATGCGTCTCGACCGCGATCCGGTAGCCGCCGCTGTGCCGGACCTCGACGGGCGTGCCGTCCTCCAGCCGCTCGATGTCGATGCGGTGGCCGTTGCGGTCGGATATGGCACGCAGCGGCAGCGCCACCAGCCCGTTGAAGGCGCCGGGAGGCGGCTCGGCCAGGGTGAAGTGGCGGGTGTGGCCGGTCGCCGGATCGGTGATGCGTATCTCTCCGCCGGGGGTGCCGTCCCAGTGCAGCGGCCAGCGCGGGCCGTGGTGCGGCAGGACCGCCATGTCGGGGCGGGGCACGGAGTAGGCCAGCAGCATCCCGTCCTCGGCGGCGAGGACGAGCCCCTCGGCGTCGGCCTCCAGCCGCTGGTCGAGGGTGGAGGTCCATGACGGGCCGAACCAGACTCCGGAGCGGTACGACGAGATGTGGGTGCGCTCGATGACGAGCTGGAGCAGGCCGGGCAGCTCCACGTCCGTCTCGGAGAGGAGCATTTCACCGGAGACCATGTCGATCGGGTCGCCGCCCTTGCAGCGGCCCTCCATCGGCTTGCCCGCGCCGATTTCATCCTTGGCGCCCTTGCGCAGGGAGTTGTAGGCGTCCCGCAGGCCCTGGCCGCCCTTGCGGAGGCTGTTGGCGACGTTCTCCAGGGCCTTGCCGCTCTTGAGGAGCGCGGGCAGGTTCTTGGCCATCTTGGCGAGGCCGCCGAGGGTGGTCAGGCCCTTGAAGCCGGGGATGCAGTCCATCGCAGCGAAGAGCACGTCCCAGAGGCCGGCTTTGCCCTGCGCGTATTTGATGAGGGTGTCGGCGAGCACCACGAGGGCTGCGGCCAGCACGATCCAGGCGAGCGGCCCGCCGATGATCATCACGATGATGCCGAGGACGGCGACGATCACCTTGCAGACGGCGACGATCTCGTCCCAGTGGTCGGCGACCCAGTCGACCGCCTTCTCCCACCAGTGCTTGTTCTTGATGCCGGCGTCCGAGGCCTCGTGCAGGGCGTGTTCAGCGGTGCTTGCGGCGGTGTCCCGCAGATGGGCTGCCTGCGCGGCGAGTTCTTTCGCCGCGTCCAGGCGCTGCTGGGCGTCGTGGACGGCGGTGTTCGCGGACTTCTGGGCGTTGGAGGCGTCCAGAGCGTTACGGGTGGCGGTGCGGACCTCTTCTGCGGACGGCGGTTCCACGCCCGGCTTGGGGTCGGCCTGGTACTCCTTGGACTTGTCGCCGGCCCGCTTCACCCAGTCATTGGCGTTGGTCTGGGTGGCTTTGGCGGCATCGAGGTCCTGGCGGGCAGCACGACCTTGCGAGAGGGCCCGGTCGGCGTCGGCCTGTGCGGTCTCCAGCTTCGGCCAGTACGTCTCCAACGCCCCGGACGCCAGCCGGTAGGACTTCTCCAGTTTGTCCAGTTCGCCGGGCAGGTCGCCGAACTGCTCGCGATACGCGTCGGCTGCCAGGCCGGCCCAGTCCTGCACCGCGTTGTTACCGCTCAGCCCGCGGACGGACCGTAGGGCCGAGGACACGTCGTCGGCGAAGTCGCCCAGTTTGCGGGCGAGTTCCTTCACCTCGTACGGGTCCCCGGGGACCGGATCCCGGTCCAGGTCCAGCACATGCCAATCCGTCGGACGATTCGCCACTTTGTGCCCCCGTGCATCCATCACCGCCGAACGTTCGACGTTTTGCTTGAGCTTGACCTTATCGACATTCGGGTGGCGGAGGCACATCCGGAAGCGAAGCCTCCACCCGACCCCCACGTCCGAGGGTCCGGAAGGTGCGGTTGACGGTCAGGAAGACTGCCGGGGGCAGCAGTTCGGTTCCCGGTCCGGCGCGCCGGTGGGCATCGAGGCGCACGTCGGCCGCAGGGAAGGCCGCGGACGGGAGAGGAACCGCGCGGGCTGCCGTCATTCCTGCGGAGCTTGGTCCGGCGCGATGTTCACGTCTTTCGTCGTGGTGATCTGATCGATCTCCGAGGTTCGTACCGTGACATTCATCGTCCAACTGCCCGCCATGGGGAGCTTGACGCTCTCCGTGCCCCAGTAACCCCCACGGTTGACGATCTTGGAATCCAGCGGGCCGATACTCTGTTTGCGCAGCGTGAAGGTGATGCGTAGTTCTGGGACGGTTGCGATGCCGCCGTCCCCGGCGAAAATGACCGCCTGCAGCGTGTTGTCACCTACGCGCGCGGGTTCAAGGGTCACTTGTACCTGTCCACGCCCGCCGTGGGTGCCCATGTCGAAGGGGACCAGCACGGTGGCAATGCCCGGGACGGTTGTCGAGGCGGCTTCGGCGGACTGCTCGATGGTTGCTCGACCGGGTTGCGTTCCGGTGAGGGCGGTGGAGATCGCCAATACCGCGATGCCTATGGCAACTTCCGTTCCGACCGTGCGGAGCAGTCGGCGACGTGGGCTGGGAGAGGCAGCCGGCTCAGTGGGATCCGGGCCGGAGCCGACGGCGGGAGGGTCGTCGTCCGGTGCCGGGAGCGAGCGGCTGCCGCCTGCCTCGTGTGACACACCGACCAGTGCGCTCACATGGGCGGACGCTCTGCCCGCCAGGACACGCGGTTCACTGGAATCGCGGATCAGCTCGCCTGTCCACTTGCGGGAATAGGTCGCGGCGGCCAGCAGCCCGAGAACGACAAGGGTCTTGAGGGTCAGCCATCGTCCGTAGGACGTGCCGGTGAGGGCATCCCATGAGCCGAGCTGACGCCAGGACTGGTAGATGCCGGTGCCGAGGAGAGCCACGACCGAGGCGAACGCGATGCGTGAGAACCGGGAAATGGCAGTGACTGGTAGTGAAGAGTCCTGGGACGAGCGTCGGAGGGCGATGAACAATGCGGCCAGACCCCCCGTCCACAGGGCCATGGCCAGGAGGTGGACCATCGCGACCGGGATCGCCAACGGCACTTGAATGCCCACAGAGGCGTGTTCCGCTGCCGCCCAGGTCAGCGCGAGGGCGAGCGCCAGAACGACGCCTGTCACGATCAGAGTCCGGTGTCCTGCCCGCTCCGGCCACCAACCGGCCGTGGCGTTCTCTTTCCCGGGTGGGTCCCGAACCGGCGTGTGGCTCAGCGTCCTTGTGGTCAGGAAGAGGAAGATGCCCGCTACGGTGAGAAGCGCGATTCTCCCACCCAGCGCCGCGCCGGGCCTGGTGTCCAGGGTCCGACGCACCGCGGCGAGCTCGAAGCCGGAGCCAGGACTGCTGCCGGTTTCATACGGGCCGCGCAGGATGAGCATGGCCAGCGTCGAGACGAACAGGACGCACCAGCCGGCGACCGCGAGCCGTTGCAGCCGACGCTGCCCTGCGCCGGCCGGCCAGCACACCAGCACGAAGGCCGTTGCACCGACAAGCAGCGAAAACCCTAGGTAGGCAACGTATCTGCCGAGGTCGTAGAGACGCCCCGCGGCTGTGTCGCCGGCCGACGACCGGGGCACGATCGCCGACGTCGCCGAAGGCTCGCCGACCGAGAAGGTGAAGGCGCCGGAGATCGGGTGGCTGTCGGCGGACACGACGCGCCACGCGACCGTGAACGTACCCCTGGGCATGTTCCCGCGGAGCGTGGTCTGCACGGTGCCGGACTTCCCCGCGGCATGCCTGGGCCGTCCCTCGTTGACGCGCCGACCGCCAGGGTCGAGCACCCGGACGGAGTCATCGGAGACCGTGACTCCCTCGGTGAAGGTGAGGGTGACGACCGTCGGTGCTCTCTTGACGATGGCACCGTCCGCCGGGTCGCTCCCACGGAGTACCGCGTGCGAGGCGGCAGAGCCGGCCCCGCCGAGCAGGACCCCCACAGCGACGCACAACAACAGGAGGATGCGCCCCAGGCTTCTACCTCGCGTTGTCCTCTCATCGCGAAGCCGTGCCCGTACCGACCGCACGGGGCGAGCGGCAACACACTGCGCGGAGACACAGAGGGAGACACAGAGGGAGACAACTGCGGCGAGGAGCATGCCAAGGAGTACGCACTCCGGCCCTCATCTGCTCAGTAAGCCGAAGGAGGAGTGTCCTGCGGTCACTCAGGGTCCGCGTCAGAAAGGTCTGAGGTCCTCCGGGATCCGCACGGTGATCGTGGCGCGCTTCTCGGCGGAAGTGGCCCCCTTTCGGGCGGCCCATGGCTCGTCGGAGCGCATCCACGCGGGCAGACCCGGCGGCAGGTCGGCTTCGGGGATGGTGGCGAGGTCCGCGGCTGTCAGGATGCTGCCGTAGCGGACCAACGGTCGGTCGGTGTCGGCGGTGACCGTGCCGTGGAGGGCGTCGAGCGCCGTGTTCCAGCTGGTGAGGAGCTTGGTCATCGCCTCGACCGGGTCGGCGCCGGACGCGGCGGCGCTGTCGGGGTAGGTGGGGTGGAGCACGTGCTGGTAGGCGCCGGTGAAGGCGGCGCCTGCCGGGGTCTTGCGCCAGGTGTGGAAGGCGGTGTCGGCGAGGCTGCCCAGCGCGATGACGGCCTGGATCGGGTTGTGCCCCGTCAGGGCGTCGAGCCAGGCGTGCCGGTGGAGGGCGATGTCCGGGTCGGTGGCGTGCGCGTTGCCGGCGTGCTGGCCGTACACGCTGTACAGATAGGTGTTGATCATGACGTAGCTGGTGTCGATGCCGAGCTTGCCCAGGAAGCCCTGGAAGCGGCGGCCGGCGGTGCCGACGAGGATGCGGCGGGCGATGGCTTCGTGGGCGGCGGGGTCCTGGCCGAGGACCAGGACGCGGGCGGTGCCGTCGAGCCGTCCACGGTGGAAGATCGGGCCCCACTCGATGCGGAAGTCCTCGGCCGGATAGACCTCCGGGCCCGGGTAGGAGCGCGCCAGGGTCGCATAGGGCTCGAGGGCGTAGCCCGGGTCGAATTCATGCACGTGGGGCTCCTACTCCAGGTGGGCGAATGGATATGCCAAATGGTGACATATCGGTAGGCGCACGGCATTCTGGAAGAGGGCCATGGTATTGGCCCGAACGCTTCGACGGTCGTCCCTTGTGGGCGCAGCGAAGGGACGCACCTATGCCGCCCCCAGCCAACGCCCCGGACACCTCACCGTTCGCACTGCGCGGGCGGCTTGTCACCCTCGACCCGCACAACACCGTCGTCGCCGATGGTGTTCTGTACATCAGGGACAGCGTGATAGAGGCGGTGCAGCCTGCCGGGGCGCCCGCACCGCCGGGGTTCGAGGACATCGGTCCGGTCGTCAGCGGCGGCACGATATACCCCGGTCTGATCGAACTGCACAACCATCTGCCCTACGACGTTCTGCAGTTGTGGCCGGTGCCCAAGAAGTACAGCAACCGGTCGCAGTGGGGCGGTAGCCGGAACCCCGACTACCACCGCCTGGTGACCGGACCGATGACGGTGCTCGGCGAGGATCCCCGGCTGATGCCCGCCGTGGTGCGGTACGTCGAGGCCAAGGCCCTGGTCAACGGGACGACGACGAGTCAGGGCATCGCTCTGTTCAGCAACGCCGGGGCGCGCCGGATGTATCGGGGGATCGTTCGCAACGTCGAGCAGACCGACGACCCCGCGCTGCCGGAGGCCGGCTCCCGGATAGCCGATGTCGAGGCGGTGGACGCGGCCCGGTTCCTGGCCCGGCTGCGGCAGCCGCACCGGCTCCTGCTGCATCTGGCCGAGGGCACCGACGCTGCCGCGCGTGCGCACTTCCAGGCTCTGGAGTTCCAGCCGGGCCAATGGGCCATCACGGAGAACCTGGTCGGCATCCACTGCACCGCGCTGACGGGCGAAGACTTCCGGATACTCGCCGACCACGGCGGCTCGATGGTGTGGTCGCCGCTGTCCAACCTGCTGCTGTACGGGAAGACCGCCGACATCGCGGCCGCCAAACAGGCCGGCGTTCTCATCGGACTGGGCTCGGACTGGGCCATCTCCGGAAGCAAAGGCCTGCTCGGTGAACTCAAAGCCGCCCGTCTGGCATCCGACGCGGCTGGGGGAGTGTTCTCCGACCGCGAACTGGTCGCCATGGCCACCCGGGACGCGGCCACGATTCTGCAGTGGGACCAAACCCTCGGCTCGCTGCGGCCCGGCATGCGCGCCGACCTGCTCACCATCTCCGGCGCTGCCGGCGATCCCTACGGATCCCTGATCGACGCCGGTGACGAGGACATCCGCCTCGTCACCATCGACGGCGTCGCCCGCTACGGCACCCGCCGGCTCATGACGGCCCTGGCTCCCGGGGCGCCGCTGGAAGACACGGCCACGGGCGCCCCCGCCGATCATGTACTCAACCTCCAGCAGGATTCCGCCGACCCGATCGTCGCCGGGGTGACGCTGGCCGAGGCCACCAGCCGGCTCTCCCACGCGCTGCACGACCTGCCGGCGCTGGCAGCACGAGCCGCGCAGCCGCGGGTGACGGCCCGGCCCGACGGCGACCTGCACTGGCAGCTCGCACTCGACGAGATACGACCCACCGGCGCGGAGCTGCGCCCACGCCTGGCACTGCGCGGCAACGGCGGGCAGCCGACGGGGCCGCAGATCGCAACACGCCTTGCGCGGCAGGACGGGCTCGTCCCGCTGTCCCTCGACGGCTTGACCGCCTCGTCCGACACCGCCTTCCTCGCCCTCCTCGCCGACGAGGCCAACCTGCCCGACCACTTCGGAGCCCAGCTCTCCGACCTCCTGACCTGACGGACTTGAACGACTCGGCCCGGACTCCGTTCCTCGGATGCGAAGCGCCGGCGGTACCCGGCGGATACCTCAGTTGGCGGGAACCGGTCACCGACCACTGGTGGCAGCAGGTCTGGTTCGACACCGCCAAGCCCCAGTTCCGCGACCTCGGAAAGCTGACCGCCCGCGCGGGCAGCCTGCGCTCCGCCATCGATTCCCGCACCAAGACGGCGCTACGCATCGCCGACAGCGGTCCGCAGTCCGACCGCTTCACCTCAGCACAGACCCTGACCGCGCTGGTCAAGAAGTCCACCACCTCACGCGCCGACGCCTGGCGGACCCAGATTCAGGGTCTCCAGTCAGGTCAGACCCTGGAAGGCACCTGGGAAGGCGGAGCCAAGGACCATGGGTGAGGGGAGAGCGGACCCCAAAGGCCCCAAGGACCCGAAGGGCCGTAAGAATCCCGAGAGTTCGGAGGGCTCCGTGGGCTCCGAGGACAGCAAGGCGCGCGCGGATCGGATCCATGCGCTGATCGAACGGTCCAAAGCCGGTCGGACACCAGAGGAACCGCCGGAAGACGAAGAGCCTCGTGCAGCCAACCCGCGCGAGGCGATTCACCGCCGCATGCGCGAACTTGACGCCGACGCGTCAGAGGTTCCGGACTCCGATGACCCCGCGGCCCCGAAGGGGGACGCGACTCCCAAGGGGCCGGCCTCCCCGCCGGGCAGGGCGTAGCGCCCGGACGCGTGAAATTCCACCTCGACGCCGTGTTGTGCGTGCCCATCGCCTATGCCCCCGGTCTACTTTCGGTCCGTCCGTCCCCTCAGTCTCGGAGGCTCTATGGACTGGTCCCGGCCCATGCTCGCGGCGAGCGGCAGGCGATTCCTGGCAGTGGTCCCACTGCTCGGAGCAGCGGCCCCGCTGCTCCTCGGATGCTCGTCAGGTGGTGGCAACGACAGCCCCTCCGGCGGGACGTCCGCCACTTCGGAGGAGTCTCTCGACCCGAACGCAACCCCACCGGTGGAGGGCTCGGAAGAGTCCAGCGAGGGTCAAAAAGAACTGCGAAGCCGAACGGCGGCTTCAAGGACGGTCCCAAACCGTCCGCCAAATTCTCCGGGCAGTGGCCCAACCCGGTCAATGTGGATGTGAATAACACCACCGGAGCCGCCTACGAAGCGCAGTTGGAGTTCCATGACTGCACCCCCGGGCAGCCGGCCCAGTCGGTGAGTAGACACATCTCGGTGGCGCCGGGGGCGAGCTACTTCGACGAATTCCATCTCGCCGCCACTGCACCGCGCATTACGCACACTATGTGCGGCACCCTGGTCCAGGACGGCGGCGGCCCCGTCACCACGTTCAGCGATCCGATCCATCCGCCCTCGTCCGCCCCGCCCGTACCCTCTGACACCCCCGACAGCCCCGATACCCCGGACAGCCCCGACACCCCCGATACCCCCGATGTCTCCGAAGGACCCGCGACGTCCGACGCGAGCACACCCTGAGCCCGGCCGATCCGGCCCCCGAGCCGGCCCCCGTCCCGGACCCTGCCCCGGCCCCTGTTCCCGACCCGGGCGCCGATCCCGGCACCGGCGGGAACGGGGGCGATGCCGGTGAGCCCGAAGCGGGTCCTTCACCCTGGGCCGGTTGGCTGGGTACGCTCACCACGCTGGTCGCACCCACCACGCTCATCGGGGCGCTGCTGCTCTACTTCGGTTTCGCCTACACCGACGCGCTGTACGAGCAGTTCGGGATCGACGCGGCCACCCTGGGCTTCTCCACCCAGGACTACGCCCTGCGCAGTGGCGGCGCGCTCTTCCTGCCCATCGGGGCGGCGCTGGTCGTCGGATTGCTGGGGGTGCTCGCGTACTACCTGGTCGCGTCACTCGGCCGGTCGGACGCGCCCACCCCGCCGTACGTCCGTTGGGCTTCGCTCGCCGTGATCGCGTGCGGGCTGCTGCTCTTCCTCGTCGGGCTGCTCTGCGGGTTCGATGTGCTCTACGCCGGCTCGCTGGGGACACCGCTGTTCCTGGGCGGTGGTCTGGTGGTGCTGATGTACGGGAGACTGCTCCTCGTCAAGATTTCCGGCGGCCGGTACCCGGTCCTACGGGAGAAGGCCGCGCTGGCCATCGTTGCCGCGCTGATCGTGCTCTCGTCGTTCTGGACGGTGAACATCTATGCCCAGGACCATGGCAAAAGCGACGCTGCTTATCTGACGGACCGTCTGTGGCTCAGACCGCAGGTGGTGCTCGACACCACCGAGCGGCTGTACTTCCAGTACCCGGGAGTGCAGGAGACCGTCCTTCCCGAGGGCACACCGCAGCAACACTTCAGGTTCCGCTACCGGGGACTGCGCTTGCTTGCCCAGTCCGGCGACCGGATGTTCATCATTCCGCAGTCCTGGACTGTGGATCGCGGAAACGTGCTGATCATCCCGTTGGACGCCAACGTCCGGGTCTCCTTCCGACCCGGCTGAGCCACGGAAGACTCCGCCGGTTGTGGTCAGGTCCCAGCACCCGCTCAGTTCTTCACCCGTCGGTGCACGGGGATGTCGCGGGTAGTTCCACAGTGATGCGGATCCCGCCGGCAGAGCGCGGGGTGAGGGTGAGGGTTCCGTCGTGTGCCTGGGTGATGGTTTTGACGATGGCCAGGCCCAGACCGACGCCTGTCCGGGCGGTGTGGATGCGCTCAGTACCGCGCTGGAAGGGTTCGGTGAACGTCGAGACCAGGTGCGGCGAGAGCTGCTCGCCGGTGTTTTCGACGGTGAGTACCACGGTGTTGGGGCCGACGCTGGTGTGGACCCATACGCTGCCGTGTTCCGGCAGGTTGTGGACGATCGCGTTCTGTACGAGGTTCGTGGTCAGCTGCAGCAGGAGTGCCGGCGATCCGTTCGCCGGGGCGACGTCGCCGCTGGTTTCGAGGGTGACGCCATGCTTCTCCGCGAGGGGGAGGAGTGTCTCGGTGGCTCCTTCCGCCATGAGGGACAGGTCGACCGGTTCTCGGGTGAAGGACCTCTGACCGGCGCGGCTGAGCAGGAGCAGTGCCTCGGTGAGGTCGATGGCTCGGGTGTTGACGGCGTGGAGGCGGTCGACGAGTTCACCGGTGTCGTGGTTCGGATCGGTGCGGGCCACGTCGAGCAGTGCCTTCGAGATCGCCAGCGGGGTGCGCAACTCGTGGGAGGCGTTGGCTGCGAATCTCTGCTGTTCGGCGTTGTGCTCTTCGAGACGCGCGAGCATGGCGTCGAAGGCGTCGGCGAGTTCGCGGAACTCGTCCTTGCTGCCCGGTAGCCGGATCCGGTGAGAAAGTGATCCGTTCGTGGCCATGCGGGTGGCGTGTGTGATGCGGGTCAGGGGGGCGAGCATGTGGCCGGCGAGGATCCACCCTCCTACGAGGCCGAACACCAGCAGGATCGCCAGTACTGCGGCCGCTCTCGGCGCGAAGACGTTAAGGAGGCCGGACCGGATGGGAAAGACACCATGCGTGGGCTTGTCATCAGGGTTGATGAGCATCGCACGGTCCGGGACATAACGGAGGAGGAAAACCCACACGGCCGCGAGCAGCAAGGCACCGGCCACCATGAGGAATCCGGCGTAGCTGAGGGTGAGTTTGAGGCGAACGCTCATCCCAGGTGCCCTATCCACGGTCTTCTCCTCCGTGGACGGCCCCGGGTTGCGTGTCGATGCGGTAGCCGACGCCTGGCACGGTGGTGATGATCCAGGGTTCGCCGAGGCGTTTGCGCAGGGCCGAGACCGTGATGCGTACGGCGTTGGTGAACGGGTCCGCGTTCTCGTCCCACGCGCGTTCCAGGAGATCCTCGGCGCTGACGACACCGCCTTCGGCGGCGACGAGGACTTCGAGCACGGCGAATTGCTTGCGGGTGAGCGCGACGTAGCGGTCGTCGCGGTAGATCTCGCGGCGGAACGGATCCAGGCGCAAACCTGAGATCTCTCGTACGGGAGGCCTGGTGTGCGCACGCCTGCGGTCGAGTGCTCTGAGCCTGAGCACGAGTTCCTGTAGTTCGAACGGTTTCGTGAGGTAGTCGTCGGCGCCGAGTCCGAAGCCGGAGGCCTTGTCGTCGAGACGGTCGGCGGCGGTGAGCATCAGGATCGGCATGCCGCTGCCGGAGGCGACGATGCGTTTGGCGATCTCGTCGCCGGACGGTCCGGGGATGTCGCGGTCGAGGACGGCGATGTCGTAGGTGTTGATGCCCAGCAGCTCCTGAGCGGTGTCGCCGTCCCCCGCGATGTCGGCGGCGATCGCTTCCAGGCGTAGACCATCGCGGATGGCTTCTGCCAGGTAGGGCTCGTCCTCGACGATCAGCACACGCATGTTCTTCAGGCTACGGGTCGGCGCATATCGTCGGCGTATCGAAATCCGCATACGTGCGGGCAACACCGCGCCGCCTTGACTGGCGGTATGAGCCGAACCCCACCAACAGCGGAGACAGCGCAGGACAGCCCGGGGGATACCCGCGCGACAGGTACCGGAACGGGTGTTCCGGCGGCCGGCACGGGCGGGACCTGGCGCGCGGGCGTTCGCCGGGCGATCCTTCCCCGAGTTCTCCGTTGGGCTCGAGCAGGGGATGCCCCATTCGGCTTCCGGGCGGGGTTCTGGAAGCGCGGCCTGGTGCTCGCGGCACTGGCGCTGCTCCTCGGCCTGCTCATGCTGCTGCACGCGAAGATCCCGAATCGGACCGTGGGACTCGGCAGCCTGGTGGAGACCTTCCTGCCATGGTTCGGCGGGTTCATCCCGCTGCTGCTGGCCGGTGCGCTGTGGCGCCGCTCCGCCTCTGCGGTGGTCGCGCTGCTGCTGCCGGTGACGGTGTGGCTGACCCTCTTCGGCGGGATGCTGGTCGACAAGTCCCACGACGGCAGTGACCTCACCGTGGTGAGCCACAACGTCGGCGCCGACAACCCCGACCCGGCCGGCACCGCCCGCGACCTGGCCGCCTCCGGTGCGGACCTGCTGGCACTGGAGGAGTTCACACCGCAGGCCCTGAACACGTACGAGAAGGAACTGGCGAAGCCGTACCCCCACCACACGGTGCGGGGAACGGTCGGACTGTGGAGCAAGCTGCCACTGTCCGACACCCGGCCGGTCGACATCGAGACGGACTACGGTCCGCTGGGGGACACCAAGCCGATGGAGGTCAAGATGGCCTACAACCGGGCGCTGCGCACCACGGTGAGCACCGACCACGGGCCGTTGGCGGTGTACGTGGCCCACCTGGGGTCCGTGCGGGTGAATCCCAGGGCGGGCTTTTGGACAGGCTCGCGGGACAGAGGCGCGCAGGCACTCGGCAAGGCCATCGCCGCCGAGCGGAACGAGCGGGTGGTGCTGCTCGGCGACTTGAACGGCACCATCGACGACCGAGCGTTCGCCGGCATCACCTCGCAGCTGCGCTCGGTCCAGGACGCGGCCGGGGACGGCTTCGGCTTCAGCTGGCCGGCGAACTTCCCGGTGGCGCGGATCGACCAGATCCTGGTCCGCGGTGTCCAGCCGAGAAGTTCGTGGTCACTGCCGGCCACCGGCAGTGACCACCTGCCGGTGGCGGCCGGCATCAGCTGGTCGACCGGCAGGGGGCGGGCGTGAGGCCGACCGTCGGGCCGATCAGCGCGGCCGAGCACCTGGAGTTCGTGCGGGCCCAGCGGTCGGTCAGCTTCCTGCAGACCCCGGCATGGGGCCGCGTCAAGACCGAGTGGCGCAGCGAGTCCCTCGGCTGGTTCGACGGTCGGCGGCTGGTCGGTGCCGGGCTCGTCCTGCACCGACCGGTGCCGCGGTTCGAGCGCTTCACGCTGGCCTATCTGCCCGAGGGCCCGGTCATCGACTGGGCCGGCGACATCGACGCGTGGCTCGACCCGCTGGCGGCGTACCTCAAGGCGCACGGCGCGTTCGCGATCCGGCTCGGCCCGCCGGTGTGCACGGACTCCTGGAGCGCGGCCCAGATCAAGGAGGGTATCGCCGACCCGGGCGTCCAGCGGCTGACCGAGCTGCGGAGTCAGGGGGATGGCCAGGTCGGCGCCCACGTGACCAGCCGGCTCAGGGATGCCGGCTGGCTGCCGCAGAGCCCGGAGGACGGGTTCGGGGTCGGGCATCCGCAGTTCAAGTACGAGGTTCCGCTGGCCGGCAGGACCGAGGGCGACGTGCTCAGGGGCATGAACCAGCAGTGGCGCCGCAACATCAAGAAAGCGGCCAAGGAGGGAGTCGAGGTCACGGTCGGTGAGGACCTGAAAGCATTTCACGACCTCTACATCCACACCGCTGAGCGCGACCGCTTCAGGCCCCGGCCGCTGCGCTACTTCGAGACCATGTTCGCGGCGCTGAGCGCCGAGGACCCCGAGCGGATCAAGCTCTATCTGGCGCACCACCAGGGCGATCCGGTCGCCGCCGCCATCCTGGTCCGCGTAGGCGCCCGCGCCTGGTACTCCTACGGCGCCTCCTCCACCGGGAAGCGCGAGGTCCGCGGCTCCAACGCCTGCCAGTGGGCGATGATCCGCGACGCGCTGGCGGCCGGATGCGACGTCTACGACCTGCGCGGCGTCACCCCCACCCTCGACGCCGACGACCCGCACGTCGGACTGATCCAGTTCAAGGTCGGCACCGGCGGTCAGGCGGTGAGATACGTCGGCGAGTGGGACCTGCCGCTACGGCCGATGGTCTACCGGGCTTTCGATCTCTATATGAGGCGCGGGCGATGAGTCCGCATCTCAGGCGAGCGCGGCGGCGACCATGTCGAGGTGCGCCCCGCGGGAGGCCTTGATGAGCACCACATCGCCGGCGACGACGTGGCCGCGCAGCCAGTGGACGGCCGCGTCGTTGTCGGCCGGCACCGCCGCCCGCGCTCGACGTGCTCGCCGGTGAAGGCGACGAAGAGGCCGCCCGGCTCGACCTGCCGGCCGTCGAGCACGGCCGGCGCGGTCACCGTCACGGAGCTGTCGCCCTGGACCCTCCCGCCGACGACCTCGGCGATCTCGCCGAGGCTGAGCGGGATCATGACCGCGCGGCGCGGGGGCCGCCGAGCGGGAGCAGGCCGGCAGGGCAGAGGCTGCGGGAGGCTGTTTCGTCGAAGGGCATTCCTTCATTGAAGGCCGGGTGGTGTATCGCCGGCATATCGAAAACCCCATACGTTCCGGCAACGTCACACTGCCTTGACTGGAGGCATGACCCACAGCGAACCGGCCCACATCACCATTTACGGGTGTGGCCCGGATGAGGCCGTTCTGTTCCGAGAGCTGGCGCCGCGCTTCGGCGTAACGCTGACCATCACGGACGCACCGGTGTCCGAAGCCAATAGTGAACTGGCATCCGGATGCCGATGCATCAGCGTCGGCCACAAGACTCAGGTCACCAACGCCACTCTTCTCGCGCTTGGCCAAGCCGGCGTGACGTACCTCTCCACGCGGAGCATCGGCTGCAACCATATCGATGTGGAGTACGCGGACAGCATCGGCATTTCAGTGGAAAACGTCAGCTACTCGGCAGACAGTGTGGCCGACTACACGTTGATGTTGATGCTGATGGCACTTCGGGACATGAAATCCATCATCCGCCGCTCGGACCTGCACGACTACCGATTGAGTGACGTGCGCGGGAAAGAGCTACGTGATCTGACCGTCGGGGTGATCGGCACCGGCCGCATCGGCGCAGCGGTCATGGACAGACTACGGGGTTTCGGCGGCCGAATCCTTGCCCATGACAATCGTCCCACGGCCGTTGCCGACTACGTTCCGCTCGATGAATTGCTGCGGCGGAGCGATGTGGTCACACTCCATGCACCGCTCAACGCGGATACGCACCATCTGCTGAATCGGCAGCGTATGGAGCTGATGAAGCACGGTGCGCTGATTGTCAACACCGGGCGTGGTGCGCTGATCGATACCGAGGCCCTTGTGCAGGCATTGGAAAGCGGCAGGTTGGGCGGTGCGGCGTTGGATGTCCTCGAAGGAGAGGAAGGAATATTCTACGCCGACCGCCGGGACAGACCCATGGAGAGCAAACCGCTATTGCGGCTGCAAGAGCTGCCGAATGTGGTCATCAGTCCGCACACCGCCTACTACACGGACCACGCCCTGAGCGACACGGTGGAAAACTCCCTCACCAACTGTCTGGCATTCGAAAGAAGGAATCAGCATGGCTAGGTTGAAGGTCGGAATCATCTTCGGGGGACGGTCCGAAGAGCACCCCATCTCCGTCAAGTCCGCGCGAGAGGTGGCACGACACCTCGATATCGAAAAGTATGAGCCCTTCTACATCGGGATCACGAAGAGCGGTGCCTGGAAGCTCGGTGACGGGCCCGACGCGGATTGGGAGAACGGCAACTGCCGCCCTGCTGTGCTGTCACCGGACAGCAGCGTGCACGGACTGCTGGTCCAGGAGCAGGGGCGATACGAGACGATCCGCCTGGACGTCGTGTTGCCCGTTCTGCATGGCACACTCGGCGAAGATGGCGCGATGCAGGGTCTGCTGGAGCTCTCCGGCATCCCCTACGTCGGCTGCGACGTCCAGAGTTCTGTTCTGTGCATGGACAAATCCCTTGCCTACATCGTCGCCGGAAGCGCGGGAATCGCCACGCCGAACTTCTGGACCATCACGGCGGACGAAAAGATCGATCCCGGCCGGCTCACCTATCCGGTCTTCGTGAAGCCGGCCCGTTCGGGGTCGTCCTTCGGCGTCACCAAGGTATCCCGGGAAGGAGAACTCCTGAGTGCGGTGGACGTCGCACGGCAGTACGACTCGAAGGTCTTGATCGAAGAGGCTGTCGTCGGCAGCGAGATCGGATGCGCCATCCTGGGGAACGATCAGGATCTGGTCGCGGGCGAGGTGGATCAAATCGCTCTCTCCCACGGCTTCTTCAGGATCCATCAGGAGGACCAGCCGGAGACCGGTTCCGACAACTCAGCGGTCATCGTTCCCGCCGCCATCCCGGAAGAGTCACGATTGCTCGTTCAGGAGACGGCAAAGGCCGTATACCGCGCCTTGGGATGCAGGGGACTGTCGCGGGTGGACATGTTCCTCAAGGACGATGGAGAAGTGGTCCTCAACGAGGTCAACACCTTGCCAGGCCTGACCTCGTACAGTCGCTATCCGAGAATGATGGCGGCCGCAGGGTTGCCACTTTCCGAGGTGATCGACCGGACGGTGTCTCTGGCATTGGCGGGAAAAAGGCGATGAAGGCTGACTTCGTCTTTGTGGACGAGCTTGCGTCCGGAATACGCTGGGACGCCAAGTACGCCACGTGG
This sequence comes from Streptomyces sp. So13.3, assembly GCF_005860785.2. Classification (NCBI taxonomy): domain Bacteria; kingdom Bacillati; phylum Actinomycetota; class Actinomycetes; order Kitasatosporales; family Streptomycetaceae; genus Streptomyces; species Streptomyces sp. So13.3. Next base: position 394,356 of record NZ_CP048835.1, on the reverse strand, counting down.
GAGAACTTCACCGGTAAACCGGTGGACGGGTATATGGCAAATCGAGTTGTCGGTACGAGGGATTTGTGCGCAGCCCTGGAACGAGCGCGGGAGAAGGCCCAATCCCTTGGGTTCGGTCTGCTTCTCTGGGACGGTTATCGCCCCCAGCGCGCCGTCGACTGCTTTCTGCGCTGGTCGAAGCTTCCGGAGGACGGCCGGACGAAGTCACGACACTATCCGAACATCGGCAGGGCCGAGATGTTCGAGAGGGGATATGTGGCCGCGAAGTCGGGCCACAGCCGGGGCAGCACCGTTGACCTCACCCTCTACGACTTGTCCACCGGTGAACTCGCTCCCATGGGCGGCGACCATGACTTGATGGACGACATCTCACATCATGGAGCAAAAGAGATCGGACACGTCGAAGCGAGAAACCGTCAGAACCTTCTCTCCATCATGGAGGCCAGCGGTTTCAGCGCCTACGATTACGAGTGGTGGCATTACACTCTCCAGGACGAACCTTATCCCGACACCTATTTTGATTTCCCCATCGCGTAGTTCGTCCGGGCCGACAGGGCCGACGGATTTCGGACGCAGCGCACTAGGACAGGGTCCGGACGACCACGGACGCCGCTTCCGCGATGAGCTTGTTGTCATAGGGGGCGTCTGCTGTGCCGCGATTGGTCATGATCGCCATGACGATGGGCGCGGCGTTGGGGGGCCACACCACGGCGATGTCGTTGCGGACGGCGTAGACACCGCCTCCGCCGGTCTTGTCACCGACTGTCCAGCCTTTGGGGACGCCGGCCCTGATGAGCTCGTCGCCGGTGGTGTTGGTCCGCAGCCACTGCGCGAGCTGTGCGCGCTCGTCCTTGCCGAGCGCGTCTCCGAGGACGAAGGCCCGCAGGTTGGCGGCCCATGCGCGGGGTGTGGTGGTGTCCCGTGTGGCGCCGGGGGTCCATTCGTTGAGTTCCGGCTCGCGGCGCTCCACCCGGGTTGCAGTGTCGCCTGCCTCGGCGAGAGCGGCCGCCAGGCCCTTCGGCCCACCGAGCGCAGCGAACAGAAGGTTGGCCGCGGTGTTGTCGCTGTAGCGGACGGCGGCGTCACACAGCTCACGCAGAGTCATCCCGGTCTCGACGTGCTTCGCGGTGACCGGAGAGTTGCTCAGCAGGTCGGCCCGGGAGTACTTGACCACCTTGCCCATGCCGTTCAGGGAGTACTTGCGCAGGACGGCAGCGGCGGCGAACGCCTTGAACGTGGAGGCATAGGCGAACCGTTCCGTATCCCGGTAGGCCACTTCCCTCCCGTTGCCGGTGTTCACCGCGTAGATCCCCAGTCGTGCATCGTATGTGCGCTCGAGCCGCTGGAAATCGCCGGCGGACGGCTTCCCGGCCGGATCCGGCCGGGAAGCCGTGGTGGACGGAGCCGGTGAAGCCGGGGTATCGCCAGAGCCGCAAGCTGCCAGCGGGAGGACGGTGAGCACGGCGAGTCCGCCGAGAACGGCACGTCGCGCACGGGTGTACGGCATGGTCAAACCTCCGACAAGCGTGCTGCGATTTCCAAGGGAACAGGTGAATGCCCAGTGCTGTGACGACCGGTCGTCGAGGCGGTTGCCGCGGCGGACATCACCCGTTGAGGCCGAGTAGTTCAGCCGGGTCCTCCCGTGGCCGGGCGCGGTCGGCAGCCATGGCCAGGGCATCCAGCACGGGTCGGACGAGCGGGTGCTGCTCCGCTCCGCGCCGGACCGCCGCGAACACCCGGCGGGTGGGTGGATCCCCGGCGACCGGTAGCACCACAACCTCCGGCAGATCCACTCCGCGCAGCGCGGAGCGCGGCACCAGAGCCACCCCCGCTCCGGCCCCGGCAAGGGCGGCAACGGCCCTGAAATCGTCCGAGGAGTGCGTCACGCGGGGCTGGAAGCCGGCGAATTCGCAGGCCAGCATGACCACCTCATGGCAGGGGTTGCCGGGGTAGGGGCCGATCCACGGTTCCTCCGCGAGATCGGCGACCCTGACACTGGCACTGTCGGCGAGCCGGTGGCTTCGCGGCAGGACCGCGTCGAAGGGCTCCGCGTAGAGCGGGACCCTCGACAGCCGCTCGTCGTCCTCGCGTGGCGCGCCCCGGTACTCGACCGCCACGGCCAGGTCGGCGTGCCCGTCCAGCACCATGGTCAGGCTGGCGTCGCCCTCGGCGTCGCGCACCCGGAGCCTGATGCCGGGATGGCTGGTGCCCAACTCCGTCATCGCCGGGGCGACCACGGTGGCGATCCCGGTGGCGAAGGACGCCACCGTCACCTCGCCGGCGTGCCCTGCCGCGTAGGCGGCGAGCTCGGCCTCGGCCCGCTCCAGCTGGGCCAGCACGGTGTTGCCGTGCGCGGCCAGGATCTCCCCCGCCGCCGTCAGCCGGACCCCGCGGCCGTCGCGGACCAGCAGCTGGTGACCGACCTCCTGTTCGAGGGCGGCCAGCTGCTGCGAGACAGCGGAGGGAGTCAGATACAGCGCGGCAGCCGCGGCGGTCAGCGTCCTGTGGTCCGCCACGGCCCGCAACGTGCGCAGTCTGCGGGTGTCGATCACCCGGTCATTCTGCCAGTGCCGCTCGCGCGGCCGAGAAGGCGGCCACCGCGCGCTCCACGTCCGGCGCCGAGTGGGCCGCGGACAGCTGGACCCGGATCCGGGCCTTGCCGTGCGGGACCACCGGGTAGGAGAACCCCACCGCGTAGATGCCGTGCTCCAGGAGCTGGTCGGCGATGCGTCCGGCCTGCTCGGCGTCGCCGATCATCACCGGGGCGATCGGGTGGTCGCCCGGCAGGATCTCGAAGCCCTCCTCGGTCATCCGTCGCCGGAACAGTTCCGTGTTGGCGTAGAGGCGGGCCCGCAGCGCGGCGCCCTCGCCGGTGGTGTCGTCCTCCAGCAGGTCCAGGACCTTGATGGAGGCGGCCGCGATCACCGGGGCCAGCGAGTTGGAGAACAGGTAGGGGCGGGAGCGCTGCCGCAGCAGCTCCACGATCTCCGCCCGGGCCGCCACGTAGCCGCCGGACGCGCCGCCGAGCGCCTTGCCCAGCGTCCCGGTGACGATGTCGACCCGGTCCATCACGCCATGCAGCTCCGGGGTGCCGCGCCCGCCAGGGCCGACGAAGCCCACCGCGTGCGAGTCGTCGACCATGACCATCGCGCCGTAGCGCTCCGCCAGATCGCAGATCTCCTCCAGCGGGGCCACATAGCCGTCCATCGAGAACACGCCGTCGGTGACGACGAGCGTGCGCCGTGCTCCGGCGGCCTCCTTCAGCCGCTGCTCCAGGTCAGCCATGTCGCGGTTGGCGTAGCGGAAGCGGCGTGCCTTGGACAGCCGGATGCCGTCGATGATGCTGGCGTGGTTCAGCGCGTCCGAGATCACCGCGTCGCGTTCGTCCAGCAGCGTTTCGAACACGCCTCCGTTGGCGTCGAAGCAGGAGCTGTAGAGGATGGTGTCCTCCATGCCGAGGAAGCGCGACAGGCGGGCCTCCAGCTCCTTGTGCACCTCCTGCGTTCCGCAGATGAAGCGCACCGAGGCCATGCCGTAGCCCCAGCGGTCGAGTGCCGACTTGGCGGCGGCCACGACCTCGGGGTTGTCGGCGAGGCCCAGGTAGTTGTTGGCGCAGAAGTTCAGCACCTCCCCGGGGCGTCCGCCCGCGGTGACGTCGACCGAGGCGCTCTGCGGGGTGCCGATGACCCGCTCGGGCTTGTGCAGCCCGGCCGAGCGGATCTCATCGAGGGTGGCACGGAGGTCCTCGCGGACGGCGTCGAGCATGATGGGGTCTCTCCTTGTTCCTGCGGAGGTCTGATGGTGCGCGGGCTGGTTCCGGCGGAGGCCGCTGGAGCGGGAGCTAGGCGGTCCAGTCGAGGATGACCTTGCCGCAGCGGCCCCCGGCGGCGTCGTCGAAAGCGGCGTCGAAGTCCTTGTACGAGTAGCGGCCGGTGATCACCGGGCTCAGGTCGAGCCCGCCTTCCAGCAGCACCGACATGGCGTACCAGGTCTCGAACATCTCCCGGCCGTAGATGCCCTTGAGGGTGATCATCGAGGTGACGATCCGGGCGAAGTCGACCGGGAACTCCTCGGCCGGCAGGCCCAGCATGGCGATCCGTCCGCCGTGGGTCATGTTGGCGATCATGTCGCGCAGCGCCTCGGGCCGTCCCGACATCTCCAGCCCGACGTCGAAGCCCTCGCGCAAACCGAGCCTGCGCTGCCCGTCCGCGATGGTGGAGCTGCTGACGTCCAGAGCCAGGCTCACGCCGACCTTCTCGGCCAGCTCCAGCCGGAACGGGCTGACGTCGGTGATCATCACCTGTCGGGCTCCGGCGTGCCGGGCGACCGCTGCGGCCATGATGCCGATGGGCCCGGCCCCGGTGATGAGTACGTCCTCGCCCACGAGCGGGAACGACAGCGCGGTGTGAACGGCGTTGCCGAAGGGGTCGAAGATCGCCGCGACGTCCAGGTCCACCGGTACCCGGTGCACCCACACATTGGTTGCCGGCAGCGTCACGTACTCGGCGAACGCCCCGTCGCGCCCGATGCCCAGGCCCACCGTGCTGCGACACAGGTGCCGCCGTCCGGCCAGGCAGTTGCGGCACTTTCCGCAGATGAGGTGGCCTTCACCGCTGACCAGGTCGCCCGGGGCCAAGTCGGCGACGCCGGCGGCGACTTCCACGATCTCGCCGACGAACTCGTGGCCCAGCACCAGCGGGGTCCGCACGGCCTGCTGCGCCCAGCCGTCGTAGTCGCGGATGTGCAGGTCGGTGCCGCAGATACCGGTGCGGAGCACCTTGATGAGCACTTCGCCGGGTCCGACTTCGGGCTCCGGCACGTCCATCAGCCACAGACCCGGTTCTGCCTTCGCCTTGACCAGTGCCTTCACGGCGGAGCCCCTCGGAATCGGTACGACGCGCATCCGCCGCGAGCACGGCGGAGACCCCAAACCTTGCCGTCCGCCCTGCCCATCGGTCCATCGATGGTTTCTTATGCGGGTCCACAGCTCAGCTTCACAATCACGGCATGATCACTGAGGGTGCCGGGCCTGGTCGTTTCCACGAAACCAGGCGAGAACGATGGTCGCCGTGGACGAACCGGGGCTGATTCCCGGGGTCTACTTTGGGCGAATGGACGAATTGCACGACATCGGGAGTTGGCTGCGGGAGCGGCTGCCGCAGCTGTTGGCCGAGCACGGTGTGCCAGGGGCTGCCGTGGCCATCGGCGCGGGCGCGAAGACGGTCGAAGTGGCCGCCGGGGTACTGAGTACCGCGACGGGGGTGGAGGCGACGGTCGACTCGGTGTTCCAGATCGGGTCGATCACCAAAGTGCTCACCGCGACGTTGGTGATGCAGCTGGTCGGCGAAGGCAGAGTAGCTCTCGACGCTCCGGTGCGGACCTACCTTCCCGGGTTCCGGGAGGCAACCGTGCGGCAACTGCTGTGCCACACCTCCGGTTTCGAAGGGGATGTCTTCACCGACACCGGCAAGGGCGACGACTGCCTGGCCACGTACGTGGACCTGCTGGACGAGGTGCCGCAGAACTTCGAGCCCGGCATGATGTTCTCCTGCAACAACGCGGGCTACTGCGTGCTGGGACGCATCGTCGAGGTCGTGCGGGGCAAGCCCTTCGACGCGTGCATGCGTGATCACCTGTTCACGCCGCTGGGCATGACGCACGCGGCGAACGACCCGTACGAAGCGATCGTCCACCGCGCGGTGGTGGGCCATCTCGACGGGAAGCCGTCCGCGGTCTGGGCGATGGCCCGCTCGAACGCGCCGGCGGGGTCGATGCTCGCGATGACTCCCCGCGATCTGCTGGCCTTCGCCCGGACGCACCTCGCGGAGGACGACCTACAGGCCATGCGGCAGCCGCAGGTCGCGCTGCCGGACATCGGCTGGGGCACGGCCTGGGGCCTGGGCTGGGAGCTCTACGGCCTACCGGGCGGCCTGGTCTTCGGTCATGACGGCAACACCATCGGCCAGTCGGCGGTCCTGCGCGTCGTGCCCGGCCGCGACCTGGCAGTGGCGATCTTCACCAACGGCGGTGACCCCAAGCCGCTGCGGAAGGAGATCCTCGGCCGCATCCTGGAGCTGCCCGGGGACCCGGTCCCGGACCCGGCAGTCCGCCTGAACGCGCGGCGCTGCGTCGGCACCTATCTGTCGAGCACGGGCGAGACCAGGGTGGGTGAGGACGAGCAGGGCAGGCTCTGGCTCGAGCATGTGCCCCTCGGCATCACGGCGGAGCTCGGTGACGAGAGTTACCGCACGGAATTGGTCGCCTGGCGCGGCGATTCCCTCCTCCCCGTCGAGCCCGGCCATGGACCGGTGGCGTTCCTGGGCGACGACGGCGAGGGGCGGGCACGCTACCTGCACACGGGTCGCGCCGACGTTCGTTCGTCCGGACGAACGCGGGGCTGAACACTCGCCGTCCCGGACGAACAGCGCACGCGCCGCGGCCCTCAATATCGGCGAATGGATGTGCGCAAGAGTTTGACGCTCCGGGACCTGTCGGTCGAGATCCGGCGTGGCGACCCGGGAGCGGTGAGGCGGCTGCCCGTGGCGTCCTCGCGGCTGCCGTCGGCGAGCGGGGTGCGGCCCCAGTGGGCGATGGAGGCGATGCGCACGCCGAGGCGGTGCAAGGTCGAAAAGAGCTCGGTGGAGGCGCCGACGCCGGGGGCGCTCTCGAGCGCGAGCACCAGAGCGAGCTTGTCCTGGACAAGGGCGGCGTCGATGTCCGCGCCGGTGAGGCACAGCGCGACCTGATCGGCGTTCTCCTCGGCCCGGACGTGGACACACTCGATCATCCGCAGCGTCTGCCGCAGCGCACCCTCAGGTTGGTACGGCGCGTCGATGAACACGGGCAGTACCTGCAGGTCGATTCCTCCCGCTTGCAGCTGCGGCAGCCAGCGCTCCCTGAAGAAGGATCCCCAGCGCTTCGGGGGCCGGGCGGCGACTGCCGTCAACAGATCGTTGTGGGCGTCGGCGACGACAGCGCGACGGTGCAGCTCCTCGAACATCAGCGGCCTTTCCGGGCAAGGGGATGAGGGTCGGATCCGGAGAGTAGGCCCCCTTCGAGCTGCACGATTGGTGTCGACGGATGAAACGGAACTCCGGTTCTTGAAGCGCGGCACCACTCCGTGGCAGCGGTCCGGACCCGAGGGCAAGGACTTCATGCGTCCGCCCGCACGGCCGGGGAGTGCTGACGCTTCGTCACCCCTTGAGGGGTATACGGATGTCAGGCGGCGCATCGCAGTGCGGCGCGGCGGGATCGTCGCTCTCCTGCGGCAACAAGGCTGCTGCGGCTGCCGAATGGGCCCACCGGGACGCCGCCGACGTCCGTGAACCTGCCCCTGCCGAGGTGGCCGGCGAGAGACGGCGTCGTCGGCCTGTGCACTCGGGCGATCTTGGAGTTCTCGGAGTGGCGTGGACCACAGAGACGTTTCTCACAGGCCGATCTGCCCGAAAAAGGTAGATAACTCCTGAAGTGGAGTGCAAAAGTACTCACTTGGACATGAAGTGATGAAGTGACTCATTTCATATGCTCCGTGGCATTCGATCATCCTGCGTAGAAAGGTGCGTACTGTGACCGCTTATCTGTGCCCTCCCGCGGTGATACACGGCGAGCATGCCGTGGAGACCAGCCAGATCCTGGCGGAAGTACGTGACCGGCATCAGCACGCGCCGTGGCTGCCGCGGATCGACGGCATCGCGGCCAGTACCGGCATCGCTTCCCGCGGGTGGATGGTGCCGTTGGCCACCGCCGTCGCGTCCAGCGCCGGGAGCGGCCTGCGGACCCCGGGCGTCGCACCGGCCCGGCAGGCACTGATCCGCGACGGATTCAGCGAGCAGGAAGTGGACCGCGCGATCAGCGCGCTCGAGGCGATACCGGCGCCGCAGACCGTGCAGGAGCGCACCGCGCCCGCCTGGGAAGCCGTGCAGGCGTACGGGGAGCGGGCAGCGCGCGGGGCACTGCAGATCGCAGGGCTGGACGCCGCCGACGTCGACTGCCTGATCACCAGCCACTCGACCACCCCGGCTCTGCCGGGACTGGACATAGCGGTGGCCGACCGGCTGTCGCTACGCGATGACGCGCTTCTCCTCCCGGCCACGCAGTGGGCGTGCATCGCGGGGACCCGCTCCCTCGCGCTGGCGGCCGACCTGGTGGCCGCGGACCCCGACCGGGTGGTTCTGGTCGTGATATCGGAGGCGCTGAGCACCACCTACCAGCCCGCGGACGACACCCTGGAGTCCTTGATCGTCCGGCTGCTGTTCGCGGACACCGCCGTCGCCGCGGTGGTCACCGGCCGCCCCAGGCCGCAGTCGGTGCTGCGGCTGGACGCGGCCTGGCACCACACCCTGCCCGGCACCCGGGACCTGCACCGGCTGGACACCCGTGCCGACGGCACGCACTTCGTCATGGACCGGCGCGGGCCGCGCGCCGTACAGGACACGGTCGTCGCGATGTGGGAGTGGCTGCGCCTCCGTCACCAGGACGACGCCAACCCCTGGCATCCCGATCTCCTGCTCGCGCACCCCGGCGGGACCCGCGTGCTGGAGTACATGGAACAGACGATGCCCGACGGGTGGCCGACCGACGTCCTGGCCTACAGCCGCGACAGCTACACCAGCGGCAACCGCGGCGGTGCGGCCGTGTTCGACATCCTGCGACGCGCGCACGACGCCGGCCAGAGCGCGGGAAGCCGTACCGTGCTCTTCGCGGCGGCGCCCGGACTCACGGCCACGGCCGTCGAGGCGGAGTGGCTCTAGGTGTACTGACCCCCCGGTGGTGCTACCTCGCGAGTTCCGCCCAGACGACCTTGCCGGTGTCGGTCCACCGCACCCCCCAGCGGGTGGTGAGCTTGTGGACGACGCGCAGGCCGCGCCCGCTGTCGTCGAGCAGGCCACCGCGGCCCAGCCGCGGCCGGCCGTTGCTGGTGTCACCGACCTCACACAGCAGGCTGTGACCGGTCTTGATCAGCCGCACCGTGATGGGACCGGTGGCGAAGCGGACGGCGTTGGTGACCAGCTCGCTGATCACCAGCAGCGCGCTGTCGCGCGGGGCGCTCTTGGCGTGCCATTGCCGTAGGACGGCAGAGGCCAGCGTGCGGGCCCGGGCGGCGGCGTCGTCGCGCGCCGGCAGACGCCAGGCCGCGGTGTCCCGTTTACGACGCCCGGCCATGCGGGCGAGCAACAAGGTCACGTCGTCGCGCAGGCGGCTTCGCGAGGCGAACTCGACGACCAGGCTCCTCGCGACCTGCTGCAGGTCGTCCCAGGGATGCACCTTGCTCACCGCGTCCGTCAGCCGGTCGATGCCCTCGTCGATCGAGACCGCCGGATCCTCCACCAGACCGTCGGTGTAGAGCGCGAGCAAGGACCCGGGGGGAGCGGCGAAGGTGTGCACATCGAACGGCTCCCGCAAGGCGAAGGCGGTACCCAGGCCAGGATGGGGGTGCGTCGCGAGAGTCCTGGCGGACCCGTCGGGGAGGACGAGGATCGGCGGGAGATGGCCCGCGCTGGACGTGACCACCTGATGGCCGACCGGATCGTAGACCGCGATGCAGCAGGTCGACCCGAGCGCGCTGTAGCCGGCCGCCAGGCCGGCGTCCGCGTCGTCCAGGAGCGTGACGGTCTCGTCCAGATGCGCCAGCACCTCATCGGGCGCCAGCCCCGCCGACAGCAGCGCCCGGGCCTCCATGCTCAACTGGCCCATGGCTGCCGCGGCCCCCAGACCGTGCCCGACGACATCGCCGACCACGAGTGCGGTACGGCCGTCCGGCAGGGGAAAGCTGTTCACCCAGTCACCGCCGACGCCCGCGCTGTCGGGGGTGGTGGGCTGGTAGACGCTGGCGACCTCGATGGTGTCGCTGCCGGCGCGCGGCAGCAGCCGGCGCTGCAGCGCCAGTACCTGAGCGTGCTCGCGCTGGTGCTGGCGGGCCAGATCGACATGGTGGGCGGTCCTGGCCACCAGCTCCTGCAGATCCAGCAACTCGCTGTCGTGGAAGGGGCGGTCCGGCCGCCGCCAGACCTCCGCCACGCCCAGCACGATGGGCGGTGCGCCATCGGAGCCTTCCAGGACCAGCGGTATGCAGGCCACACTCGCCGGCCGGTCGACGGGGACCAGAGCACGCACCAGTCGCGGATCGCCGAGCACCCGCTCGATCGCCTCCCGATCGGGAATGACGAGGGCCTGCGCGACGTCGTCACGCGTGACCGCGAGGGACAGCAGACGGCTCGCCTCGTTGGGAAGGTTGTCGCCGGGCGTCAGATAGCCCTCGGGCCAGGCCCTGTCCGGCATAAGAGCAGCCCGCCGCAGCCGGATGCGCCCCTGAGCCTGCTCGGTGACGGCCTCGCCCGTCCACACGGCGTAATCGAGGTCGACGGCGGCCACGTCTCCCCAGACCAGCAACGACTGGGCCAGGGACTGCGCCGTCTCACCGATGTCCAGCGACGTCCCGATGGCGGTCTCGGAAGCGTACAGATGCAACCTCTTGGCCATGGCGATCAGGGAGACGGTCAGGCCCTCCTGGGGCGCCGCGGCGGGCAGGATGCTCATGGATACCACCAGCTCCGACCCGTCGTCCCGCCGCAGACGCTGGACCCGGGCGACGTGCGCCTCCCCTGTCTCGATGACCTGCCGCAACCGCCGGATGACCGTCGGGATGTCGCCGGGAGGCAGCAGATCGGCGAACGCCGCTCCGACGGTGACCCCCAGCCCATCGAAGGCGGGGGCGTCCAGGTTGCAGCGAGTGATTCTCAGTTCCCGGTCCAGATTGACGGCGCCGAGGATCTGCTCCTGGCCGGTGGTCGCGCGGTCGCCGTTCGGTGACCGAGGATCGGAGTGGTCGCCCTGCGGGGCGGCGGGATCGGCTGCGGCTGCCGGTCCGTCCCGCGGAATGTAGTCCCCCAGGGCACGGCTGACCTGCTCGAACGGCGACGAGGGCAAGGGGGATGATGTGGAGTCCATGCGGCTCTCTCAGCTCGCTCGCCGACCCCGGCACATGACCGGAGGCGTACCCGAGTCTCTCGTGCGGTGAAGCCCCGAGATCCCCTACGCACACCCATTGAATAACACTCGCGCCCTCTTCGCCTGCAAGGGCAGATCGCGCGATGAGAGCGGACGGTCACAGAGCGTATCCGCACACGTCCGCCGTGGGCTGGCGGTCACCCGCCCGGCGGTCGACGACGGCCGCGCTCTGCCGCCCCGGCGGCAGAGCGCGGGTGCACGAGCAGGGTGACGTCAGATCTGGTCGGCGAGGTCTGCCACGGCCTCGGCGCAGCCCCACGACAGAGTGACACCCGCACCGCCATGGCCGTAACAGGCGATCACGGGGACGGGAAAACCGTCGACGTGTTCCAGGCGAATGGTGTCGCGGGCCGGGCGGAGCCCCGTGGCGCGCGAGAGAACGGGCAGCCCGGCCAGCGCGGGCATGAGGGAGACCACCCGGCGAAGGATCGCCTGCTCGATCTCGGCCACGGGTTCCGTGGCCCATGAGCCGACCTGCGCCACGCCGCCGCAGACGATGTCTTCACGGCGGGGAACGATGTAGGTCAGGCCCCCGGGGTTCTCGGTGTCAGTGATCCACTCGGTGATTCCCGGGTTGGCCAGGCGGACGATCTGCCCTTGGACGGGATACATCGAATCGTCGTCGAGGAGGGCTCCGGAACCCATCCCGGCGGCGACGACCACCAGGTCGGCATCGCCGGCGAGGTCGTCGACGGCCGTGACCTTGCGCTCGACGAACGTCACCCCGAGGCCCGTGCAGCGCTTCTCCAGCCACGGAAGGTAGTGCGGCATGGATATGACGGGCACGGTCGCCCGCACCCCCGCCACCGCGCCGGAGGGCAGCTCGTCCGCGGCGGCCTCGTGGTGGAGGGGGACCGCATCGGTCCATGAGCGGTCCTCCCCGACGTGTCGCTCGACCACGAGGCCTTCCCGGAGATCGACACCGGCGGCACGGTCGGTGGAAAGCTGCTCGAACCGCGCGCGGGCCGCGAGCAACCAGCCCATCAGCGACGGCGATGTCCCGCTCCGGTAGGGAAACCACACGGCCGCCGCGACGCTGGACACGCTCTCCTCCGCCCGCTGATCAGCGATCACCGTGACGGCATGGCCGCGCAGGGCCAGATCGTGGGCGATGCTCAGACCGACGATCCCCGCTCCCACGACGTTGACACGTTTCGACACCACCGCGGCACCCCCAATGCCTCGAATCCGATACGGACTTCACTGCGCGATGTTCCTCGTCGTCGCGCTCAAGTCACTGCCGCTCGCCGCAGCCGGCCGCGTGATCACGATATCTTCCGGGCCGGGGACACGCTTGTTCTTCCAGATCTTGTCGGCCACGCTCGCCAACAGGTCGTCGATCTCGGGGTCCGCAGCCTTTCACCACAGCGTTCCGCGGCGGCCGAGGTCAGGGTCCGCCTGGGGTGAAGGTGCCGAGGGGCAGTTCCAACTCGATCCAGACCACCTTGCCGTGGCGGGTGGCGCGGCTGCCCCAGCGGTGGGCGAGTTCATTGACCAGGTGCATACCGCGGCCGCCCTCGTCCTCCTCGGAGACGCGGCGCACCCGGGGTACCTGGTTGTCGGTGTCGGCCACTTCGAGCGTGAGGACCCGGTCGCGGAAGAGCCGTAGCTCGGTGGGCATTCCGGTGTGCAGCAGGGCGTTGCTGACGAGCTCACTGACCAGCAGTTCGGCGACCTCGCTGAGCGACTGCAGCCCCCAGGAGCACAGCCTCGCCCGGGTGAACCTCCGGGCCTCGCCCACCACGGCCATGTCGCCGGACAGCGGCAGCATGGCGATCCAGTCGTCACGTACCGGCATTGCCCGCGCCATGATGATGGCGATGTCATCCTCGCTGTCCTTGGCCGACAGCGCGTCGAGCACGGCGTCGCAGCTGGCCTCCAGGGACGGTCCGCGGTTGGCCACGGCCTGCGAGAGCAGCAGCATCCCCTCGTCGAGGTCCCGGTCGCGCCGTTCGATCAGTCCGTCGGTGTAGAGCACCAGAACACCGTCCTCGGGGAGGGTGATCTCCACGTTCTCGAAGGCAACGCCGCCGACACCGAGCGGGACGCCGGGGGGCAGGTCGATCAGCCGCGTGGACCCGTTCGGGTCCTGCACCACGGGTGGCGGATGTCCGGCGCAGGCGATGATGCAGCTGCGGTCGACGGGATCGAACACCGCGCACACACAGGTCGTGAACTGCCCGTCCCCGATCGCCGACGCCGTCTCGTCCAGGCGCCGGAGCACCCGGTCCGGGGACATGTCCAAGGTGATCAGCGTGCGGGCCGCGGTGCGCAGCTGGCCCATGGTGGCGGCGGCGCGGATGCCGTGGCCCATCACGTCGCCGACGATCAGGGCGACCCGTCCACACGACAGCGGCACGACGTCGAACCAGTCGCCGCCGACCTCGCTGACGACGCTGCTCGGCAGGTAGCGGTAGGCGATCTCCAGGCCCGGTGTGAGGTGGACCTCCTGCGGCAGCAGGCTGCGCTGGAGGGTGAGCACGGTGTCGCGTTCACGCCGGTAGAGGCGCGCGTTGTCGATGCAGACCGCGGCGCGGGCCGCCAGCTCTTCGGCGAGCGCGACATCGGCCACCGTGAAGGGCTCCGGATTGCGCATCCGGATGAACTCGGCCCCGCCGAGCACCACACCGCGGGCGGGCAGCGGCACCATCAGATACGAGTGGACGCCCGCGTCGAGGCCCGGCTGGACGCGGTCGGGGTGCGCCACGATCCGGCGCAGGGCGGCCTCGTCCACCTGCGCCACCAGGATGGACCGGCCGGTGCGCAGGCTCTCGGCGTAGAGCTTGGCCGACCGGGAGGTCCCGCCGACCTCGTCGGCCGCCCCGATCATGCCCGACTCGTTGACCTCGCCGACCGCGACAGCACGCAGCAGAACCCTTCCGTCGGTCGGTGACGTCGTCTGGTCGCCCTCCTCGTCCCCGCCCTGGACGACCGATTCCAGCAGGTCGACCGTGGCGAAGTCCGCGAACCGCGGGATCACCAGCTCCACCAGTTCTTCCGCGGTCCGCTGCAGGTCGAGTGTGGTCCCGATCCGGGAGCTGGCGTCGTTGAGCAGTGCCAGCCGCTCCTGCGCGGCGTGGGCCTCCTCCAGCGCCTGCTGGCGGGCCTTGGACGCGTCCCGCTCACGGGTGTAGAGCAGGGCGTTGTCGATCGAAACCGCGGCACGGGCCGCCAGCTCTCCGGCGAGTGCCAGATCTTCCTCGTCGTAGGGCCGGTCGGTGATGGTCCGGTAGAACGAGACCACTCCGACCACCGCGTCGCGTGCGATCAGCGGAACCACCATGAAACTGCGGAGACCCTGCTCGCGCGACGCGGCGTTCCTGATCGGATCCTCGGCGAACCAGCTCAGCCCCTCTTCGTCCATCCGGGGTACCAGCACGGGCCGACGGTGCGCCAGGCTCCAGGCGTACGGCGTGGTGGGATGGAACCGGTGGACGTCGCCGACCGGGGCCACCGGCACCATCCCCGCACCGTCGGTGGTGTGGAAGGCCAGGCGGCGCAGGAGCGCCGACCGGTCGGGCGGGCCGGGGACCTCCTCGCCGCGCAGCAGAGCGTCCACGACCTCGACCACGACCGTGTCGGCGAGCGTCGGAGTGGCGACCTCGGCCAGTTCGCGCGCTGTCTGCGTCAGGTCCAGCGTGGTGCCGATGCGGGCGGACGCCGCATTGATCAGCGCGAGCCGCTCACGGGCCGCGTTGGCCTGGCGCAGCGCCTGTTGCCGGGACTCCCCGGTCTCGTGCTCCCGCCGGTAGAGCAGGGCGTTGTCGACGGCCACCGCGGCCCGGGAGGTCAGCTCGTCACCCAGCGTGACATCGTCCTCGCCGAACGCCTCCATGCCGCCGCGCCGCGAGTACACGACCATGCCCAGTACGGCCCCGCGCACGACCAGCGGAGTCACCCGCACCGTCCGGGACACCCGGGTCTGGTAGGCGTGGACCCGTTCGGCGGCCTCAACCGGGGCGAGCGGGGGGAGATCCACCGAGGGCACGATGACCGTCCGGTGCGTCGCCATCGCCTCGGCGTACGGCGAATCCCGCGGCACCCGGTGGACCGCGTCGACCGGCAGGTCCCGTACCGGATAGCCGGGGTCGGAGCTGGCGATCGCGAGGCGGCGGACCTGCTCCGCCCCGTCGGGTGCCGAGGAATCCGCGTTCTGCCCGGTGATCAGGCGCTCGAGGACGAAGACGCCGCTCACATCGGCCAGCCGGGGGACCATGGTGTCGGCGAGTTCCTGCGCGGTCCGTCCCAGATCGAGTGTGGTGCCGATCCGAGACGTGGCGTCGACGAGCACTTCGAGCCGTTCACGCGCTGTGGCGGCCCGCGACTCGGCCTGGAAGCGCTCGGTGACCTCGATGATCGTGGAGCTCACCCCGAGGATCCGACCGGTCCGTTCCTCCAGCCGGAAGTAGGAGGCCGACCAGGCACGTTCCTTCGAGGGGTCCGCGGGCGTGATGCCGTGGGACCGGGCGTCCACGACCGGTTCGCCGGTCTCCAGCACCTGCCGCATCACCGCCTCGATCTCCTCCCCGTTGAGCCCCGGCAGCACCTCGGTCAGGCGCCGGCCCAGATGCTGATCCGCGGGCAGGCCGTTGATCCGGGCGAGGGCGTCGTTGAGCCGTACGAAGCGCAGGTCGGTGTCGTAGACGGCCATGCCGACGGGTGACTGCGTGAAGAAACTGTCGAGGACGGCCAGGTCGGACTCGATGCGGCGGATCTCCCTGACGTCCGATGCCACGGCGAGGACGAGGGGACGGCCGGACTCGGTCGGGATGGGATGGGTACGGAACTCCAGGTTCACCGAGTGGCCGTCACGGTGCTTCACGGGGAAGACCCCGGACCACGCCTCGCCGCCCAGAATGCCGGCGAAGAGGTCCATGACGCGCGGCTGCTGTTCCACGTCCACGAGCAGGTGGGAGGCGAAGGCGCCGACGGCCTCCTCGGCTGTGTAGCCGAGCAGCACCTCGGCGTCGGCGCTCCAGTGAATGATGCGTCCGTCGTCCTGGATCAGCGCTGTGGCGATGGGAATGAACAGCAGGCCGCGTGACAGCGCCTCGCCGCCCGCCGCGTCGCGTCCCACGTCCGCACCAGTCGTCGGCCCGTCCATTTGCCTCTCGATTGCATGGTCAGGAGACCGCCCGGAGGTCATTTTTCCGCTCTGCCATCTTCCCACGTCCGCCGCCGCTCGCTCGCGGAAGAGCGAAGACTGCTCCTGGCTGTGCCTTTCACCCCGGTGGGTCATGCGTGTCCGGATCGCCGCTGGTCAGCCAGGTGATTCTGCGAGTGGGGGGCGAGGCGGCGCGGGTGCCGTCCGGGCCGACCGACGCGGTGGGTCCTGGGGGTGTCGTGTCGGGCGCCCTGGCGTGGCTGAGGTTCACGTTGCCCGGATTCAGCAACGACGGGTGACGTCTCATTGCCGGTCGCTGTCCTTACCTCCTTGATCACGGCGGGAAGAGAGTGAGGTCCAGCGGATTTCGGCGGGCAACGGTGGGGGAGTCGAGCGATGACCACGATGAGGATCGGCGCTGAGCGGGCGGCGGGCGGATCGCCGTCGTCCCGACGGGGGGCCGGCCGGAACCGGCTGGTGGGTGCGGCGCTGATCGTGTTGTCCCTGGTATCGGCACTGACCTGCGCTTTCGTCTTCACCAGCTGGCTGCCCACCGACGGTGCCCTGTATCGGGAGTACCGGGCGGCCGAGGTGTGTTCCGTGCGCACGGTGATACCGGCGTCGGAGGACTGTCTGCGGGAGCTGAGCTTCACCGTCGAGGGCACCCACAAGACCGCCAAGAACATGCGGGCGACCCTCCTCGGCCCACGGCCCTTCGGGAGGGTGGTGGTGTCGTTCAGTGACTCGGGGCCGACGCTGAGTGGGCTTCAGAAGGGGGACCGGGTCACGGCAACTGTCTGGCGCGGCGTGGTGGTCATGGTCGCCGAGGGGGACGCCCGGCAGCATTCCGCCGACGCGCCTCGCGACGAGCCGCAGATGACAGCCGCCGTCGGCACGTTCGCGGGGCTGCTGGCGGCGTTGGCATTCATGTTCGGTGCGATGCATCTGGTCCGCCCGCGTGATCCCGGACTGTTCACCTGGCGCCCGTACGGCAAGTGGCTGCTCATCGTCACCGGGGCGACCTGCGTCGTCGTGGGTCTGGGCACCGTGTGGACGGGCCTGCCGTGGCTGCTCGTGCCCACGGTCTGCGGGGTGGTCGTCGCCGGTACGGCATGGCTCCTCCACCGAGACCTGCGGCTCGGACGCGCGAACGCGGCAAGCCGGCCCGCCCAACACCTGTCGAGGCAGGCGCAGTGAACAGGAACGGATCGGCGACCCACCCCCGCTCACTCTTGAGGAACGGTACTTTGCCGTGTACCGGCTCTTCATCCGGCCTGCCGGCAGGCCGGGATGTCGGCCGACCGACAGCTCCGGGGGGTCTGTATGCGGTGGATCGGCAAGCGGCGGAACGGCACACCGGAGTCCGGTGATCCGGCGGCCGAGGTGCTCGCGCGGCTGCGGGAGGGCAGTGCCTCGGCCGAGCAGGACGGCCGGGAGGGCAGGCCGGGCAAGGCGGTGAAGCGGTATCGCGAACTGGTCGTTCGTGCGACGGCCGCGCCCGGGCCCGACGACCCCGCCACTCTGGCCATGCGGCACCAACTCGCCCACTGGACAGGTGAGTCGGGCGACGCGGAGGGCGCGGTGCGGCTGTTCGCGCAGCTCCTCTCCGACCGCGAGCGGCTGCAGGGATCCAGGCATCAGGACACCGGACTGGCCCGCCACCAGCTCGCCCACTGGCACGGCCGGGCAGGGCGAGCCGACGAAGCCGTACGCCGTTACGAGGAGTTGCAACGTTCGGCCGAGCAGGAGGGCCGTACCGAGGCCGCGCTCAACCTGCTCTGCGACATGGGCCACTGGCAGCAGCAGGCCGGCGACAACGCCGCCGCGCTGCGCACCTACACCCGGATGCTGAAGACTGCCGAGAACGAGCTCGGCGGTCGGCACGCACTCACCGGTATCGCCCGCCAGCGCTATGCGGAACTCGCCGGCGGGCTGCCCTTCGGCCACGAGCGAGGGCACGACAGTCTGCAGGACCTGGTCGCGGCGGCCGCGGAGGTCGAGCGGAGCGGCGACCTTTCGCGGGCGAGCCGCATGTACGGCCAAATCGCCGATAAATGCGCGCAGTTGTACGGCGCGGGCAGCGACCGGAGACTCGGAGCTCTGGTCTCGCAGGCGAAGGCGGCCATGCGGACGGAGGACCTGGACGAAGCCGTCGTCTGTTTCGGGCGCGTGCTCGCGTGCATGGAGCTGCGAGGAGAGGGCCCGGGCTCACCCGAGTACGACGTGCTGTCCGAGCAACGGGACGGACTCGCCCGGTCCACCCGGGAGACAACGCTCCACATCGGTGACACGGCGGGAACCCTGCTGGCCAGGCAGGTGGAAGCGGCACCCGCCACGGCCTTCGGGCTGCTGGCCCGGGAGAACCGCGCCCGGCACCTCACTCGGGTCTTCCCGGTCAGCGACGGAACCGATGATCCGCAACCGCACAAGGTGAGCATCGAGCAGTGGCTCGGCGTGATCCAGCGCCTGGCCGACCAGGGGTGCGAGGCCCGATCCTTCTACTTCGCCCGCGCGGACCGTCGACCGACTCCCGAGGAGATCGCCCTGTGCGCGCGGCTGGGGCTGCTCGGCGTCTACGTCTCCAACGAGGGTGCCGGCAATGTGAACGTGGAGGCGTACTCCTTCCGTGGGGGCACACCCCAAGTGGTGTCGATCGTCGTGGTGGACGAGGAGCAGGCGGCGCCGGAACCCGCGCCGGCCCGCGGCCCGGGCGGTGCCACGGCCGTCCATGCCGAAGCCGAGGCACTGGGGGAGTGGCGGCAGGTGGGGCGGGCCACGTCCGCGCGGACAGCGGAGGATCCGGCGGCCTTCGGTTCCTACGAGGTCCTGGAGCGCGTCGGGGAGGGCGGGTTCGGCCGCGTCTACCTCTGCCAGGATCCCGACGGCGTCATGGTGGCGGTCAAGACCCTGCACGCGGAGTACGCGGCCGACTCCTCGATCCGGGAGGGGTTCACGCACGAGGTGCAAGCGGCCCGTCGAGTCAGTGGCCGGTTCACCGTGCCGGTGATCGCAGCCGACACGAGCGGCGGGACCCCCTGGATGGCGGTGCCGTTCGTGGCCGCACCTTCGCTGCAGGAGGTGGCCGAGCGGTGCGGCGCCCTGGATGCCGCCACCGTCCGGGGTATCGGTGCGGGCATTGCCACCGCGCTCACTGCCATCCACGCCGAGGGCATCGTGCATCTCGACCTCAAGCCCGCGAACGTGCTGCTGACCGAGGACGGCCCCCGCGTCATCGACTTCGGCATCGCGCAGATCGAGCGGCTGACCGAGCCCCGGAGCGGCTTCGCCGGGACGTACGCCTACGCCTCGCCGGAACAGATACGGGAGCACGAGCAGTTCACCCCGGCCAGCGACGTGTTCTCCCTCGGCACGCTCCTCGCCCGCCTCGCCCTGGGGCGCCTTCCCTGGGGCAGGAAGGTCCTCGCCGTGATGACCAACATCTGCGACGGCACGCCCGACCTGGCGGGTCTGCCGGCCGAACTGGAGGAAGTGGTGCGGTCGTGCCTCCAGACCGATCCGGCCCGGCGGCCGACCCCCGCCGCGGTCGCTGCGGCCCTCGCGGCAGGCTCGGCGGGGGCACCTCTCGGACCGGAGGTGGAACGGTTCGCCCCGCCGCCCCTGCCCGCCGAGGCGACCACCATCATCCGGGAGCACGCGACCCTCCCGGCCACCCGCCACTTCGAGACGCTCGTCCACACCCGGGTCGCGAGGCCGGACGACACCACGGTCGCGGCACGGCCGACGATGGGCGGCGACACCAGTGACACGCCGCGCGAGGACCGCACTCCCGACACCGCGGCTCAGGACCTCGAAGCCCAGGTCCTCGCCTGGGAACGCGAAGGCGGCTCGAAGCCGACCGGGCAAGTACGCCGGGAATGCGGCGCCTTCGCCGCGGAGGCGCGCTCCCGGCTGGGCGAGGATCACCCCCTGGCCCTGCGCCTCAAGGTCTCCCACGCCATGCTCGGCTACGACGGGACGGACGGGACGGACGGGACTGCGTACGCCGAACGCGTCGTGGACGAGGCCGCCGTACGTCTCGGCGACGGCCATCCCACGGTCCGGGACGCCCGTACGCTGCTGGCGGCGCTGAGGTCCGCACCGCCGGGCTGAGTTCTCCCTGCGGCATCCTGGGAATCCGGGCATGGCCGGACGCCCGCCGGGGGCGTGGCCCCGGCGGGCGCCGGCTGCTGGAGCGGTTGCGTGCCGGGGTGTTCACGCCCGGTGGCGGACCAACTGGAGCAGTTCCGCGTTGTGGTGGCGGCGGGCCCAGGCGATGAGGGCGAAGGGGATGATCAGGATCAGTGGTGTGGCCGCGTAGTGGCCGTCCAGCGCCGTCACGTTGGTGATGAACGCACCGATCATCAGGCCGATGAAGGCGGTCGCGGCAATGCCGGACAGAACCGGGATCAGCAGGGCGATCCCGCCGGCCACCTCAAGGCTGCCGACGAAGTACATGTACCAGTCGCCGAAGCCGATTTTGTCGAAGCTCTCCGCGGCGGCGCTCGCCGCGAACAGCTTGGGCAGCCCGCTCGCGACGATGAAGAACAACGCGAGCACGACCTGCAGCGTACGAAGCGCGATGCGGGCCTTGCGGCCCGGAGCGGCGGCGGTGCGGGACGTGTCAGTGGCGGCGGTGGCGGTCGTGGTGGGCAGGGCTGCCTGGGACATCGTGATCTCCTTTGCGGGAAGCACCCGTTGTGCTTTCACGGAGGTAGACGGCACCGCCCCACCGAACTCATCGGCCGCGGTGAACTTTCGTGTGGGCGGCGCGTCTCAGCGTTTGTGGCGCTGGGCCTGGGTGATCTGCCCGATGAAGGACTCGAGCGCCGCCCTGCGCTGGACGGCGGCGCCGAGTGAGGGGAAGAGGCTGCCGATGGCGCTGCCCAGCCGCAGTTCGACCGGCGCGACGTTCACCTCGGCCCTGTCACGTTCGAGCGCACTGACAGCACCCGCCGCCACGCGTTCGGGCGTGACGGTACGAACCCCGGCGGGCGGTGTGGCACCGGTGTCGGCGAACATCCCCGCGCCGCGGACGAATCCCGGCTGCACGATGGACACGCCGACGCCCGTGGCGTGCAGGTCCTGCCGCAGGGCATGGGCGAATCCGCGCAGTCCGAACTTCGCGGCGCTGTAGAGCGAGGTGGCGGGGGACGAGGTCCGTCCCGAGATCGAGCCGATCATCAGGAGGTGACCGCGGCCGGCTGCCACCATGTGCGGCGCCAGCAGCCGGGAGAGCATCAGGGGTGCGCGCAGGTTCACCTCCAAGGACCGGTCGATCTCCGCTGGGGTGAAGTCGAGCAGGGCGCCACTGGCGGGCAGCGCGGCGTTGGCGACCAGGATGTCCACGGGACCTGCCTCCTCGGCCAGCCGCACGACCGCGTCGCGGTCGCTGAGATCCGCGACCAGCACCCGTGCGCCCAGGGACGCTTCGAGGCCCTTGAGCGATTCGGCGCGCCGGCCGGTGATCACCAGATGGGCGCCCTTGGCGGCCAGAGCCTTCGCCAGGGCATGGCCGATGCCGCCGCCGGCGCCGGTGAGGAGAACAGTCGATCCGTTGATGTCCATGGGGGCCATCCTCTCCTACTGTTCGTTCGAACGAACAGTAGGAGAGGATGAAGGGGCCCAACGATGGCCGATTCCGCACGCACGGGCCTGGCGGCGCAGAGCGCGGCCCTGCACGGCGGGCACATCTCGTCCCGGGTCCTCGTCGAAGAGTCTCTCGCACGCATCGAGGCGACCCAGCCGACCGTGAACGCGTTCCGCCGGGTACGCGCCACCGCTGCTCTGGCGGAAGCCGACGCGGCCGACCGCCGCCTCGCCGCCGGGCACCGTCTGCCCCTGCTCGGTGTCCCGATCGCCGTCAAGGACGACACCGACGTGGCGGGCGAGCCCACCGCTTTCGGCTGCGCCGGTGATTTCCCTGTCAAGAGGACGACCAGCGATGGTACGAGCGCTGGCCCGCTCCTCCCGGCGCCCGGCCGAACCCCCCGCACCTTCCCTCCAGCGGCGACACCGCGGCGGATGGCCTGACCAACGGGCCGGCCATGGGACGATGAGCACATGCCGAATCCCACCCCGACGCGTGAACGCATCGTCGAGGCCACGCTGCGGATCATCGGTCAGGACGGCGTCGCCGCGGTCACCAACCGCCGCATCGCCAAGGAGGCGGGCGTCTCCCTCGGCTCGATCACGTACCACTTCGCCACCCAGCACGACCTGCTGCGCGAGAGCCTGCGCTCCTTCGTCGACCAGGAGACCCGCCGCTTCACCGACCTCGCCGCACGTCACATCACCGACTGCGTCACCGCCGAACAGGCCGCCACCATCGTCGGCCAGGTGTCCGCGGACACCGCCTTCGACAGCGAGCACATCGCCCCCTTCGAGCTCTACATCCACGCCGGCCGTGACCCCCAGCTGCGCCCGGCGGCCGCAGAATGCTTCACCGCCTACGACCAGCTGGCCGCCTCCATCCTCGGCGGCCTCGGCGTACCGGACCCCGAACGCCTGGCCGGCCCCGTCGTCGCACTCGTCGTCGGCCTCCAACTGCGCCGTCTGGCCACCGGCTCGGCCTCCGACGACCTTGTCACCGCGCTGCTGCTGCTCACCGGTGGTTCCACGCCCGGCCCCTGAGCGCTCCCCGCCGATCACCTCACCGAGCGGATGGGAGCGGCGGCGAACCAGCAGTCAGGAAGACGTGTCTGTCCGGTCTCGCGAGCGGGCCCCCGATCCTGCTCGGGGGCCCGCGTGGTCCCTACCGCTGCCTGCTGTTCATGCCCGACGCAGTGCGGAGCGGCCCGCGAAGCGCGCCGAGTCGCCCAACTCCTCTTCGATCCGGATCAGTTGGTTGTACTTCGCCGTGCGGTCGGAGCGGGAGAGCGAGCCGGTCTTGATCTGACCGCAGCCGGTCGCCACCGCCAGGTCCGCGATGGTGGTGTCCTCCGTCTCGCCCGAGCGGTGCGACATGACGACCGTCCAGCCCGCCTGGTGGGCCGTGGCCACCGTGGCCAGCGCTTCGGTCAGGGTCCCGATCTGATTGACCTTGACCAGGACCGAGTTGCCCACGCCGGTGCGGATGCCCTCGCGCAGCAGTGTCTCGTTGGTGCAGAACACGTCGTCACCGGTGAGCTGGCAGCGGTCGCCGACGCGGGCGGTCAGCTCCCGCCAGCCGTCCAGGTCGTTCTCCGCCATCGGGTCCTCGACGGAGACGATCGGGTAGGCGTCGATGAGCTTGGCCAGGTAGTCGGCGTTCTCGGAGGGGGTTCGGCGCACTCCCTCGCCCGCGTAGTCGTACACCCCGTCGCGGAAGAACTCCGACGACGCCGGGTCCATGATCAGGCCGATGTCCGTGCCGGGGCGGTAGCCGGTGCGCTCGATGGCGGTCATCACGAAGTCGAGCGCCTCCTCAGCGGTACGCAGCGCGGGTGCGAAGCCACCCTCGTCGCCGACGCCCGTGGAGTGCCCGGCGGCCAGCAGATCACGGCGCAGGGTGTGGAAGATCTCGCTGCCCATGCGGACCGCTTCGGCGAAGGTTTCCGCGCCCACGGGCGCGATCATGAACTCCTGGAAATCCAGCGGATTGTCGGCGTGGGCGCCGCCGTTGACGATGTTCATCATCGGCAGCGGCAGGAGGTGAGCGCCGGCACCGCCGAGGTAGCGGTACAGGGGCCGGCGGTGAGCCGCCGCGGCGGCCTTGGCGGCGGCGAGGGAGACGCCGAGGATCGCGTTGGCGCCGAGCCGGGACTTCGTGGCGGTGCCGTCGAGGGCGACCAGCGCGGCGTCGAGACCCGCCTGGTCCGCCGCGTCCCGGCCGCGCACGGTCGCCGCGATCTCCCCGTTGACGTGGGCCACCGCGCGGTCGACGCCCTTGCCGTGCCAGCGCGCGGGGTCTCCGTCGCGCAGTTCCACGGCCTCCCGGGCACCGGTGGAGGCGCCGGAGGGGACCGCCGCGCGCCCCAGGGACCCGTCCGCCAGGACGACGTCGACCTCGACCGTGGGGTTGCCCCGGCTGTCGATGATCCGGCGGGCGGTGACGGTCTCGATGGCGGCGTTGACGGTCCCGGATGCCTGTGCGGACATGGGAGGTCCTTCCCGTTGTCGTGTGCCGTGGCCCCGGCTGCGACAGCGCTGGCGCTGAGCCCGACAACGCCAAACCATACAGCAATGCTGCCCAGTTTTGCTGTACAGCATTGCTGTGCAGGTCAGGTGCACAGCAATGCTGCCCAACGGGGTAAAGTGCCCTATGCCCACCTCGGAAGCCGCCGCCATCGCCGCAGAACTGCGCACCGCGATGGGGAAGCTCACCCGACGCGTCAAGCACGAGGACCGCATCCCGCTGGGTCAGGTCGCCGTGCTCGGCGCACTCGACCGCGACGGCGCCATGACCACCAGCGACCTCGCCGCCGATCAGCGTGTACGTCCCCAGTCGATGGCCCGTTCGGTGGGGCTGCTCATGGAGCAGGATCTGATCACCCGCCGGGCGCACCCCACGGACGGCCGCAAGTCGCTGGTCGAGCTGTCGGACGCGGGCCGGGCCGCGCTCGAAGCGGAGCGCGGCCGCAGGGTCGGTTGGCTCGCGCAGGCCATCGAGGCCGAACTCACGGATGAGGAGCAGACGTTGCTGGCACGGAGCGCCACCCTCCTGGAGCGGCTCGCCACCCGCTAGCGGAGTCATTCCGATGCCGTCAGCGGTCGTAGCCCGGCCATGCCGGGTGTCGCGCAGTGCCGCGACCCGGGCCGCCTGCGACACTCGCGGGTAGCGATGAACCCGAGGAGGCGGCATGACTGCTGACGCAGTGGCTCTGACCAGGCGATCCCTGCACGGCATCGCCGAGCTGGTACTGGCCGGGCCGCAGCACCGGGAGATCGGCCGCATCCGGCTGCGGATCGTCGGCGGCGGTTTCGGCACGATCGGCGAACCGGCGTTGCGTGTCGAGGGCGGCGACCTCGTCAGCGGAACGGCCCGCATCGCGCTGTCGGGCCAGACCTACGCGGCGCTCGCGGAAGCGGCGGGGATCGAGGCCGGCGCTCCGGAGGGGCTCTATCCGGACGGGTCCGGGGTGAAGCCGGACGAGGTGATCACGGTCGATCCGGAAGCCGGAGCCGAGATCCTCCGCGCGTTCGCCGCCGGGGACGAGGCGTTGCGCGGTTTCGCACCCGAGACCGAACCGGTGCTCTGGCCCGAACACTTCGACCTCGCCATCACTCTCGACGAGGTGAACTACGGGGTCTCACCCGGTGACGACCACCTGCCGGAGCCCTACGCCTACGTCGGGCCGCACCGGCCGCGCGAAGGCAAGTTCTGGAACGCCCCTTTCGGCGCCGCACGCGCGCTGCGGGAACTCGGCAACGCCGACGCGATCCAGGGGTTCTTCGAGGAAGGCAAGCGCCGCACGGATTCCTGACGGGCATCCCGATCGTGATCGCAGCCTCTTGGGCCGCTTTCCGGTGGCTGCTTCCCGGGCGTGCGGAAAAGAGGGTGAGAACGCCCCGCCGCGGCCCTGGAGGGCTGCGACGGGGCAGGACATCGGGGAACTACTTCTTCCACTGGATGTCGGTGGCCATCAGTGCGTACTTGCCGCACTCGCCATCGAACTTCCAGTACCCGCTGCCGACCCACTTGCCGTAGTAGGTCTTGCCGTTGGCGCACTCGGTCACCGTACGGGCCTTGCCGCGCGTCACGTGGCAGTCGGCGCTCCAGCTGTGGCTGGTGTCCTTCCAGTTCTTACAGGTGTACCCGTAGTCGTTGGCGCTCGCCGCGCCCGGCAGGGCGACGAGCAGACCCCCGGCGAAGACGGCGGTGACGGCAGCGGCTCCGAGGCCGCGTATGACGCGCTTCATGTTCTGATCCCTCTGTGTTACCACCCGCTCAGACGTGCACGGCGCGGGACGGAGCGGGTGAGGCGTCCGGCACCGCTGAGTAAATGATCTTACAGGTCCGCCGCTCAGCGGCGTCGGGGCCCGAGCGTATGGACCGTCAGGACCGCAGCCACCAGCTCTCGTTGCCGGTCTACGGCGGCGTGGGGCGAAGCTGCCGGGCCGCGCCGCGACGAGGCCGTCGGCCTTGCTACCTGCTGCCAGCCGCAGTCCGCGGGAGGTGGCAGCAGGCAGCCAGCATAGAATCTGCACCCCGAACCGACCCCGAGGAGTAGTCGTGACCGTTCCCGCGCCCATAGGCCTGCAGCAGGAGATCGCCCGGGATCTTCACGTCGCCGCGATCTTCGATGCGGAGGTGGAGATCGAGCGCCGGGTGGCGTTCCTGGCCGAGCGGCTGACGACCACCGGACTGCGGTCCTTGGTGCTCGGCATCAGCGGCGGGGTGGATTCCACCACGGCGGGGCGGTTGTGCCAGCTGGCCGTGGAGCGGGCCCGTCGGGCCGGGCACGACGCGACCTTCTACGCCATGCGGCTGCCGTACGGCGTCCAGGCCGATGAGCAGGACGCTCAGCTCGCCCTCGACTTCATCCGGGCCGACCAGGTCCTGACCGTCAACGTCAAGGCAGCGAGCGATGCCGCGCTGGAGGCCTGTCTGGCCGGTGGGGTCGCCTTCCGCGACGAGCGGCACCAGGACTTCGTGCACGGCAACATCAAGGCCCGGCAGCGGATGATCGCCCAGTACGCGGTTGCGGGGGCGCATGAAGGGCTGGTCGTGGGGACCGATCACGCGGCCGAGGCGGTCTCCGGGTTCTTCACCAAGTTCGGGGACGGCGCGGCGGACGTACTGCCCCTTGCCGGGCTCATCAAGCGCCGGGTGCGGGCCGTCGGGGAGGCGCTCGGGGCGCCCGCCTCGCTGGTGTGGAAGGTGCCGACGGCGGACCTGGAGACGCTCGACGAGGGCAAGGCGGATGAGGACGCGCTCGGGGTGACGTACGACGAGATCGACGACTTCCTGGAGGGCAAGCCGGTGAGCGAGCGTGCCTTCGCTTCGATCGTGGGCAGGTACCAAGGGACCGAACACAAAAGGCAGTTGCCGGTGACTCCGCCCCAGGGCTGACCATCGCGGTCGGCGTCATCGCCGCAGGTATTGCCCCCGGGCACGAAGCCCTGGCCTTGGGGCGGGAGATCAGGCCAGGGCGCTGGCCTCTACTGTGCGGGCTGCGCCACCGCCGCAGGCCGGGGGCCGGCCGCGTCGTCCAGTGCCGCGAGGCGTTGGATCTTTCTGCGCACGACGTACAGCGGGATGACTCCGAAGGCGCCGAACGACATGTCGATGACCGACCACCAGAGGGGAATGCCGCGCACGGGTCCGCAGATCAGGGCCAGCGGGATGATCCCGGCGCAGGCGATCATTCCGAACTCGACGACCCAGATGTTCCGTACGGGGTCGCGGTAGGGCCCGTAGAACGCCACGGCGATGACCAGGTGGGCGAAGGCCAGCCAGTCGGTTCCGTACAGCAGGAACGGGTAGTCGGCGTCGGCCGTGTCGAGTCCGGTGCGGACGCGGGTGATCCAGCGGGTGAGCCCGGGGAACCAGTCCCCGAGAGCGGTGGACCCCAGCAGGCTGTCGGCCCAGCGCAGTTCGTGGACCAGTGGAAAGGCCGTCAATCCGCTGAGCGCGAGACAAACGATGAACAGGACGAGCCAGGCGCGTATCTGCCGTAGGGCGGTGCTTCGTTCGCTCATGGCCGCAGCCTACAGCTAATTTGAACGTGTTCAATAGTGTGGATCGGTGGCTGCGTCATCCGGGATGCACCGGCGATGGGAGATCGTGTGCCGTCGCGGCGGTAACGTCCCCCTGGCTGCCGGGCGCCGACCTGCTGGTGGCTAGGGTGCGGGCATGGCCGACACCTTTCACCCGCCTGCTCCGAAGGACATCCGGAGCCCTCTGCGGTTCCTGCTGTGGCTGGTGACCAGCCAGCGGCGGCGGGTCGCCACCGGGGCGTTGCTGGGCAGCCTGTGGATGGTCGGGCTGGCCGTTCCGCCCTACCTGCTGTCCCGCGCGATCGACGACGGGCTGCGGGCACAGGACAGCTCCGCGCTGCTCGGCTGGACCGCGGCGTTGTTCGTCATGGGAGTGGTCAACGCGGTCGTGGGCATCCTCCGCCACCGGACGATGACGAAGGTCCGCATGGACGCGTCGTTCCGCACCGTCCGAGCGACCGTACGGCAGGCCACATCGCTCGGCGCCGGCTTGCGGAGTCAGGCCGGTGCCGGTGAGGTCGTCGCCATCGGGATGGGAGACGTGCAGGTGATCGCCATGTCCCTGACCGTGATGGGGCCGGGGGTGGGGGCCGTTCTCGCCTATCTCGTCGTCGCGGCCCTGCTGCTGTCGATCTCACCGCTGCTGGCCGTGGTGGTGCTGGCGGGAGTGCCGCTGCTCGCCGTCACCGTCGGACCGTTGCAGCGGCGGCTGCTGGGTGTCGGATCCGAATACCGGCAGCGGCAGGGTGCGCTGACCGAACTGCTCGTCGACGTGGTGACGGGGTTGCGGGTCCTGAACGGTCTCGGTGGCAAGGACGTCTACGCGTCCCGCTACGGGCACCGGTCCCGGGAGCTGCGCGAACAGGGCTACCGGGTGGGCGCCGTGACCAGCTGGATCGGCGCGCTGGCCATCGGTCTGCCGGCACTGTTCCTCGCGCTGGTCACGTGGCTGACCGCGCGGATGGCGGCCGAGGGTTCGCTCGCCGTCGGCGACCTCGTGGCGGTGTACGGATACACCGCCATGCTCGTCACGCCGGTCTACGCCTTCATCGAAGGCGGCTCCGACGTCGCCCGGGGCCTGGTGGCCGCCCGGCGGGTGATCGACTTCCTGGGCCTGCGGCCCGGTCACCTCCACGACACGGGCCGGCTCGATGCCCCGCCGGGGCCCGCTGTCCTGCACGATCCCGCCTCCGGCGTCCAGGTGCCTCCCGGCGCGCTGATCGCGTTGATCGGTGACCGGCCGGCCGACGCGCCCGCCGTGGTGGAACGGCTCGGCCGGTTCACCCCCTCGGACGCCGCATGGGACGGCCACCGTGTCGATGCGATGGCTCCGGACCAGTTCCGGGAGCGCGTCCTGGTCGCCGACAACGATGCCCATCTCTTCAGCGGGACCGTTCGCGAGGTGGTCGCCGGCGGGCAGGCGATCGACCACGAGGCGATCCTGGCCGCGATCGGCAGCGCCGCCGCCACCGACATCGTCCAAGCGATGCCCGAAGGACTGGACTCCGTGATCACCGCGCAGGGCGCCAACCTCTCCGGTGGCCAGCGCCAGCGGCTGCGGCTGGCCCGGGCCCTGTACGCGCGGCCCGAGGTCCTGCTCGCCGTCGAGCCGACCTCCGCCGTCGACGCGCACACCGAGGCCGCGATGGCCGCCGGGCTGCGCGCGGCCCGTACCGGCCTGACCACCGTGGTGACCAGCACCTCGCCGCTGGTCCTGGAGCTGGCGGACACGGTCGTCTATCTCGTGGGGGGCCAGGTCGAGGCGACCGGCACCCATCAGCACCTCCTGCACGCCCGGGCCGACTATCGCGCGTTGGTCTCCCGGGGCGCCGAAGAGGAAGAGGAAGTGTCCCGATGACCGGTCCGCTCCCCGTCGCCGACACCAGGCACGTCCGTCGCACCGCAGGCAGCGACATAGCCGTGGAAAAGGCGGCGTTCGCGGGAATCCTCGCCCTCAACGCTCTCGCCGCGGCTGCCGGACTGGTCGGTCCCTGGCTGCTGGGCACCATCGTCAACACGGTCAAGGCATCGACCGGCCCGGACAGCGTCGGCACCGTGGACCGGACCGCCCTCGTCATCGTCGCCGCCGTGCTGGTCCAGATCCTGCTGTCGCGCTCCGCACTGCTGCTCGCCGCCCGGTTCGGCGAGCGAGCCGCGGCCCGTATCCGCGAGCGGTTCCTGGCCCGCGCTCTCGCGCTGCCCCCGACCGTCGTCGAGCACACACCCACCGGCGACCTGGCCGTACGCGGCACCACGGACGTCGACGCCGTCGCCACCGCGCTGCGCACCACCGCACCCGAGGTGCTCATCGCCACGACACAGGCGCTGTTCATCATCGGCGCGGTACTCGTCCTCGACCCGCTGCTGGGCGTCTGCGGACTGTCCTGCCTGGCCGTCATCGTCGTCGTCACGCGCTGGTACCTCCGCAGGGCGCGCACCGGCTATCTCGCAGAGGGCACGGCCAATTCCGAACTCGCGGAAATGCTGGCCACGACCGCCGGCGGCGCCCGCACGGTCGAGGCGCTGCGGCTGCAGCAGCAGCGGCTGCACGTCGCCGAGGCGGCCATCACGAAGGCCAGAGGCGCCAGGCTGCATACGCTGTGGCTGCGTTCGGTGTTCTTCCCTTCCGTGGACATCTCCTACACGCTGCCGGTCGTCGGCGTGCTCCTGGTCGGTGGCACGCTCTACAACCACGGCGCGGCCGACCTCGGCGAGGTGGTCGCGGCGGCCGTCTACCTGCGCCAGCTCATGGGACCGCTGGACACCGTCCTGCTCTCGGTCGAACAGCTGCAGAGCAGCATGGCGTCGTACGCGCGGGTGGAGGGCCTGGCCGCCGTCCCGGCGGGCCCGACCCCGACGACGGCCGAGCCGGCCGGCGACCGCATCGAGACCGTCGCCGTCACCTACGCGTACCCGAACCTGGGCGACGTCCTGCACGGCATCGATCTCGACGTCCAGCCCGGCGAACGGCTCGCCATCGTCGGACCCTCCGGTGCGGGAAAGTCCACCCTCGGCCGGCTCCTGGCAGGCGTCGACCGGCCCGGCAGCGGCCGTGTCTCGGTCGGCGGCGTCCCTGTCGCCGACCTCCCACCGGACCGGATGCGCCGCCAGATCGCCCTGATCACCCAGGAACACCACGTCTTCCGTGACACCCTGCGGAACAACCTGGTCATCGCGCGCCCGTCCGCTACGGACCTCCAGTTGCGAGCCGCGCTGGAGGCGGTGCATGCCGACTGGATCGACGATCTGCCGTCCGGTCTGGACACCGATCTCAGTGGTGGCGCCCACCGGCTGGACGAGGCACAAGCACAGCAGCTCTCCCTGGCCCGGGTGATCCTCGCCGACCCGCACACCGTGATCCTCGACGAGGCGACCGCCCTGCTGGATCCGGCCGCGGCACGCCTGACCGAGCGTGCCCTTGCCGCCGCCCTCCAGGGCCGCACGGTCATCGCCATCGCCCACCGTCTCCAGACGGCCCACGACGCGGACCGCATCGCCGTCATCGAGTCCGGCGTCCTGACCGAACTCGGCACCCATGACGCACTCGTCGCGGCGGACGGCGGCTACGCGGCGCTGTGGCGATCCTGGCACGGCGACTGACCGTTGCGGGGGCCGTCACGGTGAAGGACGGCAACGAGTCCATCGCTTCGCTTCCCTTCGGGCCGAGTCCGGGGACCGGGGGCGGTCATCCCGGTTCGCCGGCCTCGAAGCGGGCGACGGCGGCCTGGACCGGGCCGATGATCATGTCGATCCCGGCGGTCGCATCGACGGTGAGTCCGGGCTCGTCGGCCCGCAGTGGTTCCAGCGCGTCGTATTGGGAGTCCAGGAGTCGGGCGGTCATGAAATGCCCGGTCCGGTGTGCGATCCGGGTGTGGGCCGTCTCCTCGTCAAGGGCCAGGTAGAGGAACCAGACGCCCGGCCCGGCCGCACGGAGCAGGTCCCGGTACTCCCGCTTGAGGGCCGAGCAGGAGATGACCCCACCCTGGTGGGCACCGGAGGTTTCCCGGATGCAGCGGGTCAGGCTCCGCAGCCACGGTTCGCGGTCCTCATCGTCGAGTGCTTGCCCCGCGGTCATCTTGGCGATGTTCGCCGCGGGGTGGAAGTCGTCACCTTCCACGAAGGGCACATCGAGACGCTGGGCGAGCAACCGCCCGACGGTGGTCTTGCCCGACGCGGCGACACCCATGACCACGACGATCGCCGGTGCTGGTCCTGATCCGACCACAGTGCCCCTCCCGGGTCTGGACAAACCCCACTGCGGAGATCATGCACGGCGGTGGCGCGGTGGGATGTCATGGGCGCCATGGGGCCGGAGAGACGCACCCGGATGGCTCCCGAAGGGGTGATCCAGGTGCCTGCGGTCCGGACGCGCCCCGCGTTGGCCCGTCGGAGCGATATCACTGCGCCCATCGGGCGGGCCGCGCGCGCCGCGCGCTCAGGACAGGACGTCGCCGGGGAGTCTCCATTCTTGGTACCGGATGCACGGCCGACGACGGGAGACAGGCAGGCCACGCACCAGACAGGGGAAGCCGTCCACCCGGTTGCAGCGGATGCACACACTCTCGTGGGTCGCGCGGCCGTGCTCGTCCTGAGTGAGGTTCACGCCGATGGGCAGATGGAACGGGTGCAGCCCGTGCTCCTCCAGGTCGTCGCTGAGTTGTTGGATCCGCGGCTCGTGCCGCACCGCCGGGTAGGTGTACTGGGCGCTGACCTCGCCCTCACCGGGGTCCTCGCCGTGCCGGCCGTGCACGAGGTAGAGGTGCTCGGCCTGCGTGTAATAGGGCTCCAGGTCCTCGTAGCGGATGGGCCACGCGGGGGAGATTCCGCCGTGATGGCGCAGCTCGCCGAAGTCCTCGGGGCGCAGACGGAACAACGCGGCGCCGTAGAACTTGGTGTTGCCTCCGACGTAGTAGTTGACCTCGGGTGGGAACGTGTCACCGTGCTTGTCGTACCAGAACTCCGGGGCCCGGTACTTGCCCTTGACGAAGACCGCCGTCGACTCCCAGTTGTCCCGTTCCCGGGGAAGGTAGCCGCCGCGTTCCAGGATCAGGATGCGCTTGCCGGTGGGGGCGAGCCGGTGAGCGAGGGTTCCGCCGCCCGCTCCGGTGCCGATGATGATGACGTCATAGTGTTCGTTGTCAGCCATGTCGACCACCTCGGGGTCGTGGATCGTTCGAGCGGGCGCGTGCCCAACCGTCTGCTGGTCAGAGAATGGCGATGGGGTTGACGGGGGAGCCGGTGGCCGCCGGTAGCCGCAGTGGCGCAACCACGCAGAGGAACGACCATCGGCCCTCCTGTTCGCAGAGCGGCACCAGGTCCTCGAACTGGAGGTAGTCGAGGAGGTGGAGGCCGAGGGCGTGGATGCCCAGCACGTGCACCGGGAACGCCACGCCGTCCGTAGGGCTCGGGGCGGTGTCGTTGTTGCTGTCGCTGCCCAGGGCCGCCACCTGGCGTTCGGCGAGGAACTGCATGGCGGTCGGATGCAGTCCGGCCCGGGTGTGCGCTGCGTCCCACGGCCCGGCCTCGTTGCGCCGCCGGCGGTGGCCGACCCGCACGAGGAGCAGGTCCCCTTCCCCGACCCGTACCCGTTGGGAGCGCTCGGCGGCGACGAGGTCGTCGGCGCTGACATGGTCGCCCGGTTCGAGCCAGGGGACCTCGCGCAGCCGCGGGATGTCGAGCAGCACGCCCCGGCCGACGATTCCGTTTCTGGCCAGTTCGACCGAGAGGGCCGTGGCGCCGTCGGCGGTGACGGTGGCCGCGGGGACGCCGCCGTGCAGGGTGCCGTTGTAGACGACGTGGCACAGGGCGTCGAGATGACTGTCGGCGTCGCCGTGCACATCCATGCTGAAGTGGTCGGTGGCGAAGTGGAGTCCGGTGCCGTCGGCCGCCGCCTCGGGCGGGCTGGTCAGCCGGTGACCGGCCGGGCGCGGGTTGTCCGGCGTGGGCTCCGTCTCCACAGGAGAGGCGAGCGTGACGGTGCGGCCCGAGCGGACCTCCGCCGCGGCCGCGCGCACCGTGTCCGGTGTCAGGGTGGCCAGGGCACCCCGCCCGCCGCCCGCGCCGGCGGCCCGCCTGCGCAGCTGTTCGTACAGGGCCCCGAACTCATCGAGGCTCTGGCGTGGTTGACGCTCGGACGTGTCCTTTCCGGCCATCCGCATCGCTCCCCGTGCCATCTCAGCCGCGCTGCTTGTCGAGTGCCTCGTCCAGGGTGCAGGCCGCCGTGATGAGCGACAGATGGGTGAACGCCTGCGGGAAGTTGCCCAGTTGTTCGCCGCTCGGTCCCACCTCCTCGGCGAAGAGGCCGACGTGGTTGGCGTAGGTGTGCATCTTCTCGAACGTGTACCGCGCGGGCCGCAGCCGTCCCGCCCGGGCAAGTGCGTCCACGTAGAGGAAGGTGCAGAGGCTGAAGGTGCCTTCGGAGCCGCGCAGGCCGTCGGGGGAGGCGGCCGGGTCGTAGCGGTAGACCAGGCTGTCGGAGACCAGCGTGCGGTCCATGGCGTCCAGGGTGGAGAGCCAGGACGGGTCCCGGGGGGCGATGAATCCGACCCGGGGCATCAGCAGCAGCGAGGCGTCCAGGACATCGTCCCCGCCGTAGTGCTGCACGTAGGCCTGTTCCTTCTCGCTCCAGCCGCGGGCCATGACCTGCTCGAGGATGGCGTCGCGGGCGTTGGTCCAGCGGTCGGTGTCGGCAGGCCGGCTGAACTCGGCCGCCAGGCGCAGGCCGCGGTCGAAGGCGGCCCAGCACATCACCCGGCTGTACGTGAAGTCCTGGCGCCCGCCGCGGGTCTCCCAGATGCCCTCGTCGGGCCGGTCCCAGGAGTCGGCCAGCCAGTTCAGGCCCGGATGGAGAGTGAGCCATCACGGACCCAGGTGTAGCGGTAGTCCCAGTTCCGTTCGCCGCCGACCTGTTCGGGCAGGCCCATGGTGGCTGCGGCGACGGGTGCGCCGGTGGGGGCGTAGGTGAGCAGCTTGAGGGTGATGGCGGAGCGGTTGACCATGTCGGGCCAGCGTCCCCGGTAGTTGGAGCCCCGCACCCACCTCTGCCAGAAGTCGGCGGCATCCCACAGCTGTTGGGTGATCCCGTCGACGGTGGGCGGCGGCGGGAGCTGCCCGTCGCCGTCGCCGTCACAGACGGTGAACACGGCCACCGCCTGCTGGCCGACGTTCAGGGTGATCGAGCCGCGCACGTCCTCGCCGTCCCGCTCGAGCGGGACGGTGCTCTGGAGGTATGCGGTGACGCCCGGTGCCCGGAAGGTGGCGCCGTCGGGAACCAGGTCCAGTTGGTGGGCGGCCCGGGCGTAGTCGAACCGTGGCCGGCACTCCATGTCGAACCGGACCGTCCCCCGAACCGTGCGTACGGCCCGTATCAGCGTGTGGCGGTCGCTCGGGGTGCGGCTGCGGTTGGGCGGCATCCAGTCGATCACCTCACCGACGCCGTCGGGGGACATGAAACGGGTCACCAGGATGGCGGTCTCGGGGTAGTACAACTGCTTGCACGATGCATCCGGGTTGCTGGCCGTCACCCGGAAGTATCCGCCGCGGTCGTGGTCGAGCAGCGCGGCGAAGACGCTGGGGGAGTCGAAGCGTGGGGCGGCGAACCAGTCGACGACGCCCTGCGAGGAAACCAGAGCGGCGGTCTGCAGATCGCCCACCAGTCCGTGCTCGGCTATGGGGGGGGTAGCGGTCCATGAGAATCCAATCTCCGACATATCACTACCTGATCCACTGTCCGACAGGCGCCGCAGGCGCGCCTCTGGGGATTCCACCACCGCTTCCGACCTGCTCTGACGTGCTCCGACGCGCTCCTGGCGCCACGTGCTCCGGATTGCGGAACGCCGTGCCTGCGGTGTTACTGGAAGGACCGTCCGACCCATGATTTTCGACGGCCCGGCTCCCGGCCGAGCGGACACGGACGGGTGCCGGAGCGCGTGGAGGTTCAGGATGGACATGATCCATGTGCGCGCGGTGAGCCCGCCGGACCTCACGAGCGAGGTGGTCGACCTGCTCGCCGGCGACCCTTGCGTCCTCAACCTGATCGTGCAGACCGGCGCCGCGCGAAACCCGGACGGTGACGCGATCGCCTGTGACGTGCTCACGGGAGGGGCGAACGAGGTTCTGCACGGTCTGCGTGCGCTGCAGGTGGACCGCCGGGGCTCGATCGTCATCGAACCGGTGGACATCGCCTTCTCGGGACGGGCGACCGACGCCGGAGCGCAAAAGCTCGGGCCACTGACCCGCTCGCCGGTCTGGGAGCAGGTCGAGGCACGGATCTGGGCCGAGGGGAGGTATGCGCCGAGCTTTTATCTCTATCTGGTCATCGCGGGACTCATCGGTTCGGTCGGGATCGTCACCAACTCCCAGATCCTGATCGTCGCGGCCATGGTCGTGGGTCCCGAGTACGGCGCCATCGTGAGTATCGCGCTGGGCATCGACCGGGGCGACCGGGGGAGGGTCCGGAAGGGCCTGCTCGCCCTGTTCGTGGGCTTCCTGCTGACTGTCCTCATCACCTTCCTCTTCAGCCTCCTCATCCGTGCCTTCGACCTGCAGTCGCAGGCCTTCACCGCGGGGCTGCGGCCCGTCTCCAACCTGATCAACACGCCCAACTTCTTCTCGTTCGCCGTGGCGGCCCTTGCCGGGATCGTCGGCATCGTCTCGCTGACCGAGGCGAGGACGAGTGCCCTGCTCGGCGTGTTCATCTCGGTCACGACGATCCCGGCCGCCGCGGACATCAGCGTTTCGGTGGCGTTCACCAGCTGGAGCAACGCCTGGGGATCGCTCGTCCAACTACTGGTCAACATCGTGGTGCTGATCGTGGTGGGCACCGCCACGCTCCGCTGCCAGCGGGCGATCTGGCGGAAGGTCGGCGCCCGGCACGCCCGCGCGGAGCAGCGGTAGCGCTCAGATGATGCCGGAAGCGGTCATGTCCGCGATGATCCGATGTGAGTGCATACAGGAGGTATTCGATGACCAAGCGCCCCGCCGCGATGATCCGCCCCCTACCTGAGGCGACGCCTGCGGAACGAGCGGCTCGCGGCAGGGCGGCCCGTCGTGACGTGCCCCGTTCGAGTCATGCCGAGTTCTCGCCGCAGGCGAGCCGGCCCGATCCGCTGGGCATCCTCGAGAGCCAGTCGGCCACACGGGTGCCCGAACTCGTGCCGATCCGCTACGGGCGGATGATCGAGTCGCCATTCCGCTTCTACCGCGGCGCCGCCGCGATCATGGCCGCCGACCTCGCCACCACCCCGGACTCGGGAATCAGGACCCAACTGTGCGGAGACGCACATCTGCTGAACTTCCGCCTGCTCGCCTCGCCGGAACGCCGCCTGCTCTTCGACATCAACGACTTCGACGAGACGCTGCCCGGTCCCTGGGAATGGGATGTCAAGCGACTGGCTGCCAGCCTCGTCATCGCGGGCCGGGCCAACGGCTTCGCGGACGCGGAGCGGGCCGACATCGTGCGGGCGACCGTACGGTCCTACCGGGAGTCGATGACCCGGTTCGCGGGCATGGGCCATCTCGCCGTGTGGTACACGAAGATCGACGCGGATCGTCTCCAGGAAGTGGCGGCCGAACAGCTGGCCAAGCGCGGCCGCAAGGGCGTGGCGCGAGCGCTGGCGAAGGCCAGGACCCGGGACAGTCTGCAGGCGTTCGACAAACTCACCGAGGTGGTGGACGGGCAGACCCGGATCGTCGCGGACCCGCCGCTGCTCGTGTCGCTCGACGATCTGCTCCCCGACATCGAACGCAGCGCCCTGGAGGAGGAGTTCCGCCGGCTGATCGAGAGCTACGGCCGTAGCCTCGCGTCGGACCGGCGCTCCCTGCTCGCAGGCTTCCGCCTGGTGGACGTGGCCCGCAAGGTGGTCGGCGTCGGCAGCGTCGGCACCCGATGCTGGATCTTCCTGCTGAGCGGCAGGGACGGCGACGACCCGCTCTTCCTCCAGGCCAAAGAGGCCGACACCTCGGCGCTCGCCCCCTATGTGGGCGCGAGCGAATACGAGAACCAGGGCGAGCGGGTGGTTGCGGGGCAGCGGTTGATGCAGGCCGCGAGCGACATCTTCCTCGGCTGGCAGCGGGTGGACGGGATCGACGGGCGGCGCCGTGACTTCTACATCCGTCAGCTGCGTGACTGGAAGGGCATCGCCCAGCCGGAACTGATGGTGCCGAGGGGCATGAGGGCGTTCGGCGAGGTCTGTGGCACCACCCTGGCCCGCGCCCACGCGAGGTCCGGTGACCGGATCGCGATCGCCGGATACCTGGGGCGCGGCGACGTCTTCGACCGTGCACTGACGACCTTCGCCGAGAGCTACGCCGACCAGAACGAGCGAGACCACCAGGCGCTGGTGAAGGCGGTCAAGGACGGCCGGGTCACCGCCGCGCAGACCGAACCCGACTCCTCCTGAGCGGGCCGGGAGGGGGATACGGACGGCGCCCCGTCCGGAGCGTTCCGGTCAGGACGCTGGGCCATCGGAATGGCAACCCGGCCGTCGTCGTCCGGTAGGCACCGGCACACCCGGGAGCATCGTCGTCGCGTGATATCACGGCAGGGAAGACCTCGCGTGCCCGCCCGCCAGTGCTGAGAGACGGTGATCATGTCGGCCGACGGTGTCGGACAGCCGGGGGCGATCCCCAAGGACCCTTTCGCCCTGGTCCGCGCCCGCGGGTATCCGGTCCTGCTGGTGGTGGCCGCGGTGCTCGGTGTCCCGGTCTCGGCGGCGGCGTTCGGCTATCTCGCCCTCGTCTCCGAACTCCAGTCGCTGACCTACAAGGATCTGCCCATGGCACTGGGCTTCCACGGAACGCCGTCCTGGTGGCCGGTGCCGCTCCTCGCCCTGGCGGGACTCCTGGTCGGCCTGACCATCCGGTACCTGCCGGGCGGGGGCGGCCACAAACCGGCCGAGGGGCTCGCGGCCACGGGTCCGACACCGGCGATCGATCTGCCCGGCATCGCGCTCGCAAGCGTCGCCTCGCTCGTCCTGGGCGCCGTCCTCGGCCCCGAGGCGCCGCTGATCGCGCTCGGCAGCGGGCTGGCCGTCGGCGCCGTACGCCTGGTCAAGAAGGACTTTCCGCCGGACGCGACCGCCGTGGTGGGGGTCGCCGGGAGCTTCGCCGCCATCAGCGCGCTGCTGGGGTCCCCGCTGCTCGGAGCGTTCCTCCTGATGGAAGCGTCCGGACTCGGCGGGGCAATGCTCGGGATGGTCCTGGTTCCGGGGCTGCTCGCGGCCGGAGTCGGCTCGCTCATCTTCACCGGCCTGGGCTCGTGGACCGGCCTGGGCACCTACTCTCTGGGCCTGCAGCAGGTGCCGCACACCGACCGGCCCGACATCGCCGCGTTCGGCTGGGCCATCGTGGTCGGGGTGGCAGCGGCCCTCGTCGGCACGGGGATCCGCCGGCTCGCCCTCTTCCTGCAAGCACGGGTTGAGCGGAGGCGGGTGGTGGCCACCGTGTTGGCCGGCACGGTGGTCGGCGTGATCGCGCTGGTCTACGCCGAAGGGACGGGCAAGGAGGCGTCCGGGGTGCTGTACTCCGGGCAGAGCGCGCTCGACCCCCTGCTCGAAGGGTATGCCGGGTACTCGGTGGGCACCCTCGTGGTACTCGTGGTCTGCAAGGCGCTCGCGTACAGCGTGTCCCTGAGCAGCTTCCGGGGAGGCCCCAATCTTTCCCGCGATGTTCGTGGGAGCGGCGGGCGGGCTCGCCCTCGCCCATCTGCCCGGACTGGACGTGACGTCCGGCTTCGCGATGGGCATCGGCGCGATGTGTGTGGCGATGCTGAAACTGCCGATGACCTCGGTGCTGCTGGCCACGCTGCTGCTGGGAGCGGAGGGTCTCACCGTGATGCCGCTGGTGATCGTCGCGGTCGTGGTGTCCTACGTCATCTCGCTCCGACTCACCCCGGTTCCAGCCGACGTTCCCGCCGACCTTCCCGCGGACGTTTCCGGCGGTCACCCGTAGCCCTCGCCCGATACCAACTTCGACCTGGAGGCCGTACGTGTCCGAGAGCCCTACCGGGCAGCAGATTCTGCTGCGCCATGGTGAGCAGACCGCCGTCATTGTGGAACTGGGCGGTGCGTTGCGCGACTACACGGTCGAGGGTCGCCCGGTGCTCGACGGCTTCTCGGCCGACGAGCGGATCACGGGAGGCCGCGGTCAACTCCTCGTGCCCTGGCCGAACCGGATCGGCCAGGGCCGGTACCGCTGGAACGACCAGGACCTCCAACTGCCTTTGACCGAGCCGGAGAGCGGCAACGCCATTCACGGGCTGCTGCGCTGGATGTCCTGGCAGGTGGTGGAACGTGAGGAGCACCGGGTACTTCTGGGCGCCACCCTGTGGCCGCAGCCCGGCTACCCG
Organism: Streptomyces sp. So13.3; assembly: GCF_005860785.2. Taxonomy (NCBI): domain Bacteria; kingdom Bacillati; phylum Actinomycetota; class Actinomycetes; order Kitasatosporales; family Streptomycetaceae; genus Streptomyces; species Streptomyces sp. So13.3. The sequence goes on along the minus strand of NZ_CP048835.1, from coordinate 354,262 downwards.
TTCCACCTCGACGTCCGCGTGGGGTACGTGCTCGGGGCGGACGGACTGATGGTGACAGTGGTCGCACGTAACCTCGGTGAGGACACGGCACCCTACGGCGTTGGCCAGCACCCCTACCTGACCGTGGGCACCGAGATGGTGGACGACGCGGTGCTCCTTGTCCCGGCCCGGAAATGGCTTCCACTCGACGATACGGGTATGCCCGTCGCGGCCGAGGATGTGACGGGATCACCCTTCGACTTCCGCACGGCCAAGGCCGTCGGCGGGCAGCGCCTGGACACGGCCTTCGCCGAACTGGAACGGGACTCCTCCGGCCGGGCCGTCGTGCGCCTCGCACACCCCTCGGGTTCGCACGGCACCGACCTGTGGCTCGGGGAGGGCACCGGGTTCGTGCAGGTGTATACCGGAGACACCCTGCCGGAGCGGCGACGCCGGGGTATCGCGGTCGAGCCGATGTCCTGCCCGCCGAACGCCTTCCGGAGCCGAGACGGTCTGGTGGCACTCGCACCCGGCGACCTGCACACGTTCCGGTGGGGTCTGCACGTGTGGCGCCAACAGGACTGACGGCACGTGGCAGGACGCGCGGTTACTCGAACCGTGTGGGGTCGCCCGCCCCGCGGCGGAGGATCTCGGTCTCGCCGCTCGAGAAGTCGATGACGGTGGTGGGCTCGGTGCCGCAGTCGCCCGAGTCGACCACGGCGTCCACCACGTGGTCGAGCAGTTCCTTGATCTCCCAGCCTTGCGTCATCGGCTCCGCCTCGCCGGGCAGCAGCAGGGTGCTGGAGACGAGTGGCTCTCCGAGTTCGGCCAGCAGCGCCTGCGTCACGACATGATCCGGGATGCGCACGCCGACGGTCCGCTTCTTGGGGTGCTGCAGCTGGCGCGGCACTTCCTTCGTCGCCGGCAGGATGAAGGTGTAGCTGCCCGGTGTCGCCGCCTTGACCGCGCGGAACACGTCGTTGTCGATCTGTACGAACTGCCCCAGTTGGGCGAAATTCTGGCAGATCAGAGTGAAGTGGTGCCGGTCATCGAGGTTCCGGATGGACCGGATGCGGTCGATGCCCTCGCGGTTGCCCAGCTTGCAGCCCAGCGCGTAGCAGGAGTCCGTGGGGTACGCGACCAGCGCGCCCGACCGAATGCTGTCGGCCACAGCGCTGATGCTGCGCGGCTGGGGATTCTCGGGATGTACGTCGAAGTATCGTGCCATCGGGCAAGACTAAGGCGCTTCTTCGGATCGGTATGCCAACCGAAGGGGGACACGGTGATCCAAGATCATGTGAGTCTCCACGACAGCCGGCAGCAGCCGACCTCCACTACGATCAGGCAGGGGATCCGCACAGTTGAGGGCAGGTACGGTCGCTGCCATCACGGGGGCACCGCAACGCGGGTTTCATCTTGAGACGCCAGGTCAATGCACCGCGGCGGCCGGGACACCTGTGCTCCCGGCCGCCCGGCTGCCCGGAGGGAGCTCAGTTCCACCCAGGCCGTGTGCTCATCGGCGGGAACGCGAGGCCGGTCGGCGTGTTGAGGCCGGTGGAGGCAAGCGTGACCTGCCCGCCGCCCGTCTCCCGGACTCGCACCACCCGGTTGTTGAAGGCGTCGGCCACATAGAGGCCGCCGTGGGTGTCGAGCGCGAGTCCCAGCGGATCGCTCAGACCGGCGATGGGCACCGTGCTCTGCTCACCACTGTCCGCGGCCACTTTCACCACGCGGTTGTTGCCGCTGTCGGAGATGTAGAGGTCACCCTTGGCGTTCAGGGCCAGCCCGGTGGGCTGGGACAGGCCGACGGTGGGCACGGTGGTCTGACTGCTCCCGTCCGCGGAGACCTTGACGACCCGGTCGTTGACGAAGTCGGAGATGTACAGCTCCCCATCGGCCTTCAGCGCCAGCCCCCAGGGATGCAGCAACCCCGTGGTGGGGACGGTCGTCTGACCGCTGCCGTCGGCGGACACCTTGACGACCCGGTCGTTGAAACTGTCGGCGATGTAGAGGTTGCCGGCGGCGTCGACGGCCAGCCCCAGCGGGCGCGACAGGTCGACGGTGGCCACTACGGACTGCTCCCCGCCGTTCGGGGCCAGCTTCACCACCCGGTTGTTGCCGGTGTCGGAGACATAGAGATTTCTGGCGGCGTCCCACGCCATACCGGTCGGACGCACCAGGCCGTCGAAGGGAACCGTCGTCTGACCACCTCCGCCTGCGGGCAGTGTCACCACCCGGTTGTTGCCGTAGTCGGACACGTACAGCGGCGGGCCGGCGGGCCGGCCCGCGTCACCGGCCTGCGTCGCGTCCGCCGATCCGATCGGCAGCGCACAGAGCAACAGCAGCCCTGACACAGCCGCCAGCCGCCGGGTCCACCCCCTGTTCGTGCGGCCGGCAGCTGCCGAAGGTTCGCGCGTTCGTGCTCCCGCTGTCCTGAGTTTCACGACTCACCCATCTGTTCTGGACGGTCGGCCCGTCGCCGTACTGGCCTGCGGAAAGGGTCGGCACCGCGCGATTGCATGGAACGGCGCCGCTGCTGTGACGGGCGGTCACCCACGGCCGACAGGACCGCCGGACGCCCGCTCGGTCCGTCAACCGCCGACCCTAGGAAGCAGTGCCGGGGGAGTGCGGGAGCCACGCCATCGACCGGCCCGGCGGCCACTCCAATGCTCCGTGCCCGACGGCGGGGAATACGGCCACTCATCCGAACCTCCCGGCCTCCGGGGTCGCCGCGGTGGCGCAGGCGGGGCGGGTCCGGGCGCAGTAGGAGCGTGCGGCCGCGAGGAGGGCGAAGCCCAGGCCGCCGGAGGCCATTCCACCGAAGGCGGCCAGCCAGAGAGTCCCGCAGAGGGTGGCGCCGAGATCGGCGTCGAGTTCGGGGGCCGGCAATACTCCGAGGGCGGCGAGCGGAGCGTAGATCACCAGGAAGACCCCGTACACCGACAGGCCGAACGCGGTCAGCCAGGCCGGGATCAAGGGCAGCAGACGCGGTACACGGCGCCTGGACAGAACGAGGGTCCAGCGGGGAAACACCTGCCCCCACGGGTACATGAGTCCGATCAGGAGAAAGAATCCGAGTCCCGCGGCGGATCGGGGGCACCTCCCGGCGGTGGTTGGAGGAGCTACTTCGGTGACGCTCCCTGGTTCTGGGCCTGGGCCGCCGCAGCGCTGAGGACGTGGTCGCGTGACTCGGTGACCGCGTGGCGCAGGGCCGGCAGGTCGACACCCAGGACCTGGCCGTTCCACTTGCGGACCTGTCCGGCGATGAACACGGCGGCGATGTTGCGGGGGTCCGAGCCCAGGACGACGGTGCCGACCGCATCGTTGAGGGGCATGGTGTTGAGATCCTCGGCGTCGATGAGCAGAAGGTCGGCTTGCTTGCCGGGAGTGAGGGAACCGGTCGTCTCCCCGAGACCGTTGGTCCTGGCGCCCTGGAGGGTCGCGAAGTCGAGAACGTCGTGGGTGCTGATCCGGTGCGGCTGGTCCGTGGTTCCGTGGGCGGCGTTGACCGCCCGCATTCGCTGGATGGTGTGCAGAGCCCGCATCTGGGTGAACATGTCGCTGGCCAGGGCGACCTCGACGTCGATACCGAGGCCCGGCCGGATGCCGGACGCCAGTGCCTCGTCGATGGCGGGGATCGCGGAGTCCAGGCCGATCTGGGCATCGGAGGTGGGCGCCAGGGACACGGTGCTTCCGGTGTCCTGGCCTGCCAGGCCTGCGGCGTCAGACCGGTGCAGTGGATGAGCGTCACCTGCGGCGTCAGCAGGCCCTCCTTCGCCCAGCGGAGAACGGCCGCGGAGGAGGTGGCACCGAGGACCGCATCGATACTGACCCCGATGCCCAACTCCGCTGCGGAGCGGGCGAGCTGCGGCCCGTAGGCGAGGTCGGGTCCGGCGATCTCATCCGTCGCCAGCGCCGCCAGGCGCAGGGTGAGCAGCGGGTGATCGCCGGTGAAGTACCGGTCGTGCAGGCGGGTGAGATCGCCGGGCCACTGCCGGTCCCAGTCGCCGAAGTGCGGGCCCATGGAGGCGTGCACACCTCGGATGCCCGTGTCGATCAGGGCCTGGACGGCCTGGTCGGAGTGGGCGGGGGTGCGTGAGTTGTGCGAGAAGTCGAGCATGCAGGTGATGCCGTTGTCGATCGCGGTGAGGGCGGCGAGCCGGGTGCCGACCTACATGTCCTGGGGACGGTAGACCGGGGCCAGTCCGGCGAGGGTGGTCATCACGTAGTCACCGAGGTCGTTCACGTCCGGCATGAGCCGGCGCAACTGCGCCTCCCAGGCGTGCCGGTGCGTGTCGACGAAACCGGGGGAGAGGATGAAGCCCTTCGCGTCGATGACCACGGCGTTCTCTGCCGCCCCCTGGGAGATCAGATCGGTTGCCACCGCACGGATGATGTCCCCTTCGATCAGGACGTCCGCACACGTCAGGACACCGTGGGCGGGATCCATGGTGACGACGGTGGCTCCGGTGATCAGAACCCGGCGGTCGGGGTCTCCGGACTGGTTGTTCAACGCGTCGATCAGTGCGCTCGCATCGCGTCGGAGGTTCATGGGTTGGTCCTTGCCTGTCGTGCGGTGGGGCGGGGGGACAGCAGTCGCCCTCGTGGGGTGGTCGTCCGGGTGGACCGGGTGGTGATCACGGAGTCGGCTTCCCGCCTTCGCGGTGGAACACATAGCCGGCGTGGTGCAGGACGTCGCCACGGAAGTCACCGGAGGCGGTGAAACCTGAGTCGTCGGCGTACTCGATGCGTGCGCCCGTGACCTGGTAGCTGCCCGTGTAGGCGCTGGTGCGGGTGCCACGAGCCTCGTCGTAGCGGCCGTTGGGCAGCAACTCCTGGCGGATGTGCCCGTCGGCGGTCACCCACATCCCGAGGTAGGGATGTGGGCCCGAATCCGGTGCGTATGAGGAGGTCATGGCCTCGACTGTCGCCGTCGTGAGCTGTGACAACCAGGGCTGAGGCAATCCTGGGAGCGCGGTTCCTAGGTGCGGCGCACCCTGCCTCGGGAAGTGGGAGGATCGCGCGGCGACTTCGGTGTCGAAGCACGGACAGCGGTAAGCGCAACCTTCAGGTGCCGAGTCGCTCGACGAGGAACTCGATGATCTCGTTCCTGGCCTGCATGGTGGGGTGACCGTCCTGGTCGACAAGGTGTGCTGTGACGACGCTGTGGGCGCATCCGACGACGTCACGGAAGAAGGGCGGAGGGTCGGTGTTCGCCGTCTCCGCCTGGAGTACGCGGCCGTCGAATGCGTCGCCGAGCAGCGCCTGGTAGGCCGCGAACCGCCGGCCGGTGCACCACGTGTCGTTGTCGAAGCGGTAGGCGAGAACCTTCAGTCCGTCTCTCGTTATGCGTTCAGCCACGGCGGCCGCGTCCTCGTCGCTGATCTCCAGAGCGCCGGGGTCGTCGAGCGGAAGCGACGGATGGTTGACCACGGGTGCGATGACCGCGGGTTCGAGTGCCATGGTCAAGGCGAAGTTGCCGGTGAAGCAGAGACCGACGGCGCCGACGCCGGGTCCGCCGCACTCGGCGTGCGCCAGGCGGGCGAGGCCGCGCAGCCAGGTGACGACGGGGCTGGTGCCGCCACCGGCGAAGGCTCGGAACTCGGCGCTGACGCACGCGCGTCGGACGACGGTCTCGCGTGCCTCCGCGAGTGGATAAGCGCCGTCGACGCCGAAGAGTGAGGGCATGTACACGGAGAATCCGGCATCGCGCACCCAGCGCGCGAACCGTGCGACGTCGGGGCTGATACCCGGCATCTCGGGCATGAGGATGACGGCCGGTCCTGACCCGGCGACGTACACGGTCTTGTCGACGCCATCGACGCCATCGACGCCATCGACGCTGACGGCCCTGCGTGCGAAGTCGTCCAAGGGGTCGCTCTGTCCTCGCATGATGGTCATGACCCAGATGGTGAGGCGTGACCGCCGTCCGGAGTAGTGGCGGCATCGCCATGTATCCCGGTAATATCGCCACCCGTCACATGGTCGGAGGCACTGCATGAGTCCGCTGCGAGTCGGGGTGCTGGCCTACCCCGGGTGCTTCGCGTCGGAAGTCTTCGGAGTCCCGGACCTCCTGACGATGGCCACCCATGTCGCCGCGGCGCAAGGATCGCTCGAGCCGGCCTATGAGACGTCGGTCGTCTCGCCCCGGCGACGGGTGATCGCGTCCGGCGGCTCGGCCATCGACGTCTCGGCGGTTCGCCCCGTCGACGTCCTGATCGTGCCGGGTTTCGAGCTGTCGCCCACCCTCGATCTCGACGCCACACTCGCCGGCCTGGGACCGGAAGTAGCTGCGATCCGATCACAGGCGGCCTCGGGGACCGCTGTCGTATCGATCTGCGTGGGTGCCTTCCTGGTCGCTGAAGCCGGCCTGCTCGGCGGGCGCGAAGCGACCACGTCCTGGTTGTTCGCGGACCGGTTCGCCCGCAGATACGCCGACGTGCGCCTGCGCCCGGAGCGTCTGGTCGTGACGGACCGGGGCGTGACGACCACAGCCGCTTTCAGCGCCATGTACGACTTCGCGCTGCACTTCATCCGCGAGCACGACGGTCCCCGCATCGCCCGCAGCACCGCGCGGATCGCCCTGGTCGACGATGCACGTTCCACGCAGGCCCCCTACGTCGATCCAGGGCTCATACCCACGGTGGGCAGGGAGTTCTCGCTCAGCGTCAAGCGGTGGCTCGACCAGAACCTGAGTACCCGCTACGACCTGCCCGTCCTCGCCCGGGAGTTCCACGTCAGCACGAGAACCATGCTCCGTCGCTTCGGCGACGAAACCGGCCAGACTCCACTCGCGTACCTGCACACGGTCCGGGTGCGTCGAGCCAGACAGCTGCTGGAGACGACCGACAGGGCAGTCGCGAGCATCGCCGCCGACGTCGGGTACCGCGATCCCGGTGCGTTCGGCGACATCTTCGCCCGGCACACGGGCCGGCGGCCGAGGGAGTACCGCGTGATGTTCCACCGCCGCGGCGACCAGCACGAGCCGACCCCGACGAACTGAGAGGCCGCGCAGACAGGCGTGCGTTCCTGGGCGGCGGACCGGGCGTTCGCCCCATCGGTGGGTCGTCCGCGCTCGTACCCTCGCAGTGGCCTTCACGCCTCCCATTGTCTGCGGGTTGGTGCCTGGATCGAGCTGGGTCCGGCGGCCCCGTGCACACGGCGCTGAAATCGTCACCCCTGACCGTGTGTCAGGGTGCGGTCAGGGTTGTGCGGGGGGCGCCCCGGACGTCGTGTGACGGCGCCCGAAGCCAAGCTGTGCCTCATGACCCGAACGAAGAGTCTCACCATCGCTCTTGCCGCCACTGTGGCCGCCGGCGTACTGACACTGGCCACGGCCACCGCGTCGAACGCCGCCGCACTGCCGCCCAAACCGTCCGACCCCGGTATACCCACATCTTTCGACTACCGCGACTGTCCCCAGCTCCCGTCGGGCGCCGATCCCGCCGCCTGGCGCTGCGAGGTGATGGTCGCCAACATCCGCCTGGCAACCGGCAGGATCCCCGCCGTCGACGTGCCGTTGACCGTCACCCACTCGGAGGGCCCGCTGCCCGACGGCACCACCGGCCAGGTCTTCGGCGCGATGCACGCCCGGTCGGTCGCCGTTCCCGGCATCCCCGGCCTGAGGATCCAGCCCGAGTACGCCGGTCACGCCGACTTCATCGGAAACGGCACCATCCGTGGCTCCATCGATATCACGCTCCGCCTCCAGTACCCGGGCTCACGGCGGACCTGCGCCATCGGCTCCGACCGTGCACCGCTGACCATCAACTCCACCGCTTACGGGCCCACGCAGTGGGTGTCCCAGCAACCGCCGATCATCAAGGGGGAGATGTACGACAGCACGTTCGCGGTACCTGGTGTGAATGGCTGCGGCCCGATCGTCGACCGGCTGTTGGACCGCGGGTTCGCGCTGCCGTCGCCGGCCGGCCGCAATCAGTTCTCGCTGGTCGGCTACTACAGCTTCCGCACACACGCGGACCTGACCGGTCAGGCGTGAGCGCATACTGCGGCGCGGCCCCGTCCAAGGCCACGGGGGCGATGAACGGGGTCGGCTCATGCCGGTCAGGAGACGTTGTCGTGAGCGAGCGGGACGTCGGCTCAGCTGTGCGGCTTCACCTGACCGACGTCAGGTGAGGGACTTCATCGACGCCGGGTCGTAGGCCGCCAGCTCTCCGAACCGACCGTCCAGCACCTTCGTGGCCCATTGCGGGTCGTTGAGGAGCGCGCGGCCGATGGCGACCATGTCGAACTCCTCGGACTCCATACGGTCGAGGAGGTCGTCGATGCCCTTGACGGCGGCGCCCTCGCCCTGGAAAGCCTTGTGGAAGTCGCCGTCCAGGCCGACCGACCCGACGGAGATGGTGGGCTTGCCGGTGAGCTTCTTCGTCCAGCCGGCCAGGTTCAGGTCGGCGCCGTCGAACTCCGGAACCCAGTAGCGCCGTGTGGAGGCGTGGAAGGCGTCCACCCCGGCTTCCGCCAGCGGGGTCAGAATCGCCTCCAGCTCCTGCGGGGTCGCGGCGAGGCGCGCGCGGTAGTCCTGCTGCTTCCACTGCGAGTAACGGAAGAGGATGGGGAAGGAGGGGGAGACGGCGGCGCGGACCGCGGCCGCGATCTCCGCCGCGAACTTCGTACGGGCCACCGGGTCGCCGCCGTACGCGTCGGTGCGGCGGTTGGTGCCTGCCCACAGGAACTGGTCGATCAGATAACCGTGCGCGCCGTGCAGCTCGACCCCGTCGAAACCGAGACGCTCGGCGTCGGCAGCCGCCGTCGCGAACGCCTCGACGACGTCGTCCAGGTCCTGCTGCGTCATCGCCTTGCCGGTGACCTCGGCGCCCTCCGTGCCGATCCCGGAGGGGCCCACCACCGGGGCGTCCGCGTAGGGAGGATCCCCCGCGTTGCGCACCATGCCGATGTGCCACAACTGCGGCACGATCGCGCCGCCCGCAGCGTGCACGGCGTCGGCGACCTTGGCCCAGCCCGCCAGTTCCGCCTCACCGTGGAAGCGCGGAACGCGGTCGCTCTGCCCGGCCGACTCATGACCGACATACGTGCCCTCAGTGATGATGAGGCCGACACCCGCGGCGGCGCGACGGGCGTAGTACGAGGCCACGTCCTCACCGGGAACACCGCCGGGGGAGAACATCCTGGTCATGGGTGCCATCGCGATCCGGTTCCGGACGGTCAGGCCGTTGAGCGAGACCGGCCGGGACAGGATCCGGGCCGCGCGGTCGGCAGGGGCGGTGGGGGACACGAGGGCTCCTTGTGGGAGGAGGAACGGTAAGAACAATGAGAAGAAGGTGCATAACGGTCGGTATGTGCATATGCATCGAGCTCCCCCCATGGCAACCGATCCGCTCGTCTCGGGATTCCGCCAGCCGCCCATACGTCGTTGTGATCCTCGATACAGCCAGGTGAGGAGATGCAGGCGGCGGAGTCCCCGGACTGCCCTCAGCCCTGCTGTCCCCGGCGCGGGCGAGCGGTTGCTTCATGCTGATCGGCGACCTGAGGATTGCCCCGCAACTGTTCGCCGGCACGGGGACTCACCTGGGAAATGAGCCGCAGAGTCCTCTTGATATGGTGCGCCGATGTCAGCGATCAAGAAGTTCCAAGTCACCTTTGACTGCGCAGAACCTGAGCGCCTCGCTCGCTTCTGGTGTGAGGTGTTGGGGTACGTCGTACCGTCGCCCCCGGAGGGGTTTGCCACTTGGGATGACTTCAAGCGCTCGCAGCCGCCTGAGCAGCGGGATTCATGGTTCGCCTGCAGTGATCCCTCAGGTGTGGGCCCGCGACTCTACTTCCAGCGTGTCCCCGAAGGGAAGGCTGCCAAGAATCGGGTGCATCTTGATGTGCGGGTCGGCACCGGTCTCGTGGGTGACGAGCGCCTCGCCGCACTTGAGGCCGAGTGCGCACGGCTGGTCCCGCTCGGCGCGGTACACGTGCAAACGCTGTATGACGGCAATGATTCGTGCATTCCGATGCAGGACATCGAGGGCAACGAGTTCTGTATCGACTAACCGGCCGCAGGGTGGAGGCCGACGGCGGGCCAGCGATCGCCAGATCTGCCGACGCAGGCTGCGCCGGGCCCACGGGGCATGACGGCTCAGGCGCCGAAGGTGCGGGGGCCGGTAGTTCGAGGAAGCCATCCAGCAGTGAACGGTCGGCGTCCGGCACCAGGTGGAAGCGGAAGGCGCCGACACCGTCGAACACGGTCGTGGCCGCCCAGTTGACCAGCTCGAATCTGGCACGCAGGTAGCTGCCTCCCGAAGCGACGACTTCGGCGCCCTCCAGCGAGATCACCACAAGGTGGGTGGCACCGCATCCGCAGTCCACGGGGCAGCAGTCCAACTCGACCATCCTCAAGGACGGGCAGTCGACGTACTTCGGCATCGACTACCCGATCAACAAGTCGGGCGGCTCCGGCGTCCGCATCACGCGGCTGCTGGTGACCCCGCCGGACGAGACGAAGACGGTCACGCTCCAGTGGCCGGGAGCCGCCACGCTGCCTGTCACGGACGGCAGCGGCTCCCCGGTAAAGGTCGGCGCGGTCGGCAGCGCCGGTCAGGGCGGCTGGCCCTCGCGCCCCAGGGTCTGGGATGCGGTCGCCGTCGACCATCCGTTCGCCCGCTGTCCCTCCGCGGCTCAGGCCCACCGACCCTCACGCCAGGCAGTGCTCGCGCTGCTCCTTCAATTCCGTGACGTCCGCGCCCGGCAGGGTCAGCGCGCGGTCGAAGTCGGCCAGTGCGAGGTCCCGTTGGCCCTCGGCCTGGTAGGCGATGCCGCGGTTGAGCAGCACGTCCGGGTCGTCGCCGACCAGGTCCAGCGTGGCGGTGAGGTCCTGGACGGCAGCTTGGTAGCGGTCCTGCTGGTAGTGGACGACGGCGCGGTTGAGCAGGGCCGCGGGATAGTCCGGGTCGAGGTCGACGGCCGAGTTGAGCGCTTCGAACGCCTCGGTGAGCGCACCGCGTTGCAGCAGTATCGTGCCGCGCATGCACAGCAGTCGCGGTTCTGCGGGCCGCAGTTGGAGGCCGGCTGCCATGTCGGTCTCCGCCGCGTCGAACTCCTCCAGGTCCAGGAGCAGTTCGGCCCGGGCGAGCCGGGTGTCGACGTCATCCGGCTCCATTTCCAGGACGTAGCCGAAGTCCGCCAGCGCACCGTCGGTGTCGCCGTTCTCGACGCGCGCCGTTCCGCGGTTGTAGAAGAGCTCGGGGAACGGCGGAGCCAGCTGTACCGCGCGGTCGTAATCGGCCAGGGCGGCGGCGAAGTCGCCGCGCGAGCGGTGGATCCGGGCCCGCTCGGAGAGGTAGTCGGTGTAATAGGGGTCGAGGTCGACCAGCGTCGAGTAGTCGGCGAACGCCTCGTCCAGCCGGCCGGTGGCCGTCAGCAGTCGGGCCCGGTTGTACAGCAACTGCGAGCGGTGCAACTGCCACTCGTCGTCGGTCAATTGCGCGTCCAGTCTGGCCAGGCAGGACTCGACGAGTTCCAGTGCGCGCCCCAGGTTGCCCCGGTGCATCTCCACCAGCGCCAGGCCGTTGTCGTGGAAGACGCTGAAGGTGAGCCGCTCGGCCGGGTCGGGCAGGATGCCGGCGATGGCGGCGGCGTTGTTCTGCCAGCGCAGCGCCTGGTCGTGGTCACGCGGCCGGAGGAAGCGGGTGTGCAGCATCGCGATCGAGTAGCTGGTCATCATGTGGACCTTGGGGTCCGGGTAGCGCTGGAGCAGGTCCAGGTAGAGCTCCATCGACTGGTCCAGCCGGTCGAGCGGGACGCAGGCGTGCGCCGCCTGCTGGGTGAAGTCCCAGAAGTCGTGCTGCTCGGCGTCCGGGTCCGTGACGGCCCGGCCGCGCAGGCCGAGGTCCACCACCATCGCCGAGAAGCCGACCTCGACGCAGTAGCGCTGGGCCGCCAGCAGGGCGAGCCGACCGGCGCCCGACGGATCGCTGCCGTGCTCGCGGTGGTAGGCGAGGGCGCCGACCCGGACGCCCCAACCCGGGGACGCGTCCTCCAGCTCCTGCGCGCGCCGGTCGTGCAGCCGCGCGCGCAGGTCAGGCTCCGTCTGCTGGTAAGCGAGCAGCTCGTCGGGGTCGCCGCTCGTGCCGTCGCCGGACACGTAAGCCTCGGCCCATGCGGCCGACCCGGCTTCGCCACGCGGGGTTGCGGTTTCGGGCGGCGGCGCCCCGGCGTCGGTCCGCTCGGTGCAGCGGTCCAGCACCCGCGCCAGCTCGTCCGGCAGCTCGCCCTCGGCTCCGCGGACCACCACCTGTAGATGCTGCGGGTCGGCGCGGCGTACCAGCAGGGCGATGAACTCCTGCGTGGTCGGCTCCGCCTCCGCCACCTCGTCGAAGACCAGGCAGGGGGCCGGCTCGCCGCAGGACTGCATCCGGCGGGCGTACTCGAGCAGGAAGGTGACGATGCCCTGGCTCATGCAGCGGATCATCCCGGCGCCGAAGAACCGGGTGCGCTCCTTGATGGAGGACTCGTTCGCCAGAGTGCGCGGGGCCGGCCCGATCAGCTCTGCCAATTCGGGTATGCCGTAGAGCAGTTCCACCCGGTGGTGCTCGACCAGTTCGGGCCACCGGCGGACCGCCTCGGGCAGCACAGCCTGCAGTACGGTGTCCACTCCGGTGTAGGGGCCGCGCAGCCGCCGGTGGCAGCGGGCCACGACGGCGTGCTCCCCGGTGCCGGGGTACCCGGGCCGCGCCGCCGGGCTGCCGCCCATGATCCTGCGATGACCGGCCATGTCAGTTCACCCTTCGCTCGGGGAGGTCGTGGACAAGGAGCGGGACGACGGCGCCGAGGCGGCCCCGTACGAGGCGCGGCGCTTGCGCCGGGAGAGCACGATCAGCGCGACGACCTGGGCCACGTTCATGCCCAGCGACAGCAGGGAGTCCCAGAAGTGCGGATCGACGTGCCCGGAGCCGATGCCTTGGGCGGCGATGCGGAAGTAGCTGACGGTGACCGGGATACTGGCGAAGACGGTGATGGTGGCCAGCACGCAGAAGCCGAGCAGGATGAACGGTCCGTAGAAGGTGCCGACCCGGCGGTCCTGTTCGGTCCACTGCTCCTCGTCGGCCTGCCGCTCCGGGCGGCGCAGCAGGCGCCAGATCCGGTTCTTCAGCAGCGCCTTGGCCGCATCGTGCAGGTCGTAGCAGCGCAGCGCGGTGGCGAAGACATAGTAGAGGTCGGTGCGCAGATAGAGCTGGAACTGCCAGCCGATCCGCATCACCACGGTGAACGCCAGCGCCAGGCAGACCCGGCCGGTCAGCGGGAAGCTGCCGTCGGCGTGCCGGCCCGCCGCCGCGATCAGCCCGAGCACTCCCAGCACCACGGCGTCGCAGACCATCCCGGCCAGGAACGGCAGGTAGCGCTTGCGGCGTTGCACGCTCATCAGACCGTTGGTCTGCGTCTCGGCCACGATGTAGGTGAGCCGGTTGCTCAGTCGCAGTTTGGTCGGCAGGCCCAGGCGCCGTCCGGCGAGAATGTGGAAGCCCTCGTGGGCGAGCAGCAGCGGGATCTGCCCGAAGGTGATGACGAGTTGGACGGTCAGCAGCGATTTGACGAAGAAGATCTGCGAGGGGGCGGGCCGCAGTTCGCCGTGCTGAGCGACGGCCACCAGCCAGCCGGCCACGACGGCCAGGTAGCAGAGCCAGGCCACCGGCGAGAAGGCGGCGCGGCCCAGCCGGCGGAAGCGGACTTCGGTGGCGGGCTCTTCCGGTTCTGCGGCGTCGTCGCGGACGAAGCCCAGGTCGTTGAGCGTGGCCACGAAGTCCTCGACGTCGACCGGCTCGTCGAACGTCCGCTCGTACCACTCGGCGGCCTCGTCCAGTGGCAGGCCCTCGGAGAGCTGCCGGAGCAACTCGGCGCCGTCGGCGGGGAAGACCGCGTAGGTGCCGGTGTCCAGCCGACCGACGACGACCCCGTCACCCTCCGGGACATAGCTCAACTCGTAGACCGCAAGGGTGGATCCGCTCACATCGCTCCCCAGTATCGGCCGGCACCCGGCGTACCCGGGCGCACCGGTGATCCGGCGCGCCCGGGCTGGATGTACCGCGCTACCGTTACGCGTTGGCGCTGTACGGGCACTGACAAGCGGCCGACGTCAGGCGGATGTCGCCGGTGCGGCGGACGGTGATCTTCTTGGTGGCCTTGAGAGCGGTGGTCGACTTCATGGTGAACCTCCCGGCTTGATGGCTGCCCCGGCCGGCGGCCGGGCGGGACTCAACATCCCCGGTCGGTTCAGGTGCGTCAAGACATCCGCCGTCAGCTCAGATAGATCAGCAAGTGCCCAATATCCCCCGTCCATCCATCTGAGCTGCCGCATTCTGCTTCCGGATTCCATGGCGGGAGCACGCGGTGGCCGAGAATATGGCTCAGACCCTACGGGTGCTCCAGCGTTGGGCCGGGAGCCGGTAATTCGCTGGCTCTGCATGCGCGGCGACCGCAACGCCCCGGGCCGGAAACGCCCTCAGAGAACTCCCCAGGGGTTGGGGTGCGAAGTGAGGGTGGGGTCCTCGGACCAGATCAGCCGGGCTTCGAGGTCGTCGCCGAGGAGCTCCTTGAGGCGGTCCACCGCCCAGCCGTTCCAGTAGACGGCGGTCGGGAACACGGGCAGCCGGTACGCCCGCAGCGGCGCCTCGGTCGCGTCAGACATCACGGCCCCGTCCACACGGCGCCGAGGCTGGGAGCGCCGGTCGCGAGGTCCGTCCCGACTGCGGCAGGGCGCGCGCTCGGGCGCTGCCCGCGCGGTTCGGATGGTTGCCAAGCGTGACGAGCTGGGTATTCATCGGCGCCGAAGCCAGCCGGGCAGGTTGGGGAGCAGGCAGGGAAGCCAGTGCCGCAGTTCCTGCATGACCCGCAGCGCTTGCCGGCGACGGGCGGGAAACTTCGACCACACCGCCGGAGCGATGACGACCCCGAACAGCAGAAGGACGATCAGGAGCCAGCCGCCCAAGGCGGCGGCGAGCAGGAAGCGAAGCATGAGAGCCTCCGAGGCCATGACAGAGCCATGGGGCTCTCTCCCGCCGACGGAGGGCCGACCTGCACCGCCGGGCAGCCTCTGAACGCTGCCGTGTTGACGACGATGCAGTGCAAGGGATACTCCACTCCCGGCGGTTCCCTTCCCACCCGACAAGATCTCTACGCTTCGCTCGTCAATCCTGCCGTTTGGGCGTCCGTGGTTTGACGCTCAGCGCCCCCATGCCGGCTCCCCTTCCACCCCAGTTCTGCCGGAACTGCCCGCTCTCCCAGACGATGAGTGCGAGCAGCACCAGGGCGGCTGTCGCGAGCGCGACGGCGCCGCTGTTCCAGCGTGCGGCGGGGGCGACGAGTGCCGCGACGGCGAGCGCTGCTGTGAGTCGGGGTCGGGACCAGTTGGCCGCCAGCGTGCGGTGGAAGCAGGCGAGTCCGACCAGGTAGAGGCAGATCCCGAGCGGTAGGAGCAAGGCCGCGAGGTGGTGGGAGGAGTGGCGGAACTCGTCGATGGCCTTCTCCATTCCGACCGCCGCGACCGCGATGCCGAGGATGATCAGGTAGTAGGCGTACCCGAAGGAGTAGACGGCGACGCGCGGCCGGCGATCCGCCGGGACGCGTTCCAGCCGTGCTTCGCTCTCTCGTTCCTCGCGGTCGAAGTAGAGCCACCACATCTCCGCGCTCAGTACCAGCGCCAGGAGGGCACCGACGATGGAGGTGGTCACGTTGGTCTCTCGCGATGTCGCCGCGCCGACCTCGGCGATCGACTCGCCGAGGACGATGATCACCGCGAGTCCATGGCGCTCCACGAAGTGCCCGGCACCGACTGCGAACTTGCCGACCCCGGTGACCAGGGGTGTCATCACCTCCATCGCGGCTGCCAGCGTCCAGAGCCACAACCGTGCGTGCGGCGGCACGAACCCGGCGGCCAGCACCACCAGGGCGCTGGCCAGGTTCAATGGTCCGACGCGGAGGATGCCGCGGTGCCCTGAGGTGCCGATGAATCCGACCAGGTGGACGGTGACGACCACGAGGTAGCTTGCGCCGAAGATCAGCGCCCAGGGCCCCGTTCCGGCGGCTTTCGGTACGACCATCGACATCAGGAAGAACCCCGCCGTCCCGGTCAGGAGGAGCAGGCGGGGGCCGGTGCGGTCCAGATCGAGCGCGTTGGTCAGCCAGGCGTAGCCGGAGTACATCCACCAGATGATCACCAGGAGCACGGCCACGCGTCTCAGACTGAGGAGCGTGGGTTCGGCGGCGAGGATGGAGGCGACCTGGGTGATGGTGAAGACGAAGACCAGGTCGAAGAAGAGTTCCAGCGGTCGAACGGCGTCCGCGGCGTCCGGGACGGCTCTCTCATCGGTCACGTTCGCGATTGTCCCAGCACGGCGCCGCAGCACCGGCAGGCCAGATCACAGCCGCGTGTTGTGAACGGGACGGTTCAGCTCGGCGGCTGCGGAATGACCGTAGCGTGCGCAACAGGTGCGGTGCTATCGCTGGATTGGGCGAGTGCGCGGTGGGTGCCGTTCATGGCCTGCGACAAGAGCGGATGGGTTTACCTGCCGGAAATCGATGTTTGTCAGAATCCGTGACATGAAGATCGAACAGGTCCCGTGGGCGGACCCGGACGCCACCTCCCTTCGCGTCCGGCAGCGAGCGGAGATCGCCGTGCGCTACGGAACCCCGGACAGCGAACCTGGTGCGGCGCCGTCGGAAGCGGACATCGCGTCGTTCTTCGTGGCTCGCGACGACGACGGCACCGCTGTCGGGTGCGGGGGACTTCGCCATCTCGGGGACGGGGTAGGTGAGGTGAAGCGCATGTATGTTGCCCCGGCCTGGCGCGGCTCAGGTATCGCGTTGCGGATCCTCCGCGCGCTGGAGGACTGGGCGCGTGAGCGAGGCTGGACGAGCCTTCGGCTGGAGACCGGCGATGCCCAGCCCGATGCGGTCCGCTTCTACACGCGCGCCGGCTACGAACGGATCCCGAACTTCGGTGCCTATGCAGGAACGGAGAGTTCTCTGTGCTTCGAGCGACTTCTCGAGCGTGATGACCACGCATAGGACTCACTCAACTGCGAGCAGCATCCCGATGAACTCTTCCGGTCACCGCGCTCGCGGGGAACACCGCTGAGGAGAGCTAATGCCCCACCGCTGCGCCTGCTGCTGATGTTCTTGGCCCTCCGGCCGACCGTCCGGGAGCCGTGCGGAGAACCGTCCCGGCCGTCCCGCGCGTCCCCTTCTTCACCGGGTACATCAACAGTGTCTATTCTCAGGTGAGTTACGCCGATGACCAGGCGAGAAGATCCGGGGGAGTCACGCCATCATGAGCAGTGCGAACGGGGACGGACACGACGAGCGGGACGATTACCTCGACGGGGGCATCAAACCGCTCGCGGTGAGCGACCCCGCGCGGATCGGTCCGTATCTGCTGCTCGGGCGGCTCGGTGCCGGTGGCATGGGGCGGGTGTTCCTCGCACGGTCGGACAGCGGGCGGACCGTCGCGGTGAAGGTCGTGCACGAAGAGCACGTGTCCGACGAGCAGTTCAGGGCGCGGTTCCGGCGGGAGATCGACGCGGCGCGGCGGGTCGGGGAGCAGTACACGGCGCCGGTGCTCGACGCGGATCCGGACGACAATCCGCCGTGGGTCGCCACCGGGTACGTTCCCGGGCTCTCGCTCGAACAAGTCGTACGGCGGCACGGGCCGTTGCCGGCCGCGTCCCTGCACGCCCTCACCTTCGGGCTGCTGAAGGCACTCAAGGACATTCACGAAGCCGGGATCGTGCACCGCGACCTGAAGCCGTCCAACGTGATGCTCACCGTGGACGGCGCGAAGGTGATCGACTTCGGAATCGCCCGGGCGCTCGAAACGTCCGTCGACTCCTTGCTGACCAGTACGGGGATGGTCGTCGGCTCTCCCGGGTTCATGTCGCCGGAGCAGGTGCGCGGGCAGCGCGCCGGGGTGAAGAGCGATGTGTTCACCCTCGGGTGTGTGCTGATGTATGCGGCCACGGGGAAGCTGCCGTTCGGTCAGGGGGCCAGCAACCAGCACGCCGTGATGTTCCAGATAGTCGAGGGCGAGCCCGATCTGACGGGCGTCGAGGACGCCTCGCTGCGGGCGTTCATCGCCCTGTGTCTGATCAAGGACCCCGCCCAACGGCCCAGCGTCGACGAGCTGCTGGACGCTCCCGAGCGGACGCGTCCCCTCATCACGCTCGGCACGTGGTTGCCTGCCGCGGTGGTCGCGCATCTCGCGCAGCAGTCGGCACGGCTGCTCGACGCCGAGGCGGCGCCGCTTCGGGAGGAGCCGGTGGACCGGGCGACCGTCGGGCTGCGGCCGCAGAGCGGGACCCCCGACGTCATGCCGGCCCCAGGGGGCGCCACAACGGGGGAGCGCGAACGGCGGCCCCGTCGGCGGAGCACGCTCATCGTGCTGCCCATCGTCGCCGTTATCACCGTCGGTGGCGGCACGGCCGCGCTGCTCCATACCTACGACAGCGGCCGCGGGGCCGGAGCGGAGGCCAAGCCGCCGTCCGGCAGCGTGAGTGCTGCTCCTGCGGGCAGTAACGCACCCGGCACAGGAGGCGGTTCGCCCGCCACAGCACAGGGCGTCACGGGTGGGCAGAACGCCCAGGGGGGCGCTGGGAGTTCGGCGCCGCCGGGGGGTGGCGGCAACAGCAGTCCAACCGCCGGCGGCAGCGGGTCCGGAGGTGGGTCCGGCCCTTCGGGCCCGGGCGGCGGAGGTCCGTCCAGTACCGTCGGCTCGCCCCCCAGGCCGCCCGCGACCTCGCCGGCCACCAAGCCCGCCACCACGCCCGCCGGTTCCCGGCCGCCCGCCATGACGGGCTACAACGTCGCGTACAACAATTCCTGCGTCGGCGCGTGCAACATGCCGCTCACGGTGTCCTGGTCGGCGATCTCCCGAGCGACCCGGTACGACATCCACTACACCAACAAGGGCAGCAACTTCACCACGAAGAACGTCGACAGCGTCTTGTCCACCAGCGGCACCAAGTATGTGATCAACGGCCCGTTCTCCGGTGACGAGATCTGCGTCGCGGTACGCGCGGCCAACCAGTACGGCGCCTCCGCCTGGGCGCAGACCTGGTGCGGCACGGTGCCCTACTAAAGCGTGCGGGTCTGCTTGTCGAAGACGGTAGGTCGGCCGCCTCGTGGGCCGGTACTGGGGCTCCCGCATGCGGGCGCGCGATAGATTGCCGCCATGACTGAGCCCGGACACGTCGCTTGGCCACCTGCCCCGATCGAGACCGAGCGCCTCGTGCTCCGTGCGTCCGAGGCGCGGGACCGTGCGGCGTGCATCGAGCTGTCCGCCTCGCCGGAGGTCGGCACGTATGTCGGCGGCGCTCGGCCGCGTGATGAGCTCGAGCGCACCGTGCCCGAAGTGCCCGGGCGGCGCCCCGGCTTCTTCGTGGTCGAGCTCGGCGGGGCGATGATCGGCTACATCCAGCTGCTCGATCGGCGTGACGCGGAGCGTCCGGGTCACGTCCGTCCGGAGGGCGGCGAGGCCGAGCTGGGCTACATGTTCCTGCCCGAGGCGTGGGGGTATGGGTATGCCGCCGAGGCATGCGCAGCGGCACTCGGCTGGTTCGCCGACGCGCTTCCCGGCGAGCCGGTGGTGCTCACCACCCAGACCGCCAACGCGCGCTCGATGCGCCTCGCGGCGAAGCTGGGGTTCACCGCGGTGGAACGGTTCGAGGAATGGGGTGCCGAGCAGTTGTTCGGCGTGTGGTCACCGGTCACACCGTCCGGTTGAGTCCGGGCGCGACAGCGCGGATCCACGTGGCCACCTGGGTGTCGACCGGCGCCAACAGCCGTGCTTCGTCGCGCAGACTGCCGTAGCCACTACGGAAGAGCGGACAGAACCTCGCAGAGCGCGCGCTACCGCCTAAGGAGAGGCCATGTAGTTCAGAACAGGCCCACCTCGGCCACGGGGGTCTCGTGATGTCCCATTCCGTATCCGTACACCTGCACGGCGCCGTGCTCCACCTCTGTCCACGTCAAGCCCTCGGCCTGCGTGGGCATCTGGCCGGCCGCCCGCATCCTCAGCATGCGTGCCTTGGCCTCTTCGGCGAGCCCCATCGGATCGTCCGAGTCGTGATCGCTGTCGGTCCAGCCTCGGGCCAACTGGCCCTCGGTCCAGTACAGCAAGATCCGCGTCTCGTAGTGCTTCATGGCGTACCTCCACCTCAACGGTGCTCCATCGACTACTGCTGCGCACGTCCAGGAAGCTTCCGGGTTTGTCTCAGGGTCCCGCAGGCAGGGCCCTGAGGTGATTCAGCTGACGGTGGCCTTTGCGGCATTCGGGGGCGACGGGGTGCTGGTCGGTCTCCTTTCCGATCCCGGCGAGCTCGTCGGTGGACATGTTGAGCTCTGCCGTCAGGCGGCCTCCGGAGTCTTCCAGCGGTAGACCCCTCCGCGCCAGGCATCGACGGTCACAGCGCCTCCTCCTCGTCCTGCTGATCCGTCAGAGAATCTCCTCCTGCCATGCAGAGCCGGCGGCTATGTACGCGGTTTACGCGAGCGGGCCATGGCCGCGACAATCCGGCGCGGCAGATGCCGGACTGCCTGGTCGTACAACTTGAAGTGCCAACCGGCGATGCTGACGGGCGCGCCCCGCCGCAGGTCCTTCATCGCTTCTTCCACTACTTGGTCCACCTCGAGCCAGAGCCAGTCGGCGACCGGAATGCCCGCCGCGCCCGGGGTCCGGGTGAACCCGGGAACGACTGCGAGGACGCGTATGCCTTGGTCCTTGAAGTCGAAGCGGAGGGATTCACTGAAACGGATCAACCAGGCTTTGGCCGCTCCGTAAGTGCCGGTGGGCAGGAGACCAGCAACGGATGCGATGTTGAGGATCACGCCGTGGCGGCGTTCGGCCATCCCGGGGATCGCAGCCTGGGTGAGCCGAAGCGGGACTCGGATCAGGAGGTCGATCATCCGCTCTTCGTCCGCGAGCGGGCTGCGCGGGTACGGTGCCGGGAGTGCGTGGCCGGCGTTGTTCACCAGGATGTCGATGGTGCTGTTCCGCAGTCGGTCCTCGACCCGGGCGCAACCTTCCACGGTGGTCAGGTCGGCCTCGATGGTGTCGACGCACACGCCGTAGCGGGTGTGGAGGTCGGCGGCGACGGCGTCCAGGCGCTCCTTGCCGCGGGCGACCAGTACGAGGTCGTGCCCGTCAGCGGCAAATCGCCGGGCGAATCCCGCCCCGATGCCGTAGGTGCCGCCGGTGATCAGAACTGTGGTCATGTCGTGCGCTTTCTGCGTCGGTGGTCGCCGGCCGTGTGGCCCCAGGTGATTGCGCTGGCTTGCTGGGCGGCCGGTTGCCTGGTCGGATCGGCTGTCTTCAGCCAGGTTGGAAGAATGCGAGCATTTTCTGGCCGGCGTCCGGCGACTCCAGGACTTCCTGGATGTGCGCGGACTGCCGGCCGGCGGCGCTGGTGCGTTCGAGCGGGGCGTCGTCGGGCGTGTGCTCCTGCAGCAGCAGGGTGCCGTCCGGCTCGAGAAGTTGCAGGTCCTGGCCTTCACGACGGGCAATCGCGTGGAACCGGTCGAGCAGGCCGGCCTCGCGCAACGCCCGCTGCCCGGTCCCGGAGTGCAGATCAAGCATGCCACCCTGACCGCGCGCGCCACGCGACGATTCCCGTTCGTACACCACGGCGTCGATGCCGTTCATGTGCAGCACACGAGCAAGGGCCAGGCCGCCCAAGCCGGCGCCAACGCTGCTGATGGTCATGGGGGCCTCCGAATCACCGCACCCCGGGCTGTCCTTGCTCGTCCCGACGACAGGTTCTCGCCCGCTGATCGGCCGGCTCACCGGCGGAGCCGGGGTGCGAGGACCGCGCGTACGACCTTGGCCACGTTGCCCGCGGCGGATCCGTCCTCTTCGGGTTCCGGTTCCAGCACACGTTGGACCTGCAGCAGCAGTTGGTTGGCCGACCGCCAGAGCGGGACGAACATGCCGGCCACCGGCCCGACGCCCTGGATCGGGCCGTTGGCCAGCTCGGTGACCTTCTTGGCGAGCGTGACGGTTGTCGGGTCCCGCAGGATCACGTGCACCTCATCGTCGACCAGCCGGATCTCCATCGTGCGCGCGGCGGCTTCCTCCGGGTTCGCGTCCGTGGTCGTCTCCGGATCCAGTGCGTCGATCTTGGCGGCGACCGCCTTCGGGTCGACTCCGAGTTCGCGCAGCACCTTGGCCGCCATGCTGTTCTCCGCGCGCAGCATCGCCTCCAACAGGTGATGGCTGCCGACCGGTGCGCCACCGGCCAGCGCGCCGGCGGCGGACAGGGTGTCCTCGGTGGCAGATGTGCCGGCAGGCCAGGGGCCGGCCGTGACGTCCTGCGATCCCTCCGACGACGCCAGCACGGCGGCACGGATCTTGCTGATCGGATTGATCCGCTCGGCAAGGATTTTCGCGCCGACGCCCTCACCTTCGCTGACCAGGGCAAGGAGGATGTGTTCCGTCCCGATGTTGGTGTGGTGCAGCTGCTGCGCCTCGCGGAGGGCGAGTTCGAGTGTCTTCTTCGCTTGCGGAGCGAAGGGGATATGGCCGCTCAGCTCCTGCGTGCCGGGCTTGACCACCGCGGCGATATCGGCCTGCGCCGTCTGCTTGTTGTATCCGAGCCGGTGCAGGACTTTCGCCGCCGTGCTGTCGGGCGCGTCGAGCAGCCCCAACAGGATGTGCTCCGTGCCGATGTGGTTGTGCCTGAGCAGCCTCGCCTCCTCCTGAGCCGTGACGACCACCTTGCGGGCTTCCGGAGTGAACCTTTCAAATGGCATGGTTCCATGGTCTCAACCCTGTCAATACACTGCTATTGACAGGGTAACTGTGTTGAAGGGAGGGTGTGATGGAGTCACCGTCGGACTGGGAGGACCGGCTCGCGCGCTGGCAGAACGAGCTCGAGCTGTTCGAGCATCTGGATGAGACACCCTGGGTCACGCTGGGCAAGGCGGAGGCTGAGACCGGCGTTTCCCGCTCGGCCCTGCGGTCCTGGTACCGCAACGGCGAGATCCAGTCCCGGTTGGCGGACGGCCCGAACGGGCCACAGCGCCTGGTCCAGTTGGACGCGGTGATCGAGCGCGCCGCCGCGTCACCGCGCATTCAGCGCAGGGCGGAACGGGAGGTCAGCCTGGAAGCACAGGTCGCCCTGCTACGACACCGGGTTGACCAACTTGAGCTGCGGCTGGCCGCGCTGGAGCGGAAGTGACCGACGCGAGCAGTACCGTGCCATCGGCGCGGAGCGGTCGACCCAGGTCAAGGGCGCAGACCCTGTTCCCTTCGCTGGGTGCCGCCGCGTAGCCGACAACCGGTGCGGCCGGGGCCCGTCACATCGGGAGGGAGAACAGCCGCACTGGCTCCGGAGGCCAGTACGCGTTGTCGCGCAGGGCGATCACCATGGTCCGCAGTGGCATGGTCACCAAGCGGGTGTCGGGTTGTTCGACAAGGACGTCCCTGTCGAGCGGGTGCCATCCCAGGCGCTGGTACAGCGGCATGAGAGGGGGCCGGCAGAACAGGAGAGCGTGCTGTGGACCCATCGTGCGTGCGTGGTCGAGTGCCGCTGCGAGCACGAGCCGGGCGAGCCCCTGGCCTTGCATGTGGGGTGCTACGGCCACCCCGCCGACGCCCACCACCTCTGTCTTCGTGTCGCCGATCGCAACCGGCAGCCGTAGCAAGCCGGCGTGTGCCACCAGCCGGTCGCGGTGTCTGATGCCGAAGTGTTCTTCCTTGGGCAGCCAGGTCAAACCGGTCGCGGCAACACCGAAGGGATCATCGCCGGCGCCGAGGATCTCGTCCTGCTCGGTCCTCGTGTACCGAGGGAGCCGCACTACAGCCGGTTCTCCAGAGAATTGGTTCTCAGACATCCCCACATGATGATCTCTCCTCCGGGGACTGGCCAAGCGATTGCTCAGCCGATCATCGAGAAGGGGCCATGGATTCCCGGTAGCACAGGCGATCCGCGGCGGGTCAGGCAGGCAAGGGTCGCGCGTCCGCATCCGTGTCGCTGTCCGGAGGTACCGGATTGTCGGCAGCCAGGGAGCGGATGCGGGGTATCGGCGAGGGCAGCAGCCACAACAGCGACAGCGCTCCGCCGACGGCACCGATGAGGAGGGTCGCCCGGAGGCCGATGAGCGTAGCGAGGAGGCCACCGAGGACGGCGCCCACAGGACGCAACCCGTAATTGATCGTGCTGTACGCGCCGGCCACGCGACTGCGCATGCCATCGGGGATCACGGTCGCCTGAAGCGAGTTGAGGTTGACGTCGAAGAGCATGACGCCGACGCCGGAGAGGAACTCGGTCAGGGCCAAGGCTCCGGCGCGGGACCAGAGGGGGCCGCCCGCGGCAGCGGCGATGGCGATCGGCGCCGGGAACAACACAGCGCCCACGACGATGCTGCGCCCCACGCCGAGCCTTCGCGCGACCTTCGGGGCGATCACCGCGCCCAGGAGCGAGCCGGTGGCGCCGATCCCGAACGCCATGCCGATGACTCCCGCGGTCAGTCCGAGGTTCCGGTTGGCGAACAGCACGATCAGTCCGCTGCCCGCGACAAAGGTGAAGAAGTTGACGGTCGCCGCGCACCCGAGGCTTGCCCGGAGTACTGGGTGACGGACAACGAATACCAGCCCCTCCCTGGCACGCCGTAGCAGCGGGGGTGTCGCTCGGTCAGGGGCGGCCGCCGGTTCGTCGGTGGAACCCCGACCGACCAGAATCGCGGACGCCAGGAACGTCAGGGCGTCGACGACGACGGCGACGGGAGCGGTGAGCGCCTGGACCAGAGCGCCACCGATCGCCGGGCCGGCGACGTATGACGCGGAACGGCTCGCACTGAGCTTGCTGTTCGCGTCGAGGTAGGACGAGCGGGGCACCAGGTGGGCGAAGAACGGCGGATAGGCGGTGTTGAACAGCACCCCTGCTGCGCCGGTCAGTAGCGCCACGGCGTGCGATCAGCGTTGGCCGCCGCCTGCTGACGTCCCGGCCGGTTGTCCACAACAAGCAGCGGAGCACTGTCAGTGGCGGGTGGCAGCATCGGGCGCATGACGGACACCACGGCATTCGACTGGCGGGCCTTCCTGCTCAGGTGGAGCGGGGAGTGGGCGGATTCCCTGCCCGACGGCGAGACGCAGGACGAAGGCGACGAAAGCGCGCGGCAAGCGCGCTGGCTGGGGTTCCCGGCCGCGTCCGAGGAGCGGATCGCAGCCATGGAGGAGTGCCTTGGCCGGCGGATGCCCCCGTCGTACCGGGAGTTCCTCAAGGTCAGCGACGGGTTGCGGCATGCGGGCGGGTCCGTGTCGTTGCTGGCGGGCACCGAGGCCGCGCGCTGGCACAACGATGAGTCGGGACTCGCGGTCCTGTTCGAGGAGTATCTGGACGAGGACGCCGGCCCCGAGGAACGGCAGGAGGCGGACATCTGGCGGCGCGGACTGCAGCTCGATGTCGAGTCCGACATCGCCTACGTCCTCATGGATCCCGAGGACGTGGACGAGAACGGTGAGTGGGCCGTGTACACGTGGGCGAGCTGGCGGGCCGAGCCGCCCGCGCGGCACGCGAACTTCCTCGAGTTCCTGCGGGACATGTACCGGGAGTTCCACAGCCTGCTGGTGCACCGCCGGGACGGGGAGCCGCTGTTCGCCAGCGACACGACGCGCACGTTGGACGCCTTGGTGGAGGAGGCCCGGCTGGAGGCGCTGCGCGGTGGCTGGGAAGCGGCCGTGAAGATGCTGGACGAGGCCAAGGCGTACAGCAGACCGCGGGCCGCCGGGCTCGGCGACCAGATACGCCGCCTGCTCGGAGAGAGGTACATGGTGGACTACGACGGCCTGGTGACGGACCCGCAGTACGCTCCCGAGCTGCTGCCCCCGCTGGTCGCCGAGCACGCGGCGCACTCGTACCGGGCCGACTCGACACTGACGTTCCCTCTGCGGGGCGCCGACGACGACCTGGTGTCCTCGGCCTACGCGACGCTGAACCAGGTGAGGAACCACACCTACCGGTACACGGCGGCCGGACCGTTCGGGGAAGCGGTCGAGCGGGCGTGGGAGCTGGCACGGTGGGGAGACACCGACGAGGCTTGGCGGACACTGATGAACGCTCTGCCCCTGTGGGAACCGCTGGGACCGTATCATCTGGCGCCGCTGGGGTGGGTGGCCGACCCCGTGCTCGGGCCGCTACTGACTCCGGAGCGGGGCCGGGAGCTGCTGTCCACGCCTCGGGGCGGGCAGGCGGGCCAGGCACCGACGCCGACGGCCGCACTCGACCCCACCGACCTGGCGTGGCTCGCGGAACCGGACCCGGGCAACAACCGTACGTCCTACCGGTTCGTCCTGGTGGAGGGCGTGGAGCCGGAGGAGTTGCCCGGATGCCTCACGGACGGGGACGGCATGGAGCTGAACGAACCCATGACCCTCGGGGAGGCGCGCCAAAGGTCATTGCACGGCCGGACTGAGTTCTCGTCCTACGACGACAGGGCTCTGATGGCGGTCGGTCGGGCCGGCACCGATTGGAGCTTCGCCTTCGACGGCGATCCTGCCCCGTTCGACCAGCGACGGTTCGTCTCCCCGGCCGCGGCCGCCGGCGCGGGCACCCGTGCGGTGGTGGTGTGGAGCGGCCTGAGGCCCTGGCATGGTGACCCGTTCTTCCACCTTTCGGTGGCGCGAGACGGTGCGGAGGAGTACGCATTCACGTACGCGGACGGAGAGATCCAACAGAGCGGGGAAATACCGAGGGCACTGGATCCGAGCCGGTTCTTCGGCACCCTGGAGGACGGGGCCGAGGTGGAACGGTCGCTACTGGAAGCGGTGGCCGGTGAGTTCCGTGCGTCTCTGCCACGTCATGCCATCGTGAATGGACGGCTGCACACCTTGACCACCCGTTCATGGACGCGGCCGCCGGGGGAGGGCGAGCGGTACGCGGTGATCCGCATAGGCCGCGCAGCCGAGGGCCTGGCGGACGGTCGGCGGGCGGGAGAGGACGCGCCGGGGAGCAGGTAGAGAACCCGCTGATTCCGATCCCAGCGAAGTGCCGGCCTGGTTCCACAGACCGGTCTGGGCGTGGACCGGTGCTGGCCCCGGACGTGCCGCTCCACTGCCTGACTCTGCTGGGGGATGCCCGTGGAGCGGATGGGCAGGGTAGA
The DNA here is from genome assembly GCF_005860785.2 of Streptomyces sp. So13.3. Classification (NCBI taxonomy): domain Bacteria; kingdom Bacillati; phylum Actinomycetota; class Actinomycetes; order Kitasatosporales; family Streptomycetaceae; genus Streptomyces; species Streptomyces sp. So13.3. The sequence continues at coordinate 327,175 of NZ_CP048835.1, read as the reverse complement.
GCCACGCGGTACCGTGCGGGTGCCCCGTCGCCCGGCTGCCCGGAGGTTCGCGTGGAGAAGGATCATGGATCGGGCCCGCGTCGGCCGGCCGACGCGCTGGGGATGACGCCGAAGGAGATGCGACGGCTCGGTCATCTCGTCGTGGACCTGGTCGTCGACCACTGCGAGTCCCGGGCGGACGGGCCGGCGATCCAGCAGGGCACGCCGGAGGAACTGCGGGCGGTGTTGGGCGGTCCGGTGCCTGAGGTGCCGGGCGACGCCGACCGGGCGATCAGGACCCTCGTGGACACGGCGCTCGCCAACATGCAGCACGGTGACCATCCGCGGTACTTCGCCCGGGTGCCCGGGCCCTCGTCCTTCGCGGCCGTGCTCGGGGAGTGGCTGGGCACCGGCCACAACGCGATCGCGACGTCCTGGGGCGGCGGGTCGGGCCCCACGACCGTGGAACTGGTCGTCGTCGACTGGCTCCGGGAGCTGCTGGGCATGCCCGAGGGTACCGACGGCATCCTCGTCAGCGGCGGATCGCTCGCCAACCTCACCGCCTTCGCGACGGCCCGGGCGGAACTCGGCGACGGAGTCGCCTATCTCACCGACCAGACCCACTCCTCCATCGCGCGGGACCTGCGGGCCCTCGGGTTCCCGCCCGACCACGTACGGGTTCTGCGCAGCGACGAGCAGCTGCGGATGCCGGTCGGGGAACTGGCGGCGGCGGTGGCCGCCGACCGTGCCGCCGGCCGCCGGCCCCTGATGGTGGTCGCGACCGCCGGCACGACCAACACCGGGACCGTCGACCCGCTGCCGGAGATCGCCGACCTCTGCCGGGCCGAGGGCCTGTGGTTCCACATCGACGGCGCCTACGGTGCTCCCGCCGCCCTGAGTGCCACCGGCGCAGCCGCCCTGGCGGGCATGGAACGCGCCGACTCCCTCGTCATCGACCCCCACAAGTGGCTGTTCCAGCCGTACGACGTGGGCTGCGTTCTCGTCAGGCGCCCGGGGGCGCTGGAGCGAGCGTTCACCATCAACGCCGAATACCTCAACACCTCCGCGGCCGGCGGCGAGGTCAACCTCCGTGACCGGTCGCTGGAACTCAGCCGCCGCTCCCGTGCCCTCAAGCTGTGGCTGACCTTCAGGGTGTACGGCGCGGCGGGCATCAGGGCAGCGATCTCGCAGGGCATCGCGCTCGCCGAGTTCACCGAGAGCCGGCTGCGCGCCGACCCGCGGTGGGAGGTCGTCACCCCGGCCCAGCTGGGAGTGGTCACCTTCGCACTCACCCACGGCGGGGACGGCGCGCACGCCACGCGCGCGGCCTCCCTCGCCGCGAGCGGCTACGCGGCCGTCACCTCCACCACGGTGCACGGCCGCAGCGTCCTGCGCCTGTGCACCATCAACCCGACCACGACCGAGGACGACATCATCCAAACCCTCGACCGCCTGGCCACCCCCTGAAATCCGCCTTGCGGGCCGCATCCACTTCCCGGTGCGTGCCGCGCAGGATGTGTTGCCTCATGGCGGGCGGGCCAGGCCGGCATGCTCGTCAGCCCCCGGCAGTCCTTGTGTTCGACGTCGGACAGCATCCGGAGCTCCAGCCGGCGCGCGGGCGGTTGCCCGGGGCTCGACGCACCGATACGGGCCTGTGATCCGGGCCGTGGTCTGGTCGAACGTCAATTGGTGGGCGGGGTCCAGTCGGTGGGAAGGCCGGACTGGGCCAGGACCGTGGTGAGGCTGTAGTGGTCCTCATCGGAGGTGATCCGGCAGTGGTTCCGGTCGAGGTCGAGGAGCGTGGTCATCGGCACGGCGAAAGGCTTGGGCGCGCCCTTGAGGTGGCCGGAGTAGACGGCCTTGACGGTGATGCGGTTGCCGTCGCGGTGGGCCGTGCGCACGGTGACGTGGACGTTGTCGATGAGACTGTCGGCGCGGGCCTTCCACCCGGCGATCTCCTGGGGGCCGTGGAAAGTGATGCCCACGCCCAGGTCGGCGTAGGTGCCGCCGGTGGTGAACAGGGCGCCGAGCGCCTGCGGGTCGGTGCCGTTCCATGCGCGGGCCCAGTCCGCGACGATCCTCGGCTGCCGGTGTTCGGAGTTTGCGGCGTGGGCGGTGGTGGCGGTGGTTGCGCACAGGGCCGCGGCGGCGATCAGCACGGTGATGGCACGGGACGGGCGGGAGGTCGAGATCATGGTGATGCTCCTTGGGGTGTGGGTACGGGCGCGACCGGTGGTGGCCCGCGGTGGGCCGCCGACGGTCGGCATCCCGGGGGAGGGGTGTGTCTGGGAGGTGGGAGGGTGCTGGCGGTGATGGGCGCAGAGCTACGGCGGCCGGGACGAGCGGTGGAGCCGCTCCCTGCCGAGTGGATCGGTGGGCTGCTCCCTGTTCGTCTGCGCGCTTGCAACGCTCATGCACACAGACTCGTGTCAGGCGGTGTCCACTTTCCAGGCCCGACCGGAGCGAGGAGTGTCCATCGCTGTCCGCACTCGTCCACCCGGTAGCCGCCACTACAGGAACATCACCGACCGGGCCTCGCCGCGCGTCGAAGGCGTTTATCCCTTACCGAGTGGCATCGCCGGGATGACAGGATATGCCTTTTCCCGCAGTCGGCAGAAGAGGCGAACATGACCAGGACCGAGGCGATCCGAAGGCTGCGGATGCTCGCCAAGGAGCGCGCGTTCGGCTGCCAGATGGGACGTCAGGTGGGATCCGACCGGCTCATCCAGACCGGGCTCGATGCTCTCCTTGCCAACGTCGACTCTCCCTCGATTCCACTCCTCGCCGGCCTGGGAAAGAAAGAGGAGCCCGAAGCACCCGAGCTGTTCGACCGCGTGGTGGATGAACTCGGACTCACTTACCGGCTGCCTGTCGATCTGGACGACGCCCGGTGGGCACTCGCCCGCTGGTGGGCCCTGCTCATCGCCGACGGGGATGTCGATCCGGCCACCGGTGCCGACATGATTTGGGTCGAAGCAGCGATGGAACTCGGTTACCCCGAAGTGCTGCAGCCCATCGTCGAATGGGCCATCATCTTGGGCGACTGGAACGAGGAATGGGACATCACCATCGACGAGATCAGGAGCAACATTCTCACAGCCGCACACGATCTCCTGACGCGCCTTCCGCAGTCACCGCCCGAGCCCTGATCGCGGTTCAGCACGTCATGGGCCGGGCTCGGGGCTGATCGACTCCCAGTCCGCCCGCACCGCCGACACCGTCCCCGCCGCCGATACGCTCGGCCCGCTGCTCGCCGTGCACGCGGTCGCCGCGAACGTTCAGGACCGCGACGGTGACGTCACCCCCCTGTTCTGCTTGGATGCCGCTATGAGCACAGGGACACACGCGGAGTCGGGTCTGACGAAGAGCATCTGGAGCGACGCTGACTTCGATGAGATGGGATGGCACGATGTCACCATCCACGCCCTGTGCGTGCAGCCAGGACCTTCCGAGAACTCGCTGCCACGTCTGCTGCTCGACATCGATTACATCGTCCGGTGGGTGCATCCGGTCCCGCCGGAGACACACTTCAGCTTCTGGATCGCACCCTCCACGCTCGTGTTCGAGGACATCTGGGATATGGAAGGTGATCTCGATTTCAAGGGGATGGGCATGAGTCTGGACATTGACCACCTCCGCAGATCGGTCTCGGACGGCAGCCTTGCCCACCCGCATTGGCATATCGAAGGTGACGGCTTCGACCTCAAGTTCCATGCCACCGGATACCACCAGTACCTTCGTCAGGCGCCGCGGCATTCGCCCCGGCTGGTGCTCTCGCACGAGGCCCGCGAGGGGCTCTCCTTGGCGGAGACGGCATTCTCCTGAGGAGACCTGCAACCCTGTTCAGCCACCCGGGCAGATCTCGAACGCGGACTCAGAGACACTGAACGTCACATGCTCGACGTCCTTGAGGTCGGAGGACAGGCCAGGGGCGACAGGCGGTAAGGGGTCGTCGCCGACCGCCTCGAGCAAATCCGGTGGCTCCGGTGGCTCCCGGACGACAAGACTGCGCGGGTGAGTACCCTGCCGCCGTTGCCTGGCCCACTCCCCGTACCAGTACCGGACCCGCGCGCCCGCGACGTCGTTCTCGACTATGCGGACATGCACGCCCTGGTCGCCGATCTGGTCCTGCCCGGCGATGCGTCGATGTACGTCATGAGCGTGATGGAAACCTCCCGGGAGCTCATCCGGCACTCCTACTACCGGTATGAGTTCGCCACCGTCGCCGTCACGCATTCCCTGTTCGCTCTGGAGCATGTCCTTGCCGAGCGGCTGGCCGTCAATCGCCCGCTTCAGGATCTGATCGAGCGGGCCACCGACGCAGGGCTCAACCCGGCCGAACTCGCCGCGGAACTCGACCGCAGCCGGCTTCTGCGCGACAAGCTCACGCAGGGTGCCGCGACAAGTGCCGCCCTCGGTCCAGCCGGCGCCATGGACATGGTGCGTGCCGTCTTCGACGCTGTTTCCCTGCTCCTTCGCCCACCATCTGCGGCAGAGGCGAAAGCCGCTGACCTGAACGGAACGCAGCCTGAAGACCGTCTTGCCCGGCTGTGGGAGGAACACCGGCACGCAGTGTTCCCCGCCGGCTTCCGGGGCGCGGACATTGGGGGAGTGGAGCTGATCCTCCTGGATGCCGACGTCGCCGGCCTCGTCCAGGGAGAGCTGAACGGAGGACTCGACGACAATGGCGTTGCCGACCTTTGGAGGTGCATGGACGACCTCGTCAAGATCGTGCCCGTGATCAACGAGAAGTACTGCGCCTCCTACTTCGGGCGGCTTCGAACACTGGCCAACCTCGCGGCAACGCGACACATCCTCGCCGCAACCTAACCGCCGGGGTTGAAGCACGGCTCTCCGCGGCCCGGGTCCGCCACCTCCTCCAGCCCTCGGTTGAGTAGGAAACCAAGTGGGGAGCGCGAGCGCCTCTGGGGAGGTTCGTCCTTACCCGGCCGTGATGGTGATGGTGATGTCGACGGCATGTGCGCGCCTCCGAGGTTCGTCGACAGCTACACGGGTCGCTCTGACGCCAGGATCTCCGATCAGGGATGTCATGAACCGGCTCTGGTCATGACGTCCTCCGCTGGCCTCCAGCGCCTGCATTAGATCCACGACCTCGGCAGCGGGCGATGAACGCCGTGTCCGATTTCCGCCAGCTCCGGCGTTCCGTCCCACGGATAGTAGGAGGTGAGAACAGCTACGAAGGGACCACGATCATGACGCTCTACAGCATTGCCGGAAGTCCGCTCGGTGACCTTCTCCTGGTGGGCGAGGCGTCCGCCACGGCAAGGAGCGGCGTTGCGCTCGCGTCGCTGTCGATGCCGGGGCAGAAGGGGGCGGGGGTGGTTCAGGAGGACTGGCGGCGCGACGACGAGGTTTTCGCCGACGTGGCACGTCAGCTCCGCGCCTACTTCGACGGGAGCGCGAGGACCTTCGCTTTGAAGTTCGCGCCCACGGGCACGGAGTTCCAGCAGCGTGTCTGGCGGGCTTTGGACGACATCCCGTACGGCACGACGACCACCTACGGGCACCTTGCGGATCAACTCGGTGTCGAGCGCGCGGAGGTCCGCGCCGTGGGTGCGGCGATCGGGGCCAACCCACTGCTCCTGGTGCGCCCCTGCCACCGGGTCATCGGGGCGGACGGCTCGCTGCGCGGTTACGCGGGCGGTGTCGAGCGCAAGCAGGACCTCCTGATCCACGAAGGGGCCCTGCAGCCCGTTCTCATCTGACGCGCGTCCAGCCGACCGCGCCGCCACCGCCGTAGGACCCCGAGCCGCGCAGACCGCGGTCCAGTCGGCCGGCCGCCGGCCGGATCGCGGATCGATCCGGCCTCACCCACTCCGGAGAACCGTATGCCTACCGCTTTCACCGTCACCGAGGCTCGCCGCAGGGTGGCCGCCGCCGACTGGACCGCCGTGGCCGCCGAGCTCGACGCCCAGGGTTGTGCCGTGACCCCGCCGCTGCTCACCCCTGACGAGTGCCGTGCCCTGACCGCGCTGTACGACGACGCCGACCGCTTCCGTTCCACCGTCGACATGGCCCGTCACCGCTTCGGCTCGGGTCAGTACCGCTACTTCACCCATGATCTTCCGGAGCCGGTACGGCAGTTGCGGCGAGCGCTGTACCCGCGGCTGCTCACCGTCGCCCGTGACTGGGCGCAGCGGCTGGGGCGGCCGGCTCCGTGGCCCGACGACCTGGAGGAGTGGATCGAGATGTGTCACGCGGCCGGCCAGGACAGGTCCGCGCAGATCCTGCTCCGTTACGGGCCGGACGACTGGAACGCCCTGCACCGCGATGTCTTCGGCGACATGCTCTTCCCGCTCCAGGTGGTCGTCGGTCTCGACGCCTACGGGACGGATTACACCGGTGGGGAGTTCCTGTTGGTCGAACAGCGGCCCCGGGCGCAGTCGCGCGGCATCACCACCGTCCTGCCGCAGGGGCACGGCCTGATCTTCACCACCCGGGACCGGCCCATCCGTTCCACCCGGGGGTGGTCGGCCGGCGGTATGCGGCACGGCGTCAGCACCGTACGGTCCGGCCGCCGCCACGCCCTGGGCCTGGTCTTCCACGATGCCGCCTGACATGCACCAGCCCGCCTCGGAGTTGCCTGACCCGGACCCGGAACCGGCGGTGGGCGCCGGTGTCGCCCGCTACACCCTCGTCGGCCCGTGCGGACGGACGTTCCGCGATACGGTGCCGGGCACCCTCGGCGGACACCGGCGCGGCCGGTTGTACGGGCGGCTCGACTGCCGGTCGGCTCTGCGGGTCATTGCCCAGGGCGGTTACGTACGTGACCGGGTCTTCTTCCGCGACGAGGCTACGGCGGTGGCCGCGGGCTACCGTCCGTGCGCCGTCTGCCTGCCGAGGGAGTACCGGCGCTGGAAATCCCAGCAGGAGAGCCCAGCGTGCCGAGCACGATGGGATAAGGAGGGCACGACATGACCGGACGGCAGTCGCGGGATCTCTCCCGCTCCCCGCTGATGCCGGCGGCGCAGGCCGCCCAGTACGCCGGGATGCCACCGCCCGCTCCGCACGCCGAGGCTGAACTCCGTTCGCTGCTGGCTCTGCTGACGGCGCCTGCCGTCGGCGCCTCGACCGTCGCGGTCGGGCACAGCCGCGACGCGGCTTCACGGGCGGCGGCCGAAGCCTTCACCGCCGCGTGGCAGGCCGGCGGGGGAACGGTCGTCGCGGTCGTGGACTGGCCGGAGCAGGCGGCCTCCTGGTTGCGGTCGGCCGTACGGCTGACGGCGCCGAGTCCGGACGCGTGGGTCATCGCCGCCGCCCCGCTCGGCTGGGCCCAACTGAGGAGCAGGCTCAGGCTCGGCACGGACTGGGATCCGCACCGCACCTTCCTCTTCGCCTCCCTGGAGCCGGACGTGGAACCGGACGTGGACCTGGACCTGCACCCGGAAGTGCGTCGAACCCGCTGATCTTCGACGTCCGGCCCGCCGCGCGCGGTGTCGGTCAGGGGAGCAGACGAAGCTTCCGGACCAGTCCGTCGATCTTGTTGCGAGGGCCGACGAGGCTGATGGCGCAGTAGGTCAGGTCCTCGGTCTTGATGCCGGTGAGCTGGTCGAGGTATTCGTTGTAGACGCGTGAGGTCTGCGCGAGTTCCGGCATGTCGATGATCAGCAACTCGTCTCCCTTGGCGACGGCTTCGGCCCGCAAGGCGTGGAGGGTGTCGGCGTCGGTGGCCAGGACGGTGCAGCCTGCCCAGGGCAGACCCGGCTGTGGGAGGCCGGAGGCGTCTTCGCCGTCGCGCCAGGCGCGGGGCGCGAGTTGGAAGCCCGCCTGCCGTTCCCCGCCGTGGTCGCACGGGACGTCTGCCGGGGATGCGGCAGGGAGACGGCGGCCTTACGGCTGCCGAACGAGGAGCGCCGTCAAGGCCGGAATCGACAACCCGCGAGCGGATTCTCCGTACCGCGCTCGCAGGGATCACCACGCAGGACGCCGATACCCTGCCCGAAGACGGACATTTGGAGCGGAATCCTGGAATCGACAGCCCAGATCAGCTCAGCCCAGCCCTGGCTGAGCTGATCGTCCACTTCCATGATCGCCTCACCCGACCAGCGGAACGGATACCCACCCTTGAGCCTCCGGCACATCGACCTGAAGCAGCGCGGCTTTCTGATCGTCAATTCCCACCCGGCCGGCTCCGCCGAGACGGTCACCCGAATGTGGGAGCAGATCCCGGCGCGCGGCAACACCGGCAGCCCGGTGGTGCTGCTCCTGGGCCACAGCGCGGGCTACGGTCTGGCCACCTTGCTCACCGGGCTGCGGCAGCACGGCATCCGGGGCGTTGGAGTCGCCTACGAAGGAGCCGAGACGGAGCGGCGTACCGCCACCGCGGGCTGGTACCGCACCGCGGCCGCGGCCCGCCTCGCCGACGAGGCGGGCAGCGACTTCGTCTTCGTCAACGCGGACGCTTTCTCCCAGGAGGGCAAGGATCAGGTACTGGACCTGGTGGCGAAGCGGTTCGGGAAGGTCGACTACCTGATCTACAGCCTCGCCGCGCCCCGCCGCACCGACCCGGTCACGGGCACCGTCCACCACTCGGTCATCAAACCGCTCGGAGAGCCCTACCAGGCCCCCGCGTTGGACTTCTCCGAGCACACCCCCCAGGTCACCAGCATCCGTCTGGAGCCCGCCACTGACGACGAGAAGCAGGCCACCGAGCAGGTCATGGGCGGGGCCGACTGGCAGCTGTGGGTGGAAGCCCTCGCCGACCGCTCCCTGCTCGCCGACGACTTCACCACTGCCGCGCTCACCTACATCGGCTCCGAACTGACCGCCCCGATCTACCGTCAGGGCACCATCGGCGCCGCGAAGGAGCACCTGGAGCGCACCGCCGGGCAACTGAACGACACCGTCCTTGCGGGCACGCAGCACGCGGTCACCGTCGTTGCGGGCGCCGCCGTCACCCAGGCCTCCAGCGCCATCCCCTCCATCGCCCTGTACACCTCCTTCCTCCGCGCCGTTCTCGGCGACGGCTTCCGTACCACCGCCCAGCAGGCAGAAGACCTCTGGGACCAGCTCACCGGCACCACCCCACTGACCGCGGACTACCAGGGCCGCATCCGCCTCGACGGCTGGGAGCTCGATCCGCAGGTGCAGGACCGTATCCGGGAACTGTGGGCCGACCCGCAAGCCGGGATCCACCGCTCAACGGCCGGCGCCGACTGGTTCATGAGCCAACTGCGCGAGCTGTACGGATGGGGTCTCGAAGGCATCGACTACGACCAGCCCGTCGAGACCGCCGTCGCTTGGCCGGCGCCGTAGAGCCGGCAGAGTGATCACGAGATACCGCCTGCCGTGCAGCCACCCGTGTGCTTACCGTGGTCCACGGGCGGCACGCGCGAGGTGAAGGAACGGCCATGTGGGGGACACCGTCGCGGAACGCCGCCCAGTGCACGGCGGCGGCAAGGGCCTGGCCGCGGGCCGCGACGGTTGACCGGTTCTGCCGGGTGGGAATGCCGGGCGGCCGCCCGCGCCATACGCTCGGCACATGTCCGATTTCAGCTCCGAAGGCGCACCGGCCGAGGACCTTCCCGCACCGGCCGAGGGCCTGCTGCTCACGCACTTCCTCACGGTCGGCGACGTCCCTCGCTCGCGGGCGTTCTACGCCGGCGTACTGGGGGGAAGGGTGGTGCTGGATGAGAACCCCTGCATCATCAAGGTCGCCAACAGCTGGATCATCATGAACCCCGGCGGCGGACCCACCGAGGACAAACCCGACGTAGTCCTGCGTACACCGCAGGACCCCCACACGGTCTCCAGCTTCCTGAACGTACGAGTGGCGGACATCCACGGGTTCTACGCGACGGCTCGCGCCAAGGGAGCCGAGTTCCTCACCCCGCCCATCGACCGGCGCGCCGAGCTGCGCTGCTACATGCGCGACCCGGACGGCTACCTCATCGAGGTCGGGCAGGCAACGGGTCTGCTGAAGGGCATCCTGGCACGCATCGACACCGGCGCCTGACCCCTGCACGGCGCCTCACGAGAGAGGTACCCCTCATGGCAGACCAGCAGATCCCAGGCCTCGATCCGACCGCAATGCCCAGCGGAACCGGGTGCGTGGAGTGCTTGGCGGTGGACGGGTGGTGGTTCCACCTGCGGCGCTGCGCCGCCTGCGGGCACATCGGATGCTGCGACTCCTCGCCCGGGCAGCACGGCACGAAACACGCGCGTGAGGCCGGACACCCTCTGCTGACCAGCTTCGAACCGGGGGAGGACTGGTTCTGGAACATCGAGACCGATCAGTACTACGAAGGGCCGGAGCTGGCCCCGCCCACCGCGCACCCGGCTTCGCAGTCCACTCCGGGCCCCCAGGACAAGGTCCCGGCGGACTGGGAGCAGCATCTCCACTGATCACGTAGACGGCGAGTGCGCCGGCTGGACCCGCGACTGCCCGAACGGCCGGTCCTCAGCCCGCGGTCGTGGTCTTGGTCTTGGTCTTGATGAGCGGCGCGTCCCGCGAGAGCTCCCGGAACCCGAGGCCGTAGTACAGCCCGCGCGCCCGGGGATGTCCCGGCGCCCCCAGGCAGACGACCGTCGCATGAGTGGCCCCGGCCGCCCGCGCCAGATGCATCCCGTGCAGCATCATCGCCCTTGCCAGCCCGAGCCGCCGGTAGTCCGGATGTGTTCCGACCGGCTCGAACTCGACGGTCTTGTTCGCCGTGTCGAGCCACATGATCGTCGAAGACACCATGGTTCCGTCCGGCGCCTCCACCAGAACGTGAAGGTCACCGCGATAGGCCGCCGTCTGCCGGACATCCTCGTAGCTTCTGGCCGAGTACGCCGAGGGAGCCCAGGCGTCCACATGGGCCCGGACCGCGGCCTCCGGTCCCGCCTCGTCGGCGGTGCGGAACCGGAATCCGGCCGGGAGCACCGGCCGCTCCACACCGGTGAGGTCCCGCTCATTGAGCTGGGTCCAGTCGCCGGTGTCACCGAGCGCCTCCACGTCGGTCTCATAGCCGTGCGCCGCCCATCGCTTCAGGGCGAACTCCTCGGCGGCCGTCGGCAACACCGTACGTTCGAGGCCGGCCGCCACACCGTCGTACCACTCGATCACTTCGTCGACCAGTTCGATGTGGTCAGGATGGACCTGATAACTCAGAAAGGCGCCGGTGACATCCGTGACCGACCCGTCATTGCGCCTCACCTGGTGCGGAAGGAAGGCCCAGCCCCACGCCACCAGTTCGGTACCGGAGAACCACAGCCGACGCGGCCAGTTCGCCCCGTAGGGGGCGCACCCCTTGCCCCAGACCCAGGCCAGCTCCCCGTACGAAGCGTCGGCACTGATCAGGTCCGGGCGGATGGCGGTGACGCGCTGTGCCAGACCCTGCATGAGTGGAATGTCCGCGGCGGTCAAGAGCTCGACGTCCGTCATGGTGCGCCACTGTGCCAGGACTCCGCGAAACCGTCGAACCGTTTTCCGGGGCTGTGATCTGCGTACACGTGCTCGACCGATGCTTATGTCAGTCCGCCGATCAGTGGACCGAGGGTCAGAAGCATGGGATGCGTTGACGAAGCGGCCATGGGTTCTTCTCTTCCGAGGTGGCGGGTGACGGAAGGAAATTGGCTGAAGCGCTGAACGGCGATGTTCGGCTCAACCAAGATGAACGCATCTGAACCAACGGGACGACGCCGTCCTGGAGGGGGACCGCGACGTGGGAGAGCAGGAAGGCCCGGCAGATGCCCTGGCCGAGTTGAAGGAACAGCTGCGGAACTTGCGACGGGCAAAGCGACCTCCGTTGTCGAAGAGCACCGGGTTACCGCGCGCAGCGGAGTTGTCGCGCACCACCGTCTACGAGGCGCTGAACGGGCCGAAGTTGCCCACGGAGGACACTGTGGCGGCGCTCGCGGTAGCGCTCGGGACCGCTGTGGAGCCGTTGTTGAAGCTACGGAAGCAGGCCGAGACAGCGCAGAGTTCTTCGCCGGCCGTGGAGGCAGACGCCCCAGGTGGCAGGCTGAGAACGGACGCGCAGGTCGAGGGCCCGGACCCCCAGAGTGGGGAACGGCGTCGCGGGCAACTGGACGCGTATCTCAGGTCGGTTGAGCCGACCCTCGACGCCCAGCCCTATGCCGGCGTCATCGATGACGGCTTACCGGCCCTCAGTGCGGTGTATCTGCGCCAGCAGATCCGCTGCCTGGACGAGGAATCGGACGGGAACAACGCTGACCGCCCGCCACTGGTGTCCAGTGCTGCGGCCGTGCCGGCGGACGAGATCCTCGCCGGCGCACGGACCTGTGTCGTCATGGCAGGACCCGGCGCGGGCAAGTCCAGCCTGCTGCGGACCTGGCTTGCCGAGGGCGTCGAACGCTGTCTGCGGGGGGAGGGTCCTGCTGGATCTGTGCCGGTGCTCGTCCCGGCACAGGCGCTGATCACCAGGGAGAAAGCCCTGCGCGGCGGCAGTCTGCCGGACGCCCTGACCTGGGCGGTGTCCTGCGAGTACGGGCGGGAGCTTCGCGGACTCTTCGCCTCGCCGCCCGAGGACGGTGTTCCCTGGCTGGTGCTGGTCGACGGCCTCGACGAGATCCCCCGTGCCGAAACCCGCCAAAAGCTGCTGCGCCACCTCGCCGTTCACGCCCAGGGGCCCGACGCGGATGTCTACCGGTTCATCGTGGCCACACGTCCGCTGCCACCGGGTGAACTGGAGCGGCTCGGGCCCCAGGCCTTGCGGTACGACCTGCTGCCGTTCCGCCGCGAGGAGCTGCCGCAGGTGGCCCACCGCTGGTTCACGGCCCTGCCCGAGCGAGTTGCCGATCCCGCCGAGCTCGCACAGCGCTTCATCACCGAACTCTCCGCCAGGGAGCAGTTGACCGAGCTGGCCCGTACCCCGCTCATCGCCGGACTGCTGTGCCAGCTCTACGCCCACAACCGCATCATGCCCGACACCCGGGGCCGGATCTACGACGAGTACGCACGCCTTCTTGTCCTGCAGCAGGAGCGACGAGCGCAGGACGCCTCCGGCTCCCCGGACGTTGGAAAACTCGCCCTCGACATCGCAGGACACATCGCGGCCCGTCGTCTGGCCCCCAAGGACGATCAGGACGTGGACGAAGAGGGCACGAACGAAGAGGACACGAACGAAGAGGACACAGACGCATCCCTGATCGAATTGCTGTCCTCCTGGCCCGGTCCATGGCCGGAAGGAATGACGCGCAAGGAGACGGTGCTCCGCAGCGGCATGCTCACCCAGCGCGCCGGAGAGCTCGAGTTCCTCCAGCAGACCTTCCTCGAATATTGCGCTGCCCGCCACGCCACCCGGACGCCGGAGGCGTGTGCGGTGACGACCGCCCGCCTCTTGGACGACCGGTGGGCTCGGCACTGGCCCTGGAAGCCGGTGCCGGACGTCACCTTCTTCGGCTACGGGCAACGCTTTTGGACTCCTCCGCGCAAGCAAGAGGCGTCGTACACCGGCTTCCTGCTGGACAGGCTCTTGGACGAGGCGAGAGGCCCGGCCCTGACCTCCCAGGTGGAGCAGAAGCTGATGCGGCTCTCCGGTAAGCGCAACCTGGACGGCTGCCGCTTCCTGGCCGAACTGAAACATCTGGGAACAGGCCTGCCCAAGGCCGTCACCCGGGCCACGATGACGTCACTCACCTTCCTCGCCCGCATCACGGACGACGACAGACGCTGTGCGGATCTCAGGGCGAATCCTGACCGCATGCACCCGGAAACGGACCCTGGTTTGGCGGAGGCCTATCTCTCCAAGGCCCAGAGGAATCACCGGGTTATCGCCGCCGAGGCACTTGCATGGCTCGGTGCCGAGCACGCGGCGGACATCCTGGCCGAGCTGGCCGAGGTTCCCTACCTGGCCACCGGCACCTGGAGAGTGCAGGCCGCGGTGAGGCTGGCGGGCGCCGGAGACCGACGCGGTCTGCTCCTGCTGCACCGCCTGGCCACCGACGCCCGGGTCCGTGACGACGCGCGAGTGGAGGCCGCCGGCTTCCTGGTCGAGCACGGAGACGAGCAAGGCGTGGAGTTGCTCCACAACCTCGCCTGCGACAAAAAGCTCCTGGCGCCGGATCGTGCCCTGGCGGTCTCCGTGCTGGCCGGGATCGGCCACGAACGGAGTGCGGACATGCTCGGCAGTCTGGCCGAAAGCGCGAGCACGTCGCCCAGCGTCCGGGTGCGCTCGGCCATGATGCTCGCCATGGTCGACGACGAACGCGGCCCCGACCTGCTCGCGTGCCTGGCCAGGGACATCGACCTGCCCAGCAGGACACGCCTGTGGTCGGCCCTGTGCCTGGCACGCCACGAACCATCACGCGCCGTGGAAACGCTGGCTTTTCTCGCTCACGACAGAACTCTCAAGAGCGCCTGGCGCCTGGCGGCGGTCCGGGAACTGGCCGGCCACGACGCCGAACGTGCCGCCGCTGTCGTCGCCGACCTGGCCGATGACCCCACGGTCAGACGCCGCCACCGCCGAAAGAGCGCCCGGCTGTTGCGCTGAGCCAGCCGCGCCGAGTCACCACGGGTCCAGCGCATGACGGCGCCTGCCGACGGGGGATGCGACCGAGGAGCCGCGTGGAATGCGGGGAGCCATCCCGGAGCCGGGTGACGGGTTGTCCGACGAGCGGATCAGGGGCGGCAGCAAGACCGTGGTGGTGGAGGTCCTGCGTCATACCTCAGATTCGAGCACACCGTCGCCGTCAACCGCGCCTCCACCGGCGGCGATTTCCGCGGGGTGCCGAGCGCCGCCCCGACCGGCCGGTACCGCCGATGGCCGGTACCGCCGCGATCGGGGCGGTTGTGCATCTGCCGGCCACCGCTCATCGAGGAGGGCCGGGGGCTGTCCTCGATGAGCGGTGGCCAGGCCGACGCCCCCTACGTCTGCTGCTGGCCTGGCGGCGGGGGTGGTCGGCGGCTAGCGCAGGTGCCGGGTGAAGAACTGGGCTGCGGCGTCCCCCGCGAACTGGGGGACTCCGGTGTGCCCGCCCATATTGGCGTGCAGCGTCTTCTCCTTGGAACCGAAGGCGTCGAACAGGTCCAGGGTCGCCTGCCGGTCGTTACCTTCGTCGTCCCACTGCAGCAGAACGTGCAGCGGAATGGTGACCTGTCGGGCCTCCTCGAGAATGGCGCGAGGCACGAAACTCCCCGCGAACAGAACGGCGGCCGAGATGCGCGGCTCGACCACCGCCAGCCGGACTCCGATGGAGATCACTCCCCCCGAATACCCGACCGGGCCGCCGATCTCCGGCAGCGACAGGAGGGCGTCCAGGGCGGCCTGCCATTCCGGGACCGCCTGGTCGACCAGCGGGAGGACGAGGGCGTCGATGATCTCGTCGCTGACCGGCTCGCCGGCCTCCATGGCCCGGCGCAGGTCGGCGCGGGCCTGCTCGGCGGCGGGCCAACGGGGCCGGTCGCCGCTTCCGGGGAGCTCGATGGTGGCCGTGGCGAAGCCGTCCGCCGCGGCCTGCTGGGCCCGCGCCACCAGTCGGGGGTACATCCTGCGCAGTCCGAGTGTGGGGTGGCCGAGCAGGATCAGCGGCGCCGGTGCGGATGTGGATGCGGGCGTCCAGAGGATGCCGGGGATCTCGCCGAGAGTGAATTCGCGCTCGAGGACACCGTCGTCGAGACGCTGTTCAGAAGTGAAGTGCATGGTCGTGCCTTTCGGGAGGGCTCAGAAAACGGCGCTCCCGGACGACCTATCGCCCGACTGTGACCCCGGAGGGGAGCACCCATGTCGATATTGCGTTCACGGGTACCACCTCCTCGTTCTCTCGCACGGCCTCCGGAAAAGTAGCAGTGGTCGCTGTGGTCCGCCAACAGGTTTTTTTGCGGAGGTTCCGTGGCCGGATGCCGCCTCACCGCATGGGACACGGTCTCAGTGGTCCGCGCTCGAAGGCCGTTCTGGGCCCGGGTACAGTGAGCGGATTTTCTGGACGGCTGTCCATGTATCATGGACACCTGTCCATGAAGCTTGCAGTAGACGGGAATGACGATGGAAACGACGGCGAATGTCCTGGTCGGCCTGGTAGCCGTCTTGCACGCGTACATCCTGGTTCTGGAGATGTTCCTGTGGGAGAAGGGGCCGGGCCGCAAGCTCTCCGGTTTCGATGCCGACATGGCCCGTGCCACCGCGCCGCTGGCCGCGAACCAGGGCCTCTACAACGGGTTTCTGGCAGCCGGGCTGATCTGGGGCCTGATCGCCGGTGACCCGACCGGATTCAGGGTCCAGGTCTTCTTCCTGGTCTGCGTGCTGGTCGCCGGCGTGTACGGCGGCATCACCGCGAACCGGCGCATCCTGATCGCCCAGGCGCTGCCCGGCGCGCTGGCCCTCGCCGCCGTCCTGGCGGCCCGGTGACAGCTCCCCAGGCAGACCCCCGGGCCGCGCGTACCCGGGCCAGGCTGCGCCAGGCCCTGCTCGACGAGTGCGCGCAGCGCCCGCTGGCGGACGTCAGCGTCGCCGCGCTGGTGCGCCGGGCCGGGGTCGGCCGCGCCACGTTCTACCTCCATTACGGCGACCTGGAGGCGCTGGCCGTCGACGCCTGCGCCGACGTGGTCCGCGACGCGGTGGACGCCCTCCACGCCTGGCGCGGCGCCCCCGATCCCGCAAGCCCGCCACCCGCGCTGGCCGTCTTCTTCACCGGTCTCGTCCCGCACGCCGGCCTCTACCGGAGCCTGCTGCGCCCCGGCGGCGGCGGTCCCCTCGGTCACGTACTCCACGAGGATCTGCGCGCCCGCAGCCACACCGAGCGCACCCTGGCCGGAGCACCACAGCCCGACCTGATCGCCTCGGCCGTGGCCGCGACCTTCGCCGGCGTGCTCGCCGACTGGCTGCACGGGCTCATCGAAGCTACTCCCGACCAGATCACCCACCAGGTCTGGCGCCTGCTCGTCACTCTGCACCGCGCCCGACTGCCCTGAGGCGATGAGAACAAGGGCCGAGCCGAACAGGCACAGCTCGGGGAAGCATCCGTGTCGCCCGTCGTCGACCTCATGACGGTCCGTTAGGCTCGGCCGCCGTACCGGTTTCGATCTTCACGGAGGGCAGGACGTCAAGGATCAATCGCGAACGGCTGGTCAGAACGCTGACATTCTGGCTGCGTCCCGTCTTCGCGTTGCGAGTCATCAACCGATTCCAGAGGATCGTCGGGTTCGACCGCTCGATGGCCCTGGCGTCCAGCGCTCTCACCGCACTGGTTCCGCTCGCGATCCTCGGCAGCGCCGCCCTGAGCGACGTCGTCCACTACGACTCCGCGGACCGGATCATCAAGCGCTACAGCCTCTCCGGGGCGGGCGCCGAGGCAGTCAACTCCCTGCTTTCCCCTGCCGAGAGCACAACCGCGAGTGTGGGCGTCTTCGGGGTGGTGTTCCTGACGATCTCGGTGCTGAGCTTCGCGCGGGCCTCGCAGCGGCTCTTCGAACAGACATGGGAACTCAAGCCGCTCAGCGTGCGCAACACCCGAAACGGCCTGTGGTGGATCCTCACTCTTGGCGTCTACGCAGTGGTCACCGGGTGGCTCGCCGCAGCTCTTGGCGGGGGCCAGCTGGGTTTGGTGACCGCGGCCTGTGAGGCAGCGGTCACCGGCGTGTTCCTGGTCTGGAGCGGGTGGATCCTGTCGGCCAAGCGGATCCCCTGGCCCGAGCTGATCCCTTTCGGTGTCACTGCAGCCGCGCTGACCGCGGCCTACTCGGTGGGCGCAACCCTCTACCTGCCGCGTCTCTTCAACTCCTCCGCCTCACGCTACGGGGCGGTCGGTGCCGTCTTCGCGATGATCTCGGCTCTCTTCGCAGCGATGCTCGTCCTCGTCGCATCGGCTGCCCTGGGACGAGAAGTGCGGGACGAACTCGGCCGGATCCGTCAGGGCCATCGCCCCTCGGACCATGAGGTCCGCCAGCAGTGGGACAGCCTGGTCGAGCAGACACGGTCGCGTTGGCGCACGGCACGGGAACAGGTCTCTCATCGTCGGACCAAGGGTGCGGACCGCTGAGTCACGTCGTTCATGGCAACGCACACCCTGCAGGGCTCACCCTTGGTGGAAGTCCACCCAGGGCTCACCCTTGGCGGAATTCCACAGCTCCCGAATCCAGGGAATAGTAGGCGCCGATGACGCGGGCCCGTCCCTGGGCTTCGAGGGGTTCGAGCATCGAGTCATGGTGCAACTGCTCCACGGTCAGGCGGATCTGCGCCCGG
This sequence comes from Streptomyces sp. So13.3, assembly GCF_005860785.2. Taxonomy (NCBI): domain Bacteria; kingdom Bacillati; phylum Actinomycetota; class Actinomycetes; order Kitasatosporales; family Streptomycetaceae; genus Streptomyces; species Streptomyces sp. So13.3. Next base: position 309,053 of record NZ_CP048835.1, on the reverse strand, counting down.
ACGGTGTTGTCCACTTGGTCGCCCGGAAGAGGCTTGGCCGCCTCGTAGGCCGGTCGCAGGGCCTCGACGACATCCTCGAGGTGCGCGGGTGCCTCCCGGCCGGCGTTGAGTGTTTCCACCGCGAAGCCGACCGCGCCGCAGAGTTGGTGTCCCATCACGACGAGCAGCGGCGTCAACGCCTCGTCCACTCCGTACTCCACCGCTCCCTGCACCAGGCCGTCGTTGGTGTGGGCCGCGGTACGCACCACGAAGAGATCTCCGATACCGCAGTCGAAGACGATCTCCGGGGGCACGCGCGAATCGATGCACGAGAAGACGGTCGCCATGGGGTCCTGCCCAGCCGCCAGGGCCTCACGACGCGCGACGGTCCCGTGCGGATGGGCGAGCTGCCCGCTGACCCAGCGCCTGTTCCCCTCCAGCAGCCACTGCAGGACGCCCTCGGGCGTGAGTGGGCCGCGCTTCCGGCCGCGATCCGCGGCGGACGCCGTGGACGGTGCACCGTTCCGGGAAGGGACGGCAGGCTCCGTCATGTGGGCGTCTCCTCAAGGAAGGCGGTGCCGTGGCGTGCGACGTCTCAGCAGTGACTCGAACCGCATGGCTGGGTCGGCGGGCCGAGGGCAGCATCGCGACCCGCGCGAACTGCCGACGTTCAGTAAAATCCGTCGGTTCGACGCCCGCGACCCGGACAGACCCCTCCGGGCACCCTTGGGGGAGCCGACCGGGACGGGTACCAAGCCGAACGGTCGTCGGCGCCGGGACGGGGCCTCCGGATGCGGAGCGGTTGTCGTTGTGTTCGGATGCGGGAAGGTGGCAGCGAAGTGCAGTTCGGCTGTTCGGGTGAAAGGGCACCTTCATGGAGATGGCAGGTGCCCGGCCGCTGGCTCGGCTTTCGCTCCTGTGTGCCCTGGCAGCGGTGGCGATCCTGCTCGCGTTCACAGGGGAGGGCGGTCCGCTGATCCTCGTGATCGGGTTGGCGGGCCTGGTGGTGGCGGCGGCGGGGGTGTGGTGGGCGCTGGCGCATCGGGGGGTGGTGCGCTGGGCGGGTGCACTTCTCGCTGTCGCGGCTCCGGCGGCGGTGCTGGTGTTCTATGCCCGGACGGGACTCTGGGTGGTGGCGCTGGAGTCGCTGTTGCTCGGTGGCGCCGCGTTGACCTGCGGGCGGGCGGCTCTGCGCCGGGCGCGGCCTGAGCGGGGCATGGCGGCGATCGCCCGTCCGGCGCCGGTGCGGCCGGTGCTGATCATGAATCCGATGTCCGGGGGCGGCAAGGTGGGGCGTTTCGGGTTGGTGGAGGAAGCTCAGCGGTTGGGCGCGCGGGTGCTCCTGCTGGACACCGCCGTGAGCACCGATGTCGCCGCCTTGGCGCGCCGGGCGGTGGCCGAAGGGGCTGATCTGCTCGGCGTTGCGGGTGGTGACGGCACCCAATCCCTGGTCGCGGCCGTCGCGGCGGCACACGATCTCCCCTTCCTGGTGATCAGCGCCGGGACCCGCAACCACTTCGCCATGGACCTGGGTCTGGACCGTGCCGATCCCACTCGCTGTCTGGACGCGCTCACCGACGGCGAGGAGCTGAGGGTCGACCTCGGCATCGTGGCGGACCGCACCTTCGTCAACACCGTCTCGTTCGGGGCCTACGCGCAGATCGTCCAGAGCCCGGATTACCGCGCCGCCAAAGCCGGCACCGCCCTGAACGCCCTGCCCGATCTGCTGCTCGGTGATCAGGGCGAACGGCTCGACGTCGACGTGGACGGCACCCGGCTGGAATCCCAGCAGGCGCTGCTCGTGAGCAACAACCCGTACGCCGCAGTCGACCCGCTCACCGCCGGCCGCAGACCACGGCTCGACAGGGGCACCCTGGGCGTGCTCGGCATCCGGGTGGACGGGCCGGTCCAAGCGGCCGAGCTGGCTGTGCGCGGAGGCCAGGCAACCGGGCTGCACGTACTGACGGCACACCAGGTCACGGTCCACGCGGCTGCGGAGACCATTCCCGTTGCGGTCGACGGCGAAGCCCTGAACCTGTCGACCCCGGTCACCTGCAGCATCAACGCGGGCGTACTCCGGGTGCGGGTGCCCAGGGGCCGTCCCGGGGCGCCGACGGCCAACCCGCGTCTGAACTGGCGGCACCTCGTCGCCCTGGCCGCCCCCCGGTCGCGGTCGACTCCTGGCAGCGGCAATCGCACCGGGGAGGCAGCCGGCAAGTGAGCCCAGGAACAGGCTGATGCTCAAGATTCGTCACTTCTTGTCGGTGTCGACTGCCGGGGCCGGTGCCGAAGTGGCAGGGGAGCTGCGCGCCAGCAGTTGCTCCGCCAGGGTGAGTCGTTCCCGGAGCTGCGGGCGGCGTGTTTCGGGGCCGGCGTCCAGGACGTGCTGCGGCAGCAGCCGGATCCGGTGGAGGGCCAGGGGGACGGTCTGCGCACTGTTGATCACGTCGTCGAGAGCGGTGCGGACGTATCGGTCCCAGTTCGGGACCGGCACGATGAGCCGCAACGTACCCTCGGCGTCGCGGATGTGGCCGACGTCGAGCTCCCGGTCGGCCAGCAGAAGCAAGAGGTCTTCGATGTGGTCCAGGGCCTGCACGGCGGTTGCCGGGTCGTTGATCGCCGGGGACAGACCACGCAGGGCGATGTTCGCCAGCAGCCGAATGCCGATTTCGGGGTCCTGGTCGAAGGTGCGTTCCACTCCTGGTGCCAGGGCTGCCAGAAGTACATCGGATGGAAGCGTGCCTGCGTTGCCTGCATTGCCTGCGTGGACACGCGCCACGGGACGATTCCTGACCAGGAGTTGCCCAGGAGCCTGGCACAGCACGATCAGACAGTCGTGCGCGCGAGCCACCTCCACCAACGTGGGAACGTCGATGCCGCACAGCACTGCCCCATGGCCGGGCCAGGGGACAGGAACCCCGTCGGCCTCGGCCGGCCGGCTGGACCTGGCCGCGTCCGTGTCACCCAGAGGCCGGTCGTAGACGGTGTCGACGACGTGGCGTGTCCGGCTGCTGATCGCATGCAGGCAGGGGCCGAGCTGGATCGACGAGAAGGCACGGCTCTGCAGCGTGTACATGAATGCCAGCGTGACCAGTGCCAGGATCATCGCGATCACCGGGACCGCCATGGAGACTTCCGTTCGGCTGACGATGGTCAGCGCTGCGGCGATGCAGAAGACGAAGACCCCGAGGGAGAAGGCGAACGTGCGCCACACGAGTGGGTCGTCGCGGAACAGGCCCAGCCGCGGGGTGAAGGTCGTCGCGGCCCACTGAACGACCAGGAACAGCAGCGAGAAGATGATGCTGACCAGGCGGGCCGGAGACTGCCGCGGACTGCGCTGAGGTTGGCCACAATCTGCATTCTCGGCCCCCAGCCGGTCGAGCGACAGGCGGGACCGCCGCAGGAGTGGTGCGCGGCCGGACGAGGCGTAAATATGGGCACAAGGGTAGTGAGAAGGGTGTGCCGATGGTGCTCGACCTGATCCTGATCGGTCTGGCCATCACGCTCTACCCCCTGCCGATCATGGCCTTCGTGCTGGTGCTCTCCTCACCCGGCGGCGTCTGGAAGGGGCTGGCGTTCATCCTGGCCTGGTTGGCGTGCCTGGTGGCCGTGATCGCTGCGGTGCTGCTCCTGACCGGCGGGGAGCCGCCCGCGCCCAGGAGCCCGCCCTCCACAGCCGCACTGGCCGCCAAGCTGGCCATCGGCGTCTCCCTGGTCCTGTACGGCGAGCGCCGACGCCGCAGCCGCCGCTCCGCCACTTCCCAGGAGACGGCTCGATCCGCCTCGGACGAGGCCGCGCCGGCATCCCGAGCGCACCAGACGTCCGTGTGGTCGGCCGCCGGGCTCGCTGTACTGCTGCAGCCCTGGGGGATGGTCGCCGCCGCGGCCTCCACGGTCGTGGAGGCGGACCTCACCCACGGCGCGTCCTCCCTCGTCCTGCTGGCCTTCTGCGTCCTCGCCACCGCCAGTCTTCTGACGATGGAACTCCTGATGGTCTTCACACCAACGAGGGCCCAGCAAACGCTGACCGGTCTGCGCTCCTGGCTGGCAGCACACCAGGACCCGGCCATTGTCGCGATCTGCTTGTTCCTCGGTGTCTCGCTGGCAGGCAAGGCCATCTTCGACCTGACACGCTGACCCGAGTCCACACGAAGTGCGGGTCATCACTCCTGCAGGTCTTTCCACCGGTCGACCCAGGGGGCGTCGGCGCCGGGTTGGGCGTAAGCCAGGTTCAGCGCTGCTCCGATGACGCCGAGATGGCTGAAGCCCTGGGGGAAGTTGCCGAGTTGTTCTCCCGTGCCGGGGTCGATTTCCTCGGCCAGCAGTCCCAGGTCGTTGGCGCAGTCCAGGACACGGGTCAGATACGTCTCGGCGGCGTCGGTGCGGCCGGCACGGGCAAGGGCGGAGGCCATCCACAGTGTGCAGAAGACGAAGGTGCCCTCCTCGCCCTCCAGGCCGTCCTCGCCGAGGTAGCGGTAGACGTGGCCGTTGCGCGTCAGTTCGGCTTCGATGCGGTCGATCGTCGCCAGGATCCGGGGGTCGTCGGGCGGTAGGAAGCCCCGCAGGCCCACCTGCAGGGCAGAGGCGTCGAGCTCATCGTGTTCGAATGCCTGCAGGAAGGCACCGGTCTTCGGGTCCACCCCTCGGGTCTCCAGGGCGGTGCGCATCTCCTGGCGCGCGTCCTCCCAGCGCTCGCGCACCCCAGGGTCCTGGGTCAGTGCAGGGTTCAGGTCCAGGATGTGGAGACCGCAGTCCACGGCGAGCCAGGCCATCAACTTGGAGAAGACGAAGTGCCGCCGTCCTCCGCGGATCTCCCAGATCCCGTCGTCGACCTCCTGCCAACGCTTGATGTTCAGTTCCACCACGTCGCACAGGAAGGCGGCACTGCGCGGCGTCAGTGTGTGAGCACCGCGCAGCTTCAGGACGAGGAAGGCCGCAGCCAGCAGTTCGCCGTAGGTGTCGAGCTGGAACTGGTCCCAGGCGCCGTTCCCCACCCGTACCGGGCGCGACCCGCGGTAGCCGTTCAGATGGCCGAGGTCGACCTCATGGAGCAGCCGCTCCCCGCCGATGCCGTACATGATCTGCAGGTCCTCGGCCCGGCCGGCGGTGGTGCGCAGCAGCCAGTCCGCGAAGTGCTGGGCCTCTTCCAAGTAACCGATGGCGCCAAGAGCCGCGAGCATCGCTGCCGAGTCACGCAGCCAGGTGTAGCGGTAGTCCCAGTTGCGCTCGCCGCCGATCTCCTCGGGCAGCGAGGTGGTGGGCGCCGCGGCGAGGGCACCGGTCTCGTCGTAGATGAGCCCCTTGAGGACCAGGGCGCTGCGCACCAAGGCGTCGCGGTGCGGGCCTTGGTAGGTGCACCGGGCGGCCCAGTTGGTCCAGAAGGCGACGGTCTCCGCCAATCGGCCGCTCAGGTCCGTGGGGGAGAGCCTGCGAACGGTCAGCGCCCCGGCCGCCGCGTAGGTGAGGGCGACGTAGGCCACCTGCCCCTGGGCCACGTTCGCACGGGACGTGCACATGCCGGTCCCGTCGGTGGACAGCGCCCCCAGTTCGCTCTGCAGGAGCAGGGAGTCGGGGCCACCGGTGACCACGGCCAGGTCCTCGCCCGGGAGTTCGATGAAGGGAGTGGTGAGCCCGTACTCGAATCTGGGGGCGAACTCCAGCAGCAGTTCCACGGTGCCTGTCTCGCCGCGCACGGTGCGCAGGAGCAGCCCGTCCGGCGGTCGGCGCTCGACGCGGCCCGGGCGGGTGAGGTCCTCGCGTACTGGCAGACAGTCGGTGACCGTCACAGCGCCGGTGGCGGTCTCGAAGCGGGTTTCCAGGACGTTGGTGTCCGGCAGGTAGCGCCGCGTGGTGGTGTACTCCGCGACCGGGGCGATGCGAAAGTAACCGCCTCGTTCGCGGTCCAGGATCCGGGCGAAGACCGAGCGCTGGTCGAAGCGGTGGAAGCACGCCCACTCCACGGACGCGTCGCGGCCGACCAGAGCCACCGAGTGGCAGTCGCTGAGGAACGCGTAGTCGGAGATCGGGGGGAAGCCTGTCTCGGTCATGTCGATTCCTTTGCGCGATGGTCCGGCGGAAGGACATTTCTCGGGGGAGTGGATTCACGGGGCGAGCGATGGTCAAGCGGTGAAGTCGAGGATCACCTTGATGTCGTCCGGGTCCCGTTGCAGTGCTCGGACGATGTCGTGGGGAGCGAAGCGCCGTGTCACCAGTCCCTCAAGCCAGCCCCGGTCCGCCCGGCTGAGTGCTCTGGCGGCCAGGTAGTAGTGGCGGCGGTTGGCGTTGACGGAGCCGAAGAGCGCGAGGTTGCGCAGGACGGCGGTGGTGGCGAGCCCGCTCTCGATGCCGCCGGCGGAGCGGTCGGTCAGCGACCCGACGCCGGTCAGGCACACGATGCCGCCGGGCGCCGCCGCCTCGGCGGACTGCCGGATCAGCGCGGGCACCCCGGTGCACTCCACGACGATGTCCGGACTCAGCCCCAGGTCCGCCACCGCCCCGTTGTGATAGCGAGCCCCGAGTGCCTCGACGAGCACGGGTTTGGGGCCACCCGTGACCCGGTCCATCACGTGAACCTCGAGCCCCCGCTGCCGAGCCAGCAGGGCAGCCAGCAGCCCGATCGGGCCGGCCCCCACCACCAGCACGGTGCGCGGGTCCCAGAACGTCCGGTGGCCGATGGCGTAGATGTGCTCCCACGCCTTGGCCACCACCGAGGCCGGCTCCAGCAGAACCCCCAGCACGCCCAGCTCCGGGTCCACCTTGACCAGGTAGTCGGGATCGCTGCGCCAGCGTTCGGCCATGAAACCGTCACGCTCCTTGATTCCATGCTCGGTGTACAGGCCGTTGGAGCACATGTCCCACTCACCGACCGCGCAGTTCGGGCACGGCAGCGGATCCGGCCGTCGCACGATGCCCACCACGAGGTCACCCACGGTCGGGCCACCCGCTGCGGCGTGGGCCACGCGGCCCAGTGACTCGTGCCCCAGGATCAGCCGGTCCTTGCCCGGCGGGGCGAACCCGTACTCGCCCCGCGCGATCTCGGCGTCCGTGCCGCACACCCCGACCGCGAGCGACTCCACCACGACCGACCCCAGCTCGGCCCCCGGCTCCGCGATGTCCGACAGCTCCACCGATCCGCTCTTTCCGGGTATCACCGTCACCGCGTGCATGGGCCGCCTCGATTCGCCTACCAATTCGCCGACTCGCCGAATTCCTCAGGAACCTGACTCAACCGCTTCGCGGAACCGGCCGACTCCGCAGCTGGTGGCCGCAGATGACAGCGGCCCGCTGGCCCCACGCTTCCGACGGAGCTTCGCGTTCGCTTGGCCGGGTGCGCCGTAGTCGCAGGGTCCGTGAAATCTCCGGAGTGAGGATTTCTGGACGTGGCCCGGCCTGGCGGGCACGACAGACAACGAGGTGTGACTGCGGCATCACCTGGATCGCCGTTCCCACGCCTCCACGATTCACGCTACGCCTCAACACGTCCGTCGTCGCGCTATCGGGCCCGTACCCCTGGTCGCCAGGCGGGCACCCACGGTCACCGACCTTTGTGGTGCGCGAGGAGGAACGGCGCCCCGCACGCGCGCCCCGAGTTGTCTGCGGGCGACATGCTCAGCTGGTTTGGTCTCCTGTGTGGGCTTGGTGCTGGGCGGCGCCTTGTGGGGCGGTCATGTCGAGCAGGAGGACGGCGTCGTGGTCGGGGGTTCCGGGTTCGGCGGTGTAAACGCCGAGGCGGTGGCCGGGGGTGCCTTCGAGGGCCATGCCCTGGAAGGCGAGGGTGAGGGTGCCTACGGTGGGGTGTCGGAACGTCTTGGTGGTGTTCTTGCGGCCGGTGACCTCGTAGCGTTCCCATAGTCCGGCGAAGTCGGGGCTCTTGAGGAGTAGTTCGCCGACGAGGTGGGTGAGGTCGGGGGCATCGGGGTCGGTGCCGGCGAGGGCGCGTAGGCGGGCGACGCAGCCGCGGATCTGGTTGTCCCAGTTGGGGAAGACCTGGTGGGCGGCGGGGTGCAGGAACAGGTAGCGGGCGAGGTTGCGCTGGGTGGCGGGCCAGTCCTCCATCCCGGCGTACAGGGCAAGGCCGCCGGGGTTGTGGGCGAGGAGGTCCATGCTGCGGCTGACGACGTAGGCGGGATTCGGGCGGACGGCTTCGAGCAGCAGTCTCAGGTGGGGGCGCACGGTGCGGCTGGGTGCGGCGGCGGGCTGTCCGCCGTAGCGTGCGGCGCGCACGGCCAGGTCGCGTAGGTGCTGGTGTTCGGCGTCGTCGAGTTGGAGTGCGCGGGCGAGGGCGTCGACGACGGCGGGGCTGGGGCGGGTTTCCTTGCCGCGTTCCAGGCGGGTGTAGTAGTCGATGCTGACTCCGGCGAGCGTGGCCAGTTCCTCGCGTCGCAGCCCGGGGGTGCGGCGTACGCCGGGTCCGGGGGTCAGGCCGGCGGACTGGGGGCTGGTCTGGGTGCGGCGGGCGCGCAGGAAGCGTCCCAGTTCCTCGCCGCTGCTGTGCTGCTCGGGTGCCATGGCCCCATTTTCCCTCGGCCGCCACCGCGACACGCGGGTCCAGGGGGGCCCTGTCATGCCCCCGCTCGCCGTTCCCTGGCAGATCCCGGTCTGCCTGGCAGGGCGGCGCTGGGGCAGGCTCGAAGGTGCGCAGCGATGACCGTCGCCACACGGCGGCCCGCTCCCGGCAGCGCATCGCGCACGGCTGGCGGACCAGCCGCGCTCAGGTGACGGTGAACCGGGGCCGCCCCTCTGGGCACGGTCTCGCTGACGGACCCGAGAGGAGCGAGCATGGCGGACTGGGACGGTTCTGACCTGAAGAGGGTCGGTGCGGCCGAGGAACTGGACCTGTCGTCGCGGCGGGCGGACGGCTCGCTGCGGGCACCGGTGACGATGTGGGTGGTCCGCGCGGGCGATCACCTGTATGTGCGCTCGGTCAAGGGCACCGCGGGGCCCTGGTACCGGGGTGTGCAGTCCCGCCGCCAGGGCCGCATCCAGGTCGGCGGGGTGGAGCGAGACGTCGCCTTCGGCGTCGCCCCCGCCCGCGCCTACATCGACGAACTGATGCCGCACATCCTGGACGGCTCGATCCGCCCCGGACGCGTCTTCGACCGCACCCTGCCCCTGGAAGACATCGCCGAGGGCTACCAGGCGATGAACGATCGCACCAGCCTCAAGGTGGCGATCCGCCCGTGACCGCCCCCGGATCCAACGACCAGGCCGCCGCCACCCACGAGCGGCTATTGCCCGGCCACGTATCCACTGGAAGGCCGGTCCACCACCACTCCCGTCACCCGGATGGCGCAGGGCCTGGCGGTGCAGAAGCAGATCGTCGGCGGCCAGGCCGTGGACGCGACCTTGCTGCTGCCACCGACTTCCCTGTCGGGGAATGACCATCCGCACTACAGCAGCCCGCCACCTGAACAGGAGAGCAACGATGCAGCACGTCAGCCTCGGAGACCTGGACGTCGCCCGGATCGGACTCGGTGCGATGGGGATGTCCCACGGTTACACCGGTGCCGGAACCGACGATGAGCAGTCGATCCGTACCATCCACCGTGCCCTGGAGCTGGGTGTCACCTTCATCGACACTGCCGAGGTGTACGGTCCCTACACCAACGAGGAACTGATCGGCCGCGCTCTCAAGGGGCGCCGGGACCAGGTGGTGCTGGCCACGAAGTTCGGACTGATCTCTTACACAGGTCGGCAGGGCGCGGACAGCAGCCCGGACAGCATTCGCACCGCGGTGGAGGGCTCGCTCAAGCGCCTGGGCACCGACCACATCGACCTGTACTACCAACACCGGGTGGACCCCGGCACGTCGATCAAGGAGACCGTCGGCGCGCTGGCCGAGCTGGTCGCGGAGGGCAAGATCGGGCACATCGGCCTGTCCGAGGCCGGGCCCGACACCATCCGCCGCGCGCATGCGGTGCATCCGGTGACCGCGGTCCAATCCGAGTACTCGCTGTTCACCCGTGATCCCGAGGCCCGGGTGCTGCCGGTGCTGCGCGAACTGGGCATCGGCTTCGTCCCGTTCTCGCCCCTGGGACGCGGGTTCCTGACCGGCACGATCCGCTCCACCGAGCAGTTCGATCCCACCGACTTCCGCGCCGACAACCCGCGGTTCAGCGGCGAGAACTTCCAGCACAACCTGCGCCTGGCCGACGAGGTCGCCGCCGTCGCCGCCCAGACAGGGGCAACCCCTGCCCAGGTCGCCCTGGCCTGGCTGCTGGCCCAGGGCGAGAACATCGCCCCCATCCCCGGAACCCGGCGCGTGGCCCGGCTGGAGGAGAACGCCGCAGCCGACGCAGTCCGGCTGACCGAGGAGCAGCTCGCCAGGCTGACCAGCCTGCCCCCAGCGGCCGGCGACACCCACAACGCGGCCCAGATGCGCATGATGGAGCGCTGAGCCTGCCGCAGTCACACGTGCCCTCCGTCTGAGAGCGAGGAGCACCCCGTGGCGTTCGTCAAGGCGCAGCCGACCGCGCTGATCGGCACCCGCGACGGCACCGCGCCCGACGCCGACGGCCCCGGGACCACCTGGCTGGAGCACATCACCGACCAGCGGTACAAGGCCGAACGCACCCGCAGCCACTGACCGCCGAACGCACCCGACCATCACTGATGCCAGGAGGCACAGCACCATGGACCTGACCCTGAACAATGGCATCCGGATGCCGGCCCTCGGCTTCGGGGTGTTCCAGACGCCCCAGGACGTCACCACGGACTCCGTGGACGCGGCGCTCAAGACCGGGTACCGGCTCATCGACACCGCCGCCGCCTACGGCAACGAACGCGAAGTCGGCGAAGCCATCCGCCGCTCCGGCCTGGACCGCGACGAGGTGTTCATCGAGACCAAGGTGTGGATCAGCGACTTCGGCTACGACCAGACACTGCACGCCTTTGACAAGAGCGCCGGCAAGCTCGGTGTCGACCGGATCGACCTCCTCATCCTCCACCAGGCCCTGCCTGGCCGGTTCGACCTCACCAAGGACGCCTATCGGGCACTGGAGACCCTCCTGGCCGATGGACGGGTCCGCGCGATCGGGGTCAGCAACTTCATGCCCGACCACCTCGACGCCCTGCTGCAGCACGCCACCGTGGTCCCCGCGGTGAACCAGATCGAGGCCCACCCCTACTTCACCCAGCCCGATGTCCAGGCCGCGAACGCTGCTCACGGCATCCTGACACAGGCATGGTCGCCGATCGGTGGCATCACCAGCTACCGCGGCAGCGCAACCAGCACCAGCACCTTCGACGACCCCACCATCGCCGCCGTCGCCACCACCCACGGCAGGACCCCTGCCCAGGTCATGATCCGCTGGCACCTCCAGGAAGGGCGCTCCGCCATTCCGAAGTCCGTACGGCCCGAGCGAATCGCCGAGAACTTCGGCGTCTTCGACTTCGAACTCACGGCCGACGAGCTTGCGACCCTCGACGCGCTCGACACCGGCGTACGCGGCGGACCCGAACCCAAGGACATCACCCTGGAGACCTTCGGCCGGAACATCCCCGAAGCCTGAACAGCAGCAGCATCTCCGGACATCACCCTGGAACACGCCCCTCTGGAATGCGATCGCTCCACCGGCTCAACTGTCGGACGGGGTCCGCAATCGAGCCGGCTGACCAGCGAGAACTTAAGTCTGCGGAGAGTGAACGAGCCGTGCGCGCTCACCTCATGGTCGGGTGGCTCCTGGTGTCAGCGCCGCTACCCTTCGCGGCTGTTCTGGTGACTCTCGGCCCGGGTGTTGGCGTTGTGGTTCTCCACGCTGTGAGGTTCGCTGTTGACCGATGCGTTCAGCAGATCGACGCCCGTCAACGGATGCAAGTTGTTCAGGGTGCCATCGGCAACACCGGCATGTGCACTGGGGGTGATCAGGGCAGCCACCACTCCCGTGGCAAGGGAAGCAACCGCAAGCATCATTCGTTTCTTCATGCCTACTCAACCGGCAACCACGTGTGCCGGTCACGGCACAGTTCACAGTCGGCCGAATCCACTGGGTGGCGCCGTGCCTCAGCTCGGCAGCGGCTGTGCTGGCGTCCTCACTGTCACCGCAGGTCAGAGCGCTCGGGCCGCCTGCCCGGGGTCGTGGCCCTGCCCGAGGTCCTGGCCCTGCTCGGGCCGGGGCCGCTGATCGCGCGTACACCCGGGGCGGCACTGGCGACGTGCTCGTGCTTCGCCGCGCTGATCCTGCGGGGGTCAGGCTGCCTTGAGCGGGGTGCTGTCGTAGTACCAGCGGAATGGTCGCGCCTGGTCGTCGTAGGCGAGGGTGAATTCGCGGATCTGCTCGACGAGGTCCTGGCGGGAGTTGAACTCGCCTCGGCGCAGGAGTCGGCGGGCCAGGATCGAGAAGAACATCTCCACCTGGTTCAGCCAGGAGGCGCGCTTGGGGGTGTGGTGGACGACGAGGCGCGGGTGCTTGGCCAGCCAGGACCGGGTCGCGTTCGAGGTGTGCGAGGAGCCGTTGTCCAGGATCAGGTGGATCGTCGAATCCGCTGGGACAGCGTGCTCCAGCCATCGCAGGAAGGCGATGAAGGTGACCGAGTCGTTGCGCGTGATGTCCTCGACCGGACTACCGAGCCCGGTGGGCGATGGAGGTAGAGAGCGCAGACCTCGGCGGCTTTCGCGTAGAAGCCGAGTCCTCAGGGCGGGTGAGCCCGCCAGCGGCGCACGGTGTCCAGGTACAGCCGGAGCGTGCGGGCGATGACGGCGTTCGCGGTGCCATGTGCGCCGGCCAGGTCGACATGCGCTCGCTGCACCCGCCGCAGCGGCGCCGTTCGCGGGCTCGCCAGTTCTCGTAATAACGCGAGCTGGTCACTGTTCCAGAGCACCGCGAACGGACTGGACGACGTCATCCCTCACCTTCCCGAGCTTCTTGATCGCCACGAAGGGTAACGCTGCTGACCTGCGCTGGAGCGGTCGATGCCGGGCCGGGTTGGCAGGAAGTCCCGGTGTCCATGGATGCGGAGGCGCTGGCGATGACCGAATCGAGCCTGCCTCGGGTGTGCGTGAGATCGACGATGTGCTGGTCGATGTGACCGCGCTCCACAGCCAGGCGGTCGAGGAGTTCGGGTGTGGCCTTGCCGTCGATGACGCAGGGCGTGAGCTCGGCGATGATCTTGCTCGACAGACCGGCGGTGAACAGCTCCCGGACCAGGAGGATCCGGGCGACCGCGGTTTCCGGGTAGTGGCGCTGGCCGGAATTGCTTCGCTCGGCGGTGAGCAGGTTCTGCTCCTCGTAGTACCGCAGGGCCCGGGTGCTGACGCCTGTGCGGCGTGCGAGTTCCCCAATACGCATTCCGAGCTCCATGTGATCTACGCCATAACAACTTGCCTTTGACGTCAACGTCAAGTTTTAGCGTAGCTGACATGACCCCGGGGTTTTCGCTGGATACGTCACGGATCAACGCCGCACGCATCCTCAACGTCAAGACCACCTGACCCGCCACCCGCACCACACTGGAAAGAAGCACGCACATGACCCCCCACCAGACGACCGGCCTCACCGGCCCCGCTCCGACCCCGACCGTGACGGTCAAGCCGATCGTGCTGCCCGCCCCCCAGCGCGGCCAGGACCTGCACGTACGCGTTTCCGCACCGCTCACTGGCACACGCCTGCCGATCGTGCTCTTCGCACACGGATTCGGCTCCGACCTGGACGGCTACGCACCGCTGGTCGACCACTGGGCCTCTCATGGCTTCGTGGTGATCCAAGCCACGCATCTCGACTCCAAGCGGGTCGCCATCGCCGCAGACGACTCCCGCAGGCCGCACCTGTGGCGCTACCGCGTGCAGGACATGAAGCGCATCCTGGATGAGCTCAAGCTGCTGGAGGCATCCGTGCCCGGCCTCCCCGGCCGGGTCGACCACAGCCGCATCGTCGCAGCGGGTCACTCCTTCGGAGGCCAGACCGCGGGCATTCTGGTAGGTCTGCGCGTCACCGACCCCCAGACCGGCACCGCCGACGACCTGTCCGACTACCGGGTCATGGCCAGCATCCAGCTGGCCACGGCCGGCAAGGGCGGCGACGAACTGACCCCCTTCGCCCACGAGAACCTTCCCTGGCTCCGCGACCAGGACTTCTCCCACATCACCGCCCCCGGACTGGTGGTCGCCGGCGACAAGGACGATCTCCCGCTCACCACCCGAGGACCCGCCTGGACAAGCGATCCCTACACGCTCAGCCGCGGCAACAAGAGCCTGCTCACCGTCTTCGGCGGCGAGCACTTCCTCGGCGGCATCTCCGGCTACCGGGCAGCAGAGACCACCGACGAGGACTCCAGCCGCGTTGCCCTCGTCCAGCAGGTCACCCTCGCCTACCTACGCCACATCACCGGCATCGACCACACCGACTGGCAGATGGCCCGGTCCGTCCTCGCCGACGCCCGTGCGCTGGGGCGGCTGGACAACAAGTGACCCTCGGCGGTTGAAATACACGCCTTCGCCCGCCCAGCGACCCCCCGTTGGATCAACGCGGGGCGGGCACTAGTAACCCCAGCGTCCCCGGCTGCCGTCCTGGCGGCAGTGGATCATGCGCCCGTTCCCCGCATGCGTGGAGCTGCCGATGTCGGCGTTGCGGCAGAACTGGCCCGCGTTGTAGCAATTCCCCGCGTTGGAAACGATCTCGCACTCGGCGGGCGCGGGCTCTGTTGTCTGCGGGGCCTTGGTTGTGGGCCTCGGTGTGGCCTTGACCGTGTGCCGGGTCGTCGGGGCGGTGGTCGGCGTCTTCTGGCTGGTGCTCACGACGGGGGTGAGCGAAGGGGATGGCGCGGCGGTGGTCGAGAGAGACGGTGTCGGCGACGGGGAGGCGGTTGTCGGGACCGCCGAAGCAGTGGCCGAGGACGGGGCAGTGGCGGGTGCGTCGTTGGGGACCGGACCGCAGGCCACGGCGATCCCCGCCACCACCACGGCAACCAGCGCCCGTCCGACAGCTCCCCTGCGCCGTCGGCTCTTGATACCGCCATCATTCATGTCGCTGTGGCTGTTGGTGTCGCTGTTTGGATCGGCGTTGCGCATCGGTACCCCCACCAGAAGCCGCCAGAGAAGGAACATCATATGAACGGCCGTCCGGCTCTGGCGGGTTTCGGTTGAATCGTGACCAACGCTCCATGTACGTCAGGAGGTAGGGGTGATGGCCAGCTTGTCGGAGCCCGAAAGGGGAGACGCTCCTGCGGCGCCTGCCCCTGCGTCTCGCCGTCCCGGAACAGGACCTCGAATACACAACGACAGCATCGTCCAGGAACTCAGGGCACTGCCGGTGACCCGCCTGGGCATCGCGGAACGCAACAGGATTCCCATCAGGTTCTGGACGTTCACCCGCTACGGCGCCCCGGCCACCGCGACCACCCTCGCGGTCAGCGCCGCCTACATGTGGGTGCGCTACTGCGCCCTGACCTGCCCTCACCAATCCGAGAGCGGAGCAGATGCGCGTGCCGCTGGACGTGTGACGTCGTTGGCCGAAATGCGCTCGCGGGGTTCTCGGGAGGAAAGCCCTTGCTTTCCGCCTTCGAGAAGTGAACTCAGTAGGGCGTCTTGACACCCCTGAAAGAACACTGGCTTCATGTGTTGCGGCACTTGGCGGACTGAACAATTCCGAGTGCCGAGCATTCCGGTTGCTGTTCTCGGCCGTCGCGTCGAGTGGCGGCGCGTCGCACCCCTCAGCCGTTCCTCGTGAGGGGAGCGCCGTTCGTAAGTGTGGGAGCGCTCCCGCAACTGGTGTGCGGACCGCCCACCGTCCGGGTGCGGCAGCAGACCGTACCCGGTGACCGAAAGGAACTCCGTGTCCAGATCATTCGCGGGGCCACGCCAAGCGGCCGGGGCGGTGGCGAGCCTCCTGGCCACCCTGCTGATGTGCGCACTGTCGCTGACCTTCGCGCCGTCCGCGTCCGCCAACACCACCATCTGCGACAAGACCGGCAGCATGGCGGTTTCGGGCGGCAAGTACATCGTCCAGAACAACGAGTGGGGTGACTCCATCCCCCAGTGCATCGACGTTTCGGACGACGGTTTCAAGGTCACCACGGGGTGGCACAACGTGGGCACCAGCGGCGCACCGGCGGCCTATCCATCGATCTACGCCGGCTGTCACTACGGCAATTGCTCCTCGGGCAACGGCCTGCCGCTGCAGGTGTCGTCCTTCGCCAACCCGCAGTCCAGCGTCGACTTCTCCACCGCCGACGGGCAGTGGGACGCCGCCTACGACCTGTGGTTCGACACCAATCCCTATCCGGCGGGCCAGAACAACGGCGCTGAAATCATGATCTGGGCCAACCACTCCGGTCCTCCGTCGCCGGCCGGCTCCAAGGTGGGGACCGTCTGGCTGGAAGGCGCCAACTGGGACGTGTGGACAGGCCGGTTCGGTGACAACGGCAGCATCGGCTGGAACGTCGTGTCCTACGTCCGTCAGCAGCCCACCAACGCAATCTCGGTGAGCATCAAGGACTTCACCACTGACTCGATCGCTCGCGGCTACATGTCGCCTGCGTGGTACATGACCAGTGTGCAGTTCGGCTTCGAGCCGTGGGTCGGCGGCCCCGGACTGGCCGTCAACTCCTTCTCCTACACCTCCAACGGCTCGGGTGGCGGTGGTGGAGGCGGTGGCGGCGGTACACCGGGCACGATCGTGGGACAGGGCAGCGGCCGCTGCCTGGACCTGAAGGACTGGAGTGCTGCTGACGGCACCGCCGTCCAGTTGTGGGACTGCGGCACGGGCTGGAACCAGAAGTGGACACCGGCCAACGGCGCCCTCACCAACCCGCAGTCGGGCAAGTGCCTCGACGTATCCGGAGGTTCCACGGCGAACGGCACCCGCGTCCAACTCTGGTCGTGCAACGGCACCGGCGCCCAGAAGTGGCAGACCAACGGCAACGGCACGATCACGAACCCGCAATCCGGCAAGTGTCTGGACGCCGGTGGTTCAGCCAACGGCGCGTTGCTGCAGATCTGGGACTGCAACGGCAGCGGCACCCAGGCCAATCAGGTGTGGACGTTGAAGTAGCGCCCCGGTCAGGCATCGAGAGCCGCGGTGCCTGACCGTCCCGATCGGCCGGCAGGGGTGGGGAATGTTCCGGCGGGCCGCCTCGTTCACCCTGGGCTCGTCCACGTCGCTATCCCTGGGAGCATCGTGCCCGAAACCATCCCCGTCACCTCCACCGTTCTCCCGGTACTGCCGCCCTTGAGCGTGCAGGCCGAGCGTCTGATCGAGCTGGGGGTGCATGAGATCGCTGGGCTGCCCGCCGCCGAGCTTCGTATGTTCGCGGAGGCAGCGGGGGCAGCCGAAGCCGCCGAGGGTGCTGCGGCCGGCGATGGCGCCCTACTCGCGGTTCATCCGCACCAAGCCCCTGCCTCCGCCCTGGCGCCGCTGCTCGGCCGCGACGGCAAGCCGGGTTTCGTCGTCACCGACATGCCCGACGTCGACTTCTTCACCCCGCTGGAGACGGTCGCGCTGCCCGACGCCCCCCTCTACCTCCTCACGGGCCTCGACCGCGGTGACCAGATGGCCAACTGGAGCCCGAACGAGGCGCTGCCCGCCCTCACCGCACAGGCCCGCACCCCGCTGGTGCTCACTGAGGGCATCCACTGGGTGATGCAGCAGCCCGCCGTCCTGGAGCGCAATCACTGCTTCATGACCATCGGCTCGCGGCTGCGTAAATCCAACGGCGCCCTGGACGCCCGTACCCCGGCTGTCTGGATCAGCAACGGCACCGGGCGGGACGGCCGCGAGCGCCGTAACGCCCCCAAGGTCGGCTGGTGTTGGGCGGGCAATCGGCACACCTGGCTGGGCTTCGCCTCCGCAACAGCCCGGGTCCAGGGCCCGTATCGGGTCCTGATCCATCACGATTCCGCGGGAGGTGCCCGACAGTGACGCGCGAAGCGGCGTGAGTGGGGGCGCCCGGTGCTCGCCGGGCGCCCTCGTCGGGGTCCCCCAGGTACTCAGCCCTCAGCCGCGTACCGGCATGATTCCGTGGAGCCGTCGGGGTTTGGGGGCGTCCAGCATGGTGACGCCGTTGTAGCGGCGGCCCTGGACGAAGAGCACGGGAGCGGCGACGAACGTGACGAAGATCGAGGCGACGCTGACGGGGAACAGGACCGGGAGCGACTGGCCCTCGGGCAGGGTGCGGCCGCCCTCGTGAATGGCGTAACCGAACGCCGCGAAGAAGACGATGACGCTCAGGGCGGCCAGGACCAGCAGGACAGCGCTGGTTCGGCGGGTACGGGCCTCCGTGCGGACCTCGGCCAGCAGAGAGGCGTCGCACACGGGGCAGGTCAGCTCGACGCTCTGCTTGCCCGACGCCGGCCGGCGCACCCGGTTCAGGCTGTCCTGCCAGGTGATCCTGCGGGTCCGGGTGAGAAAGCCGGTCGTCCGGTCGCTGAGGATGTGGCGCACCGCGACTTCCACGGTGCCTGGTATCGGTCTGTTCATGTCCCTGCAGCCCCCTCCGTCGCACGCCCCGATGTGGGTGCGCAGGGAACACAGTGTCGGGTTCGCGACGCGGGGATCAACAGCTCGCGAAAGGCTTTGCCTTGGCCATGCCTTCGGGGTTGGCGGGCTCTCAGTCTCTCTCCGGCGGCCGGCCCGTGTGGTCGACCCGCTCATCATGGTCATGGTCATGGTCCTGGTCGTGTTCCTGCTTCTGCTTCTGCGCCCAGGTGTTCGCCCACTGGTCGAGCGGGGCGAGGGCGCGGCCGAGGTCTGCTCCGGTGGGGGTGAGTTCGTAGCCGTCGGCCGAGGGGGTGATGATCCCGCTGGACGTGAGCTCGCGCAGTCGCTGGTACAGGACGCTGGAGGACAGGCCTTCGCACTGCGCGAGCAGGGCGCGGGCGCCGATCGGGCCCGCGCGCAATTCCCAGAGGATGCGCAGCGCCCAGCGGCGCCCGAACAGGTCCATCGCGGCCATGATCGGCCGGCCGGTCGACGAACCGCGGACCGGTCCGCCCGGGCGTGGTGTCGGCATGACGCTCCTTGTGTTTCGTTATTCGAAACACTAGCATCGTCCACCCCTGCTTCTGCATCCGGATCAGCACAACGGGAGGACCGATGGCACGGATCGAGCCGCTGGAGCCGCCGTACACCGATGAGGTCGGCGCACAGCTCGGGCGCATGATGCCTGCGGGTGCTCCGCCGATCGGGCTGTTCCGGATGTTCGCCAGGAATCTGCCGATGACCGGCGCCATGCATGGATGGGGCCGCTACGAGCTGAGCAGGCAGCTGACGTTGAGCTTGCGGGAGCGGGAGATCGTCATCGACCGGACGTGCGCGCGGTGCGGCTGCGAGTACGAGTGGGGCGTGCACGTGATGACGTACGCCGATCGGGTCGGCCTCACCCGTGAGCAGACGGCGTCCCTCGTCCACGGCGGAGCCACCGACGCGTGCTGGGCGTCCGAGCGGGAACGGCTGCTCATCCTCGCCGTCGACAGCCTGCACGAGCGCTCCGACATCGACGACGCGTTGTGGGCTCGGCTCGCATCGGCCTTCGACGACCTCCAGTTGATGGACCTGCTCCTGCTGTGCGGCTGGTACCACGCCATCAGCTTCGCCGCGCGGGCGGCGCGCCTGCCGCACGAACCCGGCGCGCCACGCTTCGCCGACGTCGTCCCCCGCACCCGATGAGCAGCCCTTCCCGTCCACCGGCGGCCTGCACGGGTCTGCCGGCCATGACCGTGCACGCGTGCCTGCGCGAGGGCGGTGGCGGAAGCCCGACCGCGGTTGTGGACGAGGCATCATCATCTCTGTCCGGCCACCTGTTGACCGATGACGAGCGCCGCGCGGTACCCGCCCTGGCCGGCACCTCCCACGCGGCTTTCCTCTCGCAGGACGGCGAACGGGCGGCCGGGAGCGGGGACGACCGGCCCGTGGTCACCGTGCGTTTCTTCACCGCTGAGGGGGAGTTGCCCGCGTGCGGTCACGGCACCGTGGCCGCCTTGGCCTTCCTCGCTCAGCGCGCGGGGGGCAGGGAGTACCAGGCAGCCCTGTGCGTGGCCGGGCGCGTCGTCGAGGGTCGCGCAGTGTGCGGGGCGTCGTCCATCGAGGCCGCCTTCGAGGCGGGGCCGGTCGGCCTGCGTGAGCCCACATCAGGTGAACTCGCGCTGCTCCTGCCCGCTCTGGGACTCCGCACGGCGGTCGCCTCCGGAGCGTGCATCGCCACGCTGGGACGTCCGCGGCTCCTCCTGCCTCTTCCCACCCGCTCCGCTCTCGCCGTCCTGAGCCCGGACCTCGACCGGCTCGCCGCCGCTTGTGATCGCCTGGGCCTGCTGGGCGCCTTCGTCCACGCCCCGATATCGCCCTCGGGGCGGGTCGCGGCCCGCATGTTCGCCCCATCGATCGGCGTACCGGAGGACATCGCCAACGTGAACAGCTCCGCCTGCCTGGCCGCCCACCTGCTCGGCCGTCAGGGCACCACCGGGATCACCGTCTACATGGGCGATGCGCTGGGCCGTCCCTCCACCGTCACCGCCGCCGCACGCCGCACTTCGTCGGGCCCGATGGTCGAGGTCAGGGGCACCGCAAGGATCGGGCATGTGCTCCGATTGCCGGAACGGTTGGTTCCTCCCGGCGGGCGAACAGTCCGGCCCTGAACCCCGAAGCCCGTCCCCGTGACGACCACCGCACCGTGGCCCGACGTAGGGTCGAAGCCGTCGCCTTCTCCGACGCAATACGATCAACTTCCCTGAACCGACGCCATGATGAGGGGGAAGCCGCGAATGCTGAACTACAACATCGATGTCTCCGACGTGGACTACGACCTCGTGCTGTCGGACCTGACTGCCGAAGGGGACCAGCTCGACGCCCTGGTGGCCGCCGAGGGCGACTGGACCCGGCCCACGCCGGCCGTGGGCCGGACGATCGCGCACCAGATCGCTCACCTCCGCGCGGCGGATGCGAACGTGCTGGTCGCCCTGCGTACGCCCGGCGCGTTCGACGCGGTGACACCGTCACCAAGGCCGTTTCACATCTCGGCCCGCACTGACGGAGGACCACAGCACCTGGGTGCGCTCAGCCCGCGCTGAGGGCTGTGACCACGGAAGGAATGCCTAGACCTCGGGAAGGGAAGGATCGGGCGTCCAGGGGGATGGTGCGGTGACGGACCAGCGTTCGTGGTCGCGCCAGGCTCCGTCGATGTAGAGATAGGCGGGCGACAGACCTTCGTAACGAAAGCCCAGGCGCTGGACCAAGGACAAAGACGCCTGGTTCGCCGGCTGGATGCTCGCCTCCAGCCGGTGGAGCCGCAGGTCGTTGAAGGCGTGCTGCAGGGCCAGGGTGAGCCCTTCGGTCATGTAACCCCGTCCCGCGGACGGGGCGAAAGCCGCATAGCCGAGGGACGCGCCCTGGTAGCGGCCCCGGATGATCGAGTTGATGTTGACCATGCCGGCAGCTGCACCGGTCTCCTGAACGCGGATCACCAAGCCCAGGTCTGTGCCGTCGCTGAAGCGGTGCATCCAGCCCTGGAACTCCTCTGCGGTCGCGGGCAGTTGCATCCACGGCGAATGGAGGTCGGTGCTGGCCCGCACGAGCGAGCAGAACTCATCCTCGTCGGAGAGGGTGAGCGGGCACAGTTCAACCCGTGACGGCATATTGGACATGGGCCAATGTTAGGACCTCACGCCTGCGAGCTCATCGACGATGTAGTCGAGGTCGTTCGGGCTCAGGACCGCCTAGGGTCGCTGCGCGGTCGGCTCTCACCGGCCGCGCAGACCGGCGCTGATCGCCCTGCCGGTCAGGCGGACGGCGTCGGCAAGGTGTTCCAGGTTCTGTGCGGGATCGGTCAGGACGCACAAGGAGGCCACCGGGACACCGCCCGCGCTGTGCAGAGGCACGGCCACACAGCACACCCCCGCGGTCACCTCCTCCTGGTCGAACGCGACACCGTGGTCCCGGATCTCCGCCGCCTCCCGGCGCCAGGCCGCAGGGAGCGGGTCGATCGGGAGGGCGGGGTGTGCTCCGGACACAAGGACCTTTCCCGCCGCGGTGAACCACAGCAGGGGCGTACCCCTTCGGGGCGGAGCCAGGGCATGGTCCCCGCCGGAGGCCCAGTGCATGACGAGGGTCTGTCCTTCCCACAGCACGCTGATCCCCACTGTCGTGCCGGCGACTGCCGCCAGGCGGCGGACGCCAGTTCCCGTGCGACGTTGCCCAAGGGGCGGCGGGGAAGCTGACCAGGAGCAGGGTCACGTCGTCGGCGTAGGCGGCGGTGTCCGGCAACAGCCCACGGACCACGAGGTCCGCAATCTCATCCAGGTTGGCGGTGACGGTGAAGGCGCGGTGCAGGGAGGCAGTCAGCAGGTTGAGCTGAAGCTCCATGTCGCTGCTCGGGGTCTCCACCAGTCCGCCGGTATACAGGGCCGAGGTCGCGTCGGGATGGTTGGGAAAGCACATCTGTTCGTGGGGTACCCCGCCAACGCCCAGGGGGACGCTGACCGGCACGGGCAGTTCTCCGCGCCGGCGGGGTAACAGGTGGGGATCTCGTTCGGGTAAGCGTCCCGTCGTGTGGCACCCCATGGCGCCTGCTCCGATTCGAACGCCTCAGCGAGTGGGGCAAATCTTGCTGAAACCGTAAGTAGTAAGAAATGTCGTAAGACATAAGGATCTTGAAATCGTCAGTAGCCTGCTCTCAGGTGGCTGACTGTCGGCCGCGCCATTCGGGGGGCGGTTGACGTATGCGTGTTTCTGGAGACATCCCTCCGCGAGACAGCTTCGTTCCGTGCCATGACGTGGACCGAGCGGTTGCCGCGGATGTGCGGACTCTGCGAGTTGCCGGCACCGCCTTGCAGCCACGGTGTATCGCGCTCGGAAATCTCGCGATCTCGCTGTACTCCCGTCACCGCTGTCAGGGCGACCGGCAGGATCTGGACACCGCGATAGAGCACTTACGTACGGTGCTCAGACTCCTGCCGCCCGGTCATCCCGAACAGGACACCGCCCAAGGAAACCTGGCGATGATGCTGGCGGCGCGCGGCACTCGCGGTGATCTGGAGGATGCCGTGGCCCTGTGGCGGCGCGGGCTTGCGCGGACGCGGCGCGGGAGCCACGAGTGGGCTCTGGCCTGTGGGCAGTTGGCCCAGGGATTGTACGAGATGTTCACCGCCGAGGGCGATGTGTCGGAGCTGGATGAGGCGGAACGACTCCTCGGCGGAGCGCTGGGACTTCTGCCGCGCACAGGTCGGGGTGACGTTCTGCGCGGCAACTACGCGATCGTGCTGTCGACCCGGCACCAGGTCGTACGGCCCGACCCCGGAGGTCTCGACCGGGCCATCGGGATTTTTGAGGATCTGATACGGCGCAAGGCTGACCCGTCCGCCCCGGAACTTCCGGGCTGGGCCGCCACCCATCTGGCACAGGCCCTCGTCAACCGCTATACCGACCGCAGTGATCCGGCGGATCTCGCCCGGGCGAGGGAACTGGGAAGTCCACCCGATGGATCCACCGTCCCCGGCTCCCGGCTTGCCGCCAGCGCGGCGATCGGAGCGGACATCCAGGCGACGGTCGCGATGTACGAATACCTGACGGATGCCCGGCAGGCGGATGTGGACCAGGCAATCCACGATCAGCAGCGAGCTGTCGACCAGAGCGGTGACGATCCTGTCCGGCGCGGGCCCACCGTGATCAATCTGGCGACGACCCTGGCCATGCGACATTACGCGCGCAGGGATGCCGCTCCCACGCACCCCTCCGCGGGCTCCGGAGACATCGCCACCGATCTGACCCGGGCGCTGGAACTGCTGCGGGGACTCCGCACGGCCGATACGCCGGTACCGTACCGGGGAGGGGCCATGGCGCTGCACGGCATGCTGCTCATGGACCGCTACATGACCGATCCGGGCCGGTACGCGGCCGACCCGGCCATGGCCGACCAACTCCTCAGCTCCGCACTCGAGTTGCCGATGGACTACCGCAGCAGGATCGGTGCGAGGCTACGGTTGGCTTACTCCCGACTGGCCATCGCCCATTCCACCGGCGACGCGAACGGCCTGGATGCCGCGGTGGCCCTGATGCGCGGAGCTGTCAGCGACATACCGCCCCAGTCGCCGCTGCACGCCGGCGCGCTGGGCTGCCTGGCCGACGTGCTGCAGACACGTGCGCAGACGACCGGAATGCCCGAGCACCAGCGAGAAGGCACCGAACTGTGCCGGGAGATCTGCCGCAACGACGCGGACTCCGATCGGGCCGCGGTGTATCTGGCCGCCAGGGGATGGGCGCAGTGGGCATGGAGGCGCGGGGCGATGGACGAAGTCGCCGAGGCGGGCCGCATCGCGTTACCGCTGCTGTACGACATCGCCGCGCTCCAACTGGGCCGGGAGGGCAAGGCCGTACCTCTGCGCCAGGCCGACCGGCTCTCCGCGCGCACGGCGTTCGCCCTTGTCGCGGTGGGCCAGAGCGCCGCGGCCGCGATCGCGCTCGAGACCGGCCGGGCGCTGATGCTCGGAGAGGTCATGCAGCGCGAACACCCCGATCTGCTCAGCCTGATGGACAGCGACTACCACAATCTCGTATCCCGTTTCCGCCGGGCGGCGGAACGGTTGACCTCGGTCGAACGCCGATTGCTGTTCGGCCCGCAGGACGCACCGGTGATCGACGGTGCGCGGGAGTCGTACCGGGCTCGGCTGGACGAGATGGACGACGTCGTCCAGGACATCCGCAGACTGCCGGGCTTCGGGACGTTCCTCCGCCCGCCCGCCCTGGCGGACCTGACGGGCACGGCCGCATCGTGCCGGAGCACGCTGGTCTACCTGGCGGCCACCGACAGGGGAGGCGTGGCGCTGGTCGTTCCCCGCACCGCGGCCGTTCCCCCCGCCGCACGTACGCGCACGGGTCCGGGTACGGAAGTGACGGCTGTCCCGCTTCCCCGGCTGACCACCGACTTCGAGCAGTCGTCGGTGGCGGCTCTCCGCCTCGCCCTCGAGCGGGACGTCGAGCACGGCGACCGGGACGCAGCAGAACGGTCCATGGACGAACTGACCGGCCGACTGTGGAAGTCGGTGATGGAGCCCGTGGTTCAGGCGGTCGGATCCGGTACGGACATGGTCCTGATACCCGACGGCCCCCTGGGGACGCTGCCGCTGCATGCCGCCGCATACCCCGACCCCAGCGCGCCGACGGGGCGGCGCTTCGTCATCGACGACCTGCCGGTGGCCATGGCCCCCAGCGCCCGCACCCTGAGCATCGCGGTGGCCCGCACTCCGGCGCCGGTCCACCGAGTCCTCGCCGTACGCGATCCACGCCCCAGCAGCGAAGTACTTCTGCCGGGCGCCGTCTCCGAGATCGAGCGGATCCGGGACGTCCTGCCGCCGAGCGTGCGGGTCCTTGAACTCCACGGCGCCGCGGCCACCCGGCAGGGCGTCCAGCAAGCCCTGGTCGACGTGCAGATCTGCCACTTCGCCTGCCACGCCCACGCGTACCCCGACCGGCCCCTGGACGGGGGACTGAGCCTGGCCGGCGACGCGTCCCTGACCGTGCGGGACATGTTCGCGATGCCGTCCATCTCCGCCCGGCTGGCGGTGCTGTCGGCCTGTGACAGCGGCCGGTTCGACGAGACCCTGCCGGAGGAGGTCGTCGGGCTCGCGACGGGCTTCTTCCAGGCCGGCTTTGCAGCGGTCCTCGCCGCGCTGTGGCCGCTGGAGGACGCACCGGCCGCCGCGCAGATGGCGCTGACCTACCGGCACTGGCTCAGCGACGGCATGTCACTTCCCGCGGCGGTCCGCAGTGCCATGGTGTGGATCCGGGACAGCACCAACGGGCAGAAGGCCGCGGCGTTCCCCGAACTCGACTTCGCCCCCGGGGACCCGGCCGCGACGGCTGACGCCGAGTGGCTCAGCACCAGGGACCACAGCAGCCCGCTGGTATGGGCCGCCTTCGTCTGCCTGGGGATCTGAGGGACCCATGGACTCGTTGGAGGCACTGCTCGCCACGCTGCTCGGCATCATGCCCGGGGCCTTGTACACCTGGGAACTGGAGAAGCAGGCGGGTGCGTGGGGCACGGGAGTCTCGGACCGTGTCCTGCGGTTCCTGGGCGTGTCAGTGCTGTTCCATCTGCTACTCGCTCCGCTGTCGTGGTGGCTGGTCCAGCAGGACCGGCATGGGTCGCTGCGCGCCGGCACCTTCCCGTGGGAGCTGTGGCCGGCCGTCGCCGTGTATGCCTTGCTGCCGGCTGTGCTCGGCCACGCGGTGGGTGTCGCGACCCGCCGCCGGCGCGCCTGGTCGCGTTGGCTGACCGGCCCGGCACCCGCCCCGCGCGCCTGGGACCAGGTGTTTTCCCAGGAGGGAAGTATCTGGCTGCGGATCCGGCTGAAGGATCCCGGCGGTGGGGACGGCGGATGGTTCGCCGGCGCGTTCGCCCCGGCCCGCCGTGGTCCGCATTCCTACGCGTCCGGGTTTCCGCACGACCAGGACCTCTACCTGGCCGAAACCGTGGAGGTCGACCCGGCGACGGGACGTATCCGCCTGGTGGACGGCCGGCCGAAGTTCCGAGATGTCGGCGTACTGATGCGGTGGGAGGAGATCGCCTACGCCGAGGTGATGTCCGGTGAGGGGGAGTTATGAACGATGAAGAGACAAGCGGGCCGCCCGTACCCGAGGAGGGGCCCGTACGGCGCCGCCGCGTGGTGCTCCGACGAGGGGGACACAGCCCCACGGGACCCACGGCGGCGAACATGTCCGGGCTGCCGGCCTCGGTGACCGTATCCGACCCGCCCACGGTGCCCGCGCCCCAGGCACCCGACGACGCCGACGACGAGGGGTCCGCCACATGACCACCGGCGCCCGGGCTCCGCTCCTGGCCAAGGACTCCGGCCAGGGCGATCCCGCAGACGGCGACCGCTACGCGGGGCGCCATGTGCCCGCTTGGCTCCGGGAGACCAGCACCTGTTTCCTGACCAATCCGCAGCTTGTGCTGTACGGCAACATCCGCGACCGCTATCTGGTGCCCGACCAGGCGTCCTGGCGACTGCCCGACGTCCGGGAGGCCCTGTGGTGGCTGATGGAACCGCTGGGCTATCGCTTCCTGCTGGTCGCCGATCCCGTCGACGGACTTCAGGTGCTGCCCTCCGGTGACGAAGCGGTCCTGGAGAGCGCCACGGCGCTGGCCGGAGTCTCGCTCGGCAACGGCAGGCCCCTGAGTCTGGACAGCCTCCTGGGTGTGGTGCGCGCCGTGGCCGGCAGCAAGGACACCAAGGTCGGCATCATGGTCGACTACGCCTCGCGCCTGGTACGTGACGTCCGCCAACTTTCCCCGGAGGAACACTACTTCTTCGCCGCGTGCGAGAAGCTTTCCCACACCTCGCAGCCGGTGCGGCTGCCGGACCGCCAGGCGACCCCGCGCTACAACCCGGTGCTGTGGGTGGCGAACAACGACCGGGACCTCCCGGCCTGGTTCACCGCCGACTCGATGGCGGTGCGGCGGATCGCCGTGCCGCTTCCTGACCTCGGGGACCGCAAGATGGCCGCCGAACTGCTCTCCCAGGGGCTCGCCTCGCAGCTGCCCGGCGGCAGCGCCCCGGACGACATCGCCTACCGGTTCGCCGAGCAGACCGAGTCCCTGACCATCCGCAGCATGATGGAGATCGTCCGGCTGGCACGTACCAGCGAAGGCGCTGTCGACTCGATCGAGGCAGCGGCACGCTGCTACCGGGTGGGGATCTCCGACAACCCGTGGAGCAAGCCTTTCCTGCGGGAGCGCCTCAACACCGCCGCCGAGCGGATCGGGAGACGGGTCCGCGGCCAGGACGAGGCCATCGGGCAGTCCGTCGACATCATCATCCGCTCCGTCATGGGACTTTCGGGTGCGCAGGCCGCCTCGAACGCCTCAAGACCGCGCGGGGTGCTGTTCTTCGCCGGGCCCACCGGGGTGGGGAAGACCGAACTGGCGAAGTCGCTGACCGAGCTGATCTTCGGGGACGAGCGGGCCTACATCCGCTTCGACATGACCGAGTTCTCCGAAGAACACTCCGCGGCGCGGCTGATCGGTGCTCCCCCCGGGTACATCGGCCACGACGCGGGCGGTGAACTCACCAACTCCGTCCGCGAGCGGCCGTTCAGCCTCATCCTCTTCGACGAGATCGAGAAGGCCCACCCGCGGATCCTGGACAAGTTCCTGCAGATCCTGGACGACGGCAGGCTCACCGACAGCACCGGCTCCACGGTGTACTTCTCCGAAGCCGTCCTGGTGTTCACCTCCAACCTCGGAATGTCCGTGATCGACGAGCGGGGCATGCCGGTGCAGAACGTCACCCCCGATGACACCCGAGAGGACCTCGTCAGCCGGATCTCCGCGGCCGTCAAGGAGCACATCGCGGAGGAGCTGAACCGTCCGGAACTGCTCAACCGGCTGGGCGACAACATCGTGGTGTTCAACTTCATCGACCCCGTCGCCGCCCAGGAGATCTTCGACCAGCTCATCCAGCGCATCTTCACCCTGGTGGAGAAGGAGCGGAAGGTGAAGCTGACCCTCGCCCCCGAAGCCCGGCAGACGCTGTTGGCAGCCGCCACGGCGGACATCGCCTTCGGCGGCCGGGGCATCGGGTCGGTGCTCGAGATGGCGCTGATCAATCCGCTGGCCCGGGCCTTGTTCGCGCAGGGCTACCATCTGGCGCCCGAGCAGTGCATCACCGACGTCGCGCGCCGTTCGGCAGGCTGGCAGGTGACGCTGCGATGACCACACCGCGGGACCCTCGCGAGGCGCTGCGGACCCGGCTGGAGAACACACCGCAGGTCCCCGCCGAGGCGCTGCGTACGCGCCTGGAACCGGGACCTTCGGAGCCGTCCGCCGAACCGGAGATGCTCACCGTCCTTCCGAGACAACTGGCTGCCCGCTTCCGGCTGCTGAGTGAACTCCCGGCCGCGGGAGCGGAAGCGAACCTGATGGTCGTCGCGGACGACCAGGGTCGTGAACTCGTCGCGAAGATCTACCGGCGCAGCGGCCAGCAGGCGTCGCGCCAGGTGTGGGCTGAGATCCCACGGCTGGCCAACCCCTATATCGTGCGGGTGCTGGAGACCGGTGAGGCTGGGCAGCGCGACTTCGAACTGATGGAGTACGTCCGCGGCGGCAACCTCGCTCAGTTCGTGGGACACACCGCAGTTGGCGACCCAGCGGCGCTGGTCACCGAGATGGTGCGACAGATCTCCTCGGCGCTGTCCGCCCTGCATGGCGTCGGCATCATCCACCAGGACCTGAAACCGGAGAACGTTCTCGTCCGGTCCCGCAGCCCCTTGGACCTCGCGCTCTCCGACTTCGGCGTGAGCAGGGTGCTCGATCAGACCCGGGCCGAGGCCACGGCCGCGGGGACCCTGGCCTATCTCGCCCCCGAACTGCTGCTGAGCAGCGGCGGCCAGACCTCGCGAGCCCGCGACTGGTGGGCACTGGGCATGATGGCCCGCGAACTCCTCTTGGGCCAGAGGCCTTTCGAGGACATGGTCAAGCCGGCCATCGACGCCGCTGTCATGCTCCGCGGCATCGACCTCGACGGCGTGACCGATCCCCGTCTGCGGATGCTGTGCGCCGGCCTGCTCACCCGTGATCCCGAAGACCGGTGGGGCGCCTCCCAGGTCGAAAGCTGGCTCGCCGGTGGAAGCCCCGTGGTCGCCTACACCGCACCGCCCGCCGGACCGCACCGCACCAAGGACACCCTGCCCCTGGTCCTGCGCTCGGTCCGCTACACCACGCCGGAAGACCTGGCCACCGCCTTGTGCGAGAAGGATGTGTGGAACGCGGCGGCCCGCAGCTACTTCACCGGCATGGGGCCCGCCCACCAGCCGTCCGAGGGATGGCGCGCGCTGCGTAGGTGGCTCCGACAGTTCGACGACCCCGACCAGTACGACGTGGAGGAGCTGCAGGACCTCGTCGATCACCAGCTCACCGACCCGTCCCTGGGTCCTGATGCGCGGGTCCTCCGGCTGCTCCGCACGCTCGCTCCGCAGACCCCGGCCATGTGCCGCGGACTGCGCATCGACCGCGAAAACCTCCTGGTGATCGCCCGGCACGCTCTGGCCGCACCGACCGCCGCCGACGACAACCTCCAACTCGTCGAGGCCCTGTGGCACCAGAACCTCCTGGCGGAACTGTCGGCCTGCCCGGCATCCTCCGAACTCGGCCGCATCAACACCGCCTGGCACGCGGACCACCAAAGCAGCGGGCAGGTACTCGGGGGACTGCGGCAGTCGGTTCCCCCGGCCGCCCAGCAGACGCTGTCGGCCGCACCGGACGCCCGCACGGTGCTCGCTCCGCTGCTGTGTCTGCTCCTGGGCACCCAGGAGGATGCCACCGGGCTGTGGATGCAACTCGACCAGGTCTCCACCAGGACGGCCGCCGTCGGCTGGTTCACCGTCGCCCGTGGACAGGCCGGCGGCGGTCATGGGGCGCTGGTCGCGCTGCGCCAACTCGTTCCGGCCGCGCTCGCCGAGACCGAGCAGACCGAGCGGCGGATCGCCGCGGCCGAAGCCACCCGCCGCGCGCAGGCAGCCCACTGGGCGTATCTGGAGACCCAACGGACCTCCACCGACGCGGTGTCAGCGGCCACCGTACGAGCGGTGGGATCGCTGGCCCTGTACGGGCTGGGCATGGTGGTCCTGGCCATGCTTGGTGCCCAGGCCTTCGACACCGCCGAAACAGCGCTGCCCAGCCTGGTCATCGGGGTGGTCATGCTTCTGATCCAGATCGTGCTGGAGGTCGCCCTGGCACGGGAAGTCGGCGCGGAGTACGCCCGCGGATACACCCTCTTCAGCCAGGCGGGCAGCGGATTCCGCCGCGCAGGCCAGCACAGAGGCGCCGGTTACGGCTGCCTCGTCATCATCCTCGCGCCCGTCGTCCTGTCCGTGCTCGTCACCATCCCCGCCGTGATCTACGCGGTGCTGCTGACCTATCACCTGCGGTCCCTGTCACGAAGACGAGCGCTGTGGAGGGGCCGCTACGCCGCGGCGTACGCCAGGGTCGTGAGCCAGCGATGAGCGGAGGGTCCGTGATTGGCCTCGCGGCGCCGCTGGCAGTCGGCGCCGTTCTGGGATACGCCGCAGGCGCGGCGGTATCGGTCGCCCTGAGCGCAGGGCTGACAGCGGTGGGCGCGACCATGGAACGGCGTCAGCACCACTGGGACCAGCAGCGGTGCGCGGAGGCCGTCTGGGAGGAGGCCGTCGCCGAAGTGCTCGCCCGCAACGCCCGGATCGAGGTGACCGGCGCAGCCCTGAGCGCCTACGGGCACCTGCCGCATCGGCTGCCGGGGCCACTGGCACTGTCTCGCCAGCAGATCCACGAACTGCGCGCCTGGTGCGCGGCAGCGGACCAGGCCCTGGCCGTGGCGGAGAACCTGCTGATGGAGCAGGACGCCCGGCAAGCCGCCGCCTGGCTGACAACCGGACCGGCCCAAGGGGAACGTCCGGCTCCCGCGGCACCCCACCCCGCCACCGGGCCCGCCCGCGACCACCACCGCAACGAGCATGCCGTAGACCCCGCGGCCGATGAACGTGAATCCGCGGTACGGGCCGTACGCCGTCTGCCGCCGGCGGTGCCCCATGCGGAACGCCTGCGCATCACGGCGGCAGCGGCTCGCGTAGGCGCCGCGACCACGGCCATCGAAGCCCGTAACCGACTGGACGACCTGCGCAGGCGCGTGGATCTGGCCCGGGCGGAGTCCCAGCGGCGGATGGCAGACGCCCAGGACGCCGCCGCGTTCCTCCAGGTCCTCAGCCACGTCCAGGACCAGGAGGCCGCTTCGCTGCGGGAAACCCTTCAGGCGGTCGTACGCGCCGAACAACCCCTGGAATCTGCCCTGCGCCAGGCGGCCGTGCACTGGGCGGAGACGGTACGCGACGTCGCGGAACAGCACCACGTACGGCAGGTACTCATCGAGTCGCTGCAGGAGATGGGCTATGAGGTCTCCGGGGACTTCTCCACCGTCACCGTCGAGCAGGGGGCGTTCGCCGTTTCCCATGCGTCCTGGCGTGAACACGAGGTCCGCATGGTCCTTGATGACGACAGTCGTGAGCTGCGTGCCGTGGTGGTCCGTACAGGCGGCACACGGAGTATGAACAGCGCACGCGCCGACGTCGAACGCGAGGAGCAGTGGTGCGGCAGCCTGGAACACCTGCAGAGCCAGCTGGCCGAGCAGGGCGTGGGTGTGGCCGTCCGTACTCTGACCGCCCCCGGGACACGGCCGACACCCATGACCAACACTCTCAAGACCAGCGACCACGACCAGCAGACCACCGACACCGGCCATGCAGAGCAGCAAGGACGATGACATGACGCGTATCGCGGTGAACCGACTGCACCATCCCGTCAGCGTGCTCGGCCATGGCGTCCGCGCCGGTGTGTGGGTCCAGGGCTGCACGCTGGCCTGCCCGGGATGCATGTCCCGCGACACGTGGGAGCCCGAGCCGGACTCCGAGGTGGAGGTGGGGGCGGTGCTCGACTGGGTGAGCCGGCTCCCCGGTCCGCTGGACGGCATCACCGTGTCCGGCGGTGAGCCCTTCCAGCAGAGCGGCCCGCTCACCGAACTCCTGGCGGGCCTGAAGGAACTCGCCGCCTCCAGCGCGGTTCGGTGCGATCTGCTGGTCTTCTCCGGCTACGCGTGGGCCGGACTGCGCGACGGCGCCCGCCACCAGGCGGCGCTGGCGCTGTGCGACGCGGTCGTAACGGGCCCTTACGTGGCCCGCCGCAACACTGGCAGTCCGCTGCGCGGCTCCGACAACCAGCAGGTCCTCACCCTGACTCCGCTGGGCCACGAGCGCTACGGCCCCGTTGCGCTCGCCCACTACGCACAACGCCGCATCCAGGCAACGACGAACGGCAGCGAACTGCGCATGATCGGGATCCCGCAATCCGGAGACCTGGCCCGATGGAAGGCCGCCGCCGAGGCCAAAGGCGTGGCATGGACGGGGACATCATGGAGCGCCTGACCTGCGCCCGATGCGGATCCGATGTGGGCGCTGACGAGGTGGCCTGCCCGGAATGCTCGGCCATGCTCACCACACAGGGCACGGTCCTCGTGGTCCCCGGCGGCGTGACCACCGGGATGCCGGTCCTGCCGCCGGGGAAAGCGGGTCCCACCGCGGCACCGATGCCGGAGCACACTACCTGCCCGTACTGCCAAGCACCGGTCGCCCCGGGCGACCCGGTCTGCATGAAGTGCGTCAGGGAACTGCCTTCCACACGCTCGGATGCCGGCGATGCCTTGCGCACCACTTTGGAACCCCGCGCTTCAACACTGCACCTGAGCTTCACCACCGGAAGCGTCTCGGTACAGCCTGGACAGGAGGTCACTCTGGGACGGGACCCCCGTCACACGTCAGCGTCTCCCCGACTCGCAGCCTTCGACAACGTTTCCCGTACGCACGCAACCGTCGGCCTGACCCGGGAAGGTGCTGCTTGGCTTCGTGACGAAGGATCCGCCAACGGCACCTGGGCCGACGAAGAACCGGTGCCGGCAGGCGAGATACGCCCGCTCCACGACGGCAGCGTGATCCGACTGGCCTCCAACGTCAGGGCCGGGGTCCGGCTCTACGCAAGCGCCTCGCCCGCGCAAGCACACAGATCAGCGGGTGCGGACTCCCAGTGAGCCCTGGTGCCGAGGGCGCGGATGCCGAACAGGCCGCGGAACTCACATAGTGGTCGGGTCGGGGCATGGCACCTGGCACGAACGGGCGCGGGACGCCGCGCCGGTCCCCGCGCCCGTACGAGAGATGGCGACGATTGTTCACGTCTCCCATGGCTTTGCGGGCGATCCGTCAGCTGCTAGTCCGAACCGCCTCATCCGCCGCGCACCCTCCTCGTCACCTCCCCGCTCCCGGAACGCCGCCATGTCAAACAGGGTCTGGGCGTATCCGGCATCGATCGCCTGCCGGTGCAGACCTTCCGCTTCCTGCGGGTCCCCGGCCTCCCAACGCAATCGCGCCAGTTCTCCCAGGGCGTGGTGGTAACCGGCGTCGGCAGATCTCCGGTACAGCCTTTCCGCTCCCTGCAGGTCACCGGCCTCCTCCCGCAACCCGGCAAGGTCACCGAGGGAATCGGAACATCCGGCGTCGATGGCCTGCTGGTGCAGCCGCTCCGCTCCTTGAAGGTTGCCGGCCTCCTGGCGCGATCGCGCCAAGTCCCCTAGGGCCTGTCTGATGGGCCGGTGACGAACCGAGACGAGAACTCGTTGGCCACTGCCAACAGGCCTTGTATACGCACGGTTTGACTCGCCTCTGTCGTCGGGTTGAAGCGCGCACCACCCTGGCAGGGGTTCGCCGCATGCAGCAGGGGACGTTCAGCCGCGGGCCCCGGTCCCCGAGGTCGGGCTCGGGGTAGAGACGCGGAAGGCCCCGCACGGAACCGGCCGGGGGTCACGTGTGGGGCCGCGCTCACGGAGTGGGGGCGGTCAGCCTGCGGTCAGGGTGTACGTACCCGTACCGTCCGGCCGGCCGCTGGAGTACTGGCGGATCAACTCCCCGTCCGCGTAACGGTCGTGGCCCATCATGGAGCCGGTGTACTTGTTCTGTAGACCGATCTTCGAGCTGCCGGGTACGTCGCGGTAGATGTAGAACCGCTGGAGGTCGTCCTCCCCGCAGGTGGCCGTCGTCAGGTAGGCCTGCTCCTGGTTGGCGATGTTCGCCGGGACGGTCGCGCATCCGCCGTTGCCCCAGTTCCACAGGGACGCTTCGATGACTCCGTTGTTCTCCGTGACGTTGCACAGGCGCCAGTTGTCCAGGTGGGCGCTGAAGAAGTTGGATTCGCGCAGGCGGATGCCGTCGTTGGCGAGGAGCGGTGCGCTCCAGTTCAGGGGCTTGCCGGGGACGTCGATCCTGTAGACGGCGGGTTGGCAGTCCAGGGCGGCCCGCGTGTTGGGGGCCGGGCTCCCGGTGGCCTTCACGCTCTTCTCAGCCTTGGCGGCTGCTTCGTGCCCGGCCTTGGCGGCCTCGGCCTTCGCCGAGGGGACCGGCCCAGCCGGGTGTTTCGCGATGGCGGCGGGCGAGCCGCAGTCGAGGAGGTCCTGTGCCTTGCGCATGATGCTGTTGGCGGGGACCTTGTCCTCGCAGCGCACCGCGCCTTCCTCGAGGGTGGTGAAGGTGGTGTAGCTGCCGGTGTCGGGGCCCTCGGTCCACTTCAACGCCCAGCTGCCGTCGCCCTGTTGGGTGCGGTTGCAGTTGAGGCTGCCGTAGGTGCCGGTGACCTTCTTGGTGCCCTCGTAGAGCCCGTAGTAGCCGGGCTGGTAGAAGTCCCAGGTGATGGACTTGTTGGTGCTGCTGGTGGTGGTGTAGTTGACCTGGACGTTCAGGCCGAGGCTCGCGCCGACGGTGCCGAGGGCCTCGACGGCGAAGCTGCCCTGAACGCTGCCGTTGACGCCCACGGAGACCGAAATGGTTTCCTGGACGTTGGTGGAGATGGTCTGGGTACCGGTTGAGCCCTGGGTGACGTACCAGCCCTTGAAGTGGGTGATGGCCGGGGACACTTCGGTGGACTTGATGACCGGGTGGCGGGTACCGAGATCGGCTGCGGTGCAGGTCTGGCCGGGCTGGATCGTCTGCCCGGAGGCGGCCGGGGTAGCGGCGGCCGGGGTGGCGGCCAGGCCCACGGCGGCCGTCGCGGTGGCTATGAGCGCTCCGAGCCCTCTGCCCAGGCGGTTTCTTGTGCGGCGCATC
Source organism: Streptomyces sp. So13.3 (assembly GCF_005860785.2). NCBI lineage: Bacteria > Bacillati > Actinomycetota > Actinomycetes > Kitasatosporales > Streptomycetaceae > Streptomyces > Streptomyces sp. So13.3. The sequence continues at coordinate 273,486 of NZ_CP048835.1, read as the reverse complement.
GTTGCTTCCCCCTGTGTGTGGTCTGTGAGGCGAGTGTGAGGGAAACTAGCGCCGCCGAGGGCGGCAGGTCCATACCACAACTGGCCAATTGCGATCAAGAACTGTCGCGTTCTCGGTTGGCATGAACGGGAGTTGCCAGGTTCCATACCTTCGGTGTGCCCGCCACGGGGCCACCGACGGAAGGGATCACCTTTTGAAACACCTCAGACGCGGCCTGTCGGCGATAGCCGCACTGGTCTTCACCGCATCCCTGTGCGCCGCAGGCACCGCCCCCGCTACCGCCGCTCCGCCCGCCAGCGCGGCCCCGCCCGGTCACGGAACGTGCGTGGCCACCGCCCCCGGTACCCCGCTCCAGCGCCAGGGCACGGCCTGGACGTGCGTGAGGACCACCGACACCGCCCCCGCAGGTGCCGCCGCCCCCACCTCCGCCGCCCTCGCACCAGCGGCCCGCGCCCAGGCCGCCGATCCCAAGCCGAATCCCGGGCTGGGGATGTGTACCGGGACCGATCCCCGCCAGTCCAGCCGCAAGGCCTACTGCGTACGCCACTGGGTCATCTATGAGGCCCTCGGCAAGGACGGGAGCGTAGCCGACCACGCCACGGTGTTCGTCGCGGCGGCGGCGTCCATGGACTCCCAGCCTCAGGCGGCGTGGTCGGAGGACATCATCACCGAGGTCGTCGAGATGACGGAGAAAATGCCCCCCGTCACGATGGCCCTGAGCTCGACCTGCAGTGGCCAGTGCACGTCCGGGTCGTCGGCCTGGGACGGCGCGGCCGTTCGCTTCCGCCGCCTCCACGAGGGCAAGGACGGCACCCTGAGCTACCGCTCGTCCGTGGGCAAGGGCTTCAACACGACGATCCTGCCGACCTACCGCGTGGAGGGGGCCATCCTCAACGGGTCGGGGCCGCCCACGCACATCCGCCCGGAGTGGAACGGCATCGAGGTTCGCTGTGACGATGACTCGGGCAGCTGGCCCGGCTGCATCGTCCCGGGCCACCTGGCCAACGTGACGTTCAGCAAGGCCCGGTACCGGGGGGCGGCCATCGCCTATGAGTGGGCGCAGAAGAACCTGACCGGCAAGTACGGCGACCACGACCACCCGCTGAACCGGTTCACCGACCCTCTCGACCCGAAGAACGACAAACGGCGTGACAAGACCTGTGGCATTGGCGGGCCGAACAAGTTCGTGGGGGGCGCCACCGGTGTCCCCAACGACTCCTGTGACGAGTACCCCTTCGCCGGGTCCTGGCAGGGCGGCAACGACGGGAACCAGTGCGTAGACATCACCCCGCGTGCGGTCGGCGGCGTGTGGGACATCGCGAACGTCACCGTCGACCGGGCCGCCCAGCCCACCCCGCCCTACAACGCGCCCTGCATCCGGGCCCATGTCGACAACAAGGACAACGGTGACGCGGGTCTGGAGTACGGGCGGGCGATACAGTCCGACCGCATCATCGACAGCGAAGCCTTCGAGGTAATCATCGCCCCGTGACCGGGGCGGTGCCGCAGGGCCGCCCTCTGCCTGGGGGCGGCCCAACCCCCTGGCCGTGGCGGCGATTAGGACGTGGTGACAGCCGGCGTGCGCTGCCTGCCATACGATCTGTTCCGCGCCTTGTGCATCGTTGGCCCCCTCACGGGACAGCGCGAGGTCCGTCCAGGCGTTGGCGTGGCTCGCCTCGATGGCCTGCCGGTACAGCCGTTCCGCGCCCTGCAGGTCACCGGCGTCCTGGCGTAGCCGCGCCAGAGCCGTCAGGGCATCAGCCTCCCCGGCGTCGATGGCCTGCTGGAAGAGCCGTTCTGCACCCTGCGGGTCACCGGCCTGCTCGAGCAATCGAGCCAGAGCAAGGCAGGCATGAGGGTGACCGGTCCTGGCCGCCCGCCCGCACAGGGCCGCGGCGATGCGGTCCCGCTCCGCCAGGATGTCTCCTGACCCCTCCATACCACCTGCGCCTCGTCGGGGCCCGCCACCTCCAGAGCGGCGGTCCTCTGGTCCGGACGCTCCAGCTCTGTGCGCTCGCGCTGCTGGTTCCCGTGGCCGGACAACCGGGCCACCCGGGATCGGAACCCGGTCGACCCGTCGGTGCCCGCGGCCTGCGGAACAGCAGTGCCTCCCACCGCAGCCAGTGCGGTTGGCGCCTCTTCCAGCATCGCTGCCCCCCGGTGACTTTGGTCGACCGTATCGCCGCCTCAGTGCGCGTGCCCGGTAGCGTTCCCTCCGGTGGAGGGACTCATGCGGCCATCACACCGAAGGCGACGGTGCGAGAACTGCCGCGGTGTTCTCGTCCCCAGACACGGAGTCCGGCCAGGCCAACGAGAGCGAGCAGCGCGAGCGGTACCTCTGACCGGCCTGTACGAGCGATGCCGTCAGCGCCGCCTTGTGCGCCTTGGACCATGGGAAGGCGCCACAGGATGGCCCAGCGGCGAGTGAACGACCAGTCATGGTACGGGGAGCATCAAAAGCGCCCGCCGATGGGGCTGGTGACCGATGGCATGGCCGGCTGAGGCAGTTCGGGCATCCGAGGAAGCTGCGGCGCGCGGGGTACTGCCTTTCCCGCTGTGGGCGCGATCCCCTGTGCATCCGCCTCGCCACTCCCATCCGCAGTATCCGGAACGTGTCATTTCGCCTGCCCGGCCAGTCTCGGCGTGAACCCGCCGCGCGGCTCGCGGATGCACCCCCACTGGGGCTCCCGAACAGGAGATCCCCGGTGTCGTCCAAACGCTTCGGAGGCTCACCGCTGACCGGCAGCCGGCCACTCCGAGCCGCCCCGACTGCTCATTTGGAACAGCGACCCAGGGGGACCGGGGTTACGGCGCCATGAGTCGGACGATCTCGCGCGGGCGCGATTCGCGCTCGTCGTAGGCGATGTCCAGCCCTGCCGCTTTGACCGCTGCGAACGATGTAGCGAATGCCTCCTCGGACTCCCATTGCACAATCGACACCACCGCCTCGCCGTCGGCGGACACCCAGCAGTCAGCTGAGAGGCATCCCGGTGTCCGCCCAAATTCCTCGGCGACTCGCTGGACGCGTAAGACGAACTGTTCGCGGTGCGAAGGATGCGGATAGTGGCTGGCTACCATGCCCATCTTCACGATGCTCTCCCTGCGTTCCCCGACGTTACGTCGGCTGGTGGAATGACTCGTGATCGATCCTCACATGAACGGGGGCGCCCCATGGTGGATGCGATGCGTTTCCAGGGGAAGTAGTAGCCGCGCACAGGTGCTGCCTCGGATGTGCAGGTGATCCAACGGGCCTGGTAGACGGTGCTCATGGCTCCGGCCTCGGAGACCTCAGGGAGCAATGCCGACGCCTTCGATGCGGCTCCAGCGCTTCTCCTGGGCGGCGGTCATGGCCGGCCAGTGGCGTCCGCCCGGCCGTGCATTGACCCGTGAGGCGTAGGAGTCCGGGTGGAAGTTCGGGTGATCTTTGTGTTCATAGTGTTCGCTCAGCCATGGCTTGGCGCGGGCTCGGGACCGGGGGCCCACCCAGGAACTCCAGTGCCGCACGCCGACGCCTCGCCGCCGCCGGTCAGGCCTCCGCTCGTTCGGGGTGGGTCAGGTTGGTCCCGGTGGCGGGGTCGAACACGTGGATCCGAGGGGTGTTGATCCACAGCTCCAAGGGCTCGCCCTCGGCAGCGCGGGTGGCGGGGCTGAGGCGGGCGACGATCTGGTGTCCCTGCATGCCGGTGTCCGCGCGGCCGGAGTCCGCGGCGAGCTCGGCGAGTTCGGCGGAGCCGGCGGGCCCGCCCTCCTCGGTGAAGTGGACGTAGACGTCGGAGCCGACCGACTCACGCACCTCTACGGTGGCGGTACACACCAGCCCGGCCCCCCGCTGCTCGGTCAGGGCGGCGTCCTCGAAGTCCTCGGGGCGGATGCCGACGATGAGGTCCCGGGAGACGTTCCCCTGTTCCAGCACGCGCCGCGCCCGGTCCTCGAGCGGGAGGTCACCGAGCGAGGTCCGCAGGACACCGTTCCCCAGGGTGGCACCGAGGAAATTCATGCCGGGGGAGCCGATGAAGCCGGCGACGAAGAGGTTGACCGGTGCGTCGTAGAGGTGCTGCGGCGTGCCGACCTGCTGGACGAGGCCGCCGCGCATCACCACGACACGGTCGCCCAGGGTCATGGCCTCGACCTGGTCGTGGGTGACGTAGACGGTGGTGGTGCCGAGGCGGCGCTGCAGGGCGGCGATCTGCGTGCGCATCTGGACCCGGAGCTTGGCGTCGAGGTTGGAGAGCGGCTCGTCCATCAGGAAGGCCTTGGGGTCGCGGACGATGGCGCGGCCCATCGCGACCCGCTGGCGCTGGCCGCCGGAGAGGTTGGCGGGTTTGCGGTCCAGATGCTGGGTGAGGTCGAGGATACGGGCGGCCTCCTCCACCTTGGCGTTGACGACGGCCTTGTCGGTCTTGGCGAGTCTGAGCGCGAAGCCCATGTTCTCGCGGACGTTCATGTGCGGGTAGAGGGCGTAGCTCTGGAACACCATGGCGATGTCGCGGTCCTTGGGGGCGCGGTCGTTGACGACCTGCCCGTCGATCCGCAGGGTGCCCTCGGTGATGTCCTCCAGGCCCGCGATCATGTTGAGGGTGGTGGACTTGCCGCAGCCGGAGGGGCCGACCAGGATGACGAACTCCCCTTCGGCGATGGTGAGGTTGAAGTCGTTCACGGCAAGGGCGCCGTCGGGGTAGCGCTTGGTGATGCCGTCGAGGACGATCTCGGCCACGGTCTGCCTTCCTGGTCCCGCCCGGGTGGGCCGGTTATCCCTTGACTGCGCCGGCGGTGAGGCCGGCGACGATGCGGCGTTGGAACAGCAACACGAAGATCACGATGGGTACGGTGATCACCACGGCCGCCGCGGCGATGGATCCGGCGGGCTGCTGGAACTGCGAACTACCGGTGAAGAAGGCGATCGCCGCCGGGACGGTGCGGGCGGCGGTGGTGGACGTCAGCGAGATCGCGAACAGGAAGTCGTTCCAGCAGAAGATGAAGACCAGGATCGCGGTGGTGAACACGCCGGGCGCGGCGAGCGGTGCGATCACCAGGCGGAACGCCTGGGCCGGGGTGGCGCCGTCCATCTTGGCGGCCTTCTCCAGGTCCCAGGGGATCTCCCGGAAGAACGCGGACAGCGTGTAGATCGCCAGCGGCAGGGAGAAGGTCATGTAGGGGATGATCAGTCCCGGCCAGGTGTCGAAGATCCCGAGCACCCGCTCGATGTTGAACAGCGGCGAGACCAGCGAGATCGGTGGGAACATCGCGATCAGCAGCGACATCCCGATCAGCAGCCGCTTGCCGGGGAATCGGAGCCGGGCGACCGCGTAGGCGGCCATCGTGCCGAGGACGACCGCGATCGTGGTGGCGATCAGGGCGATACCGATCGAGTTGATCAGCGCCCGAGTGAACTCCGAGGTCTGGAAGATGCCACGGTAGTTCGCCCAGGTCCATTTGCGCGGGATGAAGTTGCCGTCGCTGAGGGTGCTCGGGTCCTTGAACGAGAGCGCCACGATCCACCAGACCGGGAACAGCGCATACAGCACCACGATGAGGTTGACGACGCTCCAGCTGGTCAGGGTCTTCCCGCGGTGGGACATCATCGCCGCTCCGGTTCGCCGCCCGGCGCCGCGGCGCCGAAGATCTTGATGAAGATGAAGGCGAGCACCGCCACGCACAGGAAGATCAGCACCGAGATCGCCGACCCGATGCCGAGGTTGAGGGCGGTGAACAGGTTGTCGTAGCCGAGGATCGAGACCGATCCGGTGTCGTTCGAGCCGCCCGTCAGGACGTAGATGTTGTCGAAGATCCGGAACGCGTCCAGGGTGCGGAACAGCAGGGCGACCAGGATGGCCGGCTTCATCAGCGGCAGGATCACCAGCCGCAGCCGTTGCCAGAAGGTGGCACCGTCGACCATCGCGGCCCTGACCGTCTCACCCGGGACGAGCGCCAGGCCGGCGAGCAGCAGCAGCGCCATGAACGGCGTGGTCTTCCACACCTCGGCCAGGATGATCAGTCCGATGGCCTGCCATTGGTCGGTCAGCGGCGCGCTGCCCGCGGGCAGCAGCGCCGCGAGGTAGCCGGTCCCGGGGGTCCACGCGTACTGCCACGAGTACGCGGCGACGACGGTGACGATGCCGTACGGGATCAGGACGGCGGTACGGACGGTGCCCCGGCCGAAGACGGCCCGGTGCATCACCAGCGCCAGCGCCATGCCGAGGACCAGCTCGATCGCCACCGACACCACCGTGATGAGGGCGGTCACCCACAGGGCCTGCCACCAGAACGGCGAGGACAGCACAGCTCCGTAGTTGCCGAACCCGACCCACTTGGCCTGCGCGGGGAACCGCAGGTCGTAGCGCTGGAGCGAGAGGTAGACCGCGTAGGCGATCGGGTAGGCGGTGACGGCGACCATCACGATCACTGCCGGCGCGCAGAGCAGCAGGCCGAGCCGGCGCTCCTGGCGGGCGCCCTCGGACAGTTCGGCGCGGCCGTGCCCGGCGGCGGCCTTCGTGGATGTGCTCACGGAATCAACCCCTTGGAACCGAGGGCGTCCTCGATCTGGCCCCGGAGGTCGGAGACGGTGCTCTCGGGCTGGATCCCGGCCGGTGGCGAGAGGGTGTGCGCGAGGGCGATCGACACGTTCTGGTAGGCGGGGGTCCGCGGTCGCACGCTCGCCGTGTCCAGCGCGTTCAGCACGTCGGCGGCGAAGGGATAGCTCTTGGTCAGTTCGGCGGCCTGGTAGAGACTGCGCAGCGAGGGCGGCAGGCCGCCCTTGAGGGCGTTGGTGAGCTGGTTGTCGCGGTTGCGCAGGCACAGCGTGGCCTGGAACGCGAGATCGGGGTGCTTGCTGTACGCGCCGACTGCGAGGTCGATGCCGCCGATGGTCACGGTGGCCGGCCGGCCGGCGGTCACGCCGGGGTAGGGGGCCCACCTGAAGTGTTGGAAGAGCTTCGGTTGGTTGGCCTTCATCGACGGGTAGACGAAGGGGTAGTTGAGTTCGAAGGCGGCCGTTCCGGACTCCATGGCGAGCCGGTTCTCGTCCTCCATCTGGTTGGACAGTGACGGGTCCGCGGCGGCGGACCGGGCGGTGGCGCGCATGATTCCGGCGGCGACGACGGCCGGCGGGCCGAGCGAGGGCGCCTGGGCGTCCGGGGTGAGGATCGACCCGCCCGCGCTGGTGACCAGGGTGTTGAACCAGACCGTCAGTCCCTCGTACTGGGCACCTTGGATCTCGACGTAGTGCGGCTTGCCCGCCTTCGCCAGAGCGTCGGCCTGGGCGAGCATCTCGGCCCAGCTCTTCGGAGGCACCGGCACCAGGTCGTCGCGGTACCACAGGAGCTGGGTGTTGGAGTTGTAGGGGACGGCGTACAGCCGGTCCTTCCAGGTCGCGGTCTGCACCGCGGCCTTCAGGGTGTCCGCGGTCGCCCGTGCCTTCAACGCTCCCGTCCACTCCCGGACCCAGCCCGCCTCGGCGAACTCCGCGGGCCAGGTAACGTCGAGGCCCATGATGTCGACCCCGGCGTCGTGAGCGGCCAATCGCCGCACCAACTGCTGCCGCTGCCCGTCCGCCGTCCGCGGCAGCTTGTTGTACCGGATCTGGTACTGACCCTTCGAAGCCTGGCTGCACCGCTCGGCCGCCTGTTGCAACGCGCCGGAATCGTCGGGGAAGTTGTACCAGTTCATCGTCACCGGACCGCCGCTACTGCTGCTTCCGCACCCCGCGAGAGCGGAGGCGAGCAGCGGAAGGGCGGCAATGGCGGCCGGCCACCGCGCGCGCAAGGTCCGGCGCCTACGCATCTCACACTCCTGCTGTGGGGAACCCTCCTGGGGTGCTCACGGTAGGGAGACGATCGGCATTCGGCCGGTGACACTTCCGAAGTTTCTGCCCGAACCGACCGGATGGCGCAGCGCCCGCGCCTTCGTGGCACCCGACTGCCGACCTCGGCAGGCAGGACGTTGCGCTTGACGACCCTGGACAGCGACCGCCGCGGCCTCACGATGGTCCGGTCATAGGGTGGCCCTGTGACGAAGATGGCGGAACAGACGGATACCGGCCGGCTCATCTATGGGTGCATGGGGCTGGGCGGCAGCTGGGGCGACGAGCCCTACACCGCGCAGGACATCGCGGTCGCGGAAGCCGCCGTGGAAGCCGCCCTGGACAGTGGCATCAACACGTTCGACCACGCGGACATCTACCGGAGCGGCAAGGCCGAAGCGGTGTTCGGCGGGGACTGCCTACCTACCGCAGGAGGGGATGGTCAGTTGGCGGGGGCGAGCACGATGCGTTGGCCGAAGGTGGTGGGGATGCTCCACGCCTGCTCGACCTGGGCGAGGGGGAGGGCGAGGGGGTTGACGGCTATGGTGCCGGAGGCGATCTCGGCGGCGAGGGAGGGCAGTTCGGCGAGGATTCCCGCGGTGGTGAGCGAGCCCTGGCCGCTCCCCATGATCTGCAGGTTCGCCGCGCGCAGTAGGTAGGAGGGCAGGGTGATGTCCGCTCCGGCCATGGAGCCGATCTGGATCCAGGCCAGTGGCTTGCTGCGCTCGGTGCGGGCGGTGAGCAACGCGGGCAGGGCATGTTCGGCGGCCGGACCCCATAGATAGTCGATGACGACGTCCGCGTCGCCGTCGGCCCGGCCGAGGCGGTCGGCGACCTGCTGAGGGTTGCCCAGCAGGGAGACGGTCTCGTCCGCGCCCAGGCCGCGCAGGAGAGCAAGGCGCTCAGGATCGCGGCCGGCGGCCACGACGTGGGTGGCGCCGAGGTGCTGGGCAATCTGGACGGCGAGCTGCCCGGCGTGGCCGGTCGCGCCCAGGACCAGGACGGTGGCACCGGGCTGGAGAGTGACGCGGCGGCGCAGTGCGACCCAGGACGACATGGCGGGGTTCATCGCGGCGGCCACCATGACCCCCAGCCACACCCCGGACCCGGCGGACGACCAGTGGTCCGGCAGGCCGCAGGACACCGTGGACGCTCTGGTCCAGCTGTCGTTCCTGGTGCAGGGTGCCCTCACGCGCATCGCGTCCGATCACGACCTCTCCCTCATTCAGGTCCGCCTCCTCGGCATCCTGCGCGACCGCCGATTTGGCATGCTCGAACTCGCCCGCCACCCTGGGCCTGGACAAGTCCTCCATGACCGGCCTGGTCACCCGCGCCGAGAAACGCGGTCTGGTCCAGCGCCTGCCCTCGCCCGACGACGGCCGCGCCGTCCTGGTCAGCCGCACCGCGCCCGGCCGGCAACTCACCGACCAGTGCACCGCCGAGATGGACCACCAACTCGCCGCGCTGACCGTGTCATTGACCGTCACCGAGCACACCCAGATCCGCACCCTGGCCGCAAAACTCCTGAACGCCGCCCCGAGCGGTGAGGCGGCTCAGTGAACGCCGACGCTCCATGGTCATCGAGGCGCGGAGGAGGAGGCCTGGGAGGTAGCTTCCGCGATTTCGACGGGTTTGGGGTCAGGCATTGTGCACCCGGGTCCGCTGAGTGGAACAGACGTCGACAGACCGCCCCTGGCGTTTGACGCTGTTACCTGTGGTCCGGCACCACCCGGGAAACGGGAGGCGGCCTGGCTGCTGGTGTTCCGCGGCACACGGCGGCGGAACGTGGTCCCGGGCTCGCCCGGGGACGGGGGAAATGACATGCGTAAGCGATTCCTGTTCGCGGTGCTGGCAGCCACGGCCGCCACCGGACTGGTGACGTCCGGTGCCGCCTCCGCCCGCACCGACACCGCCTCGGCCGGACCGCGTGTCGTCGATGTGACGTCGGTGGCGCAGATCCCGACGGCGCGGAGCGGCGTTGCCGACGCGGTGCAGCCTCACCTGGTCTTCCGGCTGACCATGACCAACAACAAGGGCGGCCAGTGCCTGGACGGGGACGCCACCCAGATTCCGGCCAACGGGGCCAGGGTGCAACTGTGGGCCTGCAACGGCCGGAGCAATCAGACCTGGCTCTGGACGCCCGCAGTCGGGCGGCCGGCCGGCTTCTACACCATCCAGAACGCCGACCGTAACCAGTGTCTGGACGGGGACGTCACCCAGATCCCGGCCAACGGGGCCAGGGTGCAACTCTGGGCCTGCAACGGCTTCACCAACCAGATCTGGGCCTGGCACGGCTCCACGCTGACCAACGTCAACGGTGGTCAGTGTCTGGACGGGGACGCCACGCAGATCCCGGCGAACGGGGCCAGGGTGCAACTGTGGGCCTGCAACGGCTTCACCAACCAGGCTTGGACAACTCACTAGGCCCGGCCGAGCCCGGCCTGACGCAACCGGATCCTGGGCCGCCGTCGGACGCGTGCCGTCCGCCTCGCCCAGGGCCCGCTGGCATCGCCTCAGTGATCGCCCAGGCTCATCGACGGTCCTGGCACGCGGGCCACAAAGCGAGCAGCATCACCGCGGCGGTCAGGGCGAACGCCGCCGGGTACCCGGTGTGTGCGGCGATCGCGCCGTAGCCGACGGCGCCGACTCCCATCCCGGCGTCGTAGGCGAAGTTCCACAGCGCGCTCACGGTGCCGTAGCCGGACTCGGGCACCCGTGCGTACATCAACGTGAGCGTGGCGTTCTGCGCGATGCCGAACCCGATACCGAACAGCGTCACTCCGGCCAGCACCGCCACCGGGCTGCCGGTCAGCGCGGTGACGAGCAGTCCGACCGCCGAGAGGAGCAGGCCTGGCAGGACCAGCCCGGCGGCCCCGCGACGGTCCCCGATCCGTCCGGTGAACCACCGCGCCACCGTGGCTGCGGCCGGCTGGATGAACAGCACCGCGGTGACCAGTCCGGACATCGACGTCGGTACGGCCAGCGGCAGGAAGGTGACGATGATGCCGGCCCCCAGCGCGGTCGTCGCGAACACGACGGCGGGCCGTGCCAGGGCGCCTGTGCGCAGGCCCGCGACCACTCCGACCGCATGGTCGGCAGAGGGCTGTCGTCCTGGCGGCCCCGGCACCACCACGGCGGAGGCGAGCGCCACCAGTCCGCCGGCCACGCAGACCGGGGTGAAACCGACGCTGTCGGCCAGCCAGACGCCCAGCGGCAGGGCCACCAGCGACGGCACCCCCGACACGATCCCGGCCAGCGCCAGCCCTTCGCCGCGGCGCTCGGCCGGGATCAGGGCCGCGGTCAGCGCGCCACCTGCGACCACCGTCAGCGCGAAGCCCAGCCCGCGCACGAAGCAGACCGCCACGATCCAGCCGAAGCTGTCGGAGGCGGTCAATACCAGCGCAGGCGCGCCCAGCAGCACCAGCCCCAGCATCAATGCCACCCGGTAGCCGAACCGCGCGACGAGACGCGGAGTGGCCAGTTCACCGCAGACGGTGGCCAGCATCAGAGCCCCGGTAGCGAGGCCCGCGTCGCCGCCGGACGCCTGGGCGTAGAGCGGGACGACGGACAGCAGCAGGAAGAAGCTCGCCGACGCACCGATCATGGTCACGAAGCGCAGCAGCAGCGGCCGGGTCACCAGCGGTGGCCGGGCGGCGGGGGTCCGTACGGGTGTGGTGGTGGTCATGCCGTCAACGCTAGGATCCCACCGGATCGCCGGTAAGCTCCATTTCCATGCCGCTGGAGTGGTCCGGTTTGTCGCCGGAACTGTTGCTCATCGTCGACCGGGAAAGCGCTGAGGGCCTGCGCTCCCAACTGGAGCGTCAGATCAGGGACGCCATTCGCACCGGGCGCCTGAGCGTCGGTGAGCGCCTGCCGTCCTCCCGGGAGCTCTCTGCCCGGTTGGGCCTGTCCCGCGGCCTGGTCCAGGACTGCTATGCCCAGCTCCAGGCCGAGGGCTACCTCGTGACCCGCGTCGGCGCGGCCACCACCGTCGCGGCCGGCGCCTGCCCAACGCCCGTCCCCAGGCCGCCGCAGCCCGCTGCACCCCGGTTGCTCGCCGACTTCCGCTCCGGCGTTCCGGACCTGTCGTCCTTCCCCCTGAGCGACTGGCTGTGGGCGGTGCGCGAGGCGGGCCGTGCGATGCCCACCGACGCCCTGGACTACGGTGACCCGCGCGGCCCCTCACAGCCGCGCGAGGTGCTGGCCGGATATCTGCGTCGGGTCCGCGCCGCGGCTGCGGAACCTGAGCACATGGTGATCTGCTCCGGCTACGCCCAAGGGTTCGCCCTCGCCCTGCGCACCCTGGCCGCCACCGGCCTGCACACCCTGGCCTACGAGGACCCGGGCTCGCCCGCGCTGACCTCCGCCGCCGCGTCGCACGCGGGCCTGACCTCCGTGCCCGTACCCGTCGACGAGTACGGCATCGATGTCCGGGCGCTCGAAGCGACCGGCGCCCGCGCGGTACTGGTCACACCCGCTCACCAGTGGCCGACCGGCGTCGTCATGGCCGCCGAGCGGCGCCTGGCCCTGATCGACTGGGCCGAACGGCACAACGCCTTCGTCATCGAGGACGACTACGACGCCGAATTCCGCTACGACCGCGAGCCGGTGGGCGCGCTCCAGGGCCTGGCCGCGGACCGGGTCATCTCCATCGGCACCGTCAGCAAGTCCCTCGCGCCCGCCATGCGCATCGGCTGGGTGCTGTGCCCGCCCGCGCTGACCGCAGGCATCGCGGCGAACAAGCAGCTCGCCGACCGGGGTTCCCCCGCCCTGGACCAATTCGCCCTGGCCCGACTCGTGGAGTCCGGGCGCTACGACCGGCACCTGCGCCGCATGCGGGGCACGTACGCGGCCCGCCGTGCGGCGCTGGTGACCGCGCTCGCCGAGCACGCGCCCGGCGCACAACTGACCGGACTCGCAGCCGGCTTCCACGCCGTCCTCCACCTCGGTACCGGCGGCGATGAGGAGATCCTCATCGCCGCGGCCCGGACCCGCCGGGTGGGCCTGTACGGCATGAGCGCCCACCATGCCTCACCGACGACTTCGCCACCCCGACTCGTCCTGGGCTTCGGCAACGTCAACGAGCGGGCCATCACGGAAGGGATCGCCGCCGTCGGCGACCTGCTGCCCTGACCACTGGCGGGGACTGGAAGCGGGGCGTCAGCCACCGCGCCAGTCCCCGACCCTACTGAAGTACGGCACCTGAAAGCCGACTGCGGTCCGTGAGGAGTTGACCGCCCGCCTGGACCGTCATGGCCCGGACCAGGACCGGGGCGGCCACGTACCTGTCCTTGGTGGCCGCCCCCAGCGGTCACCAGGGCGGATCAGTAGCAGTTGCGGATCGAATAGACCGGAGACCAGTCGTAGCCGGCGGGAGTGGCGCTGATGGGAGCGCTCGCCAGCAGGTTGCCGCTCTGGCCGTAGAACGTTGCGGTGGCACGGCTACCGGTCTGCTGGTTCCAGTAGGACCCGTTGCCGTCCCAGCTCGACACCGAGTAGGTGGCGCACGGGTCGAAACGGAACACCTCCCAGCTTCCTGTCGAGTAGTCCCACACCGCGGTGCAGAAGTTTCCGCTCGAGCACGGGACGCCGGTGGTGCCTGCCGGATAGTGCTGGGACGGAGCGTACGGCGACACCGACGGCGAGGCTGCCGCCACGGCCCGCGGGCCCGCGTCGAGAGGGGCGGCGGGCATGACCATGGTCCGACCGCTGCCGGAGGTCTCCGGGACCTGGGCGACGGCCGTGGTGGTGAGGCCTGTGATCAGCAGGACCGCCGTGGCGGCCGCACCGAGAAGCGAACGTATACGCATGTGATGGAACTCCTCTTGTGTATCGCTGTGTTGCCCTCAGGAGCAGCTTGGGGCGGCCGGTGGGTGGAGCGGGTGTCGCTTTGGCTCCAGTCAAAGCGTCGGCCCTGCGGAGCGCGCGGACGGAGCCCTGCCCGCGCGACAGTTGATGCCGCAATCGACCGCGTGACGTTCTCTGTGGTCGGCCTTGTCGAACTTCGGTGACCGGCCACCCTTGGGGCCAGGTCGCAGCCGCTACGGACCCGATCCAGGGGGAGTGGTGCAGCATTGCGTGGTTCGCCGAGCCGAGCTGGAGGCCCGGATGATCGTGACCTCTTCGGGGTGAGCCGCGCTGGGGATCAAGCGGCGGCGGGCGGCTGGGGCCACGCCGCGCGCGGAAGATCACGGGCAGAAGCTGAGCGCTTGCGGTCAGGTCCGCGGTCAGAAGGTGCGTGCCTGCCGGTGGGTTTGCGGCCTGTTACCCGTGTGACGGGCAGGTCCCGGGGCGGGTTGTTCGCGTCATGTCGGGAAAGGAGCCTGCGGCCCGTGCCGCACATACGTTTCACTGAAGTCCTGAGCTCGATCTGTCCCGCGGCCCGGAGTGGGGGATGACCATGACGGACGCCGCCCAGCGACGGCTGTACGAGGTCTTCGGGCAGGTGGCGCGCCCGGAGCGGATCGAGGTCTGCCCGCACTGTTCCGACGCGGACCTGGGCTGTTCCCTGCTGAAAGAACCCGTCTCCGCCATCGCGGCGGCCGACCTGGCCGGCTACGCAGCCAAGGCCATCACCACCTGGGGCGGGGCCGGAGACCTGCGCTATCTGCTGCCCCGGATGCTGGAGTGCGTGGTTGCCGGCGCCGCGGATTTCCCCGACCCCGAGATCGTCCTCGGCAAGCTCGCGCTGGCCGACTGGCACCACTGGCCTGCCGAGGAAGCCCGGGCGATCGATGACTTCCTCCACGCGTGGTGGGAGACGACCCTCGAGCAGTACCCGGCCCCTCAGCCCGTCGGCACTGTTCTGTGCAGCATTGCGGCAGCCGGAATCGATCTGGATCCCTACCTCCGGGCGTGGAGCCCACTGGACGGCGATGACTCCATCAGGCATCTGTACGACTTCCTGGCCACCGATGTCGACTGGTCACCGGATCCGCAGCTGACCAACGCCTTCTGGAACGGCGAAAGTGTGGCCTACCGTCAGGTGCTCACATGGATCGGCGGCGGCCCGGCCACGCGCGCGGTGGAGGCGGCTTTCGAGCGGGCGACCAGCGAACCCGTTCTGGAGCTGCTGGACACCATTCACGACTGGATTTCTCCCCTCGAACGCGATCGGCCCGCCGTCCCAGGGACACTCTCCGAACGAGAGACGATGGAATACTTGGCGCGGACTGGCGCCAAGTCGCGATGGGCACACAACAAGCGCTTGGCCAAGGCACGATCCGACGCGTGTGATCGCGGCAAGGAGCCCTTCGACCTCGCGGTGCTGGAGACGCTGTGCGACACCTCCCGGGAGGGCCGGATGGATGCGGTCGACGTACGTCACGAGAGGTTCGAATGGAAGTACTACACCCAATTTCCCGACGTCATGACCCTGCGGGACTTCGCCCGCAAGGTGGACGAGCTCAACAGATGGTCCTGACGCGCCGATGACCGACTGGGAGCAGCACCGGCTGGAGCTGTTGCGGGCGTTCAAGAACGGCCCGCAGGACATCGAGGCGAACCGTGCCGGCCGACTCGGCAGCGGACAGGGCCGCCGGATGCGCCGCGGGATCGTCCTGAACCTGATGCTCAGCGTCGTGCTCGTCGCGACGTTCGTGGCCATCGTCTATTTCGCCGCGTCGCGTCCGCTGCGGGCGATTCAGTGGATCCTCATCGTGCTGATCATCGCCGCCGGTCTCGCGCTGGGCGTCGTCGCCGCACGGAACCTGCTCAGGGCCGTGCGCTCCGGCGTCGTGGAATGCCTTGAGGGGCCGGTACGCGTCGCGACACGGGGCCGCTCCGGTTGGTGGATCACTGTGCAGGAGCGGTCGTTCCACATTCCGGTCGCCTTCTGGCATGTCGGCGCGGGCGTCACCTACCGCGTGTATGTCGCTGCCGGGGCCCAGCTCATCGTGGCGATGGAACCGGCGGAAGAATCCGTGGCCGGCACCGCTGTGGGCACTGCGGCGGAGCCGGATGAGGGGGAGGACCTGGTGGCGGTCGACTGCCAGACACTGCGCGCCTGGGCGCAGGGACTGTGCATGGTGGCGGCCGTGGACAGCGCGACGGTGCTGACCGCGATCGGGCTCCATGGCGAGCTGGTCGAGACGATCGGAGAGCCCGCGCTGGAGCCCGCACCGGCGGGCACGTCGCGCGTCACGGCGGGCGACTGGTACGACGGGCTGTTCGCCGTGAGGATCACGCCCGCCGCGCCCACGGTGTCCCGTCGCGATTTGGACGCCGAATTCGGCACCGGATCCGAGCTGGTGCGCATCCACTGGGACAGCGCCTACCACGTCATCTATTGGGTGACCGTGGCGGGCGCTCCGTTCAGGTGTGACATCACAGCGTCCTTCACGGGACCGCCGATTCCCGCGAATCCCGCCGTCGAGATCGCACTGCGCCGCCAACGCGTCCAACTGATCGCGTCCGAATGAGACCGGCGTGTTGGCCTGGCAGTTGGATGGTGGGTCGGCCGGGTCCGCGGCGTGTCTGTTGATCTTGTGCCTGATGACTTGTGGGGGCGGACAGCTCCGCCGCTACGTGCTCGTTCGCCGCGGCGGGGAGCCGGAACTCCGTGGTGCCCACGGCAGCTACTGCGCCTACTGCGTGTATCCCGACACCTGGCCGCCGCCGGCAGTGGCCAGGCTGGGTGCCCGCGCGGATCCCCGCGAACGGCCCGGTCCCTACCGTGAGACGCATCGCAGCTCCCAGTGAGGGCTGTACGCAGGACACAGGAGGGGACATGCGAAAGCAGAGAGCGGCCGGTCTTGTTCTGGCCGGCCTGATCGCAACCGCGGCCGGAATGGCTCCGGGGGGAGCCGCCCAGGCGGCCGGTGCGGTCAAGAGCGACGCCAGGACCCCTGGGCCGAGCAGTATCGGGGCGGCGTTCGCGCTCAAGAACAAGGTCACTGACAACTGCCTGGACGCGAGGCAGTCGAAGGAGCCCGGTTCGGTGTACCAGTGGGACTGCGACTCACACGATCCCAACCAGAACTGGCTCATGGAACAGGTGACTTCGGCGCCGGGCTGGTTCTCGCTGCGCAACCTCAACAGCAATCTATGTCTGGATCTGTATGCCGGCAACGATGACGAGGTGGTGAACGGGACGACGATCCAGCAGTATTTCTGCTACCCCGACTCCATCGGCTCCGAGCGGTGGCAGGTCATCGTCTCGCCCAACGAACCTCGCGCTGTGATCGTGGCCAATCAGGTGAAGGGCAAGTGCCTCGACACCCGCGGCAAGGGCGGGAACCGGACACAGATCGTCGTGTGGGACTGCAACGGCTCCAAGAGCCAGAAATGGACCCAGGAGTAGGACCGCAGGGCGCTGACCTCGGCCTTTTCTGACGGCCCGCCGGCCTGCCCGGCGGGCCGCTCGGCCTTGTGCGCCGGCGTAGCGGCGAGGCGGTCGACAACCTGTTCGGAGCGGCACGGGGTCGGGGTACGATTCGCCCATGCCACGCCAAGCGGGCAATCTGGGGGCGCCTCCCGGCGGCGGAGGCGGGCAGGAGATCCGGTTCTGTCGCGCGCCGGACGGGGTCCGGCTCGCCTATGCGATTCACGGGCAGGGCCCGCCGCTGGTCATCGACTCGTGCTGGCTGAGCCACTTACAGTTCGACTGGCAGAGCCCCGTCTGGCGCCACTTCCTCAAGGACCTCGGCGCGCTCTTCACCGTCATCCGGTTCGACGAACGCGGTTACGGTCTGTCCGACTGGGAGATCGAGGACTATTCGCTCGAGGCACGCGTCGCCGACCTGGAGGCCGTGGTCGAGGCGGCCGGCCTCGACCGCTTCGCCCTGGTCGGGATGTCGCAGGGTGGCCCCGTCGCGATCACGTACACCGCCGGGCGTCCCGATCGGGTGACCCGGTTGATCCTGGCCGGTACGTGGGCGTCCGCCGCGCGGACACCGGAGGACGTGGAGCTTCTCGAGACGCTCGTGAGCATGATCCGAGTGGGCTGGGCCAGGCCGGATTCCCTGTTCCGCCGGGTGTTCACCAACATGCTGATCCCCGGGGCGTCCGAGGAGCAGATGCGCTGGGTCGACGCGCTGCAGCGGATGTCCACCTCGACGGAGAACGCGGCCGCACTGTGCGCGGAGCGTCAGAAGGTCGACGTCAACGATCTGCTTCCCGCGGTCGCTGTACCCACGCTGGTTCTTCATTCGCGCGACGACGCGATGGCCGGCTTCGACGAGGCCCGGATCATCGCGTCGTCGATTCCTGGCGCAAGGTTGGTACCGCTGGAGAGCCGCAATCATATTCTGCTGGCTGACGAGCCGGCCTGGCACGTCTTCTTACAGGAGGTAGCCGCCTTCGCCGAGCCCGATCGAGAGGCTGTGCCGGCCACGGTGTCTCCGGCTCCGCTGCCCGATCTGACCGAGCGCGAGTTCGAGGTCCTCCGGCTGGCAGCGGCAGGGCTGGACAACTCCGGGATCGCCGGGTCCCTGGCGCTGAGCGTCCGTACCGTCGAACGGCACCTGTCCAACGCCTATCTCAAACTCGGCGTCAGCGGCAGGGCGGGGCGGACGGCTGCCGTCGCGGATCTGGTTCGCCGCGGCCTGGCGTGAACGCTGCAGCACGGGCAGGGCATTCGCGGGAGCTGTCCTACGTGCATACCGGCCCCCCGCCGGTGCGGGCACGGACGACGGTGCGTGCCAGCTCGGATGCCCACTGAACGGCCCAGCTCCTACCGTGCGAAGCAGAAAGCTGCCAGCTACGGGCCAGAGGGAAGGTGGATCATGTCAATGCATGTGATCGAAGCCAGCAAGGAGCGCTTTCGGGCAGAGCCGAGCGCGGCGCAGTCAACTCCGGCTGTGACGGCGTCGCTGGCCAACGGGCATGCACGCCTCTCAGCGGGGCCCTTCAACTGGGACGCCGATCTGCCACCCGCGGTCGGCGGAAGAAACCTCTCACCCAGTCCCACCGCCTACCTTCTTGGCGCGCTCGCAGGGTGCGCCGTGGTCTTCGTACACGACACGCTCGCGCCCGAGCTCGGTCTTCAGCTCGACGAGGTGAGCGCCGTTGCCCGTTGTAGCGTGGATGCGCGAGGACTGCTGGGGATGGCTGGTGCCCTCCCGGATCTGGGTGACGTCACGATCGAGATCCATGTTGTCTCACCCGAGCCTGCGGACAGGTTGCAGGGGCTCTTCGAGATCTGGCAGGAGCGCTGCCCGGTCTATCTGGCGCTCGTCAAACCAGTACCGGTACAGGCAACGTTCAGCACGGCGACGAGTGGCTGACGCCCCGTTAGTTCACCTGAGTTCTGATGAGGTTGCCTGGGCGTTGGCGAGCGGATGGCGGGATACGGAGATCCCGTACGGTTCGCACGGCATCGCCGTCGTCACCGGCCTCAACCGCGAGGGCGGGGCATCGCAGGACCGGGACGCTGTGCGGATCGCGCTGCCGCTGCTGATCCATTTCACGATCATGTGGTTCGAGACCTTCGCCCACTGACGTTCAACTCGTACGCCGTCCCTTTCAGCAGACCGATCCCCGGTGTGCCCGGCGGACTGCCGACCGATGCGCGCGGCACGGTGAAGATCTCCCACTACTCGGCGCAGCGGGACATCACCTACACCGCGGAAGGCGCGGTCGACTGCCTGGTGACCGCGCCCGGCAGCGCGAGCCTGACGGCGGTTATCACCAAGGTGAGTGCCGGAGGTCCGGACTGGGTGGGGAGGCGGTTGGGGTTGAGCGTTTATGACGGCGGCGTGGACAAGCCCGGGAAGGCATCGCGGGACCGGGTGGGTTTCTCCTGGGACGATGGGGTGAACTGGACCACTGGCGCTGTCGAGCACATGGATTCAGTGGGGTCCTGCATGGCACCTGCCGCCTTCGCCCCCGTCACGAAGGGTGGGGTCCGAGTCCGGCACGCGGATCTGCCGCTCTGGCCGGTGGGCTGAACCACGTGAACTGCCGCAGGTGCGGCCCGCCTGGCGGGTACCGGGGGTTCGGGCCCGCCGCAGGGTCGGTGAGGGGCCGGTGCTGGGTTGATGGGCCCGACCGCGGGCGCGATCGGTGGGTAGGTTGAGACGCGATGTCGTGGATTTGAGAGTGGGTGCGTTTGATGCCGATGCCGCTGAAGCCGGACGATGTGTTCAGTCGCGCGTTTGAGGACGCGGGCGCGTACTACGCCGCTGCGGCGCTTGAGCAGCAGGCGACCTATACGCGGTATCAGCCCCCCGGCGGGGCATGGTCGCTGAGCTACGACACGAGCATGCTGCGGATCGGCGAGGTGACCGTGCACCAGTCGCCGCTGGGCTCCTTGGGCCATGACGGCAGTTGGCTGTGGGCGTGGGGCAACGAGCGCACGCATCCGCCGGGGGCGTCACGGCTGGGCCTGGCTGTGTGGTTGCGGGATTTCGGGGAGCGCAACGGCATCTACGAGTTCGTCGAACCGCGGCTCGAGCTGGCCGCGTTTGCGGACCCGTTGGCGGCGGCGGAGCGGCTGGCGACAGTCGCCCTCGGTGCGTTGCGCACGCGCGGATTCGCGAGTTGCCTGTTGGACAACGGCGCGCGGGCGTTCGTGGTCGTGGACGACGCGGATGTGCCCGAAGCCGGGTTCGACCGGCGGGTGGTGACCGGGATGTTCGATGCGGCCGTTCGGCAGTTTCCGTATGACCCGCGGCAGACTGTGACCGGGTATCTCGCACGGCACGGTTTCACGGTCCGTGAGGCCGTGGCGGACGGGTCCTTGCATGCGGAGGGGCAGGACGGAATGACCGTGGCTGTGCGGTTCACCGAGGAGGGGTTGTTGGCGGCGGTCTCGGTGGGGAGGCTGCCGGCGGGCTGAAGGGTGTGTGGTTGTCAGCGACGCACCACGACGCGCCGTGCGTCAGGACGCGTACACCCGCTGGTCCCTGATCAGCGACGCTCCAGTTGAATCAGCGCAGCGGCCGATGGTTGAGGGGGCTCATACTGTTGCCATGAGCGACAGCCTTCCGGACGACTGGTCTCCAGCAGACAACCCGTACGCGATCGTGGCGTCGGAGGCGGGCTGGCTGAAGGCCACTGTCGTCCTGACTGTCCAGCGCATGCACAGCGATGACCAGCCGACCGGCTGGTTCAGCTCTCGCCAGATCGACGCACGCACGCTGATCGTCGCGCTGCGCCAGTTGCTCGGGGTGGCGGAGCTCGAACAGATCGCCCTGAAGGGTCTCGGAATGAGTCCGGACGTCGTCGATGCCCTTGAACAGGCCCAACAGCGTTATGAGGCCGCCTTGTCCGACATCAGGCACGTCCGTGACAGGCTGACCCCCTTCGAGGACTGGGCACACCGTAAGGGCGGCGGAGCACAGGCCGCAGCCCGCAAGGTCGGCGCGCCGCGTGACGTGGCCCGCGACCTCTGGAGCTTTCGGTACGAAGCAGCAACCGACACCGTCACGACGGGGCCGTTCACCGTCCCGGTCAGCGCGGCGATACCGGCCGCCACCGAACTCTGCGTCGCGATCCACACCGCGGCACGCGCAGTCGACGTGAAGAGCGCGGCGGAGGTCCTCAGCCGGACGATCCGGGCGATCACCGGCGCGGGGATCCCCTGCGATGGTCCGAAGGGACCGGTCGTGGTCTCCCCGGACGACGACACACGGACCTACGTGTTCTTCAACCTCAGCACCATCCCGGAGATCGAGCGCGCGGAACTCGCGGCGCGGGTGCTCGCAGCGCTCGCAGGTGCCGGCCTGCAGCTCAGGCCACGGGGCTTCCCGCAGGCCCGCGACGCACAGGAGCACCTCGTCGTCGGCGAGGCCCTGCTGGTGGGGTGGGCCTGATCTGGTACTCAGCGAAGCCGGGCCAGGCTGGACCGTGCGGCAGGGAAGCCGGGTAGCCCTGTGGGACGCCGTCGAGCACAAGCTCACCGCAGCCCCTGCTCCCCGCTTGCACGGGGAGGACCTGGTCATCTCCGTGACCACTATGGGACGAGCAGCGTTCGCGGGATCCGGACCCATGGCCCAGGATCGATATGGCACCACAGTCAGATGATGTTCCGGCACCTCACCACATCGTGGAATCCGCGGAGGCGAAGCATGGGCACGGTCACGACACCTGACGGCATCGAGATCTTCTTCAAGGACTGGGGTACCGGGCAGCCCATCGTCTTCAGTCACGGTTGGCCGTTGTCAGCGGACGACTGGGACGCTCAGATGCTGTTCTTCCTGGGGCGAGGCTATCGGGTCATCGCCCATGACCGCCGTGGGCACGGACGCTCCACCCAGAGCGGTGACGGCCACGACATGGACCACTACGCCGACGACCTCGCCGCCGTGACCGCGCACCTCGATCTGCATGACGCTGTGCATGTCGGGCACTCCACCGGCGGGGGTGAGGTCGCGCACTACATCGCCCGGCACGGCGAGAGCCGGGTCGCCAAGGCGGTGCTGATCAGCGCGGTGCCCCCGCTGATGGTGCGGACCGACGCCAATCCCGGCGGACTGCCCAAGAGCGTCTTCGACGACCTGCAGGCTCAGCTGGCCGCCAACCGTTCGGAGTTCTACCGGGCGCTGCCGTCGGGGCCCTTCTACGGCTTCAACCGGCCCGGTGCGGAGCCCTCGGAGGCGATCATCGCGAATTGGTGGCGCCAGGGAATGATGGGTGGCGCGAAGGCACATTACGACGGCATCGTCGCCTTCTCCCAGACCGACTTCACCGAGGACCTGAAGAAGATCACGGTTCCGGTCCTCGTGATGCACGGCGATGACGACCAGATCGTCCCTTACGCCGACTCCGGGCCACTGTCCGCGAAGCTCGTGCAGAACGGCACCCTGAAGACGTACCCCGGATTCCCCCACGGAATGCCCACCACCCAGGCCGAGACCATCAACGCCGACCTGCTGGCCTTCCTGCAGTCCTGACCGCCGTGCCGCTGGTGGTGTCCGCCGAGCGCTCGGCGGACACCACCAGCGGCACGATCGGATGAGTGGGAGTTGCTGCCGGCTTGTCTGCGGTGATGCTCGGCCGCGGAACGTGGTGCCAAGCCGCTGTTCTCCCGGTCGATGGGCCGTTTGGCTCAGGCGGGAGGCGGTGGAGTGCGGGGAGCTTTGAGGGCGAAGTGGTTCAGCACGGTGGAGGCGACCATGAGGATCAGTGAGAAGGCCAGAACAGCCATCACCGGGATGTTCACCCCCAGGCCGAAGTGCAGGGGGTAGATGCTCAGCATGGCGGCTCCGAGGAGCTGTGCCCATCCCCAGGGTTTCGGCCGCAGGACCCGGTGCCGCGCCCAGGGGACCCATATACGGCCGGTGGTGAGAGCGGCGATGCCGCAGCCGCATTCCAGGAGCGTCACCACGCCGAGCAGAACCCAAAGAGCCACGCGCATACCGGTCCTTCCCCGACCCTGAACCGACGTGCACGTCGGGGCATGATCATGCCAGGTTCCCGGGCGCCGAGGGTGGCCGGCCCTGCGGTCGGAGATGGCGCGCTGCCGGGGTGGATGATGTGTGTCGTGACGTCAGGGATGGTTCGCCCGCGGTGGCGGGTTGCGATGCGTAGTGGTGGGTTCTTCCTCGTGGGCGGTGCTCTGGGCATGCTGGCGTATGGGTTGGTCGCGCACCGGCCTGTCGGGGCACTGTCCTGGGGCGGGTTGTTGTTCGGGGTGGTGGTGGCAGCGACTGTCGCCGCACTGTTTCCCGGCCGTGGCCGTGCCCGGCGCTGAGCCAGGTGCCCAGGTGGGCGCGCCGCCGGGTTGGTGCTGGGTGTGGGGGAGCACGTCCGAAGGTGTGGCTGGGTGCCGGGTCGATGGTCAGGATCTATGCGACACCAAAGGTATTAATAGTAACAGTTGGTGACATTATGCTTTCTTCTCTCTAGTCTCTCGTCCGGCATCGAGTGAAGGGACTTGAGCATGAGACAACGGCTATCGGCGATCACTGCGGCCGGTGTGGCCGCGGTGATCGCGCTGGGCTGTGGCACCGTTGCCACCGCCACCACCGCGAGCACGAACCCGGATGGCGGCAAGGCAGCGAAGGGCCTGTGTGCCCCGGGCGTACCGATCGGCCCGGAGGGCGAGAAGTTCTACGATCCGCCGTCGCCGCTGCCCAAGGGCAACCACGGCGACCTGATCTGGGCCCGCCGCGTCGATGCCCCCAAGGGTGCGAGCGCCTGCCGGATCCTGTACCGCTCGACCCTCCAGACCGGTAAGCCCGTGGCCGTCTCGGGCATCGTGGCCTGGCCCGATGCCCCCGCGTCGCGCGCCGGCCGCAACGTCGTGGCCTGGGCCCACGGGACCGTGGGCGGACCGCGGCAGTGCGCGCCGTCCGCGGTGCCGAACCCGGCCACCGACCTGGTGGGCTACTACACCTACGACAGCCCCTGGGGCATCGACGTCGGCGTGCCGGCCCTGACGCAGTTCCTGCGCTCCGGTGACGTCGTGGTCGGCACCGACTACCAGGGCCTGGGTACCCCCGGCGTGCACCAGTACACCGTCGCCGTCACCGAGACGAACAACGTCCTGGACTCCGTCCGGGCGGCCCGCCAGATCACCGCCACCCACGCGAACCGCAAGGCGGCCGTCCTGGGCTGGTCGCAGGGCGGCGGCGCGGCGGCGTTCATCGCCCAGAACTACCGCGCGTACACCCCCGAGACCCAGATGGTCGGCATCGCGGCCCTGGCACCCGCGGCCAACCTGGGACCTGACTTCCGCGGCCTGGTGCTCCCCGGCCCGACCGACGCCACCTCCGCCTCCCACAACGCGGCTCTGCGCACCAACGTCTACCGGGGCTTCCTGGCGGCTTACCCCGAGCTGAATGCCACGGACGTGCTGAAGCCGGCCGGTCTGCAAGCGCTGGGCGGTGACGCTGTGGCGTGCATCGAGCACTTCGCGGACGTGATCCAGAACAACGTCGGCAACGTCGGCCAGCTCGACACCCTGTTCCAGCCGCTGACGGTGGTGCCGGAGGTCTGGCACCAGCGCTTCAGAGAGAACACCGCGGGCCTGGTCGCCTCGGTGGCACCGATCCTGGTGATGCAGGGGACGGCGGACACCGTCATCAACCCGAACTCGACCGACGAGTACGTGAAGCGGGCCTGCAGCTTCGACAAGCCGGTCGAGTACACGAAGTACCAGGGGGCGACGCACCAGACGATCCCCAACGTCGCGGAGCCGGAGTACCTGGCCTGGATCGCGGACCGCTTCGCGGGCCGTCCCGCTCCGTCCAACTGCGCCTGACACCAAGCGACGTAACGACGAAGGCTCCCGGCCGGTGGATCACACCGGCCGGGAGCCTTCGTACGTCAAGGGCGAGTGCCCGGGGTCAGCGACCCCCGCACACCGGTGCGGAGACGGCCAGGAGACCGGCCGATGCGAGAGTTGGGACGGCCTGCAACGTATGCGCGGCGTCGGCCGCGGGCCGCCAAGCCACTGCCACCCGCGCTGACCACCAGATCGTCATCGGCCGTACCGGCGTTCTCGGACGGCCGCCACGACCTTGGCAACCCGGGCGTCGAAGGCGTCAAGGTCTGCCGTCTCGGCCGCGTTGGCGACGAACGCACGTCGGTCACAGAGGACGCCTGCCCGCCAAATCCGTTCGATGGCTCGGGTCGCGGTGATGTCGGTCAACGGGTCGCCGGATACGAGCATCAGGTCCGCGCGCTGACCGGGTGCGGCGTGCCCGCGGTCGGCGAGGTTGAACACTCGTGCCGGAGCGGCGGTCGCGGCGTTCAGCGCCTGAGCGGGCGTCATGCCGCAGCGGCCGAGCAGTTCCAGCTCCCGGTGCAGACTTGCCCCAAACACGGTTCCCGGGTTCGGGGCGTCGGTGCCGGCCAGGATCGTGACGCCCGCGTCGACCAGGCGGCGGACATTCTCCTCAGCACGGGAGTAGGGCGGCATTCCCTGCCCACGCGAGCTCGATGCGCCAGAGGTCAGCCGCCGCGCCTGTGCGTCCCCAAGTGCCTCGGCGAGTCGCGGGTCTCCGACGACAGCGGCGCCACCCGGTTCGCCCAGGACGTTCTCGATGGTGGCCAGCGTCGGGACGACCGCGATTCCGGCCTCTGCGATCCGCTCGGCCAGGGCTCTGTCCAGTTCGCCGTCCACGGGCACATGCGCAACGACGTCGATGCCCGCGGACACGACCTCGCCCACCCCGGCCACGGAGTGGATGTGCGCGACGACCACGCGTCCGCGCTCCGGCAGCACCCGGCCTGGAGGCGCATCCGGTGGTCCGGCCGGGTGCCGGTCAGCTGGTGGCGCGGAGCAGGGTGACGTGGTCACCGCCTCCGGCGGCGCCGCCGTACTGGTTGACGAGCCGGGGGGCGGCACCGGGTGCGGGGGTGCGGTCCTGTCCGGTGCGGGCATCGAGGGCCACATCGGTGGCCTGGGCAGTAGTGCCGTAGACGGTGCCGTGCCAGGCGCCGGTGGCGTCGTGGAGCACGCGGGTGCCGGAGGCCCCGGTGCGGGGGATCTTCCACAGTTGGCGGGTGGTGGCGGTGTCGTACCCGGCGATCCAGCCGCCTTCGGTATTGGACGCGGTGCATACGGTGACCGACCGCTGGTCGTAGACGCAGGAGCCGGCACTGGTGAAGTAGGCGTCGGAGCCGGGAAGGGCGGCGCGCTTGCCGCCGGCGAGGGTCAGGAGGAATTCGGGTTCCCGCTCGTCATGGTCGTTGGCCCGCGCGACCAGCACCCGGCCGGGCCCGAAGGCGGACATCTGCGCCTCTTCCCCGCCGCCGAAGCCGTCCCAGGACCAGCGCTGGGTACCGGTGGAGCTGTCACGGGCACTGACGCCCAGGTCTGTCGCGCCCGCCCAGGTTCCGCTCGCGGAAGCGAACCCGACGGCGGTTTGGTCCTCGACGTGCGCGGCGGCGAAGTTCTTCTGCTTCCAGCGGACCGTGCGTTCGCTGATCCCGATTCCGTAGGTGATCGGGACACCTCCCGCCCGCACGACGACCACCACGGTGCCGGTGTCAGCTCCGGCTACTTCCGCGGTGGGCGCGCCGGCACCCGAGCTGCGGAATCCGTCGGGCAGGTCGGTGTCGGCCAGTGGCCAGGTGGCCGACCAGGTGGTGCGGGCGGTCGACGCGTCCAGGGCCAGTACCTCGACGGCCAGCGTGCTCGTCTGGGTTCCGGTGACGGGTGGCAGGGTGATGAAGGCGCCGACAGCGGCGGTGGCCGACCCGATACGGATCAGGGAGGGGGCTCCGGTGGCTCGCCCGGTTCCCTGTTGGGTTTGGGGCTGCTCGTTCTTCGGCCGGATGTGGCCGGCGTCCGCCCCGTCATTGATCCTGACCGCGTCCAGGGCGTCCGGTGCGAGGGAGTACGCGTAGGGGCCGGCCAGCATGATGTTCCCGATGCCCCGCTCACTGAGGGAGTTGCGCGTGACCTCCTCGAAGGTCCGGGGCGGATCGAAGACCGCGGCCTGCGGTTGCGCCGTGGTGGTGTGGGTGGCGGGCCGGGAGGTTGCCGGGGCCGGGGACGGCTTACCGCCGTCGCTGCTGCTACCGCATCCGGACAGTCCCAGCAGGCAGCAGACAACGCCGGGAAGCACCAGGGCGCGTAGGGCCCTTCGCGCCGGTGACAAGGATGCTGCGGCCATTGCTGCCTCCGTGAGTGGACGGTGGTGGCCCGGCAGGCAGCCCGACAGGCCGTGATCGTGGTGGTGTCCGGGCGATCGGTGCTGCGAGCCGTTGGCAAAGAAGCCATCAACACCCTCGACGGCTACTACGGCGACCGCGTCACCGACCACCAGGAGCCGCAGCCAGCACCGGACTTGCACAAAGACAAGGCATTCCCGGGTCAGTAACCGGTGGCCGGGGTGGCTCTGGCGCTGCTTGAATGCGGCGGGCCGGTCAGGGGCCGGTGACGCGACACCTTGGGGGCCATCCATGTCTGATTCGGCGGATCTTGTGTGTTTCCGTTGCAAGCTCGTGCTCACGATCGGGATGTTCTGGCGAAGTGCTGAGCCGCGTCGGCTCTTCCTCCCCGGGAGGTTGTGTCAGGACGACATCCCCATCACCCAGGCAGTGTGGAAGTTTCTCGCTGAACATGTCTACCACCCCGTCGAGTTGCTGGGGGAGGGCGACGAGGACCGGTGGATTACGATCAACCGGGACTTCACCAGCATCGACGACGACGCCGTGGGGAACCCCACGCTCGCCCAGTACATCGGGCACTGGCCGGGCCGCGCCCTGGCCCAGCATCCACGGCCGATGGCCGAGGCCGTCGCGCTGGCCGTGCTCCCACAGGGTTCGCGCGCGCTACGGCAGCAGAGCCTCGCCCCGGCCGATATCGGCGTGGTCCGGGCGCTGTACCGGTCGACCCGCTGGCCCGAGGACCCCAGCGACGAGGTGGACGACGCCGCCCTCACCGAGCGACTGGCGAAGCTGCGAACGGGCCTGGACGCACTGCGAGACGCCGCGCGCAGCGGCGTCCCCGACCTTGCGCGGCCAATGGAGGAGTGCGTACGGATCCTCGCCCCGGCCCACGAATTCACGCACGCAATCCTGAACCAGGACCGGGACGCATACGCGCCTCCCGCCCTGTTCGACGCCGAAAGGGCGCTCGGCCTGATCCACGACTGGGCCTGGAGCGTCGGCCCGGACGAGTAGCCACTACGCGACGACCTGGGGCAACAGTGCGGCGGCCGACCCCGTGAACAGCTCTGGGCTGCGGGCCGCCCATCGATTTCGTCCCTTGCGGACGAACAGTCTGTGGAACCGGTACACGAGGGCTGGGTCAGTGCCAGGAAGGACTGCAGTAGAGGATCACGTCGGTCATGTCCCACAGGCAGGCTCGCGTTTTGAAGGGCGGACCGTCGAAGATCGCGTCGGACCATCTGAGCTCATTGGTGACGACGCTCAGCCGACCGTCCCAATGGGTGCCGCCATCCCAAGTGCGGTCCATGTAGACCTCGTAGTAGTGCTGGGAGATTCCCTGGGTGAAGGCCCACTCGTGGTGGTCGGAGCCCAGTGCCGTGCCGAGTTTGAACCAGCCCGGACCCGCCGTCCATGCCTTGCACCAGTACAGGCCCGCGTCGCCGCAGCCGGAGGCGAGGCCGCTTCGCTCCTTCGCGATGATCGGGTTGGCCCAGGAGCCTGGCTTCGCCTTCGGGTTGTACGTGATGCGGCTCCCGGGACGGGGCGCGGAAGTGTTCGGCGGCGCGGATGTCGGCGCGGATGCCACGGTGCTGACAGGGCTCTTGCTGACGGGATTCGCCGGTGTAGTGGCGCTCGCTGTCCCGACGAGGGAACCGAGTGCCAGCGACGCGGTAGCGACGGACATGAGAGTTCTGCGCCATGCCTTCATGCTCACCTGTGCTTTCGTCGTGGCCCCGGCCGCGTTCGGTGCCGGGGCGGTTGGCCTGCCCCGGACGGAGAATGTTGAGGGGCGCTGTCAGGTGTTTCGCTTCTCTCCAGTGTTTCCCGGCGTGCCGCGGCCGTCATTGGCCGCCTGCGCAGGAAGCGTTGACCGTCTGCGCAGGCCGGACTCCGGACGCCGACGGGCGGCACGGGTCCGACTCGTCGGCGGCTCGGGGTCAGCTTCCACCGCTGCCAACGGCCGGATCCTGGAGATCCGCGCGGCGCGCGGCGTTGGCGCGCAGCGTGGTATTGCGATGTTCTCCGGGTGTCAGGCCGTACGCCGTACGGAATGCGCGGCTGAACGCCGCCGCGTCGACGAAGCCCCATCTCGCCGCGACGGCGCGCACGGGCAGGAAGCGGAGGGCGGGTGCGACAAGGTCGGCGTGGCACCGTTCGAGCCGTCGCCGCCGAATACTTGCGGACACCGTCTCCGGCCGACTGCGGAAGAGGTGGTGCAGGAGCCGCACGGAGATGTTGTGCCGCGCGGCCACGGCGCCCAGGCTGAGTTGTGGGTCGGCGAGGTTGTCGTCGATGAAGGTGTCGATGGCGGAGAGCAGGAGCTGGTGCCGCGTCTCCACGGGGAGCCGCTCCTGTGCGCCGATCCGCTCGGCCAGAAAGCCCGTCGCCAGGTCAATGCCTATCGCTCCGAGGCGTTTGCTGCTCGACTCGTCCAGGGCGGATGCCTCCTGGACGACGGATTGCAGGTACTGGGCGAGAACCCGGCCCATCCCTGACGCTGCGGGCATCCTGCGGGCGAACAGCTCTCCGACCCTTCTCTGCGGGAGGGGGACGAGTGCTTGGGGCAGGTGCAGGATCAGAGCGCGAGACACGCCGCCCTCGGGGCTCCCCATGGCATGACCGCTGTAGGGGCGGGACGAGGTCCACATCGCGAAGTCACCCGCAGACAGGTGCGTTTCGCCACGATCCTGGGTGACGCGCATCGCGCCCTCCAGGATCAGCGTGAGTTCGAGAGTCTGCGGGTCGGAGCGCCGGACGAGTTGCGCGGGCCGTTGCGACTTCAGCGGGGAGAACGTCATCGTGGTCACTTGGGCAGCGCCGAGCGTCAGGAATCCGGCGTGACCGGCGAAGTCCGGACCGCAGTCGCTGCTGATCCGCGTCGGCGCCACGCCCTGTCCCACGACCTCACGCCACCATTCGAACCTGTGCTCCGGTGGCAGACCGGCCGTGTCAATCTCCGCATAGGCCATGTCGTCCTCGTCTCGGTGATCGTCCCTGCCGCATCAGCTTGCGACCACGCGGGAATGGCACCACGGCCACAGTGGCTCCTTGGCCGAACTCGCTCCCCTTTTCGGCCGGATGGGATCACGGAGCCATCCCGGTGCCGCGCCCACCGGCGGTTGCGGTCGAACACGACGAACGGACCCCGCCTTCTCGCCGCCGCCTGAAAACCGTCGGCCACCTCTGACGCCGCCGCCGAAATCGCGCCGGCCGAGACTGGTTGAGGCAGTTCAGGCCCGCGGTTGAGATGGTCGTTCTTCACCCAGCGTCGGGTGATGTTCGACTTCTTGCCCGATGTGCAGGTGACGGGACAGCAACCTGCGTAGGCGCTGAGGCCGCGGGCATCGGCAGGGTCTGTCCCTGGCAAGTCGCGCTGCCATCCCGGAGGAAAATGACCGACCGCTCGGTGATCCCTGCGGCACAATCACCGGATGACCGGCAACCGGATCACCTATCGCACCGCGGACGGCGTCCGCATACCCGGCACTTGGCGACACGCCTTCATCTGCAACGGCGGGACCTACTTCCTCACTGACCTGTTCATCTACGCCGACGGGCTCATCGACTGCTGGGGCCTGGTCACCGTCGAGGAGTTCCAGGACAAGCTCCGGAGCGGCTGGGTGGCCACCGGCATCCCCGACGGTGCCGAGGCATCCGCGCACGATCTGGGCGGGTGGAAGATCAGCCAGCCACGCACCTGGCTCACTCCCGAACTGGTGGTTGCCGAAGTAGGGGACACCATCGACCAGCTGAACGGGCGTCCGGACTCGACTGGCCGTTGCCTCGCCGCTGTCGACACCTTCCTTGCCGACCGAACAGAGGAGAACCGGGCCGGAGCCCGCGCCGCGTTCCTGTCCATCCCGGTGTCGTTGCGCCGCTACGCGCTGGGTGACATGGACTTGAAGGACTGGCCGCTGCGGGTCCTGGTGGCCGGCCCCGGCGGTGAGACCTATATCCCGCTCGATCAGCCGATCACACAGGAGGACTACGACTCAGCCGTCGCCTACTTCGAGGACCGGGCCCGGTGGATCGCCGAACGGCCCACGCGAGTCCCTGCGGACGGACCGGTAGCTTCGCACGCTCCGGCACTGAAGCTCTACCACTCGTATCCGAACAAACCGGTGGCCGACCCGGGGAGGCAGGCCCTTCGCAACGACTACCCTGCCTCGATCGTCGTAGGGGAGATCAGTTACCCCTCCGTCGCCCATGCCTATTGGGCTCTGTCAGTCGCCCAACCCGAAGCCCGAGCCATGATCGTGACGGCGGACACCTTCTCCACAGCTCGCAAGCTCGCGACCGCGGCACCGCGCCGAGAGGGTTGGGAGCAAGCACGGACCGCCGTCATGACCAGCCTGCTGCGCGCCAAGTACGACCAGCATCCCGACCTTGCCGAGATCCTCCTGGCAACGGACGACACAACCGTGATCTACGACGACGCGGACTCGGCATTCTGGGGCGACAACGCCGGCCAGGGCCGCAACTGGACGGGCCGCCTCCTCGAACTCGTCCGCTCCGAACTGCATGCGCGGCGGACCGGAATCTCGGGACTGTGACCGGAGTGCGCTGCTTACGCTCCCAGTCCCCGTGACAGGCGCCGTGGTACGGCTCATCAAGGGCAGACGGCACTGGTGATGGCGGTGGCGGGCGACGGAAGATGACGCGCGCTCCCTCGTCGTCCTGAACTCCCGGCGCCTCAGCGGTCGCCGCCGTACGCCGCCGCGATCTCTTGCGGTGTCGCCCAGCGGCTGTAGGTCGGTGACTGGGGCCAACCTTCGGGGGAGTCCTGCCACTCCTCCTGGCGGCCGTAGGGCAGAAGGTCGACGAGGGCGAACAGGTAGCTCAGCTGCTCGGTGCCGCGGCCGTCGGTGTGCCAGGTGCGGTAGACCGTGTCACCGTCGCGCAGGAACACGTTGACCGCGAACCCGCCGTTGGGCGGGGCACCGATATCGCTGCCGAACGTGCTGTTCGCCGTTGAGTACCACGTCATGGTGTTACCCACCTTGCGCCGGTAGGCGAGCGCCTCGTCGATCGGACCCTGGGTGACGATCACGAACCGGGCGTCGAACTTCTCGACGCCCGCGAGCCGGGTGAACTGGGAGGTGAAGCCGGTGCAGCCCCCGCACTGCCACTCAGCGCCCTCATGCCACATGTGGCTGTAGATGATCAGCTGCGGGTGATCGCCGAAGATCTCGGCGAGCCGGACGGGGCCCTCCTCCCCCTCCAGCACGTAGTTGGGCATCTCCACCATCGGCAGCCGGCGGCGTTGGGCCGCGATGGCGTCGAGCTCGCGGGTGGCGGCCTTCTCCCGCACGCGCAGAGCGGCCAGCTCCTTCTCCCAAGCGGAGGCGTCGACGACAGGGGGCAAGGCGTTGTTGCTGGTGGACATGGTTCCTCCGAGCGGTCGGGTGCCCTTCTGGAAGTACCGACTCCCCGTCCGGCCAAAACTCATCGGTCGCCCCTCGACGCTTTGACCCGCCGGGACCCTGGCACCACCACCGGACGACGAACCGACCAGTCGCCCGTCGGTTCGTCGTCCGAAGATCTGCTCATTCGCCTGGAGTGGGCCCGGGACCTGGTGGCAGCAGCCCTGAGCGAGGTCAGCGCCACCGCGGCCCGCGAGCGGCACCCGAATCCCTCCGACTAGAGACCACTGTCCCCCCGCCCCTGCCGCCGCGGCACCTGTGGAGCTGCCTGCGGGATGCTCCTTTCGACCGGGACAGGTTCTCCTAGGACCCCGCACACCCCGCCCTGGCGACTGCGTGCTGGGACCTTTTCACAGCTGTGAGGGGGTGTCGTGGTGGACCGGTCACTTGCGCCAGAACAGGTGGTGCGTCACCCCGCTCGGGCTGGGAACGACCTCCAGGTGGAACCGGTCGAGCAGTTCATCGGGGGAGTCCCAGAGTCGTACTCCGGACCCGAGCTTCACCGGTGAGACAGCCACGTGCAGGGTGTCGACGAGGTCGGCGTCGAGGAACTGCCGGATGGTGGTGGCCCCGCCGCCGAGTCGGACGTCCTTGCCCTGCGCCGCCTCACGGGCCTGTTCGAGGACCGTGGCAGGGTCGCCGTCGACGAAGTGGAACGTGGTGTCGGACAGGGTGAGCGAAGGACGCGTGTGGTGGGTCAGAACGAATACCGGGGTGTGGAACGGCGGCTCGTCACCCCACCAGCCCTGCCACTCATGGTCCTGCCAGGGCCCGCGCTGGGGCCCGAACTTGTTGCGGCCCATGATCTCGGCGCCGATGTTGCGGGGGAAGTCCCGCGTGAAGTAGTCGTCCAGGCCCCGGCTCCCCCCGGGGTCGGTGCGCATGGGCCAGCTCGCCGTGGCACCGGCCCATGCGAACAGCCTCCCGGGATCGACATGACCGAACGGCCTCTCGAGGGTCTGGTCCTCACCGGCACCGATCCCGTCACTCGAGACGCCGAAGTTCTGGACTCTCAAGAGCTGCGCCATGGGTTCCTCCTGTGGTGGGGGCGATAACAGTGGTGGGACTCCCCGGGCCAAGCAAACTCATCGCTACGTTCGTGACCGGTCAGAAACTCTGCTCACCAGCGTACCGACCTGTGAGGTTTGTGCGGTTTGGGCAGGCTCACCGTCGTGAGGTGTGTCCCTGGTGGAGCCTTCCAAGGTCCACCTGGTCATCGAGGCTTGAGCAGGTGTTCTTCAACTCGCTTCCTTGGACTGTGTCCGGCTGGCGGGGAGCGGTTGATCCTTGTTCCGGAACGGGGTACGCATGCTGCGATGGTGTGGTCGCGCGATGGGGACCAGGGTACCGTCCACGATGAGCACAGTGGCCCTTGCGAACCGCTTGCGGGCCGGAGCGCGAGTATCGGCCCGAGGTGGTCAATAGTGCGGTCCGCTGCCGATTTGGACACCCCGAACAGCTGGGCGAGCTGGCGTATCGTCAGGTTCGTGCGCCAGTAGGCCGTAACCAGCAGTGCCCGGTCCTCCAGGGGAAGACTCCACGGCCGGCCCTTGCGGACCGCATCAGCACCCTTCCGCCGCGGCGCGGTCACCAGTCTGCCGAACAGGCACGGGCTCAACCCGCCGAACGGCGCAGTCCAAGACGGCTCCGATACCGTGATCACACCAATCACAGCAAGATCGTCCCACCCTCGACCGGGCGCTTCAGGAGGCGGCCGGTCGCCCCTCTGAGGCACTCAGCCCTTGAGCCCAATGACAACCTCGGGCAGGGCATGGGACTCGGGGACGCGGATACGCGCGCGGACGAGTGTCCGCATCATCCCCGCGCCTGCCACCACAGCGCAGAGATTCAGCACCATCGCGACGGTGGGGTTCTCCGGCGGCATGATATCGGCAGGATCGGCCACCGCTACGTACAGCATGAGGGGTACCTTCCAGGCGCTCCATGCGAACAGTGAGCCCGATCCGACCCACCCGAACACCAGTGGGATCCAGCGCGGCAACCCGGCAGGACGCGCCCGGGCGACCGTCCAGACGGCAGCGGATCCGGCCAGGTCCCAGAATCCCCATACAGCGGCCAAGACGTAGCCGTCGGTGTTCCGCTCGGCCGGGTGGGTGATTCCCAGGGTGCCTCCGGCGGCCCAGTAGAGCCAGACCAGGCCGACCGCAGCGCCGACGACAGCCGCCCACGGCGGCGGCGTACGCGGACCGTCACCGACGCGCCCGGCGAACGCATCCGGCCAGCGGCGCCGCAGATACGCCGGGACGGCGACAGCCAGTCCCAGCCCCATTCCCACGAAGCTGAACTGGACGAGTAGGCCCTCCCAGACCGGCATGGCCGGGTCGTCACCGCCACCCTGCGAGTCACCGCCCACACTCAGGAAGGCATTGAAGAGAACGAAAGGCAGCACCGAGACGAGGAATCCCGACCCCACCCAGGAACAGAACGCGACGAGCACCCCCGGTATCCGCATCCCCCATGGCCGCACCAGCGCGAGGGCCAGAGCGATCCCGATCGCCGCCATACCGACCGTGACGATGTTGAGCACCACCCACTCCGCCAAACTGAAGCCATTACCGATCGGCAGCACCCCCACTAGGGAGCCGACCACCCACGAGACTTTGATCAGCAAGTACGGCGACAGCGCCAGAGCCGCCGCATACGCCGCGTTCCGCCCGACCCGATCCCAGCGTTCCACCCGAACTCCCCTTCCATCAGCAGGAATCCCAGCCTCCGGCCTTACCGGCCCGGCCACGTCCGCCGCCGGACGTATCTGCCTCCCCCGGGTGGGGGAGGCGGCGAGTGACAACTGAGTACCGAAGGACCACCACGACGAGCCCTCCCGCACAGTGCGGTGAGCGAGCCCTACGAGGAGTGCAACGTCGCCACGTGAAGGGACTGAGTGCACGACCCGCCAACTCGAGGGGCGCTCAGCCGCTTCACCCGTAGCCATCAGTTACGGGACGGCTCTGAGTGCTCGACAGGACTCGATTCGAACGCCTTGGAGCACACGGCCCGGCCGCCACGGCTGATCTGGGCGTCCATCGGGAGGCGGTTGCGCTCCGGGAGTACGAACGTCAGGAAGGTCATGGTCCGGCCCGCGGGGAGCCTCCCCGGGACTTCCTTGAGCGGGGTCGCGTGTTTGGTGTACCGCCGGTGAAGGCGCATGGTCCGCGGATGTTCTCGACGATGCTGACGGGGAGCCACAACGGGTGCGGGTCCGGCGCCGCCCCACACCCACCACGTCGGGCCGGTCGAACGGATCTGGGACTGCGGCGCCGGCCGATCCATCGGACCCCCGGGCCGACGACGGGGACAACGTCCGGCTGGGCGTGAACCTCGCCTGGATCACACCGGAGCCTGACGCCCTCCCCAGCCGCGGCTGCGCGGGCCGTAGCCGCCGCAGTCCGGCCCGATGGTCTCCCGCCGGCGCTCGGGGGGCGGGCGTCGGGCGGGGTATCGGTTCACCGGTGGGTCAGGGCCGAGGCGACGGTCGCGGTCAGGAGGAGGGTTGCTCCGAAGGCCGCGGCTCCGCGGGTGAGGGCCGCGGGGTAGGTCGCGTGGTCCCGGCGGGCCAGGTAGCCGGCTGCCGCCCCGGTCAGTGCGGCGACCAGGATGGTCAGGGCGCATGTGAGGAGGAGCAGGGCGCTGTGATCGGACACGGTGGCGGTCCCCTTCGGCGTGGTGGTGGAAGTCGCCCGCCGACTTGGCGGTGCAGCCCAATATGGGCAAAGTCGTGTTCAGCGGTGTGCGGCCGGACGAAGATGAACAGCGATGAACAGTCGGCATGGCGAGGGCGGGTCGGGGGGCGTGAGCGCGGAGGAATTCCGGGAACCGGCCGCCGCGCTGACCGAGTTGCGCGCGCGCCTGGAGGCAGCGCGGATCGCCAAGCGCCTCGCGAAGTCGGCGCTCGCCGGGCTTGCGGGCTTGGGACGAACCACCGTCAGCGCGGCCTTCAGCTGCTCGGCACCGCCACCTTCGGCGGAGACCGTGTACGCGGTGGCGCGGACCCTCGGGCTCCAGCCCCGCCCCCTCATGGAGCTGCATGCCCTCGCCACGCGTGCGGCGGGGGTGCCATCCGCGAGCGTGACGCAGGCGGCCGGGCTCCCAGCGGCTGGACGCTCGGCGGCCGGGCTCCCGGCGGCCGGCCCAAGGCCGGTGCGCGCTGGTCACCAGCCTGACCATGCCGACGAACGCGAGGCCGCCCGCGCCGACGAACGTCCGGTGGTCGGCGTCGTCGGACGGCCCATCGCGCAGTGCCGTCCGCACGACCTCGGTGTCCACCCTGCCGTGGACGCCCCACGACACGCGAGCGACTACCACTCGCCACGCCGGACCGACCGCCAGCCGCGGACGGAACCCCGGCTGCCCGGCTACGTACGCCGGCCGCACGACGCGGCGCTGGCCGATCTCGTCGCCGCCGCGGCAGCCGGCCGCAGCCGGATGGCCGTGCTGGTCGGTTCCTCGTCGACGGGCAAGACCCGCGCGTGCTGGGAAGCTGTACAACCCCTCGCGGAACAGGGCTGGTTGGTGTGGGACCCCCGCTACCCGTCGCATCCTGAGGCGGCACTGGCACAGACGGAACGAGTTGTGCCGCATACGGTGGTGTGGCTGAACGAGGCCCAGCACTACCTCGGAGCCGGCAGCGGAACGGGCGAACGGCTCGCCGCAGCCCTGCACCTGCTGCTCACCGACCCGGCCCGCGCCCCCGTCCTGGTCCTGGGCACCTTGTGGTCCTCGTACTCCCGGGCCTATTGCGTCCTTCCCGGAAGCGTCGGGCCGGACCCGCACCCGCAGGCGCGACAGCTGCTCGCCGACCGGCAGATCGTCCTGCCCGATGCCTTCGACCGGAAGTCGATCAAGGCTGCCGAGGCCCTGGCCGCCGCCGGCGACGAACAACTCGCCCATGCCCTGCAACACGCGGGCGACGGGCGGCTGGCCCAGTTCCTGGCGGGTGCGCCCGAGCTGCTGCGCCGCTATCGCAGCGCCTCGCCTCCGGCGCGCGCACTGCTGCAAGCGGCCATGGACGCGCGGCGCCTGGGCGTCGGCCTGCACGTTCCCTTGGCGTTCCTCGTCGAGGCGGCCGAGGACTACCTCACCGACGACGAGCGGGACGCCCTCGAAGACCACTGGTTCGAACAAGCCCTCGCCGATACGGGCGAGCCCGTCCACGGCAACCTCGCCCCCCTACGCCGGGCCCGCCCCCGTACGGTCCGCGAGGGCCCGGACGGAACGGGCGGACCTGGCGGTTCACCGGCGGTGAACGGTCCGCCGGCACCGGCCTGCCGACTGGCGGATTATCTCGAGCAGCATGGAGCCGGCGCGCGCCGACGGCTGTGCCCCCCGACGTCGTTCTGGGCGGCCGCGCACGAGCACCTCGGCGACCCCGACGAACTGCGCCTCCTGGCCCGGGCCGCCGGCCACCGCGACCGTGCGCTCTGGGCCCGCCGGCTGCTGGCCAGGGCCGTCGAAGCGGGCAGCACGGAATCCCTGAGCCGTCTGGCCGAGCAGTTCGAGCAGTCGGGGGACCGGGCGGCCGCCGAAACTCTGTACCTGCGGGCTGCGGAGGCGGGTGACCGCGACGGCCTTCTGCGGCTGGCCCGGGAACGCGAACGGGCCGGGCGATGCGAGGAGGCCGAACGCTTCGCACGGCAGGGCATCGATGCGAACCGCGGCTTCGTCCTGTACGAACTCGCGATGCTGCGCGCGGAAAGGGGAGGCCCCGCCGGGTGCGAGGACCTGCTGCGTCAGGCCGCCGCTGCGGGTCACGACTACGCCCTCGAAAAGCTCGCCGTCAGCCGGGAGCGGGCCGGAGACCTCGCGGAGGCACTGGTCCTCGCCCGGCTGGCCGCCGACAGCGACCAGCCGGGCGTGCTGCGCCGGCTGGCCATGGACCGCGAGTTCGCCGGCGATCTCACGACGGCCGAGGCCCTGTTCTGTGAGGCGGCCGACGCCGGTTGCACCTATTCCCTCTACTCGCTCATCGCACTGCGGGAGAAGGCGGGGGACAGGGCCGAAGCGGAACGGCTCGTGCGGCAGGCCGCGGACGCCGGTGACACCGACGCGCTGCGGCGGCTCGCGGCAGTGCGCAAAGCGGCCGGCGACGTCGTCGCAGCTGAGAACCTCTTCCGCGAAGCGGCCGACGCGGGCAGCGTCGCGGCCCTGGACGGGATGGCCTTGCTACGCGAGGACCTGGGCGATCACGTTGGCGCCGAGCACTACGCGCAGCGGGCGGCCGACGCGGGCATGACCTACTCGCTGTTCCGACTGGCCGAGAAGCGGAAGAAGGCGGGGGACCGGGACCGGGCCGAGGAGCTCGTTCTGCGCGCGGCCCGGGTTGAGAGCGTCCGGACGAGGGCACTGCAGGAGATCGCCCTCCTGCGCGAGGAGACCGGGGACCGCGACGGCGCCGAACGGGCTGCGCGACAGGCGGCAGAGGCCGGCAGTACCCAAGCCCTGGTCGAGCTCGCGGACATGCGCGAGAGGGCCTCCGGTAGGTGTGGCGGTGACGGAGCCGAGGAACTGTTCGAGGAGGCAGCCGCCGAAGGTGATCCGTACGCGCTGGGCCGGCTCGTCAGGATGCGCGAGGAAGCCGGCAACCACGAGGAGGCGGACCGCCTCGCCCAACAGGCCGCCGACGGAGGCGACACGGCAGCGCGGAAGCTGCTGGACGGACTGCGGGCGAAGCGGAAGCGCCGTCGCGGTCGGCCGTCTCTCTCGGAGATTGCCTGACCCGCTACGCCTGGCACCGCACCTCGCCGCGTTGCCGGAAGCCCGAGTACATCCAGTATTCGGGCCTTCCTCCACCTGGTGGCTTTGGAGGTCAGTTTTGGGTTCTGGCACAGATCTTGGGGAGCGATCGCGGAGAGTCATCGTGGTGTTCGATGATGTGGGAGGTTGAGCCTCGGATCCATGCCTAATGTTCTGCCTCACCCAACTTTGACTGTGGTCCGACGATGCTGGCATCCCACGCATGGACCTGTGCTGGGTCGAGGTGGAGCTCGTACGGGGTGCTGCATTCGCTGATCTCTGTTCCCACCGCAGCACCACATGGGCACAGCTGGTTCATGCCGCCCTGGCCAGTCCAGCCGCAGCAGCCTGCGTGATCCCCCTCAAGGTCGGGCAGCAGATCTGGTGCGTCGTCGGGATGGAGAACGATCGTGTTTCGGGGGCCTGCGGATATCAGGTACCCGTCTCCGTCAGGATCGCCGACACTTGGCCCTCCAGGAAACACCGCGACGGGTTCGTCGGTCGGCAGGAACGGGGCTCCCCATGGCTCTGGCTCCAGGGCGTAGTGCCCCATGTGCATCGTGGCCGGGGCCCGACGATACCCGTCGGGTCCGATTCGACCGTCGAACGCTGGCCTGACCAGGGTCTCGGACAGCTGCACAGCTCTGGTCAGAGGGCGGGCGCAGGCGGCACACACAAAAGTGATCACACGAGGTTCTAGCCCGCCCAACCCGCATCAGCAAGAGGATATTGCCGCGCTACTGCAGCAGGATCATCTTCCGGAGCAGGTGGGAACCAGCTCGCCCGTCGAGCTGCCTCTTGATCTTCCTAATGCGGTCCACGGCGCCCTCGATGCTGCCGGAACTCCAGTCCAGGGTGAGCCTGGCTGTCACGGCGTCGGGGTCTCGGAGCAGGTGGAGTGCGAATCCGGTGAGGCCGGGCAGCCGGCTGGCATCGACTGCGTCGATCCAGGTGGGCAGTGTGGAGCCGCGGCGGTCGGTGGGTATCTCGCCGAAGTCGCGGACGTGTCCGGCGGCCTTGTCCAGTTCGGGGCAGCGGGTCAGAACATCTTTCAGGCCGGCGCGGTCTTCCTCGGTCAGGGTCATGGGGTGCCGGGTGAGCCAGCCGGTCACCTGCCGCACCGTCGGCGGTCGGGTCGGTACCCCGGACGTAGTCCCGCGCAAGGTGGCAATGTGGGCGCGGACCATGCCGTACGTGACAGGAGCGTGCTCGGCAACCAACTCGCTGTGCAGTCGGGTGACGCTGGTGCATCCGGAGGTCACGGGACTTGGTCACCGCCGGGAGCCGGACGTGCGGTTCGGATCGGCGCGTATCGGCTGCTCCCGTCGCGGGATTCCGCTCAGTGCGACGCAGACCGGTCGACCCCGAACCCCTCACCCACCGGGTCGACGGGGCTGGGACATCCACCATCCGTGACGCGGTCACGACCGGGTGGTCGACCGCAACCATGGCCGGCGGTGCGGCGTGTGATCCGGTGGGGCGGCTTTCGTCCGTCCCCGACCGGAAGGCGAGGGGGGCCGATGACGCAGGAGCAGACCGGGGACACGACGTCGCAAACGAGACCGGGCACGAGGCGGCCCAGGACAGTGCGAGGCCATGTGCTGCGCTGGGTGTTCCGTTTGGTCATGGCTGCCCTGATCCTGCTGCTCGCCATGCGCACCTACGAGGAGACGGGCGTCGCGCACGCACGGTCGAACGGAACGCTGCACACGGCCGAGGCCACCATCACGAAGTTGACGTCCCATACGACGAGGGGGAGAGACGGCGGAGGGCAGGACGGGGGCAGCCGCGACTGGACCTTCACCACCAAGTACACGATCGAGCTGCGGGTCGGTGACGAGACGAAGGCGGTGGACGGCGTCCCGGACGATTCCGTGAACGACCTCCACAAGGGACAGCGGGTCGAGGCGGGCCTGTGGCACGGGCGGGTCGTGGAGATCGACGGATGTGACGTGTGGCCCGGCTGGCATCCAGGGGGATGGGACATCGCGCTGGTCGTGCTGTATCCGTTGATCATGGGGTATCTGATCGCCCTCTCCACGGCCGCGGCCGCGTACCTGGCCGGCCTCGGCGGCCGGGTGCGGTTGGAGCGGCAGCAGCGGCTGGGGCCGTGCGGGTCCGGGTTCCTCGTCGGAGTGGTGGCGATCTTCGTGCTCATCGTGTGCGCGGCCTTCGGGAACGGCATCGCGTACTGGCCGGTCGTTCCCGTTGGCGCCGGAACCGCCGCCGCGCTGGTCAGGCTGAGGGGAGCGCTGCGGCGGGCCCGGACCACCCATGTCGCTGACCCACCCAGCGGAAGCGCACCGACCCAGATCTGATGGCCCGGGCCCGGCCGCGTAAAGCTCTGTGGTCCGGTTCTGCACAACCGCGCCAGCGCGCCCGTCCTGCCCAGTTCGGTTGAACGCCACCTCGACATCCGGCCGCCATACCGGATCGGGTTTCCACGCCATGGACCAAGTCGAGCAGGGTCGGGAGCCAACCGGGTCAATCCGGGGCGGTGCCGGGCCACCTCGCGCGACTCCACCTGCTACGCCCCTGCCGCCACACCGCCTACCAGCGGCGGCCCCTTTCGGGACCCCATTGGCGGCCTTCGGGCGAGTGCGAGTCCCGTCCGTCCATCGACGGACGGGACTTGGTCCTCAGGCGGCGCCGGCCTTCGTGGCTTCCGCGGCCTCTGCGACATCGGCCGCCTGGGCGGCGGCCGGTCGCGGCTTGCGGACGAGCGGGAGCGTCGCGCACGCGGCGAGCAGGGACGCCGCGGCGATCGCGTACCAGCCGTGCTGGAACGCGGCGACAGCGTGTCCGGGGGCCGGGGTGCCGAGGATGCCGATCAGGATCGCGACGCCGAGGACCGCGCCGATCTGGCGGCCCATCGAGGTGATGGCCGAGCCGGTGGCGAAGCGGGCCGGCGGCAGGGCGGCCGCCGACGCTCCGGTCAGGACCGGGATGGTCATGCCGACGCCGAGGCCGGTCAGCATCATGCCGGGCAGGAGCGAGGCCGCGTAGGCCGAGCCGGTGTCGAGCGTCGCGGCCCACCACAGGATGCCGGCCGCGAACAGGA
Organism: Streptomyces sp. So13.3; assembly: GCF_005860785.2. Classification (NCBI taxonomy): domain Bacteria; kingdom Bacillati; phylum Actinomycetota; class Actinomycetes; order Kitasatosporales; family Streptomycetaceae; genus Streptomyces; species Streptomyces sp. So13.3. The sequence continues at coordinate 230,945 of NZ_CP048835.1, read as the reverse complement.
CACTTCCCGCCAGCGCGATGCGGCCCGCACCGAATCTGGCGACGGCGGGCCCGATCCGCAACGCGACCGGTGGGACCAGCAAGGGACCCGGAGCGATGGCGAAGCCGGTTGCCAGAGCCGAGTAGCCCCACACACCCTGGCACCACAGCACCGCGCCGAGCAGCATTCCGGCGAACGCGACGCTGAACAGTGTCAGGGCGGCCGCGGCGGATGCGAACGCCGGAACCCGGAGCAGCGGCAGCTCGACGATCGGCACGGGATGGCGGGCCGAGCGCAGGACGAAGCAGACGCCGAGCAGCACCGCGGCAGCCAGGCTGCCGAGGGTGCCGGCGCTCGTCCAACCCCAGTCGGGCGCCTTGACCAGGCCGAGCGAGAGCGTTGCGATCGATCCTGTGAGAAGGGCGGCGCCGAACAGGTCCGGCAGCGGACTCTTCTTCGCCCCGGCGCGTGCGGGCGACGGCAGCACCTTGACGCCGAGCGCGAACGCCGCGATCCCCACTGGCACGTTGACGATGAACACCCAGCGCCAGCCGGCCTCGACCAGCAGCCCTCCGGCCACCGGTCCGAGTCCGGCGGCGATCCCGCCGATCGACGCCCAGGCCCGCACCGCCCCGGCGCGCTTCTCGGGCGCCGTCGTGTCGAGCAGCAGCGCGAGGGACGTCGGCATCAGCAGCGCAGCGCCGGCGGCCTGCACGAGCCGTGTCGCGACCAGCGTCCCGACGTTGGGAGCGAGTGCGCAGCCGACCGAGGCGAGGGTGAACACCGCCAACCCGGTCAGGAAGACCGGCTTGTGGCCGGAGCGGTCGGCGACGCGGCCGGCGACCACGAGGAGCGCCGCGAAGACGATCGCGTAGCCGTTGAGGACCCAGGAGAGGGAGCCGAGGCCGTTGCCGTCGAACGAGCGGCCGATCGCCGGGAGGGCCACGTTGACGATGAAGAGGTCGAGGTTCGACATGAAGACCGCGGCCGCGACCGTCGCGAACACGGCTCGGGACGCCCTTGGTGGGTTTGAAAGTCCAACTATCATGGATCGGAGGCTAGTCGTGTGGGTTTGAAAACGCAACGGACGCAGGAGAGGATGGGGACATGACCGCCGACACAAAGCAGGGCGAGAGTTCGGTTCCGCACCCCGAGGTGCCCGGCCGGCCGTGCTCCGCGGCCGCCGCGCTACAACTCGTCGGCGAACGCTGGGCCCTCCTGGCGATCCGCGAGATCTTCTACGGCAACCGGCGCTTCGACCAGATCGTCCGCAACACCGGCGCCCCCCGCGACCGCCTCGCCGCCAGACTGCGCGCACTGGCAGAGGCGGGCGTGGTCGAGCGCCGCGCCTACAGCGAGCGCCCCTTGCGCTTCGAATACCACCTCACGGAAGCCGGCCGCGATCTCGCACCGGTGATGCACACGCTGCTGGCCTGGGGCGATCGCTGGGCGGTGGACACTCCACCGGTCGTCTTCCGGCATCGCAGCGGCCCCGGCTCCGAGCACGACGCCGAGCACGACCTCGATCTCACGTCGACGTGCCGGACCTGCGGTGGGGAGGCCGGGTCGGGACGCCTCACGATCGACGTGCGGGCGCCTGGATGGGATCGGGCCGGGCCGATCGAAGGCTCCTGAACTCGGCCGCGATCAGGCGTGAGAGTCGCCTCGATTGGCCGGATAGGCAGCGCAGCCCCTTTGAAGGGGAGCGCTCTCAGGTCACTGACACGTCCTGGTCCGCGCGATCGCGGCTCCCGCGGTAGCACGCGTGGTTGCTGCCTGTGGTGGCGCTCTGGCCGTTGCCGAGGTCCGCTTACGGTACGACCGACACCTTGACCGCCTCATGCGACGGCGGCTGACCCACGCGCTGTGCTCGGTCTGCGCAAGGGCCCTCACCGGCTGGGACTTGGCGGGCGATCATGTCGGGCTGCTCGGCGATTTCGGGTCGGGGATGACGGCCGGCCGAGGGTGCTCGTGGTCGCCGATCCGCGCGAGCCACTCGGTGGCGATCGCATTCCGCCGCGCCGCTCCCATGGCGTCAGGAGTAGGTGATGCTGTGTCATAGGTCGAGCGACAGCAGGAATTCGGGGGACGCCATGGCCTACGAGGGAATCGTTGCGGCACCGCGGCTCCACCCCTGCCCGAGCTGCGGCCTCACTGACCGGATCTCCGGGGTCCCGGCGGTGTACGTGGCAGGGCGGAACCAGGTGAACATGGTCGTCTCCAGGACGGACGACCGGATGGAGCACACCGAGACGCGCCTGGTGACCACGGCCCTGTCGGACGCCCTGGCACCGGCGCCCACGGCACCTGCTGGTGTCTGGACGGGCTGCCTTGGCGTTCCCCTGCTGGTGGTGGCGATCGGGACGTTCATCGGGGGCGCGACCAGCGGGCACTGGTTCGGCGGCTACCCGGTGCCGCCGGCGGGTGCCCGGCTCCCGGCCGAGGCCCACCCCACCTACGCCTACCTCGGCGTCATCTCGCTGCTCGCGCTGGTGGCCGCGGCGAGCCTGATCGTCCCGGCCGTGCTCCGCGCGATCGACTTCGGGCGCCTGGTGGAGGCGGGCCGTCCGGCCGCTGAGCGACTGTGGTCGCGGGCTTGGTACTGCGGGCGCTGCGGAACGGTGTACTTCCCCCCACGACCGGGGGACCCGGCCGGGCCGCTCACCTTCGCGGACTTCAGAGCGGTGGTCTGGGCAGCAGGGGGTTACGGGCATCTGGCCCGTCCACACCGCACCCCGTGAAAGTCGGCTCGCGGCGCGGGTTGTCCCGATGAAGACCGTCTCGCGGTCGGGGTCAGATGTTCGGCCGCGGAGACGTCGCGCAGAGTCCGGATCCCGCAGGTGACCTGGGACCTCTTCAGCCTCGTCGCGGCGACGAACTGCCGGGTGTGCAGCCTGGCGGGCGGGCTTCGATCAGCGAGGTAGGAATCGCCGGGCGCCGCAGAGGAGTCGGTCGCAATCCTCGACGAGCTGGACCAGGTGCGCTGTTCGCCGACGCCCTGCCCGTGCTCGCGGTGGCGCCGGCCGACCTGGGACTCCGGGGGCGGCCGAAGTCACCACCCGGGCCCTGGCGATGATGCGGGAGCAGGCCGCGATCAACCCCGTGGCACGACGGGGCGACCTTGCCCTGGCACTGACGTCCCCGACCGGGTGCGGGCCGAGGCCGCGATCGACCTCGCCGAGGGCCTGGCCGCCGTCACGGAGGCGGTCGGCTTCATGCGCGAGCTCATGGCCGAGGTCCAGCAGCCGTACGCGCCCGCCCGCGCGGAGGCCCACGCCCTGGATGGCCGGCTGCGGGCGATATCGCCGCCGTCCAGCGACGGGTGGCTGGGCGGCGGGCTCTGGCAGACTTCCCGGATTGAGGTGTCCGGAGGATGATCAACCGCACTGCGAGGATCGCTGGGACAGGGACCTAACCGGACGCGTGTCCCGGCGGTGCTGCTGCACTCGGTCGTGCGCGGCCCTACCCCGCCTTCCGGGTGAGTGCTGCGCCGGCCGGGACTTCGCCGGACAGTTGGCCCAACAGATCGCTGAGGCCGCTCGCTCCACCCCATTTCCCACGCTGGCCAAGCCGACGCCTTGCGGTGAGCACGAGCGCGCGCGGCATCAGGGGCGGCGGCAGGCGCCCGCTGTGGTGCCGCCTCCGGCGGGTCGGCAGATGTAGACGATGTCGGCCGCACGATGGCTGAGGTATCGGCCCACGCACTGGTTCGGCGTTGTGCGGCCGCGCTCCGCACAGAACGCCACGGCCGCGCTCCCGTCCGCGTAGGGGCCAGGAGCGTAGACGACCCAGTAGCCCGCCCGGAGCGAGGCGAAGTCGTCACTGCGCAAGACGATGGCCTCCGGGACCTGGCGGCGCACGATCGTCAGCTGCCGGTCACGGGCAACCGGCTCCGAAACTATCGGCTCCGACCACAGTTGGGCTATCCAGGTGTCTGCAGAGTCCTCGCCGGCCGGACGGTTGTCGGCGGTCGCAGTGGTTGGTAGCGGGTCGGTCGTGCGCTCCGGCGCTGCGACGCTTGTCGGCAGTGTCGGCAGTGTCGGCAGGGTCGGCGTGGTGGTCGTGGCATGCGTTTCGCTCTTGTTCGGGGCGGCGCTTGCGCTGGTGGTCAAGGAGGCAGGCGGCGCCTGACCTTCAGTGCGCTCGGGTCCGCCGTTCCGCAGTGCGAACACCAGAACGCTCACGAGCGCTGCGATGACGATGACGGCTCCGACGGCCAGGACTTCGGGCCGCTTCCGCCTGCTTGCGGGTACGGGTCGAGGGGAGTCGAGTTGTGTCGGTGAGTGCGTCAGCACCGAGCTCGGCGTGGCCGCTACGGCGTCCGCAAGCATCGCATCCAACCGAGATGCGTCAGGCCTCATACCGGCGTCCTTCGAAAGGAGTTCGGCCAGTACGGGCCCCAGTGGCCCGGCCCTTAGGGGCCGTGGCACCGGTTCGTCGAGAACGGCGGCGAGGGTGGCCAGAGTGTTGGGACGTCGCATGGGGCTTACGCCCTCCACCGCAACGTAGAGCAGCATGCCCAGCGACCACAGGTCAGAGGCGGGATTACCCTCCTCGCCGCGGATCCGTTCGGGGGCCATGTATTCGGGAGTGCCTATGAGGTGGCCGGTAAGGGTCAAGGCCGTGGCGTCCTGGACAGCAGCGATACCGAAATCGGTGAGGACGGCCTGGCCGTCCGTGCGCAGCAGGACATTCGCCGGCTTCACGTCCCGGTGGTGGATGCCCACCGCGTGCGCGGCTCGCAGGGCTGCTAAGAGGTTCCGGCCGATCCCGGCCGCGATGTGCGGCAGGAGCGGAGCGGTGGCGATGACCTCCTGCAATGAGGGTCCTGGCACCAGCTCCATCACCAGCCACGGATAGGGCCCCTCCTCTACGACTTGATGAATCGTCACCACATGTGGATGGCTGAGCCGTGCCAGCGCGCGCGCCTCGCGCAGGACCCGCTCGCGCAGAACAGGGTCGGTGGCCGGGAGGTCTGCCGTCAGGACCTCCTTGAGTGCGACCTGGCGATGCAAGATCATGTCCCTGGCGCGCCATACCGTTCCCATTCCGCCGGCGCCGAGCCGCTCCAGCAGCTCGAAGCGCCCATCGATGACATCACCTGCATCGCTCAAAAGCCCACCCCCTCCACCCCTTCGGAGAGTAGCGGTGAGCCGCGCACCGGGGCGGCTTTCTATCCTCAAAGGGTCCATTCCGACACAACCTTGCAGCACGGGCGGACCGGGTTGTCATGCGCACCATTCGCAGCCACCGCATCGCCCTGGGCCCCACTCTCGTCGGCACCGACGCCCACCGGTCCGACAACGCCACCAGCGCGGCCATCAGCATGCGGAGCCCCGCGCACAGACCGCAGCGCGAAGTGTTCTTCCGCGCCCCCATGGGCATCTACCGCTGCCCAACTGGTTGCTGCTCCCCGATCAAGCTGTCGCCGGGGTTGCGGCTCGTGCTGCTCCCGCCCGCGCCGGCGATGGTTAGCGCATCCGGTGATCGAGCGCAAGCGCCGTTGCACGCGCGCCTTCGCTCTGCAACAGCGCCGCCATGGGCGTGCTCGGGCAGAAAGGATCGGCACACCGATCGACTCGACCACCCCGGAGGGAACATGAAGAAGCACCCACGTATCGGCACGCTCTTCGCTCACGGCAGAGGAGGGCTTGTGCCCGCTGATTTCAGTGAACGATGCCGGACCTCGCCCGCACTTCGGTCAACCCGCACCGTGGGTCGAACCCTCGCCTCGACCGTGGTGGCCTTCTTACTGGCTCTCGGGTTCATGACCGTCCTGTCCCCGAGTGCCAGTGCCACGTCGACCAACAACTGTGCCTGGTCGGAGAACGCCTCCACCACCTGCCTCGACGTCTACGGCAGTGGCCTCAACGTCGCGTGGGTCGAAGTCACCAATGTCGGCGGCAAGACGACCATCTGCAACTACAAGGTCCGCTTCTGGGGCACGGGGGGATACTGGGAGTCGCCGATGCAGAACCGCTGCGTGCCAGGGGCGGCATGGGTGTCCATGACCATCGGTCACAACTTCCCCGACGGTTCGCTCGTCTATGGCCAGTTCTACACGAACGGCCATTGGCTGACCGGCTCACCGGCGACTCGAATCCACCGGTAGGTGTGGCGGAGCCCCACCGGTAGGTGTAGCGGAGCGGCGTAGGCAAAGGGGTCGCCTGCGCCGCTCCGGCACGGGAGGCTCCGGAAGCCGGACCAACCGCGCAGACGGGCTTGCGGATCCTGGGCCGGGCGATGAGCGAGGCGGCGACGCCGCTCTGCGGCGACGGCCTTCGGCAAGCGCCTGTCGCGGATCGTGGGGCGGGGACGTAGGTGATCGTGCTGGTCGATTGCCGCGCGCGGAGGAGTGGCGGGTGGGGCGTGCCGGCCACGGGGGCCGACGTCCCCGCCGTTCGCAGTTGGCAGGCGAGCCGATCAGCGAGGAACGTCCTACTGCTGGGCACTCTCGCGTACGTGACGGGCGAGGCCGCTCCACCAGCCGGAGAGATGCTGCGTGGGTGCGGCCTGGGCCTGCTCCTCCACGAGCCGTGTGAGCAGGTCCAGTTCGCCGGCCATGGCGAAGCCGTACACGAGCCTCTTGAGCACGCGGGTCTGCCCGATGGCGTCCGTGGCGGATCCGGTGTGCTGGTGGAAGACGGCGCGCCAGTAGCTCTCCGGGCTGCGGCCCCCGATGTGCCCCAACGCGTGCACTGCCGCCAGGACGACTTCTTTGGGCAGACCCCGCGCGAGGGTGAGATCGGCGACCACGTCCCGCTGGCCGTGCCCGCCGAGGACGCGCAGAGCGTCGAGCATCGGAACGGCGCGTACCTCGTCGCGCAGGGTCGCGGTCTGCCGCAGGTCTGCGGCCAGGGCGGCGGCGACCCTTGGTCCATAGGGGCTGGCGTGCAGCAGCATCGCCGCGTAGAGCCGCACGTCCGCCACGGGGTGGTGCAGCAGGTCGTCCACGATGCCGCCCAGCACAGCGGTCGCATGGTCGCCCAGCCGGGCGATGATGCGCGACACGACGATCGATGCCACGGCCGTATCGGTCAGCGATCCGTGCACGACGATGGCCTGGACGACGGGGTGGCGATCGGCCGCGGCGCCGGTGAGCCGCGCGGCGTGGGCGGCGGACAACGGTAACTGGTGCAGGAGCACTGCAGCAGCCTCCACGACGGACCCCGGGTGCGCCGCTCGCGGACCACTGGTCAGCACACCCTCCACCACGTCCACGAGCGTCCGGGTCTGCTCAGGGGTGAAGTGATGTTTGCGGGTCTTTCGCGCTGAGGCCAGCAGAGCGCCGTACAAGCTGTCGGTGGTGGTGGGATCGGTGAGCTGGCGCAGCACGGCTCGTCCGGCATCGGGGTGCGGGCTGCCGTCCAGTGCGCACACCGCCTCGATCAAGCCGGCATGCTCGGCTTGCTCCGCAACACCGGAGCACACGGCGATCGCCTCCGGCCCCCACTGCGGGTCGGCCATCAGCCGGCCCAGTGCCTCGAAGCGGCGCATCCAGGAAGCTCCGCCGGAGACCAGGGTCTCCTCCAGCAGCCGTTGCACCACGGCCTCGCGGATGCGGCTCGGGGAGACCTGCCCGCCACCGTAGGCGGCCCACCGGGTCAGCTCGTCCCAGTCGGCCGCGCTGAGCACTCCACCATCGAGGACGCGGTCGAGGAGCAAGTCGACGCGCCGGTCCCGGCCCGCGGGCGGTGAGCCGTCGCCAGAGCGGAGGAACGCTGCCGCGGCGGGACCCCCCTCGTGGCGGGCGATGGTCTGGATCGGCAGAAGCAAGCGGTACGGGAGGAGGCCGAGCACCTCTTCGTAACGGCGGACGGACGAGGCGGTCACCGGAACGAGGCCGTTCTCCCAGCGTGACAGGCAGCTTGGGCTGCCTCCTGCGTACTGCCAGTCCTCGCGGTAGACGGAGGCGAAGCCGGTCAGCCGCCGCAGTGCCGGGTCGGCATGACTCAGCCGATGCGCCCGCAGTAGCCATCCGGCCCGCACTTGCCAGGGGACCAGCCGGAGGACCGGAGGCCCTGCCGCAGCCGTTTGTGCCACGTCTGTCCCCCTGGCTCGCCCGCCACCCCCACCGGAACTGTCCGGCTTACTCCACATTGGACCGCTTCCTCGACCGCGGCGAGGCGGTTTCCGGACGGCGGGACAGGGGCGCTGGTCGTGGAAGGGGGGTTAATGAGCTCCAACGCGCTCATATGCGGTCATATGCGGTCAATTAAGCTCCGATGCGCTCCAGGGACGAGCCCGCACACGGATGACCACCCCGGACAACCGGCGCCCGGGTTGGGCCCGGTGATCGACTCTTCCTGGACGAGGGCGGGCGACGTCGGCGGAACGTGCGGCGGCGACCGCCGTGTATGACCAGCCGGGCAGCGGGACCCCCGATCCGCAGTGCTGTCAGTCGAAGACACAACTACTGACGCCGGCGGGCAGGCTGGGGTAGGAACTCACCTTGTTCTTCCATGAGACGGGGAGGTTCACCCGGCCGTTGGGGGCAATGCGCACGTAGTTCCCTCCCAGGTTCTTGTCCCAGAAGACGCAGACGTACCTGGTGCTCATGTTCGCGACGGAGTTGGCCCGGTCGTTCCACCCATAGCCCGGGGCCGCCAGATTCGGGTTGTACTTCACCGCGTTCTGGTCGTCGTAGATGTCCCCGCCCGCGTTGTCGTAGTCCCACATGCACCAGTCGCCGGCCTCGCACTGAGCCCAGCTGTTCGCACCAGCAGGAGACTGCTGACCGGCCGAAGCGGCCGAGGCGCCGCCGATGGTGAAGGTGCTGGCCAGCACGATCGCCGTGAGCGCCCGCGTAACTTTGATCATTGGGTTCCCTTCGAGAGCGCAGGCATGTCCGGGCGAAATGCTCGCGCACCGGGCTGCACCTGCACGGAGCCAAGTCTGAGCCAGAATCCCCACCTACGGTATGCGGCGTCAAGGCAGCGATTCCTCCACGGACGGAGAACACCGGGGTGCTGCCGGTTGACGTGAATATCGCGGAGAGGACATGTGACGTGCAGGTGCACTGCGGAGGGCGTCGGGTGAGCGGGCTATGGCGTGCGGTCTGGTCGTTGTTCGCTGTTGGCCGCGGGCCTGCCGCTGTCCACCCATACGGATGCGCCGAGCCGCTGGTTGCGCCGGGCCGGACGAGTCGGTGGAGGTCCTAGTGGTGGTGGAACGCGTTGCCCCTGCACCGGTAGCTCTATGCGACCCCCGGTTGGTGGAAGAGGTCACAGACGACATCGCCACAGTGAGCACGTGGTGGTTGGAGGGCGGCCCCGACGAGACACGTTTCGTCTTCGACGTCTGGTCGGACACCCCCAGGCCAATTGCCGACCGACGTCTGACTTGCCGGCTCTGTTCAGGACTTCCGGTTCCGGGTCAACGTCTGTGCAGCGATCACCGGGCGTGCCCGCCGACGTTGGAGGACACCTTCAGCCAGTTGCCCGAAGCCGAGCGGGCTTCCAACTCGTTCGCAAGCGAGTTCTCCTCGCATGACGGAGAGCGGCGGCTGCACGGAAGTTGAACCAGGCCCCACAAGGGCTCTGGTCAGCTCTATTTGGTCGCGTACACAGGGTGACTGTTGATCTTCGCCTTGGCGGGTCTAGTGGTCGTAGGCGGTCAGCGTGCGCATGACAGGCTGACCGCGCAGGAAGCTAACTCCCCTCATCAGGCTCCCCTTGGAATCGATCATCCAGGGAACGGGGGAGGCGCTCTACCGGCGGACCGCCGAGATCAGTCCGCCGGGCCGCTCCTCGCGCTGCGGCGGGGTGCTGATCGGGCGGCCGTAGGCGGCAGCGCGCTCGCGCAGGGTGTGGCTGTCGGCCGCCCAGCCGTGCGCGGCCAGCCAGCCCACCGGGTCGTCGGGCATCTCCGAGACCCACATGGACGCCGCCGATCCCGGCGCGGCGTCCGCGCCGAAGCGCTCGATCACGCCGCGCGAGCCCAAGGTCAGCCCCATCCGACTGCCAGCCGCCGACTGCGTGCTGATCCGGGCCAGCAGTAGCTCCACGGCATCCTCGGGCAGATAGATCAGCAGCCCTTCGGCGATCCACGCGGTCGGCACGGCTGGGTCGTGCCCTGCGGCGGCCAGCGCGCCTGGCCAGTCCTCACGCAGATCCACCGCGACGGTGATCCGCTCGCAGCGTGCGACGGCCCGCTCCTGGCGCAGCACCGAAGCCTTGAAGTCCAGTGGCGCGGCGGTGTCGACCTCGAACAGCCGGGTGCCCTCGGGCCAGTCCATCCGGAAGGCCCGGCTGTCCATGCCGGCGCCGAGCAGCACGACCTGCCGGACCCCGGACGCGGAGGCTTGCTGCAACAGGTCGTCGAGGAACTTCGTCCTGATGACGATGGAGAACGACACGGCCAGTCGGCGGCGTCGCGCGCCCTCGTCATCGGGCAGCGGCGGCGAGGAGAGCCACAAGGCGCCGGCGCTGGCGAAGGCCTGTGCCAGTGGGTCGCGGAACAGCGGGTTCTCCCGCTCGGTCTCCAGTGCCCGCACCCTGGCCACCCCCACCGCCGTGGCCCACACTCCCGACGGCTGCACCCGCTCCCGCTCATCAGTCACCAGGCCAGCCTAACGATCGATTCCAAGTGGCCCGATGAAGGGGGCTGGCCTCATGCCGCGTTGGGTCCGTGCTGTGGCTGCGGATCCAGAGCACCTGGGACGTCAGCGTGGACCAAACGATCGCCCGGGCGCACCAGCCGCCGTAGGCGCCCACCGACAGCCCCGGCTGTTGTAAGAGGCCCCGGGGCAGCACCGGACGACCACGCGTCGGGACCTTCCCGCGACGGGCTGATCACCTGGCCCAAGGAATACGCCGGGTCGGAATACACACTGTCCATCGTTTCGCGCACGCCGTGATCAGCCGTCAGGGCCGTCACAGGTTCCCGATGGTGACGACGTGCGCCTGGATTTTGCCGTTGACCGGGCCCGGGCCGCATCGTTTCGCGATCGCCGCGGCGCACGCCGCAGTTGCCTCGGCAAGGTCTGCGCCGGTGCGCTCCTCGATCTCGGCACGCAACGGTGTCCCCTGGCAGTACGCGGTTGCCGGCACCTGCGCCGACGCCGCGCGGCTGCGCGCGGTGATCGTCTCGTGGCGCGGTGCGGCGGTGAAGCCCGCACGTGCCAGGTCGGCGGAGATGGCGTTCAGATCGGAGTGTCCGTGTGGTGTGCGTGCCAGGAAGCGCGGAGGGCAGTCCGGATACACGCCGGCGAGTGTGTTGGTGACGATGTCCGCGAACTCGTTCTCCTCGATGCGATCCCATACGTTGAACAGCAGGGTTCCGCCGGGACGCAACACGCGTCGAGCCTCGGCGAATGCGCGGCTCTTGTCCGGGAAGAACATCACGCCGAACTGGCAGAAGACCACATCGAAGCTCGCGGCCGCGAAGGGCAACCGCATGGCGTCGGCCTGCTGCCACCGCACCGGTCGCGTGGCGCCGACGGCCTCGGCATGATCGAGCATCGCCTGGTTCAGATCGGTTGCCACCAATTCCACAGGCTCGGGCAGCGCTCGTGCCGCCGCGCGCGTGACGACGCCCGTGCCGGCAGCGATCTCCAGAACCTGGGCCGGAACAAGATCCGCCACGCGGCGGGCGAGGTCCTCGGCGTAAGGCTCAAAGATCAGCGGCACGAGGTGGTCGTCGTAGAACTCGGGAATCGAGCCTGCGAACACCGCATCGGAACCGGGCCCGTCCACAAGGTCTCCGTTCTGCCGAAACCCCTTTCGATCATACGACGGTTCACCGCCCCAAGGCCGCCCCGCGCGATCCGGCTGTTTCGTGGCTCCGAAAATCCGGCACCCGAAGACAGAGGTACGGAAGCGACGCGGCGCCACACAGGTGCTGGGCATCGGAGCCAACCGCACTGACCCGGACGGTATGACGTACGTCTTCGGCTACGACGTCGACGGCCGACAGCCCACCGCCACCTCCCAGGCCGCCGGCCGTGCGCGCGGCGGCGATGGCTGTTCTGGATGTACGTGAATACCTACGGCCGGTTGGAGTTGGACATGAACAGGCGTCTGGAGCTGGACGCCCGCGTGCCGGGCGCTGGTTGCTCCTGCGGGTTCGGTGAGGTCATCGGGGGGAGGGTTGGTGAGCTGCACGCCTTGACCCCACGCGGCAGGCAGACACATCCGCTGCTCGGCTCCACGGTTGATCAACAGGCCTTTGCCGGGTCGTTTCGCTGTTCGGTGTGTTCGTATCCGGCTTCCCGCAGCAGCTCGTGGTCGTTTCCAGTTCAGGTGACGCGGGTGTGTGCCTGGCGTAGTCGGTCGTTGACTTCTGCAGTTCCCTCGCGCGGGTGTAGAGCTCGCCTTCCAGGACCCTGCTTCGGCTGCCGTCGGGTGCGCCACGGGCCGCGATGAGTTGGGTGACCTCTTCCACCCGGTGCACGATCAGGACGACCTTGCCGTCGTGGTCGAGGACGGGCGCGTTGACCGGGCTCCAGTACCGTTCCTCCCACTCGCCGGGCCTCTGCGTGGGCTGGACGTCATAGCGCTGCAGGGCCTGTGTCGGCCCATCGGGCCGGGGCCGTCCGCGCCGCGATGGGCCGTACGGGCCCGTGCCAGCCCCGCCGAGGGCGAGACACCAGGGCGTGGACGGGGCCTGGACCCGGTGAGCTGGGCCGGCAGCACTGCCTGAGCCGGCCCTGCGTGGGCGGTGCGACGGACGCACGTGCGGTGCGGTGCGCGTGAGTAGGCCCCTTCGGCGACCGTGACGAACGGTGGCGTGTGCACCGCACCGGGCACCCCCCACCCTGTCCGCCGGTGCGGCCGTCACAGATTGCGTTGACCGGGCTGCTCTATGCACGGTCGGCGGACATGCTCCGTGATCCTATGAATGAGGACTGACATTTGATACGCGAGAGCGGTTGGGTGGCGGTGGCGGTGGTGGTGACGCCTTTTGCTCGGTAATGGCGTGATGGGAATCCCCTCACCCGACAGCTCGGGTACTACATTAATCAGGTGACGGCCAGCGGGAGCGGGCGTCCCGGCTGAGGACCAGGGTGCGGCGCCCCGGACGACGGCCGGGCCCAGGCGACACCACCGCGTCGCCGGGGAAGGGGCGGAAAGGTAGGCGAATTTTGATCTTTCTGGGTCCAGTGCGCCTGCAGTAGCGCCGCACTAGCTATTCCGGAGTCAGTACCGGTGATTGTTCCCGAGCACGGTCGGCGTCCGAGCGAAACCCGAGGCGGCGGTCGGCCGCCCGTACGGATGACAAGCCACGCTCCTACGGTCCGGACGTGCCGCGCCCGTCGGATCCGAGAGAGCAGCGCCTGGGCGCCCGGGTCCGGGCGGCCGGGCGCTTCCCCGAGAGGTGATTGGGATGCGGACTGGCACGGGTGTCATAGCTCTTGCGCTGGCAGCGGTGTTCGCAGTACCCGCAGCGGTCGGCATGGACCCCGGCGCGGCGTCGCGGGGGACGACCGGCAGACTGAAGGTGAGCGCGCAGGCGGCACTTGCTACGACCGCGACCCGTCCACTGATCGTGCGGGGCAACACCTGGTATGTGCGTGATTCGCTGAGCAGCGACCCCGCCACCACGACGTTCAGCTACGGCACTTCCGGGGACCTGCCGATGTCAGGTGACTGGGACGGCAACGGCACTCTGACACCGGGCGTGGTGGCCGGCAACACCTGGTACTTGCGCAACAGCAACACCAGCGGCATAGCCGACATCACGCTCACCTATGGCAGTCGCGGGGACATACCGATCGTCGGTGATTGGGACGGCAACGGCTCCTTCACTCCGGGTGTGGTGCGGGGCGACACCTGGTACCTGCGTAACAGCAACACCAGCGGTGTGGCCGACATCGCGCTCACCTACGGCAGTGCGGACGACCGCCCGGTGGCCGGTGACTGGGACGGCAACGGCACGTTCACTCCGGGTGTGGTGCGGGGCGACACCTGGTACCTGAGGAACAGCAACACCAGCGGCATAGCGAACACCACCCTCACCTACGGCAGCGCGGGCGACCGCCCCGTGGCCGGTGACTGGGACGGCAACGGCACGTTCACCCCAGGCGTGATGCGCGGCGCCAACTGGTATCTGCGCAACAGCAACACCAGCGGCGTGGCGAACGTGTCGTTCGCTTTCGGCAACGCCTGTGACATCGGCCTTTCCACCGCCTCCACCCTCGTCCGCGAGCGCGGCGGCCGCCCGCTTGCCGCGTCGCTCGCGGGACGGCACATGACCGTGCTGCCGACCGGAGCCAAGGTGGTTGCACTGACCTTCGACGCCGGGGCCAACGCCGCCGGCCTGCCCAAGATCCTCAACGCCCTGCAGAACGCCTGCGCGCCGGCAACGTTCTTCCTGACCGGGACATGGACCAACGCCTTCCCCCAGGACACCCGGCTGCTCCGGCTGCGCTACCCGACCGGCAACCACTCCTTCTCCCACCCCGACCTGACGACCCTCAGCGACGCCGCCGTACGCGATCAGATCCTGCGCACCCAGGTCGCCGTCCAAGCCGGCGCCGCCTACGATCCGCGGCCGATGTTCCGCTTCCCCTTCGGCGCCAGCGACGCGCGGACCCTCTCCATCGTCAACGCCCTCGGTTACGCATCGATCAACTGGACCGTCGACACGCTCGGTTGGAAGGGCAACTCCGGCGGCCAGAGCGTGTCCACCGTCGTGAACAGGGTGCTGGCCAACCTGCGGCCCGGCGAGATCGTGCTCATGCACGTGGGCTCCAACCCGGACGACGGCAGCACCCTGGACGCGGACGCACTGCCCACGGTCCTCTCCGCTCTGAGCGCCCGCGGCTACTCCCTCGTCACGGTGGCCCAGTTCACGTGAGGGACCGGGGCGGGACCTTCAACGGCCCGACGCGCTGATCACTGCGGCAGAAGGTTGTCCTGGAGCCTTGCGGACCAGGAGACCGACCGCCTCCTCACGGCCCGCTCGGCCGGGACCAGAGTGATCGTCGGGCGGCCAGCCGGGCCGCCCGACGCAAGACGGCCTCTGTAGGGACGTGTTCCACGGCAAGGCTTGGTCGTTCGGGCCGTCGTCGGCAATACGTGCAATGAGGATCATCGCAGACGCCTTCACACCACCGGTCGCACACCACGCACAGCGCTGCGTCATACCGTTCGCAGTACTCCTGCCTGGTGCCGCACCGCTGGCATGATCCGGACTCCGGCCGGACGGCGGAGGGGCGCTTACGTGGCATCCCCCTGTACGAGGTTCAGCATCTCCGCATCCACCATGGCTGAGACGGATCGCCATAGGAGTCCATGATCGTGCGGGAACGGTAGAACTCGTCAAGCGGATGCACGCGTCGCCGGAGCTCCCGCGACGATCCTGGCGGAAGTCCGCACAGCGCCTGCTCCAGCATCTCCCGTGGATGAGGGTCAGAGGGGCAGCACGCCTCAACTCCGCAGCCACGGAGCTGAGGATCTCTCAGCCCACGGGCCGGCCCGTGAACGGTGCCGATCCATCGCGTCACCGCATCGGCGATGGCCCCCGGCCGCAGATGTGAATCCTCGAACGTGGCAATCTCGCTCTGTGTGCGTGCCGAGACCCCAGAAACGGTCTTCCTGCCATGCTCCGGGCGGAGCCTGCGCGACAGCTTGGCGCGCACCTGGCCTGGCGGTCTACGCGCCATCGGCCTTTCGTCGGTTCGTCATGGACGACATCCTTACAGAGGGAAGCCATTCCGATCAATGCAGTTCGACTTCGATCCCCCTTCGGGGAACGCGAACCCACGGCCTTTCGCCATCTCCCCTGGACGGTGCTTCACGGAGGCTGTGCTGGCGGAGATCATCTGTTCCTGGCGTGCGCTATGCCTCGACTTCCGGCTCCCGATCGGGGAACGCGCGCAGCCTCAACTGTGGCGCCCGGTGGTCGGCTTGTATCGCCCATCTGGATCGTCCGCCAGAATTCCCTTCCCATCGCGCCTTCTGGGCATCGTGCGAGTGACTGCTGCCGATGACCAGATGGCTCACTCTCTACTGTGCTGCGGCCACGAAAGACGTCACATCGGCAGCTGCCTCCGCGCCATTGCACGGTGGGGCCCCCGGTGGGCATGGGAAGGAGGCGTCGCGTACAACTTTCCTTGGCCATGGGGTGTCTTGCAGTGAACACACGGCCGCGTGGGCCCTGTGGTCAACGGGCAAGGGGGTTCCGATGGGACGGCGTACACAAGCATTTCTGGCCGGGTGCGGGCTGGCGGTGCTGTTGCTGGCGGCCGGTCCGGCGGTCGAGGCGCGGGCGGCTGCCGACCCGGTGGACGCCACGGTCAGTCTGCAGTTCTACAACCCGCAGGTTGCGCCCGGCCGGCAGTTCGATCTGGACGTTTTCGGCCACCTGAAGTCAGGCACGTTGGACACATTCCGCACCTTGGTGCACCTGCCGAAGGGCATGACTCTCGTCCCCAACGCGGACCGGAACTGCAAGGCGACGTCGGCGAACCAGCGAGAGATCGCCTGCACTCCCGGTGAGCCGGGAGCGACCATCCAGGTGGCGGACGATGTGCCGGTCGGCACCGAGCTGACGATCACCGCGTCGGCCGACATCGGCGACGCGGTCGACAGCCATCCGGAGGACAACACCGCCCGGCAGGTGGTGCTGGTCAAGCCGGGCGCGGACTGGAGCGTCAAGTGGACCGGCCCCACCACCCCGGTGCAGCCCGGCAGCACACCGGTGACCACCAAGCTGGTCGTCACCAACCACGGCGCGGAGGCCGGCGTCCCGTACATCATCACCAGCGGCCCGTCCGACTACCCGGCACAGATGGAGCTCTACGGGAAACAGGACAAGAGCTGCGGCACCGCCACCGAGGGCCACGGCCTGATGTGTAACCCCAAGACATCGGTACCGCCTGGCGGATCGATCACCTTCACCTTCCGCTTCACTGTCTTCCCCGCGGCACTCGGCAAGGAACAACGCCGGGAGGCACGCGTCACCTCCGACCGTGCGCCGTCGGAGCAGGACATCAACGACAACAGCACGGCGCTGGTGGTCCACGTCTCCGACAAGGCCGCGCAGCCGACCGCCAAGCCGACCATCTCGGCCCCCAGCCCGGGCCCCGGCGGCACCACGCCTGCCACCCCGCCCGGCGACCAGCTCGCGGACACGGGAGCGGCCGACACCGGACCCGCGCTCCTCGCAGCAGGAGCGGTCGCGGCAGTGGGCGGCGGCCTGCTGCTGGCCACGCGCGGCAGGCGCCGCAGCCGCAGCCACTGACGCCGGCACCGGCACCGGCGCCGACACTCGACAGCCGCTGCTGAGATCAGAAATGTGGGGGGACGGCGTCTCAACACGAGACGCCGTCCCCGGTGAGGATGGAGACGGTCGAGAGAGTGCTGAAGCGCGCTGGCGCGCCCTGGTGTGTGGGGTGGGGGCTGGGCAGGCTAGTTTGCTGGGGTGAGTCTTCTTGATGATGTGGCTGAGCGCGATGGCTGGCGCTGCTGGGTATGTGACGAACCGGTCGATCCCGACGAGTCGGTGAACGACCCGCGGGGGCCGAGTGTCGACAGCCGGACTGCCGACCGGAAGGCCAAGGTCGCCGAGCGGCTCGCGCACCGCGGGTGCAACAGCCGCAAGGGCGCGGTCAAGGTGGTCATCGCCTGGCCGGAGCGCCTGTATGTGGTCGAGCCCGCGCCGCTGATCACCGTTGCCGGGAGGCTGGAGCGCAAGGGCGGCCGCGAGATGGTAGGTCGTTGTCCGACCAAGCGGGACGCCCAGGAGGCGGCGGATTGGCTGGTGGACCGGTTCTCCCGACTGGTGCCGGGGCTGCCGGTGACCGCCGACATCGAGGCGGGCGGCGGTCAGTTCCTCGTCGTCCTGGCCGCCGGCCGCCGCTGACCGGGTCTCACCGGTGCACCCGCCACCAGCTGAACCGACGCCCACGTCGCGTCGGCCAGTTGCCGCGCGGCGCAGGGCACGATGACGGGTCGCCGGAGCGCTCGGCTGCCTGGACCGCGCGGTGCCCGGCACCGCACGCCGGCTGCGGTGCAGACGGTACCCGCCGCCCGAGTGGGTGCCCAAGGTGTCCCTGTGACTCGTCTGTCCTCGTAGCGTTGCTTCGAGGGGCGACCGCCTGGGACAGCGAGGTCGCCGTTGGGAATGGGACGGGGGAGTGGTGGACAGCGAAGCGCTGATCGGTGGCATGGCGAACGCGGGCGCGGTTTTCCGCCGGGGTGCGCTGGTTGAACGGCCCGCGCCACGGAATGCGCAGGCCATTCACGCCTACCTCATTGCGTTGAGGGAACGCGGGTTCGACGGTGGTCCGATGCCGATCAGCCTCATCCCCGAGGGCCGTGAGGAGTTGACCTTCGTCCCCGGCGACGTTGCCTTGCCGCCGTTTCCGCGATGGGTCATGACGGCAACCGCCCTGAGATCGGTTGGTGGTCTGCTCCGACGCCTGCACGAGGCGAGCGCGCTGGTGCCGTTGGACGCCACGGCCGACTGGGCTCGGGACCTGGCCGACCCGCTGGGCGGCACCATGCTGTGCCACAACGACGTATGCCCGGAGAACGTCGTCTTCCGCGACGGCCGAGCCGTCGCACTGATCGATTTCGACTTGGCCGCTCCGGGCCGGCCTGTCTGGGACGTTGCGATGACCGCGCGCTACTGGGTCCCGACGCTGGATCCCACCTCCGCTGCCCTCAAGTATCCCGACGGCCTGGATGCACCAGCGCGGCTGCGGCTGCTGGCTGACGGCTACGGAATGTCTCCCCACGACCGAGCCGAGCTGCCCGGAGTGATCGAAGAGGCGACCGAGGTGGCCCGGGCCTTCGTCGCCGGCCGCGTCTCTGACGGTGACCCCGTCTACCTTCACGCACTGGCCGGGCACGGCGGTTGGGAACGCTGGGACCGCCTCCAGACCTGGCTCGCGGCCCAGCGGGAAAGGTTCACGGCGGCGTTGCTGGCCTGAACTGTCGGCGTACACCCGTATCTGACACTGGCAAGATTTTCGTAGCGAAGATCGTCTTTGCGCCGTCGCCAACCACACCGAGGGGAGCACGCCAGCCGTGGCAGACGTCAGAGTCAACCTTGACGCGAACGCGTTGTGAGTCGAGTATCGCCGAAACCCGATCGGGAGATGCATAAAGGATTCATATAAAGCTGCTATGCTTCAGGCATGAGTCGCCGAGACGCCGCGCACGGCGCTTCCGATGCCATCGGGTCAGCCCTCTACGGTCTGGCCACCAGGGCAGTGAGACGCCTTCCCCGCGACATGAGCCTGACGTCCGCCGCCACCTTGGCCACCCTGGACAAGACCGGCCCGCGACGGATCACCGATCTGGCGGTGGCCGAGGGCGTCACCCAGCCCGCGATGACCGTCCTGGTCCGGGTGATGGAGGAATCCGGGCTGGTCGAGCGGAAGGGCGATCCGTCCGACAAGCGGGTCACGCTGGTGTGCCTGACCGAGGCCGGCGCGTCGTACGTCCGGACGCGACGCCAGGCGGGCGTCGACGCGTACGCGCGGTTGGTCGACGAACTCACCGGTGACGAGGTCGAGGCCTTGACAGCAGCCCTTCCGGCGCTGCTGCATCTGGCGGAGCTCGAAAGCTACGCCCGAGAGGAGTCGGACCGGTGACCGAGGCCCAGGCTCATGACCAGCCCATGAGTACTGCCCTGATACCTTCCGAGGCACGTCTGCTGGTCCCCGCCCTGGTGTTCATCGCCCTGGTCGTGGCGGCGGTCGCCAGCCTCGGGACGCCGCTCATCACCAGCGTGGCGACCACGTTCCACGTCTCCCTCGACAGCGCGCAGTGGACGCTGACCATCGCCCTGCTCAGCGGCGCCGTCGCCACACCCGTCCTCGGCCGGCTCGGCGCCGGTCCGCACCGGCGGGCCACGATTCTCGCCACGCTGGCGATCGTCGTCGTCGGCAGCGCGCTCACCGTGCTGCCGCTGCCGCTGCCGTTCGCCTGGCTGCTCGTGGGCAGAGCGGCCCAAGGCGTCGGACTCGGTCTCACGGCGCTGATGATGGGCGTGGCCCGCGACCATCTTCCCGAGGAGCGAAGCGCGGCCACGATCGCCCTGATCTCAGTGGTCTCCATCATCGGAGCCGGCGTCGGCTACCCGCTGGCCGCGCTGCTCGCCGAGTTCGGCGGACTGCGGGCCGCCTACGGCCTCGGCCTGCTCGTCACCGCCATCGCCTTCGTGACCGCGTGGCGCTCCATGCCCGCAGCTCCCGAAGGCCGCTCCGCTCACGTGAACGTGGCCGGTGCGCTCGTCCTGGCGGGTGGACTGCTCCTCGTCCTGTTCCTGGCCGGCGAGAGGAGCCTGTGGAGCCGACACCTCGCCGTGGCGGTGACCCTTGCTATCGCCGCCGTACTCCTGCTCTGCGTCTGGACCGTTTCCGAACTGCGAACCAAGACGCCCCTGGTCGACGTCCGGGCCGTACGGCACCCGGCGGTCGCCGGGGCGAACATCGTCATGTTCGTCGGCGGGAGCGGCATGTACCTCCTGCTCACGCTCATCACCCGCTACGCGCAGACGCCGCACAGCGCCGGCTACGGCTTCGGACTGACCACCTTCGTGGCGGGGCTGGTCCTCATCCCGTTCTCCGTGCTGGGGTTCGTCGCCGGCAAGCTCACGCCGCGGGTCCGCGAACGGATCGACGGCCCCCTGCTCCTGGCCGGCAGCGCCGCCATCGTCGGCGGCGGGTTCGTCCTGTTCGCCACCGCCCGGTCCAACCTGGCCGAACTGCTCGCGGCCATGGGCGTGCTGGGCTTCGGCGTCGGCAGCTTCTCGGCCGCCATGCCCGGCGTCATCCTGGCCGTCACCCCCACGAGCGAGACGTCGAGCGCCATGAGCTTCAACTACGTCGTCCGCAGCGTCGGGTACTCCCTGGGCAGCGCCATCGGCGGTCTGGTCCTGGCCGCCGGCACCGCCACGGGCCGCCTCTTCCCGAACGACGACGCCTACACGACCGCGGCGCTGGTCGGCGTCGCCGCGATGGCGATCACGACGATGGCCAGCCTCGCCCTCGCCCGCCGACGCTCACCCGAGACCAATCCGATCACAGCCCCAGTCGGTGTGCCCGGCCTGGGCCGGTCGAGTCGAACCGGAAGCTGAGGATTGAAGCCGTCCGACTTCGACGCCGTCTCCGTCGGCTCGCTGACCCACAGCGCGCCGGCCATGGATCTGAGCATGCTTCCGGTCATCAATTCCGAACACAGGAGGTACCGTGGCCAAGGGCTACTGGGTCAGCGTCTACCGCACCATCGCAGATCCTAAGAGGCTTGCTGCCTACGACGAGCTGGCCGGTCCAGCCGTCAGGGCCGCGGGCGGGCGGCTGCTCTCCCGCGGCAGCCGGGTCGTCGCACACGACGCCGGAATCGCCGAGCGCACCATCCTGATCGAGTTCGACAGCTTCGAACAGGCGGTCGCCGCACGCGCGAGTGCGGCCTACCAGGAGGCGCTGGCCGTACTTGCTGACGGCGTCGAGCGCGACTTCCGCATCATCGAGGGCCTCGACTGACGATCGAGGCTGCGTCGGCGACGGACACGAAGCCGACTGCGGGGATCACCCCGGCTCGTCAGCGCGCCGCACCGACACGAAAAGCGTCAGGCCGCCAGTGGCATCGGCGGTGATGTCCAGTCCGGCGACGGTTCCCGGCGGCGCGGCGGCACGGACGTCGGCCTCGATGTCGGCGGGGGTGCGTTCGACGAGGTTCCAGCGGCCGACGTGGGTCATCAGGGCGGCGTAGGGTTCGGGGTCGCGATGTTGGAGAAGTAGAACGTGCCTCCGGGGCGGTACAGGCGGGACAGAGTGGTGCGGATTAGGGCTCGGGTGCTGGTCGGTGATGGGAGCGTGCAGGAGGTAGTCGTCGAAGTGGTGGCCGTGGTTGAGCCGGCGGGAGGCCTCGCGCCGCGTCAGGTTGGAGAGCCTCAGCACATGTAGCGGCGGCGAAGGTGGGCGATCAGTACGACCTGATGACGCAGGAGCGGGATGCCGGCACGGCTTCCCATGATGCGCTTTTGAAGCTCCACGTCGGTGATTCGGCCCTCGTCGACTCCGGGGTTGTGAGGCGTGGTGATGCCCTGGGCGACCGCAGTTGGTCTTCGCGCAGGGCGGTAGCGATGCGGGCGAGGGGCGTCAGTCCGCTGTTGGTGAGTCGTCTGAGCCAGCTGAGCCAGTCCGGTAGAGGGGTGGCATCGCGGGTGTCGAGCCTGGCGGCGAACTCGCGGACCAGGTCGTGGGTGCGCTTGAGCTCCGGGCAGTGTTCGAGCGGCCGGCGCAGACGCTCGGCGGTCTGCGGGCCGTGCCGGTCGGGGGCGGTGATGATCCAGCGTGCGGCTTCGCGTGGGGACGGCGGTCGTTCGCGGGCTCGTTCAGGGGTAGGGCCACGCCTGAGGGGTGCGAGAGCCATCTTCACGCGCTGGTAGTGCCTCAGGTAGCCCTTGCCGACGAGTTCCTGGTGGAGGATCTTGGCGTTGTGTTCGCCCTCGTCCCAGCGTTGCTGCAGGTAGTCAAGATCGAGAACAAGTTCAAAGAAGCGCACATCAAACACCCTCCAGAACGCGATCAAGTGCCGCCCGGCCTACAGGTCCCCAATTCGGCTTGCCACCGGGAATGCCCCGATCTCCGTTCTGCCCCATGACCATCAGGAAGAGGCTCTTCAAAGCGGCCAGCCCGCGGGCGCGCCGGATCGCCGCCTCGTCTGCATGCGCATACATGTCGAAGAACCGTGAGGCCGTGCCCGCGGGCAGCAGCACCCATGCGGCGGCGAGGTCCCACGCCGGATCCCCGGCGAACATGTCACCGAAATCGACGATGCCCGAGAGCGTTCCGTCCGAGACGACGACGTTCGCGGGATGCAGGTCGCCGTGCACCCACACCGGCGGGCCCTCCCACGCGTCGGCAGCAACGGCGTCTTCCCAGACTGCCCGAATATCGGCAGTGATGTCGTCGGGGGCAACGGCCTGGAAGAAGTTCTCGAAGCCGTCCGTGCAGTTCCTGGGATGGGCACCGCGGTCCGTAGCGATCGGCGCCTCGGCGGGCGCCTCCACATGGAGCGCCCGGAGGAAGCCCGCCAGCGTGTCGGCCGCGTGATCGCCGCGGCTGATCGAGCCGTGGTCCAGCGGCTCGCCGGGAACCCACGTCATCACCGTCCAGTGCTTGGGGAAGCGCTCGGACGGTTCGCCGAACCGCACCGGGATCGGCACCGGGAGCGGCAGGCGCGGGGCCAGCACGGGGAGCCACCGTCGCTCCTTGAGCTGGAGCTCCGGGGTGGGGTCCATGCGCTGCATGCGCACGGCCAACTCGTCCCCGAGGCGCCACATTTGGTTGCCCCAGCCGCCCGCCACCTCGCGGACGGCCAGCCCTGCAAGGTCTGGATGTTGCTCCTGCAGCAGGTCGCGGACCAGGTCGGCGGTGATCTCGATCTCGGCGTCGGTCATGCGAAGTCACAGTACTGAGGCGGCAGGCGGAGGGGCTCTCGCTCCTGAACATTTCGCTGTGATTCCTCTGGCATCACCGATTTGGTTTCAGAGAGCGGCAGATCAGAGGCTTTGGGACGAACCGACCCCCAAGTTCAGAGAAAGGAAGCAAGTTGAGTGCCTGTTGGAGGTGTCTCGTCTATGCCGGTTCGGTTGGTGTGGACAGCGAGGCCGTGACTCCCGCGCGGGCCAGCTCGTCGGTGATGATGCAGATCACCGTGCGGGCCATGAGCGGCAGGATGACGTCCTTGCAGTTCAGCTGTATGACGGGGTCGCCGGTGCGCTTGTCGTGGACCGTGACGTTGTTGGGGCTGTAGAAGTGCACGTGGGCCAGCGCCGCTTCGAATGCTGTGGCAGTCAGTTCCTGACCGCTGTCAGTGGTACGCATCAGGCGGGGTCGGGCGGACTCCAGTGCGGCGACGGCGCGGTTGCGGTCGTCGGCCGCGACCGTGATCCGCCAGATCTGGTGCACGGCGAAGCCGTGCTCGGTGACGATGGGCAGTGTCCCTGGCGCGACGGTGATGCCGGCGCGGGTCGGTAGCGAGGTGATCGCCCGTCTCAGCCAGGGAGCCGCGCGCCCGTCGGCGACGGCTGCCCACTCCCTGGCGACCCGCCATGCGATTTCTGGATCGGCGTGCGCGGCCGCCTCGAAGTACCGTTCGACCGTTCCTCTGCTCTCGGCGTCATTGCGTAGGAGCTGACAGCCATCCTGGAAGAAGGTTTCAGCGCTGTCGAAGCTATGGGTCATCAGGCTGTCCTACCACTGAGCACCGACAGGGCCGACTCCGGAACGGCTGCAGCAGCCTCGCGTAGCTGCGCGGCGTGGCACTCTCGACCGCACCGTCTCGAGCCGGCCACCGTCCTGGGCAGCGGCAGCGGCAGGGTCGGCCCGGCCCTGGGCTTGACGCACATGCTGTCCGCCGAGCACGCGTACCGGATCGGCTGGTATCCACGAGCCGGTCCGGTGCGCGTGCGGTGGTGGTTGTGGTTCCGGAGGGAAGCGGGGGTCAGTTCACTGGCCTGTGACGCGGGCGGAGTGGAGGATTGTTTCAGCCAGGGCGGGGGACCGTACGTCGATCAGCACGCTCACGTCCAGGGACGGGAGCGCCAGCGCGAATTCGGTCATGCCGGTTTGTTCGTTGGTGCTCGAGGACAGCGTTCCGCTCACTCCGCCGATGGTGATGGGGCGGGTGGTGGCCGCGGGGCCGAGATAGGTTGTGGAGAACGTTCTGCCTGTGCTGAACAGAACCTGTTGTCCCAGTCTCGTTGCCTCGGTGAGCGGCGTCAGGCAGGGGACCTGCAGCAGGTCCGGATGGTCGATGACCCGGTCCCGGCCGTGCGGACTGCACGGTTCCGGATTCAACGCCCAGCTCGCCGGGACCTCCAGTTGCAAATGGTGGAAGGAGGAGGGCCGCAGGCTGGGCGCGGCGGCCTGCTGGGTGCCGTCCCCCGGCCGGGCCGAGGACCACAGCCCGAGCCCCAGCGACACCGCTGCCAGCGCGATCGCTGCGCTTGAGGAGACGACCCACCGCCGGCGGATCACTGCCTTGCGCCGTACGCCCGTGGTCACGGCCTGCAGCAAGTGCGCCCCGCCGGGGGCGTCTGCCGCCTGTGCTCGAAGCGACCCACTCACCAAGGCGCCCAGTTGCTCGTCGTTCATGCTCTCGTCCCTCACTCTCATACGTCCTGTCTGGTGAGCCCGCGGGAGGTGCGCAGCGTCGCCAAAGCGCGGGAGGCTTGGCTGCGCACCGTCGCGGGAGAGCAGCGCAGCACCTCGGCGATCTGCTGGTCGGTCAGGTCCTCGTAGAAGCGCAGCACCAGAACCGCGCGCTGCCGCTTCGGTAGTCCGGCTAGCAGGTGCACGGCGGCGTGGCGCCGCACCACCGTGTCTGCGGCATCCCCCTGCTCCGCAGGGGACGACATTTCGGCGGTAGGCAGTTCACCGTTGGATCTGCGCCGGCGCCAGCTCAGATGTTCGTTGACCAGCATCCGTTTGACGTAGGCGTCGGGATGACCGAGGCCGCTGATGCGCCGCCACTGCCGGTACACCCGAATCAGTACGTCCTGCGTGAGGTCCTCGGCCAGATGCCGATCCGAGCACAGCAGAAAGGCAAGCCGGAGCAGGGCCGGACCACGTGCCTGCACGTACTCCTCAAAGGAGCCCTCCATGGGTCTCATCACTGTTCCCCTCCCCGGCCGCACTTCGTGACGGCTCCACCGAAGAACGTCGTGACCGACCCGTTCTGTTGCACTGGGCCCTGCCCTTCGCCGATCCGGTATCCCGCGACCGAAATGGACTGGCCTCAGGGCCGGGCCTCTGGTCACCCGCGCCCCGGGGCTACCCAGCACCTCATCTCGTTCCCGGGGCGGGCGCGGCGGCCAGTTGGGTGGATCCCGTCAACGGGGGAGTGCCGCAGCGCTGGGCTTGCGTGTGTGCCGCTCATCCTGCGATGGCGATGGCGATGGCGGCGACCACGATCATTGCCGGCTGCGCTGCGGGCAGGAGTGCGGCGATGAGCCGGCGGCGCAGGCGGATGCCGCGGGCTGCGGGGATGAGGACGTAGATCAGGAGGACGAGGAGGGCGTAAAGGAATCCGGCGACGAGGGACGAACATGCCACCGACGTTGGAGGCTTCCAGGTCCTTATAGGTACAGCCAGGGGGAAGGCGCGCAGCATCGCCGCTGCAGCGCCATGCCCCGGAGGTGATCAGGTCCCAGGCGGCCCAGGTGGGCACGGCGCCTGTCAGGATACCGACGGCGCCGCTCGCCGCTCATGGACCACAGGTCGCGCCGGGTTGCCCATCAAGCTCCTGCATCGGCCGATCCGTGTCATCTGCCGACGCTCGCATTGCGCTTCACCTGCGCCGCCTGCGCGGCAGCGTCGCCGAGGCACCAGCGGACGACGACTTGACGGCGCTCGACCAACTCCTCGACGCCACCGGTCTGCACAGCGTCCTGCGCCGCGACGAACTGATGGTGCGCACCGAGCGCGCCGTCCGGGCGGCAGGACGCGCCTGAGGGCAAGCACGGACGTGCCGGCCGGTCGGTCGCCGGCCGGTGGCGGTCCTAGCGAGGGCCCGCGAAGAAGGTGTGGGCGAGACCGTCGAGAAGGTAGCCCAGGCGTCGGTCAAAGGTCTGCTGGGGGTCGACGGGGCGTTTCGGACCCAGCAGCGCCCGGGAGGCCAGTGGGTACCGGCCGGAGGCGGCGACGGTGTCGAGGTAGGACGGTCCGGTCTCGTCCCCGTCCGCTGCGGGCTGCTCGGCACGGCGCCGGTGCGCCTCCAGACGTTGGGCCTCCGCCGAGGCGTACCCCTGGACGAAGGCCACCAGGGTCCTCCAGACGTCGAGCATCTCGTCGATGTCGAGACCGTAGCCGTCCAGCAGGGTCAGGGTGGACTCCGTCATGGTGACGGTGTTGGGCCCGAAGCCGCCCGCGGTGATGGCGTGGCGGGTCAGCCAGGGATGGCGCAGCGTGACGTCGCGGAGGATGTGCGCCGCACCCGTCAGATCGGCGCGCCAGTCACCGGTGCGCGGGGGAGCGATGGCTTCGGCGCTGACGCGGTCGGCCATCAGGTCCAGCAGATCGTCGCGGCTGTCGACGTAGCGATAGAGCGACATGGCGCCGGCGCCGAGATGGTCGGCGACCTTGCGCATGGTCACCGCGTCGAACCCCTGGCCGTCGGCAACCTCGATGCCCGCAGTGGCGATCGCGTCGTAGGACAGCGCAGCGCGTGCCGCTCGTGCCGGTCGTCCGGCTTTCTCCCAGTTCACCATTTGCTTTCATCGTACGCGCTGCGTACGTTGTACGCATGGGTTGGATGTACGCGATGTACGCAACCGGATGCTCGCCTCTCGCCTCCGGTCCCGACCCCCTCCTGGAAGGAACTGACACGCCATGCCCACGTCCCGAGCTCCCGCCAGCGGCGCCCTCGCCGTCAAGGTACGGGGACTGATCAAGCACTACGGCCCGACCACAGCGCTCGACGGTGTGGACCTCGACGTTCGCCCCGGCGCCGTCCTCGGCGTGCTCGGCCCCAACGGGGCCGGCAAGACCACCCTGGTCCGCGTTCTGTCCACGCTCGTCCGGCCGGACGCCGGCACCGCCTACGTGGCCGGCTGCGACGTGCTGCGCCAACCCCGGCAGCTACGCCGCACGATCGGGCTCACCGGCCAGTACGCCTCGGTCGACGAGAAGCTCTCGGGCATCGAGAACCTCTACATGATCGGCCGGCTGCTCGACCTGTCCCGGCCCGACGCCCGGCGCCGCGCCTCCGAGCTCCTGGAGCGCTTCTCCCTCACCGAGGCAGCCCAGCGCACCGCCGGCACCTACTCCGGCGGCATGCGCCGCCGCCTCGACCTCGCCGCCTCCCTGATCGGCCGACCCGCCGTCCTCTACCTGGACGAGCCGACCACCGGTCTCGACCCGCGCACCCGCAAGGAGGTGCGGCGCATGGTCGGCGAAGGCGTCACCGTTCTGCTCACCACCCAGTACATGGAGGAGGCCGAGCAGCTGGCCTCCGAACTCGCCGTGATCGACCGCGGAAAGATCATCGCCCGCGGCGGTGTCTCCGAGCTCAAGGCCAAGGTCGGCCGCCGCACCCTGCGCATCCGCCCGGCCGACCCGCTGCACTTGAGCTCTCTGGCCACCGAGCTCGACGCCGCCGGCCTGACCGGGCTCGCCGCGACCGCGTTCGACCGCGAGACCGGGACCGTCGTCGTTCCCGTGCAGAGCGACGAGCAGCTCACCGCGCTCGTCGGCACCCTGGCCGCCCACGGCGTCGCCCTCGCCGACATCACCACCGAACTACCCACCCTGGACGAGGTGTTCCTGTCCGTCACCGGCCACCGGACCGGCATCTCCCAGGACGCCGCCCCCGCTCACCAGGAGGTCGCCGCATGAGCACCGCCATCCCCACCCGAGACCTTCCCGCCATCCAGCAGGGCGAGGCCGACGACCGCATCGGACTGCGCGCCGGCCTCCGGCACACCGGCGCCCTGGTCCGGCGCAACCTGCTGTGGATCAAGAAGGACCCGGAGTCGATGTTCGACGCCGTCCTGATGCCCGTCGTCTTCACCCTGCTCTTCGTGTACGTCTTCGGCGGCGCCATCGGCCATTCCCTCGGCGGCGGCCACCACCAGTACGTGCAGTATGTGATCCCCGGCATGCTTGCCATGATGAGCATGACCATCGCCCAGGGCGTGGGCACCGGCTTCAACGAGGACTTTCACAACGGCATCATGGACCGCTTCCGGACGATGCCCATCGGGCGCTCCTCCGTCCTGATCGCCAAGATTTCGGTGGAACTCCTGCGGATGCTGGTCGCCACCACCATCCTGATGATCGTCGCCGCCCTGGTCGGTTTCGAGTTCACCAACTGGGCCGGCCTCTTCGCCGCCGTCGGGCTGGCCGTCCTGTTCGGCTCGGCCATGATGTGGATCTTCCTGGTGCTGGGCGTCACCCTGAAGAACGCCCAGTCCGTGCAAGCCATGGGGTTCCTGGTCATGATGCCGCTGCAGTTCGGCTCCTCCATCTTCGCCCCGACCCGGTCGATGTCCGGATGGCTGCGCACCTTCACCGCGTACAACCCGATGTCGGGCCTGGCCGACGCGGCCCGCGGCCTGATGATCGGCGGCCCGATCGCCCACGGCCTGGTGGTCACGCTCGCCTGGAGCGCCGGGCTCACGCTGCTCATGGCGCCTATCGCCATCCACAGGTTCACGACCAAGAGCTGACGCGCAGCTCGGCAGCCACCGGTGGTGAGCGGGTCAGATCGTCGAGGTCATCGGCGTCGGTCGGCGGCGACGTCGTGTGCAACGACGCCGCACTGCTGAGCCTGACCTGTGGTCACCACTTTGTGTGACCGCTTGTCAGTGGTGGCGGCTACGTTGAGATCATTGAAGATCGGCCGCACTGGCCGGTCCGTGGGGGAGGGGTGTGCCATGGCGGCTGCGCATGCGGAAGTGACGACGTATTTGGAGCTGTCGCAGGACGACGGCGGGGCGCACAAGTTCTACGAGGTGACCGTGGACGGCACAACGGTTTCCGTGCGATACGGGCGGATCGGCGCGGGCGGACAGCACCAGGTCTCGACGTTCCCCACGGCGGAGAAGGCGAAGGCCGCGGCGGCGAAGAAGATAGGCGAGAAGGTCCGGAAGGGATACGCGCCGGCGGTGGCGGGGCAGCGCGCCGCGCGTGCGGTGACGCGACGCCAGGTGACCTCGGCGCCCTCCACGGCGCGGGCGACGGCGCCGGTGCTGTGGCGGTTCCGTACGGGCGCTTCGGCCTTCGGGATCCATATCGACGAGGACCGCTGCTGGGTGGGGAACCAGCGCGGCGATGTCTACACCTTGGGCCACGACGGCGAGGTGCTGGCCCGGTTCTCGTTGCCGGACGGGGTCAAGTGCCTGGTGGCGGACGACTTCTGGATCTATGCGGGGTGTGACGACGGCAAGGTGTACGACCTGTCGTCGAAGGTGCCCTTCGCCGCCTATGAGATCGCCGACGACGTGGACATCTTCTGGCTGGACATCCACGAGGGCGTGCTGAACGTCGCTGACCGCAACGGCGGTCTGACCGTCATCGACCACGAGGACGAGTTCCAGTGGTCACGCCAGTCGGCGGGTTCGAGTGCGTGGATGGTGCGGGCGGACGACCGTGCGGTCTTCCACGGGCACAACCAGGGGGTGACGGCCTACGCGGCCGACGGCAGCGGGGAGTTGTGGCACACCCGGACCACGGGGAACGTGCTGTTCGGGTGGCAGGAGGACACCGCTGTGTACGCGGGCACGGGGCGGCGTGTGGTGGAGCGACTGTCGAAGGGGACGGGCCGGATCGAGGCGACGTACGCCTGTGACACCGCGGTGTACTCCTGCGCCACGTCCCAGGGCGGGCAGTACGTCTTCGCGGGCGATTCCGCCTCCTCGGTCTACTGTTTCGACGCGGACGGCACCCGGCTGTGGAAGTTGGGCACGGGCGGGGGCTCGGCGCTCTCGATGCAGTACCGGGACGAGAAGCTGTACATCGTGACGACGGACGGCTCGCTGGCCTGCATCGACGCGAGCGCGGCGGCGATCGCGGCGGCGCAGACCGGCACGGTGCCGGTGGCCAGGGATGTCAAGGAAGCAGCCGCGCTGCCGACCTACACCCCGGCGGCGACCGTGGCGACGGTGAGCGCGGTGCCCGCGCCGGGGACCGGGATCGTCGTGGAGTGCGTGCAGGTCGGCGGGCGGCTGCGGGTCCACGTCGTCTCGGACGGCTTTGAGCCGACGTGGCACGTTCAGTTCCCGCGCTCAATGCGGCAGATCGGCGCCCGCTATGTGGTGGACGCGCTGCACACCTCATCCGGCGGTTTCTACCGGGTGCGGGGCGAGATAAAGCAGCTGGTGTAAGGCTGCGGACGGTGCTCCCGGCTTCCTGCTCCCCTTCCCGGCCGGGCTGCGCTGCCTGCCCCCAGCGGCCCGTGGCTGGACCAGTTGCAGGCCATGCAGTGCTACTGCGCCGCCGTACGGCCAGCGGAGTTGCGACGGCTACCACTCCTGGAGGGCCGCCGGCCTGGCCGGTAACGCCCCGTGTGCTGGAACTGCTCGCTGCCTGGTGGCCGGTGCATGCCGTACGGGTCCTTGGGTTTCCGGCGATGGGCGTACCTACGGGCGTGAGTGACGAGGTTTTCGTGCGGGGTGCGGCAGTTGGGTGGACGTTTCCGCGAGGGCACCGTGCTCCTCGTCGACCGGCATCGACGGTAGGGCCGGGCGCCCGCGCCCGGCCCTAGCCTGCTGACCGCCGCCCGTCGCGTCGCCCGCACCCGCGCTCGTGCCCCCGGCGGGTTGTCAGGACCGTCGGGGGCACGGCGGCCGGGTCAGGGGTGGGTGTGTCAGAGGCGGGTGCTGAGCAGCAATGGGCGGGGGAACTGTTCCTTGGGTGAGGTCAGGGAGCCGCTGACGGTCACTTCCCGTCCGGCGGCGGAGATTTTCCAGGGCGAGTACGCCGTCCCGTCCGTCCCGGCGGGGAACCCCAGCGACGTCACACGGGTGCCGGCGACCCGCAGTGCGTAGCCGTTCTCGCGGTCGTGGGTCATGCCGACAGCGACGATGCCGTCACGTGTGGCGGCCGCGCCCGTCAGCGGGCCGGCGTCGGCGGGGCGGTCCAGGGGTGTCCATGTGCGGCCGTTCCAGTGCATGGTCAGCGCGTGGCCGCGGTCGTCCTCGTCCAGGAGGGTGCGGCCCACCGCCCACACATCGTGCGGGCCCTTGGCGATGACGTCGTTGAACTCGCCGTACAGGCCGCCGTAGGGCGGAGTCGGCAGTGCTGTCCAGGAGCGCCCGTCGTAGTGCAGGACGACGGGCCGGTCGTCGTCGCCGTAGCCGCTGCCGACGGCCCAGATGTCGTTCGGGCCGGATGCCGCGATCGCGTTGAGGCCCCAGTTCGCGTACTGCTTGGGCAGGGGCACGCGGTGCCAGGTGTGTCCGTCCCAGTGTTCGACGAGGCCCTCGGAATGGTCGATGATCTGGGTCGGGCCGCCGTCCGGGTCGGGGATCCGTTCGTCGAGGACCTGGGCCCAGCCCGCCGCCCACACGTTGTCCGGCGTGAGGGCGTCGACGCCCAGCAGGCCACCGCTGATCGTGTCCTGGGGCACGGGCGCCGGTTCGACGCGCCAGGTGTGCCCGTTCCAGTGCTGTGTCATGACGGGATCGCCCTCGCGGTCGGTGTCGCCGACCAGCCACCCGTCGCGGGCCGAGGTCGCCGCCAGGGCGTTGACACGGCCGAGCGCTCCGGGCGCGGTCGGCATGGCGGTCCAGGGCCCGTCGGTGCGGTCGTCGTGCGTGTAGACGACGGGGTGGAACGAGCCGCTGCCGTCCTCGTCGCCGAGCCGGAAGCCGGCCGTCCACGTGGTGTGTGCGTCAGGTCGGATCGAACCGCTCAGGACGGTGTCGCCGTCCGGCAGTTCGGCCGCGCTCCAGCGCGGCGCGGCGGCGGGGGCCGCTGCGGCGGTCGCGGGTAGCCCCCCGCCGATGACGAGCGCGGATACCGCGCCGATGAGCAGAGTTCGGACTTGTATGCCGACAGCCACGTCGTAACCCCCCAGGCTCGGGGTGCGGCACCCCGTTGCTCTTATGACGTCCCAGCCGACGGCGGATGTTTCATCCTGCGTCAGGTCGGCGCCCGGGTGACGCGGAAGCGGGGTCTGCCGCACGACCGTCCGGCCGGCCTCGCTGTGTATCGGGCCGCGCCGGTCAGGCGTAGTGGTGGATCGTGCCGTGGAAGGTGGGGGGCGGCCTTCGCCGTGCTGGACGAAGGTGGCGGCGAGGGCGTCGATATGGCCCGCCGCGTCGGTTCCGAGCCTGGTGACGGTTGAAGGTGTCGGTGCTCGTGGTGCAGCCGCGCCCGTCACCGGTCGCAGCTCGGCTTCCGCCGCCCCCACGGCCCCACCGTCTCGGCTGTCCGGCGCCGTTTTGCGTCTGTGCCCGGCTGTAGCACGCCGCGGGCGGCCGCCGGCCAGCTGCACCTCGGCCCGCGCACCTCGGCCGCCGTGCCGGCTGCTGCGCTCCGGCCGCGTCCCCTCCGGCCTGCCGCCGTCCGGCCGCTGCCGCTCGTGGGTACTTCTGCCGGCGCCGTGGAGAACTCCTGGGCCACGGACTTCGGTTCCGCCGGTGCGGGCGGTTCCGCCGGTGCGGGCGGTGCGGGCGCCGAAGGGCCGGCGCGGGTGCGAGAGCCCTCTCGGTGCTCCGCAGCGACGGCGACGGTCGTCGTTGTGGCTGGTGTGCACGGGGGCTGTTTGTCAGGGTTGTTGGAGGGCGTTGGTGACGAGCTCGCGCGCGTAGTGGGTGGTGAGGTTGTCGGGGCGGAAGAGGATGCGGTACATGATCGGTGCCACGATGCGGTCGATGACCAGTTCGGTATCGGGTGCCCGTTCCCCGCGTAGTGCCGCGCGGTTGAGGACGGTGTCGATCTGCTGGGCGGCGTAGACCGAGCAGCGGCCGGCGTTGCTGCCGTCGGGGTCGCCGAGCAGGGCGTCCCGGATGTAGGCGCGTCCGGGGGGAGATGCCATTTCGTCGAGGAACTGCTCGGCCCAGGCGTCGAGGTCGGCGCGAAGGCTGCCCAGGTCGGCGGGGTCGGTTTCCGGGCGCAGCCGTTCGACAGCGACGTCGGACAGGAGTTCTTGCAGGTCGCCCCAGCGGCGGTAGATCGTGGAGGGCGTCACGCCGGCCCGGGTGGCCACCATCGGGACGGTCAGCCCTTCGCGGCCCACCTCGCTGACGAGGTCACGCACCGCGGTGTGGACGGACTGCTGTACGCGGGCGCTGCGCCCGCCGGGGCGGGTCATGGGCTGGGGGCTCATACCATCCACCTTAATGCGAATCCGTCGCTTCTAGGGCGTGTGTGGGGTTGTGATCAAGGCTGTGATTCGAGGTGTCGGATCCAGAGGAGGCCGGCACATAATTCGAGTCCGGCCTGGTAGCTTTCGGGTTTTTTGTCGTAGCGGACGGCGAGGCCGCGCCAGTCCTTGATCTTGTTGATGGTGCGTTCGACGCTGTTGCGGAGCTTGTACAGCTGCTTGTCCCAGGTGACGGGCCGCCCGCCGCGTGAGCCGCGGTTCTTGCGGTGGGCGGCCTGATCCTTCTTCTCGGGGATGACCGCTTTGATCCGACGTTTACGCAGGTGGGAACGGTTCTTGCGGGACGAGTACGCCTTGTCGCCCGCGACTGCGTCGGGCCGGGTGCGGGGTCGACCGACTGGGCCGGGGACGCGGATCTTGTTCAGGACGGGGATGAACTGCGGACTGTCCCCGGCTTGCCCCCCGCGGTGATCTTGAGGGAGAGGGGCAGGCACTGCGGCACGCAGGACAGGTGCGTCTTGGTGGTCAGTCCGCCGCGGGAACGCCCCAGGTCAGCGGCGGCGAGCCGGGCCTTGCGGCGACGCCTCACCCGTCGTCGTTCCTCCCGCTCCGGGTCCGGTTGTCCGTCTTGTTCCTGGCTGGTGCCCCTTTTTCTGCGGCGGCCTTCTCCAACGCGTCCAGGATCTCGGGCTCCACGATCATCCCGGCAGCATCGTGATGGGCCCGGACCGTAGTCGAGTCCACGCTGACCAGCGACAAGTCCACCAAGCCCCGCTTCGCCGCCTCGGCGATCGCACCCTGGAACACCGCGGTGAACACCCCGGCATCCCGCCACTGTCGAAACCGGCCGTAAACGGTCGACCAGTGCCCGAACCGTTCGGGCAACTCCCGCCATTTCGCCCCGTTCCTGAACCGCCACACGACGCCCTCGAAGTGCGCCCGCAGGTTCTCCGGGTACGGCCCGTACTCACCGACCGGCAGGAACGGAGAGACGAACTCCCACTCAGCATCCGAAAGTTGAGGTCGAGACACCCCACCGTTCTACCCCAAAGCCCCCGCCCCTACCGCCCGGGGACCCACGAGATCACAACCCCACACACGCCCTAGTACTGCAACGGCGTTTGGCGTGACTGGTGGCCAGGACAGTCGTTGATCTGACTATGGGTGGGGAACTGGGTGATGTCAGGTCGTGGGCGGCGGGTCTGGGTGAGTTGCACGAGCGGTTCGTCCACCGATTCGCCCGGTCGGAGCCCCGGGAGTCGGCACTGGCGTATATGCAGGGGCTGATCGCTCCGCTCGAGCGGAAGAACGGCTGGACGCTCGCGGAGGAGGCCGGCCACGCGGCCCCCGATCGCATGCACCGGCTGCTGAACCGGTGCGACTGGGACGCCGACGAAGTCCTCGACGATGTCCGCGACTACGTCGTGGAACATCTCGGCGACCCGGAAGCGGTGCTGATCGTGGACGACACCGGGTTCCTGAAAAGGGCGTCCGCTCGGCCGGAGTCCAGCGCCAATACTCCGGAACCGCCGGCCGAACAGAAAATTGTCAGGTGGGCGTCTTCCTCGCCTATGCCGCCGCCCGCGGTCGCACGCTGATCGACCGCCGCCTGTATCTGCCCACGTCATGGACCGATGACCGGGAACGCTGCCGGGCCGCGGGGATCGAGGACACGGTCGCCTTCGAGACGAAAGTGGTGACCGCCAAGGCCATGGTCCGCCGGGCGATCACCGAGAAGATCCCCTTCCGGTGGGTGACCGCGGACGCCGCCTACGGCTTCTCCAAAGGCTGGCGGACCGAACTCGAGCAGGCTGATGTCTTCCACGTCATGGCCACCACCCGCCACGACACCGTCGTGACCCGATGGGCGATGGACCACCCGGTTCACGACCTGTTTCCCGGACTGTCCCGGCAGAAGTGGAAACGCCGTTCCTGCGGCAACGGCGCCCACGGCCCCCGCGCGTCTACGACTGGGCCAGAGTGGAAGTCCGCCCGTGGCACCGCGAGGACCGCCGGCACTGGGTCATCGCCCGCCGCAGCGTCAGCCGACCGCAGGAGATCTCCTACTACATCGCCTACTGCCCCGCCGAGACCACCCTCGACGAGCTGATCCACGTCGCCAGCAGCCGGTGGGCCGTCGAGGAGTGCTTCCAGACCGCCAAGCAGGAATGCGGCCTGGACGACTACCAGGTCCGCCGCTACCCCGGCTGGCACCGCCACATCACCCTCGCCATGGCCGCCCACGCCTGCCTGACCGTCCTGCGCGCCCGCGCGCTCGACACAGAGAAAGCAGAAACGGATCCTCCCAGCTCATCGCCCTGACCCTCCCCGAAATCCGGCGCCTGACCACCCGCCTGACCCGGCCCCGCGCCCACCTCACCGACCACATCCTGCACTGGTCACACTGGCGCCGACGACGACAATTCCAAGCCCGCATCAGCCACTACAAACGACGCGGCCACACACCACCAGAAACTGCACACACATCAGAGCAAAGACCGTTGCAGTACTAGCCGTCGGGGACCGGGCCGGGCTCTTCGGCCGCGGCACCAGCGGCGAGGGATGTGATGTCGAACTGCTTCAACTCCGTGGTGTCCAACAGCAGTTGCTCGATGCCGTGCTCGACACCGGGACACCGGTCGTGCTCACCCTCCTGGCCGGGCGCCCCTATGCGCTCGGCCGCGCGGTGACAGAGGCGGCCGGCATCGTGCAGTGCTTCTTCCCCGGTGAAGCCGGCTCCCGCGCCCTCGCCGGTGTGCTCAGCGGACGGGTCAATCCCTCGGGGAAACTGCCCGTCAGTGTGCCCCGTCGCCCCGCAGTACAACCCTCCACCTATCTCGCGGCCCGACTGGCCCAGGCCGGTGAGGTGTCCAGCACCGATCCGACTGCGGCCTATGGATTCGGCCATGGTTTGACCTACCTACACCCACTTCACCTACTCCGGACTCGACATCGTGGAAGGCAGCGCCAGTACCGACGGCGCGTTCCGGTTCGACTTCAGCCTGACCAACGCGGGCGACCGCGAGGGAACCGAAGTCGTCCAGATCTACCTGCACGACCCGGTGGCTTCGGTCGCACAACCGGTGAAACGCCTGGTCGCATACCGGCGAGTCCCCCTCGCCCCGGGCCAACTGGTGCGCATTCGCGTCGCTGTTCCCGCCGACCTGGCATCCTTCACCGGACGCGCGGGCCATCGCCTGGTCGAACCCGGCGCGCTGGTACTGCATATCGCCGCATCCAGCACCGACACCCGACTGAGCGTCCCTCTCACGCTGACCGGCCCGGTCCGTCCCCTCGACCACACGCGCCGCCTGCACGCGACGTTCACGATGGCCTGACCATGGAACGCCCCGACCGGCGCATCCCGCCACCACGACAGGCCGGTCGGCGGCGGTGGACGAGCGGAAGGTGGCCGGCAGAGCCATGAGGCGGCCTCCGCATACTCGCTCGGCACGGCGCCAACGCTGTCATCGTGCCCCTGCCCTTGACCCTGCGCTCGGCTCAGGCGCACCTGGCGGTCGGGTGCGGATCCTCTGAAGTGACCGCCGAGATCAAGCGGTTAGGTGGTAGTTCTGCTGCCCGCGCCGTCGTGAGCACTGCGGGGCCAGCACGCCGGAGGGCTCTCAGCGGAACGTGGAAGCTGCGTTGATGCGGCCGGGCGGATACCTGCGGATCCCAGGCGGCCTCAGCAAACCGTTCCATCAGCGGTTCCGGCTCAGTGGCGATCGACCGATGGCTCGCCGCGTTGCCGTGAGACGCGGTTGTCCGTCCGTGCCGCGCTCGCACTCCGCGCTGCGTACCGGCGACTGCTCGAATGCCTGCAGACACCGGGCGAGTTGCCGGTAGCCGCCGGCGTTGGGGTGCAGGGACTGTGAGACCAGATCGGGGCCGATGCCGTGGCTGAGGGCGGACACGTCCAGGAACAGGCCCCACGAGAGCTCACCGCCGTGGGTGATGCCGGGTGAGCAGACCTGACCGCCTTGCAAGGCCGCCGACAGTCCCAGGAACCGTACGCCGCTCACGTTGGCCGCCGCCCTTTCCAGGTACTGCGAGAGCATCGGGAACGCCACGTCGTGCACCCAGGCGAAGTCAGCGTCCTGGAACGGGCAGCCCTGCAGGCCGCGCTGTGCGCTGGAGTAGCGGGAGAGCCCGCTGGAGGGCGAAGGGTAGGACTGCAGGACGAGGTCGTAGGCTTCGTCGTCGTAGCCCGTTTGTCGCATCACGGTGCGGATGTCGCGCAGGTCCTTCTCGATCCGCGGTTCCATGGCCGACAGCCGCCCGGGAAGCAGGGTGTTCCACGCGCGGGAGCACGGCGGCCCCGGTACGAGGTAGGCGCTGGCACAGGTGATCGTCAATCCGGCTGCGGGGATGTCGTTGGCACCGACGTTCAGCACGATGGTGCGTATGTCGTAGGTGCGAGCCGCGGTCCTGAGCTGTTCTGCCTGCGGTGGTTTGCCGTAGCGGCCGGTGCCGCCGATACGGACGTCATCCGTGGTGGCGCCGGAGCAGGCCAGGTTCACCGCGACGCCCAGCCCCGCCGGCTTGGCCTGCGGCACCTGGGCGTTGGGTGACCGATGGCAGTAACTGCCGAACGGCGGCAGGCCCGGCTCGTAGGCGCCGCCTCCCTCACCGGCGGTCAGGCTGTCGCCCATGGCGACGATCGCGGCCGGACGTTCCGATGGGCCGTCGGCCGCGGCGGGTGCGGGCGCGCACAGCGCGGCGGCGGCGAGAGCTCCCGCGGTGAGCACGGCGAACAGGCGCCGAGGACGACCAGCGTGATCGCGTGAAGT
Organism: Streptomyces sp. So13.3; assembly: GCF_005860785.2. NCBI lineage: Bacteria > Bacillati > Actinomycetota > Actinomycetes > Kitasatosporales > Streptomycetaceae > Streptomyces > Streptomyces sp. So13.3. The sequence goes on along the minus strand of NZ_CP048835.1, from coordinate 192,442 downwards.
GGTGGGCACTTGGGCTCTTTCCTCTTCCGGTGGTCGGTGAAGTGAGCGACGGTGACCCCCCGCGTGGGAGTCCGGGACGCTACCTGCCCGTGTTCGGAGGCCGACAGGGCGGAATGCGGACACACCGATGAGTCTCGGAAGTGCGTCCGTCGCAGTGGCTGGAAACCTGTCCGTCCCGGCTGGCTGGGCGATGGCTCTGAGCAACTGCGAGCGAGCCGGCAGCCGTCAGGGCCCCGACACCGGCCGCGGCCGACCGCGGGCCGGGGTGGAACCATCAGCTACCCCTGCCCGTGCCACCGGACCGCAGCGGCTCCGGCGAAGTCCCCGGCGTGGGCGAACCCGCCCAGCACCACGAGACTGCCGTCCTTGACGTGCCCGGAGCGGATGGCGTGGTCCAGGGTGACCGGGATGGCGGCTCCGAACAGGTTGCCGCATCGGTCGAAGGTGTCCGGGTGCCGGTCGGGGGCCAGTTCCAGCGCGTCCCGCCAGTTCCGCAGAAAGGTCCGGTTGGGTTGATTGGTCACCAGCACGTCGATCTCGGTCGTGGCTTTCCCGAGCCGTCCGCACAGGGTGGTGACGACCTGTGGAACGAGCCGGTTGCCGCGGGCCAGCACCTGCGAGAGGCCGGCCTCGGTGAACCCGATCCGCAACGCCGACGGCCCGGGTTCCCAGTACCTGCGGCCGTCGTCCCGCACCATTGTCATGTCTCCCGCGTACTCGCCGACGTGCAGGGTTTCCACGCCGAGTAGCGGGGCAGCGTGTGATGTTGTCAGATATCCCACGCCGCACCCGTCGCCGGGGACCGCTGCCTGGGCGAGCCCGCGCACCTCGGACCGGGTGAAGAGCCGGCCGGCAGCGCTCTGCGCGTTGCAGACCAGAGCGGACCTGGCATCCGTGGTGGCGAGGATCTGCCGGGCCAGTCCGAGCATGAAGACGAAGGACGCGCAGCCGGCGTTGGCCACGTCGATCAGCCACTCGGGATGCAGACCCAACCTGCGTGCCACCTCCGTGCCGGCCCCCACGAACGGCATGTCCGGCAGTTGACTGTGCACCAGGAGGACGTCCACGGACCGGATCTCGTCCCGGCCGTGCCGCTCGATCAGCGGAAGTACCGCACGCTCGACCATGTCGACGTTGGTCTCGTCGGCGGCCACGTGGTGGCGCATTGGCGGGATCCGGAACATCGGGTTGTCGCGGAGGGTGTCCTGCGCGCCCTGGTAGCCGGTGTAGAACTCGGCGGGAACCGGCTCACCGGGCAGGTAGCCGGCGACGTCGATGAGGCTCACCGTCGTCACCGGGTCACCGTCCTGCCCGGCGCCACGCTGACCCGCAGGCCGCCTCGGTGCCGGTGCTCCAGGATCGCTGTGAGGTTCGCCATCTCCACGGTGTGGCCGGCGTAGAACAGGTCCCAGTAGTCGCCCACCCATGGCCGGTCCGCGCTGGGCGCGAGGTCGGGGCGCGGGTTGTCGTCGTAGGACGGGTGCCGGCAGTTGGTCCAGGTGATCACCGAACCCGGCTTGTCGAGCACCAACTGTGCGGGCAGGACACGCATCAGGTAGATCATCCAGAGCTTGTCGCCCTGGTCCCAGGCACAGTGGTAGTCGACGGTCATGGCCTCGGGGTTGGCCACCACCGTGCAGTAGATTCGGGTGTCCTGCGCCAGCAGGTCCCAGCCGGCCCACAGCCCCGGGGTCTCGGTCGGCGCGAAGCCGCGCAGGCTGAAGGTCCACTCCTCCAGGTGGTGTCCCTGGCTCAGGTACTCGTAGGTCTGCTCCGGCGGGCAGTCGGCGTAAGCCTGGATGGTGCAGTACTGCCCGTAGACCTGTTGGTGTTGGTGGACCGCAGGGGTCATCTCCAGGCATCGGGCGGCCATCTGCTCGGTACTGGTGTTCTCCACCCGTATCAGTCCGGGGACATCAGCCAACATGGACCGGTCCGCGTTCATCTGCAGTCTCCTCAGTGTCGTTCGGCTTGCCACCAGGGGCGGTCAGGAAGGGAAGGAACGGTGGGATTTCGCGGCGGTCGACATCGACGGCGACGAATGCCGGACCGTCGCCGGTGTTGCTCCGCAGCAGCTCCTGGCGCAGCTGCGCCGCGTTGCGGGCCCGGGTCACGTCGAGAGTCGGGAACATCGCGCCGACGCCGGCGGCGATGTCGGACGAGAGGAACACGTTGTCCTCGCGGGCGCCGCCTTGGAACAGGTGCTCGCGCGTGACGCACATTCCGTGCGCGTTGTTGTTGAGGATCACGAAGGTGACGGGCACGGCGTATTCCACCGCGGTGTGCACTTCCATCCCATGCATGAAGAACGCCCCGTCCCCGGCGAGCACGTAGGTGCGCCGCCCGGTGGCCAGCGCGGCGCCGATGCCGGCGCCGAAGGTGTAGCCCATACCGCCCATGCCGACCGCGACCACGAAGCGGCCATGCCGTGGGGCGGGCAGAAGGTGGATCGCGCCGGCTCCCGTGTTGCCGGCATCCACGAAGACATGCGCGTCCTGCGGCAACGCCGCAGCTATTGCGGCGAACGCATCGGCGTGGGACGTGCTGCCACTGTTGGCCGGCGGCAGTGGCAGCGGCAGTGGCAGCCGGGTGGGGCCCATGTGCGCGGGGCAGGCGCGCGCAGCCGGTTCCAGCCGCCGGGTCAGTGCGCGCAGTGTGTCGCGCACACTGCCGTGCAGCGCGATGCCCGGCACGAACGGCGATTCTGGGTCGACGCAGATCAGTGGGGTGTCTGCCAGCGCCCGGTCCAATCCGCCACGCGCCATTGCCGGCAGCCGGGTACCCACCAGGACACACGCCTCGGCCCGCCGCAGACAGTCCTCGACGCTCGGATGTCCCATCACCCCGGCCACTCCGACGAACCGGGGATCGTGGTTGTCGTACACGTCCTTGGCGTCCGGGGTGACCGCTACCCAGGCGCCGAGCCGCCTCGCCACCTCGCAAAGCTCGGCCCGCGCGCCGGCCGCGGCCACCCCTTCACCCGCGATCAGCAACACGCGGTCCGCGCCCCGCAGCACGGCCGCCGCACGGTCCAGGGCCGCGGCCTCCGGCAGCGCCGCCGGCGGGGTGTGCGCCGCCACGCGCGGCCCGGGAACCGTGACAAGCGCCTGCTGTACGTCCTTGGGCAGAAGCAACACCGCCGGCCCCTTGGGATCCGTCCGCGCCACCGCGACCGCCCGCGCCAACAATGAGATGATGGAGTCCGGTTCGACGACCCGGGCGCAGAAGCGAGTGACGGACCCGAACAGCTCGAGCGCATCGAGGGAGCCCGCCTGACCGCTGGAGTCCTGGAACGCTCCCCGACCGGCGAGAACGGTCGGCGGTTCCCCCACCAACGCCAGCACCGGAACCCGAGAGGCGTACGCCTCCGCCAGCCCGGGCACCAGGTTCATCGCACCGCCGCCCGAGGTGGCCGCGACGACGCCCAGACGTGTTGTGGCACGGGCGTACCCGTCGGCCATGGTGGCAGCGGAGAACTCGTGCTTCGCCACGATGCCGCGGACGGATTCCGTCGCGCCATGGACGGCCTCGTACAGGTCCTCGATGTTCGCACCACCTACGCCGAACATGTACGTGACACCCATCCGGCCCAACTCCGCGGCAAGGTAGTCGACGAGGCGCACTCGGGCTGTCATACCGCGCTCCTCTCGGCCCGGTCCGGCTCGACCATGAGACCTGACGGCGAAATGGCCTGGAATCGCTGTCGGTACTCGCCCGGGGTGGGCCCCACCGCACGGCCGAACGAGCGGCAGAAGGTCTCGGCGTTCGGGAAGCCGCAGCGGCGGGCGACGTGGCCTACCGGCAGATCGGTGGTCTCGAGCAGTTCGCGGGCCCGCGCGATACGCATCCGCGTCACGTACTGGCCAGGCGTCGTGCCCACCTCACGCAGGAAGACGCGGGCGAAGTTCCGGGGACTCATGTTGGCCCGCTGCGCGAGCTCGGAGACCGGCAGCCGACGTTCGAGGCCGGACAGAACCCACTCCTGCGCGGCCCGCACCGGCGCCCGGTCGGCCAGCTGAGCGTCCAGAATCGCGCTGAACTGCGGCTGCCCGCCGTGCCGTTTGAAGAACAGGACCAGGTACCGGGCTATCTCCAGTGCGATCACCGCCCCGTGATCGGCCTCCACCAGTGCCAGGGCCATGTCGATACCGGTGGACACCCCGGCGGAGGTCACGTACCGGCCGTCCCAGACGAATATCGGTCCCGGATCCACCGTCACCTGCGGATATCGACGGGCCATCTCCTCGCAGTACGCCCAGTGGGTGGTGGCGCGCCGCCCGTCCAACAGCCCCGCCTCGGCCAGCAGGAATGCTCCTCCGCACACCGACGCGACCCGCCGGGACCGGGCGGCGGCCTGCCCGATCCATGAGATCAGCGCCCGGTCCGCCAACGCCTCCTTCAACCCCGAGCCACCGGGGACCAGAAGGGTGTCGATCGGGCCTTCGCCAGCGTCCAGTGGCTCGGCCTGGATCACCATTCCCGAGGAGGTGCACACCATAGGAGCGTGGGCGGAGACGCACTCGATCCGGTAGCCCGTCCCCGGCTCGGCCAACAGCCGGTTGAGGGTGTCGAACACCTCGATCGGACCGGCGATGTCCAGCGCTTGGACCCCGGAATAGACAACCACCACAACACGTCGCATCAGCACGGTCACAGCCTGTATCCGCCGCGGGGACGGCCGCAATGACAGTCTGTTGACGGATCCTGCCAGGCTCACCGAGATAACCCGGCGCGACGCCGCTGAACAGGAAACTGACGAAGCTTCAGTCGGCAACGGGTGAGACAGGTCACGCCCGTGGAGGACTCTGCCGCGGAGTCCCCAAGGACTTGCGAGGAATCAAACACGCAGCTTCCGGCCGCGGTGGCTCATTGCAGTGCATCGCGGGAAGCCGAGCGAGCCGTCCGTAGCGGCTGCGCCACGCGCTCGACCGCGAACGCCGGCAGGGCGTGCGGGAGATGTCCGCCGGGGGGAGCCGAGACCCACCCGCGCCGTAGCGACGACCGCCACAACCCGCTGGGACGGTGACGCGTTCATCCGCGGCCTGCCGTACGCGCTGCCGGGCGCCACCGTCGCACTGCACGAATCCGCAGCAGGACCGGCCCCGCCGTCGGTGCGTATCCTCCGGGCTCCGTCGCTGGGCCCGTCACTGCCCCGGGCCCGTGCCGCGTCCGCCCGCTCCCATCACCCGCGTGTGGGAAGACGCTCTGCCCGCCAGCCTCAACCCACGACCCCGGCCACCGGTCCTTCATGCTCGCGAGCCGTCCCGGCTCGGGCCGGCGCCAGCGGCACCCGGTCCAGCTCCAGCCAGGACTCGAACCCGGACAATATCCGCCAGGTTTGATGCACATCCGCCAGCCCCCGCGCGTCGAGCGGGGTGAGGCGCTGAAGTACTTCGAGGAGGTCAACAACGCGGCGCGCGCCGCGGGTGTCACCACCGCCCTGTGGGACCCCTTCTCCTACCTGAACCGTGCCACCATGCAGTGGCGCGACCCGGCCCTGTTCGCCTGGATCAAGTCGAGCTGGACCACCCGTTCGGGAACCGCATCCTTCGACAAGGTCTACGTACCGAAGTCGAGCCCCATCGCGGCCCAGACGCTTACGCTGAACCTGAACGGCACCGCCTTCCGGGGCCTGTGGCAAGGCAGCACCCAGCTCCTGGCGGGACGTGACTACACGGTCTCCGGCAGCCGCCTCACCCCCACGACCACGGCACTGACGCGGCTGACCGGCAACCGGGCCTACGGGGTCAACTCGACGCTCCAGGCGCGGTTCTCCCGCGGTCTGCCCTGGAGCATCGACATCGTCACCAACGACGCTCCGGTGCTCTCCAACTCCACTGGTACGGCCGACGTTTTCACCATTCCCACGCAGTACCGCGGTGACGCGCTGGCGGGTATGGAAGCCACGTACGCCGACGGCAGCAACGCCGGCCCGATCTCCCGGAACCCGTACCAGGAGTTCAACCAGGCGTTCTCGCCCGACTATCCGGGCGGCACCACCATCCTCACCCCCGCCTTCCTGGCCGCGCTGCACGACAACGCACCAGTGAAGCTGACCTTCCATTACTACAGCGGCGCCACCGTCACGTACCACGTGACCAAGTCCGGTGGTTCGGTCACCGGCACGACATCCTGACCGAACGGCCCCTCGCCCTGGTTGCCCGGCTCCGCCGGGCAACCAGCCTTTTCCGCGCCCGAAACGTTTTAGCGAAACGGAAAACTGGATGGTGAAACACAGCAACCTCCCGTTGGTCGGCGGCAACTTCACAGGGAGACACCGCCCGATCTTCCAGAACGGATGAGCAATGAAGAACAAGCAGGCCCCACAGCACCGCCGCCGCAGACTGCGGCTGACCGTGGGGGTGCCGCTGGCGGCGGTCGTCGCGAGCGCGCTCACGTACGGCACGGTCTTCGGAACGTTCGGAGACGACGCCACGCCCAAGGCGTCCGCGGCGGCAGCGCCGGTTCCCGCCAACGCGATGGCGGCCGTAGCCGCGATGCAGCCGGGCTGGAACCTGGGCAACAGTCTCGACGCCGTCCCCAATGAGACGGCGTGGGGCCAGCCCCGTACCTCAAAGTCCCTGGTGGACAAGGTCCGCGCCCAGGGCTTCAACAGCATTCGCGTCCCCGTGACGTGGAGCGACCACCAGGGAGCGGCACCGAACTACACCATCGACCCGGCGTACATCAGCAGGGTCAAGGAGGTGATCGACTGGTCGATCGACGACGGCCTCTATGTGGTCCTCGACGTCCATCATGACTCATGGCAATGGACGAAGGCCATGTCCACCGATCACGACAAGGTGTTGTCCCGCTTCAACTCCACCTGGACCCAGATCTCCGCCGCCTTCAAGAACGAGCCCGCGAAGCTCGTCTTCGAGAGCATCAACGAGCCCCAATTCGACAACGCCGACGCCACCCGGAAGGCTGGTCTGCTCAACGAGTTGAACACCTCCTTCGACCAGATCGTGCGCGCATCGGGTGGGAACAACAAGAGCCGTCTGCTCATGCTGCCCACCGAAGGCTGCACGCCCGACCAGGCGCTGATGAACAACCTGGCCACCGAGATCAAGTCTCTGCACGACGCGAGACTGATCGCCACCGTGCACTATTACGGCTACTGGCCGTTCAGTGTGAACCTCGCAGGCTCCACCCGCTTCGATGCCATGGCCCAAGGCGACCTGGACAAGGCGTTCCAGCGGATGCATAACACCTTCGTCGCCCAAGGCATCCCCGTCATCCTCGGCGAGTACGGTCTGCTCGGCGACGACCACGGCCCCGGCGGTGTGGAACGCGGCGAGATGCTGAAGTACTTCGAGGCGCTCGGCCACGCGTCCCGCACCAGCAAGGTCACCACCGTCCTGTGGGACAACGGGTCGCTCTTCGACCGCAGCCGTCTCCAGTGGAAGGATGCCGGGCTGTTCCGTCAGATCAAGTCGAGTTGGGCGACGCGCTCGGCAACGGCAGCTTCGGACAACGTCTTTGTGCCGAAGTCCGGTCCGGTCAAGGCCCACACGCTCACCCTGGACCTGAACGGCACCACCTTCAAGGCTCTCAAGCAGGGCACCACCAAGCTGGTCAACGGCAAGGATTACACCCTCTCCGGTAGCCGGCTCACCCTGAAGGCGGCCACACTCACCCGGCTGGTCGGCCAGCGCGCCGATGGCGTCAATGCGACGCTCCAGGCCGAGTTCTCCCAAGGCGTGCCCTGGCGGATCCAGGTGATCACCTACGGCACCCCGGTGCAGTCGGCCACGACCGGAGCGGCCGATGCGTTCCGGATCCCCACCCAGTTCCGCGGGGACGTGCTGGCGACGATGAGCGCCACGTACGCCGACGGCAGAAACGCCGGCCCGACCGACTGGACGCCGTACCAGCAGTTCAACGCCGCTTTCGTGCCCGACTACGCGAAGCAGGTCATCCGTCTCACTCCTGCCTTCCTCGACGCGGTGAAGGCCGATGCGCGCGTGACGGTCACCTTCCACTTCTGGAGCGGCGCCAAGGTGACGTACTACGTGACGAAGTCGGGATCCACCGTGACCGGCAAGACCTCCTGAAGGCAGGCTGGGGCCGGCGCCTGCGCGTGGTTCACTCCGGCTTCGGCGGAGCCGTGGCCACGACCGTGCCCGGTGCCTCTTCGAAGGGAGAAGCCCTGGGGCGACAAGGACAGACGCCAGGAAGACATCCATACGGTGGCGGATCGCCGTCGCGTCGCTGGCTATCGGGTTGGTCATGTTCACGGCCGCCGCCTGCGGAGGGTCGTCCTCAGTAGGCTCGGACGACGCCTCCGCGGCTGCTGGTGTGTACACGGTCTGGGACCCGTACCGGCAGTTCGACGGCGCGTCGGACTGGGGGCAGGCTGCCATTCGGTGCGGCGCCAGGCTGGAGTGAAGATCAAGCGCACGGCCTACACCGTGGGCAAGCAGCTCATGGTCTACGGCAACACGTGCCTGGACGCCTCGGGCCAGGGAACCGGTAACGGTACCGCGGTGGTGATCTGGGACTGCAACGGACAGGCGAGCCAACAGTGGAACATCAAGTCCGATGGCACGATCACAGGGGTGCAGTCGGGACTGTGCCTTGACGCCAGTGGTGCAGGTGCCGCCAACGGAACCAAGATCCAGCTGTGGAACTCCTCCGGCGGAAAGCGAACCAGCGGTGGAGCGCGCAGAACTGACACGGAATTCGGGGCTGGGGCTGGGGCAGCGGCGGGGCCCCGGCCCCGAACCCTAATGTGCCGGGGCGAATCCTCCCCAGACCGCGGCGGAGCCGCCCGCGGTCCGCCCATCGACGCGGTAGCTGTCGTCCGTGGCGCTGCGCACGCCGGTGGTGTGGTTGTACTGGGCGGCGAACTCGTGCTGCCCGGCCGGCACGGTGCGGCCGGGCTTGAGAACCCAGCGGTAGACCAGCGCACCGCCGGCTTCCCGGACGGTGACGGTGAAGTCGTCGCTCGGCAGCGTGCGCCAATTGCCGGTGTTCCGCACGCCGCCGGTCTGCGCGATGCGCAGTTCCACCGTGAGTGAGGTGAGCGGCCGGGTGGTCTTGAGAGCGAGGTTGCTCTGGGTCCAGTACACGGTGCTGTGCGGGTCCACCGAGCCCTTCGACCACAGCGGGCCGTTCTGGATCCGGTTGCCGGTCGACGGAGTGGGGCGCGAGCTGCCGGGGGTGGCGGTCGGGCTCGGACCGGTGGTGGTGTGGGTCGACGGCGCCGGACGGGAAGTGCCGGCCGGGGTCGGGACGGCGGGAGCGGTGGCGGTCTGCGCCGGCGACGCTTTTCCGACGATGCCGGCGACGGCGAAACCACCCGACGCCAGGATGCCGACGGTAGCGAGGCCGGCGAGTGCCGCCTTGGGCCATGACCACGTGATCGACGGCGAGCGGTGCCGGACGGTGGCGCCGGCCGCGCCGCGCTCCGTGCGCGCCAGCATCCTCGCGCGGTCGGGCTGGTGGGCCTCGGCGGCCTCGCGCAGCCGTCGGCTGATCTCGTCGTTCACCGAGCCCTCCTTCCCGCCGCCAGTTCCCCGGCCGCTCGTGCGCCAAGGATCCGTTCCAGTTCGGCCATCCCCTTCGAGGTCTGGCTTTTCACCGTGCCGATCGATATGCCCAGTGCCATCGCGGTGTCCTTCTCCGACAGGTCGAAGGCGTGGCGCAGCACCACGCACGCTCGCTTGCGGAACGGCAGTCGGTCGAGTGCCGCACGGACGTCCAGCACGGCCGCCACGTCCTGCGGCTCCACCCCTTCGGGAGTGCGGGACCAGAACAGCACGATCCGGCGTCGCTCGCGGATTGCACTTCGGATCCGTTCCCGCGCCAGGTTGGCCACCACGCCGCGAGCGTAGGCGAGCGGGTGGCGTGCCGTACGGAACCGGTCCCAGTTTTGCCACAGGGCGACCAGGGCATCCGCGGCGAGGTCGTCGGCCGCGTCTGTCTGGCCGGTCAGGAGGTGGGCGAGACGGGCCAGTTCGGCGTAGTGGCGTTCGAAGAAGTCGTGGAACTCCGCGGACGCGTCATCGAGGAGCATCTCCCTCGGTCGCCCTCTCCCTGCTATGTGCGCGTTAACAACCGGCTGGAGCGTAACAGTGCCCGTCACCGCAGCCCGACGGTGGGTTGACATACGGTCAATGCCGGGCGAATTGAACGCGGGTCGCTTGCGCGACGTCCGGTTTCAAGGCGATCCCGTCAACGGTGAGTCGCTCTCCGTAGATGTCGGTGACCCTGATCGCCCCGCCGCATCCGCTGCCGTCGGTGGAGAGGAAGTAGTTGAAGTCGGCGCGAGGCAGCTGCCGCCAGCCGTTGGCGGTGCGGAGCTCAAGCACCGCCAACGGGTTCCGGTGGCCGATCACCTGGACGCCGCACCACCAGCGGCTGGACCCGGTCTTGTACCGGATGGAGATCGTGTTGGGCGCGGTGGGGCTCAGCAGCGTCCAGGTGATCGGGATCCGGCCGAGCGAGGGATTGGCGAGTTTGACGAAGGCCTGCTGGCTGAGGTCGAGCTGCCCGGGCGCGCAGGGCAGGGGGCACTCGTTGACGATACGCACCGTGATGGAGGCCCCGTTGGCGGCGCGGACCAGCACGTACGCCCCGCACGCCTTGGCCGACTCGTAGTCGGTGTGGTTCATCGCCGCGATCATGAGATCACTGGACGGGCCGTACAGGCAGGCACCATTGCCGTCACCTGCGGCATAGGAGGTCGCGACTCCCTTGTAGCTGACCGCGGGCTTGATCCGTCCCGCCAAGGATGTCGCTCGCGCGGTACTGGAGGCCGCGGGTGTCCGGGTACCGCCGGCTGACGGCGGCGAGCTTGTGACCGGCGGCCGCGCCGATGCGGTCGTGGCGCCGGCCGCCGCGGCCGAAGACCCGGAACCGGACGGGACGCTCGCTGGGGCAGCTGCAACGGAGGCGCCGGCGCGACGCCCGGCATCGGCCCTGCTCCCAGGGAGAAGCGCGATGGCCAGACAGGCCAGAACCCCGACGGCTATCAGCGCCGACGCAATGCTGATGGCCGGCCCGCGCCCGCGCCGCGGCTTCGGAGCGCGGTGGTTCGTTGTTCTCATGCCCATCCGTTCGGTTGATCGAGTCGACGATGTACCTCTCAGTGGCCGCCGGCGGCGAAAAGGTTGCCGATCCGATGCCGGCATCGCTGCGACCGGGGCGGGCGGCGACACCGGTGACTCCGAAACGGGGGGCCGCAACGCCCGGAAGGGTCACGCATAGCTCGTAGTTGCTGAAGCACGATATGCGTGTCGCGGACGCGGAGGCACTCCGCCCCGTTCGTACGATGTTCGAGCTGTAGCGGGGAGCTCGTCCTTGATCCCCGTGAGTGATCCTTCCCGGCAGAGGCCACGTCTCACGCCATCCAGGCCACACCGGGGCATACGCAATGTTGAGGACAGTCCCTGTCAGGGCGGTGCTGCGGCCGTTCGGTGCGCAACTGTCAGCGGCCGTGGCGCGCCGTGCGACGGGGACGCGTACGGCTGCGGGTGGCGGTGAACAACGTCGCCGCGACGGCGAAGGCAGCGGCCAGGCCCGCGGCCGTCCACACGGTCGCTGAGCCGCCGCTGCCGTTCCTGGCCATGTCGTCACCGGCCTTGGCGGCGGGAGCCGACGGGGCGGAGGTGGGTTTGCCGACCGCGGCCGGGGACGGGCCGGGCGAGAGGTGGTGGTGGCGGTCAGCACCGTACGGCCGCCTGCGGCGTGGCCGGCGGTGAAGGCGACTGCGCCGAAGGTGACACGGTTTCCCTTGATGGCTCCGAGAGGGGCGCCGTCAGCCGCGATGATCTTCGCTCCGGCAACTGTGTCGTGTGCTTCATCGGCTGGCCGGGATCCTCGTTACTTGACGGCGGACTGGGCCGAGCCGAGTGCGTCCGCGCGGTGACCGCACCCGGCAACAGCCACGACTTCCAACTGGTCGCCGGAAACAGCGGCAAGTGTGTCGACGTCAGCAATATCTCCACCGCACGCGGCGCAGGCGTCCACCAGTGGACGTGTGACACCGGCAGCACCCTGACCACCAAGAAGAACCAGATCCGGCGGCTCACCGGCGAGGACCGACCGGCCCCACCACCGGGAACGACACATGATCGGGCATCGGCCCGCCGGCTCAGCCCGGCGGGCCGATGCCTTTCACGTCGGCGCCGCGGTCGGTGGGCATCCTGCCATTGCAGGAGAATCTGCCGCCGTCGTGGACCGGGACAGCCCAGGGCACGGAACGGACGGACGCACCCAGGGCGTCTGAAGCCGCGCACGCCTCAGGCCCTCGCCGCAGTCGCCTGCCTACCCAAGCGGGGCAAGGAAGACATCTGCCGCGCCAGTCCGGAGTCAGCGGCGATTGAACAGCGTCTCATCCACGGTGACAGCGTTGGCGCCTTGGCTGGCTGGAGCATCGAGAGAACTGATGCTCCAGCGGCCCTCCCGTTTACCTGCCTTTGGCGCAGAGGATACCTTTGCCGACGCCAAGGTGTGGCGCCGTACGGAGCGGATCGCTCCCCAGAGGGAGTGGCAATGAAACTCACGGATGCGGACCACGCGGGGCTGGTTGTCGCGGCGCAAGCCGGTGACGACCGGGCGCGCGAGGAGCTGATCGCCACGTATCTGCCGTTGCTCTACAACATTGTCGGGCGAGCGCTGAGCGGACATGCCGACGTCGACGACGTCGTCCAGGAAACGCTGCTGCGCGTGGTGCGCGACCTGCCTGCCCTGCGTGCCCCGGAGAGCTTCCGGTCCTGGCTGGTGTCGATCACGCTCCGTCAGATCAGTACTCATCGGAACCGGCAACGGGCCTTCTTCCGCCGGACCGCGGTCATTGACGAGGCACGCCAGATACCGGATGCCGGCGCCGAACCGGGGGACGTGACGATCCTGCGTCTGCATGCGTCGGACGAGCGCCGTCAGGTTGTCCACGCCGGCCGGTGGCTCGACCCGGACCATCGGGTGCTGCTGTCGCTGTGGTGGCAGGAAGGCTCCGGCTCGCTGAGCCGTGACGACATCGCCGCCGCGACGGGGCTCACGGTCGCCCACGTCGGAGTGCGTCTGCAACGCATGCGCGAGCAGCTGGAACTGTGCCGGACGATCGTCGCCGCCCTGGAGGCAGACCCGCGCTGTCCGCAGTTGGACGAGACCGTCGTGGGCTGGGACGGTCTCCGTACTTCGGTGTGGCGCAAGCGGATCGCGCGGCACACCCGCGGATGCCTGGTCTGCGCGGCGTCGACGACAGATCGGGTTCCGGCCGAACTACTGCTCTTCAGTCTCGCGCAGCTGGCGGTCCCGGCCGGGCTCATCGCCGCGCTGGCCGCCAAGGGCCTGTTGTCGGGAACGGCCGTGAGCGCCGCCGGGCAGGTCACGGCACAGGTCGCCGTCGGCACGGCGACGGGGGGAGGCAGTCTGCACAGCTCGCTGATCGGCAAACTCCACGCGGTGACCGCTCATCAGCTGGTGGGCCTTGCCACCGGCGCGGTGCTCATCGCCGGGACCGCCACCTACGCGACCTGGCCCGAACCGGCGCATCGGGTGCCTGGCGTCAACGCCGCGCCCACGGTCGGCAATCCCACGCCGATCCCGTCGCGCACCACCGCGTCGGCCGGACCGTCCCCGGTGAGTCCGTCCGCCGTCGCGGGCACTGTCCCGCCGGGCGCACAGTCGCTGGAGTCCGTGGACGAGCCCGCCCTGTACCTCACGTATGCCGGAGACTTCGCGACGCTCGGCCGAGTCTCCGCGGCCAGCAGCGCGCAGACACGGCAGCGAGTCACCTTCTCAGTCATCCGGGGGCTGGCCGACACACGGTGCGTCACCTTCCGCGCCGCCGACGGCCGCTATCTGCGCCATCGTGACCTGCGGCTACGGCTGAGCACCAACGACGGCAGCGAACTGCTCCGTGAAGACGCCACCTTCTGTCCGCGCCCCGGAGCGGTCGCCGGGGCGGTAACCCTGCACGCGCACAACTATCCCGGATCGGTCCTCCGCCACCGCGACGGTGGCATCTGGCTCGATGGCTCCGACGGCACTCAGGCCTTCGCCGGCCAGGCTTCTTTCATCGTCCGCAGGGCCTGGGCTTGAGAGCCGCTCCCTGAGCATGTTGGACCGAGTAGTGCTGTGACGGCTGGTGATCCTGCACCACGCCGTTCTTACATCGGCGGTGAGCCGAGTGCTGCCCCGAACGCCAGCTTCGATCCGCATTCATCGACGGCTGCCTCGCCGTGACGGGTCTGAAGTCTGATCACCGCCACCGCCACCGTAACCACTCCAAAGACCTTCACTGATGATCAGGACGGCGCGCCCTTTCCACAGGGACGACCAGACCGTGGGGCTTGGCATAACGCTTTTTGTCTGCGAGATGCATCACTGAGCAATCGTTCGGACGGCGCGTCTTTTCTGTTACGAGACCGCGAGTTCGGAGGCCTCCACTTCGTGGGGTGTCTTTCCCGCCGCTCACCGCGACGTGCCGGCGTGGCAGGTTCCCCGACTTCCCCCGTTGACGTATCCCCTGAAGAAAGCCGCTCCAATGACGCGACACATCCATGAACCCCGGGCGACCGGTCCACAGGAACGACCTCACGTCCTGCACCGCACCCACCCCGCGGCGGATCAGGCCGTACCGGCCGATGCGCGCACGATCACGGCACCCAGAGTGACCCGCGACCCCCGAGGAGAATCATGAAGGGCCTGCACAGGCTCGGCAGGCGTCGCCGGACATGGACGATAGGACTGTCGGCCGCGGCGGTGGTGGCCGGTGTCGTGACGCTCCTCCCCTCCGCCGGAGCCGCAACCCTGGGTACGCAGGCGGCGCCCTCGGGCAGGTATTTCGGCACCGCTGTGGCCGCTGGCAGGCTCGGCGACTCGACGTACGCCGCGATCGCGGACCGGGAGTTCAACATGATCACCCCGGAGAACGAGATGAAGTGGGACGCCATCGAACCGTCCCGCGGCAATTTCACCTTCGGCCCCGCCGACCAGATCGTCAACCACGCCACGGCACACGGCCAGCGCATGCGCGGCCACACCACGGTCTGGCACTCACAGCTCCCGACCTGGGTCAGCTCCATCCGGGACGCGAACACGCTGCGCAGCGTGATGAACAACCACATCACCACCGAGATGACCCACTACAAGGGCAAGATCTACGCCTGGGACGTGGTCAACGAGGCGTTCGCCGACGGCTCCACCCAGCACCGCAGCTCGGTGTTCCAGAACGTGCTGGGCAACGGCTTCATCGAGGAAGCGTTCCGCACCGCCCGGGCGGCCGACTCCTCGGCCAAGCTCTGCTACAACGACTACAACATCGAGAACTGGTCGGACGCCAAGACCCAAGGCGTCTACAGCATGGTCAAGGACTTCAAGTCCCGCGGCGTGCCGATCGACTGCGTCGGGTTCCAGAGCCACTTCGGGACCGGCGGCCCGCCGTCCAGCTTCCGGAGCACCTTGTCCAACTTCGCCGCCCTGGGCGTTGACGTCCAGATCACCGAGCTGGACATCGCCCAGGCATCGCCAGCCAACTACGCCAACACCGTCAACGCCTGCCTGTCCGTGGCCCGGTGCACCGGCATCACGGTATGGGGCATCCGTGACAGCGACTCCTGGCGCAGCGGCGACAGCCCCCTGCTGTTCGACAACAACGGCAACCCCAAGGCCGCGTACACCGCAGTCATGAACGCCCTCAAGGCCGCGCCCGGTCCCGCCACGGGCGGGACGACCGGCGGGACCGGTACCGGGGAGATCAAGGGCGTCGCCGCCGGTCGTTGTATCGACATCAACGGCTCCTCCACCGTCAACGGCACCCAGGCACAGCTGTGGGACTGCAATGGACAGACCAACCAGCGCTGGACCTACACCTCCGGCAAGCAGCTGATGATCTACGGCAACAAGTGCCTGGACGCCATGGCCAAGGGCACCAGCAACGGCACCGCGGTGGTCATCTGGGACTGCAACGGCGGCGCCAACCAGCAGTGGAACATCAACACCAACGGCACGATCGCCGGTGGCCAGTCCGGGCTGTGCCTCGACGCCGTCGGCGCGGCCACCGCCAACGGCACCAAGATCCAGCTGTACTCCTGCGGGTCCGGCAGCAACCAGAAGTGGACCGGCCCGTCCGGGACGTCGACCCCTCCGCCGACGGGCAGCCCGTGTTCTCTTCCGTCGACGTACCGCTGGTCGTCGACGGGTGCGTTGGCGCAGCCGGCGAACGGGTGGGCCGCGCTGAAGGACTTCACCAACGTGGTGTACAACGGCAAGCACCTGGTCTACGCGTCGAACGTGTCGGGTTCGTCGTACGGCTCGATGATGTTCAGTCCCTTCACGAACTGGTCGGACATGGCGTCGGCCGGCCAGAACGGGATGAGCCAGTCCACGGTGGCGCCCACGCTGTTCTACTTCGCGCCCAAGAACATCTGGGTGCTGGCGTACCAGTGGGGTGCGTGGCCCTTCATCTACCGCACGTCGAGCGATCCCACCAACCCCAATGGCTGGTCCGCGCCGCAGCCGCTGTTCACCGGCGGTATCCCGGGCGCCGCCCCGATCGATCAGACGCTGATCGCCGACGGCCAGAACATGTACCTGTTCTTCGCCGGTGACAACGGCAGCATCTACCGGGCGAGCATGCCGATCGGGAACTTCCCCGGCAACTTCGGCTCGTCGTACACGACGGTCATGAGCGACACGGTGAAGAACTTGTTCGAGGCGCCGCAGGTCTACAAGGTCCAGGGCCAGAACCAGTACCTCATGATCGTTGAGGCTCGGGGTGCCGGTGAGCAGCGCTACTTCCGCTCGTTCACGGCCTCCAGCCTGAGCGGTTCGTGGATCCCGCAGGCCACCAGCGAGAGCAACCCCTTCGCTGGCAAGGCCAACAGCGGTGCCACCTGGACCAACGACATCAGCCATGGTGACCTGGTCCGCAACAACCCCGACCAGACCATGACCATCGACCCCTGCAACCTGCAGTTCCTCTACCAGGGCAAGTCTCCCACCGCCGGCGGTCCCTACGACCAACTGCCGTACCGGCCGGGTGTCCTTACCCTGCAGCGCTAACCCGCCTGATCCACGGTGATCGCGATGTGATGCGCTCTACCGGTGCATCGGACAAGCGGCTTACGGCGTGGGCAACTCCACCTGCTGACACTCCGGATCGACTTCGCGATCTCGCGTCGGACCGGGCAGGAACGGAACGGCCACCGCGTGATCGACGGGGGTTGTGTGGACTCCCGAAGATTGTGCGGTGGCCGCTGGGCCGCAGCGCACCAGCCGCCTGGCGTCTCACAGCAGCAAGGGCTGACCCGCGGGCGCCGCAGGCCAGGGTTCCCCTCGGCGGGGACCGAGACCCTATAGCCCACCGCACTCGGGGCGATGGGTGAGAAGCGGCTGAGCCGGGGCGAGCTGGCGGAGGCCGCCGCAGTCAGATGACGAGCTCGTGCATAGTTGGGACTGGCGCGTCGGGATCTTGATCGTTGATCATGTTTCGTGTGGTGGGCAACCGAGCGCGTGCAGCGATCCTCCGGAGTCATCGGGTCACAGGGCTGTCGCCTGACGTGATTGCTGAACTCGTTGCTGAGATCGGCCCGGTGTGGCACGAGCGGCACCAGTTGGCGTTGGTGTCGCGCCTTCGTCGCAAGGCTGGGCTGTAGGCGCTGGGGCGAAGTACAGGCTGGTCTTCATCGACCACTGCTGGTCACCCTCCATCACCTTCGCCACGGTGCTACTCACAATGTTCTGGCCTGCTGGTTCGGTGTCGACGGCTCTACGATCACCCGCGCCATCGGCGAGGTGCGGCCCCTGCTCGCGACGCGCGGCTGCGCCATCTCAATGGTGTGCCGTCGGCGTCGGTGAGGACCATGGACTTGACGGCGTTCTGCTTGTTCTTGCCGGAGATGAACTTCTCCCGGTCCTTGCGTCCCGCGGCAGGCGGACGCGTCGTGACACCGCCACACCGCAAGTTCAAGAAGAACGCACCGCACTGGTACGAAGAGATCCACGAATGCCAGCGCAAGGCCCACTCCTCACGCCGCATCCGCGTCGAGCACGGCACGGGACTGATCAACCCGGCGTTGGTCCTCACCACCGCCATGGAGGGGCCCCTGATCTGCGGAACCGCATCGATCCTTTCACCGCCGTCATGAGCCGTCAGCTCGACCAGCGACGTGAGCCCACCACAACGCCGGCAAGGCACGTCGAATCTCCTCCTTCGAAGCCCTGCTCCGATCAGGCCATCTCCGCTGTGATGGCCCAACGTTCATGGTCTCTCCACGCCCCGTTGATGAATTGAAAGTCGGCCGAGTAACCCTCCCGCACGAAGCGAAGGCGCTTGACCAGGTTCAACGACGGCGTGTTCTCAGGTTGGATGTTCGCTTCGAGCCGATGCAACTCCAACGTGCCGAAGGCGAACTGCATGACGAGTCCGAGCCCTTCGGTCATATAACCGTGGCCGGTCGTGGATGCGTAGGCGGTATACCCCAGAGTCCCGCTCTGGATCGTGCCCCGGACGATGTTGTTGATGTTGACACCGCCAACGATCGCGCCAGTGCCTTGCAAGCAAATTACGAAGCCTTCGTGAGTGGATTGCTCGAACCGACCGAGGTAAGTCTCGAAGGCTTCGAAGGACGAGTCTCGAGCCGACAGCCAGCGCCGCAGCATCTCAGAGCTCTCGCGGGCCAGCCCTTCGAGCTCCTCGTAGTCTTGGCGACAGACGTGGCGGATAGCTACCCGTGGCCCTTGCGCAAGATAGGTCGTGGAAGACATGGTGGAAGACATCGAGGAACCCTACGCAGCCCGCCCAGCAGCACAACCGCCAGGTTGCCGGCTGGCAGCTCTCCCCCCCCGTGGCCTCGGCTGCAGTGCCCGAGCTCACCACCTGCTCGGATCCTGAGGCGGGCGATACGCACGGCAGCTGTGAAAATAGGCGCCAAACGACAAGCCCTTGACCTGCACAGCTCGCCAGTCACGCCAGGCCGTAGGGTTCCGGGCATGTATGCCGACAGTCCTCTGGAACCCCGTGCCCTCCTGATCAACGGCACCGTCGGCGTCGGCAAGACGTCGGTGGCAGAGGCAGTGGGCGGTCTTCTCACCGAGTCCGGGGTGCCGAATGCCGTTATCGACCTCGACTGGCTGAGGCGGTCTTGGCCGGCGGCACCGGGAGACCGCTTCAACTTCGGCATGATGCTGCAGAACCTGCACAGTATCGCCAGCAACTACCTCGCCGCTGGTGCGGTCCGGATGGTCCTGGCCGGTGTGGTCGAGGACTTGGACGACCGGAAGCAGTGCGGCGACGCGGTCGGTATCGGTCTTTCGGTGTGTCGGCTCCAGGTCGAACTGCCGGTGGTCCACCAGCGACTCTCCCGCCGCCACGAGAACGAGCCTGAAGCGCTGCATTGGCACCTGAAGAGATCCAGTGAACTGGCCGGGATCCTCGACGGGGCAGGAGTCGATGACTTCACCGTCGATGCCACCACACTCCCCATTTCCGAGGTCGCTGCCGCCGTTATCGCAACAGTTGGCTG
The DNA here is from genome assembly GCF_005860785.2 of Streptomyces sp. So13.3. Taxonomy (NCBI): domain Bacteria; kingdom Bacillati; phylum Actinomycetota; class Actinomycetes; order Kitasatosporales; family Streptomycetaceae; genus Streptomyces; species Streptomyces sp. So13.3. The sequence continues at coordinate 172,964 of NZ_CP048835.1, read as the reverse complement.
GCCGTGAGGCCGCGGGCCCCGATCGTTCGAGTGACAGTCTTGAGATCACGGGGGAGGAGCCTTGCGAGCTGGCACATTCACCATCAGCGGCTCTCAAAATGAGCCGCCGGGCCACTACCCAACTCTCTCCCCGCCCTCGCTACTGGCGCCACAACGTGCTCAACGTCCGTCTCGCCGAAAACCCTCCTCTTGGCATGTCAGCATCAGACACAGGCACCGGCCGCGGTGTACGCGGTGCTGCCCGCCACGGTGGAGCGGATCTACATCACCGCCGGTGACCCGTGGCGCGCCGACGCCGCCCGCTACCCGTTCCTGCGCGACGCGGTCGCTGCGTGGCTGAACGCGCCACCCGGGGAGGGCTGGAGGGTGGAGGCGTCGCGGGGCAGGGACCGGATGGCCGGGCACCTGGTCCGCCCGCGCAACCCCGTCGGCCGGTGGCAGCGCGGCGAGCAGTACACCGAGATCCGCTCGGTGGGGGAGTGGTTCGAGGTCGGCGACGCTGACCCGGCCACCGTGCGGGACGCGTTCGTGGAGCTGTGGAAGGCCCTGAAAATCCTCTGGTCGGACGTGACGGTGATGGGCTCCCCGTCCCAGACGGGCCGTGACCTGTGGACCCGCACCATCCCGGCGAAGACGGGTGCGAAGTGGGCCGACGGTTACCCGGTGATGTCCGAGGAGATCCGCAGCCTCATGCATGTCACGGCCGGGCAGGGCCGCACGGAGCTGATCCTGCCGCCGTACGTGCCCGAGCAGCTGCCGCGCCTGATCGAGCTGGACCGGACCTTCGCCTACGCCAAGCACGCCTGGGCCTCCGGCGTCGGCACCCCTCGTCGGGTCACCGCCGCTACGTTCGCGGCGATGTCGGACAAGGAGAAGGTCAACGCGTTGTTCGCGCCGTCGCACTGGCAGGTGCGGGTGACGGTCCCCGACAGGTGGGAGCACGTCGGGATTCTGCCGGCACCGTCGGCCGGGGACCGGGCGTGGGAGTACCCGTCGCAGGGCGGCGGCTCGTGCGTGACGTGGGCCGGGGGAGCGGAGGTCAACCTGGCGCTGCGCAACCCGATCGCCCCGTGGCGGATCGAGATCCTCGACGGCCTGGTGTGGCAATCCGGCGACCCGCTCAAGGCGTGGTCGAAGAAGCTGAAGGACGCCTGGTCGCTGCTGCGGGGCAAAGCAGAACTGCACGGCGATGAGCGCGGCCGCGAAGCCGCCCGCCTCGCCTCCCGCGGGGTCCGCTCGATCCTGCTCTATGGGATCGGCGGGTTCGCACAGCGCCCGCGGATCGTGACCGGCACGGTGCCGGTCGGCCAGGACGCCCCGGACGGCGCGCGGATCATCGCCGCCGGCCGCCGCCGTCGCGGCCTGCCCCGAAATCTGGCGCAATCCCTACCCGTGCCTCGTGTCCGGCGCCCTATGCCCGCAGGTCGATGGCCCGGAACGGTTTGCACGCTCTGGCTCGAATGCGGCCTTTTGAGTAATGATCCACCGGTTGTTGTCGGTTGCCGCTGCTACATCTGAAAGGGAGACGGGCCGCACCGGGCGGCCCGCTCGTGGAGGGGGACTCCTCATGCCCGAAGGCAAGCACTACCGGCGCGGCCACTGGGTCAACAACTCGACCCGTGGGGCGAAGAGCAGCAGCAAGTGGATCGGCTTCGCGGTCGCAGCCGTCCTGGGATGGGGGGCGCTGCACGGCGGCTTCAGCACCAGCACAGACACCAACAGCACCCCGACACCGACGCCGACCGTCGCCCAGCCGGCCGCCGCCCGGTGAACCGCCGCTGGACACGCTGGCGGGCGCTGCTGCCGCCGCCGCCACGCCACCGCAACGAGCGCATCGCCGCCGTCATCGCCGGCTTCTTCGGCTTCCTGATCGTGCTGCAGCTGGTCCGCGCCGCGCTCGGGGCGCTGGTGCGGGCCTGGTACTTGCTGCCGGCCCTGGCCGCCGCAGCCGCCGCGGTGGCTCTGGTGCTGTGGGCCCGGCGACAAGCTGCCCACCGCGCCCGGGCGCTGCGCCTGAAGGACCTGTGCCTGACGCTGGCCGAGCTGGACGCCTTGGACCCGACGGGGTTCGAGTTGGCGGTGCGGGACCTGATGATCCGTGACGGGATCGCTGCTCGGCATGTCGGGCAGCGCGGCGACCAAGCCGCCGACGCGGTCGGCACGGACCCGGTAGGGCGGGTGTTCGTCGCGCAGTGCAAGCACACCACCGTCGCCGGCCGGGTCGTCTCGCGCACCATGTACGAGGTCAAGGGCACCGCCGGACCCGTGCACGGCGCCGACATCGCGTTCGTCGTCACCAACGGCGGCTTCACCCGCGACGCCAAGACCTGGGGCGAGATCAACCACGTCCACTGGCTCGACCGCGACAAACTCCGCCAGTGGGCCGAGCACGGCACCTCCCTGCACAAGGTGCTCCGCATCCCCGCCCGCACCCGCACACGGATGCGCCGTCAACCGCAGGTCACCGGGTAGGCAGACGCGTCTGCCCGCCTGGACACTGCCTCGCCCGGTACCGGCGTTGAGAGGGCGCCGACGGGTAGCGGGCTGGGAGGGGGCGAGGATTGCGCAGGGTCGTGCTGATCGGGTTGCTGATGGTCGGAACAGCATCGGTCGGCATGGCGGCAATGCACCTGTTGCTCGGACGCTGGTGGCGGGACGCGGCGGAACTGGCTGCCACGGTGACCGCCGGTATGGCAGGCGGTGCACTGATGCTCCCCTGGGCGGGCTGGAGCGGAAGGCGCCGGTAGGTAGGCGGCCCGTCCGGACCCCGGGGAACAAGAGTTGGTCGGCAAGGTCACACCGGTCCGCAGCTTGCTCCGGGAAAGGAACGTTTCTGAGAAAAGGATATCGCGGTACGGGTGTGCGGGGCGTACTCGATCGGGCGAACGAACCCCGTTTTGGTTATGCCTCACACGGCGCGGGGCGCTGGCGGGGAATCACCGCATTCGGCGGCCAGTGCCTCGGCTGCTGCGCGGGCGTCGCGGGCCCGGCCCTCGGCGTCCTGGGCGAGGCAGCGCCTCAACGGCCTATCGGCCGTCGGGATCCTGGCGCACCATGGCACCTGGCAACGGGTGCTCCTGCGCTGCAAGGGTGGTGAGTGCGTCGCGCAAGCCGGCGCGGGCGGTGACGCCGAGTTTCGGAAAGACGTTGTAGAGGTGTCCGCTGACCGTTCGGGCGGAGAGGTGCAGCCGTTCGCCGATCGCTTTGTTGGTCAGCCCCGAGGCCGCGAGTGTGGCGATCTGCAACTCCTGCGGAGTGAGCAGTATGTCCGTCGTGTCGGCCTGCCTGCGGGACATGCCGGTTGCCCCGAGTTCGTTTCGCGTACGGCGGCTTCGACGAGGTCGTAGGCGACGAAGAGTTGTAGTTGCCGGGCGGTTCCGGGTTCCAGTCCGTGGGGGCTGATCTTGGTCGCCTGGGTGTACGCGGTCTCGTAGTCGCCGCGTCCGATCGCTGCGAGGGTTCGTACGCGGTAGACGTGCTGCGGCACGATGAAGGCCTGACGGGGGATCGACCAGGCGAGCATTTCCTCCAGGGGCTCCTCGGCTTCTTCCTGTTGTCCGAGGGCGGCTGCGGCCAGTGCTTTGCTGTAGTGCAGGAACCAGACGAAGTTGACGTACCCGTAGGATTCGGCGCGCTCCAGTCCCTCCTCGGCGAAGCGTTGGGTGTCGTCCCACCGTCCGGCGAGGTAGCTTTCCGCGCACAGCAGCATGAGCGCGTTGGTGACGGCGGCGACGGCTCCGGTACGGGCGGCGTCCTGCCACACGCGCAGCAGTGGTTCGCGCAGGTCGGCAAGGCGGTCGACGTCATTGGCCACATACCCCACGCGGATGATCTGCCCGGGGTCGAGCTCGGTGGTCAGGGCTGCGATCTCTTGGTCCAAGGTGTGCAGCGCCTGGGGGGAGACCAGGGCGGGATTGGATACGACCTCGGAGCGGATGAGCACGCCTTCCGGCAGTTTGCCGCGGTACTTCTCCACCAGCTCGAGGTAGGGGTCCCACATCTCCTTGCGGCCGTTGAGGGAGGCGATCACCGACAGGACCCAGATCGCGGCGTTGATCTCCTCCGCGGTCGGCTCCAGGCCAGGGGCTTGCAGGGCGGTGGTCAGGACCCGGAAGGCGGAGATGACGTCGGCGTCGGAGTACAGCATGAGGGAGGCCGCGGCTGACGCGGTCGCCAGCGAGCTGACTCCTGCGTCCAGCTGCCGGGCGTCGCTGAGCAGTTGCGAGACCGATTGCAGGTCTCCCATCACCTCGGCGGCGAAGTAGGCGGCGCCGGCCAGGCGCTGGGATCGGTGCTCGGGATCCGGGCTCAGATCGGCCGACCGGGTCATCGCCGCCACGGCCGCAGAGGGGTCGCCGCGTTTAAGGGCCTGGATCGACTCGTGCTGCAGGAGAGTGGCCACCTCCTCGTCGGGGCCGAAGGACGCTTCGGCGAGGTGCCAGGCGCGGTGCCCCGGATCGGAGTGCCGGCAGTTGGCAAGGGCCCGGTGGGCTTGGCGTCGTTGCTCCGGTCGGGCCAGTTCGACGACAGCGGAGCGCACCAGCGGGTGACGGAAGACAACCGAGTGTCGGCTGTCGACGGTGATGACGCGCTCACGTTCGGCGAGGTCGAGCTGGGTGGCGGCATCGGGTCCCACTACGCGCTCGTCGGACAGGACCTGGCCCGAGCCGTCCAGGGCGAGCAGCAGGAGCAGGTCCCGGGTCTGCGGCGTCAGCGCGGCGATGCGGGCAGTGAAGATGCGGGTGAGTCGCTCGGTGAGTGGCAGCACGGTGGGAAGGGTGTCCGCCGTGGGGTACCGGTCCGGCGTCAGCGTTGTTGGGAGCTCGACGAGGGCGAGCGGGTTGCCCTGGGCTTCGGAGACGATGCGCCGGCGCATGTGCTCGGCCAGGTCCGGGTGGCGGGCGAACAGCAGGGCTTCGGACTGCGCGTCGTCCAGAGGATGGATGGTGAGGCTGTTGACGTCCCCGCGCGTGTGCAGGGGCTGCCCGGTGGTGCGGACTGCCGAAAGCATGCGCACAGAGGTTCCGGCGACCCGCCGCGCGACGAAGGAAAGGACGTCGGCGCTGGCGTCATCGAGCCACTGGGCGTCGTCGATGATGGCGACCAGCGGTTGTTCGCGTGCGGCGAGCAGCAGGACGGACAGGGCCGCGGTCGAGATGAGGATGCGCGAGGGCGTCGCGCCTTCGCCGAAGCCCAGAGCCACGCGGAGGGCGCTGTCGTGGTCCGGGTCGAGGTCGGAGAACAGGGGGAAAAGCGGCACGAGGAGCTGGTTGAGGCCGGCGAACGCGATATTGGCCTCAAACTGGGCGCCGGCGGCCCGCAACGTCCTCATGCCGCCGGCCTGGGCGAGATCGGCGGCAGCATCGAGCAGAGCGGACTTTCCCACACCGGGGTCACCGAACAGCGTCAACGAGCCGCCCAGCCGGGCGGTGTCGTCGATCACCGTTTTGATGAGGTCCAATGCGCTGGACCGGCCGGTCAGACTGGGCGCGGCGCTGCGATCCCCGGTTCCCGGATGCTCTGCGCTCATGCGAAGGTGCCTCTTTCCGAATGCGGGTGCTGTCACCTCAGGGAATGCGGCAATGCGGTACCGGGATCCCTCGGCGGGCCGAGTGCGCAGCGGGCTGGCCGAACGCGTCGAACGCGAGCAGCGGACCTGGCCGGGTCCGCGGAGACGCGGGTCGGCGGGACCTATTCATGATCATCTTCTCTGTTCGATGCATCCCTTGCTGTCCCGATTCTATTGGACGCCGTTCCGCCTCGTACTGATCCACGAACTCGCAGGGGGTCTTATAGGCGGCGGTCCGCAGTCTGTCTCGGCTCGCGGTGTCGCAGCTGATGCTGCAATGCGGCCACGGCGTGGGGCGGCCGTCCTGGGGACGGCCGCCCGTTCCCGCCGGGGGGTCGTTTCAGGCCGTGGCCTAGCGGGTGGTGGTGGCGGCGTCCTCGATGAGGTGGGTGACGGTGCCGGGGTGGGAGATCATGGCGACGTGGGAACTGCTGATCTCGATGGTGTGTGAATGGGCGCGCTGGGCCTCGAAACGCTCCACCGGTGCGCCCAGTGCCTGGTCCTGCTTGGCGACCAGGGCCCAGGACGGGATGGTGTGCCAGGCGGCGGCCGTGGGCGAGGCGGCGAATGCGGCGGCGGCGATGGGGCGCTGTTCGGCGGCCATCACAACAGTCTGTGAAGCGGGCAGGTCGGCCGCGAACACGGAGCGGAACAAGGTGGGGTCGACGTACAGGTCCGAGCCGCCGGTGCCGTCGGCGTTGCTGAAGGGAATGGGGCGCAGGGAGGGGTTCAGTGCGTTGGTCCCGGGGAATTTGTTGGCCAGCGCGCCGAGGTTCTCGCCGGTGTCGGGGACGAGTGCGGCGATGTAGACCAGGGCCTTGACCTGGGGGTCGTTCGCGGCGGCCTGGGAGATGACGGCGCCGCCGTAGGAGTGGCCGACCAGGACGACCGGGCCCTTGACGCTGGCCAGGACGCTGGCGATGTAGGTGGAGTCCTGGGCCAGGCCGCGCAGCGGGTTGGCCGGAGCGATGACCGGGTAGCCGTCGTGCTGCAAACGCTTGACCACGCCGTTCCAGCTCGAGGAGTCGGCGAACGCGCCGTGCACCAGCACCACCGTGGGCTTGGCGGCGGTGCTCGAAGCTGCGGGGGTGGTCTGGGCGGAGGCCAGCGGGGTCAGGGACAGGCTGGCCGCAGCCGTGACGGCGGCGGTGACGAGCAGGGTGTGCAGGCGGGGACGGCGGACGGACATGGCGGATCTCCTCGGAAGGTGGTGGGGTCCAGTGGGTCAAAGGGAGGTCAGCTCAGGTGATGCTGAGGGCCAGAAGCGCAGGGGCCGTGGCTGGTACGGGCTGCCCGTGGTTCTGGAACAGGTCGTCGGGCAGTGGGTGCATGGCGCACACCAGGGTGAGGAAGCGGTCCATTGTGGCGCTCACGGGTCCGATGCGGACGGTGGTGTGCTCGCGTGCCGCGCGTGCGTGGGAGCGCAGCAATGAGTTGAGTCCGGAACAGTCGATGAAGGTCACGGAGCTGAGGTCCACGGTGACGGCTACCGGTGGGCAGCGCAGCCAGGCGTAGATCTCGGCTTCCAGGACCGGTGCGGTATCCAGATCGATCTCACCGCCCACGCGCAAGGTCACGCTGTTCGAGGTGCGCTGCCCGGTGATCCAAAGCCCCGGGGCGGGTTGACGAGGGCAGTTCCCTGCAGGAAGCGGATCGGCTGTGCTCACGCGGCCCTCGACGCGGGCTGCGGGATCCTGCGCCGGCGTTCGGTCAGGCCGCCCCATATCCCGGATAGCTGGCGGGTGTTCAGGGCGAACGCGGCGCACCTGTTAAGGACCGGGCAGTCCTGGCAAACGGCGACGGCGCGTTGTTCGCGCCTGCGTCGGCGGTGGCCGCGTTCGCCGGGGGGTGAGAAGAACACGGCCGATGCCATGCCCTGGCAGGCGGCGTCGGCCTGCCATTGCCAGACGTTGACCAGGGGAACGAGGGGACTGGCGCGCATGGTTGATTTCTTCTCCTCAGCCAGGGGCTTCATCGGGTGTTGTGCGCCTGTCCCTTTGCTGCCCTCGACGTGGCTGCCCAGTTGGGGACAGGAGGCGGGCGGGCCGTGGACGGGCAGGTGGCGGCAGCGGCCGTCACCTGCCCGTCCACGCGGAGTCAGGCGGCGAGGAAGTCCACCAGTGCGGTGTTGACCTGCTCCGCGTGGGTCCACAGCAGCCCGTGGGGGGCGTCGTCGATCTCGACGTACTGCGCGGCCGGCACGGCCTGGGTGAACACCCGCCCGGTGGCGTCGATCGGCAGGATCCGGTCGGCGGTTCCCTGCAGGATGAGTGCCGGCACGTCGATCTTGGCGATGTCGGCGCGCATGTCAGTGTGCCAGCTGGGCACCACGGCCGAGGACGCGAACGGCGACATGGTCGTGGCGGTGTTCCAGCTGCTGCGTACCGCCTCTTCGCTGATGCGGGTGCCCAGGTTCACGTCGAGGTTGTAGAAGTCGTTGAAGAAGTTGGTGAACCAGGCGTACCGGTCTTTCTGCGCGGTGGCGATGATGCCGTCGAACACGTCGGCGGGCAGGCCGGTGGGGTTGTCGGGGGTCTGCAGCAGGAACGGTTCGATGGGTGCGAGGAACGCGACCTTGCGCAGGTTGGCGGTGCCGTAGGTGCCGATGTAGCGGCCGATCTCGCCGGTGCCCATGGAGAAGCCGACCAGGGCGACGTCCTTGAGGCGCAGCACGTCGAGCAGCACATCGAGGTCGGCGGCGAAGGTGTCGAGGTCGTAGCCGGTGGTGGGCTGGCTGGACTGACCGAAGCCGCGGCGGTCGTAGGTGATGACCCGGTGCCCGGCCGCGAGGAGCGCTGGGATTTGCAGCTCCCAGGACTTGCCGTCCAGCGGGTAGCCGTGGATCAGCACAACGGGCGAGCCCTGCCCGTGGTCCTCGTAGTACAGGTCGACGTCGGTGGTGTTTTCCTTGGCAACCGTGATGTAGGGCATGGCGCTGCTTCCCTTTCGGAGGGATGGGATGTGTCGGGGCGGCGCTGCGGAGATAGCTGCCGGGTCAGGGGCGGCGCAGGGCTTGGACCGCGAACGCGGCGACCTCGTGGTCCTGGGCGGGTGATCCGCCACCTGCGCCGAACGCCCCGACGACGACCCCGGCGGCGTCGATGATCGGGACGCCGCCGGCGACGAAGGCCAGCGGGAGCGCGGTGGCGGTCTGGATCGACGACAGCGGGGCGCCGGACTGCACCGCCGGGGCCAGGTCCGCAGTCGCGGCGCCGAAGTACACCGCGGTGCGGGCCTTGGCCCCGGAGGTGTCGATGGACGCGAGCGCCGCACCGTCCGTCCGGGTCACCAAAACGGTGTTGCCGCCGCCGTCTAGGACCGTGAAGGTGCACGGAACCCCGAGCTCAGTGGCCTTGTCGACACCTGCGGCGGTAGCCGTGGCCGCGTCGCGAAGGGTCAGGATGACCGGTGAGATCTGTGTGAGCGGCATGGCCATTCCCCTTCAGGTGGTGCCGGGTGGTGCTACTTGCCGGTGTAGGGGGCGGCCTTGGCGAGGTCGGGGCGGGTGACGGGGTGGCCGTCGATGGTCTGGTAGGTGGCTGCGGAGCGGCCGAGGGTGTCCAGGAGGGTGGCGGGACCGGCGAAGGGCTTGCCGCCGATGTGCCAGCCGTCGGTGTGGAGTTCCTCGATGAGGACCCACACGATCTCGCGGAAGGCCTCGGATCCCTCGAACTTGACCATGACCTCGGTCAGGGCGGCGGCCATGTCGTGCTTCTCCTGCGTGGTGAACACTCCGTCGACGAGCTTGACGTTGACGAACGGCATGAGGTGCTCCTAAGGATGCGATGGGGCTGCCCCGCCGAGCGGCGGGAACAACTGAATCCTCATCCCGCAGGCCCGCACACCGCATCAGTCATCCGACCTGACTGCAGCGGGCTCTTTGTGCGGCCCCGCGGTCACTCCACGTCATCGCCGCCGCAGGCCAGTCCGCCGCGCCGCGGGCGGTGCGCTCGCCATTGGCGGCATCGGACCGGCACCCGCGGGCGCTCATCGGCGTTTCGGTGCAGAAAGCCGGGTCGGATGACTCATGCACGGCCCGGGAGCTGCGACGACCATGGTCAGGGACGGCGCAGCCGCCGAACACCTCACCGACGAAACGAGAGATCCCATGTCCGAGGAATCCAACAAGCACCTGGTCGCGGAGGCGTTCGATGCCTGGGCCGCCGGCACGGGAGGGGTGTTCGACCTCCTGGCCGAGGACGCGAACTGGACCATCGTCGGCAACAGCGTCGCCTCCGCCACCTACCCCACCCGTGCGGCGTTCATCGACACGGTCATCACCCCGTTCAATGCGCGGTTGAGCAGCCCGCTGGTGCCATCCGTACGGGCGCTGTACGCCGACGGGGACACCGTGGTCGCCCTGTTCGACGCGAGCGCCACCGTGCGTGACGGCTCCCGCTACGACAACACCTACGCCTGGTTCCTGACCATGCGCGAACACCGGATCGTCAGCGCCGTCGCGTTCTTCGACAGCGTCGAGTTCAACGACTTCTGGGCCCGGGTCCAGCCCGCCTGACCCCATGGCCCGTACCGCTCCGTTCTGATGATTGGCCGTGCACACCATGTTCATCGTGATCCTGAACTACACCGCTCCGCTCGACGAGATCGACCGCCACCTGGAGGCCCACAACACCTGGCTGGAGGAGAACTTCGCAGCCGGGCACTTCATCGCCTCCGGCCGCCAGGACCCCAGGACGGGCGGCCTGATCTTGGCCAGGGCCAATGACCGAGAGGAGCTGGGCCGCATCCTGGCCCGGGACCCGTTCGGCAGGAACAAGGTGGCCACGCACACGGTCATCGACTGGCGCCCCTCGCGCGCAAGCGCCGAGTCCCAGTGGCTGCTGCAACCGTGATCCCCGCAGCGGCGACCTCCGCAGGACCTGCCGGGCTCGGCACCTCGCGCACGGTGCGGGCCGGTGTCCTGGAGGTCGCCTACTACGAGGCCGGCCCTGCCCGGGGCCCCGCCGTCCTGCTGCTGCACGGATTCCCCTACGACGTCCACAGCTACGTCGACGTCGCCCCGGAACTGGCCGCAGCCGGCCTGAGGATCATCGTCCCCTACCTGCGCGGCCACGGCCCCACCCGCTTCGCGGACCCTGCCACCGCGCGGTCGGGGCAGCAGGCGGCACTGGGCGCCGACGTCATCGAACTGCTGGACGCTTTGGGCCTGCCGCGCGCGGTGCTGGCCGGCTACGACTGGGGCGCGCGGGCCGCCAACGTCGTTGCCGCGCTATGGCCCGAGCGCTGTGCAGGGCTGGTGTCGGTCAACAGCTACCTCATCCAGGACATCAGCGTCGCGGGCCGGCCCCTGCGACCCGACCTGGAAGCCGGGTTCTGGTACTTCCACTACTTCGCCACCGAACGCGGCATGCGCGGCCTGACCGCCAACCGGCGCGACATCGCTGAGGTGATCTGGCGGCGCAACCCGCCCGACTGGGACTTCGCCGACACGCTCCTGGACCGCACCGCCCGGGCCTTCTTCAACGAGGACTATGTGGACGTGGTCATCCACTCCTATCGGCACCGGCTCGGGCTGGCGCCGGGAGACCCGTCCTACGAGGAGCTCGAGCGGCAGCTCGCCCGCCAGCCTGCCATCACCGTGCCGACGATCACGCTGGACGGGGAGGCGGACGGCAACTTTCCCGCCACCGACGGCTCCGCTTCAGCCGCGCACCTCACCGGCCCGCGCGAGCACCTGCGGGTGCCGCATGCCGGGCACAACCTCCCCCAGGAGTGCCCGGCCGCGTTCGCGGCCGCGGTCCTCGACCTGGCCCTGCCCGATCCAACGGCCCGCCCCCAGCCCAACCGCTCCTCATAACGGTGGCCTCCATCGTGACCTACCGAAGGACCAGGACCATGCGCGCAGCCGTACTGACCGAGTTCGCCACCTCGTTGCACCTCACCGACATCACCAAACCCGTACCCGGCCCGGGCCAGGTCCTGGTCAAGATCGCTGCCAGCGGCGTGAACCCCCTGGACACCAAGATCCGCGCCGGCCTGGCCTCGCACGCCCGTACGGTGCTGCCCGCGGTGCTGGGCCTGGACCTGGCCGGCACCGTCGAAGAGGTCGGCCCCGGCGCGACCGGGTTCTCTCCCGGCGACGAGGTCTACGGCCTGAGCGGCGGCGTCGGTGACCTCCAAGGATCGTTGGCCCAGTACGTTGCCGCCGACGTCCGACTGCTCGCTCACAAGCCCGCCACCTTGACCCTGCGGGGCCGCGGTCCTGCCCTTGGCCGTCGTCACGGCCTGGGAGGGGCTGGTGGACCGGGCCCAGGTCGGCACCGGCCACAAGGTCCTGGTGCACGGCGGCGCCGGCGGCATCGGTCACGTCGCGGTGCAGATCGCCCGCGCCCGCGGCGCCGAGGTCTTCGCCACCGCCTCCGCGACCGACGCCGCGCTCGTGCGGCAGTTCGGAGCCACCGCGATCGACTACGCCACGACCGAGGTGCAGGAGTATGTCACCGCACACACCGGTGGCGAGGGCTTCGACATCGTCTTCGACACCGTCGGCGGCGCCGTCCTGGACGACTCCTTCGCCGCGGTGCGCACCTACACCGGCCACGTCCTGAGCGCCCTCGGGTGGGGAAGCCACAGCCTGGCTCCGCTCTCCTTTCGCGGCGCGACCTACTCAGGGGTGTTCACCTTGCTGCCCATGCTCACCGGCCGCGGCCGCGAGCACCACGGCGAGATCCTGCGCCAAGCCGCCGCCATGGCCGACGCGGGCCTGCTCAAGCCGCTGCTGGACCCCCGCCGCTACACCCTGGACACGGTCGCCCAGGCCCACGCCGCCGTCGAGGACGGCTCGGCACACGCCAAAATCGTGGTCGACATCGAGATCTGACCCGGCACCCGGTCGGCCAGCGCACAAGAGCCCGGTAGCGCGACCAGTGCGCTACCGGGCTCGGCGTCACGGGCGCCGACGGGAACCACAGGGCCCCGCCCACAAGCCCGACCCCGCGGCGGCGCGCCAACGCGCTCACCGCCACCCCCGGAGCCCTGGACGACTTCTTCGACCCGCTTTGAGACCCCGGTCCCCGGCGAGAACGCCATCGTCTGCACCGGCGACGCGCACGCGCGGGGCCCTGACGGTGCGCTGATCAGCGCACCCATTCGTAGTCATCCTCCTCGGCCCGGCCGGCCGGCGGCCGTCGTCGCCGAGCAGGTCGTCGACCTCGTCCTCGGTGAGTTCACGCGTCTCGTCCAGGACGATCAGGAAGCTTCGCCGGCGCCCAGCGCGCCGCGCATTCTCCTCGTACCACGTCCGCGTCACTCGTCCCCGATCACGACCTGTCAAAACTTCTGACAGCAACACCGGTTTCCTGGGCCGTTCCTACTCGGACCCCAGGCCCGCGAGATGGTCGCGGGGCGAGCCGCGGCCCCTGCCTGCCAAGGCTTCGAAGGGCGGCCCCCATACCCACCTGCTACAACCCCCAGCCGGCAATCGAGAACCGTCACCCCTCGGAGGATCGTGGGGGGGTGCTCGGAGCGCTGCATGCGCCGGGCGTGGTGCTGCTGCCATGCCCTGGTGCGTTGGATCTGCAGATCGTCCAGCCCGGTCGCCGCGGACAGGGCTTCGCCGGTGATCCCGACGGGCTGCTGCGCCAGGGCGCGCAGGATCTTTCCGGCCCACAGCTCCTCGGGGATGAAGGGCCGTTGGTCGTACTCATCCTGCAGGGTGGTGAGGTGTTCGGGTGAGCAGGTGGCGATCAGGCGCAGGCCGTCACGTGCCGGGTCGCGGGCGTGAACAGCGGAGGAGTCCCGGACGACGGCCAGGCGGCACCCGTCGGTGAGCCGCCGGGCGCACACGTCGCAGATGTCCGTGTGCGGGATGGGCGGTGAGGGGTCGTGTCTCATGCGGTTCTCCTGCCCTTTCCGTGCCGTGTCGCGACCGGGGGTGTCGCTGAGTGGGCGACAGAATGCCTATCGGGCAGTGCCGCGAAAACCTATCGCGTGTGAAGTAGACATTCGCTTCCGGGTGTGGGTAGTGTTCTGGTCGTAGTCAAGAAGGAAGCAGGGCGCGGCAGACACGAACTGCCGCGCGGAGTGTGTGGCACGGTGATGGAATCCGGCGGCCAGTGCAGTGCTGGTGGGTCGCAGGGTTGATTGCCGGGCCGGGCCGCCCCGGGAGGGGCCGCCGCGCAGGACCGCAGTAACGCAGTACGGCACGTGCAGGTCTGACACGCAGTACCCGAAGTACCGCATCACGCAGGACAGCAGTACCAGATGCGGTTGCAGTACCAGCAGCGCAGTACACAAGTGGTCTCTCGGTGAAGGCGTCGGGCTGCGGGCGCGCGTGCCGAGAGGTTCGGCAGTGGGGTTCTAAGCCAGAGCGGTTGCAGTACGGGCGACGGGGCTGGCTGCCGGACGGTGGTGCGGTGAAGGCCACCAGCAGTACCCGCAACACAGCTGTACGGCAGTACCAGCAGTGCAGTGGCATGAAGTTCTCTTGGTGAAGGCGTCGGGCTGCGGGCGCGCGTGCCAAGGGGTTCGGCAGTGGGGTTCTAAGCCAGGGCAGTTGCAGTACGGGCGACGGGGCTGGCTGTCGGACGGTGGTGCGGTGAAGGCCACCAGCAGTACGTATCACCCGTAGTGCGCAGTACCGAACGAGCAAGTGATTGATCCAGAGGGAACGGAGGGGTTGAGCGCCATCAGGATCGCCCGGGCGAAGTAGTGGGCCCGGGTACCGCAGGACATCGATAGTGAGGTGGTCTCCGGTCACGCATCAGCGATCCCCGTACCCCCGACTGATTACCGGTCGGGTGCGGACACAGTAGGCCGGCGCAGTATTGGGGTCGGCAGGTGGTGTTTTCCGTCCTTCGGGGCCCTGGTGCCATGGCACCAGGGCCCCTCCACGCGTCCCCCCAGTCCTTTCGCCTGTTTCCCAGCGAGGTCAGATTTGATCCAGGCGCGGGGGTGTTGGCCGCGGTTGATGACGTGGTGCAGGCCATCGTCCCGGGGGTGGGGCCACCACACCTGCTCCGGGACGACGTTCTCCCTGGGGACCGTCAGGAAGGCGGTGCGCAGCCAGGCGCGTTGATGGAAGTACCCGCTCTCGCGTGCGTCGAGCTCCTGCGCACACTGGACCCGGAGCCGGTCCGCGATGTGCGCCACCTCCCCGATCGCCGGCGCGTCACTCATCGCCGGGCTCAGGCTCAGGGTTCGGCTCTGGAGCGGGGTTCCCCGGGTCGCCGGGACTGGAGTTCAGGCCCCCACTTCTCCATCCTGGTCCTGCCGATGCGCCATGAAGGCCCGACTAGTTGGTGGTCGGCACCAGGCGGCCTCGAAGTTGACGGACCGCCGCGCGCCTGGGGGTGCTGTTCGCCGTGATGGCAGGATGCCCCAAATTGGGCTCGCTAGGTACCACCGCAGGTCCACCGTGGGCACCCATGAGGTGCTTGCAGGTCAGGCATGGGTCCAACCGCGCAGGACGGCGGCTGCCTGGCGGACGTCGAGTTGTCCGTGGTCGACATGATCGACGAGGTCGCCGGCCTCGGCTGCGGTGACCTTGACGGGCTGGCCGCTGGCGGTGAGGTAGGCCACCGCGACCGAGGCTGCGTACAGCAGGTTGCTGTGCTCCATCTCGGGGACACGGACCAATGAGTGCAGCAAGGCAGCAGCCCTGTGTGCGGCTCGGGATAGACCGGGGTGCCCATGGTCTCGTAGCGGTGCCACGCGATGGCCTCGAGCGTTCGGCGGTGATCGGCCCTCCGCCGTCCACGGACCGGATCAGCCGGCATCAGCGGCTCGATCCGGCTCCACATCGCATCAGTGATCACTGATCGGGCAGACACATCCGATCAACTGACCAATCCACCAAATCGACACGCGCCAGCCGGGAGATCCCGGCCGGCTGCTCCCGCGGAGCAGTCGGGCCCTGGTCAGATCGTGACCGGGCCGTGGGCGGTGGCGAACTCGACCGAGACCAGGCCCGGTTCCTCATCCTCAACCCAAGTGACGTCGATCTGGTCGAGGGGGTGGTCGGCCGGTTCGCCGAGGAATTCGGCGATGGAGGCGGCGTCGCCGGCGATGGAGACCCCGTGGATGGTGGTGGAGGTGCGCGGGTCGGCGCTCGGGCGCTCCTCGATGGGGACCGACCACTGAAGGAAGTAGGGCAGTTGCGGGTCCTCCAGCAGTTCCAGCAGGCCGATCTGCTTCCACCTCAGGTCGAACCCGTCGGGGCGGACGCGGTGGCCCTCGGCCGAGGTGCGGCCGAGGCGGGTCTCGACCGGGGCGATGTCGTCGACGGAGACCACCCAACCGAGCCAACCGCCGCCCTCGGCGGCGCGGCGCGCGACCGCCTGGCCGAAGGGTGCGCGGTCGGCGGCGGGGTGGTCGAGTGTGGTGACGACCTCGACGTAGGTGCCGCCGCTCAGCGGGAGAATAAAATTGCGGGTGCCGAATCGCGGGTGCACGCCGCCGTCGACGAACCCGGCGCCGAGGGCCGATCCGATCCGCTGGACGGTCGAGACGAAGCTGTCGCGGGCCACCGCGTAGGACACGTGATCAAGTCGCACGGCGCCATCATCACCCGACAACCCGTACAAATCCCGACGCCACGCCCGCCACCCCGGCCGCGTCCGCCGTGGATTCAGCCGTGGAGCGGATCGATCGTCGTCATCCCGGCGGGGGAGGCCCGGTCGAAGCCAGGCGGCAGCGCTGCCGCCTCGTCGAGGCCCACGACCCGCTCGATCAGCCGCTGCGGGGCGAACGCTGCTGCCACAAGATTTCGATCCGGCATGCAGCACCCTGCGCACCGCACTTCCAAGAGACAGGCTCTAGCGCTGCTGATGCCGTGCCACGTCCGCGTGGAGGTCGCCGATGAATTTACGGATGGTGAGTTCTCCCCAGCCGGAGTCGAAAGCTACGTAGACGCCATAAACGATCTCGATGTCGTCGAACAGATCGAGCGCCCGGATCGAGTCGAAGCCCGCACACGCGGAGAAGGTGTCGCCGAGGTCGATCTGCGCGGAACTCAGCCCCAGGTTGCCGGTCAGCCAGCCGACCACCCAGGAGCGGAGGGCGGAGACGGAGACGGGACGTCCGGCTCTCCAGTTCGCGGCTCTCCGGTTCGAGGGGCGCCGCGACGTACGGCGGAGGTCGGCGGCGGTGGCGTTGATCAGGGCGAGCAGGCTGCGCGGGGTGTCCGCTTCGGCGATCGCATCGTCGTCCAGGCAGAGTCCGTACTCGATGCCGGTCGCGCCGGCCACCTGCAGCAGAGCGAGCGAGTCGTAACCCAGCTCCGCGAAGAACATGTCCTGGACGTCGTCATCCAGGTCCACGCCGTCGGCCTCTCCCGCGCTTTCCCGGAGCATACGAGCCAGGTCAGCCCAGCTCATCGCGTCGTCGCCGGTCTCGTCGCCCGGCGCGCGCTGGTCCAGGTCCCGCAGTTGCGCCGCCAGACGCTTGCGGACGGCGGTCAGATCCTCCTGATAGGTCGTGTTCTGCGGTTCGTCCCGCACGAGCGTGTAGGCCGCCTCCCAGGAATTCCGGTACAGGCGCGCCGCTTCCTCGCCCTGATGCGAGGCATGGGCGAGATCTCCCAACCTGGCGTAGCACAGGCCCAGATCGCGGCGGGAGGCGGCGCTCTCGGGTTCCGTGCGCGCGAGTTCCTCGCGGATCCGCAGGGACTGGCGGTACTGAGCGGCGGCCCGGTCCAGGCCGCCTTCGGCACGGGCCAGATCGCCCAGCCGGTTGTACGAGACCGCCAGGTCGCGCAGGTGCACGGTGCTGTCGGGTGCGCGCCGCGCCAGCTCCTGTCCGATCATGACCGCCTGCCGGTACATCTCGGCGGCCTGGTGCGGCTGTTCCGTGCCGGACAGCAGATCCCCGAGCCGGTTGTAGGCGACCAGCAGATCCCGTTGCACCGAGGCGTCGCCCGGCTCCGCAGTGGCGAGCCTGCGTGCTGTGGCCAGCGCCTTACGGTGCAGCCGCTCGGCCGTGGACCACTGGCCGTCCAACCGGGCGAGCTCGCCGAGCCGGTCGCAGCACACGGCCAGGTCCCGCTGGTGGACCGGGCTCGACGGTGTCGCCCGCACCAGACCCTCGGCGATGCCCAGAGCCTCCTGGTACCACTTGGCGGCTTCACTGCGGTCCCCGGCGGCTCGGGCCGTGTCGCCCAGCCGGTTGCAGAGCACCCCCAGGTCCCGCTGGTGGCCGGTGTTTTCCGGGTGATCGCGGATCAGGTCCCGGCCGAGAGCCGTGCCCTGGCGGTACAGCCGGCCGGCCTCCTCGCCGCGTCCGTAGGACCTGGCGAGATCTCCGAGGCGCAGGAGGGCGGCGGCGAGGTCGGGCAGCGCATTGTCGTCGGCGGACCGGGTGGCCGCTGAGATCCGCTCCAGCAGCTCGGCGCCGACCAGCCGCAGCAGGCCGTGCAGCAGCGACACGTCGCCGGACCCGGTCGGTGGGGCTTGCACGGCTCGCTCGGCGCGCCGGGCGAGCGCGGGCAGCCGGGCAGCCAGCGCCTGAGCCACCGAGGTGGTGACCTCGCCGTCCGCCGTCCCCAGCCGGGCGAGCACATCGAGCGCATGGACGACCTGGCCGTCGGCGTCCAGGCCCAGCACACCTGTCAACAGCGCCTTGTCCAGGTCCGCTGGCGGGCCCGTCCGCAGGTCCTCGCGCAGGACCGCGGCCACCAGTGCTTCGCCCAACTTGTCGGGGCGCAACGGGACCAGGAGCGCGGGTCCCTCGTAGAGCCCTGCCAGCCATCCGACGAGCGCCCGGTTCTCCGGGCCCGAGCCGCCTTCCCGCGCCGCGGCCAGGGCGGTCAGCGCGTGGGCCTGCCGGCTGTCGGCGGCGCCCGCGAGTGTCGCCGCCGCCACCAGGCGGCGGCGCAAGGCACCGTCCAGCCAGGGCACGCCGGCGGCGGTCGCGGTGGCCGCCCAGTAGCGCTCCTCATGGCGAAGGATCCGGTCCACGGGAAGTCCCTCGTTGCCCGGCCCCCCGACGGACCCCGCCCCCGGTTCGGTATCCGGGCGAAGGACGCGGTCCAGCGCCTCGAACAGAACTTCCAACGGCAGCCCGTAGCGCGCGTCGTCCAGATCCGGTGGCGTGACGACCGGGCCGCCGGGTGCGTGCCAGGCACGGGAGAACGCGTGAGCGGCCTGTTGGTACAGCGTCCGGCGCTGCTCGCCGGTGAGGTGCCCAGCGGCCGTGGCGCTGTCGCCGGCCTCGGACAGGATCGTCCGCAACGGTGCGGGCGCGTCCTCCTCCAGCCTCGCCAGGGTGTCGGCCGACGGACCTGTACCGGTGCGCGTCAGCAGCAGAACACGGACCGGCGCGATGTCCGTCGCGCCGTGGCGCAGGGCTTCCAGCAGGGCCAGGAACTCTGGCGTGCCGACGGCTTCGACGTAGTCGATCACCACGAACCGGGGGAGTGGCAGCCGCGCCAGATCGGCTGGAGCGCTGTCGCGTCTCCACAGCCCGCTCACCCAGCTGCCGCTCCATCCGGGCGGCCAGTTCCAGGCCGAAGCGGGTCTTGCCTGCGCCTCCGCGCCCGGCCACCTGGACCACCGACATCGCGTGCGGTGCCCGGCACCACGCGGTCAGAGCGTCGAGTTCCGCGTCGCGGAACAGATACGGGACCACCGCGAAGTCGCTGCGCAGCAGATCTGCGGGACTGGAGCGCGGACCTCGGGTGAAGGGCGCCCAGGGCCGCTCCAGCGCCGTGGCGCAGTCCGCGACCGGCAGGACACGGTGCCAGGCGGTCCGGTCGGCGAGGACGGCGGCGCGGTTGAGGCCGCGTATCCGCCGGCCGGCGGCGAGCAGGTCCGCCGGCACGCCGGGGCCGCCGTCGAAGAGCGCGGAGACGGGCGACGCCCAACCGCCCAGATCCGTGTCGATGTTCCGGGAGGCCGATACGACGCCGACCACCGCTCGGCGCTCGGGGCACAACAGCGGCGCCCCGGACAGCCCCGGTCTGGCCTGTCCCGCCTTGAGCCGGAGGTAGCCGTCGCCTTCCACTCCCTCGAAACGGAAGGTGGCGGGAGAGCCGGGCGGGTCGAGGCCGTATTCCCGAGGCGGGTAGCCCCAGGTCTGGCACTCCTGCTCCCCGAGCGGATCATCGGCTTCGAGCAGGACGCAAGGGTGGTCGAGTGCGGCGTCGAGGCGGATCAGGGCCAGATCGGGGAAGGGCCACAGCGCGCCGGCCCCCTTCGGCGCGGACCGTGCCACGACGGTGCCCTGTACCGGGTGCGCGCTGATGCCCGCGTCCGTGACCACACTGACCGCCGCCTGGTCCTTGACGACGTGTGCGCAGGTCAGTACCCATCCGGGTGCCACGAAGAACCCGGTGCCGCACAGCAGTTGGTCCACGGTGTCGATCCTGACGACACAGCGGCGCAACTCCCGCGATTCGACGCGTGTGTACATCGCGCGGCCCCGACCGGTCAGGGCCGGCTTCCGGCCTTCCAGGTGAGGGTGATCCGCAGCGCCGCCTCCCCGCTGCCCTCGATCAGCATGCCGGTCAGTTTCCCGGACTTCGCGGTGAGGTTCAGCCCGAACTCCACAGTCGCCTCATCGGGTCGCACCCTGTCCCAGGCGGCGGCGAGTTGGTCGCCGATGGCCTCCACCGTACCGCGGACCCCGTCGAAGGACAGTGCGTCCGCAATGCCCACGGTCTGCGGACCGCTGCCTTCCGCGAGTTCGACGAAGAATTCCGTCGTCCCGGTGCGCACGAGTGCCGGCTGTCCCATGGATCCCCCTCATATGTGCCCTTGCCCATCCGAAGTGAAGTCTCGCCTGCTGCCCGCCGGTTGAGCAAGGGATCATGACCGGGGACCGCCTTCGGACCGGGCCTCGACACATTTCTCGGCCGGCGCTGGCCCTTCTCTACGCTCTCGTGTCCGCCCGCCCCGGCCGTGAGCCGCAACCTCGCCGACGAGCAGGCCCGCGCGCTCGCCCCCCTGTACGAGCCCGGGCGCAACCTGGTCCGGGCCGGGTGTTCCTCGACCCGGCGTCCCGCCGGCTCTTGCCCGACTGGGCCGAAGTTGCCGCGCAGACCGCAGCGGCCCTGCGCGCCGAAGCCGACCCACACGACCCCAGGACCGTCCGCTTGATCGCCGAGTTGGAGACGGACGAGGAGTTCCGCCGTCTGTGGGCGCGGAATGAGACGCGACCCGCCCGTGACGAACTCAAGCGCTTCGCGCACCCAGTCCTCGGCAGCCTCGCCCTGCGAAGGCAGGCGCTCACCGTCGGCGGCCACCTGCTCGACCGTCACGCCCGGGCCGCGGTTCCTCGCGACCCGCACGACGTCTTGGCGGAACTCTTCCGGATAGGGCTTGGGCACAGCGACATCCTTCCCACCTGCCCTGCAGGGCAAGCCAGTTCAGATGTCACCCGATCGTGCGGCAGACCCCTGCAATACGGCTATAAGGGGGCGGAACGAGGCGCTGGCGACCATGTCGTCAGGGTCCTCGTTGGACTCCAGGAACACCGGCACGATGATCCTGGCGACCTTGATGGAGCCGTCCTTGTTGAGGCGGAGCGCCCGGCCGATGTTCTGGACGATCTCGACTTGGGAGCCGCGGGTGTCGGCGAAGCAGATCGCCTCGACGCCGCGCTCTGCCGATGTCGACCACCATGAACGGCGGCAGCTGCCTCACGGCCAAGTGACACTGGCGTACCACCACCGCTGGAACGCCGAGCGGCCGGAGCACCCCGTCAGGGGCTGCTCCGGCCGCATACCCTCCCGAGCAGCCCAACGGGGACGAGCCGGAAAACGGCAGCCTTCGGGCGGAGTGTTGGACCTGCGCGGGGCCTCGGGGGCGGAATGACACTCCCGGGCCCCGACGGCCTTTCGCGCCGACTCCGTGACGTGCTGGGGCAGGTGACCGTCCAGCGCCTCGACTATCTCACCTGGGCGCTAGCGTCCAATGCGCCGCGACGGCAGAGGGATTCAGTGCTCGCAGAGGGAGAATTCTCGTTCGTAGAGCTGCTCATTGTGTTCATTGACGAAGAACTTGCGTTCCTGCATGAGTTGTTCGCGGTATTCCTTGGCCTGATTGAGCGTCATCGTCGATGTGTCGGACCATGGTTGCTGTGGTGGCAAATCGGAGGTCGAGACGATTCTTTCCGACGGGTCGACCAGGAAGAACGCGAGTATCTTGCGGTGTCCCGCGCGGGTGGGGTCGGTGAGGCGGAATGAGCTGACGCGGTGTTGCAGGATGTTCGGGAACGCCAGGCAGCGGCCCTCGGGGGTCGCTGCCGATCCCAGGATCTGGTTCAGAGCGCCTTCGTTCTCGAGGCCGTAGACCTCACGCATGCCGTTGTCATCGCTCTGTTGGTAGGACGGGTCATCGAGTGCCGTCCGGAAACTCAGCCGGCTTTCGGTGATGTTATCGCTGTCCCAGTAGTAGATGCCTGTTGAGACGATCCGCTCGTTCATCATTCCCTCGACATGCCAGCTACCTCCGGGATACTCAGTCTTGTCCGGGGTGAGTTGAATGGTGGCGAGCTTGACGATGACCTGCAGGCGGCGGCCGCACAGGTCGACTCGGGAGGATTCGTCGGGGAACTCGGGCGCGCTGAAGGCCGGGGCGTCGGGGATGGTTGGACGACGGGTTTCCCACCAGTCGTCATGGGTCTCCTCCCATACCCGGACGGCCTCCGCGAAGGCCTCCTTGTCGCTGTAGGAGGCCTTGTCGGGGTACTCCGGCTCCGGGTCGTACCATCCGTAGGGATCGGCCTCGATCCGCAAGGGCCGTGGGTGGCGGAGATCGGTCAGCACGTTCTCCAGCAGCGGGCGCATGCGCGCGAACATGTCCGGCAGGACGGAAGCCAGTTCGCGATGCGTCTCGGGGTGGACGTTGTTCACGTACGAGCAGAACGCGGCATCGCCGTCGTCAGAGATGTCGACGTCCGTGGGCAGCCACTGGAACTTCTCCGAGAACTCGTACTTCGAGTAGCGGTCCGTCGGGTTCTGCCAAGCCTGCTCGGGGGCCCCACTCACCTCTCTCGCCAGGCAGAACAGCGAGGGATGAACCAGATCCAGCACCAGCCCGTCGGATCCGGGATGCCAGTCCTGATCCGCCGCGGGGACCTGTTCCAGTACCCGAACCGCCTCGCGCAGCCGGGATCCGAGCTGGTCGTCGACCAGCGTGTCCGACTGCCACACTCCGTCGACGGCGGACACCTCGACCCCGGTCGGCGCATCCCGCAGCGTGGCGTAGTACCGGAGTTCGCCGAGCACGTAACGAACCTGCGCTTCGGTCAGCCCTGGGCGACCGCCTCCTGAGTCCACCTGGCGGCGATGTCGGCATCGCTCATCTTGTCGAACCACCCCGGCTTCGCCCGGATATGTGCGCTGCACTGCATCATCTGCAGTTCCCGCAGCGTTCGGGGGGTCGCGAACGGCAGGGAACGGGAAGCTTGGAAAGGTAGAGGGAATGCAGACAGGCCGGTCACGTGGCGTGGTCCTTCGAGTCGGTGTGCGGTGGCCGGAAGAATACGTCAGCGTACTGACACCGCAGCCCCGGTCAGTGACCGGCCCCCGTTGCCGGCGCCGGGCGGCCCGGCCCGGCCCGGAACGTCAGGACGCCGGTTGATGCGACGCGTCCAGTCGCGCGACCTCCTGCGCTGTCAGTTCCAGCGTGGTCGCCGCGGCGGAGTCCTGGATGCTGGCCGACCGCGACGAGCCGGGGATCGGGACCACCACCGGCGACTTGGCGAGCATCCAGGCCAGGCAGACCTGCTGGGGACTAACCTCGTGCGCGGCGCCGATCTCGGCGAACGGGGCGAACCGCGTCCCGAGGCCGCCCGCCTTCCCGATTCCCCCGAGCGGGCTCCACGGCAGGAACGCGATGCCCAGTTCGTCGCACAACTCCAACTCCGGCTCACTGGACCGGAAGGCGGGAGAGAACTGGTTCTGCACGGCGGCCAGCCGGCCGCCGAGGATCTCGTTGGCCTGGATGATCTGCGCGGGGTCGAAGTTCGACACCCCGGCAAATCGGATCTTGCCCTCGTCGAGCAGTTCGCGGATGGCGCCGACCGAGTCGGCGACCGAGACCTTCGGGTCCGGCCGGTGGAACTGGTACAGGCCGATCGCCTCCACGCCCAGCCGCTTCAGCGACGCCTCGCAGGCCTGCCTCAGGTACGCGGGCGATCCGTCGAGGCTCCACCCGCCTTCCGCCGTGCGGGTGTGCCCGCCCTTGGTCGCGACCAGTACGTCGGAGGTGTCGCCACCGTACTCGGCGAGGGCGTCGGCGATGAGCGACTCGTTGTGCCCGAAGTCGTCACCGTTCAGGCTGTAGGCGTCCGCCGTGTCGATCAGGGTGATGCCCAAGTCCAGCGCCGCGTGGATCGTGGCGACCGCCCGGTCCCGGTCCGGCCTCCCCTCGATGGACAGCGGCATCCCACCGAGGCCGACAGCGCTGACCTGCATGTCCCCGATACGGCGTGTCCCCGTGTGCGGCGTGTTTCCCATGAAGAAGAGCCTCCTCTTTGACCACGTTCCGTGGTGCGACATCGTGAAGTCTCCACCCCGCCTACCCTCCCTGAGCGCGGAAACTGCCTCGACAAGTGCTCCTGTCAGGCGTGCGATGGGCCTACGGCTTGCTCCGCCAGGGGCGGCGGCAGCCACGGCGGAGCACCGGTCTGGGGAGTGGTCCGCGGTGATCGTCCACTCATCCGGTCTTCGGATGCTCGAGGTCGCCTTCGCGGAGTCCCGCAGTCGCGACGGTGCCCGTCCGCGCGTCTCAGCTCGCCGCCTGCTTCACGAGCACGCCGATCCTCGGCTGCGGCACCGTCCCGGTCCCCGGCCTCCTCCCGCACCTGGGCCAGGGCGAGCAGAGCGGCGGTGTTGTCGCGCTCGGCGGCCTGCCGGGTGAGGGCCTCAGCATCCGTGCGGCGGGCAGCATCGGGATCACAACGGTCCAGCTCGCGGCCAAGGGCGGCGCGGTCTCGGTGGCTGTCACCACCTCGTCGCCCGAGCGTGGTGCCCGCCCGAAGGAGCTGGGCGCCACGCACGTCCTGAACCGCTCCGGTGAGGGCGCGCCGGACGCAGCGGCGGGCTTCGACGCACCCTGAGCCTCGCGGCCACCCGGCGTCACGGCATGCCCGCACCGTGACGCCCCGGGTGCACACTGCGGACGGGCTACGTCATCAACTCGATGTGCGGATGCTCGGGCTCCGCCGGGCAGACGAACAGGTGCTGCCGGTAGCCGCTGCCTATCTGGACCCCGGTCGCGTTGTAGCCGCGGTGGCCGGGGAACGGTCCAGCACCTGGGTGGGGGTGCGGAGACCAGCTGTTCCCGGCGTCGTCCCCTTCCTCGAACGTGGCGACGGTCATCAGGACCTCCATGCCGGTGTCGCACTCGGAGCAGGGCTGCGAGCTGGGGTCGGTGGAGTTCCAAGCGGGCCAGCCGCCGACCTTCCAGCCGGGTGCGTTGGACAGCACACAGTCGTAGTACGTGTCCGGGTCCATGTCTTCCTCTGCTGCCTGCGGCACACTCCATTGCTTGAGCTGCTCCCGCAGTTCTTCGCTCAGCTCCAGATGGTCGGGGTACTCGGTGATCTGCTCCGGTTCGAGCACGCACGGTTCCGGTAGATAGCCGTCGAACTGCACTGCGGGCGGCTCGGGGGGTGTGTCGAAGATGTCAGTGACGGCGGCTGCCGAACGCCAGAAGAGCAGGGTCCTGGGCATGATCGGATGATCAAAGGGGCACCACAGAACCTGCAGCAGGTCCTTGCCCTCCGGCGGGCTCAGATCGGGCACATCCCGTACGTACAGCTGCGCGACGGGCAGCATCGCTATGGGGCCGTCGTACGCCTGGACGGCCAGCCTCACCGGATACGTCCGAGGGGGCCGGATCCGCTCGAGAGTCTCCCGTTCCTCCGGAGTCAGGTCCCGGCCGTGCGAGGCGGCGAAGATCCGTCGTTCCAGCCGCAGATCCGCCGGGGACTGGGCTGGGTTGATGCCATCCACCACATGCGGTTCCTCGCAGTGCGGCCACGGCTCCTCAGCGGGCCACAGCAGCGGCCCGCCGATCGAGCTGTCGTGCCATGTCGGCGCCCCAGGGCGGGGGTGCAGGCGGGTCGCCGTGCGGGCCAGCGGAGCCAGTTGAGGAAAGACCGCGGCAGCGTCGATCGGCCGTGGCGGAGTGACAGGAGTGACATTCATGGCCGCAATCTTGCCAATCGCCTCTGACAACGGCCCTCGTGGCCGCCCCACGAAGAGTTCCGGCACGGGCGCCAGCCGGGAGAGCGCTACCGCCGATCCGTTGCCGGCAGATGGCCCGCGAGCAGGTCCACGATCGCCGCGTGGATGTCCGTCCACGCGCGCGGTTCGTCGCCACGTACCACCTGGACAGGGACGACCTTGACGCGTCCATTCCGTCCGGACCGCCGCCGGTCAGGAGATGGCCCATCACGATCTCCATCGGCAGGCCGTGGCCGAACCTCTTGAAGTGGAGCATCTCGCCGATGGTGAGTACGCAGACGGCCCTGGTGCCGCCCCACGGGGGGGAGGGCGGCACCAGGGCCGATCTACGGATAACCGTAGCGCTGAAGTGCTGGTCAGGGGCGGCGAAGCGGCAAGCCGGGCTGTTCGCGTGAGGCGGGGGCTTCGGGGGCGTACGACACGAGGTCGGGCACCGGCCTGCCGGTGGGCTGGGTGATGACGATGACCCGCCCGGCCGCAGGCTGGTGTCCGACAGCCACTACAGGACCATCTCGTCACGGGCCGTGTTCATCACGCCCCGCAACTCGTCCTTGGCTCCCTCCGGCAGCATCTTCGGGTGTCGACGCCGCGGCGGCCGCTTCGGAGCAAGCAGATCGGCTGTCATCGACGTCTGCACATGCCCCAAGGGAGCCCGGTCCCGGTCCACTTGCGTCGGCAGCCGCGTAACCGCCAGGGCCTCCTTCAGGGAGGCGTTCACGCCCTTGCTGGCGCATGCGTTGAGCTAGTGTCCTGCGCCGGAGATCCGTCGGCAGAAACGGGCGAGTGAGTCGAGGATCTCTTCGGCTGTCGCAAAACCAGGCAACTGCCATGAGGGCCTGCATCCGGGTGCGGTCGAAGCGGCCGCCCGGCTTCTTGGGCCCGCCCTCCAACAGGTCATCTTCTCGAGCCTCATGAACGACTGCTCGTACTCGGAGATGTTGACGAAGACCTCAATGTCGCTCTGGGCGCGCGCCGCCGCGGCCATCAGGATGACGGCGTCGGAGTAGTACGGCGACAGGCTCATGCTGAAGTAGATGCGTCGGCAGTCCTTCAGTGCGGCTGTCACGTCAGCGATGTTGAGCAGGTCACCGACGAAGACCTCGGCCCCGGCCTGGCGGAGCGAGTCCGCGCGTTCGTCGTCCTGCCGCACGAACGCACGCACCGGGTACCCTTGTTCAAGCAGCATGTCGACCATCGTTCGACTCACACCACCGATTTCGCCGGCGGCACCGGTGATCAGGATGGGATTGCGCTCTGGCATCAATATGTCCTAAGTCTGGTTGGGTGAGTCAGCTGTTCAGACAGCCCAGGATGTGATCGGCCGCCGTCTTGGGCTGCTTGAGGTGCAGGATGTGCCCTGCACGGGGTGCGGCGGTCCGTTCGAAGCCGTGCTTGAACACGCCGTCCATGCCGTCACGCAGCCGTACCTCTTCCGGCTCTTCCCGGGCAAGAAGGCGATCTTCGTCGCCGCCTTGGCGCGGAGCATGGAAGACACTCGCCTGGCCTTCGAGAGGGCGGCGAAAGGGATGGGGGCGAGCAGGCCCTGAACGCGATGGCGGGCGCTTGCGCGCAGCTGATCTCCACGCGCCCCGAAACGCTCCTGATGCAGATGCGGGGACACACCTTCGCGGCAGCCGCCGAGGCGCAGGGCGATGGCCAGATCGGCGAGCTCGTCCGGGCCGGCTGGATGAGGCTCTGGTAGACCGTGCACCTGCCGCTGGTCGTCGATGTCAACGAGACCACGACCTTCCTGGCTCGCGGCATGCTCATCAGCACTCTTACGGCCATGGGGGCTTCCCCCGAGTGCCGGGAAGAGGGCATGAAGCCTTGGGGGCTGCTCGGGTCGCCGGAGGCCGGCATCAACTCGTAGAGCACATCGGTCACCGAGCCTGCTCGCATAGGCGATGCGTCAGCGCATGCCTGCCGCATCGAGCAGGGTGGCCACCGTGGGAGCGATGAGCCCTGTCGGGGTGTCGGCTCCGATTCCCGCGCGGGCACTGGCGCCGTCGAAGACCAGGGTCAGCTGCCTGGCCAGCAGATCCGGGTCGCTCGCCCCACCCTGTTCGGCCTCGGCGCGGAAGAAGGCGGTCAGGTTCTCCTTGACCCGGTGGGCCACCTGGCTCGCAGGGTGGCTCTGGTCTTTGAGCTCGATTTGAACGGCCAGGTACCGACAGCCTTGGAAGTCGGGTGCACCGGCCTGCGACTCCAGCTGCTCGAAGACGTGCAGGATTCGCTCGCGGGGTGAACGGCCGTCGTCCGCCTCGGGCAGGAGCGTCGCAGCGTAGGAATCGGCTCGTCGCTCCAGGCTCGCCGCCAGCAGTTCGTCCTTGCTCTCGAACAGCTGGTACATGGAACGCTTCGATACCCCCGCAGCCTTGCACAGCGCATCGACGCCGATGCCGACACCATCTCGGTAAGTGAGCGTGGCCGCCGCCTCCAACAGCCGCTCTCGGGAACTTGACTTCGCCTCGGTGGTCATACTGCGAGGTTAACTCGCTTCCGACGAAATGGAAACCGATCGGTTTACGAAGCTTTGGGCGGCGATCTTCGCACCGCCCATGGCCGAGCGGGCAGGTGAGTACGGTTTCGCTACGCCGGGGCGGCGGTCTTCTCGGGCTTCGTCCCGGCGGGGCCGCGGTGCAGCCCCTGGCGGTACCAGCCCGTCACCCCGAAGCCGAAGAGTGCCGGCTGCGATGACGCCGACAGCCATCATCCCCCAGCCTCGGGCCAGGCACGCATCACCCTGGGCGCCGTAGAAGAGGATCGAGCGGACACCGCTGGTGATCTGCCGCAGCGGCTCGAACTCCGCGAGGAAGCGGTAGAAGACGGACAGCGCCTCAAGGGGCGGTGGCACCGGCCGTCGGCACCGCCCTCGCGACATGGAACAGCGTGACCACCAGCATGCCGGGCGTGCCGAACACGGCAAGGAGGGTGAGCGCACCGATCCCGGAGACCGCGATGGCGCACACCGAGTACAGCCACAGCGGCGGCAGGTAGGAGGCGTCCACCCCCATGAGGCCGACCGCGCC
Source organism: Streptomyces sp. So13.3 (assembly GCF_005860785.2). Lineage (NCBI taxonomy): Bacteria > Bacillati > Actinomycetota > Actinomycetes > Kitasatosporales > Streptomycetaceae > Streptomyces > Streptomyces sp. So13.3. The sequence continues at coordinate 144,214 of NZ_CP048835.1, read as the reverse complement.
CGCCATGACCAGCATGCCCATCAGCCTCGGCATTTCAGCCCACATCGTGGATCTGACGCCGTGTTGACGGAAGGTGCCCGCTACCTGTGATGATCAGATTTCTGAAGACGAATCGCGCGGGTAGAAGTGGGCATCATCTCGGAGATGCCCGGTCCTCCTTCGCTGATTTGTGCCTTGAGAACACCAATCATCGCAGGTAGCAGGGCATTTCTCACTGACCACTCGTTGTGATCAACCGCGTATCCCCGGTGGATTCAGGGATGCTCTTATGGATGTCAAGCGGCGGTTGTGAGCTGCTCTGCGGTGATGGTCGTCGGCGTGGGGGCGGTCAGGATCTGGTAGATCTCGCGGGCGATGTACCGCTTGAGGCAGCGGATGATCTCCTTCTTCGACAGGCCCTCCTTCGTCCGGCGTGCCATGTACTCCTTGGTGCGTTCGTCCCAGCGCAGGCGGCAGAGGACGATGCGGTAGAGGGCCGAGTTGGCCGCTCGGTCGCCACCCCGGTTGAGGCGGTGGCGCTGGGTGCGCCCGGAAGAGGCGGGAAGTGGGGCGGCGCCGCAGAGCATGGCGAAGGCGGCCTCCGAGCGGAGGCGTTCGGGGTTCTGGCCGACGGTGACCAGCAGTTGCCCGGCGACGTCGGAGCCCACGCCGTTCAGGGCAAGCAGGGTCGGGGCGATCTCCGAGGTCAGCGGGTCGATGAGATCGTCGAGCTCGCCGACTTCCTCGGTGAGCCGCTGGTGGCGGCGGGCCAGGGAGCGCAAGGCGAGTTTGGCCGCGATGGCGGGCTCCCCGGCGCGCTCGGCGTCGGGTCGGGAGGCCGCGCACGTGGCGATCAGTTGCTTGTCACCCAGCTCGCGCAGGGCGGCGCGCAGTTCCTCCGGCGCACTGATGACCAGAGTCTTCATCTGCCGTTGCACGTCGGCTCGCTGGCGGACCGCGCTGCGGCGGGCGACGCGCAGGCTCCGCAGAGCCTCCACCTGGCCGTCGCGCTGCTTGGGTATGCCGGTACGGCGTCGGACCAGAGCCGCGCGGGCGGCAGCCTCGGCGTCGACCGGGTCGGACTTGCCCTGCCAGCGGCGGGCCTTGCGGTCCGGGCGGTCGATCTCCACCACGCTCACGTCCTGCTCGTGCAGGTAGCGGGCGAGTCCGGCCCCGTAGGCGCCGGTGCCCTCCACCCCGACCAGCACCAGGGTGCCGAACGAGTGGAGCCAGGCCAGGAGCTTGCGGTAGCCGGCCGCTGTCGCCTCGAACTGCTCGGCGCCCAGCGGGCGCCCCGCCGAGTCGATGGCCGCCGCGGTGTGGGTGTCCTTGTGCGTGTCGACGCCGCCGGTGATCTCGCGGTCCTGCTGTGCGATGGTGGACATCGCCGTCCTCTCCACTCGAGCGGTCAGGGCGGCAGCCACCGGCCGAGCGGGCGGAGAAGACAGTGATGGGGCCTCTGGCCAGGCTCTTATGAAGTCACGCAGGCCGGTCCGGTGGCTGCACACGAGCGTCTCCCGGACAGAGTCGACAGATCCCGTTGAGGACCCGAGGTCAGTCAGTGGGTGGGTCAGACCCCGCCGGGAGACGCTCATGAACATCCTCACTGTCAGTGGGCGATCACGGGCTCGCCCTCCGACGGCGCCAGGGCCTTATTCGGGATCAGGAACGCCGCGAGCACCGCACCGACCACGAAGAACCCGGCGCCCCAGGCCAGGGTGGCCGTGTAGCTCTCGACCCCGGCCTGCGCCGCGGTCAGCGCGCCGGCCTTGTGCGAGGACAGGTAGTGGGTCGCGGCCGATGAGGCAACGGTGGTCAGTAGCGCCGTGCTGATCGAACCGCCCACCTGCTGGCCGGTGTTGATCAGCGCCGAGGCGACGCCCGAGTCCTCGTGGTGGATGCCTGCGGTCGCGCCCTGGAACGCGGTGGTCATCACCCCGCCGAGGCCGAGACCCAACAAGATAAGGCCGGGCATGATGTGGGCGGCGTAGGTGCTGTCCAGCTTGAGCTGGGTCAGGTAGGCCATACCGGCTGCGGCGACCAGGAAGCTGGCGCTGATCACGATCTTCGGGCCGACCCTGGGCAGCAGCAGCGCAGGCGCCGTGGTCGACGCGGCAACGATGCCCGCGACCATCGGCAGGAACGCCAGACCGGTCTTGATCGGCGAGTAGCCGAGGCTGGCCTCCAAGTAATAGGTCAGGAACAGGAAGATCGAAAACATCCCCATGCCGATGACGAACACCGCCAGGAACGAACCGCCGCGGGTACGGTCCCGCACGAGTCGCAGCGGCAGCAGCGGATGCGCGACCCAGGACTCCAGCCAGACGAATACCGCGAGCAGCACCACGCCGGCGATCATGGAGGCGATGGTGACCGGGTTGGTCCAGCTGGTGGATTCGACGTGCGCGAACCCGTAGACGATGGCGAACAGCGCGGCGCTCACCGTGATGGTGCCCGGGATATCGAGTTTGGGCCGCTCGGTGATCGCGGGCTTGGCCAGCAGCAACAGCGCACCGACCAGCGCGACGGCCGCGAAGGCGACGTTCACGTACATCACCCAGCGCCACGACGCCCATTCGGTGAGCATGCCGCCGAGCAGCAGCCCGATCGCGCCGCCCGCACCGGCCAGCGCACTGAAGATGCCAAAGGCCTTCGCCCTTTCGGACGGCTGGGTGAAGGTCACGCTGAGCAGTGAGAGGGCCGCGGGCGCAAGCAGCGCGGCGAAGAGACCTTGGGCTACACGTGCCGCGACGAGGATTTCGAAGCTGGTGGCCGCGCCGCCGACGACGGATGCGCCCGCGAAACCGACGAGGCCGGTCACGAAGGTGGTACGCCGGCCGAACAGGTCACCGAGTCGGCCACCGAGCAGCAGCAGGCTGCCGAATGCCAGGGCGTAACCCGTAATGACCCACTGCCGACTGCCGTCGCTGAAACCGAGGTCATGTTGCGCTGCGGGCAGCGCGATGTTCACGACGGTCGCATCGAGCGTGACCATGAGCTGTGCCACGCCCAGCACGACAAGCACCCACCAGCGCATGGCATGTGAGCCGCGACGGCCCGAGTCTGTTTTCCCGGAGGCAGGCGCCCCACGATCGAAGGTGGTAGTCATTTTTCCCCTTTATCGCTGGTCATAGGCCGAACACCCGTCGGAAACTGATCTGTTTCCACTCAGGAAAACAGATCGGTTTCCACAATGCAAGTAAACGGGTAGTCTCCGACCTGTGAGCGACCCGACAAGGCCGACGCCCGCGCTGACTGCCGGTGCTGTCTCGACCGCTACCGGTTGCTCGACGTGGCCGCGCAGCTGTTCCACGAACGGGGCGTCCACATCGGCGTCGACACGCTGTGCCGCGCCGCCGGGGTGTCGAAGGGTTCGATGTACCAACTGTTCGGCAGCAAGGATCAACTGGTGGCAGCCGGCCTGCGGGAACGCGCGGCGTTCGACTATGCGGCCTTTCTGCTGCCAGCCGATGATGACGACCGTCCGCCGCGAGCACGGATTCTGCATGTCTTCGAACGGTTGGAAGCCCTCGAACGATGAGACGATTTCCGTGGCTGTCCGTTCGTCGCTGCGGCGGTCCAAGTCAAGTCGCCCGAGCATCCGGCGAGTCTGGTCGCCCGTCGACAGAAGGACAGGCTGACCGCGTTCTTTCGGCGGGAAGCCGAACGCGGCGGCGCAGCCGACCCCGCCCAGCTGGCCAGGCGGCTGACCCTTGTGTTCGACGGAGCCAGCGCCTGGTCTGTCGTACACGCACGGCGTCTCGACGGTCTCGCTGTCGCGACCGCCGGCACATTCCTCGATGCCACCGGCGGCGGCAATTCCCTACCTGACAACCGCTGACCGGCGACCCACCGCCTGCCGGGAGATTGCCCGCACCCGGGGCACCTACTGTTCCGGTCCCGGCGCCGCCGGGCGCCCACGCGTACTTCGGCGGCGAGTCGGCGGTCTATGAGGACGGCTCGCGGCGATCGAGATGAGCGCCGTGCTGACCATGGAGCTCTTCGGTGCCGGCATGGTGTTCGCGGCCCTGACGGACGTGCTGGTGGTGCGCATCCTGCTGGGGACGGCCGTCATGAAACTCCTGGGCGGGGCGGCTTGGTGGGCCTCGGGCCCACTCGCGCGCTTCCATGCGCGGTTCGGCATCAAGGAGACCGACGGGCCGGCGGAGACGCACGCCAACAAGCCGGCCCCCAAGGCCGTCTTCGCGGATCCCGCGCTTGCGCGTGGAAACCGATCGGTTTACGATGACTGGAAACCGATCGGTTTCGCATGTGGGGTACTCGCGCCCCCAATGCCCGGGAGAGAAGGAGTCTGCGTCATGCCCGATCAGGAGACGCGTCCCACGATCCACATTCCGGGGGCCACCAGCCACACCATCGCCCCGCGCGGAGGACCCCCGAACCGCGAGGGGACGCTGCGCTACCTCAAAGCGGGCACCGGTGCCCCCCTGGTCCTGCTGCACACCGTGCGCACGCAGGCCGAGCACTTCCGCTTCCTCATCCCGTTGATCTCGGATCGGTACACGGTGTACGCCCTCGACCTTCCGGGGATGGGCTACTCCGAGATCGTTTCCGGTGCGTCGTACGACGAGCCGGCGATGCGCGCGGGCGTTGAACGGCTCCTGACCGAACTCGACCTCCGCGATGTGACGATGGTCGGGGAGTCCTTGGGGGCGGTGCTAGCTCTGACCACGGCGGCTGATCTGCCGGAGCGGGTACGGCGTGTCGTGGCCGTGAATGCGTACGACTTCCGCGACGGTATCGCCCGGTCCAGTCTCCTCGCCCGTCTGGTGGTCAGCGGTGTTCTCACGCCGGGGGTGGGCCCGGTGATCGCTGGAGTGGAGCCCAAGCCCGTTCTCCGCAGGGTCCTGCAGGGCGGCCTGGGTGACAGGACCGCTCTGCGGGCGGACTACGTGGACGAACTCCTTCAGGTGGGCAGCCGCCCCGGCTACCCGACCGTGGCCCGGGCCGTGTACCAGAGCTTGCCCAGCCTGATCGCGGCCCGCTCGCGCTACCGGGAGGTCAGGGCCCCGATTCACCTCGTCTACGGGGAGAAGGACTGGTCCCGGCGCTCGGACCGGGAAGCCAACAAGGAGCTGCTGCCTGCCGCCGAATTCACGCAGGTGCCAGGAACGGGCCACTTCATCGCCCTGGAAAGGCCCGGCGTGCTGGCCGACCTGTTGAACGCGGTGGCGTGACTGCGAGGGCCTGATGATCGGTCGTGCGGTCGACGGGCGGTTGTCATCGGCCCCAGACTGCGACGCAGAGCTGGGCCATGACCTCGGTCGGGGCCGACAGCACTCCCACACGCGGTGCGGCTCGCGCGAGGGAGCTATTCTGGCCGCCGAGTACGGCTGGAAGATCGATCTCGGTACGGTCGCCCGAATCTGGCGCGGCGGGTGCATCATCCGGGCCTCGTTCCTCGACCGCATCCGCGTCGCCCACGCCGCCGAGCCGAACCTGGTCAGTTTGCTGACCGAGGAAGGCTTCACCGCGGAGACCGCCGACGCCCAGGTGCCATGGAGGTCGTCGCCTCCGCCGCCCGCCGCAGCATCCCCGTCCTCGCCTTCTCCGCGGCTCTGTCCTCCTACGACACCCTGCGCGCCGACCGGCTGCCCGCCGCCCTCCTCCAGGGCCCGCGACTACTTCGGTGCCCACACCTACCAGCGCACCGAACGGCCCGGCGCCTTCCCTACCCACTGGTCCCAGCCCGACCGCCCTGAAACCGCGGCGTGAACGGGACCTGGTCCGGCAGTGTGGACGCGGCAGACCCATATATACGGCAAACGTCATGTGAATGGTGCTGCAAGCGCAGCCAGTTGATTGGGAGATGGGACTATGGACAGCCCGGCTCGTGGTCCGCGGACCGCTTCTGCCGAGCGCAGACGACAGGTGCTTGAGCGCGCTGTCGGCGAGTTCGCCCGGTGCGGTCTGAAAGGCACCACCACGGAGGCGATCGCTGCACGATGCGGATTCTCCCAGCCGTACCTGTTCCGATTGTTCGGGTCCAAGGGCGCACTGTTCCTGGCGGTGCTCGAGCACGGCTTCGACCTGCTGGACGTCGGCGAGGGCGGCTCGCTCCGAGCGGATGCGGGCGCTCCCTCGAACCGCCTCCGGCTCATGCGGCGCCACGATGGTGAACTCGCGAAACTCTTCCTCCAGGGTTGCGCTGCCGCCTGTGACGACGAGGAGGTCGCGGCCCTGCTCCGTCGGCGACTGCGGCGCCTGGCGACCCAGTGCGGCCGCTCAGATGAAGACCTGGTCACCGAGATCCTGCGGACGGCCGGCGGCAGGGCGCTTCGAGAGGCGTGGGGCGTGTAGGCGCAGCTTCCTGGAGAACCGGCGATCCGGCCTGTCGGTTGAGGCGGCGTCCGCTGCCACGAGCGTGGCCGTTCCAAGCGGGTCCGGCGCGAAGCGGCGGCTGCTCGCAGATGCCGGACACCCATGAAGAGCCAGTCCATGACTGCGGCGGCGAGTCCTTTCGGTGTGGACGTGACGCCAGACCGCATGCCGGAGAACGGCACGGTCGGCACCCGCATCGCAGACGGCAACTCCGCGGGACTTACGCCGAGGCGCGTGCCGCCCGGCGTCGAAGGACTTGTGGAGGTCCGACAAGTGGCCGAAAAGCCTGTGCCCCAGCCGTCGGAGATCCCGCTCGTCGTCCGTTAGGATTCCGCCCACTGCGGATGGCGAAGCCCTCCGGTGGAGGTCACGTCCGGGGTGGTGGTGTATGGGTTCCACCTGATCAGGGGGTTTGCGCCTGATCATCGGGGTGGTGCCGGGACGTAAGAAGCTGTTGTCTTTCCGCGAGTGATCGCTGTGTTTCCGCTGGTCAGGCATGACATTGCCATCTTGGCGGCAGGGATGAGGTGTCGTGTCGTCTCTTCGGTGGAGGTGCTGGGGTGCCGTCGGTGATGGGTTTGTTGGAAGAGCGTGAGCGTGCCGCCCGGCAGCGGGTGGAGGTCTTGCAGGCTGAGTTGGGTGAGGCAGAGGCTGTGTGGGAGCGGTTCGTGATCGCTCGGGAGACAGTCGGCCAGATCCTCGCGGAACCTCGCGGAAGCGCGGAGGATTCGTCACTCGCTGGGGCCGGCGAGCGGCCGGTGCAGGTCGCGGCGGCGGGGCCCGGTTCGGTGGTGCCGGTGCGGCGGGACGGGCTTGAGGCTGATGCTCTGGCCCCGGGCTACCGGCGGATCATGGAAATCCTGCAGGAGCGGGGCAGGTCCGGCGGCGGGGCGATGGACTGCCGGCAGCTGGCGGTAGCACTTGGCCTGGAGCCGGTTCCCGCGAAGGTCGAGGGGGTGCGGTCGAAGACGAAGCGCCTGGCGGTGCGGGGCTGGTTGGCCGAAGCGAGCCCGGGAATGTTCAGCGTCGTGGGCGGGCGAGGCGGCGGCTCATGACCATGCTCATCGACCACCAGATCATCGCTTGCGAGCTGTCGGTGCGGGTTTCGTAGTCGCGGGCCAGTCGGCGTGAGCGCATCAGCCACGCGAACGTGCGCTCCACCAGCCACCTCTTGGGCAGCACGACGAACCCTGACAAGTCGTCGCTGCGTTTGACCACCGTCAACGCGATCCGCAGGGTGCTGCGGGTGAAGTCGACCAGTGGCCCGGTATAGCCGCCGTCCGCCCATACCCGGGCCAGGGCCAGTGCCTTTGGTGCAGGCGGGTCAGCACCGTGCGTGCGGCGTCCCGGTCGGTGACCGATGCCGCGGTGACACTCACTGCCAGCAGCAGCCCGAGGGTGTCCACCACGATGTGGCGCTTGCGGCCGTTGACCTTCTTGCCGCCGTCGAAGCCCCGGCTCGCGGCCGGCACCGAAGCGGCTCCTTTCACCGACTGGGCGTCGATGATGCCCGCAGTCGGTTCCGTATCCCGGCCGGCGGCCTCGCGGACCCGGTCGCGCAGCCGGTCGTGGAACTCCGCGATCCAGCCTTGGTCACGCCAGCGCCGCCAAAAGGCATAGACGCGGTCCCAGGCAGGAAAGTCGGCAGGCATCGCCCGCCACGTGATGCCGCCGGCGACCAGGTAGCGCACCGCGTCCACCATCTGCCGGTGACAGTAGGCCTCCGGGCGCCCGCCCCGGCCCTCCAACCACCCCGGCACCGGCAGCAGATCACGAACCTGCACCCACTCCGCGTCTGTCATATCCGAGGGATACCTCGACCGCCTGTGCGGATGATCCGCCGCATTCCCGAACCGGTGCGCGAGACAATCACACCCACGCGCAACGAAGTTGGAGCCAGCCGCGGCCAGGGCATAGAACTGGGACAACAGGGCCTCCCGGCGCGCTCAACGGTCTCGACAACCACGAGCTGCACCGGAGGCCCTGCCTTCATGCGGACCACAACCCAACACCACCCGACCGAGGCTCATCACTCGAACCGACGTTCCTCAAGATCGATAGCGCAACAGCTTCTAAGCTTGTTATTTATGGTCCGGACTCGAACATCGAGTAGGACACCATCACTCACCTGGGCCTTTACCGGACAGGCGGACGGCCTCCGCATGAGCATGCGTTCTGTCACCGAACCGCACTCATACGAAGGCCGCAGGGGTGAGTCTGCTGCATCACAATGCTTGGCACGAGGCACTCGACTTCACGTCACACTTCCGGGAGGACTTCTACGCGTCCCTGACCCGGCGTGGTGACACTCTGTTCGAGCTCACGGACGCGATGCTCTGCGAGAACGGACCGGTGACCTCGCCGGTTGACCTGACGCTGCTGGCCGAACACCGGCGCGGGCACGGCGCGTTGTACGACGCGCTGAACTGCGGGCGTATCGACGTGGACGGGTTGCGGCACGCTCTGGCGATGCTGCCGCAGCCCAAGGCCGCCGACAACCGGATCGTCCTCGCGGTCGACGTGACCCACTGGCTGCGGCCCGACGCCCCGTGCAGCCCGGACCGGCTGTTCTGCCACGTCTACGGACGCAGCGGGCGCTCCAGCGACCAGCTCGTGCCCGGCTGGCCGTACTCGTTCGTGGCCGCCTTGGAGACCGGCCGCACCTCCTGGTGCCAACTCCTGGACGCGAGGCGGCTCGGCCCCGACGACGACGTCGCCGAGGTCACCGCGGCCCAGGTCCGCCGCGTGGTCACCGACCTGATCGACGCAGGCCAGTGGGAGCCCGGTGATCCGGACGTCCTGATCGTCCTCGACGCCGGCTACGACGCCCCGCGCCTGGCCCACCTCCTCGCGGGTCTGCCTGTCGAGGTTCTGGGCCGGATGCGTTCCGACCGTGTCATGCGACGCCCGCCGCCGCCCCGCACCCGCCGGGCCGGCCGCCCGACCCGGCACGGAGGAGTGTTCCGCTTCGCCGATCCGGACACCTGGGGCGCCCCGGACGTGGAAACCATGCAGGTCACCGACCGCTACGGCACCGCTCGGGCTGTGGCCTTCGACCGTCTCCATCCACATCTGACCACCCGCTGTGCATGGATCGACCACACCGGTGAGCTCCCCATCATCGAGGGCACCCAGATCCGCCTGGCGGTCGACAGACTGCCCAGCGGCCAGGACCCGCAGCCGGTCTGGCTGTGGTCCTCGAAGACCGGCATGACCGGTGAGGACGTCGATCTGCGCTGGCAGGCATTCCTCCGCCGCTTCGACATCGAGCACACCTTCCGCATGATCAAGCAGACGTTCGGCTGGACCCGCCCCAAGCTCCGCACCCCCGAGGCTGCGGACCGCTGGACGTGGCTCGTGATCGCGGCCCACACCCAGCTCAGGCTCCTCCGCGAAGCCGCCGCCGACCTTCGTCGCCCGTGGGAGAAGCGAACGGAGCCCGCCCGGCTCACCCCGGCCCGCGTCCGCCGGGGATTTCGCAACCTCCGCCCGCACCTGCACAGTCCTGCCCGTGCACCGAAACCCTCAACACCCGGGCCAGGCCGTCCAGTCGGCTCGAAGAACCGCCATCCCGCCACCCGCCACGATGTGGGCAAAACGACCAGACGCCCCGAGAGCATCACTGAACGCAATCGCCTTAAAGGCCACAAAGGTTAAATTTCAAGCGTACGTCCAGCAGTCCGGGCGTCATCGCAGCTCAGAAGGGATGAGGGTGATGTAACCGGACGTCAAGCTCAGGATAGCCAGCCGGTGAAAGTCCGGTCCGGGGAGACGCCAGGGTCCCCGGTAGCTGACTCCCGGCGTCACCCGAAATGGTGGCGTCGAAGTGGAGTGACAAGCGCCCTCCGGGGGCGTGCAACCGACCAGTCCGCAACATGAAGTGAAGCCTGCAGCGTCGTCATTTAACCCCCGCCCATGGGCGGGCCAAGGAGGAGCCGAGCCTGTGCTTGTTTGGCGAAGGCCACGGAAGGCGATCTCGGACCTGGAGCGGTCGCCGAAGAACCTCCCGGCGTAAGGGGCGTGGAATGGTCGGAAGGTTGTCCTGGGAACTGGAGAGAGCCTCCTCGGCCCCGGGTTTGCGGCCCGGGAAGCGTGACCTTCCTATAACCGGCAGAACCGGGAAATGGAGGGTTGCCGAGAGGCAGTCGGAGGGGGTCGTAGTAGTGATGATCGGCGGGACAACACAACCCGCTGGGAGCGAAGGGCCCCTGCTTCATCGATGCGATTCGCGAACATGGAGGGACTCGGATGAGTGCCGTTTCGGCTAGTTCCATCCGCCGGGAGGAAGGCGCCGCAGGACCGGGCCGTCGTTCTCTGGACAAGGTCCGAACCCTGCAGCGGACGCTTTACCGCTGTGCCAAGCAAGAACCCGAACGCCGGTTTCATACCCTGTATGGCCATGTCCACCGCATGGACGTTCTCAGGCGGGCATGGGCCGGTGTGTGCGCAAACCGAGGAGCCCCCGGTGTGGACGGCATGACCGTCGAGGCGGTGGAAGCCTCGGGGGTGGATGCATTCCTCCAGGACCTTTCGCAGAGACTACGGACGCATACGTATCGTCCGTCGGTGCTGCGACGGGTCCAGATTCCCAAACCGGGGCGGCCGGGCGAGCTCCGGCCGCTTTCGATCCCCACCGTGGCGGACCGGGTGGTGATGACGGCCGCGAAACTGGTCCTGGAACCAGTATTCGAAGCCCAGTTCACCGAGGCGAGCTACGGATTTCGGCCGAAACGGTCCGCGATCGACGCGTGCGAAGCCGTGCGCGTCGCGGCGAACCAGCGGCGGGAGTGGGTGTTCGAGGCCGACATCCGGGACTGCTTCGGCACGATCGACCATGAGGCGCTGATGGCCCAGGTGGCACGGCGTGTGGTGGACCGGTCGATGCTGAAGCTGATCCGGGCCTGGCTGTGGATGGGAGTTCTGGAGGGCGGGGTGACATCCCCGACCGGGGCAGGAACCCCACAGGGCTCACCGATTTCCCCGTTGCTGGCGAATATCGCGCTGCACGTTCTCGATGAGGCGTGGCAGAGCGAAGGCCGCCGGCTGGGGACACTGGTGAGGTACTGCGATGATTTCGTGGTCCTGTCGCCGACCGCACAACGGGCTGAACAGGCCCGTGAATTGGCGGCGCGAGTGCTGGAACAGCTCGGGATGCGCTTGCACCCGGAGAAGACCGGCATCATCTGCCTCACCGGAGGCGGACAGGGCTTCGATTTCCTTGGCTTCCACCACCGGAAGATGGAGTCGTGGAAATGGCGGGGCAAGTACTACTTGCAACGCTGGCCTTCGGCCAGAGCGATGCGGGTGCTGCGGGACAAAGTCCGCGCGGCGACCGCTCGTTCGAAGACTGAACGGCCAGTATCCGCTGTGGTAGCCGATCTCAACCCCGTGCTGCGGGGCTGGGCTGCGTACTTCCGCAACGGGAACTCCGGGCGGAAGTTCAACGTAGTTGATGGCTACGTCCACGAGCGGCTGGCGATTTTCGCCAGCGCGAAACACAGACTCGCGGGCAGGAACTGGGCCACCCGATTTACGTACGGGTGGATCACTCGGCTCGGTGTCTACCGTCTTACCGGAAATGTGCGCAGGGCGACGGCGCATGCCAGCCGGTGAACGATGTCGGAAAGCCGTGTGCGGGAGAACTGCATGCACGGTTTGAAGCGGCGGGGACTGGAAACGGAGCGTCAGCCACCGCGCCAGTCCCCGACCCTACTAAGGTCTCTGTCGTTCCAGCGGGAAGGCACTTTCTGCGTGAAGTTGTCTAGCTGGCGGCTCTGACCTTGGGTGATGTCGCTGAGCAGGGCTCTGGCCTGGGCGGATCCGTCTTTCTGGATCTTTCAGCTCGTGCCCGGTTGTGCAGTTGATACTCCCCACACGTTTCCCAGAGGCGCTCGCACTCCCCAAATTCTGCCCAAGAGGTACTGCCGTAGGAGCATCGCCTGTCTCGTCTGGCGGTGCAGGTGTGGGTCGTGCCGATTCGCTTTGCGTAAGCGCTCAGAGGAGGTGTCCGCATTCGCCCAGTCAGATGTCGCGGAAGGGACCTGCGAACGCGGTGACCTGCCGCGATGAGGGGCTGATGCCAGCTGAACTGCGTGAATGACCTTTCAGCTGTTTCACGTTCGTGCCGGTTGATGGGGTCGGAAGTCCCAGGAAAGTCCCAGAGGACTCCCAGTGCTGACGGCCGCCCTTTCGGCTCTATACGCCAATGCGGGCTCGTCGAAGGCCCTGTTGTCGACGAGGGTGCTGGAACCTTGATGTCAGGTGACTGGTGCTCGGTGGATCTTTGCGGGATCGTAGATTTCTGATGATCGACGATGACTCTGCAGTCGCTGGCGGGAGGGAGCCGACGGTGCCCGCCAAGCCTCGGGCGCCCTACAGCGAGCGGCCCGTCGCGCGGGCCCGGCGGGCGAAGGCGCAGGAGTTGGTCGAGCGGCTCGTCACCGAAGGGCGTATCCGGATCACCGCTCCCGATGACGACGAGGTCGCGGAGTGGCGGCGTGTTGTCAACTATGCGAAGCGGCACGGTCTGGAACCGGTGGGCAAACGCATCGAGAAGCTCCCGTACTGCGGGCCGGGGCTGGAACTGTTCCTCGCGGAGGGCCCGCATCCCAACGCACGGAGTCAGCCGCCGAAGGACCGCGGGGGTTCTGTTCCTATCCCTGCGCGACGGTGCATCTGCACCCGATGGTGACCGCGCTCAAAGACGATGAGCGCCGATTTGTCATGCCGTCTGCGCTGCGCCGTAGGTCGCTCCTGCTGTTGCAGGGTCTGGCGGCTGAGGCGGTCCGGCGAGGGTACGAGGTGCGGAAGGCCGGGTCGTTCTTCTACCCGCGCGAGGGCGGAGTGGACGTCGCTGTCGGCTCCTTCGCATGTGCGGTCACCGTCAGACAGGAGTTTCCGGAGTCCACAGATCCGGAGCGCTCCGTTCGTCTCGTCGTGGAGCTCGCCCACGGCTTGGCCGGTCGGCCCGGTCGTTGGCGGGATCGGAAGACCCGGACGCTCGAAGGAGCCCTGGGCGTGATCCTTGGAGAGATCGAGGCGCGGGCGGTAGAGGACGCTCGGCGCAGGCAGGACGAGCAGCAGGCCAGCGCGGAACGTGCACTTCGTTGGCAAGCTGCCATGGACGTGGCGAAGGAACAAGCTGTTCGTGAACAGCTTGCCCAGGTGCTGCGCGAAGAAGCCGGGCGCTGGCAGGAGGCCGCTGCCCTCCGTGCGTACTGCATGGCATTGGAACGTCGCATCGGCGAGTTGGAGGGTGTTGCGGACGAGACGACACTGGACTCGGCTCGACGCTGGTTGGAGTGGGCAGGGGGGTACGCGAGGTCGATCGACCCCCTGGGCAGGCTTCCGAAAATGCCGCACACACGTGAACTCACGCCGGAGGAACTCAAGCCGTACCTCCAGGGATGGAGCCCTTACGGGCCGGAACGGCGCGACGGACTATGACGTGAGCGACCGACCAACGTACGTGTAGGTTCCCGAATCAGATGTCCTCTGGCAACGGGCTCACCAGGTCGTTTGACGTTGTCTCAGTGCGTGTCCCCATGATGGTTCGTCTCATCGGGGTGGCCTCGGCATCGGAGAAGGCATCATGCCGTCCGCGCGGCGTCGAAAGCTGCCAAGTCAGGTTTCGACGCCGCACGTTTACGATGGGACAGGGTGAACTGGTAAAGGTTGGGAGTGCTAGCCGTTGGGGTTCAGGGCGCCGTCGAATTCGAAGACGGGGTTGGGGACGTCGGTGCCGGTCTTGTCGGTGATGGTGACCAGTCCAATGAGCTTGGAGGGGCCGCCGGCGACGAAGGTGGAGTCGGCCTTGATCTGCAGTTCGAACTTACCGGTTTGGACCTTGTGCTGGTCGTCGTGGAAGGTCATCATGCAGATCCAGTCGGCGCCGGAGCCAACGTCGGCGACCTTCGGGCCGCCGCGGTCGCAGTGGGCGGAGGCATCGATCCCGGCGGCGGTGATCCCGGGGACACCGAGGATTCCGGCCTGCTGGACGTAGAGGTTGGCGAACGTGGGCGCTAGCGCCTGTTCGACGCGGGTGCGGGTGACGTCGGGGCTTCCGGCGGCGGTCGTGGCGGCGATGACCGCGGCGGCCAGGGCGAGGATCACGCCGACCTTGAGTGTGCGGGTGCGGTTCATGGGTCAGCCTCCGGTGATGTCGCGACGGCGCAGCGAGATGTAGGCGCAGCCCAGACACACGGTGGTCCAGGCTGCACTGACGGCCAGGCCGATGGCCAGCGGGGTGTGGAAGGGGTGGGCGGCGAGCAGCCCGTGCCAGGTGTCCAGGGGTGTGGTCAGTAGGAACTGGCGAGTGAGGTCGATTCCGCCGATGCTGCCGAGCAGTCCCATCACCAGCCCGAGGACGACGGGTGCGGCGACTCCGGCGGAGGGGTTGCGTGTGGTGACGGAGAGCAGGATCGCCAGGGCGGTGAAGCCGATCAGGGGTGGCAGGGCGGTGGCCCAGGAGGTGATGACCAGTTGAAGTGCCGTGTCAGGTGCGATCAGCTGGCCGCTGAGTCCGGTCAGCGGCTGGGTGCCGATGAGGAGCACGCTGGTGATGATGGAGCTGGCGGCCAGGACGGTCACTGCGGCGAGGGTGAACAGGGTCGCGGTGATGGTCTTGGCCCAGAAGATCTGGGTGCGGCTGACGGAGCGGGTCAGGATGGTTTTCCAGGTGCCGTGCTGGTCCTCATTGGCGAAGATGTCGCCGGCGACGAGGGAGGCGAGCACGGGGAAGATCCACTGTGAGGCGAAGGCTAGGAGGAACAGTGGCATGGCGAAGCCGCTGGTGTGGATCTGCCGCCCGAAGATCGTGTCCTTGGGTGTCTGTTGCTGGCCGTTGAAGACCAGCACGATGGCGATCGGTGCCAGCACGCAGCCCAGGAGGGTGTAGCGGCTGCGGGCCTGGGCTGCGAGTTTGGTGATCTCCCAGCGCAGGGCGGTCCCGGTGCCGGGCCGCCGGGCGGGGGCCGGGCCGATGGTGGGCACTGTTGTGGTGCCCGGTGCGGTGGTGGTGGGTGCGTTCACTGATGCGCTCCGCTGCTGGCCGGGGTGTCGAGGGAGGTGGGCTCGGTGAGCATGAAGAACAATGCTTCCAGCGGCGCCTCGTCCAGGCTCAGGCCGCGCAGCGCGATGCCCTCGCCGAGGATGGCGCTGATGAGTTTGTCGATGTGGTCCTGCGGTCCGCGCACAGCGAGGGTGTCGTCGGTGCGGGTGACGTCCAGGCCCTGGTCGCGGGCGAGTTTCTCGGCCGCCGTGTCGTCGGTGGTGGTGAGGCGGTGTGCCTGGGCGGGTGCTTGTTCGCGCAGGGTGGCGATCGAGCCGTGGTAGACGACCGATCCGGTGCGCATGATGGTGACGTCGTCGCAGATGTGCTCGACCTCGCCCATGTCGTGGCTGCTGAGCAGCACCGTCAGGCCGCTGGCGGCCAGGCGCTTGACCAGGGCACGCATGTCGCGGATTCCGGCAGGGTCCAGGCCGTTGGCGGGTTCGTCCAGGACGAGCAGCTTGGGGTCGCGCAGCAGGGATGCGGCGACACCGAGGCGTTGGCGCATCCCGAAGGAGTAGCCGCCGACCTTGCTGCCCTGGCGCTCGGTCAGGTCGACGGTGTCGAGGACCTCGTCGATGCGTTCGGTGGTCGCTCCGCCGTCCAGGCCGGCCAGGAGTTGGAGGTTTCGGCGGCCGGTCAGGCCCGGGTAGAACTTGGGGCTCTCGATGAATCCGGCGACGCCGTCGAGCACCTTGACACCGTGGGTGTCCCAGGAGCGGCCGAAGACGTCCAGGGTGCCGCTGTCGGGGCGGATCAGGCCGAACAGCATCCGCAGGAAGGTGGTCTTGCCCGCGCCGTTGGGGCCCAGGATTCCGTAGACCTCGCCTTCGGCGACTTGGATGCTGATCTTGTCCAGGGCGGTCAGGGCCCCGTAGGTCTTGGTCAGGTCGGCGGCATTGACCGCCAGCGCTTGGCTCATGCGCCCCGACGCTAGAGATCGCACATGAAGGTGCGATGAAGGCGGGTCCTGGCCGGTTCAGGCGGTTGCGGGCAGGATCACGGTGACGGTGGTTCCGGTGTCGCGGTGGCGGCAGGCAGGATTGTGGTCGCCGTCGACGTGGTGGTGCACGGTGCTGGAGCAGATCCGCAGGCCGCCGCGGTGTGCGCGCACGATGGAGTGCACCAGGGACAGGCCCAGACCGGTTCCCGGTGAGGTGTGGGAGGCGTCGGCGCGGGCGAACCGCTCGGTGGCGTGCGGCACGAACAGCGGGTCCATGCCGGGGCCGTGGTCATGCACCAGTAGCAGGACCGCGCCCTGATCGCCGCAGGCGGTGACGGTGACGATTCCGGCGCCGTGCCGCAGGGCGTTGTCCAGGAGATTGGTCAGGACCGGGGCCAGTCGTGCCGCGTCCCCGCGCACGGTCAGGTCTGGGGCGCTCTCGCTGAGCAGGACCCGGTTTCTGGGGGCGGCCGCGGCCCGGTAGCGGTCGACGAGGCATGCCACGAGCTCGCCGACATCCACCGCCGTCGTACGGTGGCCGCCCATCGGCTGGACACCCACGGTCAGGAGGGTCTCGGCCAGAGCGATGAGGTCCGCGGTGTCAGCGGCGGCGGCCCGCAGTGCCTGCTCCATCTCCTCCTTGATCCGTGGGCGGCGCAGGGCCAGTTCCAGTTCGGTGGACAGCAGCGTCAACGGAGTCCGCAGTTCGTGACTGGCGTCGTTGACGAAGCGCCGCTCGCGCTCCAGTGCGGCGTCCAGGGCGGTCAGCATGTCGTTGAGTGTGCGGCCCAAGCGGGCGACTTCGTCGTGCGAAGCGTCCGGAACGGCCAGCCGAACACCGGTGGCGCCAGCGGCGATACGGGCCGCCTCGGCCCGGTAGCGCTCTACCGGGAGCAGTGCCGCGCGGGCCATGCGATAGCCGACCAGCGACGCTATGACCAGCGTGGCGAGGTCCGCCAGCGCCAGC
This sequence comes from Streptomyces sp. So13.3, assembly GCF_005860785.2. NCBI lineage: Bacteria > Bacillati > Actinomycetota > Actinomycetes > Kitasatosporales > Streptomycetaceae > Streptomyces > Streptomyces sp. So13.3. The sequence goes on along the minus strand of NZ_CP048835.1, from coordinate 126,934 downwards.
TGGCCGATGAGTTCGCGTAGCGCCTCGTCGCGCTGGTCGCGGCGCACCGCGGTCACTACCACGGCGGGCGGTCCCGCCGCGGTGACAGCGCCGGGTGCGAGGGGGATCGCGTACAGGCGCAGCGGATGAGTGCTGATCGGCAGCAGGGCGCCGCGATCTGCCAGCTGCGGGCCGTGAAGCGCTGCCGCCAGCTCCTGCGGGCGCAGCAACGAGGTGTCGGCCACGCCGGGGCCGTGGGCCAGGACCCGGCCGGTGGAGTCGAGGACCTGGAAGTAGGAGCGGGCCGCCCCGGCGTCGAGAGTGCCGCCCGGTTTGGCGAGGCCGGCGCTAACTTGATCGGCCTGACCACTGAGATCTTCGTTGATGCGCAGGTCCAGGGCGTACTCGACGCGCAGGTACACGAAGGCGCCGGCCCCGGTGAGCACCAGCAGGATCGCCGCCGCGAACCCGGCCACCAGGCGCACCCGCAAGGGGAGCCTGGCCCAGGCGGCGGCGACCGGTCGGCGTCGCGGGGCCGACCGGTCGGCCTGCTCCGGCAGTACTGCGCTGACTGTCGGCATGTCAGCCGCCGTCCGCTTGCAGGCGGTAGCCGGCACCGCGCAGGGTTTCAATCGCGTGCCGTCCGAAGGGCTTGTCGACCTTGGCGCGGAGCGTGGCGATGTAGACGTCGATGACATTGGACCGCAGGTCTCTCTCGCCGTCCCACACCTCGGTCAGGATCTCGTAGCGGGTGACGCACTGCCCGGCGCGGCTGAGGAGCAGCGCCAGCACGTCGAACTCCCTGGCGGTCAGTTCGATCTCCGTGCCCCCGCGAAAGACCCGTCGCCGAGCGAGGTCAAGCACCAGGTCGCCGGCGTGCAGCTCGGATCCTTCGGCGGTCCCGCCGGAACGCCGGTGCAGGGCCCGCAGCCGGGCCAGCAGTTCGTCGAAGGAGAACGGCTTGGGCAGGTAGTCGTCGGCGCCCGCGTCCAGGCCGGCGATCCGGTCGGCTATCTCACTGCGGGCGGTGAGCATCAGCACCGGCACGGACAGGCGGCGCAGGCGCAACTCCCGGCACACCGCCGTGCCGTCCAGGCCCGGCAGCATCCCGTCCAGCACCACCGCGTCGTAATCGCCGACCACCGCGGCCTGCAACCCCTCGGTACCACTGTGCCGCACATCGACGCTGTGACCGGCCTCCCGCAGCCCACGGGCGAGCAGATCGGCCAGCCGTCGTTCGTCCTCCACCACGAGAACTCGCACCGCTCCCCCTTCCGGGCAATGGCCACCTTTAACCGACCGGCGTGCCCGGCCATGTCGCGCAGGCCCACGATGCCGCCCTGGGCGTGACCCGGAACCGGCCCGCGGCCTAGCTGTGCCGCCTCCGCATCCCGGACGCCCCTGGAGATCCCCGGCTTGCTGGCACTCGCACAGCTTATCTACATCGTGTAGTAGCTTGGGTGGCCGGTCCGCGCGCAGCCGACCCCGCGGCGGCGCACGTGGAGGCTAACCTCTGGGTTGGCCTTGGCCGCACTGCGCGCGGTCACCGCAATGTAAGCGACCGACCGGTGGCAGGGCGGCAGCGAGCGGACCTGCAGACGAAGGAGACGGTGAGCCATGCGTGATCCAGTGCGCAGCGGCGGACGGCGGGCCGCCGGCGAGTTGGAGAGCGATGTGCTGGGCGTGCTGTGGGCGGCGCCGGACGAGCTGACGTCGGCCCAGGTCAACGAGGCACTGCCAGGGGACCTGGCGCACACCACGGTCATGACGATCATGGCCCGGCTGCACGACAAGGGCATGCTCATCCGCCGGCGTGTGGGGCGCGGGTACGCCTACACCCCGGTGCGCGACGAGGCCGCGCACACCGCGGAGAAGATGGTCTCCCTACTGGAGCACGGATCGGACCGCGAAGCGGTACTGGCCCGCTTCGTGTCCGAGCTGAGCGAGCGGGACGAGCAGCTGATGCAGCGCCTGCTGCGCGGGGACCTGGGGCACTGACCCGGTGCGCATCAGGGTCTACATCCCCTTCGCGGTCAGTACCCTACTGGCGGTGCTCTCGCCCCGCCTGGCACACCGGCTGCCGCCGCGCGCGGCATCCTGGTCGTTGCTGTGCGCGGCCGTGGTCGCGGTGGCGGGCTGGGCCGGGACGCTGGCCTTGCTGACATTCATCGGCTTCGGCCAGATCCCCCTGGTGGCGTTCTTCGGGCAGTGGTCCACCACGGTCCTGCACGCCCAGGACCCCCTTCCCGTAACGGTGGCAGCCGTGTCCGGCGCGGTCCTGGCGGTGATGACCATCGCCCTGGGCCTGGCCTCGTGGTGGCGCGGCCGGGTGCTCGTGCAGGCGTACCAGGAGTGCCACCGAATGCCCGGGGACACCGAACTGGCCGTGATCGACGACGCCCGCCTGGAAGCCTTCGCCCTGCCCGGCCTCTCCCGGCCGGGCGGCAGGATTGTGGTGTCCACCGGCATGCTGCAAACCGTGGGGCCCACCGAACGCGAAGCCCTGATGGCGCACGAGCGCGCTCACCTGCGCCACCAGCACCACTTCTTCCTGGTCACCCTGCAACTCGCCTCCGCTGCCTGCCCGCTGCTGCGGCCCCTGGCAGCCGGGGGAGCGTTCACCGTCGAGCGCTGGGCGGACGAGGACGCAGCCCTGGCGGTCGGCGACCGGACCGTGGTGGCCCGCGCCCTGGCACGCGCAGCCCTGGCCAAGAAGAACACCAGTCCTCCCTCCGCCGCACTGCTCGCCGCTACCGGCGGCCCGGTGCCACGCCGGGTTAAGGCCCTGCTTGCCCCGCCACCTGGACGGCGGCGGATGCCGCTGGTGGTCTTCGCCCTGCTGCTCGCACTGTGCTGCACCAGCCTGGCCGAGGCCGCCCACGACACCGAGAAGCTGTTCGAACACGCCATACACGCCGACACCACCGCCGCCCCGGTCAACCCGCGCACGTGGTGAGCCCCGCAGGCGACGATGACCGCGCGGAGCGGGCCGCCTCCAGCACCACGCGTCCCCCCGCTGCGGGCGCTGCGGCGCGCTGGCGGATGTGGCCGCTGTACGCGGCCGGGTTCACCACCGCCTTCGGCGCGCACGGCATCGCCGCCAACCTCGGCTCCTTCACCACCCACCACCACGAGTCGCTCCTGGTCCTGGGCGGCCTGCTGGCCCTGTACGACGGCGCCGAAGTCCTCCTCAAGCCGGTCTTCGGCACCGTGGCCGACAAAATCGGAGCCCGCCCGGTGCTCCTGGGCGGGCTGGTCGCCTTCGCCGCCTTCTCAGCTCTGTTCGCGGTAGCCGGCGACCCGGCGCTGCTGTGGCTCGCGCGTCTTGGCCAGGGCGCCGCTGCGTCCGCGTTCTCCCCGGCCGCTTCCGCCCTGGTGGCCCGGCTGAATCCGAAGGCCAAGTACGGGCGGGCGTTCGGGTCCTACGGCTTCTACAAGAGCCTGGGCTACACCGCGGGCCCTCTGTTGGGCGGCGCCCTGGTCTACGGCGGCGGCCTGCCGCTGCTGTTCACCGTGATGGCCGTCCTGGCCGGATCGGTCGCACTGTGGACGGGGATCTGCGTACCGGCGGTGGCGCCGATTCCCAAGCAGCGTCAGACGGTCGTCGACCTGGCCCGCCGGCTCACCCGCCCCAGCTTCCTGCGCCCCACCACCGCACTGGCCTTCGCCACCGCCGCCCTGTCGGTCGGCGTCGGCTTCCTGCCCCAGTCGGGGGCCGCTGCCGGGCTGGGCACCGTGGCCACCGGCGCTGCGGTCTCCGTGCTGGCCTTGACCGCAGCCCTCGTCCAGCCCCGGGCCGGCCGCGCCCTGGACAGCGGAACCATCACCACCGCCTCCGGCCTGCGCTCCGGCCTGCTCCTGACCGGTGCGGGCCTGGGCTTCGCCATGCTCCCGGGACTTTTCGGCCTGCTGCCGGCCGCGGTGCTGATCGGCGCGGGCACCGGGCTCATCACCCCGCTCGGCTTTGCCGCCCTGGCCGCCGCCACCGCACCCGAACGGGTCGGGCAGACCATGGGCGCGGCCGAACTGGGCCGCGAACTGGGCGATGCGGGCGGACCGCTTTTGGTCGCGGGCGTCGCCGCACTGACCACCCTGACCTGCGGTTTCGCCGCCCTGGCCGCCCTGACCGTCATCGCGTCCTTCCCCATCACCCGGCGACGCGAGACAGCACAGGAGAACAGTGAGCCCGGACCCTAGCCTGTTCGCACCAACGGCTCCCCGGGGCCAGGAGGGCCGCCACACCGAGCGCCACCGCGGCACGGCACGGCACGGGACCAGCCAAAGCGGACGCGCCTGGTTCAGCGGGCGGCGTGGCGGTGGCGTCGGCTCGACTGGATCCGGTATCGGCAGCCGAACCCGTCGGCAGGGGATGCCTGCGAGGTGGTGGGCTGGACTTCCAGCGGGCCGAAGCGCGCCAGCAGCGGGGAGACGACCGGGATCGTGTGCAGGCGCGGCAGCAGCCAGGTGTGCCACAGCCCGGTCAGGAAGATGATCGCGGAGCTGGACACCAGCAGCGAGCCGAGCACGTCGGTGGGGTAGTGCGCGCCGATGTACAGGCGCGAGAACCCGACCAGCGCGATGGCGGCCGCGCCGATCAGAGCAACCGGGAGGCGGTGGCGGGTGTGGCGGGCCAGGATGCAGGCGGCGACCACGGCGGAGACGTGAAGGCTATGTGGCCGCTGGGGAAGCTGTTGGAGCCGATCTCCGAGTCCAGGGAGTGGACGGCCGCGATCGGGGGCCGATTGCGGGCCACCAGGATCTTCGCGACCTCGCTGCTGTTCCAGCCCACCGCCACCACCAGGAACGTCGAGACCGCCTGGACCGGCTGATGGCGGCGGATCAGCAGCCAGCCGCACCACAGCGCCAGGATGACCAGCCCGCCGGCTGGGGAGACGATGTCACTGACCACCTTCATTACCGGCGTCAGCGCCGCTGAGCGGGTGTCGTCCTCCAGGTGCTGGTCCCACTTCAGGTCGTGCGGCTGGATCAGCGAGGTGTGGGCCGCCGCCAGCCCCATCGGCGATCGCTGCCACGAACAGGAGAACTGAGTAGCGCAACCAGTGACGCACGTACGGCATGCGGGGAGTCCTTCCAGGAGCGGGGCAACACCCTTGCGGAGCGGGCGCCGCCCATCACCCCGCGCACGACCCCACGCCCCCTGGGGGAAGGTGACGCGAAGGTGGCGCTGAGATGATGTAGCGGCGACCGCCCGACATAAACTACTACACGCTGTAGAGTCATTTGTGGTTCCACCCCACCGCCGCACACGGCCGGGACTGCGCGAATGCGCGAGAGGTCAGCCCCATGAACACCATCGCCGACTGGCTCGGGGGCCTGTCCGGACCCGTGGCATACGCCGTCGTCGCCAACCCTGGTCTTCTGCGAGGACGCCCTGTGCGTTGGCTTCGACCTGCCCGGCGAGACCGCGGTGGTCCTCGGCGGGGTGCTCACCAGCCAGGGCAAGGTTTCGGTGTGGTGGCTCGCGGTAGTGGTTGTTGGCGCCGCGATCGCCGGCAGCCTCGGCTACGAGGTCGGGCACCACTTCGGACTGAGGATCCTGAAGTGCGGCCCTCTGCGCTCCCACCATGATCATGTCGCCAAGGCCCAGGACCTGATCGCCGCCGCGGCCCCGAAGCGGTCTTCCTGGGCCGGTTCATCGCCATCTTCCGCGCGATGACGCCCGCGCTGGCCGGGATCTCGCACATGCCCTACCGGCGCTTCCTGCTGTTCAACGCCCCTGGCGGCCTGGCCTGCGGCATCCGCTTCACACTGCTGGGCTACTTCGCCGGAAACGCACGTCTGGTCTCACCTTCTTGTCCTCTTGATCGGCGATGCGGTGGGCGGGGTCGGCCTTGCGGGCGGAGGCAGGTCCGTCGCCGAGAACGCTGGTGCCGGAGCGCCTTCGCCGTGTTGCCACGCGTGGATCACGGCGAGGATGCGGCGTCCTGGGTCGGTGAGCTGCATCGGCGTAGTGGGGGTGGCGCGTCCGACGAGGTGGAGGCCGAGGTCTGCTTCAACGTGATGGATGGCAGCTCGGAGGGTGGCGCCAACGACGCCGAGGGCTTGGGCGGCTTTGGCGAGACTGCCATAGGGGGCCGCAGCTGCGAAGAGTTCGAGGCGAGTTCGGCCCAGCCTGCCGGTGAGTGCGGGCCGCAGCGGTAACGGGATGTGTTGGAGTTCGGTATCGCGGTGGATAACGCCTTGGTGGCTTCGTCCACCACGTGTGCGGGTTTGTATTCCGGCTTCCTTGATTCGCTTGAGCAGAGTGGATGCGCCGATGCCCAGCTCGGCCGCGAGATCGGTAGCGGAGCGCTGATGGACGAGGTACTGCTCTTGCAGCCATTCCCGGTCGATGTCGACAGTTCGATTGTGTCCGGGTTCGCGTGGGCGACGTAGGGAGATGCCGTATTCGTCGGCGAGGTTGGCGATCACACGTGCACTCACCCCGATTTGGTCACCGATCTGTTGGAGTGTGCGCCGCTGCACGGTGTAGAGGCCGGTGAGGTCGTCGGGTGGCAGTGTCTCCCGTGCATAACGCAGGGCCGCATTGGGTCGCCAGCCGTGAGCTGTGCGCTGGGTGGTGGGAGCCGGGTGGAGGGCCAGGAGGTAGCGGATCGCTTCGGGCGTGGTGTCGAGTTCCTGCGCGGCCGCGGTGGGTGACTGGGAATGGCCGCGGATGAGCTGGTGCAGTCGGGCGAGGTCGACGGTGTGGGGGTCGCATCCGGGCAGGCCGAGTCCGTCGAGCAGGGTTGTGGGTGGCTGCCAGGTGAGTGGTTCGTGGGCGAGGTGGTGGCGGTCCAGGAAGGCGCGGGCCACGTCGTCGAGGGCTTCGGCCAGGGCGGGGGTGTGCCAGACGGGGAAGTCGACCTTGTGGTCGCGCACGGTTCGAGGTGTCGTGTTGGGGGTGGGTTGTGTGCTGAGGCGTTCGACGAGCACCGCGCGCACGATGCCGGCTCTGCGCTGCTTGCCTGCCGCGATGCCCACGGTGCGGCAGATACTGTGCCACTGCTCGTCGGGCAGCAGCTCGCGGAAGTCCAGGTGTCGGCGCCGGTGGTAGTCGATGGGGATGTCGGTGTTGTCGAGGTAGTCGCTGACGCGGGTGAGTGCTTCTTGGACGGCATCCCAGTGGCCTGATTGCTCCAGCACGCGCAGCATGCGGGACATGTGGCTGGAGTTGAGGTGAGAGCCGAGGCTGGTGAAGGCTGCCTTCCTGTCCATACGGCTGCCGACGATCAAGAGCATCGCGGACAGGGCCTGACGCATGATCGTGTCGAACGCGCCTTGCGCGGGGGCTATCCGTAGCCACCAGCCCGGCCAGGCGAGAGTGGGGATCTTGCGGGCGCGTTGGGTCGCCGGGCCCGCGTCGGCGGGTGGCTTCTGGGGGCCGAAGTGACGGCTCGATGGCGCAACTGCTCGCTCAGCGGCCGGCGGTGCAGGGCAGCGGCAAGGTGCACGGACTTGAGAAGAGGGCCGATGTCGGCGCCCCACGTGCTCACGGTCAGGGCCGCCTGGGGCGACACCTGCGAGACGGCTTCCACCAAGGTCCTCATGCGCTGGCCGGCTTCAGCGAAGGCGGGCTGGTTGAGGATGTTCAGTGCGGCAAGAACGGCCGCGGCTGTCGACGGCGCCCCCGGTGGCGCCGATGCGCCGGGGCGGTCGGGGAAGCGCGAGGCGCGTTCCTGGGTGGGCATGCGGGTGACGATCTCGGCGGGCATGTCGCGGGTGAGGCAGGTGTCGGACATCAGATCCGCTGCCCGGGAGGTGACCATGAGGAAGCGGGCGGCCAGCGCGCGGATGTCGGCGAGGGCGACCCGGGCTGGCTGGGGGTCGGCCGCGTAGATCCCGAAGTCGGCCCTGCCGGTGTCGATGCAGGTGGCAAGCAGGTGCTGAGCCTGGATCACCGGAGATTCGGCCGGGAACGGGAGGCTGGGGGCCGTGGTCAGGTCGTGGTGGCAGCGGGGGTGCTTGTCGCTGCCCCGCGTTGTGTTCGCGCACCGGCCGGGGATCGGGATGCCGTAGCCGCTGTGCGGGCGCATGCGTTGCGGGCGCAGGCAGCCAGGGCAGTCGTCGGCCAGCAGCCGGTTGTGCACCAGGCAGGCGAACGACCAGCCCAGCCGCCACGACACCTGCCAGCGACCGCCGCTCTCGGCCAGGCAGACAGGACAGTAGCGCGAGCCCCGCGCGCGGCCCCACAGCAGCCGCTGGTCGACACGCCTGCTGTGCGGGTTGAGCACCAGGGCGCGCTGGTCGTAGGGGCGCAGCGTCATCCGGTGCACCTGCCCGGACGCGATGCCGGTGGCCGACGCGATCGACTCCAGCTCCACGTCAGTGGGCATCCCCGACCAGTCCCACCGGGCCGGTGACAGCCCCTCGTGGCGCGGAAGGAAGCCCAGGGCGGGCAGGAGGTCTTTGAGGTAGATGTCCGTGCGGTGCGCGATCGCCTCGACCCAGGAGTCCAGTGCTTCTCCCGACACCGGTGCCACGCGGATCGGTAGCGTACGGACGAAGCTCACGCCACGCGCTTCGCAGTGCGCGAGCGCCCAGGATTGGGCTTGGTCGTCATGCGACCGCGTTCGAATTTCTTCGGGAGCGCCTTGCGCGCCCGCTCCGCCGCCGCATCGAGCTTCACCTGGTCGAGGAGGTCGACGTCGAGGAGCTTGGTGCCGGTGCGTGCGGCGCGCTGGCATCCACGGTTGATCAGCGTCATCAACGAGCCGATGTGCCCGGTGGTGCGGATGTAGAGGTAGTCGGACAGGTCGTCGGCGAGCATGCCGGGGAACTTCCGGCACAGCACGATCCGCTTCTCCAGGGCGAGCAGCATACTGCGCCACTCACGGCGGTGCTTGTCGTTGGTGACGACGAACGGCTCCATCGTCAGCGGGGTGGTGCGGCGCGCGGTCTGGGCGAGGGTGATGGTGCCGCGGGAGTTGCCCTCGGAGTACAGGCCGCGGTTGCTCAGCTCGACACCGATGCACTTCCTGGGCGCAGGCGGGGCACTCGGCGAGATGTCGAGAGAGCTCGTCCGCCTCGGCGGAGGAGAGTGCGTAGGCGCCGGTCAGTGTGTGCAGATCGGCGGAGTCGGTCACGACGTCACCCCCAAGCAGTCCCGTAGGCGGATGAGCCCGTCCCGCAGGCGGGTTTTGACGGTGCCGAGCGCTGTTCCCAGCACATCAGGTCTATCCCCGGTAATAGGCCACGTCGACCGACTCGCGCTGCAGCTCGGTCAGATGCTCCAGGCTGCAGCCCACTGGTTTGCGCTCCAGCGACCTGCTCCGACACGAAATCGAAGTCCGGGGTGGGGTCGCGGACCGGGGCCCGCTGCTCCCGGTCGCACGAGCTCGAACTGAGCGGACCCCATCGACGCCCCTCGCTGGGCGAGCCTCATGACGCTGGGGCGTCACGCCGCCTCTTCACGGCCGTGTAGACGCCGTTGAACGCCTCCTTGTCCCCCCTGGAGACCCGTTCGAGAAGGGTCTCCAGGCTTCCGGGGCCCGGCGCCACGGGTCCGTTGTCGTGGGCTATCGCGTGAATACGCACCTCCGAGCAGTGGTCGTCACACCACTGGTTCGTCGCCGGGCCCCGGGCGAATTGGTCGCCCGGGGCGGCAGGTCCCGATCAGGAGACCGGCGGCATCAGAACGGTGTCGACGATGTACACGTTGGCGTTGGCGGTCTTGACGTTGCCGCAGACCACGTTAGCGGTGTCGTTGACCATGTAGGACTCGCCGGAGCCCTTGGTCGAGAGGGACTGCTTCTCCAGCGTCGGGAACGTGCCGCTGGTGAGCTGGTTCGGGGTGAGCGGCTGGCCCACGACGTGGTAGGTCAGGATCTTGGTGAGCGTCGCCTTGTCGTTGAGCACCTTGTCCAGGTCGGCCTTCGGGATCTTGGCGAAGGCGTCGTTGGTCGGCGCGAAGACCGTGATGTTCGACGCGCTGTTGAGCGTGTCGACGAGTCCGGCCTTCGTCACCGCGGTCACCAGGGTGGACAGCGCGGGGTTGTGCGAGGCGGCGGTGGCCACCGGGTCCTTGGCCATGCCGTCGAAGCTGCCCGCGCCGTCCTTCGGCACCCCGGCGCAGGCGGGGCCGAAGGGTGCGGACGCGTTCGTCGTGTCGCCCGCGGCGGACGACGGCGGCATGGCCGTCGTGGTCTGCGCGGCAGTGGTCTTGTCGCTGGCGCTGTCGCTGCCGCTGTCGGAACAGGCGGACGCGGTGACGGCGAGGACGGCGGCGGCGGCCGAGACGAGGGCGACACGACGGATACGAGTGGTGGTGTACACGCGAATTCTCCTGAGAATGCCCGGTAAGACCGGATGGTTATGGTGTGGTGTGGTCGGGTGATGTGGTGCGCGGAACTCACTCCACGGTGACCACCACCGAGTGCCAGCCCGTCGAGCCGTCGGGCACGGTGCCCTGGCGCTCTTCGGTCTGGGTCGAGCCCGTGCGGTCCGTCGCGCGGACCTCGATGCGGTGCGAACCGGGTTTGGCGTCCCAGAGGTAGGACCATTGGCGCCAGGTGTCGGCGGTGTCCTCCGTGGCGGGCCTCGCGGCCAGCCACTCACCGCCGTCGATCCGCACCTCGACCCTGTCGACACCCTTGTGCTGGGCCCACGTGACGCCCGCGACGGGCACGGGTCCCGCCTTCAGGGAGGCGAAGGGCCGGGGGGTGTCGATCCGGGACGACGTCTTGATGGGGGCCTGCGGGGACCAGCTGCGCCGGACCCAGTAGGCGTCGAAGTCGGCGAAGGTGGTCAGTTCCAGGTCGGTCAGCCACTTGCAGGCCGACACGTACCCGTAGAGGCCGGGGACGAGCATTCGGACGGGAAAGCCGTGGGTGAAGGGCAGCGGTACGCCGTTCATCCCGACCGCGAGCATCGCGTCCCGGCCGTCGAGGACCGTCTCGACCGGGCTGCCGAGCGTCATCCCGTCCACCGAGCGCGCCACCAGCTGATCGGCGGGACCACCGGCGGACGGCGGACGGACCCCGGCCTCCTTCAGGAGTGCGGCGAGCGGCACCCCGATCCACCGGGCGTTGCCGGTGTACGGTCCGCCGACCTCGTTGGACACACAGGTCAACGTGATGTCGCGCTCGATCAGCGGGCGCCGCAGGAGGTCCTGATAGGTGAACTCCAACGGCTTGGTGACGCCCTTGCCGTGGATCCGCAGCCGCCAGCTGTCGGCGTTCACCTGGGGAACGGTGAGCGCGGTGTCCACCCGGTAGAAGGACGCGTTGGGCGTCGTGAAGGGCTGCATCCCGGGGATCCGCAGATCGGCTCCCGCGGGTACCCGCCCCGCCGCCGACAGCGGGGCGGGCAGTCGTACGGCGTCCCGGGAGGCGACAGCCGCCGCGTCGGTGGAGTTCAGCCGCCGCCCGACGGTGCCTCCGACGGCGGAGAACGCGGCCGCCGCGGACGCGGCGATCAGGAACCCGCGCCGGTCGAAGGCACCGGACGGCTCCCCGGGTGCCCCGGCATCGCCGGGGGCCGGTGAGCCCTTCCCGCGGATCCGGCCGGCCAGCAGCCACAGCACCGCCGCCCCGGCGACCGCGCCGACGAGCGAGGGGAACGCGTCCGTCCACACACCGACCGGCCGCCGGACCGCCGCCACCGCGCCGACCGCGCCGAAGACCGCCACGCCGATGACGCCCGCCACGCGGTGGCGCACGGCGACGATGCCGACGACCGCCGCGAAGAGCGCCAGTGCGGCGACGATGCCCAACTGCAGCACCAGCTTGTCCGAGGTGCCGAAGTGCCGGATCGCCCAGTCCTTCACCTCGACCGGAGTCGCGTCGATCGCCGTTCCGCCGATCGCCGTCACCGGCGACGCCTGCGGTCCGACGGCCACCGCCACCAGCTCGGCGGCGGCCAGCGAGACGGCTGCCGCCAGTTCTCCGCTTACCGCGCCGAGCAGCAGGTCGCTCATCCGATTCCTTGTCACAGGGGGCATTCGGAGCGGGTCCTGAGCCGGATTGGTCCTTCACCCGATCGGGTTGCCACAACAGTCGGCGCAGAGTCCTGGGCTATCGCAGGACGACCACGGGCGCCTGGGACGGCCCTACCTCACTGCCGTCCCACGCCCGCGCGCGCACGGGCAGCGGTCCGGGCAGATGCTTCTCGACGAGCGAGCAGAGACGAAGCGCGATGAGGGGCATCATGGGAGTTCCCTGTATCGGGATGCGCGCGGGCCCCTGGCGTGGCCTCGCGTCCCGGGTGGAGGGGGTGGTCGTGTTCCATTTCTTCGGCCAGGGCTATGAGGAGGTGGCCTGGCTCCTGGTACGGCGTCTGGAACGTGAGAGCTGGGCGGCGAAAACGTGGCGGTTGCCGACGGCGGCGGCGATCGTCTGGGCCCGCCTGCGGCTGGGTCCGGATTCGTTTCGGGTGTTGCTTTCGCGGGACTGCCGTGGCCGTCGAACGGGCGCCTGGCGGTGGACGGGACGGTGTTCGACGTTGCCGCTACGGCCGCGAACGCGACGTCCTTCCGAAGGCTGGGCAGCAGTCGCGGGCAGGGCCGCAGCCCGTTTCCGTAGGCGAGGGCGGCGGTGTTGGCCGAGCGCGGAGCGCACGCGGTGTTGCAGCCGAGGCCGGGTCGCTGTCCGTCTATGAGACGGCCCTGACAAAAGGCTGCCCACCCGCTGTCTTTCCGTGATTTCGCAGGCGAAAATCCACTCGCCTTCGTCCGGATCGACGGGACGGGTGCCTGCCCCGGCCGTAGTAGGTTGTTCTGGCTCCGACGGGCGTTCGGCCAGAGGCCCGCGCCCGGCCAGGTTCGCTGTATACGTCGACGTGTTCGCCCTTACATCAACCACTGCCCGCACTACCGCCGTCCGGGACTCGAGCGGGGTGAATCGGGCCGTACCCGTCCCGGGACCGCCGTGGGTACCGGCACGCTGGTGAGGCAGTTGGCCGTGTCGTTGGAAGGTCCTGTTCGTGACGGATGATCCGATGTTAAATGCCGCGCAGATCCATGCCTGTTTGCGCACGGTCGGGGTGGACCTGCCGGTGCTGCCTGATCCGATGCCGAGGGCGGCGGCCATGGGGATGCTCTTGTACTGCGTGGAGTCGGCCGTGACGTTCGACACCGATCGCCTGGATCTGGAGGCGGTCCGCGAGGGCTACTTCGCTGGCATCCGCGACACGCTGCGTGTCGCCAACGACGGATCCGAGGCGTTGGGCGGGGTGTGGTCGCGGTTGTTACAGGCCCGGGTGAACCGCACGCTAACCGACCTGGTCGCCACCCGGATAGGCGACGATGGCGAAGGATGTACCGTGCCGCCGGCGGTCAACCACCTCCTGGACGCCACCCAAGCGCTGCTGTCCACGAGTAACCCGCCGGCAGACACCTCCCCCCACGAGCAGCTGCAGGGTGTGCGGAATGCGCTGCGCACCGCACGCCGGGAAGTCCAGGCGCCCGGCAGTAGATCGAGGACGGGTGCCAGGTGCTGCGGTCCCTCGGGCTCGAACCCTGATGAAACGTCGGGCGCGCCTCTGCGTTGCGAGGGTCTCTCGGAGAGCTGACCTGACCTGCCGTGACGCGTGGAACATTCCACACGCTCCGCTGGAATTTCCCGGGGCCGAGGGCGGGTGATGATGCGCTGCGGGCGCTTCCCCGCCGTGAATGCGCAATCGCTACTGCCCATCGGCTGTGACCTGGTAGGCAGCCATGGAAAGCCTGAATCCATCCACGGCTCCCGGCCAAACTATCCATCGATTGCGTAAGCACCGCCGCCGTTGACAACATGCCGATGGCCGACAGAGATGACTGCGCCGCAACCCCGATCACTGTTCGGCTGGGCACGAAGGCGACGAGACGACTCCGCTCCAGCGCCTCCGGATCTCTTCGATGCACCGCCCCGACCCGGGCCATCGTATTGCACTGCCCTGACCGGGGAATCAACGGAGCGCCGGTCCGGGCCAAGTTCATCTCCGCGGTGATGCCTGAGCCGAGCGGGTGGGGCGGTCGTACGCTTTGCCTGATTTGCACTGTTTTCGGGTAGAGATGCTAATTCCGTCGCCTGCCGGCTTCGGTGGATCGCGCCGCCTTGAGGAGGCACCGTAGTGATAGCCGAACCCCCCGTCTTGTGCCGCCCCGCCCGGAGCGGAGGCTGTCATGCCGACTGACGAGTCAGCGGCCGCCGGGAGCAGCGGGCGCAGGGCTGTGCTCCGTGGCTTGCTCGGCGGTGGCGCGGCCGCTGTCCTGGCCGCGCAACAAGTTTCCGCCCGCGCCGCGACGCCCGAGCCCACCGCCCCTGAATCGCGTCTGAAGATGCCGGAGACGAGGACTGGGGCCGAGTCGACAGGGCAGGTGCGGGAGTTTTGGATCCAGGCAGACTCCTTCGAGCACAACGCGGTGTCCAACGGGTACGACGGCATGATGGGGCGACAATTCGGCCCCGACCAGACGACCTTTTGGGCCGTCGGCTTCCGCGCCTACACCCCAGGCTGGGAAGTCCCTCTGAAGGCCGACACGGGTGTCGAGGGAATCGGGACCAATTCCGGCATACCCGGCCCGGTGCTGCGCGCGGCGGTCGGCGACACGATCACGGTGCACTTCCGCAACAACGACGCCTACTACCAATGGCCGCACAGCATCCACCCCCACGGCGTGCAATACGACCGGGACAATGATGGGGGCTGGCTGGCCGACGATCCAGACCGGCCCGGCACCGCGATCCAATACGGGGAGACCTACACATACACCTGGATCTGCCGACCGAGCTCGGTCGGCACCTGGCTCTACCACGACCACTCCGTGCCGCAAAAGATCCCCGCACCAGAAGCCTCCTCCGGGGAGGTGGCCAGCGACGGAATGGAAGCCGATACGGTGATGGAGATCGGGGCCGAACTGGGTCTGCTGGGTCTGCTGGTGGTCACCGACGAGAAAACCCCCGAGGTCGACCGAGAGTTCACGCTGCTCCTCCACGACGCCTACACCGACGACGTCCCATCGCTTGCACAGGACCTCGACATGTTCAACGGCGGAGCGTTCCTCGACAACACGCCCACCTTCACCGCGCAGGTGGGTGAGCGGGTGAGGTGGCGCATTGCCGCACTGGGCAAGGAGTTCCACGTCTTCCACATCCACGGCCACCGGTGGGAGAGCCGGCAGGGCTATCAGGGATGGGTCGACTCCCAGATCATCGGCCCGTCCACGACACTGACTGTGGAGTACACCGAAGACAACCCCGGCGACTGGATCTACCACTGCCATGTCACCGACCACATGATGGGCGGCATGGTGGGCCGCTACCTCGTTCGACCCTGACCTTCCGTCGGGGCGCTCCCTGCGCGAGCGGTGCAAGCTGCGCTGACTGAAGCCGCCGGGGGAAGCGTCACGGGATCAGAGGGCGTCTGCCCCCTGATCCCGTGCGGGCTGGTGTCCGGGTTACGGCGGCCCGGGTGATGGTGGTGGGGCGGTGGTCAGCGGTTGTAGCTGTCGTGGCCGGCCCAGTCGCCCTTGTCGTCGCCCTTGTCGTCGCCCTTGTGGTCACTGTGGTCGTCGTCATCGCTGCTGATGTTCTGGCAGACGTTGCCGAACGCCGGGTTCAGGAGACCGACGACGTTGACGGTGTTGCCGCATACGTTGATCGGCACGTGGATGGGGACCTGAATGAGGTTGCCGGACAGAACACCCGGGGAGCCGATGGCTGCACCGTGGGCATCGGCGTCAGCGGCGGCAATGCCGGCACCGGTGGCCATGATGGCGCCGGCGACGGCGGTGATGGCGGCTGCCTTGGCAATACGGGACATCGAAAGTCTCCTTGGGAGGTTGAGTGCGCCGTGAGGTCACGGCGTTTCTTCACCAACGGGCGTGCTTGGCCGCAGGTCACGGGTGTTCCGCCGAACGAGTGCCTGCATTGCGCGCCGCAGTCCCGGGACGCTGGCGGGGGAGGGGCCGTCCGGGTGAATGCGGGTGGTCGGAGGTGGTGCCGCCCGTGTCATGGACCGCGAGCCGCTCGTTCATGGTGTGCGACATCGAGATCCGGTCGGGTCTGGCGGTTTTGCCCTTTCCTGCCAGGCCCGACCAGATCATTCGCAGTCCTGCGCGCACCGACTTGTGCGTCGGCTGGAATCCGCCAGGGATCGGCGCCCGGGCATGTTCAGGACTACGCTCGCACGGTGTATGCGGCTGACAGCAACGTAGTTGGCGTTCTCGCGAGCGCAGTTTCCTAAGCGAGCGGGTACCCCTGCAGGAGTCGGGCATGGCAGCGCCGGGTGTGGTAGTAACTCGCCCCGCGGTGACTCTCCAAATGGGCCCTGCAGAGCCGCTGGCTGTGCCTTCACTTCGCGGGGCCTTTCGCGATGCTGACAGGCGTTTCGAGCTCTTTGCGAAAGCGTTGTTCGCAGTTGGCGCTCTTGCGGCAAGTCCGTGTCGATCCGATCCGTGACCGTGAGGGCAACCGCGGCCGGGATCGTGACGTGGTGGTTCCGTGAAGCCAAATTCAGGCGATCCGGATCTCCCTGGTCCTGGGCCAAACCCGTTTGTCGTTCACGCTTCCTTGTCTTCGACGCGGTGTTCCGCAGTGACGCGAGGCACGGGGAGTGTCCACCGGATGGCGTATCCCTTGATCATGGATGCGTCAAGTGGGTGAGGTGTCGATCGAGCACGGGCCGTGGTGGAGGCGGCAGGTGCGGCTCCATCGGACGGGTGAGTGGTCGCGATGGTGGCCGCCCGGCCTGGAGCGAGGGCCGGCAGCCGACCGGCGCGGTTGAGCTACTGCAGCGGCTGATCTAGCGGGTTCGGGAGTCCGCTCTTGAGGGCGAGATGACCGATCTCCTGGGCTATGAGAGGCACCGCCCACAGTTACGACGGCGCCAGGTCCAAGTCTGTGGTGACCTGCGTCGGACCGGTGGCGATGAAGCCAGAATTCCGCGCCCTGGCCGCTGCCGCCTGCCCAGCTGCCAAGGATGTCGCGGTGGTCTTCGCGGTCGCTGGACGGGTCCCGTGTGCGGGGGCGGCAACGGACGGCGCGCGAGGTAGGCCTGATGAGCGATGACCAGCCTGAGGAGCACGTTCCCCGGCGCTGTCTCGGCTTCCGGAACGGTGCCGTAGGCGGGGAAAACCTGTTCCAGGCAGACTATGTGGAGGATTCGACGGATGTGGGCGGGGACGGCGATTAGGACGATGGAGGCGTGGGCGGCCAACGCATAGTGGCGGGCGGCGATCAGGACGGTGATGCCCGTGGAATCGCAGAACGTGAGACCGCTCAGATCGAGGAGGAGTTGTTGACCGGCATCAATGGCGAGTCCAGGGAGAAGATCGCGGACGTGAGAGGCGGTGTGGTGGTCCAGCTCTCCGGCCATTTCGATGACGGGGTCGCAGGGAAGGGTGCGGGTGGTCACGCTCAACTGGGTCACTGTCACTACTGCTCTTCACGGTCGGGCCGCGCCCGCTGGGGGCCAGGACGGCGCGGTGTCGGGCTGCGAAATGAACGAAAGCGCCGGGTGAGAAGCAGGACGATGGCGGCGGCGATGGTAATGAGTTGCGCGACGACGGTGAGCTTCTTGTCGTCCGACCAGATGGGTTCGTACATGTCGGGCACTGGGCCAAGCGCCCCGACGTCGACATAGCGGTAGAGCAAAAGCGCGGCGAGACCGCCTGCGGCGACGAGCAAGGCCAAGAGGTCGGACAGCAGACGGTGCCACAGGAGGACGAGCACGGCAGCCACGGCGGCCAGGCCCGCTTCGACCCGGAACAAGGTGCCCTGGCTGACGGTCGCGCTGACCGCGTCGTACTGATCGGCGAGGTGTACGTGGACGTAGGCGTCGACAGCCAGGCCCGCCGCGGCAGCGATCCGGCACGCGCCGCGCAGGGCACGGCGGGCACCGCCGGGCGTGGAATCAATCGTCATGGCCGGCTCTCCTTCCTCGGATCCTTCGGTCCGGGCGTGCTGGCGGGCATCAGCGAACGGTGAGCTTGCCCTTCATGTACTGGTGGATGTTGCAGATGTAGTCGTAGGTCCCAGCGGCCGCGGGGGCTTTGAAAATCGCGCTCTTGCCGCCGGCGATGGTGCCGGTGTCGAAGGCCTGGGACCCGGTGGCCGTGGCGGTGTGTGGGGTCTTGTCCTCGTTCCTGACGGTGACGACCGTGCCCGGAGCGACGGTCAGCGAGGCTGGGCCGAACATGAAGTCCTTGATGACGATCTGTGCGGCCGCACTTGCGGGTGGGGGAGTGGAAACGGGTGCGCTGGTGCTTGGTGATCCGCCGCTGGAGCCGGAGCAGGCGGTGAGTGCCAGCAGTCCGCAAGCGGCGCCGGCGACGGTGATGCGAGCCTGACGGAGGTGCGGAGCGCGGTCATGCGCAGGCCCGGCCTTTCGGGAGAAGCGAAGGGGTGTGGGGGGAGGAGAAGGGCCAGTGATCTCGTCCGGGCCAAATGGGCGTCGGACGAGACCGCTGCGCCAGGGCGGGTGCCTCGGTCTTGGTATGAGGTGCTTGGAGGTTTACCCCTGGGGGACGCGCCGTTACACCGTCAGCAAGGAGGGGCTGGCGGCCTTGTCGACGGGCAGGAAGTCGTCGGGCACGGGGTACTGGCCCAGGACGAAGTTCAAGATCGCCGCGTGCATGGCCTCGACGGGGGCGATGGTGGCGGCTGTGCTGATCCCGGCAGGGCTGGTGACGTTGTACGTCGCGAACAGGTAGGTCTGTGCGGCCTGGTCCTCCAGCTGGAGGGCGAGTTTGGCGACGGCTCCGACATGGGTGGCCTTGCCGAGGGCGGCGGTGACCTCGGCCTGGTTGGACAACGGCACGTCGGTGATGGCGGGCTTGCCGGCACCGGTCAGCACCGCGTTCCACGCCTTGGCATGGTCGGCGTGCTGGGCCATCGCCGTAGTCACGAAGGTCGCCACCGCCAGCGGAACCGTACCGAGCTTGCCGGCCTTCGCTGCCGCCAAGGCCGCCTGGTACGCGCCCACCGCCTGGTTCTCCAATGCCGTAGCCAAGGCGACGACCTTCAGATCACCGGTGTACTGGCCGCTGCCCGATGCCGCCCCAGAGGTCGACGGCGAGGCCGAGGAACCTGCGTTCTTGTCGCTGCTGGAACAGGCGGCAAGGGTGAGGGCTGCCGCGACTCCGCCTGCTCCCAGCAGGAAGCGTCGGCGCCCCAGGTCGGGGCGCTGCTCGGGCTGGGAGCGGATCTCCTGCGCCAGGTCCACCGCGCTGGCCCGCATCGCCGGCAGCGTCTCGCGATGGGCCTCTTCCATGTCCCGGGTCAGCCGCGCGAGTTGCGCTTCGCTGATCTGCAGTTCCCAGCCGTCGTGTGCAGTGCTCACTTCACGGCTCCTTCGGAGATCGGCGAGGCGTTCTTGGTCGGGTAGAAGGTGTCGGGGAACCCGACGCTGCCGGCGGCGGCGGGCAGTTTGGCTGCGTCCGTGGGGATGGCGATGAGGTCGGGAAGGTTCCCGGCCAGCAGCGCCTGGACGGCCAGCAGTGTCGCACGGTGCTGGGCCTCGACCGGGGCGACCGAGGCGAAGAGCTTGCGTAGTTGTGCGTCGCTGACCTGGCCGACGTTCTTGGTGTAGGTCTGGGCGGCGACGTCCTCCAGCGTGATCGCCAGCGCGACCACGTCGGCCGGAGTTTTGATGGTGGGCAGGGCTTCCTTGACCACGGCCGCGTACTTGGGGTCCGGGCCGGTCTGGGCCTTGCCGCCCGCCTGGGTGGCGGCGGCGTTGAACGCCTTGGCGTGGGCCTGGTGCTGGGTGGTGGTCTTGGCGATGAACGCCGCGACCGTCTTGTTGCCGTCCTTGATGAACGGCAGCCCCGCAGCGGTCTGGTAGACGCTGATTGCCAGATTCTCCAGTGACGCCGCCGTTTGCAGCGCCATGATGTCGTCGCCCGTGGTGGCCGCGGCGCGTGCGGAGCTCAGCAGTGCTGCCGCTCCGGCTGCGCCGGCGACCGCTCCGCCGCGTTGCCACCAGCGCCGGGACCGGGGTGCGGTGGCCTCGGTGAAGTCGTCCAGTGCGCTGCTGGTGATCCGCAGTGCGTCGCTGTTCAGGTCCTGCGACTGCTCGGTGAGTATTTCCAGCAGCCGGGTGTCGATGCGCTCTACGCCCATCACGCCCCATCTCTCCTCGCACCCGCTCCATCGCGGGGGCTCCCACGTGACCTTCGGCCCCACAGCGTGAACGGATTGCTCTCCACACCGGCAGGAGGCCACATTCACCCGCAGGGGTGACATGCCACGTCCCTCGTGGGGTCGCCCACAGCACTCCGTGCTGAGGAAGGGAATCTGTCGCCGGTGGGAAGGAGCGTCGTGGTCAGGGCTTGGTGAGGCTGATGTAGAGCTGGGTCCAAGCGGTGTCTTGTGTCGTAGCGGGCTTGCCGTCGCAGAAGCGAACGGCTCCCATGGCTGTGTAGTACTTCATCATTCCCAGCACGGCGAGGGGCTTGGCATTCCTTCCCGCGGTGTAGTCCGGGCTGGGCAGGAGACTTTGGTGGGCCCGGCAGGCGGGCTTCTTGCCGTCGGAGGCGGTGTCGAGCGCACCGGTGCGCTCCTCGGATGAACCGCATCCGGTGAGTGCTAGAGCGCCCAGCACGAGCAGGGCGGCCCAGTGGGTCCTGGTGGGCAATGGCATGCGGATCTCCTGCCTTCGGGGGATTTGCGGGTGGGGCCGTAAGCGCCGATGGCCTCATAGCGGCATGGCGCGCAGTGCGGTGCCGACTCCGACGGCCAGGATGAGCAGGGCGGTACCCAGGGGCGTGATCCGGGCTCCCCACGTGGCCAGCCGGCTGGCGCGTTCGCCGTTGAGGGCCGGGATACGGTCGCGCAGTTTGAGGAGGAGCAGGCCGGCGGCGGCGAGGGTGGCGGCCATGCCGATGCCGTAGCAGACGACGAGGACGACGCCGAAGGCGGTGCGACCCAGGGCGATGGACCCGAGGAGCACCACCAGTGCGGAGGGGCTGGGAACCAGGCCGCCGGCGATCCCGATGCCGATCAGGCCGCCCTTGTTGTGACGCGCGTCGTCACCGTGATGGTGATGCCCGAACAACCCGTGGCTGTGATCATGTCCGCCATGACGGTGATCGACGTGTGCATGATCATGCCGGACATGAGGGGAGTGCCCGTCGTCGGAAGGTTGCTGGGAATCCGGGTGTTCGTGCTGCGCGGTCAGGCTGTGGGGTTTGGTGGCATCCGCAGCGGTGGTTGTCTCGAGGTTTGTGGGGTGGCCAGCATGCACGGCGACCAGGTGGTCTGCTGCGACGTGTTCGCCGCCCGGGTCGGACGGGTCATCCTGGCTGTGCGCTCGGGTGTGGGCGTGATGTCCGCGATCGTGCGTGTGGTCGTGATGCGCGTGGTCTCGTTGACGGTGAGCACGCAGGTTTCGCAGGGCTGCCGGAAGGAGCCAGATGCCCGCTGCGGTGATCAACAAGCCGCTGATGGTGCCGAGCCAGGCCAGGGCTTGTTCTCCGACGAGCGCGGAGGACACGCTCAGGGCTGTTCCCAAGGCCAGCACGGAGCCGGTGTGGGTGAAGGTGACGGTTGTGGCGACGGTGACGGCGTCGCGCGGGCGGCCCTGACGTCCCGCCAGGTAGGCGGCCATGATGGTCTTCCCGTGGCCGGGCAGAGCGGCGTGTCCGGCTCCCAGTACGAGTGCGAGGAGCACAGCCAGCAGACCGATGGGGAGGGTGAGTCGGTCCTGCTCGGTGAGGGAGCCCAGATGCGCGTCGAGGGCTGCGTACCAACTTCCCAGCATGCCGGTGCCTGACAGTCTCGCTGGATCCGCACCGGGGCCGGAGCCCAGGGTGACGTGGGCGTGTCGTACATCGGGCGGATTGGACAGCAGATCGGCAGGGTACTTCCGTAGCTCGTTGGACGCGGAGTGCGCCGGCACGTCGGACGAGCCAATCCGTACCCCGTCGCCTTTGACGGTGATCTCGTGCCAGCCGATGCGGGCCGGGTCCACCCCGGTGGCCAGCTCCACGACACCCGACGCTTCCAGTTTCGCTGGGGCGGTCAGGTGGCATTCCAGACGCCCGGTGTCCAGCCCCGCCTGCCCGCGAACGAGTCGGTAGGTGTGCGACAGAACGTGAAAACGCAGCGCGGCCCGCGGCGCCGAACCGGCGCTGTGCGGTGCCGCTGACGCGCTGATGCCCTGGGCGACCGTGGTACAGGCGGTGGTGGCGTGGGTGGCGGCTTCTGCGGGGCTGAGCCGGCCGTTGTGGTCGGTGTCCAGGGCGGGCATCCCCTGGAGGGTGGGGATCTCGGCGGTGTCCACCACGGCCAAGTCATCCACCCGGTCCGGGTGGATGCTCAAGCCGTCGTAGCGGTTGACCGTGAAGTTTCCCAACGGGTGCGCGGACACGCTGGGAGTGGCCAAGGCCAGCAGTACCGGGACTCCGATGAGGAGAAGTGCGGCTCGTCGTGCGTACTCGGCAGGGAAGCTCATTGCTGTCCTTCGAGGCGGGCCAGGCGCGCTCGTGCGTCGGGTGCGTGCAGGGGAGAAAAGACGGGGTTGGCGGCTAGCGCACCGGCAAGGTCGGTGCGCGCCGGTTGATCATCGCCGAGGCTCTGTTCGATGACGCCGCGGTGGTATCGCACGGTGGCGTCGCGCCAGCCGAGCCGGTTGGCCTCACGTGCCAGGGGGAGTGCCTGGGCGTCCTGGCCGGCGCGGTGCAGAGCCCAGCTCAGCGCGTCAGCTACCAAGACACTACGGCGGCGGCCCCATTCGGCAGTGAGCAAGGTGACGGCGAGTCGCGGATTGCCGTGGTCGGCCTGGTACTGGCCGAGGTTCAGGTCGTCGACGACGCCGTTGATGGCGAAGAGCTTTTGCTCCGCCTCCAGGACGAGGTACTGGGCGCGCGCTTCCGTGGGACGGCCGAGGGATTCGAGCAGTTCGCCAAGTTCCAGAACGTACTGGGGCTGGGGCACCCGGGAGATGGCGGTGCGGTAGTCCGTGACCGCCCGATCGCTCTGCCCCAGAGCCGCCTCGGCACGGGCGGCTCCGGCGAGCGCGGCGGTGAAGGACGGATCCAGGGCCAAGGCCTTCCGGTAGCGCTGCAAGGCCGGTGTGGTGGCCCCCGTGTTGAAGGCCAGCTCCCCCAGGTAGTGCTGACAGAACGCCTCGTCCGCTGGATTCGAGGCGTCCTCGAGTCCCCGTCTCAGTGCCTGGGCCGCCTCCTCGGTGCGGCCCTGCAACTCCAAAATGTACGCGGCACGGGTGAACGACGCGGTGGATGGGTGCAGATCCAGCATCCGTTGAACGGCCGCCTCAGCACCCTGGTCGTCTCCCAGTTGCGTCAGCGCGTCGGCGAGAGCTCCATAGGCGGCCCAGGCATAAGGGTTGCCTGTCACCGCCTGATCGGCCCAGGTGCGGGCCTGAGAGTGCGGTACGTGATCTTCTGTCCTGCTTATGATCACTCGATGGGGTGACGGTGAAGCATTATTGCCGGTCAGGCGTTCGGGATTCGCTTGGGTGACGGGATGAGCGATCGCAAGTCGTACTCGAGTGATGTCTCCGACGAGCAGTGGGCCCTGGTCGAGCCCGTGGTCACGGCGTGGAAGGCCGCGCATCCGTCGGTCAGTGGCCACCAGGGCAGATACGCGATGCGGGAGATCGTCAACGCGATCCTGTACCAGAACCGCAGCGGCTGCCAGTGGGACCTGCTGCCCCACGACCTGCCGCCCGCCGGTGCGGTGAAGTACTACTTCTACAAGTGGCGCGACGATGGCACCGATCAGACCATTCATGATCTGCTGCGATGGCAACTGCGGGAGAAGAAGCGGCGATTAGCCGACCCGAGCCTCATCGTCATGGACACGCAGAGCATCCGCGTGGCCGTCGGCGTCCCGGCCGCCACGACCGGCAAGGACGCGGCGAAACGGGTGCCGGGGCGGAAGAGATGCCTGGCCGTGGACGTATTGGGACTCGTCGTCGAGGCTGTCGCCCTGCCGGCGTCCGCACACGACAACGCCGCCGGAATCGCGCTGCTGGACGGCGTGGCCGCCCAGATGGGCACCGTGAGGAAGGCCTTGGTCGACCAGGGGTTCAAGAAGGCCGTCGTCGACCACGGCGAGCAGTACGGCATCGACGTCGAGATCGTTGAACGCAACCCGGCCGACAAGAGCTTCATTCCGCAGGCCAAGCGGTGGGTCGTGGAGCAGACGAACGGGATCCTGATGTTCTACCGGCGCCTGGTCCGCGACTACGAGCACCGGCTCGCCACCTCGCGCTCTCGCGTCTTCTGGGCGATGACCTCTGTCATGGCCCGCCGGCTCACCGGCGCCACCCTGCCCTCCTGGAGGACCGCGTGAGCGACAACCCGCAGATCAGAAACGTCCTTGCCTACGTCGAGGCCCGCGAGAACGAACTCGACAAGCAGGCCGGGCAGCTCCGCGCGTCCATCGAGGACCTCACCGCCCGCCTCGGCGAACTCGACGCGGAGACCGAGAACCTGCGCATCACCCGCAAGACGCTCCTGAACATCCCGGCACCGGAGCCCGCCGACGATCCGCCACGGCCCGAGGCGCCGGACCACCCCGCTTACCAGCAGATTCTCGCTGTCTTCACCGACACCGGCCATCCGATGCGTGCTCGAGACCTGTGCGAGGCACTCGACCTGCCGATCCTCCCGAAGAACACCGAAGGCATCCGGTCCAAACTGAAACGCCTGGTCACACGGGGCATTCTCACCGAACCCGAACCCGGCCTGTTCGCTCAGCCCCGCACCTGAGTACCAGTCCGCCCCGCCGACCAGGACTCCTCACCCAACCCCAAGCATCAACCGGACATCAGGTCACGTACCGCACTCTGAATGAACTGGTGGCGCGCGTTGGCAAGGCCGGCCATGCCGGTCTGCGCCACGGTGTTGGTATCCGGCCGCAGCTCCAGGGAGCGCCGCAGAGCGGTCTCGGCCTTGGGATACAGGGTTGGATCCACCGCGAGACGCGCCTGTTCGACATACGCCGAACCCAACTGTGCCCAGGCCGCGGCATCGGCCGGCTGCCGGCGGAGCCTGACCTGGAGTCGGCCGATCACGTTGCCAATGGACGTCGGTGTGTGCGCCGCATCGGCCGCCGGCGCGGAAGCCCATGAAGGCAGAGGGGCTGGGGAGGTGTGCTCCAACGCCGCGAATCCAGTCAGGCCAGCACACAGTGCGGCGGCGGTGGCGATCAGGGCGAGGCGGCGCATGACGTCATCCCTCGGAAGATATGGGTGGACCGACGAGCGTGGCGTCCTCAGCGGGACGGGTGAACAGGGGCCGGTGCGGGCAGGTGGCGTCGGCCCGCACCGGCCTGCCGTTGCTCTAGCCCGCCTGGTTCACCGAACCGGTGTAGGGCAGCGCGACGTACGGGAACGCCCTGCCGAACGCGGAACCGGGCCCGTTGACGCCGTCACCTGCGGCCAGCGCCTTGATCAGGTGGCCGGGGGTGGCACCTTCCATGACCTGGATGGCGATGTCGACGACGTCGTCACCCATGCGGCGGCCGTTGGGGAAGCCCTGGAAGTCACCACCCAGCACGCCGAGTCGGTTCGGTTTGGCCATCACCGGGGTCGACATGTTCAGCCGCAGTTCCTCCGCGGGAACGAACCGCTTCTTGTCGACGTCAAGATTCATCAGCTGCGAGTTCAGGTCCACCGCCAGCGGTCCGTTCGCCGCCTTCGCGATGCCCGTCAGGAAGATCTCCTGAAGGTCCTTGCGCGGAGTCGCCGGGGCCGCGATGCCGTAGATGGACTGGATGAGCCGGGGCAGCTCGGGGTAAAGGACCTTGGCGACGACCTTGGGCTGGTTGTGGTCCTCCGACGGCGGCAGCGCGTTGAACGCATCCTTGAGCCCGGCCGGCACGACGACCTCGTTCACCAGCGGGTTGCCCAGCCGCGACACCTGCACGTACTTGCCGGTCGGGGTCTGCTTGCCGGGACTGAGCTGCATGGTGCGCCGCTCGGTGGAACTCCACACACCGATGACCGGGTTGCGCTTGGCGTTGCCCTTGTAAGCGAGCTTGGACTTGGGCACCTGAATGGACAACGTGTTGACGTTGTACCCGTTCAGGGTGTTGTGGCCCGTCTCGGAGAGATTCCCCCCGTAGAGCAGGTCGAAGACCCGCAGGTCCAGGAAGAACGGGTCCGCGGCCTGCGTGGCGACGGTCTGTCCGCCACCGGGCAGCTTTCGCGTGGCCTGGTTGCGGAGTCTGCCGTAGTTCGGCATGGAGGCCTTGCCGACGTTGGAGGGCGTGGCGATGCCGTCCGCGATGAGCGTGACCGGATTCCTGCCCGCCCGGATCTCCTGGAGGGTGTAGTGCTGGCGGAACAGCAGCGTCTGGTCGTTGAGGTTGTTCACGACGCCGTTGTTGTACAGGAACGTCTTTTCGCCTCGACGGTCCTCGTTGCGGAACGTCCATCGGTAGGTCAGGTCCGGCTTGCCGGTGCCCTGGCTGTCGATGTTGATGTCGTAGTGCGCGTCGGCGGCGAACGGATAGAAGTTCGGCCCGCCGTTCGGCTCCTGGAACGGAATCCAGTTCGCCGTCAGCGTCACCGTGTCGGACTTGTCCGGACTGGTGAACGCGTACAGGTCGGTGTTGTCGACCTGCGGATCAGCCGCGATCAGCGGGGCTTCCCGGTGGCTCGACGCCTGGCCGACGCCGCTGCCGGGCCCTGCCAACGCGGCACCGGCGACTGCCGAACCGAGCGCCAGCAGCATTGCCGCCGACTTCCACCGGCTGATGCCAACCGGTGAAGTGTTTGCGATCATGAAGATCCTTTTCTCTCAAGGATGGGGGACCGGCGTGGAGGACTGGGCCTCCGGTCGCTCTTAGCAACCAAGCGACAGTGCGGATTGGTCCCGTATGAAACTCCACTTCATGGGGTGACTTTTCCAGCCACCTCGCCGGTGACTTCAATGGAACTATTTTCTACCGGGCCCGAGGGATGCCTGGTCCCGCCGGCAGGCACGGAGGTTGGGGGCCGAATTCTGCCGCTATCCCGGACTGCGCACGGGGTCGCGTGCCACCTTTCCCCGCTCGAGGCCGCCGGAGTGAGACAAGTGAACCGGTAGATTAGTGCGGCCATTCGGGGCGCACGTCGTCCGTTCGCACACGCGGGCGCGACGACGAGTCTCGAACTATTCGCTTCAGGAGATGGTCCGTTCCTGCCTGTATTTGGTTTGCAGGAAGCGAGGCAGGTGCTTTAACAGTGAACTGGCCACGTCTGATCGGACCGACGAGAAGCACCCCGATGGCACCAATCTCTACCTTCTTCAATTCTCTGGCAGCAACCGCCGCGCGGTAAGAACCACGCAAGTTGATGACCCGACACGGGCGGATACGCCCGGGAGCACGCCACGTTCATCCGGGCGCTGCCAGTGATCGGCCGGTTCACCCTGGAGGCCCATTGCTAGTACTGCGTGGTGAGTGCGAAGGTGTTCGGTAGCGCCATGGGTGTGACCGCGTACGCCTCGGGTGTGAGGCGTAGTTTCGCCGTCGAACACGTTGCAGCCATCTACTGGAGGACACGCAAGCGCATAAGTGGGGATCGACGATTCCAGTCAGGGGCTTCTGCGTTCCGGGACCCTGACAACATCGTTGATCTGTTCTTCCCCAAGCCCTGACGGCACAGGCCCAGCGCTAGCCTCGATCTTTCGTGACGGTCCGTCGGTTTCTCGGCGGGCCGTTTCGGTGTTGTGGGCTGGTCGTGGGTAGGCCGGTGGCCCGGCTGTCGCGTCGGGTGGGCGCCGGGTTCCACGGCTCCGGTGGGGTAGTGAGGCTGTTGGGACGGATAACTCTGCTGGTCAGCCGGGGTTCGGGAGAGCGTCGAGCCGCTGGACCGCGCCTGTGATCACGTCGCTCCAGGGCCAGTGACCGCCGAACCGGAGGTGTCGGCGGCGGGCAGTGGTGACGATCTGGGCGGCAGCGGAGAACAGCCGGAGCCGGAGCCGGCGGGGTTCCCAGAGCCGGGGTTTGCCGGTCAGGGCGAGCATCGGCAGCCAGGCCAGCAGGTCGAGCGCGAGCTGGACGATCTCCAGCCAGATCTGGTTCTGCGCGGTGTCATGCAGGGGAAGGTTGCGCAGGCCGGTGGCGCGGGCGGCCCGGATGCGGTCCTCGGCACGTGCTCGCTGGCGGTGTCGCAGTTCGAGTGTGGCGATCGGGACGCCGGTGGTGTTGGCGGCGAACGCGGTGAGCCGTAGTCCGTCGGCGTCGGTGATGCGCAACTGGGCGCCAGGGTGGGGCCGTTCCTTGCGGACGATCAGCCGCATCCCCTGGGGCCAGCCCGCCAGTACGTCGCCGGCGAGTTCAGCCACCCAGGCACCGTCGCGGATCTCGCCGTCCGGTTCGACGGCGGGTGTCCAGGCCGAGGCGGGGACCTTCAGCACGGCCTGGTGGATGGCGCCGGTGATGGTCATCCCGACCGAGTAGGACAGCCACCGGCCCTGTTTTGTGAGCCAGGCGACGAACTCGTGGGTGCCGCCGGCGGAGTCGGTTCGGACCAGCGTCTGACGTCCCCGCCGGTACTTCTTTGGCAGCTGGGCCAGAGCGAGTTGGGTGGCCTCGATGTGGTCGGCGGCGGTGTTGCTGCCCGCGTTGCCGGGCCGCAGCATGGCAGCCACCGGCTCCCCGGTGCCATCGCGTCCGTGGTCGACGAAGCCCATCAGCGGGTGGTGTCCGTAGGTCTTCTTCCAGGTCGCGGCAGCGTCTTGCTTGTCTGAGTGAGCCAGCACCAGCACTCCGTCCAGGTCCACGATCACCTGTCCGGTGGTGTCCGGCGACGAGGTCCCGGCCAGCTTCCAGACGTGTTCGCGGACCGTGGCCCGTGCTGACCGGATCGCTGTCAGAGCCTTCGGGCCGGCAGCGGCGAGGCTGTCGATGAGGCGGGAGACAGTCGGGTCGGAGGCCACCGGGCCGAACACGGCCGGCTCGGCCCGCAGCATCCCGACATCAGCCAGGCAGTCCCCGCCAAGCGCGACCGCGAGGGCCACGTCCAGCAGGATCTTGCCTGGATCGTGCACCGCCCGAAGCTTTCGCCATGGTGCGAGCGCCGTCGATATCGACGTGTCCAGCCCGATCTTGCGGATGGTCTCGACCAGCAGAACGCCACCGGCCTGGGAGACCACTGCCCGGCCACCGCCCTCGACGCGGACACGCGGGTAGGACCCGATACGCTTCTTCACCTGAGGAGTGCTTCTTTCCACGCGACGACCTGGACCCTAGACAAGTCCCATCGTTCCTGGTCAGGAGCACTCTTCGCGTTTCCGATCACACCTCGGACACCCACCCACATGAAAGCCCGAGGCTAGGATTACGCCAGCATGGTGCGGCCCACCATCCGTCTAGGGGCGGTCGCGTGCGTGAGGTTGCCTCTGGGATGACTCTGCTGGTCTATTCACGGTGTGGCCCGCGTGATCTTCCGATGGCTGGGAGAGTGGGGTGGACGCTGATTCGCGGGGAACCGATGGGGTGGTCCGTGATGTCGTTGTGGCCCAGGTCCGGTTATGAGATTCCCGAGATGACGGCGCGGGTCGCCCGGGCCGCGTTCCCCCAGGGCTCGTTGGCCATCCGAATTCGTGATGCGCTGGGCGAGGTCTTCGCCGACGAGCAGTTCAGCGATCTGTTCGCGGCCCGGGGACATCCCTCCACGTCGCCGGCACGGCTGGTCATGGTGCTGCTCCTGCAGTTCGCGGAGGGGCTGACGGACCGCCAGGCCGCAGAGGCCGTCCGCGGACGTGTGGACTGGAAGTTCTTGCTCGGCCTGCCGCTGGAGGACCCGGGCTTCGACGCCTCGGTCCTCAGCGAGTTCCGCACCCGACTGACCGGCCAAGGCCAGGCCGACCGTCTGTTGACCGTGATGCTCGAGCACCTGCGCGAGCACCGGCTGCTGGAGCGCGGCGGACGGCAACGCACCGATGCCACCCATGTGCACGGCGCGATCCGGATGCTCAACCGCCTGGAACTGGCGATGGAGACGATGCGGGCCGCCCTGGAGACTTGGCGGTCGCCACCCCGGTCTGGCTGGTCGAACACGCACCGGCCGCTTGGTGGGACCGCTATGCCCGACGCGCGGACGATTTCCGGCTGCCCCAGTCCGATACCGCACGACGTGCCCTGGCCGCCACGGTCGGCGCCGACGGCTACCGGCTCCTGGACGCAGTCCATCATCCCGCCACCCCGGCCTGGCTGCGGGAACTTCCCACGCTGCGGGTCCTGCGCCAGCTCTGGGTCCAGCAGTACTACCGCGACGCCGGTGGCCACCGCTGGCGGGACAAGGTCGATCTGCCGCCCGGTGCGGTCGCGATCGGCAGCCCGTACGACACCGACGCCCGCTACGGCATCAAGCGCGGCATGGGCTGGCGCGGTTACAAAGGTCACTTCACCGAGGTCTGCGAGCCGGACCGGCCGCACATGATCGTGCATGTCGCCACCACCGCGGCCACCGTGAGCGACGTAGAGACCGTCACCGCCCGACACAACGACCTCGCCGCCGCCGATCTGCTGCCCGACCAGGAGCTGGTGGACGCCGCCTACGTCAGCGTCGACCACATCCTGGATGCCGACGCAGACCACGGCATCGACCTGGTCGGACCGCTGCCGCCGGACTTCTCCTGGCAGACCCGCACCCCGGACGCCTTCGACCTGGCCCGGTTCACCGTCGACTTCGACCAGCGCCACGTCACCTGCCCGACCGGCGCCGTCAGCCGCAACTGGCGCGAGTCGATCAGCGCCGACGGCCTGCCGACCGTCCAGGTCACCTTCCGCCAGCCGGACTGCACACCCTGCCCGCAGCGCGCCCGCTGCACCCGCTCGACGGTCAACGCCCGCTCCTTGACATTCCGTCCCCGCCAGCAGTTCGAGGCCCAGCAACGACTCCGCGCCGAGCAGGCCACCGACGCCTGGCGCGAGCAGTACGCCCTGCGTGCGGGCATCGAGGGCACGATGGCCCAGGCATCCAGACGCTGCGACGTCCACCACGCCCGCTACAAAGGACTCGCCAAGACCCACCTGCAACACGTACTCACCGCGATGGCTCTCAACCTCGTCCGCATCGACGCCTGGCTCACCGGCACCCCGCTCGGCGGTAGCTGGACCTCCCGCCTCAGCACACTCCGCCTCTCACTCACGCCACCGTGAATAGACCAGCAGAGTCTGGGATGCGTACACAGGGGTCATGCCGCGAGTGAGAGTTGGGCGGGTGCATGGTGACTGGCGCGCTGGGCGCCCGCTGGGTGGTGGCAGCGGACGATCACGGTCTGCCCTGGGTGCGCCAACTCCCGGCTTCCACCGGGCCGGTGCCTGCCGACATGGAGATCAGGCCGAGGACTTCGTCAATGTGATCAGAGCCTTGTGGGCGAGGGGTGCCTGCAAGGGGCTGAAGTGGGGATTGATGGCGAGGGCTGCGGTGAGGTCGGTCCGGGCGGCGGCCGGGTTGCCGAGGGATCGCTGGATCATCGCGCGGTGGTAGTGGAACAGTGCGCTGCGGGTGCCTTGGGCGAGGGCTTGGTCGGATTCGGTGAGGGCTTCGCTGTCCTGGCCGTTGGCGTGGAGGGCCCAGGCCAGGGCGTCATGGCTGTCGATGAAGGGGCGGCTGTTCAGGCCTTGCCGGGCGATGGTCACGGCTCGGGCGCGGTTGCCGTGGTCGGCCTCGAAGAGTGCGGCGTCGGAGTCGAGGGTGACGCCGTTGTTGGCGAAGAGCCGTTGTTCGGCGCGGAAGACCTCGTACTGCTGGTCGGCTTCCCGGGTGCGGCCGAGGGACTGGTACAACTCCCCCAGTTGGAGAACGTGCTCGGGCTGCGGGACGCGCTGGACCGCCCGGGTCAGATCGGCGATCGCCGCGGTACCGCGGCCCAGCGCCGCTTCGGCTCTGGCTTTTGCCTGGAGCAGCGAGGTGGAGGCGGGAGCGGCCCGCAGACCCGCCTCGGCCTCGCGGAGCCCGGTGGTCGGGTCGCCGTTGTTGAACGCGAGTTCGCTCAGGTAGTAGTGGGCGAACTCCTGGTCTGCCGGTCCGGCGGCGTCGTTGAGGGCTCGCTGCATGTCGGTGCGGGCGGTGGCGGTGTCGCCACGCAGTTCCGCCACGTAGGAGGCGCGGGACAGCGAAGGCGCCCCGGGTCGCAGGTCGACCATGCGTTGGACGGCGTCGGCGGCCTCGGTGTAGCGACCGAGTTGGGTGTAGGCGTCGGCGAGTGTGCCGTACAGCGAGGAGTTGTACGGGTTCACGGCGATGGCTCGTCGGGCCCAGTCCAGTGCTTGGTTGAAGTGGTGGCGTCCGGCTTCGAGGGCGGCCATGCCGCCCATCGCGGTGAAGTTGTCCGTCTTTTCGAGAGTGAGCGAGCGCTGAAAAGCCGCTTCGGCCTTGGGGTAGTACGTGGGGTCGGCGGTGGTCTTCGCTTGCTGGACGTAGTCGAGCCCCAGAGTGGCAAGGGCGGTCGCGTCATCGGGCTTGTGCCGTAGGTGGGCCTGGAGTCCGGTGATCTGGGCGGTGAGCGGATCGGCGGCCGTGCGGCCGGCGTCGGCGGATGAGCTTGCGTTGTGGCCGGTGGAGGAGGCGGGCCAGGGTGCCAGGCCGAGGCCTCCGGCGAGGAAGAGCCCGACACCCAGGACGATGGCGACGGCGGCCGGCAGGAGCCGCTGGTGCGCGGGGCGCCGGAAGGTGGGGGGCTGGGGGTCGTGCTCGCTCACGGCGCACTCCGGTTCACTGCTGCGGGTGGGGAGGGGCAGGAATCGTTGGGTGAACCGGCCCGGTGGTGGTCTGGGTGGCGTAGACGACGAGGTTGTCGCGGTAGCTGCCCTGCTGGCTGTCGTAGTCACCGCCGCAGGTGATCAGCCGTAGGGCCGGGGGGCCGCTGGTCGCGTAGACCTGGCCGTCGGGGATGGCGTCCTTGGGATACTCGCGCAGCGCCAGGACGGTGAAGCTGACCTGGGAGTGGTCGGCGCGTTCGACGGTTATTCGGTCGCCCGGCCGAAGAGAGGACAGGTTGTAGAACGCGGCAGGTCCGGTGGCGGAGTCGACGTGGCCGACGATGACCGCGGCGCCGGGGTCGCCGGGGAGCGGTCCGTCGCTCCACCAGCCCACCTGGTCGGGGTCGTCTGGTACGGCCAGGTGGCCGTCCTGCTGGACCCGCAGACTGGTCAGGGAGTGGTGGACACCGATGCCCGGGATGCTGATCCCCACTGGGCGGGCTGCTGGGGTGGCCGGTGCGGGCACGGTCGCGGTCTGCGGTATCGGCAGGGTGCCGACGTTGACGGGCGCGGGATGGCGTAGGGAACGGGCCAGCAGAGCGGTGCTGCCGCCTGCGGCCAGGGCCATGCCGGTGGCGACGGCGGCCGCGGCCAGCAGCCAGCGGGTGCGGGCCCGCCCGCCCCGGGTGCGGGGGCGGGCGGCCCGCAAGGGTGGGAGTGCTCACGCCCGGTCGGTGCGTAAACGGCGCAATGCCAGGCCGCCGGCGCAGGCCAGCAGCGTGCCGCCGGCCGCGGCTGCCACCGGCATGATCGGGAGGTCCTGGAAGGCGGTGCCGCCGAAACCCGCACCGATCCCGCCGTCGGGCTGCAGGGAGTCGGCCTGGTTGACCGCTGCGGTGTTGGGCAGTGCGACGTAGGGGAAGGTCGCACCGGGCTGGCGGTAGGGGGTGTCCACGGCGTCACCAGCGGCGAGGGCCGGCACGA
Organism: Streptomyces sp. So13.3; assembly: GCF_005860785.2. NCBI lineage: Bacteria > Bacillati > Actinomycetota > Actinomycetes > Kitasatosporales > Streptomycetaceae > Streptomyces > Streptomyces sp. So13.3. The sequence goes on along the minus strand of NZ_CP048835.1, from coordinate 93,383 downwards.
TCTTGCCGGTTTGCGCGGCGCCTTCGAGGGCCTGCAGTTCGATGTCGACGACGTCGTCATTGAGGCGTCGGCCGTTGGGGAAGCCGCCCAGGTCACCGCCGAGGACGCCGAGGCGGTTCGGGTTGGCGGTCACCGGTACGGACATGTTCAGGCGCAGTTCCTCGGCCGGGGTGAACTTGTTCTTGTCGACGTCGGTGTTGAGGAGTTGCGAGTTGAGGTCCGCCTTGATCGGCCCGCAGGTTTTGCACACGCCGGTGAGGAAGATCTCGGCGAGGTCCTTGCGCGGGGTGGCGGGCGCGGGGATACCGTAGATGCTCTGGACGAGCTTGGGCACGATCGGGTCGAGGACCTTGTCCACGACCGGCTGCACGGTGTGGTCCTGGGACGGGTTCAGCGTGTTGAAGGCGTCCTTGTACTTCAGCGGGACGACTACCTCGTTGACGAGCGGATTGCCCAGTCGGGAGACCTGGTGCCAGCCGCCCTCGCCGCCCTTGTCGGGCTTCGGCATACCGTCCTCGACCGCTGCTCCTGAGCCCTTGTCGTCGCTCGAACTGTTGCCGTTCTTGCCCTCTCCGCCCTTGGAGGAGGGTGCGGTGACCGCGGCGCCCTGACGGTCGGTGGTGGACCACACGCCGATCACCGGGTTGCGGGTCGCGTCACCGTGCAGTGCCAGGTCCTTCTTGGGGACCTTGATGGCGATGGTGTTGACGTTGTAGCCGGCCAGGGTGTTGTGGCCGGACTCCTTCAGATCCCCTCCGTAGAGGAGGTCGAAGACCCGCAGGTCGAGGAAGAACGGGTCGGACGCCTGCCCGGCGTAGGTCTGGCCGCCGTCCGGCAGCGCGACGGTGGCCTGCTTGCGCAGCGAGGCGTAGTCGGGCATCGAGGCCTTGCCGACGTTCGACGGTGCCGCGGGGGCGTCCTTGAGGAGCGTTTTGGTGGCCCCGTGGGCGTCGGTTTCGGTCAGATCGTAGGTCTGACGGAAGTTCAGCGTCGGGTCGTCCAGGTTCTTCACCACGCCGGTGTTGTACAGGAACTGGTTCGCGTCGTCGCGGATGTGGTCGCTGAACTTCCAGGTGTAGGTGGTGTCCGCGTTGCCGTCGCCGTCGCTGTCGATCTTGATGTTGTAGCGGGCGTCGTTGGCGAAGGGGTAGAAGTTCGGGCCCCCGTTGGGTTCCTCGAACGGGATCCAGTTCGCCACCATCGTCACGGTGTCCGGGTCGTCCGGGCTGGTGAAGGCGTAGACGTCGGTGTTGTCGGCCTTCGGGTCACCCGCGATCAGCGGTGCCTCCCGGTGGCTGGAGGCGGAGCTGACGCCTGGTGTGAGGCCGGCGAGGGCGGCGGCGCTCACCAGGGTGAGGGTGCCGAGAGTGGCCAGTGCGCGTTCGGCGGTGCGGGCGGGCTTTCGGCGTGAGGGGGGAGAGGACTGCATGGGCCATCCGTTTCCGGTGGGGCCGCACCGGCCCCACGGGTCGGGGTCAGCACGGCGGAGAGCGGCGGACACTCCAGGCCGCAACGAAAAACGCGGCAACCGCACCGATCATCGGCGGCAGCCGTCCACGGATTCCGAAATGCGGCTTAAGCTACATATAAAGCACCACGGGTCGCGAGCTCCCGCAATCTGCCGGAGCCGAATGGGGCCGCCCGGGCCCCACCGCCGGCTTGGGAACGGCCCTCCCCCTTTCCGGTTGCTGCCGGACGGGCCGTCGGCCCAGGCCCCCCATCAGATTGCATCCTGCACCCGTGACCGCTGCCCGCCGCAGGGGCGAGCCGGTTCTCCGTGCCGCCTGAGAGGGCCTTCTACCGGGGCGCGGCTGCGGCCCCGCTGCTGCGCGCCGTTCCCGCGCGACGGGACCTCACGCAACCTTGCCGCTCCCGAAGGGCCTTCCCATGGCATCGCACCGCCCCATGCGGGGCACCGGTAGCCACCGGAGCCCAGGTCCATCCGCTCGGCAACTTCTCCGTCAACGAGAATCGGCATCAGCGCCGCCCGCTTGCCACCTCGGGACGAGGTGGACGCCACGATCTGGCAGTTCCCGGCGAGTTCACCCGGGCTACCGCGGGTTCGAGCACGTCGGTGCTGATCGGAGCTGACCCGCGGGAAGGGCGCTGACCCGGCTCAGAGCGTCTTGGGCCTGCGGCCGGGCCGCGAGGAACGCGGCAACCACAGGGTCGGTGCTCTCCAGAAGCGCCAGATGCCTGACCGCATGAGAAGCCACATGATCGACCGTCAGGTCGGGCGGCGCCGGATGGCCCGTCCTGTTGCTGCGGGCGATGGTGTGCGGATCCGCCAGAGGACGCGCGGGACGATCAGGGTCGGGATCGGGGTGGACGACGTAGGTCAGCACGATGGCCCCCTCGTCATCGGCACGCCAACTGGTGGAGTGCACGAGGTGGTGGTCGCCGTCATCGGGAAGGCCGGCCAGTCGGCGGGCCGCGCGATCAGGAGCCGAGGACCGGCCGAGCGCGGTCAGCAAACGGCGGTACGCGAAGCCGGTGACCGCGTCGTACCGCAGTAGCAGCGCTTCGACCAGGACTGGGGGCGTCGACGCGGCGCCGGGCGTCCGGCTCATCATCGGTGCCCGTCTGCGGAGGGCGGCAAGCAGGCAACCATGCGTCGACTCCAGGACCGTGGGGGAGCCGCCGGGATGCTGAAGCGGCCCGCCGCCGATTCTATTGCCACTACGTCGCAGTTGCATGTTTTAGGCATCAGGTCATGGGAGGGTCCTCCGCAGGCCCGGTGGGCTCGTCCGCCCCGATCGCCGCGGTGTGGTCACCCGGCAGGAGCTGCCACCGACTGCTTCGGGCATCGTCGCGAATCCGTACACCGCCTGCGGCAAGGGACGTACGCAGACGGTCGGCAAGGTCGTAGGCCCCCTGGGCCCGCAGGGCCCCGCGCAGGTCGAGCAGCGGGTCAAGGACCCTGCCCAAGGTGCGCTCCGGCTCCGCCATGCCCTGCTGAGCGGGGGCGACGAGCTGGCGGATCATTCCGCGCAGGATCGTCCGCGCCCACTCCTGCCCGCCTTCGTCCTCCTCCGTGTCGCCGGACCACGAGCTGATCTCCGCCTCCAGTTGCAGAATTGCCGCCACCATCCCGCCGGCGTCACGAGCCGCCCGCGCCGACTCGAAGAGCGTGTCCGCGGCGGTGACGGCTTCCTGGAGGGTGACTGGCCCGCCGACAGACGATGGCGCATCAGGCTGGACTGACTCGGTCGCCTCCCAGAGTCCGGGCGAGTGGGTCGCCGCAGTACCGGCCACGAGGCGCCTCAATCGGTCCAGCGGCACAACGGTGCCCGAAGGGATCACCGTGACGGCCCCGCGGCGCCGGACCGTCATCACTCCACGGCCCCATACCCGCGCACTGCCGGCGCCGAGATCGATGACGACGGCGGTGTGCTCATCAATGCCGAGGACGGCGCTTTCCCCTGGCAGGTGCTTTTCCAGAGCGACCAGCCTCGTCTCGCCGAGGTAGCAGAAGCGGGTGTCGTGTGTACCGCCCTCGGCGTTGTCGTAGTGCGGTATCACCGCCACCGGAAGGCCGAGACTCTCCAGCAGGTCCAAGCCGTCCAGCCACACCGGCGGGTGCCCGGCTTTGTAGACTTCGTACACGGGCAGTGCGACCAGCCCCACCGTGCACGCGGCCGCAGAAGCCATCACCGTCACCCCACGGCCCCGCCGCACTCGGTCGGCCAGGGCCTGTCCAAGTCCCTGCTCCTGCCACCGCCGCAGCGCGTATGAGGGACTGCCGGGGCCGCAGAACACCCAGGCGGCTCGGTGTAGTTGATCGTGCAGGGTGTCGGAGTCGACCTCCGCCGGGACATCGGCGTCCGTATCAGCCATCACCGTGGTCACGAGCCCCACGCTGCGCCGGAAGTACTCCCGGGCCCGCGACGAGATGTCCTCACGGTTCACCTGGAACCCGTACGGGGTCTCCAAGATCACTGCCTCGGCGCCCGGCTCCAGATGCGCCACCAACTCCCGGTGCAACGTCACCATCGTGGGACTGGTTTCCCCCGAACCCATCAGAACAAGAAGCCCCTGCCCGGCATCCATCCTTGATCCCCAACCCTCGCAGTCGAGATCTCCGGAAAGCCGTATCCGTACCCCACGAATCTTCCAGTGATCCTGGGACACCGGTTGGCCGGATATACGGCCGAAAGACACCGCATCGCAAGCGCGCGGCCTGCCTCGTTCGCTGCTGCTGTCGGTTGGTCCTCTTGGCGACCCGCGGTTCTGGCTGAGTAATGTGCGCTCCGCTCGCACCTGGCGGACAACCAGCAGATCTGCGGCACGCTGCTGCACCTGGACTTCGGGGCCCACCTGACGTCGGACGACAATGCAGTGGGTCCATCGCGCTGGCTCCGGGCGCCGGGCCGCGTTTCCCGGAGCAACGTCCGAACGCCCGATAGGACACCGGCGGGTTGTGGGAGATCGCCGAGCCGCTGATCCCGCCGTTGAAGGTGTGGCCGCAGGGCGGCGGGACGCAGGACACGCCTGATGAGACGCTGTTCGCCGCAATCGTCCACGTGCTGGTCAGCGGATACGCCTGGCGGGCGTTGCCACCTTGTTTCGGGATGTCGAGGTCGACGGCTCACCGCCGATTCGTGATGCGGTCACGGGCCGCAGTGTGGAGCCGGCTCCACGAGAGGATCCTGCACCGCCCCAATGACGCTGGCCTGCTCGACCTCTCACGCGCGGTCTCCGACTCCGCTCAGCGAGCTGAAGACCCGGCGCGCGGACGCCCTCACTCTGCAAGGACGCGTCAGCCAGGCTCAACTGGTAGCGCCTCGAAGCTCAGGTACGTGTCGAGTGCCGCCAGTGGATTCCCGACGCCGCCAGTGGACTGCTGGAGCGAACCTCAGAATTTCGTCGACTGCGGCCCCAGGCAAACGGTTTTTGGGCGACGCACTCGATCGCCACCGAGGAGGAGGCGCGGGTGGCTGGTAGAACAGCCGTATTGTCCAACTTGAGACCGACGCCCCGCCTTCCGCGGGAGTTACGAAGAGTCCCGCGCCGCGGCGATCAAGCAGCGACTGGCGAAGGAGCGGGCACGGCAGAAGTCGCCGGGCGTACTGGAGCCGCATGCAGCGCTCAACGACATGGCCACCGGTGAGCCTGTTCTGTTCTGCGGAATATGGCTGACTATTCGTCTTCTCGGCATCCTCCTGGGTGCACTCGGCACCGGACGGGTGGCGCCGCACGACTGCACGCTGCTGCCGCGGGTGCTCTTCTGGACCGGCTGCGCGTCCTGTCTCTTGGCTCTGACCTTGCCGGTGCTGGCGGCGCAGCCGCACCTTGAGGCGCGTGGCGGCCGGGCTGTGGTCGCTTATGAGCGGATCTGGCAGCAAGCCCCCCGCTACTGCCCTGGTGCCGGCTGCCCGCTGGCCTGGATCCTGCACCAGGCCCGCTACCCCTCCACTACGGCACAGGCCTGATACCGCGGGTTGTTTTTTGGCAGCCCGAGGGTGGGCAGTAGCGCGCGGTGTGTTTCCCGCCGTGGGTGGCCGGCGGGAAACACACCGTGGTGAGGGGTGGTTAGAGGATGCCCCCCAGGAGCCCGCCGAGCAGGCCGCCACCGTAGTAGCCGTTGTTGTAGCCGCCCTGGTAGTTGTCGAAGCCGGTGTCGTACCCGCTGTGGTAGCCGTTGCTGCGGCCGCCGTAGTTGTGGCCGCCCTTGTCGTCGCTGTGCTCGTTGCCGTTCTCGTCGCACTGGTTGTCGTCGTCCCAGTGCCGGCCCTCGTGGCTCTGGCCGTGTCCGCCGTGGTGGTGTCCGTCGGACGCCAGGGCCACGGAGGCCGGCGCCGCCTGCGGGGTCGCGGCGTGGGCCGACCCGCTGAGGGAGACCAGGGCGGCAGCGGACAGGACGGCGGCAGCGGCGCTGCGAGCAAGTACTTTCTTCACGATCAAACTCCCAAAAGCGGGGTGAGTGGGTCATCTTGGACGCTAAAGGGGAGGGGGTGATCCGGCGCGGCGGAATGGGCCATCGGATGCAAGGGCAGGCCGCACAGGAGCCGTGGTCGCCGGATATCAGCAGGACGCGCCCGACTGTCTCCTAGCCGAAGCGTGTCGGGCGCGCCTGCGTGCGGCCGGCGACGGCCGCGTTCCCGGTGCCGTGGGCCGGAGCAGCCATGTCACGGGCACCGGGCGGGAGGAAGGTGGTCATGCGTGCGCGCGACCACCTTGCACTCATCGTGCACCGTGCTGCCCCGGTCGCCCGGCCGACACCCCGATGCATACAGTCGACCCGACCCCCGACGGACCCTCCGCAGGAGGTGCTGGCTCCTGGGCCCTCTGGTACCTGCGGGTTTCCCTTCACCAGCGTGTTCGGCTGTGGTGTTCAGCAGGGGACAGTGGTGTGTCCCGCGCCGCTGGTGCCGCCATTGGTCGGTGCCGCCGTCGGTGGACACGCGGTCCTGGCCGCCCAAGCCTCCGTCAATGCCGCTACCGGCATCACCTACGTCGCCGACACCGCCTTTACCGCGGGTGCTTCCCGTGGCCGCCGGTAGGCAGGGGTTGGCGGCCATGGGAGGGCGGGAGGCGGTGGTCGGCGGTGAGGTCGGCGTGGCAGGGGCTGGTGGCTCGCGCGTGGGAGGGCGCCCGTGCCGGGCGCGCGGGTGGGTCGTTGGGCTGGGTATGAGTGCGAGCGATGACAGAGTTGTGCCGGGCGACGTCTTCACCGTGGCGGCTGTGCCAGATGACACCTTCACAGGTATGCCGTACGACGCCTTCGTGATGTTCGCCGGGGTGCAGGGCTCGTACCTGTCTCAGCCGCATCCGCGCGGAGTGTGTGACGACGATCAGTGCCCGCGGTTTGGGGCCCCGCCGGGTGGTGCGCTGATGGACTTTTCGATGGTGGAGCGGCGGCGCGGTTGCCGGAACCTGACCGGCCCCGAGCGGGATCTCGCGCTGCGCTTGGCGGCGCGCGCGGACCGGTTGCGTACCGATGCCGGCCGGGAGGGCGGGGAAGACATGGGCGTCGCGGAGGCGTTCGCTCTGGCGGCGGTCTAGCTAGGCCTGTAACCATCCGTAGGCAGCCCCGCCGGCTGAGGATGTCCGCCAGGCGGCCGAGCAGTCTGCCCGGGTGCGGGAAGGGCGGCCCGATGCCTACGCTGGGCTGTCTTCCTCACCACCGGGGGCCAGGAGTCCGGCTACCCGTGAGGGGGCGGGCAGCCCGTGAGGGTGACGTCGTAGAGGCCGTGTGGTGCCCTTCCTGCCGTGTGGGGTCGTAGTGGTAGGCGTCGGTGGTGATGTTGTCCGTGCCGCGTACGTGTAGGCGGCACGGAGTGCGGCGGCGGCCTGGGGTACGGGGGCCACTTGAAGGGCTGGGTGTCGTCACAACCGCATGAACGAGCCGTATGGCAGGGCATGTCGCCGTATCTGTCCAGGTGAAGCTGGGCCCTGGATCGGATGAGGCTCCCGGCGGTGGCACCTTTGCCGTGGAGTCGATCCGGGTGGACCTGTGTAAGGTCCACCCGGCGACGAGTGTGTGGCGGGACGTTAGATGTAATAGCCCGTCCAGTTCTGCTCGCGGGGCAGATCCGGGGCGCAGGACCACAGGGTGAGCACCGTTCCCTCGGCCATGTTTCCGCCGTAGTTGGTGATGCACTTGCCGCCGAAGAGGGTGAAGGTGTGTCTCGTGGTGGAGGAGAACTCCTGCGGGGATCCGTAGGAGTAGTCGCACGTCCACAGGGTCAGGACGGCGCCGTTGGTGCCGCTTCCATTGCCCGAGGGGGTCAGGCACTTGCCGCTGACCTTGTGCACCAGGTGGTTGCGGTCCCAGCCCCACTGCTGCAGGTTGCTGCCGGTACAGTCCCAGGTGGTGATCTTGGTGCCGTTGGATGTCCCGTTGCCCTGCGGGGTCATGCAGTCGGTGATGACTGACCAGTCGTTGGAAACGACGCCCCAGCTGTTCACGGAGGCGCTGGCCGGAGCGGCGGAAAGGGCGGAAAGACCGCATAGGGCGAGGACTATGGTCAAAAGCGAAGCCATCTTGCGCATGCTGTTCCTTGCTCATGAGAAACCGGCACAGCGCAGGCAGCGGATGTGACGCGCGGCCAGCGGCACCGGTACGGGAATGGTCTGCTCTGCTGCGTGTCTTGGCTGCACGGGACTCGTGCCACCTACATGCGAGGTGAGATGCGACAAACTACCTGTCGCTCTGCAGACATTACAAGATCTTTAGAAGAGCTGTTGGGGCGGGTGGTGGCCAGTTTCTCTGGGGTCAGCTCTGGGTAGGGCTGGACAGGCGCAGCAACTGCAGCAGTGGCAGGCCGAAGAGGAGGAAGGGAGCGCACCGGTTGTTCCGCAGTGCGCGACACCGGGCTGCGAGCAGCTGGTTGATGCGCCGGTGGACTGGTACACCGACATCACCGTCCCACCCCAGGACGGCACCTACTGCGGGCCCTGCCGCCACGGCCAAGCCTTCCCGAACCGCGGGCTGCGTGGGGCGCTGCGCCGGATGCGGAAGGCGTCGAGTGATGTGTAGCTGTCACGGCGGGTGTCACGGCCGGTGGCCCGCTAACCGCTGACACGTCTCTGACCTTGGCGGATACCCCTCAACTCCCCCTTTGCAGCGGGGGCGGGGGTGACAGCGTGACACTGATCGAGGGTCGGGCGGGGTTCGGCGGCCGGTTGTCGATCTTGCTCGCGCAACGGATCGTTTCGTTTGTGAGAAATTCGGGTTGCGAATCCCGCTTGGCTGAGTGTTAAGTTCATCTGCTTTGCTCCGAGCGGAAGGAAAGCAAATGGACGTCCCCTCCTTGCACAACCAGTTTCTCAGCGACGCGCTTCCTCGGATCCGGCAGGATGCGCGCGTGGCTGGCGTGGCGATCACCGGGTCCATCGTGGGAGGCCGCTCCGATATCTACTCGGACGTGGACCTGATCCTGGTCATCGATGAAGAGGCGTACGACGTGGTCATGCGGGAGCGGTTCGCGCTGATCGGCTCTTGGGCCTCCTTGGTGGCCGGATTTACCGGGGAGCATGTCGGCGAGCCGCGCGTGATCATCACGCTCGTCGGGCCGCCTATCCTGCACGTCGACTTCAAGTTCGTCCGGGCCTGCGACTTCGCCGAGCGGACCGAGGACCCGGAGATCCTGTGGGACCGGGACGGCCTGCTGGCCGGCGCTCTTGCCCAGCAGCCGCCAGTCACTCCGGCGTTCGACCTCCAATGGATCGAGGACCGGTTCTGGATCTGGGTGCACTACGGTGCGACGAAGCTCGGCCGCGGGGAGCTGTTCGAGACCATCAGCTTCCTCACCTACCTGCGCGAGACCGTACTCGGCCCCCTGGCCGCCCGCCGGGTGGGCGCGATCCCCCGCGGTGTACGCCATTTGGAGTCCAGCGCGCCCGAAGAGGCGCGCAACCTTCAGGCAACGCTGTGCGGCTACGACCGCCACGAAGCCGGACGGGCGCTCCTCGCCACCGTCGATCTTTACCGCCGATGGTCCGACGCCGGTGAAGCGATCGTTGAACGGCGCCACCACGCCGAGAAGCTCGCCATGCAGTACCTCCACGACGTCATCGATCAAGGCTGCTGACTGAAGCGGGCTGAAGTACCTCACCACCTTGTCGGCCCAGATTGACGCGGGCAGTGACGGTGATGGTGCCTGCCTCGCTCATGCCGCACATCATCCTGTCCCGGCCGTCCCGGCTGCTCTATCCGCTGCGGTTCACGAACGGCTAGGGAGCGCAGATCGAGAGTCGGGGTGGTCGCGGACTGTTACTGGGGCTGCGCCCTTTTGAGAAGGGCAACCGCAGTCGGAGCCGGAATGGTCTGCGCGGCGGGTGGGCGGGCAGTCCGTGAGGGTGACGTCGTAGAGGCCGTGTGGTGCCGTTCCTACGGTGTGGGGTCGTAGTGGTAGGCGTCGGTGGTGATGTTGTCGGTGCCGCGTACGTGTAGGCGGTCGCGGAGTGCGGCGGCGGCCTGGGGCGGGACGGTCAGGAGGTTGAAGTCGTGGGCGGCGCGGGCGAGTACGTCGTCGACCGTGACGCGGGTGGGTTGGCCGGGTGTGGTTCGGCGGCGGGCGATGGTGATCGACCAGTCGGCGGCGTTCGCCAGTTGTCGGCGGAGGTGCTCGGCGGCGGTGGTGGGCGTGCTTTTGGAGCGGCGGAAGAGGCTCATCGCTAGTCCACTTCGGTGGGGCGGATGGTTGCGGGTGTGGTGGTGCGCGGGTGCTTTTCGTGGCGCACGCCTCGTACTCCCGCGCGGTGACGGCGGCGCCGGGCGTTGCCGTCACCGCATCTCCTGTGCGAGTGCGTCCAGGCGATGGGGCAGCCCCCGCACCGGTGTATCAGCACCAGTCCGGGGCCTGAGAGCACCGCTCCACCTGACTACCTCAGGGAGTAGTGATCCTGTGATGGATCGTATCGGCACACCGGTAGGCATGATCACAGCGGCTCATGGGCCGCGAACCTTTCCGCGCCTCGCCGCCGGCCCGTCGGCCGGGAACCGCGGGCGCCCTCACACCTACCAAGGGCGTGACCGGCCACCTGCCTGGCGCCACTTCGCCGGCACAGGTCTGACCGGCGCTGCAACGATGGCGTGCTGCACTGCTGCACGCCAGATGTTCCCGGCGGGTGTCACCTGTGCTGCCCGCTCTTCTCACTTGGCCAGGGCTGCGTCTTCGGCGGGGTAGAGGAAGGGTTTAGTCGGCAGCATGTCCCTGGTCGCGCCAGTCCCGCAATTTCCCGATCGCCTCGGCGGTGGTGTGCCAGCAGGTGGCCAACACCTGGTTCACCAGTCCGGCTTGCTCTCGGTTGGCTGTCAGCCCTCTGGGCCTGGACGGCATGCCGTTCGGCCTGGCGCTGGCCGTGGTGCGTCTGGTCGGTATGCGTACTGGTAGAGCGTGACGTGGTGTGCCGCCTCGCGGCCCCGGTTGTACGGCTCGAGGAGGTGGTCGGGCATGGGGGTGGTGTGGGTGAGGCAGAATTCGATGACGCCCAGGGCGAATGCGTGCTTGTGTGAGCAGGGTGCCGACTCGTCGTCCCAGTCGTCCCAGTCGGCCCACGGCCACAGCCCGCCGATGCGGTAGCGGCCGTGCGGGTCGGGCCTAATGTGTGCGCTGGCGACGCCGTCCGCAGCGGTCGTCCAGCTGAACCGGAGGACCGGACCTTCCCAAGCGGCACGAAATAGGCTGATGTCTCGGTTGACGTCATCCACCAGCTGATCGACGATCGCGCGATCGAAGGCGATGGAATCGTAGGGGCTGGTCTCTCCGGAGACGGCACCCGGGTAGGGGCCGTGCTGCGTCCCCGCGATGGTGAACAAACCGACGGATTCGTGGGCGTCTGTCACGTCACTCCTCGGGCACTGATGGACGCTTCTGGTGACGTCATGCCCATTTGACCGCTGTTCGAGCACGCGAACAACGTTGAGTACGCATGAGTCTACTCCGTGACGCTCCCCTAGGGCGGGTCCTTGAAGGTCGGTGATTCCCGCTGAACGTCTGTGCAGGGCACAGGGCGACCGGTTTGTTGCCCCACATGTGTCGACATGAACGCCTGCGGAACGCGTCGTAGCCCCTGCCGCTCATGGCTTCTGCGTCGGCCCGTTTCCAGCAGATGAACGCAATCGTCATGGGCGGGCGCGGCTGCGCTGCAGCCGGAGGTCCGTGACCGGCCGCCCTGGGCGGTCCCCGTGAGCACCGCTGCTTCCCTCGGGTCGGGAGCCGTCACGACCAGCAGGTCGATTTTCATCCGTGCATTCTTCACGGGCCTTTCATTACATTGACGACTGTTCCGCCCCTGGACCCCGTGACACCGTCAAGGCCTCAACCGCCGGGCGAGGGAGCGCGATGAACGAGGGGTACGCGGTTTTCTGCGACGCAGACCGTCAGTTCTACGACGCTCCCTACCGGCTGTCCGCCGACGGCCGGGGCCGAGGCGCGATGTACCCGCCGCTGGGACGCGAGTTGCCCGACGGCTGGCAGCAGCACCGCTCGGGGGACTGGCTGGCGTTCCGGCCCGTCGAGACGAATTTGCCCTTCCAGGGGTGGAAGATCCACGTATCGGCTTGTCTGGACAACGCCGAGTCCATTCTTTCCCGTGTCTGGGACTACTGCGTCCCCCGCTCCATCGCGTTCAAGTGCATGCCGAGCAGGTACCTCCTGCACACCCGGAACGCCAAGTACGGTGACCGGAGCGGCAGCGGGAAGTTCATCACGATTTACCCCACGGACGACGAGCAGTTCCGCACCGCCGCGGAGGATCTCAACACGCTGCTGGGCGCTGAGCCGGGTCCGTACATCCTCACCGACCTGCGCGTCGGGGCCGGCCCGGTGTACGTGCGCTACGGCAGCTTCACCGAACGTAACTGCTACGACGACCAGGGCCGGTCGTGTCCCGCCATTGAGGACGACCAGGGCCGCTTGGTTCCCGATCGTAGGGATCCCACCTTTCACGTACCGCAGTGGGTCACTCTCCCGAAGTTCCTGCGGCCCCATTTGGAGGCCCGCGCCGCGGCTACCGTGACCGACCTGCCCTACCGGTTCGAGCGTGCCCTGCACTTCTCCAACGGCGGCGGGGTGTACGTCGGGACGGACTTGCGCACCGACGCACGGGTCGTCCTTAAGGAGGCCCGCCCGCACGCCGGGCTGGCCGCCGACGAGGCGGACGCCGTCACCCGGTTGGAGCGCGAGCGCGACGCGCTGCTGCGGCTGACCGGGCTGGGGTGTACACCGGAGGTCCATGACTGGTTCACTGTCGGGGATCACCAATTCCTGGCCCTGGAGTTCATCGAGGGACGCCCGCTCAACAGTTTCTTCGCCCACCGACACCCGCTGATCGAGCCGGATCCCAGCCCGGAGAGCCTGGCCGAGTACACCGCGTGGGCTCGGCGGGTCTACGGGCTGGTGGAGCAGGCGGTGGCAGCCATCCACTCGCGTGGTGTGGTCTTCAACGACCTGCACCTGTTCAACATCATGATGTCCGAGGACGAGTCGTCCGTGGTGCTGCTCGACTTCGAAGCCGCCTCCGTCGACGACGTCAACAGTCGCCAGGTGGTGGCCAACCCCGGATTCGTGGCCCCTGCTGACCGGCGCGGTTTTACGGTCGACACCTACGCACTGGCCTGCTTACGCCTCGCACTGTTCCTGCCGCTCACCAGCCTGTTCGCGGTCGACCGCGCCAAAGCACGCCACTTGGCGGAGATCGCCGCCGAGCAGTTTCCCGTACCGCGCGCATTCCTCGACGAAGCGGTCGAGGAGATCGTGCGTGGCCACAGCGCCCCGCATCCGCGCAGCGGAGGGGCGGCGAGCGCTGAGGCCAGCTATCTCCCGGTCGCCCTGGGTGACTGGCCTGCGTCCCGAGACTCCATGGCGGCGGCCATCGCCGCCTCAGCGACCCCGGACCGCGAGGACCGGATCTTCCCCGGCGACATCGCGCAGTTCTCCGTTCCCGGTGGCGGCGCCTGCTTCGCCTACGGGGCGGCCGGTGTCCTGCACGCCCTCGCCGAGACAGGCGCCGCACCCTCACCCGTCGCCGAGGAATGGCTGCTGCGCACCACCAAGTCACCAGCCTCCGGCACGCCGCTGGGCTTCTACAACGGCCTGGCGGGCGTCGCCTGGGTCCTGGAACGCCTGGGACACCGCGAACGCGCCCTCGATCTCGCCGACCTGATCACTTCGCAGAACTGGGACGGCATCAGCCCCGATCTGCACGGCGGCCTGGCGGGTATCGGGCTGGCCCTGGACTCATTGGCCGCCAGCACGGGGGAGGGCGCTCTGCGCGACCACGCCCTGCGCTGCGCCCAGTTGGCAGCGGACACCACGCCCCAGGCCGCCGGCGGGCGCCCCACGGTACGCGCCGGGCTCCTACACGGCGCCACCGGCACAGCGCTGATGTACCTGCGCTTGTACGAGCGGTCCGGTGACGGCGGTCTACTCGACCTGGCCGCCGAGGCGCTCCGCCATGACCTGGCGCGCTGCGTGCGTGCGGTGGGCGGCACCCTCCAGGTCGATGAGGGACGGCGCACCATGCCATACCTCGGCGCGGGCAGCGTGGGCATCGGGATGGTCCTGGACGACTACCTCCCGCACCGCTACGACACGCGGTTCGACCAGGCGCGCGGCGAGATCGTGCAGGCCGCGCAGGCCAAGTTCTACGCCCAGCCCGGACTGTTCCGCGGAGCGGCCGGCATGGTCCTGCACCTGGCGCGCACCACCACCGGCGGACCCGGCACCCACAGTGCGGACCTCCGCCGCCAGATCGACTCCCTGGCCTGGGGCGCCGTCCCTTACCAAGGACATCTGGCCTTCGCCGGCGAGCAGATGATGCGCCTCTCCATGGACTTGAGCACCGGCACCGCCGGCTGTCTCCTCGCACTAGGCAGCGCCCTGCACGACACTCCCGTGCACCTGCCCTTCCTCCCGCCACCACGGCGGCCCCAGAGCCGGCCCTCCCTTCAGAGGACCGAAGCACAACCCCGTCCCCACCAAGCGAAAGGAACATCATCATGACACTCCTTGACCTGCAGACCCTGGAAACCCCGGCCGCCGAGGACATGGGCGAGCTCGCCACCGGCGGCAGCCGCGCGAGCCTGCTGCTCTGCGGCAACAGCAGCCTGAGCGTCACCACCTGCAACTGACCTCACAGGTCACCAGCCGCGATGTGACGCGGCAGCGGCGTCCCGGGCGGAGCATCGCCCGGGACGCCACACCGACGTAGCGACCCAGCGACGAAGGGGACCACCACGCCATGGCATCCCCACGGACCACCCCCGTACCAGCCTCGGCAACCACTGCGCCGGCGGGCACGGCCGGTCCCGGACCCGCCCTGACCGGGGCACTGCGCCACAGTGCCCGGCACGCGGTGACCGTGCTGGCCTGCAGTACCGCTTCGGCCGCCGCCGCGGTGGCGCTGCCCGCGGTCCTGGGCCGCACCCTCGACCTGATCCTGGCGCACGCAGCGGGCGCCGGCCGGTCGATCGCGCTGTGCCTGGCGCTGATCGCCGCCGAAGTGCTCCTCGACAGCGTCGTCGCCCTGTCCGGCGGTGTCATGACGGCCCGCAGCACCGCGTGGCTACGCCGCCGCGGTACCGACCGACTGCTCTCCCTCGCCCCGCACCAGGCCGCCGAACGGTTCCCCCCGGGAGACCTGGTGGCCCGCTTGACCGGCAACGCCGCCGAGGCGGGTGCCGCACCGGTGACCGCCGCCACTGGACTTGCCGCACTCCTCACGCCGATCGGCGGACTGCTCGCGCTGGCCCTCACCGACTGGCCGCTCGCTGTCGTCTACGCAGCCGGACTGCCGGTTTTTGCTCTGCTGCTGCGCGCCTTCACCCGGACCTCCTCCGACAGCGTCACCCGCTACCAGGCGGTACAGGCGGAGCTCGCCAACCGACTCGTCGAAACTCTGGCGGGTGCCCGCACAGTCGCCGCCGCCGGCACCGAGCGGCGCGAGCGCGCCCGCATCCTGGCGCCCCTGAGCGAACTGAACACACAAGGCAGACGCATGTGGCAGGTCTACGGACGCGCAGTCGCCTCCAGCAGCATCCTCGTCCCCCTGCTGATCACCGCGGTCCTCGCCCTCGGCGGACTGCGACTGGCAGCGGGACACCTCTCCGTCGGCCAACTACTGGCCGCCACCCGCTACGCCGCACTCGCCGCCGGCCTGGGCGGCGTCCTCGGGCAGCTGAACACCCTCATCCGCAGCCGCGCAGCGGCCGCCCGCACGCTCGCGATCCTCGAGGTGCCAGCGATGCGGGGCGGCCACCGGGCACTGCCCGCCGACGGACCCGGAACCCTGGAACTGCGCGCAGTCACCGTCCACCGGGCCGGTGTCCCGGTCCTGCGCTCAGTCGATCTGACAGTGCCCGGCGGCACGACCATGGCAGTCGTGGGCCGCTCGGGAGCCGGCAAGTCCACGCTGGCCGCGATCGCCGGACGGCTGGCCGATCCGGACAACGGCCAGGTCCTGCTGGACGGAGTGCCGCTGGAGGAGACCGATCCCGCCCAGCTGCGCCGCGAGATCGGGTACGCCTTCGAACGGCCGACGCTGTTCGGCGACACCATCGGCGCCGCCCTCGCGTTCGGCCCCTACACGCCCACCGGACGGCAGATCGAGGCGGCCGCCCGCGCCGCTGACGCCGACCAGTTCATCGGGCGGCTGCCGGGCCGGTACGCCTGCCGGATCCAGGACGCGCCGCTGTCGGGCGGCGAACTGCAACGCCTCGGCCTGGCAAGGGCGTTCGCGCACGCGGGCCGGCTGCTGATCCTCGACGATGCGACATCCAGCCTGGACAGTGTCACGGAGTTGCACGTCGGCCGGGCGCTGGCACACGAGGTGATGCCCGGCACCCGCCTGCTGATCGCCCACCGTGTCTCGTCCGCCGCGCGGGCAGACCAGGTCGCGTGGATCGAGAGCGGCCGGGTCCGCGCCGTCGGCACCCATCAGCAGCTGTGGCGGGAACCCGGCTACCGGGCCGTGTTTGCGGATCCTGAGCACGACGACGAGCCCGGCCCATGACCGGCTCGCGCACGTCCGTACGCTCGCGAGCCTGGTCCTTCCTGCGGGCTCGCGCCCGGGTCCTGCTGTTGTTGGCCGGCTGGTCGCTCCTGGAGTCGGCGCAGACCTTCCTTAGCGGCTACGGTGTCGCCAGAGCCCTGGACAACGGTTTCCTCGCCGGCCGTACCGATACCGGACTGTGGTGGCTCGCCGCCGCCGCAGGCGCCATCGTCGTCAGCGGTCTAGCCACCCGGCAGGTTTTCCGGGGCCTCGCCGACCTCGTCGAACCGCTCCGCGACGGCCTCGTACGCTCCGTCGTCACCCGGGCGGTGACCCGGTCGCTCGACGACAGCGGTCGCGCCGCGGACAGCGCCGCCGTCTCCCAGCTGACCAATCAGACGGAGATGGCCCGCGACAGTTTCGCCGGACTGGTCCTCGTCGCACGGTCGTTCGTCTTCACCGCCGTCGGCGCGCTGGTCGGGCTCGCCTCACTGGACACGCAACTGCTGCTGATCGTGCTCCCGCCCCTGGTCGCAGGGCTCGCGCTGTTCCTCGCGACGCTCGCACCCATGGCCGCCCGCCAAGAGGCGTTCCTGCGGGCCGACGAGGCGCTGTCCGCGCGATTCGGGACCATCGCCAGCGGGGTACGTGACGTGGTGGCCTGCGGCTCCCAGGGCGCCGTCGCCGGTGACACCCACCGCATGATCGACGCCGAGGCCGACGCGGCGCGCTCCCTGGCCCGCTGGGCCGCCGTACGAACCCTGGCTCTAGGCATCGCCGGACAGTTGCCGATCGGCCTGCTGCTGCTCTGCGCCCCTTGGCTGCTGGACCGCGGCCTGAGCACCGGCTCTCTGTTGGGCGCCCTCACCTACCTGACGCAGGCGCTCCTGCCCGCCCTCCACACACTGATGAACGCCCTCGGCGCGGCCGGCACCAGGCTCCTGGTCGTCCTGCGCCGGCTCACCGACGACACCCCACCGGGCCACGCCTCCATCGTCGGCCGATCGGTGGCACCTGCTGCTGGTGGGCAAGAGCGGCCCGTCGGGAAGGTCGAGGTCACCGGGCTGACCTTCGCCTACGGCCCCGAGGCGGCCCCGGTGCTGTGCGACCTCCATCTGACGATTGAAGCGGGCGAACACTGGGCGGTCGTGGGCCCTAGCGGCATCGGCAAGTCCACCCTGACCGCACTGATCGCCGGAGTCCTGACACCAGACCGCGGCCGGATCACGGTGGGCGGCTGCGAAGCCAGCCTGGCCACCGGGGAAGATCCATCGCTGCGGCGCGTCCTGATCCCACAGCAGGCCTACGTCTTCACCGGCACGCTGCGCGAGAACCTGCTCTACCTATGTGCCCGCGGCGCACCCGCCGAAGCCGTCCGGGCCTCCGTGCAAGCCGTCGGACTCGGCCCCCTGGCACGACGGATCGGCGGCCTTGACGCACCGCTCGACCCGGCGTCCCTGTCGCAAGGCGAGCGGCAACTGATCGCCCTGGGCCGTGCCCACCTGTCGCCCGCGCCGCTCGTCCTGCTCGACGAAGCCACCTGCCACCTGGACCCGGCCGCAGAAGCGCAGGTCGAAGGAGCCTTCGCCCAGCGGTTCGGCACGCTGATCGTGGTCGCCCACCGCATCAGCTCGGCCCGGCGAGCGGACCGGATCCTCCTACTCGACGGAATCCACGCCACCCAGGGCAGCCACCAAGAGCTGCTCGCGGCGTCGGCGCTCTACCAGGACCTCGTCGGACGCTGGCACGCCAGCCACCTGTGAGCACCATCGAGCCGACCGGTCACACCCAGCCGGCCTCCTGCGAGATCCGGATGGCGTCCACCCGGTTTCGGCCGCCGGTCTTACGGATGATGGCGCTCATGTAGTTCCCCACCGTTCCTTCCCGCAGGCGCAGGCTCTCGGCGATCTCCGGAACCGAGGCGCCGCCGGCGGCGAGGGCCAGGACCCGTAACTCCCGTGGCGACAGCGGTATCGCGGCTGCCTGCAGCACATCGAAGGCCAGCGACCTATCCACATATCTCTCACCCGCCGCCACTTGCCGTATGGCGCTCAGGAGGGTCGACGGGGGAGCGTCCTTGTCCACGAACCCCAGCGCCCTGGCCTCCGTCGCCCAACGCATCACCCCCGGCCGGAACTGGCGGGTCAGCACCACCAGCGCACAGTCCCGCTGGGCGGGCCGGGTCGGTAACCGGCTGGAACCAGGACAGTCCCCGTCGACCACACAGACCTGCGGACGCAACGCTTTGGCCCGCGCCGTCGCGTTCTTCCAGCAGGAGGTGACCGCCTGCATGTCGCGCTCATCGTCCAGCAGCGCGGCCAGCGCCGAGCGCATCAGCTGTGAGTCGTGCACCCAAAGAACCCGGATCACGTTCGCCTCATTTCGTCCCTGACTCCCGGCGCCGACCCTTCCAGCCTCCGGAACCGCTCGCCGCCTCGTACGACCCCTTGTACCCCGGCAGCCGATGACGATGGACCCCACTACCGGCCAAACGATGCACCAGCGCACACATGGGGCGCCCTGCTGGGGAACGTGTCAAGCGCGCCTGTGATCCATGTTCCGCGGCTCTGCAGAGCCAAATCGACTGGCTGGCCGACGGCGAGATGTCGTAAACGGACCACGCAGTGGGCGCTTTCGTCTGAAGATCGTCCTTATGACTTCGCATGTGGCCACCCAGGCGTCCCGTTTCGAGACCTGCACCAGTAGCCGTATCCGGCACCGCTTTTGGTGTTCGCCGGCCGCGCAGCCTGCGTACGTGCGTCCCTTGCTGTTGGTGATCACGGCCATCGCTACCGCGGTGTACGGGTGGAACATCGACCGTGGTCAGTTTCATCCGTTCTACGCCGACACCGTGCTCAGCATGAGCAGAAACGGGGAAGGCGTTCTTCTTCGGTTTCTTCGAGCCCGGCAACTCCATCACTTTGGACAAACTGCCCGGGTTCTTGTGGCCGCAGGCGGTCTCCGCGCGGCTGTTCGGTTTTCATCCCTGGGCGCTGGCGTTGTCCCAGGTGATCGAGGGCGCGCTGAGTGTGTTGGTGCTGTTCAGGCTGGTGCGCAGGCAGGCCGGAGCTCATGCGGCGTTGGTGGCCGCGGCGGCGTTCGCGAGCACTCCGGCGGCGACCGGACTGTTCCGCTCGACTGTCGAGGACGCACCGTTCACGCTGTTCCTGCTGCTTGCCGCCGATGCGGCGTTCCGGGCATCCAGCACGGCGCGTCAGCGCCCGCTCATCTGGAGCGCCGTCTGGGTGGGGCTCGCTTTCCAGGCGAAGATGCTGGAAGCGTGGGCCCTCGGGCCCGTCCTGGCCGCCCTCTTCTTGGTCGTGGCTCCCATGACGCTGCGCCGCAGAAACCGCTTCCCTCAGCTGGGGCTGTCCCCGGCCGACACCGGCAGCGTCAACTCCGTACCCAGCGGCCCTGTGGCAAAGCGGTCGGTAGGAGGCGGAGCCGGGACGGCCGCCGCCACGGGCGACGAGGGTGGCTGGACCAAGATGGTTCGCGCGCCCCTGGCCTCGCAGACCGGCTGGCTGTATCCGGCAGCGGCCCTGACGCTGGGCTGCGGCCTGGTGTGGCTGCGGCGCCGGCCGCGCAGCGACCCCGAGCGGGCCGCCCTGCTCCTCTGGGGTGGCTGGCTGACGACGTTCCTCGCCGTCTTCAGCGCGGGGACGGTCGCGGGGCACACGTACTACATGGGTGTCGTGGCGGCCCCGCTCGCGGCCTTGACGGGGATCGGCACGGCTCAGTGCTGGCGCGCCCACCTTGCGGGCGGCTCCCGCGCGTGGATGCTGCCCACGATGATCGGCGGCACCGCGGTGTGGAGTGCCGTGGTGGCTGGTGTCTGGCCGCGCTTCTGGCCGGGCCTGGGGTCCGCTGTCCTGGTGCTCTGCTCGGCAGGGCTGATACTGCTGGCCTGGAGCCGCCCGAGCGGTGCGGGACCGGGGCACCGAGGCGGGCATCGGGTGGCGCTGGCGGGGCTCCTGCTGGGCGGCGGGTAACGATGGCATGGCACCGCTCGTTGAGACGCCATGCTCGAATTGCCCTTCTCTGACGACGCCGAGGCCGACGCCGCTCCCAAACCTGACCGTGGCTCCTACGGCCAGTTGAATGCCTGTGTTGGGGGAGGGGGCACTGACGGGGGTGCACCGGCTAGGACGATTATTCTGGTACCACGCCGATGAGCAGTGTGGACGGCCACGTCATCCTCGGTAGGGGATTCGTCGGGTCATCTGTCCGCGGCAGAGTGATGGTTTCGATCGTCGCCGTCACCGCGTGCGCTGTCCTGGTGTTCACTGTGCCGTTGGCCATCGCGGTCGACCGGATCTACCGTGACGGGGCGGTGGCATGCCTGGAACGCGACGCCATCTGGGCGGCGGCGAGCTTGTCAGGCGGTACCGGTGGAGCCCCCGATCGTCTGGTCACGCTCCATCCTCCCTCGCACGGTGTTCACGTAGGGGTATACAGCCCGCTGGGTCGGCGCGTCCACGGCAGCGGTCCTGCCCTGTCCCCAGGGGCGGCCTCATCGCGTGACGGGTCACTGCATCGGGGGGTCGAAGGCGGAAATCTCGCGGTGTTCGCTCCGGTCGTCCAGGGTGGCACGGTGCGCGAGGTGGTGCGGGCATGGATGCCCTGGGATCCAGTAGCCGACAGCACCATGCTCGCTTGGCTGTTGCTGGCGGCTGTCGGTGCGGTAGTCGTCGCGTTGGCCGCGTTACTCGCCTGGCGCGTCGCGGGTCGGGTTGCCACCCCACTGGAGCGACTGACGGCCAGTGCCCAAGCTCTGGGATCAGGGGACTTCAGTATCCGTCCGGAGTGCACCGGCATACGCGAGGCGGATGCCGCATGGCAAGCACTGGCTACTACGGCGGGGCGGTTGGGAGCTCTCTTGGAGCGTGAGCGCCGGTTCAGCACGGCGGTCTCCCATCAGTTGCGTACGCCGTTGACGGCGCTCGTTTTGGGTTTGGACACAGCGCAGTCACTCGACGACCAGGGCCGGGGGCGGGCGCTGGTCACCGCGTTGCGCAGAGCCGAACATCTTGGTGACACGATCGAGGACCTGCTGCGGCTGGCGCGCGAGACCCACCACCAGGCCGACATCGTCGAGGTCGAAGGTCTGCTCAACGACATTGCCAGGCGCCACCGTGACGCAATTGGAGAGGCTGGACGCCGCCTGACCGTGCGGTGCGAAGCCGGACTGCCGCCGGTCAGCGCCTCGGCAGCGGCTGTGGCACAGATCATGGGCACGTTGATGGACAACGCTCTGGTCCACGGAAGGGGTGAAGTCAGACTGAGTGCGACGGACGTGGGCGCAGGCGTGGCTTTGGAGGTGGGGGACGACGGACCGGGTCCCGCCGGTGACGGTGACGCAGTCTTCGGCACGGTACGGCGCGACGGTCAGCGCCACGGAATCGGGATGCCGCTCGCCCGCTCTCTCGCCGAAGCCGAAGGCGGCAGACTGCTACTGCGCAGGCCCGGACCCCGGCCGGTGTTCAGCCTTCTTCTTCCGGCGTGCGAACCGTTACCGGCGACGGACGCGGGGAGTTGCGAGTCACTGCCTGGGCGATCGACGGTCAACTGACTGGTGACTTGTCTGTCTCGTACCGGTACCCCTTGCCCCGCACCGTCGTGATGCACTCTCCACCACGCTCGTCGGCGTCGGCAAGTTTGCGTCGCAGGGCCGAGACGTGCACATCCAGGGTCTTGGTGGGGCCGAACCAGTGTTCGTCCCAGACCTCAGCCATCAGATGTTCACGACTCACGACCGCTCCGGCCGACGCCGCCAGGGTAGCGAGCAGGTCGAATTCCTTCGGGCGCAGGTGGACCTCCCTGTCGCCGATATGCACCCTGCGGGTCTGGGTGTCGATACGGGTGCCGCCGATCCGCATGACCGGCGGTCCGGCCGCAGTAGCCCGGCGGCGTAGATGCGCGCGCAGCCGCGCGAGCAGTTCGGTCAGACGGAACGGCTTGGTGAGATAGTCGTCCGCGCCGGCGTCGAGAGCGACCACTACTTCGAACTCCAGGGTGCGTGCAGTGAGGACGACGATGACCGTTTCTACCGGGAGGAAGGCGCGCAGTCTGCGGCACACCTCCACCCCATTGACGTCCGGCAGTCCGAGGTCCAGCAGAACCAAGTCGGGCGGCCGACGCCTGGCCTGCTCGGCAGCCTGCCCTCCAGTAGCGGCATGAACTACCTGATACCCGTGGCCGACCAGGGCACGATCGAGCTCGGACGCGATCTCAGCGTCGTCTTCGACGATTAGCAACTCCGCGAGCGCCCTACGCACGATTTCGCCCTCCTCCACTCGTCCTGACCAGCGATGATACGCAGAGTACGCCTATCCGACGGACCTTTCGCCCGGAAAAGAAAGCACAGGCGGGAGCGTCGGAAAAATAGGTGTCCAGCTCAACGGTATTGATTTGGTGGCGTGTTGTCGAAAAGGATGCGACCCGGCTGTGAGGCCACGGGGCGGTTGCAGTGCGCCAGGAGCGCGACTCGGCGAAGGACAGCAGAGAGCTGGAGAGATCGGGCCAACTATCCACGCGCTCAATGCCGGACGCCCTTCCTGTCCGGGTCAGTAAACGTCTCAGATGCTGCTGGGACGCCCTGGATAGCTACGGACCAGCCCGTTAGTAGGGTGCCCTTCAGGGCCGGAACGAGCAAGGTTGGTCCCTCGACCGCGCGAGTTAAGGCGATAAACGTATCGCGGCGGGTAAGACGCTTTTAACCCTCTCCGGCGATTCCTCTGATGTCCGTTTGCATACGGTGGCCCAGGTCAACGCGAAGATCGATGAAAGGGACCACCTCAGCATGTTCGACCCCGAAGCGTCAGGAAGCGGCCCGCTCGACGGCTGCCTGGTGATCGAACTGTCCCACGCTCTGGCCGGCCCGCACGCTGCGATGATGCTCGGTGATCTCGGCGCACGGGTAATCAAGATCGAGACACCCGGTCACGGAGATGAGGCCCGCAGTTGGGGTCCGCCCTTCGTCGGTCCGGATCAGACACCAGAGTCGACGTACTTTCTTTCCTGCAACCGCAACAAGGAATCCGTCACCGCTGACCTCAAAACGGAGCAGGGCAGGGAACTGCTCACGCGGCTGCTGCGCCAGGCGGACGTACTCGTTGAGAACTTCCGTCCCGGCGTTCTGGAGCGCCTCGGGTTCCCGTTGCAGCAGGTGCGGGAGACATACCCCACGCTGGTCGTACTCTCCGTGAGTGGATTCGGCCATGACGGCCCGCACGCCGGCCGTGCGGGCTACGACCAGATCGCCCAAGGCGAAGCCGGTCTCATGAGCCTGACCGGCGAGCCCGGAGCCCCCGCCAAGGTGGGCACCCCAGTCGCTGACCTGCTAGCCGGAATCTTCGGCGTGACCGCGGTGCTCGCCGCCCTCCTGGAACGCCACACCACCCAACGCGGCCAGGTAGTGCGCACCTCACTGCTCTCCGCAGTGGTGGGCCTCCACAGCTTCCAAGGAACAAGCTGGACCATCGCGGGAAAGGAACCATCAGCCACCGGCAATCAGCACCCCGCGATTGCTCCGTACGGCCTGTTCCACTGCGCGGACGGGGACCTTCAACTCGCAGCGGGAAGCGACCGGTTGTGGCGCAATATGGCAGCCGTCACGGGCCTGGACCCAGCTGATCCCCGCTACACCACCAACGCCGACCGGGTACGGCACCGTACCGACTTGGCCACAGCCCTTAATGCCGTGTTTGCGCACGACACTGTCGACGCCTGGATCGAGCGTCTCGACGCAGTTGGCGTGCCTGTCGGCCGCGTGCGCACCCTGGCCGAGGTCTATGCCTGGGAGCAGACCCGCCAGCAGGGGCTACTGATCGATGTCGACCATTCCACTCTCGGCACGATCACCTTGCCTGGACCCCCGTGGCGCTTCGAGACAGGCGGCCGCAGTCGCCACACTGCGCCGCCGACCCTAGGGCAGCACACGACCTCCGTGTCTGCCTGGCTCGATCGGAGTGATCCACCGGCTCCGCCCCGAGCACCAGGCTAGCCAAGACCCTCAGCCGAAAGACGCACCACGCACCAGCACAGGACAGCGACGACACCGCAACAGAATGGACGACACCATGCCGGGCAGCGCACCGCCGACGGCCGCCGCGTCCCGCAGCGTATGGACGACCTTGCTGCGAATCGACCCATACATTGCGGCCCTGATCGCCACCGTCGGGTGCGCCGCACTGTTCCCGGCGACCGGCGCCGCCGTTGCACCTGCCGGCGCCGCCGCCAACGCCGCGATCACCGCGCTCTTCTTCCTCTACGGCGCACGGCTTTCCTCGCAGGAAGCAGCAGCCGGCGTGCGCCACTGGCGACTCCACCTCACCATCATCGCCAGTACCTTCATCGTGTTCCCGCTCCTCGGCGTCGGCGCCCGCTTCCTGGTGCCCTACGTGATCGCACCACAGCTGTATCCGGGTCTGCTCTACGTGTGCCTCCTGCCATCCACCGTCCAGTCCTCCATTGCCTTCACCTCCATCGCCCGCGGTAACGTCGCCGCCGCCATCTGCGCGGGCACCTACTCCAGCCTCCTCGGCATGATCGCCACCCCCCTGCTCGCCACCACTTTGCTGGGCTCAGCCGCAACCTTCGCCCCCGACCGGCTCATCGCTGTCGCCACCCAACTGCTGCTCCCGTTCCTCGCCGGGCACCTTCTGCGCCCATGGATCGGCACCTTCATCAATCGCCAGCACACGGCACTGCGCCTGGTCGACCGCGGCTCCGTGCTCCTGGTCGTCTACACGGCTTTCAGCCAGGGCACCGCGCAGGGCGTTTGGCACCAGACGGCACCGCTGCGACTGCTTACGCTGTTGGCGGTGGAAGTGGTCTTGCTTGCCCTGGTTCTGACCGTCACCGGGATCGGGGCTACGGCGTTGGGGTTCGGGCGTGCGGATCGGATCGCAATCGTCTTCGCCGGGTCGAAGAAGAGTCTGGTCAACGGCCTTCCCATGGCTTCCATTCTCTTTGGCGCGCAGGCTGCCGTGGCCGTCCTTCCGCTCATGATGTTCCATCAGATGCAGCTGATGGTGTGCGCGGTCATTGCTAGACGCTGGTCACGGCACCCGATCGAGGCCTCGCAGCAGGAACGGAACGCTCCGTCCGTCTCAGCGAAATAGACGGATCACCTCTACTCGGAGTTGAGAGCGAAGTCCCGTGAGCCCCCTGAAGTTCTCGGACAGGCCCCTGGGGTCAGCGGAAGATTCCGGTGTGGCCGAGGGAGTAGCGGCCGGGTTGTGGGTATACGCACAGTCCGTGGGGGCCGTGGCCGACGGGGATGCGGGCGATGAGGTGTCCGTCGGAGGTGTCGATTGCGTAGACCTCGGAGTTGTAGCGGCCGGAGAGCCAGAGGACTTTTCCGTCCGCGGACACTCCGCCCATGTCGGGGCTGCCGCCGTGCGGGATGCGCCACAGGGC
This sequence comes from Streptomyces sp. So13.3, assembly GCF_005860785.2. Classification (NCBI taxonomy): domain Bacteria; kingdom Bacillati; phylum Actinomycetota; class Actinomycetes; order Kitasatosporales; family Streptomycetaceae; genus Streptomyces; species Streptomyces sp. So13.3. The sequence goes on along the minus strand of NZ_CP048835.1, from coordinate 67,520 downwards.
GGCCAATCGGCCGGTGGCGAAGTCCAGAACAGACACGGAGCCTTCGCCCCGGTTCGACACGTACAGGCGGCGCGAATCGCGGCTGACGTACAGGCCGTGGGCACCCTTCCCGGTGCGCAGCAGGGTGGGCGGCCCGAAGGCGTCGCCGTTGAGGACCCACAGGCCGTTCGCCATCATGTCGGCGATGTACCAGGTGCGGCCGTCGGGGGAGATCTTGACGTCCTGGGGCATGGCACCGTGCAGCGGGAGTTTCTGCCGGGCGAGCACCTTCATGCTGGTCGTGTCGACCTTGAGCAGATCGCCGGAGAACTCGCAGGAGACGATGAAGTACCGCCCGTCGGGCGAGAAGTCGGCATGATTGACGCCCCCGCATCCGGCGTCCACGGTCTTGACGAGGGCCATGGTGTGGGCGTCGCGGAAGACGAGTTGTCGGTCTGCGGATGCCATCACGACCGCGTACCGGCCGTTGGGTGTGAAGTACAGGTTGTAGGGGTCGTGGACGGCGACCGCGCGTCCTGTGGTCCCGGTGGCGGGGTCGATGGGCGTCAGACTGTTCCCGAGGTCGTTGTTGACCCAGAGGGTTTTCAAGTCCCAGGACGGGACGACATGCTGGGGTTGATGGCCGGTCCTGAGGGTCGCGGTGACCCGGTAGGTCGCGGGGTCGATGACCGTGACGGTGTCCGAGAGGGTGTTGGGGACGTAGATCCGCGCGGGGAAGGCTTTGACCGCCTCCGACAGCGCGTTCGGTCGGTCAGCCGAGTACAGGTCGTGGGGGTCCAATGGCGGTGGCATACCAGGAAGCAGACCGGTCGTACCTCCCGTGGTCGTCCCCGTGCCCTGGGTGCGGGGGGCACCACTCGCGTCGCTGGGACGCGGCACGCCGGGCACGGGCGGGTGGCCGGCGGGGGTGCTGGAGCAGCCGGCGGCCGCGAGCGTCGCACCGAGGACCAGTAGCAGGAGCGTGCGGGTAACGGCGGGGGCGCGGCGGCGGGTCTGTCGTGGCATCAACTCAGCATCTCCGTCGCGGTGACCGCGCGCAGACCACGCGCGTGCAGCCCAGTGAGGATGCCGGGGAGCGCGCCCAGGGTTCCCGGGTGACCGAGGTGCAGGCTGACGATCGAACCGGCGCGTACGGCTGTCAGTACCGTGTGCTGGACGGCGGCGGCCCCTGGGTCTGTGTAGTCCAGGGAGTCCACGTCATAGGACAGACAATGCTGATATCCGGCCTTGCGGGCCTGCTGGAGCACCAGGGGTGTGGCCTGGGCGGCTCGAGAGGGACGGAACCAACTGCCGATCGAACCGGTGAGCTGGTGCAGGCGCTGCGCGCACATGGTGATCTCGTCGTACGCGGCCTTAGCGCCCATCGCGGAGATGTCCAGGTGATGCTGGGTGTGGTTGCCCAGGTCATGTCCCTTGTCCAGGATGCGGCGGGCCATCGCCGGATGCGTGTCGAGCCAGGTGCCGACCGCCAACACCGTCAAGTGGGCTCCCGCGCGCTCCACCAGGGACAGCACGGCGTCGGCCAGCCCCGGATCGCCCTGGCCATGGAAGGTCAGGGCCACCATGGGACGAGCGCGGGGGCCGCTCAGGATCTGCTCGGGAAGGGACGCTGCCGGAGTTTCGGAGGGAGTAGGTACCGGTCTGCTCGATGCCGGGAGGGTCGGGCTTACCGGAGACGGGCGTGGCGCCGAGCCGCCATCACCACAGGCGTTGAGTACCAGTCCGGCCGTGGCGGCGGCCGCCGCCCGGGAGAGATTCCGCAGCACACTGCGGCGTTCGACACTCATTCATGCCACCTTCGACGTCAGGCGTGCAGGACCGGGCTGGAGGCCAGAGATAGGCCAGGCGCTTACGGAGCGCGTGCGCACGTGACCATGTGCCAGGCCGAGGGTCGGCCCCGCGCCGGACAGCTGTCAGCGTGCCCAACCCTACCGAGGACCATTCGGTTGACACCCGAGCCGACACGCGCCGCGTATTTTCGGCCAGATGGCCGAACGCATCCACGCGGCAGCTGGTCATAGGACGGAAACGGCAAGCACGCTCCAGCGGTCGGCACCGTCACGGGGCCCTGCATGGTCACTGGGGCTTGGCCAGGTGAGTGCTGAGCCAGCCGAAGGAGGGCGGCAGGAGCCGGATCCAGGTTGTGAAATTGTGGCCTCCGGTTTCCACAGTCGCTTGAGTGACGATCATGGGACGGCGTGCCGAGGCTGCGAAGCGCTGGGAGTCGGCGTAGGTATGGCCGTCCTGCTTGCTGTCGGCGAGCAGCAGGGCGACAGCGGGCGCAGGAAGGTGGGCGAGCCGCCAGTTGAGGTCGGCCCGGTCACGGCGTGCCTTGCTGCCACCGAAGAGGTCGCCGGTGGTGATGTCCTCCGCGGCCTTGAAGTATCCGGACAAGGAAACCGCGGCGGAAAACACCTTGGGGTGCTCCATAGCGAGCTTCGCCGCACAGTAACCGCCCGTGGAGTCGCCCATGAGGGCCAGACTGCCCGGACCGCTCAGTACCCGGTAGGAGGCTCGAATGCTCTGGGGAATCTCAGTGGTGAAGTACGTCTGCGACTGCGGGCCACCGGGGATGTCCTCGCACTCACTGTCCCGGGGCATCGACGGGGATGGCCGCATCAAAACCTGGATGAGAGGCTCCATGGCCTTGTCTTTGAGCATTTGCAGCTCGGTGGAGGGATACCGCAGTTTCGTGACGAGATTCCTCGCGTCACCGGGGAAACCTGTCAGGGCGAGCAGGGCCGGGAACCGCTTGCTCTTGAACGCGCGCTGGAAGTACTGGGGCGGCAGATAGATGTAGCCGTCGGTGGACAGTCTCGTGCCCGTGCCGGAGATGCGCACCCGGTCGAGCCTGCCCACCTGCGCCGGGTTGCTGTGGAGAGCGCCGTGGCCGGGAATGTTGTCGCTGCCGAGCACCTGGACATGGCCACGGTGCGCGCCAGGGTCGACGGCGCCCTGGATGACGCCGGTGTCCTGGTTGCGACCCAGGAGGTCGGACCAACTGCTGTAGAAGGCGAAATAGTCGTTGGCCAGCAGCCCGAGCGTGGAGAGGAGGAATGCCTGGGTGAGCAAGAGGGCGCTGAGACGGAGGAACATAGCCGGCCAGCTTCGTACCGCGAGCCAGGGCCAGATCCACAGCGTACCAACGACCGTCAGCACTGTGATCACTGCCGACAGGACCAGCAGTTTGTGACTGGTCAATCCCATGGTGTCGCCGCCGTCCGGTCAGGAGATTTCCCCATTGTCTACTTTGTCCCCTTGGTGGGACAGTCGCCCGGCGCCTGCCGTTGACATTCCATCCCATGTGACAAAACGCCGCTGGTGCACGGCCTTGGCCGGGTCTGCGACCCCGACGTCCGCAGCGTCTCCCTAACCTCCCGCCCGGCTGGAGCCCCAGGCGCCTCATTGAGTGACGGATGGCCGGGGAAAGTGCTAAAACCTGGCTCAATCCGTGAAATACCCCTGTTCCCTCTGCGGGAGGGTTGTTCGCCGCGGATCGAGGAGCCGGAGCTGCGGGTGGCGGGGGCGGGGCGAGGCCGGCGTAGGCGGCGAGGTGGCCGGCGGTCGGGAAGGTGCTGCCGTTGCCGACCTCGATCAGGATGCGGGCTCCGGTCCTGACGCCGACTCCTGGCATCGAGATCAGGACCATCGAAAGGGGGTGGGTCTTGAGGAGTTCCTTGATCCGCCCGGCCAGCAGTTTCCGCTGGTCAAGGACGGCGGCCAGGGATCCGGCCAGGTTCGGGACGAGCAGCGCGGCCGCCTCGGTGCCGGGCACCATCACCGTCTGCTCGTCCAGTGCGGTGAAGATCTCCTCGACCAGGCGCTCGGCCATTCTCGGGGCCTTCGACCGTAACAGGGTGACCAGTCGGCGCCTGCCGGCCTTGCGGATCTGGGCCGGTGGCCCGAACCGTTCCAGCAGCGTGAGGACTGTCGGGCGCTGCAACCGCGGCCCCAGAACTCGCTCCAGCGAGGGATGGATCTGGTCAGCAGGCCGTGCAGCTGGTTCGCGACCCGGGTCGCTTCGCCGGCCAGGTCGTCGTCGAACCCGACGATCATTCCCAGCTCGGCGATCGTTGCGTCCTCGCCGTCGATCGCCCGCAGAGTGTGGGTGAGGGCGTGGGATGGGTCCGCGATGATGAACGTGTCCTTCGTCGGTCTTGGCCTAGCCCGGGTAGAGGTCGGCGATCCGCCGCATCGTCAGCCCCGGCAGATAGGCGACCGGGCAGCCCATGTCCCGCGCGGCCGCCAGCGGCAGGGCCCCGATCGAGGCCGGCTCATCGACCACGACGAGCACGGTCCCGTGCTTGGCCTGGAGTTTCGCGAACAGCTCGCGGAGCTTGGGTTCGGTGTTGGGCAGGTGCTTGTCGAAGGCTTTCTTCCCACCTGGTGTCGCGGCGGTGGCGTGGTGTTGCCCTTGCCGACGTCCAGGCCGAGGAAGACGTCGATGTCGCTGGTGTCGATCACGTGCAGGCCCCTCCATCACGCTTTCGTCCGGCCTTGCCAGGGCACCGAGCTGCCACACCCACGTTATGAGAGCTCTTCCGGCTCGGGTGCAGCCGGTACTCAAGCCCCTCATCAGCGGTCCGTCGATGCCTCCGGGTCCGACGACACTGAGCGTTTTCAGATTGGCCACCGATGGGGTGACGGCCAGATTGGCCGCAACGCACGAGGCACCCGTGCCGTTGAGGGAGGTGTTCGACGTCTCAACTCATCAGCGCAGGTGCCTCGTTGGTTCCCTATCCTGCCGCACTCGACCTGCCTCATGCGCTGGTCGAGTGGGTCACCATGCTCATCGTCACCCGCGAGGGTGACCGCCGCTGCAAGCTTCCGCCGCACCGACGCGCGCTCGTCGCTCTGGTGTACCTGCGCAAGCACGACACCCTGGCCCAGATAGCGGCCGGCTTTGGCATCTCGGTCGGCACCGCCCACGCCTACACCACCGCGGTGATCGACCTGCTGGCCGCCCGGGCACCCGGCCTGCTGAAAGTTCTGCGCGACCACGAGCCCGAGTACGTCCTGCTCGACGGGACGCTCGCCGAGTGCGACCGGGTGGGCGACGGCCGGACCGACTACTCGCACAAGCACCGTCGCCACGGTGTGAACGTGCAGGTCGTGACCGACACGGCCGGGCAGGTGCTGTGGATCTCTCCGGCCCTGCCGGGCCGGTGCCACGACCTGACCGCAGCCCGCACTCACCGGATCATCCGGATCTGCGAACGCCAGGGCGTCCCCATCCTGGCCGACCGCGCCTATACGGGCGCCGGACCTTGGGTCACCACCGGGCGAAGACGCCCGCCCGGCGGCCAGCTGACCCCAACAGAACGGACGGTCAACCGGGCACTGGCCACGTCCCGGGCTCCCGTCGAACGCGGGATGGCACTACTCAAATCCTGGCGGATCTTCCGAAGATCGCGATGCAGCCCAAATCGAATGACGTCAATCGCCAAGGCAGTCCTCACCCTGGAGAGACAACGCTGAAAATGCTCACTGACACTGACGCTCCCGACTGGGTGCCCCTTTGTCCCAGGTCGGACCGTGGTCGGGGTGCCGCTCTGACGTCAGGCGGGTCAGCCGGCCGGGGTGGTGCCTGCGGCGCTCCCGGCGGTGCGGGTGTTCTCTGGGGGCAACGGCGGGGTCGCTGGGCGAGCAGGTGGACAACCGCAGACTGTAAGAAGTTGTTGTCGTTCCGAATCTGAGGGCGATGTTTTCGCTGGTCGGCATAGGGTCGGCGATTCGGTGGGAGTGGTGGCATGTCGTGTCGTCACTCCCCGGGAGGTCACGGATGCCGTCGGTGGTCGGACTGCTGGAACAGCACGAGCTCGCTGCTCGTCGTCGTGTCGAGGGGTTGCGTGAGGAAGCCGATCGCATCCAGGCCGAGCTGGCCGCGGCCGAAGAGGATTGGCAGGAGTGGGTGATCGCCCGCAGGCGAGTGGGCACGGTCCTGGCTCCGGACGGCGAGAGCACCGTTGTCGAGGAGGCCGTCTCCGGCCCGGTCGCGGGCTCGACGTCCCGGCAGGCGCCGAGGGCGAGGTCGCAGGTCCCGGTATGGCGTGAGGGACTGGCGGGGTCGGTGCTGTCGGTGGACTATCAGCGCATCCTACCGCGCTAGCGGACCGGGACCGGCTCCATCAAGGTCCGCTGACCTGCCAGGAGTTGGCCGTGCTGTTCGGTCTGGACGCGGTGCTTAAGACGGGTGGAGGCGCTGCGGTCGAAGGCGAAACGCCTGGTCGCGCGGGGCTGGCTGGCAGAGCGGCAGCCGGGCCGGTTCACGCTCGCGCAGGGTGTGGCCGGGCGAGGCGACGGGTCATGAGCAGGATCATCGACCAGTAGATCATCGCTTCGGCGCTGGTGGTGCGGCGTTCGTAGTCGCGTGCCAGGCGGCGGGTGCGCATCAGGTGGGCGAAGAGGCGCTCGACCATCCACCGTTTGGGCAGGACCACGAAGCCACGCATGTCGTCGCTGCGTTTGACGATCGACAAGACCAGGGCGAGCACGGTGAGGCAGTGCTCGACGAGGGGGCCGGTGTAGCCGCCGTCGGCCCAGACCAGCTCCAACCGGTGGTGGGCATCGGCGACCTGCCGCAGCAGGACCTGTGCGGCGGTGCGATCGCCGACATCCGCGGCGGTGACCATCACGCCCAGCAGCAGGCCGAGGGTGTCGACCACGACGTGCCGCTTGCGCCCGTTGACCAGCTTTCCGCCGTCGAAGCCACGGCTGTCCAAGCCGACGACCGAGTCCGCCTTGACGGACTGCGAGTCGATCACCCCGGCTGTCGGCTCCGCAGTCCGCCCCTCCCTCTCGCGGATCCTCGATCGCAGCCGGTCGTGGAACTCCTTGACCAGGGCGTGGTCGCGCCAACGGCGGAAGAACGCGTAGACGCGGTCCCACGGCGGGAAGTCGGCGGGCATCGCCCGCCACTTGATGCCGTTGTCGACGAGGTAGCGGATCGCATCGAGTATTGCCCGGTGGCAGTACGCCTCCGGCTGTCCGCCCCGGCCGCGCAGCCAGCCGGGCACCGGCAGCAGCGGCCGGACCAGGTCCCACTCCACGTCCGTCATGTCCGAGGGATACCGCCGAACACGTTCCGGGTGATCGGCCGCGTTTCCGAACCGATGAGCGACACAATCACACGTCGGTGCAGCCGAGTTGAACTCCACCGGCGTGAGCACGTAGAACTGCGGCAACAGGGTCTCCTGGATCTCGGTTGGCTTCGCAACCCCGAGCTACCAAGAGGCCCTGCCTTCATGCCCGGGACCAGCTGCGATCACCCGATCGAGACTCCCGTTCGACGCACACCCCTCAAGATCGGAACGACAACAGCTACTAAGGACTCCACGCCGTGGTTACCGCTGTACCGGTGTTCGTCCGCCGGCGGGCGGTGTCATCGGGGGTGGAGAAAGCCGGGAGACTGGGCTTGCGCTCCGGTAACCCGGGGTGGTGGGGCGGCGGGGCCGGGTTGGCGGACCTGGGCCCGCCACGTCCCGTCCCGTGCGCCCGGGCGGGGCGGGGGGCGCGGCGCCGGGCGCTCGGCTTCGCCCGTAGCTCGTAGCTCGTAGCCCGTGGCTCGTGGCTCGTGGCTCGTAATGCGAGCCTTGTCCGCTGCGTAGATCCTGGACATGTTGCCCATCACACGAGGAGGTCGACATGTCCATGCTCGACAAGATCAAAGGCATGCTCAAGGGTCACGAGGACCAGTCCCGGCAAGGTGTCGAGAAGGGCGGCGACTTCGTCGACCGCAAGACGGAGAACAAGTACACCGGTCAGGTCGACACGGCCCAGGACAAGATGAACGAGCAGTTCGGCGGCACGCGTCCGCCCAACGACGAGGCAGGCCGGTAACCCGTCCGCCCGTCCGGCTCGTACCGGGGCGGTGATGATCTCGGCAACCGCCCGTTCAACCATGCGTGCACCGCTCCCCGCCGCTTCCCGCGTTTGGGGGCTGTGACCTGCACTAGTGATGTCTGATGGGGGGTTCTGGACGCCGGCTTCCCCCTCTGCCTGCCCTTCCCCTGACCCGGGCGGGATGGCGGGGTGGGGCCGCGGGCAGGGCAGCGGCGGAACGGGCGGATCGGTCCCCTGCGGCCGACGTGGCGGCCTGAGGCGCCGGTGCCCCGGCGCCGGCTGACCCCGGGCCGGTCGGCGGCACCGGTGATCGTTCAGCGTCGTCTGCGCCACCGGCCTGGGTCTCCCCAGCGGCGGCGGACGCGCTGGTGCCCGTTCACGCCCACGGGCGACCGTCCGACGGGTCCGGCCTGGTACGCCACACCCAGCGTGGCGTACGCGGTGGAGCTCGGATACGACGTCGCGCCGATCGAGGCGTGGGTGCGGGACGACAACAGCCGTTACCTGGACGGCTGGTACAACCGGCTGCGTGACGCCTACCTGGCCACGATGGCCGACCTCGGCGTGGGCGCTGACCTGTCGCCGGAAGACTTCCTGACGGCGATGGACGGCTACCGGCAGCGCGACCCGCACCTGGCGATCGTGGTCACCGCGGTGAAGGCGACTGTGAAGGGCGGCCTGGGCAAGCTGCGCGAACGCCCCCGCGGGGAGGACTGGCGCCCCGGTCAGCCGTGGCGGGCGCTGTCCCGTCCGACGTGGCGGCCCGACATCCGGGCCGCGGTCATCTCCCGCACCCGGATCAACATGCACCGCAAGATCGTCAAGCATGCGGCGGCGACGGGCCAGTACCCGGTCGCGGTCAACTCGGACTGCGCCGTGTACGCGTCCGACGGACCAACCCCGCTCGACTTCCTGCCCTACTCGGACGGCAAGCCGCTGCCGGGCGGCTGGCGGATCGGGGTGAACCCCGGCATGGTCAAGCACGAAGGCACCCAGACCACCTTCTGGGGGAAGAGCGTTCGCGAGCAGTTCAAGGCCCCGGAGCTCAACTTTGCCCGCTACATCAAGGACGGACACGTCACCAACCAGGACGACGGGGAGTAGACCGCGATGAGCATGTTCGGCGACAGCCTGGACACGGCGGTCCAGAAGGCGTTCACCCGCCCGATCCCGAAGGCGGCCGGCGCCCAAGTGCGATACCTGGTCAAGCAACTCAAGGGCACCCAGGCCGTAGCCCAGGCGCTAGGGATCTCCCAGCGCACCGTCGAGCGGTACGTCAAAGAGCAGATCAGAAAGCCCCGCAAGGACCTCAGAGCGCGCCTGGAGCGCGAGGTGAAGACACGCTGGCAGCCGCAGGTCCGGGCGAAGGCCAGGAAGACCGCGGCCACCAGCGACGGCATCGTCATCGACACCTACGCCCGCATCGGCTACAAGGCCCCGATCAACACCACCGACGAAGACCGGATGCGCCACCTCGAAGTCGCCCTGCCCCCGCGCTACGCCGCCCGGTTGTTCGACGCCCAAGAGCGCGGCGCCACCGACACCGAGCTCCAGGAGATCACTGCCGAAGCCCTCAAGGAGGTGTACTTCCAAGACAACGGCCGGCGCGCCGGAAGCCTGGAGGAAGTGCACTTCACCGATGTGCAGAGCATCCGGTTCGGCCTGTAGGCCGACACGGGGGCGGACACACAGAAGGGGCCGGGGAACTCCCCGGCCCCTTCGTGCTGCGTGCGAGATGCCGCCCGTCTGAACTGGCCACTGGGCGGTGTAGTTGGCCAGCTGAGCGTAGGGAGCTGATCCTGCGCTCCCCCCGCAGACGACCCAGCGACCGCCCTTCCCTCCTGCACGCGCGGCGAGCCGGACACCTACCTGAACAATCTGGTCGCCGAGACCTCGGTGCGCTACGGCCGGCCCGGAGGGATCGCGTATCACCACATCGCCGACACCAACATCGCGCTGTTCACCCACTTCATCCCGTGCGGCGTGTGGGAGGCGGTCTACATCATCGAGGGGCTGCTGAAGAACGAGTCCGAGCTGCAGCCGACCACGATCCACGCGGACACGCAGGGCCAGAGCTTCCCGGTGTTCAGCCTCGCCCATTTGCTCGGCTTCGAGCTGATGCCCCGGATCCGGAACTGGAAGGACCTGGTGTTCTTCCGCCCGACCAAGCACACCTCCTATGTGCACATCGACGCGTTGTTCGGCGCGGCCGGGCGCAACGTCATCGACTGGGACCTGATCGAGTCGCACTTCAAGGACCTCATGCGGGTGGCGCTGTCGGTGCGGGGCGGCAAGGTGTCCTCCGTCCTGCTGCTGCGGCGCCTGCGCTCCGGGTCGCGCAAGAACGCCCATTACGCGGCGTTCCGCGAGGTCGGCCGGGTGATCCGCACCATCCAGCTCCTGCGGTACCTGACGGATCCGCAGATGCGCCGGCGGGTGACGGCCGCCACCAACAAGGTCGAGGCGTTCAACGGCTTCTCTGAGTGGGTGCGCTTCGGCAACCGGGGCATCATCGCCGACAACGACCCCGTCGAGCAGGAGAAGGCGGTGAAGTTCAACGCCCTGCTCACCAACTGCCTGATCTTCCACAACACCCTGGACATCGCCCAGGCGGTGCGCGAGCTGCAGGCGGAGGGCTGGAAGACCGAGCCGGAGGACCTGGCCGAGGTCTCGCCCTACCTGACCGAGAAGATCATGCGGTTCGGCGAGTACTCCACCCATGAGCTGGACCTGGCCCCGGAGGCGTACGAGCCGCACCTGGACGTCGACTTCACCAAGCTCGACCCGCAAGACCCGGCCGCGGCTTCCTGATCGTCACCGCCGCTTCGGAAGCGGGCGGCACCGGCCCGCCCGGTGCCGCCCTACGAGACCAGTGTTTTCGACAGGTCGGATGGGAGCCACTTGGTTAGCGGGAGTGGGAGCCACGTTGCTCCGTTCGTGGAGCGTTGGCGGTGCCGGTGGATCATGATCGGCAGTGAGTTTCAGAGCCACCCCTATCGGGTGATATTTCGTCATGACGTTTCGTCGCCGGGGCGTTGTCACCGGGCTCGTGACAGGTGGGTCGATAGGTCGACCGTCCAGGGTCCTCTCGGACTGCGTCCCTGACAGGCCCCGGCCCGTGAGGACCTGGCTCCGTTGCCGTGCTGGCTGCGGTAGGTGTCGAGCAGTCCGCCGGAGCAATCGTCAGTGCCCGTAGGCCACCCGCCTGCTCATTCTGGGCACCCGTGCCGGACGTGATCACCGGCGTCGTCATACGGGGACCTTGTCAGCGGATGACGTCGAAGACGTTCTTCTGCAGACCATTGGGGTAGGCCTCGTGCTCGACCAGCTTGAGCTTCTGGGTGTCCTTGTCCGTGGCGCTGAACAGCCGCTTGCCGGCGCCGAGCAGAAGCGGGAAGACCAGCAGGTGGTAGCGGTCGATCAGGCCGGCGTCCGAAAGGGCCTGGTTCAGCGTGGCACTGCCGTGGACGATGATCGGACCGCCGTCGGTCTCCTTTAGCGCGGCGACGTCGTCGAGCGAGCGCAGGATCGTGGTCTCGCCCCAGTTCGACACCAGCTTGTCCTCGGTGAGGCTGGTGGAGACGACGTACTTCGGCATCGTCTTGTAGTCGGCGAAGTCCGCCATGTCCGGCCACACCGGGCTGAACGCCTCGTAGCTGGTCCGGCCCAGCAGTATTGCGGTGGTCTCCTGCTGCTCGCGGCCCTTGATCTCGAACGCCTCGGGGAGGAACTCAACGTCCTTGAAGGTCCACCCGGAGTTGCGGTAGCCGGGCTCACCGCCCGGGCCCTCCACGACGCCGTCGAGCGAGATGAAAGCGGTGCTGATCAGGGTGCGCATCTGAGGGTTCCTCGGGTGTCTCGTGTCCGGTTCTCATTGAGCCGGCGTGGTCTGGCTTGCGGCTACGGCGCGCTGCCTGCCGTCGATGTGATCACCGTAGCCACTTCGCTTTCAAAAAACAACCAGTCACTTCCAAATCAAAACCGTCGGGGTAGACTTGCCGGCATGGCAACGAAGCGGAGCTACAACGACGCGTGCGGGACGGGCCACGCCCTCGATCTCGTCGGCGAGCGCTGGGCACTCCTGGTGGTCCGCGAGCTGCTGCTGGGCCCCAAGCGGTACGGCCAACTACGCACGGACCTGCCCGGCATCAGCACCAACGTGCTCGCCCAGCGCCTCGCAGAACTGGAGGCCTCCGGCATCGTCCGCAAGCACCGTCTCCCGGCCCCCGCCGCCGCAGAGGCCTACGAGCTCACCGACTGGGGCCTCGAACTCGAACCCGTCGTACGGGCACTGGGCCGCTGGGCGGTGCGCTCGCCGGCCCACGACCGCACCGCCCACCTGAGCGCCACTTCGTTCGTCCTCTCCCTGCGCACCAACTTCGACCCCAGCCGCAGCCAGGGCGTGCACGGGAGATTCGAGCTTCACCTCGGCGACGAAGTCTTCCAAGTCCTCATCGCCGACGGCACCCTTCATGCCGAGCGCGGCTACCAGCAGCAACCGGAAGCCGTCATCACCGCACGGCCCTCCGCGCTCGCGCGCGTCGTGTACGGCGGACGGCAGCTGCCCGACGCGGTCGCTGCGGGGGACGTCCGGGTCGAAGGCGACATCGCCTCCGTCGCACGCCTGACCGCCGTGCTCAGCCTGCCCGCTCCTGCTGCCCCCGCCTCGTGATGACCAAGGAAACCTTGCTGAGGAAACCGGGCCCTACAGCCGGCGCACAACTCTCGGTACGGTAGCCGTCCGCAAGCCACACCTCGGCCCGCATCCTCAGGGGCCTCGGAAACGTGTCCAAACGTTTGGATCCGGTGCTCGACCTCTCCTTGCTTCGGTTCACCCGAGGCAAGGAGGCGAACATGCCTGAACAGCCCCCAGATATCTGTAAGAAGCTGTTGCGCTATCGATCTTGAGGAACGTCGGTTCGAGTGATGAGCCTCGGTCGGGTGGTGTTGGGTTGTGGTCCGCATGAAGGCAGGGCCTCCGGTGCAGCTCGTGGTTGTCGAGACCGTTGAGCGCGCCGGGAGGCCCTGTTGTCCCAGTTCTATGCCCTGGCCGCGGCTGGCTCCAACTTCGTTGCGCGTGGGTGTGATTGTCTCGCGCACCGGTTCGGGAATGCGGCGGATCATCCGCACAGGCGGTCGAGGTATCCCTCGGATATGACAGACGCGGAGTGGGTGCAGGTTCGTGATCTGCTGCCGGTGCCGGGGTGGTTGGAGGGCCGGGGCGGGCGCCCGGAGGCCTACTGTCACCGGCAGATGGTGGACGCGGTGCGCTACCTGGTCGCCGGCGGCATCACGTGGCGGGCGATGCCTGCCGACTTTCCTGCCTGGGACCGCGTCTATGCCTTTTGGCGGCGCTGGCGTGACCAAGGCTGGATCGCGGAGTTCCACGACCGGCTGCGCGACCGGGTCCGCGAGGCCGCCGGCCGGGATACGGAACCGACTGCGGGCATCATCGACGCCCAGTCGGTGAAAGGAGCCGCTTCGGTGCCGGCCGCGAGCCGGGGCTTCGACGGCGGCAAGAAGGTCAACGGCCGCAAGCGCCACATCGTGGTGGACACCCTCGGGCTGCTGCTGGCAGTGAGTGTCACCGCGGCATCGGTCACCGACCGGGACGCCGCACGCACGGTGCTGACCCGCCTGCACCAAAGGCACTGGCCCTGGCCCGGGTATGGGCGGACGGCGGCTATACCGGGCCACTGGTCGACTTCACCCGCAGCACCCTGCGGATCGCGTTGACGGTGGTCAAACGCAGCGACGACTTGTCAGGGTTCGTCGTGCTGCCCAAGAGGTGGCTGGTGGAGCGCACGTTCGCGTGGCTGATGCGCTCACGCCGACTGGCCCGCGACTACGAAACCCGCACCGACAGCTCGCAAGCGATGATCTGGTGGTCGATGAGCATGGTCATGAGCCGCCGCCTCGCCCGCCCACGACGCTGAACATTCCCGGGCTCGCTTCGGCCAACCAGCCCCGCACCGCCAGGCGCTTCGTCTTCGACCGCACCCCCTCGACCTTCGCGGGAACCGGCTCCAGGCCAAGTGCTACCGCCAGCTGCCGGCAGTCCATCGCCCCGCCGCCGGACCTGCCCCGCTCCTGCAGGATTTCCATGATCCGCCGGTAGCCCGGGGCCAGAGCATCAGCCTCAAGCCCGTCCCGCCGCACCGGCACCACCGAACCGGGCCCCGCCGCCGCGACCTGCACCGGCCGCTCGCCGGCCCCAGCGAGTGACGAATCCTCCGCGCTTCCGCGAGGTTCCGCGAGGATCTGGCCGACTGTCTCCCGAGCGATCACGAACCGCTCCCACACAGCCTCTGCCTCACCCAACTCAGCCTGCAAGACCTCCACCCGCTGCCGGGCGGCACGCTCACGCTCTTCCAACAAACCCATCACCGACGGCACCCCAGCACCTCCACCGAAGAGACGACACGACACCTCATCCCTGCCGCCAAGATGGCAATGTCATGCCTGACCAGCGGAAACACAGCGATCACTCGCGGAAAGACAACAGCTTCTAAGCTTGAAATTTAACCTTTGTGGCCTTTAAGGCGATTGCGTTCAGTGATGCTCTCGGGGCGTCTGGTCGTTTTGCCCACATCGTGGCGGGTGGCGGGATGGCGGTTCTTCGAGCCGACTGGACGGCCTGGCCCGGGTGTTGAGGGTTTCGGTGCACGGGCAGGACTGTGCAGGTGCGGGCGGAGGTTGCGAAATCCCCGGCGGACGCGGGCCGGGGTGAGCCGGGCGGGCTCCGTTCGCTTCTCCCACGGGCGACGAAGGTCGGCGGCGGCTTCGCGGAGGAGCCTGAGCTGGGTGTGGGCCGCGATCACGAGCCACGTCCAGCGGTCCGCAGCCTCGGGGGTGCGGAGCTTGGGGCGGGTCCAGCCGAACGTCTGCTTGATCATGCGGAAGGTGTGCTCGATGTCGAAGCGGCGGAGGAATGCCTGCCAGCGCAGATCGACGTCCTCACCGGTCATGCCGGTCTTCGAGGACCACAGCCAGACCGGCTGCGGGTCCTGGCCGCTGGGCAGTCTGTCGACCGCCAGGCGGATCTGGGTGCCCTCGATGATGGGGAGCTCACCGGTGTGGTCGATCCATGCACAGCGGGTGGTCAGATGTGGATGGAGACGGTCGAAGGCCACAGCCCGAGCGGTGCCGTAGCGGTCGGTGACCTGCATGGTTTCCACGTCCGGGGCGCCCCAGGTGTCCGGATCGGCGAAGCGGAACACTCCTCCGTGCCGGGTCGGGCGGCCGGCCCGGCGGGTGCGGGGCGGCGGCGGGCGTCGCATGACACGGTCGGAACGCATCCGGCCCAGAACCTCGACAGGCAGACCCGCGAGGAGGTGGGCCAGGCGCGGGGCGTCGTAGCCGGCGTCGAGGACGATCAGGACGTCCGGATCACCGGGCTCCCACTGGCCTGCGTCGATCAGGTCGGTGACCACGCGGCGGACCTGGGCCGCGGTGACCTCGGCGACGTCGTCGTCGGGGCCGAGCCGCCTCGCGTCCAGGAGTTGGCACCAGGAGGTGCGGCCGGTCTCCAAGGCGGCCACGAACGAGTACGGCCAGCCGGGCACGAGCTGGTCGCTGGAGCGCCCGCTGCGTCCGTAGACGTGGCAGAACAGCCGGTCCGGGCTGCACGGGGCGTCGGGCCGCAGCCAGTGGGTCACGTCGACCGCGAGGACGATCCGGTTGTCGGCGGCCTTGGGCTGCGGCAGCATCGCCAGAGCGTGCCGCAACCCGTCCACGTCGATACGCCCGCAGTTCAGCGCGTCGTACAACGCGCCGTGCCCGCGCCGGTGTTCGGCCAGCAGCGTCAGGTCAACCGGCGAGGTCACCGGTCCGTTCTCGCAGAGCATCGCGTCCGTGAGCTCGAACAGAGTGTCACCACGCCGGGTCAGGGACGCGTAGAAGTCCTCCCGGAAGTGTGACGTGAAGTCGAGTGCCTCGTGCCAAGCATTGTGATGCAGCAGACTCACCCCTGCGGCCTTCGTATGAGTGCGGTTCGGTGACAGAACGCATGCTCATGCGGAGGCCGTCCGCCTGTCCGGTAAAGGCCCAGGTGAGTGATGGTGTCCTACTCGATGTTCGAGTCCGGACCATAAATAACAAGCTACAACAGCCGGCGCATCCAAAAACGTCTCGGCTTCCTCAGCCCCATCGAGTTCGAGGAACAGCACTACACCAACCGAGCGACGACCGAACTAGCGAACCTGAACACCCGCCAACCCGTCCTGACCAGCTGATCATCACCTCCCGCACACCGGGGGAACCTCAGCCAGCTGCTGAAGCCATTCGCGGAGCAGCGCCATCTCGGCGTCTCGCAGAGATACCCCGGTGCCCGCAGCCGGGGACTTGGTGGTGAGCGCGGTTTCCAGTGCGGCGTCGAGGGCGAGTGCGCGCGAGGCCAGGTCCGACCCGGACGAGGCGGGCGGGTCCGTGGTGATCGAGGCGATGACGGTGTCCCGCAGCCGTGCCGAAGTGGTCAGGTCCCGCTCCGAGGGCTCTTCGCCGATCAGCGCCAGCGTGGCACCCGTTGTCGCCGCGTGGATGACGCGGGTCGCCTGCGCCACCGGAACCCGAAGGCGTCCGGCCTCGGCCGCCCGGCCCAGCAGTGTCACCAGCAGGGCGTGTGCCTCGTCCGCGGCCGGGGGCCGCCGCCCGGGCTGCAGTGTGCCGTACATGAGCATGTAGAACGCGGGGTGCCGCACTCCGAAGTCGACGTGCAGGTCCCAGCCGCGGTAGAGGTCGGCCACCGGGTCGTCGGGGGTCAGCGCCAGTGCCTCCCTTTTCTCGGCCAGGTACATCTCGAACCCGTAGGCGGCCAGCTCGGCCAGGAGTCCGGCCTTGTCGTCGAACATCCGGTACAGCGCTGGGGCCGTGATGCCTGCGGCCGCGGCGACAGCGCGCGTGGAGACCGCCTCGCTGCCGCCCTCTTCCAAAAGCTTGGCGGCCACCTGCAGCACCTGGCGCCGCGCGGCGCGTCGTCCCTCGTTCATGGAACAACGATATCTCATTTTGTGGATCACCGCCCTATCGGTGCTACTGTTTTAAGCGGAACGACGATCCAGGCTGGTGGTGGTCGGCGCCGGCCCGCGACACCCGGGCATGCGCCGCGCCCCGGCCGGGCCGTCGGCTCCACTCGTGGAGCCGTGCGGCCGACCGCCGCAGCGGGCACCGCGTCGACCGCCCGCGCCACCGAACACGCCGCCATCGCGGCAGGAGAGGAACACCCATGTCCGACATCTCGATCGTCATCGCATCGCATTCCGGCTACGGCCACACCGCCCAGATCGCCGCGGCCGTCGAAGACGGCGCGCGCTCCATCGCCGGGACACAGGTCCAGCGCGTGGACGTCGCCTCCCTCAGCGACGCCGACTGGGAACTGATGGACGCCGCAGACGCCATCATCTTCGGCACCCCCACTTACATGGGCACCGCATCCGGGGCGTTTCACGCCTTCGCCGAGGCCAGCAGCAAGCGGTGGATGACCCGCGCCTGGAGCGACAAGCTCGCGGCGGGATTCACCAACTCCGGCTCCATGAGCGGCGACAAGCTGCACACCCTGCAGTACCTCTCACTCCTGGCGGCCCAGCACGGAATGCTCTGGGTGAGCCTGAACCTCCTGCCGGGCTGGAACACCACCACATCCAGCCCCCAGGACGACAACCGACTCGGCTTCTACCTCGGCGCCGGCGCACAAAGCTTCAATGACACCCCCGCCGTCCACGACGCAGACCTGAACACCGCCCGCCACCTCGGCCGGCGAGTCGCCGAGCACACCCGCATCCACCGCGCCGGCCTGACCGCCGCAGCGCACTGACACTACGGTCAGCCAAAAAATACCTTTTAATATCTTTCAGGGGAGTGCGTCATGCAGCACCGGACACTGGGAAGCCAGGGCCTTGAGGTCTCGGCGATCGGCTACGGCGCGATGGGCCTGACCATGGCCTACGGACCCACCGACGAGGAGGCCGGTGTCGCCGCCCTCCGCCGCGCCCACGACCTGAGCGTCACCTTCTTCGACACCGCCGAGATGTACGGCTGGGGCACCGGATCCAACGAGATCCTGGTCGGCAAGGCGGTCAGGGACTTCCGCGACGACGTGGTCCTGGCCACCAAGTTCGGGGTCGACATGTCCATGGCTCCGGAGCAGATCGGCGAAGCTCTCAACAGCCGGCCCGACAACATCCGCAAGGTCGCCGACAACAGCCTGCGCTACCTCGGCGTGGATCACATCGACGTCTTCTACCAGCACCGCGTCGACCCCCAGGTGCCCATCGAGGAGGTCGCGGGCACCGTCAAGGAGCTGATCGACGCGGGCAAGGTGAAGTACTTCGGCCTCAGCGAGGCCGGACCCGAGACGATCCGCAAGGCGCACGCCGTGCAGCCGGTCTCCGTCCTGCAGACCGAGTACTCCCTGTTCGAACGGGACGCCGAGCAGCTCTTCCCCACCCTGGACGAACTCGGCGTCGGCTTCGTCGCCTACTCCCCCCTCGGCCGCGGCTTCATCACCGGCACCGCCAAGCCCGCCGACCAGTACGAAGCCACCGACATACGCACCGTCGACCCGCGCTGGCAGCCGGGCAACTTCGAGAAGAACGTCGAAGCCGTCGACCGGCTCGCCGAGCTCGCGGCGACCAAGGGTGCCACCGTCTCCCAGCTCGCCCTGGCCTGGCTTCTGACCCGGGGCGAGCACATCGTGCCCATCCCCGGCACCCGCAGCCAAAAGCGCATCGAGGAGAATACCGGCGCCGCCGACCTCACCCTCACCGACACCGACCTCAAGGCCATCGACGAGATCCTGCCTCAGGGCGGCTTCGGCGCCCGCTACGCCGGTGGGCACGTGCCCACCTGGATCTGATATCCACCTCGGGACAGATGCCACTCAGGTCGGCTCCGGTGACATCAGCGCAGGGCGGCGGGAGCGAGGCGGATGGTTTCGTGTGGGCGCGTTCGGATGCGTATGGGCATGGGCGTGTAGGCCGTTTTGACCGGCTCGACGGGGTGGGGCGCGGCTCGGGCCCCGGGCAGAGCGCAAACACGGGGCGCCCGCAGCACACCCCACCCACCATAAAGCCCCCCGCACTCCCGCACTCCCGCCCTTTCACCTGCAGCGTTCGGCTAGAGCGTCACCGAGACGCTTTAGCGTGACGCCTCCCGCCGGCGCCAGGCCCGCGTCCGGCACCGCGCAGAACAGAACCGCGCCGACCGCGGATGCTCCACCCCCACAGTCCAACACCGCCCACACACCGGGCACCGGGCCTGCTCACCCCGCTGCATCGCCACCACCCGCTGTCGAGCCCGCCCAAGCGCCCTCCACCGCCGTGACCTGCACCGACCCGAACAAAACACCGCCTCCGGCGCCATCGATACCGACAGCGGATCACCACACTCTCGGCAATACCGCCGGCCCCCACCCCGCCCACCATCCCGCGGCTTCACACCCCAGATCATCCAGCCGCACCACAACCCTGACCAGCCTTCAAAAACAGGCACTGATGGCGTCGAATACTCGTCGGTAGTTGGCGTCATCGCATTGCCGGTGTGTGGCTGCGCGGCGCGCGGCGGGTTCCTGGAGTGTGGCGCCTGACGGGGGCTCATGTTGAGGGGGACATGATGGTGCGTGTTCGTAAGGTCGTGGTGGTGGTTGGTGCTGATGTTCTGGCGGTGGCCTCGCCGCTGGTCTACACGCTGGGTCGGTGGAGGTGGGGAACGTGGTGAGCGCGTCGGTCATCGCGGCCACCGCGGTCGCGGCGCTGGCGGTTCCGCTGGGGCCGGACCGCACCAGTGCGCCGTCGGAGGGTGAGGTGTCCGGGGAGGCCGTCGCGAAGGACACTGCACAGGCCAGGGCCGACGGGGGCGGGGAGGCGAACACGGGTGTGCGGCGCCGGCAGGGTGCGGGCGGCTCGGCGCGGGCCGAGCGCACCGGGGACGCGGTCGCCCGGGATCCGGGCAGCCTCGCCAACACCGCCGTCAGGTTGGCGGAGTCTCACTGTGTGTTGGCGCTGCCCGGAGGCTGGTCGGGGGTGTCGGGGATCAGGTGCGGCGGGCGGCCCAGACGGTGCGCTCGGTGCGCATCGTCAGGTCGTCGCGGCGCAGGATGCTGTTTGGGCTGTCGGTGTCGAGGAGCTGGTCGAGCGCGGTGAGATCCTCGGGGGAGAGTGTCTCGGCGACGGCGCTGCGGATGCGCTGCAGGCCGCCGAGGGCGTAGCGGCCGATCGCTTCGTTGCGGGAGCCCTCGATGTTCACGGTGATGGTGTGCTCGCCCTCGACGGTGAATCCGGCGTCGGTGAGCATCGGGCCCCAGTCGGCGCCGCGGTGGGGCATGCGCTCAGCCTGCATGCGGTCGGTCGCTGCGTGGACGCGTTCTTCCAGGCCGGGCCGGTCCGTAGGGGCGCTTGGGGGCAGGAAGCGGGGGAAGCCGGCGAGTTCGACGACGGCGAACAGACCGCCGGGAGTGAGCAGGTCGTGGACGGTGCGCAGTACGCGGTTGGGGCGGGCCATGTGGTGCATCGAGGCTGACGCCCACACCAGGTCCGGTGATCCGAGGTCGGGCCACCCGGCGGCGTCAAGGTCGGCCTGTACGGTGCGCACGCGCTTCTCCACTTCGCGTGCGCACGCTTTTGTGCGCAGGCGCTGAAGGTGCTCGGCTGAAGTATCGACGGCGGTGTCGGCGTACTACCTAACCTCCCCAACCGCGTACGGATGAACGTCCCCAGCTATGTCGTGTGCGGGAGCACGGCTGCGTCAGCCCCTGACGATGCAGAAGGGATGCCCGGCCGGATCAGTGAGGACCCGCCACCTGTCCTCATGCGGCTGGTGATGAGCCTTGCCTGCTCCCAGCTCCAGCAACCGAGCCTCCGCCTCGTCCAGGTCCGCGACGTCGAAGCAAAGGTGAAATTGTTGGGGAACGGCCTGATCAGGCCAGCTCGGCGCCCGGTAGTCGTCGACCCGTTGAAAGCCTATGAGGAGTCCATCCTCACGGTTGAGACCGGCAAAGTCAGCGTCCGACTTCGGGTGCGGCTCAAGGCCGGTGGCCTGTTGATAGAACACCGCCAGAGCCAGTGGATCAGGGCAATCTAGTGTTATCGCGCTCAACTTCATCTTCAAGGGCATGGCATCTCCGAGCTGATCAGCAGACTTTCCTGATGCCACCCTAAAAGGGGCCGCCCCGCCGGCCGGTTCGCGACGTGGCCTGTCAGGCCACGTCTGTGTCCCGCTCGATGGCCTTGAGTCGGTTCTTGAGCCGGTAGCTGGGGCCGTTGATGGAGATCACGTCGCAATGGTGCAGGAGGCGGTCGAGGATGGCGGTGGCCAGGACCTCGTCACCGAACACCTGTCCCCATTCGCTGAAGGTCTTGTTCGAGGTCAGGATGATCGAGCCCTTTTCATACCGCTTGGAGATGACCTGGAAGACCAGGTTGGCTTCTCCGCGTTCGAGGATCTCGTAGCCCACCTCGTCGACTACGAGGACACCCGGCCGTAGGTAGGTGCCGAGCTTGTTGGCCAGGCGGCCGGCGGCTTCGGCGGCTTTGAGGTTGCGGACCATGTCGTCGAGGCTGGTGAAGTAGACCGAGTAGCCGGCCCGGCAAGCCGCGACCGCGAGAGCGACGGCGATGTGTGTTTTACCCACCCCCGGCGGGCCCAGGAGAGCCGCGTTGGCCTTGGCCTCGACGAACGAGAGCGTGGCGAGGTCCTTGACCTTGCGCGGGTCGAGGTCGGGCTGGAACGAGAAGTCGTACTCATCGAGCGTCTTGTGGTGCGGCAGCCGGGAGAGTCGCAGACCCTGCCGGAACCGGCGGTCGTCGCGGACAGCCAGCTCCTCGGAGAGGACCAGGTCGAGGAAGTCGAGATAGCCCATCTTCGCCTCGTCCGCCCGGCGGGTGAACTCGTTGATGGTTTCCGCGAGGTGGGGCAGGCCGAGCTTGCCGGCCGTGGTGCGGATACGGTTGCCGGTCAGCTCGCTCAAGAGGATTCCTTCGTCGCTCGATGGGTGGTGAAGGGACGGGTGCCAGTCAGCTCGTCATAGACCGACAACGGTCGGCGCCCGACCTCGATCCGGGTGGCCGCGGCCCGGTTCAGCAGGGCCTGCAGCGGGCCGGTCTCCTCGCCCCGCGGCCGCTCTTGCCGAGGCTGGATGGGGATGTCGCCGGTGGTGGTCCGACGGTTCTTACCGGTGGGCAGACCGTCCCAGTGCGACTCATCGACGACACGGGCACCGCGGCCGATCGCCCGGGGGTGGGCGGCAAGCAGCGTGCTGCCATGGATGTCAGCAAGGGTGCCATGCAGCATGACCTGGGACTTCGTGGCTCGGACCTCGACCAGCTGACGAGCACGGACTCGCCGGGCCGGCACGGAGTAGAGGTTCCCGTCGAAGGCGACCAGGCAGTCCTTGCCGACGTGCCGCAGCTGCCGCTCGGCCACCAAGTACGGAACCGACGGCAGCGGCTTGAGCGCCGCGTGATCTCTCGCCGCCCGCTCCGCGATGACCTCCCGGTGCGTCTTGTGGATCTGGGCCCGCCGCAGCGGCACCCACGCGGTGAACGCGGCGTCCATCTCCTCGACGGAGGAGAACGACCGGCCGGACAGAACGTGATCGCGGACGATCAGAACTTGCCGCTCGACCCGGCCCTTGCCCTGCGGCCGGTAGGCGGCCAGCACGTCGATGTCGAAGTCGTAGTGGCCGGCGAAGCCGACCGCTTCCGGATGCAGCGGGACCGCCTCACCAGGAGCAACGTGGCGGCGGACGACGGTCTTGGTCCGGTCGTAGACGATCGTCATCGGAGCCCCGCCGAAGTGGGCGAAGGCCCGGCGGTGGCAGTCGAAGAAGGTCTGCAGGTCCTGGCTCGTGGTGAAGCAGCAGAACGGGTCCCGCGAATACGACAACGTCATATGGAAGGAGTAGACCTTCGCGATGCCCATGTGAGCGAGGATCTTGCCCTCATCACCCCAGTCAACCTGGGCCTGGGCCCCCGGAATCACCTCGAACCGGCGGTGCATCCCCGCCAGTTCCTTGGGCGTGATGCCGAGTTCCTCGGCGATTCTGGGCCGGGAGGTCTGGACGTAGAGCTTGACTCGCTGGTAGTTGCCAGTGAAGCCGTACTCCTGGGCCAACCGCTCATGAATGACCGCGGCCTTCATCAGGACCTCGGCCCGAAGCATCGAGTCGATCAATGGCCCGAACTCGTCGATCACCCTCGCCCGCGACCGCCCACTCGGCGACCGCCGCGGAGGCGTCGCCGGACCCGGCGCCGACAGGTACTTACGGACCGTTTTGCGGTCCAGCCCGGTCTCCCTGGCGATCTCCGACAGGCTCATCGCCCCGGACTCCAGCAGGCCCCGAAAGCGCCGGAGCTCCAGCCAACGCTGCGGATCCAAGACCACTGCCAGCCCCCTCCGCCGCCCGAATCGACCAAGCATCAGAGTGCCGAGCAGCATGTCTCACCGCATCAGCAACTGTCCCTTTTCATCCGTACGAGGCTGGGGACGTTCACGTGTACCCCGACAGGCGGTGACGTGCGCATCGGGGAAGCGGTCGAGGAGGGCAAAGGTCCCCGCCCCGGTGCCGCAGCCCAGATCCATGATCTGGCGGGGGTCCGTTCTCAGCGGAAGCCATGCGGTGATGGAGGCGGTGTGCTCGGCGAGGACCTCGGCGTCCAGGTCAAGGATCTCTGCCTGGCCGCCGGTTCCGTGCTGCTGGTGGTGCCCGTGCGGAGCATCGTGGTGGGGGGTGTGCGGGTGTGCTTGGGTCATGCCTTCACCCTAGAAGGGCTATGCGCATGCGGCAAGCACGCTCCCACTCTGCGCAAGATGATGGTCAGGTCTGCTGCCTGGCGCGCAAGATGTCGCCGCTACCGGGGCTGCCGTGCGGACCGCGCCGTCATTCGGGAGTGTCCTGTGCCTCGCGGTCGGGGTCGTCGTTACGGTGACCGCGGCGGGCGTCCCGGTCGAAGATGCCCAGGATCTCGCAGGGCCCACCTTCGGCGCCGATGGCGTGCGGCATCATCGTGGGGAACTCGGCGGCCTGGTTGGTCTCGACGCGGAAGCGGCGGTGGCCGAGCATGAGAATCGCGGTGCCGGACAGGACGACGAGCCATTCGCGCCCCGGGTGGGCGCGCATACGCGCCGGGTTCTCGGGCGGCGGTTCGGTCATGCGCTGGCGCACCACACTCATGCCGGGGTCGCCCTTTACAAGCCAGCGCATCCGGCCGTGGGCTCCGTCGATCGTCGGGCTGGTGACGACATCGTCGGCGGCCGTCTCGACGAGCTGGTCGAGGGTGGTATCCAGGGCGCGGGCGAGGGTGACGAGCTGGTCCAGCGCGAGGCGGCGCTGACCGTTCTCGATGCGGCTGAGCGAGGACTGGCTGAGGTGCGCGCGGGTGGCCAGTTCCTCCAGGGACCAGCCCTGCGCCACCCGCAGAGCGCGGATGCGTTTGCGTACGAGGCTGTCTAGCTCTCCATCTTCTTGCGTCATAGGCAACAGTATATGCCCTTGATGCAAGGCTGGGTTAGCGTCGCGTGCAGAGGGACCGGAACATACGGGACCATGCGCGAAGGAAGGACAGGGCCATGACGGAGACGGCTTCCGTGTACGAGAGCGACACACTGCCTGGTGAGACGGTGGACGCCGTGGTGATCGGCGGCGGGGCCGCAGGGCTGAACGGTGCGCTGATACTTGCCCGCTCCCGCCGCTCCGTCGTCGTGATCGACAGCGGCACCCCGCGCAATGCGCCCGCCGCGGCGATGCACGGCTTCATCGTCCTGGACGGCACGCCGCCCTCCGAGATCCTCAGGCAGGGCCGGGAGCAGGTGCGCCAGTACGGCGGCCGCATCGTCTACGGCGAGGTGGCATCGGCCGAGCCCGCCGCCCCGTCACCCGACGGGGACCTGCGCTTCAGCGTCGTCCTGGCCGACGGCCGCATCCTGACGACCCGCCGGGTGCTGGTGGCCACCGGCCTGCGGGACGTGCTGCCCGATGTGCCCGGTCTGGCCGAGCGCTGGGGCCACAGCGTGGTCCACTGCCCTTACTGCCACGGCTGGGAGGTCCGCGACGAGCCCATCGGCATCCTCGCCACCGGCCCCGCATCCCTCCACCACGCCCTGCTGTTCCGGCAGTTGACCGACGACCTGATCTACTTCACCCACGGCACCGACCTGGATGAGGACGCCCGGGCGCGCTTCGCCGCCCGCGACATCCGCGTCATCGACACGCCCGTGCAGGAAGTCATCAGCCAAGAGGGCGGCATCGCGGGGGTCCGGCTGACCGACGGCGCATTCGTTAAGCGCCGCGTCCTCGCCGTCGCCACCCAGATGCAGGCCCGCACCGAGGGCCTGGACGCGCTGAAGCTGCCGATGGAGGACCTGCCCGACGACATGGGGCGGCGTTTCGCCTCCGCAATGGCGGGCACCACCGCGATTCCGGGCGTGTGGGTGGCCGGCAACGCCACCGATCTGAGCGCCCAGGTCGGCGCCTCCGCCGCAGCCGGGGCGCTGGCCGGCTCCCACATCAACGCCCTGCTGGCCACCGCGGACACCGATGCGGCCCTCGCCGCAGCGCAGGGCAGCACTGTCATCGCCTGACACCTCTACTTTCTCGGCTGAACCCGGCGCGGGAGCGCAGCCCTCGCTGCGCGCGGCGGCCGACCCCACCTGCACGGCGACCGGCACTGCTCCGGCGCTGACTTCGCATGCCCTTTTTGAGAGGAAACGATGACTACGAACCAGCCCGTCCCGGGGGCAGCCGAACACGCAAGAGACGATGGCACGCCGGAGGCGCGTCAGCTGCGCAGGATCCTCATCGCCGTCTCGATCGCGCTGATGGCCGTCATCGCGTCGGTGTCCGGACTGAACGTCGCGCAGACCCACATGGCCGTCGAATTCGGTGCCTCGCAGAGCACGATCCTGTGGATCATCAACATCTACACCCTCGCCCTGGCCGCGCTCCTGCTGCCACTCGGTGCGATCGGTGACCGCTTGGGCCGCAAGCCCATGCTGGTCGCCGGGCTCGGTGTCTTCGGCGCCGCGAACGTCGCAGCCAGCCTGGCCCCGACGGCGGAGATCATGCTCGCCGCGCGCGTGGCCAGCGGCGTCGGCGCAGCCATGATCATGCCGATTACGCTGGCCGTCATCACCTCCACCTTCCCCGAGGAGCAGCGCGGAAAGGCGATCGGCGTGTGGACCGGTGTCGCCGGGGGCGGCGGCATCCTGGGCATGTTCCTCTCCGCCCTCCTGGTCGACGTCGCCGACTGGCGCTGGCTGTTCGCCCTGCCGGTGGTCCTGGTCCTGGTGGCCCTGGCCATGACCCTGAAGTCGGTTCCCAACTCCCGCGAGAAGTCGCCCCATCGCTTCGACACCGTCGGCGCGCTGGCCTCCACCGTTGCCGTGGTCGGCCTCATCTTCGTCCTCCAGGAAGGCCCCGAGCACGGCTGGACCGCCCCCGCCACCTTGATCAGCCTCGCCATCGGCCTCGTCGCCTCCGTCGGCTTCGTGTCCTGGGAACTGCGCCGGCGCGACGCTTCACTGCTGGACGTGCGGCTGTTCCGTGAGCGGGGCCTGGCCAGAGGCTCGATTACGCTGCTGGTCGTCTTCGGCGTGCAGGCGGGTATCGCCGTGGTCCTCTTCCCCTTCTTCCAGGCCGTCCTGGGCTGGTCCGGTCTGTTGTCCACGGTCGCGATGATGCCCATGGCCGTCATGATGATGATGGCCTCCGGCCTGGCGCCCATGCTCGCCGCCCGCATCGGCGCCCGCTCGACCATGGCCGCCAGCATCGCGCTGGCCACCCTCGGCCTGGCGCTCATGGCCCTGTCCGTCTCCGTCGAGGGCGGATACCTGTCCATCCTGCCCGGCCTGCTTGCCATCGGCCTCGGCATGGGCCTCTCCATGACCCCGTCCACCGAGGCCATCACTGCCTCCCTGCCGCGTGGGAAGCAGGGCGTCGCCTCCGCGCTCAACGACGTCACCCGCGAGTTCGGCACCGCACTGGGTGTCGCCCTGCTCGGCGCGCTCGTGTCCGCCGGCTACCGCAACACCATCGACGACCGGCTCCACGGCATCGCCCAGGGGGCCGCGGACACCGCACGTGAAGGCATCGCCAACGCCGCCGAGATCGCACCCAGCACCGGCTCGAACGCACAGAGCCTGCTCCATGCCGCCCAGCATTCCTTCGTCGACGGCTGGCAGCAGGCCATGTGGGCAGGCGTCGCTGTCATGGGTGTGCTCTTCGTCTATGTCGCCCTGCCCGGCCCGAAGAACACCGCCACCGCCGTCAGGGACGAGACAGAAGCCACCGAGACCGGCCCCGCCCGCCAATCACAGAACAGCTAAGCGCACAGCAAGCAGACCGCTCGCGCTTCTGCGGGGTGTCCGGCACCATGCTCGCGGTACCGGACACCCCACGTGTCGATCAGGCCAAAAGGGCCATGGCCTGATCTTGAACAGCTGAAGCTCTGGTCAGGCGGTCAGCGCCTGCTGTCGCCGAGCGCGAGCAGGCTGGTCAGCTCGGCAATCGCGTCGGGAGACGGCTTGAAGTACCGGCGGACGTTCTCGGGCTTCTTGTGCCGGGACTTGGCCATGAGCATCAGCAGCGACGCGCCCTGCTCGCCGAGGTGAGTCAGGGAGGAATGGCGGTACTCGTGCAGGTCCCATCCAGTGCCTGGCCCCCGCAGCGCGGTGTGCTCGTCCAGCAGCGCGCGGGCCTGCCCGTAGGAGAGCCGGGCCAAGCCGGTGTCCGGGCACACGTCGCGTCGGCTCACTACCTTCCCCGGCCCGGGG
Source organism: Streptomyces sp. So13.3 (assembly GCF_005860785.2). Lineage (NCBI taxonomy): Bacteria > Bacillati > Actinomycetota > Actinomycetes > Kitasatosporales > Streptomycetaceae > Streptomyces > Streptomyces sp. So13.3. The sequence continues at coordinate 39,917 of NZ_CP048835.1, read as the reverse complement.
CGGCGATGGGTGACGAACACCGGCCCGCGGGTGCGGCCCTTCAGTAGCCGCGGCAGCAGGCGGGCGGTGCCCGCGTCCCAGTAGACGGTCTCCAGCACGTAGTCCTCGCGGACCTGCCCCCGGCGGCGCGCCTTGGTCCGGGCGCCCTTGGCCTTGACCTGGCAGCGGCGCCCGGCAAGGTCCAGGTCCTCGATGTTGACGCCGAGGATCTCCTCCGCCCGCCCGGCGGTCTCGTACAGCATCCGCCACAGCGTTTTCTCCCGCAGGTGCACCTCCCGGCGGGCGACGAGGCGGTCGACCGCCATCTTCGAGCGGGCCGAGGTCTCGGAGTCCGGCACCGCCACCCGCTTCGCCCAGGCCGGGACCGCCGGACCCTCGTAGCCGCGCTCACGGCACCAGCCGAGCCAGGACATCACCGCCGCGCGGCGCGAGTTCCAGGTGTTGACCGCTGCGGTGCCCCACAGCAGTTCCAAGACCTCGCCGATCTCTTCGTCCGCCACCGTCGCCAGCGGCCGGCCCTCGCCGAGCCGTTCGGCGCTCTTCCCCACCCCGATCCCGTAGTTGCGGACCGTGTTCGGGTTGCCGAGCGAGTCGAGGAACACGTCAGCCGCCGCCCGGACGGTCAACGCCTTGCCGGTCGGCAGCTGTACGACGACGGGCACCGCTTCCCCCTTGGCACAGATAACAGGGTCGCTTCATGCAGCGGCCGGGACACGCCACCGCAGGTGACAGATCAAGCTACCGCAGATATTGGGGTGTTATCTGTGGGAAGACTTCAGCGGATGCCCGGGGCCGATGCTCCGTCAGCTGCCCACAATGGACAACAAAGGCTTAGCGCACGATCTGACATGGATGTTTCTCAAGCCCCGTGCCCGGCGGTGTCCGCGGCCCATCCTAGGGGCGAAATAGGGAGGCGGAACTCCGGACCGGATCCGATTGGATCGGCGCGCCGTTTCCGCTGGTCGGGGGCGCGTGACGATTGGATCGACCGATGGGGGCGGAATCGACCGATTCCGCCCCTGCCTGCCTGCCACCGCCCGTCGATCCGGCCGCGATGATCGCAGGCGTGGCGGCGTTCATCGCGGGAGCACCCAGCCCGGCGTCCAGGTCCCGGTGGCGTCGTGGCCGGGCTTCGTGGCGGCGAGCTGGGCGCGGAGGGTGGCCAGCGCTGGGTGGGGGTTATCGCGGTGCCAGAGGAGCGAGTGCGGGTAGACAGGTGTCGGGTCGGTCACTGGGATGCGGCGCAGGCCGTGGCCGGCGGGCCAGACGAGGCGGGTGTGCTCGCTCATGAAGGTGGCCAGGGCCGGGGTGTCGGCGACGGTGTCGAGGAGCGCGTCGGAGCCGAAGTTGGGGCCGGTCGCCTCGATGGCGAGGCCGAACGCGGCGACGAGGTCGTCGTAGTAGGCGGCCCACTCGCTGCCGGGGAGGAGCCCGGGCATCCAGATCCGGTGTCCGGCGAGCTGGGCGAGGGTCACCGACCGGGCGGCGGCCAGCGCGTGGGCGGGGCCGGTGAGGAGCTGGAGCGGTTCGTCGAGCACCCGGACGGACTCGATGTCCTCGGGAAGCGGCTGGCCGGGCGCGGTGACGGCGCGGAAGGATGCGTCGATCGCACCGGATCGGATGGAGGTGACGGCCCTGTCGATGTCGAGCAGCATCAGCACGTCGAGGTCGATCTCGGGGTGCGCGCTGTGGAAGCCACGCATCAGGCCCGACGCCGCGCCGCGCGAGTTGATCACGTCGACGCGCAGTGGACGGCGGCCAGCGCGCACGGACGCGACCGCGCGCTCGGCGGCGCGCAACAGGTCGCGGGCGTGGGGCAGGAACGCCTGCCCGTCGATGGTGAGCTCGACGCCGCGCGGCGTGCGGGTGAACAGCCGCACGCCGAGGTCGCGCTCCAGGACGGCGATGCGCTTGGAGACGGCCTGCTGGGTGATCGACAGGTCGGCGGCGGCCTTCTGAAACTGGCCCGCTTCCGCGATGGCGGCGAAGGTGCGTACGGCTTCTAGATCCATGCCGACTCACCTTAGTGAACAACAGATGGTTGTGGAGAGACGGCATGTTAGTTGTTTGACCTGCGGTTGTTCTGCTCGCTTAGCTCTCACTAGTCAATGTCAGTTTGTTCGAGTGAGACGTCGAGGGGCGCGCTAAGCATGATGGGCAGGAGAGCGTTGGGCCAGCAGTTCGGCTGGCTGTGGGCGGCGTACGCGGTGAGCGCGTACGGGTCCGGGCTGGGGTTCGGGGCATTACCACTGGTCGCCGTGCTGGTGTTGCGCGCTGGCCCCGCCGAGGTGTCCGCGCTGTCCGCGGTGGGGCCGGCGGTGGGCGCGCTGATCGCGGTGCCACTCGCGCCGTGGGTGGAGTTCCGGCGCAAGCGCCCGGTCATGATCGCGATGGACCTGACCCGGTTCGCGGCGATGGCGACGATCCCGGTCGCCTATGCCTTCGGCTGGCTCGGTTTCGTCCAGCTGCTCGTGGTCTCGGCTGTGGTCGCCGCGGCAAAGATCGCGTTCAACGCGGCCAGCGGCGCCTACCTCAAGGCCCTCGTCCGGCCGGAGGACCTGCTCGTGGCCAACGCGCGGTTCGAGTCCACGAACTGGAGCTCCATCGCGGTCGGGCCTCCGCTGGGCGGGGCGGCGATCGGCCTGTTGGGGCCGGTCACCACCGTGGTGGCCGACACGCTCAGCTACCTGCTCTCCGCGCTGGGCATCACCGCGATCCGCGGCCGGGAGGAAGCGCCGCAGGCAAGCGACAAGTGCCCGCTCCGGGCGCGCGCACTGCTCGACGGCTGGCGGCACATCATGGGCGAGCCCGGTCTGCGGGCGCTCTACCTCAACAACATGCTCGTCTCCGGCCTGATCATGGCCACCGAGCCGCTGCTCGCCGTGCTCCTCCTGCGCCAGCTCGGCTTCCCGCCCTGGCAGTACGCCCTCGCCTTCGCCGCCCCCTGTTTTGGTGGACTCATCGGCTCCCGGCTGGCTCACCGGGTCGTGGCCCGCTACGGACGGCACCGGGTCTTCCGGACCGTCGGCACCCTGCGCGCCGTCTGGCTGATCGGCCTGGTCTTCGTCCGTCCCGGCGTCGTCGGCCTCGTCACCGTGATGGCCGTCGAGCTGGCGATCATCATCAACATGAGCCTGTACACCCCAGTGCTCGCCACCTACCGGCTCGAACGCACGCCCAAGCACCTCGTCGCCCGCGCCCTGACGGCCTGGTCGATCGGCCAGCAGGCGTCCATCGCGCTCTGCACCGCGCTCGGCGGTCTGCTCGCCGACGTCACCAGCCCACGCACCTCTCTCACGGCCGCGGGACTGCTCATCCTGGCCACCCCGCTCCTGCTTCCCCGGCGTGACCAGGCGCCGCAACACGAGCCGGAACCGTCCCTCGGCCACTCATGACCCACCGCGACAACCCGCCACCGAAGCCCGCAGGCCACAGCCGGTCCGCCAGGCCGCAGCTGGACCGGCCGTGCGCGCGTCCGCGCCGACCGGGCACACCACCAGCAAGGAGGACACCCGCATGAGCACCGCCCCCGCCGCCCCCGCCCTCGACCCCGCGCACACCGCTCTTCTCGTCTTGGACTGCCAGCCCGCGATCCTGGCAGCCCTCCCCGAAGACGGGGACCGCGAGGCCCTGCTCGGCCGTATAGCAGGGGCCATCGCCGACGTCCGGACGATGGGCGCCACCATCGCCTACGTACGCGTCGGCTTCACCGAGGCCGACTGGGACGCGATCCCGGCCGTCAACAAGTCCTTCGGCCCGCTGGCCCAGCACCGTGCCCTGCACCACGAGGATCCCGCCGCTGCCGTCCACGAGCGACTGGCCCCCCAGGACGGCGACATCACCGTGCGCAAGACCCGCTACGGCGGCATGTCCACCACCGACCTCGACCAGCAGCTGCGCGAACGCGGCATCACCACTCTGGTCGTCTCCGGCATCAGCACCAGCGGCGCCGTCCTGTCCACCGTCATCGACGCGGCCGACCGCGACTACCAGCTCTACGTCCTGTCCGACGGCGTCGCCGACCCAGACACCGAAGCCCACCACGCCCTGCTCCGTCACGCCCTCCCCTCACGCGCCCACATCATCGACACCGCCGAACTGCCCGCCCTGCTCCGGGCCAACTGACCCGAACCACGCACCGATCCCACCCACGGCCGCCGCCATCTGGGGTTCGCAGAGGCTTTAAAGGCATATGAGTCAAATGGGCCTGGAGCCCACCTGCCTTAGAAGCTGTTGTCTTTCCGCGAGTGATCGCTGTGTTTCCGCTGGTCAGGCATGACATTGCCATCTTGGCGGCAGGGATGAGGTGTCGTGTCGTCTCTTCGGTGGAGGTGCTGGGGTGCCGTCGGTGATGGGTTTGTTGGAAGAGCGTGAGCGTGCCGCCCGGCAGCGGGTGGAGGTCTTGCAGGCTGAGTTGGGTGAGGCAGAGGCTGTGTGGGAGCGGTTCGTGATCGCTCGGGAGACAGTCGGCCAGATCCTCGCGGAACCTCGCGGAAGCGCGGAGGATTCGTCACTCGCTGGGGCCGGCGAGCGGCCGGTGCAGGTCGCGGCGGCGGGGCCCGGTTCGGTGGTGCCGGTGCGGCGGGACGGGCTTGAGGCTGATGCTCTGGCCCCGGGCTACCGGCGGATCATGGAAATCCTGCAGGAGCGGGGCAGGTCCGGCGGCGGGGCGATGGACTGCCGGCAGCTGGCGGTAGCACTTGGCCTGGAGCCGGTTCCCGCGAAGGTCGAGGGGGTGCGGTCGAAGACGAAGCGCCTGGCGGTGCGGGGCTGGTTGGCCGAAGCGAGCCCGGGAATGTTCAGCGTCGTGGGCGGGCGAGGCGGCGGCTCATGACCATGCTCATCGACCACCAGATCATCGCTTGCGAGCTGTCGGTGCGGGTTTCGTAGTCGCGGGCCAGTCGGCGTGAGCGCATCAGCCACGCGAACGTGCGCTCCACCAGCCACCTCTTGGGCAGCACGACGAACCCTGACAAGTCGTCGCTGCGTTTGACCACCGTCAACGCGATCCGCAGGGTGCTGCGGGTGAAGTCGACCAGTGGCCCGGTATAGCCGCCGTCCGCCCATACCCGGGCCAGGGCCAGTGCCTTTGGTGCAGGCGGGTCAGCACCGTGCGTGCGGCGTCCCGGTCGGTGACCGATGCCGCGGTGACACTCACTGCCAGCAGCAGCCCGAGGGTGTCCACCACGATGTGGCGCTTGCGGCCGTTGACCTTCTTGCCGCCGTCGAAGCCCCGGCTCGCGGCCGGCACCGAAGCGGCTCCTTTCACCGACTGGGCGTCGATGATGCCCGCAGTCGGTTCCGTATCCCGGCCGGCGGCCTCGCGGACCCGGTCGCGCAGCCGGTCGTGGAACTCCGCGATCCAGCCTTGGTCACGCCAGCGCCGCCAAAAGGCATAGACGCGGTCCCAGGCAGGAAAGTCGGCAGGCATCGCCCGCCACGTGATGCCGCCGGCGACCAGGTAGCGCACCGCGTCCACCATCTGCCGGTGACAGTAGGCCTCCGGGCGCCCGCCCCGGCCCTCCAACCACCCCGGCACCGGCAGCAGATCACGAACCTGCACCCACTCCGCGTCTGTCATATCCGAGGGATACCTCGACCGCCTGTGCGGATGATCCGCCGCATTCCCGAACCGGTGCGCGAGACAATCACACCCACGCGCAACGAAGTTGGAGCCAGCCGCGGCCAGGGCATAGAACTGGGACAACAGGGCCTCCCGGCGCGCTCAACGGTCTCGACAACCACGAGCTGCACCGGAGGCCCTGCCTTCATGCGGACCACAACCCAACACCACCCGACCGAGGCTCATCACTCGAACCGACGTTCCTCAAGATCGATAGCGCAACAGCTTCTCATACGAGCGTTTACGCAAGGCCTGGTCGGGCGTCGGCGGCCGGCAGGCAGGGCCTACGCTGGGTCCGCACTTGTCACGGCCGACCACCGGCCCCAGTCGCCGAAACCCGGCCCCGCGCCAGGTCCGCCACCACACGAGAGTCCGGCTTCATGACCACGAGTCCCACCACCCGGCACGCATCCTCGCATCGGCGCCGCTCCAGCCGCCAGGGACTCGCCGAGCCCGCCGTACCCGTCGTCGGGCAGCCCTCGCAGGAGACCCTCCACTGGGAGCTGCCGGCCCTGCTGCTGGTCCTCGTCCTGGCCACGGTGCTCTATTTCTGGGGCATGGGCGAAGCGGCGATCCACCCCTACTACAGCGCGGCCGTCCGGTCGATGTCCGCGAGCTGGCGCTCGTTCGTCTTCGGTGGGCTCGACGCGGGCGGGTCGATCACCGTGGACAAGATCCCCGGCGCGCTGTGGCCGCAGGCACTGTCGGTCCGGGTGTTCGGACCGCACGTCTGGGCGGTGGCGTTCCCGCAGGCTGTGGAGGGCGTGCTCAGCGTCCTGGTGCTGCACCGCATCGTGCGCGCCTGGGCCGGACCGGTCGCCGCGCTGCTCGCCGCCCTGATCCTCGCGCTCAGCCCGATCAGTGTGGCGCTGGGCCGGCACAGCATTCCGGACACCCTGCTCACCTTGCTGCTGGTGCTGGCGGCCGGAGCGCTGCAGAAGGCCGTCCTGACCGGGAGACTCGTGCCGCTGCTGACCTGCGGCGCTCTGGTGGGGCTGGCCTTCCAGGCGAAGATGCTGCAGGCCTGGCTGGTGCTGCCGGTCTTCGGCGCGGTGTACCTGCTGGCCGCGCCGGGTGCTCCGCTGCGCCGGGCGGGCCGGGTGCTGCTAGCCGGCGGCACGGCGTTCGTCGTGTCCTGCGCCTGGGTGCTGCTGGTCTATCTGACCCCCGGCGGCCAGCGCCCCTACCTCGACGGGACGCGCAACAACAACCCGTTCACCCTGGTCTTCGGCTACAACGGCCTCAGCCGCTTCGGCGGCGCCCCGGACGCGCTGGGCTCCGTGGCCGGTACGACCGCCAGCCGCGCCAGCGGGAACACCGGCCTGACGATGCTGCTCAACAGCACGATAGGCCCGCAGATATCCTGGTTCCTCCCGCTGTCGCTCCTCGCCTTCGTCCTCGGTGTGCTGTGGCGCAAGGGGCAGCCCCGCACCGACCCCCTGCGCGCCGGTTTCGTGCTGTGGGGCGGCTGGCTGCTGCTGCACACGGTGGTGTTCAGCTCCTCCAACGGCAACCACGGCTATTACACCGCCGTCCTCGCACCGGCGCTGGCCGCGCTGTCGGGCGCCGGCCTCGCCCTCTTCCGGTCGCAGTGGCAGGCGGACGGTCCGCGCCGCGTGGCGCTGCCCGCGGCGATCGCGCTGACCGTCGTGTGGGCCGTCGTGCTCCAGGTCCCGCACCATTCCTTCGCGCCGTGGCTGCTGCCCCTGGTGCTGGTGCTGGGGCTCGGCGCGGCGGCGGGCCTGTGGATCCGCCGGGCGCGCGAAATGCCGCAGGTGGCGCGTTGGGCCTTCACGGCGGGGGTGGCGGCCACGCTGCTCGCCCCGGCGGTATGGACCGCCTCGACCCTGGACTCCCGGTACGCCGGCTCCGCGATGTCCCCGCTGGCCGGACCGGTCGGCAACGCCTACCAGGAGCAGGTCCGCCACCCGGCGCACCGGAGCGCCCCGATCACGTTGAACGACCCGTCGGTCCGGGACGCGAAGCTGCTGAAGTACCTGACCGCCCGGCTCTCCGGCGAGAAGTACCTGCTCGCCACCCAGGCCGCTTACACCGCGGAGCCGCTGCTGCGGGCCTCCACCCAGCCGATGCTGGTGATGGGCGGCTTCACCGGCCTGACCCCCTACCCGACGGCCCCGCAACTTGAAAGCCTGGTGGCCGCGCACCAGGTGCGGTACGCCCTGCTGACCGCGCAGCGGCCCGCCACTCCGGCGACCGCCTGGATCAAGGACCACTGCACCCGGGTACGCCCCAGCGCCTACGGCCACACATCGGACAAGAGCTCCCCGCTCTACGACTGCTACACCCCACGACGCACACCGGCCACCAAGGCCCGCTGATCGGGCGGGGCGGGCATGCCGCCCCGCCCGATCTTGAAGACCGAGCTGAACCAAGGCGCGGTGGGCGCTGCCGACGCTGTCCGCGATCGGGCCGAGTTTGCGGCCGGGCCGCACCGGTACAGGTCTTGCAGGGGGTACGGCCGGTATCGTCACGCAGCGCCGCCCTCCCTGTCCGGAACCGGTGCGACGCGGTGACCCGGCGGCCCGGCCCAGCGCGGCCATCACCACGCTCCACCCGAACACCGTCGTAGCGATGATCATGAGTTGCTTGCGGTCCATTCAGACTTCCCTTGAGTCGGCCAGACCCGCAGCCGATCCGGACGCCGCAAGGATCCCAGCAAGCGGGTGCCGAGCCGCCAGGCGGGGAGGTCAACCAGATTGGACGCAAAGGGAGTTGTCAAAACCGAATCGATGGGGATAAGAAGTCATCTCATTTGGATGGCTGGGCAGGCTGTCGGCCGTGGGGATTGATGAGCGGCTGGTGCCGGATGAGCGCGGGTGCGGCTGGAGCGGATCTGGACCCACAACGTCCGCTATGGACGGGCACTTTGACCGTGTACCCCCGGGGCCGCCGCTCACCGTCTCGGGTCGTCGTCATCCACCGGGTGATCCCAACCGGCGCCGTATTGGAGGCGTTTGGCCGTCTCCACGAGTTGGGCCAAGGGATCCCTGCTCAGGCGGCGTCTGAGTGAGAGTAGCGAAAGGAGCGGGTGTCTCCAGGCGCGCATGAATGCCGCTGTTGTGGCGTTGGGCATGTCCTGTTCTCGATCGTTGTCAAGGGCGCCGGAGGAGAGGGCGCTCCGGAGGAAACGCCACACCGCGCCACCTCTTCCGCCGGGTAGAAATATCCACCAGCATGGGCGACCCAACCCGGCAGTTATCCGGAAATTCGAACAGCTTTTGCGCGCCCCGAGGGCGGCACGTCCGGTGGCGGGCACGGCAGTTATGGAGGAGTGGACATGAGAAGTACGGTCCCGAGGCAGGCATTGGAATGGCTCGCCGCTGCCGCGACGGATCCCCGGGCGTGCAAGCGGGAGTGGGAACATGGTGAGAGCGGGACCGTGCTACTGCCCGCCGGACGGTTCTGGGACGTGCTCAGCGTCCCGGAAGAGCTGGGTCTGCTTGCCGTCGACGCCCTGTTGCGCGTCCCCCGGCAGGAGCCCGGTCCGACGTTGGCGGACTTCGGCGCCCACCGAGTGGGGTTCTTCCTCCCACCCGATCCCACGACCCACTGGGTGGGCTGCGGCACTCGCTATGCCGGGAAGGGGACGTGGATCGCGGTGCCGGCCCCGCACCGGGCTGCGGGTCGCCTGCGATGGCTCGTCCCACCCGACGGCACCGGCACCCTGTACAGCCCCGCCGCGGTGGAGCTCGCGCTCCGTCAGGCGGTCGGCCTGCTCGCCACCGTAGTCCGGCCCCGGCGGCCCCATCCCTGGGACGGCCCGGCGAGTACCGGGCACGCCGCTCGCGACACCACTCCCAGGGGCGAACGGCGCTGATCGGGCCAGGTCCGTAGGTACTCCCGCCCGGCCCCGGGCCTGCGCCTCGGGCCGCCCGGGCACCATCCGCCCGTGGGCCTGCCATTCGGCGACGAGCCCGGAATAGATCGGAGGGTCCATGCAGTACGCCCCTTTGGGTTCGGCCTGTGTCCGATGGCGGCCCGTATGACCGACGGGCCCTGGGCCAACCAGCCCTGGGCCAACCGGCCCTACGTGGCCCAGGAGCCACCCGGTCGTCGTGAATGTGCTGTTCATGTCCTACCGCAACGACGTTTCGCGCGCCGGTGGTACGCCCGCTCTCCCTCGCTACCTGATCGGGTGAGCGCCCCTCACGCGTAAGGGGCCATGTTTTGATCGGATCAGACGCACACGGAGCTGTGAGCGGAGACATGCCGGGTCAATGGCAGAGCGGCCATCTCCGCGGCGCCGATGTGCACTCCGGTCGGGTAGGCGTTGGTGTCGAGTTCGGCCGTCACCCTCAGTCCGGTACGCGTGGTGGTCGCGGCGATGGATTGCATGATGACTTCATGGCTGGTCAGTGGCCGGCCGCGCCAGTTCATCGTGATGTGGGAGAAGAGCCGGGGGGCTTGCCCCAAGGCCGGGTAGTTAGCGTTTTCGCAGGTCACGCAAGGGAAGTTGGTGACCATGTCGTGGCGGCGTAGAGGCCGGGGCCGAGCTTGTGGATGAGGCCGCTGGTGGCCCAGCGGTTCAGTTGTCTGTACATGGTCTCCAGGGTGACGTCGCCGAAGTGAGCCGCAATGTCGCGGGGTTGCCACAGCCGAGTGGGGTCTTCCTGGAGCAGGGTCAGAATTCGGTGTCGGCGGCGCTTGTCGGGGGCGGTGTGCCGATCGTCCCGGGAGGCGGTGGGCAGCGCGGGCTGCTGATCGGTGGGTTCGAGGATGGTGACGTCGAGGTGGGTGACGGTGCGGCTTGGGCTTTCCCCTTGATCGAGGACACCGGTTGTCATGCGGCGATGGTCAGCGTGGTTGATCGTTGTTCGTAGGTGATCGGGCTCTGTTGGCCGAGGGCGGAGTGCCGTCGCCTGGTGTTGTAGCGGGTGACCCAGCGGAAGACGGACAGGCGGGCGGCGCGGGCCCCGGGCCAGCGTTTCGCGCCCTGGAGCGTCTCGCGTTTCATGCTGGCGTTGAAGGACTCCGCGGCGGCATTGTCGGCGCTCGTGCCGACGGCTCCGCGCGATCGGATCACGCCGAACCGGTCACAGAGCGCCGCGAACTCCTTGGACGAGTATTGGGCTCCGTTGTCGCTGTGGAAGATCGCTCCATGCAGGTCTCCGCCCCGCGTGCCGGCGGCGGCCCGCAGGGCGTCGGCGATGAGTTCGGTCCGCATGTGGTCGGCGATCGACCAGCCCGTCAGTCGCTTGGAATGCAGGTCCAACACGGTTGCGAGATAAAGGAATTGTCCGTCCCCGATGGGCAGGTAGGTAATGTCGCCGACGTACTTCTGGTTCGGTGCAGCGGCGGTGAAGTCCCGCTGGAGCAGGTCCGGCACCGGCGTCGCGTCGGGTGCGGGAACCGTGGTGCGGACCTTCTTACGCAGGTGCACCCCCACGATGCCGCGTCGGCGCATCAGCCGCTCGACACGCTTGTGGTTCACCAGCCGTCCCTCGTCCCGCAGCTCGGCGGTGATCCTGGGACTGCCGTAGGTGCTGTCGGACTCCCGGTGGATCTCGGCGATGCGCTCGGTGAGGACCTGGTCGGCGCGTTCGCGCTCGGCCCGGGCCGAGCCGGCTTCGCGCCAGCGGTAGAAACCGGAGCGGGAGACGGCCAGGAGGGTGCACAGCCGCTTCACGCCGTAGGCGTCGTGGTGGTCGGCAACGAACTGGAAGCGGATCACCAGTTCGTCTCGCCCGCGAAATACTTGGCCGCCCGGTGCAGGATCTCCCGCTCGAGCTCGAGTTCCCTGATCCGGGCTTTGAGCTGCTTGTTCTCCCTGGCCAGGGCGGTGGCCTCGGCGGTCCCGGGCACGGCGGCCTGCTCGGCCTCACGCACCCAGACCCGCAGCGTCTCGTGGTTGATGCCCAGGTCCTTGGCCACCGAGGCATACGTACGTCCCGGGCTCGCGCGGTACAGCGCGACGGCATCGGCCCGGAACTCAGGGGTGTACTTCGACGTCCCCAACGGGAACTCCTGTCCTATGGATCTTCACGATCCAATGATCAGGGTGTCCTCGATCAAGGGGAAACGCCCTAGCAATACCTGGACTGAGCGGTCGCGTGGTGGTGCGGTTCCTTTGAAGGGAAGCCCATGAGAGACACGGCCCTGATCGAGAAGCTGGTCGAGCAGACCCCTGCCGGCGGCGATGACGCGTTCTACACGAACTTCACGAGGCCCGATTCGCTGTCCGGGGCGGCCGTCGGTGACCCCCTCTACCTGCGGCCGCTGGTCAACACTTTCGCGGTGCCGGGGGGCGGGGAGAACTGGCTGGTGCTGTACCGGTCCGAGAGCGCGGGCCAGAACCCGACCGCGGTGGCGACTTCCGGCATCATCGTCCTGCCCGACCGTCAGGCGCACCCGGTCCCTAAGGGCGGCTACCCGCTGATCACCTGGTGCCACGGCACGGTGGGCTGCGCGAACCGGGTCGCGCCGTCGCGGGACACCGGCGACACCGGGGCGTCCCCCATGAACGCCTATCCCAAGGCGATGCTCGGCCGCTTCCTGGACCAGGGGTGGGCGGTGGCGATGACGGACTACGAGGCGCTGGGGACCGGTACCGACGACGGCACCGGAACCGGGCTGGGCCCCGACGACAAGCTCCACCCCTATTTGCTGGGCCAGTCCGAGGCACGCGCCGCGCTGGACATCGTGCTGGCCGCCCGCCGGCTCTTTCGCGACGAGATCTCCCAGATGTTCGCCATCGTCGGGCACTCCCAGGGCGGGCAGGCCGCCCTGTTCGCCGCCGCCAACGCGCCGGGCCGGGTGGACGGGCTCGTCGGCGTCGCGGCGATCGCCCCGGCCAACCACCCCTTCGACATCATCCAGGCCAGCGCCAACCTGGCGAACGTCTTCAAGAACTCCGGCTACGCGTTCTCGGCACTGTTCCTGGCGGGCGCCATCGCCGGATCCGCCGCCGACCACGCTGACGCGGACCCCGAATCCATCAAGATCATCGATCCCGGTCAGGTCCTGTCGGACGATGCGTTCGAGTTCTGGCCGCAGGTGTGGAACTTGTCCCGTGCCGAACTGGGCGCCGACCAAAAGCTCTTCGGCAGCCTGCGGGGCAACGAGCAGTTCCGTGCGGGCCCCGACGGCTCCGGCACCGGATACATCAACAACCCCAACGCCGACCAGCAGGAGTTCAACCGCCAGCTGAAAAAGATGAACCCGAACCTCGCCATCACCGTCCCCGTGCGCATCTCCCAGGCGCTGGAGGACAAGCGTGTCCAGTACCAGCCCTCCTCTCCGCTGACGGGTCCCTTCCCCGGCACCGAGAAGCTCATCGAGGAACTCAAGACCACCAACCCCGGCAGAGTCATCGAAAAGCTCTACGACGCGACCGAGGTGGACGATACCGAGGGGCCGCTGGGAGCACACTTCACGACGATCAACGTCGACACCGGCCCACTGATCGACTGGCTCCTCGACAAGGGCCTCACCACCCCCTGACACCGCCCACACCGACCCCCGGCCCGAGAGGGGCCCAGGGCAGCATCCCCGCCGCAGCGCATCCAGCCAGCCAGCCAGCGGGGCCGACGAGTCGCCACCGGCACGCCGGGGCGGTGCGACTATCCGGTCGCACCGCCCCGGCGCTCACCGTTCCCGGATTCAGCTCATTCGGTGTTCACGGTCGGCAGGCCGACGGCCGCCCACAATGTGCCCGGCCGCTCAGCAATCGCGCCGGCGGCCAGGGCCAGCAGCGCCAGATCACCTCCGGTACTGACGGCTGTGCCCGGCTATGTCCGGGCACAACCGTCGAAGCGGCGCCGGATCTCCCGCCACGCGGTCTCGATGGCGCTGATGATGACCGCGCCGTGGACGACGGACGCGGTCGGCGGGAGCGTCGGCGAAGAGGGTCAGGTCGCTGACGGGTTGCTGCCTTCGAGCTGGGCGGGGACGCGGGAGGTCCGCAGCGCCCGCAGGTCGGGGATGTGGTTGTAGAGAGGGTGCCCCACCGAGACGCCGAGCAGGGCCGCGATCGTCTCGATGCTGTTCTTGGGGTTGGGCAGCATGTCGCGAGCGGCGCGCAGCGGCTGCTCGTTGACGACGGTGGGCCGGCCGCCAACGCGGCCATCGGGGTCGGTGGAGACGGTACCGCCGTCTTGGCCGACGACGTTCGGTACAGCCTCCGGCTCACGGACTCCCACGACAGCACTTCCTACTGCCACGCCTCATGGCAGAGCCACTGACGTCCAATGGCAAACTCCACTGACGTTCTCGTGACAGACAACAGTTACGGAAGCAAGATCCGCCAACTACTGCGCTCGTCCGCCAAGTAGAAATCTCGGTCGCAACAGTGTGACCGAGAGTGGTAGTTGGCGGATCATGAGCCGAACTGAGCAGGTCAGGGGCGCGTGGAGAATTCTTGTTGGCGCATCTTGAGAGGGTTAGTTGGCGGATCATGATTGTGGACGTTCGCTGTGCGCGAGTGTCTGGTGAGGCGGTCCGACGTCCTTCACAGCCCGACCGGGTGTTATCAGAACCTTGATGGAGCCGTCCGGGCCTCACGCGCGCCATCCGCCTGCCCTGGGAATCGGCGACTCGGGCACAATCATGAGCCGTGACTACCCCTCCCGATCCCTCCGTCCTGTACCCCGACGTTGCGGCTTGCGGCAGCCTCGCCACAGTGCTCCGGGCCGAGGCGGACGGCTGCCTCGGTGCCGTCCCCGTCGCGTCGCCGGACTTCGATCCGCTGCGCCACGCGGCCGTCTCAAGTAGCCTGCCGCACCGCGAGCCGTTGGCGATCAGCGCCTGGTCGCACGAACGCCGGTGGTCGATCCGCGGCGAGGAGCCGTTCCAGAGCCTGCCCCTCATCGATGGCACGACGGACGACCTGGCGGAGGTCGCCAGGGCCGCCCGAGCGTGGCACGACGGGGCGCCCTTGGCCGACATCCGCCAAGCGGCCCCGTTCGTGCACCTGACCGGCCGGTTCGAGGTGCCCGATAACGATCCCGCGCGCTTGACGGAATCGGAATGGCAGGGCATACGCCAGGAAGCGGCCGAACTGGAATACGCCTGGCAGGAGACGTACCACAGCCTGATCGAGGCGGCGCACACCGAGCCGGCGCTGCGCGCTCTCTACCCATTCACCAGCCACTGGGCACTGCGCTTCTCGACCACCACCCGCCCGGACCTGACCGTCGTCGGACCGTGCCTGAGCGCCAACAGCGACGGCACGCACGGGGTGGGCAGGGGCCTCATCAGCCAGGACCTTGGCCGATTCGCCACAGTGCGGGAGGCCGTGGCCGTGGCAGTGCGTCAACTGCCGTCCGGACTCGGCCCCACCACGCTCGGCGGATGATCCCGCCCGGCAAACGCTCGGCCGACAGTACGGGAGCGGACTGCGCACGTACCTGGCGAACGGTGCCACCTGGGCTGTTCAGTCACACACGACACAGCGTTGCGGAGACAAGATCCGCCAACTACTGCACTCGTCCGCCAAGTAAAAGTCTCGGTCGCAAACAGAGGCTCAAGCTGTCCGCTCCTTGCTGGAAATCAATCCGAACGGGTAAAAAAACAGGTTAAAAACAAGGGTAATCGGTGCTAGTGTGGAGGCACGAGAGGAGATCCACCCATGGCATCCGAGGAAGAGCTGTTCGCGAATATCGATGCGTTGCTGGCGGAGGAGCCGCAGCTTCCGCCCCCGGCGGAGCGGGCCCGGCTGCGGGAAGCTGCGGGCATCACCCAGGCCCGTCTCGCGCAGGCGTTGAAGTCGACTGTGCAGTCGGTCAAGAACTACGAGAACGGCCGTTCCGAGCCCAAGCCGCCGCGCCTGGAGGCCTACCAGCGACTACTGAACGGCTGGGCTGCGAAGTACCCCGCCCACACCGCCCCCGTTCCGGTCGTCGCGCCGCAGCCGGTGGCGGTGCCGGAGACGTTCACCGGCCCGACCGCGCCCGAGGCGGAGACCGTCGCACCGGTGGAGGCACCCGCCACCCCGGTCGCACCGGAGCGCCCGGCCACCCGCCCGGCGACGTCGTCGCGCCGCCCGGCCGCGAAGAAGGCCACGAAGGCCGCCGTCGTCGACCCGCGGTTCCCGCACGGCCCGCTCGCCGTACTCGATGGCGACGGCTCCGCGTACGGCGTCGACGGCATCGTCCTCGACTGCCCGGCCACCACGATCCCGGAACTGGTGGAATGGACCCTCAAGGAGTCCGGCCTGGGTGCCGCCAAGCTCAACCGCTACGGCAAGGACTCAGACCCGCTGATCGTGCTGACTGCGGCGGCCGCGGTGAAGCTCGGGCTGCCGGAGCGACTGGAGGGCCACGAGCAGCGCCGTTCCCTGCGCCTGCCCGAGGACCATCCCGTGGTCAAGCAGGTCACCAAGGCGAAGTGGCAGCTCACCCAGCGCGGTTTCGGCCCGTGGGCGCGCATCTACCGCAAGGCCACCGGGCGTGAGCGGCAGTGCGTGCAGCTGGCGATCCTGTCGTGGGACGCCCTCGATGAGCGGTCCTGGCCCGGCGTCGCAGATATGGAGCCGGCCGACGTCGCCCGCGTTCTCGGGGTGTACGCCCAGCGGGTCACCACCCCGCGCGGCTCCACCGCCGTGTCCGGGCTGGAGCTGATGACGGCGCTGCGCCCGCCGACGAAGGCCGTGCAGGACCCGACAACCGGGAACTGGGTGGCCGGCTACAACCCCGGCAGCTTGGGGACGGAGTCGATGGACCCCGCGCCACCGGAGGCTACCCCGGAACACCCCGTCGTCGTGAACTCCGGCTGGACCGGCGGGTTCCTCGACGAAGAGGCGTACCAGTGGGTGCGGTCGGTGGACTCGCTCACGGATGAGGAGTGCCTGCTGCCGTTCGCGGTCGGCCTGGACCTGAACACCGCGTTCCTCGCGGCCGCCGCCCGCCTGGTCGTGGGCCTGTCCGGACCCGACCACTTCACCGCCCCGACGTTCAACCCGAAGATCCCCGGCAGCTGGCTGGTCGACCTCAGCGGCATCGAGCTGGACCCGCGCCTGCCCTCACCCTTCACCCCCGACGGCACCCGCCCGACGGGGCTGGCCTGGTACCAGACGCACACCGTCGCCTACGCCCAGGAGCTCGGGCACGACGTGCACCCGATCGAGGCGTACCTGCGGCGCGAGACCGGCGCGTACCTGGACCCGTGGCACGACCGGCTCAAAACCGCGTACGTCGACACCCTCGCCGACCTCGGTGTCACCAAGGACCTGGACGATGCGGCGTTCCTGGCCGCGATGGCACAGCACAAGCAGAACGACCCGGCCCTGGCCGCGGTGCTGGCCGCGATCAAGGCCACGATCAAGGGCGGCGTCGGCAAGCTCCGCGAGCGCCCGCAGGGCAAGTCCTACAAGGAGGGCGAGCCGTGGCCGGCCCTGTCGCGGCCGACATGGCGCCCCGACATCCGGGCCGCCGTCATCAGCAAGGCGCGGGTCAACATGCACCGCAAGCTCAACAACATGGTCAAGCTGACGGGCCTGTACCCGCTCGCCGTGCTGTCCGACTGCGTCGTCTACCCGAGCCCAGGTGAGAGCCCGCTCGATTTCCTGCCGTACGCCGCGTCCGGCAAGCCGCAGCCCGGCGGGTTCCGCCTCGGTGCCACGCCCGGCCTGGCGAAACTGGAGGGCGTCCAGTCGATGCTGTGGGCGGTCGACCTGATGGAGCAGGGCCTCAACCCGGCCCGCCACATCAAGGGCGGCGACGCCGTCCTGGACGAAGGAGAGTAGGCCATGGGCGAGATCGAGGCCGCCATCGAGCGCGCCGACCGGGAAGCGTTCACCCGTCAGCCGCCCAAGACGCTTCCGGCCCGCATCAACTACCTGCTCAAGCAGCTGGGCACCGCGAAGGCCGTCGCGCAGGAGCTCGGCATCACCGCCGACTCCGTCAACCGCTACCGGCGCGGCGCCCGCAAGAACCCGCCCAAGGACATCGCCGCGAAGATCGACAACGCCGTCCGCTCCCGCTGGCAGCCCCAGGTGCGCAAGCGCCGGCGCCAGCAGGCCGCCGTCACCGGGGTCACGGTGGAGACCCGGGCCCGGTTCGGCTACGAGTCGTCCGCCGGATCCACCGACGACGGCCGCTTTCGCCGCCTCACCGTCCGTCTCCCTGCCGCGTACGCGCAGCGCCTGTTCGACGCCCGCGACACAGGGGCCAGCGACCAGGACATGCGTGGGATCATCGCCGAAGGGTTTAAGGAAGTCTATTTCCAGGACGGCGGCGGCCGCGCCATGGGACTCTCGGACGTAACCCTGAATGACATCGATTACCTGGATCTGGATTTCTGAATAGGAACGAAATCATGACCGCTGAATTCCCGCTGTGACTCAGCGCTTCAGTTGGCGAATGCGCGCGACACTTGGCGAGCTGAGCGTTCACCGTCGTGGCTGGCATGTGTGACTCAGCAGGCCAACTGTCGTGTCAGCATGCAATCTGTCGTCCAGGGCGGGCTATGACCCGCAATGATCACTTGCACGTTCGGCGAGGTGCCATACTGCGCGCGTGGTGGAGAACACAAGTACAGATGACACCGCCGGCGCGCAAGTTTTGGAGTCCCTCCTGGAGGCTCTCGCCGCGTGGCCGGACCTCGGAGTCAGGGCGCGCGTCAGCATCGAGCAGTGGAGCGGCCTGACTGCGGACGAAGCGAGGGCTTACCAAGATGTCGGCATCTCCGCCGTCCGAAGCGTTGACGGCGGACGGGCAGTCTCTGACCAGGTCCGTGCGCTCGGGAGGATGCGCTACGAGCCGTCCGTCTCGACATTGATCGGGTTGTGGGAGCAGTGCCCGGTCCATCCGGTTGCGGTGGCTGCTGCCCACGCACTGTTCGAGATCGGGACCGCCGGGGCCCGCGACACGCTGCGCAAGGGGATCCACGACCACGAGCACCTCGGCCAGTTCATGGCCCTGAAGGTCATGTTCACCGACGAGGGGACGGCCTGGGGCAACGTCAGCCACCTGTTCGCCGACGAGTGCCTGACTGCTGCACCCGGTCAGATCGCCGCCATTCAGGCTCTCGCCTTCCTGTCGCCACAATCGTTCTCCCAGTCCGGTCCTGAATGGCACTCCGATGATCTCCGCGACCTGGTGTCCCGGGACCGCCGCTGGCTCGACCTCTGCGTCGGCCTCCGTGACCACGAAGTCCTGGGCGGGCAGGCCCGCGAGGTGCTCAAGTATGCCGATCCTGCCGTCACCGGCCCGGCCCTGGACGCGGCCGCAACGGTGCGCACGACGCAGTCTCGGCCTGCCCGCCAGCAGTGGCGGGCGGGGGATCTCGTCGCGCGCTATGCGAACGGGGACCACCAGGGTGTCTGGCGCGAGCTCGGCGCCCTCGGTCACCTGGACGGCCCGCAGCGCGCCGAGGCCGAGCAGGTGGCCGCCCTGACCATGGAGCGTGTCCGACAGAACGCCCACAGCCTCGCCACCGCCCTCATCGCCCACGGCTGGCCGGTCACCCTGGAACAGGCGCTGCCGGGACCCGCCCCGGACGTCGAAGACCGCCTGAGGCATCTGGAACAGATCACCGGCTCGCCGGCGCCACCGGCTCTTGCCGCATACTGGCGCATCGTCGGAACAATCGACCTCGTCCCGCGCGACACATGGGACGTCCCCTTCCCGTCCGGTGTGCCAGAACAACTTGCCGTCGCCGACCCGCTGGAAATCCTCGACCTCACCACCGCGTGGTTCTCAGTCGAGGAGTGGCAGGACGAGTCCGCGGACCTGCGCCCCGAAATCGCCGGCCCGCTAGAACTGACCGTTGCTGCCGACTACCTCCACAAGGCGAACATCAGTGGCGGGGCCCCATACTCCGTCTGGCTTCCACACGCAGGCGCCGATCCGCTGGTCCGTGAAGAAGAACACGTCCTGAGCTTCACCGACTACCTGCGGCGGGCGTTCGCCAGTAAGGGCTTCCTCCGGCTCGATCGGCAGGACGAATGGGTAGCCCACGGCCTCACCCGCGACCACCTGGCCGAGCTGACCGACTGGCTGGCGGGCGTCGAAAACGAGAGCAAGGACTTCTGACCACGTAGGACGAGGACTTAGTTGGCGAGCTGAACGTGCAAGTGGCCATGGTGAGCCTGGCGGCGGCCCTGCATCTGCAGGGCGACCGGGTCGGCGCGCTGCACTGGTGGGACCGGGCATGGGCAGCCGGGAACGTGGTTGCCGGCTACAACCTGGGCATGCTGCACGCCGCGGCCGGTGACGCGAACCGCGCGCAGGTGGCCTGGGAGAAGGCTGCGGCCTTCGGCGATCCGGACGCCATGCTGGGCCTCGTCAAGCATGCGCTCGACCGTGGCGACGCGGTCGGCGTCAAGCGCTGGGCGCCGGTGATTCTCGCGCAGGACGAGGCGTTCCCGATCACTGCGCTGGGCGTGGCCTTCCGGGATGGTGGCGACCTGCCGCACGCCATGCACGCGTTCCTACGCGCCGAGGAGCTGGGCGACGGGTATGCAATGACGGGTATGCAATGGAGTACCGGGCCCGGATCCTGGCCGCTCAGGGGCAGCACGCGGAGGCTGACACGTTGCGAGCACGGGCAGCGACGGCCGAGCGGATGCTCTGAGGCGTAGACGCGCGGCGAGCCGGCTCCAGCATGCCTCCGCGCGGGCCGGCCCACCAGACGAAGCGCGCAGTCACAATTCCGGCCATGAGCCGAAGCACGATAGATGACACCGAGGCAGGCTTGTTGTCACTTCGGGTGGGTGCCTGGGTCTGCCGGGGTCAGCCGGGCGTCCTGTCGCATTGAAGCTGTCGGATTCTCACCGTGCCGCGTGCTGAGCGGCGTCGTGACTGCTGTCTTGCCGGGCGCCGAGATCCACTGGAGATCCCCCTCAGCACTGAGCCTGAGGGACACCCGTGTGAACGGGCGCTTCAAGAGGCGCGGTCATCCCAGAAGGCTGCGCGGTCAGCGCCGGCCGCCGCCGATGCGGCGGTCATCGGCCAGCGCGGTTAGCGGGCCGAACTCGCGGGCAAGCTGGTCCCACGTCAGAACCTCGCCACAGCGGGCCGGGAACTCCTTCGGGTCGAACTCGGGCATGCTCCAGGTCCCAGTGCCCCGGTCCCGCAACCACAGGTCCCCGTCACCGTCGACCACAGTCGGCGGGACCGGTACGGGCTCGGCCTGATCGGTGGGGCCCCACGTGACCCGCCCCGGGTGGGAAACGCGGCGCAGCTCGGTGGTGGCCAGCCGCGCGGCCACGTCACGGGCGGACTCTTCGGCGTCCTCGACCGACGCGAGTCGAAATGCGTCGTCAAGTACGGGCAGGGCTGGATTCTTGCTGCGCTTTGAACTCATACGCTGACTACCTCCGGTCGGGGGCGTCACTTCCGTTATGACACCCCGTAGAGGAACACGGTATCCGAGGCGGGAGCCGGGCCAGCTACGGCCACTGTCCAGGTGGAGGCGCTTGCACACCGGGCGGTGGGGCTAGATGGTGAGCTGGTCCTGGACGTGGCGCAACCCATGGTGTCAGCACTCAAATATGGCGGTCCGGGCCTGAGAAGGTGAGGCCGCCGGGGGCGAGCGGACGTCAGGCCGGGTCGGGCTCGGGCTCGCCGGGCGGCCGGCGGAAGTCGGCGCCCTGCTCGACCGGCATCAGCCCAGCCGGCTACCGCACCCGTGCCCGACCGTCAGCCCCTCGATGAGCACGCCGCTGCTTCCGCCGGTGCGTACGCGGCCGACCAGCGCGCGCGGGTCGTCGCCCGCGCCCTGCGCACCCGGTAGGAGGGATCACCGCATGTCCGCTTCCATGGCGACCCGGCGCGCGTACCGTGAGGTGACGACCCGCCGGGAGGACCAGATGAGCGCGCAGCCCGACCACGCCCCCGTCACGCCGTACGCCCCCGCACCCGGGGCGCCGGCCGAACTCCTGACCCAGCTGCGCGCCGACCGGCGCGCCGACACCTGGGTGCCGGCATTCGAGCGGCAGTGGGCGGCGGCGCTCGAGGAATCGCGCCGCACGTTCTCCCTCGCCGCGCTGTACGAGGTCCTCCAGGAGTGGCAGGGCCTGGTCGCCTCCGCCCCGGCGGTCGACGCGTTCGTCGCCTCCGGCTACGACGACGGCGACTTCATCGACATGGCGGAGCTCCGCGGCAGGCGCCGGTGAGCGGACAGCCGTACGCGGTCCGCTTCTCCGCCTCGGCCGCCAAGGTTCTGGGCGTCCTGCCTGAGCACGTGGAGGACACCGTGTGGGACGTCCTGGACGCCGCCGCGGCCGACCCGTGGGGCTTCCGGCAGTGGAACGCCGAGGACCCCGAAGGCGAGGACGTCCGCCACGCCTCCGTCGGCCAGCTGTCCCTCACCTACTGGGTGAACCGGCCCCTGCGCCGACTGTCCGTCCTCACCATCATCTGGATCGGGTAGCCACTCGTTGGCCGCCCTGGTCGATGCTCATCCGGGGCTCGGCAAGAGCTGCGGCCCTGTGTCGGCGACGGCCCTGGCACTGGAACAGGAAGCCGCGTGCAGATTTCACGCCGGGAAGCCTGGAGCGATGGGCGCTCCCTCTGGCCAGGTGCCGGTCGCCGGAGTCTGGATAACATCGTGGCTGATATCGGCGGGGCTTGAGGAAGGGCGGGCCCATGATGGGCCAGGTTTCGATACGGCAGGCGCTGCGCTTGCTGGCGGCCACGTGGCTGTTCATTGGTGTGGCGTATCTGGTGTTGTGGCTGGTGCCGTACGGTGCGGGTCTGCCGGTCTGGGCGCCGGCAGCGATGTACCTCGGTGGATGGTGGCGACGCCATCACCTGTCGATCTGGGCCGGAGTAGCGGCGGTGGCAGCCAGCTGTGCGGCTGGCTTTTTCCTGGTGGACGCCCTGCGAGAGCGTCTGGTCCCGTCCATCGCCGACGTGCTGGCTCCCACCATCGCGGTGCTCGTCGCAGCCCTGGTCCTGGTGGTGTGGACGCAACGACCACGCGCGCAAACCGGCACAGGTGGAGTGAGTACGCCTTCGGGGGACGCTTCGGTGGGGTCGCGCGACTGAGCTAGGCGCCGCTGTGGGGTCCCTCGGGCAGAACCAGCAGGTCACCTTCGTGGGGCGGTTTCGTGACCGTGTGTCCGAGTTGCAGCAATAGGCCCGAGACGGCGGCCTGGACGATGGCCTTCATGCTGTCACCTGGGGCCAACTGGTTCGAGGCCAGTGCGGAGAACCCGTCCGATGCGGTCCAGGTGATCAAGACTCCGGAGGGGTCTTCCGTCACCCGCAGCCCCGGCCTGTTGTCGGCAGGTACCTCGCCGACCAGGTGAAAGCCCGCGTGCGCCAGGGCATGCCGCACCCGCGACACGAGTTCGGGAGCATTTGACACGGGGACCGTCTGCCCCATCTTTCAGCGATCACACCTGCGTCGTCACCTGGCGCTTCCCCGCCGGGGGACGTGCGGTACTCGCGGCTCCAGCGTGACCGGCGAAAATTTGTCGTCAGCGCGTAAAGATCGTGTAAGTTCATGGACGGTGTGCCGGGAAGTCTGGTCGGCGATCGCTTTGGCGATCCTTCTGCCGATCCAGGGAGCTTCCTGTGGTACTTGTCGCGGTGTTCGGTGTCGCCCTGCTGATAGCGGTACTGGTGTCCGGCCTTGCCGCCCGCTCCGTTCTCTCCACGTCCTTGCTGTTCCTGCTCGCCGGCGCCGCTGTCGGTGACGGTGCGCTGGGCTTGGTTCACATCACCCCGGACAGCCCCTTGGTGACCGCGACCGCGGACCTGGCGCTGTTCACGGTGCTGTTCACCGACGGCATGCACGTCTCCTTCCCCAGCCTGCGCAGCGCGTGGCGCACCCCCGCGCGTGCCTTGGGTATCGGGATGCCGTTGGCATTCGCGGGTGTGGCCGTGCTGACGCACTATCTGGTGGGGCTGGACTGGACGACGTCGTTGTTGGTGGGTGCGGTGCTGTCACCGACCGATCCGGTGTTCGCCTCGGCGATCGTGGGCCGCAAAGAGGTGCCGGCCCGGCTGCGGCAGTTGCTGAACGTCGAGTCGGGGCTCAATGACGGGCTGGCGCTTCCGGTGGTCCTGGTCCTGATCACCGCCGCCGGCCCGTTGCACGCCGAAGGCAACGGTTCGTTGGGCGTGGTGGGCCTGGAGCTGGCCGGCGGTCTCGCGCTGGGTGTGGTGGTGCCGTTGCTGGTCACGGCCGTGGTGCGGCTTCCGGGGCTGGGTGCGGAGCCGCGTCTGCAGCCGCTGGGGCCGCTCGCGGTCGGCATCGTGCTGTATGCGGCCTGTCACCTGACCGGCGCCAACCCCTACCTGGCGGCTTTCGCTGCCGGGGCGGTGCTGGCCTCGTGCGCTCCGCAGAGCGCCCACGCTTTTGAGCTGCTGGGCGAGGCGTTGGCGGAGTTGAGCAAGTTCGCCGCGCTGCTGGTCTTCGGGGCGCTGCTGACTCCGGCTTTGTTCGGGGGGCTGTCGGTGGGCGGGTATGTGGTGGTGGTTTTGGCGATCGTGCTGGTTCGCCCGGCCTCGCTGCTGATCTCCCTGCTGGGCACGGGTATCGATCGCCGGGAGCGGTGGGTGGCGGCCTGGTTCGGCCCCAAGGGCTTCGCTTCGGTGGTCTACGGGCTGCTGGTGCTGCAGGCGGGCATTCCCGAGGGCGAGCAGGCGTACACGCTGATCGCGGTGTGTATCGCGGTGCACTCCAGCAGTGATGTCCCCATCGCCCGCGTCTTCCACGTCGACGACCTGATCGGCATCCCGGACGACGAGGACGACACCACGGCCGATGTCGTGGAGGGCCGCGACCCACAGCCACAGGTTCCGGGGACGGCCGCCGGCCCGGAATCCGGTGCACAGGACGACACCGATCTCAAGAGCAAGGAGCTCCGACGTGCGCGCACGTGATCTGGCCGAGCCGTACCCCAGCGTCGGGGTCGGCGACGACGCGCTGGCCGCTGCACGACTGCTGGCCGAAGAACGCCTGCCGGCGGTACTGGTGCTGGACAGCAACGGGATGCCCGGTGCGATCCTGCCCGCCTCGCAACTGGTCCGCCTGCTGGTGCCGAACTACGTGCTGGAAGACCCCGCCTTGGCGGCCGTGATCGATGAGGCCCACGCCGACCGGCTGTGCCAGGCGCTGGCCGGTCGCACGGTCGGCCAGGTGCTGCCCACGGGCGCCACATTCCCGCCGGTCGCTGACGCCGAGGACACGGCGGTGGAGGTCGCCGCTCTGATGGCGACCTCCCGCAGCCCGCTGGTGGCCGTCGTCGAGCGCGCCGCCAAGGGCCAGGGGCGGGACCATCTGCTGGGGGTCATCACCGCCTCCCGTCTCCTCGAGCGTCTGTTGGGTGCGGTATGAACAACTGGCACGCCTGGGCAGCCCTGGCGGTCTTCGCCGGCGCCTACGTTCTGATCATCACCGAATGGGTGCACCGGGTCGCAGCCGCGTTGGGCGGCGCCGCGCTGATGCTCGCGTTGCGCGCCACGGACGCGGACGCCGCGTTCTTCTCCACCGGTTCCGGTATCGACTGGAACGTCATCTTCCTGCTGCTGGGCATGATGATGATCGTCGGTGTGCTGCGCCGCACGGGACTGTTCGAGTTTCTGGCGATCTGGGCGGTCAAACGCGCCCGCGCCAAGCCCTTCCGGGTGATGGTGATGCTGGTGGTCATCACCGCGGTGGCGTCCGCGCTACTGGACAACGTCACCACGGTGCTGCTGGTCGCCCCGGTCACGCTGTTGGTGTGCGAACGCTTGAACCTTCCTGTCGCCCCGTTCCTGATCGCCGAGGTGCTGGCCTCCAACATCGGCGGCATCGCCACCCTGGTCGGTGATCCGCCCAACATCATCATCGCCAGCCGGGCGGGCCTGAACTTCAACGACTTCCTCGTCCACCTCGCCCCGCTGGCCGTGATCCTGACCGCCGTGCTGGTGGGCATGTGCCGGTTCATGTTCCGCACGGCATTCGTCTACGACGAACACCGCGCCGCCGAGGTGATGGCGCTCAGCGAACGCGAAGCGATCCGCGACCGCCGGCTGCTCGCCCAGGGCCTGATCGTGCTCGGCCTGGTGGTGGCCGCGTTCGTGCTGCACCCGGTGCTGCACTACGAGCCCAGCGTCGTGGCCCTGCTCGGCGCCGGACTGCTGGTCGCCATCAGCCCGGTCAAGACCAACGACGTCCTGGCGGACGTGGAATGGCCCACCCTGGCCTTCTTCGCCGGCCTGTTCATCATGGTCGGCGCCCTGATCGAAACCGGCGTCATCACCGAAGTCTCCACCGCACTGGCCGACGCCACCGGCGGCAACCCGCTGGGCGCCACCATGCTGCTCCTCGGCGCCTCCGCGATCCTGTCCGGCATCGTCGACAACATCCCCTACGTCGCAACCATGGCCCCCATCACCGCCGACCTGGTCCACAGCGTCGGCGACCCCCACGGACCGGTCCTGTGGTGGGCTCTGGCCGCAGGCGCCGACCTGGGCGGCAACGCCACCGCCATCGGCGCCTCCGCCAACGTCGTCGTCCTAGGCATCGCCGAGCGCAACCGCACCCCCATCAGCTTTTGGACCTTCACCCGCTACGGCGCCCCCGTCGCCGCCGTCACCATCACCGTCTCCGCCCTCTACATATGGCTCCGCTACTTCGCCCTCGCCTGAACCCCTGCCCGCGACCTCAAGGGCAGCCACCGCGCTACTCCGGCCGGCACCCCGTCATCAGATCGCATCCACGACAGGCCCCCGATGAACCCCACCATCAACTGGACAGCCTTGGCCATCAGCAGTGCCGTCCTGCTGCCCCTGGGCATCCTGCTGCTCCTCGGCGTCCCGCTGCCGCGGCTGGCACCGCGTTTCACCCACCGCCGGATGCTGGGGGTGTGTGCGCTGCTGTACTACGGCGTCGTGGCCATCAACACCCTCCCGCGACTGGCCCATGTCAGCGACCGCGTCCTGATCTTCTGCACCGGCGCGGGCATAGCCATGGTCCTTGTGGCCCTGACCCTCACCGCCATCGCCAGCGCCGTACAACCCGGGTCCGCCCGTCCACGGCCCTGACCGGGCCCAGGTCAGTGCAATCCGACATAGCCAAGGGAGAGACCTCGATGCCGGAACGAGGATGGAAAGCATGGCGCGCAGCACGTGCCCTGCGCCGCAACGTGCACATCCACCGCAATGACCACGAGCGCGTCGTGGTGAGCCTGCACGGCGACATCAGCCACGACAACGCCCCACCGATCGGACAACTCCTGGCCCAACTCCTGCAGGCATCACCCGACGAGGCGCATCTGGACTTCGCGGAAATCTCGGCTCTGGGGACGGCGGCTGGCTCGCTGTTCTTCCCTCTCATGGCAGCCGCCCGCGAACACGGCACCACCCTCATCGTCCATCGCGCCAACCCACCTCTGCGCGCCAACCTCCGCGCACTCGGTCTGGACCGCGCGCTGTTCTACGACGACCAACCCGCCTGAACACCGCATCGGCACCATGACCACGCGCGGCGCGGCGCACACGTCAGCAGTGCTGGTGCGGAGCGAAGCGGCGTGAACCGCACACTGACCGACCTGGACGCGATCCAGATGAACGACAGCTCCAGCGTGACGCCAGCGGTGAACCACTTCCTGGCGAGGCCCAGACCATTCTCGCCCGCGACAACTCACTAGCTAGGCAAGTAGGTGCATGTTCAGCGATAGTGCACGCGTGAGTGATCGCTTCAGCTTGCTGACCTCGACTGTGGCGGTCCTGGTTAGCGTCATGCTGCTAACTGCTGCAATCCAGGCGACTCTCTCCGGAGGGTCCGCCTGGTGGATAGCTTGGGCCCTCATTTTGCAGATCACTACGATCTCGCAACTGACGCGTGCGAGTCTGCGGCGCCGTGGGACGCGCCGCCAGGACGGCTGATGTCATTCCAGGTCAGAGTGTGTTTGGTCATCGATGAAGGTGAGAGTGGCCGTCCGCTTCAGAGGTAGCCGGCTGTACCCACTGGTGCGGCGGCAACCGTGGAGCGCCGGCAGGTGTCCGGGCGACGACCAGCGGCCACAGCATGCGCCACCGCAACGACCTGCCACGATTTCCAGCAACTGCGACCGTGTCCGCCCGCGGCTAGCCATCCGCCTTCGTGCTGCTGCCGCCAACGCCGTTGGCCTGGCCGGACCTTGAGCCGACCGGGGGCAGTGGCGGCGGCGGGCCCGATTTGCTGGTCTCTCGACGGCGGTCCCGCCACTCGAGACCTTCGAACATCAGGAGTCCCAAGATGAACGTACCGACTCCCCCGATCACCAGACCTCGCGCGTGAACGCCGCTCTCCCATACGTTCAGGGCGTCGATCCATACGGCCATGAGCAGAGCCCTGCCAACATTGACCAGGCGCAACTCGCCACCCCCTCACATACTCCAGATCGCGTCCCGGCGGGTGAACCCCGCCAAGGTCTTCCCAACGCCGGGCCCTCACGCGCCAGAGGGCGAACAGGAGACCGCCAGGATGTCCTACTCCGAACTGTAGGCGCTCCCGGAACGCCGCCGACTGTGAGACGAGGCTTGCGCCTCGCTTCCGTGCGCCCTGGCCTTGGCCCGCCAGCGCGGAGGACGATGAGGACATGGGCGAGCACGAGCAGCATCACGGACATGTCCCCGAACCGGCGCGGGCGACACTGACCGTGGCCGGCACCCGCGAGATGACGGCCGGGCTGCGCGAGGCGATGGACGACGTCCGACGCTCCGTGGCGGTGCTCGCCACCCGGGTTCGCGCCGCGCACGCCGCCCGCATCTGGCTTCCCCACGGGCACAGCAGCTGGGAATCCTACTGCGGCGCGGAGTTCAGCATCAGCCGCGCCCAGGCGTACCGGCTGCTCGACGTCGCCACGCCCTGACCGCGATCCACGACGCCGTCACCGCTGGCTTTGTTCACGATTTCCGGCAGCGATTGTTCAGGGCTTCGGAAGGCACCCGGTTCGGGTCGAAGTCGATGTTCACGAGAATCGACAGCACCGTCTGTCTTTGGTGCAGCGGGCAGGCGAGGCGACGAGGTGGGGTCCCTTTAGGGTGGCCTGACGGGGGCCGGTTGTTCGATGCCGACCCGGCGAGGAGGGCGTCAGCGTGTCGGAATCGGAGCAGGGGCTGGCTGAGGTTCAGCGCGCGCACTGGCAGCAGATCTATGGCGAGCATCCCGGCATGTACGGCGAGGAGCCGTCCGAGCCGGCGGTCCGTGCCGCTGCGGTCTTCCGGGCCGCCGGTGCCCGCCAGGTACTGGAGCTGGGTGCCGGCCATGGCCGTGACGCGCTGTACTTCGCCCGCGAGGGTTTCTCCGTGATGGCCACCGACTTCAGTCCGGTGGGTCTGGATCAGCTGTGTGAGGCCGCCGCAGCCCAGGGCGTGGCCGGGCGGGCCACCACGGCGGTTCACGACGTCCGCCAGCCTCTGCCGCTCGCGGACGCCTCGGTGGATGCCGTGTTCGCGCACATGCTGCTCTGCATGGCGCTGTCCACCCAGGAGATCCACGCCCTGGTCGCCGAGGTGCGGCGGGTGCTGCGGCCGGGCGGAGCCTTCGTCTACACCGTCCGTCACACCGGGGATGCCCACTACCAGGCCGGTACCGGGCACGGAGACGACATTTGGGAGCACGGCGGCTTCGCCGTCCACTTCTTCCCCCGCGACCTGGTGGACGACCTCGCCAAGAGCTGGACTCTGGATGAGGTCGCCGCGTTCGAGGAAGGCGGCCTCCCCCGGAGGCTGTGGCGCGTCACCCAGACCGTCCCCCGGTGAGTACCGCCTGAACTCTCGGTGCTGTCCCATCTCGTGAACATTCCCGGCTCGCCAGAGCCCCTGAGCTCAGTCCGTCCTGGTGTCAAAACGCTGCCCGTTCTCGTGGACAAAGCCACACCGCCGACCCCAGAACGTCCCGCACGCGAGACAGCGAACCGGCCGCCGCGGCCGCGCTCGACTACGACCTGTCCCAACGCGCCCTGATCGCCATCTCCGGCAGTACCGGCGACGTCGCGGAGCTTGAAATCACCCGCCGCCTCGCTACGCTCGCCCGCACCGGCCTTCAGGTGCTCGATGAGCCCACCGTGCGCGCCGTGGTCCACCAGTCCGTCCGCAACATCCGCACCGCCCCCGCCGCCCGCCGGTCCGCCGGCGGATCCCGCACTCACCGAGCTGCGCCTCGTCGTCGACGACCTCGCCGCCACCACCCACCAGCTCGGGGAGCTGATGCTCGAAGTCGCCCCGGCGTACCTCTCCGACACCGTCGCGGCCGACGTCCTCACCCCGCTGTGCGAGCAGATCGGCGAGACCCTCGACAACGGCCTCGCCGCCCGCCGTTACGCGATGTCCGGTGACCGCCGCGCCCTGTACGGCACCGTCCTGTAGACCGCTCACCCCGGCGGTCCTGTGTGGCACACAGCCCGTTTCCCCAGGTTGGCGAGGCGCGCTGTGAGGGTGCGAGGTGTGAGGCGATGGCCTTCGGCACCGGGGTGCCGCTGCTCCTGGCTGTGCTGCTCGCGGTGGTGTGGAGCGGGCTGCTGCTCGATGGGTAGCGGGGGTGGTGGCGGTGGTTGGCGGGTTACTGCTCGTGGTCCTGGTGGTGGTTGTCGGGTTGCAGCACGGTGGTGTCGTGGGTGCAGCGCAGCATTTGCCTGGGTCAGGCGGCACACGGGTGCTGCACGGGTAGCAGGCCGGCCCCGGCCGTTGCAGCACGGCCAGCCCCTGCACGCTGCTCGGGCCGTGCTGCTTCTGGCCGGTGCCTGCTGCTCCGGGGCCAGGGGGCAGTACCTCGGACCCGTTTCGGCGGCTGCGGAACATAGCGGAGCTGTGATGTTACGCAGGAGATCCATGCGCAGTTGGCGCATACATTGCCCTCGGTCCGAGAGGCCGCTGATTGTTCTGCTCCTCCAGAACAAACCGGTTCACCTGGTGCTACCGCTCGGCCGCGTCTCGTGGCCGGGCAGCGTGGTGGAGCGCCTCGCGTTTGTTCTGCTCCTCCAGAACAAACCGGTTTACCTAGTGCTACCGGCTCAGGTGCGGGCGGGCACGAAGAAGGCGCCGCACGGAGAGTGCGGCGCCTTGGGGTCTTCGCGGGGCCAGGAGCCCGCTGGGCGGCCTACGAGGGCCGCGGTAGGGTGCTCAGCCGGTGGGGGCGAGGTTGGCCATCTGGGCGGCGAAGCGGGCCCGTCGCTGTTCGGTGAAGCGGCCGGGTTCGGCGGCCTTGATCTCCGGGACCTTCATGACGGGGGAGGAGACCGCGCCGCCGGTCAGCAGCGGGTGGAGCTGGTAGAGGCCATCCTCGAGGCTCCAGGCGAGTCCGCACTCGCGGAGTTCCTTGAAGCCGCGGTTCACGGTCGGCTTGCTCGCGCCTAGCTCGGTGCACATCTCGTTCTGGCTGATCGAAGCGGTGCCGGTATCCGGGTCGCTGAGGTACAGCAGCTGGTCCAGGACGCGGCGGCCGGCGGTGGAGACGTCGACCAGGGCCAGGAGGCGCAGGACGTCACGGGGGATCGTGACGGGGGCCTCCGTGGGAGGGCTGGGTACGTAAAAGCTGCTCACGGAGCCTCACCACTTCCGATCAGGTCGGGACGCTGTACCGAGGATATGCCGGGCGAGGTCATGCGCTCGCCTTGCGTACGGGACGCCGCTGCCGCAGGGTGACGACCTTCTCCTTGCGGCGGGCGGACTCGGCGGCCTTCTTCTCGGCCTCGCGCAGCTGACGCCACTCGGTGGGGTAGTCGGCGTGCGGGATGACGCAGGCCGGGCCCTTGGCCCCGTTCCAGAGCGCCTGCCACTTCTCCTGCTCGCCGGAGGTGCCGGCCACCGTCAGCCACGGGTTCAGCTGGAGGATGCCGCGCTTGGCGGTGCGCTGCCAGCCGATGTGCGTGAAGAACTGGCTGGCCTCGTTCACGGAGGCCGCCGACAGGTTGCACCGGGCCTGGAGGTCGCGCTGGTTGGTCTTCACGAAGCCGCGGGCGGCTTCCCGGAGCTGGTCGTCGGCGCGGTTCGCGTTCTGCAGCGCCACCTGCTTGCACCAGACCTGGAACCAGGAGCCGGGCATCTTGAGGCTGCCGAGTACGTCCATCAGCAGCCGGGCATCCAGCACGTAGCCGCTGCACCCCGCGCTCGCGGCGAACTCGCGGCCCTGGATCTTCTCCACGCCCAGGATCAAGCCGCCCTTGCCGTCCGACCGCGCAACC
The DNA here is from genome assembly GCF_005860785.2 of Streptomyces sp. So13.3. Classification (NCBI taxonomy): domain Bacteria; kingdom Bacillati; phylum Actinomycetota; class Actinomycetes; order Kitasatosporales; family Streptomycetaceae; genus Streptomyces; species Streptomyces sp. So13.3. The sequence continues at coordinate 8,232 of NZ_CP048835.1, read as the reverse complement.
ACGCGCTCGCCGGGGCGGACTGCGATGTGCCGCTTTGGTGTCAGTGGGGTGGTGTCAGTGACGGCACGTCAGATGCTGGTCTTTGTGCTGGTAGCGGTGGGTGTGGTGGTTTGGTTCGCTGACGCGGGGCGGTACATGCGGTGGGTTTTGGTGTCATGGGGTGGTACACCGTGCCCTGCTCCGCTGTCATGGGAACGGCACTTCTGATCGTCCGGGGGGTGTGCGGCCTGCACCGTGGTCGGTGTCGGTGTCCGCGGGCGGGAGGGTTGGTTGGTGGGGGAGCGGGGCGGATGGGGTGAGGTGGCTGCCGGGTTAGGGGTGGCCAGGCCGGTGCTGGTGGCGCGGCTGCTGGAGCTGGACGCGGCCGGGGCGTTGACGTCGGCGCATGTGCGTGCGGGGGCCCAGGTCGGCGGGGTGAACGTGCGGACGGTATGGCGGTGGCTGGAGGCGGCGCGGACCGAGGGCCGTGTGGAGCGCAGGCCGCGGCCGCGCCTTGAGTTGTCCGATCGGGACTGGGAGGTGTTGGCACAGGCGGGCGGGAACGTGGCGGTACTGCACCGGCATCTCAAGGGCGCTGCGGACGGGTGTGAGGTGCCGTCGCTTGCCTCGCTGTACCGGGTGGTGCGCCGGGACGTGGAGGCCGGCCGGGTGTTGCCGGACCGGGCGTTGGTGAGGCGTGCCCGGGAGGAAGGGGACATGCGGCAGGCGCTGGCCGACCTCGCCCTGGCGGCGAGCGGTGGGAGCGCCGCACCGGATGGTGCTGCGCGCCGTCGGCCGAACTGGCGTCGCGCGCCGCCCGCGGGCCGGGCGTCGGGGGGGGGCGGTGGTGGTGGCGGGGTGGTGGTGGTGCTGGGCCGGGGCCCGGTGGCGGGACGCCGCCGGTGCGGGCGGTGGCTGAGGCGATCGGGCAGGCGATGGCGGCCGAGGGCGCCGTGTGCGTGTTCGGCGACCCGGGCCGGGGCAAGACCGCGGCCGTGCGGATGGCGCTCGCCGAGCCGCCCGCGGGCTGGAAGGCGACGTGGGTGCCGGTACCGGTGCGCCCGTCGGTGGCCGGCATGAGACGGGCGGTGTTCGAAGCGTTGGGACTGCCGGGCCGGTTCCCGCACACCTCGGCGCTGGCGGATGCCGCGGTCGCGGAGGCGTTGGGACAGGCGCGGGTGCTGGTGCTCGACGAGGCGCAGCGACTGCCGGGACCGTGCCTGGAGTATGTGCAGAGCCTGTGGGACCACCCCGGCACACGGATCACCCTGGTGCTGTGCGGGGCGGGCAGTGAGCGGGCGCTGGCCCGACTGCCACAGTTGGCGTCCCGGGTCGGCGCATGGCAGGAGGTTCCGCGTCTGACCGGAGCGCAGGCGGCGACCGCGGTGACCGGTTTCCATCCGCTGTGGGGCACCGTGGCGGCCGCTGATCTGGCGTGGATCGACCGCTCATGCGCGCACGGCACGTTCCGCACGTGGGCCGCTTTGACCACGCATCTGCAGAACGCACTGCTCACCGTCGCCGATGCGGCCGTGGACCGGGCGTTGCTGCGGCGGCTGTTCCAGCGGATCGCGCCGCCACAGTGAGCGGACCGCTTCCACCACCGGTGGCGGCCGACGTGGCCCGAACCGTATCGCACGGGGGAGCGGGCGCGGGGGAGACCGGTGACGCCGCCCGTGCGACCACCGGCGGTGGACTGCCGGCGGCGTCGAGGACAGCGCTGCGGGGCCCGGCGGTGCGGCGGCTGCTTGCTCTGCGTGCTTCGGGCGCACTGACGGCCGGCCACGTGCGCGTGGCTGCGGACGCGCTGGGGGTGAGCGAGCGCACCGTGTGGCGGTGGTTGGCCGCTGCCGGGCGCGACGAGGCCGCGGCCGTTGAGCCGGGCGCCCGTGCCCAGTCGGGGGAGAGGTTCACTATCACGCCCGAGGTTCGTGGGCTGCTGGCCCTGTGGAAGGGGAACGTGGCTGCGGTCCACCGCGAGCTCACCGCACGGGCCGCCCGGCAGTCCCCGCCCGGTTGCGTGCCGTCGCTGACGACACTGCACCGGGCGCTCCAGCGGGATTTGGATCCGGGGGAGCGGGCCGGGCTTGCGGGTGGCGAGCGGGCGGCGCGTAAGCACGATGTGTTCCTGTCCCGGCCGCGGGGCTGGCGCAACCAGGTGTGGGAGACCGACCACGTCCAGGCCCCGTTGCTGGTCGATGTGGAGGGGACCGCGCGGCGGCCCTGGATCACGTGGTTCACCGACTGCGCGACGAACGCGATCACCGGGCTGGCGGTGAGCCCGGGGTATCCGTCGCGGGAATCGGTGCTGGCCGCCTTGCGCTCCGCGGTGCTGCGCGAGGACCCTTACGGTCCGTTCGGCGGGCGGCCGGAAAAGGTCCGCATGGACCGCGGCAAAGACTTCCTGTCCGCCATGGTGATGACTGCCCTCGACCTCCTGGACGTGGGCGTGGAGGACCTGCCCGCCTACACCCCGCACCTCAAGGGCACCGTCGAGGGCCTCAACCGGGCAGTGGAAAGCATGTTCCTGGCCGCGCTGCCCGGCTACGCCCGCCAGCCCCGCCCCGGCAAACGCCCCTCCCGGCCCAGGGACGAGATTCTGCTGGGCTTCGAGGAGTTCACCGCCCGGCTGCTGGAGTGGGTGCAGTGGTGGAACACCTCCCACCGGCCGGCGCCGTTGGGCGGGAAGACCCCGTTGGAGGCGTGGCAGGCCGATCCCACTCCACTGCGGGACGTGCCGGCCACCGATGTGTGGACTTTCACCCTGGAGGACGCCGGCACCCGCACACTCACCACGCGCGGGATCCGCTTCCGCACACGCGACTATGTCGCCGCGTGGATGACCGGCAAGACCGGCATCCGGGTCCAGGTGCGCTACATGCCCCACCACGACCACCGCATCGAGATCTTCGACCCCGTCACCGGCCGCTACCTCGGCCCCGCAGACCTGGCCGACCAGGCCACCGAGGAGCAGGTCAGCGCCGTACGCCGGGTGCGGGCCGCGCGCACCCGTCGTCTGAGGAAAGACCTCGAAGCATCCCAGCGCGAGCGCTACGCCGCCGCCACCGAACCCGGGCCGCCCCGGCGTCTGGGCACCCTCAGCGCCGCCGAGGCCAGTCGACAGCTCGCTCAGGCCACCGAGTCGGACCTGTCGCAGCTGGCGCTGCCTGATCTGATCCCGCCCGCTGCGCCGCCGCTCGACTGGCGGACCCCGCCATCTCTCGCCACCCGCGCCGCGCCGGGGCTGCCCGCGGCGACCACAACCGACCCCGATCCCGCCCCCGATGGTCCGCCCGCCCATCCGCCCCATCGCACCGGAGACGCCCCGTGACCGCGGCCACCTACCAGTACGTCGACCTGCCCGACGCCTCCGTGGTCACCACCCGCGCCCTGCTCACTGCCCGGGAGAACATCACCGACACCGTCGCCGCGCGGGCCATGATGTGCATCCACGGCGGTGCCGGCTTCGGCAAGACCCTTGCCGTCAACACCTGCCTGCGCGAACTCGAACCCGGCGAGGACGTCCGCAAGATCACCTTCCGGGCCCGGCCCACGGCCCGCGCGGTGCGCTACGAACTGTTCACCGCGCTCGATCTGGCCGGTGAACCACCGCGCCACCCGAGCGAGTTCGACCGGCTGCTGAAGACCGCGCTGGCCGAACGCCCCCGCACGTTCCTGGTGGACGAGGCGCAGTGGCTCAACGGGGAGGCGTTCGAATATTTCCGCTACCTGTGGGACGAACCCGCAACCCAGCTCGCGATCATCTTCGTCGGTGGTGCGGGCTGCCACACCGTGCTGCGTCGCGAGCCGATGCTGTCCTCCCGCGTCTTCATCTGGCAGCACTTCACCCGCCTCACCCCCGCCGAGGTCCTTGAGGTGATTCCGCTGTTCCACCCGGTCTGGGCCGACGCCGACCCCGACGACATCGCCTTCGCCGACCAGCACGCCGCGCACGGCAACTTCCGCGCGTGGGCGCAACTGACCGCCCATGCCCGTACCGCCCTGGCCCGCACGGGACGCTCCGTGGTGGATCAGGAACTGCTGCGCTGGGCCTTCAGCCGCCTCGCATGAACGCCACCCGCCGAGCCCCGCCGCCCGTCGCCCTGGTCATGGACCGGTACGACGACGTCGCCCACACTCACACCGCCCTGGCAGCCCACGATCCTGCCGTCGGCCGGATCACGCTGCACCCCGGACCGGGCACCACCAGCGACACCGCTCTCGCCCACGACCTCCTCGCAGCCCTGGGCAAACCGCCGTTACTGCCAGGCCGCTTCCCTGCAGGCCGACAGCCCGCGTGGGAGGCCGCCACCGCCTGGATCGCCGCCCTGCCTGCCGCCCGGCTCACCGTCCTGCGCGCCCACCGGCTCACCACACGCCGCCTCGATCGCCTCCTGCACCTACGCGACACCACCAGCATCCCCCTGACCCTGGTCTGCCACCGCCCCCACCTGACCATCGCGCTCCACCGGGCCCTGCACCCCGTGCCCCACACCGTCACCAGCGACCTGGATACCGCCCGCAGCCACTACTACGGCGGCACACCCGCAGCAACTGGCACCCAGCTCTCCGCGCAGACCCCGACCGCGTCTGCGGTCCGCTGGATGACCATCCCCGCCCTGGACCGCCTCGTCTCCTACGACAGCACCCAGTCCTGCACCGGCCCGTGCACGCCGGCACCGATCGACTGGCGCCACCGGCCGCCCCCACGCTCCCTCACCGAGGCAGCCGTACGCGAGATCACCCGCAGAATCCGCCAGGCAACCGCCCACCCCCGGCTGGCCGCCGCCCTTGCCACCACGCTGCTCACCCGCGCGTCGTTCCAGCAACTCCTCACCGTCCGCGCCGAAGACCTCGGCCCCGACGCGGCCACCCTCGCCTTCCACGACCCCGCCCGCTACACCGACGGCTGCGCCTCCCACCCGATCCCGGCATGGGCCCGCCCGTTCCTGAGCGCTGCGGCATCCTTCGCTGCTCTCACCGACAGCCAAGAGCTGCTGGCCCGCCAGGACGAACGCCCCCACATCCTGGCTCTGGCCGAGAACGCCAGACTGCGCCCACCCCAGCCCCCGCTCCCGCAGCCGACCGTCACCAGCGGCGTCATGTGGGACTGGGCGGAACGCGGGCAGGCCGAGCGCTATGAGACCCTGCTGTCCCGGCCCGGAAAGCCGTCCCGACCGCGCCGGTAGACCAATAGATCCGCACACAGCCTGCGGCGGACCCGACCTCCTCGACCACCGCCCCGGTCACCCGATGGTGAAGTCGGCGAACTCGACATCCGAGAAGGCCACCTGGAGCCCGTGGGCGCGCCCTCCTCCGTCACGGAAGTACGCATGCCCCAGCGAGCGGGCCAGGATGACCATCTGCTGCGCCTCGCCGGCACCGGCGTCCCGGGCGGCGAACAGCTCCCGCGCGACCGCGCCAGACAGCCGCTGGGTGATCAGCCGCCGACGCGGATCATCGGAGGAGCCGACTGCGGACGCGAACCCGAACCGCGCCCGGGTATGCAGACAGAAGCCGCGGGCCTCGGCATCCGCACGCAACCGCTCGCGAATCCGGGGCTGCCATCGCGCTCGGACGACATCCTCGATTACCTGCGCTTGCACAGGGCCCGGCTGGCGCCTCCCCGGGCCGGAGGTGACCCACCGCTGCACCGTACGCTGCGAGACCCCCAGAACAGGAGCCAGCCTCTTCGTGGATCCCTTCTCCGCTCTGAGCAGGAAGCCCAGGCGGGCACTGACACTGACTGGCAGTGGCCGGGTACGCAAGACCCGCTCTAATCCTTCGTCGATCTCGCCCAAGACCCCTCCCGATGCCCGTGTCGACTACCTACTGCTCCAGAGGTCCCACATTTCTGCTCCGCCCCGACCTGTTTCCGCGTACTCATGGCCGCGGTATCCGACTTCAGCTACCGCTGTGTGACTGCGCGCTTCAGTTGGCGAGTTGAGCATCTGCTGGGCCGGCCGCGCGGAGGCATGTCGGAGCCGGCTCGCCGCACGTCTACGCCTCAGAGCATCCGCTCGGCCGCCGCTGCCCGTGCTCGCAACGTGTCAGCCTCCTCGTGCTGCCCCTGAGCAGCCAGGATCCGGGCCCGGTACTCCATTGCATACCCGTCGCCCAGCTGCTCGGCGCGTAGGAACGCCTGCATGGCCCGCGCCAGGTCGCCACCATCCCGGAAGGCCACGCCCAGCGCAGTGATCGGGAACGCCTCGTCCTGCGCGAGGATCACTGGCGCCCAGCGCTCGACGCCGACCGCGTCGCCACGGCCGAACGCCTGCTTGACCAGGCCCAGCATGGCGTCCGGGTCGCCGAACGCCGCCGCCTTCTCCCAGGCCACCTGCGCGCGGTTCGCGTCACCGGCGGCCGCGTGCAACATGCCCAGGTTGTAGCCGGCAACCACGTTTCCGGCCGCCCATGCCCGGTCCCACCAGTGCAGCGCGCCGACCCGGTCGCCCTGCAGATGCAGGGCCGCCGCCAGGCTCACCATGGCCACATCATCGCCCACCTCTGCCGCAACCCTCAGGTCGGCCAGCTCCTCGTCCGATGGCATCTCGGCGCTGCCGACCGGCAGCCGGCCCGACACCAACTCCTCGACGGGCTCCGACCGCCGACGGAGCCACCAGGCCATCACAATCCACCCCGGTCGAACAGCCGCACCGATCCCCGGCACGCGGGCAAGCGAACATCTATCACCCGTCGATCATGCCAGCCGCGACCGTGAACGCTCAGCTCGCCAAGTTTCGCGCTCATTCGCCAACTGAAGAGCTACGTCCCACTGTGCCGAAGTTCAGTAGTTGTCACCGTCGGCACCGGATAGCCTGCGAAGGGAGCAGATCGAAGCAGTCGGACTGTCACCAGAGAGGCACTGCAGTTGTCACACGAGGTCGATGAGTGGGTCGTACGGGTACCGGCGCGCAGCCTGCCTCGCGAGGAACTCATCGCCATGCTTCGCGAACAGACCCCGGCATGCGGACCTGCCCGTGACGCCTTGATTGGCGGTGGCGCCTTCGATGTCTCGGACGGTCTGGTCCCCGCCAACCGGCACGCGGGTGTGTTCGCGATTCGAGTGCGCACGGCCGCTCGGCGCGGCCACACAATTGAGGGCCTTGCCGCCTCTGTCGACATCCTCCGGCAGGCTGGGGAAGAGCCGCTTCGTACCGGATCCATCGACTCCGTGGACAGATCGTCCGTGTTCACGATCTTCCTGAACTCTTCAGCGACGGAAGTGCTGGCCTGCGCAGGCGGACTCCGGCCCACCCCCCTGCAGGAGCCGACCGAAGTCCCCGAGTGACAACACGCCTGCCTTGGTGACACCTATCGTGCTTCGGCACACCCACGCTGCCGACGCCACAGCGTCACTCCGCGGCCTCAGTAGTCGAGGTCGAGGTAGTCGATGTCGTTGAGGGTGACGTCGGAGAGTCCTGTGGCGCGGCCTCCGCCGTCCTGGAAGTAGACCTCTTTGAATCCCTCGGCGATGATCCCCCGCATCTGCTGGTCGCTGGCGCCTGTGTTGCGGGCGTCGAACAGGCGTTGTGCGTAGGCCGGGGGGAGGTGCACGGTGAGCCGCCGGAATCTTCCGTCGTCGGTTGTGCCGACCGGTGCCGTGTACCCGAACCGTGCCCTCGTCTCCACCGTGACCCCAGTCGTGGCGGCGGCTTGCCGCTGCCGGCGCTTGCGGACCTGGGGCTGCCATCGCTGACGTACGGCGTTGTCGATCTTCGCGGCGATGTCCTTGGGTGGGTTCTTGCGGGCGCCGCGCCGGTAGCGGTTGACGGAGTCGGCGGTGATGCCGAGCTCCTGCGCGACGGCCTTCGCGGTTCCGAGCTGTTTGAGCAGGTAGTTGATGCGGGCCGGAAGGGTCTTGGGCGGCTGACGGGTGAAGGCTTCCCGGTCGGCGCGCTCGATGGCGGCCTCGATCTCGCCCATGGCCTACTCTCCTTCGTCCAGGACGGCGTCGCCGCCCTTGATGTGGCGGGCCGGGTTCAGACCCTTCTCCATCAGCTCGACCGCCCACAGCATCGACTGGACGCCCTCCAGTTTCGCCAGGCCGGGCGTAGCGCCGAGGCGGAACCCGCCGGGCTGCGGCTTGCCGGACGCCGCGTAGGGGAGGAAGTCCAGCGGGCTCTCGCCCGGTGAGGGGTAGACGACGCAGTCGGAGAGTACGGCGAGTGGGTACAGGCCGGTCATCTTGACCATGTTGTTGAGCTTGCGGTGCATGTTGACCCGCGCCTTGCTGATGACGGCGGCGCGGAA